>NZ_JAFIQU010000010.1 GCF_017355985.1 Arenibaculum pallidiluteum
TTCCTCCGCGGCGATGCGCAGGCCCTCCAGGTCGGCCTGCAGGTCGAAGGCGTTGCGGTAGAAGGGCATGAGCAGCACGATCAGGAGGATGTGCACGCGGCCGTCGGCGATGGCGGGCTGGACAAGCTCGAGCGTCCTGCGGATGGCGCGGACGTCGAGGGTGCGCGGCTGCGAGGGGACGAGGATCAGGTCGACCAGGCCTGACAGCGCGGCGGAGCAGTCCTCGGCCGTCGGAGGCGTGTCGAAGATCATGAGATCGATGTCGGAGGCGTTGGCGCGCTGGACGAGCTCGGGCAGCTTCTGGGTGATGGTGTCGCTGCCGACATGGGCCAGCAGGGGCATGGGGCGTCCCTCGCGGTCCTCCTGCCAGCGCTTGCTGCTGCCCTGCTTGTCGCAGTCGACGATCGCGACGCGGCGGCCGGCGGCGACCGCTGCGGTGGCGATGTTCAGGGCGAGGCTGGTCTTGGCGCAGCCGCCCTTCTGGGAAAGGAGAGCGATCGATTCCATGGGTCCCTCCGACGGTTCGGAGAGAGCCTTGCAGAATGTGCGTCGCTGGAAGCCCGCGCCGAGTGTCGCAGTTGGCGGGAGGGCGGTAAGACTCGTCCTGCGTTAGTCCGATCACACAAGAACGCCGGGGGATCGGAAGGGGGACATGCGATGTCCCCCTTGCCAGCTAGCCTTAACCACTGCGCGATCGTCAGATGCCTAGGTGCTCCTCACCTCCTCGCCAACGCCCTGATCCGCTCCAGGTCCAGCTCGCCCTCCTGTCCCCAGCCGCCGGCGCCCGGCTTCACGGCCGGCCGGAACTGCTCGCAGAGCCGGAAACCCGACCGCGCGAGCTCCGCCGGCTCCTGCGAGCCCGCGAGCTCCGCCATCGCGGCGCGCACCGGCTCCAGGGCGTCGCCGAACTTGCCGGCGAGATATCGCTCCACGCTGGCCGGCGCGATCGGCTTGCCCTTGCTGACGGCCATCAGGCCCTTGGGCGTGTGAACGGCCGGGATCGCTCGTCCCATCAACCCGACCTGGACCTCGTCGCCATGGCCGAGCTCGCGGCGACGCTGCGCGATGCGCTCCGGCGTCGGCTCGAAGATCCCGAGATGGACGCCCTTGGCGTGGGCCGTGAGCCCTGACAGCGCGCGTCCGAAGGTCAAGGCCTCCGAGCGCTCGAGCCCAAGCCGCTCCGCCACGACCGCGGCCCAGAGCGCGAGCACCGGCGCGCGGTTGATCCTGATCGCCTTCGCTTGGTCCGACATTCTAGGTCCCTCGCCGAGCTTATCCCGCGTTCTCAAACATGAGGCCGCCTGCGCCCCCTGACTGAACGGGTCGTTCGATACCGCGGTAGCAAACGGTTAAGCCGAGTTCTTCATAATTATCATAAAACATTGACGACCGAGCCAGGAGCCTTTCAATCGTGTTCCGTTCTCGCCATCTTATTGCCGTCGCTATGCTCCCCTTCCTCGCAGGCTGCCTCGCGACGGACAAGATGAGCATGGAGTCCAAGGACGAGACCGCCATTGAGTTTACTGAACGACTAAAGGTCGACTTCTCGAACAAGCTCGACAAGGTAATCAACTCAACGCTTAAGGCCCGGCCGCAGGATCGCGGCGACTATCTCGAACTCACCGGCTGGTTTACGCCGCTTGAGGCTAAGATCGATGGTACCCGCCGCGCCTATGGCGAGTTCTGCGAGCACAAGGGCGGCAAGTTCACGAATCTGAACCTCGGTGATTTTTCGAAGACGTGGTTTTGCGTCACCGAAGCGGGCAACGTCATCTTTAGCGTCGCGCTCTCCGAGAGGAAAGATTCCCGAACCCGTGTCGTCGACTACACGGTCCGGGAGCCAAAGCCACGCACCTTCTCATCGGCATTGAATGCCAACTATGAGGAGGCGGAGAAGACAGCGCCGATCCCGGTAGCGGAGGCCCTCGGACGCTACGAGAAGGGCCTCACGAACGCCGGCTTCAAGGCCTATGGCACCTCATGTCCTGCCAGGCTCTCCCACGTTCTCAACACGACGCTTGGGATCCACGCGACCACTAATGGTAAGCCGGTTCCCAAGCTTCATCGCCAGTGGGCGAAACACGATGGCTGCTCCGTCGGCGGCTGGTTCGAGTTGACGGAACGTCCCCTGTCAGAGGGAGTCTGCCTCAAGGTTACAGCGTACCTCCAGACTGACCCCGTGACGGACCGGTCCATGACTGCGTGCCGCGCCGGAGGTTCTCCGAACGACTGGACAATCGTCTCTCAGCGCTGATTCTGGAGCAAGGGGTGGCGGTACCAGATGGATCGCAGTTCGTGAAAGGACGGCATCCGTCTGGTCCCGGACACGAGAGTGCACCTGATCCCGCCATAGCTGCCAGCCCGCGCCCTACTTGACCTGGTTGTCAGGCTTGCCCTCCTGGCCTGTCGGCGCCGGGGCACGCCGCGGTGTCGGTGTCAGTGCGACGACGACTGGCGTGCAGGCGGCCAAGGCCACGCTGCCCGCCAGGATCAGAAGCGCCAGCGCATTGCGTCTCGTGAGGTCCATCGCGCGATCGAGCTTCCTGGGTGCTGGCCGTCAGATCGGATGCGCCGCTTGGATGGTCCGGGGAGCAGGCGGCGCAGGCTCCCCGCTCCCCAGCCCTCCTTGGTTCTATCCGAATGGGTTCGGCGCCCGGTCGGCCGGCTTGGGTGGGGCGAGGGTATCCGGCAGCTCCTTCTCCGCTTCGAGCGCGCCACCACCGCATCGAGCAGCGTCTTCAGCGCGCGCGCCTTCTCGAGGCCGGCGCGATCGCGCGTGAGGTCGACTGTCCCGAAGATCGACACCCTGTCGGCCCGGTTCTCTGCCGTCAGCTCGCCCACCGAAAGCACCTGGGCCTCGTTGGCGAAAGGCTCGATCTGAGCCTGGCTCCTGGACTTCCTCGCCATCGGCGCTCCAATCTCGTCAGCGGGTCAGCTGCTCTAGAAACTGTTCGAGGACGCTTCCGCTCCCGCTCGGCTGCTTCGTGTCCTGCCGCTGCTGTCTCGGCGAGCGTGGATCCGGAAGGTCCTGCTGGCGCGATCTCGACGTGCCCTGAAGCGCGGGGAAGGGGTCGATACCGGCAAGCGCTGCGAGCTCGGTGATCGGGATCTCCCGCCAGTCCTGTGACGCCGTGTTCTCCACGACATAGGCGCCGGCGAGACCGCTGCGCGGCACATAGACCGCCTTCCAGACCTGTGTCGGGACGAAGACCCGGCCGCCGACGCGCTGCAGCGTCTCGCCTGCGAACACCACGCCCGTGACGACGAAGACCTCGCCATCCCGGCGTGCGAGATCTCGCACCGCGCCCTCGATGTCCGACCAGATGCCGCGGTTGCTCTCCGGAGCCTGCGGGATGATGTTGGCCAACGAGGAGCTCTGGCGCTGCGCGCTCTTGCTCGACATGTCGGCCGCCGGCGCCAGATGCCCGCGATCGAAGCCCGATCGCGCATAGTCCTGCAGCTCGGCCCGTTCGTCGGCGGGTAACCGCGCCTCGGCGTGGAAGTCGTCCACCCTCGCAACCACATCCGCGCGCTTCTGGCCGGCACGGGTCAACCGCTCGGCCGGCCAGAGCGGCGTCCGCGTCAGCCCGGAATGCACCGCTGCAAAGCCCGAGAAGCAAAGCATGCGCGTCTTCGGCTCGAGCTTCCGATCCAGCAGCACCGGAGCCAAGCCTGATCCTCCCTCGAAGCCGTGGACACCTTTGCTAAGCTCCCGAGGGAGCAGGAAGGTGGAGGATGACGAAGACCCGACGAGCCTTCACGGACGAGTTCAAGCGGGAGGCCGTGTCGTTGCTGGAGAGCAGCGGCCGGCCGCTGATGCAGGTGGCCGCCGAGCTGGGCATCCAACCGTCGATGCTGCGAAACTGGCGCGCCGTCCATGGTGCTGAGCCACGCTCCAGGACTGCTCCGCCGGCCGCGGCCCCGCAGGGCGCCTCGCCGGCCGAGCAGGCGGCCGAGATCGCGCGGCTCAAGCGCGAGCTCGAGCGGGCCCGGCAAGAACGCGACATTTTAAAAAAGGCCATCGCCATCTTCTCGGAACCGCCGAGATGAGGTTCCGCTTCGTCGAGGACCACCGGAACCAGTACCCGATCCGCGTCATGTGCGGGGTGCTCGGCATCTCGCCCCGCGGCTACTACGCTTGGCGCGCCAGGCCGGAGAGCGCCCGGGCGGCCGCGAACCGCCGGCTGCTGGCCGAGGTCCAGCACCTGCACGAGCACCACCGCGGCCGCTACGGCAGCCCGCGCATCCATGCCGCCCTGCGCGCGCAGGGCGTTGCCGTCAGCCGCGGCCGGATCGAGCGCCTGATGCGCCGGAATGGCATCCGCGGCATCGCCGCGCGGCGGTTCCGACCGGTCACCACCGACAGCCAGCACGCCCTGCCGGTCGCCCCGGACCTGCTCGGGCAGCGCTTTGAGGCCGCGGGTCCGAACCGCACCTGGCTGGCCGACATCTCGTACGTGCCCACGGGCGAGGGCTGGCTTTATCTGGCGGCCGTGCTCGACCTCGGCACGCGCAAGGTGGTGGGTTGGGCGATGCGCGATCATCTACGCACCGAACTGGCCGCCTCGGCGCTGCTCATGGCGACCCAGCGCCAACGCCCCTCGGCGGGTCTGGTCCATCATTCGGATCGCGGGTGCCAATACGCGTCCGGAGCCTACCGCGAGCTGTTGCAGGGCGCGGGCATGCGGCAGTCGATGTCGCGCCCGGGCTGTTGCTACGACAACGCCCCGATGGAGAGCTTCTTCCACACCCTCAAGGTGGAGCTCGTCCATCGCGTCCGCTTCGAGACCCGCGAGCAGGCTCGGCGCGAGCTGTTCGCATACATCGAAGGCTACTACAATCGTCAGCGAATCCACTCCGCCATCGGCTACATCACGCCCGAGCAGGCGGAGCTCCGGACCGCGTGACCCCGTGTCCACGGAAATAGGGGACGATCAGCCGGCGTGGAAGTGGCGCGGGCACGCGTCTGGCTCCGCCGCGGCGGCGGGGAGGGCGACCAACAGGGCGAGGGCGGTCAACAGCCAGCGCATTCCGCCAGCATAGACCTGCGCGTCGCGTGAGGCACGCGCTCCTCAGAAATGCGCCGTGCCGTGCTTGAGCGCTCCGAAGCTAACGCACCACGGCTACACGGTTTGTGCGCTGGCGGAGCAGTTTGATGCCAAGCCTGCGGACATTCGGCTCTTCGTCTCCGGACGGCTCGACGCCGCACGCACCCGCGAGCTTTAGTAGCAGATGCTCGCCGCCGGCGATGATTGCGAGCCCGTCTCATCCAGTGCGAGCCTGGTGGCACTTATTGGGAGCCCAGGCGTTGGCTCCGTCTCAGCAATCCTGAGGCGGAGATCGGCGTTAGAATCGAGCCGAGCCGCCGATGATTGCGAGCCATTACACCTAGCGGTAGAGCTGCTCACATTCTCGCGGCGGCTTGAATCACTACGGCCTCCGAGGCCAATACGCGTCCTTCGACGACATAGCTCAGGGCAAGGTGATGCTTCCCCGGATTGATTGATGGAACCAACACCATCCGGGTGCCGCGTGCGATCAGGCTACCGTCGAGATCCCAGACCAGCCCGTTGTCAGGACAGCTGCGCCCGAACGCGTTGATTGCCTGACCAAACGCTGAAAAGGGCTGGTCGGCAGCGACCATCTGGCTGTTCAACGGAGAAAGTATAAAGACGCGCGTAGGCTTCTCGTCGACCGCAAACGGCTCGCTCACCGCAAACGAGGATCGAAGCCCATCAGACGCGAGCACAGCGATGCGGCAGCCCGCTCCTCCGCCGGGAAAGGATGCGGTGTCCACCACGGCTTCCGTCTCAGTCACAGCATGGGAAACAAGATACGATGTTCGTCCGGTAAGATATCTGACGACGAAGCGGATGGGACGCTCATGCTCAGCCGCCCAGGCAACGCTGATGCGGCCATTGCCGAGGTCGGCGACATGCTTGATCTCTATGGACGGCGTGGTGCGCGAGAGCGTCTCACGGTGGATCTCCCTGCTCTCTGTCCGGAGGACGACAGCCGCGGCGTCGTTGCGGAACGGGATGTATCCGGTGACCCGCGCCGCCCGGGTCGCATTGTGCGCCGCGCGGCAGTCCCCGCGAAACACTTCGGGAGCAGCTGACACTAGGACCATCCCCGCCTCGTCGAGGAGTTCGAGCCGAAAAGCTTCGTCGGGGTGTGGGACACGGGAAATGCGAACCGTTTCCCAGCCCAAGCCGGGCTCAAAGCGCATGTCGTCCCAGAGCTTGCCGACGAAGCGGAGAAATGTTCTCTGGCCGTCCATGGTCGACTTCACCACGTCAGAACAAGTTAAAGAGCCTCGTCCAATTGTATTTCGAGATCCACCGTGAACAAGCATAGCTCATGATGTCGTGCGTCGCGATCTTCGACGAGCCGGGAAAGAACACGTCGAAGATGTCACGCTCTTGCACGCGACCGTCGTCAGGAAGGGAGTCGAAGCTGCCGTCCTTGTCGGGCGCAATGCCGCATTGAACGTTCGGATTGACGTGATTGCATTTGAGGGTATGGCCGAGTTCGTGAGCTATTGTGTCACTGGTGTCGTCCGCAATAACCGTGTTCCTGCTGGTGCCGAAAACCTTCAGGCCCTGAGCCGCGCCTTTCAGCGGGATCAACGGCGTAAGGCCTATCCAGACGGCGTCGTCGTCGTCGGGACATTCGTCCTCCCATGGGAAGAGCCACTCGGACGGAGAGCAATCGTGCTGGTCGTCGAGTTGATCGAGCAATTCGAAACGTCCGTCCCAGGAACCCAGGTCGACCCCGGTCGTCCAGGTTGGAAGCCACGCGGGAGCGATGTCGGTAGCCGGCGTCGGGAGAAGGTCGAGAGCACGGACGACCGACTCACGCGCCTTCAGGTCCGTATAAGAGGCGCCGCCATCCACGTGGAATACGCGTACATAGCGGAGCTTCATGGCCTTCTTCTTGGCGAATGTGCAGGAGGGTTGTGCCGTGACGGTCGGGGTCATGACGAAGGACCCCGGCGATGGCGTCTCAACGGCCGGTGCCGTGACCTTGATGACCGGCGATACCGTTCCGACGCACATGGCCGCGGGGAGCAGGAAGTTGAGCGTGTGATCCACTTGCTCCCGGACAATCTGGCTGAGCGGACGCACCGTAATCCTGTCGATCGCGCCGGCGCGCGTTGCCAGGTTGTCGGCTGACAGCGGCTTGATGCCGTTGATCGGCAGGAACGTGGCCCCTGCCACAGTGAGCGTGGCCGTCACGTCGGGCAGTTCGTCGTTCGCGAAGCCGCCCAAGTCGACAGAAACATAGATCCGAACGACCGTGTTCTTGTGGGCGACCAACCCGAGCGAGTTGTCGGGAGCGACCGGATCCAAAAAGGTCTGGATCCCTTGTGTGAACTCGACTCCCTCGACCTTGAGCTTCGGGACCTTCCTGAGTCTGACGGCGACCGTCGCCGTCGCCGTGCCGCAGCGGTTCGATGCCACCAACTCGTACGCCGCGTCTACTGGCCGGGTCTCGATGAAAGCTCCAAGCGAGGCGCTTGTTCCGGTCGGGTCCGTCAGGTCGATCGCCGGACCGTGAGGTGACGTGCGACGGATCCGGATCGCGGTCGTGTTGCGCACGTCCCAACTCAGCATAAGCGCGGTTCCGGGAGCCACGACCAAGTCGGTAAGACCATTGGCAAGGAAGGTTTCGATCTCGGGCAAGGTACCCGCAAATCGGTTCGACGGCGTGCAGGGAGCCCCGCTCCGTACCAGCGGGAAAGCCGGCAAGGGTGCCGGGATACGGCCCAGGCAGGCCATTCCCTCAGCCACTTGGCTCAGCGCGTCATGGCGTTGCTGGAACTGGTTAAGCCGGTGAGCCTCTATGGACTCGTTGCGAAAGCCAATGCAGCCGGAGCGTGCGCCCTGCGGAACCAGCACCACGATTTCGGTGTCCGACCATGAGACCACCTGCAGGGGCTGATTTCCGAGGATGACGACCACGTCAGGCGGCTGGGATGCGCCGAAGCCAGTTCCAAGGATCCGGAGCGGCTCGCCCGCGCAGGCCGGATTGGGCGAGAGCCCCGTGATGCCTTGTGCCCAGGTCGAGTTCGGAATTTCGGGATGGCGCAGGCCGCGTGCACCGGCCTTTATCAGACGACGGCAGAGGTCGTTCAGAGAGACGTCAGGGCCGGGGACGGGACCGCCAGGCAAAGGCCCGGCGGGCGGTAATCCGCCGGGTGGGGCTTGCGGCCCAAAGCCTCCTCCGGGTGGGCTGCCTGGCCATGGTATGGAAGGACCGTCGTCGGGTCCAGGCCAAGGATCCCCGTCGCCAATGGGCAAGGGGAAGGTCTCCGCCCCACCTGGCACAGGTTGAGGGCCCGTATCAGGCGGAGTCAGTCCTTCGATATCGCGTCCAACCAGCCGAAGTTGCTCGCCCAGTTGATCGCGGCCGGAGGGGTGGATAGGTTGATGGGCGCTCTCGATTAGATGGTCGATCAAGCGGGTGCGGTCCCACAGGTCGAGCAGGGTCTCGACGTACCTGGCGTATGCCTGGTGATCGCCACGCGTCGCGAACTCGATGCCCAATGTCAGCTGCAGGATCACCTCGGGCGCAACGGCAAACCTGACGGGGCTCAAGGAATGGCACAATGGTCCTTTGGCATGCTGGAACTGTTCGACGGATTCAAGCTCGCTGACGGACCGGCGGCCATTTGAAGCCGATGAAGCAATTTCCAAGGTGCGCAAGAAACGAGCGCGCGCAGTCTCGCTCAGTGACAACACGCCAGGAAGATCACCATACAAAATCTCAAGCTCGATAGCATGTTCGCGCATCCGGCGCAGGATTGAGGCGAACAGCCGTCGCTCGCTAACTGGACGACCCGCTTGCGCGGCGCGGATCACGAGTAGCCGGATTTCTTCACTCGAATAGATGGAGCAAGAGGAGGATGCCGGAGTGTTAATCATCTCGGCGCTCCTTGAGCCTAGCCCACGATAATCGGACGCCCGAGATCCGATATTGTCAAGCATTCCGCCGGCCTCGGGAGCATTACCACCGCTGTGGCGGGGCCGGATTGCATGCAGCGGCTCAAGCTGGGAGGGCCCTTAGGCCTCAGGGGCAAGCCCACGGGGGATGAAGTTCAGGATCCTGCCGCAGGCATGGTCCTGGCAATGGCCGCCTGGCCCTTGTTCTGCCGAGCTCGTGATGCGGCAGTACGGGGACGCGGCGGAGCGGTACGCCGAGGCACTTCCGAGCATGAGGCAGCTCCGGGCGGCGCTTGCCCGGCCAAGGCCGGATCCGCCGCGACGAGCAGCGCGCAGATCAGGAAGGGCCTGGACATGGGCGGATCCACAAAGGGTGGGGCGACGGCCGGGATGGGCCACCGCCTCGGTTCTCACGCCGAGCGCAGGTTGGCCTTGGACAGCGGCAGTGTGCGAATCCGCTTGCCCGTCGCCGCGAAGATTGCGTTCAGCACCGCCGGTGCCGCCACGAAGATCGTCGGCTCGCCGACGCCACCCCAGAACTCGCCCGAGGGCATCACGATCGATTCGACCGCGGGCATGTCCTCCATCAGCATCACGGGATAGCTGTCGAAGTTCTCCTGCTCGACCTTGCCGTCCTTGACGGTGATCTCTCCGAACAGGGCCGCCGACAGGCCGTAGGCGAAAGAGCCTTCGATCTGGGCCCGGACCTGCTGCGGGTTGACGACGTGGCCGCAATCCGTCGCGGCGACGATCCGGTGGATCTTCAACTTGCCCTCGCGGCTGACCGACACCTCGGCGCAGGCGGCCACGTAGCTGCCGAAGCCCATGTGCTGGGCGAGGCCCCGGAAGACTCCCTCGGCCGCCGGCTTGCCCCAGCCCCCTGCCTCGGCGACCGCGTCCAGCACGGCCAGGTGTTTCGGGTGGTTAACCAGCATCCGGCGCCGGAACTCCAGCGCATCATGCCCGGCAGCATGCGCCATCTCGTCGACGAAGCTCTCGAGATAGAGCGCGTTCTGGTTGTTGTTCACGCCGCGCCAGAAGCCGGGCGGCACCGGCGGGTTCCGCATGGCGTGGTCGATCAGCAGGTTCGGGATCGTGTAGCCGAACACGCCCTCGGCTCCCGACGGGTTCAAGCCCTGGAAGGTGGCGGGATCGCGCCCGTTCTGCAGCCCCTGTGGGTTGACGCTGACCAGGATTGATTGGCCCGAGATGCGCATGTGCAGTCCGACGACGTTGCCCTGGGCGTCGAGCGCGCCAGTCAGCTTGCACATGGTGACGGGATGATAGCGCCCGTGCAGCATGTCCTCCTCGCGGGACCAGATCAGCTTCACGGGGGTGCCCGGCGTCTGCTTGGCGATCAGGACGGCCTGCCGGACGAAGTCGTGGCTGGTGGAGCGCCGGCCGAAGCCGCCGCCGAGGTGCAAGCGGTGGACCTCGCATTGCGGGATCGGCAACCCGGCCGCCGTCGACGCGGTTGCCAGCGCCGCCTCGGCGTTCTGGGTTGCAGTCCACACCTCGCAACGGTCGCCCGTGAACAGTGCTGTCGCGTTCATGGGCTCCATGGTCGCATGGTGCTGGTGGGGCACGCCGTAGACGGCCTCGACCACCTTGGCCGCACCGGCGACGGCGGCCCTCACGTCACCCGCCTGGCTGCCGACGAAGGCCTCGTCGGCTTCAAGCCCTTCGCGCAGAACCTTCGCAAACTCGGCGCTCGAGTGGCCGGCGTTCGGGCCGAGGTCCCATTCTACCGGCAGCGCGTCCAGCGCGGTCTTGGCGCGCCACCAGGTGTCGGCGATGACTGCGACGCCGGTGTCATCGACAGCGACGACTTTCCTTACGCCCGGCATGCCCTCCACGGACGCCGCATCGAAGCTCTTCAGCTTGCCGCCGAAGACCGGGCAGGCTCTGACCGCGGCGTTCAGCATGCCGGGCAGCTTGACGTCGATCGAGTAGACCTGCCTGCCGTCGAGCTTCTCCGCGGTGTCGAGGCGGGGCAGGGGCTGGCCCGCGATTTTCCAGTCCTTGGGGTCCTTGAGCGGGATGTCCTTGGGCGGCTCGAGCTTGGCCGCGGCCGCCGCGACCTTGCCGTAGGTCGTGCTGCGGCTCGAAGCGGCGTGGGTGATCACGCCGCCTGCGGCAGTGCATTCCGATGCGGCGACGCCCCATTCGTCCGCCGCGGCCTGCACCAGCATCATGCGGGCGGCGGCGCCGCCCTTGCGGACATAGTCCTGGGAATCTCGGATGCCGCGGCTGCCGGCCGTCTGGAAGTTGCCCCAGACGCGGTTGCGCGCGACGTTCTGCCCGGGTGTCGGGTATTCCGTGGTGACCTTCGACCAGTCGCAGTCCAGTTCCTCGGCCACGAGCTGAGCGAGCCCGGTGAGGGTTCCTTGCCCCATTTCGACACGGGCGATACGGATCACCACCGTCTCGTCGGGTCTGATCACCACCCATGCGTTCAACTCTGCCGCGGTTTCGGCGGCGGCTTCGGCCCCCGCAAGAAACGGAACATGAAATCCCAGCGCGAACCCGCCCGCCGCGAGCGCCGAACCGACGAGGAACCTACGGCGCGAGGTCTCGATCGTGGTCGTCATTCTTCCCTCCCTGGTTCGGGCTCAGCCGCGCTGCGCCTGTGGGCTTTCGGCGGCGAGCTTGATGGCCGCGCGGATCCGGTTGTAGGTGCCGCACCGGCAGATGTTCTGCATGCCGGCGTTGATGTCCTCGTCGGTCGGCTTCGGCGTCTCGCGGAGGAGAGCCGCGGCTGCCATGATCTGCCCGGACTGGCAGTAGCCGCACTGCGGCACGTCCAACGCAAGCCAAGCCTTCTGGATCGGGTGGGAGAGGTCGGGCGACAGCCCCTCAATGGTGACGATCTTTTGCTCGGCTTCGATCGCCGACACGGGAAGCGCGCAGGAGCGGACGGCGGCGCCATCCACATGGACCGTGCAGGCCCCGCATTGCCCGATGCCGCAACCGAACTTGGTGCCGGTCAGGCCAAGCTGCTCACGGACGACCCAGAGCAGCGGGGTGTCCCCATCGACGTCGATGTCGTGCTCGGTTCCGTTGACGGTAAGTCTGGTCATGTCTCCCTCCTGCCTTCACCTGCTGATTTTCTGGACGGATTCTCGGCCGGACCGGTTGGCCGGCGTCGGCCTTGCGCTGCACGAGGACAAGACGCGTCTGATCGAGTTCGGCCGGCTTTCGGCCAAAGTTCGACACAGGCGCGGCGAGCGGCATTGGAAACCTTCGTTTGCCTGGGTTTCACCCAATACTGCGGGTTGGCGCGGGATGGCCGGTCGGGGTCGTTGCCCGTGGTCGTACGCGGCACGGACCCGACCGGCCGCATGCTCAATTGCGCGAATACTGTGCCGTGGCCGGCTCGTCGTAGTGCATGAACGGAGCATGCGACGAAGGACGTGGGGTCCACGTCTCCGGCGTGAGGGCGAGCTGGTCGCCGGTTTCATACCGGTCCTGGATAGCGAAGTCGCGCACCCGCGCGCCGGTCTCGTCCCGGTTCTCCGATGGAAGGCCTGTGGCCTCGGTCGTCCAGCCCGGGAACAGGTTCTCCAGAGTCCGCGGCTCGCCGTTGGCGAAGGCTGGCGCAGCGGCCATCAGGGCGACGAAGGCGGCGGCAGCAATGTGGATGTTGGTCATAGTCGCACGTCCTTCTGAGGGGAGCGGCGTGGTGGCTCCTCGATCGGTGATTGCCCCCGCCGGGGACCGGCCGGATCCGCCCCATCGAAGGGCGGGATCGGGCGGAGCGGGCCGTGCCGCCGGCGGAGGCGTCGGCGGAGGGGAGTCGGCCGACGGGTTGATTCATGGGGGGCTAATGTCGCCAGAGTGTGTCAGGCGGACCTGCTTTGTGTCTCGGCCTGTGCCGGAGCCCGGGCGCCGACACACTTTCATACAGTTTCGCGCTTCAGCCGCCCGATCGTTCATGCCACGGTCTCGGGCGGAGTTGCTGTTTCCGACACCCCGCGCATGTGTCGCCGATTGACGATCATCGCGACTTCCGCGAGACGTCGACGCGCTATCTCGATCGCCACGGGCCGCGTGTCACCGCGGCGGCTTCGCATCCAGCTCTGATCCGCCCCATGACGGTGTCATCAGATGCTCTGGTCGGAACCGGATTTTTCCGCTACCCGGTCCGGAGCGCTGCGAAGAAGAGCGACGCCCGCGGGCTCGAAGCAGATAGCGGCTTCCTGGTTCGCCTCGCCACTGACGATGGTCAGCATGGAGGAGCTTCAGCTGGGAGGACTCCCTTCGGCCTCTGGAGCAGCCTTCAGGGGTGCAGGATCCTGCAGAACGCAATCGCCTAAAGCAGGGATGCGCGCATTAACAGACATTTTATGCAATTTCTCCAACATGGAGCTCGCGCCCGCGACTTTCGATCGGGATGCCGGACGGAGCGCTTGGCGCCGCCCATTGCGGCGCGCCTGGAGGAAGCCGCTTTGTTCGACTACCTGACCAGCAGAGGCTTCCACTTTGCGGTCGAGAACCTGTGCATGGCGCCGAGCTGCAAAGCGGCGATCATGCTGCCGATCCTGCTGAGCCTCTTGTCTGCCGCCGTCTTCAGATACGGATACGTGACCTGGGTCAGGGCATGGGGTCGGGCGAAACCCTCTCAAGTGGCCTCGTGGCCCGCGCGGCGGAGCTCACGCGAGGCGGCGGCGTGCCATCGCCGCGCGAGATCGCGGCGAATCTGATCGAGGATCTGAGGCCCGAGTTCGGTGCCTTCGCCTGGCTGCGGCGCGGCGGCAGGCTCTCGGAGGTGCTCGAGGAGACGGCGTTCACGGCCTCGAGCCTGGCCGAGCTGAATCGTGTGCTGGAGCCGCTGGAGCGGCGCCTCGGGGATCCCGAGCTCCGGGAGCTGCACTATGTCCGGGCGGGCGAGCTCACCGAGCGGGACGCGCGGCTTGCAGCGGCGCAGCGGCGCAGGGCGCGCGCGGCGGAGGTGGTGCGCCGCGATCCCGCCGCATGGAGCCTGGCGGTCAAGCGGCAGCTCGGCGACGCGGTGGTCGCGGCCCTGCCGCCGAAGATCCAGAGCCGAGGGCTGGAGCGGTGACGCGGGTCGTCACGTACTCTGGTGTCCGGGCAAGTCCGTGAGCGTGCTCATGGTGGTACCCGTAAACGGGCCTGCGGGCCCGCGCGGGATCGGGTTCACGGGCGCGTCCGTGAACGGGTTCGCGGGGTACGCCGGTTCCTGGGCCCCGGGCGGGCTCGAAGATGCATGGCCAGCGACGTCACGGTACATCGACCGTTGCGGATTCACGGTAGTGGAGAAAGGCCTGCGCTGAGCCGGTTCCGCTCCGTTTCGTCACGCCCAGTCAGCAGGTGCACCGCTCGCCGCCGTGCTGCGACCTCGGATCAGCAATCCGGAAAAGGTTCCTGTGCATGGAATCGACAAACCGCTGCACCTCGAAGCCGGCTTTCTCCAGCACCCGACGGGAGGCTGTATTGTCCGGATGGGCGAACGCCCAGATCTCCCTGAGCCCGAGTTGGCCCCAGGCCAGATCCAGGCTGGCTCGCGCCAGCTCCGAAGCAAAACCCTTGCCCCAGGCTTCTGGGGCGAAATGGTAGCCGAGCTCAGTTCCCCAGCCGGGATCGAACGGGTCCAGGTACAGCCCGCCGAAGCCCACTATGCGCCCGTCGGTCTTCGTCAGAACGGTCCACGGGCCATACCCCAGCCGGCCGCGCTGCCTGTCGTGCGCCGCGAGATGGCGCCGGACCTCGCGGAGAGACGAGAGGCATTGTGTATATCGCATCGCCTCGGGATCGCCCAAGAAGGCGAGGAGTTCGGCAGCATCCCGGAGACGCGGCCTCCGGAGCAGCAGCCGATCGGTTTCGAGCCTGTCCATGCCATCAACCTGGAAGCGCCGGCCAGGTCCTGTCCATGGGAACTGCGTTGGGCAACGCGGGCTCCCTTCCGCCACGGCCAGTTGTCCGGCCCGGACTGGGCCTGGAGTGTCGCTCAGCAGCAAGCCGGCACCGCCTCCCAGTCAGCACCTGTCGGATGTTCCTTCGTCGGATCTGACTGGGGCCTACGGAGGTTCGGCTTGCGGCCGCGGCCGGCCACACGCGATGATCCTCGATCGCGTCAGCCAGTCGGTGAACGGCAACCTCGAAACCACCGTCGGCGAGATCCTCCAGGAGATCGGCAGCACGGTCCATCCGATGACCGCCGCCGCCGGGGAGCCGATCACGATCTGGCTGCGGGGCGACCTCTGGCTCGTCGAGCCGAGGCCCGGCGAGGCCGGCCGCCTGGTGCCGGCCCAGGCGGTGCCGATCGGCGCGGAGGTCGCGGCCGGAGGGCCCGGGGGGCGGACGCGAGGGAGTCGCGGGGCGCCAGGGCGCGCCGGCGGCCGATCCCTCGAACCCCTACGCGTCCTACACGCCGCCAGCCGGGGCGCGGCCGGATGGTGCCGCGGCCGCGGGTGGCGCCAGCCCGTCCTGGTGCCGAGCGGGAGCAGCAGCGGCCGGCCGGCGGCGCCGGCATACAGGTGAGTGTGTCGGCCCGGGGCTGTTGAAAAAGGCCGGGAGCCTCAACCCCGCCCGTCTCGCAAGGGATAGTGTTATGAGAATGACTGGGTTTGGGCGTTCGCGCGGATGCGCTCTCTAGCCACAAGCGACCGACCCCGGTCGTCGATCCGCGGCTGGCCTCGTGCACGCGGCGTTGAGATGCCTTATCGAGGGGAGACCTACGGGAAGGCCATCACGCCGATGACGCTACTGGAGCAATATATCGCCGGCTGGCGGGCGCACGACGTGGCCGCGATCCTCGCAACGCTTACCCCGGATTGCGTCGTCATCGAGAGCTTCGGACCGATCTACCGCGGGCACGATTGGGTAGCACGATGGGTCTCGACGTGGCTGGCTGAGGACGGCCACGTAATCGACTGGACAGTCCGCGATCTACGATCCTCGCCCGAGGCTGAGACCGCGGAATGGACTTTCCACTACACGTGGCGCGGTGAGGAAAAGAGCTTTGACGGTGCAACCATTGCGAAGCTGCACGACAGCAAACTCTCGTATCTACGTGAGTATGCCACAACGGCGGTGCTCTACGATTGGCGAGGCGAGTGGCAGACATTATAAATGGGTCATTCAGAAAGGCGCGCGGCGATGGCGCGTAGCCCAAGATCAGCCGGTGAGAATTTGGCACCCCGATGCGTGGGACACGGGACGCGCCCGCGTCGGGAGACCCATCAGGCCGGCCGCGGCCTCTGTGCCGGCGTCGCGTGATGTGTTTGGTCGGCCTGCTCAGGGGCCGTCGGGAAAGGCCTTCTTCGCCTCGACCAGGTAGGACAGCTCCCGGCCTGGTGCTTTCATCTCGGCTTCCGTGAGTGCGATCTCGTAGTCACAAACCTTGAACGGTATATCGGCGATGTCCTTCCACTTCAGCTTCACGACGTTCTCTGCGACCTCGAAGGGGAAGGACACGAGCGTGCGCAGCACGCCGGTACGGCACTTCATGCCATGGAGCTTCATGTGGCTCTCGTACTCGTGGAGCAGGTAGTCGATCTCATCCTCGATCTCCGCGAGGGGCAGGCTGTCCCTGACCATCTTGTTCATCCACCGCTTCAGGCCCCAAAAGCGTGCCCTGGCTTCTTCGTCCTTGCGAAAGTCGATGATCTGCTCCCATGGGGTCAGATCAGACGGGACCGGCACCTTAGTCAGCAGGATCTCCAGGATGCGCTGGCGGCGATCCGGATCGCCGCCAGCAGTCGCTGCCGGAGCCTTGTTCAACAGGCACGTCGCGTCTATTCCCTCGTCGAGTTTGAGCACGGTCGCTGCTGCTCGGATCCCGTCCGTTACGCTCGTCCTCGGCATGAAAGGCAACAGATCCGCCACTGGTTCGGACGCTCTCACCGTCATGAGGCACAGAGTGACAGTCGCGCGCTCGACGGGGTTCCGCACCAAGTCGAGCAGGTCCTTCATTCTCCCCCATTCGTTCTCACCGACAATGGAGGCATCTCTGATGTCTTTGATGATGTCCATCACCGGTACCGAAGCAGGGTCGGGTGCGACAAACCTCTTTCCGTAGAGGCTTCTCGCAATTCCGCTTTCGATCAGGAATTCTTTGAGCCCCGCGACCTCCGGCGCGTCCTTCTCGGTCTGGAAGACGACGATCTCGTCGAACAGCAGGGCCTCCTGCTTGCTCGGAGGCTCCCAGCCTTTGATGGCGACGATCTTGGACATCCCCACCAGCCCTTCGATCTGCTCGCTCCGAGATCGGACTCTGACGCGAGTTGACCTCCTCGATCAACGGAGATGTCCAAGAAGGATTTCCTCCTTGGACGCCGTGACAGGTCCAGGCATTCAGCGGTCTCGCGTGTCCGAAAACCCTGTCCGGAAATGGCCGTCGATACCGGCCACCCAGATCCTGAGACGCAGCTCGACCTCGAGAATGCCATCCGCACCGCCCGGCCGGGGTTGATCGACTACGCGAGAGCCTGGACGGACGATCAAACTCTCAATTTGCGGGTCGAAACCCTCAAGGCCGCCGGCGCGCTGCTTTGATGGGCACCATGCGCGGATCACCAGAAACGGCAGGCAATGTTCTCTGCACGAAATTCCCGGCCCTCGGCCGCCCCGTCCGGGGCGGCAGCGAGGCGTGTCGGAAATCAGGTGTTTTCCGCCTCCACTTGCCCCATCAAGCCGGTAACACAGCGGCGGCGAGCACGGCCGCGCCGTACAGGCCGATGCCAAATGAAACGTGGGCCACAAGGCTCCGGAAACGCGAACGGTTCGGCTGCGGGGTCTTGCTCGCCGCGATCCCGGCGCCCATGCCGGGCTGAAGGATCAGGAACGGCGCTACGACGGTCGCAACACCGACGAGAAGGGCCGGGCCGGGCGTCGGATTGTGCGCCCATTGGACGCCCCACACCGTGAGCAGCACCGCCGCGAACACAATCCCGGTCGCATAATGCGCAATCCAGCCAAGCACCGCCTCTCCCCGTACAGGTGGTGCGTCGGCAATGCTCCTATGCGTGAACCGCCCACGCAAGAGATGGCCGATCCAGCGGCCGACCAGCGCGTAGTTCAACGAAGGCACCCCGAGAAGCCGCCGTTGCAGTGCGGCCCAAAGATCCATGAAGGCGGTGGCACCGCCACCGATCAGCAGCGCGGCCATGGTGAACGTCAGCACATCACTCATCACAGGTCTCCTGCAGCGTTCGCGGCGAGCCGGGGCACAGTCATGCCGCGCCGCGACGCCGCCCCCTGGGCGCAACCAGCAGGGCCGCCACCACAGCCATTCCGAAGAGTGCCGCCGCCGTTCCGAAGGCCCTGGCATAACCCTCGACGACGTCGGCGCGTGTGGCCGCCACGGCCATGAAGAGGGCGAACCCGACCGTTGGGCCGAGTTCCATCGCCGTATTCATCACGCCGCCCGCAAGGCCCATCTGATGATGCGCGACATTCGCCGTCGCCAAGACGGCGGCGCCCGAGAACACAAGCGCGATGCCAATGGCAAGCAGAACCTGCGCGGGGAGGAGAACCGTGAGATACGCCGTCTTGGGACCGATGTCGGCGAGCCACGCCAGAGCGGCGCCGGCGACCAGGAGACCTGCGACAGTCGTAGCTTCCTCCCCGAATCTCCCCACGATGCGCGCCGCGAGAAGATTGCTTCCGAGCAGAGCCAATGCGAAAGGCAGGAACGAAGCGGCGGTCTCGAAGGGTGTCCAGCCGCGCATCCGCTGTAGGTAGGTGAGAAGCACGAACTCGATCAGCAGCGATGCGGCTGCGGCGAGCAGCATGCCGGAGACCCCGACGATGCGCCGGGGATCGAGCAGGAAAGCCGGTGGCAGTAGGGGATCGGCCGCCCTACGCTCGGCGATAATGAACATGACCAGCAACGCGGTTCCGGCAGCGATCGGCCCCACCACCACGGGCGAGCCCCAGGTCGTGTCGTGGCTGGCGATCAGGCCGAAGCTCGCCAGCATGATCCCGCCCGTCGCGAGGATGGCCCCGAGGGGGTCGAGCCCCGGGCGGCTTGCCGCCTCACCCGGACGAGCGGAGGGCAGCAGACCGGCACTGGCCGCCAGTCCAAGTGCGGATACCGTGATCGGCGCCGCGAACATCCAGCGCCAGCTGACGAAGCTGGCCGCCATGCCGGATGAGATGAAGCCCAGCACGGCACCCATCACAGACACGCCGCCCCAGATCGCCATGGCGCGGGCAAAGGCCGCCATGTCGGGGAACAGGCCGCGCATCTGGCCGAGTGCGGCAGGTGCAACGATCGCCCCCCCTACACCCTCCAGAAAGCGCATGGCAATCAGCATGCCGTACCCGGGCGCCAGCGCAGCCGCCAGCGACGCGGCGCCGAACAGCGCAAGGCCGAGCACGAGCATTCGCGGCGCACCGAAGCGATCCGTCAGCCGAATAGCAGCAGGCCGCTGAAAGGCAGTCCATACGCGACCTGCAGCAGCAAGACCTCGCCGGCGGAGAGCGCGAACTCCTCTGCGATCTTCGGCAGGGGAATCATGATCAGCGCGATCGTGAAGATCAAGGTCGATTGGACAGTCGCGAGGATCGCCAAGGCGCGTCCGGGATTCGAGGTCCGCTCGACGGCAGGAAATGCCGCCGCTTTCAGATTTGGCACGGGCGTCTCCAGAAAGCGTTCGGATGTCGTCTTCCAACCTGGCGCACCCTCCGCACCGAGCGTTGCGCCTTGCCCAAGACTGCGACGGGAGCGATGATGCAAGTTCAAGTGAACTTGAGGTTAAGCATGAAGTTGATCGACATCGCAGAGGTTGCGCGGAGGTCCGGCGTTCCCGCCTCGACCTTGAGGTTCTATGACGAGAAGGGGCTGATCGTGTCGGTGGGACGGCAAGGCATGCGCCGTCTGTTCGACCCGGGCGTGATCGAGCGACTGTCTCTGATCGCGCTTGGACGGAATGCCGGGTTCTCGCTCGAGGAGATCGGCGCCATGTTCGGCCCGGACGGCGGTCCCCGGATCGACCGCATGCAACTGGCTGCCAGGGCGGAAGAGCTTGGTCGAACCATCCGAAAACTCATCGCCCTGCGCGACGGCTTGCGACATGCGGCGGAATGCCCGGCTCCAAGCCACATGGAGTGTCCCACATTCCAGCGGATGCTCCGTCTGGCGCGCGCCGATCAGGCCCGGAAGCGCCGGCATCGACCGCAGCCGTCTGGCCCTACCCTCGCCAACTCGCGTTGACCGAGGGCCTGGGGCGGGGCACGGCTCGAAAAGACAGCCGGTTCGGCTTGTTCAGGCGGCCACGGAGGAGTTGGCTCGCACGGGCTTCGGGCTCTCGGGTGTATTCCGCAGAGGGGTCAAGGAGAGGGGCGAGGGCGCCGGACGTTTCGAACTGCGCTTGCCGTTCACCTGCCCGGCGGGGTCATCGGCCCCGCAAGCTGGGCGCGGCCTAGGAGGAGGCGCTGGCCTTCCTGAGGAGCGCCATGGATCCGGTCACCGCCGCGGTCCCTGCTGCCGCGATGAGCCGCCTGGATCCCCGCGTGGTTCATGGCCCCGGCGTGGCCGCCCGACCGCGGCAGGAGCCAGAGGCGCGCAGGTCCCCGCCGCAGCTTGCCTGGGGCCGTCCAGTTCTGCCTTTCGCCCGCTCCTTTCATCAACCCGCCCAGCGTCTGCGGAAGCTCCCACTTATCGCTTTTCAGATGCCTTCACCATGCTGTCCCACCCAGCCATGGCGATCTCGGCAACGGCCTGAAGTTCTGCCCTGTCGGCGCCATCACGGGCTCGGATTGCCATCCCGCTTTGCAAGGTTTGCAGAAAGCGCGCGAGCTTGGTGACATCCACGGTGTCTGGCAGTTCGCCCTCCAGAACGGCCCTCTCCAGACGCGATTTGAGCACGTGGAATGCGCCGCCACGGGTCGTCTTTATCAAGTCAGAAAGCTCAGCGTGGCCATCGCTGCCGACGGTCCCCAATGTGACCAAGCAGCCGTGAGGCAGATCGCAATCCGATCCCGTCATCGCGGCTGCCGAGTCCCAAAGATATGCGAGCATAGCCTCGCGGGCTGTGGCTGCCGCGCGAAATCTCCCCAGGACCAAATGCTCGTATGTGGTGGAGTAACAACGAAGCGCCTCGGCATACAGCTCGTCCTTCGATCCGAAAGCGGCGTAGAGGCTCTTCGTTCCGATGCCCAACACCTGCGTCAGGTCGGCAATTGACGTCGCCTCATACCCCTTGATCCAGAACAGCCTCATGGCCCTCTTCAAGGCCGCATCGCGGTCGAACGTGCGCGGTCGCCCACGCGCGCGAGGCGCGGGCTCGATCGCCGAAGATTGGTCCAGTTCATATTTGTGCATCGATCACTGTATAAATCTCTTGACCCGGCTTTGCAACCGTCCCACCTATTATGCAGTGATCACTGCATAAAGGGATGCGCTATGACGAACCTTGTTGGTAAACGCGCACTTGTAACCGGTGGCTCTCGGGGCATCGGTGCCGCCATCGCGCTCGCGCTCGCCGAGAACGGCGCTGACGTCGCGCTGACGTTCCAAAACTCCGCCGGTCGCGCCCAGGAGGTTGTGGCTTCGATCGAACAACTGGGCCGCCGAGCGGTGGCCATTCAGGCCGACAGCGCTGATCCGGTCGCGATCAAACGGTCGGTGGATGAGGCCGCCGCTGCTCTGGGTGGCCTCGACGTCCTCGTCAACAATGCCGGCATCGCGCTTTACGACACGATCGCCGACATCAAGGCCGAGACCATCGATGCGCTGTTCGCGGTCAACGTGCGGGGGACAATCCTCACCACTCAGGCGGCGATTCCGCATCTAAGCTGGGGTGGGCGGGTCATTACCATCGGCTCGGCGGGCGCCGAGCGAATCGTCGGCGTCACCGGCACGGTCTACTACATGACCAAGTCTGCGCTCCAGTCCTTCACACGCGGGCTCGCGCACGAGTTGGGTCCAAAGGACATCACGGCGAACTTGGTCCAACCGGGCTCGACCGACACCGAGATGAACCCGGCCGATGGCGAGGCCGGGGACTACCAACGCAGCCTTACGCCCCTGGGGCGTTTTGCGACGCCGGCGGACATCGCCGCCGCAGTTACCTTCCTCGCAAGCCCTGCGGCGAGGCAGCTCACCGGCACGATCATCACGGTCGACGGCGGGCTTCTCGCTTGAGCTGGCTTGGCAGAAAAATCGGGGTTGGCATCGTCGGCGCGAGCGCCAACCGCGGCTGGGCCAGCGTGGCCCACATTCCGGCGATCCACGCGCTTCGTGCATTCGAGATCCGAGGTGTCAGTACGACCCGATTGGAAAGTGCCAGTGCGACCGCTGATAGGCTCGGCGTCGATCTGGCCTTTGACACGCATCAGGCGCTTGTTTCGCGACCGGAGATCGATCTGGTGGTGGTTGCAGTGAAGGTGCCGGCGCATCGCGAGATCGTCGCTGACTCGCTTGCTGCGGGAAAGATGGTCTTTTGCGAGTGGCCGTTGGGACGGAACCTGGCGGAGGCCGAGGAACTGGCGGGCCTTGCCCGGGAAAAGCAACTCAAGACGGTGATTGGATTGCAAGGCGGATTACATCCGCCGATCCGCTTCCTTCGCGACATCATTCATCAAGGCGCTATAGGCCTTCCGTTGAGCACGAGCATCCGGGCACATCCGACCGAAGACATGTGGGTGGGAAGGTACGATCCACCCTTCGAGTTCATGGCGCAGACGGACAATGGCGCCACCCTGCTCAGCATCGCGGTCGGTCAGGCGCTCGAGCCGCTCGCACAGGTGCTTGGCGAATTCAGCAGCCTGTCCGCGGTTATCGCCAATCAGAGAGGTGACGGCATTCGGCTTCGGGACGGACTCACGCTGCCGAAGAACGCGCCGGATGAGATTGCCATTGCTGGGCATCTTCGAGGAGGGATCGTCGCCTCTTTGCATTACAGCGCCGGGCTTCCGTCTGGCCCCCCGATGGTTTGGGAAATCCAGGGCACCGAGGGCAGCCTTCGCATCGAGGGCCCTTCCGGTTACATCCATTTGGGCGATCTAGCGATTACGTGCCGTCGCGGACAGGCACCGGCTCAGCGCCTGACCGTCCCAGCCTCCTATGCGAAAGACGATCTTGGTCTCGGCGCAGGCGCAGCGGGCGTCGCCCGTCTTTATGCCCAGTTCGCCTCCGATCTCCAGAGTGGAACATCCATAGCTCCGGATTTCCAGACTGCACTTTCTCGACACCGAGCGCTCGATGCAATTTCGCGAGCGAGCGAAACTGGTCTCCGTCAAGATGTTATGTCTAACATCAATATTAGAACTGATTAATCGGCCGCCTCTGCCAAATGCATCTGGCCTGTAAGAATGGCCCGTCCTCGCCTACAGCCTCAAGCCGGTTTCGCCGCTGCGCCGCAGGTCCGGGTTCGCCAAATCCGGCTCGAGAGGCCAACTCGTAACGGCATAGCTGCCGCCGCGGCCACAAACCGAGGCAGGCCGCGCCCGCAGAGCCCAGACCCAGGTGTGCACGGGGATCAGGCCGTCGGAGAGCAGCCCGCTCAGCGATGCGACATAGGCGCAAGACAGAGGCTCGCGCTCGTCGGGATCCCGGCCGGTGTGTCCGAAGGCCGAGGTCAGAAGACGGTTCAGCCATCCGAGCATTGAGGAAGCCCCCTGGTTGCGCCGTGAGCCTGCGTCGGAAGACGGGTGAGAGGGACTGCGCGGTTGGTCGCATGGTGCGGCGCCTCCGGAGTGGCATAACCCAGGCAACGCGCCTTGCGCAGGCACCACTTCAGACTGATGTGGCCGGCCGCGGCGCCGTTCCCGGCCGGCGGAAGTCAGGCCCTTGCATGTCGTAGCCGGGGAAACTGAGAACCGTGACATTGGCGGAAGCAATTTGCGGCAGGAGCATGCCGATGAGGGAGAGCACCGCGCGCCTTGCTGTCCTGCTGCCGGTCATTCCATCCGCCATGCTGCTCGCAACCGGGGACAGCTTAGACGACGGAGGTTAATCGAAAGTCGGGCCCCGGCTTCGGTGAGGGGCGGGACCTCGGCGGATTGGTACCGGGCGTGATCGCCTGAATCCGGTGACGGCCGTCCTCATGATGCTCCCAGGGGGCGCCGCTAGGTCTGTCATTTATCCAACGCCAAGACCGAACGAAAAAGAGTAATGGCATTCGTGATGCCTGACGCTGCAGGTGGTCGGCTGGGTCAATGCACCGAGGCTGTAGCCGCCGCAGTACGGTAGGTGGTGCTCGCCTCCGTCGAATTGGATCACCGGAGCCGGTGCCGCAGCGACGCAGATTGTGGGGAGACGATTCGCCCTAGAAGCGTCCTAACCAAGGCTGCCTGCGAAGCGCTCCGCGAGGCGCTCGCGCTTGAACGCGTCGGCGACGAAGTCGATGAAGGTGCGGGTCTTGGCCGGGAGCAGGGTACGGCTGGCATAGTAGAGGGAGATCGAGCCCGCGTCGCTGTACCAGCGCGGGACCAAACGCACGAGGTCGCCGCGCTCGAGTTCGCGCAGCACGTCCGGAACGGCGATGAGTGCGACGCCGAGGCCGAGCAGGGCGGCTTCGCGCATTGCGGCGGGCTCGTTGACCACGATCGTCTCACGCAGGACCGCGGCCATCTCGGCTCCGGCTGCGTCGCGCATCACCCATTGCCGGATGCGGCCGGTGCGCAGCGAACGCATCGCGATGCCGTCGAGTGCCGCGAGCTCGGTGGGATCCACGGGCGGCGTACGACCCGTCATGTAGGCGCGTGAGGCGACGGCGACGATGTGGGCGGGTGCGAGCGCACGCGAGACGACGCCCGGCGTCAGGTCGAACCCGCCACCGATCGCCGCGTCATAGCCTTCGGCCACCAGATCCACCTGCCGGTTCTCGAAATGCCATTCCGGCCTGATGCCCGGATAGCGGAGGAGAAAGCCTGGCAGCAGCGGCATGAGATGCGTAATGCCGAAAGTCGGCGCCATGCTCACCTTGAGGATGCCGGCGGGCTCGCCTCCGTCGGTCGAAATGCCCGCGATCGCCGCCTGAAGGGCCTCGAGGTTGCCACCGATCGCCTGCAGGAAGCGCTCGCCCGCCTCGGTGAGCGTGAGCTTGCGGGTGGAGCGGTGGAACAGTCGCACGCCGATGTTCCGCTCCAGCATTGCCACGTTGCGGCTGACCGCCGCCGGCGTGAGGGCAAGCCGCCGCGCCGCCGCGGAGAAGCTGCCGCTCTCAGCGCTCCGGACGAAGGATTCCAGGTTGGCGAGCGTTTCCACGTCGGCATTCTCAACGACCGCTTGAAGCGATGGCAAGCCAATACCGCCTAATCACTGGGGAATAAAGCGGTCATCTTCACCTCGAACCCAGGTGGAGACGACCACGATGCCCGACGGTCCGAACAGACCTCCGCAGTCGTCGACGTCAAGGGCATTCGGCTGAAACTCCTCCCCCAACCCGCACGTCAAGGAGCACGACATGTCGAACGAAACCCGTTCCCTCGCCGGCAAGGCAGCCCTGGTCACCGGTGGTTCGCGATCGATCGGCGCTGCGATCGCCAAACGGCTCGCCGCCGATGGCGCGGCGGTCGCGATCACCTACAGCGCCTCTCCGGAGAAGGCGAAGCAGGTCGTTGCCGACATTGAAGCGGCCGGCGGCAAGGCGATTGCGATTGAGGCGGACGCCGGCAACATCGAGGCCGTCCGCGCCGCCGTCGCCAAGACGGTCGAGGAGCTCGGATCAATCGACATCCTCGTGAACAATGCCGGGCTCGGGCTCGGCGGGCCGATCGAGGAGATCCCGTTTGAGACCTATGAGAGGATGGTCGCCGTCAACGTCACCGGCGTCTTCGTCGCCACCCAGGAGGCGGTCCGCCGGATGAAGACGGGTGGGCGCATTATCTACATCGGCTCGTCCATGACGCGCTATGCCGCCTTCCCCACGGCCTCGCTCTACACGCTCACCAAGGGCGCAATTACCGGCTTCAACCGCAGCCTCGTGCGCGATCTCGGCCCCAAAGGCATCACGGTCAACACCGTCCATCCGGGTCCCACCGACACCGACATGAACCCGGCTCACGGCCCGGTCGCGCAGATCGTCGGCCCGGGCATGGCGATCGGCCGCTACGGACAACCGCACGAGATCGCAAGCGTCGTCGCCTTCCTGGCGAGTCCGGAAGCCGCCTTCGTCACCGGCGCCGACATCGTCGCCGACGGTGGCCTGACCGCCTGACCGCAAGCATTCCGACCGCTCGAGGATCATCACCATGACCAGCATCGGCATCATCGGCGCCGGGAACATCGGCCAAGCCTTCGCCGCCGCGCTCGCAAAGAACGGCATCCGCGCCACCCTTTCCAACAGCCGCGGCCCCGACAGCCTCAAGGAAGCGGTCGCGGCCCTCGGCCCGACCATCGAGGCGGGAACGCGCGAAGAAGCCGCCGCAAAGGACATCGTCCTGGTAGCCGTCAACTGGTCGAAGCTCCCGGCGGCGCTCGCGGGCTTGCCGGACTTCGGCGGCCGGATCGTCATAGACGCCAACAATCCGATCGAGGCGCCGCTGTTCAGGCCGGCGGAGCTCAGCGGGCGCGCCTCGTCGGAGATCTTCGCCGGTCTCGTGCCGGGCGCGCGCGTGGTGAAGGCGTTCAACCACCTTCAGCCGCACCTCCTTTCGGGCAACCCGCAGGCGGAAGGTGGCAAGCGCGTCCTCTTCTATTCCGGCGACGACGCCAGGGCCAAGGCCGCGGTCGGCGCGCTCGTCGATCGGCTCGGCTTCTTCGGCATCGATCTCGGCCCGCTCGCGGTCGGTGCGCGCCTCGTCCAGTTCCCCGGCGGGCCTCTGCCCGCGCTCAACCTCGTCCGCTTCGGCTGACGCGGCCTCACCCCAGAACAGGAGTCCGAGCCATGTCCAAATCCACCTTAAAAGGTTCCCAGTCGGGATGATTCCGATGCAATCCGGCTTAATCCGGCCTGGAAACTTCCCGATCGGGATTATGCTGGCTCGGCGCCACGGAGCCGTATCGACATGCCCGCAAGGCCAGGCGAGCGGCCGCTGACAAAAACTCGGGCTACAGACCGCGGCCGAAGCCGCTCGCGCCCCTCACGCGGCTACCAGCCCTGTCCGCTCGATCTCGGTCGCGGAAACGATCTGAGTGATCCGCCGCGTCAGCCCCCGGCGCTCGATCTGGATGATCGCGCCGAGCTCAGACTCCTCGAGCAGGGATTGCACGAGCGCGCCCGGCGGCTTGCCCGTCGCGATCTCGTAGTTCCTGCCCCAGGCCCGGAAGAAGTTCCTCGGGCTGTTCGCGTGGCCGGTCATCAGGAAGTTCGCGTGACCCGAGATCAGGCAGCGGGCCGCTCTTGCGCGGCGAACGGCCCTTCGCCATCTTTGAATCGGGCGCCGCCGACCCCGACCGCGAGGGAGGGGCAGCAGCCTGGGAACCTGGCCTCTCCGAGGCTTCAGCCCCAGAATCCAGTGGCATTGCGCTCTGGCGGCGGCGCTCCAACTCCCTCTCAATCTTGAATGCTAGTGACCTCGACCCGAGCGAGCCGGCCTATCTCGGCTTCCTGCTGCTGGCTACCCCTGCTCTCGCCGTGCCGATCGGCCTCGCCGAGCGGGCCGCCGAGCACTGGGCGTGGCGCACGGGAATTTGCAACGTGATCGCCAGCCGCCTGCAGGAGCTGCGCCGTCCCGAGGCCCAGCCCGGCGGCCAGCTGAGGGCCT
The DNA here is from genome assembly GCF_017355985.1 of Arenibaculum pallidiluteum. Classification (GTDB taxonomy): domain Bacteria; phylum Pseudomonadota; class Alphaproteobacteria; order Azospirillales; family Azospirillaceae; genus Arenibaculum; species Arenibaculum pallidiluteum. The sequence continues at coordinate 27,564 of NZ_JAFIQU010000010.1, forward strand.
GGACCGCCTGAAGGGGTGGCTCTGGCTTGACGGCAACGGACGGGCAGGCGAAGAGATCCGCGCTCACCCACGAACCACCTGCCGCCGAGGCCGAATGCTCCTGCGCCTTCTGATCCCCCCGCCGCTCACGCGCCGAGGCAGCGCATAAGCTCGTCGGTATCGTAGGTGTCAGCGCCGGCCGCCAGCAGCGAAGCGACCGTGTAGCCAGCGCCCTCGATCACGTCGCGGGCCTCCGGCTCTCCGATGTGCTGCATGCGGATCAGCTCGGCCACGGCGGCGGCAAAGCCTGCCTCGAACGTGGAGATCTTCCTGGGCATGGGGTTTTCCTTTCAGGGACGGCCGTCGAGAGCCGGCGGCCGCGAGAATGAGCCGCGGGTCAGCGGAGGCCCGCGATCTCGGCTGCTCTCAACCACAGCCGCCTGATCAGCTCGGCCCGCTTCGCCTCGCCCACCTTCTCGTGCCGGCGATCCCACACCCTGATCGCGACCTCTAGGGATCGCGCGTCGGAGTGAAGAGGAACCACGTTGTGCTGTGCTGCGCGCCCGGCTCGATCCACAGTGCTTATCTCAGGGAAGGATGTTCCGAATCCTGACGCATGAGGCGTGTGCCGTCACCGCAAGCCGCGACAGCCAGCCAGCCTTGAAGAGACCCGCCGGCGACGACCGCGACCCTGCGGCCGCGCCGGTGGCCTGCCAGCGCATCGCCTCGCGATGACGGGCAGGAAGTCTGGGACGGGGCTCACGCGCCCAGCGACTGCATCATCAGCTTGCGGTGCGTGACCGGGGAGTGTGCGATCCGTCGCACCGAAGCGCGCAATGCCGGCACGGCATCGCGAGAGGACCTCGCGGGGGTGCCGTGACGCTCAGGAGCCGACGGAACACCATGCCCATGGCTCCCTTTCCGGTCCCCCTGACCCATTGCTCGCAGGCTGCTGGTCCGCGCCGGCTCCGACACAGTGGCGCGCCACGTGGGATCTCGGCGCGCCCGTCAGGCAAGCCAGTGATCAAGGCCTGCCTGGACACCTACCCACTCGCCAACGTCGTATGACGAAACCGCGCTTCGGACCCGGTCCCCCTCCGATGCGTTGAAATCTACGATCTCATCGCCGGATGTGACGAAGAGATCCGGCCCGTGACCGCCGATCAGGATGTCGTGCCCAGGACCGCCGATCAGGACGTCCGCGGCATTCCCTCCACGCAAGGTATCGTCGCCTGCCTGACCGAGAAGAAGGTCATTCTCATTCCCGCCGTCGAGCATATCCCGACCGAGGCCGCCATCCAGGAGATCGAAGCCACGGCCCCCGAATAGGCGATCGTCGCCGTCCAAACCGTGCAGAGCGTCGTTACCGCTGGCGCCGTTCAGATGATCCGAGCCGCCGCCTCCCTTCAGCACATTGCCCGACGCGTCGCCCAGCAGGGTTCGGCCGCTCGGTTTGTCCAGATAAGCCAGGAAGACGTCGTAGGCCTGGTTTGTATCCCCGCGAACCAGATCGTCGGCATCGCTCGTGAAGGCAACGACCCGGCCATCCGCGGAAAGATCACCGATGTAGGAGTCACCGTCGGCCGGTGTGCCATCCCTCGCAGTGTCGATCAGCCAGATTTCTCCCGTCGACAGATCCTTGACGAACAAGTTCCTGGTCCCGTTGGTATCGCCGGGAACCAGGTTGTCGGCGTCGCTGAAGAACCCCACCCTGTTGCCATCAGACGAAATCGCCGAGACGAACGCGGACTCTCCCCCGACCATCTGGGCGCCGGTCGCGGAGACACTGGCGCGCACGATCTCACCCGTGAGGAGGTCCTTGACGAACACGTCGTCTCGGCCATTTGTGTCTCCGGCAACAAGGGTGTCGTCCGAACTGAGGAACGCCACTTTGGTGCCGTCGTCGGAGAGCCTGAAGTTCGTTGTTCTGCCGATGACCCGCGTAAGGTCACCCGTTACGAGATCTTTCAGGAAAACACCCGACTCTTCGGGAGTCTCGAAGTTGTCGACATCAAAGGCCACCAGTGTTCCGTCGGCGGAAACGAATGGCGTGGACACATAGGTGTCGGCAAGCGGGGCTCCGTTCTCGTCCGTGTCGGCGCGTATGAGACGGCCGGTCAGCAGATCATCCACGTAGATTCCGGAGCCCTGAACGGCTACCACCGTCCCGTCAGCGGAAAAGTCATGGCTGCCGGCACTTTCCGACTGCCGGATGCGCACGATCGCTCCGGTCTCGAGGTCCTTTACGAAGATGTCGTCGACCTCATTGCCGTCACCCGGCACAAGGTTGCTGGAAGTACTGCGGAATGCGACCCGGCTGCCGTCGGCAGAGATGTGGGGATGTAGCCCCCGACCGGCGTCATCCCCCTGATCACCGCCAGGGGGTTCCTTGCTGACCTGCACGAGCCTGCCTGTCCGGAAATCCTTCACGAACGCGTCGTAGCTCCCTTCGGTGTCGCCTGGCGCAAACTCTGAAGCAATGCTGTGGAAGGCCACCTTCGTCCCGTCGGCGGAAAGCGTGGCGTTCAGGGCCAGATCCTGGTCACCGAAACCTTCTGTGCCATCGGGCCCGATGCTGGCGCGGATGATCCTCATGGTCCGCCCTCCCACTATAGGCGTGCAGTTTTCAGTCACTCATTCGCGTACACCCGGCCATAGCCTCTGAAGCTTTGATACAGCGGGCATGCAACAGCGCCGCCATCTGGCGCTAGAGGCTATGGGTGGATCCGATTCCATGTAGAAGCCTGCCGTAGTGGCGCAGCGTCGCCGGAGCGTCGGTTGGAATGCCGAGCCGCAGCAAGGGGCGAGACCTTGATCCCCATGACGCATCATCGGGGCACCGAAAGCAGTCGCCACGTCGGTCTATGCGGAAAGATTTTACACCCTTTGGTGGAAATGTCTGGTCGGCGTCAGGCGTACCAACGTCGGAGGCCTCTTAAGGCGAGGTCCTCGTCGTGACGGAGCTGACGCCGTTCGTGCAGCCGCTCTCGATCAACCGAGCGCGGCCCACGCCGCCACCGTCCATCCCCCGCCGGCTTCGTCACGCCTGCCGACGTCTCGCGCCTGATCGGCGCAGCGGCCTGCCGAACAGGTCCACGTCCTGCCTCGGCGGTGATGCCGGCGGCACCGGCTCGCCTGCAGCGTCATCGGCACGCCGCACGGGCAACTCCGGCGAGAAGAGATAGGGCTCCTCGGGCGCGTCCGCGTCCACCAGGTCGGCGCAGCCGGCGCCGATCAGGCGGAAGGCGCGGCCGTTGGCCTCCTTCTCCAGCAATGCCCGCGCCGTGGTCCAGATCGCCTCGACGTCCCGCGTTGGCGTCGCAAGGCGCCGGGAGCGGGTGAGGATCTGGAAGTCCGCGGTCTTGAGCTTGAGAGTCACCTGGCGGCCCAGGAAGCCCTCGGCCGCCATCCTTCGCGCCACATCCTCGCATTGAACCCGCAGCTGCGCCTCGAGACCGGGCAGGTCCGCGATATCCCGCTCGAAGGTCGTCTCGGCCGAGACGGACTTCGTTTCCTCGTCGGGCACGACGCGGCGGTCGTCCCGGCCGCGGGCGAAGCGGTAGAGCACCCGCCCCATGACGCCGTAGCGCCTGGCGAGCCAGACTTCGTCCCGCTGGCGGAGCTCCGCGATCGTCCGGACCCCGTCATGGTCCAGGCGCTGCTCGAGCGCCGGCCCGACGCCGTGGATAAATCCTGGGCTTCCGCCCGGCCAACCACGCTGAAGCCGCGGGGCTTGTCGAGGTCGGAGGCGAGCTTGGCAGGGAACCCGTTGTAGCTGAGGCCGATCGACGCCGTGATGCCGACCTCGCGCTCGATGCGGATCGCGAGCCGCGCCAGCGCGCGGGCAGGGCTCATGCCGAGACGCGCGGCCGAGAGATCGAGCGTCGCCTCGTCGATCGAGAGCGGCTGCACGAGCGGCGTCAGCTCCAGCATCATCGCCCGCACCTGGCGGCCGGCCTCCTCGTAGCGTGCCATGTCCGGCGGCACGACCACCGCATCGGGGCAGAGCTCCAGCGCCTTGAACATCGGCGTCGCAGAGCGCACGCCCGCTATCCTGGCGACGTAGCAGGCCGCCGCGACGACACCCCGGTGGACATGGCCGACGACGACCGGCCGCGTCGCCAGCTCCGGCCGATCGCGCTTGTGCACCGAGGCGAAGAACGCATCGAGGTCGACATGCGCGATGGTGAGGTCATGCAGCTCGGCATGCCGGACGATGCGGCGCGAGCGGCAGCGGGGACACCGGGAGGCCGCGCCAACGAAGACCGTGCTGCAGTCCCTGCATAGTGCTGGGCTGGAGGGGAGGGTGGCATGATGGTCATTATGCCATGGCTGGCAGATCTCGCGCATCGCGGCGCGACCGCGATTCTCTGCGCGGCCTGGTTGGCCGGCGTCTGGCTGGCGGCGCGCTCGGAGGCCGTCTCCGCCCCGCGAGCGGATCAGGATTCCGAGCGGACCTCCCTGACGCCCGCGTTGCCCAAGGTCCCGGTCCTGGCCCTGCACCCCGCGACCCTTCTGGCACTGCCGCGATTCTGCGCGGCCATGGCGGATAGCACCGCCGGCGCTGGCGCCGGGCGCAGCTGGATCTACGAGATTGAGCGGGTGCGCTCCGGCATGCGCATCTTCGTCTATCCCCGCGGCGGGCTGATCGCAGGGACCTTCCTGGTACCGATCCGCTACCGCGGCCACGAGCAGTTCGACGACGACCCCGTGCTCTTCGCGCTGACGACCATGCTCAGCAACCTGCCGGGCGTCTGCAGCCTCGTCGGCATCGACCCCACAGGCCGGCCCTTTCACACCCTCGGACCGCTCGACCTGCCGCGCGGCACCACGCCGGAGCAGCGCCTGGAGCGCGCCTACGAGATCGTCGTGGAGATCGCCGGCCGGTACCGGCCGGACGGGTCCTACGACCGGCCTTCGGGCTGAGGCGGCGGTCGAAACGCGTCCCTCCGCAGGACGGAATCAGTTGGTCGCCGTTGAGCAATCAGGTCAGGCCGCGGCCGCCGCCATGCGGGCAGCGGCCTCGGGGTCGAGGGCGACCGGTCGGCGCGCCCCCGCCACCTCTCAGACGTCCGATAGGTGTAGCTGCTCGCACTGATCCGCGGCCTAGCTCGATTTGATCGGCGATTTCGCGCTCATGACCGTTGAGACGGAGTCTCTGAGTGGGGCACAGTATGTGCTGGCAGGCTTACATTGGATGACATAGACTTGCAGTCAAATAGTTCTGGCACACATTGCTAGCGAAGGCAATGGTTACTCTAACCGGCAGGCCAGCCGTTACTGTGCAGTATGGCTCAAGCACTTGACCAGAAACACGGCTTTTTAGCGGTGATCGGTCACTCGCAATCGGAACACTCGCGCCACACAGCTTGAGAAGACGGGTGTTCATTGCCAGCTTTGTACTTCTCATGTACGCCTTCGGCGTCCAAAACCGTTCGGAGGGAAGAGTCCAGTGCGCCCGCACGGCTTCTTCGGACCCCATCTCGAGACATTTCTGCGGGAGTGGCGTTTGCAACCGGAAGGTGCGCTTGTCACCACCCATTCGAGTTGGATTCTGCCCGTCCGACGAGATGACACTTCTGCCATTCTGAAGGTCGCCCGCATTCCTGATGAGCGGTGTGGCTTTCAGCTGATGAGGTGGTGGGACGGTCAAGGCGCAGCCAGAGTGCTCGTGTTTGCCGAAGACGCCCTGCTCATTGAGCGGGCGACTGGTACGCGCGATCTCGCAGAGATGGCGCGGTCCGGCCAGGATGAAGAGGCTTGCCGGATCCTTTGCGAAACCGCTTCCCGCCTGCACGAGTGGCGGCCACGGCCACTTCCGGAACTGCATTCACTTGAGGAGTGGTTCGAGCCACTTTTCGAGCTGGCTGCTCAACACAGCTCCCTGGCCGTGGCGTCTTGTGCTGCTCGGCAGCTCTTCTCAGAACCACGATCCATCTGCGCTCTCCACGGTGATCTCCATCACGAGAACGTCCTCGACTTCGGCGAGCGTGGCTGGCTAGCGATCGATCCTCACGGCTTGGTCGGGGAGCGGTTCTTCGACTTCGCCAACATCTTTACGAACCCAGATCTCAGTGATCCAAGCAAGCCTGTCGCGACTCTCCCGGGGCGCCTGGAGTCCCGCCTCAGGATCGTCACCGAGACGACGCATGTCGAACCGACCCGCCTGCTCCAATGGATCGTGGCCTGGACGGGACTTTCCGCGGCTTGGTTCATAGGTGACGGTGACCATGATGGCGCCGCCATCGACCTGACAGTCAATGAGATTGCGTCCGGGCTCCTCGGGCTATGAGGCATAGACGTATATCGCTGCGAGACGCACTTCAAATCAACGGTCTGGCCCCAAGAGGCGAATGGGCTCACAAGGAAATCAGCCGTTCTCCCGGCGGTGCATACGGTGCCATGGCAAGCGGCTACGGAGCGCCAGGATACCCGTCCGGAAATCAATGCGCGGTTCGTCCGTGTCCACGACGTTTCCTGATGCCTGACAGCCACATTTCTGCGGCGCCATTGGGCGTTTCGCGGAATTCGATCCCAAGGCGATGATTGCGGGCTATTGGCAAAGAGCCCGAGCCGGGTTTCACTTAATGCGAGCCGGGCGCCGTCCACGATCTCACCGAATGTGAGCCAGGATTCAGCGATCAAATCGAGCCGGGCCGTCGATGGGTGCGAGCCCATACAGATAGGGACTGCCTCCGGCCGAGGCCGACGCCCTGTCGCGCGAGCTTGCCATTCACGGGCGTGTCTCAAAGGCGACCGGCCAGTCCGCCGCCTTGCCCAGCTCCCCGGTCGGGAGCGCCGGGCCGAAGCTAAGCGCCCGCGGGCGCTGGGGCACGGGAAGCGTCCCTTCGATCCAAGCAGAGAGCTGGGCGCGAAGCTCCGCCTCAGGTGGAGCGTGCGGGGAGGGAACGACAAAGGCCTTGAGCCGGGTCCCCTCGTCGGGCCGCATCAGCCGGACCGCGCACTCCGCGACGTGCGGATGGTCCAGCAGGCGCTCGCGCACGGCCCGGGGCGAGACATTGACACCGCCCACCTGGACGACTGAGTCGAGCCGACCCCCCGGCCGAAACTCACCGCCCTCCCAGGCGAGCCGGTCCTGGAGCGGCCTTGACGCCGCACCGCCCGGGAGGATCCGCAAGACCTCGCCTTCCTCGAAGCGCCACCAGGGAAAGGGCCGGAAGCCCGCGTCGGGATCGTCGCGCCAGCCGAGGCCGGCCGTCTCCGAGGAGCCGAAGACCTCCACCAGCCGCGAGAGACCCAGTCCCCGCACGCCCCTCGCGGTCTCGGCCGGGCAAGGGGCGGTGGACGAGGTCCCCGCAACGTCCCCCGGGATCAGCGGCGCGGCACGCAGCACGGCCCGCCAGAACTCGGGGTGGCCGACTACGAGGTCGCCGGGGCGGAGCAGCGCGCCGAGCGCGGCCGGGGAGCGCTCTCGCAAGTCAAGTACCTCGGCGTCGAGGTGCGCCGGCAGCAGCACCGTGAACAGAAACCCGTAGATGTGGTGGGCCGGCACCGCGGACAGCACGCGCCGCCGTCCCGGCAACAGGCCGGCCAGGTGCGCCGCCTCCTCTTCCAGCGCGAGGAGCGGATGGGGGCAGGGCTTGCCTGCCCCGGTGCTGCCCGAGGTGCGGAACGTCATCTCCCCGTCGAACCGGGCCAGTGCGGCACGGGCCACCTCCAGCCAGCCGCCGAGGGTGCGCCGCACGAGCAGGTAATCCTCGATCCCGCTGCGGTGGATTTGGAACAGCTCGGTCAGCGCCGCTGAAAGCTGCAGAAGTTCCAGCGAGTCGGCGCCGAGACCGCCGTCCCCGATCAGGAGATCCTCGGGCCAGGGCCGCGGGACCGCCAGCCTCGGCTCGCCGGGCCGGAGCTTCGCCAACTCGTCGGAGATGAGGTCGGCGACGACCCGTGAGAAGCTCCCCTCGTTCACCCACCAAGGACGGTCGGTCATGGTCTCTGCCCTCAGAGGCGCTTGACGAAGACCCAGTAGCTGTCGCCCACCAGGGCCTTCTTCATGTGCACCTTCACCTTGGTGGACTTCATCTGGTAGTCGAAGGTGTACTCGAACATGACATTCAGGTTGCCCGCCTTCACGCCCTTGTCGAACTCGCCTTTAAAGCGAGGCGTGTTGGTACAGGGGGCGACCTCGGTAAAGAAGCTCTTCCCGATCACTGTCTTCGGGTCGCGGCCCGTAATTGCGCCCTCGGCGGCATTGTACTGCAGGATCCGCCCCGAGGCGTCGAGCTGGATCGCGCCGAAGGCGAGGTTGTCGATGTCCTTGCCGCCGAGCTTCGCCATGACGTTCTCGATGTCCGTCTTGCCAAACTCGACGAACTGCATCCCGTTATCCATTGTTCCTCTCCGCGCAGGATACCTCGATCTGACGAGGCGCACGGGAGATAGCTCCACTAGTTCGTTCTTCCATACGACTAAAATCCTATGACCATATCAATCCGCGATCACAAAGGATGTTATCGGACGATGGGTTAATTGTTGTGGGTCGCTGGAGCCGCATCTGCGAGATCTTGGTCCGGCTTGGCTGCTCGCGGATGGACTATCCTTCCGCATAGATTCTCGAAAGCCCGTTTCGAGTCGCCTGTTCTCGGACCTCAGTGACGCGCCGGGCGCGGCGTCGCGACTGCTCAGGTCGAGGCCAGCGATCCAGCCCGGCAGGCGTTGCCGCGCACGAACATAGCCCGGTTTCGCCCGGCGCGCTTAGCCTCGTACAGCGCCTTGTCGGACGTCGCCAGGAGACGCTCAGGCGTCATGCCGTCGTCCGGCCATGCCGCAATGCCGATGCTGCATCTCACGCGAACGGCCATCCCCTTGAAGTGTGGTTTCAGCCATAAGCTGGAATACAATGGAACCGACGTTTCGGTGCGGCGTCCATCTTGAGGCGCCTTACCGTAATTTTCCTCGCGGATACTGACAAAACCCCAAGATGCCGGGCATGGCGGAAACGGTCGGGCATCGGGCCCGACCGTTCTTTAAGATTGACCCGCGTGATCGCGTTAGCGGCAGTAAAGCAGGGCCATGGCCGCTTGATGGGCGTTCAGTCCATCCTTGTTGGCAGTCTGGCAAAGCTTGCGGGTCAAGTCGGTATCCGGCCGTGAGGCGGATACAAGCATCGCTGAAGGCTCTCGCCACTCACGAATGGAAAGATCATGAACCTTGGCGTCGTCACCGATCTGCACGCCGACGAGAGCCTTCCGATCTGATCGGACTTCCATCTCGCGCATGACAATCTTGCCAGACAATTCAGCGGCCGCTTCCGAGGTCTTGCCTTTGATTGCTGCCGACGCTGACGGCTTGGTGCCGAAGACCTGCGCAAATGCGTTGTTGGCGGCGTCCCGACCGAACAGACTGCTCATCGCATCCTTTACCACACCCTGCTGAATGATGGACGGCAAGTCCTGCTCGCTAAAGGTCTTGACGACGTAGTCCTTGCCGCCACCGAAACAGCCCGGCTTCTCCATTCCGGATACGCGGATCCCAGCCTCGCGGAGTTCGCAGACGAAGTCACGCAGCGTGCCGATTTCCGTACCAACGAGCACCCCAAGCTTGCCATCGCTCGCTGAAAGGCCGGAGTCCTTGAGGGCGGCGTCGCAGGCCCCATCGAACATGGCCAGTGCTGCTTTCCGGGTCTCGTCACGCATAGTGGCGAGCGTTGGCAGCGGATAGCTTCTGCTTGTCGCTCGAGCGTCATCGCGCCGATAGCGATTTCGAGGGCATTGCGGCGGCTGGCTGGGATCTGCGCGAGCTCGGCACGGAACTCCGGAAGGGAGTCTTTGAGTGCCTTGTCAGCACGTTCGCGGGCCATTCCCCGCAAACGGTCGGCGTGCGGCTTTCCTGTGTCGCCCGTGAAGGGCGATGCTGCCTCATCGCCGGCCTCCAGCGTGGCCAAAGCCACTTCCATTCCTGCTCTCTTGGTCTCCTTCAACTCCAGTGCGGCCTGATCCGCCAGTTCACCGTAAATGCGGTCAAGCCGCGCCGACACAAGCTTGCGGATCTCGGCCTCCGCCGGCGTCCCGGAGAAGGATGCCAATGCGGAGTCCTGCAGACGCTCCGCCTGCTCGACGGACGACCATCTCACTGGCAGTGCGTCGAGTTCGGTTTTGATTCCGGGAAGGCTTGAAGACGCGATCTGTGCAACACGACGGTCGACTGCGGAGCGGTATTCCTGCAGCCCCGCGGCGTCACCGCCAACAAGCCGCTCGATCTCATTGCGGCGCTGCATGAGAGATGCAACCCCGGTTGGACTCTCCGCAGCCTTGGCAACGGCTTCGGTCTCCTGCCTGACCACCGCCTCACGAGCTTCTGAGCGGAACTTAGTCTCGGCAGCATTGAGGTCGCCCGCCTCGATGAATCCGCGCGCAAGCGCCGCCCCGATGCCTGACGTAGCACCGGTGACGAGCACGCGTCGGCCGGCGAACCACTGCGATGCCCAGGCCCTGGAGACGGGTTCGGACACTGCGGACAGGGACCTGTGCGAATCGGTCACGGCGGCCTCTCGAAATGGCGGCGCGGGGCGAACGGCCCGCCGCGGACAGGGATCTCAGCGAGCCGGGGTGCTGTCAGCGAACAAATCGATCCACGTAGTCGCGGCCTAGGCCGCAGGCCTCGTAGTGACGGCGGCACATGTCAATCTTCGTGAAGACGTCCTCGTAGCCCGTGCGGACGTTGTTCTCGTCGAGGTAGATCATGCAGCCCGTGATGTTGAAGAAAGTGATCATCTCCTTCGTGTCCTCGGGAACTAAAAGCGTGTGGATCTCGCCCGGCGGCTCGAAAACGTAAGAGCCTTCCGTCGCGACCCAGTCGTGCTCGCGGTAGTGCCAGCGGCCCCTCAGCACGAAGCCGTGCACCGGATTGGGATGAAGGTGGCGCGACAAGACGCCGGATCGGCGGACCCTCAGCAGATTGCACCACTGGCCCTGCATCGTGTTCAGCATCAGCGGACGGAACCAGACGTCGGGAGCCTGCGGGACCCACACCCGCTCGTCCTCGGGAATCGCCACCACGGCGATCTCCGGAGGCGCAAGGACGTGGGTCGAGCCTTTCATGTCGGCGTACATGGCGGTTCTCCTCTCGTGTCGGATCTCAGCCGGCGAGCAGATTCGCCGGCCACAGGACGATCTGCGGGACGAACGCGATGACGACGAGAACGACGATGTTGACGATGTAGAACGGCATGGATGCGCGGGAGAGGCGTTCGACCGACACGCCGGAGACCAGCGAGGTCGCGAACAGGCAGGTCCCGACCGGAGGCGTTGCCAGTCCCATGGCCAGCGCCGTAACCATGAAGATCAGGAAGTGCAGCGGGTCGACGCCCGCCTTAACAGCTGCGGGCAGCAGGATCGGGATCAGCATCAGGGCGGCCGCGACGATGTCCATCAGCATTCCGACCACGAGGAAGATCAAGGCCATGAGCAGCAGCACGAAGGACGGATCGCTCGTGATCGCCATGATCATCGAGGACGCCTTGGAAGGGAGCTGGTCGATCGTGAAGACGTAGGTCGCGGTGCTCGCGACCATCAAGATCAGGAGGACCGTACCGGCAGTCCGCCCCGCCTCGACGAGCAGGCCAGGCAGGTCCGACAGGCGGATCTCCCGATGCACGAGCAGGCCGACAATCAGCGTATAGAGCACGGCCAGGGCCGCAGCCTCGGTCGGCGTCACGATGCCGGAGAACATGGCTGTCAGGATGATCACGGGGGCGCCGAGCGATGGCGCGGCGCGGCCGATCATCTTGAGGCTTGTCGCCATGTCGAAGCGCGTATCACTGCCGTAGCCGTGGACCCTCGACACGAACGCGTTGTATGCGAAGAGCGCGACGGCCAGAACGATGCCGGGGCCCAAGCCGCCGGCCAGCGCCTTGCCGACTGACTGCTCCGCCGCAGCGGCGGCGACGATCACGAGGATGCTCGGCGGCACCAGGGTCGCGAGGGTCGATGTGATGAGCGTGAGCGCCGCCGAATAGGGTAGCGGGTAGTTGCGGGCCGTCATCTCTTGGATCTCGATGCGGCCGATGCTCGCGATGTCGGCCACCGACGACCCAGAGATGCCGCCGAAAACGAAGCTGGACAAGATGTTGACGTGGCCGAGTCCGCCCTTGAGACGGCCGACCGCGGCCTCCGCCGCGCTGAAGATGCGCTCCGACAGGCCCCCGCGCTCCATGATGCCGCCCGCCAGCACGAAGAGCGGCACGGCGATCAAAAGGAAGGAGTTGATCGACGTTTCCATGGATTGCGCGACCATGACGAGCGGCAGGTCGTAGTACCAGAGGGTGGCGACGGCACCCAGTCCGAGGGACACGGCGAGCGGCACGCCGGCGACGCACAGGCCGAGGAAGACGGCCAGCAGGACAAGGCTCATGTGCGATGCTCCCGACCCCGTGTCTCGGGGTCCTGGTTCGTTTCGGTGGCGTACTTCCTGTCCAGGATGGCCAGGGCTGCCCGTTCGTCGGCAAGGTCCCTGGGAAGGCTCATCAGGCTGCCGATTGCAGCGAGGGCCGACCCCAGGACCACGGGGGCGGTCGCCAGCCACATCCCGATGCCGAGCACGGGAGATGTTTCACCGAAGGCGAGCCTCTGCATCAGCATGTCGACCGCGTACCAGCCGACGATCGAGAAGAGCAGGATGCTCGCGACCGCCGACAGGTAATGCGGCAGGGAACGCAGCGAACGCGGCAGCATCGCGGACAGGAGGAAGATGCGGGGATGGCTCCGGCTGTGGAAACCCGTCGCCATGCCGAGGAACGCGGTCCAAATGAACAGGAGGCGGGCGAGCTCCTCAGTCCAGGGCGCCCCGAAGCCAAACAGCCGGCTGGCCGCCTGGCAGGACACCGAGAAGAGGAGCGCGGCGACCACAACGAAGAGCAGGCCGTCGACCGCCCGCCAGATCAGGCGGTCGATACCGGCCAGGAGCCCTTGCGCCTGCGCGTGCTGCGCCGGTGTGGAGTGTATTGGGATGGTCATCGTCATGACTTTCCGACCGCCCTGAGGCTCTGCTGGAGAAACTCGGCGCCGATCGAGCCAGCGAACTGCGGATACAGGCCGGCAGCGATCTTCTGAATCCTCTCCAGCTCGCCGGGCTGGAACTCGTTGACGGTCATGCCCTTCTGCTTGAGCTGAGCGACGATCGCGGCTTCCTGCTCGATCTCCTTGGCGTTGCGCTCTTTGATCGTCTGCGCCGCGGCCTCGCGCACCTTGTCCTGCTGCGCCGCGGGGACTCTGCCCCAGGCGGTTCTGCTGAGCGCGAGCACGTAAGAGTCCGCGACATGGCGGGTCAGGTTTAGGTGCTTTTGGACTTCGTAAAAGCGGTTGTTGAGCGGCACCTCGACCGGATTCTCCTGGCCGTCGATGGCTCCGAGCTGGAGGGCGGTGTAGACCTCGGCGAACGCCATGGGTGTCGGGTTGGCGCCGAGAGCCTTGAACAGCTGGACGAAAAGCTGGTTGTTCGGGACCCGGAGCTTGAGCCCCTGAAAATCCTCGGCCTTGGTGATCGCGGTCTGCTTCGTCGTCGTGTTCCGGAACGTCCGGATCATAAGGCCTAGCCCTTGGATTCTCAGGCGCTCGAGCGAGGCGAGGAGCGCCTTTCCGGGATCGCCCTCGAGGTAACCGATGAGCTGGTTGTAGTCCGAGAACAGGTAGGGGAGGCTGACCGCGTTCATCCGGGGCTCGAAGGATGCATAGACGCTGCTGGCCAGAATCAGGCCGTCGAGCGCGCCCGCGCCGAGCTGGTTAATCGCGGCGTTCTGGTCGTTGCCGAACAGGATGCCGTCGGGGAAGACCGTGATTGCGACCTCGCCACCGGTCTTCTCCTTCACGAGATCCGCAAACCGCGTCGCGGCCTGCCCGACCGACGAGGTCGCCGGATCGGCAACTGCCAGCCGGAGCGTCACTGCCGCCTCTGCCCGGCGGACTCCAACCAGGGCGACGGCCGCGACCCCGGCCCCCAGGGCAAGCACAGATCGGCGGTTCCAGCCTCGATGCGTCACGTCGTTCATGCCAACCTCCCCAGTGCGGCGTCCGTGTCGTCGGACGCCTTGTTGCGGATTTCCGGCGTCGTCGCGCCGGCCTATGTACTCCGTCTCCTCAGCTCGAGGATGACGGCGCTGTGGTCGAGATCGCCGCCGCCATGCGCGACAAGATCTGAGAAAAGCCCATCGATCAGGCCCGCGACCGGCAGGTCGAGGCCGAGGCGCTGCGCATGGGCCAGCGCCGTGGACGTGTCCTTGACCTGGTATTTGGCGGGTCCCCCTGGCCTGAAATCCCCCTCGATCATCCGCTGGCCGTGCTGCCTGAGCACCGAGGAGTCAGCGAACCCTCCGAGCAGGGCCTCGCGGACCCGAGCAGGATCGGCACCGCCGCGTTTGGCCAGGAGCAGCGCCTCGGCGACCGCGCAGATGTTGGAGGCAACCATCACCTGGTTGACCAGCTTGGCGAGCTGGCCGGTTCCCGCGGGCCCGACATGGGTCGCGCGACCGAGCGGCGCAAAGACCGGGTCTGCGTCCCGGAACGTGTCGGCGTCGCCGCCCACCATGATCGCGAGCGTTCCCGCAGCGGCCCCCTTCTCTCCGCCGGACACCGGCGCATCGAGGAAGCGGACGCCGCGATCCGCGGCCTGCCGGGCCTGGGCCTCGGCGGTATCCACGGGGATGGAGCTCATGACCACGAGCGTGCTCCCTGGCCGCATCGCCCCGAGGACGCCGTCGGAACCGAGCAGGACCTCGTCGCACACCGGCCCGGAGCTCAGCATGCACACAACCAGGTCGGCTCCACCTGCTGCTAAGCGGGGCTCGTCCGTGACGGCGACACCGTGAGCCGCGAGCGCCTCCGCTTTGGCACGCGACCGGTTCCAGGCAGTCACCCGGTGGCCCGTAAGCGCAAGCCGCCGGGCCATGTGCCCACCCATTATCCCAGTGCCCACGAAACCGAGATCCAGACCGCCCGCAGCCGCGGTCATGGATGGACCCTTTCCGCGAACCGAACCGGACGTTCGGTCTCGACGAGCGGCGGGAATGCCTCTCGGAACCGTGCCAGGTGCGCCGTTTGGAGATGAGTGTCGAAGGCCTCACGGTTGTCGTAGACCTCGTAGAACACGACGGTGTCCCCGAAACCGCCCGGCTGCGTCTCCGGGCGGATCACGTCGAACTGTCGGCAGCCCGGCTCGTCCCTCAGCGACGCCCGCGCGTCGTCAAGCGCCGCGTCGAGGAACTCCGCCATGCGACCGGGCTTCACTACGAACTCGGCAATGACGACAAAGGGTCCCGGCTGCGGCCGACTTGCCATGGATTCCCCCTCAGGCTACGGAAGCCGGGCGCGGCGCTGTCCGTCCCTCCATCGAGCGGCGGAGCTCGACCACATCGAGGTCGTTCACGAGCTCCACGTCGTCGTAGCTGACGATGGCGTCCTTCTTCACCGGCCGCCGGACCCGCACGTTGTGGGCGAGGCCGATCGGAAGGGCTCGGGCCGCGAGGCTCCGAGAGGCCGGGATCGCATTCGCCCACACCGTATAACCGCCCTCGCCGTCAAGCATGTCGCCGACCGCGAGATCGCGCTTGGCCGTCGCCACGGCGTCGCCGCGGAACTCCTTCGACGTCCCGGTCGGCTCGCCACGCAGCACGGCGGAGAGGACGCTGACCGAGGTCTCAAGGCCGATAATGTGGAAGGGCCGCCACATCGAGGCGTACCAGCCCGACGGGTCAGTCAGCAGCCCGTACTGCTTAAAGCAGGCGCGGGTGTACTCGTTATGCGCCTTGAAGGTCACGAAGACGCCGTAGCGGATGTTGTTGAACACCTCCCGGCCGTCGGGCTCCTGGCTTGCCGCGATGTCGACCAGGCCGCTGCGCTCCAAGCGTCCGCCGTCGATGACGGGGCGGAAGACGCGGGCGAGGTCATGCAGGCCGGAAGGCGGAAAGGCGAGCCCATCGTTCGGGCAGTCGAGGCCGGTGCCGTTGGCGACCGCGGCCATCTCGATGGCAGCCTTCGTGCCGTCGGTGAAGGAGTTGTACATCTTGGGATTGAAGTCGCCCTTCGCGACCTCCTCCTCCGACCAGCCGAAGAAGCCCCAGACTGTGTCGGGGGTCGAGTAGCGATAGCGCGGCTCGAAGTTCATGCCCTTTCCGGCGCTCGTCAGCTCGAAGCCGCAGGCGCGGACCCAATCGACGAGCTCGCAGATCAGAGCCGGCTGGTCGCCATAGGCCATGGAGTAGACGACGCCCTTCTGCCGGGCGCGCTCGGCGAGCAGAGGGCCACACAGCACGTCGGCTTCTACGTTGACCATCACGACGTGCTTGCCGTTCTCGATAGCCGCGAGGGCGTGGCGAACGCCGGCGATCGGATGTCCGGTCGCCTCGATGATGCACTCGACCTCCTCGCAGGCCATGAGGGCGCCCGCATCGTTGGTGACGCAAGTCCGGCCGTCGCGGGCCGCCTCGCCGATGCTCCCCGCAGCGTAGCGCTCACGCGGCCAGCCGACCCGCTCCATCGCCTGCCGTGCCTTCGCAACGTCGAGGTCGACGACGGCGACCACGTGGAATCCGTCGATCTTCTGGGCCTGTGAAAGGACCATGGAGCCGAATTTGCCGGCGCCGATGATCCCTACCCGTACAGGACGGTTGCGGGAGGCTCGTTCGAGAAGTTTGGTCGAGAGGTTCACGTCGCATCCTCACCGTTGCTCTGGAGGGCGGCTGCGGAATGTTTGCCCGCGCCTGCCTGTCCGTTCCCGGATGCTACGAGGATGCGGCCTTTCCAAACAATTTAGGTGTTCAACAGAATCCGTTAGGATTTCTTAACAATCGTCAGGTTCGGCCGCCGCGACGCCTCGACCTCCCGCAGCCAGTCATCCCGTTCGGCCCGCACCCATTCGATGAAAGTCTTCACCTTCGACAGACGGAGGCGCTCGTGGGGGCAGACGATCCACTGTGTCGTGACGACGACCTTGGGCGGTTCCGTCACGGGGCAGACCAGCCGGCCGTCGCGCAGTTCGCGCCAGGCCAGCAGCTCGCTCTCCAACGCGATGCCGAGCCCGTCCGCCGCAGCGTCGATCACCATGTGGGACCGGTCGAACAGCACCCTTTCCCAGCGCCGGTCGGGCGTCATGCCGGCGGTTCCGAACCAATGCCGCCACTGGACCTGCGACTTCACTGAGTGGATCAGACGTCGGTCGAGGAGGTCGCGGGGCGACAAGCTGCCGGCAGCGGCGTAGTTCGGCGAGCACATGGGCAGGAAGCGTTCCTCGGCCAGACCTTCGACGAAGAGGCCGGACCAGCGGCCCTCGCCGTGACGGATCTCGACGTCCACGTCCTCGCGGTCGAAGTTCGTGGGCTCATTGGTTCCATCGACCCGGACCTCGAACTGGGGATGAGCGTCGACAAAGGCAGAGAGGCGCGGCATGAGCCACTTGGCGGCAAGGCTTGGGGCCGCCCGGATCGTCAGCCTCGAAACGGCCCGATAACCGCGCAGCGCCTGGGTCGCATCGAAAATCGCGTCGATGCTGCCGGCGATCATGTCGTAGAAGCGCTCGCCGGCCTCTGTCAACTTGAGCGTGCGTCCGTCTTTGCCCATCAGCGAGGTTCCCAGGTACTCCTCGAGCGAGCGCACCTGCTGGCTGATCGCGGAAGGCGTGACACCGAGCTCCTGGGCGGCGCTTGCGAGGCTCCCGGCCCGGACGGCTGCTTGGAACATGACGATCGCGCGCAACGGAACCACGGCCGACCTCCGCCAGCATCGTCGCCCAGCCCTCGGGCAGCTTTCAGCATAGTCGATCCGGGCATGCGCTTCCGCAACCACGGCGGTCCGTATGGCGGATCTTATTCATGGAAAGTCTGCCGCGCATCAAGCGCTCCATGTGACCCAGTCCCAGGCGTCGGCGAAGTCGAGGGTCTATGGATAGCGTTGGATATGCATGACGGCCGTCACAAGGTGGACCAGGGGGCGCTCATTCCCGTCTTCATCCAGGAGCTTCCAGTGTTCCGAGGCAGGGTCAAGGGTTAACCACGCTGGCTCGCGAAGCGATGTGCTGATGGTATGCCTCATCCAGCTGCGCTCGACCGTCAGCGCCGCCGACGGAAGACCAACGTGCCGTACGGTGAGCCTTTGGCCGGTATTCCCACGCCGAGCGGCGAAACTGATATAGGCCCTTCGAAAGACCCGTCGGCGAGAGCGCCCTGAATGGGAAAATGGGGAGGGTGGGGAGGCTGTCCTGGCGAATGACCACGGACGTGATCCGGGGCCACAAGGCCGGATCGTAGAAGACCTTCGACGTGTGCCGAACGGTTTCGTCCATGCCGCAACTACTTCGGGGCTGCAGACTATACAAAATCAATCCAAAATTGCTATGGACGATTTCGCAGGGGTTAGGGGACAGCATGTCCTCGAAATTATCCGATCACCGTGAACAGCTTCATCACTTCGTCTGCAGGGCCCTCACTGCACTCCTGAGACAGGCGGAATCCTGCGCCCCGGAGAGGACGATCGGGCTGACGGGACATGGTAGCGAAACTACACAGTCGATCCGTTTGACTCGGACTTTGTAATAGCAGAGTCGGTCGTTGCAGCCACGAGATCGCAAGTATCACGGTTCGTCAGCCGCGCAACCGTTCACGAAACACTTGAAACGGCCGCAGTTCCGCACGACGACGGATTGATACGTGGGGCAGGCATAAAGACGCGACGGGCAGCTACCGCTACTAGCCGGGCGTTTCGCGGGCGTTCCGCTGCACAAGTTGGAGACGAAACTATGGCCATCATTTACGGCACCAACGGCAACGATATGGGCCCTATGGCCATGATCGGCACGACTGATGCCGACACGATCGATGGCATGGCAGGCCATGACCATTTACACGGTTTAGGAGGCAACGACATCCTGGTGAACCGTGGCGTAACCGGGATGGACATCATCGACGGCGGTGCTGGGACAGACCTCGTGTCCTATGCCCACCTGGACAGACCTGTTCTGGTCTCCCTCAAGGACGGTGTCGCGGATGATCCTGCCGGAATTGTCTCTGACAAGCTGATCAGCATTGAGAATGTCTGGGGGTCCGCTTACGAAGACACGCTCGTCGGCAACGCGATCGCAAACGAACTCATCGGTCGCAGCGGCAACGACATCCTTGAAGGCATGGCGGGCGCCGATGTCATCTCGGGCGGAACCGGCAAGGACCTCGCAACGTACGGAACCTCATACGCCGGAGTGACGGTGAGTCTGGCGACCGGTGAGGTCCACGGCGGTCATGCGGAAGGCGACAAGCTGTACAGCATTGAGAGCCTTGGCGGCTCAGATTACGCCGACATGCTCAAGGGCACGGACGGAGCGAACGACCTACACGGTGGTAAAGGCAACGACTCGCTCTACGGCCAGGGAGACGACGATGAGTTGCTGGGCGGAGACGGCAATGACGTCATCGACGGGGGCTTCGGCGCCGACTTCGCACATGGGGGCAAGGGAAGTGACACAGTTTTCGGCGGCGCAGGCGCCGACAGGCTTGAAGGCAACCAGGGCAGCGACACGATCTATGGGCAAATGGGGAGAGACCTGATCGATGGTGGTTCCGGTGACGACGTGATCGTGGGCGGAAGCAACGACGATACGTTCCTGTACAATTTCCGCGCCCCAAGACAGGACACCGGCGACGGTCACGACAGGATCGTCGGCTTCGAAGGAGCCAGCAAGGGCTGGGGTGACGTGCTTGTGTTCTGCGATATGGAGTTCGGTAATATTGCTGTGACTGAACAGGAAGGTAGGACATTGTTCAGTTGGATGAGCCCCGAAGGTGACGAGAACTCCATCGTCGTTGACGCGGTTGGCTTGGTCGCGGGAACCGATTACGTGTCGGCATCATCGCTGGAGTATTGGTACAACTGATCCTGCGGGCAACGAACCAAATGATGCCGCACGCCGGTGCACAGGCCCTATCCGGCCGCCGGCACCGCGGACTCGCAAATGGGACCCGCCGTTTGAGCCGTGTCCTGGCTTGCTGGCGCGACACAATCGAACATCAATGGAGGCACCATGCGGGCGATTGGGCTTTTGGGTGGCATGAGCTGGGAGAGCACGGCCGTCTATTATCGTATCATGAACGAGCACGTGCGTGATCGGCTTGGCGCGCTTCACTCGGCGCGGCTGCTTCTTAACTCGTACGATTTTGCTGAGATCGCCGAGATGCAGGCGCGCGGGGAGTGGCATCTCGCCGGCGAGAGGTTGGCGTGCGACGCCCGCAAACTGCAAGAGCTTGGCGCGGCGGCGATCATGATTTGTACGAACACCATGCATGAGGTGGCCGGATTCGTCGAGGCCGCGATCTCGGTCCCACTGCTGCACATCGTCGATCCGACTGCCGAGGCTATCCGAGCAGCCAAGGTGAAGCGGCCGGCGCTTTTGGCAACACGCTTTACGATGGAGCGCCGATTCTATGTCGAGCGCATGGGTGAACGCTTCGGCATTGATGTCATTATTCCCGATGCGGCCGGACGGGAGGTGATTCACACAGGGATCTACGACGAGCTTTGTCGCGGTATCGTCAGCGCCACGACACGGCAGGCTTACTTGAACGAAATTGAAAGGCTGTCTGAACGTGGCGCCGACTCCGTCATCTTCGGCTGTACGGAAATCGGATTGCTCCTGGACCAGAAGGACGTTCCGGTTCCGGTGTTCGACACAACACGGATCCATGCAGTTGGCGCGGTGGATTGGGCGTTGAGCTAAGACCGCCTAACAGAACCATCTCTGGACGAAGCGCCGGCAAACGAGGCTGGCGGCGATGTGGTGGAATGCTCTGAAGATGTCGGCGCGCCGCTCGTAGGGACAGCGATGCGGCGGAAGCGGGCGAACCAGGCCAGTGTGCGCTCGACCACCCATCGGTGTCGTCCCAGGCGCTCGCTGCTCTCGATGGCGCGCCGGGCGATCCGGGGGAGCTTGGCGGGCCTTCGGCGCGGCCGGCCGACGCACTGGCGGATCGGCGGCACGGCATCGACGAGTTCCTCGATGAGCAGGCTGTCGTGGCGGTTGGCCGGGGAGATCCTCAAAGCGAGCGGGATGCCGTTGGCGTCGACCAGGAGGTGGCGCTTCGAGCCCGGCCTGCCACGATCCGTCGGGTTCGGACCGGTCTCCTCGCCCCCTTTTGGCCGGGACGCTGGCGCTGTCCACCGCGGCACGCGACCAGTCGATCGCGTTGGCCCAGCCGAGCCGGTCGAGCAGGACACGATGCAGGCGCTCCCACACGCTGGCCTGCTGCCATTCGTGGAGCCGACGCCAGCACGTCATGCCCGAGCCGCAGCCCATCTCCACCGGCAGCAGCTTCCAGGGAGTGCCGGTGCGCAGCGCGAACAGGATACCGGTCAGGGCCGCGCGATCGTCGATCCGCGGCCGTCCACCTTTCGGCTTCGGTGGCTCAGGCGGGATCAGCGGGGCGACAACATTTCAGAGGGCGTTGGATACGAGTGGAGCAGCCATGCCCCTCCCAACAACCCGAAACCAGTTTCGCTACGCTTTCTAGCATTACAGTTGCGTGCCACGGCTGAGGTAGGCGTCTTGGGCAATGGCCTGATGGCAACGGCGCCAAGCGGACCAGGCGATGACGATCGCCGGTTCGATCTGGCGCTGAGTTAAACGCCAGGCAACGCGACGGATTTCCTGTGCGGACCAGCGCACCATGGGCGTTGGCTTTCGACCGCCTGCTTTTTGTGGGCGGCAGGCGCGTCTCCGCTTTGTGGCGGATCACCGCGAGCATGGCGAAGGCAAGCATGACCAGCAAGACGTGCGTGCCAGCTGGCGTCTCGTTGTGGGCCAGACCTAGCTCGGTCTTGGCGGTTTCGAAGGCGTCCTCGGCGGCCCAGCGCCGCCCCTCGACCCGGTCCAGGACCTCCAGCGGCGTGCCGGCCGGGCACCAGGTCGTGAAGAAGGCCGGGCCACCGTCGCCGAGCTTGCGCCGGATCAGCACGCCGCGCGTCCACAGGCCCAGCCCGGCCGGCGCGCCGACATCCTCGGGATCGAGATCGGCCAGCTCCAGGTAGGCCCAGTCGTACAAGCGCGGCCCCTTGGTCCCGTCGCCAGCCGAGAGCCGGACCCGGCGTGAGGCCGGGACCGCTTCAGCGATCTCCGAGGCAGTGCCCGAGACCGCCGTCCGTTTGGCCCAGGAGTTGAAGTGGTGGGCGCCCGTCACGCCCAGAACATAGCCCTTGCCGGCCCGGCGCAGCGCCATTTCAAGCTCGCCCATGCCGTAGATGCTGTCGGCCGCCGGGCGCGGCTTGGTGGCAAAGCGGACCGCCTCGGGCACGTGGGCCTTTGCGCGGCGCTCCAAATTGTCGGACTAGGGCATGTCGCCAAAGCTACGTAACCTGAAGGTCGCAGGTTCAAATCCTGCCCCCGCAACCAGATTCCGAGGCCCCGGTGGCGCAAGCCCCCGGGACCTTTCGCTTTTGGCCCGGCGCGGAAGGGCAGGGGGCACCGCAGGGCGTCCCGATCCGGGCGGCCCGCTAATCGACCATCACCGACAGCAGGAGGCTTTCGGTCAAGCTTCCAGCCATCGTGAATTTCATGCCGCGAGCAGCGTACATCTGAACGGCATTTCGGGCCTCGTGTATGCTGTCGGTGCCACGGCGCACCAGTATGGTCAATGCGAGGCCAAGCGCATGAACGACATTCAGCAGATCATCGCGACTGTCGTCGGGATTCTGATGATCGCCTTCGGTCTGATCCTGATCGCAATGCGCCGTGAGGGTGCTGCCAGTCACCTGAAGATCATGGGCTTCGAAGCCAATCTATCCACGCCTGCGCTGGTCATCATCATTGCCGGCTGTGCATTGTTCTCATTGCCGCTCTTCGTCCCGCATCGTCCCAACACATGGGGCTGGCGTGCCTCCGGAACGGAAGCCGTGGCCAAGGTGGGTTCCGCTACGCTTTTCGAGCGGCAGAGCATAAACGCGAGCGAGGTCGAACCGAACGACATCCAAGGGCAGGCAAATGTACTTCAGTTCGGTGTCTGGGCACGGGGTTCGCTCAGGGAGGAGGATCGGGATTACTATGTGGTTGCCGTTCCAGAAGGAAGCAAGAGTGCCAACCGTCTTATAATTAACAACACAACGGGGCAATACTACACCGTAAGGATTTTCAATGGTCAATATGAGGAGGTTCTGACCGATTTCAGGCGGGCCAATCTGAGCCATGTCCTGAGGAGCAGCAGCGGCTATCTGATCCTCCTGCAGCAAGCCAACCGAAACGACGAGGTCATGGAATACGAGGTAATCGTGCGGGCGGAGCCATGAAAAGCCCGCTTGTCGGCAATGCCGGTGGAAAGCACGCATCCGTTCCGGCGGCGTCCGGTGGGAAGACGCGACGGGGCCCATTGACGGCGGAGTGATCCTGGGATGCTCCGGCCGACACCTCGCTCGTCCCCGAACGCCGGTTGAGCGGCCGCGCGGTCGGCAGCCCGCGCGTTGTCCGCGCCCATGCCTTCGAGCCTTTGTGGCTCTCGAGGAAGTAGGTCTCGGCGGCCTCGACGATGCCCGAGAGGTGCCTGGGTTCGACCGCGGGGCGCGCTCAGAACCCGATGGCGCCAACGGAAGGAGGTCGTGCGGTGCACCCCGGCGGCCTAGGCCGCCTGGCGCACGCTCTTGCCCGCGACGACGGGCCCGGCGTCGGCGAGCCAGGCGTCCCGAGCAGCGGAAGATAGGCGCGACGAACGCGCTACGGGCGGCCAAGGGATCGCGCCGTTCGGGATCGTAGAGGAAAAGCCCAAGGATGGGCGGCACCGACTTCGCATACGTCCTCGGCGACCTGCGTCGGGACGACCCGCGAGCAGGCTCGGAATGCGAGTCAGGTCATATGGATTGCGTTCACGCGGACGCTGGAACAGCGGAGCCACGTTCGATAGTCGCCGCCACTTGCCGTGCGATTTCGGCAGGCTCGTAGGGCTTCTCGACGACAGGAACGCCGGTTTCGCTGAGCGAAGCCGTCATCGCGGGCGAAAGCGTATCTCCGGAAATGAAAATCATGCGAGCAGCGAGGTCGGGGCGCGTGGCCGCAATTTCGCGATAGAGAGCAATGCCGTCCATGACCGGCATCCGCAGGTCGCTCACCACGGCGTCGACGGGGTTACGTGCGATCCAGTCCAAGGCCGCGCGGCCGTTCCCGACGACGAAGACGTGGTTTCCGGCCATGGACAGGATTTCCGCCAGCGCCTCGGCGACGTCGGGCTCATCGTCGACCACCAGGACACGGTTGCAGGGATTGATGCCAGGATCCGATGCCGGTTGGGGCTGCTCCACCGAGGTCTCCGTCGCCGCCGGCAGGCGCACGGTGAAGATCGCACCGCCGTCCGAGCCGGACTCGGCGGTTATGGTCCCGCCATGCGCCAGAACGATGCCACGGCACACGGCCAGTCCAATACCGGTTCCGGAACCCTGGGGCTTGGTCGTGAAGAACGGGTCGAAGATCCGGGAGCGCAGGTTGGCCGGAATACCCGGGCCATTGTCTGCAAGTTCGACGACCACCGCGTGGTCCTCGAGACGCGTCGTGATCACCAGGCGACGCGGAGGCGCGGCGTCCTGCAGAGCCTGCTGGGCGTTGATGATCAAATTCATGAACACTTGATGCATCTGATCGGAGCTGCCGTGAACGACGGGCAGCTCGGCGGCGAAACGGCGCTCGACGGAAACGTCGCTGGTCCTCAGACCATAGGCAAGAATGTCGAGCGCCGCGTCGATCACGGCGTTCACCTGAACGTCCCCCCGCTCCTCGGGCTTGCTGCGCGCCATGGCCAGGAAGGTCTTGACGATCCTCGCGCAGCGATCCGCGGCGCTCTTGATCTTCGATGCGCGCTCGCGTGTCGCCTCGTCCGAGCTCAAGTCGCGCAGGATGCTTGCATGGCCGACCACGACCGACAGGGGATTGTTGAGTTCGTGCGCAACGCCGGCGAGAAGCGAACCGAGCGCGGCCATCTTCTCGCTTTGATGCAAGGCCTCTCTCTGGCGTTCGATCTCCGCTTCGGTCCGAAGCCGCTCCGTCAGATCCGTGATCGCTATGACGGCGGCCGGGCGGCCGTCGAAGGCTATCGCGTGCCCGTCGATGGAGACCCGGGGCGGCGCACCCGCAGCCGTATCCAGTTCGACCTCGGCACTGCAGATGGAAACCTCCCTTCTGAGCTGCGCGAGGAGCCTTTCGGCTTCCGCGGCATCGGCCAGGAAGTTTGCCAGTGGCCGGCATAGAACCTCGTCCATCCCGACGCGGAGAAGCCCCGCGCAGGGCGGACTGGCGAAAAGGATCCGGCCATCCTCCAGATCGATCGCCGCCATTGGAACCGGATGGGCGTCGACGAGAAGCCGGAACCGTTCCTCGCTCGCCCGCAGCGCCTGCTCCGCCAGCATTCTGCCGGTGATGTCGGTTCCGGTGCCGCGATAGCCAACGAACCGGCCATCCTGATCGAACACCGGTTTGCCATTTACCCTGCAGTAGCGGATGCCACCGTCAGCGGCGAGGTAGGGAAAGACGAAGTCGCGGAATGGGCGCTTCGCCTCGATCTCGGCCCGGTGCCGGTTCCAGTTGCTTTCGTCGTGATCCTCGGAAATGCGCAGCTCCCACCGGCGCTTGCCGATGACGGCCTCGGGCTTCTCCCCCGACAGCTCCTCCAGTCGGTCCGAAATGTAGGTCAGGCGATAGTCGGCGTCGCTCTCCCAGAACCAGTCCGAGGCCGCCTCCGCGATATCCCTGAAGCGACGACCGGCGTGCCGCGCCTCCGTCTCCGCCTCAACAGCAGCACGCGCCATCCGGCTCGCACGGCGTGCCTCACGCACCAGCTGCGCGACGAGCAAGCCGCCGCCGGCAAGAAGCCCCAGCAGAAGGGCAAATATTCCGGCGACGCCCAGGCGCTTTGTCTGTGAAAGTGCGGCGATCCGGTCCGCTTCGCTCTGAAGCGCGGACACGGCCGCATCGCGAAGCGGCTGGTGAAGGACCACGAGGCGGCGCTCGATTTCCGCCGCCACGTCCCTCTCGCCCTCGGCGAGCCGATTGATCAGGGGTTCGATCCCGGCCAGTGTCACCATGGCCGCGTTGATGGCGTGGCTCACGACTGGCATGTCGTGGAGACGCTTCGCGGCCTGTCCCGACTGCAGGCCTGTGATCCGGCTCCACAGGAGATCATAGCGTCGCACGACGGTCGACGCCGAAGCGTTCGGATCTCCAGCCGAGAAACGCGCGAGAACAACCAATGCGCGCAGCAGGTCGGTTTCGGCCTGACTGAATGTCCAGACGACGTTCTCCCCTTCTCCGCGCCCGATCTCGCGGTCGATCCTGGCAAGGTGGACCCCGAGGATGATGAGGCTCGTGACGAAGACCGCGATGGTTGTGGTCAGCAGCCAGAAGGGTCCGGCGCCGCGAAAGAGCCTGGTCATCGGACCTCGAGGGTGCTCAAGGCCCATACCCAACGGACATTGAAGGAATTCGATCTCAGCTCCGCGTGGGCATCGCGGGGGTAGACGATCCAGAGGGGCCCCCGGTCGCGCAGGGACAGGTCCCGCCCGTTCATGCGAAGGGCCAGCAAGACGCGGTATTGCTCCGCGTCGCTCATCGGGAGATTGGCCTTGTAGTCGTTGAGGGCCGTGGCTACCAGCTCCTTTCCCTTACCCCCGACGGCGGCAAGCACTGCCTTCAGGGGAACGCCCTCGAACTCGACGACGCCATCAGTCCAAGGGGTCGAGGTCCGGATCGTGGCGAGGCCGAGCGCCTCAAGGTTCGCCCGGTCGAACACAGCCTCGGTGCCCGCATTGCGATGCGAGATCATGCCCCGAACAGTCAGCAAGACCTCTCCCTTCGGTTTCGGCAACTCAGTTGCCGAAACCACGGAAGGCAGGAGAAGACAAAAAAGGATCGCCGCAATTCGGCGCATGACTGTCGCTCCTCATCGAAGGCGCGGGCAACGGGCAGACAGGATCAGTGATAGCGCCGCCCGTTCTGGTCAGATTTTTCGGCTTACCGCCTCGGTGCGAGGACGCCCGAGCCGCTTGTGGCACTACAATGGAAGTTGTCTGGGACAGCCGCTGTTTGGACTTGCTCGATCGGCATATCCGGACGCCAGGGAACCGGCAGCGGTCGAGAGATGCAATGTCCGTAGGCACCTTGATCGTCGTCGACGATGAACCCGAAATTCGGGCTCTTCTTTGCGAAATTCTGGTGGCGGCCGGACATCGAGCCCGGCCGGCTGCGGACGGGAAGGAACTCGACTTCCTGTGTGGCGCGGGTGTGCCCGACGTCGTGCTGCTCGATCTCAACCTGCCTGGAGAGAACGGCTTCAGCATCGCCCGGCGCCTGCGAAGCACGTACGACCCGGGCATCATCATGGTGTCGGCAATCGGCGATGTGATTGATCGGGTCGCCGGGCTGGAGGCCGGTGCGGACGATTACATCACGAAACCGTTCGAGCCTGCGGAGGTCGTCGCCCGTGTGACGGCGCTTCTGCGCCGGCGCGGTCGCAGGACGATGCCGCAAACGCTGCCCTTCGGACGCTATGCCTTCGATCCGAAGCGCTTCGTCCTTCTTGGGCCCGACGGGGGGGAGGTTCCACTGCGCGCATCCGAAGTCGACCTTGTCGCTGCTTTCGCGATGAACGCCAATCGCATGCTGACGCGGGACGAACTCATCCAACTCGCACCCGGTCGGGACGGCGAGACCTTGGACCGCAGCATCGACAGCCGCATTGCGAGGCTGCGGCGCAAGCTGGAGACCGAGCCGGAACGCCCTGCGCTGATCCGCACCGTGCGCGGTGTGGGATACATCCACATGGCCGCGGAACCAGAGGATCAGCCCGGATCGAGCATGTAGCCTTCTCCCCGGACCGTGCGAATTAGCGCCGGGGCCGACGGATCGTTCTCGACCTTCTGCCGCAGGCGCGTGATCCGCAGGTCGATGCTGCGATCGCCGTCACCGAGAGGGCGGCCATGCGCCAGCTCGGACAGGCGTGCACGGCTGAGGGGTTGGCCCGCGTGCCGTGCGAGAACCTCCAGCAGATCGTACTCCATGGCAGTCAAGTCGATGGGTGTTCCGGTGGCGCCGATGACGCGGCGTGCCGTGGTATCGAAGTCCAACGGGCCGGCGCGGAGACGGCCTCGACTGATCTGAGGTGCGTCGCCATTCGGAAGAGGAGGAGCGCAGGCTAGGCGACGTTCGAGGCTGCGGATGCGGGCCAGCAACTCGCGCGGCTCGAACGGCTTCGTGACGTAGTCGTCGGCGCCGTCCCGCAGGCCCGAGATCCGATTTGCGAGCGTGATGTCACCGGTCAGGATCAGAATTCCAAGCCGAGGGTCCGAGGCGCGGAGTCGTCGCGCGATCTCCAGACCGCCTTCTCCCGGCATGGCCACGTCGAGGATCACGATGTCGGCGCGCCGTGCTGCGAGCGCCATGTCCAGGGCGCGTCCATCCCTTGCTACGCGGGTCGAATAGCCGTGGGCCTCCAGATAGTCGCTGACGAGCTCCCTCAGATCGGCTTCGTCGTCGGCAATCACGATTTCAGTCGCGGCCATCTGCCATCCTCCTGGCTCGCATGATGCCCATGCCGGGCGGCCACTGAAACCCGTCCTGTCGATGGAGCGTGTGTGAACCGGTCAACAGGTGGGCGGTGTCACGACACGCTTGAAACGTTCGCCCCAGCTGCGCGGCACGGGGCAGATACATCGCTCGGCCATAAAGCGGCGGCCGGCGCACGGCATCGGGATGCATTCGATGCCCGTGAGCCGCCGGTTTCGCAAAGAGGACCCTGAAATGGCCATCATCTATGGCACGAACGGCAACGACATGGGGGCGACCGCGCTCATCGGCACCAGCGGCAGCGACACGATCGACGGTATGAACGGCAACGACCAGCTCTACGCCAACGGGGGCAACGACATCCTCGTTGGCGGCCTCGGATCCGACACGCTCCATGGCGGCGCGGGCAGCGATCTCGTCTCCTTCGCGTACTCGAGCAGCGGTGTGCTGGCGTCGATCAAGGATGGCACTGCCACCGCCACCGACATCGCCGGGGACAGCGACACCCTGATTTCAATCGAGAACCTTTGGGGTTCCGCGCAGCGGGATTGGCTTCTCGGCGATGCGGCGGTCAATGAGATCTTTGGGGCCAAGGGCGACGACTATCTCGAGGGCATGGGCGGCGCCGACAAGATCTCGGGCGGCAACGGCATGGACATGGCGTCCTATTATCTGTCCAACGAGGGCGTCTATGTAAACCTGATGAGCGGCGCGACGCTGTTCGGCCATGCCGAGGGCGACCAGCTCTTCAGCATCGAAAGCCTCAACGGTTCGGGTTTCGACGACCAGTTCAAGGGCACCAACGGCGCCAATGAGCTCCGTGGCCAGGGCGGCAACGATCTGCTGCGCGGCGAGGGCGGCCACGACACCATCCTCGGCGGCGCGGGCCAGGACAGGATCGTCGGTGGTGACGGTGCCGACCAGCTCACTGGCGGAGAAGGCGTGGACAAGTTCATCTACGAGGCTTATGGGGACAGCGACCCCGGCTCGTACGATACCATCTTCGACTTCACGCAAGGCCAGTCCGACAAGATCGTTCTTGAGGGGATCGACGCGAAGTCGCACAGCACCGGCAACCAAGCCTTCAGCTTCATCGGCACGTCCGGGTTCTGGGCTGAGGGGCAGGTCCGCTACTTCCACCAGAACGGCGACACCGTGATCGAGTGCAACCTCGTTGAGGAGAACGGGGCGGAGATGAAGATCGTCCTGGACGGAGCGATCAACCTGTCCTCCTTCGACTTCATTCTGTGACGCGCTGACGACCACCGGGTGCTGGTGCGGATCGGGCGCCTTCGTCCAGTCCGCGCCGCATCCTTCTCGCGCCGCATCCTTCTTAGGCAGGAACGCCGCTTCGCGCCCGTGCCCTGCGAGGAGCCGTCCATGGAAACCGAGATTGGGTCCGCCCACTGGGCTCACGTCCGGCGCGGGCTTGCCCTCGCGCTTTGGGCCGTCTTCCTGTTCAGCATCGTCCTGAACCTCCTGATGCTGGCAGTGCCGCTCTATAGCCTGCAGATCTTTGACCGCGTCCTCGGCAGCGGCCGCATCGAGACGCTGGTGCTTCTTAGCCTCATGACCGGTGGTGCGCTGGCGGCCCTCGCGGCGCTCGAAGCCGTGCGCGGAACGCTGCTCGCCCGGGCGGCCACGCGCTTCGAGGTGGGGCTCGCCTCGGTGTTGACCAAAGCTGCCCTGCAGCGGGGAACTGGCGGGTCAACGGGGTTGCGGGACCTCGCGCTGGTGCGCCAGGCGCTGACCGGACCGGCGGCGATCGGTCTTGTGGATCTTCCCTGGCTTCCGCTCGCATCCGGCTTCGCCTGGCTTCTCCACCCCGCGCTCGCGGTTCTCGCTCTGGCTGGCGCCGCTCTACTCTGCATGCTCGCGCTCGCGAACGACGTCCTGACCAAGCGGGCTCATGCGCAAGCCACGGCCATGCAGATCCAGGCACAGGCCGCCGCCGACGCCCTGGCGCGGCGGGCGGAACCGGCGCGTGCCATGGGCATGACCGACGCGCTGGTCACACGGATCGAGAAGCGGCTCCTGCCGGCGCTCGAGGCACAGCAGCGCGCCATGGAACGCGGCAGCGTGATCACCGGCCTCACCCGCGCTGCGCGGCTTGCGGTACAGGCGGCCGCCCTCGGGCTTGGCGTGTGGTT
This sequence comes from Arenibaculum pallidiluteum, assembly GCF_017355985.1. Classification (GTDB taxonomy): domain Bacteria; phylum Pseudomonadota; class Alphaproteobacteria; order Azospirillales; family Azospirillaceae; genus Arenibaculum; species Arenibaculum pallidiluteum. The sequence continues at coordinate 58,211 of NZ_JAFIQU010000010.1, forward strand.
GGTGCTTCGTGGCGAACTCGCTCCGGGCAGCATGATCGCGAGCTCGATGGTCATCAGCAAGGCGCTGGCGCCGGTCGAGCAGCTGATCGGATCCTGGCGCACCCTTGCCACGGCCCGCGAGGCCTGGAGACGAATTCATGCACTCGTCGACGCCGGCGTCTCCCCGCCACGAACCAGCCTCCCTGCCCCGAGCGGGGTGCTTGAAGTCGAAGGACTCTCGCTGAGCGACGAGGCCGGCAAGCCGATCCTTCGCAATGTCGGCTTCGCATTGGAGCCCGGCCAGTGCCTCGGCATCCTTGGCTCCTCGGGTTCCGGAAAGAGCACGCTGTGCCGGCTGCTAACCGGCGCCATTAGGAGCAAGACCGGGACCGTGCGTCTCGACGGCGCAAAGCTCGGGGACTACCCCGAAACCGAGCTCGGCCGGCATATCGGCTATCTGCCACAGGAAGCGATGCTGCTCGATGGCACCGTCGCCGAGAATATCGCCCGGATGGCGCCAGCGCCTGACGCCGCCGCCGTGGTCCGCGCGGCTCAGCGTGCCGGAGCGCACGACATGATCCTCAGGCTGCCGCGCGGTTACGACACGCGGATCCTCGACGGCGGCGCGCCGCTCTCGGGCGGCCAGCGCCAACGAATCGGCCTCGCCCGGGCCCTCTACGGCGACCCGAGCCTTGTGATCCTGGACGAGCCCAACGCCAATCTCGACGGGACCGGCGAGGGGGCCCTGCAGGCATGCCTCGCGGCACTCGTTTCCGGTGGCGTGACCGTCCTGATCGTCACCCACCGTCCCAACGTCCTGCGCTGCGCAACCCATGTGCTTGTCCTGGAAGGCGGCGCGGTCGCGCGGTTCGGACCGCGCGACGAGGTGCTTCAGCACCTGATGCGTCCCAGCCGAGCCGCTTGACGGCGTCACGCCTCGAGCATTTCCGGAGACCGACCCATGACCCAGACCCTAGCTGCACCGGGCCCCCGGGTTTCGCTGAGGGCGCCCGTACTGGCCGGCGCCATCGTCACCATCGCCTTCGTCGGCGGCTTCGGCGGTTGGGCCGCCGTCGCCCCGCTGGCGGGCGCAGCCGTCGCCCCTGCGGTGGTTGTGCCGGAGGGGAGCCGCAAGACCGTCCAGCATCTCGAAGGCGGGATCGTTCGGCAGATCCATGTAAGGGACGGCAGCATGATCGCTGCCGGCGAGGTTCTGTTGACCCTCGACGACACACAGGCTCGCGCCGAGCACGCGACGTTGATGGCCGAGGCGAATGCCGCCCGAGCCGTCGAGGCGCGGTTGGTGGCTGAACAGAACGGCTCGGCAGCACCACGCTTCCCGGAGACTCTGCTGGAAGCGGCCACTGGCGACCCAGTTCTGGCGGGTGTGATCGCCGGCGAAGCCGATCGGCTAAGTCGCCGCAGGTCGGCCTTGGCCGACCGAAACGCCGTGCTTGAAGAACGGATCATGCAGCTGCGCGAGCAGATCCGGGGCCTGGAAGCAAAGATCGCAGCAAGCGGCCGGCAGCTCGCCTTGATCGAGCTCGAGCTCGCGGATGTCCGAGGGCTGGTCGCCAAGGGCCTGGAGCGCCGGCCGCGCCTGCTCGCGCTCGAGCGGTCCCAGGCACAGATCGAGGGCTCGATTGGCGCCGACAGGGCCGAAATCGCGCAGGCACGGCAAGGGATCGCAGAGGCCCGGCAACAGCAGGCCAGTCTCGTCAGCGAGGAGGCCGACAAGACCGCGGCCGAACTCGCCGATGTCCGCCAGCATCTCGCGCGTTTGAACGAGCGGCTCCGTGCCACCGCAGACCGGCTGGCACGGACTGTCGTTACCGCTCCTGTCGCCGGCACCATTGTCGACCTGCAGGTGACGACAACCGGGGGCGTCATCGAGCAGGGAGCGGCGCTCATGGCGATCGTGCCGGCCGGCGCAGAATTGATTCTCGAGGTGCGCGTGACGCCGTCCGACATCGACGAGATTCATCCAGGGCTGGACGCGCAAGTGCATCTGCTGGCCTACAAGAGCCGCTCGATGCCGCGGATCAAGGGGCTGGTAAGGAACGTCTCGGCCGATCGGCTGGAAGACGCAGCCACCCGGCAGCCCTATTACCGTGCCCAAGTCGCCATCGATCCTGGCACCCTCCCGCCGGACGTTGCCTTGGCGCCGGGAATGCCTGCGGACGTGTTGATAACGACCTCGGAGCGCACGCTCCTCGACTACCTGCTGACCCCGTTGCGCGACAGTGTACGCAAGGGCCTCAGGGAGAGCTGACCCGAACTTCAGAGCTTTTCACGACGTGACATTCGTGGCCACGACTAGCCAGGACCGACGGTCCTGGCCCATTTCATTCCGGACGCGGCGCCTGGCCATGGGCAAGGAACTCTCTGAGCCCAGTATATCGGTGCAAATCACGCCACAATTGAAACAGCCGTACGGTTTCGCGGCAAAGAACTGAAACGGACCGCGCCGATAAGAGGGCCAGCGGCGCCCGTACCGGGTAAATCAACGGTCCGAATCAATTGCCGCCGGATCATCTGGAAGGAATGGAGAAATGGCGATCGTTAATGGCACCAGTGGCAATGACCAGGGGATCTTTGCTCTTTTCGGCACGAATGGAGCCGATACCATCAACGGCATGAACGGCAACGATCATCTGTTCGGCTTGGGCGGCAACGACATCCTCGTTGGCGGTCTCGGTACGGACAGCATCGACGGTGGGTCGGGCTCCGATCTCGTGTCCTATGCCAGTGCGAGCGATGCAGTCACGGTCTCGCTGACGTCGAACATCGCCACGGATTGGAACGGCGAGACCGACACTCTGGCCAGCATCGAAAATGTGTGGGGCTCGAGCTACGGCGACATCCTGACCGGCAGCGTCGAGGCGAACGAGCTCTATGGTCGGGACGGCGACGATACCCTCGAAGGCAAGGCGGGTGCCGACATCATCTCCGGCGGGAATGGCTCTGACGTTGCGTCCTACGCCTCGTCCAACGGGGCCGTCGTCGTGAATCTCGCAACCGGAGCGGCATCGGGCGGTCATGCGGCCGGCGACGAGCTCTACAGCATCGAGGGGCTGCGTGGATCGGCCTTTGCGGACATGCTCACCGGAAACGGCGGCGCCAACGACCTGCGTGGAGATGCCGGCAATGACGTCATGCGGGCCGAGGGCGGCAACGATCTGATGCTGGGCGGCACCGGGGCCGACAAGCTTTACGGTGGGAGCGGCAGTGATCTCGTGAACGGCGGCACCGGCGACGACCTGATCTACGGTGGCGCCGGCAATGACGGCGTCTCGGCCAACGGCCGGCTCGATGGCCGCGAAGGTAACGACAAGATCTATGGCGAGGGTGGCAACGACACCCTGGACGGGGGATCGGGGAATGATCTCCTCGCCGGCGGCTCCGGTGCGGACGAACTCCTGTTCAATTTTGCCGGCGCGTCGAGTGGCGACGGCCATGACATGATCACGGGATTCGAGGGCGCTGGCAGCAGCGGCGGCGACAAGGTGGTTTTCTGCGACATCGACCTCCACGACATCAGCGTGGTCAAGCAGGCCGGCAAGACGATCTTCAGCTGGGAGGTGGACGGCCACGCGGCATCAGTCACCGTCGACAAGGTCGGTCTAATCGCCGGCATCGACTATGTCACGGGGTATGCCGAGGACTACCTTCTCGACATCGCGTGACGCGGGAGGCGGAACGCCTCCGCAGCCGGATCGAGCCGCCGAGGCGCCACGCCTCGGCGGCTGCTTCTTTTCTCGCTGCCGTCGCGGCACGTCGGCGGAGCCTGTGCGGTGCGCCAATCCTGCCCCTCGAGATCCCGCGATGTTGGCATGAGGCCGGCCGAGTACGGCAAGGCATCACCGCAGTAGCAGCGTTGCTTCATCGCTCCCGGCCGGTGCCCGCCGTATCGACGACGCATTGAGTTGGCCCGACATCGCGGTCGATGACGTCTCACCAGTAGCGGCCGACCGGGACCAGGCCGCCTCGGCGGCGTCGACGGTCTCGCGGAGGTCGTGCTCCTGGGCTATCGGGTGAGTTGCGGCTTTTCGACGAGCCGATGACGAGGGGCAGGGGGCGCTGCATGCGGGCGTTCGCCGGAAGGACGTAAGAGGTCGAGCCATGTCGCCGGAGGGCATGGTGCCAGGCCTGATTTAATCGAACCGAGATGGCGTGACGATCGGGGCCATGCTGACCGATGCCATGCGGCACCGGCTTGCGCTGCTGCCGCCACCTCGGAAGCCCGGGGTCGGGTGCTTTACCCCGATCATCGGTGCATCATCGAGGCGGTCCTCTGGCTTGCGCGCAGCGCTTTGTTGCGGCGCACGCTGCCGGGCGAAGCGATACCCGGCGCGGCCTCTGGTCTCATCTGCAAGGCAGGATCGTCGCCGGGACCTGGGCCCGCGTCGTCGTCGAACGGCGTGTCACGGTGACGGATGCGGGGTGGGACGCGTACCCGAACGCGTGCGGCAAATGCGGCATCGCCGTCGATGAACTGACAGGGGTCGGATCGACGACGATGCGGCATTGAGCCGGATCTAGAGCCTGTCTCTAGGCGACCTTTTCCACGCTGCCATCGAGGGCCATCAGAAGCAGCTCGACCTCGAGATCCGAATGCCGGTCTCGGATCCGCTGGCCGAGCCGGTGTAGCACCTCTCCATGCACCGCGGCCTCATGAGCGCGATCTTCCTTCAAGTCCTGCCCGAGCAGGACGCGGTACGCACCGCAGTCGCGATGATCCATCACGATCACCTTGCGGATGTGGTGGAGCGACTTGGCGACCTCCACATGCCGCCAGAAGGTCTCGCCCCACACGGGCTCCTTTTCGGTGATGGCGCCTAAGCTGGCGCCGGCCAGGATCACGTGGTCGTAGTTGTTGGTCAGGCCTCGCCCGTCCATGTAACGCGTGACATCGTCCATGAGGCGGTAGTCCATGCAGGACAGCAGCAGCACCTCGACGCCACCTCCGGCTACTGCTCGCCGCAGCGGCGCCGCGCTGAGCAGAGTCGCGCCGCCGCCCAGAGCGGCGAGCTTAAGAAAGCCGCGCCGGCCGGCGGCCAGGCCACGGCGCGAGCAGCAGCGGTCGTGACTGTTGGATAGCATCCTCGTTCTCCAGCGTTCGGATTGGGCGGCGCATCGCGGCCGCCACCGCACGCTAGGGCGGTGTTGTTTCAGGTCGATGCCGCGGCAGTCGGCGCCATGTATCAATCGTGCCGCGGCGGCAAGCCGCTCGAAGTGGATCAGCCAAGCGCCGCTTTGAGCACTTTGCCCTCCTGCTCACGCAGGCCGAGCCGCTAGCTCGGTTGGCAAGCTCAGGCAGTTCGGGTGCATCGTCACCCCCTGCGACAAGCTCGCCGCGCACAATGCCTCCCTCATCCACCGGGCCGCGCGGCGACCTGGAGGTGACGGAAGTATGTTTCATAGCATTGGGGGCGGAGGGCGCCGAGCCCAGGCCGTTGCTCGGCGGCGTCGTAAGCGATAAAGCTCGGCTCAGGGACTTGATGGCCCCAAAATCCTGGTATCTGTCGTTAAGCGGGCCACGGGTAGCGAGCCTGCCGTTATAGGGATGCGGCGCTGTCCTTCCGCATGTGCGAACATGCGGTCTTGCGACGACGCTTCGGCAGCCGGCGCCTGCACATCCTCTTGCGTCCCGAGGGTCCGGTCTGGACCGGAGAGAATGCAACAGCCATGGCGCGAGGCGGCGCCTGCTATGTGGGGGCGTCGCGACGTCTGGACGGCACCCTCGAGCGGACGCCGCTGGCGCCGCCGACCCGGCTCTTCGAGCCGCTGGCCAATCGTCCTCGTGCATGGCCGGTCGCGAGCGGCAGCGGTTCCGATTACTCAACTTGATCTACGATACCATCATGGAACGCTTGGCGGCCGGCGCCAATGCTGGTTCGCCGGCCGGAGCGTCCCCGCGCACGCTCGACACTGGTCTCACGCCGCGGGCGGCCTCCGTCATGGTCTCGGACTACGGCACGGACGTCACGTCCAATGCCGTGCTGCCCTGGTCCGACGATGCGGGCGTAGCCCGGCACTCCATCGCGCCGGGCAAGCCCATGCAAGTTCTTTCCGGGGTGTATTGTTCTCTTCAGAAGCGACATATGCGAACCCCCGGTCTGCGGCGGCCGACACGGGCCCGCGGGGGCAACGCCCCCAGTCGGGCCCGCGAACATCGCCTACAGATCGGGAATCGAGCCTCATCCATCTGCCGCATCAGGAGGCTTGCCTTGTGTCGGCGGCGGGCGACGCGGTCTCGATCGGGATCTGACGTATGTGCAGCATGTCGCCGGTGCGTGTCAGCTTGACGCCGCTCCGCGGCTGCTTCGGTTCGCCCGCTGCTTCGACGACCACGGATTGTCCGTCGGTAAGGTCCGAGACGAAGCGGACTGCGGTTTCGCCGTCGGCGGCCACCGTGGTGACGACATGGAAGCTCTCGGCCGTGGGGACGTAGTAGATCACTGCCGTGCAGTTCTCCTTCATCCGCAGGACATAGCCTTCGAACGGCCGTATCTCGCCGGCTTGGGCGGTGGCGTGCATCACCATCGCGGCGAAAATCGTGGCGGCGCTTGCGGTGCGCGGGAAGAGGCGGGTCATTGCTTGCTGGCTCCTAGGGTTGGTTTGGCGGCACGATGCTTGACCGGTGACCGCGGCTGGCGTCAGGCGCGCCAGAACGGCTTGCTGGTCTCGATCATGATTTCCGAGCGGGTGATTCCGATGTCGCGCAGCAGGTGGGCATCCATGCCCGCGATGGCGGCGAGACGGCGGCGGCTCTCCACCCGATCGACCCAGGCACCCAGGGTCTTCTTGATCACGTCGAGCACCGTGGACCTGCGCCGGTCTTCCAGCGGGGCGAGTTCACGAGAGAATTCGGCGATGGCTCTGTACATTTTCCTTCTCCACAGAACGGTCGTTTTCTGGGAGCGGAAGATGGGGCGGCTTGGTATCTGGCCGATGCCGTGGCGCCCGCACTCTGTATCAAACGTGTCGTGAGCCGGCCTGCGCGTGAGCAGGTGCACGCGCGCCCACTGCGTGCCTAGCGATTGCGCATGCTCGGCGTGGGGCGGCAACGCTCGCCGAAGCCGACTTTCCTGATTCAGGAGGCGCCGGGTTCCAGCCCGTGCCGCCGAAGCTCAGTCGGTCAATGCAAGGGCCGCGTTGCCGATGTGGGCGTTGCGCGCAAGGTGAGAGCCCAGAAGGCGAGCGTAACCACACCGATGGCGGCGCCAAGCGCGCTCACGCCGGTCCAGCCCGCATGGTCAAAGGCCAATGTTGAGGATGAGGAGCCGATAGCACTGCCGAGGGAATAGAAGACCATGTAGGCGGCGGTCAGGCGGCTCTGCGCCTCAGGCCTTTGACGATAGATCATGCCCTGGTTTGTGACATGCACTGCCTGCAGCCCGAAGTCGAGGACAAGCACCCCTGCGATCAGCCACCAAATCGAATGGGATAGGAGCGAGATCGGCAGCCAGGCAACGAGCATGAGGATGAGGGCGACGCCTGTAACACGTTGCCCGTGCCCGCGGTCGGTCCACCGCCCAGCCTTGGCCGCGCCGAGCGCCCCGGCAGCACCCGCCAGTCCGAACAGGCCGATCACCGTGTGCGACAGTGAAAATGGTGGTGCGCTCAGCGGGAGCACCAGAGGCGTCAACAGTGTCGTGACCTGGGCGAAGATCAGCATGCCGATGATGGCGCGGATGCGCAGCACGGGCTCGTCAACGAAGAGTGTGAACATGGATCCGACGAGCCGCGGGTAGGCGATCCGGCTCCTGGCGCGCACGTCTCGTGGAAGCGCTTTGGCGAGGATTGCGGCGACGATGAAAGTCAGGAGCGCGGACAGGAGATAGACGGAACGCCAGCCGGAAAGATCGGCGGATGCGCCGGCGACGGTGCGCGCCAGAAGGATGCCGAGGACAATGCCTGTCGTGACGATCCCGACAACATGGCCGCGCTCGGCCGGCCGCACCAAGCTCGCTGCGTAGGCGACGAAGGCTTGCGTCACGACCGCGAGGAGGCCCGTCATGGCCATCGACGCCAGCAGCATCGGGCCAGTGGAGGCGTTGGCAACCGCGACAAGCGCGGCGACCAGGAGCAGAAGCTGCCCCACGACGAGTTTGCGTCGGTCGATGAGATCCCCGACCGGAACGAGGAAGATGAGCCCCAGCCCATACCCAGCCTGGGTGGCAGCCACGACCAGGCCCACGGTCGCGCGCGGAAGACGCAGATCCTCGGACATCAGGTCGAGGAGCGGATGAGCGAAATATGCGTTGGCTACGGCCAAGCCGGCAGCCACCGCGAACAACAAGTAGATCAGCCTCGATGCTCGTGGTGAAGCCTGCTTGGGGGCTTCACCCCCGGACCATTCCTGGTGCTGCTCCCCCGTCCCGCTCTGGATGTCCGCGCTGACGTCTTCGGAGCGGGTTCTGCTGCGTCCCGATAGCATGGAAGCCTCCCGATCGTTGAGGTTTCATGATGAAACCTATTGAATCCTGCGGGCATTGGTTTTATTATGCAACCTGTTTTTGGGGTCACTGTCCGTTGCGAGGACATGCGAGAGGGGCGGATGGTCAGGCGTAAGAGCCTCAAGGGAGACTATTGCCCCAGCGCCAGGTCACTCGACGCGATCGGCGACTGGTGGTCTTTGTTGATCGTGCGTGATGCGTTCGACGGGCTGACCCGCTTCAACGAGTTCCAAAAGAGCCTTGGCATCGCCAAGAACATTCTTTCGGACCGGCTTCGCACCCTGGTCGCACGGGGCATACTGAAGGCTGTTCCGGCCGGCGACGGTTCACATCAGGAGTATCGCCTGACCGAGAAGGGGCGTGACCTTTTCCCGGTCATGGTTGCCTTGAGGCAATGGGGAGAACAGCATTTGTTCTTGCCCGGCGAAAAGCACTCGAAACTCGTGGAGCGTGATACCGGAAAGACCATTCGCCTCGAGGTTCGCACTGAGGATGGCCGCCCGGTCGGCCCCGACGATGCCGTGATCCTGAGAGTGCCGGAACCGGAGGCCCCGTGATGTCCGGCACACTTGGCAGGTTCTTCTTACGGATCAACGGATCCAAGAGATGATGAAGCTGCCATGAGCCCTCCGTAGCAGCCTTCAGGATGGCTCGCAGCGGCAAGGAAGCGGCCATGAAGACCGGCCATCTCGAACGCATTGCGAACGAACTCCTGAGGGAGCACGGGCCGTCCGCGCTGAGCCATGCCCAACATTGGGCCGACAAGGCGGCAAGGGAGGATCAGCGCAGCGCCGCAATGTTCTGGCGGAGGATCGCGGCCATAGTGCTCACGCGTCTCGCCCAGGAAGACGATTTCCGCCGGGGCACGGCGGCTGTCGTCAACGTGACCTCGGCGGGCGCGGCCAACGACGCAGGGGCTCCGCCGCGCGACTGACCTGCGCATCACCAGAAGCCTGAGCGGCCCGCGCTGTCGCTGTGCCTCCTGTCCGGCCTTAGACGGTGCGGTCACGTAGTGCACCGTGACGATATTGCGCCTGACCAGGACGGAATGCTCTCGGCGACGCCGCGGGTCTGGCCGGTCCGAGGTGATACTTCTCCCTTTGATGGCAGATTGTTAAACATTATCAGCATTACTAATGATTTTCTGACATGCGGCGTTTTTGGAACAGGACAGCATGAGGTTCGAGTTGATGGGGCTGTGCTTCACATCGGGCGAGAGCGGCCTGCCGTTCTCCCACGACCCGTGGCTCGTAGCCCTCTCCTACCTGACGGCAGCGTTCGGATCCTTTGTCGCACTCGACATGATCGAACGTCTGCGCAGCACGTCAGGGCAGGCGCGCCTGACTTGGCATGCCGGCGCTGCGGCGGCGCTCGGGGGCGGAATCTGGTCGATGCACTTCATCGGCATGCTGGCATTCCGGGCCCCCGTGCCGTTGTCCTACGATCCAGCGATCACTGCCGCCTCTCTTGTCATTGCCGTTGCCTTTGTCGCGGCCGGCATCGAGGTCGTCCGGCGGGGCGCGATCGCGTCAACGCGGATCCTGTCGGCGGGTTCCTTGGTCGGGCTCGGCGTTGCCGCTATGCACTATGTGGGAATGGCGGCGGTGGAACTGCCCGGGAGCGTCGCCTACGATCCCCTGTGGTTCTCGGCCTCTGTTGCGATCGCGGTAGCCGCAGCGAGCGCGGCGCTGCTCCTCGCCTTCACCCTGAGAGACGCCAGGCAGCGAGTGGCGGCGGCCCTGGTGATGGCCGTCGCCATTTGCGGAATGCACTACACCGGCATGGCGGCGACCGTGATCCTGCTCGATCCGTCGACGGAACTGGGCGATCCCATGCCGCAGGTGCCACTTGCCACGGCGGTTGCGGCCGTGACCTATGCGCTGCTGGTCCTCGCCCTGGTCGCCGTGTTCGCTGACCGCAGGCTGACCGCAGCGGCGAACCGCGAGGCGGAGCGCCTGCGTGCGATCAACCGTGCGCTGGAGCAGGAGGTCGAGGAGCGGCTGCGCATCGAGGACGAACTGATGGCTGCACGCGACGGGCTCGAGCAGCGGGTTTCGGAACGAACGCGGGACCTCGACGACGCCCGAGCCCGTGCCGAGGCCGCAAGCCGGGCCAAGTCCGACTTCCTCGCCAATATGAGCCACGAGCTACGCACGCCACTGAATGCCATTCTTGGCTTCGCGCAGCTCCTGGAGTTCAACAGCGCCCGCGAGCCACTCACCACCAAACAGGGCCGCGCGGTCGAGCAGATCGCGAAGTCGGGCCGGCATCTCCTCCGGCTGATCGACGAGGTGCTCGATCTCGCCCGCGTCGAGGCCGGCCGCCTCTCGATGTCGGTCGAGGCCGTCGATGTCGGGGGCGTCATCGACGAAGTCGTCTCGACGCTCCAGCCCGTTGCCGAGGCCGCCGAGGTGACGATCCACGTGCGAGGCGCCACGGACGTGCCGTCCATACTCGCGGACCGGACACGTCTGACCCAGGTCCTTTCCAATCTCGTCTCCAACGCGATCAAGTACAACCGTCGCGGCGGTGCCGTCCATGTCGAGACACAGCGAAACCGGGATGGGCTCGCGGAAGTCTCGGTGCGCGATACGGGCATGGGCATCCCGGTCGACCGGCTTGCCGAGCTCTTTCAGCCGTTCAACCGGTTGGGGCGGGAGCATGGACCGATCGAAGGCACCGGGATCGGACTGACGATCACCAACCGCCTGGTCGAGGCTATGGAAGGCCGGATCGAAGTGGACAGCACGCCCGGTGTCGGCAGCATCTTCCGTGTTTCGCTGCCTGTCGCGGCTGTCAGGCCCGAGCAGACCGGCACCCTCGGTCAGGCCGAGGTCGAGCCCGGCACGAAGGCGCGCTCACTCCTCTATGTCGAGGACAATCCCTCCAATATCCAGCTCATGCAGGATCTGGCAGAGACGATCGGAGCCTTTAACCTGCTCGTGGCGGCGGATCCGCGCATCGGCCTTGACCTGGCGCGGGCGCATCGGCCGGACGTGGTCGTGTTGGATATCAACCTGCCGGGCATGGACGGCTTCGAGGTACTGAAGCGCCTCAAGGCGGATCCCATGACGGCGTCGATCCCGGTCCTGGCGCTCAGCGCCAATGCCATGCCGCGGGCGGCCGAGAAGGGACTTGCTGCAGGATTCCGGCGATATTTGACGAAGCCGATCCAGATCCCAGAGTTCCTGGCCGCCCTCGACGAAGCGTTGGAAACCAGTAATGCGGCCTGAGGCGCCTGAAGAGCACGTCATGGCGCGAATCCTCGTCGTAGACGACGTGCCCGCCAATGTAGAAATGCTCGAAGAATTGCTGACCGCGGCAGGCTACGCGAATGTCGCGACAGCGACCGATCCCGCTGAGGGTCTCGAGAAGTTCGGGCTTTTCAATCCCGATCTCGTCCTGCTGGACTTTCGCATGCCCAGGCTGGACGGTGCCGCCTTCCTCCGGGAGGCCCGCCGCCGCTTCCCGGACCTCGCGCCACCGGTGTTGGTGCTCACGGCGCAGACCGACCAAGCGACCCGCCGCGTGGCACTCGAGGCGGGCGCGCGAGACTTCGTGTCGAAGCCCCTTGAGTTTTGGGAGCTGTTGGCGCGAGTCCGCAACCTCTTGGAACTGCACATGCTCGCCAAAGCACAGAAGGCCAAGGCCGACACCCTGGAGGTTGCCGTCCGTGCACGGACGCATGAGCTCGAGCGGGTGCACCGCGAGGTGGTGCGACGCCTGTGCGCGGCGGGTGAATTCCGAGACGCCGATACCGGACAGCATGTGGTGCGCATCGGCGTCATGGCGGGGGTGCTCGCCAGGGCGGCTGGCTGCACGGACGCGTGCGTCAATCTCGTCGAGACCGCAGCGCCGCTGCATGACATCGGGAAGATCGCCATACCTGACCGCATCCTGCTGAAGCCCGGTCCGCTGGACGAGACTGAGTGGAAGGTCATGCAGGGGCACACGGTCGCCGGACACCGTATTCTCGCAGGCAGCGGGATCGCGATGCTGGACGCAGCTGCGGAGATTGCGCTTTGTCATCATGAGCACTGGAACGGCAGTGGCTATCCCCGTGGCCTCGCCGGCGAGGCGATCCCTCTGAATGGGCGGATCGTCGCAGTCGTCGACGTCTTCGACGCGCTGTGCTCGCCGAGGCCCTATAAGCGGCCCTGGCCAGCTATCGAGGTGGCAGCCTATTTGCGCACGCACGCGGGTAGCCAGTTCGATCCGAAACTGGTGGATTGCTTCCTGGCTGGATTCGACCGCATGCTGAAGTTGCGTGACGACCTTGACAGCGCATCTGGCCTCAGTTTGTGACGCCGACGCACAAGTTTGTCAGGATCCCCGTTCCGATCCCCTGAAGCCTCTTCGCCGGGAGGGGCCGTCAACAGCCGGATTGCACCACGACACGGTTGAAACATCTTCCCGCGCCTCGCGGCGACGGGCTGAAACAACGTCCGTCTAGTAAGGCTCGGCCGGCGCGCTGCACAGGGAGGTCCCGATGCCAGCGAGCCGCCGGCTTCAAGGACGAGACACTGACATGACGAAAATCTACGGCACCAGCGGCAACGACAACGGCAACAAGGCCCTCGTGGGCACCGGGGGTGGAGACGAGATCCATGGCGGAAGCGGCACGGACGACCTCTACGGCCTCGAGGCCAACGACGTCCTCCTCGGCGGCTCCGGCCCCGACCGACTGTACGGGGGCTCCGGCTACGACACGGCGAGCTACACCGACGCCCTCGGAAGCGGCGTCACCGTCAATCTCGGGACCAACGTCAACACTGGGGGGGACGCCCAAGGAGACAAGTTCTACAGCATCGAGGGAGTCACCGGCTCCTCTTACGGCGACGACATCACCGGAAACGCCCAAACCAACATCCTCAAGGGCGAGTTCGGCTCCGACTGGCTCTTCGGAAAGGCGGGCAACGACTCGCTCTACGGGGGCTACGGGGTCGATCACCTCTTCGGCGGCGCGGGCGCGGACAATCTCACTGGCGGAGCCGACGCTGACCTCTTCAGCTATCAGGCCTGCGAGGAAAGCACCGACGGCTCGCGGGACACGATCTGGAACTTCAGCAAGGCCGAGGGCGACCGAATTCACCTGTCAGCGATCGACGCCAAGGCGCACACCGATGGGAACCAGAGCTTCTCCTTCATCGGCCACGACGACTTCACGGCCGAGGGCCAGGTCCGCTTCTTCTTCCAGAACGGCAACACCTACGTCGAAGCGAACGCCTACGGCGACACCGAACCTGACATGCTCATTATGCTGAGTGGCACCCACAACCTCGGAGCTTACGACTTCGTGCTCTGACCCGCCGTTCCGCGTTCGCGGCGCCGGTTTCCTCGAGAGAAAGCGGCGCTGCGGACGTGCAGGGACCGCGGACATCGCCAAGGTCAATCTGCAACGGGAACAGTTGCGTGCGGGTTCTGCGTCCCGATCATCGTCACCCCCGGGACGGCACCAGGAGCAATTTAAACTGCGCCGAAGGTCAGGTGGTAAAAAATTGGGCGCGCACCAGTGCAACCCGAACCGGGGCTGCGAACGCGGGCTCTCACCCCAAGCTTTTTCGAGTGGAAGACCGCTCGGGAGCAAAGATGAGACCCACGACCTTGGACCTGGTGCCGCAGACCATCGACTGGGCGGAGCGGCGCTCGACTAGCGGACGCGCCCGCTCGCCGGTACCGACCCTCGACGCGTTGCGCACGCTCGACGCTTTCGCGCTCGAGGGCCCGCGCTCGGATGTCCTGATCGCCGCGCCGGGCCAAGCCAGTGGCTCCACCCTTCGCCGCAGGCTCGTCGCGTGGTCGGCGCAAACGGTGCTCGCGCGCGTCCATCGCGTGCTGCTGTGCATGGTCCGCTCCGGCCCCGATCCGCGGCCCCGGATCTGGGAGTGGTGGTGGACAGCGCCTCAGTCCGGGCCAAGCGCGGAGGCGAGCTAGCTCGGCTGCTTGTCCGGGACGTCGCTCGCCACGCCATGGACAAGCCTTGTCCGAATGCGCCCCGGGCCCGTCACTACCATCGAGGGGGAGATCTGTCTGGAGCGCGCCGTCGTCGGGCCGTTTCCGTTCGCACGCCGACTAGGTATCAGAAACCGGTGTCACCTGGCGTCATGGAAAATTCATTCAAAAATGCAAGGGGGTGTCCAGAAAATGCGCCTCGGTGACAGCACCAACTTTTCTAAGACGAACATGAGGGCACTTGAACGATGGCAACCGACGTGGTGATCCGATCCGCTCTCCCGGCAGAAAGCGACGTTGTCGCGCAGCTATTTCGGCTGACGGTGAGGCGCTGTCTGCCCTACTTGCCAGACCTCCACTCTCCCGAAGAAGACTCCACCTTCTTCCGCGATCGTCTCTTCCCGGAACATCAGGTCTGGGTGGCGGCGGGGGAGCGGATTCTCGGCTATTGCGCATTTCGCGAGGGTTGGGTTCAGCACCTTTACGTCCATCCGGACGCATGCGGGAAGGGTATCGGGTCCGCCCTCCTCTCCAAGGCAATGGAAGTGAACGATGAGCTTCGGCTCTGGGTGTTTCAACGAAATCAGCGGGCTATCCACTTCTACGAGGCGAAGGGGTTTCGGCTTCTCGAGATGACGGACGGACATGCCAATGAAGAAAAAGAGCCAGACGCACTTTACCTCTGGTCGCGCCGAGTAGGCCCCGGACCCTCAAACGGTTCCGATCAGCTTTCATGAAATACGGGTGGTGACCGACGTTCGGAGCGGCAGGCATCCGCACCCGCGCAGCCGAGCCTTCTCTGATCCTGGCCGCTGTGACGGCAGAGCTGCCAGACTTCCGCCCATGCGGCGCTTGCTGCGGCCTTCATGGTAGGAAGGCACCTTTTAGCTGGGCTTGGAGCGGAAAGAAAATCCGATGGGCCGGACGGCCGCGCTAGTTCTCCTGGACGCGGTTTTCAGAGCTCGCGCGCGCGGACCGCTTTGCCACCAAAAATATGCAGGCTGCGTGGATCAGCGAGTGGATGAGTAGCCGAGCCGGTCATAGCGCAGCGCGAGGCGCCTGTTCTCCAAGATCCAGGCGTTACTGCGCTCCACCAGCTAGCGCCCCTGGCCAAGTCCTGATCCGCGCGGCCGAGCTCTCTTGTGAATCTGCGGTCGGCGCCGCAGCGGCGGCAGAGGTCGCGGTGATGCTCGGCGTCGTAGCCCTTGTCGGCGAACACTGTGCGGATGCAAGCCATGACAGCGAATGCGGCGAGAAATAGCCGTTCAAAGACGAGCGTGTCGTTGATGTTGGCCGCGGTCGTGGCGCAGGCCATAGGCACGCGTTGCACATCCACCGCGATGTGGTACTTGGTGCCCCGCTTGGTCCGGTCCGGCGGGTTGGGGCCGGTGAGATCGCCGCCGCGTTTGGCGCGGACGGATCAGCTATCGAGGATCAGGTCGGGATGGCCACGCAGCATACCGACCAGCAGGGCTTGCACCTTCGGCAGCAGACCCATCTCGGCGCGACGTGTCAGGCCAGCGGCGCAGAGTCGAGCCGCTGGCCTGGTCCCAGGTGACGGCCAGACTGCTCAAGGGTTTTCCCGCGCGCGGGAGGCGCCGTAAGGTCGCAACCACACGAATGGTTTCGGCGGGACGGTGCCCCAGTCGACATCTGGGCTGCCGATCACCGGCGTCGATGAGTTGCGATGAGTTAAGTCTGACATCCTATGTGGCTGTCCCTGAACGGCCCCGTAGATATGGATGCCCGGCCTCAAGCGACCGTTTTGGGGGAGGAAACCGCCGGGTGCGACCCGGACGCTCACCCGAAGCCCCTAGAGGGCGTGCCCTCCTGCCACCTGAATGACCTGGCCCGTGATCCACGAAGCCGCATCACTCAATAGGAATGCCACCGCCAGTGCGATGTCGTTTGGCTCACCTACACGGCGCAGGGGGATTGATGGCAGAAGCTGCTCCTCAAGGGCTGCATCGATCCAGCCTGTTTGGACCGGACCGGGAGCCACAGCGTTCACGGTGATGCCAAGCGGTCCACGCTCGATGGCTGCCGCCCGGGTCATTGCCTCAAGAGCTGCCTTGCTCGTCCCGTAGAACACCTGGCCAGGGAAGGCGCGAGCAGCATCAGTGCAGATGTTGACGATGCGGCAGTTCTCTTGCGCGCGTTGGGCACGCACTCTCGCGAAAGCCGCCATTAACAGCGTGGGAGCAGCCACGTTGACATCGTAGTGACGGCGGTAGCGCGCTCATGTGGCATCCAGCAGCGTGTCAGGAACCTCGCAGGCCGCGGCGTTGTTGACGAGCCCGTGCAATGGGCCGATTGCCTCCTCGGCCCGGGCGACCAGAGCCACTGGCTCATCGGCCCGGGACAGATCCGCCGCGAGGATAGCCGCACGCCTTCCCAACCGCTCGACCTCGAAGGCGACAGCCTCTGCTGCTGCGCGTCCCAGGACGGTATGGGCGACCTAATCCGACAGTGTGTCCTGGTCGAGAGTGGATGGCGATGTCGGCCCCATGCTCGGCGAGGGCTATAGCCGTGCGCCGACCAATGCCGGAGTTTGCACCGGTGATCAGGATGTTACGGCCTGAAAGGCCGAAGGCATGGGCATGTGGAAACCCCAGGGAGCTACAATCCTTCGCGATGTTCAAGGGCGTGGTCCGGCCCTCACTGTCACCAGCCCAAATTCGCGGAGAATCCGGCCGGCCATCGTTCCTCCTGACTCCCGGCAATGTATCGACGGCCTACCCGGGCAACAAGTTTGGCGGACCAAACCGGCGTCTGGGGCCGCTTTCCGCCCATCTCAGCGGTTCCGGCTTCCGTCAGGGACTGTCCTCAATCGGGAGTAGTTGTAGCAACGCCCTTTAAGGTCTGGGGCTACAATGCGGGAGGTTACGACCCACACGCTGGGGACCCATGTCTAACGGCTGCGCCAGGAGATAGAGCGGGATCCGTCCAATGCGCGCATCCTCGTGACCGAGCCCGGCGGCTACAAGCTCGTACCGGAGCCGCGGCGTTTCCGCGCTACAACTCCCTCAGCGCTGTTCGGCGGCGATACGCAGGCCGAGCCCGACGAGAAGGGTTCCGGTTATTCCCTCCACTGCCCGGCGGACAATCGGGCGGCGCAGGAAGTCGCCTGCCCTGGCGATGGCCGCGGCGTAGAACGCCAGCCAGCCGAAGGTCATCAGTGCGAAGATCACCCCCAGCGCCATGAGGGTGGCGAAGCTCGGCCCGACCGAGGGAGCGAACTGGGGCAGCAGGCTTGCGAAGAAGACCGCCATCTTCGGATTGCCGAGATCGCTGACAAGACCCTGGCGGAAGGCCGAGGTCGCCGAAAGGCGCCTCCCGGGTCCTCGGGACGGGACAGCGGTCTCCGCCTGCGCGCCATCGGGCCATAGTGCGGCACGAAGAGCGTGGATTCCGAGATACACGAGATAGGCAGCGCCCACATATTTCATGGTGAGGAACAGCGGCTCGGACGCGATCAGCAGCGCCACGATGCCGAGGCTGGTGGCGAAGGCCCAGACGGTCTGGCCGCAGGCGATACCCAGGGCCGTGAAGATGCCAGCAGGGCGGCCACCAAGCAGCGTGTTGCGGATCGTCACCGCCGTATCGGGCCCGGGCGTCATGATGACGACCAGGGAAACACCCAGAAAGGCCAGAAAGCTCTCCATCGCGCTCGATCCCGCCAGTGGCGCCGCAGCGCCCATCAGTCTAGACGGATGGGAACCGCGCGGGAAGGAGCAGCGCCATCAGACATCGGTGATCTCCCCGGCGAGGATGAAGATGCAGGCCGCCACCAGGAGCGAGCGGATGATGATGGACGAGCGGTCCTGACGGCGGTCAAGGCATCTGTAGCGGATCAACCTCTCGATGACCCGCTCGACGACCGATCGGACCACGCCCAGACCCGAACCATGTCCGCTGCCACCTTTGCGGATTGTGGGCCGGATGCCTTTGCGCAGGCGGCGCCAACGATTGTCGCGGCTATCGTAGCCCGCGTCGGCGTAGAGATTCCCGATGGCGGCACAGGCGACCTGGGCCAGGCGCAACAGCTCGGGGAAGAGCTTGGTGTCGGGCACGTTGGCGGCCGACGCCACCGCTGCGACCGGCAGCCCGTCGGTCGAGACGACCATGTGGTACTTGGGGCCAGGCTTGCCGCGGTCGGTCGGGTTCGGACCCGTCAGCTCGCCCCCGCGCTTGGCCCGGACCGATACACTGTCCACCACAAGGTCCAGGCCCGGGCCGCGGCCGCGGAGCGGGCCATGCGCAGCAGCACGAGATGAACGCGCGCGAGCACCGCTTGCCTTGACCACGCCATCAGCCGGCGGCGCAGCGTGGAGCCCCTGGCCCGGCCGGGTGTGGCGAGCAGGACCTCCCAGCGCCGGCCCCCGCGGGTAAAAGCTACAAGCGCGCGCACCATCGCGGCCGTCGGTACCGGCGGGCGGCCGCGTCCGCCAGCCGAGCGCCGCTCCACCCAGCCGATGGTCCGCGCCACCAGGTCCAAGACCGTGGGTCCCATAGTCCGTCCCGAGCGTTCTTTCGCTCGGAAGGTCTGGGGGCGAAAGCCCGCGATCACAGCCCCCGCTCGGGTCACGCTGGTGCGCACCGGATTTTCGAGCGTCTGACAAGGCGTGGTTTTCAGAACGGCCTAACGCGGATCGCGATAGGCACGGGAACCCGGCGTCGCAGGCCGTGATCCGGGGAAACCCTTGGTGCCCGCCATAGCGCTCTCGAACCGCATGCCGCGCACCGTTCGCAGCGGAGGCCAAGTCCGTGGCGGCGGATTAACTGCTATCCGGCCAACATGCCTTTGACATGCTCGACGAACGTAGTCGGATCGACGGGCTTTTGGAGGAACACGGCGCCCTCGACCCCGGAGATCCGCTCAAGGGTCTCCCGCTCGCACGATCCGGACACAATGATCACCCCGCATCGGAGGTCCTCGCGCAAGCGTTCCGCAACATGGATGCCATCGGGTCCCGGACCCAAGCGGATATCGATGACCGCCACAGCAGGCCCAACAGCTTTGGCGACGACCAGCGCTTCCGCGGCGGCGTTCGCCACCCCGCAAATCGGTATGCTCGCGTTATTGCGGTGCCGCTGGGAGAAAGATCCCTGAGCCTGCATGTTGCAAGTTCGGCCGGGACAGACGAAAACCGTTTAAGGCCACAGTTATCACAATGAACGTGGAGGATAATACTCGGATTTATAGTGTTGTCTGATGCAAGTTAAGCAAAAGATGTTGCCTATCTTCGTGAAGCCATGGTAGATGATGTTGGGCTAGGAAGGGAGGATGGATATGGATTTCGGGGTCACCGGGAAGGTTGCAATCATCACTGGCGGTGGATCGGGAATCGGCTACGCGATTGCCAAGACCTTTCATGACGAAGGGGCTGTCGTGGTCATTAACGGCCGTACGCCCTCCCGCATCGAGGCCGCCGCCGCAGCCATCGGCCCGCGTGCCCATGGCGTGGTCGCCGATCTCCTGACAGGAGAGGGGGCGAGGACTCTCGCCGACCATGCGGCCGCGCTCGGGCCGGTCTCGTTCCTGATCAACAACATCGGCGTCTTCGACGTGAACGATTTCTTTGAGGTCAGTGACGAGCGCTGGATCGAGTATTTCGAGCACAACATGATGACCGCCGTCCGCATCACCCGCATCGTCATGAAGGACATGCTCGCCCGGGACGATGGCAGCATCGTCTTCATCTCGTCGGAGGCGGCGATCCGATCCATCGGAAACATGGTCCCCTATTCGGTAACCAAGACTGCCATGCTGGGGCTCGGCCGGTCCCTGGCGGAGCTGACGCGCGGCACTTCGGTCCGGGTCAACAGCTACATGCCCGGAACCACGGCAACCGAATCCGTCGCCACCTATTTCGCCGACCTCGCGCGGCAGCAGGGCAAGACCGTCGAGGAAACCCTGCGGGACTTCTACAAGGAGGTGCAGCCATCGAACCTGACCCAGAAGCTCATCGATCCGATCATGCACGGCCGCGGGGTGCTCCAACTCGCCACCAACACCGCCATGAACGGCGTGACGCACCGGGCCGACGGCGGAACCGTCCGCTCGATCTTCGGATAAGCCCGGCGCGCGACCGGCTTCCGCGGCCATGTCCCTCGATGATGCGGGGCGGACCGGGACGTGAGGTGCCGTGCGCGGCCGTCCACCGGCGCTGCGAGGTGGCGAGGCGACCGGAGCCGGGCAGGCCGCGACGTGCATCAGCGGAGCGTCGCGGCCAGTGCGGCTGCCCATTCGACGCGCAGGATCTCGAGCGCCGTGCGCGCCGCATCCACCGAGTCCGCCCACGCCTCCCGCCACAGTCGGACGCCGCCGATCAGATCCGGACCCAGGACACGGGACGAGAAGCCCTCGAAGGTGAATTCGCCGGCATATCCAGCCGCCGCGAGCGCGCGAAGATACCCGGGAAGGTCGAAGTTGCCCGTGCCCAGCAGGCCGCGGTGGCTTTCGGCGACGTGGGCGTAGGCAAGCCGGTTGGCGTTCCGGCGGATCGCGGCGGCGATGTCGGCCTCCTCGATGTTCATGTGGAACGTGTCCATGTGGATGAACATGTTCCGGCCGCCGGCGGCATCGATGAGCGCCGCCGCCTGGTCAAGCGTGTTGACCAGGTAGCTCTCGTAGCGGTTGACCGGCTCGATTCCCAAGGCCACGCCGAGCTCGCCGGCGCGGGTGTCGAGGCGTGCCAGCGCCGCGGCGACCCGCTCGACCTGAGCGGCCGTCGGCGGCGCGGCATAGCTGCTGAAGGCGGCGTAGCAGATCCCGCTCACGGCTGGCGCCTGGAGCTCGGCGGCGATCTCAAGCGCTGAGGCCACGGTCGCCTCGCCGCGCTTGGCGGTCTCTGGGTCGTTTGACGAGATGTCGGCCCCCGGGCCGAGCGCCATGCCGAGGCGCAGGCCGAGCCCCGCTTCGCGGACCGCTCGGCGTGTCGCCACCCGGTCGAGAGTGGCCGGATCGAACATCAGGACCTCGATCAGCTCGTATCCGATCTCGGCGGCGGTCCGGCAGATGACCGGAGCCGTCTCCTCGGTCCATAGGTCCGAGAACACCAGGCTGTGGACACCGAAACGTCCGCTCATGCGCAAGTCCTCCCGCTGATCCCAGGCCGTTCGCCCGGGTGGCCGGGCTGGCCGACCCGGTCACCCGGGCCGGCGCCAGCGTTCATTCGCCATACGGAATCCAGATGTTCTTCACTTGGCAGGCCTTGGCCAGGAACAGCTTCCCCTGTCCCTGCGCGCTTCCCCAGTCGCGCGCGGTCCCGTCCTCCGTCCAGGTCTGCTTGAGGTTGCCTGCGGAGGCCTCCTCGACGGTGCGTGCTCCCGCGCGGGTGCCGAAGTACCAGACGGCGTCGACGTCGTCGTGCTCCGCAAGGGTCTTCACCAGCGTCTCGCGCTCGCCGGTCACGATGTTTACGACGCCGCCGGGCACGTCCGATGTGTCGATGACTTGGTAGAGATCGGTCGCCGAGAGCGGATGCGTCTGCGAGGGAATGGCGACGACCCGGTTGCCCATCGCGATGGCGGGCAGCACCAGGGAGACGAAGCCGAGCAGCGGGAACGCCGTGGGGCAGGCGATGCCCACGACGCCGATGGGTTCGTTCATCGCGAGCGTGACATGGGCCGACTTCGTCTGGTGCACCGCGCCGTCGTACTTGTCGGCCTGGGCGGCATACCAGAAGATCCGCCGGATCGCGGTCGCCAACTCGACCCGGGCGGCGGCGGCCGTCTGCCCGAAGCTTTTCAGCCGGTCCTCGAATTCGGCGGTTCGGGCCGCGAGGTTCTCAGCGAGGTAGTAGAGCACCTGCGCGCGGTTGTGGCCTGTCTGCGCGCCCCAGCCGGTCGCCTTGTGCGCGGCTTCCACCGCGTTCCTGATGTCCTTGCGGTTTCCCAAGCCGGCAAGGCCCACCGGGCCTCCTGGTCCCTCGATGGGGTAGCTGTAGCCGCCGTCGGGCCTCACCTGCTTCCCGCCGACATAGAGCTTCGCCGTCCGGTCGAGGGCTGCGCCGGCCATGGACGAGGACGGCGTCGGGTCGGGTGCGGGTGGACTGCCTTCCGGCTTCTTCGCGACCGGCCCCGGCATGGCGAGATAGGCGGCCATGCCCTCGCGTCCGCCCTCGCGTCCGAAGCCGCTTTCGCGGAATCCGCCGAACCCGGCTCCGGCGTCGAAGATGTTGGCGCAGTTGACCCAGACCACGCCGGCCTTGACCTTGGCGGCGACATCTGTCGCGAGACTCAGGTTTTCGGACCAGACCGAGGCCGCCAGCCCGTAGCGAGTATTGTTGGCAAGGGTCACCGCGTCCTCGGGGGTGCGGAAAGGCGTCAACGTCACCACCGGACCGAAAATCTCCTCCGCGCACAGGACCGAGGCCGGATGCACGTTGGTGACCAGCGTCGGTGGAAAGAAGCATCCCTGGGGCGATGCGCCCTGGTGCAGTACTGCGCCCTCCGCAGCACCCCGCGCGACGAGACCTCGGATGCGTTCCAACTGCACCGGATGGACGATGGCCCCTACATCAGTCGATTTCTGCAGTGGATCGCCGGTGATGAGTTTGGCGAGGCGGCGCCTGAGCAGTTCCTCGAAACGATGGGCAACCGCCTCGGCGACCAGGATGCGCGAGCCGGCGCAGCAGACCTGGCCCTGGTTGAGCCAGATGGAATCCACGACACCTTCCACCGCGGCATCGAGATCGGCGTCGGCGAAGACGATGAAGGGCGACTTGCCTCCGAGTTCCAACGTCAGCGCCTTGCCCGATCCCGCGGTCCGGCGCCGGATGATGCGGCCGACCTCGGTCGAGCCGGTGAAGGCGACCTTGTCGATGCCCTCGTGCCCGACGACATCCGCGCCAGTCCTGCCGTCTCCGGTGACGATGTTGAGCACGCCACCGGGCAGACCGATCTCGCGGGTGATCTCGGCGAAGGCGAGCGCCGTCAGAGGCGTGTACTCGGCCGGCTTCAGGACGACCGTATTGCCGGCCGCCAGCGCAGGCGCGACCTTCCATGCGAGCATGAGAAGGGGGAAGTTCCAGGGGACGACCTGTCCGCAGACCCCGTGCGGGCGCGCGCCCGGAAACTCGTCGGCCAGGATCTCGGCCCAACCGGCATGGTGATAGAAGTGCCGCACCACGAGCGGAACGTCGATGTCACGGCTCTCGCGGATCGGCTTGCCGTTGTCGATCGTCTCGAGCACTGCGAGGAATCGGCTGTGCTGCTGGACATGGCGCGCCAGCGCGTAGAGGAAGCGGGCGCGCTCGTGGCCGGAGAGGGCCGCCCATCCGGGCTGCGCCGCGCGAGCGGCCGTCACGGCCGCATCGACATCCGCCGCGGTTCCCTGGGTGACCTTCGCGATGGTCTCGCCGGTCGCCGGATTCATCACTTCAAAGGTCTCTCCCGGCGCCGTGAAGCGGCCGTCGATGAAGTGACCGAAGCCGGCCTCGTGCTTCTTCAGCCAAGTGCGCGCGACGTTGCAGTCCTCCGGGGCGGGGCCGTAGTCCAGCGTGTCGAGAATGCTCAAGATTGCGTTCATCGAAGCGTCCTCATGCGATCGCGTGGCGCGAGGACGCCGCGTAGCGTCCGGTGACGAAATGCTCGAGCTGGCGTTCGATGTCGGCGAGCATGGAGGAGGCGCCCAGCCGAAAGAGTCGGGGCTCCAGCCAGTCGCGGCCCAGCTCCTCCTTCATCAGGAACTGCCAGTTGAGCGCGTCCTTGGCGGTTCGCATGCCGCCCGCGGGCTTGAAGCCGACGCGGTATCCCGTCTCGTCGAGATAGTCCCGCAGCGCACGCACCATGATCAGACTGACGGGCAGCGTGGCGTTCGCGCCTTCCTTGCCTGTCGAAGTCTTGATGAAGTCGGCGCCGGCCTGCATGGCGACCATCGACGCGCAGTAGGCATTGCGGAGCGTCTGGAGGTCTCCTGTGGCCAGGATCGCCTTCAGATGTGCCGTTCCGCAGGCCTCGCGCATGGCGCGCACTTCATCGTAGAGGGCTGTCCAGCCGCCGGTGAGCACATGCTCGCGGGTGATCACGATGTCGATTTCGTCGGCACCCTGGTCGACTGCGTAGCGGATCTCTTCGAGCCGCAGCCGGAGTGGCATCAGACCGGCCGGGAATCCGGTCGCCACCGATGCGACCGGAACGCCCGCGCCGGCGAGCGCCTTCACGGCGTGCGTGACCATCGTCGGATAGACGCACACGGCTCCTGTCGTCAGCCGGAGCGCTTCGATGCCGAGACCTTCGACGACGTGCGGCGCCAGCGGTTGCCGGGCCTTCGCGCAGAGCCGCGCCACCCGTGCGGCCGTGTCATCCCCCGCGAGCGTCGTGAGGTCCATGCATCGGATTGCATTGATCAACCACGCGGCCTGCCACTCCTTTTTCACCGTGCGGCGCGCCGCGAGGGATGAGGTCCGCCGCTCGGCGGCACTCCTGTTGGCCGGATGTCCCTCGAACATCTCGGGTCGCAGCGGAGTGCCCGGATTGCGATGATTGCTCACCATGGCAAGAGGCCTGCCGGCCGCAGCCGATCGTGCGGCAGGAGGTTCGGCGTTCATCGGCGTTCTCCCGTTCATGGTCGGTCCGAGCTCTCTGTCGTTACGCGGCAGGCGTCGAGGGCCGCAGGCCGCCGCCTTGGGCGCGGAGCGTCGCGCGATCGGCCCTGTCGGCCAGGGCGTGAAGCAGCGGCGCCAGCTGCTCGGCGGCCGCACGGTAATCCGCGAGGAGTCGCCGGTACCGTCCGTGCTGTTCCGGGTCGGGCGTCATCCGCCGCACCGGAACTCGCCACGCAGCGGACGCGCTGCGCATCCCGTCGTGGAGACCGACCCCGGCCGCGGCGGCCGCCGCCGCTCCAACCAGCGTCAGATTGTCGGCGAGAGCGACGTCGACCGGCTTTCCGATCGCGTCGACCGTGGCCCGGAGCCAGATCGGGTTGCGCATGATGCCGCCGGCAAGCACGAGCCGGTCGATGGGCACGCCCTGTTCCTCCAGGTCGACGATGACATTTGCCGTGCCGAGGCAGATGGCCGTCAGCGCGGCCCGATACAGTGCCGCCCTGCCGTGGGAGAGGGTCATGCCGAGGAATGCGCCGCGCAGGCGGGGATCGCGGTAAGGTGTCCGGCAACCCATGAAGAAGTCGAGCGCGAGCAGGCCGTCGGCATCCGGCGCCATCGCCGCAACCTCGTGCATCAGTGCCGGACGGTCCGCATCGTCCAGCATGAAGACCTCTTCCGTGAGCCATTTCAGGACGGATCCGGCGGAGACCTGCCCGCCTTCGATCATGCGCAGGCCCGGGGTCAGGGCATTGGGATAGGGACCCCAGACGCCGCGGATCGTCGACCCGTCGTCGGGAACCTGGGTGAGAAGGACGTTCGACGTGCCACCGATGACCAGCATTGAGCCGGGCTCGATCGTGTTGGCGCCGAACGTGCCCATGTGGGCGTCGATTCCACCCTGGACGACCAGGGGGCGCCCGCGGATGCCGAGTTCCCGCGCCACATCGTCCGGCACGGGGCCGATGACGCCGCCGGGCTCAACGATGGTGGCCGGCAGCCGATCGAGGAGATCGGCGATGCCGAGGAGCGCGTACAGGTCCGGGCAGAAGCGTCGGGCGCGTCCGTCGTAGTTCCATTTGCAGGTCGCGTTCATGAGCGACCCGACCCACACGCCGGTCAGTCGGAAATTGATGTAGTCGAGAGCTTCGCAGACCACCTCTGAACGTGCCCACAGGGCCGGCTCGTGCCTGGCGATCCACATCGCCTTGGGCACCAGCCATTCCGACGCGTCCGATCCGCCGCTGTCGGCCAGCACCGGGTGTTCGACCGTCCCGGTGAGCCGCGCCTCCTCGGCGGCACGGGCATCCATCCAGAGGATGGCAGGAGCCAGAACCCCGCCGGCCCTATCGCAAACAACGACCGTCGATGAGAAGGTCGCGGCGGTGATCGCCAGCACGTCCGGATGGCCGGCGTCGGCAAGCGCCCGACGGACGGCTGCGCGGAGGGCGCGCCACCAGTCCGCGGGATTCTGCTCGGCCCGGCTCGGGGCAGGATAGGAGGTCGGGTACGCCTCTTCCGCAATCGCCGCGGGACGCCGTGAATCGATAGCAAACACGCCCGCACGAATGCCGTTGGTGCCCAGGTCCAGTCCGAGGACCGCCTGCTTCGTCGGCTGGCCGCCGTCGCTCATGGCGTGAACAGGACCTTGGAGAAATGGATGTCTTTCGCCGCAAACCGCCCGAAGATGGCCGGCAGCTCGGCCAAATCCAGATCGTGGGAGATCATGAACTCCCAGCGAAGCTCGCCGGTGCCGAACTTCTCCAAGGTCGTGGTCCACTGCGGTCCCGGGAAGGGGGCTCCGAAGCTGTTCCACGAGCCGTGCAACGAGATCTCCTGCCGCAGCAGGTGCTGGAAGGTCTTGTTGTCGAGCTTCACGTCCGGAACGGGTATTCCGATGAAGGTCACATGCCCGCCCGGACCGGCAAGCATGATCGCGCTGTTGATCGTCGCATCGAGACCGACAGCTTCGACTACGACCGCGGCCTGCGCGTGATGGCCGGCGACGTCGCGGGACAGGACACAAACGGAGGCGCCCGCCTCGCGGGCGAGGGCGAGCTTCTCCTCGGAGACGTCAACGGCAATCACCTCGCTGGCGCCGAGCAGGCGCAGCCACTGGATCGCGAAGAGCCCGATAGGGCCGCACCCGACCACGGCCGCCGTCTGGCCGACGGTGACCCCGCCCGCCTTCCAGATCGCATGGAGCGCGATGGAGGCGGGATCTGTCATGGCGATGGCCCGCGGATCGACGTGCTGCGGCGCCTTGATCAGGTTCCCGACGGGCACCGCGACGAATTCCGCATAGGCCCCGTCGCGCCGGCTTCCGAAGTAATCATAGTCCGTGCACCGGGAGAAGTTGCCCGTCGCGCACTGGCTGCAACGACGGCAGGGCAGCAGGGGCGCGATGGCGACCAGCTCGCCAAGGCTCCATCCCTCGACGCCGTCGCCGATAGCGGTGATGCGGCCGGAGAATTCGTGCCCGGTAATCAGCGGCATCTTCCAGGCGCCCTTGACCAGCATGCGCGGCAGGTCGGAACCGCAGACGCCGACCGAGCTCACGCGCACCACCACATGGCCCGGTTCGGGAACGGGATCGGGGCGGTTCTCGAGGCGGATGTCGCCGGGTGAGTGGAGGACGATGGCGCGCATGGCTTCCTTCCTTCTGGCGCAGGTCGTGGGACGTGTCCCTCGCGGCGGCCGGGGCGTGTGGACGTGCCGGCGGTCCCGTTGTTCCCCTACGGGACGGCGGACAGTCTGCGATTCATACGGGCGAAGAGCGGCGAGAGCGTCGCCATCGCATCGATGTAGGCGTCCACATAGGGCGCGTAGGCCTCCGTCACGTCCGGGTGGGCCCGTGTCGTCGCGACAGTTGCGCCGGCAAAGCGCCTTGCCGTCGCCGCCAGGTCCGGGAACATGCCGACCGCGTGCCCGGCGATGATGGCGGAGCCGAGCGTCCCGAACTCCTCCCGTTCCAGGCTGTGATAGTCGATTCCGAGGGCGTCGGCCTTGATCTGTCGGAGGAGCGGGCTTCGCGCGCCGCCGCCGATGTTGATCGCATGGCGGGGATCATAGCCCGGCGCGATCTCTCGAACGGCACGGAGATAGAACGCGTACTCGTAGGCGATGCTCTCCATGATGGCCCGAGCCATGTGCGGCTTTCCGTGCCGCCAGGTGAGGCCCAGGAACGCGCCGCGCATGTCGGGATCGATCGGCGTGTTGCGGCCGGAAAGATGCGGCAGGAATATCAGCTTCTCCGATCCCGGCTGGATCGCCGAGGCCTCCTCTGCGAGTGCGTCGTAGGGATTGATCCCGCGGCTCTCGTAGGCGACCTTCTCAAGGGGCGAGACGGTGTCTCGGAACCAGCGAAGATTGAGGCCCCCGCCGGCCACATATGCCATGGGGAAGTAAAGCCCGCGGATCACGTGCGGGCAGGTCATAAGGCAGCGGTAGGTCGTGTCGGTTCCGAAGCGGTCGATGATCGTCGCGAACACCGACGCCGTTCCCGACGTGTCGAACACGACCCCCGGGTCCACGAGGCCGCCTCCGAGGACGTTGGCGCTCTGGTCTCCGGAGCCCGCGGCAATTGGAAGCCCCTCCGGAAGGCCGGTTTCGCGCGCCCAACGCCGCGTCAGATGGCCGATCACGTCCCAGGGCTCGACGATCCGCGGCAGCTTCTCGGTGGTCAGGCCGAAATGGCCGAGCAACCGGTCGTTCCATTCCCCGGTCTCACCGGAGCCGAAGCCCGAGAAGACGATGTAGGTCCGGTCCATAAAGGCGTCCGCGGCGGTGAGCCCGGCGAGGCGACCGGCGACATAGGCGGCTGGCTGGATGAAGCGGGCGATGCGTTCCCAGACCTCGGGTCGGGCGTCGCGCCAGTAGAGGATCTTCGGCGCATGATTGAACGCGAGCGCCATGCCGCAGGTGCGGATGATCTCGGCTTCGTGCGGGCGAAGCTGATCGAGCCAGGGAGCACAGCGGGTGTCGAGCCAGCTGTCGTAGTGCGTGGCCGGGTTCCAGTCGTCGTCGACGGCCATGATGCCGGCCATCTGCCCGTCGAGCGCCATGCCGGCGATGCGGGACGCGTCGAGGCCGGATGCCGCGAGCGCGGCCCGGATTGTCCGGACGACGGAATCGAAGATCTCGTCGGGGTCCTGTTCGACCTCACCGGGCCGGGGGTAGCGGAGGATCGATTCTTCGAAGGCGCTACCGGCAAGCCGCCCTTCGCGGTCGTATATTCCGGTCTTGGTCCCAGTCGTGCCGATGTCGATGCCGATGACATGGTCTCGCATGGGTCCTCCCTGTTGTTCCCTATGTTGGTTCTTCGGGATTCGTTAGGCCCTCTTCGTCGGCGATGCGCCAGCCGTCGGTCACCACCCGCATGGGAAGGTCCGGCGATTGGGGATAGACGACGATCTTTCCGGAGACGGTGCCGCGGTTCACGGCGTCGAGCGCGTGTGGCAGCGCATTCAGGCCGGCCACGGCCTTCAGGTTTGCCGTTAGGTTGAGATCGCCGCGCACGGCGCGCGACAGTACATCCCGCATGTCCTCGACGGAGCAGCCGGTCGATCCGGTGATGCGCTTCCCCGTGGTCGCGATGCCTGCGAGGTCGAATGGAACGGTCCCGCCGTAGGGAAAGCCGGCGAAGACCGCCAACAGCCCATCCGGCGCGAGCCATCCGGCCGCGGCCGCAACCGCCTCGCTGTCGGGAGCCACCACGACGGCATCGTCGAGGCCCCCGGGCGCGACCTGGTCGATGATGGTACCAAGCTGCTCGTTCTCGGCGACGATCAGGCGTCGGCCCATGGCATCGGCAACCGGTCCGAAATCCGTTTCGAGGTCGGCGAGCCGCCGACCCTTTCGCGAGGTGGCGACGATGGTGCGCGGACCCTGTTCGAGTTGCAGCAGCCTGTGGACGTGGATCCGGCCCATCGCGCCGCCGGCACCGTGGACAAGGGCAACACCCCCGGGCTTGACGTCGAAGCGCTGGCGCCCGGGCGCCAGCGCCTGGAGGATGTCGGGGTCGCTCGTGCCCACGAACGACAGGGCATCATAGTGGATGCGCGCCGCGTCGACGGGCACGGGGCCGAGCGCGGATCGGCGCGCCTGCAGAAGCAGTCCGCCTTCCGCCAGCATTGTTGGAAGGGCCGCCAGGCTCCCCGCATCGATATCCCCCAGCGCGAGGATGTCGTCGAATCTCTCCTCTGAGACCTCCGTGATCGAGGTGCAACGCATCGCGACCGGCCCGACGAAGTCCGGCAGCGGCGCATCGAGCGGGCCGGCTACGACCAGCCTCTTCCATCCCAGGGGGCGCGAGGCGTGGTGGCGATCGGCGTTCGGCCCGAACAAGACCAGTGCCGATCCGTCGTGCCGGAACGCCTGTCTCGCATTGGGGCGATAGGCCCGCTCGACGCAGCCGTAGGGTTCGAGCATCGCGATCTCGGCGGCGGTCAGCGTCTCGGGAACCTCGAACACGTAGTCCGCCAACGCCTCCGGCCCGAGGCGGAGGTACTGCGCGAAGCCGCCGGCGAGATCGAATCCGACGATGCTGCGCCTGCCATTGATCCGCATGGCGGGTTGCAGGCTGATACGCTGTCCCTTGCGGAAGCGTGCGGTCTGTGCGCTGCCGACGTCGTGGACACGAAGGCTCAGTTCGTGGCCGAGCACCACGCCCCTGCCGTCGCCGTTCGCGAGCAGCGGGTGACTGGATCCCATGCGGACCACCTTGATGTCCGACGAGCAGATCGACACCGCCTCGACGCGGGCGATCACTTCGTCGGGGGCCGGGGGGGGCAGCGGCTCGACCTCCAGGACGGCTTCGGGCAGCAGATCGAACGATCCGCCGCGGTGCGCCCAGCGGCGGTTCATCCGGCCGGGACCTGCCTGGTCACTCGTTGCCATTGTGCTGTCTCACGCGCCGGCTTTGCTGGATGTAGGGGTCCCCGCGCCGGACCGAGGCGAGCGAGCTGTCGTAGTCCTGGACCGCAACGAGCGAGTAGAGGACGTCGATCGTCAGCAACTGGCCGAACTTGCTGACCATGCTCTCGTAGAGCGGCTCGTCGCCCGCGGCGGCGTAGCCTGTCGGGGTGATCAGGACGACTTCCGCGGCTCGGGCGACCGGTGAATCGGCGAAGGACGTGATCGCGATCGTGCCGACCCCGGAGCTTGCGGCCGCGGTCAGTGCGATGAGGGTCTGGTCCGTGCGGCCGGAGTCGGTGATGGCGATGGCCACACTGCCCGGGCGGAGGGCGGCAGCCGCCAGCAGCTGGCTGTTTCGGTCGCGGTGGAAGATGGCCGGCTTGCCGATCCGCGAGAAGCGCATCAGCGCGTTTTCGGCGGCAAGGGATGACAGGCCAGCCGCGAAGAAATAGATGGCCTGGGCTTCGGAGATCATCTGGGCCGCCTTATTCAGCGCCCCGGGTTCGAGCGTCGAAAGGCAGGCGCGGGCCACGTCCGCGTTGCGATGGGCGACCTTGGTCAAAATGGTGGCGGCTGTGTCGCCACGCCCGATCGTCTCGTAGATCGCTCCCTGGTCGCTCGCCCCCTCGTCCTCCCAGATGGACCTTTCCTCGACCATGCGGAGCTGGAAGGCGCGGAAGTTCGCCTGGCCGATGCCGCGGACGAAGCGGCTGATCGAGGACTCCGAGACGTCGCAGGCGGCGGCGAGCTCCTTGATGTTCATGGTGCAGACGTCCGCGGGGCGCGCCAGCACCATGTCCGCGACGGCCTGAAGCGTCGGCTTCAGCCGGCCGCGAATGCTCTGAATGTGCTCCAGAAGCCCGATCTCGGCACCCATTGCAGCTGTCGATCTCTCCGATGTTAAGGACCGCCCGTTCGCGGCCCGAGGCTGCCTATCAGACACAATAGCTTCCCGTGAAAATCGCTTTCAAGATTTTTGTTTTCATAGACAGCGATTTTCATGGTTGATAATGTCATACACAAGCAATGTGGTTCCCGTCCGGACTGGTGCGCCGGGGCGGGGCGACATCGAGGGGGTTCCGGATGGCTTTCGGACGCAGTCGGACCTGGTGCCGTGCTGGATCGGCGGCTCCCCTGCGTCCGCTGGACGGCACCTGCCGGGCCAGCTTCGCCGCCTTGTGGTCTCTCGTGGGTCGGTGATCCGATGGCAGAGCTGCTGATCGAAAACCTGTCCAAGAGCTTCAAGGGCGCCATTTCCGCCCTGTCAGGCATTTCATTCGGCGTTGCCGACCGCGAGGCCGTGTTTCTCCTCGGGCCGTCGGGGGCGGGGAAGACGACGACGCTGCGCCTCATCGCCGGGCTCGAGCGGCCAAGTGAAGGATCGATCCGGATCGGCGGCAGGGACGTCACGCGGTGGACGCCGGGCGAGCGCAACCTCGCGATGGTCTATGACCGGCACTCGCTCTTTCCGCACCTGTCCGTATTCGAGAACCTGGCTTACCCGCTGCGGGTCCGGAAGATGAGCGAGGCGGAGATCTTTGCCCGCATCGCCGCGGTAGCGGAGACGCTGCAAGTCGAGCGGCTTCTGGACCGATATCCGTCCCAACTTTCGGGCGGCCAGATGCAGCGCGTGGCAATCGGTCGAGCGCTTGTTCGCGAGGCGAGCGTGTATCTACTGGACGAGCCGATCTCACACCTCGACGCGAAGCTGCGCGCGAAGATGCGGGTGGAGTTCAAGCGGCTGCAGCGCGATTTCCGCGCCACGATGCTTTACGTCTCGCACGACCAGCTCGAGGCCATGACGATGGCCGACCGCATCGTCCTGATCAATCGCGGCAGGATCGAGCAGATCGCGCCCCCGCAGAGGCTCTTCGATCGTCCGGATACCCTTTTCGCCGCCACCTTCATCGGCGAGCCGGCGATGAACACCGTGCCGGCCCGCATCTCGGAGGACGGCGGCATCTTCCGCCTCGGCATCGGGAGCTCGCGCATCCCGTTGGACGGCGAATGGGTCAGGTCCGGAACTGCGATCTCGCCGTCGGCGGACTATGTCGCCGGCATACGGCCGCAGCATGTCGCCCTCGCGGCGCCCGGCGAGGCGGGCGACGACATCGTCCGAGGACGCGTGTTCGCGGTGGAGACGCTCGGCTCCCGCATCATCTTCGACATCGAAGTCGAGGGTGGGGTGTTCCGCGTGGTGGCCACGGTCGACGTCGGACGACTTCATCCGCGCGACATTGGCGCGCCGATCGCGTTCAGGGTCGATCCCGATTTCATCTACCTGTTCGAGGCTGATGGCGGCCGGACCGTGCGGCAGGCCCGCTTTTCAGAAGCAGTCGTGCATTAGGCGTACGGATGTCCCGCGCCGGCGGGAAGTCCAGAAGAACGGGGATACTCAGCTAGGGAGGAGAGAGTGACAAAGCAACGGATCAGGCATGCACTTGTATCCGCTCTGGCGCTTTCAGTGATGGGCGCGCCAGGTGCCTTCGCGCAGACGGACGCGCAGAAAGCCCTGGCGGGTCGGGAGATCCGCTTCCTGCAGCCTTCGATGCCGCAGTTCGCGGCCCTGGGCAAGTTCATCCCGGAGTTTCAGGAGAAGTACGGGATCAAGGTCACGGTCGACGAGATCCCGTTCGACCAGTATCGGCAAAAGTCCCTGGTCGAGATGCAGCAGGGGACCGGCACCTATGACATCTATGCCGTGGATGTCATGTGGCTCGCCGAATACGCGGCGGCCGGCTTCCTCCAGCCCCTGATGCCTTACGTCAAGAACCCAAACCTCACAGACGAGGGCTACGACATCGACGATTTCCTGCCGCGCGTGATCAGCGGCACCGGGGTCTACAACGACACGCTCTATACGATCCCTCTGGGTGCAGGACCGGTGGGAACGACGTTCCGTAAGGACGTCGCAGAGGCCGCCGGCATCCAGATGCCCAAACGCTTCTCGCCGGAATTCACCACGGACTTCATGTACAAGGCAGCCGAGAAGGTGCACAAACCGGAATCCGGCATGATCGGGTTCGCGCAGATGCCTGGCCGCTGGTTCTGGGGCGTGACCTATCTGCCGTACCTCTACGCATTCCAGACGCCCAAGACGAAGGGCGATGAATACGTCGACAAGAACTGGCGGATCACCATCAACAACAAGCAGACCATCGACTCGATAGACTACTTTGTGAAATTCAAGAAATTCATGCCGGCCGATAGCGCCAATTGGGGCATCGGCGAGGCGACGGCGGTCTATCAGTCGGGCAATGCCTTTGGCCTGTGGAATTACCAGGATTTCATCAAAGGCTTCTTCGAGGATCCGAACGCGCAAAAGGCCGTCGCCGGCAAGAATGTGCACCTGCACACCCCGGCCGGTCCGCATGGCGTGATCGATCCCTGGTTCGGCGCCTGGTCCTTCGGGCTGTCCAAAGACTCCACCAAGAAGGAAGCCGCCTGGGTGTTCATTCAATGGATGACGTCCAAGAAGATCCAGGAGCGGGCGACGGAATTCGGGGCCGGCCCCTCGCGTCATTCGACCTACAAGTCGGTAACCCTCGCGAAGTTCCAGCCCTGGTGGGTGGACGTTTACGAGTTCATGCTGAAGGAGACCAATCCCGACGAACGCATCCGCGTCCCCGAATGGGCGGAGATCTCGGACATCATGGGCGAGGAGGGAAGCCGCGTCTGGATCGGGGAGATCAACAGCGCGACCGCGGTCGAGAACATGCAGAAGCGAATGTCGGCGGTGATGCGCCGCGGCGGCTACTACGTGCCCGGCCGCACTGACCTTCCGCCCCAGCATTGGCGCGATCTGTCCTACTACGACCGTCTGCCCTCCACGTGGAAATGAGGGCGTGACGCAGCCGGTCCGGGCGTTTGGCGCCCGGACCATCCTGAGCCACGGTGGTGGAGACGTCGCGGTCAGCCGTCACGAGATCGAGCGAATGACACACATTAAGACCATCGCGGACGCGCCGTTGTCGCCAGCGGAGCCGGCCGAAGGCCGTCGTCGCGGGATCTGGTCGCGCCTCGGGCCCTCCAACCCGGCCGTCTTCCCATGGGTTCTTATGGCGCCGACGCTGATCGTGCTGTTCGCGATAGGCGTCTACCCGTTTCTCTACGCCCTCTACATCGCGGGCCACAACGTCATCCTGTCCAAACCCTACGTGCCGCGGTTCTTCGTGGGGCTTTACCAGTACCAGGCGGTGATCCAGGACCCGGAGTTCTGGAGCGCGCTGAAGACGACCATCTGGTTCACCGTTCAGGCCGTATTCATAGAATTCTGGCTTGGGCTCGGTCTTGCCCTGCTGTTCCAGCGCCGGCTGCTCGGTGCCGGCATCATGCGGGTCTTCATCCTCATTCCGATGATTCTGCCGCCGCTGGTCGCCGCGCTGATCTGGCGCTACATGTTCTATCCCGGAGCCGGCCTTGTCACCTATTACGGCGGCGGAGTGACGCGCGCCCTGGGCTGGGGCGAGATCCCGTTCCTTTCCGACCCGACGATCGCATTCCACACGCTCGTCTTCGTCGATGTCTGGGAATGGACTCCTTTCATGTTCCTGATGATGAGCGCCGGACTGGCCTCCATCCCACGACAGCCCTACGAGGCGGCGGAGATCGACGGGGCCTCGGCGTGGCGCGTGTTCTGGACGATCACCATGCCGCTCCTGCGCCCGGCGATGCTGATCGCGGTGGTCATCCGCACGATGGACGCCTTCCGCACTTACGAGCTCATCGTGGTGATGACCCGGGGCGGACCGGGAAACGCCACGACGACCCTGAACGTCTATCTGACCAAGACGGGGCTGGAGTTCTTCGACGCGTCGAAGGCGGCCGCCATCTCGCTGGTCATGATGATGGTCATCATCGTCATGAGCTTCGTCTTCATCAGGGCTCTTCGTTCGCGCACCGAAACGGCGGAGTGAGAGGCTGGCATGGCACATCCCGACACGTCGATCGTCTCGCCCGACGCGCCGCCCGTCCAGCGTAACTGGTGGGTCTACCTGGTCCTTGCGGCTGTCTGCGTCATCAACTTCCTGCCCTATCTGTGGATGGTGATGACCGGCTTCATGGACAATGCGACCGCCACGGGGCAGAGCCCGCAATGGGTATTCACGCCTTCGGTCGAGGCTTTCCGCTTCCTGATCTTCGAGAAGGGGATCATGGAGAACTTCCTTAACAGCCTGGTGGTGTCCCTGGCGTCGACGTTCTTCTCGGTCACGTTCGGCATGTTCTGCGCCTATGCGATCGCGCGGTATGACTTCGGGGGGCGAGACGACGTCTCGTTCTGGGTGCTGACCAATCGCATGATGCCGCCGGTCGCGGTCCTTATCCCGATATTCGTGACCTTCCAGACCATGAAGCTGCTCGACACCCTCGTGGGTCTGATCATCCTCTACACGGCCATGCAGCTGCCGTTCGTCGTCTGGATGCTGACAGGTTATTTCCGCGACATCCCGCGCCGCTACGAAGAATCCGCAATGGTCGACGGCGACACTTGGTTCCAGGCCTTCCGGAAGGTCACCCTGCCGCTCATGGCGCCGTCGATCTCCGCCACGGCAATCTTCGTCATGATCCTGTCCTGGAACGAGTTCGCATTCGCGA
This sequence comes from Arenibaculum pallidiluteum, assembly GCF_017355985.1. GTDB lineage: Bacteria > Pseudomonadota > Alphaproteobacteria > Azospirillales > Azospirillaceae > Arenibaculum > Arenibaculum pallidiluteum. Next base: position 94,665 of record NZ_JAFIQU010000010.1, read on the forward strand.
CCTTCCTGACTTCGACGGAGGCTAAGACCCTGCCACCTGCGATCATGGCCTATTCGATCGGCGCGAACATCTCCTGGAACGTGCTCGGCGCGGCGGTCGTGCTGGTCACAGCGCCACTCATCCTTTTCGTCCTCGTCCTCCAGCGCCAGCTCATCAGCGGCCTTTCGCAGGGAGTGATCCGGAAATGAGCCCTTTCCCTTCACGTCCGGCCGGAGTGGGCGTCCTTGGCTGACCTTCGCGTCCAGAATCTGGTGAAGCGCTTCGGTGCCTTCACGGCTGTCGGCGGCGTGGACATCGCCGTGGGCGACGGAGAATTCGTGTTCCTGCTGGGACCGTCCGGCTGCGGCAAGACGACCACGTTGCGCATGATCGCCGGCCTCGAAATGCCAACGGAAGGCCGCATCGAGATCGGAGGGCGCAATGTTACCTTCCTCCGGCCACGGCACCGCAACGTCGGCATGGTGTTCCAGGACTACGGGCTCTACCGACACATGACGGTGTTCGGAAACATCGCCTATCCATTGCAGGTGCGCGGCTTCTCGAAGGCCGTCCTCATGGACAAGGTGAATGCGGTGGCTCGGATGATGCAGATCGCCGACGTGCTGGACCGCAAGCCCGATCAGCTCGCGGCCGGCCAGCTCCAGCGCGTCGCCATCGCCCGGATGCTTGTGCGGGAAGCCGACCTGTTCCTTATGGACGAGCCGATGTCGCATCTGGATGCGCAGCTGCGCGGGCTGATGCGGGCGGAGCTGCGACACCTGCAGAAGAAGATCGGGGTGACGACGATCTTCGTCACTCACGACCAGCTCGAGGCCATGACGATGGCCGACAGGATCATCGTCATGCGGGACGGCAGGATCGTGCAGGTCGCCCCGCCACTCGAGATCTTCGAAAGGCCGGCCGACGAGTTCGTCGCAACCTTCGTGGGCGAGCCGCAGATGAACATCATGGATGCGGTGATCACGCGCTCCCACCACGGGGTGATCGCCGACGTCGGCCCCTTCGCCGTGCCGCTCGACAGGAGCTGGGCGCTTGCGAACGATCTCGCGCGGCGCGAGGGCCGCAAAGTGCGGCTCGGAATACGGCCCGAGCACATCGACCTGCGGACCACTCCCGACGCCGATCACACGATCGCGGCCGAACTCTACTCCTTCGAGCCGACCGGCGCGGAGAACCTGTACGTGCTGCGGGCCGGCGACGTCGAGTTCACGACTCGAAATTCCACCACCGGGACGGCGTGCATCGGCAAGCAGGACCGCGCGAGCCTCGCCGTGCGCTTCGATCCGAAATGGATCTACCTCTTCGACCCGGAAGACGGGCGCACCATCGCACAGGCGGCCGCCACGGCCGCCGATGTCAGGAGCGCGGCATGAAGAACGCGGCCGTCTTGATCCTGATCGTTCTCTTCCTCCTTGGATCCTGCACGGCCATGGCCGGTGACTTCTCGCACTGGCCCGCCTCGCTCCCGGCGGTGCTTCTCATTTGCGTCATGAAGATTGCCAACGACCGGTGGCGGATCCTTCGCTGGCCGATGGAGTTCCTGCTCGGCTCGGCGGTCACGATGATCGTCGTCAGTCTCGCTTGGCTCTACCTTCTGGAACCGGTCTTCTGAGCGATGGACGTTGGGCCTGCCCTGCATGTCAGAAATCTCACCAAGTCGTTCCGCGGCAAGCGCGTGGTGGACGGCGTCGATCTGACCGTCGAGCGTGGCGAGATCCTCGGTTTCCTGGGCCCCAACGGGGCCGGGAAGACCACGGTGATGAACATGATCATGGGCCTCGTCCGCCCGGACGGAGGAGAGATCGAGCTCCTTGGCGTGCGCGGCGGGGCACGCGACCGCGACCTTCGCCTCAGGGTCGGCTATCTCCAGGAGAAGCCGCGCATCTATCCCGAGATGACGGGTCGGGCCTATCTGGATTTCTTCGCCAGGCTCCACGGTGTGCCGGAGCCCGATCGGCGGGTCGCCGCAGCATTGGATCGGGTCGGCCTGACGGATGCGGCGGACCGGATCCTTGCCACCTACTCGAGGGGCATGCAGCAGCGGGCCTGCCTTGCCCGCGTCATGCTGCACCAGCCCGTCCTTCTCCTGCTGGATGAGCCGACGCTCGGGTTGGATCCGCTCGGGGTGGCGGAAATGCGCGATATCCTGCGCGAGATGCGCGAGGGCGGGGTGACGCTTCTCTTCTCCTCCCATCAGCTCGCGGAGATGGAAAGGATCTGCGACCGTGTCGCTTTCATGAAGCAGGGCAGGGTGGTCGCCGCCGGCCGCCCCGCAGACCTGGCCCCGACCCGTTCGGCGCCAGGCGTTTTCGAGGTCGAGGTTCATGAACCGGTCGGCCCCGTTCTGGACGCCATTCGCGGCCTTGCAGGCGTCGCCGCCGTGCGCGAGATCGCGAGATGCCGGATAGAGGTGGCGCTCCGGACCCCGACGCCCGTCGACTCCCGGGAAGCGCGGGCAGCCCTTGCCCGCGATCTGACGGGTCTCGGCCTGACGGTGTTGACCGTGGGCGGTGCCTCCCCGACGCTCGAGGATCTGTTTCTTGCACTCGCGGAATCAAACCAAACCATGCAGTAGGGAGGATATCATGGATCTCGGCTACGCCGGAAAGCGCTGCCTGGTAACGGCGTCGACAGCAGGTTTGGGCTTCGCGATCGCACGCTGCATGGCGGCGGAAGGGGCTACTGTTGTCGTCAACGGGCGGTCCGTCGAATCGGTGGAAAGGGCCGTCGGCCGCATCAGGGAGAGTATCCGAGGGGCGGATGTCGAGGCTGTCGTCGGCAACAGCGGAACCGCGGAAGGCTGCGCCAGCATCGTTGCCGCCTGTCCGGATGTCGACGTCCTCGTGGTCAATCTCGGCATCTATGAGGCCGTGGACATCTACGAGGCTGGCGACGACCGTTGGTACGACCTGATCGAGATCAACGTGATGAGCGGCGTCCGCCTGTCGCGCCATTACTTGCCGAGAATGCTCGCGCGTGACAGTGGCCGGGTGATCTTCATGGCGAGCGAATCCGCGATCAACCCGGCGCCGGAGTTGCCCGCCTACAGCGCGACCAAGACGATGCAGCTGTCCCTGGCGCGCAATCTGGCCGAAACCACGAAGGGAACGAACGTCACGGTGAACTCCGTTCTGCCGGGGCCCTGCCGGACGGAGGGGGTCGCCAACCTCATCGCCGGCCTCTATCCGGGCGTTCCCACCGAGGAAGCCGAGCGGCGCTTCGTCGCGGAGAACCGACCGACCTCCCTGATTCAGCGCCTCTCGCGCCCGGAGGAAGTGGCCGATTTCGTCACGTTCCTCGGTTGCGAGCGGACCGCGATCGTAAACGGAGCCGCGCTGCGCATCGACGGCGGGCTGATCCGCACGGTGATGTGATCGGACGATGACGTTCATGCTGCGCAGGCCCGGATTCTTGGGCACCACCCTGCTGCTGGTCCGCCGCGAGGCGTCGGCGAAGCTGGCATCTCCGTGGTTCTATGGTGTCGCGAGCGTCGTGTGCCTGACGGCGTGGGCCTACGGCACGGGGTTTGTGAAGACCTTCGAGACGGAATCGGTGCTGGTGACGACCGATCCGCTGATGGGCCTGAACGTCGTCGTCGTCACCTTCCTGGGCCTCGTACTCGGGCTGCGGCTGTCGTCGAGCATCGCGTGGGAGCGCGAGCACCGTACGCTGGACGTGCTGATCGCGGGCCCGGTCTCGTTCGAGGCCGTGCTTCTGGCGAAGTTCCTCGTGGAGCTGTGCGTCTTCGCGGCCCTGATGGGATCGTACTTCCTTTATCTCCTACTGGCCCAGCCGCTCGGAGCCGGCGTCGTCGGCTTTGGCAGCGCCCTCTCGGCGGGCCAGATGACCCTGTGCGCATTGCCGACGCTGGTGCTTGGCCTGCTCGTCTCCGCGTGGGCGCGCACTGTTCGCGGCGCTGTCGTGGCCTATCTGATCCTGGTCGGCCTCCTGGGTCTGTTCGAGATCGTGCTCGGCCTGCTCCGTGCCCGTCCGCCGGAGGAGCTCAGCCTCGGCGCCGCCTATCTCAAGGAGGTGCTCGAAGGCGCCGCGACGATCCTGCATCCGGTATCGGCGGTCGGAGGCCTGGGCGACCTTGCCGAGGCTCTGGCGGCGCAATCGCCTCTCTTGGCGTCCCATATGCTGTCGGCCCTCGCTCTCACGGCCGCCGGCCTGATCTTGGCGACCGCGCTCCTTCGGATCCGAGGAGCATTGGCATGAACGCTCCGCAGGTCCGGCCGAGCCTGAAGCCTTCAGACAGTCTGGTCCGGATTTTCCTGGCCGCCGTGGCCCTGTTTGGCGCGGCCAAGCCCGCGCTTGGACTCGAGCCCGAGCAGCGTGAAGTCGTGGTCGTGAACGGCCGCGTCTGGGACGGGGGCGAGTACAGGGAGACCTTCGTGCCATCAACGGAGGATGAGGTCACCCTGATGGCGGGTCAGGGCAGCGCGATCATCTATGCCCGCACGCTCGAGTATTACTGGCCACTGTCGCGTCAGGTCTATGTAGATTTCCAACGTCAGCGGGATGTCGTGGAAGGTCAACTCGTAATCCGTCAAGATGGGGAGGTCGTCGCGCGCGAGACACTTCAGCCCTATGCGATCCTCTATCCCGAAGGCGCGCGAAACGGTGGGGGACGACTCCTGTGGGGAGACGAGGCCGAGCGCGCCTACACCGAGCATCAGGAGACAGAACGCCGTTTCGTGCGCGACTTCGCCGCGGCGCAACAGGCGCATTCGGCCTACGAGCGAAAGCTCGTCCAAACTGGGGCGGCGCGGATCAGGGGCGAACCCGTCGAGCCGGTGGCGCCGCCGCCACCATTGCCCAAGCCGAGTATTCGGCTGGTGACGGCTCCCGAACCGGGATTTCGGGTGCTCCTGGAACCGGGACGCTACACGATGGCGGTGGAAAGGGACGGGCGGCGCGTCACCGGTACCGAGCGTCGCCTGCGTGCCATCGGACTGCGGGGGCGCGCCGCGCTCGTGGCTGATGTCATCCCGACGGAACGCTGGACGCGCCCGCTGGCGACGAACATCGAGGACGCCCGCATATTCGCCCGGCCAGGCACGGTCCTCTATTTGACGCTCGCGGAGGCAAGCCGGTTCGATGAGGCCGAGTATTTGCCGATCGTGAGCCCCCAAGCTGAGCCCGTCCCGGGGCGTCCCATCTGGGTGCGGCGCCGGCCTGCCGGTGTCGACCGGCTTCAGGTCGCCTGGAGCGATGCGGAAGGAGACCAGCTCTCGCGACAGCCGCTCAAGGTGGAGCAGACGGGCGGCTCGAGCTTCGGCTATCGCATCCGTGCGGCACGGGCGGGCGAGACGCCGGATCTCGATGCATTCGCAGTGGCAGTACCGGCCGACGCATCGGTTTCGCGCGGTTCGATCGGGCTCGTTCAGCCAGCCGAGGCGCCCTTCATCCGCGAAATGGTTGTCGTGCATCCTCCAAAGAGTTCTCTCGGCTTCGCGCTCGCGCTCCTGCCTATCGCTGGATACGTCTTGATCCGCGGTCGGCGGCGTATCGCGGGTCGGTTCCGGCTGACCGGGTTTGTCAGCTCTCGGGGTCCGTAAAGGTCGCGCCCGTCAAGATGGTGTTGAAGCAATCGGTCCGCGAGCCGCTGGTCGGAGACAGGATCGACGGCAGCGCGATCACCGAACGATGGCCGGCGCTGCTCCACCTGGCCACCTTGCTGAAGGCGGGCACGGTGATGCTCCCGGTGATGCTGCGCAATGGCGGTGGACCGGCCCAATGCTCGGGGCTGTGCGCTGCGGCAGCTCGAGCGCAGGCCTGAACAAGGGCGAAGGCGTGAACGTGCTGCGCCATCTTCTTCCACGGTCAGGGCGAGATCCGCGACCGCACGTTCGAGAACATGAGCTACAGAGCCTCGGAGTACAGCTTGGTCATCGCCGCGACCGTGCTGCGGCTTCGTCAGTACGCCATGGCGGGATGTGACTCAGACCGCGGATCGGCAGTACCGAACCAAGTGTCGTCCTGACGCTGCGCGGGCGTGTCTTCCAGGCGTGCTGAAGTCTGCGAGCGGCTATTCGGCAGAAATTCTCGAGGACGCGGCTTGCCGCGCCAGCATGTCGAGGATCACCGCTCGCAGTTCACGCTTGGCATCCTCGGCACTCAACTCGCTGGCCGCGGCAGCGGCCGAAAGAGCCTCGGCCGCACCCAGCATCGCACGCAGCCCCGCAGTGCTGACGCCGCCCGACGGCGATGCCGGCGCCAGCGCCTTGCGGCACTTCTCCAGGCAGGCACCTTCGCACTCGCGCCGGACGCGCTCGAGTTCGGGAGAGCCCGATAAGGCTGCGATGACGCCGGGTATTTCGCGGCCCTGAGCCAACACACAGTCCACGAAGGCGTCGGCGATCACCTTCGCCCGTGCGGCCGGGGTTTCGGCGCTCTGCGCGATCGCCTCGTCGATCTGCTCGTTCTGCAGTGCGTCGAACTCAAGATAGAGGGCCGCCAGAAGGCCGTTGCGGTCGCTGAAGTGACCGTACACCACCGGCTTCGTGATGCCCGCCTTTTCCGCGAGGCGTCCAAGCGTAAGGGCTTCCGTGCCCTCCTGCTGCACGATGGTCCAAGCCACCGAGATCAGTTGTCGCTTCCGATCGCCGCGGGCGAGGCGTTGACGACGCGACGGGACGGGAGGGTGCTTATCAGCTGGTTCGCTCACTGCGCTTGACATCGCTATATACCAAACGTAACTTACCAACAGTATATAAGATGGCCCCGCTCGGGGCAACCGGCCATGGGAGTTTCGCCATGCATGCGCTCATCGTCGTCGCTCACCCGCGAAGGGCCTCGCTCACCCACTCCGTTGCAGCGGAGCTGGTGGCCGGCGTCGAGGCCGGAGGTGTCCATACCGCCGAGATCGCAGATCTTGCCGAGGAGGGGTTCGACCCCCGCTTCTCGGCCATGGACATGGCCGTGTACCAGCAAGAGACGCCGATCCAGCCCGACGTCGCGGTCGAGCAGGCACGGATCGATCGGGCCGACGCCCTGGTGCTCGTCTATCCCGTCTACTGGTGGTCGTTCCCGGCCCTGCTGAAGGGCTGGATCGACCGCGTCTTCAGCAACGGATGGGCCTACCACGAGACGCCGGAGGCCGGACTGGTCAAGAAGCTCCAGAGGCTGAACGTGCACTTGGTGGCCATCGGCGGTGCCGATCTGCGGACCTACGCACGACACGGGTATTTCTGGGCCATGAGGACGCAGATCGACCATGGGATCTTCGACTTCTGCGGGGCTCGAGTGGTCACGTCGGAATTGCTCGCGGCCCCGGACGATGGCGATTGGCGTCCCCGGCTGACGGCCGCGCGCGCCATCGGCGCGGGCCTCTTCGACGAGAAGAGGGTCGCGGCCTGATCGCGCGTGGCAGACGAGGCATTCCGACCAGCACGAGCGCTGGTGCGAATGGTGTTCGGATCGCGGCCAGCCCATCGACGCGTGGCGGATCCTGGAGCCCCTGAGGAGGGCGACCCGCATATCGGTCAGTTTCGCACGAACCAGCGCTCCGCAATCGTGTGGAAGGCTTTGAGATAGACATCGTTCGTCGCCATCGGGATCAGCGTCAGGTCGTCCTGCGGCGAGGCCACCCAGTCGCCCGTCCAGACGCCGAAGGTGCGGTCCCCGTCCGTCACCGGCCACAGGCGCGGACCGCTGACATAGTGCATCCAGGGGGTGTCACATTTGACAATGCAATAAGAAAAGCTGCGCTCCGCGTCGTCGAGATGCAGGAGCTTTTCGTGGAGGTGGCCTTCGCCGAAGTAAAAGTCCCGGGTGCCCGACACCTTGTCGCTGCGCACACCCCCGATCATGTGCATCTTCGTGATGGCGGCATGCCAGGAACCCATTCCCGCGAAATCGCGCATGATGTCCCAGACGGCCTCCACCGGCCCGTCGATGACGGTGCTGCACCATACCTTGTTCGGAGGGAAACCCGCCCAACGCCGGGCGGCCGGGACTGTCGCGCGGCCAGCCACCGCCTTCTTGAGCGCGTCCCAGCCGGCCTGGAACACGCCTTTGGAAATGACCTCCACATATTTGCCGGTGTCTGCCGGGGCTTCGTCGAAGGTAGCCTCCCACTCGGCGAAGGTGCGGTCGGTATCGGTGACTGGCATCAGCCGCATGCGCGCGGCGTAGTTTCCCACCGGAAAGGCTGGCGTCTCGAAATTATAGGAGAAGCTGTAGTCGCGGTCGCTGAGGCTCAACAGCCGCTCCCGCACCATCGCGCCGTCCTGCAGCCAAAAGCGCCGGATGCAGCCGATCACGTCGGAATCGAGCCCGTCCTCGATCTCGGATCGGGCGATGCCGGGATGCCAGGTCGGCAAGCCGTTGAAGTCACGAACGACGGACCAGACCGTGTCGACGGGCGCATCCAGGATGGTGGAGGCATAGGCGCGGGCCATGGCGGGTCTCCCTAGAAGGTAACGGACTTGAATGCGCGAGTTTGCGCGGTCAGCGCAGTCTCGGTGGGCAACCTCTCCATGGAGGAGGCGCCGTAGAAGCCGTTGATGTTCGTCGTGTTGCGCAGGATGTAGCTGGCATCCTCCGGCGTCGCGATCGGCCCGCCGTGGCAGAGCACAATGATGTCCTTGCGCACGCGCCGGGCGGCTTCCGCCCATTCGTCGATGAGCTTCGGGCAGTCCTCCAGCTTCAGTGCGGTTTGCGCACCGATCGCGCCGCCCGTGGTCAGACCGAGATGCGGCACCAGGATGTCGGCGCCGGCCCTGGCCATCTCTGCCGCCTCCTCGGCGTTGAAGACATAAGGTGTCGTCAGCATGTCCTTCGCATGGGCCAGGCGGATCATGTCGATTTCGTGCTGAAAGCCCATGCCGGTCTCCTCCAGATTGGCGCGGAAAGTGCCGTCGATCAGGCCCACGGTCGGGAAGTTCTGCACGCCCGCGAAGCCCAGCGCCTTCAGCTCGTCCAGCAGGTGGTCCATGATGGCGAAGGGATCTGTGCCGTTGACCCCGGCGATGACGGGCGTGTGCCGCACCACGGGCAGCACCTCGCGCGCCATCTCCTTTACGATCTCATTGGCGTTGCCGTAGGCGAGCAACCCAGCGAGCGAGCCCCGGCCAGCCATGCGGTACCGGCCGGAATTGTAGATGACGATCAGGTCAATGCCCCCGGCCTCCTCGCATTTTGCGGAGAGCCCGGTGCCGGCGCCGCCGCCGATGATCGGCTCTCGGCGCGCGACCATGGCGTTGAAGCGGTCCAGCAATTGCTGGCGGGTGAAGCGGGGCATGGTCAGGCGATCTCCCTGAAGGCGGTGAGGACGGCGTCCGCAAAGGCGCGGTCGTTGATGGCGGCCGGCACCTCGACCAGCCGGCGGTTCGGCCCGGGGACGAAGCCGGCTCGGATCGTGTCGAAAAGCGCCGCATCGGCTGCGGGATCGTGGAAGGGCATGCCGGGCGCGTCTATGGCCGAGACGCCGCCGAGCGGCAGCAAGAAGCGCACTGGCCCTTCCATTCGGTTGAGCCGCTCGACAATGAAGTGGGCGATCTCGACGTTCTCGTCTGGCGTGGTGCGCATGAGCGTCACCTGCGAATTGTGGACGTAGAGGTTGCGGCCTGTGAACCGCTCGGGAACAGTGTCCAGCGCGCCGAAATTCACCATGTCCACCGCGCCGACGCTGCCGACATACGGCAGCCGCGTGCGGATCGCCGCGCCGAAGCGGTCCGCGTCGCACGGGAAGACGCCGCCGACCAGGAAATCCGGCACCTCGGTCGTGGTCAGGTCGATCACCGCGGCGACCAGGCCGGAATCCGCGAGCTTCTCCATGCTTCGGCCACCTGCGCCCGTGGCGTGGAAGACGTAGCATTCGTGGGTCGGATCGAGCGCCTCGCGGAGCATCGTCACGCAGGCGGTGGTGACGCCGAACATGGTCATGCCGATGCCCGGCTTCTCCGTCGCGGGCGCCGGCGGCGCCTCCGCAAGCGCCATGCCGGCGGCGGCGTGGGCGGCGTTGGCGATCACGCGGCGCGAGATCGCGTTGAGGCCGGCCACGTCCACTACCGAATACATCATCGCGATGTCGGTCGGCCCGACGTAAGGCGCCACGTTGCCCGATGCGACCGTGCTGACCATCAGTTTCGGCGTGCCGACCGGCAGCGCCCGCATGGCATGAGTGACCAGGGCAGTGTTCCCCGATCCGCCCAGGCCCAGCACCGCGCCGATGTCCCGGCGTCCGGCGAGCCAGCGTGTTAGCCCGGCCGCCATGCCGGCAATCGCCCGGCCGCGGTCGTCCAGTCCGAGCGCGGGACCGGTCCCCTCGGGGCAATGCGAGGCGATCTCCACTGCGGTCACATCGACGTCGCCAGCGGGGTTCCGGGTTCCGACATCGACCAGCACCGGTTCCGCCCCGGCCCGGCGCACGCAGGCCGCAGCAAAGCGCAATTCCTCGCCCTTCGTGTCCATGGTGCCGATGACGTAGACCTTCGCCATCCCTTCCTCCTCTCTCAATGCCCGCCGACCGAGACGCCGAGGTAGCGGCGCTGCAGCTCTTGGTCCGCGGCGAGCTGCCCGGCCGGCATCGTTGCGGCGATGCGGCCCGTGACCATGATCGCAACCTCGTCCGCCACCTCCGTCGCGACGCGCAGGTTCTGCTCCACCAGCAGCACGCCCATGCCGTCCTGCGGCAGGGCGCGCAGCACCGCGACCAGCTGATCCACAATGACCGGGGCGAGGCCCTCGCTCGGCTCGTCCATGACGACGAGCTTCGGGTTCATGAGGAGAGCGCGGGCGATGGCGAGCATCTGCTGCTCGCCGCCGGAGAGCTCCGTGCCGCCGTTCCGACGGCGCTCCGCGAGCCTCGGGAAGGTGTGGTACACCCGCTCCACCGTCCAGCGCGCACCGCGCGTTGCCACCAGTCGCAGGTGCTCGTCCACGGAGAGCGAGGGGAAGGTGCGCCGCCCCTGCGGCACCAGCGCGATCCCACGCCGGGCGATGCGGAAGGGCGGAAGCCCGTCCGTTCGCTCCCCGCCCAAGGCTATCCGACCTTCACTGATCGAGACGAGGCCCATGACCGCCTGGCAGAGCGTAGTCTTACCCATTCCGTTGCGGCCGACGATGGCCAGCGGGCGCTTTCCCACGGAGAGCGAGACGCCCTGCAGGATGTGCGCCCGGCCGAAGCGGACGTGCAGGTCGCGGAGTTCCAGCATCAGTGCACGCCCCCGAGATAGATGGACTGCACCACTGGGTCGTCCGCAATCCGGTTGGGCGGCGCCTCCACCACGACCTCGCCGTCCTTCATCACCGTCACGACATCGGCCGCGGGCAGCGCGATGTCCATGTCGTGCTCGATCAGGATCAGAGTGAGCGTGCGCGGCAGCCCGCGGATCAGGTTCAGCAGCTCCGGACGGTCGCCCGGCGACAACCCGGCCGCCGGCTCGTCCAGCATCAGCACGCGCGGGTCGCCCGCGAGCGCCATCCCGACCTCGAGCTGTCGGCGCTGGCCGTGGCTGAGGTTCATCACCTCCGCGTCCAGCAGGTGCGAGAGGCGCATGCGGTCCGCGAGCTCGCGCGCCTTCGCCATACCGTCGTCTCCCCGGCCGGGGCGGAGGAACGAGAAGCGGTTCGGGCGCAGGCCGCGCACGGCAACGAACAGGTTCTCCAGCAACGTCAGGCCGTTGAACAGGAGCGATGTCTGGTAGGTGCGGCCGATGCCCAGGCGCGTGCGCCGGTGCGGCCGCAGGCGCGTGATGTCGGCGCCGAACAGGGCGATGGTGCCAGAGGTGGGCGGGAAGTCGCCGCAGATGGTGTTGAACAACGTCGTCTTGCCCGCGCCGTTCGGCCCGAGCACTGCCCGCCGCTCACCCGGCATCACGGCGAGATTGACGTCGCGCACGGCCTGCAGCGCGCCGAAGCGGCGGCTGACGCCGCGGAGATGGATTGCAGGTTCCGTCATGGCCATGCCCAGCGGTTCTGCGGTGGTGGGGCCAGCGCTGGCGCCGGCCCCGTGCTCCTGGTCAGGCGACGCAGCCGGGGTTGTCGCGCGAGGGCGCGCCAAGTTTCAGGAACTGCTCCTCTGGCATGCCGAGCGTCTGGTTTATCGCGCGGGCGCGGTCGAAGGCCACGACCTGCGCGTTGCCCTGCCGCTCCTCAATCCTGTTGAGGAAGATGTCGGAAATGGCCTGGCGGTTGTGGTCGAGCTTCACCGTGGCGCCGGTCGGCGCGGTGATCTCCGCCTTGGCGAGCGCCTGCTGAAAGGCTGCTTGGTTGTTGGAGAGGTCGCCGTCAACGGCCTTCAGTGCGTGCAGGATGCCATAGAGGTTGGTCGTGTAGTTCACCCCGTGGATGGACGGTGACTGGAATCCGCCCTCATTCAGCCAGCGCTTACGGTAGCGCTCCACGAAGTCGCGCCAGGTGGGATCATCGATCACGTCGGCGATCGGGCCGCCGGAGATCATGCCGATCATCACGCGGCGATGGGGACCGCGGGCAGACAGCATGGTCTGATCCGCCATGATGGAGCCGCCAATCAACGGCTTGTTGCCGCCGGCCTGGGCATATTGCGTCATGAAAGCTAGGCCGTCGGTGCCGCCGTGCACCACGACGATGGCACCCGCGTTGGAGCGGTTGATCTGTGCGATCTGCGAGGTGAAGTCGGTGGTGCCGAGCGGCGCCCAGTAATGCGTCGCGCGCCCGCCGAGACGGCAGAATTCGAGGTTGAAGCCGAAGACCTGAGCGTAAGGGAAGGCATAGTCGCCCGCCGTGACCGCCACCTCGCGAATGCCCAGGGTCTGGTACACGTGGCGGCCGAGACCTGCCATCCACTGGGTGCCGTCGGTGGAGAAGCGGAAGAAGTTGGGCGAGGGATTCCGCAGCGTGGTGTCCGAAGCGCCCGACGAGCCGTTGACGATGGTCTTACCGCTCAGCGTGCGCGAATAGTCGCGCAGCGCGATGCCCTCGGCACCCGACAGAGGGCCGAGTATGATGTCGACATTGTCCTGCTCGACCAGCTTGCGCGCGCGGGCGAGCGCCACATCCGCCTGCGCATTGGAGCTCTCCCGGACAAACTCGATCTTCCGGCCGCCGACCGTGTGGTTGATGCGCTCGAGCTCCATCTGGATGCATCGGTAGGCGTCCTGCCCGCCGGTCGCGAAGGGGCCCTCGAGCGTGGTCAGGCCGCCCAGACGTATGGGCGCGTTCTGCGCGATGGCGGGGGCGGCTATCCGGCCTGCGGCGAGCCCACCGGCGGCGAGGCCGGCGCTGCCGAGCAGCATCACGCGGCGGGAGATCTTGATGGTCATGGCGTTTCCTCCTTTGCTGGCTTCTTGTCCGTTCTCTTTGTCCGCGGCACCGATCGGTCCCGCGGACGCGCTGGGGTCATCGCCGTCCCGCGGCGAGCAGACGGCGCAGCCGCGCCCCGATGCCGATCGCTCCGTCCGGCGAGACCAGCACGATCACGAGGAAGACGAGGCCAATGAGCGTGTTGAAGCGGTCGCGGTCGTAGATCGTGGCGGCGAAGGTGTCGAAGACGGTGAAGATCAGCGAACCAATGAAGGCGCCGACAGGATGCCCCAAACCGCCGATCACGCTCATGATCAGGACGTTCACCGTGGCACCTAGCCCGATGGTGCCCGGCGAGATGCCGATGTTGTAGATGGTGGAGAGCGTGCCGCCGCACCCGGCGATGAAGCCCGCCACGCCGAAGGCGGCGATCCGGTGCAGCGCCACCGAGTAGCCCAGTGCGGCAACGCGGCGCGGGTTGTCGCGGATTCCCTGCAGCACCAGTCCAAAGGGCGAGCGGACCAGATAGAGGACGCCGAAGTAGAGCAACGCCGCGGTGCCCAGGGCCACGTGGTAGAAGACCATAGGATCCCGGACGTCAAAGCCGGGCATCGCGGGGCCGACCACGTTGCGAATGCCCTCGTAGCCGTTGAACCAGGCGATGTTCGTCTCGACGAAGCGGAACACGCCCATCGCCAGCGCGAGCGTGATCATCAGCAGGTAGATGTCCCGGGTCCGTACGCTGATCGCCCCCACCAGCAGCCCCATGGCGGTCGCCGCCACCAGACCGAGCGGAACCGCGAGGCTATAGCCGAGGCCACCGACAATGCGCGGCACGGCGCCGTCGACGAAGATGGCCAGTACGTAGCCGGCGACGCCCGCGATCATCATCTGGGCCAGCGACACGAATCCGCCGTAGGTCGCCAGGAAGGTGAGCGACATGGCGATGATGCCGAAGACGATCGCCCGCCCCAGGATGTTTGCGGTCCAGAACTGCGCCTGGCCGGCCGGCAGGACCTGCGCGAGAAGCCAGGGCAGTGCCAGCAGCGCCAGCACGCCCAGGAGCGACCAGGTCGCGGCGGCGCTACGCACGGCCCAGCATCCCCTGTGGGCGCAGCGCCAACACGGCGACCATGATGACGAAGGTCAGGATGACCGAATAGGTCGGGAACATCGCCTGGCCGATCTGTTCTGCCAGCCCGATAAGCACGGCCCCCAGCGCGGTGCCCGTCACGCTGCCCATGCCGCCGACGATCACGACGACGAGCGAGATCAGCAGGAAGCGCCCGTCAGCGCCCTGCGCCAGAGGTTGCGCCGTGGCGCCAATCACGCCGCCGAGCCCCGCCAGCGCGGCGCCAAGCGAAAAAACCGCTACACCCACGAGCGGCACGTTTACGCCGCACGCCCCGAGCATCTGTCTGTCGTCCACCCCGGCGCGGATCATCATGCCTAGCTTCGTGCGGTTCAGCACGAGCCAGAGCCCGAGGCCGACCGCCACCGCGATACCGATCTGCACCAGGCGGAAAGTCGGGTAGCCGCCGATGCCGGGCACCTGGGTCGAGCCGAAGATTGCGTCGGGCGCGAAGAACTGCCGCGGCGTGCCGCCATAGACCGCCAGCAGCTGGTCTGCCACGATGATCGAGAGGCCAATGGTGACGAGCGCCTGCCGCAACTCCTGCCCCTGCATCCAGCCGAGCAGCAGCTTCTGCACCAGCGCGCCGAAGGCGGCCGCGAAGGCGACGCCGACGCCGAGGCCGGCATACCAGGCGTACCAGGCGCCGCGGTCGTAGAGTGGCTCGAATACGGAATAGCCGACATAGCCGGCCACCATGTACATCGCGCCATGCGCCATGTTCACGACGCGCATGAGTCCGAAGATGAGCGAGAAGCCGCTCGCCACGATGAAGTAGAGCGCGGCCAGCGTCAGCCCGTTCAGCACGATGGTGGCAGCAAGATCCATGCGCCGGCCCGTCCCCCCGTTTGTCGCGGCGTTGTCCCGCCGATTGTTGGCAATGACGGTAACGGAGCGGTGCCGGCGCCTAAAAGGTGGTTTGGCTGGCCTCAATGGGTAAAATTGGGCAATGCAGCCAAGCCATGCGATGCTCCAACCTTGTGCCGCCGTGGACGGGCTGCGGCCGACGCGGCGAAAGCGCGCGGTCTTCCTTCCCGCCCTCGCCCCATTTCCCGCGGCGAGGTGGCCGCTGGTGGCGATGCTGCCGGTGCTTGACGTCAACGGCGCGCTGCGTGCCGCGCTGGAGTCCCGGCGCCCCTTTAGAAGCTCACCGCCGATCGTCGGGATCTTCGCCTGTGATCCTTTCCTGCGTGTCGCCGACATGGCAAAGACGTTGCACGGCGCCGGCATCGACGAGGTGGTGAACTACCCGACCGTGCAGTGCTACGAGGGCGAAACCGCCGCAGCTATGGCATCCGTCGGCTATCGCGCGGAGGCGGAGTTTCGCGTGCTGCTGCAGTTCCGCGAGCGCGGCTTCGCGCCGGTGGCTTGCGTGATGTCGCTCCGGGCGGCGGAAGCGGCTCTTACCCTCGGCCTGCGGCGCATCCTGATCCATCCGGGTCTGTCCTCGCCCGGAGATGCGGCGGCATTGTGGACGGAGCTCGCCGGGCATGTGGCGGTCGAGGGCGGCGAGCCCCTGGGCTGGCGACCTGCCGCCTCCTGAGCTCAGGGATCGAGTCCCAGGCGCCGCATGCGGTTGTAGAGTGTCTTGCGCGCAATGCCCAGGAAGGCCGCTGTCTCGCCGCGGCGGAAGCGGTTGCGGCGCAGCGCATCGAGGATCCAGGCGCGTTCGTCCTCGGGCGGTGACGGGGCGGCGGCGTTGGCCGGGCCAAGCTGGGCCTCCAGCCGGGCCAAGGTGATGCGCCCGCCACTCGACTCGGTCACGGCGCGGCGCAGCACTTCCGCCAGCTCCCGGAGATTGCCCGGCCAGCTGCGCGCCATCAGGAGCCGCAGTGCAGCCGGTTCGAGCTCGGCGGCGCCGCGCTGCGCACCACGCAGCATCACGCGTGCCAGCAGTGGCAGATCCTCGAGGCGGTCGCGCAGCGGCGGCACCGTCAGCCGCTGGGCTGAAAGCGACCGCGCCGTCGCCTCCCCGCCCGGCGGATGCGTCAGCACCAGCCTCGTACGTGGCATGCGGTCACTCGCCTTGGCGAAACGGTCGAAGGTGCCGCGTTCGATCCAGTCCGCGAGGCGGGCGCGCAGCGTTGGCGGCAGGGCATCGGCGTTCTCGATGACAAGCGTGCCGTGCCGCATTGCCAGCAGCGCTCCAGGCCCTCCTTCGCCGAACAGGCGAGCCGCGATGTCCTCCCGGGCGTCGAGGATGGTTGTCGGGCCTGTGCGCCCGCTCGCCTGGTGGATGGCGCGGGCGACCGTCGTGCGCCCGGCGCCCGGCTCTCCCTCGACGAGGATGGGCAGGTCGGTGGCGGCCAGCCGCGCCACGCGCGCGGCGAGTTGTCCGGCTGCCGGTGAACGCCCCACCAGACCGGGGATGCGGGCGGCCTCGGGGCCCGGCGCGTCGCGCAGCAGGCCCGCCGTCTTGAACGCCGAGGTGGTCTGCATGACGGACATCTCGAGCGGCAACCGGTCGAGGGTCGAGCCGCCCACGTATCCGTCTGCGCGCGACGCGTCGCAGACGCTCATCAGGTGGCGCGGATCGATGATCGGGCCGCCCTCGACGAAGCAGAGCACACCTCGTGCCTTGCGTCGAACCCTGGCGAAGGTGCGGCGTGCGCGCTCCGCCGCCTGGTCCAGTGGCACACCGCTCGGCACGCCCTGGCTGCCCCCGGAGTTCCAGCCGAAATTCAGGCAGAGCCGCTCCACGCCGGCCTCGATCAGTGCATCCACCTCTGCGCGGGTCCTGGCGTAGCCCAGGGTTGCCAAGCCGAAGGCCGGTGCCGCGCGGAGCATCTCGATCTCGCGCCCGAAGCCGAGGCCCGCGTCCTCCAGGGCGGCGCGGAATGCGCCGTCGTGGTGGATGGCAGTCGGAAAATTGGCGATTCCGAAATAGCCGGCATCGCGAACGCGTGTCAGCAGCGCCTCGATCGACAGGCGCGGGTCGCAGGCGGCTGCACCGAAAAAGACGGGGATGGACACACGGTCCAGGATCTCCTGGCGCGCGAATTCGTCGGTGAAGCTGTTGTTGTCGCGGATTGGCAATAGGGCTGCCAGAGAAGGGGCGCCCATCACGCGAAGACGGCCGGCGCTGAGTGCGAGCAGGAAATCAGCTCCGCCGTCAGCGGCGGCCCGCGCTGTCATGCCGAGGCCGATTGCGGCGCCGACGATTATTTCGAGTCGCTTCTTCATCCGTCAGACGATCCCGCGGACAGCATCTCGCCCGATGAGTCATGAACGCAAGCCGAAACGTAGTCGTTGGATGGGCCGAAGCGGCGGGACGAAGATACGCTGCAGGATCCACTGCGCAGAGACCCGGTCGTGACAACTGGTCCGGGACGATTGTCACCGAGGTCAGCGCTCGGGAAACGTGAGCGCGTTACCTGGCACGTAATCGATTCCGGTGCCGAGCAGGTCGATCATCGCCTCAACACGAACCGAGAGGACGATCCAATGATGAGCCTGCTTCGCTCCGCCTCCCTCCTGCGCATTGCGCTGCTCGCCGATGCCGCCGCAAGCGGCGCAACCGGTCTGCTGATGGCCGCAGGTGCGGGCACCCTCACCGACCTGCTCGGCCTGCCGGAGAACCTTCTGCGCTCCGCCGGTCTTGTTCTCCTGCCCTTCGCCGCGGGGGTGGCCTGGCTCGGGACCCGCGCGACAATCTCCCGGGGATTTGCTTGGACAGTGGTGGCAGTCAACGCCGCCTGGGTCTTCGAGAGCGCCGCCCTGTTGCTGACCAACTGGGTCGCCCCGACTGCTCTCGGCTATACCTTCGTCTTGTTCCAGGCGGCCGCCGTCCTCGCCCTGGCTGAGGCGCAGTTCATCGGTCTCAGGCGCGCCGCACCGCGAGCTGTGGCCACGGTGTCCGCATAGTTCCAGGCAAGATGGCCCGGGTGCCTTTGCTGTGATCGGACAGGATCGCGAGGGCTGATCCCGACCGAGCGGCGGCGTCCACCGTTGTGGACGCCGCCTTTCCGTTGGTCACGCCATGTAGCCGGGCGCTTCCCCGCTGTGGAGCGCCTGGTACGCGAGACGTTGGATCTCCGCGGCCTCGGCCCGGGAGACCGGACGGTCGGGAGCACGCACCACAACGCGGACGAGCAGGTTCTCCTGGTTTCCGCGCAGGCCCAGGCGGGCCGCTGCTTGTGGGGGCACATCCCTCGCGGCGTGGCGCGCGACGATCCTGACTTCCTCGACGAGATCGGCCCGCACGCCGAGCATTGCGCGGATCCGGTCCCCAGCCTCCTCGTCGTCCATCCCGGCGGGGGCCGCGACCGACAGGTCCCGCGTCGAGGCCTGCTGGCGAGAGACCGGACGGTTGGACGCGAGGTCGCGCATCTGGGACGCGATGCGCGGGTCCTCGGCCCGCAGGAGGCGGATATCGTCGATCCGCTTGGCCAGCATCACGGCGCGGTCGAGGCCAAGGCCCAGGGCAAGTCCCGACCAGCGTCCCGGATCCAGGCCGCAGCGCGACAGAAGGGCTTGGCTCGCCAGGCCGCATTCCAGGATCTCGACCCAGCGTCCGCCGAACTCGGCCTCGATCTCGAGGCCCTCATCCGTGTAGGGATGGGACGTCGCGGCTGCGCGCCAGCGCGCTCCCGAAAAGATGGCCTCGAGGACGGTGCGCACCATGCCCACCAGGTCCTCCAGTCCCAGGCGCGGGCCGTTGGTGATGCGCCAGACGTCGAGCTGGTGCGGTTCGCCGACATGGGTGCGATCGACGCAGTCGCGCCGGTAGACCAAGCCCGGGCAGAGCAGCAACCGTTCCATGGATGCGCCATCCGGGCCCGTGATGCTGGAGAGCAGCGGCGGGATTGCGGCGGTCGTGTGCGTGCGGAGCATCAGCCCGTCGCCGAGATAGCGGGCGTAGCGGTCCGACCGAGCCGGGGCGTCGGCGGGATAGAGCAGCCGGTCGTAGTTGTCCACGATTGGGACCACGGGGGATGGCCGGTGGATCTCCGGAGAGATGCCCCAGAGCGTCCCAAGCGATGTGGCGATGCGGTCGACGACCAAGCCCACGGCGTGGTCCCCGCAGGCGGGATCGGACAGGTCCCGTAGCGCCAGCGCGCGGTCGAGCTCGTCCTTGGTTAGCGTGCGAACCCCATGTGTCTAAGCCTTTCTCCTTGGGGCGGCGCGTCGCGCCGCGGTGGCGGGCCAGTCATGTGGCCCTGAAACGACGAAGCCCTCCGGGGGCTCCGGAGGGCTTCGTCGGCTGCGTCTACGCCCAAGCGTCAGCGGCGCCCCGGAATCCTCCGAAGACGGTCGTTGAAGCTGAAGAAGGAGGCGGAATGCGGTGAACGCATGCGGAACCCCTCGCAAAGACGCCTTGAAGATTTGGCTTCGTCGGCGTTTCGGTCAAGGGAACGAAGGGCGAAGTCAGGCTCTTGGTCGCCTGGGAATGACGGCAGCGTGTTGCTCTGGGCGGCCCTGGCTGGGTCTGCGAGCGTTCCGAAAGCGTTTTCGCAGGTTGGATGATGCTATGCACGACCGCATTGTCGGGATCCGCAGGGACACCGTCGAGATTCTGTGCCGATCGACGGAAGGGGCCTACATCAGTCTGGCCCGGGCAGGGCGGGAAGGGGAGACGTCTGGAGCGGACGCGGAATCTCGTGCCTGGCGATGCGAAGGCGCCTCATGTCATCCGACGTGAACAGCCGGGCTAGTCGAGGCCGCAACGCCCGGGAGCGGATCTGAACAGGGCCTCCACCTCCGGCGGGAAGCGAAACGCCGCCAGGAAATCGTCTATCCGATAGGCCGGGACGCTCCTCCGGATGGCGCGTCCGAAGGCCTGCGCCTCCTCGATGCGGCCGGCGAGGGCAAGGCAATTTGCGGCGATGGCGAGGATGTGGACGTGGGCATTGGGGCGCCCGGCCGCCTTCAGCGCCCAATCCGCGGCTTCGTCGAATTGCCCGAGGCGGACATGGGCCATCGCCCGCGAACCGAACATCCCGAACAGGAGCGGGTCGAAGGGGCTCAGGCGCCGCGAAAGGTCGGAAGCCTGGATCGCGGTCCGGGGATCGCCGGACTGCGAGTGCACGAAGGCGAGCGTGTAGTGGCCCAGGGCGAAGTTCGGGCTGAGCTCGACCGCGGTCTCCAGCTCCGCGACCGACTGGTCCTGCCGGCCGCGCAGCCAGAGCGCGCGCCCCATGGCCCAATGGGCCGCGGGATCGCGATCGTCGGCCATCATGCTCTGTCCAGCGGCTGCGAAGGCCCTGTCGATCTCCCGGTCCCGCTCCCCCCAGTCCAGGAAGGCGCTCTGGAAGTGGGTGAAGGAAAGGCCGGCATGAGCCCGTGCGAAGGTGCGGTCGAGGCGGACTGCCAGGCCGAAGAAGTGCTGCGCGAGCTCGTTGTCCAGGCGGTTGAACCGGTAGGCGTGCCAGAGGCCGCGGTGATAGGCCTCCCAGGCGTCCAGGGAGTCGGGAGGCTTCAGGATCGCCCGGTTCCGCTCGGCGGTCTCGATCTCGCCGGCGACCGAGGCCACGATCCTGTCGCCGATATCGTCAAGGATGAGAAGCGAGTCCTGGGTCAGCCCTTCGAAAACCTCGGCCCAGACGATCCGGGAGGTCGCCGTCTCGGTGAGCTCGATGCCGATGGAAGCGCGCTCGCCCTGGCAGCGCAGCCAGCCGCTCGCGACATAATCCACCTTGAGGAGCCGGCCCGCTTCTTCCGGAGCGACGCCTCTCTCGTCGAGCGCGAAGACCGAGCCGCGCGCAATGACGCAGACGCTGCGCAGCCTGGCAAGCCTGGTGATGACGTCGTGGACGAGTCCGTCGGCCAGGCCGCCCCGGATCCCGCCAGCCGTCCGGTCCAGGAACGGCATCACTGCGACGGATGCCCGACGGGTCGGAGCGCCGGCGCCTTCGGCTTGCGGGCTCGCCTCGCGCGTGGGCACGGCCGCCGCGCGGTGCCCGCAGTCCCGGCTCCGGGCCGACCGCCAAGCTGCGCGGAGGGCAGCGGCGGGAATGCCCTCGGCGTCGAAGTGACGGGCCGTTGCCGCCACGTGTTCCTCGCCCTCCCGGATCCTTCCGCGCAGTGCGAGCGCATTCAGGAGCGCCTCGTGCACGCGCATGTCGAAAGGCGCCAGCTGCAGCCACCTGTCCAGGCAGCCGAGCGCCTCGTCGGAGCCTTGCGGCAGGCATGCGACGAGGCGCTCTAGGATGGATGCGTGGCAGGCCCGCAGCCGCCGCCGCTGCGCAGCGAGCCAGGTCTCGAAGGCCGGGCTGCGGTCGATCTCGAGCCCCTCCAGGAAATCGCCCGCGAACAGCCGGGCGAGCGTGCGCAGACGCGTCGCTCCAAGCGTTTCGAGGCCCGCGCGCGCGGCCGCGTCGACCTCGAGCACGTCGACGAAGCAGCCGGAGAGGTCGAGCCTCACCGTGTCGCCACTGGTCTCGACCCTTTCGCGGTCCGGTCCGTTCAGGACGCTCCTGAGCTTGCTGAGGCACCACCGCAGCTCGCCTCGTGGGTCGTTAGGGATCTCCCAGAGCAGTTCGCAAAGGTGGCTGCGGCTGACGGGGCCCTGGCTCAGCCCCAGATAGGCGATCAGGGCACGCACCTTGCGTGATGCCGGGAGCGCCACGGGAACGCCGTCCCGGCCGAGCGCGAGAGGACCGAGAAGCCGCAGATCCAGG
The DNA here is from genome assembly GCF_017355985.1 of Arenibaculum pallidiluteum. Taxonomy (GTDB): domain Bacteria; phylum Pseudomonadota; class Alphaproteobacteria; order Azospirillales; family Azospirillaceae; genus Arenibaculum; species Arenibaculum pallidiluteum. Next base: position 116,649 of record NZ_JAFIQU010000010.1, read on the forward strand.
CCACCCGTCCCGGCGCGCCGGGCAGGCCGTTCGGTTTCCACGGCCGTTTCCACGTCCTGCCCCACGCTCTCCTCCATGCCCCGCCGCTATCGTCGGAAACATGCGGTGCGCGTCCGGCGGATCCGGACCTCCCGCACAGATCGTAGGGGCAGAGCCCCTCGCAAGCCATCGTTCAAGCGGAGAAGGAAGGCAGAAATGGACGCAGGTCTCACCAGCCAACGGCCCGGCGGCGTCGCGGCGTCGATCGACCCCGGGCCCGATCTTGTCGCCGTGAAGGCCCGCCAGCACGGCGCCTGGGCCTCGGGTGACTACGCTGTCGTCGGCACGACGCTGCAGATCGTGGGGGAAACACTGTGCGAGGCCCTTGATCTGCGCGCGGGCCAGCGGGTGCTCGACGTCGCGGCGGGAAACGGCAACGCCTCCCTTGCGGCGGCACGGCGGTGGTGCGAGGTCGTGTCGACGGACTACGTGCCGGAGCTGCTCGAGCGGGGCCGCGCGCGCGCCGCCGCCGAGCGGCTGAGGATCGAGTTCCGCGAGGCGGACGCCGAGGAGCTTCCTTTCGCGGATGGCGCCTTCGATGCCGTCGTCTCGACCTTCGGCGTGATGTTCACGCCCGACCAGCCGCGTGCTGCCGGCGAGCTGACCCGCGTGTGCCGGTCAGGGGGGAGGATTGGGCTCGCGAACTGGACGCCGGAGGGGTTCATCGGCCAACTCTTCAAGACGATCGGAAGGCACATGCCGCCCCCGGCGGGGGTGAAGTCGCCGGCTCTGTGGGGGACCCGCGAGCACATTTCCGATCTGTTCGGCGCCCGGGCCGCCATGATCCGGACGGGATCCCGCGAGTTCGTGTTCCGCTATCGCAGCCCCGAGCACATGCTCGACGTCTTCAGGAGCTACTACGGGCCGGTGCTCAAGACCTTCGCTGCCCTCGACCCGGCGGCGCAGGCTGCCCTCTTCGGTGATCTCGTGGCATTGATCGACCGCTACAACCGCTCGGGCGACGGCACGGTGGTCGTGCCGAGCGAGTATCTCGAGATCGTCGTCGAGCTGCGGTGACGCCCTGCATGGCGATCCCAGAGCGCTGAGCCGAATGGGCGCTCAAGCACCCGATCGATCGTTCCGCATGAGCGCCAGCGCGATGTCGCTGGCGCTCGGCACCCCGACGCTGCCCGCCGTCCGCCGGCCGCTCCAATCGCAGCGCCCCTGTCCCGAGGCTATGTCGTAGGGACGATTGGACTGCAAAGGATGCGGGCATAGGCTGGAAACATAATCTCTGATTGAGCGGCCTGGGTCGGGGAAGATCTCTGCATCGGGGGAGCAGGCATCATCGGTCCGTTCAGTCGGCGGCGGTGAACCACGAACCGGGTTGGACGAGCCATGGCACGCGGCAGATCGAGGCGCTCCGAGGGCAATCCCGGCCAGGAAACGGCAGCGTCTCCGCCGCCTCTGATCCCGGGCACGCTGATCACCTTCAGGCCCGACGCAGTGGAGGCCGCTGTCGCGCGCCTGCAGGACGCCGCCGGCGTCAGGAACGTCGCCTTCGCCGCCGATTTTGCCGGTGGAGCGGTCGATCTCGCCCAGACGCGCCAGGCGGGCATGACCGTCTTCAACAGCCTGGGCGTTGCCGTCGCAGATCTCGACACCGACCAGGAATCCGCCGTGGCGGCGGTGGTGACGCAGGACGGCGCCATCGCGACGGTGGAACCCGAACCCGTGTTCTTTGCGTTCGCCGGCAATCTGCCGGCCGACGTCGTCGCCTATCTGCAGGGCTACAGGGATGCCGTGAACCATCTCTGCGACGGTCTGGTCGGACCCCTGCGCTCCGACCTGGGAGCGGCTGCGGCCGACATGTTCCAGGACACCAACGAGGCGACGTGGGGCCTGATCGCGAGCAGGGCTCTCGAATCCAGAAGCAGCGGCCGCGGCGTTCGCGTGGCAGTCCTCGACACGGGATTGGACCTCGACCATCCGGACTTTCGCGGACGCCAGATCGTCGGGCAGTCATTCATCCCCGGCCAGCAGGTCCAGGATGACAACGGCCACGGCACGCACTGCATCGGAACCGCATGCGGCGCACGGAGCCCTGCCAAGGGGCCGCGTTACGGGATCGCGCATGAGGCGGAGATCTACGTCGGCAAAGTCCTGTCCGACCAGGGCTCGAGCCTCGGCCGCTCGACCCTTGCCGGCATCGAGTGGGCGATCACGAATGGCTGCCATATCGTCTCGATGTCGCTCGGCGGTCGCGTAGAGCCGGGCCAGAGCTTTCTCAACGCCTTCGAGACCCCCGCTCGCGAGGCGATGCGGCGCAACACGCTGATCATTGCCGCCGCCGGCAATGACAGCGATCGGAGCCAGAACATCATCCGGCCCGTCGGCAGCCCGGCGAACTGCCCGTCGATCATGGCCGTCGCGGCGGTCGATCGGGGCCTGAGACCCGCCAATTTCTCGAACGGATCGGTCAATGCCGACGGGCGGGTCGACATCTCGGGGCCCGGGGTCGCCGTTTACTCGAGCGCGCCGGATCCTGCGCCGACTCCCCAGCCCCCCTTCTTCCGGCAATGGGCGGCCCAATATGATACGATCGCGGGAACGAGCATGGCCACGCCGCATGTGGCAGGCATCGCGGCCCTGCTGAGGCAGGAGAACCCGAGCCTCACCGCAGCGGAGCTGTGGCGTCTGCTGACCTCGCGCGCGCGTCCACTGTCCCAGCCGGTCCGCGATGTCGGCGCCGGGCTGGTGCAGGCGTAGCTCGGAGAGAATGGACCGAACCAAAATGCGGTGGGCTTGGTTCCAAGGTCGGTCAGGCTCGGATGAGGGATGACATGTCTTCGAAGAGCGGGCAGGCGGAGCCGCCCTTGAATGTGCTGATCACGGTCGAGGATCAGTTCTGCGACCAGATCGAGACGGTCGCCCGGAACCTGAAGTCGGCAGGCATGACCGTGGCCGAGGTCTTCCCGCTGTCCCGCGTCATCGCGGGGGAGGTGGCGACGGAGAACCTCGGCAAGGTGCGGGCGGTCGAGGGCATCGCCTCGGTCGAGGAGGAAACGACCTTCCGGGCCGTTTAGCGGCGGATCTCAGATCCCGGGCTGACCCAAGCGGTTCGCCGGGAGGGACGGAAGGACCCCGAAGGACGGGAAATCTCCGTCCTCCGGGATGAAGTCGATCTCCGGTCAGCGACCTGCGTTCCGGCGGCGCAGCCCCGCGATCCCCGCAAGCGCGACTCCGAGCAGGCCGGCGGTCGCCGGCTCCGGGACCTGACCGGGCGGCTCCGAGGGGACGGCCTGGGTCGAGAAGGCGAAGTCCCCGCGGCCGGGGGACGTGCCGGTGAAGCTCCAGCCATAGCCGTCGTCGACTCGGGCGAAGCCTTCACCGCCGGCGTAGGTCCCCGACCTTTGCTGCGACCACAGGAACGTCGTGGTGCCGAACCCTTCGACCAGGATCGAATAGGTCACGCCGCTCAGGATCTCGACCGGATTTGGCAGCATCAGCAGCGTGGTGAAGGATGCTATCTGGCCCTGCGTAGGATCGATATCCGCCAGATCCGCGGCGGACAGGGTCAGGCTGGCGAGAATCTGCCCGCCGGCAGGGGGGATGTCCGGAGAGCCCGGAGTCTGGGTGTAGGAATAGCCGGTCCCATAGGAGGCCGGGCCGTATTCCGTGTCACGGATCTCGATCCTCACCGTCCCGTCGGTGCCCGTTCCGGCCTGCCGGCCGAGCCGCAGCGAGAGCCCGGTCAGCGTCCCGTCGACGCCGCTGGTGAAGCTCTGGGCGAGCTGGTGCCATTGCACCGTCTCGCCGAACCGGTAGCTGCTGTCCGCTTCGAGCTGCTGCTGGTCAATGATCGCGGCCTGCGCGCCGGATGCGGCGAGGGTCGCGAGCATGAAGGCAATGGGCGCTTTCATTCCCTGAACTCCCATGTTGCTGCTTGTGCGCCACGTCGGGGGGCTCCCATGCGAGGCGGCGGAGGCAACGCAACAATCGGACCAGCGGCGCGGAACGGCGATGTTCCGGCTCCGGAGGCGTTGCGGCGTAAAACCTGCCGACACCTCCTTCGAACGAGAAACTCCCTCTCGCGGCGCCCCCGGAGGAGGCCTCGCGCCGGATGCCGGGGCGGGTTAGCGCGGCAAGGCCCAGGAGACGGCATGGCTCCTGCCGTCCCATCCGACCACGTTGAGCCACAGGTGCGGTATCTCGCCGGGGCGCATCTCGGGGACGGGCACGCGGGCCGATGCGGTGTTCGCGCCGCCGACGAGCGGGGCGAGTTGGGATGGCGGCAGGTCCGGCCCGCTAATACCGAGTCCGGCGGAACGGATCTCCCAATAGCAGCCGTCGCAGAACCGAACGGACCAAGTGGTCGTCCCTCCAGGCACCGGCGGCCAGGGCGTGCCCGCCCGCACCGTCGTCTGCCAGGGACCGATCGGCGAGGGACCTAGGATGAGGCTGTCCGCTGGCTGCGGCGCGAAGCTCGGCGCCCAGTGCATGGCATAGGCTGCGGCCGGCACGAGCGTGATCACGACGAGGTTGGGCCATTTCCACCGTCCGAGAAACCTGAGGCGCCCTCCGCAACGACCGGTGCCCGGTCCAGGGCCGAGAGCGTGCGGATGGACGGCCTGTGTCGTACGCTTGAGGAAGATCACGGCGCCGCTTGCGGTGGAGAAGCTCATCGCCAGGCCGAAGGCGACCCATACGAGTTTGGACGCGAGGCCGCCGAAGTCACCGAAGTGGAGAGGGTCGGCGGTGTGGACCCAGCGCTCCACGGTCGGCATCGCCTCGGCGCGATGCACCGCGAGAACCTCGCCCGTGTAGGGATTCAGCTCGACGCCGTTCGTGCGATCGCGGACCAGCCAGGCTGTCGCCTGACCGCGCAGGAAAAGCGGTTCTTCTGGACGGGCGGGAAACCAGATCTCCCGCAACTCCAGGTCGGGCAGGCCTGCCATGGCGACGTCGACCAGGGCGTCGAGCGGGCGATGCCGTGGAGGCTCGGGGCCGAGCGCGTCGAGTGCCGCGGCCCCGATGATCGTGCGTGGCGTCTCGAAATCTAGGCCGGTGCGCGCGAGAAGGCGTTCCCCGAGATACCACAGGCTGGTCATTGCGATCAGGAAGACGAACCAGGCGGACCACAGCCCGACCTGCCGGTGCAGGTCTCCCCAGAGGACCCGCGACCCGCGCCCCATCCGCGGCATCCTGAGAAGGCCGCGCCAGAACTTCTTGTAGGTCAGCAGGCCGCTGATCAGCGATCCCGTGAGGACGAAGCCCAGCGCCGTGACGGCGTAGAAGCCCCAGTCTCCGGGCAAGAACAGGTAGTAGTGCAGGGCCCGCACGACCGACGGAAAGGTGATCCAGCCGGACTCGCCGGTCACCCGGCCGGTCGCGGGATCGACATAGACGATCCGTGTCTCGCCGGCCGGGTTGGTCGTGAGGAACCGGGTCGCAAGATAGGGTTCCTCTCCGACCACCGCGAAGTCGATCGTGTGGTCCGGACGCGCCTCACGTACGGCCGCATAGCGGCTGCCCCAGCCGACGGTCCGGTCCGTGGCGCTCGCCCGGACCATGGGCTGGAACAGCCATTCGACATCGTCGCTGACCACCGCGACGGTGCCGGTGGCGCAGACGAACAAGGTGAACAGGCAGAGCTTGAGGCCGAGCAGGCTGTGGATCAGGAAGGGGAGCGGGCGGCGACGCTTCGGGGGGCGCCGCGCGCGCCGGCCGTCGGCCGAGGGCCCCTCGCGGTCGGCGACTGCCTGTCCTGAGACGCAGCGCATCGGGCCCAGGTCACCATTTCACGGAGTAGGAGGCGAAGACCCGCATGCCCTGCTCGGGCAGCCAGAGGAACTCGTTGTTGCCGGCTTCCGCCTGGATCGAGGTGTATTCCGTGTTGAACAGGTTCCGGACACCGACCTGGAGCTCGCCGGGACCGATATCGAACCCGGCCGAGACATTGACGAGAAGGAGGTCGTCGACCCGGCCCTCGTCAAAGGCGGTGCTGACGCCGAAGGGATCGCGCGTGCCGCGATAGCTGACCTGCAGCCGGTTCCGCCACCAGGCGTAGGGGCTGTAGTCCGCATAGGCCGTCAGCAGCAACGGCGAGACGTCGCGGCTGCCGATACGGCGCTTGTCGCCGGTGCTCGTCTCGCGGACGCCGTCCTGCCAGGTCAGGACCCCGCCGACGCTCCACTGCTCGTCGCTCCGCCAGTCGGCATTGCCCTCCAGGCCCCAGAACTCCCGGGGCTCGCGCAACGGCGTGCAGGGATTGATGCCGTCGCACTGCAGCGCGCTCAGCAGGTCGGATTCCGTGTAGAAGGCCGCAATGCCCCAGCGCAGGTCGGTTCCGTCGCCGCGCAGGCCAAACTCGTACTGGTTCGACTTCGCGGGCTGCGGGTCGATCAGCTCGGCACTTCTTGCGCCGCGCGCCGCGCGGCCGAGCTGCGTGATCTCCGCGCCCTGCGAGAGGGTCGTGTAGAGCTCCATCGTCTCGTTCAGGCCGTAGACGACGCCCGCGTTGTAAAGGGTCAGGCCGAAGTCCCTGATGTCTCCTCCCGTTATGCCGCCCGATCCCTGCGCGGTCTCGACATGGCCGCGATATTCCTCGTGCCGGATGCCGCCGCTCAGGCGGAAATCGCCCACGGGAACCTCGAGCTGGGCATAGGGCGCGTAGCTGTCGAGCGTCACGTCCGGAGAGAAGAAGGTGCTGATCGTGCCCGTGTCGGCGTTGAAGTTGGGGCGGAAGTACCGGTTGCGCAGGATGTCCAGGCCATAGCTGACGGCGGATCCATCCGTCATGAACGCCAGCGGCGTCGTGACCGCCGAGCGCAGGCCATAATACTCGTTGGTCTGTTCGTCCCGGAAATGAGTGCCTTCGGACGTGGAATGGACCTCGGTGTAGGTCTTGCTGGTGAAGACCTCGAGCTTGAGGGCGCTCTCGGCGATGTCGTCGTTCTCGTAGGTCAGGTTGAGCGTGCGGGAGCGCCGGAAGGACTGATCCCCTTCCGGATCCAGGGCGAGCGAGCCGTAGCTTCCACGATAGATGCCGGGTTCGATCGCGTACCGCTCGGTGAAGTCGACATAGCCATAGGTCCCGGTCAGCCGCAGCCGTCCGCTTTCCCCCAGGTCGAGGCCGAAGGACCCGTCCAGATTGGCGGGGATTTCCTTGCCGTTGCTCAGCAGCGCCGTGTTGTTGAAGCCGAGCGCGCGGTCGCCATCGGGATCGAACTCCAGGCCGTCATAGGCGATGCGGCCGCCCACGTGATAGTCGAACCTGCCGAGGATCTGCGAAGCGCTCTGATAGAGGCTCGCCTGATGGCTGCCGCCGACGCGGTGGGGATTGAGGCTTTCCCGCACAGTCGTGCGCAGCGTCAGCTCCTCGGATTCAGCCCGCGGCGTCTGCAGGGCGATGATGCCGCCCGGGGATCCGAAGCCGTAGGCCGAGTTGGCGCCGCGGCTGACCTCAACCCCGGCAAGCTGGTCCGGGCTGATCAGGTTCAGGTCGGAGCCGCTGCTGGCCCGGAGCTGCTCGTTGACCGGCACACCGTTGATAAAGACCTGGGCGGTCCGCCCGCGGATCTGCCGCACGCCGTTGTTGGTGGGATTGAAGCCTGGGATCCGCCGGCTGAGAATATCCTCGATGCGTTCGGTGGTGGCCTGTTCCCTGCGGATCTCCTCGCGCTCCACGACGGTAACGGAGCCGGGGACGTTGGAAAGCGGCACGCCGGCGGTGCGGGTCCCAAGGATCGTGACCGGCGCGAGTTGAAGTACGCCCGGGTCCTGGCTTGTCACAGTGCGCTCGATCGTCACCGTCCCGGTCTCGACGAAGCGGTGGTGGAAGCCGGTTCCCGCCAGCAATAGAGCAAGCCCCTGCTCGGGCGTGTGGGTCCCGAAGAGTCCCTGGGTCCGCCGTCCAGCGACGTCCTCCGACGGGAACAGGAGCCTCAGGTTCGCCTGATCCGCGAAGACCGTCAGCGCGGTGTCGAGCTGCTGCGCGGGGATCGCCAGCTCGATGGCACGGGCCTGGATAGGCTGGGCCTGGGCAAGCTGGAGCTGTGCGAACCCGGAAGGTTCCGCGCCGCCGCTCCCGATCCGCTTCGGGGGAGCTCCGGCGCGTGCGTCCCCGGCCGTGCCGAGACCGACGAGCGCAGCGCCCGCGAGCACCAGCCCGCGGAACCCGAGACGTGGGCGCCGGCGGTTCCGCAGTGAAATTCTCTCGATCTCCATGTCCAGGACGCCCCCTCCGGTTTCGTCGGCGGCTCCGTCCTCGCATGCATGCGATTAGGACTGAGTCGCATCTGCCAATGCCTACGACGAAATTGCAGCGGCGATCTTGCAGCGGCTTGGTCGAATTTTTTCGGGGGCAGTGCGGCGAGGGCCCTGTCAGCGGATCAGGGTCACGAACGGAAGCCGCACGACCTCGACGCCCAGCGTGCGTTCCAGCACCCGTAGGAGACCGGCGGGATCGTCGAGATCGAAGACGCCGGTGACCTCTACCTGCCGCAGCCGATCGGCGATCACGATGATCCGTCCGGTCTGGTATCGCTCCAGCTCGGCCATCACTTCGCCCAGGGCGCGCCTGTTGAAGATCAGCTTCCCGCGCGTCCAGGCAGTCGCCGCGGCGGTGTCGATGGGGACTGGCCCGACCAGATTTCGGTCCGGGCCTAAAGTGGCGTGCTGTCCGGCTTCGAGGCGGGCGGAAGATCCATCGGCGCCCCGGACCATGACGCTGCCCTCGCGGACCAGGACGTCCGCGCTGCCACCGTCGTCGCGCACGGCGAAGGCGGTGCCGAGGGCCTGGGCCTCGCCGCCTGCGGCGGCAACGATGAAGGGGCGGCCCGGATCCCGGGTCACCTCGAACAGCGCCTCGCCCGCGTGCAGGACGACGCGTCGGGTCGCGTCTGAATAGCTCACGCTCAGCGCAGTGGCGGTGTTGAGAAAGGCGATGGATCCGTCCGGCAATTGGATGCGGCGACGTTCGCCGACGCTGGTCGCGTAGTCGGAGTAGAGCCCCGCGGGCGGCCAGGACGCGACCGGCGCCATCACGGCGACCAGGACGGATGCCGCGATGGCGCCAACAAGCAGGGTGCGGCGCCCTGGCCGCCGGTGGTTCGCGGGATCCCGGTGCCGGCTCTCCGCATCCCCGCCGGCGTGCAGAGCCCCTCGGCGCCTCGCAAACGCCGCCGCCGAGGGCGTATTCCCGAGATCCAGCCAGAGCGTCTCCGCTTCGCGGGCGGCCGCCTCGTGTGCCGTGCTCGTTCGGCGCCATGCCGCGAAGGCTGCATGGTCCGCGGGCGTCGCACGGCCGGACCGAAGACGCGCGATCCAGTCGATCGCCTCGTCGCGGAGATCGCGACCGCCCTCGGCGGAACTGTTCGACACGTCAGGTTTCATGCGGTGCCGGCCGATTGTGTTCCGCCGGGGTGATCCGATCTCCCCTGGCGCGTAATGCGCCGTGCGGCGGTTCGCTTATCAATACGACGATTCCCGGCAGCTGATCCGACAGCGGCAATCGGCATTTACCGTTCCTGGTTCAGGCGATCGCGGCAGGCACGCAGCGCCTGTGCGATGTATTTCGCGACCATGCTCTCTGAAACGCCGAGCTCCGCCGCGATCTGGGCGAAGCTCAGCCCGTCCACGCGGCTCATCAGAAGGGCCTGCCGCGCATTGGGCGGCAGCTCCTTCAGGGCCTCTTCGAGCAGGGCCAGCCTTTCCCTTGCGAGGAGGATCGTCTCGGGCAGGGGCGAGGGGTCGGCGACGTGGATCGCAGCGTCCTCCTCCGCATAGCGGGCGGCAAGGCGGGCCTCCTTGCGCATGGAATCGATGGCGAGATTGCCCGCGACCCGGAATATGTAGGCCCGCGCATCGCCGACCTCGGGCGTAGCCTCCTGCAGGGAGGCGAGCCGCAGATAGGTCTCCTGCGCGACGTCGGCAGCCCACTGGCGATTGCCGGTGCGCCGCGCGAGGAACCGCAGCAGATCGCCGTAGTACTCCTGGAAGCTAATGATCAGGCCCGACGGTCCGCGATGCCCCATGATGCGTGTCCTGCCCTTCTGAACGCCCGAACCGAGGCCGCCCGACGGGTAGGAGGAGAAGCCGCACCCCAGTGCGAGGCGCGGCTCCGGTGCATCCTGGCGGACGCGCGATGATAATTCAGATGCGAATGGTTCTCAATCGACCTGCGGCGCCCAGGCTTGCAAGGGGCAGCTGGGCGCGGTGCCTGGTCGCCAGGGATAACTCCGCCCTCAATTCGTCACCTCCCACGAGGAGAATCAGATGCTATCAGGCATGAGGATGGTGGCCCTGGCACTCGTGACGTCATGCACCGCCGCCATCCTCAATCTCGCCTACGGCATCCGCGAGTACCGTCTCGACCACGAGGGAGACGCCCATGTCGGTTATGACGCGCATCGGCAAGATGCTCGCCCAGGCACCGGACGAGCTGTTGCGGGAGATAAGGGCGCGAACCCTCCTCAATCCCGCGCAGGAGGCGATCTACCGCGACGTCCTGCTGCGCGACCTGGCGCGGCTCGACATCCGCGACGAATTCTATCCCCTCGGCTGGGCGGCGAGCCACGGCCTCCTGTACCTGCTTACTCGGGCTTTCCAGGAGCTGCCCGTGACGCGCGCGCTTGAGTTCGGAGCCGGGCAGACGACCGTGCTGCTCGACCGTCTCCGCACCCGGTGCCGGCCCGCGGCCGAGATCGTCACCGTCGAGCACGATCCGGAATGGGCGGCGGAGGTCGGCCGCCGGGTCGGGCACCAGGTCCTGCTCGTTCCGACCACGGGCACGGGCACGCGTCATGGCGCCGGCTTCTACGGGCCCGACCTGATCCCGCCGGGACCGTTCGACCTGATGATCCTGGACGGGCCCCCGGCGCATGCCCATGCCGACAGGCTGGCGCGCACCGGTTTCGCCGATGTCTTCCTCGACCGGCTGGCCGATGATTTCGTGATCATCATCGACGATGCCGAGCGCAAAGGGGAGCGGCAGCTCGTCCGCATGGTTCGACAGCGCCTTGGCGCTGCGGGCATTTCCTTCGGCGAGAGCGAGGTGATCGCCCTGAAGCGCCAGAAGCTCTTCTTCGGCGGTGCCTTCCGCCGTGCCGCCTTCTTCTAGCGAGGAGCAGGACTGCCAGGCTCTTCCCTTCCGCGGGAACCTTCCGTGGCCGCCCCGGTTGTCCGGCCGGACGCGCTGCGGTGCATCAGGACCGGCCGGAGGCGCTATGACCAAGAAGCGATCCCGCATTCACGACCGGCCGGGTATGGTCCGGGTCTACAACACCCCCGCGCCGGAGCGCCCGGACGCCACGCAGCCGGTCGGGCGCCGCCGCAGCATGCGGGCCTTTCCGGAGCGGCCGGCGCAGCCGCCCCGTCGCGGCAGGGCGCCGGCGGTACTCGCCGGGACTGCGGCGGCGCTGGCGGGAGCGGCGCTCTACAATACCGTCCAGGCCATGCGCACGGAGCGTGCCCACCTTCCGAGCGGGAGCTTCATCCGCGTGGACGGCGTGAACCTCCATTACATCGATCGCGGCGAAGGCCCGGCCGTCCTGCTCCTGCATGGCAACGTCGTGGATGCCGAGGACTGGATCCGCAGCGGGATCGCGAATTGGCTGGTTGCCAAGGGACTTCGCGTGCTCGCCTTCGATCGCCCCGGCTTCGGGTTCAGCGACCGGCCCCACGACCGCGCCTGGACGGCTGCGGAGCAGGCGGAGCTGATCCATGCGGCCCTGAGCAGGCTCGACATCGGCCGCGTCGCGGCTGTCGGGCATTCCTGGGGGACTCTTGCGGCCCTGGAGCTCGCGCTGCGGCATCCGGATGCGGTCTCGGGGCTCGTTCTGCTGAGCGGCTACTACAGACCGGCGGCCCGGCTGGACGTGCCGCTCGTGGCGCTGGATGCGGTCCCCGTGCTGGGGGATCTACTCCGCTACACGCTCTCGCCCTTCGTAACCGCAGCCCTTCTGCCCCTGACGACGAAGGCCATGTTCGCGCCGAGAGCCGTGCCGCAACGGTTTTCCGAGGACTTCCCCCATGGATTTCCGCTGCGGCCGTGGCAGATCCGGGCCGAGGCCCAGGACGCCGCCTCGATGAAGTCGGATGCGGCCGCCCTGCAGGATCGCTACGCCGAGCTCCGCATGCCCGTGACCATCCTCGCCGGCGCGGAGGACCGCATCGTCGACCACGTGGCGCACGCGCTGTGGCTGCACGGCCGGATCCCGCGGAGCGTGCGTCGCGTCTTGCCGCGGACGGGTCACATGCTCCACTACGCGGTGCCCGACCAGGTCGCCGCGGCGGTCGAGGACGTAATGACGGGGCAGGGACGGCCGGGCGTGCGGCCGGATGCCGGCGAGCCGCACGCTCTGGTCCCCGAGGGCTGAGTGCAGCGTGAACGGCAGGCCGCCGGCTGTGACGGCGGTCGCGATCGCCGGCTGTGACGGCGGTCCCGACGACCGACCTACATCAGCCCGGCCGAATCCGGCAGGCGCGAGGCCGCCTGGGCCTGGGCCGCGAGGCGCACGGGTGCGTTGGCGGCGCCGTACCCGCCATAGCCGCGGCGCTCGACGATCTCGAAGCTGAAACGCTCCTCGAAGCTCTCGGTGTAGACGTGGAAGAACTCGCCTCCGCCCTCGCGGTCGTAAAGAATGCTCGATGCCGCAAGGCGGTCGACGAAGGCGTCGTCGAGGCCGAACTTGGCCGCGAGGTCCTCGTAGTAGTTCGCGGGGATCGCAAGGAACCTTAACCCGCGCTCCTGCAGGTCGGCGACAGTGCGGAAGATGTCGTCGGTGGCAAGCGCGATGTGCTGAACGCCGACCCCGCTATAGGCCGAGATCGAGCGGGCCGTCGCCGTGTTCCGGCTCTGCGAGATGTTCAGGGGCAGGCGGACGGATCCTTCTGGGCTCTGCACCGCCTTGCTGCGCACCAGGCCATAGGGGTCGGGCAGGACGAAGGTCGCGTCCGCGCGGAAGCCGAAGGCTGCCTTGAAGAACAGGACCCAGCTGTCGAACTGGCCGTCCGGCAGCGCCAGCGACACGTGATCGACCCGGAGCGAGCCGCCAGCCGGCTTCGCCGCTTCGTCCAGCACGAAGTCGGTGTCGTAGATGCTTGTGGATGAGGGGTTGGCATCCACGAGGTAGATCAGGCTGCCGTCGGGCGCGCGGACCGCGGGGATCAGCAGCTCGTTGGGCCCGATGCGCCCCTCGAACGGCTGGCAGCGATAGAGCCGCGCGCGGTTCAGCGCCTGGTTCGCGGCTTCGACCCGGAAGGCCATTGCGCAGACCGACGGCCCGTGCAGCAGATAATAGGCATGGGCGAAGGACTCGCCCTCGGCGTTGATCAGCAGATTCACCTCGTCGTGCCGGTACAGCGTCACCTTCTTGGAGCGGTGCCGTCCCGCGGCGACGAAGCCGAGCTGCTCCAGCCAGGCGCCAAGGCGTGCCGCGCCGCCTTCGTCCGCCGCGAACTCGATGAACTCGAAGCCGTGGCAGGGGCTGGGGGGCGGCGGCGTGAACAGGTCGATCGGCCGGGCAGGGGAGGTCGGACCCTGCGGCGGGGCGGACGCGGTCTCGCTGGCGAGGCGCAGGCGCGTCGCCTCCTCCAGATACAGGAGCGAGCGCATGCCGTCCGCGGCCGACTGGCGGGCGGGCGCCGCCCGCAGGTCGTCGTTGAAGACCTCCAGGGAGATGGGGCCGCCGTAGCCGCTGCGGACGATCGGCGCAAGGAACCCGGCGAGGTCGAACTCGCCCTGGCCGGGATAGCAGCGGAAATGGCGGCTCCAGGGCAGCACGTCCATGGGAAGCCGCGGGGCGTCCGCGACCTGCACGAAGAACAGCCGGTCGCCGGGCACCGCGGCCAGTCCCGATGGGTCGTCATTCAGGGCGAGGGTGTGGAAGCTGTCGACCAGCAACCCGAGACTGGGGTGGTTCACATCCTGGACGATCTTCCAGGCATGGCCCCATGTCCTGACATGGGTGCCCCAGGCCAGGGCCTCGTAGCCGACGCGGATGCCCCGCCGCCCGGCCCGATCGGCCAAGGCCGCCAGATCCTCGGCCGCGGCCGCGTCGTCCCTGATGACCTCGGACGAGACGTTGCTGCACAGGAGCAGCAGCCGCACGCCGAGTTCCTCCATCACGTCGAACTTCCGCTCGGCGCGGTCGAGATTGCGGGCGCGCCGCTCTGGCGGCAGGCCTTCGAAGTCGCGGAAGGGCTGATACAGCGTGATCTCGAGCCCCAGATCGCTGGCGAGGCGCCGGATCTCGCGCGGGGAGCCACCGAAGTACAGCAGATCGCTCTCGAAGATCTCCACGCCGTCGAAACGGGCGGCTGCGGCGGCCTCGAGCTTGTCCGGAAGGGTTCCACTCAGGGACACGGTAGCGGTGGATCGGAGCATGGCGACACCACGGGGTTGGGTTTGGTCGGGCACGCCGCCGCTCAGCCGCCGATCCAGCGGGCCGGCGCGGTGACGAGCGCGGGAAACAGCACGAGCAGCAGCAGCACCAGGAGCTGGGCAGCCATGAACGGCCAGACGCCGCGGATCACCTCCTCCATCTTGAGCTTGGAGACGCCGGCGACGACGTTCAGCACGGTGCCCACGGGCGGGGTCAGCAGGCCGATCGCGTTGTTGATGATGAAGAGGACGCCGAAGTAGACGGGGTCGATGCCCGCCATCTTGACCACCGGCATCAGCACCGGCGTCAGGATCAGGATCGTGGGCGTCATGTCCATGGCCGTGCCGACGGCGACCACCAGCAGCATGATCCCGAGAAGCAGGAGCGTCTGGTTGTCCATCAGCGGGTCGAGCAGCTCGGCGACCATGCCGGGCAGGTCGGCCACCGTGATGAGCCAGGCCGAGACGAGCGCGGCGGCGACCAGGAACATCACGGCGCTCGTCGTCTTGGCGGCCGTCACGAAGACCTCGAAGAGGTCGCCGGGCGCCAGCTCGCGATAGACGAAGACCGCGACGAAGAGCGAGTACATGGCGGCGACGACGGCGGCCTCGGTCGGCGTGAACACGCCGAACTTCAGCCCGAAGATGATGATCAGCGGCAGGACAAGCGCCCACAGCGCCTCGCGGAAGGCGCGGGCCACCTCCCGCGCCGACCGGCGGGGCGGAGGAGTCACGGCCTCCCGGCGAACCAGCCACCACCAGGTTACGACCAGCGCAAGGCCGAGGAGCAGGCCCGGGAAGATGCCCGCGAGGAAGAGCTTGGTGATGGAGACGTTGCCGGCGACGCCGAAGATCACGAAGCCGATCGACGGCGGGATGATGGGGGCGATGATCCCCGCGGATGCGATCAGCCCTCCCGATCGGGCCCGATCATGCCCGGCCTTCACCATCATGGGCACCAGGAGCGCGGAAAGGGCCGCGGCGTCCGCCACCGCGGAACCCGAGAGGCTGGCCAGGATGCAGGCCGCGAAGATCGCCACGTATCCAAGGCCGCCCTTGACGTGGCCGATGGCCGCCATCGCGAAGTCGACGATGCGCTTGGACAGGCCGCCGGCATTCATGATCTCGCCGGCGAGCAGGAAGAACGGCACCGCCATCAGCGGGAAGCTGTCCGCGCCGTTGACGACGTTCTGCGCGACGATCTGTGCGTCGAACAGGTCCAGATGGGCCATCAGCGCTACGCCGCAGACCAGAAGCGCGAAGGCGATGGGCATGCCGAGGGCCATGGAGCCCAGCAGCGAGCCCAGGAAGATCGTGATGGTCATCGCAGCTTCCTCCCTCAGCGCTTGGTGGTGGCGAGAGGCGCCGTCGGCCGGTCGGCGTCCGGGAACGCGGGATGGCCGCGCAGGCTGTCGATGTCCACGTGCTCCTCGGATTCCTGCACCATGATCAGGTCGGCGCCGCGGAGCCTGCCCGTCACCGCCCCGTACAGGCCGTTCAGCAAGATGAGGCCGGCCGGAACCGCGAAGGCCACACCCGCCCCGTAGAAGAGCGCCATGGAGTAGCCGGTCGCGGGGGACGTGACGCCCAGGTTGATCAGCGTCTGGTCCCAGCTTCCCTGGAGCAGCAGCCAGGTGACGTAGAGCATCAGCAGATGGCTGAGGACGAGGCAGGCTCGCCGGCCCGCATCGGGCAGTGCCCGCACCAGCATGTCCACGCCGAGATGGCCGTGCTCGCGCAGGACGACCACGGCGCCCAGAAAGGTGAGCCAGACGAAGAGGAGGCGGGAGATCTCCTCGGACGCCGTGATCCCCGAGTTGAAGGCGTAGCGGAGGACCACGTTCCCGAAGACCAGGACGCACATGCCTGCGAGGCATAGGGCGATCACGATCTTCAGAAACAGGCAATAGCCGTCCGCGATCTGCTGCGCGAGCCGGGCCGGCGGGGCCGGAGGCGCGGTCCTGGATGGAGAGGTCGTCATGCTCCGTCCTTTCCTGCTCGGGTTTTCCTGCGCTCAGCCCGGCCGGGACGCCGTGCCGAACGAGGCGAAATGCCTGAGCATCCTGTCAGCGTCTGGCTCGATGCCGGTGATGAGGCGGAACGCTTCGGCTGCCTGGAACACCGCCATGCCGCCGCCGTCCAGCGTCCGGCACCCGATGGACCGGGCATGGCGCAGCAGTTCGGTCTCCAGCGGGAAGTAGACGATCTCGGAGACCCAATGCCTGGTCGCCACCAACTCGGCCGGCAGCGGCAGGCCGGGGTACTTGGCCATGCCGGTGGGGGTCGCGTGGATCAGGCCGTCCGCCTCGGCCATCTCGGCCGCGAGGTCGGTTCCCGCGACGACGCGCTCGGCCCCGAAGCTTTGGTTCAGGGTGCCGGCGAGCGTTTCGGCCCGGCTGCGGTCCATGTCGAAGAGCGCGAGGCGGCGGACGCCGAGCTTCAGCGCGGCATGGGCGACGGCCGCTCCCGCGCCGCCCGCGCCGAGCTGCACGGCCCGGCCGAGCCGGACGTCGGGAAGGCCTCGGCGGAATGCCTCTGCATAGCCCCACCAGTCGGTGTTGTGGCCAATGCTGCGCCCCTCGGACAGGACGACGGTATTCACGGCGCCCAGGGCCCGCGCATCGTCCGACAGCGCGTCGAGATGCGGCAGGATCGCCTGCTTGCAGGGATGCGTCACGTTCAATCCCGCGAAGCCCATGCGGTGCGCCGCGCACAGCAGGTCGGGGAGGTCGACGGGACCGAGACCGAGGCGCTCCAGGTCGATCAGCTTGTACAGGTAGCGCACGCCCTGCTCGTCCCCCTCGCGCTCGTGGAGCGCCGGCGACCGGGATGCCTGGATGCCGGATCCGATCAGCCCGACAAGGAAGGATGCTTTCTGCGCGGTTGTCATTCCATGCTCCGGAACAGGGGCTCTTGCCGCAGGGGCGGAGCCGGGAGCCCGGGACGCGCGTTCCGTCTCCCGGTCCGGGAACATCGCGGGCGGCCGCGGCCGCCCGCGTGCGGCGCCGGCTTACTTGGCGCGGGTCTTCGCGAGTTCGTCCTGCAGGACCTTGAAGCTCGCGGGGCTGGCTGCCGCGGCGTGCTTCTCGACGACGGGCTTGGCCTTCTCGCGGAGCTTGTCCAGCTCGGCGGGCGGGAACTCTGTGACCTGCATGCCCTTCGCCTTGATCTCGGCCAGGGCCTCCGCCTCCTGCGCGCGGGAGGCGGTGCGCTGGAAGTCGCGCGCCTCCGCGGCTGCCTCCTGGATCACCTTGCGCTCCTCGTCGTTGAGCTTGTCCCAGGTCTTCTTGCTGATCAGGACGATCTGGGGATTGTAGACGTGGCGCGTGACCGCGACGTGCTTTTGCACCTCGTAGAACTTGGCGCTCAGGATATTGGCGAAGGGGTTCTCCTGACCGTCGACGGTGCCTGTCTCCAGCGCGGTGTACACCTCGGGATAGGGCATCGGGACGGGATTGGCGCCGAGGGCGCCGAACAGGTCGATCAGAACCGGTGTCTGGACCACGCGGATCTTCAGCCCCGCGATGTCCTCGGCCTTGGCGACGGGCCTGCGGTTGTTCGTCAGGTTGCGAAAGCCCAGCTCCCAGTAGCCGAGCCCGACGAGTCCCTTCTCGGGCAGCTGGTCGGCCAGCAGCTTGCCGAACGCGCCGTCCATCACGGCATCGGCCTGCTTGGGGCTGTCGAACAGGAAAGGCAGGTCGACCAGGCCGAAGTCCCTGGACAGGCCCGCCAGGAGGCCGGCGTTCATCACGGACATCTCGACGGTGCCGCCCTGCATCGCCGAGATCGTCTGGACGTCGCCGCCGAGCACGCCGCCCGGGAACAGCCGGGCGGTGATCTTCCCGCCGCTCTTCTTCTCCAGGATCTCGGCGAACTTCTCCATGCCCATGACCTGCGGGTGGCCCTTCTGGTTTTGGGCCGTGAACTTCAGGGTGTGGGCGCGGATCTCGGCCGCCGCGGGCTGTGCGAGCAGCACCAGGGCGGGCAGCGACAGAACCGCGGCGAGCGTCTTGAACTTCATGAGTGTTCCTCCTCCTTGGTTTATGAATTGCCGTTCCCGGGCTCGGCGGACGTTCTCGGCCTTACGCCCCTGCCTCGATCAGCCGGGCCATGCGCTGGAGCCCCATGGAATAGCCCTGGGTGCCGAAGCCGGCGATCACGCCGGATGCGACGGCCGAGACGTAGGAATGGTGTCTGAAAGCCTCCCGCCGGTGCACGTTGGAGATGTGCACCTCGATGATCGGGAAGTCGCAGGTGTTCAGCGCGTCCAGGATCGCGACCGAGGTGTGGGTGAACGCCGCAGGGTTGATCACGATGCCGGCTGCGCGCTCGCGGGCCTCATGGATCCAGTCGATGATCTGGTGCTCGGCATTGCTCTGGCGGAACTCGATCTCGAGCCGGAGCTCGGCGCCGACGCGCCGGCATTCCGCCTCGACGTCGGCAAGGGTCTCGTGGCCGTAGATCGCCGGCTGGCGCTTGCCCAGCAGGTTCAGGTTCGGGCCGTTCAGGACATAGACGATGCGGCTTCGCGTCGCGCCCGTCGCATGTGCCGCGTCGGTTGCCGGGGTGCGTGGCGGCTCGTGCCGTTCCAGATCCATCGATGTCCTCCGATCCCGATCCCGATCCGCGGTCCCGGCCGGATGCCGGACTGCGCGGAGCAATGTACCGTCCGGTTCGTTCGGTCATATCATTGTACCATCTGGTTCGTACGTCAAACATTTTCTCGGGGCGGCTGATGTTCAGCTGCGCCAACGGTCGGGTGTGCCGGCTCCGCATGCCGGCGCCACGCGCGCGGGATGGGGCTGCGGCGTCGGGGAGGGGAGGTGGGGAGGCGGGGAGGCGGGCGCTGCCGCCCTGGCGCTCAGCGGGACGCGAGCTTCCGGGCGCGCGTTCGCCGCGGCGGCGGCACCTGCGCCGGGCCCGGAGCCGTGCCGCCCACGTCCGGCGTGCCGGCGGGCGCGTCAAGACCCGGCTTTGCCGTGGCGTCGGAAGCATGCATCAGATACGACAGGATCATCTCGACCAGCGCGGTCTTGTGTCGCCTGCGGGCCTCCGCCTCGCTCAGGTCGACGCCGAAAATCTCCGAGAAGGTGTAGCGGTTCGACATGCGGAAAAAGCAGTAGGCGCTGATCATCATGTGAAGATCGATCGGATCCACATCCCTGACGAAGACGCCGCTCTGCCGGCCGCGCGCCAGGATCTCCCGAATGGTCTCGATTACGCTGACGTTCAGGTTCCTGATCGATGTCGAACGCTTCAGGTGCTTGGCGAAATGGATGTTCTCGATCGTAACGAGCCGGTTGAAGTCCGGATTGTCGTTCTGGTAGTCGAAGGTGAATTCGATCAGCTTCCTCATCGCCTCGACAGGGGGCAGGGCGCTCAGGCTGATGTTCTGCTCGATGGCGCGGATCCTGCCGTAGACGGCCTCGAGTACTGCGACGTAAAGACCGTCCTTGCTGCCGAAATGGTAATAGATCGAGCGTTTCGTCGTCCGGGTTCGGGCCGCGATGGCATCGACCCGCGCCCCGCTCAGGCCCTTGGCGGCGAACTCGTGGATAGCAGCCTCCAGCACGTCGCGCCGCGTGCTCTCAGGATCGTTCCTGCGGCGCGCAGTGGTGTCCGGCTTCCTCGTGCCGGGACGCCGGGGCTCGGGCCCGGTCGCCGCGCGCCTTGGCTCGCGCGCGGGACCATTTGGCGGTGCAAGGGCGGCGTGCGCCTGCCAGATCTGCCAGAGCCGTGCGGGGTTTCCGCCGCCGACCGCCATGCGCAGGGCGAATTTGTTCACCTCGGCGCCAGCCGCCATCAGGCGCTCGCCAGCGGCGACGATCTCCTCGTTCGAGAAGTGCGGCTTACGGCCCATTGTTCGTCCCGCCATGCGTCAACGTGATGCCGAACATATCCATGAACGAACAAATCCGGCGGCGCAAGCGTGGCCTGGGGCTATCCGCGCCGAGCCGCCAGCGCCGGGCATCCGTCACCAGCCGGCCGGCAGGGGGATGACGGCACGCCTGGCTGCTGCCCGCGCCGCGAGCACCGCGAAGGGATTGTGGCGGTCCGAAAGAAGGATGCCGTCGGCTTCGTCGCTCGCCGCGATGACTTGTCCCACCAGCGTGCGGGCCCCGAAGTCGAAGAGATCGACGGGATAGTCCTCGATCTCGAGGCTGGGCTCGTGGCTCCGCACGGCCGGGCCGGCGAGCAGGATCCGGTTGGACAGCTCCTGGCGCGAGCTGGTCCTGGTCAGCGAGAAGAGGTGCATGGGGCCGGGCAGGGCGGCTTGCACCGTGCGCAGGACTGCCTTTGTCACCGGAACCGTCGCCGGGGGCGCAACGAGATTGGCCAGCAGCAGGCCATCCGCGGCCAGGCAGGCGGCCATGGCCCCGAACGCCTCGACGCTCAGCAGATGCTCGGGTGGGTCGAGCCCGGAGAAGGCGTCCAGGATGACGGCGTCATATCCTGCACCGGCGCACCGGTCCAGGAAGATGCGGGCATCGAGGATGTGCACGCGCGCACGGGCCGGGATGAAACCGAAATGCCGGGCGGCGATGGCCGGGCTCTGCGGATCGATGTCGACGACGTCCACGGCGATGCCGCTCCTTGCGAGCGCGGTCGGCCCGCGCTCCAGCAGCGCGGTCGGCTCGCGCTCCAGCAGCGCGGTCGGCTCGCGCTCCAGCAGCGCGGTCGGGATCATGCCGGCAGCCAGTCCGATGACCAGGACACGCCGTGCATCGGGCCTGTAGGCCCGAAGCGCTTCGACCATGACGCGGGCATAGGCCGAGGCGATGCGCCCGTCGGCATGGATCATGCCCTGCACGCCACCGTTCTGGACGTAGGCCGTGAGCCGGCGTGTCGGAATCCGGTCGTGGGTCAGCTCCACGATGCTGACCTCTCCGTAGCCCGAGCGGTAGCTGGCGACGTGGTGCGCGGTCAGACCGTCGCCCAGCGCGACCGAGCGCGGCTTGGGCAGGAGCATCGGCACGGCGGCGGATCCCAGGAGTGTCAGCGAGGCCGCCGCCAGGGTCACGAGCCGTGCGGGGCCCCCGAGCACCGTCACGGCGGCAGCCACCGAGCACAGGCCCAGGGTCGCAGCCATCGCAAGCAGGATGTGGTCGACCGGAAGCAGCGGCACGAGGACGAAGCTCGCGACCAGTGCCCCTGCGACGGATCCCAGAGTGCTCAGGGCGAAGACCGATCCGCTGCCGGCATCGCCGCCGGAAGGCCTGCCCGGCAGCGCGACGACCAGCGGGTTGAGCGCGCTCAGGACGACCAGACAGGGGGCCAGAAGGGTCGTGGCGGCGACGAAGGCACCGGCCACGATGTCGGTCGATGCGATCCACGGCAGGGCCGGGAAGCACAGGACGGCCAGGACCAGGGCAAGGCCGGCGAGCGCCGGGAATGTCGCAAAGCCCAGCCGCAGCAGGGCGTGACCCGCCCGAGTGAGGCGGCCCCCGAAGCCATAGCCGAAGGCGAGGCTCAGGAGTGTGACGCAGAGGATCGCAGTCCAGACATGAAGGCTGCCGCCGAAATATGGCGTCATGACACGGCTCGCCACGATCTCGAGTGCGATCGTGACGCCGCCGGTCAGGAACAGGATGGCCTTCGGAATCAGCATGGTCTGCGGTCCGGACTGCGCCTCGACCTCCGGATCGGGCGGCAACGAGGTCCTAAGTGCCTCCCATCTTCCGCCCGGCTGCGTCCGACCCGACCGCCGCCAGATAGGCCTCTGCCGTCGCGTCGATCTCCTCGACGCTCCTGCACTGGTAGATCAGCCCCGCCAGCTCGTCGCATAACTCTGCTTGGTCCCGGCCCGCGGCATCGGCCGCCGCGTCGATCTCCTGCTCGAACAGCAGCGCCAGCCGGGTGGCAATCTCGGGCGAGAGCCTGCCGGTCTCCGACTCATCCAGATGCCTGCGGACCGCGTCCTTCGTCTCCTCGTCCAGCATTGGCTCCTCCGTGGCGTCCTGCGTGAACCCCGCTGGCAATCGGCGGTTCCCGCCGGCGATGTCGGAAGGCCTCAGTGCGGCATCACGGCGACGGGCGAACGGCTCGCCCGTGCGGCCCGGGGGGATGCGGGCCGCAGCCCGTGGTTCGTCCTCCACCACAGCTCAACCACTCGCGCCGTATTCCTTTCCATTCGCTCTGGACTGCGGTAATTTTAGAAAAAAATCGTTGTATATCGGTCTGCTTCGAGCGCGGCTCCACTCACCCGCAGAAAGGACGTCGATGATCGGACGCCGCAGCCTTCTTGGGTTCGGGTTAGCCGCACTGACGCTGCCCGGTTGCGTGACCACGCAACCGACCACGCCGGGCGCGGTCCTACTTATGCACGGCAAGCAAGGGATGCCACAGTTCTCAGGCTTGCAGCGGGTGCGGGCCGAGATCCAGGGCCAAGGACTGCGCTGCGAGGCCAACGAGATGCCGTGGTCGCGCATGAGATATCTGGATGGATCGCTCGACGGGGCCTTCGACGAGATCGAAGCCGCCCTGGCTGCATTCCGGCGCGCCGGAGCAACCAGGATGTTCCTGGCCGGCCATTCGATCGGGGCGGCGACGGCGGTCGCCTATGCCGTCCATCGCGGCGGGATTGACGGCATATCGATGATCGCGCCGGGACACCTGCCCAAGGTCTACTACGAGACGACGAGCATCCCTCTCAATGCCCGGGTGAGAGCCGCGATCGACAAGGCGCGCGCCATGCGCGCAGCCGGGGACGGTGCCAGTGCCGCTGAATTCGCGGACAACAACCAAATGACGGTGCTCTCCCCGCGGATGCGGGCCGACGACTATCTCAGCTGGTTCGATCCCGACGGGAAGCTGGAGGTCGAGGCCAATATGTCCAGGGTTTCCTGCCCGGTCCAGTGGGTGATCGGCACCCGCGATAACCTGTTCGCCTCCAGCAAACCGCGCTACTTCGACCGTTTGCCGCCCAATCCCCAGCATGAGTTCGTGCAGGTCGAGGCCGACCACGTCGAAACGCTCGCGGCGGCTGCAACTCAGATCGGGACCTTCTTCAAGCGTATTGTCTGAGGGGGCGGGCTGCCGGCGGCGATCCCAGGCGCCTGCTCCATCCGATCGGCCCCGGGTGCCGATCGACGTTCAACACGGCATGAGATCGTCAGGGCCGTGAAGCGCGGAAACTTCTGCTGCTTGATGCCGGACATCCATCCTGAAGCCCGGCCATGGGCGCCTTTGGTCTGCAGCGGCGCTCAGACGATCATCAGCGGCTCCCCCATCTCGCCATGGCTTGGCATCAGGTAGCTCCGCGGAATCTCGAACTCGCAGCGAAGGCCCGTCGCTGCCCATTCGATGCGCGCCTTGCCCTTGAGCTGGTCAGGGATCTGGCGCTCGATCACGCGCGTGCCGAAGCTTCTCCGTGCCGGCTTCCGCACGCCGGAGACGCCGCTTTCGACCCAGCGCAGCGTCAGAGCATCCTCGGGCCCGTCCAGGAACCATGTCACTTCGACCGAACCTTTGGGCGCAGAGAGGGCACCGTGCTTCGCCGCGTTCGTGGCGAGCTCGTGCAGGACAATCGCGACGGCCTGCGCGGCCGTCGGCGCGAGCAGGACCTCGGGACCGCGGCTCGTAAGTGTTGCCTCGCCGGCGCGGAACGGCTCCAGCTCGGACGCGACAAGCGTGTCCAGGCTGGCACCATGCCACTTGTTCTCGGCCACTTGGGAATGGGCGCGGGCCAGGGCCGATATGCGCCCCTGTACCAGTGAGGAATACTGGGCGATGTCGTCGGCCTTGGTCAGCCGGACGATCGCCTGCGCCACCGCCAGGACGTTTTTCGCGCGGTGGTCGAGCTCGTGCATCATCTCGCGGACCTGGCGCTCGGCCCTCAGCCGCTCGCTGATGTCATGGGCGATCTTCGAAGCGCCGATGATGCGACCCTGCGCATTGAGCACCGGGGAAACCGTCAGCGAGATGTCGAGGATGCGGCCTTCCTTGTGGCGCCGCCGCGTCTCGTAGTGCTGGACCTTCTCGCCACGCCGGACCCGCTCCAGGATCAGCGGCATCTCGTCGAGCCTGTCCGGCGCCGCGAGGACTGCAATGGGCCTGCCGATCATCTCCTCGGCCGTGTAGCCGAAGAGGCGCTCGGCAGCGCCGTTCCAGCTGGTGACGATGCCGTTGAGGTCCTTGCTGACGATCGCATCGTCGGAGGAATCCACGATCGCCGCGAGGAGCCCCTTCTCCCTCTGAACGCTCAGCCGATCGCTGATGTCGCGGGCGATCTTCGATGCGCCGACGATACGCCCCTGCGCGTCGCGCACCGGTGAGACCGTCAGCGAGATGTCGATGACGTGTCCATCCTTGTGGCGGCGGCGCGTCTCGTAGTGATCGATCTTCTCGCCGCGCCGGATCTGCTCCAGGATCGGCGGCATCTCGTCGGGCACGTCGGGAACGGCGAGGATAGCGATGGACCTGCCGATCATCTCCTCGGCCGTGTAGCCGAAGAGACGCTCGGCCGCACGGTTCCAGCTGGTGACGATGCCGTCGAGGTCCTTGCTGATGATCGCGTCGTCGGCGGATTCGATAATCGATGCCAGCAAGAGCTGCTGCATTTGATCGCTGATGCTCATGCATGCCGTATCGGTTAGCAGGATGCGGGGCATCCCCCTGCAAGAGCCTAGCCCATCGCCGGCATAACGCTCTCACACAAAGAGCCTATTATAGGACAGGGGACCTGTCCCGTCATCCGATCCCGATTCTCTCCGGCCCTGCGGCCGGAGAGAATCGGGATCGGAATTGTCTATCCGGGTGATGCGGATCATGGCACCAGGGTGGCCGCCGGGAGCGGGCCGTCGCGGCGGTACCGACAGGTCCGTGGGATGGCCCCGGCATGTCCCGAGCCGAGGCCATGCTTGACGCCACGAAGCGTCGGCGCGCTTACACGAGGAAGGCCGAGGCGTCCAGATCCGCCGCGGCGATGCCCGAGAAGGTGACGAGCCCGGCCACATCGTACGAATTGACATGGACGTCCAATCGGGCGCCGGCAGCAGTGTCCACGAGGACCAGCGTGCCGTCCGCGAACGGATTTGCGCCGCCGTAGCCCTGGCGGTCCATCAGCTCGGAGAGATCCAGGCGATCGCCCTGGGCAAGGGTGAAATCCAGGATCAGGTCGCCCCGGTCGTTCAGGGACTGGACCGTGAACCGATCTGCACCGGTGCCACCGGTCAGGCGGTCACCCCCGAAGCCACCGACCAGCCAGTCCGCGCCGTCGTTCCCGAACAGCAGGTCCGCGCCGTCGCGGCCGTAGAGACGGTCGCTTCCAGTACCGCCGTGGAGCTGGTCTGCACCCGCATCGCCGTAGAGCAGGTCGTCGCCGGCGCCGCCCTGAAGGGTGTCGTTGCCCGCGAGGCCGGAGAGCTTGTCGGCGCCGTCCGTACCGGTGATGGCGTCGGGGCCGGCGGTTCCCGCCCTGACCACGCCGGCCGCTACCGGGCCTGGGGCTGGGGTCGGCGCAGGTGCGGGCGAGGGGGCCGTCTGGGCCGGCTGGCCGATATCCGCGTCGAGATCGACCTTGACGTTCGACGTGCCGACGACTGCCGTCTTCACCACCGGGGCGGCCAGTCCGCCGCCCGAAAAGGTCAGCGTATAGGTCCCCTGGGGGACCGGCATCTGCCAGCCGCCGGCCGACCAGGTGTCGGTCTCGAAGACCTGGCCGGTCGCGGACCGTGCCTGGACATGCACGCCACCCGAGCCTTCGCCGGGATCGTAGAAATGGTCGCCGTCCCTGTCGTCGAAGGCGACGCCGGTCAGGAAGGGCAGCACGCCGGACTTGGCGAAGGCCTGCGTTGCTGTGACGCCGGGCGAGCCCTTGTACTCACCCGCGGCGATGCCGACGCCGATCTCGCGGACATCCGCGTTCATGATGTTCAGGCGATGCCCGGGGCTCTTGAACAGGCCGTCCTCGAGCCCGTCGACGACCTGCTGGTTCGGCGTCTGCCGCGCGCCCCAGGTGATCGCGATGTTCTCGGCCCAGCGCCAGCTTCCAGAGAAGGCATAGCCTTCCGCCACCATCCGGTCGCCAGGGCTCGAGCCGTTGACGCCGGTATGCGAGAAGGTGTCGGTGTCGAGCATCCAGGCCGAATGCTTGCGCGCGGCATCGATGAGGTCCTGGTTGAAGGCCAGGGGCTGCTTGGCTGCCGTCGAGATGAATCCGGTGGAGACGCCCTGGTTGAGGTCGATACCCAGGCGTGCGGCCTCGGCAGACGGATTTGCGCGGGCCCTGTTCACGAGTTCGAGCATGTATTGCTCGAGCGCGGTCGGTTCGCTCACGAAAGATCTTCCTGAAAGTTCGTTCCTGATCCAGCCCTACAGGAGACTACCCCCTCCGGGCAGGCAACAAAGCTGTGACCCCGCAGCCGGGCCAGCCGCGCCGGGATTAAATCTTCGGGATGAGGGCGGGATTCCGCAACCTCGCAAGACCGTTGCGGTTTCATGAAGGCCCGCGACTTCGGCGCGGCCGGAGTGGAAGCACGGCATTCTGTCCGTCAAGGGAGATCCTCGATGCAGGAACCCGGTCTTCGCCAGTCGGCCGCGCGCCAGGCTTCCGATCCTCAGCCGAGCCTGCAGCGCACCATCGGCCCGGTGCAGATGGCCTTCTATGGCCTCGGCAGCATGCTCGGGGCCGGCGTCTATGGCCTGATCGGCAAGGCGGCCGGCCAGATGGGCAATGCCGTCTGGTTGGCGTTCATCGCCAGCATGGTCGCGGCGCTGCTGACGGGGCTGTCCTACGCCTCCATAGGATCGCGCTATCCCCGCGCCGCGGGTGCCGCCTATGTGACCCAGCGGGCCTATCGCTGGCCGCTCCTGACATACATCGTGGGCCTTGCGGTGATGTGCTCGGGCCTGACCTCGGTCGCGACCCAGTCGCGCGTGATCGCCGAGAACCTGCATAGCCTGCCGGCCTTCGGCGCCTTGCCGGTGACGATCCTGGCGATGGCGTTCCTGCTGTTCCTGGCCGGGATCGTCTTCCGCGGCATCCGCGAGGCCATGTGGCTGAACGTCGTCTGCACCGCCATCGAGGCGGCCGGGCTGCTCCTGGTCGTGGCGGTCGGCATGCGCTACTGGGGATCGGTGGACCTGCTGGAAGCGCCGCCGGCGGCGGATGGCGGCGACGGTCTGGGGCTGATGCTCGTGATGCAGGGGTCGGTGCTGACCTTCTTCTCCTTCATCGGCTTCGAGGACACGCTGAACGTCGCGGAGGAGGTCAAGAACCCGCGGCGGGTGATCCCGCTCGGCATCATGACGGCGATGGTCGGCGCCACCCTGATCTACGTGGCCGTGGCCGTCACCGCCGTCTCCGTGGTCCCCTGGCGGGAGCTGTCCGAGGCTCCGGGGCCGCTGACCGAGGTCGTCGCCCGCGCGGCGCCCTGGTTCCCGCCGGCCGTGTTCTTCGGCGTGACGCTCTTCGCGGTGACGAACACGGCGCTGGTGAACTATGTGACGGCCTCGCGCCTGGCCTACGGCATGGCCGCCCAGGGCCTGCTGCCGCGGCCTCTCAGCCGCGTCCACCGGGCCCGCCGCACTCCCTACGTGGCCGTCGGGGTCCTGCTCGCGGTGATGATCGCATTGGCGCTCGTCGGCGAGATCACGCAGCTCGCCGCGGCGACGGTCCTGCTGTTGCTGATGGTCTTCACCATCGTCAACCTAGCGCTGGTGGTGCTGAAGCTGCGCCCCGGCGAGCCCAGGGGCGGCTTCGAGGTGCCCGTCGCGGTCCCCGCGGCGGGGGCGCTGGTCTGCGCCGTCCTTCTCGCCAACCGGATCATGTCCGGCGATTGGAGGGCGCCGGCGCTCGCCGCGGTGATAGTGCTCGGCATCCTGGCGCTCTACGCGGCGACGGCTTCGAGCATGTTGATCGAGGAGGACGCCGTGGCCGCGGGCGCCGATTGAGGAACGGTCCCTCCAGGGTGACGAGTGCGCCGGTTCGAGCCCGTCTCGCCGACGGCGCCGGGATCGCGTAGAACGGTGAGGCCCGCCTCCCCTGGGGAGACAGACCCGTGATCCCGCGCAAGCTCATTCTGGACGTCGACACCGGCACCGACGATGCGGTCGCCATCATGCTGGCAGCGCTGCACCCGGCGCTCGATCTCGTGGGCGTTACGGTGGTCAACGGCAACCTGCCGGTCGAGACCTGCACGGACAACACGCTTCGCGTGCTGGACCATGTCGGGCGTTCCGACGTCCCGGTCTTCGAGGGCGCCGACCGGCCGCTGGTGCGGACCGACTTCCCCATTCCCCGCGGCTCCGGCGAGCAGGGGGCGAGATACCATGGCGAGACGCTGCCCATCCCCGCCACCCGCCGGCGCAAGGAGCGCAGCACGGCCGTCGAGTTTCTGGTCGAGACCTACCGCGCCGCGACCGAGCCGATCACGCTCGTGCCCGTCGGCACGCTCACGAACATCGCCGCGGCGCTCGCCGCCGAGCCGCGGCTGGCGAGCCTGGTCCCCGAGGTCGTGATCATGGGCGGCGGGCACGAGATCGGCAACGTGACGCCCGCGGCCGAATTCAACATCTGGGGCGATCCCGAGGCGGCCGCGCGCGTGCTGGGCGCCGGCTTCCCCAAGGTGACGCTGGTGCTTCTGGATGCCACCCACAAGGCGCTCGTCTCCTATTCCGACTGTGAACGCCTGGCCGCGCTCGGGACGCCTGCGGGCATGGCCACGTCCGAGATCGTGCGCTTCCGCATCGACACCCACGAGAAGTGGCAGAAGATGCCCATCGCAGGCACCGCGCCCGTTCACGACGCGCTCTGCGTGGCGTTTCTCGTCGATCGCGGGATTCTCGCCACGCGGCGCTTGAACGTCGTCGTCGAGACGGCCGGCACCTACACGCTGGGCCGCACCGTCATCGACGTGCACCGCCGCTCCGGGCGCGAGCCCAATGCCGACGTCGCCTTCGACGCCGATGCGCGGCGCTTCGTGGACCTGCTGGCCGAGACCTTCGCGCGTTCGGGCGAATAGGTCCGGGCAAATAGGTCCGGAGGTTGGCGGCGGCTACGCCGCCTGTGCCTCGAAGAGCTCGGCAATGCGTCCATGGGCCTCGCCGAGGCCCTTGGCCCGCGCCTCGGGTCCCATGGCCGCGCCTTCCGCGCGCACGATCGTCGGCTCGGTGATCCCGACGAAGGCCAGGAAGGCCTTGAGATAGGCTTCCTGGTGGTCGAGCGCGGTCTCCGCGGGCGTGCCGGCGTAGATCCCCCCGCGCGAGGACGCAATGAAGACCCGCTTTCCGCCCGCGAGGCCCACCGCCCCGTTCTCGGTGTAGCGGAAGGTGCGGCCGGCCCGCGCGATGCGGTCCAGCCAGGCCTTGAGCTGGGTCGGGATCGAGAAGTTGTACATGGGCGCGCCGATCACGACGACGTCGGCGGCCAGGAACTCCGTCACCAGCGTCTCGGACAGCGCCAGTTCCGCCTTCTGCTCCGCGCTCAAGGCGGCCGGATCGGCTTGCATCATGGCGGCCAGAATCTCGGCCGAAAGATGGTTCGGCGGTGACGCGGCGAGGTCGCGGTAGGTCACCTCGGCGCCGGGATCGGCCTGCAGCAGCTGGGCGACGATGGCGGCGGTGACCTCGCGCGAGACGGAAGCCCCGCCAAGGGGGCTGGAATCGACGTGCAGCAGCTTCATGTCCGTGTCCTTTCAAGTTCGAGCCGGTAAGATGCGTGTCCCAGAAGCTTGCCTCCAGCCGGGGAATTCAGCACTGTCCGTTCTATTCCTGGAACGATGATCGGGGCGGCCGTGCAGGACCTGAACGACCTCTACTTCTTCGCTCAGGTCGTGGAGCATGGCGGGTTTGCCGCTGCCAGCCGCGCGCTCGGCGTCCCCAAGTCGAAGCTGAGCCGCCGCATCGCCGGGCTGGAGGAACGCCTCGGAGTGCGCCTGATCCAGCGCTCGACCCGGCGCTTCTCGGTGACGGAGCTCGGCCAGGAATATCACCGCCATTGCCTTGCGATGATCGCCGAGGCCGGAGCCGCGCAGGACGTCGTCGACCGCACCCGGACCGAGCCGCGCGGCCTGGTGCGCCTGAGCTGCCCGGTGCTGCTGGCCCAGGGCGTCCTGGCGCAGATCGTGTCGCGCTTCCTGTCCGAGCATCCCGGCGTGCGCATCCATGTGGAGGCGACAAACCGGCGCGTCGACGTCATCGACGAGGGTTTCGACCTGGCGCTCCGGGTGCGCGAGACCCCGCTGGAGGATACCGGCCTGATCGTCCGGACTCTCGGCGAGGACCAGCCGGTTCTGGTGGCGAGCCCGGGCCTTCTCGCCCGCCAGGGGCGCCCGCGGGATCCCGCCGATCTGTTCCACACCGACAGCGTTGCCATGAGCAGCCCCTCGGCCGAACATGCCTGGACGCTTTCGGACATGGCCGGCAACGTCCGCCGCGTGCCGCACCGGCCGCGCCTGGTCACCGACGAGTTGCTGATGCTTCAGCGGGCCGCGCTGGACGGCATCGGCGTCGCGGAACTGCCCGCGATGATCGCCCGGGAGGCCATTGCGAGCGGGCGGCTCGAGAGGGTGCTTCCGGAATGGAGGGTGCCCAGCCGCAGCCTCCACGCCGTCTTCCCGTCGCGCCGGGGCCTGATCCCTGCCGTCCGGCTCTTCATCGACGCCCTCGCGGCCTCCCTGAAATGCGAGGTGGAGGCCGACTGGGCCCCGCGCCGCTGAAAGGCGCTTCGCCCATGACGCCGCCACGGACCCTCCGACGGGCACGACATGGCCGGATCGCCGGTTGGGATGGATGGTGCCGTCCGCCGCCGGGGGCCGGTACGGGGGCGGTATAACGGGCTCCTCATACATTCAGTCCTTTAAGCGATACGACGGCCCGGGGCGCCTGGTGTAGCGTCACTTCACGCCGTCGATGCTCCCGCCAAGGCCGGGATGCCCGTGCCCGGCCGATTTCGGCACAGGAAGGAGTGTTGCCTTGCCCGATCGGCCCAGCCTGCTGCTGCTTCCCGGGCTTCTCTGCGATGCCGCGGTCTGGCGCCATCAGGCCGCCGCGCTGGCGGAGACCCACGACACGCTCGTCCCTGATTTCTTCGGCCTCGATGCCATCGCCACCATGGCCGAGCTCGTCCTCGACCGGGCGCCGCGACGGTTCTCGTTGGCCGGGCATTCCATGGGAGCCCGGGTCGCACTGGAGGTGCTTCGCCGCGCGCCCGATCGGGTGGAGCGGCTGGCCCTTCTGGATACCGGCGTCCATCCCCGCCGGTCTGGCGAGGAGGAGCGCCGCCGCGAGCTCGTCGATCTCGCCTATGAAAGGGGAATGGCGGCCCTGGCGGAGCGGTGGCTGCCGCCCATGCTCCACCCGGACCGCCTGGCCGATGCGCCATTGATGGCCGAGCTGACCGCCATGGTCTGCCGCGCCACGCCCGAGATCCACGAGGGCCAGATCCGGGCGCTGCTCGGCCGACCGGATGCCAGCGCGCAGCTTTCCGGCATCGCGGTGCCGACCCTTCTGGCCTGCGGCAGGCAGGACGCCTGGAGCCCGCTGGCGCAGCACGAGGCCATGGCGACGGCCATACCGGGGGCGGAGCTCGTGGTCATCGAGGACAGCGGGCACATGGCGCCCGCCGAACGGCCCGAGGCGGTCACCGCCGCGCTCGCCCGCTGGCTCCGGACATCAACAAGGACCTGAGAAGAGAGGACCATCCATCATGGCTGCGGACAGCAGGACCGCACTGGTCGTCAGCGCCCATTCCGCCGACTTCGTCTGGCGCGCCGGAGGCGCCATCGCCCTGCACGTGGAGAAGGGCTACAGGGTCGTCGTCGTCTGCCTGTCCTACGGCGAGCGCGGGGAATCCGCCAAGCTGTGGCGCAAGCCCGGCATGACCCTGGAGGACGTGAAGCGCAATCGCCGCGCCGAGGCGGAGAAGGCCGCCGGGATCCTGGGCGCCGAGGTGCAGTTCTGGGACCTCGGCGACTATCCGCTGCGCGTTGACGACGCGACGCTGTTCCGCCTGGCCGACCTCTACCGCGCCCTGCGACCGTCCTTCGTGCTGTCCCACTCCCTGCGGGATCCCTACAACTTCGACCATCCGCTGGCGACGCACCTCGCCCAGGAGGCCCGCATCATCGCCCAGGCCCATGGCCACAATCCCGGCGAGACCGTGCTGGGCGCGCCGCCGGTCTTCCTGTTCGAGCCCCACCAGCCCGAGCAGTGCGGCTGGAAGCCCGACGTGCTGCTCGACATCACCTCCGTCTGGGAGAAGAAGAAGGGCGCGATCGAGGCCATGGAGGGCCAGGAGCACCTCTGGGAATACTATACCCGCGTCGCCCTCCAGCGCGGCGTGCAAGCCGCGCGCAACTCG
The DNA here is from genome assembly GCF_017355985.1 of Arenibaculum pallidiluteum. Classification (GTDB taxonomy): domain Bacteria; phylum Pseudomonadota; class Alphaproteobacteria; order Azospirillales; family Azospirillaceae; genus Arenibaculum; species Arenibaculum pallidiluteum. The sequence goes on from NZ_JAFIQU010000010.1 coordinate 149,315, forward strand.
GACCTCAAGATCACCTACGGCGAGGGCTACATGCGCGTCTTCCCCCAGGTGACGGGAGAGCTGGCATGACCGGCATCGTCATCCGGGAGTTCGAGCGCGCCCCGCAGGACGAGATCGATGCGCTGGCCGGGCTCGGCGTCGCCACCGTGCACGAGGCGCAGGGCCGTACCGGCCTCCTGAAGCCCTACCTCCGGCCGATCTATCCCGGAGCCGCCATCGCCGGCTCGGCCGTGACCGTCAGCGTCGCGCCCGGCAACAATACGATGATCCATGTCGCGGTCGAGGTCTGCAGGCCCGGCGACGTGCTGGTGGTGGCGCCGACATCGGAATGCCGGGACGGCTATTTCGGCGAGCTCCTCGCGACCTCCCTGCGCCAGCGGGGAGTCCGCGGCCTCGTCATAGACGCCGGCTGCCGCGACGTGGCGCCGCTGACCGAGATGGGCTTCCCGGTCTGGTCCAGGGCCGTCAATGCCCAGGGCACCGTCAAGGACACGCTGGGCGACGTCAACCTTCCCCTGGTCTGCGCCGGCCAGCCCGTCAATGCCGGAGACATCGTCGTCGCCGACGACGACGGCGTGGTGGTGGTGCCCCGTGCAAGGTCATCGGCGGTCCTGGCCAGCGCCCGCGCGCGTCTCGCGCGGGAGGAGGCCAACCGCGCCCGCTTCCAGCGCGGCGAGCTCGGGCTCGACATCTACGGCATGCGGCCACGGCTCGAGGCGCAGGGGCTCGTGTACTACGAGACGCTCTCGGACTATCACGGCAAGGCCTGAGCCATGCAGACCGCCATCCCCTGCACGCTGATGCGCGGCGGCACCTCGAAGGGCGCCTATTTCCTCGCGGCCGACCTGCCGTCCGACCCGGACCTGCGCGAACGCGTCCTGCTGGCGGTGATGGGATCACCCGATGCCCGCCAGATCGACGGGCTGGGTGGGGCGACGACCCTGACCAGCAAGGTCGCCATCGTCTCGCCCGCCACGCGCGCGGATGCCGACGTCGACTATCTCTTCGTCCAGGTCGCCGTCGATGCGCCGCGCACCGATCTCGGCCAGAACTGCGGCAACATCCTGGCCGGCGTCGGCCCCTTCGCCATCGAGAAGGGGCTGGTGCCCGCGCGGGACGGCGAGACACCGGTGCGGATCCACATGGTCAACAGCGGCGACGTCGCAATCGCCCGGGTGCCGACGCCGGGCGGGCAGGTGGCCTACCAGGGCGATGCCCGCATCGACGGCGTGCCCGGGACCGCAGCGCCCATCATGATCGACTTCCTGGACGTGGCGGGCTCGACCTGCGGGGCGCTGCTGCCCTCGGGCCATGTCTGCGACACCGTCGAGGGCGTCCGCGTGACCTGCATCGACAACGGCATGCCGGTGGTCGTGATGCTGGCCGAGGATTTCGGGATCACCGGCACCGAGAGCCCGGCGGACCTGGAGGCGAACGCCGCCCTCAAGGCGCGGGTCGAGGCGGTGCGCCTGGCCGCTGGCCCCCTTATGAATCTCGGCGACGTCGCGCGCAGGACGGTGCCCAAGATGTCGCTGGTCTCGCCGCCGCGCTCGGGCGGCACCATCGCGACGCGAACCTTCATCCCGCACCGTGTGCACGAGGCCATTGGCGTGCTTGGCGCCGTCAGCGTCGCAACCGCCTGCCTGATGCCGGGATCCGTCGCCCGCCCCCTGTCGCGGCTGCCTTCCGATGCCCCGGTCCAGCGGATCGAGGTCGAGCATCCGACAGGCTCCTTCCTGGTCGAGGTGCAGGTGGAGCAGCGCTCCGACCAGCCGCAGGTCGTCCGCGCGGGGTTGATGCGGACCGCGCGCAAGATCTTCGAGGGCAACGTCTTCGTGCCCGCGGACCTGTGGAAAGGAGCGCAGCCATGACGGTCGAGCTGCCAGGCCCGGAGCGGCTGGCCATCGAGTGGCAGTGCGAGAGGCTGGTCCGCCGCTTCGCGCTGCTGAGCGATGCCGGGGATGCCGATGGGCTCGCGGCCCTCTTCACCGAGGACGGCGTCTTCGCGCGTCCGACCAGGCCCGACCAGCCCGTCCGCGGGCGCGAGGCCATCCGGGCGGCCTTCGCGGCCCGGCCCAGGGACCGCCTGACGCGTCATTTCTGCGCCAACACGGTGATCGATGTCCTGGGACCGGACAGGGCGCGCGGCCACAGCTACGTGGCGCTCTATACCGGCAGCGCCGGCACCGGGGCGCAAGGCGCGGCCGCGCCGGCCGCAGATCCCGTGCAGCTCGTCGGCGAGTACCGCGACACCTTCGCCCTGGTGGACGGCCAGTGGCACATCGCCGAGCGCATCGGATCCGTCACCTTCAGCTTCAAGGGGGCCTCGTCATGACCATCCCCGCATCCATCGCCATGATCGGCTTCGGCGAGGTCGGCCAGATCTTCGCCGAGGACCTCAAGGCGGCGGGCGTATCGTCGATCCGTGCCTTCGACATCGCCTTCGCCGATGCCTCCAGCGGTCCCGCCCGGGCTGCGAGGCGGCTCGGCGTGACGGCTGCCGCCTCGACCGCCGAGGCGGTCTCCGGCGCGGAGCTCGTGATCTCGGCCGTCACCGCGGCTGCGACCGGCGAGGCCGCGGCGGCAGTCGCGGGCGCCGGCATCGGCGCGGCCTTCTTCCTGGATCTGAACTCGGCCTCGCCCGCGACCAAGCAGGAGGCCTCCGCCCTGATCGCGCGCGTAGGAGGGCGCTATGTCGAGGCCGCCGTGATGGCGTCGGTGCCGCCCAAACGCCTGCGCACGCCGATGCTGCTGGGCGGCCCGCACGCCGCCGCCTTCATGGACGTGGCGGTCGCGCTCGGCCTGGATGCGGCGCCCTATTCGGACGAGGTCGGCGTCGCGTCCTCGGTCAAGATGTGCCGCAGCATCATGATCAAGGGCATGGAGGCGCTTGCCATGGAATGCCTGGCCACCGCCCGTCACTACGGCGTCGAGGGACCGGTCCTGGCGTCCCTGAGGGACACCTTCCCGAACCACGACTGGGAGGAGACCGCGCGCTACATGATCGGGCGCTCGCTGCAGCATGGCCGTCGCCGGGCTGAGGAAATGCGCGAGGTCGCCAGGACCGTCGAGGATGCCGGCATTGCCCCCGACATGACGGCGGGCGCCGTCCGGCGCCAGGAATGGGCCGCCGGGATCGGGCGCCGGCTGGACGGCGGCTGGAAGGACCTCGGCCTCGCCGCGCTGCTCGACCGCATCCGGGCGGCCGCCGACCATCGGGCGGACCGGGAAGGTCGCGACTGATGCCGCGGAGCCGGCCCGCGTGCGGCGATCGCGACCGAAATGCTGTTGAACATGGAAACTAGGGAGGAGGAGCGCACATGGCCCGCGTAGTTGGTGGCATCGGCACGTCGCACGTCCCCACGATCGGCGTCGCCTATGACCGCGGCAAGCAGGACGACCCCGCCTGGAAGCCGCTGTTCGACGGCTACAGGCCCGTGGCCAGGTGGCTGGCGGAGAAGAAGCCGGACGTCCTGGTCTTCTTCTACAACGACCACGCGACGAGCTTCTTCTTCGACTTCTATCCGACCTTCGCCATCGGGGTCAGCCCGAGCTTCGCGATCGCCGACGAGGGCGCGGGGCCGCGCAACCTGCCGCCCCTCAAGGGCCATTCCGAGCTGGCGATCCACATCACGGAATCCCTCGTCAACGACGAGTTCGACATGACGGTCTTCCAGGACCGGCCGCTCGACCACGGCTGCAACTCGCCGCTGTCGCTGATGTGGCCGCACGATCCCGACTGGCCGGGCGCGATCGTTCCGATCGCCATCAACGTCCTGCAGTTCCCGCTGCCCACGGCCCGCCGTTGCTTCAAGCTCGGCCAGGCGGTGCGCCGCGCCGTCGACAGCTTCCCCGACGACATCTCCGTCGCCTTCGTCGGCACGGGAGGGCTGTCGCACCAGGTCCATGGCGAGCGCACGGGCTTCAACGATACGGACTGGGACATGCGCTTCCTCGAGCTCATCGAGAAGGATCCCGCCCAGCTCTGCGAAATGCGCCACGCCGACTACATCCGCCGCGGCGGCGCCGAGGGGCTCGAGGAGATCATGTGGCTCGCAATGCGCGGAGCGCTCGCCCCGAAGATCACCAAGGTCCACCAGAACTATTACCTGCCCTTCACCACGGCGATGACGGTCGCGGTCTTCGAGGAGCAGGAGGCCGGCACGCCGCCCGCCGCGGGCAGGAACGCGGAGGCCGTGTCGTGAACGTCCAGCTCCAGGGCATCGAGGCCATCGACGGGACCTATCCCTTCGACCTCCGCGTCAGCGTCCGCACCATGCGGATCAACAAGTTCCTGTGGTCCATGACCACCAAGCCGGAGAACCGGCCGCAGTTCCTGGCCGATCCCGAGGGCTGCTTCGAGCGCGCGGGGCTGACCGAACAGGAGCGGGACCTGATCCGCAAGCGGGACTGGCAGGGAATGATCCATTACGGCGTCAATTTCTTCGTGATGGAGAAGATCGCGCGCCTGGACGGGATCCCCAATGCGGTGATCTACGCCGGGATGCGTGCCGAGAGCCTCGAGGACTTTCTGAAGACCCGCAACGTCCCCGAGGCGCGCTGACGCCGAAGCCGCCACCGGTGCGGCGGGCTAGAGGGCGACGCCCGCCGCGCGCAACTCATCGACCTGCGCGCGGATGGCGGCGACCAACGCCTCCACCCCTGGCGGCGAGGGGCGGTGGCGCAGCGTGATCAGCCCGGCCGGGCGGGCTGGGTTCGGCACCTCGATCGGCAGCGCGGCGATGGTTCCGCGCAGGATGTCCCCTGCAAGGGCGAGCTTGGGCAGCAGCGTCACGGTCTCGGTGCTGCGCACGATCTCGCGGATCGCGAGCACCGTCGTGGACCGGATCGCCGTCGCGGGAACCGCCAGCCCCAGCGCCAGCATCGCCAGCTCGACCTCCCGGCCGAGGCGCTGCGTCGTGGCCGGCAGGGCCAGGTCGTAGTCGAGCACGTCCTGCGCCCCGAGCGCCGCGCGGCCGTGAAGGGGGTGCCCGGCCTGCGCCAGGAAGGCTATGGGCTCCTCGTAGAGCGCATCCCGGTGGAAGTCGTCGGGGATCGTCGGCTCGTGAAAACGCCCGATCACCACGTCCAGCTCGCCGGTCGCGAGCGCCGGCAGAAGCTCGTCCGTGCGGCCGTGCCGCAGCCGGATCCCAAGCGCCGGGTGCGAGCGGCGCAGCCGCGCGAGGCTTCCGGGCAGCAGGCCCGCCGCGGCCGTTGGCAGGGCGCCGATCGAGACCTCGCCGGCACCGACCGACGCCACGCGGAACAGCTCGTCGCCCATCTCGTGGAGCTCGGACAGGATCCGATGGGCGCGGCTCAGCACCACCTCGCCGTACTGGTTCGGCACCACGCCCTTGGGCAGCCGGTCGAACAGCCGGACGCCCACGATCTCCTCGATTTCGTGGAGGCTCTTTGTCAGGGCCGGCTGCGTGATACCGAGGACGTGCGACGCTCTCAGCAGGCTGCGGTGCTCCGCGATCGTCAGAATCGTCTTGAGCTGACGGAACTTCAGCCGCTGGTCGAGCTGCGCGGCCCGATGCGCCTGTGGCTTCTTCGACATGGAACGACGTCCGACCGGGGAAGGCTGAGATCCCGCCCACGGGTGCGGGCGGCGCCGGATGCTCGCGCCGATTGTCGCCGGGCGGCGCCCTCATGCCAAGCGGCCATGCATCCGGTCGGCGGCCGCCCGATAACGGTCCTTTACCGAAGGGAGAATGGAGAATTCCGTCTCGGCCGTGAGACTATCGGTATGCCGAACAGTCAGGTCCGCGGCCGCGCGGCTTCGCGCGTCAGCGGCTGCGCCACGCGGGCCGCGTCCGGCGGTGCCGAAGGAGTGTGGCATGATCGGCCACGACCAAGACCGGGTGCTGAGCAACCCCCGCTTCCGCGAGCTCGTGCAACAGAGATCAGCGTTCTCCTGGACCCTCGCGGCCGCGATGCTGGTGGCCTATTTCGGCTTCATCCTGCTCGTGGCTTTCGCCAAGGGGTTCCTCGCCTCGAAGATCGGCAGCGGGGTGACCTCGCTCGGCATCGTGCTGGGTCTCGGGGTGATCGTCTTCTCCTTCCTGCTGACCGGCATCTATGTCTGGCGCGCCAACGGCCATTTCGACCCGCTTACGCGCAACCTCACGAAGGAGCTGCGGCCATGATCCGCATCCGCGCCGCAGCGGCCGTCGCCGTGCTCGGAATTGCCTGCTTCGGGGCGGCCGTGCTGGCGGCAGGCCCGGATGTCGGCGCCGTACAGAGGCAGGCCCTCAACTGGCCGGCCATCGCGATGTTCTTCCTGTTCGTCCTGGGGACGCTGGGGATCACCTACCGCGCGGCACGGCAGACGCGGTCGGCCGCGGATTTCTATGCGGCGGGCGGCGGCATCACCGGGTTCCAGAACGGGCTCGCGATCGCGGGCGACTACATGTCGGCGGCGTCCTTCCTCGGTATCTCGGCCCTGGTCTTCACGTCCGGCTTCGACGGCCTGATCTACTCGATCGGCTTCCTCGTCGGCTGGCCCATCGTGCTCTTCCTGATCGCGGAACGCCTGCGCAACCTCGGCAGCTTCACCTTCGCCGACGTAGCGTCGTTCCGCCTCGACCAGACCTCGATCCGGATCCTGTCCGCGGTCGGGACCCTGGCGGTGGTGGCCTTCTACCTGATCGCCCAGATGGTCGGGGCGGGGAAGCTGATCCAGCTGCTCTTCGGGCTCGATTATCTCTATGCCGTCGTGATCGTCGGCGTGCTGATGATCGTCTACGTGGCCTTCGGCGGCATGAAGGCGACAACCTGGGTGCAGATCATCAAGGCCTGCCTGCTTCTAGCCGGGGCGACCTTCATGTCCCTGATCGTGCTCGCGCGGTTCGGCTTCAGCCCCGAAGCCATGTTCGCGCAGGCGGTGGCGACCCATCCCAGGGGCGATGCGATCATGGCTCCCGGGGCGCTGGTGAGCGATCCGATCTCCGCGATCTCGCTCGGCATGGCCCTGATGTTCGGGACAGCCGGCCTGCCGCACATCCTGATGCGCTTTTTCACGGTCGCCGACGCCCAGGCCGCGCGGAAGTCGGTGTTCTATGCAACCGGCTTCATCGCCTATTTCTACGTGCTGACCTTCATCATCGGGTTCGGAGCCATCACCTACCTGATGAACGAGCCCGCCTACTACGTCACGACCCCCGAAGGGACCTACGACCGGATCTCGGGCCTGATCGGGGGCACCAACATGGCGGCCGTGCACCTCGCGACGGCGACGGGCGGCTCGCTCTTCCTCGGCTTCATCTCGGCGGTCGCCTTCGCGACGATCCTGGCCGTGGTCGCCGGGCTGACGCTCTCCGGCGCCTCGGCGGTCAGCCACGACCTCTACGCCTCCGTGATCGCACGGGGGCGCGCCTCGGACCAGCGGGAGGTCAGCATCTCGAAGCTGGCCGCTATCGTGATCGGCATCGTCGCGATCGTCCTCGGCTACGTCTTCGAGAACCAGAACGTCGCCTTCATGGTCGGGCTCGCCTTCGCGGTCGCGGCGAGCTGCAACTTCCCGGTTCTCGTCATGTCGATCCTTTGGCGCGGCACCACGACCCGGGGCGCGCTGCTTGGCGGTCTCCTCGGCCTCTTCAGCGCCGTCATCCTGGTGGTGCTGAGCAAGGCCGTCTGGGTGTCGACCTTCGGCTTCCAGCGTGAGCTCTTCCCCTATGACAACCCGGCGGTGTTCTCGATGCCGCTCGCCTTCCTCGGGATCTGGGTGTTCTCGAAGCTGGATTCGAGCAGGCGGGCCGAGGCTGAGCGTGCGGCCTTCGCCGGACAATACATCCGCTCGGAGACCGGGATCGGGGCGGCCAGCGCCCATGTGCATTGAAGATGCGCACTGAGCGCAGCGAACTGCGGGGCGTTCCGCATACGCCCCAGGGCGCCTGAGAACCCGCCATGCGCGGCTTCGACCTGTCCAACCCTCCCTTCGACCGCCTGCGCCAGGAGGAGGTCGAGGAGATGGAGGCGGCGCTCGACATCGCCTACTTCCCGCCGGGCGAGGTGATCGTGGCGCACGGCAGCGCCTCGGACCTGCTGCACGTGATCATCAAGGGCGCGGTCGAGGTGCGCGACGGGGCGACGCTGGAAGCTGTGCTCGGCCCTCTGGATACCTTCGACTCCCGGGCAGTGGTGCACGGCGCCGCGGGCGAGGACTTCGTGGCCGCCGAGGAGGTGCTCTGCCACGTGGTCCCGCGCGCGCTCGTCCTGGGCCTGATCCGGCGCAATGCCGCGTTCGCGGCCTTCTTCTACGCGGAGATCTCGCACAAGCTCGCGGCCTTCGCGGACCAGCGCGGCGGGGACGGGGTCGAAGGCGTCCTTCGCGCAAGGGTGCGCGACGCGCGGCACGGTCCGGCGGTCACCATCGATGGATTGGCGACGATCGAGGAGGCCGGGCACCGCATGCGCGATGCGAACACCAACGCGCTCCTCGTCCGCGACGACGGCCGCACCGGCGTGGTGACGGGGATGAACCTCTCGAAGGCCGTCGTACTGCGGCGGCTGCCCCTGGACACCCCCGTGCGCGACGTCTGCCATTTCGACGTCGTGTCCGTGGACGAGGAGGACTTCGTCTACGAGGCCCTGCTCCTGATGGCGCGGCACGGAAAGCGGCGCCTCGCCATCCGTTCCGGCGCGGGCTATTCGGGCTTTCTCGAGGACATCGATCTCCTGGGGCTCTTCGCAGGAAACTCCCAGCTCATCCCCGGGCGCATCGACCGGGCGCGCGACCTGGCCGAGCTCGGCGCCGCGGCGCGGGACATCCAGGACCAGGTCGAACGCCTTCATCGGCAGGGGCTGAAGGTCGAGGTGATCGCCGAGATCACATCGGACCTGAACCGGCGCCTGTTCGGGCGTCTCTTCGAGATGGTGGCGCCGCCCAGCATCGGATCCATGGGCGCCTTGCTGCTGATGGGATCGGAGGGCCGCGGGGAGCAGACGCTCCGGACCGACCAGGACAATGCCCTGCTCCTTGCGGAAGAGGTTCCCGAAGGCGACCTGCGGGACTTCCGGGATGCCTTTTCGGGCGCGCTCGATTCCTTCGGCTTCCCGCCATGCCCGGGAAACATCATGGTCCGCAACCCGACCTGGTCGCAGCCCGTCGGCAGCTTCATCGGCCAGCTACGGTCATGGATCGCCAGCCGGGATCCCGACGCAGCCATGAAGATTGCGATCTTCTTCGACGCCGTCACGGCGGCCGGCCGCACCGATCTCCTGCCCAGGGCGCGCAGCGTCCTGTTCGAGGCCATGCGCGGCGAGCGGGTCGTGCTGGCGCGCTTTGCGCATCTGATAGAGACCTTCACGACGCCCAGCCTGGGGGTCCTCAGCACCGTCATGGCGACGGTCGGGGTCGGGCCCGACGAGATTGACCTCAAGCGCGCCGGCATTTTCCCCATCGTGCACGGCGTGCGCACGCTCGCTCTCGAGAAGGCGATCGCCGAGCCGTCGACACGGGCGCGCATCGACGCGCTGGTGCGCGCGGGCTCCTTCGAGCCGGACTTCGGGCGGGAGCTTGTGGGGGCGCTCCGCGTCTTCATGGAGTTCAGGCTCCGCGCGCAGATCGAGGACCTTCGCCGCGGCAGGGCTGAGCCGGGCTCGGCGATTCGCCTGGACGGGCTTACGGCGGCCGACAGGGACATGCTGCGGGATGCCCTGCGCATCGTCCGGCGCTTCCGCGAGACGATCCGCGTGCGCTTCAATCTGGCGGCGTTCTGAGATGCTGCGCCGGCTGAGGAACCTCTTTTACCGGGCGACACTGGGGGACCAGAGCTACCGCTTCCTGTTCCGTCCCGGACCCGCGGACGAGGCCGTCGTCATCGATTGCGAGACGACGGGGCTGAACCCGCGCCGGGACGAGGTGATCGCGCTGGCCGCCATCCGGATCCGCGGCAACCGGATCCTGACCAGCCAGGCTTATCGCGCGATCGTCCGCCCGGAGGAGGCCCCCAGCTCGGACTCGATCAGGATCCATCGGCTTCGCGCGCAGGAGGTCGCGGAAGGCCGGCCGATGCACAGGGTGATGCCGGAGCTGCTGCATTTCATCGGAGGCCGCCCCATTGTCGGCTACTACGTGGATTTCGATGTCGCGATGCTGGACAGGTCCGTCCTGCGCTTCATCGCGATCAGACTGCCGAACCGGCGGATCGACATCTCGGAGCTTTACTACACGGTCAAGTACCTCGGCGCTCCGCCCGGAACGGTGCTCGACCTCCGCTTCATGTCGATCCTCCAGGACCTGCGGATCCCCATGCTCGGGCAGCACGACGCGTTCAACGACGCGCTGATGACGGGCATGGCCTATCTCCAGCTCCGGGACATGCAGCGGCGGGGCGTCCGCCTCGAGCGTTCCGCGCCCGTCCGGCAGGACGCACCGTTTGGCGCCTGACTGAACCCGGGTCCCGCCGCACTGCCCCCTAGGCATATACCAGGAATAAACCTTTGTGCGTCATGTTGATGATCGGTCCAACAATGTAGATTGAGAGACGGATGCGCCTGACATGACCCCGATGCCGGTCGACACCCGCCGCGATGCGGCCGCCGTGGCGGCGCACCTGCTCCGCCTCTCGCCTGCGGCGCGGCTGTCGCGCTGGCACGGCATGCTGTCGGACCTGGCGGTCAACGCCTATGCGCAATCTCTGGCCCGCCGGAAGAGCCGGGTGCGCCTTCTGGCCTTCAGGGACGAGGCGGGGGAGATCCGTGGCCTTGCTGAACTCGTCCTGCGTCCCGAGCACGACGAGGCGGAGCTGGCCCTGACCGTGGAAGACGCGTGGCAGGGCGCCGGACGCGGCCGGCAACTCGGCCGGGCCGCCATCGCCGCGGCTGAGCAGCTCGGCGTGCGGTGCATCACCATGCAGATCATGCCCGACAACGCTCCGATGCTCCGCATCGCGCGCGGATGCGGCGCCGCCATTTCGACCGCGGAGGGCGGCGACGTGGCGCTCGCCCGGAAGACCTGCCGGGCAGGCTAGTGCCGCCGCGCCGGCGCTGCGCGACGCCCCAGCGCGCGTCGGAACTTCCGGATAGCGATCAGTGGGCCATGCTCTGCAGGGCCCCGCGGCAGGCCTCCTCGCAGCTCCGGCATTCCTCGGCGCAGATCCGGCAGTGCTCGTGCATGGAAGCATGGCGGTCGCATTCCTCGGCGCACATGCGGCAGGCCGTGGCGCAGGCCTCCAGCATGGCGCGGATCACCGCTTCGTTCGAGCCGCTGCGCCGCGTTGCGACCGATCCGGTGGCGGTGCAGACATCCGCGCAGTCCATGTTCAGGCGGATGCACTGCACGAGCTCGGCCACATGCTCCTCGCCCAGGCAGGCATCGGCGCAGGTCGTGCAGGTCTGTGCGCAGTCGTAGCATTCCTCGATGCACCGGATAAGGGCGTCGTTTGTGCTGCCCCGCACATGCGGGTGCGTGCTGATCATGTCGCGGGCGTGCATGGCGGCTCTCCTGCAGAGTGATGTGGCTCCTGCGCATGAGAACCGCGGGGCAGGGGAAGGGTCTCGTCGGGAACGGCCTCCGGTTCCCGCCCGGGTGGCGCCGGCCGCCTGCGCAGCGCCAGGACGATATGCTCGAGCAGCCGGCGGGTCGCCGGGGACGGGGCGCCGCTGCCGGGATACAGGGCGGTGACCGGCGCGGAGCTGGGCACACCGTCCAGGGTCAGGCTGACAAGGCGCCCCTCCGCGATCAGCGGATCGGCGAGGAAGTCCGGAATGATCGTTACCCCTGCGCCTTCGGCAGCAGCAACGGATAGCGCCGTCATTCCGCAGATGGACAGGCGCCAGCGGATCGGAAGGATCCGCACCCTGTCGCCCTGCTCGAAAGCCCAGGTCTCGGATGCCGAGGACAATGCGACGCAATCATGCGTCTGGAGCGCGTCGATGGTGGTCGGCGTGCCCGCCCGGGCCAGATAGGCGGGGCTTGCGACGACGCGCATCGCCACCGTGCAGAGCCGGCGCGAGCGCAGCCAGGAGTTCTCGAGCGGCCCCACGCGGACGGCAAGATCGACGCCTTGCTCGACGAGCGGCAGGCGCGCATCGCTGAGGTCCAATGCGACACGGACGTCGGGATGTCGCGCCTGGAACGCCAGGATGTGCGGCAGCAGGACCGTCTGTCCGAACGCCGCCGGAGCGGTCAGCCGCACGAGCCCGCCCGTCGGGGCGGCCGACTGGGCGTCGGCGATCGCCGCGAGTGCCGCGCGCAGGGCGCAGGACGCCTGGCTGTAGAGCTCCCGCCCGGCGTGGGTCAGGCTGACCGCGCGGGTGGACCGGTGGACGAGCGGCGTTCCGATCTCCTTTTCGAGCGCGGACAGGCGGCGGCTCACCGTCGCCTTCGGCGCCCCCAGGGCTCGGGCTGCAGCGGCAACGGACCGGGATTCGGCCACGCGGCAGAAGATCGCGAGGTCATCGAGCATTGGTTCCCTCCGAAGCCGTTCCAGTTTCGAAGAATCGCCGTCCCGTTTCTGAGCCGACTCAAGGCCTTAGACAAGCTGCCGCAGGTGGTACGTTTTCGAAGCCCGAAATCGAATCATGAGGAACCGCATGAGCGGCACGCTCAATCGTCGTGAAGTGCTGAGCGGAAGTGTCCTCGGAGTGGCTGCCGCGGGGCTGGGCGGAGCCGCCCTGGGCGCCGCCGGACCCGATGCCGTCGCGGCCACGCCGGCGGCCGCGGCGCAGGGCTCCCCGGCGCGCGCCGAGATCGTCCTGCGCGTCAACGGCCGCGACCGCCTCCTGGCCATCGACCCGCGCACGACCCTGCTCGATGCGCTGCGCGAGCATATGGCCCTGACGGGGTCCAAGAAGGGCTGCGACCACGGTCAGTGCGGGGCCTGCACGGTCCATGTGGACGGACGGCGGGTGCTGTCCTGCCTCACCCTCGCGGTCGCGGTCCAGGGAAAGGCGGTCACGACGATCGAGGGACTTTCGGCCGGTGATCGCCTGCACCCGATGCAGCAGGCCTTCATCGCCCATGACGCCTTCCAGTGCGGCTACTGTACCCCCGGCCAGATCATGTCCGCGGTCGCCTGCGTGCACGAGGGGCATGCGGGCAGCCCCGCCGAGATCCGCGAATACATGAGCGGGAACCTGTGCCGCTGCGCTGCCTATCCGAACATCGTGGCGGCGATCGAGGATGCCCGCAACCAGATGGAGCGGAGCTGATGCGCCCCTTCACCTACGAGCGTGCGGACGGCTTGGCCGAGCTGGCCCGCCGCGCCCTCCAGACGGGCCAGGGACAGGTCGACGCGGAGGTCCAGTTCCTCGCCGGCGGCACGAGCCTCATCGACCTGATGAAGCTCGACGTGCTGCGCCCGCGGAGCCTCGTCGACATCACGCCGCTCGCGGCCGAGCACGGGACGGTCGAGCTGCGTCCCGACGGGCTGCGGATCGGCGCGCTCGCCAGCATGGCCAGCGTGGCCGTGCACCCGGGCGTCGTCGAGCAGTACCCGGCCATCGCCGAAAGCCTGCGGCTGGCGGCCAGCGCGCAGCTGCGCAACATGGCGACGATCGGCGGCAACCTGCTGCAGCGCACGCGGTGCCCCTACTTCCGCGACCCGAGCTGGACGGCCTGCAACAAGCGCCTGCCGGGATCGGGCTGTGCCGCGCTGGATGGCATCAACCGCAATCACGCGGTCCTCGGCGTCGATACGAGCTGCATAGCCCAGTATCCCGGCGATCTCGGCGTCGTCCTCGCGGCGCTCGATGCCCAGGTCGAGCTCGCCGGTCCCCGCGGTGCGCGGCGGGTCCCGTTCTCGACGCTGCACCGGCCGCCGGGCGGGCAGCCCCATGTCGAGACGACGCTGCTGCCGGGCGAGCTGATCACGGAGGTCGCCGTGCCGGCCGGCGCCTGGACGCGGCGCTCCCTCTACCTGAAGATCCGCGACCGGGCCTCGTACGAGTTCGCCATCGCATCCGCGGCCGTGGCCCTGGATCTGGACGGCGAGACCGTGCGCAGCGTCCGCCTGGGGATCGGGGGCATGGCCTACCGGCCTTGGCGCGCCGCGGAGGCCGAGGCCGCCCTGACCGGCAAGCCTCTGACCGAAGCCAACGCCGAGGCGGCGGCGGAGATCGCCCTGCGCGACGCCGTCACCAACGGCCACAACGCATACAAGCCCGAGCTCGGCCGGCGCACGCTCGTGCGTGCCCTGCTGCAGGCGAGGGCGATGTAGGCCCTGCATCCAGGAGCGCATAGGGGAGCGCATGGCATGAATTACGATCCGCAATCGCTGCTGGGACAGGCCACACCGCGCGTCGATGGTGTCGCCAAGGTCACCGGGGCCGCCCGCTACGCCGCGGACGAGGTGGTCGCCAACCCCGCCTACGCCTATCTCGTCACCAGCGCCATCGCGCGCGGGCGCATCGCCGGCTTCCGCTTGGAGCAAGCCATGGCCGTTCCGGGCGTGCTCGACATCCTGACCCATGAGAATGTCGGGGACGCGCTGAAGCAGTCGCCGCCGGGGCCCGACGGGAAGCCGAGCACGACGACGCTCGAAAGCGAGCGGATCTGGCATGACGGGCAGATCATCGCCGTCGTGGTCGCCGACACCTTCGAGGCTGCGCGCGAGGCCGCCCACAAGGTCGAGGTCGACTATGCGGAGGAGCGGCCAGCCGGCACCTTCGGGGACGAGGGGACGCAGACCGAACCTGCCGAGGCACCCTTCGGCCCCAATCCCGAGGTCGGGGATGCGGCCGGCGCCTTCGCTGCGGCGCCCGTGAAGGTCGAGGCGCGCTATGCGACCCCCACCCAGCACCACAATCCGCTGGAGCTCTTCAGCACGACCTGCGCATGGGAAGGCTCGAAGCTGACGGTCTACGAGCCGACGCAGTTCATGCACGGCACGAAGGCGCGGATGGCGAGCCAGCTCGGCCTCGATATCCAGGACGTCCGGGCCGTCTCGCGCTATGTCGGCGGCGCCTTCGGATCCAAGGGGGTCAACGGGCGCGCAGCCTGGGTGGCGATCGCAGCCCGTCGGGTCGGACGGCCGGTCAAGCTCGTGGCGACCCGCGCGGACGGCTTCACGACGAACAGCTACCGTGCCGAGACCCTCCAGCACGTGAGGCTCTCGGCCGAGCGCGACGGGCGGCTGACATCGTTCTTCCATGAGGGGTGGGAGCTCAGCTCCCGGCCCTCGCCCTACTGCGTCGCCGGCACCGAGCAGACGGCGCGGATGTACGCCTGTCCCAATATCCTGACCAGGGTGAACGTCGTCCACGCCGACCGCAACACGCCGGGCTACATGCGTGCCCCGGCGGAGACGCCCTACATGTTCGCCCTGGAAAGCGCCATGGACGAGCTTTCCTACGCGCTCGGGATGGACCCCATCGAGCTGCGCCGCGTCAACGACACGCAGATCGATCCCGTCAGCGGTCGGCCATTCTCGTCGCGCTCGCTGATGCCCTGCTTCGACGCCGCCGCCGTCCGGTTCGGCTGGCAGCGGCGCGACCCGCAGCCGGGCTCGATGCGCGACGGCGAGTGGCTGGTCGGGTACGGCTGCGCCACGGCCTGCTATCCCGTCTTCACCGGTCCGGCAGGCGCGCGCCTGACGCTGATGCCGGACGGCAGGGCGCAGGTCGCGATGGCGGGGCACGAGCTCGGCACCGGTGCCTATACGGCGGTGGCGATCACCGCCGCGCGCCTGCTGGGCATCGACGTCGACGACGTGACGGTCTCGATGGGCGACAGCGACCTGCCGCCCGTCATCGTCGCAGGCGGATCCAGCAATGCCGCATCGACGGCGCTGGCGACCGCGAAGGTCTGCGAGGAGGCACGGCGGCGCCTTGCCGCGGCGGCCGTCACGGCGGCGGACGGTCCGCTCCGAGGCCTCGACCCCGACGCGCTGGTGCTCGTGGAAGGCAGGCTGCGCCATGACGGCGGCGCGGAAGAGCCGATCAGGGACGCGCTTGTCCGGGTCGGCGGCCGGCTGGAGGTCTATGCCGAGCACGTGCCCGACGGGCTGCCGCGGGGCGCGGTCGCGGCGCTGGGCGACGGGCAGCTGCTCTTCCAGCACAACGGCAACCGCAGCGACGTGACGGCCTTCGCCTTCGGCGCCCAGCTCGTCGAGGTGCGGGTTCATCGGCGCACGCGCGAGATCCGCGTTCCGCGCGTGGTCTCGGCCTTCGCGGCCGGCACCATCATCAACCCCATGGCCGCGCGCAGCCAGTTCATGGGCGGCGCGATCTGGGGCTTGGCATCGGCGCTGCACGAGGCCACCGAACTCGACCACGGGGCCGCGCGCTACGTGAACAAGAACCTCGCGGACTACATGATCCCGGTGAACGCCGACGTGCCCTCGGTCGACATCATCATCCTGCCCGAGAAGGACGAGCGGGTGAACGCGCTCGGCATCAAGGGCATCGGCGAGGTCGGCATCGTCGGCATGAACGCGGCCGTGGCCAACGCCGTGTTCCATGCCACGGGGAAGCGCCTGCGCGAGCTGCCGATCCGGGCCGAGCGCCTGCTCTGACCACAGAGGGAACCGCGGCGGCGGCCGGCCATTGGTAGGGGCGCCGGATGCCGGGGCCGCGAGCCCCGATGCCGGTCGAGGCCCATCGCCGGCCGCGACGGTCCGTCCGTCGCGGCCCGGCCCGATCCCGAGGAACCCTTCATGAGCATCCGGTGCCGATGCCTTCTCGCCCGCGAGGGGCGGCAGCCCGTCTGGAGCGACAAGGATCTCCGCCTTCCGCCCCGCGCGGGGGATTCCGTCCAGTTCGACGACGGTGGCGAGGTGGCGAGCTTCCGGATCGACGAGGTCATGCACACGCCGGCCCTGGACGGCGTCGACTTCGCCCTGATCCTGACCGAGCTGCCGGGGACGCGCGGAAAGCCGTTCCGGGAGATCTTCGAGGAGGCGGCCCGGACCGGCCCGACACGGTAGGCCATGGCGCCGCTGTCGCTCAGCCGAGCTCGAAGCTGGTGACGCCGTAGATCCGCGCCGCCGGCAGGTCGGGCGCCGGCCCGGCATACATGCGCGCGGTCTCGAACCAGGCGGTCAGCCCGGCCTCGCTCGCCAGCCGCATGGCCTCGGCATTGGACTCCGGCACGTCGATGAAGACCGGCTGGCCGGCGGCGGCCGCGGTCAGCCCCTCGAAGAGGAGCCGTGCCGTCCCGGCATCGTCAGCGAAGAGCGGGCCGATCCGCATGCCCTCGCGGGCGGGGCGCACGACGCCGTATCCGGCGACGGCACCGTCGCGCAGCCGGGCCAGCGCCACCGAGCCGGGCAGGGCGATCCATCCAGCCAGGAACGCAGGGCGTCCGGCCTGGAACAGGGCGTGGTCATAGGCCAGCAGCCGATCCATGGGCAGGGTCCTGGCGTCGACCAGCCCCGCCGGCAGGCTGCCTCCGGCCGGGGCGGGACCGCCGAAACGGATGTTGCGCCAGGCCAGGGCGAAGCCGGAGCGGCGATAGTTCTCCTGCTGCGCGACGACGCCGTCGAGCCCGATCGTCCGGCCCGCCAGCCGCTCCAGGCCTGCCTGCCAAAGGCGCAGGCCCAGGCCGCGTCCGCGTGCCTCCGGCGCGACGATGTAGAAGCCCAGGAAGGAGAAGGCGGGCTCGTAGCGGACGACCGAGATCGTCGCGACCGGGCTGCCGTCGAGAACGCCGACCAGGAAACCCTCGGGATCGGCGGCGTGGAAGGGGCCTGCATCGTGCAGGCCGGGGTTCCAGCCCTCGGCCGCCGCCCAGTCCACGGCAAGCTCCAGCTCGGCCCGGCTCATGGTCCGGATCTGGTAGCCTGCGCCGGTCATGATGCCAGCCCCGGCGCCGATCCCGGCGCGAAGCGGGCGAGTTCGCCCGCATAGGCCTTGGCAAGCGGCGGCGCGTAGGCTCCCCGCTTGCTGGTGCGCAATCCCAGGGACACCAGCCCTTCGACGAGCTTCACGGCGGCCGCCACCCCGTCGACCACGGGCAGGCCGAACTCGTGCCCGAGGCGGCTCGCGAGGTCGGTCATGCCCGCGCAGCCCAGGACGACCGCATCGGCGCCGTCGTCGGCGATGGCGGCGGCGATCTCTGCGCGCAGGCGGTCGGTCGCGCCCGATGCCGGATCCTCGAGCGCCAGCACGGGAATATCCGTCGCGCGCACCCGGCAGCGGTCGGCGAAGCCGTAGCGGCGGGTCAGCATCTCGATCGCGGGGACCGAGCGCGACAGCGTCGTCACCACCGAGATCCGCGTGCCCAACACCGCCGCGCTGCGGAGCGCCGCCTCGCATATTCCCACCACGGGGCCGGAGGCGACGGTCCGGACGGCATCGACGCCGGTGTCGTCGAAGCAGGCGAGCACCGTGCCGTCGATGCCAGCGCCGTCGGTCCCGGCGCGCTCGTGGCGGACGGCCTCCTCGATCACCCCGGGCAGGCACAGCGCCTCGTCGTAGAAGCCCTCGATGGAGGCGGGCCCCATGGCGGGGTTCACGGCGACGATCTCCGTCCCCGCCGCAGCCGCGGCACGCGCGGCGGCGCCGATCCTCGCCGTCATCGAGGCGGTGGTGTTGGGGTTCAGGACCAGGATGCGCATAGGTCGATCAGCCCCGCCCGGCCAGGCTGCGGGCGCGCCGGCGCTGCACGATCGCAAGGACGGCGAGGCATGCGCCGATCACGACGAAGGAAAAGCCGGTCGTCAGCGTGCCCAGCGCGTAGAGCACCGGTGTCGTGACGTTGGTCGTCATGCCGTAGATCTCCAGCGGCAGGGTGTTCGACGAGCCGGCCGTCATCAGCGAGCGCGCGAACTCGTCATAGGATAGGGTGAAGCCGAACAGCGCGACACCGATGATGCTCGGCAGGATGATGGGCAGGACGACGTGGCGCACGGTCTGCCAGGGCCCGGCGCCGAGGTCGCGCGCGGCCTCCTCGTAGGCGGGATTGAACCGATTGAAGATCGCGAAGACGATCAGCAGGCCGAAGGGAAGCCTCCAGGTCAGGTGCGCCCCCAGAGCCGAGGACCACCAGGCCGGCTCCGGCTCCAGGATGCGGAACAGGACGCCGATGCCCAGGCTGACCAGGACCGAGGGCACGATCAGGCTCGCGACCGCAAGATAGAAGAGCAGGCCGGATCCGCGGAAGCGGCGCCCGAAGGCGAAGCCGGCGCGCAGCGAGATCAGCACCGTCAGCACCATCACGACCAGCGCCAGCATCAGCGAGCGCTTGAACGACCCGCCGAAATCCCCGACCGCCTGCGCTTGGAACAGGTTCGCGAACCAGTAGATCCGCCTGCAGGCGTTTCAGCTCCTCGCGCACGCGAATCCGCAGGAACGGATCGAGGGCCGACAGCGGCTCGTCCAGCAGCAGCACGCCGGGTTCGGTGATCAGCGCGCGGGCGAGCGCCACGCGCTGCTGCTGGCCGCCCGAAAGCTGGGCCGGCCGGCGGTCGGCATAGGGCTCCATCTGAACGCGCGCGAGCATGGCGCGTGCGCGCTCGCGGCGCTCGGCCTTTCCGACGCCGCGCATCTTGAGGCTGAAGGCGACGTTGTCGACGCAGTCGAGATGGGGGAAGAGCGCGTAGCTCTGGAACATCATCGACGTGCCGCGGCGGGCCGGAGGGATGTCGTTCACCTGGGCGTCGCCGATCAGGAGGTCGCCGTCGGTGATCGCCTCATGCCCTGCGATCATGCGCAGCGTCGTGGTCTTGCCGCAGCCGCTGGGCCCCAGGAGGCAGCAGTAGGAGCCGGCAGGGATGCGCAGGTCGATTTGGTCGACCGCCAGCGTGTCACCGTAGATCTTGGTCAGCTGGATCAGCTCGACGGCAGCTCCGGCCCCCATGATGACCCCCCGTCCGTCCATGGCGATTGTGCACAATGCATGGGGGATGCCAGTCATGGACGGGATGGCCCGAGGTGCTGTCCGTGCCGGATCTCGGCCATCGCGCGTCATGGCTTGTTGATAGCTTAGTCGTCGGGCTGCCCGTTTCATGGGCCCAAGATCGGGCGCTGCCCATATTTTGGGCATTGCGGCCCGTGATGGTCCCTGTCGGACCGGATGTGTACAATGCACGTCATGCTCGACCAGAGGGACCCATGACCCCGTCCACCGGAACGGGCCGGCGCGGCCGCAAGACCGCGGGCCCGGCACCCGAGGAGGCCATGTTCCGCAGCATCGTGGACGCGATCGCCGATCGCCGCCTGCCTCCGGGAACGAGGCTGGTCGAGGAGCAGCTTGCCGAGGCCTTCGGGGTCAGCCGCGCGCGGGTGCGCAGGGTGCTGCTGCGCCTGGCCGAGGGACGCATCGTCTCGATCCAGCGCAACCGGGGAGCCGTCGTGGCGCGCCCGAGCGTGCGCGAGGCCCGCGAAGTGTTCCAGGCCCGCAGGCTGATCGAGCGGGAGGTCGTGCGCCTGCTGGCTGCCGGAGGGGGGCGCATGCAGCCCGAGGCGGCCGACCGCCTGCGCAGGCACCTCGCCCAGGAGGCCCAGGCGGTCGGCTCCGGCGACAGGGCGGCGGCTATCCGCCTGTCCGGGCGCTTCCACCTGCTGCTGGCCGAGCTGTCGGGGCAGGGCGTGCTGACCGGCCTGCTGGAGACGCTGATCCGGCGCTCGTCGCTGGCGATCGCCGCGCACGAAGCGCCCCATGCGCCCGACTGCGACGCCGAAGAGCACAAGCGGATCGCCCAGGCGCTGGACGCCGGCGATGCCGAGGCCGCGGAGCGGCTCATGATCGATCATCTCGAGGAGGTCGAGCGCCGGCTGGATCTCGTCGCCGGCGGGGGAGAGCCCATCGACCTGCGGCGGATCTTCGGACGCAGCCTCGCGCCCGATCCGGCCTGACCACTTGCGGCGCGGAGCGCGGGCCGGAGCGACGCTCCGGCTCGCCATCCGGTCTTTCAGCTATGCGCGCCGCTCGGCGCGGCGGACGACGGCCGCGCGGCATCCGCCGCCGTCGGCACCGCGGCGGCGATGGGGCGCTTGAGCACCATCAGCGCGGCCGTCGTCACCACCGTACCGACGGCGATCGCCAGCACGTAGGCGCCCAACGGGGAGACGGCGTTGGGGATGGCCAGGACGAAGACGCCGCCATGCGGCGCCCGCAGGCCGCAGCCGAACCACATGGACAGCGCGCCTGTGAGGGCCGAACCGATCATCAGGGCCGGGATGACCCTCAGGGGATCCTTGGCGGCGAAGGGGATCGCGCCTTCGGTGATGAAGGCGA
Source organism: Arenibaculum pallidiluteum (assembly GCF_017355985.1). GTDB lineage: Bacteria > Pseudomonadota > Alphaproteobacteria > Azospirillales > Azospirillaceae > Arenibaculum > Arenibaculum pallidiluteum. The sequence continues at coordinate 170,439 of NZ_JAFIQU010000010.1, forward strand.
GGCCCAGCACGGCGGCGGCCTTCCCGGCCTCCCGCTCCTGCGCGGTGAAGCGGCTGCGTGCCACCACGGTCGCCAGAGCCAGTCCGAGCGGCGGCGTCATGCCCGCCGCCATCACCGCCGCCATGGGCGTGAAGGTGCTCGACCCCAGCAGACCGACGGCGAAGGTGTAGGCCGCCTTGTTGACGGGCCCGCCCATGTCCAGCGCCATCATCGCTCCCAGCAGCAGGCCCAGCGCCACGGCGTTGGTCCCGGTCATGCCCTGCAGGAAGGCCGTCAGCGCCGCCATGATCGCCGCCACCGGCGTGCCGATCACGTAGACCATCAGCAGGCCCACCGCGAGCGTTGCCAGGAGCGGAATGATCAGGACCGGCTTCAGCCCCTCCAGATTGGCGGGCAAGCGGATCGTGTCGCGCAGCCAGCGGGCGACATAGCCCGCCAGGAAGCCCGCGACGATGCCGCCCAGGAACCCTGCGCCGATCTTCGAGGCGAGCATGCCGCCGATGAAGCCGGGCGCGAGGCCCGGCCGGTCGGCGATGGAATAGGCGATGTAGCCCGCCAGCACCGGCACCATCAGCGCGAAGGCGCCCTCTCCGCCGATCTGCATCAGCGCCGCCGGCAGGGTGCCGGGCTCCTTGAACGCCTCGATGCCGAAGACGAAGGACAGCGCGATGATGAGGCCGCCCGCCACCACGAAGGGCAGCATGAAGGACACGCCGGTCAGCAGGTGCTTGTAGACGCCGGACTGCTCCTCCTTCTGGCGCGCCTTGGCCCTGGCGATCTGGTCCGTGTAGCCGGCGGACCCGGCCTCGGCCGCCGGCAGGGCGAGGGCCTCGTCGATCACGCGGGCGGGCTGCTTCAGCGCCTCGCCGACCGATGTCTGGAGTAGGCGCTTGCCGGCGAAGCGCTCGGTCGCGACATGGGTGTCTGCGCCGACGATCACCGCCTCGGCCTCGGCGATGTCCTCGTCCGTCAGGGCGTTCTTTGCGCCGACCGATCCCTGGGTCTCGACCTTGATGCGGTAGCCCTTCGCTTCGGCGGCCTGGCGCAGCGCTTCGGCCGCCATGAAGGTATGGGCGATGCCGGTCGGGCAGGCGGTGATCGCCACCAGGAGCCCGCCAGCCTTCGGGGCCACCCCCGCAGCGGCAGCGGGAGCAGCGGCGGGGGGCGTGGCCGCCGCCGGCGCGGCTGGCGCGCGGGCCGGCGCCTGGGCGAGCGCCTCGTTCAGCACCCGCTCCGTCTCCCGGATCGCCGTCGCCGTCGAGGTGCGCAGCACGCGCTTGCCGGCGAAGCGGCCCTCGTCGACCGCGATGTCCGCGGCGAGGATCACGGCGTCCGCCGCGGCGATGGCATCGGCGCTCAGCGGCGTCTGCACGCCGCTGGAGCCCTGCGTCTCGACCTCTATGGAATGTCCCTTGACGGCGGCTGTCCGGCGCAGGGCCTCGGCCGCCATGACCGTGTGGGCGATGCCTGTGGGGCAGGCGGTCACGGCCACGTATCTTGCCATTTCGAACCTCCTTGTTCCGCATCGCCTCAATGCGGCAACGGCAAACTCATGTCGGGAGCTCCTGGATCCGGACGGCGCTTGCGAGCTCGGCCAGCCGCGCCGCCGGCGGCAGCTCCGGGCCAAGCAGCGACAGCGTGCCGGCGGCGAAGGCGGTGCCGCGCCGGGCGCAGGCTTCCAGGTCGCCGCCGTCCAGCCGGGCGGCGACGATCCCCGCAACCATGGCGTCCCCCGCGCCGACGGTGCTGGCGACCTCGACCGCCGGCGGAACGGCCAGAAGCGCGCGGCCCTTCTCCACCAGCACGGCGCCGTCGGCACCCATGGAGACCGCCACCAGGGCGATGCCGCTTCCCGCCAGTTCCAGCGCGGCCTCGACCACCTCGTCGCGGTCGGGCAGGGGGCGGCCGACCAGCTCCGAGAGCTCGTGCACGTTCGGCTTCACCAGCTCCGGCCGCGCCGCCACCGCCTCGCGCAGGGGCTGGCCGCTGGCGTCCACCGCGACGAAGGCGCCGCGCCGGTGCAGGCGCTCGGTCAGTTCGGCATAGGCCGTCTCCGGCACGCCTTCGGGCACGGAGCCCGCCAGCACGAAGCAGCGACTTTCCTCGGCCAGATCCTCCAGAGTGCTCTGCAGGGCCTGCCAGGAGTCGGCGGGGATCCGGGGGCCAGGAAGGTTGATGTCGGTCACCGAGCCGCCCGCCCTATCGACGATCTTGATGTTCACGCGGGTGCTGCCGGGCACGCGCAGGCAGCGGTCCTCGATCCCGCGCCGTCCGAACAGCGCCTCGAACGCCGCCGTGTTGTCCTTGCCCAGGAAGCCGGCCGCCGTGACGCGATGCGTGCCTCCGGACAGGAATGCCGCGACGTTGATGCCCTTGCCGCCGGCCGTCCGCGTCTCGGCCATGGCGCGGTTGACGGCGCCCGCGCGGAACCCCGGCACCTGCAGCGTCTGGTCCACGGCGGCGTTCAGCGTGACGGTCACGATGCCCGGGGCGGCGTTCATGACGGGCTCCCCGATCCACCGAAGCGGTCGCGCACCAGCGCCCGCACCTCGGCCGCCCGGGCGCAGTCCAGTGCCGCGCGCGCCGCATGCTCGGCCTCGGCCATGGAAATCCCGCGCAGGCGCGCCTTCACCGACGGGACGGCGGGGATCGCGACGCTCAGTTCCGAGACGCCGAGCCCGGCCAGCAGCACGGCGCCGGCTGGGTCCCCGGCGATGCCGCCGCAGGCGCCGACCCAGATCCCCGCCTCGCGGGCGGCGGCCACCGTCCGCTCGACCATCCGCAGCACGGCGGGATGCAGCCCGTCCGCCTGAGGGGCCAGGACTGGGTGGAGCCGGTCCATGGCCAGCACGTACTGGGTCAGGTCGTTGGTCCCGATGGAAAAGAACGACACCTCGCGCGCCAGGCGATCGGCCATCATCACCGCCGAAGGCACCTCGATCATGATGCCGAGCTCGACCGGCGCGGCGCCAAGCTGCCGCCGGACATCCTCCGTGACGGCCTTGGCCCGGGCCAGCTCGTCCGGCGTCGCGATCATCGGGTACATGATGCGCACCGGGCCCTCGGCCGAGGCACGCAGCATGGCGCGAAGCTGCGTGCGGAACAGATCCTCGCGCTCGAAGCACAGGCGGATGCCGCGCACGCCGAGGAACGGGTTCGCCTCGGCCGGCAGACGCAGATAGGGGACGTTCTTGTCGCCGCCGATGTCCAGGGTGCGCAGGATGATCGGCAGGCCGTTCATGGCGCGCACCATGGTGCGGTAGGCCTCGAACTGCTCCTCCTCGTCGGGCGGGAACTCGCGCTGGAGGAACAGGAACTCTGTGCGCATCAGCCCGATGCCCTCGCTCCCGGCCTCGACGGCCTGCGCGGCCTCGGCGGGGTCCGAGATGTTGGCGGCCACCTCGACCCGCCGCCCGTCGGAGGTGATGGCGGGCTTGTAGCGATCCAGCCGCTCGGCCTCGCGCCGTTCGCCCACGGCGGTCCGGGCGGCCGCGGCGCGACTCCGGTCGCGATCGGAGGGCGCGGCCACCAGCACGCCGGCATCGCCGTCGAGCACGGCCTCCTGACCGGTTTCCAGGTCCAGGACCGCCGGACCCGCCGCGACGACGGCGGGAATGTCCAGGGACCGCGCGATGATGGCGGTATGGGAGGTGGCGCCGCCGCCCGCCATGCACAGCCCCAGCACCAGAGCCGGGTCCAGCTTCGCGGTGTCCGACGGCTCCAGGTCCTCGGCCAGCAGGATCACGGGATGGTCGGGCAGGGCAGGGACGCTTTCCTCGGCATCGGCCAGGAGGCGCAGCACCCGGCGCCCGACGTCGCGCAGGTCGGCGGCGCGCCCGGCCAGGAGCGGGTCGGCGAGGCGCGAGAGCATGTCCGCACGGTCCTCGTACACCTCCCGCCATGCCCAGCCGGCGCTCAGCCCGGTCTCGATCCGAGCATGGCTGTCGGAGACGAGGTCGGGATCGTCGAGCAGCTCGAGATGGGCCTTGAAGATCGCGGCGCGGGCGGCGCCCGCCTTCTTCCAGAACTCCTCGTGGAGGTTGCGCAGCTCGGCGCCCGCGCCGGCCAGGGCCTTGTCCAGGCGGCGGTGCTGCTCGGCGGGGTCGGGCGCGGTCCTGGCGACGACCAGCTCCTCGCGCTGGAACTTCCAGAGCGGCCCCAGGGCGACGCCGGGAGATGCCGAGATGCCCGCGACCACCCGCCCGTCATAGTCGAGCGGCACCGGTGTCGCCCGCCCGGCCGCGGCTGCGACTGGCGGCGCCCCCGCGGCCGGGGCCGTCACCTGCGGCTCGTCCAGCCCGGCTTCGAAGGCGGCGCGGATCGCCGACAGCGCGGCGTCGGCATCCTCGCCCGAGGCGGTGACGGTCAGCCGCTGCCCGCCGGACGCGCCGAGACGCAGGAGCGAGACCAGGCTCTTGGCGTTCGCCGTCGCCTCGCCGTTGCGGACGGCGATCTCGGCGCGAAAGGCCTTGGCGATCTCGACGAGCGCGGTCGCAGGGCGGGCGTGCAGGCCGTGCGGAACGGGGGCGGTGACCTCGATGGCCGCAGCGCCGGCCGCAACGGCCGGCCCCGCCGCCGGGGCAGGGGCGGTCTCCCCGTTCAGCGCGGCCATCACGGCGCGCACGTCGGCGGTGGTGCCCAGGCGCTCGGCCTCGGCGGGATCGCCGAGGACTCCCGTCAGGCGTCGCAGGACGGCGATGTGCTCGTCGGACCTTGCGGCGATCCCGACGACCAGCCGGGCCGCCTCGCCTGTGCCCCAGTCGACGCCCTGCGGGAATTGGACCACCACGACCCCGGTCCCGCGCACGAGGTCTCGCGCCTCGGGCAGGCCGTGGGGAATGGCGATGCCGCTGCCGAGATAGGTGACGGCCAGGCGCTCGCGCCCGAGCATGCTGTCGACATAGGCGGGCTCGATCAGGCCGTTCTCGACCATGAGCTGGCCGGCTATGCGGATCGCCTCGGTCTTGTCGGCCGCCAAGAGCCCAAGGCGCACTTGCCTCTCGGTTACCTGGAGCATCGAGCGTCCCCTTGCTGTGGAGCCCCATGCGGGTCGCACGTCACTTGCCGTATCAGGGCAATGGCTCTCGTTCCATGGGGTGTAACGCCTTGTCGCAGTGGCCGTTCCTCCCTTCGGGGAGGGGGGCTCGGCCGGGCCATGGGCCGGCGGCGGGCGGTGCCCCCGGCAGGGCCCGGGCCGCCAATGCCTTGCGCGGCGCGGCTTTGGAGAATTCGGGGGGCGGAATGCATGTGCCGGTTGAGCCGGCGCGGCCGCGGCTTCGCGTTCAGCGCAGCGGGCGCTCTCCCGCGATGAAATGCCGCTGCCGGCCGATCTCGTCGGCGAGGAAATCCATGAGAGCCCGCACGCGCGGCGCATGGCGCAGGTCGGGATGGGTCAACAGCCAGAGATCGGCCGCCAGCGCCGGATCCGGCGCCGCCAGCCGGACCATCGACGGCCGGGCGTCCGCGATGAAGCAGGGCAGGTGGCCGATGCCGATCCCCGACTCCACCGCTTCGGCCAGCCCGAGCACGGAATCGACCCTGTAGACCACCTTCTCGGCCGGCGCCGTGGCGCGGTGGTGGCGGACGAGCTTCGAGAGGCCGAGGGCATCGCCGGGCGACACCCAGCACCGTTCTGCCAGAGCTGCGGCATCCGGCGGCGCCGTTGGATCCGGGAAATCGGCGGCGCGGCCGTAGAGCGCCCAGGCAATGCTTGCGACACGCCGGCCGACCAGCGTCTCGGGCGGGGAGGCGGTGGCCCGGATCGCCACGTCGGCATCGCGCCTGGACAGGTTCAGCGCCTGGTTGCTCAGCACGACGTCCAGGCGCAGGCCGGGGAACCGGTCGCGAAACCGCGCGAAGGCCGGCGTCAGCAGGTGCACCAGGAAGGAATCGTTGGTGGTGACGCGCAATTCGCCGGTGGGCGCGAAGTCCCGCCCAGCGAGCCTGCGCGCGAAGTCGGTGATCCCCTCTTCGAGCCGGGCTGCCAGCGCGACCATCTCCTCGCCGGCGCCGCTGGGGACATAACCCGAGCGGTGCCGCTCGAAGAGTGGCGTTCCGATGGCCTGCTCGATCTGGCCCAGCCGTCGGAACACGGTCGAGTGATTGACGCCGAGCCGCTCGGCGGCGCCCGGGAGGCTCTTTGCGTCTGCGATTGCCTTGACCAGCCTGAAATCGTCCCAGGCCAGGTTGCTGAACGGTTCGCTCATGGACCCCGCGCCGTATCGGAAGGGCTTTATCTGCCAACTGTGCACGATCATCTGCGCGTGTGCACGATCGATATTGCGCCGATGCAATGAGGAAGCTCTGGCGCCGGAGCCCCGGAATACCATTTCATGGACAGGAACCGGGGCGCCCAGACGCCCCCATCGGAGGGAAAGACAATGCGCCAGAATGGTATTCATCATGTCACGGCGATCGCCGGCCCGGCGCGGCGAAATCTCGATTTCTACGGACGTGTTCTGGGACTTAGGCTGGTCAAGAAGACGGTCAACTTCGATGACCCGGGGACCTACCATTTCTACTACGGGGACGAGACGGGTCAGCCCGGCACGATCCTGACCTTCTTCCCGTGGGAGCATGTGGCGGCCGGCCGGCTCGGCATCGGCGAGACGCAGGAGACCCGGTTTCGGATTCCCGAAGGGGCGCTCGGATACTGGATGCACCGCTTCGTCGAGCGCGGCGTCCGGCACGAGGCGCTCGAGAGGAGGTTCGGCGAGACGGTGCTGCCCTTCCGTGACCCCGACGGCATGCGCCTTGCGCTGGTCGCCGTTCCCGGCCTGGAGGCCACGCCGGGCTGGAGCAACGGGGACATCCCGGCGGAGCACGCGCTGCGCGGCTTCCACAGCGTCGGCCTGCTGCTGCGCGACGCCACGCCCACCGCGGCGGTGCTGACGGACGTCCTCGGCTTCGCCGAAGCCGGGCGCGAGGAATCCGTCCTGCGATATGCCGTGGACGGCGCCTCTGGCCTCGCGGTGCCGGGCGGCATCGTCGACCTGAGGGTCGCCGGGGAGTTCCTGCCCTCGCGCATGGGCGGCGGTTCGGTCCACCACGTGGCGTTCCGTGCCGCCGACGATGCCGTGCAGGCCGAGATGGTGCGCAGGCTGTCCGAGAACCATGGCCTGCGCGTGACGGAACAGAAGGACCGCAACTACTTCCGGTCCGTCTACTTCCGCGAGCCCGGCGGCGTGCTGTTCGAGATCGCGACCGACGAGCCCGGCTTCGCGGCCGACGAGCCGGTCTCGTCCCTGGGCGGGACGCTGAAGCTCCCGCGCTTCCTCGAGGGGCGGCGCGGCGAGATCGAGGCGGTCCTGCCCGCCATTGCCTGACGACCAGGGGATCCCGGCCCGCGCAGCTGCGCGGGCCGGGATCCGCAACGAGCGAGGGCCGTGAGGCCCGGACGCGAGGATCCCATGACCGAGACGACCCGGCTTTCCTTCATCCACCGCTTCGAGCCCGACACGGCGGGGCAGGGCGCGGCGCGCCAGAACCCGCCGCTGCTGCTCCTGCACGGGACCGGCGGCGACGAGAACGACCTGATGCCGCTCGGGCGCATGCTGGCGCCCGACGCCGCGCTGCTGTCGCCCCGCGGCAAGGTGCTGGAGGGCGGCATGCCGCGCTTCTTCCGCCGCCTTGCCGAGGGCGTCTTCGACGAGGCCGATGTGCGTCGCCGCGCGGCAGAGCTCGCGGACTTCGTCGACGAGGCGCGCGAGGCCTACGACCTGCCCGCGCCGGTGGCGGTCGGCTTCTCGAACGGGGCCAACATCGCGGCCGCCATGCTCCTGCTCCGGCCGGGGACCCTGGCCGCCGCCGCGCTGCTCCGCGCCATGGTTCCGCTGGCCGAGCCTCCTGCGGCAGAGCTGGCAGGAACGCCCGTGCTGATCCTGTCGGGCGATGCGGATCCCATCATGCCGGCCGGGAACCCGGCGCGGCTGGCCGCCATGCTCGCAAAGGCCGGAGCGGCCGTGCAGCACCGGACACTGCCCGCAGGTCATGGGCTTGGCCAGGCCGACCTGACGATCACGAGGGACTGGCTCGACCGCATCCGGGCCGCGTGACCCGCGGCCTGCGGAGACATCGGAGAATGACCATGCAGCTCACCGGCATCCACCACCTGACGGCCGTCACGGCCGATGCACCGGGCAACCATGCCTTCTACACGCAGACGCTGGGCATGCGCCTCGTGAAGAAGACCGTGAACCAGGACGACACCAGCGCCTACCACCTGTTCTACGCCGACGGGATCGCGGCCCCGGGCACCGACATCACCTTTTTCGACTGGCCCGTCACGCCGGAGCGGCGCGGAACGCACAGCATCGTGCGCACCGGGCTGCGCGTGAGCGGCGCGGGGATGCTGGAGTGGTGGCATCGGCGCCTCGCCGCGACCGGCGTCGTCCTGGGCGACATCGTCGAGCGCGACGGCCGGCCCACACTGGACTTCGAGGATTTCGAAGGGCAGCGCCTCAGCCTTGTGCTGGAGGACGGCGGCGCCGAGTCCCATCCCTGGCACGGAAGCCCAGTGCCGGCCCCCTGCCAGATCCGCGGGCTCGGCCCGGTCACCATCAGCGTTCCCGATGCCGGTCCGACGGACCTGGTGCTGACGGGCGTGCTCGGGATGCGCAGGGTGCGCGAGTATCCGACGCCGGGCAATGCCGGCTCGGTGACGCATGTCTACGAGATGGGCGCCGGCGGGCCGGCGGCGGAGCTCCACGTGGCCGTCGAGCCCGGCCTGCCCATCGCGCAGCCCGGCGCGGGCGGCGTGCACCATGTCGCCTTCCGGATCCCCGATGCCGACTACCTGGCCTGGGCGCAGCGACTGAACCAGCTCGGCATCCCGTCCAGCGGACCCGTCGACCGCTTCTACTTCCGCAGCCTCTACTTCCGCGAGCCCAACGGCATCCTGTTCGAGATCGCAACCGACGGGCCGGGCTTCGCGACGGACGAGCCGCTGGACAGGCTCGGCGAGGCACTTTCTCTGCCGCCCTTCCTCGAAGGCCGGCGACGGGAGATCGAGGCGGGCCTGAAGCCACTCTGAGGCATCATCGGCCAGGATGGCGGGGGCCACGGCAGGGCGGATCTCCCCCGACCCTGCCGTGGCGCTTCCCTGCTGCGTTCCAAAAGTCCTGAGAAGCCGGCTTACCCAGGTGAGCCGGCTTTTCTCTTCTCCGCCCCGGGGATGGGCGGCGCCCGCCGGCTCCGGACTTCCATGATCGGATCGTGCAGAAACTCGGCCGGAAACGTGCAGGAGATCCGGTCTGCCCGCGGCTACCGTGGCAAGCAACGAAGCCTTGTCCCGGTGGGCAAGCTGTGCCAGCCGCCGCCGGGCTCCGGCTCCATTCGCGACGAAGTGTCGGCCGCCTTGACCGGAGCTGTCGGCGCAGCAGGCCACGAAATCGACGCGAAGACATTCGGGAGAGGGAACACCGCGATGACGAGAACAATGTGGTCGGGCTTGGGCGTGGCGGTGCTGGGCCTCTCGGCACCGGCGCTGGGCCACCATTCCGGGGCGATGTTCGACGACCAGAAGGAAGTAACGATCGAAGGCGTCGTGAAGGAGTTTCAGTACACCAACCCGCATTCCTGGCTGCTCGTGGACGTCGCGGGCCCTGACGGAAAGGTGACGACCTGGGGCTTCGAGGCCGAGGGGCCGAGCACGCTGCTGCGGGCCGGGATTCGCAAGGCTGACCTGCCGCCGGGCGCCAAGGTGAAGGTGACCGCACATCCGATGAAGGATGGCCGCCCGGCAGGCTCCTGGCTGCGCCTGGTCAAGGACGATGGAACCCAGATGAACCCGCGTGCGGGCTTCGCCGTGAAGTGAGCCCGCGCGTCGGAACTGGCGCGGCCGTGATCATGGAGGAGATCTGGAATGTCGACGGACCATGAAGGCGCGTCCGGTGAGGGGATCGGCCGCCGCGCGGTGCTTCTGGGCGGGGCGGCAACCGTGGCGCTGCTGGCGACGGCTCGTTCCGCCTTGGCCCAACAGCAGAACTCCGCGCCCATCGTGGCGACCACTGCCGGACCCGTGCGCGGATCATTCTCCGGCGGCGTCGCCGTATTCAAGGGCATCCCCTATGGCGCTCCGACCGGCGGCGAGAACCGGTTCATGCCGCCACAGCCGCCCAGGTCCTGGACGGAGGTCCGGGACGCGGTGCGCTATGGACCGCGCGCGCCGGCTCCGGACTACCCACCTATCCTGATGCAGGAGGAGGGCGCGGATCTCGACAGTGGCCCCATGGGCGAGGATTGCCTCGTCCTCAATGTCTGGACGCCCTCGCCGGAGCCGGGCGCCAACCGGCCCGTGATGGTCTGGTATCACGGCGGCGGCTACACGTCGGGATCCGGCGGCAGCTTGCGCTATGACGGTATCAACCTCGCGGCCCGGCAGAATGTCGTGGTGGTCACCGTCAACCACCGCCTTGGCGTTCTGGGTTTCCTCGACCTTTCCTGGATCGGGGGCCCCAGATACGCGTCCTCGGGCAATGCGGGGATGCTCGACATCGTGCAGTCGCTGCAATGGGTTCGAGACAACATCCGCGCCTTCGGCGGCGATCCCGCCAACGTGACGGTATTCGGTGAATCCGGCGGTGGCGGCAAGGTCTCGACGCTGATGGCCATGCCTGCCGCCAAGGGGCTGTTCCACCGCGTGATCGCGCAGAGCGGAACGGCGATCAAGCAGGCCAGCACCGAAACGTCGGAAAAGGCGGCTCGGGCCGTGCTCGAAAGGCTCGGCATCATGGCGGCCAATCTCGACCAGCTCCACCAGATCCCCTTTCAGAGGATCCTGGCCGCGGGCCAGGGAAGCTGGAGCCCCGTCGTCGATGGCGCGGTGATCCCACGCCATCCCTTCGATCCCGACGCGCCGGCAGTCTCAGCCGACGTCCCGATGATGGTCGGTAGCAACCTGACCGAGACAACCTTCTTCAATGCGACGCCGCTAGACCCGATCGACGACACGGAGCTGATGAATCGGCTCATCGAGTTTACGAAGCTGGATGAGCCCAGGGTCCAAGAACTCGTCGCGCTCTACAGGGCAAGACGTCCCGGGACCGAGAACCACGTCCTTTACCAGCTGATCTCCACGGACTGGTGGATGACGGATTCGGTCCGCCAGCAGGCCGCCCGAAAGGCTGCCCAAGGCGGTGCTCCAGCCTTTGTCTACCAGTTCGAGATGCGCCAGGGGGCCCGGGGCGGCAAGCTGAACGTCCCGCACACGGCCGAGATCGCTTATGTCTTCGACAATCTGGGGCTCTCCAAGGCCCTCGTCGGCGAGCCGACGGCGGAGCACCAGGCCTTGGCGGACAGGATGAGCGCCGCCTGGGCCACCTTCGCCCGGACCGGCCGGCCTCAGGCCCCTGACCTTCCAGAATGGCCGGCCTATACCGCGGATAGACCGGCCGTGATGGTGCTCGGGCGCGAGCCAAAGGTGCTTGTCGACCCTTCCTCCGAGGAGCGGAAGAAGGTCGCAGCCCTGAAGGCGAGCTGAGCTTCCGGCCACGGGGCGGACGCCGCGTCCCGGCGGGCCAACGTTCAAGAGGAGAAACCCGAGCATGGGGGCTTTGGCCGAATGGCTCGCGGGAACGCAGGCGAGCCTCGCGATCCAGGACATGCTCTGGATCGTGCCGACAGTGCAGACCGTGCACATCCTGGCGATGTCAGTGGTGATGTCCTCGATGTTCATGATCGGTCTGCGGATCCTGAATCTCGCGGGCGGCTATCACACGATGACCGAGGCCGCCAGGCGCTTCCTGCCCTGGATGTGGTGGGCGCTTGCCGTCAATCTGATCACGGGTCTTGTCCTGATCATCGGCGAGCCGTGGCGGACGCTGAACAACCCGACCTTCTGGCTCAAAATGGCGCTGCTCGCGGTCGCGGTCGCGGCAGCCGCCGGCTTCGAACGCACGCTGCGCCGCGACGCAGGCTTCTGGGAGCGTAGGCCGGGCGACCGCAAGACGGTCCGGGTGCTCGTCGCCACCAACTTCCTGCTGTGGTGCTGCGTCATCGTCGCCGGGCGCTGGATCGCCTACACCGACGTCCCCCCGCCATGAACGCCTCCGGCCGCCATGATGCTGGTTGGCCGAATGGAGACCGAACAGATGGACATCACCGCGATCCTGCAGTCGCTCGAGGCCATGACAGTCGCCAGTTGGGTCCGGGAATCCGACTGGGCGTTCCCCATGATCGAGTCCGTGCATGTGATCGCGCTGGTGCTGGTCTTCGGCACCATCGCGATCGTCGACCTGCGGCTGCTCGGCATGCCTACCACCAGCGTGGCCTTCACGGCCATTGCCCGGGACTGTCTGCTGTGGACATGGGCCGCCTTCGGCCTGGCGGTGATCACGGGCGCGCTGATGTTCGTCGCGAACGCAACGAGCTACTACGACAATTTCCCGTTCCGCATGAAGATGCTCTGCCTCGTGCTGGCAGGGATCAACATGGCCGTCTTCGAGCTCGTCACCTTTCGTGGCGTCAGCCGCTGGGACAAGGACCATCCTGTGCCGATCGCGGGCAAGATCGCGGGTACCCTGTCCCTGACCTTCTGGATTGCGACGATCACCTTCGGCCGGTGGATCGGCTTCACCAAGGTCCCATTCTGATCGCATCGAGCCCAGGGAGAGAGGCGGCAATGAGAAGAAGGGCCATTCTGACCATGGCCGTGCTCGCCGGCTGCCTTGGCGTGCTGCAGGGGCGTTCGGCGGCGCAAGGCGCCGATTCGCCGGCCGCCGCGCGACAAGCCGCCGGCACGCCGACGCTGACTGGCGAAAGCCGACCGCTCGACGTGATCCTTGCGCGCCGAAACCTGATGGCGGCGATCGGCCGGAACAGGGACGAACTCGAGGCGATGCTGGAATCGCCGGAGCCCTTGGGGCTGGAGGCGGCAGAACATGCCGGCACGATCTCGGTTCTGCTCCTGGCCTTTCCCCACCTCTTTCCGCCCCAGACCAACAACTGGAGCCCACAGCTCGAGGAGGAGGACCCGGCACGGGTATCGCGTGCCAATCCCAGGGTCTGGACCGACTTCGACTCCTTCTACGGGCTCGCTCAGACCGCCTCGCAGCTGGCACTGGACGCGAGCCTCGCTCCTACGGTGGATGCGTTCCGGCAGTCCGCAAAGGCGTTGATTGACACCTGCGACACCTGCCATGCGACATTCCGGCGCGAGGAGAAGGAGTACGCGATTCCGGTGCCACCGCCCCAATAGCCGGCACGTCTTTCGGCAAAACCGGCAGGGCCGCGGGGGCAGGATGGATTTCGCGGTCACGCGCGGTTACACCGGGCCCAAGAGCGGAGCCGGTCGACTGGCACCGTGGTCCTGCCGTCCTTTCGCCTGGAGAGGCCTTAATGGGGATCGATGCCTTCACCTACGAGCCGCTGCCCGGCCGCGTCGTCTTCGGCGCCGGCAGCCTGGACCGCCTCGGCGAAGAGATCGAGCGGCTGGGCGTCAACAAGGCACTGGTGCTCAGCACGCCTGGGCAGCAATCCCTTGCCGAGGACGTCGCCCTGCGGATTGGTGCCCGTGCCGCCGGCGTCCATGCAGGGGCCGTCATGCACGTCCCGATCGAGACGGCCCGTCAGGCCAGGGAGCGGGCAGCTGCGGTCGGTGCGGATGCCTGCATCGCGGTGGGCGGAGGCTCGACCATCGGTCTCGGCAAGGCAATCGCGCTGGAGTTCGGTCTGCCGATCGTGGCGGTGCCCACGACCTATGCCGGATCGGAGATGACACCCATCTGGGGCGTGACCGAGGGCGGCGTGAAGCGGACGGGCCGCGACCCACGCGTGCTACCGCGCGTCGTCGTCTATGATCCGTTGCTGACCCTGGCCCTGCCGCCCGCGCTTTCGAGCGTCTCGGCCATGAATGCCGTGGCCCATTGCATTGAGGGCCTCTATTCCGAGACGGCCAACCCTATCGCTTCTTTGATGGCCGAGGACGGAATTCGCTCCATGGGTAAGAGCCTACCCCGCATCGTCGCGGATCCCGGCGATATAGGAGCGCGGACAGAGGCGCTCTATGGCGCCTGGCTTGGCGGCTCGGTGCTCGGGGCGGTGGGCATGGCAATCCATCACAAGCTCTGTCATACGCTCGGCGGCACGCTGAACCTTCCCCATGCCGAGACGCACACGGCCGTGCTGCCCCATGCGGCCGCGTACAACCGCGATGCGGCGCCGGAGGCGATGGCCCGCGCTGCCAGAGCTCTGGGCGTCATGGACGCTCCCGAAGGACTTTACGATTTGGCGGCATCGCTCGGTGCACGCATGGCGCTCAGGGACCTCGGCATGCGCGAGGAAGACATCGATCGGGTCGCCGACCTCTCCGTCCAGAATCCCTATTGGAACCCACGGCCAGTAACGCGCGAAGGTGTGCGCGCGTTGGTCTCTGACGCCTGGCACGGACATCGCCCGGCGCGCCGCTGATGTGCGCCGCGAGGTCGCGCCCCAGCCAAACTCCTTGCGTCAGTGCGGCGCCTTGGGCCGTGGTCGATCCAAGGCTGCCGGGTTCCGGTAAAAGACCGCGGCCGCAGCGCTCAGCCCACCGCCCAGCACTTTCCAGGCGGGGGCGAGGCCGAGATCCAGCGACAGGTTGAACGCCAGAGTCTGCCAGGGATCGAAGCCCTGCAGCACGTCCAGCGCCACTGCCTCGAAAACCGCCGTCAGCAGCGCAGTGCCCACGCCCAGCGCCATGAGCGCCGGGATGCGGGCGCTTAGGCCGCGCCGGTCGAGCAGGCGCCATCCCACCAGCCACGAGAAGATGCCGACCATCAGGAAGGGCTCGCCCCCGGCGCTGCCCGGCGACAGCACGTAGTGCAGAATGGCGAGCCCCGCAGCGGCATGAACGATCCTGTGCAGCCGGCCCCAGCGGCCTCCGAGCCGTCGGATAGCGGCGTCGGAGGATGTCGCTGCCAGCACGGCAAGGCCCAACAGTGACGTGATCGCGACCACAATCGTGACCCGGGTCGCGATCTCCGATCCGATGCGTGCAGGATCCCCGCCCCGCAGGGCGATATAGGCGGCCAGATGTCCCGCCGCGTAGGCAAAGGCGGCGACGCCTAGAATCCGCCGCGCCATGATCAGCCGGCTCCAGCCGAACATCCGCCGCGCCGGCGTGACGGCGAGGGCGAGCAGCAGGAGCCAGCAGGCATAAGAGCCCGAATGGTAGATCAGCGGTTCCAGCGGCAGGGCCCCCAGCGCGCCGGAGCCGGCCCAGTATGCAATCAGCGCGGCGGGCAGGCTGACCACCGCAAGCGCCGAGACCTTGGTGGTGGAAACATGGCCCTGGCGATCGCGCCAGGGCGCAGCGAAAGCTCTTGCCGGCATTCGCCCGGATCCTTGGATGGCAATGGACCCGCATGGTGCGTGCCGCCTGTGGCGACGTCCTGCACCAAATGCTCGCAGGACTGCACGGACTGATCGTGGCGGGCTTTGCCGGATGCGACGTCAGCTCCGCCGCGCCCTGCGGTAAGCGGCGGGTGTCGTCCCGCGATGGCGCCTGAAGAGCCGGGTCAGGTGCTCCTGGTGGGAGAAGCCGCAGGCGAAGGCAATCTCGACGATGGGCATCGCCGTTTCCGCCAGCAGGCGCTCGGCATGCTCGAGCCGCATCTGGATCAAGTACTGATGGGGCGCCATGCCGACGCCCTTGCGGAACAGCCGCACCACGTGGCTGACGCTCTGGCCGGCTGCACCGGCTATGGCGGCCATATCGATGGACCGCTCGATGTTGGCGGTCATGAAGTCGATTGCGCGGGCGAGGCGCCGGTTGTCGGCGTTCGCCAGCGATGCCGCTTCGGTTCGGACCTGCGAGGCGCTGGAATGAGCGCGCACGAGGCGGGCGGCGAGGGCGCGGGCGAGATAGTCGACCAGGAGCGATGTCGACGGGTCCTCGTCATCCAGCGCGTCCCGGACCGCCAGGATAAGCCGCTCAAGCTGCGGGTCGCGATCCCCGAACCGCGGCAGGAATTCAACCGCATCCGGATCGCCCGGAACCATCTCGGCCGCGACCTCCCGGAGCACGGACCGGCGCAGATACAGGTGCATGGTGTCGAGCTTTCCGCCAAGGCAGATGTCGAACCCCACACCGCTCGGGATCATGTGAAGCCCGCCGGCCGGGATCAGCCTGCGCTCGGATCCCGCTCCGAACGCCCGATCTATGATGACCGGCCCTCCAAGGTGCAGGACGATCAGATGGTCCTGCACGGCATCGAAATGCCCTTCGAAGGGGGCCTCGGTCTGCGTCGAGGCATAGAGCGACGTCCAGCCGCGGCCATCGCTGGATGTCCGCACTGTCAGGCCTGCGCGGCCGAGGATTCCATGCGTCTCGCGGACGTCGAAGCCGCCGATCGCCTTTCCCATCTTCCGATCCTGCCCCCGCTCAGCCGAATGGCCGCAAAACGGAAAATTGGTCAGGTCAACAAGATAAGGGAACTGGGCGGGACGGGAACATGAATTTCGGATCCTAACACTTTCGCTGCGCGATCCTTGCCGGCTGAGTGAGCAATTCGTGCAGGGCGCCGCGTGGTGCGTGCAGGAACGCCGCTTGGTGGCCCTGTTACGGTGCCGCTCGATGCCCAGGGCCGGGATGCATTGGCCACATGCTCGCGGCCATGCGGTTCGCCGCGGGGGCGCATCGCGGCCGGAACAAGCAACGAAGGGGGAGGAGATGATCCAAATCCGAAAATCTGGCTGCATCGCCGTAGCCATGCTGCTCGCCCTGGCCTTGGTACCGATGCCTGCGTCGGCCCAGGACAATCCGAATTCCAAAAGGCCTTTCACCTACGACCCGGGCCGCCACGCCAGCGCAGCAGATCACTATGCGGCTTTGAAAGCGGCAGCCGGCGATCCGGCAACACCGGCCTACGACAAGCTTCCGGACTGGAAAGGTCTCTGGACCCGGGACATCGCCGCCGAGGGATTCAGTGTCCGCCCGCGCGAGAAGCGCACGGGCGTCGGCTACCAGACCGAAATCCAGATGAAGCTGACGCCGGAGTACCAGGCGCGATACGACAAGATGATCGCGGATTTCAAGGCTGGAAAGGGCGATTGGGACCCGCTGAGTTTCTGCCTTCCGGCCGGCTATCCGCGCTGGCACGTGGAGCCTTTCCTGAAGGAATTCGTAGTGCGGCCGGAGGAGACTTGGCTGATCAACGAGCAGCAGAGTGAGGTACGGCGCATATACACCGACGGCCGTGCCCACCTGCCGGAGGACATCGCCTTTCCGACCTGGACCGGCGATTCCATTGGCTTCTGGCGTGGTCAGACCCTGGTGATCTGGACCAAGGGCGTCAAGGCAAACATCTACCAGCGCCAGCAGCCCGAGCACAGCGACAAGGTCGAAACCATCGAGGAATGGACCAAGATCGAGCCGCGCACCATGGAGGTCAGGATGACCATCTATGATTCCGAGGCCCTTCGGGAGCCGTTCCCACTGATCCGCTACTACTACGGCGTCGACGACGACGGCGGGAACTTGCGGCTCGCCATGTGGAGCTGCAATGAGAACAACCCGAATGTTCGCACGGCGGACGGCAGCACGGACGTGCGGCTGCCCGGCGAGGCGGACTATCGCCCTCCTGTCACCGACGCCGCGGTTCCGAGCGCAATCGAAAAGCGCTGACCGGCCTGGCCGCGCCCATGAGGTTGGCTCGGACACCCATCCAAGTACAAGCAACGGCGACGAGGAGACAGCCATGAGGATCGTGACCGGATTCCACCACGTCACCGCCTGCGTGGCAGGTGCGCAGGAGGACATCGACTTCCTGACACAGGTGGTTGGCCAGCGGATGATCAAGCAGACCGTCCTGTTCGACGGTACCACCTCGATCTACCATCTCTACTACGCGAACAAGCATGCCGAGATCGGGACGGTGATGACCACATTCCCGTTCAAGCAGGCGGGGATCACGGGCCGCAAGGGTACCGGGCAGGTTTCCGAGACCGCCTATTCGGTGTCCTCGGGGTCGCTGGACTTCTGGGCACGCCATCTGGACGAGTTGGGCGTCAAGCGCTCCGAGATCCATTCCCGGTTCGGCCGGGAACTGATCCGCTTCTCCCATCCCGGCGGCCTCGAGCTCGAGGTTGTCGGTGACGACCGCGACACCCGTGACGGCTACGCGTCGGAGAGGGTACCGGAGCAACATTCGGTTCGCGGCTTCAACTCGGTAACCATGTCGGTCCGAGACGTGGAGGGCCAGGACCACTTCCTGGTCCAGGGGCTCGGCTACGAGAAGACAGGCGAGGAGGGCCGCTATCACCGATACGAGCTCGGCGAGGGCGGGCCCGGGCGCACGATCCTTCTGCGTCACGACCCCGAAATCCCGCAGGGAAGCTGGTACTTCGGTGCGGGAACGGTCCACCATATGGCTCTTGCGGTCGCCAATGACGACGAGCAGGCCAAGGTGAAGGCGCATCTCGAAGGGCTCGGCTACACCGACGTTTCGGAGTCCAAGGACCGCAATTACTTCCATTCCTGCTACGTGCGCTCGCCGGGCGGCGTGCTGGTGGAGATCGCCACCACCGATATCGGTTTCGCCGTGGACGAGCCGGTGGACGAACTCGGCGAGCATTTGCTTCTGCCACCCTGGTTCGAGCCGCGGCGCGAGGAGATCTGCTCTCCGCTCGAGCCCATCGTGGTGCCGACCCGAAAGCTGACCGAAAGTCGCACCTGACGGGCGGACGGGCGTGTTCCAGGGCAGACCCCTGGAACACGGCTCGCCCTGCCGGCCAGCGGAGGAGCTTGTCATGCATGACGAAGCCTGGCTCGAGCTGGTGCCCAGGGGCGGCGCCGACTTAGCCGTCGTTATGATGCACGGGCGCGGCCGATCGCCCGAGGAAATGCGGGACCTCGCGGAAAGGCTCGACCTGCCGCGGGTACGCTATGTCTTTCCCGCGGCTAGCGGTGCGAGCTGGTATCCCAAGGGCTTCCTCACCCCGGTCGAGGAGAACGAGCCGCACCTGTCGGCGGCGCTGAACCATTATGAGCGCGTCGTCGGCGCGCTCATGGCCGAGGGCTTCGTTCCAGATCGCATCGTCCTGGGAGGCTTCTCCCAGGGCGCCTGCCTGACGGCGGAGTTCCTGGCCAGGAGCCCGCGGCGATATGCCGGCGCCCTTGTCTTCACGGGCGGGCTGATCGGGCCCCCGGGGACGGATTGGCCGGTCCGCCCCGAACTGGACGGCATGCCCGTACTCCTGACGACCAGCGAAGTCGACGAGTGGGTTCCGCCCTCCCGGGTGCACGAAACGAGCCGTTGGCTGCAGCGCTGCGGGGCTCTGGTCGAGCTTCGCATTTTCGAAACCAGGCCGCATGTCGTCGACGACGAGGAATTGGCGGCGGCTCGAAATCTGATCGAGCGCACGCGACACGAAGGGGGGCGGGCACGGTGATGCCACAGACGACGCGGGCGGGACTGGATCGGTCGGCAAACTGCACCGCCGCGTAAGCCCAGCGGCCCCCGCCATGTCTATCGCGCCGCCTTCATTCCACAGGAGGCGCCGGCCGGTCGAGCCCCATGACCCTCTCCAGCCCGTCCAGGGCCGTGAGAAGCGCTTCGATTCCCTGCGGGCCGAGGCTGCCGGTCAGCTCCCGCTCCAGCGCCAGCATCCCGGGGACGATGGCCGCATAGGCGTGCAGACCTGCGGCGCTCAGGGTCAGCAGCTCCTCGCGCCGGTCCCCCGGGTTCGGGCGGCGCCTTAGCCAGCGGCGGCGCTCCAGCTCGGCGACCGCCCGGCTGACCTTGGTCTTGTGCATGTCGGAGTGTTCTCCGATGGCCTTTGCCGTGAGCGTGCCGAGCTGGGCGAGCGTCGCCAGGACGCGCCACTCCGGCACGCTCAGCCCCGTCTGCGCGGCGTAGACCCCGCGGAACCTCCGGGACACGGCAGCCGCGATCCGGTTCAGCCGGTAGGGGAGGAACCGCTCGAGCTCGATCGTCTCCATGCCCGAGGTTACCGATGAAACAGTTGCGTGCGCAACCTTTCCGGGGCTGCGCGCAACCCGGCCGCGGCGAAGGGGTTGATGGTTACATAATCAGCGGCCACACCTGATCGCAAGACGGGGCATGGCGGCGCGCCATGGCCGCGCCCCGGGGCATTCGAGGACGATCGACATGGACGCAGAGAACACCCTGATCGGTAAAAGGGCCGTGGACGGAGCCGGGCCGGGAACCGCGGACGACCGCGCAAGGGCCGGCCAGGCCACGATCACGCCGGGCTACATGTCCGGCTTCGGCAATTCCTTCGAGACCGAGGCGCTGGTGGGCGCCCTTCCCATCGGCCGCAACTCGCCCCAGCGGCTGCCCTACGGACTCTATGCCGAGCAGCTCTCGGGCTCGCCCTTCACGGCGCCGCAGGCGACAAACCAGCGCTCCTGGCTCTATCGCATCCGCCCCTCGGTCAAGCATTCCGGGCGCTTCCGGAGGGTCGACAGGGGCCTGATCCGGACCGCCCCCGCGGCGCGCGAGGAGAGCGGGCTGCCGATCGGCCAGATGCGGTGGAATCCCGTGCCGATCCCGGAAACCGAAAATCGGACCTTCCTGACCGGGCTGCGCACCATGACGACCGCCGGCGATTCCGACACCCAGGTCGGCATGGCCGCCCATGTGGCGGTGGTGACGCGCTCCATGGAGGACGAGTACTTCTTCAATGCCGACGGCGAGATGCTGGTGGTCGCCCAACTGGGCCGGCTCCGCTTCTGCACGGAGTTCGGCGTGCTGGAGGTCGCGCCCGGCGAGATCGCGGTGATCCCGCGCGGCGTCGTCCACAGGGTCGAGCTGGTCTCCGGCCCGGCCCGCGCCTATGTCTGCGAGAACTACGGCGGCGCCTTCACCCTGCCTGATCGTGGGCCCATCGGCGCCAACTGCCTGGCCAATCCCCGCGACTTCCTGACTCCGGTCGCGGCATACGAGGACATCGAGCGGCCTTCGACGCTCTATGTGAAGTGGGGCGGCGAGCTGCACGCCTGCGAGATCGGCCAGTCGCCCCTGGACGTGGTCGCCTGGCACGGCAACTACGCGCCCTACAAGTACGACCTGCGGCGTTTCTCGCCGGTGAACGCCGTGCTCTTCGACCACCCGGACCCCTCGATCTTCACCGTGCTGACGGCGCCCTCGGAGACGCCGGGCACCGCCAACGTGGACTTCGTGATCTTCCCGGACCGCTGGGCCGTGGCCGAGGACACCTTCCGGCCGCCCTGGTATCACCGCAACCTGATGTCGGAGTTCATGGGGCTGGTCTACGGCGTCTACGACGCCCGGGAGGAGGGTTTCGTTCCCGGTGGCATGTCGCTGCACAACCAGATGCTGCCGCACGGACCCGATGCCGGCGTCTTCGAGAAGGCGAGCACCGCCCCGCTGAAGCCGGTGAAGATGGAAGGGACGCTGGCCTTCATGTTCGAGACCCGCTTTCCCCAGCGCATGACGCGCTATGCGGCCGAAGGCGGGCTGCTGCAGGAGGACTATGCCTCCTGCTGGCAGGGGCTCAGGAAGCACTTCGACCCCGGGGCGCCGCAGGGGCGCGGCTGAGGCGACGGACAGCCGGGGAGGGGGCCGACGGCGTGGCCTCCTTCACCGGCGGCCGGTCGCCGGGACTGCCCCGCCGGCATCCGGCGGCGCGTCCGGCCTCCGGTCGCCGCGTCCGGCGCGCGAGCCGAGATGCTCCGAATAGGCTCGCGTGATCTCGGCGCCGAAGAGGAAGATCACCGACGAGTAGTAGACCCAGAGCAGGATCAGCACCAGCGAGCCGGCGGCCCCATAGGCCGTCGCGACACCGCTGGTTCCGAGATAGAGGCCGATCAGGTACTTGCCGACCGAGAACAGCAGGGCGGTCGCGGCAGATCCCGTCCAGATGTCGCCCCAGGCGATCGGCGTGTCCGGCAGCGCCCGGTAGATCAGCGCAAAAAGCGCGGTAAAGGCCGCCCAGGAGGTCAGGACGTCGACGGTTCTGAGGATCGTGGCGATGTCCGGATACATGTCGCCCAGCCAGGCGCTCACCGCCGCGAGCGCCGCGCTGAAGGCCAGCGACACCACGAGCAGGAAGCCGATGGCTCCGACCAGCGCGAGCCCGCGCAGCCGGACCTTGACCAGCAGGGCGACCGGCGAGCCTTCTGGCGGCGCAGCCTTCCAGATGGTGTTCAGGGAAGTCTGGAGCTGTGCGAAGACCGTGGTGGCGCCGACCAGGATGGTCGCGATGCCCAGCAGGCCGGCGATGGTTCCGTTGCCGGAGGTCGAGGCGTTGGATGCGAGCGCCTCGACGGCGCGCGCCGGTTCCTCGCCGACCAGGCGCCCGAGTTGCTCGGTAAGGGCTCCGCGAGCCTCGGCCTCGCCGAAGACCATGCCCGCCAGCGTGGTGACGAGCACCACGATGGGCGCGAGCGAGAACGTCGTGTAGAAGGCGATCGCCGCGCCCATGCTCATGGCGTCGTCGTCGATCCATCCCCGGGCGGCATCCCTGAGAATGTGCCAGCTGATCCGAAGGCGCTCCATGGTCGATCCCTGGTTGTCGCGATGACGTCGTCGGTCCCTGTATGCATTCCCCATGGCTAGAACACGCGCGCAGCCGGTCCGGCGCGCCGGCATATCGGCCGGTGGCCTGATCGGACCCTTCGGGGCCGCTGGCTGTTGCCCTCGGATCGGCCCGGCCGACGGATAGAGCAGGCAGGGACAGGTCATGCGAATCCCGCGCGACAGGAGCTTCGACGCCTCGCTGGCGATGCTGATGGACGGATACCGATTCATCGGACGGCGGTGCCGCCGCTATGCCACGGACATTTTCGAGACCCGCCTGATGCTGCGACGGGCCGTCTGCATCATGGGGGGCGAGGCCGCGCGCGTCTTCTACGAGCGCGACCGCTTCACCCGGCGGGGCGCGCTGCCGGTCACGACGCTGAAGCTCCTGCAGGACAGGGGCAGCGTCCAGACGCTGGACGGGGCCGCGCATCGCAGGCGCAAGGAGATGTTCCTTTCGCTGATGGCGCCCGATGCGGTCGAGCGGCTGGCGATGCTGATGGCGCGGGAGTGGCGCGCCCGGATCCCGGTCTGGGAGCGCGGCGGCGAGATCGTGCTGCTGCCGGAGGTCCAGGACATCCTGTGCCGGGCAGTGTGCGCGTGGGCCGGCGTGCCCCTGGACGACACCGAGGCCCGCATGCGGACGCGGGAGTTCGCCGCCATGATCGACGGCGCCGGTGCCGTCGGGCCGCGGAACTGGCGCGGCATGCTGCTGCGCGCGCGGACGGAGCGCTGGGCCCGCGCCATCGTGCAGGCCGTCCGAGCAGGAAGGCTGGACCCGCCGCCCGGAAGCGCGCTCGCCGTCATCGCAAGTCACCGGGACGACGAGGGCAGGCCGCTGGACGTGGCCGTCGCG
The DNA here is from genome assembly GCF_017355985.1 of Arenibaculum pallidiluteum. Lineage (GTDB taxonomy): Bacteria > Pseudomonadota > Alphaproteobacteria > Azospirillales > Azospirillaceae > Arenibaculum > Arenibaculum pallidiluteum. Next base: position 193,773 of record NZ_JAFIQU010000010.1, read on the forward strand.
GCGGTCGAACTCCTGAACGTCCTCCGTCCCACGGTGGCCGTCGCCCTGTATATCGTCTTTGCCGCGCTGGCCCTGCACCAGCACCCCGGCTGGGCGGCGCGGGTCCGGGCCGCGGTCCAAACAGGGGAGGATGCGGAGCTCGAAGCCTTCGTGCAGGAGGTGCGCCGCTTCTACCCCTTCTTCCCCGCGGTCGGGGGGCGCGTCCTGCGCGAATTCACCTGGCACGAGCACCGATTCGCTCCGGGCGCCTGGGTGATCCTGGACCTGCACGGCACCAACCACGACCCGCGCCTCTGGGACGAGCCGCAGACCTTCCGTCCGGAGCGATTCCTGAACCGCAGGCCCGGCGCATGCGACCCGGTTCCCCAGGGCGCCGGATCCCACGCAAAGGGGCACCGCTGCCCCGGCGAATGGATCACCATCGCCCTGATGAAGGAGGCGCTTGGTCTCCTCGCGACCGCCATGCGCTACGACGTGCCCGAGCAGGATCTCCGGATCGTGATGTCACGGATGCCGGCGGTGCCGCGAAGCCGTTTCGTGCTGCGCAACGTAAGGACCAGTGTGCCCGCCGTTCCTGCGGCTTGACGCAGGGCGCCCGAAGGGCGCGCCATGCCAGGGCAGGCGGTCGAGCGCTGCAAGCAGCGCGGCACCCCCCGCGATGGCGAGGGCGGCAGCGGCCATGTCCGATGCGGGATCGGCCCGCCGCGGGCGGTCGGCGCGTTCCTGCGGGCGGGGCTTCCGGTCCTCGAAAAGCCGGGTCAGCGCCGCGGTGCCGCCACCCCAGACCAGGTGAACGGCGATCATCAGCGCGACCCGCCGCCGCGGGTGGAGAGTCGCCGGATCGAGGATGCCAGCCGCCGGGATCCAGCCGAGATAGCTCGCCGTCCAGACCATCACGCCGAAGGCGGGACCATCCAGCATGTCGGTCCGCCCGATCCTCTCCGTGAGCCAGGGATAGGCCGCGCCTGCGAGCGCGCCGTAGGCATAGTGGAGCGCCTCGGTCAGCTGTCGCTGGACGTCCTCGCCGCCGCGCCCGCCAGTCACGCGCTCCGTGATCAGGCGCGGCGGCAGCGGGTAGCGCTCCTGCGGCGGCAACCTGCGATGCGCGGCCGACATGGCGGCAGTCATGGGGAGCGTGGCCAGGAAGCCTGCGAGGGCTCCTGCGAGCGCTGCTTGCACTTCATCCTCGCCTTGCACGCTGAAGGGGCCTGCCTGGGCAACGTCGCTTACCGGCGATGGTTCCCGGGACGGAATGGGGATGGTTTCCCTTTTGCCGGCGGAAAATCCTTTCGTCGGGGCAACAGCGGGGTGGGCGGCCTGTTTGCTCTGCTGACGAGGCTGGGTGGCCGAAGGAGATCCCAATGGGCGAGTCCAAGCCATTCCCCGTGAACGCGTGGTATGCGGCGGCCTGGAACTACGAGATCAAGCGCGAGCTGACGGCACGCCGGATCTGCGGCAAGGACGTGGTCCTGTACCGCCGCAGCGACGGGCAGGTGGCGGCGCTCGAGGATGCCTGCTGGCACCGGCTGCTGCC
>NZ_JAFIQU010000011.1 GCF_017355985.1 Arenibaculum pallidiluteum
GTCAGGGTCTTCATGGCGTGGGTTCCTTTGCTGTTTGGGTGGTTGGGTTGGTGTCGCTTGGGTGTGTGTTGGTGTCCCGTGCTGGGGTGAGAGGACAATCTCATACGATCAGATCGTACGCGATATATAATCCTGCAACCCTGCTGCGCGCCGGACGCGCTTGCGATCACATCGTGTGCGATATATTAAATGCGGAAAGCCCCAGGAGTGCCACCATGTCCAGCGATCCGAAACTCGACAACCTGCTCTGCTTCGCCCTCTATTCCGCCACCCATGCCTTCGGGCGCGTGTACAAGCCGCTGCTCGACGATCTCGGCCTCACCTACCCGCAGTACCTGGCCATGCTCGTGCTGTGGGAGCAGGACGACCAGACCGTCGGAAGCCTCGGCCAGCGTCTGTCGCTGGAATCGAACACCCTGACCCCGCTGCTGAAGCGTCTGGAGGCGATGGGCCATGTCCAGCGTTCGCGCGATCCCGCCGACGAGCGCCAGGTGCGTATCCGCCTGACCCCTCAGGGGCGGGCGCTGCAGGAGAAGGGCAACGCCGTCCCGGCCTGCCTCGCCAGGACCATCGGGCTGGATGTCGAGGACGTCCGCCGGATGATGCGCGACATCGGGACCCTCAGGAAGGCGCTGGACGCCGCCGCGCCGCGCTGAGCGGCATCCGGCCGAGGCTCCCGCCGCGGCACCAAGGGGGGCGCCACGCCTCCGGCCGGGTGGCATGCGGCCGCCCGGCCGGCCGGGCCGATACGTCCTCGCAGCGGGGCGCACGCATCCGGCGCAGCCCCGCGCCGGGGCGGCGGATTCGATCCGGTAATGGCGGGATTGCCGGAATGACGCCGAGGGGGGTGATGCGCCCCGTCTTCGGGCCCTGCTTCCTACTTTTCGACGAAGGCCTTCTCGACCACGAAGTCGGCGGGGTCCTGGCTCGAGCCCTCGGCGAAGCCGCGGGCCTCCAGCAGGTCCTTCAGTTCGGTCAGCATGTCGGGACCGCCGCAGATCATGGCGCGGTCCTGGGCGGGGTCGAGATCGGGCAGGCCGAGATCCGCCGCCATTTGGCCGGAGCGGATCAGGTCGGTGATGCGGCCCTGGGTCGCGAAGGGCTCGCGCGTCACGGTGGGATAGTAGAGCAGCTTCCCGCTGACGAGCTCGCCGACATATTCGTGGGCCGGCAGCTCCTTCGTGATGAACTCCCGGTGCGCGAGCTCGGCCTCGTAGCGCACGGTGTGCGTCAGGATCACCTTCTCGTAGCGCTCGTAGACCTCGGGGTCCCGGATCAGGCTCAGGAACGGGGCGAGCCCCGTGCCGGTCGCGAAGAAATAGAGGTTCCGGCCGGGCTTGAGGTTGTCCAGCAGCAGCGTCCCTGTGGGCTTGCGCCCGACCAGCACCTTGTCGCCGGGGCGGATGTGCTGCAGGCGCGAGGTCAGCGGCCCGTTCTGCACCTTGATCGACAGGAACTCCAGCCGCTCCTCGTAATTGGCGCTGGCCATGGAATAGGCGCGCAGCAGCGGCCGCCCCTCCACCATCAGCCCGATCATGGCGAACTGGCCGTTCGCGAATCGGAAGCTGGGGTCCCGGGTCAGGGTGAAGTTGAACAGCGTGTCGGTCCAGTGGCGGACCTCGACGACCGTCTCCTCGGCAAAGGCGCTCATCGGGCTCTCCCGCGCGGTTTCCGTCCTGCCAGGGCACGGGGAAACGGGGCCTTGCGCCGCCCGGTCCTGGATGGCCAGATCATATGTACACGAACAGTCTTTTTCAAGATGCCGCCCCGGCCGGGGCGGCATCCCGGACGCGCGGGTTTCTAGCCCAGCCGGCGCAGAAGCGCCAGGAAGGTCTTGCGCTCGGCGGGCTTCAGGGGCGCCAGCGTGGCCGCGGTCACGGCCCGCGCCTCGGCGATGGCGCCGGTGGCGATGGCCCTCCCGGCCGCGGTCGGCCGCACCATGAAGCGCCGCCGGTCCGTGTGGTCGGCCACCCGCTCGACCAGGCCGCGGTCGCGCAGGCGCATCACCACCCCCTGGATCGTCGCGGGATCCATGGCGGTCACGCGACCCAGCAGGTTCTGGGACAGCTCGCCCTCGTCCACCAGCACGGACAGGGCCGCGAACTGCGTGGGCGTCAGGTCGATACCGGAGAAATGCTCCTGGAAGAGCGCCGAAGCCCGCTGGTGCGCCCGGCGCAGCAGATAGCCGACCTGCTCGGTCACGCGGTAGGGCGGCTCGCCCTCGGGCGCGGCGCCGGAGGGCTGGCCGTCGCCTGGCGACGGCGGGGGGGCGTCGGGCGAGGCCGTGCCGGAGGGGAGCGACGGCTCCTCCCGGCGGGCGGCGGCGGTGCGGGTCCTGGGGGAAAGCTTGGGTGAGGACATGCTTTCGACTGCTTCCGGGAGGGTTTCCAAGGGCTCTTGACAGAGCTTCGAACCCGTGAGGATCATTATTCGTACACGAACAAAACCGTAGCCGCCAGCGAAGGGGTGACTATGGGACGGTATCACAGGCCGCTCGCACTCGCCGACGCGCTCGCCACCCTGGCCGGCGGCCCTGCGACTGTCGTCGCCGGCGGCACCGACGTCTTTCCCGCCCGCCTCGGCCGGCCCTTCGCCGAGGACGTCCTCGACATCACCGGCATCACCGCGCTGAAGGGCATCGGCCTCGACGGCGGATGGCTGCGGATCGGGGCGCTCGCGACGTGGAGCGAGCTTGCCCAGGCGCCGCTGCCGCCCTGGCTCGACGGGATCCGGCGCGCCGCGCGCGAGGTCGGCGGCGTGCAGATCCAGAACGCGGGGACGGTGGTCGGCAACCTCTGCAACGCATCGCCCGCGGCCGACGGCGTTCCCAGCCTGCTCGCCCTCGACGCCGAGGTGGAGCTGGCCTCATCCGCCGGGCTGCGCCGCATCCCCGTCGCCGAGTTCGTCCTGGGCAACCGGCGCACGGCGCGCCGCCCGGAAGAGCTCGCGACCGCCCTGCTGATCCCCGAGCCCGGCCCGGGGGCGCGGTCGAGCTTCGAGAAACTCGGTGCGCGCCGCTATCTCGTGATCTCCATCGCCATGGCGGCCGCGGTGCTGGAGCCCGCGGCCGACGGCACGGTCGGCCGGATCCGGGTCGCGGTCGGCGCCTGCGGCCCCGTGGCCCGCCGCCTGCCCGCGCTGGAGGCGGCGCTGCGCGGCCTGCCGCTGGGCCCGGATCTCGCCGGCACCGTGACCCCCGCGCATCTCGATGGGCTCAGCCCGATCGACGACGTGCGCGGCACCGCCGAATACCGCAGGGAGGCGGCGCTCGTCCTCGTGCGCCGCGCCATCCGCACGCTGACGGAGCAGGCATGACAGGAACGATCGACAGGGTCGGCGCCGCCGCGGCCGAGACCAGCTTCCTGCTGAACGGCCGCCCAGTCACCATCCGGGTGCCGCCGATCCGGCGCCTGTCCGAGGCGCTGCGCGAGGATCTCGGCCTTACCGGCACCAAGGTCGGCTGCAACGCCGGCGACTGCGGCGCCTGCACCGTCCGGATCGACGGCCGCCAGGTCTGCGCCTGCCTGACCCCGGTGGGCCAGGTCGCCGGCCGGCACGTGCAGACCGTCGAGGGGCTGGCCGTCGAGGGGCCGGCCATTGGGGGGCGTGGAGGACACGAGGCGCGCCTCACCCGCCTGCAGGCGTCCTTCCACCGGCACGGCGCGGCCCAGTGCGGCGTCTGTACCCCAGGCATGCTGATGGCGGCCACCGACCTGCTGGAGCGCAACCCCGCGCCCACCCGCGGGGAGGTCGAGGATGCGCTGGGCGGCGTGCTGTGCCGGTGCACGGGCTACCGGAAGATCGTCGACGCGGTGATGGGCGCGGCCGAGGACGGCATCGCCTTCCTGGTGCCGCAGGCGGGCGCCGCGGTGGGCGCGCGGGTCGCCAAGACCGACGGCATCGCGAAGCTGACCGGCGAGGAGCGCTACGGCGCCGATGCCATGCCGGCCGATGCGCTGTGGCTGCGCGCGGTGCGCTCACCCCACGCGCGAGCCCGCTTCCGGCTGGGCGACCTGGCGGCACTGCGGCGCGCCTGGCCGGGCCTCGCGGCGGTGCTCACCGCCGCCGACGTGCCGGTCAACCGCTACGGGATCTATCCCACGGGCAAGGACCAGCCGGCCTTGGCCGATGGCGAGGTCCGCTACCGCGGCGAGGCCGTGCTGGCGCTGGTCGGCGATGCCGACACCATCGAATCGCTGACCGATGCCGACATCCCCATCGAATGGGAGCCGCTGGCCCCCGTCACCTTCGAGGCCGCGCGCGCGGGCGGCGCCCCGGTGCTGCATGCGGACCTGCCGGACAACGTCCTGGTCCGCGGCCGCGTCGTGAAGGGCGCGGTCGACGATACCTTCGCCGCTGCCGCGGCCGCGAGCGTGGTCGAGGTCGAGACCGCCTTTGTCGAGCATGCCTATATCGAGCCCGAAGCGGGCTGGGCACGCCGGGTCGGCGACCGGATCGAGATCGTCGCCTGCACCCAGACGCCCTACATGGACCGCGACGAGATCGCCCATGTGATGGGCCTCTCGCGCGAGCAGGTGCGCATCGTGCCGACCGCCGTGGGCGGCGGCTTCGGCGGCAAGCTGGACCTGTCGGTCCAGCCGCTGCTGGCCGTGGCCGCATGGCGGCTCGGGCGGCCGGTGCGCTGGACCTATTCGCGGCCGGAATCCATGGCCGCCTCTACCAAGCGGCACCCCGCGCGGATCATGGCGCGGGCCTGCGCCGGCAGCGACGGCCGGCTGCTCGGCTACGACTTCGCGGGCGACTTCAACACCGGGGCCTACGCCTCCTGGGGTCCGACGGTCGCGAATCGGGTGCCGGTGCACGCGACCGGGCCCTATCACGTGCCCCATGTGCGGGCGCTGACCCGGGCCCTTCATACGAACGACCCGCCGGCGGGCGCCTTCCGCGGCTTCGGCGTGCCGCAGGCCGCCATCGCGCACGAGGCGCTGATGGACGACCTCGCGGCGAAGCTCGGCATGGACCCGCTGGAGTTCCGGCACCTCAACGCGCTGCGCGCCGGCGAGCCGACCGCCACCGGCCAGGTGCTGGAGGCGAGCTGCGGACTCGCCGCCTGCATCGCGGCCCTGCGCGAGCCCTGGCGCGCCGCCCGCGCCGCGGCCGAGGCCGCCAACCGCGCCGGCGGGGCGGTGCGCCGCGGCGTCGGCATCGGCTGCATGTGGTACGGCATCGGCAACACCTCGCTCTCGAACCCGTCCAGCATGCGCGTCGGCCTGCGGCCCGACGGACGCATCGTCCTCTACAACGGGGCGGTCGACATCGGGCAGGGTTCCAACACGATCATGGTCCAGATCTGCGCCGACGCGCTGGGCCTGCCCATGGACGCCTTCGACCTCGTGACGGGCGACACCGACCTGACCGAGGACGCGGGCAAGACCTCGGCATCGCGCCAGACCTTCGTGTCCGGCAATGCGGCGGAGCGCGCGGGGCGTGGGCTCCGGGCCGAGTTGCTGCGCCGGCTCAATGTCGGCGAGGACGCGGCGCTGAGGCTGGAGGCCGGCTGCGTGCACGCCCGCGATGCCGGGGGCGAGCGCACGCTGCGGCTGGCCGATCTCGAGCCCGATGCCCGCGGCGACGTGCTCTCGGCCGTCGGGACCTTCGATCCGCCCACCACCGCCCTGGACGAGGACGGGCAGGGCGTGCCCTACGCCACCTACGGCTTCGCCGCCCAGATGGCCGAGATCGCCGTGGACCTGGAGCTGGGGACGGTCAAGGTGACGCGCATCGTCGCCGCCCACGACGTCGGCCGCGCCGTGAACCCGATCCAGGTCGAGGGGCAGATCCAGGGCGGCATCGCCCAGGGGCTGGGCCTCGCGCTGATGGAGGAATACGTGCCCGGGCGCACCGAGAACCTGCACGACTACCTGATCCCGACCTTCGGCGACGTCCCCGAGATCGAGTGCATCCTGGTCGAGGACCGCGAGCCCCTGGGGCCCTTCGGCGCCAAGGGCATCGGCGAGCCCGCGCTGGTCCCCACGGCGCCGGCGATCCTGAACGCGCTGCACCACGCGACCGGCGTGCGCATCACTCGGGCGCCCGCGACGCCCGACAGGGTTCTGGCCGCGCTGCGGGCGGCGGGTGTGGGGGTGACGCCATGACCGCCGTGGAGGCGCCCGCCCCGCCCGAGGCGGCGATCGTCACCTGCGATGCATGCCCGGTGCTGTGCCGCATCCGGCCCGGGCGGACCGGCGCCTGCGACCGCTACGCCAACCAGGACGGGGTGCTGGCACGCGTCGACCCCATGACGCTGGCCCAGCGGACGCTGGAGCGCGCGGGCGAGATGGTGCCCTTCGCCGGGGCCGAATGGGAAGGCAACCCGGTCACGCCCGGCGCGCTGTTCGTCACCGGCATCGGGTCCGGGACCACATATCCCGACTACAAGCCCGCACCCTTCATCGTGTCGAGCCGCGTCGACGGCGTCGACATGGTCACCGTCGTGACCGAGGGAATCTTCAGCTATTGCGGACTGAAGGTGAAGATCGACACCGACCGCTTCATCGGGCCCGAGCAGGCGGCCGTGCTGTGCAAGGGCGAGCAGGTCGGCCATGTGACCACGGCCGAGTACGGCTCGCAGATGCTGGCCCTCGGCGGCGTCCGGCACCTCACCGGCGGCTCCAAGAAGGAGGGCGTCGTCACCTGCGAGACGCTGCTTAAGCTCTGCAACGGCGAGGCCGTCGAGCTGGAGGTCGCGGGGGGCGCGTCGCTGACCGTGCAGGCCGGCAGGCCGCCGGAGATCGACGGCCGGCAGGAGCAGCGCATGCGCGTCGGCTGCGGCAGCGCCACCATCGGCATGTTCGCGCAGCAATGGTTCGGGCAGGTCGACGAGGTGATCGTGGTGGACGACCACATCACCGGCGTCCTCACCGAGCACCAGGCCGGCCGGTGCCTGGACATGCGGCCTTCGGGCATCCGGGTGCGCGGGCGCCGCTCGACCCCCGGGCGCTACTTCCAGGTGGCGGAGCCCGGCACCGGCTGGGGCGGCACGGATGTGACGGACCCGCTGACCATCATCGAGCGGATCGATCCCGCCGTCGCCTGGCCGGGGCTTCGGCTCCTGATGGTCTCGACCACCGGCGAGGACAGCTTCTACGCGGTGCTGGACGACGAACTCCGCCCGGTGGCGGCGCCGATGCCGGAGCCCGTCGCCAAGGTGGTCGAGCGGATCGGCGAGAACTGCGAGCCCGCGCTTGCGACCGTCCTGTTCATGGCCGGCGCCGGCGGGTCGCTGCGGGCCGGCGTGACCGAGAACCCGGTGCGGCTGACGCGCTCCGTGCAGCAGGCGCTGACCCGGGTGACCACGGGCGGGGCGCCTGTCTATATCTGGCCCGGCGGCGGCATCACGCTGATGGTGGATGTGACGCGGCTGCCGGCGAACGCCTTCGGCCATGTGCCGACGCCGGCGATCGTGGCGCCCATCGAGTTCACCCTGCGACTCGAAGACTACCAGGCGCTGGGCGGCCATGTGGGCAAGGTCCGCTCCATCGAGGACGTCGCCCGGACCGCCCGGGCCCGCGTGATCGGCTGGCAGCCCGGCAACCCCTGGCCGCTGGCCGGCGGTTCGGGCGGCCAGCCCGAGGGGCCGGCTGGGGGCCCGGGCGGGGGCCCAGATGGGGGAGGCGGCGGGTGAGCGGGCCGGTCGCCGCCAGGTTCCCCGACGGCCGGCTGCACCTGCAGCACGGGCCCATCGACCTCGTGATCGGGGCGGATGGCGACCCGGCGTCGGTCGAGCAGGCCCATGGCGCCGCCATCGACCGCTTCCAGGACATCCTTTCGGTGCTCGTCTCGGAGCTGCCGCTGCTGCGCAGCCCCGTGCAGGCGGCGGCCCCGGCGCTGCGCGGGCCCGTCGCCCGGCGCATGGCCGCGGCCTGCCTGCCCTTCGCGCCCGAGTTCATCACGCCCATGGCCGCCGTCGCGGGGGCCGTCGCCGACGAGGTGATGGAGGCCATGAGGGCGGCCCAGACGGCCGGGGCGCTGCTGACGCGGGCCTATGTGAACAATGGGGGCGACATCGCCCTGCACCTGTCGCCCGGGGCGTCCTTCGCCGTCGGGCTTGTGGCCGACCTGGACCGGCCGGCCCATGACGGCACCATCGCCGTCACCCACGACATGCCCGTCAGGGGCCTCGCCACCAGCGGATGGCGCGGGCGCAGCCAGAGCCTCGGCATCGCAGATTCGGTGACGGCGCTCGCCGGGACGGGGGCCGCCGCCGACGCGGCGGCCACCATGATCGCCAACGCCGTGCGGTCGGATCACGCGGCCGTGGTCCGGCGCCCCGCCCGCGCGGTGAAGGACGACAGCGACCTGGGCGACCTGCCGGTCACGGTCGCGGTCGGCACGCTTCCGGAGGATGCCGTCGTCTCGGCGCTGGACGGGGGGCGTGCATATGCCGAGGATCTCCTGCAGCGCGGACTGGTCCATGGCGCAGTGCTGGTGCTGCAGGGCAGGGTGAGGGTTGTCGGCGCGCCCGCGGGCCAGCTCGCGGGCCCGGCGCGGGGGTTCGCTTCGGGGAAGGAGCTTGCATGGGCTTGATCGAGGTGCGCCGGATCCACGAGGAGATCGAGGAGATCCGGCACGAGTTCGGGCCGCCGCCCGAGCGGCCGCGCCTGCGCGCCGCCGTGGCGGCCGTGCTGCGCAACCCCTATGCCGGGCGCTACGAGCCTGAGATCCTGCCGATGATGGAGGCGCTGACGCCGCTGGGCGTCGAACTCGCGCACGGGCTCGTCCGGCGGCTGGGCGGCGATCCCCGGATCGTCGAGGGCTATGGCAAGGGGGCGATCGTCGGCGCGGCGGGCGAGCTCGAGCACGGGGCGCTGTGGCACGTGCCCGGGGGCTATGCCATGCGCGAGGTGCTCGGCAATGCCAAGGCGATCGTGCCCTCGGCCAAGAAGGTCGGCGCCCCCGGCGCCCGGCTCGACGTGCCGATCACGCATATCAACGCCTCTTACGTGCGCAGCCATTTCGACGCAATGGAGGTCGGCGTGCCCGGCGCGCCCGCCGCGGACGAGATCGTCCTGGTGCTGGTGATGACCGCCGGGGGCCGGGTGCATTCCCGCGTCGGCGGGTTGAAGGCTTCCGAGATCAAGGGGGAGGACGGGCTGCGATGAGCGCGCGCATCCGCAAGATACTGACGGTCGTCGACGAGATCCGCGAGGAGATGGGGCGGCCGGTCGATCCGCCCGTGCGCCGCGCCGTCGCCTGCGCCGTGATCGAGAACCCCTTCGCCGGCAGCTATGTCGAGGACCTGACCCCGCTGATCGAGGCCGGCGAGGAGCTCGGCGGCATGCTGGCGCGGCGTTGCGTCGAGGCGCTGGGCATTCCGGGCGACCAGGCCGAGAGCTTCGGCAAGGCCGCGATCGTCGGCGAGGCGGGCGAGCTCGAGCATGCGGCGGCGCTGCTGCACCCCAAGATGGGCACGCCGGTGCGCGCGGTGCTCGGCAAGGGCCCGGCGCTGATCCCCTCGGCCAAGAAGCGCGGCGGCCTCGGCACGCCGATCGACGTGCCGCTGGGCCACAAGGACGCCGCCTACGTGCGCAGCCATTTCGATGCGATCGAGGTGCGCGTGCCCGACGCGCCGCGGGCCGGCGAGATCGTCGTCGCCGTGGCGGTCACGGCGGGCGGGCGGCCGCTGCCGCGCGTCGGCGGCCTGACGAAGGATCAGGTCAAGGGAGAGGACGGCCTGCGCTAGCGACGGAAGCATCGGCAAGGCTCCGGGCCACGAAGAGCCCGGGCCCCGGCAATCGAACAGGGAGCAGAGAACATGACGGTATCTAGACGTATGGTCCTGGGGAGCTCGGTTGCCGCCGTGCTGGCGGTGGGCCTCGCCGGGCAGGCGCTCGCGGCGGACCCCGTCCGCATCGGCGAGATCAACAGCTACACGGGCCTGCCGGCCTTCACGATCCCCTACCGCAACGGCTGGGAACTGGCGGTCGAGGAGATCAACGCGAAGGGCGGCGTGCTCGGCGGGCGCAAGATCGTTGTCGTCTCGCGCGACGACAACGGCAAGCCCGACGACGCGGTGCGCATCGCAAACGAGCTCGTGACCGCCGAGAAGGTGCACCTGCTGGCCGGGACCTTCTTCAGCCATATCGGGCTGGCGGTCTCGGACTTCGCGAAGCAGAACAAGACGCTGTTCATCGCGGCCGAGCCTCTGACAGACGCCATCACCTGGGAGAAGGGCAACCGCTACACCTTCCGCCTGCGTCCTTCGAACTACATGCAGGCGGCCATGCTGGTCGAGGAGGCCGCCAAGCTTCCCGCAAAGCGCTGGGCCACGGTGGCGCCGAACTACGAGTACGGCCAGTCCGCCGTCGCGGTCTTCAAGGAGCTGCTGAAGGCCAAGCGTCCGGACGTCGAGTTCGTGACCGAGCAGTGGCCGGCCCAGGGCAAGATCGACGCGGGCTCGACCGCGCAGGCCCTCGCGGCCGGCAATCCCGACGCCATCTTCAACGTGACCTTCGGGCCGGACCTCTCGAAGTTCGTGCGCGAGGGGACGCTGCGCGGCCTGTTCGAGGGCAAGCCCGTCGTCAGCCTGCTGACCGGCGAGCCCGAATACCTCGACCCGCTGAAGGGCGAGGCGCCCGAGGGCTGGATCGTGACGGGCTATCCCTGGGACCAGATCGACACGGCCGAGCACAAGGCCTTCCTGGCGGCCTACCAGAAGAAGTTCAACGACTATCCCCGCCTGGGCTCGATCGTCGGCTACGTCACCATGAAGACGGCAGCGGCCGCGCTGGAGAGGGCCGGCTCCACCGACGCCGAGAAGCTCGTCGACGCCATGCAGGGGCTGAAGGTCGACACGCCCCTGGGCGCGATCACCTACCGCGGCAGCGACCACCAGGCGACGCTGGGCGCCTATGTCGGCAAGATCGCGGTGAAGGGCGGCCGCGGCGTGATGACCGACTGGCGCTACGCTGACGGCGCGGCCTACCTGCCGCCCGACGAGGTGGTCGCGAAGCGGCGGCCGCAGTAACGGCCTGCAGGTAACGGAAGCGTCCTGATCCCGGGCGGGAAAGGGCGAGGGGCCGCGGGCCCTTCGCGCCTTCCCGCCCATCCAGCCAGCTGATCCCGGAGGCCCCATGGGGTTCCTCGTCGCGCAGTTCCTCAGCGGGCTCGCGCATGCGTCGTCGTTGTTCCTGGTGGCCGCCGGGCTCTCGATCATCTTCGGGGTCACGCGGATCGTGAACTTCGCCCACGGCTCCTTCTACATGCTCGGAGCCTTCGTCGCTTACAGCCTGGCCGACCGGCTCTCGGGCGCGCTGGGATTCTGGGGCGCGGTCGCAGGGGCCGCGGTGTTCGCCGGCCTTCTCGGTGTCGCCGTCGAGGTGCTGCTGCTGCGCCGGCTGTACCGGAGCCCCGAGCTGTTCCAGCTCCTCGCGACCTTTGGGCTGGTGCTGGTGGTCCAGGACCTGGCGCTGGCGATCTGGGGCCCCGAGGACCTGCTGGGCCCGCGCGCGCCCGGGCTGGAGGGCATCGTGCGCATCCTGGGGCGGCCCTTCCCGCAATACGACCTCCTGCTGATCGCGCTGGGGCCGGCGGTGCTCGGCCTCTTGTGGCTGCTGTTCCACCGCACGCGCTGGGGGATCCTGGTGCGCGCCGCCACCGAGGACCGCGAGATGACCGGCGCCCTCGGCGTGAAGCAGACCCGGCTCTTCACCTCGGTGCTGTTCCTGGGCACGGCGCTGGCGGGGCTCGCCGGCGCGCTCCAGGTCCCGCGCGAGGCCGCGAACCTGCAGATGGACATCAACATCGTGGTCGAGGCCTTCGTGGTTGTCGTCATCGGCGGCATGGGCAGCGTCGCCGGCGCCTTCCTGGCCTCGCTCCTGATCGGGCAGCTCCAGGCCTTCGGCATCCTGATCTTCCCGCAGGTCACGCTGGTGCTCGTCTTCCTGGTGATGGCGCTGGTGCTGGTGGTCCGGCCCTACGGGCTTCTCGGCCGGCCGCAGGCGGTCCCGCGCGCGGGCCACGCGCCCGAGACACCGATAGCGCCGGCCTCTCAGGGCGCGCGGATCGCCTGGGCGGCCGCGTTGGCCGTGCTGCTGGCGCTGCCGCTGGCGGTGGGCGACTACGCGCTGGTGGTGCTGACCGAGGTCTTCGTGCTGGCGCTCTTCGCGAGCAGCCTGCATTTCGCCATGGGGCCGGGCGGCATGGTGTCCTTCGGCCACGCCGCCTATTTCGGGCTCGGCGCCTACGGCGCCGGGCTGCTGATGAAGCATCTCGGCGCCGGCATGGTACCGGGCCTGATCGCGGCGCCGCTCGCGGCCGGGCTCGGCGCGCTGGTCTTTGGCTGGTTCTGCGTGCGGCTCTCGGGCGTGTATCTCGCCATGCTCACGCTGGCCTTCGCCCAGATCGTCTGGTCGGTGGCCTTCCAGTGGTATTCCGTCACCGGCGGCGACAACGGCATCCTCGGCGTCTGGCCGGCGGCCTGGGCCGCGCCCAAATGGGCCTTCTACTATCTCTCGCTGGTGCTCGCGGGCGGCGGGATCTACCTGCTGCGCCGGGTGATCTTCTCGCCTTTCGGATACGCGCTGCGGGCGGGACGCGACTCTCCGCTGCGCTCTGACGCGATCGGCATTCCCGTGAAGCGTCACCAATGGGCGGCCTTCACGCTCTCGGGTGCCGCCGCGGGGCTGGCCGGGGGGCTCTACGCCTATTCCAAGGGCAGCGTCTTCCCGAACCTGATCTCCATCTCGACCTCGGTCGACGCGCTCGTGATGGTGCTGCTGGGCGGAGTGCAGACGCTGACCGGCCCCATCGTCGGGGCCGCCGTCTTCCATGGGCTCGAGACCGAGATGGTGCGCCATACCGACTACTGGCGCCTGCTGCTGGGCGTTGCGATCATCGCCATGGTGCTCGTCTTCCCGCAGGGCGTAGTCGGGGCGCTCGAGCGGCTGCGGCCGCGAAGGCCGGGTCAGGCCCGCGAGGAGGCGGTCGCGCGATGAGTATCCTCCAGGTCCGGGACCTCACCAAGTCCTTCGGCGGCGTGCAGGCCGTGCGTGGCGTCTCCTTCGAGGTCGGGGCGGGCGAGCTGCTGGCCCTGATCGGCCCCAACGGCGCGGGCAAGACCACCTGCTTCAACATGCTCAACGGGCAGATCCGGCCCGACCGCGGGAGCGTGACGCTGGAGGGCAGGGACCTGACGGGCCTGTCGCCCCGGCGCATCTGGCGGATGGGGGTCGGGCGCACCTTCCAGATCACCGCCACGTACGCCTCCATGACCGTGCGCGAGAACGTGCAGATGGTCCTGCTGTCGCGGCACCGGCGGCTCTTCGACCTCTGGCGCCCCGCCGCGTCCGAATATGTCGACGAGGCGCTGGACCTGCTGGAGCAGGTCGGCATGCGCCCGCAGGCCGACCGGCCCTGCGGTGTGCTCGCCTATGGCGACGTGAAGCGGGTCGAGCTGGCCATGGCGCTGGCGAGCGAGCCGCGCCTCCTGCTGATGGACGAGCCGACCGCCGGCATGGCGCCCAAGGAGCGCATCGAGCTGATGGCCCTGACGGCCGAGCTGGTGCGCCGGCGCGGCGTAGCCGTGCTCTTCACGGAGCACGACATGGATGTGGTCTTCGCCCATGCGCACCGCATCATCGTGCTCTCGCGCGGGGCGCTGATCGCCAGCGGCCCGCCGCCGGTGGTGCGCGACGACCCCGACGTGCAGGAAGTCTATCTCGGATCCGGCGCCATGTTCGCGAAGGAGGGGGCGGCATGACGGCTGCCATGACGGGCCATAGGACGGCTACCGTGACGGGTACTGGCCCGGGAACTGGGGCGGGCGCGCTGCTGGAGGTCTCCGAGCTCGACGCCTGGTACGGCCGGGCGCGGATCCTCAACCAGGTCGACCTCGCGGTCGCGCGCGGCGAGGTGGTGGCGCTGCTGGGCCGCAACGGCGCCGGCAAGTCGACGACCTTCCGCGCGATCGCCGGGCTGGTCGAGCAGCGCTCCGGGCGCGTCTCCTTCGCCGGCACCGACGTCTCCCGCAGGGCCTCGTACGAGATCGCGCGGCTCGGCCTCGGCTACGTGCCCGAGGACCGGCGCATCTTCACCGACCTGACCGTGATGGAGAACCTGGAGGTCGGGCGCCAGGCCCCGCGGAACGGTGCGCCGAGCTGGACGCCCGAGCGGCTCTTCACCCTGTTTCCGAACCTCGCCGAGATGCGCAACCGGCCCGGCGGGCGCATGAGCGGGGGCGAGCAGCAGATGCTGACCATTGCGCGCACGCTGATGGGCAACCCGCTGCTGATCCTGCTGGACGAGCCGTCGGAGGGCCTTGCCCCGCGCATCGTCGAGATGATGGCGAACGCCATCCTGGAGCTGAAGAAGGAAGGGCTGACCGTCGTCCTGTCCGAGCAGAACTTGCATTTCGCGGCGCTGGTCAGCGACCGCGCGGTCATCATCGAGACCGGCGCCATCCGCTACCGCGGCACCATGGCGGAGCTGGCGGCGGACGAGGAGGTCCGCCGCGCCTATCTGACGATGTAGCGCCGCTCAGGAGACGAGCTCGGGCACCTTCTCGGCCGGCGGCGTGTTGCGGCTGCGCCCCGCGCGCACGATGCCGTCGATCACCACCATGCCGATCCCGGGGATGTCGCCAAGCTCGATGCTCTCCAGGATCGTGCGCCCGGCGGTGTGCTGGGCCCGGTCCATGAAGACGAGGTCGGCGCTGCGGCCGGGCTCGATCAGCCCGCCCTTGAGGTTGCGGATGCGCGCCGTGTTGCCGGTGGCGAGGCACACCGCCAGCTCGGCCGGCAGGCCGCCGATGCCCGCCAGCAGCGAGATCATCCGCAGGATGCCGAGCGGCTGCACGCCCGACCCGGCGGGGCTGTCGGTGCCGAGGATCACCCGGTGGAGCTGCTTCAGGTCCCGGGCCGCCCGCATCGCGGCGATCGCGATGCGCTCGTTCCCGTTGTGCACGATCTCGATGGCCCGGCTGGAGCGCTCGCAGAGTTCGCAGACATGCCCCTCGGGCAGGGAGGTGTGCCCGCCGTTGATGTGCCCGATGATGTCGGCGTCGGCCTCGAGCACCACGTCCTTGTCGATCAGGCCCGATCCCGGGATCGACGGACCGCCGGTGTGGATCGTGCTCTGGATTCCGTGCTTGCGAGCCCAGGCGACCATGCGGGCGGCCTCTTCGCCGGCCTTGACGGACCCGAGCCCGACCTCGCCCAGCAGCGTCACCCCGGCTTGGGCGAGCTCCTGGAAGTCGTGCTCCTCCATGCCCTTCTCGATCACCGGCGCGCCGGCCAGGACCTTCACCCCGCCGGGGCGGAAGGCGTCGAAGGCCCGCTGCGCGGTGATCGCCAGGGCCTTCAGCCCGACGATGTCCTTGGGGCGGCCGGGGAGGTGGACCTCGCCGGCCGAGATCATGGTGGTGACGCCGCCGTGAAGGAAGCTGTCGATCCAGTTGAGCTGGCTCTGCCGTGGCGTCCAGTCGCCGAAGACGGGGTGGACGTGGCTGTCCACGAGCCCCGGAAGGACGGTGACGCCCTTGGCGTCGATCACGCTTGTCGCGCCCTCGGTGTCGAGCTCATTGGCGCGGCCGATCGCCGTGATGACGCCGTCGACGGCCACCAGCGCGTCCGCGTCGAGGACAGGCCTGTCGAGATCGCCGGACAGCATGAGGCCGACGTTCCGAACGACGAGCTTGCCCTTGGCAGGGACTCCTCCGGCATCCAGGGCCATGGTGCGCCTCCCCCGAATCTGTTCGCCTACAAACGAACTCTGAGGAAGATCGCCGGGCCTTGCAAGCCCCAAGGCGCGTGCCTGCAGGCACCAGAAGAATTCGCCCCTTCCCGGACCATTCGGCCCGGGAAGGGGCGCTGGACCTCGGGCATCGGGGGCACCTGTCAGTTGGCAAAGGCGCGGCCGAAGTCGGTCTCGCCGAAAGCCATCTCGGAGGCGGCGGGCTGCCCGGCGGCGAGCTTGCTCCAGCCCTGGCCCGAGAGGTTGCCGTAGATGGGATCGATTGCGGCCTCGCCGGAGACCAGCGAACGGAAGCCCTGCGCGCTGCGGACCGCCTCCTGGCGCACCGCGACCGGCGGCGGGCCCTGCAGGTTCGGCTGGGCGCCGAAGGAGACGAGGTCGGAGGCGCCGTGGAACTGGTTCACGCCGGGGTTGCCTTCGCCGGCGAAGGCCGGGGCGACGGACAGGATGCCGATCAGGGCGGCGGCGATGGACAGCGTCCTCATGGTCGGGGTTCCTTTCGTGTCACGTAGGTTGATTGGCCTGTCGCGTCGCGACCGATCCCGTAGCCCGGGGCGGGCTCGCCGCCCCGGGCCGGAGTGGGATGGAAGCGGGGGACGCGATTACCGCTGGAAGGCCGTGCGCAGGGCCTCGGCGCCCTGTGCGATGGCCGCCTTGGCCGCCGGCGTGTCGGCCAGGGCGTTGAGCATCACGAAGTCGTGGATCGTGCCGTTGTAGCGCGTGGAGGTAACCGTCACGCCGGCCTGGGAGAGCTTGCGGGCATAGGCCTCGCCCTCGTCGCGCAGCAGGTCATTCTCGGCCACGATCACGGTTGCCGACGGCAGGTCGCGGAGCTGCTCGACCGAGGCCTTCAGCGGGAAGGCCGTGATCTCGTTGCGGGCCGCCTTCGGGAAGGTCGCATCAAGGAAGTAGTGCATGGCCTTCGTGGTCAGGAACGGCCCCTCGCCGAAGCTGCGGTAGGAGGAGTTGTCGGAGACGTCGTCCGTGACGGGGTAGAAGAGAAGCTGGTGGCTGATCCGGGGCCCCTTGCGCTCCTTGGCCATCAGCGTGACCGCGATGCTCATGTTGCCGCCGGCGCTGTCGCCGGCCACCGCCAGGCGCGAGGCGTCCAGGTTCAGCTGCCGGGCGTTCTCGACCACGTGGACCAGCGCCGCGTAGGCCTGCTCGTTCTGGACGGGATAGACGACATCCGGCGCACGGTCGTAGTCCACGAAGACCACGGCGGCCTGGGCCTGGGCCGCGATCTCGCGGATCAGGTGGTCATGGGTCTGCGGCCCGCCCATCACCCATCCGCCGCCGTGGAAGTACATCACCACCGGCAGGGCCTGCGTCGCGCCCGCCGGCCGCACGATGCGGACCTTGACGCGACCGGTCGGGCCTACCGGGAGGACGCGGTCCTCGACCGTGGTCGGCGCGCTCGGGATCGTCTGCGCCTGGGCGCCATCGAGGACCTTGCGCGCATCGATATGGCTCAGCGTGTAGATCGGCGGCGCGCCGGACTGGGCCAGGGCGTCCACGAAGGCCTGGGTGCGGGGCTCGAGAACCGGCGCCGCGGAGGCGGTGGAGGCGGCGAGGGCCATGGCGATGCCGGCAGCGGCTGAGCGAAGGTCGGTCATTATCTGTCTCCTATCTGCGGATGTTCGTTTCCTGCCCCTGTTGGGGTGAGGCGTGTATCCCATGCGATTTGATCGTGTACGACTTAAAAATCCGCAGAGCTGTGCGGCAGTAAATGCGCTTGCGATAAAATCGTATACGATTTAAAAGGGCGGATTCTGCGGATTGAGCCATCGCCGGGCGCCCTGGTCCCGCATGCTCTGTTGCCGAAGCGCAGGAGGGTGGGGCCCCGCAGCGGAAGGGACGATATCGCGGACAAGCGGTGTACGCGCGCGGGTGGCCGCTGGAGGGGCTCGGCAACGGAGGTACATGCCGCGCTATGCCATGCTGCACGAGCGGAGCACATATGTTGCATTTGTAATCGACGCTGCGGCAATCCCGGTTGACGCGGCCCGCCTGCGGCGCAACAAAAGCACCTCCGTTACGGGTGTACCAGGGAGGAGGGGCCGGTCGCGCCCCCAAGGAATTCGCCATGAATAGACGAGATTTGCTGGCATTCGGCGGCGCAGGACTTGCTGCGGCCGGTGTTGCGGCCCCTGCGATTGCCCAGGGTGCGCCCGAGGTCCAGTGGCGGCTCGCCTCGAGCTTCCCCAAGAGCACCGACATCCTGTTCGGCACGTCCGAGCTCATCGGCCGCCGCGTCGAGGAGCTGACCAACGGCAAGTTCCGCATCCGCGCCCATGCCCCGGGCGAGATCGTTCCCGGGCTGCAGGTGCTCGATGCCGTGCAGAACGGCACCGTCCAGTGCGGCCATACCTGCGGCTACTACTACGTCGGCAAGGATCCGACCTTCGCCTTCGACACGGCGCTGCCCTTCGGCCCGAACGCGCGCCAGATGAACGCCTGGTTCTCGCACGGCGGCGGCCGCGAGGCACTGCGCGAGTTCCTGAAGACCTACAACGTCATCCAGTTCCCCGCCGGCAACACCGGCGCCCAGATGGGCGGCTGGTTCCGCAAGGAGATCCGCACGGTCGACGACCTGCGCGGGCTGAAGATGCGCATCGCCGGCCTGACCGGCGAGATCCTGGCCAAGCTCGGCGTCGTGCCACAGCAACTCGCGGGCGGCGACGTGTACCCGGCGCTGGAGAAGGGCACCATCGACGCGACCGAGTTCGTCGGCCCCTATGACGACGAGAAGCTCGGCTTCTACCAGGTCGCCAAGAACTACTACTATCCCGGCTTCTGGGAGGGCGGCCCCCAGGTCTCGCTCTACGTGAACCTGGACGCATGGCAGGCGCTGCCGCCGCTGTACAAGGCGGCGCTGCAGTCGGCCTGCATCGAGGCGAATGCCGAGATGACCGCCCGCTACGATGCCGAGAATGCCCGGGCTCTCAAGCGCCTGGTCGCCAAAGGCACGGTGCTGCGCAGCTTCCCGCGCGAGGTCATGCAGGCGGCCTATCAGGTCGCGTTCGAGCTCTACGACGACATCGCGGGACGCAACCCGGCCTTCAAGAAGGTCTACGAGAGCTGGCGTCCCTTCCTGGACGAGACGCAGCTCTGGTTCCGGGTGGCCGAGCTGCCCTACGACAGCTTCGTGCTGTCGGCCTCCGCCCAGAGGCACCAGAAGCAGTAGCTGACGGCGCGGGGGCGGCCTTTCACGGGGCTGTCCCCATGTCGCTCCTGGGCACGCCGTACTTGGCCAGGGTCGCGTTGATCTCGGCCCGCCGGCGGCCCGGCGCCACCTCGATCTCGGCGCGCAGCTCCCTGTCCTCCCGCCGCACTCCCATGGCGATGTCGAATTCCATGGGCAGCCCCATGGGCCCATCGACCACCGGCATCACGGCCGCCAGCGACAGCGGCACCGGCCCGCGATGGACCCGGCCTGCAGGCCCTGACAATAGCCATGTCGATGACGCTGCCCACCACCAGGAGAGCGGCCTGCTCCCGCGGTCTACGCCGGTGGTGAATGTGAACTCGACCCAAGGTCGCGGATCTCGTCGGCCATGATTTCGTCGAGCCCGCTGTAGCGGGTGCTGACGCAGTTTCCTGACGGGCATCCGCCATTCGCCGTCCTCTGCCGTCGCTGCGGCCGCGGGTAGATTGGGCGGTTCTCGGCCTTGACCTGAATCGGGTTCGGCCGAGCTCCATCCGGCGACGGAAAGCGCGAGCACGCAGACCGGCGGCTTTGCGATCCCGCTCAGATTCGCCTGCTCAGAACCATCCCTCAGCCGGATCATCCTGGGGATTTGCCCCGGCATCGAGCACGCAGCGGTGCTGCTGGGGAACGTTCGCGTACCAAGCTAGTTCCCGCTACTTTGTGGAGCATTCCGGGTGCGTCGGTTGCCGGGGAACAACCTCGTCACTCCCGCTTTGTAGGTTTGTTGTATACATTCGACAGGTCTTGGGGCGGCCGCTTCGGCCGGAGGCCTTCTTTGGGAGACGGCGTTTGAGGCTGCTCAAGATCCTGGTACTCGCCGCCATCGCGACGCCGCTCGTCGGCTTCGCCGCGGCGGCCTGGTACGACTGGAAGCGGATCGAGCAGGCCGCCGTGGACCGCGCGCGTCGCACGGCTGATATCGTCGCCGAGCATGCCCTCAAGGTGTTCGAGAGCCAGGAGCAGCTGCTGGACCGGATCGACGACCGGACGACCGGCCTGTCCTGGGCCGAGATCGCGGCCTCGCCCGACATCTCGGCCTTCATCAATCAGGCCGTCGGCCCGCTCACGCATACCGAAGGGGCGGCCATCGCCGCGGCCGACGGGCGGATCGCGGCGATGGCCCGCGCCTTCCCGGCGCCCGCGCTCGACGTCCACGACCAGGAGTATTTCGTGGGTGCCCGCCAGGCGGCGCCGCACGCCTTCGTAAGCCGCCCGATCGTCGGGCGGATCAGCGGGAAGTCGCTGTTCCGGGTGTCCCGTGCTCGCAAGACCGCGGACGGGGTTTTCGACGGGATCGTCGTTGCCTCGCTGGCGCCGGACTACTTCATCGATTTCTATCGCTCGGTGACCGCCGAGGGTGAATCCGTCACCATGGTCCGCGACGACGGGACGGTGCTCGTGCGCGAGCCCCAGGCGACCGCGAAGGTCGCCGTGCTGAGCCCGCAAAGCGGCCTGATGAGCAGCATCACGACGACGCCGGCGAGGGGAATGTACCGGGCTACGTCGGAACTCGACCGCGTCACGCGCATTCACGCCTATCGCCGGCTCGACCCCTATCCCGTCTATGTCAGCTTCGGGATCGGACTGTCGACCCTGGAGGCGGAATGGCGCCGCAACCTGACGGGCTTCGGGGTCGTCGCCGCGCTGGCCTCGCTGCTCCTGGCAGCGATGGGCCGGCAGGCACTGGGGCGCGCAAGGCGCGAGACAGTGGCGCTGCGCCGCGCCGATCAGGAGGCCGAGGCGCGCGCCCAGGCGGAAGCCGAGCTCCGGCGCATCGGCGAGAGCGAGGCCGAAAGCGCGCTGAAGCTCAGCGAGTGGCGCTTCCGCACCGTGGTCGAGGCCATGCCCCACCTCGTCTGGGAGACCGACGAGGCGGGGCGGTGCAGCTATCTCAGTCCCCAATGGGCGGCGTATACCGGACTTCCCGTCGAGGACCACCTGGAATTCGGCTGGCAGGACGTCCTCCACCCGGCGGATCGCCCGCGGGTGGACGCCGCCTGGTCGGCCTTCATGACCGATCGCGTGCCCTTCGAGATGGAGTTCCGGCTGCGCGGCCGCGATGGGTCCTACCGCTGGTTCCAGGCCCGCGCGACGGTGATCGCCGATGACGCCGGGCCGGTGCGGGTGCTCGGGACCTCGACCGACATCCACGACCGTTTCCGGACCGAATCCGCGCTGCGCGAGGAGACGCGGAGGCTGGAGATCCTGAACCGCACCTGGGCCTCGGTCGCCTCGGAGACGGACCTGCAATCCATCGTGCAGCGGGTGATCGATGGCGGGGTCGAGCTGACCGGCGCGCAGTTCGGGGTCTTCTTCTACAAGGCGTCGGACGACGACGAGGGCATGCTCTACTGCCTGTCCGGCGCGCCGCACAGCGCCTTTTCGCGCTTCCCGATGCCGCGTCCCGGCAACGCCGTCTTCTCGCCGACCTTCCTGGGCAAGGCGATCGTACGGTCCGACGACATCACGCGCGACTCCCGTTTCGGGCAGAACGCCCCCTATGACGGCCTTCCGCCCGGCCACCTGCCGGTGCGCAGCTATCTGGCGGTGCCCGTCACGGCACGCAGCGGCGCGGTAATCGGGGGGCTGTTCTACGGGCATGCCGAGGCCGGCGTTTTCGACGCCCGGACGGAGCAGATCATGGTCGGCGTGGCCGCCCAGGCGGCGGTCGCGGTCGAGAAGGGCCGCCTGTTCGAGGCGACTCAGCGCGAGATCGCGGAGCGCCGCCAGGCCGAGGAGCTGCAGCGCCTGCTGGTCAACGAGCTGTGCCACCGGGTCAAGAACACGCTGGCCACCGTGCAGGCGATCACGAACCAGACGCTGCGCTCGGCCGGCAGCAAGGAGGAGGCTCGCGCCGCCGTGGGCGCGCGCATCGCCGCGCTCGCCCGTGCCCACGACATCCTGACGGGCCATCGCTGGGAGGGTGCGGACCTGGCGGAGCTGGTCGCAGTCACTGTCGAGGCCCATGGCGGCCCCGAGCGCGTGCGCGTCGCGGGCCCCGACCTGCGCCTGCCGCCAAGGTTCGCCCTGTCGCTCGCGCTCGCGCTGCACGAGCTCGGCACCAACGCCGTCAAGTACGGCTCCCTCTCCGTCGAGGACGGCCACGTGGAGATCCGCTGGGAGCTGCGGCCTGCCGCGTCCGGCGGGCCCGCCCGCCTTCACCTGGTCTGGCGCGAGCGCGGGGGGCCGCCGGTCCAGCCGCCGACGCGGCGCGGCTTCGGCACGCTGCTGATCGAACGTGGCCTCGCGGCCGAGTTCCGGGGAGAAGTGGGGATCGACTATGCCCCGGATGGGCTGGTCTGCACCATCGACGCGCCCCTGCCCATGGCGCACGGCGTGATGGAGTACGGGGCGGCCGGCGCCTGAACCGGAACCCTCGGGGGTCCTCGGGAGCCGGCAGGACCCCTCGTCAGGGGGGCGCGGCCAGCGGCGCGCTCACGGCGTCGAGCGCGCGCAGGAGGTCACCCGGCGCAAGGCGCACCTGAAGGCCGCGCTGTCCCCCGTTCACCACGATAAAAGGCTGCTCCAGCGCCGATGCATCCAGGAAGCTGCGCAGGCGCTTGCGCTGGCCGAGCGGGCTGATCCCGCCGACGCGGTAGCCGCTGAGCCGCTCGGCCTCCGCCGGGCGCATCATGGCCGCCGCCTTTCTTCCGGCCAGGGCGGCCAGCGCCTTCAGGTTCAGCTCCCGATCCGAGGGCAGGATCGCCACGACCGGCTCGTCGCCGGCCAGTGCCATCAGCGTCTTGAAAACGGCCGACGGCGGCAGGCCAAGCGCTTCGGCCGCCTGCAGTCCGATCGACGCGGCCTCGGGGTCGTATTCGTACTGGAGCAGCGCGAAGGGGATGCCGGCCTTCTCGAGCGCCTTGGTCGCGGGAGTGCTCTTGGACATGGCTGTCGGTTCGGAGGTTCCGGGCCAGGTTGCGCGGGACCGATCGTGCCTGCGGCGGCTCCTGGAAGAAACATCCGAGCAGGCCCGGTTTCGATATTAATGCCGCCTTTACCGGGGGCAAAGAAGGATTCTGCCGGGTCCTCCGGTCCGCAAGTGCTCCTCCTGTACCGGCGGAGCGGTGCATCGGGCGGCCCGTTCCGCCATTTCAGGGATATTCGAGACACCAGCATGACGAGCAGCCAGGACGATCGCACGGCGCGGCTTCACTTCCTCGGAATCGGCGAGGAGACGCGTGCGGTCCTCTCCGAGTTCCGCCCCGTGCTCGACGCGGCTCTGCCCGGCGCCCTGGCGGCCTTCTATGCCCATGTCGCGAGCGAGCCGCGGCTTGCCGCCCTGTTCGGAGGGCAGGCCGGCATGGACCATGCGCGCGCCGCACAGGCCCGGCACTGGGCGAACCTGTTCTCCGGACGCTTCGACGACGCCTACTTCGCGTCCGTGCGCCGGATCGGGCTTACCCACAGCCGAATCGGCCTGGAGCCGCGCTGGTATATCGGGGGCTACGCCTTCATCATCGCGCATCTGCACGAGGCGGCGGTCCGGGCCTGCGCCCAGCGCTGGCGCCCGGGCCAGGGGCGCGAGCGCCTCGCGCGGCTGCTGCGGGCCCTGAACGCCGCCGCCATGCTGGACATGGATGTCGCGATCTCGATCTACATCGAGGAGAACAAGGCGAGCTACGACCGCCGCCTCGCCGAGCTCGCCGACAGCTTCAAGCGCCGCGTCGGCGTCGTGGTCGATGCGGTCGGCAGCGGCGCCTCGGCCATGCGCGGCACGGCCGAGCAGATGGCGAGCCTCGCCGAGCAGGCGAGCGGCAAGGCACGGCAGGCGTCCGGCGCGGCCGAGCGGGCCTCGGGCAACGTGCAGACGGTCGCGACCGCCGCCGAGGAGCTGAGCGCCTCGATCCGCGAGATCGCGGCGCAGACGGGCCGGTCCGCCATGGTGTCGCGCCAGGCGGTCGCGGAGAGCGGCCGGGTCGACGACATGATGCGCTCGCTCGACGAGACGGCCGGGCGCATCGGAAACGTGGTCCAGATGATCCAGGCGATCGCCTCGCAGACGAACCTCCTGGCCCTGAACGCGACGATCGAGGCGGCCCGTGCCGGCGAATCCGGCAAGGGCTTCGCCGTCGTCGCGAACGAGGTCAAGACACTGGCCGGTCAGACGGGCAGGGCGACCGAGGAGATCCAGACGCAGGTGGCGGCGCTGCAGCAGGCGACCGGCCAGGCGCTGGAGATGATCCGGGGCATCGTCGGGACGATCCGCGAGATGGACGAGATCACGACCGTGGTCGCCGGCGCCATCGAGGAGCAGGAGGCCGCGACCGCCGAGATCGCGCGCAACGTCCAGGAGGCCGCGGAGGGCACCCACCAGGTCTCCGCCAATCTTGCCGAGCTGACCGAGAGCGCCGCCGTGACGGGGCATTCGGCCGCGACGGTGCTGAACTCCGCCAGCGGCGTCGGCCTGCAGTCCACGACCCTGGCGAGCGAGGTCGAAAGCTTCCTGAGCGAGATCCGGTCGGCCTGATCCCAGAGCAGCCTGGCGCCCAGAGCAGCCTGGCGCCCAGAGCAGCCTGGCGCCCAGAGCGGCCTAGCGCCCAGAGCGGCTTGAGCCTCGCCCTGAAGCTCGAGCCGCTCTCAATCCGTCGTCGCTTAGTGGATTCCGGTCGGTCCTAGGCCACGTCCGGGACGGTCTCGTCGGGGCCGGCGGGGGCCTCCTCGGCGTCGGGATCGCCCGGCGCCGTCTCGGCTCCGAGATCGGGCAGGGCGATCACGCGGCCGGACATCTCGGTCCGGCTCGCGATGAGGCCCCGCTGCTCGAGATAGGCCAGCAGGCGCCGCGCCCGCCCGCGCGAGCGGCTTCCGCAGGCGCGCGCCACCTCGGCATCCGAAGGGCAGGGGGCCTGCTCGATGGCGGCCCTGGCCAGCAGCAGGAAGACGCCCTGAATATCCTCGGGAAGGTCGGCCGCGACGGCGGTCGCTTGTTGCCAGGATTCGCCGCCCGCCGTGTCAGCGGCCACGCCCGCGCGGAGCTGGGCCAGCTTGCGCCGGAAGGCCGGAAGGTCGAGCAGGCGGCCGTTGACCCCGTGGGCGCGGCAGCGGACCAGGAAGTCCTGGTACAGCACGGCGACCGAGCGGTAGGCCGCCTCTGGGTCCGAGAGCAGCTCCAGCATCACCGCGTCGAGTGCCTGCGCCCGCTCGCCCGGGGCGG
Source organism: Arenibaculum pallidiluteum (assembly GCF_017355985.1). Lineage (GTDB taxonomy): Bacteria > Pseudomonadota > Alphaproteobacteria > Azospirillales > Azospirillaceae > Arenibaculum > Arenibaculum pallidiluteum. Next base: position 25,077 of record NZ_JAFIQU010000011.1, read on the forward strand.
CCTCGGCCTCGGCGGCGGCCATGGCCTGGCGGGCGCGGGCGAGCTCCAGCAGCATCTCGGCGCTCGGCGCCGGGGGCGCGCGGCGGGGCGCGGGCCGGGGCGCCTGCTCCTCCTCGCCGGGCTTCAGGATCAGCTCCCGCGCGTCCTCGGGCGGGGTCGCCGGCAGCGGGGTCAGGCGCGGGGCGCCGCCGCGGCCGGCGGTCTCCACCTCGCCGATCCGGATCGGAAGCGGCCGGCGCGACAGCGCGGGGCCGAGCGCCACGAAATGGCCGCGCGCGAGGTCGCGGAACATCTCGGCCTGACGGCGCTCCATGCCCAGCAGGTCGGCGGCGCGCGCCATGTCGATGTCGAGGAAGGTGCGGCCCATCAGGAAGTTCGAGGCCTCGGCCGCCACGTTCTTGGCGAGCTTGGCCAGCCGCTGGGTGGCAATGGCCCCGGCCAGGCCGCGCTTGCGGCCCCGGCACATCAGGTTCGTCATGGCGCCCAGCGACGCCTTGCGCGCCTCGTCCGAGACCTCGCCCGCCGCGGCCGGGGCGAAGAGCTGGGCCTCGTCGACCACCACCAGCATAGGGTACCAGAAATCCCGCTCGGCATCGAACAGCCCGCCCAGGAAGGCGGCCGCGTGGCGCATCTGCATCTCCACGTCGAGCCCTTCGAGGTCGAGCACCACCGAGACCCGGTGCCGGCGCACGCGGTCCGCGACGCGCTGGAGCTGCGCCTCGGTATGGGCGCTGGCGTCGATCACCACATGGCCGAACTTGTCGGCCAGGGTGACGAAGTCGCCCTCGGGGTCGATCACGGCCTGCTGGACCCACGGCGCGCTCTGCTCGAGCAGCCGGCGCAGCAGGTGCGACTTGCCGGATCCCGAGTTGCCCTGCACCAGCAGGCGCGTCGCCAGCAGCTCCTCGAGGTCGAGCGTCCCGGGCGTCCGTTCCGCCGTGGTTCCCATGTCGATGCTGATCGTCATCCCGCTCCGTCCGGCTGCGAGGTCCCGTAATACCCCATCAACGGTTACCGGGACGGTAAGCGCCGCGTCCCCCAGATTTCCGGGTTCAGCAGGTGCGGCGGCTCCATCCCGGCCAGCGTCCGGATCACCTGGTCGGCCACGGTCAGCGCCATGCGCTCCAGGCATTCCTCGGTGCTGCTGGCGGTGTGGGGGCTCAGGAGGATCGTGTCGAGGCCCCGGAAGGGATGCCCCTCGGGCAGCGGCTCCTGCACGAAGACGTCCAGGGCGGCCCCGGCGATCCGGCGCTCGGCCAGCGCCTCGGCCAGGGCCGTCTCGTCGACGGCCTCGCCCCGGCCGGTGTTCACCAGCAGGGCCGAGGGCTTCATCAGGGACAGGGCGCGCCGGCCGATCAGGCCGCGGGTCTCCGGCCGCGAGGGGAGATGCAGCGAGACGACGTCCGACTCGGCCAGCAGCTCGTCCAGCGAATCGAGCTTCCGCCCGCCCAGCGCCGCGACCCGCAGCGGGTCGGCCGAGGGGCTGTAGACGTCGATGGCCATTCCGAGCCCAGCTCCCGCGATCCGCGCGGTGGCCTGGCCGATCATTCCGAAGCCGACGATGCCGAGCCGCTTGCCCGCGAGCTCGGTGAAGCGGGCACGGTAGCGGATGTCGAAATCGCCGCGCCGGGCCGCCGCGTCGCCCGGCACGATCTGTTTGGCGAGCGCCAGCATCAGGGCGATGGCGTGCTCGGCCACCGATACGGTGTTGGCGCCCGGCGTGTTGCACACCGGGATCCCGAGCCGGGTCGCGGCCGCGACGTCCAGCCGGTCGACGCCGACCCCGTGGTTGGCGATCACGCACAGGCCGGGTGCCGCCTCCATCACCGCGCCCGCCATGCCGGCGTTGCGGGTGATGGCGGCGTCCGCCTGGCCGACGAGGCCCAGCAGGGTCTCGGCGCGCGGATCGGGCGCGCGCAGCACCGTGATCCCGGCATCGGCCAGGCGGCGCTCGCCCGCGGGATGGATCGGCTGCGCGATCAGGCAGGTCCGGGTGGGCCTTGCGCTCAAGGGCCCGCCCTCAGAGCGAGCGCGTCTGGCCGCCGTCGATCCGGATCTTGGACCCGGTGACGTAGGCTGCGCGCTCGCTGGCCAGGAAGACGACGACGTCGGCGAACTCCTGCGGGGTGCCGTAGCGTCCTACGGGGATCTGCGCGCGGGCGGCGGCGGCGACCTCCTCGACCGACTTGCCGGTCCGGTTGGCCGCGTTGGTGTCGAGCTGGACCACCCGGTCGGTTTGGATGCGTCCCGGCAGCACCATGTTCACGGTCACGCCGCGGTCCGCCACCTCGGCCGACAGGGTCTTGGACCAGCCGAGGACGGCGGTGCGGATGCCGTTGGACAGGGCGAGATTCGGGATCGGCTGCTCGATGCCCGAGGAGCCGATCGTGACGATCCGGCCCCAGCCGCGCTCCAGCATGGGCGGCAGCAGGCGACCCGTCAGGTGGAAGATGTGCGCGGCCATGGCCTGGAAGTTCTGGAGCCACTGCTCGGCCGTGGCCTCTCGGGCGGTGCCCGGCGGCGGCCCGCCCGAGTTGTTCACCAGCACGTCGACGCCGCCCTGGGCCAGCACCGCGTCGGCCAGCGCGTCGACCGAGGCGCGGTCCGCGAGGTCCAGGCGGGCGGCAGAGACGCGCCCCCGCACCTCGGCCGGCAGCTCCGAGATCCAGGCGCGGGTCGTATCCTCGCTGCGCGCCGCGGCGATCACCGTGGCGCCCTCGGTGGCGAGGGTGCGCGCGATGGCGGCCCCAAGGCCCTTGCTCGCGCCCAGAACCAGGGCGCGGCGGTTCGTCAGTCCCAGATCCATCAGCCGATCTCCTTCAGGCGCTTCTCCTGGCGGGCGAGCAGGCGCTCGACCTCCGCGATGTCGGCGGGCGAGAGCTTGCCGCCGGGCTTGCGCTGGGCCGCAGAGGCGATGGCCCCGCGCTTCGCGAGCACGTATTTCCGCACGGCGAGGCCGGCGCCGAGCTGCTGCTCGTAGCGGGCCAGGGGCAGGTAGGCATCGAAGAAGTCGTGGGCACGCTCGACATCGCCGCGCCCAAAGGCCTCGACCACGCCGACCATCATCTCGGGGAAGGCGAAGCCCGTCATGGCGCCGTCGGCGCCGCGGCCCATCTCCTCGGGAAGGAAGATGCCGCCGTTGCCGACCAGGATGCTGACGCGGCGCATGCCGCCCTGCTCGCTGGCGGCGCGCAGCGCCGAGATCTTGGCGAGGCCGGGCCAGTCCTCGTGCTTGACCATCACGCAGCTCGGGAGCGCCTTGATGATCCGCACCAGGGTGGCGGGCGCGATCTGAACGCTGGTCGTCAGCGGGAAATCCTGGAGCACGAAGGGGATCTTCGGGCCCAGCGTCTCCGCCACGTTCTCGAAATAGCCGAAGATCTGGTCGTCGGTGCGGAGCGTCGAGGGCGGGGCCACCATCACCCCGGCCGCGCCGTCCTCCATCACCGCCGAGGCCAGCTCGCGCATGCTCGCGAGGCCTGGGCTGCTCACGCCGACGACGCAGGGGATGCGCCCGTCGAGCCGCGCAAGGACGCGCCGCACGAACAGGCGCGATTCGGCGGCGGTCAGCTTGGGCGCCTCGCCCATGACGCCCAGCACCGTAATGCCGGTGACGCCCCGCTCCAGGTAGAAATCGACCATGCGGTCGGTGCTCTCCAGGTCGAGCGACCCGTCATCGCGGAAGGGCGTCACCGCGATCACGTAGACGCCCGACGCGCTCTCGTCCAGCAAGGCCATCGGCTTACCCTCGAACCCCGTCGTTTCCTCGGGCGCGCAGCATAGACACGCCGGGGGGCGCGGCGGCAGCCACAATTTTGCAGGCCGCACGCGCGCGGGGTCGGGCCGGCCCGCTCGGACCGGTCGGATCAGGCAGCCAGGGACGGCCGGCCGAGCTGGGCCTGCCAGAGCATCCGGAAGCCGGGCTGGCGCTGCAGCAGCTCGTCCACCGAGCCCTGGTCGACGACCCGGCCCTCGGCCATCAGGACGACCATGTCGAAGCGGTCCAGCAGGTGCAGGCGGTGGACCGAGCTGACGACGCAGGCATCGGGGAACTCGGCCAGCACCGCGTCGTACAGCCGCGCCTCGGTCGCCGGGTCCAGGCTGCTGGTGGGCTCGTCCAGCATGATCAGGCCCGAGCCGCGGGCCGCCAGGATCCCGCGCGCCAGCGCCAGCCGCTGGCGCTGCCCGCCCGAGAGGTTGGCGCCGCGCTCCTCGATGGCGGTGTCGAGGCCCGCGGGCAGGCGCGCCAGCACCGGCCCTAGCTCGGCCAGCGCCACGGCGCGGGCCACGTCGGCCTCGTCGTAGTCGAGGCCGAGCGTCACGTTGTGCCCCAGCGTGCTCTCGAAGATCTCGGGCTCCTGCGGGATCAGCGTCGCGACGGCGCCGAGATGGGGCAGCTCGGGGCGGAGCACGCCGTCCACGCGGAACTCTGCCCGGTCCGGCTGGTACAGCCCCGCAAGAAGCCGCATCACCGTGCTCTTGCCCGACCCGCTCTCGCCGATCAGGGCGATCCGGCGCCCGCGGGTCAGCGTCAGCCCTACCCCGGCGAGGCCCCCGCCATGGCCGGCGGGTCCGCCGGGATAACCGAAGCTCAGCCCGTCGATGCGGATCTCACGCCAGTCCTCGCCGACCGGGGCTGGCGGACGGGACTCCGCCTCGCGCACGATGCCCTCGGCCTCGCCGAAGTCGGTCTGGAACCGCACGAGCTCCTGGTAGTGGGTCGCCATGGTGCCGATCACCGCGCCCGCCTGCTGGGCGTACTGGTGCACGAGCAGGGCCGTTCCCAGCATCACGGCGCCGCCCTCGCGCCAGGCGAGCCAGCCGTAGAGCGCCACGAGGCCGCAGCGGATCGCGTTGTTCAGCAGGTCGACCGCGCACCACTTAGCCTCGTTCACGACCACGCTTCGGCGCAGCGGCGCGAAGACCTCGGCGAGGCGCGTGTTGACCAGGCGGCGCGTCGGCTCCTGAAGGCGCAGGGTCAGCACCGTGGAGATGTTGCCCAGGCAGTCGACCAGCGTGGCGAGGAACCGCCGCTCGGCCCGGTTCTCGGCCCTGGCGAGCTCGATCATCACGCGATCGAAGCGCAGCAGCACGAGGACGATCGCGAGATAGCCCACGACCGCCACCGCGCCGGTCAGCGCCGAGACGATGCAAAGCGCAACGATCGGCCCGATCAGGTTCACCGCGTTCTGCAGGTAGATGAACTGCGTCTGCGAGAACCCGAACAGGGCGGCGGCGGCCTTGGAGACGCGCTGGATCGTCTCGCCGGAATGGCGGCGGGCATGCCAGCCCATGGGCAGGCTGGTCAGCTTGGCGTATACGGCATCGGTGAAGCGGCCGCGGACCCGCACCGCCACGAAGCGCTCGATCACCCGGGCCGGTCCGTGCAGCATCCAGGAGACCAGCGCCGCCGCGAAGGTCAGCGCCAGGTAGCTGCCGGCCTCGCGCAGCCCGTCGGCGCCGGACCGCTGCAGCGCGTTCATGGCCTCGGCCGAGAAGTAGGGGATTGCCAGCTTGACCAGGACGGCGCCGATCTGCATGGCCATGAACAGCACGACCAGGGGGCGGTCGGAGCCGGCGTGGGTCCACAGGCCGCGGTAGAGGCGGGCGAGCCCGCCCGTCGCTGGTGATGTCCGGATGTTCTGCATGATGGGTCCGCTGATGGCGCCGCCATGGCGCGGCGCCGGTCGCGGAAACACTGGCGCGGCATGGTAAGCGGATGGTTAACCGATGCGCCGCGCTCCGGTCCGGGGCCGTCAGGCCACCGAAATGTCGCGCCCGCAATGTCTTGGCTGCGGGGCCGGCTGCGCGGCCGGCGCGCTGTGACAAACGCCCCTGGAACGGCCGGCAGGGGTTCCCAATCCGTACCTCCTTTTCGTAATGAGGACTGGCGCTGCCGACGCGCATCGAACCCGGGCGTGAAGAGGGGCCCGCCAGGCCCTTCGACCGATCCGCAGCCATAGAGGTTGTCGCGCCCTCCTGACCAGGCGAAGCCAGGAGACCCGAATCATGATCGCCGAGAACGCTTCCCCCGCCGACAGCATCCGCCCAGGTGCGGATCCCGATGCAGGCGGCCTCGATCCCGTCCCCCGCCATGACGGCGCCGGCCCTGCGCCGAATGCGCCGGATACGGGGGCGGGAGCCAGCAGCACCCCCTTCCAGGGCTTCGGATCCTTCAACCGCTTCGACTGAATCCGCTAGCCTGCCTTCTTTACCTCGGGGAACCGCCGCCGCTCCCGCGCCGCCGTACCGTGCACGGTGCGTTCCGGGCGGGATTCCATCCGTGCCGGCCGCCTCGGCGGCCCGTCATAATGGGAGAAGCCCCATGGCTCGAATCTTCCGCCCGGCCGTCATGGTCTGCGCCGCATGGGCCTGCGTCGCATGGATCGCGTCCGCAGCTCCCCTCTCGGCCAAGCCGTCCGCCGTCGGCAGCTTCGGCCGTTGGACCGTCTTCGCGAGCGGGAGCGGGGCCGGACGGGTCTGCTACATGGGCGGTCTTCCCCTGCGCAGCGAAGGGAAGTACACGCGCCGCGACCGGGTCGTCTTCTACGTGGCCTATCGTCCCGGCGAGAGGGGCGGTGACGAGGTCAGCGTGCTCGCGGGCTATCCCTACCGTCGCGGCAGTCAGGCGACGCTGACCATCGACGGCGCCACGTTCAGGCTGATTACCGACGGCGACACCGCCTGGGCCGCGACGGACGGACTGGACCGCCGGATCGTCCGCGCCGTCCGCGCGGGATCCCGGATGGTGGTGAAGGGCACCTCGGCGCGCGGGACCCTCACCACCGACACCTACGACCTCGAGGGATCCGCCGCCGCCTATGCCGCGATGCGCGAGGCCTGCCGGTGAGGCCGCCCGGCCCTATCTGATCGGGATCTCGATCAAGCTCGGCCCGGCGAGCAAGGAGGCCTCGGCGACGACCGTGGCGATGTCCTCGGCGGTCCCGGCGCGGTACGCAGGCACACCGAAGCTCCGCGCGAGGCGCTGGAAGTCCACGATGGGGTCGCTGAGGTCCATTCCGACGAAGCGGCCGGCTGTGGCGTTCCGATAGCCGAGGTCCCGCGCAACGCGCATCAGGATTTCGTACCGGGTATTGTTGAAGACGAAGAACATGATCCGCCTTCCGTGATGGGCGGCCGACCAGAGCGCCTGGGGCGAGTAGAGCGTGGCGCCGTCGCCGGTGAGGCAGGCGACCTGCCCGTCGCCAGCCAGGGCCGCTCCGACCGCGAAGGGCATCCCGCAGCCGAGAACGCCGCCGCTCGAGAAGAAGTGGCGCCCCGGGGAAATCGGCATGACGTCCTGGACGCGGCCGAACGTCGCCGCCGACTCGTTCACGATCAGGGTGTCGGCGGGCAGGCTGTCGATCACCGCGAGGATGGCGGCATCGGGGGTCAGCGGAAGCGACCGGTCCTGGAGTATGGCCGCCCGCGCCGCCGCGGCCCGTTCGGCCGAGGCCTTCCGGAGCGTCTCCAGCCGTTCCGCCACGGCGAACCGGTCGATCCTGGGCGCAAGCGCGCGGGACAGGGCGACCAGCGTGGTCCTCAGGTCCCCGACGACCGACAGGTCCGCGGGAACCTCGGCTCCGATCGCCGCGTCGTTGTCGGCGAAATGGATGAAGGTGGTCCCGCCGCTCAGGGGCTCCGCGTTCCTGTAGGGATAGGCGATGAACGCGCGGCTTCCCATGAGCAGGACCGTGTCGTAAAGCGCGAGCGTCCTCCGGATCATGGCGAAGTCGGGCTTCAGGAAGCCCTGCCAGCAGGGATCGCTGCTGGAATAGGCCGTCCGGGAGGCGAGCTGCGTGCCGTAGACCGCGTAGCCGGCCGTGTGGGTGAGTGCGAGGACGCCTGCTGCGACGTCCTCGGCGAGGTCGGTGCCGAGGACCACCGCGACCCGGGCGGCATCGCGCGTCGACAGCAGCTCGGCCACCGCGCCGACGTCGGCGGTGCGCCGGTCGCGCGTCTCGGGGATCGGCCGACCGTTCTCCGGGACCTCGATCTCCTGGTCCAGGACGTCCATGGGAAGCGACAGGAAGACGGGACCCATCGGCGGGGTGCGGGCGATCGCGAAGGCCCGCCTTAGGGCTGCGGGAACATCCTCGGCCCGCTTGATCTCGGCCGCCCATTTGGTGACGGGCCGGGCCATCGAAACCAGGTCCCCGGACAGCCAGGGATCGCGGAAGAGATGCCGGGTGTCCTGCTGCCCCGCCGTGACGACCATCGGGGTCCGGGTGGTCGCGGAGGAGAAGAGGACGCCCATGGCGTTGCCGAGGCCGCCCGCGGTGTGCAGGTTCACGAAGGAGGGGCGCCCGGTCGCCATCGCGTAGCCGTCGGCCATGCCGACCGCCGTCGCCTCCTGGAGCCCGAGGACGTAGGTGATGTCTGGGCAGTCGACCAGCGCGTCCATCAGCGGCATCTCGGTGGATCCGGGATTGCCGAATACGTGCGTGACGCCCTCGCTCCTGAGGACGTCCAGGACGAGCCGGGCCGTGCGGCGTGTGACCAGGGCCGTTGAGTGCAGCATGCTTGGCTTCCCAATGGAGCCGCCGCTCCGGGGCGGTCGGCTCGACGCGCGCCACGGCGGGATGGACAGGAGTTGGAGTGGAAGATCTCCGAGGGGCGCTCCAAGGGATCCGGAGGATCCCGTGGCGGGGCTGTGCCCGGGCTACGGAGACCGCTGGCGGTACTTCGAGGTGGCGTTCTCGTGCCTGCGGGTACCGGCCGGGCGCTCGCCCGTGTGCTGTTCCGATGAGGCTGCAGGGCCTTGCCCGCCGGAAAGCATCCGGCAGGATCTCCGGATCACGTCGAAGTGCTTGAGCTGAACTCGGTCCGGCTGGAGCTTCGTCATCGCAGTCCCTCTTCTTGACGGGGACTTTGAGCGGTTCGCGTTGCATGACGATGTCGAGCCGAAAAAACTCTGTTTCGGTCGTAGCGCGCGCGCAGGGCCGTCCGCGTCCATACATTTCCGTATTGTGGCGGCACGTCTTTCGCCAATTCCGTTATGGCGGGGTGCAGGCGATCTTCCTCTCGACGGCACGAAGCAAAGGAGAGGGAAGATGACTGGCGAACGAACCGCGCTGGTGCTCGGCGCGACGGGCGGCATCGGCGGCGAGACCGCACGCCGCCTGCGGGCCCACGGCTGGACCGTAAAGGCGCTGCATCGCGGGGGAGCAGGGGCCGGTCGCTACGAGCCGGGCATCGACTGGATCAAGGGCGACGCCATGCGCGCCGGGGATGTCGCCAGCGCGGCGCGCGGCACATCGCTGATCGTCCATGCGGTCAATCCGCCGGGCTATAGGAACTGGGGCGAGCTGGTCCTGCCTATGCTGGAGAACAGCATCGCCGCCGCACGCGCCTCCAGCGCCCGGATCCTGCTGCCCGGCACGGTCTACAACTATGGACCCGACGCGTTCCCGGTAATCGCCGAGGACGCCCCTCAGAACCCGGTCACCCGCAAGGGCGCCATCCGGGCCGAGATGGAGCGCCGGCTCCGTGCGGCGGCCGATACGGGCGTCCGCACGCTGATCGTGCGGGCCGGCGACTTCTTCGGCCCAAGGGCCGGCAACAGCTGGTTCTCGCAGGGCATGGTCAAGCCGGGCGGCCCGGTCGCCACGATCAGCTATCCCGGCCGGCCCGGCACCGGGCATCAGTGGGCGTATCTTCCGGACGTGGCTGAAACCATGGCGCGGCTGGCGGATCTCGGCGACGCGCTCGACCCCTTCGCCAGCTTCCACATGGCAGGCCACTGGGACCACGACGGCACGGAGATGATCGCTGCGATCCGCCGGGCGGTGCAACCGGTGGAGCCGCGCCTGCGCTCCTTGTCATGGGGCCTGCTCGGCCTCGCCGCGCCGTTCGTTCCGCTGTTCAGGGAGCTCCGCGAGATGCGCTATCTCTGGACGATGCCCGTGCGCATGGACAATGACCGCCTGCTGGCGGTGCTCGGCGAGGAGCCGCACACGCCCCTCGACCTTGCTGTGCGGACGACGCTGGAAGGGCTCGGATGCCTTCCGCAGGAGAAGGCAGCGGCGGCGTGACGACGTCCGCTTCCGGCATCACCCGCCACGGAGGGCACCCGATGCATTCCGAACGATCCGGGGACCGCATCCGCGTCCCGCTGTCGATCGCCTTCGCCGTCCTGGCGGCCGTCGTTCCCGTCCTGATCGCGCTGCAGCTCTTCCTCGTCGGGCTGGCGGTCTTCTCGGACGCGGCGGCGTGGGACGCGCACAGGGCGGTCGGCGGCACGATCGCGCTTCCCGTCCTGGCGCTCGCGGTGGCGGCCACGGTGGTCCCCGGCCTCCGCCGCTTCCGGAGCCTGGCCCTGGCCCTGCTCGGCCTCTATGCCATGCAGTTCGTCTGGCTGATCGCCGGACGCGAGGCCGGAAGCGGCGCCGTGCAGTCGCTTCATGCCGCCAACGCCATGGCCCTGGCCGTCACCGGGCTGGCGCTTGCCCGGCGCTGCACGCCCGCTCGCCGCCGTGCCGGGGGCTGACGGGGGCAGGGCGGCGTGCCGGTCCGCGCGGCCCGTGGTGGCCCAGCCTCAGCCGCGACGCCCGGCGTTTCGGGCGGCTATGTCGCGGGCGAGGTCGCCCTTGAGCCCGAGCGCGAAGAAGACCTCCGCCATCAGGAAGACAGGAGAGACGAGGATCTGGAACAGGCTTGTCAGCAGGGCGGGGCGGTTGCCCTCGTAATGGTGGCCGAGGAGCTGGACCGCCCAGCCTCCCACGAAGGCCACGGCGAAGACCGCCACCGCAATGCCTGTGCCCAGTGCGGCGACCGCGCCGGCAGCCCAGAGCAGCAATCCGAAGACGACGGTCAGCGCCAGGCCGAGCGCCAGGTCCTGCAGGAGGTAGTATGCCAGCGCCGCCACCGTCACGACCTGCGCCAGCGTCGCATCGGCGCCGAGCCCCCTCAGCGGCGCAAGGCTCAGAAGCACCATGGCCGCGAAGATGATGGCCGGCACGCCGACATAGTGGGTCATGCGGTTGCGAGGGTCGCGGTGGCACGCGGCGTAATGGGCGAGATGGTCGGAGAAGGTCCTCATGCCGTCGTCCCTCCGCGCGGCCACCCCTCCGTCCCGGGGCGGCCCGCCTTCAGCGCTGCGGCTTCCTGCTGTTGGGCGGCGGCTCGTTGATGATCGCCCAGAAGACGCCGAGCTCCTGGATGACCTGGAAGAACTCGGCGAAGCCCATGGGCTTCACGACGAAGGCGTTGACGCCGAGCTGATAGCTGCGGACGAGGTCGCTCTCCTCCCGCGAGGAGGTCAGCATCACGACGGGCATCTGCCGGGTGCGGGGGTCCCGCTTGACCCTCTCCAGCACCTCGATGCCGTCCACCTTCGGCAGCTTCAGGTCGAGCAGGACGACTGCCGGAAGCTCCGGCCGATCCTTGCCGGCGCAGCATTTCTCCAGGTAATCCAGCGCCTCGACTCCATCTCGCGCGATCACGACGTCGTTCGCGAGCTGACTCTTGGCGAGCGCTTCGAGCGTCAGCTCGACATCTTTCGGATTGTCCTCGACGAGGAGGATCGGCTTCAGTTCGGCCACGGCGATTATCCCTGAACGGACGAGGCAGGAAGGGAGAAGTAGAATGTGGCGCCCTGGTCCGGAGCGCCCTCGGCCCAGGATCTTCCACCATGACGCTCGGCGATGCGGCGAACATTGGCAAGCCCGATGCCGATGCCCTCGAAGTCCTCGGAGCGGTGCAGTCGCTGGAAGACGCCGAAGAGCTTCCCGGCATAAGCCATGTCGAAGCCGACCCCATTGTCGCGGACGAAGAAGACGTGCTCCTGTCCCTGCGGAAATGCGCCGACCTCGATCATCGCAGGCTCGCGGTTCCGGGTGTACTTGATGGCGTTGGACAGCAGGTTCTGCCAAGCCAAGCGCAGCATGTTCGGGTCGCAGGTCACCGACGGAAGCGGCCCGAACTCCCACCGGATGTCGCGCCCGACGGTGTCGGGCTCCAGCGTGCGGATGGCATCGTCCACCAGCGAGCGCATCGGGACCTCGATCCGCGCCAGCTGGGCACGTCCCATCCGCGAGAACCCTAGCAGGCTGTCGACCAGAAGTCCCGCCGACCGGGCGCTGTCCAGGATCACGTCGATGTAGCGGCGGCCCTTGTCGCTGAGCTTGGTGGCCTCGTGCTCCTTCAGGAGCTCGGTGTAGCCGACGATGTGCCGGAACGGCGCGCGCAGGTCGTGGGACACGGAATAGGAGAAGGCCTCCAGCTCCTTGTTCGAGCGCTCCAGCTCCTCGGTGAGCATGGCCAGCTCCTCGGCCTTGCGCAGCACGATGCCGACGATCGCATTGCGCAGCGTCTCCGCGGCCTCGATCTCGGCGTCGCGCCATGGCGCCGAGCGGAGATGCACGATCTCCTTCCAGGTCTCGAAGCTCTTGCGCGGGTGGACGCGGGCGGTCGAATCACCCTGGACCCGCTTGTGCGGGTCGCCGCCCCAGCGCACGGTCTCGATGACCTCGGGGCGGAACCAGAGGACGAAGCTTGCGTGCAGCTTCGAGATCCTGATCGCCAGCAGCCCCGCGGCCTCCGCCCGCCAGGACTCGGCCTCCGGAAAGGTGCCCGCCATGTGGTCGGTGTGGAAGATCTCGTCCTCCGCCGTCGCCAGGCGGGCGGTGATGGCCAGCACCGCGGCCTCCCCAGGAGTCTTGCCGATCAGGCGGCAGTGCCCGCCCTCGACGACGGCGGCGCCCTGCGAGCCCGTCAGCCTCAGTAGGTCGTCGGGCACCTGCACCAGGCCTTCGATGAAGGGGTCAGCAGCCGCCATCTCGGTCAGCAGCCGCGCCTGGACGGCCTGAAGGCGCGTGCGGGTGGCGGCCTGGCTCGCATGGATCTGGGCGGCGAGATGGGTCGCCAGCATCTGGCCCAGGAAGTCGCAGGCGAGGCGCACCGCGAAGGGCACCCGCAGGGGCTCGGCGTGGTGGCACGAGATCAGTGCCCAGAGCCGCCCCTCGACAACCACGGACACCGACATGGAGGCCGGGGTCCCCATGTTCCGCATATATTCGAGGTGGACCGGAGAGACGCTTCGAAGCACCGCGAAGCTGAGGTCGAGCGGGCCCCGGCCCTCCCCATCCACGAGGATCGGCACCGGGTCGTAGGTCGCATCAGGGATCAGCCGGATCCGGTTCAGGCGGTAGAGTTCCCGCGCCTGCTGGGGAATGTCGGAGGCGGGAAAGCGCAGGTCGAGATAGGAGGGCAGGCGCTCGTTCCTGTCCTCGGCCACGACCTTGCCGTGCCAGGACTCGTCGAAGCGGTAGACCAGCACGCGGTCGAAGCCGGTGAGGCGGCGGAATTCGACGGCGGCCTGCGCGCACAGGGCATCGATGCCCTTCGCGGCCTGGAGCCGTTCCGCCCCGTCGCGCACTAGGCCGTAGATCTCCTCGGCCGGGATCGCGAGCGGCGGCATGCGCTCCAGTTCCAGCACCAGGGTTTCGCCCGTCCTGTGGGCGATCGCCTGGTACTCGGCGTTGCGCAAGTTGACCAGCCCCAGATGGTGCGGACGGTCCAGCGACTGGCGCCGAAGCCGGGCGAGCGTGTCGCGCATCGGCCGCCAGCGGTCGCCGTCCAGCACCTCGTCCAGGCCGCGGCCGAAGGGAATCCGGTCGGTGCCTGTCAGGATGGTGCCGAGATTCGCGCTCGCCCGTGTCAGGACGGGTTGGGGGCCGTCGAAGGCGAGCAGGACGCCGTGCGGCTGGATCGTCCCGGGAATGTGGATAGGCTCCCGGTCGCAGGCGGTGAGATCGGCGTCCGGCGCATCCATCGTGCTCACCTCGACGCTCCTCCGCTCCCGCATAGCCAGCGCTCCATGCTGTCGAAGGTCTCCTGAGCCGCCGCCACCACCTGGTCGTCGCGGTCCGGGGACGAGAACGCGGCGAGCCGGTCCAGGAAGCGGCGCCACATGGCCCCCACTGCCGGACCATGGCTGCTGAAATAGGTATAGCCGCGGCCGTCCGATAGGCACAGTGCCTTCTCGACATGGCGCGCCACGATCCGTCCGCCGAGGGTCGATCCCTCCATCACATAGAGGGACCCCATGGCCCGGGCGGGGCCGTCGATGAGGGGCAGCGCCGGGCAGTCCGGCAGGGCGGCGAGGCTGCCGGCCGCGGCGCCGAGCTGCACCAGGTCCGCGGCCAGGAGATGCGCCCGTCGGCGCGGGCGGGTGAAGGCCGGGTCGCCCAGCGCCGTCTCGATCCCGGCTTCCCAGGGACGCAGGAAGGTGTAGAAGCCTTCGAGGATCCGGCGGTAGCGTCCGAGCGTTAGATCCGGGGCGACAAGCCCAAGCCCCTCCTCCAGCCGCCGGTGCTTCTCGGCAGTCTCCTGTCTCAGCCTCTTCTGCAGCAAGATGTCCGCTCTCCCGTCACCAGAACCCATGATAGCGCATCGCAGAGGCATGGATAGCCGCGGAGGCCGCGGGTAATCCATGGCCGATTCCCTGCATCCGCCCGTCCGCGAGGGCGCGGTGACGCTGCCCGATGGCCGGAGCCTCGGCTTCGCCGAATACGGCGACCGGGACGGACCGGTTGCCATCTACTGCCACGGCTTCCCGAGCTGCAGGCTCGAGCCGGCGCTGGTCCCGCTTTCCGGGATCAGGCTCGTGGCCCCGGACCGCCCGGGCCTCGGCCTGTCGGATCCCTGTCCGGGGCGCCGCCTGGCGGACTGGCCCGACGACATCGCGGCCCTGGCCGACCGCCTCGGCATCGGCCGCTTCTCGGTGGTCGGGCTTTCCGGCGGCGTCCCCTATGCGACGGCATGCGCCGCCAGGCTGGGCGCGCGAATCGAGGCGGCGGCTCTGGTGAACGGGCTTGCTCCTGCGGGGCTCGGCTGGGAGGGGCGGAGCTGGGCCGGCCGGATGATGGCGCTTGGCCGGCGCCCGAACCTCGCCCGGCCGGTGGCGCAGGCCCTGCGCGGGGCATTGCTGAAGGGGCCCGCGGGCGCGGCGGCGGCCGTGACCATGACGGTACTCGGGATGCCAGGCCCGGACCGCGAGGCCCTGCCTCCGGAATCCGCGACGGCGCTGCTGGGCGCGGCCCGCACGGCCCTGGCGCCGGGCATCGAGGGCGTCGTCGCCGACATGGCGATCTATGCCGCGGACTGGGAACTGGATCTGGACGCGATCACGGCGCCTGTCCAGGTCTGGCACGGGCTGGCCGACACGCTGGTCCCCCCGGCTGCCGCCAAGGTGCTGGCGGCGCGGATCCCCGGTGCGCGCCTGCACCTCGTCGAGGGGGAGGGGCATTTCTCGCTGGTGATCCGCAGGCACCGCGAGATCCTGCGGGCGCTGCTGGACGAGATCGAATAAGGCGCCGATCAGCGCGTGACGATCCCGCATGCCGCCTGTTGACGCGGCGTCGTGGGTGCGCCTGTGCCCGCGCCCGCCCGTCTGTCTTTCGCCTGTTCCCCCGCCTGCCGTCCAATGCCATTCGAAGCCGAAAAAGGGCCGGTCCCGGCCGTGAGCCGCCGCGCATTCCTGGGCCTTCTGGCCGGAGGAGCCGCGATGGCTGCTCGGCCCGCGCTTGCCGGGCCGGCGTCGCGCATGCCCGAGCGCAGCCTCGATCTCGTGCACCGTGTCACCGGCGAGACCCTGCGCGAGACCTATTTCGCCGACGGTGCCTACCTGCCGGAAGCGCTGGCGCGCATCGACTGGTTCATGCGCGACTGGCACCTGGACGCGGCCACCCGCATCGAGCCGGCTCTGCTCGACCTTCTCCACCGGCTGACGCGGCGCTTCGGAACGAAGGGCCGCGTCGAGGTGATGTCCGCCTACCGCACGGCCGAGACCAACGCGCGCCTGCGCGAGGAGGGCTACAGGCCTGCCTCCGGCAGCCTGCACCTCGTGGGGCGCGCCATCGACCTGCGGGTGCCCGGCGTGCCGCTGGCGGTGGTGCGGCGCGCTGCGCTGTCCCTGCATTCCGGCGGTGTCGGCTTCTATCCCCGCCGCAACTTCGTCCATCTCGACACCGGCGAGGTCCGCCACTGGGTCGGCGCCTGAGCGTCCTAGCGCGTCTCCGAGGGCTGCGCAGGCGCCCCTCCGCCGGGATTGGTGTCCAGCTCGCCGGTCCGGGCAGGATCGGTGCCCTGCGGGTCGATCCCGGCCGGCGTTTCGGATCCCGCGGTTGAGCCGGCCGCGGCATCCGGCGTGCTCGGCGCCGACGGGCGCTGCTCGTTCTGGCTGACGTCCTCCTCGCCGCATGCGGCGAGAAGCGGCAGTGCCAGCATGCCCGCCAGCGCCAAGCGCCATAGCGCACGCGCCGTGGCTGAGATCTCGGGAATGATCATGGAACCTTCCGATCGGCGGTTGCTGGCCAAGGACTTCAACCGGACCCGGTGGTATCCGTTCCGCCCATCGCCTGACCGCCGCCCTCCTGCCCACCGCCGGCTGCTCGTCGCGCTTGCCGTCCCGGGCATCTCCGCGGCAGGCTGCGGGTCCGGCGTCCGGCCGGGACGGCGCAGCGGGACATCGCATGGCAGGGATCGAAGGGGAAGGGATCGCAGGGCGGGCCATCGGCTTCGTGGGGCTTGGCCTCATGGGGCGGCCCATGGCGCTGAACCTGCACAGGGCCGGCGCCCGGGTTACGGTGGCCAGCCGCTCTCCGGGGCCGGTTGCAGAACTCGCCTCCGCGGGGCTCGGAACGGCGACGACGCCGCGCGAGGCCGCCCACCGGGCGGAGGCGGTGATCCTGATGGTCACCGACACGCCGGCCGTCGCAGCTGTGCTCGAAGGCCCGGATGGCGTCCTTGCCGGTCTGGAGCCGGGGGCGCTGGTGATCGACATGGGCACGACGGCAGTACCCGACACGCGGCGCTTCGCGGCCGCCGTGGCTGCAGCCGGGGGGCGCTGGCTGGATGCCCCGGTCTCGGGCGGACAGGTGGGGGCGGTGGAGGCGACGCTCTCGGTGATGGTCGGCGCCGAGGAGGCGGATTTCGAGGCGGCGCTCCCGATCCTGCGGGCCCTCGGGCGCCGGGTGACCCGTGTCGGGCCGCCAGGCGCGGGCCAGGTGGCCAAGGCCGCGAACCAGATGATCGTCGGCCTCACCATCGGGGCGGTGGCCGAGGCCCTGGCCCTCGCGCAGGCGGCTGGCGCCGATCCCGCCCGCGTGCGCGAGGCGCTGATGGGTGGCTTCGCCGGATCGCGGATCCTCGAGGTCCACGGGCAGCGGATGGTCGAGGGGAGCTACGCGCCGGGCGCGCGCGCCACCACGCAGCTCAAGGACATGCGCCAGGCCGAGGCGCTGGCGGCCGCGCTCGGCCTCGATCTCCCGGCGCTGGCGGTGAACCGTGCCCGCTACGAGGAGCTGGTCGCGCGGGGCGACGGCGATCTCGACCACGCCGCGCTCTTCCGGCTCTATTCCGCCCGGGCGCGAGGGGCGGAGTAGGGCCGCTACTCCGCGGGCGTCGGCGCTTCCGTCCCGATCCGCTGCTCGATCGCCTGCCGGGTCAGCACCGCAACCGATTCCAGAGCGGGGATCAGGTCGTCGGCGATGACGCCCTCGCGGCTGTGCTGCTCGATCCCGAACAACACCGCCGACAGCCGTTCCGCGCCCATGTTCCCGGCAGCGCCCCGCAGCGCGTGGCACTCGGCGCGGAGCGCGACAGCGTCCCGTGCGGCGACCGAGGCGCGGATCCCCTCCAGGCTCTCGTCCAGGCGGCTCAGCAGGCTGCGGTAGAAGCTGGAGGCGCCATCGCGCCCGAAGAAGCTCTCGAGCTCGCGTGCCGTGTTCTCGACGATCAGCGGCAGCTCGCCTCCCCCCGCGCCGGCGCCCGCCTCGGGAGCGGCAGGCTCCCGGCCCGCGCGCCCCGCGACGGCGGCGTGGATGGCTGCGTGCAGCTTCGGCCAGTCCACGGGCTTGGTCACATAGTCGTCGAAGCCCGCGTCCCGTGCGCGCCGCACCGTCTCGGCCACGGCATCGGCCGACAGGCCGACGATGGGAATCCTTCCGGCGGCGCCCGGCAGGCGCCTGATCTCCGCAGCCGCCTCCAGCCCGTCCATCACCGGCATCTGCATGTCCAGCAGCAGCAGGTCGTAGGGCCGGGCCGCGACCGCATCCACTGCCTGCCGCCCGTCTTCGACGCTGTCCACCACATGCCCGGTCCGCTCCAGCATGGTGGTGATCAGCATGCGGTTGACGGGGTTGTCCTCGGCCAGGAGGATCCGCGCCTGCGTGCCTGCCGCAGGCCCGGTCGTCTCGGATTCCTGCGGCAGCGCTGGGGTACCGGTCCGGCAGCGGACGGTGAAGCGGAAGGTCGAGCCCTCGCCTGGGCGGCTGGACGCCGTGATCGTTCCGCCCAGCGCCTCCACCAGGCTCTTGGAGATCGACAGGCCGAGCCCCGTTCCCCCGAAGCGGCGTGTCGTCGAGCTGTCGCCCTGCACGAAGGGCTGGAACAGACGTCCGATCTGCTCCTCCGTCATGCCGATCCCGGTATCCGCGACCACGAAGTCCAGCAGGACCACGTCCTGCGCCTCGGTGCGGCCGGATACCGACACCGTGACGCCCCCGCGGGAGGTGAACTTGATGGCGTTGCCGATCAGGTTGAACAGCACCTGGCGGAGCCGGGTCGGGTCGATGCGGACCCAGCAGGGTGTCCCCTCGGCGATCTCCAGCTCCAGGCGCAGGCCCTTGCGCGACGCCTGGGAGGTGTAGAGCGCGCGCACGTCGCGCACCGTCGAATACAGGTCGGTGTCGACCTCCTCCAGGGCAAGCTGCCCGGCCTCGATCTTCGAGAAGTCCAGTACGTCGTTCAGCACAGCCAGCAGGTTCGAGGCGGACCCGCGCAGCGTGTCGACGATGCGGCGCTGCTCCGGCGTCAGGGTGGTGCCGACCAGCAGGTCGGCAAGGCCGAGAACGCCGGTCATCGGCGTCCGGATCTCGTGGCTCATGGTCGCGAGGAACTGCTCGCGGGCGCGCACGGCTCCCTCGGCCTCGCGTCGCGCGATCTCCAGCTTCATCTCGTTGCGCTTGCGCTCGGTCACGTCCTGGCCGGTGCCGAGGATCTGGACCGGCCGGCCGGCCGGGTCGCGCGCGAAGACCTTCTCGCGGTACCAGAGCCAGCGCCATTCTCCGCTGGCATGGCGCACGCGCTGCTCGTACTCGAGCACCTCCTCGTCGCCCATGGCCGCGAACCGGGCCATCCGCTCCTGGGCGGCGGGCAGGTCCTCGGGATGCACGACCGCGCGCTGGAAGTGGGGACCGAGCACGCGGACCTGCTCCCGCGTGTACCCAAAGAACGACCAGGTGTCGCGGTTGCCGTAGATGTGGCAGAGCGTGTCGATGTTCAGGATGTAGATGATGTTGGGCGAGAGGTCGGCGATCTGCCGGGCGAGGTTCCGGCTGTCCCGGAGCTCGGCCTCCTGGATCTTCGCGCCGGTGATGTCCAGCATGCTGCCGCGGGCGCGGACGACGACGCCATTCTCGACGATGGGCTCGGCCCGCGTCACGACGTGGTTCCAGCCGCCGCCGGGCATGCGGTGGCGCAGCTCGATCTCGTAGGGAAGGAAGCGGTTGAAGAGCGCATCGAGGCTTCTCTCCAGCAGCGGCCGGTCCTCGGGATGCACGCTTTCCAGATAGGTGTCGAAGTCCGGGGCGCCGCCCTCGGGCGGCAGCCCGTTGATGCGGAACGTCTCCTCGGACCATTCCAGGCGGCGCCCGGTCGGTTCCAGCTCCCAGCTTCCGAGATTGGCGATGCGCTGGGTCGCGGCGAGGTCGTGGTTCAGCCGGACCAGTTCCAAACGCTGCTCGGCCAGCGCGTCCTCCTGCCGTTGCCGGCGCCGCAAGGCCGCCAGCAGCAGCGCCGCCATCACGAGGATCGCGGCGCTGACCCCACCGCCGGCCACGGCGACGCGCGTGGCGAAATCGCGCCAGGCCTCCAGCACGTCGGTCTCGCCCAGCCCGACGCTGACGATCAGCGGATAGCGGCGGAGCTGCCGGTATCCGTTGATCCTGCGCACGCCGTCCACGCCGCTGGTGCCGATGTAGCTGCCGGCGAGCCGGGTCTGCCAGAGCTCCATCAGCTGCCGGTCGGCCTCGGGCGGAACGTCGCCGGGAAGGCCCTCGGGCATCCCACGGGAGAAGGCGCGGACGGTCCCGTCGCTGCCGACCAGCTTGATCGCGCCGTCGGGGCCGAGCGGCACGTTCTGGTAGAACCGGGCGAAGTAGACGGGATCCAGGGAGATCGCGAGTACTCCGGCGAACTGGCCGTCCGGGTGGCTCAGGCGCCGGGTGATCTGGATCGACCACCGGCCCGTGGGCTGGCTACGCACGGGTTTGCTGACGAAGATGCCCTCGTCCGGGCGCAGGGCGTGGACCCTGAAGTACTCGCGATCGGAATGGTCCGCGGGCTCGGTGGCCGGCCCCGCATCCGTGGCCAGGAGCTTTCCGTCCGCACCGATTAGCGAGGCGCGGAGCGTCAGGTCCAGGGGGATCGAGAAGCGGTTCAGAACTCCCGAGAGATCGAAGGCGTCCGGGCGCTCCTCGTGCTCGTGGGCGATCGCGTTCATCATCTGCTCGATCGAGGCGAGCAGCCAGAACGTCTGCTCCTCGAAGGCGAGGCTAAGCGCCAGCGCATGCTCTTCGCCCCGCGCCAGCGTCTGGCGCCGCTCGAAGCCCAGGAATGCGACGATCGCGCCCCATAGGGCAAGCAGCAGCACGGTGACCGCGGCGCCCAGCAGCCAGTTGCTGCGCCGCAGCCCCGTTGGAGGGCTCGCTCCAGACGATTTCATGAAAACTCGGCGCCGATCCTGCTGCAAATGCTCCGTCCCACCCAGGAAAGCACATTCCTGCATATCGAGGATAAGGCTTTTGTTGGGCGCCGGCACCTGCCGGCGCGAAGCATGCCGGCGCTTCCGGGCCGGTCCTGCCCTCCGCGTGACGGAAGCCGGCCGGGGCTGTTGGCTCTGATCACCGGGTTACCAAGAACTCAGGGCAAAACATGCAGACGCCGCTGAACATCGCCTTCCACAACACGCCCGCCGATCCCGGGATCGAAGCGGACATCCGCGAGCGCGTCGACAAGCTCGAGCGCCTGTTCGACGGCCTGATTGGCTGCCGTGTCGCGGTCGAAGCCCAGCACCAGCAGCACCGCACCGGCAACGTCTACGACGTGCATATCGAGCTCGTCGTGCCGGGCGGCGAGCTCGTCGTCAGCCGTCAGCCCAAGAAGGCGCAGCAGAAGTACGCGAACCCCGATGTCCGCACCTCGATCCGCGACGCCTTCCAGGCGGCCGAACGGCAGCTCAAGGACTACAAGGCACAGCTCCGTGGCGACGTGAAATCCCATGCGGTCGAGGTTCCGGGCCAGATCGCACGCCTGGTCCCGGAGGAGGACCATGGGTTCATCATGACCGGAACCGGAACGCTGCTGTACTTCCACCGGAACAGCGTTCTGGACGGGGACTTCGACGCACTCAGCGTCGGCGAGCCCGTCAACTACGTCGAAGACATGGGCGATACCGGCCCGACGGCGGCCAAGGTCTTCCGTCGCGGCCCGGCCCGCCAGTCCGGTGGCGCGGGCTGACCGCGCCACTCCTCCCACGACGAATCCCCTCAGCAGAGAGGCCCCATGCTCTCGAAGCTTTCCCTGGACGAGGTGAAACGGGTTCACGACCTGTCGCTCGAGGCGCTGGCCGCCCGCGACCGGCTCGTGAACAAGGTCTATCAGGCGGATCTCGGCGACCAGCCCCTTGAGCGCGGCAGCCGGATGCCGACCGACCTGGACAATCTCGACGTTCTGAACGCCGTGGACAGCGCCGAGTACAGGGCGCTCAAGGACTACATCGAGGGGCTCGATTCCGAGCGCCGCGAGGAGCTGAAGGCGCTGATGCTGATCGGCCGCGGCGATCACGCGCCCGCGGAGTGGGACGAGGCGCTTGCCGCTGCCCGGACGATCCCGCAGGCCGGCGATGCCGACTATCTGGCCGAGAAGGCGTCCCTTTCCCAGTACCTGATGAAGGGGCTCTACGGGATCGACCGGAAGGACTGAGCGCCGGGGCCTTCCCAGGGCCGGTCGAACTCGCCGGCCCAGAGGCCCTGCCGCTCATCCTCGGCGAGGCGCTGCGGCAAGGCATACCGGCCGTTGCTGTAGCGCCCGTCGTCGAGCGCCCATCCGGCGCGGACGAGCTCGCGGGCGAGATCCCGGCCGTCGACGTAGCACAGGGCGACCTCCCAGCCGGAGCGGTCGCGGTCCCCGCGCTCGCATCGCAGCTCGGCCCCCGCGACCAGCGCCGCCAGGACCGCCTGGGAGACAAGCCCGCAGGGATAGGCCTGCCCCCCGCGACGGCACACCTGGTCTGGGGCCGGCGCCTGGATGCCCCACAACCGGATCCGCCGGCCAGCGAGAGTGAGGCTCTGGCCGTCATGGACCTGCGGCGGTATGGGTGCGTTCCGTGCCTGCGCCACGGGTGCGTTCCGCGGCTGCGCCATGGGTGCGTTCCGCGGCTGCGCCACCGCGGGGGCCACGCTCCAGAGCGGCCCGAGGACAAGCCCCCAGGGCGCCCAGAATGCTGCCGCCAGGACCGCCCCCAGGACCACGAGGGTCCGGGGGCGCACGGCTCGCATCAGCGAGCCGGCTGGGTGGCGGCCGGGATCACGCGCCCGGCTCCGGCGGCCGGACCCGCGCCAGGGGCCGGAGCCGCCTGCGGGAGGACCGGCTGGGCCTGACTGGGCAGCGTCTGACCGGGCAGTGCCTGTCCGGGGGCGCGCTCGACCGTCTGCGTCATGGACCGCTCGATCAGCGGCTGGAGCGTGGGCGCCAGCGACTTCAGGAGCTGGGCGGGCAGGGCGCTGGTGAAGCGGTAGCGTGCCGCCTCCGGGCCGCGGACATGGGCGGTGACCGTCCCGAAAAACCGGTCGCCCACGAAGAACACGAAGGTCGCCGTGCGCGCCACGACCCGCTCGCCGTAGCGGTGGTCGCCGGTGCCGGTCTTGCCGCCGACCTGGAGCGGCCCGCCGCTCGGGGCCAGGAAGGCGCCCCGGACGCGCTTGGCCGTGCCGTTCTCGGCGACATCGATCAGCGCCCTGCGGACCGTCGCCGAGATCTCAGGCGAGAGCACCCGCTCCGGGGCCCTCGGGGCCAGCGACATCTCGGTCTCGAAGGGGGTCCCGGCCGCGAAGTGAAGCTTCTCGACCCGGACGGTCGGCATCTTCAGCCCGTCGTTCACGATCACGCCCATCAGGTCGGCCAGTGCGCCCGGCCGGTCCGCCGAGCTGCCGATCGATGTCGCGTAGGACGGCACCAGGCTTTCGAAGGGATAGCCCAGCCGCTGCCAGGCCACGTGGATGCGCTTGAACGCCTCCTCCTCCATGAGGATGCGGATGCGGGTGTCCTGTGCGGCCTTGCGCGACGACTTGAACAGCCAGGCATAGGTCTCCTGCCGCTCCGCGCCGGAGGCCGCCAGGGCCTGCGAGCGCGTCGCGTCGGGATTGGCGTTCAGGTAGCCCGCCAGCCAGAGCTCCAGCGGGTGGCGGCCGGCGATGTAGCCGCGATCCTGGAGATTGAACTTGTCGATCGCGTACTTCTCGAAAAGGCGCTGCAGGTCCCGCTCGTCCAGGTTGGACTTAGGCAGGCGCTCGCGCATGAAGGCCGCGAACTCCGAGAAGGGCGCGTTCGGCCGCACGGAGCGGAAGGTGACGGCCAGGCGGTGCGGCACCGGGCGCACCCGGCTTGCAAGCAGCTCCAGCCGCTCTTCGGGCGTCTTGCCTTTGTAGTCCGTGTAGAACCGGTTCAGGAAATGGCTGCCCTCCTCGTCCGCGAACTTGGCGAGGTATTCCTGGCGGGCCGGATGGTTGGGGTCCTCGATCGGGTTGCCCGTCTCGCCCACCATTTCCGCCACGTGGTAGAGCACGATGTCCCGCATGATGCGGATGAACGGCAGGTTGATCGAGTTCCGCAGGGACTCCGTCACGGTCGGGACGGAGCCGTTGTCCTTGTTGTCGAAGTTGACGAAGGTGTGGACGCCGCCGCCGGTGAAGAAGCGCTCGCCGGGGCTGGCGGAATAGCGCCGGTCCATCGCCGCGGCGAGCAGGTGCGGAAGGGTACGCTGGCCTGAGTCCGCGACATAGGTCGCGACCCAGCGGGTCAGCGGGTCGCCCGCTTCCTCGGCCACAGCCAGGAGCTGCTTGCGCGGCAGATGGGCATAGCGGCCGTGCAGCTCCTGGATGATCTCCAGATAGGTGATCAGCGTGCGCAGCTTGGCGGTCGAGCCCAGGTCGAGCTTGGCGCCCTCGTTGATGTCCAGCGGCTGGTCCAGGTTGTCCGCCTGGATACGGACGTAGTTCGCGTCCTTGCCGCGCTCGTACAGCACGAAGGAGTAGATCACGCGGTCGGCGCTGGCCGTGGACGTGTTGCTCAGCAGGCGGAAGCCCGTCAGGCCGAGCTCCTCGGTGAACTTGGCGTCATCAAGCCGCTCGAGCACGCGCACGACGCGCTCCTGCATGGGCGCGTCCAGCGCCGTGTCGACGCTGACGTCCGTGCGGTCCAGGGCATAGAGGCTCGGGACGCCCATCATGCCCAGGAGGCGGGCGCGGATCGCGTTCGATGCCTTCTGCTCGACGAAGGAGACCTCCGGCGGCGCCGGGGTGTCTTCGCGGAAGCGGAGCTGCGCGGCGATGGCCGCGTCGCGCAGGGCCGGCGAGATCAGGCCCTGGCCCGCCATCACGCGGAGATGGCTGTCGCAGAGCTCCTCGAGGTCGGCGCGGTTCTGGATCAGGTAGTAGGACGGGCGCCGCTGGGCAATGAGCAGGCTGACCACCTGCTTGTAGATCGCGGCCTTACGCTCCGTCTCGGCGGCATTGCGCGGCTCGGCGCGCAGGACCCGCATGGCTTCGTTGAAGTCGGTGCCGTACCAGGCCCACAGCCCGTCGCCGAGGCCGTTGACCTCGCCGAAGCCCAGCCGCGCGGTCAGCGGCGTCGAGTTCAGGTAGTCGACGACGATGCGCCGGCGCGCATCCGTCGTGTCCCTGCCGTCGAGATAGGCGCGGACCGAGGCCGAGACCATCTGGCGCAGCTTGTCGGTCGCGCCCTGGGTCTGGCCATCGGGCGAGTTGCGATACTTTTCGATCTGCGTCGCGAGCGTAGAGCCGCCGGGGATGCGCATGCCGGGATGCATCCACTGCAGCGGCAGCCCGCCGATCGCCATGACGAAGCGGTCCCACTCGACCGCGGGGTTGCGCGTCGGGTTCTCCGCGTCCAGGAGCTCGCGGTTCTCGATGAACAGCAGCGTGTCGACGACCAGGCCCGGGACGGACTCGAAATCATCGAAGACCCGCTCGGGATAGCGCGCCGCGAACAGGATCGACCCGTTGCGGTCCTTCACCGTGATGCCGGACCGCGTCTTGGCCCGGTAGATCGGGAAGCCGCCATGCTCCATGAACCCCGCCAGCGCCGGCGAGATCTCGGCCTGGCGGTCGACGCGGTAGCCCGCGCGCTTCAGCGTCTCGACATAGGTCGGAAGCTGCATGTAGCCGAGGCGCTCGTTGTAGGGGCCCGTCTCCGGGAAGACGATGCGCTCCGACGGCCCCTGCTTGACCTCATAGGTCAGTTCCTTCGCGTAGCGCGAGAGCAGGCCGGCCTGGAGCCAGGACGTCTTCATCTCGATGCTGGCCAGGTACCCGACGCCCGAAAGCGCGGCGACCGCGACGCCGCCCATGAGCCACCGATCCCACCGCCAACGCTGCATTGGGTTTTCCCGCCCTTCTAGACCCGTGCGGACCCTTGCGATGGCCCGCGTGGCACGCAGCCTAGGGATCGTTTGGTTAATAACAGGTGATCGATCCTACCACCAAGGAGCGTGGGTGCGGTGGGTCAGCCGTTTATTCCCCTGAGGAGCGGCAAATTCGCAACAAGCGGAGGGGTTCGCATTCAGGGTTAAGACCGATGCCGTTCCGCGCGGTGGCAGGAACCCCTGGACCACATGAACCCGACGCCCCGTGCCGGGGGCCGTCGTGCCCTGGCGACGAGGCGACCATCGGGTCCCTCTGGACCAATTTCCAATTGTTCGCCCGACAATCGCTGGCTAATGTATACAAAGGACGTACGGGCGGACCTTGATGGTCCGAGAGGAGTGTCGGGAGCGATGACGGGTAGGCTCGCAGGGAAGCGCGCGTTCGTTACGGGAGCGGGACAGGGCATAGGGCGCGCCGTGGCGCTGGCCTTCGCCCGAGAGGGTGCCAGTGTATTCGCGGCGAGCCGCACCCTTGCGAAGATGGCCGACCTGCCGGAACTGGATACGGCGATCACCCCGGTCGCGCTCGATGTGACGGACGGGCCCGCGGTCGCACGCGTGATCGCCGATGCCGGCCGGCTGGATGTGCTGTTCAACTGCGCGGGCTGGGTCCACAATGGCACCATCCTCGACTGCAGCGAGGAGGACTGGACGCGCAGCCTCGACCACAACGTCACGTCGATCTACCGGACCATCCGTGTGGCTCTGCCGCGGATGATCGAAGGCGGCGGCGGGTCGATCGTCAACGTCGCCTCGGTCGCATCCAGCATCTCGGGCGTTGCGAGCCGCGCAGCCTACGGCGCCAGCAAGGCGGCGGTGATCGGCCTGACCAAGGCGGTGGCCCGCGACTTCATCGGGTCCGGGGTGCGCTGCAATGCCCTGTGCCCGGGAACCACCCTCTCGCCATCGCTGGAGGGGCGGATCCAGGCCAGTGCTGATCCCGAGGCGATGCGGCGCCAGTTCATCGCCCGCCAGCCCATGGGGCGGCTCGGAACCGTGGAGGAGATGGCCGCGGCCGCCGTCTACCTCGCCAGCGACGAATCGGCCTTCATGACCGGCACGATCCTGACTGTGGACGGAGGGCAGACGCTGTGAGCACCGAACCGTCCCTGCGCGTCGACGCTGCCGCGCTCGATGCCTTCTGCCGCGCGCTGCTGGCCGCCGCCGGCGCGGACGCCGCCACGGCGGATGCCGCGACCCGGGCGGTGATGCACGGCTCGCGCCTCGGCGTGGACAGCCACGGCGTGCGCCTGATCCCCCACTACGTGCGTGGCCTGACCGAGGGGCGGCTGAATCCCCGCCCGGTGCTGCGCTTCAGCGGCGCCGGGGCGATCGCGCGGCTGGATGCCGATCATGCCCAGGGAGCGCTTGCCACCTACACGGCCATGGATCGTGCGGTCGAACTGGCGAAGCAGTACGGTATCGGCGCCGTCGCCATCGCCAACAGCTCGCATTTCGGGCCAGCCGGTGCCTATGCGCTGGCCGCGGCCGAGGCCGGCTGCATCGGCCTCGTGACCTGCAACTCGGACAGCTTCGTGCGGCTGCACGACGGGGCCGAGCGGTTCCACGGCACGAACCCCATCGCCGTCGCCGTGCCGGTCCAGGGCGATCGGCCCTGGCTGTTCGACATGGCCACCAGCGCCATCACCTACAACAAGATCCAGCTCTACAAGAGCCTGCGCAAGCCGCTGCCCGAGGGCACGGCCTCGGATGTCAACGGCCGGGACACCCAGGATGCCGAGGTGGCCGACATGCTGGCGCCGCTGGGCGGCGAGTTCGGCTTCAAGGGTGCGGGTCTCGCAGGACTGGTCGAGATCCTGAGCGCCGTCCTGTCGGGCATGAAGCTCAGCTTCGAGATCCTGCCGATGGGCGGGCCGGACTTCTCGACGCCACGGGGCCTCGGCGCCTTCGTCCTGGCGATCCGGCCGGACGCGCTCGTCGACGGCGCGGAGTTCCAGGACGGCATGGCGCGCTATCTCGGCGCGATCCGCAAATCGCGCCGCGCGGGGCAGGCTCCCGTCATGGCCCCCGGCGACCGGGAATGGGCCGAGGCGGAGCAGCGCGCGCAGCACGGAATCCCGATTGACCCGGTTACGGCGGAGGCCTTCGGGCAGCTTGCCGGGCGGTTCGGGCTTAACTGGCCGGGAAGCCAGGCGTCGTAAAATACCGGGCCATCCCCGAGTAGGCCGACTGCGCGGGGAAAGGCGCCGGAGTCGTTTGCGCGACACCAACGATCTCGAAGGGAGCAGTAGATGAGGGTCTCGATCAAGGCTTTGGCGCCGGTGTGCGCCGTTCTGGGCCTGGCCGCGCTGGGCAGCACGGCTGCGCAGGCGCAGGAGAAGTTCACGCTTCGCCTCAACCACGTGCTCGCCCCGACGGAGCCGTTCCACGAGGGCTTCCAGGCCTGGGCCAAGCGCGTCGAGGAGCGCACCAACGGCGGGCTGAAGCTGCAGATCTTCCACAGCGCCCAGCTCGGCGTCGAGGAGGACATCATCGAGCAGATGCGCCAGGGCGCCAATGTCGGCCAGAACACCGACGCCGCGCGCCTGGGCACCTACGTGCCCGGCCTGGCGGTGGTCAACGGCCCCTACTTCCTCGAATCCCTCGAGGACGTCAGCAAGCTCGCCGACTCGCCGACCATGAAGAAGTGGGAGAGCGAGCTCGCCGAGAAGCACGGCCTGCGCATCGTCTGCTTCGACTGGGTGCAGGGCTTCCGCCAGTTCTTCACCAACAAGCCCGTGAAGACCCCGGACGACCTGAAGGGCCAGCGCGTGCGCACGCCCCCGGCGCCGATCTGGCAGGAGTCGATCCGTGCGCTCGGCGCCTCGCCGGTCGCCATGGCCTTCGGCGAGATGTACCCGGCCCTGCAGCAGCGGGCGATCGACGGCGTCGAGCTGGTCTACGCCAACATCCCCGGCGGGCGCTTCTACGAGGTGCTGAAGTACGCCAACGAGACCAAGCACATCATGCTGGTCAACTTCGAGGTGGTCAGCGCCAAGTTCTTCGACAAGCTGCCCAAGGAGTACCAGACGGCGCTGGTCGAGGAGTGCCGCAAGGCCGGCCAGGAGACCTCGAAGAAGATCGCCGAGTCCGCGGTGGCCATCAAGGACCAGCTCAAGCAGCGCGGCATGACCGTGGTCGAGGACGTCGACCTCGCGGCCTTCCGCAAGGCCGGCGAGGCCGCCTACCAGAAGCTGAACCTCGTGGAGGCGAAGGCCGCCGTCCATAAGGAAATGGGCAAGTAATCTTGAGGTCAGGAACGTCGCGGAACGGGGTGCAACGATGAAAGCCTTCTACGACTTTCTCGGAAAGGTGGAAGCTGTCCTGGCCGGGACGTTCCTGATCCTGATGGTCTTGCTCATCGTGGCGGGTGGCGTCTCGCGGATGACAGCCGATCCTATCAACTGGACCGGCGACTTCGCGACCTGCCTCTTTGCCTGGGCGTGCTTCTTCTGCGCTGACGTCGCCTGGCGGCGCGACGCGCTGATGTCGGTGGACCTCGTGGTCGAGCGTCTTCCCGTCAGCGTCCAGAAGCTGTTCGTCTATCTCAACTACGTGCTGATTTCGCTGTTCCTGATCTTTCTGATCGGCGCCGGAAGCTGGCTGTCCTACATCAGCCGGGCGCGGACTTTCCAGGGCATTCCCGAGATCAGCTATTCCTGGGTGACGATGAGCCTGCCGGTAGGCGCCGCGCTCCTGCTGGTCACCACGCTGGTGAAGATGCGTCACGCCGCCCTGGGGCACGCCCAGGTTCAGCAGCCGGCGCTCTGAAGGGATCCGCCATGCTTCTCGTTGCCGTGTCCTTTGCCGTCTTCATCGTCATCGGCATGCCGGTCGCCTTCGCAATCGGCATCTCGGGATCCCTGTTCTTCCTGCAGCATCCCGAGCTGCCCTTCACCATCCCGGTCCAGCTCACGGTCTCGCAGACCCAGAACTTTGCCCTCCTGGCGATCCCGCTGTTCATCCTGGCCGGCAACTTCATGAACAAGGCCGGCATCACCGAGCAGCTACTCAACCTCGCCTCGGTGATGACGGGCCGCCTCAAGGGTGGCCTAGCCCAGGTGTCGATTGCGCTATCGGCGCTGATGGGCGGCGTCTCGGGCTCCGCCATCGCGGACGCCGCGATGCAGGCCAGGATGCTGGGTGACGGCATGCTCAAGCGCGGCATGTCCAAGGGATTCGCCGCCGGCGTCCTGTCCTTCGGCTCGCTGCTGACGCCGATCGTCCCGCCCGGGATCGGCATGATCCTTTATGGAACCATCGGGCAGGTGTCGATCGGACGGCTGTTCGCGGCTGGCTTCGTCCCCGCCTTCCTGCTGTGGCTCGGCCTGGCGCTCGCGATCTCCATCACGTCGCGGATGCGCGGCTACGAGGCGGAACGCAAGACCCGCCCGAGCGTACGCGAGGTCGGGATCGCCTTCCGGGGCGGCATCTGGGCGCTGATGTTCCCGGTCTTCCTGCTGTTCGGCCTGCGCATGGGCGTCTTCACGCCTTCGGAGATCGGCGCGGCGGCGGTCGTCTACGCGGTCATCATCGGCGTGGCGATCCACCGGCAGATGACGCGCGTTGGCTTCGTCGAGGCGCTCCAGGGCAGTCTCGCGGATGTCGGCTCCGTGATGTTCCTGATCGTGCTCTCGGCGATCTTCAGCTACGGCATCGTCCTGGAGCAGGTTCCGGAACTGGTCGCCAACGCCATCCTCGGCGTCACCGACAGCCTGAACGGCGTCATGATCCTGATCCTGGTGTTCGTGCTGATCGCCGGCTTCGTGATCGACGGCACCGTGCTGCTGATCATGCTGACGCCGATCTTCCTGCCGCTGGTCCGCAGCCTTGGCGGCGACCCCGTTCATTTCGGCATCATCTTCATCATCGCGGCCACCATCGGCAACTTTACGCCGCCCGTCGGCGCCGCGATGTATGCGGTCTGCTCGATCCTGAAGTGCTCGGTCGGAGCCTATACCCGCGAATCCATCCCGCTCTTCGTGGCGGTGTCCCTGGTCACGCTGATCCTGATCTTCATCCCGGCAGCGGTGCTGATCGTCCCGGACTTCCTCTTCGGTCCCTCGTGAGGCGCCGGGAGCGACGCGCCGTCCGGCGCGTCGCTCCCGGAGGACGCCGATTGGCGTCTTGGTGCGCAGGCGGCGGTTGCGCTAGGCTCGTATCATATGTCGTCCGGCGCCCGGATGGGGCCGGGCGCCGGGCGGAGCCGGGTGAGGACAGTCGCTGATGAAGATCGACCCCAGGGCGGGGCGGGCCGGTCGCGTCCCGCGCCTCAACGAGCAGGTCGCCTCCGAGCTCGAGCGGCGCATCTCCGCCGGGCTCCTGCCGGGCGGCGAGCCTCTGTCGGAGATGCGGCTCGCCGAGGAGTTCGGCATCAGCCGTGCCCCGGTCCGCGGCGCCCTGCACCGGCTGGAGCGCATCGGCCTGGTACGCCGCTCCGAGAACAAGCGCAGCTACGTGGTGGCCGACGTCCCGACCGCGGCCTCGGCCACGAGCACGGCCACCGCCCCGCCGGTCCCGGCCGAGCCGCCGAAGCTGACGGTGGCGGCGAGCTGGGAAGGCATCTACGAGGATATCTCGCGCAAGGCCGTGGCGCGCGCCGCCTTCGGAAGCTGGCGGATCACCGAGACCGAGCTGGCCGCGCATTACGGCGTCAGCCGCACCGTGGCGCGCGAGGTGCTGGGGCGGCTCGAGCATGTCGGGATCATCCGCAAGGATAGCCGGTCCCGCTGGTATCTCCCCGCCCTGACGCCGGCGCGCCTGGGCGAGCTCTACGAGATGCGCTGGGTGCTGGAGCCGCTGGCCCTGCTGAAGGCGGCTCCCAACGTTCCGCACGCGGTGCTGGCACAGATGCGCGCCGATCACGAGGCCGTACGGGACTGCGCGGGCGCCGTGCCGCCCCAGGACCTGGACCGGCTGGAGCAGCAGCTCCATGTCGAGCTGCTGTCCTACGGCAGCAACGTGACCCTGCTGGAGACCCTACAGCGCTACCACGCGCTGCTGGTCACCAACGCCTTCCTCTATGAGGCAACGAGCGCCGGATTTCTCGCCGCCGACCCCTTCATCGGCGAACACCTGGAGATCATCGAGCTGGTCGAGGCCGGACGGGCCGAGGTCGCGGCCCAGCGGCTCCAGGACCACCTCCGCGGCGCGCTCGGACGTGCCATAGGGCGCATCGACTACATGGCGCGCAATGGCGTGCTGGAGCCGCTGCGCTACATGACGCCGCTGGACGGGGACTGAGCGCGCCTGTCCTCAGTGCAGCGTCCTCAGTCCAGCGTCCTCAGCCCAGCCGGGCGCGCAGATGGGCGGCAAGATCGGCGCGCGGCATCTCCTGCTGCCCGCCTTCCGCCAGGTCCTTCACGGTGACGGTGCCCCGGGCCGCCTCGTCCGATCCCATCAGCAGGACGAAGCGGATGCCGGCGCGGTCGGCGTATTTGAGCTGCCGCGCGATCTTGGCGGGCTCCAGGTGGATCTCGGTGTCGATCCCGGCCGCGCGCAGCTCCGCGGCGAGGCGGTAGTAGTCGGTCCTGAGCTGCTCGTCCATCTGGGTCACCAGCACCGTGCGCGAGGTGGCCGGCTTGATCAGCCCTGCCTCGCGGAGCTGGTAGAACAGGCGCGTGACGCCGATGGAGATGCCGACGCCGGGCAGGCGCGACTTGGTGTAGTGGCTCGCCAGGTTCTCGTAGCGCCCGCCGGAGCAGACGCTGCCGATGCCGGGATAGTCGTTCAGGAAGGTCTCGTAGACCGTGCCCGTGTAGTAGTCGAGGCCGCGGGTGATCGTCAGGTCGATCGCGAAGTTCCGGTCCGGCACGCCCAGGGCGCGCATGCCCTCGACCACGCTCGCGAGCTCCTCGACGCCCTCGGCCAAGAGCGGCGTTCCGCCGTCCCGCGCGAGGTCGCGCAGGCGGCCCAGCAGGTGATCCTGGTCGCCGCCGGGCGTCGCGAGGTCCAGCAGGCGCGAGGCCGTCTCGTCCGCCATTCCGATCTCGGGGGCACTGAGATTGGCGAGCACCTGGTCGCGCCCGATCTTCGGCAGCTTGTCGATCTCGCGCAGCGCCAGCATGCGGGCGTTTTCGTCGCCCAGCCCCATGCCTTCGAGCAGGCCCTGCAGGATCTTGCGGTTGTTGATGCGGATGGTGAAGGCGCCGACGTCGAGCTCGGTGAAGACGTGGTGGATCACCGCCGGGATCTCGGCATCGAAGGCGAGCGGCAGGCTGTCCTTGCCGATCACGTCGATGTCGCACTGGTAGAACTCGCGGAACCGGCCCTTCTGGTTCCGCTCGCCCCGATATACCCGCTGCATCTGGTAGCGCCGGAATGGGAAGGCCAGCTCGTGCTCGTGCTCGGCCACATAGCGCGCCAGCGGGACCGTCAGGTCAAAGCGCAGCGCGAGCTCGGGCTTCTTGCCCTGCTGGAGGGCGCCGGTGGACTGCACGAAGTAGACCTGCTTTTCGGTCTCGCCGCCGCTCTTGGTCAGCAGCACGTCGACGAGCTCGAAGACCGGCGTCTCCACGGGCAGGAAGCCGAACCGCTCGTAGCCGCGCCGGATGGTGTCCAGGACACGCTGGAACGCGACCTGGTCGCGGGGCAGCAGTTCCATCACCCCGGGCGGGGTCTTCGGCTGGATCGGGCTCATGCGGGGTCTCGGCAGGAAAGCGTCGCGGTGATGAGCCTTCATGTAGCGGTTTCGCGCGCGCCGCGCCATGGCGTCCGATGCGGCGCGGTTGAGCGCCGCCGCCCGAAGGCGTAGAACCCCCGGGCCATTCCGGAGAGAAGCGATGCCCGCGCCCGACCGTCTCGTGATCCGCCGCCCCGACGACTGGCACCTGCACCTGCGCGAGGGCGCCATGCTGCGGGCCGTCCTGCCCTTCACGGCGCGCCGTTTCGGCCGGGCCATCATCATGCCGAACCTGAAGCCGCCGGTGACCACCGTGGCACGCGCCCGGGCCTATCGGGACGAGATCATGGCCGCCCTGCCGCCGGGGGCGGCGTTCAGGCCGCTGATGACGTGCTACCTGACCGACGGGGCCGATCCCGACGAGATCGACCGCGGCTTCCGGGACGGCGACTGGGTCGCGGTGAAGCTCTATCCCGCCCATGCCACCACCAACAGCGCCCATGGCGTCACCGATCTCGCGCGGGTGCGCCCGGTGCTGCAGCGCATGGAGCGCATCGGCATGCCGCTGCTGATCCACGGCGAGGTGACGGATCCCGAGATCGACATCTTCGATCGCGAGGCCGTCTTCCTGGAGCGCACGCTGGCCCCGCTGCTGGCCGAGCATCCGGGCCTGCGCATCGTGCTGGAGCACGTGACGACCGCGGATGCCGTGGCCTTCGTGCGCGCCAACGCCGCCGGCGGGCGGCTGGGCGCCACCATCACGGCGCACCACCTGATCGTGAACCGCACCCACATGTTCCAGGGCGGCATCCGCCCGCATCTCTACTGCCTGCCCATCGCCAAGCGCGAGACGCACCGGCTGGCGCTCCGCGAGGCCGCGGCCTCGGGCGAGGCCTGCTTCTTCCTGGGAACGGACAGCGCGCCGCATCCCATCGCCGACAAGGAAAGCGCCTGCGGCTGCGCCGGCGTCTTCACGGCCCCCTCGGCCATCGAGCTCTATGCCGAGGTGTTCGACGAGATGGGCGCCCTGGACCGGCTGGAGGCCTTCGCGAGCCTGAACGGCCCGCGCTTCTACCGCATGGATCCCAATCCCGGCACGATCACCCTCCAGCGCGGGGGCGAGACCGTGCCCGAGCGCGTGGCCGTCGCCTCGGGCTCCGAAGTCCTGCCCTTCCGGGCCGGCGAAGCGACGCGCTGGCGCCTCCTCGACTGAAGGGGTAAGAGAACCCCCATTCCGCCCTTCCTGCCCGGAGCCCGTCCATGAGCCTTCCCGATCCCGAACTCGTCTCGACCCTGACGGCCCGGACGCTGATCGACATCAAGGCGGTCCACTTCAACGGGACCACGCCGTTCATCTTCACCTCGGGCTGGGCGAGCCCGGTCTACATCGACTGCCGCAAGATCGTCTCCTTCCCGCGGGCGCGCTCGGGGCTCATCGACTTCGCCGTGGCGACGATCCAGCGCGAGATCGGCTTCGAGGGCATGGATTCGGTGGCGGGCGGCGAGACCGCCGGGATTCCCTTCGCCGCCTGGATCGCCGACCGGCTCGGCCTGCCCATGCAGTACGTCCGCAAGAAGCCCAAGGGTTTCGGCCGAAACGCCCAGATCGAGGGGCATCTGCCCGAAGGCTCGCGCACGCTGCTGGTCGAGGACCTGACCACCGACGGCAAGAGCAAGGTGAACTTCGTCAATGCCCTGCGCGACGCCGGCGCCCAAGTGACGGACACCTTCGTGATCTTCCACTACGGCATCTTCCCCGCCAGCCTGGCCACCATGCGCGAGATGGGCGTGCGGCTGCACGCGCTGTGCACCTGGTGGGACGTGCTGCGGGTCGCCAAGCAGTTCAACTACTTCGATACCGCGACCCTGGACGAGGTGGAGCGCTTCCTGCACGCGCCCGTCGAATGGTCGAGCGCCCACGGCGGCAAGTCCGCGATGGAGTGACGGCGGCGCCCAGACCAGGTGTTCGGGGCGAGGCGCTTGGGACCAGGTTTCTGGGACCGTGCCTCGCACCGTCACCGCGTGCCGGCGATCTCGCGCGCGCCGGCCGCGTGCCGGGCCGCGACCTCGGCCAGGAAGGCGTCGATCGGTGCCCAGGCCCGAGCCCGGATCTCCGGCCGCTCCAGCAGCACCTCATGCATGGCGTCGTCCAGCATCACCACCCGGCAGCAGGGATGCAGCGTGGCCAGGCGGCGCTGGGCGTCGGCCGGCACGACCGTGTCGCGGCCCGCT
This sequence comes from Arenibaculum pallidiluteum, assembly GCF_017355985.1. GTDB lineage: Bacteria > Pseudomonadota > Alphaproteobacteria > Azospirillales > Azospirillaceae > Arenibaculum > Arenibaculum pallidiluteum. The sequence goes on from NZ_JAFIQU010000011.1 coordinate 60,656, forward strand.
GCAAGCACCAGCAGCGGCACCCGCGTGCGTCCCGCGACCTCCGGCCGTGCGAGCCCGTCCATGGAGCGGAAGGCGGCGTCGAGCCAGCCGTAGGTGACGCCGCCCAGGGCCAGCTCCGGCCGGGCGCGCATCCACAGGTGATGGAGCGCCCAGCAGGCCCTGTCGGTCGTGACGGGATTGTCCCGGAAGAACTTGGCGGCCGGGTCGTAGGGGCGCTGTCCGGGCGCCCAGGCCGAGCCGAAGCCCAGGCGAACCGCCAGCCGCGCCAGCCAGCGCGCGAGCCTGGGCGGGAAGGGGCCGAGGCTGATCTCGGCCATGGGGGCGGACAGGATAGCGGCGTCGGCTGCCTCGGGTTGGGCTGCCAGCAGACGCAGGGCCAGATGCCCGCCCATGGAATGACCCAGCAGCACCAGCGGCCCGCCCGAATGCCGCGGGCGGACGATCCGGTCCAGGTAGGCGGCGAGATCCTCCTCCAGCACGGCGAAATCCGGCGCGTGGCCCCTCATGGAGTCGGGCAGGAAGCGGCTGGACCCGCCCTGGCCGCGCCAGTCGACCGACAGGGTGCGCCAGCCGCGCGCGACGAGCGCCAGCGCGATGGGCTCGTACTTCTCGATGAACTCCGTGCGCCCGCCCAGGAGCACCACCGTGCCCCGCGGCGCCCGGGGCGCCGGCCAGGCGGCGTGGCGGAGCCAGCCTCCGTCCGGTAGGTCCAGGCGGCCGAACTCCGGCTCAGGCCGTGACAGACGGGGCGGCAGCGGGAGATCCGCCGCGCACTCGATGCCGTCCACGAAGATCCCCGCGGCGACCCCCGCCGTCCCGTCCATGTCCATTCTCGCTCCGCCCTAGGGATCCTTGTACCGGAGCTTGCCGCCGGCGCCTATCGCCCGTCCGGAGCGGTGGCATTGACAAGGCGGCGCAGAAGGCTGCGTGTCTTGAGGCATGACGCCCGCACTGTCCCCTTTGGACCGCGACCTCCTCGACGGCGCCCATGGCGAGGCGGCCCGCTTCGCGATGCGCCTTCTGCAGCGCTTCGCCGAGGCCGTCGGCGCCCGCCGCTTCGTGGAGGCCGAGGCCGCCCATATCGACGGATGCCTCTATCTCGGCCGGGTCAGCCTGGACTTCGTCGAGCACCTGCTGCGCCTGGGCGGTCGCGTGCGCGTGCCGACCACGCTGAACGTCGGCTCGGTGGACCTGATCCATCCCGAGCTGTTCCAGGGCGATGCCGCGGTCGGGACCGGCGGCGCCCGGCTGATGCGCGCCCACGAGGAGCTCGGCTGCGTGCCGACCTACACCTGCGCGCCTTACCAGACGATCTTCCGGCCGCGGCCCGGTGCCCAGGTCGCCTGGGCTGAATCGAACGCCATCGTCTTCGCCAATTCCGTGATCGGGGCGCGCACCAACCGCTATGGCGACTTCATCGATCTCTGCTGCGCGCTGACCGGGCGCGTCCCCTATTACGGGCTCCACATGCCGGAGAATCGGCGCGCCCGCGTGCTCGTCGAGATCGCGTCGCTCCCCCCGGAATGGGACGAGGCCGGCCCCGCCTGCATTGCCGTCGGGCACGCAATCGGCCGGCTCTGCGGCGACAGGATTCCCGCGATCCGGGGGCTGCCGGCCGCGGCGAGCGAGGACGACCTAAAGGCGCTGGGCGCCGTCGCGGCCTCGTCGGGCGCGGTCGCGATGTTCCACGCCGTCGGCCTGACCCCGGAGGCCGGCACGATCGAGGCCGCCTTCCAGGGCGAGGCGCCCGAGGAACGCATCCTGCTGACCGCCGGGGATCTCCGGGACATCGTGCGCCGCCTGTCGACCGTGCCGGACGGCATACCGCTCGCGGCCGTGAGCCTGGGGACGCCGCACTTCTCGCTGGACGAGTTCGCGCGGCTGATGCCGCTGCTGGACGGGCCGCGGCCGGCCATCGACATCTATGTGAACACGGGCCGGGCCGTGCTGCAGGAGCTGGAGGCCCGCGGCTGGGCGGATCGGCTGCGCGACGCCGGGGTGACGCTGGTGATCGACACCTGCACCTACGTGACCGCCGTCATGAGGGAGCTGTCGGGGGCAGTGATGACCAATTCCGGCAAATGGGCCTACTACGCACCTGGGAATCTCGGCGTGGACGTGGCTTTCGGCAGCCTCGCGGACTGCATGGCCTCGGCCCGGGCCGGGCGTGTGGTGCGCCGGTGACCCGCACGGCCGCGGCACGCCTTGCGGCGGTCACGCTGGTTCCAGGCCGGGCCGAGGGGCTGGCCTTCGTGCTCGCGGAACCGCTGAGCTTCTGGGGCGGGCTTGATGCAGCCTCCGGGCGGATCATCGACCGCTGGCACCCGCAGGCGGGCGCCGTCGTCGCGGGCCGGATCCTGGTGATGGCGGCCGGGCGCGGGTCCAGCTCGGGCAGCTCGGTCCTGGCCGAGGCGATCCGCCTCGGCACGGGGCCCGCCGGCATCGTGCTGCTGACCCGCGATGCCATCGTGACGGTCGGCGCCATGGTTGCCCGCGAGCTCTACGGGATTTCCTGCCCGGTGGTGACGCTGGCGGAGCCCGCCGACTGGGCCTCGGTCACGGCCGCCGCGCGCCTGTCGGTCGACGCCCTGCCCGTCGACGCCCCGTCACTCGACGTTGGGACGGCGACGGCGGAGATCGCGCTGTCCTGAGCCGCGGTCAGGACCGGCGCGCCGGGGATTCCCCGGCGGCAGCGTCCTCCTCCGTGCCGGCAGGCCGGCTGCGCAGGCCCGACAGGCGGTCGGCCGCGGCGATCAGGCCGGCAAGCCCGCTGGTGGTCAGCCTGCGCGAGAGCAGGAAGGGGCGGAGCGCCATGCGGGTCAGCGGGCCGCGCACATGCACGGTCTCGCGCCCCAGCGCGCCCAGGGCCGCGCGGGCCACCCGGTCCGGGCTCTCGGTCACCGGAAGCGCGCCCATGCGGAAACCCGCCCGCGCCCCGAAATCGGAAGCCGTCGCGGTCGGGCAGACGACCAGCAGGTCGACGGGCTCCCCGCGCAGCTCCTCGTTCAGGGCCTCGCCCCAGGCGAGCAGGAAGCTCTTGGTCGCGGCATAGGTGGCGAGCCATGGCGTGGGCTGGAAGGCGAGCGTGCTCGACAGGATGACGAGCCCCGCACGCCGTCCGCTGGAGCGCGCCCGTCCGATCATGCCGGGCAGCAGGGCGCGCGTCAGGACCGTGGGCGCCACGGCGTTGAGCTCGACCGTCCGGCGCTCGAAATCGGGGTCGTTCTCCAGGTAGCGGCCGAAGGCGCCGATCCCGGCATTGTTGATCAGGAGCTCGATGCCGCGCGCCTCGGCGGCGGCGATCGCGTCGTTCCGGCCCTCGTCGGTCGCGAGGTCCGCCGCCACCGTCTGCACCCGGCGGCCCTGCGCCTCCAGCGTCCTGCGCGCCCGATCCAGCCCCTCCTCGTGGCGGGCCACCAGGATCAGCTCCGTCTCCGCCGGCAGGGCTCGGGCGAAGGCCGCCCCGATACCAGCCGTCCCACCCGTGATCATGGCCGAGCCGTACATCCCCGAGCCCTCCCGTTCCGGTCCTGGCCCCCGCCGATCTGCACACAACCGGGTTGGCCGGCATTCGTCGCGGCATCCGGAGATCTGGGACAAATTCGTGCCGGCAACGGGTTTGACAGCGTCCTCGTGCAAATCCTATACAGGACGAATCATGCTGCGGCGCAACAACGGAGGCGTCCGATGGACCAGGTGCGATCGACCTCGGACGGGCTGACCGGCCACTTCATCGAAGACATCTCCGTCGGCATGACGGCGGCCTTCGCCAAGACCGTGACCGAGGCGGACATCCTGATGTACGCGGGCGTCTCCGGCGACACCAACCCGGTGCACCTGAACGAGGAATACGCCCGCGGCACCATGTTCAAGGGCCGCATCGCCCACGGCATGCTGTCGGCGGGGCTGATCTCGGCGGTTCTGGGGACCCGCCTGCCCGGGCCGGGCGCCATCTACATGACGCAGAACCTGCGCTTCAAGGCGCCTGTGCGCATCGGCGACACGGTCACCGCCCGCGTTACCGTGACCGAGGTCTTCCCGGAGAAGCGGCGGGTCGCCATGCGCACCGAATGCACCGTCGGCGACACGGTCGTGATCGACGGCGATGCGTTGCTGATGGTCCCCAGCCGGGGCTGACCCTATTCACAGGCCCTGCGTTTTCCGCTAAGCCCTCGACCGGGCCGCGAGGAGGGCCCGGCATGCGCCTCTTCCGACATTGGACCGACCTCCCCGCCGACGCGCGCGGGGCCGCCGTCGCCCTCGGGAACTTCGACGGCGTGCACCGGGGCCACCGCGCCGTAATCGCGGCGGCCAGGACGGCGGCGCCGGGCGCGCCGGCCGGCGTGCTGAGCTTCGAGCCACACCCGCGCGAGGTGTTCCGGCCCGACGATCCGCCTTTCCGCCTGACCCCGTTCCGCGCGAAGGCGCGGCTGCTGGAGGAGATCGGCCTCGATCTTCTCTTCGTCCTGCATTTCGACCGTTCTCTGGCCGAGCATTCGGCGGAGGACTTCGTGGAGGAGATCCTCGTCCGCGGACTGGGCGTCGCCCATGTGGCGGTGGGGAAGGACTTCTGCTTCGGCCGCGGGCGCTCGGGCGATGCCGGGCTTCTGAGCCGGCTGGGCGCGCACCATGGCTTCGGCGTATCGGTGGTGCCGCACGCCATGGACCCCGACGGGCGGCCCTTCTCCTCCACCCGGGTGCGGAACGCACTGCGTGCCGGGCGCCCGGGCGAGGCGGCGGAGGTCCTCGGCCGCCACTGGGAGATCGAGGGCCGGGTGGAGACGGGCTTCCAGCGCGGGCGCACGATCGGGTTCCCGACGGCCAATATCGGGCTGGACGGGCACCTGCGCCCCGCCTTCGGGGTCTATGCCGTCCAGGCCGGGATAGACCAGGGACTGGGCACGGTCTGGCGCGACGGCGTCGCCAATATCGGACTGCGCCCGACGGTGGGCGGAACCACGGAGCTGCTGGAGGTGCACCTGTTCGACATGGCCGAGGATCTCTATGGCCGCCATATGCGGGTGCGGCTGGTGGACTTCCTGCGCCCCGAGCGCAAGTTCGACGGGCTGGACGCGCTGAAGGCGCAGATCGCGCAGGATGCGGCGCGGGCGCGAGCGATCCTGTCGCGGCCCGGTGGCGCCGGGACGGCTCCGGGGGGCGGGGAAGGAGCGGGGGCATGAAGGCGGTCGTGATCGCCATCGACGGGCCGGCGGCCAGCGGCAAGGGCACGCTGGCGCGCCGTGTCTCCGATAGGCTGGGCTTCGCGCATCTGGACACCGGGGCGCTGTACCGCGCCGTCGGGCTGCTCACCGCGCGCCGGGGCGGCGATCCCGCCGATCCGGCCGCCGCCGAGGCCGCGGCCCGCGCGCTCGACGCGCAGCAGCTCGCCGAGCTGATGAAGGATCCCGAGCTGCGCGGCGACTGGGCGGCCCAGGCTGCAAGCCAGGTGGGCGCGGTGCCCGGGGTCCGGGCGGCGCTGATGGATTTCCAGCGGGGCTTCGCCGCCCGCCCCCCCGGCGGGGGGGCAGGGGCGGTGCTGGACGGGCGCGACATCGGCACCGTGGTCTGCCCCGACGCCCCGGCCAAGCTGTTCGTGACCGCCGCCGTGGACGTGCGGGCGCGCCGCCGATTCAATGAGTTGCTGGCCCGCGGCGTACCGGCTATATATGACGCCGTCCTTGCGGACATGAAGGAACGTGACGCGCGCGACAGCCAGCGAGCGGTAGCCCCGCTCAGGCCGGCCGTCGACGCTTTCCTGCTTGATACGTCGTCGCTCGACGCCGACGCGGCGTTCGAGGCGGCGCTTTCCTTCATCAGGTCCAAGACCGGCCTTCCCGCCTGACGGCGGCGGCCCGAAGGCCAGGCGCAGAGGACGATTTTGCAAGCCGCCGGGCGTGGTGCCCGGCGCGGCGGCCCGGCCCCTCATCACGAGCGTGCCGACGGGGGTGGGCCGTTGAGATCAACCCAAGGAGTTTCAATGGCACAGGCAGCCACCAACCTCGCCACCCAGGCCCCGAAGGAGAGCTTCGCGGATCTGCTGGCGGAATCGCTCGGGACCGGCGACAGCCTCGAGGGCACCGTCGTCAAGGGCCGGGTCGTCGCGATCGAGAACGACATGGTTCTGATCGATGTCGGCCTGAAGTCTGAGGGCCGGGTCGCGCTCAAGGAGTTCGCAGGCCCCGGCAACCAGGCCCCCGAGCTCAAGGTGGGCGACACGGTCGAGGTCTATCTCGAGCGCTTCGAGGACAAGAACGGCGAGGCCATGCTGTCTCGCGAGAAGGCGAAGCGCGAGGAGGCCTGGACCCAGCTCGAGAAGGCCTTCAACGACCAGCAGCGCGTCGCCGGCGTGATCTTCGGCCGGGTCAAGGGCGGGTTCACCGTCGACCTGAACGGCGCCGTGGCCTTCCTGCCGGGCAGCCAGGTCGACATCCGTCCCGTCCGGGACATCTCGCCGCTGCTGGGCACGCCGCAGCCCTTCCAGATCCTGAAGATGGACCGCTCGCGCGGGAACATCGTGGTGTCGCGCCGCGCCGTGCTCGAGGAGAGCCGCGCCGAGGCCCGTTCGGAGCTGGTGGCCAACCTCAAGGAAGGCCAGGTGCTCCAGGGCGTGGTCAAGAACATCACCGACTACGGTGCGTTCGTCGACCTCGGCGGCGTGGACGGCCTGCTGCACGTCACCGACATCGCTTGGCGCCGCATCAACCATCCCTCGGAGGCCCTGCAGATCGGCCAGACCGTCACGGTCCAGGTCATCCGCTTCAACCCCGAGACCCAGCGCATCAGCCTGGGCATGAAGCAGCTCGAGGCCGACCCGTGGGAAGGCGTCGAGGCGAAGTACCCGGTCGGCGCGAAGTTCAAGGGTCGCGTCACCAACATCACGGACTACGGCGCCTTCGTGGAGCTGGAGCCGGGCATCGAAGGCCTGGTCCACGTCTCGGAGATGTCCTGGACCAAGAAGAACGTCCACCCCGGCAAGATCGTCTCCACCTCCCAGGAGGTCGAGGTCATGGTGCTGGACGTGGATCCGCAGAAGCGCCGCATTTCGCTTGGCCTCAAGCAGTGCCTCGAGAACCCGTGGGAGTCCTTCGTGGACAAGTTCCCGGCGGGCACCGAGCTCGAGGGCGAGGTCAAGAACATCACCGAGTTCGGCCTGTTCGTCGGACTGCCGGGCGACATCGACGGCATGGTCCACATGTCGGATATCGACTGGAACAAGTCCGGTGAGGAGGCGATCGCCGAGTACAAGAAGGGCGATCGCGTCCGCGTGAAGGTCCTCGACGTCGACGTCGAGAAGGAGCGCATCAGCCTCGGCATCAAGCAGCTCTCGAACGATCCGTTCGAGTCCGCCGCCGCCGGGCTGCGCAAGGGCGAGGTCGTCACCTGCACCGTCACCGCCGTCAACGAGAACGGCATCGAGGTTGCGGTCGGCGACGGCTACACGGGCTTCATCCGCAAGGCGGACCTGGCCCGCGAGCGTTCCGAGCAGCGCCCCGACCGCTTCGCCGTCGGCGAGAAGGTCGATGCCAAGGTGACCCAGGTCGACCGTGCGACCCGCCGCATCTCGCTCTCCGTCAAGGCGCGCGAGATGGAGGAGGAGAAGCAGGCCATGGCCGAGTTCGGCTCCTCGGACAGCGGGGCCAGCCTGGGCGACATCCTGGGCGCCGCCCTGCGCCGCAAGCAGAAGGAAGGCGACGAGTAACCCTCGTCAAAATTCCGGACACCGTTCGGGGGCCGCCGCGGGAGACCGCGGCGGCCCCTTCGCGTTTCGGGCGTCGCTCTGTCGGGCGGCTTTACAGCCGGGCCGGGGGTGGCGCTTCGCGATTCCGGAAAAACGAGCTGCGACAATGGTTTGGCGTTTTCCTTCGGGCTTGGCACGGGGGATGCAGAGAGGATCGGCAGGAGGGCCCAGGCCCTGGACCAACCACCCGGCCCGGCCGGGTCCGACCGCAGAATTCATCCTTTGGGAAAAGGCGCCACCATGAAGCTCAGCACCCTCAAGCTCACGCTCGCAGCGGCCGCCATGCTGGCCGCGACCAGCGGCGCGGCCTCGGCCGCCCCGTACATCACCGGCGGCTTCGGCTTCACGGGCCGGGGCGACACCGGCACGACCAAGTTCGAGAACGCGACGCGGATCGACTTCGGCTACGCGAACGAGGACCTGCTGCCGGACACCTACCAGGATGCCGGCAACGGCTACGGCCTCGACGGCACGTTCCGCGTCAACATCGTCAGCGGCTCCTTCAACGGCCTGATGAACTACAAGGGCTGGATCAAGGACATCGACCTGACGACCGCCAATGCAGGCGTGGACAACTTCCTGTCGGTCGGCGGCTTCACCTTCGACCTGACCTCGCTGCAGGTGCTCGCCCACGACGCCCTGACGCTGACCATCGGCGGCACGGGCATTCTCAGCGGCGCCGGCTACGAGGACACCTCGGGCTCGTTCCGGATCTCGCTGAACAACATCCCGGACGAGTACGAGGGCAACTCGACCCGCCGCTTCGACTTCACCTTCTCCGGCATCACCGGCGCCGTGCCGGAGCCGGGCACGCTGGCCCTGCTGGGCGCCGGCCTGGCCGGCTTCGCGGCGGTCCGCCGGCGCAAGGCCTGATCTGCGCCGACACGGGGATCTCGAGCGGACTTGCGGCGGCGCCCGTCGGCGCCGCCGCCTTTTTTCATCGGCATGCGCGGCCCGTGCGCCGCGCAAAAGGCTTTTGCGACAAAGACTTGCCTTGACGGGCGGGGGTGCGGTTGGCAGGCTTCCGCAAAAGGGGAGCCGTCGCCCATGACCAAGTCGGAGCTGATCCAGCGCCTGTCCGAGCGCTATCCCGACCTTTACCAGCGCGATGTCGAGCGCATCGTCTCCACGATCTTCGACGAGATCGGCGAGGCGCTGGCCCGGGGCGACCGGGTCGAACTCCGCGGCTTCGGCGCCTTCTCGGTCAAGCGGCGCGACGCGCGGGTCGGACGGAACCCGCGAACCGGCGCCAGCGTTCAGGTCACCGAGAAATACGTTCCCTTCTTCAAGACCGGCAAGCAGCTGCGCGAAAGGCTGAACACGGACTGACCGGCGCGGCCGCCCGGCGCTGAAGCCGCCTGCCGCATCCGGTCTCCGCTTTCGGCCGCAGCCCGGCCCCCCGCCGTTCCGTACCCAAGGGAGGACCTTCCGCGTGCGCATCCTGTCCTGGCTCGTCGCCATCCCGGTGGCGCTCGTCGCGATCTCCTTCGCCCTGTCGAACCGGGACCTCGTGACGCTCTCGCTCTGGCCGTTGCCCTTCACCCTCGACCTTCCGGTCTATCTGGTCGGCCTCGCCGGCATCCTGGTGGGTTTCGTCGCGGGCGGGCTGGTGGCCTGGCTCGGCCAGCACGGCAGCCGCAGCGCGGCACGGCGCGAGCGTCGGCGGGCCGAGCGCCTGGCGGGCGAGCTGGAGGCCGCGAGGAAGGCCCGCGCCGATGCCGACCGCCGCCTGAACGAGGCGGCGCGCCAAGTCTCGCAGGCGACCGCGCTGCTTCCCCACGATCCGGCGGCCCGGGGCGAGCGCCTGCGCCTCGCGGCGCGCTGAGGGCCGCCCCTTGACCGCCATGCGCTTCGTCGGCGCGGCCGAGATCGAGCGCGCGCTGGACTATCCCTCGCTGGTCGACGCGCTGCGCGAGGCCTTCCGCGCCGGATGCAGCCTGCCTCCCCGCCATCACCACGAGGTCGAGGTGCCCGGCGGCACGCCGGGGACGCTGCTGCTGATGCCGGCTTGGCGCCCGGGCGGCGCCATGGGCGTCAAGATCGTCACGGTGTTCCCGGACAACGGCACGCGCGGACTGCCGGCGGTGCTGGGCAGCTACATGCTGGTGGACGGGGTCACCGGCGCACCGCAGGCGATCCTCGATGGCCGCATGCTGACCGTGCGGCGCACCGCGGCGGCCTCGGCCCTGGCTGCCTCTTATCTCGCGCGGAAGGATGCCGCACGCCTGCTGGTGGTCGGCACGGGCCAGCTCGCCCCGCAGCTCGCCCGCGCCCACGCCGCCGTGCGGCCCATCCGCGAGGTTCGCGTCTGGGGGCGCAGCCGGGACAAGGCCGCGGCCGTGGCGGCCGAGCTGTCGGCGGCCGGCCTCGCGGCCGAGGCGGCGACCGACCTGGCGGCGGCTGCCGCCTGGGCGGACGTGGTGACCTGCGCGACGCTGGCCAGGGAGCCCATCGTCCAGGGCGCCTGGCTGCGGCCGGGCGCGCATCTCGACCTTGTGGGCGGGTTCACGCCCGCCATGCGCGAGGCCGACGACGAGGCCGTGCGCCGCGCCTCCGTCTGGGTGGACACGCGCGAAGGCGCCCTGCACGAGGCCGGGGACATCGTGCAGCCCATGGCGTCGGGGGTCCTTGCAGCCGAGGCCGTCCATGGCGATCTGTTCACCCTGTGCCGCGGCGAAGCGCAGGGGCGGCAGGACGAGGCCGAGATTACCCTTTTCAAATCGGTCGGCACCGCGCTAGAGGACCTTGCGGCGGCCGAGCTCGCCGTCGCCCGGGCCTGAAGGCCCGGTCCATGCGTGCCCGCCACCCCGGGATCTCCCGGGGCGCCGCCGCACCCGGGAAATCCCGGAAGGGGGAATTCATGCGTCCGGCTGATCGCGTCTTCGTCGCCATCGACACGACCGGGATCGCGGAGGCCCGGCAGCTCGCCGCGGTCGTCGCGGACCATGTCGGCGGGCTGAAGCTCGGGCTCGAGTTCTTCATGGCCCAGGGTCCGGCGGGAATCCGCGCCGTGATCGGAGATGCCGGGCCGCCGCTGTTCCTCGACCTGAAGCTCCACGACATCCCGAACACGGTGGCGGGCGCGATCCGGTCGGTGGCGCCGCTCGCACCCCGGTTCCTGACGGTGCATGCCTCGGGCGGGCCGGCCATGCTCCGCGCAGCCGCCGATGCGGCGGGCGAGGCGGCCGCCAAGGCAGGCGTCACGCCGCCGCGCCTGCTGGCGGTGACGGTCCTGACCAGCCTGGACGAGGGCGACCTGGAGGCGGTCGGGCAGCGCGGTCCCGTGCTGGAGCAGGTGCTCCGGCTGGCCGAGACCGCGCAGCGCTCCGGCATCGACGGGGTCGTCTGCTCGCCGGCCGAGGTCACCGCCCTGCGCGCCCGCTGCGGCGCCGGGCTGACGCTGATGGTGCCCGGCATCCGGCCCGCGGGCACGGCGGTGGGCGATCAGAAGCGGGTCATGACCCCGGCCGAGGCGGTCGCGGCCGGTGCAGACTTCCTGGTGATCGGCCGGCCCATCACCCAGGCGGGGGATCCCGCGGCGGCGGCCCGCGGAATCGCGGCGGAGCTGGCCGCGGGAGCGCCGGCATGACGGTCCAGGCCAAGATCTGCGGCATCACCGATCCCGCGGCCCTCCAGGCCTCGATCGACGGGGGCGCTCGCTGGATCGGGCTCGTCTTCTTCGAGCGCTCGCCCCGCCACATCGCGGCGCCGCTGGCCGCCCAGCTCGCCCGGATGGTGCCCACAGGCGTGCGTACCGTGGGGCTCTTCGTGGACCCCGACGACGCCTATCTCGAGCACGTGGTCACCCAGGTGCCGCTGGACATGATCCAGCTCCACGGAGCCGAGACGCCCGAGCGGGTCTCAGCCATCAAGGAGGCCTGGGGCCTTCCCGTGATGAAGGCCATCAAGGTCTCGGACGCCGCGGACCTGGACGCGGCCGCCGCCTGGGCAGGGGTGGCCGACCGCCTGCTGTTCGATGCGAAGCCGCCGGCCAAGGTGACGGCCCTGCCGGGCGGCAATGGCCTCAGCTTCGACTGGACGCTGTTGCGCGGACGGGACTGGCCAACGCCCTGGATGCTCTCGGGCGGGCTGACGCCCGGCAACGTCGCCGAGGCGGTGCGCATCAGCGGCGCCCCCGCCGTCGACGTCAGCAGCGGCGTGGAGACCCGGCCGGGCCACAAGGACCCGGACCTGGTGCGCGCCTTTCTCGGCGCCTGCGCCGCGCTTTAGCGCAGCTCAGCTCTCGGCGCCCTTGCCGGTGTCGGGGCGGTCGTCTGGCTGGTCGGCGGGCTGGTCCGCGGGATCGCCCGGAGGCAGGTCGGTGTAGTCGCCCTGCGACACGCCCATGCCCGCGCCCGAACGGCCGACGCTGACGGGCGTGGTCACGCCCCGGTCCAGGTCGGCGCCCTGGTCAGTGCCACCGGGCGTGCCCTGGTCCGTCTCCAGCGGATGGTCGATGGAGATGCGGTCGAAATGCCGTTCGATGCTCTCCGGACCTGTCTGGTTCTCCTGGCGGTCGCGCGTTCCCATGCCGGGGCTCCGTCCTTTCGGGGGGTGGGCCCGGTCAACATGGCAGGGGCGCCGGTGGTTCCCGGAACGCTTCCTGTGCGCGCCTGAGCCGCCAGGGAGCGTCTCTACGCCGATCGCGCCTCCAGGAGCGCCTCGCTGGCCTCGAAGGGCTCCAGCGCACTCGGCCAGGCCGCGGGCGGCTCGCCCTTCAGCGCGCGGCCGACCGCGTCCACCGCGGCCACCAGCTCCGCGTCGCTGAACGGCTTGCTCAGGCAGCCGACCGCCCAGCCGCGGATGGCTGTCCTGTCCGGGCAGCCGCCGGTCACGAACAGGACCGGCACGTGGTGCTCGCGCCAGAGCGTCGCCGCGAAGGCGGCCCCGTCGCCATGGCCGAGCAGGCCGATATCGACCAGGGCAAGGTCGGGCCCCTGCCGGGCGTCCCGGGCCGCGGCGCGGACATGGCCGGCAACGCCCACGACCTTGTGGCCGGCCGCTTCGAGGGTGTCGCGCATGCCCATGGCCGTGACGGCGTCGTCTTCCACGATCATCAGGTTCATCGCGTCCCCTCCCAGTTCGCCCGGGCGGGCCAGGGGCCGCCGGGCGGCAAGCGGGAGAACAGGGGGTGATGGGACAGGGTTCCTTTCGCGCCAGGACGGAACCCGGGATGCGCGGACGGTGGTCACACGGCGCGGATCGCCTCCAGCCCCTGCCAGTCGAAGACGATGCCGTGGCCGGGCCGGTCGGGCGCCGTCGCCTTGCCGTCGACGATGCGCAGCGGCTCGGCGATGTAGCGGTCCAGGCCGAAGCCGTGGGCCTCGAGATAGCTGCGGTTGGGGCACGCCGCCAGCAGGTGGACGGTGATGTCGTGCGCTCCGTGCGAGGTGACGGGCAGGTTGAAGGCCTCGGCCAGGTGGGCGATCTTCATGAAGGCCGTCACGCCGCCGCAATTGGTGACGTCGGGCTCGGGATAGGTCACGCCGCCCCCCGCGATCAGGTGGCGGAAATCCCAGAGCGTGCGCAGGTTCTCTCCCGCGGCGATGGGCAGCCCGCCCTCGCGCACGACCCGCGCATGGCCCGCGAAATCGTCGGGAACGATCGGCTCCTCCAGCCAGACGAGGTCGTGTGGCGCAAGCGCGCGCGCCGCGCGGATCGCCTCGTCCACGGTCCATTTCATGTTGGCGTCGGCCATCAGCGGGAAGTCGCCGCCGAGATGGGCGCGCATCGCAGCCACGCGCTCGACGTCCTCCGCCAGCCGGGCGCGGCCGACCTTCATCTTGATGGCGCGGAACCCGCGGGCGAGATTGCCGTCGGTCTGGCGCAGCAGCGCATCGAGCGGCAGGTCCAGGTCGATGCCCCCGGCATAGCAGGGAACCCGGGGATCGTGCCCGCCCAGCAGCCGCCACAGCGGCAGGCCCGCGCGCCTGGCCTTGAGGTCCCACAGCGCGATGTCCACGGCCGACAGCGCCAGCACGGTGGGCCCGCCACGGCCGCCGTAATGCGTGCCCCACCACATCTTCTGCCAGAGATGCTCGATGCGGTCCGCGTCCTCGCCGGTCAGCAGCTCGGCCATCTCGCGAGACAGCGTCGCCTCGATGGCGGCGCCGTTCCGGCCGACCGTGAAGGTGTAGCCGACCCCCTCGGCACCCTCGGCATCGCGCAGCCGCACAGTGTTCAGCTCGAAGGCGCGCATGGCCCCGTGCATGCTGTCCGTCAGGACCTCGGGCAGCGGAATGCGATAGAGCGCGCTCTGGACGGAGGTGATCGCGGGCATCACGGGACTCCTCGGTTGGGGCTCAGCATGCCGGCCAGGCGCAGGAGCGTGTCGTCCCCGCCGAAGCCGCCGGACTTGGCCAGGATCTGGAGCGGCGCCGCACCCCCGGCGCTGCCCAGCGGAACGCCGGGCAGCGCCTCGCCCAGAAGGCGCAGGCCGGGCGCACGAAGCGCCGCGAGCACCGCGAGGGCCGTGTCGCCGCCGGCCAGCACCAGCCCCGTGAGCTGCAGCCGCCCGGCCAGTTCGGCCGCCATGGCGCCGAGCCGGACGGCGACCGTCCCGGGATCCGCCGCGGGGGCCGCGGCGGCGACCGCCACCAGGCCGCCGCCCGCGGAGCCGAGGGCGTCCGCGACCGCACCGGGGACGATGCGGCCGGCAGGCGCGGGCAGCACGGTGCCGCCGGCCATCCGAAAGGCATCGAGCTGGCGGGCCGTCTCGTCCGTGCGCGACCCCAGCACCGCGAGCCAGGAGCCGCGGGCCGGCGCGACCGGGGCGCCGGGCGACCCGAACATGGCGCGGGACATGGCGGCGCCCAGCCCGGCCGCGCCGGCGGGAAGCACCTCTCCGGACCGCGCCAGGCACCAGGAGGCGATGCGGTCCAGGTCCGAATCGTCCTCGGCATCGGCCAGGATCAGCGCGCCGGCTTCCGGCTCCGTGGCGCCGCGCGGCCAGGCGCCGATCCTCAGTCCCGGCGCCACCGCCGCGAGCGCCTCGGCGATCGGGATCGCCGGTGGGGGCGAGCGCAGGTCAAGGGACGCGCGGGACTGCGCGAGCGGAGTGCCGCCCACCAGCACGGCCCCTTTCCGGAAGGTCCGCCCCTGCGCGGGCACGGCCGGGCAGAGCAGCGCGCGCGGGCGTCCGGTCTGGGCCAGCGCGGCCAGCAGCTCGGCGGCGACGGCGCCACGCAGCGTCGAATCCACCTTCTTGAAGAGGATGCCCCCGCCGGGGGCGAGCCCACGGACCGCCGCGCGGACCCGACCGGCCGCCGCCGCCGGCATCAGATGGCGCGAATCCGTGCTGCAGGCGATGACGTCCAGCTCCGCCGCGATGTCCGAGGCGTCCAGCACGAAGCCCGTGCGGGCGCCCGCCGCCGCCGCGGACGCGGCCGTATCCAGCGCGCCCGTCACGTCGTCGGCGACGATGGCGAGGCGCGGGCGGGTCATCAGCTTCCGGCGGCCGGGGAGGCCGGACGCGCCGCCATGCGGCGGCCATAGGCGATGGCGGCCTTCATGTTGGTATGGTCGGCCCGGCCCTTCCAGGCGATGTCGAAGGCGGTGCCGTGGTCGACGGATACGCGTCGGATCGGCAGGCCCAGTGTGACGTTCACCGTGGTGTCGAAGGCGATCAGCTTCGCTGGGATATGGCCCTGGTCGTGGTATTGCGCGACCACCAGGTCGAACTCGCCGCGGACGGCGCGGTAGAAGACGGTGTCGCCGGGAACCGGTCCCGTCACCGCGATCCCCTCGGACCGCGCGGCCTCGATGGCGGGGGTGATGCGCTCGATCTCCTCGGTGCCGAAGAGCCCGCCCTCGCCGCTGTGGGGGTTCAGGCCCGCGACCGCGATGCGCGGCCGCTCCAGCCCGATCTCGCGCATATGGGCGTGGCCGGTCCTGATGGTGGCGAGAACCCTTTCGGTGGTGCCGCGCTCCGTCGCGCCGCGCAGCGAGACATGGGTCGAGACATGGATCACCGACAGCCGCTCGGAGGCCAGCAGCATGAAGGAGGGCAGGCCGCCGCAGAGATGGGCGAGCAGCTCGGTGTGCCCCTCGAAGCGGTGGCCGGCCGCGTGCATTGCCGACTTGTTCAGGGGGGCGGTGACCATGGCCGCGCTCGCGCCCTCGCGCTGGAGCTCGGCCGCCCGGACGACGCAGCGGTAGGCGGCGTCCCCGCCGGCCGCCGAGACGGCCCCGTCGCGCAGCTCCTCCAGGCCGTCCACCGGGACCGGGGCGATCGCGACCGCCCCGGGCTCCCCACCCGACTCCTCGGCAAAGCGGAGATCCGCCCCCACGAGGGCCGCGGCCCGGGCCATCACCCGCGGGTCGCCGGCAACGATGACGGCGGCACGCTCCCCGGGCGGCATCTCTGCCAGGGCGCGGCAG
The DNA here is from genome assembly GCF_017355985.1 of Arenibaculum pallidiluteum. GTDB lineage: Bacteria > Pseudomonadota > Alphaproteobacteria > Azospirillales > Azospirillaceae > Arenibaculum > Arenibaculum pallidiluteum. The sequence goes on from NZ_JAFIQU010000011.1 coordinate 76,773, forward strand.
ATGATCTCCGGTCCGACGCCGGCGGGATCGCCCATGGTGATCGCGATCCGCGCCGGCCGGCCGGCGGCTGGTGGGCGGCTCATCGCCGGCTCACCGGTAGATCAGGGTCGGAAGCCACATGGAGAAGTCCGGCCAGTAGGTGACGAGCGCCAGGATGATCAGCAGCGGCACGAGGAAGGGCGCGCAGGCCTTCGCGCATTCCTCGAAGGGGATCCGCGCGACCCTGGACAGGATGTAGAGCACCATGCCCACGGGCGGCGTCAGCAGCCCGATCATGAGGTTCAGCACCATCAGGATGCCGAACTGGACGGGATCGACGCCGATCTGGGCCATGATCGGCAGCAGGACCGGCACCATGATCGTGATGGCGGCGATCGTCTCCAGGAAGCAGCCGACGAAGAGCAGCAGGAGGTTGACCAGCAGCAGGAGCAGGAACGGGTTCGTCGTCAGCCCCAGGACCCAGGCCGACAGCATCTCCGTCACCCGAGCCGAGGTCAGGATCCAGCCGAAGATCGAGGCCGCGGCCACGATGATCAGGATCACCGAGGTCGTCTCGATGGTCTCCATGCTGACCTTGACGAGCTCGCGCCAGGTCAGCGTCCGGTAGACGGCGATGCCCAGGAACAGGGCCCAGGCCACCGCGGCGATGGCCGCCTCGGTGGGCGTGAACATGCCGCTGACCATGCCGCCGATCAGGATCACCGGAGTCATCAGGGCCAGGAAGGCCTGCTTGAAGCTCTGGCCAAGCACGACGACCGAGAAGCGCGCGTCGCGCTGGTAGCCGCGGCGCCGCGCCACATAGGCGACGTAGAGCATCAGGATCAGCGCCATGCCCAGGCCCGGGACCACCCCCGCGGCGAAGAGCTGGCCGACCGACGCGTTGGCCATGACCCCGTAGATCACCAGGGGCAGCGAGGGCGGGATGATCGGGCCGATGGTCGAGGACGCGGCGGTGAGGCCGACCGCGAAGCGATCGTCGTAGCCGTGGTCCCGCATGGCCTTGATCTCGATGGTGCCGAGGCCGCCGGCATCGGCCACGGCCGTTCCCGACATACCCGCGAAGATCACCGAGCCCGCGACGTTGACATGGCCGAGCCCGCCCCGCATCCAGCCGACCAGCGCCACCGCGAAGGTGTAGATGCGCTCGGTGATCAGGGCAGAGTTCATCAGGTTGCCGGCCATGATGAAGAAGGGGATCGCCAGCAGCGGGAAGCTGTCGATGCCGTTCACCATCCGGTGCAGCACGACGACGTCGGGCATGCCGACCATCCAGACATAGGCGAGGGACGAGCCGGCGAGCGCGACCGCGATGGGCACCCCCGAGAGCATCATGACCAGCAGTGACCCGAAAAGGACGACGAGCGGCATCGGGCCCTCCCTTAGGCCGGAAAAGCGGCGACGCGGCGCCAGGCGGACTGGACGGCGCGCAGGGCCATGAGGACGAGCCCGGCGAGGACGACCCAGTAGAGCAGGCTCATGGGCAGGTCGATCACCGACATCGGCTGGAACTTCATGGCCTGCGTCAGGCGCCAGGCCAGCCACGCCGAATAGGCATAGAAGCCGACGGTCACGACGTCGCAGACCGACAGGACCACGGCGGAGAGCCGCGGCGGCAGGTAGTTGTGGAAGAACTCGACCATGATGTGCGAGCGGCGACGGACCGCCATGGCGCCGCCAAGGAACGCGGTCGCGATCAGCAGGTAGCGCGCGCCCTCTTCGGTCCAGGTGAAGCTGTCGTTCAGCACGTAGCGCGTGAAGAACTGCAGGAACACCACGAAGGCCAGCGCCCAGAAGACGATGAAGGCCGGAATGTCCTCGATCGCAACCGAATGGTCGCGCTCGTCCTCGAGGCGGGCGTCCAGCGGGATGTCGAGGGCGGTCGGCAGCGGGCCCGGGGTGGAGGCGGGCGCCATGGCGCCCACCCCCGAACCCGTTCCCTCGGCGGCCCGGTTCGCGGTCTCGCGCATCGGGCCTCCGCTCACTTGATCGCCTGGAGACGGTCGTACTGCTGCTTGTTCCAGGGAACGCCGTCGCCGAGATGGGCCTTTGCGACGGTCGCCCGGAAGGCCTCGCGGTCGGGCTTGTGGACGGTCGCGCCCAGCTTCGTGAAGCCGGTGACGAGGTCCTGCTCGGACCTGATGATCTCGGCGTCGGAGCGCTCGCCGGCCTCGGCCAGGACCTCGGAGAAGATCTTCTTGTCCTCGGCCGAGAGCCGGTTCCAGGTGGGCGCGCCGATGATCGTGAGCAGGCTCTCGGTGATGTGGCCGGTCAGGCTGATCACGGGGCTCGGCTCGTAGAACTTCTTGGCGAGGATCGTGGGAAGCGGGTTCTCCTGGGCGTCGACCGTGCCCTGGGCCAGGGCCAGGTAGACCTCGGCGAAGGCGATGGGCGTCGCGTTGGCGCCGACCGAGCGCGGGAACATGACGTACATGGGCGCGTCGGGGACGCGCAGCTTCATGCCCTTCATGTCCTCGGGCTTGTTGATCGGCTTCTTGGCGGTGACGTGCCGCTCGCCGTAGTAGATCATGGTGACGATCTCGTTGCCCGTCGCCTTCTCGTAGCCGGCGGCGAGCTCGTTGAAGAGATCGCTCTTCGTGTAGGCCTTCCAGTGGTCGAAATCGCGGAACATGTAGGGCGCCGCGGCGATCGCCAGGGCCGGGTAGGAGCGCGCCGCGAAGTTGGTGCCAGTGTAGATGATGTCCACCGTGCCCAGCGTCAGGCCCTGGTTGATGTCGGATTCCTTGCCCAGGGACGAGGCCGGGAACACGTCCATCTCGTAGCGCCCGTTGGTGCGCTTCTTGATCTCCTCGGCCGCCCAGAGCGCCGCCGTGTGATACGCCTCCGAGGTCTCGTAGACATGGGCGAACTTCAGCTTCTGCGCCGCCGCATGGGCCGAGGCCGAGAAGGCCATGGCGGCGAGCGCCGCCGCGCCGAACACGATCGCTTTCCTCATGACGCGTCTCCTCTCCGTTTTGGTTGTGCTGGCCGCCTGTTTCAATCCGGCGGAACCTTGGGGTCGGGGCCGGCGATGCCGGCCCCGGCTCAGATGCTGCGCAGCTCCTGCCTCGCCTGTGCGGCCACGGGACCGCTCAGTCGGCCGCGCGGACGGCCTGGCGCTGCTCGCCCAGGCCCTCGATGCCCAGGCGCATGCTCTGGCCCGGCTTCAGATAGACCGGCGGCTTCTGGCCCATGCCGACGCCCGGGGGCGTGCCGGTCGAGATGATGTCGCCGGGCTGCAGCGACATGAACTGGCTGAGATAGCTCACCAGCATCCGCACGCCGTAGACCATGGTCTCGGTCGTGCCGTCCTGGTAGCGCTTGCCATCGACCTCGAGCCACAGCTTCAACCGCTGCGGGTCCCGGACCTCGTCGGCCGTGACGAGCCAGGGGCCGATGGGCCCGAAGGTGTCGGCGCTCTTGCCCTTGACCCACTGGCCCGACCGCTCGGTCTGGAAATGCCGCTCGGAGACGTCGTTGACCACGCAGTAGCCAGCCACGTGATCCATGGCGCTGGCCTCGTCCACGTATTTCGCAGGCTTGCCGATCACGACGCCGAGCTCGACCTCCCAGTCGGTCTTCACGGAATTGCGCGGGATCTCGACGGTGTCGTTGGGGCCGCAGACGGCGCTGGTCGCCTTCATGAAGACCACCGGCTCCGGGGGCACCTGCATGCCGGACTCGGCCGCGTGGTCCGCGTAGTTCAGGCCGATGCAGATGAACTTGCCGATCCGGCCGACGCAGGGGCCGATGCGGGGGTCGCCCTCGACCAGCGGCAGCGTCGTGGGGTCGAGGCCGCGCAGGCGGTCCAGCGACGCCGGCAGCAGCGCCTCGCCCGCGATGTCCGGCACGACCGCCGAGAGGTCGCGGATCCGACCCTGGGCATCCAGCAGCCCGGGCTTCTCCTGGCCCGGCGGGCCGTAGCGCAGCAGCTTCATCCTGACAGTCCTCTTCTGGGATGCCGCGGCGCTCTGGCGCCGGGGCGATGGTTGTGTACGGCCCGCGGGCAGGGCCGATGCGGGCTCCTTGGCGGGCTCCAGATTGCTAATATATCAGTTTGACGGGCAAGGCGATTGTCCGTTCCGTCAGCGACCTGTCCTCCTGCGCCTCCCCGGCCTCCCGCCGCGCGGCATGGATGACCGTCCGCTCACAAGGTCCAGCCGCCGTCGATCACGTTGATGGTGCCGGTGGTGAAGGCGGACTCGTCCGAGGCCAGGTAGAGGGCCAGCGCCGCGATCTCCTCGGGCCGGCCGAGCCGCCCCATGGGCTGGCGCGCGACGAAGGCGGTCCGGGCGGTCTCCGCGTCGCCCTGGGCCGAGATGCGCTCGTCCAGCGACGGCGTCTGGACCGTTCCCGGGCAGATCGCGTTGCAGCGGATGCCCTGGCGGATGAAATCGGCGGCGATCGCCTTCGTGAGGCCGATCACGGCGGCCTTGCTCGTTCCGTAGACGAACCGGTTGGGCGCGCCCTTCACGCTGGAGGCGGCCGAGGACATGTTGACGATGCTGCCGCCGCCCCGCTCGATCATGGCGGGCAAGAAGGCGCGGCACATGCGGAACATGGACCGTACGTTCAGGTCCATGGTGAAGTCCCAGTCGGCGTCCGAGCAGTCGAGGATCGTCCCGTGGTGCACGAAGCCCGCGCAGTTGAACAGCACGTCGATCGCGCCGATCTCCCGGGCCGCCGCCCGGATCGCGGCGTCGTCCCGGACGTCGAGGCGCCGGACCTCGATCCCGCGCGCCAGGCTCTCCAGCGTCGTCTCGTTCACGTCGGTCGCGATGACCCGCGCGCCCTCCGCCGCGAAGGCGAGCGCCGTCGCCCGCCCGATACCCTGGCCCGCCGCGGTAATCAGCGCGGTCTTGCCCGCCAGCCTCGCCATCTCGTCCGTCTCTCCCGATACGCTGCGCTCCAGGCCACCTGGTCGCGCGAAAATCTGATCGGAGTTGCGCGCTGCTGGCAAGACGGAAAGTTGGATGGCCGAATCGACCACTTAGGTGCTAGGCGGCGGGAACCGGAGAGCCCGTCCGGGGTTGGTCGGGCAAAGCACCGCTGCCCGAGGAGGACCGGGGGATGAGGATGCGCAGAACCTTCCTGGCCATGCTGCTGGCGGTCTCCGGATGCGCCATGCAGGGGCCGGACCTGGCCCGGCAGGAAGGCGGCAGCGGGCTTAACGAGCTTCAGGCCGGCACCAGCAGGGTGCAGCGGCAGGCCCACGGAGCGCCTTCGGATCCCGCCCGCTGAGCCGGCAGGCTCAGCCCTGGATCCGGGGAAGCGGGCGGCCCGGCATCGGTGCCGAGGCGATATCGAGATAGCTCCAGACCCTGTCCACGACCTCTCCGTCCGTGGACAGCGGGAACAGAGAATCCCGGAGGGCCAGCACCAGGCTGCTCTCGCCGACGTAGGCGCGGTCTACCAGCAGGGGCTCGCCGGTCGTGGCGACGGATTCGTATTCGGCCCAGCCGTTGTTGCCGGGAGTGAGATAGGCGATCTCGGAGAACCGCTTGCCGACGATGCTGCGCGTGGTGATCGCGTCGATGGCGGTGCCCACGAGCCGGAACCGGAAATCGAGCGGATCGCGCAGGACCTCGACCATCGCGCTGGACGGCAGCAGTTCCGGGATCTCCGTGGGATCGAAGTCCGACCGCAGCGGAAAACGCCGGTCGCCGCGGATTCGCTGCCAGTACGCCCAGGCCTGCTCCATCCGTGGCGAGGCGACGGAGGCGTCGCGATGGAACTTGCCTTCGCGGAACCGGACCAGCGCTGACATCTGCTTCTACCGTGTCCGTGAAAGGAGGCCGTCCGCACCGGCGGTGCGATCGACCGGGGCATATCTAAATATGATTCGCCAACTGCGACACCTGCCCAAAAGCATGGGCCGGCGGAGCCGCCGCTCATGGGATCATCGGAGGCTCCTGCCCGGGATCGGCGGAAACCCTCGAGAACATGCCTTCGAAGTCGAGCATGAAGCCGTCCTCGTCGACCGTGATCACGCCGCGGAAGTCGCTGTCCCCGGCCTCGTAAAGATAGGTCCGATCGGAAAGGCGCGTATAGCGCTGTGGGTCCGGGAACACGTCAAGTCCCGGAAACTCCACATAGGCCGTGACGATCTCGGCCGATTGGCCGGCCGCCAGGCCGAGTCGGCGGATCGGCAGCGTGTTGGTGAAGGCACTGACCGACAGGTCCACATCCACGGCGCGGCCGAGCGTCGGTGCCGGGACGCCGTCGACCGTCCAGCGCCCCTCGCCGTCGGAGGCCAGCGCGAGAACGCGACCCGATCCCACCATCTCGACCCGCAGGCGCCGGGTTCGCCACAGGGAGTCGATCCCGACATCGTATCGGCAGGCGAATCCCCCCTCGGCGATCACGACCGAACGCGCAATCATCCGTATTCCGCCCTGGTCCACCGCTTCCGCGAGGGTCATGTCCTCGAGCCCGCGGCCCGAGGCGGTACGCCACCTGTAGCTGGCCATCGCCGTCCTCCTCCAGTGGTGCCGGCGTCCACCCGGAACGAAGCCTTGGGAGTCGAATGCGGGCGCGAAGCGTGTAGGATCCGTTCGGGCAACGAACAGGTTCCGAGAGTGACGCAGCGACACGAGACGGACAAGCCAAGCGGCGGCGCGGAACCGGCGCTAGTCGCACTGGACTGGGGCACCACCTCCTTCCGCGCCTTCCTGCTGGATGCCAAGGGCGGCGTTCTCGACCGCCGCGACGAGCCCATGGGGATCCTGAAGGTTCCCGGCGGCGATTTCGACGCGGTCTTCACCGCCGTGACCGAACGCTGGTACGCCGCCCATGGCGCTCTGCCGGCGCTCGCCTCGGGCATGATCGGCAGCCGCCAGGGCTGGGTCGAGGCACCCTACTGTCCCTGCCCGGCGGGGGCGGAGGATCTCGGCAGGCGGCTCGCCCCGGTCCGGACGCAGGCCGGGCACAGCCTCCGCATCGTTCCCGGCGTCAGCCGCGATTCCCCCGGAGAGGCGCCCGACGTGATGCGGGGCGAGGAGACGCAGATCGCCGGTGCTGTCGCCGCCGGGCAGCGCGACGGCCTGTTCGTGATGCCGGGCACCCACAGCAAGTGGGTCGAGGTGCGCGACGGACGGATCCAGTGGTTTGCAACCTTCATGACCGGCGAGGTCTTCGCGGTGCTGTGCCAGCACAGCATCCTCGGCCGGCTGATGGCGGACGAGGATGCCGGCGGGGGCCGCGGGGCGGGCGAGGGGAGGGGAGGGACTCAGGAGGATGCCTTCGCCCGGGGCCTTGCCGCGGCTGGCGGGCCCTTGCTGCACGCTCTCTTCTCGGCGCGTACCCTCGGCCTCTTCGAGCGCCTTCCGCCCGAGGGGCTGAGATCCTATCTGTCGGGCATGCTGATCGGGGCCGAGATCCTCCAGGCCCGCGAGACGCTTGCCCGCCGCGGCACCGAGGCGCGGCGCGTCACCATCGTCGGCGGCGCGGCGCTGGCCGCCCGCTATGCGGACGCCCTCGCCCATGCCGGTATCGAAGCCGCCACCGCCCCCGAGACCGTCACCACCGACGGCCTCCTCCTCATCGCCCGCGCCGCGGGCCTGATCGGACGCTGAGCCATGACCGCATCCCCGACGCTTGCCGACGCCCTCGGAAAACTGCCCCTGGTCGCGATCCTGCGCGGCCTCGATCCCGCGAAGGCGCTGGACACCGGACAGGCCCTGTTCGATGCCGGCTTCCGAATCATCGAGGTCCCGCTGAACGGTCCCCGTCCGCTGGAATGCATCGCGACGCTCGCCCAGGCCTTCGGCACGCGCGCGCTGATCGGCGCGGGCACGGTGATGACGACCGCGCAGGTGGAGGCGGTCGCCGCCGCCGGCGGGCGGCTGATCGTGATGCCCCACGCCGACGTCGCGGTGATCCGGCACGCGGCCGCGGGGCGCCTGCACTGCGTCCCGGGCGCCGCGACCCCGACCGAGGCCTTCGCTGCGCTGGCGGCCGGGGCGGACGGGATCAAGATGTTCCCCGCCGAGGTGCTGCCGCCGCCGGTCGTGAAGGCATGGCGGGCAGTGATGCCGCGCGACCTGCCGTTGCTGCCGGTCGGCGGCATCACGCCCGAGGGCATGGCCCCCTACCGGGCAGCCGGGGCCACCGGCTTCGGCCTGGGTTCGGCCCTGTTCACGCCCGCCATGCCGGTGGACCAGGTCGCCGCCAACGCCCGCCGTTTCGTCGAGGCCTGGTAGGCGCCGTCAATGGATCTCGTCGCGGCTCGCCATGGCCGCGGCGAGCGCGTCCACGGTGAAGCCGGGCGATCGGGCGGCGGACAGGATCACGGCCTCGCGCCGCGAGATCAGGGCCGCCGCCTCGGGGATCCTGCGTGCCAGCGCATGGGGGATCACCACGGCCCCGTGGCGGTCGGCATGGACGAGGTCGCCGGGTGCGACGCGCATCCCGGCCACCGTCACGGGGATCCCGAACTCCTCGATATGCACATGGGCATGCGAGGGGCCGACGCAGCCGGCCAGCAGCTGGAAGCCCGGCGCGCACTGTTCGAGGTCGCGGATGCTGCCGTCGGTCACGACCCCCAGCGCGCCCAGACCCTGATGCACGGCGGTGTTCACCTCGCCCCAGAAGGCGCCGAAGCCGGGCTCCGGGTCGAGGTCCTGGATCACCACGATGGTGGGCTTGGGCGCCGCCTCCACCGCACGGTAGTGGCCCAGGCGCCGCGCGCGCAGCTCCTCCGCGGGAAGGGCCGAGGGCGCGCGGGCGCGGATCGTCGCCGTGGCGGCATAGCCGACCATGGGCGGCAGCTCGGGCCGGGCGCAGACCAGCGGGCGCTCGGTGAAGCCGAAGCTCCGCCGCGCGGGGTCCAGCAGCTCGATCGCGTTGCAGACCGTAGGCGTGTCCAGGGCTGCGAGCGCGGCCAGCTCTTCGGGGGTCAGAGGCGCGTTCATGGCGTCAGGCCCGCGCCGCCGGGGCGGCCTGCAGAAGCCCGCGCGCGGCGAGGCTGCGCAACAGTGCGCGCGTGCCGAAGGTCCAGGGCTCGACCCTGTCGGTGCGGTTCACGCGGTTCACCAGCGCCCCCAGCTCGGGAGCGGCGATGGTGACGACGTCGCCGAGCTTGTGGGTGAAGCCGCGGCCGGGCTCGCCACGATCCTCCACGGGCGCGAACATCGTGCCCAGGAACAGCATCAGCCCGTCGGGATACTGGTGGTTGGGCCCGATCGCCTGGGCGACCAGGTCCAGGGGATCGCGGCTGATGGCCGACATGGACGAGCGGCCGGAGAGGCGATAGCCCTCGGGACCGTCGACGGTCAGCGAGATCTCGATCCGCCGGACCTGCTCGATCCCGAATCCCTCGTCGAACAGCCGGATGAACGGGCCGATCGCGCAGGAGGCAGCGTTGTCCTTGGCCTTGCCCAGCAGCAGGGCGCTGCGCCCCTCGACATCGCGCAGGTTGACGTCGTTGCCCAGTGTCGCGCCGCGGACGCGGCCCTGGCCGTCCACCGCCAGCACGACCTCGGGCTCGGGGTTGTTCCAGGTCGAGACCGGGTGGATCCCGATCTCGGCCCCCGTGCCCACCGAGGAGAGCGGCTGCGCCTTGGTGAAGATCTCGGCGTCGGGGCCGATGCCGACTTCAAGGTACTGGGACCATGCGCCCTGCTGGAGCAGCACCTCCTTGATCCGTGCGGCCTCCTCTGAGCCCGGGCGGATGGCGGCCAGGTCCTCGCCCAGGATCTCGACGACCCGGGTGCGGATCTCCTCGGCCCGGGCGGCATCGCCCCGCGCCTGCTCCTCGATCACGCGCTCGAGCAGACTGGCGACGAAGGTCACGCCGCTCGCCTTCACGGCCTGCAGGTCGCAGGGCGCAAGAAGCCACGGGCGGGCGGAGTCGCGCCCCTCGGGCACGCTGTTGGCCAGGATCTCGGCCACCGGCCCGAGCCGGGTGCCGGAGGCCGAGCGGGCGATGGAGGCGGGGTCCTCGGCCTCCAGCAGGTCGGACATGGTGGGCGCCGCGGGGCCGAGGTCCCAGAGATCGCCGTCGCGCACGGCCACCACGGCGGGGCCAGGGGCGGAGCCGGGAACCCAGGCACGCCCCACCAGGGTCGCGGACCCCTGGGGCAGGCAGCGTTCGGGCGTCAGAAGATCGCGCATGGCTTCTCGTATCCTCCCTTTCATCTTGATGCTCGGCCGCCCGGAGGGGCGCCGTCAGTCCAGTTCCGAGACGCGGGTCGCGACGGTGTAGAGGCGGTCCAGCTCGGGGTTCAGCTCGAGGCCCAGGCCGGGCCCTTCGGGGATCGTGATCTCGCCTTTCTCGACGGTGGGCAGGGCGGTCACCAGGTCCCGGTACCAGGTGCGGTAGAAGGCGCGGACGGATTCCTGGACCAGCGCGTTTGGCGCGTTCAGGGACAGGTGTGTCGAGGCGGTCAGGACCACGGGGCCCGTGCAGTCGTGCGGGGCCACCGGCAGGTGCCAGGCCTCGGCCATGGCGGCGATCTTGCGGGCCTCGGACAGGCCGCCGCACCAGGCGACGTCCAGCATCACGACGCCCGCGGCTCCGGTCTCCAGCAGGTCGCGGAAGGCCCAGCGCGAGCCCAGCGTCTCGGACGCGCAGATGGGCGCGGGCGAATGCTCGGCATAGCGCCGGAGCGAGGCCAGGCTGTCCATCCTGATGGGGTCCTCGTGCCAGAAGGTCCCGAAGGGCGCCAGGGCCTTTGCGATCTGGATCGCCGGCAGGAGCTGCCACATGGAATGGAACTCGACCATCACGTCCATGCGGTCGCCGACGGCGCGGCGGATCTTCTCGAAGGGCTCGAGCGCGCGGCGGAGGTCGTCGGGCGCGATATAGGCGCCGCCGGTCTTCTCGGCCGCGATGTCGAAGGGCCAGATCTTCATGGCCGTGATGCCCTCGGCCAGGAGGCTCTCGGCGAGCTCGTCTGCGCGGTTCAGGAACGCGTCGAGATCGTCGAGCTCGGCGCCCGAGCGCGTGTCCAGACCCCAGTTGTGCACGGCCTGCGCGTTCGCCTTGCGCACGTAATGGGTGCCTGCACAGGTGTTGTAGGTGCGGATCCGCTCGCGGGTGCGCCCGCCCAGCAGGTCGACGATCGGCCGGTTCGTGGCCTTGCCCAGCAGGTCCCAGAGCGCGATGTCGACGGCCGAGTTGCCGCGGACCTCGACGCCCGTGGACCGGAAGCCGAGATAGCCCACGAGGTCGCGCGCGATGGCGTCGATCCGCGACGGGTCCTGGCCGAGCAGCCTGGGCGCAGCGTATTCGTGCAGGTATGCCTCGACCGCGCCGGTCACGAAGAAGGTCTCGCCCAGGCCGACCAGCCCCTCGTCGGTGTGGATCCTGACCCAGATCAGGTTCGGCAGCTCCGCCGCGCGCACGGTCTCGATCCTGGTGATCCGCATCGCCTCTCCGGACCCCGGCCGGGGCCTCCCCTTCAGTTCAGTCCGACGTTCACGAGGACCCGGATCGAGTTCTCGAAGTGCCAGTCCATGGCGCGCTCGGCCTCCACCGCGTCCTGGGCGGCGATGGCCTTGGCGACGGCCTCGTGGATCAGGATCTGGTCGTGCCGCTGCGCATCCGTGCGCCGCCCGCGCCAGCCCACCGGCCAGGTCTGGTGCAGAACCAGCCGCAGCGAGCCGATCGCCATGCCGAACATGGGATTGCGCGAGGCGCGCGCGATCGCGGTGTGGAAGGCGATGTCGTGCTCCATCATCTTCTCGGCATGCTCGAAATCGGTGCGCATCGCCTCGATGTAGCCGGAGATCTGCTCGGACTCGCGCTCGGTCCGGCGCACGGCGGCAAGGCCCGCCGCCCGGATCTCGACGACCCTGCGGAAGTCGAAGACCTGCTGGACCGTGACCTGGTTGGTGTAGACGGCATGGTCGAGCACCAGGGCCAACACCTCGTCGTCCAACGCCGAGACGCGGGCGCGGCGGCCGTTGCCGACATCGATGATCCCGAGCGTCGTCAGGGAGCGGAAGGCCTCGCGCACGATGGCCCGCGAGACGCCGAGATCGCGGGCGAAGGCGAGCTCCCCCGGGAGCGCCGCGCCGGCGAGCAGCCCGTTGCCCCGGATATGGTCGATGACTGCATGCATCACCTGGTCGACCAGGCCGCGGGCTTCCGGGCGTTCGATGGTGGCGGTCATGCGACCCTGCGGAGGAGAGGGCGGATAGTCATGCCGCAACCTGTCTGACAGGTCATGGCGTTCCTGTATGAAAGGCTGTTGGCGGAGCTTAGTCAATACGCTATTGTTCGCGCCGCCGACAATGGGCCGCCGAAGCGGAGCGGCCGTGCGGGCCGATTCCGGCCCGGAGGGGAGGGGACATGAAGAGCATGCCGGGGAGCCCGCGATGGAGCGGCTGATCCACTGGACCTTCAAGGGCCTGGAGATGGTGCTGGTAGGATTGCTGGCCGGCATGGTCGTCATGGTCTTCGGCAACGTCGTCCTGCGCTATCTCTTCAACTCGGGCATCGACGTGTCCGAGGAGCTGTCGCGCTACTTCTTCGTCTGGCTGACCTTCATCGGCGCCATCGTGGCGATGCGCGAGGGAGCGCATCTCGGCGTCGATACGCTGGTGCGCGTGCTCGGCCGCAGCGGAAGGCTGGTCTGCCTGGTGCTGAGCGACCTGCTGATCCTGTTGTGCTGCGCGGTCCTCGCGCACGGGACCTGGGTGCAGTTCGCGATCAACGCCTCGAATTACTCGCCGGTGACCGGCCTGCCCATGGTCTGGGTCTTCGGCATCGGCCTGGTGACCAGCGCGGCGATCGGCCTGATGGTCGCGGCGCGGCTGGTGCGCACGCTGACCGGTCGCATGACCGACGCCGAGCTCGAGGCCTTCGCCGGCATCCAGAGCGACGAGGAGCGCGCCCGCGCCGCCGCCGAGGGAAGGATCGTCGAATGACCATCGCCGTCTTTTTGGGCTCGCTGATGGGCGCCATGGCCGTCGGCATGCCCATCGCCTTCGCGCTGATGATCTGCGCGATCGCTCTGATGTGGCACATGGGCGTCTTCGACACCCAGATCGTCGCCCAGAACATGATCGTGGGCGCCGACAACTTCCCGCTGCTGGCGATCCCCTTCTTCCTGCTGGCGGGCGAGTTCATGAACGCGGGTGGCCTGTCCAGGCGCATCGTGAACTTCGCCCTGGCCTGGATCGGGCACCGCCATGGTGGGCTCGGCTATGTCGCGATCATCGCTTCGGTGATCATGGCCAGTCTCTCGGGCTCGGCCGCGGCCGATACGGCGGCGCTCGCCGCGATCCTGATCCCCATGATGCGCGAGGGCGGCTACAACGTCCCGCGCTCGGCGGGGCTGATCGCCTCGGGCGGGATCATCGCGCCGGTGATCCCGCCGTCCATCGGCTTCATCCTGTTCGGCGTCGCGGCCAATGTCTCGATCTCGCGGCTGTTCCTGGCGGGGATCGTCCCGGGGCTGCTGATGGGCCTCGCGCTCGCGGTCGCGTGGTGGATCGTCGCGCGGCACGACAATGTGAAGCCCTTCCCGCGCCAGACCATGCGCGAGCGCCTGCGCACCTCGGCCGACGCCTTCTGGGCGCTCCTGATGCCGGTCTGGATCCTGGGCGGCATCCGCTTCGGCATCTTCACGCCGACCGAGGCGGCGGTGGTCGCGGCGGTCTACGCCTTCCTGGTCGGCGCCTTCATCTACCGCGAGCTCAAGTTCTCGGAGGTCTATGCGCTGTTCCTGAACGCCGCCAAGACGACCGCCGTGGTGATGTTCCTGGTGGCGGCGGCGGTGGTCTCGGCTTGGCTGATCACCTCGGCCAACATCCCGGCCGAGATCGGCGGGCTCATCCAGCCCTTCATGGACAACCCGCTGATCCTGATGTTCGTGATGATGGCGCTGGTCCTGGTGGTGGGCACAGCGCTGGATTTCGCCCCGACCGTGCTGATCCTGACGCCGGTGCTGATGCCGATCGTGAAGCAGGCCGGCATCGATCCCGTCTATTTCGGCGTGCTTTTCATCCTGAACAACGCGATCGGGCTGATCACGCCGCCGGTCGGCATCGTGCTGAACGTGGTCTGCGGCGTCGGCCGGATCTCCATGACCGATGTGATCCGCGGGGTTCATCCCTTCCTGCTGGCGCAGGTCGGGGTGCTGATCCTGCTGATCCTGTTCCCTCAGATCGTTCTGGTCCCTCTAGAGTTCCTGAGGTGAGGGCCGGGTGCGTTTCCGAGACTTCATATAACCAAGCAACCTAGGGAGGTCGCATGATGAGGACCAAGCTCGCTCTCGCCATTGCCGCCGGCATCGGGCTCGGCGTCGCCGCCGCAGGCCCGGCCATGGCTCAGTTCCAGGAGCGCACGATCCGCGTCTCCAACGGCGTGAACCAGGACCACCCCGCCGGCAACGGCGTGGCCAAGATGGCGGCCTGCGCGGCCGAGCGGTCGGGCGGAAAGATGAAGGTCGTCGGCTTCTGGGGCGGCGCGCTGGGCGGCGACCTGCAGGCGACCCAGGCCCTGCGCTCGGGCACGCAGGAGATGGTCGTCACCTCGACCTCGCCGCTGGTCGGCATCCTGCCGGACCTCGGCGTCTTCGATCTGCCCTTCCTCTTCGCCAACGAGAAGGAGGCCGATGCCATCCTCGACGGCGAGTTCGGCAAGTACGTCTCGGACAAGCTGCCGCCGCTCGGCCTCGTGAACCTGGCCTACTGGGAGAACGGCTTCCGCAACGCCACCAACTCGCGCCGTCCCATCACCAAGTGGGAGGATTTCCAGGGCGTGAAGATGCGCGTGATGCAGAACAACATCTTCCTCGACACCTTCAAGAACATGGGCGCCAACGCCGTGCCCATGGCCTTCGGCGAGGTCTTCACGGCGCTCGAGACGCGCGCCATCGACGGGCAGGAGAACCCCTACGTCACCATCGACACCTCGAAGTTCTACGAGGTCCAGAAGTTCCTGTCGGTGACCAAGCACGCCTACACGCCCTTCATGGTCCTGATCTCCAAGAAGGTCTGGGACAGCTATTCCCCGGAGGAGCAGAAGGTCCTCCAGGACTGCGTGATCCAGGGCCGCGACGAGCAGCGCCGCGTCTCGCGCGAGCTGTCGCAGCGCTCGCTGGACCTGCTGAAGAGCCGGGGCATGCAGGTGAACGAGCTGACGCCCGAGGAGCAGGCCCGCATGCGCGAGCAGGCCAGGGCGATCTACGCCAAGCACGGCACGACCATCGGGCAGGAGACGGTCGACCGCATGCTCGCGGCCCTCGAGAAGCTGCGCAAGGGCTGACCGCACGGCCCGGGCCCCCCGCGGGGGCCCGGGCCTGCATCCCTTTGGAAGCATCATGTCGCATCCGCTCTTCGATCTCGCCGGCCGTGTCGTTCTGCTGACGGGCTCCAGCCGCGGCCTAGGCCTCGCCATGGCGCGGGGGCTGGCCCAGGCGGGGGCGCGGGTGGTGCTGAACGGTCGCGATCCCGCGGCGCTGGACGCAGCCGTAGCGGCCCTCCGGGCGGAGGGGCACGACGCCTCCGCCGCCCTGTTCGACGTCACCGACGAGGCCGGCATCGAGGCCGCCGTCGAGGCGATCGAGACGCAGACCGGCCCCATCGCCGCGCTCTTCAACAATGCCGGCATCCAGCGCCGGGTCCCGCTGCTGGACCTCGATCGCGCGACCTGGGACGAGGTGATGGCGGGCAACCTGTCCTCGGTCTTCCTGGTCGGCCGCGCCGTGGCGCGGCGCATGGTGCCGCGAGGCGCCGGCAAGATCGTGAACGTCGCCTCGCTGATGAGCGAGGTCGCCCGTCCATCGGTCGGCGCCTATACCGCGGCCAAGGGCGCGGTGCGCACGCTGACCCGTGCCATGTGCGTCGAGTGGGCGCCGCACGGCCTGCAGGTCAACGCCATCGGCCCAGGCTATTTCCGCACGGAGATGAACCGTGCGCTGACCGAGGATCCGGCCTTCGACGCCTGGATCCGCGGCCGGACCCCGGCGCGACGCTGGGGCGACCCATCCGAGCTCGTGGGGGCGGCGGTGTTCCTGGCCTCCCCCGCCTCCGACTTCGTGAATGGCCAGGTGATCTACGTGGACGGCGGCATCCTCGCCGCCCTTTGACCGGGAAGAGGACTCCTTCGATGACCGAACAGCGCCCTAGAAGGCTGCGCAGCCAGCAGTGGTTCGACGACGTCCACGACGCCGACATGACCGCGCTCTACATGGAGCGCTACCTGAACTACGGCCTCACGCGGGCCGAGCTGCAGAGCGGCCGCCCCATCATCGGCATCGCCCAGACCGGCAGCGACCTGGCGCCCTGCAACCGCCACCACCTGGCCCTGGCCCCGCGCATCAGGGACGGCATCCGCGAGCTCGGCGGAATACCCATCGAGTTCCCCGTGCATCCGATCCAGGAGACCGGCAAGCGCCCGACCGCGGCGCTCGACCGCAACCTGGCCTATCTCAGCCTGGTCGAGGTGCTCTACGGCTATCCGCTCGACGGCGTCGTGCTGACCACCGGCTGCGACAAGACCACCCCCGCGCTGATCATGGCGGCCGCCACGGTGGACATCCCGGCCATCGTGCTCTCAGGCGGGCCCATGCTGAACGGCTGGCTGGGCGGCAAGCGGATCGGCTCCGGCACGGCCATTTGGAACGCGCGCAAGCTCTATGCCGCCGGTGAGATCGACTATGACGAGTTCATGGAGCACGCGGCCGCCTCGGCCACCTCGGCCGGGCACTGCAGCACCATGGGCACGGCGCTTTCCATGAACAGCCTGGCCGAGGCCATGGGCATGTCGCTGACCGGCAACGCGGCGATCCCGGCGGCGCACCGCGAGCGCGCGCAGATGGCCTACCGGACCGGGCGCCGCATCGTCGAGATGGTGCACGAGGATCTGAGGCCTTCGAAGGTCCTGACCCGCGCGGCCATGGAGAACGCGATCATCGTCTGCTCGGCCATCGGCGGGTCTAGCAACTGCCCGCCGCACCTGATCGCCATCGCGCGCCATGCCGGGGTCAAGCTCGACATCGACGACTGGCAGAGCGTGGGCCACGACGTGCCGCTGCTGGTGAATTGCCAGCCGGCGGGCGAGTATCTCGGCGAGGACTTCCACCGCGCCGGAGGCGTGCCCGCCGTCATGGCCGAGCTGAAGAAGGCGGGGCTGCTGCGCGCCGACGCGCTGACCGTCACCGGCCGGACCATGGGCGAGAACCTCACGCGCGTGCCGGAGCCCGACCGCGACGTGATCCGCCCCTTCGACCGGCCGCTGAAGCCCGCGGCCGGGTTCGTCGTGATGAAGGGCAACCTGTTCGACAGCGCCGTGATGAAGGTCTCGGTGATCAGCGAGACCTTCCGCGAGCGCTATCTCAGCCGCCCCGGGCACGAGAACGTCGTCGATCTCAGGGCGATCGTCTTCGAGGGTCCCGAGGACTACCGCGCGCGTCTGAACGATCCGTCGCTGGCGATCGATGCCGACTGCCTGCTGGTGATCCGCAACTGCGGCACCATCGGCTACCCCGGTGCTGGCGAGGTCGTGAACATGCAGCCGCCCGACGCCCTGATCAAGGCTGGGATCATGGAGCTGCCGACCATGGGCGACGGGCGGCAGAGCGGCACCTCGGCCAGCCCGTCGATCCTGAACGTCTCGCCCGAGGCGACCATCGGCGGCAACCTGGCCCTGCTGCGGACCGGCGACACCGTGCGCATCGACCTGAACCACAACCGGGTCGACGTGCTTCTGGACGAGGGCGAGCTGGAGCGGCGCCGTGCCGCCTGGACGCCGCCCGAGATCGTGAACCAGACGCCCTGGCAGGAGATGTACCGTGCCTCGGTCGGTCAGCTCTCGACCGGCGCCTGCCTGGAGCCCGCGGTCTCGTATCTGCGGATCGACCAGACCTTCGGTACGCCGCGCCACTCGCACTGAGACGGGGCGGCCGCTTCGGCCCGCCTGGCCGGGAACGGTCAGACGGGCCGGGCGCCGAGCGCGGCCCGCCAGTGGGCCGCGCGCTCCTTCAGCAGCGCCGTCCGAAGATAGGACGATTCCTGCTCGGGCAGCCGTTCCAGGATTTCGAAGGACAGCGCGTCCGACCCGTGATCCCGCCAAGCCTGCTGCAGGTCCCGGTGCGGGCAGCCGCCGTGGCGCAGCGCGAACCAGATCCTGTTCCTGACAGTATCGAGGTTCTGGGCCGGGCCGACCCAGGCCGCGCCGGAGGCGGCGCAGCGGATCGCATAGATCCCGATGGCGCTCTTGCGCTCCTTGTAGGCGGCCACCGCCGCCTTCCTGCCGTCACCTGTCATCATGCCGGTCCCGCTCCCACGCCATAGACGGACGGGTGCAGGAATAGCTGAGGATCGCGCCGCCGTCAAAATTTTACCCGGGTAGTATTGACCTGCGCGGTGCGGGGCGGCTAGATCGCGGGGGCCGATGCAGCGGAGGGCACCCGTGACCGCAGTCCTTTCAACCCCATGCACAGCCTTCGAGGGCAATCGGAAGCTGGCCTCCGGCCCTCTGGGCGAGGTCGTCCTGGCCGTCAAGGCTGCGTCGGAGGCGGGACCAGCAGGGCCGCTGCTGGTCTTCGACGACGGGACCGGCTGCGTGCTGGACCTGGATCTGCGAGGCACCGGCGCCGAGGTCGTCGCGCGCCTGTCACAGGACCCGCCGGCGCCGCTCCTGGCGCAGGGGCAGGGCATGCCATCCCCGGCGGCGGACGCGGCGGATACGGGGACGCGCGGACGGGGGCGGCCGAAGCTCGGCGTGGTCGGGCGCGAGGTCACCCTGCTGCCGCGCCACTGGGACTGGCTGGCCGCCCAGCCGGGCGGAGCGTCGGTCGCGCTGCGCAAGCTCGTGGACGAGGCGCGCCGGACCGGGGACGCCCGGCGGCGCCAGCGCGTGGCGCAGGAGCGCGCCTACCGGTTCATGGCGGCCATGGCCGGCGACCTGCCGGGCTTCGAGGAGGCGGCCCGGGCACTATTCGCCAACGAGCCCGCTGCCTTTGCGCAGCGGACGGCATCCTGGCCCGAGGATCTGCGCCGCCACGCCGCGCGGCTTGCCTTCGGCCTGCCCCCCGAGGAGTCGGCGGGTTGAACGCCTGAACCCGAACTTCGCGGTCCGGCCGCGATCAGCCCACCCGTCCCTCGTAGGAGACGGCCACGCCGAGCCGCTCCAGCTCGTCGAAGAAGACCGGACAGGTCTTGGACACGCAGCCGGGATCGATCAGCGCGACGCCGGCGCCCGCCGCGCCCAGCACGGCCAGCGACATGGCCACGCGGTGGTCGTCATGGGTGTCCAGCTCGGCGAAGCGGGGCGTGCCGGGCTGCACCGTCAGCCCGTCGCGGTGTTCCTCCACCGCAATTCCCAGCGCGCGGAGCGCCTGGACCATCACCGAGATACGGTCGGATTCGTGGGCGCGGATGTGCTCGACCCCGCGGATGGAGATCGGCCCGTCGGCGAAGGGCGCCATGGCTGCGACGGTCAGCGTCGCGTCCGACATGGGCCGCATGTCCAGGGTGAAGCCGCCCCGGAGCCGCTCCGGCGCCGCGACCGTGACGCCGCGCCCCTGCGTCTCGATCCGGCAGCCCATCTGCCGGAGCACGTCGATGAAGCGAATGTCGGGCTGCAGCGTACCCGGGTCCAGGTTCAGGACCGTCAGCGGCCCGCCCTTCAGCGCGGCGAGCGCAAGGAAGTAGGTCGCGGTCGACGCGTCGGCCTCGATGGCCAGGGCGCGCCCGCGATAGGCGCCGGGCTCGACCCGGAAGCGGCGGAACGCCGCGTCGACCTCGACCTGCGCGCCGAAGGCTCGCATCATGTCGATGGTGATCGCCACGTAGTCCTGCTGCACGATCTCGTCGACGATCTCGACCGTCGCGCCCTGCGCGGCGAGCGGCGCCGCCAGAAGGACGCCGCTGATGAACTGGCTCGACAGGGCGCCGGACATGCGCACGGTGCCGCCCCGCAGGCTCGGCCCCTCGATGCGCAGCGGCAGGCGTCCCGCCTCCTCGACGGGTTCGATCGCGCCGCCGAGCGTGCGCAGCGCCTCGATCAGCGGCGCCAGAGGACGGCGCGAGAGCTGCTCGCTGGCATGGACCTCCCAGTTTCCGCTGGCTGCGCACAGCAGCCCCGGCAGGAAGCGCGCGATGGTTCCGGCCGAGCCGATATAGAGCGGCTCGGAGGCCGAGCGCCACCCGCCGGAGCCGCCGATGCGCAGCTCCTCCCCGTCGAAGGAGGCGTCCACCCCGCACTGGCGCAGCAGGTTCACGCACCAGTAGGAATCATCGCTGCGCAGGAGCCCCGTGAGGCGGCTTTCCCCCTTCGCCGCGCCGGCGAGCAGAAGCGCGCGGTTGGTGACGCTCTTGCTGCCGGGCAGCACGATCTCGCCGGAGACGCGGCCCGCCGGGGCGATGCGGGCCTGGCGCACCTCGTTCAGGCGCGACCAGGGAGACCGGGATGATTTGGGAAGCGACATTGGGTCCGTTCCGTGAGAGGCCGTCAGCTCCGCGGCGTCGGGTGCCAGCCGGGCGGCGCCAGCTCGAATCCTTCGAAGCGGAAGGCGGGGGCGACCGTGCAGCCGACCAGCGTCCAGTCACCCAGGGATACGGCCGTCTGCCAAGCGTCCGCGGGCACCACGGCCTGGGGCCGCTGGCCCTGTGCCAGCCCGGTGCCGAGCTGGACGGTCCGGGTGTCGTGCCCGTCGGGCGAGATCGTCAGCGCCAGCGGCGCGCCGGCGTACCAGTGCCAGATTTCAGCCGCATCGACGCGGTGCCAAGCCGAGACGTCCCCGGCCCCGAGCAGGAAGTAGATGGCCGTGCAGGCACCGCGGCCGCCGTCCTGCGGCGTGTCGCGGTAGGACTCGGCGAAGTAGCCCCCCTCGGGATGCGGCTGCAGGCCCAGGAGGTCGATCACCTGTCGGGCCGTCATCGTGGCGTCGGGAGCGGGACCGCTCATTTCGGTGGCTCCGTTGCAAGGAAGCTCTCGCGCGAGGAGGCCTCGGCGAACCAGCGGGCGACGCCCGGCGCACGGGCGCGCCAGTCCTCGGAAGACCAGCGGAAGTCCAGGTAGCCCAGCGTCGCCAGCACCGCCAGCGAGCCGATGGTGACGGGGCCCGAAAGCGCGGGCAGCTCGGCTTCCATCGCGGCGACCGCGCGCTCCATGGCGGCGCGCTGGCGGTCGGCCCATTTCTGCGACCGCTCGCCCTCCGGGCGGGCCAGCTCCAGCCGGCGGGAGATGGCCGCGTCGCACAGTCCGTCGGCCAGGGCCTGCAGCTTCAGGGCGCTCCAGCGGGCAGGGCCCGCCGGCGGGAACAGGGTGGACCCGCCGCCGAGGGAATCGAGATACTCGCAGATCACCGGGCTGTCGTAGAGCGCGGTACCATCCTCGAGCACCAGCGTCGGAACCTTGCCGAGCGGGTTCTGGTTGGGCAGGTCCGTCTCGGGGCTCCAGGCATCGGTCGGCACCAGCTCGATCCGCCCCTGCAGGCCCTTCTCGATCATCACCATCAGGACCTTGCGGACATAGGGCGAGGTCTTGCTGTAACGCAGCTTCATCATGGCGCTCCCAGGATTGTCTCGGTCAGCGGAACGTGTCTTTGCGCCGGCGGATCTCGGCGAAGACCGCAACGGGGTCGGAGCCTCGCATCCCGACCGCCTCCTGCACCGACGCCTCGTCCGCGCGCAGGAAGGGATTGCTCAGCCTCTCCCGGCCGATGGTGGTGGGCAGGGTGGGGCGCCCCTGATCACGCTGCGCCGAGGTCTCGTGCAGGCGCGCCGCGACGGCGGGATCGCCCGGCAGCAGGTCGGCGGCGAAGCGGGCGTTGGACAGCGTGTATTCGTGGCCGCACCAGACCTGCGTGTCGGCAGGCAGGTCCCGCATCTTCAGGAGCGAGGCCCACATCTCGGCGGGCGTCCCCTCGAAGAGCCGGCCGCAGCCCATGGCGAACAGCGCGTCGCCGCTGAACAGATGGCCGCTCTCCTCGAACCAGAACGCGCCGTGGCCGCGGGTGTGGCCGGGGACGTGCAGGAAGCGGACATCCTGGTCCCCGAAGCGCCAGACCTCCTCGTCGCCGAGCGTCACGTCCATGTCCGGGATTCGCGTGGTCTCGGCCCGCGGACCGACCAGGGTACAGCCGAAGCGGCCCTTGAGCGCCGCGTTCCCGGCGGTATGGTCGCCGTGATGGTGGGTGTTCAGGATATGGGTTGGCGTCCAGCCCAGCCGCGCCAGGGCGGCCTCGACCGGCCCAGCCTCGCCGGGATCGACGATGCCGACCGCGCCGCTGCTCTCGTCGCGGATCAGGTAGACGTAGTTGTCCGACAGGACCGGAACGATCTCGATCTGCATGGCCGGAAGCTATCCCAAGGCCGGCGCCCGGCCAAGTGCCGCGGGGCTTCATCCGCACCTCATTCGTGATAGGCTTGCCGCGCCATGTTTCGCGACGCCATCGATCTCCGCGAGTTCTACGACACCGGCCTGGGGCTGGTTGCCCGGCGCATGATCCGCCGGCGCATCCGCGAGTTCTGGCCCGACCTGCGCGGCCAGATCGTGCTGGGCCTCGGCTATGCGACGCCCTATCTGCGGCCCTTCCGCGGCGAAGCCGAGCGGGTGATCGCCGTGATGCCCGCCTCCCAGGGGGTCGAGTTCTGGCCGCCGGAGGGACCGAGCGCCACCTGCCTCGCCGAGGAATCCGAGCTGCCGCTGCCGGATATGTCGGTCGACCGGGTTCTGGTGGTGCACGGGCTCGAATCCACCGAGCACCTGCGCCCCATGATGCGCGAGATCTGGCGCGTGCTCGCGGGCGGCGGCCGCCTGCTGGTGGTGGTTCCGAACCGCCGGGGAATCTGGGCGCGCGTCGACCGCACGCCCTTCGGGCACGGCTCGCCCTATTCGCCCTCGCAGCTCAAGCACCTGCTGCGCGAGAACATGTTCGTGCCCGAGCGCACTGGCCGCGCCCTCTACGTTCCGCCCTTCCGCGGGCGCGTGCTGCTCGGCTCGGCCCCCGCCTGGGAGGAGGCCGGCGACCGCTGGTTCAAGGCCTTCAGCGGCGTGAACATCGTCGAGGCCAGCAAGCAGCTCTATGCCGGCGTGCCGCGCCGGCCCGTGCGGGTCGTGCACCGGCGCCGCGTGCTGGTTCCGCTGCCCGGGGCCGCCCGCGAGGCCGGCTTCCCCGAGCCGGCCGCCGCCCTGGCACGGCCCCCGGAACCGAAGCCGCGCTGAACCCCGCGCAGCCCCTCAGCGTGGCGCCGGGCCGGTCGTGTCGCCCGGCGCCGCGGGGTCGCGTCCGGGTCCGCCGCCCGGGGTCGGAACCGGCCTCGGCTGGACCTCGCTCGAATCCGGCTCGGGGATCAGGCTCGCCGCGGCGTCGTCGGGCATGCGGCCGAAGCCGGGCGGACCCCGGTCGGCCGTGGGCGTGGTGCCGTTCGTCGGGCCGGGCGCCGTCGGGACGGCCTCGTCCGGCGTGGCGCCCGGCGTTCCGGCTGGTGGAACCGGCGCCTGGGCGGCCGGTGCGGATTCATGGGGCAGCGGCTGCGTGAGGCTGCCGCCCGAGCCCGGCGAGCGGGCCGGGGCCGACGGACCCTGGGCCAGCGCCGGGACGGCCAGCGGTACAGCCAGCGGGGCGGCCAGCAGCGGAATCAGCAGGGCGCAGGGCAGATGCCGGCGCATGGGACGGGCTCCGTCGCGGTTGGTCGTCCCCTGACCAACAGCCGGAACGGCCCGAGGCTCCCGAGCGTGGGGCGGAGGGGCGCTACGGGCGCCGCTACTTGCGGCTCAGCAGGAAGATGCCCTGCTCGCCGATCAGGTTGTTCAACGCCGGATGCGCCCGGGTCGGGCGGTCGTGCCGCCCGAGGATCACGGTGCGGTCGATGCGCACGCCCACGTCGGCGCAGAGGTCAAGGAAGTCCCGGATCGTGCACAGGTGGATGTTCGGCGTCTCCCACCAGGCATAGCCGAGCCGCTTGGTGACCGGCATCCGGCCGCCCCACAGCAGGCTCATGCGCACGCGCCAATAGCCGAAGTTTGGCAGCGAGACCACCGCATGCCGCCCGATGCGGACAAGCTCGAGCAGCACGCGCCGCGGGTCGCGCATCGCCTGCAGGGTCTGGCTGAGCACGACGAAGTCGAAGGAGTCGTCGGGATAGTCCGCAAGGTCGGCCTCGGCGTCGCCCTGGATCACCGAAAGCCCCTGGCTGACGCATTGGCGCACGCCGTCCATGCTCAGCTCGATGCCGCGGCCGTCGACCTGCCGCTCATGGACGAGGTGGTGGAGCAGCGCGCCGTCGCCGCAGCCGACATCCAGAACCCGCGATCCCGGCGTGACCATCTCGGCGACGAGCCGCAGGTCGGGCCGGATCGCACCGTGCCCCTGCGCTGCGCCCTCGCCGGTCCGCGCGTCCATGACGGCCGTCACCGGCGGCCCTCCGGGCCCTCGCGCCCATCGCTGCGCCCGAGGCCGCGATGCTCGGCGCAGCCCTCGATGAAGCCGCGCAGGACTTGGTGCAGCTCGGGCTCGTCCAGCAGGAAGGCGTCGTGGCCCTTGTCCGTCTCAACCTCCACGAAGCTGACATTCGCTGCGACCGCGTTCAGCGCATGGACGATGGCCCGGCTCTCGGCCGTGGGGAACAGCCAGTCCGAGGAGAAGGACACGAGGCAGAAGCGGACCGGCGGCGGTCCGCCGCGGTGGCGGAAGGCGTTGGCCAGGATGCCGCCGTGCTCCGCCGCCAGGTCGAAATAGTCCATGGCCCGGGTGATGTAGAGGTACGAGTTGGCGTCGAACCGCTCGACGAAGCTGATCCCCTGGTGGCGCAGGTAGCTCTCGACCTGGAAGTCGGCGTCGAAGCCGTAGGTGACGGTCTGCCGGTTCTGGAGGTTGCGCCCGAACTTGCGGTGCAGCGCGGGCTCGGACAGGTAGGTGATGTGCGCCGCCATCCGGGCGACGGCCAGCCCGCGGTGGGGTCGCAGACCTTTCTCCAGGTAGTTGCCGGCGGCCCAGTCCGGATCGGCCATGATCGCCTGGCGGCCGACCTCGTGGAAGGCGATGTTCTGCGCGGAGTGGCGGGCGGCGGTCGCGATGGGGATCGCGGCGAAGACCCGTTCCGGGTAGCTCGCCGCCCATTCCAGAACCTGCATGCCGCCCATGGAGCCGCCGATCACGCAGAAGAGCTGCCCGATCCCGAGATGGTCGAGCAGCAGCGCCTGCGCGCGCACCATGTCGCCGATGGTGATCACCGGGAAGGACAGCCCGTAGGGCCGGCCGGTTGCCGGGTCTCGCTCGGCCGGGCCCGTCGTGCCCATGCATCCGCCCAGCACGTTCGCGCAGATCACGAAGAACCGGTCGGTGTCGACCGGCCTGCCGGGGCCCACCATGAGCTCCCACCATCCGGGCTTGCCGGTGACGGGGTGCTGCTCGGCGACGTAGTGGTCGCCGGTCAGGGCGTGGCACACCAGCACGGCGTTGGAGCGCTGGGCGTTCAGGGTGCCGTAGGTGCTGTAGGCGACGGTGAAGGGCCCCAGCTCCACGCCGCAGTCCAGCCGCATCGGGGTGTCGCGCCCGAGTTCGACGCGATGGCCGGGCAGCGTCGCGGTGTCGATGGCGCCGCCGCCGGGCCGGACGGGAAGGGACGCCGTCATCGCTGCTCGCAGATCCGGAATGGCATGTATGGGGTCGCATAGCTATGGACGCGTGGTCCGAGGTGTCAACGCTTTCTTGCCGCAGGGCCGCGCCGCACTGGCCTTGGTGCCGCTCGGCTCCGCTCCGAAGAGTTTGATTTCCCCCCCTGGCGCGACTACTACTATCCGTCCGGGGCGCCACCGACGTGCCCCCGCGTCCCGTCCCCCCGTGAGATCATGGTCGGCACCAAGCAGAAGCTCGACGAGTTGCGCCGCGAGGTGGACGAGATCGACGACGCGATTCACGATCTGCTGATGCGGCGGGGCGAGGTGTACGGGCGTATCGCCGAGCTGGACGGGCCGCGGCCGCTGCGCCCTGCGCGCGAGGCGATGATCCTGCGCCGGCTGGTGTCGCGCCATGCCGGCCCCTTCCCGACGGTGGCGCTTGTCCAGATCTGGCGCGAGATGTTCTCGGCCCATTCGCGGCTCGAGGGGCCCTTCGCGGTGGCCGTCCATGTGCGCGGCGAGCTCGACGGTGCCTGGGACGTGACGCGCGAGCATTTCGGCGGGTCGACGCCCCTGATCGCGGTGAACTCGCCGGCCGCGGCGCTGCGCGCCGTCTCCGACGGGTCGGCGACCGTGGCCGTCGTTCCCTTCCCCGAGGATGAGGACCCGGATCCCTGGTGGCGCTTCCTGATGTCGGCCGATCCGAAGATGCCGCACGTGGTCGCCCGCCTGCCGTTCCATCCCCATGACCCGACCCCGGGCGGCGCTCCTGACCTGCTGGCGCTGGCCGCGATCCCGCACGAGCCCACCGGCGACGACCGGACCCTCCTGGGGCTGGAGCTCGTCGGCGACGTGAGCCGCGGACGGCTGAAGGAGGTGCTGGAGGCGTCGGGGATGTCCTGCCTCGGCCTGCGAAGCTGGCTGGCCCGGTCCGGCGAGGCGTCGCTGCACATGGCCGAGGTCGCCGGCTTCATCGACAAGAAGGACCCGCGCCTGGCGGCTCTCGCCAAGGTGCTGGGCGGCGCGCTGTCGCGCGCCACCCCGATCGGCGGCTACGCCGTCCCGCTGCCGCTCGGCAGCAAGCACTGACCCTCCACCTTCCGATCCCTTCAGCCGAGATCAGTCCATGTCCGCCCCGGCCACCGCCCCCGTTCCGCGTCCCGGCATCCTGGAGATCGCCGCCTATGTCGGCGGCGAGGCGCATGCCCCCGGCACCGGCCGCGTGATCCGGCTCGCCTCCAACGAGGGCGCCCTGGGTCCCAGCCCCAAGGCCGTCGAGGCCTACCTGGCCGGCGCCGCCGAGATCCACCGCTATCCCGACGGCGGCTCGACCGCCCTGCGCGAGGCGCTGGCCGGGCTCCATGGCATCGATGCCTCGCAGATCGTGTGCGGCGCCGGCTCGGACGAGCTGATTGGCCTTCTGGTTCGCTCCTATGCGGGTCCGGGGGACGAGGTGCTGTACAGCCGGCACGGGTTCCTGATGTACCCGATCTCGGCCAAGTCGGTCGGCGCGACCCCGGTGGCCGCGCCCGAGCGCGATCTGTGCACCGATGTCGATGCGATGCTTGCCGCGGTGACGCCCCGGACCCGGCTGGTCTTCCTGGCCAATCCCAACAATCCGACGGGCAGCTACCTGCCGGCGGCCGAGGTCGAGCGGCTGCACGCCGGGCTGCCGCCGGACGTCCTGCTGGTGATCGATGCGGCCTATGCCGAGTACATCGAGCGCGAGGACTACGATTCGGGCCTCGGCCTCGTGGACCGGGCGCCCAACGTGGTCGTCACCCGCACCTTCTCGAAGATCTACGCGCTCGGCTCGGTGCGCCTGGGCTGGGCCTACTGCCCCGCCGCGGTCGCCGATGTCCTGAACCGGGTGCGCGGCCCCTTCAACGTCAGCAGCGCCGCACAGCTCGCGGGGCTTGCGGCGCTCCACGACCAGGACTTCGTAGCGCGCTCGCGCGCCCACAACGAGACCTGGCGGGAATGGACCCGGCAGGAGCTCGAGCGCCTGGGCCTGAAGGTCCATCCCAGCGTCACCAACTTCCTGCTGGTCAGCTTCGCCGGCGCGGCGGGGCACAACGACCCGGCCGAGGCGGCGCGCCGTTATCTGAAGGCGCGCGGCATCCTGGTCCGCCAGATGGGGGCCTACGGCCTGCCCGACTGCCTGCGCATCACCATCGGCACCGAGGCCGAGATGCGCGAGGTGGTGGCGGCCCTCTCCTCCTTCCTGAAGGGCTGAGGCGGTGACGGGCACGCCAGCACCGACGGCCCCGCTGTTCGAGCGCATGGCGCTCGTCGGCATCGGGCTGATCGGATCGTCGCTCGCCCGTGCGGCACGCCGGCATGGGCTGGTCCGGGAGATCGTGTGCAGCGCGCGCAGCCAGACGACCTGCGACAAGGCGCTGGAGCTCGGCCTGGTCGAGCGTGCCTCGACGGACAGCGCGGCGATCGTCGAGGATGCCGACCTGGTCGTGCTCTGCACACCGGTCGGCACCTACGCCGATATCGCCGCAGCGATCGCGCCGCGACTGCGCGCGGGCGCCGTCGTGACCGATGTGGGCTCGGTGAAGCAGGCGGTGCTCCGGGATGTCGGGCCTCACCTGCCGGACGGCGTGCACCTGGTGCCCGGCCATCCCGTCGCGGGGACCGAGCATTCGGGTCCGGAATCCGGCTTCGCCGAGCTGTTCGAGGGGCGCTGGTGCATCCTGACGCCGCCGGCGGGCACCAATGCCGAGGCAGTCCGGAGGGTGGCCGAGCTCTGGACGCGCGTCGGCTCCAATGTCGAGATGATGGAGGCCTCCCATCACGACCGGGTGCTGGCGATCACCTCCCACCTGCCGCACCTGATCGCCTACACCATCGTGGGCACGGCGACCGACCTGGAGGCCTCGACCCAGTCCGAGGTGATCAAGTTCTCGGCCGGCGGCTTCCGCGACTTCACCCGGATCGCGGCCTCCGATCCGGAGATGTGGCGCGACATCTTCCTGAACAACCGCGAGGCGGTGCTGGAGATCATCCAGCGCTTCACCGAGGACCTGACCATGCTCCAGCGCGCCATCCGCTGGGGCGAGGGCGACGTGCTGGAGGATCTGTTCACGCGCACCCGCGCGATCCGGCGCGGCATCATTCAGGCCAAGCAGGCCTGAACCGGGCCAGACCGGCAGGCCTGTTCCCGGCCCCAGCCTGCCGACCTCCGCAGTGCGGCAGACATTGAGTCATCGGGGTGACAGGCGGAAGGGCAGGTGTCCCGCGCAGGGCGCTCCGTGTAGGCTCGCCGGTCCGGAAACACGGACCAGGGAGAGAGCCATGCTCGTGCATACCGCGAAGGCCTATGCGGCGGATCTCCGGCACAGCCGGGCGTCGGACCGGCTCCTGGGATATCTGCTGTCGGCGGCGTCCGTCTCGGGCCTGCTGCTGGCGGGGATCCTGCTGTGGATCGACACCGGCCGCTCGGCCACCATGCTGCTGGGCGCGGTGCTGGCAGGCGGCGTCGCCCTGATCGCCCATACGGTCTCGGTGGTGCTCCAGATCGAGCGACGCTCCGAGCAGCGCGTCGGGGTCCCCGCGGAATAGCTCCGCCCCGCGGTCCGTCGGCGAGGGGTCAGCGGACCCCGTCCAGGAATATCCGGACGACATCGGCGACATGCCTGCGGATCTCGTCCGGGCCCGGCAGGTCGGCGGGGTGCAGCAGGATCCGGATGAACCGCTCGCCTTGCAGCAGCGCGACGAAGGCCGACGCGGCGGCCTCGGGATCCTTCACGTGGAGCTGCCCGCGGCCGTCCGCCTCGCGCAGGTACTCGGCCAGGATGGCGCGGACCGCGCGCGGCACCCCGTCGATGAATGCGTCCCGCACGCGCGGGAACTGATCGCCGCTGGCGATCATCAGCCGCATGAGCTTGGGGCTGACATCCGAGAACAGCTCCTCCGCGAAGCGGGTTGCGAACCCGGTCAGCGCGACCTCGGGATCCGCGTCGCTCAGCGGCACCTGCCGCAGGCGGTCCAGGAATTCCTCGCACTGGGTGCCGATCACGGTCTCGAACAGGCCATCCTTGTCACCGAACGCCTCGTAGAGGGTAGAGCGCGAGCCCCCGGCCAGCGCGATGATGTCGCCCAGCGTCGTGCGCTCGTAGCCCTTGTCCAAGAACAGCTTCCATGCCGCGTCCAGCAGGGCCCTGCGGCGGGCGTCGCCGCGCGGCCGGCATAGGCCCGTTCCGCCGTCGTGGGTGGTCATCGCTCCCCCGAAATTTCGTCGAAGAAATTTTTGTGCTTTGCAGTGTCGAACTGTACTGTATCATACAGTACAGTTCGGCGTCGATGCACCGATGGCAGCCCAGCTGCCGGAAGCTGCCCTCGGGGGCGTGGTGCCTGGACGTCGGGCTCCTCAGGAATAGACACGGTATGGAGCTGCAATGCGCGGCCTCGGTTTTGTCGTTCATACAACAGTTCTCGGTGCCGCGCTCGCGCTCGCGACCGGGTGCGACGGCATCGACGCCACGGCCCAGCAGGGCCCGCAGCGCCCGCCGCCCGAGGTCGGCGTCGTGACCCTGCAGCCGCAGACCGTCGACGTGACCACCGAGCTCACGGGAAGGACGGCCGCGTTCCGGCAGGCCGAGGTCAGGCCGCAGGTCAACGGCATCATCCGCAAGCGCCTCTTCGAGGAGGGCAGCATGGTGCAGGCTGGCCAGCAGCTCTACCAGGTCGATCCGGCACCCTACGAGGCCGCCCTGGAGACCGCCAAGGCCGAGCTGGCCAGGGCCCAGGCGGCTGTCAACTCGTCGCGCACCAAGGCAGCGCGGTACCGGGACCTCGTGGCCAGCCGGGCGGTCAGCCAGCAGGACTACGACGACATCGCCGCCACCCTGCTCGAGAACGAGGCCTCGGTGGCCGCGGCCAAGGCCGCGGTCAGGACGGCCCAGATCAACCTCGAATACACCCGGGTGCTCTCGCCGATCTCGGGGCGCATCGGCCGGTCCGTGGTCACCGAGGGCGCGCTGGTCACGGCGAATCAGGTGCAGGCGCTCGCGACCGTTACCCAGCTCGATCCGATCTATGTCGACGTCACCCAGTCCAGCGCCGAGCTGCTGCGCCTTCGCCGCGGTCTCGCGACCGCGGGGAAGGGTGGCGCCGACGGCAGGCCGGTGTCGCTGATCGGCGACGACGGAGCGCCCGTGGCCCAGCAGGGCGAACTGCAGTTCTCCGAGGTCAACGTCGAGGAATCCACGGGCTCGGTCCGCCTGCGGGCGCTCTTCCCCAATCCGGCCGAGGAGCTGCTTCCCGGCCTATTTGTGCGCGCCAGGGTCACCTGGGGCAGCCTCGACGGCGTCTACATGGTGCCGCAGCAGTCGTTGGTCCGAAGGCCCGATGGCAGCGCCTTCGTGTGGACCGTGGGACCCGACCAGGTCGTCTCGCAGAAGGTCGTCCGCGCCGAGCGGGCCATCGGCGACAAGTGGCTGGTAACCGACGGCATCGCGCCAGCCGACCGGGTCGTCGTCGAAGGCATCCAGAAGGTCGCGCCGGGAGCCCGGGTCAACGCCGTCGCGCTCGATGCCGGCAAGCCGGTCGGGCTGGCCGAGGCCCCCGCCGCAGCTTCCGCGGCCAACTAGGAGCGCCCCTCCATCATGGCGAGATTCTTCATCGACAGGCCCGTCTTCGCCTGGGTCATCGCGCTCGGCATCATGCTGGCGGGACTGCTCTCGATCCTTTCCCTGCCGGTCGAGCAGTATCCCTCGCTGGCGCCGCCCTCGATCCGCATCAGCGCGACCTATCCTGGCGCCTCGGCCCAGACGCTCGAAAGCACCGTGACCCAGGTCATCGAGCAGCAGCTCAACGGCCTGGACCACCTGCGCTACATGTCGTCGAACAGCGACGGCTCGGGCAACGCGCAGATCACGCTGACCTTCGATCCGAAGGCGGATCCCGACATCGCGCAGGTGCAGGTCCAGAACAAGCTGCAGCTCGCCATGCCGCGCCTGCCGCAGGAGGTGCAGCAGCAAGGCGTCCAGGTCGCCAAGGGCAACAACACCTTCCTGATGGTGATGGGGTTCATCTCGTCCGACGGCCGCCTGGACGAGGACGACATCGCGGACTTCGTAGCCTCCAATGTCCAGGACCCGATAAGCCGCGTCACCGGCGTCGGCACGGTGACGGCCTTCGGCGCCCAGCACGCGATGCGCGTCTGGCTGGATCCCGACAAGCTCATCAGCTACGGCCTGGCGACGACCGACATCGTCGCCGCGATCAAGGCCCAGAACGCCGAGGTGTCGGCAGGCCAGCTCGGCGGCGCGCCGGCGGTCCCGGGCCAGCAGCTCAACGCCAGCATCATCGCGCAGACCCGGCTCGAGACGCCGGCGCAGTTCGGCGAGATCCTCGTGCGCGTCAACGGCGACGGCTCGCGCGTCCTCCTGCGCGACGTCGCGCGCATCGAGGTGGGCTCCGAGAACGCCGCGGTCGTCGCACGTTACAACGGAAAGCCCGCCTCGGGCCTGGGCATCAGCCTCGCCACGGGCGCGAATGCCCTCGACACGGCCGAGGCCGTCCGGGCGCGGGTGGCGGAGCTTTCGGCCTTTTTCCCGGCCGGGCTCGAGGTCGTCTATCCCTATGACACGACGCCGTTCGTGAAGCTCTCGATCGAGGGCGTGCTGCACACGCTGGTCGAGGCGGTCGTCCTCGTCTTCTTCATCATGTACCTGTTCCTGCAGAGCTTCCGGGCGACGATCATCCCCACGATCGCAGTGCCGGTGGTCCTGCTGGGCACCTTCGGCGTCCTCGCCGCCTTCGGCTTCACGATCAACACCCTGACCATGTTCGCCATGGTCCTTGCGATCGGACTGCTGGTCGACGACGCCATCGTGGTCGTCGAGAACGTCGAGCGCGTGATGGAGGAGGAGGGGCTGTCCCCGGGCGAGGCCACCCGCAGGTCCATGGACCAGATCACAGGCGCGCTGGTGGGCATCGCCCTGGTCCTCTCGGCGGTCTTCGTGCCCATGGCGTTCTTCGGAGGCTCGACGGGCTCGATCTACCGGCAGTTCTCGCTGACGGTCGTCTCGGCCATGGTGCTGTCGGTCGTGGTCGCCGTCGTGCTGACGCCGGCCCTCTGCGCAACCATCCTCAGGTCCAGCGACGGCTATCATCCGCGCCGCGGATTCTTCGGCTGGTTCAACCGCACCTTCGACCGCTCCAATGCCGGATACCAGCGCGGCGTGCGGCACATCCTGGCGCGCGGCAAGCGGTACCTGCTTCTCTATGTCCTGATCTGCGCGGGGCTCGGCGTGCTGTTCATGCGCGTGCCCACCGCGTTCCTGCCGAACGAGGACCAGGGCATCCTGATCGCGCAGATGTCCCTGCCGCCGGGCGCCACGCTCGAGCGCAGCCGCGGGGCCATGAGCGCCGTCGAGACACATTTCCTCGAGGGCCAGAAGGACTACGTAAAGGGGATCTTCTCGGTCGTGGGCTTCAGCTTCAGCGGCCGCGGGCAGAACTCCGGCATGGCCTTCCTGAGCCTGAAGGACTGGGAGGAGCGGGGCAGCGAGGAGGGCGCCGTCACGGCGATCGCCGGCCGCGCCATGGCGGCGCTGTCTCGGATCCGGGACGCGACCGTCTTCGCCTTCACGCCGCCCGCCATCATCGAGCTCGGCAACGCGACGGGATTCGACTTCCAGCTCGTCGACCGGTCCGGCCTGGGCCACCAGAAGCTGATCGAGGCGCGCAACCAGCTCCTCGGCATGGCGGCGCGCAATCCCGCCCTGGCCGCGGTGCGCCCGAACGGGCTCGACGACACGCCGCAGCTCCGCGTCGAGATCGACAGGACGAAGGCGAGCGCGCTGGGCCTGTCCCTGGCGGACATCAACACGACGCTGACCGCCGCCTGGGGCTCGGCCTACGTCAACGACTTCGTCGAGGGCGGCCGGGTGAAGCGGGTCTACCTGCAGGCCGACGCGCCCTTCCGCATGCTTCCATCGGACCTGGACCGCTGGCAGGTCCGGAACGCCGACGGCGAGATGGTGCCGTTCTCGACCTTCGCGACGAGCCGCTGGGACTACGGCTCGCCGCGGCTGGAGCGCTTCAACGGCGTCTCCTCCGTGAACATCCAGGGGCAGGCGGCGACGGGCGTCAGCTCCGGACAGGCCATGGCCGTGATGGAGGAGCTGGCCAGCCAACTCCCGGCCGGCATCGGCTACGAATGGCAGGGCCTGTCCTACGAGGAGCGGCTTGCGGGATCGCAGGCGCCGCTGCTCTACGCCCTGTCGATCCTGGTGGTCTTCCTCAGCCTCGCCGCGCTCTACGAGAGCTGGACGGTGCCGGTCTCGGTGATCCTGGTGGTGCCGCTCGGCATCATCGGCGCGGTGATCGCGGCTCAGCTCCGCGGCCTGCCAAATGACGTCTACTTCCAGGTCGGCCTGCTCACGACCATCGGCCTCTCGGCGAAGAACGCGATCCTGATCGTGGAGTTCGCGAAAGACCTCTACGAGAAGGGGATGAGCCTGACGGAGGCGACGGTCGAGGCGTGCCGGCAGCGGCTGCGGCCGATCGTGATGACGTCCCTGGCCTTCATCCTGGGCGTGCTGCCGCTGGCGATCAGCACGGGCGCGGGATCGGGCAGCCAGAACGCGATCGGCGTCGGCGTCATGGGCGGGATGATCTCGGCCACCGTTCTGGCCATCTTCTTCGTGCCCCTCTTCTTCCTGGTCATCGTGCGGCGCTTCGCCCGCAAGGCCGAGGCCGGTCCCCGGGGCGAGCCCGGCATGGCCGGCGCCGAATGAAGCGATCGCATGGCGGATTGATGATGAGAAACCTACTAGGCGCATCGCTCTCGGCCGCCCTTGTGCTGGGCGGCTGCTCGCTGGTGCCGGACCATGTCCGGCCCGGTGCTCCGGTTCCGGAATCGTGGCCCGGCGGCCCGGCTTATCTGGCCTCCGCCGCGTTGCGCGCCGAGGCCGGACCGTCGCTCGCGGATCTCGGCTGGCAGGAGTTCTTCCGCTCGCCGCAGCTCCGCGCGCTGATTGCGACGGCGCTCGAGAACAACCGCGACCTCCGGGTTGCGACCCTCAACGTCGAGCTGGCCCGGGCCACCTACCGGATCCAGCGGGCCGACCGGCTGCCCACGGTCGATGCCGGCGGCAGCCTAGCCCGCCAGCGCACGCCTGCGAGCGTCAGCCCGTCCGGGCGGGCCTCGACGACCACCCAGGCCGAGCTCAGCGTCGGCATCACGGCCTTCGAGCTGGACCTGTTCGGCCGCGTGCGGAGCCTCGAGGAGCAGGCGCTCGAAAGCTATCTCGCGACCGAGCAGGCCCATGTCGCGAGCCGCATCGCGCTGATCGCCGAGGTGGCGAACGCCTATCTGACCCTGCTGGCGGACAAGGAACTGCTGCGCCTGACCGAGGATACGCTGCGCACCCAGCAGCAGTCCTACGAGCTGATCTCCGGCAGCTTCGAGCGCGGCGTCGGCAACCGTCTCGACGTCGTGCAGGCGCAGACCGCGGTCGAGACAGCGCGGGCCAACCGCGCGGCCTATGTCCGGCAGATCGCCCAGGACAAGAACGCCCTGGCCCTGCTGGTCGGCGCGCCGGTCGACGAGGCTATGCTGGACGGCGCGCCGTCGCTGGGGACCGGGGATTTCGTCGCGGATCTGCCGGCCGGCCTGCCTTCGGACCTGCTGCAGCGGCGCCCTGACATCCTGGGGGCGGAATTCGACCTGCGCGCCGCCAATGCCAGCATCGGCGCGGCCCGGGCGGCCTTCTTCCCGTCCATCGGGCTGAAGGCGGCGGCGGGCACGGCGAGCAGCTCACTCGCGGGCCTGTTCGATGCCGGGACCGGTGCCTGGAGCTTCATTCCCCAGATCTCGCTGCCGATCTTCGACAATGGCCGCAGAGAGGCGAACCTCGCCGGCGCCAAGGTGCAGCGGGAGATCGCGGTGGCGCGCTACGAACGCTCCATCCAGACGGCCTTCCGCGAGGTCGCGGACGCGCTGGCGGCCCAGGGGACCTTCGGGCAGCAGCTCGCGGCCCAGGGAGCTCTCGCCGCGGCCGCCCAGGAAAGCTACGACCTCTCGCAGCTCCGCTACAACCGGGGTCTCGACAGCTTCCTGAACGTACTGGATTCGCAGCGTTCGCTATATGCCGCGCAGCAGAGGCTGATCACCGCGCGGCTTTCGCAGCTGGGCAGCCTCGTTACGCTCTACAAGGTGCTGGGCGGCGGGGTGGAGGCAGGCGGCGCGCGGTCGAGCTGAGGCAGGGCCCGGCATCCGCGTCCCAGCGACCGGCGCCATCCTCCGCGGCGTCCCCCGTACCGGCTTGCCGGCCCGTTCCGGCTCGCGGTCCTCACCTGATTCCCGGGCTCTCGTTGCTGCTGGTGCGACTGACGTGACGGAGCCCGTCGGGACAGGCGCGGCCGCGGCCGGGCCGTGATGCTGTGCCTGGGGCAATGGAGCATGCCCCACGGCGGCGCCGACCTATCACCCGCCATGGCCGCCGCGGGCCGTCCTCTCCCGTCCGGATCGTGGATCCCTGCAGCCGTGAGCCCAGGATGGCGGCCGCGTTTCGAGGGCGGCTGCGGCCACGGCCAGCACTTCATCGGCTGGCGCAGCCACGGACAGCCGACCGGCTCCCAGCCGAATGTTCGTCACACAGATCATCCATATAACGGAAGAGTAGTTGTATTCCAGACTGAGCGTCGTATTGTCGACAATAAGACATCCGGCAAACGACAGCGCGCCCGCACGGCATGCTGGTCCTGAACGGACAGGGCGGCTGCGCCAGGAACCGAATGGGAGAGATCATGAAAGACGGGGAGAGCCCGCCTAGGGCCCTTGAGGACGTGCGTGTCCTCGACATCTCGAATTTCCTGGCGGCCCCGCTCTGCTCGATGTTCCTGGCGGACTTCGGAGCGGATGTGATCAAGGTCGAGCAGCCCGGCCGCGGCGACGAAGTCCGCTACTGGGGTAACGACAAGGACGGCGTTGGCCTCTACTACAAGGTCGTCAATCGCGGAAAGCGCTCGATCACCCTCGACCTGCGGACGACGCTCGGCGTTGAGGCGGTCCGCCGGCTCGTACGTGACGTCGACATCCTCGTCGAGAATTACCGGCCCGGCACGCTCGAGCGCTGGGGGCTGGGCCCCGACGTCCTGATGGCCGAGAATCCGCGGCTGATCGTGGTCCGGGTCACCGGCTTCGGCCAGACCGGACCAAACAGCCGACGGCCCGGCTTCGGCACGTTGGCCGAGGCCTATGCAGGCTACGCCCATATCAGCGGCCATGCCGACGGTCCGCCGCTGCTGCCGGCCTTCGGCCTCGCGGACTCGACGACGGGGTTGATGGCGGCCTATCTCGCGATGGTGGCGCTGCACGAGCAGCGGCGCTCCGGCCGCGGCCAAGTGGTCGACCTCGCGATCTACGAGACGCTGCTGACGCTGCTCGGTCCCCAGGTCGTCGACTTCGACCAGCTGGGCATCGTGCAGCAGAGGAACGGCAGCAGGCTGCCCTTCACGGCGCCGCGCAACACCTACAGGACCAGGGACGGCCGCTGGTTCTCGATGGCCGGCAGCGCCCAATCCACCTTCGAGCGGATCTGCGCGGCGCTTGAGGTCCCGGCATTGGTCGAAGATTCCCGCTTCCGCGACAACCGGGCGCGGCTGAAGAACGCCGCCGCGCTGGACGTCGAGCTTCAGAATGCGATCGGCCGCTTCGATTTCAGCACGCTGATGGAGCGCTTCGTGCGCCTCGAGGCGCCGATCGCCCCCGTGAACGACGTGCGGCAGGTGGTCGAGGACGAGCACGTCGTCGCCCGCGAGAACATCGTCGCCCTGGAGGACGAGGAGTTGGGCGGTCCGCTCCGGATGCAGAACATCGTCGGCAAGCTGTCGCGGACCCCGGGCCGGATCCGCGCGACGGGGCCGCGGCTCGGCGCCCACAACCGGGAAATCCTTGTCGGGATGCTTGGATACGGCGAGGAGCGGCTGGTCGAGGCCGGGCTCGACCCCGGCAGCGCGGAAGAACAGGAGCGTGCCGTCGCAGGGGAGGTGTCGCCGTGAGCGTGTTCAGGACGCTGCTGTTCGCGCCGGGGAACCATCCCCGCCGCGTCGAGAAGGCCTTCACCCTGGGGGCAGATGCCGTGATCCTCGATCTCGAGGACGCCTGCGCCGTGTCGGAGAAGGTCGCGACGAGGCCGGTCGTGGTGGAGGCCCTGCGCCGGCCGCGGAGCTGCCTTGGCTACGTTCGCATCAACGGGCTCGGGACCGAGTTCGCCTACGGCGATCTGCAGGCGGCCGTCACGCACGGCGTCGATGGGATCATCGTTCCGAAGATCGAGTTTCCCGACGAACTCAGGACCGTCGAGTGGATCGTGTCCCAGCTCGAGCGCGAGCGCGGGCTGGGGCAGGGCGCCATCGACGTGATCCCGATCCTGGAGAGTGGCGCCGGGCTCGCGAAGGCCGGGGCGATCGCCGCCTCGGGCACGCGCGTGCGCCGGCTTGCCTTCGGCGCGGGTGATTTCACGCTGGACATGGGGCTGACCTGGACCCGCGAGGAGACGGAGCTGCTGCCCTACCGGAGCGCCGTCGTGCTGGCCTCCCGGGCGGCCGGGCTCGAGCCGCCGATCGACACGGTGTATATCGACCTGCGCGATCCCGACGGCTTCCGCGTCTCGGCGCGGCGGGCGCGCGAGCTGGGCTTCCAGGGCAAGCTCTGTATCTATCCCGACCAGGTCGGGCCCGCCAACGACGCCTTCACGCCCTCGGACAGGGAAGTCGAGCAGGCGCGCCGGGTGGTCGATGCCTTCGCCGAGGCCGAGGCGCAGGGATCCTCCTCGTTCCAGCTCGACGGCCGGTTCGTCGACTATCCCATCGTGTACCAAGCGCAGCGCGTGCTCGCCGCAGTGGAGAAGATCGCCGGGCGCCGGACAGCGGTCTCCGCGTGAACGACGGCGAGGCCAAACGTGACGGAGAGGGACATGGAATCCGATAACGTCCAACCGCGAGGAGTCCGGCCGCTTGACGGGGTGCTCGTCGTCGATGTCTCCAGCTTCCTGGCTGGACCGTTCTGCTCGACCCAGCTCGCAGAGTTCGGGGCCGACGTGATCAAGATCGAACTGCCCAAAATCGGCGATGCGCTGCGTCGGTTCGGCAGCATCACGGAATGCGGCGATTCCCTGCCGTGGCTCTCGGAGTGCCGCAACAAGAAGTCGGTGACGCTCGATCTGCGCAAGCCGGAAGGCGCCGAGATCCTGAAGGACCTGGTGCGCAGGGCCGACGTTCTGGTCGAGAACTTCCAGCCCGGCACGCTGGAAGGGTGGGGGCTCGGCTGGGACGAGCTGAAGGACATCAACGAGCGCCTGATCATGGTGCGCATCTCGGGCTATGGGCAGACCGGTCCTTACCGCGGGCGTCCCGGCTTCGGTCGCATCGGCAACGCCTTCGGCGGCCTCTCATTCCTTGCGGGCTATCCGGACCGGCCGCCAGTGACGCCCGGCTCCGCGACGATCCCCGACTACATGGCGGGGCTGTACGGGGCCATCGGTACGCTCCTCGCGCTGCGCGCCAGGGATCTGACGGGGCGCGGCCAGATGATCGACATCGGGCTCTACGAGCCGATCTTCCGCATCCTCGACGAGCTTGCGCCCTCCTACCAGCTGAACGGATACGTACGCCAGCGGATGGGACCGGGCACGGTCAACGTCGTGCCTCACAGCCACTACCCGACCCGCGACGGACGCTGGATCGCCATCGCTTGCACCAGCGACAAGATTTTCGCCCGCTTGGCCGAAGCGATGGGCGAGCCGGAGCTCGCCGGCGCCGATCGCTGGGGTCCGCTCGCGAACCGCGAGCGCGACCGGGCGGAGGTGGACGCACATGTGAGCGCCTGGACCGGGCGGCAGGACCGCGACGAGGTGCTGGCTACCTGCGAGCGCTTCCAGGTCCCCTGCGGACCCGTCTATTCGATCGACGAGATCTTCGAGGACCCGCAGTACAAGGCGCGCGGCAACATCGCCTATGTCCGGGACGAGCGGATCGGCGAACTCGCGATCCCCAACGTCGTGCCGCGGCTGAGCGACACGCCGGGTGGAATCGACAGCCTGGGGCCGCGGCTGGGCGCGCACAACGACGAGATCCTCCGTAGGATGCTGGGGCTGTCCGAGGCGCGGATGGCCGAGCTCGCCGCGGCGGGCGTAATCTGAGGAGGACTCGGGATGACTGTCCGGCAGGGTTTCGCGGCGGCGATGAACGGAACGGCCGTGCAGGTCGGTTCCGCCCCGGAGGGCGGGACGGATCTGTGGAGCCTGCCCGAACAGCGCTCCCTGCCGGACATCGTTGCCGAGCGCATCGTCCAGGCGATCCGCATCGGGGAGCTGAAGCCAGGGGACCGGGTCGTGGAACTCCAGCTCTCCAAGCGGCTCGGGGTGAGCCGGGCGCCGCTGCGCGAGGCGCTGCAGTCGCTGGCCGCCAGGGGTCTGGTCGAGATACGGCACAACCGCGGCAGCTACATCCGGTCGCTGCGTTATGAGGATGCGATCGGGATGGTCGCCCTGCGCGCGAATCTCGAGGGCTTCGCGGCGCGGATCGTGGCATCGACCCTGACGGAGGAGGTTCTGGACGATCTCGCGCGACGCACCCGCGAGATGCAGGAGGTCGGTCAGTCGGGCGATGCCGTGGCGTACCGCGAGCTCGACTGGCGCTTCC
Source organism: Arenibaculum pallidiluteum (assembly GCF_017355985.1). Classification (GTDB taxonomy): domain Bacteria; phylum Pseudomonadota; class Alphaproteobacteria; order Azospirillales; family Azospirillaceae; genus Arenibaculum; species Arenibaculum pallidiluteum. The sequence continues at coordinate 116,959 of NZ_JAFIQU010000011.1, forward strand.
ACGAGCGGCTGTGCGTCCTGTCCGGGAACGAGCATCTGCTCACCGCCTGGCGCTCGATCAGCAACCTCGTTTGGCTGTTCCTTCTCAGTCACCCCGATCACGAGCGCGCCGTGCCGAGGGTGGTCAACAATCACGAAATGATGCTCGCGGCGCTCGCTTCACGGGACCCGGACTTCGCGGAGAGGACGTTCCGCGGCGTCATCCTCCGGAGCGCCTTCATCCGCTATGGCATCGAAGTGCCGCCGGCCTTCGCGGATCTGGTCGCGGCGGTCGAGACGGCCGAGGAGCGTTTCGTCGCCGCCAAAGGCAGCGGCGGCGGCTGAGGGCCGGATCTCCGGCCGAACAACACAGAGAAGAGGCCGCCTCGAGGCGGCCCACAACGACGGGGGAGGAGACGATGCCTCGCATCGAACGACCGTCTGCGCCCGGAGTCTGGCTTCGGACATGCCTGCAGCCGGACTGCGATCCGGCATTCCGTCCCACGACCAGGGAGGTGGGGAAATGCCTGTCCTCGAACTGCTGATCGCCGGGATCCTGCTCGGCGGGCTCTACGCCCTGATGGCATGCGGCCTGAACCTCGTCTTCGGGGTCATGCGTGTCATCAACTTTGCCCATGGCGACCTGATCGCCGTAGGGGCACTGACGACGGTCTCGATCGTGGCTGGGTACAATCTTCCTTTTGCGGTGGCCATCGTCGTCGTTCCCCTGCTGGCCGCGGCCATCGGCCTTGCGATGCAGGTGCTGGTGATCCGCCGGATCGCGGATGGTCCGATGATCATGTCGCTGCTCGCGACCTTTGCGCTCTCGACCATCATCGTGAACGTCTCGATCCTGATCTGGGGCGGCGGCTACCGTGGCCTTCCGGGCGTCCTCGGCGGATCGTTCCGGTTCCTAGGCCAGGACATCGCGCTCTCGCGCATGGTCTCGTTCCTCGTGGCGATGGCCGCGACGCTCGGCGTCTGGTGGTTCCTCCAGAACACCCGCTTCGGGCGGGCGATCCGATCGGTCTCCCAGGCGCCCGAGCTGGCGACGATCAACGGAATCTCGATCGATGCCGTGCGCAACGTCACCTTTGCGCTCGGCGCCGCCATGGCGGGGCTCGCCGGCGTGCTGTTGGCACCGACTTTCGCCTCGGATCCGCAGCTTGGCGCGCGGTTTGGCATCAAGTGCTTCGCGGTCATCATCGTGGGCGGCATGGGAAGCTATCCTGGCGCCATGCTGGCAGCCCTGCTCCTCGGCGTCATCGAGGTGTTCAGCGGCTACGTGATGGGCCAGGTGATCGGCTCCGCAATCCTTTTCCTGATCATGCTGACGGTCCTGCTGGTCCGTCCGCGCGGCCTTCTCGGACTGGGGGTGCGGGCATGAAGGCGACCTTGGTCATGGGGACGGCGTGCATCCTGGCGGCGGTGCTCCCCTTCGTCGGCAGCGAGTACGTGCTGTCCTTCACGGTCCAGCTCTACGTCTTCGTCGCGCTGGCCTATTCCTGGAACCTGATCGGCGGCTATGCCGGCTACACGCATTTCGGTCAGGTCGCCTTCTTCGGCGTCGGTGCCTACACCGGCGCGCTGATGATGGATGCTGGTTTCCACTGGCTGGTCGCGGCTGCCGCGGCCGGATTGAGCGGCGCGCTCCTGGCCCTGCCGCTCGGCGGGGCGATGCTCCGGGTCAAGGGGCCGTTCTTCGCGATCGGCATGTTCGGCATGGCGCGGGTTTGCGAGTCGTTCGCGCTGGGCTTCGACAACATCACCCAGGGCGGCACCGGCATCTATCTGCTGCCCGTGTCCGACCTGAAGCCGCTCTACTTCACCCTCGCCGCCATCGCGTTGGGCCTCGTGCTCCTGACCTGGCGGCTCGACAACTCCCGTCTGGGCCTGCAGCTCCTGGCAATCCGGGAGGACGAGACAGCGGCCGATGCCCTCGGCGTCAGGACGACCCGGCTGAAGATCGGAGCCTTCGTGGTTTCGGCGATCGCGCCCGGCGCCGTCGGCTCGCTGTATGCAACGTATCTCAGCTTCATCGACCCGATGACGGCCTTCGCGCCGATGACGGAGCTCACGACCATCGCGATGGTGCTCCTCGGCGGCATGGGCACGGTGTTCGGTCCGCTGATCGGCGTCCTCGCGATGTCGGTCGTCAATGAGCTGCTGTGGTCCCGCTTCCCCGAGATCTACCTGGCGATCGTCGGCGTCGTGATCCTGTTCGTCGTCCTCTGGATGCCCCGAGGCATCGTGAGCTTCCTGGCGCACAGGCAGTGGAGTTGGGTGCCGGTCGCCCGCGGCAGCCTGCGCCGGCTGGCTTCCCGTCCCCGGATCGCCGCCCGCCCGAAGGAGGCCCATTGACATGTCCGCGCAAGAAATGGAGATGGTCGCCCCTGCCGCCACGCGGGAGGCGGGGCGCGGCGCCGGGACCGGGATCCTGTCGGTGCAGGGGATCGGTAAGCGCTTCGGCGGCCTGGTGGCGCTCAACGATGTGAGCCTCGAGGTCGAACGCGGCTCCGTTACCGGCGTCATCGGACCGAACGGGTCGGGAAAGTCGACGCTCTTCAACATCATCGCCGGCACGCTCCGGCCCGACAGGGGACGCGTCTTCCTGAACGGGCGGGACACGACGCGGGCCTCGCCCGCGGAGATCTGCCGGGGCGGGGTGGGGCGCACCTTCCAGATCAGCCGGCTCTTCGGCGAGATGACGGTGCTCGAGAACCTTGTCGCGATCGCCCATGGCGCCTCCGACCCCGAGGCGGTCGAGCGTGCGCTCGAACTCCTCGACTTCCTTGAGGTCGCGCATCTCCGCGACAAGTGGGGAAGCGAGCTCTCCTACGGGCAGCGCAAGCTGGTCGAGATCGCCAGGGCGCTGATGCTGCGCCCGACGGTGATGCTGCTCGACGAGCCTTTCGCGGGCATCAACCCGCGGCTCCAGAACAGGATCGTCGATCATCTGGAGGTGCTGCGCCGGCGTGGCCTGACGCTCTTCTTCATCGACCACGAGATGCGGATCGTCCTCGAGATCTGCCACACGGTTCACGTGCTGGCGCAAGGCGAGGTGATCGCGAGCGGTCCTGCCGATGCCGTGCGCACGGACCCGAAGGTCAAGGAAGCCTACTTCTGAGGAGGATGCGTCATGCTCAACCTACCGGACAGCGTGATGGTGGCGGAGGTCGGCCCCCGCGACGGGCTGCAGAGCCTTCCGGATTGGATCGACACGGACACGAAGGTGCGGATGGTCGATCGCCTGAGCGAGGCCGGCTTCCCCGTGATCGAGGTGACGGGCTTCGTGAGCCCGCGAGCGGTTCCCAACCTGCGTGACGCCGACGAGGTCTTCGCGCGCATCCGCAGGCGGCCCGGGACCGTCTATCGGGCGCTCGTCCCGAACGCCCGCGGCGCCGAGCGCGCGGCGGCGGCCGGCGTTGACGAGATGCTGGGCCTGATCACCGCCGGCACGGTCTATCTCCGCAAGAACCAGAACATGAGCCCGGACGAGGCCGTCGCGCAGGCCGGGGCGGCGTACCGGATCGCCGACGGCCGGGGCATCCCGTTCGTGATGGCCATTGGGATGGCCTTCTGGTGCGCCTACGAGGGCCTCGTCGACGAGGACCAGGTCCTGGCGCTCGCGGGCCAGCTGCGGAACCACGGCATCCGCCGCTTCTATCTCGCCGGCTCGGTCGGCATGGAGGATCCGGCGCATGTGGGACGGCTGATCGGCCGCCTCTACGACGCCTTCCCAGACGTCGAGGTCGGGTTCCATGCCCATGACCTCTCCGGCTGGGGACCGGCCAACGTGCTGGCGGCCATCGCCGCCGGGGCGCGCTGGGTCGAGGGGTCGATCTGCGGCATCGGGGGTGGCGTCGCGATGCCGGGAGCGGTCAAGTCGGTCGGGTCGGTGGGCAACCTGCCGACCGAGGACATCGTCTCGATGCTCGAGGCGATGGGCATCCGGACGGGCGTCGATCCGGATGCGGTGGTGACGGCGGCACGGGAGATTGCGGCGATGCTCGGGATCGAGCCGCGGAGCCGGTCCGCCATGGGAGCCGTGCGCGACGAGATCCTTGCCGTGAGCGGCGTGCGGGAGACGGCGCCGGCCTGACGGCGCCGCGGACAATAACGGGCCTCGAAGGTCCACTGAGCGGAGGAAAACGCATGAAGGGCTATCGAACCCTCCTGGCCAGCGCGGCCGCGCTGGCCGCCATGGCGCTCTCGCCCGCCTGGGCGGCCGATCCGATCAAGGTCGGTGTCGCGCTTTCGCAGTCCGGCAACCTTGCGGACTCGGCTGAGCACTACAAGAAGGCGGTCGAGCTCTGGCGGGACCAGGTCAACGGGCGCGGCGGCCTTCTCGGCCGGCAGGTCGAGATCGTCCTCTACGACGACCGCAGCGATCCCGCCACGGCCGCACGCCTCTACGAGCGCCTGATCACGAACGACAACGTCGATCTGCTCGTCTCGCCCTGGGGTTCGGCTTCGACTGCCACGGCCTCGGCCGTCGCGGAGAAGCACAAGCGCGTGCTCATCAACGGCGGCGGCGCGTCCGAGAAGATCCATCAGCGCGGCTTCAAGTACGTCTTCCAGACCGCTGCGGCGATCTCGGCCTATGTCGAGGGCGTCGGACCCATGATGGAGAAGTTCGGCCTCAAGTCCCTGGCCTTCGTCTCGCGCGACTATTCCGCCGCGCGCGACATGGCGGTGGTGATCGAGAAGATCGCCAAGGACAAGAAGCTCGAAATCGTCAACTCCGAGTACTTCCCGGCCGGGACCTCCGATTTTTCATCGAGCATCGCCAAGGCGCGGCAGTCGAACCCCGACCTCTGGATCTCTGTAGGCTATCCGAACGAGGCGATCGAGATGATCCGGCAGTTTCGGTCCTCGAACTACCTTCCCAAGATGTTCATCCACAATGGCGCCTCGATCGACGACTTCCTCGAGGCGGCCGGCAAGGACGGCGAGTACGTGATCGGAATGTCGCTCTACGAGCCCATTCTGAAGACGAAGGGCAATGCCGAATTCGTGAAGGCCTTCAAGGACAAGTTCGGCTACGAGCCCGGCTACTACTCGGGCTTCGGCTACGCCGCCGTGTCGGTTCTCGAGGAGGCCGTCAAGAAGACCGGCAGCCTCGACCAGGACAAGCTCCGCGACACGCTGCGCGGGCTCGAGACGGACACCGTGATGGGGCACCACAAGGTCGACCCGGAAACGGGCGTGCAGCAGGGCGTGAAGGGCCTGCTCGTGCAGATCCGCAACGGCAAGCGTGAGATCGTCTACCCCGATGATCTGAAGACCGTCGAGGCGGTGATCCCGATGCCGGGTTGGTCGGAGCGCTAGGACCACCTGGAGCAACGGCGGCGCGCGTGGCGCGCGCCGCCTGCCGGCGGACATGAGCGGGGAGGATCTGGCATGACGGGATCACAGGCGGCGCTGCTTGAGCTGCGTGGAGTCACGACGGGGTATGGCGACGTCCCGGTCGTGCGTTCGGCCTCCATGGCCTTCGAGAAAAGGCTGGTGACCTCGGTGATCGGCTCCAACGGGGCCGGGAAGTCGACGGCGATCAAAGCGGCCGCAGGTCTGCTGCGGGTATGGTCGGGACAGGTTCTCGTCTCGGGCGCCGACGTGACGCGCGAGGCGCCTCACCTGCGGCTCAGCCGCGGTGTCGCCTTCGTGCCGCAGGGCCGGATCGTGCTTCCCGAAATGACGGTCCGGGAGAACCTGGAGCTCGGCGCGCACATCCTCGGCGGTGACCGGCAGCGCATCGAGGAGACGATCGAACGTTTGGTCCGGCTCTTTCCCGTGCTTGGCGGACGCATGCGCCAGTTGGCGGGGACGATGAGCGGAGGCGAGCAGCAGATGCTCGCGATCGCCCGGTCGCTGATGACGGGGCCGAGTATCCTGATCCTGGATGAGCCGTCGCTCGGCCTCTCCCCGAAATACGTGGACATCGTCTTCGAGAAGCTGCGGGAGCTCTCGGGAACCGGACTGACCGTGGTGATGGTCGAGCAGAAGGCGTCGCGCGCGCTATCCTTCTCCGACCGCGGGTACGTGATGCACACGGGCCAGGTCGTGTATTCCGGCGAGGCCGAGGCGTTGCTCGCGAACGACAATGTCCGGCGGCTGTTCCTCGGCGAGGTGCCGGAGGAGATCCGCCTCATGGTCGAGGGGGAGGTCGCCGATGCCTGAGCCGAGGCTGCGCCGCACCCTGCTGCTGACGCCCGGAAACCGGCCCGAGCGGCTGCAGAAGGCGGTCGGCCTCGGTGCGGACTGCGTGGTGTTCGACCTCGAGGACGGCGTTCCCCCAGATGGGAAGGAGGCCGCGCGGGAAGCGGTCGCGGGGGCCTTGCGCAGCCTCGACTTCCGCGGCTGCGAGCGGGCCGTCCGGATCAATGCCATCGGGACGCAGGAGGCCGCGCGCGATCTTGAGATGCTGCCGCTCGACCGGGTCGACAGCATCATGGTCCCCAAGGTCGAGCATGCGGCCGCCGTCCGGCAGCTGGAAACCATGCTCCGGGCCGCGGAGCGGCGCCCGGGACGCGAGGACGTCCCGGAGCTGATCCTGACGCTCGAGACGCCGCGGGGCATCCTGAGCGCGCTCGGGCTCGCCGATGCCTCGCCGCGCGCGACGGCGCTCTTCTTCGGGTCCGGCGACTACACGGCCGCGACGGGCGGGACCGTCTCGGCGGAGGCGCTCCTGTTCCCACGCTCCATGGTCGTCGCGGCCGCGGCCGCGACGGGGATGCAGGCGATCGACGCGGCCTTCTTCACCGCGGTGAAGGATCCCGATGCGACGCATGCCGATGCGGTTTCGGCGCGCGACCTCGGGTTCGCCGGAAAGGTCGTCTTCCATCCCGCGCAGGTGCCCGTCGTCAATCAGGTCTTCGCTCCCACGGTGGCCGAGATCGAGCGCGCCCACCGGATCGTCACGGCCTATCGCGAAGGGGTCGAGCGCGGGAGCGGCGTCTCCGTGGTCGAAGGAACCTTCGTCGCCATCGACATGCTGCCGCCCGCCGAGCGCACGCTGCGCATGGCTAGGCAGGTGGCCCTGCGCGAGGGACCGAGCCATGCCGAATCCTGATCTGGCCCGGATCCTCCGCGGCGGAGGTTTCGTGGTCGCCCCGGGAGTCTTCGACATGATCTCCGCGAAGATCGCGGATTCCGGGCCTGCCGAGGCCCTCTATGTGACGGGATACGGGACCGTCGCCTCGCATCTCGGCCTGCCGGACGCGGGCATCGCGACCTACACCGACATGGTCGGACGTGTCGAGCGCATCGTCCAGGGCGTCTCGAAGCCCGTCATCGCCGATGCGGACACGGGCTATGGCGGCTTGCTCAACGTTCATCACACCGTACGCGGGTACGAGCGGGCGGGGGTTTCGGCCATCCAGATCGAGGACCAGGAGTTCCCGAAGAAATGCGGTCACACGCCGAACCGGCGCGTGATCCTGGCCGACGAGATGGTCCGGAAGATCCGGGTCGCCGCCGATGCGCGGTCCTCCACCGACCTGCTGATCGTGGCGCGCACGGATGCGCGGACGGGACTGGGGCTCGATGAGGCGCTGAGGCGCGGCGAGGTCTATGCCAGCGCAGGCGCGGACATCCTGTTCATCGAAAGTCCGGAGAACGAGGCGGAGATGGCCCGGATCGGATCTGCCTTCGACGTTCCGGTCCTGGCCAACATCGTCCATGGCGGGCGCACGCCGACGCTCGGACGCGACCGGCTGCGCGAGCTCGGCTTCGCGGTCGCGATCTATCCGGTCGCGGGTTTCCTAGCCGCGGCCAAGGCGATGCAGGCCGCCTATTCGGCCTTGGCGGAAGGGACGGCGGACCTGCCGGTCCCGCTCTATCCCTTCCAGGACTTCAACCTGCTGATGGGCTTCCGGGAGGTCTGGGACTTCGAGCGGCGCCACACCGGGGACGGGGAGGGACGCGATGCGGGCTGAGGGGACCGCCACGGTGGTGGGGGACAATGTCCATGACGACGTCCTCTTCCGTGCCCGCGATCTCGCCGTCCTCGATCCGGAGGATCGATTCCAGAACCCACGGATGCCGGCAGGGGACGAGAGATGGCGATGACGAGAATGGTCAAGGGGCGGCCCGAGCGGCTGCACCGCTCCGAGTTGGCGGTGCCGGCGACTTCAGAGCGGTTCTTCGCAAAGGCGGCGGCAAGCGCGGCGGATGTCGTGTTCCTGGACCTCGAGGATGCCGTGGCGCCCGCGCGCAAGGCGGAGGCCCGGGCAGGTGCGGTTCGCGCGCTTACGGAGATCGACTGGGGAACGAAGACCCTGGCGCTGCGCATCAACGCCCTCGACACCCCATGGGCGCTCCGAGACGTCCTGGACGTCGTCCCGGCGGCACCCCGTCTCGATCTCGTGCTGCTGCCGAAGGCGGGATCCGCCTTCGACGTCCGCTTCGTCGAACAGCTGCTGATCCTGATCGAGCGGGAGCATGGACGCTCGAAGCGAGTCGGGATCGAGGTGCTGATCGAGACCGCGAAGGGGGTGGGCCATGCCGAGGAGATCGCGGCCGCGTCGGACAGGCTGGAGGCGATGATCTTCGGGGTCGGCGACTACACCGTGGACATGCGGACCTTCGATCCCGTCTTCGGCGCGCCGAGCGCGCGCTACGCGGTGATGACCCCGCCGGGAGAGGATGGCCGTCGCGAACGCCACTGGAACGACCAGTGGCATTTCGCGATGGCCCGGGTCGCGAATGCCTGCCGGGCCAACGGGCTCCGTCCGATCGACGGGCCGTTCACGGATTTCGGCGATCCCGACGGCTACCGCGCCAGCGCGCAGCGGGCGGCAGCGCTCGGCTTCGAGGGGAAATGGGCGATCCATCCCTCCCAGATCGATCTCGCCAACGAGGTCTTCTCGCCATCAGCGGAACAGGTCGTCTGGGCTTCCAAAGTGACCGAGGCGATCGGCCGCGCCGTCGCGGAGGGCAATGGCGCCGTCGGGGTCGAGGGCGTTCTGGTCGACATGGCGCATGCCAAGCAGGCGGAGGCGATCCTCAGGCGTGCCGAGGCCGTTGCGTCCGTACGGGAGCAGGGGGGGTGACCGGGGTCAGCGATCCCGTGCCCGCGGTGCGCGAGGCCGATGCCCGGGGCAGGACGGCCGAGCTGTTCGATGAGATCCGGCAGACGCTCGGCGTTCCGTACGTGAACCTGGTCTGGCGTCATCTTGCGACGATCCCCGGAGGACTGGAGTGGACCTGGGGCGTCGTAAGGCCATTGTACCGAGGCGCGGAGCTGCCGGAGGCGGCGTCCGTCATCAGGGACGGCATCGATGTCGGCGGGATCGGAGACCTGCCGCCATTCCTCTTCGACGCCGTGGGGATCGGCGCTGCGGAGCGATGCCGGATCGACGCCTTGATCGCCTCGTACAACCATGTGAATGGCTTGGCGCTCGTGGCTCTCATGGCCGCCCGCGCGGCGCTTTCCGGCCGGGACGGCATATCCGGGCCCGAGGGGCGAGGAGCGGAGAGGATATCCCTGCGCGGGAGCGCCGACTGGGTGGACTTTCCGCGGCTTCCGGGCCTCGACGAGCTTCCGGCGCATGTTCATGCCCTTGTGCTGGGGCTCGATGGGTACGGGCGCGTCGGCGACACGCCGGTCGTAGCGAGCCTGTACCGACACCTCGCCCACTGGCCGGGCTTTCTGGCGCTGGCCTGGCTCGCGCTTCGTCCGGCGCAGGAGGACGGCCGCCTGGCGGCCGGCGTGCGCATGGCGGTCGACGGGGCGCGGCGGGCCGGACGGGAGCTTCCGCACGGCATCGGCCCTCCGGGCGTCCGTCTCGACATAGATACCCACAACTCCGTCGAAGCCGGCCTGACGGAGTTCACCGAACGGGCAATCGGTCGCATGGTCGTGATGGGAGCATGCCTGCGGCGTCTGATCCCGGATCCGGCGGGGGACGGGGACCGTGGCATGTCGGGTGGAGTCCGGATCCAGAGAGGTTGAGCTGATGTCGGAGCGAGACGCGCCGGTTCTTGACGCCGAGGCCGTGCGGGCGGCGGTCGAATGGGCTATCCGCACGAGGCGCAGTGTCCGCGGATTTCGTCCGACCCCGATCCCGCGGGAGACGGTGGAGCGCATCCTGACGCTGGCGAGCCGGGCCCCGAGCGGCAGCAACATGCAGCCCTGGAAAGTGCATGTCCTCCTGGGGCCCGCCCTGGAACGCCTGCGCGCGGAGCTGCTCGCCCTGCACGAGGCCGGCGCACCAGAGGCCCGCGAGTACGACTACTATCCCCGGGAATGGCGGCAACCTTATCTCGATCGCCGCCGCAGGCTGGGATGGGGACTCTATGCGCTTGCCGGCGTGGAGAAGGGCGACCGGGTAGGGGCAGCGCGTCAGCGGGGCCGGAATTACGTCCTTTTCGGCGCGCCGGTCGGGATGATCTTCACCATCGACCGCGATCTCGGCCGGGGAAGCTGGCTGGATTTCGGGATGTTCCTCCAGAACATCATGATCGCCGCGCGCGGCCACGGTCTCGACACATGCCCGCAGGCAGCGCTCGCCAATTACCCCGATGTGGTCCGCCGGCAGCTCGGCATCCCGGAGGACGAGCTCGTGCTGTGCGGGATGGCGCTCGGCTTCGAGGATTCCGGCGAGCCCGTGAACCGGCTGGCCGTCGAGCGGGAGCCGCTTGGCGCCTTCACGATCTTCCACGAGACATGATCCACCCCGGCGACCTCCGCCGCATGCGGTACGTCCTCATGCGGTGGACCGTCGGGCGGGTGCGGCATCGCGCATTGCGGCAGCAGGCGCCGGAAGCCTGGTCCCATTGAATACCGGCACCGGGGGCGGCAACGCGGCGAGGTGCTCGGTCCCGTGCTTCATCGCGCGGTTCAGCGCCTCGTGGTGGGTCCGCAACGTGGGCAGGTCCCAGGCGAAGGAGGCGACGGCGTCCGTCAGTTCGAAGAGCGGAACGGACAGTGCATCGCGGACCGCCCCATAATCCTCGATATCCGCATCCGAGCCGCGGGCTGCGGCGATGGCCAGCAGCTCGGCGTCGCGCAGGGTGTCCGTGATCCCGTGGGCGGTCACGGGATCCTTGAAGTAGCCGGGATCGCCGACCAGCGCCCAGCCCTGACCACAGGGCTGGCGCATGAAGCCCCTGCGGCCCGGGAAGACGGTCAGGCCGCCGACCGGCGCGGATCCGGCCAACTCGGTCGCGAGCTCCGGCGCCAGCTCGGCCACGGTCGCGTGGAACCCGGCGGCGGGATTCCGGCGCATGGCATGGCGGAAGCGCGCGGTCGAGACCGACAGGCAGATGCAGTGCAGCCTGCCGTTCGTCGGGATCACGGCAAGGCCCGCCGCGATTCCGTAGCGCCACTGGTAGCCCTGCTCCGAAAAGCCCGGCCAGTATCCGTAGATGGCGGCCGTGGAATGTTCGGCATGCCTCAGCACGGGGGCGCTCGCGAGCCGGGCGACGGCCGAGCCGATGCCGTCGGCCTCGGTCACCCCGCCGCTCTCGGTGGCATCCTCGCCCGCGGCGATCTGCCAGCCGCGCGGCCTGGTCGTGGCCAGCGTCGCCGCCAGCATGTCGCGGACCTGATCGCGGCCCTCCATGGTCCGGATGTTCCAGGTGAAGGCGACGAGGTCGCGCCAGTAGCACTCGTCCGCGAACAGCCCCACGGCCGTCGCGATGTCGCCCGCGGCCAGCACCGCATCGAACCGCGCCAGCATACCCTGAACGCGCGCTTTCGGGGCCAATTCGGGCATCGCTTCCCTTTCTCCAGGGTCCCGCGGACGCTCCGTCCGTCTGCTGCAGCCCTGTCAGCCGCCATCACCGAGACCGACGAGGGCTCGCGCATGCGCAGGCGCACATCTCGAATGCGGAGACGCTCGCACTCGCCTGCTCGAAGACACGCGCCCGGGACGCATCGCGCGGCAGGCGCGGGGCGAAGCCGTGGGGAACGAGCCCGTCGGCGATCCCGCCCCGGCTGCCGAACGTCATGGCATCCATCGGCTGGCGCCATGCGGCCTCGTGCGGGCGATCGTCCTCGGGCAGCACCATCTCCCGCAGGGACCGGGGATCGTCCCGTCTCAGCAGACGGCCCATGGGCGAGATCGCGAAGGCCCTTTCCGGGAGCTCGAGGAGAAGCCCGAGCGATGCCAGGGCGCGCAGCAGCCGATAGAGAAGGTGAGCATCGGCGCCGGTGCGCTGCGCGATCGTGTGGACAGGCAGGGGCGTGTTCCCCGGGAACTGCTCGAAGACGCCGATCTCGACGCCGGCCTGGACGATCTGGCTGCGCCAGTGCCCCCTTATCAGCTCGAGGACCGCGGCGGCGTCCGATGGATGCTGCGCCATCATGCATAATTCCCCGGGCCGTTCCGCCATGGCCGCGACGGCCTTCCACCGGCTTCTCGCGGTGGAAGGCCGTCGCGGCCTTCAGGGATGCTCGGTCATGCAGATTTGCCGAGTGTTTCAGATCCCGGCCGGTCGGTTTCAGTCGTAACGCGCCTTGCCCGCCGGGGGGCGCCTCAGCCGCCGAGGCTGGGCAGGGGGGCTATCCGGACCGGGCCCAGGCTGAGCCAGCCCCTTTCCAGCACCATCGGCGCCTCGACCACCGCATCGCCATCCGGCGTCCGCCGGCGGGCCAGGAAGCTGACGGCGACCTTGGCGAGGGTCGCGTCGTTCGGACGCATCGCGCCCGCCGCAACCAGGGCATCCAGTGCCCGGTCGAGGCCGCGCAGCTCGGCATCGAGGCTGCCTTCCGGGACAAGGCCTGGCCCCAGCCCGACTCGACCGCGCGCCTCGCCCTTCAGGGGCCCATAGTCGATGCCCAGATGCTCGACCTGAACAGCCCCGCCGGCGGCGCGCCAGCGCTCGAGCTGCTCGGGCGCGGTGCCTTCAGGTAGAGGACCCGCGAGCCGCAGCGCCGCCGAGGCTTCGGCGACCGACGGCCCGAGCGGCGATGCTGCCGCGGCGGGCAGGACGAGGCTGCGCACCGACAGCGAGGCGGCCGGCGCGGATCCGTCCGCCAGGTCAGCGAGGCCGAGCCGCAGAGTCTCGGCCCGGGCGCGGCCGGTCTCCTGCCCGACCAGGCCGAGCAGGGCGCCCGCGAGCGTCAGGTCTCCGGCGGCCAGGCCGCGGCCGAACGCGAAGTCCAGCATGCCTGATCCGCCCTGCTCGGCGATCAGCTCCAGCTCCGGGCGCGGTCCGGCGGCAGGCAGATGCAGCCGATGGCGTCCCGGTAGGGCGAAGGCCATGCGCGTGGGGCTCCATGGCGCGGCGCTGACGAGCACCTCCGGCCCCTCCCATCCGAGGCCGTCGGGCAGCCGGACCGCGACATCCGGGATCCGCGCCCGCAGCGTGCCGGGAAAGCCTCCAATTTCGATGGGGCCATGCGCGACCGCGCCGCCCTGCGCCCGCTGCTCGGCCGCCCAGTCCTCGACGGCAACGCGCAGTCGGACGGCCGCCTGCCACCATGCGACGGCATAGGCGATGCCGAGCAGCAGCACCGCCAGCGGGAGCAGGAGCGTGAGGCGCTTGCGCATGGCATCCAGGTTCGGGAGATCGGGTCGGCGGCCGGTATGGCGGCCGGCGGCTCGTCCGTCAAGCGCCGCCGGCCGCCAGGGCCCGGTAGCGCTGCACCACAAGCTCGGCGCGGCCATCGGCCAGCACGCGCTCGGCCGCCGCTGAAATGCGCGCCGCGAGCGGCGGTGCCAGGGACCTGCCGCTCAGCAACAGCCATCCGCCCCTTTCGCCCGTCAGCGCCGCCGGGAGATGGGCGAGCACGATCGCCCTCACGTCGTCCTCCGGCGCCAGGCCCACCGTGACGTCCAGCCGTCCCGCGCGCAACGCGTCGGCCAGCGCCGGTGGCTCCATCTCGATCAGATCCAGGGTGCAGCCCGCATCGTCGGCCAGGAGCCGCAGCAGGTCGATGGCCGGGCCGGAGGGCGCTCCATCGGGTCCGCGCCCGTGGAGCTGTGACGGCGTCCACCCGGCGCCCAGGCGACAGCCATTGGCTACGGCCATGCCGGGCGCAGCAACTGCTGCTGAAAAGGCCAGAAGGGTCAGGAGAAGGCGCGGCATGACTGTCCCCGCTGGCCTCGGCGCCGAGAAACTACCCCGAATCCTCAGGCCGCGCCCCGGGAACTGCCGTGGCAGCGTTGGCGCAGACGTGGTACGGTCGCCTACCCGAAAGCTCCAGCTCGGGCCCTGTCCCGGAGCAATCGTCCCGAGTTGAGATCCTCGTCCGCGTCCTTCCGCACCGATGCCGCCCGACGCATCCTCCGCCAGACCATCCTCGACCCCCACCGTGACGGATTTCGAATCCGGCCCGATCCCGGGCCCCGAGATCCTGGCGCTGCCCCCCGGCCGCGACCTGTGGGTCTTTGCCTACGGCTCGCTGATGTGGGATCCCGGCTTCGTCCATGCGGAGACCCGTCCTGCGCTGCTGCGCGGCTACCATCGCGAGTTCTGCGTGTCCTCGCACCGCTACCGTGGCACGCTGGAGCGGCCCGGCCTCGTTCTCGGGCTTGACCGTGGCGGGTCCTGCCGCGGCCTCGCCTTCCGGGTCGAGGCCGCGACGGTGCCGGACGCGCTCGCCTATCTCTGGGACCGGGAGATGTCCAGCGGGGTCTACCGGCCGCGCATGGTGCCGATCTCGACCGCCGGCGGGCGGCTCCTTGCCTGCGCCTTCCTGGCCGATCCCCGGCACCGCCAGTACTGCGGCGCGCTGAGCCTTGACGATGTCGCGGGCCGGATCAGGGAGTGCTGCGGCGAGCGGGGGCCGAACATCGACTATCTCGCGAACACGGTTGTGCATCTGCACGCGCTCGGGATCCGTGACGCCCGGCTCGAGGCGCTGCATGCCGCGGCCTGCGGCCAGTCCGAGGTACCCTGCGCCGCCTCGCCGGGCTTGGCTTGACTCCTGCGGGAGGCGGCCTCTACTGTGGCGTTCCAGGTCGGCAGCGCTCGCCTCGTCCGAAGAATCCGCTCACGAAACCGACAGAGCAGGACATGCACCTGACGGTCAAAGGCAAGCAGCTCGATGTGGGCGACGCATTGCGTACCCATGTCGGCGAAACCCTCGATTCTCTGGTGTCCAAGTACTTCACGAACCCCGTGGACGGCACCGTCATCTTGTCGCGCGACGCACATCTCTATACGGCCGATGTGACGGTGCGCGTGGGGCGGGGCATCCTGCTTCAGAGCCGGGCCGAGGCGACCGAGCCTTACCCCGCCTTCGATCTGGCCGCGGAAAGGCTGGCGAAGCGGCTGAGGCGCAACAAGCGCAAGCTGCGCGACCATCACCGCAGCACGGATGCCCCGACGCTCCCGGCCGCCCAATACATCCTGGAAGCTGGCCCGGACGACGACCATATGGACACCGAAGTCGGCGTCAACGGGCACCAGCCGACCGTTGTGGCCGAAATGCAGACGGCCATCGAGACGCTCACGGTCGGCGAGGCCGTGATGCGGATGGATCTCGCCGACCTGCCGGCCATGATGTTCAGGAACAGCGCCCATGGGGAGCTGAACATGGTCTACCGCCGTCCCGACGGTCATGTGGGCTGGATAGACCCGAAGGCCCCCCAAGGCTCGCGCGCCTGATCGCGCCGCCCTCCCGAGTTGACATGATCGATCTCATCACGCCCCACAGCATCATCCCGAACCTTCGGGCGAGCAGCAAGAAGCAGGCCCTGCAGGAGCTCGCGCGCAGGGCTGCCGAGCTTCTCGGCCAGCACGAGCGCGCGATCTTCGACGTGCTGCTCGAGCGCGAGCGCCTGGGTACCACCGGGGTCGGGCACGGCATCGCGATCCCGCATGGCAAGCTGCCGAACCTGGACCGCGTCCACGGAGTTTTCGCGCGGCTGGAGCGGCCGGTCGATTTCGACGCCATCGACGATCAGCCGGTGGACCTGATCTTCCTGCTCCTGGCGCCTGAGCAGGCGGGGGCGGACCATCTCAAGGCCCTGGCGCGCGTGTCGCGCCTGCTGCGCGACGCATCCATGTGCGAACGTCTGCGCGGCGCCGACAGCGCCGATGCGATCTACGCGCTGCTGACCCATCAGGAAACCAGCAACGCGGCCTGACGGAACCCGCCAGGCCGCGCGGGGCCCGCGAAGAAGCAGCGGAGGCGCGGGGTCGGCCAGGCCGTCCCCGCCACCGGGGATGAGATCGGGGCGATGACGCCGGGTGCCGGCGTCAGTGGACGCTGACGGGCTCCAGGTCGTTCTGGCGCACCGTCGCGAAGGCAACGTCGCGTTCCGGCACCACGGCAAGCGGGGTGCCGTCGGCTGCGTGGATCGCAAATCCCTCGCCCTCATCGGTCTCCACGCGCTTCACATAGGCGAGGTCGTCCAGGCCGAAGCTCGCGAAGTCCTTCGTGGACAGCCGGCGCAGGAACTCGGGGGTGGTCTGCATGATGATAACTTTCGCTGGAGGTCAGTAGCGGGCTGTTCTCAGCCCTGCTCGGGCTCGACGTCGATCGTCCTGCCGCCGGTGGGGGCGGCCGCCTGGATCTTGATCGTGCGGACCTTGGGCTCGGGAAGCGGCCGCTTCAGGTCGACGTGGAGCAGGCCATTGTCCAGCCGGCATCCCACGACCTCTATTCCCTCGGCCAGTACGAAGCTCCGCTGGAACTGGCGCGCGGCGATGCCGCGGTGCAGGTAGATCCGGGTCTTGTCGTCTGACTGCCTGCCACGGATCACGAGCTGATTGTCCTCGATCTGGACCTGCAGGTCGTCGGTGGTGAAGCCGGCGACGGCAAGAGTGATCCGAAGCCCGTCTTCGCCGATCTGCTCGATGTTGTAGGGAGGATAGCCTTCGGCCGAGCTCTTCGAAATCCTGTCGAGCGTGCGCTCGAACTGGTCAAAGCCCAGCAGCAGCGGGCTGTTGAAAAGGGACAGACGGGTGGTCACGACGCATCCTCCTCCTGCCGAGCGAGACGCAGCCAAGGCCCGGATTCCCGGCACCTCACATCGGCAGCCTATGACGGCCTGCCTTACCGAGAAGATAAGAATTCCACCCATGGGATCAAGGAGCGCACCTTGCGTGCCCCATCGGTCGGTCCTAATTCCCCCTCGGCGCCATGCGCTAGGGCGGGGGCGGGGGAGAGACGCGCATGACGCGCATGACTGGCGGGACGGGAGGCCGGAACGACCGGCGGGCGGCATGACGGCGGCGCTGCTCACGCTCCTGGGTTGCCAGCTTGCCGGCGAAATCCTGGCGCACCTGCTGGCGCTGCCGGTGCCGGGGCCGGTCCTCGGCATGGTGCTGCTCGCTTCGGCCCTGGCCCTCCAGCCCCGCGCTCCCGAGGCGCTGCGCAGGGTGTCGGGCGCGCTGCTGCGACACCTGTCGCTGCTCTTCGTTCCCGCCGGGGTCGGGCTGGTCCAGCACGGTCCGCGGCTCGCCGCCGAAGGGACCGCGCTGGCGGTCGCGCTGGTGGTCAGCACAGTTGCGAGCATCGCGGTTGCCGCCGTGGTGTTCCGGGCCGTCGCGCGCCTGACCGGCGATGCGGACGACGCGTCTTGAGCGGCTTCGCCGACATCTGGGTGTATCTGAGCGCGACGCCGCTGCTGTGGCTGGGGGCGACCCTTGCGGCGTACCTGCTGGGCGAGGCGCTGCACAGGGCCGCCGGCGGCTCGCCCCTCGTCAATCCGGTGGCCGTGGCGGTCGCGCTGCTGATCCTCGTCCTGCTGGCGACCGGAACCTCCTACCAGACCTATTTCGACGGTGCCCAGTTCGTGCATTTCCTTCTGGGTCCCGCGACGGTCGCCCTGGCCGTGCCGCTGCGCCAGAACTGGTCGCGCGTGCGGCGCGCGGCGCTGCCCTTGGCAGCCGCGCTGCTGGCGGGGTCGGTGACGGCGGTGCTGGCGGCGACCGGCACGGCCGCGCTGATGGGCGCGGGGCGCGACAGCATCGCCTCGATCGCCCCGAAATCCGCGACGACCCCGATCGCGATGGCAGTGGCCGAGAGAATCGGCGGCCTGCCTTCCCTGACCGCGGCCCTGGTGATCGTGACCGGGATCCTGGGGGCCATGCTCGCGGGGCCCGTCCTCGGGGCGATGCGCATCGGGGACCCGCGTGCACGCGGCACCGCCCTCGGCACCGCGGCCCATGGCATCGGCACGGCGCGGGCCTTCGAACTCGGCGAGGTCGCCGGCACCTTCGCCGGAATCGCCATGGCGCTCAACGGCCTCGCAACGGCGGTGCTGGTGCCGGTCCTGATGTCGCTGCCCGGTTGAAGTCCCGGTCCGCCACACACGGAACCGTGGGGCCGCGGGTCCTGTTGGACTGCGCGACAGACCCAAGCGGAGCGAAACCCATGCGTGCCGTGCTTCCCCTTGCCGCCGTGCTGGCCCTGTCGGCCTGCGCGATGGGCCCCCAGGCCGTCGAATCCTCGGCGCCGACCGTCACCTATCGCTTTGAGCGCGGTCAGCTCGACCAGACCACCGCCCGGGCCGACGAGTACTGCGCCCAGTACGGGCAGCGGGCCTCGATCGTCGACACGACGCGGGACGGCGACAACTATCAGGCGACCTTCGAGTGCCAGAGCAGCCGGCGCGGCACCCTGGGCGGCCTGTTCGGCGGCTGAGCAACGGGAGGCGCGGGACGGCGCGAATCAGCTGGCGCCGCGCGGGTTCAGCTCGCGCAGGCGCCGTTCGGCCAGCTCGACCGCGTCCGAGAGCCGCCGGTCGCCGGCGTCCACTGCCGAGAGAAGCGCCTTCAGCATCGCGCGCAGGCGCTCGTTCTCCGTGGCGAGGCGCGCATTGGCCGCGCGCACCGCGCGCAGTTCCGCGGCCTGCTGCTCCAGCACGCCGGCCGTCGCCTCGACCAGGCCGAGAAG
Organism: Arenibaculum pallidiluteum; assembly: GCF_017355985.1. Classification (GTDB taxonomy): domain Bacteria; phylum Pseudomonadota; class Alphaproteobacteria; order Azospirillales; family Azospirillaceae; genus Arenibaculum; species Arenibaculum pallidiluteum. The sequence goes on from NZ_JAFIQU010000011.1 coordinate 135,736, forward strand.
GCCCGCCGAGGGATCGGCCTCGCGCCCGCGCTCGAGCCGCCGGATCGCCGACTGGACCGCGTCGGCCAGCATGTCCTCGGGCTCTTCCTCGGCCGCGCGGCGCGCGGCGCGGGGCTGCGGGCGCGGCGCGGGGGCATCGGCAGCCGCGGGGATCGCACGGATCGCCGGCTCGCGGGGCGGCCGGAAGGCAGGGTCGTGGCGCGTCGCGGCGATCGCCGGCTCGGCGCGCGGCGTCCCCGCGCTGCGGGGCAGGAACTCGTGGCGGGGCGGCTCGGGCGCCGGCTCGTCTTCGCCCCGCGGGAAATAGGACACCGTCATCGGCGCTCCGAACGGCTGGACCGCCGGCGTCCCGGCGGCCCGGCCACCTTGCCTGGGTGGTAGTTAAGGATTTCTTTTCGAGTTCAGGTGGCGATCCTGGGCGTCGATCGCCTCAATACAGCAGGTTCCGGAACGTCAGGCTGATCGCCGGCACGTAGGTGATCACCATCAGGCAGGCGCCGACCACCAGCACGAAGGGAGCCAGCGGCCTCACGATCTCGTGGAAGGGCAGGCGCGCGACCTGGCAGGCCGCGAACAGGTTCACCCCGAAAGGCGGCGTGATCATGCCCAGCGCCAGGTTCACCACCATGATCAGCCCGAAATGGATGGGGTCGATGCCGAAATGGACGGCGACCGGGGCCAGGATCGGGGCCAGGACGATGATGGAGGCCGAGGTCTCCACGAACATGCCGAGAATGAACAGGAAGACGTTCACCGCCAGCAGGAACATCGCGCCCGAGTGGATGGTCTCGGTCAGCCAAGTCCCGACGTCCTGCGGGATGCCGGCGCGGTTGATCAGCCAGGAGAAGAGGCCGGCATTGGCGATGATGAACATGATCACCGCCGAGGAGACGACGCTCTTGCGGAAGATCCGCGGCAGGTCGGCCGGCGCGATCTCGCGGTAGACGAACAGGCCGACCACCAGCGCATAGACGACGGCGACCACCGCCGCCTCGGTCGGGGTGAAGATGCCGCCGTAGATGCCGCCGATGATCACGACGGGCATCAGCAGCGCCAGCGCCGCCTGCCGGCCCGCGGCGACGAGCCCGAGCCGGCCCTCGTGGTCGTCCCGGCCCATTCCCCGGATCCGGCACCAGACATAGACGAAGAGCATCAGCGCCCCACCGATCAGAATGCCGGGGCCGATCCCAGCGACGAACATCTCGCCGATCGAGACCTCGGCCGAGACGCCGTAGAGGATCATGGGGATCGAGGGCGGGATGATCACCCCCAGCTCCGCCGATGTCGCCTGCAGCGCCGCGGCGAAGGGCCTGGGATAGCCGTGCTTCAGCATGGCCGGGATCAGGATCGCGCCGATGGCGAAGGTGGTCGCGACCGAGGACCCGGAGACGGCGGCGAACATCATGCAGGTCAGCACGCAGGTGCAGGCGAGGCCCCCCTGGACGCCGCCGATGATGGACTTCGCGAACTCCACCAGCCGGCGCGAGATGCCGCCGACCTCCATCAGGTTGCCCGCCAGGATGAAGAAGGGGATCGCCGCCAGCGGATAGCTGTCGATGCGCACGAAGAGCTGCTGGCCGACCAGCAGCAGCGGAAGCTGCGTGAAGGCCAGGATGCCCGCGATGCTGGCGAGCCCGATGGAGACGGCCACCGGCACGCTCAGCGCGAACAGCAGCAGCATCGTGAAGACGAGGGTGCTTCCCATGATGGCGTATTTCCGGCCGGCGGATTGCTGGATGAACCTTGGGATCTATTGCGCGGTCTCGAGCTCGCGGTGCTCGGGATCGAGCCAATGCGCGAGCACGGCCAGCACCGTGACGGATGCCCCCACGGGCAGGGCCGCATATGCCCAGGCGATGGAGACCTCGAGCCCCGCCAGGTTCTGCGACTGGACGCGCAGCATCATCTGGTATCCGAACCAGCCGATGATCCCCAGCAGGGTCAGCGATGCCGCCGGGATGAAAAGCCCCAGCAGCGTCGCGAACCAGCCGCGGGCGCGCCGCTGCGCGAGGTCGACCGAGATCATGGACCCCTGCCGGAAGGCTGCCATGATGCCGAGATAGACCATCCAGATCAGCAGCGTGCGCGTCAGGGCCTCCGACCAGACGGAGGGCTGCTGCAGCACGAAGCGTGTCACCACCTGGTAGAAGCCTGCGGCGACCGCGACCGCGAGGCACAGGCAGGCGGCCGTGGTGACGATCAGGTTCACCGTCCGCTCGAAGGCGAGGAACGCCTTCACCAGGCTGCTGCGCCGGGGGGCGTCGCGCCGCGGGGGGGTCCCCGCGGCGCCGGCTGCGCTGGCCGTCACTGGAAGTTCCGGATGCGGTCGAGGTTCTCCTTGCCGAACCGCTTGGCATAGTCCTCGTAGGCCGGTGCGAGCGCCTGCTGGAACTGGGCGCGGTCGACGTCGGACACCACCTGCATTCCGGCCGCGCGCAACTCGTCGACGCCGCTCTGCTCGACCTTGGCGACGAATTCGCGCTGGGCCTTCGCCGCCGCCTTCGCCGCCTCGGTCCACGCCTTCTTGTCGGCGTCCGACAGCCCGTCGAACAGCGACTTGTTGGTGATGAACAGCGTGGGCGAATAGACGTGGCCGGTCAGCGTCAGGTGCTTCTGCACCTGGGCGAACTTGGAGGCCGTGATCACGGGGATCGGGTTCTCCTGGCCGTCCACCGTGCCTTGCTGCAGCGCCGTGAAGACCTCGGTGAAGGCCATCGGCGTCGGCAGCACGCCAATCGTCCGGAAGGCCTGCATGTGGACCTGGTTCTCCATGGTCCGGATCTTCAGGCCCTTGGCGTCCTCGGGCTTGTTCACGGCGCGCACGCCGTTGGTGAGGTGGCGGAACCCGTTCTCGCCCCAGGCCAGCGCGACCATCCCCTTCGCCGGGAACTTGGCCTGGATCTCCTGGCCGATCGGCCCGTCCAGCACGGCATGGGCGTGCTTGGCGTCGCGGAACAGGAACGGGACGTCGACGATCAGCACCTCGGGAACGAAGTTGCCGATGGGACCTGTGGAGGTGATGACGAGGTCGAGGGTGCCGATCTGCACGCTCTCGGTCATCTCGCGCTCGGCGCCGTTCGGGGTGATGACGGTCTTGAAGCGGTTATTGGTGAGCTTCGCCAGTTCCTCCGAGAAGGTCCGCGCCGCAATCCCGTAATGGGAGTTGGAGGCCGTGGGATGGCCGACCTGCACGGTCTTCTGGGCGTAGGCGCCGGTGGATGCGAGCACCGCGAAGGCGGCGACCGCGGCGAGGCGCGTCAGGTGCATTCTTCCCTCCCTATGGGGTCCTGTTGCCGGCGGCGCCGTTGGCCCGCCTGATTGTTCGCCGCTCCAGTCTCCCCGCCGGGCGCCGGGTGTCAATCGATTCTGCTGGAATTCGCGTAAAGCGGTGCCGGACCGCCGAGGATGCTGACAAGGCCTGCCGATCGGCGCTATCTGTCATGAATCAAGGGTATGCGGCAAAATCAGACATCGAGGTGGCCATGCGGACAGTCAGCTTCGTCGTCTCCGACGGCTTCCAGGTCATGGGCCTTGCCCCGCTGACCGTATTCGAGATCGCGAACCGCACGTTGGACGAGCCCGGCTACGACATCCGCATCGTTTCCGAGCATGGCGGGCCCGTGCGCAGCTCGCTCGGCTTCACGGTGGAGACCGAGCCCGTCGGCGCGCGCCATCCCGACACCGTCATGGCCGTCGGCACGCTGGTCCCGGCGCCTTCCGCTCCCGCGGTGCTGGACTATCTGAGGGCGACGGCGGTCCATTCGCGCCGCGTAGCCGGCATCTGCACGGGCGCCTTCGTCCTGGCGCAGGCCGGGCTGCTCGACGGGCGGCGGGCGACCACGCACTGGGCCTTTGCCAGGACCCTGCAGCGTGCCTACCCCGGCATCCGCGTCGAGGAGGACCGAATCTTCATTTCGGATGGCAGGGTATGGACCTCGGCGGGCATGAGCGCCGGGATCGATCTCGCCCTCGCGCTCCTGGAGGAGGACTTCGGGGCGGCGATGGCGAAGACGGTGGCGCGCAGGCTCGTCGTCTATCACCGCCGCCCCGGGGGACAGTCGCAGTTCTCCGCCCTTCTCGAGCTGGAGCCGAAGTCTGACCGGGTCCGCCGGGCCCTGACCTACGCGAAGGAGCATCTGACCAGCCCGCTGTCCGTCGAGGAGCTGGCCGCGGCAGCAAGCCTCAGCCCGCGCCAGTTCAGCCGCGTGTTCCGGCAGGAGACCGGCCAGTCGCCGGCAAAGGCGGTGGAGAACCTGCGGCTCGAGGCGGCCCGGTCGATGATGGCCGAGGGGCGGCACCCCATGGACCTGATCGCCCGCGAGACCGGCTTCGCCGACAGGGAGCGCATGCGGCGGGCCTTCCTGCGCGCGTATGGCCAGCCGCCCCAGGCGCTGAAGCGGGCTGCTTCGGCGGACCGCCAGGCAAAGGTCGCCTGACCGGTCCGGGGACGGCGCAAGCGGCGCCGGAAGGCCGCCTCGTGTCCTGAAACGTGGTCTTTTCGACATGGGAGGCGCCCGGCCGCGCGCATAGGCTTTGCCGGCAACCTGATGCCGCGAGGCCCCCGCATGACCGAGATCACCGTCAACGGCCGCATCCACGAGGTGGCGGTCGAACCCGAAACGCCGCTGCTGTGGGTGCTGCGCGACACCCTCGGTATGACGGGAACCAAGTACGGATGCGGCATCGGCCAATGCGGTGCTTGCACGGTGATGATCGACGGCCAGGCGACCCGTTCCTGCCAGGTGCCCGTCGAGAGCCTCGGCGCCGCCAAGGTCGTCACGATCGACGCCATCGAGGACGACGAGGTCGGCCGCCGCGTCGTCGATGCCTGGGTGTCGGTCCAGGTCGCGCAGTGCGGCTACTGCCAGTCCGGCCAGGTCATGGCCGCGACGGCCCTGCTCAAGGGCAACCCGCGGCCCACCGACCGGGACATCGCCGATGCGATGACCGGCCTGTGCCGCTGCGGCACCTACAACCGGATCGCCGAGGCGGTCCGGCTGGCGGCAGGCTGAGGGAGGCCGGCATGAGCAGCTTCGACCATCCGTCCTTCACTGCCGCCGCCGGCCTCGTCCGGACGGCCGGCGTAACGAATGTCTCGCGCCGCGGGTTCCTCGGCTTCGGGGCCGGGGCCCTGGTCCTGGGGGCACTGCTTCCGTCCGGCGGGGCCCTTGCCCGGGCGGAGGGCCCAGCGGCCGTCGCGCCCAGGCCCGGCACCCGGGTCGCGGCCTTTCTGGAGATCGGGCCGGACGGTTCGGCAAGGCTCCTCAGCCCCTTCGTGGAGGGCGGCCAGGGCATCAGCACCGGTCTCGCGCAGATCGTCGGCGAGGAGCTCGATCTCCATCCCGCCCGCTTCACCGTCGACTGCGCCCCGCCCGGTCCCGACTACGCCGTGGTCAACGGGCTGCGCCTGACCGGCGGCAGCTTCTCGACCCGGTCGAGCTACGGCGTGATGCGCCGCCTGGGCGCGACCGCGCGCGACATGATGATCAGGGCCGCGGCCGTCCGGCTGAACGTCCGCCGGGACGAGCTCGCCACGGAGGACGGCCGGGTCGTCCATGCGAAGTCGGGCCGCTCACTGGGCTATGGGGATCTTGCCGCCGATGCCCTCGTGCTGAAGCCAGACGAGGCGGTGCAGCTCCGGGACCCCGCGACGTTCCGCTACATCCGGCAGCCCATGGGCCGTCTGGACGCGCGCGCGAAGTCGACCGGAAAGACGGTCTATCCCATCGACCAGAAGGTCGATGGCATGCTATACGCCGCCGTCCGGCATGCCGGGCATCTCGGCACCGAGCCGCTCGCCCTCGGCAACGAGCCAGAGGTCCGGGGCATGCCGGGCGTGCACTCGGTGCACCGGCTGCCGGGAGCGGTGGCCGTCGCGGCCGACAGCTGGTTCCGGGCCCGCAAGGCCGTCGAGGCGCTGGATGTAACCTGGTCCGAGCCCAGGCCCACCGGGATCGACACGGTGGCGGCCGACTACTCCTCGGGCGGGATGCTCGCCGCGCTCAAGGCCTCGAAGGAGGCCGGCATCCCGGCCGAGAAGGACGGCGACACCGCGGCGGCCTTCGCGGGCGCGGCCCCGACGGTCGAGGCCGAGTACGACGCCCCGTACCTCGCCCATGCGCAGCTCGAGCCGCCCTCCACCATCGCCCGCTTCAATGCGGACGGAACGCTCGAGCTGTGGGTCCCCAACCAGATGCCCGAGGTTTTCCAGGCCGTCGCCTCGGGGATCGCCGGTCTGCGGCCCGAGCAGGTGATCGTGCATTCGCCCACGCTCGGCGGCTTCTTCGGGCGCCACTTCATGTATGCCCCCGCGAACCCGTTCCCCCAGGCGATCCTCCTCGCCCAGGCGACGGGGCGGCCGGTCAAGGTCCTGTGGTCGCGGGAGGAGGAGTTCCTGATGGACGCGGTGCGCCCGCTCTCGTTCAGCCGCTTCCGGGCGGCCCTGGACGGCCGGGGACAGCCTAGCGCCGTCGAGGTCCGGACGGTCGGCGAGGGGCCCATCGGCCGCTGGTTCGGCGAGGTCATCAAGAGCCCCGTCGACAGCTCGGCCGTGGAAGGGTTGGTCGAAAAGCCCTATGCAATCCCGAACCGCAGCTTCTCCTTCGTGAAGCTGGCCCATCCCGTGACCATCGCCTTCTGGCGGTCGGTCGGCCATTCCATGAACGACTTCTTCTACGAAGGCTTCCTGGACGAGATCGCCGAGGCCGGCGGAAGGGATCCGTTTGAGCTGCGGATGGAGCTGCTGAAGGACAGGCCGCGGCACCGCGACCTCCTGAGCGCCGTCGCCGATCTTTCCGGGGGCTGGCGGCGCGGCCCCTACGAGGCCGGGGACGGGCGCCGCGCGCGCGGCGTCGCCATGGCCTCGCCCTTCGGCTCGGAGACGGCGACGATCGCCGAGGTGTCGATCGAGAACGGCCAGGCCCGCATCCACGACATCTGGATCGCCGTCGACCCCGGAAGCGTCGTGAATCCCGCGATCGTCGTCTCTCAGGTGGAATCCGCGGCCGCGCTGGGCGTCTCGGCGACCCTGTTCGAGGAGATGGCCTACGAGGGCGGCACCCGCCAGGCACGCAACTACGACGCCTATCCGATCCTGACGCGCGACGCGATGCCCAGGATCCATGTGAGGATCGTCGAAAGCGGCGCACCCATGGGCGGCGTGGGGGAAGTGGGCCTCCCCGGGGTGCCGCCCGCCGTCGTGAACGCGGTCGCGGCGCTGACGGGCCAGCGGATCCGGAGCCTTCCGCTGTCCAAGGCCAGGCTCTCGGGCGTCTAACGGGGGGCGTCCGGGAAGGACGCCGACGGGTTCAAGCGCCGGCCCAGCTCCCAAACCTGCCGGCCCGGTAGTCCTGCACGGCCTGGGCGATCTCGGCCTGGGTGTTCATCACGAAGGGGCCGTGCGCGACGACCGGCTCGCCGAAGGGCTGGCCATGGCCCAGCAGGACGAGCGAGTCCGCCGCGGCCTCGAAGGCCACCGTGTCGCCCTCGCCGAGCTCGGCGAGCTCGAATGCGTCGATACGCCGCGTGCCGACCTCGACCGCGCCGCGCACGACGTAGAGGAGCACCGTCCGCCCGGGCGCCACGGGCATCGCGAACCGGCCGCCGGCGGCCGCCTCGACCCACAGCATCTGCACGTCGGTGGGCGAGCGGACCGGCCCCTCGCGCCCGTCATAGGCGGCCGAGACGAGGTTCACGCGCACCCGTCCCCCGTCCTCCTCGATGGCTGGGATCTGGTCCCGCTGCAGGCCGACATAGCGCGGCTCCGTCATCTTCAGCCGGGCCGGCAGGTTCACCCAGAGCTGCAGGATCTCGAGCGGGCCGCCGCCGCGCCTGAAGGATTCCGGCGACAGCTCGGCATGGATCAGGCCGCTGCCGGCCGTCATCCACTGCACGCCGCCGGAGCCGATGACGCTCTCGTGCCCGCCGGAATCCTGGTGGGCAAGCTCGCCCTCCAGGATGAAGGTCACGGTCTCGAAGCCACGGTGCGGATGGGGGCCGAAGGGCAGGCCGCGGTTCCCCGGCGGGTAGCTCTGCGGCCCGTGGTGGTTCAGCAGCAGGAATGGGTCCAGCAGCGCCAGCGACGGACCCGGCAGCGGGCGCCGCGTCACGAGCTCGGCGATGTCGTCCCGCTCGGCGGCGTGGATGCGGACGACCGGTCTGGCTGTCATGGCTGGTGCTCCTTCAGGGTGCGCCGGGTCCGACGCTGCGCCGAAGATGGGGCCGCGGCGGCGGCAAAGCCACGGGGCAGGCGGGGGCGCCGGATGTCGGCGCATGGCGGCCGGCATCGGTCGCAGGCATATCGTCAGCCATACGGAAAATCGTCATGTAGTACATAGTTACCACCACGTCCCTCCAGGCCGGGCCTAGGCTTCCCAGCAATGGCGACGCAGGGAGGATCCGAAACCGTGGCCAAGGCGATCCACACCATGATCCGTGTCCTGGACGAGCACCGCTCCCGGGACTTCTACAAGAACGCCTTCGGGCTCGACCTGGCCGAGCGGTTCGAGTTCGACGGCTTCACGCTGGCCTATCTCCGCAATGCCGAGAACGACTTCGAGGTCGAGTTGACCGTGAACCACGGGCGGACCGAGCCCTATGCCCTGGGAGACGGCTACGGCCACCTCGCGCTTTGCGTCGACGACCTCGACGCCGAGCACCGGCGCTTCACGGATCTCGACTATGCCCCGAACCCCATCAAGGAGTTCATGCGCGACGGTGCCCTAATGGCGCGCTTCTTCTTCGTCCAGGACCCCGACGGCTACAAGATCGAGGTCCTCCAGCGCCACGGCCGCTACCGCTGACCGAAGCCGCACGAAAAGAGCGAGGGAGGAAATGATGAGCCAGGCAATTCACGGCGCGATCGGACGCCGCGGCTTTCTCGCGGGGACCGCCTCCGCCGCGGCGGCCACGGCGATCCTTGTCAGCGGCGGCGCGATCCTCAAGCCATCCGAGGCCTGGGGCTACGAGGTCAAGGCCCTGAAGCCCGGGACCATGCGCACGCTGGTGAGGATGGCGCGCGACATCTATCCCCACGACCGCCTGGCCGACCGCTTCTACGTGGTGGCCGTGAAGCCGCAGGACGAGGCGGCCGCCAAGGATCCGGCGATCCGCAACCTGCTGGAGAACGGCGTCGCGACGCTGGATGCGGCCGCGAAGTCCAAGCACGGCACGCCCTTCGTCGAGGTCGGCTGGGAGGCTGACCGGGTGCGGCTGCTCCGCGGCATGGAGACCGATCCCTTCTTCCAGAAGGTCCGCGGCGGGCTGGTCACCGGCCTCTACAACAACCAGGAGGTCTGGCCGCTCTTCGGGTACGAGGGCGAGAGCGCTTCCAAGGGAGGCTATCTCGAGCGCGGCTTCGACGACATCGAGTGGCTGTGACGCACCGGCCCGGCGGGAGGATGGAACCATGGCAGCACAGTTCGACCTGAACGACGACGGGCTCGTCGTCATCGTGGGTTCCGGCGCCGGCGGCGGCACGCTCGGGACCCAGCTCGCCCTGAAGGGCATCAGGACCGTGATCCTCGAGGCGGGCGGCCGCCACGAGATCGAGGATTTCCAGAACGACGAATGGGGAAGCTTCGCGCAGATCTCCTGGCTGGATCCGCGGACGACCTCCGGCACCTGGCGGGTGGCGAAGGACTTCGCGGGGCTTCCGGCCTGGATCGTCAAGGCGGTCGGCGGATCGACGATCCACTGGGCCGGCGCCTCGCTGCGCTTCCAGCCCCACGAGTTCAAGGCCCGGACGACCTATGGCGAGGTCGCGGGCGCGAACCTCCTGGACTGGCCGATCACGCTGGAGGAGCTGGAGCCCTACTACGCCAGGGCCGAGGACCGCATGGGCGTGACCCGCACCAACGGAATCCCCGGCCTGCCGGGCAACAACAACTTCAAGGTCCTCAAGGCGGGGGCGGACAAGCTCGGCTACAAGGCGTGCCATACCGGGCGGATGGCCATCAACTCGCAGCCCCGCGACGGCCGCGCCTCGTGCCGGCAGATCGGCTTCTGCTTCCAGGGCTGCAAGACCGGCGCGAAATGGTCGACGCTCTATGCCGAGATCCCCAAAGGGGAGGCGACCGGCAACCTCGAGGTCCGGCCGAACTGCCAGGTCCTGAAGATCGAGCACGATCCCCAGGGCAAGGTGACCGGCGTCGTCTACGCCGACGGGGACGGCAACCTGCAGCGCCAGAAGGCGCGCGTCGTCGCCGTCGCCGGCAACTCCATCGAAAGCCCGCGCCTGCTGCTGAATTCGGCCTCGAACCTGTTCCCCGAGGGGCTCGCGAACTCCTCCGGCCAAGTCGGCCGCAACTACATGCGGCACATGACGGGTTCGGTCTACGGCGTCTTCGAGGACAAGGTCCGCATGTACCGGGGCACGACCATGGCCGGGATCGTCTCGGACGAGGCGCGCCACGACCCCTATCGCGGCTTCGTCGGCGGCTACGAGATGGAGACCCTGTCCCTGGGCCTGCCCTTCATGGCGGCCTTCCTCGACCCCGGCGCCTGGGGGCGCGAGTTCACGAGCGCGCTGGACGGCTACGAGCACATGGCCGGCATGTGGCTTGTCGGCGAGGACATGCCGCAGGAGCGGAACGGCGTCACCCTGCACAAGGAGACGAAGGACAAGTACGGGATGCCGGTCCCGAACGTCCATTTCGACGACCACCCCAATGACGTGGCCATGCGCAACCATGCCTATCGCCAGGGGGCGGAGCTCTACAATGCGGTCGGGGCCGTCCGCACCTTCCCGACGCCGCCCTATCCCTCGACCCACAACCTCGGCACCAACCGCATGAGCGAGCGGCCGCGCGACGGCGTCATCAACAAATGGGGCCAGGCCCACGACGTCGGGAACCTGTTCGTCTCGGACGGCTCGCAGTTCACCACCGGCGGGGCCGAGAACCCGACGCTGACCATCGTCGCGCTGGCGCTCCGCCAGGCCGACTACATCGCCGAGCAGATGGGCCGCAACGCCATCTAGGCGCGATCGGACCCGTGCCGTGCGGCTCCGGCCGCGCGGCACGGCGTCTCGTTCCGGGGGCAGGGAGGCCTACGCGGCCTCCGGGTGGACAGGGAGGTCTACGCGGCCTCCTGGCTACAGTGCGCGGCCTTGGCCGGCCCGTCGATGCCGAAGCTCAGGGCCGCCTCGCGCCCGAGGGCGTCCAGGGCCGGCGTGCCGCCCCTGACCTCCTGGGCGTAGGTCAGGCAGGCGCAGCGCAGAAGGCCCGCGAAGTTCCTCCTTTCGACCCCTTTGGCAAGGACCTCGTCGTGCAGCTTCGACAGGAAGCGGCCCAGCGAGACGCCCTGGATCCCGGCGATTTCCTCGAGTGTCCTCCAGAACGCGGCTTCGAGGCAGACGCTCGTGGAATGTCCGCTCAGCCGCACGCGCTTCGTCACCATCTCGAAGCGGCGGGGGTCCTGGTCAGCGAAGATGCGGCACATGGGTTCAGGCCTCCTCCCGACACGTCACTGACCTTAACCCGGGACGGCGGGGAGGAGGGCCGGTGCGAAAGGATGAGAAAGGGAGCTGCTCAGCTTCCCGGCTGATCGGCCGGGGGCGGCCACTTGCCGGCCGCCGGGCCCCAGAGTTTCTCCAGCCGCGCGTCGCGCCCGCAGGCATAGCGGTAGTAGGCGTATTTCAGGCTGTGGGTCTCGTGGTAGTTCTGGTGGTAGGCCTCGGCCGGGAAGAACTCCTTGGCATCCAGCGCCGCCACCACCGTCTCGATCTTGCGGCCGAGCCGGCGCTCGATCTCCGCCTTGGACGCCTGGGCCTGCTCGAGCTGCGCCGGGGTCGTGGCGTAGATCGCCGTGGTGTAGCTCTCCCCGCGGTCGCAGAACTGGCCGCCGCCGTCCACGGGGTCGATCGTGCGCCAGAAATAGGACACGAGCTGCGTGAAGCTGACCCTAGCCGGATCGAAGGTGACGCGCACGACCTCGCGGTGGCCGGTGCCGCCGGCCGTGACCTGCCGGTAGGTCGGGTTGGCCACATGCCCCCCGGCGAAGCCCGAGACGGTCTCCAGGACGCCGGGAACCTTGTCAAAGTCGGACTCGACGCACCAGAAGCAGCCGCCGGCCAGGATGGCGGTCTCGGTCCTCGGGGCCTCCTGCGCCGTGGCCGCCCCAGGGGCGGCCCATGGGGCGGCAAGCAGCCCGAGGGCCAGGACGAGGATATGGATCGGGGTCATGGGACGGTTACTCCGGCTTCTCAGGCGGTCGCGGGGCGGAAGGTCATGGCGACCCCGTTCATGCAGTAGCGCAGGCCGGTGGGCTGCGGCCCGTCCTCGAAGACATGGCCGAGATGGCCGCCGCAGTTCGCGCAGTGCACCTCGGTCCGCGTCATGAAGAAGCTGCGGTCGACTGAGGTGCCGATCCCGCCCGGGAGCGGCTCCCAGAAGCTCGGCCAGCCGGTCCCGCTCTCGTACTTCGTGCGCGCGTCGAACACCGGATGGCCGCAGCCCGCGCAGGCGAAGATGCCGGGGCGCTTCTCGGCGTTCAGGGGGCTGGTGCCTGCGCGTTCGGTCCCGTGGTCCCGCAGCACCGCGTATTGCTGCGGGCTCAGCCGCGCCTTCCATTCGGCCTCGGACAGCGTGAAGGGGAAGCGGGCCTCGGGTCCGGCGGCCCCTCCGGGCGCGGCCTTTCCAGACAGGGCCCTCAGGCCAGTCGCCGCGACCCCGGCGGCGGCAAGGCCGCCCAAGAGGACTCGTCTCGTCATCATCCAATGCCTCCATGGGGCAGGTTCGAGCGTGAGGATGGTCCGTACAGGCGGCAAGCGCCAATCACGCTTCGGCCACGCCCGCTCACGCCCCCGTGAGGCCTGCGCCGTGAAGCCCGGGTCGAGGCGGCGCACGGGAGGCTCCGCCCGCGGCGCCGGTTGCATCCGCGGCCGCCGGAACCCCACATTGGCGGGGATGACAGATCTCTTCGGCGCCGGGGCCCCGGCGCTCGTCCCCCATCCCCACCAGATCGAGGCGCGCGACAGGATCCTGTCGGCGCGCGCGGCCGGCCGCTGGGGCTTCCTGCTCGGCGACCGGACTGGGCTGGGCAAGACCCTCTCGACCTGGCTGGCGGTCGCGGCCATGCCCGAACCCGACGTGCTGATCGTCTGCCCTCGCGGCGCGATCCCGCAGTGGCGCCAGACCATCGCGCGGGCGGGAATGGCGGCGAAGGACGTCACCATCACCAACTACGAGCGCACCAAGGCGCTGCTGCGGCCGGCGGCTCCCACGCAGCGCCGCTCGACCCGCGCCCGCAACAACGAGCTCGCGCGTACGGGGATGCCGGTCCGCGCCTATTCCATCGTGGTCTTCGACGAGGCGCACCGGCTGCGCAATCCCTACGCCCAGCAGACCATGGCCTGCCGGGCCCAGGCGGATGCCGCCCGCTTCCGCATCTTCCTGAGCGCCACGGCGGGACAGGCGCCGCATGAGCTCGGCTATCTTGGGCCGCTGCTGGGCGAGGCGGCCGGCCAGCCGACTGGCGATCTCGCCGAGTTCCGGGGGCTCATGAAGCGGCTGGGCATCGGCCGGGCCAAGGGGCGCTGGACCAACTGGCGCTGGGAGCCCAACGAGGCGGACCGCCGGACCATGGCCGACCTGCTCTATGCCGGGCCACACGCAATCGGGCTGCGCCGCCGCCCCGAGGACATCGCGGGCTGGCCCGAGGTGCAGCGGGCGCTGGTCCCGACGGCGCTGGACCGCGGCGAGCGGCGGCTCTACGAGGCGACCTGGCGCGAGTTCCGGCGCGAGCTCGGCCTGGCCGGGGGCAGCACGCGCCGGCCCGCCGGCTGGGCGGCCGACCTGCGCTTCCGCCAGAAGGGATCGCTGCTGCGCGTGCGCGGCACCGCCGACCTCGCCGAGGAGCTGCTGGAGAACGGCCATCAGGTCTCGGTCTCGGTGGCCTTCCTCGAGACAGGCGCCATGCTGGCGGATGCGCTCGGGGCGCGGGGCTGGCGCACGGGGCGCATCACCGGCGAGTTCGCGGCGCCGGAGAACGAGGCGACGCGGGTCGCGTTCCAGACGGGCGCGCTGGACGCCGTCGTCTTCACCGCCACGGAATCCATCTCGCTGCACCAGGGCGAGATGCCCGGCGGCGACAGGCCACGCGCGCTGGTGATCCACGACATCCGCTATTCCGCGATCCAGATGCAGCAGGTCGAGGGCCGCTGCCACCGGGACGGGCGGGCGGCCGCGGTCTGGTACGCCTATGCCGAGGACACGGTCGAGGAGAAGGTCGCCGCCGCGGTGATCGCGCGCATGATCGCCATGGACGGCATGGCGGGCGACGACACCGCGCTGCTGGAGGAGATCTCGGCGATCCTGTCACAGGCTGCGGAAGGAGCCGTCGGGGGCGAGGCGCCCGTCCACGATCCGGCAGTCGACGATCCGGCAGTCGACGATCCGGCAGTTGACGCCGGGGCGGTCTTCGGGACGTGATGGCGGCCGCAACGACCGACGGGCGGGGGATCATGATGGGGCAGGCGGCCGAGCGCGCGGGAAGCATCGACAGGGCAAGCATCGACACGGTGGTCTTCGACCTCGGCGGCGTGCTCGTCGACTGGAACCCGCGCTACGCCTACCGGCCCCTCTTCGACGGCGACGAGGAGGCCATGGAGCGCTTCCTGGCCGAGATCTGCACGAGCGCCTGGAACCACCAGCTCGACGAGGGGCGGCCTTTCGCCGAGGCGATCGCCGAGCTCTCCGCGCGCCATCCCGACCAGGCGCATCTGATCCGCGCCTGGTGGGACCGCTGGCCCGACATGCTCGGCGGCGTGATCCCCGAGACGGTCGCGCTGCTGGAGGCCCTGCACCGCGACGGCGTGCCGCTCTATGCCATCACCAACTGGTCCGGAGAGACCTTTCCCATCGCGCGCGGCCGGTTCGAGTTCCTGAAGCTGTTCCGGGACATCGTGGTCTCCGGCGACGAGCGGCTGGCCAAGCCCGACCGGCGGATCTTCGACCTGCTGGTGGCGCGCGCCGGCATCGATCCCAGGCGCTCGGTCTTCATCGACGATGCGCCGAAGAATGTGGCGGCGGCCGAGGCGCTGGGATTCGCCGCGGTGCATTTCACCGGGGCCGAGGATCTGGCCCGCCGCCTGCGCGCCTATGGTTTCCTGGGCGGGTTGCCGGGCGTGGCCCCCTGAGCCCGTCCCTCAGACCGAGACCAGCGCCAGGCCGCGGCGCTCCAGCGCCAGCAGCACCGAGGTCCCGGGCGGGTAGCCGGCCTCGGAAGACTGGGTGACGAAGACCTCGCCCAGGTCCGTCGCCAGCGTGTATTCCCAGTGCGAGCCCAGGTATGTCGCCTTGCGGATCTCCGCGGGCAGCGCCGAGAGGCCGGACAGCGCCTCGACCCCCGTCATGAAGGCGACTGCCCCCGGGCGGACCACCAGCTTGGCGGTGCCGGGCATGGCGTTCTCGGACGCCTCGACCTGGACCCGGACCGGCCCGACCTGGACGGTCGCGACGCCGTCCGCGATCTGGGTCACCTCGCAGGGCAGCAGATTGGCGCCGCCGATGAAATCGGCGACGAAGGCGCTGGCGGGCCGCCGGTACAGCTCCCACGGCGTGCCGATCTGGGCGATGCAGGCCTGGTCCATCACGATGATGGTGTCTGAGACCGCCAGCGCCTCCTCCTGGTCGTGCGTCACGTAGACCGAGGTCAGCCCCAGGCCCTGCTGCAAATCCCGGATCTCCTCGCGCATGCGGCGGCGCAGCTTGGCGTCCAGGTTGGACAGCGGCTCATCGAAGAGCAGGACGCGCGGCTCCAGCACCAGGGCGCGGGCGACCGCGACACGCTGCTGCTGGCCGCCCGACAGCTCGGACGGCATGCGCCGCTCGAAGCCCGACAGGCCGACCAGCGCAAGGCCCTGGCGCGCGCGCTCCTCCTGCTGGGGCCGGGTCTCGCCGGACCCGGCCAGGCCATAGGCCACGTTCTCCAGAACCGTCATGTGGGGGAACAGGGCATAGGACTGGAAGACCATGCTGACGTCGCGCTGCATGGGGGGCAGCGTCGTGACATCCTCCCCGCCGATCAGGATCCGGCCGGCGGACGGCACCTCCAGCCCCGCGATCATGCGAAGCGTCGTGGTCTTCCCGCAGCCCGACGGACCCAGGAGCGTGGCCAGCGTGCCGCTGCGGATCGTGAAGGAGACGTCGTTGACCGCGACCACGCGGCCGTACTGGCGGCTGACCGAGCGGAACTCGACGCTGGCGGACCGTCCGGCGAAGCTCATGCGGCGACACTCCTCTGGGCCAGCGGGGCGGCGCCGTTGCGCCGGCCCAGGCGCCGCTCGCCCACGAGCAGCTGGATCAGTGCGACGCCGGCGGTCATGAACACGATCAGGGCCGAGCTGTAGGCGATGGCGACGCCGAAGTCGCTGACCTCGACCCGGCCGACGATGTAGGCCGTCGCGAGATTGTACTGGGCGCTGACCAGGAAGATCACCGCGCTGACCGAGGTGATCGCCCGCACGAAGCTGTAGACCAGCGAGGCCACCACGGCCGGGCGCAGAAGCGGGAGGATCACCCGGCGGACCGTCGCGAAGCTGCCGTGCCGCAGCGTCAGCGAGCATTCGTCCAGGCTCTTGTCGATCTGGGTCATGGCGGCGATGCCGGCCCGGATGCTGACGGGCATGTTCCGGAACACGAAGCAGATCACGAGGATCAGCCCGGTGCCGGTCAGCTCGATCGGCGGCACGTTGAAGGCCAGGATGTAGCTGACCCCGATCACGGTGCCGGGGATCGCGAAGCTCAGCATCGTCACGAACTCGAACGCCCCCTGTCCCGCGAAGCGCTGCCGGTTCAGCAGATAGGCCGTCAGAAGCCCGATCGCCGCCGTCAGCGGCGCCGCGATGGCGGAGAGCTCGATGGTGGTGAAGAAGGAGGGCCAGGCGCGTCCGGTCCATTGCAGCCCCTCCGCGTCCCACACGATCCCGAAGGCGGTCGCGTAGTGCTCCAGGGTCAGGGTGTTGTCGATGCCGAAGGTCCTGACGAAGCCTCCGAACAGCACCAGCGCGTAGAGCGCCACGGTGAAGGCCATCCAGGGCACGGTCGAGCCGTAGACCAGCCAGCGCACCCGCCGGGGCAGCGGCGTGGGCAGACCCGCATCCCCCTTGCCGGACAGGGTCGTGTAGGAGCGGCTGCCGAGCCAGCGCCGCTGCACGACGAAGGCGCCCAGGGTCAGGCAGAGCAGCACGATGGCGAGGGCCGAGGCCCGGCCCGGATCCGTCTGGCCGCCGACGACGGCGTAGAAGATCTGCGTGGACAGGACCTCGAAATTGCCGCCGAGGACCAGAGGATTCCCGAAATCCGCCAGGCTCTCGACGAAGCCGATCAGGAATGCGTTGGCGAGGCCGGGACGCATCAGTGGCCAGGTCACCGTGCGGAAGCTGCGCCAGCGGCTGGCGCGCAGCATCTGGGCGGCCTCCTCCAGGGTCGGGCTCATGCCCTGGACGACGCCCACCAGGACCAGGTAGGCGATCGGCGTGAAGGCCAGGACCTGGACGATCACGAGCCCGGTGAAGCCGTAGACCCAGCGGGACGGGGGAATGCCGAACGCCTGCTCCATCAGCAGGGTGACGGTGCCGTTGCGCCCGAAGATCAGGATGATGCCCAGGCCGATCACGAAGGGCGGGGTGATCACCGGGAGCACGGTCAGCGCCTTGAGGACGCCCTTGCCCCTGCGGCCGAAGCCCGTGCGCTCGGCCAGCAGGGCGAAGGCCAGGCCCAGCAGCGTGGTCAGCACGCCGGTTGTGACCGCCAGCGCCAGGCTGTTCCAGAGCACGCCGCATTGCGCCCGCCCACCCAGGCAGGCGAGGCCCCAGATGTTGCCCGTGGTCAGGCGTGCGGCCAGCTCCGCCGTCGAGAAGCCGCCGGCCTCGTCGACCGCGGCGGCCAGCAGCACCTTGGAGACCGGGTAGAAGACGAAGAGCAGGATGCTGGCGATCACGGTACCGATCGCCCCCGTCACGAAGGCATCACCGCGCATGGTGCCGCGGCGCGCGAGGCCCGTCGTGAACACGTAGAGGCAGGCCGCCGCCGTCAGGAGGGCCCCCCAGCCCATGCCGAACTGCCGGGCCTGGATGCGCCCGAACGCCTCCGTAAGCCAGGGCTGAGTCCAGCCCCGCGCGCCGATGACGAAGCCCTGCGCCAGCAGCCAGGCCAGGCCGAAGAGCCCCGCGGCCGCCATCATGGTTCCCGCCAGGCGGTCGCCCCGGGGCCGGCGCGCGGCGATGAGCGGGACCAGCAGCGCCGCGACCGGCGGCAGCAGCCACCAGCGGCCATGCGCCAGCCCCTGGACCAGGGCAGGGGCGGTGTCGCGGTCGGGATAGGCGCCGAGCCACGAGAAGGCCAGAAGACCGTCCTCGAGCATGTACCAGGGCAGGAGGGCAAAGCCCAACCAACCCGCCGCCAGCACGGCCGTGAAGGGAGTTCTCACCAATGGCCTCGCGCTGCCTGACTGGACCGCGTCGGTGTCGCTCCGGACGGAGCACCCGCGGGCATGCCCCGCGGGTGCTCCGTTGGGTCAATTGCCGAGAACCTTGATCTCGGCGTCCCAGCGTGCCAGCAGGCGCTTGCGCTCGTCCGAGGAGCCGAACTTCTTGAAGTCGTAATCGATCAGCTTGATCTGGTCCATCTTCGGAGCCTGCGCGGGGATCGGCGCGGCGCGGTGCGACGGGTTCTGGTAGCTCGCCGCCTGGGCGCCCAGGGCCTGGGCCTCGGCGGACAGTGCCCAATCATACCATTTCTTGGCGTTCTCCAGGTTGCGCGCGCCGTCGATGATGCTCATGGAGCCGATCTCGAACCCGGTTCCTTCGCAGGGCGGGACGGCGGCCACCGGCAGGCCCTTGATCGCCGGGGTGATCACGTCGTGCAGGAAGGCGATGCCGATCAGCGTCTCACCCCGCCCGGCCGCCTGCGCCGGCGCGGCGCCGGACTTGGTATACTGGTTCACGTTGCCGTTGAGCTGCTTCAGATAGGCGAAGGCCTTGTCCTCGCCCCAGAGCTGCACCAGCGTCGCGATGAAGGTGTAGGCCGTGCCCGAGGCGTTGGGATTGGCAACCTGGACCTCGCCCTTGTATTCGGGCTTGGCCAGGTCGGCCCAGCATTTCGGCGCCGGCAGGTTCTTCTTGGCAAGGGTCTCGGTGTTGTAGCCGTAGCCCAGCGCGCCGAGATAGATACCGACGGTGCGCCCGCCCGCGATCCCGTGCTGCGCGGCCGCCCAGGGGTGCAGCTCCTTCAGAAGCGGCGATTCGTAGGGCATGGTCAGCTCTTCCTCGGCCGCCTGCAGGTGCGGGTCGCCAGTGCCGCCCCACCAGACGTCGCCCTTCGGATTGGCCGCCTCAGCCTTGATCTGGGCATAGGTCTCACCGCTGCTCTTGCGGGTCATGGCGACCTGGATGCCGGTCTTCTTCTGGAATTCGTTGACCATGAGCTGACACCACTCCTCCTGCACGGAGCAGTAGAGTGTGAGCTTGCCCTGCGCCTGCGCCTCCGCTGCGGCCAGCCCGCCCATGGCGGCGAGCACGCCGGCCAGCGCCACTCCCTTGACGTTCATGCCTCCCTCCCGGATGTTCTTCGCCGCGCCGCGAAATCTTGTTTGAAATGCGGATTATCCGCTTTCGAAAGAGTGCGGCCCGGGTCCTGGATTGTCAATGTCGCCCGGGCGGATAGGCGGAACGTTTGTTCCGGACCTTGATCCCGCATTCCTCAGGACAGGTCCAGGCCCAGGAGCCCGCACACCGCTTCGGCCAGGCCGGCCGGAGCGGCCAGGATCGGGTTGCCGCGGCTCAGCCCGCCATCCCTCAGGAAGTCGTTGGTCCAGCCGCCGGCCTCGCGGACGAGGACGAGGCCAGCCAGGACGTCCCAGGCATTGATGTGCATCTCCACATAGCCGTCCAGCCGGCCATCGGCCACATGCGCCATGTCGAGCGCGCCGGTGCCGGAGCGGCGGTACTCGCAGCCGGCCTCCAGCAGCAGGTGCGAGATGCGGACGTGATCGGCCACCGGACGCCGGTAGGAGAAGCCGTTGCCGATCATCGCGCCTTCCAGCGAGGTCCGTCGGGACACCCGGATCGGCTCGCCGTTCCGGGTGGCGCCGTGCCCGTGCCGCGCGCTGAACAGCTCGTCCTGGACGGGGTCGTAGATCACGCCGATCTCCGCCCGGCCGTCCCGCACCAGGGCGATCGAGACGCACCAGCCGGCGCGGCCGCGCACGAAATTGGCAGTCCCGTCGATGGGATCGATTACCCAGACGGCCGTGGCCTCGTCGATCCCCGCGCTGGCCCCGCTCTCCTCGCCCAGGACCGCGTCCTCGGGAAAGGCCGCGGCGATGCGCGCCTTGATCAGATCCTCCAGCGCGCGGTCGGCCGCGCTCACGAAGTCCTGGATGCCCTTGAGCTCCACCACCAGGTCCGGGTCGCGCTGCAGGCGCAGCGCCAGAAGCCCGGCCTCGCGCGCGATGGATTCCGCCACCATGCGCCGCAGCGCGGCCCCGCAGGGACCTGGCCCGTCCGTCATGAATGAAATGCCTGTTCTATGTCTGTGGGATCACTGCTACATCTGTGCCGTTTCAAGTCAAGCCCGATCGGAGCGGACCGGGCGGTGCAGGAGGGGCCCCCTTGCCAGTCGATCTCGGCGGACGCGTGATCATCGTGACCGGCGCGACCCAGGGCGTCGGCGAGGCCGTTGCCCGCAATGCCGCGGCCTGTGGCGCCGCGGGGCTCGTGATCTGCGGCCGCGACGAGGGCCGCGGGCGCGCCGTCGCCGCCGATCTGGAGGCGCAGGGCTGTCGGACGGTGTTCCAGCGGGCCGAGCTGGAGCGGCCCGATGACTGCCGTGCCGTGGTGGCCGCGGCCGACCGCCGCTTCGGCCGGGTCGACGGTCTCGTGAATGCGGCCGGCGCCACCGACCGCGGCCATCTGGAGGACACGACGGTCGAGCTCTGGGACCGCCTCTTCGCCGTGAACGTGCGCGCGCCCTTCCTTCTGATCCAGGAGTCCGCGGCGCTGATGCGGCGCGAGGGGATCGCCGGCTCCATCGTGAACGTGATCACGATGTCGAGCCATGGCGGGCAGCCCTTCCTGGTGGCCTATTCGGCCTCCAAGGGCGCGCTCGCGACCCTGACGAAGAACACCGCGAACGGTCTGCGCCGGCACAGGATCCGCGTGAACGGGATCAACATGGGCTGGTGCGACACGCCCAACGAGGATCGCGTCCAGCGCGAGGCCATGGGGCGCGGCCCCAGCTGGCTTGCCGAGGCCGAGGCGGACCAGCCCTTCGGGCGGCTGGTCAAGCCCGCGGACGTCGCGCGTCTCGCCGCCTTTCTCCTGAGCGATGAATCGGGGATCATGACCGGCGCTCTGATCGATCACGATCAGAACGTCATGGGGGCCTATGACTGAGGTCCCGCAGCCATTGCGCATCGACGAGCGTGGGAGCCCGGCCTTGGACGCCATCACCAGCGAGACTCCAGCGAGCTTTTCGGCGCTCGAAGCCGCGATCGCGCAGGTCCACGGCACGCTGAGCCCCCGCCTGCGCCAGATCGCCGAGTTCGCGCTGGCGAACCCCAACGACATGGCGCTCGAGACGGTCGCCGTCGTGGCCGAGCGCGCCGGGGTCCAGCCCTCCTCGCTGATCCGTTTCGCGAAGGTCCTGGGCTTCGACGGCTACACCGACATGCAGCGCGTGTTCCGCACGCGCCTCGTCGACGGCATGCCGAGCTACAAGGAGCGCGTGCGCACGGCCGGAAGCGCGCGGGGGCTGGAGACGCCTGCGGATGTCCTCGACCATTTCGCCCTCGCCGGGATCCAGGCGCTGGAGCACCTGCGCCAGGAGATCCGGCCCGAGGAGCTGGACGCCGCGGTCGCGCTGCTGCGCGGCGCTGAGCACGTCTATTTGATGGGCCAGCGCCGGTCCTTCCCGGCCGCGGTCTATTTCGGCTATGCGCTGGGCCAGCTCGGCCGGCGCGTCGTGCTGCTGGACGGGATCGGCGGCATGATCCGCGAGCAGGCCCAGTCCATGACGCCGCGCGACGTGCTCCTGGCCGTCAGCTTCAAGCCCTATTCCGACGAGACGGTGGAGGTCTGCCGCCTGGCGGCCGGGCGCGGCGTGCCCGTCCTGTCCCTGACCGACGGCAGCCTCAGCCCGCTGGCGCCGCTGTCGACCGTGCGCCTCGTCGTGGACGACGCCCAGGTGGACGGGTTCCGATCGCTCAGCGCGACGATGTGCCTGGCTGTGGGCCTGATCGTCGCGCTGGGCAAGGCGCTGGAGACGCCGGCCAGGGCGCCCGCCAAGGCCCCGTCGCGCCGCAAGCCCCGGGCCTGAGCGGCATGGCCGCGCAAGCCCGATCTGTGGGCGCAGCGCCGGACGAGGGCCGCCGCCACCTGGGCTTCCTGACCGCTGCCGGGACGGCGGCGCTCGCGGATCGGGGCGTCGCCGTCCTCGATCCGGGCTCGACCCTCGTCTCGCCCGGCATCGACTGGGGCCGGGGCGTGGTGCTCTACCCCGGGACGGTGGTGCAGCGCCTGGACGGCGCGGTGGCGGTTGGCGCCGGGACGGTGCTGTTCCCGGGCACGCGCATCGTCGCCGCGGGCGGCTCCGTCCTGGTGGAGGAGGCGGCCGAGATCGGCGAGGAGGGCGGCTTCACGCTGAAGGCCGAGGAAGCCGGAATCCGCATCCGCGTCGGCGCGGGAGCCCGGCTGCTGGGCGGCGGCTCGCTGGCGCGTTCCAACGAGATCGGGCGCGGGGCGCAGGTGCTGGGACCGATCCGTTGCCAGGACTGCGTGCTCGGTGATGGCGGCACGCACCGCGAGCCCGATCCCGACCGGCGCGGCGGCGTCCTGAAGGGCACGGGCGTCGCCCGCGGGATCACGGTCCCCGCTGGCCACGTGATACAGGCCTTCGGCCTCTTCGCCGAGGCGCCGCTGCGCCGCCAGATCGAGTTCCATCCCCCGCCTGCCGGGCGCGCCGGAGAGTATCCCGGCGACTGAGTCGCAGGACCGGCTGGGGAGTGGCCGCCGCTGCACCGGCCTAGAATGTTGCGATATCGCAACGAGGCGCTCTTTTGTTCGTTCCCGTGCTGTTCGCCGGCCTCGGAGGTGCTATGACGCCGCACCTTTCCAGCCTGCGGAGTTCACCATGCGTACCGCTCTCGCGGTTACGGCAGCCCTCGTGCTTCTCGGCGCCGCTTCCGCCCATGCGCAGGATGCCCGTCCCGCCACCTTCGGTCCCAGCGCCAGCACGCTGGGCCTCGGCGCCGAGGCCGGCTTCCGCTTCAACGACAGCTTCGGCATCCGTGGCGGCGCCAACTATCTGAGCTGGTCGACCAGCCGCGAGATCGGCGGCATCGACTACGATGCCGATCTCCGGCTCGCCTCGGGCGGTCTCGTCGGCGACTACTACCCGCTCGGCGGCGGCTTCCGCATCTCGGCGGGCCTGCGCATCAACGGCAACAAGGCCGACATCTCGGCGGTGCCCGGCCCATTCCAGACCGTCGATCTCGGCGGGACGACCTATACCGGGTCCGAGATCGGCCGGCTCGACGGCAAGGTCGACTTCAACCGCTTCGCCCCCTATCTCGGCCTCGGCTACGAGGCGCGGCTGAGCGATGCCCTCAGCCTGTCCTTCGATGCCGGCGCGCTCTGGCAGGGCAAGCCCGACGTATCCCTGAGGGCGACACCGGGCGCTGCGCTGCCGCCGGCGGCTGCAGCGCAGCTCGCCGCGGATGTGGAGCGCGAGCGGCGGAACGTCGAGGACGACCTGGAGCCGTTCCAGTTCTTTCCCGTCGTCAGCATCACCGCCAAGTACCGGTTCTGATGCCGTGATCCCGCGGGCGTGACGGCGGGCACGGGCTTCCGGACCGATCCGGGAACCCGTGCCCGCCACGCTCAGACCGCGACCGGCTGCCCCTGCTTCAGCGATGCGATGGCGGCATCCGCGAGCATCAGGGCGCGCCGCCCGTCCTCGCCGCCGGGGTTCGGCGGGGTTCCGGCCTCGACGGCCGCGATGAAGGCGTCGATCTCGGCCTGGTAGGCGGCGGCGTAGCGCTCCAGGAAGAATGGCATCGGCTTGTCGCCGGTGATGCCGCCCGCACCCGCCTCGCTGACCGTCGAGATCGGCACGTTGGCGGCCTGGAGCATGCCGCCGGACCCGTGCACCTCGATGCGCTGATCGTAGCCGTAGACCGCCCGGCGCGTGTTCGAGATCACCGCCTGGCGGCCGGACGGCGTCGTCAGGACCACGGTCGCCGTATCGATGTCGCCGAGCCGGCCGATTTCGGGATCGACCAGCACGCTGCCGACTGCGTGCACCAGGGTCGGCTCCTCGCCGAGCAGCCAGCGCGCCATGTCGAAGTCGTGGATCGTCATGTCGCGGAACATCCCGCCCGAGCTGCGGATGTAGCCCGCGGGCGGCGGGCCGGGGTCGCGGCTGATCACGATCACCTGCTCGACCTTGCCGATGCGGCCCTCGTCGATGCGGCGCCTGAGCTCGGCGAAGTTGGGGTCGAACCTGCGGTTGAAACCCAGCATCAGCGGGACGCCGGCCTTGGCGACCGTCGCGAGGCAGGCGTTCACCCGCGCCTCGGACAGGTCGATGGGCTTCTCGCAGAAGATCGCCTTGCCGGACCGGGCCGCCTCCTCGATCAGGTCGGCATGGGTGTCGGTCGGGCTGCCGATCACCACGGCGTCGATGGCGGGATCAGCGAAGACCGAGCTGGCGTCGCAGACCACGGCGCCCACGGATTCGGCGAGCGCCCGGGCCGCGTCGTCCTGGACGTCGACCAGCCGTGCGAGGCGCGCGCGCGGGTGCGCCGCGATGTTGGCGGCATGGATGCGGCCGATCCGGCCTGCGCCGAACTGCGCGAAGGTGAGCATGGCGGTGCGTTTCCCT
The DNA here is from genome assembly GCF_017355985.1 of Arenibaculum pallidiluteum. Lineage (GTDB taxonomy): Bacteria > Pseudomonadota > Alphaproteobacteria > Azospirillales > Azospirillaceae > Arenibaculum > Arenibaculum pallidiluteum. Next base: position 160,617 of record NZ_JAFIQU010000011.1, read on the forward strand.
GGGCTTGGTCCGGCCTCGGCCGGCGGTTGCGGTGCAGAATTCCTCTTCCACGGTTGCCCGTCAAATGGAATTGGTGTTTCAATCCAGCGGCGTGTGGCGGTCGCGTGGGACGCGCCGCCACACGCCATCCCCACTGCCGGAGACGCCATGCCAGCGCCCCAACCCAGCGCCGCCAAAGACCGCTCCCTGGACGTCATCACGATTGGGCGCAGCTCGGTCGACCTCTATGGCGAGCAGGTCGGCGGCCGGCTGGAGGACATGACGAGCTTCGCGAAATACATCGGCGGCTGCCCCGCCAACATCGCCGTGGGCGCCGCGCGCCTCGGGCTGCGCCCGGCGCTGGTCACCCGCGTCGGCGACGAGCACATGGGCCGCTTCCTGCGCGAGGAGCTCGTCCGCGAGGGCGTCGATGTCAGTCATGTCCGCATCGATCCCGAGCGGCTGACAGCGCTGGTGATCCTTGGCATCCGCTCCAAGGAGAGCTTCCCGCTGATCTTCTACCGGACCGACTGCGCCGACGCCGCCATGACCGAGGAGGACGTGGACGCGGCCTTCATCGCCTCGGCCCGGGCGGTGGTGGTGACCGGCACCCATTTCTCGCGTCCGAACCTGGACGCCGCCAGCCGCAAGGCCATGCTCCTGGCGCGCGAGAGCGGCGGGCGGGTCGTCCTGGACATTGACTACCGCCCGGTGCTCTGGGGGGTGGCCGGGCATGGCGCGGGCGAGGAGCGCTTCGTCGAGGCCGGGGCGGTCTCGCGCCACCTGCAGACGATCCTGCCGGGCTGCGACTTGATCGTCGGCACCGAGGAGGAGGTCCATATCGCAGGCGGCTCCACCGACACGCGCGCTGCGCTGCTCCGCATGCGCGAGCTGGCGCCCGGCGCGCTGATCGTCCTCAAGCGCGGACCCATGGGCTGCATCGCCTATGACGGGCCGATTCCCGAGGATCTCGAGGACGGGATCCGCGGGCCAGGCTTCCCGGTCGAGGTGTACAACGTGCTGGGGGCGGGCGACGCCTTCATGGCGGGGTTTCTGCGCGGCTGGCTGCGCGGCGAGCCGATCGCGGAATGCTGCCGGCTGGCCAATGCCTGCGGCGCCTTCGCGGTGTCGCGCCATGGCTGCGCCCCCGCGGTCCCGACCTGGACGGAGCTCCGCCATTTCCTGGCCGAGGGCAGCGCGCACCCTCGCCTGCGCGAGGACGCGGCGTTGGAGCACCTGCACCGGGCGACGACGCGCCGGCGCGACTGGCCGCGGGTGATGGCGTTGGCGGTGGACCACCGCGTCCAGTTCGAGGAGATGGCCGCCCGTGCCGGCGCGCCGCCCGAGCGCATCTCCGCCTTCAAGGCGCTTGCTGTGGACGCTCTGCGGCGCGTGCAGGCCAGGCGCGGCGGAGAGGGCCGTGGGCGGGGCGGGCTCGGCATCCTCCTGGACGGGCGCTATGGTCAGGACCTCCTGGACGGGCTGACCGGGGGCGATCTGTGGATCGGCCGCCCCATCGAGGCGCCGGGCTCTCGCCCGCTGCGCTTCGACGGCATGCGCGACCTGGGCTCGGCGCTGCGGGAATGGCCGGCCGAGCATGTCGTGAAGTGCCTGTGCTTCTACCACCCCGACGACGCCGAGGAACTGCGTGCCCTGCAGGATCAGACGCTGCTGACCGTGGACGAGGCGGCGCGGCGCACCGGGCACGAGCTGCTGCTGGAGATCATCCCCACGCGGGGCGATGCGCCGGCCGGGCCCGACACGCTGGCGCGGGCCCTGGCCGGGATCTACGCGCTCGGCATCCGGCCGGACTGGTGGAAGCTGCCGCCGCCGGCCGACCAGCAGGGCTGGGACGCCCTGGCGGGGGTGGTGTCCGCCAATGACCCGCACTGCCGCGGAGTGCTGGTCCTGGGGCTGGACGCGCCGGAGGAGGCGCTGGCCCGCGACCTCGCGCTGGCGGCCCGCCAGCCGCTGTGCCGCGGCTTCGCGGTGGGGCGCACGATCTTCGGCGAGGCGGCCTCGGCCTGGCTCGCCGGGCGGCTGGACGACGCGGAGGCGGTGAGCCGCATGGCGGAGGCCTTCGGCCGGCTGGTCGAGACCTTCGAGGGGGCGGCCGACGGCACGGCAGCCGCGCAGGCCGCGGGGGAGGGGGCATGAAGACGATCCGACTGACGGCGGCCCAGGCGCTGGTCCGCTTCCTGGCGGCCCAGCGGACCGAGATCGACGGGACCGAGGCGCCGCTCTTCGCCGGCGTCTGGGCGATCTTCGGCCACGGCAATGTCGCCGGGCTGGGCGAGGCGCTGTGGCATGCCCGCGACAGCCTTCCGACCTATCGGGCCCATAACGAGCAGGCCATGGCGCTGGCCGCCGTCGCCTTCGCCAAGGCGCGGAACAGGCGCCAGATCATGGCCTGCACGACCTCGATCGGGCCCGGGGCCACCAACATGGTGACGGCGGCCGCCGTGGCCCATGTGGACCGGCTGCCGCTGCTGCTGCTGCCGGGCGACGTCTTTGCAGGGCGTCTGCCCGATCCCGTCCTTCAGCAGATCGAGGATTTCGGCGACCCGACGGTGTCTCCGAACGACTGCTTCCGCCCGGTCTCGCGCTGGTGGGACCGCATCACGCGGCCCGAGCAGCTCCTGCAGTCGTTGCCGCGCGCCATGGCGGTGCTGACCGACCCGGCGGAGTGCGGGCCGGTGACCCTGGCGCTGCCCCAGGACGTGCAGGCCGAGGCCTGGGACTGGCCCGAGGCCTTCTTCGCGCCGCGGCTGCATCGGGGCCGCCGGCCCGGCCCCGATGCGGACGAGCTGGCCGACGCCGCGGCGGCGCTGGCTGCGGCGCGGCGCCCGCTGATCGTGGCGGGCGGCGGGGTCCACTATTCCGGGGCGGTTGCGGCGCTGGAGCGTTTCGCGCGGACCCATGGCGTGCCCGTCGCCGAGACCCAGGCCGGCAAGGGCGCCCTGGCCTGGGACCATCCCCAGGCCGTGGGGTCGATCGGCGTCACCGGCAGCAGCGCGGCCAATGCGTTGGCCGCCGAGGCGGACCTGGTGCTGGCAGTGGGCACGCGGCTCCAGGATTTCACGACCGCCTCGCGCAGCCTGTTCGCAAGGCCGGGTCTGCGCCTGGTCCAGCTCAACGTCGCGGGTTACGACGCGGGCAAGCACGGTGCCATGCCGCTTGTGGCCGATGCCGGCCGCGGGCTGGACGCGCTGGCGCAGGCGCTGGAGGGCTGGCGCGCCGATCCCGCCTGGTCCGCCCGCGCGGGCGAGCTGGCACGGGCCTGGGCGACGGTGGTCGACCGCGTCACGGCGCCGCCGGAGGGCGGAGCTGCCGGCAACGCGCTTGCCACCGACATGCAGGTGATCGGCGCGGTCAACCGGGCGGCGGGACCGCATGACGTGGTGGTGTGCGCGGCGGGCGGCCTGCCGGGCGAACTGCACAAGCTCTGGCGGGCCCGGGATCCGAAGGGATACCACCTGGAATACGGCTTCTCCTGCATGGGGTACGAGATCGCGGGCGGGCTCGGGGTCAAGATGGCACTGCCGGATCGCGAGGTCTTCGTGATGGTCGGGGATGGCAGCTACCTGATGATGAACTCCGAGATCGCGACCTCGGTCATGCTGGGCCGCAAGCTCGTGATCACGGTGCTGGACAACCGCGGCTACGGCTGCATCAACCGGCTGCAGCAGGCCTGCGGCGGGGTGCCCTTCAACAACCTGCTGGACACGATCCCGGGCGGGGCGGAGGTGGCGGTGGACTTCGCCGCCCATGCCCGAAGCCTGGGCGCTCTGGCCGAGGCGGTGGACGGCATCGGAAGCCTCGAGCGCGCGCTGGAGCGGGCCCGCGACGCCGACCGGACCGTGGTGATCGTGATCCGCACCGATCCCGACGCCACCACCGAGGAGGGCGGCGCCTGGTGGGACGTGGCGGTGCCGGAGACCTCGGAGCGCGGGGCGGTGCGCGAGGCGCGGGCGCGCTACGACGAGGCGCGCAGGAACCTGCAGCACCAGGGCTAGGGCAGGGCCGAAGCAAGGCTAAGGCAAGGGGCGAGAAGGCACATGGCCATCAGGATCGGCACCAATCCCATCGGTTGGTCTAACGACGACATGCCGGAGCTCGGCGGTGAGACGCCGCTTGAGACCTGCCTTGCGGAGGCGCGGGAGGCCGGCTTCTCGGGCATCGAACTCGGCAACAAGTTCCCGCGCGACCCGGACGCCCTGCGCCCGATCCTCGCGCGCCACCGGCTCGACCTGGTGTCGGGCTGGTACAGCGCGAACCTGCTGGAGCGCACGGCCGAGGAGGAGATCGCGGCCATGGAGCCGCATCTGCGCCTGCTGCGCGCCATGGGCAGCCCCGTGATGGTGTTCTGCGAGACCGCCCGAGCGGTCCACGGCAGCCGCGGCGTGCCCGTGGATACCCGGCCGGTGCTCGCCGATGCCGACTGGGCGCTGCTTGCCCCGCGCATCGCCACGGTGGCGCGGCACATGGCGGAAAGCGGCGTGCGCATGGCCTATCACCACCACATGGGCACCGTGATCCAGACCGCTGCCGAGGTGGACCGGCTGATGGCCATGACCGGTCCCGAGGTGGGGCTGCTGCTCGACACCGGACACCTGACGTTTTCCGGCGACGATCCCGCCGCCGTGGCGCGCCGCCATGCCGCGCGCATCACCCACGTCCACTGCAAGGACGTGCGCGCGGACGTGCTCGCCCGGGCGCGGGGGGAACGGTGGAGCTTCCTCGATTCGGTGGTGGCCGGCGTCTACACCGTGCCGGGCGACGGCTGCGTCGACTTCCCGGCGGCGCTGAGGCCGGTCGCCCAGGCCGGATATGCCGGCTGGCTCGTGGTCGAGGCCGAGCAGGACCCCGCGAAGGCGCATCCGCTGACCTATGCGCGCATGGGCCATCGCAATCTCGTCCGCCTGGCCAGCGAGGCCGGGTTCGGCGCCATCGAGGGAGACCGCGCATGAGCCAGCTGCTGCTGCGCAACCACGCCCCCGATGCCGCGGGGCTCGTGCACCGGGTGACGCCGGAGACCGCGGGCTGGACCTATGTCGGGTTCGAGCTCCACCGCCTGGAACGCGGCCAGACGGTGGCTCATGCGGGCGACGGGCGTGAGACCTGCCTGGTGCTGGTAGGCGGCCGGGCGGCCATCGCCGCCGGCGACCTCCGCTGGGACGACGTCGGCGAGCGCATGGGGCCCTTCGAGGGCAGGAAGCCGCATTCCGTCTACGTGCCCGCCGGGGCGCCCTGGCGGGTCGAGGCCAGGACGCCGGTCGAGCTGGCGGTCTGCACCGCGCCGGGCCTCGGCGGCGGGCTGCCGCCGCGCCTGATCGCGCCGGATGACGTGCCCTATATTCGCCGCGGCGAGGGCACGAATACGCGTCACGTCCACGACATCCTGTCCCAGACCGCTCCTGCCGACAGCCTGCTGGTTGTCGAAGTCATCACGCCCGCCGGAAACTGGTCGAGCTATCCCCCGCACAAGCACGATGTCGATGCGATCCCCGAGGAATCCCAGCTGGAGGAGACCTACTACCACCGCATCGACCCCCCGCAGGGCTTTGCCTTCCAGCGCGTCTACACGGACGACCGCTCGCTGGACGAGACCATGACGGTGCAGGACGGCGACGTAGTGCTGGTGCCGCGCGGCTATCATCCCGTCGGCGCCGCCCACGGCTACCAGCTCTACTATCTCAACGTGATGGCGGGCCCGCGCCGCGCCTGGCATTTCCGCACGGCGGCCGAGCACGCCTGGATGCTGCGCTGAACCGTTGCCCGCCGCCGGGAGGGCGGCGCCCCTATAGCGCGGCCAGCGGCGTGAAGGTGAGCTGGAGCGCCCCATTGGGCGACAGATGTCCGGGATGGGTGCTGCCTGTGTCGTAGACCGTCATGCCGAGGATCATGTCGGTGCGCGCACCGTCGCTCGCAAGCGGCAGCACGATCCGCTCGCCGGGCACCGGGCGGTCGATGTTCAGGTAGACCGCGCCGAGTCCGTGGCCGATGGCGGGCTCGTCGACGACGCGCAGGTAGCGCGCGAGGACGGGAGGAAACGCCGCCGCGGGCAGCAGATCGCTGAGCCGCACCCGCGCGACGCTCCGGCCATGCGCCTCGTTGATCGCCTCGCCCGCCAAGCGGTAGCGAAAATCCCTCTCCTCGGGGAGATAGTCGCAGAGCCAGACATGGCGCAGCGCCCAGGGGATGTCCGCGGGATCAATAGCAGCGCGGCGCCGTTGCGTCGCGCCAGCCAATAGGGCCGCGAGGTCGCGCACGCGCGGGTCCCGCAGGTGGTCGAGGGCGGCGGGAAGGGACATGGGCTGGGGTCGGGTCTTCCCGTCTCGGGTCGCGCCTGGGCAGCCGGGAGGTGAGGCTGTTGCCGCAAGGTAGCATGGCCCTGCGATCGGGCGGGCCTGTGATTGTGCCGCCGTATCCGCGGGCCGAACCGGAGGGCCATCCCGCCTGTTGCAGGGGTGGGACACAGAGGGAGACGGACCATGCGCAGGGATCTGGCCTTATCCATCATGGCGCTGGGCCTGGCGGCGGCCACGCCGGCGCAGGCACAGGACGCGCGGGCCTGCACGAACGAGGTCCAGCGCCTGTCCACGGCCTTCCTGGCCCCTGGCAAGGGGCTGCGGCCGCAGGGAGGGGGCGAGCAGCCGGCCGCGACCACCGACGTGCCCTCGCCCAGCGCCACGTCCGAGGCACGGGAAATCGCCCGCTCCGGCGGCGAGATCTCGACCTCCCCCACGGGCGACAGGACGCGCCATGGGGACAGGCGCGGGACCGAGCCCCGGCCCGCCGCGGGGCCGCCCGAGCACCAACCGGGCGCGCGCAAGGGCACGAGCTTTACGGAAGAGGACCGCCGGCGCATCGAGGAGGCCGTGCGCGAGGCGCGCGCTGCCGGCGAGCGCGGCGACGGTGCCGGCTGCGTGCGCAGGCTCGCCGAGGCGCGGCAGATGATCCGCCAGGCCGGGATCGGCTCGGGGCGGGGCGGGATGGCGTTGGGCGGCGGCTCCGGCGGGCAGGCGACCGGAACGCCCGGTGCGGTGCAGAGCGCGCCGGGCGGGCTCGCAGGCACCTCGGGCAGTCGTTCCGGCGCCGCGACCGGTGCCACCCAGACGCCCGGCGTCGCCGCCGGACCCGCGGGCACGCCCGGCGCCGCCGCGGGAGGAAGTCTCGGCGGCGGGAGCATGGGGTCGACCTCCGGAGGCTCCATGGGCGGCGCCGCCGGCGGGGGCGCCGCCGGAGGCGGGACTTCGGGCAGCTCCTCCGGCGGCTCCTCGGGTGGTGGGGGCGGCTCCCAGTGACTATGCGCGCCGATGCCCCCGAGCAGCGTCCAAGGCGGGCAGTGACGGCAAAGGCGCGGACCGCTATCTGGCGGTGTTGATGGGTTCCAACCACCAGTGGGAGAAAGGCCAATGGCCGCCAAGCGCGTCCTGATCATCACCACCTCGCATGCGGAGATGGGCTCCAGCGGAAAGCGGACCGGCCTGTGGCTCGAGGAGCTCTCGACGCCCTATTACGCCCTGAAGGACGCGGGGCTCGACGTCACGCTGGCCTCGATCGCCGGGGGCGAGATCCCCTTCGACCCCGCCAGCCTTCCCGCGCCGGCCGCCAAGCCCGGCGAGGAGCCCGCGGGCGGGCAGGAGGTCCCGGAATCCGTGCGCCGGTTCCTCGCGGACGAGGACGCCATGCGGCTGGCCCGGACCTCGGCCTCGATCCACCAGCTCGCGGGGCTCGGCTTCGATGCGCTGTTCATGCCGGGCGGCCACGGCACGATGTGGGACTATCCCGGCAACGAGAAGCTTGCCGAGATGATCGTCACAGCGGACGAGGAGGGCAAGGTGGTGGCCGCCGTCTGCCATGGCCCTGCCTGCCTGACCGGCGTCACCATGCGGGGCGGCCGCCCACTGGTCGAGGGGCGCCGGGTCACGGCCTTCACCGATGCGGAGGAGGAGGCCGTGGGCCTCTCCAAGGTCGTGCCGTTCCTGCTGGAGAGCCGGCTGCGCGACCTCGGCGCCCGCTTCGAGAGCACGGGGCCGTGGCAGCCCTTCGCGGTGCGCGACGGACGGCTGGTGACCGGGCAGAACCCCCAATCCTCCGAACTCGTGGCCCGCCATGTGATCGAGGCGCTGCGCGAGCAGGACTGACGCCCCGCTCCGCGCCGTGCGGCTCAGGCCGCGTCGTGGGCCCGGCCGTCGCGCAGCAGGCGGATCGCCTCTGCCGCCTCGGCCGGGTCGGCGAGGCCGGGCACCAGGATCTCCTCGCCGTTGCGCAGGCGCAGGCGCAGGTGTCCCGCGGCCGGGCGGGAGGCGCCCCGGGCTTGCGCCGGGCCGGCCGGCAGGCCCTGCAGCGTCAGCGTCTCCGCCTCGACGACGTCACCGAGGTGCAGACGGCGGCCGCGCGCCAGCAGTCCCAGACGCAGGTGGAGCGTGCTGTCGGTGAGCTCGAAGCGGAACAGCCTGTCCTGCAGCAGCGCCATGGCCGCATTGGCAAGCACCGAGACGATGAACAGGTCCGGTGCGAAGAAGACCAGCGGGGAAAGCAGCAGGGCGATCATTGCCACGCCCGACCAGGCCAGGCGGCTGTCGCGCAGCGCATAGAAGCGCACGGGCTCGTCGGCGGGCGGCTCGGTTGTTTGCCGCGGCGGCGGCTTCGTGGATGTGCGGCCCCAGGGCGCGGGATCGCGCTCGGTGCCGGATTCAGGGTTCTCGAAGGGGAGTTTGTCCATTTTCCGGGCTCGTCGAGAGTTGGGATTCTCGGCGGCTCCGACATCGCGCCGCGTCCTGCGGTCGCCAGAGGGGCCCGGAGCCATGCACTGCAGATGAGGTCGCGTCCCCCTTCCTGCAAGGGGAGCCTGCCCCGACGCCCGGGCACCGCCGCCCCGGCATCGGGGCAGGATTCGGGCTCAAGGCGCCGCGGGCTGCTCGACCGCGACCACCGTCAATTCGAGCGTGCCGCCTTGGCGGGCCCAGGAGACGGGGTCGCCGGGCCGCGCGCCCAGCAGAGCCTGTCCCAGCGGCGAGCGCCAGCTTATCCGGCCTGCGGCAGGGTCGGCTTCCTCGCCGCCTACCAGGGTGAAGCGCCAGCGCCGGCCCGTCTCGTCCTCCAACACCAGGACGGAGCCGAACCCGGCCTCGTCGGGATCGTGCGGCGGCTCGTCGGCGACGACGGCTGCGTCGATCCGGGCCCGCAGGAGCCCGGCCCGCCGCCGCGCCTGCGAAAGCTCGAGCCGATCCTCCGGCGCGTCGCTGTCGCGCAGGCGCTGCACCGCTTCCTCCTGGGTGCGCAGCTCATCCCGCCAAGTCTGCAGCGTGGCTGGCGTCACTCGGATCGGACCGGTGGGGGCGGCTGGGTGGGACCGGTCCTCCTCCTCGCCGTCGCTTTCCCTGACGAAGGCTCGGCTCATGGTTTGGCACTGCGCCTGCCCGGCGCAGCCTCCCGCTCTTGATGGCGCTACCAGGATAACATCGGTCCCTTGCCTTCGGCAGCGTGGCCCCGCCGGTTCGGCGTGCCGGGCTCAGTCGGCGAGCGCGATGGCCTGGGCGAGCTGCGCCTGCTCGAAGGGCTTGGCGATGAACCCGAACGGGCGGATCGCCGCCGTCTCACCGACCAGCGCGCTGTCGACCGCGCCGCTCATGATGAACGAGCGGACGCCGTGACGCTCGAAGGCTGTGGACGCCACGGCGATGCCGTTTCCGCCGCGCCCGAGGTTCACGTCGACCAGAAGGGCGTCGGGACGGCTGCTGCCGAGCAGGTCGAGCGCCTCGGCGGCCGTGCCGACGACGGCGCAGACCTCGTGGCCGAGATCCTCGATCATCTCGGAGAGCACCTCTGCCAAGATCGCCTCGTCCTCGACCACCAGGATCCGCATTCCCGTCCCTTCCCGCTCGGCCGCCGTCCCGGCGCTCGTGATGCTGCGCGGCGGGGAATCGTATACCGGGCGGCGGCGCCCTGTCAGCGCCGTCGGCAAAGGGGCGCAACGCCCCAGGCGCGGGCAATGCCGTGCCCGGCGCCGTCGGATCCGGCATCGATTCTGCGGAAACAACCATGCGCGCCGCTGAACTAAAAATACCGACAATATTTTCATATTTCATGAATAGCTTGGTATGAGGCGCATTGTTACTGCGATGTTACAGAATATAGCCCAAAGGAATTGCCCGTTGCCGTTCGCTTGTGTACTGAGCGCCAAAGACGCTACCGCAATGGCAACCGGAGAATTCCGCCGGATAGATGTTAAGATCCCATCCTGCCAAATGAACGTGGGGAGGAGTTCAATGGTTCCGAAAGGCGAGGAAGGATCACACGGGCACGCGGCGCGGCTGCACAACATTCCGCCGCTCGGCGTCTCCTTCGAGCCCGGCCGGTTCGGCCGCATGGTCCCGGAGCTTGCGACGCCCCTGGTCCCGCCCGACGAACACCTGGCGGAGCTGGGCCTGGCCATGGAGGATGCCGGTGGCGGCGCCTCGGGCGACAACAAGAACATCCCAGCCGCCTTCACCTATCTCGGGCAGTTCATCGACCACGACATCACGCTCGACACGACGACCCTGACCGAGATCTCCCAGGATCCGAAGGGCGAGGTGAACTTCCGCACGCCGCGGCTCGATCTCGACAGCGTCTATGGCCTCGGGCCCAGGGTGCAGCCCTCGCTCTACGACCGCAACAGCCCTGGCCGCGCGAAGCTTCTGCTCGGGGTGACCTCGCTCGGACGCAACGCCGAGGTGAAAGCGGGGCTGGAGCATGACCTGCCGCGCAACCGGCAGGGCTTCGCGATCATCGGCGACGAGCGGAACGACGAGAACCTCCTGGTCGCCCAGGTCCACCTAGCCTTCATGCGCTTCCACAACGCCATGGTCGACCGCCTTCAGGGCACCGTTTCCGACCTGGATCTGTTCGAGGCCGCCCGTACCGCGGTGGTCCACCACTACCAGGCCATGGTGATCCGCGACTTCCTGGCCAAGATCTGTGATCCCAATGCGGTCGCCCTGGCCATCGAAAAGCGCCGCTTCTTCCGGTTCGAGTATTTCAGCCGCTACGGCGCGCCGTACATGCCCGTCGAGTTCTCGGGCGCGGCTTACCGGCTCGGCCATTCCATGGTGCGGGAGCGGTACAGTCACAACCGCTTCTTCAACAGGGCGAGCGGCATCAACAGCTTCAACTTCTTCTTCCTGTTCACGGCCAAGTCCGGGATCATCGGAACCCCGAACGGCCCGCCGACCTTCCCCAGCGACTGGATCATCGACTGGCGCCGCTATCTCGACTTCAAGACCAAGGACAAGACCGGCGACTTCGCCCTGAACCTGAGCCGGAAGATAGACCCCTACCTGATCTCCCACCTGCACAGCCTGCCGGACGGGGATCTGGATAAGAAGTCGCCGGACCGCAGCCTTGCCGTCATGAACCTGCGGCGCGGCGTGAAGCTGCAGCTTCCGGCGGCCCAGGACCTGGCGCTCTTCATGGGCGTCGAGCCGCTGGATCCCGCGGACATCGCCGCAGCCGGGCCCGACGGCGCGATCGCCGCGAAGCACGGCCTGCACGAGCGCACGCCGCTCTGGTACTACATCCTGAAGGAGGCCGAGCTGCAGCAGCGCGGCGAAAGGCTGGGCCAGCTCGGCAGCACGATCGTCGCCGAGACCTTCGTCGGTCTGCTTCAGGGCGACCCTGAGAGCATCCTGACCCGCGACCCGCACTGGCGGCTGGGCCAGCCCATGCGGATCCTGACCCTGCCCAATGCGAACCAGAGCTTCTCCTTCGCGGATCTCGTCACCATGGCTGCCGGCGGACGCACCAAGGAGCTGCTGAGCCCGGTGGACGACCCCGCGAACATCTCCGCGCCGGTGACGCAGCCGACGCCGGAGCCGGCCCCGGCCGGCGAATAACCCTGGGTCCTGCTTCCTCCCACCTGTCCCCCCGGGTCCCGCCCGGGGGGATTTTCAATGCCCCGGCCCGCCCGCTCACGCGGGACACGCCCCCGGCCTGGCGTGTCATCGCCGGCCCGAACCAGGGCCGGCTAGGCCGGTCCCGGTGCGCAGGCGCACACAGCTCCGAACAGCCAGGCAATCCCCTCATCCATCAACGCCGGGCGCAGCGCGATGGCGCGGAGGCTGCTGCGCGCGAGAGGGACCGGCAGCGCGGCCGCGACGATGCCGAAGCGGGCCGCCTGGGCTGCGACCAGCCGCCGGGGCAGCGCGGCGATCAGGTCGGTCTCGGCGACAACGGCCAGCGCCATCATGAAATTCGGCGCCGTCAGCGCGACGCGCCGCGTGCGCCCCTGCTCGGCCAGCGCGATGTCGACGAGGCCATGCGGGTCGCCGGTCTGGGATACGACGAGGTGGCGCATGGCGCAGAAATGGTCGAGGTTCGGGCGTTCCGCATAGGCATGCCCCGCGCGGCATGCGACCACGAACTCCTCCTCGTAGAGCGGATGCGCGGCGAAGCGCGCCGGCACCTCGTCCAGCGGAAGGACGGCCAGGTCGATCTCACGGGATTCCAGCTCGGCCAGGGACGAATCCCACGGGCGCTCGGATGCCCTGCCCCGGACATTCGGAAGGAGCTGGCGCAGACCGAGGTCGATGCCGGGCGCGGTCCGGCCCAGCATGTCCAGCAGCCCACGCAGCAGCACCGCCGAGGCGCCGTCCGGGGCGCCGATGATGAAGCGGCGGGCTGCCGTGGCGGGATCGAAGGATTCGGCCGTCGCGACCACGCGGCGGATGCGGGCCAGGATGTCCGCGATGGGCTCGGCCAGCTCCTGCGCGCGGGCGGTTGGCACGACGCCCTTGGGCGTTCTCAGGAACAGCGGGTCCTTGAGCAGCCTCCGTAGCCGGCCGAGCCCATGGCTGACCGCAGAGGCCGAGAGGGACAGCGCCTCCGCGGCCCGCCCGACATGGCGTTCGCGCATCACGACCTCGAAGAGCACCAGCAGGTTCAGGTCGGCACGCGAGAGATCGATCCCGTTCAGCATGTCGCTGAAATCGTATCACTGGATCGGGCGGGGCTCCAATGGCATCCCATGGTGCGTCGAGTGCTTGTCTTCCGATTCTGCATGATCGGGAAGAAGACTCAGCGAGACATCAAGCAACAGGAATAAGATCTGGGAGGAATCCGGAATGGACCACCATGTCCTTTTCATGCCCGAGTTCGCCGCCACGCTGGCCATGACGGCGGGCGTCTGGCCGCGCCGGGGCGGGGCCGCGGCCCCGTCCGAGGCCGCGGGCGTGGTGACCTTCTGGCGCGCAGTCGGCCCCCGGCTGTGGTTCGCCAAGGATCCAGCCTTCGACCGGCGCTTCCGCGACTGCTTCCTGACGGCCCACGAGGCCGCCGCGCGCGGCGATCTCGAAGACTGGGCGGCCAATCCCGAGGGGGCGCTGGCGCTCGCGATCCTGCTCGACCAGTTCCCGCGCAACGCCTTTCGGGGAACGCCACGCATGTACGAGACCGACGCCCTGGCGCGCCGCATTGCCGACGCCGCCATCCGGGTCGGGCATGACCGCAGGGTGGATCCCGACATGGCGCTGTTCCTGTACCTGCCCTTCGCCCATTCCGAGGCTTCCGCCGACCAGGACCGATCGGTCGCGCTGGCGGAACGCCTGGGCGAGCCGAATCTGACCCATGCGCGGCGGCACCGGGACATCATCCGCCGCTTCGGCCGCTTCCCGCACCGCAACGTCATCCTGGGCCGCGCCATGACGGCGGAGGAGCAGCGCTATCTCGACGAGGGCGGGTTCGCGGGATGAGGGCGGGCGCAACTTTGTCCTTGGCCAGCCGCAGCGCCCAGAGGCTATCGCTCGAAAGAGGTATCTCAATCGGACAGGGCGAGGCCCTGCTCCGATAGCTGCGGAGCGGAGCCATGGCCCTTCCCACCGAAATCGAGCAGTACATCGTCGAACTCGTCAACCGCGCACGCCTCGACCCCGTCGGGGAGGCGCGGCGGGTGGGGATCCCCACCGACGACCCGCGCTGGCCGATCGCCGATGCACCGGTCGCTCCGCTCGCGGTCGACGGGCGTCTGGTGGACGCGATGCGGGCCAGGGCGGAGCGGAACGTCCAAGGCGACTGGGATTCGTACAGGTCCGGGATGGACCGGGCGCTGGAGGCCGGCTACGGCTTCGCCCCCGGCGGCAGCGCGGCGGACACGATGACCCAGTCCATCAGCTACCGGGACCCCACCCGCGACTTTGACTTGTTCTGGTCGGCCACCTACGGCAGCGACTGGTCCCGCTCCGTCTTTCTCGATCCCGCTGCGCGCGAGATCGGCGTCGGACACAAATGGGCGATCCTCAGCAACGGCACCCCGGCGAACGCGACGGCCACCATCACGGCCTGGGACGGGCGCCCGCAGTACTTCCTGACCGGCGTCGTCTATGCCGACGCCGTCATCCGCGACGCGCGATATTCCCTGGGCGAGGGGCAAGGCGGGATCGCGGTGACGCTCGCATCGGGGGACGGTGCCGTTGACAGCGGGACGACCCGGGCCGCGGGCGGCTACGACATGGCGCTCGGCGGCGGGCGGACGCTGGTCACCTTCAGCGGCGGCGGCCTGCCGCAGCCGGTCGAGGTGCTGGTCACGGCCGCGGGCACCAACGTCAAGCTGGACCTTCTCGACGGAACCAGGATCGCGTCCTCGGCCGACGCGACGCTGGGCGCCGGGGCGGTCGACCTGGTCCTTCTCGGCGCCGTTGGAGCGTCTGGACGCGGGAACGACGCGGCCAATTCCCTGACCGGCTCGTCCGGGGCCGACAGGCTCGACGGCGCAGGCGGCGACGATTGGCTGACCGGCGGCGCGGGCGCCGATGCCTTCGTCTTCGCAAGGGGCGCGGGCAACGACGTGATCACCGATTTCTCGGCCACCGGGGCGGCCCGCGACAAGCTGGTCCTGGCCGGCTTCGGCGTCACGGACTTCGCGGCGCTGCGGGCGGCGATCCGGCAGGACGGCGCCGACACGGTGATCGCGCTCGGCACGCAGACCCTGCGCCTGGCGCGGCTCGATGCAGGCCTGCTCGATGCCGGGCTGGTGGTTTTCAACGGCGGTCCGGGCCTGCCGCCGCCGGGCGGCGAGCCCGAGCGCCGCTTCTACGGCACCGCCGAGTCCGAGCGCATCGTGGGGACCGTCCGCAACGACCTGATCGACGCCAAGGGCGGCGTCGACGTGATGGTCGGCGGCTTCGGCGACGACACCTATGTCGTCGATTCCAAGTATGGTGACGGCGTCGTCGAGCTGCCCGGGCAGGGCATCGACACGGTGATCTCCTGGGCCAGCCGCTACCGGCTGGCGGCGAATGTCGAGAACCTTGCCCTGCGGGGCGGCTACCGGTCCTCCGGCACCGGCAACGCCCTCGACAACCGCATCTCCGGCAGCGAGGCCGCCAACACGCTCGAGGGCGGCCTGGGCGACGACTACCTGACCGGCGGCGGCGGGAGCGACACCTTCGTGGTGGTCCGCGGCTACGGCAGCGACACCATCGGCGACTTCGGCGCGGGCGACGTGGTCCGCCTTTTCGACACCGATCTGCGCAGCGGCGCCGAGGCGGTAGCGGCACTCAGGACGCAGGGCGGAAATGCCGTGCTCGATCTCGGCGCCGGGCAGAGCGTGACGCTGCTGGGGCGAAGGCCCGAGGATCTGCGGCCGGACGACTTCGTTATCGTGAACGCCCGGCCGGCTGGCATGCCGGCACCCTTCGCTCTGCCCGAGAGCGAGCTTCCCCAGAACGCGCTCTATGCCCGGGACCGCTCGACGGACGCGGAGAACTGGTCCGGGGGCCCCGGCAACGACCTCATGGATCCCAAGGGCGGCATCGACACCATGGCGGGCGGGGCCGGCGACGACACCTATGTGGTCGATTCCAAGCTCGGCGACCGCGTGATCGAGCGCCCGGCCGAGGGCACGGACACGGTGGTCTGCTGGGGCAGCCGGTACGCGCTCGCCGACGAGGTCGAGAACCTGATCCTGAAGGGCGAGTACCGCCACACGGTGACGGGCAACGGGCTCGACAACCTGATCCGCATCGCCGCCGGCTCGGGCACGGTGGATGCCGGGGCCGGGAACGACATCATCGAGGCCGGGCGCGGCGCCGACCTGCTGACCGGCGGCGCCGGACGCGACATCTTCGTCTGGAAGAACGCCGATCTCGATGCAGGGCCCGACAAGGTCATGGACTTCAGACGGGGCGAGGACATGCTCGACCTGCGCGGGCTGTTCGCCGCCATCGGCTATGACGGCTTCGACCCCGTCGGCGACCGCCGGATGAGGATCGACGACGGGGGAGGCTGGACGCGCCTTGCCGTCGACATGGACGGTAGCGGAATGGCGTGGCGCGAGGTCGTCCATCTCGCGGGCGTGACGCGGACGGAGCTTCACGTGACGTCCAGCGGCTTCCTCGTCTGACCGCGCAGGCGGCTCCTTGCAAAGGGGGGACTGCTCGGCCAGGATCCCCAGCCTTGCGGAGGGGCCGCCCCCGGAAGGGTGATCGCGCGGGCGTCGCGCGGATGCCCGCAGGACGTGGAAGTCGATGAGGATCGTTGCGCTCAAGTCCCTGCTGGTCGCCGCCTCGCTTTTGTGCCTGGGCGTTCCGGTGGCCGCGCTGCCGGAATTCCTATCCTTCCTGGCTCTGCTCCTGGCCATGGCGTTCGGGGCGCTGCGCGGCGGACGGACCCTTCCGGTGGCCTTCGCCGTCCTGCTCGCGGCCGCCGCCGCCGGGCGGCTGCTGGCGCCCCCGGCGATCGACGAGGGCTTCAACGTGATGGTCTTCGCGACGAACCCGGGGGCTCTCGGCACGCTGCCGCCCGCCGTGGCGGAGCCCATGATCGCCGATGTCCGCGCGGAGCTCGGTCGCCACGTCTGCGATGCCGCGGACCCGGCCTGCTGGCGGGCCGGCGACCCGACCGTGGATGAGCTGCACGCCTTCTCCGCCGACGGTGCCCTGGATGCTGTGCCGGGATACACGCGGCGGGTCCGCGACATCGGCTTCTCCCGTCGCGACCAGCTCTTCTCGGCCGCGATCAACCGCGCCCGGTTCAATTACTACGGGCCCGGGAACCCGGACCGGCAGAGCCTGCCCGTGTTCGTGACCCACAGCTTTCCCCCGGCTTACGAGGGATCGCGCCTGTGCTGGACCGGCACGCTCCTGCGCCCCTTCGCCGACGGGCGGGCCGAGCTGCTACAGGCCCGGGACGGCGAGCGCTGCATCCTGCTCGACGGGCTCCGGGAAAGGCCGGCGACCATCGCCTATTCCACGGGTCCCGGCCAGGCGCTCGCCATGAGGCTGGACCGTTCCTGGCCGCTGGCGGTCCGCGACGCCGCGTCCCGGGCGCTGCCGGTCGCGGCGGTCCTCGCGGCCATGATTCTCGCGGTCCGGCTGCGCGACCGACGGCTGCTGGTGCCGGCCCTGGCGCTTGGAGGCACGCTGCTCTGGGCGGCGGGATGGGATATCGGGAACAAGGCCAGCGCCCTGCTGGACGGGCTCAGCATCTATGGCGGCGGCGGGGACGGTCTGGTCCATGACGGCTTCGCGCGCGAGATCCTGCGGGCTGCCGTCGCGGGCGACTGGGCCGGGGCGCTGCGGGGCGGCGAATCCGTCTTCTTCTTCCAGCCTGGCCTGCGCTATGCCCTGGCCGCCGGGAAGTTCCTGTTCGGCGAGACCCACTACTTCTATCTCGCGGTCCTGGCGCTGGTGCCGGTTATCGTCTTCGGTCTGCTGCGCAGGCTGTTCCCCGGGCGCTGGGCCATGGGGCTCCTCCTCCTGTTCCTGTTCACCCCGGCCTTCGAGCGGATGGGCTTCTCCCAGTTCAACTTCGTCTACCAGGTGCATCGCGGCCATGCCGAGACGCTGGGCTATGCCGCACTGCTGGCCGCCATGGCCGCGCTGCTGCCGGCCTTCGGCCGGGCCGGGGCGCCGCCGGCCGCACCCCGCGTGGCGGATGGCACCGTGGCGGGCCTCTCGGCGGCGGCGGCGTTCCTGGGCGGGCTGCTCCTTGCCGGCGCGGTGCTCGTCCGGCCCAACCTGGCGCCGGCGGCGGCCGTCCTTTCGGCCTGGGCGTGCGTCTCCCTGCTGGCCAGGGGCCGGCACGGCGCCGTGGGGCTGCTCGTCCTGGGCGCCGCCGCGGTGTTCCTGGGCCTGCTGCACAATGCCTGGTTCGGGGGCCGCGCGGTCCTCTTCTCGGACGTGGTGGCGAATCCCAACAACCTGAAGATGTCGCCCGGGGACTATGCCGCGGGCCTGCGGGCCCTGGTCTCGCTCGACTTCGAGGACGCCGCATGGTGGCGCATGACCGCGCAGCTCGCCGATTGGAACGCGTGGAGCGACTTCTACCGGCTTCCCATGGCGGCCGTCCTGCCCTACGCGCTGCTCCGCCGCGGGGGCGGCACGGCGCTGCGCGTGATCGCAGCCTGCGCCATCGCCCAGCACGGCATGCTGCTCTTCTACAATGCCGGCGGCCGCTACGCATACATGGCCTGGATGCTGTCCTTCCTCGTCTTCGTCGCGATCCTGCGCGAGGACCTCATCCCGGCGCTGCGCGCCCGCTTCCGGCCGCCCGTCCCCCCGGCCGTTCGTCCGCCCGACAGGCCGCCTCTGCAGACGGCCTGAACCGTGCCGGGCGCGAACGGCCTCTCAGGTCCGGCTCGCGCGAACACGCGGGATCGGAAGGGACCTTCGGCAGACCGCGGCGCGCCCCCATCTCTTTCCAGAGGACATGGAGTGGGGCGCATGCGGTTCCTGTCGTCGGCGCAGTTCATCGAGCGCTCGCGCGTGGCCGACGAGTTCATCGCGCCCGCGGCGGCGCTGGCCAACCGCCTGCTGGCGGCCAGGGGGTTGGGCGGTCTTCCGCCGTGCAGCGTCTCCTACTTCATCGAGGAGCTCCACCGGCCGGGGGCGGCGATCGGCCTGCACACCAGGGGCACGACCGATATCCGGCTGAATCTCGCCTGGCTTGCCGATCTGGCGCAGGGCGACGCCGATCCCGAATGGGAGGTCGCCTTCGTCGTCCTGCACGAATACGCGCATTTCGTCCTCGAGCTTCTCGAAGCCCGCGAGGCCAGCTCCGGCGCCACGCGCCGGCGCATCGAGGCCGAGCACGCCGGCTTCCTGCGCCGCATGCGGCATTTCGACGGGTTCGCCGATCCCGTGTCGCGCAGGCTCCTGTCGCACCACAACGCGGTGGCCGAGGAGTGGTATTGCGATGCCTTCGCCTATTGGGCGGCAGGCCGTCTGCCCGAGCCGCACGCGGCGTTCTTCGACGATCTCCTGGCGCCGGCGGCGTCTCCAGCCGCCTGATGCCTGGAACGCCTAGAACTGCGGCATGCCCTCGCGGATCCGCACGTGACGGAACTGGACGCGGTGGCCCTTGAAATGGGCTTGGAGCGCGATCAGGCCGGCGGGATAGGCGTTGCGCGCGTCGGAATAGTCTCCGCCCTCCAGCGTGGGGATGCCGTTCAGGACCACGCGGATGCGGTTGCCGCCCGCCATGATCTCCAGATCGTTCCAGAGCTCCAGCGGGCGCGTCGGGATCGGCTGGATGGACGGCGCGCCGTTGGGGGAGGGCAGGTCCTCCGCCGCCGGGAAGCCATCCGTCGGGTGGATGGGATAGATCGCCCCGGTCTGGTGGTGGCGGTTGAACAGGGGCGGGGGGAAGGACAGCCCTTCGGGGCGTTCGCCGGTGTTGTCGATCTGGACCTCGTAGCCGGTCTTGAGCAGCCTGTCGGGCTCGGCGAGATGCCGGCGCGGAAGCCTGACATAGACACCGGAGTTGTTCCGGACCGTCAGTGCCCGCCACTGCAGCCGCAGCGTGAAGTCGGTGAAATCCGCGGGCTCGAAGCACAGCAGCCCGATGCCTCCCTGGGTCTCCAGCGCCAGACCGCAGCGGGCGAAGCCGCCGGAGCCGACGAAGCGCCATCCCCGCGGCAGCAGGGCCTCGCGGCTGACGGGGTCGCGGTCGAAGACGAAGAGCGGCGTGAAGCCGGGCTCGGCGCGATGGTGGAAGGCCACGCTGGCCCCGGCGCCGTCGCGGACGGCGTCGACCTCAAGCCCGTCATCGGCGATCGCCTCGGCGGCCCGACGCGCCACCACGAGCCCCGTCGGCACCGGGTTGGCCGAGCCCACCCGCGGGAAGACGGCCTGGTCCACGCACAGCGCGTTGCGGATCCCGTGGAAGCGACCCGTGGAATCCGTGACGGAGCTGGCCGGGTCCTCGCCCATCCAGAGCGTCCCGGAATCATGGTAGGTCGTCCCGAGTGGGTCGCGGATGCCGCCCTCCTGCTTGAGCTTGCCGTAGCGGGGGCTGCCCGGGGCGTAGGGGTTCTGCGCGACCCAGCGCCCCTGGTGCTCGTCCCAGTACTCGATGTCGCCGTCATCGGGCACGAGCCCGCGCATCACGGCGAAGCCCGCCTGGTCCATCTCGTCGAAGACTAGGAGGTCGTCGGGCTGCTGGACGTAGTGGACCCAGGCCCGCCTGTGGCCGAACCCGTCGAAGTCCTGGCTGAGGTCGACATAGCTCGCTCCCGGATCGCCGGGGGCGAGATCGGTTCTGCCGAACATCTCGCCGATGCCGCGGAAGGTGATGGACACCCAGTCGGGATCCTGGTTCGCCAGCAGCGCCTGGGCGGATTCGATGTTGGGGATCATCCGGTAGAGCACGGCCTCGGCGTTCGGCCCGGGCTGGAACCCCGCATAGAACTGCAGGTGGAAGTGGCCGCCGTTGCTCGCCGTTCCCGCAATATGGAAGGCCGAGGTTTGCAGGATGTCCATCTGCGGCACGCCGATCGCCCGGCGCCTGATCCTGGCCGTGGCGTTGTTGCGGACATGGGCCATCAGGTTGCGGCCCATCAGGCTGCCGAGGGGGGCAATGCCGCCGAAGGATTCCAGCGCGAGGCGGGTGGATTCGATGGCGCTGAGGGCGAGCACGACATTGCAGCTCTCCGGCACCTCGACGGTCCGCCGCGCGCGGCCGTCCCACAGCACGATGCCCGTAACGCGGTGCCCGGACCCGCTCGGGGCCGTCAGCAGGGTCAGCGCGCGGGCATTGGGCACCAGGAAGAGCCGCCGCCGCTGGTCCGAATTGCCGGAGCGGCCGACATCCTCGCGAATCGCCTCAGTCAGCACGGGCAGGCTGGAGAACTTGTCGAAGCTGAACAGGCCCGAGGCCGGGGAGTCGGCCTGGATCGCGATGGGTGCCGGCCGGATCTCGTCGATCCGGCTCTGCACCCGGCTCCCGTCGCCGAGCACGACCTCCACCGGCCCGACCAGCGCCTGCAGCCGGGGCTGGAGCTGCATGGTCAGGCGGTTCCTGTCGGTGTCGTTGAAGAGGTCGGTCCGGATCTCGGCGGCCGGCCTCTGCCCGGGGGCAGGGACGACGTGTTCGCGCACGCCGAGCTGGAGCTCGATGCGCTCGTAATACTCCTTGAGGTAGTCGGCGGCGGCCTTCGGCCATGGCCTGCCGCCTGGAAGCGCGGCATCGAGGTCTCCATCGGTCAGCCGCGGGGCCCATCCGCCCCAGAACAGCGACTTGCCGCCGACGCAGAAGGCCTGGCGCGCGAAGATCTGGTTGCTGCGCCAGGGCAGGCCCCAGACCTGGTCGGTCACCGTATCGGCCTCGGGGTTCGCGCCGGGCCCTGCGAAGGCCGTGCCCCCGGTTCCCAGCCCGACATTCGACAGGTTCTGGTAATGCTCGCTGATCAGGAAGGGACCGGCCTCCAGCACCAGCACCTTGCCGCCATTGCCCCAGAGCCGGGCGGCGCAGTACGCGCCGTACATGCCGGACCCTATCACGATGGCGTCGAAATTCGCCGTCAGGTCGAAGGGAGGGACCCTGTCCGCGTCTGGGAGGGCCTGCGCGGGCGCCAGCGCCTCGTCCAGCGTGTTGCAGAGGAATCGGCCCAGGACGTCCAGCGACATCGTGGTCCGCTGGACCGCAGCGGCGCTCCGCGGATCCTCGGCCAGCAGAGGCAACACCATGACAGCTCCTCCCGCAGTGCGTGGCATGCGGTGGCGGTGATGCATGGGCGTCGGGTCGGCCGCGGCGCCCCGGCAGCCCGCCGGGGATCCGCGGCCGACCCGCATGCCGGGACCGGCCGGTTCATTCCTCCCCGCGGGGCCCCGGCATGCCTTGGTGCCGGGATCGTTTCTATCCCGTACCGATAAGCTCTTTTCCGATGCTCGGTCCAGGGCGCGGCCGGGCGGCAGAGGAGCCATTCAGGCTCTCCGAACGCGCAGGGTTCTTGTACTCTCGAATTAATTCCCCGATCCGGGACCGCTCCGCTCCGGATAGCGCGTCCGGTCAGGGCAGGCGTTCGGCAGGGCGGTCGGCCTGCCGGGAGCGGGCGGCTAGACCTCGCCTCCGGGCGCCGAAGGGGCCAGACCGCCCCCGGCCCGGACGATCTCGGCCAGCAGCGGCTCGGAGATGCGGACGCGCACGCTGCCCGAGCCGTCGCGGACATGCAGCACCAGCACTCCGTTCTCCATTCTCACCTCGGCGCGGGCGCCCGGGCCGCTGTGGAAGTCGGCGTGCTGTCCATCGGGCTGAAGAATCGACGCGTAGATCATGGCCGCCTGAGGTCCGTGGTTTTGGGATCGTGGCTCCTTGCCCTCCACCCATAAACCGGATCGCGTCCCGACCGCCATGTGAGTCTCGCATGGACGGGCCGAAGGTTCAGCGTGCCGCCAGGCGCGCCACGGCAATCGCCGACAATCCTGCCGCTCCCAGTGCCGCGCCGATGCCAAGGGCGCGCTTCATCCTTGCACGTTCGGGCGCCCACCAGCCGCCGCGGACGCCCGTACCAGCCCTGACGGGCATGAACAGGGAACCATCCGTGATCGGCGCCCGCCGTCCCGAGCGCATGTAGAACAGACCTCCCAGGCGCGCGAGCATGCGGCCGGTCGCGTCCGGGGCCATTCGATAGGGGACGGCGAGCGCGTGATGCGCGCCGACATGCAAGGTTCTGCGGGGATGGATCGCGAGGCGGACCACAAGCTCGGCAACGCGCTCGGGATCGACCACGGGGGGTACGGGGCGGAACGTCCGGCCGGTGTAGTTGGCGGAGTGGCGGTCGGTGGGCGTGTCGACGAAGGTGGGATAGACTCCGCAGACCTGGATGGAGGAGCGGCTGGCAAGCTCGTCGCGCAATGCCTCCGTGAAGCCCGCAAGCCCGAACTTGCTGGCGCTGTAGCTGGCAGCCCATGCGAAGGGTACCCGCCCGGCGATCGAGACGACGTTGATGATGACCCCTCGTCCCCGGTTCCTGAGAAGATGAGGCACGGCCGCATGGGAGCCATTGATCGCTCCCTTCAGGTTGATGTCCAGAAGCCTGGCCTGGACTTCCACCGGGATCGCCTCGAAGGGGCCCCAGAGGCTCGCGCCGGCGTTGTTGATCCAGACGTCGATCCGGCCGAAGGCAGCCACTGCCGCTTCGGCCAGCGCACGCATGGAACGCGCGTCGGTCACGTCGGCCGGGAAGGCGAGGGCACGCCCGCCCAGCGCGTCGCAGGCCTCCGCCGCCCGGTCGAGCAGGTCGCCGCGGCGCGCCGCCAGGACCACGGATGCGCCGCGGCGGGCAAAGGCGCGTGCCATGCCGAGACCCATGCCGCTCGAGGCGCCGGTGATCACGATGGTGCGTCCGACGAAGCTCCGTTCCATCATCTCGATCCTCCGGCGGCGATGATCTTGAAGCCGGGCGTCCGGTGCTGCGCCTCGGATCCCCCCAGAAGCGCCAAGCCCTCGCGCATGTCGCGAAAGCCGGCGGCCCATCGCTCCTGCAGGGCCGCTGTCGAGAAATCGTAGAGGCCGAGCACGCCACCACCGCGGTCGCCGCGATGGACGAGGTGGAGGATGGTCACGGCGGACGCCGTGCAATCGGCCAGCGCATCGGCGACTGCGGGATCGCCCCGTACGTCGCCGGGAATGCTCGCGGCCAGCCGCGCGAGCTTGCAGCGGAGTTCGTGCATGCGCCGGTACGCGGCGAGAGCGTCATGGGACTGCGTCGCCAGCAGCAGCTCCTCGCGCCGGTCGGCCGCGGCCGTGATCGAGCCCGGCAGCGTTCCCCGGATCCCGAAAAGGTCGACCGCGATGCACATCATGTCGGCGCTATCGGTGTCCTCCAACACGGGCCCGATCGGCAGGTTCGCGCGCAGGCCGCCGTCGCCGAATAGACGGCCGTCGATCTGGACGGGGCGGAAATCCGGAAGGAAGGCGGAGCTGGCGATCAGGTGTTCCGGCCCGATGCGCTGCCTGAGGGTGTCGAACAAGACGGTCTCGCCGCTTTCGACGTCGACCGCCGTCACAGTCATCCGGAGCGGGCCGTCGTTCAGGAGCTCGAAGTCGACATAACGCTTCAGCGTCGCTTCGAGCGGCGCCAGATCGTACAGACCCGGGCGATTCTTCTGACCCGGCCAGAATGCAGCGGGGCTGGGCATGAAGAACGCGGGGCAGCCGAAGAGACGCGTCCAGGCCGCGCTCGCGGCGCTGTCCGCCCCTTGCCAGAAGAGCGGTGCCGGCCGGTGGTACGGTATGGTCATGTTCGGCCAGGCCGCCACGGACCAGAACTCCCGCAACCGCTGCAGACGGCGTTCCGGCGGGTTGCCGGCGATGATGGCCCCGTTCAGCGCCCCCGTCGATGTACCGACAATCCAGGTCGGCTCCGGCCCCTCTTCGTGGAGGTGCTCGTAGGCGCCGGCCTGATAGGCACCGAGCGCGACCCCGCCCGACAGCACCAGCGCGACGCGTCGGGATTGCGGATCGGTGGGACCGGCGCTGAAGCCGGTCATCGAAGGGGCTGACGGTCAGCGGAGGGCGCATCGGCGCCATCGGTCCGGAGCCGGGAATGTGGTCCGGGCCGATCCTTTTCTGGATGGCCCGGCTTGGTCGGGACTGACCAGACGTCATCTCCCGCTCCAATCTGCAGCATGGCACGTTCGGAAAGCTTGCAAGAGGCCGTCCAGGGGTGGAGCGACGGTGCCATGGCGAGGCGGCCGGAAGCTGCAAGGCGGACCATGCGGCGCTCGGCGCCGGTTCCGGCGAACTCGCGCAGGATCACGACGACGTTCCGATGGCGGTTCGGGACGTGCCGGATGGGTTCGGCGAGGTCCGCCGGCGACGGCGCCGCGGTGGCCGTCCGACGGAGCAGCGGCACGAAGGGATGGAAGTTGCGCCGGTCCATCACCGTGATCCGAATGCCGCGGCCGCCCGGGTCTGCGTCGGGCTCAGCCCGGCGAAGCCGGCGCCGATCACCACCACATGGGCAAAGTCATCGAGCTTGGCTTGCTTGCGAACGAGTTCGGGCATGGATTCCGCGGTTCGGGCCGGATCTGGGCCAGTCAACAGCATAGAAATCCTGACCGCACGATGCCCCATATGCGTATATCGTCGGGGCCGGGAACAAGAATGGGCACGGGCCGGCTGAATGGCGCCATAGACGTGGAGGCGGACTTCCACAATTTTCTGAGCCTGCTCTGTGGCGTG
The DNA here is from genome assembly GCF_017355985.1 of Arenibaculum pallidiluteum. GTDB lineage: Bacteria > Pseudomonadota > Alphaproteobacteria > Azospirillales > Azospirillaceae > Arenibaculum > Arenibaculum pallidiluteum. The sequence goes on from NZ_JAFIQU010000011.1 coordinate 186,042, forward strand.
CCCGGTCGACACATTTGCGCATGAGTAATCGGAATTCTGTTTCCGTGCTGGAACCCGGTGATCCCAGTGCTGTTTTCAGGCCTCCACCCGAGACCCGATGCGAGCGCGAGTGGGGACAGCATGGAAGAAGAGCGTCAGTTGCCGAGCGGCGGGGATAAACCGGCGGAGAAGCCTGGTCACGCCGATCGATCGAACGAGAGCAACGATCCCGAGGCGATCCGCGTGATCGAGAATGCGGACCAGCTTCCGGAAGGAGATCGGCGGACGGAGAAGTCCGGCGACTGGTGGCAGAAAGACCCGGACGCCAACCGTTCCAACATCAACCATCCGAACATGGAACCCGACAACCTCAAGAGCAACGACCTCTGACCCAGGGCCCGAGCGGTTTCCGGACCGTCTTCGGAGGCGCCCTCCTGCAGCTCGTCAAACAATGGGGGCTCGATGCGCGTGCACCGTATGCATGATGGCGGGCAGGCGGAAATGGACGCCATTCTCGTCGCCGAGCATGAAGGCCCTGATCCGTTCCTCGACCGGGGACAGGTGCATCGGGACCCGCGCCGGGACCCGCGCCGGGACCCGCGCCGGGACATGGGACCGGGGGAGGTGATCGCGCGTGGCCTTCTGGCCGGCGCTGTCGGCGTTGCAGCAATGACCGTCGCCGAGAAGCTGGAGCAGGCGCTTACCGGGCGCCCCAATTCCTATGTTCCCGCTCATACGCTGGAGCGGCTGCTCGGGCTTCCCGCAAGGCCCGACGACGAGCGCCTCGGGTTGAACTGGGCAATGCACTGGGGACAGGGGATCGCACTGGGGGCGGTGCGCGCCGGGATGGCGCGGCGCGGCATCGCTGGCCCAGTCGGATCCTTCATGTTCCTGAATCTGAGGCTCATCAACGACCAGACCTTGGAGAACGCCACGCGCGTCGGAGCGCCGCCCTGGACATGGCCGATCGACGAGCAGGTCGTCGATCTCCTGCACAAGGCCGTGTATGCGTTCGCGACGGGCATGGCAGCCGACCTCCTGGTGGGAAGACCGGGCCGCCGACGCGCACGCCATGGCGCCAGATACTACCGCCGCGAAGATTGATCGCGCCGTGCCGTCTTCCCCCGTCAGCCTATCCCGGCCGAGCGTCACTGCCGCAAGCCTGCCAGCCCCGTTGGCATTGGACTGACAGCCGCGACGAGGTCTACCCGTCTCGTCGACGGCTGGGACCCGAGGTCGAGAGGATCCCATGGCACGCGTAACGGTCGAGGACTGCGTCCTCCAAATACCGAACCGGTTCGATCTCGTCATGGTTGCTGCGCAGCGCGCGCGCAACGTGGCTGCGGGGGCGCCGCTTGCGGTCGACCGCGACAACGACAAGAACCCCGTCGTCGCCCTGCGCGAAATCGCCGAACGTGCCGTGTCGCTGGACGAGCTCCGCGAGGGGCTCATTCGCGGGCACCAGCGCATACCCGAGACCGACGAGCCGGACGAGGAGGTTCTGGAGGTCATGGAGGGCGAACTCGGCTGGGCAGGGGCGGAGCAGCGCCTCGACGACCAGTCCGATACAGGCGATCCGGACGCGGAAGAGGTCACCGAGGACGACGACGTGCTGAGCCGGATGGAAGCCGAGCCGGGTCTGTCGTTCGAGGGCGAGGACGGGAACCTCGTGGACCGCGACACCAATGACGTCGGCAAAGCCTACGACGACGGGCCGGAGGGGATCAGCGACGCGCTCGACGATCCGGAGAACCGCTTCTACGAGTGAACGGAAGCCGACAGGGCTCCTGCCCCTCAGGGGCAGGCGCTGCCACCGCGTCGGTGTTTCCCGGCGTCTCGCGTCTGGAAAGAAGGAATATCGAGGATGGTTGCGTTCCGGCTCCCCCGCAACTCCGCCATCGAGACTGGCCGGCGGCACTCCACGATTCGCGGTGCGACACGCACGAAAACCTTCCGGATCTACCGCTGGAACCCCGAGGACGGCCGGAATCCGCGGATCGACGAGTTCGAGGTCGACCGTGGCAAGTTCGGTCCGATGGTTCTTGACGCCCTCATCTACATCAAGAACGAGATCGACAGCACCTTGGCGTTCCGGCGGAGCTGCCGCGAAGGCATCTGCGGTTCCTGTGCCATGAACATCGACGGCACCAACACCTTGGCCTGCCTGAAGCCCGTCGACGAAGTGAGGGGTGACGTCCGCATCTACCCGCTTCCGCATCGACCTGTCGTCAAGGACCTGGTCCCCGACCTCAACGACATCTACGCCCAGTACCAATCGGTCGAACCGTGGCTGAAGGCGACCACGCCCCCGCCGTCGCGCGAGCGGCTGCAGAGCCCGGAGGAGCGCGGGCGCCTGAACGGCCTGTATGAGTGCATCCTGTGTTTCTGCTGCTCTACGGCCTGCCCGAGCTACTGGTGGAACGGCGAGAGATTCCTGGGGCCCGCCGTTCTGCTATGGGCGTATCGTTGGATCGCGGACAGCCGGGATGAAGCCACCGGTGAGCGGCTGGACATGCTCGAAGATCCATTCAAGCTCTATCGCTGCCACACCATCATGAACTGCGCACGCACCTGTCCCAAGGGCCTCAACCCCGCCAAGGCGATCGCGGAGATCAAGAAGATGCTCGTCGAGCGGCGGTAGAGAGCGCGAGCCGTTTTCGTCCTTCCGCGCCCGAGGGGCGATGCCCGAAGCCGAGGTCACATTGGCGGGGCGATGGGAAAGGTGGCTGCGCAACGGCTGGGGCTGAAAGCCTTTGCCGATATCCGGTCCACCCGCCTGAGCTTCTCGTTACGCCTGTGCTGCTGCGGCCTCGCCCGGGGGCCGGAACCTGCCTCCCGCGCCGCTATCCAGGATTGCCTGCACGTCGCATAGCGGGATCACCGGCCACTCGGATCGGTTCTCCAGCTCGCGGCTGAGCTGGTCCAGGATCTTCTCCATGAGAAAGAAGCGCAGTAGGCGATCCATGTCATCGGCCTCGGTGGGGATCGCGGAGCATCCCAGGACCGCTTGGCGATAGGCCGACAGAAAGGCTTTCGACATGTCGCGGGAGCAGGCCCGCAGCCGCTTGAAGTCGGAGGGGCCGACGTCAGGACTGCGCCCCGCCGCGGCAGCCGCATCGCAGAAGGACCGGAGCATTCCGGCCACATCCCGCACGGGCGAGTGCTTGGCCCGTCGCGCGTCGGGCGAACGGAGGGAGGTCCCTGCGAACCCGACGATGTAGATGTCGCGCGGCCCCATCAGGACCTGGCCCAGATGGTAGGCTCCATGAACGCGCGTCTTCATGGCTTTCAGATCGGACGGAAGAAGGGTGTCAATTTCCTCCGTCACGTCGGATCGCCTGGACAACAGGACGTGCGCCGGCCAGCGGAGGCTCGGTGGCAGGCGTTGGAGCGCCTGCTGAAGCTGACCGAACGTCCGCTCCGCAAGATCCTTGGCTTCGGCGCACCACGCATGAAGATCGACATCGTCCACGGGCTCCGGCTGGAACGCCGGGTCGGAGCGTGTCCAGGAGGAGGCGAAGGCCTGATGCATTTCCGCGGTCCGCCGGCCCAGCATGCCGGCCAGGTGGATCAGTCCGGATTCGGCCAAGGCCTCGTCGCGCCGCGCCTTGGCGAGGCGGGCCGTCAGGCAACCGAGCACGTGGTGCCAGCCATCACCCCCGTTGGTGACAAGGGTCTCCAGGACGCAAAGCGCCGTTGGCGCATGTCCCGGCCGAACCCATTCCACCGTTCCGAGGAGCGCCGGCGTGTTTCGGAACCCAGCCACCTCCGACAGAAAGTGCAGGGTCTCGAGCTCGGGCTGACTGCCGGGATGGAGTTGCCGGATCGGCTTCAGCATGGCCACGTTGCCAATCCGCAGGGATCCGCTTGGCCGGCGGGTCCCGCTGCGAATGATCGCCCCGCATCGCAGCCTGTTCGTCCATCCCGTGGCAGCCGCCGTGCTGCGGAACACCAGGCCCGAAGCGGCCATGACCTTCCTGCCCTCGGCCGAAACCAGCCCCTCGACCAGCGCCGAGACGAACTGATCGTCATCGAAGGCGTCGATCAGCCATCCCTTCCGGCCGTGGAGGTCGATCTCGGCGATGCAGCCATGGGGGCGCGGCATGCCGTCCCAGACGAGAGCGAGTGGCAGGAAAAGGCGCTGCTCGGCCCCGTGGGACTGTCGTGCGGCTGCGAATACGAGCAGCACGTCCTCACCGAATGCATCGAACCCGACCAGATCCAGGATGCGCACCTCGGGTCTTCCCGCATCCTTGATGCCGGGCCATTGGCTCGCCGCAATGAACTCGGGCAGGACCCATTCCTGAAGGGCTCCGAGGAAATCGCCCTTGCGTCCCGCGATCGCGATCCGATCCAGCTGACGCCTGTCGATCAGCCGGATTCTCGGTGATGGCTGCGGTGCCGGCTTGCCGGCAGCGGGATCAGGAGTTCGGGCGGCTTCCAACCGGGTCGGGCCCGATCCGCGAAGGCGTCCGGCGAACGCGCCGTCCGATGCCTTGTGCCCCTGCAATGCATCAGGTGGCTGCGAGTGCATGGAAGTCATGGCAGCGCCACCGTCTCGCGCGGCAATGCAGGAGCAGAATGCGCCGGCTGTGTCAGAGCGGCCGCGCCATTGTGCCGAGCTGCCGTTGGTACGAGGCGCGCCGGGCCCATGGGCGGCCGCGTGAACTCCTCCGCCCAGGGCTGGGACAGGGTCTGATCGTACCGGCCGCGGATGACCAGGGCCGACGCCTGCACCCTGGGCAGCTTCGTTTCGATGCGGTCGATGACCGTGCGGCGGAGCTGCTGAACCATTCTCGGGATCCCCGCGGACGCGTATTCCCTCTGAAAGACGGCATTCAGCGATGGTGCTTCGAACGGCATGTTCATGATGACGCGCGGGTACTGCTTGCCCGGGGATCGGTAGGCCGGGTCAGGAGTCGGACCGGCAAGGACGAGACGATCCACGCGCCCGGGGAAACGCGTCGCGACGTCCACCACGACCTGGATGCCAACCGAGTTTCCGAACAGGACGGCCCGACTGATCTCGTTGGCGTCCATCCATGCCAGCAGCTGGTCCGCCTGCTCGCGAACGTTCGGCCCGGCGGGCCAGTGGGCGTCCGCGGGCGGTGGCGTGCGACCGATGCCCGGCAGATCGGGCGCCAGCACCTGGTATCCGAGCACTGCCAGCCTCTGGTTCAGCGGAATCCGGTACCGGCTCGACAGAGCAAGCCCGTGCACCAGGATGACCGGAGGCGCATCCTGTCTTGTCAATGTTCCGGACCACATGCGCGCGTGCATGCTGATGCCGAGGGGCTTCACCTCCGTCCAGAGGCTGCGAGGTGATTGCGGCACTGGCGACATTTGTTGACCCCCGGGGCCCCTATGGATCGCGACAGGAGCCGTGCCGCGCGGTCGAGCGATCTGACAACCATGAGGGGCGCCGCAAAGGACGCGGGTCGCATTGGGCATATGCCTTCGAAACGCCCGCTTCCGCTATGCCAGCCAGTTGGGGGGCGCGGCTCATCGCTGCCGCGGCGGAGCGTCATTCTGCACCAAAGGACGCAAGGGCTGCCCTGAAGCCAGAGGCATGCGTATCGCCGGGTACTCCCAGGCCACCGTCTTGTTGAACCGGAATGGAGTGTCATCCGGCCGGACCTGCCGGGCGGGATCAGGCGAGAGGCCATCCCGACATCGGGACCAACGGTATGGTGCCCGGATTTCGGCGCGGTGCAGACCTTGGAGACCCGATGGGTGAAATGGCCTATGTCCGGAACGCCCCAGTGGCAGGCATCCAGCTGGACTGCGTCACGCCACAGGGGTGCCGCTGGAGCACCTCCGGAATCGGCATGAACAGGACATCCGTACGGGATCCCGAGGCCGTGCTGTCGAAGGGGGACGTCATCATCGTTCTGTCGCCGGAGACCGGCAAGCGCCTGGGTTTCCTTCAGGTGCGGGAGCATGATGGCACCTTCGCCCGCCTGAAGCGATTGCGCGGAGCCTAGGGTCTGGACTCAGCCAGCCAAACGGCAAGGTTCCGCTTCCAACCCTGAGCGGAACAAGCGCCGCGCCATGCCAGCGTCATGGCGGCAGAAGCAATGCGCCCGCTCCATCCAAGTCTGACACCTCCGCATAGGGCAGCCAGTCCGGGTTTCCGGTCTCGCCCCGCCGGTTCACCCAGATGCCGCGCAGACCCAGTTCATGACGGGCCTTCATGTCCCAGTACATGCCCATCGCCACGTGCACCGTCTCGTTCGGCGTCACGCCCATCGTGCGGTAGGCGTACTCGAAGAGTTGTCGCGACGGCTTGTAGGCCTGCGCCTGTTCGGCGGTGATGACGTAGTCGAAGGGCACGCCGATGCGCGCGACGGTCGGCGCGATAAGATCGTCGTCAGAGTTCGTGAAGATCGCGAGCTTGTAGCGCTCTCGCAGTCGCCGCAGGACATCCGGGACCTCGGGGTGCGGGCCCATCGTCATGGGTGAGGACGCAATGCCCTCGATCTCGTCCGCGCTCGGTGTCAGGCCGTGCTCCCCGAACGCGGCAGCAAAGCCGATGCGCAGGATGTCTTTGTAGAGGCGGTGCGGCCTCTCCGCCGTCAGGCGCCGCCCCTGCGCGGAGAAGCTGTCGAGGATCGCGGATGCGCTCACGCCGCTCGCGTCGTGCTCCGCCAGAATCGCGCCGATCTCGCGCAGAAGCACCTCGTGCCACTGCACGAGCGTGCCATAGCAGTCGAAGGTGATGACCTTCGGCGCGGGATCGAGCTTGAACATTGAGGTGCTGGGTTCAGGCATCAGGAGAGCCTGCTGCTAGTGGATGGTGGGAAAGGCTTCGCCAAGCGGCGCCGGCACACGTCCTGACGGGCTGCCTGCAGCCCTTGATGCCGTCGGACAGCTTAAGCCTTGTCAGCACCAGAAGACGACGGCGGCAAGCGCGACCGCCGCGGCGCAGTTGCAGGCCAGCTTGTCGTGCGGATCTACCCCTCTTCTCCGCACGGGATAGGCTGTCGGGGCCGCAAGGCTCCTGCCGGTCTCGATTGTTTCGGTCCCATCCGCGCGTCCTCCCCTCCACTTGGCGGCTCCATTTGGAGGAGCGGGACGACCGCCGACGATCGCCAGGAGTGGGCCATGATGAACTGGATCGCTACTAGCCCCGACGCGGAGGGGGAAGTGGTATGACCGGCCGGTGGGCAATCGTCGTCCATGGCGGCGCCAAGTCCATCGATCCAGCGCAGGCGGAGGCGAACCGATGCGGCTGCCTTGCCGCCGTGGCTGCAGGACAAGCGGTGCTGGAGGCGGGCGGCGCTGCCGTGGACGCCGTCGAGGCCGCAATCCGCGTGCTGGAGGACGATCCGACCTTCAATGCCGGTCGCGGATCCGTGCGCAATGCCGCAGGCGACGTCGAAATGGATGCCGCGCTCATGGACGGGCAGACGCTTGATCTGGGCGGGGTCGCAGCCATCCGGGGAGTGAGGCATCCGATCACCGTGGCGCGGCTGATGCTGCGCGAGGATCCCGTGCTGCTCGTCGCGGACGGGGCTCGCACCTTTGCCGCGGAGCGGGGCGCCGAGCGATGCGATCCGCCGGCACCGATGCTGCCCGGGAACGGAGCGGGTCGGGGTGGGGCAGGACGGGACACGGTCGGGTGCGTCGCGCTGGACCTGCAGGGACATCTGGCCGCGGGAACGTCGACCGGGGGACTCGAGGGTTGCGCAGTGGGACGCGTCGGCGATTCCCCGCTGCCGGGGTGCGGCCTCTATGCCGAGGATGGCGTCGGCGCGGTCTCGTTCTCCGGGGACGGAGAGGCGATCGCGCGGACGATGCTGGCATCCCGGGTTGTGCGCGGCCTCGAGGGCGGGGATCCGGACAGCGCCGTCGAGCGGGCGCTCGTACGCCTGGTGTCCCTTGGTGCCGATGGCGGGGCAATCGCGCTGGACGGCGCGGGCCGCATCGGCTGGAACCACAACAGCAGGAACTTTGCCGTCGGCTATGTGGTGAGCGGAGCTGGAGACGCGCGTGCCTTCCTGGCCAAGGCGGAAGAACGGGAGATCGGACAGGACGCCGGATGAGTCACGCGGCCCGGGAGTGGAGCGCGATAGGCTTGGCGGCGTGTGAAAGGGATCGGACCTCGCGGCGACCGAGCGCAAGGGGGCTAGACAAGGCGATCGGCGATCCCATATAAGCGCTCCCCCGGGCGCATGGTCGGCGGCGCCACGGGAAGCGGGTCCGAATACGGACCCAGTGGTTCTTTGGATGCCGATCACCCAGATAGAGATCAGGACGGTCCTGGTGGGCAATCCCGCCAGGAGGTGATGCCGCTCATCGCAAGATCAGCGGCATGGGTCTTCTTTGAAAAGGAAGGCCTCTACACCAGCTCTTGTTGCGCCGCAGGGCGAAAGCCCGGCCGGTGTCGCGGAAAAAAGTTCGAAGCCGCGCATCGAGGCCTTGAAACACCAGGGCGACTGGCGTATATAGAGAACCGTTGGGGCGGCGACCCGCCCCGCGATCTTCCAGGCCGATGCAGCGATCGCCCCGCCTCAAAGCGGCGGCTTCGCCGTCGGTGGCGCCCCGCCGGGGTGCCGGGTTCTTTTAAAATCGAAGAGTTTCGAGAAGGGATGCGCGGGCGACGGTGCCTGCGGGATGTTCGGGTTCGGACGTCCAGCACGACCGTCGATCAGCGACATCTGCAGTAACATGC
>NZ_JAFIQU010000012.1 GCF_017355985.1 Arenibaculum pallidiluteum
TGAGCATTGCCACAATCGCAGTAAGGGAACTCGTCCGCTCCCGCGTATAAAGAGCTCAATCCATGTGATCTCGCCGGCGGTCAGCCCTACGCGTTGTAGCCACCATCTACTGCGATCAGGGCACCGGTGATGAAGGCGCCCTCCGGGCCGGCAAGATGCCCGAAGCCAAACGCGATCAGTTCGTCTGCGTGATCCGCCCTCAGAAGGCGGTCCTTGACGCGCTGTTCCCAGATCTGCCGCTTGGATCGCTGGGACCATGGCCCTTGTGGACGAGCATCTCGAGGACATCGCGCAGGGCGGGCGACAGGGCGTCCACGACGGCGCCAAGGACGCCCAGATGCGGGGAACGCAACTGCACCACGTCCAGCCGTAACGCGAACGCACCAGCGGTGATCGGAACGATGCCCTCCGGCTGAGCTTTCCGTAGAATCCGTTCCGGCATGAGGCCGAGGCCGAGCCCTTTGCGCACGAGAGCGACCTGCAACCCAGCATCCTCGACCTCTGCCGCGACAACCAGGCTGCGGCCATGGCGCGTAAACGCGCCCGTCAGGAGGCGGCGGGCGTCGCACGGTTCTGGGCTGAGAACCCACGGCATCGCGCAGACCGTCTCGAGCGTGTTCGGGAGCATCGTGCCGCCAATGATCGACAGCCTTTCCGAGCCAAGGGTCTCGCCCCCATACGACTTCGATCCGTCGCTCAGCAGAATGGCCGCATCGAGCATGCCGAGACGATGCTCTTCCACCAGGGCCGCGCTCCAGCCCGCCTTGAGGCGTAGTGACACCCTCGGGAAACGGGCCATCACCGCGAGAACTGCTTCGACGAGGCTGCCCTGCGCCAGCCCATTGGCGATGCCAAGCCGCAGGACGCCTGTCGGCTCTGTGGCGGCAGCGATCCCCTTCATCGCCGCGTAGGCTGCCAGGATTTCGCGGCTTCGGGCTAAAACCTCCCGACCGGCAGCCGTAAGTACCGGCGGTTTCTGGCGCCGGTCCAACAAAGACGTGCCGATCGACTGCTCCAGCCGCTGGATCTGGCGACTGACCGCTGGCTGCGTCAGCGGCAGGCGTCGGGCGACCTTTTGCAGCGAGCCCTCCTCGGCGAAGAGGACGAACGTCCGCATCTCGTTCAACATCATCGCCTCGTGCATAATCTTTGTGAAGATTATGAATTTGCCACATCTCGGTCGCAAGGCCACCGTCATGCGTCGTCCACAACGGGAGCGCATGATGGCCAAAGCGATTGTTCTTCAGGGCAGCTCGGGCTTCGACAACTTGAGAATGGTCGAGCGCCCGGTCCCGCACCCTCGCCGTCAGGAGGTCTTAATCCGCGTCCGGGCGACTTCGTTGAACTACCGCGATGTCGAGATCGCCCGCGGCAGCTATCATACGACCTTTCCGCTGCCGCTGATTCCGCTATCCGACGCAGTTGGCGAGGTTGTCGCCATCGGCGACGAGGTCACGCGCTTCAGCGTGGGTGACCGGGTGTGCAGCACCTTCTGGCAGCGCTGGGTTGCCGGTCCCTTCGAGATGGCCGAAGCCTCAAACCAGCGTGGCGGACCGCGCGATGGGTTGCTTTCAGAGTACGCTCTGCTCGACGAGCAGGCGGCGGTGCTGGCGCCCCGCAACTTGAGTGATCTGGAGGCGGCGACGCTGTCCTGCGCAGGCGTGACAGCTTGGCACGCACTCGTATCGGAAGGAGCGATGAAGGCCGGTGATACTGTGCTGGTACAGGGCACCGGCGGCGTCTCGCTATTCGCCCTGCAGTTCGCCGTTGCCGGCGGCGCACGCGTCATCGTCACCAGCAGCAGTGACGCCAAGATCGAGAAGGCGAAAGCCCTTGGCGCGTTTGTAGGGATCAATTACCGCTCCACCCCGGAGTGGGGCGCTGCGGTCCTCGATCTGACCGAAGGCCGCGGCGTCGACCACGTCATCGAGGTCGGCGGTCCGCAGAGCTTTTCTCAATCACTGAAGGCGGTGCATCGCGGCGGCCAGATCAACGTGATCGGTTATCTCGGAGGTAGCGAAGGTTCGATCAACCCGCTGGAAATCTTCCGCCGGCAGGTCCGCGTCCGTGGCATTCCCGTCGGATCGCGCGCCTCTTTCGAGGCCATGGTCCGTGCCATTGAAGGAAACGACCTGAAGCCCGTTGTCGACCGCGTTTTCCCATGGACAGATGTTGCAGATGCCATGCGTTATCTTGAAAGCGGCGCCCATTTCGGCAAGGTTGTTTTGGCGCACCATAATTGAAATGCGAGGAGCCACCGGAGCAGGCCGACGTGCCAGTGCTACTCAGCCCGCCCGATCCGCCATCAGTCCATCCGACGGAGGAGGCCTGCTGCGGCCCGGTTCCTTGTCGACTGCGTTCCAAGACCGGTCCCGGGCGGTTACCAGTGCACTGGCTGGTGATCACTTGGCCTTACAAGGGCCGCATCTATCCGCCATGCGACACGCCGCGCGCTCCCGAGCGCGGCGGACCGCTGCAATGATCCCTCCGTCGGTACGGAGCCTCAACGACGGGTTGTTCCCCGTGCACAGCTGGGTCTGGGCCCTGCGGGCACGGCCTGCCTCGGTCTGCGGCCGCGGCAGCTATGCGGTCGCGAGGTAGCCTCTCGAGCCGGATCCCGCGGATCCTGGATCCTAACTACAGGCACATACTGGAAGTCGGCAATAAGGCCGCTTTAAAAATCAGCTCTATCGCAAATCGCGGCTCCAGCAGTGCCGCTTCCCGGCGTTCGAAATACGCGGCCGACGCCGCCAAGCTCCTCCGAGCCTCGGGATGACTGATGCGGAGGATCCGGGTGACGCGTCCCTCGACGCCCTTCGAGATGATCAGCCGCCCGGCGGGTTCACGTCCCGGAAGTGCCTGGGAGGACGGGTCGCCCCGTCCTCCCGACCGATCAGGCGGCCCGCACGGTAGCGATGAAGCTCGTGACCTCGCGCCGGAGGGTGTCGGCCTCCTTCGACAGGCCGCCGGCGGCGCCGAGCACCTGGGTCGCTGCTGAACCGGTCTCGGCCGCAGCCTGGTTGACGCCGGCGATGTTGGTCGAGACTTCCTGCGTGCCGCGCGCGGCCTGCTGGACGTTCGACGAGATGTCGCGGGTTGCCGCCCCCTGCTGCTCGACCGCCGCCGCAATGGTCCCGGCGATCTCGTTCAGACGTGCGATCGTGCTCTCGATGCCTTCGACCGCCGCCTTGGCTCCGCCGGTGGCGCCCTGGATCTCCTGCACCTTGGCCTGGATGTCCTCTGTTGCACGCGCCGTCTGGGTGGCCAGCGCCTTGACCTCGGATGCGACCACCGCGAAGCCCTTGCCGGCGTCGCCGGCCCGTGCCGCCTCGATGGTCGCGTTGAGCGCCAGCAGATTGGTTTGTCCCGCGATCGAGTTGATGAGCTCAACCACCTGACCGATCTGCTGAGCCGCCGAAACAAGGCTGGTCATGATCTCGGCCGTGCGCCGGGTATCCTGAACGGCCTGCCCCGCGATCTGCGTGGAGACGGAGACTTGCCGGCCGATCTCCTGGATCGAGGCGGCGAGCTCTTCGGTGGCGGTGGCGACCGTCTGCACATTCGCACTGGCCTGCTCGGAGGCCGATGCCACCGCCATGGCCTGTCGGCTCGCCTCCTCGGCCGTGCCCGACATCGCGGTGGCCGCGCCCTGCATCTCGGTTGCGGCCGACGCGACGATCTCGACGACGCCCTTGACACTTGCCTCGAAGTCCTCGGCCAGCTTCAGCATCGCAGCGCGGCGCTCCTTCTCGGTTCTGACCTTCAGCGCCTCCTGTTCGGCCTGGAGGCGCTCCATCTCCATGGCATTCTCCTTGAACACCTGGACCGCCGCCGCCATCCTGCCGATCTCGTCGCCACGCTCCCGGAACGGCACCTCGACCGCCTTGTCGTTGGCGGCGAGCCTGCGCATCACATCCGTGATCCCGGTAACGGGCACGCTGATACCGCGGGCCAGCAGGAAGCCCAAGAGCGAGCAGAACGCGAGCGCGACGGCCATGCCGATCCAGGTCGCCAATTGCGCCCCGTCCATCGCCGCACCTTGCTCGGCCGCCCGGGTCTTAAGCAGGTCGCTCTCGACCTTGCGGATCTCGCCCGCGATGCGGCGGAGGGCATCGAAGGCAGCCTTGCCGGCGCCGCTGGCTTCCATGTCGCGGGCCTGCTGCATCGTGGCTTCATTCGCCATCAAGGCGATCTCCCGCTCGGCGACGCCCTTCTGCCACTGCTCGATGGCTGCCTTGAGATCGTCGAGGCGCCGCTGTTGGGCGGGATTGTCCGCCGTCAGTTCCTTGGCCCTCGCCCAGCCGTCCGCAGCCTCCTTCACGCCGGCGTTGTACGGCTCGAGAAAGTCCTTCTTGCCCGCGACGAGATAGCCGCGCAGACCAGTCTCCTGGCCTACCATGCCGGACACGATGGAATCGACGCTGTCGAGCACCCGATAGGTATGGGTGTTCCAATCGGTTGTTCGGCGGATGACCGAGATCTGCGAACTGATATAGACGCCCATCGCTGCGACGATGACCAGGATGCCAACGAACGACAGCCCGATTTTCATCCTGACCGACTGGTTGCGTACAACTCCAAGCATGCGCCACCTCAACTTTGTAAGCGGGATCTCATGGATCAGCCAAAGGCTCTTAGTCACCCCAATAGAGTGGGGATGGCAAAAATTATGATCAGGTTAAAATCTGGGTTTCAGAATCGTTCATTCGCTCAACGGCTGATCGTTACTCGGGCCTATCTGCCGAATGGCAGCATGAAGAAATATAATTACTATAATGGGTGCTTGGTATTGCGAGGTGTGCCTGTGCTGACTCACGTCGCGCGGACATCGGTGCGGAATACGCTTGACTGCCGGCGGCGAGCATTCCCTCAAGGAAGCGAAACCTGGACTCCGTCCGGAGTTGTGTTCTCCGGACCCGAGCTGCTCGTGATGGCGCTCCAGAAGCGTGGACGGCATGTGGTCGACGCGGCGCCGTCACAACCAACAAGTCACCGAGAGGAAAGTGTGCTGCACGTTCCGGCGCTGACGCGGCACAACGACCGGCGAAGGCAGCATCGGCCGCGCGGCAGTGCTGACCGGGACAAAGCTGCGTCGCGGTCAGCGAGCGGGTTGTGCAGCCGGTGGCATCTGTCCGAAACACTCGATCAGCATCTCTGTCAGGACCCGTATTTTCCGCGCAGGGTGCTGACCTGGCGGGCGGAGCACGAAAATGCCTGCCGGGGGCGGCGGATACCGTGTCATAACCGCCACGAGGTCGCCGGCCTCCACATGAACATCCGTGAGCCCATCTGGAAGGTAAGCAATCCCTAGCCCGGCCACGGCGGCGGCAACCAGTGCGGTGCCATTATCAGCCTTGAAGCGTCCTTGCGGTCGAACGGTGATGGTCCTCCCGCCATCCAGGAACTGCCAGCTTTCGGTTCCCTGCATGAGCGCCTCGTGCGCGAGGAGCTCTTCCGGCGTCTCTGGTGCCCCATGCGCCTCGATATAGCTGCGACTGGCGACGAGCTTTCCATGAATTGGTCCGATGCGCCTCGCGATCAGGTTTGAATCCTGAAGATATCCAACCCGTATCGCGCAGTCATAACCCTCTGAGATAAGATCGACGAAGCGGTCAGTATAGCAGGTGTGGATGTGAAGCTTCGGGTGACGGCGCGCCATGTCTGCGACTACGTGCGCCAAGTGGGTCGGTCCGAAGGAAAGCGGCGCTGCGATCCGAAGACGGCCGCGAAGCTCCCCGGCGGGTAAAATCGTTTCTTTTGCGTTGTCGATCTCGGCGCACGCTTTCGCCGCATAGTCCCGGAAAGTCGCTCCGGCCTCGGTGAGAGCCGCGCCGCGGGTGGTCCGTGCAAGCAGTTGAACGCCGAGATCAGCCTCAAGCCTGGCAAGCCGCCGGCTGACAATCGACTTGGACACGCCGAGGCGGCGCGCAGCAGGCGAAACACCGCCGGCATCGGCAACTTCCACGAAGGTCTGCAGCTCTTCGATATCCATCCGGCGTTCCCCGATGCGCGACACAGCGTGTCAGGGAGGGATGCTACTGCGCCACAAAGTGGAATGGCAATGTCACGTCCAGGAACGCCTCAGCCGGCGCGCCTCGAGCTCTATCAACTCAAACGTAAGCAGAGGTTTGCCATGACCTTCCGCAACGGCCTTGCGTCTCTTCTTCGCCCCGAGGACTCGGTCCTCGTCCTGATCGATCACCAGCCTTACCAGCTCGCCAACCTGAACAGCCACGAACCGCAGATGGTGGTCAATAATACCGTGGGTCTCGCGAAGGCTGCCAAGGTCTACGGCGTCCCAACCATTCTGACGACCGTGATCGCTGAGCGAGGGGGGCTTCTGTTCCCGCAGATCACCGATGTGTTTCCCGGTCAGGAAGTGATCGACCGCACGTTCATCAACACCTGGGAGGACCCGAAGGTGGTGGACGCGGTCAAGGCGACAGGGCGCAAGCAGTTGATCATCGCTGGCCTGTGGACGGAAGTATGCGTCGCGATGCCGGCGATCCAGGCGCTCGGTGAAGGCTGGGACGTCACTGTGGTCACCGACGCTTCGGGCGGCACCTCGGTCGAAGCGCATGCGGTCGCGATCCAGCGCATGATCACAGCGGGCGCGAACATGATGACGTGGCTGGCGGTGGCGGCCGAATGGCAGCGCGACTGGGCACGCGTGGAAACGGCAACCGCTGTGACCGAGGTGATCAAGCACCATGCTGCCGGCAGCGGCATCGCATATCTGTGGGAGCAGCAGCTTCTCAACACGCCGGTGCCGAGCACGCCGAGCGCCGCGGGCTGATCTGAGCTGGGTGACGAGGGAACTGCGCGATGCGTGGCTGCGCAGCAGCTTGCCTCTCGGCCCTCGTCACCCTGCTGTGGATTGGCTGCCGACCGACGCGCATTGCGACACCGCGCGCACGGCCGGCATGTCGGCGCTGACGCGGCACGGCGAGCGGGCGTTCCTGCTGTAGGGGATGGCGTGGCGCAAAGGAAAGCTGCCGTAGGAAGGGCGCTTGATGGCAACCATCAAGCGCCCACGCATCAGGCTGCTCGTACGGTCGCGATGAAGCTGGTGACCTCACGCCGGAGCGTCTCGGCTTCTTTCGACAACGCTCCCGCGGTACCGAGCACCTGGGTTGCGGCGGACCCGGTCTCTGCGGCAGCCTGGTTGACGCCTGAGATGTTGGACGACACCTCCTCCGTTCCGCGCGCGGCCTGCTGGACATTGTCCGAGATGTCGCGCGTTGCGGCACTCTGCTGCTCGACCGCCGCAGCTATGGCGCCGGCGATCTCGTTCATCCGCCCGATCGTCCCTTCGATCCCCTCGACCGCCGCCTCGGCACCCCCGGTGGCCTGCTGGATCTCCTGCACCTTGGCCTGGATCTCCTCAGTCGCTTTCGCGGTTTGATTGGCTAGCGCCTTCACCTCGCTAGCCACCACCGCGAAGCCCTTTCCGGCATCACCCGCCCGCGCGGCCTCGATAGTGGCATTGAGCGCCAGCAGATTGGTCTGCCCGGCGATGCTCTGGATCATGTCCACCACGGCACCGATCTGCTTGGCGGCTGCGACGAGCCCGCCGATCGACTCGGCCGTGCGCCGGGTCTCCAGTACCGCCTGTCCCGCGACCTGGGTCGAGGTGGCGACCTGCCGCCCGATCTCCTGGATGGACGCCGTCAGCTCCTCGGTCGCCGTCGCCACTGTCTGGACATTGGCGCTTGCCTGCTCTGCTGCAGAGGCGACTGCCATGGCTTGCCGGCTTGCCTCTTCGGCGGTGCCCGACATCGACGCGGCCGCACTCTGCATTTCCGTTGCCGCCGAGGCGACCGTCTCGACCACGCCCTTGACGCTCGCCTCGAAGCTGTCGGCGAGCTGGCGCAGCGCCTTCTTTCGATCCGCCTCGGCCTTTTCCTTCAAAGCCTCCTGCTCGGCCTGGAGGCGCCGCATCTCGAGCCCGTTTTCCTTGAAGACCTGGAGCGAGCGCGCCAGCGTTCCCACCTCGTCCTTCCGCCCGGTACCCTCCACCTGCAGCGTCAGGTCACCCCGAGCGATCGTCTCCATAGCGCCGGCCATACGCCGGAGCGGTCGGACCACGTAGCCGAGGACGATCCAGGCGAGTAGGGCGAACCCGCCGGCAAAGCCCAGCGCAGAAACGAGCTTAAGGTTCCTGTCAACGGTGGCGGCGAGTTCTCCAGTAGATCGGATCGTTTCCTGCATCTGCGCCGCGTTGTAGCCCACCACCTCCGCAGCGATCTCGCTCACCTTCAATCGCGCCGGCCTGACCTGCTCGAGAGAAATCTTCGCAGCAGCCTCAGTCTCGTTCTTGAGGCCGAGCGCGACAGAGCGGCGCGTGGCCTCCTCGAGACCTGCTAATGCGTCGCGAAGCGACTCCAGCACGCGTCGCCGGGCCGGGTCGCTGGCCAAACCGACAAGTTCTTCCGCCTTGGAGCGAGCTTCCTTCATCGCGGCTTCGTAAGAGCGCAAGAAGCCCTGCATTGCGTCGTTCTTGGTTTCAACGATGATGTTCTTCTCGAACACGACGGCGTCATTGGCTTGGGCCGTAACGGCAAGCGCCAAGGCCTGACGTCGCGCCACCACCCCGAGTGCGTGGCTGGTCGAGTCGTTCAGCTGGCCGATGCCTGAAAGGCCCTGCCAGACGGTGAGGACAATTACCAGCAGCAAGGTGACCAGGGGGACCGCGAGCTTGCCCAGGAGCGGCAGGTTGGACAGCAATCGGTTCATGGATGAAGAAACCCAGGTTGGAGGGCGACGCCAAGCGCCTGCCCGGAGATTAATCAGAATGGCTGAATGATGATCATACAAAAGGTGCAAGATGGGTTAAGATTTGCAACAAGCGCGAATGGAGCCTGGGGATTCTCGCAATAAGGATGCGCATGGCGCCATAGCCAAGCGATACGGTGGAGCGACTTACAGGTTGAGCAACCTGGCTCCTTGCCGTTCTGGGCCGGCCCAGCTCGGAGGATCTCTCACGACGGGTTCCGTGCAACCGTCGGGACCTAGCGCCCGGCTCCGTTTTCCTCGACCCCGGCAGGGGGGGAACGGCTGCGATAGTCGGTTCGGCCGTGTCAGCCGGTCTTTCTTGACAAGGTGGCCTGCTGATTTCCAGCACCTTGGCCCGGATCTCCTCAGTTGCCTTTGCGGTTTGATTGGCTTGCGCCTTCACCTCGCTAGGGTGGTCCAGTTTGATAAAAGATTCGAATGCCTGAGGCTCTTGCCGGTCGCCCTTGCAGTCGCGATTTCAGAAAATTTTAAATTAATACAGCATCACTCATTCGCGCGTACATTTTTATTCATTCTGTCCCTAAGTTTTAGAAACCTCTTTTTAATCCCTTCGGGAAAACACTTGCGCCTGTGACACGGAGTCGCACCCGGAGGTCGAGATCTATGACCATTGCCAAGAGACTTTCCATCCTGCTGATCGTGGCTTTGATCGCCGTCTCGGTCCAGGGCGCGACCGCCGTATACACAGCATCGGCCATCTCTGCCGATGCGCGGGCGGCCGAGCAGCTTCGTGACGTCGTCGAGCGGCTCTCCTCCATGCACATTGCAATCGTCGACCGTTCGGCCTCGGTCCGCGACCTCGTCCTTGAGCAGGCGCCCGACGACAAGTTCATTATAAAGGACCTGGAGCGCCAGGCGGCGATCTTCGCTAGCCGGGCTCAGGACGTTGCGGCCTTCATCGATCGAGTATCCGCCGCTTCTGGCTGGAAGGCCGACCTGCCCGAGACCTTCGCCAAGGCCGATGCCGAAATCGAACGGATCCGGGCCGAGTTGCGGAAGGGAGCCGACGCCTCGGCCCCGCTGGCGAACGCGACCGACATCCTCACCGGGCTGACCGAGCGGATGGAGAGCTATCACGGCGTCGCTCAAGCCGAGCTGAAGGCGGGGCTCGAGGCTGTGGAGCACGAGTCGCTTCGCGCCAGCCAGATCGGCATCGCGACTCTGATCACGACTATTCTGGTGCTGACGCCGCTGACGCTCTTCATCGGCCGGACGATTTCGCGTCCCGTCGGGCGGCTGACCCGCGCCATGGAGCGGCTGGCTGCTGACGCACTCGACACCGAGGTGCCCGATGCCGGTCGTAGGGACGAACTCGGCGCCATGGCTCGGACGGTGCAGGTCTTCAAGGAAAACGCGCTGAAGGTCCACACGATGCGCCAAGAGCAGGACCGCGAGCGCGAACTGCGCGAGCAGGAGCGCAGGGCCATGCTAGACCGAGTTGCCGCCGACTTTACGGGTAGTATCGCGGCGACGGTCGAGGAGATCGACCGCGAGGCCGGCGCCCTGTCGGGCTTTGCCGAGACGATGCTCAGCCGGACCGAAATCACTGCGTCCCAGGGCATGATCGCCGGGGCCAGCAGCGACGAGGCGAGTGCGAACGTTTCCGCCGTGGCGGCCGCCACGCAGGAGCTGAGCGCATCCATTGCCGAGATCGAGCAGCGCGTCGGCACGGCTCTGCGGATCGCTCAGCGCGGCGCCCAGGATGCCAAGGACACCGACGCCAAGGTGAACGAGCTTTCGACAACCGCCGAGCGGATCGGCGCCGTGGTGCAATTGATCTCCGAGATTGCGAACCAGACCAACCTGTTGGCGCTGAACGCGACCATCGAGGCGGCGCGCGCCGGGGAGGCCGGCAAGGGCTTCGCCGTGGTCGCGCAGGAGGTCAAGAACCTGGCGAGCCAGACGGCGCGTGCGACCGAGGAGATCGCCAGCCAGATTCAAGCCGTCCAGGACGTCACCTCCGAGACGGTGACCGCGATGGTCGGGATCAGCCGAACCATCGAAGAGCTAAGCGAGCTGTCTGGGGCGGTTGCTTCGGCCATCGCGGTCCAGCGCGAAACCACCAGCGCGATCGCCGAGAACCTCGACCAGGCAGCGATCGGTACGACCGAGGTCGCGAAGAGCATCGTCGAAGTGCGCAACGCGGCGGCCGCAACGGCTGACGTTGCGTCCAGCGTCGCGCGTTCCGGCAAGAACATCAACCAGGTGATCAACGAGTTGCGGAGCGGTGCCGCCGCCTTCCGTGACCGCCTCAGCGCCGCGTGATTATACAACGGAGCCTAAGACCAGTGACCAGAAAACTCATCCTTGCGGCCCTCGTTCTCGCTGCCCCGCTCGGCGCCGCTTCCGCCCTGGCTCAGGATGCGGCTAAGGGCAAACAGCTCTACGAGGCCAACTGCGCGCGCTGCCATGCGGTGACCAACCAAGCCGGCACGGGTCCAGGCCTCGCCGGCGTGGTCGGCCGCAAGTCCGGCGATACCGCGGATTTCGCCTATTCGCGCGCCATGCGCCGGGCCGATCTCACCTGGAGCGACCAGACGCTCGAGGAATATTTGTCCGACCCCGTAGGCCGCGTCCCCGGCAACAAGATGCCCTATAGCGGCCTGCCGACCCCTGCAGAGAGGGCTGACGTGATCGCCTACCTGAAGACCCTGAAGTAGGAGCGCCTGATGATCACCCTCTCAGTAAACGGCAAGCCGGTCTCCGTCGACGTTCCGAAGGAGACACCGCTCGTCTACGTGCTGCGCAATGACCTCAGCCTGAGTGGTCCGCGCCTTGGCTGCGCCAAAGGGGAATGTGGCGCCTGCACCGTGCACGTCGACGGCCGCGCCCTGCGCTCGTGCAGCATCCCGCTGGAGTCAGTGGCGGGCAAAAAGGTGGTGACGCTCGAAGGGCTCGGCACGCCTGAGAAACCCCACCCGCTGCAGAAGGCCTTCATCGAGGAGCAGGCCCTGCAGTGCGGCTACTGCACGAACGGCATGATCATGCAGGCTGCTGAGCTGCTCTCTAACAAGCCGAAGCCCAGCGAGGAGGAGATCCGCGCAGCGCTTGCCGCCAATCTCTGCCGCTGTGGCTCGCAGAACCGCGTGCTAAAGGCCGTCAAGCGCGCCGCCACGGAGGGGGTCTGAGTCATGTCCAAAATGATGATCTCGCGCCGTGCCTTCACGGGTGGGGCCTTGGCGGCCGCGGCCGCCGGGCTGACGATCCGCTTCCCGGTCGCTACGGCCCAAGAGGCGCCCAAGCTCAAGGGAATGCTGGCGACTAACCCGAAGTTGAACGGCTGGGTGAAAATTGGCCCCGATGGCGCCATCACGGTCTTCACTGGCCGCGTTGAGCTCGGCCAAGGCGTGCGCACGGCTATGCTGCAGATTGCGGCGGACGAGCTGGACGTCGCCATCGACCGCCTGACCCTCGTGTCCGGCGACACCGCGCTGACGCCCGACGAAGGGCAGACCGCCGGATCGCAGTCGATCCATTACGGCGGCGAGGCTCTGGGGCATGCCTGTGCCGATGCACGCGCCACGCTGATGGCGGCGGCCGCAACGGCCTGGTCGAGCTCCGTCGATCAGCTGACGGTCGAGAACGGCATCATCAAGGGCCCCAACGGGCGCGCCATGCCCTATGGTGAGGCGGCGAGAGCGGTCAACCTCGTGCGTGACGTCGACCCAACCGCCAAACGCAAGAGTCAGAAAGATTACAGCGTCATTGGCACCTCGGTGAAACGGGTCGACATCCCAGACAAGGTGTTCGGCCGGCCCACCTTCATCCAGGACATGCGCCCGGAGGGCATGCTGTTCGGTGCCGTCGCCCGCCCGCCCGCCTATGGCGCGAAGCTGACGAGCGCTGCGCTCGACGTCACAAGGGCCTATCCCGCGGTCGTCAAGACGGTGGTCGACGGATCCTTCATCGGCGTCATCGGCACGCGCGAGGAGCAGGTTCGAGCAGCCGCCGCAGCCATCGCCAAGGCCAGCCAGTGGACGCTTCCTGGCGCGCTCTTCGGCGGCAAGCCGATCTTCGACTATCTGAAGTCCGCGGCCGACGACAACAAGGTCGTGCACAATGTCGGCGACGTCGCGGCGGCACAGGGTAGGGCAATCAAGGCATCATACCAACGGGCGTTCCAGTCCCACGCCTCCATCGGCGCGTCCTGCGCGCTGGCGGTGATGCAGGGCGACGAGCTGACCGTGTGGTCGCACACGCAGGGGGTGTTCCCACTGCGCCGTGAGCTCTCCGCGGCCCTGAAGATGGCGCCGGAGAAGGTCCGCGTAATTCATGCTCAGGGTTCGGGCTGTTACGGCCACAACGGGGCTGACGATGTGGCACTCGACGCCGCCCTGCTGGCCCGAGCCGTGCCCGGCCGGCCGGTGCGCGTGCTGTGGACCCATGAGGAAGAGATGACATGGGAACCCTACAGCTCGGCGATGGAGACCGAGCTGCAGGCCGTGCTCGACGCCGAGGGCAAGGTCTCGGCCTGGAGTCACACGGTTTGGAGCCTCACGCACAACTCCCGCCCGGGCTCGTCCAAGGAAGGCAACAACCTGCTTTCGGCTTGGTATCTGGCCGAACCCCTGCCCGTGCCGAAGCGCGTCAACGCGCCGCTGCCGAACGGCGCCGCCGACCGCAACGCAGTGCCTCAGGGCTACGCTTTTCCAAACCAGAAGGTGACGGTAAACCACCACAGTGTCTCACCGATCCGCACCTCGGCTCTGCGTACGCTGGGCGCATACATGAACGTGTTCTCGGCCGAGTGCTTCCTCGATGAGGTGGCTGCGGCTGCCGGCAAGGACCCGGTGTCCTTCCGCCTCGCCCATTTCGCTGATCCGCGGCTCGCCGCAGTGACACGCAAGGCAGTCGAGATGGCCGGCTGGACACCTCGTCCCGCCGGGCCGCGCCAGCTATCGGGCGTCGTGACCGGCACCGGCATCGCTGTGTCGCGGTACAAGAACAGCGAGGCCTATCTAGCAATCGTCGCCACGGTCGAGGTCGACACCAAGACCGGCGACATAACGCCGATCTCTATGCACTGCGCGGTCGATGTCGGTCACGCGGTCAGCCCGGACGGCGTGATCAACCAGGTCGAGGGTGGCATCATCCAGTCGACCAGCCAGACCCTCCTCGAGGGCGCCAAGTACGACGACAAGCTGATCACATCCAACAGCTACGGCAGCTACCCGATCATCGGCTTCGACATCGCGCCGAAGGTCGAGGTCGCCATTGTTCAGCAGGCGGGCCTGCCGCCCGTGGGCGCCGGCGAGGCCAGCCAAGGCCCCACGGCTGCGGCGCTGGGCAATGCTGTGGCCGATGCGATAGGAAAGCGGGTTCGTACGATCCCGCTCACGCCCAGGAATGTCCTCGAGGCGATCCGCGCCTAGCGCGACTGCCGAATCCTTGCGTGCCAAGGGCGCCTCCGATGTCGGAGGCGCCCTTTTCCGTCCTGCGTCGGTACCTGGTCCTTCGTCGAAATCGCTTTCGATCACGCCGTGTAGCTGCTCAAGCGGAAACGAACTCCCGCGCAAGTGGGTGGCGCCGATCTCGGTCGGGGTGGCGAAATTTGCAACCCGCCGCAGCGGACGATTTTGAAGGCGCCGGGCTATCGCGGAGCAACGACCGGAGCGGGGCGGGTGGAGAGCTGATAGCGCGACGTCGTTGAGGACGAAGCCGAGGCGTAGCTGGATCACTGTAGTTGTAGGCGCTCATAATCCTGGTGGCCACCCATGAACACCGGGCGCAGGACGCCGCCGGTCTCGCGCTCGGCTGTCTGATCAAACCCGTGCTGCCGAAGCGTTTGCTTGGCACCCTTGGCACCCTCGGCGAGAACGTGGTGGGGCTGGATCCGCCGAGGCCACCGCACGGTCTGAAGCTGTTCGTCGGCAAGCCTGCGCAGCAGGGTGCCACCGCGGTCGCGTGAGGTAGACACCCGAGGAACGGGGATACGCCGGATGTCGCCCCGGCCTACGCGATCGAAAACTGTCCCGGTCGACCTCCTCTGGTGAGCACTAGCGCACCCAGAAATGATCGAGCACGTCGGGCAGGATGCACAACAACGCCGTCGGATGGAACGCCTCCTGGGCGGCATCCAAATTTGGGCTTTTGCTCAAACCATGTGATCCGACGCAGACTGGCTGGTGCTCAAAGTTTCATCCACGCTCGTCTTGACAGGGCGGAACACGGCCGGCTGCGTTAAGCTGGGTGTGAAGCTGACAGCAAATTCGGTCATTCCCGACATGGACATGGCCTCGAGCCGTCCACCGATCTGAGCGACGGTCGATCTGATCATGCGCATTCCAAAGCCACTTGATGAAGACGCATCATAGCCCGCGGGCAGGATGCCGCGGTTGCGAACCGCCAAGCGCGCCCCCTCATTCGAGCAGACAAGCTTAACATGAATATCTGGATTGTCGCCTCCGTGTTTGATGGCATTCGTGATGAGTTCGTTGACAACCAGCGCCAGTGGCATTGCTTGCTCGGGTTCGAGAAACAGTGATGCCGCTTCAACGGCCATATGGCGGTTATCAGCGAGCATCGATGCCTGAAGTTCCCTGCACAGTTCTTGAAGCAGGACGGAGAACTCAATCATTTCCACGCCTCGGTGCGCATGCAGTCGCCTGTAGGCCATAGCTACCGAGCGGATGCGCGCACCGGCTTGCTCGACTTGCCGCCGTGCCTCGGCGTCTCCGATTTGACGGGCTTGCATGGCCGATATCGACGCGAGGGTATGCAGGCTGTTCATGACCCTGTGGCTAAGCTCCTGCAAGAGCACGTCCTTGTACGTGATTGCCGTTTCCAGTTTCGCCGCCATGCTGTTGATAGCTGCCCCGAGGCGGCCGAGTTCAGATTGTGGCGCAGAAACATTCGCTCTCGCCCCGAACTCCCCTCGCCCCAAGCGATCCGCGACGGAGAGCAGTCCGGACACAGGGCGGATGATGAAGGCTCGGCCAACAATGTTCGCGGCTACAAACGCCAGGACCGCAGTGAGAGCGAGCAGCAGGAAGTTGCGAGCCGCGGCCTCGTCAATTCCGGCAAAGACATATTCCTCCGGCAGTCCGACAGCGATAACCAGACCTACGGGAGGATCCACCAAGGCCGTGTAGCCTAGCAGGCGTGCAACGCCATCAGCGGTGTTGCCTGCCTGCGAGTGCAGCGTCGCTCCTCCTGCCGGCGCGGTGAGAAGCTGGGGGTATCGGAAGAGCTTCGTTCCTTCACGTTCCCGGTTCGGAATTCGCACGAGGATCGTCGCCCCGCGATCCACGACGGTAATGGAACTGCTCTGCGGGAAATTTTTGCTTCTCTCAGCAAGGTAATGTCGGAGCCAATCCAGGCGCAGGGTCGTGACGATGATGCCGACCACCTGGCCCTCCCGCTCGATGCGAAGGGCGAAGGGAAGCACCGGCTGACCAGACGTCTTGCCAACGACGTATTCGCCAGTGACAAGACTGTCGCTGTCGAGCGCCTGCTGGAAGTAGGCGCGGTCCATGACGTTGACGAGATCGACGTTGCTACACCGGCGATCACCGTTCAGATCGTAGACAGACACTGACGTGGTGGCAGGGTTCTTCGCCTCGAGCCGACGAAGGTATTCACCACATGCGGGATCCCGGAACGCTTGCACGACAGGAGCTTCGGCGACGGCGCTCAACAGCGTGCGAATGCTTTCGACAACCCGGTCGAGTTCGCCGGAGAGGAGATGCGCATATCTCAACGCATCGGCCTCGGCGGTTCTCCGGTGCTCGGTGCGGTCGTGCCAATGCTGGAATGCGAGTAGACCGATTGCCGGGAGGATGGCGAGCAGCACCAAAAGGTAAAGACGCGTCATCAGGGTCATGGCGCGAACCTCCTTCCGCCATCTCCCGAGAGCGCACCGACAGCAGCCGTCTGGCTGCCCATTCCTCTCGATGAAGTCATGACGGCGGCAAGGCAACGGCCGGAGTCGTAAGGGTTTGGAGTACCTGCTCTAACTCACCATAATCGTAGGGTTTCCGAAGGACCTGAAACGCCTCAGCCACAGCGTCCTGAACCTGATCGCTATATCCAGTGGCGAGAATGACAGCGACGCTGGGCCAGCGCAGTCTCACATGACGGGCGAGATCGAGCCCGCCGACACCTTCCGGCATAACGATGTCAGAGAACACGACATCGAACCGTTTCCCTGTTTCGAGGATCTCAAGCGCGCTACGACCGTTGGTCGCCAACTCCACATGATGGCCTTGGCGCTGCAGCACGGATCTCGTCATTGCTCCAACTTCCGGATTGTCCTCCACCATGAGGATTCGCAACGGTCGGATTGGCCGGATGACCTCTTTCTCCTCTGGGATCGGCCGACGGAATGGGGGCTCTCCTGCCCGGGGTAGCAGGATAGTTACTGTGGTGCCTAGGCCAGGAGCGGACTTTATGGTCACACGTCCACCGGCTTGCTGAGCGAAGCCATAGACCTGACTCAGGCCGAGCCCGCTGCCTTTGCCTTCGGGCTTGGTCGTGAAGAACGGCTCGAAAACGGTGTCATGCAGTTCCGCGGGTATGCCGCACCCGGTATCCTTGACAGAGATCGCCACGTCGTCGGGCTCTTGTTTGTTCGCCTCGCGTTCTGCGAAAGAAGGATCCTGCACTGAGATCGTCACCTTCCCTTCACCTGCGATCGCATCTCGGGCGTTGACGACGAGGTTGAGCAGCGCCAGTTCGAGTTCTCCGACGTCAACCTCTACGTGCGCGTCAGACGTCAACTCGATCCCGAGGGTGATATTACCCCGCAACACCTGCTGAAGGAGAGGCTCGAGCCTGGCGATCTCCGCGCCCAGATTTATGACTTCTGGCGCGAGCGCTTGCCTACGAGCAAAGCTCAGCAGGTGCCGGGTCAAGCCCTGACCTCGCAGCACGGCCTGCTGGAGGGACTCCAGAACCTTCCCGCGCATGTTCTCGGCGCTGGAACGTGACAGCAGGCGCAGGCCACCGGCGATCACCTGGAGGAGATTGTTGAAGTCGTGGGCGACGCCACCAGTCAGCTGCCCCATGGCCTCGAAGCGCTGTGTTCTGCGCAAGGCCGCCTCCGCCAAATCTCGGCGCCGTGCCTCGGCGTGCAGCTCATCCAGCGCCGCCATCGCACGGCGCGTGTGGCGCAGCGCCACTAGGGTCGCCGTGACGAGCGCGATCCACGATATCAAAGAAAGCAAGCCGTATGGCGCCATGCCCCGCCACCAAGCACCTAGGAGTGCACGCGTTTCGATGCTGTAGCTGATGGTGAGGGGGTAGCCGTCGATACGTCGATACGCATTGATGCGTTCTATGTGATCGACATTCGAGACGGCGGTGTAGTGTCCGTCCGGAGCTTGTGCGACGGCCCTTGGAAAAGGTGCATCGGGGGCGAGGCGAAGCCGCTCGCCCACGTGGGATGGATAACGCACGAGCAATTCTCGGTCGTCGCGCATCAAGGGAACGATATGTGCCGCCACTGGCCCGGCCGTCCTCCAGAAGTCTGAGAAGAACCGGGTGTCGATCGAGACATGGACGATGCCGTCAAAGCCGCCAGTCGTTGACCGTCGTCGACTGATGCCGAAGGCCCAACCCTGGTCCCCCCCACGGCGCCGGTAGGGCACGCTTACGAAGGATCCCGCGTCCCTTTCCTTTTGCGCCTGGAAGTACTCGCGATCCGAGATGTCCAACGAAGGGGCGGGATGGGAAAGGCTGCTCGCGCGCGTGCGCCCGTCGGCATCTGTGATCCACAACGTATTGGGTGATCCCAGATCGCGGCTGAGTTCCGCAAGAAATCTATGGATATCTGGATCCGCCTCGATCGTGTCGAAATCCAAACCTCTGGTTCGTTCATCGACCTGCTTGAGCGCGAGGACATGCGTGTCGAGAACTCGGAGTGCATGTTCCCGGAGCATGTTCACGGTCGATTGGGCCTGACCTTCCGCGCCACTCATCATCTGTCGGTAGTCGCGCCATGCGGCGGCGCCAAACAGCAGGGGTGGGGCGATGATGCTCGTGATCAACAACCCTTTGAGCGCTCGGACGGTCCTTTGGAGATCCCGTTGTTCCGAGCTTCGGCTGGTGACAGCGGGATTATTCACTTTGGGTAATCCGGACTTCGGGGCGACTGGCGGAGTGGTCCGCCGTGCTATCATAGGGCTTCCAAAACCGCGATATCGCCCTTTTGTCTAGCCCTTGCGCCGTATTGGCCGATGGCTGGGGTCGGCATTCCGAACTCAAACTCCGGTCGCGATGACTCAGCCAAAAATGGCGCTGTAGGGCGTTGACTGGCGTCCGGGTCATGGCTTTCCGGAATTACAGCCGGATGTGAAGCGATTGAAGGACCCGCTCGTGAGGGTTTCCCGTTCAAAATGTGTGGACCGACCGGGCCTGGGACCGGTTTGAGCCGTTAGCACGAAGCGAGCCGTCCTAGCGGAAAGCCGTTGGGCATATGAGGTCCGCCACGTCGAATATACCTCTGGTTAGGTACCTAATTCGAGTGTAGAGGCTTTATTCGCGAAAACTCCGAGCTAATTTCCGTACGGATTGGGCCGCCTCGCTTACCCGGCTGGGTGCTCCTGCGACTGATTCAGCGAGCGATGAGACATGTCCAGTGCGCACCGCCACGACGACTGGCAGCTCACCACGTCTCGCGCGTTCTCGGAGACACATCCTTTGGCCACTTACCTCAGCAATCTCAGCATCTTGAAGAAGCTGATGGCAGCCTTCGCGGCAGTGATCGCCATCATGCTGGTCGTCGCGGCGACCACCTGGACCAAGGTGTCCTTCATTCAGGAGACGAACGAGCGGACGATCCACACCTATCGTGTTCTGGAGACCATGGATCGTTTGATGGCCGCCATGGTGGACCAGGAGACGGGCCTGCGCGGCTTCCTGCTGGCGGCCGACGACAAGTTCCTGGAGCCGACGCGCGTGGGAAGGGAAGCCTTCGAACGCGCGTTCGCGGAAGTGAAGCGTCTGACGTCCGACAACCCGGCCCAGCAGGAACGCCTCGATGCGCTACAGCGCAGCGCGCGCATCTGGATGGATGAGATCGCGGGCAGGCAAATTTCGCTCGTTCGGAACCCTGCTACCCGGGAGCAGGCGCTCCAGATGGAGATCGACGGCGCGGGCAAGCAGTCCATGGACGCCATCCGTGCGAAGGTCGCCGAGATCAAGAAAGTTGAGACCGACCTGTTGACCCAGCGCAAGGGCGCACAGGACAGTGCGTTCGCAACGACCTATGCGGTCACGTCTGGCGGTGCCGTGGCTGCAGCCGCCCTTGCGTGCTTGCTCTGCTTCCTGCTGGCCCGCGGGATCGGGGCGCCGATCACGGGGATGACGGCGCTGATGGGACGGCTCGCCGCCGGTGACAAATCCATCGTGGTCCAGGGGCTCGGCCGCAAGGACGAGATCGGCGCCATGGCGCAGGCGGTCGAGGTCTTCAAGCGCAACGCGATCGAGGCCGATAGGCTGGCCAAGGTGCAGGCCGAAGAGCAGGCCGCTAAGGAGCGTCGCGCCGAAGCCGTTGAAGCCTTAATCCGAGGGTTCGAGGCTGCGGCTGTCGAGGCGCTCGGCACTGTCGGAAGCGCCGCGGGGCAGCTGAACACCACGGCCCAGTCGATGGCATCCGTGGCCGAGCAAACCAACCGCCAGGCAACGGCCTCGGCCGCAGCCGCCGAGCAGACCTCGGCCAACGTGCAGACGGTCGCCTCGGCGGCAGAGGAGATGGCATCGACGCTCCAGGAGATCTCCTCGCAGGTGGCGAAGTCGACGTCAGTAGCGCGGCAAGCCGTTGAGGAGGCCGAGCGGACGAACACTACGGTTCGTGGGCTCGCCGATGCCGCCCAGAAGATCGGTCAGGTGGTTGAGCTCATCAACTCGATCGCAGGTCAGACAAACCTGCTGGCGCTGAATGCGACCATCGAGGCGGCCCGCGCCGGCGAGGCCGGCAAGGGCTTTGCTGTGGTGGCCAGCGAGGTCAAGAGCCTTGCCAACCAGACCGCCAGGGCGACGGACGAGATCGCGGCCCAAGTGGCGGGAATGCAGGGCGCCACCGGCGAGGCTGTGGAAGCGATCGGCAGCATCGGGCAGACGATTGCCTCGATCAACGAGATTGCCGCGACCATCGCATCGGCAGTCGAGGAGCAGACGGCCGCGACATCGGAGATCGCGCGCAATGTGCAGCAGGCGGCCGCCGGGACCGCGGAGGTGTCCTCCAACATCGGCCAGGTGACCAGCGCTGCGAACCAGACGGGAGCGGCCGCCAGGGAGGTGCTGTCGGCCGCAACCGGTCTCGCTCAGCAGTCCGACGGCCTTCGGCGCCAAGTCGAGCGCTTCCTGGAAGGCATCCGCGCCGCCTAGTGAGATCAAGAGCCGGTCCCCGCTCGCGCGGGGACCGGGCCTCCTGGTCAAGTCGTGTGCCAGGAGATCTGGCACTGCTGATCTCTCCTGCTCGCCATGGAGCACGAGCAGGCAATCATCGAGGCCGGCCTGACATACGTCGGCACGGCTACGGACACGGCCAGCGCCGTCGATCTGGCGCGAAGCGGAAGACCCGACGTCGTCCTTGTCGATCTTCGGCCCAAGGACGGTGAAGCCGGGTCCGGCATCGCGTTGCAACTGCATCCGGAAATGGGGATCATCCCCATCTTCGTTACCGGGAACGTCGAGAACGTCAGCGCCGAGGCGAAGGCGATCTGCGCGGGTCTCCTGCCGAAGCCGGTGAGCTACGAGGCCCTGCGGCTCCTACCCAAGACGCTTCGCAGCGCTGTATCTTCTCGGGATCCTGGTGAAGAGCCCGGCGCGCCCGACCGGATCGATCTGGGAGACAGCGGCTCGCCTGCTCCTTCTGACCCGGACGGTTTCGACGTTCCCATCTCGTAACGCGATGGCCTTGGCGCCTGGGCGAGGGGAATAACCGCGGCCCCATTGCTCGACTTCGGCCGTGCGGAGTCGCGCGCCGGATCTAATTCCGCGCCGGGCCGGACATGCCGCTTGTGCTCCTCGAGCATGTCGATGGCGCGACGGACCTTGGCCGGCTGCTCGGCGAGCCAATCAGGCAGACGCGGCCTGTCCATCGCCGAACCTCGTCGCCTGAACGGCGCCCGTCTTCATCTGCTTCTCGATCGCCATGCCCAGCTGACGCGGTGTCACCGGCTTGTGCGCCACGCCCAGGCCGAGGGCCGCGACCTCCCGCTGGCACTCGACCGTCGTCTCGCCCGTGAGGATAATCGCTGGGACCGGCACACCGAGCGCCGCGCGGATCGCTTCCACCGCTTCCGTCCCGACGTGGCCGTCGCGCAGCCGGTAGTCGGCCACGATGATGTCCGGGACGTCCGCGGCGTGTCGCAGGCATTCGATCGACTCCTCGACCGAGCCGGCGACGAGCACCTCATAGCCCCAGTTCTGGAGAAGGCCCTGAAGCCCAAGCAGCACCATGGGGTCGTCGTCGACGATCACGGCCGTGCGATTCTCCCCGGACCTCGGCTCGGGCCGCTCCGGGGGCGGCGCCCTGACGGCCGCGGACCTGTCGACGGGCATCTCGATCGAGAAGACCGACCCTAAGCCTGGCTCTGAGACGACCTGGACTGGATGGTCGAGCAGTTTCGAGAGCCGCCGCACGATGGCTAGGCCCAGGCCCAGCCCATGGCTGCGGTCCCTCTCAGAGTTGCCGACCTGATGGAACTCCTCGAAAATTCGGTCTCGGTGCTCCGGCGGGATCCCGATCCCGGTGTCGCGGACCTCGACCCGAACCCTGTCGCCGCTGATCCGGCACTCGATCCGGACCTCTCCCTCCCCAGTGTAGCGGATGGCGTTCTCGATCAGGTTGCGCAGCATGCGCCCGAGCAGGTTCGGATCGCTCCGCACGTTCACATCGCAGCAATCGCCGATCTTGAGCGCCAGACCCTTGGTGGCCGCGACCGGCTCGTAGGATGCGCCGACGTATTGGACAAGGGACGCGAGCGGCACGGCCTCGAGGTGCGGGGTGACGGTGCGGGCATCCAGGCGCGAGATGTCTAGCAGGCTGTCGAGCATGAGCTTGAGGGTGTCGAGGCCGCGCTCCAGCAGCGTTAGCTGGTTCCGGGCCGCGTCGCCGCGGACATGGCCCCGCAAGGTCTCCGCGAAGAGGAACATCGACTGCAGCGGCTGGCGCAGGTCATGGCTGGCAGCAGCCAGGAACTTGGATTTCGACATGTTCGCACGCTCCGCCTCGTCCTTCGCCGCCGCCAGCGCCCGCTTGGTCCGCCGTTCCTCCGTCACCTCCCACACGACGCTGCTGACTGCGTAGACCCCAGTCTCGTCGGTCAAGGGATGATAGCTGACCACCCATTCCCGCATGGCCCCGGGCTGCTTCTCCGTCGTCCCGGTCACCTCGAAGGTGACGGGCTGCCCGGTCTCCAGGACCCGGTCGTAATATGGCTTGATGAACTCGTAGACTCCGGGCACCGTCTCCGCGACCGTCCGGCCGATCTGGGCCTCGATCGGCAGGCCGTTGATCTCCGCCATTACCGTGTTGACACGGAGGAAGCGGCAGTTCCGGTCGCCCAGCCACAGGCCGATGGGCGCCGCCGCGTAGATGCCCTCTAGCTCCTGAAGCTGCCTGTGGGCGAGCGCCGTGGCGCGCTCGGCCTCGTCGCGCGCGGCCCTGAGCGCGTCCTCCTGCAAGCGTCGGTCGTGGATATCGGCAGTGGAGCCGAACCACTTGACCACCCCTCCGGACCCGTCCCGCATCGCGACGGCGCGAGCGAGATGCCAGCGGTGTTGGCCGTCGTGCCGCCTGAGCCGGTACTCGGCCTCGAAGTCCTCGCCGGTCCGCAGCGCTTCCGTCCAGAGCGCCAAGGTGCCCGGCAGGTCATCGGGATGCAGGATGTCCGTCCAGCCCTTGTCCAGGTACGGGCGGATGTCCTCGGCGCCCAAGTACTCCGCGAGGCGCGCCCCGATGAAGTCCAGGGTGCCGTCCGGACCGGCGGTCCAGACGATCTGCGGGACGGTGTCGGCCATGAAGCGATACCGCCGCTCGCTGTCGGCAGCCGCCTCCTCCGCGGCACGGCGCTGCCGGTCGCGAGCCTCGAGGGTTTCGGCCATGTCGTCGAACGCATGTCGGATGGCGGCGGGTTCCAAGCCGGTCTGCCGCATGCCGGTCCGGAGCGGACGGCTGACCGAACGCCAGCGCCTGTTGGCGTGGACCGCTGCGGCGAGGGGCTTCCGGAGGACGCCTGCGAGCGTGGCCGCTGACCGGGCCATGAGCAGCACGAGACGGGTCGGCAGGCTCATGGGGAGGCGTCTATTCGGAGGGCGCGATGGGGGCGCTGGAACGAATGGACCCGAGGAGGAGCGGAATAAAACCGCCCGAAAAACGTCGCCGGCGAGCAGTCCAGGCTTCCACAATGCCTGGCGAATGCCCGAGGCATCCGTGGAGCCTTTGGGAACGCACACGGCATTTCGGGTACCTTCTCTATGCTCGTAAGGTCGTAGCCGGGGCGCGGCAACATCGCTCCGCACAGATTAACGTGGCATTAACCATCTGCACTCCCTATGCGGACGTATAGCCTGCGTGGGAGAGACCGGACAACAAACCGGACAGGCGCCGGAGCCATGGCGGTGGGCCGCCAAACCAATCGTTGCAGAAGGCGAGGCGAGCTGGCGCTTGTCCTCCGGCACATCTGTTTCTTTACGGGCTAACGGACAGGCCCATACAGGATGGGGCCCGACGCGTACATTATCTGCGGGTCGGCTCTCGCAGACGCTTGGCGCGGTGCGTGAGAGCCAGATGATAGGCCACCACCAAACCTGCCAGCGGTACCAGCAGCACGAGGGCTGCTGCGCCCGGAAAGCCCAGGCGCCGAGCGCAATGCCAGAATGAGACTTGAAGCACGGCTATCGCTATAGCCAGTCCCATTGCCATGGCAATCTGGAAAGCAGGAAAGCTCATGCCACCTCGGTAGACGTGAGCTCGGCTGGTATTCGGCCTCCTGCCCTTGGGCGTAACAGCATGATGACGAAGGCTAACAGCCCGACGTACGGAACGAGCAACAGCAACGCGCGCCACGGCGGAAGCTCAGCGTCCCTCGCGATGATCCAAGCGGCCGGTGTTGCCAATGGGGCAAGAACCAGCCAACTCGACAAGATCACGAAGAGAACAGAAATGAGTGTCGACATTGGCTGGGATGCGCAAAGGTGTCAGTCGCAGTCGCAAAGTTTAATCGCTGATCAGAGGTATGGGACCTTAGGCAAAAGAATATAATCCCTTCCAAGAGCATGCCTAATTATCGGATACGACGCCTATGATGCGTGTGAAGACGCATCTGCTCAGTGATTCGATGCTATCCGAATGCCATATCGACTCGTATGCAAACTATGGTTCCATGAAAACAACGTGACGGAGGCGATGAGAGGCCGGCATGGAAATCGCCGTCTTATGGGCAGGGATCATTGGCTTTGCGGTAGGGTACGCCGTCAGAGCGTTCATCTCCGCCCGGAGGCGACGGCTGAGCGCCGCGGAATATGGTTTGAACCCACCTCGACGCTGACCCCGTGTGTCGCCCGTCTTAATTAGGGAGAGCCCTTTGTCCGATACGATGTTGGATCGCGTCGCGTGTGCCATCTACTCCTCGCTGGATCAAGCATGCCAGGCAGAAGGGGCGGATCAGTGGAGGCGCGCGAGCGCTGATGACAAGGCATTGTATCGGCATATGGCTGCGGCCGCTTTGAGGACACTGCGCGAGCCGACTCCGGAGATCGCGGCGGCGTTGACGAGACGCTGGGCCGAGCTTCAATCCGACGAGGGGCTGGGAGGAATTCCTGAGCTCTTATGGGAGCTCATGATCATCGAGATTCTTGAGGAGACGGACGCCCCGATCACAGGTGCAGCGGCGATCACGCCGTCATCTGACTCACTCGCGCCATTCCCGAGCAGGAAGGCTGTATAGATATTCCAAATGTAGGTGCGGGTCGCCTCGCGACAGGTCAGGTTCGTCTGGCCAGCCGGGCGGGCCCGCGCGGCCGGATCCATGTCGCCGCTGAAAACCCCGGCGGTGCGCGCTTGGCGGGCTGCGCCTCGATGCCGACCTGGACACCGCTTGGGGTCAGCATTGCGGGGACTGCGAGACCGCTTCGGCCGGCTGCTCGACCACGACGGTCGGCGAAATCGAGGGGGCAGGGGACCGGGGACAGCATGTCCCCGGAAGACGATGGTGGGGGCATGCCGCTTCGGTCTGCCTGTAGGGACCCTCGTTGCACCCATGAGACGCCGCTCCCCTGGACGATGACGGCGTCCCGACGCCCCGCGGCCCCACCGACCGGAAACTGGATCGGCAGGGCGTACGACCGCCTCCACGCCTCGGATCAGGTCCAGAAGCTCTCCCAGGGTAGGGAGATGTAGTCGACGCCGGCGACCAACCCGACGGCGTCAATCGTGACCGAGTTGTCGCCGGGCTGGAACTCACTCCAGGTCAGGATGGTCTTGCCTCCCTTCACGCTCGCCGAGATGTCGCCGAGGTCGCGGTCGAGGAAGATCAGCGTGTCGCCACCGGCCACGCCGGCCCCTTCGAAGCCGTGGACGGTGTCGTGGCCGACCTGCTTGATGCCGTCCCAGTCGTCACGGAACTGGTAGAGGTACTCGTCGTCTCCCGCACCGCCGACCAGCCAATCGTTCCCGGCACCGCCCTCAAGCGTGTCATTGCCTTCCTGCCCGTAGATCATGTCGTCGGCAGCTCCGCCTTCAAGCAGGCCATGAAAGGCCATGCGGTCGTCGCCAGAACCGCCGAAGATCATGTCATTCCCGTCGCCGCCATGCGCGGAGTCGACGCCGGGGCCACCGTAGATGAAGTCCGCGCCCGCCTCGCCCAGGAGCGCGTCGTCGCCCCCCTCGCCGCGCAGCACGTCCGAGCCACCGCCCCCGAACAGCGCGTTTTCTCCGCTCGAGCCGGTGAGCTCGTCCCCGAACCCGGATCCTATGAGGCTCTCGATGTTGTAGAGCTTGTCTCCGGTTCCATGGCCTCCCGAAGCCTCGTCCGTCCCCAGGTTTACCTTCACAGCCGCGTCCGAATGGGCGTAGGAGGCCTTGTCGCGTCCTGACCCGCCGTTGATGATGTCCGCCCCGCCCATCCCCTCAAGCGTGTCGTAGCCCCAGCCGCCGTAGAGCTCGTTGACGCCGACGTCCCCCTGGATTTCATCTCCCGATTTCGTCCCGATCACGTTCTCGATCCCGAAGAGGGTGTCGATGGCGTCCTTGATGTCCAGGGACGTCGCCTTGCCGTCGGTCAGGGAGAGGCAGACGGAAGCGCCGGTCACAAAGGCGTAGGACACAGTGTCCGAGCCTGCGCCCCCGTTGATCAGGTTGACGCCGTAGCCGCCTGCGAGGAGGTCGTTACCGCCGTATCCGTACAACTGGTCGTTGCCGTCCAGCCCGAGGATCGTATCGGCCGAATTCGTGCCCATCAGGGCGAAGATGCCCGCGTCGTTGCCGTTGGTGCCGTTGATAAGGGCCATATCATCGTATCCCGCGATGCTCCGGCGGCTCGCGTTCCGTGCCCGTGGCGGGCGTCCGGGGTCCGCGCGCCGGCCGTCGCTTTATGTCCCGCTCCTGTTTCAGGGCGATGCCGTTCATCCCTTCCCTTTGTACCAACTGTGTCGACAACGTTTGGAAACGCTCCGCCCGTTTGCCTCGCGCCGCGCTCGCATCAATGACTGCCCGGCAGGCAAGGGGTGGCACGCGACTTCCAGCGGCCAACCCGAACAGAGCCTTTCGTTGTGGCGCTCCACGCGGCTCGGCACACGTCTCGCGTTCATTCAGGATGAAGCGGCTGCAACCCGGAGGGCGACAACGCTCGAGCGTTGGTTGGAAGCGGGGGGCGCTTATGCCATCGCCAACTTGCGTAGTGGTGGGGAATACGGCAAGGCATGGCGCGATGCGGGGCGGCTTACGAATAAACAGAATGTGTTCGCCGACTTCATTGCTGCAGCCGAGTATCTGAAGAGCGAGGGCATCGCCTCTGCTGACGGGCTTGCGATCCAGGGTGAATCCAATGGCGGTCTGCTGGTCGCTGCCGTGGGCGCGCTGGACTGGTTTGGAAGTCGGAACTGAGGACTGACCCATCGGGTATGGCACCCGAGATCATACGAAGCTTCAGGCATCAACGCCGCTGCCAGATGGCAGTGCGGTCTTGAACGCCTTCTCCCGTCGGGTTTCCGAATGCGCGAGAAGCGCCGTTTCGCCCATGCAGTACCGTTCGGGCCGAAGCCAGAACCGACATGAAACGAAAACCACGAATGGTGGTTTGCTCATTGCATAACCAGCGGAGGCGCGGGCGATGGGCAACGCACGGACGTTCATCCGAGCCGGGTTGATGCTCATTTCCGGCTTCGCCCTGGAGCCTACGGTCGCCGCCGCCCAGCAAACCGGTCCGTCTTCGTGCGCCGGCACGATGACGCTGCAACTGCGCCGCTACAGCGAGAGCTGTTTGACGGAACTGGTGTCGTACGTCGCCACACATCCCAGGATGGCGGCGAAGATCGCAGCCGAGGACGAGAAATACTACGTGATCGTGACCAACGACGGATCCGGTGTCAGGGCGGAGGCCGTCAGCAAGTTCAACTATCCCTTGATGAAGGACAGCACGGCCGATTCACTCAAGCAGCTTGGCTGGCAGGCGCCTGAGAACGAGGGCGGCAACTGGACAAAGCACCTCGGTACCGAAGCGGCCGCCGTCGAGGAGGTGGCCAAGGCGCTGCGCGCCTATGGCATGGACCAGGCCGAGGCGTTGTCCCTGACGATCGGCACCGAGGTCACGGGCTAGGTCGTCCGCGAGACCATTGCCGCAGGCCGCCTCACGAGAGATGCGCCGACAGGCGGCCGCGGCCGCCCTGGACCGGGAGGCCTCAGCTGTGTCTTGTCAGCTGTGCCTTGGCGGCGGGCCTCTCATGTGCCGACACCCGGGGTCGGGCGGCGCCGTCCAGGACGATGCTGCCAGCATACCGTCGATCAAAGCGCGGTCGAACTTGCGGCACACCGTGTCGCCGGTCACGGCGGATGCTGAACTCCAGCGGCCTCCCTTCGGGCATGCAAGCGGACGGGCAGACGCCATCCTCGGCATCGACCGGCTCGAGATGCGCCTCGGCCTCCTCGACTGAGGCGAAGAGCAGGACCCGAGCGGATACGTCGGGGAGGCGGCGTGCTGCCAGGTCAGTCGGAAGCTGGCAGGCGAGATCAGCAGCACCGTGTCCACGGCGGGCGCAAGGGCGACGCGAGGCGCCGAGTGTGGCGCCCTGGCCAGTGGTGAGCCGTCAGCCGGCCTCATTACCTGGGGCGTAATCGACGCCCTACGGCTCCTCGGCCATGGTGCTCTCGCCGGGGCTGATCCCGCGCCTCACCAGGAGACCTCCCATGACGAACGCCGCCGCCATCGCCGCCCGCTACATCGCTCTCTGGAACGAGCCCGCTCAGGAGCGTCGCAGGGCCTTGCTGACCGAACTCTGGAACGAGAACGGCACCTATCAGGACCCGCTCATGCAGGGCCACGGCCACGACCAGATCGATGGCCTGATCGCGGGCGTGCAGAGCCGCTTCCCCGGTTTCTGCTTCTCTCTCGTGGGTGAGCCCGACGGCTACGGCAATCAGGTGCGGTTCTCCTGGCAGCTCGGCCAGGAAGGGACCGACGGACCCATCAAGGGCACCGACTTCGCCACCCTGGAGAATGGCCGTTTGAAAAGCGTCGTCGGCTTCCTCGATCAGGTGCCGGTTGCCTCCTGACCCGCTTGTTCATGCCCAATGACGGAAACAGAGCCGATGAACTCCGTAAGAGACGCCCGCACCGTCGGTCCGAACACGATCATGACCGGGCAGGGCGCTAGCCTGTTCTATCGCGACTGGGGTGCGGGTGACCCGATCCTGTTCCTGGCTGGCTGGACCCTCAGCTCTGACATGTGGGCCTACCAGATGGAGCCGCTGTCGCGGCAGGGATTCCGCTGCGCCGCATATGACCGGAGGGCACATGGCCGCTCAAGCGATCCCGGCCGGGGCTATGACTACGATACGCTCGCGGACGATCTCGCGGACGTCATCGAGGCGCTGCGGCTGGAAAACCTCACCCTGGTGGCGCACTCCTTCGCCAGCGGCGAGGTCGTACGCTACCTGACGCGGCACGGCTCGGCCCGGATCGCCAGGGTGGCGCTGATCGCGCCGGCGGCAATCCCGTTCCTGCTACGCACGGATGACAACCCGATCGGGGTTCCGGAGGCGGCTTTCGCCCAGATGCGCGATGCCTTCCTCAGCGATTTTGCCGGCTGGGCAGAAGACAACGCGGAGCCCTACTTCGTGCCCGGCACCTCTCGAGCCACGGCTGACTGGACCATCCGGATGATGACCCAGACCTCTCTGCAGGCCGCGGGGGAGTTGAACCGGATCCAGGTATCCACCGACTTCCGGTCCGAGCTGGCCCGGCTCGATGTGCCGGTGCTCATCCTGCATGGCGATCGCGATGCCTCGGCGCCGATCGAGATCACGGGACGGCCCGCCGCGGCCCTGATCCCGGGAGCCCGCCTGATGGTGTACGAGGGAGCTCCGCACGGGCTCTACTTCACCCACAAGGAGCGCCTGAACCAGGATCTCACGCATTTCATCCGTGAGCAGGCCTGATGCCGCCGCGCGGAGTTCGCTCCGGGCGGCGATCACTCCCGGCGGCGATCACTCCCGGCGGCGCGGCCGGGCCGAGCCCCTGGTCCTCGGTTTCGCTGACCGGGTGCGGCTCGGGACGGATGCGCTCGGCAAGCAGCGGGATGACCTCGGCGCCGAGCGCGTCGTTCTTGACGAGCTTGCCGCTGTCGCGGGCGAAGTCGCCTCCGGCGCATGGCGCCGGAGCTTCAGCAGGACCGCCCAGGACTACCCCCACCCGTGCTCATCCCGGTCGTGCTGGCATGGCCCGGCCGCCATTCGCCGTCAGGCTTCGATGACGACATAGTCCCCATCCCGGGTCACGGGAAAGGTCTCTGCCACGTAGGGGCCCTGCACGAGGCCGGCACCCGCCTGTACCTCGGTCTTGAAGCTTTTCACGCGGATCCGTCCAGGCTCGCACCAGGACTGTCCGGTCCGAATGTCGAACTCCCAGGCATGCCAGGGACACCGGATCACGGCCCCCCTGTGCGAATACTCATATTGCCCTGGCTCCTTGGACGTCACGAGACCCGTGAGCCGCCCTTCGCAGAGGCTTCCGCCCTGATGGGGGCACCGATCCAGGATCGCGAAAAATTCCCCGTCGACGTTGAACAGCACGACCGCACGTCCACGGACATGGACGAGCTTGCGCTCACCGGGCCCGATCTCATCGGCGCGCGCGACCACATGTCGGTCCATGTCACCCTCCATAAAGCGCGCGTGCATTGCCGAACCGCACTGCATTCTTCTGCTCGGTGCTCAGCGCAGGCGGGAGGCTGAACCGGGGGTCGTCGAAATCCCAATGGGGATAGTCGCTGGCGAAGAGCAGCCTGTCCCAGCCGATCCAATCCATGACGTCCAGGACCTGCCGCGGACGGGTCGCCTCCTCCATCGGCTGGGTCGTCAGCCAGACGTGCTCGCGTATGTATTCCGATGGGGGCCGCCTGACATGCGGAACCTCATCCCGCATGCGATGCCAGATCTTATCCAGACGCCACGCGAGTGCCGGCAGCCAGGCGAAGCCCGCTTCGATGACGAGAAGCTTCATGGCCGGGTAGCGCTCGAAGACGCCTTCGAAAACCAGACTTGCGATCGAGGCTTGGCATGATGCCGGGTGGGCCGCTCCCTCCTCGATATAGAAGCTCGGCCAGCCGCTGTTGGTCATCGGGTAGCCGCTGTAGCCGAACACGTGCACGGCGACAGGCAGGCCTTGCTCCGTGGCGGCCTCGTAGATCGGCCAGTATCGCCGCTTGCCGAGCGGCTCGCTCGTGCGGCTGAGAAGGAGCACCTGGACGAAGTCCGCGACGCCCGCGCGACGCCGGATCTCCGCCTTCGAGGCCTCTCCATCCTCGTAGGGGATGACGACCGAGGCTTTCAGGCGCGGCTCCTGGCGGGTCCATGCCTCGAGCTGCCACTCGTTGGTCGCTGTGCAGAGGGCGGCACTGAACGCGACGTTCTGATCGCCGCCCGTTGGCGAAAGCGGGTTGAGGATGCCCATCCCGATGCCCAGCGCGTCGAGATGCTGGCGCCGCATGAGCTCGAGGTCGCTCCCGGGCTGCCCCTCATCAGGCCACGCGTCCCGCCGGGTGGCCAGGGGCGACATCTTGGGATAGGGCGTCCCGCGCACGAAACCGTGCCGGGCCCTGAGGCCGTAGGTCTGCAGGTAGTTCCACCAGCGGTCCGACAGGTAGGGCCTGAGGTCGTTCCAGGACTTGACCGCGGGATGGATGTCGCAGTCCACGATGCCTGCCTCGACCGGGGCATCACCCGCCCGCACGCCGGCGCCCTGGGTCATGTCGTTCATGGCATGCACTCCTTCATGCGGGGATAGGTTTCCAGCGGATTGTCGACCGCGATCCTTCCCACCAGGGATTCCGGAAACCCGTTGGGCAGAACCTCGTCCCCGTCGAACTGCCAATGCGGAAAATCGGACGAGAACAGCAGCATTCTGTCGGACTGGAGATGGTCGATGATCCTTTCCAGCCTTTCCGTCCCGTCGGGCGCATCGAAGGGCTGGATCGTCATCCGGACATGCTCGCGCACAATCTCGGACGGGGGACGGTCGACCCACGGCACCTCGCTGCGCAGCCCGCGCCAGAACTTCGTCAGGCGCCACAGGAAGGGCGTCAGCCAGGTGACTCCTGACTCGATCAGGACGACCTTGAGGTTGGGGAACTTCGTGAAGACCCCTTCGCAGACGAGGCTTGCGAGCTGACCCTGAAAGGCCTGCGCCTGGCTGGCATAATCCTCGACGTAATGGCTTGGCCAGCCGACCGGGGTCACCGGATGACGGTAGCTGCTCCCGGCATGGATCCCGATCGGCAGCCCCGCCCTCTCCGCAGCGGAATAGATCGGCCAGAAATGGCGGCGGCCCAGCGGCGCCTCGGCCATTGCGGGCAGCAGCACCTGCACGAAGCGCCGGTCCTCGGATCGGCGACGGATCTCGTCGACGGCAAGTTCCGGGTTCTGCAGAGGCACGACAATGGAGGCGCGCAGCCGCGGCTCCCGATCGAGCCACTCGCGCACGAGCCAGTCGTTCACCGCACGCGCAAGGACGGCGGCCAGATCCTCGCTGAACGCCATGTGCACGCCGTAGATGCAGTTGCCGACCGCGAAACGGAGGTTCCAGCGGTCGAGCGCCTGGGTTGCCAGGCTGGTGACGTTCTGCGCCGCGCGCCCCCGTTCGTCCCGCCAGTCGGGGCGGGCGCTCAGGGGCGCATTCGGCGGGTAGCTGATGGACTCGAAGGCCTCGATGCCACGGTCCGAAATGGTGTCCCGCCAATGCGGCTCCATGTAGGGAAGGAGATCCGCGAGATCTGGCACCGTCGGATGGACATCGCAGTCGATGGCCGATACGTCCAAGAGCTTCACTGTACCCCTCCCCGTCGTTTACGTCCGGGCGGCGTCCGCAGCCGCATGCCCCGCCCCCATTCCCCCGCGATACTCCAGCGTCACGCGATGGGTCGCCCTCTCGGTGGGTCGAAGGATCCGCATCGATGGCTTGTCGCGGAGCTCGCCTTCGAAGCCGTCGGGATCGCCGTGGCCGCTCCAGGCCTCCATGCACAGGAAGCCGGCGCCCGGCCTGGACCAGAGCGCGAGATGCGGAAGATTCTCCGCAGCCATGCGGATCGACGGACCGCCCGGACCGGCGCCGAAGACCATTGAACGGCTCGCCGCATCGAGGAAGCAGAGCGCACCCTGTGCGAACAGGTCCTCGGACAGCGGCAGGTCACGGCCGAGGATGGGTACGGGCCGTCTTCTGTCCGAAAACAGGCCCTGCGGGGTCAGGATCGGAACCTCGGCCCGCTCCTCGGCCTCGAACCGCACGGTATGTGCGCTCCTCGGCTCCGCGGCCAGTGGCCATCGGAAACCAGGATGGAACCCGACGGCATAAGGCATGTCGCCAGCGCCGCGGTTCGCGACCTCGATGGCGACCGAAAGCCCCGATTCGGTCAGCTCGTAGGCAATGCTCAGCCCGAAGTCGAAGGGGTAGAGCGCCAGCGTCCCGGGCGTGGCACGGAGCTCCAGCCGGACCGCGCCCTCCAGAACCTCGGTGATCTCGAAGCGCTGGAACGACGCAAATCCGTGAATCCCGAGCGGATAGGCGACGCCGTCCACGAGCGCCCGGCCCTCCCGCACGCGGCCGACGATCGGGAAGAGGATCGGGCTCACCTGGGGCCACCATGCGCTGTCCCCGGACCATAGAAGCTGCCGGCCTGCGATCGACCAGGAGATGACCTCGGCCCCTCGCGCGGCGATTGTGGCGCCGGCCCGGCCGGCCCGCAGCTCCACTGCCCCGTCGGCGCACTCCGGCGGCGAGCCCGTCCCGTTCGCGGATGGCGCAGGCGAGGATTGCATGGCCGATCTCAGATCGCCTCGACCGAGCCAGCCTCGAACACGAGGCTGAGCTCGGGGGTGATGCCGTCGAAAATGGGAAGCGCGGAGGCGCCGAGCGCCGGCGTGTCGCGGCCGATCTCGGAGACCAGGACCGTCGGCGGCGCCCGGTCCTCGACCGGCCGGCCTCCGGCAAGCCGCTGCACCAGTCGTCCATGCAGCCCTTCCAGGAGCGGGCGGGGAATGATGCCACCCAGCACGACTCCCTCGGGGTCGAAGATGTAATCGATGATGCGGACGGCCGTGCTGAGCTTGTCCGCGGCTTCGTCCATCCAACCGAGGAGCTGGGCGTCGCCCAGCATGAAGGCATCGTTGATCAGCGCGATGTCCAGAGGCTGCTCCCCTTCGGGCAGTCCCGTCAGCAGCGCCTGCGCCGCGGAGAGCGACGCATAGCGCTCGAGGCAGCCGCACTGGCCGCAATGACAAGGCCTTCCTCCGGTCTGCACCACGACATGGCCGAGCTGTCCCGCCTTCGCCGAGCCTCCCCGGTAGGGCCTGCCGCCCAGCATCAATCCCCCGCCAATGCCGGCGCCGAAATACAGGTACACGAAGTCCGCATGGGCCTTGCCGATCCCATGGAGCCGCTCTGCAACGGCAGCGGCGACCGCATCATTCTCGACGAAGACCGGCATGCCGAGGGCGGTGCCCAGCTCGCTCTTGAGGGGAAATTGCTTCCAGGACGGCAATGTGCAGGGGCCATAGGCGACGACCTGCCCATCCGACTGGCGCGCGGGCACGACCACGCCGGCGCCCCAGACCCTGCGTCGATCCACGCCCGAGCGGGCCAGCATCGCCTCGACAGCCGAGGCGATCATCCCGATGACGATCTCCGGAGGCAGCGATTTCAGCGGCAGCTGCTCCCGGTCCCTGATGCCGCCCGCGACATCCGTCAGCAGGATCACCAGCCCGCTGTGGTCGAGCGAGATTCCGAACGTGAACCCGCCTTCGGCATTGATTTCGAAACCCAGCGCTGGCTGCCCCCGTCCCCCCGTCCTGTAGCTTTTCGCAATCAGCAGGCCGGCCGCGCAGAGCTCGTCGGTGATGTTGGCGATGGTCTGAGGTGAAAGGCCGGTCAGTCGCGCGATCTCGGCCCTGGACGAGGGCGCCCGTAGCCGAACCGCATCGAGGACCGCACGGCGGTTCAGGCGCCGCGCATGCTCAAGGTTCGCCCCCCTGACATTCACCATTTCAAACCTCCTCTGCGAGCATAGGCCCCGGTCGGGGACCGTGGGAAGGCATTATTTCTATATAATAGAAGTTTACCGCCGTGCCCCCTTATGGCCGACAGCCAAGGCCAAAAAGGAGGGGTTTACGGATTGTTGGGGCTCATGCAGGATGGAAAAATCCAATCGGGAGAAGCTTCGGGCCCTAACCGAATGCAGCTCCAGAACACGCGAGCGCAGCAACGACCGCGGGAAGGGGGGAAGACGTCATGCAACGAACCAGTAAGAGCCTTGTCGGCAGGCTTGCCCGCACCGGGACCATGTTGGCCGGCGCGCTGGCCATCGTCATGGCGACCAGCGCCGGACCGGCGACTGCGCAAGACGGCAAGCCGGTCAGGCTTGTCAGCCATCGGTATCCGGCGCTGGAGTTCTATGCCGAGAAAATGAAATCCGCACTGCCCGGGGTCGCGGTCACCACGGACCTGATGCCGAATGCGCAGGCGGCGGAACTCCAGACCATCACGCTGTCCTCGGGATCGGACTCGATCGACATTCTGTGGGGCAATGATCTCACGATCACGAACTTCGCCGCGAATGGCTGGCTGGAGCCGCTTGACGAGTTCTTCGAGAAATACAAGGACGAGTTCAAGCTGGACGACATAGCCCCTGCCGCCCTGAACGCCGTCTCCTACAACGGGAA
This sequence comes from Arenibaculum pallidiluteum, assembly GCF_017355985.1. Lineage (GTDB taxonomy): Bacteria > Pseudomonadota > Alphaproteobacteria > Azospirillales > Azospirillaceae > Arenibaculum > Arenibaculum pallidiluteum. Next base: position 36,170 of record NZ_JAFIQU010000012.1, read on the forward strand.
GAAGTACGCGCTACCCATCCTGACCAATACGATGCTGTTCGCCTACCGCGAGGACGTCTTCAAGGACAAGGGCCTGACCCCGCCCGCGACCTTCGAGGATTACGAAAAGGCGGCAAAGGCTCTGCACTCTCCGGCAATGGCCGGCACGGTGATGACGCTGAAGGGCGAAGGCACCATGAACGAGGCGCACTGGTACCTGAATGCGATCGGCGACGGCTGGTTCGACAAGGACGGCAAGCCCGTCTTCAACAGCCCCAACGGGGTGAAGGCCATCGAGACCATGAAGCGCATGGCCCAGTTCGCGCCGCGCGGCTACACGGCCAACGGCAACGACGAGTCGACCATTCTGTTCCAGCAGGGCGCCGCCGCCATGGGGCTGCAGTGGCTGACACGGACAGGCGCGATGGAAAACCCGCAGCAGTCCCGGGTGATCGGGAAGATGAACTGGGTCGCACCTCCCGGCGGAAAGCAGATCGTGGTTGCCGACAGCTACGCGATCTCCAGGTTCTCGTCCAAGAACAAGGACACGCTCTTCCGCCTGCTGGCGGCGACCCTGAGCGCCGCCAACCAGCGCGAAGGTTCGGATCGAGCGGTTCCCACGCGCATCTCCGTGCTCCAGGATCCCGAGCTCCAGCAGCGCTACCGCTACTACCGCGTCCTGGTGCCGGCGCTCCAGAACGCGACCTCATTCCCGAAGTTCCCGGAGTTCAAGGAAGTCAGCGAACTCGTCTCGCGGCGCATCGTCCAGGCGGTGACCGGTGAGATGCCGGTTCAGCAGGCGCTCGACACCGGTGCCAAGGAGGCCGAGGAGTTCCTGACCCGCCGCGGCTTCTACAAGAGATAGCATCGGCTTCGGAACTGGAAGGATCGGTTGATCCCGGTCCTTCCACCCTTGTGACGGCACGGCAGCGGACCTTAAAATTCCATGGCATCCACGCATCGCAGGAGCCGGCTCGACCGACGGCGCTCCCTCTGGCCGTTCGTCGTGCCGAGTGCTCTGATCATCATCTCCGTTCAGATCTATCCGCTCGCCTACGCCCTCTACCTCAGCTTCACGGACTTTTACCTGGGAGCTGCGAGCTCGAACTTTATCGGCCTGCAGAACTACGTATCCCTGCTTGCCCAGGACCGCGTCTGGTCCGCGCTCCGCGTCACCCTGTCGCTTGTCGTCGTCTCCATTTTGATCGAGTTCGTGCTGGGTCTGCTTCTGGCGCTTGCGCTCTACAAGCTCGTGCGCGGCGCCAAGCTGTTCTCGACGTTGATGTTCGTCCCCTATCTGATCACGCCGGTCGTGGCCGCGCTCTTCCTGCGCTGGGTCTTCGCATCGCGCTGGGGCCTGGCAGACGCCCTGATCGCCTCGATGAACATCTTCCCGCCGGACTGGCTGGGGGCGCCAAGTTGGGCCTTCGTCACCCTGGTGGTCGCCGACATCTGGCAGTTCACCCCCTTCATCATGCTGATCCTGTTCGCGGGCCTTCAGGGGATCAACCCATCCCTCCTGGAGGCGGGACGGATCGACGGCGCCTCCGGAGCGCGCCTGGTCTGGCATGTGATCCTGCCGGCTCTGCGGCCTCAGATTCTGTTCGTTCTGGCGATTCGACTGATGGATGCGTTCCGGACCTTCGACAGCATCTATGTGCTGACCGGCGGCGGACCGGGAACGGCCACCGAGACCATGACCCTCTACACCTACATGCTTGCGTTCAAGCAGCTTGAGGTGGGCCGCGCCTCGGCCATGGGGGTGCTGACCCTGCTCGTGGTGACGGGGCTCATCCTGATGGTGATCTCCGTCGTCTACCGCCGCGACAAGGGGGCGTTCTGATGGTTAGGCGCATGCGGGTCCAGGTCCTGATCCTGGTCGGCCTGACGCTCTTCACGGTCTTCAGCCTGACCCCCATCGTCTGGGCGCTGCTCATCTCGATCCGGGAACCCATCGACGCCTTCTCGATCCCGCCCAAGATCCTCGTGGAGCCGACCTTCCGCTACCACGTCGACATCTGGCTCGGACGCGGCTTCCTGGGCTTCTTCCTCAACAGCGCGATCATCGCGGCCGGAACGGTCCTGGTGTCGGTGCCGGTCGGGACGTTGGCCGCCTATGCCCTGTCGCGGATCCAGACCCGGGCGAGCCGCTCGCTGCTCATGAGCCTGCTGGTCGTGCGGATGTTCCCGCACGTGCTCCTGGTCATCCCGTTCTTCGTGATGGCCCGCTCCCTGGAGATGATCAACACCTACCCCGCGATGATCGCGGCCATGGTGGCCCTGAACCAGCCCTTCACCGTCTGGCTCATGCGCAGCTTCTTCCTCGAGATCCCGCGCGAGCTGGACGAGGCCGCCTACATCGACGGATGCAACGCCTGGCAGGCTTTCTGGAACGTGATCCTGCCTCTTGCGCGCCCGGGAATGGTCGTCACGTCGCTGTTCAGCCTGCTGCTCGCCTACAATGAGTTCCTGTTCGCGCTGGTCCTGACCGGGACCGACACGAAGACGCTTCCGGTCGCCATCGCCGAGTACGGCGGCGAGGACCTGAACTACTGGTCTCTCTCGGCCGCCGGCGCAATCGGCATCATGCTTCCCATCTTGACCTTCATGCTCTTCTTTCAGCGTCACCTCGTCCGCGGCCTGACCATCGGGGCCGTGAAGGGATGAGGCGCCGGTCGGACATGCGTCGACGGTGACGCCAGGAACGGAAACACGGACATGGCATTCCTCGAGTTGCGCAAGGTCGCAAAGCGGTTCGGTTCACACGAGGTGATCCCGCCGCTGGACCTTGCGATCGAAAAGGGCGAGTTCGTCGTCTTCGTCGGCCCGTCGGGTTGCGGAAAGTCGACCCTGATGCGTCTGATCGCCGGCCTCGAGCCGTCGAGCGACGGCGAGATCTGGATCGACGGGCGCGACGTCACCGACGTCCTGCCGAAGGATCGCGATATCGCGATGGTCTTCCAGAACTACGCTCTGTATCCGGACAAGTCGGTCTACGACAACATGGCCTTCGGACTCCGCATGCGGAAGACTCCGGCCAGGGAGGTCGACGAGCGCGTGAGGGCCGCTGCGCGTGTCCTTGGTCTCGACGCCCTTCTGGAGCGCCGCCCCGCGCAGCTTTCCGGCGGACAGCGCCAGCGTGTCGCCGTGGGACGCGCGATGGTGCGAGAACCCAAGATCTTCCTCTTCGACGAGCCGCTCTCGAACCTCGACGCGCATCTTCGCGTCCACATGCGGACCGAGCTCGTGAGGCTGCACCGGCAGCTCGGGGCCACCATGATCTACGTCACCCACGACCAGGTGGAGGCCATGACGATGGGCGACAGGATCGTCGTGCTCGACCACGGCCGCATCCGGCAGGCGGGCGCTCCGCTCGAGCTTTTCAGACGCCCTGCGAACGCGTTCGTCGCAGGTTTCATCGGATCGCCCGCGATGAACATGCTGCCCTGCGTGGTCGAGCAGCACGGAACGGAGCTGCGCAGCGGCCCCGTCACCATTCCGGTGCCTCCGCCGCTTCGAGCGGCCCTGAAGCCCTGGTCGGGCAAGGCGGTCCTCTTCGGCCTGCGCCCACAGTTCGTGGGGCTCGCTGCAGCGCCCGGCTCCGGCACGCTGCGGCTGACGCTTGACGCTGTCGAGCATCTCGGTACGGAGACGATCCTGATCGGCCTGCATGAGGGCCGGCCCTTCCAGGTGGTGGTGCCGACCATGGTCGGGATCAGCGCGGGCTCGAGTATCTTCGCAACGCTCGACGCAGGGCGCGGCCATGTCTTCGACGCTGCGACCGGCGACCTGATCGCCCATGGATCCGATGTGGACGCGTCGGTGCCGGAATCCATTGCGGGGCTCGGCCATGTCTCGTGACGGCGTGCAGAACCGGGAGGCGGGGCCCCGGTGCCTTCTGGAGGGCTTTATCCGCGAGCAGCCCGTGAGGATCGCCGACGCGTGGCGTGGCGCAGCGGAGCAGCTCGCCCCGTGGGGTTCCATGGATCCCGAGCGTCTGATCCTCGTCGGATCGGGGACGTCGCTGAATGCCCTGATGGTCGCGGCGCCGGAACTCGCCAACGGGTATCGCCGGGTGGATGTCGTCAACCCGCGATCGTTCCTGCAGATGCCCATCCCTTCGCCGGGAACGACCTGTGTCGTCGTGCTGTCCCAGACCGGGACCAGCGACACGAGCGTGCAGTCGGTCACCCGCGCGCAATCCGCCGGTGCCGTGACGATCACCCTGACCGCTGATCTGGAGAGCCCCATCGCGCAGGTTGCCCGACGGACGCTGCACCTTCCCGTCGGGGATGAGCCGGTCGGCCCCAAGACGAAGGGATACACGGTCTCGCTCGCAGTGCTTTCCCAGCTGTCCAACTGGATGAACGGGAAGTCGATGGACGCGGCGGTTCCCGTCTCCGATTTGGATGCGCTGCTGCCGCGGGCGGAGGCGGCGGCGACCGCCCTTGCCGAAGAGCTCGATGCCGTGGACTACATCGCCATTGCGGGCGAGGAACGCCACTACGGGACTGCGCAGGAGGGATCCCTGAAGATCTCGGAGATCTGCGGGGTTCCTGCGGCCGGTTTCACGACCGAGGAGCTGCTCCATGGACGTCTGCACGGCCTGTCGGAGCGAAGCCTCTGCGTCATGATCGCCGCCACCGCCGAGCACAAGGCCACGGCGGAGCACGTGGCAGCGGTCATGCAGGCCTCCGGGGTGCGGATCCTCGGACTTGACCTCCGCGGGGAGGCCGGTCCCTTCGGCTGGCCGAGCGACATGATCGGCACCACGCCCCCCTTCGACGCAATGGCGGGGATCATCCCAATCCAGTGGCTCGCAATGGCATTGGCGCGCCGACGGGGCATGGAGCCGCACCGGATGCGCTATCCAGGGCTCTCGCAGCGCCTCGGCATCAAGCTGGCCCGGACGGCATGATGAACGCCTTCGGCATCGACATCGGCGGCACGGCGATCAAATGCGGCGTGGTGGGCGCCGACGGGACGATACACGCCTTTCAGCGAATCCCGTTCGACCGCACCTGGAGCTTCGATGACCTTCTCGGCGGGATCGCCGACATCTGCGAGAGCCTGTCCCGCGGGCTGGAGCATCCGCCGGCCGCTATTGGCGTTGCGACGCCGGGCTACAGCGACCCCCTGACGGGCGTCCTGCTCGACGGTGGAGGCAACGTCCCTCCTCTGCGCGGTCGATCGATCGCACAAGCCCTGTCGCGGCAGCTGCGTATCCCGGCATCGGTGCAGAACGACGGCGTCGCCGCCGCCCAAGGCGAGGCCATGTTCGGTGCCGGCCGACGCCTGCGGCGCTTCGTTCTCGCGACCTTCGGTACCGGCGTGGGCGGTGCCGTCGTCCTGGATGGGGAGGCCATTGCCGGGCCGAACGGCGAGCCCCCGGAGCTCGGTGCCATCGTGCCGGTGGCATCGACGCCTGATGGCCGTGGACGGATGGCTACGCTGGAGCAGGTAGCGTCATCCGGCAGCCTCATCGAGGCCTACCGGGCTCGCGGCGGGGCGGCAACCGTGGGATCGGCCGAGGAGCTCTTCGGCCTCGCCGGTGCTGGCGACGCGGAAGCGGCTGCGGTTGTGGACGGCGCCTGTCGGTGCATCGCTCAGGTGTTCGGCTCCCTCGTGAATGCGCTCGGTCTGGAAGCCTGCCTTGTCGGCGGCGGCATGTCTGCCGCCGGCGCGATCCTGACCGAACGCATCGAAGCCCACATGCCTGACTTCACTTGGCCCTTCCTGCTGAGCCGTTCCAGGATTGCAGTCGCCGAACTCGGAAATGAGGCCGGGATGGTCGGAGCCGCCGCCATGGCCCTGGCGCGGCTCGAGGCCCGAGCCGGTTGAACAAGGTCGCGGTACCCTGACCCTGAATGATGCGGGGGCGCCGGCCATGCGGGGACGTGCCCGACGACTAGAGCTGACAAGGCGGCCGATTACGGCAGCGTGCGCAGTATCATGTCGCAGCACCTGGACGGGCTCGTGCCCCGCCACGGCTACATGGTTCGGGCATCGGTCGAAGGATTCTACTGCAGGGCCCGGCCGTTCTTTGATACGTATCGTCGAGCTCTTGTGCGCGACGTTTGAACACCGCCAGAGCGAGCCAGCAGGCCTCCTCCAACGCCAGAAAAATTCCACCCCCGCGCAACTTTTCAAGGTTGCGTCTTAAGGTGCTGTCCCTGGTCAAGGCCGACAATTACTTAGGAAAGTGCATTACTTTCTTATTAATCCTGACAAAATATAAGGGTGACTGGCGCTGCCATCAAACCGGTGCGGCTGGCCTGAAATCGAGGTGGCTCCATGGGTGACTTGCTCTCGCGCTTTGGCCTTAGGATCCAGATCGGCCTGGTCGGAGCATTGGGCACCTTGGCCGTACTGCTGCTCGGTGGCTTCGACCAATACCAGGCGGCAAGGCAAGCAGCGTTCCTGGCCGCCGCCCAGAGCGCGGCAGCCATGGGTGATCGGATGGAGGCGCTCCACGCAACCCTGCTCGATGCGCGCCGCTCCGAAAAGGATTTCCTCCTTCGCAAGGACGAGAAATACGCAAAGCGTAATGCCGATCTCGTCGCCAAGGCCGAGGCGATCATCGCCGAGGCGTTGGCACAACCCGAGGCGGCGCTCATCTCGGAGCAACTCACCAAGGCAAGAACGGAGCTGACGAGCTACGGCAGCAACTTCGCTGAGATTGTGGCGGTGCAGGCCCGGATTGGCCTCGATGAGAACCACGGCCTGCAAGGCGCGTTGCGAAAGTCCGTGCACGACATCGAGGCCTCGCTGAGCGGCCGCGACCAGCCGGCGCTCACGATCGCCATGCTGACGCTTCGTCGGCACGAGAAGGACTTTCTGGCACGGACGAACCCGAAATACGTGGAGGCCTTCAGGAAGGTCGTATCCGATTTCGCCACAGCCCTGACGGGCTCGTCGCTGCCTGACGCCGTCAAGCGTGACATGGCCGAGAAGCTCGCCGCATACGAGCGCGACTTCCTGAAGCTGACCGAGGCCACGCTCGCGCTCGGCGCGCAGCTCAAGGCGCTCTCGGAGGGATACGCCCGCGTGGAGCCCGTCCTCGAGGACGCCTTCGGTCGGCAGCAGGAGGTCGGTGCCGCTGCACGCGCTGCGAGCGAGGAGGTGCGCCGCAAGGCCGATCTCCTCACCTGGGTCGCCCTGGCCGTAATCGTCGCCGTCCTGTCTGTCCTGAGCGTCCTGATAGCCGGGGGTGTGACCCGGCCGATCCTCGCTCTGGCCGCCGCCATGGGCCGGCTTGCCGGCGGAGATCGGACGACCGCGATCCCCGCCGTCGGGCGACGCGACGAGATCGGGCGGATGGCCATGGCGGTTCAGGTCTTCAAAGACAATGCTCTCGAAATGGATCGGCTTGAAGCCGAGCAGGCCCAGGCGAAGGCCAGGGCCGAGCAGGAGCGGAAGGCTGCCCTCGTGCGCCTAGCCGACCGCTTCGAGGTGAGCGTGAAGGGTGTCGTCGAGACGGTCGCTTCGGCTGCAACGGAGATGCAGGCTGCGGCAACGGCGATGTCCGGCACGGCCGAGGAGGCGAGCCGCCAGACCGTTGCGGTGGCCTCGGCCTCGGAGCAGACCAGCGCCAACGTGCAGACCGTTGCGACCGCCACGGAGGAGCTTGCCGCCTCCATCCAGGAGATTGGCCGGCAGGTCTCGACCTCCACCCGCATCGCGAGCCAGGCCGTCCAGGATGCCCGGCGCACGGCGGAGACCATGACCGGGCTCGTCGAGGCCTCACGCCAGATCGGCGCGGTGGTCGAGATGATCCAGTCGATTGCCGGCCAGACGAACCTGCTGGCGCTGAACGCCACGATCGAGGCGGCGCGGGCCGGCGAGGCAGGCAAGGGCTTTGCGGTGGTTGCCTCCGAGGTCAAGGCCTTGGCCAACCAGACTGCGAATGCTACCGAGGAGATCCAGGCCAGGGTCCAGGAAATCCAGGGCGCCACTGGAGGCGCCAAGGCGGCGGTCGAGAACATCGAGGGCACGATCGCGCGGCTGAACGAGATCGCTGGCGCCATCGCGGCCTCCGTCGAGCAACAGGGGGCGGCCACCCGCGACATTTCCTCGAACGTGCAGCAAGCCGCCCGCGGCACGCAGGAGGTCTCGGAGAACATCGCCGGCGTCAACCAGGCGGCGGCGGAGACCGGGTCCGCCGCGACGCAGGTCCTTGGCGCGGCCGACGGGTTGTCCCGCGAGGCCGAGACGTTGCGTCGTGAAGTGGAGACCTTCATCGCGACCGTCAGAGCCGCGTAGGCCATCGCGAGGAAGCCGGGACTGCCCGTACTCACGGTGGCGTCGCAGCGAGCAGCCCCGACCTTTGCCCCATTCGTGTGGCGGCGCCTGTCCGCATGCTCACCGGGCGAGACGGGCCGCGATGCTGCGCAAGCTGAATTCCGAATCGGCGCGGGCGGTGCCCGCGACGATCATCAGCGGCCAGTCGTCGCCTGCCCTGGCCAGAGCTCGGCGTGAGCCGATCGAGGCATGTCTGACGCCGGCGGCGGGAGTTTCGGCTGTCTCTGCGAAGACCCTGTTGGCCCAGGCGGCCATGGCGTAGCGGCGCTCGCCGAGTCTGACGGCCCCAATGCGACCCGCATCCGTGAACTTGCCAAGCAGATGCTTGCATGGCTCTGCCGCTCCAGCCGTCGGTCACAGCCGCGCATAAAGAAAGATGCAGACAATGACGATGAGCTAAAAGACCTATTATTGCATCGGCGCTCTCATCATCAAAAGTAATCATAAGGGTCCTGTAGATATAAGCAAGTGTTAAGGGGATTTAAAACTCGCGCATTGCTATCATGGCGGGCGGGGAACTGGTCATTCACTTTATAGTAGATTCTGGTGATCGGCGGAGCGTGATGAACTCTATGTCTAGTGGGTAACTGAATTTGTATACAAAATTTATACAAATCACACATTACTCTGTTCGGACGGTCTCGTTATCGTGCCTCCACACACTCTTGCCGGACGACAGAAGGACGCGACATGGCTTCGAGCTCCCACGACAAGCCCGCTGCCAAGGCTCCTTCCTCCCGAAAGAGCACCACGATCGCATCCCATTCCGTCCGCCTGGCGCTCGAGCCCCGCTTGGTATTCGATGCAGCCTTGGTCGCCACCATTGCCGAGGTGAACGATCAGGGGGCAGATGCCGCGGCGCCCGATAGCCATCCGGATAATAATGGCCCTGATGTCCCAGGCTCCGCTGTAGCGCCCTCTTCGTATGGCAGCACTCACTCCCCGACTGTGGTCGTGGTCGATGCTCGCTCGCCGGAACGTGACTCGCTTGTAGCTTCGGCAGGTCCAGGCCGAGAGGTCGTCGTAGTCGCTGCAGACGCTGATCCCGTCAACAGCGTCACAGCGGCGCTCGCCGACCGCCGGGGAATAGACTCCCTGCATCTCGTGGGTTTCGAAGGGGAGGACGGCCTGCGCCTGGGCTCGGCGCCGTTGACGGAGGCGATCGTGACCGGCCGCGGCAGCGAAATCGCCGGTTGGCGCGATGCCTTCGAAGACCCAGGCACGATCACCGTCCACGGATCTCGCACGACAGCAACCGCGGCCTTCGCCGAAAGCCTCGGCGACATCGTCGGCCTCGATGCCGGCACGACGTCCGAGCCGCTGCCAGCGGGCCGGACCGTGGTGGTGGTGGATGGCCGGATTGCCGATACCGACAGGCTGCTGGAAGGGCTCCCCGACGGTGTAGAGGTCGTCAGGATCGGTGCCGAGGAAGATGGCATCGCCGCAGTCGCGCGTGCGGTCTCGGGCGGCGGGGTCGCCTCGCTGCAGATCATCTCGCACGGTACGCCCGGCAGTATCGTGCTGGGCCGCGATTCCATAAGCTCCGCAACCCTTGTTGGTGGGGCCCGCGATGCCATCGCGGCCTGGGGCCTGGGCCTGACCGCCGAGGCCGACATCCTGCTGCTGGGCTGCAATGTCGCCGAGACCGAAGACGGCAAGGCCTTCGTCGCAGGCTTGGCCGCCCTGACAGGGGCCGATGTGGCCGCTTCCGTGGACAGTACGGGCTCCGCCGCTCTCGGCGGAGACTGGGACATGGAGACCCGCTCGGGGCAGATCGATTCCGCGCTGGCGCTCGACGATACGGCGATCGCCGATTACGCCCATCTCCTGGCGGCGCCGACCATCTCCGATGCGGCGACCACGGTCCGGACGCAGATCGAAGACACGGCCCTCGTGATCTCCGGGATCACGGTCGGCGACGCGGACCCGGCCGATACGACCCTGCGGCTGCAGCTGACGGTCGATACCGGAACGATCACGCTGGCTGGCGTGTCCGGGCTGACCTTCAATGCCGGCACCGCGAACGGTTCGGCCACCATCGACGTGACCGGAAGCCTTGCCGATCTCAATGCGGCGATCGGCGGGATGGTCTACCGCATGGGGTTGAACGCCAGCGGATCGGCGACGCTGACGATCACGGCGATTGATCTCTCCCTGGCCTCGTCCACCCGGACCGTCAGCCTCGCCGTGACGCCGGTCAACGATGCCCCCACGCCTGTTGTACCCGGCCTCACGGTCGCAGAGGGCCAGAAGGATGTCTCCTTCTCGACGGCCAATCTCAATGTCGTCGATGTGGACAATCTGCCCGAGCAGGTGATGATCCGCATCGACAGCCTGCCCACCACGGGCACGCTGCGGTTCAACGGCTTCGGCGTGGTGGTCGGCTCCACCTTCTCTCTGGCCGATCTCGCAAAGCTCACCTACTCGCACGGCGGCGCCGACGTTCGCACCGGCGACACGGATCATTTCAGCATCTCCGTGAACGACGGTGCAGGCGGAGCCGATGGCAACGGGGCCTGGAGCGCCTCGCAGGCCGTCACGATCTCGCTGACGCCGGTCAATCAGGCCCCGATCGTTGGCTTCGCCCCCGGTGGCACCTTCTACGAGGGGCGACAGGACGTCCCGGTCGGACTGACGATCACCGACCGCGAGAGCGGCCATGCCGATAGCCTGGCCAATTCGAGGGTGGAGATCGTATCGCTCAACCTCGGTGGGGAAGGCGTCCTCTACAGGGACACCAACGGCAATGGCACCTTCGATACCGGCGAAGCCGTCGCGGTCGGACAGACCTTCTCGGGCGAAGAGGCCGCCCAGCTTCGCTTTTCGCATTATGGCAGCGAGACCAACCGCACGACGCCGCCCTCCTTCACCGTGCGGGTGACGGATGCGGGCGGCGGGCACGGCTCTGGCGCCGCTCTCTCGACGGAACGCCAGATCACCATCCCTGTCGTGCCGGTGAACGACGATCCGGTGCTGGCCGTCAATGCCCCCCTGCTCGTCGCAGAGGGCACGGACACGAGGGTGCTGAGCCCGGCGGAGCTTTCCGTCACCGACGTCGATACGCTGAACAGAAATCTCCTGGTCTATCTCATGGAATCGCGTCCGACCCAGGGCGTGATCCAGCTCAACATCGACCGCACGGGCGGCGCGAACTGGAAGACGCTCGGGATCGGCGGCCGCTTCACCCAGGAGGACATCGACCAGGGCCGGGTCCGGTACGTCCATCAGGGCGACGGTGTGGCCAGCACCGACAGCTTCACCTTCTCCGTCCGCGATTCGATGTACCAGGCCTGGCCGGTGCCGGGCACAGCCGGCGCCGTGCGCGACGGTGCCGCGATCGCGACCAAAACCTTCACCATCAACATCGCCGATGCCACGCCGGGAGGCGGGACGATCTCCGATCCGGATCCCGGCTATGGCGGTGGGGGCGGCGAGGGTGGCGGCGGTGAGGGCGGTGGCGGGGGCGGCGGCTCCCCGACCGATCCCGGCAATGCGCCGACACCGACGCCCATCGGGATGACCAACAATAACTACCAGGGATCGCAGGCCGCCATTCCGGGCGAGGGGCAGGACGCTCTGCTCAACCAGAGCATGCTGAAGTACCAGTTCGAGATCGGCGGCTATGTCGTGCCCGACGCGGAGGTGGTCTACACCGTGACGGGGCAGCCAGCGAATGGCTGGCTGGAGCTGAAGGCGGCCGGCGTCTGGACGAGGATCCACGACTACGGGACCTTCACGCAGCAGGACATCAATCTCGGCAATGTCCGCTTCGTCCACGACAGCGGCGAGGACTTCCACAGCAGCTTCAACTACATCGTCAGCAACGGCGGCCCCCATTCCGTCACGAGCACCTTCGAGATCAAGGTCGCTCCGACCAACGACCGCCCCTCCGCCTCGGCGGGAACGACCGTCACGACGACGGAAGGCGGCACCGTCCGGATCACCGGCCAGCAGATCCGGGCATCCGACGTGGATCTGGCGCTGCAGCCCGAATTGCAGGTGGGTGAGGGCGCCAAGGACAATCTGTGGTTCAGGGTCCTGACGCTGCCGGCCGACGGCGCGCTGCAGCGCTGGAACGGCACCACGTGGGTTGCCGTGACCACGAACGACTGGCTGCCGATCGAGGCGCTGACCGCAACCGGCATCGACGGCGGCACGGGCGCCCTTCGCTACGTCCATGCCGGTGGCGACCAGGCCGCGAACTTCACCGACGGCTTTACGGTAGAGGTCCGCGACGATCTCGGACCACCCGCCGACGCCTGGTCCGTCCAGACCGGACTGGCGGCCCCGGCCGCCAACAATCTCAGCGACACGGCCTCGATCACGATCGAGATCGCACCGCTGAACGATGCCCCGCTGGTTGCCCTCACCCCCGACGCGACGGATCCCGTCGTCACGGATTCGGGCGGCACGGTCCGCACGGGCGTGAACAATCCGCTGACGGTCGCGGAGGGGCAGACGAACGTCTCCTTGAAGGATCATCTCGCGGCGGTCGATCCGGACAACACGACCGTGCAGCGCCAGTTCAGGATTACCGATGCGACCGATCACGGCACGCTGCGGCGGTCCGGCGTGGCGCTCGGCGTAGGAAGCGTCTTCACCCAGGACGACCTTGACAGCGGCCGCATCACCTACACCCACGACGGAAGCGAGACCGTTACCGACAGCTTCAGCTTCGTGGTGAGCGACGGCGTCGTCAAAACGGCGGTCGCCCGCTTCGACATCATCATCACTCCCGCGAACGACAAGCCGACGCTGACCGGGCCGGGAACGATCGCCCATGGCAACGCATCGCCGCTCACCTTCACGGGCGGCAATGCGATCAGCATCACGGACCTCGATCTCGCCGCCATCGGAACCGGCGAGCAGGACTTCGTCCAGGTGACGGTGGAGGCGCAGAACCCGAACGCCCGCCTGAACCTGAGCGGGCCCATTCCGGGACTGACCGTCATCCAGGGCGGCGGGCGCGGCGAGAAGCTCGTCATTCAGGGCAGCGCCGCCGCAGTGCAGCAAGCCCTCAACGGGCTGAGCCTGGACTTCGTGGACGAAGGCGGGAACCCGGCCGATGTCGACGGCGCCGTATCGGTCAAGGTTTCGGTGGACGACCGGCTGCGGGACGAGACCGGAAACCTGACCTCCGGGGCCAATGGCGGCCCGGTCAACCAGGACGGCACCGTCATCGACGGCACCAGCAACGTCGCAACCCACACCTTCACGGTCTACGCCAGCGCCACGCCCGACGACCCGACCTTCGTCAACATTCCGTCCAGCCTGTCGGTCAACGAGGAAGCGGCGCTCGCCTTCACCGGCGCCAACAGGGTCGAGATCGCGGATGTCGACGCCTTCCCGATCGCCTCGGCGACCGGCAGCATCCGTCTCCTGGCCGGCAACGGCAATCTGCGGATCGGCGACCTGAACGGCGCAACCGTAACGGCCGGCAGCAACGACAGCGGCGATCTCACGCTGACCGGCACGCTGGCGCAGCTGAACGCGGCGCTGCTGACGCTGACCTATACCGGCAAGCTGAACTACACGAACACGCTTACACCGGACCAGATCACCGTCAGGGTGCTCGCGAACACGGCGAGCGGCATCGGCGTCGGCGGTGCCAGCCAGGTCGAGCGGACCATCCAGGTGACGGTCAATCCCGTCAACGATGCGCCCGTCGTGACCGCACCGTCGGGGACGCAGACGGCGTCGACCACAGCCCCGGTGGTGTTCAGCACGGCCAACGGAAATGCGATCAGCGTCACCGATGTCGACGTGAAGGGTGTGCCGATCAACGGCATGGCCGGCACCAACGTGATTCGCATCACGCTCGACCCGACCCAGGGCTGGACGCCGGCTCCGGCGAGCTACGGCGTCCTCAAGCTCGCCTCGACCGCCGGCATCACCTTCGTCGACGGCATCACCTATGACCCTGCGGCCGGCCATACCGTCACGTCGACATCGGGTGCCGGCGGGCCGCTCGTAATCGAAGGGACGATCGACGCGATCAACGCCGCGCTCGACGGCCTCAGCTATACCTCGCCCAACAACATCGACCGGACGGTCCAGCTCCGTGTGACCGCCGACGACCGCGCGAACGGAGGCACGGGGGCAAAGACCGACGCCAAGACCATCCAGATCAACGCATCGAGCGACAACGATCCGCCGCAGGTGACCGTACCGGCCGCCCAGACCGTCGATGAGGACACCTCCCTGGCCTTCAACGGGGAACACCGCATCACCGTCGCGGATCCCGACGATTTCGGCGGCACCCTGCGGGCCGAACTGCGGGTGACCAACGGCACGCTGAGCGTGACGAACACGACGGGCGTCACGGGCAACAACACCGCGACTCTCGTGATCACGGGGACCGAAGCGCATATCAACACGGTCCTCGCGGGCCTCTCCTACCGTGGCGCGCTGAACTTCCACGGCAGCGACAGCCTCGTGGTGAAGGTCTTCGACAACGGCAACACGGGCAACCGCCCTGGCTCGGTCAGCACGCCGGGCGCCGGTTACGAGGACGGCTCCTCCAACAAGCTGGTGACGACCCAGACCGTGGACATCACGGTCACGCCCGTGAACGACGCGCCGGTTTTCGGCAGTCTCGCCGGGCCGGTCACCTATACCGAGAATGGCCCCGGCATCCGGCTGGATGCCGATGCGACGATCTCCGATGTCGAGCTCGGCGGCCGCGCCGGAGGCAGCGGCGACTGGAACGGCGCGGTGCTGACCATCGCACGCTATTCCGGCAGCGACTTCTCGCCCGATGCGAACGACGTCTTCGAGACGACCGGCTCGCTCAGCTTCGTGTCCAGCGGCGCCGGAACCGGAAATGTCGTGATCGGCGGCACGACGGTCGGCACCTATTCGATGCCGGCCCCGGGCCGGATCGAGATCACGTTCAATTATGCCGCGACCAACGCCACGGTCGCCTCGGTGCTGCAGCAGATCACCTACCGCCATGACGGCGACGCGCCACCCGCCTCGCTGGTGCTGCGCATCCAGATCGACGACGGCAACACCGGCACTGCCGACCAGGGGAGCGGGGGCAGGAAGACCGCCACCTACGACCTGACGGTCAACGTCACCCGCCACAACGACAGCCCCGGTGTCTCCGGGCTCGACAACAGGCCGAGCTATGTCGAGGACCAGCCGGCGGTCGTCCTCGACGGCAATGTCGACCTCTTCGATGCGGAGCTCGATGCCGCGAACAACTGGAGCGGCGCGACGCTGACGATCCGACGGAACGGCGGCGCCAATGCCGAGGACGTCTTCGAGGGCTCCGGCACCCTGATGCTTTCCGGAAACAACGTCGTCCTGAACGGCACGACGGTTGGCGCCTACACCATGTCGGGCGGTCAGCTCACGATCACCTTCAACGGCCAGGCAACCTCGGCCCGCGTCGATGCGGTCGTCCAGCAGATCGCCTACCGGAACACGAACCAGAACCCACCGGCCTCGGTCACCCTCGCCTACATCGTGAACGATGGCGGCAACGCCAGCAGCCAAGGTGGTGCCGCCCAGACCAGCTCGGCCGCCACTGTCACCGTCGATATCACGCCCGTGAACGACGCACCGACGCTGGGCGGGCTGCCGGCCTCGGCCTCCTACGCCGAGGGGGCGAGCCCGACGGTGATCGGCCCGGCCGTCACGCTGGGCGACATCGACAGCCCGGACTTCAACGGCGGCTCGCTGAGGCTGGCGCTGCTCTCCGGCGGCACGGCGGACGACCGGCTGTCGATCCGCAACCAGGGCACCGGCGCCGGCCAGATCGGCTTCGACGGCACCACCCTGACCTATGGCGGCGCCGTCATCGGCACCGTGGCGGGCGGCAGCGGCACCACCCCGCTGGTCGTCACCTTCACCTCCACCGCGGCGACGCGCGCGGCGGTCGAGGCGCTGATCGAGAACCTGACCTTCTCGAACGTCTCCGAGCATCCGGACACCGCCCCGCGCACGGCCCGGCTGACCGTCGTCGACGGCGACGGCACGGCGCTGGGCGGCACCGACACCTACACCTCGCCCGACATCACCCTGACCGTCTCGCGCGTGAACGACGCCCCCGCGCTGTCCGGGCTGGGCGGCACGGTCGGCCACACGGAGGGCGCCGCCGCCACGGTGCTCGCGCCCGGCGCCGCGCTGTCCGCTGCCGATCTCGACCTGCGCGGCAGCTGGGCCGGGGCGGTGCTGACGCTGGAGCGCCAGGGCGGTGCGAATGCCAGCGACCAGTTCACGGGCGCGGGCGCGCTCTCGCTCGCCGGCAATGGCGACGTCGTGCTCGACGGGACCACGGTGGTCGGCAGCTGGTCCACGGCCACGGCCGGCCGGCTGCAGATCACCTTCAACGCCAGCGCTACGCCGGCGCTGGTGGACCGGGTGGTGCAGAACATCGCCTACCGCTATGCGGGCGATGCCCCGCCGGCCTCCGTCACCATCAGCTGGACGATCAGCGACGCCAACACCGGCATTCCCGACCAGGGCGCGACCGGCGTTCCGCTGACCGGCACCGGCTCGGTCACCGTCACGCTCACCGCGACCAACGACGCGCCGGTCCTCAATCCGGCCGCCACGCTGGTGCTGGACGCGATCCCGGAGGATACCGGCGCGCCGGTGGCGGGTGTTGCCTCGGGCACGCTGGTCTCCAGCCTGATCGGCGGCATCACGGACCCGGACCTGACGGCCGGGCGGGGCATCGCCGTCGTGGGCGCCGATGCCAGCCAGGGCACGTGGTGGTTCTCGACCGACGGCGGGGCGAGCTGGTCCGCGCTCGGCACGCCGAGCGAGGGTGCGGCGCGCCTGCTGGCCTCGGATGGCAGCACGCGTATCCACTTCCAGCCGAACGCCGACTGGAACGGCGTGCTGGGCTCGGCGCTGACGATCCGCGCCTGGGACCTGAGCGCCGGCAGCAACGGCGGCACGGCCGACATCACCACGGTCGGCACCGGCGGCACCTTGCCCTTCTCGACCGCAAGCGACACCGTCTCCCTCACCGTCACTCCGGTCAACGATGCGCCGACGCTGAGCGGGCTGCCGGCCTCGGCCTCCTACGCCGAAGGGGCGAGCCCGACGGTGATCGGCCCGGCCGTCACGCTGGGCGACATCGACAGCCCGGACTTCAACGGCGGCTCGCTGAGGCTGGCGCTGCTCTCCGGCGGCACGGCGGACGACCGGCTGTCGATCCGCAACCAGGGCACCGGCGCCGGCCAGATCGGCTTCGACGGCACCACCCTGACCTATGGCGGCGCCGTCATCGGCACCGTGGCGGGCGGCAGCGGCACCACCCCGCTGGTCGTCACCTTCACCTCCACCGCGGCGACGCGCGCGGCGGTCGAGGCGCTGATCGAGAACCTGACCTTCTCGAACGTCTCCGAGCATCCGGACACCGCCCCGCGCACGGCCCGGCTGACCGTCGTCGACGGCGACGGCACGGCGCTGGGCGGCACCGACACCTACACCTCGCCCGACATCACCCTGACCGTCTCGCGCGTGAACGACGCCCCCGCGCTGTCCGGGCTGGGCGGCACGGTCGGCCACACGGAGGGCGCCGCCGCCACGGTGCTCGCCCCCGGCGCGGCGCTGTCCGATGCCGATCTCGACCTGCGCGGCAGCTGGGCCGGGGCGGTGCTGACGCTGGAGCGCCAGGGCGGTGCGAATGCCAGCGACCAGTTCACGGGCGCGGGCGCGCTCTCGCTCGCCGGCAATGGCGACGTCGTGCTCGACGGGACCACGGTGGTCGGCAGCTGGTCCACGGCCACGGCCGGCCGGCTGCAGATCACCTTCAACGCCAGCGCTACGCCGGCGCTGGTGGACCGGGTGGTGCAGAACATCGCCTACCGCTATGCGGGCGATGCCCCGCCGGCCTCCGTCACCATCAGCTGGACGATCAGCGACGCCAACACCGGCATTCCCGACCAGGGCGCGACCGGCGTTCCGCTGACCGGCACCGGCTCGGTCACCGTCACGCTCACCGCGACCAACGACGCGCCGGTCCTCAATCCGGCCGCCACGCTGGTGCTGGACGCGATCCCGGAGGATACCGGCGCGCCGGTGGCGGGTGTTGCCTCGGGCACGCTGGTCTCCAGCCTGATCGGCGGCATCACGGACCCGGACCTGACGGCCGGGCGGGGCATCGCCGTCGTGGGCGCCGATGCCAGCCAGGGCACGTGGTGGTTCTCGACCGACGGCGGGGCGAGCTGGTCCGCGCTCGGCACGCCGAGCGAGGGTGCGGCGCGCCTGCTGGCCTCGGATGGCAGCACGCGTATCCACTTCCAGCCGAACGCCGACTGGAACGGCGTGCTGGGCTCGGCGCTGACGATCCGCGCCTGGGACCTGAGCGCCGGCAGCAACGGCGGCACGGCCGACATCACCACGGTCGGCACCGGCGGCACCTTGCCCTTCTCGACCGCAAGCGACACCGTCTCCCTCACCGTCACTCCGGTCAACGATGCGCCGGTGCTTTCCGGCCTCGGCGGCACCCTCAACTACGCGGAGGCTGCCACCGCCAAGGTGCTCGCGCCCGCGGCGGCGCTGTCGGACGTCGAACTGGGCGGCCGCGACAACTGGGCTGGGGCCGTGCTGACTCTCTCGCGCGTCGTGGATGGCGTGCCGGCTCCGAACGCGCAGGACCGGTTCGGTAGCACGGGAACGCTGCAGTTCGCGAACGGCGGGGACGTGACGGTCGACGGCGTGACGGTCGGAACCTGGTCGGCGCCCGCAGCCGGGCAGATCAGGATCGTGTTCGGCGCCAATGCGACCACGGCCCTGGCCGGTCAGGTCCTGAGCCAGATCACCTTTGCCAACGATGCCGCCTCTCTGCCTGCCTCGATCTCCGTCGGCTGGCACCTGAGCGACGGCAATACCGGAGACACCGACCAGGGCACCGGCGGTGCCCTTGTGGCGACGGGCAGCGTGACCGTCGTTTTCGCCGCCGTGAATGATCCGCCGGTCAACACCGCGCCGACCGCCGTCACCACGCGCGAGGACACCCCCTTCTCCTTCACGGGCAGCAACCGCATCAGCATCGCGGATCCCGATGCGGAAAATGCTGCGGTGCAGGTCCGGCTCGTCGCGACCAATGGCACGATCACCCTGTCCCGCACGACCGGCCTGACCTTCACGGTTGGCGACGGCACCGGCGACCCGATCATCACGATGACCGGAACGATCACCGACATCAACGCAGCGCTGGACGGCCTCGTTTTCCTGCCCGGCCAGGACTTCGGCGGATCGGCCAGCCTGCGGATCGTGACCAACGATCTCGGGAACGCCGGTTCCGGCGGTGCCAAGCAGGACGATGTCACGATTGCCATCGCCGTGACGCCGGTGGCCGACATGCCGACGCTGTCCGCCTCCGCAAGCGGTCTCGAGGACACGGCGATCCCGTTGGTGATCAACGCGGCCGCGACCGATACGGACGGGTCCGAGAGCCTGCGCATCGTGATCGCGAACATCCCGGAGGGCTCACGGCTGATCAATGGCGCCGGCGATGCGATCGCGATCTCGGGCGGCAGCGCGACGCTGACCGCGGCCCAGCTGGCCGGCTTGGCGATCATCCCGCCGGCGAACCGCGATGTCAGCTTCACGCTGACGGTCACCGCAATCGCGACCGAGGCCGAAAACGGCGACTCTGCCCAGACCTCCCAGCAGGTCACCGTCGCGATCACGCCCGTCAACGACGCGCCGCAGGCGCTTGGCACATTGCCTGATCGCATCACGGCCGAGGAAACGCCGATCGGCTACCTCCTGCCTCCGGGGCTGTTCGGCGATATCGACACCGGGGACACGGTCACTCTGTCCGCGCAGCTCGCGGGTGGTGCGCCGCTGCCTGGCTGGCTGCGGTTCGATCCCGCCACGGGCAGCTTCACGGCCACCCCGGCACGCGGCGACGCCGGTTCCATCCGGGTCGAGGTCGTGGCAACCGACCGGGCCGGCGCCTCGGTCACCATTCCCTATTCCTTCGTGGTCACGCCGCTTCCCGAGGCCCCGGTCGTCACGCCGCCCGATACCGTGCCCCCGGTCCCGGCTCCCGGCACCGGGACGGGTGGCGGCGGGACGCCTCCGGCAAGCAACAACGATCCGATTACCAGCCCGACCAAGCCGGCCGATCCCGGCCTCATCACGAATCCGCCCATCGATGGCGACGATGAGGCGAGCGGCAATGGCGGCTTCCAGGGGAGCGATCGACCAGGGGAAAATGGGCTCCTGAGCCAGAGCAGCCTTTTCGACCTTGGCGGAAGCCGCCGGCTGGAGCTGCTCCTGGTGGGCTCACCCGGAAACCGCGTGCTGATTCCCGAGCAGAACGCGACGTTCCAGGTGCCGCGCACGATCTTCCGGCATTCGAACCCCGGAGAGCGCCTGGCGTTCGAGGCAAAGCGGCCCAACGGCGAGCCGCTGCCGGGCTGGCTGCGCTTCGATACCGAAACGCTGACCTTCATCGGCCGTCCGCCGGCCGATGCGATCGGCAACCTGGACGTCGTGATCGTCGCGCGGGACACCCGCGGCGCACAGGCTGCGGCCCCGTTCCGGATCACCATCACCCGGGATGTCCAGGAGGGCGGCCTCCAGGGCCAGGGAACCCGGCAGCCGGCGGACCAAGAGAGGAATGAAGCGCCGCAGGTGCCCCCAGAAGGCAATGCGTCGCCGCCCGCGGGGATCCCGCCGACCGAAGCTCAACCTTCCGAGCAGGTCCGGAACGGCGATGCCCCGGCTCGGGACGACGACGGGGCGCTTCTCGATCTGCGTGAGGCACCTTCGCAGCGTGCAGCCGGCTGGCTTCCCGAGGCCGGGCACGGCGCCGAGGGGAGTTCTTCGCTGGCAGCCCAGATCCGGCAGGCCGGGCGCGCAGGGCTCTATGCCGAGGGGCGCGCGCTTCTCGATAGCCTGGCCCGCGCTCCTCAACCGCAGGCACCGGATTTGTCACGGTCGGCCGCCTGATCCGCTGCTAGCTTCCACCACGAATACGCGAACCCCCGACATGAACTCTCCCCGCACTGGCATGAACCGCGTCGTCCGCTGCTCCTGCGCCCTGGCCGGCGTCCTCCTGCTCGGTGCCTGCGCCATTTCGCCCGACCCGATCTCGGACGGCCAGCACCTCGCACGCGCACAGGCCGAGCGACAGAAGCTCTATGAAGCAGTTCCGGCGATCGATGGACCCCTGACTCTCGAGGAAGCCATCGCGCGGGCCCTCCGTTTCAACTACGACCACCGGCTGGCGCTGCTCGAGCAGACACTTCAGAACAGCCAGCTCACGCTGGCGAACTTCAACATGCTGCCGCGGCTGGCTGCCAATGCCGGCTACACCGTGCGCGACGTGGAGACCGCGTCGTCGAGCGTCTCGATCCTGACCCGCCGGCAGTCGCTGGAGCCCTCGGTCTCGCAGGACGAGAGCCGTTGGACCGGCGACATCACCTTCACCTGGAACCTGCTGGATTTCGGCCTCAGCTACTTTCAGGCCAAGCAGCAGGCGGATCGCGCGCTGATCGCCGTCGAGCGGCGCCGACGCGTCGTCAACAACATGATCCGCGAGGTCCGTTCGGCCTATTGGCGGGCCGCGACCGCCGAGCGCCTGCTGCCGCAGATCGAGCCGGTGATCAACGAGGCCGAGAAGGCGCTGGAGGCTTCGCGCGAGATCGAGCGCGACGGGCTGCAGGCGCCGGTCGAGACGCTGGAATACCAGCGCACGATCCTGCAAGTCGTCTCGCAGCTGCGCCGGCTGCGTTCCGACCTGTCGGTCGCCAAATCCCAGCTCGCATCACTGGTCAACATCCCGCCGGGGACCTCCTTCGCCATCGCTGCCGCGGGCCTCGAGCGGATGCCCGTCCCGCAGCCGCCCACGGCACCGCTCGCCGAGCTTGAGCTCTATGGGCTGACACTGCGCCCCGAGCTGCGCGAGGAGGTCTACCAGGAGCGGGTGGATCGCCAGAACGTGTATCGCGAGATCCTGCGCATGGTTCCGGGTGTCTCGCTCTTCGCGGGACCCAACTACGACAGCAATTCCTATCTCGTTAACAACCAGTGGAACGAGGCCGGCTTCCGCGTGACCTGGAACCTGATCGGCTTGCTTCAGGGCCCCAAGGCGGTCGAAGTGGCCGAGAGCCAGGGTGCCGTGACGGCGGCGCGGCGGCTCGCGCTCAGCATCGCAGTCATCACCCAGATCAACATCAGCTACCAGCAGTTCCTTCAGGCGCGCGAAGCCTACCGCACGGCCCAAGCGATCAGCGACGTTGAGGCGAAGATCACCAGCCTCACCCGCGGCGGGAACGACGCCCAGGCGGTGCCGGAGCTGGAGCGGATCCGGCGCAGCACCTCGGCGATCGCGGCCGAGCTGGAGCGCGACCGAGCGCTGTCGGAGCTGCAGGGCGCCGTCTCCAACATCTACGTCGCAATCGGTATGGACCCGCTGCCCGCGGGCGCGCAGAGCGACGACTACCACATCCTGCGCGAGCAGGTTCGCGCATCCCTCGTCCGAATGGAGTCCGGCATGCTGCCGGCCCTGCCGCAGCCAGAGCCGCCCGCGTCCGAGAAAGCAGCCGAGCCGACCATGCCGTTATCGACGGGCATTCCAATGTCCCAGATCCTTCCCGCTCCCGTGACATGACCCTGATACGGCTCTTCCCCGCGCTTCTCGTGATCCTGGGCATCGCGGGACCGCTCGCGGCCCAGGACCTTCCCGCTCCGTCGTCGGACGAGCTCGGTGTTGCCCTGGAGCGGCAGATCCGGGCGCAGCTGGTGCCGCGCCGGAACACCCCCATGGCGAGCCCCATGGCCGGCCGGATCGTCGAGCTGCCATGGCGGGACGGTGAGGCGGTCAAGGAAGGCCAGGTCGTCGTCCGCTTCGACTGCGCCATCCAGCAGAGCCAGCTCGCCCGCAGCCGGGCAGCTCTCGAGAAACGCCGCCGTGTGCGCGAAGTGAACGAGCGGCTCGTCAAGCTCGGCTCGGTCACGCGGCTCGACGTCGACGTGAACGAGGCCGAGGTCCAGGAGGCCGCGGCTGAGGTTCGGCTGATGGAGGCGATGGTTGCGCGGTGCACCGTCACGGCCCCCTTCGCCGGCCGGATCGTCGACGTGCCTGCGCGCCAATGGCAGTTCATCGGCGAGGGCCAGCCCCTGCTGGAGATCGCGGACGACGGCGAACTCGAAGCCGAGATGATCGTACCCTCCGCCTGGCTCTCCTGGCTGGGCCCCGGCCATGGCTTCGCGGTGGCGATCGAGGAGACGGGCCGCAGCTACCCGGCCACGGTCGTACGCCTGGCCGGCCGGGTCGATCCGGTCAGCCGCTCCATCAAGGTCTATGCCCGGCTGTCCAAGCGCGCGCCGGAACTGCTGGCCGGCATGAGCGGGCGCGCCCTGATCGAGCCTCCCGATGGCGCGCGCGAGGCGCGATGAGCGAAAGCCTGAATCGCCAGCTCCTGCGCCTCAGCACCCTGCTGCAGCTCGAGCACAGGGCGCGCGGCAGCACGGCGGACACGCTTCCTTTTCTGATCGTCAACGAGACGGCCTCGGTCCTCCCGTACCGTCAGGCGGTGCTGTGGCAGGCGGCCGAGCGTCGCGGCGGACGCATCGTCGCGACGTCCGGCGTGGCCCTGCACGATCCCGATGGTCCCTATCTGCGGTGGCTCTCTCAGCTGTTCGCAGTGGTCTCGCGCACGGCTGAAGCTGGGCGGATTCATGCCATCGCGGCGGATGCGCTGACGGATCATCCGGGTATCGCGCGCGAATGGGCTGATTGGCTGCCACGCCAGGCGCTGTGGGTGCCCATGGTGGCGCCTGGCGGGATCGTCGTCGGAGCGCTCCTCCTCGTGCGGGACGAGCCCTGGACCGAGGCCGACGAGCACGTTCTCGAGTATCTCTGCGGGGCCTACGCCCACTCCTGGATCCTGGCGCACCAGACTGGCCGGCTGCCCTGGGCCAAGCGTCCGCTCCCCGGCAAGCTGGCCCTGGCACTGGTCGCGGCGCTGTTCGCGGCAGGCTTCTACCCGGTCCGGCAATCGGTGCTGGCGCCGGCCGAGATCGTCCCGCGCGATCCCGTGCTCGTGCGCGCTCCCATCGAGGGCATTGTCGACCGGTTCGAGGTGCAGCCTTACGAGGCCGTGCGTTCCGGCCAGGCGCTCTTCGCGATCGATGACACGCAGCTTCGCAGCCGCCTGAAGGTTTCCATCAAGGCGCGTGAGATCGCCCAGGCCGAGTACCTGCAAGCGGCGCAGCTCGCGGTGGTCGATCCCAAGGCCAAGGCCAGGCTGTCCGTGCTCCAGGCCAAGGTCGAGCAGCAGAACGCCGAAGTGGCGCTTGTCCAGGCGCTGCTCGAGCGGGTGCGCGTGTCGGCACCGCGCGATGGCGTCGCCGTCTTCGACGACGTGAACGACTGGACCGGCAAGCCGGTGACGGTCGGTGAGCGGGTGATGCTGCTCGCCGACCCCGCGCAGGTCGCGCTCGAGATCCGCGTGCCGGTCGGGGAGGCGCTGCCGATCGACGTCGGGGCCGAGGCTCTGTTCTTTCTGAACGTGGCACCGGATGCGCCCGTTGCGGCGCGCGTCGACCGGATCGGCTACCGCACGTCGCCGGACACGGACGGCACGCTGTCCTATCGGCTGAAGGCCGGTTTCGAAGGACAGGGCGAGGGGCTGCGCATCGGGCTGAAGGGCACGGCCAAGATCTACGGCGAGGAGGCTCCGCTGGCGCTCTGGGCGCTGCGCCGGCCGATCGCGGCGGTGCGGCAGTGGCTGGGGCTATGACCCTTCCGCAGCTGCGTGACGACCTCCGGCTGCTGGAGGGACCACACAGCCTGCATGGCGCTCCGACCTGGACGCTGCACGATCCCCTGGCCAATCGGTACTTCCGGATCGGCTGGCTGGAGTTCGAGATGCTATCGCGCTGGAGCCTGGGCGCCTCCGGCGCCGTCGCGCAGGCGCTGTTGCGCGAGACCACCATCGCCGTGGGCGAGCCCGATGTCTCCGCCTTCGCTCGATTTCTCGAGGACCACGGGCTGTGCACGGCGCGCGGGCCGGAGGCCCAGGCACGCCTGCTGCGCCAGCGCGAGGCGGTTCGCAAAGGACCGCTGACGTGGCTGCTGAAGAACTACCTGTTCCTTCGCCTGAGGCTGGTCAGGCCTGACCGCTTTCTGGAAGCAACCCTGCCGCTCGTCGCCTGGATGTTTTCGCGGGGCTTTCTGATGGTGGTTGGCCTCGCGGCCCTGCTTGGGCTGTGGCTGGTCGGGCGCCAATGGGACGCCTTCCTAGCGGGGTTTGCCGGCTACGCGAGCCTTGAAGGGGCTGCGACGGTGGCGCTTGTCCTGACCGGCGTAAAGGTGCTGCACGAATTCGGGCATGGCTATGCGGCGCGCCGCTTCGGCTGCCGGGTTCCAGCCATGGGTATCGCCTTCATCGTGTTGTGGCCGATGCTGTGGACCGACACGACGGGTGCATGGCGCCTGACCTCGCGGCGCCAGCGGCTCGCCATCGACGCGGCGGGGATCATGGTCGAGCTGGCGCTGGCCGCCTTCGCCTCGGTCGCATGGGCATTGCTGCCCGATGGCGCGGCACGTGATGCCGCACATCTCCTGGCGGGGACGACGTGGATCTCGACCCTTGCGGTCAACGTGAACCCGCTGATGCGCTTCGACGGCTACTATCTGATCTCGGATCTGCTCGACGAGCCGAACCTCCAGGACCGAGCCTTCGCTCACGGCCGCTGGCGCCTGCGCGAGACCCTCTTCGGTTTCGGCGACCCAGCGCCCGAGCCGCTGCCACGCCGGCGTCGGATTATCTTCACCCTCTATGCCTGGGTGATCTGGCTGTATCGCCTCGTCGTCTTCACCGGGATCGCGATCCTGGTCTACCACATGGCATTCAAACTGCTGGGGCTTTTCCTCTTCGCGGTCGAGATGTGGTGGTTCGTCCTCCGCCCGATCGCGAACGAGCTGAAGGTCTGGGCCGAACGCCGAAGCCGCTTCCGCATGAACATCAGAACCTCCTTCCTCTTGGCCGCAACCTGCGCCCTCGGGGCGGTTGCCGTGCTGCCCTGGCAGAAGAGCGTCACCGCGCAGGGTGTCCTGCAGGCATCGGCCGAGGCCTTGCTCTATACGCCCGTCGCGGGCCGGCTTGCCGTGCCGCCCCAGGAGGGGACGCGGGTCGTTCCGGGAGACCTGGTCGCCCAGTTGGACCTGCCGGATCTCGGCTTGCGCATATCGGCCGCCGAGAAGCGCCTCGAGCATGTCACGGCACAGGTGGCGCTGGCCTCTGTCGATGCCGAAGCTGCGCAGAGGAGCGTCGTTGCCTGGCAGGAGCTCGAAGCCGCCGGCGCTGAACTCGAGGCGCTGCGGACCCGCCGGGCCGAGCTGGAGGTGCGGGCGACCGTTCCGGGCATCGTGATCGACGTCCCGGACCATCTGCATTCGGGCGACTGGATTGCTGCACGCGAGCCCGTCGGCATGATCGTCAGCGACCGCGCGCTCGTCCGCGCCTATGTGCCGGAATCCGAGCTTTCCCGCCTGGTGGCGGGCGCCGCGGCCCGCTTTTATGGCCAGGACGGGTTGGCGCCGTCGGTTCATCTTCGGCTGGTGTCGCTGGCTCCAACGGCAGCGCGCACGACCGACGATCCCGAGGTTGCATCCGTCTATGGCGGCGAGGTGGCATCGCACCTGACCTCGCAGGGCGAGATCCAGATCCAGGAGGCCGTCAATCTCGCGACGTTCGAGACGGCGGAACCCATGCCGGCCCCGCTCCGGGCCATGCGCGGGCATGTCGTGATCGAGGCGGAGCCGGTCAGTCCTGCCGGTCGTTTCTGGCGCCAGATGCTGGGTGTGCTGATTCGCGAGAGTGGGTTGTGAAAGCCGGCATCCGACTTGGCGGAAGACGAACGGACCGACACTGCCACGAGGCGCTCGTACGGACCACTGGGTCCCGTCGGCCGAGCAGGAGAGCCTACGCTAGCTGCAGCGGCCTGGAAACGTCAGCGGCCTAGCTTGATTTCGCCATCGTCTTCAGTCGGGATTGCGGTTGGTGATCATACGTCCGGCCGGCATTCCCTGAGACGGCCTCCCGACCCGTTTCAGATAGGCACCCGCCGCTTGCACGCCCTGCGTCAATCCCAGCACCTGCCTGGCGTCGATCTCGTCACGCAGGACCTGCCGGGTTTCCGTCAGCCTGGCTCTGGCGTGCCGCCACGACCCGTGGAGCAAAGCAATGCGCTCGCCGGTCCGTCCCAGCGAGGCGCAGCTGTCGAGAGACGATACTCGGACGAGGTCGGCGTCCCGAACTGCACGTTACGGCGATGCCGCCGCCGGCATCCGGGGCAAAGGGTCGGTACCTGGAGAGCGCGGTGCCCGACCAGGGCAATCTTCCAAAGCTGCCGAGCAGGGCTTATCGCGGGACCTGTCACGCGTTACGGTGTGTAACGCTCTACGGCAGAGAGGACGCGAGGATGACGCCGGCCGCCGATCGCATGCGGACCATGAGGCAGCATCGCCAGGAGCGCGGCCTGCTTGAGATCCGGCTGCGCAGGCCCGGCCTGTGCGACCTTGCCGTCCGCCGGCGTACCGCCGAGCAGGGCGCGCGGCAACGGCACCCCGGCTCGGCCACGGCTTCGCTGACCAGCACGGGCTGCCTGGCGCCTGGTCCACGGTCGCGAGCCGGGCGAGCAGCTTCGTCCTGAAGTCCCGCCTCGCCTCTGGACCAGACCCTCCCCCCTTCCAACCGGAGCAGAGCAAGCATGGAGCTGCGGACGCCCTCTGATCTCGTGCTGATGAATGCCTGCACGCTCTCGCAGAAGATCCGCATGCGGGAGGTTTCCTGCGTGGAGGTGATGCGGGCCTATCTCGATCACATCGCGCGGTTCAATCCACGCGTGAACGCGATCGTGTCCTTGCGCGACGAGGCCGATCTGCTCGCCGAGGCGGCCGAGCGCGATCGGGAGCTCGCGCGCGGCGAGGTGCGCGGCTGGCTCCACGGATTGCCGCAGGCCATCAAGGACCTCGCGGCAACCAGGGGCATCCGGACCACGCAGGGCTCGCCGCTCTTTCGGGATACCATCCCCGCCGCCGACGCCATCTTTGTCGAACGGATCCGCGCGGCGGGCGCCATTCTGATCGGCAAGACCAACACGCCGGAATTCGGTCTCGGCTCCCAGACCTACAATCCCGTCTTCGGGCCGACGCGGAACGCTTTCGACCAGACCCGGACCGCGGGGGGATCGAGCGGCGGTGCCGCGGTGGCGCTTGCCCTGCGCATGCTTCCCGTGGCCGACGGCAGCGATCATGCCGGGTCCCTGCGTAACCCGGCCGCCTTCAACAACGTGCTCGGCCTGCGGCCCTCCTTCGGCCGGGTCCCCTCCGACAGCGAGGAGGTCTTCCTTCCGCAGCTCGGCGTGGCGGGCCCGATGGCGCGGACGGTGGAGGATCTTGCCGCGCTGCTGTCGGTCCAGTCCGGCTACGATGCGCGCGCACCGCTCTCGATCGGCGAGGACCCGGCGCGTCTGGCCCGGGATCTCACCCGGGACTTCAAGGGCACGCGCATCGGCTGGCTCGGCGATCTCGGCGGCTATCTCCCGCTGGAAGAGGGCATTCTCGATCTGTGCGGCAGGGGCCTCGCGGCCCTGGAGCGGGTCGGATGCACGGTCGAGGCCGTCCTGCCCGATTTCCCTCCGGAGGCGATCTGGAACGCCTGGCTCGTCCTGCGGGCCTGGCTCGTCGGGTCCAGCCTCGCGGCCGCCTATCGCGATCCCGCCAAGCGCGCGCTCCTGAAGCCGGAGGCGCAATGGGAGGTCGAGCAGGGAGCGAAGCTGTCCGCCTTCGCGGTGGCGGAGGCCTCCAAGGTCCGCACGGCCTGGTACCACACGGTCCGGGGCCTGTTCGAAGCTTACGACTATCTCGTGCTTCCGAGCGCGCAGGTCTTCCCCTTCGCCGTGGAGACTCCCTGGCCCAGGCAGATCGCGGGCCGCACCATGGACACGTACCATCGCTGGATGGAGGTCGTCATTCCGGTGACGATGTCGGGCTGCCCGGCGATCAGCGTGCCGGTCGGCTTCAACGGATCCGGCCTGCCCATGGGAATGCAGATCGTCGCCCCGAACCGCGGGGAGCATGCGCTCCTGCAGATCGCCAGGTCGCTCGAGGAGGAATTGCGCTGGGGAGAGAAGCGGCCACCCATCCTCGACGTGGGGTGATGCGTTCGACCAGTCCGGCCCAAGCGGGTCCATAGGCCCGCGAGAGCCGCTGCCCGTTGCGTTCGGACCGGTCAGCTCGCCCCCATGCGCTTGCAGGTCTACCGAGGCGAAGAGGGCCGGCAGGGTCACTGCTTCCGCTCTCTCAGGCGCGTGAAGCCGGGCGACGCTCTCGTCGTGAGCTCGGATTGCACATTTGCGTGCAAGTAGCGTTGCAATCCATAGATTCTGTGCCGCCTGCTTTCAGGTCCATGCGTTGGATGCGGTTTGGCAGGAGTTTCGCCAGCAGCACTGCATAATTGACGTCGATCCGGCGCTCTTGAACGACCTGAAGGTGGGACAGGACTTCTTCTTCAGCACCCCGCGGCAGCGGTCTGGCAGATCAAACTGACCGACTCAAGGGGCGCTCGGCGAGGCTCTCAAATCCTGACGCGATGATGGCGAAGGGCGGCTGGAACGCTGGTGCGGCACCTCGGCGTCAGGCGCCTTGGCCAAGGTAAGGCCGCCGGCTATGTGGGAACTTGATGTTATGATATAACATATCTATGCTGTGCCGGACAGCATGAGGACAGCGACATGACGTTCCGACGGCGCGCCGCGCCCATTGCCCCTTCCCAACCGACGTGCGCCGGGGTGCACGCCAAATGATGCAGTCCGGATTACTTCTCGCAGCGTCGGCGGTCCGCCGGGTCGCGGTGGCCACGGTGCTGTCAGCAGGTCTGTGGGCGGCAGTCCTGTGGGCGCTCGCATGAGCCTCGCGGCAAGCATCATCTTTCGCGACCTGACGCTTGGATACGAGCGTCGGCCAGCCGTCCATCACCTTGGTGGCACGATCGCCGCAGCCTCGCTGACGGCAGTGGTTGGCCCCAATGGAGCCGGGAAGAGCACGCTACTCAAGTCCATCGCCGGCCTGCTGCGCCCTCTCGACGGAGCGATCGAACTCCACGGCGCCAGCGTTGCCTACCTGCCCCAGCAGGCCGAGATCGACCGCTCCTTCCCGATTTCCGTCGAGGAGGTCGTCATGCTCGGCCATTGGCAGCGCATCGGCCCATTCGGAGCGCTCCGGCGCGAGCACGGCGCCGCCGTTCTCGAGGCCCTGACGGCAGTGGGGCTCGATGGCTTCTCGCGCCGGCCGATCCGCAGCCTGTCCGCCGGCCAGTTCCAGCGGGTCCTGTTTGCCCGCATGCTGCTCCAGGACGCCCGGCTCATCCTGCTGGACGAGCCCTTTACCGCGATCGATGCCAGGACGACCGAGGACCTGCTGCGCATCGTGGCCCGCTGGGCCGCCGAGCGCCGGACGGTGCTGGCGGTGCTCCACGACCTTGACCAAGTGCGTGCCCATTTTCCCGAGACGCTGCTGCTCGCTCGCGAGCCGGTCGCCTGGGGACCGACACGCGAGGTCCTGACGCCCGCGAACTTGGCGCGGGCGCGGACCATGTCGGAAGCCTGGGACGACCGCGCCGCCGTATGCCGGAGGCGATCCGCATGACGGATCTCTATGGATGGCTGATCGGGCCATTCGCCGACTTCACCTTCATGCGCCGGGCGCTGGTGGCTGTCCTGGCGCTGGCACTCGGCTGCGGTCCCGTGGGTGTGCTGCTGATTCTACGGCGGATGGCACTGATGGGCGACGCGCTTGCCCACGCCGTCCTGCCCGGGGCTGCGGTCGGCTACCTGCTGGCCGGGCTGTCGCTGCCGGTCATGGGGCTTGGCGGCCTCGCCGCAGGGCTGGCGGTCGCAGGCCTCGCCGGCGTGGTCAGCCGGATCACGCCGCTGCGCGAGGACGCGAGCTTCGCGGCCTTCTACCTGATCTCGCTCGCTTTGGGCGTGCTGATCGTCTCGACCCGGGGCGGAAACGTCGACCTCATGCACGTGCTCTTCGGCACCGTGCTGGCGGTCGACGATCACGCGCTCGCGGTGGTCGCCGGCATCGCTACCACGACCCTATTGGGCCTCGCCTGGATCTACCGGCCCCTGGTTGTCGAGTGCTTCGATCCCGGCTTCCTGCGTGCGGTTGGCGGCCATGGGGGCCGCTACCACCTGACCTTCCTGGTTCTCGTCGTGCTTAACCTGGTCGGCGGGTTTCAGGCGCTGGGCACGCTGATGGCCGTCGGCCTGATGATGCTGCCGGCGGCGGCAGCGCGGTTCTGGGCCGACGGCGTCTGGCCGGCCTCGGTCGTCGCCTCGGGCATGGCCCTGGCCGCGGGCTACTGCGGATTGCTCGTCTCGTTCCATTTCGACCTCCCCTCGGGACCGTCCATCGTGCTCGCGGCCGGGACGCTCTACTGCGCGTCCGTCCTGCTCGGGACGCGCGGCAGCTTCCGGGCCGCGCTGCTGCCCGCCCGGCACCTGGAATCCTGACGAACCATGGAGACCCCATGTTGAGGCGCCTTCTGCTGGTCCTCGGCCTCGCGGCCGCAACGCCTGTCGCCGCAGAGCCACTGAAGGTGGTTGCCAGCTTCAGCATCCTGGACGACATGGTGCGCCAGGTCGGCGGCGAGGAGGTGAGCGTCACAACGCTGGTCGGCCCTGACCAGGACGCGCATGTCTACGAGCCTAGCCCCGCCGACGCCCGCGCCGTCGCAGGCGCCGACCTCGTCGTGGTCAACGGCCTGGGCTTCGAGGGCTGGATGGATCGGCTCATCCGCGCCTCGGGCACGAAGGCTCGCGTGGTCACGGCGAGCGCCCGGGTTAAGCCGATCTCCGAGGACGAGAACCACGGGCATGGTCACGGCCATGGTGGTGCGGATCCGCACGCCTGGCACTCGATCTTGAACGCCATGATCTACGTCGACAACATCCTGTCGGGGCTGATCCAGGCAGCGCCGCTGCGCGCGGAGGTGTTCCGCGCCCGGGCCGCGGCCTACCGGGAGGAACTCGACCGACTGGATGCCGGGGTCCGGAGGACATTTGCCGCCGTGCCGGCCGACCGTCTCAAGGTGCTGACTTCGCACGACGCCTTCGGTTACTTCGCCCGCGATTACCGCATCACCTTCCTGGCCCCCGTGGGCTTCAGCACCGAGGCGGAGCCTTCGGCCGGCGAGGTTGCGCGGCTGATCCGTCAGGTTCGAAAGGAGCGCGTGCGCGCCGTCTTCATCGAGAACATCACTGATCCCCGCCTGATCGAGCAGATTGCTCGCGAGAGCGGGGCCAAGGTGGGCGGCACGCTCTACTCCGACGCGCTGTCGGCGCCCGGCGGCCCAGCCGCGACCTATGTCGAGATGATCCGCCAGAACGCCCGCCAAATCGCGGGCGCGCTCGCCGGCGAATGAGAGGAACGACCATGGACAAGATCCCCGTCACAGTCCTGACCGGCTATCTCGGAGCCGGAAAGACCACGCTGTTGAACCGCATCCTCTCCGAGAGCCACGGCCTGCGCTACGCCGTGGTCGTAAACGAGTTCGGGGAGATCGGCATCGACAACGATCTCGTCGTCGGCGCGCGCGAGGAGGTCTTCGAGATGAACAACGGTTGCATCTGTTGCACCGTGCGCGGCGACCTGATCCGCATCATCGGCGGGCTCCTGAAGCGCAAGGGCGATCTCGACGGAATCCTGATCGAAACCACTGGCCTGGCCGATCCGGCGCCCGTCGCGCAGACCTTCTTCGTCGACGATGACGTGGCCGGTCGCGCGAAGCTCGACAGCATCGTGACGGTGGCGGATGCCAAGCATCTCCTGAGCCGTCTGGAGGACAGTCACGAGGCGCAGGAGCAGGTCGCGTTCGCCGACGTGATCCTCCTCAACAAAACCGATCTGGTGGACGCGGACATGCTTGGTGCCGTCGAGGCACGCATCCGCGCGATGAACCCGTTCGCGACGATCCACCGGACCGAGCGATGCTCCGTCCCGATCGATCAGGTGCTTGGCCGCGGCGGCTTTGACCTCCGACGAATCCTGGAGATGGAGCCGGAATTCCTGTCCGAGGACGACCACGAGCACGACCAGGCGATCGGCAGCGTTTCCTTGACCAGTGGGCGCCCTCTCGAACCCGAGCGCTTCGACCTGTGGATGCGCCGCCTTCTGATCGAGCAAGGTGCAGACATCCTGCGCTTCAAGGGGATCCTGGCCTTCGCCGGCTCGGACCGCAAGACGGTCGTGCAGGGTGTCCATATGCTGGCGGACAGCACCAACCTGCCGCGCTGGGGAGATGGCGAGCCGCGGATCAGCCGCTTCGTCCTGATCGGCCGCAATCTCGATGCGGCAATACTCCGGGCCGGGTTCGATGCCTGCGCGGCCTGATGCGACGATGCTCCAGGTGCCGCGAAGCCGGCCTGCCGTCCATACCTTCGACGCACCCGTGACGGCCCTGGCCTTTGACCGCGGTGCAAGCACCGTCGCATTCGCGCTCGGCGACGGGACCGTGCGCCTGGGCTCACGGGCGGACGGCTTCACGTCTCTCGCTACGGTTTCGCTCCACCACGGCGCCGTGCTGCGGCTGGTTGCCGAGACCGGACCGGGCGCATTTCTGTCGGGTGGGGACGACGGGCGCGCACTGCGCATCGAGGCGGATGGCAGTGTCATTGAGCTGGCATCATTCCCGGGCTGCTGGATCGAGGAACTTGCCGTCAGCCCTGTGACCGAGTTCCGGGCGATTGCTGCCGACCGGGAGGTTCGCCTCTATGACCGCCAGGGCGTCCTGCTGGGCGCTGCGGCCGAGCATCCGAGCACCGTCGCGGGCATCGCCTTCAATCCCAAGGGCAAGCGGCTGGCGATCGCCCATTACGGTGGTGTGACGCTGCGGTGGTGTAGCGGCATCGACGGAGTGCCCGTTGATCTCGCCTTCCCGGGATCGCACATCGGCGTCAGCTGGAGCCCCGACGGTGCATGGCTCATGACATCCATGCAAGAGCGAGAGCTGCACGGATGGCCGCTGGGTGGCAAGTCGGCGGAGGTCCGCATGGGAGGCTATACGGCCAAGGTGCGCTCCATGGACTGGAGCTGCCGGTCGGGCCTGCTGGCGACCTCCGGCAGCCAAGGGGCAATCCTGTGGTCCTTCTCCGGGAGAGGGCCGTCGGGCCGGCAGCCCGTCGTTCTAGCCGCACGTGAGAAGGCCCTTGTCACTCGCGTGGCCTGGCACCCGCGCCTGCCTGTGCTCGCCGCAGGCTTCGATGACGGCGCCGTCGTCGCCGCGGCGCTCGACGCGAGCGCCGAGCTCCTCCTGCGCCCGCCCGGCGGCGGCGCCGTGGAGGCCCTTGCCTGGTCGGCCGACGGCACGTTCCTGGCGGCGGGAACAGCGGATGGCGAAGCCTGCGTAATCGACCTGGATCCCGCGTGATGAATGATGCGTTCCGCCTTGCACGTTCGTGGCGGCAGGCAAAGGTCATCCTGCGCCATCCCAAGTTCTTTCAGGGGTTCCAGGAGGCTGTTGCCGGGCGTCCCTTCGATTACCGCGTGGCTGACGGCTGGAGCGAGTCGGACCAGCATCGCTATGAAAATGGACGCGAGATCGCGGCCGAAAGCATCGCCGCGGACCTCGTGGTGCGATGGCGCGTGCCTTCGAGGATTCCCAACGAGCTCAAGCGGCTGGTCATGGCTCGGATCCGGGGGCAGTTGCCTGTCCCATATCGCAGGGCTTGGCGGGCCCCAAGGCCGGGGAGCGCCGCCGCTGAGTGCGCGCCCGCTGCGTCTGGATCAGGAAGTGCGTCACTGACCTGGACGCCGCTCAGCAAGGCCGTCTCCGCAGGATCTGCGGCACCTCGCAGTGCACATCCCAGGAACAGAGCCTCGCGTTCCGACACGGAGACTCACAATGTGCTGCCGCGCCGCCGTCGAACGCGCGTTTGATGAGATGAGGGCAGGTGGAGTGCCGGATCGGCATGCGTTCGAGGCTGCCCTGTTCATTCACCGCTTCCATCACCCCGATGTTCCGCTGCCCGACGCGTATACCGAGGTCTTCCGGTGGACTCTCGGGCGTGTGCTCCACTGACAGCGGTCACAGTCCATTGCGCCTCACATTTGGAGTTCACCTATGGCAATGCGTCTGCCAAGCATCGACCATTTCGGAAATGGGGGCGACGACCCCGAAACCACCACGCCCGGTCTGACGGAGGCTCTGACGCGGGTTCGGGCCGCGACCGCGGCCTGTCATGCGGCGGGCGTTTCGGAGCACGCGTTGCTTGCGGCATTCATGCTCGAAATCATCCCGCGCCTCGTGGACACCTATGGAGCGACGGGCGTGGCCTTGGTCCTTCGTGAACTCGCCGCTCACATCGCCGGTGATGCCAAGGCGCAGCACCGGCCTCAGTGACCGTCCGAAACCGCTTTCGAAGGTGCCGGGGACCGTCCGGACCAACCGGCCGCTCTCTCCATGCAGACTGACGGGAAAGCGGAGCCTTGTGGAAGCTCCGTTCCGCGGCGTCACTGCAGCAGGAGAGGGGCACCGTCTATGGGATCCTCGTGCGGCGCGCGGGCCGACGGATGATGATCCGGTTCCGGAGCGGCCATATCGGGCGGCGCCTGGTCCGGATCCCAAGCACGAGGGACCATAACTGCGTCCACGGCTGGAAGCCTCGGTTAGGAGCCTCCGCCATGGTCCGGCACCTACTCAGGCGATCAGACGGAATCCAGGTTGGTAGCCCCGGGTGACAATCCGGCATGCAGGCTGTTGCCTGAGCTGCATAATGCATACACACGACGCGCCGACCATGCCGCTTTGAAAGCGGATCGTCAAAGCTGCGCCTCATGATGCCGAGAGGAGCTTAGCAAATGGTGATTGCCGTGCGTATGTCGGAGCCCCGACAAGTCGGAGGATTGATGAGGTTCTTCGTCCCGCACACGAACGACGTGCAGGCGCAGGCCGAGCTCTACCGCTTGGTTCGCGGTAACGTGGAAAGCCAGCTTGGAAAGCTCGATCCACGAAGGATATGGCGTATTGCCTTCATCCAGGGTGGAACGACGCGTATCGCCGAGGTCGGGCGCCCGGACCCGTATCATGATGACGACGTGTTCGCCATCTTCCTGGATGCGCGACAGTCACGGTACTTCGTTTGTACGCCCGTGCACGGCATGTTCAACGACAAGCCGATCATCATCCCGGTAGCCGAGGCTCATGAGGCCGAGGACTTCGACATGAACTGACCCGCGTCGCTGCCGCCCGTTCAGTACAATTCGAAGCCGCCTCTTGCGTCCACTTCGCCGCCATTGAGGATTTTCTCGGCTGCTTGGACCGCGGCGCGAACCTCCTCCGCCGTATACGGCTTTGTCAGGCAGCCCAAGCCAACCCTGCCAGCCAGCCGTGCGGCTTCCGGATTGCTGGTGACGAAGAAGCAGGGCACGGCAAAGTCCTGTTCCATAGCCCTGGCGGCGTCGATTCCATTGCTCCCTTGCGCGAGCTGGATGTCGACGAGCGCCAGATCGGGGCTATGTTCGGCGGCCAGACGAACCGCCTCGGACGCCTCGGACGCGACGGCAACGACAATGTGACCGGCCTCGACCAGGGTCAGCCGCAGGGCTTCCGAGACGAGGAAGTGGTCCTCGACGATCAGAATTCGCATCGTCAGACCATGCTCGGCGTCACCGAGGACGTTCCATCAGGGCCGGCCGCAGGAACGATGGTCCGGGAACAGCGCGCCGGCCGGCGCACGGACAATTCATAACTATGCAGTGAACCGGAATGAAATATCATGACTGCCCCGATGATGGTCCACCTTCCAGAGCAACAGTGCCTGCTTGAGATTGTGGCGGACGTCTCCTCGGCATCTTGAACGGCCGCGAGTTCGACCGAGCCCTCAACCGGGCGGCCGGAACGGCGGGAGCGGCCGTCCGTCATATTCCGCGCCACAGGCCGCGAGGACGGAGCGTCGACGGCTGGCCGACCAGCGTGCCGTTCATGAATCTCTCCGGGATCCTCTTCCGCATCAGTCACGATGCCGCGTTCCGCAGCCGGTCAGTGGACGCGGAACGCCTGCGAGGTCTGGCGCGCGGGCCCGCAGGAGGTCACCGACCTCGGCTATGCGGCGCTGGTCTGGGGGCAGCGGAACGAAGCGCCTCGCGCGCCCCGACAACGAGCCGGCGATCCGCGAGATCGCGGCCGATGCCGAGCTTCTCGCGTGGCGCACGCGCCTGGTCATGGACCGGGCTGACCCCTACACGATGAGCGGCGCCCCCTGATCGACTTCCACGGAACATCGGCAAGGCGGCCGAGACACGTGTTCGACGCTGCGATCGCCAAGGCTGCGTCCGGCGAGGGGTGACCACAGCCCGGCGTCATCTGAAGCGCAGGTTCGTCCGGTTCAGTTGGCTGATCTTCGTGCATCCCATGAGTCTCATGTCCCGCTCGATCTCGATCTTCATGAGCTCCAGTGCCCGCTCGACACCGGCCTGCCCCGCGGCGGCGAGGGGAAACAGGTAATACCGCCCGACGCCGACCGCCTTCGCGCCGAGCGAGAGCGCCTTGAGCACGTGCGTACCGCGTTGAACACCGCCGTCCATGATGACGTCGATCCGGTCCCCGACCGCATCCACGACCTCTGCAAGCTGGTCGAAGGCCGAGCGCGACCCGTCGAGCTGACGTCCACCATGGTTCGAGAGCACGACGCCCGTGCAGCCGATCTCGGCGGCCCGCTCGGCGTCAGCCGCGGACATGACGCCCTTCAGGCAGAACTGGCCGCCCCATTCCTGCACCATTTCGGCCACGTCGTCCCACGACAGGGCAGGGTCCAGCATCTCGGTGAAGTACCGGCTGATCGATATGGCGCCGCGTCCCATGTCGACGTGGCTTTCCAGCTGTGGAAGCTTGAAGGACTCATGGGTGAGATAGTTGATCGCCCAGGAGGGCTTGATCGCGAACTGCGTGATGCCGGCCAGGTTCAGCCTGAACGGGATGGCGAAGCCGGTGCGCTTGTCGCGCTCGCGGTTGCCGCCGGTGATGCTGTCGACCGTCAGCATCATGACCTCGATGCCGGCCCGCTTGGCGCGCGCCATCATCTCGCGGTTCAGCCCGCGGTCCTTGTGGAAGTAGAACTGGTAGACCTGCGGGCCGCTGCTGATCTGCCGCGCCTCCTCCAGGCTTACGGTGCCCAGCGACGACACGCCGAACATCGTGCCGTATTTGGCGGCGGCTGCGGCGACGGCCCGCTCGCCCTGGTGATGGAACAGCCGCTGCAGCGCGGTCGGCGAGCAGTAGACCGGCATGGCAAGCTTCTGGCCCATCACCGTCACCGACATGTCGACTTCGCTCACGCCGCGCAGCACATTCGGGACGAGGTCGCAACTCTCGAAGGCGGCGGTGTTGCGGCGGTAGGTCGTCTCGTCGTCCGCGGCGCCGTCGATGTAGTTGAAGATCGGTCCCGGCAGGCGGCGCCTGGCCATGCGCCGGAAATCGTGGAAGTTGTAGCAGTCCTGTATGCGCATCTCGCCTCTTCCCGATCGCTTTGCCGAAAGAGCAACAGCGAGGAACTTATCGCCCGCGACGCTCCTCGGCGATCATTCGATGCGAGCCCGGCAGAGTTCCGGGCATGCCGCGAAAGCGCGGTTGCGGGGCGGGCCGATCTTGATGATCCGTTCCGCCCAACGTCAGGCGACCGCGGGCGCTGACCGTTCCTTCGGGAAAGGTCTGAAGGTCAGCATGATCAGGAAGGCGCCGACACCGAGGGCGAAGGACCCGACGAAGAGCCAGGCGTAGTTGGCGAAGGCGTCGTAGATCAGGCCGCCCGCGATCGGTCCTGTCGCCATGCCAAGTCCGCCCGCCATCGCCGTCCCGCCGATCACGGTGCCCATCATCCGCAGCGGAAAGTTCTCGCGCGCGATGACAGCGTAGAGGGGCATGACGCCCGCGTAGACGAAGCCGAACAGGGCAGCGACCGCGTAAAAGGCGCCGAGCTCGCGCACGGCGGTGTAGGACAACGCGCCGAAGGCTTGTACCAGCAGGCCAAGGACCAGCACGCGCTTGGCGCCGAAACGGTCGCCCAAGATGCCGAAGGCGACGCGGCCGCCCAGGCCGGCGAGCCCTTCGAGGCTGTAGATCGAGACGGCGGCGATCAGCGGGATGCCGCAGCTCACGGCATAGCTCACCGTATGGAAGATCGGACCCGAGTGGGTGGCGCAGCAGAAGAAGCTTGTGAGCAGCAGGATGGTGAACTGCGGCGAGCGTAGCGCTTGGGCCATGGACATGCCTGCCTGCGGGCCGTCGCCGACGGGCGCGGCGGTCTCGCCCGGCACCGCAGGCGGGCGGCGCACCAGGAATGCAACGGGGACCATGACGACCGTCACGATCGCGGCGACGATCAACAGGGTCGTTCGCCAGTCGTGGATCGTGACGAGCCACGCGACCAGCGGTGACATGGTCATGGGTGCCATGCCCATGCCGGCGGAGACGAGTGACACAGCGAGACTGCGTTGCGTATCGAACCAGCCCGTCACGCAGGCCATCATGGGCGCGAAAATGGCCGCGGTGGCGCCGCCGACGACAATGCCGAAGAGGAGCTGGAACTGGACGAGCGAGGTCGCGCGGCTCGCGAGCGCCAGGCCTGTGGCCAACAGGATGGACCCGGTCAGCACGACGAGACGGGGGCCGAAGCGGTCCGACAGGCTTCCCCAGGCCATGCTGCCCAGCGCCATGGCGACGAACGCGAAGGTCATCGCCGTCGATACGCCGGTCAAGGACCATCCAGTGGTCCGCGCGATGGGCGTGAGGAGCACCGGCAGCGAAAACATCGCACCCATCGCGACGCAGCCCAGGAGGCCGCCCGACGCGACGATCACCCAGCGATAGGGCGTAATGCTCATCTCTGCGTCTCCGGTTACCTTGTTAAAGCCCAGGGCGTTTCAACCGCCGCGTTGCCGACATGCGAAGTGCCGGCGACCGCCAGTCGCCGGCGTGGCTCGTTCTGCTGTCTCGGCGACTCACGGCTGTATCGCTGCAGCAGCGGGACGGCGGTCGGCGGCATCATCGCATGCACCATTTCGCCACCGCACCTCGTTGTCCGTCACGCGACATTGTCGGAGCCGGATGCAAAGGCCGGGAGTGACAAGTATGACGGGAATTGCCCTCGCCCGGGATCGTGTCCGCACCAAGGGCATCGGATAGGGCGTCGCGAGCAGGGCTGCAGGGAGCCCAGGGCAGTCCAGTTCCGCCTCCTCCCCGAAGACGTCGCGCTACCAACGCTTCCCATGCCTCCGCTGGCCGTCGCGCAAGCGATGCTTGCAGGCGTCGGCATCGTCCGGTGCTCCGAGGCGCTGGCGAGCGACCAGACCCGCACCGCCCGCCGCCGCGGCCGGTCCGGCGCCGACGGTGCGGGTCGCCTGCTCGCCGGGGCCGAGCGCTCCGCGTCACGGCAGCGAGCCGGCGATCCGAGAGATCTCGGCCCGGGTGAGGGCCGCCACCATCGCGGCACGTGTCCGGGACGACCGCCGCATTCATCCCGGAGGGTTCTGGGCCCACCGGGGGGCTGCAACCGACCAGCCGTGGGTTAATTCACATCTTTCTCGGTGCTCAGGGCATAGGGTCGCAAAACCGGGCAATGATACCCGGGGTCTCGTCAGAATCGGGGAGGTCCGCGATGAAGATCGACTACGATCGCCACAAGATCGAGGCCAAGCGTCTACGGATCGATTACCTGGCTTCGAGGGCAACCGTCTACGGGAACCTCGTGCGGCGCGCAGTCCGATGGATGATGGTCTGGATCCGGAGTGGGCATATCGGGCGGCGCTTGGCCCAGATTCCGAGGACGAGGGAGCATGACAGGGTCCGCGGCTGAGAGCCTCGGCCAGGAGCTTCCGCCATGATCCGATGCCTGACCGATCGGTTCTGGCCACGCGGCGCCTGCCATTCCATCGACAGGCGCCGCCCCGTCCACGCCATCCCGTCCACGCCATCCCGGGCGCGTGAAATGCCGCCCGACGCCGCGACAGGGATTCCGCTGCTCGCCCGCCTCAGCATATGGGGGTGTTGAGACACCTCCGGCAGCCAAGCCCTGGCGCACGCGCGGGATCGACTGATCGTGCCGGCTGGCTTGGACCCTTTGGGAGTCGCCGCGCTGGTCACAGGACCAGTGGGCTCGTCCAGCGTGCCTGTTGGTCTCGGGAGCTGGGGCGCTTGCCGACAGCTCGATGCCAGCAGCTGCGCGATCGGGCGGATAGTCCAGGCCATTCGGTCTAGGTGTGCCTGTTCTCGGCCGCGATCCGCATCCGAAACGCTTGCCGGATTCGTATGCGATCGCAGGTGGTTCGCCACAGGAGCTTCCGGTCGGGACCGAGACCGAGCGACGCGGCCGAACGTTTCCGGGCGCTTGCGACAGGATGTCAGAATGCTGCATTCCGATCGCGACCATGACGTCGGCCAGTGCCCCTGGCGCGGAACAGCCGGTCAGGGCGACGGCTCCGATGCGGGCGTGCCGTCGTTCGCCGCGGTCCCGGACATCATGGACACGTCCGCGGCTGACCCGCACATGAACCGTGCTCATGCAGCTCGACAGCTTCGGCGTGAGTGGCCGCGGGCTCCTGATCCGGGACGGCAACAGCCTGACGGTCCCTGCCAAGGCCGTCGGGCTCGAGCACGGCCAGATGCATACCTGGCGGACAGCGGCATGCGGGAGCAAACGCACATCCCGACCGCGACGTCCTCGCTGCAAACCAGGGAGACCCCGCGCATGACCATCGTTCTTCGACCCGTTTCGCAGACGGGTGCCACGCACGCGCGTCGGATGCTGGGCAGGCGTGCCGTCCGCTTGGCGGCGTTCGTGCTGATCGTCGCAGTATCCGGCTGCGCCTCGCACCCCGATGCGACAACGGCCGTGCCGGCCGGCGATCGACCAGGGGCGACGAATGGGGCCTCCGATGTCGTCCAGGCTCCGGCTACCGGACCCCGGGCGGCGGCAGTCGTTCCCGCCGGCCTTCCGGTGCCAGCTGATCCCGTCCTGCCACCTGCGCCGGACGAGGCCCTGTCCCTGGATCAGGCGGTGCAGCGCGCTGCGATGGACCTCTTCGCAAGCGTTCCGCCCGCCGTGCGAACCGGGCGGGAGCGGCGGCTGCTGGTCATCGATCCGCTCGTGGACGGAGCCACCGGCGGACAGACCGGCGCCACCCGGTCCATGCAGCGGAGCCTGGCCGCCTACGTTGAGGACCGGCAGCACGAGTACGAGTTGCGGCCGCTGGACACTGCGGCCTTGAACCAAGCGCCGCTGGTTCTGGTCGGAAGCGTGCGGGGCGTCGGCCGCAGCGGCCTTGCGCCGGGTATTCCGGAGGCCTACCGGATCTGGTTCTCCCTCGCCGATCTGCGGAGCGGAATGGTCGTCGGGCACGGCATGGCCTGGGCGCGGCCCGACACGGTCGATCAGACGCCCACGGCCTTCTTCCGGGACAGCCCGGCTTGGCTGGTGGACGCCAGGACCCAGGGCTACCTGCGCACCTGTCTCTCGAAAGTGGGGGCGCCCGTGGACCCCGCCTACCTGGACGGGATCTTGGCCGCCGCGCTGGCCGCCGACGGCGTGCAGGCCTACGAGGGCGGCCAGTACGAGGAGGCGCTGGAGCTGTTTCAGTCCTCGCGTCGTCTGCCAGGGGGCGATCAGCTCGACGTCCTGAACGGCCTCCATCTCGTATACGGCAAGCTCGGGCGGCCCGGCGACGCGGAGGCGGCCTTCTCCGAACTCGTGGACTTCGGGCTGCGCCACGAGCGCCTGGCGATGAAGATGCTGTTCAAGCCGAGTTCCACGGCGTACTGGCATGATCCCGCGTCAGGCGGCCGCTATGACATGTGGCTGCGCCAGATTGCGCGGCGCACCGAGCCGTCGGGTAAGTGCCTGGAGCTGGTCGGACATACCAGCCCCACCGGGCCGCTCGCGCTTAACGAGAAACTGTCGCACGCCCGGGCGGAAACGGTGAGGGTCGGCCTCGCCAAGCATGTCCTCTCGGTTGGAGAGGAGGCGACGACCCGGGGGGCGGGCTCCACGGAGAACCTCGTGGGCACCGGGGCCGACGATGCCTCCGACGCGCTCGACCGCCGGGTCGAGTTCCGGCCGTTCGTGTGTCCGGACACGGGGCGGGAGGCCGGCGCGTCCGAATCCCGCAGCGCCTCCTGACCATTCTCGGAGACGTCGATGCGATGAGGCTCGGCTGGGAGGGGGGCCCTGGCCCGTCCACGCGAATGCGGGTTCGAGCGTCCGTCTACCAGATCCCCGTTGGGGCGGTCTGGTCGCAGCGCCTCCGGCGCATGAATCCTGCACCATCGACAGACGCCGCATCGACGCGATCCAGGGCATCCTGCGCCAGGACGTCTCGCATCCAGCCACGACGTGCCTTCGCTCGTTTTCGCTGGCTGCACGTCTGCAACGCCTAACCCGCAAACGCCTGATCGGATCTGCCTATACGAGCCACGCCGCCCGATTGCGCCCGGCCACATGGTTCCGGCGACCGGCTTTGTTACTCTCTGGAGGATCTCTGCGCGCTCACCGTCGTGTCGAGCCGTGTCTGCCGTTCCGTGGCGGCGTTCAGCGCCGCGCCCAGCAACACGGCATAGGCGAGCAGGTACAGCCACAGCATCAGCGTC
Source organism: Arenibaculum pallidiluteum (assembly GCF_017355985.1). Lineage (GTDB taxonomy): Bacteria > Pseudomonadota > Alphaproteobacteria > Azospirillales > Azospirillaceae > Arenibaculum > Arenibaculum pallidiluteum. The sequence continues at coordinate 80,077 of NZ_JAFIQU010000012.1, forward strand.
AGGACTGCGCCGGCCAGTCCGTAGGCCGCCTCATAGCGAGCGAACTGCTTGACGTAGATGGAGAAGCTGTAGGAAGCCAGGACCCACAGGAATGCCCCTGTCACAGCGCCCCAGATCACCCATCGCCATTTCGGCGGGGTCCGGCACGGGCCGAGGCGGTAGAAGACGGCAAGAGCCAGCGCGACGATCATCGCCACGAACGGCCAGCGCGCGATCCGGGCGATCCGGCTCCAGCCAGGGTCCGACGCGAGCGCGGCGGGGTCTCCCGACAGGAGCGCGGTCGAGCCCACCGCCAGCCCGAGACCGCAGAGCCCCAGTAGGATTGCGCGGCCGTTCAGAGCGAGGAAGCCCCGGCGCTCCGTCTCCCGGTAGGCGTGATTGAGCGCCGCCATCAGCGCGCGCATGGCGAACAGAAGGCTCCAGAAGAACAGCGTCAAGCTGCCGGCGATGCCCCAGCCGAAGCCCGCGCCCGCGTCGGCCGCCTTGCCCATCAGCTGGCCCAGAAGTGCCCGCATCGCCTCGTCAGGCAGAAAGCCGCCGAGCTCCCCGACCTCGCTGGAGACGGCCTCGGGTCCGGCCAGCAACCCGTGCGCCTGCACGACGAGCCCGAGCGCAGGCACCAGGGCGAGGAAGGCGAAGAACGCGACCCCCGCTGCCGCCACCCAGAGACCCTTCTCCCCGGAACTTCGCCATACCTGGACGAGGACACGCTGCCAGGCAGCACCGGGGAGGTCCGCCGGACGGTCTACGTCATGGACGCCCGGTCTCGCTAAATCGCTGGTCACTGCCGGACGACGTCCTCCGGATTCCTGGTGCCGGCGCGCCCGCCAAAGAGTGCCGCCAGCGCGCCGAGGACCAGGGCGACGAACCCGCCAATGCCGGCCGCGGACAGCGTATCGGTGGTCGCCCCTGCCGCCCCGGCGGCCTGCCCGCGGAGCTGCCTGACCTGGTCCTCGACCTGCTGCACGCGCTGGGCCGCCACGTCGCGCCCGACACGGGCCTGCTCGGCGATCACGGTGATCGCCTCCTCGCGTGCCTGCTGGGCTCCGGCACCGCCCGTCACAATGCGGCCCAGGGCGTCCATCATGCGGGACTGCGCGTCGCCGCCCTGCGGCTGGTCGCCCGGGCGCAGCAGGTCGCCCGCCAGGGTGCGCAACCGGTCGGCCGAGGGCAGAGCGGAGGTGGCCTGGGGGGCCGCCTGCTGGAGCGCCTCGGTGGCAGTGCCCGCCACGCTGCCGAGCATGCCGGCGGTGCGGCTGGCCACGGTGCCGAGCGCGCTGGTCAGGAGGTAGGCGCTGACCATCAGCGCGAGTGCCCATGTGAGCACACCGTGGATCATACCATCGCCCTTCACCACAACCCCGGCAAGCCGCGCCGCGACGTATCCGCCGGCCGCGAGCGAGACCATGTAGCTGAGGGTCCACCAGATGCCGGCCCCAATCCCCAGGCTCGATGCGGCCGGCGTGCCGCCCGCCTGAGTGGGGTCGATCGTCGACAGCCCCACGCCGACACCCAGCAGGCTCAGCAGAAGTTGCAGGGCGAGTGCGAGTACGACGCCCGCGAACAGCGCACCCCAGGAGACCCGGCGGTGCGTGCCGGTCGTGACGGTGACGCCGTGCCCCGCCCCTTGCACCGTGGACGCGCCGGCATTTCGTGTTCCGTAGACCGCCGCTTTGTGGAGCATGCGAAGAATCCCTTCCGCTGAATCCGGCGCTTCTCGTGGAGCTGGCGAGCACGCCCGCCCCGCAAACCGGATCGTTGGGATTGCGTTCCCGTTCTAATCGAAATGTCATCAGGATCAGCGTTGTTATATGCGAAAGCATAGGTATCCGCAGATTTGCGACCAAAACCTCGCCGAAATATGATCTGCCCGGTGAGCAATTTCTGAAACGAATCCGCCTTCTAATGTTTCGGATGTTCTTCTATATGCAACCGCGTAACTGCAATCAGTTTCGATATTGATCATCAAGCGCGGAAATTGGAGTGGAACGTATCGGATCCTCTTCGGTTTGCATGGGTCGGTACATCCGGACAGGACGGAACGGAATGGCCGATTTCGCAGGCGAACCCGCCCGCGGTCGGCGAGATCACGGGCGAGCGCCCGTATCTGCAGTTCCTAGCCGCCCGTCTGAACCTGCCCTACGAGCGCGCCGAAGCGCTCTGCGGCGCCGCCTGATCAACATCTGAGGAGACGACGACATGCTGACCATGGTGACCTGTTTTCGCGACCGCGATACGATCGGACAGGTTCGCGAGCGGCTGGCCCAAGAGGGCGTGGCGCTGACGGACGCGGAGGTTTTCACCGCGTCCGACGCTTCTGTCGAGGAGCGGCTCACCGCGCGCAACGTGCCGAGCGACGACGCGCGTACCTACCGCCAGGCACTCGCGGGCGGCAACGCGCTTCTGGTGGGATCCGTCGCCGAAGCCGACCTGGATCGGGCCGAGGCGATCATGGACGACTATGGCCCCGTGAACGTGGAGGAAGGCCTGTCTGCCGCGGCCGGGCAGCTCCGCGATGTTGATGCCGGCCTGACCGACGGCACCGCGACCACCCGAACTGTCGCGGACGGCGGCATTGCCGGCAGTGCTCGCGCGGACACCGTTCGCGGCGAGGGCGAGGAGGTCATCCCGATCGTCGAGGAGGAACTGCGCGTTGGCAAGCGCGCGGTGGAGCGTGGCGGCGTGCGCGTCCGCAGCTACGTCGTCGAGACGCCGGTCACCGAGTCCGTGGCGCTGCGCAACGAGACGGTCTCGGTGGAGCGGCGCGCAGTGGACCTGCCGGCCGGCGAGATCCCCGCCGATGCGTTCCGAGAGCGCACGATCGAGGTGACGGAAACCGACGAGGAGGCGGTGGTCTCGAAGGATGCACGCGTGCGCGAGGAGCTGGTGATCCGCAAGGACGTGGAGGAGCGGGCGCAAACCGTCTCCGACACCGTGCGACGCACCGAGGTCGAGGTCGAGGACGACCGGACCGAAGGCGTCGCCCGCACCCGCGTCGACCGTACCGACGTCTAGGTCCGAGGCTGACAAGAAGGGGCGCGGCGTCCTGCCGCGCCCCATCGCGTCATGACGGAGATTGGGCCCCGCGCCGGCCGGAAGTGGCCGGTGGTCGCGCGGCCCCATCCAAAACGCGAAGCGCACGCCACGAGCCGGGCGAGCTGCAACCCCATGACCTCTCCTGACCGGATCCCAAAGGACTGGGCGGGGACTTGAGCCCGCCAGGAGGCTGAGGGGACATGGACGGCTGTGACGATCGTCCGAACCTCGTGCCAGGGCGTCCCGGCCTTCTTGGAAGACCCGCGCCGCGCCGAGCGCATGGGTTCCCACGGTCCACCTGCAGTCCTGGATGGGGCTCCGCCGAGTGGAGCTCCAAGTGAGGCCTCGACGGCGTAGGTTACTGATTCCGCGGGCGTTCGTTCAGCACCGTCCAGTAGAGCCCGGCTGTCCGCACCAGGTCGAGCAATCCGTCGAAGTCGACGGGCTTCACGAGGTAGCTGTTGGCTCCGAGGTCATAGGCCCGATCCAGGTCACTGTTCTCGCGTGAGGACGTAAGGACGACCACCGGTGTTCGTCCCAGGCTCCCGGGCTGGGACCGCAGCCATTCCAGGACCTCCAGCCCGGATCGCCGCGGCAGCTTGAGATCGAGAAGCATCACGGCGGGCAGCGGGTTTTCCGAGCGGTCCGCGTAGGCGCCTTCCCCCGCAAGGTAGGCAACCGCGGCGTCACCATCCTCAACGACGAGCAGCGGGTTCATCAGCTTGGCCTTGGCGAAGGCCCGCCGGATCAGCAACTGGTCGTTGGGATCGTCCTCGACCAGCAGGATCGGCTCCACGTCACTTTTCATCCGTGCTCTCCGCTTCCTGGAGGTCCACCCAGAACCGGCTGCCTGCCCCGGGCTCTGATTCGACACCCGCAGAGCCTCCCATGCGCTCGGCGCCGCGACGGACGATGGCAAGCCCGATGCCCGTTCCCGGGTACTGCATCATCCCGTGAAGGCGCTGGAACACCTGGAAGATGCGCGTCTGATGCTCCAGGGCAATGCCGATGCCGTTGTCCTTGACCCAGAGCCGCACATGGCCTTCGGAGCGCCTCTCGGCGCGAATCCTGACCTCCGGCTTCGTGTCGGCCGCAACGAACTTCACCGCATTCGACACCAGGTTGGCCAGCACCTGCCCCAGCACCGCCCGGTGCCCCTTCACCCAGGGCAGAGGTCTGACGACGTGCACGGTCGCCTCGGCTCCATTCAGGGTGCCTTCCAGCTGTCGGAGGACGTCCACAACCACACGGTCGAGTTCCAGCGGCTCCAGGACCAGTTCCTCTCGGCTGATCCTGCTGTAGGCCAGCAGGTCCTGGATGAGGTGATCCATGCGGACCGCTCCGTCCGCGATCCTGCCGAGGTAATCGCGGGCGGTCTCGTCCAGAAGCTCGCCGTAGTCCTCTACAAGCGCCTGGCTAAATCCGCGCAGGGTCCGTAGGGGCGCACGAAGGTCGTGGGCGACGGAATGGGCGAAGCCCTGGAGTTCGGCGTTGGCATCCGCAAGCTGGCGCGTGCGTTCGTCGACGCGGCGTTCCAGGTCCCGGTTCAGACGCCGAACCTCCTCCTCGGCGGCCTTGCGCTCCGTGATGTCCCGCAGCACGCCGATGATGCCGCGAACCCTGCCGTTCTCATCCGGCAGAGGGGACTTGGCGGAGAGGAAGGTTCGCGATTCTCCCTGTTCTGGAATGACCTCCTCGAATTCGACCGCGCGGCCCTCGGCCATCACGCGCGCATCGTCGGCCTCAACCGCGTCTGCCAAAGGGGCGGGCAGGAAGTCGCGGTCTCGGCGCCCGATGACGGCGTCGTGGTGGGAGCCGAGCAGCCGCAGGGTCCGCCGGTTCGCCAGGAGGAAGCGGCCTTCCGTGTCCTTGACGAAGATCGGGTCAGCCGCGCCGTCGATCACCGACTGCAAAAGGCGTCCGCTCTCCGCCAGGGCTCGCTCGGCCTGGCGCCGTTGGGTCACGTCGAGCCAGATGGCGAGCACACGCATTCCCGCCTCCGTCCGGATCGGACGCCGGGTAACCAGGACATCGACCTCGCTCCCGTCCTTGCGGCGGTAGCGCACTTCACCCTGGGCCAGAGCCTTCGGGTCGATCCCGGACTGTACGAGGGTGATGAAGTCCTCCCGTCCTATCGGAGAGGCTTCCACGCCGATCCCGATGGCCATGTCGGCCAGGCGGGTTCGACCGAACTCCTCGGCGTCATAGCCCAGCATGGTGCAAGCCGAAGGATTGAAGGCTTCGACGGAGGTGTCGGAAGGATCGATGATCACAACGCCGACCGGCAGGGTCTCGAAGAGTTCCCTGAAGCGCGCCTCGCTTGCGCGGATCTCGGCTTCGGCCCTTCTGCGGTCGGTCACATCCCGCATGATGGCGGTGAACATGGGGCGCCCCGCGGCGTCCCATTCGGCGATGGTGACCTCGAACGGAAACGTCGAGCCATCCTTGCGGCACCCGTCGAGCTCTCGTCCGATGCCGATGATCCGGCGCTCGCCGGTCTCGCGATACCGGTGCATGTAGACGTCATGCCGCCGCGCGTGCTCGCCGGGCATCAGCATCCTCACGTTCTGGCCCAGCACCTCCTCCGCGCCGTAGCCGAAAAGCCGCTCGGCGGCGCGGTTGAACGTCCGGACAGTGCCCTCGGCGTCCGTCACGACGATGGCGTCAAGTGCGGTGTCGACGATGGCCCGCAGGCTGGCCTCGCTGGTCCGCAGCGCATCCAGCGCTCGTCGCTCGTCATCGAAGTCCGCGGCCGTTCCGATCCACATCAGGACATTCCCGCTCTCGTCCTTGAGAGGGGCGGCTCGCGTCCGAAGCCAGCGGTAGGCGCCTTCCACGGAGCGCAGGCGATGCTCGACCTGGTACTCGCATCCGGTCTGGAGCGCATTTTGCCAAGCCTGGTTCGTCCGTTCGAGGTCGTCGGGATGGATGTGCTGCGCCCACGAGGCGCCGTGTGCCGCCTGCTGGGGCTTGCCCGTGAACCTGTCCCACTGGGGGTTCACGTAATCGAGACCGCCTTCCGGCGTGGCGGTCCAGACGATCTGAGGGACCGTCTCCGCGAGGAAACGATAACGCCGTTCGCTTTCCCGGAACCGCTTGGTCGCTTCCTCGGCCTGCCTCGCCCTGGCCGCGGCGAGCATGCGGCCCCGCATGGCGAGGCCGAGCATTACCGACAAGGCGGCGCTGACCGCGAAAACGACATGCGGCAGCACGGGACGTCCGGCGGTCTCCAGCCGCGGCGCGACCGTGACCGCCCAGGTCACCCCCGCGTGCTCGAAGCGCGACAGGACGACCTTCTCTCCGCGAGGGTCGCCGATCTTGAAGGCATGTGCGCCATCCGCCGTCAGGCTGAGCGCGTATCCGGGATCGAAGGTGCTGAGCTCGCGTTCCAGCAGAACCTGAAGGTCGATGGCCGCATAGACGAAGCCCGCGTTCCCGGATGGCGTGTTGATGGGGACGACGTCGAGCACGCCGCGCCCACCCTGAACGAAGTCGATCGGCGGCGTGACCGCAGGCATGCCGGTATCCCGCGCCCGCGCGTATGTGGCCGCGCGCACGGGCTCGGCATTGACGGAGAGACCGAGCGCCGCCTCATTCCCCTGCACAGGATGGATCCAGCGGACGTGATAGCCCGGATCGACCCATCCGACGGCGCGAAAGCTGGGAAAGCCCTCGCGCAGCACTTCGGCCTCGAGATCGAATCCTGCTCGGTCGCGGTTCCCTTCGATCTCCCATCGGCGCGCCATGCGCGCGAGCGCCCGAGTGCGTTCCCTTAGGCTGTCCTGGACGGCGCGAGTGGCGGCGTCCAGCCTTGCTTCGGCAGCGACTCGCGCGGTGTGCCGGTCGGCATCCAGCAACGCATGCCAGAAGAGGGCCGAAGCAATCAGTCCGGCGAGCGCCGCAGCCCATGGCAGCCAGGCGCTCCGGTCGGCGGACGGGGCGAAAAAGCCCTGCGACGCATGTGTCATGGTCCTCCCGGCGAGGCCAAGGGTACCGTCACCGTCACGGACGTGCCGTCGCCGGTCGAGACCAGCACCGTGGCGTCGATCTGCTTCACGAGGTTCAGGACGACACGCGAGCCGACGCCGCCCTGCCGAGTCCCGGGGGCGTAGATATCGTTCGGTGCCCCGATGCCGTCGTCTGAGATCTCGAGCCGCGCGGCGTCCCCGGCCGGGTGCAGCGCCACCGAAATGCGACCTGCCCGGCCGCCCGGGAAGGCATGCTTGAGTGCGTTCATGAGCAGCTCGGTGACAATGAGCCCGAGCGGGATGGCGGTGTCGATGGGCAGCCGCATCACTTCGGCGTCCACCACGATCTGGATCTCGGGACGGCCATGGATAAAGGCGAGCTTCTCCGTGAGTTCCCGAAGATATGCCGTGAACTCCAGGAACTCGAAGTCGTTCCCCTGATGCAGGCGCTGCTGTATCAGCGCAAGGGCCTGGATTCTCTCGCTGACCTTCTTGAACCCGGCCCGGACCTCCGGGTCCGCGAAGCGCCTTGCCTGGAGCATGAGGAAAGCGTCGATGACCTGAAGGTTGTTGTACACGCGGTGATAGAGCTCGCGCAGGAGGACGTCGCCGCGCTCGACCGCAGCCCGCAAAGCGGTGACGTCGGTCAGGACGCACTCGACCTCCCCATCCGCCTCGGGGACCGCATGAGCGTCGAGCAGGGCGGTGCGCTTGGTCCTGTTGCTGTAAGTGACCTCAAGCCCCTGGATGCTGACCCCGCCATGCGCGGCCCAGGCATCCCGGAGCCCGTCGCCCCGGAGCCCGTCGGCCCGGAGCCCGTCGGCCCGGAGCCCGTCGGCATTGAGAAAATCGAAAAGGTTGAGCGACGCGACATCCGCGTCGTCAGTCATTTCGAGCATCCGCCGCAGCGCTGGGTTCGCCGCGAGCAGCTGGCCGTCAAGGCGGCAGGCGAACATGCCGATGCCGGAGGACCTGTAGATAGCGGCGTGGCGGGCCTCGGCGCGCCGCCGCGCCCGGCGTTCCCCGGCCTGACGGGCGAGCGAGGTGACCGCTGCTGCGAGCCGGGGGATCCGTGAGGGATCCTTCACGACGTAGTCGTCCAGCCCCGCCTTCATCACCTCTACGGCGTCCTCCTCACCCAAGGACCCCGTGAACATGACGACCCCGCAGTCCGGATGCTTGTCGCGAATACGCCTAAAGACTTCAATGCCATTCGCCCACCCAAGAGAAAAGTCGATGACCGAAACGTCCGGGGTGGACTCCGCAATTGCCAAGTCGAGTTCCTCGGAGGTTCCGACTTGCCTGAGAATTGCATCGGGTATTGCTCGGGTCAGTCCCCTTAGCACCATCGCGCGATCGTCTGGATTGTCGTCGACGTGCAGAACGATCATGTTCTCTCTCAAGCGCTTTGAGCTGCCAATTATCACAGATGGCCGACTCGACATCCGCCCCTTTGCCGACTAGCAGTCCGCGCCGCACGTTCTACACTCGGCGTACGGGACGGTGACGCCGGACCCGGGCCGTTGAAGGGCAACAGCAGGTAGATGGAATTGGTTCGGAGCGAGGCTGGCGGCGTCCTGATCGTCGAGGACGAGAGCATGATCGCCATGCTCCTGGAGATGATCCTCGAAGACGCGAGCATCCCGGTGTCGGGTGTGGCGAACGCCGCCGAAGAAGCACTGTCGGTCGCCGCGGCAGTCAGGCCCGCGGCGGCGGTCATCGACATCCGCCTCGGCCCTGGACCGGACGGTATCCACGTCGCGGAGCGCCTGCGCGAGCGGCACGTGTGCGGGATTGTCTTCGTCTCCGGCTCAGGAGAGCAGGAGACCCTGGAGCGGATCTCCAGGGTCGAGGGCGCCGTCTTCCTTCAGAAGCCCGTGAATCCGGCCGCCCTCGTTCAGCATGTCCGAACCATGCTGCCGGGATAGCGGCCGTCGCGCCGTCGGTTGGGAATACGCCGACCTGCGTATTGCCGGTCCCGAGGTGTCGAGCGCCCTTGCCCGGTGCGAGAACCGTCGTGGCATCGCGAGCCATGAGGGTGGTGGGCACTGTTGAGCGGATGTCCGGGGTCAGCCCGAGCGAGGGACGAACCGATGCAGAAGTCGGTTGACCGATCGTCTTCGAGATCTCCACCGGGCAGGCGGTCCCTGCGGCGCGGACGCATCCTCCACGTCCGGTCCGGGATGTCGCCGGAGAGGACCCTGTGCGTCCGCGGCATTCTGGTCGCGGTCCTGCTCGCCCTCGTCATCGCCGTCTTCTGGTTCGATCGCGACGGGCTGAAGGACAACATCGACGGACAGGTCAGCTTCCCAGACATCCTCTACTTCACGATGATCACCATCACCACTGTGGGCTATGGCGACATCGTGCCGATCAGCCACACGGCCCGGCTGATCGATGCCTTTGCCGTAACGCCGATCCGGGTCTTCATCTGGTTCATCTTTCTGGGCACGGCCTACGAGTTCGTCGTCCAGAGGATCGTGGAGGACTACCGCATGAGCCGCATTCAGAAGGACCTCCACGGTCACATCGTCCTGTGCGGCTTCGGCCACAGCGGTCGCGTCGCGGTCGAGGAAAGCGTTGCAAAGGGCCATCCGCGGGATCGGATCGTCGTCATAGACGAGTCCGAGGCGCGCATCCGGATCGCGGCGGAGGAGGGCTTTATCGGCCTGCTCGGGGACGCCACCAGCGAGGATATTCTGACCTGGGCCTGCGTCGGACGCGCGAAGGCGGTGATCGTCAGCGCGGGCCGGGACGACACCACGGTCCTGGTGATCCTGACGGTGCGCCACCTTTCCGCCGAGGCGAAGATCGTGGCCAGCGTGAAGCAGGAGGAGAACATCAAGCTGGCGCATCTCAGCGGGGCCGACACGGTGGTCTCGCCCCCCAAGATCGGGGGTTTCCTCCTTGCCGACGCCGTGGAGACAACCCACGCGGCGCCATTCCTGTGCGACCTCATGTCGGCGGGCGGCCGAATGGTCCTGAGCGAGCGGCAGGCTGGTCCCGGCGACATCGGCAAGACCATGGCCGACGTGGCTCCCGGCGTGGTCGTCCACGTTCACAGCAATGGTCGGGACATCTCGTTCAGGGAACGGGACGCCTACACCATCCAGGATGGAGATGTCCTGCTGTTCATCGGTTCGCCGGATCAGGTTTACCCACGGGACCGCCGTTGAAGGCGTATCCTTGCATGTGACCGCAGGGCCGCGCCGCCGTCAGCCTACCCCTTACTTGCCCCGCCGGGTCTGGTGCAGGCCAGTAACCCGCTTCCGTCAGCGGGGCCGTCAAAGCCCATAGCTTCTCCGCCGGCAGGTATGACGGCCAAGCGCGCTATCAGGAACGCATCATGACCCTGGTTCTGGAGTTGGCCCTCCGGTTCCATGGCCCAATGGCGCAGTGGCCGTTCCAACCCAAGATTCAATGCCAAGATTCAATGCTAGGCTAGGCCCCTTTCGGTTCCGCTGCCAATGCCTGCCTCTCCACACCAAGGGCACGGGAAACCGACCAGTGCTCGGCGGATCTCGTGGGGAGGACGTCCCGCAAGGGCTCTGCAAACGACTTCTCAGAAACCCGAGGCGGCACCGACGAGGCCGCCCAGATTGTCGGCCAGGTCCAGCCAGCCGTCCGCAGTCTTCAGGCGCTCCTTGATGTTGGCCGTCACGGATCCCGGCGACACGCGCTTGAGCGCCTCCAGGTTGACGCCCAGCTCCTTCAGCTTCGCCAGCAGTTGTTCGGCATCGCCGATATCCTTGCGCATCTGCGCGATGTCCTGAAGCACCTTGTCCATCGCGGTGCCGAGCTGGCTCATGCTCTTTTCCCGCTTGGCAACCTCGGCATCGTCGACAACCGCATTGCCCTTCAGCTTCTTGAGCTCGGCTCGGTAGATGTCGAGCTGGGCGCGCGGCCGCGCCAGCTTCGATTCGGCATCGGAGACCTCGTCGGCGCGCGACTTGATCAGCAGTTCGAGCTCGGTGACATACTTCGGCAGCCCGCCCCTGGCCTCCTGAACCTGGCCCAGCGCCGTCGTCAGGCTGTCGATTTCGCCTTGCAGCTTGCCCAGCAGCCGCTTCTCGTAATTTCCGGTTTCCTTGAAGGCCTTGACCGACTTCGCGAGACCGGTGACACCGCTGATCGACACGGCGGTTGCCGCCAGGGCGCCAAAGACCACGGCCATGGCGCCGAACGACACCACCGTCGCCGCCACACCGATTGCGATCCCGCCCACGATCAGCACGACCTTGAGAACTGTCGCCTTGGTAAGGCGCGCCTTCTTGCCCTTCACCGCGGTGGCGCGGGCCTTCTTCACCGCCTGACCGGCAGCGATGATCCCCTGCTGTTCGGCCACGTTCTCCGCCCAGTTCTCGACAATCGTCTTGAACTCGGCCTTGAGCTCGTCCGGCGATAGACCCTTCACCTTCTTCAAGGCGGCATTCAGGCTCTCAACCGCTGCGAACTCCGCGGGTGTGGTGGGCATGCCGTTGCGAGCCACCTGGTCGATCTGCTTGCTGAGGTCGTCGATCAGGTCGGACTTCTCTTCCAACCAGGTGTTGAGGTGCCTCAGCTGGCCGTTTATCAGCGTCGAGAGCTGCTTTTCGAACTCGTCCCGGATGATGCGCTCGATGGAGGCTTCGGCCTCCTCGACCTCCAGGTCGTAGGTGAAGGAGACAGGGATCGGATCGCATTTGAGGTGCTTGGTGGTCTTCGGTGTGATCTTGTCTGTATATTCCAGAGTGATCGTCGACCCCATGCTCGGCTCCCGTGTATTCGGCGCTTCGGTCGAGCGGGCCGATATTGGTCCAGCGAGAGGGCTTCGTCGTTAAAGCCGATCTCGCCCCAATGGGCAGCCCTTCTACCTCAATGGGAGCAGAGTACCTGGATTTTGTTCCAGCTGAAAGGTGGCGACGCACTCCTTAGGAGCCACTCGCGCCGACAAGGCCCTTCCGGTCCTGGCGTCTGGTGGGGGCTGGTTCGGCGGCTGGCAGGCCCGGTGCTAGGGCGCCATGTCGTGCTTGCGCATCTTCGCGTAGAGATTGGTTCGCGACAGGCCAAGGATTTGGGCAGCCTTGAGCTTGTTTCCCTTTGCGTCGTCGAGAGCCGCATGGATGAGCGCCCGCTCCAGCTCGTCGACGGCTTCGCTGAGTGGGCGCGGCGTTTTCGCCACGGCAGGGAGATGGACGAATTCCCCCGGAAGGATCGTGATGAAGTCTTCGGCCGCTATACGCTCTCCCTCGGTGCGCACATAGACCTGCTCTATGACATTGGCGAGCTCGCGCACGTTGCCGGGCCACTGATAGCTCCGCAGCACGTCCAGTGCCGACGGCGCAAAATCGCGCATCGGCTGATCCAGGCCCATGGCCACCCGTTCCGAAAAGACGGAGGCGAGATTCTCGATGTCCTCCCTGCGGTCCCTGAGCGCAGGGAGCTGGATCGGGAAGACGTTGAGCCGGTAGTAGAGGTCAGCCCGGAACGAGCCGTTCCGCACCATGTCCTGAATCGGCCGGCTGGTTGCCGCGACGATGCGGACGTCGACCTTGATGACCTGGTTCGAGCCCAGCAGCTCGACCTCGCGCTCCTGCAGGGCACGCAGGAGCTTCGCCTGGAGCGGCAGCGGCAGGTCGCCGATCTCGTCGAGGAACAGCGTCCCCCCGTGCGCGAGCTGGAACTTCCCCGGGCGCGCCTGCCGGCCGGCGCCGGTGAAGGCGCCGGGGGCCACGCCGAAGAACTCCGCCTCCAGCAGGTTCTCGGGGATGGCGGCGACATTGAGGGCAACGAAGGGGCCGTCGACCCGGTCCGAGGCGGCATGGATCGCGTGCGCCACCAGTTCCTTGCCCGTCCCGGTCTCGCCCAGCAGCAGCACCGCCGAGTTGATCTGGCCGGCCTTGCGCACCAGCCGTTTCACCTCGAGCATCGCCGGGCTGAAGCCGATCAGGTTCTCCACGGTGTACTTCGACGAGCGGCTGGCTGCGAGCGCCTGCTCCGCCCTTGCCAGGCGCGACTGCAGCTTGTTGAACCGGTCGGCGATCGGCCGGAGATATGTCAGGCTGTTCTTCAGTGCGAAGGCGATGGCGCCGATGATCTCGCCCCGCTCGTCACGCAGCGGAAGCCGGCTGACCAGCAGCGTGCGATCGCCATACTGCATGATATCGAGCGGGAATGAGCGGCCGGTCTCGACCACCTCGCGCATCCGGCTGTGCGGAATGACGCGTTCGATCTCCTGTCCCACCACGTCCGCCAGGGATCGGAGGCCCAGGATTTCCATCTGATTGTCGCTGAACCATACGATCCGCGCATACTTGTCGACCAAGGTGGCGCCGTCGATCATTTCTTCTATCATCACGAGCAGGGCGCGTGCTGCGGCGAACCGCTCCGCCGTTTCTTTGGCCATGGCTCGCACCTCCCCGGTTTCAGCCCTGTCAATTTTCTGAACAGTATCTGTCAGGATTCGACACACGTGGAAAGGGCGGAATTGCTTGTAAGTGCCCCTCGGCACGAATGCGCTGTGTCGGATCGGGAGCACTGCGCCCCCATGCGCCCGGACCGAGTCTAGCTAAGCCACGGATAAAAGCCGGTTACCCGCTCTGGCATATAGCTTGCTAATGGGCGGTGCTGAAGATGGATTGCGCAAACAGTTCGGCGATGGCTCGTTGAAGCTCGTCCCGGCGGTACAGCGCATCCGTACGGCGCTCGGTGAGGAAGACGGGGAACGGAAGGCGTGACCAAGCTGCGCATTGGAATCATTGGCGCCGGGTTGATGGGGCACGGAATTGCGCAGGCCTTTGCCGTCGCGGGGTACCAGGTCGACATCCACGAGCGGGATGCCGGGCGTCGGAGCGGGATCGTCGGGCGTATCCGCGGCAACCTTCTCGAACTCGGGCAGGATGGCGCGGCGGCGGATCTGGTCCGGCCCTGCGATACCCTCGAAACAACCGTCCGGGACGCGGATATCGTCTTCGAGGCGGTGCCCGAGAACCTGGAGCTCAAGCAGCGCATCTTCGCTGCCGTCGAGGACGCGGCTCCGCCTCACGCCCTGCTCGCGAGCAACACTTCGGTGATCCCGATCACCCGGATCATCGAGCCGCTGCGGAACAGGGCCCGTGCGCTGGGCGCCCACTGGTGGAACCCGCCTTACCTGATCCCGCTGGTGGAGGTCATCCAGACCGCCGAGACCTCCGAAGCCACGATCGCCGCGATGATCCAGCTGCTGACCTCCATCGGCAAAATGCCGGTGCATGTCCGCAGGGATGTCCCCGGCTTCATCGGCAACCGTCTCCAGCATGCGCTATGGCGCGAGGCGATCGCCCTCGTCCAGAACGGGGTATGCGACGCAGAGACCGTCGATACCGTGGTCAAGGCGAGCTTCGGACGGCGCATGGCGGTTCTAGGGCCGCTGGAGAATGCCGATCTCGTCGGCACGGACCTGACGCTGGCGGTTCATGAATATGTTCTGGCGGATCTCGACCGCACGCCCGGCCCGCTGCCCCTGCTGCGCGAGCTGGTTGCGACGGGCCGGCTCGGCATGAAGGCGGGGGCGGGCTTCCGGACCTGGAGCGAGGAGCAGCAGGCGGAGCTGCGCACCCGCCTGGCTCTCCATCTCCACCGGCTTCAAGGCGTCGAACGCGGGTGATCGGGGGGCGCCGAGACGGCGCCGGATTGTCAGTCTTCAACGGTCCGTCGGGCCGGATACCCAGGAGGGCCTCGCATGGCCGCATCACGGAAGAAGGTCATCATCAGCTGCGCCCTGACGGGCTCCGTCCATACACCTACGATGTCGGATGCGTTGCCGATAACACCGGACGAGATCGTAGAGCAGGGCGTCGGGGCGGCCGAGGCGGGGGCGGCAATCCTGCATCTGCACGCCCGTGACCCCCGGACGGGGCGGCCGACGCCGGATCCCGCGGTGTTCATGCAGTTCCTGCCGCGGCTCAAGCAATCCACCGACGCGGTGCTCAACATCACCACGGGTGGCTCGCTCGACATGTCCGTGCAGGAGCGCCTCGCCGCCCCGCTCCGGGCCCGGCCGGAGATGTGCTCTCTCAACATGGGCTCGATGAACTTCGGCATCTTCCCGATGGCCGATCGCTACAAGTCGTGGAAGCACGACTGGGAAGAGCCGTACCTGCGCAGCACCGACGACTTCATTTTCCGCAACACCTTCCGGGATATCGCCTACATCCTCGAACACCTGGGCGAGGGCTGCGGAACGCGGTTCGAGTTCGAGTGCTATGACCTCGGCCACCTGTACAATCTCGCGCATTTTCTCGATCGGGGGTTGGTGAAGCCGCCGCTCTTCGTCCAGACGATCTTCGGGATCCTCGGGGGCATCGGCGCCGAGGAGCGCAACCTCACCTTCATGAGGGAGACGGCCGATCGCCTGTTCGGTGATGCCTACGAGTGGTCCGTTCTCGCCGCCGGCCGCCACCAGATGCCCTTCGTCACCATGGCCGCGATCATGGGCGGCAATGTCCGGGTCGGCCTGGAGGACAGCCTCTATCTCGGCAAGGGCCGGCTCGCCCGCAACAGCGGCGAGCAGGTGGCCAAGATCCGCCGGATCCTCGACGAGCTTTCGCTCGAGGTTGCCACGCCCGACGAGGCGCGCGCCATGCTTGGCCTCAAGGGTGCGGACCAGGTGGCGTTCTGATGCCGCCGGACCGCTCGGTATCCGGGAAGATCTGAAAAGGGGGATGCGATGCAGGCCAGGAACGCGGTCGTCACCGGCTCAACCAGCGGCATCGGCTTGGCGACCGCTCGCGAGCTTGCCAAGCGGGGCTGCCATGTGATGCTCAACGGCTTCGGTGACCCGCCGGAGGTCGACCGGCTTTGCGCCGAGATCGCGGCGCAGAGCGGCACGAAGATCGTCTATTCGGGAGCCGATCTGAGCAAGCCCGAGCAGGTCCGCACCATGATGGCCGAAGCCGCAGAAGCCCTGGGGCCGATCGACATCGTGGTGAACAACGCAGGAGTGCAGCACGTCGCGGCCCTGCACGAGTTCCCCGAGGACAAGTGGGATCTGCTGCTGGCGGTCAACCTGAGCGCCGCTTTCCACGCCATCAAGGCGGTGCTCCCCTCCATGAGGGAACGGCGCTGGGGCCGGATCGTCAATACGGCGTCGGTGCTCGGGATGGTGGGAGCCCCGCACAAGCCCGCCTACGTCGCCGCGAAGCATGGTGTCATCGGTCTGACCAAGGCCGTGGCGATCGAGGTCGCCGAACATGGCATCACCTGCAACGCGGTGTGCCCGGGCACCGTGATGACCCCGATCATCGAGAAGCAGATCGCCCAGCAGGCGCAGGTCACCGGCCTGCCGCAGGACCAAGTGCTCAAGGCGGTGTTCCTCGGGAAGATGCCGACCGGCAGACCGGTGCCGGCCGAGGAGATTGCCGCCACCATTGCTTTCCTGTGCTCGGAAGCCGCGGCATCGATCACCGGCGCCGCCATCGCCGTGGACGGCGGCTACACGGCCCATTGAGGCGCCGCACGGTTGACAGGAATCCGGCGGCGATTGAGAAGAGAAACGGTAATCGCGGTCTCGTGCTCACGGAAATCCTAAATAATCTTGAACCGTTATTCTAGGGAGCGAAACATGCGGATTCATGTTCTTTCCGGCGCGGCCTTGGCCTCGCTGGCATGTGGTACCGCCCAGGCGCAGATGTCCGAGGGCGTAATCAAGATCGGCATGCTGTCCGACCGGTCCGGGATCTATGCCGACATCAACGGCGAGGGCTCGGCGGTGGCCGCGCGCATGGCCGCCGAGGAGTTCGGCAACGCCATCAAGGGCACCCGGATCGAGATCATCGTCGGCGATCACCAGAACAAGGCCGACATCGCCGCCAACCTGACGCGCCAGTGGCTCGACGCCGAGCAGGTCGACGTCGTCGCCGACGTTCCGAACTCCGCCGCCGCCCTGGCGGTGCAGGGCATCACTCGCGACAAGAAGCGCATCTTCCTGATGTCCGGGCCCGGCTCGACCGACCTGACGGGCAAGGACTGCAGCCCCTACGGGTTCCAGTGGACCTGGGACAACCATGCGGTCGCCTCGGCGACCGCGCGCGCCCTGGTCGAGCAGGGCCGCAAGAGCTGGTACTTCATCACCGCCGACTACGCCTTCGGCCATTCGCTGGAGACCGAGGCCGCCAACACCGTCAAGCAGCTCGGCGGCACGGTGGCGGGCACCGTGCGCCATCCCCTGGCGACGCCCGACTTCTCGTCGTTCCTGCTGACCGCGCAGGGCTCGGGCGCGCAGGTCGTCGCCTTTGCCAATGCGGGCGGCGACACGATCACCGCCATCAAGCAGGCGGCCGAGTTCGGCGTTCCCCAGGGGGGCCAGACGCTGGCCGGCCTTCTGCTGAACATCAACGACATCCATGCGCTTGGCCTGCAGACCTCGCAGGGCCTGATGCTGGCCAACTCCTTTTACTGGGACATGAACGAGGAGACCCGCGCCTGGTCGAAGAAGTTCGAGGAGAAGACCGGCCGCAAGCCGTCCATGAACCAGGCTGGCGTGTACTCGGCCGTGCGGCACTACCTGAAGACCGTGCAGGAGCTCGGCACCGACGATGCCGACAAGGTGTCCGCCCGGATGCGCAGCGTGCCGGTCACCGACATGATGATGAAGAACGCCAGGATTGCCGAGAACGGCCGCGTGTTCGGCGACATGTACCTGGCGCAGGTGAAGACCCCGGGCGAGTCCAAATACGCCTGGGACTACTTCAAGATCGTCAAGACGATCCCGGGCGACCAGGCCTACATCGACCCGAAGGCCAGCGGCTGCCCCCTCGTGAAGTGAAGGCATAGGAGTATCGGGCTCGTCCCGACACCGGGCGCAAAGAGGGTTTGCGGTCCTCCGGCCGACTTCGCCTGGCGGTGGTGCAACTGGCCTAACGGGGGATTGAGTCGATTCCCATCATCGGGCCTCTCCACTGCGGGTAAGCTACATCGAAGGCGGCCGGGTCGGCAGGAAACGCTGTCGCGGTTCGTCCAGCCAACCGATCAAGGAAGCCGCTACTTCCAACTCTCTAACGCGTCACCGGCCCCGCCGGGGCCGGGATCTTCCATGGGAGGGAATGCCAGATGCCTCTTTTCAGAGTGCTGATGATCTCCGCCGGCATGGTCGCGTTCACGCTCAGCCCCTTGGCCGCACAGGATGCCGGCATGCGGCAATGGACAAAGGGCAAGGGGTGGGGCTGGGTCTGGGGTCCGGACGATGAGGTCGGTGCCCTCAACGAGATGACCGATGCCTCCCGCCTGGCCGCCCTGCAACTGGTCAGGCAAGGCAAGGCCTATGATCTCGGCCTGCCATACGACCGGACCTCCTACAAGTGGCCCGGCCACAGTCCGGGCGAGGTCATGAGCTTCCGCACGCCTGCCGGCGTCAAGGGCCAGAAGGATCTTCCCTTCACCACGCCCGAGGGCGGCAACGCGGGGGGCACGGCCTGGCATAGCAGCGCCCTGTTCATCAGCGACAACGTCGCCACGCAGATCGATGGTCTCGGCCATATAACCCATGGACCCGACGACCATTTCTACAACGGGTTCAAGGCCGCCGAGTGGGGCGGCGACTTCGGACTGCGGAAGACGGACGTCACCACCATCCCGCCGGTCGTCGCGCGGGGAGTCCTGATCGATGTGGCGGGCTACAAGAAGGTGGATGCCCTGCCAGGCCATTACGAGATCACGGTCGAGGACCTCGAAGGCGCGCTGCGGGCCCAGAACGTCGACGTCACGCCGGGAACGGTCGCGCTGATCCGAACCGGTACCGCACGGTACTGGGGAAGGAACGGCAGCGACCATGCCAAGATCGGCGAACACGACTCTTCCGGAATCGGCTTGACGGCGGCCAAGTGGCTCGTCGAGCAGAAGGGGGCCCTCATGATCGGGTCCGACACGTCAGGCCTGGAATACGTCCCGCCGAAGCCCGAGGACTCCCAGGCGGTCGGCGGCAGCTTCAACCCCGTCCATGTCTATCTGCTGACGCAGCAGGGCGTCCATATCCTGGAATTCAACAACCTGGAGCAACTCGCCGCCGACCGCGCCTTCGAGTTCGCCTACATTCTCTCCACCAATGCCATTCGCGGCACGGTCGCCGGGACGGCCCTGCGTCCCATCGCCCTGCGTTGAAACCGAGCCTCCGGGAGAGACATCCTCTCCCGGAGGCAGGCTTCGGGTCGAATTCGCATGGCTTCACACCCGATCCCGACTTTTCAGGATGATCCGATCAGCACCGCGGCGGCCAGCACCGATACGGCGAGCGCCCCGACAGCCCAGGAGAGCACGCGCAATCCTTGCTTCAGCACCTCGGTCTGACGCGCTTGTGCCGAGACGAGGCGCTCCATCCGGTCCTCAAGGGAAACCGGCACGAGACTCTTCTCATCCGTCCCGTCCTTGATTCGGCCCAGGAGCATGCGCAATCCCTGCGACAGCACCTTGGTCTGCCCCGCCTGCGTGGCGACGAGGCGTTGCGTTCCCTGCCACACCACCTTGGTCTGCCGTGCCTGCGCCGCGACGAGGCGCTCGATGCGATCATCGGGAAGGCTTTGGGCCGGCGCCTCTTCTTTGGTGCCGCGATCGGCTTGTCCCTCGACCCGATCGTCGGCGGCATCCGGCCAGGTCCGCCGGAACCACTTGGGAAGCACCCGGCGCTCGGGCCCCGCGAAACGCATGAACTGAAGCCTGGCGGGGGTGTAGCCGCCCGTGCCCCCGTGCTGCGGCTTGAGGTACCAGGTGATCGGCTCGCTCGGCGGTGCGTGCAAGTCCGTGGTCCATGCGTCGGGCAGGCGCAATCCCACCTGGATCGCTTCCACCTGGCCGGACCGGATGGAGTTCACCAGGTGCGCGTGAACGTCGGGGGGCACGGCGATGTCCGCCCACCACTCGTCTTCGTTGCCCGTCTCCCGGTCCGGGGCATTGAAGCCCATGGCCGCGCGGCTGTTCGGAATTCGCTCGCGGTCATCCTCGGCTTCCTCCGGCGCCTCGTCCCCCTCGCCCCAGAAAGACCGGATCGACAGCGAGAATTTCCGAATGACCTTGGCGTTGGGTTCGATCAGCGCGATCCCGGAGTCGTCGAGCATGGCCGAGCAGGACACGGCGACATCGACTCCGTCGCGGGCGCGGAAGGTCGAGATCCCTTCGCTCAGGCCGAACGACGTAGCCTCCAGGACGAAGGTCCGCATCGGGCGTTCAAATTCACCGACGCCCTCCACCGAAAGGCGTCCGCCATTCTCGTGCATGACCATCGGGCTGGCATCGCCTCCCATCGCGTCCTCCGAAATCTGCGCGGGGAGGATGCCTTCAATTCCCCAGAAATTGCTTAACTTCCGGGGCCCTGAAGACGTCGCTCCGGCACGGCGGAGAACCTTCTGATCACCGCCGTCCCTGGCCTGGCTGCCGGAGAGAGGTTTCGTTTCGGGTGCGTTTGGCCGTTTGCAGGCTTTCCAGCCGGCCTCGCCAAGGCTTCATGGCGTGGTTCCTGATCTCAAGGAAAGGCCGATGGCCGCAAGGATTGGCTTCAGACTGAGCCACGGCCAGCACCCTTCCGGCACATCCTGTCCTTCTTCTCCGGTTGCCCTTCCGGCATCGGCATGACGCTTCACCGCGGTGATGTTCGTAAAGATTGCTTAACCTAAATTTAGAATACAGTGGATCTCCGAAACAGGGAGGACAGCCGAGTGCCGAACTACACGAAACCAGCGATCCCGAAGGTCCTGACCGATGCCGAGTGGCAGAAGAAAAAGGGAGCGATCGCCAAGCTGGCCGGGGAAACCGGCGTGGGCGCGGCCTTGAAGGCCATGGAGGCCGCATTCAAGAAGGTCAATTGGGACAAGTTCGACATGGACAAGCAGATCCCGTCGAACAGCGTTTTCGATGTGGGCGTGGTCGACGCCGCTCTCGCCGCGGCGGGAGACGAGATGAAGAATCTCGAACCGCTGCGCAAGACGATCATGGATGTCGACAAGAAGGCTTCGGACGCCGCCGCCAAGTTCAAGTCGAACAAGCTGATCCCGAAGGAGTCGGCCGCCTATGCCGCCCAGGTCGCCAAGGAAGCGAGCAACTTCCTCGTGGTGGTCAACAAATCATCCATTGGCAGTGCCGTCGAGAAGGACGCGGCTGCCGCCCGCGTGAACATCGAGAAGAAGGTCAAGCTGGTCCAGGATTCGGCCAAGAGCTACCTGGCCAAGGTGGCGAAGGGTCTCGATGGCCAGACCGTGGAGACCTACGCGGACTACTGGAAGGAGAGCCTTCGCGGGTTGGCCGCCGCACTGTCCAGGATCCCGGGTCAGGAGACACTGACGGAGGCATGGCGTCCCTGGGTGTCCCAGAAGGGCATCCCGAAGGACGAAAAGCAGCTTTCCGTCGCGAAGACGAAGGTGAAGGAACTGGTCTCGAGGACCCAGAAGGAACTGGCCTGACGCTGATCGAGGGGCGCCTCGCCGCGCCCCTCCCTTCGTCGGCATGCACGAGGGGTTCTCTTGCGGCCTTGCTTCTTCGACCAGGGCAGGCCGACGCCGGCATACGACGTTTGAGCGCCAGTACCCATCCACGCCCGCAGGCCGGGCCAGGCCGCTACGTGCGTGCGGGCAGCTGCGAGGCTCCCTCGCCTCAGGTCGGACCGAGCGTCGGTAGCAAAAATAATCCTTCGTAATCTCACCTACCCAGTTTGCCGATAATCCAATACGTTTTTGCGAGTGTTCCGAGGGGTCATGCCAATTGGCGCCCGGGATTCGAGGATAGCAGGGAGTGACGATGCCGCCCTCCGCAGGAGCCCTTCTGGATCACGGTCGTGCCCAGAAGCCGATCAGGGGCGAAAAGAGGGACCTGATGCCATTGCGTTCCACCTTGGACGGACGCCAGCGGTGCTGCCGGTGGACACGAGTAAGGCGTCGCTGATTCGAAAGCATTCCCTCAGTGGCAGGATGTCGGCGTACTGCTTCGGTCCTTACGCCACGCGGCTTGCAACAGGCCGTCCAAAATATCCGTTATCCCTATTAGGAGGTATTCTCGCATTCAAAATGGTGGCCGGGCTGCATTATAGTGGGGCGGGAAACCGCACGGTCGCCCAGGGCGCCGACGCTGCGGGGGCGCGCCAGACGAGGCGACGGGACGAGGGATCGATGGGTGTGCGAGACGCGGCTGTCTTTTCCCAGTGGAATGGGCATCCGGCTGGGTCCACGGCCTGGGCAACGGTCCACCTGGACCGTCTGCGCGGTAACCTGGCGGCCATCCGAAGGGTGCTGCCGCATCGGACCCAGGTCCACGCCGTGGTCAAGGCCGACGCCTACGGGCACGGCTCTACCCGCGTCGCGAAGGAGCTGGAGGGCGTCGGTGTCGACGCCCTGGCGGTCAGCTCGACCTCCGAAGGCATCGAGCTGCGGAAGGTCGGCATCCACTGCCCGATCCTTGTGCTCGGCCCCATCCTCCCGGAGGAGGCGGCCGCCGCGGTCGGTTTCGATCTCGCGGTCACCGTGTCGTCCAGCTCCCTGGCCCTCGCATTGGGCGCCGCCGCCGCCGCCGCGGGCCGTCGGGCCAGGGCGCATGTCCGTGTCGACCTGAGCCTCGCCGGGTTCGGCCTGCCGGCGGATCAGGCCGTCCAGTTCCTCGGCTGGCTGCACAGCCTGGGCGGAATCGAGGTGGAAGGCCTCTATACGCACAATGCGGGTGCGTATCGCGGCGATCCCGCGATGATGGACGCCGAGAGGGCGGCAGTGGCGTCCCTCGTCGAAGCGGTCTCGGCCTCCGGCCTCCGGCCGCCGCTCGTCCACGCCTTGAGCAGCCCTGGCGTCGCGATCGGGGGCATCGACCCGCTGGACGCGGTCCGGGTGGGCTCGCTGCTCTACGGAATCCGCATGGTCCCCGCGGCGCCGCCCGGGATCCGGCCCGTCATGGAGATCGGCGCGAGGGTCCTCGACGTCCGCGCCATCCCCGCCGGACAGGCGACCGCCTACGAGCGCGGCTGCGAAACGGACCGGCCGCGCCGGGTGGCGACGGTGGCCATGGGTTTTGCGCAGGCCGGCTTCCTGTTCCATGCGGAGGGTGGCTGGGTCCTGGTCAGGGGAACGCGCCTACCGATCCTGGGGCGCCCCTTCATGAGCACCCTGCTCGCCGACGCATCGGCCGTGCCTGACGTGAGCCCGGGCGACGTGGCCACGCTCGTCGGGGCCGACGGGCCGCATACGATCACCGTCGAGGACGTCGGGGCGTATAGCCGGGTCCGCCCCTCCGCCGTGCCACTGCTCGGCCAGGGCGTGGCGCGGGTGTACCGGGATTGCCGCCCCTCCGCGGGGCGACCCTTGAGCCATGAGAACGCCATGCTGGGGAAGGTCTGATGAGGATGGACAGACGGGATTTCGTCAGGAGAGCGGCCCTGCTCCCCATCTTGGGATCGAGCCTTCTGGGTGCCTCCGGAACCGCGTCCATCGCCGCGACGCCGGCGTTCCCGGTGCCACGTCGGAACGGCAACCGCCGCTGGCGGATCGGCTACGCCGAAGGGCTTTCCTTCATCAACTTCGCCGGAACGCTGGAGGGCATCGTCCGCGGCCTGGACCGGCAGGGCTGGATCTCCGACACCTCCGGCATGCCCTACGTGGATGGGCAGAGCGACACGAAGGCCATGTGGGACTGGCTCGCGGCCCGCGACGACCAGTACGTAGAGTTCGTGCCCGACGCCCATTTCGGCGGCCTCTCCAGCGCCCCGGCAGAGCCCATCGTCGAGCAGCTCCGGGCAGGCGACCTCGACCTGATGATCGTCATGGGCACGGTGGCCGGGCAGAAGCTCGCGACCGACGCCCACACCACTCCGACGCTCGTTTTCAGCGCCACCAACCCCGTGACGGCGGGCTTCGCCAAGTCCGAATCGGACAGCGGGCGCGATCACGTCTGGGCCCACATGGACCTGTCGCGCACGACCCGCCAGCTGCGCCTGTTCTACGAGACCTTCCGCTTCAAGAAGCTGGGCGTGGTCTACGAGGACACCGCCGGCGGGCGGGGCGTCGCCTCCATCGGTCAGGTGGAGGAGGTGGCCGAGAGGCTGGGCTTCACCCTGGTGCGCCGCTTCGTCGACAGGCCCACCAACACCCGCGACCCCGAGATCATGGAGCGCTACTACGCCGAGCTCTCCCGGGCCTGGACGGAGATCGCGGGCGAGGCGGACGCCGTATACGTGACGTTCGGCCAGTGGACTCCCGACCGCTTTCCGGCCCTGGCGCGCATCCTCATCGACCGCAGGGTCCCGACCTTTTCCCAGAGCGGGCCGGAGGAGGTCGAGCGCGGGGTCCTCATGTCCATCGCGCGGGCCGACTTCCGCGGGATCGGGAACTTCGGCGCGACCACCGTCGCGCGGGTCCTGGGCGGCGCCAAGCCGCGCGGCCTGCCGCAGGTCTACTTCGACACGCCGACCATCGCCTGGAACCTGGAGGTGGCCCAGCGGATCGGCTTCCAGGTGCCGTTCAATGCGCTGCTTGCGGCCGACAACATCTACACCAAGATCACGGGGTTCGGGGGCTGATCATGAGGCAGGGCAACAAGGTCGGCTCCTCCGTCCTCCTTTCGGTCGTGCTGCTGGTCCTCGCGATCGGCTTCTCGACCGCCATCAGCATCGGCTCGTTCCGCCAGAACCACACCGCCTCGGTCATGACCAGCTTTGCGGTCGCAGGCGGCAAGGCGGCCCGAAACATCGAGCAGGCGCTACGCTACGGCAAGCCGCTGGACGACTTCCACGGCATCGAGCGGTTCCTGGGCCAAGTCAAGGCCTCGCTGCCCGAGGTGGATCGGGTCATGGTGGCCCTCGCCGACGGCCGCGTGATGTACGACGAGAACGGCCGCGCCACCGGCGCGCTGTCCGCGGCCGAGCAGCGGCAGATCCGCCGCGACCTCGCCGCCAAGCCGCAGACCTTCGCTTATGACGACACCAGCGGGACCTACCGCCTGTTCCTGCCGATCCGGCCCGAGGCAGGCGGCCCCGCCGCCGGCACGCTGGTGATCGTGGCCAAGGGCACCGCGGTGAAGGAATACGCCCAGGCCTTCTCCGAGAGCCTGATCCAACAGGTGGGGGTGATCGCCCTGGCGGGCGCCGTGGCCCTGCTCGCTCTCGCCATGATCTCGGCGTCGCGGCCCGACGGGGCGCGCTTCCAGCGCACGGGTGCGCTGGTGGTGATCGGCCTCGTCCAGATCGCGGCCGGCATCTACAGCTACGGTTCCTTCCGCGACGCCTACATCGAGAGCACGCAGCGGACGACGGCCATCGTCAGCCGCATCCTCCAGTCCGACATCGAGGGGCTTCTCCAGCGCGGGGTGCGCTACGACCAGCTCCATGGGATCGAGACCTACCTGGCCGGCGTCCAGGGCTCGGTTCCCCATTTCCGCAGCATCGTCCTGGATCGCGGGGGGCAGGCCCGCCCGGCTGCCCAGGACCCCGGGCTGACCCGCTATCCGCTGGCCGCGGACGGGGCCGGCGCATCGGCGTCGCTGGGCATCGCAGTGTCCGAGGAATATGTCGAGCGCCGTCTGCGCGACATCCTGCTGGATTCCGGCGCGATCCTGCTGACAAGCCTCATGTTCATGTTCGAGATGAGTCTGCTGCTGAACCGGCGCGGACAGCAAAGGCCGGAGGAGTCCGCGGCCGCGTCCGAGAAGGACCGCGCGCCCCAGCGCATCTGCAGCCGTTTCCTGGCCTTTCTGATGTATTTCGGCCTCTTCATGTCGGCGTCCTTCGTGCCTCTGGTCATGGGAACCTTCGACGAGGGTTTCCTCGGCCTCACCGGAAGCCAGGCTGCCGCCATTCCGATCTCGGTGGAAATGGCGTTCGGGTCGCTGGCGATCCTGGTCGCGGGCTCGCTCATCCGGCGTTTCGGCTGGCTCAGCATCGCCTATTTCGGCGCGGCCACCATCGTGCTCGCCGCGGCGGCGGCTTGGCTCTCACCCTCGCCGCTGGCCTTCGTGGCGGCGAGGGCGCTGACGGGCGTGGGTTCCATGTGCCTGCTTGTCAGCATCTACGGGATGATCGACACCATCCGGAGCCAGGAGCAGCGCGACGCCGCCCTGCCCGAGATGCTGGCCGGCATGTATGCCGGCGTGAACTGCGGTGCCATCACCGGGGCGCTGCTCGCCTCCCAGCTCGGCTACCAGCCGGTATTCCTGGTGGCGGCGGCCGTCCTGGCCCTGACCCTGGCCTACATCCGCCTGGGCGTGCCCACCGAGGTTCGCGCCGCGCGGGCCGAGATCAAGGCCGCCGAGGCGGTCCCGAAGCGTTGGGGCCTCGGCGACCTGTCGGTGGTCGGCTTCTTCCTGCTGATCAGCATCCCGACTTCCGCCGCGGCCATGTTCCTGCCCTACTTCTTCCCGGTCTTCGCGGCGAGCCTCGGCGAGGGTTCCAACGTCATCGGCCGCGCCTTCCTGATCAACGGCCTGTGCTTCGTGTTCCTGGGCCCCTGGCTCGCCGCCAAGGCACGCAAGCACCTGTCGCCGCACTGGACCGTAGCGGTTTCCGCGGGGATCCTGGCGCTGGCGCTGGTGCTGTTCGGTTGGCAAGGCACGCTGGTCGCCGCGTTCCTTGCAGTGCTGCTGATCGGCATCGCCGACAGCTTCGGCTCGCCGGCGCAGAGCAGCTTCGTCGCCTCGCTCCCCATCGCGCGGCGGCTCGGCCGGGCCACGGTCCAGGCCTATCAGCTCAACGCCCGCAAGGTCGGACAGGTGGTGGGTCCGCTGCTCTTCTCCGGCGTCGCGGCGATGGGGGTGGCAGGCGTCGGCGTGTTGGGCATGGCGCTGGCCGTGCTGATGGTCGTCTTCGTCCTCTCCGCCGCCATCCTGCTCAAGCGCACGCTGGCCACGGCATGATGGAGACCGAGGTCCTGCACGTCCGGCATCGCCCGGACGGGCGCATCGAGCTTGCCGAGATCCGGCAGCTCTCCCCCGGGGAGGCCGAGGACGTCGCGCGCCTTCAGGACGAGGGGCTTGGCGACCTCATGTTTCCCGTCACGCCCGGGCAGATCGCGGACATGCTGGGGCCCGGCGGGCGCACGGTGGGCGCCTTCGTCGGCGGGCGGCTGGCCGGCTTCATGGCCGCGACGGTGCCCGGCCGCGGCGAGGCGAACCTCGGACTGCATCTTGGGCTCGGTCAGGCGGAGCTGAACGCGGTGGCCCATTGGACGGCCGTGATCGTCCACCCGGACTACCGGGGCAACGGCCTTCATCGGCGTCTGGCAATGGCGGCGCAGCGTGCGCTGGACCTGCCCAGGACGCGCTTCTGGCTCGCCACCGCGCGGTGCGAGAACCTTCCAAGCGCCCGCAATTTCCTGTCGGTGGGGGCCGAGATCGCAGCGATCCTCGCCAAGTACGACGGAAACCTGCGTTACCTTTTCATGCTCGACCGCTTGGCCCCGCCGGTTGCCTACGAACAGGTGGAGGAGGTGCCCGCCGGCGCGCTCGATCTCCAGCGCGAGCTAGTCGGCGCGGGCTTCCGCGGCTTCGCCTCGTCACCCGGCGGGATCCGCTTCGGCCTGCCGGTGCGGGCGCACGGCGCGGCGAACGCCGCTCTGGCGGATGCGGCCGACGCCCTGTAGCCCTGGCCTCGGAGCCTGCCGGTCGACGCACCGTACCTTGCCAGACCTGCGACCGGGCCGGACAGGAAGATCCCCGAACAGGAGTAGAGCGACCTAGCCGCACAGCCAGGCGGGTACGTCCTTTGCGATGTTTGTGACAAGCCTCGCGTGACCTACAACCATGTCCAAGGGAGGTCGCCGGTGAGGTGGCCTGTCCGAAGCGCGGGTGCTTGGCCATGGCAAACGAGAAAATCAGCGACGTTGACCTCCGCCGACTGTGCGACGAGATCGCCGAGCGCGATGGCGTCGTGCGCATCAACGTTCTGCGCGAGGCCGCCGGCGGCGGCAGCTACGCCCGGCTCGCCCGGGTCGTGGACGAGTGGGGCGCCGAGCGCGGACGTGCCAAGCCGCGCCCCCTGCGCCTGGGCAAGCACCGCCCGGAATCCGCGGCGCCCCAGAATACGACGCCCCAGAATACGAGGCCCCAGAATACGAGGCCCCAGAATACGAGGCCCCAGAATACGACACCCCAGAATACGGCGTCCCAGAAGGCCGAGACCGGCATTGGGGCCGCGGCGGCCATGCTCCGCGAGGAGAACGAGATGCTGTGGCGGATGCTGCGCGAGGAGCGCGAGGCCCGGCTGGCCGAGATAGACCGTCTCAACCGGCTCCTGGACCTCATGTCCCGGCACGCGCAGGCCGGCGGGTTCGAGCACCAGGGCTGAGCGGATGCGCGCTCAGCGCGCGGCGCGCCGGGCCGCCTCGAGGTCGCGGAGCGTTTCGCCGAGCGCGCGCTCGAGCGCCTCGGCGCGTCGGCGGGCGCGCTCTTCCCGGCGCTCCGCTTCCTCGGTCCGCCTCTGGAGCGCGCGGACCTCGGCGGCGAGGGAGGCGTCCTCCAGGTCCTGGCGCATGTGGTGCATGCCCACATAGAGCACGTCGGCCAGGGACTGGCCGGGCGGCAGCAGCCGCTCGAGCGCCGCAAGCGCGGCCACCGCCTCGCCGCCCGTGGCGCCGGCGAGGCGGGTCAGCACCGTGCGGATGCGCCGGTCCAGGCTCGTGGAGCCGCCACCTTGCGGACCGTTGCTCACCCAGCCGGCCGCAGCAGGCAAAGGAAGCCCGGGGCGTGTCGATCCGCCTCCCCTCGCAGGACGACGTCCCGGATCTCGGTCGAGAACAGGCCGCGGGCGCAGGCCTCCACGTGGTCGGCGCCGTGCGCGAAGCGGCCGGAAGCCGTAGGGCGGAAGCCCGGCGCTTCCTGGCGCTCGACGGCGAAGGCGAAGAGGCCCTTCGGCGCCATGCGGGCTCGCACGGCGCGGACCACCGGTCCGAGGTCGCCCAGGTGGGCCAGGGCGTCCGCCGCCGCGATCAGGTCCCAGGACCCGCGCTCCCGTTCCAGGAAGGCCATCAGGTCCGCGTGGTGGAGGACGTCGTAATGGCCGGCCGCCCGCGCCTGCACCAGCATCTCCCCTGAGAGGTCGACGCCTTCCAGCCGGTCGACATGGGGCCGCAGGAGCGCGCCGCAAAGGCCGGTTCCGCAGCCGAGGTCGAGCGCGCGCGGGGCCCGGCCGCCGGCGAGGACGGCGGCCACGCCCGCGGCGACATGGCGATGCGCGGCGTCGTCCGCTCGTCCGGGCGGGTGCTCGCCGAACCTGTCGGCGTCCTTGCCGTCGATGGCGCGCCACGTCTGTTCCGGCGCGGGAGCGTCCGGCTCTCCCCGCGTGGCGGTTTCGGGTGGCCGGCGGTTCCGGCGGCCCTCGCGGTCCTTGGCCTCGAGCTCGTGGACCAGCATGGCGCAGGCAAGGCTGTGCGGAGCCTCACGGAAGGCGATGCGCGCCTGCTCCAGCGCCTCCTCTCCCTCGCCGAGCCGATCCAGGGCCTTGGCGAGGGAACATCGGATCTCTGCCTTGCTGCTCGTGAGGTCGAACGCCCGGCGCAGGTGCGGCACGGCGGCGGTGGGGCGGCCCAGCTCCACCAGGATCACGCCCAGCGCCGCGAGCGACCCACCATCCTCGGGGCGGAGCTCCACGGCACGCTCGGCCGCTTCCAGCGCCTCCTCGAGGCGACGGGCTGAGAGGAGGGTCTTGGCGAGGTTGGTGGCGGAGGGGCCGTGGTCCGGGGCCGCGGCCACCGCGTCGCGGAAGGTCTCCAGCGCCTCGTCCCGGCGGCCGGCACCACGCAGCGCGACACCCAGGTTGTTGAGGGTGGGCGCGTGGTCCGGCCTCTCGTCCAGCGCTGTCAGAAGGACCTCGACGGCCTCCTCGTAGCGGCCGGAGGACAGCAGCTCGACGCCCTCGTCAAGAAGAACGTCAGCATTCGAATGAGGATCGGGCGGGGGAACCGCTTGAGTCATCTGCGGGGCGAACCTTGCTTCCGAGCCTCGTTTTCAGGTACCCAGAATAAGTTGTATGCCAAAGCAGGCGTCGCTTGAAGCGGTTTCGCCCCTCGGCGGCCGGCGTTCCGGAGTGTGTCCCATGCGCGGTTTTGGCGGGCTCGCGGTCAGGATCTGGTTGTGCGCCGCGCTGGGCCAGTTCTTCGCGCTGCTCGCCTTCTTCAACGGCGTCGACGAGGTCCGCTCGGTCGAGACCCAGCGCCAGCTCCAGACGCTGCTCGCCCGCGCCGTGGCTCCGGTCTCTGCCATGGCAGCCCTGGGCTTCCCGCTGGAGTACCAGTCCGACCTCCAGTTCCTGGTGGACGCGGTGACCGTGGAGGCCGGGCGGACCGAGGACCTCTTCATCCTGAACCCGGACGGCGTGGTCGTCTTCGCCAGCGACCAGGGCGCCATCGGCTCCACCGCACCCGCCCATTGGTACGGGGACGGCAGCGCCGCGGCGAGCTGGACCGCCCAGTCGCGCGGCGAGACAGTGGTTGGCGCCGCCGTGGTCAATGCCTTCGGGGCGCCCATCGGGACGGTGATCGCGCGGGCCTCGCGCGACGGCGCCGTCATGGACGTGTTCGGCGCGCTCCGCCTCAGCGTGGTCGTGTCGGGTGTGTTCCTGGTATTGGTGGGACTCGTCGCCTGGCTCGGCACTTCCCTCGCCACGCAGCCCCTGGCGGTGCGGCTGAGAACCATGGAGGAGGGCTTCCGCGCCGCCACCGCGGATCTCCGCATGGGCATCGCCCTCGAGCCCGAGGGCGACCGGGGCATGATGGCCGCCACCGCCCGCGCGGTCACGGCGCTGGACGCCGTCGAGGAAGCGTGCCGCGGCATCGACCGGGCGGTCGCCGGCAGGGCCGGACACCGCGCGGGCGCCGCCGGCGAGCCGGGCGTGGGCTCGGCCTCCCCGAACGGGCCCGAACGACCCGCCCGCTCCCGTGCGGCCGAGGAGATGCGGGCATGACCGTTTCCGATCGCACGGTTCTCCGCCTTTGCCTCGTCGGGCTCGCCGTGGTCGTGGTCCCGTGGCTCGCCACCCTTGCCGCGTCCATGCTGTCTGCCGCCCACCTCGCCCGCGACGCAGCCGGCGCGCGCATGGAGATCGTCGGCGGCTCCATGGCGCGTGACCTCAACGCGTATCTCGGCATCGACATCTCGCTCGACCGCGGCGTCGGCTTCGACGCTTATCTGGCCGAGGACCTCGCGGGTGAGGACGAGGTGATGGTGGCGCTGATCGCCACCGAGGATGGCCGCGTGGTCGGCCACTACCTTCGCCCTGGTCGGGACGACCTCGTGGGGCGGCGCTTCACGGCGCAGTCGGACTGGCGGGCGCTGCACCTCGCGGCCGCGACCTTCCCGATCGTCCACAAGGGCCAGCAGGTCGGGCGGCTGATCCTCGCGCGCGATGCCGCGCCCGGAATCCCCCATGCCGGGCGCGTGGTGTCCGACTTCCTCGTGGCCCTCGGCGTGATTCTGGCCATCGGGGCGCAGCACGTGCTGGTGGCCTACCGCCAGTCCGTCTCCCTGCCGCTCCAGACGGTGGCGGCCATCGAGCGCCGCGCCGAGCGGCGACAGTTCGACCGCACCGCCCCGGTCCCCCACGGTGGGCCCGCCGCCCCGGTCGCGGAGGCGCTGAACCGGCTGCTGGCCGCGCTCAACGACCGGTACGCCCGGGTCGCCTCCTATCTCGACGAGATCCGGGAGATGAGCTTCAACCCCGCGGCTCCGGCCGAGGCCGCGCGCTACCAGGCGGCCCTCGCGGCGTCCGCCCGGTTCGCGCCGGAGGGGCTGAAGGAGCTCCGGGTCCACATGGGCGACCTGTTCGCCGGGCCTTCGGCCTTCTGCGGGGGGGTGGTGGCTGGGATCGCCGGGGCGCTCGCCTCACTTTCGGCGACGACCGAGGCCGGGGAGCACGGGATCCTGCCTGCGGCGACCGCGGTCGCGACGGGGCTGCTGGCCGCTGCCTTGGCTGCCCGCCTGGGCCCCCGGGTCAGGATCCTGGGCGGCGGCGCGGTCGCTTTCGCCGGGGGTCTGGCGCTCTCCTTCCTGTCGGGGACCGGGGCGACCCTGGCCGGGGCTGCGCTCGCGGTCGCCGGCAGCGCCAGCGTGGCCGCCGCGGTCGCGCCGCTGGGCATCCGGGCCGCCGCCGGGCGGATCGGGCACGCCGCCGCGGGCATCGCCACGGGCGGCGGCGTGGTGGTGCTGGACTCCGGCCACTTCGGCATGTGGGCGAGCTACCCAGTCGCCGCCGTGGCTTTGGGAGCCGGCTTGCTGCTGGCCCTGCGCTCGGCCCCGCCGGCTGTAGCCCGGGAGCGCCGGCGCCTCTCGACCAAGCGGCTCGGACAGGTGATGTTGGCGGCGGTGCTCGCCTCCCCCGCTTGGCTGCTGTTCGTGGCCTTTGGGGTCTGGCTCGCCCTCGCGCGGCCCGACGCTGCGGCCGTGCATGACGGCAGCAATCCCACCCGCGACCTCGGCCTCTTCGTCTTCGCCGCCGGCTTCGCGCTGGCTATGGGGGCCGCCGCCGGGCGGCTGGCGATCCAGGCCTGGCCCGGGCGCACCGGGGCCGAGCTGGCCCATGCGCTGACCTCCTTCCTGCTGGTGCTGGTGCCCGGCGTCGGCCTCTCGATCTTCGAGGGGGGTGGGGCGGTCGCGACGGCCGCGCTCCTGGGCGCCGGGCTCGCAGGCGCGACCGAGTGCCTCGCGGCGAGGAAGGAGAGCGGCATGCTGACGGCGACCAGCGGCCTCGTCGCCGGGGTCGCGCTGGCCCTCGCGGTGGCCCCGTCGGGCAGCCCGACCCTGGGCGCCTCGGTCTTCGCGACGGTCACCCTCGCCGGGGCGGGCCTCGCGGTGCTCTCGCTGTGGGACACCATGCGCGGGCCGCGCCGGGCGGAGGTTTCCTGAGATGTCCATCTCCCGCCGAATCTTGCTCTTCGCCATGGCCTGCGTCATCGGCGTGCTGGTCGTCGCCGCGGGAACGACCCTCGTCCGCCGCGCCATCGAGACCGACCTCCGGGAGGAGGCGGAGATCCACGCGACCCTCAGGATCTGGGAGCGCGCTCTCCAGAAGGAGGCCGAGCGAGTCCGCACCGCCGTGGTCGAGGCGACGCGCCAGGGTCAGGCCGGGCAGCGCGCACAGGCCGGCCGTCTGGCAGATCCCGAAGCGGCCGAGCTGGCGCGCCGAGGCATCGCCTCCCTGATCTTCTATGACGGCTTCGGCACCCAGGGCCTGTCCTGGCCCGACGGTGCCGCCGCCCCGGTGGTGGAAAGCGGCCGGATCAGCCAGATCGTCTCGGCCCGGACACCGTTCCAGGGGCTCCGCATGGCCGGGGATCGGCCCAGGCTCGTGGCGGGCGGCGCCTTCGACAACCCCGACCCGGGGCGTGCCGCCTATGTCGCCTCGGCGGGGCTCGAGGGGGTGCTGGCAGAGGTGGCCGCGACCCTGGGCGCGTCCGGTTTCATCCTGGACGCGGGCGGGCAGGTGCTGGCCGCCTCGGGTCTGCAAGGCTGGGCCGAGCTCGAGCCCTCCTTCGCCCGGCGGGACGGCGACCTTTTCGAGGCGGACGTGGGCAACCAGCGCGTCCAGCTGGTGGTGCTGCCCGTGCGCGACCCGCAGGTCGGGGTGCTGGGGCAGCTGGTCCTCGCCCGAGACGTAACGGTGCAGTCCCGCTGGCTCGAGGTGGTGGACAGCGTGGCCGTGGGGCTGACGGTGCTGTTCTGCCTGGGCCTTCTGGTGATGTTCCGTTGGGCGCTGACCCGGAACCTCGCGCCGCTGGGCAGCTCCATTACCGCGCTCTCGGCCCTGGCCGAGGGCGACACGGGCGTCGAGGTGCCGGGCGCCGCGCGCGGGGACGAGATCGGGATGATCGCCCGTTCGGTCCAGGCCTTCCGGGATCGTAACAGGCGCCTGCGCGATTCGGACGAGCGGCGGCGCCGCCAGTGGCACCGCCAGCAGGAATTCATCCAGGTGCAGATGCGGCAGCTCGCCGACACCTTGCCGGACGAGGGCCGCCAGGCGTTCCTTGCCGACCTCGGCCGGATCGAGGCGGCGACGGGCGGCACCGGGGGCGAGGGGGATGATCGGTCCTTGGCCGTGGCCTTCGAGATCATGGCCGAGCGCGTATGCGAGCAGCACGACCGGCTGGACAAGCTGGTGCGCGAGCTGAGCGCGGCGCTTGAGACCCGGACCGAGCTCTTCGCCCTGCAGCAGCAGGTTGAGGTCGCCCGCCGCCTGCAGGAGGGGATGCTGCCCCGAGGCCTGCCGCCCCGCCCCGATCTGGAGGCGGCGGGACTTCTGATGCCCGCGGCCGAATTCGATGGCGGCTTCTACGACTACTTCGCCCTGGCCGACGGGGCCTTCGCACTGGTCATTGGACAGCCGGCCAAGGGGGGCCTCGCCTCCAGCGTCGCCTCGGCCACGGTGCGCACCTCCCTTCGCGCGCTCCTCTCGGCCGGGTTCTCGCCGGGCGATTGCCTGACCCGCACGGCCCGGCTGCTCACGGGGGACGAGAACTCCCTCGGCTACGGGCTCGGCGCGGCGGTGCTGCGGCCGGGCGAGCTGAAGCTCTCCTGGGCGGCGGCGGGGGTGGACGCCCCGGTTATGGTGCGCCGCCTGGGCGACGCGGTGCCGCTCCCCTTCGAGCCCGAGCCGCCGCTGGACGGCGACCCTGAACGCACGGTCACCGAGCACGCCCTGGCCATCCCATCCCGTGCGACGGTGCTGCTGGTGTCGCCGGGCATCGCCGCGGCGACCGGCGCCTTTCAGTCGGGCTTCGGACGCGATCGCCTGCTGGCCGCGCTTCGGGACGCCGAGGACCCGGCCGTGGTCGGCGTGCTGGAGGCGCTCCGCAAAGCCCTGCTCGCCCACACCGGCGGGCAGCGTGGAGCGAGGGACAGGCTGTGCGCCGCCGCAAGACTGCTGGTCTGAGGGGGGCGCTCGCCCTTGTGGCAGCCGCGCTCGCGCTGGTCGCGGGCGGGCGGGCGCACGCATCTCCGGTCGACTGCGTGGTCCTCGCCCGGGAGGCCGAGCGCCTGCATGGCATACCGCCGGGTATCCTCCAGGCCATCGCGCTGGTCGAATCGGGCCTGGGCGGGGTCGCCTGGCCCTGGACCCTCAATGTCGGGGGCCGGCCCTTCTACATGAACTCGAAGTCCGACGCGGTCGTCTTGGCCCGGGCGGCGGTGGACAGGTTTGGAACCGACGTGGCCGTGGGCTGCATGCAGGTGCACCTGCGCTGGCACGGCGAGCGCTTCCCCGACCACGCCGAGCTGATCAACCCCGTGACCAACGTCCGCTATGCCGCGGCTTTCCTGATCTCGCTGCGGCGGTCACACGGCTCCTGGGGAGAGGCCGTTCGGCACTATCACGGCTCTGAGCCGGTGGCCCAGGCCGGGTACCTGTGCCGAGTGCTGCAACGCAGAGTCCAGCTCGGCTACCAGGAACCCAACGAAGCGATGATGGATCTCTGCGGCAAGGGCAGGGACTAACTAATGGGTTAAATTGCTGTGACAGGGTTAATCATTTCACTCACGAACTTGCTCGTTGTGCGTATCCATGACATCCTTTCGGAAAGGTACCAAACAGGGTAGGGCAGATGCGGCGGATCACTGCGGGACTGCTGGCCGCAATGTTTGCTTGCGCGGGTAATGCCGCAAGCGCACGGGTCTGCAACTCTGGATTTGCCATGGTGCCGCCTCCCCTGGCGCTCCCCTCCTCCAACGCGGTGAAGGGCCAAGACGCCGCCTCCACCAGCCGGCTCGTCGTGACGCAGACCCCGACCTCGGCAGGCACGGCCGTGCCGTCGGCGCTCAAGGACGCGCCGCCACCGACCGAGCGGCCCCAATCCTTGGCGGACCTGCAGACGGTGACGCTGCAGCCCGGCTACGACCGAGGTCCATCGCCCGAAGCGGGCGCCGGAGTGAACCGGCAATCCCCTGCCACCATGCCGCCGCGGACCGAGCCGCAGCGTGCCACGGCCGTGGGCACCCAGGTGGTGTGCACCGGCATGTGCTGCAGCTGAGCGGGGACCCGCAGGACATGAAGCCCGCCGTCGCCGCACTGGGAGGGACGCTCGCCCTCGGAGCCGTCGGCGGCGGCGCGTTCTATGCCGGCCGCGTGACGGGGGAGGCGCCGCCGGCCCCGCCGCCCGCCGCGGCGGAGGCGCCTGCTCCGGCTGCCGCCTCCGCCAAGGCCGAGGCCCCCGCACCGGCCCCGCCACGCAAGGTGGAGGAGATCGTGCGCCCTGCCGAGTGGCCCGTTTTCTCCATCGAGCTCGCGGCGTTCCGTGACCTGGACAGGGCCAGGGAGTACGCCGAGGTCATGGCGCAGCGGAACCTGGCGGTCGAGTTGGTGGAGACCGTAGACGCAGGTGGAAGGTCCTGGTTCCGGGTGCGGTTCGGCCGGTTCGACGATCCCCGCCAGGCGGCGGCGCGCCTGCCCGAGGTCGAGCGCATCGCCGGGATCTTCGGGGTCGTGACGACCGAGTTCCCCCAGCCCACCGCGGCGCGGTGAGCGGACGAGTCATGGAGCCGACGCCATGAAGCTCGCCCTCGGGAAGGTCCACACCGCCGTCTTGGCGGTCGGGTCGCTCATGCTCCTGCTGCTCGGATTCCTGATTGGGCTGGTGGCCTTCGGGGTTCCCGCCATGACGACCGCCTCGGCGCCCGCCCCGACGCTCCAGGCGGCGGCGCCGGGCGGGACGCCGGCGGCCGCCTCGCCGCAGGGCCAGGCACCTGACGCGCATTACACCGGCGAGAGGGGCGTCGACAGGTTCCTGGACTCGCGCACCAGGATCATGGCGGATGACGCCGGCGATACGGTCGGCGTCGCCGCGCAGCAGGCCGCCATGCCGATCCTCGACGGCGTCGCCGACGCCGCTGGCGAGGTGCTTCCCGGATTCCTCGCGGACCAGCTTCCCTGGATGACGCAGTACGCGCGCTTCAAGACGCGCAGCGTCGTCGCGGATGCGGTGGAGGGCGGCGTCGAGGAGACCGTTCGCGGCGGCATCGCAGGCACCAAGCAGGTGGTTCTGGGGTCCCGGGTCCCCGGGGGCGCAGAGGCGGCCGCGCGCCCGATGCAGGGCGAGGCAGGGGCCGGCGGGGCAGGGGCGGTGGGGGCAGCGCCGATCGGGGCGGTTCCTGGCGCGCCTCCGGCCGCGGGCCCGGGGGCGGCGGCCGCACCGGTACCGTCCCACGCCCCGCAGGGCGCGTTCACGATCGAGTTCGCCCGGTTCGCCACGCCCGCCAACGCGGAGGCCTTCACGGGCGAACTGAGCCGGCGTGGGGTGGACGCGCGCGTCGCGCTCGATGCGGGCCCGACCGGGCGCTGGCACGTCGTCCGCACCGGGCGTTTCTCGAGCCAGGCCGAGGCTACGGAGGCGCTGCGGCGCCTGCGCGGCCGCGGCTTCGGCGGCACCGTGGTCAGCCAGAATACATCCGGAGGCATCCCTTGACCCAGATCCGACGCGACCCCGCCGCGCGCGGTCGGCGTGGCGCGGCCCTGGCCGCGCTGCTGCTCCTGTCACTGCTGGGGGCCTGCGCCGAGAAGCCGGCTCTGACCCTCGGCAGCGTTGCGATTCAAGCCGAGCCGCGGGCCAACGACTTTTCCCCCGTGGCGGTGGACGTCCTCCTGGTGCGCGACCAGAAGCTGCTGGACGAACTGCTGAAGCTGAGCGCGGGCGAGTGGTTCCAGAAGCGCGAGCAGTACCTGCGCGACCACCCGAGGGCGCTCAGCGCCCATTCCTACGAGGTCGTGCCGGGCCAGAGCCTGAGCCAGACGCTGCCCCAGGAACCCGCGGCCTGGGCTGGCCTTGTCTTCGCCAACTACGCCAAGGGCGGCCCGCACCGGCTGCGCCTCGCCGACCCCGGCCCTGTCGCCATCCGCCTGGGCGAGACCGCCCCGGCCTTCGTCGAACCCACCGCGCCTGCCGCAGACCGGAGAACGCCGTGACCGGCATCAGGGATGTACCCGATCCCATCCAGTGGCACGAGGGCATGCTGCTCGCGCCCCAGCACTTCCAGCAGGAGGCGCTGCGCACCCAGGCCATGGTGGCCGCCCATATGGGCCTGGCCGGAACCTTCCACTGGGGCGTGGTGCACCTGCTGCTGGACCGCGTCGCCCTGGTATCCGGCCTCGTCCGGATCCTGGAGCTGGAGGCGGTGATGCCGGACGGCCTGATCGTCTGGCACGATTCCACCGCGCCCGCCCCGCTGGAGCTGGACATCTCCGGCCACGCGGACCCCCTGGCGCAGGCGCCGCTGACCATCCACCTGGCGGTGCCCGCCGCCCGCTCCGGCAGCTGGGGTGGGGCGCAGCGCTGGCAGTCGGTGGAGGGACGCCCGGTGCTGGACGAGAACGGCGGCGACGAGCTGTCGATCCCCAGGCTTCGCCCCCGCCTCTCGCTGGTGGTGACGGCCCAGGCCGGCGAGCGCCCGCCCCAGCGCTACGTCTCCATGCCGCTGGCACGGATCGCCTTCGCCAACGATGCCTTCGCGCTCACGGAGTTCGCGCCGCCCTCGCTGGCGGTCACCGCTAACTCGCCGGTCGGGCGGCTCTGCGCAGACGTGGCGCGGCGCCTGCGCGAGAAGGCCATGCTGCTGTCCGAGCGCATGGGCGCGGGTGCGGGCCGCGACGGCGGCGATGTCTCCCCGTTCGACGAGGTCCGCGCCCTTGTGGTCGGGCTGCCGCCGCTGGAGGCGCAGCTCGCGGTGGAGGCCTGCCATCCCTTCCAGGTCTACCTGTCCATGGCAGGGCTCGCCGGCCACGTCTCGGCGCTGGCGGCGGGGGCGATCCCGCCGAAGCTGTCGCGCTACGACCATGACGACCCGCTGCCCGCCTTCGCCGAGATCCGCGACTTCATCGCGCGCATGGTCGAGCGCGTGCGGGAGGTCGCCGAGCCCATCCGCTTCACCTTCGAGGACGGCATGTTCGGTCTCGAGATGCGCGAGGAGTGGCTGCGCGGCAAGCTGCTGATCGGCGTGCGCGGCCCGGCCGGGATGCCCACGGCCGACGTGGTGGCCTGGATCGAGAACGCGGTGATCGCGTCCCGCCCCAGGCTCGAGAAGCTGGCGGCGCTCCGCGTCACCGGCGCCGTGCGCGCAGTGGTGGACAACACCGGCGAGGCCGGCGTGACGCCGCCCCGCGGTACCGTGCTCTTCACGGTGGAGAAGGATCCCGACCTGATCCTGGCCGGCGAGCGGCTAGAGATCTGGAACCCCGACAACCTCGGCAGCCGCCAGCGGCCCGCCGACGTGGCGCTCTACGTGCTGACATGACGACAGAGCCCACCCTCCTCGGCAGGCGAGACATCCTCGACTGCTTCCTGGCCTTCGCGGCCGAGCTGGCGCGTCACCGCGCCTCGGTGGAGAGCCGGCGCGCACGGCGCGCCCCGGCACCCGAGCTCCCCGGCCTGCCGCCGGCCGAGGCCGTGCCGGCGCCGTCCTCGGACTTTCCCGCCTTCCTTCTGGACGCGCCCGTCATGGCGGCCGAGCGTCCGGCCGCCTTCCCCGACGCGGCCACGGCGCCGGCCTCGGCGCCGCCCGTGGATCCCGAGGTGATCCTGGAGCGGCTCCAGGCCTTCCTGGAGACCCAGGCGGCCGGCTTCGGCCGGCGAGCCTCGGACGTGATGCTGGCCCAGTACCGTGAGGCCCAGTACGCCATGGCGGCGCTGGCCGACGACGTCTTCCTGCACGAGATCGAGTGGGACGGGCGCGAGGTCTGGCGGCTCAACCACCTGGAGCAGAGGCTCTTTCGCTCACGCCTCGCGGGCGATCGCATCTTCGAGCGCATGGACGCGCTGCTGGCCTCGGGGGACCGGCGCCTGCTGCAGCTCGCCTCGGTCTACCTCTGCATCCTGTCCCTCGGCTTCAAGGGCCGCCACCGGGGACCAGGCGGAGACGTCCGCATCCGCGGCTATGCCGAGCGGCTGTTCGAAATGCTGTCGGGCCGTGAGCCCGACCTGCTGGGCACGTGGTCCGGCGCCATGCGCCCGCTGGTCCCGGCGGCCTACGCCCACACCGTGCGCGGCGACGCCGCCCGGCGCGGGCGCTGGCACCCGCGTTGGCCCATGGTGCTGGCGGGCGTCCTCGCCGTCTGGTTGCTGGTGGGCCAGGCCCTCTGGATGACCTCTTCCTCCCGCCTCTCGGAAGCCTCCGGCGCCGTTCTGCGCGCCGCCGGCCAGACCCGATGACCTCGAGGCCCCGATGACCGCGAGGCACCCCGCATGATGAGCATGGTCGAAACCGTCTTCGCCGTCGCCGCCTCGAACCAGCTCCTGGTCCTGGGCGTGCTGGCCTTCCTGGTGCTCCTGACCGTCCTGCTGATGGCCGTAGCCGTCGTCAAGGCGAAGCGCGCCGCGCGGGCGGACGTTCCGCCTGCGCCAGGGGACGGCAAGGCCGACCTGGAGCTGGTCGCGATCCCCGTGGGCGAGGAGGGGGCGCTGGTTGCCAAGCGCGAGGCTGCCGCCCAAGGCGCCCGCAACCTCCGCCGTCTGATGAGGGACGGCCTCGCCGCCTATCGGGAGGCCTACGCCCGCAACCCGTACCTGGTGCCCTGGGTCCTTCGCGTCGGCGTCGGCGAGCCTGACGATGCCGGCGTCCTCTCCGCACTCGACGAGACCCGGCCCGCCGTAGGCGACGCCCGGCGCGAGGGCGTGGCCTGGCACCTCTACGACCGCGGCGTGGTGATCGACGTCCACGATCCCGAGTCCTGGGGCGAGGTCCTGTCCTTCGTGTCGCGCCAGCGGCCGGCCAACCCCATCGACGGGATCCTCCTGACGGTGCCCGTCTCGGCGCTGTCGGACGCGCGCCGGGCCGCCGCCCGCGGGGCCGAGGCCTATACCAGGCTGTGGCAGGCCCAGCGTCAGCTCGGCTTCGCCGTGCCGGTGTATGTGGTGATCACGGGCGGGGAGTCCCTTGAGGGCTTCGCCGCCTTCGAGGAGACGCTGCCCGCGGGCCTCCGCGACGGCATGATCGGGTGGTCCTTCCCCTACGCCCTGGAGACCGCCTTCACGGGCGAGTACGTGGGCGAGGCCCTCCACACCGTGGAAGAGGCCATGTTGGCCGCGAGCCTCGAGGCCTTCGGCAGCGTGATGGAGTCCCATCGCGGCTCGGACATCCTGAAGGCGCGCGAAGAGATCCGGGGCCTGGAGGAGCCGCTGCGGCTGTTCCTGACCACCGCGCTCCGCCGCACGGCCTACCAGGAGTCGCTGTTCTTCCGCGGGATCTACCTGACGGCCCGGCCCGACGCCGACCGTCCGGCCTCCTTCGCCCACGACCTCCTGGAAAAGAAGGTCCTGGCGGAGAGCGGCCTCTCCAAATTGCTGCAGGGCGCCTCCCGCTCGCGGCTCTTCCGCCGCTATGCCTGGCCCGTCAGCGTCGCCGCGGCCTCGGCCGCCGCCGTCGCGACCGTCTGGGTGTCGCTGGTCCGGGTCGAGCAGTATCGGGGCCTCATGGTGCCCATCCTCCGGGCCACCGCCGCCGACATCGAAGCGGTGGCGGGCCGCCGCCAGGCCGACGCCACGGCCACCGCGGACGCCTATGTGGACGCGGCGGTGCGTTACATGCGGAACGTGACGGTCCTCGACCGGTCCGAGCCGATGGTGTTCATGCCCCTGACCTGGCTCGGCGAGGACCCCTACGGCGTCCAGGCCGCGATGGAGGCGGGCTGGCGCAAGATTGTCCTGGGCGCGGTCAAGCGCACCATCGAGCAGCGGCTGGAAGGGTTGGCGCGTCCCGGGGGCGGCGACGTCGCCGCCGACCAAGCCTTCGTCCGCTATCTGGGGCGCGTCGCCGAGGCTGAGGCCTTCGCAAAGGCCTTCAACCAGATCGGCCGCGGTGGCGCCGACCTGCCGATCCGCGACATGCTGCAGTACGGCCTTCAGATCCAGGTCCCGCGCTCCTCCATCGCGAAGCTGGAGGCGTGGGGTGCGATCGGGGCAGGCGCCTCGCCCGTGGACGACCCCGACCTCCGCATCGACACGGCGCGCTATCGTGACGGCGCGCTCTCTGCCTTCAAGGAGCTGGCGGATGCCTACTTCCGCCAGCTCGCGAACGGCGGGCAGGTGGGGGCGAGGCTCGCCATCGTCTCCGTGGAGCTGGGCTTCATCGCCTCGGGCCGGCGCGCCGGCCCCGACGCCGTCGCCGGCTTCACCGAGGTCCTGGCGGGTCTCGAGGACGCAGCCGGGCTGCTGGGAGTGGGGCAGGCTTCCTGGGTCGGGGCCGACCAGCCGTTCCTGCCGCCGAACATCCAGGAGCTCTTGGACGTGGCCGCCAGCTCCGAGCTGCTCGGTCCCGCGTCGAGGGACGAGAGCAATCAGCTCGCGCGCCGTCGCTATGACGAGATCCGCGGTCAAGTTGGCTCGGTCTCGTCGGTCATCGGGCCGCTCGTGGCGCGCAACGCCGACGGCACCGCATCCTTGACCTCGACCGCGGACGGTCTGCGTCAGTCCCTCGCCCAGTGGATGGGCCGGCGCTTCATGCAATGGACCGCCCCCGGTTCCTTGGAGGCCAGGGCCGGCGCCCGCGGCTTCGGATGGGACGCGTCCGTGCTGGAGGCCATCCCGCCTCTCTTCGAGGACTACCTGCTGTTCGAGGCCAAGGACCTGCCTCAGGTTCCCCAGGCATTGCGCCCGGCCATGCGCTCGGCCGCGCAGCACGGGCTCACGGCCTCGGTGGAGCGGGCGCTGGAGCGGGCCGGCGGCGGCACCGGCGGCCTCGCCGCCGAGCGCGAGACTTCCATCGCCGTGATGCGCGACTGGGCCCGCTCGCTGCGCACGGCCTTCCCGGTTCTGGACCAGGCCGTGCAGACTTTCGTCCAGCTCGGGATGCCCCAGCCCGCGGAAGCGCTGAAGGAGCGCGTGGTCCAGCAGGCGGCGATGCTCCTGCGCCAGGCGAACCGCATCATCGAGGAGGACCAGCTCTACCGGCCGAGCCAGCTCTACCTCTCGGGTTGGCGCTCCGGTCCTATCGAGCCCCACGCCTTCTTCGGCCAGCCCTCGCCGGGCGGGCTGATGCAGTGGATGGTGACCTCACGGGTCGAGATCGCCACCCTCGCGCGTGAGATCGCGTCCCCGATGATCGAGATCCTGTCCAGGCCGACCATGCAGTCACCCCAGGGCTCCGCCCTGTCCAGCAGGTGGCTCCAGGTGGTCACGGCCATCGAGCAGTACGATGGCGGCCGGCCCAACAGCACGCTGGCCCTCCTCGAACGCTTCGTGACGGAGGAACTCGGCAAGATCGACGACCGCAACTGCCTTCAGCTGGGGCCCTCGCCCGCCGCTTCCATCGACTTCTTCGCGGATCGGCTGGAGGGTATCCGGACGGCAGTCCGGCAGCGCTGCCTCGCGCTGGTGGACGAGAAGCTGGCCCTCGGCTACCAGGAGCTCGCAACGATCTTCAACGAGCGCCTGTCGGGCCGCGCACCCTTCGACCAGGACGGCAAGGGCCTCCCGGCCTCGCTGGCCGACGTGCGCGAGTTCTACGCCGCCTTCGATGCCCGGTCCGCTGACGTGGTCGCACCCGTCTCGGCCGCGGCGCGAACGCGGGGCGAGTGGCGTGAGGCCGCTCGCTTCGTCGAGGCCATGGCCCAGGCGAGGCCGCTGCTGATGCAGGTTGCCCAGCCCGAGCCCAACACGGCGCTGCTGGTGGACCCCGTCTTCCGCGCCAACCGGGAGCGCGAGACCGGCGGCAGCGAGATCATCGAATGGCGCCTGTCGGTGGGTGAGCGTTCGGTCTCCAACTTCGGGCCGCGCGAGAAACCCCGGTGGCTCCCCGGCGACCGAGTCACGCTGGAGCTGCGCTGGGCCAAGGACGGCACCGTGATCCCGGCCGAGGCCCGCGGTCCCGGCGCCTTGGAGGTGGACGGACGAATTGCACGCTTCGGCCGTGAGGGCGCCTGGTCTCTGGTGTCCTTCCTGAAGGAGCGGGAGGTGACGGCCCGCGATCGCA
The DNA here is from genome assembly GCF_017355985.1 of Arenibaculum pallidiluteum. Taxonomy (GTDB): domain Bacteria; phylum Pseudomonadota; class Alphaproteobacteria; order Azospirillales; family Azospirillaceae; genus Arenibaculum; species Arenibaculum pallidiluteum. Next base: position 123,921 of record NZ_JAFIQU010000012.1, read on the forward strand.
CGGGCGATCTTCGGCCCGGCACGGTGCTGACGGCCTTCGAGGTCGCGACCAAGTCCGCCGAAGGCTCGCCGACGGACGGCAGGCCCGTCGAACTCCGGCCCGGCGAGCCCGCGAAGGCGAGCGACACCCGCGTCTTTGTCTCCTTCCAGCTTCGCAAGGCGACGGAGGCCGACGGACGGGTCAAGGAGGAGCCGCTGGCCCTGCCGCGCCTGCCTGTCGTCGCACCGCAGCCGGCCGCCATGGCGCGGGGGCCCGGCTTCGGGGCGCAGACCGTCCAGGCGCCGGCCGGCACCTCCACCCTAGACGAGGCCCTGTTCAGGCTCGGGCAGCCGGCCGCCGGGCCGGCCGCCGAGCCCCGGGCAACGGGGAGATAGCATGGTCTCCGAGCTTCCAGAGAGCGTCTACCGGGAGGTCGGCCTCGACCTCGCGGCCCTGCTCGCCCCGCTTCCGGAGGGCGAAGGGGCCGGCGAGGACATCCGCTACGCGCCCGAAATGGACGCGTTGGCCGAGGCGCGCCGAACCGAGGACGAGACCGAGCAGGGCGTCTGGCAGACCTCCTTCAAGAAGGCCGACTGGCGCGCGGTGGTCCGCATGTCCGCCGACCTGCTGGAGACGCGGTCCAAGGACCTCCAGGTTGCGGTCTGGCTGGTCCAGGCGCTTGCCCGGCAACACGGGCTCAAGGGGCTGGCCGTGGGCGTCGACCTGGTCACGCGGCTGACCGAGGCCTTCTGGCCGTCGCTGTGGCCGCGCCCGGACGAGGACGACCTGGAGCCGCGCCTCGGGCCCTACTTCTGGATGGACGCCCACCTGAAGTCGGAGGTCCTCCAGGCCGTGGTGACCGAGCCCCCGCCCAACGAGCGGCAAGGGCTCGACTTCCAGGGCATCATCCGGTCGCGCAAGCTCCGCCACCTGGCGAGCAACAACCCGAGAGCCTATCAGCAGGCGCTATCCGAGGGGGAACGCTCCCCCGAGGACGCCGACGCCGCCTTTGCCCAGACCTCCGATCGGTTCGTCCAGGATCGGCGGGACGAGGTCCGGCTGGCGCTCGCCGCCGCCCGCCGCCTGTGCGCAGCGCTGGACGCCACCGCCGGCCGGCAGGCGCCGAGCCTCTCCGAGTTCCTCGGAGTGCTCCAGGACGTCGAGCGCTTCCTGGGCCAAGCGGCGGCGGAGCGTGGCCTGGACCGGCGACCCGATCCCGATCCCGAGCCCGCCAGCGACAACGAGGAAGAAGACATGCCCGCGCGCGTGAACCCGCCCCGCTTTCAGATCGCCGCGGGCATGCCTGCGATCTCCAATCGGCGCGCGGCCTACGCCCTGCTCGACTACGCCGCCGACTGGCTGCTGGAGAACGAGCCGCACAGCCCCGCGCCGTACCTCGTCAAGCGCGCCGTGTCCTGGGAGGACCGGAGCCTCAGGGAGGTGCTCGGCGAGCTCATGGCCAAAGGCGCGGACCCGTCCGCGATCTTCGAGGTCCTTGGCATGAACGAGGAGGACGGCCGGCCGGCGCGCCGGCGCCGGGCCACCGCCTTGGCGGACGACTGACGGGAGAAGGGCAAAAGCTTAAGCCTCGTTGGGAAATCTTGTCACACGGCGAGTGAGTCTAAAGTAGAGCAAGTGACCTAGTTTGAGTGGCCTTTGTGCCGAAACGATGTTAAAACCCCGTCAAGTCATGGCAATGTCCGTCGATTTGACTGCCAAGGTGAGGAGGCTGTCGCATCATGTCTGAGAGCACGCAAAAGAAGTTGGACCGCATTCGTCCGCCGCGCGTCCAGATCACCTATGACGTCCACATCGGGAACGCGACCGAGAAGAAGGAGCTGCCGCTCCTCATGGGCATCCTGGCGGATCTCTCGGGTAAGCCCGCGGAGCCCCTGCCCAAGGTGAAGGACCGGAAGTTCGTCGAGATCGACCGCGACAACTTCAACGACGTCCTCGCGGCCTCCGGCCCGCGTCTCGCCTTCCAGGTCGAGAACAAGCTGCAGGACGATGGCAGCAAGATGAACGTCCTCCTGAACTTCCGGGAGATCGACGACTTCGGCCCGGTCGCCGTGATCAAGCAGGTCCCGGCGCTCGCCCGCCTGCTGGAGGCCCGGCAACGGCTGTCCGACCTGCTGGGCAAGCTCGACGGCAACGACGAGCTCGGCAGCATCCTCAACGACGTAGTCGCGAACACCGAGCAGCAGACCGAGCTGAAGGGCCTGCTGGGTTCGTCCGACCCCACGCCCGCCGACGCCTGATCCGCGACCGCAAGGTACAGGGAGAGAATCCGTGAGCACCGAAACCGCTGTTCAGAGCGCCGAGCCGACCAACCTCCTCGACCGCATGATGGTCGAGGGCAAGATGGCCCGTGACGAGGCCCAGCGCCCCTATGCCCGCGACCTCATCGCCGAGTTCGTGGACCAGGTCCTGGCAGAGACCAGCGGCGTCGCCCAGGCCGACGTCGTGGAGATGATCAACGCGCGCATCGCGCAGATCGACGAGCTGATCAGCCTGCAGCTGAACGAGGTCCTGCACCACCCGGACTTCCAAAAGCTGGAGGCCACGTGGCGGGGCATGCACTACCTCGTCATGAACACCGAGACCTCGACCCGCCTCAAGCTCCGGGTCATGAACGTCTCGAAGGCCGACCTGCTCAAGGACCTGGAGAAGGCCGTCGAGTTCGACCAGAGCGCTCTCTTCAAGAAGATTTACGAGGAGGAGTACGGCTCGCTCGGCGGCACGCCCTACAGCTGCCTCGTCGCCGACTACGAGTTCGGCCGTCACCCGCAGGACGTCGCCCTGCTCGAGAAGATCTCCAACGTGGCCGCCGCCGCCCACGCGCCGGTGATCGCAGCCGCCAGCCCGAAGCTCTTCGACATGAGCAGCTTCACTGAGCTCGCCCAGCCGCGCGACCTCGCGAAGATCTTCGAGAGCTCCGAACTGATCAAGTGGCGCAGCTTCCGGGAGAGCGAGGACAGCCGGTACGTGGCGCTGACCATGCCGCACATCCTGCTGCGCCTTCCCTACGGCCCGAAGACCATCCCCGTGGAGGGCGTGAACTTCGTCGAGGACGTGGACGGCAGCGATCACTCCAAGTACCTGTGGGGCAACGCCGCTTGGGCGCTCGGCCTGCGCATCACCACTGCCTTCGCCAAGTACGGCTGGATGGCTGCGATCCGGGGCGTCGAGGGCGGCGGCAAGGTCGAGGGCCTGCCGGCCCACACCTTCAAGACCGACGAGGGCGACATCGCGCTCAAGTGCCCGACCGAGATCGCGATCACGGACCGGCGCGAGAAGGAGCTGTCGGACCTCGGCTTCATCTCGCTGGTGCACTGCAAGAACACGGACTACGCGGCGTTCTTCGGCGGCCAGACCTGCAACAAGCCCAAGGTCTACAACACCAACGAGGCGAACGCGAATGCGCGGATCTCGGCGCTCCTGCCCTACATCCTCGCCTCGAGCCGCTTCGCGCACTACATCAAGGTGATCATGCGCGACAAGATCGGGTCCTTCATGACCCGAGGCAATGTCGAGAACTTCCTGAACACCTGGATGGCCGGCTACGTCCTGCTGGACGACGACGCATCGCAGAGCCAGAAGGCGAGCTATCCCCTGCGCGAGGGCCGGGTCGACGTCTACGACGTCCCGGGCCGGCCGGGTGTGTACCGCGCCACCGTGTTCCTGCGCCCGCACTTCCAGCTCGAGGAGCTGTCGGCCTCGATCCGGCTCGTGGCGGAGCTGCCCGCGCCCGGCGCCGCCTGATCCCCGCAATCGTTCAATCAGGAGTCACTTAGATGTCCCAGGTAATTCTCGAAATCCCGGGCGTTAACGGCGAATGCGCGCTCAAGGACTACAAGGATATGATCCTGTGCGAGTCCTTGTCCCACGACCTCGAGCTTGAAATCGAGATGTCGACCAATGCTCGCCGCACCGTCAGCACCGCGAAGATCAACAACATCGCCCTTGAGCGGAAGTGGGACGCTGCCTCGGTGCACCTGATCCGGAGGCTGCTGAGGGGCACGGCCCAGAAGGAGCCCGATAAGCCGTGGATCATCCACTGCCTCAAGGCGCTGGGCGGCGAGAACCAGTACGTCGAGTTCCTCACGATGAAGCTGACGCATGCCATCCTGGCGAAGCACAGCCTCAACGTGAACGAGGGCGACACCACGGAGTCCATCGAGATCAACGCGACAAAGATCGAGTGGATCTACGCGCCGCACGACGCCTCCAACACCAACCCTGGCAAGCACACTGCGGAGTACGACTCCCTTCAGGGCACCGTCGGCTGACGGTCCGGCTCCCGGCCGCCGGCGTGGGGAGATCCCACGCCGGCGGTCACGTCGCTTCTACCCGGAACGCGCAGTAGGCATCCATGCGCCGCGAAGACCTCCTCGGCCACTACGAGCGCGAACTTCTATACCTCCGGCGCGCGGGGGAGGGCTTCTCCCGGGCGTATCCCAAGATCGCGGGGCGGCTGGCCCTCGGCCCCGAGCAGGCGGGCGACCCCCATGTCGAGCGCCTGATCGAATCCTTCGCGTTCCTGACCGCGCGCCTCCAGCTCAACCTGGACCGCGAGTTTCCGAGATTCACGGACGCCCTGCTGGGCATCCTCTACCCGCACCTGACGGCGCCGATCCCGTCCTGCGCGATCGCGCGGTTCTCGGTGGATCCCGACAAGGGGCCGCTGACCGACGGCTATCGCATCCGGCGCGGCACGCCGGTCCACGCAATGGCCGGCGAGGATCTCCGCTGCCGCTTCACGACCTGCTCCGACGTGGACCTCTGGCCCGTGGCGCTGGAAGGGACCTCGATCCAGGGCGCCGATGCCTATGCCTTCACGGACGGGCTCGTCTCCTCCGTCCTGCGCATCGATCTTGCCGCCCTGGGCACGCCCTTCGAGGCGCTGTCCTTGCGCCGGCTGCGGGTCTTCATCGACGCCGAGCCCACGGTCGCCGCCGCCCTTTACGAATCCATGACCTGCGACGTTGTGGAAGCCATCTACGAGGGTGAGGACGGCCAGGCCTTCCACCTGCGCCCGGGCGCGAGCGCCGTATCGCCTGCGGGGCTGGAGCCCGAGGATTCCCTCTTCCCCTATCCCGCCAACGGCCACCCCGCCTATCGGCTTCTCCAGGAATACTTCGCCTTCCCGCAGAAGTTCCTGTTCCTCGACCTCGCGATCCCCGAGGGGGCGCTGAGGGGCGGCCGGGGTCGGATCCTGCTGGGTCTGCGCAAGCCGCCGCCGGCCCGTCTCGCGATCCGCCCGGACACCTTGGTCATGGGCTGCGCGCCGGTCGTAAACCTGTTCAACCGGGCGGCGGAGCCGATCCGGCTCGACCAGCGCAAGACCGCCTACCTGGTGCTGCCCGACGCGCTCCGCGACCGGATCACCGAGGTCTACCAGGTGCGCTCGGTCGCGGGTATCCGCGACGATGGGCGGCGCGTGCCCTACGTGCCGCTCTTCTCCACCGAGCACGCCGCGGCGGGCGACGCCCAGGACGCCTTCTGGTACGCAAGCCGCGAACCCACCCACAGGGACGACCGGGTCGGCACGGACACCTGGATCAGTCTCGTCGACCTGAATTTCGACCCCGCGCAACCCGCGGCCGAGACGCTGCTGGTCCAGACCCTCTGCACCAACCGCGGCCTCGCCGAGGAGGTGCCGGCGAAGGCGGTCCTGTCCATGGAGGACGCAGCGCCTATCGCCAACGTGCGGCTCCTCTACAAGCCGAGCCTGCCCCGCTACCGGGGCGCCGCGGGCGAGACGGCATGGCGCCTCGTCTCCCAGATGTCGCTCAACCACCTGAGCCTCACGGGCGGGCAGGACTCGCTCCGCGCGCTCCAGGAGATCCTGACGCTGCACGCGCTGGAGGATCCCGCATCGCGGGTCCAGGTCGCGGCGCTCCGGGCGCTGGAGACGCGCCCTGCAGTGCACCGGGTGGGGCAGGACGCCTGGCGCGGATTCTGCCGCGGCCTGGAGGTCACCCTCGAGGTGGACGAGCGTGGCTTCGTGGGCGCGAGCCCGCTGGTCTTCGGCGAGGTACTCGCCCGCTTCCTCGGCCTCTACGCCGGCATCAACAGCTTCGTTCAACTGCGCTTCCGCTCCATGCAGCGGGGCGGGACTTGGAAGACATGGTCGCGCATCGCAGGGTCCCAGCACGTCCTCTGATCGAGGAGCTGCTCGCGAGTCCCTGGGGCTTCGAGCTGGTCCAGGCGATCGCCATCCTCGAGCGCTCCGCGCCCGAGGGCGCTCCCTTGGGCGAGGGCATCGACCCCGAGCTGGAAGGCTTCCGGATCGAGCAGGATCCAACCCTGGCCTTCCCCGCCAGCGACGTCAGCTCGGTCAAGCCGGGGGGCGACGGGCGCCCGGTGCTGCGCACGCCGGCCATCGGTCTTTCAGGCATCTCGGGGCCCATGCCCTACGCCTACACCGAGGGCATGCTGGAGCGGCTGTCCAGGCGCGACCGCGCCATGGCGGCCTTCCTGGACATCTTCAATCATCGCCTGACATCGATCCTCTACAGGGTTCGCCGCTCGACCCTGCCGCTCCTGGACGCCCACCCCGAGCGGTCGGTGGCGGCGACGGCGCTCCGCGCCTTCGTCGGGCTTGGATCGCCGGGCCTCTCCAACCGGCTGCCCGACGTGCCGGATCGCATGCTGCTGGGATTCGCCGGCATCTTCGCCGACCGGCGCCGCTCGGCCTCGGCGCTCCGGACCGTTCTGGCGGGTGCATTCGGGACGCCCGTGCGGATCCGGTCCTTCGAGGGCCGCTGGCTTGCGCTCGAGGAGGGCTCGCTCGGGATCCTGGGGCGGAACGCGCCCGAGGAGCCGCGGCGCCTGGGCGGCGGCGCGGTTCTGGGGTCCCGCGTCTGGGACCAGCACGCGGCCTACGTGGTGGAATTCCGATTCAATGACGTGGCGCGCTTCGTGGAGTTCCTGCCGACCGGGCGCCACCACAAGGCCGTCGCCTCGTACTGCCGCTTCCATGGTGGCGACACCTGCGACCCCGTCCTGGAATTGGTGCTGGACGCGCCGGCCGTGCCTGGGCTCAAGCTCTCGGCCAAGGACGGTGCCAGGCTCGGGTGGACGAGCTGGGTGCTGGGGACCGGCGGGGCGAAACGGGAGGGCAGGGTGCGCCTGACGGCCAAGGGAGGACACGCGTGACCATCGAGCTGAAGACGCTGATCTCGAAGCTGGACCGCTCCGCGCGCAAGGTGCTGGAGCAGGCGGCGACCATCTGCGTGTCGCAGACCCATTTCGACGTGGAGCCCGAGCACCTGCTGCTCGCCTTGGTCAAGGCCAAGGACGCCGTGGTGATGGCGCTGCTGGGACGCTACGGCATCGACGCGCCGGCGCTGGAGCGCGAGATCGAGGAGGCCCTGGGCAAGCTCAAGCGCGGCAACGGCCGCACCCCGGCCTTCTCCCCCCGCCTGCCCGACATGCTGGAGAAGGCGCTGCTGACCTCGGTCGCGGTGCTGGAGACGCCGACCATCGCTGTCCCGACCCTGCTGGTGGCGCCGCTGGAGAAGGATCCGCTGCGCGGCCTGCTGCTGGATTCCATGCCTCTGCTGGCGCGAATCGACGTGGCCGAGGCGCTGGAGCTGCTGCCCGACCTCGTGCGCGACAAGCAGGCGCCGAAGCCCCGCACGGCCCCGGCCCTGGGCGCCGCGCCCGAGGCGACGACGCCCTCGGGCGGCGAGAAGACCGCCCTGGACCAGTACACCATCGACCTGACGGCGCTGGCCAAGGCCGGCAAGATCGACCCCGTCACCGCGCGAGAGAGCGAGATCCGCCAGCTCGTCGACGTCATGATGCGGCGGCGGCAGAACAACCCGATCCTGGTGGGCGACCCCGGCGTCGGCAAGACCGCCGTGGTCGAGGGGCTGGCCCTCCGGATCGCCGCGGGCGACGTGCCGGCGCCGCTCCGCCCCATGGTGGTGCGCTCGCTGGACCTGGGCCTGCTGCAGGCGGGCGCGGGCGTGAAGGGCGAGTTCGAGGACCGGCTGAAGCGCATCATCGCCGAGGTCGCAGCACAGCCCACGCCGGTCGTGATCTTCATCGACGAGGCCCACGCCCTGATCGGCGCGGGTGGGGCGGCGGGGCAGGGGGACGCGGCCAACCTGCTGAAGCCCGCGCTCGCGCGGGGCGAGTTCCGGACGATCGCCGCGACGACCTGGAGCGAGTACAAGCGCTACTTCGAGAAGGACCCGGCGCTCGCCCGCCGTTTCCAGCCCATCAAGGTGGCCGAGCCCGACGAGGCCGCGGCGGCGAGCATGCTGCGCGGCCTCGTGGGAAAGCTGGAAGGCCACCACGGGGTGCGCATCCTGGACGAGGCCATAATGGCCGCCGTCTCCCTCTCCGCCCGCTACATCCCGGCCCGCCAGCTTCCCGACAAGGCCATCAGCGTGCTCGACACCGCCTCGGCCCGCGTGGCGGTCGGGCGCGGCGTGGTGCCCGAGGCCATCGACACTCTGGACCGTGAGGCCGAGACCCTGGCCACCGAGAAGGCGATCCTGGATCGTCAGCCAGGCGGCGGCGACCCCGGGCGGCTCGCGGCGATCGCGTCCCGCCAGGCCGAGGCCGCCGCCGAGCGCGCCGCGCTCGCCGCGCGCTGGGATGCCGAGAAGGTGCTCGTCGCGAGGCTGGACGAGGCCCTGGCGAACGGCGCCCCGGCCGAGACCGTGCGCGGGCTTCGCTCGGAGCTGTCGGAACTGCAGGGCGACCGGCCGCTCGTGTCCTGGTGCGTGGACGAGGCGGTGGTCGCCGCCGTGATCTCGGAGTGGACGGGGATCCCGGCGGGTTCCATGTCCCGCGACGACGCCGAGGCGGTGCGCACTCTCGAGAGCAAGCTTGCCGAGCGGATCGTGGGCCAGGACCAGGCTGTGACGGCCATCTCCCGCGCCGTGCGCGGCTATCGCGCAGGTCTGGGCGAGCCCGGTCGCCCGGTCGGCGTCTTCCTGCTGTGCGGCCCGAGCGGCGTCGGCAAGACCGAGACGGCCTCCGCGCTCGCCGACCTGCTCTACGGCGGGGAGGGCAACCTCGTCACCGTCAACATGTCCGAGTACCAGGAGGCCCATTCGGTGGCGACGCTCCGCGGCGCCCCCCCGGGCTATGTCGGCTACGGGCAGGGTGGCGTCCTGACGGAGGCCGTGCGTCGCCGCCCCTATTCCGTGGTCCTGCTGGACGAGGTGGAGAAGGCCCATCCCGACGTGCTCGACATGTTCTACCAAGTCTTCGACAAGGGGGTTCTGGAGGACGGCGAGGGCGTGGAGGTGGATTTCAAGCACACGCTGATCCTGCTGACCAGCAACCTGGGCGAGGAGGAGCTGGGCTCCCTGGCCGCGGGCATGCGCAATGCCGACGGCGCCCAGCGCGTGCTGGAAATGGCGGTGGAGGTGGTCTCGCCCGTGCTGCGCCGCCGCTTCCGCCCGGCATTCCTGGGGCGGCTGACGGTCGTGCCCTACCTGCCGCTGGCGGAGGCGGATGTCCGCCGCATCGTGGACATGCGCTGCGACCGGATCGCCCGCCGCTTCGCCGACCGCCAGGGCAGCGGCCTGTCCTTCACCGAGGCCGCGCGGGAGGAGATCGTGCGCCGGGCGCTGGTGGCGGATTCCGGGGCCCGGCTGATCGACAACGTGCTCAACGGGACCGTGATCCCAGAGCTCGCGAGCTCCGTCCTGGACTCCATGGTCACCGGCAGCGAGGTCGGGACCTTCGAGGTGGACGCGGACGTCGAGGGCAGGCTCGTCTGTCGGCGCACGGCCGAGGCCGGGATCGCGGAGGCGGTTGCGTGACCACCCTCGGCCAGGACAACCAGTACATCTCCATCTCGACGCCGCTCGGGAAGGACAAGCTCATTCTGCGCGAGCTCGCGGGAGAGGACAGCGTCTCCGGCCTGTTTCACTACCGCATCAAGATGCTGTCGGACGACGAGACGCTGGCTTTCGACCGCGTCATCGGCAAGACCGCCACGGTCACCATCAAGATGGGCGAGACCGAGGTCGTGCGCTACATCGACGGGATCGTCACCCGGTTCGAGCTGACCTCCTTCGACGACCGCGAGAACATCGCCTACTACGAGGCGGAGCTGAGGCCCTGGCTGTGGCTGCTGACCCTCTCCGGCGACTGCCGCATCTTCCAGGACAAGACGGTCCCCGAGATCGTCGAGAAGGTCTGCACCGACGCAGGCTATGCCTTCGTCAAGAAGTCGCTCACGGGGACCTACGCGGCGCGGGAATACTGCGTCCAGTTCGGCGAGACCGACTACAACTTCGTGGCCCGGCTGCTGGAAGAGGAGGGCATCTTCTTCTACTTCAGCCATAGCGACGGCAAGCACGAGATGGTGCTGGGGGACGCGGCCAGCGCATTCGTGGACTGTCCGAGTGTCAAGGAGATCCGCTTCCGCCCGAACCAGGCCTTCGACACGGACGACGACGTGGTGACCAGCCTCCGGCTCGAGCAGGCGGTGACGACCAAGACCGTCGGCGTGGACAGCTTCAACTTCGAGACGCCCTCCACCGACCTCTACACCAAGGCCGAAGGCAAGACCGGGATCGGCTCCCGCCACCTCTACACCCACAACTACCTGCAATCGACCCAGGGCGAGGGCTACGCAAAGGTCCTCCAGCAGGCCAACGCGGTCCAGGGCAAGACCCTCCATGGCTCGGGCCGGCTGCGTTCGCTGGTGGCCGGCGGCAAGGTCACCGTGAAGAACCACCCGCGGGCCGAGATCAACGCCGAGTACGTGCTCTCCCGCGTAAGGGTGGAGGCATCGCGCACGGACTATCTGGCGACCTTCAACGCCTTTCCCTCGGCGACCCAGTACCGGCCCATGGGCACATCGGTGAAGCCGCGGATCCACTCCTCCCAGACGGCGATCGTGGTGGGCGCGGAAGGCGACGAGATCCTCACGGACAAGTACGGGCGCATCAAGGTCAAGTTCCACTGGGACCGCGCTGCCGACACGGCCGAGAAGAGCTCGTGCTGGATCCGGGTCGCCCAGAACTGGGCCGGCAAGGCCTACGGGATCTGGTTCCTGCCCCGCGTCGGGCAGGAGGTGGTGGTGAGCTTCCTCGACGGCGACCCCGACAAGCCGCTGGTCACCGGGGCGGTCTACAACGCCGAGCAGACGCTCCCCTACGCGCTGCCGGCCAACGCCACCAAGAGCACCATCAAGACGCTGAGCACAAAGGAAGGGGCCGGCAAGTTCAACGAGATCCGGTTCGAGGACAAGAAGGACGCCGAGGAGATCTACATCCACGCCCAGAAGGATATGGTCGTGGATGTGCTCAATGACTACAAGGAAGACGTCAAGCACGATCACTTGATGACCGTGAAGAACGACCGCAAGACCGCGGTCACCGAGGGCAACTACGACCTGAAGGTCGAGAAGGGCACCCGCTCCATCAAGGTCAAGGGCGCGGAGACCCACATCAACGAGGACTCCTTCGAACACAAGGTGGCCAAGGACTACACCCTCAAGATCGACGGCAACCTGACCATCACCGTCACCGGCGACGTCGTGTTCAAGGGCAAGTCCCTGAGCTTCGAGAGCACCTCGGCCGAGATCAAGGCCAAGTCCAGCACCGACATGAAGCTGGCCTCGGGCGCGGGCACGGAGATCAAGTCCGGAGCCGCCATGGCCATCAAGTCCGGGGCCGCCCTGGACGTGAAGTCGGCCATGGACACGACGCTGGACGCGGGCATGAACCTCAACGCCAAGGGCGGCATGAACGTCGCGATCAAGGGCGGCCTCGGGCTGACGGCCGAGGGCGGCGCCAGCACCACGGTGAAGAGCGGCGGGATCACGGCCGTCAAGGGCTCCCTGGTCCAGATCAACTGAGGCCTCATGGACGACGCGACGCAGGAGATGGCCGACGCCGCGCCCGAGGAGCCTCGGCAGGTCGAGCTTCGGGACGCCGAGGGGCGGATCACCTTCCAGGGGCAGGTGGTGGACGGGATGCTGCGGGGCGAGGGCGTGGAGTGGTGGCCGAAGGGCAAGGTCGCACAGCGCGCGACCATGGTCGACGGCCGGCTGGATGGGGAGCTGCGCCGCTACGCGGAGAACGGCAGCCTGGTGCTTGTGGCGCAGTACCGGGCCGGGGCCCAGCATGGGCTCACGGTCTGCTACGACAGCCAGCGCCCGCTCTGCCGCATGAGCTACCGGCAGGGCGTGCTGGACGGAGACAGCGTCTACTACGCCCCCACGGGCAAGGTCTCCGCCGTGATCCCCTTCAAGGAGGGACGGATGCACGGCATCGCGACCTACTTTACCACCGAGGGGGCGGTGCTGAGGACGGCCGCCTACGCGGACGACAGGCAGGAGGGACCCTCGGTGACCTACTACGAGAACGGGGCCGTACAGGAGACCGCCACCTACAAGGCGGGCCTGCTGGAGGGGCGGTTCGAGCGCTTCTTCCCATCGGGAAGGCCAATGCAGCAGGGGGCCTACCGCGCGGGGCTGCTGGTCGAGCCGCTCAGGTCCCTGGACGAGCAGGGGCGGGTGATCGCCGAGATTCCGCCTGGTGCGGCCGGCTGAGCCCCAGTGGCTTGGACTGGCTCTTCGCTTTGGTTTAGTTTCAACCCGTCACTCCTTCGATCGTGGTGATCATGCTGCAGGGGCGCATCGAACAGCTGTCGGAGGCGATCATTGTCGCCACGCCCGTTGCCGACAACGCGTCCGTCCCTCAGGCGGCCAAGGAGTCCGGTAAACTCAAGAAGGAGAAGGACCGCGAGACCGCGGCCCATCGCCTGCGCCGCGCCGGCTGGAGCTATCGCCGCATCGCCGAGACGCTGGGCGTCCCCTACATCATGATCGGCCGCTGGCTCTCGGGGGACATGCAGCCCGCCCCGCCCCCGTCGCCATCCCCGCCGGTCCCACGAATCGAGGCGGCCCCGACGCCGGCTCGCGCCGAGCCGCGCGCGGACGCTGCGCCGCCGGATCCGGTCCCCGCCCGGCCCGCTCCTGTCTCGGCCGGCCCGGCGCCCGTCGCCGCCGCCGCGGCCGACGGCGATCTGGAGCATCGGGTGGAGGTCCTGGGCCTCCAGTTCTCGGCCTTCGAGAAGTACGTCCGCGACCTCATCGGCGGCTTCGGCAAGGAAAAGGCCAAGGAGGCCGAGGCCCAAAGCAAGGTCCTGGCCGAGATGAAGGCCGAGCGCGAGGCCATCGAGGGCACCAAGCAGGAGATCTTGTCGGCCGTGGAGGCCCTTCGCTCCGAGCTCGAGCAGTTCAAGTCCGACGTCCGGGGCGAGTTGGATGCTCTTCGCAGCCGTGCTCCGGCGGAGCGGGAGGAGGGGCGTCCGCGGCGTGGCGCGCCGCCGGACGAGGATCCCTTCGGCTCCGGCGAGGCCTCGGACGATCCTTTTGGTTCCAGCGCCTCGGACGACCCCTTCGCGAGCGATCCCTTCGCCTCGGACGACGGCGACGATCCCTTCGCGAGCAAGGACGAGGATGATCCCTTCGCGAGCAAGGACGAGGAGGATCCCTTCGCCACGAAGGACGAGGAGGATCCATTCGCCACGAAGGACGGCGACGACCCGTTCGCGAGCGACGATCCATTCGCATCCGAGGACGACGAGGATCCTTTTGCCGTGAAGGACGAGCCCGACCCCTTCGCGTCCGCGGACGACGAGGATCCGTTTGCCGACCCGAAACCCGCGTGATTGCAGGACGAGCCCATGACCCAGCCGAAGTCGCTGAGGGGTTTGGCGGCCCCGCTGTTCGAAAAGCTGACGGATCTGGAGCCGAACTCGCCCGTGGATGAGCGGGACCTTCGGTTCCAGACGCGCGAGGTGGTCCTCGCCTCCATCCGGCGGGAGGTCTCGCGCCTGATCGACACCCGGCTGCCCTGGCAGGCCAACGACGGTGTTCGATCTGAGGACGCGTCGCGCGTCGACATCTCCAAGACGGTGCTTCGCTACGGCGTGCCCGACATGACCCACCTCTGCGTGCGTTCCAGGGCAGACCGGAGGCAGATCGAAAGGGCTGTCGTCGATGCCATCCGGACCTACGAGCCTCGCCTGATCAACCCCGCCGCCAGCCTGCACGTGCGTCCCGGGGGCGACGCCGCCCACGTGGAGATCAGCGGCGACGTGGCCTTCGGGAACTCGCTGGAGCCGCTGTCCTTCTCCGTGGGCGTGGAACTCAAGGTCCTCGGCCGGGTGCGCAAGGCGGCCATGGCCGGGGATGCCGAAGGGACGGGGGTCCTTACCACCGCGTGATCGCCCGCTGGCGCGTCCTCCCCGCGGGAAGCGGCGGTACCCTGCCCGATGGAGGGCGGCCCGTGCGGCTCAACCCCCATGGCGGGATTGTCCGGTCGGGCTGAAGCCCCTAGCGTGCTGGGGCAGGGGCTTGGTGCCCCGGGACAGCGCGGGGGTACGACGTGCTCACCATGAACCTGCCGGTCCACGACGGCGCCGCCGACATGCCCGTGATCGAGGGACCCTTCACCATCGCCATCGGCGATGGAATGCCCGTTGTAGCTATCTGCGGCTTTCTTGAGGATGCCGACTCGGGCGTCCGCGTCGGAATCCGCATCCCCATCATGAACGTGGACGCGCCAGAGGTGATCGACCTCCTGAAGGGATTCTGCGAGCGCGGTCCAGAGATTACCGAAGGTTCAAAATAGATCCCTTGCATTGAGAAACGGCTCTCGTACCCTCTGGGGCAGCCCAATCGAGGTAGGCCAGAGCCATGATCGACGCGTCCGCCACCCCTGCCCAGGACTCAACTTCGCGCCTGCGCCAGTTCCTCGAATCCGAGAGGGTCCAGAACGGCCTCGTCGCGCTGATCGTCGTCAACGCCGTGACCCTTGGCCTCGCCACGTCCAAGTCGGTGGAGGCCGCAATCGGCCCGGCGCTCGACGCCATCGACAACGTGATCCTCGGCATTTTCGCAGTCGAGCTGGTCCTGAAGCTGATCGCCTATAGGCCCAGCTTCTTCAAAAGCGGCTGGAACGTCTTCGACTTCGTCGTGGTCGGCGTCTCGCTGATGCCGTCCTCGGGGCCGCTGTCCGCGCTCCGCGCGCTGCGCGTGCTCCGGTTGCTGCGCATGATCTCCATCGTGCCGAGCATGCGCATGGTGATCGACGCCATGTTCCGGGCCCTCCCCGGCATGGGGTCCATTGCAGCGCTCCTGGTGCTGATCGTCTATGTTGGCGCGGTGCTGGGCACCAACCTCTTTGGCGAGATCGCGCCCGAGTTCTTCGGGACCCTGGGCGCCTCCATGTTCACGCTGTTCCAGATCATGACGGTCGAGGGTTGGCCCGACATCGCTCGCGGCGTGATGGAGGACATGCCCTGGGCGTGGCTGTTCTTCGTGGTTTTCCTGCTGCTCGCCACCTTCACGGTGCTGAACCTCTTCATCGGCATCATCGTCAGCTCCATGGAGGAGCTGCATGAGGAGCAGAAGAGTGCGAAGGAGGCGGCCAAAAAGGCGAAGGCAGACGGCGAGCTGATGGCCCTCACCAATCGCATCGGCGAGCTCGAGCGCCAGATCGCAGGCCTGACTGCGGCGATCAGGGAGCGCGGCTGAGCGCCGCTGTATGCGGGCCGGCGGGCTGGCCCCCTCGCCGTGGTGTGGGAGGCTGGGCCGTCCCCGTCGCGAAGCCTGAAATGAGCCGGTGCATGGCGTTCGACCAGTTCCCTCTGCCGTTTCTGGATCAGCTCGCGCCGCCGTCGACGGCTTCCGAACCGGAGCCCGCGCCTGAGCCCGCGCCTGAGCCGTTGCCCCGCGGCGGGCGCCTCCGCCGCATTCGCCTGCGGGCCCGGCGGCACTTCGTGGATGCCGTGCATGCCTGCTGCCGGCGCCGCGCGGTCAGCCCCGGCGAGCTGGTGACCGCCGTCCGCCTGCTACTGCCCCCCGCCCGGCTGCAGGGCTTCGAGGATCCCGGCGAGCCCTCGGCCGCCGAGGTCGCCATGGGTTGGCACCGGTCGCGCACCGGGCGCCTGCGCCGGGTCCGCGACTTTCCCCTGGTGGTCCTCATGCTCCGCGAGGAACTGGACCCGCCCACCCTCCGCCGCTGCCTTGCCGCTGCCCTGGCCCTGGAGGACCCCGATGGCTGGCGCCTGCTGCCGAAGGCCACCATCGACGCCTGGGAGCGGGAGTGGCGGGATCGTGAGCGGCAACAGGCCATGGACACCGGCCATGTCAGGGAGATGCTGCGGCGGCTCGCCTTCCGGCCCATCGAGGGCGGTGTCCGCACCCCCGCCCAGGCGGCCCGCATCCTGGGTCTCGCCAGCGAGTTCGGCTGCACCGAGGAGTCCGTGTCACGTCGCTTCCGGGAGCTGGCGCCCGTCTTTCACCCGGACACCGGCCTCATGGCCTGCCCGGACCGCATGCGCCAGCTGGTCGAGGCGCGAAAGATCCTGCTCGCCTATTTGAAAGCCTGACCCAGGGAGGGACAGTTGACGGAGAAGCTGCGACTGGCGGAGTTCGTCTCGGCCAACCCCTACATGTCCGAGAGCGGGTGGCGGCAGGAACTCGTGGCCGGGGAGGTGCGCGTCCTCGGGAACCGGTCCGAAGAGATCGCCGAGCGAACCCTCGGGCTGAGTGCCGCCTTCGCGTCGTGCATCCGGAGGGCGAAGATCGATGCCCGCATCGAGATGGGGGTAGGCATTGGCATCGAGGACCCCGAGGGTGACCACTACCGGGTCGCGGACCTGGTTCTGGCCCTGCCCGACGGCAAGCGCCGCCGCCGCGTGCCCGCGGTCGCCTGCCTGGTGGTGGCCGACGCCGATGCGCCGGGAGCGGAGGCCGAGGAGCGCCTCGCCGTCTTCTCACGGCGACCCGGCCTGTGCGATCTGCTGGTCTTCTCTGCCGGGGCGCCCCTGTGCAGGTCACGGCGGCGCATTGGCGATGGCTGGTTCGAGGAGAGGGTCGAGGGGATCGACGCTACCGTCCGCCTCGCCTCCGTGCCGGCCAGCCTGTTTCTCGCCTCGGCCTACGCGGACCTGGATCCGGGCGACGGTCCTGCAGAGGCGTAGCCGTGCCCATGGCCGCTCGCGCCTGGGCGCGCCGCCTCAGGCGAAGTCGAGGCCCGTGCCCACCGCCATGGACATGATGGCAAAGGCATAGACGACCGGGAACAGGACCAGACACGCCAGGTCGAACCGGCGGGAGGCCGCTGGCGCCGTCTCGTAGAGCGTCAGCGAGATCGCGCTCTGGATGATGCTGAAGAAGATCAGCCCCATGGAAACGAGGTTGATGCGGTCCGCAAGGGCGAACTCCGCCGTGTCGGGGAGCTGGGACGAGATCACGAAGGCGCAGGCCACCACGGCGAACACGGCGCCAACGCCGAGGCCGAAGCGGGGGTCCAGGTCTGTCGGCTTGACGAGGAAGGCCAGGAACGCCACCAGCGTCGAGATGAAAATGGACGAGAACAGCTTGAAGAAGTAGCCGAGGCCGGGTCGTACCAGCTCGATGCTGTGGACGTAGCGGGAGTAGGTGCTCTCGTTCCCGGAGGGCAGGCTGGTGTCGCCGTAGTTGGTCCGGTAGGTGACGTCGCCGACCCGGGCGGAGGCGTGGCCGATATCATAGCCCGGCACTTCGAGGTCGGGCGCCAGTTCGATGTTGCGGGCGTCGGGCACGAAGACCAAGCGACGCGAATCGAGGGTGGTGTGCTCGAGGGCGATGCCGAACTCCTGCCGGTCCAGGGGGAAGCGGAAGACGTCCCAGTTCTCCTTGATCTGGGCTCGGATGCGCGCCAGGGCATAGCGCTCCTCCCCGATGTCCTTGACGTCCTGGATCTGCTTCTCCTCGATCTGGCCGTTCATGATCTCCAGACCTTCCATGGGGTCGATGTCCCGGCTGCGCCAGCGGGTCCAGACATAGAAGTCCACGCCGATCTTGCCATCGCGCAGGCTCATGCCGTCGAGCTGGTGCACATAGGTGCCGATGGTGACGACCTCGGGCTGGGCCGCAGGTTGGGCCGCCGCCTGGGGCGCTGCTGCGGCAACGGGCACCAGTGCCGAAAGGAGGAAAGCCAGGATGCGCAGCAACTTCGTCATCGGACCCTCGTCTAAGACCTCGCGTAATCTCACTTAAGCTGACCCTGACTGCAACGCCTCGCTCGCGGACCGGGGCCGGCGCGCGCGGCTCTGCACAGGGGATGGTTCCGGACCGGGGTGATGCCTCGGGTCAGGCCAGTTGCATGGGGACCAGGAGGGGGTGCGGCTTCGGGGCGATCCGCCGGCGCACCCCGCCGACATGCCCGCCCTCGAAGCTCATGCATGGCGACGAGCGACCGCGGCGCGATCCAGGTTTCGTTCTCGGATAGAGCGGCGCGGGTGCCGCGATCAGGCGGCGCCCGGGTTCGTAACCTTGACGGTCACCTTGCCGGGCGCCACGCCGAGGCTCTTGCCGTTCTTGAACAGGAAGTACTCGAGCGAGATCTCCTTGAAGGAGATCTGAACGGTGTCGGTCAATTCGCTGGCGCCGATGTCCACTTCATGAGAGGCAATCCGAACCCCTTTCAGCGTGATCTTCATGATGGGCTCGTGCCAGGCGACCATGCTCGGGTCTGTGTCGATGTTGCCGGCAATCGCCGCTTCGAAGCTGGTATTCACGGTGCCGTAGTTGCTCACCTGCCTTTCGAACACGCGATAGACGGTAATCGTGGCCTCTTTCTCCTCCTCGCCCTTCTTGGCGAAGGCCAGTTCCATGAACTTGGGCGTGGCACGGTCGACCTTGCGGGTGAGCGTGACGGCGCTCACCCCTGATTCTGGATTGGAGGTTGAGCCCGACCTGGGGTCGCCGCCGTTTCTCTCCCCCGGCTTGGGCACCGATTTCTGGGCGTCGTTGAAGCCCGGCGTACCGACACCACCTTCGTTCTTGATGTTGAACTTCACGGTGTTGCAGGCGATCAGGTTTGTCTTGTCCTTCAGGGTGACTTCGCCCGTCACGTCCGGATAGCTCAAGAGAATCAGTTGCATCTCCGCGACCTCATGGGCACCCGCTCAGTCGAGCGTTCCCGTCTGAAGGTTGAATCGGAAGGAATTGAAGCCGAGCGGGGACTGCGCGCGGTCGAACAGCGTGTAGCGCCACTCGATGGCCGAGGCGCTGACGTCGATGGACTCGGTCACGCCGTCCTGCCCGGCCGACACGTCCTGCTTGGTCACCAAGGCATGGTGCAGCTTGAGGGTGAGATAGCAGGCCCAGTGCGTTGCTGCGGCGGCCGTGGACGTCGACGGCGCGGGAGGACCGTTCGCGGCCCTCAGCATGTAGATCTCCCACGGGGCGGTGGTGATGCCATGGGACAGGATCATGCGCGCGAGGTCGACGCTCGCCGGGTCGAAGTCTCGCTCGATGTTGACCACCGAAACGTCCGCCGTGTGAATGCTCCGTCCGGCGTCCGTGTTCATTTCGCTCGTGACGCTGATGTCGTA
Organism: Arenibaculum pallidiluteum; assembly: GCF_017355985.1. Classification (GTDB taxonomy): domain Bacteria; phylum Pseudomonadota; class Alphaproteobacteria; order Azospirillales; family Azospirillaceae; genus Arenibaculum; species Arenibaculum pallidiluteum. The sequence goes on from NZ_JAFIQU010000012.1 coordinate 143,280, forward strand.
GGTGACGGACTTGCATAGGATCAAGTCCTCGTATCCCTGAACCGTGCAGTCGCCCTTAATGAAGGACGTCGGGCCGGTCGGGATCTTGAGGATGACGATGGCCATTCTCGCCGGCCCCTCAGCCCACGGTACCGGTTTGGACGTTGTACCTCACGGACTGGAAGCCGCGGACCTCGTTCGTCTCGTCCATGCGACGGTAGACCCACTCGATGGCCGCAGGGCTGACCTCCAGCGTCTCCACCCCCGTGCCCTCGTCGACGCCATGGCTGCATCGGGTGATGAGCGCGTGGTGCAGGCGCAGGGTGAAGAACCTGACGTGCACCTTCCCGGACAGGTGCGCCGTCCCGGGCTCGCCGCCCAGGGTTCTCATGAAGTAGATCTCCCATGGACTGTCGAAGACCTTGCCCATCAGCGTGGACTTGGTCAGGGCGGCGGACGCCGCGTCGACCTGCTTCGTGATCTGGATCGGGCTGGCCTTGGGTGCGTGGATCGTGCGTCGCGCCATGGACGACACCTCGGCGTCGACCTCGACGTCCGTGGACCAGGTGACGCTGTCGGCCGTGATCATGAACCGGTAACCGTGGAGCTGACACTCGCCGGTAATCCACGGCAGGTCCGACGCCGTCGACGCCAGGCCATTCTTCTCGATGGCCGCCTGCTTCGACTTGATGGCGGCATCGGTGACGCCGGACACCCGGGGGATCATCAGAACGATCTGGGTCACGGCGCAGCTCCGTCCCTCGCGAGATCGCTTATAGACCTCGCGAAACCTCCCTTCAAGCTCTGCCGCCGATCTTGGCGAGCACGCAGAGCAGGCCGCGCACCGGCCGACCGGCCTCGAAGCGCAGGCCCTCGGTGCCGAGCCCCGCGAGGGCCAGCAGGCCCCGGCTCGCTTCGCGCACGTGACCGATACCGTGGGCGTAGCGACCCGAGGGGGTCAGCCGCCAACCCTCGCCGGGCTCCTCCTCCAGGGTGAAGGCCATGACGCCGCCAGGGGCGAGCGCCCGGGACGCGGCGGCCACGACCGGCCGCAGGTCGCCGAAGTAGCAGAGCACGTCCGCGGCGAGGACGGCGTCGACCGAGCCCTCGGGCAATGATTCGAGGAAGGAGACCAGTTCCGCCTCGTGCAGTTCGTGGTAGACGCCGCGCTCCCTCGCTCGGGCGAGCATGCCGGGCGAAATGTCCACTCCGACCAGCCGGTGCCCGAGCGGAGCGAGACGCTCTCCCAGCAGGCCCGTACCGCAGCCTGCATCCACCACGGTGCCAGGCCCCCGGAGGCGGGCCTCGGCCACGGCGGCCACGACCTCGTGGGCCCGATAGCGCAGCCGCCCCACGAGGTGCTCGTCGAAGTCAGCCGCGCTGGCGTCGAAAAGGCGGCGGACATAGTCGGGCGGGGCGCGGTCCCGGCTGGGGCGGCCCGAGAGCGTGTCGCGGGTGTGGGCGACGACGCCGTTTCCCGGCAGCTCCTCCATCAGCCCGTCCAGAATCCCGAGAGCCTCGTCGAGCTCACCCGCCCGCTCCAGGAGCCGGGCGAGGAGGAAGCGGGCCTCGGCCCCGGGCTCGGCTGCTACGGCGAGGCGGCAGGCGCGGATCGCCTCGTCCATCATGCCGAGCCGGCCCAGCGCGTCCGCGGCCTTGAGCAGCAGCTCGGCGTCGGTCGGGGCAAGCCGCACGGCCCGCAGGATGGCCTGGGCGGCCCGGCGTCCATCGCGTCGGTCCCCATCGCGTCGGTCCAGGTGCAGCCCGCCCAGAAGGAGGTGCATGTTCGCGTCCGCGGGGTGGCGCGCAAGCCAGCCGCAGCCCGCTGCCAGCGCGCCCTCGATATCGCCGCCGCGCCGGCGGGCCTCGACCAGGTTGCGGAGCGCCAGGTCGTAGTCTGGCGCGATCCGGAGGGCGCGCGCGATGTGCCGCGCCGAGGCCCCTGCGTCGCCCAGGGCCGCGGCGACCACGCCCAGGTTCTGCCAGGCCTGAGGCGATGAGGGACGCCTCGCCAGCAGGTCGCGGTAGGCAGCGACCGCGCCCTCGGTGTCGCCCGCGGAGAAGAGCGCGTTGGCTGCATCGATGGCCGCGGCCTGGTCCGGCGCTGGGGCGGGGCAGTGATCCATGGACGCACACTATGCCCCGGGTCGCGGGGCGGCAACCACGGGCGTGGTTGTGGCCGCCCAGTCCTTAGTTTATCCTCGTCTTCCGTGGCGATGTCACTTGGGCCTCGCTTTCGATCCTTTGGTGCAACGAGCCAGGCGACACGCCATGACCAGGCTTCTGATCGCGGCCCTGATCACGCTCGCTCTCTGGCTGGTCCCGGGAGACGGTCGGGCTCAGCGCGCGGCGGCGCCCAAGGGCACGCACGAGAACCCCTTCAAGATCGAGATGATCGTGTTCCGGGGCTGCGAGGACGGCTGCCGGGGCTTCAGGGACTTCCTGGCAAGCCGCAAGGTCCCCGTGGAAATCCGGCTCCACGACGCCGCCACGGACGCGAACCGCATTCCCGGCTTCGTGGCCGAGATCAAGCAGCGCCGTCCCGACCTCGTGGTGACGTGGGGCACCACCACGGCCATGCGGACCTTCGGCCCCTTCGACGCGGCGGACACCTCGCCCTTCATCACGGACATTCCCGGCGTCTTCATGATCGTAGCGGCGCCCTTGGAGCTGAAGCTCGTCCCGGACCTCGCCTCGTCCCGGCGCAACATCACGGGCACGCTCTACCTCGTTCCGGAGGCGGTGCAGATCGAGGCGGCGCAGAGCTACTTCGGCTTCAGCCGAGTTGGCGTGATCTACACGGCAACGGAGCAGAACTCGGTCGTCAACGTCCAGCAACTGCGCGAGACCGGCAAGCGCATGGGCTTCCAGGTCGTGGAGCGGACGGTTGCCACGGACAAGGACGGCAAGCCTGATCCCGCCAGCATCCCGCGCCTCGTCAAGGAGCTCGCCGCGGAGCGTGTGGACCTGATCTACCAGGGGGCGGACACCTTCCTGAACATCAACCGCGTCGCGCTCACGGAAGAGGCCGTGCGCAGCGGCATCCCCGTCTTCGCCGCGGGCGAGGCGCCCGTGCGCACGGCCAAGGCGCTGATGGGGGTGGTCAACCAGTACTACGTCGTGGGCCAGCTCACTGCACTCAAGGCCGAGCAAGTGCTGCGCGGCGCCCGACCGGAATCGATCCCCATCGAGGCGCCAAAGCGCTTCTCCTTCCTCGTCAACCTGCCCGTGGCCAAGGAGCTGAAGCTGTACCCGCCCATGAAGCTGATCCGTTTCGCCGAGTTCATCCAATGAGCGCGGGGCATGCCTCCCTGGAAGCCCTGGCGCCGACCCGGATCAACATGTCCGCCCTCCGGTTCCGCTCGGCCCAGCCCGACGACCTGCCGAGCCTGCGGCGCCTCTACCTCCAGCTCGTGCCCGACGAGTCCCCGAGCATCGAGGACATGAGGTCGGCGCTGGCGCGCATGGACGCCCGGCCCGAGGCTGGCTTGGTGGTGGTCGGTGAACTGGGCGGGCGGGTCATCGCCACCTGCCAGTTGGTGATCTACGAGAACCTCGTGCGCACGCCCCGGATCAAGGCGCAGATCGACTCGGTGGTGGTGGACGCGGATTTCCGCGGCCAGGGCGTCGGGCGCAGCATGATGGAATGGGCCCTGGACCTCCTGAGCGCTCGCGGATGCGCCAAGGTGATCGTGGCGACCTCTTACGCCAGGAACGTGGCCCACGAGCTGTACCGTCATCTCGGCTTCGAGGAGTTCGGCTACAGCTTCGTGAGGTCGCGGCCCTGATGGCCTGACCGCATGGATCGCCGCCGACCGCCAGTCGGGCCGGACCAGCGCCAGGTTCGGCGGCTCTTGCGCACGCGGGAGGCCGCTCTTGCCGTACCCGGGCGAAAGGCCGGGAGCGAAATCAATCGGTAAGGATTGTTCGCGACCGTACGTCTCCCGGGTGCGAATCCGGCGTCCGGCGACCAGCGAACCTCTGGAGGTGGTGTAATGGCACAGGCTGTTTGCGCGGGCGCCATGATGATGTGCAGCTTCGGCATGGCCCCCTCGACCCTGGCGGTGCTGCCCGCCAACCGGGTCACAGCGGGCGGGCCGCCTGCCGCCAATATCATGGACAACAAACCCTTCGTGAACGTGCCGCCCTTCGGCATGTGCACGAGCCCGGCCAATCCCCAGGTCGCCTCCAAGATTCCGGTGCCGCCCCCCGGCGTGATCAAGCCACAGCCCTGCACGCCAACCATCCCCGCGCCCTGGGTGCCCGGCTCGCCCACCGTCATGGTGGCCAACATGCCCGCCCTGAGCAGCACATCGAAGCTGATGTGCGCCTACGGAGGCGTGATCCAGATCGTCCTCCCCGGCCAGTTCACGACGATGGTGCCCTGAGGCCGGCAGATCTGGAGGGGAGGCCGATCCGGCTCGGCCGCTGGCGGCATCGGGGTGAGCACAGGAACCCATGCCTGCGGGCGAGACGCGGGGCATGGGCGCCAAGGACTTGCATTCATCCTGCCGGGACCGGCTTTTCTGCTCGGCGACAAGCTGACCGCGCCGGAAACCGGCGCCGAGAGGGCGAAATCAGCCCCTGATCCCTGCGAGCGGATGAAGCGACCCGGTTCGAGAGCATCGGGTCCGGCTCAGAGCTGCACGCCGCGGGTCAGCGCGCCGTCCACCACCAGGTTGGTGCCGGTCACGAAGCTGGCGGCGGGGCTCGCCAGGAAGGCGACGGCATTGGCGACCTCCTGGGCGGTGCCCATGCGGCCCGTCGGGTTCAAGGCCAGGGCTTCGGCGTAGAGGTCCTGCAGGTTGTTCCTGGCGTAGTCCCAGAAGCCGCCCTCGAAGAAGGTGTTTCCGGGAGAGACCGTATTGGCACGGATGCCCTTGGAGGCGAGCTTGAAGGCAAGGCCCTGGGTGTAGTGCACCAGCGCCGCCTTGAAGGCGCCATAGGGGCCCGCGGCGAAGTCGATCTCGCGGCCGGAGACGCTGGAGATCGTCACGATGGCCGGTGCCCGGCTCTCGGCCAGGAAGGGCATGGCGGCATCGACCATGCGCACCGTGTGCATCATGTCGACCTCGAAGCCCTTCCGCCAGCTCTCCTCGTCGTTGGAGACCGCGAGGGCGCTGACATTGGCAACCGCGATGTCGATGCCGCCGAAGGCCTCACCGGCATCCGCCACCCACGCCTTCAGCGCGTTCGCACCGGCCACGTCCAGAGCGCGGCCGAAGGCCTGCACGCCCTTGCCGCGCAGCGACGCCAGCGCCTCGTCCACCTCGCCCTGCACGCGGGCGCAGATCGCCACGTTCGCGCCCTCGCCTGCCAGCGTCTCGGCGATGGCGCGCCCGATCCCCTTGGTCCCGCCCGTGACCAGGGCGTTCAGACCCCGCAGTCCCAGATCCATGACCTCCTCCGTTCCGCAGTGGTGGGCAGCAGTTGTTCCGGACGGGGCGCCCCCGCAGCCGTTCCGGACAGGGGCGCCCTCTCCGCCTTCAGGCCAGGAGCGACTTCGCGATGGAGGCGCCCAGCGTGTATTTCGGGTCGACCATGTTGCCGAGCCGCACCCGCCCCGCCTGGGTCAGCAGCATGTAGGCGTCGAGCTCGTCGAAGCCGTACTCGGCCGCCATCCAGCGCACGAGCTCGCGATAGGCGATGCGCGCCGCGTCCTCCATGGGGCGGCCCGAGCCGATCGTCATGATGCGCTCGGCGGTCTCCAGCCGCGGCCATTTGAACCTCCAGCCCTTGATCAGGTCGATCTGGACGGTGGTCACGGTCGGATGCTCCAGGGCGACGCCGCAGAGCTCGCCGTCGCCCTGCGCCGCGTGGCAGTCGCCGAGATAGAGCAGCGCGCCCGGGGCATTGACCGGCAGGTAGATCACCGCGCCCGGCGCCACGTCGGGCAGGTCCATGTTGCCGCCGTAATAGTCCGGCTGCAGCGAGGTGATGGCCTCGATCTCGGGCGAGGTGCCGATGGTCCCGATGAAGGGCTCGTAGGGCAGCGTGATCTTGTCGGACCACTTCACCCCCTTCACGGGGTCCACCTCGACCTTTCTCACCTTCTCGGGGAGCGGGGCGTTCAGCAGCGCCGTGTCGCCCGTGCCGACGAGCCCGCCGAACTCCGGGATCAGGCAGGTGGTCCCGCAGGGCTGCGGCCCGCGCGGCACGATCGACTTGATGTAGACCGCGAGCGTGTCGCCCTTTTCGGCGCCCTCCACGTAGATCGGCCCGTTCTGGGGGTTCAGGTACGGGAAGTTCAGCTTCTCGGAGGGGCGGTCGGTCTCCGACTTGATCGCGCCCTCGAAGGCGTCGTGCGTCTCGGCCGAGACGACGGCGCCGGGCTGCACGGTCAGAACCGGCTTGGCATAGGGCCCGTAGACGTAGTGGTACTTGCCCTGCGTCTTCTCGGTGATCGCATGTTCCGAGCGTGCTTCGCCGCGCGCGACGCCCCGGCGGGCCATGATGGACGTTTCGAGCCAGGACATGGATTCCTCCTATCGTCTGTGGTTTCGGTTCGTGATTGCGGTTCGCGGGTTCGGCCCGTGGGTTCGGCCCGTCTCAGACCGCGAGGTAGCGGCGGACGGTGTCGCGGTCGGACAGCGCCTCCGCGTCGAGCTCCGCGACGATGCGCCCCTTGTCCATGACGTAGCAGCGCTGGGCCATGGCCCGGATCATGTCGAGGTTCTGCTCGACCAGGATGATCGTCAGACCCGTCGCGCGGTTCAGGGCCACCATGCGCTGCCCGATTTCCTGCACGATGGAGGGCTGAATGCCCTCCGACGGCTCGTCGAGAAGGATCAGGCCCGGCCGGCCGATCAGGACCCGGGCGATGGCGAGCTGCTGCTGCTGTCCGCCCGACATCGTCCCGGCGCGCTGGGCCCGCCGCTCCGCAAGGATCGGGAAGGACGCGTAGATCTCGTCGTAGTCGGCCCGGGGAACGGGTCCGTTGCGCAGCATCTCGCCGACCCGGAGGTTCTCCTCGACGGTCATGCGGGGGAAGACGTCGCGCCCCTGGGGCACGTAGCCGACGCCGAGCCGCGCGCGGCGGTGCGCCGGAAGGCCGTCGATGGGCCTGCCCTCCAGGGTGACCGACCCGGCCGAGGCCGGCAGCAGGCCCATCAGCGTCTTCATCAGCGTGCTCTTGCCGACGCCGTTGCGCCCGATGACGGCGACGATCTCGCCCCTGCGGACCGCCAGGTCCACGTTCTGCAGCACGGGCTTGCCGCCGTATCCGGCCCGCAGCCCCGTCGTCGCGAGCAGGGTTCCGTCAGGCATGGACCTCTCCCAGATAGATGGCGGCCACGCGCTCGTCGGCGACGATCTCGCCGATCGTGCCCTGGGCGAAGACGCGGCCCATGTGCAGGACCGTGACGCGGTCGGCGACCTGGCGGACGAAGTCCATGTCGTGCTCGACCGCAAGCACCGTGACCCCGCCTCGCCGGAGCTCCTTCACCATCTCGCCGGTCGCATGGGTCTCGTCCGGCGACATGCCGGCGGTCGGCTCGTCCAGCAGCAGCAGCTTCGGCTTCAGGGCCACGGCCATGCCGATCTCCAGCCACTGCTTCTGCCCGTGGCTCAGGTTCCCGGCGAGCTGCCCCGCGGCATCGCGCAGCGAGAGGAAGCCCAGCAGCTCGTCGATCTCCTGGCGCAGGGAGCCATGGTCCAGGTGGTGCTGCAGCGCGATCTCCAGGTTCTGGCGTACGCTGAGCGCCTTGAAGATGCCCGGCACCTGGAACTTCACGCTCATGCCCCGGCGGATGCGCTCGAAGGACTTCAGGCGCGTGATGTCCTCGCCGTCGTAGAGGACCTGGCCGCTGGAGGGCTGGTGCTCTCCCAGGATCAGGCGGAAGAGCGTGCTCTTGCCGGCGCCGTTGGGGCCGATCAGGCAATGGATCTCGCCGGCCGGGATCGCCAGGTTCACGTCGGCCGTCACGTGAAGGCCGCCGAAATGCTTGTTGAGGCCCCGGGTTTCGAGGATCGGCATGCTCAGCCCTCCGCCTCGGTGATGGCGCGCACCGCGGACCTCCGCCCGAAGCGGCCCGGCAGCTTCAGCAGCGCGGTGACGATGCCCTCGGGCGCGGCCAGGACCGTGACCACCAGCAGCGCCCCCATGACCACCAGCGCGTACTGGCTGCCGTGGATCGTGAGCGCCTGGAAGAGCGCCAGGATCGCCAGCGTCCCGACCAGCGTCGCCGTCAGGTCCGAGCGGCCGCCAACGGCGACCCAGATGATGGGCAGGGCCGCGGCCGTTATGCCCATGCTGGACGGCGTGATGTACTGGCCCCACGACGTGTAGAGCACGCCCGACAGGCCCGCGAGCGCGGCGCCGATCACGAAGGCGCCGAGCTGGTACCTCCGGATGTCGTAGCCGAGCATCTCAGCCCGCTCGGGATTCTCGCGGATCGCGACGAGCACGTTGCCGAAGCGCGAGTTCACGAGGATCCTGAGGGCCAGATAGACCACCAGCAGGAGCGTCAGGAGCACGTAGTAGAGCGCGACGTCGGGAAAGAGCACGATGTCGCCGCCGAACCACGGCACGGTCAGCGGCGGCATGCCGCTCATGCCGTTGAACCCGTTGAGGCGGGCGGCGCCGATGCGCCATTCGGGCCCCGCGGTCTGCGCCATGAACCGCTCGAAGACCAGAGTCACCGACAGCGTGACGATTCCCAGGAAGACGCCGCTGATGCGGCCGAAGAACAGGAAATAGCCGAGGACGACCGCGAGGAGCGCGGCGGCCGCGACCGCCAGCACGAGGGCCAGCAGGGTGAAGCCGTAGGCCTCGCCGAAGTTGAGGGTCAGGACGCCGTAGCCGTAGCCGGCCATGCCGAAGAAGGCGGTCTGCCCGAAGCTCAGCACGCCGCCGTAGCCCCAGATCAGGCAGAGGCCCAGCGCCATGAAGGTCCAGGTCAGGAAGTAGGCGGTGTTGCCGACGGTGTAGCCGTCGGCCAGCAGCGGGTAGCCGTAGGCCGCGGCCAGCACGACGGCGAAGCCACCCCAGAACGCCGGGCCGCGGCCCAGGGTCTGTGGCCCCTCGATGCGGGAGATCAGGCGGGCGAAGGACATGGGGCTCGGTCTCCGTCCGCTCAGGCGCGCTCGCGCAGGATGAAGCCGGAGATGCCCTTGGGCAGCATCCGGATGAAGCCGATCACGGCGACCAGCAGGCCGATCTGCCCGAAGAGCTGGCCGTAGCCCGCCGTCAGCCCGGCCTTGACGACGCCGAGCACCGCCGCCGCCGGGGCCGTGCCGAGGAAGACGTCGGCGCCGCCTACCACCACGGTCACGAAGGCCTCGACGATGAAGGTTGCACCCATGGTGGGCACCATGGTCATCGTGGGGGCGTAGAGGCCGCCGGTCAGCCCCGCCAGCGCCGCGCCCAGGCCGAAGGTCAGGGAATAGACCCGGCGCGTGTCGACGCCCAGCGCCTCGGCCATGTGGGGAACCTGGATGGTGGCCCTGGCCAGGACCCCGAAGCGCGTGCGGTTGAAGAACAGGTACAGCGCCAGCAGCAGCGCGAGCGCGACGGCGATCAGCACCAGCCGGTAGCCGGAGTAATGATAGCCCCCGACCTCGAGGCTGCCCAGGGGCGTGCCGACGCCCTGCATAGTCGAGCCCATCAGGATCAGCGTGCCCTGGGAGGCGATCAGGCTGATCCCCCAGGTCGCGACGATGGTGTCCAGGGGCCGGGAATAGAGGTGCCTGACCACGAGGCGCTCGACCACCATGCCGGCGAGTCCGGCCGCAAGCGCGCCCGCCAGGATCGCGGCCGGGAGCGGCAGCCCCGCGCGCGAGGCCAGCACCGTCACATAGGCGCCGCACATGATGAATTCGCCGTGGGCGAGATTGATCACGCCCATCATGCCGAAGATGATCGCAAGCCCGCTGGCCGACAGGACCAGGAAGGCGAAGGTGTCGCCGAACTGGAACAGTGATGCGGCGACCGCGCCGAGAACGTCCATGATGCCCAGCCTCATGCCTCAGGAGACGATGCGGCCGGGCGATGGGCCCGGCCGCAGGAACGTGTCATCAGCTCTTCGGCGGAGGGTTCGACGGCGTGTACTGGGCGCTCGGGTCCTTCTTGGTCAGGTCGCAGCCCGCCTCGCCCAGCCAGTAGGGCTTGATGTCCTCCCAGACCTTGGGGAACTCGATGGCGTGCTTGTCGGTCACCTTGGCGAGATAGATCGTGTGGGACATGTGCTGGCTCTTGGGGTCCAGGCACACCTTGCCCGAGGGGCCATCGAAGCAGACGTCGCCCTGGGCGAGCACCTTGCGCAGGTCGTTGCGCTTGGTCGAACCGCCGGCCCGCTCGACCATCTGCTTGTAGAGGTTCAGGGCGATGTAGGAGTTCGCGGCCTCCTGGTTCACGTAGGGCTCGTCCGGGAACTTGGCCTTGAACTTGGCAAGGAAGTTCTTGCTGGCCGGCGTGTCGACCTCCTCGATGTAGTTGGTCGTCACGTGCATGTTGGCCAGCGAGGGTGGCGTGAAGCGCTTGTGCTCGTAGCCCTGGCCGACATTGACCGAGGAGGCCATGGGCAGCCGCATGTTGGCCGAGGCCGCCTGCTCGTAGTAGGAGGCCTGGGCCGCGCCCACCAGCAGGGTCACTACGAAGTCCGGCTTGGCGCGCTGGATGTTCTGGATGGTCTGGGAGAACTGCGAGACGCCGAGGGGGATGAACTCCTCCCCGACCATGTTGCCGCCCTTCTCCTTCACGATGTTGCGGACCCATTCGGCCGAGATCTGGCCGAAGTTGTAGTCCGCGGCGATCGTGTAGACGTTCTTCCCGTAGGTCTCCATCATCCACGGGATCAGCGTGGAGAACTGCTGCTCGGGCACGGCGCCGGTCACCACCATGTTGGCGTCGCAGACGCCGCCCTCGTACTGGTTGTTGTAGAAGGCGAGGCCGTCGAGCTGGTTCACGATGGGCCGGTACGCCTCGCGCGAGGCCGAGGAGAAGCCGGCGAAGACCACGTCCACCTTGTCGCGCTGCAGGACGCGGCGCATGAACTCCTGATAGCGCGTGTTGTCAGACTGCGTGTCGTAGAGCACGAGCTCGATCGGGCGGCCCGCGATGCCGCCGGCCTTGTTGATCTCCTCGGTCGCGAGCTGGATCGCGTGCACCTTCCCAAGCGTCGCGGCGGCGAAGTCGCCGGACTGGTCCTCGAGGACGCCGACCTTGATGGGATCGGCAGCAAGGGCCGGGCCCGCCGCGAGCGTCGCGGTGCCCATGAGGCCAAGCAGAAATGCGCGATGACGCGAAAGCGCAGACATGTGTTTCCCTCCTCTGTTCGCTCGATTTGGATTGCTTCCAGTCATTTGGATTGGGCGGCCCGCCCGGGCGGCAGCCCGCCCGTCTCCGCCGACGGGATGCTTGCGCCTCCACCGACGAAGCGCTCGCAGTAGTCCTCGAGGCTGAGCCGTTGCTTCATGCTCTCGCGCCGCAGGGTCTCGTAGGCCCGATCCTCGTCCATGGCGCCGTCCCGGGTGAGGATCATCACGGCCCTGATGACGAAGCGCCGGCCCCAGCGCCGCCGCTCGTGCTCCTGCAGGCGGATCTCGAGGTGGCGCCGCCGCAGGAACTCGTTCACGCCCATGAAGAGCGCGGAATAGACCGTGGATCCGTGCACGGGCTTGCGCAGGAACGCTGTCGCCCCCACGGACAGCAGCGCCTTCAGCCGGCTGGGCGCCTCGACGCCGACTAGGCCGATCACGGGCGCTTGCAGCAGCGTCCCGATGGGATCCGGCGCGGCCCAGGGCTGCGGCTCCAGATCGCCGTCGATGAACAGCACGTCGCGGTCGTGCCTGAGCGAGGCCATGTCGGGCGTCCTGTCGCCCTGCAGCGGGTCGACATGGGCGACGGTCAGTCCCAGCCGTGCGAGCGAGGCCTCCAGGTTCTCGACCTGGCGCAGGTCCGAGGTCGCAAGATGCGCACGGAAGCCACGGAAGTTCTGGACGAGGCGAAGTGGCGGCATCACACGACCCTCAGGTTCCGGGGTTTCGAATCGCTGGCGTAGCGGGGTGCCGTGTTCACGAGGTACGGATCGGGTGCGACCGTCTCCGTCGCCTCGAAGACCACGTCGAACTCGCCGCGGGCGTTAGAAAGGCCGATGCGCGGCGTCAGCCAGGCATGCCAGTTCTCGGGATCGATGCGCACGTGGCCCTGCGGGGCATCGATGCCGCATCCCGCAAGGGCCGCCTTGACCGCGTCGGACGCATCGCTTCCTGCACGGGCCAGCGCCATGACCAGAAGCTTCACCGCCACGTAGGAGGCTTCGGCATCCGCCGATGCGGCCGGCCCGTCGGGGAAGGCGTCGGCGTAGCGCGCGATGAACTGGGCGTTCTGCGCGGTCTTGATCGTGGAGAAGTACACGCTGGAGCTGATATGACCGTCGAGGGCGCCTTCGCCGATCTCGCGCAGCTCGGGCTCCGACAGGCTGCAGCTCGCCACCGGGATCTCCGCGGGCTGACGGATCCCACGGGCCTTGCAGGCGGCCCGAAACTCCCGGAAGAAGGTGTAGGCGCTGGTCCCGATGACGGTGTTGAAGACGAAGTCGGGCCGGCTGATCAGGATCTCGTCGATCACCTTGGCGAAGTCGGTCTCGCCCACGGGATAGTAGCGCTCGGCGAGCACGGCGCCGCCGCAGCCGAGCGCTCCCTCGCGCATGATCCGGTTGTTCTCCCAGGCCCAGATGTAGTTCGAGCCCACGCAGAAGACGCGCTTGCCGAAGCGCGAGAAGCAGTAGTCGATCAGCGGCAGGATGTGCTGGTTTGGCGCGGCGCCGGTATAGACGACGTTGCTGGAGCTCTCGAATCCCTCGTAATGGGACGGATACCAGAGCAGCGCGTCGCGCTTCTCGAAATGGGGGATGACTTCCTTGCGGCTGGACGAGGTATAGCAGCCGACGACGTGGCGGATGCCTTCATCGAGGAAGCCGTTCACGTACTCGGCATAGAGCCTGTTGTCGCCCTGCGGATCCGCTACCACCGGCTCGATCCGGTAGCCGTCCCAAAGCTCGGCGCTCTCCTCGAAGGCAAGCAGCGCACCGTTGAGCATGGAGCGCGAAACGACGGAATAGGACCCCGTCGTCGAGAAGAGAACGCCAATTCGATAGGGTTCGCGACGCATTTACAGGCACCCCAACACGAATACGCATCCGCGCAGCAAAATTGCCGCAGGCAGCATTGCCTAGTAAGGATGTGGATCGGCTTAGGGCGCCTTCGGGGGCTTCATTGCCCAGCGCTACATTACAGTCCGTTCGAAAATCGACCTTGTCAACAACTCCTTCGAAGCCGAAGCGCCTGAGGCCGCAGAATGAACGTCCGGCGCCGCAGCCACAGGGCTCCGTCGGCTAGCAAGACCTGTGCCAGCAGATAATGACAGATTTCCGGGCGCCTCCGGCTCAGTTGTCCGACGGACCATGCCGTGAAAATGGGCCCTCTGGTGAAGGTCTATGCACCCGCCCTGCCGCCGGAAAGGCAGCGGGCCCGTGGCGGCCCGGACGCGTTCAACGGGGTCGATCTCCGGGCTATAGGCCGGCAGCGGCACCAAGGTGAGGCTTGCCGGGACGTGCAGTGCCCGCGGGTCGCGCCAACGAGCGCCGTCGAGCGGCAGCACGGCGTGGTCGTCCTGCGGCAGGCCGGCCGCTGACCGCGCCAGGAAGAGGTGCATGAGACCGGCGTTGACGCTCGGCAGCACGAGGGTGACGTCTTCGCCGATGGCCCGACGCCCGGCCGTGAAGATGTAGGCCCGCTGGCAGCGGCGGTGGCAGCGGCGGTGGCAGCGGCGGTGGCAGCGGCGGTGGCAGCGGCGGTGGCAGCGGCAGTGGCAGCGACAGCGGCCGGGGGGGGGGCGCTGGCCGCGCGGAGCCCCCCGTCCTGAAGCGCGCCTGCGCCGAAAGATCGCGCTCCGGGTGCTCCGGGCGGACCTTCTGGCGGGACATCTTCATACGGCGCGCCACCCGGCCCGGGCGATCCCCGCCGATCAGCAGCCGATCGCTATCGAACTCTCAAGCCGGGTCACTTCATCCGCTCGCCGGTATGAGGATCCAGTGACCGGACGCGCACCGCCTCCGTGTCATAGTGCTGCCAGTGCGCGCATCCAGGCCTTGGCAGCCTTCTTCCGGTCGATGCTGACATGGTCGGGATCAGCCTTGCGCAGGAATGCCGGCTTCTTCTTGAAGAAGCCGTTCCTGGGATCGGAGGCCAAGGTGGTGCTGAGCTGATCGACGATACGGGCCGGGTCGGTCTTCTTGTCCTTTGGCAGCGCCTTGATGTCGGCGGCGAGTTTCGCCACCAGTTCCTTGTGCTTCTTCGGGTTCACCTCGAGGCCCTGGTCGCCCCCGGTGCCGCCGACGCCCTCCCAGACCTTCTGCTCGGCCTTGACGAGGACCGCCTCGGCCAGGTCCTCCTCCGGGACGCCTTTGCCCAACGTGATCCTCTGCTCGATCTGGGCCAGCATCTGCTCGCGCACGAGATTCGCCGCGTTGCGGGCGCCCGATGCCGTGGCCGTGGCCAACAGGTTCTCGCCGGCCTTCTTGGGGTCCTTGCTGCGAACGAGGACGATATCGGGGTCGAGCTCGATCAGGTCTCGGAGCCTGTCGACGTCGCCGTTGCGGATCGCCTCCTTGGCCGCCTCGGCGCGCTGGTTCCGGCCGCTCGGCACGGAGTCTGCCACGCCCTTGGCCTGTGCGGTCAGCTCGGCCTTGCGGGTCCGGTACTGCTCCTGCGCCTGGGGCGACGGGTCCTTCCTCAGGTTCTCGATGGACGAGAAATCCGGCAGCTTCCCCTCGGCCTTCATCTTCCCGGCCATCGCGACAGCCAGCTTCTTGAGCTCGTCGCCGTCCGGGAACTCGTCCCGAGGAATCTCGTTCTTTTTCGCCTTGCGGTCGAACTCGGCCAGGAAGCGGTCGATGAAGACCTGCTCCTCCTTGGACGGCATGCCGCGCAACGAGCGGTCCTCGTTGTCGGGCTCAATCGTCCCGTCGTTCCGCATCGCCACGGCCGGGATGTCGTAGATCTGGGAGAAGCCCGGGATGCCGCCCTCGTGGGTGTTGGAATGGGCTGCGCCACAGAACACCACGAACTTCCGGTCGGGATTGTCGCGGATCGCCTTGTCCATGACCTCCTTGCCGAAGGCGTTCATGTTCGCGGTCCGCATCTCGCCGAAGGAGGCGGATCCGCCGATTGAGGGCGAGCAGGCACCGGAGTCGATGGAATAGACCTTGATGTTCTTCTCGCGGGCCTTCTTCAGCATGGCATCGAGCCGCTGGTCGTCCTTCAGGCCGCGAGCCCGCGCCACCGTGTCGAAGAAGGCCTGGGTCGTGGGGAGCCATGCGGCTTCGGGATTGGACGCCAGGTACGCGTCGATCTCGTCCTGCAGATAGGCCGGCAGCTCCTCGACGAAGACCATGCCGCCGCCCGGGCCGAAATTGGCGGCGGCGTTGTCGATGATGCTGGTCAGCGCCCCATAGGCATTCGCCTGGTCGTGCGCGTGGCCCAGGCAGACGCCGTCATTGTCCAGCAGGATGTTCTGTACGCCCGCCTCGGCCTCGCAGTCGTGCGGCAGGGCCAGGTTCGCGTTCGGATCCCGCAGGGGCGGGTCGACATCGCGCAACGCGTCGCGGGACGCCTCGATCCGCTCTTCCTCCTCGCGCCGGAAAGCTTCCGTGCCGTAGAGCTCAAGCCACTCGGTCTTGTTCGTCACCAGCTTGAGCGCGGAGCGGAAGTCGCGGTGGAGGTTCAGGAAGTCGCCGAAGTAATAGTCGATCTCGATCTTCCGCGCGGCCGCGTCCTCGCGGATCATGGGGTCCTGCAGCGAAGCGGCGATTGCAGCCGCCTTCGGGTGCGCGGGGTCGTGGATCTCCTTCCACTGGGCCTCGGTGAAGGGGAAGACGTAGTTGGGGCGTGCCATGGTCCGGATTCCTCGTCTCTTCGGCTCAGGCCGTCGCCATCAGCTTGTCGGTCAGTGCCGACAGCGGCGCGCGAAGCGTGTCGGCGATCTTCAGCGGCTGGTACGGGTTGGTCTCGAGATGGCGGATGAT
Source organism: Arenibaculum pallidiluteum (assembly GCF_017355985.1). GTDB lineage: Bacteria > Pseudomonadota > Alphaproteobacteria > Azospirillales > Azospirillaceae > Arenibaculum > Arenibaculum pallidiluteum. The sequence continues at coordinate 159,284 of NZ_JAFIQU010000012.1, forward strand.
CGGGTCGGAACCGATGTAGGAGAGGTAGGACCGTGCGATGTCGCCGGCCTTGCGCTGCAGGTCCGAGCGACCGGCCGCGTCGGTCGCGTTGGTCATGGCGTCGATAGTGTCGGCAAGGCCCTCGTTGAAGCGGGCCAGCACCCCATCCAGCTTGCGGACGGCCGTCGCGATCACCGCCGCCTCCTCGTCATCGCCGTCGGTCTCCATGGCGTCGCGGAGATCGGCCAATTCGGCCTCCACCGCCTTCTTCGCGGACTGCCAGTCCAGGCGGATCTTGGCGAACTCCACGGTGCCCGAGCGGATCTCTTCAGAGGCGCCGGCCACCGGACGCGCGAGCACCGCCAGTTCGAAGACGATCTCGCGCGCCCGCGCAGCGTCCGACGCCGCCAGGACCGTCCTGAACTCGGCCAGCAACGCCTTGATCGCATCCGTCCGCGCCGGAACCGTCGTGCCGATGGTGCGTAGGCTCGGCATCATGTCGGCGATTCGGGCTTTCAGCCGCTCGAGTTCCTCGGCGACCGGCGGCGACTGCGAGGACCTCTGGTCCGCGGCCTCCGCGACGGTCTCCACGTCATCGGGATCGTCAAAATCGCCGTCCGGGCCTGTGACCCGGATCGTATAGGCGAGGCCGTTCTCCTTGAACCAGGCCTTCAGACGCTTCTTGAGGCCCGAGATCGGCGCCTTCTCGCACTCGAAAACCGCCTCTTTGCCCTCGACCTGCAGGACGCCCCAGCTTCCCTTGGCGGCCCCCTCGGCCTTGGTGAGCTTGGCCAAGGCCATGCCCGCCTTCTTGGCGTGCAGGACGAACAGGCTTCGCTCCCGGTCGATGCCGAAGGCGAAGCCCACGGGTACCTTGCGGGCCTTCTTCACGAGCGCCTTGACGATCACGGGGTCGAACAGGCGATTATCGGGGAGATCGTCGTCGACCTCCGTCTCGTCGTCGGCGTCGTCAACGTCCGTGGGCGCCTGCCGGGATCCCCGCGCGCGGGCCTCAGCCTCAGTGCTGCCTTCCTCGGCCGTTGCACCATCGGCGATCTCAACCGACAGGGTGATCTTGGCGCGCTTGAAGTGTACTTCGAGCAGCTTGCCCAGGCCCGTGATCCCGTCCTTCTCGCATGAGAAGACAGCGGAACCGTCCTTGAACAGCACGGTACCCCAGCTGCCCTTCGTCGCGCCGTTCTCCTTCTTCAGGAGGGCGAAAAGCGCCTTTCCGTCCTTCTTCTTGTCGACGGCGAGCAGGTGCTTGTCGGGCTCGCCCCCGAGGCCGAAGGCGAACGAGACGGCTTGGTCCTTCGCGGCACGTATCAGCTTCTGCGCCGTCGCGGGTTCGAACATCGGATCCACGGGCATCGGCGATCTCCCCTCCATTGGCGACGCGCCCATGCCGATGGAGCCGGACGCCGAGTCTCGATACGACTCTTATGCTAATCCGATCTATAAGGTAAGTCCTGTCATCAAACTGTATTTAGTTTTGACCGCTTGCGCCGTCTCCACTGATACTTTCGGCCGAGTCCCGAACCCGTGGGAGAACGCGCTCGCAGGGGGACGCGATCAACCGTGCACGGGGTCGTGCTGCTGGCCTGCCCCGACGGCTGTCCTGCCGCGGATCTGCGCCGAGCTCGCGCGGCAGGCTCTCGCGTGGTGGGAATGGGGGCACCGTGAAGAAGGTCGCCGGAGCGCGGCGGAGATGCAACTGCTCCGGCAGAGCCGCTATCCGCGTTGCAGCAGTGGGTTCGCGGTTGCGTCGCTGGCAGAGGGGGCCCCACCCGGAGGGCGGGGCCCTTCCATCGCCCGTGTCAGCGCACGAGCTTCTCGACAGCGGCGAGCGCGTTGGTGACGCGGACGGACTCGTTGGTCAGGTCGTCGCCGACCGCCTTCAACTTGGCCGCCAGGGGACCGCTTTCCATGAACGCCTTGAACTCGGACTGCTTGTTGGCTTTCTTGAAGGCCGTTTCCTGCGCATCGACCCACATGCGGAAGTGATACTGGGCACCTTCCGAGATCGGGTAGATGTGCGAGAGGATGTCGTCGGCGGACTTGCTGGCAAAGGCGACGCCCTCGCGGGTCGCGAGCTGCGTCTTCCCGGCCTTCTTCAGGTCATTGACCGCCTTCACATAGGCCTGCACCTCGGCCGTGAAGTCCTTCTGGGCCTTCGCGGCGTCGGCGAGCGGCGATCCGTCGATCCCCGAAACCGCGAGCTCCTTCGCGGTCGCGAACCACTTGCAGCTCGCCTTGGTGCCGAGGACGTTGGTGGTCAGCTCCTGGAAGTGCTTGCCGAGAATGTCCTGCAGCGGGCGCGGCGCGCGCTGCAGCGCTTCCTGCATCTCCTGCGCATAGTTCTTCTGAATGCCTTCCAGGGCGTTCTCGAGCTTCTGGATCTCCTTGGCGTAGTCGCCATCCTTGTCCGAGGCATCCGCCTTCGAGAGAAGCTTCACGTAATCCAGGCGCGCCTTGTCGAAGGCCATCAGGGCCTTGGTGAGACCGTCCAGAGTGGGCTTCTTGATGGCATCGTCGAGGCCCTTGCATGCGCTTTCGAGGCCGCTCGACTTCCGGAAGACACCGAGGAAACTCTCGCTGGGCTTCTTCTTCCCCGTGGCTGTCTCGAAGGCTTTCTTCGCGTCCTGCCATTCCTTGAGATACGTCACGCGTCCTCTCCCATCCTGAGAATGCGGGAAGCCTGCGCACTTCCCGTAAAAACAAAGTTAAGGGTTGAGTCCCGCCGACCGCATCAACTGAAAGGTGCGCCAAAGCTTGGCGCCTGTCGGGAGGGACACCGGCAGAGCTCACGGGAACATTTCGGCCGCGCGCGGCGAGCCGGCGGGGTGGGCGGCGTCCCTGGCCTGGCGAAAGGTGCTATGCTTGAGTCACAAAAACTTATCAATCCGGGAAGCGCGCACCCATTCAACCTTCGGGTCCGCTGCAAGCACGCCCATGGGCAAGGGGACCTGGAGATGCGGCAGGTCCGTCGTCCCCCGGGATGCATATGGCTCTCGAAATGGTGCGCCCATACAATTATATGATTATGTAACGATGCGGGCGGCCGGGCCGAAGCCGTCTTGCGCATCGCGTGGACATCGGGAGGCGATCATGTCCAGGGCCCTGCGGATCTTTCAGGGGCAATTCGGCCGTGTGGCCCTGCTCGACATGGATGGTGCGCTGATCCATCACGCTCATCCGCATTGCCATGTCCTCATCAAGGCATCGGGGGCCGACACCTTCTTCGCCGTGCGCAACCGGCTGCATCCGCTGCGCGACGATACAGCCGTGCTCGTCAACACCTGGGAGCCGCATTCCTATGCGCACCAGCAGGGCGCCCCCGGCACGGTGATCCTGGCGCTCTATATCGAGCCGCGATGGCTGGCCGACATGCAGCGGGATTTCACGGCCTGCGCCAGCCCCGGATTCTTTCCGCAGCCCTGCTGCCAGCTCACGCCCGGGATCCGTCGCCTCGCGAACCGCATGGCGGAGGAGCTGCTGTTCGACGATGCCGCAGCGGAGCGGCACGAGCAGTCCCTGATGGATCTGATGATCGCGATCATCGACCATTTCTCAGAATGGCGCAGCCTGCGCGGCTCCCGCAGCCTGGCCAGCCTGCCGGCCAGCGACTTCCGGGTCCGAAGCGCCGTCCGCTTCATGCGCCAGACGCTGGTCGAGGGCGAGGAGTTCAACATCGACCGCGTCGCCATGGCGGCCGGCCTGTCGCGGGCCCATCTGTTCCGGCTGTTCCAGCGGACGGTGCAGATCACGCCGGCCCTGTACTTCAACGTCCTGCGGATGGAGAGCGCCATCGACGCGATGGCGAACGGGTCCGAGAGCGTGAGCGAGATCGCCTCCCGGCTGGGCTTCCCGGCGCCGAGCCATTTCACGCGCTTCTTCCGGAACAACCAGGGCGTGACGCCGACGGAATACCGCCGCGTCGTCAACCTGATCGCTTCCCACCCGACCGGTTCGCTTCAGTGACCGTCCGCAGAACGGAAAAATGAGACTGTAGGGTAAATCCCGGAACTCCCCGGTAAGCGGAATCCGCGGATGCAGCGCTAGCCTTCCCGTTCTGGAGGAGGGCGAATGACAGCGCTGAAGGCCGCTCAGGAGACAGCCCGGGACAGGGACCGCGCAGCCGGGCATTCAGCCGCGCATGCCGGCGACCGGGGGCCGCTGGTCGGGCAGCCGATCCCGCGGATCGAGGACGCTGCCCTTCTGACCGGGGCCGGGCGCTACGGCGACGATCTTCCCGTGAAGCCCGGGACGCTGCACGCCGCCATACTGCGCTCCCCCCACGCCCATGCCGAGCTGCTGGGCATCGATCCTTCGGCGGCGCTGGCTCTCCCCGGCGTCGCCGCGGTCGTGACCGGCGCCGAGGCGCGTCGCTTCGCCAGCCCCTTCCTGGTCGGCGTGAAGGCTCCGATGGAGCACTGGTGTCTCGCCGTGGACCGTGTCCGCTACCTGGGCGAGCCGGTGGCCGTGGTCCTGGCCGAGGACCGCTACCTGGCCGAGGACGCGCTGGACCGCGTCGCGGTGCGCTACCGCCCTCTCGCGGCGGTAATGAGCGTGGAGCAGGCGGCCGATCCCGCATCGGAGCTCCTGCACCCGACCGTCGGATCGAACATCGTCAACACGCGCAGCTTCACCTATGGCGAGCCCGGGCGGGTTCTTGCCGCCGCGGAGCATCGGGTTGCCCTGACGGTCCATTACCCGCGCAACTCCTGCACGCCCATGGAGTGCTTCGTGGTGCTGGCCGACTATGACCCGGCCGAGGATTCCTACGAGGTCCTGTCCAACTTCTCCGGCCCCTTCGCGGTGCACCCCGTGATGGCGCGGGCCCTGAACGTGCCGGGCTCCAGGCTGCGGCTCAGGAGCCCGCCGCATTCCGGGGGCAGCTTCGGCAACAAGCAGGCCGTCTTCCCCTACATCGTGCTCATGGGCGTCTGCGCCCGCGCCGCCGGCCGGCCGGTCAAATGGGTCGAGGACCGGCTGGAGCACCTGATGGCCGCCACCTCCGCCACCGGGCGCCGCGTGGACCTGGAGGCCGCGGTCGCGCCGGACGGCAAGGTGCTGGCCCTGAGCCTCCGGCAAACCGAGGATTGCGGCGCCTATCTGCGCGCGCCCGAACCGGCCTCGCTCTATCGGAACCACGGCAACCTCACGGGCGCCTACTGCATCCCGCATCTCGCGGTCGTGAACCGAATCGCCGTCACCAACAAGACGCCAAGCGGTCTGAACCGCGGCTTCGGCGGCGGACAGCTCTATTTCGGGCTGGAGCGGCTGATGGACCGCATCGCCCGGACGCTCGGGCTCGATCCGCTGGACGTCATCCGGCGGAACCTCGTCCCGGCCTCGGCAATGCCCTACACGACCGCCTCGGGCGGGTTGCTGGATTCCGGCGACTTCCCGGCCACGCTCGAGGAGGCGGTGGAGCGCGGCGGGCTTGCCGCCCTGAGGGCCCGGCGCGACGCCGCGCGCGCCGAGGGGCGGCTCTACGGCATCGGCTATGCCGCGGTCGTCGAGCCCTCGATCTCGAACATGGGGTACATCACCACGGTCCTGACCGCCGAGGAGCGGCGCAAGGCCGGTCCGAAGAACGGTGCCCAGGCCAGCGCCACCGTGGCCGTCGACCCGACCGGAGGCGTGTCCGTCTCGGTCGCCTCGGTGCCGCAGGGCCAGGGGCACCGCACCGTCCTGGCGCAGGTGGTCGCCGACGTCCTGGGGCTGAGGTTCGAGGACATCCGCGTCGTCACCGATTTCGACACGGCCAAGGACGCGTGGTCGATCGCCGCCGGGAACTATTCGAGCCGCTTCGCCGGCGCGGTCGCGGGAACCGCGCATCTCGCCGCGACGAAGCTGCGGGACAGGCTGGCGCGGCTCGCAGCCGGGCAGCTCAACGCCCCGGCCGGCGAGATCCGCTTCGCTGGCGGCAAGGTCTTCGCCGCCGGCAATCCGGAGAACGCCCTGTCCTTCTCGCGCCTGGCCGCGGCCGGGCACTGGGCTCCGGGCACGCTGCCCGACGGGCAGGAGGCGGCCCTCAGGGAGACCGTCTTCTGGACGCCGGAGCCGCTGAAGGCGCCGACCGACGGCGATCACATCAACAGCTCCGCCTGCTACGGCTTCATCTTCGACTTCTGCGGGGTGGAGGTCGATCGCGTCACCGGGCAGGTCCGCATCGACCGCTACGTCACGATGCACGATGCCGGGCGGATCCTGAACCCGCTGCTGATGGAGGGGCAGATCCTCGGCGGCTTCTCGCAGGCGGTCGGCGTCGCGCTCTACGAGGAATACGCCTATGGCGCGGACGGGCGCTTCCTGTCGGGGACCTTCGCCGACTATCTCGTTCCGACCGCGGTGGAGGTGCCCGTCCCGGTGATCCTGCACCGGGAAAGCCCCTCGCCCGTGACGCCGTTGGGCGCCAAGGGGGCGGGCGAAGGCAACAACATGAGCACGCCCGTCTGCATCGCCAACGCGGTCGCGGACGCCCTGGGCGTCGACACCGTGTCGCTGCCGCTGACCCCGTCCAGGGTCGCCGCCGTGATCCACGGCGCGGAACCGCCGCGGCCGGCAGGGGCCGCGGTCCAGGCCCCTCGGGTTTCGGCCCTGCCAGCCACGACGCCCGACGGCCGCGGCATGAAGGGGGAGGGCAGCCGGGCCGTCCCCGTCCCGCCGGAGCAGGTCTGGGCGATCCTGCTCGATCCGAAGGAGCTGGCGGCGCTGCTTCCGGGCTGCGAGGCATTGCAGCTTGCCGGCCCGAACACCTATCGGGCGGAGGTCGTCGTCGGCATCGGACCCGTGCGTGGGCGCTACACCGCCGAGGTCGCGCTTTCCGACCTCGACCCGCCCAACGCGCTGACCCTGACCGGCAGCGGGTCCAGCGCGCTCGGCACCGGGAGAGGCACCGGCCGGGTGAGGCTGGAGCGCACGGCAGAGGGGACGCTCGTCCACTACGCCTACACGGCCGAGGTGGGGGGCAAGGTGGCCGCGGTCGGCGGTCGCATGCTCGACAGCGCCGCGCGCCTGCTGATCGGACAGTTCTTCGACAGGCTGATCGGCCGCGCCGGCGGTCCCGCCACGCCGGCGGGGCGGCCAAGGGGGCAGCCTGGGCTGCTGGACAGGCTGCTCCGGCTCCTGGGGATCCGCCGATGAAGCCCGCGGCCTTCGACTATCTGCGCCCGGCCAGCGTCGCGGAGGCCCTGGCTGCGCTCGCCCGGGGCGGCGAGGACGCCCGCGTCGTCGCGGGCGGCCAGTCGCTGATGCCCATGCTCAACATGCGCCTCGTCCAGCCGCGGCTGCTGGTCGACCTGTCGCGCCTGGAGGAGCTGCGCAGGCTGGACAGCCGCGACGGCTGGCTCGAGGTCGGGGCCGCCGTGACCCAGTCGGAGCTGATGGCGCGTTCCACACTGGCGGAGGAGGTGCCGCTGCTTGCGGCGGCGCTGCCCTGGGTCGGCCATTTCCAGACGCGCAACCGCGGGACCGTGTGCGGTTCCGTCGCCCATGCCGACCCGAGCGCCGAAATTCCGCTGTGCCTCGTGGCCCTGCGGGGGCAGGTGCTGCTGCGTTCGGCCCGGGCACGCCGCGCCGTTCCGGCCGAATCCTTCTTCCTGGGACCGCTGACCACCGTGAAGGCGGCGGACGAGATCATCGAGGCCGTGCGCTTCCCGCTGCGCGGGTCCGGCACCGGATACGCATTCCGCGAGGTCGCGATGCGCCATGGCGACTTCGCCATCACGGCCTGCGCCGCGGTGGCCGACGCCCATGTCCTGCGCCTTGCCGTCGGTGGCGTCGCGGACCGCCCGACCGCCCGCGACTGGCCCTTCCTTTTCGGTGCCGCAATGGACGAGGCGCTGAACGCCTTCGCCTGGGATCTCGGCGGCGACGACGACCAGCATGCCACGGCCGCGTACCGCCGGACGCTCGTCCGCGGCGTCGGCAGGGCCGTGATCGAGGAGGCTCTTTCTTGCCGATAATGAACGCCGACACGCGTCACCCCGTGACGATCACGCTGAACGGCCGGTCACGGACCGGACACGCGCACCCGCGCATGCTCCTGAGCGATTTCCTCAGGCACGAGCTGGGGGCGCATGGAACGCGCGTGGGCTGCGAGCACGGCGTCTGCGGCGCCTGCACGGTGCGCATCGACGGCGTGGCCCAGCGCACCTGCCTGACCCTGGCCGTGCAGGCGGACGGGCGGCGCGTGGATACCGTGGAAGGGCTTGCCCCGGAGGGCCGCATGACGGCCCTCCAGGAAGCCTTCCGCCGCCACCACGCCCTGCAATGCGGCTTCTGCACCGCCGGCATCCTGATGTCGCTCTCCGACTACCTGGAGCGCGTCCCCAGACCCACCGAGGGAGAACTGCGCGACATGCTCAGCGGGCACCTGTGCCGCTGCACCGGCTATGCCGGAATCGTCCGGGCCGTGATGGACGTGACCGGGGCGTCGACGGAGGTGGCGGATGTTTGACCTCGGCCGGAGCTTCCTCGCCACCGTCGAGCGCAGCCCGGAGGCGCTGGCCCTGGTCGACGGCCCGGTTCGCCTGACCTACCGGCAATGGTCCGAGAAAGTCCGCCGCCTGGTCGGCGCCTTCGACAGCCTCGGCCTGAAGCCCGGCGATACCGTCGCCACGGCCCTTCAGAACACCTGGGAGATGGCGACCATCCACTGGGCCTGCCAGCTCGCCGGATTGACGGTCGCCCCCTTCAACTGGCGCATCAAGGCGGAAGAGCTCGACTACTGCCTGCCGGATGCCGGCGCCGCCCTGATCTTCTTCCAGGACGTCTCGTCCGAGGCGGTGGCGGAGTCGAGGGTCGCGCAGGCGCTGCTGCGGATCTCGGCGAAGGGGGCCGCGGGCGGGGTCCTGGCCGTCGAGGCCCTGCTGGCCGGCCCCGCGGCGGCACCCGTCTCCCGCGCGAGTGCGGAGAGCCTGTCGCTGCTGCTCTACACCTCGGGGACCACCGGAAGGCCCAAGGGCGTTCCGCGCCGCCACCGAACCGAGCGGGCCGCGGCCGTGGCCCATGTGGCCCAGAACTGCTACGCCCTCGGCGAGCGGACGCTGGGCGTCATGCCGCTCTACCACACCATGGGCGTGCGCTCGCTGCTCTCGATGGCGCTGGTCGACGGGACCTTCGTCTGCCAGCCGCGCTTCGACACGACGGACGCCCTGGCGCTGATCGAGCAGGAGAGGCTGACCTGCCTCTACCTGGTCCCGACGCTCTACCACGACCTGCTGGCGAACCCGCGTTTCGCGCGGACCGACGTCTCCTCGGTGCGCAAGCTGGGCTTCGCCGGCGCGCCGATGACCGACGGTCTGCTGCAGCGCCTTGCCGCCGCCTTCTCGCCGCAGCTCTTCGTGAACCATTACGGCTCGTCCGAGGTCTACACCTTCACCATCAACCAGAACGCCCCGGCCAAGCCGGGATCGGCCGGCAGGGCCGCGCTGAACCAGCGCATCCGCGTCGTGAAGCTGGGCTCCACGGATCCGGACGCGCTGGCGGCGCCAGGGGAGGAAGGTCAGATCATCGCCGATCTCGCGGGCGACGAGGCGTTCGAGGGTTACCTGAACCGCCCCGACGCCGACGCCAAGGCGCTGCACGACGGCTGGTACTTCACCGGCGATACCGGGTTCTTCGACGCGGATGGCGATCTCTTCGTCTCCGGCCGCGTCGACGACATGATCATCACCGGCGGCGAGAACGTCTCGCCGGTGGAGATCGAGAGCGTGCTCTCGCTGCATGCGGGCGTGCTCGAAGTCGCCGTGGCCGGCCTTCCCGACGAGCGCTGGGGCCAGAAGGTCGTCGCCTTCGTCAAGCGCACGGCCGGCGTGAGCGAGGCCGACCTGGACGGCCACTGCCGGAGATCGGGGCTCGCGAACTTCAAGCGCCCCCGCGAATACGTCTTCCTCGACGCCATTCCCAAATCGCCGGTCGGCAAGATCCTGCGCCGCAAGCTGCAGGCCGGCGAATTCCACCACGAACGGCACGACGCCGTCTAAGCAGAGGTCCCGATCCATGCCCGCATACGAGTTCACCGACGACAGCCCGCTCCTGCGGGAGCCCGACGGTTTCCGCGTCGAGTTCGATGCCGCCAGGGAGCGCGCGGACATCGTGCTGGACCGCCCGCCGCTCAACATCGTCTCCATGCGTCAGCGCGACCAGTTCCGCGCCGTCTTCGAAGCCCTGGATCGCGACGACCGCGTGCGCGTGATCGTGCTGCGCGCCGAAGGCGAGAACTTCTCCTCGGGCGGCAACATCGCGGGGTTCATGGAGGCCTCGCCCGAGCATGTCTCGGAGCTGGCCGTCAACATCGCGGCCCCCGAGCGCTGCCGCAAGCCGGTGATCGCGCAGATCCGCGGCTACTGCTTCGGCGTCGGCTTCGAGCTGTCGCTGGCCTGCGACTTCCGCATCGCCTCCGAGACCGCTTTCTTCGCCCTGCCCGAGATGCGCATCGGCATGATCCCCGGCTCCGGCGGGTCGGCACGGCTGCTGCACATGATCGGCATCGCCCGGACCAAGGACATGGTGATGCGCGCCCGGCGCGTTCCCGGCCGCCAGGCCGCGGAGTGGGGCTTCGTCACCGAATGCGTGGCCGATGCCGATCTGGAGAAGACGGTCGCGGCCCTGGCGGACGAGCTGCGCGGCTTCTCGCCGCTCGCCCAGCGCACGATCAAGACCGTGCTGAACCGCGGCCAGCACACCTCCGTGCAGGGCGCCATCGAGATCGAGGGCCAGGCCTACGGCCGCCTTCGGACGTCCGAGGACTTCAGGGAAGGCGTCGCCTCCTTCCACGAGAAGCGCAAGCCGTCCTTCGTCGGTCGCTGAACCAACACCATGCGGGAGGAAACAATGACCAAGAAGACATCTGCACTGGCCGCCGCCCTGCTCCTGACCTCGGCCGGGACGGCGCTTGCCGCCGATCCGATCCGCATCGGCGTCGTGACGCCGCTGTCGGGCACCTACGCCCCGATCGGCCAGCAGGTCCGCTGGGGCCTGGAGCTGGCTGCAAAGCAGGTCAACGACAAGGGCGGCATCGCCGGGCGCCCGGTGGAGCTGCTGTTCGAGGACGAGGAAGCCAACCCGGCCGTCGCCGTGCAGAAGGCCGAGAAGCTGTTCCAGGTCGCCAAGGTCGACTTCCTGACGGGGACCGTCAATTCCGGCTCCACCCTGGCCGTCGGGCAGGTCGCGGAGCGGAACGACCGGCTGCTGGCGACCACCGTCTCCTTCGCGGATTCGATCACAACCGACAAATGCTCGCCCAACGTATTCCGGGTGAACGCCCGCGCCGGGCAGCAATCGGCGGCGCTGGCCGAGTGGCTGAACAAGGAGAAGCCGAAGAGCAAGGTCTTCTTCCTGGGCCCCGACTACGAGATGGGCCGTTCGACCGTCGCGGCCTTCAAGCAGGCCGCGACCGACAAGGGCGCGTCCGATGCCGGCGAGGTGTTCGCCCCGCTCGACAGCAAGGACTACACCCAGTATTTCGGCCAGCTCCGGGCGTCGCGGCCGGCCGTGATCTACACCTCCGTGGCCGGCAACGACACGGTCCGCCTGCTGACGCAGCTCGAGGAATACGGGCTGCTGCGCAACCTGACCGTCGTCGGCGCCTCGGGCACGGTGACCTCCCAGAACATCGGCGCCATCGGCAAGGCGGCCGAGGGCTTCGTCACCGGTGTCGGCTACTCGCCCGAGATCGGCACGCCCGAGAACAAGGCCTTCGTCGACGCCTTCCGCGCCGCCTACAAGACGGATCCGGACCTGTACGGCGCCGACAGCTTCGGCCTGATCCACTTCTACAAGGCCGCGGTCGAGAAGGCGGGCACTACCGCCACGGCCGCCCTGCGCGATGCGATGCGCGGCATCCAGTGGCAGACGCCGCAGGGCACCAAGACCATGCGCGGCGGCGATCACCAGGCGGTGCAGGAGATGTACGCGGTGCAGGTCACGGACGGGAAGTTCCGCATCGTCGGCACGGTCCCCGGCGAGGCCGCCATCGGACAGGATCTCTGCACGAAGTTCTGAGGCAGGTGCCGCTCCCCTCGGTCCCGTCCGGGGACCGGAGGGGAGCCTTCACCCCGGAGGGGCCGATGCCCGAGTTTCTCGACTACTTCCAGTTCGTCCTGGCGCCCCAGATGCTGAACGGCCTCTCGCTCGGGGTTGCCGTGATCCTGATGGCGCTGGGGCTGACGATCATCTTCGGCCTGCTCGACGTCATCAACATGGCGCATGGCGAGTTCTATGCCATCGGAGCCTTCCTCGCGCTCAGCGTCGGCGCGCTCGGCTTCGACTTCTGGGTGATGCTGGCAGTGGTCCCGCTGATGATGGTGCCGATCGGCTGGCTGACGGAGCAGGTCCTGATCCAGCGCGTCTTCCACAGCCGCGAGCGCCATATCCTCACGCTGCTGCTGACCTTCGGGTTCGGCATGGTGCTCGAGGACGTCCTAAAGCTCGTCTACGGCCCCAACACGCAGAAGCCCCCGACGCCGATCGGCGGCGGGACCGAGATCCTCGGGATCTTCCTGCCGAACTACCGGCTGTTCCTGATCGTCTTCGGCGCCGCCCTGATCCTGGCCGTGTGGCTCGTCGTGTTCCGCTCCCGCCTCGGCGCCATGGTGCGGGCGGCTGCCTGGGACAAGGACATGGCCTCTTCCCTGGGGGTGCCGGTGCGCCTCGTCTATTCCGGCACCTTCGCCTTCGGGGTGGCACTGGCGGGGCTCTCGGGGGTGCTGCTCGCCCCGATCTACTCGGTCTTCCCGACCATGGGGCGGGACTTCATCCTGATGGCCTTCACGGTGGTCATCGTCGGAGGGATGGGGTCCATCCAGGGGGCGGTGGTCGCGGGCGTGCTGCTGACCCAGGTGCAGGCGATCTCGAGCCTCTACATCTCTCCCGTGTGGTCGGACCCGCTGGTGTTCGGGATCATGGTCATGGTCCTGATGGTGCGGCCGCAGGGCCTTTTCGGGAAGCTCGGCAATGCGTGACGTCATGCTCTCGGGCCGGCTGGCCACCCGCGGCGGGGGAGCCGTGCGCAATGCCGTGCACCTCCTGGCGCTCGTCTTCCTCCTGCTCGCCATCGCCTTCGGCGTGATCGCCTGGGCGGCCGGGGACACCTTCTATCTCAGGCTCGCCACCGAGGCCCTGATCTTCGCGGGCCTGGCCATGAGCGTGGACATCCTGCTGGGCTACACGGGGCTGCTATCGCTCGGCCAGGCGCTCTATTTCGGGCTCGGCGCCTATACCTCGGCGGTCGTCCTGCGCGACATTGGGCCCTCCTTCTGGCTCGCCATGGGAATGACGCTGGTCCTCGCGACGCTGGCCGGCACGCTTGGCGGGTTCATCGCGAACCGGGTGAAGGGCGTCTATTTCGCGCTCATCACCTTCGGCTTGGCCCAGGTGGTGGCCAAGGTCGTCTACAACACGCGCGAGCTCGGTGCCTCGGACGGCCTGATCGGCGTGCCGGAGATCACCATCCCGCTCGGTCTCTTCACGGTCGAGGCGGCGAACCCAGCGGCGTTCTTCCTCTTCGTGCTGGCCTTCGTCCTGCTGCTCTATGCCGGCATCGCCTATCTGATGGACACCCCGTTCGGTCGGACCCTGACCGCGATCCGCGCCAATGACAGGCGCGTGCCGTTCCTGGGATCCAACCCGCTGGTCTACCGCATGCTGGCCTACGTTCTGGCCGCCAACGTGGCGGCGCTGACGGGTGCCCTCTACCCGATGCTGCGCGGTTTCGTCTCGCCGGAGCTGATGTTCTTCCATACCTCCGGAAACGCTGTCATCACCGTGATCGTCGGCGGCGTCGGGACCCTGATCGGGCCCATCCTCGGCAGCGTGCTGCTGACGGCGCTCCGCTCGGTCGTCGGCACCTGGACCGAGCACCACCTGATCGTGATCGGGGTCCTCTTCATGCTGTCCGTCATCCTCCTGCCCAAGGGGCTGATCGGCGCGATACGGCCGTGGCTCCAGCACCGCCTGACCGGGTCGGAGACCCCCCGATGAGCGCCGCCGCCCTGTCCGTCCACGACCTGACCGTCAATTTCGGCGCCCTGGTCGCGGTCAACAGCATCAGCTTCGACGCGGCCCCCGGGCGCATCACCTCGGTTATCGGACCCAACGGCGCGGGAAAGAGCTCGCTGTTCAATCTCATCAGCGGGGCCATCCGCCCGACGGCCGGGATGGTAAGGCTGGAAGGCGTCGACGTGACCGGCCGCCCGCCGTTCCGGATGCTGGCCGCCGGGCTCGCCCGCTCGTTCCAGATCACCAACCTGTTCTTCGAGCTCTCGGTGATCGAGAACCTGCGCTTGGCCGCCCAGATCCTGGAGCCGCCGCTGCGGTCCCTTCTGCCGGTGGCACGAAGCCCGCGCGCGCTTCGCCGGGCGGACGAGCTGCTGGAGAGCTTCGGCCTCTCGGGCAAGGCGCACGAGCTGGCCGGCAGCCTGTCTCATGGCGAGCAGCGGCGGCTGGAGATCGCGGTGGCCCTCGCGGGCTATCCGCGGGTGCTGCTCCTCGACGAGCCGACCCAGGGCATGAGCCATGGCGACACGGCGGAAACTGCCGAGATGATCCGCCGGCTGGCCGGCGAAATGACCGTTCTCCTGATCGAGCATGACATCGGCCTGGTGATGACCCTGTCGGACCATGTCGTGGTCATGCATCAGGGCCGCAAGCTTGCCGAGGGCACCCCCGCCGCCGTGCGCGCCGACCCGGCCGTCCAGGCGGCCTATTTCGGACACGCGTGAGAACCATGTTGAACGTCACGAACCTGCACGCCCATTACGGGCTCAGCCACGTCCTGCAGGGCGTCGATCTCGTCGGGAATGCCGGCGAGGTCGTCAGCCTGTTCGGCCGCAACGGCGTCGGCAAGACCACCATCGTGAAGACCATCGCGGGATGGGTGAAGCCGACGGCCGGCACGGTCCGGTTCGCCGAGACGGAGATCGGCGGCCAGCCGGCCGACCGCATCTGTCGCCTCGGGCTCGGGATCGTTCCGGAGGACCGCCGGATCTTCCCGGGACTTTCCGTGCAGGAGAATCTGGAGCTCGGCCTGCTCCAGTCCCCTGGGCGCTCCCGGGCCGAGCAGCGCGCGGCGCTCGACCGGGTCTTCGAGAGCTTTCCCCGTCTGAGGGAAAGGCGGCATCAGATGGGCACGACGCTTTCGGGCGGCGAGCAGCAGATGCTGGCCATGGCCCGCGTCATGGTGGGCAAGCCGCGCATCCTGCTGATCGACGAGCCGACCGAAGGCCTCGCGCCGATGATCGTGGACGAGATCTTCCAGATCATCACGGCGCTGCGCGACCAGGGTCTGCTGATCCTTCTGGTCGAGCAGAACGTGCATCGCGCGCTCGAGGTGACGAACCGCTTCTATGCCATCGAGCGGGGAAGGGTCGTGTTCAGCGGGTCCGCTGCCAATGCCAACGACCGCAGCCGGCTCATGGAGATCATTGCCGTGTGAGGATTCGGGCGAGGCCGCGGCGTGGAAGGATTACGGCCAGCCCCAGGAGGATGTTGTCAGACGAGCCGGTAGTGCGAAGGCGCAAGCCACGCTCCTCGGCCGGCTGGTCCTTCGGCTGAAGGACGAGCCTCCATTCAATGCGCCGCCGGACACCTGACGGGAAGCTCCGGGCTCCCATCTTCGAGGGCGTGGGCGAGGGCTTGGAAGCCATCGAGGTGCGGCTTGATGCCCCGCCGTCGCCGTCCGACGGCGAGGCGGGCGAGGGGCCGGAGAGCGGCGGCCTCGCCACGGCCCCTTGGTCCGGTCGTCGCGGCCCCGTCGCGGTGGGGCGCGACGCCCCCGGTCCGATCAGGGGGTCGGCGTGGCGGCCCCTGCCGACACAAGGGGCTCGGGGCCCTTGTGGACGTTGCCGTCCTTCATCACGAACGCAACCCGCTCCAGCTCAGTGATGTCCTCGGTCGGATTTCCAGTCACGGCGACGACGTCAGCGGCCTTGCCCGGCTCGATCGTGCCGATCTGGCCGGAAAGGCCCAGGAGATCAGCCGCATCGACCGTCGCCATCCGGATCGCGACCTCGGCCGGAATTCCGGCCCTCGTCATCAGCGCGAACTCCTTGGCATTCTGGCCGTGCCGGCTGACGCCGGTGTCCGTGCCGAAGGCGATCTTCACGCCGCCCTGGTAGGCGCGGCGCAGCATGTTGATCATCTGGGGCCCCACGGCCCGCGCCTTGTCCCGCACCGCCGGTGGGAAGAAGCCCTCCTGTTCCGCCATCACGGTGACGGTCTCGCCCGCCAGGACCGTGGGGACCAACCAGGCTCCGGACTTCTTGAAGAGCGCGATCGACTCGTCGTCGAGATAGGTGCCGTGCTCGATCGAATCGACGCCGGCCCGCAGGGCCGCGTTCACTCCATCGGCTCCATGGGCGTGCGCCGCAACCCTGCGGCCCAACGCATGCGATGCGTCCACGATAGCCTTCAGCTCGTCCTCGAACATCTGAAGACCTGTGCCCGCCGCGACGTTGCTGAGCACGCCGCCCGTGGCCGTGATCTTGATGACGTCCGCCCCACGCTTCACCTGCAGGCGCGCGGCGTGGCGGCATTGATCGGCGCCGTTGCAGATGTTCTCCCCGAGTTCGGGGAAGATGTCGGGCGCATAGCCGTTGACGTCGGAATGACCGCCGGTTGCGGAGATCGACTGGCCCGCGGCCACGATGCGAGGGCCCGGAACCTGCCCCTTGCGGATCGCATCGCGCAGGGCGAGGGAGGGATTCCCGCGCGAGCCGAGGTCGCGGACGGTCGTGAAGCCCGCCTCCAGGGTGCGCCGGGCGTAGAGAGTGCCCTCCAGGGCCATAGCCTCCCCCGTCTTGGTCACCCGGTCGAGCTGCGTCGTGGGCGACCGCTCGTCGGTGATATGGACGTGGCTGTCGATGAGGCCGGGCAGGACGAAGTGCTTCGACAGGTCGACGACCGTGACGGCGCTCCCTGTCGTTCCCGACATCGCGCCGGCCTCGACGAACCCGTCGCGCACTTCGTGGATTCTGTCGTTCCTGACGATGATGCTGGCGTTCTGCCGAGCTGGCGAGCCGGGCAGGGCGAGCAATGTCCCGGCATGGATGATCTTCCACCGGTCGGGCGCCTGCGCGGCCGGCCTGTCCTGGGCATGGGCGGCGGATGACAGCATGAGCCCGGCGCATGTCAGGCAGGGCAGGAATGAAGTCAGTCTCATTTGACGGCTCTCCTTCCCGGTACCGGCCCGGCACGCGGCCGCAGCCACAGCCGCGACGGATTGCAATCCGACGCCGGATGTCAGCTCAACCGCTGCGCGCCTCTGCCGCTCCATACCGCTTCCAGGATGAATCCCCGTTTCGACGGCGGATCAAGGTCGCGAATGCGTTCTCTCCCAAACGATAGCCCGCTCCGATGTCCGAGGCCGTCGGGGATGCTGATCCAAGGGCATGGGGACACACCCAGTTTCGTCCATGCGGACGAGCTGCTCTCTCAGGGCGACCTGACCGGTGCCGTCACCCCGTGGCACGTCGGCCGGACAGGCGTGCCGCCCCCCGGCAGGTTGAAATGGAACTACGCGTTCAGCCCTGACCCGGCACGTCCGGAGTTCGGTCGCCCGCTGGCGAGCGAGCGTCGCCGGATTGCGCCTCATCCACTTCAGCCCCGGTGTCGCTGTCCACAATACGTACGTCGCTGTAGATGCCTTCGCCACGAAGCTCGCGAGCTTTCTTGAGGGCACCCGCGATCGTATCGCGCTTCAGGCCGACAACGCCCATCTGGCCGCTTGCCGCGATATGGTAGCGCACGCCAACCTCCCTTTCCTGCTATCCGCAAGACGGTAACACGCAGCGGCGAAAGCCGGCACCCGGTCGGGCGGCCTCCTCTTGATCGATCAAGAGGAGGCCCCTCCTCGGATTTTGGAAGGGATCGCGGCGCTGACACAGCGCTATTTGGGCTTCTGGACAACGGCAGCGAAGCCTTGTTCGAGGAGATGGTCTCTCCCGCCTATGCCGACCGCCGTCCGGTGCCGGACGCGCGCCGGAGCCGAGCGGCTCGCCGGCGGCGCAGCGCCGCTTCCGCGAGCCTTCCCAATGGCCGGGTGCATGTTCGCCAGCAGATCGGAGCGATCGGACGGTCGGCCATCTGTAGGTCACGGACCGCTTTCTCGGCAGTCGCGACGGCACCCACGGCACCGGGCAGCGGATCGACTATCTGTCCGCGGACGTCATGCGGGTCGCCGATGGCCGTATCGTCGAGAACCGGTGTGTCGACGATTACGAAGCTCTTCGACGCCAGCAGGGTCAGGCACACCCTCAGTCGCCTGCATGAACTTGCATGAAACAAATATATCGCAGTAATATTGGCGGGTGTTGGAGTATTTGTTGTGCTTTCCGAGAATCAATGAAATGGGAGGGTCAAATGTCTATGGAGAAAAGCAGCGTATTCTATGTTACGATTGTAACATTCCTCACCGTGAGCCATGGCGCCTTGGCGGGCCTGAGCCTCAACGGCATCAGCGTTAACGGAACGAGCTTCAACGGCTTGAGCTATAATGGCGAGAATCTCAACGGAGTCAGCTTCAACGGGACGAACCTGAACGGCGAAAGCCTCAATGGGGCAAATCTCAACGGTACGAGCCTGAATGGCGCGAGCCTCAACGGCAGCGGGGATCGAGGCGAGGGTCCGGCCTTTTCGGAGCGCGATGGCGCTCCCGACCTCGGCAGGCTGCGGGTCCAGACCATCAGGCCCGCGCACTGATGCGGAGCTCCGATGGAAGCGGGGGTGCCGTCCAAGGGTTGGCTCCGGGGCTCTCAGGCACCCGTGGGGTTGGCGGTCGCTGTCCTGATGCTCTCGGGCGCGACGGCGGGTCATGGCGGTGACGATGGCAACGTCCATGTCACCGCCCAAGTCGCCGTTATCGGGACCGAGCTGCGAGTATCCCTTGGTGGCCGCGAGATATCAGGAGCGGCACTCGTCGGAATGGTTATCTCCCTGCGGGATCCCGCTGGCGCGGAGATGGGTATCCGCATCGACAGCGTCCAGGTCGATCCCGCAGACCCGGAGAGCGAGACGATCCTCTACGGGCTGTCGGTGCGGAACCCGGACGGCGGCTGGCGCAACCTGTGCGCTCCGGGACCGGACGGGATCGCCCTGGGTTTTCCGATCGGCCCGTCCCATGGGAGCGAGGGCAAGGCCCTGGCCGGCGAGTTCGCCCTCACCTGCACCGGCGGCGCCGTAGGCAAATGCGTGCGCCTCGGCTACAAGCCCTGGAAGGCCGGACCAGACGGGAATTCTCTGGCGCCGCTCCATGCGGCGTGTGTGCGCATGATCATGGCCGACTACTGTGGCGACGGCGTCTCCAGGACCCTCGACGGCACGCTTGTCGATGTCTACGATCCGCTTGGAATACAGGTATCCGGTGGCTCCCCGACTTTGAGCTTCGAGGCTGGGTGGGACCCGGCCGGGGCCGTCTGCGTGCATCATCCGCGTGTTCCCGGGCTCGCGTCCTTGGATGCGCTCGCCAAGGCCTGCCCTCGGCGCCTGGCGGGCCATGTCGGTGAGATGTGCACCGATGACGAAGCCCGCGCACGAGGGGCGCTGGTCCTGAACCGGTCGGCACCCTGACGGGAGCCTTCGGCCGACCTGGCTGGCGCGCTGGCGGAAGCCGGTCCTGGGCAGTGTCGCCGCCGCCAGGGTCAGGCCTTGTGATATACCGGTTGGAGCTTGTAGACCGGCGTCGGGATGCCCTCCATGCGCGCCTTGAGCTGCAGCGCCAGGAAGTGCGAGTAGAAGCGCGACTGCGATAGGTTGCCGCCATGGAACCACAGCGCCTCCTGCTGGGTCGGCTTCCACATGTTGCGCAGCTCCCCTTCCCAGGGGCCGGGGTCCTTGGGCGTGTCGGAGCCCAGGCCCCAGCACTTGCCGACCTTGTCCGCGACCTCCTGGCTCACGAGGTCGGC
>NZ_JAFIQU010000013.1 GCF_017355985.1 Arenibaculum pallidiluteum
TGAGCATTGCCACAATCGCAGTAAGGGAACTCGTCCGCTCCCGCGTATAAAGAGCTCAATCCATGTGATCTCGCCGGCGGTCAGCCCTATGCGTTGTAGCCACCATCTACTGCGATCAGGGCACCGGTGATGAAGGCCCCCTCCGGGCCGACAAGATGCCCGACCATTGCCGCGATCTCCTCGGGCCTGCCGTAGCGGCCCACCGCCATTAGGGCCCTCTCAGCATCCGCGGTCGGTCCGTCGGCCGGATTCATGTCCGTATCGGTCGAACCCGGCTGTATGAGGTTGACCGTGATCCCGCTCGCGCCGACATCCCGCGCCAAGCCTCGGGTGAACCCGATAAGCGCCGACTTGCTCATTGCGTAAAGCGTTACGCCGCCATAGGGCACGCGCTCGGCAAAGCACGACCCGATCGAGATGATCCGCCCACCGCTCCCGAGATGGCGCAGGGCGGCCTGTGAGGCGAGGTATACGGCCCGAACATGGATGGCCAAAGTCCGGTCGATCTCCTCGAGTGTCACGTCGGCTGGAGGTCCAAAGGGGAAGACCCCCGCGTTGTTTACGAGGATATCGAGACGGCCGAGCTCGCGGACCGTCCGCTCGACGGATTCGACCACATCGCCCGGACTGGCGCTGTCCGCCCTGATCGTCAGTCCGCGCCGGCCAGCCGCCACAACTGCATCGACCACTTCCCGGGCACTGCTCTCAGAAGCGGAGTACGTGATGGCCACGTCCGCCCCCTGTGTCGCAAGCCTCCTAGCAATGGCGGCACCGATGCCGCGGCTGCCGCCGGTTACCAGTGCGATCCTTCCCTCCAACATGGCATCCTCGTTTTGTATCGATCGGTACACCATGGAGCATGCGCTTGCCTTCAGCTGTCAAGGGCGTATTTTCCCGGTCGGTACAAAACACGGCACGGATCTCCCATGCCTCGTCCGCGCAAGTTCGAACGAGCAGAGGCGCTTCGGCGCGCAATGGAAGTCTTTTGGCGGCAGGGCTACGAGGGGACTTCGATGAATGACCTGACGGCTGCCATGGGCATCAACCGGCCGAGCCTCTACGCCGCATTCGGTTGCAAGGAGGCGCTGTTCCAGGAGGCGGTCACGCTCTACGACGCGACCGCAGGCGCACCAGCGGCTCGCGCGCTTGAGGAGGCGCCGACCGCGCGGGAGGCAGTGGAGCGTGTGCTGCGCGTGAACGCGTCCTATGGCGCAGCGCCGGGAACGGCGCCTGGCTGCATGATCGTCCTCGCAGCGACCGTGGGCAGTCCAGAAACCGAGGAGGTGCGGGCACTTCTCTCCCGACGGCGTAGCGAAGGTCAGATAGGGCTTCGCAACCGTCTTCAACGCGCCATGGCAGAGGGTGATCTTCCACAGGGCGCTGACATCGACGGGATTGCCATGTTCTACACGGCGGTCCTGCAGGGATTGACGATCCAGGCCAGGGATGGAGCGGCCGCCGAGGCTCTCCATCGCGTTGTCGACAAGGCCATGGCAGCGTGGGATGTGCTGGTCCGTCCCAGCACAGATGAACAGCTGTAGAGGCTCGCTGATACTGCAGTGCTGACGCGAATTCTGTCCAGTGACGGGTCACACCGCGGCCATTAGGACGACCAGGACGAACAGACAGTGACGATTACCGCTGCACCGCAGTCCCCGAAGCACGGCAAAGTACCCACGGGCCGGCTGATTGGCCGCTACATCCCAGCCGGTCCACATGCACAATGGAAACCCTGCTGCACGGCCCGGTTATCAAAGGATACCTACGAGGAGGTGCGCATCAAAGCCTTGGGCTCCCAACCCAAACGGTCCCTTTCTTCTGTAGATGCACAAAGCAGCACAGGAAGGCGCTCACCGAGCTTCCATCTTCGGTCAATGGAGAAATGACGCCACAAAAGCGCTTCTGGATCCCTTTTGCAGTCACGAACTCGTCCTCAACCCTGACAGGCTGCCGCGTCGACATGCATGTTCGAAGATTGTCAGCGAGAGGTGCAACGGTAGGATTTCCCTTTATCACCTCGGACAGAAGAGTCTTAGAGAGCCGTCTTCCATAATTATCGGCAACCGTTTCACCAACGATCACATGGTAGAAATCACTCCCCCCATCCCTGCTCTCCAACAACACGAGGTAGGGTAGAAGGTTGGGTATCAGCGTTACGTCCAACTTCTTGCGATATGGAAGTTCTCCAATGCCACGCATTTCATTCCAGAAAGCGAGGAATCGGCCTAACAGATCTTCGGGCATCCGATCAGCCTCGACCTTTCCGACCACTCGGGGTGAGCGGTATGATCCGATCAACAGATACGCCTTAATTGGGTTACTACGTTCTCGGTGAGAGCCGCGCCTGGGATGAACCTGCCGATCGTCGCAGCGCTTGCTGCCTCTCCCGCACCGGTCCTACGCATTGAGAAACGGCGCAGCGTGCTCCTGGAAGGGGCGGCAGCCCGGATCTCGTCGGAGTTTATCAATGCGCCCATTTCTACCAATGCACGGCGAAAGACAATTCAGAACATACTGGCTGCTAACAGACAGAATTTCTAATTTCACTGCATTCACCCGTCATGATCTACTCACCTTCCTAATCAGCCAATCCTTGCAGCGTTTACAACTTTTAAAATCTGCCCCTGAAATAATACTTGGCTTGTCTCATTAGATTCCAAGTATTCACATTGACCATTACTATCCCGGAAACTCGGGCATCCGAGACCTCCGCAGGCGAGAAGCTGGTTCAGGGCGGCCCAGGAGCCGATGCGATCCTCGCCAGCCCGGCCGTGACCTTCGACTGGGTGCCCGCGAGGGGAACTCCTACTCGGCGCACTCATCCTATTATGACTGGTGGAAAAATTCCGGTGAGTACATCACGCATCGCGTTGTTTCGCTGAGCACCGCAAATGACACGGTCGTCTTCGAAACGTCATCCCCGCCCCTGACCTTCTCCATGGATCCGGTCGAATTCCGCTTCGAGGGGACTGAGGGCCTGGATGCGGACCTGCAATACCCTCGAGACGACTGGGATCTCGTCTGGTCCCGAGACCCGGAGACACAGGTTCTCGCCCCCCCACATCCTGCAAGAGATCCATAACGGATGGCTCTGGTACGGGCCGGACCAGATGCATTTCTACAAGCATGGACGATGAGCACTACGAGCAGAATGAGCGAGGTCGATGGCTGTTGCGCGACGCGCCCGACTTGACGGCGCTCGGCGGCGACGGCGCCGACATCATCTACGGTGGAACGGGGAACCACAGCCTGCTTGGGCAAGGAGGCAACGACCGGCTTCAGGAAGGAGTTGGCATTGCGTTCCTGGCCCGTGGGCAGGGTGACGACCGGCTGGATGGCGGAATCGGATCCCAGATCCTCAACGGGGGTGCAGGGAAGGACACGCTGATCGGCGGGACGGCGGACCAGACACCCATCGGGGGCGCCGGGCGCGACGACCTGCAGGCGATCGCTGGATGGCCCACTCCCCTTCGGTTATGCCCCAACCACGCCGCTTGGACGCCGACGACACTGATCTCATGTAGGCAGGCCGTCGTTTTCGGCGACCGGATCGGCCTTACGGGCCTCGCCTTCAGTCCAGTCCTCGAGGAGGTTGAAGGCGACGGCCAGGAGCGTGGGGCCGAGAAAGATGCCGACGAGCCCGAAGCCCAGCACTCCACCGACGGCGCCCAGGAAAACGAGGACAAAGGGTAGCGCGCTGGTGCGCGAGATCAGCATCGGCTTGAGGATGTTGTCGACGCCCGACACGATGACTAGGCCCCAGATACCCAGAAAAGCCGCCCAAGCGAAGTCGCCCTTCCATGCGAGCCAAAGCGCAGCCGGAGCCCAGATCAGGGGCGGCGCCCCGGGAATCAGTGAGGCCACGAAGGTCAGCAACCCCAAGAAGAGCGCCCCGGGAATACCTGATATCCAGAAGCCGATCCCGGCCAAAAGCCCCTGGGCGAGGGCTGTACCGATGACACCGTAGACAACGCCCCGAACAGTCGCGGCTGCGACCTGGATCAGGTGCTCGCCGCGCTCGGTGAACTTGGACAATAGGACGCGCAGGCGCTGCGATGCGGCCTCGCCGTTCCGGTAAAGGAAGAACGCGATAAAGACAGAGAGCGCGAGCTCGACCAGTCCCTTGCCGAAAGTACCGCCGGCTGCAATGGCGAATCGCGCAGCGGGCTCGACAAACCCCTGGACCATATCAAGTACTCGCGCACGATCTGCCGCGAGCTCGTTCCAGTAGTCGTGGAACTCGGTGCCAACGAGCGGGAGGGAGGCCACCCACACCGGCGCGGCGGGCAGGCCTTCGGCAAAGACAGTTCGCGCCTTGGCGACGACACCCGCGGTGTCGTCGGCGACCGATGCTACGACGACGGCGAAGGGCACGATGAGCACGACGGCGATGGCAAGCGTCATGATCGAGGCCGCAAACGTCCTGCTTCCGTGCAGAAGCGTCTCAAGACGCATGAAAATCGGCCAGGTCGAATAGGCCAGAATCATCGCCCAGAGGAGCGAGGTGAGGAAAGGGAAGACGACCACGAGGCAACCTAGCGCGAGGGCCGAGGCCGCCGCGATACCGGTCCCCCTTTCGAAAGTCTCCTTAAGCTTCATGATGTCGTCCATCCCATCCCGCAGAACAATAAGCGCCGAGGCAATTTAGGAAGAGAATGCGATACCGGCACGCCGTCGTCATGCGGAGCCCGTTAGGGGGCTGGAGCGATAGCGGCTGGCCCGGGTCCGGGAAATGGACCGGAGGTCAGGCTGCGCAACTGCTACTGCCTGTGCCTTCTTGTCCGGATGGCCATTCGCGGAGCTTGGACCATCGCTTGGTCTCGTTGCGGGCCTTCACTGCGACCGCGAGGGCTTCCGCCGCCCAACCAGCACGACCAGGCGCCTGCCGCATGTGACCGTTTCTCGCGGAGCCTCGGGACGCGCCTGCCCGACGTGCGGATCGCGATCCACTGCGAGATGGGCCGCAGCCGGTCCGCGGCCATCGCCCTGGGCATCATCGCCGACGAGCTCGGGCCCGGGCGCGAGAGCGAAGCCGTCGCCGAGCTGCTCAGCCGCGACATCGAAGGCCATGTCTCGCCGTATCCGCTCCTGATCCATATCCTCGACCAACGCCTCTGGCGCTACGGTGCGCTCGAGGCGGCCCTCGCCGCAGCCAGCCCCGCCTATGTGGCAGCCCGCGACCACTGGGCTGCCGTGGCTGCCGATCCGGAGGGCGCTCTGAAGGCGCGCACCAAGCGCCGTCGGCGGCCGCGCCGCAGCGAGTTCGACCAGGACGTATCCGGCGATTGGCCGCGATGGATTGTAGGAAAGGAAGACCTGCCGACGTAATAATTTCGGCAGGTTCGAGGTATGTCGAGGAACCCTTTGAGGGTCCTGTAAAGGCCCCCAGCGATCCTGTCCATCGGACGCGGGTACTCGGGCCCGATTACCGCCTTGTTCAGCCGGCGGTCCCGCGTTCCCGTTTGGATCGCCACACGCGCGGCTCCGGCCTTCGACCCTCGTTGCGCGAGCGAGGATAGACGAGCTTGGCCATGTACTGATCGATGGACTGCCCATCGCCGGACAATGGCAGCAGCAGGGAATCGAACCCGAAGACCTGGCCGTCGATCGTGCGCTCGCCGGCGGCGCTGACTGGCTCGCCATGCGCCAGAGCATTCGTGAAAAGCCGCAGGCAGAAGTCCCGGAAGACAGGATCAGGCTGATCCTCGAAGGTCTCGTGCGTCATGTCGTAGCCGGCCGCCTCGGTGATCAGATCGCCGATCAGCCGATAGCGGAAACGCAGCGGGTCATGCTCGACCGCGATCAGCATCAGCTCGCCGAGGTGAAGGCGGAACGCTTCCGGGTCGATGTCGCCGCGGGCTGGCCAGCGC
This sequence comes from Arenibaculum pallidiluteum, assembly GCF_017355985.1. Classification (GTDB taxonomy): domain Bacteria; phylum Pseudomonadota; class Alphaproteobacteria; order Azospirillales; family Azospirillaceae; genus Arenibaculum; species Arenibaculum pallidiluteum. The sequence continues at coordinate 5,871 of NZ_JAFIQU010000013.1, forward strand.
CGGCTACCGCGCAGACCATCCCAGACCCGTAGGAGGTCCAGCAGATCCGGTTCGCGCGTCACGACCCTGGAGTAGCGAGCCAGGTAAGCTGCGGCCAAGGGAACAAAGGCACCCTGGTTCGGCATCGATTTTTCACCTCCTCGCCAATGCCCTGATCCGCTCCGGGCCCAGTTCGCCCTCCTGTCCCCAGCCCCCGGCGCCCGACTTCACGGCCGGCCGGAACTGATCGTAGAGCCGGAATCCCGAGCGCGCGAGCTCCGCCGGCTCCAGCGAGCCCGCGAGCTTCTCCAAGGCGGCGCGCGACGAGTCCAGAGCGTCGGAACTTGCCGGCGAGATATCGCTCCACGCTGAGCGGCGCGATCGGTTTGCCCCTATTGCCGGCCGTCAGCGCCCTCGGGCCGGTTCATCAAAGGGGCACCGATTCACGGCAGCGCAAAGCGGGCCGGGTTGAGCCGCCACCGATCCCTTTTGCCTCTCCGGCACCGGCGCAACTACAAACACGTTCTGAACTGCTCTAGCCGATCGTAGAAAGAAGAAGCATTAGGCCCGCAAGGTTGAACGCCATGTGAGAAACGATAGAGTGCTGGAGTCCTCGGCCTCTAACGAGCCACCACAGGCAAATAGCTAGGATGAACTGAGGTATAAGGACCGCCTCAGCTCCATGCACCACGGCAAAAAGTGCCGATATGGCAGTTCCTGATGCCTAATAGTATTTGTCTACACTAAGGCCTAGCCGGATCAGTATCGCGGCTGGGCCCCGGAACAGGACTTCTTCAACCGTGGGACCGATAACGACAACCATGATGAAGGTCCACACGACACTCTGCTCGAGTTCGTCGGCGACCATATCCTCATTCGCGCTACCTAGAGCTGGCAGGCCGAATAATGCCGCGAACAAATCCAATGCAGGTAGGACCAACGCAACCAGCACGGCGGTTTCAAGCAAGATGCGGGCCATGTCACCAAGGTGACGTGGCAAGACATGTTAGGATGATGTCGGCATATTATTAAGCTGCGGCCAAGCCGCTGACTCCCGGTGATACGGCGCTTGAGTGATTATGCGGCAGCATCAAGTCGATCCGACGTCCTTCGGGCGTCGGGACGACGGAGTCCGCGTTGCCATTCCATCCACCTGCAGCATCCGGAAAATGCTCAACCCGCGCGCGCCGTCATACCGGCCGTGCGAAATGTATAGGGTCGTGCGGTCTACACCGAACTGATTGGCCACTTGGCCAACCGTCATCCTCGAATCAGTGAGGAGTGTCCGCGCCATCTTGACATTCGTCCGTCCGGACGGCTCCGGCACAGAGGTAGTCCGGGAACATGGAGGCGCAGACGCGAGGGACGCCGTCAGCGCACTCATCAGCGCATCCCGCAGGAAATCGCTAGCTTCCCGTCGCGCCGTGGAAGTGCGTCGCCACGACGGGTACTGACATCCCACCGGCAAGTGTCCAGAGCCGCTCAGTGCCCGATGTCGAAAAGGTCACCGTATTGCCGAGGCTGGGATCGGTGATACTGGTCCGGTGCATGAACGCGCGCTCCAAAATGGGCGGCGGCATGCCAGGGCCAGCGCGGGTTGTAGAGGACCGTCCGCGCCAGCGCGATCAGGTCGGCATCGCCGGTGCCGACGATCGCTTCCGCCTGCTCGAATTCGGTGATGAGCCCGACGGCAATCACAGGCATGCGCGTCGCCGCCTTCACGGCGCGGGCAAGGGGTACCTGATAGCTCGGTCCGACCGGGATGCGCTGGGCTGGGCTGAGGCCGCCGCTCGACACGTGGATCGCGGCGCAGCCTCGGGCTTCCAAGGCGCGCGTGAAGGCGAGCGTCTGCTCGATGTCCCAGCCACCCTCGACCCAGTCGGTGGCGGACACGCGGGTGGTGACCGGCCGGTCGGCCGGGAAGGCCGCCCGGACCGCCTCGAACACCTCGAGCGGGAAGCGCATGCGGTTCTCGAGGCTGCCGCCATACTCGTCCTCGCGCCGGTTCGAAAGCGGCGAGAGGAACTGGTGGAGGAGGTAGCCATGGGCGGCATGGACCTGGATGGCGTCGATTCCCAACCGCGCGGAGCGCCGGGCCGCGCCGGCGAAGGCGTCGCGGATGCGGTCCAGGCCCTGCCGGTCGAGCGCGATCGGCGGGTTCTCTCCCGCCTCGTACGGGTCCGCGGAGGGGGCGACCGTCTGCCAGCCATTCTCATGCTCGGGGGCGATCTGTGCACCTCCCTTCCAAGGCTGATCGGTCGAAGCCTTGCGGCCGGCGTGGGCAAGCTGGATGGCAATCGGAATGCTTGACCAACCGCGCACGCTCTCGAGCACGCGTCCGATCGCCGCTTCCGTCTCCTCAGACCAAAGGCCAACGTCGGCGTAGGTGATGCGGCCTTCGGGCAGCACCGCCGTCGCCTCGATCGTCAGGAGCGCCGCGCCGGATAAGGCAAGATGGCCGAGATGGATGAGGTGCCAGTCCGTCATGCACCCGTCCACCGCCGAGTACTGACACATCGGCGCGATGACGATCCGGTTGGCGAGTTCGAGCTCGCCGACGCGCACCGGCGTGAAGAGGCGGGCTCGGCTCATTGTGCGCCCGCTCCACTGCGGACAAACGGACCTCGCCAGCAGGATCTGGCGAGGGCTGGCGGCGAAATGACGGAAGTCTCGACGGCCATGGCTCAGGCTCCTTCGCGCCACCAACAGGGCTGGCCGGAACCTGTCTTCGCGGCTTGCTGGCGTATACCGTGGGCCTACGTTCTGTGGCCGCGGAAAGGTCTGCGGCCAGCGGCGGGCGAAATCCGGAATGCGCGGGGCGGAGCGACCATTTCGCCGTCGTGCGGCACACGATGGGACTCGCTGCTGTGGTTCTGTTCTCCCACAGCGGTTCGGTCGATGTGGGCGCCAAGAGTTGGGGAAGGCACTGGCTCAGCGATAAGTTCGGCGCGAGTCCGGAGGCTGTAGGCGAGCCTGGCCGCCTTGAAGGTTTAGGCCCGGTTGTCAGAACCCCAGAGCCTATAGTTCGAGCGAGATCCGGTGACGGTCAGCCGGTTTCCGTGCATTTGGCACGGGAGCGAACATGGGACCGAAGGCGGCGGAGCTTGTGGCGGGGATTATCGACCGGATCGAGGATCGGCCTCCCGCCCCCGGACGTCCGCCCGTGCCGACGGTGGAGGTTGTCGAGACGCAACGGTTCTTCCTGCGCGAGGGCGGTCAATGGCGTGAACTGCGGGCCTTGGCAGGACGCGCTTCCGGCTCCACCCTGAGGCGCCGCCTCAACGGCTGGCATGCCACGGCCCTGCTGCGCCGCGTCCATGCCGTCCTGGTCCGCATGGCGCGCTCTGGCCCCGACGCCGCGGCCTGGGACGTGGCGCTCGACAGTTCTTCGGTCCGAGCCAAGCGCGGCGGCGAACTGACGGGGCCGAACCCGACCGACCGCTGCAAGGCCGGGACCAAGTTCCATGTCGTGGTCTCGACCGACGCGTCCCGCTGGCGATCGTCCGCTCGGCCGCCAACGTCCACGACACCCGGCTGATCCCCGACCTGCTGCGCCTGGCCCAGGTCGTCTGCGCCGCCACCGGCCGGCTCTACGCGGACGCTGGCTACGACAGCGCCGACAACCGGTGGCTCTGTCTCCGGGACGGCATCCGGCCTCGCATCCGCAGGAAGGGCGAGCCGCACGGCTCCGGCCTCGGCTGGGTCCGCTCCGTCGTCGAGCATGGCTGCGCCTGGTTGCTGGCCGACAAGAGGCTCGACCGGAGGCACGACAGGCTCGGCCGGATCATTCTCGCGCTCCTGGTCGCAGCCTGCATTTTCATCATCGCAAACCGGCACCTTGCGTTCTATCGGGGCAGCTCAGCCGGCAGCCTGCGTCGCCCCCTGGCCGTCCCTCTTGATCAAGGTCTTTCGGCGGCGACCACAACGGCCGGCATCATGAGCTCGACCGTTCCTTCCCGGGCATGAGCAGCGACGGCCTCGCGCACGGCACTCCGGATCGCCGCCAGAGCTTCCGGCGTCTGCGCCCGTAGCAGGGCGGCGGCGCGAACGGTACCCTTCATCATCGCCTCGAACGGTGCCTCTGGCGACTTCACCCGCCAGACCTGAGGGACAGTAATCGCGGTGGCGGACCGGAACCCTGCCGCCCGGAGGCTGCGTTCGCACTGCGTGCGATCGCTGAACAGAAAGAAGTTTGGCCCAGGCGGCAGGGGGACATCCATGCGGCCATGGGCCTGAACGGCACCATAGACGATGCCCAAACCTTCGCATTGCTGTGGCGACGCCCAGACGCTGAATGCGATACGGCCTCCGCCTCGGAGCACACGAAACGCCTCGCCGAGAAAGGCGTCCGGATCGGGGAAATGGGGCATGCCGAAGTTGCTGACCACGGCATCGAAGCTTCCGTCCGGGAACGGCAAGGCACCAGCGTCGCCCTCACGGAACTCGATCGCCGGGTACTGCCCCCGGGCCAGGGCGAGTTGCGTCGAAGAGAAATCCAAACCGACCACCTCGGCGCCTCGCTCGGCGGCCGCAGCCGCGGCATAGCCCGCACCAGTGGCAACGTCCAGAACCCGCATCGCGGTCCCGACGCCGGCGACGTCTAGAAGTGCCCCAATAGCCTGTGTGGCCACGGGGGCGAGGTATTCGTGATACCCGAGGGCGACGTCCTCCGCCGACCACCCCTGATGTTCGAAGTAGCGAAATGAGGCCGTTGGATCTGACATCGTAGCCTCCCTCGCTGCACCATGCCGCCAATCCTACAACCACATCCCGGCGGCATCGAGGTGGACAGAGGGGGCGTCTTCACCGGTTTTGATAACCACCTCTAAGCAGGAACATACGTCAACCTAATCACGTCCTCGCCAACCAGATCGCTGGCCGCAAGGCGCAGCAGCGGCCGCGGGCCGGCGAAGAATGGCGTGCCGCGACCCAGCACGACGGGGTGGAAGTAGAGTCGATACTCATCGATGAGGCCAAGGTCGGTCAGACTTTGCGCCAAGTCTGGCCCGGAGACTGCAATCTCCCCAACAAGTTGAGCCTTCAATCCACGGACCACCGCCTCGAGGTCATCCTCGACAAGTGTGGCGTTGGGGCCGACGGACTTCAACGAGCGCGACAAGACCCATTTCGGTTGGCTCCGCCAAGCCGCCGCGAAGGCGCGCCGCTCCGCGTCCCACTCAGGATCGTCTTCATCCCAATAGCGCATGATTTCGTACATGCGGCGGCCGTACACACTGCCCGTCAGGCCGCGTACGTGCTCTATCCAGTGACGAAAGAGCGCGGGGCCTACCTCCATTTTCAGGTGGTCGACGTAGCCGTCCAGGGACTGGTTCATTCCGAACACAAGCTTCGCCATTTTGCAAAACCTCGGTCCCAAGTCTTTCAGATTAGCTTGAGCCGCAATTACGCGGAAGGAAAGTTGGGCATGATCGCCACAGTGTCGGCGTGACCACCGCAGGTCCGCTATCCCCCAAGAGGTACGCGGGCCGCCGACAGTTGTGGGCGGCCCTGTATAGGCTCGCTTCTGAGGTCGCTGGCCGACCGGAACGCTTCAGCTCACGCGAAGAAAGAGTTAGGCGGAGGAGCCCAGCGTTTCTGCGGGTTTCGGCGATGTGGCGCGGTGTGGCGCAGACACGAAAAACCGGCTCCCGATGACAGGACCGGCCCAACGGAAACCCAACATTATCAAGGGATTGGGAATGGTGCCCAGGGCCGGAATCGAACCAGCGACACGGGGATTTTCAGTCCCCTGCTCTACCAACTGAGCTACCTGGGCATCCGCGGGGCGAGGCAGCCTCGCCCTCGGTGTGGGCCGTCCTTATAGAAAACGGCGCCGGGCCTGTCCACAGGAAATCGCCGGCCTCAGCGCAGCCGTGGCGTGCTGCCGGCGCCGGGCTGCGGAGCGGCGTCCGCGTCCGTGCCAGGGTCGGCGCCGGGATCGGCCTCGGGGTCGTCGGCGGGGATCTGGTAGACGCCGTTCAGCCAGCGGGCGAGATCGATGTCGGCGCAGCGGCGCGAGCAGAAGGGGCGCGTGTGCGTCTCTGCCGGACGGCCGCAGATCGGGCAGGCCGCACGCGGGCGGCCGGCCTGCGGCTTCGGCTCCAGCGTCGTCGGGCCCCCGGGAGCCCCCGGGGCTGCGGGGCGGTTCTCTTCGGTCATGGCGATCTAATGGGCATCGCCGCCGCCGTGGTCAAGCGGTCCGGATCCGGCGAGAGCCAGCAGCTCCGGGATCTCGGGGCCGCGGCGGCCGCGGGTCATCTCGACAAGCCCCAGGCGCGTCAGGCCGTAGACCTGCACGCCCGCCGGGTCCTCAGCCACGGCGGCGGACAGGGCCTGGACCAGCCGCTCGCGCTCGCCGGCCCCCTTCATGTCGATGAAGTCGACGACCACGATGCCGCCGAGATTCCTGAGGCGGAGCTGGCGCGCCACCTCCTCGGCCGCCGCCAGGTTGGTGGAGAGCGCGTTGCCCCGTTCGCCGCCGTTCACGTCGACCACGGTCATGGCCTCGGTCCGGTCCACGGCGATCCAGCCGCCGCCCGCGAGATCGACGCGCCGCCCGCCCAGCCCGGAGATGGCCTCCTCCAGGCCGTGACGCTCGAACAGCGGCTCGGGACCGCGATGCAGCGAGAGGACCGGCACCAGGTCCGGCGCCGCGTCGGCCGCCCAGGCGGCAAGCTCCCGGTGAAGGTCCGCCTCGGCCACCCGGATCGCGGAGATCGCCCGCCCGCCCTGCTCCACCACTGCGCGGCGCGCGGCATCGGGCCCGGCCAGCAGAAGCCGAGGCGCCGCCCCTGCCGCCGCGCCCTGCTCGATCGCGCGCCAGGCCAGCGCCAGCGATTCCGCCTCGGCCGCGAGCACGGCGTCCGGCACGGCGGCCGCCTGGGCGCGCACGATCCAGCCGCCCCCCACGGCCACGGCCTCGACCCGGCGCGCGAGCGCGGCCCGCAGCCCCGGGTCGCGGCCCAGCCGGCGCGAGATGCTCAGCCCCGGCGTCATCGGCGTCATCACCAGGAAGCGCCCCGGCAGGGTCATGTCCATGGTCAGGGTCGGCCCCTTGCCGCCACCCGGCTCGGCCTTGACCTGGACGAGCAGCTCCTGGCCCGCGCGCAGCAGGCGGCCGATGGGCTGCCCGCCGCCGGCGCGCGCGGCCTTGCGGCTGCCGGCGCCGGGAAGGCGGAGGTCGGAGGCGCCGATCAGCCCCGCGCGCCCTTCTCCGATATCGATGAAGGCGGCGTCCAGACCGGGCACGATGCGCTCGACCCGGCCCAGGAAGACGGCGCCCAGCCGCGAGGGTCGCGCCGCATGGTCGAGCTGCAGGTCGGTCAGTTGCCCGTCGCGCAGGGTCGCGGCGCGCAGCAGCGGCCCGCTGCGGTCCACCAGGATCTCCGCCGGCGCCGCGGCGGGTGCCGCGCCGCTCATGGCAGCGGGAAGCCCACGCCCCGCAGAAGCCCCGCCACCTCGAAGAGCGGCAGGCCCACCACGTTGCTGTAGGATCCCTCGATCCACCGGACCAGCGCGGCGGCGCGGCCCTGGATCGCGTAGCCGCCGGCCTTGCCCTGCCATTCGCCGGAGGCGAGATAGGCCTCGGCCTCCTCCTGCGACAGGCGCTTGAAGGCCACGGTCGTGACCACCAGCCGGTCCAGGCGGCGACCGTCGGGCAGCACCAGCGCGACGCCGCCATGCACGCGGTGCCGCCGTCCCGAGAGCAGGTCGAGGCAGGCGCGCGCCTCGGCCTCGGCCTCGGCCTTGGGCAGGATGCGGCGGCCGCAGCCCACCACGGTGTCAGCTGCCAGCACCAGGGCGCCGGGATGGCGGGAGGCGACGGCTTCGGCCTTGGCGCGCGCGAGCCGCCGGGCGTGCGGCCCCGGCAGCTCGCGCGGCAGCGGGGTCTCGTCGAGCTCGGCGGGATCGACCGCAGCGGGGACGATTCCGATCTGGCGCAGCAGATCGAGACGCCGCGGCGAGGCGGAGGCCAGCACCAGCGGCCAGGGGACGTTCATGCGCAGCCGTTCACGTGAAGCGGAAGATGATGCGGCCCGTGGCCGGGCCGATGGGCAGGCATTCGGTGCCCGTTCCCGGGCGTCGCGCGGCCCACGGCGCCCGGCGGCAGCTCGACCCCGGTCTCGCCGAGCTCGGTCAGGTCTTCGGTCGCCATGGGGCGCAACCGCGTGGTGTCGAACCCGCCGATTCCTGGACGCGTGCCGCGGGCCCGTCAAGGGCTTCGGGGGCGGTCCGGGGAGCGAGCCGCCGCCCCCGGACCGCCCCACCGGCCGAGCGGGGTCAGATGAGGCCCGCCAGCAGCGGCTCGACCTCCTGGTAGCCGCGCCAGATCATGTCCAGCGCCACGTAGAAGATGGTCGCGAGACCCACATAGGCGATCCAGCGGAAGCGGTTCAGCAGGTTCGCGATGAACGAGGCGGCGACACCCATCAGCGCGACCGAGAGCACGAGGCCGATCACGAGCACCGATGGGTGCTCGCGCGCTGCGCCGGCCACCGCCAGCACGTTGTCCAGCGACATGGACACGTCCGCGACGACGATCTGCCAGGCGGCCTGGGAGAAGGTCTTGGTCGGCGCGCCGCCGGCGACGTTGCCGTCCCTGTCCAGGTCCTGCTCGGCCAGAGCCTCGGCGGCCGCGTGCTCCTCCTTGTGGGAGGACCTCAGCTCGCGCCACATCTTCCAGCAGACCCAGAGCAGCAGGATGCCGCCCGCGAGCAGCAGCCCGACCACCTGAAGAAGCTGCGTGGTGATGCTGGCGAAGGCGATGCGCAGCACGGTGGCCGCGATGATACCGACCAAGATCACCTTGCTGCGCTGCTCGCGCGGCAGCCCCGCCGCCGCGAGGCCGATTACGATGGCGTTGTCCCCCGCGAGAACCAGGTCGATCATGATGACCTGGAGCAGGGCCGCGAGGCCATCGGCCGTGAAAATCTCCGTCAGCAATGCCGTTCTCCTGCAACTGTTCGGGGAGCGGCAGCCCGGGCTTCGGCGGGCCGGCTAGCCGTCGCACACGACCGGAGGCAGGGACCGGCAAGCCCGGTTCCAGGTTCGACCGCGTGGGAAGGCTGGCCAGGCTCGGCGACCGCAAGCGCGAACAGGCCACTCCACATGTCCAGTCCGACATCGCAGCCCAAGGGACTGCCAGAGGGGCCCGGCCTGGCGTCGCCCTTTTAGCGCGGCAGCCGCCGCTGCTCAAGCGCCAGGGACAGGTACCGCCAGCGGCGGCTCCACGCCTCCGAGGAGCATCCGCCGGCCGGCAGGCCCGCCGGTCGGCCTGCTTCAGAGCGAGCTGGCCGCGCGGGAGGCCTGGTCGTACAGGCCGGAAAGGGCACGCAGCAGGCCCGCCGCCTCGCCGATCTGCCGGTTGTCGACGGTGCCCAGCGCGTCCATGGCGCGGATCAGGCAGCTCTCGCGGACCTCGCGGTAGCGGCGCACGGTTTCCTGGCCCTTCTCCGAGGTGCTGTAGAGCACCTCCTTGCCGCGGCGCGTACGCTCGATCAGGCCGTGCCGGTCCAGCTTCTTCAGCGCATAGTTCACGATGTGCGTGTCCTCGATGTGGAGGACGAAGGCGATGTCGGCCAGCCGCTTCTCGCGCGCGCGGCTGTTGACGCAGTGGAGCACCAGGATCTCGGTGACCGAGAGGTCCGGGACGCCCGCCGCTGCCATGCACTGCACGACCCAGCGGCTGAAGGCGTTGTTCGCCACGATCAGCCCATATTCGAACTCGCTGAGCTCGGCACTGCGCTCCGAGACCAGATGGGCCGAGGAGACGATCGAATGCGGGGAGGACACGGTCTGGGCCTCGTGATCGGTGGCGGGGCAGGCGGGCTCCCGCACCGCGGGACGGTCGCCGGGCCTTATTGCACGACCGCGGGGTACGGAACCGTCCGGAGCGGCCTTCCCCGCGGCGGACGCCGGCCCCGGGGCCCGAAGGACCGGCGCGCCCGCCGGAGCGGGCGCGCCGTCCCAGGCGCTAGGCTTACTTGCTCTTGTACGCGTTGATGAGCTCGTGGCCCGAGGCGCCGGCGCGCTGCAGCCAGTCGGCCGTCAGGCGGCTGCCGATCTGGCGCAGGCCATCGGCCAGCGCCGGGCTCGGCTGAAGCACCTTCATGCCGTTCTGGGCCATGATCTCCATGTTCTTCCGGGTGGTCTCCTGGGACAGCTTCCAGCCGCGCTCCTCGGCGGTGGAGGCGGCCCGCAGCAGGCCCTCCTTCGTCGCGGCATCCAGCCGGTCGAAGGCCGCCTTGTTCACGAAGATGACGTTCTTCGGCAGCCAGGCCTGGGTGTCGTAGTAGTGCGTCATGCTCTCCCAGACCTTCGAGTCCACGCCCGTGGCCGAGGAGGTGATGAAGGTGTTCACGACGCCGGTGGCCAGCGCCTGGGCGAGATCGGCGGCCTGCACCGTCACCGGCTGCGCGCCCGCGATCTCAGCGATGCGCGAGGTGCCGGCGTTGTAGGCGCGCCAGCGGGTGCCGCGCAGGTCCTCGACGGAATTGATGTCCTTCTTGGCGAAGATGCCCTGCGGCGGCCAAGCCACGGCGTAGAGAAGCTGCAGCCCCTGGGAGGCGAGCTTCTTCTCGATGGCCGGCCGGGACACCTGGTAGAGCTTCCAGGATTCCTGGTAGCTCGTCGCCAGGAACGGCACCACGTCCAGCCCGAAGAGCGGATCCTCGTTCTCGTGCAGGGAGATCAGCACCTCGCCGGCCTGGACCTGCCCGGTCTGCACCGCGCGCTTGATCTCGGGCGCCTTGAAGAGCGAGGCGTTGGAATGGACCGTGATCTCGAGCTTGCCGCCCGTCATCGCCTTCACGTCGGCGGCGAACTGGTTGAGGTTCTGCGTGTGGAAGTTGGCCGGCGGATAGGCCGAGGGCAGGTCCCACTTGGTCTGCGCGGCGGCCGGAACCGCCGTCGCAGCCGTGACTACGGCCGCGAGGGCCAGGGCGGAAAGAGTCGTGCGCATCGATGAAGCCTCCAGTTTGGTTTGTTGATGCTTAGATCACCGCAGCTTCGGATGGAAACACTTCGATCAAACCCGGCCTAGGACGGGAAGACCAGCCGCGGCAGCCAGGTGACCGTCGCCGGGAACACGGTGATGATCACGACGGCGGCGACGAGCAGGAAGAAGAAGGGAAGCGCGGCCCGCGCGACCGTCAGCGAATCCTTCCCGCTCATGGTCTGCAGCACGAAGAGGTTGAAGCCGACGGGGGGCGAGACCTCGGCCATTTCGACGACCAGGACCAGGAAGATCCCGAACCAGACGAGGTCGAAGCCTGCCGCCGACACCATGGGCAGCACAACGGCGGTCGTCAGCACGATCATGGAAATGCCGTCCAGCGCGGTGCCGAGAAGGACGTACATCACCATCAGCGCCATGATCAGCACGAACGGGCTGAGATGGAAGCTGTCGACCCAGGAGGCCAGGGCGTTCGGGATGCCGGTATAGGCCATGGCCGTCGACATGAAGGACGCGCCGGCAAGGATCATCATGATCATGCAGGTGACGCGCGTCGCGCCCATCACGCTTGCCCAGAAGCTCTGCCAGGTCAGGCTGCGCGACCAGGCTGCGATCGCAAGCGAGCCCATGACGCCCCAGGCCGCGCATTCCGTCGCCGTTGCCCAGCCCGCCACCAGCGTCGCGAAGACAAGCAGGATCAGCAGCATGCACGGGATCAGGTGGGCCGATTCGCGCAGCTTCTCGCGGAACGGCATGGCGGGCTCGCGCGGCGGCATCTTTCCGGGGTTCAGCAGCGCCCAGACCGCGATGTATCCGGAATAGAGCCCCATCACGATGGCGCCCGGGATGAAGCCCGCCAGGAACACCTGGATGATCGAGACGTCCGCCGCGACGGCGTAGATCACCATCATGATGCTGGGCGGGATAAGGATGCCCAGCGTGCCCGCGCCCGCGAGGGAGCCCAGGCTGACCATCTCGTCGTAGCCGCGCTTCTTGAGCTCGGGCAGCGCGATCTTGGCGACAGTCGCGCAGGTGGCGGCCGAGGAGCCGGACACCGACCCGAAGATCCCGCAGGCGAGCACGTTCACATGGATCAGCCGCCCCGGCAGCCAGTTCAGCCACGGAGCCAGGCCGCGGAACATCTCCTCGGACAGTCTGGTGCGGAACAGGATCTCGCCCATCCAGATGAAGAGCGGCAGCGCCGCCAGCGTCCAGGACGCGCTGTTGCCCCAGATCGTCGTCGCCAGCACGTAGCCCGAGGACGGCGCGTTCGTGAACTGCATGCCGACCCAGCCGCAGGCGAGGAGGCCGACTGCGATCCACACGCCGCTTCCCAGCAGCACGAGCAGGACCACCAGGATGAGGCCCGCGATCGTGATGAGATCCATGGCTCAGACCCCGCTCTGGATGGCGCGCTCGACCACCTCTTCGGCGGTCTTGGGGGCGGGCTTCTCGTAGGTCGGCGCGAGGCCGGACAGGACCCTGGCCAGCTCGTCCGCGAAGGCGATGGCGAAGACGACGAGCCCGAACGCATATCCCATCTGCGGGATCCAGAGCGGCACGGGCAGGACGCCCTGCGCGAGGTCGTTGAAGCGCCAGGAATCGTAGGTGAGCTGGACCGCGTACCAGGCGAAATAGCCCACGGAGACCAGCCCCACCGTCAGCGAGACCACTTCCAGCACCCAGCGTGAACGCCCGGCCAGGCGATCGAAGATCAGCTCGACCCGGATCATCTCGCCGGACTTGAAGGTATGGGCGAGGCCGAGGAACGCCGTGGCGGCCATGCACCAGGCCACCAGGTCGTCGCCCGCCGGCACGTTCATGTCGATCTGGCGCCCGATCGACATGACCATCATCAGAAAGAAGATGGCGAGCAGGAAGAGTCCCGCCAGCCAACCGGTGGCTCGATAGAGCCAGTCCAGGACCCGTCTCATTCCAAAAATCCCCCAGACAGCCGGATTCACTCCTGCATCATCCCTGCGGGAATGCCGGTCTTCGCCTCTCCTATGAAGAGATCGTGAACACGATGATGACGTTTTGTCAACGTGATGTTGACTGATCGTTTCGCTTCTGGTTCGTATAACGCAACGCCCCGGGGTCCGGGGCGGCAGAAGCCGTATCGCACCTGAATGGGGGACAACCGTGATGAGCAAGGGCGCCGCACACCGCTGGGACTTCTGGATCGACCGCGGCGGCACCTTCACGGACGTGATCGGGCGCGCGCCGGACGGCACGCTGCATGCCCGCAAGGTGCTCTCCGAGAACCCCGAGGCATATCGCGACGCGGCCGTTCACGGCATCCGGCTGCACCTGGGGCTGCGCCCCGGCGAGCCGATCCCGACCGGCAGCATCGGAGAGGTGCGCATGGGCACCACGGTCGCCACCAACGCGCTGCTGGAGCGCAAGGGTGATCCGACGGCGCTGCTGACGACCCGCGGCTTCCGCGACGCGCTGGCAATCGGCTACCAGGCGCGCAACGACATCTTCGCGCGGCGAATTCTGAAGCCCGACCTGCTCTACGCCCGCGTCGCCGAGGTCGGCGAGCGCGTCCTGGCGGACGGCACGGTCGAGCGTCCCCTGGACGAGTCCGAGCTGCGCGCGGCCCTGGAGGAGATCCGCGATGCGGGCTTCCGCTCGCTCGCGATCGTCTTCATGCACGGCTACCGGCACTCCGCGCACGAGCGGCGCGCGGCGGAGATTGCCCGCGCCATGGGCTTCCCGCAGGTCTCGGTCTCCCACGAGGTCAGCCCCCTGATCAAGTTCGTGGGCCGCGGCGACACCACCGTGGTGGACGCCTATCTGTCGCCGATTCTCCGGCGCTACGTGTCCCAGGTCTCCGAGGAGCTGGACGTCGCGCGCACCGGCGCCCGGCTGATGTTCATGATGTCCTCGGGCGGCCTGACCGCGGCCGAGCTGTTCCAGGGCAAGGACGCAATCCTGTCCGGTCCGGCAGGCGGCGTGGTCGCGCTGGCGCGGACCGGCCAGGAGGCGGGCTTCACCAAGGTCATCGGCTTCGACATGGGCGGCACCTCGACCGACGTCGCGCATTTCGATGGCGAGTACGAGCGCGCCTTCGAGACCGAGGTGGCAGGCGTGCGCATGCGCGCGCCCATGATGCTGATCCACACCGTGGCCGCGGGCGGCGGCTCGATCCTGCACTACGACGGGGCGCGCTTCCGCGTCGGCCCCGATTCGGCCGGCGCCAATCCGGGTCCCGCCTGCTATCGCCGCGGCGGGCCGCTTGCGGTCACCGATGCGAACGTGATGGTCGGCAAGCTCGACCCGCGCTTCTTCCCCCCGATCTTCGGCCCGGCCCAGGACGAGCCGCTGGACACGGAGGCCGTGCGCGCGAAGTTCGAGGCCATGGCGGCGGAGATCGGCGACGGCAGGACGCCCGAGGAGGTCGCCGACGGCTTCCTGCGGATCGCCGTCGCCAACATGGCCGAGGCCATCAAGAAGATCTCGGTCCAGCGCGGCTACGACGTGACGGGGTACGCCCTCAATGCCTTCGGCGGGGCGAGCGGGCAGCACGCCTGCAAGGTCGCCGACGCGCTCGGCATGACCCGCGTGCTGATCCATCCGTTCTCGGGGCTGCTCTCGGCCTACGGGATGGGTCTCGCCGACATCCGCGCCCTGCGCCAGAAGGCGCTCGAGGCGGCGCTGGGTCCGGCGGCGCTGGAGGGGATCGCGGCCATCGCCGCCGATCTCGGCGGCGAGGCGCAGGCCGAAGTCGAGGGCCAGGGCGTTCCCGCCGACCGGCTGCAGACCCATGTCCGCGCCCATGTGCGCTACGCCGGGACCGACACGACGCTGGAGGTCACGGCCTTCTCCGCCATGGGAACCGTGCCGCTGGCCGAGGCCGCCCGCTCGATGGCCGCGGAGCCCATGCAGGAGGCCTTCGAGTCCGCCCACAAGGCGCGGTTCGGCTTCATCGACCGAAGCAAGGAGCTGGTCGTCGAGGCCGTCTCGGTGGAGGTCGTGGGCGGCGGATCCGAGGCAGCCGCACAGCGTGGCGCCGCGGCCGAGCGCCCCCTGCCCGACCCCGCCGAGCGCACCCGGTTCTTCTCGGACGGAGCTTGGCACCAGGTGGCAGTCTACACCCGCGACCAGCTCGCCCCCGGGCACCGGGTTATGGGCCCCGCGCTGATCATCGAGCCCAACCAGACCGTGGTGGTGGAGGACGGCTGGCGCGCCGGCCTGACCGCGCGCGACCATCTGGTGCTCGAGCGCGCGGTGCCGCTGCCCCGGCGCACCGCCGTCGGCACCGACGCCGACCCGGTGATGCTGGAGATCTTCAACAATCTCTTCATGTCCATCGCCGAGCAGATGGGCGTGACGCTGCAGAACACGGCCTATTCCGTCAACATCAAGGAGCGCCTGGATTTCTCCTGCGCGGTGTTCGACGCCTCGGGCGCGCTGGTCGCCAACGCCCCTCACATGCCCGTGCATCTGGGCTCCATGGACCGGTCCGTGGAGAGCATCATCCGCAACAACGCGGACATCAAGCCGGGCGACGTCTTCGCGATCAACGCCCCCTACAACGGCGGCACGCACCTGCCCGACATCACGGTGTGCACGCCCGTCTTCGACGAGCGCGGCCAACGGATCCTGTTCTGGGTCGCCTCGCGCGGGCACCATGCCGATGTCGGCGGGACGGCGCCGGGATCCATGTCCCCGACCGCCACCACCATCGACGAGGAAGGCGTCTACATCGACAACTTCAAGCTGGTCGATCGCGGCGCCTTCCGCGAGCGCGAGCTGGTGGAACTGCTGACCGGCGCCGCCTGGCCGGTGCGCAACGTCGTGCAGAACATCAACGACCTGAAGGCTCAGATCGCGGCCAACGAGAAGGGCGTGGCCGAGCTGCGCAAGATGATCGACCAGTTCGGGCTCGACGTCGTTCAGGCCTATATGGGCCACGTCCAGGACAATGCCGCCGAGAGCGTGCGCCGCGTGCTCGACCGGCTCTCGGACGCCGAGTTCACCTATCCGATGGACCAGGGCTGCCGGATCCAGGTGAGGATCACCGTGGACAGGGTCCGGCGCGAGGCGACGGTGGACTTCACCGGCACCTCGGAGCAGCGCCCGGACAACTTTAACGCGCCCGAACCCGTAACGCGGGCCGCCGTCCTCTACGTCTTCCGCGTGATGGTCGAGGACGCGATCCCCATGAACGCAGGCTGCCTGCGGCCGATCCGGATCGTGGTGCCCGACGGCTCCATGCTCTCGCCCAAGCGGCCGGCGGCGGTGGTCGCGGGCAATGTGGAGGTCTCGCAGGCCGTCACCAACTGCCTGTTCGGCGCGCTCGGCGCGCTGGCCGCAGCGCAGGGCACCATGAACAACCTGACCTTCGGCAACGAGCGGCACCAGTACTACGAGACCATCTGCTCGGGCGCCCCGGCGGGCGAAGGCTTCGACGGCGCGCCCGGCGTGCACACGCACATGACGAACTCGCGCCTGACCGACCCGGAGATCCTGGAATACCGCTTCCCCGTGGTGCTCGAGGACTTCCACATCCGCCAGGGATCCGGTGGCCGCGGCCGCTGGAACGCCGGCGACGGCACCAGCCGGACCATCCGGTTCCTGGAGCGCATGGACTGCGCGATCCTGTCGGGGCACAGGAAGGTCCGGCCTTTCGGCCTTCTCGGCGGGGAGCCCGGCGAGCTCGGTCGGAACCTCGTGCGCCGCGCGGACGGGCAGGTCCAGCAGCTCGGCGGCTGCGACCAGACCACGCTGGAGGCTGGAGAGGCCGTGACGATCGTGACGCCGACCGGGGGCGGCTTTGGCCCACCCGGCGAGCGCGGCCGCTGAGGTGGTCGCGCCCCGTTTCGGGGCAGGATCCGCCCGGCATGGAACTTGCTGCCGGCTTCCGGCAGGTGCCCGACGCGCAGGGACGCGCGGCGCCTGCTGGGCCCGGATCGGGCCGGCGCTGGAGCGCGTGGATCCGCTCTAGGTTCAATGGGTAGGAAGTGGCTCGAGGTTCAGGGCGAACCCCAAGTCGCTTTAGGGGGAACGATGAGCACGACGGTACAGGGCGCGGCGGGCAAGGTCGAATTCCGGCACAGCATCCGCGGCAAGCTATGGCTGGCATTCGGGGTGACCGTGGCGCTGACCGGCTGCGCCGGGCTCGTCGGCATCCTGTCCTACAGGGAGATCGGGCAGCGGCTCGCGACCATCGCGGGGGAAAGCCTGCCCGCGATCTCCGAGGTGCGCGGCTTGGCCGAGCTCAGCACGGCCGTCGCGGCGGCCGGCCCGAGTCTGGCGGCGGCCTCCGATGAGGCGCGACGTCAGGCTGCATTCGAGGCAATTGGCGCGCGAACGGGCACATTGCTCGCGGCGCTGCGCGATGTCGAAGCACGGCTGAAAGCCGATGCGCAGGTGGCCGAGCTGGACGGCAAGGCGCGCGCCGTGATCGCGAACCTGGACCGCCTGAACGCCGCCGTCGGCGAAAGGCTGGTCGCCGCCGCCGAAAAGGAGCGCGCCCTGGCGCGCCTGCTGGAGACCCATGCGCGCGTCGCCGCGACGCTGACCCCGCTGCGCGAAGCCGCGCAGGAGCGGCTGAAGTCTGAAAGCGGCAAGCTGACCGAGGACACCGGCGCCGCCCTGCGGGCCCTGACCGGCGAGGCGATCGGCGGCCTGATCGATCTCTACGAGCTGCGCCGTGCCGTGGCCGCCGCCGCGGGCAGCGCGGCCGCCGCCGTCCAGGCCCCGGCGCGGGAGCTGGACGGGCTCTGGCAGGGCTACGTCAATGCCATGATGGACGTCCAGAACCGCGGCGGCGCCGTGCTCGCGCGGACCGGCGAAGCGACGCTGGAACCTTTGCTCCAGGGCCTCTGGACGGTCGGCGCCGAGGGCACCGGCGTCTTCGATACACGCCGCCGCGCCGTGGGTTCGCCCGCCGACGGCGCGGCTGCCCGCCGTGCGGCGGAGCTGGGCGCCGAGGCGGCGCGGCTGGCCGGCGAAATCGAGGCCGCGATCGAACCCCTGATCGTCGCGGCGCGCACCGGCATCCTGTTGTCGGGCCGTCGGCTCGAAGGCAACACGGCCTCGTCCGTCGCCACCTTCCTGGAACAGGGCGTCGATCCGCTGACGGTCTACCTGGAGCTTTCCGCCCACTCCAACGCCCTCAACGGGATCCTGTCCGAGGGCGCGGCGGCGCCCGACACGCAGCGCCTGGCAATACTGGCCGGGAACGCAACGACCGGTCTGGCCGGCCTGCGGAACCTCGCGGGCAAGGCGCCCGAGGCCGATCGCGCCGGGATCCTGGCTGCGGTCGACGCATATGCCGCCCTGGCGGAGGGACCGGCCTCGCTTCCCGGCCTGCGCGGGACCGAGCTGCGCCTCCAGGCCGAGGCCGAGCGCCTGCTGGAGCAGAACCGCCAGCTCGCCGAGGTGCTCGGGGCCGTCGTGGCGGACCTTGTCGCCCGGGAGCAGGCCCGGGCCGACGCCGCGGCCGCCGCCTCCCACCGGGCAATCTCCGGCGGGCAGGCGCTGCTTGCCGCGATCGTCGCCGTCAGCGTGGCGGCCGGGCTGCTGATCGGCTGGCTCTATGTCGGCCGGATCGTGGCCGCGCGCCTGTCGGCGCTCGCCGAGGCCATGCGCCGCGTCGCGGCCGGCGATCTCGACATGCCGATCCAGGTCGCGGGCCGCGACGAGATCGCGACCATGACCTCCGCGCTCCTGGTCTTCCGGGACGCGACCCGCGCCGTGGCCGAAGCCAGCGCCCAAGCGGACCGGCAGCGCGACACCGCAGCCGCGGAGCGGCGCGCGATGCTGAGCCGCCTGGCGGACGAGTTCGAGGCGACCGTGCAGGCCGTGGTCGCGAGGGTGCTGGACAGCGCCACCACGCTGCGCGGCGCCGCGGGGAACATGGCCGACAACGCGGGCCGGACCCAGCAGGATGCGGCCGACGCCTCGGCCGCCGGCCACAGGACCAGCGCCAACGTCCAGGCCGTTGCGGCCTCGACCGAGGAGCTGAACGCCTCGATCACCGAGATCGGCCGCCGCATGGCCGACTCGGTCCGCCTGGTGGGCGGAACGGTGGAGGCCGTGACCGAGGCGGACAGCACGGTTCGCCAGCTTGACGAGGCGGCAGCCAGGATCGGCCAGATCGTGACGATGATCGAGGAGGTCGCTTCCCAGACCAGCCTTCTGGCGCTGAACGCCACGATCGAGGCGGCACGGGCCGGCGAGGCCGGAAAGGGCTTCGCGGTGGTGGCATCCGAGGTCAAGACCCTGGCGACCCAGACCGCCCGCGCCACCGAGGAGATCTCGGGCCAGATCGCTTCCGTCCAGGAGATCAGCCGCCGCACGGTGGCGGCCCTGCAGGCGATCTCGCGCACGGTGACCGAGGTGAACGCCGTCACCGTCGCCGTCTCGGGCGCCATCGAGGAGCAGCAGGCGGCCACCCAGGAGATTGCCCGCAACATCGCGGAGGCCGCCCAGGGGGCCGGCATGGTCCTCCACTCCATCGAGACCGTCGGGCATGCCGCGACGGAGACCGGAGGCGCGGCCGGGCGCGTGCTGGGCGCGGCCGAGCAGCTCTTCACGGAGGCCGAGTCGATGCACGGGCATGTGGGCGGCTTCCTCGCCAATGTCAGGAGCGCATGAGCCGGGCAACGGCCGGGCGGTACCTTGCGGCCCCCCGGCCGTCTCATCCGGTCGAGGATCTGGCGGTCGAGATTCGTTTTTGTTGATCCGGGTCAATTGCTGCCCTTGCGGATTGCGGCAGACCTCGGGCGCAGACTGCCGGAGACGAAGCCATGACCGCGACCCACCCGCGCGACGAAAGCGCCTTCTGCCACCTGACCCGACCCCTCGCAACCCAGCCGTCACGCCCCAGCCGTCACGCCATGCGCACATGGGCCGGCCGCTCCTGGCGGCCGCAGAGCCAGCGGTAGACCTCCTCCATCTGCCGGGCCACCACGGGCCAGGAGAACCTCTCGTCCACCAAGGCGAAGCCGTTGCGCCCGATTGCCCGCCGGCGCGCCTCGGGCATCGCGAACAGCGTTCCCAGCGCCAGCGCCAGGCTCTCGACCTCGGGCTCGGCCCGCAGCGCCGCATCCATCGCGAAGCCCTCCGGCAGGTTGCAGCGTGGCGTGATGATGGCCGGCAGGGCATAGGACCAGGCCTCCAGCACGGCCATGGGCAGACCCTCGCTGACCGAGGGAAGAACGAAGGCGTCGGCTGCGGCCAGGGTCGCCGCCTTGTCGGCGCCGTGCTGCGGGCCAATGAAGGAGACATGCTCCTCCAGCGCCAGCGCCCCGGCCATCGCCTTCAGCTCGGCGGCGTGCCCGCCCTGGTCCCAGCCGGCAATCACGAGCCGCCACGGCGCGGCTAGGCGGGGATCGCGCCGCCGCGCCACCTCCCAGGCGCGGATCAGGGCGGCAATGCCCTTCTGCGGCGCCACCCGGCCAAGGAAGAGCAGTACCTTCGCCTCGGCCGGAAGCGCCCGCCGCCACGCGGCGCCCCTGCCCGGCGGCGTGCGGATCTCCACGCCGTTGGGGACGACGCAGACGGGGTTGCGCAGGCCGGCCGCCCGGATCGCGTCCAGCTCGGACTGGCACAGCGCATGGATGCAGGCGGCCTCCCGGAGGTTCCGCTCCTCGTACAGGACGCGTGCGGCACGCTTCTTCCAGCCGCTGTGGGCCAGCGCCCAGGCGTCCAGATGCCCGTGGGGGCTGACGACGTAGGGGCGTCCATGGACGTGGCCCCAGCGCCGCGCCGCGAGGCTGACGTATTTCCAGAGGCCGTGCACATGGAGGACATCGAGCGACGCGCCTTGCAGGACCCGGACGAGCGGCGCCGAATAGCCGAAGGATTCCGGCCCCAGGACCGGCGAGACGGTCAAGGGCACGTCGCCCCAGGCGGCGCGGTCCGCGGCGGTATGGGCGTCCTGCAGGCCGAAGAGCGCGACCTCGGTCCGCGGCGGCTGGTGCAGGTGTCGCGTCAGCCCGCGCAGGCATTCGAAGACGCCGCCCCCGCTCCTGGAGACCGAGGCGACAAGCGTTCCGACCCGGAGGGGCTGTGTGGCCGGATCCTGGACGGCACCCGCGAAAAAGGGGCGCGGCAAGGTCGACATCGTCATGCGGCATTCTCCTGTCGCGTGCGGGCCGCCGTGTCGGCGTTCCGGGCCGAGGCCTGGTCGGAAGCAGGGTCCAGGGCCGGGCTGCGGACGGACCGCAGTTCCCGGCAGAGGCGTCGGCCATAGGCCTGCAGGTCGAAGTCCTGCGCGCGGCGGCGCGCGTTCTCGGCCATAGCGCGGCGCAGGTCAGGCTCAGCGGCCAGGGTCTCGACGGCCTGCGTGATCGCGTCAACGTCGCGGATCGGGACGACGTACCCGTCGGTCCCGTCGCGCACGACACTGCCGGTGTTGGCGGTCACGATCGCCGGCAGGCCGGCCGTCATGGCCTCGTAGACGGCGGTGGCCGACCCCTCGCAGATCGAGGGCAGGAGGAACACGTCGGCCCAGGCGTAGTGGGAGAGGATCTCTGCGCGCGGCACGCCGGGGATGAACTCCAGCCCTTCGGCCAGGGCGGCGCGCGGTGCCGGCCCGAGATCGCAGGGACCGATCAGCCGGAACTGCGCGCGGCCCCTGAGCCGGCGCGCGGCCTCCAGTACGTAGGGCGATCCCTTCCGCAGACCGACGCTGCCGACCGTCAGCACCCGCAGCGGGCCGCCATGGGACGCGCGCGCAGGCAGAGAGAAACGTGCATCGACGCCATAGGGCACGACCACGCAGCGCCGGGGATCCCCACCCTGGTCGATCACCCCCTGGCGGACGAACTCCGACCCGCAGACGACCAGGTTCGCGGCCGCCCATTCCGCCCGCTCGCGCGCGGCATAGGTCCCGGCCAGCCTGTCGGCGACGGCGGGCGGCTGCCAGTCCGGAAATCGCTCGGCCTCCTCCTGGACCAGTCGGTCCACGATCTCGCGCGGGGCGATGATCTGCTCCACGGCGGTCCAGAGCCCCCGCGCCCGTGCAGCCGTCAGGAGTTCGAGGCATTCCCCACTATAGGCGTAGACCCCCGCGGCCCGCCCGAAATCCGCAGCGGCGACGGCGCGCGCCAGCTTCCTCCCCGCCCAGAGATGAGCCGCGGTGCTCTGCGTCGGCGTGCGCGCCGCCATGCGCATCAGGGCGAAGGCCAGCCCGATCCCGCCGAAGCTCGTGATGCGCTCGTCAGGCACCTGCCAGGGGATGCGGCCGGCGAGGCGCCGCACGGCCGCAGGCTGCAGGCGCCGCGGAACGGCCCCGAGCAGCCGCGGCCAGCCGCGCGTGCCGCAGATGTCCGTGTAGAACCGCTCCAGCATCCCCGAAGATGCGAGGAGACGGGGAACAGCGTAATGCATGCGTGCGCCAAGCTGGCTGACGATGACCTTGTCCATCTCACCGCCTCTGTCTCGTTGATGCCCGCCTCGTGATGTCTGTCCGTCGAGAACCGACCGGGCCCGGTCCGCTCCCCTGCCCCCGGCTTCCTCACCCCGGCCGCGCCGCCGTCCCGAGCGATCCTGCCGCGGGGCGCGGGTTCGGCGCCGCCCCGCCCCGGGGAGCCGGGCAGCGCGCGAACCACAGGACCGGAAGCATGAAGAGCGCCATATGCAGCCAGGTCGACGGCACCCACTGGGTATGGTGGGAGATGGCGTTCATCGCGGGGGCGGCGGAGAACATGTAGATGATCTGCGGGACCGCCCAGCCCTGCCGCGCCGCCTGCCAGACGCGGCAGAGAAGGTGGGAGATCAGCAGGAACTTCACCGCGCCGAACCACCAGAATGACCGGAACGCGTCGGCCATTCCCGTCTCGGTCGTGCCGTAGACCGGGTTGTATTCCGAGGGACCCGGCCTCGGGATGTCGAGCATGAGCTGCTGCTTGAGGTCCTGGCCGAGGAGCTGGGCCGGGAAGTAGTTGAAGACGAAGATGTTCCAGTGCCACGCCCCGAAGTCGAGCTGCATGTCGCGGTCGGCGGCGTTGATCAGGATCAGGGCGTTGGGCATCTCCAGCCCGCCCTTTTCGAGCCCCTTCGCGAAGTTCTCCATGACGGGGATCTCGGCGATATCGGCAAGCTCCGGCCGGCCCTTGGTCCGCGTGATGTCGCGGTACTCGGCGACGCTCTCCATGACCAGGGTTCCGGCCACCACCCCAGCGACCACCAGCAGGCGCGGCAGCGTGCGGTCCCGGTGGAAGAAGGTCGCCAGTGCGACCATCAGGACGAGTTCGACGGTCTCGCCGCGCTTGCCCGTCACGAAGATCCGGTCGAGGTAGAGCAGCGCGTCGAAGGCCACGATCGCCAGCGCCGGCAGCGAGGGGCGCCGCATGAGGCAGAGAAGGGCGATACCCATGCCATAGGGCAGCAGCTTCGAGAAGAAGAGCTGCATGACGGGCACCCCCGTCATGCCGGTCATCACGGCCAGCTCGCCCGAGCGTCGGCTGAGCTCGAAGTAGAAGACCGCACCCGCGGCCGAGAGGGCGGCCGCGCCGAGAAGCAGCCGTCCCTCGTCGAGCGTCCAGCGGAAGGAGCGGAGCGCCGGCGCGGTGTCGGACCATCCCAGCCGGATCATGGCGAAGCAGAGAATGGTGAAGCAGACCGTCATCTCGTAGGCGCCGGCCGGCAGGAACCGGTTGTCGATCATCGCCGGAAGCTGCGGAAGGATGAAGGACACGGCCATGGCGCCCGCGAGGAACGGGTATTCGTAGATCCTGTGCGGCCGCGTCAGGCCGCCAAGGATCAGCAGCAGCGCCTGGGCGACGAAGGTCCACGTCACGATCCAGCTCATGGCGCCAATCCCCGCGCCGCCGGGAGATCGGAGGCCGGCGCTCCGAAGCCGGTGCCATAGCGTGCGGCGTACCAGGCGATCTTCAGGAACTCCTGAGCCACGGTGAGCCGGGCGAGGCCCCGAATGCTGCGCCAGTGCGCATCGTGCTCGTCCGCGGCGGCCACCATCAGGGCCGTCGCCGGCGAGGCCGCCCGGAAGCAGCCCAGCGCACGCCGGGTGTGATACCAGCTCGTGACGAGGATCGCGCTGCGGGCGCCCAGCTCCGAGAGGATCGCCGCCGAGCGGCTGGCGTTCTCGTGCGTGCTGCGGGATTGGCACTCGACGACGATGCGTGCGGCGGGAACGCCGCGCCGGACCAGCGCCCCGCGGACTGTCTCGCAGTCGCCAGCTCCGGTGACCAGCACCCGGGGCGCGAGACCGTCGGCGAAGAGCCGCGCCCCGAGCGCGGCACGGGGCCCCGCATCGCCTCCCAGGACGATGATGACGTCGGACGGGTGGAGATCGGTCCTGACGAGCAGCAGCGGGCCGAGAAGCGAAGCCGCGGCCATCAGCGCCAGGACCAGCCCCAGGCACCCAAGCGCCAGCCGGAGCGACCGCCCTGCCCTCAGCATGCCGGCTGATGTCCTGGACGAAATCCCGCGCGCAGGATCGCCGGCGCGGCCGGCCGGCCGCGGAACCGCATGTGCATGGGGGTGCCCGTCAGCCGTGACCGCCATCGCGCACCATGCCCGGCTGGATCTCGCCCATCCCAGATGCGGCGGCTGCGGAGGCTGTTCCGGCCCGGACGAGATGCCGGGGCTCGAAGAACGGCGCGTGCGGCACCCGGCGCTCGTGCAACTTGGCATCCACGAGGAAGCGGTACCAGAAACACTGGAGCACGCAGTAGACCAGGCCCGGGATGCCGTCGAGGAAGCCCAGCCGGACGAAGTACTTGTAGAGGAACAGCGCGAAGGGTCGCAGCAGGAGCGGGGCGCGGTAGTACATGGCCTTGCGGAAGCGCGCCCGCTCGATCGGGTTCCCGGCGGCGTCGGGACGGATCGCGGTCGAGGCTTCCTGCGCCTCCAGGTCCTCGACCTCCAGGTCGCTCCACCGGTTGTGGCGCGCGATCCACTCGGACAGCGAGGCGCGGTGGTCGTCCACGAAGGGCGCCGTCAGTGTCCGGCCGGTGCCGGACAGCACGAAATGCTGGTCGTATTTCCTGTCCTCGACCCGGACGCAGCCGGTCCGGAACAGGCGCATGTGGTAGGTCGGGTAATAGCCGCCATGCAGCAGGTCGCGGCCCATGAAACGGGTCAGCCGGCGGATGAAGAACCCGTCGACGCCCGGCGGCCAGGCGGCCTTCAGGGCGTTGATCTCGTCGACCAGCGCCTGCGTCAGGATCTCGTCGGCATCGAGATGGAGCTGCCAGCCATATCTGAGGTCCAGGTCGGAGATCGCCCAGTTCCTCTGGTCGGCGTAGTCCGCGAAGGCGCGTTGATGGCAGCGCGCGCCCATGGCCCTGACGAGGTCCACGGTCCCGTCGCGCGAAAAGGAATCCACCACGTGGATGTCATCGGAGACGAGCTTCGCGCGCGAGATCGTATCGGCGATCACGGCCTCGGAATTGCAGGTCAGGATGACCACGGAGATCGTCATCGGGGCTCTTCCTGGTGGTTTCCGGGGGCGAATGGGCCGGTCATGAGGCCATGCGCTCCCTGACGGTCCTGATCAGGTTCTTGACGGGCAGTGGCAGGTAGCTGCGCAGGCCAGGGCGAAGGCCGGGCGGCAGCCGCCAGCGCTCGATGTCCAGCGGATCGGCGACGGGCGGACGCGTCGCCGCAACGCGCTCGATCAGCAGTGCATAGCGTGACGCCATGGCCTCGACGCCGAAGCGCTCGTCCGCGACCATCGGCCCCGCTGCCCGCATCCGGGCCAACAGCGCGCCGTCGCGCAGGAGCCCTTCGACGGCGCGGGCGGCGGCACGGGTGTCGCCGACCGGAAAGAGCATCCCCGTCTTCCCGTGCTCCACGATGACGTCGGTGACGCCGCGCAGCAGGGAGGTCACGGGCACGCAGCCCGCCGCCATGGCCTCGATCACAGTCATCGGCAGCCCTTCGAAGCGGGACGGAGCGATCAGGCAGTCGTGCTCCTCCAGCAGGGCCTCGGCCCGCTCGGGCGGAACGGCACCGAGGAAGCGCACACGCGCGCCAAGGGCGGCGCAGCGCCCGCGCAGGCGCTGCAGGTCTGGCCCGTCGCCGGCCACGGTGAGCGTCACGGAATCCGGAAGCCTGGCCAGAATGTCTGGCAGCCAGAGCACACCCTTCGCCTGGTCCTCGACCCGGCCGAGCGACAGCAGGCGGAGGCGTCCCGGATCCGGCGCCGGCCCCGCCCGGTGCGCGCGGCGGTCGACGGCGTTCAGGATCGTCGTGATGCGGGCCTCGTCGAAGCCGTGGTGCAGCGTCAGGTCGCTCGTGATTCTCGGCGACACGCCGACCGTCGCGTGGACGTGGTCGCGCAGGGCCCGCGCCGAGGCGTAGATGCCGGGCGTGATGTTGTGGACGACCAGGATGCGCAGGAGATATCCGGGCAGGTAGCGGACCGCGTTGGTCTGGACCCGGTCGCCCCCGAGGTTCACCACGACGCCGTCGAAGCGATGCTCCAGGATCGCCTCAATGAGCGCCCGCGCCTCGGCGCGCTCGTCCCCCCCGGCGTCCGCAGCGACAAGTCCATGGGCGCGTTCGGCCGCCCAGACGGGATCGTGCAGGGCGCGGCGCGCCTCCTCGCCCCGGCCGACCCAGCGGAGGTCGATCCCGGCCTTGCACAGGCCCGCGCGCAGGTGGCGATACACCGTGAAGGTGCCGCCGATATGCGGGAAGGCGAGATAGGCGAGCTTCATAGGCCCGGGCTCCGGATCGGCAGCCCGGCGTCCTGCAACACGGCTCCTCCGCCCGCCGGGCGCCCCTTGCGCAGACGGTTCTCGGCACGCCGGACGAACCGGATATGGGCGGCGAGAGGCACGGCGAGCCCGGCCAGCATCACGGGGTCCGGCACCCCGGCGAGGATTCCCGCGACGCCGACCCCGCCCAGGACGAAGCTCGCGAGCACGATGAGACCGGCCGCCCGTCGCGCCGAGAAGCCGAGATCGAGCAGCAGGTGGTGGAGATGGCGGCGATCCGCCGCGAAAGGGCTGCGGCCGCCATGGATGCGGCGGAGGATCAGGCTGAGGGTGTCGATTGCCGGCAGCGCGCAGATCCAGAGCAGGCCCGGGAGCGGCGCCGTCGGCGCCGGTGCGGAGGCCAGGACGACGATGAAGAAGGCGATGCTGGCCCCCAGCATGGTGCTGCCGGCGTCGCCCATGAAGACCGATGCCCGCAGGCGCCAGGGATGGGGAAGATTGAAGACCAGGAAGCCGAGCGTCGCGGCCAGCAGGACGAGCACCGTGGCCTGCCCGCCATGCCGCTCCGCCCCGGCCACGACCGCCAGCCAGAAGAAGGCCGCCGCCGCGGCCCCGCCGGCAAGACCGTCCAGCCCATCCAGCATGTTGTAGGCATTGATCGCGCCGACGATCAGGAACAGCGTGAAGGGAAGCGCAAGGACGCCGAGATCGATGCGGCCTGCGCCGAGTTCCGCGAGCTCGCGGACGACGTGCCAGTCGGGGACGACCATGACAGCCGCCGCGACTGCCTGCACCGCGAGCCGGACCCGCGGGCGGAGGTCCCGGATGTCGTCGACGATACCGATTGCGACCAGGATGAAGAGCCCTGAGACGAGGCCCCAGGGCGCGCGCTGCGGCCATTCCACCAGCAGCACCGTGACCATGAAGGCCGCGAACATCGCCACGCCGCCCACCACCGGGATGCAGCCCTCGTGCAGCTTGCGGGCATTGGGCCGGTCAACCAGCCCCGCCGGCTCGGCGAGCTTGCCGAGCGCGATGATCAGCACGACCGCCAACAGGAACGCGTTCAGGAGATGTGTCGCATGGAGCGTCATGTCCCTCCCTCCCTGGCTGGAAGCCGGGATCCGCAGCGGGCGCCGTCCCGTCTGCCCTTGGTGCGCCGAAAGCGTAGCGAGGCGGCGGCGGCGCCTGGGATAGAGCAATTCTGCTGAGCGCGGTTCCGGATGGCCGAGGCTCGGCCATGCCCATGTCCATGTTGCGGAGCGGCGGCGGCGCATCCCCTCCGGCGAAAGGCGTAGGGGCCGGTCGCGGGCGCCCTCCGCCGGCCGCGATCAGTCCGCGGCGAGGCCTCGGGCGGGGGCGCCGCGGCCCGTAAGGGCGGCCGGCGGGGCGGCACGATCGAAGCCGTCCCAGGCATTCTCCCGGCCGATCCACGCCCTGTCCGAGCGCCTCACGAAGGCCAGGGTATCCGCCGGCGGCATGCGACCGCGCTCAAAGCGGTTCCGGAAGAGGACGCTTGCCGAGATCGGCGTGGTCGGCCCCGCGAACCGCCTGGCGGAAGGCAGCGGCGAGCGAGCCTCGAGGATGCCGATGCGGATGTCGGTGAAGCGATTCCCCTCGAACACGTTCATGACCTGCGCACCGGTCTCGAAGCCCTGCCAGGTCTCGAAATGCATGCCGGCACGGGCGAGATTCTCGCCGACATTCCCGCGATAGACGTTCCCGAGATGGCCGATCGAGCCCGGAACCTCCCCATGCACGTACATCGTGTGCATGACAAGGCCGTCGTAGGACTCTCCGACCAGGTTGTTCACGAGCAGGTTGAAGAAGACGGGGCTCAGCTCGGCACGGCCCTCGAGACCGATCGCCCACAGCTCGATCCCGCCGCGCATGCGCCGGAAGACGTTGCCATCGACCACGATATCGGAGCTGTTGCCGTAGATGTGCACGCCCGAGGAGGCGGTGTCGTAGGTGGCGTAGACGGGCTTGCCGTCGAGATCGTTCCCGTAGACCGCGACGCGCGACGCCGTCCCCGCGACGGTGACGCGGCTGCCGGGTTCAGGGACGACCTTCCAGTCCGGACTGACGACCAGGGTGTTCGTCGACGCGTCGACCTTCCCGATCCGACGAACCTGGCCGACCCCGGCTCCTGAGAGGACGAGGACATCGAACCTGCCTTCGAGAAGTGGGGGCAGGGTCCCAGGCGCCAGCGTCAGGCTGCCGGGCGTTCCCGAGGCGACGGCGGCACTTGCGAGCGCGCAGCACTGCTCGAACAGGATCTGCTCGCCGGCGTTGGGATCGCCGAACCGCGCGGGCGGGGGCGCAAGGGCCTTGGTCACGTTCCCTGCGATGTAGACATTGCGCAGGCTGCCGAAATGCGGCTGCGAGACGATGAACCGGCCGGCCGAGGATTTCGCGGGGTCGTCCGGGTCCAGATCCGCGGCCCGGTTTCGGGTGATCGCGATCTCGCCGCCGCCCCAGGTGGTGAGCGCGGAATTCGCCCCAGCCGACAGCCTGAAGTCGCAGCCATCGACGACGACCTGGCTGGACCGGCCCAGGAACCCGCCCTTGCCGACCAGCTCGACGTCGGACAGGACGAGGCCGCGGATGCCGTCGAGATGGAAGTAGGGGTCCGGGGCGGACACGATGCGCATGCCGGCGAGACGCACATTCCTGGAGAAGCGGATGAACACGGGCGTGCCCTGGCTCCCCTTCCCCTGCGTGCCGTCGATCGTGAGCCCCGTGATCTCCAAATCACTGCCGCCGAATGATCCTTCGGCGAAGAGCAGGGCCTGCGCCCTCTCGTCCCCGGGCACAGGTCGGAAGGACGAGGACGCCTTCAGCACGCTGCGGTCCCGTCCCTCGCCGACCAGGCGCAAGCCGTCCGGCAGGACGAAGCCCCGGCTGGACAGGTAGGTTCCCGCCGGGAAGAGCACGGTGGCTGGAGCATTGCGGCCGGCCTCCGCGATGGCGGCCTGGATCGCCGCCTCGTCGTCGGACCGGCCGTCCCCACGCGCGCCGTACCGGCGGACGTCGTATACGGGCCCCTGCCGCCCCGCCTGCCCCATCTCGGCCGCCGTCTCCGTCTGCGAGGCGACCTCCAGCGTCACCGGCGCGCCCCATCCGAAGCGGCCGCCATGGCCGTTGTGGGCCCATAGCGTGTAGGTCCCGGACGGCAGGGCGGCCGGCACGGTGAACACGATCCTGTAGGGGTTCACGGCGGTGACCTCGACCCAGGCCCCTGCCCGCTCCGGCGCGGCCAGGTAGACCCATGCCGCCGTCGTACCGTTGCCGCGGCTGAGGTTGCGCCCGTAAAGGGCAGCCGAACGGCCCGGAACGGCAGGCTGCGGGCCCGCCCACCATGCCTCCGCCCGGTTCAGGGCAAAGGGTGCGCCCCGCATGCCGACGCGCTCGGGCCATACGAGATACAGGGACCACGGGAGCGCGCCTTCGGGCACCGCCGCCGCCGCCGCGGTGCCCGATGCGGCCCAGGGACGGGCCTCGGATGCGACCGCGTCGGAGGGCGAGGTCTGGGAGAACACGCGGAAGCGGAGATCCTGCCCGAGCTCCGCACCGCTCACGACGAAGGTTTCGCCGGGTCCGGCGGTACGGGATGCCTCGGCGATGGCGGGCGTGGCGCCGCTGTCGAGGAGCGGCGGCTCGAACACGTCGAAGACGTCGGGCAGCTCGGGGCGGGGCTGCGGCTCCGTCAGCCCGAAATCCGAAGGGAGTGCCGCCCGGGCCGGGCGCGGCGCCGCGGGCTCCGCGCGGGCAGGCTGTGCTATCGCCCCGCCGGGCGTGGTGCCCAGCAGCACGCAAAGCAGGAGAGCGGTCAACCTGTCGTACCGCCCTTGGGCGAGGATCTGAAGCATGGATGGGCCCTCCGCGGGTGCCGGGCAGGCGCAAGCAGCTCCGGTCCCGCCGGCGATACGGGGGGCACCTTAGCCGCGCCGGCCGTGTCGTGCCGTTCGGCCGTAGGAAGGTGGCGCGACGAGGCGGCCGACCGCGGCTACGTCTTCGGGTGGCCCCGCGCATCCCTCGCGCATCCCTCTCAGGGCCGATCCGGGAATATGGGCGCCCTTCCTTGGTAGGCCCGGCCGTGCGTACGGACGCCGCGCGCCGTCATTCGGCCAAGATGAGGGGATCCCGGCCGGACGGTAGGCTCGGGGAACGGGTTTCAGGACGGGCGCCCGCTTCGGGGGGCCGCATCGGCGCACCGCCCGGCGCCACGCGCGGCAGGTGCTGCCTGTCAATGCGGCACATCCTTCCGGTCGCCCCGCCTGGACCTGCCCATCGGAACGCGGCATCGGGGGTGCGGAATGTCGAGGCGGGTCGCATTGATCCTCGGAGTGACGGGCCAGGACGGCGCGTATCTCTCCGAATTCCTGCTGGGGAAGGGCTACGTCGTGCACGGCGTCAAGCGCCGATCGTCCTCCTTCAACACGGCCCGGATCGACCACCTTTACCAGGATCCGCACCAGGGGAACGCCTGCTTCCACCTGCACTACGGCGATCTCACCGACGCAACGAACCTGGTGCGCCTCGTGCAGCAGATCCGTCCGGACGAGATCTACAATCTCGCGGCCCAGAGCCACGTCCAGGTCAGCTTCGAAACCCCGGAATACACCGCCAATGCGGACGGGCTCGGCACGCTGCGCCTGCTGGAGGCCATGCGGATCGTCGGGATCGCCGGAAGCTGCCGGTTCTACCAGGCCTCGACCTCCGAGCTCTTCGGTGGCGTGGGCCCCATCCCCCAGGACGAGGCGACGCCCTTCCATCCGCGCAGCCCCTACGCCGTCGCCAAGCTCTATGCCTACTGGATCACGGTGAACTACCGCGAGGCCTACGGGATGCATGCATCGAACGGCATCCTGTTCAACCACGAGAGCCCGATCCGCGGCGAGACCTTCGTCACGCGCAAGATCACGCGCGCCGTGGCCGCGATCCATCACGGGTTTCAGAGCAAGCTCTATCTCGGAAACCTCGACGCCCGTCGGGACTGGGGCCATGCCCGCGACTACGTGGCCGGCATGTGGCGGATCCTGCAGCAGGACGAGCCCGACGACTACGTCCTGGCGACGGGAGAGACGCATACGGTGCGCGAGTTCGTGGAGCTCGCCTTCCACCAGGTCGGCCGCGCCGTCGAATGGAACGGCAGCGGCGTCGAGGAGAAGGGATACGACCGCAGCACCGGAGAGGTGATCGTCGAGATTGATCCCAGGTACTTCCGGCACACCGAGGTCGATGTGCTCCTGGGCGATCCCTCGAAGGCCCGGGCCAGGCTCGGATGGTCGCACAGCATCAGCTTCCGCGACCTCGTGGCCGAGATGGTCGAGGCCGATCTGGCAACCGTCCTGAGGGAGGAGACCCGCAATGACCGATACGTTTGAGCGGCGCGCCGGCGCGCCGGCCTTCGAACTCGCCGGCCGGCGCGTCTGGGTCGCCGGGCATCGCGGAATGGTCGGCTCCGCCCTGTGTCGGCGCTTGGCGCGGGAGCCCTGCACCGTGCTGACGGTCGACCGACGCGAGCTCGACCTGATGGTGCAGCCGGCCGTCACCGACTGGATCGTGCGGGAAAGACCCGACCTGATCTTCGTCGCAGCCGCGCGCGTCGGCGGAATCCTCGCCAACGCGGCCAATCCCGCGACCTTCCTGTACGAGAACCTCCTGATCGCGACCAACATCATCTCGGCCGCCCACCGGGCGGGGACGGAGAAATTGGTCTTCCTCGCGAGCAGTTGCATCTATCCCAAGTTCGCGCCCCAGCCGATCCCGGAGGAGGCTCTTCTGACAGGCGCGCTGGAACCCACGAACGAGTCCTATGCCATCGCCAAGATCGCGGGCATGAAGCTGGCCGAGGCCTACAACCGCGAGCACGGACGCCGCTTCATCACCGCCATGCCCCCCAATCTCTACGGGCCGAACGACAATTTCGACCCCGGCACCTCGCACGTTCTGCCCGCGCTGATCCGGCGGATCCACGAGGCGCACCTGACCGGCGCGCCTTCGGTGACGATCTGGGGCAGCGGCACGCCCCTGCGCGAGTTCTTGCATGTCGACGACCTCGCCGATGCCTGCGTGTTCCTCGCCCGGCATTACGAGGCGCCCGGGCACGTCAATGTGGGCCCGGGAACCGAGATCTCCATCGCCGGGCTTGCCCGCCTCGTCGGCGAGATAGTCGGTTACGGCGGCGAGTTCGTCTTCGATACGTCGAAGCCCGATGGGACGCCGCGCAAGCTCCTGGACTGCACGCGGATGCAGGCACTCGGCTGGAAACCGTCGGTCGGCCTGCGCCAGGGCGTCGCTGCCGCCTACCGCGAATGGCTCGGCCGGCAGGAGGCGCCCGGGCCGCGGCACATCCCGAGCCGCCAGCCCGCGTTCTGATATCCCCTCGTCCCGGCACCGCCGGGACGAGACGCCGGCACCGCCGGGACGAGATCCCGGCGCTCCGGCAAGGCCGGATTTCAGCCGCCCCCCGGCCGTATGTCGGTGGCGACGGTCACCGTCTCCGGCCCGGCGCCGCTCTCGACGCGCAGGACGTCGCCGGGCTGCAGCGCCCCCAGCTCCGTGATGGAGATCACCTGGCGCTCGCCCTCGATCAAGCGAATCACCGAATAGGACGGCGCCCGTCGCTCCGCGGCGCGGGGCTGGCTCGTCTCCAGGCGGAGCCGGTCGACCATGGCCGCGCCCGAGGCGGCGCTGCCGTTCGCCCTGGAGAGCGCAAGCTCGACCTCGCGGAGATCCTCGGCGTTCTCGCGCTGCCAGATCGCACCGAGCTCGATCAACTTCTGATCGACCTCGAGCTGGCGCTGGTGCGCTCGCGCCAGGAAGGAGCGGAGCTCCAGCCCGTCCCGTTTCATGGTCGACATCTGGCGCTTCAGGTCGTTGATCCGAGTCTGGGTCGTATGCCCTCGCGACATCAGGCCTTCGGCCGTCCTGATCTCGTCGGCCAGCAGCGTGATCTCCTCGTCGTGGAGCCTGATGCTCTGCTCCAGCGAGCGGATCTCCTGGTCGTAACTGGCGCGCTGGTCCTCCAGGATCCTTCTCTGCGCAGCCTGGACGCCGCGCCTGACATTGAAGAGGTCCACCTCCTTCCTGAGCAGCGCCTGGGATCCCGCATCCGAGAACCCCGCCAGGGAGGAGCCGTCGAAGTCCTGTCCCGCGACCTCGGCCGCGAGGCGCGCCCGACGGATCACGAGCGAGGTCCGCAACAGCAGCGCGTCGCCGAGCTGCTGCTCGGCTCCGATGAGCTGTAGGACCTTGTTCTCGGCCTCCGCGGACAGGCGCAGGCCGCCTGCGAGGGAAACGAGCTCGAGCGGGACCATGCCGGGCCGGAACTGGTACGGTCCCGGCCGGGCCACGTTGCCCACCACGTAGACCGGTGCGTATTCCGCGATCTGCACGGCCGGGGCACCGCTGACCGGCACCTGGCCGGCCAGCCGGGCGACGAGCTGCCGTCCGATCTCGTCCACCGTCAGTTCGGCCACGGGGACGGTACCGGCCAGCGGATAGCTGATCGTGCCCTCCGGCCCGATGCGGAAGTCGCCCGAAAGCCGCTCGTCGTTGTAGACGACGATCCTCAGGACGTCGCCGGGACCGACCCGGTAGGCTGCGCCGCGTCCGGAGGCGCCGAGGTCGGCCGCCCGAAGGTCCGCGCAGGCCCATGAAACGGCGAGTGAGACGCCGGCTGCGAAGCCGCGCCAAGCCACGCGGCGCGTGCGCCCGGACGCATGCACGGGCTCAGGAGACCGGGTCGGGATGATCGTCATGGTACTTCTCTCCATTCGCACCCGAGGTCAGGACGCCGTTCGTTGCCGCGGCACCCTGCGCCGGACGCTGGGCGGCCGGGGCCGCGCCGCGCGACCGGTCCGCATGCAGCCGTATCTGCGCAGCCCACCTGGCGTGCAGGCTGCCGCCCCTGCTACGGACTGCTGGCGCGTGGTCGACGGCGTCCAGCACCTCCTGCGGGCTCCGGCGGGCGGCATTGAGAACGATCCCGGCGACGGCGGTCTCGCCGAGGCCGAGATGGTGGAGCGCCAACGCGACGTCGTCGATGGCGGTCACGCCCCAGCGCACCACCAGCAGGGCGGCATTCGCGACGCCTCCGACCGGGCCGGCATCCGGGGAGCCGAGGATCGCCGGCGTGTCGATGATCACCAGGTCGTATTCCTCCCGCAGTGCCGCCACGAGCACCCCGAACCGGGCCGAAGCGAGTAGCGGGCCGGCGTCGCCGGCATGGGGTCGGGCGGCGATCACATGGGCCGGCGACAGGGGATCGGTCCGTACTGCGTCGGGCCACTTCGCGTTGCCGGCGAGTACGTCGTTCAGCGCCGGCCCCGCCCCGATGCCGAAGGCTGCGCCGATGCCCGGACGTTTGAGATCGGCGTCCACCACGACCACCTGCCGGCCGAGCAGCGCCGCCGATCGAGCAAGGGCCGTGCAGAAGCTCGTCCGCCCCTCGCCGGGATTGGCGGAGGCGATCATCAGGACGGCCGGCTCCTGGGTGTCCAGCAGGCGGTCCAGGACGGCTGCCACGCGACGGACGGCGACGGAGCAGGGGGAACCCGGCGCGACCGAGGGCTGGCCTGCAAGGCCGCCGGAGTCGCTGCGGCCCACCCGCGGCACGACGGCGACGACCCGCGTCCCGGTCCGCGCCTCCAGCACGCCGCCTTGCAGCACGCGGCGATCGAGGCGGTCGCGGACCGTGGCGCCATAGATCCCGCCGCCGATGCCGCCGAGCAAAGCCAGGCCGAGCAGCGGCAGTCTGGATGAATCCGGCCGCTTGGGCGGCGTCGCCGCCGAGATCAGGCGGGCCTCGGGCGTCGCCAGCCCGTCCTGCTCGATGGTCTGCTTGTACCGCGTTAGAAAACTCTCGTACAAGGTGCTGTTGGCATTGGCGTCCCGCTGGAGCTGGTTCAGATGGATGGCCGCCCGCCTCGACTGCGCGACGGTCGCCTCCATCTCCCCCAGCGCCTCCATCAGTTCCAGCTCCTTGCGTTTGGCGACCTCGACCTCGCTGGCGAGGCTCGACAGGACACGCTGGATCTCGGTGAGAATTTGTCGCTGGATGCCTGCCTTCTGCGCCGCGAGCGCCGCTGCCTGCGGCCCCTTCATGGCGTCGAGCTGCTCGAGCTGCAGGAGCGAGCGGGTCGTCTCCATCTCGTCGCGGCGGAGCGACTGGATGGCGGGCGAGGCAAGGACCTCGGCGAAGCCGTCGATGGTGCCGTCGGAACGGGCGAGCTCCAGCGCGGTCTGCAGGCGCGCCTCGGCAGCCGCCCGCGCCGACCGGGCCAGGACGATTTCCGAGTTCAGGGCGTTGATGCGCAGCATCATCGGCGTCGTCTCGGCGACTTCAGAGAGGCCGGCTTCGTGCCGGAAGGTCTCGACCGCGAGCTCTGACCGCTCCAGCTCGATCCGCATGGTCTCGAGCTTGCTGCCGAGCCACTCGCTCGCGCTCTGGATGCCGGACGTCTGGAACTCCACCTGCTGATCGAGATAGGCCTGCGCGTAGGTGTTCGCGGCCTTGGCGGCGAAATCCGGATCGTAGGCGGTGAAGGCGACGTAGATCGTGTAGGACCGGCCGTCGTTGCTGACCTTCAGCCCGGACATAAGGCGGTCGACGATCTCGCGCCGGGCATCCGCTGCGGCCCCATCGGACCCAGCCGGGGCCCAGCCCCAGCGGAATGCGGCGCCGAGCAGCCCCTCCGGCGAGGACCACCAAGGCCGTTCGGGCCACAGCTCGGACGCGACCGCCTCGTCGAGCTTCAGCCGGTCGGCGACCCGCTCGGCCATGAGGCGCGAGCTGATCAGGTCGATTTCGGTCCGGATGACAGGCTCTTCCTGCGGAAGGGTCGAGATGATGTTTGCGGTGGGGCTGATCTGGATGTTGCGGACGTTGAGGGCCAGGACGGCCTCGGCCCGGTAGCGTGTCGGCGTCGTGAGCACGACCAGACTGGCGCAGGCGACGGCAATCAGCACGGAGCCGA
This sequence comes from Arenibaculum pallidiluteum, assembly GCF_017355985.1. GTDB lineage: Bacteria > Pseudomonadota > Alphaproteobacteria > Azospirillales > Azospirillaceae > Arenibaculum > Arenibaculum pallidiluteum. Next base: position 42,437 of record NZ_JAFIQU010000013.1, read on the forward strand.
GAACGATCAGTTTCCTCCGGGCAAGGAGCCGGAACCAGTCAACGGGGCCCGAGCGCACTTCGTCTGCCGGATGACGGGAAGCGATCATGCTGCACCTTGTCTGTCAGTCCACGCCCTCTCCGACGGCAGATCCGGCTATTCGGCGATCAACTTCTGCGCCAGATAGGCGACCTCCGTCCGGTTTCTTGCCTTCAGCTTCTTCATGACGTTGCGGATGTGCGCCTTCACGGTGCTCTCCCGCATATTGAGCTCGTGCGCGATGATCTTGTTGGCCTTGCCCTGCCGGACCGCCTGCACGACCGCGACCTGCCGCTCGGTGAAGAGGCCGTTGCAGCGCAGCCTGGGCGCCGCCGCCTCCTCGATGGAGCGGCGCGAGGCGATCAGGCTGCTGGCGGGCACGAAGATCCCGCCGGCCCTGACCAGGCGGATGGCCTCGACCGCGACCTTCAGCGACACGCTCATGGGGATGTAGCCCTTGGCGCCGTTGTCCAGCGCCTCCAGGATCCGGGCCACCTCCTCGTTCTCCGATACGAGCACGACCTGCTGGGCCGGTCCTGCCTGGTGCAGGATTGCCAACTCCTGCTCGTTCTGTGCGGGAGTGCGGCCCTTGCGGCCCATGGAGAAAAGCACGATCGCACCGGACCCCCCCACCACCTCGGAGGCCATCCATTCCTCGACGTCGGCGAAGGCATGGACCGGCCCGCCGCCGAGACTGGACAGCGCCCGTGCCAGGCATTCGCGGATCAGCAACCGGGGCTCGATGATCACGACGGCATCCCGTGCCTGCTCATCCGGAGCCGTGGGCGCCTTCGCGCCCGCATTCCTGGCGAGGTTCTGCGCCGCGCGAAGGGCCACGGGTTCCTTGCTGTAGTAGGCGAGGTTCAATGTTTCCATGGTTTCTCCCTTTCTCCGAAATCGGGCGCGCGTGGCGCGCGCCCGTCTCGACGCCAGCTCCTGGAACCATGGCGGAAGGGACTTCCGGGGCGGCGCACTACCGGCGCGGCGACCTAAGTCCGGCTCGCGAAGGTACACCGGGTCCGACCGACCGGCCCTGGGATGCCGGCACTACGACGCGGGACGGTACGGGATCCGGAAGCCGGGCAGCACCGCGGAGCCGCGGTCGGAGAACCGCGCCGCGTGCCCGGAAGGCACGATGCCGGCGCGCGGCATCACGTGGTCCAGCATGATCATCTCCCCTTCCCATCCAATCGTATGCCTGCGTCGCACGACGAGGATCTTCTGTTCTTGTGTGCGAGGCGGCCGGAACGCCGGACTTTTAGTTCCGCCCCGCAAGAAAAATCGCAATGAAATGCTAACACTCGCCAAGATCAGAGTGAAAGTACGCCTTGTGGTGGATTTCGGGCGTAACGCACGCCGCGGATGCCACCTCTTCCTCCGCGGGACCTAAGCCAAAGGAGGGCGATGTGGGGGCGGTGCCCTCACGACGTTTCCCCCGTCCCGGCGGGACGCGGCCGGCCGAAGGGGCGGAAGCGGACGCGGGCCAGGCGCAGAAGCACTGCCTGGCCACCGACGGCTTCGAGCGTCCTGCGGATTTCCTTCAGGAAGGGATGCCGGGTCGCGGCCAGCCCGGCCGCCCATCCGGCGATGGCCAGCAGCGACGCAGCCGTGGTCGCCCCGGCCGAGAGCTCGCCACCGCCCCCGGACAGCACGAGAACGGCCGCAGGGCCGAGGACGCTGCATAGCGTCACCACGGCACTCCGGCCGACGGCCGCGGGAATCTCCCACCAGGCGAAGGGCACATGGCGGCGAACGAAGCTGAGGGACACCAGCATCTGGATCGGCAGGGTCAGGAACAGGCTGGCCGCCATGGCAGTGACGCCGAAGGCGCTCGCAAGGCAGAGAATCGGCGCAGCCAACGCAACGGAGAGGAGCTTCGAGGCGAAATTGTCCCTGAGCGCCCCCAGCGAGACGAGGACGGGATAGGTCAGGATCACCGGGAACCAGGACAGGCTCGCCACGGCCATGATCTGGATCAGCGGCGCGGTGCCAAGCCATTGGCCGCCCAGGATCAGCAGCACCGCCGGGTGGGCCAGCAGGGCGAGCACGAGGAGCGCCGGCCAGTGGAGGACGGTGATGTAGCTCAGCGCGTCGAGGTAGGGCCGTTTCAGGTCGCCGCCCCGGCGGACCTCGGCGGCGAAGGCCGGATAGGCCACGGAGAACACGCCCGACAGGATGAACCTGTCCGGCAGCCCGCAGACCATGCTCGCCCGGTTGTAGAGCGCGACCGTCGAAAGCGGCAGGAACCGCCCGAGGACGAGCTGGGGAAGGGAATCGTAGATCCGGGTCAGGATGATGGTCGACCCGTTGAAGCACCCGAAGGCCAGCGCGCCGCGCCAGGAGGCCAGGGACGGCCGCAGGATCCAGGCTTCGGGACGGAAGGCGAAGGCAAGAAGGCTGCTCGTCGCCGAGGCAGCCAGCAGCGCCCATGCGAAGCTCATGTAGCTGAAGCCCAGGATCGCCAGGATCAGGGTGACCGCGGCGCCCGCGACGGCGGAGGCCGCGTTGATCACCGCGAGCGCCCCAAAGGCCATGTCCCGGCGCAGAAGCGCCGTGATGGGAAGCGCCAGCGTCTCGACAACGCAGGCGGCGGTGGTTACGCGCAGGTAGCGCGCGAGGCCGGGCTCGCCGTAGAAGTCGGCGATCCACGGCGTCGTCGCCGCGAGGGCAGCGGCGACCGTCGCGCTGACGGCGAAGAGCACCGTGAACGAGGTGCGCACGTCCTCCCGCGAAATGTCCCTGCGCTGCACCAGGAATTCGGACGTCACGAACTCGCGCAGGGACAGGGCGACCGTCATGATCCCGGACCCGACCACGGACAGGCCGATCTCGGCCGGCGTCAGCAGGCGCGAGACCGCGGCGATCATCGTGAACTGGACCGCGATCACGGAATAGCGCTCGGCCGCATTCAGCACGAACGCGCGTCTTACCCCTGCCATCTGCCCCCCGGTCCTCGCGCATGTTTCGGAACGGATCGGCCCTTTCCGCGCCCGGACCGACGGAGCCGCGCGTTCCGTCGGACCTACCGGCGCCGCTCCGCCAGGGCCATGAGCGTCCAGCCCAGCCCCATCCTTTCCTTGAGCCTTTCCACCCGATCGCCCAGCAGGGCGCGCACCGGCCGGTTCACCCTGGACGAGTTGACCAGCCGCATGACCCCGCGGTTCGCCTTCGGCGTGACGGAGAAGACCTCCCGCACCACGAATTCCGGATCGAGAAGCGCCCGCAGTTCCCGCCGGTCGACCCAGCGGCGCAACTGCCCAGGCGAAGGCGGCGGGACGTCGTTGAACCGCTCCAGGACGAAGCGGTTCTGGGTCGCCATCATCAGCAGGCCTCCGGGCCGCAGATGGCCTGCCAGCTTCCTGACGAAGGCCGGCTGGTCCGCCACATGGGAGAGCACTTCCAGCGTGACGAGCACGTCGAAGGCCTCGGCGCCGAGATCGAGGCTCATGAAGTCCCCGGCCACATAGGTGACGTGGGGAGCGCGGCGCTGCGCACGGGCGAGCACCTGGTCCGAGAGGTCGGTGCCGGTCACGCGGCCATACTGCGCCAGCCTGGGGCACAGCCAGCCGGTTCCGCACCCGACCTCGACAATGTCGAGGTCCCTGCGGCCGATCCCGTCCAGCCATCCGCAGACGATCTCCGCCTGGCGGATGCTGACGTCGCGGAGCGCGGCTTCGTTGTGGGTGGCGTTCCAGGAGTTCCAGAAGCTCTGCTGGAGGGGCATCGGCGCGACATCGGCCATGGCATCACACCCTTCGATCGGCGGTTGCATCCGGGGGCCAGTGCCGCCTAGCCAAGGCGTCCCTTGCGCAGGGTGAAGGCCTCGGCATAGCGCTCGGGCGCCCGGCACTCCATTCCGCGCAGGCGCGCGAGACCGCGGAAAGTCTCCCCGTCGAACCAGTCCTTCGCGCGCTGGGTGCCGTAAATTCCCTCCAGCAGGCGGATCTTGCGCTCGAGCAGGCGCGCGGAGACCGGCATGTACATGTTGGGCCGGCCGAGATCCCCGTCCCATTTCGGGATCTCGTATTCCAGGATCACGTGGTCGCGATAGACGTTCCACGTGATCCGGTTCACCTCGCGGTGATCCTGGTGGCCGTCGCCACGGCGGTGGGTCAGCACCAGATCGGGCGTGAAGCGCCGGGACATGGCGGCCACCCAGTCCTTGATCTCGGCCCCCTGGTAGGGAAAGAAGCCATCGCGGAACTCCGCGAACTCGATCCGCGCACTGGCGGCGCCCTCGAGAAAGGCCGCGGCGCCGGCACGCGCCTCCTCGGCCCGCTGGCCGGCGGCGCTGAGGACGCACCACTGCACGTGCAGCCGCACCCCGGCATCGATCCAGCTCAGGATCGTCGCGCCCGCGCCGATCTCCACGTCATCGCAATGGGCGCCCAGGCACAGGACCGACAGGCTCTCGCCCGGAGCGACCAGGCCGAAGTCCTTCATGACGCAGAGACCAGGGGCTTCGTCGGCCGGCCCGGTGCGCGCCGGCCGACCCGCCATGGCATCTCGCCCTGCTCCACCATGTCCTCGAGGATCTGGCGGTCCTTCAGCGTGTCCATGGAGCGCCAGAACCCCTCATGCCTGTACGCCATGAGTTGGTCGGCCTCGATCAGGCGCCGGAAGGGATCGAGCACCAGCTCCTCGCCCTCCCGCATGTAGTCGAAGATCTCAGGCCGCATCAGGAAGTAGCCGCCGTTGATCCACATCTCCGAGCGGTCGGACGAGCGGAACTCCCGGACGCGCCCATCGGCGTCGATATCGGCCAGGTGGTAGGTCAGCGGCGGCCTGATCGCCAGGAAGCAGGCGATCTTCCCGCTCCTCCGGAAGCGCTCGACCATGTCGTCGAGATCCACGTCCGTCAGCCCGTCGCTGTAGTTCGCAAGGAACATCTCCTCGCCCCGGACGTGGTCGCGGACGGCCCACAGGCGCTCGCCGATGTTCCGCCAGATCCCCGTGTCGATCATCGTAATCCGCCAGTCCTTCTCGGGCTCGCTCAGCAGCTCGACATTGCTGCCGAAGCCCGAGACGATGCAGTCGGCGTAGGCCTGCGGCCGGTACTCCAGGAAGAACTTCTTGATGACGTTGGCCTTGTACCCGAGGCAGAGAACGAAGTCCGTATGCCCGAAGCGGCTGTAGTACTGCATGATGTGCCAAAGGATCGGCTGATTGCCGACCGGGATCATCGGCTTGGGAACGTTCTCCGAATACTCCCGAATCCGGGTTCCAAGTCCGCCGCAGAAGAGGACGACCTTCATGGAAGCAGCTCCTTCGGATCGATGATCGTAGCCTCGGGGATCGGGACGATGAACTTGCAGCCCCAGTCGGCCACGTGCCGCATCTGCCGGACGATCTCGTCCCGGAGGTTCCAGGGAAGGATCAGGAGATAGTCGGGCCGGGCGGCGTCGATCGCCTTCACCGGGAGGATCGGTATGTGCATGCCGGGCGTGAAGAGCCCGTGCTTGTAGGGGTTGCGGTCGACCGTGAAGTCGAGGAAGTCGGTGCCGATGCCGCAGTAGTTCAGCAGCGTGTTGCCCTTCCCCGGTGCGCCGTAGCCGCAGATCCGCCGGCCCTCTCGCTTGGCCGCGATCAGCAGCGAGAGCAGCGCGCGCTTGGTCTCGTGAACCCGCGCCGCGAAGGTCGTGTAGGTCCCGATGTCCCGGAAGCCGAGCCGGATCTCGCGCTCGCGCAGGGCCGCGATCGCGGGGGCGATCGCATGGGCCGCCGTGACATGGGCGAGATAGACGCGCAACGAGCCGCCGTGCGTCGGCAGCTCCTCCACGTCGATCAGCTTCAGGCCGTGGCGCGCGGCCATCTGCTCGACCGCAATCAGCGAGAAGTACGAGAAGTGCTCGTGATAGATCGTGTCGAACTGGTTCTCGGCAACCAGCCGCGCCAAATGCGGAAACTCCAGCGTGATCAAGCCCTCGGGCTTGAGCAGGCAGCGCATCCCCGCGACGAAGTCGTTCAGGTCCGGCACCTGGGCAAGCACGTTGTTCCCGACAATCAGATCGGCCGACCGGCCCTCGGCCACCAGCTCCTGCGCGAGGGCAAGGCCGAAGAACTCCGCCCGGGTGGGGATGCCCTTCGCGATCGCCGCCGCGGCCACGTTCACGGCCGGCTCCACGCCCAGCACCGGAACCTGCATCGGCAGGAAGTGCTGCAGCAGATAGCCGTCGTTGCTGGCCAGCTCCACGACCAGGCTGTCGGAACCTAGGCCGAGCCGGTCGCGGATCATCGCGCAATAGGACCTGGCGTGCTCGACCCAGGTGGTGGAGTAGGACGAGAAGTAGGCGTATTCCCGGAAGATATGCTCGGGGCCGACGTAGTCGCGGAGCTGCACCAGGAAGCAGCGGTCGCAGACCTGCACGCGCAGCGGGAAGAACGGTTCCATCTCGTCCAGCCGGCCGGCGGGAAGATAGCTCTCGCAAAGCGGCGACATCCCGAGGTCGACGAAGGTATGGCGCAGTGGTGCGCCGCATAGCCGGCAACTGCCGCCGGCCATGGAACGGCCGTCCGTCGGAGCGTCTGCGGTGTGCGTGTCCATGGCGGCTCCCTGCTGGTCGATGCGTGGTTCGGGCAGGCGGCGGTCCGGCCGGGCGGGTGGAGGCGCCCGGGCCGCGGTTCAGGGTTCGGGCAGAGGATATCCGCGCCGCAGGGCGCGGAGACCCTGGCTTTGAGAGGAATCGGCGATCGGCGAAGGCAGCTAAGCAGCCGGGCTTAGCGGTGCCGTGGGGCTCCGCCGCAGGGTGAACCCCTCCGGCCATTGAGGCACGGAGGCGGGACGCGATACGTCCTTTGCCGGTCTTGCCGGGCCCGCCGGTGCCCCGAGAATGGGTGCGCCGTCCTGCCGGGCGATCCGACCGGGCGAGCCAGGAGATGGTCATGGCCAGCGTCGACGTCGTCATCCCCTCCTATCAGTACGGGCGCTACCTCCGCGACTGCGTCACCAGCGTGCTGCGGCAGGACGTCGAGAAGCTCCGCGTCTTGGTGATCGACAACGCGTCCACCGACGGCAGCGCCGAGATCGCGCGTGAGCTCGCGCGCGAGGACCCCCGGGTGGACGTGGTCGCCCGGCGCACCAACCTCGGCCCCCACGCGTCCTACAACGAGGGGATCGACTGGGCCGAAGCCGACTACTTCCTGATCCTGTGCGCCGACGACCTGCTGGTGCCGGGCTGCCTGCGGCGCGCCGTCTCGGTGATGGAGCGGCACCCCGGCGTCTGCATGACCTATGGGCGCGACGCGCCGCTCCACGATGGCGGACCGATGCCGGTCGTCGCCGACCGGCAGGACGCCGAGTGGCGCATCATCAGCGGCGGCGCGTTCATCGAGCGGTTCTGCCGGACCGCCGTCTTCGACATTCCGGGCTCGACCCTCGTGGTCAGGACCGCCGCGCAGAAGCAGGCCGGCCACTACCGCCCCGAGCTGCCCCACACCGACGACTACGACATCTGGCTGAGGCTCGCCTGCCTGGGCGACGTCGCCGAGACGGACGCAGTCCAGGGTATCCTGCGCCACCACGTGACCTCGCGGTCGGCCTTCATCCGGGACGCGCACAACTGGCACGTCGAGCACACCTCGGCCGCCGTGGAGACCTTCTTCGCCCATGAGGGGGCCCACCTTCCGGGAGCGCGGCGCCTGCACCGCATGGCGCGGCGCAGCCTTGCCGGCCGCGCCTACTGGTCGGCGGCGGCCAATCTCGTGCGGGGCCGCGGGCGCGTCGGGCTGGACCTCCTGAAGCTCGCCTGCCGGATCGACCCGTCGACGGCGGTGCTTCCGCCGGTGGACTACCTGTACCGGCGCCCCGGCGCCCTGGACCGGGTCGCGCGCGTCGCCCGCGATGCCCTGGGATGGCCGCGCGTCTCCAGCCGCTCCATTCCTTCGTCGGGCTGAGGCCGCCACCCTGCCCCCGCGCCATGGGATCCGCCGAATGCGCTTCGTCGACACCGAGCTGTGCGATGCCTGGATCGTGGAACCGGAGCCGCGCCCGGACCATCGCGGCTTCTTCGCGCGCACCTTCTGCGTGCGTGAATTCACGGAGCGCGGGCTGGAGACGAACTTCGTCCAGCACAGCGTCTCCTATTCGGCGGCGCGGGGAACGCTGCGCGGCCTCCACTTCCAGCGGCCGCCCCACGGCGAGGTCAAGATCGTGCGCTGCCTGCGGGGCGCGATCTGGGACGTGATCGTCGACCTGCGGCGGGATTCGCCGACCTACCGGCGATGGCAGGGCTTCGAGCTGAGCGCGGACAACCGCCGGCAGCTCTACGTTCCCCGGGGCTTCGCCCATGGCTTCCAGGCGCTGACCGACGACACGGAACTCGGCTACATGATCTCGGCCTTCCATGCGCCCGAGGCGGCCTCGGGCCTCCGTCACGACGATCCCGCCTTCGCGATCCCCTGGCCGCTTCCGGTCGCGGCCATCTCCGCGGCCGACCTGGGCTGGCCCCCTTTCGCGGGCTGAACGCCGCCGCGGGGCCAGCCGCCATTCACCCCTGCGGATGCGGGAGGGGCGTCACGCCGGACAGCAGCCCCTTCCCTTCGAGAAGGTGGGCCGCCTCGGCGATGACGCGGAACGGCAGGCCGGAGCGCTCGGCCATGTCGAGCAGCGAATGCGTGCCGTCAGCGAGATTCAGCACCCACAGCAGCGCCATCCGCCGCGCGGGCTCGTCCCTGCCGCCGCCCAGCGCCGCGTAGAGCCCGCGGCGGCCGAGCTGCGGCTCGCAATGCGGCAGCAGGTTCACCGGCCTGCCGTCGCCCTCGATGATCTCGATCGCCGACAGAAGGATGTCGAAGGAGGATTCGAGGGAAGCGGGGTCGATGAAGCCGAGGTTGTCGGCCGAGGTGTGGTATTCCGGGAACTGGCCGAACCGGCTGCGCTGGAACAGGCCGACGGGCAGGTCGAAGCCCGGCGAGCAGTACTGGCGCTCGTCGTACCCGTAGGGTGAGAAGTCGAGGATTGCCGGCGCCGGGCTCGCATGGCGCAGGACGTGGGCCATGGCCCTGTCGATGAACGCGTCGCCCCGGCGGCTCCGCTTGTAGGAGGGCTCTCCCCGGTCGCCCACGCAGGACACAACGATGCCGTGCCGGATCCGGCCGACCCGCTCACGGTTCCGCGAGAGCCAGGTGATGGCGCCGATGGTGCCCGGGGCGAACAGGAACCGATAGCTGTAGCGCGTCCGCAGCGAGGCGATGCGCCGCGCGAGATGGGCAAGCACCGCCAGCCCCGAGCAGTTGTCGTTGGCGAGCGAGGGGTGGCAGACATGGGCGGAGAGCAGCACCTCCTCGTCCGTCGCGCCCTGGTGCAGGTGCTCGCCATAGGTGAGGCTTCCGTCCTCCAGCGTCGCATCGATCAGGACCTCGTAGAGCCCCTCGGGCAGCCGCATGAGCTGCTCGTGGGCCATGCAGAAGCCCCAGTCCTCATTGTAGTAGGAGGTCCGGTACGGAATCAGCCCTGGCTGGTCCGGCAGCGTGTGGATGTGCCTTCGGAGTTCGGACAGCGGCATCACCGCCGAGACCGGCCGACTGTAGCTCACGACGTGCAGGTTCGAGACCCGAAAGTCCACGACCCGGACGCCGCGGGCATCCCTGACGTAGGCGTCCCGGATGTTCCATTCGCGCGGAACCGTCCAGTCGAAGACCGCCGTTCCCGAGGGCACCTCGTGGATCTCCAGCGGGATCAGCGCGCCCAGTTCCGCGAGCGTTCGGCGGACGCCGTCACCGGTGATGCTGCGGCAGATCGGGAAAAGGCGCGCCGCCGTCCCATGGATGGCATCGCCGATCGATGGCCCGCCGGCATCGCGGGCCGGCGGGAACGCTTCAGCCGTTGTCCCGTCCACGGCGACCCCCTCCGTCATTCCGCCGCCGCTGTGGCCAGGGCACCGTCGCCGGCGGGCGAAGCCTCGCGCAGGTCGCCGTGCAGGATCCCCTGGGCGAGCAGGCTCCGGATATGGCTGATCCGCTGGTAGCGCGTGCCCTCGAAGGCATCCAGCGTCAGGTCCGAGGCGCGGTAGGCGGCATGGAGCTGCTCCGCGCCCATGCGCGCGTCCCAGACGGGCCGGAAGCCCGGCAGCGTGCGGGCGATCTTCTCGAAGCTGACGCGGTAGGAACGCTTGTCAGGCCCGGCGTCTGACGCGAAATCCACCTGGCATCCGGGAACGACGTCCGCCACGATCTCGGCGATGTCCCGGATCCGGTAGTTGTGGGCGGTCTGCCCGACATTGAAGGCCTCGTTGAAGACGAGTTCCTCCGGCGCCTCGAGCCCCGCGATGAAGGCGCGCGAGATGTCGGCGATATGAACGATGGGTCGCCAGGGCGAGCCGTCGGACTTCAGCAGGATCACGCCCCTGGTGACCGCCCAGGCAACGAGGTTGTTCAGCACGATGTCGAAGCGCATGCGCGGCGACAGGCCATAGGCCGTCGCTGGGCGGAAGTAGGTCGGGCAGAAGCCCTCGCCCGCGAGCATCGAGATGTCGCGCTCTGACCAGACCTTGGACTGACCGTAGGCCGTCACCGGGTTGAGGGGGCTGGTCTCGTCCACCATTTCGTCGCCGGCCAGTCCGTAGTTACTGCACGACGAGGCGTAGAGGAAGCGCCGGACCCCCACCTTCTTCGCGATCTCCGCCAGGCGCACGCTGGCCTGGTGGTTGACCGCGTAGGTGATCTCCGGGTCAAGGTCGCTGAGCGGGTCGTTGGAGAGCGCTGCCAGATGGATCACCGCGTCCATCCCCTCCAGGTCGGCGGGCGCGACGTCCCGGATGTCCTTGCGGATGCTCGGCACCTCGGCGATGGGGCCGCCGTCCTCGAAGGTGCAGCGGGAATAGAGGTCGCTGTCGTAGCCCGTGACCTGGTGCCCGGCCTCGAGCAGCATGGGCACCATGACGGTGCCGATATAGCCGCGGTGGCCCGTGACGAGAACTTTCATGGCTGGAACTCCCTGGTGCTGAAGGGATGGTCGGCCGGCGCAGGGGACGCGGCCATCGCGGCGGCACCGGCCGGTCCGGTGCCCAGAGCGCGCGGCGCGGCGCCGGGCAGCAGCCTGGCCAGAAGCGCGTCCTGCTCCGCGAGGAGCCTTTCATAGCGTCGGCACGTCTCGGCAATGGTCCGGGCCAATGCCTGCCGGTCGGCGATCAGGTCCGTCACCTGCGCTTGCAGGAGACCGACATCGAGGCTCTCGATGTCCTGGCAGAAGGCCTGCAGTCCCATCTCGGCAAGCAGAGCGTCGTTCTTCCTGGCATAGCCGATCGAGACAGTGGGCCTGCCGAGCTTCAGGGCGCAGACGACGTTGTGGAACCGGGTCGCCACGACCACGTCGGTCCCGGCGATCTGGCGCATGAGCTCGTGAAGCGAACCGGTGGGCTCGGCGACGAGCCGGCCGGCCTCCGCGGCTGGGCCGTCCGCTGCCAGGACCGTCATCAGGTCGTCCACCGCGGCACTGTCGGCGGCGTCGCCCGTCAGGATGCGCACCCGGTGGCCGCTGTCCAGGAGCCAGCGGACGAAACGCGCGATCTTGCCGAGATAGGTCGCGTAGATCTCGGCCCCGCGCGCGGGATCGCCGCGCCAGCCGGAATAGGCCATGACGCCCACGCCGATCGTGAGCGGCGGCCGGCCGGCGCCCGCTTCCGCTGTGACTGGTTCCGTGATGGCCGCCCCCTCGGGCGGTACCGGCAGCTTGAACGCAATGTCGGGATAGACAGGATCCCTGCGGCTGTTGAAGCCGATGCCGGCCATGAAGTCCCGGGAGATCATGTCCCGGTACGAGCGGTATTCGGCTCCGCCGGCCGCGGCCTTCATCAGCCAGCGGCTCGCGGGATCCCGGATTGGCCCTGCGCCGATGCTCACGAACCAGACCCGCGTGCGGCGCAGCCTGGCGCAGAGGAACCATCGGAACAGCGTGTAGGGCATGCCGGACGGGCCGGTACCGAAATCGTCCAGGATCCCGGTTCCCGGCACGATCAGCAGATCAACCTTTCCGGCCAGGCGGAAGGTGCGCAGCCAGCTCGCCACGATGCGCGGAGCACCGAGAAGGGCACGGTCCACCAGCCTGGCCGCGCGCCCGGCGAAGCCCGGCCAGGCGATCCCGTGGCTCCGGACTCCGAACCGGCGTTCCACGGCCTCCGGCGCCGGGCAGAAGCAGACGAGGGCGGCATCGGGCCGCGCGCGGCGCAGAAAGGCGAGCATCGCCTCCAGCGATCCGTCGTTCCCGGAATTTCCGGACCCGAAGAGGCCGAAGAGGCCGATCGTGATCTGCCCCACTCCTGCGTTTCGTCCCATGGTTCTCCTCGGCATCGGCTCCCGCGCCGGCTCCGGCGCGGGACTTCAGGAGTGCGATTCCAGGACCAGCAGCCAGTCCCCGTAGCCGGAGCTGTTGCCCTTGGCATCCGGCTCGAAGCTGCGCCGCCCCGTGGCCCCGAGCGGCGGCGCCGCATCGCGGAACGAGCCGTCGGCGGGGTCGTACCAGCGCGCCCTGACCCATGGGCCGGCGAGGCGGCCCAGATCGATGGCAATGCGGCGGGCCGTCGGCATGAAGACGAGCCCCAGGGAGCCGTCACCGCTGCGCGCAGCGACCGCCGGGCCTTCGGCGGAGCGGGAACCTTCGACCAGCAGCGTGCCGTCCAGGTCGGGATCGAGCTGCCACCACTTCAGCCCGTCCATCAGCCGGCGAAGCTGCGTCATGCTGCGCGAACCCGGGCCGTCCAGCGCCTCCCGCCAGCCAAGGGGCGCGTCGAACAGGCCGGGGCCGTCGAAGTGCCAGATCGGGTTGCTGCCGAAGACCTGCCCGGCCGCCCCCGACAGCAGCGCGTAATAAGCTTGTGCGCGCAGGCTCTGCTCGGTCGCCTCGTGCTCGTTCTCGTAGATGGCCTCGATCAGGAAGAACGGGATGCGGCTGCTGCGGGAATACTGGCGCAGGGCGGCGGAACGGACGGATCCGTAGGTGTAAATCGTGTCGACGCCGATCCAGGGCGCGCCGCGCCAATATTCGGTGGCCGTGGAATCCCGCGCCGTGTGGGCTGTGTGCAGAGAGCCAGGATCGATGCTGCGGATGCCCCGGGCGATCGCCTCCGGCAGCCGCCTGTCCGGGGGATTCTCGTCGCCGCCATGGACCCAGAGGATGTTCCCGTAGTCGCGATAGCGCCGCCCCAGGAAGGTGCCGTACCGCTGAAGCGTGTCGGGTCCGCTGGCGACCATCTCCCGGTACCATCCCTGATCACCTCCGCCGGCCCCCACATAGGCCGGCGCCAGCAGCACGAGGAAGCCCTCCTCCCTGGCGCGCCGCAGCACCCAATCCGCATGGACGAAGTAGCGCTCGTTCGGCGTGCCAAAGTCGCCCGGGGTCAGGAACGGCTGCTCGCCATAGGCGTTCGCCGGCGCGTTGCGCGCGAAGCGGCGCTCGATCAGCGAAACCAGGAGCGTGTTGAATCCCCGCCTGCGCCGGTCCGCGAGATAGCGGTCGACCTCCTCGCGGGTGAGCTGCGCGATCAGCGACCAGGCGGTGTCGCCATGGATCAGGAATGGCTCGCCCCGCGCATCGGCTAGGTGGTGCCGGCCGGGAATCGGCGCGACGGGGAAGGCGGGCGCGGCCTCGCCGCCGGAGACCGGGACGGGCCAGAGCGCCAGCAGCACCAGCAGGCGCGTCATGCCCCGCCAAGCTGCACGGCTCCAGGCCATCAGATGGCACCCTGGTGCTGGTTGTAGCGCCGGTAGACCGGCTGGGAGGGCGGTCCCACCAGGAAGCGCCCGACGCTGCCGTCGAGTGCCCGCCGATAGACCTGGAGGGCGCCATCGATCGCCTCCACCGTCTGGTCGATGTCGGAATCGCGATGGGCGTAGCTGACCACCAGCGACGGCATCACGATCCCCCGTCGGATCGTCTCCTGGAGGAACAGGGAGCGGAACGCCTGCGAAGGCAGCCCGTCCTGGTCCAGGGTGGCGTACAGCAGGCAGGACGCTCGGCCGATGAGCTTCACGTGCTGGCTCAGGCCATGGCGGCAAATCACCTCCGCCACCTGCTGCCTGAGCCGCGCCCCCTGGCGGTTCAGGTGCTCGATCACCGGCTCCTTCTCGTAGACCTGCATGGTTGCGATCGCCGCGGCGAGGGCGTGGGTCTCGGCACCGTGGGTGGTCGACAGCAGGAAGACCCGCGGCCGGTCGTGGTGCTGGATCCCGCCGAGCCGCATGAGTTCCCGCTTTCCTGCCAGCGCCGAAACCGAGAAGCCGTTCGCCAGTGCCTTTCCGAAGCAGGAGAGGTCGGGGGTGATGTCGTAGGCTTCCTGTGCGCCGTTCCTGTGCCAGCGGAAGCCCGTGATCATCTCGTCCAGGATCAGCAGGGCGCCGTTGGCATGGCACAGCCGCTGCAGAGCACGCAGGAAGTCGCCCTGGGGCTCCTCGGTGCGGGCCGGTTCCAGGATGAAGGCGGCGATGCGGCCGGGATAGGCGTCGAACAGCGCCTTGGCGCTGGCGAGATCGTTGTAGCGGAAGATCAGCGTGAGCTGTCGGACGGCCTCGGGAACGCCCGCGTTCACGGCCGTCGTCCCGATGAACCAGTCGTCCGTGGAGAAGAAGGGGTGATCGGCGCAGCAGGCGATCATGTCCCGGCCGGTATAGGCGCGGGCGAGCCGGACGGCCGCCGAGGTCGCGTCCGAGCCGTCCTTGCAGAATTTCACCATGTCCGCCCGGGTAATCAGGCGCAGGAACTGCTCCGCGCAGGTCACCTCGATCACCGAGGGGCGCGTGAAGTTGCAACCATGGACGAGCTCGCGCTGGGCGGCCTCCACGACCGGCGGATAGGCGTGGCCGAGCCCGACCGCCCGGTTGCCCATCCCGTACTCGATGTACTCATTCCCGTCGGGATCCCAGACGCGGCATCCGGCGCCGCGGACGAAGAAGCCGGGGGCCAGGGTCGGATACTGGTCGTCTCCCTTGGCGTAGGTATGGCAGCCGCCCGGGATTAGGTGATGGGCGACGTCCCGCAGGCGGGCGGAGTTCTGGAATTGGCGGATCTGCAGGCTCACCCGAATCCTCCTCGCGACGCCGGATGGCCGCGGCCGCTTCGGCAGGACCACTCGGCCGGAGAGGCCATGGCGGAGCGGCTGCGGCGGCTGCCGCGACAGGGCCCCGCGACGCGCCGGCTCGAAGCCGGCAGACCGGCAGCCTGATTGTCGGCCAACACTAGCCGCGCAAGTCGGCGCCGAGAGGATAGCAATAGGGACGAAGCCCCTTCGTAGGCTGCCCCTCACCCTGCAAAGTTATCCGGCTGATAGCCTCCGCCCTTGGACGTATCCGCGGGACGCCGCCCCTGTGCGTTTTCTCAATTCTGCTGTCTTGCCGGCGGCCCGGGCTGGTCCGGACAATCGGAACCATTGGTTGCGGAGCCTGCCGTCGGGCCCGGGGGCAGGCCATCGGCCCGTCCCGGCCTTCGCCCAAGAACGGGGAGCGGAATTGGCATGAAGATCGTGATCGTGAACCGCTACTTCTATCCCGACGAGTCCGCGACCAGCCGCATGACTGCCAGCCTCGCCTTCGACCTAGCCAGTCGGGGGGTGGAGGTCCATGCGGTCTCAGGACGCTGCCTGCACAACGCGCCCCAGGCCGGCCTGCCGCCGCGCGAGCATGTGCGCGGCGTCCTTGTCCACCGCATCCGGACCAGCCGGTTCGGCAGGGGAAGGCTGCTTGGCCGGATGTGCGACTATCTCACCTTCCATCTCGGCGCGGCCTGGTTGCTCGCGCGGCTGCTTCGCCGCGATGATGTCTGCATCGTCTGCACGGACCCGCCCTTCCTGTCGCTGTCGGTGCTGCTGCCCGTCCTGGCGCGGCGCGCGCGCATGGTGAACTGGATCATGGACCTGTTCCCGGAGGTCCCGATCGCGCTCGGGATGATGCGGGCTGGCACGCCCCTGGCGCGCGCGACCCTCTGGCTCAGGGACCTCTCGCTCCGGTTCAGCCGCTGGAACGTCGCGCCGATCAGGGCCATGGCGGACCTCCTCCGGCGCCGGGGCATCCCCGCCGAACGGATCGCCGTGGTGCATCACTGGTCCGACGGCGACGAGATCCCCGCGCTCGCCCCTCGGCAGTCGCGGTTCCGCCGCCTCTGGGGACTGGAGGACAAGTTCGTCCTCGGCTATTCCGGCAATCTCGGCCGCGCGCACGACTTCAGCACCGTGATCGATGCCGCCGGGCGCCTGACGCACCGGACCGACATCGCCTTCCTTTTCGTTGGCGACGGACATCGCAGGGAATGGGTCGAACGGGAGGTGGCGCGCAGAGGCCTGCGCAACGTGATGATGCGGCCACTGCAGCCGCGCGAGCTGCTTGCCGAGACGCTGGCCGTGGCCGACGTCCACCTGGTGACGCTGCTGCCGGCCATGGAACCCTACATCGTGCCGAGCAAGTTCTACGGCATCGCCGCCGCCGGACGGCCGACGCTGTTCGTCGGCGACCCCACGGGCGAGATTGCCACCCTGGTGCGGGACGGCGACTGCGGCGATGCCTTCCCCATCGGTGGAGGCGAGGCGCTGGCTGCACGCATCGCCGCCCTCGCGGACGATCCGGCCGAGTGCGCGCGCCTGGGCGCGAACGCACGGCGGCTCTTTGAGAGCGCCTTCTCCAGGGACCGGGGCGTGGCCGACTGGATCGGCATCCTCGACGCGACCATGCAGCCCGCGCCCAACGCCTCCCTGATCCCGGCCGCGAAGCGGGTCGACACGAACGTCCGGCAGTGATCCGACCCTGACGTCCCGGTAAGCACCCCTCCTGCGGCGCAATGCTCGCCCATTCGTGCGCGGCTCCTATCGGAGGAATTGCCGCACTGCGGAACAACACGAAATTCCGGCTATGTTTGCGGGATCTCCCACCCTCGTTTCACATGTAACCCGGAATGTGGCAACCCATAACAGCATTTCACCCGAAAAGCCGGTTTGGTGTAGACATCAGTCAACCAAGGATTGCGATTGAATTTAAATGGAACCCCGACAGAAACTTCACGACAGCTGCGAAGTTTGCACTTTTTAAAACGCAACAATCAAGAAGCCCCCACGGAATTTTCGGGCGATCTTAACCAGTGGAAAACTTGTATCGGCATCGCACGCGCTTGGCCTTGATCACCTTCGCAGCAGGCGTTCGAAACGTGGGCGGATATTGTCCTGTAACGATGGGGGAGCGCATGAGGGACGCGGGATTTGCAATAAAGTCTGAGGCTTTTCAGGACGACGTCGATTACGTCTCTGGACCTGACAGCGAAGAGACCAGCGAGCACGCCCCGTCCTCGCCGCCCCGCAGGGCCATCATCGTGATCGACACCCGCAAGCTGACACTCGAGTGCTTCACGCTGTGGCTGGCGTCCTCGCTTCCCGAATTTGGCTTGGCTGCGGCCAGCTCGGTCGATGAAGCCCTTGCATGGGCAGCTTCGCATCCGGGCGCCGCGTCCATGATCCTCCTCAATCTCAGCACCTCGCCGATCTCCGATCCCGGTGTCACCGCCGAGATCGCGCAGCTGAGGTCGGCCCTGCCCTCGGCACCGATCCTCGTGATCGCCGACCAGGAGAATTCCGAATGCGTGCTGGAGGCGCTGGACCGCGGCGTCCGCGCCTACATCCCCACCAACACCGCCATTGCCGTGGTTGTCGGGGCCATCCGGCTCGTTCAGGCCGGCGGCGTCTTCGTGCCGTCGAGCGCGATCCGGCATGTCCACGCGCAGGAGGTCTCGTCGGCACATGCGGACGAATCCGATGACGGCACGCATGGCTTCACGCCGCGACAGATGCAGGTCCTCGCCTGCCTGAGGGAGGGCAAGCCGAACAAGGTGATCGCCTACCAGCTCAAGCTCTGCGAGAGCACGGTCAAGGTGCATGTGCGCCACATCATGAAGAAGCTGGGGGCGACGAATCGCACCCAGGTCGCATTCCTGACGGGCAATCTGTTCGATCAGGGACGCGCGCCGGCATGAGCCCCGAGTGGCGGAGCCCCCAACTCCGCCGCACGGTCCGCCGCCCCGCACCGCCGGGGATAGCCCGACCGGCACGGCGATGCTTGCCGCAGGCAAGGGCATCCACTGCAGCGACGCCGTCGAACTTGCCCCAGGCGATGCCAGCCTCCGGTGGCGCCCGACCTCCTTGACCTTAGCCGCCATACCAGGACCGGATCATCACGCACGGGGTAAGGCCGATGGCGCCGAAAGCCGCATCGGAAGAGGAGGTATCGCGCGCTGCGCACCAAATGGCTGATCCGAAGGGATCGGGGTGCCTAAGTAAGTAGGATGAGGAACGCAGTCCCAACAGGCAAGAAGACAGGGTCAGCCTTCTGCGGGCATGATGCCGTGGTGCATAAGAGTGTCTAAACGGATAACTCGCTTGCGAGTTCCGGAACCCGGACAAGCGTCCGTCATAATCGCGTCGGGGCAGGCTGCGCCGGTGAATGGCGGGTCGGGACTGGCACAGGGGTTGGCAGCACAGGCGTCGGTGAGTCGCAGTGCAATGGGAGATCCTGCCATGGGTAACACCAAGGTTTTCGTCCACCATCGGACGCGGCTGCACGAGGAATCCATCTTCGAGCTCTTAAAGTCGACGGAGTTCCAGCGCATCCCGACCGGTGAAACGAGGGGGGTCCCAAGCGAGCCGCCCGACCTGTTCATCACGGACCTCGCCCTCTTCCGTCGCAACGTGAAGGCGCTGCAGGACTGGTGCCAGTCCCCGGCTCGCATCGTGTTCGTCGCCGACGATTTCAGCCTGGGCGACCTCCGCCTGGCGCTCCGCCTCGGTGCGAATGGCTATGTCCTGAACCGCCTCTCCTCCGAGGCCTTCGTCATGTCACTGCGCCTGGTTATGGCGGGGGAGAAGGTCTTTCCCACGGAGCTGACGCGAGAGATCTTCTCCCGGGAATTCAAGAGGAAGAACGGCTCCAGGCAAGCTGCCGTCCCCTCTGATCCGGCGCTCGAGCGCATCCGTTCCGGTGCGGGCATCGAGTTCACCCGCCGTGACCTGCGGATCATCGACATGATCGCGTCGGGCGTCGGCAACCGCGAGATCGCGGGCTCGATCCAAGTGACCGAGGATCTCGTGAAGATGTACGTGCGCCAGATCATGAAGCGGATCAACGCCAGCAACCGCACGCAGGTTGCGATCTGGGCAGTGCAGCACGGCGTTGTCCGGCAGGAAGCCGCGCTCGTCGACTGAGCGAAGGACCGCCGTGGGCGGCATGCCCCCACAGGTAACCAGCGGGATGGGTGACCGACGGGGTGGGGACCAACAGGGCGGAACGACGATGACCAGGCCGACGGTACTGTTCCATCACGCCAGCAGGCTGGAGAGGATCTCCTTTGCGAAGCTGCTGGAGCTCAATGGCTTCGAGGTGTTCACCCGGCCCGAGGAAGCGGATGGCGCGACCTCCCCTGACGAGGCCGACCTGATCATCTTCGACCTCGGCTACGCCACCGCCCACAACACGGCATTCCGCGATTCCTGTGCCCGCTCCGCCAATGTCGTCGTGATCGCGCAGGATTTCGGCTTCGAGCACGCGCGCATGGCCTTTCGCGTGGGAGCCAAGGCCTTCCTGCTGTACCGAATGTCGACCGAAGCCCTGGTCCCGGCGCTCCACTTGGTGCTGACGGGCGAAGCCGTGCTGCCTTCGGAGATCGCCTCCCTCCTGCTGGCCGAGGATCGCGATGGCGGCGACGATCCCTCAGTCGCCCAGGCGGCACCCGAGCCCGGTTTCCAACTGCTGGGGCTGCCCGGGCTCGTCGAGCGCGACGTCCGCGTGCTGTCGCTGGTTGCGCACGGACGCAGCAACAAGGAAATCGCGCGCCATCTCGGCACGACCGAGGAGATGGTGAAGCTCTATCTCCGCCAGATCATGGCCAAGATCAACGCCCGCAACCGCACTCAGGCGGCAGTCTGGGCCATGCAGAACGGCTTGGCCGAGCGCGGCGAGCCGACCTCCTGAGCCCTGGCTGAGAATTGAGCCGTAGCTGAACCCCGAGCCGGCCCGGCGCGCCCGCGCCCGTCCACGGTCTCCGTCCATCCTTGCGTACAGGACACGCATCGCCCGCGCGACGAACAGGCGACCCCGTTGTTGTCTGCGTTCCACCGGCCCCTCGCGAGGGGAGGCCGGGCAACCGCTCACGGGAGACCCCGATGTCCGAACAAGCGCTCAAGGACCTTCTGATCGAAGAGCTGCAGGATACCTACAGCGCCGAGACGCAGATCACCGAGGCCCTTCCGAAAATGGCCCAGGCCGCATCCTCGCCACAGCTGAAGCAGGCGTTCGAGACTCACCTCCGCGAGACCGAGGGCCAGATCCGCCGGCTCGAGCAGATCTTCCAGATCCTCGGTGCCCAGCCCGGCGGGAACACCTGCGAGGCGACGCAGGGCCTCATCGAGGAGGCCGAGGAGATCATGGGAGAGGATCATCCGCCCGAGGTTCTGGACGTGGCCCTCGTCATGGCGGCCCAGAAGGTCGAGCACTACGAGATCGCCAGCTACGGCTCCCTGCGCACCCTCGCCCAGACCTGCGGCATGGACGATATCGCCCGCCTGCTCGAGCAGACGCTCGAGGAGGAGAAGGCGACCGACCAGAAGCTGAACCAGCTGGCCGAGGGCGACATCAACCAGCGCGCCTTCAAGGCCGCCTGACGCTTCGCGCAGCGCCCCCGGGGCCGGTGCACCGGCCCCGGGGGCGCGCCCTTTCGGCCTACCAAGCCGGACACAATCCGGCCTCGCTCAGCCGCCCGCGCCCTTGACGGCGTAGCTGGAGAGCACTGGCCCGCACCCTTGAACGCCGACGCGTGTCAGGAATGCGGGGCAAAGCGGTTCCGGCTATCCCGTGCCCCGCTCGCCGAACTTGGCGCCTTCATCGCAGTTGCGCGCGGACGCAGCTTGGCTGATCGCGACCGTAGGCCCGCATCTGGAGGAGATCGAGACAGGCCTGGCCGCCTTGTCCGAGCTTCGCGACAAGCCGGCCGGCATCATCCGCCTCACTGCTGTGGACCACGCGGCAGAAACGATCCTCTGGCCCTCGCTTGCAAATTTCCTGGCCGAGTACCCGGATGCCCAGGTCGACTTGGTCGTCGACAACATGCTCCGGGACATCGTTGCCGAGCGCTTCGACGCCGGCATCCGGATGGGCGAGCGTGTCGCCCGCGACATGATCGCCGTGCGGATCGGACCCGAAATCCGCATGGCCGCCGTTGCCACGCCCGCCTACTTCAAGAAGCGCCGCAAGCCGAAGGTCCCTCAGGATCTAGCGACGCATAGCTGCATCAATCTACGCCTGCCCACACTGGGCGAAGTCTATGCCTGGGAATTCGAGCAGGGCACGCGTGAGATCAACGTGCGCGTCGAAGGGCAGCTGACCGCCAACGACATCGTGGTGATCAGGAACGCCGCGCTTCATGGCCTCGGCATTGCGTTAATGCCCGAAGATGTGGCGCAACCCCATCTGGATTCCGGTGGCCTGGTCCGTGTGCTGGCGGACTGGACGCCGCCATTTCCCGGCTACCACCTGTATTATCCCAGTCGGCGGCAGCAATCGCCCGCTTTCGCCCTGCTCGTCGAGGCGCTGCGCTATCGTGGATGACGGAACATCCGTTTTCGATCCTGACCACCGGAAACCGGACCGGCCCGGTGCCGGCCACACTCGGTCATGCTGACCTATTTCGCGCCTAGCAAATATCTGTGCCCGCTCCATGTGCTGTCCCCTTGGCAGCGTCTTCCGAAGCGGCCCCCTCCCGCGCGGCTCCGTGCCGGTCGAGGATCCCCGCCGCGCGCCGCCGGCGCAGCGAAGATCGCCCGCCCGGCCCCCGCGGCCTGACGCGACCTCGGACCGGACGGCACCCGCCGCGGAGCACATCCCAAGTCCCCAAGGGCACGTCCCGTCCCCCGCGAAGGGGACAGAATTCGTTTGTTGACGGGGCGCATCGTAGGCGAAACAAACGTCTGCGGGCGCGACGCGCCCACGGATTCGGGAGGGATTGCAATGACCGGATCGTCGGCGCGCGTGCAGACCGGCGGCTACGACTTGCCCGTCTACGACTACGTTCGTCCACCCGAGCTGGCGGGCGGCCCGCGGCGGCGCTATCCCGTCGTGATCGTCGGCGGCGGCCTGTCGGGGCTGACCGCGGCCTGCGACCTCGCCTGCCGGGGGATTGAGGCGGTCCTGCTGGACGAGGACGACACGATCGGCGTGCGCGGCGCGTCCAGCCGGGGCATCTGCTACGCCCAGAAGAGCCTCGAGATCTTCGACCGGCTCGGCATATACCAGCGCATCCGGGACAAGGGCATCACCTGGTCCGTCGGCAAGGTCGTCGAGGGCGAGGAGGTCCTCTACAGCTTCGACCTCGCGCCGGGGAGCGCCTCGGCCCAGCCGCCCTTCATCAACATCCAGCAGTTCTACGTCGAGTGGTTCCTGGTCGACCGGATCCGTGAGCTCGGCCGCACCGACCTGCGCTGGAAGAACCGCGTCACGGCGGTCCGCCAGGGCGCGGAGCATGCGGTGCTCAGCGTCGAGACGCCCGATGGCGCCTACGAGATCGAGGCGGACTGGGTCGTCGACGCCACCGGCCTCGCCAGCCCGATCCGCGACGGGCTCGGCCTTCCGACCCATCCCGAGCGCGGCGAGGATCGCTGGTGCATCTCGGACGTGCGGTTCCGCAAGCCCTTGCCGACCGAGCGCTGGACCTGGGTCGAGGCGCCGTTCAACGAGAACCGCGCGGTCTGGCAGCACCTGATGGCGGACGGAGTCTGGCGCATCGACTACCAGATGGCGCCCAATGCGGATCCCGCCGAGGTCAGCCGCACCGAGGTCGCTGAGGCGCGGCTGCGCGCCCATCTGGGCCCGGAGGTCGAATTCGAGGTGGTCTGGGTCGGCCCCTACTCGTACCGCACGCACCTGATGGACGATTTCCGGTGCGGCCGCGTGCTGTTCATCGGCGATGCCGCCCATGTGATGAGCCCGTTCGGCGCGCGCGGCGGCAACAGCGGCATCCAGGACGCGGACAATCTCGGCTGGAAGCTGGCGCTGGTCCTTCGAGGCGAGGCACCGGAATCCCTGCTGGACAGCTTCGACGCCGAGCGCCGTCCCGCCGCCGCGCACAACATCAAGGTCACCAGCCGCACCGGCCGCTTCCTGGCGCCACGCACCGAGATGGAGCGGATCATCCGCAAGGCCGTGCTCGACCTTTCGACCGAGCACCCCTTCGCCCGGCTGCTGCTGAACACGGGCCGGATGTCCGCGCCCTTCCGC
Organism: Arenibaculum pallidiluteum; assembly: GCF_017355985.1. Lineage (GTDB taxonomy): Bacteria > Pseudomonadota > Alphaproteobacteria > Azospirillales > Azospirillaceae > Arenibaculum > Arenibaculum pallidiluteum. The sequence goes on from NZ_JAFIQU010000013.1 coordinate 65,681, forward strand.
TACGACGCCTCGCCCCTGAACACCGGGGCCGAGGGCGAGGCCGTGCCCAATGTCCGGCTCGGCGAAGGGGTGCTGTCGGACCTGCTGCGCGGCGAGGGCGCCGCATTCGTCGCGCTGTGGGCCCCGGACCCGGCCCAGCCGGGCCTCGCCGCCGCACTGCAGGCCGTCGCCGAGCGGGGCTGGCCCGTCCGCGTCTTCGCCTGCGGGGCCGAGGCGCAGCCGCTGCCGCATCTGTCCGGCTCCGGCATGGGGCTGCTGGGGCTGACGCCCGGCACGCTGCTGCTGGTGCGTCCGGACCAGCACCTTGCCGCCCGCATCCGCGACGCCGATCCCGCGGCGCTGGAGGCAGCGCTCGCCAGGGCGCTGTGCCGGGCGCCCTCCGACGCGCTGGCGCGAGCCTGACCGATTCCCGAAGGAAGACACATGCGCACAGACCCGAACATCCCGGATCCCGACGGCTTCTACGAGGCGCTGCTCGACACCCATGCCGGGCTGAGCATCGAGGAGAGCCACGCGCTCAACGCGCGGCTCGTCCTGCTGCTGGCCAACCAAATCGGCGATGCGGCCGTCCTGCGCGCCTGCCTCGCGGCGGCCCGCGCCTCGGCCGGCCAGAACCGGGACACCGCAAGCCGGGACACGCAGAACCGGGAGACCGCCCGATGACCGCCTCCTTCGCCTCGACGGCGGACCTCGCCGAGCAGAAGCCCCGGCTGATCGAGCTCGCGCGCGACGTCTACGGATTCGTCAGCGACTTCGACCCCAATTGCGGCTTCGTGGTCGGCCCCGAATACGTCGTCGCCATCGACACGCGGGCGACACCCGCCCTGGCGCGCGAGATGCTGGCCGCCATCGCGCAGGTCACCGACAAGCCCGTGCGCTACGTATTCCTGACCCATTATCACGCGGTCCGCGTGATGGGCGCCTCCGCCTTCAAGGGCGCGACGATCATCGCCAGCCAGGGGACCCTGGAATGGGTGCTGGAGCGCGGCCAGGCCGACCTGGAATGCGAGGTGCGCCGCTTTCCGCGCCTGTTCCGCGGCATCGAGGAGGTGCCGGGCCTGACCATGCCCGAGCTGGTCTTCGACAGCCACCTGACCCTGCGCCTCGGCGAGCGCGAGCTGCATCTGAGCTATCTCGGGCGCGGCCACTCCCACGGGGATGCCGTGTGCTGGATCCCTGACTGCCGGGTGCTGTTCTCTGGCGATCTGGTGGAGAACCGCTGCGGCGTCTATGCCGGCGACGGCTATGTCGGGGAATGGATCGACACGCTGGGCCGCCTGCGCGCCCTCGGGGCCGAGGTGATGGTGCCCGGCCGGGGCGCGGCGCTGCAATCGCGCGAGGCCGTGCTCTCGGCCATCGACGGCACGCAGTCCTTCCTCTCGGACCTGCGGGACGTCGTCACAAGGGCGCGCGCCGGCGGCGCCGACATCAAGGCCTGCTTCGCGGCGGCGGAAGCGGCTATGACGCCGCGCTATGGCGACTGGCCCGTCTTCGCCCATGTCCTGCCCTTCGACGTCGTGCGCCTGTACGAGGAGCTCGAGGGCGTCCGGGACCCGAGCCTTTGGACCGCGGAGCGCGACCAGAACCTTTGGACCCTGCTGCGGGGCTGATCCCCGGCTGATCCGGCCTTTTCACGCGACCTGGGTCACTCGGGCCGCGTCACTCCGGCCGGATCAGCCTGGGCAGGTTGCGCAGGCACAGCGCGAAGAGCTCGCTCTGCGAGGAGATGGCGAGCTTCTGGTATGCCCGCTTGCGCAGCGTGATCACGGTCGAGGGCTGGACGCCGAGGTCGAGCGCGATGCCCTCGGTCCGGTAGCCCAGCAGGATCCGGCTGCACACCGCCTGCTCGCGGGCGGTGAGCCGTCCGCTCGCGAGGTCGATCAGCCGCTCCACGAAGGGCAGCGTCCGCCCCGCGCTGATGTCCGCCTGCACGATGTAGTGGGCGCAATGCTGGCGCACGATGCTGGTGAGCAGCGTCGCAAGCCGCGACAGCACCGACACCTCGCCCTGCCGAAATGGTCCCGAGCGCTGCGTGCGGTAGAGGTTCAGGTAGAAGGCGATGTCGGAGCTGCGCCAGATATACGAGACCTTGTCGACGATTCCGACGGTCGTATAGAAGCGCTGCGCGTAGCTGCGCGTGGCGAGACGCGTGGGATCGTGCCGGCGGAAGATCACCTTCCGGCTGTTCGTCACGCGGCTGAGCTCGGCGAAGTTCGGGTCGAAGCGATAGTACTGGCTGACATAGTCCCGGGTCAGCGACCGCGCGACGGACAGGTCGACCCGGCTGGCCACCACCACCGATTTCAGCCCCTCGGGCTGGGAATAGCTGCTGATCGTGCAGTGGTCGACCGGGACCAGCCCGGCGATCCCGTCCAGGAAGGCCTCGTCGAAGCGCGGCGTGCCGATGGCGGCGATGGCCTCGGCCAGCGCGCTGAAACGGCCGATCGCGGCGTCGCTCAGCTCGTCCTCGGGCGCGCCAGCCCCGTCCCGGACCTGAACCGTCATGACCGGATCTCCTGCTGCTTGTCCCCCTTCAAGGGTACATACACGCAAATGCTGGCATCTCTAGCATTTTTGCATGGGAACCATCCCGGCCTGCGGCCGGGCTTCAAGGGGAGATCCGGGTGAGCATGGAACTGGTCGTCATCGACGTGCGTCCCGGCGCCGCGGCCGAGAGCCAGTCGGGCCTGCAGATGCTGCGGCCCCGGATCTACGGCGCGGCCGCAAGGCCGCCGGGGGCGCGCACGGCGGCCCTGATCATGCACCCGACCAGCAACTTCATGGGGCACTACCTCCTGGAGCCGCTCGCCAAGCGCGGCATCGCGGCGCTGGGCCTGAACACGCGCTATCTCGGCAGCGACGTCGTGCTGGTGCTGGAGCGCGCGATCCAGGACATGGGCGCCGGCGTCGCCTGGCTGCGCAGCCAGGGCTACGAGAGGGTCGTCCTGGTGGGCAATTCGGGCGGGGCCGCGCTCTCGGCATTCTTCCAGGTCCAGGCCGAGGAGCTAACCATTACCGACACGCCGGCCGGCGATCCGGTCGACCTGGTCCCGCAGGACCTTCCGCCGGCCGACGGGATCGTCCTGGCGGCCGCCCATCTCGGCCGGTCGCGGCTGATGGACACCTGGATCGACCCGGCCGTGATCGACGAGCGGGACCCGCTCTCGTCGGACCCCGCCATCGACATGTTCAACCCCGAGAACGGCCCGCCCTATTCGGCGGAGTTCATGGAGCGCTACCGCGCTGCCCAGCGTGCCCGCAACGCCCGCATCGAGGCCTGGGCCCGGGCGCGGCTGCGCCAGCTCCGCGCCCGCGACGGCGGCCCCCGCGACGAAGCCTTCGTGATCCACCGCACGCTGGCCGACCCGCGCTGCCTGGACCCCGCGATCGATCCCAACGACCGCGCCCCGGGCACCACGGTCTGGGGGCTCCCGCGGGCGCAGAACTACGCCGCCAACAGCATGGGCCGCTACACTTCGCTCACGGGCTATCTCAGCCAGTGGTCGCAGAGCAGCCGCGGCGACGGCCCCGCGAACCTCGCCAGGACGCGCTGCCCCGTGCTGCTGCTGGAGTACACGGCGGATTCGTCGGTCTTCCCGTCGGACAACGCCCTCTGGGCGCAGGCGGCGGGATCCCGGCTGGAGCGCCACTCCGTCAAGGGCGGCAACCACTACCTGACCGGCGCCCCGCACCTGGTCGAGGAGGTCGCCGACCGCATCGCCGCCTGGACTGCGCGCCTGTGAGCCCGCCCCGTTTCCCGAACCCCGAGAAGGAGGGATCAGAAATGACTGCCATGTCCGCCCCCGTGTCAGCCCCCGTGCCCGTCCACGGCCTGCACCATTTCGCCTACCGCTGCCGCGACGCCGAGGAGACGCGCGCCTTCTACGAGGATCTGCTGGGCCTGCCGCTGGCACACGTGATCAAGGCCGACCACGTCCCCAGCACGGGCGAGTATTGCCCCTACGTGCACATCTTCTTCCAGATGCAGGACGGCTCCTACATCGCCTTCTTCGACCTCGGCGACGACGTCGCGCCGGCCCCCTCGCCCAACACGCCGGCCTGGGTGAACCACATCGCGCTGCGAGTCACCTCGGTCGAGGATCTCGAGCGCGCCATGGCGCGGCTGAAGGCCGCCGGGGTCGAGGTGCTGGGCATCACCGACCACCACATCATCAAGTCCATCTACTTCTTCGACCCCAACGGCCTGCGCGTCGAGCTCACGACCATGACCGTCGAGGAGGAGTACATGCAGGAGGCCGCCAGGAGCGCGCATGGCGAGCTCGCGGCATGGAACCAGCACAAGGACGCACGGCGGGCCGGCGCCCGCTAGGGGGCCGGGGCGGAGCGCAGCCGCGCAGGCCGGGAGGAAGCCAAGGATGAAGCTGTTCACGACATGCGGGCTGCCGGCCCGCGAGCGAAGGGCGGCCTGGGACGAGGTGGTCGCGAAGGTCTGCGGCCCCTTCATCGCGGAGTACGGCCCGGACGATACGGTCCTGGACGCCGAGATGGACGTCCGCAGCCTCGGCGGCCTGCACTGCGCCATGATCGCCCAGAACACGCTCTCGGTGCGCCGCTCTCGCGTGGAGGTCGGCCGGGCCGACGACCGCCTGTGCTTTGTGGTCATGCAACTCCGCGGGCGCAGCCGCATGGTCCAGATGAACCGGGAGGCATGCCTCGCGCCCGGCGATATGACCCTGATCGATTCCGGGCGTCCCTGCGCCTTCCATTTCGACCGGGACAACGCCCAGTTCTCGCTGCACATCCCGCGCGGCCTCATCGAGCGCCACCTGCGGGCCGGCAGGCTGCCCTTGGCCGAGCCGATGCGCGGCGGCCTCGCCGCCGCCGCGGGGGCCATGATCCGCTCGCTCTTCGAGACCGGCGGCACGCTGAGCGCAAGGCACGGGGCGGTCGCGCGCGAGGCCCTGACCAGCATGATCCTGTCCATGCTCCTCGACGACGACGTCGCCGACGGCCCCGCCGTGCCGGCCCATGCGGATGCCCAGGTCGCTGCGATCCGGGCCTATATCGAGCTGCATGTGGATGCCCCGGGCCTGTCGGCCGCCTCGATCGCGCGGGCGCATAGGATGTCCGTCAGGCACCTGCACCGGCTGTTCCAGGCCACCGGGACGACGGTCGGCGACTGCATCCGCGGGCTGCGCCTCGAGAAATGCGCATCCGACCTGCGGAACCCCGGCATGCGCGGCGCCACCGTCACGGAGATCGCCTACCGCTGGGGCTTCTCCGACGCCGCCCATTTCAGCCGCAGCTTCCGCGCCGCTTTCGGCCAGGCACCGCGCGAGTACCGCGCGACGCTCCGCATGTAGCCAGCTCCAATCTGCAGCGGCCTACGAACATCGGCCTGTGACGTGTCGGCTATCGGCCGGTTCTATTCCCATTTGGAAAGGACCCGGGAATGGCCATCGCCAGCCACACGCGTCGCCCGCTGTCGATGCTACGCCACTTCCTCGAGAATGAGGCGTCGGCCGGTCTGGTGCTGATGGGCGCCGCGACGCTCGCCCTCATCGTGGCGAACTCACCACTGGCCGATGCCTATTCCAGTGGGCTTCATGCCCATGTCGGCCCACTCAGCGTCGAATATTGGATCAATGACGGGCTGATGGCGGTCTTCTTCCTGCTCGTCGGGTTGGAGATCAAGCGCGAGATCCTGGACGGGCAACTATCGACCTGGCCTCGCCGCGTGCTGCCGGGCATCTCGGCACTGGGCGGCATGGTGGCCCCGGCGCTGATCTACGTCGCATTCAACTGGGGTGATCCCGCGACGATACGCGGATGGGCCATCCCGACCGCTACCGACATTGCCTTCGCACTCGGCGTCTTGAAGCTGATCGGTCCGCGTGTGCCGACCTCGCTCCAGGTATTCCTGGCAGCGCTCGCGATCATCGACGACCTCGGCGCCGTCGTTATCATCGCTCTGTTCTACACCAGTGATCTGTCCGTCACGGACCTAGCATTGGCGGGCGCCGTGCTCCTCATTCTGACGGTGATGAACAGGCGCGGCGTGACGCGGCTCTGGGCCTACCTGCTGTTGGGGTTCGCCCTGTGGTTCTTCGTGTTCCGCTCCGGCGTGCACGCCACAATCGCCGGGGTCGCGCTCGCCTTTACCATCCCCCTCGCCCCATCGCGAGGCCGCCCGGACGACATGGCGGGATCGCCATTGCACCGGCTGGAACACGGCCTCCACAACTGGGTCGCATTCCTGATCGTCCCTGTGTTCGCCTTTGCCAACGCCGGAGTATCCCTCGAAGGCGTGACCGCGGATGCCTTGCTGGACGACCTCACCTTGGGAGTGGCTTTCGGTCTGCTCCTCGGCAAGATGGTCGGCGTGTTCGGCTGCGGGTTCGTGGCCGTCCGCGTTGGCCTCGCCGACGTGCCAATGGGAGCCAACAAGCTTCAGTTCCTTGGCGTCTCGTTGCTCTGCGGCATTGGCTTCACCATGAGCCTGTTCATCGGGCTGCTCGCCTTCGCCAACGATCCGGCACTCCAGGAAGAGGTCAAGATCGGCATCCTGTCCGGCTCGCTGCTGGCAGGCTTGGCTGGATGGGCCGTGCTGCGTTTCGCGCCAAGGACGGCGCGCGCCATGCCTCCGGCATCCCGCGCGGGATCCAGGGCAACCCGATAGGATCAGACTGCCCCCGCCCCCTGCTTCGCGCGTTGCCATTCGGACAGCCTGAGCCCGGACCCGTCCTGCCCATCCCGGGACCGCACGGCGACGGGCCATGCCGGACACTCATGAGCCTGAGCAGCTCCTATGCAAGGCCGAACTCCCGCATGCGCTTCCAGAGCGTCGTCCGCGACACCCCAAGATGTCGCGCAGCCTGCCCCCGGTTGCCGCCGCTGCGGCGCAGCGCATCCTCGACCTTGATCCTCGTCGCTGCCGCAAGTGCTTCGTCGAGGGACCCTTGCACCCCACGGTAGGTGCTCTCCAGCGCAGTCTCCGGAAAGAGGTCCGACCGTCCGATCACGGGACCGTCTGCCAGGGCAGCCGCGCGCTCGATGCGGTTCCTCAGCTCGCGGACATTTCCTGGCCAGTCATGCTCCGCCAGCGCCGCGATCCCCTCGGGCGACAGCGTCCGCGGCCCGATTCCGAACCGGCTCGTCGCATCCTCCAGAAAGTGCCATGCCAGCATCGGCAGGTCGTCGGGACGCTCGCGAAGCGGCGGAACACGGAGTTCGACGACGTTGATCCGGAAGAGCAGATCCTCCCGGAAGCTCCCCTTGGCGACCAGTGCGGGGAGATCGGCGTGGGTGGCACATACGAGGCGGCCCCCGAAGCGTCGCTCGTGGCGCGCACCGATCGGAAGAAAGAGCCGCTCCTGGATCACGCGCAAGAGCTTGGGCTGCTGATCAATCGGCAGTTCGGCCACCTCGTCGAGGAAAAGCGTGCCTGATCCGACCCGCTCGAAGAGACCCATGCCGGGGCCGACGGCGCCGGTGAAAGCCCCCTTCTCGTGGCCGAACAGCGTGCTTTCCACGAGGTCGCGTGGAATGGCCGCGCAGTTGACGGCGACGAATGGTTCGGCCGCCCGCGGCGACGTACCGTGCAGCAGCCGCGCAGCCACTTCCTTGCCGACGCCGGTCTCACCGGTGATCAGGACCGGAATGTCGACCCGAGCCGCCTTCCGCAGGAGCGCCTCGACATGCCGCATCCCCTGCGAGACGCCCAGCGCTCCACCCTCAGCCGGGGCTGCGTGCTCCCGGCAGACCTCGCGCAGCACATCGACCAAGGTGTTGACGTTGATCGGTTTCGTCAGATAGTCCCGCGCGCCCGCCTTCATCAGGCGCACCGCCTGATCGACCTGGCCGAACGCCGTAATGAAATAGACCGGCAACGCCCCGTGCATGTCCAGGAGGTGCCTAAAGATGGCCTCCCCGTCCATATCCGGAAGGAGAATGTCGCTCACCACCGCGCGTGGCGGAACCAACTCTTGTAGAATGTCCAGCGCCTCCCGTCCGGTCGTCGCCAATCTCGGCTTCAGGCCTTCGAGGCGCAGCCTCTGCACCAGTGCCGGACCAAGGACGGCGTCGTCCTCGATCAGGAGCACCCAGCCACCCTCGCTCATCGCATCATCCTGCATTCAGAGCGTCCTGCGCCTGCGCGGCGGCGTGCGGACCCGCCTGCCGGGCTCCGAAAGTGAAGGGAACCTCCAGCCGGACCAGCGTTCCACGACCGGATTCGCTGTTCACGGTGGCACGACCGTCAAGCGCTCCCAGGAGCGACACGACCACGTCGATCCCGAGGCGTCGAGCCTCCCGATCGGTGCGGCCTTCGGCCAGCCGCGATGCCACGGCCTGATCAAGGCCAGGGCCCTGGTCCGTGACCTCGCAGATCAGCTTGTCTCCCTCCGTTTTTGCGGCGAGGCCCACCGTGCCTCCCGCAGGCGTGGCGGCGCAGGCGTTCAGGAGCAGGTTCAGGAGCACCTGACGGACCTCGGCCGCGCCGAGACCGAGCGTTTCGGGCACGTCGACCTTCCACGCCAGCGCCACCCCGCGCCGCGCGGCCTCGGGTGCCACGAGATGACGCAGGTCGTCGAGATCCTGGCGCGTCAGGCGGCGGTCATCCGGCGGGCGATACAGGTCGAGGGCTCCCGTCACGATCCGGTCGATCGTCTCGATCCCCCTTTCCAGGAGCCCCAGGGATTCCGCGCGGACCTGTGCGTCTTCGCCGAAGCGTCGAAGGGTTGATATCGCCGTGGCCAGCCCGCCCAACGGATTGCGGACCTCGTGAGCCATGGTTGCGGCCATGCGGCCCAGCGCCGCCGCCTGCTCCTGATCCGCGAGCGCACGGAGCAGGCGCTCTCGATCCCTAACGCCCTCGACCATGCGCTGATAGGCAGCGAAGAGCCGGGCGCTCTCGGCATCGGCCTCCCGCAGGACGCGCTTGGGCAAGGGCACAGGCTTGCCGGGGGGCTGGGATCCAAGGTGATCCACCAGGATGCGGACAGGGCGCGAGAGGCGCTGCAGGACCAAATAGGCCAGCAACCCGCAGACAAAGGAGAATGCGAGGTCCACTGCCATCACGGCCCATGTCAGCCGATCGCGCGCCGCGATGATGCTCGACACGTCGAGCGCCACGACCACGCCACCTCCACCCTCGCCCCTGGGCCCGAGGCGGCGGCCGGCCCAGCCGATCCTTTCTTCGGCGTCGACGTTGAACGGCAGCCGCAGGATGTCTTCGAAGGGACGCGCATCGATGGTGCCGTCGCCGGCACGCGCGACCAGCCGACCGTCGCTGTCAAAGGCGAAGAGCGCTCTTTCCGCGATGCCGACCTGCTGGTCGAGAGCGCTCGCGAAGCGTCGTTCGATCTCGATCGCGGTGCCCGAGGTGACCGATGGGCCGATGCTGGCTGCGATCCCGTCGAGATAAACCTGGGCCAGACGCTCGAGCCGTTCACCCTCGCGCGAGGCCATGATGCGGACCGCCACCTGGGTCGAGCCGACCGCGACCGCAAAGACCATGACAGCCGCGATGGCCGGCACGCGCAGGGACGGCGGGACAGGTGCCTTGGTCCAATTCGGGATCCTCATCCTCCCAACTTGGCCTCGACCGGCCTTACGGCAAGAGCGTAACCGGAAGAGTGCCGGCGGTGACTTCGAACGGGCAGCTCCGGACCATGCCGAACCAGCCGAACTGATGCGAAAGGCAACCCATCACGGCCCCGTCGAACCGTCGGATGCTTCGGCGAAGCGCGTCGGGCTCGAAGTCCAGGTCGATCGGATCCATGACGGCCACGCTGCGGCCGTGCGCCTGAATCAAAGCGACCTGCTCGTCGATCGCCGTCTGGACAATCGGCCGATAGCTGGCGACGGGCAGTAGCGTCACCGTAGCATCGGGCCATATCCCGGAGTGCAGGAACCTCCGGGCAAGCTGTGGGCAGCCAGCCGTGCCGGAGACCACGAAGACCACGCTGCTGATCCTGGATGGCCGCTGAAGCACCCGCAGAATCGGGACGAACGACTGGCGCGCGATGATCGTGGCAAGTTCCTCGTCGGGAGCCGCATCGAAACCGTCGTACCCAACGCCGGCCGGGACGACCACGAGGTCGCAGCCTGCGACCATCGCGGCGAGCCCGTCCAACCCCGTCTCGTCGTGACGGGTGGCGACGTCGATCACTTGGCCATGGGTCGCCGACTCGAACTCGCGCAAGGCCGATGCAGCCACCTCGCGCATATGGGCGCGGCGTCGATCCGCTGACCAGCGTGCCCAGTAGCCGCCGCCGGCAGGGATCGCCTCGGGCCGCACCGACGGGGCCGGGTCCAAGGCGGTGAGGCCGAGCAGCTTCGCCCCGGAGGCGGCCGAGAGTTGGGTCGCATACTCGATCGCCTCCCGCTGCGCGGCACCGCCTCCCAGCCAGCAGACGATACGCCGGGTCGTCTCGGCCGACGTGGCGGCGGCCGCACGGGACTGATCGCGCAAGGGAACAGGAGTCATGGCACCCTCCGGTGGAGCCGGCAGGCGGGCACGCGGCCTGCGGGCCGGGTCGATGTCGAAGACGCGCCGGTCGAGCACGCCCGCGAGCGCGTCGCTCATCGTGGCCGGATGGATCGGCGCGCCCGCGATGTAGGCGGCCCGGCCGAGGACATGCGCGGCGATCGGGGTGGTCGCGAGCAGGAAAGCGACACCTGCGATCGCGGTTATCCATGCGGCCATTCCACCAAGCGTAGCCGCCGCTCCCAGGAGCAGCAGGCCCGAGCCGACGACGCCCGCCTTCGTGGCCGCATGCATGCGCGTGAAGGGATCGGGCAGCCGGGCCACTCCGAACGCGGCCAGGCCGATGATCACCGAGCCTGCCAGGATGAGCGTCGCCGACAGGATCTCCCAGGCGATCGTCATTGCTCCGCCTCCTCATGCGAGACGCTCCCGCGTTCCATAAGGCCGGCCAACGCGACCGCCCCGAGGAAGCCGAAGACGGCAACCCCCAGCGCCACGTCGAGAAACGCGGTGCTGCCGGACAGGATCGCGGTCAGCGCCCCGGCGGCAATCCCGAGAAGGCCGAGCATGTCGGTGGCAATGGCGCGATCCGCAGTGGACGGACCGCGCAGCACGCGCCAGGCGACCACCAGGAGTCCGAGGCTGACGATGAATGAGCCGAGTGCTGCGGCTCCCGTGACAAGGCTCATGGCAGCACCTCCTGCGCCCGTCGTTCCAGGGTCGCCTTGATCCCCGTGATGGTGGCCTCGGTGTCGGGCGAATGAAGCGCGTGGACGTAGAGCGTCCGGCAATCCGCGGACACATCCAGGCTGGTCGTTCCCGGCGTCAGGCTGATCATATTGGCCAGCAGGGTGATGCCTTCCGGGGAGCGCACGTCCAGCGGCACGGCGAGGATCGCCGGCTTGAGCCTTTCCTGTGCTCCCAGCACGGCCTTGATGGTGTCGAGCGTCGCCTTGGCGAGCTCGATCAGGAAGGTGCCGGCCACCTTCGTCCAGCCGAGGGCGGCGATCATGGCGTCGTCTCCGTGAGGGTCGCGGCCTGCACGGGCCCCAGAACGGCCGCAATGTAGGCATCGTGGTCGAGCAACCCCTCCGCCGCAGCGACGGACAAAGCGGCAAAGGGCTCGGTCCATAGGCCGATCGTCATCGTCAGCACGCAGAGGACGGCGATGGGAGCGTAGGTGCCGAAACGAGCCATGCGTCCGAGCGGGATGACCGGATGCGGATTCGGCTGCGGCTTCCAGAACGCCTCGTTCCAGATCTTGACCATCGAGAAGAGAGTCAGCAGCCCGACGATCAGGGCCACGCCCGCGAGCAGCCAGGCCTCGGCCTCGAGACCGGCGCGGATCACAGCGAGCTTGCCCCAGAAGCCGGAAAGCGGCGGTAGCCCGGCGAGCGACAGCGCCGGAATCAGGAACATCAACCCCAGCAGCGGCTTCGCGGCCCACAGCCCACCCAGGCGCCCGAGCGCGAAGGACCCGCCCTCGCGCTTGATGGCGCCGGCGATCAGGAACAGGTTTGCCTTAACGACGATATGATGGACGATGTAGAGGATGCTGCCGGCGAGAGCGAGCGGGGTCATCAGCGCGACGCCGACCAGCATGTAGCCGATCTGGCTGATGATGTGGAATGACAGGATGCGGCGCACGTCGTAGTGGGCCGCGGCGCCAAGGACGCCGGTCACCATGGTCGCCATGGCGACGACCGTCAGCATCGGGCCGAAGAAGCCGGTATCGTAGCCGAAGACCAGGGTGAAGACCCTGATGATCGCATAGACGCCGACCTTGGTAAGCAGTGCCGCGAAGATCGCGGCGACCGGCATGGAAGCGGTGTGGTAGGCCGCAGGCAGCCACGAGAACAGGGGAAACACTGCCGCCTTGGCGCCGAACGCGACGAGGATCAGCAGGCCGATGGCTGCCACTGCTCCCTGGTTCCCGACCGTCGGGACGGTCCGCGCAAGGTCGGCGAGGTTGAGCGTTCCCGTGAGCCCGTAGAGAAGGCCGACCGCGATCAGAAAGAACGAGGTCCCGATCAGGTTCAGGGCCACGTACTTGATTCCGCCTTCGACCTGGTCCCTGGTGCCGTCGAGCACGAGCAGGCCGAAGGAGGCGATCAGCATCACCTCGAACCAGACATAGAGGTTGAAGAGGTCGCCGGTCGCGAATGCGCCGCAGACACCGAACAGCAGTCCGTGGAACAGCGGGTGGAGGCCTCGCCTGTCGCGCGAGGCCCGCCCGGAGCCAAGAATATAGACGGCGACTGCAAGGGCCTTTAGTCCAGCGATTGCGAGCATGATCGCGGAGAAGGTGTCGACGACGAGGACGATCCCGAAGGGCGCCGGCCAGTTCCCCATGCGTCCAACCAGCGGCGGGCCGCCGGCAACCTCGAGAAGAAGCAGAATGGTGGCGATGGACAGGGCCGCGGCGCCCGCAACGCTGGCTACCCTTTGGGCGACCGGACGGCTCCACAGCAGAGCGGTCATGGCCGCCGTCGCGAGCGGGATCAGCAGCGGTGATGCGAGGAGCGGCTGCATCACGCGGCCTCCCGCCGGGGCTCGGCCGGGCGCACTGCCGCGGGCGCATTGTCGGGCCTGTCGGTCTCGCGCAGGTCATCCGCATCGACGGTCCCGAGGCGGATGAAGCCTTTCAGCAGCAGGACCAGCGTGAAGGCGACCAGGCCGAATCCGATCACGATGGCGGTCAGGACCAACGCCTGGGGAAGCGGATTGGCTGCGTCCGCGGCGAGCGCGCCGGCTCCGGCCTCGACCACCGGCGGCGCCATCGGGCCGAGCCGGCCGGACAGGAAGATGGCGATGTTGGCAGCCGTGCTGAACAGGACGAATCCTATGGCAACCCGGATCAGGTGACGGCTCAGCACCAGGTAGACCGAGCAGCCGGTGACGATTCCGGTGGCAAGTGCGACCGCGATCTCCATGGGCTCACTTTTCGACAAGCGACAGGAACATGGCGGTCACCGTTCCGAGCACGGTCAGGTACACGCCGAGATCAAAGAGCAGCGGGGTCCCAAGCGGCAGCTGGATGCCGACATCGGGGAACCACCAGCGATGCGTCAGGTAGGCCGCGGCCGAATCCAGGAATGCGGGCAGACCGCTCGCAGCCGCGACGAGAAGTCCAAGGCCACAGAGTGCCGCCGGATGCAGGCGCAGCATCCGCAGTGCGGCCGCCCGGCCCCTCGACACGGCGTAGACCGCCACCCCGGCCGCGGCGATGAGGCCTCCGATGAAGCCACCGCCCGGGGCGTTGTGGCCACGGAGCAGGACGTAAACCGAAACCGCGACCAGGCACCAGAGAAGCAGGGCCGACGAGCTGCGAAGGATCAGCGTCGGCTTCATGCTCTGGTCTCCCCACGGATCGAGCGCAGCACGGCGAGAACCGCAATGGCTGCCAGCGCCAGGACGGTGATCTCGCCGAGGGTATCGAGGGCACGGAAGTCGACGAGGATCACGTTGACGACGTTACGGCCGTGGGCCGCAGGGACGCTTTCCGCGCCGAACCACACGGAAAGACGCGGGTCGAAGGGGGTCGCCAGCACGGCCAGCAGCAGCAGCGTCATGGCTCCTCCCGCGCAGCCGGCGATGGAGGCGTCGATCCACCTGTCGCGGGGCGAACGCGGAAGCCTTCCGCGCAACGGCAGACGAACCAGCGTCGCAGCCAGGATCACCACGAACAGCGTCTCGACCGCGAACTGGGTAAAGGCGAGATCCGGCGCACCGTTCACCAGGAACAGGACGGCGGTTGCAAAACCGACCAGGCCCGATGCCATGATCGCCGCGATCAGCGTTCGCGCGAGGACTGCCGCGACCGCTCCTGCGATCAGGAGAATGGGAACGAAGATCCGCGGGTCCGGCCAGCCCGCCTCGACACTGGGCAGTGAAATGCCGCCGCGGAAGGCCAGCGTGATCAGGGCACCCAGGCTCGCGACTAGGAACAGCGTACGCAAATAGTCGCGCAGACTTCCGTGCTGAACCATGCCCGTCACCCGCGCGGCAGCCGGAACCAGCGCCCCCAGGACGCGGTCGTAGGCCCTGGCAGGTCCGAAGCGATCGAGCTGTCGGAGGGAGCGCAGGACCAGGCCCAACCGCTCCCAGGCGAGATACAGGCCGACGCCCATCGCGACCGTGGCGATGCTCAGCACGAGCAGCGGACTGAAGCCGTGCCAAAGGGCTAGGTCGACGCGGACGGACTCGCCAAGCAGCGCCGCCGCCGCGGGATTGACGAGCCACGAGCCGAAGAGGGAGGGGATGCCACCCGCCAGCAGCCCGAGGATGCCAAGGACCAGCGGGCCGGTCATCATCGCCCACCCGGGATCGTGAGGCGCTTTCGGCGTTGGACGCGGACGGGCGAAGAAGAGGCGGAAGGACAGCACCCCCGCTATCGCCACCATGGCGGCATTCACCAGGAACCCACCTGCCACCAGCAATCCGGCGGCATCGCCGGATTCGAGCTTGGCCTCGTAGACGAGCTCCTTGGCCACGAAGCCTACGAAAGGCGGCAGGCCGGCCATGGACAAAGCCGCCAGGACGGCGCCCAGGGCGGTGATCGGCATGACGCGGGCAAGACCGCCAAGCGCCGATGCGTCACGCATTCCCGTCTCGTGATCGACGATTCCGGCCACCAGGAACAGCGCCGCCTTGTAGAAGGCATGGACCAGGAGAAAGACGATGGCAGCAGTCGCGGACAACGCAGGCGGGATGCCGATCAGCATGACGAGCGTGCCGAGCCCGGTCACCGTCGTATAGGCCAGCACCCGCTTCAAGTCGGTCTCGCGCAGGGCCAGGAAGGCTCCAGTCAGGGCGGTGGCGAGACCGAACCAGGTGAGAACCCCCTGCCAAAGATCATGCTCGAGGTAGACAGGGTTGAGCCGGGCCAGCAGGTAGACGCCGAGCTTCACCATGGTGGCGGAGTGCAGGTAGGCGCTGACCGGCGTCGGCGCAGCCATCGCGTTGGGCAGCCAGAAGTGCAGAGGCACTTGGGCGGACTTGGCGAAGCAGCCGATGATGACGAGGATCATCGCGGCTTCAGCCGCAGGCGCTGCGAGCACCGCTTCACGGGCCGCGATGATCCCGCTTATGGCCGTTGTTCCGGCCGCTGCGGCGACCAGAACCAACCCAGCCAGCAGCGCCAGGCCGCCACCGCCCGTGACCAGCAGGGCCTGAAGGGCCGCGCGGCGGGCGGTCGCCTTCTCGTGGTCGAACCCGACCAGGAAGAAGGATGCGAGGCTGGTCAGCTCCCAGAAGATGAACAGCGTGACCACGTCGTCCGCCATGACGGCACCGAGCATGGCCGTCATGAACATCAGGACGATCGCAGCGAACCGGCTCCGTCTGGGGTCGTCGTGCAGATAGGAGCCGGCGTAGAGGAACACGAGAGCGCCAATGCCCGTGATCAGCAAGGCGAACAGCAGCGACAGCCCATCGAGCGACAGCCCGCCGGTGATCCCCAGCGATGGCACCCCCCAGAAGGATGCCGTGATGGCTGCGCCGCCAGCGACCTGGGGGACGGCCCACAGCAACAGGACGAAGGCGGCCGCAGCCACCATGGTTGCGAACGGCATCGCGAGGCGCGGCGGCATCGCCATCGCAGCGACCGTGGCTGCGGCGCCGAGGCCGATCGGAAGGAGAACTGAAGTGATCATCCGGGTCCTTTCGCCGGCTCCCCTTACAAGGGGCGTGCCAACGGACCCGGACCGACCGCAGCCAAGGGAATCAGCGCGGAATCACCACGTCGCAGGATCGGATCTGTTCACCCGCGCGCACACGACCTCGTTGCGATGTTCACGATCGTGAACATGGAGCTCAGGCGGGAGGGTGCCGCGAATGCGAGGTCAGGCTCTGTGTGGGCAAAACGCAGCAGCCCGTCGAGGCGTAGCTGATGCCGACGCTACCCTCCCGACTGCGGAGCCGACCGAAGAGTGCCAGGCCGACGATGCGCCGGCCGGTACTCGAGGATCTGCCTCGGCGACGAAGGAGGCATCGCCTGCCCTCCCGATCCCGGCGGGCTCGGAAGGGGTCGTCGCCTCGTCCACATACCTTCAGGCGCCAGCCGTGGTGCCTGTCGTCACAGCAGCCGGCTGATCTGCTGATTGCAGATTCGTCGCGTCGGGTACCGGATGGATGTCGCCTGCTCCTGGCTGGTGCGGTGCATGAATCTCACTACTGCCTGCCCGTGGCCGCGATGAGATCATGCCCGCGGCTGGATGATCCCAGGTCGCTCCGCCTATCGCATCAGGGATGGCAGCAGCAGCGAGATCCCGGGAACCAGGATCAGGATCGTGATCCGGATCAGGTCGGCGACCCAGAACGGGGTAACGCCGCGGAAGATCGTGCCGGTGGTCACCTCCGGCAGGACGGCGCGGATCACGAAGACGTTCAGGCCCACGGGCGGCGTGATCAGGCTGATCTCCGTCACCACGACCACGATGATGCCGAACCAGATCAGCACGAGCTGGGGATCCATCATGGCGCCGAAGTCCAGTGCCGCGATCACGGGGTAGAAGACCGGGACCGTCAGCAGGATCATCGACAGGCTTTCCAGCAGGCAGCCGAGGATGAAGTAGATCCCGACGATCACGAAGATAACGAGCATCGGCGAGAAGCCCTGGGCCACGATCCATTCCGTCAGGACGGTGGGCGCCTGGGTCATGTTGATCATGTTCGAGAAGACCAGCGCGCCGATCAGGATCGAGAAGATCATCGCGGTGGTCCGGGCGCTTTCGGCCAGGACGTTGAACAGGATGCGCCAGGTCATCTTCCCGCGCAGCAGCGTGAAGGCCAGGGCGCCCGCGGCGCCGATGCCGGCCGCCTCGTTGGGCGTGAAGATGCCGCCGTAGATGCCGCCGATCACGACGAGGAACAGCGTGACGATCCCCCAGATGCCCTTGAAGGCCTGGAGCCGCTCCGGCCAGCTCATGCGCGCGCCCGGCGGGCCCGCCTTGGGATCGCGCCAGGTCACGAAGGCGATCGCGCCGAGATAGCAGAGCACCGCCACGGCGCCGGGCAGCAGCCCCGCGACGAACAGCTTGCCGATGTCCTGCTCGGTCATCAGCCCGTAGATGATCATCACGACGCTGGGCGGAATCAGGATGCCGAGCGTCCCGCCCGAGGCGATCGAGCCCGTGGCCAGCTCCATGGAATAGCCGTACTTTCGCATGGACGGCATGGAGACCTTCGCCATGGTCGCCGCCGTGGCGAGGCTGGAGCCGCAGATCGAGCTGAAGCCCGCGCAGGCGAGCACCGTCGCCATGGCGAGGCCGCCCCGCCGATGGCCCAGCAGGGCGTAGGAGGCGGCGTAGAGCTCGCCCGACAGGCCGGCCTGGGTCACCAGATTGCCCATCAGGATGAACAGCGGCACGACAGCGAGGCTGTAGGTGAGCCCCGTCTCATAGGCCGTGGTCGCCACCATGGACGCAGCGGCGGTCCAGCTCACCAGCAGGCCGAAGCCGACATAGCCGACCAGCCCCATCGCGAAGGCGATGGGCACCCGCAGGCCCATCAGGACGAGAAGGGCAGCGAAGCCGATAAGTGTCGCGGTCATGTCGCCCCGAGGGTGCTGCCTTGGTCGGAAGGTTTGCGCGGCGAGAAGAACTCGGCGATGCCGAGCAGCACGAGGATCAGCGCCGTGATCCCGCACATCACGCTCATCAGGTACATCACGGGCGCGAGCGGCAGCAGCAGCGTCGCCGTCGAGTCCCCGTATTCGGCGGCGTCGGCCGCCTTCGTCCAGAGATGCGCCGCGATGAACGCCATCGCGCCCGCGCAGACCAGCGAGATGATGCCGTCGCGCAGGTTGCGCAGGGCCGCGGGAACCGCCGTGTCCAGCAGGTCCACGGTGATGTGCTCGCGCGAGATCGAGACCAGCGGAAGCCCGCAGAAGACCATGATCCCCAGCAGCACCTCGGTCACCTCGAACGCCCCGAGAAGCGGCCGGTTGAAGAAGTAGCGTCCGCCGACATCCACCACCGTCAGCGCCATCATCCCGAACAGGATGAGGGCGACGACGAGGCGCAGCACGAGCTCGATAACCGAGATCATGCGCTGCGCGACGCCGCCGCCCGTGCTCACTTGGCCCCACCCTGGATCGCGGAGATCTCGGCGCGCAGCTCGGACAGCACGGCCTTGCCGTCGACACCCTTCTTGGCGGCGGCCTGTATCCAGTTCGCCTCGATGGGCGCCGTCCGCTCCCGGATGCCCTGGATCATGGTGTCCGAGGCGGTGACGAGCTGGATGTTGTTGGCCTTGACGTGGTCCATGGCCCGGGCGTTCGCCTTGTCGAAGGCCCGCCCGGCCAGGCGCGAGAACGCCTCGCCCGAGACCCGCATGACGGCCTCCTGGTCCTCCTTCGGAAGCCCCCGGAACTTCGCCTGGTTCATCACCAGGAAGAAGGAGGAGTTGTACAGCCCGCCCGGGATCACAGTCACGTGCTTGACCACGTTGGTCAGCTTGAAGCCTTCGATGCTGTCCAGCGTGAACAGCACCCCGTCCGCCACCCCGTTAGACAGGATCTGGTAGACCTCGGAAGCCGGGTGCAGCAGCGGGCTCATGCCCAGCGCCTGGGCCGTGTCGTTCACGACGCCCCCACCCACGCGCATCTTCTGCCCGCGCAGGTCATCAATCGTGGCCATCGGGCGCGTCGCATGCATGATGTGGCCCGGCGTATGGGTGAAGACGCCGAGGACCTGGACGCCGCGATGCTCGGCAGCCTTTTCGAAATGCTTCTTGTAGATCCGCCAGTAGGCCGCCGAGATCGCCTCGGCATTGTCGCCGACGAACGGCATCTCGACGGCCTTGCTGAGTTCGAAGCGGCCGGGCTGGTAGCCGTGGATGCCGTAGGTGATGTCGGCCTGGCCCTCGCGAGCGACGTCGAAGGCGCCGGCGGGCTTGCCGATCGGTGCCGGCAGGATGGTGACCTTCACGCGTCCCTGGGTCTCGCGCTCGATGCTCTCGGCCCACGGCTTCATGGCGTCGGTGACCAGGAAGTATCCCGGCGGCAGCCAGGACGACATGGTCAGCTCGGTTGCGGCGCTGGCCGAGCCGCAGGCCGCCGCCAGCGCGGCGGCGGAGACCAGGAGCCTGCTTGCGATTCTTCCGATGAACGACATTGGTCCTCCCAAGACGGCGTTTCCGCCCACCGGTCCGGCGGCGCGATTGTTCAGTAGGCGAAGCATACTGATTTGGTTTCGGTGTAAAGATCCAGGGCCGCCCTGCCCATCTCCCGCCCGATGCCGGACTGCTTGAAGCCACCGAAGGGCAGGTTCGCGTCCACGAGGTTGTGCGCGTTGACCCAGACCGAGCCCGCCTTCACCTTCCCGACCAGCGCCATGATCTTGCGGTGGTCGTTGGACCAGATGCTTGCGCCCAGGCCGAAGGACGTATCGTTCGCCTTGCGCGCGACCTCGTCCAGATCGTCGAAGGGCATGGCTGCGATCACCGGCCCGAAGATCTCCTCCCGGACGACCTTCATGCGGTGATCGACGTCGACGAGGACGGTCGGCCGGACGAAGAAGCCCTCGCCCGCATATTCGTCCCCGCCGGCCAGAATCCGGGCACCTTCCTCGGCGCCGCTGCGGATGTAGCCCGTCACCCGCTCCTTGTGCCGGCGCGAGACGAGCGGATTGATCTGGTTCGCCGGGTCCCAGCCGGGCCCGATGCGCAGGGCCTGCGCCGCGCCCGCCAGCCGCTCGACCACCTGGTCGAAGATCCGGGACTGGACGTAGAGGCGCGAGCCTGCCGTGCAGACCTGCCCTTGGTTGAAGAAGATCGCGGCCGCGGCGCCCTCGGCCGCGACGTCGGGCGACACGTCGTCGAGGACGATCACCGGCGACTTGCCCCCGAGCTCCAGCGAGAAGCGCGTCATGTTGCGCACCGCGGCCTCGCCGATCAGCTTGCCGACCTCGGTCGATCCCGTGAAGGCGACCTTGTCGATGCCGGGATGGCGGGCCAGGGCTGCGCCCGTGGTCTCGCCGCGCCCGGTCACCACGTTGACCACGCCCGGCGGGATGCCGGCCTCGAGGCACAGCTCGGCCAGGCGCAGCGCCGTCAGCGGCGTCTCCTCGGCGGGCTTCAGGACGACCGTGCAGCCGCAGGCCAGGGCCGGGGCGATCTTCCATGCCGCCATGACCAGCGGGAAGTTCCAGGGGATGATGGCGCCGACCACGCCGACGGGCTCGCGCAGCGTCATGGCGCGGTACTGAGCGCCCGGCGGAAACGGGATCGAGACGTCGAGGGTCGAACCCTCGATCTTGGTGGCCCATCCCGCCATGTAGCGGATGAACTCGACCGAGTGGCCGACCTCGACGCCCCTGGACAGCGCGATCGACTTGCCCTGGTTCAGCGTCTCGATCTCGGCCAGCGTCTCGCCGTCGCGCTCCACCAGCTCGGCCAGCCGGACCAGGATGCGCTCGCGGTCGGCGGGGCGCATCCGCCGCCACCCCTCGCTCTCGAAGGCCTCCCGGGCGGCGGCGACCGCCCTGTCCACGTCGGCGGCGGTGCCGTCGGCTACCTCGGAGATCACCTGGCCCGTCGCCGGGTTGTAGACCGGCAGCGCCGCGCCGCCGCCCGGGACGAGCCTGCCGCCGATGAAATGCCCGTGCGCGCGCGCCAGGAAGGCGCGGACGGCGGGGCTGGGATCGAAATCGGTAACGGTCTGATCCATGGTTGCCTCCTGCCTTGGGTCCGATCAGCCTTTCCGGTCGGGCTCCTGGGTCCAACCGCGGATGGCCTCGGAATGGTCGCGCTCGGCGCCGACGCGCTCGCGGGCCAGCGACCAGCGCTCGCGCACCAGGCGCGAGACCGGCGCCTCGATCCCCAGTGCCTCGCCGAGGTCGGCCGCGATCTTCACGTCCTTGGCCAGGAGCCCGAGCTGGAAGCCGGTGGCGAAGCGCCCCGTCACCACATGCTCCTTCATCACCAGCTCCGACACGAAGCTGCGCCCGGTCGAGGCGTTCACGATCTCGACAATGGTCTCGGGCGCCAGCCCGAAGCGCTCGCCGATGATCAGGGCCTCCGCCGTCGCGGCGTAGGCGGCCGCGGCGCAGTAGTTGTTCAGCGCCTTCATGGCATGGCCGGATCCCAGCGGGCCGGTGTCGAAGAGCCGATCGCCCATGGTCCGCAGCAGCGGTCGGGCACGCTCGATGGCCTCCGCGTCGTCGCCGCCGATCATGATCGCCAGGGTGCCTGCCGCGGCCCGCGGCACGCCCCCCGACACCGGCGCGTCGACCAGCGCGATGCCGCGCGCCTTCAGCGCCGCCCCGAGCTCCTGCGTGCCCAGCGGGTCCGAGGAGCTCATGTCGATCACCACCGTCCCCGCGCCCAGATGCGGCGCGAGGCCTCCCCCTGCGCCGCCGGTCAGCACCTCGCGCACGATCTGGCCGGTCGGCAGCATGGTGACGACGAACTCGCAGCCGCCGAGATCGGCGAGCGTCTCCGCCGCACGGCCCCCGTGCTCGGCCACGAAGCGCGCCATCCGCTCGGCCGAGCCGTCATGGACCGTCACCGCGTGGCCCGCCTTGGCAATGTTGGCCGCCATCGGCCAGCCCATGTTGCCGATCCCGATGAACCCAACCCTCATGGCCGTCCCTTCCTTCCCTTCCGGGGCCTCATTCAAGGCCCATCTCCTTGAGCACGTCCTGGGCGTTCAGGATGCTGTCCACCCCGGCGGGGACGCCGGCATAGATCATGGCGTGCAGCAGGACCTCGCGGATCTCCTCCTTGGAGACGCCGTTCTGGATGGCGCCGCGCACATGGGTCCTGAGCTGGTTCGGCCGGTTGAGGACCGTCAGCATCGCCAGCGTCAGCATGCTGCGCGTCTTGCGGTCCAGCGGCTCGCGGTCCCAGATCTCGCCGAAGCAATAGCGGGTGACCAAGTCCTGCATGGGCCGGGTGAATTCGGTCGCGGCTTCGATCTGCTTGTCGGCCCCGGCGGGGCCGAACATGTCGCGCCGCACCTGGAGGCCGGCGGCGAAGGCGTCGTCTTGGCTGGACATGGCGGTTCCTGTGGGGCTGTCCTGTTGCGGGTGGTCGGCGCGCTAGACGGGATAGTGCAGGATCACGAAACCGCCGCTCGCGTAGTTCGCGGTGTCGGCGGCGACCGCCTGCCCCGCGGGGGAGCTCATGGCGGCGCCCATGGCGGCCTCGTCGGCGAACTCCCCTTCCCAGATGCAGAAATAGGGCGAGGGCGCGCCGACGCCCTGGACCGAAAAGCTGTGACGGCTGGCCCTCAGCCCCGGAAGCCTGGCCGCCAGGGGCAGGTGCGTCTCCGCATAGTAGCGCCGGAACGCCTCCGGATCCCTGGGCTGGTGGTAGAGGACCAGGACCTTGTGCATGACGGGCTCTCCATGCCGCGGCCGGTTCGGCCGCGTCCACGACTGTTCATGACACCGATGGTAGCGTGAACCAGCCAGCCAATCTTGTCGCGGCGTGACCTGTGACTTGACCCAAAGGGACAGATCCGGTGCCGCCGGCGTCGCACCGGCCGAAAAAGCCGGGACCGGGCTCATCAAGGCTCCTGCGCAGGGGCCCTTCCTGTGCTAGGAATTGGGGCGAATTGCGGGCAACGCCCCGCCCGCGATCCACCGTCCAGGGCGGGAAACTTGAAGCTTCCGGGTGTGCCGCAGTCCAGTTCTGTGAGGCCGCCTTCGCTGCGGTCGCGCCTGCTGCTTCTCGTCGTATCGCTGCTGGTCCCGTTCCTGGTCGGGACGGCGTTCATGCTCTACTCCGCCTACGGCCGCGACCGCGAGCAGATGGAGAGGCACCTCGCCGAGACGGCGCGAGCGCTCTCCCTCGTGGTGGACCGCCAGTTCGGGCAGGCGGAGGCAGCCCTCTGGGCGCTCGCCGCAAGCCCGCACCTAGACAGCGGCGACCTGGACGGTCTCGATCGCCTGGCCCGCCGGTCCGTGCGGATCCCGGAGAGCTGGTTCGTGCTCGAGGAGCGCGGCCGGCAGGTCGTGAACACCCTCCTGCCGCGGGGAACGGCACTGCCGGAGCTCGAGAACCAGGATTACTGGGCCAGCGCCAGCACCGAGCGCCCGCATGTGTCGCACCTGTTCAGGGGCACGCTGGCGCGCCAGCCGACCTTCGCCACCTCGCTGCTGGTCGAGAGAGGCGGGCGCACCTTCCACCTGAGCATCGTCACGCTGTCCAAGGCATTCGACCGCCTGCTCTCGGAGCAGGGCCTCCCCCCGAGCTGGGTCGGCGCCGTGCTCGATCAGAACGGGATCGTGGTTGCGCGCACCCGCGAGGCGGAACGCTTCGTTGGCAGCCCCGGAACGCCGGACGTCGTGAAGCGGGTCCGCGAGGGCGTGGAGCGGGGCGTCTTCCAGAGCACGTCGCTGGACGGCGTCTCCACGGTCGTGGCGTTCAGCCGCTCTCCCGGCTCGGGCTGGAGCTTCGTCGTCGCCGTACCGCGCAGCGAGATGACGCGCACGGCGCGGCTCTCGGCGCTGCAGCTTCTGGTCGCCGGAGGGTTCCTCCTGGTCCTCGGGGCCGCGCTTGCCGGCGCGGTCGCCCGCTCCATCGCGCGCCCTGTCGAGGCGCTGGCGCTGGACGCCGAGGCGCTCGGCCACGGCGTCCAGCCCCGGACGGACCGCCTCGCTCGGAGCTTCCGGGAAACCCAGGCGGTCCGGACGGCCATCGACCGGGCCGCCGCGGCGCTCGCCGAGCGTGAGGCCGAGCGGGACCGCGCCGCCGCGGAGCTGCGGCGGCTGAACGAGACGCTGGAGGAGCGCGTCGCCGCCAGGACCGCCGAGCTTGCCACCGCCAATGCGCGCCTTCTCGGCGAGATCGAGGAGCGCCGCAAGGCCGAGGCCCGCCTGTCGCGGGCACAGCGCCTGGAGGCTGTCGGGCAGCTCACCGGCGGGCTGGCCCACGATTTCAACAACCTGCTGATGGCCATCCTGGGCAGCCTGGAGATCCTGGGCCGGAGGCTCGGCGACGGCGCGGACGAGCGGGTGCGCCGCCTGATCGGGAATGCGACGCACGCAGCCGAGCGCGGCGCCAAGCTGACCTCGCAGCTCCTGGCCTTCTCGCGGCGCCAGCGCCTGGACCCCAAGCCGGTCGACGTCAACGCCTCGGTGGAGGGGATCGTCGGGCTGATGCGCCATACCCTCGGCGCGACGATCAGCATCGAGATGCACCCGGGCGCGGATCTGTGGCCCGCCCTCGCCGATGCGACGCAGCTCGAGCTCGTCGTCCTGAATCTGGCGCTGAACGCGCGCGACGCCATGCCGGACGGCGGCACCCTGACCATCGAGACCGCGAACGCCACCGCTGAGGATTCGGAGGCGCCCGAGGCGCCGCCGACGGGCGAGTACGTCCGGATCTCGGTCTCGGACACGGGCACCGGGATCCCGCCCGAGACGCTTGAGCGCGTCTTCGAGCCCTTCTTCACGACCAAGGAGGTCGGCAAGGGGTCGGGGCTCGGCCTGCCGCAGGTGCTGGGCATCGTCAAGCAGCTCGGCGGCGGCATCAGGATCGAGAGCCAGCCAGGCGCCGGCACGCGGGTCGAGGTCTACCTGCTCAGGGCTGCCGAAGGCGTGGTCCCGGCCGCCGCGGCCGCCGGCGACGCCTGGGCGGATTCCGTGAGCGGCCGGTCGGTCCTCCTCGTCGACGACGACCACGATGTGCGCCGGGCGGTCGCCGGCATGCTGCGCGAGGCAGGCTGCCGCGTGACCGAGGCCGAAGGCGGCGCCGCGGCCATCGAGGCGATGGAGAACGCCTCGCTCCCCTTCGACCTGGCGCTGGTCGACTACGCCATGCCTGGCATGAACGGCCATGAGACCGCCCACGGGATCAGGGCGCTGGCGCCGGCGCTTCCCATCCTGATGATGACGGGCTATGCCGACCAGCGGGACCTGCCGCTGTCGGGACCGTTCACGGCCCGGCTGAACAAGCCGTTCCGCGCCGGCGAGATGCTGGCCAGAATGGCGGAGATCCTGAGCCGCGACACCGCCCCGGCGACTGGCGCCTGAGCGGCCGGCCCTCTCAGCTCTCGAAGACGATCTGGACGCGGTTCGCGGCGAACCGGGAGACACCGTACTCGACCGGCCGTCCGCGGCCGTCCACGTTCACGGCCTCCGACACCAGCACGGGCGTCGTCCGCGACAGGCGCAGGTGGTGCATCTCGTAGGCATCGGGAAGCCTTGCCGTCACCCGCGTCACCTTTCGCGTGTAGTCGCCGACGCCGAGGCGGGTCAGGGTCGCGGTGATGCCGCCTTCCGTCCCATAGACCTCCAGCAGGTCCGGGAATCGGGACGCGGGGAAGTGGTGCATGGCGAGGCTGAGCGGCGCTCCGTCGACGCTGCTCAGCGTCTCGACCAGGGCCACCATCTCGCCCGGCACGATCCCGAGCGCCTTTGCGACCGCCGAATCGGCGGGCACATGCGCGGTCCGCAAAGCATGGCCGGAAGCCGAGCGGGACTGCCTGCGGATGATCTCGCTGAAGCGCGTGCGCCGGCCCAGCGGATAGTCGATCACGCCCTCCTGCACGAAGGTGCCCCTGCCCTGCTCGACCCGGACGAGCCCTTGGTCCTGAAGCTGGGCCACCGCGCGACGCAGCGTGTGCCGGTTGACGCCGAACCGGGCGGCCAGCTCCTCCTCGGTCGGGAGGCGCCCGCCGGGCGGGAAGACCTGTTGCGCGATGTCGGCCTCGAGCGTCTCGGCGATCTGGCGCCAGAGAGCCACCCCGCTGCCCCGACCGATCCCCATGCCGCCTCTCGCCCGCTGTCATTCAAGTTTCACCAAGAGATGGTTTACATCACCTGCGGCCCTTCTCATACTCCGAAACATGTATACGTCTAGATGAATTCGGAGACGGCATGTCGGAAATCATCACCGAGCCGGAGCAGGGGCCCGGAAACGAGGCGCGGCGCCGCTGGATGGCGGTCCTGGCCCGCGCCAGCCGCGCCGAGCTGGAAGCGGAATGGAGCGACCTGCCCCGGCCGCCCTCCTACGAATGGCTGCGCCGTCCCGAGGTGGGGCTGGTGATGGTGCGCGGCCGGGCGGGCGGCACCGGGCAGGCATTCAATCTCGGCGAGATGGCGGTCACCCGCTGCGCGCTGCGCCTGGCCGATGCCGCCTTCGGAGCCGTCGCGACCGGGCACGCCTACGTCAAGGGCCGGGACCGCCGGCACGCCGAGCTGGCCGCAGCATTCGACGCACTGCTGCAGACGCCGGACGGCCGCGGACCCGCGCAGGAGGCCGTACGGCGCCTGGCTGACCGGCGGGCGGCCGAGCGCGAGCAGCGCAGCCGCAAGGCCAATGCGACCAGGGTCGAGTTCTTCACCATGGTGCGCGGGGAGAATCCACGGTGACCGCAGCCTTCGAGACCGGCTTCGACACCAGCCGCCTGGCGACGGGCTTCGCGGATCCCGTCCTGGACGCCCAGGCTGCTTTCCGGCGCCTGCTCGCGGCCTTCTCCTATGTCGGCCGCATCCAGGAGGTCGCGGAGATCGCCGAGATACCCGCGCCGCTGAACGCGGCCACCGCGTCGTTCTGCCTGACGCTGGCCGACCTGGAGACGCCGCTCTGGCTCGATGGCGCGGCCGGCCGGCCGGCGGTCGCCGCCTGGCTGCGCTTCCATTGCGGGGCGCCGCTGGCGGACGCGCCGGAGGGGGCGGCCTTCGCCGTGGTCGCCGATCCCGCGGCGATGCCCCGGCTGGACCGCTTCGCGCCGGGAACCGACCAGTATCCCGACCGCTCCTGCACGGTGGTGATCCAGGTGGAGGCCTTGAGCCAGGGCCAGGGCCAGGGCCAGGGGCAAACGCTGCGGCTGCAGGGCCCGGGCATCGACGGGACGCTCGACCTCGTGGTCACGGGGCTGCCGCCGTGGTTCGCGGAGACCTGGGCCCTCAATCACGCGATCTATCCCATGGGGGTCGACCTCGTGCTGACCTGCGGCCGGAAGCTTGTCGCCCTGCCGCGCGGCACGCGCATCGAAGGGTGATGCCATGTATGTCGCCGTGAAGGGTGGCGAGAAGGCCATCCTCAATTCCCACAAGCTGCTGGCAGAGGAGCGCCGCGGCGACCCGTCGGTGCCCGAGGTCTCGCTGCGCCAGATCGACCAGCAGCTCGGCCTGGCGGTGGACCGGGTGATGACCGAGGGCTCGCTCTACGACCGCGGGCTGGTGGCGCTGGCCATCAAGCAGGCGCGCGGAGACCTGGTCGAAGCGGTCTTCCTGCTGCGTGCCTACCGGACAACCCTGCCGCGCCTTGCGGTCTCGGAGCCCATCGACACCGCCGCAATGGCCGTCCGGCGGCGAGTCTCCGCGACGTACAAGGACCTGCCGGGGGGCCAGGTGCTCGGCCCCACCTACGACTACACCCACCGGCTGCTGGACTTCGCGCTGGCGGCCGAGACGGACGCGCCGCCGGAAGCGCTGGAGCCGGCCGAGGAGCCGGTCGCGCACCCGATGCTGCGGGTCTGCGACGTGCTCGGCGGCGAGGACCTGCTGGAGCCGGAGACGCCTGCCGGCGACCCCGCCTCCGGGGAACCTGAGCCATTCGACCTGACGCGCGAGCCGCTGAGCTTCCCGGCGGGCCGGGACCAGCGCCTGCAGAACCTCGCCCGCGGGGACGAGGGTTTCCTGCTGGCGCTGGGCTATTCGACCCAGCGCGGCTTCGGCGGCAACCATCCCTTCGCGGGCGAGATCCGGCTGGGCGAGGTATCGGTCGAGATCGTCCCGGAGGAGCTCGGCTTCGCCATCGACATCGGCGAGATCACCGTCACCGAGTGCCAGATGGTCAACCAGTTCGCGGGGTCGGCCTCGCGCCCGGCGCAGTTCACCCGCGGCTACGGCCTGACCTTCGGCCATTGCGAGCGCAAGGCCATGGCGATGGCCCTGGTCGACCGGGCGCTGCGCTGCCGCGAGCTCGACGAGACCGCGCGCTACCCCGCACAGGACGAGGAGTTCGTCCTCTACCACAGCGACAATGTCGAGGCCTCGGGCTTCGTCCAGCACCTGAAGCTGCCGCACTACGTGGATTTCCAGGCCGAGCTCGAGCTGGTGCGCCGCCTGCGCGCCGACCACGGGGACGCCCGCCGCAAGGAGGCCGCGGAATGACATCCGGGATCGGGGCCGCCGAGCCCATGCAGACCACACGGGCCGCCATCGGGGATTCCGACCCCGACGGCGCCGACCGCTACAACTACGCCTATCTCGACGAGCAGACCAAGCGCATGATCCGGCGCTGCCTGCTGAAGGCCCTGGCCGTGCCGGGCTATCAGGTGCCCTTCGGCAGCCGCGAGATGCCGCTGCCCTACGGCTGGGGCACGGGCGGCATCCAGGTGACGGCCAGCATCATCGGCCCGGACGACGTACTGAAGGTGATCGACCAGGGCGCGGACGACACCACCAACGCCGTGAGCATCCGCCGCTTCTTCGCCCGCGTCGCCGCGGTGGAGACGACCGAGGCCACGGCCGAGGCCACGGTGATCCAGACCCGGCACCGCATTCCCGAGCAGCCCCTGCGCGAGGGTCAGATCCTGGTCTATCAGGTCCCGCAGCCCGAGCCGCTGCGCAAGCTGGAGCCGCGCGAGGGCGAGACGCGAAAGATGCACGCCTATGCCGAGTACGGCCTGATGCATGTCCGGCTGTACGAGGACATCGCCCGCTTCGGGCGGATCGCGACCACCTACAGCTATCCAGTGATGGTCAACGGACGCCACGTGATGTCGCCGACCCCCATCCCCAAGTTCGACAACCCAAAGATGGGCGGCAACCCGGCGGTTCAACTTTTCGGGGCGGGGCGGGAGAAGCGGATCTACGCGGTCCCACCCTACACCGATGTGCGGAGCCTCGACTTCGAGGACCATCCCTTCGCGATCCAGCGCTGGGACGAATGCTGCGCGCTCTGCGGCGCCGGGGACAGCTACCTGGACGAGGTGATCCTGGACGACAGGGGCGGACGCATGTTCGTCTGCTCGGATACCGACCATTGCGGCACCCGGCGCGCCCGGGGCCATACCGGCAGGCTTGGCGCCGACGCGGCGACCGCGGCTGCCGCCAAGCCCCGAGGAGCCGCGCGATGACCGCCCCGGTGCGCACAGCCCCCACCCCGCTGCTCCGGGTCTCGGGGCTCACGAAGCGCTTCGGCCCCGTGACGGCGTGCCGGTCGATCTCGTTCGACCTGCACCCGGGCGAGGTGATCGGGATCGTGGGCGAATCGGGATCGGGAAAGTCGACCCTGCTGAGCTGCCTGTCGGCCCGCCAACGGCCGGATGCGGGCACGGTCGAGTACGCCACCCGCTCCCGCGGCCTCGTCGACGTCTATGCCCTGTCCGAGCCCGAGCGCAGGCTGCTCGCCCGCACCGAGTGGGGCATCGTCCACCAGAACCCCCGGGACGGGCTGCGCATGGACGTCAGCGCCGGCGGCAATGTGGGCGAGCGGCTGATGGCGGTCGGCGACCGGCACTACGGGCACATCCGCGCCAAGGCGGAGGACTGGCTGCGCAAGGTCGAGCTGGACCTCGGCCGCATCGACGACCTGCCGCGGACCTTCTCGGGCGGCATGCAGCAGCGCCTGCAGATCGCCCGGAACCTGGTGACGGGCCCGCGCCTCGTCTTCATGGACGAGCCGACCGGCGGCCTCGACGTCTCGGTCCAGGCGCGGCTCCTGGACCTGCTGCGCGGCCTCGTGCGCGAGCTCGGCGTAGCGGCCGTGGTGGTCACCCACGACCTGGCGGTGGTCCGGCTGCTAGCGGACCGGCTGATGGTGATGTGGCGCGGCGAGGTCGTGGAGTCGGGCCTGACCGACCAGGTGCTGGACGACCCCCACCATCCCTATACCCAGCTCCTGGTATCCTCGGTGCTGCAGGTCTGAACGGCGAGGAGTGGAGATGACGACCATGATCGAGGTCCGCGGCCTCACCAAGTCCTTCGTCCTGCACACCCAGGGCGGTGCCCGCATCCCGGTCTTCGCGGACCTGGACCTGGACGTCGCCGCCGGCGAGTGCGTCTGCCTGCATGGCCCCTCGGGCACCGGCAAGTCGACGCTGCTGCGCTCGCTCTACGCCAACTACAAGCCGCAGGCGGGCCATGTGCGCATCGCCCATGGCGGCGGCACCGTCGACCTGGCTTCGGCCGAGCCCTGGCAGGTCCTGGAGGTCCGGCGCGCGACGATCGGCTATGTCAGCCAGTTCCTGCGGGTGATCCCCCGCGTCCCCGCCCTCGACATCGTCGCCGAGCCCGCGATCGCCTGCGGCACCCCCGCCGAGGCGGCGCGGACCGCGGCGCGACGCCTGCTGGAGCGGCTGAACATCCCCGAACGGCTGTGGACGCTGGCGCCCGCCACCTTCTCCGGCGGGGAGCAGCAGCGGGTGAACGTCGCCCGCGGCTTCGTCCATCCCTACCCGATCCTGCTCCTGGACGAGCCGACGGCCTCGCTCGACGCCGCCAACCGGCAGGTCGTGGTCGAGCTGATCCGCGAGGCGAAGGCGCGCGGGACGGCGATCGTCGGCATCTTCCACGACGACGAGGTCCGCGCCGCGGTGGCGGACCGGCTCTTCGACATCCGCGCCTGCACGAGGTCGGCAGCATGAGCGGCGAGACGATCCTGACCAATGCGCGCCTCGTGCTCCACGACGAGGTCGTGCACGGCACGCTGGTCCTTGCGGGCGGGACGATCCGCGGCCTGTCCTCCGCCGCGACGGCTCTGCCGGCCGCCATCGACCTGGAGGGCGACTACCTGCTTCCGGGCCTGATCGAGCTGCATACGGACAACCTGGAAAAGCACTTCCAGCCGCGCCCGGGCGCCCATTGGCCGTCGCCCATGGCGGCGGTCATCGGGCACGACCTGCAGGTCGCCGGGGCCGGCATCACCACGGTCCTCGACGCGGTCTCGGTCGGCGAGTACCGGGAGGGCAGCGGCCGGCGCAAGATGCTCAGCGACGCCGTGGCGGCGGTGGACGAGGCCCGCTCGCGCGACCTGCTGCGCGCCGACCACCTGCTGCACATGCGCTGCGAGGTGTCCGACCATGCGGTGGTCGAGATCTTCGAGCCCTTCGCCGACCATCCGCTGCTCAGGCTGGTATCGCTGATGGACCATACGCCGGGGCAGCGGCAATGGGCGGAGCTGTCAAAGTACCGCCTGTTCCACAAGGAGAAGAAGTGGACGGACGAGGAGTTCGCGGCGCATCTCGCCCTGCGCAGCTCCGAGCAGCAGCGCTACGCCGTCGAGCACCGCAGGCGCATCGTCGACATGGCGCGCGAGCGCGGCCTGACCCTGGCGAGTCACGACGACACGATCCCCGCCCATGTTGACGAGGCTGTCGGGGAAGGGGTCACCATCTCGGAGTTCCCGACCACGCTCGATGCGGCGCGCCATGCGCGGGCGCGCGGCCTGAAGACAGTGATGGGCGCGCCCAACGTCGTGCGCGGCGGATCACATTCCGGCAATGTCTCCGCCGGGGAGCTGGCGTCGGCCGGCCTGCTCGACGGACTGTCCTCGGACTACGTGCCGCTGAGCCTGCTCCATGCGGCCTTCCTCCTGCACGACACCCATGGCCTGTCCCTCCCGGCGGCGGTCGCAACGGTCTCCGCCAACATCGCGGGGATGCTGGGGCTGGACGATCGCGGGGCCATCGCGCCCGGGCTGCGGGGCGATCTCGTCCGGGTGCGGCGCGTCGCGGACCTGCCCGTGGCGCTGACCGTGTGGCGCCAAGGGCGTCGGGTCGTCTGAGGCCGCCATGGGAGAGCGCTACGCCGTCTATTACGCCCCGCCTGCCGGTCACGACCTCTGGCGCTTCGGCTGCCGCTGGCTCGGCCGGGACCCCGAGACCGGCGCGATGCTGGACCAGCCCGCCGTGCCGGGGCTGGAGCCCGGCCGGCTCGCGACGCTGACCGCATCACCGCGGCTCTACGGATTCCACGGCACGCTGAAGCCGCCCATGCGCCTTGCCGACGGATGGCAGGCCGGGGATCTGCGCGCGGCGGTGGTGGATCTTGCGGTCTCGCTGCGGCGCTTCGAAGGGCCCCGCCTGACCCTTCGCGCGATCGGAAGCTTCCTGGCGCTGGTGCCCGACGAGCCCTCGGCCGCGCTGGACGGGCTGGCGGCGCACTGCGTCACCGAGCTGGACCGCTTCCGCGCCCGGCCGACGCGGGACGAGTTCGAGAAGCGGCTGTCCGCCGGCCTCACCCCGCGGCAGCAGGAGTTGCTGGCGGCCTGGGGATATCCCTACGTCCTGGACGCGTTCCGCTTCCACCTGACCCTGACCGGGCGCCTGGAGGACGCGGACCGGGCGCTGATCGAGCCTTATCTGAGGCAAGCCACCGCCGCCCTGTGCGGCACGCCGATGCCGGTGGCAGAGATCGCCCTGTTCCGACAGCCCGGCCCCGGCCAGCCCTTCGACCTGATCGACCGCGTTCCTCTGGAAGGCTGATGCTATCCGCAGCGAAGAAAGGGGCTGGCACGCCGCCGCGTGCCAGCCCCTTTCTTTCTTTGTACTTGCGCGCTGATAGACGAATTCAAAGATTAGTCTAGGCACACTCAAAGTTTTATCGAAGCGCAATACACCCGTCACACGGGATCCTTATGCTTCGGTCTCGCAGGATCGGGGCCGGCGCGAAGGCGAACGACCAGTCGGTCATCTAGACGTCTCTATGAAAGCGCGGCAGCCATGACGGGAAGCCCGGAGGAGCGGAGTTGAGCACCAGTGCCACATCCCTCGGCCCGGAGCCGCTGCTGCACCCTGGTGCGAGCGTGTGCGACAGCCGGCTCGGCCGGTACACCGAGATCGGCGAGCGAACGACCGTCGAGGAGACGGATTTCGGCGACTACAGCTACGTCGTCCACGACAGCAGCATCATCCATGCCGAGATCGGCAAGTTCTGCTCCATCGCCGCCTTCACGCGGATCAATCCCGGCAACCACCCGACTTGGCGCGCGAGCCAGCATCACTTCACCTACCGCGCGCGGCAGTTCGGGCTGGCCGAGGAAGACGAGGAAGGCTTCTTCGACTGGCGGCGCCGCCACAAGGTCACCATCGGACATGACGTCTGGATCGGCCATGGCGCCGTGGTCCTGCCGGGCGTCTCGATCGGCACGGGGTCGGTGGTCGGCGCAGGGGCCGTCGTCTCCAGGGACGTCCCCGCCTATACGGTGGTGGCAGGCGTCCCGGCGCGCCCCCTGCGGGCGCGCTTCCCCCGCGATCTCGCCGAGCGTCTTGAGGCCCTCGCCTGGTGGGACTGGTCCCACGACCGGCTGCGCGCCTGCCTGCAGGATTTCCGAGATCTCGACGCGGCCGCCTTCGTCACGAAGCACGGGGGCTGAGGCATGCGCGGCCTGCTCTTCCTTGTCGTGGGGCCCAGCGGGGTCGGCAAGGACAGCCTGATCGACGGGGCCCGGCGTCGGCTGGCCGGCGACCCGCGGATCGTGATGCCCGCCCGCGTGGTGACGCGCCCTGCCGGGGCGGGCGGCGAGGACCATCTGGCCATGTCCGAGGCGGCCTTCGCGGCTGCCGAGGCGCAGGGCGCCTTCTGCCTCTCCTGGCGCGCCCACGGCCTTGCCTACGGCATTCCCGCATCCGCCGCCGAGGCCCTGGCGGCCGGCCGGTCCGTCGTCGCCAACGTTTCGCGCGCCGTGATCCCCGAGGCGCGCCGGCGCCTGGCACCGCTGCGGGTCGTCGCCGTCACGGCGCCGGCCGAGATCCTCGCGGCCAGGCTGCACGCGCGCGCCAGAGAGGACGCGGCCGCCATCGCGGCGCGGCTCGCCCGTGCCGACGCGGGCGCAATCGACGGCCCGGACGTCCTGGTACTTCGGAACGCCGGCAGCCTGGAGGACGGCATCTCCCGCTTCACCGCCCTTCTGCTCGGCCAGATCGACGGCAACGCCTCCGAGTCCCCCTTGTCCCACCCCAATGTCCTGGGAGTCCAACCATGAAACTTCGCGCAGCGGCCGGCCTTGCGGCCGGCATCATGCTTGCCGCCACCGCCTCCCTCGCCCAGGCGGCCGAGCGGATCCGCTTCGCCGTGACCGACCTGGCCGGACTCGAGCAGCTCCAGCGCGAGTTCGGCGAGTTCAGCGGCGTGCTCCGCCAAGCGACGGGCCTGGAGGTCGACTTCTTCCCGGTGACCAGCCGGACCGCCGCCGTGGAGGCGATGAACGCGAAGCGCATCGACTTCGTCCTGACCGGCCCCGCGGAATACGTGGTCTTTCGCAAGCGCGGCAACGCCGCGCCGGTCGTGGGCTTCTCGCGGCCGGACTATTTCTCGAACATCGTCGTTCTGGCCGGCAGCCCCTACCAGCTCCCGGCCGACCTGAAGGGCCGCAAGGTCGCCTTCGGCGATGTGGGCTCGACCTCGACCCATCTCGGGCCGATCCAGACCCTCGCCGACCAGGGCCTCGTCCCCGGCCGGGACTACCAGCCCATGCATGTGAACCGGAACGTCGCCATGGAGGCGCTGATCCGCGGCGACATCGCTGCGGTCGGCATGAACTTCACCCATCTGAAGCGGGCCGAGGCCAGCTATCCCGGCACTGCCTTCCGCGTGATCGCGCGTGGCCGCGACCTGCCTGCGGACGTGCTGCTGGCCGGCGCCCATGTGCCCGAGAGCACCGTCGCCACCGTCCGCAAGGCCTTCACGACCCATGGGGACGCGCTGCTCAAGGCGATGATGGTCGGCGAGGACAACCAGAAGTTCAAGGGCGGGCGCTTCCTGCCGACCATCGCGGATGCCGAGTACAACTACGTCCGCTCCATGTATGCGACGATCGGCTTCCCGGAATACGCCGACTTCGTGGGGCAGTGAGGTGAGCGCGGCAGCGGCGGAGCGCCGCGACATCCCAGTGGCGGTGGCCTGCGAACCGGCGACCGTCGACCTCGCGGCCAAGGGGCTTGCCAAGTCCCTGGGCGGCCGCAGGATCCTCGACGGCGTGGATCTCCACGTCCGGCGCGGACAGGCGGTGGCCCTTATCGGGCCCAACGGCGCCGGAAAGTCCACGCTGCTGCGCTGCTGCCTGCGGCTGGTGGAGCCCGAGGCCGGATCCCTCAGCCTGCTGGACCAGGACGTCATGGCGCTGCGCGCGGCCGGCCTCCGGCGGCTGCGGGCCCGTGTCGGCTTCGTCTTCCAGCGGCACAACCTGGTGCCGCGCCTGTCCGCCCTGACCAACGTGATCCACGGCGCGCAGGCGCGCCGCGCCGGCCCGCGCGTCTGGCTGCAGGGGCTTGCCCACGCGTCCGTCCGCGAGGAGGCCATGCACTGCCTGGAGCGGGTCGGGCTGTGCCATGTGGCGCGCCAGCGCGTCGACAGCCTTTCCGGCGGCCAGTCGCAGCGCGTCGCCATCGCGCGGGCGCTGATGCAGCGGCCCGACTTCGTGATCGCCGACGAGCCGGTGGCGAGCCTCGACCCTGCCGCCGGCGAGGAGGTGATGGAGCTGTTCGTCGACCTCATGCGCCGGCAGCGCACGACGCTGCTCTACACCTCCCACAATCTCCATCACGCCCTGGCCTATGCGGACCGGCTGGTCGCCCTGCGGGCAGGCAAGATCGCGCTGGACGCTCCGGCGAACGCGATCGACGCGGCCGATCTCCGCGGCTTCTACGCCTGAGGGCCCCATGAGCACCGTCGCACCGGCAGCCCCGACCGTTCCCCGCCACCCCGCCCCGCCCCGATTCGAGCGGCCCGGCCCCGGCGCCTTCGCCGCGGCGGTCGCCGCGCTTGCCGTGCTCGCGGCCGCCATCGACGGCGTCGGCCTGTCGCTGACGCACCTCGTCGAGGGCATCCCCAGCATCGGCCGCATCCTGGAGCGCATGTGGCCGCTCGATCTCTCGCGGTTGCCCTTCATCGGGCAGGCGCTGCTCGAAACCTTCCAGATGGCGCTGGTCGGAACGGTGCTGGGCGTCGCTCTGAGCGTCCCTCTCGCCATCGCCGCCACGCGCAGCCACAGCCCCCACCCGCTGGTCTATCTCGCCGCCCGGGGCCTGATCTCGGTGTTCCGGACCGTCCCGGACCTGGTCTGGGCGCTGCTGTTCGTCGTCGCCGTCGGCCTCGGCCCCTTTGCGGGAACGCTCGCCATCATGGTCGACGCGGTCGGCTTCTGCGGCCGCTTCTTCGCCGAGGCCATGGAGGAGGCCGACAAGGGCCCCCAGGAGGCGCTCCGGGCCCTCGGCGCGGGGCGGCTGGGCATCGTCTTCTGCGCCGTGGTCCCGGCCTCGCTGCCGTCCTTCGTGAACACGGCGCTGTTCAACCTGGAGAAGGCGACCCGCTCCTCCGTCGTGCTCGGGCTTGTCGGCGCCGGCGGGATCGGGATCGAGCTGAAGGTCGCGATGGACCTCTTCTCCTACGATCTGGCGGCGACCATCATCCTCGCCGTCTTCCTCCTGGTCGTCCTCGTCGAGCAGGGCAGCGCCCTGATCCGGCGGCGGCTCATGTGATCTCCTGCCCTGAGAGGTTCATTCCCGTGCTGACGGAAATCCGCGGCGGCCGAGTCCTAACCGAGGACGGCGCGCTCCAGGACTGCTCGGTGTTCTTCGACCGCTCCGCCATCCGCATTCTCGGCCCGGCCGGGTCGGCCGCGGCGGACCGCATCCTGGACGCGTCCGGCCTGCTCGTGCTCCCAGGCATCGTCGATCTCCACGGCGACGCCTTCGAGCGGCAGCTGATGCCGCGGCCGGGTGTCCATTTCGACCATGGGCTTGCGCTGCTCGACACCGACCGGCAGCTCGTCGCCAACGGCATCACGACGGCCTTCCACGGACTGACCCTGTCATGGGAGCCCGGTCTGCGCGGCGACGAGGCTGCCGAGGACTTCATGACCGCCCTCCAGCGTGCCCGGCCGATGCTCGCCTGCGACACGCGCCTGCACCTGCGGTTCGAGACCTTCCACCTCGACGCGGTGGTCCGGGTCGCGTCCTGGATCGAGGCCGGCCGCGTCGACCTTCTGGCCTTCAACGACCACGTCGACATGATCGCGGCCAAGATCCGCAAGGGCAGCAGCCTTACCACATATCTCGGTCGAACCGGCCTGTCGGCGCAGGAGTTCACGGATCTCCTGGCCCGGGTGCGGAGCCGGCGGGATGCCGTTCCCAAGGCCGTACGCCATCTTGCTGCCGCGGCGCGCGCCGGCGCGGTGCCCATGGCCTCGCACGACGACGAAACGCCCGAAATGAGGCAATGGTACCGCACGCTCGGCTGCCGCCTCTGCGAGTTCCCGGTCGACGTCGCGACCGCCCGCGCGGCGCGCGAGCACGGCGATGCGATCATCCTGGGCGCACCCAACATCGTGCGCGGCGGCAGCCATGCCGAACGCCTCTCGGCACGGGAGGCGGTGGCGCTCGGCCTCTGTGACGTCCTGACCTCCGACTACTACTATCCCTCGCTGCTTCAGGCCGCCTTCGCCCTGGTGCGCGATGGCGCGGCGCCGCTCGGCGCGGCCTGGGGGCTGGTGTCGTCGGGGCCGGCGCTGGCTGCCGGCCTCGGAGACCGAGGGGTCCTGGCGGCGGGGTGGCGGGCGGACATCGTCCTGGTCGAGGACGGCCGGTCGCAGCGCCCGGACGGGGCCGGCGCGGCGCTTCCCACCGTCGCCGGAACCATCGCCGGCGGCAAGATCGCCTGGGCCGCCGACAGGATATTACCCGCACTTCAGTGAGACATGTCGCCGCTGGTATACGAATGCCCCGATTGGTAGAGTCCCGGCCGACCAAGCGACGGATGCGCCATGACGGCACCGGAGAACATCCTGCGTGACGCCGCCCGGACCCTGGACGACAGGGACCTGTTGATGGCTCTCGACCTCGCCCGGGAGCAGGTCGCGAGCTGCCGGGCGGCGGACCTGACGCCGTTGCTGAGCCTGAAGGAGGCGATCCTCATGGGGGAGCTGGACCGCCGCAGGATCGCGTCGCCGAAGCGATGAGCCGACGACGCGGCGCCCAGTCGCCTACGCGCCGCGGTCGAGGCCTCTTGGCGCGAAGGCGGGGCCGACCGAGACCCCGCCGAAGAATCCGGTCCCCTGCGCACGCTCGTGAAGTCCGGCCCTGGTCACCTCGCCGACGCACCAGATCTTGTCCACGACCTCTCCGGTGGTCGAGAGGGGAAACAGGCCGTGGCAGACAGCCCTGACATGCTTGTCGGGGCCTCCATACATGACGGTCCCGACGACCGGCGCTCGCGTGCGGATGACCGTCTCATGATCGCCCCAGAGCTTGCCGCGCCTCTCAATGTGAGGGATCTCGGAGAATTTCCGCCCCGTCAGCCGGACCGAGGAGAGGAACTCCATCTCCGTTCCCACCAGGCGGTACCGGAAGTCCAAGGGGTCGGAGAGGACATCCACTAGGATCGTGAAGGACAGAAGCTCCGGGATATCGAGAGGATCCAGGCTCGCACGGCGCGGCACCGCCATGTCCCCGCGAATCCTGTTCCAGTACCGCTCCGCCTTTTTAATATTCCCGTCCATCTGCACTCTGGGATCACGCCGCCAACCACATACCTTTTTATGTTTCTGCGAGTTAATGGCCGATGAACGGGCGCGACGATCCTTCGGTTGCCGACGATCCCGCGCACGGGCCCGGCGCCTGACGCGGTCCAGGCCGGTCACCCGCCCGAAGCGGATCGGCGGGGCGCCTCCGCCGAGGCGCGGTCATCGAGCGGTAGCTGGATCCGGCACCGGAGCCCCTCGGGCCGAAAGTCCAGCTCCGCTCCGCCCCCGACCTCGGCGGCGAGGCTGAGCTCGATCAGCTTCGTTCCGAAGCCGCGGCGCTTCGGCGGCTCCACGCGCGGCCCTCCCGCTTCGCACCAGTCCAGGGTCAGCATCCGGGCTGGTTCCGTCGCAAGGCTCCACGAGACTTCGATCCGCCCCTCCGACGTGGACAGCGCGCCATGCTTCGCCGCGTTCGTGACGAGCTCATGCATGACCAGGGCGATGGCCTGGGCGGCCTTGGGCGTCAGGGGCACCTCGGGGCCGGAAAGGACGATGCGGGTCTTGTCGCCGGGGCCGAGCGCATCGAGTGCATCGGAGACCACGTCCTGGAGGAGGGCCGCCGACCATTGCCCCTCCGCGAGCAGGGTATGGGTGCGGGCCAGCATCTGCAGGCGGCCGAGCACCGCCCGCCGGAAGTCCTCGGCCCCCTCGGCCCGAGTCTGCCTCACGATCGACTGGACGACGGCGAGGAGGTTCCGGGCTCGATGATCGATCTCGTTCATCAGGACGCGCTGGTGCTCCTCCGCGCGCCGGCGTTCAGTGACGTCGACATTCGTGCCGACCATGCGTTGCGCCCTGCCCTCCGAATCGTAGAGGAAGAAGGACGAACCCTCGATATGGCGGATCTCGCCGTCGCGGCGGCGGATCCGGAACGCGAAGTCGAGATGCTCGTCCTGCCGCGCTATGGCCTCGGCCATGCGCAGCTGCATGGCGGGCAGGTCCTCCGGCAGCACCTGCCTGGCCCAGGAGGCGATGTCGCCGCCGAAGCTGCCGGGTTCCAGGCCGAACAGGCGCTCCGCCTGCTCGGACCAGACGATGCGGCCGGTCGGAACCGACCAGTCGATGATCCCGATGCCATGGGCACGCACGGCAAGGTCGAGACGCTCCTGGCTCTCCGCCAGGGCCGCTTCGGCCATCTTGCGGTCGTGGATGTCGATCGAGGTTCCGAACCAGGCGGTGATGCTCCCGCCGGCATCCCGGAATGGCTCGGCGCGCGCGACATACCACCGGTGCTCGCCGTCGTGCCGCCGGTATCGGCATTCGACCTCGTAGGTGACGCCGCGCCTTCGCGCCTCCGACCAGATGCCCTGGGTACGCTCGGCATCGTCGGGATGCAGCGCCTTCGCCCAGCCGTCCGGCAGAGCATCGTCGGGTCTCTGGCCGGTGTAGGCATACCAGCGCTCGTTCAGGTAATGGAGCTGGCCATCCGGAGTCGCGAACCAGACGAAGGCCGGGACCACGTTGGTCAGGGCCTGCAGCCGGGCCTCCGCCTCGCGCCGCTCGTCGATGTCGATGACTGAGCCGACATAGCCAAGGAACGTGCCGTCGGGTCCGAACCGCGGGGCCGCGGCGTCGATCGCCCAGCGGTAGGCGCCGTCGCTGCCGCGCAGGCGGTATTCAAGGCGGAACGGCCGCTGGGTAATGTTGGCGTCGCGGAAGATGCGCTCGGCTTCCGCACGATCGTCGGGATGGGTTGCCTCCAGCCAGCCGAAGCCGAGCGCCTCCGCCTCCGCCTGCCCGGTGAATTCGTACCAGCCGCGGTTCAGATAGCTGCACGATCCGTCCGGTTCCGTGACCCACATCATCATGGGTGCGTGATCCGCCATGTTGCGGAAGCGGGCCTCGCTCTCGCGGGCCTGCGCCTCCGCCCGGGCACGCTCGACCGCAGCCCAGGTCCGCTCGGCAACGGCCTCGACGAGGCGGATCTCGGCTCCGTTCCAATGCCTCTGCCCGGCATGCGTGACGGACAGGGCTCCGAGCAGGCGCCCCTCTTTGATCAGCGGGACGTCGAGCGCGCTCTGGGCGCC
Organism: Arenibaculum pallidiluteum; assembly: GCF_017355985.1. Taxonomy (GTDB): domain Bacteria; phylum Pseudomonadota; class Alphaproteobacteria; order Azospirillales; family Azospirillaceae; genus Arenibaculum; species Arenibaculum pallidiluteum. Next base: position 106,580 of record NZ_JAFIQU010000013.1, read on the forward strand.
GCCAGGCCCTTCGGTCCGTAGAACGGGACGGCCCGTGCGCAGGTTGTCGAGGATGTTGCGCAGGCCCGTCGCGAAGCCGGTGCCGCTGTTCCCGGGCGACAACCGTCCCTCGGACCGGTCCTCGATCCACTCGCAGACCACCCGCACGCTGCGGGAGGCCCCGTCGATCGCGGCGTAGTGCACGCCGCTGGCGGCGAGGCTGCGGCCCAGCGCCTCGGCCGCGACGGCCTCGATCTCCTCCGGGTCGGCCAGCCCGCGGAGCCTGTCCTCGAGCCGGAGGAGAAAGGCGTCCCGCCGTTCCGCCAGTACGCGGGAGGTCGTCTCCTGGCATGCGCAGAACATGCCGCCGATGGCGCCGCTCTCGTCGCGAATCGGCGAGTAGGAGAAGGTGTACCAGGTGTCCTCCGGGTAGCCGTTCCGCTCCATCACCAGGTGCAGGTCGTCCGACCAGGTCGGCTCGCCGGCCAGCGCGCGCTCGACCAGCGGGCGGATATCCTCCCAGATCTCCGCCCAGATCTCGTGGAACGGCAGACCGAGCGCCCCGGGATGCTTCGCCCCGAAGATCGGCACATAGCCGTCGTTGTACAGAAAGGCGAGTTCGGGTCCCCAGGCGATGAACATGGGGTGCCTGGAATTGATCATGAGGCCGACCGCGGTGCGCAGCGACAGCGGCCATCCGCCGGGATCGCCAAGGGGTGAGCCCGTCCAGTCATGGGCGCGCATCCGCGCCCCCATCTCGCCGCCGCCAGTGAGGAAACCCGGCTCCATCAACGAGGCCCCCTTGGCACCCAAGATCGCTCCCTTCCCATCCGCTCGCGGCAGGTTCCCGATCCAAAGTACAGCAACGGGCCCGTCCGGCCACCCCGCACCACGACAATTTGGCACGGCGTCGGCGCAGGAGAACCGGAAGGCGCCGATTCACGCCGATGCGTCACAAAGTTGAAAAAAATTCTTGCTAGGACTCCGGACCGTGCCTGGCCCTGCGCCCGGCCGAGCCATCCGGGAGCGGCGTCATGATGCAGATGGTCCATGCTTCGCGCCCGACGCAGTCCGAGGCCGGCGCGTCGGGCACGCCCGCGGCGGCCCGCTGGCTCGCCGCGCGGAACCTGACCGCCGGTCTCTTCCACGCCTTTCAGCCCGTCCTGCAGATGCGCACGGGCCGCATCATCGGCTACGAGGCACTGCTGCGCGGCTGGGATCCCCAGCAGTTCGACAGCCCCCTCGCCGTGTTCGAGACAGCGTTCGGCCGCGGCATCCTGCCCGAGGTGGAGACACTGCTGCACCGCCGGGCCATCGACGCCTTCGCCGAAGTTCCCGGCGCCGGCACGTTCAAGCTGTTCCTGAACGTCGGTGCGCGGCTGGTGGGAACGACCGGCCTGCTGACCGACACCGCCCGCGCCGCCAGGGCCCGCGGCATCCAGATGGCCCTGGAGATCTCCGAGCGCGACACCCTGGCGGAAGGCGTCTGCCTCGAGAAGACCGCGGCCGAATATCGCCGGGCCGGAATCGGCGTCGCCCTGGACGATTTCGGCGTCGGCTTCGCCGGGCTGCGCATGCTCTACGAGGCGCGTCCGGACTACGTGAAGATCGACCGGTACTTCGTGGACGGCATCGAGCGCGACCTGCGCAAGCGCGCCATCGTCAGCTATCTCGTCGGCTACGCCCATGCGCTGGGCATCACCACGATTGCCGAGGGCATCGAGACCGCGGCCGAGTTCCATACCTGCCGCGACATCGGATGCGACTTCGCGCAGGGCTACCTGATCGGCCGCCCCGAGCGGCTGAGCGAGACGCTGCCGACCGCCTCGGCGCTCGTCGAGGCCCTGAACCGCGAGGACAGGCGTCAGACTCCGCCCGCCCGCCAGCGCCTGTCCGAGCTGCTGGAGCGCCTCGAGCCCCTGCGCATCGACGAGCCGAAGGCGGCGCTGCTGGAGTATTTCGGCAGCCTCGACGCACCGCCTGTGGTCCCGGTGGTGGACCGCAACGGCGTCGCCCAGGGCGTGATCCGCGAGCGCGACCTCAAGCGCTTCATCTATGCGCCCTTCGGCCCCGACCTGCTCCGCAACAAGACGCGCTCGAATACGCTCGAGGCGGTGGTCGTCCCCTGCCCGATCTGCGACATCGACACGCCGCTCGAGCGCGTCGTCGAGAGCTTCTCCGAGACGCCGGTCTCAGACGGCATCATCGTCGTCGAGGGCGGCGAGTATGTCGGCTTCCTGAGCGCCCATTCGCTGGTGCGCCTGATGCACGAGCGGCGCATCGCGCTGGCGACCGACCAGAACCCCCTGACGCGGCTGCCCGGCAACAACCTGATCGAGGCGCATATACGCAGCGTCCTGGACGACCGCGAGCGCCCGCACGTGCTGGTCTATTTCGACTTCGACAACTTCAAGCCGTTCAACGACAGCTTCGGCTTCCGCCAGGGCGACCGCGCGATCCTGATGTTCGCCGAACGACTCCGCGTGGCGGCCGTGGGCCTCGGCGGCTTCGCCGGCCATATCGGGGGCGACGACTTCTTCCTGGCGGCGAGTGGCATGGAGGAGGGCCTGGTGCTGGCCCAGGTCGCCGAGCTGCTCGACCGCTTCCGTTCGGACGCCGAGAGCCTCTACGACGCCGAGGCGCGCGAGCGCGGCTGGTTCGAGGCCCGCGACCGCGACGGCGCGCAGCGTCGCTTCCCGCTGCTGGCGGTCAGCGCCGTCGTCGCCACGATCGCGCCGGGGGCGGAGGATGCGACCATGGAACGGATCGTCCGCGCCATCGCGGGCGCCAAGCCCGAGGCCAAGCGGAGCCGAGCGAAGATCGGCCTGATCCGCTTCTAGCTCGAACCCTGCCCGGGCGCTGCCTTCCGCGCCAACCTGGCAGGCGTCCGCCTACGGCTTGAAGAGAGGACCGGCGCGCTCGTTCGAGTAGATCCGGAAGATCGAGCTTCCATAAGCGTATTCGCCGATCCGCGTCAGCCAGCCCCGGGACCGGAACGTCGCCTCCAGGTCCGCGGGGTTGTTGACGATGAGCCACACGCGGCGGGGCCGCTCCTCCAGTGAAAGCGCGATGTTCCGCAGCACGGATTCCATGACCGGCCCGCGGAAGGGATTGAAGAAGAAGAAGACGTCCTCGTCCGCCCGCACCCGATAGGATGCGGCGTCGCCCTCCACGATCTCGAATGCGGCTTCCGCATGGCCGCGGGCCTGGAATGCGGCGATGTTGCGCCTGCAGATGGCGCACAGCTCAGGCGCGAACTCCACGCCGACGACCCTGCGGAAGCGATAGCCGGCGGCCATGACGAGCGTCCGACCCTTGCCGCACCCGAAATCGACGAAGACCCGCCCCTGCGGAAGGTCCAGCCTGTCCATCAGCTTCCGGAAGGCCCGCGCGCGCGTCGGCACGTATGAGACGCCCAGAAGCTTGTTGGGGCTGGAGATCCTGAGGCCGGCCAGACCGACGGGGGCCGAGGTCTCGATGCCGAACATGCTGTCGAAAAGCGCGTCCTCGACGAGTGCTGCGGCGTTCTCGAAGGTTCCGCGGACACCGAGCCGGATCACGCTCCTCGCCAGCCGCGAGACGAGGCCCCGGCCGCCTGGGGCCCAATGCCGGGCGCCGAACGCGTGATCGCGGGTCATGGCGGCTCGCCCCGGAGGGTCGGGGCCGTCGGCCGGACATCCTCCAGATCCCGAGGAGATGCGAACGTGACCGTCCTCACGCCTCCCTTGGGGCGGGATCGGTCCTCGGAATCGAACGCTCCGCCGCCTGGACGCGCTGGGAGCGCCCCGGGCGTGGATGAAAACATGGTGCCGAAGCCATCCGGTAACGAAAACACGCCGGACTCCCTTCACCCGGGCTCATGCCCGACTTGTGCCCTCCTTCAGAGCGTCTTGAGGAGATCGTAGACACCAAGGGCCAGGGCGCCCCGCCGCAGCGACGCGCGCACCGGTGCGGGAAGGAAAGACAGCCGCGGCGCAAGGCCTGCCTGCCTGGTTCTATCGAAGGCCCTGGCCGCATCGTACTCCGCACGCAGCACCCTCACAGTGTTCAGCCCCGTGTCCAGGACCAGGCACGTCGCCCGCAGCTCCGCCGAGCGCGGCCGCCCCACGGTACCGGGATTGACGAGGTAGAAGGCATCGCCGCGGAGCTGGACCTCGTCGCCGGGACAGGCCCGGACCAGCCCGTTGCTGAACTCGAACACGGCGACGTGGTGCGTGTGCCCGAAGGCGCAGATGCGCGCTCCAGACGGGTGCCGCACAAGGGCGTGGAAGCTCGCCAGCCGCCGCCCGTCGTTGTCCAGCCTCACGGTCTCGCGCCCGGTCTCCGGGTGCAGCGCGCCGTGCACTGCGACAAGACGGCCCTCCACCACGCGCTCCGTCGGCAGACCGGCCAGGAACTCGAGGGCGCCGCGGTCGAGACGCCGGCGCGTCCAGGAGATCGAGCGTGCCGAGGTCGCGTCGAACTCCCGCGTCGAAAGCTGCCCCGCGACGGCCCTGTCGTGGTTGCCGGCCACGCAGACCGCCCCGCAGGCCTGGATGAGCGCCACGCATTCCGCGGGCTGCGCGTTGATCCCGACGATGTCTCCGAGGCAGACGATGCGGTCCACCCCCTCCCCGGCGATCGCTGCGAGAACGGCGCGAAGCGCATCGAGGTTGGCGTGGATGTCGGAAAGGATCGCGATCCTCAACGTGCGCTCCGCCCGGCTGGCGCAGGCCGCAGAGGAAAGCATCGAAACCAGAGGGTCCGCAGGACGGGCATCGGGTCGTCCCAGGTCACAGCCGATTTCGCCTCGCAGCGCCATGCCCAAGCCAGCCATTTCGGAACCGACATGCCGCTGGCCCTGGCCGCCGAGAAGTCGTTCAGCACGTGGCACCAGTTGACGCCGGCTCGAGCGCGGCTCATGGGCGGACGCGGCAGCCCGACGAGGTCGGCATAGACCAGGGCCGGAAGGTTCATGCCCGCGACGGCCCCGACATGATGCCAGAGCGTGAAGCGGGGGTTCACCTCCAGCAGGTGGAGCCGACCGTCCGGTCCGCGCTTGAAGTCGAACTTCGCTACGCCGCGCAGGCCGAGCCTGCGCACCAGCGAACGGCCCAGCGCCTCCACGTCCGGGGCGTCCGTGGTGGTCAGCGCGGTGCTGTGTCCGAAAGCGGCGGGCCGGGTGCGCAGCTTGCGTCCGGTGAAGTCCCCGACGACCTCTCCCGCTTCATCCACGTAGACGTGATAGCTCTCGATGCCGGTCTCGGGGCCGGGGATCATCTCCTGGATCAGGAGTTCCTCTCCCGCTGCCGCGAAGCGCGGCCACATCTCCAGAAGCATGTGCCGCGAGGCGATGCCGAGCGCCTTGTACGGCCCCCCGACCGCCTGCCACGACGCCCGGCGCGTGAGCGGCTTGACGATCAGGGGGAAGTGCAGGTTCAGGTCCGTCGGCGCCGGGCCTGCCGCCGGATCCACCCGGAACGCCTTCGGAACGGGAAGATCCAGGCGCGCGGCAAGGTCCTGGAACCGCGCCTTGTCCACGAGATCCTCGATCAGGGAACGGTTGGCGATCACGAAGCGGAACGCCTGAGCCAGCCGGTCCCGGTACCGCGACACCAGGACCATCTGCAGGTCCTCCTCATAGAAGAGGACGGGATGCTCGGGCAGCGCGGAACCGAACCGCAGGAGCGCCTCGACCAGCCTGTCCGCATCCTCGGCGGCGTCTTCACAGAGCAGGGCCGCACGCGTGAAGCGGGACGACACGGTCGGACTGTCCGGCCGCGCGACCGCGACGCAGGAGATGCCTGCCAGCCCCAGCGGCCTCACGATGTTCATTCCGCCCATGACGCAGGCAAGCACGTCTCCCGAGACACGCGCGGCCGACTCCGCGCCTGGTCTCCAACGGAGCCTTGGTGCGCGGTTCGCGATCGGGTCGTCCGGGCGCGAAGTGACGGACCCGGTGGGCCAGCTCGTCGCCATTCACGTCTCCGTGGAACAGAGATTCCATTCGCGCGCATCGAAGGGCTGCGCTCCCGGAACAAAGGGGAGCCGCCCAGGAGAAATGGCTACGCCTGATCGAGTTCTGCCGACGAAACAGTCAAGCCGTCACCTACGGCCGGATCGAAGCAGGACAACAATGGTGGCTGAACCAGCGTCTGCCCGATCGCCCTCCGATGACTTGGTCGCCAAGCGTCGGCGACTTCCTCCCGGTGAAAGGCTCCGGGGCGTACTGGAAAAGCTACCATAGCGCAAAACAGACTGAAAACAGGAGGTCGTCCTGCCCCTGGGATTTACTATAGCAGCAGGGCGACCATAAGAAAAGATATGTTATTGATCGCACCTGGACATGGACGCTGGTGCGGCCCCTCTCCCCCGGAGGGCGTGGAATGGCGCAAGACCGGCGGCACCAGATCGGTTCCATGAGGAAGCGCGTTCAGCGCAATCCGTGAAGCGGCGTTCCGGCGCTTCGGTCCATTCCCGAACGGCCCCTCAGGCCCCGGGCCCGGGCAGGCTGGCCGCTCAATGACCGGTCTCGCGCTCGTTCAGGGCCTGCGCGATCAGCTTCGCCGCCTCGCGCAGCGACAGGTCGGGGCTCCGGCGGCACATGACGTCGACGGCCGCCTGGACGGCACCGACCTCGTCGGCGCCGTCCAGGCGCGCCACATCGTAGGCCTCGAGCCCGAGAACCGCATTCCAATCCGGCATGGGCCGCCTCCGGGGCAAGTTGGGACGCAGGTCCACAACAGGGCAGGCAGCCGGTTGTTGCTGCACCGCGGCATTCCATCGGGTCGAGCGCGGAATGCGTCACGAAGCGCCGCCTGGGAGCCGACCGGGCGCCGGCATGGTTGGGGCGGCCTAGTCGACCTCGCCGGGCGCGGTCATCTCCTCGACCTTGCGGGCGATCCGGCGGAGCAGCTCGGTGGTCGCGGCGAGGTCGGCCTCGGCGATGTCCGAAAGCACCTCCTGGCGGAGATCGTCGGCAAGGCGCTGGACCTCGGCGGCCAGCGTCCGCCCGGCCTCGGTCAGGGAGATCTGGTTGGCGCGGCGGTCGCCGTCGACGGGCCGCCGCGCGATTGCGCCCTGCCGCTCCAGCCCATCCAGCAGGCGCACGAGCGTCGGCCCCTCGATTTCCAGCGCCTCGGCCAGTTCACGCTGCGTCATCCCGTCGCGCGCGGCGAGATGAAAGAGCGTGCGCGCCCGCGCCAGGGTCAGCCCGTTCGCACGCACCCTTGCATCGAACAAGGTCCGCAACTTCCGGCTGACTTTTGACAGTTCTTCCGAGAACTCCCGGCGAACTGTGCCTGCGCGTGCTTTCGATGATGTCATTTGACACAATCATGTCTTTATAGCTTTCCGTATAGTCTCCCGCTGCGCAAGTTTGCAAGCCTCTCGCTTGCCATAGACGGCACTCCGCAACCGCCTCCGGACCATCCGCAGGCGCCACCGCAGGTCCGGATCGCGGCGGCGGAGGAGAACCGTTGATCTCGGTCAAGGCGCCCCCGCGAAAAGCGGCGCAAGAAGAGACAAAGAAACGGCCAGGACCCGAGGCACGTTCCGCCGAAGCCGCGATCGCGGCGGGATCCGGAGCGGGCTTCCTCCCCCCTTGCGAAAGGCATGACCATGGACACCCTGTCGACGCAGAAGGTCGCCGAACCGCCGGTGCGGACGGCGACGCCCGAGCCGTGGCGAGGCTTCGCCGCCGGCCCCTGGCGGCGCGAGGTCGACGTCCGGGACTTCATCCTGCGCAACTTGCGTCCCTACGAGGGCGACGCCGCCTTCCTAGCCGGTCCCAGCGAGCGCACGAAGGCCCTGTGGACCCGCGTCGCCGACCTGCTGAAGCAGGAGCGCGCGTCCAAGGGCGGCGTGCTCGAGGCCGATACCGAGGTCATCTCCTCGATCACCTCCCACCCGCCGGGCTATATCGACCGCGCGCTGGAGGTGATCGTCGGGCTGCAGACCGACCGGCCCCTGAAGCGCTCCATCATGCCCTTCGGCGGATGGCGCATGGTCAAGTCCGGGCTGGAGGCCTACGGCTTCACCCCGTCGCCGCGCATCGAGGAGACGTTCCCCAAGCTGCGCAAGACGCACAATGACGGCGTCTTCGACGTCTACACCGACGAGATGCTGCGCTGCCGCAGGTCAGGCGTCATCACGGGCCTTCCGGACGCCTACGGCCGCGGCCGCATCATCGGCGACTACCGCAGGCTGGCGCTCTATGGCGCCGATTTCCTGATCGCCGACAAGAAGGCGCAGCTCGCCTCGCTCGAGCTCGACCGCATGGACGAGGAGACGATCCGCCTGCGCGAGGAGATCGCGGACCAGATCGCGGCGCTTGGCGACTTGGTCGCCATGGCCGGGACCTACGGGTTCGACGTGACCCGTCCCGCGGCCACGGCCCAGGAGGCCGTGCAGTGGACCTATCTCGCCTATCTCGCCGCCGTGAAGGAGGCGAACGGCGCCGCCATGTCGCTGGGCCGCGTGTCCACCTTCCTGGACATCTATCTGGAGCGCGACCTGCGCGAGGGACGCATCGACGAGGCGGCGGCGCAGGAGCTGATCGACCAGCTCGTGATCAAGCTGCGGCTGGTCCGCTTCCTGCGCACCCCCGAATACGACCAGCTCTTCTCGGGCGACCCGACCTGGGTGACAGAGTGCCTCGGCGGCATGGCCTTGGACGGGAGGACGCTCGTCACCAGAAGCAGCTTCCGCCTGCTGCAGACGCTGCGCAACCTGGGGCCCGCGCCCGAGCCGAACCTCACCGTCCTGTGGTCCGAGCGCCTTCCCGAGGGGTTTAAGACCTTCTGCGCCGAGACCTCGATCGGCACCTGCTCGATCCAGTACGAGAACGACGACCTCATGCGGCCCTTCTGGGGCGACGACTACGGCATCGCCTGCTGCGTCTCGGCCATGCGGATCGGCAAGCAGATGCAGTTCTTCGGCGCGCGCGCCAACCTTGCCAAGACGCTGCTCTACGCCATCAACGGCGGGCGCGACGAGGTCTCCGGCGAGCAGGTCGGCCCGGCCCTCGCACCGATCACGGGCGAGGTCCTGGACTACGAGGAGGTGAAGGCCCGATTCGTGCCCATGATGGAGTGGCTGGCGCGCGCCTACATGAACACGCTGAACGCCATCCACTACATGCACGACAAGTACATGTACGAGCGGCTGGAGATGGCGCTGCACGACCGCGACGTGCTGCGCACCATGGCCTGCGGCATTGCCGGGCTGAGCGTGGTCGCGGACAGCCTGTCGGCGATCAGGCATGCCCGGGTGAGGGTGGTCCGCGACGCATCGGGTCTCGCAACGGATTTCGTGATCGAGGGCGAATATCCGGCCTTCGGCAACAACGACGACCGCGTGGATTCGATCGCCGTGTGGATCGTCGAGACCTTCATGGCCATGCTGCGCAAGCAGAAGGCCTATCGCGGGGCGGTCCCGACCCAGTCGGTCCTGACCATCACCTCCAACGTGGTCTACGGCAAGAAGACCGGCAACACGCCGGACGGCCGCAAGGCGGGCGAACCCTTCGCGCCCGGCGCGAACCCGATGCATCGCCGTGACCTCAAGGGGGCCCTGGCCTCCATGGCATCGGTCGCGAAGCTGCCCTACGTCCATGCCCAGGACGGCATCTCCTACACCTTCACCATCGTCCCGAGCGCACTCGGGCGCGGCGAGGACGAGCGGGCGCCGAACCTCGTCGGCATGCTGGACGGCTACTTCGCCCAGGGCGGCCACCACATCAACGTCAACGTCTTCGACCGGCAGACGCTGCTGCACGCCATGGATCATCCGGAGCTGTACCCGCAGCTCACGATCCGGGTGTCCGGCTATGCCGTGAACTTCATCAAGCTCACGCGCGAGCAGCAGCTCGACGTAATCTCGCGGACCTTCCATGGCCAGCATTGATCCAAGACACCGCGTCGTCCCGGCCGCTCCGGAAGGAGCGGCCGGGTGCGCCGCCCCCACCACGCACCCGGCCGCGCAGCACGCATGCCATGACGGGCGCGAGGGCTGGGTGCACTCGGTCGAGACCGGCAGCACGGTGGACGGGCCGGGACTGCGTTACGTGCTGTTCCTGTCCGGCTGCCCGCTGCGCTGCCTCTACTGCCACAACCCCGACACCCGCCACATGCATGACGGCACCTGCACCCCGGCGGCCTCGATCCTGGCGGAGATCGAGTTGCTGTCGGGCTTCCTGCGGCACGGCCATGGCGGCGTGACGCTGAGCGGCGGCGAGCCGCTGGTGCAGCCGGCCTTCTGCGCCCGGATCTTCCGGGGCTGCAAGGAGCTCGGGCTGCACACCGCGCTCGACACCTCGGGCTTCCTCGGCAGCCATGCCGACGACGCCCTGCTGGCGGACACAGACCTGGTGCTGCTGGACATCAAGGCCTTCAGGGAGGCGACCTACCGCACGCTGACCGGCGCGACGCTGCGCCCGACGCTCGAATTCGCGGAGCGGCTGTCGCTGATGGGAAAGCCGATCTGGCTGCGCTACGTTCTCGTGCCCGGCCTGACCGACAACGCCGACGAGATCGCCGGCTTGGCCGAGTTCGCGGCGGGACTGGGCAATGTGGAGCGCGTGGACGTTCTGCCCTTCCACAAGATGGGCGAGCCGAAATGGCGCGCCCTGGGCCTGCCTTATCGGCTGGGGGACACGCAGCCCCCCTCCGCGGATCTGACCGAACGGGTCTACGGCATGTTCCGCGCCGCCGGGCTGAAGACGCTCTGACACCCGGAATCCGGGACCCGGATTCCGGGAGACGCGGCGCATGGCGTCACGCATGCCGTGCCGCATCAATGCGACTTGTTCGCATTCTCAGACTACCGTATACGGGAGACGCGTCGCAGGTTGCCGGCAGCGGGCCGGCCGCCGCGACCATCCCGTGACGGGGCGGCGGAGCATCGGGGGACAGGAAGCGGTTCGATGGCGACGTTCCATCCCAGAATGCAGAGCGCGATCGAAGGCATCACCGTCCTGGGCGAGCTCCGCTGGCGCGCCTGGGACGGCGTCATCGCCGATGTCTGGGACGTTGCCTGCGCGCCCGGCGCACGTGGCGAGTATGTCTCCGAAGCGCCGCGCCTGGTCGTGGTGCTGGACCAGGACGGGCCCGGCGGCATCCGCGTCGCGGACTCGCCGCCGTGCAGCTCGGCCCCGCTGGATCGCGCGCCGCTGACCTATGTTCCGGCGGGGCTGCGGGTCTGGGCGCGGGTCGAGGAGATCCAGCGCCTCCGTCATCTCGACCTGCATATCGACGTGGCAGCGCTCCACGGCCGGCTTTCCGACGAGATCGATGCCGAGGCCCTCGAGACCCCACGGCTGAAATTCGCGGACGAGCGCCTGTCCACCCTGGCCCGCCTGGTCGCCGCGGAATGCGTCGAGCCCGGCAGCCTCCACGATCTCTACGGCGACAGCCTGATCTCGGCGATGCTGGTGGCGCTCCTGCGCGTCGGACCGCTGACGCGCCGCCGGCGCGGCCGCCTTCCGCCACGCCAGCTCAAGCGCGCGATCGAGTACATCGAGGACAACTGCAGCCGGACGATCCGGCTGCAGGAACTGGCCGAGCTGACCGGGCTGTCCCAGTCCTACTTCTGCTCCGCCTTCAAGGCCTCCACCGGCATGCCCCCGCACAAGTGGCAGATGCGGGCGCGAATCGACCGGACCAAGGCGTTGCTGGAGAAGCCCGAAATGACCCTCGCCGCGGCGGCGGCGGCGGCCGGCTTCTCCGATCAGGCGCATCTGACGCGCGTCTTCCGGCAGGTGGTCGGGACGACGCCGGCGGCCTGGCAGCGCAACCGGGCCGCGTGAGTGCAGGCGCCCACAATGTACAAAGATCATCCAAGGAAGCGAAAAACGGTTCAATCCACCATTTGAAAGTTATGTTAGCTAACAGCCCTCGTCCGGAGAAGTCCGGCCTGATCATCAACAGTCAATCCCGTCCCAAGGGATGAACAGCCAGCACGGGGGCAAGGACATGGCGGTTAGTCGCCGAAGCGTTCGCGCATCGATCCTTCTGGGCAGCACCGCCATGGCCGCGCTTTGGTCTGCCGCGTCTTATGCGCAGAACGCGAACGGACCGGTCGTTCTTGACCGGCTTGTGGTCGGCACCACCGGGGCCGGCGAAACCGCGACCAGCCCGGTCCAGGGATACGTTGCCAAGCGCACCGCGACGGGCACCAAGACCGACGCGCCCATCGACGCAGTTCCCCAGTCCGTTTCGGTGGTTGGACGCGAGGAGATGGACAACCGGGGCGCGCGCAAGACGGACGAGGCGCTGCGCTATACCGCCGGCGTCTTCGCCCAGCCCTTCGGTCCCGACAGTGACACCAACTGGCTGTTCATCCGCGGCTTCCAGGCGACGCAGACCGGCATCTTCCAGGACGGGCTGCCGCTCTACAGCTACGGCTTCGGCGGGATGTTCGTGGACAGCTATACGCTGGAACGGATCGAGGTGCTGCGCGGCGCGTCCTCGGTTCTCTACGGCGGCAGCAACCCCGGCGGGCTCGTCAACTACGTCAGCAAGCGCCCTGACGGTACGCGCCTGCGCCGCGTCGAGACCGGCGTGAACTCCAACGGCACGGGCGAGCTCGGCTTCGACGTCGGCGACAAGGCGACGGACAACCTGTCCTACCGGCTCACCGGCCGGATCGCCGGCGGCGACGGCTACACCGATTTCGAAGACGGCTTCCGCGGCACGATCTCGCCGAGCCTGAACTGGTCGAACGGCAGCACCAGCTTCACCTTCCTCTCGAACTTCACCTCGATCGACGAGACGCACAACGGCGGCGCCTTCCTTCCCTATGTCGGGACGGTCGTCGACGCGCCGTTCGGCCGCATCGAGCGCGACGCCAACTTCACCGAGCCCGACCTCGACGACTACGAGCGCCGGCAGGCCTCGGTCGGCTACGAGATCGAGCATGTCTTCGAGAACGGGCTGACGGTGCGCCAGAACGCCCGCTACGGCTACTCCGACGTGCACGAGGTTAACCTCTATCCCTTCGGCTATGCCGGCTTCTCGCCCGTTCCGACCGATCCGGACAACCTGCTGTCGCGGATCAACTTCGAGCACGAGACCACGGTCAACACCTTCCTGATCGACAACCAGGTGCAGGCCAAGATCCAGACCGGCCCCGTCGAGCACACGGCGCTGGTCGGCATCGATTACAAGTTCTTCGACATGGACCAGGTCCAGCTCTCCGGCACGGCGACGCCGATCAGCGCGACCAATCCCGTCTACGGCGCACCGCAGGGCGTGCGCTCGGCCTATATCGACCAGACCCTGCGCATGCATCAGGTCGGCATCTACGCGCAGGACCAGCTCCGCTTCGGCCAGGGCTGGCTGGTCACGCTGAACGGCCGCTACGACCGCGCCTCGACCAGCGCCGAGGGCAACCCGGCCTACGACGGGACCGACGGCAAGTGGAGCGGCCGCGCCGGGCTCGCCTACGAGTTCGCCAACGGCCTGACCCCCTATGCCAGCACCTCGACCTTCTTCAATCCCACGCTCGGATCGTCGCTGGTGGCCGGCGTCTACAAGCCGGAGACCGGCAAGCAGTACGAGGTGGGCGTGAAGTACCGGCCGACATGGCTGGACGCGCTGTTCACCTTCGCAGCCTTCGACCTGACCCGGAAGAACGTGGTGACCGGCCCGTTCCTCGCCGAGACCCAGATTGGCGAGGTCAATTCGCGCGGCGTCGAGTTCGAGGCGAAGGCGAACGTCACCCGCAACCTGCTGGCGACCGCCGCCTTCACGGCCTTCGACCTGGAGATCACCGAGGACGCGAATCCCAGCCTGATCGGCAACACCCCCTTCATCGTGCCCGAGCGCCAGGCCTCGCTGTCGCTCGACTACACCTTCCGCGACCCGATGCTCGACGGCGTGGTGGTCGGCGGCGGCGTGCGCCATGTCGGCTCGTCCTGGGTCGACAACGAGAACACGCTGAAGGTGCCGTCCGCGACGGTGTTCGACGCCCGGCTGGGCTACCAGAAGGAGGGATGGGGCGTCGACCTGACCGTCGACAACCTGTTCGACAAGGAGTACGTGGCGAGCTGCCAGACGCAGTTCTCCTGCGGCTATGCCGAAGGGCGGACAGCATGGCTCAAGGCCTACATGACGTGGTAAGCGGCACCGTGGCCGGGGTCGGGGCGTCCGGCCCGACCCCGGCCCTTTACGAGCTCGACGGGGTAGCCTTCGCCATCGGGCGGCAGACCATCCTGCCGGGCCTGTCGCTGCGCCTGGAACAGGGGCGCATCTACGGGCTCGTCGGCCCCAACGGGTCCGGCAAGAGCACGCTGGTACGAATCCTCGCCCGCCAGCAGCCGCCAAGCGCCGGCAGCATCCGCTTCCTGGGACAGAACCTGGCAGGCTTTGGCGCACGGCCGCTCGCGCGCGCCGTCGCCTACATGCCGCAATTCACGCCACCCGCCGAAGGCATGACCGTGCGCGAGCTCGTGACGCTCGGACGCTTTCCCTGGCATGGCGCGCTCGGCCGCTTTGGGGAGCACGACGCCGCCAAGGTGGCCGAGGCCCTGGCCGAGACCGGGCTCGAGCGCTTCGCCGACCGGCTTGTGGACACCCTTTCCGGCGGCGAGCGTCAGCGCGCATGGCTCGCCATGATGCTGGCGCAGGATACGCGCTGCCTGCTCCTGGACGAGCCGACCTCCGCCCTCGACATCGCTCACCAGGCCGAGATGCTGGACCTCGTGCGCGCGCTGAGCCGGGCGCGCGGGATCGGCGCCGTCATCGTCCTGCACGACATCAACATGGCCGCGCGCCTGTGCGACGAAATCCTGGCGCTGCGCGGCGGCAGCCTGGTCGCCCGGGGCGCCCCGGAGGCGATCATGAGGCCGGATGTGCTCTCGGACCTCTACGGCATCGCCATGGGCATCGTGCCCCACCCGGCAACGGGCGAGCCCATCGGCTTCCTGCAATGAGCGCGCGGCCATCCGTCGCGCTATCGCCGCCCCCCCCGTCGCGACGTCCCCTGTCGCGGCGGCAGGCGCTGGGGCTGGCGGCCGCGGTGATGGCGCTGCCCGCGCGGGCGCGGGCCGGCCAGCCGCGAATTGCCGCGATCGACTGGGCCGCGCTGGAGACCGCGCTGGCGATCGGCGTCGTGCCCGTCGCCGCGACGGAGCTGATCCAGTTCCGCCGCATCGCGGTGGAACCCGAGGTGCCGGACGCGGTCATGGATATCGGGCTGCGCGGCACACCGAACTACGAGGCGCTGCGCCTCGCGGAGCCGGACCTGATCCTGATCTCCGACTTTTACGAGCGCCAGCGCGCCGCACTGGAACGCATTGCCCCGCTGCTGTCCCTGACCGTGTACAGGCCCGGCGTCCCACCCTATGCGCGCGCGGCCGAGGCGACGCTCACCCTCGCTCGCGCGCTGGACCGGGACGCCCAGGCGCAGGACGCCATCGCCCGCGCCGACCGCGAGATCGCGCGCATCCGGGCGGCGCTGGAAGGCGTCCCGCGCCGCCCGGTCTTCGTGATCAACATCGGCGATGCGCGTCACTTCCGGGCCTTCGGCACCGACAGCATGTTCGGGGACGTGCTCGGGCGGCTCGGCTTCGAGAACGCCTGGACGACGAGCACCAGCTACGCGGCGGCGGCCCCGCTCGGCGTCGAACATCTGGCGGGGGTGCCGGATGCCGGCGTCCTGGTGGTCGGCCCCGTCCCCCCCGAGGCACGTCGGACGCTGTTCGACGGCGCCCTCTGGAACGCGCTGCCGATGGTCCGCGACGGCCGGGTGAGCGTGATCGAGCCCATCAATCATTTCGGCGGCCTGCCAGCCGCGACACGATTCGCGCGACTTGCGGCCGACGCCCTGCGCCTGATCGGACAAGGCCATGGCTGAGCGCGGGGTGCCGATGCCGCGGCGGCTTCTCCTCTGGGGCGGGCTGACGCTGGCCGCCGCCTGCCTTTCGGCCCTGCGCATCGCGGACCCGGTGGCCGGGGCATCGGGGACCTGGGCGCAGGCGGAAGCGCTGGAGCAGGTAATCCTGTTTCACAGCGTGCTGCCGCGCATGGCTATGGCGATCGTCTGCGGCGCGGCACTGGGTCTCGCGGGGGCGCTCCTTCAGCGCGTGCTGCGCAATCCCGTTGCCGAGCCATCGACCCTCGGCGTCTCCGCCGGCGCGCAGCTCGCACTGACGGTCGCGACGCTCCACGCGCCCGGCCTGATGGAGGCTGCGCGCGAGGGCGTGGCGCTCGCCGGCGGGCTGGGAGCGGTCGGCCTGATCCTGGCGCTGACCTGGCGCCGCGGGCTGGAGCCGGTAGCCGTGGCGCTGGCCGGCATGATGGTGGCGCTGACCGCCACGACGGCGAGCGCGGCTCTCATCCTCGCCAATGGCGAGTACATGTTCTCGCTCTTCATCTGGGGCGGCGGCTCGCTGGCCCAGCAGAGCTGGGGTCCGTGCATCGCGATCGCCGGACGGCTGGCGCTCGGTTTCGCGGCGGCCCTGCTCCTGCTGCGGCCGCTCGCCATCCTGGGTCTCGACGATTCGCGCGCGCGCAGCCTGGGCGTCGCGACCGTCGCGACCCGGCTCGCAGTGATCGGCATCGCGGTCTGGCTGGCGGCCAGCGTGACCGCCGAGGTCGGCGTGATCGGCTTCGTCGGCCTGGCGGCGCCGGCGCTGGCCTCCCTGGGCGGGGTGCGCAGGCTGGGCGCGAAGCTGGTCGCCGCCCCGCTGGTCGGCGCGCTTCTGCTGTGGCTGACGGATGGGCTCGTCCAGCTTCTTGCCGGGGTGGGGGGAGAAAGGGTGCCGACGGGCGCCGCCACGGCGCTGCTGGGGGGGCCGCTGCTGCTCTGGCTGCTCCTGCGTGCCCGGATGTTCGAATGGCCCAGGTTCGATGCGCGGCCAGCCCCGGTGCGGCGGGCCCGCAACCCCGCGGGGATGATCGCCCTTCTCGGCGCCCTCGCGCTGGCAGCGGCGGCCCTGGCGCTGGCCCTGGGCCGCGGTCCCGAAGGTTGGACGCTGGCGGGCGGGCCGCTACTGGCCGACCTGCTCGGCTGGCGCGGGCCGCGGGTGGCCGTCGCGGCCGCCGCGGGCGCCATGCTGGCCGCGGCGGGGACCGTGCTGCAGCGGGTGACCGGGAATCCGCTTGCAGGGCCCGAAGTCCTGGGCGTCGGCACTGGGGCCGGCGTCGGCCTGGCGGTGGCGCTGTTCGCGCTGTCGGCCCCCGGTTTCGCGATCGAGCTGGCAGCATCCGCGGCCGGGGCCGTCGCCGTCCTGGCAGGCATCCTGGTGCTGTCCCGGCGTCCCGGCTTCGGGGCCGAGCGGCTGCTGATGGCGGGCATCGCCGCGGGCGCGCTGTGCAGCGCCGTGCTGACGGCCGTCATCGCAACCGGTTCACCGCAGGCTTTCCAGCTTCTGCGCTGGCTCAGCGGGTCCACCAACGACGCGACCCCGGCCAAGGCCTGGCTGTGCCTCGGGACGGCCGCAGTCCTGCTGGCGCCCCTGCCCTTCATGGTGCGCTGGCTGACCGTCCTGCCGCTGGGGGACGAGACGGCGCGCGCCGTCGGCCTGCCCGTGCACCGATGCCGCACCATCCTGGTGGTGCTTGCCGCACTGCTCACCGCGACGGCCGCGCTGGTCGTGGGGCCGCTGAGCTTCGTCGGGCTGATCGCCCCCCACCTGGCGCGGCTTCTCGGGCTCGGGCGGCCGGCGGCGCAGACCGGCGGCGCGATCCTGATCGGCATCGGGCTGATGGTGATGTCCGACTGGCTCGCGCGGACGGCCGCTTTCCCGTATCAACTGCCGCTCGGCCTGTTCGCCTCGCTGCTGGCCGGACCCTACCTGGTCTGGCTGCTCGGCCGGACCGGCCCCCGTTCACGCTAGCGCCCGGCACCGGGCTCGACCGCCGCCGCGACCGTCGAGATTGAAAGCATGATCCGTCGTTTCCTCGCCTACTACCGCCCGCACAAGGGCCTGCTGATCCTCACGATCTCCTGCGCGATCCTGTCCGGTCTGCTGGAACTCGGCTTCCCGATGGCCGTCCGGTCCTTCGTGGACGAGCTCCTGCCCACCGAGGACTGGCCGCTGATCGTGATGGCCTCGGTCGGCCTGCTGGCGATCTACGCCGCCAATGCGGGGGTTATGGCCGTGGTGGTCTATTGGGGCCACAAGCTCGGCATCAACATCGAGACGGAGATGCGCCGGAAGAGCTTCGACCATCTGCAGAAGCTCTCCTTCAGTTTCTACGACAACAACAAGACCGGACACCTGGTAGGGCGCGTGACCCGCGACCTCGAGGAGATCGGAGAGGTCGCCCATCACGGTCCCGAGGATCTGCTGATCTCGGTGATGACCTTCGTCGGCGCCTTCGTCCTGATGCTGATGGTGCACACGCCGCTGGCCCTGATCACCGCGACGATCGTCCCCATCGTGGTCTGGCTGACCAGCCGCTATGGCGGGCGCATGACGCGCAACTGGCAGGCGCTCTATTCGCGCGTCGGCGACTTCAACGTCCGCATCGAGGAGAATGTCGGCGGGATGCGGGTCGTGCAGGCCTTCACCAACGAGGAGCACGAGCGCCGGCTGTTCGCGCAGGACAACGACAAGTACCGCCGGACCAAGCTGGAGGCCTACCGGATCATGGCCTTCTCGACGACGCTGAGCTACATGAGCATGCGGCTGATCCTGATCGTCGTCATGCTGGCGGGCGCGCATTTCGTGCTGGCGGGCGAGCTCAGCCATGGCGGGTTCTTCGCCTGCCTGATCCTGGTCAACGTGTTCTTCCGGCCCATCGAGAAGCTCAACGCCGTCATCGAGACCTATCCCCGCGGGATCGCCGGCTTCCGCCGGTACCTCGCGCTGCTGGACACGCAGCCCGACATCAAGGACACCCCGGACGCGAAGCCGGCCCCGCGGCTGCGCGGCGACATCCGCTATGCCGGCGTGGCCTTCGGCTACGACTCCGGGCGCCCGGTGCTCAAGGACGTCGACCTCGCCATCGAGGCCGGAACGACGGTCGCCTTCGTCGGCCCGTCAGGGGCCGGCAAGACGACGATCTGCTCGCTGCTGCCGCGCTTCTACGACGTCCAGGGCGGCGCCATCACGATCGACGGCATCGACATCCGCGCCATGACGCTGGCCTCGCTGCGCCGGCAGATCGGCGTCGTCCAGCAGGACGTGTTCCTGTTCGGCGGCACGATCCGCGAAAACATCGCCTATGGCCGGCTGGAGGCGCGCGAGGACGAGATCCGGGAGGCTGCGCGGCGCGCGCGCCTGGACACGCTGATCGATTCCCTTCCCGAGGGGCTCGACACGATAATCGGCGAGCGCGGGATCAAGCTGTCGGGCGGGCAGAAGCAGCGCCTGACGATCGCGCGCATGTTCCTGAAGAACCCGCCGATCCTGATCCTGGACGAAGCCACGTCGGCGCTGGACACCAGGACCGAGCGGGAGATCCAGCAGTCCCTGGTGGATCTCTCCAAGGGCCGGACGACGCTCGTCATCGCGCACCGGCTCGCGACGATCCGGAACGCCGACCGGGTATTCCTGGTCGGGAACGGCGGCGCGGTCGAGGAGATCATGCACGCCGACCTCGCCGCGCGCGAAGGCACCTCCTGACCGCGAACCGCTTCAGGCACCCTCGCGCGGGCCTCCGGTTTCAGATGTAACCGTCCGGCACATGAAACGGTCATCCGGTACGGCAAGGGTCGCTGCGCGATAGGAACGTCGCGGCAACTCGCCTGCCGCGATAGGATCCCTGTGCTTGTCCGCAAAGGAGAACTGCCATGTGCGTTCCAGGTTGCCAGGAAGCCCTCGCCCGCCGCCTGTCGCGTCGCACCTTCTTCGGTGGCGCCGCCGCGGTGGCCGGCGTCGCGACGCTGCCCGTCACTTCGGCGGCCGTCGCCGCCCCCATGCGCTTCGAGCGGGCGGTCGACCTCACTCACCCGCTCGGGCCGGACTTCCCGACGTTCGGCGGCACGCCCGGCATTGCGGTGAAGAAGAAGTACGACCTCGCCAAGGACGGCTACAACCTGAATGAATGGGTCATCGAGGAGCATACCGGGACCCACATGGACGCCCCGCTCCACTTCACCAAGGACGGACTTTCCGCCGACGCGCTCGGCGTGGACAAGCTGGTGGTTCCGCTGGCCGTCATCGACGTCACCGCGAAGGCCGCCTCGAACCCCGACTACCAGGTGAGGGTCGAAGACATCGCGGCCTACGAGCGCGAGCACGGCGCCCTGCCGGCCGGCGCCTGCGTCGCCATGCGCTCGGGCTGGGACAAGCATGTCAGCGGCCCCAAATTCCGCAACGCGGACGGGGCCGGCGTCATGCATTTCCCGGGCTTCCATCCCGAGGTCGCGCGGGCGCTGCTCGGCCGCAACGTATCCGGCGTGGCCGTGGACACGCTGTCCCTGGACCATGGCGCCTCGAAGGACTTCGCCTTCCATCTCACATGGCTGGGCGGCGGCCGCTGGGGTCTCGAAGGCGTGGCCAATCTCGACCAGGTTCCCGCCTCGGGGGCGACGCTCGTCGTCGGCGGGCCGAAGATCAAGGGCGCGACCGGCGGCCCGAGCCGGCTGATCGCCCTGGTCTGAGCACGCATCGGCAAGGAACGGAAGCTGCGATGACGAAGCTGATGGAGTATGCGGAAGCGACACCGGAGGTGCGCGCGGTCTTCGACGACATCATGCGCACCCGCGGCGTCGCGGACGTGAACAACTTCTGGAAGGCTCTCGCCGCGCACCCGCCGACGCTGGCGCGCACCTGGGAGAGCCTGAAGGCGGTGATGGCGCCCGGAGCGCTGGACCCCGCCGTGAAGGAGATGCTGTACCTGGCCGTCAGCATCACCAACGGCTGCTCCTACTGCATCGCCTCGCACGGCGCCGCGGCCCGCAAGGCCGGGATGACCGAGGAGATGTGGGGCGAGTTGATGGCCGTCGTCGGCATGGCGAACGAGACCAACCGGCTTGCCTTCGCGCTGCAGGTCCCCGTGGACCCGCAGTTCCGCACGCCCTGAGCCGCGGCGCAGGCACCTGCGCAAGGGCGGCTCCGGAGACCCGGAGCGGCCCTTGCGTCGCCGTCAGGACGCGGAGACGTAGCTGTCCTGCCACGCCATCTCGCCGGCGGCCGGCACGGCGTCGGTCAAGGACACGTCCATTGCCAGCGCCGGCATCGGCGCCGGGGCCAGGGGCTCCACCGTCGCCGCCGGCTCGACGGCCGGAAGGAACGCCGGCTGCGCCACCTGCGCGATGCCGAGATTCACCGCAGCGGGATCCACGACCGCCGCCGGAGCGACGATGATTGAGGCCAGCTCCGGCGGAAGCTGCTGGTTGAACACCAGCGCCGCGTGGGCGGCCTTGGCCAGCGCGGCATCGGTCCCGGCGTCGGGCGCGCCGCCGCCGACCGTGTTCCCGCTGACGACGTAGCCCTTGTCCTGGCCGGCCTTGGGCTTGAAGAAGCCCTCCTTCTCGACCGAATTGTTCAGGATCTGGTTGTCGTGGGAGCCGTAGTCGAAGAGCCCCCTGCCCTCCTCGCGGTGGTTCACCGACCTGACGGCGCCGGCGAGCTGGTTGCTCGCGAGCACCGAGTCCCTGGCGCCGATGAAGCTGACGCTGGTCGAATGCCCGTCGCCGATGACATTGCCGTGGGCATGCACCCGCGCGGCGTCGTAGCCGCCCCACTCCTTGGCGTCGAAGGACCGCACTCCGGTCGCGTGCGAGTTGCCGAAGCCGCCGATGAACAGGCCGGTGCCGCCCTTGCCGTCGATGTCGTTTCCGACGATCTGCACGTCGCGCGAGCCCGTCTTCACCGTCAGGCCGGTGTAGCCGAAGCTGCCGCGGATCGTGTTGAAGGCGTAGGTGACGTCCTCGATGGAGACGTTGTCGATGGCCTCCTGCCGCCAGGTGCCGTTGATGGTGTTGCCGACGATCAGGCAGTCCTTGGCGCCGTTGAACAGCTTGAAGCCGTCCTGGCCCTTGCCGGTGATCAGGTTACCGGCGATCGCCAGTCCGGTGGCGGGGGCGCTCCAGGGGCCCCAGAGCTTGAAGCCGCCGATGTCGCCGCTGCTGGTGTTGGAGACCACGTGGAAGTCGTAGATGCCGACGTGGCTGATGCCGTAGCCGGTGATCGTCGCGGCGTCCGGGCCACCGACGATCTTCGCGGCCTGCGGGCCGTCCGCCGAGATCAGCTCGATCGGCGCCTCCTTGGTCCCGTGCAGCCCGTTCAGCTTCAGGTTCTCGTGATACGTGCCGGCCTTCACCATGATGGCGGTGCCCGGGTGGCCCTTGGCCTGGTTCACGGCCTCCTGGATGGTCCTGAGGGGCGATCCCTCGGCGCCGCTGTTTCCGTTGTTCCCATCCGGAGAGACCCAGATGGTGCGGGTCGGTGCAGCGTTCGAGAAGGGGAGGCTGAGCGTCATTGAACTTTTCCTCGTTGCGTGATGGACGGGCAGGCCCGCCGTTCGCCGTAGGCAATGCGAGGGTGTCGGCGCATGGTTAATGAGATATTACCTAAACTCCCGCGGGTTCTGCGCCGGAGCCCCGACGCTCCGCGCTGCGCCAGGGCGTGCCGGCCGCAACCGCAGGGAAACCCTGCGCCCCGGGAAAGCGGCGAATGTCCCGCAAACTGTTGTGATCCTTTTTGCCGGGTACCCTCGCCGCAGTGTCCGGGCGCGCGACGACAGCCCGCCAGGGATGTTGTCCCTGCCCGGAGCCAATCGGCATCGGCACGGAAGGAGACGGAGATGAAGCGGACGACGACCCGGATCCGGTCCAACAAGCGCAAGGCCAAGCTGGGCGCAAAGCGGCTCCGGCAGAGGCGGCGGTCCGATCCCGGAGCGCGGTAGCCGCGGGGCCGCGGGGCGCCGTCAGGCGGCCCGCGGCAGCAGGCGCCGCATCAGGCGTTCCAGCAGCCCAGCGGCCCGCGCGCGCCGAAACTCAAGCCGGCCGTCCTCCATCGCAGCGGCCAGCCACCGGCCGTCGGGCGACCAGATCAGAGCCGCCACGGCGCTTCCCGAGGGCGGACGGACCTCCTCGATCGGGACGTCCTCGAGCCCGCCGCGCAGGATGCAGCCGTCCCGGTATCCGAAGACCAGGAGGTCCCGGGCGGGATGGCAGGCCACCACGGAGACGAGTTCGCCGCGCTCCGGCCCGAGCGCGATGGGCGGCCTGCTTGCCGGCCCCTCGCCCCGGAAGCTCCAGAGCATGGCGCCATCCGCGCCGCTGCTCGCGAGATAGGCCCCCCTGGGCCCCCAGGACAGCGAGCGGGGCTTCGCGCCATAGCCCGCGAGCTGGAAGCCGGCTCCGTCGGCCAGACGCCAGGCATGGATTTCGTTGTCCTGGGTCGCCGTCACGACATGGCGGCCGTCGGGGCCGAAGACGACCCGCAGATGGGATCCCGGCCAGTCGAGACGCCTCGGCTCGCCGGCTGGCAGCGGCCAGAGGGTGACGCCCCGGTAATGCGCGACGGCGAGCGTGCCGCCCGAAGCCGAGAAGGCCAGGTCGGCGACGGTGCTCGGATGGCCGTCGAGCACCGCGATGGGTTTCCCGGCCGCATCCATGACATGGACGGACCGCCCGACGGCGGCGGCCACGAGCCGGCCGTCCGCCGACACCGCCAGGGCGTCGATCCAGGCACCGGAGAACGTCGCGAGCGCCCGTGGGGCCGCCGTTGACGAATTTGCCCCGTCCAGCGCGACGACGCGCCCGTCGTCGCCGCCGGTCACGAAGCCGCCGCCGGGCCCGCCCGGACGGAGCTGGAGCACCGGGCCTTCATGGGCCTCGACCGCTGGCCCCGCGGTCACCCCGGCGCGGCCGAGCGCGTAGAGGCGGAGGGCGCCGTCGCCCGTCGCGACGGCCAGCGTGCCGCCCGCGGCATCGAAGCAGGCATCCGTCACGGGCACGCCGAGTTCGAAGGCCGCGGCGATGCCCGGCGGCACGTCAGGCGAGGCAGGCATCGAAGCCCTCGCGCAGCGCGTGCCGGTCGAGATCCCGCCCGATCAGCACGAAGCGGCTGTCCGCGCGCTCGCCCGCGCGCCGTGGCATGCGGGCGGTCTCCACGACCATGTGAACGCCCTGGACCACCATGGATTCCGCCCCGTCCGGCAGGGCGAGGAGCCCCTTGTAGCGCAGGAGGTCCCTGCCCTTCTCCGCGGCCAGGGACCGGACCCAGGCCTCGAACCGCTCCGGCGCCGCGGGCCGGTCGGATGTCAGAGACAGGCTCGATATGCCGTCCCCATGATCGTGGTGATGCCCGGGATCGAGGAATCCGGGGTCCTCCGCCAGGATCCTCTCGAGGCTGAAGGCCCGGCGGTCCAGCACGGCGGACAGGTCGACATCCGCCCGCACGCTCCGGTGGAGCGCCGCGAAGGGGTTGATCCGCCGCACCTCCCGCTCGACCGCGGCAAGGCCGTCCTCGTCCACGAGGTCGGTCTTGTTGACGAGCACGACGTCGGCGAAGGCGATCTGCTCGCGCGCCTCGTGTCCCGTGGCGAAGGCCTCGGCCAATTGCCTCGCGTCAACCACCGTCACCACCGCGTCGAGCGTGGTGCGCGATGCGATCTCCTCGTCGACGAAGAAGGTCTGCACCGCGGGCCCGGGATCGGCGAGGCCGGTCGTCTCGACCAGGATGCCGTCGAAGGGACGCGGCCGCCGGAGCAGGCCCGAGACGATACGGATCAGGTCGCCGCGCACGGTGCAGCAGACGCAGCCGTTGTTGGTCTCGAAGATCTCCTCGTCGGCGCCGACGACGAGGCCGCCGTCGATCCCGACCTCGCCGTACTCGTTGACGATGACCGCGAAGCGCCGGCCATGGGGTTCGGTCAGGATCCGGTTCAGCAGCGTCGTCTTTCCGGCGCCGAGGTAGCCGGTCAGGATCGTGACGGGTGTCTTCTGCATGATCGTATTCCACTCGCGGGGCAAATCGCCGGCCTTCCGGAACCATGCGCCCGCCAGGACCCCATCCCATTGACGTGGGTCAACGCGCCCCTTCTAAAAATTACCTAGAAAGTACCCGTGTAATCGGGACCGTATCTGGTCATGGCTGCCAGCGACTCGCGTGATGTCCTGACCGCTGCATGGCAGCCTGCTTCTCGGGATCCTCGGATCCGACCGCCCCAGATCGGCCTCTGATTCTGTCCATGTCGCCCACTCCCCGGGCGAGATCAGAGGTGCGTCATGACCCACAAGCTGAAGCCACTCCTATGGGTGGCGATCGCCGTCTTCGGCGCGGCCTGCCTCGGCGGGATCGCGCTGAACCGCGGCGAGTCCATCAACGCCTTCTGGTTCATCGGCGCGGCGTTCGGCGTCTATGCGCTGGCCTACCGCTTCTATGCGGGCTGGATCACCGCGAAGGTCCTGACCGTCGACGAGAACCGCGCCACTCCTTCCGAGCTCCGCAACGACGGCCGCGACTACGTGCCGACGCATCGCTGGATCACCTTCGGCCATCATTTCGCGGCGATCGCGGGCGCAGGCCCGCTGGTCGGCCCCACGCTCGCGATGCAGTTCGGCTACCTGCCCGGCACGCTCTGGCTGCTGGCAGGCGCCGTCTTCGGCGGCTGCGTCCAGGACATGGTCGTCTTGTTCTGCTCGACCCGCCGCGACGGACGCTCGCTGGGCCAGATGGCGCGCGACGAGCTCGGCCCCGTGGCCGGCTCGGCGGCGCTCCTGGGCACGCTGATGATCATGGTCCTGATCGTGGCCGTCCTCGGCCTGGTCGTCGTCAACGCCATGAAGCACAGCCCCTGGGGGACCTCGACCGTCTTCGCGACGATCCCCATCGCGATCCTGGTCGGCATCTACATGCGCAACATCCGGCCCGGCCGCGTGCTCGAAGGCTCGCTGATCGGCCTCGCGCTGCTCCTGCTCGCGACCGCCGGCGGCGGCTGGATCGACCATAACCCGCTCCTGCGGTCGTTCTTCGACTACGACGGCACGACGCTCGCCGCCTTCGTGATCGGCTACGGCTTCGTCGCGGCCATCCTGCCGGTGTGGCTGCTGCTTGCGCCGCGCGACTACATCTCCACCTTCATCAAGATCGGCGCGATCCTGCTCCTCGCCTTCGCGGTCATCATCCTCCAGCCGGAGATGAAGATGCCCGCGCTGACGAAGTTCATCGACGGAACCGGCCCCGTGGTGGCGGGAAACCTGTTCCCGTTCCTGTTCATCACGATCGCCTGCGGCGCGATCTCGGGCTTCCATGCCCTGATCGCATCGGGCACCACGCCCAAGATCATCGCCAACGAGAAGGACATCCGCCTCGTCGGCTACGGCAGCATGGTCATGGAGTCCTTCGTCGGCCTCATGGCGCTGATCGCGGCGGGCGTGCTCGACCCCGGCGTCTACTTCGCCATCAACACCCCGGCCGGCATCGTCGGCAAGGAGGTTGCGCAGGCCGTCGCCACCATCTCGAGCTGGGGCTTCCCCGTCACGGCCGAGACCATGGAGGGGCTGGCCCGAGCCATGGGCGAGACCACGCTGCTGGCCCGTACCGGCGGCGCCCCCTCGCTGGCGGTCGGCATGGCGACCATCTTCGCCAGCGCCTTCGGCCAGAGCCTGCTGGCGCTCTGGTACCACTTCGCCATCATGTTCGAGGCGCTCTTCATCCTGACGGCGGTGGACGCCGGCACGCGGGTCGGGCGCTTCATGCTCCAGGACATGCTCGGCAACCTCTACGCGCCGCTGGGCAACACCAAGTCCTACCCCGCGACCGTGGCCGCCTCGGCCATCTTCGTGGCCATGTGGGGCTATTTCCTCTACATCGGCGTGATCGACCCCTATGGCGGCATCAACATTCTGTGGCCGCTCTTCGGGATCTCGAACCAGATGCTCGCCGCCATTGCGCTCGCGGTCGCCATGGGCATCATCGTGAAGTCCGGCAAGACAAGATACGCCTGGGTCGTCGGCGCCCCCATGGCCGCGCTGGCGGTGATCACCACCGTGGCGTCCTACGAGAAGCTCTTCTCGGCGGATCCGCGCGTGGGCTTCCTCGCGGGTGCCGACGCGCTCGCGCAGAAGCTGGCCGCCGGGCAGCTCACCGGCGCCATGGCCGAAGCCGCGCCCAAGCTGATCTTCAACCAGCGCCTGGACGCGGCCCTGACGGTCTTCTTCGTGATCGTCCTGTGGACCGTGATCGTGGAAGCCGTGCGCCTGTCCTGGCGTCACCAGCTCGGGCGGGCGGTCCTCCCGAGCACCGAGACCCGCTGGGCCCCGCATCCCGAAATGCCCATGGCCCAGGGCGACGACTGAAGGAGCCGTCCCGATGCTGTCTCGCCTCCGCGCCTTCTGGAGCGGCTTCCGCCAGGTCATCGGCGACGACGCCTATGACCGGTACCTGGAGCGGCATAACCGCCTCCACGCGGATGCACCGGCCCTCGACCGGAAGACATTCTTCCGGTCGGAGCTGGAGCGGAAGTGGAACGGCATCCGCCGCTGCTGCTGAAGGCAGTCCGGCACGGTGAAGGAAACCGCCCGGCCCGCAAGGGCCGGGCGGTCCTCTTTCGGGGAGCCTACGGCTTCTCCCAGGCGCCGCTCGATTCGGAGCGGCGCAGCGCGTCAAGGACGCGCATGTTCACGATCGCATCCTCGACCCCGCCGACCAGCGGCCCTGCGCCGCGGATCGCACGGGCGAAGGCCTCGCCCTGGAGCGTGTACTGGTCGCAGGCCGGCAGCTCCAGGCTCCGCGCCTGCGCATCGCCATGCACGCGCCCCTCATCCACCAGGATGCGGGTCGGCTCGTCCGGCGGGGCGTTGAAGGGGATGCGGATCTCGATCCGCCCGCTCGTGCCCAGCGCCTGGACCCGCTGGAACGGCACGAGCTGCGTCGAGACCGTGAAGATCAGGTGGCGGCCGCCTCCGAAATCGACGAGGCCGCTCGTCAGCCGGTCGGTGCCGAAGCCTGGGTCCCTGTCGATCAGCGCGATCGCGCGGACGGGGTCCGCCCCGAACAGGAGACGACCCGACATGACGGCGTAGCAGCCGATGTCCATCAGGCCGCCGCCGCCGATCTCCGGTCGGTTGCGGATATTGGCGGGATCGAGGTTCGTGTAGGAGAAGGCGACGTTCACCGCCCGCACCTCGCCGATCTCGCCGGCGCGGATCAGTTCCTGGGCCCGGATCCATTGCGGATGGTGGCGGATCATGAACGCCTCCGCGACCAGGATCCCCGGCGGCAGCTCGTCCTGCAGGCGGTGCGCCTCCGCCGAGTCCAGCGCGATCGGCTTCTCGCAGAGCACGTGCTTGCCGGCGCGCGCCGCCGCCAGGGTCAGCGGCACGTGCAGGTGATTCGGCACGGGATTGTAGACGGCCTCGATCCCGGGGTCGGCCAGCAGCTCCTCGTAGGATCCATAGGCTCGCGGGATGCCGAGCTCGGCCGCCATCGCCGCCGACGCCTGCCCGTCGCGGGAGGTGACCGCGACCACGTCGCAGAGGGGGCTGCGCATAATGGCCGGAACAACCTTCAGCCGCCCGATCTTGGCGGTGCTCAGAATTCCCCAGCGAACCGGCTTCATGGTTCCCCCCTTGGCTTGGCCCCGGGCGGCCTTTCGCCGCCCGGGGGCGCCATTTCAGGCCGCCGAGGCCGCTTCGGGCAAGCCCTTCCAGAGCTTGGCCGCCTCGGCGTCCTCCAGCGCGGCCGGGCGCTCCGGCGCAGTGGCGATCGCCACCGGCTGTCCGCCGGCCGCGCTTTCGAGGATCGCGTGCATCACCTCGAGCACGTGCAGGGCGAGCCGGCCCGTCGAGCGATGGGGCGTCCCGTGCAGGACGGCACTGGCGAGATCCGCGAGGCCGAGCGCCCGGTAGTTCGCCCGCGACGGCGCCTCCGCCG
This sequence comes from Arenibaculum pallidiluteum, assembly GCF_017355985.1. GTDB lineage: Bacteria > Pseudomonadota > Alphaproteobacteria > Azospirillales > Azospirillaceae > Arenibaculum > Arenibaculum pallidiluteum. The sequence goes on from NZ_JAFIQU010000013.1 coordinate 135,318, forward strand.
GCCAGGCGGGCGAGCGCCAGTTGGGCACGCCGAGCGGCAGGCCGCCCGCATCCATGGTGCGCCAGTCCCCGCCGCGCTCCGTCAGCTCGACCGCGCCGCCGAAGAAGTTGGGATCGGGAACCCGCATGGACCCCTCGGTGCCATAGAGCTCGATGGGCGGATGGCCGTGCTTCCAGACATCCCAGCTCATGCAGAAGGTGACCTGCGCGCCCGATGCGAACTCCAGCAGCGCCATCACGGTCGTCGGCGTCTCGACGGTGATGCGATGGCCCCTGCGCGGCGAATCCGCCGTCACGACGCGTTCCGGAAAGCCGATCCCGGCCATGGCCGAGACGCGCCTGACCGGGCCGATCAGGTTCACCAGCGTTCCGAGATAATAGGGCGCCATGTCCAGGATCGGTCCGCCGCCGGGTTTGAAGAAGAACTCCGGGTCGGGATGCCAGTGCTCCATGCCGTGGGACATCAGGAAGGCCGTGCCGGAGAGGATCCGCCCGACGGCGCCCTCGTCGACCAGCCGCCGGGCGAGGCGACCGCCCGCCCCCAGGAAGGTGTCGGGCGCGCAGCCGAGCCGCAGGCCGCGCGCCTCGGCCTCGTCGACCAGAGCGCGGCCCTGCTCGACGTCGACCGTCAGCGGCTTCTCGGAGAAGACGTGCTTGCCCGCCCGCAGCGCGGCCATGGAGACGCCGAAATGCGCGCCGGGGACCGTGAGGTTCACGACGAGGTCGATATCCGCGCGCGCCAGAAGGTCCTCGACCGGCATCGCGTCGATCCCGTAGCGCTCGGCCTGGGCCCGGGCCGCCTCGTGGCGCAGGTCGGCGCAGGCCGCCAGCCGCAGCCCGCGATAGGCCGCGATGTTCTGGAAGTAGATGCCCGAGATGTTGCCGCAGCCGACGACGCCGACATTCACGGTGTCCATGGATCAGTCCTCGATCTTGCTGAGGAAGGCGAAGCTGGCCCGTGCGGTGGTCACCGGGTCGGCGGGCCTGTCGTGCTCGACCACCATCCAGGCGGCCCCGGAGCGGCGGCAGGTCTGCCAGAGATCGCGCCAGTCGAGGATCCCGGACCCGACGTCGGCCCATCCGTCCTGGTCCTCGTTCCGACCCGCCGGCGCGATGTCCTTCACATGGGCCGAGGCGATGCGCCCGCGATAGTGCTCGATCCACGCCTTGGGATCCGCCCCGCCGCGCGCCAGCCAGGCAACGTCGACCTGCCAGGCGAGCGGGCTGTCCCCGGCGGCCTCGAAGATCAGCTCCAGCGCCGTCTTCGAGTCCGCCTTGGGCCTCAGCTCCCAGTCGTGGTTGTGATAGCCCAGGGTGATTCCCTGGTCGTGGAACCGCAGCGCCATCTCGCCGAGCTCGCGCCCCAGGGCGCGCCAGCCCTCGGCGTCCATGTCGCGCTGCTCGGGCGGAACCGAGGGCATGAAGAGCTGCGTGAAGCCCAAGGTCCGGCACGCCTCGGCGACGAATTCTGGGCGCTCGCGCAGCGCGGCCAGGCTGACATGGCTCGAGGAGGCGGCAAGCCCCCGCGCATCGAGCTTGGCCCTTACGCCGACCGCGCCCTCGAGATGGGATCCCACCGTCTCGACGTAGCGGAACCCCGCCTCGGCGACCGTGTCGAGGATGCGGTCGAGGCTCTCCAGCGAGCGCAGGGTATAGAGCTGGATCGACAGGATGTCCGTGACGCCCATTTGGACCTCATGATTGGGGATGAGCCGCAGGACCGGCGGGGTAGTGCCGGCCCGGGTCGGCAGGGCCGCGCTAGAGGCGTTCGCCCGTGTCGGCGGCGAAGAGCGAGACCTGGGCGGCATCGAGGCCGAGCGACAGGCCCTCGCCGGGAGCGACCCGCCGGGTGCCGCTCGTGCGCACCTGGATCGTCTCGGTCCCGTCGCTGCACCAGACGACCGTGTCGGCCCCCATGGGCTCGACGATGTCGATGGTGAAGCCGGGCCAGACGCCGCTCGCGCCGGGCTCCACATGCTCCGGCCGCACGCCGAGGACCACCTCGCGGCCGGGCTCCGGCCGGTCCGAGAAGGCGTAGGCGTCCAGCGGCAGACGATGCCGGCCAGCCGCGAAGGCGAGCCGGTTGCCCTCGGCCTCGAGCCGACCCCTGACGAAGTTCATCTGGGGCGAGCCGATGAAGCCGGCGACGAACAGGTTGGACGGCCGCCCGTAGATCTCGGCGGGGCTGCCGATCTGCTGGACCTTCTGCTCCTTCATCACGACGATCCGGTCGGCCAGCGTCATCGCCTCCACCTGGTCGTGGGTGACGTAGATCATGGTCGCCTTGCCCAGCCGGGCATGCAGGCGCTTGATCTCGACGCGCAGCTCGTTCCTGAGCTTGGCATCGAGGTTCGAGAGCGGCTCGTCGAACAGGAAGACCCCGGCATCGCGCACCAGCGCCCGGCCGATCGCGACGCGCTGGCGCTGCCCGCCCGAGAGCTGGTCGGGCCGGCGGTCCAGCAGATGCGTGATCTGCAGCAGATCCGCCGCCTGCGTCACGCGCCTGTCGATCTCGGCCTTCGGCGTGCGCGCCATCCGCAGCCCGAAGGACATGTTCTCGCGCACGCTCATGCGCGGGTAGAGCGCGTAGGACTGGAAGACCATGGCGATGCCGCGGTCCTTCGGCTCGTCCCAGGTGACGTTGCGCCCGTCGATCCAGATCTGCCCCGCCGACACGTCCAGCAGCCCGGCGATGGCGTTGAGGAGGGTCGACTTGCCGCAACCCGAGGGCCCCAGCAGGACGACGAACTCGCCCTCCTCGATGTCGAGCGACAGGCCGTCGAAGACCCGCAGCATGCCGAAGGCGATCGATACGTCACGAACGGAAACCGCTGTCATGGCTCACCCCTTCACGGCGCCGGCGGCGATGCCGCGCACGAACCAGCGTCCGGAGACGAAATAGACCGCGAGCGGGACCAGGGCCGCCAGCATGGTGGCCGCCATGTCCACGTTGTAGGCGCGCTCGCCCTGCGTCGAATGGACGATGTTGTTGAGCTGGACAGTCATGGGCAGGTTCTCCCGGCCCGCGAAGGTCAGCCCCAGGATGAAGTCGTTCCAGATGCCGGTGACCTGCAGGATCGTCGCCACGACCAGCATCGGCGTCGACATCGGCAGGATCACCCGCAGGAAGATCGTCCAGAAGCCGCCGCCGTCGACGCGCGCCGCCTTGAACAGGTCGGCAGGGATCCCCGCGTAGTAGTTCCGGAACAGCAGAGTCATCGTCGGCAGGCCGAAGATGGCGTGGACGATCACGATGCAGCTCAGCGAGTTGTAGACGCCGACGGCCGAGAAGATGCGCACGAGGGGATAGAGGAAGACCTGGTACGGGATGAACGCGCCCATCAGCAGGATGCCGAACAGCAGGTTGGCCCCCCGGATCCGCCACAGCGACAGCGCATAGCCGTTCACCGCCCCCAGCGCGATCGAGAGGATCACCGAGGGAACGAGGATGCGGACGGAGTTCCAGAACCCCACGCTGATCCCGTCGCAGGCGAGCCCCGTGCAGGCAGAGGACCAGGCCTTGCCCCAGGCCTCGAAGGTCAGCGCCGCCGGCAGCGCCACGATGTTGCCGAGCCGGATCTCCTCCATGGGCTTCAGCGAGGTCACCAGCATGATCCAGAGCGGCAGCAGGAAGAACAGCGCCGCCGTCAACAGGAAGGCATAGAGGCCGATCCGCCCCGCGGTGATGCGGCGCGGGCGGCGGCCCTGCGGTTCGGTGGAACCACCCGAACGGGACCTCATACCCGGCCTCCTTCCTCGCGGACGTAGCGGGCATAGACCCAGGGGGCGAGGATGGAGACGACGGCGATCAGCATGATCGTCGCGGCCGCCGTGCCGAGCCCGATGTTGTTGCGCTCGAACAGGTGGTCCATCACGAACTTCGCCGGCACCTCGGTGGAGATGCCGGGACCGCCCAGTGTCATGGCGACGACGAGGTCGTAGAGCTTCACGACGCCGGTCGCGAGCAGCACGGTGGCCGTGACCACCATGGGCCGCAGCAGCGGCAGCACGACCGAGAGGTAGTAGCGCCAGGCGGGAACCCCGTCGACGCGCGCGGCCTTCCAGAGATCGGAATCGACGCCGCGCAGGCCGGCCAGCAGGATCGCCATGGTCAGACCGGCGCCGTGCCAGATCCCCGCGATCACGATCGTGTAGATCGCCATGTCGGGGTTCACGAGCCAGTCGAAGGTGAAGCCCGGGAAGCCGGTATCGCGCATGAGCTTCTGAAGCCCGAGGCCGGGGTTCAGGAACCACTGCCAGGCGACGCCGGTGACGATGAAGGACATCGCATAGGGATAGAGGAAGATGGTTCGCAGGACCCCCTCGCCCCGGACGTTCTGGTCGATGAAGACCGCCAGGAGAAAGCCCAGGATCAGGCAGCCCGTGATGAACAGGATGCCGAAGATCACGATGTTCCCGGCCGATGTCAGGAACCGGTCGTTGGCAAAGAGGCGGACGTACTGGGCGAAACCGACCCAGTCGTAGCGCGGCAGCAGCGTGGAGCCCGTGAAGGACAGGCGCACGGTCCACAGCATGCAGCCGACATAGACGACGAGGACGACCAGCGCCGTCGGCAGCAGCGCGAGCGCCGCCGGCAGGCCCCGGCCGACGCGGCGCCGACCGCGGCGCACCAGGACGCCGGCGCGGGGCGCCTGGATCGAGATGCTATTCACTGGAAACCCCTCTCTTGGGAGAGATGCCTGGGTCTGCGGCGGATCAGCCGGCGTCGCGCATGGCCGCCACGACCTTGTCGACGAAGGCCTCGGCGGGCATGCCCGGCGTGTTCCAGTACTGCGTCACCGCGTCCTGCATGGCGCCCGAGAAGTTCGGGATGCTCAGCAGTTCCATGGCCTCGATCTGGTTCGCGGGGTCGCGCAGGACGTCGTGGGCCTTCCGGGCGCAGGCGTCCATGGACGACACGTCGAGGTCCATGCGCACGGGGATCGATCCCTTGCGCTTGCTGAACTCGATCTGGGCGTCGGGGTCGAGCAGGATGCCCGCCAGCCTGTCCTGGGCTGCAAGGACCGCCTTGTCGCCCGTCGCCGGGAAGACGAAGACGTCGCCGCCGATCACCAGCCCGCCGGACTCGCCCACGATGGTGCAGCCGTATTCCTTGCCTGCCGTCTGGCCGGCCGCGACGAACTCGCCCTTGGCCCAGTCGCCGTTGAAGTGCATGGCCGCCTTGTTCGTGATCACCAGCGAGGCGGCGTCGTTCCAGTTGCGCCCAGGGCTGCCGGGATCGACGAGAGCGCGCATGCGGCCGAAGATCTCGGCGGCCTCCTTGAACCTGGCGCCCTTCGCGACGGCCGGATCGCGCGTGCCGTAGACGCCGCGGAACACGTCGGCGCCCGCCTGCCCCACCAGGACGGCGCGGAACAGGTTGTGCTCCCAGTTGGGCTGGCCGCCGAGGGCCAGGGGGATCACGCCACGCGCCTTCAGCTTCTCGCCGGTCTCGAGCAGCTCCGGGAATGTCCTCGGCGGATCGAGGCCGGCATCGGCGAAGATCTTCGTGTTGTAGAACAGCCAATTCTGGCCGTGGACGTTGACGGGAACCGCATAGGCCTTGCCGTCGCGCGTGATCGCCTCGACGATCGCCTTTGGCATGAGGTCGCGCCATTTGCCGGCCTGCGCCTGCGCGTCGACGTCGCGCAGCAGCTCGTTGCTGACGAGCTCATCGAACTGCTTGCCGGTGTTGAACTGCGCCATGGTCGGAGGGTTGCCGCCGACCATGCGGTTGATAGCGGCCGCCCGGGCATTGATGCCGCCCGCGATGGCATTGTCGACCCAGGTGCCGCCGGCCTTGGCGAAGGCGTCGGCGAAGACCTTCACGGCCGCGGATTCGCCGGCGGAGGTCCACCAGTGCAGGACCTCGGCCTTGTATTGCTGGGCTGCAGCACCCGTGCTCCAGACCAGGGCAAGGGCGAGCACAGGCACACATGTCCTTGAGAGCATTGCTTCCTCCCAGAAGCAAATTGAAACCGATGATGTAATCGATTACATTTTCAGGCAGCTTGCTGCTGTCCTGAGATGAGAGTCAAGGCTTAAAACGGTGTCTGCGCGCCACCTCGGACATGCGAACAAATCAGCAGAAACAATGGGGTAATCTCTATGGCGGGGGATCGCCGACGCACGCAGAAGGAGGTGCGGATCGCCGATGTCGCGCGGCTGGCCGGGGTCTCGACCGCCACGGTGAGCCGCGTGCTGGCAACGCCGGACAAGGTGACGCCGCTGACCCATACGCTGGTGATGGAGGCGGTCCGGCGCAGCGGGTACATCCCGAACAGCGCGGCCAGGAACCTGCGTACCCGGCGCACCATGATGGTGCTGGCGGTGGTGCCGAACCTCGCCAACCCGGTGCTCGCCCAGATCCTGCGCGGCATCGACGACGAGCTGACGCGCTCCGGCTACGGGCTGGTGATCGGCAATCTCGACAACCGCCGGGAGCGCGAGGCGCGCTATGTCGACCTCGCCCTGTCCCGCCAGGTGGACGGGGTCCTGCTGATGAACGGGCACATCCCCGAGAACGGCCAGCGCGACATGACCGAAGCCGGCCTGCCCATGGTCGCCCTGTGCGCGGCCATGCCCGTCGAGGGCATCCCGCACGTCGTCGTGGAGGACCGCGAGGCCGCGCGCGAGGCGGCGCGCCACCTGACCCGGCTGGGCCATGAACGCCTGGCCTATATCTCGGGCCCGGCGGGCCACGTGATCGAGACCGAGCGCTACGCCGGCTTCATCGAGGGACTGCGGGAGGCCGGGCTTTCGGAGCGGAACTGCCTGCGCTGGGAGGGAGTCTTCGGCTTCTCGGCGGGCCTCACCGCAGCGGCGGACTTCCTGCGCATCGATGAGCGGCCGACCGCCGTCTTCGCGGCCTGCGACGAGAGCGCGCTGGGCTTCATAAAGGCGGTCCGCGCGGCCGGCGTCGCGGTCCCCGGCGACGTGTCGGTGCTCGGCTTCGACGGCATCGAGTTCTCGGACTACTCCGATCCGACGCTGACGACATTCCGCCAGCCCATGCACGAGATCGGACGCGCCGGCGCCGACATCCTGCTGCGCCTGATCCGCAAGGAGCAGCGGCCGGAGGGCTGGAACCTGCGCCTGCCCGTCGAGCTGCTGGAGCGCGGCACGACCGGCCCGGCGCCGCGCGGAAAGGCACACCCCACCGCTTCGCTCGCCCGCACTGCCGGAAGTGCAGGCGAGGCCTAGCCACCCCACGCCTCGAACATATTATACAATTCATTATAGTGCAATAAAGGGCCTAGCATACACCTTGATGTAGATTTCTATTGCGTCCTAAGGGATTTGGTGTGATTCATCTCAAAGATCACACGGAAGGGCGCTGTCGTGCATATCTCTCGTCGCAAGATCCTCGCCGCCAGCGGTGCCGTGGGCGTTGCAGCACTGATCCCGCTGCGGGCCTCGAAGGCGGCTGGTGACGTCCTGCGCATCGGTGCGCCCCTGCCCCTGACCGGCGCCCTGTCGCCCGAGGGAACCAAGCTGCGCCAGGGCTACGAAGTCTGGCTCGAGGCCGTGAACAAGGCCGGCGGCATCAAGGCCGGCAGCAGCACCCTGAAGGTCGAGCTCGTCTTCAACGACTATCAGTCGAACACTCCGAAGGCCGTCCAGCTCGCCGAGAAGCTTGTCGTCGACGACAAGGTCGACTTCCTGTTCTCGCCCTTCGGCTCGGGCGCGGCGAAGGCCGCGAGCGCCGTGGCCGAGAAGCACGGCGTGCCGATGCTTGCCTCCTCCGCGTCCTCGGCCGAGGTCTTCGACCAGGGCTACAAGAACCTGTTCGGCCTCTACACCGACAACAGCACGCTCTCGGAGCCCCTGGCCGATCTGGTCGCTCAGCGCCTGCCCGCGGTCAGGCGCGTGGCGATCCTGGCGCGCAACGACCTCTATCCACTCTCGCTCGCGGGTGAATTCGAGAAGTCCGCGAAGAAGCGCGGGCTCGAGGTCGTGTATTTCGAGAAGTACGCGATCGGGGCACTCGACCATTCGGCGGCCCTGGCGCAGATGCGCGCCGCCAAGCCGGATTGGATCGTGGTCACCGGCTACATCAACGACCTGATCCTGGCGCGCAAGCAGATGGGCGATCTCGCCCTCTCGGCTTCCGTCGTGACCATGATCAACGGCCCTGCCTACCAGGAATGGATCGACGCCGTCGGGCCGCTTGCCGAGAACATCACCACCGCGAGCTGGTTCCACCCGGTCCTGCGCTATCGCAGCGAGGACATCTTCGGATCGACGGAACGCTTCGTCGAGCTCTTCAAGGCCCGGCACGGAAGCGAGCCGGACTTCACCCAGGCGTCCGGCGCCGCCGTGGGCGTGATCCTTCAGCAGGCGGTGGAGCGCGCCGGTTCGGCCGACCGCGCGGCCGTCCGCGCCGAGCTGGCCAAGGGCGGCTTCAAGACGTTCTTCGGCCCGATCTCCTTCGGCCCCAGCGGCATGGCCAACTCCTACGTCCCGCCGGCCTATCAGATCCAGGACGGCAAGGTCCGGGTGCTGCTGCCCGACGAGGTGCGAACCAGCGATTTCCGGGCGGGCGTGAAGTAGGCCGGACGACCGGGGAGCTTCGAGCGTGATCGCGCAGATCCTCGCAAACGGACTGCTCCTGGGCGGGCTCTATGCCGCCATCGCGGCCGGGTTCTCGCTCGTCTGGGGCGTGCTGAACATCATCAACCTGCTGCACGGCTCGTTCATCGTGCTCGGCGCCTATGGGGCGTTCTTCCTGCACACGGCCGCAGGTGTCAGCCCCTTCGCGGCCGCGCCGGCGGTCGGCGCCCTGATGTTCCCGCTGGCCTATGCGCTGCAGACCATGGTGATCAACCGGGTGGTCGACCGTCCGGTCCTGATCACCCTGACCCTGACCTTCGGCCTGAACCTGATCCTGAACAATCTGATGCTGCTCGCATTCAAGGCCGATTATCGCAAGGTGGTCCTGGATCCGCCCCTGGGCATCCTGGACCTGGGGGCGATCGTCCTGCCGGTGGACAGGCTGGTCGCCACGGCCTGCTCGCTGCTTCTGGTGCTCGCCCTCTGGTCCCTCCTGCGCCTGACCCGGATCGGCCGCGCGATCGTCGCGGTTCGCATGGACCGCGACGCCGCTGCCCTGATGGGGATCGACGTCCGCGCCACCTACGCCCTGACCTTCGCGCTCGCGGCCTCCCTGGCGGCGGCGGCCGGGTGCCTGCTGGCACCGCTCTTTCCGATCTCGCCCGTCGCCTCGGCGACCTATCTCGGCAAGGCCTTCGTCATCTGCGTCCTCGGCGGGCTCGGCAGCGTTCCCGGCGTCGTGGTCGGCGGCTTCGCCCTCGGCGTGATGGAGAGCCTCGGCGCCCTGTCCCTGGGCCCCGAGCATGCCGGGACGCTTGCATTCCTGCTGCTCCTGCTGCTGCTGCTGGTCAGGCCGTCCGGCCTGCTGGGGCGGCGGGGCTTCGACTGATGCGCGGCCTCCTCCTGCCCCTGCTGTCGGGGGTCGCGCTGCTGGCCGCCGCGGCCTTCGCGACCCTTGCGGGCGATGCCTACGCCCTGCGCCTCGCGACGACGCTCTGCCTCTACATCGGGCTTGCATCGTCCTGGAACGTCATCGGCGGCTTCGCCGGCTACCCGTCCTTCGCCACGGCGGCCTTCTTCGGGATCGGCGCCTATGCCGGATCGGTCCTGCAGGCCGGCTACGGCGTGGCCGCCCCGCTCGCTTGGCTCTCCGGCGGGATCGTGGCCGCCCTCCTGGCGGCGGGCCTCGGCTACTGCATCCTGCACTTGCGCGGCCACTATTTCGCGATCGCCAGCCTCGTCGTCGCCGACGTGCTGCGGGAGGTCGCGAACTCGTGGATAAGCCTGACCAATGGCGGCATGGGGATCAGCCTGCCGCTGCTCTCCATCGGGGTCGAGGACCAGGCGCGCCTCTATTTCTGGGTGTTCGGCGCCGTCGCGGCCTTGTCCGTGGCCGCCGCATGGCTCGTCGATCGCGGGCGGCTGGGATTTGCCCTTCGCTGCGTCGAGCAGAACGAGACGGCCGCCCTGATGCTCGGGGTCGACACCCGCAGGGCCAAGCGCGCGGCGCTCGTCCTCTCCTCCCTGGCTCCGGGGATCATGGGCGCCGTCTACGCATCCTGGGTCAGCTACATCGACCCGACGGATGCCTTCGACGTGCTGCTGTCGGTCAAGCCCATCATCATGGCCTTGCTGGGCGGCGTCGGCACCGTCGCGGGCCCGGTCTTCGGCGCAGCGGCCTTCCTTGCCCTCGAGGAACTGTTCTGGCGCAACCTGCTGGAGCTGCACGAGGGCGCCCTCGGCCTGCTCGTGGTTCTTCTCGTCCTGTTCCTGCCGGGAGGAATCCGGCTCGTGCGCCCGCGGCGCCTCCTGGCATTCCGCCCGCTCGCCAAGCCCGGGAGGACGCCATGACGCCCGCCCTCTCCGACGCATCTTCCACGGTGTTTCGGGACCCGCCGCTGCTCGAGCTGCGCGGCGCCACCAGGCGGTTCGGCGGCATCCTCGCGCTGAACGACGTGTCGCTCAGCATCGGCAAGGGCGAGGTGGTCGGGCTGATCGGCCCCAACGGCGCCGGCAAGACCACCTTCGTGAACGTCGTCAGCGGCCTTGTCCGGCCCGATGCCGGACAGGTGCTGCTGGAGGGGCGCCGGATCGACGGCCTTCCCGCGGACCGTATCGCGCGGGGCGGGATCGCCCGCACCTTCCAGGTCGTCCAGCCGTTCCCGCGCATGTCGGCGATCGACAACGTCGCGGTGGGCGCGATGTTCGCGGGCGGGATCGGCGACCCGGCGGCGGCCCGGCACGAGGCGCGCGAGCTTTTGGCGTTCGTCGGCCTGGAGAGCGTGCAGGACCGGCCGGCGGCGGCCCTGACGCTTGCCGACCGGAAGCGCCTGGAATTCGCGAAGAGCCTCGCGATGAAGCCGCGTTTCCTGATGCTGGACGAGGTCAATGCCGGGCTCAACGCGGCCGAGCTCGACTCCGCACTGGAGCTGGTCGCCCGGGTGGCGGGCACCGGCATCACGATCCTGCTGATCGAACATCTCATGAAGGTCGTGCGCCGGGCCTGCCCGCGCACCGTCGTCCTGCACCAGGGACGCGTCCTGGCCGATGGCCCCACCGCCGAGATCCTGGCGGATCCGCGGGTCGTCGACGCCTATCTGGGCGTGCGCGACCGCGCCCGCCGCCCCGGCATCGAACCGCGACGGGACCTGGCATGAACGCCCCGCTCCTTTCCGTCGTGCAGGCCCAGGGCGGCTACGGCGACGTCCAGGTGCTCTGGGGCGTCGACATGAAGATCCGCCAGGGCGAGCTGATCGCCCTGATCGGCTCGAACGGCGCGGGAAAATCGACGCTGCTGCGGCTTCTCTCCGGCCTCGTCCGGCAGACCGGCGGCCAGATCTGGTTCGCCGGCGACGACCTCTCGGGCACCTCCGCCCGCCGCCGCGTCGCCTCGGGCCTGATCCATGTGCCTGAGGGCCGCCGTCTGTTCGCGGGCTTGAGCGTCCGGGACAACCTGCTTCTCGGCGCCCATCTGCGACAGGCCTCCCGGGCCGAGCTCGCCGCCGATCTGGACCGGGTCGCCGCGCTCTTCCCGCGCCTGGCGGAGCGCTGGCGCCAGGACGCCACGACCATGTCCGGGGGCGAGCAGCAGATGTGCGCCATCGCCCGGGGCCTGATGGGACGGCCGCGCCTCCTGATGATCGACGAGCTGTCGCTAGGCCTCGCGCCGAAGGTCGTCGACCAGCTCCTCGACGCGCTCGATGCGATCCGCAGGACGGGCGTGACGCTGCTTGTGGTGGAGCAGGACGTGGCCGTCGCCCTGGCCTGCGCGGACCGGGCCTTCGTGCTTGACCACGGCCGCGTCACCATCGCCGGCGACGCATCGGCCCTTGCGGACGATCCGCGCATACGGGCGAGCTATCTCGGCGAGGATTGATTGAGGCCCGGACGGCAGCCGCCCGGCGGAAGAGGATGATCATGGAACGGACCGTCGAATACTATTTCAGCTTCATCTCGCTGTGGTCCTACATCGGATCGCGCACGTTCCAGGAACTCGTGGAGCGCCGCGGCCTGCGCGTGGTCTACAAGCCAGTGAACCTGCTGTCCGTCTTCGCTTCCGGCGGCGGAAAGCCCGTCGACGAACGACCGATCCAGCGCCGGATCTATCGCGTGATCGAGATGAAGCGCTGGCGCGATCTGCGCGGCATCCCGTTGACGATCTCGCCGAGGTACTATCCCGCCGACCCGTCGCTCGGCCACCGGATGCTGCTGGCGGCCATCGCCGAGGGATCGGAGGTCGGCCCCTTCGTGCAAGCCGCGCTGAAGGCCGTCTGGGCCGACGAGCTGGACGTCCAGGACCCCGAGACCCTGCGTCGCCTGGCCGAGGAATCCGGGCTCGACGGCGCGCGGCTTCTGGGACGCGCCCAGCAGGAGCCGGAGCTGGCGGAGACCGCCGACGGGCTCACGCAGGAGGCGATCGAGCGCCAGTTCTTCGGTGCGCCGGTCTATGTCTGGCAGGGGGAGCCGTTCTGGGGACAGGATCGGCTGGACCTGCTCGATCACGCCATCGCGACCGGCCGGGCCCCGATCCTCCCGGAGCCTCCGCCGCCGTCCGGGGGACGGTCCGCGCTGCGTTAGACCGCACCGAAAACACCTTGTGGAACAAGTTCTTGCACCACTCCACAGGCGTGCTGCAGCTGCCGGGGCGGGAAATTCTGTTATGCCGATTACGAGGCTAATGCCCGGAGCCCCGGCACTATAGCTTGACCTCCGAACAATGCGCTTCCGCCGCGATCCAAGAAGAAGACCGGAAGCGCTTGGGAGGAGACCAGATGATTCCCAGGACACTCGGCTTCGTCGGATTGGGCCGCATGGGCGCGCCCATGGCGGCCAGGCTCATCGAGGCCGGCCATTCGCTCGTGATCTTCGACACCCGCGAAGACGCGGGGGCCGACCTCGAGAGGCGCGGCGCCGAGCGCGCCCGCACCCCCGCCGAGGTCGCCTCGCGGGCCGAGATCGTCTTCTGCAGCCTTCCCACGCCGGCCATCGTCCGTGACGTCGCGCTGGGCCAGGACGGCATCTCCGCGGGCTCGAAGGTGCGGGTCCTGGTCGATCTCTCGACGACCGGCCCCGGCATGGCGAAGACGATCTCCGCCGGCCTCGCCGAAAAGGCCATCGCCTGGGTCGATGCCCCGGTCTCCGGCGGCATCGCTGGCGCCACCAACGGCACGCTGGCCGTCATGGTGTCCTGCCCCAGGGATCTCCATGCGGAGATCGAGCCGATCCTGCAGGTCTTCGGCAGGCAGTTCTACTGCGGCGAGACGCCCGGCGTCGCGCAGGTCGCGAAGCTCGGCAACAACATGATCGCCGCCGCCGTGATCCTGCTCTCCGCCGAGGCCGTGGCCATGGGCGTGAAGGCCGGGCTCGACCCGAAGATCATGTGCGACATCATCAACGCGTCGAGCGGGCGCAACAGCGCCACCCAGGACAAGTTTCCGAAGGCCGTCCTGACCCGCAGCTTCGACTTCGGCTTCGCGACGGCGCTTTCCTACAAGGACGTGAAGCTCTGCGTCGACGAGGCCGAGGCCCTGGGCGTGCCCATGATCGCGGGCTCGCTGGTGCGGCAGATGCTGGCGGCCACCAACGCGAAGTACGGCCCCGAGTCCGACTTCACCTCGATGGTGAGGATCGTCGAGGACTGGGCCGGCATCGAGATCAAGAGCCAGGCCTGAAGCCCCGTCCCGGCGGCCGCCCTCAGGGATGGGCCGCCGGGGCACGGCGCGGATCGCGCGCCCGTCTGACCGCACATGCCGGAAGGATCAGCCGATGCCGACGACATCACGGACCCCTACCCTGTCGCAGAGCATGGCCGAGGCCGTCGCGTCCTTCGACCTGTCGATGGTCGGGCCTGCGCCGGTCGCCAAGGCGAAGGCCTGCCTGCTCGACTTCCTGTCCTGCGCGTTCGAGTCCATAGACCTACCCTGGGGCCGCCAAGCGCGCGCAGTCGCGCCCGCTTCTGGCGGCGCCCATATCGTCGGGTCCGCCGAGGCCGCGACGCCCGGCGACGCGGCCTTTGCCAATGCCGTCCTGGGGCACGGGCTGGTCCGCGAGGACATGCACGCGGCCTCGCTCTCGCATCACGGCGTCGTCGTCTGGCCGGCGCTGCTGGCGCTCGCCGAGCGCCACCCGGTGCACGGGGCTCGGCTGCTCGGCGCCGCGATCCTGGGCTACGAGGTCGGCTGCCGCGTCGGGCGGGCGCTCTTCGATGCCGGGCTTGCGCGCCTTTTCCGGCCGACGGGCCTCGTCGGCCCGATCGGCGCCGCGGCGGGCGGGGCCTATCTTCTCGGCCTCGATGCCGAGCGCACGGCGGCCGCCATCGCCTTTGGCACGAACGCGGCGGCCGGGCTGAACCAGTGGCCGCACAGCGGCGGCTCGGACATGTATTTCCATCCCGGCTTCGCGGCCCGGAGCGCGTTGACCGCGGTCGAGCTGGCCGCGCTCGGCGCCTTCGGATCGCCCGACATCCTCGAGGGTGAGGCCGGCCTGTTCGCCGCATTCGGGCGCAAGCCGGCGCCTGCGGACATTCCGCTCTTTCCCGAGGGAAAGGCTGACATCCTCGGGGTCTACAACAAGCCCGTCGCCGCCTGCAATTTCGCGCAGACCGCCTGCCAGGCCGCGCTGCGCCTGGCCGCCGAGCTGACCGGGGACGCGGCTCCGGTGGAATCGGTGTCGGTCCGCGTGGCCCAGGCCGCCGTGCGCTATCCCGGATGCGATTTCCAGGGACCCTACGAGCGCGCCCTGCAGGCCAAGATGAGCATCCAGTTCGGCGTCGCCGCGGCGCTCGTCCACCGCCGGCTCGGCGAAGCCAACTACCAGAGGCTCGACGACCCGGAGGTGCTGAGGATCGTCCGCGCCTGCGAGCTGCAGCCCGACCCGGAATTCACGGCCGCCTTCCCGGCGGCGCAGGGCGCCGAGGTCGAGGTCTCGCTGAAGGACGGCCGGCGCCTGAAGACGAGCCTGCGCGACGTGGTGCCTGCGACCGAGGCGGACATCCGCGCCCGCTTCCGGGAATCGGCCGGCGCCGTGCTGGGGGCGGAGCGCGCCGATGCGATCGAGGAGTTCGTCGACGGCATCGAGACGAAAGGCGACGCCGGACAGCTCATGCAGCTCTGCGCCGCGACGGCGAAGAACGCCCGCACGGCCGGCCGCAGGCCGGCCTGAGCCACGGGCAATACCGCCGGGGATGCCGGCGGGACTCATATCGGGAGCCTCCCCACCAAGAGGAGGCCGGAGGAAGGGAGGATCGAGATGACCAGGAGCCCGGAACCGACAGGGGCGCGCGGCGGGAACCACCGGCCCGCCGGGAGGGGATCATGACCGGCATCATCTGGACCGAGAACATCCTTCAGGCGCTCGCCGCCGGTCTTCTGGTCGGAACGATCTACGGCCTGATGTGCGTCGGGCTCGCGCTCATCTTCGGCGTCATGCGCGTCATCAACTTCGCGCAGGGCGACTTCATGATGCTCGGCATGTACGCGGCCTTCTACATCTTCGGCGCGCTCGGCGTCTCGGCCGTGTTCGGGACCTCCGCAGGCCCATATGTCGCGGCGATCCTGGCCGGTCCCGTCCTGTTCTGCATCGGGTATCTCACCCACAAGGTGCTGATCTCCCATGTCAGCGGCACGCGCACCGCCCATCTCGAGGGCGAAGGCCACTACGCCCAGCTGATCCTGACGCTGGGCATCGCGCTGATCCTGACCAACGGCGCGATGCTGTTCTTCGGCTCGTTCCTGTACTCGCTGCAGACGCCGCTGTCGACCAGCGCATGGGAGCTCGGCCCCTTCTGGGGCGACTACGTCTCGGTCTTCGTCAACAAGGCGCGCGGGATCTCGGCGGCCATCTCGCTGGGCGTCATCGCCGTGCTGGCCTGGATGATCGGCAATTCCCGCATCGGCAGGGCGCTGCGCGCCTCGGCCGACAACCCGACCGCGGCGATCTACATGGGGGTCAACGTCGACAAGAGCCACCGCATCGCCTTCGCGCTGGGCGTCGCCATCACGGCCGTCGCGGGCGGACTGCTGGCCACCAACTACCCGTTCCACCCCTATGTCGGGCTCGAATACGTCATCGTGATGTATGCCGGCGTGGTGCTCGGCGGGATGGGATCGATCATCGGCGCCTTCTGGGGCGGCATGACGATCGGCCTGGTGCAGCAGATGTCGACGCTGATCCTGCCGACGCAGCTCCAGAACACGGCGATCTTCGTGTTCTTCCTGTTGATCGTCTTCTTCCGGCCGCAGGGCTTCTTCGGCCGCGTCGTGGAGAGGACCTGATCATGGCGCTCCTTCGATCCCTGGCCCCCGCCCTCGCATTCGCGGCTGTGTACTTCGCCGCCTCGCTGGCGGTCACCAACTCCTACTACCAGCTCATGATGACGCTGGTCCTGGTCTGGGCCGTGATGGGCCTGTCCTGGAACATGATCAGCGGCTACACGGGGCTGGTCTCCTTCGGCCACGCGGCCTTCTTCGGGCTCGGCGCCTATTTCACCGTGCTGGCGCACGTGTTCTTCGGTATCAGCCCCTGGATCGCGATCCCGCTGGCGGGCGTCGTCGGTGCGGCCGCTGGGCTGGTGGTCGGCATTCCGACCTTCCGCCTGCGCGGGCACTATTTCGCGCTCTCGATGCTCGCCTACCCGCTGGCGCTGCTCTACGTCTTCGAATGGCTGGGCTTCCAGGAGGTCTCCGTCCCGATGGAGCGGACGAGCCCGGTCGCCTACATGCAGTTCCAGGACCACCGGGTCCATACCTGGCTGGCGCTCGCGATCCTGGTCGGCGTCATCGCGGTCACGCGCATGGTCGAGCGCTCGCGCTTCGGCATGGCGCTGATCGCGATCAAGCAGAACGAGGCCGCGGCCGAGGCGGCGGGCATCGACACGCTGGCGTGGAAGCTGCGCGCCATGATGCTCTCGGCGGCCATCGCCGGCGCCATCGGGGGCTTCTACGCGGTCGTCCTGCTCGTCGTCACGCCGGTCGCGGTCTTCGGCATGCTGGCCTCCGCCCAGGCCCTGACGGTCGCGATGTTCGGCGGCGTCGGCACCGTCTGGGGGCCGGTGATCGGTGCGCTGATCCTGATCCCCACCAGCGAGACGCTGCATGCCGAGCTGGGGGCCAGGCTGCCCGGCATCCAGGGCGTGATCTATGGCCTCGCCATCGTCGCGGTCGTGCTCCTGGCGCCGGAGGGCGTCTATTGGAAGGTGCGTGACAAGCTGCGCCAGCGCCGCAGCCGCGGCGAGGCCGTCCGGCCCGCCGATGCCCAGGCGGCGACGGCAGCCGCGGCGGATGCCGCGGCCCCCGCCGCTGTCGCCGAGCTGCCGCGCCGGCGCGTGACGCACGGCCGCACCCTCCTCGATGTGCGCAACCTGTCGAAGTCCTTCGGCGGCCTGAAGGCCGTCCAGAATGTCAGCTTCTCCGTCATCGAGGGGCAGATCCTCGGCATCATCGGGCCGAACGGCGCCGGCAAGACGACGCTCTTCAACCTGCTGAACGGCTTCCTGAAGCCGGATGCCGGCGAAGTGCTGCTCGACGGCACCGACATGGTCGGAAGGAAGCCGCACGACCTCTGCGCCGCGGGCATGGGACGGACCTTCCAGGTGATGCGCCCCTTCGCGCGCATGACTGTCGCCGAGAACGTCATCGTCGGCGCCTATGTGAAGGCGAAGACCGAAGACGAGGCGCGGGCGCTCGCCGCCCAGGCGATCGCGCGGGTCGGCCTCGAGGCCCATGTGGACCGGGTCGCCGGCGGGCTCACGACGAAGGAGCTGCGCCTGATGGAGCTGGCGCGCGCGCTGGCCGGCCAGCCGCGCCTGCTCCTGCTCGACGAGACGCTGGCGGGCCTCGGCCGCGGCGAGGTCGGCGACGTCATCGCCGTCGTCCGCAGGCTGGCGGCCGAAGGCACGACCATCGTCATCATCGAGCACACCATGCACGCGATGGTGCGCCTCGTGGACAGCTTCGTCGTGCTCGACCACGGCAAGGTCCTGCTCGACGGCGCGCCGGAGGAGGTCACCCGCGACCCCCTCGTGATCGAGGCCTATCTCGGTTCCAAGTGGAGCAACGCCCATGCTTAGGATCTCCGGCCTCAGCGCGGGCTATTCCCGGATTCCCGTCCTCAACGACCTGTCCGTGGAGGTGGGCGAGGGGCAGTTCGTCTCGATCGTCGGTCCGAACGGGGCGGGCAAGTCGACGCTGTTCAAGACGATCTCGGGCACCGTCACGCCCATGGCGGGGTCGGTCACCTTCGAAGGCAGGGACCTGCTCTCGGTCGCGCCCGACCGCCGACCCCATCTCGGCATCGCCCATGTGCCGGAGGGCCGGCAGGTCTTCGCCTCCCTCTCCGTGATGGAGAACCTGCAGATGGGCGCCTACACCGAGGCCGGGCGGCGTGACTGGAAGGACAACCTCGACAGGATCCTGACCTGGCTGCCGGTGCTCGCGGAGCGCCGGAACCAGCCCGCGGGCACCCTGTCGGGCGGCGAGCAGCAGATGGTGGCCATCGGCCGGGGACTCGCCTCCTCGCCGAAGCTCCTGATGCTGGACGAGCCCTCGATGGGCCTCGCCCCCGCGATCGCCGACTTCATCTTCGACAAGCTGATCGAGATCAGGCGGCAGTCGAAGCTCACCATCCTGCTGGTCGAGCAGCGCGTCGCCGAGGCGCTGGACTCCGCCGATCACGGCTACGTGCTCGAAGCCGGGCGGGTCGTTCTCGAAGGCAACACCCGGACGCTCCGCGCGGACGACCGGATCCGGCAGGCCTATCTCGGCATGTGAGGGCGCCGCGCGGGACGCGCCCGACGACGCGACAAGCACCAATAAGCCAGTGGAGGAAACGTCATGGAAGCTCTCAAGATCAACCGCCGCGATCTCCTGAAATCGACCGCGGCGACGGCCGCCCTGGCCTACGGCATGGCCGGCGCCAGCGCCTTCGCCCAGACCCCGGCCGAGGTCGAGGTCGGCCTGATCGTCCCGCTCTCGGGCATCTACGCCCGCCCGGGCCAGGTGATGCGCATGGGCGCCGAGATGGCGATCGAGGACATCAATGCCGCGGGCGGCATCGGCTCGCTCGGCGGCGCCAAGCTGAAGCTGGTGATCGTGGATGCCGGAGATTCGACGGAGAAGTCGAAGAACGCGGCCCAGCGCATGGTGGCCGAGCACACGAACCTGGTGGCGGCGAGCGGCGCCTATCTCAGCTCCTTCACCCTTGCGGTCACCGAGGTGACCGAGCGGGCGGGCCTGCCCGTGCTGACGCTGTCCTATTCCGACCTGATCACCAGCCGCGGCTTCAAATACGTCTTCCAGACCTCGGCGACGGCCGCCTCGCAGGCCGAGCAGTCGCTGCCGGTCGTCATCGACCTGGCGACGCGCGCCACCGGCTCCAAGCCGAAGTCCGTGGCCATCGTCACCGACAACACGGCCGCCTCGGTCGCGTCGGTGAAGCCGATGCGCGAGCGGCTGCTGAAGGAGCTCGGCATCGAGCTCGTGGTCGACGAGACCTTCACCCCGCCCCTTGCCGACGCGACCCCGCTGGTCCAGCGGATCCGCTCGGCCCGGCCGGACCTCGTTTTCTTCCTGCCCACGGTAATCTCCGACGCGAAGCTGATGCTGGAGAAGCTGAACGAGTTCGGCCTCGGCCAGGGCCGCATCCCGCTGATCTCCTTCGGCATCGCCATCGCCGAGCCGGACCTCCTGAAGACGATGAACCCCGCCCTGGTCGAGGGCGTCATGACCTGCGTCGGAAACTGGGGCTTCAAGGGGCACGAGGCTCTGATCAAGCGGATCAAGGACAAGTACAACGAGCCCTGGATGACGCAGAACGCCATTTCGACCTACGGCGACATGTGGATCATCAAGGAAGCCCTGGAATCCGCGAAGAAGGCCGACAAGGAGGCCGTCGCCCAGGCGCTGCGCACCGTCGACATGGACGGCGGCCCGGCCAGGTACTTCCCCGGCGGGAAGCTGAAGTTCGACGAGAACGGCCGGCGCGTCGGCGCGGGCCTCACCATCGTCCAGTGGCGCAACGGCATCCCCTCGACCGTGGCGCCCGCGAACATCGCGATGGCCGAGCCCTACTGGCCGAAGAAGTGACGTCTTCACGGCCCGGTGGCCGTGCCGCCGGGCCGCCCGAGTTCCTCTCAACCGAAATTCCGGGAGTTCTGAAATGGACAAGGAAGTCTTCGAGCGTGGCCTGTCGATCCGCAAGGACACGCTCGGAAAGGAGTTCGTCGAGAAGTCCTTCGCCAGCGCGGACGAGTTCAACCGGCCGATGCAGGAGCTCGTCACCGAGTACTGCTGGGGCGCGGTCTGGGGCCGGGAGGGCCTGTCGCGCAAGACCCGCTCGATGCTGAACCTCGCCATGATCAGCGCGCTGAACCGGCCGCACGAGCTGAAGATGCACGTGAAGGGCGCGCTGCGGAATGGCGTCACGAAGGACGAGATCCGCGAGATCTTCATGCAGGTCGCGATCTATGCCGGCGTCCCGGCCGGCGTCGATTCCTTCCGCATCGCCAGGGAAGCCTTCGCCGAGATGGGCGAGTAGCTGGGCGAGTAGCCCGGGGGCGGGTTCGCAGCGGAAGGGCGGGCCGCCGCGTGCCGGCGGCCCGCGCATCATGGGGACGGGGGACATGAAGACATACCGGATGCTGATCGGCGGAGCCTGGGTCGAGACCGAGAGCGGGCAGACCTTCGAGACCGAGAATCCGTTTCTCGGCAAGCCCTGGGCGGCGATCCCGCGCGCCGGCGCGGCCGATGTCGACAGGGCCGTGGCTGCGGCCCGGGCCGCCTTCGCCGCGCCCTCCTGGCGCGGCCTGAGCGCCAGCGCCCGCGGCGCGTTGCTGCGCCGGTTCGCCGACCTGCTCGCCGAGGATGCCGAACGCCTGGCGCAGATCGAGACGCGGGACAACGGCAAGCTGATCGCCGAGATGCGGGCGCAGCTCCGCTACATGCCGCAGTGGTACCATTACTTCGGCGGCCTCGCCGACAAGATCGAGGGCCGCGTCATCCCGATAGACAAGCCCGGCGTCTTCAACTTCACCCGGGAGGAGCCCCTGGGCGTGGTCGCCGCCATCACGCCGTGGAACTCCCCGCTCATGCTCGCGACGTGGAAGCTGGCGCCCGCGCTCGCCGCCGGCAACACGGTGGTCTGGAAGCCCTCAGAATACTCCTCGGCATCGGCGCTGGAGTTCGGGGAGCTGTTCGAAAAGGCGGGCTTCCCGCCCGGCGTCGTCAACATCGTCACCGGCTTCGGCAACGAGATCGGCGAGCGGCTCGTTTCCCATCCCCATGTCGCCAAGGTCGCCTTCACCGGCGGCGACCGCACCGGGCAGGGCGTCTACGAGCTGGCGGCCCGCTCCATCAAGCCGGTGACGCTGGAGCTCGGGGGCAAGTCCGCCAACATCGTCTTCGACGACGCGAAGCTGGACGATGCCGTCAAGGGCGTGGTCTCCGGCATCTTCGCGGCGACCGGGCAGACCTGCATCGCAGGCTCGCGCGCGCTCGTCCACCGGCCGATCTACGACGAGTTCGTCTCGAAGCTGGTCGCATTCGCGCAGACGGCGCGCATCGGCGATCCCTCGATGGACGACACGCAGGTCGGCCCCATCACCACCCGGCCGCAGCTTTCCAAGGTGCTGGACTACATCGAGATCGCGAAGTCCGAGGGCGCCAGATGCGTGCTCGGCGGGCAGCGCGCCACCGCCGCCCAGTGCGGCGACGGCTGGTTCGTCGAGCCCACGATCTTCGTCGACGTGAAGCCCTCCATGCGCATCGCCCAGGAGGAGGTCTTCGGGCCGGTGCTCGCCATCATCCCCTTCGAGACCGAAGAGGAGGCCGTCGAGATCGCGAACGGCACGGTCTACGGCCTCGCGGCCGGAGTCTGGACCACGAGCATCGAGCGCGCGCTGGGCATGTCGCAGCGGCTGGAGGCCGGAACGGTCTGGGTCAACACCTACCGGGCGACGAGCTACATGTCGCCCTTCGGCGGCTACAAGCGCTCGGGCATCGGGCGGGAGAGCGGGCTGTCGGCGATCCGCGAGTACCTCCAGGAAAAGAGCGTCTGGATCGACATCAGCGGCAACGTGCCGAACCCGTTCGTCCAGCGCTGAGACGGAGGCAGCAATGATCGACGATGTCTACGAGGTCTATGCGCTGCGTTACGCCCACTCCGACCGGCGCTCGCCCGAGAACTTCATCGGCGGCGACAGCCACGACGTCGCCATGCCGCTGGCCTATTACGTGTGGGTCGTCCGCAACGCGCAGCGGACCTTCGTGGTCGACACGGGGTTCGATCAGGCCTCCGCCGACAGGCGGCGCCGCGACCTGCTGCGGCCGGTCGGCGAGGGGCTGAGGACGCTCGGCATCGATGCCGACACGGTGCAGGACGTGATCATCACCCACATGCACTACGACCACGCCGGGAACGACGACCTGTTCCCGCGCGCCCGGTTCCACGTCCAGGACTGCGAGATGAGCTACGCCACGGGGCGCTGCATGTGCCACGGGCCGCTGAACCATCCCTACGACGTCGACAACGTCGTCGCCATGGTGCGGCGGGTCTATTCCGGGCGCGTCACCTTCCATGACGGCACGGACGAGCTGGCGCCCGGCATCACGCTCCACAGGATCGGGGGGCATTCGCGCGGGCTCCAGTCGGTGCGGGTCAGGACACGGCGCGGCCATGTCGTGCTCGCCTCGGACGCCGCCCATTTCTTCGCCCATCTCGATCGCAAGAAGGTGTTCCCCACCGTCGACAGCGTCGCCGACGTGCTCGAGGGCTACGAGACCGTGCTGAGGCTCGCCACCTCGCGCGACCACGTGGTGCCCGGGCACGATCCCGCTGTGCTGGAGCTCTATCCCGCGCCCAGCCCGTCGCTCCAGGGCTGGGTCGCGCGGCTCGACGCGGATCCGGCCGGCCGCTGAGGGGATGCGGGCCCTGCCCCAGGGCCCGTGCTCTCACCAGCGCCCGCCTTCACCACCGGTTGACGGGCAGCACGACCATTTGCGCCATCTGCACGTGCGGCGGCTGATCGATGGCGAACAGGATGCAGCGGGCCACATCCTCGGGGTCGAGGGCCATCCTGAACTGATCGAAGTAGCGGCGGGTCTCCTCCTGGTCGCCGCGGTAGCGCGCGGCGATGATGCCCGTGCGGGTGAGGCCCGGCATGATCTCGGTGACCCGGATAGCCGTCTCGGCCAGCTCGCCCCGGATGATGTCCGAAAGCATGTGGACGCCCGCCTTGCTGGCCGAATAGGGCGCCATGTCGGGCACGTAGCGCAGCGCGCTGATGGATCCCATGGTGACGACGTCGCCGCGATTGCGCGCAACCATGCCCGGCAGGATGGCGCGCGTGACGCGCATGGTGCCGATCAGGTTCGTCTCGATGATCGCGCTCCAGTCGTCGGCGGAGCCGATGTCGAACCGCTTGCGGCCGCCGATGTCATGGCCCGCGTTGTTGATGAGGACGTCGATCGTGGCGAAGTCCGGCGGCACCCGCTCCAGGCAGGAGTCGACCGCGGCGGCGTCGCAGATGTCCAGCGCGAGTGCATGGCTCGCCGGCCCCAGCTCCGCCGCAAGGTCCCTGACGCCCTGCTCGTCCCGATCTGCCAGGACGACCCGCCGTCCGCTGTCCACAAGCGCCCGGCTGATCGCGCGCCCCATGCCGCCGGCCGCGCCCGTCACGAATGCGGTGCCCCTGGATTCCTGCATGCTGTCCTCCCGGTCGGTAGCGGTATTCACCGCCTTGCCCTCTGGTTTCGTCAGCCTGCCAAACATTTCTTCGGCGGTCCCCGCCGGGATCGTGCTAACAGTTATGTTGAATGCGACGGTTGCCGCGCCGCCGGCTGTTGGGGAGCATTCCCGACGATGATTGAGACCAGGCAGCTCAAGCTCTTTTCGACTGTCGCCGAGTTCGGGAATTTTTCCCGGGCCGCGGTGGCGCTGTCCATCGGCCAGCCGGTGCTGAGCCGGCAGATCAAGGCGCTCGAGGCCGAGCTCGGCGTCGACCTCCTCTATCGGAACGGCCGCGGCATCGTCCTGACCGAGGCCGGCAAGCTCCTCAACGAATACTCGAAGGGCATCCTCGAGCAGATCTCGCGGGCGACGACCGAGATCGCGGCGCTGCGCTCCAACCCGCGCGGAACGATCGTGATCGGCATGCCTCCGTCGGTCGGCGTCGTGCTGACGGCGCCTCTCGTGCAGCGCTTCCGCACGGATTTCCCGCTGGTCTCGATGCGGGTCGTCGAGGGCTTCAGCGGCCATGTCCTCGAATGGCTGATCAACGGCAAGATCGACGTGGCGGTGCTCTACAACGCGCCGCGCATGAGCAATCTCCTGTCGGAGCCGCTGCTGCGCGACGACCTGTTCCTGCTCGGCGCGGCTGAGGACCCCTGCAGGCTGCCGCCGGGCCCCATCCAGGCAGCCCAGCTCGGCGAGCTGCCGATGATCCTGCCCAGCCGACCCCACGGCCTGCGCCTGGTCGTCGACCATACCCTGGCCGAGGCCGGCATCACGCCGCGCATCGACCTCGAGGTCGAGGCCATGCCCTCGACGCTGAGGCTGGTCGAGAGCGGCATGGGATACACGATCCTGTCCTATTCGAGCGTGCATCGCCTCGTCACGCAGGGCCGCATCAAGTACTGGCGGATCGAGAACCCCTCGCTGAGCCGCGAGCTGCTCCTTGCGACCTCGAGCCAGCGTCCGGCGACCGTCGCCATGCGCGCCCTGACCGGCTGCGTCCGGGCGGAGGTCAAGAACCTGAAGAAGCAGGGCCTCTGGGAGCCGCCATCCGGCACCGAGGTCCCGCCCCGGGCCGAGGGGGATGCGGTCGGGGCGCCTGCGCCGGACGCCGCTGCCGCTGTGGAGCCGGCGGTCTGAGCCGATGCCGGGCCCTTGGAGAGGGGTGCGGCGGAGACGGGTGCGGCGGAGACGGACGGGATTCAGGCGCCGGCAGCCGCCTGGTACAGGCAGTCGCGCAGCCAGGCGTGGCCCCGGTCCTCCTGGCTGCGCGGGTGCCACAGCGCGACGAGCCGCGCCGGCGGCAGGTCGAGCGGCGTGGGCGCGAGGTCGAGCTCCTGGGCGAAGCGAGACAGGAACCGCCGGGGCAAGGTGCAGACGCACTGGCTGCGCGCGAGGATGACGGGCGCAAGCGCATAGGTCTGGATCGAGACGGCGACGCGCCGGGACCGGCCGAGCGCTGCCAGCGCGTCGTCGACGAGGCCCGAGAAGCCGCCGCCGTCGGCCGAAATCAGCAGATGGTCGAGCGCGCAGAAGGTGTCGAGATCGAGGGGCCCCGTGCCGCGCGGATGGCCCTTGCGCTGCGCGGTCACGAAGCTGTCCTCGAAGAGGGGCCGCTGCATCAGCTCGCCCTTCGCCACGTCCGGCGCCGTCACCAGCACGTCGACCTCGCCGCGCTCGAGCCGCTCGACGATGTCGCGCGAGGGATGGACGAGGGCGAGGCGCGCATGGGGCGCGATCTCGGTCAGCCTTGCGACGAGGCCGGGCGCCAGCGCGACCGCCGGGTTCTCGTGAATGGCGATGACGAAGGTGCGCCGGGTCCAGGCCGGGTCGAACGCCGCCGGCCCCTCCACCATGCGGCGCAGCCTGCCGAGCACGTCGGCGAGTTCCGCCTGCAGCTCCATGGCCCTCGGCGTCGGCACCACGCCGCGCCCGGTCGCCGCTGGCACGAAGAGCGGGTCGGCGAAGATCTGCCGCAGCCGATTGAGGCGCGCCGACAGGGCGGGCTGGCCGATGCCGAGGCCCATCGCCGCGCGCGTGACGTTGCGCTCCCGCAGCAGGGCCTCCAGGGCCAGCAGCAGGCCGAGATCGATCTCGGCGAGATCCGTGCCACCGGCCGCCGGCCGTCCCGGACCGTGTTCCCCATCCAGCATCGGGCGCACCCCCATTCAAGGCAGAAGACCGCAGCCGGACCGGCATGCGGGGGTCAGCGCGACGAATAGCGCCTCTCCAGCCAGGAGATCATCAGCCGGTTCAATTCCACGGGCTTCTCCTCGGGCGTCCAGTGCCAGCAATCCTCGACGACGTGCCTCTCGAGATCCCTGACGTAAGCTTCCATGCCCTCCGCCATCCCAGGTCTGAGAACCACGTCGTTGGCACCCGAGACCATCAGGGCCGGGACGCGGACAGTCTGGTCGATATCGAGGCCCGCCTTCCAGTTCCGCGATAGGTTGCGATACCAGTTGATTCCCGGCGTGAAGCCGGTGCGCTCGAAATGCCTGACGTAGAAGTCCAGCTCCTGCGCGTTCAGCACGTCCTTTCCGGGAAGCCGTTCCGGCAGGGGCTGCCCGTAGTATTCCATATGCGCGATCTTGGGCTGCAGCGCGTCCCATTCCGCGGATGTGAAGAGACCCTTGCGCATCGCGGCCCGCAGCGTGCCGCGGGGATCGCGGTTCATCGCATCGTCGGCCACCCTCCCGTCCTGGAACAGCAGGACGTACATGTTCGGGCTGTAGACCTCGCGCATCTGGGCGATCGGGTCGATCCCCGGATCGGCGATGAAGGTCCGGCCCTCCGGCAGGACGGCACCGACCAGCTCGGGATGCAGCCAGAGCATCCAGTGCGGGATGAACGGCGTATTGACCCCGATCACCCCCGCAACGCGCTCGCCGTGGAGCAGCGGCATCTGCCAGGCCAGCAGCCCGCCCCAGTCATGCCCCGCAAAGACAGCCTTTCCGACACCGAGCGCGTCGAGCAGGCCGACGAGATCGCCCGTCAGATGGGCGATGTCATAGACCTCGACCGCCTCCGGCGCGTCGCTGAGGCCGTAGCCGCGCAGATCGGGGACGATGACGCGGTATCCTGCAGCGGCAAGCGCCGGGATCTGATGGCGCCAGCTGAAGGCCAGCCCCGGAAAGCCGTGCAGGAGGACGACGGCCGGGCCTGAGCCTGCCTCGTAGACGGCCAGGTCGATGCCGTTCGTCCTGATCCTGCGGACGGGCGGCATGACGGGCTGCTGGGCCAGCGCGGGCATGGCGGCGATCAAGGCGGCCGCACCGGTTCCGGCCAGCAGTGCCCTGCGGGAAAGCGGGATCATGGCTTCACCTCGGAGGTTTCGGGATGATCGATGGTGGCGGGACCGGCCTGCGCCTGTTCGGCGTCGGCGAGGAACCGGGCGAGATCGCTGTAGCCGTAAAGGACGGCCAGTTCGCGGGGCGTCAGGCCGGCATGCGTCCTGAGATGCAGGGGATGCCCCGCCTCGACCAGCGCCCGCGCGGCTTCCAGATGCCCGTGCCAAACCGCATCGTGCAGCGGCGTCATGCCGTTGTACGCACCCTGCGCGTCGAGCTCGGATGCTGGCGTCCCGGCACGCGCGCACCTCTCCGTCATCGCCCGGACGACGTCGGCATGCCCGAAATAGCTGGCCTCGTGCAGCGCCGTCCCCAGGAACAGTCCGATCACCCGGCGGGGGTTCGCCCCCGCTTCGAGCAGCGCGCGGACGATGTCGGCATGCCCTTCGCGGGCGGCGATGGCGAGCGGCGTATAGTCGTCGTCGGGGCTCCCCATCATCGGCAGCCGCGCGTTGACCGGCGCGCCCTGCGCGATCAGCCGCTCGACCTCGCCGAGGTCGCCCGCCTTGATGGCCGGGACCAGCGTCTGCGCGCCGACCTCCTCGGCATCGGCCTCGTTCCTCGCCTCGATCAGCCCTGCGATCGCGTCGAGCCCGTCGCGCCGCGCAAGGTCGAGCGCCGTCTCCTGCCAGTGGTTCCTGATCGCCGTTCGCGCGCCGCGTCTCAGGAGCAGCCGGACAACGTCCCCGTGCTTGTACACGACTGCGTCCATCAGCGCGGTGTGCCCGAGAATGGGGGATTGCTGGTCGATGAAGGCTCCGTGGTCGAGGAGCAGGCCAACGACGTCAGGACTGCCCGACAGAGCCGCCTTGTGGAGCGCCGTCGCCCCTGCGCGGGGCTCGACCGCGAACACCTGCGCCCCGGCCGTCAGCAGCAGCTCCACCATCTGCGGCTGGCCGAGGCCCGATGCGATCATCAGGGGCGTGAGGCCATCGGGGGCGGAACGGCTCACATCCGCGCCCGAGCGGATGAGATCGGCCGCCGCTGCAAGCCTGCCGGCCCGGACCGCGGCCGAGAGGGACGCGGACAGCCAGGGATCCCCGTGCATCACGGCACCTCCAGCTTTCGCACCGTTCCTCCGATCTCCCGGAGACGCGCGAGATAGGCCTCCGGTTCGAGAAGCTGATGGGGGAAGTAGAGTCCGGCCGGGATCGGAGGACTGCCGTCGAGCCCTGCGAGCCGTTCGAGAACGAGGGCCACGCCGAGCCCGGTCAGCGGCATCTGCCCCTCCGGGTGGACAACGGCATGGCGGGTGCGGAGCGGTCGCCCCGCGTGATCCTCCCCGGCGAGTTCGATGATGATCTCGGTCGACATCGGCTCGCCGCGCCGGCGCGAGGAGCTCGTCCCGACCGCGAGGTTGAACTGGACGTTCGGCGCGCCGAGCGCGAGAGCGAGGCCGAGAACGTCGTTGGGGGATAGGGCGGAAGCCTCCATCTCGGTCCCGTCCACGGCGCGGAACCTGGCCCTGGCATCGTCCCCGACGCGCCAGACGAAGGCGCCGTCGCGGCGCGCGAGCGCGGCGGGCATCGTTTTCGTCTGGCGCTCCAGGTCCGTTTCCGCGGCCGGTCCGAAGGCGTCCTGCTCGTCGACGAGCGCGCCGATGGAGATCTCGTCGACCCGGCCGAACGCCTTTGCGAATTCGAGGGTGGGAACCGAGGTGGCGCCCACGAGCCATTCCGTCCCGAGGACGACCGGTGCCGAGGCGGGCCGGTGGATATAGGCCGCGACTTCCGGGCCGATCTCGATGATGCCGGGGGAGATGCTGACATGCGGCACGCCGCGCGACAGCGCGAAGCGCAGCCCGGCGATCCTGTCGTCCGTGAAGAGGACGGCGACGGCACCGACCCTGCGGTCGCCGAGGCCGAGGTCATCGGTGGACAGGTCGAGCGCGACGCCCTCCGCATTGCCGATCTCGGCCGCAGCCTTCCGGGCCCTGCCGCGATCGCGGCCTCCGATCAGGAGCGGGGCGTCGGGGTGATGGGCGCGCAGAAAGCGTGCCGTCCAGCGACCGACAATGCCCGAGCCTCCGACAAGGAGAATGGGATCAGCCGGCATTGTCATACCTCCTCGCGCAGCGTAAGTTACCATTGGTAGCTTAACAAAGCTACTCTTGGTAGGTTCCGCAAGGGGGTGATGCGAGTTGGGCCAAGAAACGGATGGGGCTGCCCGGGACACGGTGTCGCGCAGGCTTTCCAGGGACGAGCGCCGGCGCCAGTTGCTCCAGACGGCCCTCGCGATCGTCAGGGAGGAAGGCGCGGACCGGCTGACCCTCGGGCATCTTGCCGTGCGCGCCGGCATTTCCAAGCCGGTCGCCTACGATCACTTCGGCACGCGCTCGGGACTGCTGATCGAGCTCTACAGATGGATCGATCTCGAGCGGGTGAATGCCTTCCGCGACGCGATGTCCACCGGCGAGCGGAGCATCGGCGAGACGGCCGATGCGCTGGCGGCCGCCTATATCCGCTGCGCCGGCGACATGACAGACGAGTTTCATGTGCTGGGTGCCGCGCTGGCGGGGAGCGACGAGAAGGCAGCCGTCTTCCAGGAGCTTCTCGACAACTGCGTCCAGATGTTCGTCTCGGTGCTGAGGCCGCACACCGCCCTGCCGCCAGCCGATCTGGAGCGGTGCTGCGTCGGCCTGGTCGGCGCGGGCGAGGCGCTCTCGGCCCTGATGGTGCGCGGTCGGTGCACAGAGGCCGAGGCCATCGAAGCCTTCGCTTCGCTGATCCGCGGCGGCCTGCAGGGGGCGTCGCGCTGAACTCCGAAGCTGCCGGGCCTGCCCGGCAAAGGCCCTGACGACGGGCAGACCCGCGCAAGGCGCCATCACGCGCAAGGCGCCATCACGCGCAAGGCGCCATCAACGGCATCGATGGGACCTATCGAGCCCGCGGCCCTCCTGGCCGCGGGGCGGGCTCCGTACCTTCCGTCCATGCCGGCACGTCCAGGACGTGCCGGCCGGCTCCATGTCCCGGAGCCGATCGGAACGGAGGAAGCCCCAGTGGCAACGGATACCAGGACCTACCGCATCGGCGATGCGACCATCACGCGGATCGACGAGCTGGCGCTCGCCGCGTTTCAGTTCGGCATGCTCTACCCCGGGGCGGATCCGGAGGCGCTGGAGCGCCATCGGGAGCGCTTCGGCCCCGGCTCGCTCGATCCCGGGACCGGCACCTTCGTCCAGAGCGTCCATAGCTGGCTGGTCCGGACGCCGCACCACACCATCCTGATCGACACGGCGACCGGCAACGACAAGCTGCGCCCCGACGTTCCGGCGCTCCACCGGCTCAACGAGCCCTTCCTCGCACGCCTGGCGGCGGCCGGCGTCGCGCCGGAGGAGGTGGACCATGTGCTCCTGACCCACATCCATGCCGACCATGTCGGCTGGAACACGCGCCTCGTCGACGGCCGCTGGGTGCCGACCTTCCCCAACGCGACCTACGTCTTCTCGCGCATCGAGCAGTCCTACGGCGAAAGCCTCGCGGACGGCGCGGAGCCCGCGGATGCCGTCCGGTCCGACCGGGCGCTCGGCCCGGCGGTGCGCCGGCCCTTCGACCGCGTCTACGACGACAGCGTGCGGCCGGTGATCGAGGCTGGCCTCGCGCGGCTCGTCGAGGTGGACGGCAGCGAGGTCCTGGAGGGCCTCTCCTTCATCCCGACCCCGGGCCACAGCGTCGACCACGCCTCGATCCGCCTCGTCTCACGCGGCGAGCAGGCGCTGTTCGCGGGCGACGTGATGCACCACCCGCTGCAGGTCTACGAGCCGTCGCTGAACTCCTGTTTCTGCGAGTTCCCCGAAGCCGCCGTGCGCTCGCGCGCCCGCGTCCTGGAGGACGCCGCGGAGAGCGGGGCGACGGTCTTCACCACCCATTTCGCGGAGTCCTCGGCCGGCCGCATCAGCCGGAACGGCGAGCGCTTCGCCTGGCAGTTCCTCTGATCCTCGGAGACCGACCATGAACCAGCGATTCCCCGCACCCCTCCCTGCGCCCGCGCCGGACCTCGTCGTCGAGGACCTCATGATCCCGAGCGACACCCCCGGCATCTCGCTTCACCTCCGCAACAAGCGGCCCAGGAGCCTCGAGGCCTTCTCGGCCGAACGAACGGTCCTGCTGATGCACGGCGCGACCTATTCCTCGGAAAGCCTCTTCGACGTGCCTCTCGGCGGCTTCTCGCTGATGGACGACCTCGCCACGCGCGGGTACGAGGTCTATGCCGTCGACGTGCGCGGCTATGGCGGCTCGACCCGGCCGCCGGAGATGGACGCGCCGGCGCAGGACAATGCCCCGCTCGTCCGCACCGAGGTCGGTGTGCGCGACCTCGCCAGCGCGGTCGATTTCATCCTGAAGCGCCGCGGTATCGCGCGCCTCAACCTCCTGGCCATGTCCTGGGGCGGTTCGGTCGCGGGCGCCTATACCGCCGGCAACAACGACAAGGTGCTGAAGCTCGCGCTGGTCGCGCCGCTGTGGCTGCTGGACGGCCCCGCCCCGATCGATTCCGGGGGAAGCCTCGGCGCCTATCGCCGGGTTCCCGTGATGGAGTTCAGGGAGCGCTGGCTCTCGGCCGCGCCCGAGGCGGCCCGGGCGAGCCTGATCCCCGAGGGCTGGTTCGAGCGCTGGGCGGAGGCCTCGCTCGCGACCGAGCCGCGCACTGATCCACTGGGCGATGCCGGAGGTTCCCGCACGATCCGCGCGGTGAACGGCCCGCTCCTCGACATCCGCGAGTTCTGGGCAGCGGGCAAGGCGCTCTACGATCCCGGCGAGATCCGTGTCCCGGTGCTCCTGACCCATGCCGAATGGGACCGGGACGTGCCCCTCGCCTCGGCGCAGGACTTCTTCCTGTCGCTCAGGGGCGCGCCCTACCGGCGCTGGTTGGAGGTCGGCGAAGGCACGCATATGGTGCTGCTGGAGAAGAACCGCCTCCAGGTCTTCGACGCCATCCACCAGTTCCTGGCCGAGGACTATGCCCCGGACGGGTCCCGCAGGACGGGCTGAGGCCCCTTCCGCTTCCCCGCGCGGGGCTGGTGCCTACTCGACGGTGACGCTCTTGGCGAGGTTTCTGGGCTGGTCGACGTCGGTGCCCTTGGCGACGGCCGTGTGATAGGCCAGGAGCTGCATCGGGATGGCGTAGAGGATGGGGGCGACGAACGGATCGACGGCCGGCAGCTCGACCTTCCAGCGGGCCCGGCCGTCCAGCCGCGCCAGACCCTTCTCGTCCGACAGCAGCAGCACCTTGCCCCCGCGCGCCACCGCCTCCTGGATGTTCGAGGCGACCTTCTCGAACAGGCTGTCCGAGGGCGCGATGCACACCACCGGAACCGCCTCGTCGATCAGCGCGATCGGCCCGTGCTTCATCTCCCCCGCCGCATACCCCT
>NZ_JAFIQU010000014.1 GCF_017355985.1 Arenibaculum pallidiluteum
CCGGGGGCGAGCTGTACGTGTGCGGCCCGATCGGGCTGCTGGAGGCGGCGCGGCGGGCCTGGCAGGACAGCGGGCGGCCGGTGGACGGGCTGCGCTTCGAGACCTTCGGGAGCAGCGGGCGCCACGCCGCGGAGGCGTTCCGGGTGTGCATTCCGCGCCTGGGCCGGGAGGTCGAGGTGCCGCGCAACCAGAGCATGCTGGAGGCGCTGGAGGCGGCCGGGGTCGAGATGATCTACGACTGCCGACGCGGCGAGTGCGGGCTGTGCGCGGTGCGCATCCTGGAGGTCGAGGGCGAGATCGACCACCGCGACGTCTTCTTCTCGGAGCGGCAGAAGGCCGCCAACCAGCACATGTGCACCTGCGTCTCCCGCGCCGTCCGCGGCGCCGTCACCATCGACACCGCAGACCGCATGGACTGACCCATGCGCCGGCTGGATCGAGGCGCACGACGCCTTCGATCCCTGGTGCGACTCGGCACTGGAACCTGCGAATCACGCAGCGCCATGGAGTGGAACGCCGCGCCGCGGCCTCCACTCCGCCGGCATGCCGAGGCCGCACGGGACCGGCGCGTCATGAGTCCGCGACGCGCACCACGAGCTTGCCGAAATTGCGCCCTTCGAGCAGGCCTGTGAAGGCGGCCGGCGCGTTCTCCAGCCCGTCGACTACGTCCTCGCGCTGCTTCACCCGGCCGGTGGAGACCCAATCGCCCATATCGCGGCTGAAGGCCTCGAAACGATCGGCATAGTGGTCGAGAATGATGAAGCCCTGCATGCGGATGCGCTTCTGCAGCACCGTGGACATCGTTTTCGGCAAACGGTCCGGACCCGGCGGCGGAGCGAGGTCGTTGTAATGCGCGATCACGCCGCACACGGGTACGCGCGCGCCGATGTTGAGCAGTGGAAGCACCGCATCGAACACCGCGCCCCCGACATTCTCGAAATAGACGTCGATGCCGTCCGGACAGGCGGCGGCGAGCCGCTGCGCCAGCTGCGGATCGCGCCGGTCGAGACAGACATCGAAACCGAGCTCTTCGACGACGTGGCGGCACTTCTCGGCGCCGCCGGCAATGCCGACCACCCGTGCACCCATGAGCTTGGCGATCTGACCGACCACGGCACCGACGGCGCCGGCCGCCGCAGCCACGACCACGGTCTCGCCAGGTGCGGGCCGGCCGATATCGACCAGGCCGACATAGGCGGTGAATGCGGGCATGCCGAGCACGCCCAGGGCCTGCGAAGGCTGCGCCATCTCGCCGAGCGGGACGAGGTCCGTGCCATTGGACACCGCATAATCCTGCCAGCCAGCGCTGCCGAGCACCAAAGTGCCGGCACGAAAGCGCGGGTGCTTGGAGGCGACGATACGGTTGACCGTGCCGCCGGCCATCGGCGCACCCAGCTGCACCGATGGTGCATAGGCGGGCCCGATCTCGTTCATCAGCTCGCGCATATAGGGGTCGAGCGAAAGGTACAGCGTGCGCAGCAGCACCTGCCCTTCGCCCAGGATGGGAAGGGCCGTTTCCTCGAGACGAAAGTCCGCCGCGGTCGGCAGGCCACGCGGCCGCGCGGCGAGGACAATGCGGCGGTTGAAGGAGTCGCTTTGCGGCATGGACCTGCTCCTGGGGATGAGAGAAGAGGGTCGGCTGGATCGGCTTCGCGCGCCGGCTGACGGGATCGGGCGACAGGACGGGAAGACCGAGACTCGGGAGTAGACCGGTCGTCTAGAGCTTGGGCACGGAAAGTGGCGGGACTGCATTGGCATCTCCCCGCCTCAGGCGTCCTTCGTCAGGCCCAGCACCTGCCGCGTTCCGGCCATTGCAGTGTCCAGAGGCGCGCGGTTGCGGGAGATCTTGGCCAGGAGGCTGGAACCGATCCAGGTCTGGTAGAGCAGGGTCGCGACGTCCTGCGCATCCTGCGCGTCCTGCATCTTCGGGAGAGAGCCTTCAGCCCTCCCGGCTTCGATGCAGCGCGCGAGGCGTTCGATCACGCCGCGCGTGCCGCGCTCCAGGACAGCGCGCATGCTGTCATGCAGATCGCAGACCTCCGCGCCAAGCTTGACCGCGAGGCAGCGGCTCTGCGCCGCGTCGGCTGTCTGAGAGTCGAGCCAGTCGGCGAAGTAGCGGACCAGCCGCTGCGCGGCCGTGCCCGGCTGCGCCAGCAGCGCGTCCATCCGCGCCAGATATTCGGTGAAGTAGGCCTCCAGCACAGCCTCGCCGAAGGCCTCCTTGGAACCGAAGTAGTGATAGAATGAGCCTTTGGGTACCCGCGCCGCCGCCAGGAGTTCCGTCAGCCCGACCGCGGTGAAGCCCTTCTGCAGCAGCAGCGGCCTTGCGACATCAAGGATGTGCTGGCGGACGTCGGTTGCGTGGATCGGGTTCATGGCAGTGGATCGTAGCCAGTATTAGACCGGTCGTCTAGCACTCCCTGGCGTGGATTGCCTGCCGAGATCCCGGGTATGGCGTTCGAGAGGACCGGCACCGATCTCCATGCTGACACAGTCCTGGCAGAATCTGGCATGCGGGAAGCTGGCTTCCCCGGGCTGGTCCATCTGGCCGGGGCCGGAGGATTCCGTGACGGAGCGAGGCAGCGGATGTTCCTGTCGACGACGCAAGGGCGCTACTGGGTCGAGCTGATCGACCAGGCCACCGCCGATTGGGAGGGCTACCGCATGGGCCATGCGGTGGCGAAGTACTTCCAGCAGGCCGCGATGGACCGCCGGCGTGCGCCGCCGGGCGAGTTGGGCGAGGCGCGGTTCTTCTCGCTCAGGGACCGGAACGCGGACCCCGTCTCCACGGCCATGACGGCGCGCGGCCGGATCCAGATCGGGGTCGGGGCCGCCAATGCCACCCCCTTCCCGCGC
Organism: Arenibaculum pallidiluteum; assembly: GCF_017355985.1. GTDB lineage: Bacteria > Pseudomonadota > Alphaproteobacteria > Azospirillales > Azospirillaceae > Arenibaculum > Arenibaculum pallidiluteum. The sequence goes on from NZ_JAFIQU010000014.1 coordinate 2,857, forward strand.
TACGAGCCCGACTACCGGATCCTGGCTGCCCATCTCGGGGTCAGCTTCCACACCTCGTGCTATCCCTACGGGCAGCGCCCTCCTTCGCGCTGAGTCGGAACCGCGAAAGCGCGACCTTGTTGCGGTGGGGAGCGTCGCCTGGACGCCCATCACCCCATGTACCATGGAGCGCCCCTTGGCCGCCGGACCCGTTTCCGCACCCTCTGTTCTGAGCCAGCCGCGCCTGACGGAGGGGCTTCCCTTCCCCTTCGGGGCCACCTGGGACGGGCTCGGGGTTAATTTCGCGCTCTTCTCCGCCTATGCGACGAAGGTGGAGCTGTGCCTCTTCAGTCCCGACGGGACGCGCGAGATCGAGCGCATCGAGCTGCCCGAGTACACGGACGAGGTCTGGCACGGGTACCTCCCGGACGCGCGGCCGGGAACCGTGTACGGCTACAGGGTCCACGGCCCCTACGAGCCCGAGGCGGGCCATCGCTTCAATCCCAACAAGCTGCTGCTCGACCCCTATGCCAAGGCGATCGTCGGCGGCCTGACCTGGAACGAGGCGCTGTTCGGATACACGATCGGCGATCCCGCCGAGGACCTGTCCTTCGACGAGCGCGACAGCGCGCCCTTCATGCCCAAGGGGCGCGTCATCGATCCCGCATTCACCTGGGGCCGCGGCGCCCGCAAGCCGGCGGTGCCCTGGGAGCGGACGATCTTCTACGAGACCCATGTGAAGGGCTTCACGCAGCGCCATCCCGGCGTTCCCGAGCGCATGCGCGGCTCCTACGCCGGCATGGCCCAGCCCGCGATCATCGAATACCTCAAGGCGCTCGGGGTCACCTCGGTCGAGTTGCTGCCGATCCACGCCTTCGTGGACGACAACTACCTGCTGGAGAAGGGGCTCCGGAACTACTGGGGATACAACACGCTCGGCTTCTTCGCTCCCGACCCGCGCTATTCCCACTCCGGCAAGATCAGCGAGTTCAAGGAGATGATCTCCCGGCTGCACGATGCCGGAATCGAGGTGATCCTGGACGTCGTCTACAACCACACGGCCGAGGGCAACGAGCGGGGGCCGACGCTCTCGTTCAAGGGCATCGACAATCTCACCTACTACAAGCTGCTGCCGGACAACCGACGCTACTACATCAACGACACCGGAACCGGGAACACGCTCGACGCGCGGCACGGGCGCGTCACGCAGCTGATCAACGACTCGCTGCGCTACTGGGCGACCGAGATGCAGGTCGACGGCTTCCGCTTCGACCTCGCGACGATCCTGGCGCGCGAGGCCTACGGCTTCGACGAGAGCGGCGGCTTCCTCGACAGCGTCCGCCAGGACCCGGTGCTCTCGCGCGTGAAGCTGATCGCCGAGCCCTGGGACATCGGGCCCGGCGGCTACCAGGTCGGCGGCTTCTCGCCGGGCTGGGCCGAATGGAACGACAGCTTCCGCGACACGGTGCGCTCCTACTGGAAGGGCGACGAGGGCCAGCTTCCGGGCCTCGCGGCGCGCGTGACGGCCTCGGCCGAGGCTTTCAACCGCCGGGGCCGCAAGCCTTGGGCCTCGGTGAACTTCATCACGGCCCATGACGGGTTCACGCTGCATGACCTGGTCTCGTACAACGACAAGCACAACGAGGCCAATGGCGAGGACAACCGCGACGGGCACAGCGACAACAAGTCCTGGAACCACGGCACCGAGGGGCCGACCGACGACCCCGAGATCAAGGCGCTGCGCGAGCGCCAGAAGCGGAACATGCTGGCGACGCTGCTGCTCTCCCAGGGCACGCCCATGCTGCTGGCCGGCGACGAGCTCGGCCGCACGCAGGGGGGCAACAACAACGCCTACTGCCAGGACAACGAGATCAACTGGCTCGACTGGGAGGGCATCGACGAGGACGGGCTCAGCCTCATCACCTTCGTCCGGCGGCTCATCGCCCTGCGGCAGAGCTTTCCCGTCCTGCACCGCAGCCGCTTCTTCACCGGTGCGCAGAGCGACGATCTCGGCGTCAAGGACGTGACCTGGCTCACCCCTGACGGCACGGAGATGGGCGAGGAGCACTGGCAGGACCCGAACGCCCGCTGCATGGGGGTGATGTTCGACGGGCGCGCCCAGGCCTCGGGCGTCAAGAAGCCGGCGGAGGACGCCACCCTGCTGATCGTCTTCAACAGCCACCACGACGTGGTGCGCTTCACGCTGCCCGAGGTCGTCGGCGGGGCACGCTGGGAGCTGCTGATCGACACCAACCAGCCCGATCTCGAGGAGCCGCAGCCCTTCGAATTCCAGCACGGCTACGAGGTCACCGGGCGCGCGCTGCTGCTCTTCGCCCTGAAGCCCGAGACCCCGAAGGGGATCATCCGGCGCGCCCGGTCCATCCTGCGCGGCATCGCCGAGACGCCTCTCTTCGTGCCGGGGACGAACAAGGAGGACGCCGCCGAGGATCCCGAGGCAAGCTGAGAGCCCCGCGGCGGCGGGGCCCCCGGATCGCGGGGGCTCCGCCGCGCGTCCTTCACGCCGCGCGCCCGATGGCCGCGTCGATCTGGGTCAGCAGCTTCGAGAAATCGATCGGCTTCGGGTGGTAGTCGTCGCAGCCGGCATCGATCGCCTTCTGCCGGTCCCCCGACATGGCATGGGCCGTCAGCGCGATGATGGGGACGGAGGCCGTGACCTCCTCGGCCTTCAGGGTGCGGGCCGCGGTCCAGCCGTCCATCACCGGAAGGTTCATGTCGAGAAGCACCACGTCGGGCCGCTCGCTACGCACCTTCTCGACCCCGTCCCTGCCGTCGAAGGCGAGCACGACGTCATGGCCCCGGCGCTTCAGCCGGCGGGACAGGAAGTCCCAGATCTCCTCGTGATCCTCGACCAGCAGGATCTTCGCCATCTCACGCGCCCTTTCCTTCCACGGAGACGGGCCAACAGCCGCAGGGAGGCAGGCTCCCGGACCGGGCCCTGTAATTCTCAGACCGGAGCGCTTTCCCCGGCGCCCGAGACGCTCCCGCGCCGCCCCGCCGCCCCTGCCTTTGCGCGCGCGATCCGGCGCAGCTCGGCAACCAGCTCGGCCTCGGCGGCGTCGCCGGTCCCGACGATCTGGCGCACCTGCCCGCGCAGGCGCCGCCGCTCTTCGGCCGTCACCTGGTGGCTGGCCAGGGCGATCACCGGGATCGCGCGCCATTCCTGCCGTTTCCTGATCTCCTGGATCAGAGCGAAGCCGTTGGCGCCCGGAATGTGCAGGTCCATCAGGATCAGGTCGGGCCGGGCGGCATCGAGCCTCTCGAGCGCCGACGGCCCGTCCGCGGCCTCCACCACCGACCAGCCCTCGCCTTCGAGCAGCGTGCGCAGCTCGGCACGCGTAGTCTCGGCGCCCTCCACCACCAGTGCCGAGCCGTGCGTGCTGCGGTAGCGCTCGATCAGGCGCTTCAGGCGCGGCCACTGGATCGGCTTCGTCAGGAAATCCGCCGCCCCCAGGGAACGGGCCAGTGCCCGGTCGTGGGTCATGGTCACCATGATCACCGGGATCTCGGCGAGGTCGGGATCGGCCTTCAGCTCCGACAGGACCGCCCAGCCGTCCACGCGCGGCATCATGACGTCCAGAAGGATCGCGCTCGGCGCCAGCTCGCGTGCGAGCCGCAGCCCCGTCGGGCCGTCCTGGGCCGTCCGCACGCCGAAGCCCTCGCGCCGCAGGAAGCGCGTCAGCAGCTCCCGCGTCGCCTCGTCGTCGTCGATGACAAGGACGAGATCCTCGGCCCCGCCCGTCTCCTGCTCACCCGCGCCGGTGCCGCTGGCCAGAGCCTCGGCATCCTCCCTCGCTCCAGCGCGCGCGGCATCGATGTCGGCGGGCAGCCGGAGCGTGAAGGTGGTTCCCCGGTCCTGGTGGCTCTCCACCGAGACGTCGCCCCCGAGCATGGTGCAGAAGGCCTTGGTGATCGACAGGCCGAGCCCCGTTCCGCCGAAGCGGCGCGTGGTCGAGCTGTCGGCCTGGGTGAAGCGCTGGAACAGCCGGGCCTGCTGCTCGGGCGTCATGCCGATGCCGGTGTCGGCGACGCTGAACTCCAGCCAGTCGCCCTCGGGCGCCGTGCTGCGCGAGGCGCTCAGGGTGATGGTCCCGCCCTCGGTGAACTTGGACGCGTTGCTCAGCAGGTTCAGCAGGCATTGCCGGACCTTGACCATGTCCGAATGCATGGTGCCCAGCCCTGCGGCGCATCGCAGCTCCAGCCGGTTGGCCTTCTTCTCGACCAGCGCCTGGACGGTCTGCGCCGCTTCCGAGACCAGCGAGCCGACATCGAACTCCTCGACGTGCACCTCCATCTTGCCGGCCTCGATCTTCGAGATGTCGAGGACGTCGTTGATCAGCGACAGCAGGTGCCGCGCGTTGCTGCCGATCTTGCGGAGGTCCTCGAGCATCGTCTCGGCGCCGAGATCCTCGGCCTCCTCCTCGAGCATCTCGCTGTAGCCGATCACTGCGCTGAGCGGCGTGCGGAGCTCGTGGCTCATATTCGCGATGAACTGGCTCTTCGCGTGGTTCGCCTCCTCGGCCGCCTCCTTGGCGGCTGCCAGCTCCTCCTCGAAGCGCTTGCGCTCGGTCACGTCCCAGGTGACGCCGATCATGCGCAGGCCCCGCCCCGCCCTTTGCCGTTCGACGGCGCCGCGTGCCACCGCCCACCGGATCTCGCCCGTCCGCGCGCGGATGCGGAACTCGATATCGTATTCGCCGAACTCCCTGCGCGCCTGCTCGACCACCCCCATGGCATGGGCCGTGTCGTCGGGATGGATGCGCGCGAAGAACTCCTGCACCGTGATGGGCACGTCGCTCGGCAGGTCGAAGATCTCCGACAATCTGTCATCGACCTGCACCTCGCCGCTGTCGAGATCCCAGGACCAGCTCCCGATGCGGCCGATCTGCAGGGCGATCTGCAGACGGCGCTCCGCCTCGGCGGCCCGGATCTCTATGTCGCGCTGCTCGGTGATGTCGGTGTTGGTCCCGAACCACCGGACGATCCGGCCGGATTGGTCGCGGATCGGCACCGCGCGAGAGAGGAACCAGCGGTAGCTGCCGTCGCGGCCGCGGAGCGGGAAGGTGTCCTCCCAGGGCTCGCCGGCCGCGAAGCACCGCTGGAGCCGCGCGACGACCCCGTCGACATGGTCGGGATGGTGGACCTGGCGCCATCCCCAGCCGCGCATCTCCTCGAACCGCGTCCCGGTATAGTCGAACCAGCGCTGGTTGTACCAGTTGATGGCGCCGCTGCGGTCGGCCATCCAGGCGAGCTGCGGGATGTTGTCCGCGAGCGCGCGGAACCGCTCCTCGCTGGCGCGCAGCGCCGCCTCCGCCTCGCGTCGCTCGGTGATGTCCTGCAGGTAGGCCGTGAAGTGCAGGCGTCCGCCGACATCGATCGGGCTGATGGCGAGCTCGACCGGGAAACGGCTGCCGTCGGCCCGAAGCGCCTCGACCTCGATGCGCGTCCCGAGGATCGCGCCCTCGCCCGTCGCGAGATAGCGGCGCATGCCGTCACGGTGCGCCTCGCGGTATTCCGGCGGGATGATCAGATCGGCCAGGTCCTTGCCCAGCACATCCTGGCGGGAACGGCCGAAGGTGCGCTCGGCCACCGGGTTCCATTCGACGATCCGGCTGTCTTGCGTGATCGTGATGATGCAGTCGAGGGCCGCCTCGACGATCGCACCCTTCAGGGCCTCGGCCTCGTGCAGGGCCGATTCCGTCCAGCTCCGGCGGAGATACTGGCCGATCTGGTGCCCGAGAGTCGCCACGGTCTCGACGAGGCCCTCGTCCGGCCTCGGCGCGTGCCCGCGGAGGAACTCGATCACCCCGAGGGTCCGCGCCCCGACCTTCACCGGGAAAGCGATGGCTGCCTTCAGCGCGCCTTGCGCGGCCGCCGCGCGCCGCACGAAGCCGGAATCCCCGGCGATGTCCTCGATCCAGAGCGGCTCGCCTGCCTCCCAGACGCGCCCCGGCAGCCCCTCGCCCCGCGCAAGGCCCAGCCGCCGCGTCTCCTCCACGAAGGCACTCGCGTCGATGTCCGACTGGACCCAGTCCCCGGCGCTGCGCAGCACGTCGCGCTGCTCGTCGATGGTCCAGAACGTGCCGACGGACCAGCCGAACCCTGACCCGATCGCCGCGAGCGTCCGGCGCACGGCAACCTCGGGCTCGGCAGCCTCGGCCAGGACGCGGCTCACCGCGATCTGGACCGTCAGCCGGCGCCTGGCCTGCCGGGCCTGAGAGACGTCCTGGAACGTGACCACGCCACCGGCCGGAACCCCGTCCTCGATCAGGGGATAGGCCGAGTATTCCGCGATGAAGGAGGTTCCGTCCCTGCGCCACAGAGTCTCGCTGTCGAGGGTGACGGACCGGCAGTCCCTGACGCTGGCCACGAGCGGGCATTCCGCCTCGGGATAGGGCGCGCCCCCGGGCCGGGTGTGATGGATGAGGTCGTGCATGTTGCGGCCGAGCACCTCGTCCAGCTCGTAGCCCAGGATCTTCAGCCCGGCCGCGTTGATGAAAGTGCAGCGGCCCTCGGTATCCACGCTGTAGAGGGCGTAGCCGACGGCGTTCAGCAACGCCGTGCGCCGGCGCTTCTCGGCCTCGGCCGCCGGGGCCTGCGGATCGGGGCCGTGCGGACCAGGCAACGCCTCGGGACCGCCGGATCCCCCGTCCTTGGCCGGGGCAGAAAAGCTGTGTTCCGGCATTGCTGAGCTCCCCCGTGGCGACACGAACCCCGGGCCGCTCCCCGCGGCTACCAACATCGGGCAGGGAGGCTTGTTCCTGCCTTCCGGCTCCTTCCGCGCCCGTATCTGCCGTCCCGCCCGTGCGGAACGGCGCGGCGCCAGGCGTGTTTCAGCCGCAGCTTCGAGGAGGGGGATGGCTTGCGATGCAGGTCTCCGAGATCATGGCCCAGGCGATCGAGTTCATCGGACCCGACGCGACCGTCCAGGACGCGGCGGTGTTGATGGGCGAGCTGGACGTCGCCGCCCTGCCGGTGGGAACGCCCGACGACCTGCAGGGGATCGTCACGGACCGCGATATCCTGTTCCGGATCGTGGCCGAGGGCCGGGACAGCAGCGGCGTCCGCGTCCGGGACGTGATGTCCTCGACCATCTTCACCTGCCGCCCGACGGACACGCTGGAGACCGCCATGGACATCATGGCTTCGTACCACGTGCGCCGGCTGCCCGTGGTCGCCGAGACCGGCGAGGTGGTCGGGTGGGTGACGCTCTCGGACATCGCGCGCCGCATGCTCCTGGAGACGGGCGCGGTGCGGGACGCCCTCAGCGAGCTGAGCGCGACCGCGGGCTGAGGACGACGGCCACACCGCCCCTCACCGCCGCAGCCCCATCCGCCGGTTCAGCCGGACGACCAGATCGGCCGGCAGTCCCAGCCGCAGGGCAAGGTAGTTCAGGTAGGCGCGGTTGACCGCGCTTTCCTTGTCCACCGCGGCCAGGGACACGGCGTAGAAGCGCGAGGCCATCCACGGCGATCCGACCTGGCGCAGCAGCAGCTCCAGCGAGACGGGCTCCGTCATCGCACGCTCGAGCACGGACCGCACATCGGCGTCCAGGACGGTCGTGGAGAGGACCCCCGAGATGCGCCTCCGCTCCTGCTCGTCCAGGTCGCCGTTGGCGTGCGCCGCCGCGATCATGGCCCGGATCAGCAGCGTGGCGTCCTCGGCGGAAAGGTCCCGGAGGTCCGAGGGCGGCGGGTCCAGGAGCTGGTGGCGGTTCTGCAGATGCCCCTGCAGGACCTTGGAGGCCAGGATCCGGTGCAGCGCCTCGGCATGGCCGAGACGGGTTCCGTGCGGCTGGTCCTGCGGCTGCTGCGTCATCGCGATTCCGGTTCTGCCGATCTTCGGTCCGAGTGGAACGGCCGGAACCGGCCTGGGATCCCGTGCGGACCATCCTTTTGCCGATCGCGGGAACCGCGCCGCGACGCGTTCGGAACGGCTGGGGAACGGCGGGGTTATCGCCTTGCCTATTTCACCGGCCTTACCCGGACATGTCGATGACCCTGGAACAGACCCTGGCCTTCTCGCTCGTGGCAGCCGTGGTAGCGCTGCTGATCTGGGACAGGATCCGGTACGACGTCGTTGCGGTGCTCGCCCTGCTCGCCGGCGTCTTCACGGGGCTGGTTCCCGCCAAGGAGGCCTTCACGGGTTTCGCCGACGACATCGTGATCATCATCGCCTCGGCGCTGATCGTCAGCGCCGGGATCGCGCGCTCCGGGGTGATCGACGCGCTGGTGCGCCCCATGACCCCTTATCTCAGCACGCCTGGCCGGCAGATCGCGCTCCTGGGCGGCGCGGTCGCCGTCATGTCCGCGCTGATGAAGAACATCGGGGCGCTCGCGATCTTCCTTCCCATCGCCATGCAGCTCGCGCGCCGGCACAGGACCGGGGCCCACAAGGTGCTGATGCCCATGGCCTTCGCCTCGCTCATGGGCGGCCTGATGACGCTGGTCGGGACCTCGCCGAACATCATCGTCGCGCGCGTCCGAGGGGAGATCGTCGGTGAGCCCTTCACGATGTTCGACTACCTGCCGGTCGGGCTCGGCATCACGGTGGCGGGAATGCTGCTTCTGACCGTCGCTTGGCGGCTGCTGCCCAGCGACAGGATCGCCGCCCGCGCGCCCGAGGAGACCTTCGCGGTCGAGGACTACACCAGCGAGATGCTGCTGCCCGAGGTCTCCCCCTTCGTCGGGCGGAGGATCGACGAGATCGAGGCGCTGTCCGAGGGAGAGGCGCGGGTCGTGGGCCTGATTCGGGAGCGCTTCCGCCGCTACGTGCCGGATGCCCACTGGACGCTGCTGGCCGATGACGTGCTGGTGCTCCAGGGCGACGCCCCGGCGCTGCAGCGGATGGTGCGGGGCGCCCGGCTGGAGCCCGTGGGGTCGGTGCCCGAGCCGGATGCCGGCGAGAGGCTGATCGTCGAGGCGGTCGTCGAGCGCAGCTCGCCGCTGGTCGGGCAGTCGGCGCGCCACCTGAACCTGCGGCGGCGCTTCGGCCTCAGCCTCCTGGCGATCAGCCGGCGCGGCGAGCAGGTCGCGCGGCGCCTGCAGCACGTGGTGCTGCAGGAAGGAGACCTCCTCCTCCTCCAGCTTCCCGAGAGCCGCTTTCCCGACGCCCTGGCCGAGGCCGGGATCCTGCCGCTGGCGGGCCGGCAGCTTCAGCTCGGGCGTCGGCGGCCGGCCTGGGTCCCCATCGCGATCCTGGCCCTTGCCATGGCGGCGCTGGCCTTCCAGGTCCTGCCGCTGGCGATCACCTTCCTGACCGCGGCGACGGCCATGGTCGTCTCCGGCGTCCTGACGGTCGAGGAGGCCTACAACGCGGTGGAATGGCCGATCCTGATCCTGCTGGCCGCCCTGATCCCGGTGAGCGGCACGCTGGAGAGCACGGGCGGGACCGAGGTCATCGCCGGGCTGCTGGCCGACGCCGCCCGCGGCCTGCCGGCCATCGCCTGCGTGACGCTGATCATGGCCGCCGCTATGGCCGTCACTCCGTTCCTGAACAATGCCGCGACGGTGCTCGTGATGGCGCCGATCGGCGCGAGCCTCGCCCAGCAGCTCGGCCTGAACCCCGATCCCTTCCTGATGGCGGTCGCTGTGGGCGCGGGCAGCGATTTCCTGACGCCCATCGGACACCAGTGCAACACCCTGGTGATGGCGCCCGGCGGCTACCGCTTCTCGGACTATCCGCGTCTCGGCGTGCCGCTGTCGCTCCTGATCCTGGCGCTCGGGACCTGGTTGATCGTGATGGTCTGGCCGCTGTAGGGCCGGCGGGAGGGCCGTCCGGGACGGTCCCGGGACGCCCTGCCGGATGAACGATCTGTAATGCCGGTGCAACGACGGCGCAGGGTGCGCGCCGGCATTATCGGGCCATCATCCCTTCACCACCGGGAAGCCCGACCATGAAGAAAGGTCCCTTCGCGCGCCGCCTCGCCGGCACCACGGCCCTCGTCCTCGTCACCGGCCTGCTCGCCGGCCTCGGCGCCGGGCCAGCCGCGACGCCGTCCCAGGCTGCGGTCCCGGCCGCCGTCATCGAGCGAACCGGCGGCTTCGGCGACCTCGTCGAGCAGGTCATGCCCGCCGTCGTCAGCATCTCGGCCGAGCATTCGGCGCCCAGCGGGCGGCGCGCCATGCGCCTTCCGATCCCGCGCGAGATGCTGCCCGAGGGTTTCCCCGACTGGGCCATCCCCGAGGGGGCGCAGCCGCGCCGGAGCGAGGCCCTGGGCTCCGGCTTCGTGATCGACCCCGCGGGATACGTCGTCACCAACAACCATGTGATCGACGAGGCCGACGCCATCTCCGTCACCTTCCAGGACGGCACCACCCTGCCCGCCAAGCTCGTCGGCACCGACCCCAAGACCGATGTCGCCCTCCTCAAGGTCGAGGCCGAGCGCCCGCTGCCCCATGTGGAGTTCGCCGACAGCGACGCCGTGCGGGTGGGCGATGCGGTGCTGGCCGTGGGCAATCCCTTCGGGCTCGGCGGCACGGCCACCGCGGGCATCGTCTCGGCCCGCGCCCGGGACATCGGGGCCGGCCCCTACGACGACTTCCTGCAGATCGACGCGGCCATCAACCGCGGCAACTCCGGCGGGCCCGCCTTCGATCTCCAGGGCGGGGTGATCGGCATCAACACGGCGATCTTCTCGCCCTCGGGCGGATCGGTCGGCATCGGCTTCGCGATTCCCGCCAACCTCGCCAAGTCGGTTGTCGCTCAGCTGCGCGAGACCGGCACCGTGGAGCGCGGCTGGATCGGCGTGCAGATCCAGCCGGTGACCCCCGACATCGCCGAGGGGCTCGGCAGCCCCGGGCTGAAGGGCGCGCTGATCGCCGACGTGGTGGATGACGGGCCGGCGGCCAAGGCCCGGCTTCAGCCCGGCGACGTGATCACAGCCGTCTCCGGCCGCCCGGTCGAAAGCGTGCGCGACGTCACCCGCGGCGTCGCCGATGCCAGGAGCGGCAGCGAGATCCCGCTGACGGTGCTGCGCGACGGCCGGACCCTGACCGTCGAGGTGACGCCCGGGCGCATGCCGGGCGGCCCCGAGCTGGTCGCCGCCGAGGGGCAGGCGCACGGCCAGGCCGGACGCCTGGGCCTTGCACTGGCGCCGCTGGATTCGCGCACCCGGCGCCAGATAGACTTGCCCGATGGCGTGAACGGCGTGCTGGTGACCGGGACCGAGGACCGCGTCGGCGACAAGGTCCGGGCCGGCGACGTGATCACCGCCGCGGGCGGCCATGCCGTCAGCGCGCCGAAGGACGTGGCGAAGGCCGTCGACGAGGCGCGCAAGGCCAGCCGGAAGTCGGTGCTGCTGCGCATCCACCGGGACGGAACGGACCGGTACGTGGCGCTCGACGTCGCGCGGTCGTGACCATGGATCCGGGCGGGCCGGACGGGGTGCCCCGCTGCGATCCGGGCGGCGATCGGGGCCGGGGTCCGCGCGGGGGGCCTGACGCCGGGCCCGCCGCGGTGTACAGGAGGGCGGCCATGAGGATACTCGTCATCGAGGACGACCGGCGGGCCGCCGCATATCTGGTCAAGGGCCTGCGCGAGAGCGGGCATTCCGTGGACCATGCGGCCGACGGCAAGGAGGGCCTGTTCCTGGCCGCCGCCGAGAACTACGACGTGCTGATCGTCGACCGCATGCTGCCCGGCCGCGACGGGCTGTCGCTGGTCGAGGTGCTGCGCAGCACCGGGAACCAGACCCCGGTGCTGTTCCTAAGCGCGCTGGGCGGGGTCGACGACCGCGTTCGCGGCCTGCGGGCGGGGGGCGACGACTATCTCGTGAAGCCCTTCGCCTTCTCCGAGCTGATCGCCAGGGTCGAGGCCCTGGCCCGGCGGGCCGCCGCGACGCCGGCGGTGCAGACCCGGCTCGAGGTCGGCGGGCTGGAGATGGACCTGGTCAAGCGGACGGTGCGGCGCGACGGACGGCCGATCGACCTGCTGCCACGGGAATTCCAGCTCCTCGAGTTCCTGATGCGCCATGCCGGCAGCCCCGTGACGCGCACCATGCTGCTGGAGAAGGTCTGGGACTACAACTTCGACCCCCAGACCAACGTGATCGACGTGCATGTGGCGCGGCTGCGCCAGAAGGTCGACCGCGACTTCGCAAAGCCGCTGATCCACACGATCCGCGGCGTCGGGTACTGCCTGCGTGATTGACCGGCGGCTGCTCCGCACGACGGCGTTCCGGGTCGCGCTGATCTATGCGGCGCTGCTCTTCGCGACGGTGGCGGTGGCGCTGGGAGCCGTCTACTACGCGACCGCGGGCACGCTGGACGCGCAGACCGACGAGACCATCGCCGCCGAGATCGACGGCCTGCGCGAGCAGTACCGCCAGCGCGGCGTCGCCGGGCTCGCCCAGGTGCTGCGGGGGCGCAGCGCGCGCCAGCGCACGAGCTCGCTCTACCTGCTGACCGATCCCTTCGGACGGCCACTGGCCGGCAACCTTTCGGCTTGGCCCGCCGCCGCGCCCGACCGCGAGGGCTGGATCGCCTTTCCCCTCTACGACGCCCCGCCCGAGGAGACCGCGCCGGACGAGGCGACGGCCCATCCGGCCCGCGCACGCATCTTCCTGCTGCCCGAGGGCCATCGGCTGCTGGTCGGACGCGACCTGCGCGAGCGCCAGCGTTTCGTCGACCGCTTCGCCGAATCGGTGCTCTGGGCCTTCGCGCTGACCCTTGGCCTGGGCACGGCGGGCGGCGTCCTGCTGGGCAGGCGGGTCCTGCGCCGGATCGACGGGGTCAGGCGGACGGCCGCCCGCATCATGGCCGGCGAGCTGGACCAGCGGCTGGCCCTGTCGGGCTCGGGGGATGAGATCGACCAGGTGGCCGCCAACCTGAACGCGATGCTGGACCGCATCGAGGCGCTGATGGGCGAGATGCGCCACGTGGCCGAAGGGGTCGCGCACGACCTGCGCACGCCGCTGAACCGCTTGCGCTCGCGGCTGGAGCTCGGGCTCATGGAGGTGGAGGCGTCGGACCCAGCGCGTGTCGCGCTCGAGGACGCACTGGAGGAGGCCGAGGGCCTTCTGGGCACCTTCCAGGCGCTGCTCGCCATCGCCGAGGTGGAGGCCGGGCACCAGCAGACCGAGTTCGCGCCCTTCGATCTGGCCGCCCTGGCCCGGGAGGTGGCCGAGCTCTACGAGCCGCTGGCCGAGCAGGCCGGCCTGCGCATCGCGGCGGAGCTGAGGCCCGCCACCGTCCGCGGCCATCGCCAGCTCGTCGCCCAGGCGCTGGCGAACCTCGTCGACAACGCCGTCAAGTACACGCCGCCCGGCGGCACCGTCAGCATCCGCACGGGGCCCGGGGAGCGGCCGGGCGACGCCGTGCTGACGGTCGCCGACACCGGCCAAGGCATCCCCGAGGAGGAGCGCGTCCGCGTTCTGCGCCGCTTCGTCCGGCTGGAGGGAAGCCGCAGCGCCCCCGGCAACGGTCTCGGCCTCTCCCTGGTGGATGCGGTCGCCCGCCTGCACGGCGCCGCGCTCGAGCTCGGCGATGCGCAGCCGGGGCTGGTCGCCACGCTGCGCTTTCCCGTTGCGGCGGTCGACGGGGCCGTCCACGGGACGGCCGACGGAGCGGCGACGCCTGCCTGAAAATTGGGCGCTCTGACAGTTCCTGCCCGCGCCTTGGACCGCCGTGCCAGCCGCCGGATCGGGCGCGCCAGGGCATCAGGCGGCTGGCGCGCCGCTTGCACTGTCCTTCGGCACGCGGCCGAGCCACGCGGTCGAGACTGCCGACGCTGGAGACGACGATGCCCGAGATCGCCGGTGCCCTGCCCTTCCCGTACCGGTTCCCGCGCCACCGCACCGCGCTGCTGGTGATCGACATGCAGCGCGACTTCGTCGAGCCCGGCGGCTTCGGAGAGGCGCTCGGCAACGACGTCTCGCGCCTGCAGCCGGCGATCCCGTCGGTCGCGCGGCTGCTGGCGGCCTTCCGCGAAGCCCGCATGCCCATCATCCACACCCGCGAGGCGCACCGACCGGACCTTGCCGACTGCCCGCCGGCGAAGCGCATGCGCGGCGCAGCGGCGCTCAGAATCGGGGATCTCGGTCCCATGGGCCGGATCCTGATCGCGGGCGAGCCCGGCAACGACATCGTCCCGGCGCTGGCGCCCCTGCCGGGCGAGACCGTGATCGACAAGCCCGGGAAGGGCGCCTTCTACGCGACGCGCCTGCAGGACGTGCTGAAGGGCTTCGCGATCAGCCATCTGGTGATCGCCGGCGTGACCACCGAGGTCTGCGTGCAGACCACCATGCGCGAGGCCAACGACCGCGGATACGAATGCCTGCTGGCCGAGGACGCGACCGAGAGCTACTTCCCGGAGTTCAAGGCCGCCACCCTCGCCATGGTGCGGGCCCAGGGCGCCATCGTCGGCTGGACCGCCACCAGCGAGCAGGTCGCGGCCGCGCTGCGGCCCGACGAGGACGGCTGAGGCCGCCTTCTCCCGTCCGGGTGGGCTCCGGTGCCCGCGAACGGCCGGCTGGCCGGGTCAGATAAGGCTGACATGGGCGGCCACGATGCGCCAGCCCTGGGGCAGCCGGACCCAGGTCTGGCTCTGACGCCCCGTCCGGCCCGAGTTCCGGCGCCGGAACTCCGTATTGGCGGTGGCGAAATCGCGGCCGAAGGTGGTGATCACCGTCCGCGTGAGGTCGCGTGCCAGGTCGCCCGCCGGCCGCTCCGCGCGGAAGGCGCGGATCGCGTCGATCCCGTAGAGGTTCTCGCCCGCGCCGTAGCGCAGCACAAGCGGGCTGTCCCAGAACAGCGCGTCGAGCGTCGCGAGGTCGTTGCCGACCAGTGCGCGCTCGTAGCGCTCGAACAGCGCGGTGACCTCTGCCAGCACCTCCGGGATGTTGACCGCCGGATCCTGGATGGTCGTGTCGTGCATGGCGGCCTTTCCTATTGCATAGCCGGGGGTGCTGCCGCGAAGCCGGCGGCCTCGAGCGCCGCGGCGGCGCGCAGGCACAGATCCTCGCGCCAGGGCGCGGCGACGACCTGGACGCCCAGCGGCAGGCGCCCGGGGCCGCGCACCGGCACCACGGCGACAGGCAGGCCGACGAAGGAGAAGGGTTGGGTGAACAGGCCCAGATTCGGCCGCACCGGAACCTCGGCCCCGTCCAGCATCATGGTCGTCTGGCCGATCGCGGGGGCGGCGCAGGGCGTGGCCGGCGCCAGGATCAGGTCGACCTCGCGGAAGAGCTCCAGCATCCGGTCGTGGAACCAGCGGCGGAAGCGCTGGGCCTGGACGGTCCAGGCGGCGGGGATCATGGCGCCGGCGAGGAACCGGTCGCGCGTCGCCGGGTCGAAGTCGGCTGCGCGCCGGCGCAGCCGATCGAGATGCAGCGCGCTGCCCTCGGCATTGGTGATCAGGAAGGCGGAGGCGCGGGCGCGCTCGACCTCGGGCAGGGCGATCTCCCGTTCGACGCCGAGCGTGGCCGCGACGCGGTCGAGCGCGGCCAGCGCCTCGGGCTGGGCGGTCCGGCGGAAGAAGCCGCCTGCGACGGCCACGCGCAGCCCGCCCGTGCCCTTGGCCAGCTCGGCCAGCGCAGGCTCGACCGGGCGGCCGGCGCAGGCAGGGTCATGCGCGTCAGGTCCCTGCAGCGCGTCGTAGCAGAGCGCCAGGTCCTCCGCCGTGCGGCCCAGCGGTCCGAGATGGTCGAGGCTGTCGCAGAAGGGAAAGGTCCCCGTCCGTGGCAGGCGCCCGTAGGTCGGCTTGAGGCCGAAGACCCCGCACAGCGCCGCGGGCACGCGGATGGACCCGTTGGTGTCCGATCCCAGCGCGATCGGAGCGAAGCCGGCCGCGACCGCCGCGCCGGACCCGCCGGACGAGCCGCCGGTCATGCGCGTCGGGTCGTGCGGATTGCGCGAAGGGCCGTAGTGGAAGTTCTCGCCGGTGAAGTCGTAGGCGTATTCACCCATGTTCAGCCCGCCCAGCAGGACCGCGCCGGCCGCCTTCATGCGCGCCACCAGGGCGGCGTCGGCCCCGGCAGGCGGCAGGTCGCGGTTGATCGCGGAGCCGGCCAAGCTGCGCAGCCCCGCCACGTCGAAGAGGTTCTTCACGGCATAGGGCACGCCCGCCAGCGGCCCCGGCCTCCGCCCTTCGGCGAGCGCGCGGTCCACAGCGTCGGCCTCGGCCAGAGCGCGCCCGGCCGTCACGTCGGTGAAGGCGCCGATCTGCGGGTCGTGGGCGGCGATGCGCTCCAGCGCGGCCAGGGCGACGGCCCGGGCGGAAATCTCGCCCGACGCCACGGCGCGGGCGATCGCGGCGGCGGAATCCGGGATGGCCTGCGGCCCCTTTGCCTGCGCGCTCACGGCGTCGGCCTGCCCGGGCGGAAGACGGGAGCAGCTTCGGCGAGACGGTCTGGGCCCGCACCCTCGACAAGGCGCGCCATGGAGGCTGCCACCGCAAGGAAGCCGGCGACGCCCGCGCGCCACTCCGGCCGGATCTCCAGCCCGAGCGCCGGTGCGGCCGCATCCATGTACCGGTGGGGGTCGAAATCGGTCATCAGGACTCTCGGAATGGTTCCTGCGGGGCAGGTCTCGGCCCGATCTTCCGCAAGCGCCGTGCCAGAGCGGCGACGGGCCGCCACGCCGCGGCGCCGTGCGGCGGGACCGCCGCGGCGACGCGGCCGGATGACCGATTCTTGTGCAACTAGGCGCCGATCGGCGCCCGGACGCACACCCGGCGATCAGCGTGCACGCCGCCCGCGGACCGCACGGCGGGGGCGCATCGCGGCGCAGCCGGCGCTAGGCGCGCGGCTCGCGGGACCGGTGCGTACCGCGCCGGTCTACCGTCTCTACTGCCTGCCCGGCGAACCGCCGTGTCCGGGGCTGGTGCGCGTCCGCGAGGGTGGCGCGGCCATCGACGCCGAGGTCTGGGAGATCCCATCGGCCGGCGTCGCCGCCTTCCTGGCCAGGATCCCTTTCCCGCTCGCCTTCGGGAGCGTCGAGCTCGCGGGCGGCGGGCGCCGCGGGCGCGGAGGACATCTCGGCCCGTGGGGGCTGGCGCAGCTACGTGGCCAGCCTCGGGCGCTGAGCCCGTGCCGCCGAAGGTCAAGTCGGACCGGTCACCGCGCACCGCTCACCGTGCGGATAGCTGGCCGTACACATCTTCCGGATAGATAGGCAACTTAAGCCTTTAGTTATAATTCTTCTGTCTAATGATTGCGGGAAATGGGCCGCGCGGGACAGGTCTTTCCATTGAAAGACCCGCGCCCGCCGGGGCAGGTTGCATGAGCCGTCGATCCTTTCTTCGCCTGACCGGAGTTCGAACGATGATCCGCATCATCCTGATGATGATCGCGATCGCATGGTCCCTCGGCCCTGCAAGCGTCATCGCGGCGGAATCGCTCCTCTCAGTCGCCGTGCCCGGGCGACCCTTGGCGGACCTGGACCTGCAGGCGCTGGACGCGCTGCCGCAGTCGGCAATCGCGACGACGACGCCGTGGCACGCCCAGGCCCGGCGGTATACCGGGCCGCTGCTCCGGGACGTGCTGGGGCCGAGCGTCCGTGCCGGACAGACGGTGATAGTCACGGCCCTGAACGACTACGCCTCCGAGATCCCGGTCGAGGACGCGCTGCGCTACGGCGTCGTGCTGGCGACGCGCATCGACGGCCAACTCATCCCGATCAGGGACAAGGGGCCGCTCTTCGTGATGTACCCCTTCGACGGCCATCCCGAGCTCCGCCAGGAGCTCTACTACGCCCGCGCGGTGTGGCAGGTCGCCCGCATCGAGGTCCGCTGAGCGCGGGCCCGCCGGCCGGTCGGCATTCCGGTGGAGCGCCGCCCGGCCCGGACCCGTCCTACCGGCTGTCCTCGAGGGTGAAGCCGACCTCCAGCGTGACCTGGTAGTGGGAGACGGCCCCACCCTCGATGTTTCCGCGCACGTCGGTGACGCGGAACCAGCGCAGGTTCTTCAAGGTCTGGCTGGCCCGGCCGATCGCGTTCCGCACGGCATCGTCGACGCCCACGGTCGACGACCCGACGAGCTGGACGACCTTGTAGATGTGATCGGACATCGCGTTTCCTCCCTGAAGGGCGGAGCGCCGGCCCGCTGCCGGGCGCCTCCCTGCCACAACAGGCCCGCGCGGGCGCCTGCACCGCCGCGCCCCCTTTGCGGCCGTGGCGCCGGGACAGGCCATGCGCTGCCTGAATGCCTGGACCTTGGGCGCTGCGATGCGCGGGTTCCGTCAATCGGGTGTTGAAGCGGCGTGCCGTCCGGTCGCGGGAGGGCGGCCGCTGCGGGGCGGCCCGTTCCCGACCTTCCTCCTGGCCATGGCGGCGCTGGTGATCGTGAGCCTCTACACCTCGATCAGCGGCCTCATCAAGGCGGAGCTGTTCCCGCCCGAGGTGCGCGCCCTGGGCGTCGGGCGTGCCTATGCCATCGCCAACGCGCTGTTCGGCGGCACCGCCGAGTACGTGGCGCTGTGGCTGAATTCCATGGGGCAGGAGGAGGCGTTCTTCTGGTACGTCACCGCCATGTGCGCCATCGCCTTCGTCGTGTCCCTGCGCATGCCGGACCCGCGGCGCCACGGCTATCTCCGGGACTGAGCACGGCCGGACATGGGGGCGACGGCCGGCACGGCGCGGCCGGCCCGCCCCTCAGGCGGCCCGCACCGTGGCGAGGAAGCGCGTCACCTCGCTGCGCAGGGTCTCCGCGCCGGCGGCCAGGCCGCCGGCCGTGGCGAGCACCTGTGAGGCGGCGGAGCCCGTCTCCTGGACGGCGCGGTCGACGCCCGCAATGTGGGAGGAGACCTCCTCGGTGTCCTGGGCCGCGCGGACGACGTTTCCTGCGATGTCGCCCGTCGCGGCGTTCTGCTGCTCGATCGCCGCGGCGATGGCCGCGGTGATCGCGCCCATGCTGCGGATCGTGGCGCCGATGCCCTCGATGGCGGCCTTGGCGCCCTCGGTCGCGGACTGGATCTCGGCGACCTTGGACCGGATCTCCCCGGTCGCCCGGGCGGTCTGGGTGGCCAGCGCCTTCACCTCGGAGGCGACCACGGCGAAGCCCTTGCCCGCCTCGCCGGCGCGCGCGGCCTCGATGGTGGCATTCAGCGCCAGGAGGTTCGTCTGGCCGGCGATGGTACCGATCAGATCCATCACGGCGCCGATCTGCCCGGCTGCCTCGACCAGCGTCCCGATGGTGCGTGTCGTCCGCTCGGCCTCGTCCACCGCCTGGCCCGCGATCCGGGTCGATCCGTCGACCTGACGCCCGATCTCGGCGATGGAGGAGGACAGCTCCTCCGTCGCTGCGGCCACCGTCTGCACATTGGCGGAGGTTCGTTCGGACGCCACGGCGACGGCCTCCGAACGCCGGCTCGCCTCCTCGGCGGTCGATGCCATGGCGCCTGCCGCGCCCTGCATCTCGGTGGCAGCCGATGCCACGGTCTCGACGACCGACTTCACGTTCGCCTCGAACAGGTCGGCCATGGCGAGCAGCGAGGTGCGGCGCTCCTGCGCGAGGCGGGCCTCGGCCTCCTTGGCCTCGCGCTCCATCTCCCTGCTGCGGAGCATCGCGTCCCTGAAGACGCCGAGCGCCCGGGCCATGGCGCCGATCTCGTCGCGCCGCCCGGCCGCGGGGACGGCGACGTCCAGGTCGCCCCCGGCGATGCGTCCCATGGCTGCGGTCATGGCGCCGAGCGGGCGGGTGATGGCTCGGGTGATCGTCCATGCGACCACGAGGCTGGTCGCGACGGCCAGGGCCGAGACCAAGCCGCCCAGGAGCTTCGCCGCGGCGGTGCGCGCCGCGGCGCCCTCGGCCAGGGCGGCCTGACGCGCCGCCGCGCTGGCGCCGAGCGCCGCGATATGCTTGTCCAGCATTCTTCCGTTGCCGTCCAGAGCCTCGGCCAGCGTCCTGCGCCGCTCCTCGCCCAGACGCGCGATCTCCTCCACCCCGGCCGCATAGTCCGGGAGGCCGCGCACGACCCCGTCCAGCCTGGCCTTGATCCCTGGCTCCGCGATGCCGCCCGCGAGGCTGCCGAGCTGTTCGCGGAGCGCGGCCAGGTCGTCCCGGATCCGCGCGAGATCTTCTGCCTTCTGCTCGGTCACGAAGCGGGCAACCAGGACGCGCACCAGCAGAAAGCGCTCGCTGGCCGCGGCAAGGGAAACGGTGCCCTCGATGTCGCCCGTCTGGCGGCCGGCCTGGACCGTTTCGCTGAGAGACCGGCGCAGCGAGGCGCCGAGCGTGTTGACGATCTCGGCGATCAGCCTGTCGCGCCGCTCCTGTATCGCGACGAGCTGCTCGAACCCAGCGACGAAGGCCTGGTCGAGCTCGCCCGTTTCTGCGATGCGCCGCCGGATGTCCTCGTCCGTCGTGCCCTGCAGGGCCGCGTCACGCCGGGTGCGGAAACGCTCGATCTCGCCGCGGAAGGCCTCCACCGCCCGCGGGGAGCCCGTGGCGGTGAACTCGCGCGCCGACGCCATGGCGCCGGAAATGCCGGCCTCCGCCTGGGCCGCCAGCATCGCGACGCGGGACTCCGTGGAGAAGTCCGTCAAGGCGGCCCCGCTTTCCTCGAGGCCGTTCCACGACAGCGCGCCGAGGCCGGCCAGGAATGCCAGCGTCACGCCGAAGCCACCCAGGATCTTCGTTCCGGTGGGAAGGTCGCTGAGGCGGATCATGTCAAACTCCTCTCCGGCGCCGTCCGAAGCCGGACGGTGCGATGCAGCGAGCTTACAGCCGAAAGTTTGAAGAATACTGTATGCCGGAACTGGGTTGGACCTGCAGCCCTGCCTTCCGCATCGGCTAGACTGTTCGGGACCAGGGCTCCTCTGAGGCGGCAGGAGGGACATGACCCGTCGTCAGGGCCACACGGAAGGACATCGGGTCGGGCAGATCGGCTGGCTGCGGGCGGCCGTGCTCGGGGCCAATGACGGCATCGTCTCGACCGCGAGCCTGGTCCTCGGCGTCGCCGCCGCCACGGCGGTGCGCGGCGACATCCTCGTTGCGGGCGTGGCGGGAATGGTCGCGGGCGCCATGTCCATGGCCGCGGGAGAATATGTCTCCGTCAGCTCGCAGGCGGATGCCGAGGGAGCGGAGCTCGCCCGCGAGCGCCGGGAGCTCAGCGAGGATGCCGAGTTCGAGCGCGACGAGCTTGCGGCGATCTATGTCGGGCGCGGGCTCGATCCCGGCCTCGCCCGCGAGGTCGCACGTCAGCTCATGGAGAAGGACGCGCTCGGCGCCCATGCGCGGGACGAGCTCGGGATCTCCGAAATTACCGCGGCGCGCCCGCTTCAGGCGGCGCTGGCTTCGGCGGCAGCTTTCGCCGCCGGCGCCGTCCTGCCGCTCCTGGTCGCGGCGCTCGCGCCCATGGCGACCCTGGCGCCCGCGGTGGCGCTGGCCTCGCTGGCGTCGCTCGCGCTGCTCGGCGCGGTGGGGGCGCGGGCGGGCGGCGCCGCGGTCCCACGAGCCGCGTTGCGCGTGACCTTCTGGGGCGCGCTGGCGATGGCGCTGACGGCCGCGATCGGGACGCTGGTCGGGCGAGCGGTCTAACTCACGGCCGGATGTGGAGCGCGGGGGTGACCCGGCGTTCCGCCTCAGCCCACGCCCAGATGCGCCTCCCAGTCGTCGCGCATGCGCTGGATCCGCACGGGATCGGACTGGCGCGGGCAGCTCGCGCAAAGCCCGGCGCCGTCCCGCCGGTATTCGAGGCAGCAGGCCTTGCGGTCCAGCGTCAGCTGCTCGCGTCCATCGCCCAGGGTGATGGCCATCAGGCCGCTCTGGCCCCGGAGCCCCGTCGCATCCAGCCACAGCGCGGCGAGAACCCGGATCTCGTCGTTCTCCAGGCCGTCCCCGCCCTCGCCGAGCCGGGGCAGCATGGCCATCAGGCGGTCCGCGAGCAGCCGGCGGGCCAGGACGGGCTTGACCCCGATGACGGCGTCGAGCTCCGCCAGCAGGTCGTCGGCCAGGACGCGCAGATGGGCACCCGCCTGCTCGATCAGCATCTCGGGCGGGCCGGAGACGGTCTCTCCGCCCGGCAGGGCGTAGCCGATCACGCTCGGGCCGTGGATGCGCTGGCTGATCCCGTCGAGGCGCGGGACGATGCCGACGCGGTGGACGGCGAGGACCGCAAGGAGGGCCGGCTGCCATGTCAGCATGCCCCAGGCCCGCAGAGCCCAGTAGCCGCGCCCGGCCTCGGGATGCTGCGCCCTGATGGCGTCGACGAGCTCCGAGATCGCCGTGGCGTTCGACCGGCCGCGGGTCACGCCGCCCGGCAGGTGGCCGCCGATCTCGCCGACCATGCCGGGAAGGATGGCCTCGGCCGCGGCGAGAAGGCGAAGGATCGCCTCATCGGCATCCCGGTGCCTCGGACGCATGCCGCGGGCCGCCGTGGGTTCCCCACGGACCGCGGAAAGCGTTTCCGGCATCGCATGCGCCATGATTCACCCGGGCAGTCGCGGACAGGCTCCACCCAGCTACTGCGAGTCGCTCTTAATTGCAACGGACGTTTTCGGGAGCGGGCATCACGGTCCCCGACGATCCCCGATGCCGTACCAGCCGGCACATGCCCGGCGCATGCCCGGCGCATGCCATGATGCGGAAGCTGCTCAGGAAGGCTGGGGATGAAACACCTTCCCGGCGCCTCCAGGCATGCCGCCCGCTCAAGGCATGTCGTTTGCGTCGCGGAGGAAGAGCCATTCGTCCAGCAGCGTGTCCAGGAACGCGCCGGCGTCGGGATAGTCGAGGGAGCGTGCCCAGGCATCGAGGTCGGGTGGGGGCGCCGTTCCCTGCCGCGCCCAGTGCCAGCGGAGCAGCGAGAGTGGGTCCGGCGGTGCCTCCGCCCGGTCCGGCGCGGGCTCGCCGGCAAGTGCGGCCGCCTTCGCCATGCCGCGCACCACCAGGCGCTGGAACTCCCCGTGCTCGCGCAGGAGGGACGGCAGGTCGCGCGGCGCGGCGGCGCGCTTGAGACGGAGATAGGGCTCACCGGTCAGGCGCAGTTCGTCCAGCGCCATCCTCTCCTCGGGATCGAGGCGTGCGTATGCCGTAGCCTCCTGCCAGCACAGCGTGCGCTGCAGCCGGAACCTGCCCTGCGGCACGGTACCGGACCCCACCTCCGCCAGACGCGACAACAGGTCGAGCGCGTCCGCGCGTTTCTGGTCCACGCGCCCGCCCGGAAGCCAGGCCGCCAGGGCCGCCTGCTCCCCTGCCGACACCTCGGCCGGCACCTCGGCCGCCTCCGCGAGGAGGCGCGCGTAGGACCGGTCGGCATAGAAGGCGACCTTGGCGCGGCGCACCAGCGCATCGCGGCTGCGCCGGCCGATCACGCCCTGCTCCTCGGCGCGGGCAAGCGTGCAGCGGATGTTGACCATGGACTCGGACAGGGCGAGATAGCCGGTCTCCTCCGGCCCATGCAGGACCGCGACCTCGTCGTCGTCCTCGAATGGCTCCTCCGCATAGGGCTCCAGCACCCCGTCGCGGTAGGCCTCGAAGATGCGGCCGATGCCGAGCATGCCGAAGGGCGCGAGTTCGGCCGCCCGCAGCGCGCCCATGCTGGCGGCGCCAAGAACGGGCACGCCGCGCTCCATCGCCCACAGGATCTCCTTGTGCCAGACCGCGGGCCGCTGGCGGAAATACCCGTCCACGATGGCGATCGCGGTGGCGCCGTCGCGGACGATCGCGCGGTGGACGTCGCCTTGCGCGGCAGGTGGCCGGCACAGCGTGCCCGGCGGCAGCCGCGCCTGCGACGGCGGCAGGGTCGGCCCCAGGAAGACGCACGCCCTCATCGGACCGCCCCCGGCGGCTCCGGGGTGTCCCATTCCGGGCCCAGCAGGCCGGGCGCGACCGTCCTGACCACCGGAATGCCGAGGCCGTCCCGGGTAAGGTCGACGGCAACGGGATCGATCCCCGCATCGCCGAGACGCGCCAGCACCGCGTCCAGGTCTTCCGGGACGGTCCCGGAATCCCAGCCCGCCGCCACATCGAAGCGGCGGAAGGGGCGCCCCAGGGGCAGGACGGCCGCCGCCTTGCGGCGCCGTCGCGCGCGAGACGCCGGCGTGTAGGCGTCGGGTGGGATGTCGTCGCGCGCGCCGGCGATCACCGTGGCGCGGACCTGCGCCGCCTCGGCCAGGGCGCGTGCCAGCGCAACCGCCGGGCTGGGGTGGCAGCCGGCCCCGAACTCCGGGTCGGCGAGGTCCCCCCCGCCGTCCGGCGCCCCGTCCGCCACCAGACACAGGAAAGCCGGCACACCGAAACCGGAGGTGACATCCCAGGCAGTCACGGTGACGGCAGCGCGCGCGAAGTGGTCCAGAAGCTCCCGGCAGTCGGGATTCCCAACGGTTGTCAGGTCGATGGCGCGCGCGTCGCGCTCTGCCGGGCTCAGGCGTGCCCAGCGCGCCGTGGCGTCGCGCTCCAGGAGTTCGCACAGCGCCTGGAGAACCGCCTCCGACCAGGTGTTCCCGGATCCCAGGCCGCTGCTGCCCGAGGCGAAGCATCCGCTGCCCGTGGGCAGGGGCAGCGTGTGGTTCAGATGCACGGTCTCGTAGGGCAGCCAAAGTGGCGCCCCGCTACGCAGGCAGCGCCCCTCGATCCACAGGATCTGCCGGCCGGGGTCCCAGCCGCCGGGCGCAGGCGGCAGACCCGCTAGGTCGATCAGCGGACGCGACGGCCTCATCTCGTCGGCGCTGGCCAGCAGCAAAGGCTGCAGGACGTGCTCGGCGTGATAGGCCTCGACCGCCTCCATGGCCGCCGAGACCTTGGCGGCGGCGAGGTCCAGCCCCTTGCCTTGGAAGACGCTGAGCGAGCGCGCGTTCGGGCGGTAGGCCGCGACAACGGGAATGCCGACCCGGTCGAGCCCCGTCAGGTTGGCGAGCCGCGTGACGCCCATCGCCGGCAGCAGGGGGCGCAGCCATGCCAGGGTCGCCTCGGGGTCGCGGATCCGATGCGTGCCGCGGCGGTACCGCTTCGCCCCGGCCTCGCTGGCGAAGGGGTCCGCTCCGGTCATGCCGGCGCCGCCCGCGGTCCGGCCTGGGAGCCGTCGCGCGGGCCCCCGCGGCGCGTCTTGCCGAGAACGTCGCGCAGCGCGGTCGCCTCCCGCAGGTCGGAGGTCTCGAAGCCCTCGGCGAAGCCGGCGAGCACCGACGCGATCAGTTCCCAGGCGGACGAGGCCTGATCCCTGCGCGCCAGCAGCCCCGCGAGACTCGTCGCCGCGCGCAGCTCGAGCGAGCGCGCCTTCTGGGCCCGCGCGACGGCCAGGGCCTTGCGGAGGTCGCCTTCCGCCTCGGCCAGATCGGCATCGCCGGCGAGCAGCAGCTCGCCTCGGCGCCTGTAGAGCTCGGCGCGCCAGTAGAGCAGCCCGTTGCGCTCCACCAGGTCCAGCGCCTCGCCGATCAGGGTCAGCCCCTCCTGGGCCCTGCCCGCGCGGCCCATCACCTCGGCCAGCATCTCGTAGTAGACCGGGAAATCCTCGGTGGTGCCAATCTGCCGCTGCCGCTCGATCCCCTCGGTCATCTCGGCGATGCCGGCCTTCAGCTCGCCGTCGAGGGCACGCGCCCAGCCGCGGAACAGAAGCGCCTTGGCGCCGTGGTCGGCGAAGCCGTGCTCGCGGGCGAAGACCATCATCTCCTCGGCCGCGATGCGGACCGCCCGGACGTCGCGGAGATAGCGGCCGAGCATCAGATCGATGTCCATCGCATGCATCATGCTGCCGCCATGGCGGAGCATGCGCGCCCAGATCACCGCCACGCGGACCCGCTGTCGGGCGCGCGCGGGATGGCCCAGGAGCCAAAGCGACAGGCCGTGCTCGCCGCAGGCACAAACCTTCGGGTCATGCCCGCCATAGGAAACCGCGTGCTTGCGGTAGTCGTCCTGGCGGTAGAGCTCGAGCCCGGCCTCGATGTGGCGCACGCATGCTTCCTGGTCTCCCAGGTTGAACAGGGTCGCCCACTGGCTGTGATGGGCCTGGAGCCGCAGGCCGGGATCGCGAAGCGTCTCCGCCAGGGCGAGCAGCCGGTCGGCCCGCTCGCGCATCACCCGGAAGTTGGGCGAGACCCGCCACCAGCCCCAATGGGCCGTGAAATGCTCGGCCGCTCCCGGCAGGCGGGCGCACAGGCCGAGCGCCTGGTCGTAGACGCGCGCGACCTCCTCGGCTCCTGGACCGTGCGTGGCGATTAGCGCCGGGCCCAGCGCGATCAGCAGCCGCAGGGCCTGCCACAGGGTCTCTTCCGTCTCGGGCAGCGTGGCCAGGCACTCCAGCCCCTTGCGCAAGTGACCGGCGGCCTCGGCATTGGCCGAGCGGGAACCGGCCCGCTGCCCCGCGCGCAGCCAGTATTCGACCGCCGGCGCGGCCTGCCCGGCGGCCCCCCAGTGATGAGCCAGGATCTCGGGGTTGGATTCGGTGACGGCCGGGAATCGCTCCTCCAGCGTGCGGGCGATCAGCGCGTGCAGGCCGGAGCGGCGGCTCAGCAGCAGGCCCTCATAGGCGGCCTCCTGCAGCAGCTTGTGCTTGAAGTCGTAGCTTTCCTCCTCCGCCGAATGGCGGCGGATCAGGCCGGTGCGCAGCAGGTCGTCCAGCGCGCGGCGCAGGTCCTCCTGCGCCATCGGGACGACGGCCGCCAGCAGGTCGAAGGCGAAGGTGCGGCCGATCACCGCCGCCGTCTGCGCCACGTCCCTGGCGGGCCCCAGCCGGTCCAGCCGGGCGGCCAGGAAATCGCGCAGCGTCGGCGGGATCGCCGGCGGGGCGCTCGTCCCCTCGTCCCGCGTCTCCAGGACGGTCTGGGTCAGCTCCTCCAGGAAGAGCGGGATGCCGCCGGTATGCTCCAGGATCCATGCGACGAGTTCCGGCGGCAGCCGCGCGGGGGCGAGGCCGGCGACCAGGGCGGAGCTGTGTGCGCGCGTCAGCGGATCCAGCCGAACGATGGTGGCGCCGGGCCAGTCGGCATCCTGCAGGTCGTCGGGGCGCAGGGTGAGGACGACGAGGATGCGCGCATCGTGGGCCATCCGCCCGACCTGGGCGACGAGCTCCCGGGTCGAGGGGTCAAGCCAGTGCACGTCCTCCACGAGGAACAGCACCGGCCCCTCGCGGGCCAGCCGCGACAGGTGACCGAGCATCGTCTGCGTCAGCCGCTCCTTGAACTTCAGGGCACGTTCGCCCGGGAAGGCGGCCTCGGCGGAGTCGTCGCTGCGGCCGCCCGAGAGATCGGAGGACAGGTCCTCGGCGGCGATCGCCTTCTGGCCGTCCGCCGCCAGCCACTGCCTGAGCTTCTCAAGCCGTTGACGGGGCTGTTCGTCGCGCTCGAGCCGGGCCGAGCGCTCGATCCAGCGGATCACGGGATGGAAGGGGGTATTCTGGCGGTACGAGGAGGCCTCCAGGCACAGCACGGTATGCCCGTCGCGACCGAGGCGCTGGCGGAAGGCCTGGATCAGACGCGACTTGCCGATCCCTGCGTCGCCGGCGACCAGGACCACCTGCCCCGCTTGGCGCTTGGCCTCGGCCCAGCGGCCGAGCAGGACGGCAAGCTCGTCGCGTCGGTTCACGAAGGGCGTTCGCTCGCCCGGCCGCAGGGCCTCGAAGCGGCTTTCGACCTGGCTCTCGCCGAGCACCTGCCAGACGCGCACGGAACGGGGAAAACCGCGCAGCTCCTGCCAGCCGAGCTCGCGGCATTCAAAGAGCCCTCCCAGGAGCTGATGCGTAGCCTCGGTGATCAGCACGCCGCCCGGCGGGGCCAGTGTCTGCAGACGCGCAGCCGTGTGCAACGCCTCGCCCACGGCGGAGGGCTCCCCCGCCGCCTCCTGCGACGCCGGGGTCGCCACGACCAGCCCCGTAGCAATGCCGATGCGCACCTGCAGCGGCCGGCCCCGGCCCGACCGGTCGCCGGACATCCCCTCGACGATCTCCAGACCTGCCCGCACCGCCCGCTCGGCATCGTCTTCGTGAGCCGTTGGATAGCCGAAATAGGCGAGGATTCCGTCTCCCAGGAACTGGGCGATCGTTCCCTCGTAGCGGGACACGATGGCCGCGCTAAGCCGGTGATAGGCTGCGACCAACGCCCCGTACTCCTCGGGATCGAGGCTCGCCACCAGCCCTGACGAGCCGACGAGGTCGGCGAAGACCACCGTCAGGTTTCGCCGCTCGGCCTCGCGCGGCGCAGGTTGGGGTGATGCCGCCGCTGCGAGGCGCGTCCCGCAGCCGCCGCAGAAGGTCGCCCCGGGCGGGTTCTCGCGCCCGCAGGACGAGCAGCGCAGCCGGCGCGGCGCCCCGCACCGGGTGCAGAATTGGGCGTCGTCGGACCAGGCCGCACCGCAGGCGGAGCACTGCATCGCGGCCGCGGCCCGATCAGGCCGCCACCGTCGGGACGGCCTCGCGCTCCCCGACGACGGCTTCCCCGGCAGGAGCGATGTCCCGCCACAGGAAGCAGGCCAGGCACTCGTCCGCGTACTTGCCGCCCGTCAGCGCCCGCTCGGCTGCGAGCACACGTCCGGCGAGGCCGGCGAAGGTCACGTATTCGGGACCGAACCCGTCCCATGCTCGGGCCATGCAGCGCCCCAGCACGTCGCGCGCTGCCAGCAGGGCTTCCTTGAACTCCGTCTCCCGGCCCTCGAAGGCTGCGTCGAAGGCCGCCTGGATCTCCGGAGCGTCGCCCTCCAGCTCGGCATAGGCACGCGAGGTGGACTGGCCGGACCGCTCCAGGATCTCCGGCCCGATCAGGCCCCGCTCCTTCAGCATCATCTGGTAGATCCCGACCAACAGGTCGTAGAAGGCCCCAGTCAGGGGCTGGCTGAGCTCGTGCACCTCGGCGTCGGTCAACTGGTCCAGGCTCTTTCTGGCGGCCGGCATTTCCGAGAGGCGGAGCGTGTTCGCGGCAAGGCGGAATTGGCGGTTCTCAAGCAGTTCGCCAATTCGGTTCAGCTCGTTCAGCGTGTAGAGATTGCCCCGCGAGCCCGCCAGCACCCGCTCGACCACGCCATCCGAATGCAGAAGCGCCACGATGGCGACGAGATCGGCCGCGGATTCATGGAAGGCGCGGAACTCGGCCGTCGTCGCCCCGGGCAGCGGGATGCCCACCCGAGACATCAGGATCACGTGGCCGATTTCGTGCGCGACGGCGTCGAAGTTCAGGCTGAAGGGCAGCCGCGCGTCGCCTTGCGTGACGAAACCGGCCTCCACGTAGCCGAAACCCGCCTGGGCGTTGTCGAACTCCGCCGCGGGGATCAGCTCGAGCGATGGGTAGAGGCTGCGGAAATACCACTCGACCGGGCTGCCGAAATAATCCTCCCAGATGTCGAGCACACGTCGCGCGACGCCGTACATGTGCGCTGCCCGGAAGCCGGGCTCCTCGAACAGGCGCTGGTAGGGCAGCGATCTGTCGAAATGGACGAAGCCGCCTTCCCGCGGCTTGGCTTTGGGCCGAGCCGGGCCGAGATAGGGCGGAAAGGTATCGTCGTCGTAGGGCACCTTGCCCTCGGCATCGACGACGTGCATGCGGCCGTCGGAGGGCCCGGGCATGATCCGGTCCGCCGGCGTGGAGACGACCACCTCCTCCGGATGCTCGAAGCCGGCGACCCAGGGCGGCTGCGGATAGATCAGGAACCGGGCGCCGGTCGCGGCGATCCGGTCGTCGAGGTCTCGGGACATGCTGCACCCCCTCAGAAACGGCGCGGGTTAGTGCTTATCGTTCTCGGAATGGTAGAAGCCATGCCTGGACACCGTCTCGCCGCCGGGTCCCTGGAACACCGCGCGCATCCGCAGGCCGGACAGGAAAGCGGCGCCGCGCCATGCCTGCGACACGACAAGATCCGGACGGTGTCGGCCGGGAAGCTGCCCAAGCTGCACCTTCTCCGCCTCGTCCGAGACCAGGCAGCTCTCCAGGTCCTGATCGATCTTGTAAAGTGCGCCGTCCGCGCCACGAATCAGCGTCACCGCGCTGGTGGGGTCGACGAGACCGGGCATCCGCCCGAACAGCAGGGCCCCCGCTTCCCGCGCATCCGTGCGCAGGCGAACCACACGCTTGTCCGCGGGGATCGTCCAAGCGCGCAGGCCCGCCTCGGTTGACGGCGCTTCGGGCCCCGCCTCCTGTCCGCGGCCCGGAAGCACATACCATTCGGGGGCTCGAAGCTTCTGCGGATCGCTACCGTCCGCGAGGCCGCAGGCCACCACCTTGACCAGAACGGGATCCTCGACCACCTGCCCCGCCGGCAGGAACGAGGCCACAGAATCGTCCAGCGGAACGCCGAAAACGATCAGATCGGAAGCCGTGGGGCGGCCGCCACCGTTCCCTTCACCCATCATGCTCATGTTGCGCACTCCAGATCACGAAGGTTTCTCCCATCGAAATCACTGGCGCGGAATTTTGTGATTGGATAGAAATTTTTTATTACATTCGCAATTTTTGAGATCTCTCCTCAGAAAGTAGCACATTCTATTTTCGCCATGACGTGCTTTTTCGGCTAGTTCCGGCACATGCCCGGAACCGCGCGCGGCGCTGATTGGATGCCCGGCGGTACATCGTTCGGCGCCGGCACGACTTTCGACAAGCCCGGCCGCAAGCCTGCCCTGACTTGCGCCTCAGTCGCCCTTGACGTCCTCGATCATGCGTTCCAGCGCCGCGATGTCGCTGACCACCAGCACGCTGCCGTGCTTCTCCAGCACGCCGTCGCGCAGAAGCTGGTTCAGCTCGCGCGTCACGGCCTCGCGGTGCGTGCCGATGCGGCTCGCGATCTCCGCATGGGTCGGCCGCTTGGCGATCACCGCGCGGTTTCCCACCGGCGTTGCCGCACGCGCCAACCGGAGCATCTCGGCATGGATGCGGCTGCGCACGGCGAGCGTGCTGGCCTCGACGACGCGCATCGTCAGCCCGCGGACGAGCCCGGCCAGCCGGCGCATCACCGCGGCGTTCACTGCCTCGTGCGAACGCAGGACATCCCAGAACTGGGTGGCGGTCAGCATCGCCAGCAACGTGTCGGTCAGCGCGATCACGCTGGCCGAGCGCGGCTCGCCGTCGATCGCCGACATTTCGCCGAAGAGCTCGCCAGCCGACAGGTCGCGGAACATGACCTCCTTGCCGGCCAAGGAGTAGTAGGTGACGCGCACGCGGCCCCGGACGATGAAGAAGACGTCGGTCGTCTCGTCGCCGTAGCGCAGGATCTCCTCGCGCGATGAAAAGCGCCGCCAGCGGCAGCGCGCCGACAGCGCCTCCAGCGCGTCGGGCGCGAGGTCCCGGAACAGCGCCACATGTGCGAGCGTCCGCTCCGCGCGCCGGGCTGCCGGCTCCGCCGCGCCCGGCGGATGGATTCCTGCGGGATCTTCACCCGCGGTCGGATTGGAGGTCATGACGCATCCCTTCGACCGAAACGCGGGATCGGCCGCCGATGCAACCCCGCGGTCGACCATCATGCGCCTTCGGCGGCGGCGGACAAGAACCCTTCGCGAGCGAAGCATCCGCGCTCGCCCTCCCGGAGTTGCGATTGCCTCCGCGCGGTATGCGGCGGCGAAGCGCCGTTTGGTGGGATTCCCCACGGAAGCGCCTGGCGGGTTCGGACATCCTCCAGCCACGGTCACGGAGAGACCGGGTTCGGCTTACCCGCCCGACAGGGCACCCCGGCCCGGCACCGCCGGCCCAAATCCCGCCTCCGGCATCGGCCGGAGCGGCCATGCAACGAAAGGGAGTCACCATGAAGACCATCGTCCATGCCTTGTCCATCGCCCTCATCCTGTCCGCCGGCGCAGCCGCCGCTGACGAGGGCACGCCCAATCCGATGTTCCCCGGCGTCGATTGGGACCGGAGCGCCATTACCCTGAGCACCGGGGCAGCCCAGGGCGATCTCGCCAAGATCGACCTGCCGCAGCCCTCGGCTGGTCGGACGGCCGTTGACGCGGTCCCGGCCTACGATGCGCCGGCCTATCGGGCCGAGCGGATGCCTGCCCAGAACAACTTCAACGACTCCGTGTCCGGCGCCTTCTCGCGCCAGTGACCCGGCACCTCCTGAGCGAACCGGTCCGCTAAACGTCTCGCCCGGCGCATAGAGAGCCCTGACATCGCAGGGGACGCCATCGTCCCCTGCGATTTCTCCTGTCCGCACCGACACGCAGAGATCGGGGCCCGGAGACCGGCGCACCCCCGGGCTCCCGTACTCAGCCGGCCGTGACGAGCCCCGCGAAGAGGGGGCGGCGGCGTCCGATCTCCTCGGCCATGAAGTCGAGGAAGGCCCGGATCCGGGCCACCTTCCTGAGATCGGGATGGGTCAGCAGCCACAGTCCGGTCTCCAGCTCCGGGATCGTATGGCCGATACGGCGCAGCCCGGGATCGGGATCCGCCAGGAAGCAGGGAAGCGCCGCGCGCCCCAGCCCAGCCCGCACCGCCGCCTGCAGGCCTAGCAGCGTGCTCGCCCGGAGGACCACGCGCTCCTCCGGCGCAGCTCCGCGCTGCCATTTCGCGAAACCCGTATGCGCAAGGCTGTCGTCCGGCCCCACCCAGTCGTGCCCGGCAGGATCGTCCGGGGTTTCGGGCTCCGGCGATCCGGCCGCGCCTCGCGCCGCGTAGACCGCGGTCGCGATCGTCGCGGCACGGCGCCCGACCAGCGTGTCGGGCGGCTCGGCGACAGGCCGGATCGCCACGTCGGCGTCGCGTCGCGTCAGGCTCAGGAAGGCGTTCGTGACAACGACCTCCAGCACGATCCCGGGAAAGGACCGCCGGAAATCCGCGAGGCACGGCATCAGCACGGGGATCAGCGTGTCCGTCGTGGTGACCCGCACCGTGCCGCTGGGCCGAAGGTCCTGCCCGGCCAGCAGGCGCTCCAGTCCGGCGAGTTCCGCATCCATGCGCGCGGCCGCCGCGATGATCGCCTCGCCGGCGGGTGTCGCCGCATAGCCGTCGCGCGCCCTGTCAAAAAGCCGCACGCCCAACCGCGCCTCCAGCGCGCCCAGCCAGCGGAATGCGGTCGAGTGATCGATCCCGAGGCTGCGCGCGGCGCCGGTCAGCGTGCCGGTGGTGCCGATCGCCAGAACCAGGCGCATGCCGTCCCAACCGATCCTTTCTTGCACCGGCGCAAGCTCCGCTTGTGAACGCTCAATATCACTTGTTCCCACGAAAGCGTCTAGCTTGGTTCCCGACAACTGAGGAACCAAGCCATGACCGATCACAGGCTCACCCCCTATGCCGCCCTGGTGCTGCGGCTCGCCCTCGGCACGATGTTCCTGTCGCACAGCCTGGCGCTGAAGCTCTTCGTAATGACGCTGTCGGGCAATGCGGCCTTCTTCGAAAGCCTTGGCCTGCCCGGCGCCCTCGGCCACGTCGTCTTCGCCGCGGAGCTCGCGGGGGGCACGCTTCTCGTCCTCGGCGTTCAGACGCGCTGGGTGGCCCTCGCACTTGCGCCGATCCTCGCGGGTGCCGTCTGGGTCCATGCCGGGAACGGCTGGATGTTCGCCTCCGCCAACGGCGGCTGGGAATACCCCGCCTACCTGACGGTCCTGGCCGTGGTGCAGGCCATGCTCGGCGACGGCGCCTTCGCGCTCAGCCCGTCCCGTCCGCTGCCGGCGCCGGCCGCCGGGGTCCCTGCCTTCGGCCGCTGATCCATACCATTTTCCATGCAAGGAGCCACGCAGATGAAGCTCTACCATGCTCCCGGGGCCTGCTCTCTCGCCGTGCATATCGCCCTGCGCGAGGCGGGCCTGCCGGCGACCCTCGTCAAGGTCGACCTCGCCACCAGGACGGCCGATGACGGGCAGGACTATCCCGCCCTCAACCCGAAGGGCTACGTGCCCACTCTGGTCCTGGACGACGGCACGGCGCTGACCGAGGTCTCGGCCCTTCTGCAGTACGTCGCGGACCGCAACCCGGCGGCGGGGCTTCTGCCCCCGGCGGGCACCCTGGAGCGCTACCGCGCGCTGGAGTGGATCGGCTTCATCGCGACCGAGATCCACAAGGGTTTCAGCCCGCTCTGGAATCCGGCAGCCCACGAAACCGTGCGCCAGGCCGCCATCGGGACCCTGACGCGCCGGTTCGAGGTGCTGGAGCATCGCCTAGCCGGCAACGCGTATCTGGCCGGGCCCAGCTTCGGCGCTGCCGACGCCTATGCCTTCACGGTCATGCGCTGGGCTGCTCCTCTTGGAATGGACACCGCGCCCTGGCCGGGCATTCGCGCCTTCCTGGACCGCGTCGCGGCCCGCCCCGCGGTGCGGCAGGCCCTTGCGGCCGAGGGCTTGGCCTGAGTGCCGCCGTGATCGCGGGGCCGGGCTCCGGCCGGCCCCGCGATCGATCCCGGTCATGCGGGATGCCGTCCCCGATCACGCTTGAGGAAAAGCACGACCGGTCGTATTGTCTGCACATGGCCAAGCTGACTCGCGAAAACATCCTGGAAGCCGGTCTCGACCTCCTCAGCGTCTGCGGCTTCTCCGGCATCTCACTCGGACCGCTCGCGGAGCGCGTGGGCCTCTCGAAGAGCGGCCTGTTCGCGCATTTTCGCTCGAAGGGCGCGGTTCAACTCGCCCTGCTCGAACGATCCGGAAGACTGGCGGACCGGCAGATCGTCTCCCCCGCCATGGCTATGCCGCCGGGGCTGCCGCGGCTCCGGGCCCTCGTGAATGGCTGGCTCGGCTGGACGAGCCGGGCGGGGCTGAAGGGCGGCTGTCCCGTTGCCGCCGCCATGTTCGAGCTCGACGACGTCGAGGGCGGGATCCGCGATGCCGTCGCGGCGATGGAGGCCTCCTGGCGGGGCCTGCTGGGGCAGACGGTCCAGGAGGCCGTCCAGCTCGGGCATCTCTCCGCCGATCTCGACGTCGCTCAGTTCGTCTGGGAGCTCTGCGGCATCTATCTCGGCCATCACGTCTCCCTGCGGTTCAACAGGGCCCCCTCGGCCGACATGCGAGCCCAACAGGCCTTTGAAGCGCTGCTGAGGCGCGC
This sequence comes from Arenibaculum pallidiluteum, assembly GCF_017355985.1. Lineage (GTDB taxonomy): Bacteria > Pseudomonadota > Alphaproteobacteria > Azospirillales > Azospirillaceae > Arenibaculum > Arenibaculum pallidiluteum. The sequence goes on from NZ_JAFIQU010000014.1 coordinate 37,669, forward strand.
AGGCGCATCCGACTGACCTCGTCCCGAAAGGCTCCATGATGCCTGTTGCGACGCCGACCCCCGTCACCGCGCTGGGCCTGATCCTGCCCGTCCTGATCGCCCTTATGTTCATCGGCGTCTGCTCGCTCGTCCGGGAGCCGGCCCGCCGGAACTTCAGCGCCATCTTCGTGGCCGGCGCGGGCGCGGCCTATTTGTCCGGCGGGTTCGGGGTCCTCGAACTCGTCTTCTGCGCCGCGATCACGGTGCTGGCCTACCGGGGCCTCTCGGACTATCGCGCGACCGGCGTGGCCTGGCTCCTCCACAGCGGCTGGGACCTGGCCCATGATCTCTATGGCAACCCGATCATTCCCTTCGTGCCCGATTCCTCCTTCGGCTGCTTCGTCTGCGATCCCGTGATCGCCCTCTGGTACCTGACCGGGGCGCCGAACGTGTGGGGCCTGCTGCGCAAGCACCATCGCAGTGCCCCCGGGCGGCGTCGGGAGGCAGGCATGAGCGCCCGCAGGGTGCCCGCGGAGGATCTCGGGCAGCTCGCGCGGCTCAGGATCGCCTCGGTCGTGGAGACCGGCACCCTGGCGTCGCTGGTCCTCGTCGCCGTGCCGCTCAAGCACCTGGCCGGCTGGGATCTCGGCGTGCGTGCGCTGGGGCCGCTGCACGGGCTGGCCTTCGTCGCCTTCATCTGGATCAGCCTGCGGACCATCGCGGCCGATCCGGATCGATGGCCGTCGAAGGACGCGGCCCGGCTGATCCTCCTTGCCTTCGTCCCGCTGGGCGGCCTCTTCAACCTGCGGCTTCTCCGGCGCAAGGCGGAAGCCCTCGGCGCCACGGCCGGGTGAGGTCATGGATACGTATCTCTGGCTCAAGGCCCTGCACGTGGCCAGCGCCCTCGTGTTCGTGGGTGGCCTGCTGGCCCAGTCGGTCGTGCTCCATGCCCTCGCGGAAGATGCGCCGCCCCATCTGGTGCAGGCGGTGCGGCGGTGGGACCGCCTCGCGACGGGCCCGGCCCTGCTGCTGGTCTGGGGCTTCGGCCTCGCGGCGGCGTCCTCGGGCGGCTGGTTCACGGCCCCTTGGCTAATGGCCAAGCTTGTGGTGGTGATCGGGCTCTCCGCACTGCACGGGCTTCAGGCCGGCCGTCTCAGGCGGCTCGAGCGGGAAAGTGGAACCCCGGGCTTCCAAGCCTTACCGCGGATCGGGCTCGGGATCCTGCTGGGCGCCGCCATCATTGCCGTGCTCGCGGTTCTGAAGCCCGGGGCGACGATCTAGGCGCGGCATTGCGGCGAAGGCGGCGGACCGCGCGTCAATGGCCCGCGAACAGCCCTGCCGGCAGATGCAGGCGTACCATGGTCGCGTCCTCGTCGGCTGAGACCAGGAGCGTGGCGTCCAGCCGCGCCAGCATGGCCTCGATCGCCGCCTCGCCGAGCTCCAGGCGTCCGACCAACTCGTCCCGGGATGCCGGCCTGCGTCCCTCGATGCGGCAGGCCAGATCGTAGCCGCCCTCCGCCCCGGCGAGGGACACGGCGGCCGAGGCCGCGCCCTCGGCCCGCAGGATCAACGTATGCAGGATCTCCTCGACCAGCAGGACGCAGGGCGCGGCCGCGTCGATCTCCAGCGCCAGATGCGGGAACTCAGCCGTCATGGGGATCGCGCCGGGCCGGTCCGCCTGGCGCTCCAGCAGCTCGCAGAGTTCGCGCAGGCAGCTCACGAGGTCGACGTCGGTGACCCGGGTCGGGTCGGCGAGATTGCGGAACAGCAGCGCCATGGCATCGATGCGGAACTCGTTCCGCAGCAGGATCGAGCGCGTGTGGCGGCTGCGCTCCCGGGTCCGCTGCATCTGCAGGATCGAGGAGATGACCTGGAGGTTGTTGCGGACCCTGTGCTGCAGCTCCTTCAGCAGGACCCGGGACGAGGACAGAGCCGCGCGCAGCGAATCGTTCATGTGCCGTACGCGCGTCAGGTCGTGGGCCACGACCCCGAACCGGCTGCGCGATTGGGCATCCGGAACGAGCGCGGTGACCAGGACGTCGGCGCAGAGCCGCTCGCCGTCCTTGCGCGTCAACCACCCCTCGTGCCGGGCGCGGCCGGTCCGCGCCGCCGTCTCCAGCAGCTCCGCTGCCGAGGCGCCGTCCGCTCCCTCGCGCGGGACCAGCACGTCCAAGGCGAGATCGGCGCTCTCCTCCTCGGTGTAGCCGAAGATCTTCTGGGCGCCGGCGTTCCAGCTCGTCACCCGGCCGGCCGCGTCCAGCATGAAGATCGCGTAGTCCTCGATGCCGGCCACCAGCAGCCGGAAGCGCGCCTCGCTCTCGCGCAGGCTCTGGCGCGCGATGGCGAGCTGCTGGGCCCGCAGGGTCAGCAGATTGCGCGCGCGGGCCTGGAACTCCCACCGGTCGACCGGGCTCAGCAGGAAATCCGTTGCGCCGGCCTCCAGCGCGGCGTGTCGGACATCCCGATCCTCGTAGGTCGTGACGACGATGACGGGCACGTCGGCCGTCATGGGCGCCGCCCGAAGACGCCGGATCAGCTCGGCCCCGTCGATCTCCGGCATTTTGAAGTCGGTGATCACGAGGTCGGGCGGATCGACCGCAATCTGCTCAAGAATTTCTATGGGGCTTGAAAAAGTACGCACATCGAGATCGCCACCCAGCGCGCGGGAGAAAGTGGCGAGGACCTCTCTGTTCGTGCGCTGGTCATCGACGATGTAGATCCGCGATATCAAGAGATAACCTTTACCTTCATCGTCTGGATTTTATTTCTCCCTCACAGAAGGTGATGGCGGCGATGGGCATCGCCCAGGCGCAAGAATGAGGTAACTATTTCGAATTAACCCTTGCTTTACGGGAATGGCCTTTGGATGACCGCAGCGAACATCGAGTCAGGCCGACTGTCGGTCCGACGCACCGTCCGAGGAGCACGCCATGCTGCTGAGTAACCCGAAGACGTGGGACCGCGCCGAGACCCGTTCCGAAGCGGCCCCCTGCTGGACCGAGGCGACCCATGGCACCGCCATGCCAGCATCGGCGACCGAGGCCGGCGTCGAGCTGGCCTTCGAGGAGCAGATCGGCGCGATGTGGTGTCGCTTCCGCTTCGCAGGCCGCCCGAACTTCTCGGCGCCGCTGCTCGGCGCGCTGCGGAGCTTCCGCGAGGGGCTGCGCGCCGAGCCCGAGGGGCGCGTGCGCTATGTCGTCTACGGATCGACCGAGCCCGGCGTCTTCAACCTCGGCGGCGACCTCGCCCTGTTCTGCCGCGCCATCCGGCTGCGCGACCGGGCGGCGCTGGAGGCCTATGCGACCGCCTGCATCGACGAGTGCTGGGCGAACCACACCTCGCTGTCCCTGCCGCTGCTGACCATCGCGCTGGTCCAGGGCAACGCCTTGGGCGGCGGCTTCGAGGCGGCGCTGTCCAGCAACATGATCGTCGCCGAGCGCAGTGCGCGGTTCGGCCTGCCCGAGGTGATGTTCAACCTCTTCCCCGGCATGGGCGCCTTCAGCTTCCTGTCGCGCCGGATCACGCCGGCCCTGGCCGAGCGCATGATCACCGGCGGCCGCACCTACACGGCCGAGGAGCTTCACGAGATGGGCATCGTCGACGTGCTGGCCGAGGACGGCTGCGGCGAGGACGCCGTGCGCGACTTCATCGCGCGGAACGATCGCCGGCACGCCTCGCTGCGGGCGATCCACCAGGCCCGCCGGCGCGTCAACCCGCTGACCTATAGCGAGCTCGCGGACATCGTCGGCCTCTGGGTGGACACGGCCATGGGTCTCGGCGAGCAGGACCTCCGCACTATGGAGCGCCTGGTCTCGGCCCAGGACCGGCGCCAGAGCCGGCAGACGCGCGCCATTCCGCAATCGCTTCGCGCAGCCGCCTGAACTCGTCGTCGATGGCATCCGCCAGCGCGCCGTCGCCTGCGCCCGACGCACCGGCCGCCCGCTCGGCCGCGGCGCGCCCGGTCTGGGCCGCCGCCAGCAGGCGCGAAAGCCGGACCCCACCGAGATAGCCGGCGCTGCTGCGCAGCGCGTGGGCGTGGTCGCGGAAGGCGGCGCGGTCGCGCCCCGCGGCAGCCGTCTTCAGCGCGGCGACGATGCCGGCTCCGTCACTGAGGAAGTCCGCGATGATGCCGTCGACGACCACGGCATCGCCGGTCACCTGGACGAGTTGGTCCAGCATGCGCGCGTCCAGCACGGGATCCTCGGGATCCGGCCCCGGATCCGATCCCAGCGGCGCCCCGATCGCCGGCCCTTCCCCAATCGGGGCGCCCCCGGGCTGGCGCAGGGAATCAAGTCCCGCCAAGGCTTGGCGCAGCCCGTCCAGGGTGATCGGCTTCGAGAGGAACCCGTCCATCCCCGCCTCGGCGCAGAGCCGCCGGGCCTCCTCGGTCGCCTCGGCGGTCAGGGCCAGGATCGGAAGCCGGTTCCCCGCGGGCTCCATGAAGCGCCACAGCCGGCTCACGTCGAGACCGCTCTTGCGCGGCATGTTCATGTCCAGCAGCACGGCGTCGTAGCCGCCCTGGGCAAGCCTGTCGAGGGCGTCCTCGCCATCCACGGCCAGCTCGGCCCGATGGCCCAGCGCCGTCAGCATGCTTCCGAGGATCTGCCGGTTCACGGGGTTGTCGTCGGCGACGAGGACCGTGAGCCCCGGCCGGTCCTGCTCCTGCTCGGCCGCGGCCGGCGCCTCCACGAGGGGCAGCAGAATCCGGAAGCGGCTGCCCACCCCCACCGTGCTCTCGGCGGTGACGCGGCCGCCCATCAGCGAGACGAGCTGGCGCGAGATCGCGAGCCCCAGCCCCGCCCCGCCATAGGCGCGGTTGATCTCCTCGTCGGCCTGGGTGAAGCGCTCGAAGATGCGTTCCAGGTTCCCGGGCGCGATGCCGATGCCGGTGTCGGCGACCTCGAGCACGAGCGCCGGTGCGCCGCCGGGAAACTCCCCGCGCGCGGCCGACAGGGTGACACTTCCACGCTCCGTGAACTTCACGGCGTTGCCCAGAAGGTTCGCCAGCACCTGCCTGAGGCGGCGCGCATCGCCGAGAATGCGCTCGGGCAGCCCGGGCTCGACCCGAACCTCCACCCGGATCGGCTTGCCGAAGGCCGCCATGGCCGCCATCTCGCGGCATTCGAAGATCAGCTGCGCCGGCGCGAAGGGCGCGGCCTCGACCCGCAGCCGCCCCTCCTCGACCTGGGCCAGGTCCAAGATGTCGCCGACGAGGTCGAGCAGCCCGTCGGCGGCGCCGCGCACGGTGTCCGCGACTTCGCGAGGGTCGACGCGCCCGGGCGAGGAGCGCAGCAGCTCGGCTGCGCCGACAATGGCGGTCAGCGGCGTGCGGAGCTCGTGGGTGACGGTCGCGAGAAAGCGGCCCTTCGACCGGTTGGCGGCCTCGGCCTCGCTCTTCGCCTCGACCAGCCGGCGGATCAGCGAGGCGGCGTAGGCCGGGATGACGCCCAGGGCGATCAGGAGCCCGACGGACAGATGGGGAAGACCGCGCCAGATGGGGGTGGAGGCGACAACCAGGGCGAAGCCGAGGAGGCTCAGGACGGCGGAGATCGCCAGCGCCCGCGTGCCGTAGCGGAAGCCGTTGCCCAGCGTGACCCAGAGATAGATCGGATACCACGCCGCCGCCGCGGCCCCGCCGAGATGCAGGAACAGGGACACGAAGCCGACATCGGCCAGATTGCCGACGACGCGCCGCCATTCCGACGGCGCCGGATCCAGCACGATGTGGACGAACAGCAGGTAGGAAAGGCCCTGGATCGCGGGATAGGTGAGCACCACGTCGAGCAGCGCGGCGTCTCGGCCGGCCAGATAGCTCACGCAGACATAGGCGAAGACGCAGAGCACCAGGCCGATGCGCACGATGTTCTGGTCGTGCTCGGAATCGGCCCTTGCCCCCAGGACCGCATCGACATGGCCGCCAACACCCGACGCCCCGTCCGGCCCAGGGCGCGCCGCGAGCAGCGCGACCAGAAGCGCCGGCGCCAGCAGCGATGCGGCGAGCCCCGCGACGAGCGCCGGGGCATCCGCCCAGAGGCCCGCGGCCCGGGTGCAGACCGCGAAGCCCAGGGAGCCCACGAGCACCGAGACCACGAGGATGCCGCGCCACCCCCGCAAGCCGCCGAAGCGGGCATCGCGGCCCGGCCGGTCCGGCGCGGGGGGGCCTGGAAGGGACGCGACGCCCGCGCTTCTTGACCTTTGGCGCATCGCAGCGTCAACACCGCCGCGGGGCTTTCGTCGCCGTCGCCCGCAGCCCGGCAGGGCTGGCGCTCAGGGCCCGGGCGCGACGACCCGGCGATAGAGGTGCCAGGTCGCATGGCCGAGCACCGGCATCACCACGATCAGGCCGACCAGCAGCGGCAGCGACCCGATGGCAAGGGCGGCCGCGACGATCAGGCCCCAGGCCGCCATGGTGTCCGGGTTCGCCGCCACGGCACGCACCGAGGTCCGGATGGCGGTGGTGACGCCCACCGGCCGGTCCAGGAGGAGCGGGAAGGAGACGACGCTGATCGTCAAGACCAGCACGGCGAAGAGGAACCCGATCCCGATGCCGGCGAAGAGCAGGACCAGCCCCGGGCCCGTCGTGAGCACCGCATGCAGCAGCGCCCCGATCGAAGCCGGCGGCTCCGGCCCGAGCGTCGCCAGATAGAGAAGCTGGGCGGCGAAGAGCCAAGCCAGGAAGATCGCCATCAGGACGAGCCCGAGGGTGAGGATCGCCCCGGACCGTGGCGAGACCAGCACCGCGAGGGCGTCGATCCAGGAGACCGGCAGGCCCTGCTCGCGCCGCCGGCTCATCTCGTAGAGCCCGAAGGCCGCGAAGGGGCCGATCAGCGCGAATCCGGAGACCAGCGGGAAGAGGATCTGCAGAAGGTCGCCGCCGAAAATACCGGCCAGGAGGAGGCCCGCGGCCGGATAGATCAGGCAGACGAAGATCACGTCTGTGCGATAGGCGCCGAAATCCTCGATGCCCTTCATAAGCGCCTCTCGAAGGTCCCCGATCCCGATCCTGCGGATCGCGGGGGCGGAACCGGCCCGTGCCCGCCCATGGGCGGCGTGGCGCCCCGAAGCGGCCGCGCGCGATCGGCTCCGGTACCGATCCATTCCCCATGCGATGGGATGACGGATGATCATCGTCCTTCCTCCCGAACCTGGTTCGAGGGACGCAGGCCAGCCGTGGCAGGACGCCCGATCCGACGCCGGTCACGACATGCCGCGACCCGTCAAGACCCGCGATGATAATCCCGATGCGGTCCATGGGATCGCGCAATTCGGGGTGGTGCTTCTCGCAGGGACCGGCGTCAGGAACCGGCATGGACCCGCGGTGTTCGCCCTGTTGGCAGGGCAGAACGCGAGGGGCGCCGCGGCGTGGCAACGGGATCGATGATGGTCATGGGACCCGTGCTGTTCTTCCGGGGTGCCGAGGCCGGGGCATGGCGCCTGTCCGCCCTGGTGGTGGACCGGGCCGTGCCGCCGCCCCTTCGGACCGCGGCCGGAACGGTGGATCCCGTGCGCCTGTCCGCATGGCGCGGCGCCACCGTGTACCGGTACGACTTCGCGGTCCCGGCGGATGGACCGGGCCCCCACGCCTATTCCATCGGGGAGGGGCGCTGGGACGTCCACACGCCCGCCGGGGGCTCCCTGCATCTGGCCTATACCGCCTGCAACGGCACCGAGGGCGACGGCGCCTGGGGATCCGGCCGGGAGCGCAACGAGCGCTGGCTGCACCTGGCCGCCGCGCACCAGCGCGCGCCCTTCCATCTGCTGCTCCAGGGCGGCGACCAGCTCTATGCCGACGCGCTGTGGCGAACCCCCGTCTTCGCGCAATGGCGGCGCCGGCCCGCGGGGCCGCACCTGTCCACCCCCTTCACGCCCGACATGGACGAGGCGGCGCGCGACTTCTACTTCGAGAGCTACTGCCGCCTGTGGGCTCAGCCGGAGCTGGCGCCGGTCCTCGCATCCATTCCGTCGCTGATGATGTGGGACGACCACGACATCGTGGACGGCTGGGGCAGCTACGACGACGACTGGCAGCAGAGCCCGGTCTTCCGGGGGTTGTGGTCGGCCGCGCGGGAGCACTTCGCCCTGTTCCAGCTCGCCGCCCGGCCCGAGGCCTTGCCCGCGGGCTTCTCCGATCCCGCTGGCCGGCACTTCGCCTGGGCCTTCCAGGCCGGGCGCGTCGGCATCCTGGCTCCGGATCTGCGCTCGGAGCGGAACCGCGGCCGCGTCATGGGCGAGGCGGGCTGGAAGGCCCTCGAGACGGGGCTTGCGGGCCTGTCCGGCTGCCACCACGTCCTGTTCCTCTCCAGCGTTCCCCTGGTGAACGTGCAGCTGGACTTGCTGGAGTGGATCTTCGCCCTGGTGCCCGGGCACCAGGAGTGGCAGGACGACCTGATAGACCAGTGGCCGAGCCTCGCCCACCGGGACGAGTGGGTCCGCCTGCTGCGCCGGCTGCTGGCCTTCTCGGCCGGGCAGGGCGTGACCGTGACCTCGCTCTCGGGCGAGATCCACCTGGGCTCCCTGGGGCTGGTGACCGACGGCATGGCCGAGATCCACCAGCTCACCTCATCGGGGATCGTCCATCCGCCGCCGCCCGCCCATGTCGTCGCCGTCCTGGAGCGCATTGCGGCCCGCCCGCTGCGCGCGGCCGCTGGCCTTTCGGCACGGCTGCTGCCCATGCCCGGCCTGGGCCGCCGCTTCCTGCGGACCCGCAACTGGCTGGAGATCGAGATCGCCGCCGACGGTGCGCTGGCGGCGACGTGGCACGGACGCGACGCGACCGCCTGCCTGCGCCGCGAGGCGCTGGAGCGCCCCAGCTCCTGACGGAAGGCCGGCTCACGCCATGAAGCGTGCGAACCACTCGAGCATCGGCCCGGGTTCGCGCTGGAAATAGGTGTAGCCGTCCCACCGGCGCGTCGTGCCCTCGATCCAGTGCAGCTTCTTGTCGGCAACGGGGATGTTGTCATACACGGCCTGGAGGTCGCTTGGCCGTGTATAGACGTCGTCCCTGACCTGGTAGAGGAAGCTCGGGACCATGACGCTCTTCGCCCATGGCACCGGCGAGAACTGATCGATGGTGAAGCTGGTCTCCTGACGGATCAGCTCGTTCAACTGGTCCATGTAGCTGAGGGGTATGCCGAGCCGTTCGAGACCGCGCGCGAGCGCCACGCCGCTCGACAGCGGCTGCGGCGACACGAGGCAGCGGACGCCGTCGAACGCCTCGGGTCGCCGGGTCATCGCGAAGAACGTGGCGTTTCCCCCTGCGCAGCGGCTGAAGAGGCCGATCTTCATGCCGGCCGTATCCTTCCGGCGACGGACATAGTCCAGCGAGCCGATGACATCGCGGGACTCGTAGCGCCCGACCGAGAAGACGCCATCATTGGCTTTCCCGCTGTGCCCGAAGTTGCGCATGTCATACGCCAGGACGTTGTAGCCGGCGTCATGCAGGATCCTGTAGTCCGGAACGAAATTGACCTCGAAGTCATTCCCTGTGGAGCCGGTCAAGGACCGCCACGGCTCGAGGTGGGACGGCAGTCCGGCACGGTTGAACCAGCGGGGATGGTTCGCAATGACGATCCTGTCGGAGTTCGCGCGGGGGATGAACCAGCCCTCGAGGGGCACGCCGTCTTCGGATGGAAAGAATACATCCTCATAGTCGAGCCCCAGCTCATCGGGCCGATGCAGGATCGGCGCACCGGGCCAGGACTTGAACCCCCTGGCGATGGCCCTCAGTGTTTCGGTGATCTTATCGGGTTCCACGGCTTTCCCTTTCCGAGTCTGCTGGCGAGCGCCTCGGCGCACATGTTTCCAATGATCAGTATGGACGGCGGAGCCGCGCCCCTAATATGTGAAGTGGCCTTCATCTTGTGGATTCGCATATGACTGCCCGGCGGCCGCGGCAGCTAAACCCCCGGAAAATCCCCCGCCAGGCACGGTCCGAGGCGACGGTCCGCGCCATTTTCGAGGCGACCATTCAGGTTCTGCTTCAGCTGGGCTTCGCGCGGCTGACCACGACGCGCGTCGCCGAGAGGGCCGGCGTATCCGTCGGGACGATGTACCAGTACTTTCCGAACAAGGAGGCTCTGCTCCACGCGGTCGTCAGCCACTACCTGGACCGGGTGGCGGCGGCCGTCGAGGAGAGCTGCGCCCGCACGATGGGCAAGCCTCTCGGTACCGCCTCCGATGCGCTCGTCTCGGCCTATGTCATGGCGAAATGCGGGGATATCGCAGCGTCGCAGGCCCTGTACCGCGCGTCATCGGAGCTGGAGGTGTCCGAGCCGGTGACCGCCGCCTTCGGGCGTCTGAACCGGGCCGCCGCCCGTCTCCTTGGCAGCGCTCCCGACGCGGCGTTCGAGGATATCGAGGACGTCGCCTTCTCGCTCGTCGCCGCGCTGACAGGGGCGACCCGCGTCGCCATCGAGAACAATGCCGACCGGCGCGGGCTCGACGCCTTCCACCGGAAAATGCTGGAGATGAGCCGGGCCTTCCTTCACAGCGCCTCCATGGCGCGGAGCAGGCAGTCCGCCGTTCGGGACGAACGACCTGTTCCCTGAGGCAGACCGCCTTCTCCGCACGAGGGCGGGGGCCTACCATGCGCGCACGCTGCGGCTCCCCCTGGCGGGGTATCCGACCCGCCAGGGCACGACGTCACTCGACGAACCGTAACATCCTTTTGCCAGTCTGGCCGCGTCGCCAGGCGGGCGCGGCAGCCCCGGAGCGCTGCGGAGGAGCGGAAGATGGCAGGTCACGCGAAGGCAGGAATTGCAGGCGTCGCACTGCTGGCCCTGGCCACGCTGCTGGGCGGTCCGCCCGGCGCGCGGGCAGGCGACGGCGCGGTCCTTTCGGAGCGGTTCAGGAGCCTGACCGGCGCCAGCGAGTGGCGTCGGGTCTCCGCCGTGCCCGTGCCCTTCGCCACCCACCACCCGCAGGGCTTCGCCAAGGTCGGGGACGCGCTGTTCGTCTCGTCCGTCGAGATCGTCGAGCGCACCCAGCGCTTCCCGCAGCCGGTGGACGGCATGGACCGCAGCGCCGGCAAGGGCGCCGGGCACCTGTTCAAGATGGACCTCGAGGGCAGGCTGCTGGGGCAGATCACCCTGGGCGAGGGCGACATCTATCATCCGGGCGGCATCGACTATGACGGGCGCCATCTCTGGGTGCCGGTCGCCGAGTACCGTCCAAACTCGCGCTCGATCGTCTACCGCGTCGATCCGCAGACGCTGGAGGCCGTCGAGGTGTTCCGCTTTCCCGACCATATCGGCGGGATCGTCCACGACACAGAGGACGGCACGCTGCACGGCGTCAGCTGGGGCTCGCGGCGGTTCTACACCTGGAAGCTCGGCGGGGACGGCCGCTCGGTGTCCGATGCCGGCGTCCCGCCGGAAAAGCTGATGAAGCCGAACCCGAGCTTCTATGTCGATTATCAGGACTGCCAGTATGCCGGCCGCGGCCAGGCCCTGTGCTTCGGCCTGGCCGAGTACCGGACCGCCCCGGGCGCCCCGGCCTTCTCCCTGGGTGGCATGGAGCAGGTCGATCTCCGCGCGGGATCGCCCCTTCATCAGGTGCCGCTCAGGCTGTGGACGGAGAACGGTACGGCGATGTCGCGCAATCCCGTCGAGCTCGAGGCGACGGACACCGGAATCCGGGCCTACTTCATGCCCGAGGACGACCGGAGCCATCTCTTCGTCTACGAGACCGGAGCGACGAGATGACGCGCCAGCCCCGGCACGCCGGCTGCGCCCTTCAGCCGAGCGCCGCGACCGAGGCTGCCAGGCGGTCGATCTCCTCCTCGGTCGTGAAATAGCTGACCGAGGCGCGCACGACCTCGGACAGGCCGCGCGCCCGCATGTCCAGCGGCGTGTATCCCGCGCCGATGGCGGCCAGGTTGATCCGCCGGTCCGCAAGGCGCCGGCGCGCCTCCTGCGCGCCCATGCCCGCGACGGTGAAGGAAACGATGGCCGAGCGCTCGGTCCCGAGATCGCGCAGCGTCACGCCCTGCACCTCGCCCAGGGCTGCCCGGAGCCGTTCCGCAAGGCCGTCGATCCGGGTCCGGATCGTCGGCACGCCGAGGGCGAGGCATTCGCGGATCGCGGCGCCCAGGCCGAGCTGCAGGGCGAAGGCGTTCTCGCTGGTCTCGAACCGGCGCGCATCGTCCCGCAGGGCCGGGCCATCCCCGGTCCAGGGCGCCGAGAGCACGTCCAGGAACGCCGGCCGGAGGGTGTCCAGGAAACCGCGCCGGACATAGAGCAGCGCGGTTCCCCTGGGCCCGCGCAGGTACTTCCGCCCGGCGCCCTTGAGCACGTCGCAGCCGATCTCGCGGACATCGGCGGGCACCTGCCCGAGGGCCTGACCGGCATCGACGAAATAGGGGATGCCCGCCGCGCGCGCGATCCCGCCGATGGCGGCTGCCGGGTTGATCAGCCCGCCATTGGCGGGAAGCCAGGTCAGCGCGATCAGGCGGACCCGCGAATCGATCATCCCCGCCAGCGCCTCGGGCGAGACCGTACTGTCCTCGGCGCAGGGAATCGTCTCGACAGAGGCGCCGGCGCGGTCCGCCGCGGCGTGCATCGTCGCGAGATTGCCGCCCCATTCGTGCCGCCCGACCAGGATCCGGTCGCCGGGCCGCAGCGGCGGCAGGGCCGCGAAGGCGCTGCCCCAGCCCTGGGAACCGCTGCCCGTCAGCGCGATCTCCGCGGTATCGCAGTTCAGCAGTGCGGCCGCGGCCCTGCGCGTTTCCTGGACGGCGTCGGCGACGGCGATCCCGGCCTCGCTCGGGCCGAGGAAAGCCTCGCGCTGGAGATGCTCGGTGACGGCCCGCAACGTGCCCAGCGAGGGCAGCGAGCAGCTCGAATGGTTGAAATGCGTCAGGGTCGCGCAGCCCGGCGTTTGCGCGCGGACCCGCTCGACGTCGTCGAGCGTCATGATGTCCGGGGGCGTCATGGCGCGCTACCCTCGCCGGCCAGCTCGACGATCGCGTCCACCTCGACGGCGACGCCGCGCGGCAGCGAAACGACGCCCACCGCGGTCCGGGCGTGCCGCCCGGCCTCGCCCAGCACGGCGACCATCAGGTCGGACGCGCCGTCGGCCACCTGGGAGTGCCGGTCGAACTCCGCCGTCGCGCTCACGAAGACGCCGAGCCGCAGGATCTTCCGCACCCGCGCCGCCTCGCCGCCGACCGCGGCCGAGACATGGGCCAGGACGCTCAGGGCGCAGAGTGCGGCCGCCTGCCGCCCGTCCTCGACGGACAGCGCCTCGCCGACCCGGCCGAGCGGGCCCGGGCTGCCGTCGCGCTGGCAGACCTGCCCCGAGATGAAGAGCAGGTTGCCGGCCCGCGTGCTCGATACGTAGTTCGCCGCCGGCGCCGTCGGCTCGGGCAGCACGTATCCGGCCGCCCGCACCCGTTCCGCGATGGTCCCCGCCATGATGCCCCTCCCCAGCTCGTCGTGCGCAGGAGCCTAGGCGCCGGCGCGGAGCCTGACGAATCCGAAGATTTCACGCCTGGGGTGAACGGGATTCATGCATGGGACGCCGCTTCCTCCGCCAGCCAGTCCGCGAAGATCTCGGCCTCGGGCGTTCCGCCCGCGGCGGGCAGGAGGATCCAGTACGCCGTCGCGTCCGTCACAGCCGTCCCGGGAAACGGCTCGACGAGGCTGCCGTCGCGCAGCCGCTCGGAAAGCAGCGCGCGCCGCCCCATGGCTACGCCCTGCCCTTCCAACGCCGCCTGCAGGACGATGTTGTAGTCGTGCAGCATGACCTCGCGCGCGCCTGAGAGATCCACTCCGGCGGACCGGGACCAGGCCGGCCATTCCAGGGGCTCGCGCGAATAGGAGAGCAGCAGCGGATGCCCGAGGACGTCCCTGGGCTCGCGCAGTGGCGGGCCGCGCTCCAGCAGGGCGGGGCTGCACACGGGGCAGATCCGCTCGCCCATCAGCCGACGGCTGCGCACGCCCTCCCAGCCGCCCCTGCCGTACCGCACGGCCAGGTCGATCCCCTCGGCCGCCAGGTCCACGGGACGGATCGCCGGGTCCAGGATCACCGTGATCCCCTGGTGGAGCGCATTGAAGCGCGGCAGGCGCGACACCAGCCAGTTAGCCGCAAAGGAGGCGAGCAGGCTGACCCGCAGCAGCCGCGGGGCCGGCCCTCGCAGGCGCGCCGTTTCGCCCGCGATCCGGTCGAAGGCCTCGGCAACCACCGCCAGGTACCGTGTCCCCGCCTCGGTGAGATCGACGCCGCGGGTGCGCCGGGTGAAGAGCGGCACGCCCAGCTCCGCCTCGAGCTTCCTGATCTGGTGGCTGATCGCGCTCTGCGTGACCAGCAGCTCCGCCGCTGCCCGTCCGAAGCTCCTGTGCCGCGCGGCGGCCTCGAAGGCGCGCAGGGCCGGCAGGGAGGGGAGCGGGCGGCGGGTCCGGTGGTCCATCACCGGCGAGCTTCCGCGCGCCGCGGGACCGCCGTCAAGAAGGGAGCCGTCGGCAGTGGCGGGCGCGGGCGGCGCATCGGCTCCTTGCGGCCGCCCTGGCCCGCCCCGCATCCTGGCGGACCCTGCACGACGTCCCTTGCACGACGACCGGAGCCCGCCATGCCAGCCCTTCCGCCCGCGGACACCTTGACCGTGGGCTTCGCCCATGCGGCCTACCAGCTCGGCGCGGAATTCGCGGCGCGCCGGCACCCCGCCCGCTTCTTCGAGGTGCGCACGCTCGATGCGCTGCGCAGCCGGATCGCCGAGGCCGACGTGCTCGTCGTCTCGGGCCTGTGGCGCAACGACCTCGTCCAGACGGCGGGCCGGCTCCGCTTCATCCAGTCCATCAGCGCCGGCACGGACCAGTTCGACAGGGATCTGCTGGCGCGCTCCGGCATCCGCCTGGCCAGCGCGCAGGGTGCCAACGAGCGCGCGGTGGCCGAGCATGCCATGGCCCTGATCCTGTCGCTGTCCCGCCAGCTCCACCTCGCCCGCGACCACCAATCCGCGCGCCGCTGGCGGCCGATGATCGGCGAGCGCGACCGGCGCGAGGACGAGATCCATGGCAAGACGCTGGTGGTGGTGGGCCTCGGCCGCATCGGCCTGCGGCTGGCCGGCCTGGCCCGGGCCTTCGGCATGCGGGTCGTCGGCGTGAGGCGCCGGCCGGATCCCTCGGCCCCCGTCGATGCGGTCGTCCCTCCCGGGCGCCTGCGCGAGGTGCTGGCCGAGGCCGACATCCTGGCGCTGACATGCCCGCTGACGCCCGAGACCGAGGGGCTGATCGGCCCGGGCGAGCTCGGCGCGCTGAAGCCCGGCGCCTTCCTGGTGAACGTGGCCCGCGGCCGCGTCGTGGTCGAGGACGCGCTCGTCGAGGCTCTGCGCGACGGCCGCCTCGCCGGGGCAGGGCTCGACTGCTTCCACGAGGAGCCGCTGCCGCCCGGTTCCCCGTTCTGGACGCTTCCCAACGTCGTCGTGACTCCCCACAGCGCCGGCGAGACGCGCCGCTACGAGACCAATGTCGTCGATATCCTGATGGAGAATCTGGACCGCCTCGGTCGCGGGGAGGAGACGCTGCGCAACGGCCTGTGCTGAGCCGTTCCGAGAGGATCCATCTAGAAAAACGATGGATTCGATCGAGAATGATAGGCTACGCAGGGAGGAGGATGGGGTCTAGCTTTCCTTCATCAGCGGCGCACGCCGCCTCTCGCAGAAGGAACCCAGCCATGAAGACCCTTTCCACCGCCCTCATCGCCGCCGCCCTGCTGGGCGCCGCCCCCGCCGTCGCCAGCGACATCGCCTCCGGCCAGAACCTGTTCCACGGCTCGACCACGCTGCGCTCCTATGCGGCGCGGGACACTGCGGTCCAGGCCCCCGTCACGGCCCGGCAGGCCACCGCCCCGCAGGCCGCTGCCTCCGCCGCCACGACCCAGGGCGGCGCCGGCCAGGACCGGGTCCAGGTCGCCGGGACCGACTTCCTGCGCCCCTACGCACATTGAGCGAGGCCTCCGCCCGCCGCCGCGCCCCTTCCCCGGCAGCCCCGGGAAAGGGCCGGCAGGCCCGGCGCCGCAGGAGCGACGGCCCCCATCGAGGCGGTGCAGCCACGGGTTGCACCGCCTCGATGCGTTTCGGAAGGGCGCGGCTGCAAGCTCGGCTGTTCCTATTGCGGCCGCGAGACCGTAGAGTTCCCTGACGATCCCGCGGGCGAAGCATCTGTCGCGCCGCGGAACGGGACGAGGAGGTGATGCGGATGGTGCGGCTGGCCTTGGTGTCTCAGGACGCGCCCGGGGCCCGGGAGCGCGCGGTGATGCTGGACGGGGTCCGGATCACCTTCGATCTTGCCGGCGGCGGGACCTACGAGGCCGTCGACACGGTCCACCTCGCCGTGGAGGAGCACGAGTTCGTCGCGATCGTCGGCCCCACGGGCTGCGGCAAGTCCACCCTGCTGAACGCGGCCGCGGGGCTGCTGAAGCCGTCGGCGGGCACCGTGCGGATCTTCGGCGAGCCCCTGTCGGGCCTGAACCGGCGTGCCGGCTATCTCTTCCAGCAGGATTCGCTGATGCCCTGGAAGACCGCCCTCGAAAACGTGGCCATCGGGCTGGAGGTCGCCGGCACCCCGGCGCGCGAGGCGCGGGATCGGGCGCGGGACTGGCTCGGGCGCGTCGGGCTGGGCGCCTTCTGCGAGCGCTACCCGCACATGCTGTCCGGCGGCCAGCGCAAGCGCGTCGGCCTCGCGCAGGTGCTGATCCGCGACCCCAAGATCCTCTTCATGGACGAGCCGTTCGGACCGTTGGACGCGCAGACGCGCCTGATCATGGGCGACCTGCTGCTGAGCCTGTGGTCCACGGACAAGAAGGCCGTGATGTTCGTGACCCACGACCTGGAGGAGGCGATCGCCCTGGCCGATCGGGTCGTGATCATGTCGGCCGGCCCAGCGGCCCGGATCATCGGCGACTACCGCATACCGCTGGCGCGGCCGCGCGACATCGCCGAGATCAAGCTCGACCCCCAGTTCCACGAGGCCCACCGGGAG
This sequence comes from Arenibaculum pallidiluteum, assembly GCF_017355985.1. Lineage (GTDB taxonomy): Bacteria > Pseudomonadota > Alphaproteobacteria > Azospirillales > Azospirillaceae > Arenibaculum > Arenibaculum pallidiluteum. The sequence goes on from NZ_JAFIQU010000014.1 coordinate 54,624, forward strand.
ATCTGGCACGCCCTGAAGGAGGAAGTGCTCAAGGGCTACCGGCAGGGGGACAGGAGCTGAGCCATGTCCCGTACGTTCCTTCTCCTCCTCCAGGTGCTGGTCGCCGTCGTGATCGTCCTGCTCTGGCACGTCGCCTCGTCGACGGGCCTCTTCGGGGATCCCAAGACCATCCGGTTCTTCTTCTCGACGCCGGTCGACGTTGTGACGCGCATCGGCACATGGTTCGCGGGCGGCACCATCTGGTACCACCTGGGGATCACGCTTCTGGAATCGGCGCTGGCCTTCGGTCTCGGCTCCGTCGGCGGGGTGGTGATCGGCTTCTGGTTCGCCCGTAGGCCGATGCTCGCGGCGGTCTTCGACCCCTACGTGAAGGCGGCCAACGCCCTGCCGCGCGTGGTCCTCGCCCCGATCTTCGCACTGTGGCTCGGCCTGGGGATCTGGTCCAAGGTCGCGCTCGGCATCACGCTGGTCTTCTTCATCGTCTTCTTCAACGTCTACCAGGGCGTGAAGGAGGTGAGCCCGGCGGTGCTCGCCAACGCGCGAATGCTCGGCATGAACGAGCGCCAGCTTCTGCGGCACGTCTACCTGCCCTCGGCGCTGAGCTGGATGTTCTCGTCGCTGCACACCTCGGTCGGCTTCGCCGTGGTGGGTGCGGTGGTCGGCGAGTATCTCGGGTCCTCGGCTGGCCTCGGCTACCTGATCCACCAGGCCGAGGGGGTCTTCGACGTGACCGGCGTCTTCGCGGGCATGTTCGTGCTGATGGCCTTCGTGATCCTGATCGACTGGATCGTCACCAAGGTCGAGAACCGGCTCCTGATCTGGCGGCCGAGGCCGGCCACGGCGGCGGGCTGAACGGGCCCGGCGCGTCTTAACCACCAACGAACACGAGGAGGAATGCCATGAGGTTTCTGAGGGTCCTGGCCGCCGGCCTGACGCTGGCCCTGGCGGGCGGCGCGCTCGCCCCGGTGCAGGCGCAGGAGAAGAAGGACGTCAGCCTCGCGGTCGGCGGCAAGCCGCTGCTCTACTACCTGCCCCTCACCATCGCCGAGCGGAAGGGCTTCTTCAAGGAGGAGGGGCTGAACGTCGAGATCAACGATCTCGGCGGCGGATCCAAGGCCCTCCAGGCGCTGATCGGCGGCTCGGTCGACGTGGTGACCGGCGCTTACGAGCACACGCTGCGCATGCAGCAGAAGGGGCAGGACATCCGCGCCGTCGCCGAGCTCGGCCGCTTCCCCGCGATCGTGATCGGCGTGCGCAAGGACCTCGCCGACAAGGTCAAGTCCGCCAAGGATTTCAAGGGGCTGAAGATCGGCGTCACGGCGCCGGGCTCATCGACGGCCATGATGGCGCAGTACGCGATGGTGAAGGCCGGCCTCGCCCCCAGCGACGCCTCGATCATCGGCGTCGGCGGCGGCGCCTCGGCGGTGGCGGCCGTGAAGCAGGGCCAGGTCGACGTGATCTCGCACCTGGATCCCGTGATTGCGAAGCTCGAGGCCGACAAGGACATCGTGACCCTGATCGATACGCGCACCGAGCAGGGGACCAAGGATCTCTTCGGCGGGTCCAACCCGGCCGCCGTGGTCTATGCCAAGACCGACTTCATCGAGAAGAACCCCGAGACCACGCAGCGCCTCGTCAACGCCTTCGTGAAGGCGCTGAACTGGATCCGTACCGCCTCGCCCGAGGAGATCGCGGCAGCCGTCCCGGACGAATACCATCTCGGCGACAAAGGCCTTTACGTCGCCGCGGTGAAGAGCTCCAAGGAAAGCTATTCCCGCGACGCGATCGTCCAGAAGGCGGGCATGGAGAGCGTCGTCGGCATGCTGAAGACGCTGGAGCCGGAATTCGCGAACGCCCAGTTCGACACCGCGAAGACCTTCGATCCGCGTTTCGTGGAGAAGGCGCAGAAGCGCTGAGCGGACCCAGGGGACCACGGGCCCGGGCCCGTGGTCCCGACTGGGGTCTCAGACCGTCATCACGATCTTGCCGAAATGGGCATTGGCCCGCATCCGGGCCAGCGCTTCGGCGGCCTCGTCCAGCCGGTAGGTGCGGTCGACGGGCAGGCGCAGCCTGCCCTCCGCCAGGGCGGGCCAGAGATCCCTGCGCATGGCAGCCGTGATGGCGCGGACCTCCTCGAGCGAGCGGGTCCGGAAGGTCACGCCGATATAGGCGATGCGCTTGAGCGCGTGCAGGTCGAAGTCGAACTCGCCCGTGAAGCCGCCGAGTCGGCCGACATTCACGATGCGCCCGCGGACGGCCGAGGCCTTCATGTTGGCGTTGGCGACACCGCCCGAGATCTGGTCGACGATCAGGTCGAGGCCGCGGCCGCCGGTCGCCTGGAGCACGCGCTCGGGCCATCCGGGATCGCGGCTGTCTACGACGAGGTCCGCCCCGAACTCCGCGAGCCGGGCACGCCGGTCCGGATTTGTCGAGCTTCCGACGACCAGGCCGGCGCCCATCAGCCTGGCGATCTGCAGGCCCATCAGCCCGACGCCCGTGCTGGCGCCCTGGATCATCACGGCCTCGCCGGCAGCCAGCCTGCCATTGGTGACCAGGGCGTCGTGCATGGTCTGGAGCGCGATGGGCAGCGTGGTCGCGACCTCGAACGCCATGGCCGGGTCCGGCACGGGCAGAACCCGCCCCCAGTCGGTGGCTGCCAGCTCGGCATAGCCGCCGCCACCCGAGCCCATGACCCGGTCGCCGGGCTTCAGCCCCGGGGGCACCTCGGCCCCGACCTCGACCACCTCGCCCGCCCATTCCATGCCGAGCACGGCGCCGGGCCCACCCTGCGAGCCGTGCATGCGCCCGCTCGCCATGATCAGGTCGGCGCGGTTCAGACTGCAGGCCCGGATGCGGACAAGAACCTCGTTCGGCTTCGGGGACGGCGGCGGGACGTCGCGGATCTCGACACCGGACTCACCCAGGACGGCGGCCTTCATGTTTCCTCGGGAAGCTGCTGGCGGAGCGGAGGAGCTTAGGCCGCAACCGCGGCCTCGGGGAAGCGCCGCCGCGTCGGCACCGCGGGGAAACGCCTTCAGGCCTGCCGCACGTCGCGCTTCAGCATCTTGACGAGCAGCCGGTCGAGCTGTCGCGGCGTGACGGGCTTGTAGAGGACGTCGAGGCCGTGGGCGACCGCGTCGCGCCGGCATTCCGGCCCCGTCTCCCCGGTCAGGAGCGCGCTGGGCAGCCGCCGGCCGAGGCGATTCCAGATCCCGAGGATCGCGTCGGTCCCGACCCGCTCGTCCCGCAGCCGGTAGTCCGCCAGCACGATATCGGGCGGCAGGGCATCGCTTCCGATGCGGTCCAACGCCTCCTCCACCGAGCTGACGGCCACGACCCGCCATCCCCAGTCCTTCAGGATGGCCTCGAGACCCAGGAGAACGCTCGGGTCGTCGTCCACCACAAGGACCGTGCGCCCGGCATCCGAGCACTGGAGGGGCGCCGGCCGCGCCTCCTCCTCGGCCGCCTCCGCCAGCGGCACGTCCACGGAGAAGACGGATCCCTTCCCCGGCTCGGACCGGACATCAATCCGGTGCTCCAGGAGAATGCCCAGGCGCCGGACGATGCTGAGGCCGAGCCCGAGGCCGTGCTGGCGGTCGCGCTCGGGATTGCCGAGCTGATGGAACTCCTCGAAGATCGCGTCGAGGCTGTAGGCCGGGATGCCTGGCCCCGTGTCGCACACCTCGAGGCGAAGCGTCCCATCAGATTCCTGGCAGTGCAACTCGACCCCGCCGCGCTCGGTGTACTTGAACGCGTTCTCGACGAGGTTGCGCAGCATGCGGCCGAGCAGGGTCGGATCGGAGCGGACGGTGGCGCCGCTGCCCGTGACGTCCCAGCTCAGCGACCGCGCGGCGGCAACGTGGGCATAGGCGGCGCGGATGTGGTCGAGCAGGCCCGAGATGCGGAACTGTTCGATGGTGGGCTCGATCACGCCGGCATCGAGCCGCGAGACGTCCAGAAGGGCGTCCAACAGGCCCTTCAGCGTATCCAGGCTGCGCTCAAGGTGCTGGAACTGCTCGGCCCGCGCGGGATCCCCGGCCATGTTCCTGGCGAGCGCGCCGGCGAACAGGATCGCCGATTGCAGCGGCTGGCGCAGATCGTGGCTGGCGGCCGCCAGGAACCGGGACTTGGACTGGTTCGCGCGCTCGGCCTCCTCCTTCGCGGCCCTGTGCGCGTCCTCGAGCAACTTGCGCTCGGTGACGTCGATGCACAGGCCGGTCATGCGCAGGGGGCGCCCCGTCGCATCGCAGGTGGACCGCCCGAGCCCCATGATCCACCGCATTCCCTTCACCGGATGCATGATGCGGTACTCGACCTGCAGCTCCGGGTGGTCGTGCCGCAGCGCCTCCAGGAACTGCCCGGCGACCCGATCGAAGTCGTCGGGGTGCATCACGTGCTTCCAGGCATCCGTCGGGGTCGCGAAGTCCACGGGATCGACGCCGAACAGCCGGTACAGGCCTTCGGACCAGGTCAGCGCGCCTCCCGCGGCATCCCAGTCCCACACGCCCGCATTCGCGGCGGACAGGGCAAGGTGCAGCCGGGCGGCGCGGCGCAGCACGTCTTCCACCTCGGTCGTGGAGGCGGTCTCCCGGACGAGGACGAGGGCGCTTGCACCGGCCGCCGCGCCGATCGGGATCTCCAGGCGGTCGAGCGAGACCTGGATCATCCCGCCATCCACGCAGAGCAGCGACTGCAGCACATCGACGGGACCGGTGCCTGTCGGGACCCCGGATGGGCGGATGACCGTCTCCGGCTCGCCAAGGGTCGCGGGAAGGAGCTCGACGATGCTCCGCCCTGGCAGCGACTCGCCCGAATACCCCGTCAGCCGCAGGAACGCGGCATTGGCCTCAAGGATGCTTTCACCGGGCCCAAGCAGGAGCATTGGGGCACGGGATCCCTGGAAATCCACGGGAACCGCTTTCGCGCCAGCGGAAGGCGTACCGATGCCGGCCGGTGCGCCGGGCTTGGCCGCAGAGCCCTGCCGGCCCAGGAGGCACAGGGCCGCCCGGAGCACCTCGTCACGATTGGTATAGCGCCCGGCAGCGATCTCGCTGTCGATGAATTCGTCAAGTTCGGGGGGGAGCGACACGTTCCCGCCGAGGCGCGCCATCAGGTTCCGCCCAAAATTTACTCCTCCTTAAGTATGGCCCGACTGCTTCGGCAAGGGAAGAGCGCCGCCACGCATCTCCGCGCTGTCCCATGAATGTCTTGCATTGCCACATCAGATTTCAACGGGCATTAGCCGCCACACTCAGAGTTGCAGGCCGTTGCCCGGGTCCCACATGGCTCACGCGTCCAGCGGCCAGCGCGGCCCCTGAGGCGCCCTATCGCGTCCACAGCGCATGCTCCCCGACGACGTCCTCGATGATCGCCAGGGCCGGCCTTTCCGCCGGGTTGGTCGCGCTGTCCTGCGCCAGCACGAGCAGCGCCTTCCACAGCGCCCAGCCACGGGCCCGCGCCCACATGGCCGCGTCGACCCCGACCGCGTTGCGGAACGCACTGCGGCTTTCACCCGACAGGAACGTCCAGGCGAGGACCAGATCGCAGGCGGGATCGCCGACCGCGGAGCTTCCGAAATCGATCACCGCCGAGAGCCCGCCCCCCTCGACCAGAAGGTTGCCGACCGCGACGTCGCCATGGACCCACACCTCGGGGCCAGTCCACGCCGCACGCAAGGCAGCCTCCCAGGTCGCGATCGCCCCCGCCACGTCGATCCGGTCGCGCATGGCCCCAATGGTCGCTCTCGTCTCCGCGTCGTAGACCTGCAGCGCGCCGCCACGATGGAAATTGCCGGGCCCCGCGGGCGGTCCGCCAGCAGGGTCGATCTCCCGGAGCGCCAGGAGGAAGCGGGCAACGTCCCGCGCGAAGCCCGGCATGTCCCCGATGCGATCGCGCGATGCCGGCGCCCCGTCCAGCCAGCGATAGACGGACCAGGGAAAGGGGTACGGCCCGGCCGGCGAGCCCAGGGCCACCGGCGCGGGAATGGGAAATGGAAGGCGGGGCGCGAGCGCCGGGAGCCAGCGGTATTCCTTCTCGACCTGGGGGACATAGCTCCTGGCGCTGGGCAGCCGCATCTTGAGATCACTGCCGAGCCGGAAGGTCCGGTTGTCCCAGCCGTCCAAGGGGACCGGCGCCACGGGGAGATGCGACCAACACGGAAACTGCGTCCGGATCAGGTCCCGGACCAGCGCCTCGTCGATGTGAACGCGACCGTCGCCACCCATCGGACCCCGCCCATGCATGAAGCACCGTCAGCCCTGGCAAACAGGCGGGATGGCAGGGAGGCTCCCGTCCCGCCGGAGCTCGGCACCCCGGCCACCGCGCAGGCCCTCGCCCGCACGACTGGCAGGAGCCACAGCCCCAGGTGAGATAGAGCTGGCGGGACGCAAGACCTGGCAGAAAGGCCGGGCCGGCCTTTGACGCACAGACCCGCGGGCTCCGGGGCGTTCGACCAGAGCCCAAGCAAGCCGGACGACAGTGATCCGCCGCCGCGCCTGACCCCGCCTGGCCGCGGGGTCGGCGCATGGGAGTCAGGGGGCGGGCAGGCCCGGCAACAGCTTCGCCAGAGTGATGGGGAAGTCGCGCACCCGGATCCCAGTCGCGTTGAAGACGGCGTTGGAGACCGCCGCCCCGGTCCCGCACACGCCGAGCTCTCCCACCCCCTTCATCCCCAGGTCGTTCGCGTGCTCGTCATGGTCATCCAGCAGGATCGCCTCGATCTCCGGGATATCGGCATGCACCGGCACGACGTATTCCGCGAGATCGCCATTGACCCAGCTTCCGTAACGCGGGTCCACATGGGCGGCCTCGTGAAGGGCCGAGCTGACGCCCCAGATCATCCCGCCCATGATCTGCGAGCGGGCGGTCTTCGGATTCACGATCCGGCCGGCCGCGAAGACGCCCGTCATCCGCCGCAGGCGGACCTCGCCCGTGTGGACGTCGACCGCGACCTCGGCGAAGGAGGTCCCATAGGTGTTCTGCGAGTAGTTCCGGAAATTCGGGTCCTCGGCCTGGCCGACGATGGCACCCGTGGCCTCGACCCCCTCGGGGAACAGCCGGCGTGCCGTCCCGACGAGATCGTTGGAGGGCACGCCCCCCGCGGCCTGCGCGATCCGCTCCCTGAGGGCGCGGCAGGCGCGGTGGATGGCGACGGCGGTGTTCGCCGCGCCATAGGAGCCGCCGGCCCCGCCGCCCTTGGGATAGGTGGAGCTGGCGAGCTCCACGGTCACGGCCTCGACCGGCAGGCCCAGCGCCTCGGCCGCCACCTGCGCGGCGATCGTGTAGGTGCCGGTGCCGATGTCGGGCGTGTCGGAGCGCACGACGACCCGACCGTCGGGCGCGATGCGCACGCTTGCCTCCGTCGCGCCTTGGAAATGGGCCCGGATCGCGCTCGCCATGCCGTAGCCGATCAGCCAGCTCCCCTCGCGGCGGCTTGCGGGCTCGGCCGGGCGCCGTTCCCAGCCGAAGCGGCGCGCGCCCTCGCGCAGGCAGTCGGCGAGCCGGCGGCCGTTCAGGGGCACGCCCAACTCCGGGTCGATGTCGGTGTCATTCCGCAACCGCAGCTCGACGGGATCGATGCCGAGCCTGTGGGCGAGCTCGTCCATGGCCGTCTCGAGGGCGAGCAGGCCCGGCAGTTCGCCCGGCCCGCGCACGGCCTCGCCGGGCGTGAGGTCGAGATCCGTGGTGTAGTGCCTGGTCAGACGGTTGGGCGCGGCGTAGAGCGAACGGCTGACGGTCGCGGTCTGCTCGATCCAGGGCAGGGTGGCCACGCTCTGCATGTTCACGTCGTGGCCAAGGCCTGTCAGGCGGCCGTCGGGCGTCGCGCTGAGACGGACCCGCTGGATCGTTGCCGGCCGCTGTCCCGTCAGGGTGAAGACCTGCCGGCGCGTGAGCACGACCTTGACCGGCCGGCCGAGCGCGCGCGCGGCCAGGGCCGCCAGCACGGCCTCGGCATGGAGGTAGAGCTTCGAGCCGAAGCCGCCGCCGACATAGGCCGCATCGACCGTGACCCGGTCCTCGTCCAGGAGCAGCGTCTCGGCCAGGGCCGCCCGGCCGGGCGCGACCATCTGCGTCGAGAGATAGACCGTCAGGCGGCCGTCGCGCCAGTCCGCGAGGCAGGCGTGCGGCTCCATGGGCTGCGAGAGGTGGTAGGGGGTGGTGTAGGTCTCGTCCACCGTGACGGGCCCCTCGGCCATGGCTCGGTCGATGTCGCCGAAACGGGTCTCGCCGGGCAGGCCGAGGCTGATCGTCTCCTGGGGCTCGGCGCGGTCGGCATGGGCGGCCAAGTCGTAGGCGCCGGGCTCGCGCTCGTACTCGACCCTGACCAGCGCCGCGGCGGCGCGTGCCTGCTCGAACGTCTCCGCGACCACCAGGGCGACGGGCTGGCCGTAATAGCTGATCCCGTCACCGGCGAGCTGGGGGTTCGGGCGGTCGAAGATCGTCGGCTTGGCGACGAGAGGCGCCTGCGGCGGCGCGTTCAGGTGCGTCAGCACGAGGGTGACGCCGGGCGCCGCCTCGGCGTCGCGCGCATCGATGAGGGTGATGCGTCCCTTGGCGATGGCGGCACCGCGGATGAAGCCGTAGAGCGCGGGACCCGCGTCCTGACGCTCGTAGGAATAGGCGGCGCGGCCCGCGACCTTCAGCGGCCCGTCGATGCGGCTGATGGCGGCACCGATCATGACGTCTCTCCCTGGCGGGCGGTGTCGAGCGTGGCCGCCAGCGTCCGGCGCACGAGCGGCAGCTTGTAGGCGTTGTGTTCCGTGGGGCGGGCGCCGGCCAGGACCAGGTCGGCGATGGGATCCGCCGCGGCGTCCTCGCCCTCGGCGAAGAGGCGCTCCGCCGCCTCCACCCGCCAGGGCTTGTGCGCAAGCCCGCCGAAGGCGAGCCGGTCGACGACGACCCGGCCGGACCGGACCTTCGCGACCAGCGCCACCGCCACGTTGGCGAAGGCGTAGGAGGCGCGCTCGCGGACCTTGCGGTACAGGTGGATGCCGCCGCGAGGCGGCGGCAGCGTCACGGCGGTGATCAGCTCCCCGGGCCCGAGGACGGTCTCGATATGCGGCGTATCCCCGGGCAGCCGGTGGAAATCCGCGATCGCGATCGAACGGCCGCTTCCATCGGGCGCCATCGTCTCGACCGTGGCATCGAGGGCCCTGAGCGCCACCGCCATGTCAGACGGATGGGTGGCGATGCAGGCTTCGCTGCTGCCTAGGATCGCGTGGTTATGACTGAGGCCGCCCAGCGCCGCACAGCCCGTGCCCGGCTCGCGCTTGTTGCAGGGCATGGCAGTGTCATAGAAGTAGGGGCACCGCGTGCGCTGCATCAGGTTGCCGCCCGTCGTCGCCCTGTTGCGGAGCTGGCCCGAAGCGCCGGCGACGATCGCCCTGGAGAGCACGCCGTAGTCCCGCCGCACCCGCGGGTCGGCGGCCAAGTCGGTGTTGCGCACCAGCGCCCCGATCCGCAGGCCGCCATCCCCGGTCTCCTCGACGTGGTCGAGGCCGAGGCGGTTCACGTCCACGAGGTGGGTCGGAGTCTCGATCTCCAGCTTCATCAGGTCGAGCAGGTTGGTGCCGCCCGCGATGAACCGTGCGCCCGGCGTCCGTGCGACGGCGGCGACCGCCTCGGCCGCGGTCTCGGCGCGCTCGTAGGTGAAGGCCCTCATGACCGGCCTCCCGCGACCTCGCGTATGGCCGCGATGATGTTGGGGTAGGCCGCGCAGCGACAGATGTTGCCGCTCATCCTTTCCCGGATCTCCGCGTCCGAGCAGGTCGGGGCCGCGGTGAGCGCGCCGGTGACGTGGCTCGGGATGCCGGCCTCGATCTCGCCCAGGACGCAGACGGCGGAGAGGATCTGGCCCGGCGTGCAGTAGCCGCACTGGAAGCCGTCATGCTCCACGAAGGCCTTCTGCATTGGGTGCAGCGCCTCGGGCGTGCCCAGCCCCTCGACCGTGGTGATGTCGTCGCCGTCATGCATCACGGCAAGCGTCAGGCAGCTGTTGGCGCGCCGCCCGTTGACGATCACGGTGCAGGCCCCGCACTGGCCCTGGTCGCAACCTTTCTTGGTGCCCGTCAGATGCAGATGCTCGCGCAGTGCGTCGAGAAGCGTCGTGCGCGGGTCGAGTTCGAGCACGTGGTCACGGTTGTTTACCCGCAACCGCGTGGGCACCCCGCCCGGCTGGCGGCCCGGCTGGCGGCCCGGATGTGTTGCGATACTGCTCATCGTCGCGCTTTCCTCCGCGTGAAAATACAGCCTCGCTCGTGCATCGTATTTGATGCATAACGGCGATGTGCCCAACGGCCCGAATACTGTTCGCGTTGCGCAGACCTGGCCCGAAAACTGTCATCCCGGGGCACGACGGCACTCGACGCCTGGCGCATGTCCAGCAGCACCGACGGATTGGGCATCCCTCAAGAGAGATTATCGCCGTGGGTTCGCGCCCTACGGTAGACTGGAAGTCCGGGAGCCTTGCCCGATCTTCCACGCTGCTGGCGCAGCGCAGTCCGCCTGCCGGGCCGAGGATCGGACCGCGCCGGCAAAACGGGGTGCGGCTCCGGGCGGCCGCGACGGTCCAAAAAATGGGAGGAAGCATGGAACGGCAGCGGGAACTGGCGTCCCTGATCGACCGCTATGCCCGAACCGAAGGCGTGAACGAGACCGCGATCCCGGGCCTGTTTCTGCTCCGCTATTCCCGGCTCACGGAGCCGATGGCGACGATCTTCGAGCCGATGGTCTGCATCACGGCGCAGGGCAGCAAGCAGATGATCTGCGGCAAGACCATGCTCCAGTACGACGGCGGGCACTATTTCCTGGCCACGGCCGACGCCCACGCCGTCGGGCAGGTGATCGAGGCATCGCCCTCGTTCCCGTACCTCTGCATGAGCTACCGGCTTGACGCGTCCAAGCTGGCCGCGCTGGCGCTTGAGCTGGACATCAAGGCGGCCCCCGACGACGAGCCGGGCTCCAGCCTCTCGCCGGGACGCGTGACGCCCGAGCTGATGGATGCGGCGATCCGCCTCGTGGCGCTGCTCGGAGCACCGCAGGACCAGGCGGTGCTGGCCCCCCTGGCCGAGCGCGAGCTCATGTACCGGCTGCTCACCGGGGAAACGGCTGCCAGCCTTCTCCACATCGCCATGGCCGAAAACAGGCTGCAGCAGGTCAACCGGGCGATCGGCTGGATCAAGAGGAACTACACCCGCCCTTTCAGCATCGATGTGCTGGCGGCGGAGGCCCGAATGAGCGTCTCGGCCCTGCACAAGCACTTCAAGGCGGTGACGGGGGCGAGCCCGCTGCAGTACCAGAAGCAGCTTCGCCTGCACGAGGCCCGGCGCCTGATCATCTCCGGCATCACGGACGCGGCCACCGCCGGCTTCACCGTCGGATACGAGAGTCCGTCGCAGTTCAGCCGCGAGTACCGGCGGCTTTTCGGGGCACCGCCCCTGCGCGACGCGGCCCGGCTGCGCGCCTCCTCGCTGCCTGCCTCGCTCCCGGCCGGTGCCGCGGAGGCGCCCGAGGGACCACCCGGCCCGCCGCCAGGCAGCCCCGAGGAACGTGGCGCCGACCCGCCCCAGCCCTTCGCCTGACGCATCACCCGGGATGCGGCAGCAGGGGGGCCGCAGCTCTTCCGGTTCCTTGACGCGGGAGCATCTCGGGCCGAAGCTTCGCGACGGGCCGCCACGGCTGGCAGCCGGACGGCTCCGCGGGTGCCGGGCCGCAGCGAGCGGCCGAGAATGGCGGCCCGCCAACGGAACCGGAGCCCAAGGCGGCGACCCGGGCGCCACCAGCCCGGGCATGACGATGGGCGGCCCGCCGCCGCGATGCTGGATGCCGCGTGCCCACCTCGGCCGCCCCGACCAGGGAGAGGCGATCCATGATCCACTGGCAGGCTGGATGCCGTTCCACCGCACCCGCACCACACCCCGGTGCGCGGCTCCGAGCCGCGGCAGCGGCGCTGCTCTCGGCCGCGTGCCTCGCGGCGCCTCGGGCCGAAGCCGCCGCGCCGGCGCCCGTGGCGATCGCTGTCTTCGATTTCGAGATGGAGGATTTCAGCGCCGGAGCCTCGTCCTCCGGCGCCAGCCAGGCTGATGCCGGGCATCTCTCGAGTGTCACTGACGAGGTGCGCCGCATCCTCGCGCAATCCGGACGCTACCGGCTCGTCGATGTCGGCAGGGCGGGCTCGGGCGAGTCCGCTGCCGGGGCGGCCGCGAAGGCACGTGCGCTGCGCCATTGCGGCGGCTGCGATGCCGAGATCGCGAGGACGCTCGGCGCGGAGCAGTCCTTCGTCGGCGTCGTCCGGCGGATCAGCCGCACCGAGTACCTGGTCTGGTTCCAGATCCGCGATGCCCGGTCCGGCGCAGTCGTCCTGGACGGAAACAGCGGCCTCAACATGGGCGCCGACTACTCGTGGATCCGGGGCGCGGGACGACTGGTCCGGGCGCGGCTGACGGAAAGCCAGGACCGGAGGTGACGCCCGCCTCGACGGACCTGCCGATCGGCTGAGCGGCGGGCTCTCCGATTGGCCGATGGACAGTGGCGAAGCGAAATCCATATTCAATTCGCCGGGTCTGGTGGGCCGGGCGTGCCCGGGCGAAGTGCGGGCAGAGGCCGGCTGACATCGGAGTGGGACCGGAAGCGATGGACGACGCCTTGGGTCAGTGGCGGCGAAACGATGATGCCGCCGGAGAGGCGTCGAGGGGCTGCGCCGCGTGAGCGACCTGCAGACACCGCTGCCATCGCCGCCACCAGGTCTGCGCGGCAGGGAGGCCGAAACCCCGCTGCCCACCCCCGAAGGCGCGGGACGGCCGCTCGTTGCGGAGCACGGATGGCTCGCGCAGGCCTTCGAACACGCCCTTGGGCCGGTCGCCATCCTCGCCGGCGCCGACCACGTCCTGGTCATGGCGAACCCGGCCTTCCGGGACTTCTGCGACGGGCGCGACGTAGTCGGGAACCCGCTGCGCCAGGCGCTGCCCGGGCTGGAGGGACAGGGTATCCTGGAACGCCTCGACCGCGTCCGCGCGAGCGGCGAGGCACTGCGCGCCACGGCAGTGCCGGTTCGGCTCCACCGGGGCGACGGGCCCGAGGAGACGCGCCGTCTCGATATCGTGTTCCAGCCGCTGCGCGATGCGCAGGGGAGGGTCGCAGGCATCTGCCTGCATGCCTTGGACGTGACGGAGCGGATCGCCGCCGAGCGTGCGCTGCGCGACACCGAGGAACGCTATCGGCTGGCCGCCCAGGCGACCAGCGACGCGATCTGGGACTGGGACCTCGTCTCCGACCATGTGAGCTGGAACGAGGCCGTTCAGGAGCTCTTCGGGCACCGGCTTGCCGACGTGGGACCCTCGGGAGCCTGGTGGAAGGCGACCATTCACCCGGAGGATCGCGGACGCGTCATCGCCAGCATCCAGGCGGCGATCGCGAGGGCCGGGGATGGCTGGAGCGAGGAGTACCGGTTCCGCCGGGCCGACGGCAGCTACGCCCACGTGCTCGACCGCGGGACCGTGATCCGCGACGGCGAGGGGCGCGCGCTGCGGATGGTGGGCGCCATGCTGGACCTCAGCGAGCGCAAGGCGGTCGAGACTGCGCTGCGGGAGCGCGAGGCGACGATCCGCAGCTGGCTCAACGCGGTGCCCCAGATGGTGTGGTCGACGCGGCCCGACGGCCATCACGAGTTCTTCAACGACCGCTGGTACGAGTTCACCGGCGTCCCGCATGGCTCCACCGACGGCGCCGCCTGGAACGGCATCGTCCATCCCGACGACAGGGCTCGAACCTGGGAGCGCTGGCGCAACAGCCTCGCGACCGGCGAGGCCTACGAGATCGAGTACCGGCTGCGCCATCACACCGGCGAGTACCGCTGGGCGCTCGGCCGGGCGCTGCCGGTGCGCGACGAGACCGGCGCGATCAGCCGCTGGATGGGGACCTGCACCGAAATCGACGAGCTCAGGCGCACCGCGGACGAGCTGCGGCGCACTTCCGCGCTGCTCCGCCTGATCGGCGATTCGACACCCGACCTCATCTACGCCAAGGATCGCGACAGCCGCGCCCTCTACGTGAACGCCGCCTTGCAGCGCCTCGTCGGACGGCCGGCCGAGGAGATCATTGGGCGCTCCGATCGTGACTGGGCGCCGAGCCGCGCCGAGGCGGAGATGATCATCGTCAATGACAGCCGGGTCATGGAGTCCGGCGAGATCGTCGACATGGACGAGATGTTCACCGGCATCAACGGCGAGACTCGCTACTACCGCTCGGTCAAGTCGCCGCTGCGGGACGAGGCCGGCAACATCATCGGCCTCGTGGGCGTCACCAGCGACATGACCGATCGCCGACGGGCCGAGGAGCGCGAGCGCCTCCTCGCGCGCGAGGTCGACCACCGCGCCAAGAACCTGCTCGCCGTGGTCCAGTCGGTGGTGCAGCTCACGCGGGCCGAGGATATCGGGGCCTTCAAGACCGCCGTCAGGGGGCGCATCCAGTCCCTTGCGCGCGCCCACAGCCTGCTCGCGGCCTCGCGCTGGGAAGGCGCGGATCTCATGCAGCTCGCGACCGACGAGCTGGCGCCCTTCGCCAGCCGGGACGCATCGCGCCTGCGGATTGGCGGGCCGGCCACCCGCCTGCGCCCCGAGGCAGCGCAGGCCCTCGCCCTCGTGCTGCACGAGCTGGTCACCAACGCCGCGAAGTACGGCGCGCTGTCGTCGGAGGCCGGATTCATCGAGCTGAGCTGGCAGACAGCGGACGACGGCCCGGCCCGGCACCTGGTGCTGCGCTGGCAGGAGCGCGGCGGCCCGAATGTCGAGCCGCCGACGCGGCACGGCTTCGGTTCGACGCTGATCCGCGCCAGCATGCAGATGCAGCTGAAGGGCACCGTCGAGCTCGAATGGAATCCGAAGGGGCTCGTCTGCACCCTGAAGATCCCGGCCGAGCAGCTCGCCCCGATCGAGCCGGAAGGCAGCCGCCGGCGTCAGGACGGAGCCGTATCCCCGGACGGGGCGGGCGCCCGCCTCCAGGGGCGCCAGATCCTCGTGGTCGAGGACGAGGCCCTGATCGCCCTGCAGATGGAGGAGGACCTGGGCGAGGCCGGCTGCATCGTCGTCGGCCCCGCCTCGCGCATCGGCGACGCCTTCGACCTGCTCTACGGCAATCCGGTCGAGGCGGCGTTCCTGGACGTCGACGTCGCCGGCGAGCGAAGCTTCGTGATCGCCGACATCCTGACGTCCAAGCGCATCCCCTTCGCCTTCGTGACGGGCTTCAACACGGCGGCCACCCTGCCCGACCGGTTCCGCAGCATCCCCGTGGTATCGAAGCCCTTCACCACGGACGAGCTGCTGGCCGCGCTCTCGAGGCTCGTCCGCACCCCGCCCGCGCCGGCCGGCGACACCGGCTCCTCGGCGCCCGCGAGGGATGCGGAAATCGGCTGAAGCCGGGGCGGCCTCCGAGAGGCGGCCCGGGCTCAGCCATGCCGCGTACGGAACGGCAGCACGTTCTTTGGAGCCGGATGCGGCTGCAGGCAGTTCGCGATCGCCCGCGCGAGTTCCGCCTGGTCGAAGGGCTTCCCGAGCCTGACGAGATTCTCGCAGGTCTCAGGTGGAAGCTGGGCGTATCCGGTGGCGAGAATGGCCTTCAGCTGCGGCCGCTCGGTTCGGATCGCACCGACGAGCTGGACGCCTGTCATGCCGGGCATGGCCTGGTCGGTGATGACGAGATCGACCGTCTGGCCGGAGCGGAGCAGGTCGAGCGCCGTCTCTCCCGAGCAGGCCTTGACGACGGTATGCCCGAGGTCTTCCAGCAGGGCCGCCGTGCTCATCAGCACGAGGGCATCGTCGTCGACCGCCAGCACCGTAAGCCTGCCATCCTCGGGCTTCGTTTCCGGCTCGGACCCGTCCGCCTCCCCGGCTTCGGCAAGGCTCGCGGTCTCCGCCTCGGGCAGCCAGATCTCGGCGGTCGTGCCCTCGCCCTTGCGGCTCCGCAGGACGAGGCATCCGCCCGACTGCTCGGCCAGCCCATGGACCATTGAGAGACCGAGCCCCGTGCCCTTGCCCACGCCCTTGGTCGTGAAGAAGGGCTCCTGCACCCGCGCCAGGACGTCCTCGTCCATGCCTTCGCCGGTATCGGAGACGGAAAGACAGACGTAGCGCCCCGGCTTCAGGGGGCCGCCCTGCTCCGGCGCGACCGTCCCGGGCCGCGCGGCGATGGTGATGACGCCGCCGCCGGGCATCGCGTCCCGGGAGTTCACCGCCAAGTTGAGAAGCGCCAGCTCGAGCTGGTTGGCATCGACATGGGCGCGCGGAACCTCGGCCGAGAAGAGCGTCTCGATCCTGACCTGGGGCCCGATGGAGCGCTGCAGGAGATCGGTCATGCCACGTACGAGCTCCGGCACGTCGACCGCCTGGGGCTTCAGGTCCTGGCGTCGCGCGAAGGCGAGCATGCGCTGGGTCAGCACCGATCCGCGCCGCGCCCCCTGGATTGCGTTGTCGCAGAGGCTCCGGAGCTTCGGATCGTCGGGCAGACGCTTGTTCAGGAGTTCGAGGCTGCCGAGCACGATTGCCAGCAGGTTGTTGAAGTCGTGCGCGATGCCGCCGGTCAGCTGGCCGATGGCCTCAACCTTCAGGGCCTGCCGGAGCGCCCCTTCGGCCTGCCTGCGCGCGGTCACGTCCATCAGCCCGCCCATGGCGCGCAGGAAGCGCCCGTCGGCGTCGCGCTCGACCTTGGACGACATCACCACGTCGCGCACCTGCCCGCCACGGGTGACGAAGCAATAATCCGCCTCCGGCAGCAGGCCTTCGGAGACGAGCTTCGGCCAATCCACCTGCGCATGACGGACCATGGAGGCCGGCGTCATGAAATCGGTCAGTGGCCGGCCCTCCACCTCGTCGCGGCGATAGCCCAGGAGATCGAGCCAGGCATCGCTCACCTGCTCGATGATCCCGTCCGCGTCCAGCGAATGGAGGGGCAGCGGGGTCTTGCGGTAGAGCGTGCGGAAGCGCTCCTCACTCCGGCGCAGAGCTGCCGCCTCGCGCTCGGCGAGCGTGGCGAAGCGCCTGTCGAACATGGCGGCGACGAGACCCAGAAACAGGATCAGGAGCGTCGCGGTCGCGACCGCCAGGGCCACGCCGGTCTGCGCGAGGCTGGCATGGCCGTGGGCCGCATCCACGCCGGAATGGGCGGTGAAGACGGCGCCCTGCATGGCCGCGTAGTGCATGCCGGAAATGGCGAGCCCCATGACGATGGCCGCCACCAGCTTCTGGACGGGACCCGTGCGCCTGAAGGCCAGCCAGAGGGCGATGGCCGCCGCGCCGATGGCGATCAGGATCGCGACCGCGACCCAGACGCGGGCATGGCTGAGATCCGCCGACATCCGCATCGCCGCCATGCCGAGATAGTGCATGGCGGCGATGCCCAGCCCCATCACGATGCCGCTGGTCATCAATGCGGCACGTCCGGCATTCCGCCGGCTCACGACGAAGAATGCGCCGCCGGTCACGGCGATCGCGATCAGCAGGGAAAGGAGGGTGAGCTCCAGGTCGTAGTGAACGTCCATTCCGGGCATGCTGAAGGCCAGCATCGCCACGAAATGCATCGACCAGATGCCGCCGCCCATGGCCACGGCCGCCGCGGAAAGCCATGCATACCGGGTCTTTCCTGCGGAGGCCCGCGCGCGGCCGGCGAGGTCGAGGGCGGCGTATGACGCGACGCCGGCAATCAGGACCGAGAGCGCGACGAGCGTCGCGTCGTGGGCTCCAGCGATGATCATCCTTCCGTCATCCAGACTGCGTAAGGATCTGACCGTGCCCATCCTAGTCGACAGGCCTGAAAAAATTCTGAAGGTGCGGCCCTGCCGCCGGCCACGGCGCACCCGGTCAGCGGGGGCTCTGCGGCGTTCGGCTCGCGCCGGCCAATAGCGCGACAAATATTAACTTTCATTTTGTTAAATCTATCGCTTTACCCAGCTCACACCCTATCCTTTTGTACATGAACTTCACCATCAGAAAATCATTAACCGGAAGCCCTTAGCATCGTCGTCGGATTCAATTTCGGCGATACACGGAACCATGTCGCTTTGTACCTCGGTCAATTCCAGCAACTTCCCCGATGCCGCAGACGGCAGGCGGCGGCGGGACGGGTCGCTATTCCGCTGGACTTACGGCCTGGTCAATCGCCTGGTGATGGCATGGGACGCAGCGGTGCTGCTGCTGACCGGCGGGCTGATGTGGTCCGCATTGGAAGCTGGCGGGCTGGGGCTGACGGCGGTTCAGGCCGGCATCACGGGGATGCTGGGCACCGGGACCTGCCTGTATGTCCTGCATGCGCTGGGGCTGTACCGCGTGGAGCGCTACGGGAGCCGCCTCCGCACGATCTGCGATCCCGCCGTCGGCGCGATAGCCGGCGCGGCCGCCGTATCGATCCTCCTGTGGGCCTTCCTTCCGGAAGCCCTGGCGCAGCCTCGGGGCCTCGGCGCCTGGTGCGTCATGTCCTTCGCCGCGCTCCTGGCGGGACGGCAGGCCGTGCGGGCGGCGGTGGGCCGGATACGGTCGAGCGGCGCCCTGCGGCGGCGGGTCGTCGTCGTCGGTGCGGGCGAGGCCGGCATTCGCATCACCGGCCTCTTGGCCGCCCCGGCAGCCGCGGCGGACTACGAAGTGCTGGCGGTGTTCGACGACCGGTCCGACGAGCGCCGGCCGAGCACGGTCGGCGGCGTCCCGGTGAAAGGCGGGCCCCCCGAACTGCTGAGCTATGTCGCGCAGGCGCCGGTCGACCTCATCGTGATCGCCCTTCCCCTCGAGGCTGCCGTCCGGATCCAGCAGATCCTGCACGGCCTGCAGACCATCTCGGCGGATACCGTCGTCGTCAATGACGAGGGCGGCTTTGGGCTGCGCTACGCCAGGATCGTGTCGATCGGCCCGGTGCGGGCGCTCCAGATCGCGAGGCAGCCTCTCAAGGGATCACAGGTCCTCATCAAGACGGTCGAGGATTATGCCATCGCCGGCCTCGCCCTTCTGCTGGCGTCCCCGTTCCTTCTCCTGATCGCCCTGGCGATTCGGCTGGATTCGCCGGGGCCGGCGCTGTTCCGGCAGCGACGCGTCGGGTTCAACAATCAGGTGTTCGATATCTACAAGTTCCGCACCATGACCGTCGATCCGCTCGACGACGGCTCCAAGGGGACGCAGGCGGAGGACCCCCGCATCACCCGCGTGGGCCGCGTCCTGCGCAGCACCAGCCTGGACGAGCTGCCGCAGCTGATCAACGTGCTGCGCGGCGAGATGTCCCTTGTCGGCCCGCGCGCCCACGTCCCGAACATGCTGGTGACCGACCAGCCCTATCATCTGGCGGTCCGGGAATACGCATCCCGCTGCCGGATCAAGCCGGGCATCACGGGCTGGGCGCAGATCAACGGGATGCGCGGGGGCATCCACACCGTGGACAAGGCGAAGCGCGGCGTGGAGCTGGACCTGCATTACATCGAGAACTGGTCGCTGCGGTTCGACGTGAAGATCATGGTCCTGACGCTGCTCACGGGCATGTTCGGACGCAATGTCTTCTGAACCCTCCCCTTTTCTGCGCGCGCTCGGCTTCGCCGCCCTGGCTTTCGTCGCCCAGGCATTCGCCGGACTGCCGGCGGACACGGCATCGGCGGGGGAGACGGGGGTACCGGCCCGCCCCTTCCTGGTCTATCACGAAAGCTGGTACGAGCGGCCCGCCACCCATGGCGCCGCCACGACGCTGTCGATCCTGCCGGCCTACATGAACATGGTGGCCCTGGCATTCGTCCGGCCGGATCTCGTCTATGCCGGCGGCCTCGACCTCCAGGGCACCGGGCTGCAGTACCAGTTCACCGGCACCGTGCTGCGCGACGCCATCGCGATCCTGAAACGCGACCACCCCCAGACGCGCGTGCTGCTCGCGATTGGCGGGGCCACCTACACGAACTGGCGCCGGCTGGACGCCGAGGCGGTGGCCCGGCTGGTCCGGGACCTCGGGGCGGACGGCGTCGATATCGACCTGGAGCCGCCGCCGCCGCAATGCGCCGCGGACGCCGCCGGCAAGGTGCGCTGCCTGTCGGACGGCGTCTGGCTCGGCGCGGTGCGGCTGCTGCGCGCCGCGCTGCCGCGCCCGTACCTGCTGACCGTGCCGGGCTGGAGCGTCGGCGCCTACGGCGAGGGGGAATGGCGGAACGAGCCGCCGGCCAGCCCCTATACCGGGATGCTGCTGCCGCTGCTGAACGCGCCCGAGGCGGCATCCATCGACCTGGTCTCGATCATGGCCTACGACGCCGGCCCCAGCTTCGACCGGTGGCAGGCCTTCCGTGCCTATCGTCAGGTCTGGGCCGGTCCGCTGGCGCTCGGCGTGCAGGTCCGGACGGATGCCGCCGCCGAGCCGTCCATCACGGCCGCGGAGGCGGAGCAGCTGGCCCGGCGCGTGGCGGACGAGCCACGGGCCGGCATGATGCTCTACCCGCTGCTCGCCCGACCGCCCGGCGCCGTGGGGCCCGAGAACCCGGACGGCCGGCTGCTGGCGCGGGCCCTGTGCAGGGGCCTGGGCTCGGACGGCTGCGAGCAGTCCCTGCCCTGACGCGGTCGCCGCGTCCCTGCCCTCATCCCTTCGGGGCGTCCGCGGCGACCGCGACGACGTTGCAGAAGTCGCGGGGAAACGCGCTGATCGGCGCCAGCGCGCCGTCCGTCAGGCGGCTGAACCGGTAGCCGAGGGCGGCGAGCCTCGTCCAGGCGCCGTCCGCGGTGCCGGCCTGGCGCAGGGCGATGGCGCTGTTGACCTCGAAGATGATGGTCGGGCGCCAGCGCGTCAGGACCTCGCGGCCGCCGTCGATCACCAGCGGTTCGGCCCCTTCCACGTCGATCTTGACGCAGTCCACGCGCGGCAGCCCGAGCTGCGCCGCGAGCGCGTCGAGCGTCGTCGTCTCCACCCGTTCGGCTCCGGGCGCCGAGCCGTCGGTGAGCAGGGAGAATGCCTGCGGATCGTTGCCGGCCGCGATGTGGTGCAGCGTCGCCTCGCCGCTGCGGTCGGACAGCGCCTTGCGCACCACCGCGACATGGGCCGCGACATTGGCATGGCGGTTGAGCGCCAGATTTTCCTCCAGGAGATCGGCCGCCGTGCGGCCGGGCTCGACCGCGACGACCCGGCCCGTCGGGCCGGCCAGCCGCGCCGCCTTCAGGCTGTACAGCCCGATATTGGCCCCGACATCGACGAACACGTCGCCGGGCCGGACGAAGCGGTGCAATTCCCGCAGCTCCGGCTCCGACCAGTCACGCAGCACGAAGGCGCTGACCGAGGTGTAGCGCAGGTCCGAGGGCACGCGCAGGCGCTCGCCCTCGCGGGTCAGCGAGAAGACCGGCCGCTTCCTGAGCGCGACGCAGCCGGCCCACAGGGCTGCGCGCGTCAGGACGGCCGCCGGCTCGGCCCGGAAGCCGGGATGGTTCAGGAGCTTTCGCAGACGACGGAGCACGACGACCTTTCCTGTCGAACGGGGGCGGGAAGCGACGGGGAGACATGCGCCCGGGAACGCAGGGATCTGGGATCCGCGCCGCGCAGGCCGCGCAGATGGACCGCAAGGGCCATCACCGTCGCGACCTCGCCGGGGGTGAACATGCTGGAATAGACGAGCGAGCTCAGCACCAGGAACAGCACGTAGTCGCCCAGAGCCTTTTCCATGGGACCGGCAGACGCGGGATCGGAATTCGCGCGGCGGGCCCCCATGGAAAGGGAGCCCCGGCGTCCCTTCCTCGTGACCGCCAAGGCCGCGCCGTAGACGCCCATCACCAGCAGCGTGCCGATCACCCCATACTCGAAGAGCACGCCGACCCAGCCGATGTCGGCGAGGTAGAACTGGGCGTTCCCGAAGATGTCGGCCAGGGTGACGCTGCTGAAGCGGGTGATCGATCCGATCCCGAACAGCCAGCGCATGGGCGAGGCCGTGAGGTAGTCCAGCGCCAGCGCCATGGAGGTCTGCCGGATCGTCAGCGAGGCGCCCAACGCATGGTTGGCCTTCTGCGCGAGATCGATGCCCAGGACCGAGACGGCGCCAAGCGCAGCGGCACCGCCGACGACGAGCAGCGCGACGCGCCACCAGCCCCGCGCCGAGGTCACGACGATCACCCCGACCACCGCGGCCGCGGCGGCGATGGCCATCCGCTGCTTGTAGATCAGCACCATCATCGCGAAGCCGGCCAGCAGAAGCAGCAAGGCCCACGGATCCCGCCGGTCGCAGAAGCGGCGCGCGAGGTAGAACAGCAGCATCACGCCGAAGACCATCGGCATGAAGATCCGGTAGCCGCGCTCGACGTCGAACATCAGCAGCTTGCTCTGGGTCGGGTCGGCGGCGTAGTGCTCCGACGGCACGAGCAGCCAGAGCGCCAGCATGACGGCGAAGGTCGCGAAGCCCAGGGCGGCCAGGGCGCGCCTCACATCCGCGGCGGAGGGCTTCAGCAGCGCCAGGAGCTGCGCGAGGGCGAAGTAGTAGGTGAAGGGCCACACCTTGACCGTCGTGGCCGCCGCGTCGAACAGGCCGTTGCCGAGATGCAGCATCGACAGGATCGGCGTCAGCCCCAGGCAGTAGGCCAGCATCAGCACATAGGTCAGCTTGTGCGGCAGGCGCAGCCGGATCAGCGCCAGCAGGGCCAGCGGCAGCGTCACGAACGGCCAGGCCTTGGACAGGTAGTAGGCCGGCGGCAGGTCGATCATGTAGTGGAACACCTGCCCGAAGAGCGGCAGGGCTCCCAGCAGCGCCAGGACCGGAAGCAGCCGCGCCGTGGGCCGGGCGGGGACCGGCGGTGCGGCTGCGGCGAAGAGGATGCGCCCGCTGCGCGGCAGCAGCACCCCGCTCATGGCCGGCTTCCCAGCCGCGGGGCCGCGCCGACGCAGTGCCGGAGGGCGACACCCACCAGCGGGAAGGATTCGACGAAGACCCGGCGCGCATGCCGGCGCGGGTTCTGCGCCAGGCGGTACAGCCACTCCATCCCGAGGCGGCGGGACCAGGCCGGGGCGCGCGAGACGAGGCCGGTCGCGAAATGCAGGGAGCTGCCGATGCACAGGCCGACGCCGGTCGCCTGCCCGGTTCCTGCGATGCTGGCGGCGAGATCCTCCGACTGGGGCGCTCCGACGGCGAGGAAGACGTAGCGGGCTGGGTTATCGAGCACGAAGCGCACGCACCGCGCGATCTCCGCGGGGTCGCGATAGAAGCCCATGGGCGGCACATGCTGGGCCAGCCGGCGCAAGCCGTGGCGGGCGCACAGGCGCGCGGCGAGTTCCGCGTTGCCGCCGATGACGGTGACCGCGTCGTCCGGGGCGACGTGCTGCCGGAGCAGATGCAGCGTCAGGTCACTGCCGGCGGCCAGCGGCAGCCTCCGGCCGAACAGCACGCGCCCGAGCAGGCGCATGATCTGGCTGTCGCACAGGCGCATCCAGGCCGCCTCGTAGCCGCGCAGGAAGGCGGGATCGCCGCGGTCGATGCGCACGACGTGCTGGGCGTTCGGCGTCACCACATAGGCGAAGGGGGCCGTCGGCGGGCGCTCGGCGATGCGGTGGGCCGCCTCCTCTATGCCGAGCATGGCGAGCCGGACGCCGAGGAACCACTCCTCGGGCACGGCCGCATCGGTGAAGCCGGTCATGGTGCCCGCGCGGAGGAATAGCCGTCGCGATTGATCGTGTAGGAGAAGCTCCGCTGGAACGGCAGGACGCGGTTGATGAACTGCTCGATCCACAGGTTCAGCTCGGCGATCTCGCTGCGCGGCACATAGACGATGTCGCCCGCGGCGAGCGGCATGTCCGCCTCCCCGGCCCCGGACTGGATGAAGGACCGCAGGTCGAGCGTCCGCAGCATCGGGCGGCTCTCGGCATTGCGGCGGATCAGCACGACCTGCGAATAGCGCGCTTCGTTGTCGAAGCCCCCGGCGAGCAGGATCGCCTCCATCGCGCCAAGCCTGCTGGTGAGCGCATAAGCCCCCGGCCGTGCCACGGAGCCGCCGACATAGACGCGTGCGGCCGCGGCCTCCTTCAGCGAAACGGTGACCGTCGGGGAGAGCAGCCAGCGACGCGAACGCTCCTCGACCAGGCGGTCGAGCTGCTCCAGGGTGAGGCCCGCCACCTTGAGCTGGCCCGCGACGCGCAGTCCGATGGAGCCGTCGGGCGAGATCCTCGCCTCCTCGTCCATCTCGGGCGTCAGGAGGAACCGGACCTGGAGATTGTCCCCCGGCCCGACCTGATAGGCTGGCACCTCGTCGTTCCAGGTCGCAAAGCCGCCGAGCTCGCCCGTCGGCTTCGGGTCGAGCGCCTGCCCGGTGGTGCAGGCGGCCGCCAGCAGGACCAGGATCAGGAGGCAGGGGACCAGAAGGCAGGCGCGCGTCACAGCCATCGGTAGATCGCCTTCGGAATGTGGAAGCGGCGGCCGGTCAGCACGAAGCCCAGGAGGTCGCCGCCGGAGGCCAGCATGACGTCGCGCAGCCGCAGCGCCGCGGGCGCGCGGGTCTGCTCGGCGCGCAGGACGAGCACGTTGGCGTCAACGAGCCCGGTGACGCGGCGCGAGACATGGCTGACGGTCGGCGGCGGGGCGATGACGACCACCTTGTCGAAACGGCCGCGGAGCTCCTCGAGGAACTTCTGCGTCTGCGCGAGCGGCGTGCGCGGATTGCCGAAGGGCGCCTTCTGCGCGTCCACGGACACCCACAGATGCGGCACGGCGGTGGGCTCGATGGGGAGGCTGCCCTCCACCGCAGGCAGCCCGGCGACGGAGTTGGCCGCAGCGGCGCCGGCCGGAGCGGGATCGGGCAGAGCGCACACGGTCCCGGCGCGCCCGCACAGGTTCACGACGAGGGTCGAAAGCTGGTGGCCCTGGGCGAATTCCTGCGCCAGGGCCTCGGCAAGGGCGGTCTCGTCGCGGCCTTCGGAGGTGGCGACGAACTGGATGACGTCGAGCGGGCGGCCATCCACCGTGAAGTCCAGCAGCAGCGAGGCGAAATGCATGAGCTCCCTGCGCGCCTCGGGGCTGTCGAAGCCGTCGGCGGACTCCGCGAAGCTGGCCAGCGTGGGCAGCCGCAGCCCGCGCTCGGGCTCGCCCGGGACGATGTAGACCTGACGCATCCAGGTTGCCGCGATTCCGGCCGCCCCGCCCAGAAGCAGGGCGCCGACCAGCCCCGCGAGCAGGAAGCCCGGTGCCGCGTTCTGTCCGGTGACCGGCGGCGTCGCCCATTGCACCACGCGGACGTTGGATGCGCGGACCTTGGCCGCTTCCTCCTCGATCCGCGCCGCCTCGGCGCGCAGCGTGTAGTCGCGGTAGATGGTCTCGACGAGATCGCGGGTGCGCTCGAGATCGCTCAGCTTCGCCTCGGCCGTGCGCAGCCCGTCCACCTTCTGCACGGCGGCGGCGTGCTGCCGGTCGAGCTCGGCGAGCTGGTTGTCCAGGGAGTCCTGCTCGATCTCCAGCGTCAGCAGATGGTTGTTCAGGAAGGCGACGGCGGGGTTGCGCACCTCGCGCGCGGTCGCGAAGGTCGGCTTGTCCTGCCCCTTCATGGCACGCCGCACGGTCTCGATCTTGCGGTCGAGCTCCTTCAGCCCCGGAAACTCCGGAGCGTATTGGCTGGCCATGCGGTCGCGCTCGATCTGCAGCTTCAGCAGGATGTTGCGGTCGTCGTCGTTGTGCGCCTGGTTCGTCTGCTCCCGGAAGTCGAAGACCTTCTCCGGCAGGGCCGCCAGGCGCTTGCGCGCTGAATCGACCTCGGCCTTGATGGCGACGCGCCGCTCGGAAACCTGACGGCGGCGCTGGACAATGCTGTCCACCTGGTTGGCGGCCAGTAGGATCTCCTGGGCAAGGTCGACCACCTGGCTCTCGCTCTTGATCTGCTGGATCTGCCCCTCGATCCCGTGGAGCTGGTCCGCCAAGCGCGTGCGCTCCTGCGCCAGGAAGGAGGAGCGCGGGTTGTCGAAGATCTCCTTGCGGCGCTCGAGATAGGCTGAGACGAGCATGCTCAGCGCCCGCGCCGCCTGCTCCCGGTCCGGAAGCTGCAGGCTCACATGGACGACGTTGGAGCCGGGCTGCGTCTCGACGCGGAGCCGGCTGCGGAACATCTCGACGGCCTTCTCCATGCGGTCCTTCGGCTCGTAGGCCGGCAGCAGGCCGAACAGCCGGGGCATGGTGACCGATGGGAAGAGCGCCTCCGGATCCATCGCCTCGAGCACCCGCTCGATCACCTCGCGGCTCTCGATGATCTCGGTCTCGGCCTCGACGGAGCGGAGGCCGTCGATGTTCAGGACGGCCGGGAGGCCGGTCAGGTCCTGGCCGCCTGTCTGCTCGCGGTTGACGAGAACGAGAAGCCGGCTCTCGGCGGTGAACTGCGTGCGCGTGAGGACGGCGGCGCCCGCCCCGACCGCGAAGGCCACCAGCGCCGCCAACAGGATGGCCCGGCGATGGTAGAAGGCCATGATCAGGAGATCACGCAGCGTATAGGCGCCTGCGTGATCCGACGCGCCGTCCGGAGGAGCGGCCACAAGCCCGGAGGCGGCACGCACGGTCTCACCACCTATCATACGCTCAAGCCCGACCACCGGAGATTCCACCGCGGGGGCCGAGCCGCCGCGACATGTTTGCGTCGCGTCATCCTGGACAAAAAATGCTTAGCGGTTCGTTTACGGAAATCGATGTTGTCTCGCGGAGCACAGCACTTCGGCACCTCCGGGTGGCTATACTTTCGCATAGAGGAATCTATGTTTTTATCCAATTTGAAGACGTCTGTGGAAAGAAGACACCCGAGCGTGTTCGCTTGGCTTGCCACGCTGCGCGACACCGCGGCGCCGTTCTACGGCGAGGCGGAGTTTCGTCTTCTGAAGCACCTCTGCGACCCGGCAGGGACTGCGTTCGATATCGGCGCCAACAGCGGGACCTACACGCACCGTCTGGCGCGCCTCGCCGCGCGCGTCATCGCCTTCGAGCCCAATCCGCACCTGGCCGAGGTCCTGGACACGCGCTTCCGTTCCCTGATTGCCGCCGGATCGGTCCGCATCGAGAGATGCGCGCTCAGCGACGAGGCGGGGAGCGCCGAGCTGTTCGTCCCGCGCCGCGCCTCGGCCCTGGCCAGCGTGGAGTGGCAGCCGGGAGCGGAAGGCGGCCTGGAGGGCGAGACCGTCCGCGTGCGCCGCGCCCGCCTCGACGACTGGAGCGCCGAGACCGTCGGCCTGATCAAGGTCGACGTCGAGGGCCACGAGCTCGCGGTCCTGCGGGGCGGTCTCGGCCTCATCGGGCGCGACCGCCCGAACCTCCTCGTCGAGGCCGAGGAGCGCCACCATCCCGGCACCCTCGACGCCCTGAAGGCGCTGCTGCTTCCGATGGGATACCGCGGCTTCTACCTGCACAACGGTCTGCTGAGATCCATGGACAGGTTCGACCCGGCCGTGCTCCAGAGCCGCGACGCCCTGAACGCGGAGGGGACGTTCCGCCTCAAGGGCCGCACCTACATCAACAACTTCCTGTTCGTCGCCCGCCCCGGCATCGTGGAGCGCATCCGTGCCGACCTGGAAAGGCGCTGAGGCACGCGCTTGGACGTCAGGGCCGGCATTCGAAACCCGGCCATGGCTGCTTGCGGTAGAAGGCGGTCAGGTCGAGTCGCTTCGTCACCGACCAGATGCGGCTCCGCCGGTCCGGGCAGAGATCCATGACCGCGGCCGTGGGATTGCCCCGCCACCAGTCCGGGATATGAACCGTCACATGGAACGCGGACAGCCGCTCCTCGGGGATGCTGATCCACCAGCCGTAGGGAAGGCGACCCACGAAGTGGTCGTTGATCTCCTGGCGGATGTCGACGGATTCCCGCGGCCCCGGCTCCTGCGCGGCGCCGGGGCCGGGGCCCGGCATGGCCATGGCGGAGAGAGCCGCGCAGGCCGCGAAGGCAGAGACCGCGCACGCGGCTGCGATCCCGTCACGCCCTGTCCTGGTGGGTGCCACCGGCGGCTGGTCCTCCACGGCGCGGCCGTCCTCCGTGCCACGCTTCCGTGGTGCCGGGGTAGCGCCGTCCGCCCCGCAGGGTCAAGGTGCGCATGCCCGGCCTATCCGAACGTGTTCCCCGGCGGGCGGGAATGACCGCGCTCCCCATGCCGGGATCGCGCGCGGTCCTCGCCCCGCTGCTCCGGTACACCCTCGCGCTGGGGATCCGCGGCGTCGAGACGGTCGGCAAGCTCGGCCTCTATGTTCTCGCCGCCCGCACCCTGGGCGCGCACGACGCCGGCCTGTTCTTCCTGTGCCTGACCTGGATCGGCCTTGCCTCCACCATGGCGAGGATGGGCCTCGACCGCGCGGTCACCCGGCATGTCGCCGCCGAGCTGGCGGTCGGCGACGTCACGCGGGCACGTCACGCGCTGAGGAGCGGGCTGCTGTGGAGCACGGTCGGCGGCGTCGCGGCAGCGGCCCTAACCGCGGCCCTCGCCGGGCCCGCCGACGAGATGCTGTTCGGTCAGGCCGGCCTTGCAGCCCCCCTCACGGTCTCGGCGGTCGTGATCATCCCCCAGACGATGGCCCTGATGGCCGGCGCGGTGCTGGCGGGGCTCAAGCGGGGCCTCGTCGCGCAGCTCGTCCAGAACGCCCTGTGGCCGGTGCTGACGCTGGCCGGCATGCTGCTCGGCGCCGTGCAGCTGGAGCCGCTGCTGATGGTCATGGGCGCGGCGCTCGCCGTCAGCGCCATCGGCGGCTTCCTCGTCATCGCCTGGGAGTGGAGGCGGCTTCCCGGCCGGCGGGCCGGATGCGACCCGGCGGTGACCATCCCCGCGCCCGCACACCTTCCCCATCTCTGGCGAACCGCCCTGCCGCTGCTTGTCGTGGAGGTCGTCCAGGTCACCCTGGCCTCGGCCCCTGTGCTGGCGCTGGGCATGGTGGCCGAGGCCGGCGCGGTCGGCGCCTTCAGCGTCGCCAGCCGGATCTCGATGCTGGTCTGGGTCGTGATCATCAGCGTCGGGACGCTGGTGGCGCCCCAGTTCGCGGAGCACCACAGGCGCGGCGAGCACGACCGGCTGCACGCGCTGAACCGCTCGGCCCGCCGTGCCGTGGCCCTGTTCGGCGTGCCGCTGGTGCTGCTGATGATGGCATTGCCGGGAACGCTCCTGGACATGGTCGGCGCGGGCTTCGACCTGGCCGCGGGCGCACTGGTCATCCTGGCCGCCGGCCAGCTCGTCAACTGCCTGCTGCCCTGCCAGGACGTCCTGCTGGCCATGACCGGCCACGGTCGGGTGCTGGGGCGCCTGAACCTCCTGCAGCTCGGGACCTGCGCGGTGCTGGCGCCGGTGCTGATCCCCGCGCTGGGCATGACGGGCGCGGCCATCGTCGCCGCGCTGTGCGTGGCGCAGGGGGCGATCGGGACCACGATCGTCGCACGGTTCGTCCTGCGGTGACCGACCGGCGAGCGATCAGAACGCCTCGATGGTCTGGATCAGCTCCGCCATGTCCCTGGCCTGCCGTGCCTTCTCCACCTTCTCCTCCAGCATCTCCTGCTCGTCCCGCGGCGGCCCGTCCTCGCCGGCGATCACCTCGTCGTCGCGCCATCTGTCCGGGTTGTTCTCGATCGAGGCGCAGACGCGGTCCCGGATCGCTTCGAACGGCATCGGCGGCTCCTCCATCAGCTCGTACCGCACCTGGTGGCGACCCAGGAGCTTGTTCAAAAGCCAGCGCCACGACGTCCCCTCGGCCCCGAGGTCAATCATGTCGGAGATGCGCCACGCCTTCCCCGCGACGTCGAAAACGACCGAGCCGACGAAGGCCTTCCGCTTCATGCCCCAAGAGTCGACGGTCGTGAACAGTTCGGCCTCGGTGAAGCACTCGACGTCCTCATGCTCGTCCTCGTGCTTCTCGCCACCATGGAAGGGCGGCCTCAGCATCAGGATCGGGAACTGCATCGGCAGGTCGCTCATCGGTCCCCCTGTTCCGTGCCCGGCACCACCGCTCCTGCGCCCGCCGCGGCCGTGCCGGACGCGGATGCTTCCACGTCAGGTTGAAGCATAACCTGCACCCGACGGATTTGGAAGAATGTGCGGAGAACTTATCGCGAACTTTCCCCGGTGCGCAGCGGTGCCGCAGGACCGGTAGCGACGCTACGCCTCGCCCTCGGCGGCGCGGTCGATCATGGAGGCGAGGAGTTCCGTGTCCGTGACGACCAGCGCGCCGCGGCGCCGTTCCAGCAGGCCCTGGCGCTCCAGCGCTTTCAAGGTGCGCGCCACCGCCTCGCGCCGGGTGCTCACCCGGGCCGCGATGTCGGCATGCACGGGCGGCGGCGACAGGATCGCGCGGCCGGGCACCTCCCTGTCGCGGCGGCCGAGACGGAGAAGCTCCGCATAGATCCGGTGCCGTACGTCCAGGGTGCTGAACTCGTTCACCCGGTTCGCGAGCATGCGGATCTGCGAAGCCATCAGCTGCATGACCTGGTCGCAGACGTCGGGATGGCGGTGGATCGCGTCCCTGAAGACCGGGGCCGGCATCCGTGCCACCACGGCATCGGTGACGGCGACGATCCCGGCCGAGCGCGCCCGGCCGTCCAGCGCCGCGAGCTCGCCGAAGAAGCCGCCGGCATCGATGTCGCGCAGGATCACGTCCTGGCCGGTGACGGAGCGGATCATGACGCGCACGGTCCCCGTGACCACGAAGAAGACGTCGGATCCCTCGTCCTGATAATCGATGATCCAGTCCTTGGCGGGCGCGCGCCGCCAGGAGCACTGCGTGTCGAGGCGGCCGATATCGGCGGCGTCGATCGAGCGGAACAGCGGAACCCGTGCGAGGGTCTCGGCATGGCGGAGCATGAGGCCTCCATGGCGTGGCCCACGCGCCTGCGCGGCTGGTCGGGCTTGGGTGCGCTCAGGGCGTCGTCGCGCGTCATGGTGTCACGACAGGCCTGCCGCGAAAAGCCGCACGGATCCGCATGCTGTGTTAAGGCCGGGCTTCACAATTCCGTTCTGCGCGATCCGCTCTGGGGCTCACCGCCCATGCGCCCGGACGAAGTCCACGAAGGCGCGCAGTGCGGCCGGCACGTGCCGGCGCCCGGGATAGTAGAGAAACCAGCCGGGAATGCGCTGCGACCAGTCCGCAAGCACTTCCACCACCTCGCCCCCGGCCAGCGCCTCCTCGGCATAACCCTCCAGCACCCGTGCGAGGCCGAGCCCGGCGGCTGCGCAGCGCACGGCCAGGGCGGCGCTGTTGAACGTCAGCGGGCCCTCGGGAAGGATCGTGACGTTGCGCCCGTCCTTCTCGAACCTCCAATGGAAGATCCCGCCGCCCGGGAAGCGATGGCGGATGCAGGAATGCGCCGCGAGGTCGCCGGGCTCCGAGGGAACGCCCTGGCGCGCGAGATAGTCCGGCGCGCCGAGGACCATGTAGCGCTGCGTGGGGCCGAGCGGGACCGCGATCATGTCCTGCGCGAGGTCCCCGTCGAAGCGGACGCCGGCGTCGAAGCCCCGCGCGACGATGTCGGTGATCGACGCATCCATGATGATCTCGAGATGGATCTCGGGATACCGGCGCAAGAACGGCTCGATCAGGGGGCCGAGGACATGGTTGGCCGCGGGCTCCGGCGCATTGATCCTGAGCGTCCCGGCAACCCTGTTCCGGGCGGCGTTCACCTCCTCGACCGCTTCGCCGAGCTCGGCCAGGGCGGGGCCCACGCGGCGCAGGAGCCGTTCCCCGGCATCGGTGAGGGCGACGCTGCGGGTCGTCCGGTTGAACAGCCGCACCTCCAGCCGCTCCTCCAGGTTTCGCACCGCCTGGCTGAGCGCCGAGGCGGAGACGCCGCGTTCCCTGGCCGTCCTGCGAAAGCTCCGGTTGCGCGCGACGGCGGCGAAGACCTCCAGATCGACAAGGCTGAATCCCGGCATTGTTAAGCTCCGCCTGAACAGATTATCAAGGATTGTGCATCCTATCGGGTCCCGCCGCTCCTGCTATCCTCGGTGCGCCTGAATGGGAAGGGCGCTGGCCGCCGGCGTCGGTGCCGGCCGGTCCGCCGCCCTTGCCGGAACGCGAGGATCCCCAATGACGAACGATCTCCCTGCATCGGGCGGGATGTATTCGCGCCGGCGGCTGCTTGCGGTCGCAGGCGGTCTCGGAGCGATGTCGATGACGCCGCTCCGGCCTGCGCTGGCCCAGGGCGCCGAGTTGCCGCCGACGCCCGAATGCACGCCGGCGGGCTCCGCGACACCCAGGCAGACGGAAGGGCCCTACTTCACCCCCCGCTCGCCCCTGAAGCGCGACTTCCGCGCCGATGCGCCCGGAGGCCGACGGCTGCTGCTGGCAGGCTTCGTCCTGACCACCGCATGCCGCCCGGTCCCTAGGGCCCTGGTCGATCTCTGGCATGCCGACGCAGCAGGCGCCTACGACAACCATGGCTACCGGCTGCGCGGGCACCAGTTCACGGACGAGCAGGGCCGATACTGGTTCGACACCATCATCCCCGGCGCCTATCCGGGACGGACCCGTCACCTTCACGTCAAGGTCCAGGCCGCCGACGGGCCGGTCCTGACGACGCAGCTCTACCTCCCGGGCGAGGCGGGCAACCGCCGCGACCGGCAGTTCGACGAGGCGCTTCTGATGCGCGTCTCCGACACCGGGGCCGGGCTGGCCGGCCGGTTCGACTTCGTCCTCGGCCAG
This sequence comes from Arenibaculum pallidiluteum, assembly GCF_017355985.1. Classification (GTDB taxonomy): domain Bacteria; phylum Pseudomonadota; class Alphaproteobacteria; order Azospirillales; family Azospirillaceae; genus Arenibaculum; species Arenibaculum pallidiluteum. The sequence goes on from NZ_JAFIQU010000014.1 coordinate 87,220, forward strand.
CCCTGACGCCCGGCATGAGGGAGCCGACCGCATCCCCGATCGGCGGATCCCGGCAACCGCCTGCGCCGCCCGACCGCGCCCGCCACCCGACCGAGCGGCGCCTGCGCCTGGCTTCTGGGCTGATCCTCTTCGCCTATGCGACCTGCCACTTCGTCACGCATGCCTTCGGCCTGCTGGGGGTGCCGGCCATGGAGACGGCCAGCCGGGCTTTGCTGCTTCCTTGGAGGATCCCGCCGGGCATGGCGCTGCTCTACGGCGCGCTGCTGGTCCATGCCTGGCTCGGGCTGACCGCCCTGTCGCGGCGACGCCATCTGCGCATGCCCCCGGCGGAGGCATTCCAGCTCTGGCTTGGGCTGACGATCCCCTGGCTGCTCATCGGCCATGCCGTGAACGTCCGGATGGGCGAGATCGCCTACGGGCTCGACGATTCCTACTGGAGGCTCGTTCATCACTACTGGATCGCGGCGCCGAAGCAGGGGCTGATTCTCCAGCTTCTGCTGCTTGTCGCGGTATGGACCCATGGCTGCATCGGGCTCCGCTTCCTGTTCCGCATCCAGCCGTGGTTCTTCCGGTGGTCGGCGCTGCTCGGCGCCCTCGCGCTGCTCGTTCCCGTCCTCGCGATCGCCGGGATCCTGAATGCCGGGGCGGACCTCGACCGGCGTATGGCCGCGGATCCATCCCTGGCACAGCGGCTCGCCCCGCCTGCCGGGGGCACGCCCGCGGCTGCGGATCTCGGCCGTCTGGAGGGGGTCGCCACCGGCCTGACCCAGGGCTATCTGGGTCTGCTGGCGGGGGCGCTCGCGCTGCGCATGGGCCGCTACTGGCACGCGAGACGGTCGCGGCCGGTGCGGGTCTCCTATCCCGGCGAGCGCGTGGTCACGGTGCCGCGCGGCTTCTCGGTCCTCGAGGCGAGCCGCTGGGCCGGCATCCCCCATGCCTCGGTCTGCGGCGGCAGGGGGCGATGCTCGACCTGCAGGATACGCGTAACGGCGGGGGCGGACGCCCTGCCGCCGCCGGGCCCCGTGGAGCGCGCGACCCTGGAACGCCTCGGCATGCCGCCCGGCATGCGCCTCGCCTGCCAGGTGCGGCCGTCGGCGGACCTGGCCGTCACCCCGATTCTCGCGGCCGGCGGAACCGGCAACCTCCCGGATCCCGTGCTGGCCGGCCTGCTCGATGGCAGTGGGCGCGAGCTGATGGTGTCGGCGCTGTTCACCGACCTCCGGGAGTCGACCCGCATCGCGTCGAACCGCCTGCCATACGATGCGCTCTACATCGTCGACCGCTACGTCCGGGCCGTGACGGATGCAGTCGCGGAGAACGGGGGCAGGGTGACGAGCGTCGCCGGGGACGGCGTGATGGCCGTCTTCGGCCTGCGGGGCGAACCCGAGGGATCCTGCCGGGACGCGCTCCATGCCGCCCTTGCGATCTGGAACGCCGTCGATGCGCTCGGGCGCGAGTTCCAGCATGATCTCGGCCGCCCCCTGCGCTGCGGCATGGGCATCCATTCCGGCCTGTCGGTCGTGGGCTTCGTCGGAGCCGCCGACCATGGTCCGGGTCGCACGATCCAGTTCCTCGGCGATACCGGCAACGTCGCCGCCAAGCTCGAGGAGGCGACGAAGCGGTGGGAATGCACGCTGATCCTGTCGAAGGACGCCGCCGCGCTGTCCGGCATCCTTGCCGGCGACGAACTTCCGTCCGGCATCCAGGAGGTCCAGGCAAGGGTTCCCGGGCGTGACGCGCCCATCGCGGCCCTCGCCGTCCGGGATCCTGCCGCGCTCGCGGCGCGTCTCGGCGCGCGCAGCGCGCGCAGGCGCCGCGCCTTCAAATAAGGGGTCCGGCCCGCCCGGTGTCAGGCCGGTCGGAGCGCTCAGAGCTCCCTGCCGACCGCGTGGTCGAGGGAAAACGGCCCGCCGCCCTGGAAGGAGATGAACAGGGCCAGGAAGCCGAGCATCACCGGGTACTCGATGCCGCGGTCGATCCAGGGCCAGGTCGGTCCCAGCGCGATCGAGATGAAGGCCATCTGCACGGCCATCATTGGGGCGATCAGGCGCGTGAGGAAGCCGAGGGCGAGGGCGATGCCGCCAAACGTCTCCAGGATCGCCACCATGACGGCGAGCTGCGGTGCGAAGGGAAGGCCGAGAGTGCCCGAGATCAGGTTCATGGAGCCCGCCATGGGATCCGCCATGGATCCGTGGGACGTCCCCAGGATCTTCGGCAGGCCATGGGTCAGCATCGTCACGCCGAATGCGAAGCGCAGAAAGGCGTATGTGACGGGGGCGAGCCGGGCGTAGAACCCGCCAAGGGCAGGAATGACCAATCTCCCGGTGCGATCCGTTCCGGGTCGCGACCGAAGACGGGGCCAAGACGTATACTCGTTCTCTCGTGCCATGCCGTGATCTCCTGTCCTGGTTTCCGTCGCCCTGGTGGCGACGACGCAGTGCAGGCTATGGCGCCCCGCCAGACCCCCTGGTGCGAAAGGGCACAGATCCTCGCCAGCCCTCGGAAACGGCCGGAGTGTGCGTTTTGGCACCGAGCGCCGCGGCGGCAGATGTCAGCTTCCTCTCATCGCGGAGCCGGGAACGGCCCGCTCCACCGAGAGGAGATAAGACAATGCATGTGATCCGCATCGCGACCTTCGGCCTCGCCACGCTGCTGCTGGCCGGCCCGGCCCTCGCCAACGAGCCGCGGACCCTGGAGAACCTGTTTCCCGGCTGGACGGCGGAGCAGACCGGCCTTCCCTCCGAGCGCGCCGGCAGCACCGAAGGCTCCCGCGTCCGGGATTTTGCGACCGAAGACCGCTACGAGACCGGCGACCAGGTGGCCGTCGCTCCCGGCAAGTCCGCTCCGCGCTTCGCAATGGCTTCGGTCCTGAGCGAGAACGATGCCGTCACGGGCCCCTACTCGCGCCAGTAGGAAACCCGTGCCGTGCGGCGACCCGCAGGCAATGGCGGCGGCATCCCCGCGGCCGCCATTGCCCGCCCCACGATGCAGGGGGCAGGCGCCGGGTGTGGCGGCTTCCTTCCATCACGGAGCCGGGCATCGTCGGCTCCGCGGGCAGGAGAAACGGCAATCCCGGATCGTACCCGACACGATGTCGTCGCCATGGCCAATCCACCAGGCCTGTCGACGACTTCGAGGACGCAGCTTCACAATCTATTGAAACGCGCTTTTGGACCGGGCGGGCCCAAGCGCCACCGGCCGCCGCCGCGCGCGCAGGGGCGCCCGTTCGGTCGCCTGGAACGTAGCGGGCAGGCTGATCACGGCGCGCAGCCCGCCATCCGGCCTGTTCTCCAGGAAAATGTCGCCCCCATGCCCGCGGGCGATCGAGCGCGCAATGGGAAGGCCAAGGCCAACGCCGCCCGTGCGCCGGTTCCGCGACGCCTCGAGCCGCACGAAGGGTTCGAAGACGCGCTCGAGGTCGGCCGGCGCAATGCCCGGCCCGAGATCGTCCACGACGACGCGGATCTCGCCGCCGTCATGGATCATGGCGACCCTGGCCGAGCCGCCGTAGGATATCGCGTTCTCCACGAGGTTCCGCACGACCCGCCGCATGGCCGAGGGGCGGCATACCACCGGAAGCTTCGCCGCCTCGTCGAAGGTCACCGGAGCGCCGAGATCGGCCATGTCCTCGCACACGCTCCCGACCAGGGAGGCGAGATCCACGCTCCGCGCCTCCTCGCCGCCCTCCTCGCGCGCGAAGGACAGCATGGCCTCGGCCGTGAGCCGGAGCTCCTCCACATTGTCCAGCATGCGCTGCTTGGTCTCGCCCTCGTCGAGCATCTCGACCCGCAGGCGCAGGTTGGTGATGGGTGTCCGCAGGTCATGGCTGACCGCCGCCAGCATGCGCGTGCGATCGTCGACGAAGCGCCGCAGCCGGGCGCTCATGGCGTTGAAGGCCGCCGCGGCGCGCCGGACCTCGATGGGTCCTTTCCGCTCGTCGAGCTCGACCGCCTCGCCGCGTCCGAGCCGCTCCGCCGCTTCGCTGATCGATTTGAGCGGACGGGAGATGCGGCTGGAAATGAAGAAGGCGACCAGCGCCATCATCACGATGGACGAAAGGATGGACGTGTACATGGCATTGCCGGACACCGGCGGCCGGGTCTGGTAGGTGGCTGCGTTCAGCCAGCGGCCGTCGGGGAAGAGGGCGGACACCACGAACTTCAGCTCCTCCGATCCATCCGGCGCCACCAGGGCTTCGCCGGATGGCCGCTTGATCAGCACCCGCACATCCCTGACGCCGTCCGCGACCATCGTCCTCAGCCGGTCGCGCGCGGCAAGGGCTTCGGGCGTTGGCTCTATGTGGGCGGCGAGGGCCTCGGTGCCCCACCAGAACCGGAACTGGGGGCTGCTGACCGCCTCCAGCACGTCCTTGTGCAAGGGGTCCGGGGCCGCCGAGATCAGCCGGATGGCGGCCGCGGTCTTGGCGATCGTGCTGCCGATCTGAATCTGCTGCACGGCGAGGGCCTGCTCGTCCCTGTAGGCAAGCCAGCTGCCCAGTTTCGCAACGATCATGGCCGCCGTCAGGAGAAGGACCATCTGCGTGAAGAGCGTCCGGGGCACGGCGTGGCGAAGGAGTTTGATCACGGCAGTTCCCTCACACTGACGGCGAAGCAGTAGCCGCCACCCCAGACCGTCTTGATCAGGCCGGGGTTGCGCGGATCGGTTTCCACCTTGCGGCGGAGGCGGCTGACCTGATTGTCGATGCTGCGGTCGAAGGCATCGGCCACGCGGCCTTTGGTCAGGTCGAGCAGCTGGTCCCGCGACAGCACGATGCCGGGGTGGCGAACGAAGGCCTCCAGCAACAGGAACTCCGACGTGCTCAGCGAGACGGCCACGCCGTCGGCGCCCGTCAGCTCCCGCCGTCCCAGATCGAGCACCCAGCCGTCAAATTCCACGCGCTTGCTCGCGCCGCGCCGCCCGCCGGGATCCACGGGCAGGCTGCGGCTGCGGCGCAGCACCGCCTTGATGCGCGCCAGCAGCTCACGCGGCTCGAATGGCTTCGCGACATAGTCGTCGGCCCCCATCTCGAGCCCGACGACCCGGTCGGTGGATTCGCCGAGCGCGGTCAGGAAGATGACGGGCACATCGGTGGTTTCCCGCAGGTGCCGGCAAAGGCTGAGGCCATCCTCGCCCGGCATCATGATGTCCAGCACGACGAGATCCGGCGCGGTGGTGCGCAGCACGCGCCGGCAGGCCGCGGCATCCTCCGCCGCGGTGACGCGCAGCCCGTGGCGCTCGAGATAGCGGGTCAGCGTCTCGCGGATATCGCGATGGTCATCGATCAGGAGCACATGTGCGGGGGTGTCGTCGGTCGTCAGCATGGGATCCTGGCGGAACTGGCAGCGCCGTTGATCGAAACCTTGGCATGAATGCCCAGGCAGCCAAAGAGTGAAACTGTAAGAAATTGTGTCAGCCCGGAAATCCAACACAGACCGATACACAATACCGGTCCGGCCGACACACTCTGACGACATCTGCTCCCCATAACTGAGCCCGTCGGCTGAAGCCCTCGGCCGACGCCCCGGCCGGAGCCGCGGCCCCGATTGCTTGATCCCGGCCGCGTGGCGCGGATCCAGGCGGGGCCCGGCGACGAGGACCGGTCGCATTCGGCGAACATCGATCCCGGCTCGAGCACGGGCCGGCGTTCACACAGCAGAAGGACTACGACCATGAAGGCCATCGCAACTGGCTTCGCCATTCTCCTGGTTGCCGGCAGTGCCATCGCCGGCGAAGGAACTCCCAACCCGATTTTCCCGGGCGGCTTCGCCGTCGCCCCGGGCACGTCGGCGGCAGGCCTCGCCGACACCCGCGCCACGGCCGGCCTCGTCGACACCAATGCCCTGGCTTCCATCGCGGAGCCGGCGGAAGGCCCGACCCGCTATGACGCGATCCCGGCCTACGACGCGCCGGCCCAGCGGAGTTCCAACTTCGACCCCGCCACCACCGGGCCCTTCTCGCGCCAGTGACACGGCGGACGGCGCAAGCACCGACCCGAAGCGGCAGCCTCGCGTCCGAAGCGCTGCCGCCGGTCGGGAACGGAACCGACCAATCCCTGCCGCGTCGGCGGCACGCTCTACCGAGAGGAGATAAGACAATGCATGTGATCCGCATCGCGACCTTCGGCCTCGCCACGCTGCTGCTGGCCGGCCCCGCCCTCGCCAACGAGCCGCGGACCCTGGAGAACCTGTTTCCCGGCTGGACGACGGAGCAGACCGGCCTTCCCTCCGAGCGCGCCGGCAGCACCGAGGGCTCCCGCGTCCGGGATTTTGCGACCGAGGACCGCTACGAGACCGGCGACCAGGTGGCCGTCGCTCCCGGCAAGTCCGTTCCGCGCTTCGGGAGGTCGCCGATCCTGAGCCAGGACGATGCCGTCACGGGCCCCTACTCGCGCCAGTAGGAAACCCGTGCCGTGCGGCGACCCGCAGGCAATGGCGGCGGCATCCCCGTGGCCGCCACTGCCTGCCCCACGGTGCAGGGGGCAGGCACCCGCGGGTCCTGAACGAAGGAGAATCGCGCAGGAATCGCGGATTTTCCTGCCTGGATCGCCCAGGCCCCCAGGACTATTTTGAAATCGCAAATCTTCTTGGCGGCTCCAACCAATTCTTTGACCGAAGTCCACGATATCCAGGAAAAGCGAAAAGAAGCGGAAGACGCCGCCGGGGGAATCCGGCCGCAAATCCAAGCAGTATTTGCCGAAATCGCATACCCCCTGGAAATGCCGCGACGGCGGCGGTCCCGGCAAGGGAATTCGCGCGGCCCGGGTATCGGCCCTGGCGCTGCATCTTCATCAGGAGACCAGCCGGCGGCCTGACGGCCGCCAGGGCGGAAAGGACGGGATACAGCGTATGGTTCGTCATTCAATGCGCATCGTCGGTGCGGTCCTTGCCGTGGTCTCGCTCGCCGGATCCGGGCTCCTGTGGCGGAGCTTCGGTGCAGCGCCGCCGCAGGCGCAGGCCCAGGTGCGGCCGCCGGGGCCACCGGCCGTCGTCGTGGCGCGCCCGGTCACCCGCGAGATCGTTGAACGGCGCGAGTTCGCCGGCCGCTTCGAGCCGAGCGCCGCGGTCGAGATCCGCGCCCGCGTGTCCGGACACCTGCAGACCATCACGTTCTCGGACGGCGACCTCGTCCAGGCCGGACAGCTCCTCTTCACGATCGATCCGCGCCCCTTCCGCGCGGCGCTGGCCGAGGCGCGCGCGCAGCTCGCCAGCGCCGCCGCCCAGGTCGAGCTCGCCGATCTCGAGCTCAGCCGCGCCGAGCAGCTCGTCAGCACCAGCGCCGCCTCGCGGGCGACGCTCGACCAGCGCCGGCAGCAGAAGAAGGCGGCCGATGCCGCCCGCGCGCTCGCCGAGGCGTCGGTGAACCGCGCCGAGATCGATCTCGGCTTCACCGAGGTCCGCGCCCCGTTCACCGGGCGCGTGTCGAACCGCCGCCTCGATGTCGGCGCCCTCGTCACGGACGGGGCGATGCTCACCACGCTGGTCGCGCTCGATCCCGTCTACTTCGTCTTCGATATCAGCGAGCAGGACATGCTGGCCTATCAGGAGGCCGCGCGCCAGGGAACGCTCCCGGTCCTCAACGGGCGGCAGATCCCGGTCGAGGCGCGGGCCCAGGGGAACGGGGACTGGCCCCACCGGGGCGTCATCGATTTCGTCGACAACAGGATCGAGGCCGGGGCCGGAACGATCCGCGCCCGCGCTCGCATCTCCAATGCCGAGGGGCTCGTCACGCCTGGCCAGTTCGGGCGCGTGCGCCTGCCCTTCTCCGGCAGCTACCAGGCGATGCTGGTTCCCGAAGCGGCTCTGCTGACCGACCAGGCCGACCGCGTGGTGCTGACCGTCGATGCGGAGGGGACGGTGCGCTCCTCCAGGGTGACGCTCGGCCCGCGGCAGCCCGACGGCACGCGCATCGTGCGCAGCGGCATCGGCCCCGACGACCGGGTCATCGTCAACGGCCTGCTGCGCGCCCGGCCGGGACAGAAGGTGACGGCGCAGCCCGCCGAAGGCGAGGCGCGCGCGGCCGCGCCCGGCGCCGCCCCCCGGACCGGAAGCTGAGGAGTCAGCCGATGCGCCTTGCCCATTTCTGCATCGACCGGCCGATCTTCGCGACGGTGCTGTCGGTCCTGATCGTGCTGGTCGGCCTCGCCGGCTACGTCACCCTGCCCGTGGCGCAGTATCCCGAGATCGCGCCGCCCACGGTGGTCGTGAACGCGCAGTACCCCGGCGCTTCGGCCGAGGTCGTCAGCAACACGGTCGCCGCGCCGATCGAGCAGGAGATCAATGGCGTCGAGAACATGCTCTACATGTCCTCGCAGGCGACCGGGGACGGCCAGCTCTCCATCACCATCGCCTTCACGCTCGGCACCGATGTCGACGAGGCCCAGGTGCTGGTGCAGAATCGCCTCTCCGTCGCGGAGCCGCGCCTTCCCGAGGAGGTGCGCCGCCTTGGTGTCACCGTGCGCAAGTCGTCGCCGGACATCCTGATGGTGCTCCAGCTCTTCTCGCCGGACAATTCGCGCGACCAGCTCTATCTCGCCAACTACGTGACGCTGCAGGTCCGCGACGCGCTGCTGCGCGTGCCGGGGGCCGGCGACGTGCGCATGCCGGCCTCTCGCGACTACGCGATGGTGATCTGGCTGGATCCCGACCGCGTCGCCGCGCGCAACCTGACGGCCGGAGAAGTGGTGGAGGCGCTGCGCGCGCAGAACGTTCAGGTCGCATCCGGCGTGATGAACCAGCCCCCGGTGCCGACGGACGGCGCGTTCCAGCTCAATGTCGAGACGCTCGGGCGCCTGTCCGACCCCGCGCAGTTCGAGGACATCGTCGTGCGCACCGACGCCGACGGGCGCGTCACCCGGGTGCGCGACATCGCACGGGTCGAGCTGACCGCGCAGACCTATCGCGCCGGCGCCAATTTCGATGGCCGGCCGGCCCAGCCGGTCCAGGTGTTCCAGCAGCCTGGCTCCAACGCGCTGGAGACGGCGGAGCGCGTCGCCGCGGAGATGCGCCGGCTCGGGGAGCGCCTCCCGGCAGGCGTCGCCTACGACATCCCCTTCAACCCGACGCAGTTCATCGACGAATCCGTCAGCGAGGTCTACAGGACCCTGGGCGAGGCGATCCTCCTGGTCGTCGTCGTCGTGGTGCTCTTCCTGCAGACATGGCGCGCCGCGGTGATCCCCATCCTCGCCATCCCGATCTCGCTGATCGGGACATTCGCCGTGATGGCCGCGCTGGGCTATTCCCTGAACAACCTGACCCTGCTCGGCCTTGTGCTGGCGATCGGCATCGTCGTGGACGACGCCATCGTGGTGGTCGAGAACATCGAGCGGCATCTGCGCCGCGGCGTACCTCCGCGGGAGGCCGCACACCGCTCCATGGACGAGATATCGACGGCGCTGGTCGCGATCGCGCTCGTGCTCTCGGCCGTCTTCATCCCCGCGGCGCTGGTGCCGGGAATCACCGGGCAGTTCTTCCGGCAGTTCGCCGTGACCATCGCCGCCTCAACCATCATCTCGGCCTTCGTGTCGCTGACGCTCAGCCCGGCGCTCGGGGCGCTGCTGCTGCGGCCGCACGCGCCGGAGGCCCGCCGCCGGCGGGGGCCGCTCGGCTGGATCGAGCGCGGCTTCTCGGCCTTCAACGGCGGCTTCGAGCGCGTCTCGCGGGGATATGGCGGGATCACCCGGCGGGTCGTGCGGCTCGGCGCGCTGACGCTGCTTCCCTATGCGGGACTGCTGGCCCTCACGGCTTTCCAGCTCGAGCGCACGCCGCGCGGCTTCATCCCCGAGCTGGACCAGGGATACTTCATCACCTCCGTCCAGCTTCCCCCCGGCGCGTCGCTGTCGCGCACGGAAGCCGTCATGACCGATCTGTCGAACCGGCTGATGGAGATGGACGGGGTGGAGCATGTGATCGCGGTGGCCGGGCTCGACGGCGCGACCTTCACCAACGCCCCCAGCAGCGGCGTCGCCTTCGTGACCCTGGAACCCTTCGCCGAGCGGGCGGCGCGGAACCTCGGCGTCGATGCCATCATGGCGGCGATGGCCCGGCGGACGGCCGACCTCGCCGAGGCGCGCCTGATCCCGATCAAGCCGCCCTCCGTGCGGGGCATGGGCAATGCCGGCGGCTTCAAGATGATGGTGCAGGACCGGAACGGCGCATCCCCTGCCGAGCTGGAATCCGTGCTGCGCGCCGTCGTGGCGGAGGCCGCGCGCCATCCGGAGCTGGTCCGGGTCTTCACGCCGTTCAGCACCGCGACGCCGAAGCTCTATGCCGACATCGACCGGACGAAGGCGGAGATGCTCGGCGTGCCGGTGAGCCGGGTGTTCGAGACGCTCGAGGTCTATCTCGGCTCGTCCTACGTGAACGACTTCAACCTGCTGGGCCGGACCTTCCAGGTGCGCGCCCAGGCGGACGGCGCGTTCCGGCAGGATCCGGAAGTGATCGCCGGCTTCAGGACCCGCAGCGACAGCGGCGCCATGGTCCCGCTGAGCTCCGTCGCGACCTTCGAGGAGCGCACGGGTCCCTACCGGGTGCCACGCTACAATCTCGCGGCGGCCGGCGAGGTGCAGGGGGCTGCCGCGCCGGGCGCCTCGACCGGCGCCGCGCTCGACCGCATGGAGCGGATCGCCGCCGAGACGCTGCCCGAGGGCTACGGCTTCGAATGGACCGAGCTCGCCCTGCAGGAGCGGCTCGCCGGCGGGTCCGGCCTGATGGTCTTCGCGGCCTCGATCGTCTTCGTCTTCCTGCTGCTCGCCGCGCAGTACGAGAGCTGGGCGCTTCCGCTCTCGGTCATGCTGATCGTGCCGCTGTGCCTGCTCGCGGCGGTGAGCGGCATCCTGGTCATGTCAATGGACGTGAACATCCTCTCGCAGATCGGCTTCGTGGTGCTGATCGGTCTCGCCGCCAAGAACGCCATCCTGATCGTCGAGTTCGCCCGCCAGCGCGAGGAGGACGGGGCGAGCCCGGCGGAGGCCGCCACCGAGGCCGCCCGCGTGCGCCTGCGTCCGATCGTCATGACCTCGCTCGCCTTCATCCTCGGCGTGGTGCCGCTGGTCTTCGCCACGGGGGCCGGGGCGGAGCTGCGCCAGGTCCTCGGCGTCGTGGTCTTCGCCGGCATGCTGGGCGTCACGCTGTTCGGGCTGATCTTCACCCCAACCTTCTACGTGATCTGCCGCCGGATGGCGGACCGGTTCGGCACGGCGCGGCTCGGGGCGGAGCATGGCTGAGGTATCGCCGCTGCTCGGGGCCGCGCCTGGACCGGACCGCTGTCGATCCGGACGATCGCGCATGGAAGCCGGACTTTCCTGGATCGCAGGGCCGCCGGCCGGTTCGTAGCCTGCGAACACGCCGCAGCGGCCGCCACGGGACACCCGGAGCAAGCATTCCATGATCGTCCTCACCACGCCCACCGGCAGCATCGGCCGGAAAGTCCTCGGGACCATTCTTCGAAGGCGGCGCGCCCTTCCGCGTGATCACGCGCGATCCCTCCAGGCTTGATTCCCCTGGCCTTCCGGCCGAGACGCGCGGGCGCATCGACGTCGTTCAGGGCTCGCACGGCGACGCCGACGTCGCCGACCGGGCGTTCGTGGACGCCGTGTTCTGGCTCGTGCCTCCGATCCCTGGCGCGCACAGCCTCGATGCCGCCAATCTGGACTTCACCCGACCCGCCTGCGAGGCGATCCGGAAGCGCGGGGTGAAGCGGGTGGTCGCGGTCTCGGCCATCGGCCGCGGGTGGCCCGGCATGCCGGGCTGGTCTCGGCGGCGCTGGCGATGGAGGATCTGATCGCGGGCACCGGCGTGGGCTTCCGGGCGCTGGGGATACCGTCGTTCACGGACAACCTCCTGCGTCAGGTGGAACCCATCAGGAGCCAGGGCGTCTTCTTCTCGCCGATCGCGCGGGATCTCAGGCTGCCGACCTGCGCGACGCGCGACATCGCGGCTGGCGCCGCCGGGCTGCTCCTGGATCCCACCTGGAGCGGGTCGGGAACCGTCCCGGTGCTGGGCCTCGAGACCTGTCCTTCGACGGCATGCCCGGGACCATGTCGGAGGTGCTGAAAAGGCCCGTGCGCTTCCAGCAGATCCCGTTCGAGGCCTACAAGGCCAGGCTGGTCGAGCGCGGCATGCCGGAGGCCATGGCCCACATGATGAGGGCCAAGGATGCCGGCCTCGACCGCACCGAGCCGCGCACGCCGCAAGCCTGCACCCCCACGACCTTCCGCCAGTGGTGCGAGGACGTCCTGAAGCCCGCCGTCCTCGGCTGACGGGAGGCGGAAGCAGTCATGCTTCGGGCGGCCTCTCGGCTGTTTCGCTGTATCGAGGTGTGGCCTGGCGCTTCGCGCAGGCCACACCTCCTTCGGCATGCGCCCCAGCTTGGACTGGCCGTCGGGCCGCACCCCTCCCCACGAGCAGTGCCGGGTTCGGCCGCTCACCTTCGCCATGCATCCGGCTGGTCCAGGCACTGGAAGGATTTGCCGCCGCGGATATGCTCGCAACGGCCGGACAGAAGCCGGCCGATATTGGTATCGCGGAAATGCGGCCAGCCGGTAGCCAGCGCCGCAGCCAGAAGCACAAGAACGATCAGGACATCGCGGCCGGTCATTCGTTCCTACGATTGACATCACGCATTCGCCGGCACCCCGAGGCCGATCCTCGGTCTGTGAACGCTCCTCTTTGCCAGTGCGATAGTGACCAAGCGCTGGGCTCCCTTCAACCCCGACCATCCGGGCCTGCGGATCACCGCGGACGAAGCCGGCTGCCTGCGTTGCAGCCACACGGCGTCCACCCCGCCGATGACTCCGCACCATCCGCAATTCCGGGTGGGATTCGCCACATCGCCGGATGCGGATCGAACCTAAAAATCATCCCAAGACAGCAAGTCATTCGCCGCTGCCGGAGAGCAGGATCGCAAGAACACGTCGCCCATGCCGCTAAACACGTGCCCCTGATTACATGAGCGAGGCCCGAAGATGCTTCCATTTCATGGACACAGCCGTACCTTCCGCGCCCTGGTGCCGACGCGGGACGACATGCCGGACGCAAGGCGCCGGGCGCTGCTGCGGGGGATCGTGAGGCAGGGGGTCTCCGTGCCCGTCGCCTGCATCCTCATCGGGTCGGGGACCCGGGGACCCGCCGCGGCCCTGGCCGCGGACGGCCAGCCGCCCGGCCCACCCCCCGGGCATGCCCGGTCCGCCATGCCGCGGATGCTGGTCCGCGACTTCGCCGACCCCTACCTCGAGCTGGTCCGCCTGCTCCGAGAGGCGGCGGAGATCGAGCATGCGCTGATGGTCCAGTATCTCTATGCCGCGTTCTCGGTCCGTCCGGCCTACCAGGGCATCGTCGGCCACGGCGATCCCAATGCGGAAACGCTGCTGGGCGTGGCCGTGCAGGAGATGCAGCACCTCGGCGCAGTCAACCGGCTGCTGGTCGAGATCGGGGCCTCGCCGCACCTGGAGCGCCAGGACTTCCCCTACGAGCCCGACATATATCCCTTCCCCTTCGTGCTGGAGCCGCTGAGCCGGGCCAGCCTCGCCAAGTACGTCTACTGCGAGGCGCCGGCAGACTTCGCTCCGGTCGGCGCCGGGCCCGAGGAGGAAGCGCGCTTCCGGCGCGATATCGACGCCTTCCTCGGCGCCGGGGTCCGGCCCAACCATATCGGCGGCCTCTACGGCACGCTCATGGACGTGCTGAAGGAACTGCCGGCGGAACGGGTGGCCGGGCGCGACGCCTGGCTCGATGAGCTCGCCCGGATCTCCGACGAGGGCGAGATCGAGCACTACGCCTTCTTCCGGAGCCTCTTCATGGGACGGCATGCCGGCTTCGGCGGCGTCGAGCGCGTCTGGGACCGGGATCCGGCCGACCCGCTCTACCCCGCCCATCCGCTGCCGGTCGCGCCGACCGCCTTCCTCGGCCATGTCGGCCAGATCCGCGATGCCGAGGCGCAGGGGCTCGCCTGGCTCGGCAATCTCCACTACTGGATCACGCTGTGCCTGCTCGACATCTCGTACCGGACGGGGAGCGAGGAGGCGCTGGACCTGGCGCGCGGCCAGATGCTGGGCCCGCTGTGGTCGCTCGCCCGCCACATGCCGACCCTCGGCGCGGCGCTGGCATTCGACTCTCTCAGCATGGGCTACGCCCCGGGCACGACGCCCGAGCACAGCCAAGCGTTCGTCCTGCATCTGGCGCGGGAGGCCGGCCGGCTGGCGGAGGGCCTGCGCCACAGCCTGCCCACCGACTATCCGCAGGAGACAAACCTGCTGACGGCCACCGCGCTGAAGGGAGATCCGCTCCGCGGCGAGACGCGGCGCCTCTAGCATCGTCCGGTCCGGCCGCGCGGCCACCCGGCCGGACCGGGCGGCCGAAGCCGGCGATCTCGGCATGGAGGTCGGCAAGGTCTTCTGCGACAATCCCGCGCCGCCAGACATCGCGCCCGGGGCCTGAGAGGGGCGACGGATGGATATGGTGCGGCCATCGGCCCGGAAGCCTGCCGCGGCTCGATGCGACAGGACCGTCGCCGCAGGGAGTACGGACTTGATCACGACGCTTGCCGTCTCCGGCTACCGGTCGCTGCGCGAGCTCGTGGTTCCCCTGGGAGCCCTGACGATCATCACGGGCGCCAATGGCAGCGGCAAGACCAGCCTCTACCGGTCGCTCCGGCTTCTGGCGGAAACCGCGCAGGGCAGGCTGGTCGCGACGCTTGCCGCCGAGGGCGGGCTGTCTTCCACGCTCTGGGCGGGTCCGGAGAGGTTCAGCCGGTCCATGCGCTCGGGGAGCGATCCCATCCAGGGCACGGTGCGCAAGGGACCGATCAGCCTGAAGCTCGGCTTTTCCGGCGACGAATTCGGCTACGCCGTCGACCTCGGCATCCCGCCCCCCGGCAACCCGTTTCCACGCGACCCCGCCATCAAGGTCGAGGCGATGTGGACCGGCGAGGTCCTCGGCCGCACCACGATGTTCGCCGAGCGCCGCGGGTCCTTCGTCCGGCTCCGCTCCTCGCGGACCCATGAGTGGCGCGAGGCGACGGAGAGCCTTTCACCATTCGATTCGATGGTGACGCACTGTGCTGATCCCGATGATGGTGCCGAGCTTCTTGCGATGCGCGAACGGATGCGGGACTGGCGCTTCTACGATTCGCTCCGCACCGACCCGGAAGCACCGGCGCGGCGCCCCCAGGTGATGACCTACACGCCGGTGCTTGCCAGCAACGGCGCCGACCTCGCGGCCGCGATCGCCACCATCCGCGCGATCGGCGACCGTTCCGCCCTCCGCGATGCCGTCGAGCAGGCCTTCCCCGGCTGCCACCTCGAAGTCGAGGACGGCGACTATGGCGGTCTCCTTCTGCATCAGCACGGGCTCCTCCGTCCCTTGCGCGCGGCCGAGCTTTCCGATGGCACGCTCCGCTACCTGCTGCTCATGGCCGCGCTTCTGTCGCCGCGCCCGCCCGAGCTGATGGTGCTGAACGAGCCGGAAGCGAGCCTCCACCCGTCCCTGATGCCGTCTCTGGCCCGCCTCCTCGCCCTGGCTGCCCAGCGTTGTCAGATCGTTCTCGTCAGCCACAACGAGGACCTGCTGAGGGCTCTGCGTGACGGCGACGACTGCCGGGAAGTCCGTCTGGAAAAGAGCCTCGGAGAGACGAGCATGCCCGATGCCGGGATGCCGCGCTGGAACTGGCCGAGCCGCTGAGGCGAGCGAGAAAGAGGGGGCGGAGGCGCCATGGAATTCCTGCTGTTCGTGGCGCTGGTCGCTGCCGCCTATTACCGCATCGACAGGCGCCTGAAGGGGCAGGCGCGCGAGATCGGCGAGTTGCGGCAGGCGCTCGCTCGCCTGACGGCTGGCCAGGTGCCGAGCTCCGATCCTGCTCCCACCCCCGCCGTGGAGATGGCACCGGCCGAACCGGTACCGGAACACGTCCCTGCCATGGCTGCGCAAGCGCCTCCCCTGCTGGCGCCGGAAACCGTCCGATCCCGCTGGCGCGAGCTGGAGGAGGCGCTGGCCTCGCGCTGGCTGATCTGGCTCGGCGGCGCCACCATGGCGCTTGCCGCCGCCTTCTTCGTCAAGATGTCGGTCGACCAGGGCTGGCTGGGGCCAGGCGTCCGCATCGCACTGGGCATGCTGGCCGGAGCCGGGCTGATAGCCGGCGGCGAATGGCTGCGGCGCCAGCCGGACCAGCGCGCCATCGCCGCCGTGCGCCCCGACTACGTACCTCCGGCCTTGACCGGGGCGGGGCTTTTCGCGGCCTTCGCAAGCGTCTATGGCGGCTTTGCATTGTTCGAGCTCTTCCCGCCGCTGGTCGCATTCGCGCTGCTTGCGGCGCTGTCGCTGACCGGCATGGGGCTTTCTCTCCTGCAGGGTCCGTTCATCGCCGCTCTGGGGCTGCTCGCCGGCTTCGTGACCCCGCTGCTGGTGCCTTCGGACGACCCGATGGCCTGGGGCCTGTTCCCCTATCTGCTGGCGCTGTCTGCGGCCGCGATGGCCTTGGTCCGGTGGCGCAGGTGGGGCTGGCTCGGCTGGGGAACGCTGGCCGGGGCAGCGCTATGGCCGCTGCTGTGGTTCGTCGATGCCTGGAAGGACGGCGACGCGCTGCCCGTCGGCCTTTACCTGGTGCTCGCGGCCGCCCTGTTCCTGATGCCCGCGGCGCTCGGCGAATGGAACGAAACCGAGCACGAGGAGGCACGGCCGGTCTCCGGGTGGCGCGCGGCGCTGCCCACCTGGGCACTGCGCCGCCGCCGCCACCCCGCCGACCGGCTGGCGATGACGGCCATGCGGGTGCTCGGGGCCCTGGCTGCCGGAAATGTCTGGATGGACGGGCACGGCGGCGTATCGCTCACCCTGATGGGACTGTTCGCGCTGATGTCTCTGGTCGTCGCGCGGCAGGTGGAGCGGCTGGCAGGAATTGCCTGGACCGCCGCCCTTGTCGTGGCAGCGGCGCTGACGCCCTGGAATCTGCCCGTCGTGCCGGACCAGCCGCCTGTCCTGAGCGCGGAGGGGCAACCGCTCCTGCCGGCGGTGACCGATGGCCTGCCCGGCGAAGTCCTTCGCTTCCTGTGGGTGACGGGCGGCTTCGCGGCATTGTTCGGGATCGGCGCGTTCATCGTGCTGTGGCAGGTGCGGCGGCTTGCCCTGTGGGCGTCGCTCTCGGCAGTGACGCCCCTGGGGCTGCTGGCTCTTGCCTATGCGCTGGTCGAGCCGCCTTACACTGCCGCCGCCTGGCCGGCGGCGGCGCTCGGCCTGGCGGCATTGCTGGTCGGCGCCACGGCAGCGCTGGGGCGGCATCGCCACCGGCCGGGCGCCTCGCTGGGCATGGCGGCCTTCGCGGCAGGCGCGGTCGGCGCAATCTCGCTGGGCGCGACCATGATCCTGCGCGAGGCATGGCTGACGGTGGCGCTGTCACTTCAGGTGCCGGTGCTCGCCTGGCTCGAGCGCCAGCTGAACCTCCGCGCGCTGCGTGGCGTGGCCCTGCTGGTGGCCGGCGCCGTGCTGGTCCGCCTGGTCATCAACCCCTATGTGCTCGACTACGAAGGCCTGGCCTGGATCTTCTATGGCTACGGGTTGCCGGCCGCCGGCTTCCTGATCGCCGCGCACTGGATGCGCGGGGCGCCGGATGGGCGTGGCGACGATCTCACGGTCATGGTGCTGGAGGCAGGCGGGCTGATCTTCACCGTCCTGATGATCTCGCTCGGCATCCATCACTGGATGGCCGGCAGCCTGGCGGAAGCGCCGTCGACCCTGGCCGAGACGGCCCTTCACACCTTGTCGTGGCTCGGGCTGGCCGTGCTGCTGGCCATCGACCCGCGCTGGAACGCGCGCCTGGTGGCGGTGTGGGGGCGTCGGGTCCTGACGATCCTGGCAGCGGCGCAGGTCGTGGCGCTGCACATGCTGGAGCTGAACCCGCTCTGGACCATCGAACCCGTCGGCGACTGGCCCGTGATGAACCGCCTTCTCCTCGCCTATGGCCTGCCGGGCCTGCTGGGGGTGGCCTATCTCTGGCTGGACCCACCGCGCCCCGCACGCCTGCGGCAGGTCCTGCCGCTGCTGCCCGCCGCGCTGTTCGCGCTGAACCTGGCCCTGGAGATCCGGCGGGCGTTCCAGGGGCCCGTGCTGTCCGGCGGCGTCATGACGGATGCCGAATGGTACAGCTACTCCGCCGGGTTTCTGCTGTTCGCCCTGGCGCTGCTCGTGGCCTCCCTCCGCCTCGGCTGGGGCTGGGTCCGGCATGCCGCGCTCGCGCTGGTGCTCGCGGTGGTCGCCAAGGTCTTCCTCAGCGACATGAACGACCTGGAAGGCTTCTACCGCGTCGCGTCCTTCCTCGGCCTGGGCGTGAGCCTGGTCGCCATCGGCTATTTCTATCAGCGGGTGCTGCTTCCCTCGGTCCGTGGGGAAGGCGACTGAAAGCGCGACTTGGCACTGACGCCACGATGGACGTCACCAAACCTCCGCAAGCGTCGCGACTCCCGCCGCCGCGGACCTGCCCGGTCCCGCCGGCGAATCCGACGGCCGGCCCTTCACCAGGCGGATCGCCGCCACTTTCGCGACGCGGGCGCTGACCGCGGCAAGCATCGCGTTCACGAGCTGCATGGCGCGATGAAGCTCCCGCTCGCCCTCGGGTGCGTGCCCCTGCGCCATGCGTCCGGCGAGATCCTCGCGGATCTCGAGCAGCGCCCGGATGTCGTGATCGGTCCAGTCCGCGGGACGCCTTCCCGAGATCAGCAGGCCGTTCACCCGCTCGCGCGCCTGCCGAACCGCTGGATCGAACATGATGGGCTCCCGCTCCCGCATCCGGCTTTCCCGGACGGAATTTGCCTTTCAGGCAATGTGCGCAGCCTATCATGTTCTCTCTTCGTTCTCAATCGCCAGCCCCGCCCGGGAATGCGGCGGCCGTCATGCCGGATAGCCCGTTCCCGCGGTGAGGCCCGCCTTGACGAGATGCAAGGTTCCGACGAGCTGCCGATGGATCACGGGATCGTGCATGGCGCGCCGGAAAGCCTCGGCCTGCGAGCGGAGTTCGTCTTCCAGATTGGGTGGACGCTCCCCGCGGGTCTGGGGATATACGAAGTCGGGTATCGTCGACAGCGCCCACGGCACCGCGATCAGGTCTGCAGCGCAGGCAAGGAAGTTCGCGACGGCCGCCTCGACCGACAGCCCTCGCCGGGAATGCTCCCACAGGACCCGGTCGAGCAGCATCGCCTCCTGCGCGGCGACGCTCATGCCATGGCCGTAGACGGGGTTCAGGCGGCACATGGCGTCTCCGATCGGAAGCAGGCGGCGCGGCAGCAGGCCCGGCTGCTCGAAGCGCCGCCAGACGCTCTCGCGGAAGCCGAAGCGCACGATCTCCGAGTGAGCGAACGCGCCCTGCAGCGCGTTCGCGATGGTTGGCGACGCGAGGGTGCTTGCATAGGCAAGGAAAGATGCAAGATCGCCGGGCGGCCGGTCGTCCCCGCGACCGACGAGCAGGACCTGCCAGCTCGTCGGTCCGATGCGGAGCATGTAACCGGTCCTGCTGCTCTCCGGCGCCCGCGGCAGCGTGATCAGCGCACCGAAGCCGAGCTCGACGGAGGACGGAATCGAGAACACGCCGGTGGAGTAGCCGAGGTCGACGCCGATGGCAGTCCGGGTCGGGGCGCCGCGGCCCGTCGCCTGCAGGCAGGCCAGCGTGGGGGCAGCCTGGCCGGACGCATCGACCACGAGGTCGGCCGCGAGTTCCAGGACTTCGCCGTCCGCCCTGACGCAGCGTACCCCGGTGGCCGTCGCACCGTCCCGGGAGACGAGGATCGCGGCGGCGCGGGCTCCGTGGCGGAACTCGACATTGGCTCGGCCCGAGATCCGCCTGTACAGCACCTGCTCGAGCAGGGGGCGGGTCATCGCGAAGGTCGACAGACCGAGATCCCGTTTCGGGAGGACGCCGATATCCGGGATCTCCCACCGCATGTCCCGGCCGCAGCAGAGAGGGGCCGCGCCGGCGGCGCGCAGGTCGCGCTCGAAGCCGGGCAGCAGGTCTGAAAGGGCCATCAGCCCGCCGCACATCAGGACGTGCGGATGTCGGCCCTGCGGCACCCCCGGCCGTGGACGCGCGTCCTCCGGCCTTTCGTCGCGATCGAGAACGGTCACCTTTTCGAAGAAGTCGGCCAGCGTCCGGGCGACGCAGAGCCCGGCGATGCCCGCCCCGATGACGACGGCCTCCTTGCCGATCGGCAGCTTCATGGAGTCCTCTGGTGCTGGAGATTCGCAGGATTGGGATTCGGTGGGGATCCGGCGGGGCCCGCCGGCGGCGGTCCGGCTCGACGGGATCACGCCTTGCCGGTGCCGATGCCGTATGACGCCGGACCGGGCGGTGCCGGATACATTCGCGCGATCCCGCGCCGGCACCGCCGTCCCCTGCGGCCGGGTCCCTGCCATTCCCGGCCGATGCGGGATCGCATCTCGTGGCCGCCACCCTCGGTTGGGATGCCGGTCAGTTGGAGTATCGGGAGGGGATCCGGACCGGCAGGCTGTCGTATCCGTTGATGAAGGTCGAATAGGTCCGCGTCGGCTCGCCGGCGACCTCGATCGACGGGAAGCGGCGCAGGATCCCCTCCCACAGGATCTGCACCTGCATCTCGGCGAGGCGCGAGCCGATGCAGCGGTGGATCCCGTGGCCGAAGGACAGGTGCCGCGCGGCGTTGGGCCGCTCGAGCCAGAACCTGTCCGGGTCCTCGAACACGGCTTCGTCGCGGTTCGCCGAGAGATACCAGAGGACGACCTTGTCTCCGCGGTGGATCTGGTGGTTCCGCAGCACGACGTCCCTGGTCGCCGTGCGCCGCATATGCGCGACCGGCGTCTGCCAGCGGATGACCTCGGCGGGAAGGCCGCGCACGAGCTGAGGGTCGTTGCGGAGCTTCGCGTATTCGTCGGGATGGCTGTCGAGCGCGATGACGCTGCCGCTGATGCTGTTGCGGGTGGTGTCGTTGCCGGCGACGATCAGGAGCATCACATTGCCGTGGACCTCGTTCAGCGGCATGGATCCGGTCGTCTCGCCATGGGCGAGCAGCGAGATCAGGTCGCCCGTCGGTTCGCTGCCGCGCCGCTCGTGCCAGATTCCGGTGAAGCGGTCGAAGCACTCGCGCAGGATGCGGATCTTCTCCTCCATCGTCGCGACGATCGGGCCTCCGGGCAGGGCGGTCATCATCCGCGACCAGTAGATGAGCTGCCGGCGCTCCTCCTGCGGAAAGCCGAGGATCATCGCGAGCGTCGAGGCCGTCAGCTCGATCGACACCCTGTCGACCCAGTCGAACTCCGATCCGATCGGAAGCGCATCGAGAATGGCCTCGCACTGCGAGCGGATCATGTCGGAAAGCTGCCTGAGCCTGTCCGGAGAAAAGGCCGGCATGACGGCCCGGCGCTGCTGGGAATGGCGGGGCGGGTCCATGGAGATGAACATCGGGAGCACGTCGGGCCTTCCGGGCTCGCCCGAGATCGAGATGCCGCCGAGGGCATGATCCGACGAGAAGTTCTCATGGTCCATCTCGATGGACTTGATGTCGTCGTATCTCGTGACCGACCAGTACGGGCCGAATTCGCTGGCGGCGCAGTAATGAACCGGCGCCTCGTGGCGGAGCCGGCGCAACAGCTCCCCTCCCAGGCCTCGCTCAAACAACGGGGGCTGCGCGACGTTGATTTCCCCGATCGGGATCGAAGCGCTCCAGTCGTCCTGAATGGTCATGGACATTTTCTATCTCGCCACTGGCTGCATGCGCCGGGGCCCGCGGCCATGCCGGTCATGACTCCGCACGACCGCAGTGCGCCCCCCGCGAAGCGACGAGCATTGCCGCTCCCGATTACTCGCGCATGTCAGGCGGGCGGCATTGGGTTACAAAGCGAACCGTTCGACGGCGCTTCCGGGCTGAAGCCGGTATTTCGGCCCGGGCTTCAGCCCGGCCCTCGGATGGTCTCGACGGGAACGCCCAGCATGTATCCGGCGCCCCGCTCGGTCCGGATGATCCGGGGATCGGTGGGGTCGACCTCGAGCTTCCGGCGCAGGCGGAGAATCAGAACGTCGATGCTGCGGTCATTGACCTCCTCGGCATGCACGCGGCTGGCCGTGATCAGCTGCTCGCGCGTCAGCACCTGCCGCGGCGCCCTCAGGAGGGCGACCAGCAGGTTGAACTCCGCCGCCGTGAGCCTGACCACCTCCCGGCTCGACGCCATGAGGCTTCGGCCGCGCGTGTCCAGCTCCCACCCGGCGAACGTGTAGCGCACGCGCGGCTCGCGCCCGCGCGGCGGACGCTCCGGCTGCTCGGCCCGCCGCAGCACCATGCGGACCCGGGCCAGAAGCTCGCGCAGGCTCAGGGGCTTGGTCATGTAGTCCTCGGCTCCGAGCTCGAGGCCGAGCACCTTGTCCGCCTCTTCGCTCCTGTGGCCGGTGACGATGATGACGGGGGCATAGGCCTCGGCCAGGATGTCGCGCAACAGGTCGAGCCCGTCCTCCCGCGCGAGCTGGAGGTCGAGCACCACCAGATCGACGGGCCGCGCCTTCAGGATCCGGGTCATCGCGGCCCCGTCAGGCGCGGTGCTCACCTGGAAGGCATGGCTCGCGAGGAAATCGGCGATCAGATCGCGCATCGCGTGGTCGTCGTCGACGACGAGGATGTGCTTCTGGCTCATGGGGTCGCCCCGAGGGGGCGAGTGCCGGCACGGCGGCATCGCGAATGCCCCTTCGCCTTCCCTGTCGGTCTCGATCGCCGTAGCGGTGCCAGGGGGCCCCGCGGTGGTCGAGGACGGTCCGCGCTGGGGGGCGGCCGGGCATGGCAGGAGCGGGTGGGTGGCATGGTTCGACCGGACGGGCTGGATGTGGTCCGCCACCCGTGGCTGTCGCCGCGGGCGGCGCCGCGGCGGGGTCGCCGAGGACAGGTTTGATATGTAATGCGATCCCGCCGCGCTGAAACCGCAGAGCAATGAGTGCCAGCAAGTATGGACACCGGTCAGCGGGAGCGGATGCTCCCGCGGCACGCGCCCCGGACATCGGGATCTCTTCCCTTTCCCGGGCAGGCTTGCGCCTCGTGCCACCGATCATTTGCCGCAGCGCGAGACGAACATGCACTACCTTTTCATCAGCCCCGATTCCGGCACCCGCCATTCAGGCCCCTCCCCTTCTGGGCGGCGCCCGATCGTCACGCCTCGGCCTGCGGACCGCTCGCCCGGGGTTCCCGGCCGTGCAGTCTCCGCATTGGCCGGGATCCTGTTGTCGCTGATCCGCGAGATCCGGAACCGCCGGGCCATCAAGAAGCTCGCGGAGTTCGACGACCGCGAGCTCGCCGATATCGGAACCAGCCGGTCAAGCATCGAAAGCGCGGTGCGTTACGGCCGGCCCGACGATGCCCGGACCGGGTTCCCCCCTCACTGACGGCGACCTCCCGGACGCGCCGCCGGTCCGGCCGGGCATCTGATCGTCACGCGCCCGGCCGGGCCATCGGCGAGCCCTCGCCGCTCGTCCGAGACGCCACCCTCACTGTCCCAGCGAGGCTATGATCTCGCGGAAGGCGCGCTCGGGAAACGCCTTCAGCGTCTTAGTGCGCACCGCGCCCAGGCTGCCGAGCATCAGCGTGAAGCGCGCGGCGACGGCATCGTCGGGTGCCTCGAAGACGATGACGATGTCGAACTCGCCCATCGTCATGAAGAACTCCTTGAAGTCACCGCCCATGTCGCGAAGGGCGGCCCGCGCGGAATCGAGACGATCGGGTGAGCGTGCCACCTGGCGGATGCCCAGCTCCGTCCAGTTGGCGAGCATGATGTAGGTCGTCATGGCCTCTCCTCCGTCGTGCGAAGGGGATTCTCGCTCCATGACGGAAACACCGGCCGGGGCAGGAAGTCGCCCCGGCCGGTGGGAGCCGCGCGGGCTGCGTCGGATTTCGCGGCGCGCGGAGACCGGTCAGGGGATCCGTCTGATCACGTCGTCATAGGCCGGGAGGTCGAGATAGGCCGTCACTTCGACAGCCTTGCCGTCGCGCAGCCGGAAGATCCAGGCATAGCTGTTCCGGTAGGGCTGGCCGTCGCGTGCGGTGGCCGTGCCGTCCCAATGCACGATCACATGGTCGCCATCCGCCCAAAGCCCGTGGACGACGGGCCGCACTGGGCTGGACAGGCGTTCCGCGAAGGGCCGCACCGCGCGTTCCATGAAGTCCGCGAGGCCGCGGTAGGTCCCCGCGGCAGTGCCTGAGCCGGCGATGGTCCACGCGGCATTAGGCGCCAGGACCTCCTCGAAGAAGCCGGTACCGCCCGCAGCCCACCGCGCGAAGGCATCGCCGATCACCCGCTTGTTGCGTTCCTCGACCGCCTCCCGCATGTGGTCGGGGGCCGCGGACGCAGGCTGGGTGTCGGCATGGGTGTTTGCATGAGCGGCCGGGGAGGAAAGGGCCGCAATCACGGCCAGCACCATCGGAATTGAAAAGCGGCGCATGTCGATGATCCCTTCATCTTTGGTCGGCGGCCTGCCCGGGGATGCCCGGGCTGCCGCCGGCTCCAACGGTGTCGGCAGGATCGTGCCTGCGGCCGCCGGACCGGTAGACCGATCCTGCGGCGTCCTTGCCGGATCGCGCGGATCCGCCCCAGACCATGCATCCCTGGCCGCGCGGCGGAAGAATGTCACGGCCTGGCTATTTGACCGCGGGGCGGTCTCGCAGGACGATCGGATGCGGCCGCCGGCGGCCACGGGTCGGCGGCTGGAACGCGCATTCGATCCGGGGAGCCGGCCCGGCACAGAGGCGGGCAGGATGGGCAAGGGGCAGCATGAGCAAGAACAGCAGGAACAAGGCCGTCGGCTCCAGGCAGGCCCGGCCGGCGGCATCCACGGCGCCCAAGGCTCAGCCCAGGCTTCAGGGCGCAGCCCCGTCGAAGCCCATGCCGAGGCCGCCGTCTCGCCCTGAGCCTGATTCCGCGGGGGTCAGCATCACGGTTCCGGAACGCGGGCGCAGCCTGATCGAGAGCGCGGTGAGCCTGATGCAGGCCGGAGAGGATCCCGCGACCGCCCTGCTGCGCGCCGTCGGCAGCCAGCGCCAGGCCGAGGCCCCTTCGCGGCGGCCGCCGGTCCAGGACGACGATCAGGCGCGCCTGCGCGACGAGAGGAACATGACGCTCCTGCGCTCGCGCCTCGAGGCGAGCGAGCTTCAGGCGGCCGCGGTGCTGGGGCGGCACCTCCAGCAGCTGAAGGGATGGCGCCGGATGCTGGTGCGCTTCGCCGGCATCGACGCGTGAGCACGGCCGCGGCCGGGCGGACCGCGGTCCGCCCGGGCCGGCATCATGCGATCCGCGCCGGCGCAGCCGCCGGCTTGGCGGCGCGCAGGATCATCCCGAACAGGTCCCGCGGCTCGTCCGGGTCGGCCAGCATGTCCAGGTTCTCGTAGAGCCCGGTGCCCGCCACCTTGTCCCGGACATAGCGCAGGGCAGAGAAGTCCTCGACCGCGAAGCCGACGGAATCGAATAGGGTGATCTGCCGCGGGCTCCGCCGGCCGGGCGCCTGGCCCGTCATCACCTTCCAGAGCTCGGTCACGGGATGGTCGGATGCGAGTTGCTGGATCTCGCCCTCGATCCGCGTCTGGGGGGCGTATTCCACGAAGATGTCGGACCGCATCAGGATGTCCCGGTGCAGCTCCGTCTTCCCGGGGCAGTCCCCGCCGACCGCGTTGATGTGCACCCCCGCCCCGACCATGTTGTCGGTCAGGATCGTGGCATACTGCTTGTCCGCGGTGACCGTGGTGATGATGTCCGCGCCCTCGACCGCCTCCTCGGTCGAGCGGCAGGGGACGATGTCGAAGCCGCGGCCGCGCAGGTTGCGCATGCACTTCTCGGACGCGCCGGGATCGATGTCGTAGAGCCGAAGGCTGCGCACGCCGAGCAGGGCCCCGAAGGCGAGCGCCTGAAACTCCGACTGCGCGCCGTTGCCGATGATCGCCATGCACCGCGCACCGGGCGGCGCCAGGTGCCGGGCCGCCACGGCCGAGGTGGCGGCCGTGCGCAGCGCCGTCAGGATGGTCATCTCCGACATCAGCACGGGGTATCCGTTGCCGACATCGGACAGCACGCCGAAGGCCGCCACGGTCTGGCGTCCCTCGCGCGCGTTCTTGGGGTGGCCGTTGACGTATTTGAACCCATAGACACGGCCGTCGCTGGTGGGCATCAGCTCGATGACGCCCTCGGCGCTGTGGGTGGCGAGGCGGGGCGTCTTGTCGAAGGCCTCCCACCGGCGGAAGTCCTCCTCGACATAGTCGGCGAGCTCCGTGAGGAAGCGCTCCACCCCGATGTGCAGCACCAGCTTCATCATGTGGTCGACGCTGACGAAGGGGACGATGTTCAGGTTGGGGATCACGATCGGAAGCTCCTCGTGGGATAATCCAGGACGCGGCGGCCCATCAGGCTCGCCAGCAGGTCCACCATCAGGATCGCGGTGCGCCCGCGCTCGTCGAGGAAGGGGTTGAGCTCCACCAGCTCGACGCTGCTGACCAGCCCGCTCTCGTGCAGCATCTCCATCACGAGATGCGCCTCGCGGAAGGTGGCGCCGCCGGGCACGGTGGTGCCGACGCCGGGCGCGATGCCGGGGTCGAGGAAATCCACGTCCAGGCTGACATGCAGCAGGCCGTCGGCTTCCGCCACGCGCTGCAGGAAGGGGCGCAGCAGCGGCGCGATGCCGTGCTCGTCGATCCGGCGCATGTCGTGGACGGTGATCCCGGAATGCTCGAGCGCCCGCCGCTCCGCGGGATCGACGCTGCGGATCCCCAGCATGCAGACATTGGCGGGATCGAGGCATGCCGGCGGCCGCGGGAAAAAGCCGTCGAAGCCCGGGCGCCCGGTGGCATAGGCCATGGGAACGCCATGGAGGTTGCCGGTCTCCGACGTCTCCAGGGTGTGGAAGTCGGGATGGGCGTCGAGCCAAAGCACGAACAGCGGCCGGCGCATCTCCGCCGCCCGCAGCGCCAGCCCGGTCAGGGTACCGGCGGCAAGACAGTGATCGCCGCCCAGGAAGATCGGCATGGCGTCCCGGCCAGCGCTCGCCTCGTAGGCGTGGCGGGCCAGCGCGGCTGTCCATCCCGCGACCTCCGGAAGGAGCTTCAGCGCGCCGTTGCCATGGGTCATGGGCCGCAGCGGCACCGGCGCCACGTTGCCGAGGTCGGCGACCTCGTAGCCGAGATCGGCCAGGGACTTCGCGATCCCGGCGGCACGGAAGGCGCTCGGCCCCATCTCGCAGCCGGGACGTCCGGCGCCGTCCTGCACCGGAACGCCGATCAGGCGGCATTGCGTCACGTGTCGAAGGCTCATCTGAGGGTGTCTTCGGCTGTTCCGCCCGCCAACAGCAGACCACAGGCGCGCGGCGGATTGGACAGGCCAATTTGACAGGATTGTTGAAGTGGCTTAGCAAAATGCGTGGTTACGCTTCTCAGATCGGCGGAGGCGGCATGCAGACGGAGATGGACGCGCTCGACGAGCGGCTGGTCACCCTGCTGCGCCATGACGGGCGGAGCAGCATCTCCGAGCTCGCGGCGGCGCTTCGGGTGTCGCGGGCGACGGTGCGCGCGCGGATGGACCGGCTGCGGGATTCCGGCGTCATCCTGGGCTATACCGTGATCCTGCGCGCCGACACGGTGGAGGCGCCAGTCCGCGGGATCATGCTGATCGAGGTCGAGGGAGCGTCCGGCGACCGCGTCGTGCGGACCCTGAGCGGCTTTCCCGAGATCCTGGAGATCCACAGCACCAATGGCCGCTGGGACCTGATCGTGGAGCTGTCCGCCTCCAGCCTGCCGGAACTCGACGCGGTCCTGCGCAGGATCCGCCTGGTCCCGGGGATCACGAGCAGCGAGACGAACCTGCTCCTGAACACGCCGCGCAGCACCCGGGCCCGCCTGTAGGCCCCCGTCTGAAGGCCCGTCGCCCGCAAAAACTGTTCGCTTCCTTCGCAGTGGTCGGTATGGTTCCCGCAACCGCAGGTGACGCGGCAGGATCGGACGGATCATGGATCACCAGGGACGGCAGGAGCGGAGACGGCGCTGCATCGGCCTCGTGGCCGGCGCCCTCGCCTTCCTCGTGCAGGTGATCGCATGGTCCTGGTTCCCGGCCATGACGGCTTCGGCCGCCGAAACCGTTCCGATCTGCTCGGCGGACGGCATCACCTACCACGTGGTTCAGGTGGACCCGGACGCCCCGTCCGGCGAGCAGCCGGCGGGCAAGGGCGGGCACGGCTGCCCGCTGTGCCCGCTGGTCTCCGGCCTGTCGGTGCCGCCGCCCGACGCCGTTCTGGTCCTGCCCGCCGCCATGGTGCGGCAGGGCAGCATCGCCCTTCCCGGCGAGCGCATCGCGGCCGGCTGGTTCCTCTCGACCCTCCAGGCCCGCGCCCCGCCGACGGCGGCCTGACGCCGCCCGAGCTGCGCGCCCGAGGTTCCGGCGGGCACGGCGGCGATCCCCGACGCGGATCCGCGTTCGACCGGCGTGTCCCGCCGCGAACGCGTTCTCATCCATGCCACGCAGGTGCGCCCTCGGCGCACGTCCTCGCAGATGCGCCTCCGGCGCACGTCCTCGCAGATGCGCCTCCGGCGCACGGAGACAGCCATGCGATTCATCGCACGCCCCATCGCCGCGGCGGCCCTCGCCGCCTCGCTCGCAACCCTCCCCGCGCATGCCCGCGCCGCGGACATCGAGGTTCACCGGGCCTGGACCCGCGCGACCCCGCCGGGCGCCCCGACCGCTGGCGGCTACATGGTCGTGCGGAACACAGGTGCCACCGGCGATCGCATACTCGGCGGCTCGACGCCGATCGCCGAGAGGGTCGAGGTCCACGAGATGGCCGTCGTCGACGGCGTCATGAAGATGCGGGCCCTGGCCGACGGCCTCGCGGTCCCGGCCGGCGGCGAGGTGACCCTCGCGCCCGGCGGCCACCACCTCATGCTGATCGGCCTGAGGGATTCGCTGAAGGCCGGAACCACGGTTCCGCTGACGCTGACCTTCGAGAAGGCCGGCGATCTCCGGCTCGACCTCTCCGTCGCCGCGATCGGCGGCATGCCGGGTCACGGGGCCGCCGCCGCGGGAGGCCAGCCATGAAGCTCCGGTCCATCCTGCCGCTCCTGGCCGTCGCCTTCGTTCTGGTCCTCTCCGCGATCGCGGTGGTGGCGACCTTCGGCCTCGGGCAGCGCCCCGGGACCACTGCGCGGGACGCGGGCGTGGCCGATATCGGCGGCCCCTTCCGCATGCTCGACCAGAAGGGATCGGCCGTGACCGAGGCGGACCTGCTCGGCAAGCCGACGGTGATCTTCTTCGGCTTCACCTTCTGCCCCGAGGTGTGCCCGACAACGCTGCACGAGCTGACCACGGCCATCCAGGAGCTGGGGCCCGATGCCGATCGGCTCAACTTCGTCTTCGTGTCGGTCGACCCCGAGCGCGACACGCCGGAGCAACTCGCCCTGTATCTCTCGGCGTTCGATCCGCGCATCCGCGGCTTCACCGGCACGCAGGAGCAGGTGGACGGGATCGCCAAGGCCTATCGCGTCTATCACAGGCGCGTGCCGACCGGCGATGGCAGCTACACCATGGACCATACGGCGACCGTGTACCTGATGGACGCCGACGGCCGCTTCTCCGGCACCATCGCCTATGCCGAGAACCGCGACACCGCCCTGGGCAAGCTGCGCCGGCTCGCCGGCCTGAGGGCATGAGCGGCGCCATGGACGCAAAGCCGTCCGGCGCCGCGGGACGCAGGGCATGACCTTCCGGCGGCACGGGCGGGACCGGGGCGGCATCGGCCTTACGGCCGGCGCGCTCGCGTTCCTGTGCCAGATGATCGCCTGGGCCTGGTGCCCCATCGCGGGACCGGCGAACGTGGTCCTCGTTCCCTTTTGCACGCCGGACGGCATGGTCCATCGCGCCGTCTCGGCAGAAGACGGCAAGCCGGTCCCGGACGGCGGCGGGCCCGCCGGCAAACGGTCCGATGCGCCCGAATCCGGATGCCCGCTGGGGGCCCTGCTCTCGGGGCTTTCCGCTCCGCCCGCCAATATCACTCTCGTTCCGCCGGGCACCCCGCCCCGGCATGGCGCTCCCAGCCTGGCCGGCCAGACCGTCGCCACCGGCTGGTTCCTTTCGACGCTCCAGGCCCGGGCACCGCCCGCGGCCTGAGAGGCCGCATCGGCGCGGGCTTGCGGGTTCCACCCGCCCTCACCGCCCGTCCCGCAGTCGCTGCTCACCCATCCCCCGGACTTCAGCGCGCGCCGGCAGGCGCACGCGCCTCGTCACGACGGCTCCGTCCCGTTCCCCTGGCGTCCGCGCCGGAAACGGGCTTGCCGCTTCTCTGCCATCAGGCGGCTTCCATGCCGCCCTACCGAAGGTCCATGCCATGTCCACCCAGGCTCTCGACCAGGCCCGGCCCATTCAGGCGCCGGGCAGCGTGTCCGACCTCTATCGCGCCGTCTGGCGCTGGCATTTCTATGCGGGGCTGCTCGTCCTGCCCTTCCTGATCATCCTCGCGGCGACGGGCGCGCTCTATCTCTTCCGCGACGAGATCGACACCCTCGTGCATGC
The DNA here is from genome assembly GCF_017355985.1 of Arenibaculum pallidiluteum. Classification (GTDB taxonomy): domain Bacteria; phylum Pseudomonadota; class Alphaproteobacteria; order Azospirillales; family Azospirillaceae; genus Arenibaculum; species Arenibaculum pallidiluteum. Next base: position 117,735 of record NZ_JAFIQU010000014.1, read on the forward strand.
GGACCTGAAGCAGGTCCGGGAGCAGGCCGTTCAGCCGCTGCCGCCCATTGCCCTGGTGGAGAGGGCGCTGGCGGCGCATCCGGGAACGGCGGTCAAGTTCATGCCGGCGTCATCGCCCGCCAGCTCGGCGGAAGTCACCGTCGCGACGGAGGGGAATGCGCGGATCGCGGTCTATCTGAACCCCTATGACGGTCGCGTCCTGGGCAGCCTCCCGGACAGGGGGACGGTCATGTGGATCGTGCGCGAGATCCACAGCCTCGCCTTTCTCGGGCCGGTGGCCCAGGGCATGATCGAGATCGCGGGCGCCTGGTCGATCATGCTGGTGGGGACCGGCGTCTATCTCTGGTGGCCGCGCGGCCAGGCCGGCGGCGTGGTCAGCCTGCGCGGCACCCCGCGGCGGCGGGTCTTCTGGCGCGATCTCCATGCCGTGACTGGGGCCTTCGTCGGAGTGGTCCTCGTCTTCCTCGCGGCGACCGGCATGCCCTGGTCGGTGCTCTGGGGCGCCAAGGTCAACGAATGGGCCAACGGGCAAAACTTCGGGTATCCCGCGGGCGTCCGGGTCGCCGTGCCGATGTCGGACGAGCACCTGAACCACATCGCCCCGACGACCTGGTCGCTGGAGCAGGCGAAGGTGCCGGAATCGACGCCTCCCGGATCGACGGCCCCCACGGGCGAGCCGATCGGCCTCGACCGGGCCGTCGCGATCCTCGACGGCCTCGGCCTGCACGCGGGCTACGTCGTCAACCTGCCGCGCGGCCCGCGCGGGGTCTATACCGGCTCGGTCTACCCCGACGACCTGTCGCGCCAGCGGGTCGTCCATCTCGACCAGTACTCCGGCCGCCCGCTCATCGACATGAGCTATGCCGATTACGGCCCGCTGGGCAGGGGCCTCGAATGGGGCATCAACGTCCATCTCGGACGGGAGTTCGGGCTGGCCAACCAGCTCCTGCTGCTGGCGGCCTGCCTGGCGATCATCGTCCTTTCGGCCTCGGGGGCGGTCATGTGGTGGAAGCGGCGTCCCCGGGGATCCCTCGGCGTGCCGCCGGCGCCCGCCGACCGGGCCAAGCTGCGCGGGGTCGTCGCCATCCTGGCGGTCGGCGGCATCGTCTTCCCCCTGGCCGGCCTCTCGCTCGTCGCGATGCTCGCCCTGGACCGGCTGGTGACGGCACGCCGCCGGACGCGCACCGCCTGAGCGGCGGGGAGCCGGCGCGCGCTGCGCGCCGGCACGGCGATCACCGGTATCGGCCGGCCTCGATGGCAGAGGCCGGCCGACGCTGCCGGCACAAAGCGCAGCCCACTCATACGACGGTGTTCGGCCGCTGCCGGTGGCTCGAACGGGCCTGCGGAGGAGTCCAGCCTCTAGCAGAACGGCTCACGCTTCTGCGCTGCTGGCTGCGAGCGTTCGGGCATCCCGATCCCGGGCCGATCGAAGAAGTCGTCCCAGAGAGCATCGGCCGGCACGATGACTCGCCGGCTACCCTCGCGCAGGATCACGACTTCCTTGATGCCCTTCGGAAAGAACACGTCCTTCGGCAGGCTCACCGCTTGGCGGCGGTTTGACTGAAACAAGGTCGTTCGGACCGCCATACGGCACCTCTCGAGGCTTGTATGGCCGGCACATTCCGTGCCGGGGACGCACTGCGGCATCCAGAGTTACCACGCGTTCCAATGGGGCATCGCCGCCGCAATCCATCGCCCCTATCCACCGAAGCGCTCGGTCCGGATCGTGGCGGGGTCGAGGCCGAGATCGAGGAGAGGGGCGGTGACGGCCTCGACGAACGGGTTCGCCCCGCAGACGAAGGTCAGGCGGGGGGGACCGCCGAGGCGGGCGAGCGCGTCCCCGAGCATGGCGGCATCGACGCGCCGGCCGGCATCCTGCGGCCGGCGTGGCCGGTCCCGGGAAAGGGCGAGCACGAGATCGAAACCGGCTTCGGCCTCGTCGCGCCGCAGCAGCTCGTCGCGGGCGATGAGGTCGTCCCAGCCGCGGGCCGCGTAGAGGAGCAGCGCCGGCACGTCCGGCGCCGCGAGCGCGCGATGGCGCAGGATCGACAGGAGCGGGGCCACGCCCGAGCCGCCGCCGACCAGCAGGAGCGGCCCACCATCGGACGCCTGCCAGGCGAAGTGTCCGCCGAAAGGGCCCCGGATCTCGATGGCGTCGCCCGCCTCGGCGACATCATGGAAGTACGGGGAGACCTCGCCGTCGTCGAGCCGTTCGACCACCAGCTCGTAGACGCCCTCCTCGGCCGGCGCCGAGGCGACGGAGTAGCTGCGCTGGGCTTGATAGCCGTCGGGGGCCGTCAGGCGGATGTCGAGGTGCTGGCCCGGCGTGAAGGGACGCCAGTGCTGAGGGCGCAGGAAAAGGCTGCGGACGCGCGCGGTCTGCTGCGCAATCCGCTCGATCACCGCCTCCTGCCAGGGCACGGGACGGCCGGCATCCGCCGCGGCGTCCACCCTCAGTCGCCCGAGAAGCGCTGCTCGCGCCAGGGATCGCCGTAGATGTGATAGCCCCGCAGCTCCCAGAAGCCGGGCTCATCGCGTTCCGTGAACTGCAGGCCGTTGATCCACTTGGCCGATTTCCAGAAGTAGAGATGCGGCACGAGGAGCCGCGCCGGGCCTCCATGATCGGGAGTAAGCGGCCTGCCGTCGTAATGGGTCGCGACCATCGCCCTGCCGCCGACGAGATCGGCCACGGGCACGTTGGTCGCGTAGCCGTCGAAGGAATGGGCAAGGGTGAAGGGCGTCGGGGGCTCGATCCCCGCATCGGTGAGGAGGTCGTCGACGAGCACGCCCTGCCAGGGCGTGTCGAGCTTCGACCATTTCGTGACGCAGTGGATGTCCCTGGTGACGCTGGTCTGGGGCAGGGCGTTGAACGCCTCCCAGGTCCAGCGCTTCACCGGCCGCGGGCCGACCTTCAGCGTAAACGACCAGTCCTCCAGCGACACCCGCGGGGTCGGGCCGGCCGAGAGCACGGGGAAGTCCGCGGTGAGCGACTGGCCCGGGGGAATGCGGTCCGCCACCTCCGATGCGGGCCTACGGCCGGTGAAGCCTCGCGTGACCATGGGACGCCTCCGTGCTTCGTCACGTGCGAATTGAGGATCGATCGCCGGACTCTACCATCAACGCGGGCGAGCGGGCGATCCGTCCGACGGAGTTGCTCCCGGTCACCGATGCGTGGGTCGCGGCGGTCCGCCCGTCTACCCGGCCTCGTCCGGCGACGCGTCGCGCGGCCAGTGGCGGCGGAGCTTGGCCGCGCAGACGACGAGCGGGACGGACAGGGCGAACCAGCAGATCCCGTGCCAGTACCCATCGCCGAGGATGGCCGCGACGAGGCCGAGGAGGGACAGCACGGCGAGCGCCGTGGGCATGAGCCAGACGCCGCTCATGCCTGGCTCTCCGATGCGCCGCGCGCTGGGCTCCCGATCGGGGCCCGCCGCGTGCGCGGACGCTTCAGCCAGGCCACGAAGCCGGTGACCGTCACCGCCCCGACGATCACCGTGAAGAGCGCCCAGATGATCTGCAGCGGCAGGCCGCCGTAGTCGCCGAAATGGAAGGGCCCGGAGAACAGCAGCGCCGTGACGTACCAGGGCATGTCCGCCTTCTCGACCACGGCACCCGACCGGGCGTCGACCATGGCGACGCTGAGGATCTTCTCGGTGAGCTCGGTATGGCCGCGCACCATCACGCTGAAATGACGATCGCTGGAATAGGTGGTGCCGGGATAGGCGACGAAGGCGAGGTCCTTGCCGGGAAAGGCCGCCAGGCCCGCCTCGGCCGCCGCGTCGACGGTGATGGTCGCGCCGTCCATGGGGCCGGTGTGGCGGCCGGACATCGCGGCCAGCTCCGTCGCCTGCCAGTAGCCGATGATCAGGGGCGAGAAGGAGAGGATCGCTCCCGTCAGGCCGACCACGAAGGCCCAGACCAGGGTGGCGATCCCGAAGAGGTTGTGGAGGTCGATGTTGCTGATGCGCACCCCGCGGCCGAAGCGCAGGATCCCGAAGGCCAGCTTCTTCATGAAGGGCCCGTAGACGACCAGCCCGCTGACGGTGCTCGCGACGAACAGCAGGCCCATGACGCCGACGAACATCTGCCCGGCGAAGCCGGTGAACAGATCGACATGCAGCTTGAGAAAGAAGCCCGTCAGGGACTCCTCAGGCGGCTTCACCACCTGCGTCGCACCGGTGTAGCCGTTCAGCGCCACCCAGCGCCCGTCCTGGAAATCCCGGACGCCCGGAGCGCTGACGAAGACGTAGGTGAGGCCCGGCTCCTCGGGATCGAGCGAGACGAACTTGGGAAGAAGCGACGGGTCGGTTGCCTGCGCGGCGTCGGCCAGCGCACGCAGGGGCAGGCGGGGCTGCCCCTCCGCTGCGGTGGCGTCGAAATCGTCGCCCATGAGGTGTTCGATCTCGTGGTGGAACACCAGGATCAGCCCGGTGACGCAGAGCACGAGCAGGTTCAGGGAGCAGACGAGGCTGGTCCAGCGATGGACGAGGCGCCAGCCACGCAGGGTTCCAGGGGTCATGGCGGTGGTCCTTGCTTGGGGTGGAGCGGGGAAGCCGTCACCAGCGATAGCGCAGCCCGGCGGTCACCGTCCGCTCGTAGCCATAGGCGCACCAGTCGCCGAAATAGCAGGAGGCCACATGCTCGTTGTTGAGCAGGTTCTTGGCATTCAGCGCGACCTCGGCCCCCACGAGCTTCGGCGAGAGCAAGCCGAGATCGTAGGAGAGCGCCGCGTCGACCAGCGTGAAGGACGGCACCTTGAAGGTGTTCGCGTCATTCGTCGTGCTGCCGGTGTAGCGCAGGCCGCCGCCGATGCTCAGCCCGCCGAGCGCCGAGCCCTCGGGCATCCGGTACATGGCCCAGCCGGAGGCCTGGTGGCGCGGCACCGCCGCCAGCCGCTTGCCTTCCAGCCCGCCGTTGTCGCGGGTGTACTCGGTGTCGAGGTAGGTGTAGGTGCCGATGAGGTCGAGCCCCTGGGTCAGTCCCACCCGGGCCTCGAGCTCCACGCCGCGCGAGCGCGCCTCGCCGGTCTGGACCGAGAAGCCGGGATGGTCGGGATCGGCCGTCGTGAGGTTGCTGCGGGTGATCTCGAAGACGGCTGCCGTGAACAGGCTGTTGAGCCCCGGCGGCTGGTACTTGACGCCGATCTCGTATTGGGTGCCCTCCTCGGGCTCGAAGAGCCTGCCCGAGAAATCGGTCCCGCTCTGCGGCGTGAAGGACTGGGCGTAGCTGGCATAGGGTGCGATGCCGTTGTCGAAGACATAGGTCAAGCCGGCGCGGCCGGTCAGCGCCTCGTCGGACTGGCGGGTCGTGCCGAGTTCGTTGGTCCTCTTGGTCCTGACCCAGTCACTGCGGCCCGCGAGCGTCAGGATGAAGCGGTCGAGCCGAAGCTGGTCCTGCAAGTAGAGCCCGTACTGGTTGCCCTCGACATCCGTCCGGTTGGTCGGCGGCGGCGTGACGTCGATCCCGTAGACCGGCTCGAAGATGTCGAGCGACGGCGCGACGCCGAAGCCGGGCGCATAGTTGGCGTCCAGCCGTTGATAGTCGAAGCCGGCGAGCACTGTGTGCCGGACGGCACCCGTCGAGAAGCGCCCCTCGACCTGGTTGTCCAGGGCGTAGGAATCCCCCTCCTCGCGCGAGGTGGCGATGCCGCGGAACAGCGTCCGATTGTCGGGAGCCAGCCCGTTGGCATAGATGCTGTCATAGGCGACCTCGTTGTGCAGCCAGCGGCCGTTCAGGCGGACGCTCAGCGCGTCGTTGAGGCGCTTGTCGAAGGCATAGCCCAGCGAGGACATGCGGCGGTCGAATTTCTCGAAATTCGGGTCGCCGTCGTAGAAATCGACGGGGATCTTGCCGAGCGGGTTCTCGAGCACCGTGCCCTGCGGCGGGACGCCGCCATAGGAATTGCCCTCGGGGTCCCGCTGGTAGAGACCGAGGAGCGTCAGGCTGGTGTCGGCGTCGGGGCGCCAGGTGAAGGACGGCGCGATGGCGACCCGCTCGTTCTCGGTCATCCGGATCTGGCCGTCCTCGCTGAGGCCGACGGCGGTGAAGCGGTAGAGGAACCGGCCGCCCGCATCGATGGGCCCCGAGAAATCGGCGGTGCCGCGCAGGTGGTGGTTGTTGCCGATCTCGATCCCGACCTCGTTCTGGGGCGTGGCCGTCGGGCGCTTGCTGACCTGGTTGATCAGGCCGCCGGCCGGCGACTGGCCATAGAGGACGGAGGACGGTCCCTTCAGGACCTCGATCCGCTCCATCAGGAAGGGATCGAGCTGCGGCGCGGCGTACCAGATATCCTCGAGCTTGAGCCCGTTCCAGTAGGTGTCGGCGTCGAAGCCCCGGATCTTCAGCTGGTCGTAGCGGGTCGCGACGGCGCCGCGGGTCTCGGGCGTCACGCCCGCCGTGTAGCGCACCACCTGGTTCAGGGTCTGCGCGTTCTGGTCCCGGATCTGGTCGGCCGGGATGATCGAGACGGATTGCGGGGTCTCGAGCACGGGGGTGTCGGTCTTGGTGCCGGTCGCCTGCTGGTTGGCGACATAGCCCGTCACGGGCGACAGCGCCGTCTCGCCCTGGCCGGTCACCGTCAGGGTCGGCAGCTCGATCGCCTTCTCCGGCGCGCCGGCGGCGGCGTCCTGCGTATGGCCCGGACCGGGCGTGAAGACCCCGGCCAGCACGACGGCACCCAGCGCGCCCCTCCGAATCAGCTTGCCTTCCCCTGCCCCTGACCGCATATCGCCTCCGGTTTAAGCGAATGAGAATTGTTCGCGTTGCAAGGCTACTAATGCAAATAACTCGCATTAGCAATATGCTGCGCCGCGGATACTCCCTTCGACTTGGCCGACGCCCATGCGGCGTGCGGGGCCCGGGCCGCGGCCCGCGGGACGAAACCGCAGGGATTGGGCGGCAGGAGGCGCGTACCGGCATGGCCTGCCGGTCACCTGGCCAGCCGGTCCCTGGAGCATCCCGGCCGTCCGGGACACTGGGCGCGCGGCAAGGTCTGCAGTTCCGGATCCTGGCGCAGGCGGCGGAGTGATCGCGATGCGGGCGGGGTCGGACGGAGCGCCGGGGGCGTTCTACGGCGCTGGCTGCCCCTCCCGGTGTCGGGCGAGATAGACGCGGTCGTCGGCCGTCGAGAACAGCACGGCGAAGACGATGCCCAGGGCCACGCCGAGGATCGACTCGAGCGCTCGCTCCACCGGCATGCCGACCGCAGTGGCCGGTGCCGCGATGTAGGTCATGATCAGCGCCATGGGGGTCACGGTGATCTGACCGAGGGCGTAGTTGTAGCCGATCACCACTTCCGTGACGAACTGGAACAGGACGACCGCGGCGATCAGCCCCCACAGCGGCAGGTCCTGCGCCAGCACCGCCCAGGCGAGGAAGACGCCGACCAGTGTCCCCGCCATGCGCTGCAGGGCCCGGCTCATGGTCACATGCAGATGCGCCCCTTGCAGGACGGCCAGGGCGCCGATGGCGGCCCAGGAGGGATGCGGCCATCCGGCCGCCTGCGCAATCAGCGCCGCCGCCGCGGTCCCGGCCGCGATGCGGCCGGCCGCGATCACCTCGTGGCGGAAGGGCCGGTGCGGTGCCTGCGGCAGGACCAGCACCTCAAGCTCGGCGGAGCGCAGCCGGTCGGTGATCCGGCAGACCACCCAGGCCACGGCGCCGCCCGCGGCGGCGGCGAGGGTCTGCTCGGCCGCTGCGTGCCAGGAGGCGACCGGGCCCAGGGCGCCAGCCGACGCGAAGGTGACGATGATGGGCCCGGGCCCGCCGAGCCGCCAATGGGCGATGGCAAGCGTGGCACCTCCGGCAATGAGGGCGAGGAGCAGCAGCCGCTCCACCGGCGACGCCCCGGCCGAGGAGGCCAGAGACTGCAGGAGCACGCCGCCCGTCAGCAGCGCCGCGCAGATCGTCACGATCGTCATGCGTCGCTGCACGGGCGCGTAGCGGCCGAACAGGGATGCCAGCGCCCCCAGCGCCGGAAACGCGATCAGGTGCTGCCACGGGGTCGCGCAGATCAGCAGCGTCGCAGCCAGCGCGGACAGCGCCGCCTGCCCCCCGGCGATCAGCGCGATGCGCAGGGACGGCTGGGGCGTGAGGGCTATCACCTCGCACAACTGGCGCAGCGTCACCAGATGGCGCGCCGTCCTCCTCCGGGAGATGTCGTTCATCGTGTCGTCCATCGCGCACATGACCGCGTCCACAGCGGCGTGCCGAGGTAACCGCCGCAGGGCCGGTCTCGGCACGGCGGTGCGGGACGGCGAATGCGTTCACACGCGGGTCGTTGCGCCCGCTGGCGCGTTCCCATGGTGGCTGATTGCACGGATGCGCCGGTGCGGTGCTTCCCGCGCGGAGGAGCGTGGCCTTGATCATCCGGAAGCGCCCGTCGGCGTGGCGCCTGTTCTTCGTCGTCCGCGGCTCCATCGTCCCGCAGGTGAGCAGGCAGATCCTCGCGACCATGCTGACGGCGGCGCTGGTCACCTATTTCCACGACTCGATCGTCCGGCTGAACATGACCTTCACGGCCGTTCCGTTCACGATCATCGGCCTGGCGCTGTCGATCTTCCTGGGGTTCCGGAACAGCACGGCCTATGACCGCTACTGGGAAGGCCGCAGGCTGTGGGGCGAGCTGACCATCGCCTGCCGGAGCCTGGCCCGCCAGGTCCTCACCGCCGTGATGCCTGTTCCGGGGGACGACGCGCGATCCGCCGACCGCGTCCAGCGCGCCATGATCTACGACGCCATGGCCTTCGCCCACGCGCTTCGCCACCATCTCCGGGATTCTGATCCGCGCGCCGACCTGGCGCCGCTCCTGGGGGCGGAGGCGCTCGAGAGGGCGCTGGCCTCGGTCAACCCGCCCGAGGCCATCCTCCGCGACCTCGGGCAGGAGCTGCGCGACTGCCTGGCGAGCAGGCGCATCGCGGAGCCGCTGGCCGCGAACATCGATGACACCCTCGGCATCCTGGAACGCGTCCTCGCGAGCTGCGAGCGCATCAAGACGACGCCGGTCCCCTTCTCCTATACGCTGCTGCTCCACCGCACGGCGTATCTGTATTGCTTCCTGCTGCCCTTCGGCCTCGTCGACACCGTCGGGCTGGCGACGCCGATCGTCGTCGGCCTGGTCTCCTACACGTTCTTCGGCCTGGACGCCCTCGGCGACGAGATCGAGGAGCCGTTCGGAACCTCGCCGAACGACCTGCCGCTGTCGGCGCTCAGCCGGATCATCGAGATCAACCTGCGCGAGGCTCTGGGCGAAGCCGACCTTCCGGAGCCGCTGCTTCCCCGGGATTTCCATCTGAGCTGATGCCACCGCGAAAGCCGTCCGGCGCCTCCGCCGCGACGGATGCGGCCCGCCCTACCCCGCGCTGAAGCCGCCGTCCACGGTCAGGCTCGTCCCGTGGACCATGGCGGCCTCGTCGCTGAGCAGGAACGCGACCGCGGCCGCCACCTCGTCGGGCTGGGCGAAGCGCCCGAGCGGGATGCGCGCCAGCATCGGGCCGGATTTGGCGGGATCGCTCCACGCCTTCTCCGCCATGGGCGTCAGCGTCACCACCGGGTTCAGGCTGTTGACGCGGATCCCGTGACAGCCGAGCTCGCGCGCCATGACGCGCGTGATCGCGTCGAGCGCCGCCTTGGACGCGCAGTACGCCGTGTGCTCAGGCGTGCCCACCGTCGCGGCCAGGCTGGAGACGTTCACGACGGCGCCGGGCCTTCCCCGCCGGACGAGGTCGCGCGCGACCTCCTGCGCCAGGATCATGGGGGCGCGGGCGTTGACCGCCATGGTGCGGTCGAAGGATTCGACGCTGGCCTCCAGGAACGGCTCGAGCTCGACGATCCCCGCGCAGTTGACCAGGAGGTCGACGGGCAGCGCCTCGCGGACGGCCCGCCGCGCCGCCTCGGCATCGGCAAGGTCGACGGCGACGGTGGCGCAGCCGATCTCGGCCTTCAGCGCATCGAGGTCGGCCTGGCTCCGCGACAGGGCAACGACCGCCGCCCCGCGGGCGGCCAGGAGCCGCGCGACGGCGCGCCCGATTCCCTTCCCGGCCCCCGTGACGAGGACCCGCCTTCCCGAGAAGTCCATGAGCCCCCTATTCGAGATTCGTGTGCCGTTCCCGCATGGCGGCGGCGCTGATGCCGAGCCGCTCGCGCAGCCGCAGGACGAGGATTTCGAACATCACGTACTGCGCGCCCTCGAAGGCGCTGCCCATGGACAGGATGCGGCTCGCCCCGGCGCCGGTATCGTTCGCCATGGTCTGGGCCGGAAGGCACAGGACCAGGTCGGCCGCGCCGGCCGCCGCGCCGCCGGGCTGCGCCGTGACGACGGCGGTCCGCGCGCCGGCGTCCTTCGCCGTTCCCATCAGCGCCATGACGGTCGAGAAGGATCCGGGGCCGGCGCTCGCCACCAGGAGATCGCCCGCGCCGATCGGCGGCGTCGTCACGTCGCCCACCACATGGGCGTCGAGCCCGAGATGGAAGAGCCGCATGGTCAGCGCCCGCATCATCAGCCCTTCGCGCCCGACGCCGTAGAGCGCGATGCGCCGCGCCGAGGCCAGGGCGTCCACGAGCGCCCCCGCCTGCCCCTCGTCGACGCCGGCCAGCCCCGCCGCGATCTCGTGGCAGGCCTGCCGGGCCAGCTCCGCGATGCCCTCCGCCATGGCGCGCTCCATTTCGTCCCTCAGTCCGCGAGCAGCCTGCCCGCGCTGTCCTCGTCGGTGACCAGGACCTTCACATAGCCCCCGCGCAGCGCCGCCCGGGTGATCGCAAGCTTGCGCACCCCGCCCGAGACCAGCACCAGGCGCCGGATGCGCCGCAGGTCGGAAAGGCTGATCGCGACGGTGCGCCGGTTCATGGGGTGGTCGACCAGCGCGCCGCCGGCGTCGAGGAAATGGCCGAGCATGTCGCCGACGGCGCCCGCCGCCTTCAGCGCGTCCGCCTGGCCTGGCTCCGCAAGGCCGTAGCTGACCACCAGCGATTCGTCCATGTCGCCGACGGTCACCAAGGCGAGGTCGGCGGCGACGGCCTTCTCGTAGGTCTCGCGGATCGCGTCCTGCTCCAGGATCGTGTCGCGGGCCCCCTCGCTCGACGCGTAGATCGGCGCCGCGAAGAAGTACCGGTCCGCTCCGATCTTCTCGGCGAGCTGCCAGACGAGCTCGAAGGTGTTGATGCTGGAGCAGTGCGAGAGCCCGCCCTGGAGCGAGACCACCGCGGCCGAGGACAGGCGCTTCTTGGGAAAGGACCGGATCACGCTGCGCAGCGTGCGCCCCCATCCCATGGCGATGGTGTCGCCGTCCCTCAGCGCCTTGGCGAGCCAGGTGCCTGCGCCGACGCCGATCGCGTCGCGTACCAGCGCCTCGGTGTCGGGGGTCGGCACGACGACCGCGTCCTCGAGGCCGTAGTGGGCCACCAAGCCGCGCTCCAGCTCGACGCAGGACGAGATGGCGCTGTTGATGGTGATCTGCAGCAGCCCGGACTGGTGCCCCGCGGCGAGCAGCCGGTTCACGCGCGCACGCGTCAGGCCGAGGCGGTCCGCGATCTCCTGCTGGGTCAGGTTGCTGACGTAGTAGAACCAGGCCACGCGTGCCTGGAGGTCCGTCTCGGTGTCGGCGTCCCCGCGCGCGGCCGCCTGCCCGTCATGCATGTCCATCGGCCCCTCGGCTCCGCGGGTCGCCCCTACTTCACGGCGCCCATGGTCAGACCTTGCACGAGCCGCCCCGAGACGATCAACGCGAAGACGATCATCGGCAGGACGATCAGCGTGCCGGTCGCCATGATCTCGCCCCAGGGCAGCTCGTAGCCGCTCATGAAGCTCGTGGCGGCGACGGGCGCGGTGCGCGCTTGGCTGCGGGTCAGCACCAGCGCGAAGAGCAGCTCGTTCCACGAGAAGATGAAGGCGAAGATCGCGGAGACCGCGATGCCGGGCATCGCGAGCGGCAGGCTGATGCGCCGGAACACGGTGAAGCGAGAGGCGCCGTCGAGCAGGGCCGCCTCCTCCAGCTCGGGCGGGATGCCGCGGAACTGGTCCGTGCAGATCCAGACGACGATCGGCAGCGTGAAGGTCAGATAGAGGAGGATCAGGACCAGATGCGTGTCGATCAGGGACAGCGAACGCGCCACCAGGAAGAACGGCACCGCGAGCACGATCGGGCTGACCATCCGGTTGGAGATGAACCAGAACCACAGGTCGCGCTTGCCCCGGAACTCGAACCGAGCGAGCGCGTAGGCCGCGGGCGTGCCGAGCCCCACCGCCAGCACCGTCGTCGCGGTCCCCACGATCAGCGAGTTGACCAGCGTCGCGCCCACTTCCTTCGTGAAGAGCGCCGCCGCGTAGTGCTCCAGGGTCGGCGTGAAGAGCCACACCGGCGGGTTCGCCAGCGCGTCCGCCTGGCTCTTCAGGCTGGTCGTCACCATCCAGTAGAAGGGGAAGACCGAGAACACGAAGATCGCCGCCAGGGCCAGGAAGTGCCAGACCGTCGCGGCGACGGGCGCGCGGCCAGCCGCCTCGGTCTCCAGCCCGGCCGCGGTCGAGGACGCCGCCATGATCAGACCTCCCTGTAGACGAACTTGATGTACAGGCGCGAGAGCACGATCGTGATCACCAGCAGGATCACGGCCTGGGCCGATGCCAGGCCCTGGTCGAAGACGCGGAACGCGACGCGCTGGACGTAGATGCTGATCAGCTCGGTCGCCGTGCCGGGTCCGCCGCGCGTCATCACGAAGACCGCGTCGAAGAGCTTCAGCACGTCCGCCGTCCTGAGGATCAGGATCGCCGTGATGCCCGGCAGCAGGTACGGAAGCTGCAGGTGCCGGAAGATGCTCCAGGCGCTGGTGGTCTCCAGCCGGGCGGCCTCCTCGGTCTCGCGCGGGACCATGGTCAGCCCGGCCAGCAGGATCAGCGCGCAGAAGGGCGTCCATTGCCAGACGTCCATGATGGCGATCGCGACGAAGGCCAGCGTGGGATCGCCGAGCCAGTCCACCGGCGGCAGGCCGACCCAGGACAGCGCCTGGTTCGCGACGCCGAACTGCCGGTTGAAGATCAGCCGCCCGATCAGCCCGACGACCGCGTAGGTGGTGGCGATCGGGATCACCAGCGCGACGCGCGTCAGCGCCCGCATCAGCCCCAGCCCGGGACGGTGCAGCGCCAGCGCGAACAGCACGCCGAGAGCCAGCTCGGCCGGCAGGACGAGGGCCAGGAACGCGAAGGTCCGGCCGACCGCGCCCCAGAAGGACGGGTCCGACAGCACGGCCACATAGTTGTCGAGGCCGACGAAGGGCGTCGGCGCGTTGGGGCGGGCGAGGTTGTAGCGGTGGAGCGAGTTCACCACCGCGACGCCCAGCGGGTAGATCCCGACGGCGGCCAGCGCCAGCACGGCCGGAGCCAGGAACCAGACGGCGGGGGACAGCCGCATCCGGCCGGGCCGAGGGCCGGCCGCGCCCATGGGGTCCTCGGTGGGACCCTCGGCGGGCAGGGGGTCGACAGTCGTCGCCATCGCGCGGAAACCTCCGGATGGAAGGGGACGGCGCCCGAGCGCCGTCCCCGCTCTCAGGTCACTTCAGCAGGGGCTTCTTGCCCTCGTAGTAGCCGGCTTCCTGGAGGACGGCCTCCATGCGCTGGCCGATCGCCGCGGCCCCGTCCTTCACGGAGACCTCGTTCAGCATGATGCGCGTGCCCCATTCGGCCACGATCTCGGTGATCGAGGCCCATTCCGGGAAGCGCGGCCGGTAGTCCGGCACGCCGCCCTGCCAGGACGCGACCATGGGCTTCACGAACTGGTACTTGTCCTCAAGGCCCTTGTAGGCGTCGACGCGGCCGCTGACGCCGCCGGCCTCGATGTAGGGCACGGCCATCTTGGCCGAGGTCAGCCACTGGATCAGCAGCCAGGACGCAGCCTGCTTCGCGGCGGGCGACTGGGAGCTGACGGCCAGCGAGAAGCCACCGAGCGCCGGCTTCAGCCCGGCCGGGCCGGCGGGCTCCGTCGTGATGGCCAGGCAATCCTTCACCTTGGACTTGGTCGGGTCCATCAGTGTCGAATAGAAGGCCGACCACTCGGTGATCATGGCGACGTTGCCCTGCGCCAGGGCGTTGACGGCCTCGGCGTGGTCGTAGTCGACGATGCCGGGCGGCATGTACTTCATGAGCTGCTGGCGGAACTCCAGCCCTTTCTGGGATTCCGCGGACATCAGGTTCGAGCGGAACTTGTCGTTCAGCAGCGACCCGCCGAAGGGCCAGAGCACCCGCATGAAGCTGTCGGCGGACTGGGTCTCGCCGCGCCGCGACTGCAGCGCGAAGGCGTACTGGTTCTTCTCGGGCTTGGTCAGCTTGGGCCCGTAGGTGTTCAGCAGCTCGTCCCAGGTCTTCGGCGGCTCCTTGAACCCGGCCTCCTCCAGCATGCACTTGTTGTAGAACATCAGGCCGGAGTAGTTGTCGAAGGGCAGCCCGTAGACCTCCTTGTTCCAGGTCCCGAAGGACTCCAGCAGGATCGGGAAGAAGCCCTTCAGGTTCAGCTCGGGATCCGCGAGCTTGGGATCGGAGGTGAACTTGTTGATGGGGACCAGCCAGCCGTTGCTGGCGAACTCGCCGATCCAGACGACGTCCACCAGCGCGACGTCGACCTCGCCGCCCTGGCTCGCGAAGTTCAGGACCTGGCGTTCGCGCGAGCTCTCGTAGGGGATGACTTCCCAGGTGACCTTGATGCCGGTCTCCTGCTCGAACTGCGGGATCAGCTTCTGGGCCGCGGCATAGCCGGGGCGGTCCAGGAAGATCGCCTTGATGGTGGTGCCCTTGTAGGGAGCCGCGGCCTCCTTGAGGGTCCAGGCCGAGGCGCCGCCGGCGAAGGTCAGCACCGCGGCGGCCGCGAGGGACGTCAGGGTATGTCTCATGCGTTTCCTCCTTGGTTCTTGGACGCTTGCGCTTCTTGAGTTGCCCTCGTCTCGGTCCGGCCCCCCGGCCCCGCCCTCCTTTCCTGTCCCGGCGCCTGTTCCGCGCCCGGCCCGATCAGAACGGCGATTCGCCGTCCTCCGGGACGATGATGGATTTCAGCGCGCCGTCCCGGCAATCCGCCTGCAGGCTGAAGCCCTTGGCGGCATCCGCGAGATCGAAGCGGTGGGTGACGATGGAATCGACGTCCACCGCCCCTTCCGCCACCAGGCGGATGGCGCGCGGGTAGACGTGGCCCATGCGCCGCGAGAACTTGACGTTCAGGCCCTTGCGGCGGCACAGCGCCGCCGGAAGCGAATAGCGGTCCCCGTCGGGGATGCCGGCCAGCAGGACGCGGCCGCCGATCCGCGCGGCCTCGGCCGCGTGGTGGAAGCCATCGGGCGAGTTCGTCGCCTCGAGCACGAGATCGACGCCACGGCCATTGGTCCAGCCGGCCACGGCCTCGTAGCTGGGTGCGACGTCATGCGCGCCCAGCCGGCGCGCGGCTTCGGCCCGGTAGGCGACGGGATCGACCGCGAAGACGCGGTCCGCCCCCGCCAGCCGCGCGAGTTGGACGAGGCACAGGCCGATCGGCCCGCAGCCCAGCACCACGACCGTCTCCTGCAGACGCGGCTTGGCGAGGTCAATGGCGTGGATGGCCACGCCCAGCGGCTCGAGCATCACGGCCTTGCGCACCGAGAAGCCGCGCGGGACCGGCACGACCTGCTCGGGATGAACCGACAGGCGCTCGGTCATGCCCCCGTGGAAGGGCGGCGCGCCCAGGAACTCGACGAAGGGGCACAGGTTCACGTGGCCGCGCTGGCACCATTCGCAGCGCCCGCAGGCATGCGCGGGATCGACGGCGACGAGCTGCCCCATGGACAGGCCCAGCTCGGGATAATCCTGGACGACCCATCCCGCGAACTCGTGCCCGGGGACGAAGGGATCCCGGACCTGCGCCGAGCCGATGCCGCCCTCGAGGAAGTAGTGCAGGTCGCTGCCGCAGATGCCGCAGCCGGCGACCTTGACGGTTACCATGCCTTCGCGCGGCGGCGGCGCCTCGAACTCGCCGAGCCGGACGTCCCGGATACCGTGGATGAAGGTTGCGCGCACCGCCTCACTCCCCCTTTTCGCCACCTCGCCGGTACCCCGGCCGCGCCGAACTGAACAATTGTGCCGTCGCGATTCCAAATGTAATCTTCTCCGGAGATCGCTTGTCAACCCCACCTTCAGGGTTGCTGAGGAACGAGGAGCGGAGTGAGCCGATGACGGCTGTGCGCCTGAGCGGGATCGAGAAGCGCTACGGAGAGCTGACCGTGCTGCGCGACGTCCACATCGACATCGCCGATCGCGAGTTCGTGGTCTTCGTCGGCCCGTCGGGATGCGGAAAGTCGACGCTGCTGCGCTCGATCGCGGGGCTCGAGACCGTGCAGTCGGGCCGGATCGTGATCGGCGGCACGGACGTCACCCATGTCGAGCCGGCCCGCCGCGGCGTCGCCATGGTGTTCCAGAGCTACGCGCTCTACCCGCACATGACGGTCCGCGAGAACATCGCCTTCGGCCTGCGCATGGCGAAGCTGCCGGAGGCCGAGATCCGCGACCGGATCAATCGGGCCGCCGAGATCCTGAAGATCGGCGAGCTGATGGACCGCAAGCCGAAGGCCCTGTCGGGCGGCCAGCGCCAGCGCGTCGCGATCGGCCGCGCCATCGTGCGCGACCCCAAGGTCTTCCTGTTCGACGAGCCGCTGTCCAACCTGGACGCGGCGCTGCGCGTCCAGATGCGCCTGGAGCTGATCAAGCTGCACCGGACGCTGCGCGCCACGATGATCTACGTCACCCACGACCAGGTCGAGGCCATGACCATGGCGGACCGGATCGTCGTGCTGAACCAGGGCCGGGTCGAGCAGGTGGGATCGCCGCTCGAGCTCTACCGCACCCCCCGCAACCGATTCGTCGCGGGCTTCATCGGCTCGCCCGAGATGAACTTCCTGGAGGTCCCGGTCCTCGCCGCCTCGGCCGCGGGCGTCTCGGTCCGGCTCCCGGACGGCCAGGCGCTGCTGGTGCCGGCCGACGGCAGCGACCTTTCGGGACAGGCAAACCTGACGCTCGGCATCCGGCCCGAGCACATGCGCGAGGCCGGGACCGGCCCTGCCGATGTCTGGATCCGCGGCGAGGCCGGCGTGGTCGAGCATCTCGGCGGCGAGACGCTGGTCCATCTGCGGCTGCCCGACGGATCCCAGCTGAACGCGAAGGCATCCGGCGAGACCGGGATCGAGCCCGGCACCACCCCCGAGTTCGGGCTGCGCGCCGAGCTCTGCCACCTGTTCGACGCCGCGGGGCTCGCCCTGCCGCGCCTTGCCGGGCCATCCGCCGCGAACCCGGTCACGAACCCGGTAGCGTCCGCGACGGCCGCCAGAGGGGCGTGACGGGCGGACCCGCATGACGACCGCAGACCTCGTCCTCGGCATCGATCTCAGCACCACCGCCGCCAAGGCGGCCGCCTTCGATACGCAGGGGCGGATGGTGGCCCTGGGCCGCGCGCCGCTCGCACTGGCGCGTCCGGGCCCCGACCGGTTCGAGCAGGACCCCGGCGACTGGTGGACGGCGCTCTGCCGCGCCATCGCCGACGTGACCGCCGCGGTGAATCCCGCCCGCATCGCCGGCCTCGCCATCGCCCACCAGCGCGAGACCTTCGCCTGCCTCGATGCCGGGGGCCGGCCGCTGCGGCCCGCCATGCTGTGGCTGGACGGGCGGGCGCGCGGGCATCTGCCATCCCTCGTGCGCCGCATCGGGACCGACAGGCTGCGCGCGCTCTCGGGCAAGGCCGCCGATTTCGGCCCGGCGCTGCCCAAGATCGCCTGGCTTGCCGAGGAGGAGCCGGAGACCCACGCGCGCACCGCCCTCTTCTGCGACGTGCAGGCCTATCTGGTCCAGGGCCTGACCGGCCGGCCGCGCACGAGCTGGGCCAGCGCCGACCCGCTCGCGCTGTTCGACATCGGCGCGCGGCGCTGGTCGGACGAGCTCTGCCGCGCGGTCGGCATCGCGCCGGACCGGCTGCCGGAGGCCTGCGCGCCCGGAACCCCCCTGGGCGCCGTGACGCCGGAGGCCGCGGCTGCGACGGGCCTGCGGGCCGGCACGCCGGTCCTGGCGGGCGGTGGCGACGGGCAGATGGCCGGGCTCGGCGTCGATGCGCTGGATCCCCGGCGCGCCTATCTGAACCTCGGCACCGCCGTGGTCTTCGGCGTCTGGAGCCCCGAGCCTCGGCAGGACGAGGCCTGGCGGACCATGACCAGCGCGTCCGGTCGCGGCTACGTGCTGGAAAGCAGCCTGCGCAGCGGCGCGCTGCTGTCGGACTGGTTCCTGCGCCGGCTGCTGGAGGTCGAGCCCCGCGACGCCGGCATCATGGCGGCGCTCGAGGCCGAGGCCGCGGCCCTCCCGCCAGGCAGCGGCGGCCTGCTGCTGCTTCCCTACTGGGAGGGCGCCATGAACCCCCACTGGGATCCCGATGCGCGCGGCGCGATCCTCGGCCTGTCCGACGCGCATGGCCGGGCGCATGTCTACCGCGCGCTGATCGAGGGCGTCGCGCTGGAGCAGGCGCTGGTCCTCGACCTGATGCGCCGGCGGGCCGGCATCGAGGTCGCCGAGTTCGTGGCAGTCGGCGGGGTGGCCGCCAGCGATCTCTGGTGCGGGATCATGGCGGACGCGACGGGCGTCGCGATCCAGCGCTCCACCACGGTCGAGGCGGCCTGCCTCGGCGCCGCGATGTGCGCGGCCGCCGGCGCCGGCCTCGCGGGAAGCATCGAGGCGGCGGCGGGCGCCATGCGCGGCGCGGCCACGGCGACATTCCATCCGCGGTCCGCGGCGCGGCAGCGCTACGCGGCGCTGCTGGGGATCTACAGGGATGTCTACCCGCAGCTCTCCGGCCTGATGCGCCGGCTTTCGGACTTCGCGCGGGACCAGGCTCCCGCGGAGGGCAGGCCGGATTGATCAGGACCGCTCGGCAGGCCAGCCATCCCGGAACTCCGCTTTCCGCCCCGCCAGCGGAACGGCACCATGGGTGCCGCGGGGGGTGCCGCGGGGGGTGCCGCGGGGGAGGGACCTGATGGCGGCCGTCGCGGTGTTCGATCACGGCAAGACGAACCTGAAGCTGTCGGCGGTGGCGCCCGACGGGACGGTCCTCGGCGCCGTCTCGATGCCCACGCCCTCCCGGCCCGGTCCGCCCTACCGCCATGTCGATCTCGAGGCGATCGAGCGGTGGCTGCTGGCCTCGCTGCGCGGGCTCGGTGCCCGCCACGAGATCGCGGCGGTCGTCGCGACCGCCCACGGATCCGGCTGCGTCCTGGTGGACGGGGCGGGACCGGTGCTGCCGATGATCGACTACGAGGCGGAGCTGCCCGCGGAGG
Source organism: Arenibaculum pallidiluteum (assembly GCF_017355985.1). Lineage (GTDB taxonomy): Bacteria > Pseudomonadota > Alphaproteobacteria > Azospirillales > Azospirillaceae > Arenibaculum > Arenibaculum pallidiluteum. The sequence continues at coordinate 137,046 of NZ_JAFIQU010000014.1, forward strand.
TGGACGCCGCCTACCGGGAGATCATGCCGCCCTTCGCGGTCTCGGGCAGCGGCATCCTCGGCGGGGCGACGCACTTGGCGCGGCAGCTCTTCTGGCTCGAGAGCGGCTGGCCGGAGGCGCTCGCGCGGGCGCGGCACCTGCTGCCCCTGCCGCAGTACTGGGCCTGGCGCCTGTCGGGCGTGGCGGCGCTGGAAGCGACCTCGCTGGGGGCTCAGTCCCATTTCTGGGACATGCGGGCGGGGCGGCTCGCGGACTTCGTCGCGGCGCGCGGCTGGACGCGCCTGATGCCGCCGCGGCGGCCCGCCTGGGACCGGCTCGGCCCCGTGACGGACGCGGTCCGCCGCGAGACGGGACTGCCATCGGGAACGCAGGTCCTCTGCGGCATCCATGACAGCAGCGCCAGCTTCTACCGCTGGCAGCGCGCCGGGCTCGGCAGCTTCACGCTGCTCTCGACGGGGACCTGGATCGTCGGCCTGCGTGCCGGCCTGCCGGCCGAGGCGCTGGACGGAACTCGGTCCATGACGGCGAACCTGGACGTACGCGGCGATCCCGTGGCCTGCGTTCTGACCATGACCGGGCGCGAGCGGTCGATCCTGGCCGGAGAGGATGGCGGGCCGGCGGATCCCGCGTCCCTCTCGGCCCTCGTCGCCTCCGATACCATGGCGCTGCCCTCCTTCGTGCCCTTCGCCGGGATCTTCCCGGGCAGCGCGGGGCACGGGCGCATCGCCGGGCCGCAGCCCGCGGAGCCGCAGGGGCGCGCGGCGCTGGCGACGCTCTACGCCGCCCTGGTCGCGGATGCCTGCCTGGACCTGCTGCTTGCCGGCGAGGGGACCGTGGTGCTGGACGGCGGCCTGCTGGCCGACCCGGCCTTCGGGTCGCTTGTCGCGGCGCTGCGCCCCGGGGCCGAGGTGCTGGTGGACGTCAGGGGCAACGGGACGACCCTGGGTGCCGCCCTGCTCTGGACTCATGGCGGGGCCGGCGCCGGCCGCGACACGCTGCAGGCCGCCATCCCCGCCGCGATTCCGGGCCTTTCGGACTACAGGGACCGCTGGCGCGCCGCCGCCGGGCATCAGGCGCCGGAACCGGTCGGGACCACATGAGGGAGAAGGACGCGTGAGCACGCTGGACCACGAAGCCCTGCGCAAGGCCGTCGTCGAGACCTGCCGCAAGATGAACGATCTCGGCATCAACCAGGGCACCTCCGGCAACCTGTCGGTCCGGATCCCCGGGGGGCTGCTGATCACGCCGACCTCGCTGCCCTACGAGCGCATGGAGCCCGAGGACGTCGTCGAACTCGGCTTCGACGGGACCTATCAGGGGCGCCACCGCCCCTCCTCGGAATGGCGCTTCCACCGCGACATCCTGCGCGCCCGCGAGGACGTCGACGTGGTCCTGCACTGCCATTCGACCTTCGCGACGGTGCTGGCGGTGCACCACAAGGAGATCCCCGCCTTCCACTACATGACCGCGGTCGCAGGCGGCACAACCATCCGCTGCGCCCCCTATGCGACCTTCGGCACCCAGGCGCTGTCGGACCATGCCATCGCGGCTCTGCAGGACCGGCAGGCCTGCCTGCTGGCGCAGCACGGGGCTATCGTCGTCGCCAAGACCTTCGAGCGCGCGCTGTGGCTGGCCGTGGAGCTCGAGACCCTGGCCAAGATGTATGTCCATGCCCTGACGCTGGGCCAGCCGCCGATCCTCTCCGACGAGGAGATGGGCCGCGTAATGGACCAGATGCGGCGCATGAGCTACGGGCAGGCGCCGGACCCGGAGGGCACCAACGACGTCCCGCGCCCCCGGCCCTCCTGAGTTGCGACGGACAGGCGCCGAATCCCTGCCGGCTGTGGTATGCTACCATACCAATGCCCGAGCGGCCTTAGGCGCTTTGTCCGAGGTGACAGAACCCGGCGCAGGCGAGATCGTAGCCGCCGAGCCTCGCCACTCGGATTAACCCCAATGGGGTGTGCGTGGGTGGGCCTCGGAGCCTTCGCCGTCCCGGGCTGCCGTGCCGTCGTGGACCGAAGGCACAACGTCGAAAGCGGTCATGACCATGGAAGCGTCGCTGGAATTGCTCGGCCTGTTCGAAAGTCTGGTCCAGACCTGCACCGCCCTGAGGGCGACTGCGGCGGCCGCCCTGGTCGAGACGACCGATGCCCTTCGGTTCGTCGCGGACTGCGCGGCGGCGATGGAACTCGACGACATCGACGAGATGGTGCTGCGGCGGGATGAGCTCGCGAGCCGTCTGGCCGCGAGCCCGTAACGCCGGGCTTCCGCGGCCGCGGCCGGAAGGGCGGCTCTTCAGCCCCTGATTGGCGCCTGATGGCGCCTCAATGACTGGCGTAGACGCGCATCGTCCCGTCGGGCGTCCCGAAGAGAACGACCTGGAAGGGCTCGCCGGTGCCCATGTCCATGCCCGGCGCATCCTGCGGCATGCCGGGAACCGAGAGACCCGTGGCATTCGGACGCTCGGCCAGCAGGCGCTTCACGTCCCCCGCCGGGACGTGACCCTCGACGACATAGCCGTCGACGACGGCGGTGTGGCACGAGTGCAGCGGTCCGGGGACGCCACTCTTCTCCTTGACTGGCTCGACGTCCTCGACCTCGTGCACCTTCACGGCGAAGCCGGCGGCCATCATGTGCCTGATCCAGCCCTCGCAGCACTCGCAGGTCGCGGCCTTCCAGACATCGACCATCGGCCCGGCGGCTGCAGTGCCTCCCGATGCGATGCCGCCGAGCGCGAGCGCGCCGAGCACGGCCGCTCCGGCGAGGGAAGGGATGGCTTTTCTGGTCTTCGCGAACATGGTCCGCTCCTCGTGCTGCCTTCCCGTCCCCCGATGGTCCGGACGGGCGTCCTGGGACGGTAACCTACGGCGTGGGCGCCGGGCGCGCCTTGATCGAGATCAGCTTCTCCCGAAGACGCCGCACGCTCTGGATTGGCGGATGCAGACGAGGGCCAGAAGCAGTCCGGTGATCCTGCGCCGCTTCCCGGCGCCGGGCCTGCGGGCCGGGAGCGCCGGCTCGGGATCGATGGGAATGTCGGCGAGCTGCGCGAGCGAGAGCCCCGACAAGGGATCCTCGGCGGCCGGGAGGGCGGAAGGCGGCCATCCACTGCGACTCATCGTCCGTCCTCCCCGCTTTCGCGGCAGGATGAAGGGCGACGGCCCCGTGCTCCACGAATGAGTTATTCACCGCGGGTGCAGACATGACGGCACGCGGGAGGGCACGCCGTCACCGGATAGCGATCGTCCACCTCCCGTCGCTCCTCGTCGCGACCAACTCGATCTCCTGCTGCCGGCTTTCCGGATCGGGCAGGACCGCCGGACGGCCGAGATGGTCGAGGACCAGGCCCCGCAGGGCGGCGTCGGCGTCGGGCCGGACCGGATCGTCGATGGATTCCCAATGCGCGACCTCGGCGGCGTCGGTCCCGAGTCGGACCGCCAGCTCGGCGCGGGAAAGGCCGAGCAGGCCCCGCAGGAAGTCCACCTCCGAGAAGGCCAGGTGCCGCTTCCGGCGGAGGACGACCTCGGCGATCGCGCGATCGAGCTCCGATGCGTGCTCGACCACGACCTTGGGTCCGTAGGACGTCCTCTCGACCCGGAACCCGTTCTTCAGCCAGGCGTAGTCCAACCCGCACTCGGTGTAGTGGTGCATCTCTCGCGCGGCCATCGTCGCTCCCCGGTCTCGGCCCAATCCAGGACGGCGACGACTTGCCACGATCCGGCGGCGGCGCACAAGCGCCGGCCGGCAGGGACAGCGCAAGAGAAGCGGCGAAGGCGGGCACCGAAAGCTGGTATTCCGAGCCCGCACGCTCAGGCCTCCTGGTCGGCCAGCGCCTCCAGGATCGCGACCATTGCGGCGCAGCCGGGATCCACGCGACCCTCGGTGCGCTCGCCCACCCAGCCAGCCCGGCCGATGCGGTTGCGCAGCGGGGTGACCTCGTCCATGCCGCGGCGGGCCGCCTCGGCCATCCGCCGGGCCGCCTCCTGCAGGGGGGCCCCGGCCTCGATCGCGGCGGCGAAGGCCTCGGCCGCGGGATGCAGCGCATCCACCACGGTCTTGTCGCCGGGCTTGGCCTTGCCGCGCTCCTGGATGCCCTGGTCCGCCGCGCGCAGCATGGCCGCGAGATCGCCGGGCTCCAGCGCGGCCTTGCCGGAAGCGGCCTTGCCGGCGCGCATCAGGGCGGTCGCCAGCAGTGTCCCCATGGTCGACGAGGCGACCCGGTTCACCGCCATGCCGGCCTGGGCCACGTACTTCCCGAGATCCTCGCCCGGCTCCTGGTCCGCATAGGCCGCCAGCGCCTGGCCGGCCTTGGACGCGGTGATTCCCAGGTCGCCGTCGCCGACCGCCTGGTCCAGCTCGGTCAGCGTGTCCTTGCGCGCCTCCAGCGCCGCCGCGACGCGCCGCATGGCCGCCGCCACCGCGGCGCCATCGATCCCGCCCGCCATGGCTACCCCCTCAGACCTGGACGAAGAAGGGCGAGCGGGCCGGCGCGTCCAGCAGGGAGGCCAGCTCCTCGTCGAGGCGGAAGACGGTGATGGACGCGCCCGCCATCTCCATGGAGGTCGCGAACTCGCCGACATAGGCGCGATGGACCCGGACGTCCCGCTCGGCCAGAAGGTCGTGGACACGCCGGTAGAGGATGTAGAGCTCCTCGGGCGGGGTCGCTCCCAGCCCGTTGACCATCACCGCGACCCGGTCGCCGCCCCGCGTCTGCAGGTCGTCGAGGATCGCGCCCAGCATCCGCTCGGCGATCCGGTCGGCGCTCTGCAGCTCTTCGCGCTTCATGCCGGGCTCGCCATGGATGCCCATGCCGATCTCCATCTCGTCCTCGCCGATGCTGAAGGTCGGCCGGCCGGCCCGGGGCACGGTGCAGGGCGAGAGCGCGACGCCCATGGTGCGGATGTTGGCCAGCGCCTTCTCGGCCACGGCCGCGACCTCGTCCAGGGAGCCGCCGCGGTCGGCCAGTGCGCCCGCGACCTTGAAGGCGAAGACCATGCCGGCGACGCCGCGCCGCCGCTCCTGCTCGGCGGCCGGGGCCGAGGCCACGTCGTCGCGCACCAGCACGGTGCGGACGGGGATGTCCTCCATCTCGGCCATCTCGGCGGCCATGTCGAAGTTCATCACGTCGCCGCCGTAGTTCCCGTAGATGTAGACGACGCCCTTGCCGCCGTTGATCCGGCGCGTCACCGCCAGCATCTGCTCGGCCGAGGGGGAGCTGAAGACATCGCCCACCGCGCAGCCGTCCAGCAGCCCCTTCCCGACATAGCCCAGGAAGACCGGCAGGTGGCCGGACCCGCCGCCGGTGGCGAGCGCCACCTTCCCCTGCACCGGCGCGTCGGCGCGCACGATGGCGTGGATCTCCTCGGCGAAGGCGAGCTGGTCGGGATGGGCCTTCAGCAGCCCGTCGAGCATCTCGGGAACGAAATCCTCGACCCGGTTCAGGATCTTCTTCATGGCGCTCACTCCCTGTTCTGGTTCGTCGGGGACTCGGCGCCGGCGGGTCGCGCGGGCCGCCCGAACTTCATGCCGTTGACCACCATCACCACCAGCAGCAGCACGCCCCAGATGAACTCCTTCGCGAAGTTGCTGAATTGGAGCATGTTGAAGCCGCTCGACAGGAACTGAAGGGCGAGCACGGCCAGCACGAGCCCGCCGACCCGGCCGAAGCCGCCATAGGGATTGATGCCTCCGAGCACCGCGATCAGGATCGAGAGCAGCAGGTACGAGGTGCCGTAGTCCGCCTTGGCGGAATTGGCCCGCGACATCAGCACCACGCCCGCGATGGCGGCCAGCGTGCCGCTCAGCAGGTAGGTGCGGACGGTCAGCCCGGCATTGTCGATGCCGGCGAAGCGCGCGGCCATGGGGTTCGTCCCCATCAGGTAGAGCCTGAGCCCGAAGGCCGTGCGGTTCAGCAGCAGCGCGACCAGCACAGCCAACGCGGCGAAGATCAGCAGGGGCACGGGGATCCAGGCGATGCTGCCGTTGCCGATCACGCTGAACTCCGCGGGGAAGCCCAGCAGCGCGTAGCCGTTCGTGATCACGATGGCGATGCCCGTGAACATCAGGCCGGTGCCCAGCGTCGCGAGGATCGGCGGGATGCCGAGATGGGCGATGCACAGGCCGTTGAGCAGCCCGCCCGCGGCGCCGGTCGCCACCGCCACGCAGATCGCCAGCGCGATCACGCCGAGCACCGTTCCCGTCCCCGCGGCGGCGGGCGCCAGGGCGCCCAGCACCAGCGCCGCCAGGATCGCCGACAGGTTCATGAGGCCGATCACCGACAGGTCGATGCCGCCCGTCAGCATCGCCAGCATCATCGCCAAGGACAGGATCGCGAATTCCGGGAACTGGAAGGCCATGGAGCTGAAGTTGCCCCAGGTGAAGAACAGCTCGGGCCGGAGCAGGCTCATCACCACGAAGATCGCAACCGTGATCGCGAGGAGCCGCAGCAGGTTCGCGTTCGCCGCGAGCACGCGGCGCAGCTCGGGCCGGCGCGAGCCGGCCGGTGCGGGCGCGACGGCATGGGGCGGCATGCGAAGTCCCTCCATCCTTCTTCCCCCTCAGGCAGCGGCGGCCGCGCGCCGGCGCGCCTGCCAGGCCGGCACGCCGGTCCCCAGCAGGATCAGGAAGCCGATCACGACGTTCTGCCAGGTCGACGGGATGCCGAGCATGATCAGGCTGTTGTTGATCAGCACGATCAGCGCCACGCCCAGCAGCGTGCCCGTGATGGTGCCGTGGCCGCCCGTGAGACGCGCGCCGCCCAGCACCACGGCCGCGATCACCGAGAGCTCGAGCCCGACGAGGTCGAAGGGGTTGGCGACGCGCGCCAGCGAGGCGTGGACGATCCCCGCCAGGCCCGAGAGCACGCCGACATAGCCGTAGACGAAGAACTGGATCGCCCGCACGTTCACGCCGACCCGGGCCGCCGCCTCGCGCGAGCCGCCCATGGCCACGATGCTGCGGCCGAGCATGGTCCGGTTCAGGATGAACCAGGTGACCAGCACCGCGCCCACCAGGAACAGGACGGCCGTCGGCAGCGCGAAGAAGGCGCCGTCGGCCGTCGTGCCGCGGAAAAGCATGCTGCGCGAGAAGGCGCGCATGCCCGGCGGCACGTTGGTGATGAGCTGGCTGCCCACGAAGGTCAGGAGAAAGCCCCGGAAGGCCGTCAGCGTGCCGAGCGTCACGATCAGCGTCGGCAGGCCGAGCCAGCCGATGAACACGGCGTTGACCAGCCCCAGCGTCAGCCCCAGCAGCGCTGAGACCAGGAAGGCCACCAGCATCTGGTCGCCGACGCCCCAGGCGACCATCAGCTTCGTCGCGGAATACATGCTGAAGGCCGCGACGGCGGTGAAGGACACGTCGATCCCGCCCGAGACCAGCACCAGCATGACGCCGATCGCGAACATGCCGATCACGATCCCGTTCCGGATCAGGTCGGTCAGCGTCGTCACAGACAGGAAGCGCGGGTCGACGGCCGCCGTCATGGCGCAGAAGGCCAGTATGATGAGGGCGACCAGCGTCTCGTTGCGCGTCAGGAGGCTGCGCATCGCGATTCCTCCTCAGCTCGCCAGCCGGTGGGCGAGCTGGTCCTCGCTCGCCTCGTCGCGCGCGACCTCCTCGACGATGCGCCCGTCGCGCATCACCAGGATCCGGTGGCATGCGGCAAGCACCTCGGGCAGGTCGTCCGAGATCACGACGACGCCGAGCCCGTCGCGGGCGAGGCCAGCGATGATCGCGTGGATGTCCGCCTTGGAACCGACATCGACGCCCACCGTCGGGCCGTTCAGGATCAGGATCCGCGGCCGCGTCGCGAGCCAGCGCGCCAGCACCACGCGCTGCTGGTTGCCGCCCGAGAGGCTCTGGACCGGCAGGGCCGTGGAAGGGGTCGCGACCTTCAGCCGCCGCACCCAGTCCTCGACATGCCCCTCCAGCGCCGGGCGGTCGAGCGCGCCGCCCCGGCCGGCGAAACGGTCGAGGATGCCGACGGCGGCGTTGCGGCCGATGGACTGGGGCAGGAACAGCCCCTCGGTCAGCCGGTCCTCGGGGACGTAGCCGATGCCCTGTTCCATGGCGTCGCGCACGCTGCGGATCGCGGCCTCGCGGCCCTCCACCAGGATCCGGCCGCGATCGGCCGGGGCCAAGCCGAACAGCGCCTTGGCGAGCTCGGTCCGCCCGGAGCCCAGCAGCCCGGTGATGCCGAGCACCTCGCCCGCGCGCAGGCAGAAGGAGACGCCGTCGAACTCGCGCCCCCGGCCCAGCCCCTCGACGCGCAGCAGCTCAGGAGCGCCGGGGCCGGCGGGGGGCGGCAGGTCGACGGCCTCCAGCGTGCGGCCGGTCATGTGGAAGGTCAGCGAGCCCAGGTCGAACTCCGACGCGGGCCCGGCCGCGACCTTCCGGCCGTTGCGCAGCACGACGATCTTCTCGCAGACCGCGAAGATCTCCTTGAGCTTGTGGCTGACGAAGAGGACGGCCACGCCGTCGCGCTGGAGCTTGCGGATGATGTCCAGCAGCGAGCGCACCTCGCGCTCGGTCAGCGCGGTCGTCGGCTCGTCCATCACGATCAGCCGCGCGTCGTGCAGCAGCGCGCGCGCGATGGCGACGAGCTGCTTGTCGGCGACGGGCAGGGTCTCGACCCGGCGGTCGAGGTCGATCCGCACGCCGATGCGCTCCAGGGCCTCGCGCGCGATGCGGCGCACCAGGCGCCAGTTCACCAGCCTGCGCCCGTGGGAAAGCTGGTGGTTGAAGGCGATGTTCTCGGCCACCGTCAGGTTCGGGAACAGCGAGAAGTCCTGGTAGATCACCTGGATCCCGGCTCGCACCGCCTCGATCGGGTGCAGGGCGCGGTGCTCGCGCCCGTCGATCGCGATGGTGCCGGCGTCGGCGTCCTGCGCCCCCGCCAGGATCTTGATCAGGGTCGACTTGCCGCTGCCGTTCTCGCCGGCCAGGCAGACGATCTCGCCCCGGCGGATCTCCAGGTCCACGTCGCGCAGCGCGTGGACGCCCGCGAAGGATTTCGAGATCCCGGACAGACGGACAAGGGGCTGTTCGCTGGGCGCTTCGCTCATGGGCATCCCGCGGAGGTCGTGGAGGTGCCCCCGCCTGCGGCCGGCGGGGGCACCGGTGACTGCGTCAGAACGGGAACTGCTTCATGTTCGTCTTGTCGACGAGCTTGTAGGCCTGGCCGTAGATGACCTTGCCCTCGAGCTTCACGTTCTCGTAGCCGGACACGCCCAGGTTCGCGCCTTCCTTCACCTGCTCGCCACCGAGCACCATCGTCGCGACCTTGTTCATCACGACCGCCGCGTCGGCGGGATCCCAGAAGCCGATGGCATCGACCGCCCCGCTCTCGAGGTACTGGCCCGCGATAGAGGGCAGGCTGGTGCCCGCGACGCAGGTCTGGTCCTCGCGGCCGCGCTCCTCGATGGCGAGGCCGATGCCGGCCACGTCGGTCGAGGCGCTGCCCTGGAAGCCCTTCACGTTGGGGAAGGCGCGCATGACCTCCTGCGCCTTGGCGTAGGCCTGCTGCTGGTCGTCGTAGGTCTCGTTCTTCGAGCCCACGAGCGTCATCTTCGGGTACTTCTCCTTCTGCCGGGCGATCGCGCCGTCGACCCACTGGTTGTGGGTCTTCGAGGTCAGGCTGCCGACGAAGACCGCGTACTCGCCCTGCTCGCCCATGCACTTGGCGAGGCGGTCCATGAGCTGCGCGCCGAAGTCCTCGTTCTTGAAGGCCTCGATGTCGTAGTCGACGTTCTGGATCGTCGAGGCCTCGTGGGCGACAACTTTGATCCCCTGGTCGCGGGCCTTCTTCAGCACGGGCTCCAGCGCCTCGGGCGAGAACGGCACCACGGTGATCGCATCGACCTTCTGGGCGATCATGTCCTCCAGGATCTGCACCTGGAGCTGGGCGTCGGCCTTTGCGGGCCCGACCTGGTAGGCGTTGTGCTTGGTCTCGCCGGCGAAGCGCTTGACGCCCTCCTCCATGCGGTTGAACCACTGGATGCCCGAGATCTTCACGACGGTCGGGATCTTGTAGACCTTGCCCTGGGCGATGGCGTCCGTCGCCACGGCCGCGCCCACCGCCGCGGCCACGGCGAGGGCGGAGACACCGAGCAGCTTCCTCATGGTCGTTCCTCCGTCACTGCCTGCTTCGGGGTCCCGGCCTGGGGCAGGCGTCCTTCGGCCGGGTTCGTCGGATCCGGCCGCCTTCAGTCGGGCAGGCCCGCCATCCGGAAGAGCATCTTGTGAAGGCCCGAGGCGTTGAGTTCGCCCAGCCCTTCGTTCTTCGCGGCCTGGTAGAGCTCCGCGATGGCCGAGGTCGCCGGCAGCGGGACGGCCAGGTCCTCGGCCAGGGCGCCGATCAGGCGCGCGTCCTTCAGCATGTGCTTGAGGTAGAAATGCGGGCCGAAGTCGCCGGCGAGGCTCGCCCGCCCGACGCCCCGGATCAGTGCCGAGCTGTAGTCCGTCACGTCCAGCACGCCCATCACCGCCGTCCCCTCGAGCCCGGCCTTGCGCGCCAGCGCCAGCGCCTCGCCGAGCGAGGCCATCTGCGCCGCCACCAGCAGGTTGCCGATCAGCTTCATGGTGGCTCCGGCCGCCGTGCCGCCGAGATGGTGGATGCTCGCGGCCATCGGCTCCAGCAGCGGGCGGAAGCGGTCGAAGGCGTCCCGGGGCCCGCCGCACACGAAGTCCAGCCGGCCCTCCCAGGCCTCGTTGCGGCTGCCGAAGACGGGGGTGTCGAGATATGTGGCGCCGGCGCCTTCGACCGCCGCGGCCAGCGCGCGCGTCAGCCTGGGATCCGTGCTGGTCGCGTCGGCGACGATGGCGCCGGCCGAGAGGGACCGGACCAGGCCGCCTCCCCCGCCGTCCTCGCCCCCCTCTCCCAGGATCACGGCGCGCTGCGCCTCGGGCCCGGTCAGGCACAGCATCACCCGCTCGCGGCCGCTGACCGCCTCGGCGACCGAGGCTGCGCGCATGCAGCCCTTCAGGTCCTCGGGCAGGTCGCGGGTGGTCCTGTTCCACACGGTGACCGAATGGCCGGCCCGCAGCAGGTTGCGGACCATGCCGGTGCCCATGATCCCGAGCCCCAGGAAGGCAATGTCGGTCACCCTTCTCTCCATCTCATTGCGGCCTCACTGCGGGGGATGGGCCAGCACCGCGGCGACCGCCTCGGCCTGGTCCCAATGGGGCATGTGCCCGGCCCGCTCGAACAGGTGCAGCGCAACGCGCCCGGGCGCCGCCAGCGCATGGCGCCAGGGCACGATGGAATCCTCGCGGCCCCACAGGACGCGCACGGGGCAGCTCAGGCCGGCGAGGCGCGGCGCCACGTGGAGCTGCTGCACCCCGTCCCGCGCCAGATGCGCCGCGATGGCGCGCAGCCGGCGGTTCCGCTCGGGCGCGCGCAGCCGCTCGACCGCCAGCGCCAGGAGATCGTCCGAGATCGCGACCGGCACGTAGGACAGCTTGGCGATCTCGCGTGCCAGCGCCTGGGGCGTCGCGGCGCCGAGCATGCCGTCCAGGAAGACCTGGTCGATCTCGGTCCCGAACCCCGCCGGCGCCAGGAGGGACAGGCCGAGGATCCGGTCCGCCATGGCCTCGGCCGCCATCACGGCCAGCGCACCGCCCATGGAATGGCCGACCAGGTGCACCCGCTGGAGGCCGAGCGTAGCCACCGCCGCGCACAGCGCCTCGACCAGCGCGTCCGGCGTCTCTCCGGGCGCCTCGCTGAAACCGTGGCCGGGCAGGTCCAGCGCCACGACCTCGCAGCCCGAGCGCTGCAGCAGGGCCGCGAGGCCGGACCAGGTCAGCAGGTCGCCCGTGAAGCCGTGCACCAGGACGACCGTGGGGCCGCCCGCGCCCGCCCAGGACCTGACGTTCAGGCGCCCGCCGGGGATCGCCAGCATCGAGCCCTGCACCGCCGTGACGGGAGGATCGCCGCCCGCCGCGCGCATCACGTCCTCCCGCGTGATCCGGCCGAGCCGGCCGGTGCCGCGGACCGTGTCCAGCGCGATGCCCTCGCGCCGCGCGAGCCGCCGCGCCCCGGGCGCGCTGCGCGGCCCCGCGGCACCGCCGGAGGGCGGGGCGTCGGCAGCCGGGGCGGAGGCAGGCCTGGCGGGGGCAGATGTGTTGGGGGCCGCCGTCTCCGCACGCGCAGGCGCCAGGTGGCCCTCGCCCCGGATCTCCGCGATCGGGGCGTCCACCGCGACCATCTCGCCGGGCGCGACCAGCGTGCGCAGCAGGACGCCGTCCGCCAGCGCCGGGACCTCAACCACGGTCTTGTCGGTCTCGACCTCCAGCAGCGTCTCGCCGCGGCGGAAGCCTTCGCCGGGGCTCTTGGTCCAGGCGACGACCCGCCCCTCCTCCATGGTCTCGCCGAGGCGCGGCAGGGTGAGGATGGCCGCGGATCCGGAATCGGTCATGGCAGCATCATCCGCACGGCATCGGCGATCAGCGGCGCGCCGGGGATCGACGCCGCCTCGAGGCCGGGCGAAACGGGGATGGGCACGTCCTCGCCCGCGACCCGGATCACCGGCTCCTCGAGCCAGTCGAAGCAGTCCTCCTGGATGCGGGCGGCAATCTCGGCGGCGACGCCGCCGGTCAGGCAGGCCTCGCTGACCACGACCGCGCGGCCGGTCCGCGTCACCGACGCGGCCACGGTCTCCATGTCCAACGGGTTCAGCGTGCGCAGGTCGATCACCTCGGCCTCGATGCCCGCCTCGGCGAGCGCCGCGGCGGCCTCCAGGGCCGAATGGACCATGCGCGAATAGGCCACCAGCGTGACGTTGCGGCCCGGACGGCGCACCACGGCCCGTCCCCAGGGGGCGTCCGGCGCGGCGGGATCGAGCCCGCCCTTGCGGGTATAGAGCGCCTTGTGCTCGATGAAGACGACGGGATCGGGCAGGGTCAGCGCGTGCCGCAGCAGGTGGTAGGCGTCCGACACGGTGGCCGGCATGGCGACGCGCAGTCCTGGCGTATGGACCGACCAGGCCTCCAGGCTCTGGGAATGCTGAGCGCCGGCCGACCGGCCGGTGCCGCCCTGGGTACGCAGCACCATGGGTACGCCGACCTGGCCGCCGAACATGTAGCGGATCTTGGCCGCCTGGTTCGCGAGCTGGTCCATGGCGAGGCCCAGGAAGTCCACATACATCAGCTCGGCGACCGGGCGCAGCCCGGTCATGGCGGCGCCCACGGCGGCGCCGACGATCGCGGCCTCGGAGATCGGCGCGTCGATCACCCGGTCCGCGCCGTGGCGCTCGATCAGTCCCTTGGTGACGCCGTAGGCGCCGCCGTAGCGGCCGACCTCCTCGCCCAGCACGACGATGGTGGAATCGGCGCCCATGGCATCGTCGAGCGCCTGGCGCAGGGCGTCCCGGTATGTCGTCTCGGACATGCCCGTCATCGCGCCACCCCTCCGCCCAGGATCGTCTCGATGCGCCGGCGCACCGGCAGGGGCGCGGGCTGGTCCGGGCCGTAGACGTCCTCGAACAGCTCGCCGGGCTCGGGACGGGGGGCCGCCACGGCGAAGTCGACCGCTGCGTCCATCTCGCGGCCCGCCGCCTCGACGATCGTGTCCAGCTCCGCCTCGCGGGCGTCCCCGGCCAGGAGGTCCGCGCGCAGCCGCGCGATCGGGTCGCGCGCGCGGCCCTCCTCCTCCTCCTCGGGCGTGCGGTAGGGGCTCTTGTCCATGCGGGCATGCCCGTAGAAGCGGTAGCACGAGACCGCGAGGAAGCCCGGCCGCCCCTCGCGCGCGGCCGCCAGAAGCCGCTCCGCCGCCCCACGGACCTCCATCACGTCGACGCCGTCGGCGTTCTCGGCCTCGAGCCCGAAGCTGCGCGCGCGCAGGTCCCAGGCGAGGTTGGCCGAGGCGCGGTCGATTCGCGTGCCCATGCCGTACTGGTTGTTGATGCACACGAAGAGGACCGGCAGCCGCCAGAGCGCCGCCATGTTCATGCTCTCGTAGAGGATGCCCTGCTGCATGGCCCCGTCGCCGAAGAATGCGACCGAGACCGCGTCCTTCTTCAGCCGGCGGTAGCTGAGCCCGGCACCGACGACGGCGGGGATGCCGCCGCCCACGATGGCGTTGGCGCCGAGATGGCCGAGCCCCATGTCGGCGATGTGCATGGAGCCGCCCTTGCCCCGACAGTAGCCCGTCCGCTTGCCGGCGATCTCGGCCATCATGCGGTCGGGCTGGCCGCCCCGGGCCAGGAAGATGCCGTGGCCGCGGTGATGGGTCGTGAAGCTGTCGCCGGCCCGCATGGCCGAACCGATCCCGGCCGCCGCGCCCTCCTCGCCGATGGACAGGTGCAGCATGCTGCCCGCCGTCTCCTGCCGCACGAAGAGCTCGCCCACCCGCTCCTCGAAGGCGCGGATCCGGCACATGGTCCGGTAGAGCTCGAAGGGAAGGCGGTCGGTCGGGGCAGGCATCCGGCGTTCCTGTGCTGCGGGCGTCTGTGCTGCGGCTGTCCGTGCTCTGGCCGTCAGGCCCGGTCCTCGCGAACCGGCTTCAGGGCGGCGTAAAGCTCCCGGTAGCGCTCATAGACCGGCTGGTAGGCGGCGTGGCGCTCGGGATCCGGCTCAACCACGGCGCGCACCCGCACCATCGCGGCGATGGCCTCGTCGATCCCGGGATGGGCGCCCGTGGCGACGGTCGCGAGGATCGCGGACCCCAGGGCGCAGGCATCCGGCACCTCGGTCCGCGCCAGCGGCACCCCGGCCACGTCGGCATGGATCTGCAGCCAGAGTGGCGAGTTGGTGGCGCCGCCCGCGACCGTGATCCGCTCGGCCCGGAAGCCGCCCGCGGCCATGGTATCGAGGATCAGGCGGGTCCCCATGCAGATCCCCTCGACGATGGCGCGGAAGACATGTGCGGGGGTGTGCGCAAGGGTAAGCCCGGTGATGGCCCCGCGCGAGCGTGCGTCGGTGTAGGGCGTCCGGTTCCCCTGGAAATGGTCGAGCACCAGAAGGCCTTCCGCCCCTGGCGGCAGGGCTGCGGCGTCGCGGTTCAGGTCCTCGTAGCTCAGCGACTGGGCGAAACGGGACTTGAACCAGTTCACGATGGACCCTGTCGAGGTCTGGCCGCCCTCGACGATGTAGCGGTTCGGATAGACCGCCTCGGCATAGGTGCCCCAGATGCCGGGCGCGTGGAACGCCCGGTCGGACACGCCGAGCTGGAGATGCGAGGAGCCCGTGACCAGGGCGACCTGCCCCGGCGCGTTGACCCCGAGCCCGATCATGCCGATGAAGGCATCGGCGCCACCCTGCGCGACGGGCAGCCCCTCGGGCAGGCCGAGATGGGCGGCGGCCTCGGCCGTCAGCGTGCCCACGGTCTCGCCGGGCCGGACGATGTCGCGGGGCCATTTCGCGGCGAGGTCCGAAAGGTTCACGCGATCGAGCAGCGAGAGGGGCAGCCCGCCATGCTCGGCCTGGTAGTGCCAGCGCATGGAGATGTTGTTGAAGCTGGCCGCCACGCGCCCGGTGAGGCGCAGGTTCACGTAGTCCTGGAACTCGCAGATCACCGCGGCCCGGGACCAGGTCTCGGGCTCGTTGCGCTTGAGCCAGAGCGCCTTGGGGATCATCCATTCCGCCGAGACCGGCGAGCCGCCCGCCCCGTTGATCCGCAGGGCCGGATCGCCGCAGGCCGCGACGTCCTCGGCCTCGCGCGCCGCGCGCACATCCATCCAGATCAGGGCCGGGCGCAGCGGCGCCAGGTCGCGCCCGAGGGCCAGGACGGTGCAGCTCGTCGTGTCGACGCCGAGCCCGATCACCTCGCCGGGGCGGATCCCGGCCCGGTCCAGCGCCCCCCGCACGGCGACGGCGACCGCCGACCACCAGTCGTCGGGATCCTGCTCCGCCCAGGCAGGCTGGGGAAAGCGCGTCGGATAGGGCCCGGCGGTCGAGCCGAGCGGCCGGCCGTCCAGGCCGAAGACATGGGCCCGCACGCTCTCGGTGCCGAAATCGATGCCGACGACGCAGTCCATGCGGCGTGACCTCCTCCCCCGGCGGGCCGGCTGCTTGGGCCGGGCCTCCTGTGGTCTGGCGCGGGTTTTTCGCTTGCTCCGCGCCGGGACGCGATTATTGTTCTATGAACAAACGTTCAGCCCTTGAACATTATAAGTCAACCTACCCCTTCGGGGTTATCGGCGGCATCACCTCTCCAGAAGGGCCGCAGGCGCGATGGCCTTCTCGATCGAGCCGTACCAGGACGAGGACCAGGACCTGGCCGTGCGCGCGGCCTGGCTCTACTACGTCGCCTCCCACAACCAGGAGGAGACGGCGGCGATCCTCGGCGTCTCGCGCATCAAGGTGAACCGGCTGCTGGCCCTGGCGCGCGAATCCGGCATCGTCACCATCTCCGTCGACCACCGCCTGGCCGCCATGGCCGAGGTGGAGGAGACGATCCGGCGACACCACGGCCTGCGCTTCTGCCTAGCGACGCCGCCGCTGGGGATTGCCGAAAGCCCCGGCGGGCCCGGCCTGGCCGAGGCGGCGGACCAGCTCGCGCGACGGGCGGTGGGCGTCGCCGCCGCGCGCTGGCTGCGCGGACGCCTGCTGGCCGAGGACGACCTCACGGTCGGCGTCGGCTGGGGCCGGACCCTCGCGGCCATGGCCGAGCAGCTTCCCTCGCTGCGCCGGCCCGGCACGCGCTTCGTCTCTCTGATGGGATCGCTGCCCCGCAACGCCGCCGCGAACCCGTTCGAGGTCGTCCAGCAGCTCGCCGCGCGCACGGGGGGCGAGGGCCATTTCCTTCCGGTCCCGTTCGTCGCGGATTCCGAGGCCGACCGGCGCGTCCTGATGTCCCAGCGCTTCGTGCAGGAGACGCTGGCGCTGGCCCGGCGCGCGGCCTTCTACGTCGTGAGCCTGGGCGAGTGCGACGCCGGCTCCTCGATCTACCGGAACGGGCTGATCACGGAAGGCGATCTCGACGCGCTGCGCCGGGCCGGGGCCGTCGGCGACACGATCGGGAAGTTCTTCGATGCCGACGGGCGCCTCGTCGAGGCCGACCTGAACGAGCGCACCCTGGCGGTCGATCTGCAGGATCTGCAGCGCCACGAGCTGGTGCTGCTCGCCGCCGGCCCCGGCAAGCTTGCGGCGGCCCGCGCCATGCTGGCGAGCGGTCTCGTGGACGGGCTGATCGTCGACGGCGACACGGCCCTGGCGCTGGTCCGGCGCTGAGGCCGAACGGGAACGGGAACGGGAACGGGCAGGAAACCGGGGGAGGAATCATGGACGAGACCGTGGCGACGCAGACCCGATATCGGGCCATGTCGGACACCCCGCTGCGGCAGTACCTGGCGGGGCTGCCGGAGGTACGTGCGCTGCTGGGCGGCGGACCGGAGGCCTGGACCGTGCGCGAGGTCGGCGACGGCAACCTGAACCTCGTCTTCATCGTGTCCGGGCCGGCGGGCGGCGTCGCGGTGAAGCAGGCGCTGCCCTATGTCCGGCTGGTCGGCGAATCCTGGCCGCTGCCGCTGACCCGCGCCTTCTTCGAGCACGAGGCGCTGTCCGAGCAGGCCCGCTGGGTCCCGGACCTGGTGCCCCGCGTCCTGCATTTCGACGCGGATCTGGCGCTGATCGTGATGAGCTACCTGACGCCGCACGTGATCCTGCGCAAGGGCCTGATCCACGGCACGCGGTATCCGCGCATGGCGGAGGACATGGCACGCTTCCTGGCCGAGACGCTGTTCCGGACCTCGGACCTCCATTGCCCCGCGGCGGAGAAGAAGGCGCGCATGGCCCTTTTCTGCGGGAACACGGCCCTGTGCCGGATCACCGAGGACCTGGTCTTCACAGACCCCTACCGCGAGGCGCCGCTGAACCGCTGGACGCGGCCCCAGCTCGACGGCGACGCGGCCGCGCTCA
The DNA here is from genome assembly GCF_017355985.1 of Arenibaculum pallidiluteum. Classification (GTDB taxonomy): domain Bacteria; phylum Pseudomonadota; class Alphaproteobacteria; order Azospirillales; family Azospirillaceae; genus Arenibaculum; species Arenibaculum pallidiluteum. Next base: position 154,899 of record NZ_JAFIQU010000014.1, read on the forward strand.
GGGCCGACGGCGATCTGCGCGCGGCGGCGCAGCGCCTGAAGCTGAAGTTTCTGACCTCGGCCGAGGCGCTGGTCCATGGGGACCTGCACACGGGCTCGGTCATGGCGACCGATGCGGACACCCGCGTGATCGACCCGGAATTCGCGTTCTACGGCCCCATGGGCTTCGATGTCGGGGCCTTCCTCGCGAACCTCCTGCTCGCCTTCCTGGCGCAGTCCGGCCACGAGGAGCGTCGGGGCGAGCGCGACGACCACCGCGCCTGGCTGCTCGACCAGGTGGAGGCCGTCTGGACGGGGTTCGAGGCGCGGTTCAGGGAGCTCTGGCTCCGTGTGGGCGGCGGCGATGCCTTCGATCCGGGCCTGTTCGCGGACGAGGGCGGCAGCGCCGCCCTGGCCGCCGCGCAGGACGCCTACATGGCGGGTCTGCTGGCGGACTCGCTGGGGTTCGCCGGCTGCAAGATGATCCGCCGCATCCTGGGCCTTGCCCATGTCGAAGACATGGAGAGCATCGCCGACCCGGACCGGCGGGCCGCCTGCGAGCGCCAGGCGCTGGCGCTCGGCCGGTTGCTGGTGGTGCGGGGAGGTGAGCTCGGCTCCATCCGGGCGGCGCGGCAGGCGGCGGAACGGATCGCGGAGGGCAGGACGCCATGAGGATCGACGGCAGGCACTACCGCACCATCTGGCCGTCCGAGGACGGCAGGACGGTGGAGGTGATCGACCAGACGAAGCTCCCGCATGACTTCGGCACCGTCACGCTGCGCGGGCTCGACGATGCGGTCGCGGCGATCCGGGATATGGTGGTCCGCGGGGCGCCGCTGATCGGGGCCACCGGCGCCTACGGTCTTGCGTTGGCACTGGCCGACGATCCCCGCGACGCGGCGCTGGAGGCCGCCCATGCGCGCCTGTTCGAGGCGCGGCCGACGGCCGTGAACCTGCGCTGGGGGCTCGAGGAGGTCCGCCGCGCGGTCGCTGGGCTGCCGGAGGCCGAGCGTGCCACGGCGGCCTTCCGCCGGGCCGCCGAGATCTGCGACGAGGACGTGGAGATCTGCCGCGCCATCGGCCGGCACGGCATGGAGCTGATCGCCGAGGCCCATGCGCGGGCGGGGCGGTCGCGCCCCGTCAACATCCTGACCCATTGCAACGCCGGCTGGCTCGCCACCGTCGACTGGGGCACGGCCCTCGCGCCGATCTACATGGCGCACGAGGCGGGGATCCCGGTCCATGTCTGGGTCGACGAGACCCGCCCGCGCAACCAGGGCGCCAGCCTGACCGCCTGGGAGTTGAACCATCATGGGGTGCCGCACACCGTAATCCCCGACAATGTCGGCGGGCACCTGATGCAGCACGGCATGGTGGACCTCTGCATCGTCGGTACCGACCGCACCACCGCGACCGGAGACGTCTGCAACAAGATCGGCACCTATCTGAAGGCGCTGGCGGCGCACGACAACGGCGTGCCGTTCTACGTGGCACTGCCCTCGCCCACCATCGACTGGGGCATGAGCAACGGGATCCGGGAGATCCCCATCGAGCAGCGCGGCGGCCACGAGGTCTCGCACATCACCGGCCGGACCGCCGATGGCGGGATCGCGACCGTGATGGTGACGCCGGAAGGCAGCCCCGTGGCGAACTACGCCTTCGACGTGACGCCCGCGCGGCTGGTCACCGGGCTGATCACCGAACGGGGCACCTGCCCCGCCTCGCGCGAGGGGCTCTCCCGCCTGTTCCCCGACGGGGCGGCGGCCAGGGCGATCTGAGGTTCGCCTGAACCCCAGATTGCGACGGGTGCCGGGAATGGAGCGGTTTCGGATCGCGTGCGCATGCGCCCGGCGCACCGGTCGGAGCGAATGACAATCCCGCCCGGAACCACGGAAGACAGAGACTAAAGTCTATATAATTACCATTAAGTCTCAATAAAATTCTTGATCGGTGCATATTTATCGTTCAACTAGACACGCACGTCTAAAAAATGTGCGACGGACACGATGAGTTCGAAACCGAACCCCATCGCAATACCTTGATATTCCTTGGAATGCCCTCGCCGGAGTACTGGCGCAGATCTTGCTCCTCGGCTGGAAGGCCGATTCGGCTCAGCCATTTGCCGATGCGGCAAAGTGCTTCCGCCACATGGGGAGGATCACGATGTCGGCGCATGTCAGCGAAACCCGGATCATCAAGGGCGCCTGCCCGCAGGACTGCCCGGACACCTGCGCGTTCCTCTACCACGTCGAGGATGGGAGGCTCGTCGATGTGACCGGAAATCCGGAGCATCCCATGACGCGCGGCGGTCTCTGCGTGAAGCTGAAGGACTATGCGGAGCATCACTACAACCCCGGCCGCATCCTCTATCCCATGAGGCGCACGGGGCCGAAGGGCAGCGGGGAGTTCGAACGCATCACGTGGGACGAGGCCCTGTCCGAGATCAAGCGGCGCTGGGACGGCATCATCTCGTCATACGGAGCCCAGGCGATCATGCCCCACGCCTATCTCGGGCATCAGGGCACGCTGAACGGGCTGACCTGCGGCGACGCCTTCTTCAATCGCCTGGGCGCCACCGTCGCCGAGAAGACCTACTGCGAGTCCGGAAGCTCGACGGCCTGGGTCATGACGGTCGGGCCGACCGGAGGCCTGGATCTCGAGAGCCTTGCCTACGCGAAGTACATCGTCGTGTGGGGCATGAACATGATCAGCACGAACCTGCACGCCTGGCCCTTCATCCTCGAGGCCCGGCAGAAGGGTGCCAAGATCGTCGTCATCGACCCGGTCAGGACGCGCACCGCCAAGCAGGCCGACTGGCACATCCCCATCCGGCCCGGGACCGACGCCGCTCTCGCTCTCGGCATGATGAACGTCATCATCGGCGAGGATCTGGTCGACCATGACTATGTCGCGCGGTACACGCTCGGCTTCGAGGAGCTGAAGGCTCGGGCTGCCGAGTATCCGCCCGAGCTGGTCGCGGAGATAACCGGCGTGCCGGCTGACGACGTCCGCAAGCTGGCGCGGGAATATGCGGCCACCCAGCCTTCCGCGATCCGCCAAGGCGTGGCGCTCGAAAGAAGCCGCGGCGGCGGGCAGGCCATCCGGGCCATCACATGCCTGCCGGCGCTCGTCGGTGCCTGGCGCCACGTCGGCGGCGGCGCCGTCGAGATGCCCATCTGGGAATTCCCGATCAAGTTCGACCGGATCTGCCGGCCCGACTGGATCAAGCCCGGAACGCGTGTCGTCAACGAGCTCGACCTGGGGGCGGCCCTAACCGGTGAGCTGGCGCTCGACCCGCCGATCAAGTCCCTGTTCGTCTACAACTCCAACCCGGTCTCCCAGGCGCCGGCCCAATCCAAGATCGTCGCAGGCCTGATGCGGGAGGACCTCTTCACGGTCGTCAGCGAGCTCTTCGTCACGGACACCGCGCGGTACGCCGATATCCTCCTGCCAGCGACCATGCAGGCCGAGCAGTACGACCTCATGGTCACCTGGGGGCACCTCTACATGATGCTGAACCAGCCAGCGATCGCCCCGCCCGGCGAGTGCGTCCCCAACGTTGAGCTCTTCCGCCGCCTTGCCCGGACCATGGGATTCGATGATCCCTATTGGAAGATGACCGACGACGAGATGCTGACGGAGTTCTACGACTGGGACTCTCCTGCGCTGGAAGGGATCACCCTGGATCTTTTGAAAGGCGAGGGTTTCAAGCGCCTCAATGTCGGCATGCCCGACCAACGGGCGCCCCATGCCGAGGGGAACTTCAAGACGCCGTCCGGGAAATGCGAGTTCAAGGCGAGCGTCGCCGAGGGCGGCAACTTCGTGGTTCCGGTCTGGCGCTCGATGTACGAAGCCATGCAGCCCGGAGACCCCGTCGATCCCCTGCCCGACTACATCGCGCCTTATGAGGCTCCTCAGTCGAATCCCGAGCTCGCCAGGCGCTTTCCGCTCAGCATCGTGTCGCCGAAGCCGCATGCCTTCCTGAACACGCAGTATGGGAACGAGGCGGTCCAGCAGCGGCGCCAGGGCGAGCAGACGGTGCTCGTCCACCCGAAGGACGCGGCCCAGCGCGGCATCGCCAATGGCGACTTCGTGCGCGTCTTCAACGAGCGTGGCGCCTTCGAGGGGCGTGCCGAGATCAGCTTCGACGTGATGCCGGGATTGGTCCTGGCCAATGTCGGGTATTGGCCCAGCCTGAACCGGGGCGGCACCTCGGTGAACGCCATCAGCGCCGACAGGCATTGCAGTCTCGGGCAGGCCGGAACCTACTCCGACAACCTCGTGGAGGTCGTCCGCGTCTGATCGGCCCCGGCGCGAAGCCCCGGATCCGCTTCCGGATCCGGGGCGCGCTTAAGGGCGCTTGCCCTAGCTTATGGCATCGAGCTCGGCGAACAGCCCCCGCATGCCGATGGCCTGGCGCACCTTCGCCGCCTTCGCCTCGAGCACGTGGCGGACCTCCCTGGACCGCCGGCCCTTGCTGCCGATCAGCCGCCAGTCGCACCAGACATCGGGGCTTCCCAGAATGCTGGCGCAGGCGCGGTTCCGGATCGCCTCGAAGCTCATTTGGCCTTCCGGCTGCAGCTCGTACCTGACGAGGCGGTTGTCGCCCCGCATCACGCAGCTCCAGATCCGGGCGAGCAGGTTGCTTCCATAATAGCCCCCGCCGTCATGGACATCGACGATGCGCCAGCTCATTCCCGTGACGTCGACGAGCAGCGCATCTTTGAACTCCTTCTCGCGGATCTCCCCGCGGCTGGACCTCTTGAAGGACTCCGCATCGCCGAACCATGCGAGGTCCTCGCGTCCCGCCTTGCGGCGCCCGAAATACGGGTGCCGGAACAGCAGGACGGGAGCTTGCGGCTGAGGCTCGGTCATTGCTCCCTCCCGCCCGTCTCGACGGCCAGGGATCCGTGGCCGCCCGTAGAAACGGTCGCCGCCTTCGACACATGCGGCGTTCCGTGCCAATACCGGAGCGTGTATCCGAACCTGGGCATTCCGCGCCATTTGTTATGAACCCGCATATGAATTTCATCGCTCGGCATCGCCTTGATGTTGAACGGATGGTTCTTAATCGAGTTCGGCACGTATTTCCCCCATCTGTTGTTCGGTATCAGCCAATGATGACCGTGCTGTCCTTTTTCCAGCATTCCAAGATTACGCATGTGACGGCTGATGTTATCCCAGTCCGTTGCCCCGCCTTTCCAGATCGGCCCTAGAAGCGCATAGGCGCCGCCCTTGAGGCCGCCCTTGCCCATGGCCTTGCCGACAGCCTTGGCGAGGGTGCCGGCGACAAAGAGATCCGATGCCGCGAGTCCGGCATTAAGGGCCGCGCCGAGATAGTTGCCCTCCTGGAAGTCGGCGATGGCCTCCCGGCCCGAGCCCCAGACGGGAATGAAGGACTCGGCGAGGCCGGGGCGCCCGATCGAGCTGGTGGGGGGCGGAACCTCCGGATCGGCGGGGCCGGGCTCGTCCCCCGACGGTTGCGGCATCGCCAGCGCCACATCCGGCAGCGCGTCGCTATCCGGCGGCGGCTCCGCCCCTGGCTCGTCCGCGTCCCCAAGGGCGCCGCCGTAGAGCAGCAGGTCGCCGGGCTGGACGAGCTGGAGGTCCCGACCCGTCCTGATGGAATCGCGATAGGCCTCGTGGGCGGCAGCGTAGGCGGCGGCCCTGGCACCGGGGCCATACTTCGCCGCTTCCAGACGCCTGCGCGCCATGAATGCATCAATACCCTCGTCTCCGTCGCGACGCGACGGCTGCCTGCCGGTCATGCCGAGCTCTCCGATTTTCGTGGGTGCGCGCCGGACCCGGCGCCCAGCGCACGCATCTCGGCGAGAATGAAATCCTGACCCAAGCAAGGCGGATTCAAAAGAACAAAGAGAGAACTTTCCGCCGGCGCAATATTCGGCTTGCCGCCTTGAGGCGGGAGCCCAACCGGCTTTCCGGGGTCGCGGCGCCATCCCCGGTCGATGTCTTGCAGGGCCTCGGCCGAGCTCCCGGAGGTGGGGATCGCCCGGCCCGATGCTTCGGAATAGAGGACGTGCAAAGGAATCGGGGCAGGGGTTTCTGCCCGATGCGCGGGGATCAGGCGGGGCTCAGCCCACTGGATGCCGCGTCGGCCGATCGGCCTTCACATGCAGCCCTCGCCGGTCCGGCAGATGTCCCCGCGACCGGCCCCCGCGTCCAGCTCCCGGAGGCCAGCCCACGAAGCCGTCGCCGAGGGAACCGGCCGCCCCTAGCACGCGATCAGGCGAGCCAGAGGTTCAGCCTTGCCAGCAGATCGGCCCAGCCGGCGATATCCTGGGACGGGACGGCGCTCAGGACCCGGTCGCCTTCCAGCGGGTTGAAGTCGACGATTTCGTCATCGGAGTCGATGAAGAGATCGGGTCCCGCCCCTCCGATCAGGATGTCCTGTCCGCGGCCACCGACCAAGAGGTCCGCGCCATTCCCCCCGCGCAGGGTGTCGTCGCCGGCTTGGCCGAAGAGAAGATCGGTCCCGTTCCCGCCGTCGAGCAGGTCCCGGCCGCGGCCGCCATCGAGGAGATCGAGGCCCCGGCCGCCGAACAGACGATCATCCCCACCCAGCCCGCGAAGGGAGTCGTTACCGCTGGCGCCGTTCAGATGGTCGGCGCCGCCGCCGCCCCAGCCGACCTCGTCGGATGCCGTCCCGGCCAGGGTGCGGACGCCGGGCTCGTCGAGATAGGCCACGAAGACATCGAAGGCTCCGTTGGTATCGCCGGAAACGAGGTTGGCGGCATTGCTCGTGAATGCGACGGCGCTGCCGTCCGCGGAGAGATCCTCGATGTAGGATTCGCCCTCGGCCCGCACGCCGTCCGGCGCGACGTTGATCTGCCAGATCTCCCCCGTCGACAGGTCCTTGACGAACAGGTCCTCGGTCCCGTCGTCATCGCCGGGAACGAGGTTTCCGCCGTCGGTCTGGAACGCCACCCTGTTCCCGTCGGACGAGATCGCGGCGACGAAGGCGAATCCGTCCCCGGTCATCTGCGCGCCCGTCTCGGAGACGCTGGCGCGTACGATCTCGCCGGTGAGGAGATCCTTGACGAACACGTCGTCGCGGCCATTCGTGTCGCCGGGGACCAGGCTGTCGTCCGAGCTCGTGAACACCAGCCTCGTGCCGTCGGCGGCGAGCCTGAAGTTGGGTACGTCACCGGCGATCCGGGTGATTGCGCCCGTCTCCAGGTCCTTCAGGAAGATCCCGGACTCTTCGGGAATTTCGAAGTTGGAGCCCGCGAAGGCCACCAGCGTTCCGTCGGCCGAAAGCTGCGGCGTGGACGTGTTGGTGTCTGCGAGCGGGTTTCCATCCGCGTCCGTGTCGGCACGAACGACGCGGCCGCTCCGCAGGTCGTCCACGTAGATCCCGCCCTCCACGGCCTCGACGGCCACGGCCGAGCCATCGGCGGAGATGTCGTGGCTGCCCGCGTCCGTCGACTGCCGGACACGCACGATGGCTCCGGTCCCGGGGGCCGCGACGAAAACGTCATCGGCGCCGTTGTCGTCCCCGGGCACCAGGCTGCCGGAACTGCTCCGGAACGCGACCCTGCTGCCGTCGGCAGAGATTTCGGGATACAGGCCCCGACCGAAGTCATCGCTCCGGTCGCCGTCCGGGGGCTCCGTGCTGACCTGGACCAGTTCGCCGGTCGAGAGATCCTTCACGAAGGCGTCGTAGCTTCCGGCGGTGTCGCCCCGCGCGAACTCGGACGCGATGCTGTGGAAGGCCACCTTGGTTCCGTCGGCCGAGAGCGTAGCGCTCAGGGCCAGGTCCCGGTCGCCGAAGCCTTCCGTGCCGTCACGCCCGACGCTGGCGCGGATGATCCTCATGTTCCGCCCCTCCAGGCGCCCCGTTATCCAGGAGATCCTACAGCCTTCGGTGGAACATTCCGCTCGAAAACACCCATACCGATGGGAGAAGAAGCCTACCGGCTCGATGCCTTGTCAATCTCCGGGCCGCCGCGGCAGCCACCAACCCATTGATAAGGAGGCGGCATCGCCGCTTCCGTGCGCCTCGATGATAGGCCTTCTGCGCATCGCAACCACAGCGCGAATGCCGACGGACCAGACGGGGCACCGCGGGTCCGGGAAGGCGATCGGGATCAGCGCATGGCGTCGAGCGCAGCGATCAGCTCGCGCATGCTGGTGGCTTGGCGGACTTTCGCCGCCTTTGCGTCGAGCATCGCCCTGGCCTCCGGGGACCAGGGCCCCTTGTCGGCGAGCAGCTTCTGGTCGCACCAGATGAAGGGGCTGCTGGAGATCGAGGCGCAGACACGCTCCCGCACGGATTCGAAGGGAATTCTCCCTTCCTCCTCCAGCTCGTAGCCGATGCGGTGATGGTCACCCTGCCAGAACGCGATCCCGAGGCTGAGCAGGAGGTTGGCGCGGCGCCCCGCATCGAACATGTCGAGGACGCGCCAGCTCATTCCCGTGGCGTCGACGAGCAGCGCGCCCTTGAGCATCTTCCAGCCGATCTCCTTGGGGCTGCCCCTCGTGAAGAAATCGGGGTCGTCGTACCACGCGAAGACTTCGCGGGCCGGCCTGTCGCCATGGGACGGCAGCTGCCGGAACACGATGATCGGGAACTCCAGCGGCAGGTCGGTCATCCGCGCCCCCCGGCCGCATCGCTGCCGGGCCCGCCATTTCGGGCCGAGGACTCGGCTCCAAGCGGCGCTCCTATGGAATGATCCCTGCTCGCTTCCGGCATGTCCCTTCTCCACATCTTTCGCGAAGGAAATCCTGCCTCAGAGAAGGTCGCCCGAAAAGAACAAATACAGAACTTTCCGCCGCCGCAACATTCGGCGCACCGCGCAGCAGACTTCGACTGGCCGTTCAGGACAATGAGATCGCCGGGTGCCCGAGGGCACGCTCCTCGATACCGCCAAAGATCGCTTCCGGAGCGCAGCCGGCGACGGGATCATCGCCACCTGCGACAGCTTGGCGGGACGCCCACACTCCAGGACGCCGCTCGTCGAAGGGAGGAAGTAGCCAATGATGCGGAACTTCGCGCGTGCGTGCCTCTCGATCCTGCTGCTGGCGATGGCCGTACCGGCGCAGGCGCAGGTCGACAGCTTCGCGGGGCCGCTGAGCCCCGGGAACTGGATGTCCACCTTCAACATGGACCCGCTGGGCCAGCTCGCGGATCAGGAGCGTCGCAAAGCCGGAGCGTCCCCTGCCCCGGCACCGGGCCCCTCGGCATCCACGGCGGTGCCGATTTCGGGCCTGAGCTTCACGCCATCGGCGGAACGGCGCAGGGCCAATCTCGCGTCATTCGTCGAGAAGACCCGCGCGCAGGATCCCGCCGGGGCGAACCAGCTCTCCGCCCTGTTCGCATCCGGAGACATCATCGCGCGCATGGGACAGGAACTTGCCAAGGTGGGGCTGCGCACCGACAACCTGGCCGATGCCTATACCGTGTGGTGGATCAATTGCTGGTCGGCCGTCCACGCCGATTTCTCGACGCCCGACCGCGCCACCGTCGAGGCGGTGAGGGCGCAGGCCGGCCGTGCTCTCGTGGCCGGCGGGAAGACGGCGACCGCCTCCGACGCCCTCAAGCAGCAATTCGCGGAGGCGATGCTCGTCCAGGGGCTGCTGCTCGATGCCGCGCTCCAGCAATCGAAGGGCGATCCCGCGCAGCTCAAGGCCCTGGCCGTGGCCGCCAATCAGGGCGCGAAGGGGATGGGCATCGACCTGAGAACGATGAAGCTGACGCCGCGAGGGTTCGCTCCGGCGAGATGAGCCGCCCCTCGGCCACCGGCGCGGGCCAGGAGCGGACAAGGTGCATTACGCCTGTAGCCCGCCCGACTCGTTCTGACACACTCGGCAAATCTGCGTAAGCGAGCATTCCCTGGGCGGATCGGGCGGTTCGTCCGATCCGTGATGGCAGGAGAGGCAATGCTCGACGTGACTCCGATGACGCGCGTTCAGGCTCTGCTGGCGCGGTTCGATGCGGCGCTGGCCGCGGGCGACATCGAGACGGCCGTGGGGCTGTTCGCGGACGAGTGC
>NZ_JAFIQU010000015.1 GCF_017355985.1 Arenibaculum pallidiluteum
CGAGACCGCCTGGAAGATCTACCAGGCCATGCTCAAGGAAGAGGGCTGACAGCCCCGCCGCTGACAGTCCGCCGGCGCCACGGCCCCGATCGGGGCCGCCGGACCGGTCGCGGGCGTCAGCCCGCGCGGGTGGACAGAGCGGCCTGCTGCCAGCCCGGCGCCTTCTCGGACGAGCGCTTCCAGACATAGACGCCGAGCACGGCGAGGCCGAGCCCCCAGAGGGCCGTCGTCTCGGCGAGGCCGCGCAGGATCTCGCCCGCCCGGGCGGGATCCGCCACGATGGTCCAGGATGCGGCAGCCATCTGCGCGCCCCAGCTCAGCGCCATCACATAGCCGAAGAACGGACGCATCCGCCGCACGAACGGATCGGACGAGGCCGCCTCGGCCTGCATGCTCGCATTGACGATGCGCAGCCGCTCGGTCTCGTCGCGCTCCAGTGCCAGCAGCGTCTCGGCGGCCATCCGCTGCGCCTCCAGCAGCCGGGCGGGATCGGCGCGCAGGGCCGCGGCCAGCGCCTGGGGGGTCGAGGGTCCGCTCCCCGCCAGCACCTGGACCGCGGGGACCAGCCGCTCGGCCAGGCGGCCGGCCTTGTCGTCGGCAAGGCCGATCAGTGACGGGATCAGCGGCGCCAGGGCCGCGATGAAGGGCAACATGCCTCAGGCCTCCTCGACGGCATGCCGCTCATAGGCGGCGGCGAGCCGGGCATCGTAGCGGTTGCCGGCCTGGCCAGGACCGTTGTAGCGCCGGGCGAAGGCCGTCCAGTCGCGGGCTCGCAGCAGCGGCACGAGGCCGCGTGCCCGCACGAAGGCCAGGAAGGCATCGAGCTGGGCGGCCTCGTCCCGCGCCATGGCCCGCGCGAAGCTCTCGGGATCCTCGAAGCCGCACAGGCGGTGGTTCTCGCCGAGGATCTGGAACAGCCCCCAGGAACAGGCCTGCAGGGCCGCCGGCCCGTTCAGCGCCGCCGCGTGCGCCAGCCGCTCGTGCTGGTGGGCGCCGGCCGGTCCATAGGTGCCGGGACCGCCCCAGCGCGGCCGACTGAGGCCGGGATGGGATGCGTCCCAGCGGCCCGCCGTCAGGCGCGAGAAGACATGCGCCTCGAACAGGATGCGGGGGCGCCGCGGCGGCGCCTCGTCCAGGAAGCCGCCCCGGCCGCCGGTCTCCACCGCGATCACGGCGGAGAGGACCGCGGGCTCGCATCCGAGGGCCGCGGCCGCCCGCGCCACGTCGGCATCGGCAAGCGGGGTGCCCGGTCCGCGAAAGGCCTGCGGCGGCGCCCCTCGGCCTGCGCTGGCGCCCGTGATGCCACCCACCATCGCCGGGCCCATCACTCGGCTCCCAGGCGGCGCTGGCGGAAGGCGGTCTCCAGCCGGCTGTCGATGCGCTGCAGCCAGTTCTTCATGTCGTGCAGCGCCTGGCCCTGGCGGGCCATCTCGGCCACCATCTCGCGGAGCTCTCCGGCCTGGCCGGCGGCCGCCTCGGAATGGGTGCGGCGCCAGTCCTCCAGCGCCTCGATCCGGCTGTGCACGCGCGAGACCTGCCAGGCGGCCCTCAGGGCGAACCACAGGAAGGCGGCCGCGTGGACAATCAGGGCGAGGCCGACTCCGATAAGGGCGACGGTCGGGATCTGCATGGCGGGCTCCTTTCGGGAACGGAAGCGCAGGAAGCCCGACGAAGGGCGGGCGCCGGACCGGGGGGCGCGAGGAAGGGGCACCCCGGGCGCCGGCCCCGGGATCCTGCAAGGGGACGCCGGCTGCCTTCAGAATCCGAGGAACCGGCCCAGGGCATTGCCACCGCTGAGCAGCTGGCCGCCGGTCAGGATGTTGAAGGCGTTGCCAGCGCCCGACGCGGCGCCCAGCAGGCCGCTGACCAGGCCGGGGCCGCTGCTGGCGGTGGTCGTGGTGGTCGGAAGCGGGCCGCCCAGCGCCGCCTGGCGCACGCCCAGCATCTGCACGGGATACTGCTGCCGGCGCAGGTAGTCCTGGTAGGCCGCGTCCAGCTTCGCCTGCTCGGTGTCTCGCTCCAGCGTGCCCGCGCCCAGCGCCGCCCGGGCGCCGCCGAGCTCGTACTGCTGCTGCTGCATGCCCAGGCCGGACAGGATGTTCGCGGCAGACAGGCCGAGATTGGCGCCCTGGAGCCCGAGTCCGGCATCGGCCTGGGCGGCCTGGAGCGCGTTGGCGTAGTTGGCCTGGTTCAACGCCGCCGAGGTGCGCGCCACCGTGTCGAGATAGGCGCGGTCGGTCTCGGCCTGGGCGACGTCGCCCTGGGAGCCGAAAGCCCCAGCCCCCGCCATGCGGGCGCGGGTCCTGTTCTGGACGATGTCGTTCTGGCGCGACAGGTCCGCCAGCGTCGAATCGACGACCGCGCCGGCGAAGGGATTCATATAGGCCGAGAGGTCGGCCTCGCGGACCGGGGTGGGGCTGTAGCCGGCGATGCCGCGGGCCGTCTGCTCCGCGGCCGCCAGCGCGCCGCGCCCCCAGTCGGCGGACTGCAGCCGGTCGACGGCGCCCTGCTGGGCGGCGGACAGGCCGGCCACCTGCGGCACGCCCGTGAACTGCCCGGCGGCGAGCTCGCTGTCGAACTGCCGGCGCAGGGCGGGGTTGGCATCCAGATAGACCGCGAACTGCCCGCCCTGCGCCTCCCCCTGGAAGCCGTAGTTGCGGGCGACCTGGTTCCGCTGGTCCTGGGTCAGCGCGCCCCACCGGCCCGTGACGGGCTCCGGGGCATAGGGCCTGTAGGGCTCGCCCGCGAGATGGTTCGCGGCCGCGATGTTGCCCCGGATCTGTCCGAAGACGTCGTCCCGGATCTCCGCGGGATAGGAGGAGGTCTGGGTCTGCGACGAGCCGCCGCCGAGGCCCGGGACGGCCCCGAACCGCAGGTCGCGCGGCGCGCCGGGGATCACGATTGCCAGCATGTCAAAGCTCCTTCACCAGCAGCACGGCGATCTTCCGGACCTCCGGGATCGCCCTTTCCCAACCCGGCCGCCCCAGGATCTCGACCCGGGCGCAGCCCTGCGCCGTGGCCCAGGCCTCGACGCTGCGAACCATGTCCCTCAGCCGTTCCAGCGCCCCGCCGCCGAGCCAGACGCGGCACGCCCGGAGGCGGTCGTAGGCGACGATCTCGGTCACCAGCGCGGCGTCGGGCGCCGGCCAGAACTGCGCACGCCCGGCCAGAACCCTGGCGCACACGTCGTCCAGCGCGTGCGTGCCGCCGGCATGCTCCAGCGCCGCCGCGAGCCACGGGCCGCAGCGCTCCCATTCGGTGGCGAAGCTCATCGGCGCTGCCCGGTCTCGACGAGGTCGAGGCGCAGCGCCCCGAGCCGCAGGAAGCACGGTGCGGCCGACCCGGCGAAGGCCAGCGCGACCTGGCGCGCGGCAATGCGGGTGTCGACCTTGCCCGTCGCAGGACCGACCGTGTAGGGCCCCGCCATCCGCGCGCCGGATGGAGGATAGGCCCGGCCCGACAGGGACAGGGAGAAGGTTCCCTGCTGGTCCTCGGTGTCGGGGATCACCGAGCGCACGGCCATCAGGCTGGAGCCGTCCCCGATATCGATGGGCGCGCTCTCGAACCGCCAGGAGAAGGCGCCGCCATCCGCGGAGAAGCCGCGTTCATGGAAGTAGATCCGGCCGCCGGCGCTGACCCCGATGGGATAGTCGAAGGCCTTTGCATCCGTGAATGCCGTCCGGTCGAAGCTCCCGCAGGTCCAGTGCCCCTCCAGGTGGTTGTAGGCGACGTAGCGCGAGACCTCGTTGCCGTCCCGCGCATCCGGGTAGAACCACCAGATCTCGCCGTACTGGGTGACGGAGGCGGCGAAGACCTTGTCACCCTGGGCCGCGGCCAGGTTGTCCATCACGTCGCGGCGCAGGGTGCAGGGGATGGCCTGCGGCTCGCCGCCGGCCCAGACGAAGAATTGCCCGTTGGGGGCGAGCCAGTAGGCCGAGCCGCCGGCCAGCGTCACCGCGTTCGGCCCAAGCAGCCCGCAGTTGCCGCCGAGGGTGGCAAAGCTGAAGACCAGCGGCGGGTCGCCCACATAGCGCATGCCGAACAGGTGCGTGTCCGACCAGATCAGGTTGATACCGCGCGAGGCCAGCCCGCGGACGAGCCTGGATCCGCCGGAAAGCACGCGCTGCACGGCCGATGTCGTCGCGGAGGGCGTCCATTCGGTGTTGTCCTCGATGTCCGAAGCCCGGACGCACATGGGGTCGAAGGCGCCGTCGAGATTCGTGCAGCCCACGACGACGAGCTGGCGCTCGGGCGTCACGAAGACCGCATTCGCCCGGTCAGGCGCGCCCGCAATGCCGGCCGCCGCCGCGCCGCCGTCCAGCCGCCATTCGTAGATCTTCCCGCCCCTGGGATTGGCGATCAGGTATTCGCCCCAGTTGTCGAGGCTCCAGGTGCGCGGGAACACGTCCCCGGTGGAGGCTGCGCCGTAGGTCCCGCTGCCATAGGCGCCAGTGCCGAACCCGGCCCCTCCGAGCCCGTCGACCAGCCCAGCGGCGAGGCCGGCCGGGGTGATGTCGTACACGGCCCCGCCCTGGTAGGCGTAGAGGTGGCTGTGTGTGCCCAGCCCGATCTGCCGTTCCCCCGCCGTGTCCGCCCAGGTGTGGATGCCCCGGCAGACCCCGTCCACCGTGTCGGTGGTGACGCTCTCCCAGCCGCCGATGGTCTGCGGCCGCCCCTGCACGAAGCGCACCTTGTCGGCGTCCACGAAACGGCCTTCCGCGGACAGGGGCGTGTCGTCCTTGAAGATGCCGGGAAGAAGGGGGATCTTTATGAGCGCCATGGAAGCTCCTGCTGACTGGCCCGTGCCGATCCGCTAATTTCCGCGCCATGACGGCACCCATCCTCCTGCACATCGGCGGTCGCCAGCGGCGCGACGGCTGGACGATCCTCGATGCCGAAGCGCGGCCGGAGGTCGACATCGTCGGGTCCTGCACGAACCTCCGCATGTTCGCGGACGGATCGGTGCAGCAGATCTACGCGTCCCATGTGGTGGAGCACCTGGACTTCGCCCGCGAGCTCGCGCAGGCGCTGCGGGAGTTCGGCCGCGTGCTCGCCCCCGGCGGCGTGCTGATGATCGCGGTCCCGGACCTCCGGGAGCTCTGCAGGATCTATCTCAGCCCCGGGCTTTCGGCCCAGCAGCGCTGGGGCGTCATGGAGCTGATCTACGGGACCGGGATCGGTCCCTTCGACTTCCACAAGACCGGCTTCGACTTCGAGACGCTGTCCTCGATCCTGGGGCAGTTCGGGTTCGCCGACATCCGCCAGGTGGAGCGCTTCAACCTGTTCCACGACACCAGCACGGCGCGTGTCTCGCTTCCGGGCTTCGAGAACGTCCAGTACAGCCTGAACGTCACCGCCGTCCGGCGGCCCTGACGAGCCCGGTCCGCCGCAGCGGGCCCGATCCGTCCGCCTGCGGCGCTCCTCAGTGCCGCAGCGCTTCGGCCACCCGCTCAACCACGCCGGCCCAGTCGCCCGCGCGGTCCTGCCGGAACAAGCGGGCGGTTGGACAACGCATAGAAGCCGCTATGGGACGGTGAAAACCTGATCGGTGCCTGTGTAATTGAAGACGTGTTGCAAGCCATCCATGGTGATGGTGATGCGCCCATTCTGCCCGTTTGAACCGAAGCCGCTGGGAATCACGAACCCTCCAGCCCCGCCGGTTCCGGCACCATTGTTGTTATTCACTCCGGTGAACGTTCCAGCCCCCGAGGGGGTGAGTGTGCCGCCCACATGACCACCGGTCGACGCCGGGTTTCCGCCCGCCCCACTCGCACCGCCCTGCTGGCCGCTTGTTGATGTGATACCGCCGCCGCCAGCGCCGCCTCCGGGACCTTCGATGGGAGCCGACTGTCCATTCGCGCCCGTCGACGCGCCGGAACCGGTGTGGGTTGCCTGGCCAGCACCGCCGGGTGCGAAATGGCTTCGTCCCCCTCCCCCTCCGCCGGCACCTGCACCGGCCCAGGGCACGCCATTGAAGTAGATCACACTGGCTTGACCGCCGTTACCACCGTCACCGCCATTAGAATTTAGGAGGCCCGTGCCCCCAATGCCGCCCTTGTGGCTGTTCGCCCTCGCGCTGGAATAGCCGATGTTCCCGCTGCCGACGACGAGGTCGAGGACCGTTCCGCGCTCGAGCGTGGCGTCGAAGCGAACAACCTGACCGTCACCACCTCTAGCGCCGGGGTTCTGAAGGTTGGCCTGTCCGCCCTGGCCTCCCGCGCCGACGATCTCGAACGAGACCCGGCGCGCCGAGCTCGCCAGCATCGTCCCCGCGCCGGGGATCATCGGATGTCCCTCGTCAGGGCCGCGTGGATCTCGGTGCCCGATACCACGAGGTAGTCGAGCCGGTCGACGCGGGATGCGGCCGTGGTCAGGACCGGGGCGCTGGCGCCCGGGAACTTCCAGTGGCTGCCATAGGCCAGCGTCCGCGAGCCGGTGGCGTCCTGCCGGATGATGATGGACCCGCTCTGGCCCTGCGCGAGGTTGGTGGGGTTCGCCAGGGTCCGGTTGCCGCCGAGCGTCACGGTGAAGAAATTGGCGTCGGCGAAGTCTGGGGTGATGGTCGCCCCGTCCGCAAGGGCGGCGATCTTGCCCCGCTGCGCCGCCGTGAAGGTGTGGCTGACCGGCTCGATGGCGGCGTTGACGCTGGCCCAGGTCGCCGTGGAGCCATCCGTGGTCAGGAAGTGCCCGGCGCTCCCGACCTGGCCCGGCAGCGCCCCGCCCGCCATGCTGAAGGCCGTGTTGTCGACATAGCTCTTGGTCGCCGCATCCGCATTGGCCGCCGGCGCCGGGAGGTTCGTCAGCCGCTGCCCGTTCAGGTCCACGGCGCTCGCCGGAAGCGGAAGCTGGTCCAGCCGCGGGCCCCCGCGCCGGGCGTCGGTGCCGTCGCAGTAGACGAGCTGCGGCCCCGGGCGCAGGGCATAGCCCGCCTGCCCCGAGACCTTCATCGTCAGCGAGAAGCCCGCCCGGACGGTGCTGTCGACGACCAGGTACCATTTCTCGACGCCCGGGATCACGACGTCGGAGTTGGCCGCTAGCGTGCCCGACAGGACGAGCACGCGGTTCCGCGCTTGGTCCGGGACGTAGTTCGTGCTGGTCAGGGCCGTGGTGGCCGAGGTGATCGCGATGGTCTCCACGCCGTCCAACGCCTCGTCCACAAGGTCGATCACCTTGGTGTTGAGGTTGGAGCCCCAGACGTTGAGGTTCTCGCCGGTGGCCTGCTTCTCCAGGCGGTTGCGGGTGGTTGGCGTGCTGGGCATGGGTCCCTCACGAGATCACGGTGCGGTCGGTGACGCGGCGCCAGGCCGCCCCGTCGGAGAAGGCGGGCACGGCGCCGCCGGCGGCGTCCGTCACGTAGATGAAGCAGTTCGGATTGGCGCCCGCCGCGGGCAGGTCCGCCTTGGCATAGCCGGGCAGGCGTACGGGTCCGCGGCGTCGGCGCAGATCCTCCATCTCGGCATTGACCTCGGCGGCGAAGCGCTGCGCCCAGCCGGGCGCGCCGGCATCCATGCTCGCCATCGCAGTCTCCCGGTCAGCAGTCGGCCGCGTCGGCCCACCCCTCCGACGCCTTCACGGCGGCGTAGAGCTGCGCCCGCGTCGGCTCGATCCCGTCCTCGGGGCCGTATCCCATCTGCGCGGCGGAGACCCGCAGCGTCGCCGCGGCGACGGCCCGGCTGCCGCCATGCCGGGCCCCGTCGGAGACGTAGCCGTGCAGCACCACGTCGGCGCAGCGGTCTGCGTAATAGGCCTGCATACCCGCGATTCTGTGGTAGGTCGCATCGATGCCGAATTCCGTCGGCACGGACTTCCTGAGAGCCATGGGGCGATCCTTCAGGCGATGGTGGCGAGCTTGCGCGTGTTGCCCGCGCCGTCGCGGATGGTGACGAAGCCGTTCACCGGCCCGTCGGCCGAACCGGCATGGGTCCCGAAGCGGACGAGGCCGGAGCCCTTCGGGACCAGCCACAGGTCGATGGCCGCATCGGCGCCGTGCACGGCGATGGCGGGTGCGGCCCCGGACGGGGCGCCGGTGAGCTGGAGATGGTTCACCGCGCCGGGCACATGGCCGATGGCGAGCTGACCCGCGGTGAAGCCGCCGGTGTAGAAGGTGATCCCCGCCCCGCCCTTGGACGAGAGGCTGAGGCCGATATCCGCGCCCGTCCCCGCGACGCCCAGCCGCGGCCGGGCGCCCGCGGCAGTCTGCGCCCCCTGGATCTCGACCCGGGCGTCGGCCCCGGGGGCCGGAACCACCCGCAGCCCTTCGGCGCCGGCGGTGCCGCCGAGAATGGCCGTCCCGGCCGCCGTCAGCGTCCCCGTGAAGGCCGGCGCGTCGAGGGGCGCCAGCAGCGCCAGCGCCGCCTGCACGGCCTCGATCTCCGATTTGGCGGCGGCGAAGTTCGCCCGCACGGAGGCGGTGGTCGGCGCGCCGGCGACCGGCACTGCGGGATCGATGCTCGATGCCATCTCAGACCTCCGTCCAGATGGTGGGCATTCCGGCCTCGGACGCCGTCCAGGCACCGGGGGTGCCCACGTCCCAGACCGATCGCGCGAGGTTTCCTTCGAGGTCCCAGAGGCTGGCGCCCCTGTCCCACCGGCTGGCGGCCCCGTCGAGCCGCCCGTACCGGGCCGTGCCCGCAGCCACGGGCGCCCATGACGTCGGCATCAGCGGCTCCGGATCCGGCGGCCGGCAAGCAGCAGCCCGCCCCCTGCCGCCGCGCCTGCCGTTACCCCGGCCGGCGGGACCGGGACGTCCCGCCCCGCAAGGCGGATCCGGCCCGGTTGCGCCGCCGCCGCGACGCCGGCGGCCGAGCGGCCCTCGGCGCCGTGCTCCGACGCGCCCGAGGCGCCCGAGGCGCCGGGCATGCCGAGCCCGGCATAGCCGGTGTCCACGCCCATGGGCTGCCCCGTGATGGCGGAGGCGAGCGAGCCGAGCCCGTAGGCCGCCGCATGGGCTGCCGTCGCCGGCATGCCGATGAAGGCCGACATGGGGGCCAGGGCGATGTCCTGGGCGGTGATGCGCCCAAGCGGCGTGTCCAGCACGGTCGGCGACAGGTCGAGCATGCTTCGGCCGTAGCCGGACCCGGACTCCGCGACCATGCCGGTGAGGTCCTGGCCCAGCCCGGCGTCGAGCGACGCGCCCAGGACCGATCCGACATCCATCCCCGGCACCGGCCCCGTATGGCCCATGCCGACCGCGTCGTGCACGGCTTGGCCCACGGCGGCCGCCAAGCCGTCGTAGCCAGCGGGTTCGCCATGGCCGCCCGCGGTTCCGTCCCCGGAATCCCCGCCGCCGAACGAGCCGCCGACGCCTTCGTCCGAGCCGCCCGGGCTGTCGCTGCCATAGCCGAAGGCCGGAACGCCGCCGGGACCCGCCCAGGCCGGCGCGCCGCCCCGGTTGGCCTGGAGCAGCGCGATCTCGTCCGCGTTGACATAGGCCAGCATGTGCGGCTGCCCGCCCAGCACCGCGGCGCGCGGAATGCCGAGCAGGCCTTCGCGCGGCCTCCCCTTCAGAAGTCCCATGGTTCAGCTCCGTCGTGGCGCAAGGCCGATCTCGGTGACGAGGCGCGCGGTGCCGGCGCGGCTGGCGTGGTCGGCGACCTCCAGCGCGTCCAGGCGTTGGCCGTAGAGCGCCTCCCAGATGGCGAGGCGGGCGTCGTCCAGGAGATAGGGCGCCGCCTGCAGGAGGGATCCGTAGAGATAGAGGTCCGGGCATTCCCGCAGCAGCGCGTTGACCGGCGCGGCATCCGACAGGGGCGCCGGACGGGCGTAGTAGATCAGCTCCACCGGCTGGGGCGCGGCCGGCGCGGGATGGACCGTGATGCTGGCGCCGACCACGGCATAGACCTCGGGCATGCCGACGGCGCCGTCCTCCTTGCGCCGCTCCATGGCGTCCAGCGCGATGCCCATCAGGAGCAGGGGCGGGCTGGTGGCGAGCTTCAGCGAGACGGCCTCGAGGAAGTCGTCGGGGAGGGATTCGTATTCCTCGTCCAGGACGGCCGTCGCGCGGACCAGCATCTGCCGGATGCGCGCCGTGCGGAAGAGCTGCGCCTCGGCGAGGGCTACGAAGCTCGGCACGACATCAGCGAGGTCGTCCCGCTGGAGCCAGTCGGCGACGGCCGCCTTCAGCTCGGCATAGGTGGTGATCGCCATGATGCATCCCCGATAACGTAAGCCCGATGTCGGGCCCGATGACAGGGCCCCGATCGCGGAAGGGGCGCCCCCTGGAATGCTCCCCGGGGCGCCCCTTCCGCTTTTGGATCCCGGCCTTCGCGCCTACCGGTTGGCGAGCCGGCAGGCGAGCTGCGGGCGCACCGTCCGGTAGCCGTAGAGCACGTCGAGCCGGCACGGGAACTTGTCGGCGTTGATGTCGTACTGGCGCACGATGCGCAGGCTGATGCCGTCGAAGACCTCGCGCGCGGCGAAGTCCACGCCCTTGGGCATCACCAGGTCAGCGGTCGCGAAGGCGAAGGCGTCCTGGTGATAGGCCATGGAGATGCCGTGTGCCGTGCCGGCCGGCCCGGCGAAGGTGATCGCCGCGTTGTCGGCCGGGGCGGCATTGACGTTCTGGCCCGCCCCCGTGGTCACGATCGCCGGGCTGAACGCGATGCCGGCGGTGCCGGACGCCGCTGGCGCCGTGACCACGAACTGCTGCAGCACGCCGGTACTGGCCTTGGTCTCCGGATGGACGCGGAAGACGCCGGCGATGGTGAAGACGTCGCCGGCGCTGATCGCGCCCGACCCGGTGTCCACCACCAGGGCGGAGCCGGTCTGTCCCGCGCCGTTGACGAGATAGCCCGCCCCGGCCCCGCGGGCATGGCCGGGCCACAGCGTGTTCTCCATGAAGTCGAAGCCGGCGCTGCGCCCCATGTAGCCCTCGCGGTACTGCTTCGCGAGGGCGGGCCCGTCCTGGAACAGCCCCTTCAGCGCGTCCACCAGGTCCACGTTGTCCTGGGTGTTCAGGTTGCAGGCGCGGTCGGCCGGGGGCGCTAGGGCGTCGCCCAGGATCTTGCGGCCCTGGAGGATCTTCGCGAAGGACGCCGCGGCTCCGTGGTTGTCCACCTGCTGGTAGACGTCCCTGTACATCGACATGGCGTCGAACTCGATGTTGGCCGCCAGGACCGACATCGCGGGCTCCAGGATCCGCCGGCTGAAATCGTCCAGGGACAGCGTCAGCTCGACCGACGAGAAGTTCAGGTCCACGCCCTTCTGGGTCGCGACCTGCAGCGTCACGCTGGTCTCGGCGGTGTCCTGGGGCGACAGGGTGGCGCCGCTGCGCACCGTGTACTGGTTGGGCAGCCGGATCTTGAGGCTGTCGCCGATCTTGGCGCCGGACTGGGCGAAGCTGTCGTCGTACTGACGGTTGATGGAGCCGATGAAGTTCAGCTTCTGGTGGAGAATACGCAAGGCCTCGCGGGTCACCTGCGTGGGGGTGAGAAGGCTGTTGGCCATGGTCGTCCTTTCCTGGGAGACGCGTCAGCGACGGCGCTCCAGCTGTGCGTTGCGGTGCCGCATCCAGTCCTCGATGCCCATGCGCTCCGGGTCCCTCGTGGCAGGGGTCCTGCCCCTGCCGACCTGCGTGACCGGGACCGCCTGGGGCGCCGGGGGGTCCTTCGCGGCGGCGATCTGCTTCTCCAGGAGCTGCTGGCCGATCCAGGCAAGGTGGAGGATCCGCACGGCGCGCGGGTCCTCCACCCCGGCCAGCTCGTCCGGCCGGTAGCCCTGCCGGGTGCCGAACTCCGTCAGCTTCTCCTGGAGCTCGGGGCCCCAGCCCCGGATCTCGCGGGCGAGCACGTCCTGGGCTTCCTGAAGGCGCCTGGCGCGTTCGCGCTGCGTCTCCTCAGACCGCTGCTGCTCCCTCTGCAAGAGATGTCCCGCCAGCTCCTGGCGGGCCTCCTTGACCTGCTGGTACTGGCGCCAGAGGCTCTGGGCCCGCGCGGGGTCCTCGGCCTCGAGCTGCTGCCAGTCCACGGCCCTGTACCGCTCGATCTCGTCGTCCAGCGCGACCAGCCGGGCGCGCTCCTGGAAGTCCTGGCCGAGCGCCTGGGCCTGCTGGGCCAGGGTCCGCTCGCGCTGCTCCAGTGCCCTGCGGGTCTCGGCGACCTCCTGGGTCTTGCGGGTGTAGTCGGCCTGCATCATCAGGGCGCCCTTCAGCGCCTTGGGAAGGCGGTACTTCTGGCCCTCGTGCTCGACCTCGTCGGTGTCGTCCTCGGGCACCCGGCCCCCGGTGCCGACCTCCGCCCCGGCCTGCTGCCCGGGCCCGTTCGAGACTTCCGGGGCCGGCGCGGCCTCCGGAAGGCCGGCGGCGAAGTCCAGATTGGTCTCTTCCATCAAATCCACTCCTCGGGGGTTGGTGGTGGCAAAGAAAAAGCCGCCCCGAACGGAGCGGCTTGGTCCTTTCGGACTGGCCGTGACCTCGGACGCCGACAGTGTCTGCGACGCGTCCGGCGCCGCGAGTAGCCTCGCCGTCTTACATTCCCCGCAGCGGCGCGCCGGGAGCGAGGTCCGGAATGATCGCATCCCCTCGCACGGCCTGCGCCGCGGGCCCTGTCGGCTGCCCGGCCTGCCGCAGCTTCGCCATGGCCTCGATACGCCTGGTCTCGGCCTCGAACGCCTTGATCTCGAGCTCCCGCGCCTTGATCGCGGCCTCCGCCTCGAGCGCCCGGTTTTCCTGGGCGAGCCGCCGGATCTCCGCCTGCATGCCCTGGATCTGCTGGGCCATGGCGGGATCCTGAGCCTGCGCCCGCTGCGGCAGGAGGGACTGAAGCCGCTCCGCGACCGTGTCCGCCTCGGGCCAGTCCAGGTTCTTCGCCAGCAGGTCGCCCAGCACGGGAGCCGCGGCCGGGAAGGCCCGGATCAGCTCCGTCATCTGGGCTGCCGCCTCCTCGCGCTTGGTCGTGAAGGACGGGCCGGCCCGGACGACGAGGTCGTACTTGCCCGCCGAGAGGTCGTACATGCCGGCCTGCTGGCCGACCTGCTGCCCCGCCTCCTGGCCCGCCTGCTGACGCTGGTCGTCCGCGGCCCGCCCGCTGACCGCCACGGTCCGGGGGGTGCCGTCCTCGCCGAGCACGCGGACGACCCGCTCGCCCGTATAGACCGCCGGGATCAGGTCCAGGAGGATCCGGCCGGTATGCCGGATGGCGCGGGTCAGGTTGTCGATGAAGTGGAAGGTCGCGGTGTCGCCCTCGCGTTGCCGAGCCAGGATGGCGCGGCCCGAGGTCTCGTTCCCCGCGGCGCCCAGCGAGGCGTCGTGCAGGCCCATGATCGCCTTCAGGTCGTCGGCGGCGTTCAGCGCCTCCTGCAGGGCGCCGGCCGGCACGCCGGCGAAGGCCTGCCGCTGGGGCGGCACCGGCCCGTCATATTCGAGATAGGGGTGCGACTGCGTGTTGGCGGTGGCCCATTTCGATTCGTCGGTCTTGAAGGCGCCGCGCGGCCCCACGAAGGGCGCCTTTGGCGCGAGTGCGACGAGTTCGGTGGAGGTGGTCCGCCAGTAGTTGAACATGCGCTGCGGGTCCTTGGCGTCGCGCACCAGCGAGCGGAAATGCCGCCGCCCCTCCACGTTCACCTCGTCCCCGTAGACCGGGACGATGGGGATGTAGCGCCCGGCCCAGACCGTCTCCTCAAGCACCTCGGCCCCGGTCACGATGCGCTGCGTGACCTTCCACGACCGGCTCTCGCGCTCGCCGACGACCCGCAGGCCCAGCGCCTCGAAGGCGTCGCGCGCCGCAGCAAAGCGCCCGGCCTCGACGACCGTCCCGTCCGACAGGCGCAGGATCGTGCGCAGCACCTCCTCGCGCTTCCACCATTCCGCGACCAGCACGCCGCCGTCCTGGAGCCAGGGCCCCTCGACCCCCGCATAGCCCGCATCCCAGCCCGCGGGCTCGGCGCCCTTGTAGGCCGCGGCGAAGACGTCGCGGGGCAGCAGCTCGGTCACGAAGGCCGTGGTCCAGTCCGAGGAATCGGCCGCCGTGGAGCGGGGGTCGCCATAGACCGTGAAGGGGTTGGCGACGCGCTCGATGCGGATGTCCTTCTCGAAGCCGTCGTCATGGGCATAGCCGATGCCGACGCGGAGATAGCCGATGCCGCAGGTCACCGCGCTCTCGGCCGCCGTGTCGTAGGCGATGTCGGCGTCCGAGACGTATTCGATGTTGCGGATCAGCCCGTTGATGACCTCGGCCGTCGCGGGGTCGGCCCGGTCGTCGGCCGGGCGGACACGGATCGACGGCTTGTTCTGCCGGGCGTCGTTCACGACCTGTCGGATGAAGGCCGGCAGGCGGTTGATGGTCAGGCAGGGGCGCTGCTCGCGCTCGCGGGCCCGGCGCACGGGCTCGGGCCACTGCTCGCCCAGCCGGGCGAAGCGGATGTCGTCCAGCGCCTCGGCCCGGTTGTGGGCCTCGGCCTCCTGGCACAGGCGGAAGGCCTCGCGCGCCTCCGCCAGGATGTCCTCGTCCCTGGCCATGGATCTCTCTCTTTCTCCGGTCGTCGGCAGTGGTCACCCCATGGTGCTCACCCCATCCAGCCGCCGGCGCCGGCCGGGCGGTCCGCACCGCGCCGCGGCGCCAGCCCCGCCTCGGCCAGAACCAGGGCGAGGTACCGGAAGGCGTCGGCGGCGTGGCTCGCCTGGTCGTGCAGTGGGTTACGGCCGAAGCGGCCGGTGTCGGGGTCGACCTCGTAGCGGTAGTGGCGCAGCGCCTGCAGCCCCTCGGCGCAGCGGGCCTCGTCGAACCAGCAGCGCGGGAAGACCGTGCGGGCGGCGTTGATGCCATCGGCCACCGAGATTCGGGGCACGATCTGCACCGTGCGGCCGAGCTCGCGCATCTGGCTCTCGATGGTACGGCCCGAGGCCGCCAGCAGCTCGGCCCGGGCATCGTGGGGCAGCCAGTCGACGCCCCAGACATAAGGCCTGCGCTGCAGCTCGGCGACGTACCAGGCGATGGGCCGCTGGCTCGCCTGGAGGAAGTCGAGGATGCGGAATTCCAGCCCCACGGTCTGGGCCATCCAGACCGACACGCAGTCCGACCAGCCGAGATCCCAGAAGCAGTGCACGTGCATGGACGCATCGTGGGGCACCCGGCCGAGCCGCCCCTCCTCCGCGGCCTGGCGCAGCTCGGCCGCATAGACGGCGCCGTCCACGGTCTGGCGGCAGTGCCCCTCCCAGACGTTCAACCAGGCGTCGCGGTCGCGCATGCGCAGGTCCTCCATCTCGCGGCGCAGGACCTCGGGAAACCACGGGTTGTCGGACCAGTTCACCTTCACGACGACGGCGCCCGCGGGCGGCGCCAGGACGAAGCGGCGGTAGGTCTCGTCCTCGGCCAGGGCCGGGTTGAAGCTCACCCAGATCTCCGAGCCCTCCTTGCGGATGGTGGGGATCAGCGTGTCCCAGGAGGACTTCGTGACCGCCTGCGCCTCCTCGACCCAGGCGATGTCGATGCCCTCCTTCGACTTGATGCTGTCGACGTTGTGGCGCAGGCCCGCGAAAAGGAACTCGGTGCCGTTGGCTCCTCGGATCGTATCGGACAGCACCGTGTAGAAGCGCGAGAGCCCCAGCGCCCGGACCTGGTCGGCCAGCAGCCGGTGCACGCTGTCGCGCATGGAGCGCTGGATCTCGCGGGCGCACAGCACCCGCAGGGGCCGCGCGGTTCCCTGGATCAGCAGCGCCCGGGCGATCCCCCAGGACTTGGCGGCTCCGCGCCCGCCGTAGAGCACCTTGTAGCGCGCGGGCTCGAACAGGCAGCGGAGCTTCGCCGGGAACTCAGCCCTCACCGCCGGGCTCGACAAAGGCCACCTCGATGCGCTGGAGCACGGGCCCCCCGTCCTTCCCCGTCAGCTCGGTCGAGGCCAGGGCCGGCCGCTCGTAGCGGATCGCGGCCTTGGCGGCGCTGACGCGCAGCGGCCAGTCCTGGCCGGGATCGGCATAGACCGCCTTCAGCACCGCATGGGCGTCCGTCAGGGCGTCCGTCGGCGCATCCGCCCGGGTATCCGCGGATGCGCCCGCCGGGGCATTCAGGGCGGTTCCGGGCGGGGCGCCCGCGCCGGGGTCAGCCCGTTCCGCCCTGGCGCGGCGCGGCCGCCTGCGCGGCTTCTCCGAGTCATCGGTCATGGCACGCCCCGCAGCGATCCGTGGCCCGGAAACGCGAAGCCCGCCGTCCCCGGGGGAACGGCGGGCCCAAGTCCCAAGCTCCATTTGAGACTATCAGGCGCCGCAGCGCCGTCAAGGATTATTTTCCTATAGGCGCTTTTTCCAGCGCATTTTCCTCAGGCGGCCGGAGCGGCGCGCGCCGGGCGCGCGACACCGAACGCCTCGGCCGCGGTGTCCAGCGCGCCGCGCAATGCCACCAGCCCGTCCGGCCAGCCGGGGCCGAGGCGCGCCGGCATCGTCTCGTCCATGCATACGCTCTCGGCCAGCGCCAGGGCGAGCGCGCGCGGCGCCGGCAGGGCCGCGCGGAACGCCCGCATCTGGCGGTCAGCCCTGCGCCAAGCCCCGGCCTCGTCCGGCGGCTCGCAGGGCGGGGGGTCGAGCGGCATCGCGTCCGGCGGCACGGAAGAGACGGCGTCGAGCCGGTGCGAGCGCGGGTGCCTGTCCGGCGACTCTGCAAGGCGCGCCCAGCGTCGCCACGCGCCCGCCAGTGCGCAGCCGCCGTCGTGCTGGCGCTCGCTGATCCAGCCGCGAAGCAGAAGCAGGCCCAGCACCGTGCCTGCGCGGGCATCCAGCGGATCGACGCCGGCGCCGCAGCGCTCGGCCCGGCGGGCCAGCAGTTCCGCCGTCATGGCGGGCTCGGTCCGGCGCTGGGCGCGCGACGGGCGCCCGTTCGGCTCGCGCAGGACAGTGGGGTTGCGCTTGCGTCCGCGGCGGCTCATGGCGTCGGTCCTTTCGTGTTTCCATGGCTGGTGGATATATCCCGGGCATCTCCCCGGGGATCCCGCTCCGGCAGGGCGCCGTAATGGTCGACCAGGCAATCCAGCGCGACGGCCAGCAGCGGCAGGGCCGCCTGCTCCGGCAGGTTGCGCCGGCGCGCCCATTCGCCGGCGGGCCTGTCCAGGCAGCAGACATGCACCAGCACGGGCGAGAGGCGGATGCCGACGGCGCGGATCGCCGCCTGCATCCGCCGCGCCGCCCCGGCCGCGCCGCCGCCGGACCGGAGCCGGCCCGGGTGGCGGGAGCAGGGCCAGTCGGCATATTCCTCGACCAGGGCGCGCCCGCCTCCGGCCTCCTGATAGTCCGCCAGCAGGCGGCGCCCGGCCTGCCAGCGCCACGTCGCCCAGTCCTGAGCCCGCGGGCGGCCATCCCGCGGGATCAGCGCGCCCCGGGCGAGATACCGGTCCAGGCAGGACTGGGCGGGGCGGTTCTGGGCAGTGCGGGCGTCGGTGGCTCGGGCCTGCGCAGCGTCGCATGCCGCGGCGGGCGTGCGCCCACCGCCAGGCACCGGCCTGGGCGACTCCGCTGCCTCGATCGTGGATTTCACGGCTGTGGCCTCGTCGTTCGGGACGATCCCGCAGGATCCATTTCCGACACTCAATCACATCGCAATATGATTCACAAGTGCTTCTCACAGCACTATGATATCACACCGCAATGTGAACTGGCGTAGGGTGCATCCATGAACGATCTGTCGGACCGGCGCCGCGCCGCGCTGCGGCGCTTCATGGCCGCTCATGGGCTGAGGCCGTCGAGCTGGGCCCGCGCGGCGGGGCTCAGCGTGAACGCGCTGAACAACTTCCTGAACGGCGCGACCCAGTCCCTGAGCCAGGGTACGCTGGAGAAGCTGGCGGCGGAGCGGGGCGTCCCGGTGTCGGAGATCCTGGGCGATGCCGCGCCCGAAGGCGCGCGCGGCGCTCCGGACACCGTCCGCGCGGGCGCCCGCCCTCCCGCCCCGCATCCGCCGCACCAGCCCTTCGCGCAGCAGGCCCAGGCGCCGCGGGCGGATGCGCTGGTGGGCGACAGGGACCTGCCGGTCTATGCCAGCGCCCAGGGCGGTCCCGGCACCATGCTGATCAGCTACGAGCCCATCGAGTGGGTGAAGCGGCCGGAGCCGCTGTTCGGCGTGCCGCGGGGCTTCGCGCTCTACGTGGTCGGCGATTCCATGACGCCCGCCTACGAGCAGGGCGACAGCATCCTGGTCCACCCCACCCGCCCGCCCCTGCCCGGCGACGACGTGCTGGTGGTCCTGGGCGCCGCAGAGGACGGGATGTACGAGGCCATGGTGAAGCGCCTCGTCGCCATGGACCACCAGCGCCTGAAGCTTCGTCAGTGGAACCCGCCCCCTGGCGAGGAACCCGAGTTCGAGATCCCGCGGGTGGACGTCACAGGGATCCACCTGGTGGTCGGCAAGTACAACCGGCGCCGCTGAGCGCCCACCACACACGCCCACCGCCCCCCGGCACGCGCTGCCCGCCGCTCTCCGCCCATCGGACGGCTTCCGCGGGAGCCCCTCAGCCCGGCAGCTCGGGCACCTGGCCCAGGCGCGCCAGGACCACGGGCTCGTCCCAGGCGCCGCTCTCGCCATGCTCCACCTGCAGGACGTCGACGCCGACGAAGCCGGCATCGCCGGCCAGCAGGCGCTCGCCCCTCCGGCAGGCCGCCTCGGCGCTGGCCGCCGCGAAGGCGGGGCATGGCTGAAGCCCGCCCTTCCGTCCGCGCATGTAGGGCCGGCAGATGAAGACGGCGGCTTGCGCCATGGCTTTCCCTCCAGGGTTCTCATTATGTTCTCATCCCGCGCAAGGTTCTGAGTCAAGGGGTGGCGGGCAACGGGCCCGCGCGGCGCCCCATGATCACATCACAATGTGATTTCTACTTGACGTGCCGAGAGGCCCGATGTGACGATCGCGACCCCGGCACAGCGGCTGGAGCGCAGCCAATGGACCCCGCCAATCCCACCCTCGACGAGCTCCGGGCGGAGCTGCGGCGCATCTGGCGCGTGCGGCTCGGCGGCGAGGGCCGCCTGTCTTTCACACTGGCCATGGAGCCCGGCGAGCCCTGCCACCTGACCCATTGGGTCCGCCCGGCCGCAGCGGAGCTCGAGGACTGCCGCGCGGTCGGCTCGGGCTCGCCGGCCCAGTGCCTGGACGCGCTGGAGCGTTACGGCGCGGCCTACCGCCGGCGTCCGACCGAGGCCGAGATCGCCGCCATGCTGGGACTTTCCTGAGCCGCGGCCCGAACCGCGGCCCGAACCGCGGCCCAGTAGCCCGAGACCTCGGCAATGCTGGCGCAATCCTGGCGCGCCGCGCTCCACCATTCGGGCGGTTTGACTGCTGCCCGCTGCGCCTGCACAGTAGGAATCGGTGAGGTCCACACGGCAGGCAGCCAGCCGCGCCGGGCAATTCCAGCAGCGAAGGCCCCGATATGATTCTGGAGATCGCCGTCCTCACCATCAGGCCCGGGAGCGAGGACGCATTCGAAGCCGGCGTGCGCGCCGCTGTGCCCCTGTTCCGCCGGGCGCGCGGCTGCCATGGCATGGAACTGCGCCGCTCGGTCGAGAGCCCCGGCCGCTACCTCCTGCACGTGCGGTGGGAGACGCTGGAGGATCACACGGTCCATTTCCGGGGCTCCGCCGACTTCCAGGAATGGCGCCGCCTGGTCGGCGATTTCTTCGAGGGTCCGCCCGCGGTCGAGCACGCGGCCGTCGCTGTCGCGGGATTCTGACACCCCACCCGGTCGGCGGCGAGCCGGCCTGAGCCCCGTGGCCGAGTAAGCGCCGGCGCCCGCGCCGCAACACTCGACCCAACCGCCATCCCCCACGCGTCGAGCCCCGACCCGCCCGCCCACAGCCGCGGGCGCCGGGCTCTGCGCCACCAGGGAGCTCCAGGCATGACCTTCCGGATCACGCGCGACGCGCTGGCCAGCGGCGCCGCGCTGGACTTCATTCGCGAGGAGATCGGATCATCCCCCGAATGCGGGCACGTCCTCCTCAGCGAGGCGGAGCTCGCCCGCTCCATGGACGCGGCGCTGGCCCCCTGGGACCGGCGCAGCGACCTCTGGCTCTTCGGCTACGGATCGCTGATCTGGAACCCAGCCTTCCACCATGCCGAAAGGCGCATCGCCCTTCTGCGGGGCTGGCAGCGCAGCTTCTGCCTGTGGATGCGCATCGGGCGCGGCAGTGTCAGCCAGCCCGGGCTGATGCTCGCGATCGACGAAGAGCGCGGCGCCACCTGCCGGGGCGTCGCCTTCCGCATCCGGGCCGCCGAGGTGCTGGACGAGCTGCCGCTGATCTGGGTGCGCGAGATGGCGACCGGCGCCTATGACGCGCGCTGGCTGCCGGTGGAGACTGCGACCGGCACCGTCCAGGCTCTTTCCTTCGTGGCCGACCGCGGCCACCCGCTCTATGCCGGCCACATGCCGGACGCCTTCGCGTCCGCGCTGATCGCCGATGCGTTCGGACGCGGCGGAAGCTGCGCCGAGTACCTGTTCAGCACCGCCGACCACCTGCGCGAGATCGGCCTTCCCGACCCGCATCTCGACGCCCTGGCCGCCAGAGTGCGCGCGCTCCGCGGTTGAGACGCGGGTACCCGCCCGGGATGCGGCCGCGATCCCGGCCGTTACGCCGGAGGTAATCGACGGCGCGAATCGCCTGGGGCTTTCTCGACAGCATCCGAGAGCCCGGGAGAACGCCCATGAGAGCCCATCCGTTGTCCGCCGCCTCATCCCCTCGGCCATCTCGACAGGAGGTGCGCGGCGCGGTTACATCCCTAACGATGGGGGCCCGTCCCTTCGACGGGCAGGGGGAAGGTCGGACCGGCCATGGACAAACTGCATGCGATGCGCGTCTTCATCCGTGTCGTCGAGGCCAACAGCTTCTCAAAGGCGGCCGACACGCTGGGCCTGCCGCGCGCCTCGGTGACGACCACCATCCAGAATCTCGAGGCCTCGCTGGGCGTGCGCCTGCTGCAGCGCACGACCCGGCGCCTCAGCCTGACCATGGAGGGCGCGGCATATTTCGAGGGCGCCTCGCGCATCCTCTCGGAGCTGGAGGAGGTGGAGGCAGCCTTTTCCACAGCGCGCAAGAGCCCGCGCGGCCGGCTCCGCGTGGACATGCCGGGGTCCATCGGCCGGCTCGTGATCATTCCCGCGATCCACGAGTTCCACGCGCGCTATCCCGAGATCGAGATCATGATCGGGCTCAGCGACCGCCCCATCGACCTGGTGCAGGAAGGCGTGGACTGCGTGATCCGGGTCGGCGACCTCCAGGATTCGAGCCTGATCGCGCGCCGTGTCGGCGCCCTGCAGCGCGTGACCTGCGCCAGCCCCGCCTATTTCGAGAAGCATGGCCGCCCCGGGGGAATCGAGGATCTGGACCGGCACCTGGCGGTCAACTACTTCGGGACGCGCACGGGACGCATCGTCGATCTCTGCTTCGAGCGGGACGGCGAGATGCAGGAGGTGCGCATGCGCAGCATCGTGGCGGTGGACGACGCGGACGCCTATGTCCGCTGCGGACTGGAGGGGCTGGGCATCATCCAGCCCGCGCGCTTCATGGTGCTGCCCTGGCTCAGGAACGGCTCGCTGGCCGAAATCCTGCCGGAATGGCGCCCGCGGCCCATGCAGATCTCGGCGGTCTACCCGCACAACCGCCATCTCTCGCCCAAGGTCCGCGCCTTCGTGGACTGGGTCGCCGAATTGCTGGAGCAGTGCCCGCTGATGCAGGGCGAGGATTTCGTCGACGGTCTCTGCGACGGAACCCCGCCCGAGCCGCGCCGAATCTTCGACGGGTATCCCAGCGCGACCTGCGTGCTCTGAGCCTGCTGGCGCGGGCTTTCCGGACGATCGCGCACGGAAACCGGACTTTCCGGTATCGCCGCTGCCTCGGCCGGCCCGTAACCTGGGTCCATGTCGCAGCGGCCGTCACAGGAAACCCGGAGCGCCCGTTCCATGAGCGTCTTCACACGCCCGCCGGCCACCTCGGCCGGAAGGCCCCGTCGGACGTCCTCGGAACCGGCGGGCCCGTTCGCGTGATCGCACGCGATCCCACCTGGTGCCGGGCGGGCGCCGTCTCTGCCCCCGGCCTCGGGGACCTGCCCCGCGACGACAAGGCGGAGATCACACCCGAGGTGCCGGGAAAGCTCGCGCGCCGCCGGCGGACTCCGTCCGAGGCCGGCAGGTTGATGGAAAGCGGAGTCTCCGAGCCCCCGCAGATACCGCCCAGGCCACGCCCAGGGATGCGGCGCCGTCGCGGGCTGCGATTGTTTGTCGCGGACGAATTCTGTTCCCGGAAACGCGACATTTATTCATCCGCGCCGGCCACCGAAATTGTGCCCCGCAACAAGCGGGAGGGGCGCTGGGCGCCCGGACGGCATGGTTATCGGGGCTGGCAGGATCGGAATGGACGCAGCCGGTGCGCAGGCTCCGGCGGTGGAGGACCGCAGCATCGCGGGCCCGGAGCGGACCGTCCGGCTGCGCCTGTACCGCCCGCAGGCGGCGGGGCCGGTGCCCTGCGTGCTCTATTTCCACGGAGGCGGCTTCACCGGTGGCGCGCCCGAGACGGACGAGGCCGCGGCCAGCTTCATCGCCGAGGCGGTTCCGGCTCTGGTGATCTCGGTCGCCTATTCGCTGGCGCCCGAGCATCCGTTCCCGGCCGCCGTCCTCGACGCCTATGAGGCGGCGCAGTGGGTGCAGGCCCAGGCGGGACGACTCGGAGTCACGGCGGCCGGGCTCGGCGTCGCGGGCCATGAGGCCGGAGGTCACGTCGCCGCGTCGCTGACCTTCCTCGCGCGGGACCGCGGCGACGTGAGCATCGCGGCCCAGGCCCTGCTGGGGCCGATGCTCGACCCCAGCCTGACCCGGGTCCGCCAGGCCGCCGCTCCGCGCGGGGTGGCATTCGGGCAGAGCATCGCCGAATGCTCGCGCTGCTACCGGGCCTACCTGCCCGATCCGTCCTCGCGCATGCACCCCTATGCAGCGCCTCTGGATTCCCGCCGGCTCGGCCACCTGCCGCCGGCCCTGATCGTCACCGCGCAGGACGCCGCCCTGCGCATGGAGGCCGAAAGCTATGCGGAATGCCTCGCCCAGGCCGGCATCCGTGCCGAGGTGAAGCGCTTCCCGGACGCCTCCCAGGCGTCCCTGTCCACCCACCGGCCCGCCCTGGCGGCCGTTTCCGAATTCTTCCGCAGGCGCCTTGCGCGCGCCGGCGGAAACTGAACCGCAGGAGCATCCCGATGCCCGAGACCCATCAGAAGTCCCGTTCCAAGATCGCCTTCCTCCTGGCCGCCGGCATTTCGGCCGGTACGCTGGCCGGTCTCTACGCCGTCAAGGGCCAGGCCGAGGCCCCGCCGGCCGCCGCCGCGGCTCCCCCGCCGCCGGCGGTCGACGTCGCGCCGGTCCTGGCCCGGCAGGTCACCGACTGGCAGTTCTATTCGGGACGGCTGGAGGCCGTCGACCGGGTCGACGTGCGCCCGCAGGTGCCCGGCGAGATCGTCGCGGTCCATTTCCGGAACGGCGCCCTGGTGAACAGGGGCGACGTCCTCTTCACCATCGATCCCCGCCCCTACGAGGCCGAGGTCGCCCGCGCCGAGGCGCGCGTCGCCGCGGCCCAGGCCCGCACCCGCTACGCCGCCGCCGACCTGGAGCGCGCCCGCGGGCTGACCGCCGACAACACGATCTCGCGGCGCTCGCTGGACGAGAAGGAGAACGCGGCCCGCGAGGCCGCTGCCAACCTGAAGGCGGCCGAGGCCGAGCTGGCGGTCGCGCGTCTGAACCTCGGCTACACCCGGGTCGTCGCCCCCGTGTCCGGACGCGTCTCCCGCGCCGAGTTCACGCCCGGGAACCTGGTGACCGCGGGGGCCTCGGCCGCACCGCTGACCACCATCGTCTCGGTCTCGCCGATCTACGCCTCCTTCGACGTCGACGAGCAGACCTATCTCCGCCACATCGCCTCGGTGAAGGATGCCGCCAACGTCCCGGTCCAGCTCGGCCTCGCCAACGAGGACGGGCACCCGCGCAGCGGCACCATCGAGCATGTCGACAACCGTCTGGACATCACCTCCGGCACCATCCGGGTGCGTGCGCGCTTCGACAACGCGGACGGGCGGCTGGTGCCCGGCCTCTTCGCCCGGGTGAAGGTCGGCGGCAGCGAACCCTACAAGGCGCTGGTGGTCGACGAGCGCGCCATCGGCACCGACCAGGACAAGAAGTTCGTGCTCGCCCTGACGGCGGACAACCGCGTCGAGTACCGTCAGATCGGCCTCGGCCCGCTGCAGGACGGCCTGCGCGTCGTGACCCGCGGCCTGGCCGAGGGCGACCGCATCGTCGTGAACGGCACCCAGAAGGCCCGGCCCGGCGCCCAGGTCCAGCCGGTCATGACGGCCATGGGCTCCCGGACTCCGGCGCCCGGCCGCAACACCGACACGGCGTCCGCGGCGGTCGAGACCGCCGCCGCCCCCTGATCCATCCCCCTGGTTCCGGCGAGGTCCGCCATGAACATCTCTCGCTTCTTCATCGACAGGCCGATCTTCGCCGGCGTGCTGTCGGTCGCCATCTTCCTGGCGGGCCTGATCGCGCTCTTCCGGCTGCCGATCTCCGAATACCCCGAGGTCGTCCCGCCCTCGGTCGTCGTGCGCGCCCAGTTCCCCGGCGCGAACCCCAAGGTCATCGCCGAAACCGTGGCCTCGCCGCTGGAAGAGCAGATCAACGGCGTCGAGAACATGATCTACATGCAGTCGCAGGCCAACAGCGACGGCAACATGGCGCTGACGGTCACCTTCAAGCTCGGCACGGATCCCGACCACGCGCAGCAGCTCGTG
The DNA here is from genome assembly GCF_017355985.1 of Arenibaculum pallidiluteum. Classification (GTDB taxonomy): domain Bacteria; phylum Pseudomonadota; class Alphaproteobacteria; order Azospirillales; family Azospirillaceae; genus Arenibaculum; species Arenibaculum pallidiluteum. Next base: position 24,724 of record NZ_JAFIQU010000015.1, read on the forward strand.
CAGAACCGCGTCTCCCAGGCGCTGCCGCGCCTTCCCGAGGACGTGCAGCGGCTGGGCGTCACCACGGTCAAGAGCTCGCCGACCCTCACCATGGTCGTGCACCTGATCTCGCCCGACGACCGCTACGACATGACCTATCTGCGCAACTACGCGCTGCTGAACGTGAAGGACCGGCTCGGGCGCATTGCTGGCGTGGGCGAGGTCCAGATCTGGGGCGCCGGCGACTATGCCATGCGGGTCTGGCTCGACCCGTCCAAGGTCGCCGAGCGCGGGCTCACCGCGGGCGACGTGGTGGCGGCGATCCGCGAGCAGAACGTCCAGGTCGCGGCCGGCGTGATCGGCGCCTCGCCCTCCTCCGCCGACGTCCCGCTCCAGCTTTCCGTCAACGCCCGGGGGCGCCTGCGCTCCGTCGAGGAGTTCGGTGAGATCGTCCTTAAGACCGGCGCCGACGGCAGCGTCACCCACCTGCGCGACGTCGCCCGGCTCGAGCTGGCAGCGTCGCAGTACAGCCTGCGCGCGCTGCTGGACAACAAGTCCGCGGTCGCGCTCGGGATCAACCAGACGCCCGAGGCCAACGCCCTCGCCATCTCGGACGAGGTCCGGCGGACCATGGCCGAGCTGAAGGAGGACATGCCACAGGGCGTGGACTACAGCATCGTCTACGACCCGACGCAGTTCGTCCGCTCCAGCATCGATGCGGTGGTGCACACGCTGCTGGAGGCGATCGCCCTGGTCGTGCTGGTGGTGATCGTCTTCCTGCAGACCTGGCGCGCCTCGATCATCCCGCTGCTGGCGGTCCCGGTCTCGATCGTCGGAACCTTCGCGCTTCTGCTCGCCTTCGGCTTCTCCATCAACGCCCTGTCCCTGTTCGGGATGGTGCTGGCGATCGGCATCGTCGTCGACGACGCCATCGTCGTGGTGGAGAACGTCGAGCGCAACATCGAGGCCGGCCTCTCGGCCAAGGAAGCGACCTACCGCGCCATGCAGGAGGTCAGCGGCCCCATCATCGCCATCGCCCTGACCCTGGTCGCCGTCTTCGTGCCGCTGGCCGCCATGACCGGCCTGACGGGCGAGTTCTACAAGCAGTTCGCGATGACCATCGCGATCTCCACCGTGATCTCGGCCTTCAACTCCCTGACCCTGTCGCCGGCGCTCTCGGCCGTGCTGCTGCGCGGCCACGACCAGCCGCAGGACTGGCTGACGCGGCTCATGAACCGCGTCTTCGGCGGCTTCTTCCGGCTCTTCAACAAGGTGTTCCACCGCAGCTCCGAGAGCTACGGGCGCGGCGTCGGCGGCGTGGTCCGCCACAAGGGCTCCATGCTCCTGCTCTATGCCGCGCTGCTGGGCGTCACGGTCCTGCTGGGCCGCGAGGTGCCCTCCGGCTTCGTGCCGCAGCAGGACAAGGAGTACCTGGTCAGCTTCGCCCAGCTTCCCAACGGCGCCTCGCTGGACCGCACCGAAGGGGTGATCCGGGCCATGACCGACATCGCCCTGGCGCGGCCCGGCGTGCAGAGCGCCGTGGCCTTCCCCGGCCTGTCGGTGAACGGCTTCACCAACAGCTCCAGCGCCGGCATCGTCTTCGTCACGCTGAAGCCCTTCGCGGAGCGCAAGGATCCCTCGCTCTCGGCGGCGGCCATCGCGGCCGACCTGCAGGGCCGTTTCGCCGCAATCAAGGAGGGCTTCATCGCGATCTTCCCGCCACCGCCTGTCATGGGTCTCGGCACGCTGGGCGGTTTCAAGATGCAGATCGAGGACCGCGGGGCGCTGGGCTACGAGGCGCTGAACCAGGCGGTCGGGGCCTTCCTGGCCCGGGCCGCCCAGACCCCTGAGCTCGGCCCGACCTTCTCGAACTACCAGATCAACGTCCCGCAGCTCGACGTCGACCTGGACCGGGTCAAGGCCAAGCAGCTCGGCGTCTCCGTGCGCGACGTGTTCGAGGCCATGCAGGTCTATCTCGGTTCGCTCTACGTGAACGACTTCAACCTGTTCGGGCGGGTCTACCAGGTCCGGGTCCAGGCCGATGCGCCCTACCGCGCGACGCCCGACGACATCGGCCTGCTGAAGACCCGGAACGACCGGGGCACCATGGTGCCGCTCTCGTCCCTGGTCACGGTCTCGCCGAGCTACGGGCCCGAGATGGTCGTGCGCTACAACGGCTACACCGCCGCCGACATCAATGGCGGCCCGGCGCCGGGCTACTCCTCCGGCCAGGCGGAGGCGGCGGCCGCGCGCATCGCCGCCGAGACCCTGCCCCGGGGCGTCCGGTTCGAATGGACGGACCTGACCTACCAGAATGTCCTGGCGGGCAACGCCGCGCTCTGGATCTTTCCCATCAGCGTGCTGCTGGTGTTCCTGGTTCTGGCAGCGCAGTACGAGAGCCTGACCCTGCCGCTGGCGATCATCCTGATCGTCCCGATGAGCCTGATGTCCGCCCTGGCCGGCGTCTGGCTCATGGGCGGGGACAACAACATCTTCACCCAGATCGGCTTCATGGTGCTGGTCGGCCTGTCGGCGAAGAACGCGATCCTGATCGTCGAGTTCGCCCGCGAGCTCGAGCACCAGGGCCGCTCGCCCATCGCCGCCGCGGTCGAGGCCAGCCGGCTGCGCCTGCGCCCGATCCTGATGACCTCCATCGCCTTCATCATGGGCGTGGTGCCGCTGGTGCTGTCCACCGGGGCCGGCGCCGAGATGCGCCAGGCCATGGGGATCGCGGTGTTCTTCGGGATGCTGGGCGTCACGCTGTTCGGCCTGATGCTGACGCCGGTCTTCTACGTGGTGCTGCGCCGGCTCGCCGGCGCACGCCTGACCGCCCCGGCGCCCTCCGGCGCAGCGGCACAGCCTGCCGAGTAGCGGAGGACCCGGCAGCGGAAGGCCGCCTCCTTCAGCCCGGAGGGATCAGCCAGGATCCATCCGGCTGCTGGCAGGCGGTGCCGCTGCGCGTCGCGGGACCGGTGGGTGTCGCGACGGTCTCGACGAAGTCGCGGCACAGGCGCCCGCCGGGCCCCACGAAGTCCCGGACGGGCGTCAGCTGCCGCGGTTGCGGCGGCGCCACCGCAGGCGCGGCGGGGGTGGCGGCGCTCCCCGCGCTGCGCAGCAGGCTCAGCGGGTTCACGCTGAGGCCGGTCCCGAGATGCACGCCGCCCACATTCGTTCCCACGCCCATCCCGGCATAGGGGCTGACCGAGCTGCAGGCCGCGAGCGCCACGGGGGCGGCCAGGGCCAGGGCCTGGCCAAGGACCCGGCGCAGATTCCTGCCCCGCATGGGCGGCGTCCTCCTCAACTCCGTTCGAACTGGCGGCAGCAGGTGCGCACCGACCGGCCGGTCGCCAGCGGCTTCCCGGCCGCGTCCAGCGCCTCCACCCGCATCTCGTAGCGATGGTCCGAGCCGCCGGGCGGACACGGTCCCGTCCAGTGCACGAGCCCGCCCTCGGCGATGGTGGCGGTTCCCGGCGTCGCCGGAACCTCGCCGCCGTCGTGATCGAAATCCAGCAGGTCCAGGTCCACCATCTCGAACCGCAGAAGGCGCGCGCCCGCCGGCACGCCCTCGACCCGGATCGCCGGCGAGCGGCGCGACACCCGCAGCGGGTTCATCTCGTAAGGGCCGGTGCCGCAGGCCTGGTCGCGCGCGAAGGCGAAATCGACCGTCATCGTGCGCGGCGCGTCGGTGACGTCCATGGTCCCGCATCCGGCCAGCGCGAGTCCGGCGATCAACCACGCTTTCCTCATAGGCGGCATCCCCTTTCGGGCGATCCAACAAGAGAAGTTTCGCCGCGTCACGGAAGGCCCCCACAATCGGCGCCATTTCGGCCGGCGCCGTTTCGGCGTCCAGGACGCGTGGAGAGGATCTTGAGCGACAAGTTCGGCAACAGCCCCCGCGGGCTTTCCGGGGGCACGGCACGGGCGATGGCCGGCCCGACGGTGACGGCATGAGCGGCGCCGCTGCAGGGAGGATGCGCGCGGCCGTGGTGACCGGCCCCGGACGCGTGGAGATCGCGGAGATCGCCCGCCCCGACCCCGGCCCCGGCCAGGTGCGCGTGCGGATCGAGGGCTGCGGCGTCTGCGCGTCCAACCTGACGCCCTGGGCCGGGCCCGAATGGATGCAGTTCCCGACGGAGCCCGGATCCCTCGGCCACGAGGGCTGGGGCGTGGTGGATGCCGTCGGCCCGGGCGTCGCCGGCCTGGCCGAGGGCGACCGGGTCGCCGCGCTCTCGTACAAGAGCTATGCCGAGTACGACATCGCCGAGGCGGACGCCGTCGTCCGCCTGCCGGAATCGCTGGCCGGCCAGCCCTTCCCCGGCGAGCCGCTGGGCTGCGCCATGAACATCTTCCAGCGCAGCGGCATCGAGGCCGGGCAGACGGTCGCCATCGTCGGCATCGGCTTCCTGGGCGCGATCCTGACCCGCCTCGCCACCGATGCCGGGGCGCGGGTGATCGCGATCTCGCGCCGTCCCTTCTCGCTGGACGTGGCGCGCTCCTTCGGGGCCGCCGAGACGATCCCCATGGAGGACCACGGCGGAATCATCGAGCGCGTCAGGGACCTGACCGGCGGCACCTTCTGCGACCGCGTGATCGAGGCCGTGGGCAAGCAGTGGCCGCTCGACCTCGCGGCGGAGCTCACGCGCGAGCGCGGCCGGCTGATCGTCGCCGGCTACCACCAGGACGGGCCGCGGCAGGTGAACATGTGGCTCTGGAACTGGCGCGGGCTCGACGTGATCAACGCCCACGAGCGCGACCCCGGGATCTACGTCCAGGGCATCCGGGCGGCCGTCGACGCGGTGGCGTCGGGCCGGCTGGATCCCGCGCCGCTCTACACGCACCGCTTCCCGCTGGACCGGCTGGACGCCGCGCTGGACGCGACGCGCGACCGGCCCGACGGCTTCCTCAAGGCGCTGGTGACGCCATGACGGCCGGCACCGCACCCATGGCCGCCCCCGGCTCGCAGGCCACGGGCCGGACCGCGCGCCCGCGCGTCGGCTTCCTGGGGGTGGGCTGGATCGGCCGGCACCGCATGAAGGCCATTCTGGACACGGGCGCGGTCGAGGCGGCCGCCATCGCCGACCCCTCGCCGGAGATGGCGGCCGAGGCCGCGCGGCTCGCGCCCGGGGCCGATCTGGTCTCCGGCCTGGACGGCCTCCTGGATGCCGGCGTCGACGGGGTGGTGATCGCCACCCCCAGCGCGCTCCACGCCGAGCAGTCGATCCGGGCGCTGGAGCGCGGCGCCGCCGTCTTCTGCCAGAAGCCGCTGGGCCGCACCGCGGCCGAGGCGCGCGCCGTGGTCGACGCGGCGCGCGCGGCCGACCGGCTGCTGGCCGTCGACCTGTCCTACCGCTTCACCGAGGGCATGCGCCGCATCCGCGAGGTGGTCGCCGGAGGCGGGCTCGGCCGCGTCTACGCGGTGGACCTGGTCTTCCACAACGCCTACGGCCCCGACAAGCCGTGGTTCTACGACCCCGCCCTTTCGGGCGGCGGCTGCGTCATGGACCTGGGCGTGCATCTGGTGGACCTCGCGCTCTGGACCCTCGACTTCCCCGGCGTGTCCGCGGTCTCCGGAACGCTCTTCGCGGGGGGTGAGCCCCTGGGCGGGCGGCCCGACAGGGTCGAGGACTACGCGGTCGCGACCATGACCCTGGAGACCGGCGCCGTCGTGCAGCTCGCCTGCTCCTGGCGGCTGCAGGCGGGATGCGACGCGATGATCTCGGCGGCCTTCTACGGGACGGAAGGCGGGGCCGCGCTGCGCAATGTCGGCGGCTCCTTCTACGACTTCACCGCCGAGCGCTATCGCGGCACGGCGCGAGAGACGCTGACCCTGCCGCCCGACGAATGGGGCGGCCGCGCGGCCGCCGACTGGGCGACGCGGCTCGCGGCCGGCGAGCGGTTCGATCCGTCTGCGGAACGGCTTGTCTCGGTGGCCCGGGTGCTCGACGGGATCTACGGACGCTAGCGGAGTATATTCATAACGAAGTCGGAATGATTGACCACTGGACGCCGCGGATGCCGGCCTCAGCGGCGCGGGAAGCGCAGCGCGAAGCGGCCGACGCGGATCCCGTGCCAGTAGACCTGCCCGAGATAGAGGCCGGGGGCGACCTCGCGGATCTCGTCGCGCACCGCCCGCGCGATCCGCGAGGATACCGTGTAGTCCAGCACGTGGCAGGGACGACCGTCCATGCGGCTGGCCTCCGCCCGCACCCGGGCCGGCACCGCGCGCACCCCGAGGGGCGTGACGCGGTTCACCATGGACCCGTCGGCGGCATCGAAGTCCTTTCCCCGCCAGGCGATGCCGAGCAGGCCCGCCAGGGGTCCCGCCAGGCGAGTGCCCGGCAGCAGCAGGAACAGCCCCTCGGCGCGCCCGTGCGGGACGGCACCGGCCGGGCTGCGCCGGAACAGGGCGTCCAGCGCCCTCCCGTCCATGGCGGCCAGCGCCCGGGGGTCGGGGAGCACGCTGGTATCGCTTGCCGACGCGGTGGCCATCGCGCCCTCCTTTCGCCGCTCGTGCAGGCTAGGAACGCCGCACCCGCGGCAACAGCGTACCGCGACGCGGGTTGCGCACCGGGTTGCACCCGGAATGTGGCAGTCGCCGCCCGGCCGGGCGGCGGGCCAATTCTTGCGCGCGCCCAGCGCGCATTACGGCCTTACCCGCCGCGTGAAGTTTTCGTGCAATCGTAACGCGCGAGGATTTTCCGCGGGACAGCATTTCTCCGGCGTGAGACATTGTTCCCATGCTGAAGCATGCCGACATCTGGCGCGCCATCGATCGGCTCGCCCAGCAGCACGGGCTGTCGCCTTCGGGGCTGGCCCGGCGCGGCGGGCTCGACCCGACGACCTTCAACAAGAGCAAGCGGGTCACCGGCGACGGCAAGCAGCGCTGGCCCTCGACCGAGAGCATCGCGAAGATCCTGGATGCGACAGGCACCGGCGTCGACGCCTTCGTCGGCCTGATCGGCGAGACGCCGGCCCGCATGCCCGCCCAGCGCATCCCCGTGATCGGCTACGCCCAGGCCGGCGACTCCGGCCATTTCGACGATGCCGGCTATCCCGCCGGGGCTGGGTGGGACGTCCTGCTCTTCCCACAGATCGGCGATCCCCATGCCTATGCGCTGGAGATCAGCGGCGACAGCATGGAGCCGGTCTACCGCGACGGCGACACCATCATCGTCTCGCCCGCCGCGGGGATCAGGCGCGGCGACAGGGTCGTCGTGCGCACCCGCGGCGGCGAGGTGCTGGCGAAGGAATTCGTCCGCCAGACGGCCACGCGGATCGACCTGCATTCCGTGAACCCCGACCATCCGGACCGGAGCCTGTCCGTCGAGGACGTCGCCTGGATGGCCCGCATCATCTGGGCAAGCCAGTAGGCGCCGGGGAAGGCGCGCTTCCGGTCGAGCCCTGGCCGGGCGAAGCGCGTGTGATCGCCAGTCGCATGAAAGTGGTTTCGCATGTCATGGCGCCCGCCCCATCCATGCGGCGGCGCTGCCGTGACGACCGGGCATTTCCGCCGGCGCCGCAATGCGAGCAGGGAACCGGGCCTGCCCCGGGCGGGTTGACCTGTCCAGATTCGGAGCATAATGTCCAGATCTGGACATAAAATCCGGCCATGGAGGAAGCCATGCCGAAGGCAGCCCGAGAAGGCGGGCACGAGATCGCCGCCCCTGCGCAGTATCTGGACGAGACCCGGTACTCCAGCGCGAACCGCCGCCGGCTGAGTGCGCCGGGCCTGCGGGCGTTCCTCGCCATCGCCGATCTCTGGGGGCTTTCCGAGGCCGACAGGTTGCGCGTCCTCGGCTTTCCCGGCCGATCCACCTATCACGGCTGGGTGGCGCGGGCGCGCACCGGGCAGGATCTCGTCCTCGGCGTGGACACGCTGCTGCGGATCTCGGCCGTTCTTGGCATCCACAAGGCCTTGCGGATCCTGTTCGAGACCGATGCCGAGGGGACGGGCTGGCTGAGGGAGCCGCACGACGCGCCGACCTTCGGCGGGGAGCCGCCGATCGCGTTGCTGACGGCGGGCACCCAGGACGCCCTGATGCAGGTCCGACGCTATCTCGATGCCATGCGCGGCGGCATCTTCGCGGTGCCGAACGAGGCGGATCGTGACTTCGCGCCCTACCGGGACGACGACATCGTCTTCGTCTGATGTCTTTCCCGAGCACGACAATCCCGGGACCGACCTACCGGCTGATCCCGTCGCGCTTCCCGCCCATTCCCGCCTTCCAGGGGGTCGCTTCGGCCGAGGACCTGCAGGCCGTGATGGAGCTCGAGGGCTGGACGAACGACCGGCTCGTGATCGAGCGTCTGGCGCGGCTGCCGCGGGCGGAGTGGGTGTTCGGCGCCCCGAATGCCAGCGTGGTGATGGCCTCCTTCCTGCACGCCCCGGCCGGCGGCGCACGGTTCAACACGGGGGAGCTCGGCGCCTGGTATGCCGGGATGGCTCTCCGGACCGCGATCGCCGAGGTCGCCCACCATCTCCGGCGCGAGGCCATCTTCCGCCGCAGGCGCGAGATGCGCCTCCAGTTGCGGGCCTATGTCGCCCGGCTCGACGGTCTCTATGCGGACATCCGCGGTCAGGCCGCCGCCCGTCCGGATCTCTACAGCCGGGACAGCTACGCGGCCTCCCAGCCCTTCGGCGAGGCGGTCAGGGCCGGCGGCGGCGCCGGCATCGTCTACGACAGCGTGCGGCACGCCGGGGGAACCTGTGCCGTCGCCTACCGGCCCCGCAACATCCTGGACGTCACGCAGGCCGACCATCTCGAGATCACGGCGCCCGTCCGCGGCCGCATCGTCGCGAGGACACTGCCCTGAGCCCCCAAGCCGGGCATGAAGAACGCCGCGCCTTTGAAGCCGTTTCCAGAACTCATGAATGGCGCTCCGACCAGGGTCGCCCGGCCACCTTGGCGGCACGGGACCCGTCGTGGAGGTGCCGGCCCGGATCAGGCCTGCCAAAACGGTTTCTTCGCCTCCTGCTCGGCCTCGCCGACCGTCAATCCGACATCGTCGATCATGTGCGGCCCGACCTTCAGCAAGCGCAGCAGATCACGGCGGTAGCGCCGTCTCTCCGCCCAGACGCCCACCACGCCATGCGGCACCACCAACGTGCCGAACCGGAGAGCTGCGAGGGAGATGAAGCCAGACACCGAAGCCATGAGGGCCTCCATCTCTTACGTACGAGAAATGAGGCCACCGGTTCCGCACCTTCGCAAACCAAGTTAACTTTCCCTCAGCCTCAGCTTTCCTGAGCCTGCGGAGTAGTCATGCGCCTGCCGTCGCTCAATGCGCTCCACGCCTTCGAGGCCGCCGCACGGCACCAGAGCTTCGCGCGGGCGGCGGAGGAGCTGCACGTGACGCAGGGCGCGGTGAGCCGGCATGTCAAGCTCCTTGAGGAGGAACTCGGCGTCGCGCTGTTCCGGCGGCGTCCCCAGGGGATCGAGCTGACGCCCCAAGGGCGAGCCCTTCTCCCGGAGCTGACGGCATCCTTCGAGCGGATCGTCCGGGCCACGCAGCAGGTCGCCGATCCCGGTCGAGAGCTGCGGGTCGCCTGCCAACCTACGCTCGCCTCGCGCTGGCTCGTCCGACGGCTCGCGGCCTTTCGCACCATACGCCCGCAAACTCAGGTCACGCTCGGCCTGATGTGCGACTACGGCGACTTCCGCCTCGGCGGCTACGACCTCGGCATCAGCTATCACGAGATGGAACGGAACCGCCCGGCCGACCTGGAATCCGTCCTGCTGCGCCGGGAGATGCTGGCTCCGGTCTGTGCGCCAGACCTCCTGAAGGGAAGCGTTCCCCTGCGCGGGCCTGCGGATCTCGCGGCGCACGAACTCCTCCACCCCACGCGGGACCGGGCGGACTGGCGCTTCTGGCTGGCGACAGCCGGGATGACCGGCATCGATGTCCGTAGCGGGCAGGTGTTCCAGACCCTGGAGATGGCAACCTCCGCCGCCGTGGCCGGTCTCGGCGTCGCGATCATGGACCTGTTGCTCGTGCACGAGGAGCTGACCTCCGGCCGCCTGGTCGTGCCCTTCGGTCCCGTAGTCACGGAAGGAACGGGCTATTACCTCTTCGCCGAGCGCGGCCGGTTCGGGGAACCGAAGATCGCCGCCTTCCGCGATTGGCTCCTCGCCGAAATCAAGGACAACGGCGAAATTGCTCGGCACCTTCCGGCATCGCCGTCGTCACGAGCGATGGGATTGCACAGTCCGGTGGCGGGGTAGCGAATGCGCGACAGGACGCCTCCACGTTCTGATCTTCGCCGTCGCCTGGCCAAGCACATCACGGCTGCAGCCGGACCTTGATTGCATCAGGCCTGCCGAACGACGAGTTCGCTGGTCATGGGAATTCCCCTGAGTGCGCCGAGCACCATGTCGTGGGAAATCGCGCACTCATGAAGCTTCCCCAGCGCAGCACGCCGCGCCGGGGACTCAAGGTGGCGCAGAGGTGGAGGGACAGGGAGCAATGCCGGGCATCGACGGGCGCTTCGAGCGCGGCGAGCCCGTCGAACTCGCCGCACGATTCGCCCACCTCCGCGACGAATTCTGGCGATCGAAGGTCGATCCCTTCATGCGTCGCAAGCATCGGATAATCCGAGTCGGGCATGAGGCTGCGGCGGTAAAGATCTGCTCCGACGGATAGACGGCCGTCGGTGCACTGTCCCCGAGGCTCGGCAGCTCCTCCTTTCGCAGGCGGGGCAGCCTGCGCATCATCGCCAGGCTCGTCCTTGTGCTCGCTCCTGGGTGCGCTGGAAAGCGATAAGGGATCAGGCTTACGCGACGTCATTACCGGCTTCACCAAGCGTGCGGACGCTATCGGCCTCTTCGACACGGACGCGAACGGCGTGTCAACCGCGTCGCAAGGCCCCGTACCGGCAGCGCTGCAAACCAGCGCCGAAGGCGATCCGGACGCCGCCCAGGATCCGTTGCAGGACGGAAGTCGCCGTGCGCCGTTGAGCATGGAAGGGCTATGAGGAGCGACGACATGTTCGAGCGCGAGGAGCGCGTGCGCCGGCGCGCGTATGAGATCTGGGAGCGCGAAGGGCGACCGGATGGCCGGCATGACGAGCATTGGGTGCGGGCACTGGCGGAGATCGTCGACGAGGACATGGCCGCCGGCCGCCTCGTGACTGATGCGCTCGACACGGCGGCGGCTCCGCGGCCGGCGCGCCGCGTGCGGTCCAAGAACCCTGCAGGCCGGGCCGGCGCCAAACCGGCCTGGAGCCCGGACGACATCAAGCCCGCAGGAACACCGCGCCGGGGCGGCCGGGGCATCGAGCCGTGAGGCCCGTCCCTGGCGGCCCGAGGACGGGCAATTGAGGCCGCGGGCAAGGCGCCGGGGACGTGTCCGGGATTCCGCTGTTGTCGGATCAGGAGCCACGACAGAGCAGGACGGCCGATGCCGAACCCCCAGCCGCTTCCCCCGGACGGCGCGCCCCGCCCGAACGAGGACCTTCCGGACCCGGGCCCGCCGCGCGTTCCGGACCTGCCGGTCCCGGACGTGGAGCCGGGCATCCCGGGCACGCCCGATGGCGACCTGATCACGCCGGGGCGGGTTCCCGGCATGACGGCCGTGCTACCCTGACGCGGGCGGTTCCCTGACCGGACGGTCGTTCAGGCCGTCGCGTGGCGGGCGCGGGCGCCGCGCTCGATGGCGGCGGCGACCAGGCGGTCGATCTCGAGCCGGTGGCGGATCATCTCGAGCAGGCGCAGGACTTCCTGGCTGATCTGGACGTTCGCGGCCGCCACGTCGCAGGCGACGGCATAGGCGGTCTCGTGAAGCTTCCTCGGCAGCCCGTCGCGGATCTGTTCCAACGCCTTGTCCAGGCCGTCCTCGTCCTGGAGCAGGGCCGAGCAGGCCCGCGTGACCTCGGGGATGCGCCTGAGGTCGAAGCCCCGGAAGGCCGGCAGGTAGCGCACGAGCTCGCCGATCTTGTCCAGCTCCGGGTCGGTCATCTCGGCATCCGCCGCCGCGACCAGGACCATGGTGTAGAGCAGCGCGCTCTGGTGATCGATCATTCCCTCGTCTCCCGATCCGGCCATTCCTGACCGGATCCCCGGCCCGCCCGCAAACTCGGGCCTGGACCGGGGCACCGTCAAGCCCCCACTCCGTCGCGGCTGGCGTCTAGGCCGGCGGCCTGTGCCGGCGGTCCCCGGGTGGCGGTCCCCGGGTGGCGGTCCCGGGCGAACTCGACAAGCCGGAGGGCGCTGCCCTATGGTCCGCCCTCCATGTCCGCGGTCGTCAACGTCGCCCTTCCCGTCTTCGCGATCATCCTCGCGGGCTTCCTGGCCGGACGGTCCAGGCTTCTGGGCGACCTCGCCTCCGAGGCGCTGAACAAGTTCGTCTACTACTTCGCCCTGCCGCCGGTGGTCTTCCTGGGCATGGCCCGCCGCCCGCTGGACGAGATCCTGAACTGGCCCTTCATCACGGCCTTTCTGGGGCCGATGCTGGCGATCTACGTGATGGCCTGGGCGCTCGGCTGGATACTCCACCGCGAAAGCGCCGAGAATCTCAGCCTGCAGGCGCTCAACGCCTCCTTCGCGAACACCGGCTATATGGGAATCCCGCTGTTCCTGACCGCTTTCGGGCAGGAGGGGCTGCCGCCAGCGATCCTCGCCACCGTGATCATGAGCGCCATCGGAGTCGGCCTTGCCGTCATCGTGCTGGAGCTCTGCCGCAGCGCCGGCCATGGCATCGCCAAGGCGCTGCGCGACGTCGGGTCCGCGCTGCTGCGCAACCCGCTGGTGATGGCGCCTCTGGTCGGCATGGCGGTCTCCATGACCGACCTGCCGGTGCCGGTGCCGGCGGTGAACCTCGGCAACCTTCTGGGCGCCGCGGCGGGACCCTGCGCGCTCTTCGCCATCGGCCTCTTCCTGGCGGGCCGGCCGCTCTCGGCCGATCTCGCCGAGATCGGCTGGATCACGGCGCTCAAGCTGATCTGGCAGCCGCTGCTGACCTGGATCGTGGCATTCCACATGCTGACCATGGAGGCGCATTGGGCACGCTCGGCGGTCATTCTGGCCGCCCTGCCGACGGGAGCCCTTACCTTCGTGATCGCCCAGCAGTACAAGACCTATGTCGAGAGGACCTCGGCCGTGATCCTGGTCAGCACGGTCCTCTCGGTTTTGACGCTGTCGGGCCTGCTGGCCGTCTATGCGCCCGCGGGTCCGTAAGCCTTCTCCGGCGGAGCGAGTTTGAGGGATCAGGACGCGCGCGACCCCGTAACCGACCCGGCGGCAGCCCGCGCGGCGCCCTTGGCCGCAATTCCGGCCGCGAACCCGCAATCGACGGTCTCGTCGGGCCCGGTGGCAAGCCTGGCGGCAGGCCCGGCGGCCGAGGCCCGCCGCCGGACCCGCAAGGGCTGGGCGACCATCGGCCTCACCATGTTCAGCCTGGCGGTCATCGTCGCCGCGACCGTCTGGCTCGGGCTCGAGGCACGCCGCGACGTCCGTGGCGCGGCGGAGCGGCTGGCCGAGGACTCCACCTTCTTCCTGGCGGACCATGCGGCGCGCCTGTTCGAGGCATCGAGCCTCGTCCTGACCGAGGCGACAAACGAGGTCAGCATCCTGCCCTGGGAGGCGCTTGCCGTGGACCGCAGGACGTGGGACCGGCTGAAGGCGATATCCGACCGATTCCCCTATGTCGAGGACATCTGGCTGAACGACGCCGAGGGGACGCTGCGCCTCTCGACCACCGCCTGGCCCAGCCCGCACGACAACGCTAGTGACCGCGAGAACTTCCAGGCCAGCGAGCGGCCAGGAAGCGGCGACTATGTCGGGCCGCGGATCGTCGGTCGCGTCACCGGCCGGCCGACCTTCCTGATGAGCCGAAGGCTCGAATGGCCCGACGGGCAGTTCCGCGGAATGGTGTCGATCACCCTGGACATCGCCTATTTCGAGACCTTCTACCGCTCGCTGAACCTGCGTTTCGGCGCCGGCATCTCGCTGGTCCGCGAGGCCGGCGGGGATGCGCTGATCCATGTGGGCCCGCACGGCGAGAATTCGGTCCCCGCCGGCCGGCGCGCCGACCAGCCGCCCCCGGACACCGCGGCCTTCGCCATCCGCCACGTCCCCGACCTGCCGCTCCTCGTCGCGGTGTCCGTCCCGGGTCCCGCCGTCCGGGAGACCCTGATGGCGGATCTGCGCATCTACGGCGCGGTGGGCGCGCTGTCGCTGCTCGGCCTCGGGCTGCTGTCCTCGCAGGTGCTGCGGCAGACGCGCGCGGACCGCGCCGCCCAGCAGGAGCTGGAGCGCCGCGTGGTCGAGCGCACCGCGGCCCTGACCCGCGCCAAGGTCGAAATGGAGATTCTGTTCCAGGAGGTCCATCACCGGGTGAAGAACAACCTGCAGGTCGTCACCTCGCTGCTCCGGCTCCAGTCCGCGCGGATCGAGGACGAGCGCGTGCGCGAGGGCCTGCGCGAGAGCATCGACCGGATCCACGCCATGGCGCTGGTCCACAAGCTGCTCTACGCCAGCAACGAGCTCGCCGACCTGGATTTCGCGGTCTATCTCGGCACGCTGATCAGCCATCTCGAGGAAGCCTACGGAACGCAGGGGCGCGTGCGCGTCACCGTCGACGCCGCCCCTGCGCGCTTCGGCCTCGACGCCGCGATCCCGCTCAGCCTGATCGTGAACGAGACCTTCTCCAACGCGCTGAAGCACGCCTTCCCCGATGGCCGCCCCGGGACGGTGCGGATCGGGCTCTCGGCCATGGACGACGGCAGCTGGCTGCTGACCCAGGACGACGACGGGGTCGGCCTGCCCCCGGGATACGACTGGCGTGCGAGCCGCGGCCTCGGCATGCAGATCATCAAGAGCCTGGCGATCCAGCTCCAGGGCGAGGCCGGGTTCGAGACCGGCGGCGGGACCCATTTCCGGCTGGTGTTCCGGCCGGCCTGAAGCGGCCGCCCTTGCCTCGGCGCCGGGGATCGGCTCTTGTTCGGGGACGATCAGCGTTCGTCAGGAGCAACGGGCCCGAATGGCGATGCGACTTCCCTCCGGGAGCGCGCCGGCGGACCAGCCGGCGGAGAAGCCGTCCGCGGCACGGATCCTGGTGGCCGAGGACAACGAAATCAATGCCGCCATGATGGCGACCATGCTGCGGCGGCTCGGCTACGCGGTGCGCACGGCCGCGGACGGGGCGGCGGCCGTCGCCGCCGTCGCCGCCGGCGAGGCCGACCTCGTTCTGATGGACATGCGCATGCCGGTGATGGACGGGCTCGAGGCGACGCGGCGCATCCGTGCGCTGCCCGGCCCCGAGGCCCGCGTCCCGGTGGTGGCGCTGACGGCCGATGCCCTGCCCGAGCGCGTGGCCGGCTATCTCGCGGCGGGGCTCGACGCCGCGCTCGCCAAGCCCATCGACCGCGACGCCCTGGTCGCGACGCTCGCGCGCCTGCTGGGGCGGCCCACGCCTTCCTCTCCCCGGGGGGCGGCCCCGGCCTGACTAGAGCGTCCCGTCCCCCTGGGACAGGAATGCGCGGGTCGCCTGGACAGCCTCGGCCAGGCCCACGCGGCGGATCTCGACGTCCGGCGGGAAGGCACCCTCCAGGCGCGACGGCATCATGGGGTCCAGCAGGACGAAGACGCCGGTGTCGTCGGCCCGGCGCACCAGCCGGCCGAAAGCCTGGCGCAGGCGAAGCCGGGTCAGCATGTCGTCCCAGCGCCGGCCGCCGAACGCCTCGCGCCGCGCCCGGTGCAGGATGTCAGGCCGTGGCCAGGGCACCCGGTCGAAGACGATCAGGCGGAGCGAGCGGCCGGGCACGTCGACCCCGTCGCGCACCGCATCGGTGCCCAGCAGGCAGGCATGCTCCTCGCCGCGGAAGATGTCGACGAGCGTGCCCACGTCCAGCCCGTCCACGTGCTGGGCGTAGAGCGGCAGCCCGGCATCCTCGAGCCGCCCCGCGATGCGCTTGTGCACGGCGCGCAGCCGGCCGATCGCCGTGAACAGGCCCAGCCCCCCGCCGCCGGCCGCCAGGAACAGCTCGCGATAGGCCGCCGAGACCTGGTCCAGGTCGTCCTTGCGCACGTCGGTCACCACCATGACCCGCGTGTGCGCGCCGTAGTCGAAGGGCGAGGGCACGCTGGCGCGCATGGCCCGGGTCGGCATGTGCAGCGCCCCCGTCCGGGTCATGGCCGCAAGCCAGTCCGTCTCGAGGTCGCCGGTGCCGTCGGTCAGCGTCGCGGAGGTGACGACCATCCCGTGGGCCTGCGCGCCCACCGTCGCCGCGAAGGGCTGGGTCGGGTCCACGTGGTGGCGGTAGAGGCCGACGTCGAGGTCGCGCCCGTCGTGCCGCTCCAGCCCGAACCAGTCGACGAACCCCGCGGGCGTGCCCTCCTCCAGGCTGGCCAGCATGCGCTGCCAGGCGCCGAGCGGCAGCGTGCCCCTCCGGTCCAGGCTCCGGCACACGGCCTCGATGCGCCCGCGCGTGTCGGTGTCGAGCTCGGCCGCCTCGTCGTCCAGGCGCTGGCGCAGCCGCTTGACCAGTGCCTCGATCGGCTTCTGCAGCCGCGCGAGCGCGACCTCCAGCTCCCCGGCGGCGTCCAGCAGCCCCTCGATGGGATGGGCCGTGTCGCATTCCAGGCTGTAGCCGGAATCCTGGTGGGGCGCCCGGGTCAGCACCATGCGGCGGACCATCAGCAGGAACGCCTCCCCCGGTCCCGAAGGGGCGCCGTCGTTGACCCGCATCGACCAGCCCTCGCCCGGGAGGGCGCGGGCGGCCCGCAGGATCTCGTCGATCAGCTCCAGCCCGTCCTCGTCGCCCTGCAGGAGATCCTCGACCCGGCGCTTAAGCCCGCGCGCCCGGCTGCGCGCGCCGCCCTCCGGCCCGATCAGCCAGCGCCGCAGGTCGCTGCCCTCGACGGCGGTCAGGTGTCCCGCGAAGGCATTGTCCGCGGCCTCGAAGACGTGGTGGCCCTCGTCGAAGACGTAGCGGGTCGGCAGCCAGGCGTCGTCCCCGCCGCCCAGCGCCGCCTGGACCATCACCAGGGCATGGTTGGCGATCACGATCTCGGCCCGGCGGGCGAGGCGCACGCTGCGCTCGATGAAGCAGCGGTCGTAGTGGGGGCAGGCGGAATAGATGCACTCGCCCCGCCGATCGGCGAGGCCCAGGGTGCGCACGCGCCCCGCGATGTCGGCCAGCCAGCCCGGGAAGTCGCCGCCCTGGACGTCCCCGTCGCGCGTCGCCGCGGCCCAGCGCGCCATCAGGCCCAGCGGCACGGCATAGGCCGGCTGGGCCGGCATCGCGTTCACGGCCTCCTCCAGGTTCAGGAGGCACAGGTAGTTCTCGCGCCCCTTGCGCACGACCACGCGCCGCGCCTTGACGGCGGGCTCGGGATGCAGCCGGTCCAGCTCGCCGTCGATCTGGTGCTGCAGGTTCCGCGTATAGGTCGAGATCCAGACCGGCGCTTTGTTCTTCTCGGCCCAGAGGCTGGCCGCCGCCAGGTAGCCCAGGGTCTTGCCGACGCCGGTCCCGGCCTCGGCCAGCACCAGGTTCGGGGCGCCCTGCTGGTTGCGGGGCGTGAAGGCATGGGTGACGGCGCTCGCGTAGTCGGCCTGCTGGGGCCGCGGCTCGACGGCCTTTCCGGGCACCGCGGCCGCCAGCATCTCGCCGAGCCGGGTGCGTGCCTCCGAGGGCTCGACCGGCACCTGGCCGGGCGGCGGCTCGGGCGCGTGCTCGGACCATTCCGGCAGGCGCCGCCAGACCTGCAGCGCGCGCGCCGCCTGCGCCGCGCTGGCCCCGGCCGGCCCCGCGGGCGCGCCGAGCGCCGAGAGCACGAAGCGCGCCCAGGGCCAGCCGTAGCCCTGCTGGGCGCCGGCCGTGCCCATGACCCAGGCGATGGCGACGGGGTCCGAGCGCTCCTCGCGCCCCGGGGCCGCCATGTCCTCGAGCAGGCGCCGCGCGGCGGAGAACAGGACCAGCGCCTCGCCCTCGGGCCCGCGGGGCGCGTCGATCCCCAGCGCCGCCGCCAGCCCCCGCGGCGTCGGCACGCAGAAGCGGGCGGGATGCACGAAGGCGAAGAGCTCCAGCAGGTCGTAGGCCGGCAGGCGCTCGACGCCCAGGCGCCGGAAGGTCGCGGGCGCGTGACAGACCAGCGGCGGCTCCATGCCGAGCCGGGCGCGGGCCTCCTTCGTCCCCAGCCGCTCGACCTCGCCGTCGGGGCTGAGCCAGACGGCATGCTGCGCGCCGGCGACGAGTGCCGGGGCGTCGGGCAGCATCAGGCGGGGTGGAAGCTTGGTGGGCGCCGTGTCCATGGGCGCCCACTATAGGGGCGCCGCCGGCCGCGCGCGAGTTCCCGTGACGTTCCTCCCACGCTTGGCACCAAGGCGGGGACTTGGCGCATCGGGTCGGCGGACCTTACCATCGGCTTCCGCTCCGCCGGAGCGGCAGATCCGACAGGGCCGCCGAGGCCCGCACGCAAGCCAGCACGCGCAGGGGAGCCGCCCATGAGCCTGATCACCTATCTGACGACCATCCGCTTCGCCGAGGGCGCGGTCGCCGAGGTCGCCGCGGACGCGGCCGAGGCCGGGATCAACCGCGCCCTCCTGGTCACCGACCGCGGCGTCATGGCGGCCGGCATCGCCGGGACCGTGGCGGAGCTGCTGGGCGCCCGCATCGCCGCCACATATGCCGAGACCCCTTCGAACCCGACCGAGGAGGCGGCCGAGGCCGCGCTGGCGCTCTACCGCGACGCCGGCTGCGACGGGGTCGTCGCCGTCGGCGGCGGCTCCAGCATCGACCTGGCCAAGGCGGTGGCCCTGCTGGCTACCCATCCGGGCCCGCTGGAGCGCTACGCGCTGATCCTGGGCGGGGCTGCGCGCATCACCGCGGCCGTGGCGCCCGTGCTGGCGGTTCCGACCACGGCGGGCACGGGGAGCGAGGTCGGGCGCGGCGCCCTGATCACGCTGCGCGACGGGCGCAAGCTCGGCCTGATCAGCCCGCACCTGATCCCGCGCCGGGCGGTCTGCGATCCCGCCCTGACGCTCGGCCTGCCGGCGGTCCTGACCGCGGCCACCGGCATGGACGCCCTGACGCACTGCATCGAGACCTTCCTGTCACCGCGCTACAACCCGCCCGCGGAGGCGATCGCCATCGACGGCGCCGCCCGCGCCTGGCGCTGGCTGGAGCCCGCGGTGCGTGACGGCGGCAACGCCGAGGCGCGCCGCGAGATGATGATGGCCTCGCTCCAGGGCGGGCTGACCTTCCAGAAGGGTCTTGGCGCCGTGCATGCCATGTCGCACCCGCTGGGCGGCCTGAAGGACCCGGTGCTGCACCATGGCACGCTGAACGCCGTGATCATGCCGGCGGTGCTGCGCTTCAACGCGCCGGCGGCGCCCGAGAAGTTCGCGCGGCTGCGCGCGGCGCTGGGCCTGCCGGAAGGGGCCGACCTGGCCGATGCGGTGGCCCGGCTCACCGAGCGGCTGGGCCTGCCCGGCAGCCTGCGCGCCATGGGGGTCGATCCGGCCGTCCTGCCGCGCATGGTCGAGGGCGCCCTGGCCGACCACTCCGCGGCCACCAACCCCCGCCCCGCCACGGCCGAGGACTACGCAGCCCTCTTCGCCGAGGCGATGGGATGAGGGCGCCGCACCCCTGACCCTTCGGTCAGGGGGAGGGCCGCCGCTCGGGGGAAGCCAGGAACACCGGCGGCATGCGGGGGTTTCGAAGATGATGCGAGTTCCCAAAGGGGACGTGGAACCATGGCCGTCATTCCCGAACCGACCCGGACGCTGCCCGGCCTCCACCCGCGCAGGCGCCGCTCGAAGCTCGTGGCCTACCTGGCCTTCGCGGTCCTGACCGTCGGCGCCGCATCGCTGCTGGCCTGGACCGGCATTCCCGGCCCCATGACGGAGCTGGGCACGGAACGGAACCGCTGACCCCGCCGCACTCGGGAGGACACCATGACCAGGAAGCCGCTGGGATCGAGCGACCGCCCCGAGGAGGGGTCCTATATCCCGGGCAGCGCTGGCAAGGGCGGCGATCCTGGCATGGACATCCGCCCCGGCCCGCCGCAGGGTCAGCCGCAGGACCCGCCGGCCGCGCCCGGCGAGACGCCCGGCGGCGCACCCGGCGCCCCCTCCGGCGGCAGGGGCGGCCTCGGCGGCGGCGCGGATGCCGGCAACAGCTCGGCAGGCCATGCCGGCGGCGACATCGAGACCGGCGGCATCGAGCGAAGGAAGCCCTGACCGCCCGGGGCATCCGCGGGCCGCGCGACCGACGGGCGCGGCGGTTGACCTTGCCGAGCGCGCCATGGTCTAAGCCGGGCGTGCCCCGCCGGATCCTCCGCCTCGCCCTGACCGTGCTCGCGGCACTCGCAGCCTTCTCGGTGCTGTGGGTGCTGGCCTACCGCGTCGTCCCCGTTCCCGCGACGCCGCTGATGCTTGTGCGTGCCGTCCAGGGCCACGGGCTGGACAAGGACTGGACGGCGCTCGATCGGATCTCGCCCAACCTCGCGCGCGCCGTCATCGCCGCCGAGGACACCAAGTTCTGCGGGCACTACGGCTTCGACCTGGAGGCGATCGAGGACGCGCTCCAGGACAATGCCGAGGGGGGCTCCATGCGCGGGGGCAGCACGATCAGCCAGCAGACCGCGAAGAACGCCTTCCTGTGGCCGGACCGGAGCTGGCTGCGCAAGGGCGTCGAGGCCGGCTTCACACTGCTGGTCGAGACGCTCTGGCCGAAGGCGCGCATCGTCGAGGTGTATCTGAACATCGTGGAATGGGGCCCTGGCCTCTACGGCGCCGAGGCGGCGGCCCGACGCTACTTCGACCGGCCGGCCTCGGGCCTGACCGAGCGCCAGGCGGCGCTGATGGCCGCGGTCCTGCCGAACCCGTTGCGCTGGTCGCCCGCCCGTCCGACCGACTACATCCAGCGCCGCGCCACGGTGATCCAGCGGCGCATGGCGATCGTCGCCCGGGACGGCCTCGCCGACTGCGCGGGCTGAGGCGACTGCGGCACGCCCCCTTGACCCTCCAACGGCTGCAGGGTCCATTTCTACCGGACCGATGCGGGCGGGCACGGCATCCTTGAGGCTCCCCCGTCCGCACGACCGGCGACAGGAATCGGCCACATGGCACACACCCATTCCCACACCCACGGCGACCACGGGCATGACCATCACGGGCATGGCGATCACGGGCATGGCGCCCATGCCCACCATGGGCACGGGCATCACGACCATGGACCGGGGCACGGGCCGGGCCATGGACCAGGAGGGCATGTCCATGCGGTGACGGCCGACAGCGAGCGCAGGGTCCTGTGGGCGATGGTCCTGACCGGCGGCTTCATGCTGGTCGAGGTCATCGGCGGCGTGCTGTCCGGCTCGCTGGCCCTGATCGCCGATGCCGGGCACATGCTCACGGACTTCGCCTCGCTCGCCATGGCCTGGTTCGCCTTCAGGCTTGGACGCCGGCCGGCCGACCGGCTGCGGACCTACGGCTATCACCGCTTCCAGGTGCTGGCGGCCTTCTTGAACGGGATCTCGCTCTTCGCGATCTCCGCCTGGATCGCGGTCGAGGCCCTCGGCCGCCTGTTCGATCCCGTGGAGGTGCTCGGCGGGCAGATGCTGGTCGTCGCGATCCTCGGCCTGTCGGTCAATCTCGCCGCGTTCTGGATACTGCACCGCGGCGGGGGCGAGAACCTGAACGTCCGCGGCGCCGCGCTGCACGTCCTCGGGGATATGCTGGGGTCCGTCGGCGCAATCGCCGCGGCCCTCGTGATCCTGTGGACCGGCTGGACAACCATCGACCCGATCCTGTCGGTCGCGGTGGTCCTCCTCATCCTGCGCGGCGCCTGGAGGGTGACAAGGGAATCGGCGCACATCCTGCTGGAGGGCACGCCGAGCGGCATCGACGCCGCGAGCGTCGGCGCCGCGGTCCGGCAGGTGCCCGGCGTCGTCGACGTCCACCACGTCCATGCCTGGTCGCTGACGACCGAGCGGCCGGTGGTCACGCTGCACGCCGTGATCGACGAGGATGCCGACCAGAACGGGGCGGTGGCCGCCATCAACGGCGTGCTCCAGACGCGGTTCGGCATCGACCACGCCACCGTCCAGGTCGAGCGGGGCGCCTGCGCCCACGCCCCGGACTGCCACGGCCATCCCGTCCCGGCGGAGCAGCCCTCGCCGCCCCTGTCCCCCTGACCCGAACGGCCGCGTCCGGCACCAAAGCGAAGGGCCCGCCCCCTTGCGGGGGCGGGCCCTGTCGCATTCGAATCCGGCAAGACCGGCGATGGATCGGGCCGGCGATGGATCAGGCCGCAGCCTGCCCCCCGCCCCGCCCGGAGCGCCGGCGCCGCCGGCCCTGGCCGCCGGGACCGCCGGGACCGCCCTTGCCGGCCGCCTTCGCGGCCTGGCCGGGACGGGGGCCCGCCGCATGCCCGCCGCGCGCCGCGCGGGCGGCATAGGCCCCCGCGATCGGGGCGGCGTGGTAGGCGTGCTCCTCGTGCACGGGCACCGGCTGGCGGATCGCCTTCTCGATCGCGCGGAGGTAGTCGACCTCCTCGGCATCGCAGAAGGACAGTGCCATGCCGTCGCGCCCGGCACGGGCCGTCCGGCCGATGCGGTGCACGTAGCTCTCGGGCTCGTTCGGCAGGTCGAAGTTGACGACGTGGGTCACGCCGTCGACGTCGATGCCGCGGGCCGCGATGTCGGTCGCCACCAGCGCGCGGACCTGCCCGGCCTTGAAGCCGTCGAGCGCCCGCTGGCGCGCCGACTGCGACTTGTTGCCGTGGATCGCCGCCGCCTGCACGCCCGCCTTCTCCAGGTACTCGGCGACGCGGTTGGCGCCGTGCTTGGTGCGCGAGAAGACGATGGCCCGCGTCATGGCGGGGTCGCGGAACAGGTCGGCCAGCAGGTGCCGCTTGTTGCCCTTGTCGACGAACAGGACCTTCTGCTCGATCCGCTCGACCGTGGTGGCCGGCGGCGTCACCTCGACCCGCGCCGGGTCGGTCAGCAGGCTCGCGGCCAGCTCGGAGACGGCATCGGGCATGGTCGCCGAGAACAGCATGGTCTGGCGCTTCTTCGGCACCAGGGCCACGATCTTCCGGACGTCCCGGATGAAGCCCATGTCGAGCATCCGGTCGGCCTCGTCCAGGACGAAGATCTCGACCGCGTCCAGCTTGGCCATGCCCTGGGACAGCAGGTCCAGCAGGCGCCCCGGGGTCGCGACCAGGATGTCGAGGCCGCGGGCGAGCGCCGCCGCCTGCGGGTTGATGGACACGCCGCCATGCACGACGGCGGCACGCAGCGTGAGGCGGGAGCCGTAGGTCTGGAAGCCCTCGGCGATCTGGAGCGCCAGCTCGCGCGTCGGCGTCAGGATCAGGGCGCGCGGCGCCTTGGGCAGCGGCTTGCGCTTCGCCTCGGCCAGGCGCTGGAGGATCGGCAGCGCGAAGGCCGCCGTCTTGCCGGTGCCCGTCTGGGCGAGGCCGAGCACGTCGCGCCCGGCCAGGAGATGCGGAATGGCGCCCGCCTGGATGGGCGTGGCGGCAGTATAGCCCTCGGCCTGGACAGCCTCGAGCAGCGGCCCCGAGAGGCCGAGCGAAGTAAACTCAGTCATTGCTTGCTTTCGTCAGCGGCGGCGCGGCGGCGGACGGCGCACGGCGCCCGGGCTGCTGGCGGCCTCGTCCTTGTGCCGGAAGTTGATGCGCGCCTTCGTCAGGTCGTAGGGCGTCATCTCGAGCGACACGCGGTCGCCCGCCAGCACGCGGATGCGGTTCTTCTTCATGCGGCCCGAGGCATAGGCGATCACCTCGTGGCCGCCTTCGAGCTTTACGCGGAACCGGGCGTCGGGCAGCACTTCGGTGACCACGCCCTCCATCTCGACCAAATCTTCCTTGGCCATGCGAAATCCTCTTGGCGGCGCGCCGGCCCCGCAGCGGGGGGCGCGCATGGGTTTCGGCCCGAGGGGATCTCGGGGCCGGGGGCCCCCGCCAGGGTCTCGGCGGGGCATCGCGTCACTGTGGGGAAAATCGGCAAGCCGATGGTGCCCTCGGGCACCCCATAGCTGGATCGACGCGAGACAGATAATCACGAAAACGTCCGAAGGCAAGCGAAGTCGGCCCCCCGGCGGAGATGACGCGAGCGCGCCCACGCAAGTGGTCACAAAATGACACGGCTCCGCGACCGCATGGCGCCTTGCGCGGAGCGGGCGCGCGGGGCATGAAGACCCGCCGGACAACCAAGGCCTGCCGAAGACCGGCTGCGCATGACGGAGACCGGTATGACGGCCGACCCGACCCTGAATTCTTCGAATTCTTCCGCTGATTCGCTTTCCGACCGGGAGGAGGACCGGCGCCTGTCCGGCTTCGCCGGCTGGATGCGCCGGTGCAGCTTCCCCGACGTCGCGCTGAAGCCCATGCTGGCCGCGATGGCTGCCGGGACGACGCCGCCCGAGCCCGACGCGGGCGACGCGGCCGCGCTGAAGGTCGACAAGAACGTCCTGGCGGCCGTCTTCGTCGAGCCGCTCTGGCGCGTGGTCGACGCCTGGCGGGCGCGCAATCCCGGCTGCCTGGCCCTGCCCGAGGCGGATCCCGGCGACGGCTCGCCCCCGGGCGACGCCGTGATCCCGATCCCGGTCGACATGTTCCTGCGCTGGATCGATCCCGAGCGGCTGCACGGCTCGGTCTCGGCGATCATCCAGGCCGGCATGGCCAATGTCTTCATCGACTGCACGCACCGCTGGGCGCTCGCGATGGAGGCCGCCGCCGCGGCGGGGGCGAGCGATGCCGAGACCGCGCTCTACCGCCGCTACCGCGAGACGCTGCACCGTTTCCAGTCCGGCCACACCGCCGTCCAGCACCTGGCCTTCACCCCGGAAGGGCACCTGATGGCCGGCGTGAAGACCGCCGTGTTCTTCACCGCCGCCATCGCGTCCGCGGCCTGCGTGCTGACCGCGGGCCGGCCGGGGCTCGATCCCGTGGCGGTCGCGCGCAACAGCGTGCCGCTGCTGATCACGGCGGCGCGCATGCACTTGGACCAGCTCGTCTCGCTGACCGACCGGATCGGCGGCAGCGAGGCCGGCGCCTATGGCCTGAACCTGACCAATGCCGAGCACGCGGCGCTGATGGCCGAGCTGTTCACCCTGCAGGACACGCCGCGCGGCCCCGCCCTGGCCCTGCGCGGCGCCATCGCCGATGCCCTGCCCGCCCTTGCGAACGAGCGGCCCCGCACCGGCTGCCCGGCCCTGCATGCGGCCGACGCCGCCGGCACCAACACCATCCTGGCCCTAAACGCCTGGGTGCTCGAGGTGCATGCGGCGCTGCTGGCGGGGGCCGACGCCGCCCGGCGTTGATTCGCCCGCCGATCGGCCCTAGTTTCGCCGCCTGATCCAGATCGGCTGCGGCGAAGGTTTCGGGTGATGGCGAGCGAGCGGGAACTGGCCCTGGCGGCCAAGGCATGGCCCTTCGAGGAGGCGCGCAAGCTGCTCGCGCGCTTCGGGAAGGCCCCGCCCGCCAAGGGCTACGTCCTGTTCGAGACCGGCTACGGCCCCTCGGGCCTGCCCCATATCGGCACCTTCGGCGAGGTCGTGCGCACCAGCATGGTGCGCCACGCCTTCCAGCAGCTCTCGGACCTGCCGACCCGGCTGTTCACCTTCTCCGACGACATGGACGGGCTCCGCAAGGTCCCCGACAACGTTCCGAACCAGGAGATGATCCGCCAGCACCTGGGCAAGCCCCTGACCAAGGTGCCGGATCCCTTCGGCACGCATGAGAGCTTCGGGCACCACAACAATGCCCGCCTGCGCGCCTTCCTGGACAGCTTCGGCTTCGAGTACGAGTTCCAGTCCTCGACCGAGTGGTACACCTCGGGCCGCTTCAACGACGCGCTGCTGCGGGTGCTGGAGCGCTACGACGAGATCATGGCGGTGATGCTGCCGACCCTGGGCGAGGAGCGGCAGCAGACCTACTCGCCCTTCCTCCCGATCTCGCCCAGGACCGGCAAGGTCCTCCAGGTCCCGGTGCTCGAGCGCAACGTCGCCGCAGGCACCATCGTCTTCGAGGACGAGGACGGCACCCGCACCGAGCTGCCGGTTACCGACGGCCACTGCAAGCTTCAATGGAAGCCCGACTGGGGCATGCGCTGGCACGCCCTGTCGGTCGATTACGAGATGTCCGGCAAGGACCTGATCGCCTCGGTCGAGCTGGCCTCGAAGATCTGCCGCATCCTCGGCAGCGAGCCGCCCGAGGGGTTCAACTACGAGCTCTTCCTGGACGACAAGGGCCAGAAGATCAGCAAGTCCAAGGGCAACGGGCTGACGGTCGAGGAGTGGCTGCGCTACGCCCCGCCCGAGAGCCTGTCGCTCTACATGTTCCAGAAGCCCCGGGCGGCCAAGCGGCTCTATTTCGACGTGATCCCGAGGGCGGTGGACGAGTACCTGACCTTCGCCGAGAAGGCCCGCCAGGAGGAGCCCGCGCGGCTGCTGGAGAACCCGGCCTGGCACATCCATGCCGGCGAGACGCCGGCTGTGCGCACTGATCTCAGCTTCAACATCCTGCTGAACCTCGCCGGCGTCGCGAATGCCGAGAGCAAGGACGTGATGTGGGGCTTCATCACCCGCTACGCGCCCGACGCGAGCCCCGAGGCGAACCCGTTCCTGGACCGTCTGGTCGGCTATGCCGTCACCTACTACCAGGACTTCGTGAAGCCGCAGAAGAACTACCGCGCCCCCACGGCGGAGGAGCGCGCGGCGCTGGAGGACCTGCTGGCCGGGCTGGAGGCGCTGCCGCCCGGCGCCAGGGCCGAGGAGATCCAGAACCTCGTCTACGAGGTCGGCAAGCGCCACCCCTTCCCCGAGCTGCGCGCCTGGTTCCAGTCGCTCTACGAGGTGCTGCTGGGCCAGACCCAGGGCCCCAGGATGGGCGGCTTCATCGAGCTCTACGGCATCGGCAACACGCAGGCGCTGATCCGGGACGCGCTCGCCCGCGCGGCGTGACGCTTCCCGGCGGGGCCGGCCTCCTGCGTTAGGGCGGATCGCATCCGCCCTGACTTCGGCTCGTTCTCAGGAGGCCAGCTTCAGCCCGACGATGCCAGCGACGATGAGGGCGATGCAGGCGAGCCGTATCGCGTCGGCGGGCTCTCCGTACAGGGCGATCCCCGCCAGCGCGGTGCCGACCGTCCCGATCCCGGTCCATATGGCATAGGCCGTGCCCAGCGGCAGCGTGCGCAGCGCGAGGCCGAGCAGGCCTATGCTGGCCACCATGGCGGTGATCGTCAGGAGCGAGGGGACCAGGCGGGTGAAGCCCGCGCTGTATTTGAGCCCAAGGGCCCACCCGACCTCCAGCAGGCCGGCAAGGAACAGGACGAACCAGGCCAAGGGGGATCTCCCATCGAAAGGACCGGGCCGTCCCGTCCGATGCGCCCGTTCCGGTTCCCGCCTCTGCTTCCGGGTGGAAGGCAGATGCGTCGGCGGGGCCGTCCCCGCGGGCGTGGTGGTCAGGAGGTGGCATCCGCCGCATTCGGCGTCAAGCAGCGCCGCAGCTCATAGCAAGCCTGCCGTCGGGTCATGGCTGCCATGGATCGGCGCCCATACGCTTTATTGATTTGAGGGATCGCGGCGCCCGCGTGATCCTTCGAGGGCGGCCCCGCGCCGGGTCCGGCTGTCGCGCCATGTCCTTCCGTGAAACCCCATGTCCTTCCGTGAAACCGATGCAGGTGGATCCGATGGAAGCTTCGCAATCCTCCGATGACTTCGGCGCGCGTCGCCGGCTGCTGAAGGCGGCGCTGCTCGGCGGCCTGGCCGCGGCCGCCCCGCCCGTCGGCGCCATGGCCCAGGACCGGAACCAGCGGCAGGATCCGGCGCCGGCCACGCTGCCCGCGCCGGCGCGCCCCATGCCCGTGGTCGATGCCCGGTTCCCGGCCGAGATGGCGCCCGGCGTCTTCGTGCTTCCGGACAAACGGATCCCGCTCGTGCCGAACATCGGCATCGTCGTGGGCCGGGATTCGGTGCTGGTGGTCGATTGCGGGCTCGGTATCGGCAGCGCCGAGGAGGTGCTGGCGCTGGCCCGGCGGCTCGCCCCCGGGCGGCGGATCGTGCTGACGGTCACCCATGCCCATCCCGAGCACGGTTTCGGCGCCCAGGTGTTCAAGCCCGATGCGCGGATCTACTACAACGCCGCGCAGCGCGACCATCTCCTGCGCTCGGCGCGGACGCTGCTCGACGGCTTCCGGGCCGTCGTCCTTCCCCCGGCGCAGCGCCATCTGCTTGACGGGATCGCCCCGCCCCCGCCGGACCAGACCTATGACGGGAGCCGCGCGACGCTGGACCTCGGCGGCCGGATCGTCGAGTTCCGCACCTGGGGCACGGCGCACAGCCCGGGCGACCAGATCGTCCTCCTGCCGGAGGAGCGCATCGTCTTCGCCGGCGACCTGATCGAGGAGCGCATGTTCCCGATCGTCCCCTTCTTCCCGCCGATGATCGGGGCCGGCGACATCGACCTCGCGCGGTGGGAGACGACGCTGGCCGACATCCTGTCCCTGCAGCCGCGCCTGATCGTGCCCGGCCACGGCAATCTCGGCGGGCCCGAGATCGCGGAGGGGCTCCTGGGCTATTTCCGCGAGCTGCGCGCCATGCTGCGCGCCGCCGGCCAGCCCGGCCCCGGGCTGGAGGCCAGCATCCGTGCCCGCTACCCGACCTGGGAGAACGCCGAGTACATCGCGCCCGCGACCCGGTACCTGTCCCAGGCCGGCTGAGGAACCGGCCGGCGCTTCAATCCGGGGCGGGAACTGATCTAGGGTGCGCCGGCCCCCAGGAAGGACAGCGCCGGTGCCCGCCATCATTCCCGTCGACGATCCCGAAGACCCGCGCGTCGCGGCCTATCGCGACGTGCGCGAGCGCGACCTCGTCGGCCGGCAGGGCCTGTTCATGGCCGAGGGCGAGGTGGTGCTCAGGCTGCTCCTGGCCTCGCGGCAGCACCGGCCGGTCTCGCTGCTGCTGGCCGGGAACCGCCTCGCGGCGCTCGCGCCGCTGCTGGCCTCCGTGCCGGACGACGTGCCCGTCTACGCCGCCGCGCAGGCGGTGCTCGACGCGGTGGCGGGCTTCCACCTGCACCGCGGCATCCTCGCGCTCGGCCGCCGCGCGCCGATGCCCGCCGCCGGCGCGCTGCTCGCCGAGGCCGGGCCGAGGGCCATGGTGGTCGTCGCCTGCGGCATCGGCAACCACGACAACATGGGCGGGATCTTCCGGAACGCCGCGGCCTTCGGCGCGGACGCGGTGATCCTGGATGCCGGCTGCTGCGACCCGCTTTACCGCAAGGCGATCCGCGTCTCCGTGGGCGCGGCGCTGATCGTGCCGACGGCCCGGATGGAGCCCGACACGGATCCCGTTTCCCTGCTGGAGCGCCACGGCTTCGTGCCGGTCGCGCTGAGCCCCGCCGGCGCGGTGCCGCTGTCGGCCATGGAGCGGCCGGAGCGGGTGGCGCTGCTGCTGGGGACCGAGGGGCCCGGCCTGCCGGCAAATGTGCTGGCCCGGGCGCGCACCGTGGCGATCCCGATGGCGCCAGGCTTCGATTCCCTGAACGTCGCCACGGCCGGCGCCATCGCGATGCACCATTTCGCCGATCTCGCGCGGTCCGGCCGTCCGGCGCCGGAGGCGACCCGGAACGCCCCCTGAATTGGCCTGTTCACGGCCCCGACCGTCCGGCACTCTGTCCCCCGCGCGGCCCGGCGAGAAGGCCGCCACGGGCCAGCCGCCCCTGGGAACAAGCCCCTGGGAACAAGCCCCCTGGGAAGGAGACGCGACATGGCGAAGGTGGTCCTGGTTTCGGTGCTCGGCCCCGATCGGGTCGGGCTGATCTCGGCCGTTGCGGGCACGCTCTACGACGCCGGGGTGAATCTGCGCGACACGACCTTCGCCGCCCTGGGTTCGGGGGCCGAGTTCACGGCGGTCTGCGAGGTGCCCGCCCATTTCTCCATGGACGAGACGGCATCCCGCCTGCGCGCCCTGCCCGAGCTGGACGGGGCGGAGGTGGACATCCGGCCCTTCACCTTCGATCCGCGCCACGGGCCGCTCGGCCGGGTCACGCACCGGATCGAGGTCAGCGGCGGCGACCAGCTCGGCCTCGTCGCGCGCCTCGCCGACATCTTCACCCAGTTCGGGGCCAACATCGTCCGGCTGGACTCCCAGAAGCTGCCGGGCGAGCGCGGCGACTACATGGCGCGCTTCTCGGTCTCCATCCCCGCGGACCGGCAGGAATCCTGCCTTGCGGCGGTGGCCAACACCGCGGGCAGCCTGCGTCTGGACTGCCAGGTGGATGAGGTCGGGCCGGAGGGTTAGGGCCTCTGTCTGGCGCGCCATGGCGCGCGGTGGCGCCCTGCGCAGCCACCTTGGTTCTCAAGCGCGGTTTTTGAACTCGCTGCCAAATGCGGACGCTCGCCGAGGAATGAGCGCGGGATCACCAGAGGCGATGATCCCGCGGCCCATGCCCGGATGCACTCTCTCAGAGGCACCCAACCCTCAGAGGCACCGAACCACTGCGTGGCGCTTGCGTCCGGCCGAGATCATCACCCGATCGTCCTCATCCAGGTCGGCAACGCCGACCACGGCCGCCTCGTCGCTGACGACGACGCCCTTCACGCGGGCCCCGTTGTCCCGGATCAAGCGCCTCGCTGCCCCCTTTGATTCCGAGAGACCTGCCCGCACCAGCAGGTCCACGATCCGCATGCCTGGCTCGAGGTCGGCTCGCGTGACCTCGACGGTGCGCAGGCCGTCTGCGAGTTCCCCGGACACGAAGGTGCGGCGGGCAGTCTCCGCCGCTTCGGCCGCGGCCTCCCGGCCATGGCAGAGCCGGGTCGCCTCGTTCGCCAGGACCTTCTTCGCGTCGTTGATCTCTGCCCCCTCCAGCGCTTCGAGACGGGCGATCTCGTCCAGGGGCAGGTCCGTGAACAGGCGCAGGAAGCGCCCGACATCCGCATCCTCGGTGTTGCGCCAGAACTGCCAGAACTCCCAGGGGCTCAGACGGTCCGCGTTGAGCCAAACGGCTCCGGACGCGGTCTTGCCCATCTTCGCCCCCGATGCGGTGGTCAGCAGGGGCGTGGTCAGTCCGAAGAGTCCCGTCCGTCCATCCGCCGGCCAAGCTCGATGCCGTTGACGATGTTGCCCCATTGGTCGGCCCCGCCCATCTGGAGCACGCAGCCCTGGCGCCGTCCCAGTTCCACGAAGTCGAAGGCCTGAAGGATCATGTAGTTGAACTCCAGGAAGGTCAGCGGCTGTTCACGGTCTAGACGCTGCCTGACCGAGTCGAAGCTCAGCATGCGATTGACCGTGAAGTGCCGCCCCACGTCGCGCAGCAACGCCAGGTAGCGCAGTTCGTCCAGCCAATCCGCGTTGTTGACCATCATGGCGTCGGTCGGCCCGTCGCCGAACGCCAGGTACTTCGCGAAGACCTTTCGGATGCCCGCCATATTCGCGGCGATCTGGCCGTCGTCGAGCATGGGGCGGCTGCTGTCGCGAAAACTCGGATCACCGATCCGCGTGGTCCCGCCGCCGATCAGGACGATGGGCTTGTGACCGGTTTGCTGAAGCCAGCGCAGGGTCATGATCGACATCAGGTGCCCGACATGCAGGCTGTCGGCCGTCGCATCGAAGCCGATGTAGGCACTCACCACGCCCCGGCGCAGCACCGCGTCCAAGCCGGCCCGATCGCTGCATTGGTTCAGAAAGCCGCGTTCGGTCAGCGTCCGCAGAAAGGCGGCCTGCGGTTCGTCCGATGTCGCAAGGAGGGAAGTCATTGTCGAGATCTCCGGAGGAAAGCCGCATTCCGGAGGTCTCGTAGATCCACATGCCGCCGGACTGCGGCGGCATGTTCATCTGGTCACGATCGAACGGCGCCGCCCTATGGGGACAGCGGATAATAGGTGCTGGTCTGGTGGGCGCGCTCGATCATGGCGCAGAACCTAGACACGCCGAACATCCTGATCAAGCGATCGGTTCGTCCCAAATCGCCTTCGGTGCTATTCGCACCGGCGCGAGCATGGGACCGAAGGCGACGGAACCGGTGGCCGGAATCGTCGATCGGATCGAGAGTCGGCCCCCTGCCCCGGTGCGCGGCATCCGCATCATGTGGTTTTTGGCATGACTCGCGGCCAATACGCCATTGGACGGTAATTGATCACGCCCGTAATCTGTTCGCTAAGCTGATGGTTCGTGCGCGGTCCTTTCCCGCCCGGCGTGGGATGGCCCCGGCGGACGAGGCAAGCAAGACGAACCAGATGGGGAGGACCGGCGCATGACTTTCCGCAGTTTTGTCGTGGCGCTTGCCGTGACCGCGGGATTCGCGGGGGCCGCGCAGGCACAGACCAAGCTCACGATCGGGTTCTCGCAGATCGGCTCGGAATCGGGCTGGCGCGCGGCCGAGACCAAGGTCGGCAAGATCGAGGCCCAGAAGCGCGGCATCGACTTCCGGATCTCCGACGCCCAGCAGAAGCAGGAGAACCAGATCAAGGCCATCCGCTCCTTCGTGGCCCAGGGCGTGGATGCGATCTTCGTCGCCCCGGTGGTCGCGACCGGCTGGGATTCCGTGCTGAAGGAGGCCAAGGAGGCCAAGATCCCCGTCGTCCTGCTGGACCGTTCCATCGACACCAGGGACGACAGCCTCTACCTGACCGCCGTGACCTCGGACACGGTGCACGAGGGTCGGGTCGCGGGCGAATGGCTGCTCAAGCAGACGGGCGGCACCTGCAACGTCGTCGAACTGCAGGGGACCGTGGGCTCGAGCCCCGCGATCAACCGCAAGAAGGGCTTTGACGAGGTCGTAGCCAAGAATCCGGGGCTCAAGATCATCCGCACCCAGTCGGGCGACTTCACCCGCGCCAAGGGCAAGGAGGTGATGGAGAGCTTCATCAAGGCCGAGGGCGGCGGACGGAACATCTGCGCCGTCTACGCCCACAACGACGACATGGCGATCGGCGCGATCCAGGCCGTCAAGGAGGCCGGGCTGAAGCCGGGCAAGGACATCCTGGTCGTCTCAATCGACGCCGTGCCCGACATCTTCAAGGCCATGGCCGATGGCGAGGCCAACGCCACGGTGGAGCTGACGCCCAACATGGCCGGCCCCGCCTTCGATGCTCTGATGGCCTACAAGAAGGACGGCAAGGTGCCGCCCAAGTGGATCCAGACGGAATCCAAGCTCTACCTCCCGGACACCGCGAAGGCGGAATACGAGCGGCGCAAGGACCTGTACTGAGCGCCGGGCCGGAAATGGCGACGAAGCCGCCACGGCCCTTCGCCCGTCCTGCATCCGGGGTGCCGCGTGGCACCCCGGCCATGCCGCGCCGGCGCGAGGAGCTTCCATGACCGGGCCGGCGGATACGCCGCCCCTGCTGCGCATCGAGGGGCTGGTGAAGCGGTTCCCGGGCGTGCTGGCCCTGGATCACGTCGATTTCACCCTGCGCGCCGGCGAGGTGCACGGGCTGCTGGGCGAGAACGGCGCCGGCAAGTCCACCCTGATCAAGACGCTGACGGGGGTCCATCCGCGGGACGCCGGCACCATCCGGATGGACGGGGCCGAGATCGCGCCGCGCGACGTGGCCGATGCCCAGCGCCTGCGCATCGGCACGGTCTATCAGGAGGTGAACCTCCTTCCCAACCTGTCGGTGGCGCAGAACCTGTT
Organism: Arenibaculum pallidiluteum; assembly: GCF_017355985.1. Lineage (GTDB taxonomy): Bacteria > Pseudomonadota > Alphaproteobacteria > Azospirillales > Azospirillaceae > Arenibaculum > Arenibaculum pallidiluteum. The sequence continues at coordinate 58,298 of NZ_JAFIQU010000015.1, forward strand.
CCTCGGGCGCGAGCCCATGCGTTTCGGATTCGTGGACGGCCGCGCCATGCGCCGCGCCGCCCGCGAGATCATGCGCGGCTACGGCCTCGACCTGGATCCCGCCACGCCGCTGGGCCAGTTCTCGGTGGCGGTCCAGCAGATCGTGGCCATCGCCCGCGCCGTCGACCTGTCGGCGCGTGTCCTGATCCTGGACGAGCCCACCGCCAGCCTGGACGCGCAGGAGGTCGCCCAACTCTTCGCGACCATGCGCCTGCTGAAGGCCCGGGGCATCGGCATCGTCTTCATCACCCATTTCCTGGATCAGGTCTACGCCGTCTGCGACCGGATCACGGTGCTGCGCAACGGCCGTCTGGTCGGCGAGCGCGCCATCGCCGACCTGCCGCGCCTGGAGTTGGTCTCCATGATGCTCGGCCGCGAGCTGGCCGAGGAGGAGCGCCAGACCGCCCGCGCCGCGCCGCCTTCCGGCGGACCGCCGCTGGTGGCCTTCAAGGGCTACGGCCGGCGCGGTTATCTGGAGCCCTTCGATCTTGAGATCAGAGCGGGCGAGGTCGTCGGCGTGGCGGGGCTGCTGGGCTCCGGCCGGACGGAGACGGCGAAGCTCGCCTTCGGTGCCGAGCGCGCCGGGACCGGCGCGGTCGCGGTCGCGGGGACCGCAGCGCGGCTGCGCTCGCCGCGTGACGCTGCCCGGCTGGGCTTCGGCTACTGTCCCGAGGACCGCAAGACCGAAGGGATCGTCGGCGAGCTGTCGGTGCGCGAGAACATCGTCCTCGCGCTCCAGGCACGGCGCGGCTGGCTGGCCCCGCTGCCCAGGCGCGAGCAGGACGAGATCGTCGCGCGCTTCGTGCGGCTGCTGGACATCCGCGCGGCCGACACCGAGCGGCCGATCCAGACCTTGTCGGGCGGCAATCAGCAGAAGGCCCTGCTGGCCCGCTGGCTCGCAACCGAGCCGCGCTTCCTGATCCTGGACGAGCCCACCCGGGGCATCGACGTGGGCGCCCACGCGGAGATCATCCGCCTGATCAACAGGCTCCGGGCCAATGGGCTGGCCCTGATGGTGATATCGTCCGAGCTCGAGGAAATCGTCGCCTACAGCCGCCGAGTGGTCGTCCTGCGCGACCGTCGCCATGTTGCCGAACTGGACGGCGAGGTCAGCGTCGAGCGCATCATGACCGCCATCGCGGCCAGCGCCTGAGGGCCCCCGCATGCCGATGCCCGCCGGCCTCACCCCATCCAGGAGCCTGCCGCAGATCGCGGCGCTCGTCGTCGTGCTGCTGGCCAACTGGATGGTCTTCCCGGATTTCTTCCAGGTGCGCCTGCAGGATGGCCGGCTGTTCGGCAGCGTGATCGACGTGCTGAACCGCGGCGCCCCGGTGGCGCTGCTGGCGCTCGGCATGACGCTGGTGATCGCGACGCGCGGGGTCGACCTGTCGGTCGGCGCCGTCATGGCGATCGCCGGGGCCACCGCGGCGACGCTGACCGCCTCGGGTCACGGCCTGGGCGTGGTGGTGCCGGCAGCGCTTGGCGTCGGGCTCGTCTGCGGGCTGTGGAACGGGCTGCTGGTCGCCGTGCTTGAGATCCAGCCCATCGTGGCCACGCTGATCCTGATGGTGGCCGGGCGCGGCATCGCCCAGCTGATCACCGAGGGGCAGATCGTCACCTTCGTGAGCCCGGCGCTCGCCGCCATCGGCAGCGGCTCGCTGCTCGCGGTGCCCATGCCGGTGGTGATCTGCCTGGGCATGCTGCTGTTGACCGCGCTGCTCGTGCGGGGAACGGCGCTCGGCCTCATGATCGAGGCCACCGGGCTGAACCGCCTCGCCAGCTTCTATTCCGGCGTCGACACGCGGGCCGTGGGGATCCTCGTCTATGTCTGGTGCGGGTTGTGCGCCGCCGTGGCCGGGCTGATCGTGACCGCCGACATCCGGGGGGCCGATGCCAACAATGCGGGGCTCTGGCTGGAGCTGGACGCGATCCTCGCCGTCGTTGTCGGCGGCACCTCGCTCTTCGGAGGGCGGTTCAGCCTCGTGCTCTCGGTCGTCGGGGCGCTGATCATCCAGGCCATGAACACGGGCATCCTGCTGAGCGGGTTGAAGCCCGAGTTCAACCTGATCGTGAAGGCGCTGGTCGTGCTCGCGGTGCTGCTGCTCCAGTCGCCGGCGCTCGGCATGCCCAGGCTGCGGCTTCCCGTCGTCCGGGCCCGGAGGACCCGCCCGTGAGCCGCCGCTTCATGCCGCTCGCCGCGACGCTGGCCGTGCTCATCGCGGGGACGCTGTTCTGCGCGTTGCAGTTCCCGAACTTCGCGTCGACCCGGGTGCTCGGGAACCTCCTGACCGACAACGCCTTCGTCGGAATCGCCGCGGTCGGGATGACCTTCGTGATCCTGTCGGGCGGGATCGACCTGTCGGTGGGATCGGTGATCGCCTTCACCACCGTGTTCCTGGCGGTCGCGATCGAGCAGCTCGGCATTCCACCCTTCCTGGCCTTCGCCCTGGTGCTCGCCATCGCGGGCCTGTTCGGGGCGGCCATGGGCGCTCTGATCCACTGGTTCCGGCTGCCGCCCTTCATCGTGACCCTGGCCGGCATGTTCCTCGCACGCGGGGCAAGCTTCCTGCTCACCACGGATTCGATCCCCGTGAACCACCCGCTCTACGGCGAACTCGGCGACGTGGCGATCCGCATGGCGGGGGGTGGGCGGCTCAGCCTGGTCGCCATGGTGATGCTGGCGGTCTTCGCGGCGGGCATGGTTCTGGCCCACCTGACGCGGTTCGGCGCCAATGTCTACGCCATCGGCGGCAACCGCGTCTCGGCCGAGCTGATGGGCGTTCCGATCGCGCGCACCACGGTCGGGATCTACATGCTGTCCAGTACGCTGGCCGGGCTCGCGGGGATCGTCTTCTCGCTCTACACCTCGGCCGGCTACTCGCTGGCGGCAACGGGAGTGGAGCTGGACACCATCGCCGCCGTGGTGATCGGCGGGACGCTGCTGACGGGCGGGCAGGGCTACGTGTTCGGGACCTTCATCGGGATCCTGATCCAGGGGCTGATCCAGACCTACATCACATTCGACGGGACGCTCAGCAGCTGGTGGACGAAGATCGCGGTCGGCGTCCTGCTCTTCGCCTTCATCGTGCTCCAGCGCGTGCTGATCCTCGGCTGGTCCGCCCGCCCGGCCACCGTCGCCCGCGTCTGAGGGGCGGCGGGCCGAGGACGCCGCTCACCCCCGCGTCCGGGCAGAACGCAGAGGCGGCGCAGGTTCGGATCCAGAAGCAGCTCAGCGGGACGTCTCCGCGGATCGCAGCCGGTCGGCGAGCCAGTCGATGAAGACCCTGAGCCGCGATGGGAGATGGCGGCTCTGCGGATAGAGTACCGACACCGGCATCGGCGGCGGCGGGAAATCCTCCAGCACCGGCACGAGCTGTCGGGCCGCGATCTGGTGCTCGACGCGGTAGCGCGGAACCTGGAACAGCCCCAGCCCGGCGACGCCGGACGCCGTGTAGATCTCCGCGCCCTGGACGACGATGTCGTAGGGCAGCGGGACCTCCCACCTCCGGCCGTCCCTCTCGAACTCCAGGGGATAGGGCCGTCCCGTCGCGGAGGCCAGATAGGCGACCATCCGGTGGCCATCGAGCGCGTCCGGCGTCGCTGGGATGCCATGGCGTTCGAGATAGGCCGGGCTCGCCAGGGTCGCCTGCTTCAAGGCAGCGATGCGGCGGCCGGTCAGGGAGGAATCCGAGAGCTCGCCGGCCCGCACGACGCAGTCGACCCCCTCGGTGATGAGGTCGACCATCCTGTCCCCCTCGCTGAGGGTAAGCGCGATCCCGGGATAGCGCGCGATGAACTCGGGCAGCCCCGGCAGGACGAAGAACCGGGCGATGGTGCCCTGCATGTCCACCCGGAGCGGGCCCCGGGGCTCGGCGTTCCTGAAGATGCTCTCCGCATCGTCGAGGTCCGCGAGGATCCGCAGGCAACGCTCGTGGTAGAGCGCGCCATCGAGCGTCGGCCTGACGATGCGGGTCGTCCGCTCGAGCAGCCGCGCGCCGAGATCCGCCTCCAGGCGCTGGATCGCATGGGTCGCGGTGGCGCGCGGAACCTGCAGGTCCCGAGCGGCCTGCGCGAAGCTCCCGCGCTCCACGATCCTGACAAACAGCCGCATGACGTCGATGCGATCCATCCCCCGGCCCGTCGCTGATTGTTACGCCTCCGGAAATGGAGAGTCCCAGTTATGGCCTCTCTACCGCCGGTCTCCATAGCGGATACCTTATTCGCCAAGAGCAGCGACGGAGGAAGCCCCGAATGGCGGAGATGAACAGCCATCCAGCGTTGTCGCCTCGCCCGGCCGGCGGCATCTCCCCGGCCCGGCGCAGTCGCCATTCCTGCGAGCGTGCAGAGCCGGTGGTCCTTCCCCTGCCCCAAGATCAGTGATCCGACAGCGCCATCCGATTCCCGCAGCTGCGGGGACTCGATGGCTCCTAGATCTCCGTTCGACGAGTCGATTCGACCCTTTCAACGAACCGAGAGGAGCGAAGATTATGCCGTTCGCGAACTACATGTTCCCCCAAGGCATGCTGACCGCGGAACAGAAGGAAGAGATCATCCACAAGACTACGGCGATCTTCGCCGAGTACTTCGGCGAGGATGTTCGCTCCCACACCATGCTCCTTGTCGACGAGGTCGTCGATGGCGGCTGGGGCCGCGCCGACGAGACCTTCACCATCGCCAGGATGCAGGAGATGCAGAAGCGGAACTCCGGCTGATCGACTGCCCGGGGGCGACCCCGAGGGCAGCGCCTCGCCGTTCGATGGAGCAACACAGCAGGGGAAGCAGACACATGGCGAATCCGACGAACTCTTCGTCCAGGGCCGCGATCGTCACGGGGGCGTCCCGCGGGATCGGGGCCGCCATCGCCCGGCGCCTGGCCGGCGACGGCTTCCAGGTCGTCGTCAACTATGCCGGCAGCGCCGGCCCGGCCGCCGAGGTGGTCGAGGAGATCGAGAAGGCGGGCGGCCGGGCCATCTCGGTCCAGGCCGATGTCAGCGACCCGCAGGCGGTGACGCGGCTGTTCGACGCCGCCGAGGCGGCCTATGGCGGCGTCGACGTGCTGGTGAACAACGCAGGCATCATGAAGCTGATGCCCGTGGCCGAGACCGACGACGCGACCTTCGACCAGACCATCGCCATCAACCTCAAGGGCACCTTCAACGGCCTTCGCGAGGCTGCGAGGCGGCTGCGCGACGGCGGCCGCATCGTGAGCTTCTCCACCAGCGTCGTGGGGCTCTATCAGCCGACCTATGGCGTCTATGCGGCCACGAAGGCGGCGGTCGAGGCGCTGACCCATATCCTCGCAAAGGAGCTCGGCCCCCGCGGGATCAGGGTCAACGCGGTTGCGCCCGGCCCGGTCGCCACGGAGCTTTTCCTGAAGGGCAAGGACGAGGCCGCGCTGGACCGCGCCAGGCAGATGATCCCGCTCGGCCGCCTGGGCGAGGCGGAGGACATCGCCCGGGTCGTCTCCCTGCTCGCGGGGCCCGACAGCGGCTGGATCAACGGCCAGGTCGTGCGGGTGAACGGCGGCGCGGTCTGAGGAGCGGGAGCCATGAAGCAGGTCGTTTTGATCACCGGCGCGTCGAGCGGTTTCGGCCGCCTGATGGCCAATGCGCTGGCCGCGTCCGGCCACACCGTCTATGCGTCCATGCGCGATCTCGGCGGCAGGAACGCCGCGCAGGTCGCCCAGGTCGCGGCCTATGCGGACGAGAACAAGGTGGACCTTCGCACGATCGAGCTCGACGTGCAGTCCGAGGCCTCGGCGGAATCCGCCATCGCCGCGATCATCGCGGCGCATGGCCGGCTCGACGTCCTGATCCACAATGCCGGACACATGGTCTGGGGCCCGAGCGAGGCGTTCACCGCGGAGCAGCTTGCCCAGCTCTACGACGTGAACGTGCTCGGTGCCCAACGCGTCAGCCGGGCCGCCCTGCCGCATATGCGCAGGGCCCGGCGTGGCCTCGTGCTCTGGATCGGCAGCAGCAGCGCGGCGGGCGGCGTCCCGCCGATGCTCGGCCCCTATTTCGCGGCCAAGGCCGGCATGGACGCCCTTGCGGTCTGCTACGCCCGCGAGCTGGCGCCGTTCGGCATCGAGACCACGATCGTCGTTCCCGGGGCCTTCACCAAGGGAACGAACCACTTCGCCCATGCCGGCTCGCCCGCCGACGAGGCCCGCGCGGCCGAGTACGAGGCGGGTCTTCCCGCGGGCTTCTCCGACAGGATGCTGAAGGCGCTGGCGGAAACCGTGCCGGACGACGCGGAGCCCGGGATCGTCGCCGACGCGGTCGTCGCCGCGGTCGATGCGCCGTTCGGAAAGAGGCCGTTCCGCATCGTGGTCGACCCGGCCAGCGATGGCTCGGCCGTCTCCTACGCGGTGATCGACCGAGTACGGGAGCAGTTCCTGCACCGCATCGGCTTCCCTGGCCTGATGTGGCCGACAGACCACGGCGGTGCATAGCCCCTCGCGCCGCCGTTCAAGTCGGAGCGCCGGAGTGCCGTAGGGAGCCGGCGATCGGCCGGCCTCCCTGCGACAGGGCTCAGCCCATGCCGGCGTTCCGCTCGCGCGTGGCGTCGACGCTCCAGGGCCCGCCGCCCGCGAACGCGATGTAGAGGAAGACGAAGCAGTAGAGGATCGCCGCATCGCCGCCGTTCAGCACGGGGAAGAAGCTGCGCGGCGCATGGGCGATCCAGTAGGCGAAGGCCATCTCGCCGGACAGGATGAAGGCCACCGGCCGGGTGAAGAGGCCGATCGCCAGCAGGGCACCGCCCACGAGCTCCATCGCCCCGGCGATCCAGGACAGGGACAGGATCTCGGGCGGGGTCGGATGGGCCGGGAAGCCCAGCAGCTTCTGCGATCCATGCTCGAAGAAGATCAGGGCCGCGACGATCCGCAGGATGCTGAGGACGCGCGGGGCCCAGACGGCGGCGATCGTTCCTGTAGGCATGTGCAATCTCCGGCGGTTGCGACGCGGCAACGCCGAAGCCTGCCCCAGGTTTCCCCACCTGTCTAGGCGGGCATCATGCCGGCGCGGCCCAGCGCCCGCCGCAATGCCTCGAAGCAGTCGGGATCGAAGGCGCTGCCCACGTCCTTCTCCATGATCGACAGCGCCTCGGGGAGGGGCATGGCAGCGCGGTACGGCCGCTCGGCGGTCAGGGCGTCGAAGACGTCGGCCGTCGTGACGATGCGCGTCGCAGGGCAGATCTCGTCCCCCTCGAGCCCGCGCGGATAGCCCTTGCCGTCCAGCCGCTCGTGATGGGCCCCGCCGATGCGGGCCAGCTCGCCGAAGGCGCCGATGCGCGACAGGATCCGCTCGCTGTGCAGGGCGTGGCCGCGCATCGCGGCCCATTCCGCCTCGTCCAGCCGGCCGGGCTTGTCCAAGATCTGATTGCTGACGCCGAGCTTGCCGATGTCGTGCAGCAGCGCCGCGCGCCTGAGCCGGCGGCGCGGCGCGTCCTCCAGGTCCATCGCCTCGGCGATCAGGTCGGTGAAGACCGCGACGCGCTCGCTGTGGCCGCGCGTGTAGGGACTCTTGGCGTCGATCACGGTTGCGAAGGCCGCGGCGACGTCGTCGAGATAGCCGTCGTCCACGGCCTCGGCCCGCCGCGCCGGCTCGAGCCTGAGCACGGCCGCCTCCAGCTCCGGCGAGCGCAGCATCTCCCAGAAGCCGCGGTCGCCCTCCAGGCGATGAAGGGCCTCCACCGCCTGCGGGTCGAACCAGCTGCCCGCCCGCCTGCGCGCTTCGTGCAGGGCCGCGTCCCTGCCCGAGCCCGTATGGAAGACGTCGACGACCTGGGCGAGCAGTGCGATGCGCGCCTGGACCGGGATCGCCGCCCCCGCGAGGCCGCGCGGCTTGCCGTTGCCGCTCCAGTGCTCGTCCAGCGCACGGATGCCGTCGGCCACCTCCTCGGCGAAGCGCAGCCGCAACGCGATCTCCGCCCCACGCTGGCAGCGCGTCTCGATCAGCTCGCGCGCGATCTCCCCGCCGTTCCTGACGATGTTCGCGATGGCGCGGAAGCGCTCGGCCAGCCCTGCCCTCAGCCCGGTATGGGTGACCACGAAGCGCAGCACCTCGGGCAGGCGGTCGCCGACCCGCTTGAAGTCCCGCTTGAAGCCGAGGTCATCGGCGAGATAGAGCTGGCAGAGCCGGGCCGCATTGCTGCTGCAGCCGAGATCCTTGAGCAGGACCGCATAGTAGAGGTCGTGCAGCGCCGCGGCGTCGAGCCCCATCTCCCGCCCGACATGCATGCCGATCCAGCAGCTCCGCATGCAATGGCCGGCGGGCTGCCCCTCGGTCAGGTCGAGCGCATGGCTGAGCGCGCCCAGGATCTCGGCCAGGGGCATGGCCGGCACGCCGGATCGCGCCGCATCCGGCAGGATCGCAGCGGCCGAGGGCGCCCTGGGCGGAGCGGTGATCACGGCTGTTCTCCTCGGGCCTGCGCCCGCTGCCGCTCCGGGAAGTCCGGCGCTGCCCGAATGGAGGACGCATCCCGTTAAGGAGTGGTTTCCCGCCCCGCCTCAGCGCAGCAGGCGCTCGAAATCGGTCCTGACGATGCCGTAGCAGGGGCAGGACACCGCTTCCAGCGCCTCCCTGTCGAGGATGGTCATGGTGCCGCGCGTATACCGGATCATGCCGGCCTTCTGCAGCATGCCGGCCGCCACGGATACGCTGGGCCGCCGCACGCCCAGCATCTGCGCCAGGAACTCCTGGGTGAGCGGGAAATGCTTCGCCTTGACCCGGTCGTGCGTCATCAGCAGCCAGCGCGCGCAGCGCTCCTCGATCGGGTGGATGCGGTTGCAGGTCGCCGACTGCGCGATCTGGTTCAGCAGCGCCTGGGTGTAGCGCAGCAGCAGCGCGTGGAAGGCAGGGGTCTTCGGAAGGGCGTCGCGAAACGCCTTTGCCGCCATACGCGACGCCGTGCCCGGGATCTGCGCGAACGCCTTGCTCGGCATGCTCGACGCGCCCAGCAGGACGGCGACGCCGGCCATTCCTTCGTTCCCGACGGTGGCGAACTCGACGGCGGTGCCGTCTTCCAGCACGTTCAGCAGCGAGACCACGCCTTCGTGCGGGAAGTAGACGTGATCGACGGGAGCGTTCACGCCATAGAGCTCGGCCCGGAGCTCCAGCGGGACGGTCTCCAGGTCGGGTTCGATGCGGTCGCGCTCGGCCTGCGGCATCGCCGCCAGCAGGCGGTTGCCCATGTCGGTCGTCCTCTCGTGCTGCGGCATCGGGCCCCTACCCCCTCTGTACGGTGGCTGACATGGCGCGCGGCGCCCATTATGTTCGATACCGTACATAACGGGCCTCATGCGTCATCAACAGCCGATCCACTCCGCCGCGCAGGCGCCGCCGAAGGCTGATGCCGATCAGGACAGGGCGTATGACGTGGTCGGCATCGTCGCGTCCCTGGGCGGCGTGCTGGCGCTGTCCCGTACCCTGGCGGGGCTGCAACCGGATTTTCCGCTTCCGATCCTGATCGTGCAGCATGTCCGCCGGGACCGCCCGAGCCTGCTGCCCGGCATCCTGGCCGCGCGCACCCGGCTCGCCGTGACGTCCGCCCGGGAAGGCGACCGGCCGCTGCCGGGCCATGTCCATGTCGCGCCGCCGGACCGCCATCTGCTGGTCCGGCCGGACGGCACGCTCGGCCTCGCCGATTCCGATCCCGTCAATTTCTGCCGCCCGGCGGCGGACGTGCTGTTCCGTTCCATGGCCGAGGTCCACGGCCGCCGCGCCATCGCGGTGGTGCTGACCGGCAGGGGCCGCGACGGCGCGCGCGGGGTCGAGGCGGTCCGGCGGCAGGGCGGCATGGCGATCGCCCAGGACGAGGCGACGGCGGAAGTCGGGGAGATGCCCCGCGCGGCGGTGGATATCGGCCAGGCCGACCTCGTCCTTCCGCTGGACCGGATCCCCTTCGCGCTCGAGGTGCTGGCGGGCGAGGCCGCCCGAGCCGGGCAACCGGCCGCCACGGCCCCGGCGCCCGCTATCCAGGGGCGTATACCGGGCTGACGCCGCGCCAGCGCGCTAGCGTGCCGATTCCGCCGTCTGGCGACGTGTTGGCCGACTGCCAGGCTCGGGCGGCGTGGCCGCGATCTCGCGCAGCAGCTTCGCCAGGATCGCCGAACCGAAGGTCTGGAAGCTCTCGGCGACCATCACGAAGGCGCCGGGGCCGCCGATCACCTCGCGCTCGTAGTAGGCGTCCAGGTCCTTGGGCGTGTAGGTGCCGAAGGGGTTCGGGCGGTCGTTGATGATCGGCAGCCCGTTGATGGTCACCCCCGCCGCCACCGCCGCGTCCCGGGCCATGGTGACCAGGCGGCCGCGGTTGTTGACGCCGTCGCCCGAGACGTCGATCACCCTGCGCAATCCCTCGAAGGCGTTGCTCTCGAACAGGGGCACCGAGAAGTCGATCGCGCCGCTGATCGAGGTGTAGCGGCCGCTGCCCACCGGCGCTTCGGCCAGCAGGTCCGAGAAGGCCTCGGCCGTCGCCGGGCCGTCGATCACCCTCCAGGGCACGACGACATATTGCTGCGCGTCGCCGGACCATTCCACGTAGCAGACGGCGATCCGCCCCATGGGCCCCGAGGTGATCGCGTCGACCACCTGCGGGTGGGCGATGGCATCGATGTAGCCCTGGCGCTGCAGCCGCCCCTCCTCGAGGTCGACCGAGCCGGAGATGTCCACGGCGAGGACCAGCTCCACGTCGACCGGCGTCTGCGCGGCGGCGGCCAGCCCGATCGTCGACAGCGCCGCCGCCAGGCCGAACCGCCGGACCGACCTCCCGGCGAGCCGCCGCAGTCCTTCGCCGAAGCCGTCCATGAGGTGCCCCTCGACCGCCGTGCCGGAATCGATGATGGGCTGTCACGCGCCGCCTTGGCAACCGCCGAGCCCGGGGCGGGGATCGGCGCGGGGGGAGACTCGCAGCGGCCCGATGGGGTATTCTTCTCGAACGAATTAATCCCTTTCGGGGGTGCGGCCGTGCGGACGATCCGATGCCTGCTTGCGGCGCTGGGCTGGCTCGCTCTCGTCGGCGCCTCCGGCGCCGCCTGCGCCGGCCCCAAGGAGGACACCGGCCGGAGGGCGGTCCGTACCGTGGTGGCCGGGCGTCTCGACGTGCCCGCCGGCGGCCCCCGCGCCTTCCTGGCCCTGCACGTCTCGGCGGACTGGACCCGGCCCCTGCCCGGGATCCGCAGAGCCGTGGTGGTCCTGCACGGGCGCCTGCGCAACGCCGACACCTACCGGCGGATCGTCGAGGCGGTCCTGGCCGAGGGCGGCCCCGCCGCCATGGCGGCCACGCTGGTCGTCGCCCCGCAGTTCCTGGCACCGGTCGATGCGGCGGCGAACGCCCTGCCGGCCGAAATCCTGCGCTGGGCGCCGGATTCCTGGCAGGCCGGCGCAGAGGCCGACGGCCCCGCGCCGGTCAGCGCCTTCGAGGCGCTGGACGCGGTGATGGCCCGGCTCGCGGACCGCGCGCTGTTCCCCGACCTGGCCGCGGTGGTGATCGCCGGGCATTCCGGCGGCGCCCAGCTCGCGCAGCGCTATGCCGCGGTCGGACGCGGCCTGGACCGCCTCGAAGCCGCCGGGCGGCAGGTGCGCACGGTTCTCGCCAATCCGGGCAGCTATCTCTATTTCGGGCCCGAACGTCCGGACGGCGCCGGCGGCTTCGCCCTGCCCCCGCGCGAGGCATGCCCGGGCTATGACACCTGGCGCTACGGCCTCGGCGACCCGCCGCGCTATCTCGACGGCGTTCCGCCCGGGCGGATCGAGGCCGCCTATGCGGGGCGCCAGGTCGTCTACCTGCTGGGAGCCGAGGACCGCGACCCCGAGCATCATTCCCTGGACCGGTCCTGCGCGGCCCGGCTCCAGGGGCCGCATCGGCTGGCCCGGGGCTGGGCCTTTTACAGGCATCTGGCAGCCCGCCATCCGCGCCTGTCCACGCACAGGCTGATCGAGGTTCCCGGCGCCGAGCACGATGCGCGCGAAGTCCTGACCTCGGTCTGCGGACGGGCGGCGCTGATGGACCGCGCAGGCTGCACGCCCGAATAGGAGGTGCCCGCGCGCCGCGGAAGGAGGCCCGGGACCAACGGGCATCCCGGCTGTTCACGGTCCATGGCGCCCAAGGACATCATCGTCATCGGTGGCTCCGCCGGTGGCCTGGAAGCGCTGCGGACGCTGGTCGCCGGCCTGCCACGCTGGTTTCCCGCGGCGGTCTTCGTCGTGCTGCATATCGGCGCACGGCGCAGCAATGCGCCCGAGATCCTGGGGCGGGCGGGGCTCCTGCCCTCCCTGTTCGCGGCTGACGGCATGCCCATCGCGGCCGGCGCGATCTACGTCGCGCCGCCGGACCACCACATGCTGCTCGCGCCCGGGCGCATGCGGCTGTCCCGCGGCCCCCGCGAGAACTATACCAGGCCCGCCATCGATCCGCTGTTCCGCTCGGCAGCCGAGGCCTACGGCCCGCGCGTGGTGGGCGTGATCCTGTCGGGCAGCCTCAGCGACGGCACCGCGGGCCTCAGCGAGATCAAGGGCCACGGGGGCACCACCGTCGTCCAGGATCCCGCCGGCGCGCGGGCGCCCGGCATGCCGTCGAGCGCGCTGGCGAACGTGACGGTCGACCATTGCGTGCCCATCGGCGACTTGGCCGAGCTGCTGGTCGGCCTGACCGCCAAGAACCGGCCCCCGGCGGCAGCGCGCGGGCCCTCGACGGAGGAAAGGGACATGAGCGGTGAGTTCGAGCTGAACCCGCCCGTCGCGCTGACCTGTCCGGAATGCGGCGGGGCCATGAAGGAGAGAACCGTCGATTCGCTGCCCTACTACACCTGCCACATTGGTCACCGCCTGGCTGCTCCCGACATGGAGGCAGCCCAGTTCCGGCAGATGGAGCAGGCGCTGGAGGTCGCGCTGCGCAGCCTGAACGAGCGGATGTCCCTGTGCGAGCGCATGGGCGAGGCCGCGCGGCGGAAGGGCCACGGCATGGTCGCGGAGCACTGGGAAGACAGCGCGCGCGAGACCCGGGAGCGGGCCGAGGTGCTGCGGCGCTTCCTTCAGCAGGACTGGACGCGCCCCGAACCCGACGGGGAGGAGCACCGAGCCGCGGGGACCGGCGCCGGCTGAGACCCTCCCAGGGATCGCTGCGCATGCAGCGGCCTGCGGCCGCGCGGCGCCGGGGTCAGGGCTTGCTGGACATCTCCCGGCCGATCTCGAGGATCACCGGGCCGTCCAGGATCGGCTGCGCGGTCTCGAAGAAGCGCGCCACCGCGGCCGAGCCGTTGTGGGCATCCATGGCCGCCTGGTCCGCGAAGCGCTCGTATGTCGTGAAGACGCAGGGATCGTCGAGCTTCTGCGAGACGTAGAAGCCCAGCGTCCCGGGCTCGCTGGCGCGCACGTTCTCCGCGACGGCGAGCAGCGCGTCCGCCATCGTCCCCTCGGTTCCCGGCTTCGCCCTGATTACGGCGGTGATCGTGATCATGGATCCTCCCTGACCGTGATCATGGGACCTCCTCTCGGCAAAGGCGGGATCAGGCCGCGGCGGTTCCGGGAACGCGGCCGGCCGCGATCACCGGAATCAGCTCGTCGGAGGACATCACGTCGCCGAAGAAGGCCGTCATGTTGGTCAGCGTCGCATTGTGCTCGGCATCGCTCAGCGCGGCGTTGCCGTCCGAGACGAAGATCACGTTGTAGTTCCGCTGGGCGGCGTCCCGCGCGGTCGATTCGCAGCAGCAGTTGGTCAGCGTGCCGGTGACGATCACCGTCTCGATGCCGCGGGCCTGCAGCAGCTCGTGCAGGTCGCAGGTTCCCGGCACGAAGGCGCTGAAGCGCGTCTTGTCGACGATCAGGTCGGCCGGCGTCACCTCCAGATCCGGCCAGAGCGCGAAGTCCGGCGAGCCCGGCGTGAAGGCCCTGCTGAGCGTCGCCGAATAGCCGGGTTCCAGGATCGTGCCGTACCAGGACGACCAGTCCATGGGCTTGGCAGGGTCGAAGGCGTAGCGCAGGTAGACGACCAGCCCGCCGGCCGCCCGCAGCGCCGCGCTGATCCGGTTCACCGGGGCGACGACCTCGCGCGCCGCCGGCACCTCGACGGGCGCGCCAGGGGCCATGAAGCCGACCTGCAGGTCGACGACCACATGGGCGGTGCGCGACGGCGCGATCGTCTCGAACACATGCGCGCGCCCGCGCTGGCGCCGGCTGCGCTCGACCACGTCGGGAGAGATCTCGATCCTGTGCATCGGGTGGTTTCCTTCGCTGGCGGATGGACGGATGGGCGGACGATGGGCCGGCCCGATCCGATGGAACCGGGCGGGTGGACCCGGCGGTCCGACCGGGGCGGTCCGACCGGGGCGATCCGACCGGGGCGGCGTCAGGCGAGCCCGGCGGGACGCCGGGTATGCCAGTCGGTCGCCTGCTGATAGGCATGGGCGGCGCGACACAGCGTGGCCTCGGACAGGTGCGGGCCCACGAGCTGAAGGCTCAGCGGCAACCCGCCCCCGTCGATGCCGCAGGGCAGGGTCACCGTGGGGCTGCCCGACAGGTTGAAGGGCGCCGTGGAGCGGATCAGCCGGTTCAGGACCCTGTCGTCCTGGCCGAACTCCGAGAGCTTGGCGAGGCTCGGGATCGGGAAGGGCAGCGTCGGCATCAGCAGGACGTCCACGGATTCGAACAGCGTCGCGAGCCGGCCCGCGAAGGCGATGCGCTCGTGGAAGGCCGCCGCGATCTCGGCGCTGGTCGCGGCCCTGCCCTGCTCGATCAGCCGCGCCAGGTCGGGGCCGTACTGCGCGGCCCTGGCAGGATAGTGCTCGCGATGCGCGGCGGCAGTCTCGATGGCGCAGAGCGGGATCCAGCCCTTCACCAGCGCGTCGACATCGGGGAAGTCCACCTCGACGACGCGGGCGCCGAGGCTCCGAAGCACGGCCTCCGCCGCAAGGACGGCCTGGGTCACCTCGGCCTCCGTCGATTCCTCGAGATAGCGGCGGTCGATGCCGAGGCGCAGCCCGCGGATGTTGCGGCCGATCTCCGCCATGTAGTCCGGCACCGCGGCCGGCAGCGAGGTCGGATCGCGCGGATCCGGCCCGGCGATCGCGCCCAGCATGGCTGCGGCGTCGGCCGCGCTGCGGCACATGGGCCCGACATGGTCCAGCGAGGCCGCCAGCGGGAACACCCCGTGCCGGCTGACCCGGCCCCAGGTCGGCTTGATGCCGGTCAGCCCGCAATTGGCCGAGGGGAAGCGGATCGAGCCACCGGTATCGGTGCCGATGGCCCCATAGCAGAGCCCCGCGGCCGGCGCGACCCCGGAGCCCGAGGAGGAGGACCCCACCCAGTGTTCCGTGCTCCAGGGGTTGAGGGGCGCCGGCTCCTCGGGATGGTGGCTGGTATAGGCGCCCTCGGTCATGCGCAGCTTGCCGAGCATCACGGCGCCGGCCATCTCCAGACGCTCGACCACCGTGGCGCTGTGGTCGGGCACCCAGCCCTCCAGCATGCGCGTGCCGCAGGCCGTGGGCGCGTAGTCGGTGTAGCAGAGGTCCTTCACCGCCACGGGAACGCCGTGCAGTGGGCCGCGCCAGATGCCCCTGGCGATCTCGGCCTCGGCCCGCCTGGCCTGGTCCATCGCCCGTTCGGCCAGCACCAGCTTGTAGGCGCGGACCCGGGCGTCCAGCACGGCGATGCGGTCGAGCGCCGCCGCCGCGACGTCGACGGGCGACAGCTCGCGCCGGCGGATCCGCTCGGCAATCGTCGTGAGCGGCTGGAAATGCAGGGCCTCGGTCATGGATCGGATGCTCCTTCGAGAGCGGGGCGGGAACGCGCGGCACGGCGCGCCGGATCGGATGCGCGGAACCGTCGTCATGGGAACGGGTCCGGGATTCGGGCCGTGGACTCAGGGCCGTGGACGTAGGTCCGTGGATCGGGGCGGGATCAGAGGGCCGATTTGGGCAGGACCATGTGGATGCCCTTGTTGCCGTCGACGAGCTGGGTCGCCTTGAGATCGCCGGCCAGGCTGCACAGCATGTAGGCATGGTTGCGCGTGAGCTCGGTGCGCTCCGTGACCAGCCGAACCATCTCGCGCACCGCCTGTCTGGCGGCGTCGTCCAGGTCCTCGTGGAAGCCCATGGAGATCAGGTGCTCGCCGGTCTCGGCGAAGGGCTGGGAGATCGCGGGCATGTCCTTGCGCACTGTCAGCCGGAACGTGCCGTCGAGCGCCGTCTCCAGCGCGGTGATGCAGACCTCGCCGTCGCCCTGGCAGCCGTGGCCGTCGCCGCAGGAGAACAGGGCGCCCTCGTTGAAGACCGGGAAGTAGACCGTGGTTCCGGCGCGCAGGTCCTTGTTGTCCATGTTGCCGCCGAAGGCGCGCGGCTCGGCCGACCCGACGCGGCCCCATTGCGGCGGCGGCGCGACGGCCATGATCCCGAAGAACGGGTCCAGCGGCAGCTCCTTGCCCCAGGGCAGGACGCCGACCCAGCGCTCCACGTCGACCTCGATATGGATGCGCTCGTAATCCGTGAACTCCTCGGGGAGCGTGCCCAGCAGCGGCAGGATCGAGCAGTAGCCCCAGCGCTGGCGGGGCCGCACGTCCAGGATGTCGACCTGAAGCACGTCGCCTGGCACGGCCCCGCGGACATGCACGGGCCCCGTCATCAGGTGCGGCCCGGGCCCCTTGGACGGGGCCAGCGCCTCGAGCGCCGCCAGATGGTCGGGAAGGACCAGGGACATGTCCGCGGGCAGGTCGTCGGCGGAGCCGCCCGGCAGCGTGTTGAAGGTCACGAGATCGCCGGAGTCCACCTGCAGGACCGGCTCGGTCCGCGCATCGAAGAACCCCCAGAAGACGTTCTCCGGCCTCGCCGTGACGGTATGGTGCGTCATTCCGCGCTCCTCTGCCTCGGGTGCAGCGCCGGCCACCGCAGGGAACCGCATCGGAGATCCGCGGGGCCGGCCGTCACGGGATGCTAGGAGCGGCCGCAGAAACTTGTAAAGTCAATATTTGCCGTTTCAACATATGGCGCGGCCGGTATGTCCGGCCGCGCCCGAACGGGCACCGGCCCGGCCCCGCCTTCGGCTCAGGCGTTCCCGAGATTCTGCAGCAGCGCCTTGAGCTGCTCGTACTGGGCGCCCTCAAGGCGTTCTCGCAGGCGCGTCTGCTGCTCGGCGACGATGCCGTGCAGCCGGTCGTGCAGCGCCTTGCCCCTGTTCGTCAGGTAGATGAGGATCCGGCGGCGGTCCTTCTCGTCCGGGGAGCGGTAGACGAGGCCGTTGGTCACCATGCGGTCGACGATCTTCGTGAGCGTCGGCCCCTCGACGAGGACGATGCCGGCCAGATCGCCCATGGGCAGCCCGCCGCCGTCGGACAGCGCCGTCAGGATCCGCATCTGCTCGATGGGAACGCCTTCGCCGCGCAGCTTTTCCTCGAGCTCCTCCTCGAGGCGGCGGTTCACGCTGGCGATCAGATAGGCCAGTTGGTCGGTCATCGGCAGGGTCACGGGCGGATTCCTAGACTTATCATTTTTCAATATCTGATACTTCTACCAATCCCTAGATAGCGGCGCTATGCGCCGAAATCAATCGCCGGGGCGCCGCCGCGCTGGTGCCTAGACGGGCAATGGCCCAAGGGACGGGCATTCCGGCCCGCCGGAAGGGCAGCGGCCGGACGGTGCCCTTCCGAGACGCGGCGGCGGAGATCCTCGCGCGCGGCATGCGTCACGACCGTGGTCCGATTATTGCAGAGCGATTAACGCTGTTGACGCCGAACACGCGCGGATCACCGCCGTCCAGGCGCGATGCCCGCCGACGCCGCGAGCCGACCCCAGGTGGAAGGATCTCGAAGATGCCGCGCACGGACCTGAAGATCGGACTGCTCCTTCCCTTCAGCGGCCCCGCCGGCATCTGGACGCCGTCGTCCGAGGCCTGCGCGCTGCTGGCCGCGGCCGAGATCAATGCGCAGGGCGGCATCCTCGGCAGGCCCGTCCAGATCGTCGTCGGCGACATCGGCGTCGGCGCGGCCGAGGCCGCCGAGGAGGCTGCCGGGCTGGTCGAGGTCGAGGGCGTCTCCGCCGTCGTCGGCATGCATCCCAGCGACACCCGCAACGCCGTGATGTCCGCCATCGGCGGGCGGGTCCCCTACATCTACACGCCCCAGTACGAGGGCGGCGTCGACCAGGTCGACGTCCTCGCGATCGGCGAGACCGCGGACGAGCTGATGCGTCCCGGCATCTCCTGGCTCGTCGAGAACCGCCATGCGCGGCGCTTCCTGCTGGTCGGCAACGACTACATCTGGCCCCGCATCTCGCACGCCGCGGCCCGGCGCATCGTCCGCGACCGCGGCGCCCATGTGGTCGGCGACATCCTGCTGCCGATCGGGGAGCGCGATTACGCGCGCACCTTCGACCTGATCCGGCGCACCAGCCCAGACGTCGTGCTGATGTACCTACTCGGCCAGGAGGCCATCGAGTTCAACCGCGCCTTCTCCGAGGCCGGGCTCGGGGCGCGCCACATCCGCTACTCGACGGCGACGGACGAAACCGTCGTCTACGGGATCGGCCCGGACCACCTCGAGGAGTTCTACGTCACCGCCTCCTATCTGGCGAACGTCCGCTACCGCGAGAACGACGCGTTCCTGGAAAAGTACCGGACCTGCTTCGGCACCCACGCGCCCATGCCGAACGCCTTCAGCGAATCCTGCTACGAGGGTATCCACTACATCGCCCAGATGGCGGAGAGCTACGGCGGGCTGCGGACCTGCGACGTGCAGCGCTCGCGCGGGGACCGGATGGGCTTCCGCGGCCGCCGGCGCACCTCCCGGGCGACGGCGGACGGGCGGCGGCTCGTCCACATGGCCATGGCGAACGGGGTCGAGTTCCGGCACATCGCCAGCTTCTGAGAGCCGCCACCAGGGTTCCCGTCCCGACCGGCTTGTGCGTCGCAAAAAATCCTTGCGAATTCAAATTTTGCAGTTTCCAATATCTGCCATGCGCGGCATCCGGGAAATGGGCGCCGCACAAGAAGCAGGGAATGGGGAAGTCGCATGAGCATGCTGAGACGCGAGTTTCTGAAGGGGACGGGTCTTGCTGCGGCCGGCCTGGTGGCGAGCCCCGCGATCCTGAGGCACACCGCCCTGGGCCAGGACGCTCCGATCCTGATCGGCAGCCTTCACGACCAGTCCGGGCCGATCGCCGCCACGGGCGTGCCGATCGTGAACAGCCTGATCCTCGCCGTCGAGGAGGTGAACGCCGCGGGCGGCCTGCTGGGCCGGCCGCTGAAGCTCGTGCACTACGACACCCAGTCCAACATCCAGCGCTACACCCAATACGCGCAGCAGCTCGCCCTCAAGGACAAGGTCCTGGTCGTCCACGGCGGCATCACCTCGGCCTCGCGCGAGGCGATCCGGCCGGTCTTCGGGCGCTACAAGGTCCCCTACTTCTACAACACGCTCTACGAAGGCGGCGTGTGCGACCGGAACACCTTCAATATCGGGACGACGCCGGCCCAGACCGTCGAGAAGCTCGTCCCCTACGCCATGAGCAAGTGGGGCAAGAAGGCCTACATCATCGCGGCCGACTACAACTACGGCCAGATCACGGCCAAGTGGATGACCAAGTACGTCCGCGACAACGGCGGCCAGATCCTGTCGACCGACTTCTTCCCGCTGGACGTCACGAACTTCGGCCCGACCATCTCGAAGATCCAGGCCGCCAAGCCCGACATCATCCTGTCGGCGCTGGTCGGCGGCAACCACACCTCCTTCTACCGGCAGTGGGCCTCGGCCGGCATGAAGAGCCAGATCCCCATCGCCTCGACGACCTTCGGCCTCGTGAACGAGCACACGACGCTCGACGCCAACGAGAGCGACGGCATCCTCGCCGCCTACGGCTATTTCGAGGAGCTCGAGGACGCCGCCAACAAGGCCTACGTCACGAAGCTCAAGCAGCGGTTCGGCGCCGACATGCCCTATATCGGCGAGCCCGCGGCCGGGTCCTACGAGGGCTTCATGCTGTGGGTCGAGGGCGTCCGCAAGGCCGGCAAGACCGACCGCGAAGCCGTCACGGCGGCGCTCGAATCCGGCCTCTCAATCATGGGACCCACGGGCAAGGTCGTGATCGACCGGCCCACGCACCACGCCGTGCGCAACGCCTACCTGGCCGAGGTCCGCAGCAAGAAGTTCGTCGTGCTGGAGACCTACGAGCAGCAGCCTCCGAGCGACACCGCCATGGTCTGCGACCTCGTCAAGAACCCCGGAGACAACAAGCAGTACGTGATCGAGATCTGACCCGCCCTCCCTTCCCGGACACCAGAAAGGCCGACGGCACATGGATCTCGGCATCGTTCTCGCGCTCGACGTCCTGAACGGGATCGCCTCGCTCGTGCTCCTCTGCATGGGCCTGGCGATCATCTTCGGAATGATGAAGGTCATCAACCTCGCCCATGGCGAGTTCCTGATGCTCGGCGCCTACGCGACGGTCGTCTCGGCCAATGCGGGGGTGAACATCTGGATCGCCATGCTCGTGATCGCGCCCCTCTTCGTCGGCATCGTCGGCATCGTGGTCGAGCGCTGCCTGATCCGGTTCCTCTACGGCCGGCTCGTCGACACGATGCTGGCGACCTGGGGCCTCAGCCTGCTGATCGTCGGCCTGGTCACGACGGTCTTCGGGAACACCATCAACGGCGTGCCGACGCCGCTCGGCGGCTTCGCCATCGGGCAGTACCGGTCCAGCCTCTACACCCTGTTCCTGGTCGCCATGGCGCTGCTGCTGGTCGGCTCGGTCTGGGCGGTGCTGCGCTACACCCGCTACGGCCTGATCGCCCGGGCCACCATGCAGAACCCCAACATGGCCGCGGCCATGGGGCTGAACCCGACCCGGGTCTACATGGTGACCTTCGGCATCGGCGCGGCGATCACGGGGCTCGCGGGCGGCCTGCTCGCCCCCGTCTCCGGCATCGTGCCCACCATGGGCGGCGCCTACATCGCCAAGGCGTTCATCACGGTGGTCGGCGGCGGCTCCGCGATCCTGGCCGGCACGGCCTCGGCCTCCGCCCTCTTCGGCACGATCAACCAGATCGCGGCCTTCCTGACCACGCCGGTCTTCGGCGAGGTGATCCTCTTCATCTCCGCGATCGTGCTGATCCGGCTGCTGCCCCAGGGGATTTCCGACCGCTACTTCCGGAGGAGCCTGTGATGTCCCGCTCGCTCTCGACGGGCCTTCAGCTCGTCCTGCTCGCCGCCGCCATCGCGGGCGTGGCCCTCGCCCCCCAGGTCCTCGAAATCTTCACGCTGATGCAGATCACCCTGTTCGCGGCGATGTCGATCCTGGCGCTCAGCCTGGGCTTCATCTGGGGCTTCGGCGGAATCCTGTGCTTCGGCCAGACGGCCTTCTTCGGCCTCGGCGGCTACGCCTATGCGGTCGCCGCGATCAATCTCGGCGACAGCACCGGCGCCGTCTTCGTTGGCATGCTGGTCCCGGCCGCCTTCGCGGCGGCGCTGGGCTACTTCATGTTCTACGGCCGCATCAGCGACGTCTATCTCGGCGTGATCACGCTGACGGTGACGCTGATCCTGTTCAACCTCATCAACTCGACCGCCGGCGACGAATACCGCATCGGCGCGGCCCAGCTCGGCGGGTTCAACGGCATGCCATCGGTGCCCGGCCTGAACGCGCCGGGCGACCCGTCCGCCGTGCTGGAGCCAGAGGAGATCTGGTTCGTCACGGCGGGCGCGCTGATCGCGGTCTACGTGATCCTGCGTCTGGTCCTGGTCAGCCATTTCGGCCGCGTCGCCGTCGCGATCCGCGAGAACGAGACCCGCGCCAGCCTGCTGGGCTACGACCCGCGCCTCTACAAGCTGCTGGTCTTCGTGATCGGCGGCGCCATAGCCGGCCTCGCGGGCGTCCTCTACACGAACTGGGGCGCCTTCGTGAGCCCGACGATCTTCGCGCTGTCGCTCTCGGCCGAGATCATCATCTGGATCACCATCGGCGGCCTCGGGACGCTGATCGGCCCCGTCCTCGGCTGCGTCGCGATCCAGGCCATCGTGACGGAGATCGGCTCCCAGCAGGAGTTCAACTCCAACCTGGTGCTGGGCGTGATCCTGATCGCCTTCGTCCTGCTGCTGCCCAGGGGCCTCGTGCCCACGGCCCAGATCCTGTGGTCACGCGCGCTGGCCCTGAAGGCGCGGCGCGGCGGCGCGGCCCTGTTCGAGGGAGGCCCCGGGGGCAAGGACGACCACATCGCGAAGGCGGCGGAGTAAGAGCCATGCAGGACTATTCCGCGACGCTCCTCGAGACCCGCAACCTGACCATGCGCTTCGGCGGCGTGGTCGCGAACAACGACGTCTCCTTCACCCTGAAGGAGGCCGAGCTGCGCTGCCTGATCGGTCCCAACGGCGCCGGCAAGAGCACCTTCTTCAAGATGCTCTCGGGACAGCTCACGCCGAGCTCGGGCAGCATCACCTTCCGCGGTCAGTCCATCGCGGGCGCCGCCCCGCACGAGATCGCCCGGCTCGGCATGGGGATCAAGACCCAGGTCCCCAACGTCTTCAACGGCCTGTCCGTGCGCGAGAACATCTGGATCGCGGCGAGCCGCAAGCACACGCCGCCGGTCTCCAGGCGGATCACCGACGAGGTCCTGGACAAGATCCGCCTGACGGACCGGGCGGGCGACCTGGTCGGACACCTCGCCCACGGCCAGCGCCAGTGGGTCGAGATCGGGACGGTGCTCGCCGGAGAGCCGGACCTGATCCTGCTGGACGAGCCCGCGGCCGGCATGACCGACGCCGAGGTGCTGCGCACCGCGGAGATCATCAAGGAGATCAACCGCACCCGGGCGCTGATCGTGGTCGAGCACGACATGCAGTTCATCCGGATGATCGCCAAGACGGTGACCGTCTTCCACCAGGGGCAGATCCTGATGGAGGACACGATCGGGGCCGTCATGGCCGACCAGCGCGTGCGCGACGTCTATCTCGGCAAGAAGGTGGCGGCATGATCCTCTCGGTGGAAGGCCTGCGCTCGGGCTACGGGCGGATCCCGATCCTGGCGGGCGTGACGCTCCAGCTCGCGGCCGGGGAGTATCTCGGCGTGCTCGGCCACAACGGCATGGGCAAGACGACGCTGATGCGCACCCTGATGGGCTACCTGCCGGCGACCGACGGCCGGGTGGCGCTGGAAGGGCGCGACATCACCAGGGCCACGACCTCGTCCCGCGCGCGCGGGGGCATGGGCTACGTGCCGCAGGGGCGCGAGATCTTCCCGAACCTGACGGTGATGGAGAACCTGCGCATGGGCCTCGTCACCTCGGCCAGGGAGGATCTCGGCGTCATCGAGGAGGTGCTGGCGGAGTTCCCGCGGCTCAAGCGGCTGCTGGACCGCAGGGGCGGCGCGCTGTCCGGTGGCGAGCAGCAGCTTCTGGCGCTCGCGCGCTGCCTGTGCACGAAGCCGAAGCTGATCCTCCTGGACGAGCCGACCGAGGGCATCCAGCCCTCGATCATCGACGAGATCGTGGAAAGCCTCCTGCGGCTTCGGACCAGCCGGGGGATCGCCATGATCCTGGTGGAGCAGAACCTGGAATTCATCGCGGCGCTCTCGGAGCGGATCCTGATCATCCAGAAGGGCCGCATCACCGGCGAGCTGCAGCCGCATCAGCTCAACGACCCGGAACTCGTTTCCGAGTTCGTCGGGATGGCGACGGCCTAGCGCCGCGCCCTCCCCGTTTCGAAACCCGATTTCCTTCGCCTCAGCATGGGAGAGCAGACGATGGCCATCGCCCGGATTTCCTCGGAGCAGCTGATCGACCTGGCCAAGGGCCTCGGCATGAGCATCACGGCCGCGCAGGCCGAAGAGTATCTCGCCCTGATGCAGCCGATGCTGAACGCCTACGACGTCGTCGACGCCCTTCCCGACGAGGTGCCCGCGGTCAAGTACCCGCGCACGCCCGGCTACCGTCCGGGGCCGGAGGAGAACAGGCACAATGCCTGGTACTGGAAGTCCGAGGTGAAAGGCGCCCCGGGCGGCAAGCTCGCGGGCAAGACCGTGGCCCTGAAGGACAATGTCTGCCTCGCGGGCGTTCCCATGATGAACGGCGCCTCGACGCTCGAAGGCTACGTCCCCAACATGGACGCGACCATCGTCACCCGCATGCTCGACGAAGGCGCGACGATCCTCGGCAAGGCCGTGTGCGAGTACTTCTGCCTGTCCGGCGGCAGCCACACCTCGGCGCCGGTGCCGGTGCACAACCCGTGGAAGCACGGCTATTCGGCGGGCGGGTCCTCCTCCGGCAGCGGCGCGCTGGTCGCGGCGGGCGAGGTCGACATGGCGATCGGAGGCGATCAGGGCGGCTCGATCCGCATGCCCGCCTCGTTCTGCGGGATCTACGGCATGAAGCCGACCCATGGCCTCGTGCCCTATACCGGGGTGATGCCCATCGAATCCACCATCGATCACACGGGCCCGATGACCGCCACGGTCGCCGACAACGCCCTGCTGCTCGAGGTGCTCGCCGGCCCCGACGGGCTCGACCCGCGCCAGTACGCGCCGAAGACCGACGCCTACACGGCCGGCCTCGGCCGGGGCGCGGGCGGGCTCCGGATCGCGGTGGTGAAGGAGGCCTTCGCGGCGCCGGTGGTCCAGCCCGACGTCCGTGACGCGGTGCTCGAGGCCGCTGAGCAGTACCGCGCGCTGGGCGCCGTGGTGGAGGAGATCTCGCTGCCCGAGCACGTGCTGGCGGCCTCCGTCTGGACGCCGATCGCCGTCGAGGGGCTGCACGCCCAGATGATGCTCGGCAACGGCATGGGCTTCAACTGGAAGGGCCAGTACAACGTCGGGCTGATGGACGCGCACGCCGCCTGGCGCGAGCGCGCGGACGAGCTCTCGGACAGCCTGAAGGTCTGCATGTTCATGGGCGC
Organism: Arenibaculum pallidiluteum; assembly: GCF_017355985.1. Taxonomy (GTDB): domain Bacteria; phylum Pseudomonadota; class Alphaproteobacteria; order Azospirillales; family Azospirillaceae; genus Arenibaculum; species Arenibaculum pallidiluteum. The sequence continues at coordinate 83,201 of NZ_JAFIQU010000015.1, forward strand.
CTACGGCATGACCAGATACCGCGGCCGCTATTACGCCAAGGCCCAGAACATCGCGCGGCGCCTGAAGGCCTGCTACGACGCCGTGCTGGCCAGGTACGACCTGCTGCTGATGCCGACCCTGCCGATCCGGGCGAGTGCGCTGCCGGCGCCCGGCGCCTCGATCACCGAGGTCGTGACCCGCGCCTTCGAGATGATCTACAACACCTCGCAATTCGACATCACGGGCCATCCCGCCATGTCGATCCCCTGCGGGCTCAGCGAGGGGCTGCCCATCGGGCTGCAGCTCGTCGCCCGGGATTACGCCGAGGCGACGATCTACCAGGCCGCGGCCGCCTTCGAGGCGGGCGTGGACTGGAAGGGCTCGGCCGCCCCGGTCGCGAACCGGGCCGCGTAGGGGCCGCGCCAGCCCCTCCCGCCGGCCGGACTTCCCGGCCGGCTTCCGCCCAGGGCGCACGGCCCCCGCGCCCTGGGCGCTTTCCGTGCGGAGCAGGCCGGGCCGGCTTGAGGTCAGGCGACGGCCTGGACGGACGGAACCTGGGGCAGCCAGACCGTCGCCGCGGTGCCGCGCCCGGGATGGCTCTGGATCTCGAAGCGCCCGCCATGCAGCCGCACCAGCGTGTCGACCAGCGGGAGGCCGAGCCCGGTCCCCCCGTTGGCGGCGGCGAGGCCGGGGCTCGCCTGCTCGAAAGGCCGCAGCAGGCGCGGGATCTCGGCGGGATCCATGCCGATCCCGTCGTCGACCACGCGGAACGCGGTGCCGGAGCCGCTTGCGTGCACCTGGAGGGACACCCGCCCGCCGCTCGCCGTGAACTTGATCCCGTTCGTCAACAGGTTCAGCAGGATCTGCCGCAGCGCCATGGGATCGGCCCGGAAGGGCCGCGTCTCCGCGATCTCGACCGTCAGGTGGATGCCCTTGCGGTCGGCATCGACCCGCGCCAGCCGGACCGCGTCCTGCACGAGTTGCGGCAGGTCGACGGGTTCGGGCGCGATCTCCAGCTTTCCGGCCTCGGCCTTCGAGATGTCCAGGATCGCCGTGATCAGGCCGAGCAGGTGATGGCCCGACGCATGGATGTCCTCGGCATAGACCCGGTAGCGCTCGTGGCCGAGCGGGCCGAAGACGGCGCTGCGCATCACGTCCGAGAAGCCGATGATCGCGTTCAGCGGCGTGCGCAGCTCGTGGCTCATCATGGCGAGGAACTGGGTCTTGGCGCGGCTGGCGGCCTCGGCCCGATCGCGCGCCAGGACCAGCTCGGCGTTGCGCTCCTCGACGGCATGGTGCAGCCGCTGGGCGGCCATCAGCAGCAGCGAGAAGACCGTCAGCACGTTCGCGACGATGGAGACCAGGACATGCGGACCGCGCGCCGTGACATGCGAGACGAGGTCGGCCGTTGCCGCGGGCCCCACCGCCTGGATCGCGCGGAGCAGGAACGATACTCCGACGACGGCGAAGAGCGCCGCCGCGACGCGCGCGGTCATGCGCACGCAGCGCGGCGTGCCGCTCAGCAGTTCCCCCGCGCAGAGCAGCACGCCCGAACCCAGCACGAGCGACAGCGCCGCGAGCCGCTGGGGGGCATCCGGGCTGACATCGGTCCGGTAGTAAAGGAACGCCACCAGCAGGGCCACCAGCGCCCCGCAGCCGGCCCAGCGAACGGGCTTGTCGTCGAAGCGCCGGATTCCGTTCCACAGGGCGAAGGTGCCCAGCGCCAGCGCCCCGTGCGCAACCGGGATCGACAGCAGGTCCGGGACGAAGCCGCGCAGGAAGCCGCCCAGGGTCCCCAGCCCGACCAGCGCCGTGCCCAGGGTCCAGAGCCCGACCCCCGGCGTGCGGGGATGCGCACGCCAGTACAGCGCCATCAACGCGGCCAGCGACACCGTGACCAGCGTATGGACCAGCAGCAGCGTGCGGATGTCCAGTTCCATGGGTCCTCCCAGCCGCCGGCTCACACCCTCGGCCCCAGCATATCCGTTCCGCCGTGTCGGTTCCCAGGGGAGGTTCTGCGACCAATCGCGTGCGACGGCCGGCGCTGCGGGATCGGGGGACGCTCAGGCCGCCCGCGATGCCAGGAGGGATCCCAGCAGCTCGTGCAGCGCCTCCGGCTTCATTGGCTTGTGGACGAGGAGCAGGCCCGAGCGCTTCGCCTCGGCCAGTCGCCTGGCCGAGGTGTCGCCCGTGACGATCACGGCCGGAACCGGCCAGCGCTCGCGGACCATCGCCACGGCCTCGGTTCCGCGCTTGCCTCGGCCGAGGCTGTAGTCCGCGATCACGATGTCCGGCGGCACATCCAGGGCATCCAGCAGCGGCCGGACCTCGGCAAGGGACGAGGCCGCATGGACCTGCATGCCCCATTCATGCAGCATCAGGCGCATGGCCGCGAGCACGGCGGGATCGTCCTCGACCAGCAGGACCCGCGCGCCCGCGAGGTTTCCTCCCGCAGACGCCTGCGCGGCCGGGGCGTCGGCCTCGGCGCTGTCCGAGGCCGGAAGCGCGATGCTGAAGACCGAGCCGCGCCCGGGGGCCGAGCTGACCCTCACCTGCGTGCCCAGCAGACGGGCGACCCGGTCCACGGTCGCGAGTCCCAGGCCGAAGCCGCGGGCGTGATCCTGGCCCGAGGTGCCGGTCTGGTAGAACTCCCCGAAGATCCGCTCCAGCTCCTCATCGGGGATACCAGGGCCCGTATCGATGACGTCGATCCGGATTCGGTCCCCCTCGGTCGCGCAGTCGACCGTTACGCCGCCCTCCTGGGTGTACTTGATGGCGTTGGACAGCAGGTTTCGCAGGATCTGCTCGACCAGAAGCGGGTCGCTGTGCAGCACGCATGGCTTGTCGGGGATCCGGAACCACAGCCCGTTCTGCTGGGCCATGCCTTCGAATTCCGGCATCAGGCGCTGCAGGATGTCGCTCAGCGGGAAGGCGCGCAGCCTGGGCGAGACGATCCCCGCCTCGAGCTTCGCCATGTCGAGCAGCGAGGACAGCATGCGGTCCAGGCTGTCCAGCGAGGTCTGGAGCAGGTCCAGCACCTCGGTCGCCGCAGGATCGGACCGCCGCCGCAGCAGCCCCATGAAGAGCCCTGCCGCCATCACCGGCTGGCGCAGGTCGTGGCTGGCCGCGGCAAGCAGCCGGGACTTGGCGGCGTTCGCCCGCTCCGCCTCCTCCCTGGCGGCCCGGGCCTCCTCCTCGGCGCGGCGGCGGTCCGTCACGTCCAGGTTCAGGCCGACCAGGCGGACGGGCCTGCGCTTCGCGTCGAACTCCATCCGCCCGCGGCCGAGCAGCCAACGGATCCCGCGCTCGGGGTGCAGGATCCGGTACTCCACCACGAAGTCGGGAGTCCTTTCGTCGATGCAGCGTTTCAGCGCAGCCGCCGCTGCCGGCCGGTCCTCGGGATGAATGCTCTGCAGCCAGGCGTCGCGCGACGGCGTGGTCGTCGCCGGACTCAGGCCGTACAGCGCGAAATAGGGCTCGGTCCAGGTGACGCGGTCGGCCACGATGTCCCAGTCCCAAATGCCGGCATCGGCATAGTGCTGGGCGAGCCTCAGGCGTTCCTCGCTGCGGCGTAGCTCGGCGGTGCGCTCCAGGACCCGGCGCTCGAGGCTCTCGGTCGCATTGAGGAGCTCCTCGTTCGCGGCCTGCAGCTCCTCCATCGTGACCCGCAGCTCCTCCTGCAGGATTCCCGCGCTCTCCTGCTCGGCGAGGACGCTGCCGGCCTGGGCGACGGCCGCCTTCAGGGCCGCGCGGGCTTCGGCTTCGCGGCGCTCGGACTCGGCGCGCAGCCTTTCCAGCTCGGCCGTTCGCGCCGCAAGCTCCGCCGCCAGAAGGGCGTTCTCCTGGGCATAGCGGGAAGCCTCGTCCCGGGCGTCCTCGGCCGCGGCGAGCGCCTGGTCGCATTCCGCCTGCAGGCGCCGCATCTCCTGATTGGCATCCACGCCGATACCCCCACGGATTGCCGGCACCCTAGCCGTCCCCTGCTGTTTCAATGCTTCCCCCGCAGCACCCCGATCCTAGAACAGGAGGGCCGGCGAAGAATTGCTGGACAAAGGGGCCGAGCCGGCTCGCCATGCCACCGCCCGAGAACGGTCCGGTCACGGAGCTTTCGTGCCGCAGGAGCATCATCGCGCTGGGGCGCCCTCTGGCGGCGTCCGCGTCATGCAGCGCCTGTGTGCGGAACTGCCGAGGAATCTGCCAGCGGCGCCGTTCCTGGTCCAGCACGTCTCGCCCGAAGCGGCCGGCGTGCGTCCCGGGCCGCCCGCACGCGCCGCGCGCGCATGGAATGAGCGGGCACGCCGCACCGACGGCCCGGCTTGCCCTGCGCCATCTCGCCGGCGATGCCCTATGATCGCAAGGCAGAGCAGCCGGAGCGGAGCCCATGCCCGACAAGCCACGTGTCGAGATCGAGTACTGCCGGCAGTGCCGCTGGCTGTTGCGCGCCGCCTGGATGGCGCAGGAGCTCCTGACGACCTTCGAGGAGGAGCTCGGCGGGGTTACGCTGGTCCCGGGGACCGGCGGCGTCTTCGTGGTCAGGGTCGGCGCCGACATCCTGTGGTCCCGCAAGGATGAGGGCCGCTTCCCGGACGCGGCCGAGCTGAAGCAGCGGGTGCGCGACCTCGTCGCCCCGGACAGGCCGCTGGGCCATTCCGACCGCCGGAAACCAGCCGGGGAAAGCTAGGGGCCTTGCCTGCGGCCCATGGATCTTCAGCGCCCCCTGAGGCCGCTGGAATCACTGGCCGAGCGTGCGGGCGATCAGGTCCAGGAAGCGGGGAACGAGGAACGGCTTGCGGATGAAGGCGGTGTAGCCGTCGAAACGCGCGCGCACCGTGGCCTCCGACACCGCGCTCATCATGATGATCGGGATCCCGGCATAGGCGGGGTCCGCGCGCATGGCCCTGCCCATGGCCGCCCCGTCCGTCACGGGCATCATGAAGTCGAGCACCACCAGGTCCGGCTTCGACTCGGCCAGCCGCTCGAGCCCGCGGCGCCCGTTCCCGGCCGTCACCACCCGGTATCCCTCGTCCTCGAGCACGCGTGCCAGGACATCCGCGATGCCGAACTCATCCTCGACCAGGAGGACCGTGCGCATCGGCTCATTCCTCGCCCGGGTTGGCGGCCGCCGGCGGTTCCGGTCGCCTGTGCGCGGACCCGCTCAGGATTTCCTCGTAGCGCTCCCGATAGGGTCCGAGGATGTGCAGCCCCTTGCCGGTGATCTCATAGACGTGCAGGCGCGGATCGAAATCGCTGTCCCGGATCTTCAGGACCGATGCTGTCCGGAGGAGCGCGGCGTCCAGCTCCGTGTAGCGCAGGACGATCAATCCCTCGGACAATGACGAGATGCCGTTGATCGGCACCTGGACGGTGGGCGCCACGATCTCGCGCGTTTCCATCGTGAGAATCGAGGTCACGCCGAGCGCCCGGATCTCGTTCGCGAGCACCGAGATGTACCGGCTGATGCGATCCGGATGGATCGCGGATTCGAGGAGCCCGCCGACGCCGTCCAGGAACAGCCGGTGCGCGCCACGCCGCAGGACGGCATCGAGGAGCCGGTGCCCGAGCTCGTCCAGGGCGTGCTCCCCCTGCGGCTGCCAGACGATCTCCACCGCGCCCCGGGCTTCCAGGCCTTCGAGGTCGATGCCCTTCTCCCTGGCGCTGAGCCGAAGGCGTTCGGGCGTTTCGTAGAAGCCGAAGAAGAGGCCGGGCTCCTCGGCTGTTGCGCCCGAGAGGAAGTGGAAACCCAGCGTCGTCTTCCCAATGCCCGTAGGCCCCATGACGATCGTGGTGGTGCCGGCGATCAGTCCCCCTCCAAGCATCCGGTCCAGGCCCTCGGTCCCGGTCGAGACCCGTGCGACCGGAGGTCGGTCCCGGCGCGAAGGCATTGCGAAGATGGCCTCGATACGCGGATGCACGACGAGACCGTCGGACGTGATCCGGAACGCATGGCGCCCGCGCAGAAAGCCGGAGCCCCGGAACTTGCGGACCTGGAGACTGCGCGCGGTGCGGACACCGAAGAGTTCGTCGTCGAGCTCGATGATCCCGTCCACCATGGTGTGCTCGGGGCTGATCTGCCCTATGCCCCCCGTGGTCAGGAGCAGCACGGTGCACCCGTTGGCAGCGGCATGGATCTGAAGCTCGTGGACGAATTTCTTGAACTCGCGTGGCGAGGGGGCCGCCTCCTCCGCGGCGACGAGCCCGTCCAGGATCATCAGCGTCGCTCCAGCCCCGCGCATTTCCCGCTGCAGCAGGTCGAGCAATCCCCCGAGCCCTTCCTCCTCCAGGACCTTGAAGGCCCCGAGATAGGTAAGGCGGTCCGGGATCGCCTGCTCGTCGAAGAACGACATCGGCCGCAGGTGCTGGAGCATGCGCGTGTGCAGCTCGGCCAGCAGGGTCAGGTAGACGGCACGCCCGCCGCCGGCGACGTGGTTGAAGCAGATCTGGTTGGCCAGGATGGTCTTGCCCGCGCCCGGCACGCCATTGACGATGTAGGCGGCGCCGACCAGGAGGCCGCCTCTCAGGATCTCGTCCAGCCCGGGTATGCCGCTGGGAAACCGCTCGATGCCCGGTTCGCGATCCTGACCCGCCATGAGCGCCTCCGCTAAGCTTGAGTTCGGTTGAGCGGGAGGCCGACCGTGAAGGTCGAACCTTCGCCAGGCACGCTCTCGATCGTGATCGTGCCGCCATGCGCTTCGACCAGGCGCCGGACGAGCCACAGGCCGACCCCGAAGCCGCTGCGTGCGCTGCGGACCGCGACACGTTCGAACCGTTCGAAAATGCGCTGCTGGTCCTCGGGCGCGATGCCGATGCCGCGGTCGCGCACGACCAGGCGTGCCTCCCCCTCCTCCTCCGCCAGGACGATGTCCACGGGATCGCCGGCGCCATACTTGATCGCATTGGACACGAGGTTCGCGGCGACCTGCTCGACCGCCAGCCGGTCCCAGCACCCGCGCAGGTGTTCCGGGGCGTCCAGGTGGAGGGACGTCTCATTGAGCTTCGCGTGCGGTGCATGCGTGCCGACGACCTGGCGAAGGATGGCGGCAAGATCCACCTCCTCGATGTCCAGGTGCATGGCCCCGGCATTGACGCGGGAGACATCCAGGAGGGTCGTCGCGCGCGCGACGTAGCTGTCCAGGGCGAGCCGGACCAGCTCCAACCGCTCGGCCGTCTTCCCGGCACCTTCGACGATTGCGGCCTTCTGGGCCTGGTCCACGAGAAGGGCCAGGGCGAAGATGGGATTCCGGAGCTCGTGCGCCGTAACCGCGATGAAGGCGTCCCTGGCTTCCACCGCCTCCCGCAGATCGTCGACCGTCTCCGTCGTGCGCCCGTTTTCCTTCATGCCTCGCCGCACCTCCCTGTCAGGACCGTCCGGTTGCCTGGACCCGTGAACGACGCAGCGCGGCGAGCCGCCCGATAACTGTAGCCCTTGTCCGCGGTCAACAACCGAAGCACGCAGGAGATCGCGGCAATCCCCGGCTGTGCTGCGCGATTGCAGGCCGGATCCGAGAGCACGTTCGAGCGCCTCGTCGAAGGTCCCGGCCGACAGCCCGCGACCGAAATGGCCTTTCACCAGATAGCCCAAGGGCTCCAGGGTCCCTGTCGACGCCATGAGCACCTCGTCCACGACGGCGGCGATGAAGAGGGCCCGGATGTTCCATCGCTCATAGGCCGCGCGCGCCACGTCGACGCCGGAGCCGCCGGACCCGAGGTCGACATCGCAGGTGATGACGTCCGGCCGGTGCCGTTCGATCGCGGCCAGAGCCGCCGCGGCGGTGCCGGCCACGTCGCAGACCTGATGCTCGAGATTGCGCAAGGTAAGCTCAAGCCCCTTTGCAACGAGCGCGTTATTCTCCACGATGACGATGCGCATGCATTCCTCTCCGGGGCTACCGGACCTAACAGGCTGGTGGGCCGGTAGGGAGAAGACATTCGGGCGTATGCCAGCGGGGCACGCTCCGTGGCGTCCGCAACAGCCTCCAGCCGCGGGTGCGGCTGCGGCATCGAAATGGCCTGGCGGATCGCCACAGGACTTCGGACGAGGAACCTGCCCTGCCGGGCTTGCGGCCACCGGAAGTGGATGAGATCGATGACCACTCGCAACCGGGACAGTCGGGACGCCGAAGGCGCCGAGCAGCACAGGGCCGAGACCTTCACGCGCATGGAGAATGCCGAGGCAGACCGCCAGAGGTCCGAAGCCCAGCGCGAGATCGCCGAGGAGGGCCGCCGCACGGGAGAGTCACTGCGCGAGGAGGCCGAGACCGCGCGCCGCGCGGCCGAGGATGCCCGGGCCTATGCGGAGGACGCGCGCGAGGCGATGGAAGAGGCACGGCGCGCGATGGAGCAGGCGCGGCGGCTCAACGAAGAGACGCGCGGCCTGGCCGAAGCCATCCGCCAGCAGCAGGAGGACAGCCGCACCTCCGACGCGGAGCAGCGCATGATCGAGCGGGAGATCGGCCAATCCGGCTTCGAAGGCGACACCGGGCCGGCACGCGGCTCCTGAGTCCACGGCCCCGAGCCGGTCCGCCGTCGCGGACCTTCATTGCCCCCGGCCGCGGAGGTTGACCGGAAGACGTTGGATCGCCTCGCTGGTGACGCTGACGTCCTTCTCCAGCCCGTGGACTTCCCTCTCGACGCCCTCGACCTGGGCGTGCGCGATCCCGACGGCCCGGGAGAGGCGGCTCAACTGCTCCGACATGGCCGTGAGATTTCGCTGGATGTCGGCGCGGGCAGCGACGCTCTGTCCGATCAACGTCTGCGGCGTCTGCGACCGGTCGCCCTCGTCGCGCACCGGGCCGTAATGGTGGCGCAGGACCGTCGCCAGCCAGCGCTCCACCCAGGCATCGACCGCCATACCGTCCCTGGCTGCCGCCGCCTCGACGCGCCGGACCAGGAATCCGTCCGGTGCGATCCCCGCCAGGACCCAAGGACGCGCGGCAACGGATCTCTTCCTGGCCATGGCAGTCCCCGTGATCGGGCGCGGCCTTGCAAGGCCGCGCCGCCAACCTCGCACGTCCCCCCGGGCGTGTCACCGGATCATAGGGACGATGGGGAAATGTCAGCCTCGGCCGCCGGCCTCGGTGAGCACCTTGCGCTCGGTCGTGTCGTGCACGATCGCCACCAGGATCGGCGGCTGCTCGCCCTCAAGGTACTGGAGGCACATCTCGACCGGCCGCTGCCGGCCATCGCGGGTCTGCATGCGCGTCTCGAAGACCATGTCCTCCTTCCTGCCCGACAGCACGGGCTCGATGAAACTTCGAAGCTCCTCTTCCTGCACGCCTGGGATCAGCGCGGTGATCGGCATCTGGCGAAGCTGCGAGAGCGTGTAGCCCAGCCGCTCCTCGGCGCCCCGGTTGACCAGCGCGAAGCGGAGCGTCGCGGGGTCCAGGAAATAGACCTCGTTCAGGGATTCGCCGATCACGCGGCCGAGATACCGCGTGAATTCCTCGGCGCGGGACTGTTCGGTGATGTCCTCGATGATCAGCACCACGCCTTTCGGGCTGCGCGTCTCGATCAGCAGCGGAGTCAGGCGCACCCGGCACTGGATCTTCCGCCCCCGCCGGTCGAGGGCGTCCAGCGTGACCTGGGGCTGCGCGTCCGCGTTCTCGAGGACGCGCCGGATATCCGGGCGCAGGCGCTGGACCGGCAGGCCGATATCGAGGGCGAAGAAGTTGCCGCCGGTCACCTCCTCGCTGCGCAGGCCCCAGGCGTTCTCGCACCACCGGTTCCAGGACCGGACCTCGTAGTCCGGCGCCAGCACGATGATGCCGACATCCATGCTGCGCAGGACCGCTTCGGAATAGCGGCGGTACTCGCCGGATTCCTCGGAGTGGCGTCGAAGCTCCTCGTTTGCGACCTCCAGCTCCTCATTGGCGGAGCGGAGCTCCTCGTTCATGGTCTCCAGCTCCTCGTTCGTGGACTGGAGCTCCTCGTTCGTGGTCTCCAGCTCCTCGTTCGTGGACTGGAGCTCCTCGTTCGTGGTCTCCAGCTCCTCGTTGGCGGACTGAAGCTCCTCGATGGTGGTCTCGAGGCTTTCCTGGGCGGCCTCCAGCTCCTGCTGGAGCAGGAAGGTGCGCGTCGTGTCCGCGAAGGACAGCAGCGTGGCGAAGGCCTTGCCGTCCCGTCCCTGCAGCGATGAGACCTCGATGGTCAGGCGCATGGGCTCGGAGCCCTGGCGCGGAAAGTCCTGGTGCTCGATCCGGATGCTCCGTCCGGTGCGGTTCACCTCCTCGATCCGGGAGCGCAGCTCGGTCGGCCGGTAGGAGACCGCCAGGTCCTGGAAGGGCCGCCCCAGGTCGCCCTCGCCGATCTCGAGCAGGCGCCGCGCCATGGTGCTCGCGAAGACCAGCAGCCCTTCGGGGTTGATGGCGAGATAGGCCGAAGGGCTGGTGTCGACGATCGCCTCCATCAGCCGGGCCTGCAGCGTCGGGCGGTTCTGGGCCGCCTCGGACGCCAGGGCGACGCTGCCGCCCAGGCTGCGCCGCCATTCCTGCGCGACCTTGCGGAAGATCCGGTGCTTGAGGTCCACGGGCTCGAACAGCTTCGAGCGCGCGAGCTGCGTCTCGGCCTTGCCGAGGAACATATAGCCGTCGTTCACCAGCGAATAGTGCAGCCGCGGCAGCACCGCGTTCTGGGTCTCGGCCTCCAGGTAGATCAGCAGGTTCCGGCAGGTCAGCAGGTCGATGCGCGAGATCGGCGCGTCCGTCACGATGTTGTGCCGGCCGAAGATCACGCATTTGCGGAGCTCGCGCTGGAAGACGTAGTGGCTGTTGGTGCGCTCGAAATACCGCTCCAGCAGGTCCGCCGGCACGTTCTCGACCTCGCGCGTGGAATAGACCGCGTGGCGCGCCGTGCCCAGGGCGCTCTCGTCGAGATCGGTCGCGTAGATCTTGACGCGCTTGCAGAAGGCTTCCAGGCCGAGCTCCTCGGCGAACAGCATGGCCAGCGAATAGGGCTCCTCGCCCGAGGCGCAGCCGACGCTCCAGACGCGGATCGGGCCGGACTTGCGCTTCTCGACGATGCGCGGGATCACGTCGCGCCGCAGGACCTCCCATCCCTCGGGGTCGCGGAAGAAGGCCGTGACGTTGATCAGCACGGTGTCGAGCAGGTGCAGGAACTCCTGCGGGTCCGCCTCCAGGATGTCGTGGTATCGGTTGAAGTCGTCGCAGCCGATCTGCTCCATCCGGCGCAGGATACGCCTGCGCAGGCTGGTCCGCTTGTAGCCCCGGAAATCGAGCCCCCGGGCCTCCTGGATGAACTGGATCAGGCTCTCGAACTCCGGATCCTTGCCATCCTCGTCCTTGCCGCTCATCGTCCGCGCCGATCCCGTCTGCCCACCGAACACTAGGCGCAAATTCCTCTGCGGAATGCAACGGAAAGCGCAGAAAAGAAGGGGCCGCCGGTCTCCCGGCGGCCCCTCGGAAGCGACGGGGACGCTCCTGATAGGAAGTCCCCGATCGGCGGTTCCCGATCAGAAGTCCATGTCGCCCATGCCCGCGCCGGGGCCGCCGGCGGGGGCGGCTTCCTTCTTGGGCTTCTCGGCGACCATCGCCTCGGTGGTGATCAGCAGGCTGGCGACCGACGCGGCGTCCTGGAGCGCGGTGCGGACGACCTTGGTGGGGTCGATCACGCCGAACTTGAACATGTCGCCGTATTCGTTGGTCTGGGCGTTGAACCCGAAGTTCACGTCCTTCTGGTCCAGCAGCTTGCCGACCACGATGGAGCCGTCGGTGCCGGCGTTGTTCGCGATCTGGCGCACCGGCGCCTGGAGCGCGCGGCGGACGATCTCGATGCCGACCCGCTGGTCGTCGTTGGTGGGCTTCAGCGCGTCCAGCGCCTTGATGGCGTAGAGCAGCGCGACGCCGCCGCCGGCGACGATGCCCTCCTCCACGGCCGCGCGGGTCGCGTGCATGGCGTCATCGACGCGGTCCTTGCGCTCCTTCACCTCGACCTCGGTGGCGCCGCCGACGCGGATCACCGCGACGCCGCCCGCCAGCTTGGCCAAGCGCTCCTGCAGCTTCTCGCGGTCGTAGTCCGAGGTCGTCTCCTCGATCTGCTGCTTGATCTGCTTGATCCGCGCCTCGATGTCGGCACGCTGGCCTGCGCCGTCGACGATCGTGGTCTCCTCCTTGGAGATCTGGACCTTCTTGGCGGTGCCGAGCATGTCGACCGTGACGTTCTCGAGCTTGATGCCGAGATCCTCGGAGATCACCTGGCCGCCGGTCAGGATCGCCATGTCCTCCAGCATCGCCTTGCGGCGGTCACCGAAGCCCGGCGCCTTCACCGCCGCGACCTTCAGGCCGCCGCGCAGGCGGTTGACGACCAGGGTGGCCAGCGCCTCGCCCTCGACGTCCTCGGCGACGATCAGCAGCGGACGGCCCGACTGCACCACGCTCTCGAGAACCGGCAGCAGCGCCTGCAGGCCCGAGAGCTTCTTCTCGTGCAGCAGGATGTAGGGGTTCTCCAGCTCCGCGATCATCTTGTCGGGGTTGGTCACGAAGTACGGGCTCAGATAGCCGCGGTCGAACTGCATGCCCTCGACGACCTCGAGCTCGGTCTCCAGGCTCTTGGCCTCCTCGACCGTGATCACGCCCTCGTTGCCGACCTTCTCCATGGCGCGGGCGATCATCTCGCCGATCTCGCGCTCGCCGTTGGCCGAGATCGTGCCGACCTGCGCGACCTCCTCGTTGGTCGCGACCTTGCGCGAACGCGCCTTGATGTCGGCGACCACGGCCTCGACGGCCATGTCGACGCCGCGCTTGAGGTCCATGGGGTTCATGCCGGCGGCCACCGACTTGGCGCCCTCGCGCACGATGGCCTGGGCCAGCACGGTCGCGGTGGTGGTGCCGTCGCCGGCCAGGTCGTTGGTCTTGCTGGCGACCTCGCGCACCATCTGCGCGCCCATGTTCTCGAACTTGTCGGAGAGCTCGATCTCCTTGGCGACGGTGACGCCGTCCTTGGTGATGCGCGGCGCGCCGAAGCTCTTCTCGATCACGACGTTGCGGCCCTTCGGACCCAGCGTGACCTTCACCGCATCAGCCAGAATGTCGACGCCCCGCAGCATCTTGTTGCGGGCTTCCGTCGAAAACTTAACGTCCTTGGCAGCCATCTTCGTGTCCTCGCTTTCTCAGTGGCCCCTGGATCAGGCGGCCTTGGCGGTGGCGGCAACACCCTCGAGCACGCCGAGGATGTCGGACTCCTTCATGATCAGGTAATCGACGCCGTCGATCTTGACCTCGGTCCCCGACCACTTGCCGAAGAGGATGCGGTCGCCCGCCTTGACCTCGAGCGGGTTCACCTTGCCGGACTCGTCGCGCGCGCCCGGGCCGACCGCGACGACCTCGCCCTCCTGGGGCTTCTCCTTCGCGGTGTCGGGAATGATGATGCCGCCCGGGGTCTTCTGGTCGGCCTCGATGCGACGGACGACCACCCGGTCATGCAGCGGACGGAACTTCATGAAACGACCTCCCCAAATCCGTATGCGGGATAGCGGCGCCGCCGGAGCCCCGGTTGGCACTCCTGAGCGGCGAGTGCCAACGATCTAATCCAAGCCGAAACGGAGTTCAAGAGGGTTGTCAGCACTCTGTCGTGCCGGCTGCTAAGGATCTGATTTCATTCGGCTTTGTTGATCTCGGAAGGGGTCGGTGGCAAGCTGATCCGAAAGAAGGGGGCAGGATCGGATCGCCATCGCAGAAACCACGAGGGAGAACCGGATGGGCACCTTGAAGCCGCAGCTCGAGAACTACCGACTGACCGTGGCAGAGATCCTCTACCACATGCCGGATCATCCGAACCTGCTGCAGAGCTATGTCTGGCAGGACCTGGACCTGGCCCCCGAATTCCCCGTCCTGAGGCGGTTCCTGACCTTCTGGGAGCGCGAGCTCGAAGGGCGGCTGCATTCGGTCCGCGTCGCGAACAACAGGATCATCTCGCCCGGCGAGATGCGCTTCCTGGACGCGGAGTTCCGCTTGCACTGATCGGGCAATCCTTAGGGCGCCATTGACTCCGACGGACGGCGGACGCACCCTCCGCACACAATGCGACGTGTGCATGGGACCTGCGTGCTGCTGTCCGGAACGGGAGTCCTTCTGCGCGGCCCTTCAGGGAGCGGGAAGTCCGATCTGGCCTTGCGTCTGATCGACGGCGGCGGCCGTCTGGTCGCCGACGACCAGGTCCTTCTTTCGGCCGGGCCGTCCGGCCCGATGGCCGGGGCGCCACCGGCGCTGCGCGGCCTGCTGGAGGTACGCGGGCTTGGCATCCTGCGCTTCGACTGCGTCGCCGAGGCGCCGCTCGGCCTTTTGGTCGATCTCGTCCCCGAGGACCGCGTCGAGCGCCTGCCCGAGATCGAGGTCGAGGAGGTGCTGGGCCGCCCGGTGCGCCGCGTCGCCCTGGCGCCCTTCCACGCCTCGACCCCCGCGAAGGTCAGGATCGCCGCCGAGCGCGTCGGCGCGGGAACGCTGGCTCCGGTCCCGTCATGACCGAACTTCCCCCCGAGCAGCCGGCGGGCGGGCCTGCGGGCGGCCACCCGGGCCGGCCCGAAGGCCGGCGCCCCGTCGTGCTGCTGACCGGTCTTTCGGGAGCGGGGCTCTCGACGGCGCTGAAGGCGCTGGAGGATGTCGGCTACGAGGCCGTGGACAACCTGCCGCTCTCGCTGCTGCCCGCCCTGGTGCCGCCGGGCGAGGCCGCGGGCCGGCCGCTGGCGCTGGTGGTCGACAGCCGAACCCGCGCCTTCACGGCCGCGGCGCTGACCGCCCGGCTGGACGAGCTCTCCGCGCGGACCGACCTCTGGGTCCGGCTGGTCTTCCTGGACTGCGCCGACGAGGTGCTGCAGCGCCGCTTCACCGAGACGCGGCGGCGCCATCCGCAGGCCAACGACCGCCCGGTGATGGACGGCATCCGGCGCGAGCGCGAGATCCTCTGGCCGCTGCGCCTGCGCGCGGACCTGACGCTCGACACCTCGCTGCTCTCGACCGCGGACCTGCGCCGCCTGGTGGCGGGCCACCTTCGGCTGAGCGCCGATTCGCCGATCCACGTCTTCGTGACAAGCTTCTCCTTCCGCCTCGGCGTCCCGCGCGAGGCGGACCTTCTCTTCGACGTCCGGTTCCTGGACAATCCCCACTACGACCCCGAGCTGCGCCCCCTGTCCGGCCTGGACGAGCCGGTGGCGCGCAAGGTCGCCTCGGACCCGGATTATCCCGGCTTCTTCACCCATCTGAAGGATCTGCTGCAGCCGCTGCTGCCGCGCTACGCGCGCGAGGGAAAGAGCTACCTGACCATCGCGGTGGGCTGCACCGGAGGCCGGCACCGCTCGGTCTTCGTGGCGGCCCGGCTGGCGGAATGGCTGGGCGAGCAGGGATACCGCGTTGGTCTCTACCACCGCGACATGGAAAGGTGGCGGCCCGGCAGCGGAACCGCGTGAGCGGCGCCGCGGACCGGCCCAGGAAGGAATACCGATGATCGGAATGGTGTTGGTGACCCACGGCCATCTCGCCGACGAGTTCGTCGCGGCGCTCGAGCACGTGGTCGGCGAGCAGGAGCGCGTGCGCGCCGTGTGCATCGGCCCCGACGACGACATGGAGCAGCGCCGGCTCGACATCCTGCACAGCGTGGCCGAGGTGGACGACGGCTCCGGCGTCGTCGTGCTGACCGACATGTTCGGCGGCACGCCCTCGAATCTCGCCATCAGCATCATGGACAAGGCGAAGGTCGAGGTGATCGCGGGGGTCAACCTCCCCATGCTGATCAAGCTCGCCTCGGTCCGTCGGTCCGAGACGCTGGCCCAGGCCGTCAAGGCGGCGCGCGATGCCGGCCAGAAATACATCAACGTCGCCTCCTCGCTGCTCTCCGACGGCTGAAACCATGGAAGACCACGTGGCGCCGGGCACCGGACGCTCGGTCACTATCCGCAACCAGCGGGGGCTGCACGCCCGCGCCGCGGCGAAGTTCGTCAAGGTCGCGGCCCAGTTCGAGGCCGACGTGGAGGTGACGCGCAACGACACCACCGTGTCGGGCCGCTCCATCATGGGCCTGATGATGCTGGCCGCCGCTCCCGGGACCACCATATGCCTCGCGGCCCTGGGGCCGCAGGCGCAGGAGGCGCTCGACGCCCTGGTCGACCTGGTGGAGCGCAAGTTCGATGAGGACTGACCGGAGCAAGCCGCCCGAAGGCGAAAGGGTCCTGCGCGGGCTCGGCGTTTCCGCCGGCGTCGCGATCGGCCCCGCCCACCTGGTCGAGAGCCGCGAGCTGCAGGTGCCCGAGCGCCAGCTCGCGGAATCCGAGGTCGCCGGCGAGGCGGCCCGCTTCGCCGAGGCCCTGGAAAAGGCCCGGCGCCAGATCAGCAAGCTGAAGACGAAGGCCTCCTCGCTGCCGGTCTCCGCGGCCGAGGAGATCGGCTTCCTGCTCGACGCCCATCTGTCCATGCTGACGGGCTCGCGCCTCGTGCGCGGGGTGGAGCGGCGGATCTCGTCCGGCCGCATGAATGCCGAGGCGGCCGTCCATCACGAGATCACGGCCCTGTCCCAGAGCTTCGAACGGCTGGGCGATGCCTATCTCGCGGCACGCGCCGCGGATGTGCGCGAGGTCGGCTCCCGGCTGATCCGGACGCTGATGCAGCAGCGCTACCAGCCCTTCTCGACGCTCCCCGAGGGCAGCATCGTCCTGGCCGAGGAGCTGACCCCGGCCGACACGGCGCTGATGGACCCGGCCCGGGTCGCCGGCTTCGCCTCGGTCCTCGGCGGGGCCGAGGGGCACACGGCGATCATGGCACGCTCGCTGGGGCTTCCGGCCGTGCTGGGCGTGGCGGGCCTGCTCCAGGGCGTGCGCAACGGCGACATGGTGATCGTCGACGGCATCGCCGGCCGGGTCTTCGTCAACCCGGGCGAGGCGACGCTGGCGGCCTACCGCAAGCGCCAGCAGGACCTGCGCACCGAGCGCGAGCAGCTCAAGCGGCTGGCGAGCCTGCCCGCGGCCACGCGCGACGGCACGGAGGTCGCGCTGCTGGCGAACCTGGAGCTGCCGCGCGACGTGCCCGGCGCGCTGGAGGCCGGCGCCGCCGGCGTCGGGCTGCTGCGCACCGAGTTCCTCTACATGAACCGCGACGACCTGCCCGGCGAGGACGAGCAGTACGAGGCGCTGCGCAGCATCGTCGAGGGCATGGGCGGACGCCCCATCACCGCGCGCACGCTGGACGTCGGCGGCGAGAAGCTGGCATCGGCGCTGGGCGACCATTTCCATCCCTCGGCGAACCCGGCCCTGGGGCTGCGCGCCGTGCGCCTCGGCCTGAAGGAGCCACGGCTGCTGGAGATCCAGCTTGCCGCCATGCTGCGGGCGAGCGCCCATGGCCCACTGCGGATCCTGCTGCCGATGATCTGCAGCCCGGTCGAGGTCCGGCGCGTGCGCGAGATGATGCACGGCGTGGCCGCGCGGCTCAGGGCCGCGGGGACCCCCATGGCCGACCCGCTGCCGCCGCTGGGCTGCATGATCGAGATCCCCGGGGCGGCGCTGGCCGCCGACGGGCTGGCGCTGTGCAGCGACTTCTTCGCGATCGGCACCAACGACCTGACGCAGTACACGCTGGCCATCGACCGCGGCGACGAGCAGGTGGCCTATCTCTACGACCCGCTGCACCCGGCGGTGCTGCGCCTGATCCAGTTCGCGACCGGGGCGGCCAAGCGGGCGGGGATCCCCATCAGCCTGTGCGGCGAGATCGCGGGCGACCCGCGCTACACGGCGCTGCTGGTGGGCCTCGGGATCCGCGAGCTCTCCATGTCGCCGGGCTCGCTGCTGGCGGTCAAGCGGCGCCTGCGCACGCTGGACATGGTCGAGGCGACGCGCCGCGCCGGCCAGATCATGGAGCAGACGGACCGGGGCCGCATCGCGACCCTGCTGGACGACCTGAATGGCATGGGCTGATGCCATGGACCAGCGGATCGAGGTCTCGGACGCCGTCGAACCGGAGGTTCGCGCGGCGATCCTCGAGGGCATCGTCGCGCACAATACCGCCGCCGTGGGCGAGATGCCCCGCGGCGAGCTGCAGCTCGCCGTACGGGACCCCTACACCGGCCGGATCGCGGGCGGGCTGACCGGCCGCTATTCCCTCCGCTGGCTGTTCGTGGAGCTGCTCTACCTGCCCGCGGACATGCGCGGCAGCGGACTGGGAATCGCGCTGATGCGCCGGGCCGAGGCCGAGGCGCTGGCGCGCGGCTGCGTCGGCGTGTGGCTCGACACCTTCAGCTTCCAGGCCCGCGGCTTCTACGAGCGGCTCGGATATCGGGCCTTCGGCACCATCGAAGGCTACCCGCCCGGCAGCGCCCGCCACTTCATGGCCCGGCGCATCGACGGGCCCTCCGCCTGACCGGCTTCCACCTGACCGGCCTTCCACCTGACTGGCCGTTCCCTGACGGGCCACCCGGCCGGCCGAGCCCCTCAGCCGCCCCCCAGAAGCGTCGCCATGACCCGCTCGAGGTCCCGGTTCCTGAAGGGCTTCGCGAGGATCGGGCGGTCCCGGTAGTCCTCGCGCAGGCCCTGCACGCCATAGCCCGTGACGAAGGCGAAGGGGACGCCGCGCCGCGCCAGGACCTCGGCCACGGGATAGCTGGTGTGCCCGTGGCCGAGATTGATGTCGAGGACGGCGGCGTCGATCTCCCGCGCCTCGACGAGGGCGATCGCCTCCTCGGCGCGAGAGGCCATGCCGACGACCACGCAGCCGAGATCGGCGAGCACGTCCCCGATGAACATGGCGACCATCATCTCGTCCTCGACGACGAGGACGCGACGGCCCCGGACTGAGCCAGGCGCCAGCATCAGCCGTACCGTCCCGCCGTGTGCGCCTGGGCAGTCCCCAGGACAGTCCCGGCTGCGGCCCCACTGGCGGGGGCCGGGAACGGCATGTCGATGCGGCAGACCACGCCGCCGGGCTCGTAGCTCAGGACCGCCTCGCCGAGAAGCTCGTGGGCGAGCCCGCGCTCGATCAGGCGCGAGCCGAAGCCGCGATGGGCCGGCGGGACCACCTCCGGGCCGCCGCTCTCGCGCCACACCAAGCGCAGCCGACCCTCCGCCACCGACCAGGACAGGTCCACGTGCCCGTCCCGCGTCGACAGCGCCCCGTACTTGGCGGCGTTGGTCGCGAGCTCGTGGAAAGCCATGCCCAGGGCGAGCGCGGCCTTGGGGCTCAGGCGAAGGTTCGGGCCGCCGACCGAGACCCGGGCGCAATGCAGGCCCTCCATGTGCGGGCGGAGCGCGGTCAGCACCACGTCGTTGAGCGCCGCCCCCTTCCAGTTCTCGCGCGTCAGAAGGTCATGCGCCTTCGCGAAGGCGAGCAGCCGCTCGTCGAAGACCGACAGGAGCGATTCGCTGCAGCCGCCCTTCAGGGTCTGCGCGGCGATGGACTGGACGGTCGCCAGAGTGTTCTTGACCCGGTGGTTCAGCTCGTTGACGAGCAGCTCGCGCAGCTCCTCCGCCCGTTTGCGCTCGGTGATGTCGAGCACGGCGCACAGGATGCCGCCGGTCTCCGCCCCCTGCCCGCCGACCAGCCGGCAGGACAGCAGCCAGGTGCGCTGATCGCCCGTCATGGGCGAGGCGCCGCGGATCTCAAGGTCCAGGACGTCCTCCCCGGCGATCACGCGGCGGTAGGCCGCCTCGATGCCCTCGCCGAGATCGGGCAGCACCTCGCGGACGGTCCGCCCAATATGGCCTTCGGCGGGAAGGCCGGCCGCCGCGGCGAGGTGGTCGTTGATCCGGACGAAGCGGAAGCCGCGGTCGACCAGGGCCAGGCCGACCGGCGCCGTCCCGAAGATCGCCTCGAGCTGGGCCAGGCTGTCCGAGAGACGGGCCTCGGCCTCCCGCCGCTCGGTCACGTCCATGACCGAGCTGTAGAACAGCATCCTGCCGTCGAGCACCACCGGGACGGCCGAGATCAGGACGTCGCGGAGCCTGCCGTCGCGCGTGCGGTGCCGCGTCTCGTAGCGCAGCAGGCGCCCGGCGCTCATGCCGGCCCTGCGCTCCAGGATCTGGCTCTCGTCCTGCCCGGCATCGATGTCCGTCAGGCGCATGGCGCGCAACGCATCGCGCGTGTGGCCGAGCATCTCGGCCGCGGCTTCGTTGCAGTCGACGATGCTGAGGTCGCCGGGCGCGCTGACATAGGCCGCGAGCGGGGCGGCATCGAAGAGAACCCGGAAGCGGGCCTCGCTTGCAGCCAGCTCCGCCTCGGCCCGGCGGCGGTCCGTGACGTCCATCTCGGCGACGACGCCCGCGATGATCCGGCCCGAGGCATCGCGGATGGGCGCGGCATTGTTCAGGTAGAAGCGCCGCCGGCCGGTATGGAACTGCTCGCACTCCACCAGCTCGCCCTTGACCACCTCGCCCTTGAGCAGGGCGCGGGACATGGCCCATTCCTCGGCCTTGATGCGTTCGCCGGTCTCGGGCCAGTAGCCGACCCAGTCCGCGTACTTCTCCCAGCTCGTGGTCTCCGGCGCGACGCCCCAGAGCTCGCGATGCGCCGCGTTGTCGCGAAGGATCGCCCCGCCGGCATCCGCGATCAGCACGCCGGCCGGAAGCGCGTCCAGCACGGCCTGCAGCGTCGCCTCGCTCTCGGCCCGCGCCCGCTCCTTCTCGCGCAACGCGTCCTCGACCTCCTTCCGGTCGGTGATGTCCATCACCACGCCCGAAAAGCGTATCGGGGAGCCGTTCCCGTCGTGCTGGCACAGACCTTGGGACAGCACCCAGCGCTGGGCCCGGCCCGGGCCGACGAGGCGGTATTCGCAGCCGTACTCGCCGCCCTCGCGCAAGGCGCGCGCGATCGCGGCCTCGACGCGCGGCCGGTCCTCGGGATGGAGCGCCGCCAGATAGTTGGCCCTGGCCACGCTGCACGGGCTCGTTTCCGGATCGGCCCCGTAGTACTCGACAAGGCTGCCCCGGGCGACGATCCGGTCCCCGGGAATGTCCCAGTCCCAGGTGCCGACGAAGCCCGCAGCCCGGACAGCCCGCCAGAGCCGGGCGTTCTCCGCCTCCAGGGCGGCAATGCGCGTCCACGGGTCGTCCGGCGCATGGGCCGGACGGGTCGCATGAGAAGTCGTAGGCGTCATGTCAGGCCGTCTTCCCTGCATGCCGAGGCGCGGTGCGTTCCGGGGAACCGCGTCCTTGCGCGCCGCTTCGGGCGAGCGGATGCGATGGTGTCGGCGGGCATCGTCCCGGAATGCCTTCCCGCCGTTCAATCAGTCGTTGCACTATCGCATCTCTATTACGACACACGGGACCAATTGTGACAGCCGTTCTTTTGGCCGAGTTGCGACAATTGGATCAGAGGATCGAAAATACCGGCAAGACCAATCGCAAAGCACATGGGATATATCGAATTCAGAGATAAAGTAATTTTGATTTTCGTCGCCGACGCGCTTCGGGTCGGCAGGCTGAGGCCGGCACCGGCACTGCAATCCCGCGGACTCAGGACAGGATCTCCCTGGCGGTGTCGATGAAGGCCCGCAGCGCCGGAGGCATCTGGCGGCGCTCGGGATAGTAGAGGCAGATGCCCGGGATGTACGGGCACCATTCGTCGAGCACCGTGACGAGGCGCCCCGCATCCAGCTCGGGCCCGGCCGTGCGCTCGAACACGTAGGCGATGCCCAGGCCGGCGGCAGCGGCCTCGATCATCAGTTCCATGTCGTCCAGGATCAGCGGGCCGGGCACGTCGACGGCCATTTCTTGCCCGTGCCGCTCGAACTCCCAGAGGTAGAGCCTGCCGCTGGGCAGCCGGATGCGCACGCAGGCGTGCAGGCGCAGGTCGTCAGGAGTGCGGGGCGTTCCCGCGCGGGCCAGGTAGGCCGGCGAGGCGACCGGCACGAAACGGCCCTCCCCGCCGAGCGGCACGCGGACCATGTCCTGGGGAAGCGCCTCGCCCAGGCGCACGCCCGCATCGAAGCCCTGGGCGACGATATCGACGAGGCGCCCTTCCGCGACGATGTCCAGCGTCACGTCGGGAAAGCGCGCGAGAAATACCGGCGCGACGCGCCCGAGCAGCAGGCGGGCGCCGGTCCGCGGCGCGTTGATCCGCACCGTGCCGCTCGGCGTCCCGCGGAACGCATCGACGGCGCCGAGCGCCCGGTCGAGCTCCGTCAGCACCGGGCGAAGCTGCTCGACCAGGCGCTGGCCGGCCTCCGTGGGCGCGACGCTGCGCGTCGTGCGGTTCAGCAGGCGCACGCCGAGGTCCTGCTCCAGCGCGCGCAGCGTGTGGCTGAGGGACGAGGGCGAGAGGCCGAGCGCGTCGGCCGCGCGGCGGAAGCTCCGATGCTCCGCCACGGCGAGGAAGGCCGTCAGGTCGTTCAGCGTGGGCTGCGGCATTGCTGGCGAATCCCCATCAGGTCATGCAGATTTCCGGATATACCGCCAGCAATCAACCGCGCCTAGCTTCCGGGGGCACCCTTTCAAGGAGCCTCACCATGACAAAGACCTGGTTCATCACCGGCGCGTCCTCCGGCTTCGGCCGGATCCTGGCCGAGAAGGCCCTCGCCCGCGGCGACCGCGTCGCCGCGACCCTGCGCAATCCCGACACGCTCGCCCCCCTGGCCGAACGCCATGGCGATGCCCTGCTGGTGCGGCGGCTGGACGTCAGCGACCCGCAGGCTGTACGGCGCGTGCTCGACGAATGCTTCGCCCGGCTCGGCCGCATCGACGTCGTCGTCAGCAATGCCGGCTACGGCCTGTTCGGCGCGGCCGAGGAGCTCGACGAGGCCGAGATCCGGCGCATCGTCGACACGAACCTGCTGGGCTCCATCGCGGTCATCCGGCACAGCCTGCCCCACCTGCGCGCCCAGGGCGGCGGCCGGATCCTGCAGGTCTCCTCAGAGGGCGGGCAGATGGCCTATCCCGGCTTCGGCCTCTATCACGCGACCAAGTGGGGCATCGAAGGCTTCGCCGAGGCGGTCGCGCAGGAGGTCGCGCCCTTCGGCATCCGCCTGACCCTGGTGGAGCCCGGCCCCACCCGCACCAATTTCGGGAGAGGCCTCGCCCATTCCAGGACGATGCCGGCCTATGACGGCACGCCGGCGGACATCGTCCGCCGGGGCATGGCGGACGGCTCCTTCGCGGTCGTCGGCGATCCCGTCAAGATGGTGGACCGCATGATCGAGGCCGCGGATGCCGGCGACCCGCCGCGCCGCCTGACCCTGGGCGGCACCGCCTATGCCTCGGTCCGGGCCGCCCTGACGGAGCGCCTTGCAGCGCTGGAGGCGCAGAGGGAGGTCGCGCTCTCCACCGACGCGGACCCGGCCTGAAGGGTGCGGGGGCGGGCCCGGACGGGCCCGCCGCCCGGAGCCTTGATCGGATACATAAAGATATCTTTATGCTTGCCCGTCAGCGGCGGCGCTGGTAAACCGCTGCCAACCCCGTGGATTTGCAGGAGCACGCGCGATGAGCGCCACCGCCTTCACCGACTACAAGGTCGCAGACATCTCCCTGGCCGGCTGGGGCCGCCGGGAAATCACGATCGCCGAGACCGAGATGCCCGGCCTGATGGCGCTGCGCGCCGAGTACGGTGAGTCCAAGCCCCTCAAGGGCGCGCGCATCGTCGGCTGCCTGCACATGACGATCCAGACCGCCGTGCTGATCGAGACGTTGACGGCGCTGGGCGCGACCGTCCGCTGGTCGTCCTGCAACATCTTCTCGACCCAGGACCATGCCGCCGCCGCGATCGCCGCCGCCGGCATCCCCGTTTTCGCCTGGAAGGGCGAGACCGAGGAGGAGTTCTGGTGGTGCATCGAGCAGACGCTGCGCGGTCCGGACGGCTGGACGCCGAACATGATCCTGGACGACGGCGGCGACGTCACCCAGATCATGCACGACAAGTACCCGGCCATGCTGGCGGACGTCCGCGGCCTCTCGGAGGAGACCACCACGGGCGTGCACCGTCTCTACGAGATGATGAAGGCCGGCAAGCTGCTGGTTCCCGCCATCAACGTGAACGACAGCGTCACCAAGTCGAAGTTCGACAACCTCTACGGCTGCCGCGAGAGCCTGGTCGACGGCATCAAGCGCGCGACCGACGTCATGATGGCCGGCAAGGTCGCGGTGGTCTGCGGCTACGGCGACGTGGGCAAGGGCTCGGCCGCCTCGCTGCGCAGCCAGGGCGCCCGCGTCATGGTCACCGAGATCGACCCCATCAACGCGCTCCAGGCCGCGATGGAGGGCTACCAGGTCGTCACCATGGAGGACGCCGCCCCGCTCGGCGACATCTTCGTGACCGCGACCGGCAACGTGGACGTGATCACGCTGGACCACATGCGGGCCATGAAGGACCGCGCGATCGTCTGCAACATCGGCCACTTCGACAGCGAGATCCAGATCGACTCCCTGCGCAACTACCGCTGGGAAGAGGTCAAGCCGCAGGTCGACGAGGTCGTCTTCCCCGATGGCAAGCGCCTGATCGTCCTGGCCAAGGGGCGGCTGGTGAACCTCGGCTGCGCGACCGGCCACCCGAGCTTCGTGATGTCCGCCAGCTTCACCAACCAGGTGCTGGCGCAGATCGAGCTCTGGCAGAACCACCAGAACTACGAGCGCAAGGTCTACGTGCTGCCCAAGCACCTCGACGAGAAGGTCGCCCGGCTGCACCTCGATAAGATCGGCGCCAAGCTGACGGCGCTGACCGACAAGCAGTCGGAATACATCGGCGTCCCCCAGCAGGGCCCCTTCAAGCCCGACCACTACCGCTACTGATGCGGGACTGCGGCGTGGAAAGGTTGACTTCCGCGCCGCAGCCCGTGTCTGATGGACCCATGAAGCACGCATTCGCCTTCGCGCTGACCGCGACCACGACGACCTGCCATGGCGGGCCGTCCGGGTGGTTCATGCGCTGATCCAAGGCGACTGACGACCTTCGACGAGGCCCCGCCGGCGACGGACGGGGCCTTTCTCTTTTCCGGGCGTCCCCTCCGTCGGCTTTATCCAACGGAGACAGGACATCATGGACGACAGCGATCACAGGGCCATCGGCAACCGGCTCGACCTCTTCCACCAGCAGGAGGAAGGGCCCGGCATGGTCTTCTGGCACCCCCGCGGCACCGCGCTCTATCGCGTGGTCGAGGAGACCATCCGCCGGCGCATGGCCGCGGCCGGCTTCCGCGAGGTGCGCACCCCGCAGCTCCTGTCGCGCTCGCTCTGGGAGCGCAGCGGCCACTGGGCGAAGTTCGGGGATGCCATCTTCGCCTTCGGCGAGGGCGAGCGCGTCATGGCGCTCAAGCCCATGAGCTGCCCCGGGCACGTCCAGATCTTCAACAAGCGCGTGCGCTCGCACCGGGACCTGCCGGTCCGCTTATGCGAGTTCGGCGCCTGCCACCGCAACGAACCCTCGGGGGCGCTGCAGGGGCTGATGCGCACCCGCGCCTTCGTGCAGGACGATGCCCACATCTTCTGCCGCGAGGACCAGGTGGAGGAGGAGGTCGCGCGCTTCTGCCGGATGCTGGCCGCGGTCTACGCGGATTTCGGCTTCCCCGGCTTCTCCGTCGGCTTCTCCACCCGGCCTGCCCTCCGGGCAGGATCCGAGGAGGCCTGGGACAAGGCGGAGGCGATGCTGGCCGCGGCCGCCCGCGCGGCCGGGCTCTCGCCCCGGCTGCAGCCCGGCGAGGGCGCCTTCTATGGCCCGAAGCTCGAATTCATCCTGAAGGACAGGCACGGCCGCGACTGGCAGTGCGGCACCGTGCAGCTCGACCTCGTGCTGCCCGAGCGTCTGGATGCCGAATACGTCGATTCCGAGAACCGTCGGGTCCGGCCGGTGATGATCCACCATGCCGTGCTCGGCAGCATCGAGCGCTTCGTCGCGATCCTGCTGGAGCACCACGGCGGCGCCCTGCCCTTCTGGCTCGCCCCCGAGCAGGTGGCAGTCGCCCCGGTCGATCCCGCGGATGCCGGCCAGGCCGCCTATGCCCGCCATGTTGTGGCCGAGCTTTCCGGGCCCGGCCTGCGCGCGGTGCTGGACGACCGGCCCGAACGCCTGCCCCGGCGCATCGTCGATGCCCACGCCAACGGTATCCCCGTCTTCGTGGCCGTCGGAGCGCGCGAGCTCGGCGCGGGCACCGTCTCCGTTCGGCGCCGGAATGCGGCGCCGGTCGCACTGCCGCTGGCCCGGGCCGTGGCCGATCTCGCCGCCGAGGCGCGGCCGTGACGGCGCCGGCGGTTCAGCCGCGCGGCGGCCGGACGGCCCGCAGCAGGGCCGGCCGCGGCTCCGGCCGCGTTGCGATCCAGAGGACCGCAAGGGCGAGCGCGCCCATGGCGATCCCCGCGGCGATGGGGCGCGAGGGCGCGAAGGCGCCCATCCCCGCGGCCGAGACCAGCAGGCCGGACAGGGCGAGGACCTTGCCCTGGCGGGTGATGGCGCCGTGCTCGAGGAACAGCCGCAGCCCCGGGCCGAAGCGCCGGTGCGCCAGCAGCGCCTGGGCGAGCGGGTCGCCCGCGCGCATCAGGCAGACCACGGCGAGGATCCAGAAGACCGTGGTCGGCAGCAGGGGCACCAGCGCCCCCACGGCGCCCAGGGCGAGGAAGAGGAAGCCGGCCGCGCGATAGCCCGCGCGCAGCGCGGGGCGCGCGGGAACCAACGGATCTGCGACCGGCGAAGGCGAATCGGGGACGGGCTGGGCCATGGCGGGCCTCCTGTCGGGCGAGGGGAAGGGGTCGAGACAGTCCGGCCCGGGGCCTGCGCCCCGGACCGGGCGAGCCGGCTCATTCCGCGGGCACGGCCACCGGGACGCCCAACGCGGCGGCGACGCCGACGCCATAGGCGGGATCCACCTTCGTGAAGTGCGCGATCTGGCGCTCGACGATGAAGGCGGGGACGCCGGCCATGGACTCGGCGATGTTCTGGAACAGCCGCTGCCGCTGGCCCTCGTCGAACAGCCGGAACAGGGCGCGCGGCTGGGCATAGTCGTCGTTGCCGGCCCGGTGGTCGTGCCGCCCGGCCTCGCCGTCGAGGCGCAGCGGAGGCTCCGCCACGGAGGGATCCTGCGCCGGCCCGCCGAAGCTGTTGGGCTCGTAATAGGCGTCGGTTCCCTTGGGGGCGTCGAAGCGCATGGCGCCGTCGGCGTGGTAGTGGTTCACGGGGCAGCGCGGGCGGTTCACCGGCAGCGCCTCGTAATGGGTGCCGACCCGGTACCGGTGGGCGTCGGCATAGGCGAAGATGCGGCCCTGCAGCATCCGGTCGGGCGAGAAGCCGATGCCCGGCACCACGTTGGACGGGCTGAAGGAGGACTGCTCGACCTCGGCATGATAGTGGTCGGGATTGCGGTTCAGCTCCAGCACGCCGACCTCGATCAGCGGATAGTCGGCATGGGGCCAGACCTTTGTCAGGTCGAAGGGATCGTAGGGCGTCCCGGCCGCGTCCAGCTCGGGCATCACCTGGACGCAGACGCGCCACTGCGGGAAGTCGCCGCGCTCGATCGATTCATAGAGGTCGCGCTGGGCGCTCTCGCGGTCCGTCGCCACGACCTGCTCGGCCTCGCGGTTGGTCAGCGTGCGGTGGCCCTGCAGGGTCTTGAAGTGGAACTTGACCCAGAAGCGCTCGGCCCTGTCGTTCCAGAAGCTGTAGGTATGGCTGCCGTACCCGTTCATGTGCCGGTAGGTCGCCGGCAGGCCGCGGTCGCTGAACAGGATCGTGAGCTGGTGCAGGCTCTCGGGCGAGAGCGACCAGAAGTCCCAGGCGGCCGTCGAGCTGCGCAGGTTGGTGCGCGGATGGCGCTTCTGGGTGCGGATGAAGTCCGGGAACTTCAGCGGGTCCCGGATGAAGAAGACCGGCGTGTTGTTGCCGACGAGGTCCCAGTTGCCCTCCTCGGTGTAGAACTTCAGGGCGAAGCCGCGGACGTCGCGCTCGGCATCGGCCGCGCCGCGCTCGCCCGCCACGGTCGAGAAGCGCAGGAACACCTCGGTCCGCTTGCCGGCCTCGCCGAACAGCCTGGCGCGCGTGAACT
Organism: Arenibaculum pallidiluteum; assembly: GCF_017355985.1. Lineage (GTDB taxonomy): Bacteria > Pseudomonadota > Alphaproteobacteria > Azospirillales > Azospirillaceae > Arenibaculum > Arenibaculum pallidiluteum. The sequence goes on from NZ_JAFIQU010000015.1 coordinate 111,117, forward strand.
GCGGGATCGGGTTGGTCACGGTGAAGGTGCCGTAGGCGGCCGAGCCCTTGGCATGGACCACGCGCTCGGGAATGCGCTCGCGGTTCTGGTGCGCGAGCTTCTCGATGAGCTGGTAGTCCTGCAGCAGCACGGGCCCCCTGGGCCCGGCGGTGACGCTGTTCTGGTTGTCGGCGACGGGCGCGCCGGCGGTGGTGGTCATGCGGTTCGTCATGGCGGGGCTCCCTGAGCGGCGCCGGTGCATCCGGCTGATGGGTTGAGCCTAGTTCGCCGAAAATCCGGGATGAAATCGATTGTTCTCATCGATATGATCGTCGGCATCTATCGACGGGTACGACGCCGTGAATCTCCGGGATCTCCGCTATGTGCTGGCCGTGGCCGAGCACCGCCATTTCGGCCGCGCGGCCGAGGCCTGCCATGTCAGCCAGCCGACCCTCAGCGCCCAGATCCGCAAGCTCGAGGACAGCCTGGGCGCGCCGCTCTTCGAGCGGACCAACCGCTGGGTCGTGCCGACCGATTTCGGAGCCCGGGTTCTGGTCCATGCCGCCCGCGCCGTCGAGGAGGCCGACGCCATCGCGGCGCTGGGCCGTTCGGCGGGCGATCCGCTGGCGGGGCCGCTGCGGCTGGGCGTGATCCCGACCCTCGGGCCCTATCTGATGCCGCTGGTCTTCGGACCCGCCCGGCACCGCTTTCCGCGCTTGGCGCTCGAGCCCTGGGAGGACCTCACCGGCGCCCTGCTCGACCGGCTGCGCGGACGCCGGCTGGACGCGGCGCTGGTCGCCACACCCGTGCCGCCGGGCGAGTTCGCGGAACGGCCGCTCTTCACAGAGCCCTTCCTGGCCGCCCTTCCCCCCGAGCACCCGCTGGCGGGGCGCGAGCGCCTGGACGAGCCGGAGCTCGCCCCCGACCTGCTGGTGCTCTCCGACGGGCACTGCCTGCGCGACCAGGCGCTCGCGGCCTGCAACGCCCCGGACCCGTCCGGGGGCTCGTTGCGCGCGGCCAGTCTGGAGACGCTGGTGAACATGGTGGCGGCGGGCTTCGGCACCACGCTGGTGCCGGGGCTGGCGGCGGGCGCGCTGCGCGGACGCAACGTGGTGCTGCGGCCGCTCGCCGCGCCGCGCGGCCGGACGGTGCGCCTCGTCTGGCGGCCGAGCTTCCCGCGGGCGGCCGCGCTCGATGCGCTGGCCCAGCTCGTGCGCGAGGTCCTCTCGGCCTATGGCGGTGGGGACGGTGCCGGCAGCGCCCCAGCGGATCTCGTCCCGGCCGATCTCGTCCCGGCCGCCCTCGGCCCCATGGGCCTCACCCCAGCATGAAGTCGGCGACGAGCTTCACGTTCAGCCCGACGATGACGGCGGCGACCGCGCCGGCCACGGCCGCCAGCCAGCGCGGCGCGACCAGGGCGCCCATCTTGGCACGGCTGGCCGTGAAGGCGACCAGCGGCACCACGGCGAAGGAGAGCTGAAGGCTGAGCACCACCTGGCTCAGGATCAGGAGCTCCGCGGTGCCGGCCTCGCCATACCAGGCCGTCACCACCGCGGCGGGCACGATGGCGATCAGGCGCGTGATCAGCCGCCGCTGCCAGGCCGGCAGCCGGATCTCGATGAAGCCCTCCATCACGGCCTGCCCCGCCAGCGTCGCGGTGACGGTGGAGTTCAGCCCACAGCACAGCAGGGCGATGCCGAACAGCGAGGGCGCGAAAGCCGAACCCAGCAGCGGCGCCAGCAACCCGTGGGCCTCGCCGAGCTCTGCGACCCCGCTCCGGCCCGTCCCGTGGAAGGCCGCCGCGGCAAGGATCAGGATCGAGGCGTTGATCAGCAGCGCGAACATCAGGGCCACCGTCGAATCCAGGGTGGCGAGCCGCAGCGCCTGGCGCCGCTCCCCCAGCGACCGCCCATAGGCCCGGGTCTGCACGATCGCCGAGTGGAGGTAGAGGTTGTGGGGCATCACCGTCGCGCCCAGGATGCCGAGCGCGATGTACAGCATCTCCGGGTTGGCGACGATCTCGGTCGTCGGCGCGAAGCCGCGGATCACCTCGCCCCAGACGGGGTCCGCCAGCGCCACCTGGACCGCGAAGCACAGCGCGATGATGCCCAGCAGCGTCACGATGAAGGCTTCGAGGTACCGGAAGCCCAGCCGCTGCAGGTACAGGATCAGGAACACGTCCAGCGCCGTGACCAGGACGCCGATCTCCAGCGGAAGACCGAAGAGCAGGTTCAGCCCGATCGCCGTGCCGATCACCTCGGCGAGGTCGGTTGCGCAGATCGCGAGCTCGGCCAGCAGCCACAGGGCGATCGCGACCGGCCTCGGATAGGCGTCGCGGCAGGCCTGCGCGAGATCCCGGCCCGATGCGATGGCCAGGCGCGCGCACAGGGACTGCAGCACGATCGCCATCATGTTGGAGATCAGCGCCACCACGAGCAGCGTGTAGCCGAACCGGGACCCGCCGGCGATCGAGGTGGCCCAGTTCCCCGGGTCCATGTAGCCGACGGCGACCAGGTAGCCGGGGCCCAGGAAGGCGGCAAGCCGGCGCCCGGTGCCGCCCCGGCGCGGCACCGCGATGCTGCGGTGGACGTCCGAGAGCGCGGCGTCGCCGCGGGCCCGCCGCCATCCCGTCAGCGGCTCGTCGGCGGGATCGCCCCCCAGGGGCCGGCCCGTCACCCGCGCGTCCATCGCATGCTCCCCGATCGCCCCAGCCCCTGGCCCGCAGGCCTTCGCCGCCCCCGGGACGGGGACGCAGGCCGCGGGCGCAGGCACGGGGACGCCGCCGTGGCGACGCGGCACCGGGTCGCCAACGCGACGCTGTTTAGCCGGGGCTAAACAGTCGCGACCTCACGGTGTTCCGTCGGGGGCGCCGTGCCTGTATGGTGCGCCGGAACCGGGCGGCCGGAGACGGATGCGCCCTTCAACAGAGAAACGCCTGTCGATGAATCGCCAAGCCGCACGCCGGGCCGCCGCCTTCAGCCGGATCCGGGAGGCGCACCAGACCGAGGTCGCCGAGGATTACGTCGAGCTGATCGACGACCTGATCGGCGCCTATGGCGAGGCGCGCCTGGTGGATCTGGCGGAGCACATGGGCGTCTCGCATCCGACGGCGTCCAAGATCGTACAGCGCCTGCTGCGCGAGGGCCTGGTGGAGAGCCGGCCGTACCGCGCAATCTTCCTGACCGATGCCGGCCGCCGCATGGCGGACGAGGCGCGGCGGCGCCATCGCATCGTCCTGGAGTTCCTGCGCGCCATCGGCATCGACGAGGAAACCGCCGAGCAGGACGCCGAAGGCATCGAGCATCACGTCAGCGAGGCGACCCTGGAAGCACTGGACCGGCTGACCCGCGACCTCGCGCGCCGCTGAGACCGACGCGTCCGAGGGGTTTTCCCTTCCCCCCCGCATCACCGTGACGTATTAACCAAGGGGTAGGCTGCTGCCGAAATGGTGCCGGGCACGCGCCCTGCAGTGCCGTGGCGAGGGAGACGACCGGGCAACGTGAGGACGCTGGCCGAGAGATACTGGCCGGGGGCGGCGGCGCTTCTGTTGCTCGTCGTTGCCATGGCGATGCCCCATTCCGGCGACGGTGCCCTGGGCACGGCCGCCGTCCTAGTCCTGGCATTCTGCGCCGTGTTCGGCGTCTGGTTCCAGCAGCGCCGGCTGGCCCGGGCCGAGTCGGAGCTGGAGGATCAGCGCGCGCATGCCGCGCGGCTCGAGGCGCTGGTGGGCGCCATGCCCGACGCCTGGTGCGGCTGGAGCACCGCCGGAACGCAGACCCAGTCTCCCAACTTCTGCAGCCTGCTGGGAATCGAGCGCTGCTCCGGGCTCGACGAGGTCGAGACGGCGCTGGCGCCCAGCGACGCGGCGGCGCTGCATGGCGCCTTCCGGCGGCTGCGCCAGACCGCGCAGGGCTTCCAGATCCTTGTCTCGACCGCCGAGGGCGAGCGGGTCCTCCAGATCACCGGGACCCGCGGCGAGGTGCGCGGCCCCGCCGAGGAGCGATTCGACCTTCTCTGGATTCGCGACCTGTCGGCGGTGGCGGGCGAGATCAAGCGCCAGTCCAAGGGCCGGGCCCTGGCCGAGGGGCTGGCGGCCGAGCTGCGCATGGCGCTCGACGTCGTGCCCTGTCCGGTCTGGCTGCGCCGGCCGGACCTGACGCTGGCCTGGTGCAACCGCGCCTATGCGAAGGCCGTCGAGCTGCCCCAGGCCGCGGTGATGGAGGAGCAGCGCGAGCTCGGCGCCGCCGAGGGCCGCGCCCTGGCCGAGCAGGCCCGCGAGAGCGGCATCGCCCAGTCGCGCACCCAGCACGTGGTGATGTCGGGCGCGCGCCACCTGATCGAGATCACCGAGGCGCCCCTGCCCATGCCCGACACGGCGCCGCCGCTGGTGGTCGGCTACGCCCTGGACCTGACCCGGGTCGAGCAGCTCGGCAACGAGTTGGAGCGCCACCAGTCCGCCCATGCCGAGGTGCTCGAGCATCTGGGCTCGGGCATCGCGATCTTCGGGTCCGACACGCGGCTGCGCTTCCACAACCAGGCGTATCAGCGGCTCTGGGGATTCGAGGAGTCCTGGATCGAGGCCGGGCCCACATACGGCGAGATCATGGAGGACCTGCGGGCCCGCCGCCGACTGCCAGAATATGCCGACTTCCGGGCCTACAAGCGCGACCAGCTCGCCCTGTTCACGACGCTGATGTCCGCCACCGAGGACCTGATGCACCTGCCCGACGGCACGACGCTGCGGGTCCTGGTGGTGCCCCATCCCCTGGGCGGCCTGATGTTCGTGATGGAGGACGTGACCAACGCCCTGGCGCTGGAATCCTCCTACAACACCCTGATGGCGGTTCAGCAGGAGACGCTGGACAACCTGGCCGAGGGCATCGCCGTCTTCGGCGGCGACGGCCGGCTTAAGCTCTCGAACCCGGCCTATGCCCGCATCTGGAAGCTGCCGGCCGAGACGCTGCGCGGCGAGCCGCACGTGGTCGAGCTGGTGGAGCGCATGCGCCCCTTCTTCGACTACGGCGCGGACTGGGACAGCTTCAAGGAGGACCTGGTCGGCGCCACCCTGGACCGCGCCGCGCGGTCAGGCCGCATCGCGCGCGCCGACGGCACCATCATCGCCTTCTCCAACGTGCCGCTCCCCGACGGCGCCGTGCTGAACAGCTTCCTGGACGTCACCGACAGCGGCCGGGTGGAGCACATGCTGCGCGAGCGCAACGCGGCGCTCGAGGCTGCGGACCGGCTGAAGTCCGAGTTCATCGCCAACGTCTCCTACCAGCTCAGGACTCCGCTCAACGCGATCATGGGCTTCGCCGAGATCCTCTCGAACCAGTATTTCGGCGAGCTCAACGAGCGGCAGATGGAATACTGCCTCGCGGTGCTCGACAGCGGGAACCGGCTGCTGCTGCTGATCAACGACATCCTGGACCTGGCGACGGTCGAGGCGGGCTTCCTGGTGCTCGAGCGGCAGCCCGTCGACGTGCGCGCCCTGCTGGAGGGTGTCGCCGGCCTGACCCGCGATTGGGCCCGCAAGCAGCAGCTAGAGCTCGCCATCGAAGGCGACCCGGACCCCGGCAGCTTCGAGGCCGACGAGAAGCGCCTGAAGCAGGCCCTGTTCAACCTGGTGAGCAACGCGATCAAGTTCACGCCCGCGGGCGGCCGCATCGCCCTGGGTGCCGAGCGGAGGCCGGACGCCATGGTGCTCTGGGTCCGCGACTCCGGCATCGGCATCCCGCCTTCCGACCAGGACCGCGTCTTCGAGCGCTTCGAGCGCGCGAACCCGCAGGCGCGCCAGCCCGGGGCCGGGCTGGGCCTTTCGCTGGTCCGGAGCTTCATCGGCTTGCACGGCGGCACGGTCGAGCTGGACAGCGACGTCGACGCGGGCACCACGGTGCGCTGCGTCCTGCCGCTGCGTTTCACCCTTCCCCCGATGCCCGAAGCCGGAGAGAGCTGAGCCGCACGGAGCTGGACCGCAGGGAGCTGAGCCTGAAAGGCGTCAGCCCTCGGCGAACTCCAGCACGACGCCGGTCGCCTCGTCCGGCGGCACGACGATCCTGTGCCCCGCGCCCTGCCATTGCCCGATGCCGCGCCCCGCGAGGAAGGCCCCGGTCGCCTCCAGCGAGGTCACGCGCACCGTCATGACCAGCGGGGCCGGAAGCTCCGCCGGCGGCACGAGCTGGGGATAGCGCCGGCGGAGCCGGTCCGGCGTCAGGAAGCGCAGCGCGTGCGGCCCCACCCGGACATCGAGGCGCCCGGGCGTTGCATGCAGGGCATCCGGGCCGAACAGGATCGAATAGGCCGCTGCCAGGGCGTCCGGGTCGGCGACGGCGACCGTGACGCCCTCCAGCCCGACAGCCCCGTTCCGGTGCTCCTGCCATTCCGGCCGGCGCAGCAGCTCGGGCGTCAGGTGCCGGCAGCAGAAGCTCGACAGGGCTGGCGTCGCCCCGGATGCCAGCGGCACCAGCTCGAACCGGGGCATCACGTCGCCCTCGGGCAGCTCCAGCAGCCGCGCCAGCGCCCTGGGCGGCTCGGCAAGGCCCGCGGACGCCAGCGCGGCGTGCACGGCCGCGGCATCGTCGATGCCCCAGGCCAGGCCCATCAGCCCCGCGCCGCGGCGCTCCAGGAAAAGGTCGAGGCGGTTGACGAACTGGGTGGGGTCGACGATCCCCAGCAGCTCCACGTAGTCGTCGGGGAACATCACGCAGTAGTTCGCCGTCCCCCAGCCGATGTGCCGCCCCCGCGGGGTGACGGCGAAGCCCAGCCGCTCCCACGCGCCGCGCGCCGCCTCCAGGTCCGGGACGCCGATAAGCGTGTGGTCGATGCGCGGGATGGGGGCCGCCATCAGAAGCTCGATCCCGGCTGCTTCAGGAACTCGACCTCGTCCTCGGTGCTGGCGCGGCCGAGAATGGCATTGCGGTGCGGGAAGCGACCGAAGCGCAGGATGATGTCGCGGTGGCGCACCGCATAGTCGAGATACATGCCGGGGCCGATTCGCGTGCGCACGAGATCGACCAGCAGCTCCTGGTCGGCGAGGTCCTCGGAATGCTCCAGGGGCAGGTAGAGGAACATGCGCCGGTCCACATCGAAGCCGTCATCGAACCGGCGGTCCAGCGCGATGCGCGTGACGGCGCGGGCCTGGGCGTCGGTCGCGAAGGCGCGCGGCGTCCCGCGGTGAATGTTCCGGGGCACCTGGTCCAGCAGGATCACGAGGGCGAGGCACGGCTCCGGCGCCTCGCGCCAGTCGTCCAGCGCGCCCGCGGCGGCCTCCGCATGGGCGGCGCCCAAGGTGGCGCGCACCTCGGCGTCGAACCGGTCGGACTTCTCCCACCACATCGTGCGCGCCCGCTCGCCGAACCAGAACTCCAGCACCTGCTGCGGCTTCATGGCGGCCTCCTCGTCGCGGCTTCGGGACCGCGATCCTGGCCAAGCCGGCGGCGGCGGTCAACGTACCCCGTACGAAGGCCGCCCGGCGGGGATCCTTGCACATCCGCAACAGCCCCGCGGTTTCGGCGGCGAAGCCGCGAGATGTCGCTTCGCCCGGCCTGCATCTGGTGTAGGCCTGTGCCGTTACGCACGACGCCATGGATGGGAGAGACCCCTTGCTGCGGATCACGGTCGCCCGCGAGAGCGCAACGGATAGCGAGGTCATCGCGGAGATGGTCGTCGGCAAGCTCGCCGGCAGCGATCGGAGCGCCGGCTACGCGGCCTATATCAGCGAGGGGCCGTCGCGCTATTCCAACGGCGTCGAGGCCGCGGTCGTGGTCCGCCGCCACGCCCGGTTCCAGCCGGCCATGGCCCTGGTCGCCGCCGCGCTGGCGGCCTGGCAGGAGGGCCGGACCTCCCAGGCCGGCGAAGGGCTGCGCTCGCTCCTCCGGAATTCGTTCCGGCGGCGCGGCGCCCCGGCCGACTGGGAGGATCCGACCGGCCACCCCATCGAGATCGAAGTGCCCCCCGGGGTGGCAGCCGGGGTGGCCTCCGAGGCTGCGGCGGCGCCGGACGGCGCGGAGGCCGCCGCCGGCACGGCCGAGGCCAGGGCGCTGGCCGACGCGCTGGCCGCCATGGTGGCGGCGGGCCGGCCCCCTGGCCCCGCCGCGTTGCGCGCCGCCCGCGCGCTGATCGAGAACGAGGGCGACCCGGCCCTGGACGCGCTGGCGCGAGCCGTCGAGGCCGTCGCGCCGCGGAGCTAGGGATGCACGAGGATCTGGAAGCCGCCGCCCGCCGGATCGAGGCCAGCGGCCGCTACGTCGTCCTGCGCCGGTTCGAGCCGCAGCGGCGCTATCACGAGCATGATGGCTGCACGACCCGCACCGGGCTGATCATCGACACCGAGACGACCGGGTTGGAAGCCGAGGATCCCATCATCCAGCTCGCGCTCGTGGAGTTCCGCTACGGCGTCGAGTGCGGCCGCGTCTTCGACGTGCTCGGAAGCTGGTCCTGGTACGAGGATCCCGGCCGGCCGATTCCGCCCGAGGTGACGAGGCTGACCGGCATCACCGACGCCATGGTGCGCGGGCAGCGCATCGACGACGACGCGGTCGGGGCGATCCTGTCCCGGGCATCGCTCGTGATCGCGCACAATGCCGGCTTCGATCGGCCACGGGCCGAGGAGCGCATTCCCGCCTTCGAGGACAAGCCCTGGGCCTGCTCGCATGTCGAGATCCCCTGGTCCGACGAGGGCATCGCCTCCACCAAGCTCGACTACCTCGCCTACCGGCTCGGCTTCTTCCATGCCGCGCACCGCGCCGAGGACGACTGCCTCGCCCTTCTCCATCTTCTCGCCCAGCCGCTGCCGGAGAGCCGCCGGCTGGCCCTGTCCGCGCTGCTGGAGCGGGCGCGGCGCCCGACGGCGCGGGTCTGGGCGCTTGGCAGCCCCTACGAGCACCGGGCGCTGCTGAAGGCGCGCGGGTACCGCTGGTGCGACGGCCAGCGCGGCCGGGTCAAGTGCTGGTACCGCGATGTCGACGAGGACGAGGCGCGGGCCGAGCTGGACTGGCTGGCCCGCGAGGCCCGCTGCGAAGCCGCCCGCTCCGTCACCCTGACGGCCCTGACGCGTCACAGCGAGCGGGCCTTCCTGCTCTGAGCGCGGCCTGCCGCCCTCCCTAGACCTTGTCCTTGAAGAGCACCGGGCAGTTCCAGGGCAGGAAGGGCACGAGCTCGCCGACACGGATGTCGGGCCGCACGAACATGGCGGCGCGTTCGTTCAGCATTGCGGCGGCGAACGAGAACGAGCTGTTCGCGCAGGCAAGGACATCGCATTGCGACATCATCCAGAAGTCCACGTAGAACGGCGCGTCCTCCACGGTGACGTCGAGATCCCTGCTCGTGAGCGGATCGAACTCGGCGAAGTCAGGCGCGACCAGGTCGATGTCGTCGCTCGCGAGGTAGAGCACCGGCTTGTGCAGCCTCGGCCAGATCCTGCGCAGGAAGGCCAGGTACCACTCCGTCGGGGTCAGGTGGAAGAAGGCATAGCCATAGTCTCCGCGCCGGAGATGGCATGCGACGATGGTCTCGTCCCCGTCGAGGCGCGAGCGCCGCGCCCTCTCGAGGGCCGCCCGGATCTCCGGACCCGGGGTGAAGGTGCTTCGGAACAGATCCTTGTAGGGTGCATAGAAGCTGGTGTGGAACTGGAAGTAGCCCCAGATGTCGAAGTTCTCCCTGGGCTTCGACTGCAGCTCCGCGAGCAGGTCCGCCGGGCTCGTCGCCTGGATGTCCTGTCGCAGCACTGGATACTCTTCCCTGGGGCGCGGCGCCGAAAGGCCGAACAGCCGCTCGCCGATCCAGTCGGGGGCCTCGGCCACGGAGCCCTCCAGCCTTGCCGTCAGGGCCAGGAAGAAATACTGGAAGATCTGGTTCGCAAAGCGCCCGTTCGACCCCAGGGTCCGCATTGAGAGGCGCCGGCGCCGGATGTAGAGAGCGTCACCCCAGGCAGGATGGTAGGGCGTCGTCTCGCGGGCACGCTCGAAGCCGTGCGCATCGAGAAACGTATCGATCTCCTCGACCAGCGGGCAGCCGGCATAGACCTCTTCGTAGTTTATCTCGGTGACGATGGCCTCGAAGTGCCCCAGCAGATCTTCTGCGCCGCGCAGAACCAGCAGCTCGGCGCCCTGGGCGTCGATGGCCAGCACATTGAAACCTGACGGATTGATTCCGTTCCGCTCCAGGATCCGGGGCAGCGGACTGGCGTCGAGCTCGATCGTCGCGGTCTCGGTGATGCCGGGATAGATGCTGAGATGCTCCTTCAGCGGAAGCATCGAGCTGCTTTGCGACGAGCTCGTCCTGTGGAAGACGACCCGCTCCTCCCGGGACGAGACGAGGCCTTGTATGCAGGTCACGTCTCCATGCGAACCGAATCGCGCCCTGAGCTTTTCCGCGGTCGCGGGATCCCCCTCGACGAAGACGATCCTGGAGACGCCCGCCCGCTTGTAGTTGTCGTACTCCTCGCCGTGATGCGCGCCGACATGCACGACGCCCCTGGGGGCGATCCCGAAATCCCTGAACAGCTCGAAGTAATCGAACATGCCACGCTGCGTCCCCTGCACGAACTCGCGCAGCCTGGGCGCATAGGCCAGGAGCTCCACACGACCGGCCGGCGCGATCACCTCGTCGGGGCGATCGACGACCCGGAGCGCCTCCGCACCCGGCACGCATAGGAGATAGCCGCGGTCCGACAGGCCCTTCAGCGCGCGTGCCAGGTCGGCGTCGGCATCCGGGCCCAGGCTTCTGACGGCGATCTGCAGGACGTCGACGGCACGCCGCGCCAGCAGGTCCGACGCACCGGCGAGCAGGGATGGCTCATGCCCTGGAGCATCGATCTTCAGCAGGGAGACGCGGGAAATTCCCATTCTCCGGCAGTAGCCGTCCAGGAACGCCCGGGGCGGGGCGCCATCTGGCGTCCGGCCGTCCAGGAGCTGGGTAAGGATCGATACGCCGGACGAGATCGCGCGTGCGCGCCGACAGAATGTCCGGAGCCGGGCGGCGTCCATCTCGAATGCGTGGATCTCGCCCTCGGGGACCATGGGCGCGACGGCCTCGCTCCAGGCCCCGTCGCCGACCCCGATCTGGAACACGATGCCCGTCGGACGCAGGATGTGCGGCGAGACAAGGATCTCCGGCTGGCCAGTCAAGATTGGAGCCTCGCGCTGTGCGGGATGCGGGGAGCCGGACGGCGAGAAGGTGCGCCGGGTCCGTCTCGATCGGTACAGCAGATCGCGACTCGGGAGCAACGGCGCATTGCGACGGGCCGAGACATGGCCCGGCATCCCGCCGCAGCGCGCGGCCGCGGCGGAAAACGGCTTAGTCCCTGGCGGCCAATGAAAAAGGGGCGCCTCTCGGCGCCCCTCTTCGCAGTTCCGTCCCGGAGGCCGGGATCAGTGCACGTCGGCCCAGACCTTGCGCTTCACGGCGTACATCATGCCCGTGAAGACCAGCAGGAACAGGATCACCTTGATGCCCATCTGCTTGCGCGCCTCGAGGTTCGGCTCGGCCGCCCAGGTCAGGAAGGTGGCGACGTCGTGCGCCATCTGCTCGACCGTGGCGGGCGTGCCGTCGGCATAGGTCACGCCGTCGGGCTGCAGGATCGGCGGCATCCCCAGCAGGTGACCGGGGAAGTACTTGTTGTAGTACTGGCCGTCCGGCACGGTCACCTCGGCCGGAGCCTCCTCGTAGCCCGTCAGCAGCCCGTAGATGTACTTCTCGCCGCCGACGCGCGCCTTGGCCATCAGCGACAGGTCGGGCGGCAGCGCGCCGTTGTTGGAGGCGCGGGCGGCCTGGTCGTTCGGGAAGGGGCTCTTGAACCGGTCGGCCGCCACGGCCGGCCGCTGGAACATCTCGCCCTGGTCGTTCGGCCCCGCGGTCACCTCGTACTGGGCCGCGATCGCCTTCACCTCGTCCTCGTTGAAGCCGAGCTCGGCGAGGTTGCGGTACGACACCAGCCGCATGGAATGGCAGGCCGCGCAGACCTCCTTGTAGACCTGGAAGCCGCGCTGGGCGGATCCGCGGTCGAAGGTCCCGAAGATGCCTTCGTGGCTGAAGGACACCTCCGGCAGGTGGACCGCCTCGGCGGCCCGGGCGGAACCCGGGACGCCAAGGACGCCCGTGAGGCCCAGGGCCAGGCCCGCGGCGATGAACGCCGTCCTCATCGCACGCATCACGCCTTCTCCATGGGCTTGGCAGTGGCGCCGGCCGGGAAGCGGCCGCCGCCCTTCAGGACGGACTCGCTGATGCTGGCAGGCAGCGGCCGCGGACGCTCGATCTTGCCGATCAGCGGCGTCAGCACCAGGAAGTGCAGGAAGTAGTAGGCCGTCGCGAGCTGCCCGATCAGCACGTAGATGCCCTCGGGCGGCTGCGAGCCGATGTAGCCCAGCACCACGCAGTCGGCCATGAGGATGTAGTAGAAGGGCTTGTAGAGCGGCCGGAACTTGGTCGAGCGGACCTTGGAGGTGTCGAGCCAGGGCAGCACGAACAGCACCGCGATCGCACCGAACATCAGCAGCACGCCGCCGAGCTTGTCCGGCACCGCGCGCAGGATCGCGTAGAACGGCAGGAAGTACCATTCCGGCACGATGTGCGCGGGCGTCACCAGCGGGTTCGCCGGGATGTAGTTGTCGGGATGGCCGAGGTAGTTCGGGTTGAAGAACACGAAGGCCGCGAAGAAGATCAGGAAGATCCCCAGCGCGAAGCCGTCCTTCACCGTCAGGTACGGGTTGAACGGCACCGTGTCCTGCGGCCCCTTCGGCTCGATGCCCAGCGGGTTGTTCGAGCCCGTCACGTGCAGCGCCGCGACGTGCAGGATGACCACGCCCAGGATCACGAAGGGCAGCACGAAGTGCAGCGCGAAGAAGCGGTTGAGCGTGGGGTTGTCCACCGAGAAGCCGCCCCACAGCCAGGTCACGATCGGATCGCCGACGAAGGGGAAGGCCGAGAACAGGTTGGTGATGACGGTGGCGCCCCAGAAGCTCATCTGGCCCCAGGGAAGCACGTAGCCCATGAAGGCGGTCGCCATCATCAGCAGCAGGATGACGACGCCGATCATCCACAGCAGCTCGCGCGGGGTCTTGTAGGACCCGTAATACAGGCCGCGGAACATGTGAATGTACACCACGATGAAGAACATCGAGGCGCCGTTCATGTGGATGTAGCGCAGCAGCCAGCCGTAGTTCACGTCGCGCATGATGCGCTCGACGGACTCGAAGGCCATCGAGGTGTGCGCCGTGTAGTTCATCGCCAGGAAGATGCCCGTCACGATCATCGTGATCAGGACGACCATGGCCAGCGCGCCGAAGCTCCACCAGTAGTTGGCGTTCCTCGGCATCATGTATTCGTTGTACTCGTGGTGCATCATGGTAAAGATCGGCAGGCGCCGATCGATCCAGTTCACCACGGGATTCTTGAACTGCTGGGCAGCCATGATGGACTCCAGTCGGCCCCTGCGGACCTAGCCGAGGCGGATCGAGGTGTCGTCCAGGAACCGGTATTCCGGGACATGGAGGTTCGCCGGCGCCGGACCCCGGCGGATGCGGCCCGCCGTGTCGTAGTGCGAGCCGTGGCAGGGGCAGAACCACCCGCCGAAGTCACCCTTGGGATCGGTCGCCTTCTGGCCCAGCGGCACGCAGCCGAGATGCGTGCAGACGCCGACCATGACCAGCCATTCCGGCTTGATCACGCGCTGCTCGTCCGTCTGCGGGTCGCGCAGCTCGTTCACGTTCACGGCGCGGGCGGTCTGGATCTCCTCCTCGGTGCGCCGACGGACGAAGACCGGCTTGCCGCGCCAGGTCACCGTGATGGCCTGGCCGACCTGCACGGGCGACAGGTCGACGTCGATGGACGCCAGAGCCAGGGTGTCGGCCGCGGGGTTCATGCTGTCGATGAAGGGCCAGGCCACGGAAGCTGCGCCGACGGCGCCGACAGCCGCGGTGGCGAGATACAGGAAGTCGCGGCGCGTGGCGCCTTCGCTCCCGCTCGCCCCTTGGCCGGCCGGCCCGACCGGATGGGTGGTGTCCGACATACGCTCTCTCTCTGACTGCTCGGCCTGCCCGCCGGGGAGACAGCGGGAGACCAGTTGGATCCCTCGACCTGGACGACCGCTGCGGCCGCCGGGGCCGCACGCGCGTACAGCGCGGCCCGACCGTGTCTGCCGCGACCGGACGGGTATACAGTTCGTTCCAGACTCTGGAAAGAACTAGATTCATGGACAAAATGCCGCGCCCCCACGCTCGGACCTTGCCGCGGCATGGCCCTTGCTGGTAGGCACGGCGGATGGTGCCGGAGGCCCCACATCTGGCGCTCTACGAGCCCGACATCCCGCAGAACACCGGCGCCCTTATGCGCCTCGCGGCCTGCCTCGGCGTCCCGCTGCACGTGATCGAGCCCTGCGGCTTCGTGCTGGACGACCGGCGGCTGCGCCGGGCCGGCATGGATTACCTGGACGGGCTGGACCTGCGCCGCCATGCCTCCTGGACGCGCTTCGCCGCAGAGCCGCCGGGCCGCATCGTACTGCTGACCACCCGGGCGGCGATGCCCTATCTCGACTTCGCCTTCGCGCCAGGGGACGTGCTGCTGCTGGGCCGCGAGAGCGCGGGCGTGCCAGAAGCCGTGCATGCCGCGGCCGATGCGCGGGTCGCGATTCCCCTGCGTCCCGGCATGCGCTCGCTGAACGTTGCGCTGGCCGCCGCCATGGTGTTGGGTGAGGCCCTCCGCCAGACACGCCACGCCGCGCCGGAACGCCCATGACCGCAGACAGAGCTTCGACCGAAGAGGACCGCAAGGCACGCGCCAGCGCCTGGTTCGCCGAGCTCCGCGACCGGATCTGCGCGGCCTTCGAGCGGATTGAGGACGACCTGTCCGGCGGCCCCCACGGGCCCTTGGCGCCGGGCCGTTTCGAGCGCAAGGCCTGGACCCGGCCGGACCCGGAGGGCGGCGAGGGTGGCGGCGGCGTGATGTCGATCATGCGCGGCCGCGTCTTCGAGAAGGTCGGCGTGAACGTCTCGACCGTGCACGGCACCTTCAGCCCCGAGTTCCGCCAGCAGATCCCCGGCGCCGCCGAGACCGGCCGGTTCTGGGCTTCCGGGATCAGCCTCGTCGCCCATATGCGCTCGCCGCTGGTGCCCGCGGTGCACATGAACACGCGCCACATCGTGACCTCGACCGCCTGGTTCGGGGGCGGCGCCGACATGACCCCGGCCTTTCCCGACGCGGCGGATACGGCGGACTTCCACGCCGCGCTGAAGGCCGCCTGCGACCGGCACGACCCCGCCTACTACGCGCGCTTCAAGGACTGGTGCGACCGCTACTTCTTCCTGCCCCACCGCAACGAGCCGCGGGGGATCGGCGGCATCTTCTACGACAACCTCCAGGGCGACTGGGACGCCGATTTCGCCTTCACCCGCGACGTGGGCCTTGCCTTCCTGGACGTCTATCCACGCATCGTCCGGCGCCACATGGACGAGCCCTGGACGCAGGAACAGCGCGAGCACCTGCTGGTGCGCCGCGGCCGCTACGTCGAGTTCAACCTGCTCCACGACCGCGGCACGGTCTTCGGCCTCAGGACCGGCGGCAACGTCGAGGCGATCCTGATGTCGCTGCCGCCCGAGGTCCGCTGGCCCTGAACCCTGGCCCCGGGACGGCCCGCCCAGGATGGCCTCCCCGGGACGATCTGCCCGGGACCGGCTCCCGCCCCTCGGGCGGCCGCGGCGCCGATCGGACGCGCCCCTCCGGGCTCCCCCGTGCGCGCCGCCTGCGCACCCCCTGCCCGATCCCGTCGCGCGGCAGCGGCCGCTAGGGTCGCTGTGGGCAAGGGCCTGGAGAGGGGCATGGCGCGGCTGGACGTGCTCGGGACGGCGTGGAACGGATACCGATTCGCCTTCGGGAGCCTGCGCGGCATCCTGAGGCTGTGCTGGCCCTGGCTCGCCCTCGGCAGCCTGCTGGCCGCCGCCGGGATCGCGGCGCGGCCCGGTCTGGCGCTGCTGCCCGCGGTGCCCTATGCGATCGGCGCCAGCATCCTGTGGATCGCCACCCTGCGGATCGCACTGCTGGCCGAGCCGCCCGGGCGCGACGGCGCACTGCGCTTCGGCGGCCGCGAGCTCAGGACGCTGGGGATCTTCGCCGCGGCCTATCTCGCCTCGGCGGCGCCCTTCGCGGTCCAGCAGGCGATCGGCGGCCCAGGCGGCCTGGGCGCCGCGGTGGCGCTCTCGGCCTGCGGCCTCTATCTCGCGGTCCGGATGCTGCCGGCCAGCGCCGCCATCGCCATCGACCAGCCGGTTCCGAGCGCCCTGCGCCCGGCCTGGCGCATGACCCGGGGCAACGGGCTGCGGCTGGTCGCGACGCTGGCCCTGGCCCATCTCCCGCTTCAGCTCGCGGCCGGCGCCGTGGCGCACATGGCCGGCTGGCCCGGCGTCCTGCCAGGCGGGCCCGGCAGCGCACCGGCCGCGCCCGACGGCCTGCTGGCCCTGGCGTCGCCGCTGGCGCTCGGCCTGGCGCTCGGCTTCGTCTTCTTCGTGCAGGTCGCGCTCGCCGCCGCATGCCTCGGCCTCGCCTGCCAGGCGCTGGTGCCGACCAGCCTGCGCGGCGCCCCGGCCGCCAATGCGGCCTCATCTTGATCAGGGCGCCAGTGCGGCCGCCTCTTGATCCGGCGGCGCGCTGTCGCATTATCTCCCTTCGCCAGGAACGGGAGGAAACTTCATGAAGGACATCTCGCGTCGCGCCGCCCTCGCAGCCGCCGCTGCGGCCCCCGCCGCTGCGGCCATGGCCCAGCTCGCGCCCATGCCGGCGCTGGCCCAGCAGGCCGCTGCGCCCGGCGGCCAGGCCCCAGGCTTCTACCGGATCAAGGTCGGCGACCTCGTCGTCACCCGGATTCTGGACGGCCAGTTCCAGCGCCCGCTCCAGGGCTTCGTCAGGAACGCCCCCCAGCAGGAGGTCGAGGCGGCGCTGCGCGACGCCTACATGCCGACCGCGGCGCTGACGATCCCCATCACCTTCATGGCGGTCCAGGGCGGCGGCCGCACCGTGCTGGTCGACACCGGCACCGGCGGCAAGTCCGGCCCGACGGCCGCCCACGGTGCGCGCAACCTGGCCGCGGCCGGGATCGACCCGGCCCAGGTCGACGCGGTCGTCATCAGCCATTTCCACGGCGACCACATCGGCGGCCTGACCACGGCCGACGGCAAGGCAGTCTTCCCCCGGGCCGAGGTTTTCGTGCCGCAGGCCGAATACGGCTTCTGGATGGACGAGGGCGCCCTGTCCCGGGCACCCGAGGCCATGCAGGGCAACTTCCGGCTGGTGCGCGCCACCATGGCTGCCTATGGCGACCGCGTCCGGCGCCATGGCGCCGAGGCCGACGTCGCCGGCCTGCGCGCCATGGCGGCCGCCGGCCACACCCCCGGCCACACCACCTACACCGTGGCCTCGGGGAACCAGCAGCTCGTGATCCTGAGCGACACCACGAACCACCCCGCGCTCTTCGTCAGGAATCCCGGCTGGCACGCAGTCTTCGACATGGATGCGGCCCAGGCCGAGCAGAGCCGGCGCAGGCTGCTCGACCGCGTCGCCGCCGACCGGGCGATGGTGGTGGGATATCACTTTCCCTTCCCCGGAATCGGCCACATCCGCCAGCGCGAGCGGGGCTACGAGTTCGAGCCCGCCCAGTGGTCGAGCGAGCTCTGACCCAGTAGATTCTGGCCCGCTGAGATTTTGGCCCGTTGAGATCCTGGCCCGCGCGGGATGGTTCGCGCGGGCCGCCTCACGCGTGAGTGGAAGATCTCTCCTCGCTAGTAGCCTCTATATAGATTTTTAATAAAATCGTGACACTGCATCGCGCCTGAGAAGCACGCGAAGGTAGCGGTGTCGATGAACAATCTGCGCAACATCAGTATCAACCGGCGCCTCTGGGCCATGGCCCTCTTGGCTGTCGCGGGGTTACTTGCCGTCGCGTCGCTGGGTAGCTGGACGCTGCGCGACCAGCTCATGCAGGACCGCGCGCGGATGTCGCGGTCGGCGGTGGATTCCGCGATGAGCATTGTCGCGGCCTACGAGGACCGGGCACGCCGTGGCGAGCTGACCGCCGAGCAGGCGCAGACCTCCGCGCTCGCGGCTCTGCGGGCGATGCGGTTCGACGGCGGCGAATACGTCTGGGTCAACCGCCCCAACGGCGTCATGGTGATGCACCCGGTCCGCCCCGAGCTCGAGGGCAAGGACATGCTCGGCTTCAGGGATCCCGCCGGCACGTACATCTTCCGCGAGTTCGTGAAGGCCACGACCGAGACCGGCAGCGGTTTCGTGCCCTATGCCTGGCCGAAGCCGGGGTTCGACGAGCCCGTCGCCAAGATTTCCTTCGTCCGTCACTTCAAGGCATGGGACTGGATCGTCGGCTCGGGCATCTACCTCGACGACGTCCAGGCCGAGATGCGCGACGCCCTGCTGCAAGCGGGCCTCGGCATCCTCGCAACCACCATCGTGCTGGGCCTCTGCGTCTGGGCCGTGGCTCGCAGCCTTGCACGGCCGCTGCAGTCGCTCACGAGGACGATGCAGGACCTTGCCTCCGGCGACACGTCGGTCGTCCTCGCCGACCTCGACCGGCGCAACGAGCTCGGCGCCATGGCGCGCGCGGTCGAGGTGTTCCGCGTCGGCGCCATCGAACGCGCGAAGCTGGAAGCCCAGGCTCGCGAGGAGGCGGTCGCCCGCGCCCATCGGACGGCGGCCATCGAGGCGCTCGTCGACGAGTTCGACCAGGTCGTCCACGGACTGCTCCAGACCGTCGCTGTCGCGTGCCAGCGGTTCTCCGCGACGGCCCGGGACATGACAGCCCTGGCCAATGAGACGAACCTCCAGGCCAGCTCGGCCGCGACGGCGTCGGAGCAGACCTCCGCCAATGTCCAGACCGTCGCGGCCGCGGCCGAGGAGATGGCGAGTTCCATCGGAGAGATCGGACGCCAGGTCACCCGCTCCTCGGTGATCGCGGGCCAGGCCGTCGGCGAGGCCGAGCGGATCAATGCGGACATCGTGAGCCTCGACGAGGCCGCCCGCAGGATCGGCGACGTCATCGGCCTGATCCAGGACATCGCCTCGCAGACGAACCTTCTGGCGCTGAACGCCACGATCGAGGCCGCCCGCGCCGGCGAGGCCGGCAAGGGTTTCGCCGTCGTGGCCGGCGAGGTCAAGGCCTTGGCCGCCCAGACGGCGAAGGCGACCGAGGAGATCGCGGCCCAGGTCGGCTCGATCCAGCAGGCGACCGCCGGGACCGTCGGCGGCATCAGGGGAATCGGCGGCACCATCCAGTCCATGAACGAGATCTCCTCCACGGTGGCCGCAGCCATCGAGGAGCAGGGCGCAGCGACCCAGGAGATCAGCCGCAACGTCCAGGAGGCCGCAGCGGCGACCCGCGAGGTCTCTGCCGGCATCGGCGCGGTCACCCGCGCCGCGGACCAGACCGGATCCACCGCATCCCAGGTCCTCGCCTCGGCCGAGTCCCTGACGGCGGAGGCCGACCGCCTGCGCGCGGCCGTAAGCCGGTTCATCGCGGGCGTCAGGGCGGCCTGAAGCCGGGGCGGATCGGACGGCGCCGTCCGATCCGCCCCGGCTCGTGACCGGCCCCGGGATCTTCGCGGCCGCGGAACGGCCGGCTCCCGTGAGGGGTTGTGACCCGTGGGTCCACCCCTCACGGAGACCGAGATGGCAAAGAAGAAGGGCAAGAAGGCCGCGATTCCGAAGCGGATCGCCGGTATCAAGGTGCCGAAGGCGCTGCGCAAGTCCGGCATCCCGCTGGCGTCCATCATCGACTCGCCGACGGGGCGCGCCGTCCTCGCCGACGCGCTGATGCATGCCGCGCGAATCCTCTCGGATACGCGCCCGGCGCAGAATGCCGCCGCAGGCGCAGGCCACGCCATGCGCGATGCCGGCGAAGGCGCGACCGGGCTCCTGTCCGAGGCCGCGCAGAAGCTCGCTGCGGTGATCAGCCCGCAGGATGGACGGTCAGGGGGACGGCCGGAAGGACGTTCCGATGCTCGGCCCGACGGGGACGAGCCTCGCCATGGCGACCGCCCGCGCCGTCAGGAGGCCTGAGGCGCCGCGCCGCTGCCGAGGCGGCGCTCCAGCTCGGCGAGGCAGGCCGCGCGGTCCGGCCGGAAGTCGTTGTCGGTCCACCAGGCCTCGATCTCGCGCAGCACGCGGCCCAGCTCGGGACCCTGGGGCACCCCGCGGGCGATCAGGTCCCGCCCGGCGACCGGAAGGGAAACCGGCTCCCAGGCGGCCGCCCGGGCCAGTGCCTCAACGGGGTCGGCCGCGCCCGGCGCGGCGGCTGCGAGACGCAGCAGGTCCGCCACCGCGTCCCGCCCCATCGCATACAGGGCGCGGCGCAGGGCGCGCGGCTCCATGGCGGGATCCACCGCCACGGGCGGCTCGCACAGCAGGGCGAGGCGGTCCCGCTCGGCATTGGACAGCCTGATCCGCGCGGCAAGGGCGAGCGCCGCGTCCCGGCCGCCTTCCACCAGCGCTGCGAGGCGCAGCAGCGGATCCGAGGTTCGGGGCACGACCCCTTCCAGCCGGTCGATCCGCCGGGCCTCGGGCAGCAGCATCGCGACGATGCCGGCCTGGTCCATGAGGCGCCAGGTCGGCACAGGGTCCGGAGCCTCCAGCAGGCGCAGCGTCTCGGCCCGGACCCGCTCGCCCGAGAGGGTCGGCAGCAGGGGCGCCAGCCGGGCGCAGGTCTCCAGGCCCTCGGGATCCGGCTCGCCGCGGCCGTAATGGGCGTGGAAGCGGAAGAAGCGCAGAAGCCGCAGCACGTCCTCGCGGATGCGCCGCTCGGGCTCGCCGACGAAGCGGACGCGACCGGCCCGCGCGTCGGCAACCCCGTCGAAATAGTCGAAGAGCGAGCCGTCGGGGGCCAGCGACAGGGCGTTCATGGTGAAGTCGCGCCGCGCCGCGTCCTCCCGCCAGTCGCTGGTATAGGAGACGACGGCGCGGCGGCCGTCGGTCTCGACGTCGCGGCGCAGCGTCGTGATCTCGAAGGGGTGGTGCTCGACCACGGCGGTGACCGTCCCGTGCTCGATCCCCGTGGGAACCGCCCGGATGGACGAGGCGGCCAGCAGCTCCATCACACGCCCGGGCTCGGCGTCGGTAGCCATGTCGACATCGCGCAGCCGCCGCCGCAGCAGCGCGTCCCGCACGCATCCGCCGACGAAGCGGACCTCGGCCCCGCCGGCGGCCAGCGCGGCGAGGACCCGGCGCGCGGGCTCGGCCGTCATCGCCGGCGGCAGGTCGATGCGCAGCGGGGTGCCCTCGGCGCTCACGCCGCCGGCGCGCCGTCGAGGACGTCGCAGAGATTGACCAGCATCCCGGCCGTGGCGCCCCAGATATACCGCTCGCCGTAGGGGAAGGCGTAGAAGAAGCGCTCGACCCCGCCGAGGTTCCGGCTCTCGCGGCGGCGGTTGGCGGGGTCCAGGAAGAAGGCCAGCGGGACCTCGAAGACCTCGGCGACCTCGAAGGGGTCGGGGTTCAGGGCGAAGGGCGGCTCGACTAGACCCACCACCGGCGTCACGCGGAAGCCCGTGCGCGTCACGTAGGTGTCCAGGCAGCCCAGGACCGTGACCCGGGCGGCCTCCAGGCCGATCTCCTCGTTCGTCTCGCGCAGGGCGCATGCGATCTCGTCGCTGTCGCACTCCTCCAGCCCGCCGCCGGGGAAGCTGATCTGCCCCGCATGCGCGGCCAGATGGGCGGTGCGCTGGGTGAAGATCAGCGTGACGCCCTCCGCGCGGTCGACCAGGGGCACCAGCACCGAGGCCGGGCGCAGCACCGGCCGCATGGGCTCCATGCTGGGATTCAGGTCCTGGTCCCCCCGCAGCCCGGGGCGGCGGTCCGGATGCCGCAGGGCCATCTCGAGCCTCCGGCGGAGATCCCGCCCGTTCAATCCTCCGTGAAGCGACCCAGCGTGAACCACGTTCCCCTGCTCCAAATCCCGACCTCTGTCCCGGCTCCGTCCTGCCTGCGCTCGCCCCGTTCGACCAGCTCGTAGAAGACAGGACGGGCGATCCTGGCCTCCAGCCCACGCCCGATGCCTATGTAGGGCCGCGGCTCGCCGGTTTCAGGATCCTGGTCGACACCGAGCGGATGATCCGGCCCGGCGACGACAGTTTGGTCCAGGTTCGTCCGGAAGACGAGGGCCTGATGCCCGTCCTCGTTGTGGAATTCGACGGCCACGGCCACGAACGGCAGGTCGTCGACCTCGATGCGTCCGCGCTCGTAGGGGGTCGCGAGCCAGTACCCGCCCGCCTCGTCGCGGCTCAGCACGCCGGCGAAGAGACGGACCAGCTCCATGCGCCGGATCGGCCCGCCCTCGTGGAACCAAGTCCCGTCACGGCCTATCCTTATGGGGTAGCGTTGTTCTTCTGCGTTCGGGCCCGGCATTTTCTCCTGCGCTCGCGGCTTGCTTTCCGGCATCGAGCATCCGACTGTCATGGTGGGCGAGACGCATTTTCGCCACACTGGCCTAACATAGGTCGCTCCTGCGCCGCCTTGAACAGCCGCCATCCGGGAGAGCGTTCCCCGTGACCTTCTCAGAGCAGACCACCGAAAACCCCGCCCAGCTCCTGTCCGAGGTGGAGGCGCTCGGCTCCCGCCTCGCCCGCGTCCGGTCGAGCATCGGCCGCGTGATCTTCGGCCAGCAGGAGGTGATCGACCAGTCCTTGATCACGCTGCTCGCGGGGGGCCACGTCCTGCTGATCGGCGTGCCGGGCCTCGCCAAGACCCGGCTGGTCGAGACGCTGGGCGTCGTGCTCGGCCTCGCCGAGAAGCGCATCCAGTGCACGCCCGACCTGATGCCCGCCGACATCCTGGGATCCGAGGTCCTGGAGGAGGACGAGGGCGGCCGCCGCGGATTCCGCTTCATTCCCGGCCCGGTCTTCAGCCAGCTCCTGATGGCGGACGAGATCAACCGCGCCAGCCCCCGGACCCAGTCGGCGCTGCTCCAGGCCATGCAGGAGCGCCGCGTCTCCGTCGCCGGGCACTACCATGCCCTGCCGCAGCCCTTCCATGTGCTGGCGACACAGAACCCGCTGGAGCAGGAGGGCACCTACCCCCTGCCCGAGGCGCAGCTCGACCGCTTCCTGCTGCAGATCGACGTTGGCTATCCCGACCTCGAGGCCGAGCGGCGCATGCTGGTGGCCACGACCGGCATCCAGGCCGAGGAATCCATCGCCGTCATGAGCCCCGAGGACCTGCTTGCGGCACAGCGGCTGATCCGCCGCATCCCGGTGGGCGAGAGTGTCGTCGAGGGGATCCTCGCCCTGGTGCGGTCCGGCCGGCCCGAGACGACCTCGCTGGCCGAGGTGCGCTCGCACGTCGCCTGGGGCCCGGGGCCGCGGGCGAGCCAGGCGCTGATGCTGGCCGCCAAGGCGCGCGCCGTGATGGAAGGGCGCCTGTCGCCCTCGCTGGACGACGTGCTGGCGCTGGCCGGCCCCGTGCTGCGGCACCGCATGGCGCTGAACTTCGGCGCCCGCGCCGAGGGCGTGACCCTCGACGACGTGATCGGCCGCATCTGCGCGCCCCTGTCCTGAGGACGCAACGCCCCGCATGAGCCAGACCCCGGCCCCGGTCGCCGCCGAAGCCCTCCGCGCCCAGCAGCGCGCAGAGGCGCTCTCCTCGGCCCTTCCCCCGCTGCTGGTGGCGGCGGAGCGGGTCGCCGCGACTGTAGCCCAGGGCGTCCACGGCCGGCGCCGCGTCGGCACCGGCGAGACCTTCTGGCAGTACCGGCGCTACGAGCCCGGCGACGCCAGCACCATGATCGACTGGCGCCAATCAGCGAAGACCCAGCGCGTCTTCGTGCGCGAGAACGAGTGGGAGGCCGCCCAGACCGCCTGGCTGTGGTCCGATGCCTCGCCTTCCATGGACTGGCGCTCCGACCGCGGGCTGCCGACGAAGCGCGAGCGCGCCGAGCTGCTGGTGATGGCGCTGGCCGTCCTGCTCGCGCGGGGCGGCGAGCGCGTGGCGCTGCTGGGCGGCGGGCAGCCGCCGGGCACCAACCGCTTCGCCCTTGCCCGCATGGCGATGACGCTGTCAGGCCCGGGCCTGGGCGGCGACGGGCTGCCCAGCCCGGCCCCGCTGCCGCGCCATGCCATGCTGATGCTGGCCGGCGACCTGCTCTCCCCCCTGCCCGACATCCACCGCGTGGTCTCCAGCTTCGCGGCGCGTGGCCTGCGCGGACACCTTCTGCAGGTGCTCGATCCGGCCGAGGAGACGCTGCCCTATGACGGGCGGGTCGAGTTCGCCGGGCTCGAGGGCGAGGAGGACCTGCTGGTCCCCCGGGTCGAGGCCGTGCGGGCGGCCTATCGCGAGCGGCTCGAGGCGCACCGCGCGGGACTTGCGGCACTGGCCCGCGCAGCCGGCTGGAGCTACGCCGTGCACCGCACCGACCGGCCGCCCCAATCGGCCCTCCTGGCCCTCTATGGCGCCGTCTCCCAGCAGCCGGTGGGGTGAGAAGATGCTGTCGCTCGGCCCCCTCGCCTTCATGGCACCCTGGGTCCTCGCGGCCCTGCTGGTGCTTCCCGTGCTCTGGTGGCTGCTGCGGCTGACCCCGCCGAGCCCGCGGGTGATCCGCTTCCCGGCGATCCGCCTGCTGCGCGACCTGATCTCGCGCGAGGAGACGCCTGCGCGCACGCCCTGGTGGCTGCTGCTGCTGCGCCTGGTGCTGGCGGGGATCGCCATCCTCGCGCTGGCCCAGCCGGTCCTGAACCCGCGCACGGCGCCGCCCGGCACCGGGCCGCTGGTGCTGGTGGTGGACAACGGCTGGGGCTCGGGTCGCGACTGGCCGGCGCGCCAGCGCACTCTGGGCGACCTGCTGGACGGCGCCGACCGGGCCGGGCGGCCCGTCGTGCTGGTGCCCACCGCGGCCGCCCCGGGCGGCGAGCCGCCCGGGGCGATCGGCCCCGTGCGGGCGGGCGAGGCGCGGCGCCTGGCGCAGACGCTGGAGCCGCGGCCCTGGCCCTCGGATCGCCGCGCCGCCCTGGAGAGCATCCGCAAATTGCAGCTTCAGGGCTCGGCCTATGCGGTGTGGCTCAGCGACGGGCTCGACGGGCCCGAGGCGGCCGAGCTGGCCGAGACGCTGCAGCGGCTGGGCGGGGCCGAGGTGCTGGCCGAGGCCGCCGGGGGCCTGCCGCGCCTGCTGCTGCCCCCCTCGGTCGAGGGCGCGGGCCTGACCGCGCGCGTCCTGCGTGCGGCTCCCGGCCCGTCCGAGCCGGTCACGGTGCGCGCCGCGGGCGGCGACGGACGTATCCTGGCGCGCGAGACCGCGGCCTTCGGCGAGGGCCGCAAGGACGCCGAGCTGCGCCTGGAGCTGCCGGCCGAGCTGCGCAACGAGGTCGCGCGCCTGAGCATCGAGGGAGAGAGCACCGCCGGCGGCACCGTCCTGCTGGACGAGCGCTGGCGCCGCCGCCCGGTCGGCCTGGTCGCCGGTCGGTCCGAGGGTTCGGACCAGCCTCTGCTCAACGACCTCTACTATCTCGACCGCGCGCTCTCTCCCTTCAGCGAGGTCCGGCGCGGAACGGTCGGCGACCTGCTGGGCCGCGACCTGTCCGTGCTGATCCTGGCCGATGTCGGCGCGCTGACCGACACCGAGGCCGACCGGATCGAGGCCTGGGTCAGGCGTGGCGGCGTGCTGGTCCGCTTCGCGGGGCCGCGGCTCGCGCAGCACGCCGACAGGCTGGTTCCCGCGCGGCTGCGCGTCGGCGACCGCACGCTGGGTGGCGCCCTGTCCTGGAGCAATCCGCTGCCCCTGGCCCCCTTCCCCGAGCAGAGCCCCTTCGCGGGGCTGCCGGTCCCCCCGGACGTGACGGTGGCCCGTCAGGTGCTGGCCGAGCCCACCCTGGAACTGGCCGAGCGCACCTGGGCGCGGTTGTCCGACGGCACGCCCCTGGTCACCGCCGCGCGCGAGGGCGAGGGCCGGATCGTGCTGGTCCACACCACCGCCAATCCGGACTGGTCGAACCTGGCGCTGTCGGGGCTCTTCGTGCAGATGCTCCAGCGCGTGACCGCCCTCAGCGCCGGCGTCGCCGAGGGCGTGGGCAGCGGCACGCTGGAGCCGGTCGAGGTGCTCGACGGGCTCGGGCGGCTGATCCCGCCGCCCAGCACCGTATTCCCCCTGCCGGCCCGCGAGTTCGGTCCGGATGCTCTGGGGCCGCGGCATCCTCCCGGCTTCTACGGCACGGACGAAGCGCGCCGGGCCCTGAACCTGACGACGAAGGTGACGACCTTGGACATGCTGCGCGGGCTGCCGGCTGGCGTCTCCCGCACCGGCTATGCCGAGCGGGGCGAGACGCCGCTTCAGCCCTGGCTGCTCGGGATCGCGCTGGCGCTCGCCGTGTTCGACCTGGTGCTGGCGCTGCTGCTGCGCGGCCTTCTCGGCGGCAGCCGGGTGCGGGCGCGCCGCCCGGCGACGAAGGCCACGACCGCGGCGAGCACCGCGGCGGCGCTGGCCCTGCTGGCGCTGCCGATGGTCCTTTCCGGCGAGGCCCGCGCCCAGGACCCCGAGGCCTTCGCCAGCAAGGCGGCCGGCGCCACCTGGCTGGGCTATGTCGTGACCGGCGACGGCGCCCTGGACGAGATGACGCGCGCCGGGCTCGAAGGGCTCAGCCGCGTCCTGAACCAGCGCACGGCGGCCGAGACCGCCGGCGCCATGGCGGTCAACCTGGAGCTGGACGAGCTCAACCTCTTCCCGCTGCTGTACTGGGCGGTCTCGCCGAGCCAGCCGCGGCCCTCGGACGACGCGATCAGCCGGCTCAACGCCTATCTGCGCAATGGCGGGATGATCCTGTTCGACACGCGCGACGGCCGCTTCGGCGCCGGCGGCGGCCCCGGCGGCGACCGCCTGCAGGAATTGGTCGAGGGCCTCGACGTCCCGGCGCTGGCCCCTGCCCCGCCCGAGCACGTGCTGACCAAGAGCTTCTACCTGCTGCAGGACTTCCCCGGCCGCTATGCCGGCGGCGAGGTCTGGGTCGAGGCGCGCGAGGGCCGCATCAACGACGGCGTGACCTCGGTGGTGGTCGGCGGCAACGACTGGGCCGGCGCCTGGGCCGTCGACGGCAGCGGCCGGCCGCTGAACGCCGTGGTTCCCGGCGGGGAGCGCCAGCGCGAGATGGCCTACCGGTTCGGCGTGAACCTCGTGATGTACGTGCTGACCGGCAACTACAAGGCCGATCAGGTCCATGTCCCCGCGATCCTGGAGCGGCTCGGCCAATGAACGGAACCACCGTCGCCTTCGCGCCGCTGCTGCCCTGGGCGATCCTGGCGCCGCTGCTGGGGCTGGCGGCGCTGGCGGTGCTGCTGGCGCTGTTCCGGCGGGCGCGGGGCACCTGGTGGCGCGCGCTGGCCCTTGCGGCGCTGGCGCTGGCGCTGGTGAACCCCTCGCTGATCAGCGAGCGACGCGAGCCCATCAAGGACGTGGCCGTGGTCCTGGTGGACGAGAGCCCGAGCCAGAAGGTCGGCGACCGCGCGGCAAGGGCCGAGAAGGCGCTGGCCGACATCCAGGCGCGCCTGGCCGGGCAGGACGACCTGGAGCTTCGGGTCGCCCGGGTCGGCGGCGCCGATGCCTCGCTGACCGAGACCAGGATGTTCGAGGCGCTGGACCGCGCCACATCGGACGTGCCGCGCCGGCGCCTCGCGGGTGCCGTGCTGATCACCGACGGCCAGGTCCACGACGTCCCCGGGGAGCCGCCCCGCGACCGCGGCCCCATCCATACCCTGCTGACCGGCACGCGCGAGGAGGCCGACCGGCGCATCGCCGTCGTGCAGGCGCCGGGCTTCGGGATCGTCGGCAAGGAGGTCGTGATCACCGTGCGGGTGGACGACATGCCCGCCGCCCAGGGGCCCGAGGCGGTGCTGACCGTGCGCCAGGACGGCGGCACGCCGAGGCCGCTGCGCGTGCCCGTCGGCCAGGACCAGCAGCTCACCTTCACCGTCGAGCACGGCGGGCAGAACGTCTTCGAATTCGAGGTGCAGCAGGCGCCCAGCGAGCTGACCATGGCCAACAACCGCGCGGCGGTGGTCGTCAACGGCGTGCGCGACCGGCTGCGCGTGCTGCTCGTCTCGGGCGAGCCCCATGCCGGCGAGCGCACCTGGCGCAACCTGCTGAAGGCCGATCCCGCGGTCGACCTCGTGCATTTCACGATCCTGCGCCCGCCCGAGAAGCAGGACGGCACGCCCGTGCGCGAGCTGAGCCTGATCGCCTTCCCGATCCGCGAGCTGTTCGAGGTCAAGCTCTCGGAGTTCGACCTCGTGATCTTCGACCGCTACCAGCGGCGCGGCGTCCTGCCGAACCTCTATCTCGGCAACATCGCGGAATATGTGCGCAATGGCGGTGCCCTGCTGGAAGCCGGCGGGCCGAGCTTCGCGACCCCCCTTTCCCTCTTCCGCACGCCGCTGGGCGAGGTGCTCCCGGGAGAGCCGACCGGGCAGGTGATCGAGGAGGGCTTCCGTCCCGTGGTCAGCGGCGTCGGCCGGCGCCATCCCGTCACCGCGGGCCTGCCCGGCGACAGCCCCGACGGGCAGCCGAGCTGGGGCCGCTGGCTGCGCCAGGTCGAGGTGATCGCCGACCGCGGGCAGGTGGTGATGGAGGGCGCCGAGGGGCGGCCGCTGATGATCCTCGACCGCGTCGGCAAGGGACGCGTCGCCCAGCTGATGTCGGACCATGTCTGGCTGTGGTCGCGCGGCTTCGAGGGTGGCGGCCCCCAGGCCGAGCTTCTGAGGCGCCTCGCCCACTGGCTGATGAAGGAGCCGGAGCTCGAGGAGAACGACCTGCGGGCCAAGGTGGACGGCAACCGGATCACCATCGAGCGCAGGTCCCTGCAGCCCGACCCGCGCGGGATCGAGCTGACGACGCCGTCCGGCCGGACCGAGGCCGTCGCCCTGCAGGACAACGGGTCCGGGGCGGACGTGGCCACCGTGCTGGCGCAGGAGCCCGGCATCTACCGCGTCACCGACGGCGAGCGCACGGCCCTGGCCGTGGTGGGCGCCGCCAACCCGCCGGAGCTCGCCGACATGCGCACCACCGAGGAGCGCATGCGCCCGGTGGCCGAGGCCACGGGAGGCGGCATGCTGTGGCTTGCCGACCTGTCGGGCCTCGACATCCGCCGCACGCGCCCGGACCGCGACCAGTCCGGCCGGAGCTGGATCGGCCTGCGCGCCAATGGCGATCACGTGGTGACGGGGATCTCCGAAACGCCGCTGGTCCCCGGGGGCCTGGTGCTGCTGCTCGTCCTGGGCGGGCTGCTCGCGGCCTGGCGGCGCGAAGGCCGCTGAACGCGCGGCCCGGGCGCCGAAGGCACGGCCCCCAGCGCCCGATGCCGCGCCTTCGCCTTGGGCCGCGGGCACGAAGACGGAGCGATCCGGAACACCCGCCCGGCCCGTCCGTTGTCCGTGCAAGCCTTGGCGGAACATCCGGAGGCCCACTCCATGGGCAGGGTCCTGATCGTCGGCGGCGGGCTGGTCGCGCTGGCGCTCTCCGTGATCCTCGCGCGGTACCGGGTGCCGGCCACCATCCTCACCCGCGACCCCGCGCGGCCCCACAACTCCGCGGGCAACTCCTCGGGCGGCTTCGCCTGGCTGCCTCCCGGGCTCGACCTGCTCGACTGGCTCGGCCTCGCCGAGGGCTTCGTCCGGCAGGGAAGCTGGCGCAGCGGACACGAGCTCTGGTCCGGCGGCCGGCGGCGCCTGGTGCTGCCCTATGCGCGGCCGGACACGCCGCACGGCCAGGCGCTCGACCTGCCGGAGCACCAGGCCGAGGCGCTGCTGGAAGCCGCGGCGCTGGCGACCGGCCTAGTGGAGATCCGGCGCGGGCACGCCCCCGCCGCCCTGCTGTCCTGGGACGGAGAGGCCGGGCTGCGCGTCCGCGGCCCCGAGGGCGAGTACGAGATCGCGGCGGACTACGCGGTCGCCTGCGGTCCGGAAGGCGCGGTGCTGCGCGACTGGCTGGGCATTCCGGTCGAGATCGACGACCTCGGCGTGGACGCCCTGGCGGCGGACCTGGAGACCACCGAGGACCAGCCCCTGGGCCGCTCGCGCCTGGTGCTCGACTGCGTGCGGCCCCATGCGTTCTTCCCCTTCGCCGCGCGCCGTATCCGCTTCCTGACCAGCGTGAACCCTGGCGAGAAGGTAGGCTTCTCGGTGGCGCCGCAGCGCATGGCCGTGCTGGTGCGTGCGCTGCGCCCCGACATTGCCGTCCGGCGGGTGCTCTGGAGCCACCCGGCGCGCCAGCGCGCGCTGCACAGCCGGCGCTTCCGGCGCGGTCGTTGGCTGCTGGCGGGCGAGGCCGCCAATACGATCGACGCGGCGGGGGGCGCCCATCAGCAGTTCGGGCTCATGGGCGCCTGGCGCCTGGGGTGGCGGCTCGCCCTTGCGGCCCAGGGCCACGCCCGGGGATCGGCGCTGCTGGACGACTACGACCGCGAGCAGCGCGCCACGACGGAAGCCGTGCGCCGCGGCGCCTTCCCGGACCTTCCGGATCTCGGCCTGCGCAGCCGGGCCAGCGTGGCGGTGCGCACGCTCGTGCTGGGCATCGCCGACCGCCTGCCCTTCCTGGCGCGCCGCCTGGCCGAGGCGACGGCGCTGGAATCCCGCACCCTGCCCATGGCGGGATCCGCGGACCGGCCCTATGACGGGCCCTGGCGGATGCCGGGCCGCATAGGTCCCTGGCGCGGCGGCGCACGCCTGCCCGCGGCGGCCTTCGCGGGCGTGCCCCCCGGCAATGCCGAGATCGGGCTGCGCCACCTGATCCTGCCGGTGGGGCAGTGCGATCCCGCCCAGGAGGCCTCGCTTGCCCGGGCGCTGCGCGACCGGCTGCAGGTGCCCGGCATCGCCGTCGACGCCGGAGCCGACGCGCCGTGGCGCGTGCGCGGCGGCCCACCGGCCCTGGCCCTGATCCGCCCGGACCGGCGGGTGGTGGCGCTCTATTCGGTCTGACGCCTTGAAGGCGAATCCTGGAGGCGGGATGAGCGGTCCGCTTGAACAGCTGCGCCGCTGGGCCGCCTTGGTCCGGCGCGACACCATTGCCCTCTGGCTCGCGGCGCGCGACCCGCGGGTGCCGCTGCCGGCGAAGGTCGCGGCCGCGCTGGTGGCCGCCTATGCCCTGTCGCCCATCGACCTGATTCCCGACTTCGTTCCGGTCCTGGGCTATCTCGACGACCTGCTGATCGTTCCGCTCGGCATCGCCCTGGCCGTGCGGCTCGTGCCGCCCCTGCTGATGGCCGAGTTCCGGACCGAGGCCATGCGCCGCGCGGAACGGCCGGTCAGCCGGGCCGGCGCGGCCGCCATCATCGCGGCCTGGCTGGCCGCGGCAGCGCTCATCCTCTGGGCGCTCTGGCCCTCCGGTACCGCCGCCTGATCGCCAGCAGCCCCGCGAGGGCAGCGGTCAGCGTCAGCAGCAACGGGACCGGCTCGGCGATGACCACCGGCCCCGCGGTCCCGTCCAACGGGGCCGCGGGGCCGCCGTCGCTCCCCGCTCCCGATCCGGGACGAAGGGGATCCCGGCTCCCGGCCGGCCATCCGCTGCCGGGCGCTCCCGGCGCCGCCCAGGCCGGCGGCGTCCAGACGACCGGCCCAAGCAGGGCTGCCGGCAGTCCCGCGGGAATGTCGGGGAGATCGCCGGTCGAAGCATGCGCGGGGACATCCGCGGGCGCTCCAGAGGACAGATCCCCGGGCATTCCGCCGGGCCCGCCGGGAGACGGCCCCGGCGCCGGATCCGCAGGATCCGGACGGCTCGCGCCGCCGACGGAACGCGGCGAAACCGTCGGCGGCGCGGCGGTCTGCCCGGGCAGCGGCGCCAGAGATCGGTCGCCGCCCGTCCACCAGCCCTGGGCGATGCCGGCCCCGGGTCCCGCGGACAGGGCGGCGCCCAGGGTCCCGGCGAAGGGATCCAGGGGAGGCGGCAAGGCGATCCCCGGGGCGGCGACGCTCCCGGATTCAGCGGCGGGACCTCGTGGAACGGCATCCGGCACGCCTCTGCCTCGGGAATCGGGCGCGCCTTCGAGGACAGCCGTCATCTCCGCGGCGTCTGGCCAGCCCGCGCCCGGCCTCGGCAGGGCTCCCGGGAGTGCCTCGGGCAGCGCCAGCCCGGCCTGCACCCGGAAATTTGGCTGGAACGCTCCTTCGTTCTCAGCGTCGGCGGCAGCGTCGACTTCGCCAGCCCCCATCGGGCGGGGGCGCGACGGTGCCCGGCATGTGGGACGGGCCGCCCGCCCCCGGCAGGACCGCGCCGCCCACGACGATCGACAGGCGGACCAGGAGGTGCTTGGGATCGACGATCATGGCACCACCTCCACGGGAGCATCACGCCGACGCTTTCTACCGTGGCTGCATAGGGTCGGGGGAGCGGCGGCGATGAGCTACCCCGGAATTCGCTCGAATGCCGCGTATCTGTCTGGACCGCCGGAAACCACCATCCCGTGCGCGCCCCAGGCGCTGCGCCGTGCGCTCCTAGCGCTGCACCGACCGCAGATAGGCGAGCAGCGCCTCCACATCCTCGGGGCTGAACTCGAATTCCGGCATCTTCACGTTGGGGTGGACGACCAGGATCCCTTCCGCAAGGGATTCGGCCAGGTTCTCGACGGGGTAGCGTTCGGAGAGCCGGCTGAAGGGCAGCGCGTCGCCCACCGGGCTCGGCCCGGCGCCCGCGATGGCGTGGCAGGAGGCGCAGTGCTGCTCGGCCAGGGCCCTGCCCTGCGCCTCCTGCGTGTCTGCGGATGCCCGGGCCGGGAGAACCGGCAGGATGCCGGCGAGCAGCAGGATTGCCAGACGGCGCATCGGCTCCCCCTTCGAGCGCGTACCGCTTGTGGTCCGGGACCGTGGGGAGAATGCCGCAGGACGCCGCCGACGGAAAGCCGGCGCCATCGGATGTCTCAGGCAGTCGCCGCCGACCTGCGGGATCTGCTGCATGGGAGATCTCCCTGCGCGGCCGGCACCGCCGAAAACGGTAACCCTGCGGCGAGTCGGACCCATTAAGCTGTCGTGCTTCCAGGTCCCGACCGCACAGGAGACGGCACCGCATGCACCATGCCCCGCTGATCGGCACC
The DNA here is from genome assembly GCF_017355985.1 of Arenibaculum pallidiluteum. Taxonomy (GTDB): domain Bacteria; phylum Pseudomonadota; class Alphaproteobacteria; order Azospirillales; family Azospirillaceae; genus Arenibaculum; species Arenibaculum pallidiluteum. The sequence continues at coordinate 144,134 of NZ_JAFIQU010000015.1, forward strand.
ACGGCCGGAATGGGCGCCTCGCTTCTCTGAGGCTGAAGCATCCCCGCTGGCCTGATCTTCGGGCTGTCCCTCTCGGTCGCCAGCACCGTCGTCCTGCTGCGCGCCCTGGAAAGCCGCGGCGCGCTCGACAGCCTCGACGGGCGCATCGCGGTGGGCTGGCTGGTCGTCGAGGACCTCGCCATGGTGATCGCACTGGTGCTGCTCCCCGCCGTCGCGGGATCCGAGGAAGCGGGCTGCCCTGGCGCGACCTCGCCCCGACGATCGCCAAGGTGGCGGTCTTCGCCGCCGTGATGCTGGTGATCGGGCGCCGGAGCGGTTCCGCGCCGAGGCGCAGGTGGGGGGCGGCCTGGACGCGCTGGGCTCGTCGACCCGCGCGCCGGGGTTGCGGCCGCACCGCGACGGGGAGGAGATCGACGTCACCGGGTCGGCCGGCTGACGGCGGACGTCCGGCAGGTCCCTATCCGTCGGCCGGGACGGCGCCGTCTCCGCGTTCCAGCCGATGTCCCGCGAAGAGGCCGGCCAGCGCGATCGCGGCACCGAAGACTGCGAAGGTGACGGGCGCGCCCACCGTGTGGAGCCCCGCGCCGAACAGCACCGGGCCGGCGGCCTGGCCGAGGAAGAAGAAGAAGGCGTGCAGCGCCACCGCCGAGCCGCGCGCCGAGGGCGCCAGGCCCGTGGCCTTGGTCTGCAGCGAGTTGTGCAGCATGTAGAAGCCGAATCCGATGGCACAGAAGACCAGCGCCTCGGCCATCCAGGACAGCCGCAGCGAGAGGCCGCAGATCCCCAGCGCCGCGATGATGCCGCCCGCCCGCATCATCCCGTATGTGCCGAGCAGGGCGAGGAGCGGCCGGACCAGCAGCGTGAAGACGAAGCCGCCCAGGGCGAGGCCGGCGATCACGAGCCCGGCCTCCCAGGGGCCTCCGGCCTGGCGCTGCTCCAGCAGGTCGGCGATGTAGGGCACGCTGCCATAGACGGCGATGCCTTCCACGAAGACGGTTCCGTAGCAGATCGCGGCAGCGGGATTCCGGAAGACCAGGCGGTAGCGCGCCAGCGCGTCCGGGATGCGGAAGGGTGTGCGCACGGCGCCGGGCAACGGGCGCAGCCGGGCCGTCGCCGCGACGGCCGCGGCGAGGACGATCGCGGCATTGGCAGCGATCACGCCGCGCCAGCCCAGGACCTCGACCGTCATTCCGGCCGCGGTGGCACCCAGGACCTGTCCGGCGAGCGCCGCGCCCAGAACGCGGCTGATCGCCACCTGGCGTTCGCCCGCGGCGAAGCGGTCGCCGACCATGGCCAGCATCACCGGCATGGTCCCGCCGGCGACGAGGCCGCCCAGGATCCGAGCCGCGAACAGGAGTTCCAGCGCGGGCGCAAGGGCGCAGAGCGCGAGGAAGCCTGCCAGCAGCCACAGGCACCATTTCAGGACCACGGACTTGCCGATGGCATCGCCCAGCGGTCCGAAGAAGGGCTGGCTGACGCTGTAGGGGAGGGCGTAGGCGGTGGCCAGCAACGCGACGCGCGTCGCCGGCTCCCCCAGGTCGCGGGCGATGGAGGTCACAAGCGGGTCGATGATGCGGGCCGCGAGAGCGGACGCGAAGCAGCAGACGGCGAGAACGAGCAGCACCTGCGGCGTGCCCTTCCAGAAAGGTGAACCCGTAGCCGGACGCGACGCCCCGGCGTCATGGCATCCTGCCCCGCCAAGCCGCGGGCGCCGAATGCCCGATACGCCGTCCTGCCCTGCGCCTCGCGTGGTGTCGCAGGAGATCCGCAAGCGGAGCGGGCCGCGGGCACAGGCCGCGGCAGGCGGCGGCAGGCGGCGGCAGGCGGCGGCATCCCTGCGTCGTCCTGACCGGCGGGACGGGCGGCGGCCCCGCAGGGTTCTTTGACAGTCGCCAATTAGGTTGATATCAACTGTTGGCAACAACAAGGAGAGGCACCATGCTCGTCCAGCCCTACCTGTTCTTCGAAGGCCGCGCCGAGGAGGCCCTGGACTTCTACCGCCGGGTGCTCGGCGCCGAGGTCACGGAGCTGATGCGATTCAAGGACGCTCCGGAGCCCTGCCCCGACGGCGCAATCCCCCCAGGCTCCGAGGCGAAGGTGATGCACGCCGCCATGCGCATCGGCGAGAGCACCGTTCTGGTCTCGGACGGCCGATGCGCGGGCAAGGCGTCCTTCGAGGGGTTCTCGCTGACTCTGCAGGCGAAGGACGAGGCCGAGGCGGGACGGGTCTTCGCCGCGCTTGGCGACGGCGGAACGGTGGTCATGCCCCTGGGCAGGACCTTTTTCGCCCCGTGCTTCGGCATGGTGGCGGACCGATTCGGGCTGACCTGGATGGTCATCGTGCCGGTATGACGCTCTGGCGGCGATCGGATCGTCCGACCGCCAGGGGCGTGATGCAGGGATGCCGGTGCGGGACGGCGCGCAGCCGCCCGCCCGGCCCGGCGCAGGGCTCACCCGCCGCTCACTCGCCGGCGTCCTCGCGCTCGATTTCCTCGGCCAGCTCGGAGGCCAGCTCGACGAACAGGCGGGCGTCGGCCTCCAGCCCGTCGCGCTCGCAGATGCGCACGAAGATCCGATAGGCATGCAGGATCGCCACGTCCAGGACCGTGTCGTCCGCGGCCTCGCCGTGCCGGTCGCGTATGCCGTTCTCCCGGAGCGCCTCGGCGATGTCCTGCTCTGCGGCGGCCAGCACCGCCTCCATCGCGCGTTTGTGGAGCGTCGACATCGCGGAAGCTTCCTTTCTTGATCTTGGTACCCTGCCTGCAACAGCGCGGCGACGCCGAATGCTCGGCCGGGCGGGCACCAGTTTGGCGACCAGCCGGCGCAAGGTCCAGCGGAAGCTCCGCCGGGGCCGGAACGATTGACGGGGGCGCCGCGGCGCCCCCGTCCGGTCCCATGTCACCCGGCGCGTGATGTCACCGCGCGCGCAGCAGCGCCTCGGCCTCGATCAGGATCAGCTCGCTGTCGTCGGCCGCGTTCGGCTCGCGGCTGCTGGAGAACGGCAGGTTGTTGTCGTTGCCGACCACGATGTGCCGCGCGTCCACTACGTCGACGTTCTCGATCGTGAAGAACGGGAAGGCCAGAACCCCGTCGGTCAGCGGCTTGCGCGCCTTCCGGTCGGGATCCTCGATGCGCATCAGGTCGATGGCGCCGACCTTGCGGACCGGGCCGCCCGCATTGGCGTCGGTCAGCTCGATCTTGTAGACGCGCTTGAAGACCGCGGGGCTCGAGAAGCAGCCCGTGGTCGGCTGTCCCTGGGCGCAGGCCTTGTCCGCCGTGCCCTCGCCGTTGTCGCGTTCGATGATTAGGCCGCTCGCCGCGTCGATCATGTTGAAGTCGCCGATCGCATGGCCGTTGCGCTCCAGCACGTACTGCCAGGAGCGTCCGGTCCAGGCCTCCCTGGCGACATCGAACTCCAGGATGCGGAGGTACTCCCGCCCCTCGGCGGTCTTCTCGAAGCCGCCGGCCTTGGCGTCCCAGAGCGGCCCTTCGAGCAGGCCGTAGAGAAAGCGGCCGTCCGGCGAGGCCGCCATGCCCTCGAAGCCCTTCGAGCGACGGACCTGGAACTCGACCTTGTCCGCGGGGGTCGCGGGGGTCGTCACCGCCGGATGGTCCGGGGACCGGACGGGCTTGCCGTCGACCTGCGTCTCGAACACGGCCTGGACGCGGCCCTGCATGTCGGCCTTGATCAGGAACGGGCCGAACTCGTCGGCCAGCCACAGCGTGTCACCGACCACCTGCACGCTCTCGAGGTCGAAGTCGCCGCCGGTCAGATAGCGCTTCTCGGTGCCCTCCTGGACGATCCTGAACGGCACCTTGCCCGCGGGGTCGTGCAGGAACACCGTCTGCAGGCGCTCCATGGTCCCCGCGGCGAAATCCACGCGGTAGCGCGACAGGTGCAGCATGGCGTCCGGCGAGTTCGCCTTGCTGCCGAAACCGTTGTCCGTGAGGATCCAGAACGTCCCGTCGGCCATGCGCTTGATGCCGGAATGGCCCTGCAGCGGCTGGCCCTGGAAGGGCAGCGACACGCCGGTCGGCCGATCCCCCGAGCGCCCTTCGACGGTGCCCACGGCATCCACGCGCCGCCCCGTCGTGAACTTGCCGGACACGCGCAGATCCGCAGGCGCATCGGCTGGCGCCTCGACGAAGCTGCGGGCGGGCATCAGCGCATGGCCGGCCAGCCTGGCCGCCAGCGTCTCCTCGGCCGGTGCCGGGGAGACCGTGGCCAGCAGCGCCGCGAGCGCCGCCGCGCCCATGAATGATGGCTTCGCCATGAAAGAGGCTCCTTCTCGTTCGATCGAAGGGCCCCTTCTTGGCATCGCCGCGTGACAGTCTCGTCACAGGGCCATGACGGCGCCATGACAGCCCGACGGAGCGCGCCGCCCTCAGCCGACGTCTGGCGTCAGCCCCGCGGCCTTGATGGCGGCGACCGCGCAGGCCTCGTCGTTGTCCGAGGTGTCTCCCGAGATCCCGACCGAGCCCAGGACCGCGCCGTCCGCGCCGCGGATCAGCACGCCACCGGGAACCGGGACCAGCGCGCCGCCGGCGATCGCGTTCGCCGCCGAGACGAAGAACGGCTGCTCCTCGGCGCGTCGGAACAGGGCCCGCGATCCCATGCCGAGGCCGATCGCGCCGTAGGCCTTGCCATGCGCGATCCTGTCCCTCAGGAGCGGCGCACCGTCCTGGGCGATCGCGGCCTTCAGGGCGCCGCGGGCATCGAGCACCACGATAGCGAGCGGCTTCAGGCCGCGCGAGGCCGCGTCGTCCAGTGCGGCGCGGATGATCTGCTGGGCATTGTCCAAGGTCAGCATGTGTCGTTCCGGAGCTAGGGGATGGCGGCGCGGCGGCCGTCCGGGACCGGTGCGACCGACGCCGCGCCGCGGGATCAGCCCTCGGCGTAGGCGACGGTCGTCATCAGCGCGATCTCGGCGCGGCGGGAGTCGAGCCGGGTATGCTGTACCACGACGGGCACGTCGGATTCGATCACCACCGCATAGTCGGTGTCCCGCGGCACCGGCTCGGGATCGGCGAGGTCGTTGAAGCGCAGGTGCAGCGTCCGCCGCGCGGGGACCAGGACGGCATAGGGGCCCGCGGGCTCGCGGTCCTTGAAAAAGATCCGCAGGCTCAGCCGCGCGTCGCGGTCCCCGGCGTTCAGGATGCACGCGGTCTCGTGGGAGGCCAGGGCCGGGTCGCCGGCATCGAGGCCACCCGACGGGATGTGGCCCTCGGCGATCGCCCAGACCCGCCGCCCGATCGCGCCCATGTCGCACCCCTGATCCGCCAAGACGCCCTGTCAACTGCCCGGCGCGCCCAGCGTTCCCGGGCTTCGGCGGAACGGTGTACGCAAGGGGCTGTTGACCCGCAGCCCCCAGGAACCGAGACGAAGCCAGGACCTCCCGCCATGGACCTCTGGTACAAGAACGCCGTGATCTACTGTCTCGACGTCGAGACCTACCGCGACGGCAACGGAGACGGGGTCGGTGATTTCAAGGGCCTGACGGAGTGCCTGCCGCATATCGCGACGCTCGGCGCCAACTGCGTGTGGCTGCTGCCGTTCCACCCGACGCCCAACCGCGACAACGGCTACGACATCACGGACTACTACGGCGTCGATCCCCGGTTCGGAAGCCCCGGCGACTTCGTCGAGTTCATGCACGCCGCCAAGGGCCAGGGGCTGCGCGTAATCATCGACCTGGTCGTGAACCACACCTCGGTCGAGCATCCCTGGTTCCGCAGCGCCCGGTCGAGCCCCGATTCACCCTTCCGCAACTGGTACATCTGGGAGGCCGAGAAGCCCGAGAATGCCGACGAGGGAGTCGTCTTCCCCGGCGTGCAGGAAAGCACCTGGACCTACGACCAGGAGGCCGGGGCCTGGTACTTCCACCGGTTCTACAAGCACCAGGCGGACCTGAACGTCGCAAACCCCGAGGTCCGGCGCGAGATCGAGCGGATCATGGGCTTCTGGCTGGAGCTCGGCGTGTCGGGCTTCCGCATCGACGCCGTGCCCTTCCTGATCGAGCACCAGGGAGACCCGCCCGAGGGACGCGAGAACCCGCACCACCTGCTGACCGAAATGCGCGATTTCCTGGCCTGGCGCAAGGCCGGGGCGATCATGCTGGCCGAGGCGAACATCACCATGGACGAGGCCGGCGCCTATTTCGGCAACGGCGACCGGATGCACCTGATCTTCAACTTCATCCTGAACCAGAGCCTATTCCTGGCGCTGGCGCGGGGCGAGGCGGACCCCGTCCGCCGCGTGCTCGGAACGGTCCCCGAAATCCCCGAGACGGCGCAATGGGCGACCTTCCTGCGCAACCACGACGAGCTGGACCTCGGCCGCCTGTCCGCGTCCGAGCGCCAGGAGGTCTTCGACGCCTTCGGCCCGGATCCCGGCATGCAGCTCTACGCCCGCGGCATCCGTCGCCGGCTGGCCCCCATGCTGGGCGGTGACCAGCGCCGCCTCAAGATGGCGCACAGCCTGATGTTCGCCCTGCCGGGCACCCCCGTCCTCTGGTACGGGGAGGAGATCGGCATGGGTGAGAACCTGGAACTCCGCGAGCGCGACGCGGTGCGAACCCCCATGCAGTGGGACGACACCCGGAACGGCGGCTTCTCGGATGCGCCGGCCCAGGACCTGGTCCGCCCGCCGCCCGGCGGCGCCTTCGGCCCCGACCGCGTGAACGTGCTGAGCCAGCGCGACGCCAACGGCTCCCTGCTGGACTTCGTCCGGCGCCTGATCCAGACCCGGCGCGCCTGCCCGGAGATCGGCTGGGGCCGCTGGACGAGCCCCGACCTCGGCGCTCCGGGTGTCCTGGCCCTGCGCTGCGACTGGCAGGGCCGCACCGTGGTCACGCTGCACAACCTCGGGGATTCCGAGGCCGAGGTCGTCCTGGGCGGGTCCGAGGATTCCGAATATCTCAGCCTGATCGCCGAGGATACGGCGCAGACCCACTACCGGCCGGACGAGCCGGTCCGGCTTCCGCCCTATGGATGCCGCTGGCTGCGCTTGCGCCGACGCGGCACCTGAGGGACGTGCCGAGCGATATGCCGAGGGCTGCGTCAGCGGATGCGCCGTCCGCCGCCTTGCCGTGTTGATCGGGAAGGGGCCGGCGCCTGGCGCCGGCCGGTCAGACAGGAGGACGGCATGGCCGAACGGCCGCAGAACGAGGCGCAGGGCACCGAGACGCCCGAGCGGGGCGAGGAGCACCAGGACCTGACCAGGACGCCCGGCGATGGAACGCTGAAGGGCTCGACCCCCGCAGGGACCAGCCTGGAGGAGCTCAAGCGCCGCGGCACCGAGGACGACATCAGCCAGCCCGGCACGAGCTGAGCGGCGCGAAGAGCCGGGCCGGCGCAGCCCGCTGCGATGCGTCGGCCCGATCGGCGGCCCGATTGCGCTCCAGCCGATCCCGCCGGTCTCAGACGGCGGCGCGGAGCAGCCCGCGGTCGCGCGCCAGGAGCATGATCCCCACGTCGCGCCAGCAGGCGACCAGCGGGCTGCGATCGTTCCCGGGCTCGCTGCGGATGTCGTAGCCGCGCTCGAGGCAGAAGGGCACGGCGCGGCTGCGCCCGATCTTCGTGTCGAACTCCTCGGCTACCCCCTCCCAGACCTCGTCCTCGCAATCGGGTCCCGTCTGGAACAGGTCCGTCAGGAGCTGCTCCAGACGGCGCTCGTATTCCTCGCTGAAGCGATCGTGGGAAAACGCCTCGAGATCCTTCGCCCGCTGGGCGACCGAGATCACCTGCATGGATCCTTCACTCCTGGAACCCGCGAATTCGTATGGCGGAGAACGCGGCGGGACGGCGAAGGTTCAGGCGGGCTCAGGCAGCGGGCCCCGATTCGTTGCCCGATTCCCCAGCCGGCGGGCGCGCGTGCCGGCGGCTCGGCCGCGGTCGCGGCCGCGCGGGCGGCACCGGCGCCAGCTCGCGATAGCGGGCGAGGAAGTCCTCCATGGCCTCGTCAGGGGCGAGCGGCCTGATCGGTTCCGGATCCGGGGGCGGAAGATCCCGCCAGTTCAGCCGGTGCGGCGCGCAGAGATCCCGCAGCTCGGTGGCCAGGGCACGCAGGTCCGCCGTCTTCACGGCGTCGGGCTGCGGGTAGCGCAGCCGGAAGCGTGCCGCCAGCGCCTTCTTCAGGGGCTCCACCGCGGCCTGGATCGCCGGGCGCCCGATGCGAACCTTCCACGGCGTCGGCCAGTCGCCGGTGAAGGCCTCCTCGCAGTCATGCATCAGGGCGTCGTAGGCGTATTCCTCGGCGACGAGGCGGCTCGCCAGGACGCAATGCTGGGCCACCGAGAAGAACGCGATGGTGTTGCCGACGAAGCGGCACTGGTAGGCGAGCGGCCTTGCGATGTCCTCGATCTCGAAGGGGCCGAAGTCGGGGTTCGCCAGATCCACGGTGCGCCCCGAATAGGTCAGCATCACCGCGGTGGGCTCGGGGATGTCGAGAAGGTCGAACTGGTCGGGGTTCGGTCGCGGCCGGCGCGAAGGCATGGAGCGTCACCCTGTCAGGAGGTCGGCCAGCCTAGAGCATCTTCGGGTCCGCGCAGAACCCGAAGATGCTCGCCCCGCCCTGCCCCGCCTCAGGCGGCGACCGCCGTGCGGGGATCGGCCAGGGGCGTGCCCAGCGCCTCGGCCACGGCCGCGTAGGTGATCCGGCCCTCGTGGACATTCAGGCCACGCAGCAGGCCCGGGTCCTCGGCCAGGGCGCGGCGCCAGCCCTTGCCGGCCAGCGCCAGCGCATAGGGCAGCGTCGCATGGTTCAGCGCCTGGGTGGAGGTGCGGGCGACCGCACCCGGCATGTTCGCGACGCAGTAATGCACGATGCCGTCCACGACATAGGTGGGATCGCTGTGGGTCGTCGCGTGGCTGGTCTCGAAGCAGCCGCCCTGGTCGATGGCGACGTCCACCAGCACCGAGCCCCGCCGCATCCGGCCGAGATGCGCACGGTGGAGAAGCTTGGGAGCCGCGGCGCCCGGGACCAGGACCGCGCCGATCACCAGGTCGGCATCGGCGGCCACCGCCTCGACCGCCTCGGCCGAGGCGAAGGCCGTCTTCAGCCGCGGACCGTAGAGATCGTCGAGCTGGGCGAGCCGGGCCACCGAGCGGTCCAGCACGACCACGTCCGCGCCCAGGCCGAGCGCCATGCGCGCCGCGTTGGCGCCAACCACGCCGCCCCCGATCACCGCGACCTTGGCCGGCAGCACGCCCGGGACCCCGCCCAGCAGCACGCCCGACCCGCCCTCGCCACGGTGCAGCGCCACCGCGCCCACCTGCACCGACATGCGCCCCGCGATCTCGCTCATGGGGGCCAGCAGCGGCAGGCGTCCGGCCCGGTCCTCGACGGTCTCGTAGGCGATGGCCGTGCAGCCGCTCTCCATCAACAGGCGCGCCTGCTCGGGGTCCGGCGCCAAATGCAGATAGGTGAAGAGAAGCTGGCCCGGGCGCAGCATGCGGCATTCCTGCGGCTGCGGCTCCTTCACCTTTACGATCATCTCCGCCGTGGCGAAGACATCGGCCGCGGTCGGCGCCAGTCGCGCGCCGGCCGCGACATAGTGCTCGTCCGCGAAGCCGATGCCGGCGCCTGCGCCGGTCTCGACGAGGACGTCGTGTCCCGCCGCGGTCAACTCGCGCACCGATGCCGGCATCAGGCCGACCCGGAATTCCTTGTCCTTGATCTCTTTAACGATGCCGATTTTCATTTGAAGCACTCCCTGCGCCATTGCATGGCTTGAAAATGATAAGCCTGCCGGCACGGGCATGTTCTTGCGAACGATTGCAGGCTTTGCGAGGCAGTGCTAGCGTCGTCGCAAGATCTGCGACGCTTTCGAAGATCCTTGCATGCGCACGCTCGACCCGATCGACCGGAAGATCATCCGCCTGCTGCGCGCCGACGGACGCATGAGCAACGCCCGGCTGGCCGCCGCGGTCGGCCTTTCGCAGTCCGCCTGCCTGCGGCGGCTGCACCAGCTCGAGCATGCCGGGGTGATCCGGGGCTATACCGCGCTCGTGGCCGAGGACGCCGCGGACGAGGGCACGCTGGTGCTGGTCCAGGTCACGCTGGACCGCCAGACCGAGGACGCGCTGCGGCGCTTCGAGATCGAGGTCCGGAAATGCCCGGAGATCCAGGAGTGCCACCTGCTCTCGGGCTCGTCGGACTACCTGCTCCGGATCGCCACGCGCACGGCCGCGGACTACGACCGCATCCACAAGGACGTCCTCTCGCGCCTGCCGGGAGTGGCGCGGCTGGTGTCGAGCTTCGCGATCCGCTGCATCGTCGCGCGCCCCCGCGAGCCCGCCGACGCCTGAATCCATTCGAACTTCGCGCCGTGAAGCGTGTTCATCCTGCGGAATTCGAACGGGCGGGAGCGAACAATCGTGAGTGCGAAGCCGAGGGGCGCCAACATCATGCGTCGATCGCGGGTCCGTGAGGGGCTGCCCTTTCCCTTGGGAGCCACCTGGGACGGCCTCGGCGTGAACTTCGCAATCTTCTCGGCCAATGCGACGAAGGTCGAGCTCTGCCTCTTCGACCTCGAGGGCAAGCGCGAACTCGAGCGCATCGAGCTTCCGGAATACACCGACGAAGTCTGGCACGGCTATCTCCCGGACGCGCGGCCGGGGACCGTCTATGCCTACCGGGTCCATGGCCCCTACGAGCCCTCCGCCGGGCACCGCTTCAACCCCAACAAGCTGCTGCTCGACCCCTATGCCAAGCAGTTCGTGGGGCAGCTTCGCTGGAACGACGCGCTGTTCGGCTACCGCGTGGGATCGCAGCGCAACGACCTGTCCTTCGACAAGCGCGACAGCGCCCCCGCCATGCCGAAATGCCGCGTGATCGACCCGGCCTTCACCTGGGGCCGCGACCGCCCGCCGGCGATCCCGTGGGAGCGCACGATTTTCTACGAGACCCACCTGCGCGGCTACACCATGCGGCATCCGGCCGTGCCGCCCCAGCTCCGCGGCACCTTCTCGGGCCTCGCCCAGAAGGAGGTCGTCGACTACATCCGCGCGCTCGGCGTCACCTCGGTCGAGCTGCTGCCGATCCATGCCTTCATCGACGACCGCTACCTGCTGGACAAGGGGCTGAAGAACTACTGGGGCTACAACACGATCGGCTTCTTCGCGCCGGATCCGCGCTATCTGGCGACGCCCTTCGTGAACGAATTCAAGGAAATGGTCGCCCATCTCCACGAGGCCGGGATCGAGGTGATCCTGGACGTCGTCTACAACCACACGGCCGAGGGCAACGAGATGGGCCCGACCCTCTCGTTCAAGGGCATCGACAACGCCTCCTACTACCGACTCGCCCCGGACGCGCGCTACTACATCAACGACACCGGCACCGGAAACACGCTGAACCTCAGCCATCCGCGAGTCCTGCAGATGGTGACGGACAGCCTGCGCTACTGGGCGACCGAGATGCGCGTGGACGGCTTCCGCTTCGACCTCGCCACCATCCTGGGGCGCGAGCCCCACGGCTTCGACCAGGGCGGCGGCTTCCTGGACGCCTGCCGGCAGGATCCCGTGCTCTCGCGCGTGAAGCTGATCGCCGAGCCCTGGGACATCGGCCCCGGCGGCTACCAGGTCGGCGGCTTCCCGCCGGGCTGGGCCGAGTGGAACGACCGCTACCGCGACACCGTGCGCGCCTACTGGAAGGGCGACGAGGGCAAGCTGCCGGAGCTCGCCGCGCGCATCACGGGCTCGAGCGACTTCTTCAACAGGCGGGGCCGCAGGCCCTGGGCCTCGGTGAACTTCATCACGGCCCATGACGGGTTCACGCTGAACGACCTGGTCTCGTACAACGACAAGCACAACGAGGCCAATGGCGAGGACAACCGCGACGGCCATTCACACAACCTGGCCTGGAACCACGGCGTCGAGGGGCCGACCGACGACCCCGAGATCAAGACGCTGCGCGAGCGCCAGATGCGCAACCTGCTGGCGACGCTGTTCTTCTCGCAGGGCACGCCCATGCTGCTGGCCGGCGACGAGTTCGCGCGCACGCAGCAGGGCAACAACAACGCCTACTGCCAGGACAACGAGATCGGCTGGGTCGACTGGGAGGGCATCGACGAGGACGGCCGCAGCCTGATCGAGTTCACGCGCCGGCTGATCGCGCTGCGCAACGCCCATCCCCTGCTTCGCCGCGGCCGCTGGCTCACCGGGGCCTGCAACGACGACCTCGGCGTCAAGGACGTCGCCTGGATCAACCCGTCGGGCCAGGAGCAGACGACCGAGCAGTGGGAGGATCCGATGGCGCGCTGCCTGGGCCTGCTCATGGACGGCCGCGCCCAGCCCACCGGCATCCGCCAGAAGGGCAACGAGGCGACGCTGCTGCTGGTGGTCAACTCCTATCACGACGTCGTCGGCTTCAAGCTGCCCGAGGTCGTCGGCGGCCGTGAATGGGTCTGCCTGATGGACACCAACAAGCCCGACGACAAGCCCGGCAGCTTCGAGACCGGCAGCGAGTACCTCGTGACAGGCCGCTCGCTCCTGCTCTTCGAGCTCAAGCCGGACGGCCGCGTGGACAGCGCCCTGCGCGAGGCGGCCCAGGCCCTGGAGGCGGTCGCCCGGAGCCCGGCGCCGCTGCGCCTCGATCCCGTCGAGACGCCGGCGCAGACCGAGACGGCGAGCGCCGAGCGCCGCGACCCCGTGATCGTGGAGGACCCGCCGGCGGAATAGGGGCGCGGTCCCCATGAAAGGCGCCCCGAGGACGGCCCCGCGGACGGTTCCGTGGCCGCCCCGGGGCTCGAAAACCACGCTCGGTGCTTGAATGACCTTCGCGCAGGCCGCCGCCTTCGCCCTCGTTCTCGGGATGGTCGGCCTCTTCGTCTGGGACCGGATCCGGTACGATCTCGTCGCGCTGATGGCGCTCGGATGCGCGATCGTCCTGGGCCTGGTCCCACCCGACAAGGCCTTCTCCGGCTTCGCCGACGACATCGTGATCATCGTGGCCTCGGCGCTGGTCGTCAGCGCCGCGGTCGCCCGCTCGGGCGCCGTCGAGCGGATGATGCGGCCGGTCACGCCGCATCTGCGCACCGCGACCCAGCAGATCCTCGTGCTGTCGTCGCTGGTGACCGCGCTGTCCGCCCTGGTGAAGAACATCGGCGCCCTGACGATCTTCCTGCCGGTCGCGTTCCAGGTGGCGCGCCGGTCGGGGATCTCGCCGTCGCGGCTGCTGATGCCGCTGTCCTTCGGGTCGCTGCTGGGCGGCGTGGTGACGCTGGTCGGAACCTCCCCCAACATCATCGTCTCGCGCATGCGCGAGGAGCTGGTGGGCGCCCCCTTCCGCATGTTCGACTTTGCACCGGTCGGCATCGGCATCGCCCTCGCGGGGGTGGCGATGCTCTCGATCGCCTGGCGCCTTCTGCCCGATCGGCGCGGCGCGGCGCCCGAAGGACCGGTGATCGAGGACTACGCGACGGAGGTGCGGCTGCCGGCCGGTTCCCCCTTCGTGGGCAGGACCGTCTACGACCTCGAGACCGCCGGCGAGGGCGACGTCACGGTCGCGGCCATCATCCGCGAGAAGGTGCGCCGCTACGTCCCGTCGGGGCACTGGACCCTCTTCGCGGACGACCTTCTGGTCCTGGAGTCCAACACGGGCGCGCTTGAGCGGATCGTGAACCGCGCGGGGCTGGAGTTCGTCGCGCCGGGCCGGCGGGCCGCCGCCGAAGGCGCGCCGCGCGAGCTCGGCATCGTCGAGGCGGTGGTCGGCCAGGGCGCGCCGATCATCGGCCAGTCGGCCGAGGCCCTGCGCCTGCGCGACCGCTACGGGATCAACCTGCTGGCGCTGTCCCGGCGCGGGCGGCCGGTGACCCAGCGCCTGCGGCGCGTGCGCTTCAAGGCCGGCGACCTGGTGGTCTTCCAGGGCGGGGGCGACACCATGACCGACGACCTCATGGCGCTGGGATGCATGCCACTGGCCGAGCGCAGCCTCCGCCTGTCGCGCGGCTGGCGCACCTTCCTGCCCATCGGGATCCTGGTGGCCGCCATGGCGCTGGTGACGGCGGGCGTCTTCGGCGTCGCCACGGCCTTCTTCCTGGCCGCCGTTGCAGTCCTGCTGACGGGGCAGCTGAGCCTGCGCGAGGCCTACGAGGCCGTCGAATGGCCGCTGCTGGTCCTGCTGGGCGCGCTGATCCCGGTCAGCGACGCGCTGCGGACGACCGGCGGCACCGAGCTGATCGCCGGCTGGCTGTCCATGGCGGCCGGCGCCCTGCCGCCCCTGGGAGCCCTGGCCCTGGTGCTGCTGGCCGCCATGGCGGTCACGCCGTTCCTGAACAACGCCGCGACGGTGCTGGTCATGGCCCCGATCGGAGCCGGGCTCGCCCGCAACCTGGGGCTCGACCCGGACCCGTTCCTGATGGCGGTGGCGCTCGGCGCCGCCTGCGACTTCCTGACCCCCATCGGACACCAGTGCAACACGCTCGTCATGGGACCCGGAGGATACCGCTTCGGCGACTATTGGCGGCTCGGGCTGCCGCTCTCGGTCATGGTCGTGGTGCTCGGCACGGGGCTGATCTCGGTGTTCTGGCCGCTCGCCGCGGGCTGAATGGCCGGGGCGACCTCCCCGGGCCGCCGCGGAGGTTCCATCCGGCACGGGCGTGTTCTGGAGCGGATCGCGTGAATCCGCTCCGACTTGGATGAGGCCGGACGCGATTTGAGGTTCAAAGCGAACCTCAAATCGCTCTAGCCTGGATACCGGCGGCGGCGCACGGCAGCCTCGGGGTCCCGGCGCGGCCGTCCCGGTTCGATGCAGAGGGGTGTCCTCTTGGACCTGATCGACCTCGAAACCTTCCGCCAGTCCCGGCAGGCCGTCCCGCTGACCCGGGCAGCCAATGCCTTTCTCGCGACCGCGACCGAGCAGAACCAGGCCGGGGTCGAGAAGGACCTGCTGCTGCGCGCCATGACCATCGCGCTCGCCAAGCTGGTGGTGGAGTGCTCGGAGCCCGGCGAAGCCTCTAACATCGCGCGCAGCATAGGCGAAAGCCTGCCCCGGCTCGTCGCGCATCTGGAGCGCAAGGAGGAACCCGGAAACTGAACCCGCTCTTACCCCTGTCTGTGCTGCGCTGGGCTGCGCGGCGCACGCGGCTCGTCCTGCCCGCCGGGATCCTGCTCGGCCTGATCGCGCAGCCGCTGGCGGCCGCGCTGAACCCGCTGCTCGGCCCCGCAGTCGCCCTGCTCCTGGTCGCCGGCATGATGCGCGTCGAGTGGCCGGCGCTGAGGGCGGCGCTCCGCCGCCCGCTGCCGGCACTGCTGGGCATCCTTTGGCTCTGCGCGGGGCTTCCGCTCCTGGTGCTGATGCTGACGCTGCCGCTGGGACTGCCTGCCGAGTTCCGCACCGTGCTGGTCATGGTGGCGGCCATGCCGCCGATCCTGTCGGGACCGGCGCTCGCCGGCCTGCTGGGGCTGGACGCCGCGACGGCGCTGGTGGTGATGGTCGTGGCCACCCTGGCCTCGCCCTTAACGCTGGCCGTCTTCGCCGGCCTGATGGATGCCGGCTCCGGCGGCGCCGTCGAGCCGCTGGCGCTGCTCATGCGCATGGGCGCGATCGTCGGCGGGTCGGTCGCGCTGGCGCTGGTGCTGCGTAGGCTTCTCGGCCCCGCGCGGCTGGCACGGCGCCGGGCGGAGATCGACGGGATGGGCGTCGTGCTTCTGCTGGCCTTCGCCGTCGCCGTGATGGACGGCATGGCCGGGCGCCTGATCGCCGCGCCGGGACTCGTCCTTCTCTATGCGCTGGCCGCCTTCGCCCTGAACCTCGGAATGCAGGCCGTGACCCGGCTGGTCTTCCGCCCGGCCGGGCCCCGGCTCGCCACGACGCTGGCCTTCCTGGGCGGCAACCGCAACGCGGCGCTGCTCCTGACGGTGCTTCCGGCCGAGCCGGCGCTTGTTCTCTACGTGGCGGCTGCTCAGTTCCCGATCTACCTCCTGCCCTCGCTCCTGATGCCGCTGTACCGGCGCCTGGCCGCGCAGGAAGGACCGTAGGACCGCAGCTCCCGTCCCGCGCCGAAGGGCTCAGGCGGCGGCGGGGACGAGCCGGCTCGACGGCAGCCAGACCCGGACCCGGGTCCCCTTGCCGGGCTCGCTCTCGATCGTGACCGAGCCGCCATGCAGCTCGGCCAGCGCCTTGCTCAGCGGCAGGCCCAGCCCGGTGCCCTGGTACTTGCGGTTGAAGGCGTTCTCGACCTGACGGAAAGGCTGGAACGCGATATCGAGCTGCTCCTCGCTCATGCCGATGCCGGTGTCGGCCACCGTCAGCACCACCCCGCCATCCTGCGCGCGCCGGGCCTCAAGGCGGACCTCGCCGCCGGGCGTCGTGAACTTCACCGCGTTGGACAGCAGGTTCAGAAGGATCTGCTTCAGACGCGTCACATCCACCAGCAGGCGCGGCAACCCGGGCTCGGCACCGATGTTCAGGACGATCTGGCCCGCGGCCGCCCGTTCGCGCACGAGGCGGCGGCAGCTCTCCAGCACCTTCTCCACCTCGATGGTCTCCTCGCGCAGCTCGACGCCGCCGGCCTCGACCTTTGCGAGATCCAGGATCTCGTTGATCAGGGTCAGCAGGTGGCGGCCGCTGTCGTGGATGTCGCGGGCGTATTCCTGGTAGCGCGGGTTGTGGTTCGGCCCGAACAGCTCGTCCTTGATGATCTCCGAGAAGCCGATCACCGCGTTCAGCGGCGTGCGCAGCTCATGGCTCATATGGGCCAGGAACTCCGATTTGGTGCGGTTGGCGAGCTCGGCCTGCTCCTTGGCCTCGCGGAGCTGGGCCTCCGCCTGGCGCGCCTGGGTGATGTCGCGCACCGTGCCCTCGTAATAGAGCCTCCGCCCGAGACGGTCCGAGATCGCGCGGGCGTTCTCCGAGATCCAGAAGCGCTCGCCGGTCCTCGGATGCTGGACCTCGGAGACGAAGTCGGTGACGTAGCCCTGGGCATCGAGCAGCTCGTGGAAGCGGCGCCGCCGCGCAGGGTCCACGTGCCAGCGCCGGCCGAGGTCGGGCACCTCCTCCAGCATCTCGGCCTCGGTGAGAAAGCCGTTCAGCGTCACCAGCGCGTGGTTGGCCCGCATCAGCCGGCCGCCGCCGTCGCACCGGTAGATGCCGTCGATCGCGTTGTCGAAGATGCTGCGATAGGCCTGTTCCGCGGCGCTGAGGGCGTTCTGGACGGCCTCGCGCTGGCGCAGCTCCTGGACGAGGCGCGCGGTCAGCATCGCGGCCAAAGCCGCGACCAGCGACAGCGCGATCGCATAGTTGGTGGCGTCGCTGCGCCAGGACCGCAGGATGTCTTCCTCGGCCAGCGTCACCGCGATCACCAGCGGCGTTCCCTCGACCGGGCGGGTCACGACGAGGTGCCGCCCATGGCCGTCGACATCGATCGTCCCGGCCCCCTCCGGGTCGCCGCCGGCCGTGACCACCGTGCTCATCAGGCGTTGCGAGGACAGGCTCTCAGGCCATGCCGCGAGGAGCGCGCCATCCGAACGGAAGAGCCCGATGGCGCCATTCGCGCCGACATCCAGGGAAGCGTAGAAGCGTGCGAGGTCGGCCGGCTCGACCACAGCGACGGCGACGCCTGAGAAGCTTCCGTCGGTGCGCCGCAGGCCGGTGACGAAGGGCACCATAGGCGTGCCGCGACTGAGACTCGGCACAGCCTCGCCGATATGAAGGGTCAGGCCGGGATCGTCGCGCAGGGCCTTGAAATAGGGCCGGTTGGCGACGTTGATCCGGGGCCTCGGATCCACCGCGGGATCCCGGAGCACCCACCCGGCCTCGTCGGCGAGCAGCAGGTTGCGGACCGGGAATACCCGATGCCCATACCCGTCGAGGATGCGGCGTGCCGCGGCCGTCATGGCCGTGGCAGCCGGGTCAGGTCCGAGATCGCGGACGCGCGTCGATACCGAGGACAGCAGCAGGTCCACGGTCGAGACCATGCGCGCGGTATGCTGCTCGAGCGTGCGGGCGAGATTCAGCGCCTGCCGCGCCGCCTGGTCGACGGCGTTTTCGCGCGCGATCGTGATGCCATAGGCGAAGCTGCCTGCGAAGGCGAGCACCACGAGGCATACGAGGCCGATGAGCGCCGATGTCGGGCGGAAGGCCCGGTCGCGCCGATCCACCCTCTCGGTGTCGATCTGCCCCGCCAAGCGGCCCCGCCCCTTCTTCCGCGTCCCCATTCCCGATGGTTTATCACCGAGGTAAACAAAATGCGAAACAACGTCGAAAAGCTTCCGGGCCGCGGAAACGCAAAGGCCCCGCACGGATCGCTCCGTGCGGGGCCTTCGCTGGATCGTGATGAGGGAAGCTGAGAGGGGGACAAGCGCCGCCGGCAGGCCCG
>NZ_JAFIQU010000016.1 GCF_017355985.1 Arenibaculum pallidiluteum
CGCCAGCGACGCCCCGGTGAGCATGGAGATCATCTCCGCCGACGACATCCGCCGCACCGGCGCCACCAACATCCCCGACATCCTGCAGCAGGTGGTCGGCATGGACGTGCAGCGCTGGGGCGTTGGCGCGGCCGACGTGGCCGTGCGCGGCTACAATGCACCCTACAGCCCGCGCCTGCTGGTGCTGGTCAACGGCCGCCAGGTATATCTCGACCACTACGGCATGACGTCCTGGAACGTCATTCCCGTCGAACTCTCCGAAATCCGCCAGATCGAGGTCGTGAAGGGTCCGAACACCGCGCTGTTCGGCTTCAACGCGGTCGGCGGCGTCGTCAACATCATCACCTACAACCCGCTCTACGACGACGCCGACAACGTGACGGCGCGGATCGGGACCCAGGGCCATCGCGAGGTCTCGGGCGTGACGACCTTCAAGCTCGGCGAGAAGGTCGGCGTGCGGCTCTCAGCCGGCGGCTACAATGCCGACGAGTTCGATACCGACCGTTCCGCCGCGGAGCGTGCCCGCTGGATCGACCCGTCCCGCCGCTCCGCCGCGGCCAACGTCCTGGCCCAGGTGACGCCCGACTCGCAGCTCGGTGTCGAGCTGACCAAGAGCGACGTCGAGCAGTCGGAGGTGATCCCCGTCGCGCTGGCCACGACGCCGGCGGAATACGACACCTGGTCGGGGAAGGCGACCTACACCGTCAACACCGGCCTGGGCCTCGTCGAGGGCACGGTCTACCGGAACCAGGCGAACGTTAAGCTGTCGGGGCTCTTCGAACTCGACAACACGGTGACGGTCGCCAAGGTGCAGGACCTCTTCAAGGTCGGCACCGACCACAGCTTCCGCGTCTCCGGCGAGTTCCGGCGCAACGAGCTCGGCATCGAGGGCCAGCGGGCCGAGGTCTCCTACGACGTCTACTCGGTCGGCGGCATGTGGGACTGGGCCGTCACGGAGAAGCTGAGCCTCGTCAACGCCGTCCGCCTCGATCATCTCGTGCTGGGCCGCACCGGGCCCTTCGCGACGGCCGCTGCGCCCTACACAAACGACGATTACGACCGCACTGTCACCGAGCCCAGCCTGAACAGCGGCGTCGTCTTCAAGGCGACGGACAAGGACACGTTCCGCGTGACCTTCGCCCGTGGCGTCCAGGTCCCGAGCCTGCTCGAATACGGTTTGCAGCAGTCCAGGGTCGTCTACGGCAATCCCGACATCTCCCCGACCATCGTCACCAACTACGAGCTCGGCTACGAGCGCGCGGTTGCCGAGATCAATGGTTCCGTGAAGACCTCGGTCTACTACCAGACCAACGACGAGGTGAAGGCGCGCCTGCGCGCTGGATTTGCGAATGGCGCGCTGTACCAGACCTTCGACAACGTCGGAGACTCCTCCGCGATTGGCTTCGAGGCCTCGGCCAAGGGCAAGCTCGACGCCAACTGGGGCTGGAATGTCGGCTATGCCTTCGAATCCGTGAAGGATGATCTCGTCGCGGGCGCGCCGCTCAACTTCGAGGACGCCACGCCCCGCCACAAGGTCAATGCAGGCCTCGGCTACACCCGGGGCGCCTGGGAGGCCAACGTGAACGGCACCTACGTGTCGTCCACCGACATGCTGCGCAACCTCAACAACGGGCTCGGCGTCCGTTCCTACGATGTGCCGTCCTATGCGCTGGTGTCGGCCCGCGTCGGATACGAGTTGAACCCCGGCACTGTCGTGGCGCTCTCGGCCTTCGACCTGCTCCAGGACGAGCAGCGCCTGAACGCCGGGCCCGCCGAGGAGCGGCGGGTCTATCTCTCGCTCTCGTCGAGCTTCTGATCCCTTCGGAAGTCCGAAATGTGAAGGGGGGGCGCGCCCGGTCGGGCGCGCCCCCCTCTGTATCAAGCGCCGCCCTTACTTCCAGCCGGCGCGGTCCGTGATCTTCAGCGCCTCGGCGTTGTTGCGGCCGTAGATGCTGGCGTTCAGCTGGTCCTCCTTGAACTCGCCCCAGGAAGCGATGGTCGCGTCGGCCTCGACGCCCTTGACCACGGGATATTCGAAGCTGCGGCCCGCGAACATCTTCTGAGCCTCGGGGCTGACGAGGTACTCGATGAACTTGATCGCGTTCTCGCGGTTGGGCGCGGACTTGGCGACGCCGGCGCCGCTGATGTTCACGTGTGTCCCGCGATCGCCCTGGTTCGGGAACACGACGCCGAGCTTCTGGCCCAGCGCCTTCTCCTCGGGCTTGCTCGAGTTCAGGAGCCGCGCGAGGTAGTAGGTGTTGGAGACGGCAACGTCCCCTTCGCCGGCCGCCACCGCCTTGATCTGGTCGGTGTCGCCGCCCTGCGGCGGGCGCGCCAGGTTGGCGACGATGCCGCGGGCCCAGTCCTCGGTCTTCTTCTCGCCATGTGCAGCGAGCATCGAGCCGACCAGCGACTGGTTGTAGACGTTGGTCGAGGAGCGGATCAGCAGGCGGCCCTTCCACTTGGGATCGGCCAGGCCCTCGTAGCTCGTGATCTCGGACGGCTGCACCTTGTCCTTGTTGTAGATGATCACGCGCGCCCGCTTGGCGACGCCGGTCCAATAACCCTCCGGGTCGCGCAGGTGTGCCGGAACCTTCTCTTCGATCACGGCGGACTTCGTAGGCTGCAGAAGGCCCGCGTCCCGGGCGCGCCACAGGCGCCCGGCATCCACCGTGATCAGGACATCGGCAGGGCTGTTGGCGCCCTCGTTCCGCATGCGCTCGATCAGCTGGTCCTCGCCGCCCTCGATCAGGTTCACCTTGATGCCCGTATTCCTGGCGAAGGTGTCGTAAAGGGCGCGGTCCGTGTCATAATGCCGCGCAGAATAGACATTCACCTCGGCCGCAGAGGCGACGGAGGCCAGACCACCGACGGTGAGGCCTAGCAAGGCGGCCAATCCGCGAGCGCGCAGGGACATGTGATCCTCCGATGTAGCATTGAGAAGCGTTCTTAGGCGCGGCGACTATCAAAGCGCCCCTGAACCGTGTCAAGGATGATTGAGAACCGTTCGCATTCGCTGCGTGCTTCATTCCGGGTGCGAACCGGCCTTGGAGGGTGCCCGTGCAACACCTGCAAGAAATCGCGTCAATGTTTCTTGACCTGTTGCGCAGGGGGTTGGTCGCCTCGGAAGAAGTAGTGTATATGAACCGGACGGGGTATGGCTTCCGGTCGATAACCAAGGGAAAAACTGGGATGCGCTGGCTGAAGATCCTCATTGTGTTGGCGGGTGCGGCCCTTACCTCGGCTGCCGCGGCGCAGGGAAACCAGTTTGGGATCGACACCTCGGATTTTGGGCCTGAGGGTGTCTGGAACAACTACTGCGAAGTCGATCGGATGACCGACGTCGCTTCGTGCAGGCTCTATATCTACCGCCTGTACGAGAACGGCCGCGAGGTCGAGTACATGTCCCTAAGCATCATTCCCATGGGACAGGGCTTCGCCGTGTTCCTGTCGACCTCCGAGGGGCTGCTCGAAAGCTGTGCCGTGCGTGTGGACCGGCAGAACCGGATCGAGACGCGGATGGCCTCCATCAACATGTGCGTCTTCTCCGACGCCACGGGCAACCAGCTCGTCGAGCAGTTCAAGAGCGGCTCGTCCATGCTGGTGCGCGCGAACTACCTGCGCAACGGCCGCCGCGACGTGGACTTCACGCTGAGCGGCTTCTCCCGGAACTTCGAGGAGATGCAGCGCGCCATGCAGGTGGCGCGCCGCTGAATACGTCGGGCGGGCCCCGCGCGGGCGGTTCGGCTTACCAGATCTTCGCGCCCAGGCGCGGATGGCGAAAAAGGAACGGGCGCCCGGTTGCGGGCGCCCGTTTCTCGTTTCCGGCACTCCTTGCTCGGCCGTGCGTGCTTCGGGTTCAGCGCCGCGCTGCGCGCCTGCCGTGGGCGGGGGCCGCGCCGCGGCGCGGATCCTCGTCGAAGAGTTCGGCCAGCTTCTCCATCATGGTGCCGCCAAGCTGCTCGGCGTCCACCAGGGTGACGGCCCTGCGATAATAGCGGGTGACGTCGTGCCCGATGCCGATGGCCACCAGCTCCACCGGCGACCGCGTCTCGATCCATTCGATCACGGCGCGCAGATGCCGCTCCAGGTAGTTGCCGGCATTCACCGACAGCGTCGAGTCATCGACCGGCGCGCCGTCCGAGATCACCATCAGGATCCGCCGCTGCTCCGGCCGCGCCAGAAGCCGGTTGTGAGCCCACAGCAGCGCCTCGCCGTCGATGTTCTCCTTCAGGATGCCTTCGCGCAGCATCAGGCCGAGGTTCCGGCGGGCGCGCCGCCAGGGCTCGTCCGCGGCCTTGTAGACGATGTGGCGGAGGTCGTTCAGCCGGCCGGGGTTGGGGGGCTTGCCGGCGGCAATCCAGCGCTCCCGCGACTGCCCGCCCTTCCAGGCCCGCGTCGTGAAGCCCAGCACCTCTACCTTCACGCCGCAGCGTTCCAGCGTGCGCGCCAGGATGTCGGCGCTCATGGCGGCGATCGTGATGGGGCGCCCGCGCATGGAGCCCGAATTGTCGATCAGCAGCGAGACGACGGTGTCCCGGAAGTCCGTCTCCTTCTCGCGCTTGAAGGACAGCGGCAGGATCGGGTTCGCGACGACCCGGGCCAGCCGGGCGGAATCCAGCAGGCCTTCCTCCAGGTCGAACTCCCAGGCGCGGGTCTGCTTCGCCAGCAGCCGGCGCTGCAGCCGGTTCGCCAGCTTCGAGATCACGCCCTGCAGGTGGCGGAGCTGCTGGTCCAGCAGCATGCGCAGCCGCGTCAGCTCGTCGGCATCGCAGAGCGCGTCCGCGTCCACGACCTCGTCCAGCTCGGTGGTATAGGCCTTGTACCCGGCCTCGTCGGGCTCGTTGCGGCGCCGCGCGTCGCGCCAGGGGCGGCTCTGGCCCGCGGGGTCCTCGGACCCTTCGCCGTCCATGGGCTCGCCGTCCATGTCCTCGGCGCCGGCCTCCATGCCCTCCTGGGCGTCGCCCTCCTGGCTGTCGTCCCGGGACACGGTCTCGGTGCGGCTGCCCTCGTCCTCGGCCTCGCCGCGGATCTGCCCCTCGTTGGGCTCGTCCTCGGCCTCGGCGTCGTCGCGCTGCTCGTCCTCCTCGCTGGGCTCCGGCTCGGGGTCGGCGCCCACCTCCATGTCAAGGCGCGCCAGCAGGCGTCGGACCTCGCGCGCATAGGCCTCCTGGTCGCCGGCCAGCCGGGACAGGGACTGCAGGTCGCGCCCGAGCTTCTGCTCGATCCAGGGCCGCCAGAGATCGACCGCGAACCGGGCCGAGACCGGGGGCGGGTTGCCGGTCAGCGCCTCGCGGGCAAGCAGGCGCATGGCCTCGGCCAGGGGCGCCTCGTCCCGGTTGGTGACCTTGTCGAGCCCCTGGCGCCGGTAGCGGTCGTCCAGGGCTGCATCCAGGTTGGCCGCGACGCCGGCCATGGCGCGCGCGCCGAGCGCCTCGCAGCGCGCCTGCTCCAGCGCCTCGAAGGCGGCGCGGGCCGTGTCCCCGGACGGCATCAGGTGGCTATGCACGTCGCCGTCGTGGTGGCGCAGGCGCAGCGCCACGGCATCGGCCGCCCCGCGCAGCGCCGCGACATCGCGCGGGTTCAGGTCGCGCGCCGGCACCGGCACGCGCACGCGCGATCCCAGCAGGCCGGGCGGGTCGTTGCTGAAGGCGACCTGCACCTCCGGCCGCTCGGCCATCGCACGGACCGCGGCGGCCGTCGACCGCTTGAAGATCTCGACCGGGCTCTCTCCTTCGGCCGCCATGGCGTCAGGCCAGGTTGGCGCGCACGCCGCTCTCGGGCAGTTCGGTGCCGAAGCAGCGCTGGTAGTATTCGGCAATGGTCGGCCGTTCGACCTCGTCGCACTTGTTCAGGAACGTCGTCCGGAAGGCGAAGGGCACGTCGTCCCCGAAGATCCGGGCGTTCTCGGCCCAGGTGATCACGGTCCGCGGCGACATGACGGTCGAGATGTCGCCGTTCATGAAGCCGGCGCGGGTCAGGTCGGCGAGCTGCACCATGGCCGAGATGGTCCGGCGGCCCTGGTCGCTCTCGTAGCCCTCGACCTTGGCGAGGACGATCTTCACCTCCTCGTCATGCGGGAGGTAGTTCAGCGTCGCCACGATGTTCCAGCGGTCCATCTGGCCCTGGTTGATCTGCTGCGTGCCGTGATAGAGGCCGGTGGTGTCGCCCAGGCCCACCGTGTTGGCGGTGGCGAAGAGCCGGAAGCTCGGATGGGGCCGGATCACCTTGTTCTGGTCGAGCAGCGTCAGCTTGCCCTCGACCTCGAGGACGCGCTGGATCACGAACATCACGTCGGGGCGGCCGGCGTCGTACTCGTCGAAGACGATGGCGCAGGGGTTCTGGAGCGCCCAGGGAAGGATGCCCTCGCGGTACTCAGTCACCTGCATGCCGTCGCGCAGGACGATGGCATCCTTGCCGATCAGGTCGATGCGGCTGATGTGGCTGTCGAGGTTGACGCGGATGCAGGGCCAGTTCAGCCGGGCCGCGACCTGCTCGATATGCGTCGACTTGCCCGTGCCGTGGTAGCCCTGGACCATGACGCGGCGGTTGTAGGCGAAGCCCGCCAGGATCGCCAGCGTGGTGTCGCGGTCGAAGCGGTAGGCATCGTCCGTCTCGGGCACGTGCTGCGAGGCCTCGCTGAAGGCCGGGACCTGCATGTCGCTATCGATGCCGAAAGCCTGGCGCACCGAGACCTTGATGTCCGGCACCGCGGAGGAGGGCATGCTGGGGATGGTCTTTTCGGAAGCCATGAGCTCTTCGGTCTTTCGGATCTATGCGCCGTAGCTGGTCTTCAGCGTCGTATAGGCAAGGTTGATCTGCTTCAAGCGTTCTTCGGCCTCCCGGGCGCCGCCGTTGGCGTCGGGATGGTGCCGCTTCACCAGCTCGCGGTACCGGGCCTTGATCTGCTCGAATGTGACGGGCGGGACCAGGGCGAGGGTGGCCAGCGCTTCCTGCTCCGCCGTCCGCATGGACGGGCGGCGCGGCGGCGCGTCCTCCTCGTCCTCTTCGCGGCCGGTCCGGAAGCCGTACTGGCGCTGGCGCATGGCCTCCTCACGGAGCGCGCGCTCCCGCGCCTGCCAGCTTCCCATGGGCCATGTGGGGCGCTGCCAGGTGGTGTCAAGCCGGACGTGCCGCTCGATCTGGTCGGCGCTCATGCCGGCGTAGTAGTCCCAGGCCTTGTTGTACTCCCGTACGTGGTCCAGGCAGAACCAGAAATAGTCGTTCAGCTTGTCCCGCGCCTTGGGTGCCCTGTACTCGCCGGCGGCCGCGCAGCCGTTCGCATCGCAGCAGCGCGGTGCGGGCGGCGGCTCGGGCGCGTAACGCGGGGAATAGGGATGGCGGCCTCGTTGCATCGCCGAAGTATGGTGAGCGCCGCAGACCCTGGCAAGAACCCCCGACGGGCAAGGCTGGAATGCCGTCAGGACGCTTGTCGCGGCCGCCTGTCCGCCCCTGCCAGCACCCACAATCCGGCCCCGATCAGGGCCAGTCCCGCGAGGTTGGTTGCGGAGACCGGCTCGCCCAGCAGAAGCACCGAAAACAGCACGCCCGCGACCGGCACGCCCAGCATCGCCAGCGAGGTCGTGATCGCCGGCAGCGCGCGGTTCACGCTGACCACGGCCCAGAAGCAGAAGGCGCTGGCGAGCGGGCCGTTGTACGCGACCACCGCCAGCAGCCGTCCGGTCAGCTCGATGGGCCGGTCGTGCTCGAAGAGCACGGCGAGCGGGACCAGCATCGCGGACGCGACGGCGAACTGCCATGGCGCGAGGTCCAGCGGCGAGCCGTGCCAACGGTGATTTTTGACCTGGATGATCTGCACGGCCCAGGCCAGCGCGGCGGCCATCAGCAGCCCGTTCCCCAGCAGGACGTCGGGATCGCGCCAGTCGAAGGCCAGCGGGTTGAACATCACCGCGACCCCCGCCATTCCGAGGGCGAAGCCGGCGAGCCGCGCTCCGCTCAGCCGCTCGCCCAGGAGCAGCGCCGCGGCAGGTACGACCCAGATCGGCGTCGTATAGGCCAGGATCGAGGAGCGTCCGGCCGGGACGAACCCCAGGCCGATGTTCACGAACAGCAGGTACAGGCCCATCTGGAACAGCCCGACCGAGACCACGATCGGCCAGTCCGGCCGCGATGGAAGGCGCAGGCGCCCGCGCCAGGCGGCCAGCGCGAACAGGCAAAGGGCGCCGAGGACCATGCGCGTCGCGGCGAAGCTGATCGGGCCGATATCGCGCAGCGCCAGCTTCATGACGGGCCAGTTGAAGCCCCAGACGAGCACCACCAGCACCAGCAGAATGGCGGCCGTGCGGTGGTTGACGGGGGTGGGCTCGGGGGCGGGTGCGTACAAGGGCGGCTCGTCTTGACAGGGGGGCGGGACGATACCACCCTGCGCCGCGCCCGCGCATCCCGGGGGCGCCGCATTCCAGGAGTGTGCCATGGACGTCGCCAACCGCATCCGCGCGAAGCTGACCGAGGCGCTGGCGCCCGTCCGCCTCGAGATCGTGGACGACAGCCACCGCCACAAGGGGCATGCCGGGCATGACCCCAGGGGCGAGAGCCATTTCAGCGTGACCGTCGTTTCCGAGGCATTCCGCGGCAAGAGCCGGGTCGAGCGCCACCGCCAGGTGAACGCGCTGCTGGCCGAGGAGCTGCGCGAGCGCGTCCATGCCCTGGCGCTGCGGACCCTGACTCCCGACGAGGCGGCCTAGCCGCCCCGGATTCCCGGGGCGGCCCCTCCCAGGGGCGGCCTTTTCAGGGATTGGGGTCGCCGCGCCCGTCATCCAGGCCCGGCTTCGGCGCCTCGACGCCCTGATTGGCGGGACGGTCGGGGTTCTCGGCCTGTCCGCTCTGGCCGATCCCGCCGCCCTGGGGCATCTCGGCATCCGAGCCGGGCGGCGTGTCGCCCTGGTGCTGGCCGATGACGACGTCGTCGCGCTTGCGCTGGTTGACCATGCCGGCTCCTCCGGTTCGGGGCGTGCGGCGGCCGGGCGGCCGCCAGGGTCTGCACCCAACATCCCCGCCAGAGCGTTGGTTCCTATGGGCGGTGCGCGCCGGCGGAGGCGCTCCGCCGCCACGAAGGCATGCCGTGCATCCGCCGGGGGAGAAGGCAATGGAGCGGTCGTCGCTGGCGCGCGTCCTCGCCGCGCTGGCTATGCCGGCGCTGCTCGCCACGGGCTGCGCGGATCCCGACCAGGAGCTCGCGGTGGCGGCGCAGGCGGCGCTGGTCGGGACGCCAAAATCGTCCCTGATCGGCTGTGCGGGAGTACCGGACCGCTCGGCATCCGCCGGCGGCAAGGAGTTCCTGACCTACAGCCGGCGCGGGCTCGAATCCGTCCCGCGGGGCCAGACCGTGATGGTCGACGGCTACGACCGCAAGGGCAGGCACGTGGTCCGGCCGCGGCAGGTCACTGTCTTCGATCTGCGGGAACGCGCCTGCGAGGCGACCTTCACCCTCGGCGAGCGCGGGGTCGAGCAGGTGGTCTACGGCGAGGGGGCCAGCCCCGCGCAGTGCGCCGCGGTCGTTCGTGCCTGCATGGCTCCTGCCGCGCCGTGACGCGGGGCGGCCCGCCAGGCCCGATGGCGCAGGACCCCAGGCTGCCCGGCCTCAGGGTGCCCGGCCGGCCGGCGTGCCCTTGAAGCGCGCGGGGTCCAGGGCGCGGGCCAAGGCCGCCTCTGCCGCGTCGAGCGGCTCGCCCCTGAGCAGGGCGGCCGCCATGGCCGAGATGGCGGGTGAGGTCTGCAGGCCGTAGCCGCCCTGACCGGCCAGCCAGAAAAAGCCGGGCGCGGCTGGATCGAAGCCGACGACCGGGTTCCTGTCCGCCGCGAAGGTGCGCAGCCCGGCCCAGGCCGCCCTCGGCCGCGCAGGGGGCACCGTGGTGGCCGCATGGAAGCGGTCGAGCGCCATGGCCACGTCCATGTCGTCGGGCCAGGCGTCGCAGGGCTCGCTCGGCGTCTCCTCCGCAAGGCTCACCAGCATGCCCCCGGCATCGGGCCTGAAGTAGAAGCTGCCGTCGACCGGCCCCACGAAGGGCATGCGCGCCGTACGCGCGGCCAGGTCCGCGGGCAGCGGGATCGTCATGGCGGTGCGCTTCAGCGGCTGCAGCCCATAGGCGGGCAGGCCCGCCAGGGCGCCGACCGCGCCGGCCCAGGCGCCGGCCGCGTTCACCAGCACGGAGGCGGAAACGCTCCGCCCTCCGGCCTCGACTGTCCAGCCGCCGCCATCGTGGCGGATGTCCGCGAGCCGCGCTCCCGTCTCGATCCGAACGCCGCCCCGCCGCGCCATCCTGGCAAAGCCCTGGAGGAGGGCAGCGGCCTCGATGTCGCGGGCATTGGGCTCCAGGAAGCCCGCGGCGACACGCTCGGGACGCATCACCGGGCACAGGGCCAGGATTTCCTCGCGGTCCAGCCATCCCACCTCGCAGGTGCGCCGGGCCAGCTCGTATTCGGAGCGCAGGGTCTCCAGATCCGCCTCGCCCCCGTAGGTCAGGCTCCCGCGCGGCTGCACCAGCGGGGTCTCGGAGAAGCCCTCGGGCGGCGATTCGAAGAAGCTGCGCCCGCGGGTGGTCAGGGCGCGGATCTCGGGCGAACCGTAGGCCTCGACGAAGGCGGCGGCCGACCGGCCGGTGGCATGGGTCCCGAGATGGTCCTCCATCTCCAGGACCAGCACGTCGCGGCTTCCCGCCAGGCGGGCAGCGAGGCTGATGCCGGCGATGCCGCCCCCGACGATCAGGACATCCGCGCGCTCGGTCATGTGTGTTTCGCGTCCTTCGTCGCAACTGGCCGGTGGGATGCCTGCGATCATCGCCGTCGGGCGCGGTGCGTCAACCACGCAGCGGCAGGGGGCAGGGGGAAGGCGGCGGGCCAGGGTAGGCCGCGGCACCATTTTTCGGGGGTTTGAGCCAAGTCAAGGCCACCCCCTCCCGCGAGGTCTACAGCTTGGGGGCGACCGAAATTTGGAGCATGCGATGAACCTCGATATCTCGTTCCACAACCTGGATCCGTCCGAAGCCGTGAAGGAACGCGTCCGCGAGGGTGCCTCCAAGCTGCAGGCGCTGTTCCCGCGCCTGACCGGCTGCCAGGTCGTGCTCGAGGGCCTGCACCAGCTCAACGACCACGTTCACGGCCACCGCGTGCGCATCCGGATGACCGTCCCGGGGCAGGAGCTCGTCGTCAGCAAGGAGCCCGATGGCGGCCACAACGGCCCCGCCGGCGAGAACGACATGTACCACCTGCTGCACAAGGCCTTCGACGCGGCGCAGCGGCGCCTGCGGGACTTCAAGGAAACCCACTGAACCCGGCGCCGGGGCGGGCTGCGGAAATCCGCGCCCGCCCGGCTTGCCCATCGGAGCCATGAGATGAAGAAGATCCTGGTCCCCCTGCTCGGGCGGCAGTCCGACCGCCGGGCCGTCGCGGCGGGCTTCGCCGCGGCACGGCGCTTCGGCGCCCATGTCCAGGGGCTGGCCGTCGCCAACCCGGCCGGCATGCATGCCGACATCGAGGGCGGCATGCCGGCGTCGCTGGTCGAGACGCTGCGTCGGGTCCAGCGCGAGGAGTGGCGGCGCAGCATCGACGAGGCGCGCGCGCTGTTCGACGGGATCTCGGCCAACAGCCCGGCCCTTTCCGTGGGCTGGACCGAGGCCGTCGGCTCCACTGCCGAGATCGTGACCGAGGAGGGCCGTCTGGCCGACCTCCTGGTCTTCGCCCAGTCGACCGAGCCCAGCGAGGTCGTGCAGGAGATCGTCGAAAGCGCGCTCTTCGGCTCGGGCCGCGCCGTTCTGATGGCGTCCGGCGCCGTCCCCGGGACGATCGGGGCAAAGGTCGCGGTCGCCTGGGACGGCGGCTCCTCGGCCTCGCGCGCGGTCTGCGTGGCCATGCCCATCCTGCGCCAGGCCGAATCGGTCGACATCATATGCGTCGATCCCGTCGGCTCCAGCCGGTCGGCCTCTCCCGGCCTGCTGGCCGAGTACCTGGCGCTCCACGGCATCCAATCCACGGCGGTCCACACGGCAGCGGCGTCGCGCCCGATCAGCCGGGCTCTGACCGACACCGCCGTAGACCACGGCTGCGACCTCCTCGTCATGGGCGCCTACGGCCACAGCCGCCTGCGCGAGCTCGTGCTGGGGGGCGTCACCCGCGACCTGCTGGGCGCGACCCCGGACCTGCCCGTGCTGATGGCCCACTGACGGCCCGCCCAGCGCGTAGCCTAGCCTGCCCGCTCCCCGGCGGGGCCGAGGGAGCGGGTCAGGTTCAGCGCCGTGTTCACCAGCGCCACGTGGCTGAAGGCCTGCGGGAAGTTCCCGAGCTGCCGGCCCAGCGCGGTGTCGTACTCCTCGGCCAGCAGGCCCACGTCGTTGGACAGGCCGACCAATCTTTCCATCAGGGCCCTGGCCTCGGCTGTCCGGCCCTGCAGCACGTAGTTGTCGGCGAGCCAGAAGGAGCAGGCGAGGAATGCGCCCTCGCCCGGGGGCAGGCCATCGTCGGTCTCCCCCGTGTCGTAGCGCCGGACCAGCCCGTCCCGCAGCAGGCGGCTTTCCACCGCGCGGACCGTGCCGCGGATCCGGGGATCCTCGGGCGGCAGGAACCCCACCAGCGGCAGCAGCAGAAGGCTGGCGTCCACGTGCCGCGAGCCGAAGGCCTGGACGAAAGTGCCTCCCTCGGCATCAAAGCCGCGGCTGCAGACTTCGGCGTGGATCTCGTCGCGGACCCCGCGCCAGCGCTCGATCAGCTCCGCGTTGTCGTGCATCTCGGCGCCACGGATGGCCCGGTCGAAGGCGACCCAGGCCATGACCTTGGAATGCACGAAGTGCTGGGAGCCGCCCCGGACTTCCCAGATGCCCGCGTCGGGTTCGCGCCAGATCCCTTCCAGATGGGCCATGAGCACCCGGGCCACCGCCCATCCCTCCTCGCTCGCCGGCATGCCGTGCGTGAGGCTCTGGAGCATCGCGTCCGCGACCTCGCCGTGGACGTCGATCTGCACCTGTCCTGCCGCGCCATTCCCGATTCGTACCGGCTGGCTTCCCTCGTAGCCGGGAAGCCAGTGGGCCTCCCACTCGGGCAGCAGGCGCTCGCCGCCGACGCCGTACATGATCTGCATCTGGTCCGGCGCTCCAGCCACGGTGCGCATCAGCCAGTCGCGCCAGGTCCGCGCCTCCTCGTGGAAGCCGGCATCCATCAGGGCCAGCAGCGTGAAGGTGCTGTCGCGGAGCCAGCAGTACCGATAGTCCCAGTTGCGCGCCCCCCCGAGCTGCTCGGGCAGCGAGGTCGTGACCGCCGCGACGATGCCTCCGGTGGGCGCGTGCGTCAGCGCCTTGAGCGTGATCAGCGATCGGCGCACGGCGGGCGCCCAGCGGCCCCGATAGGTGCACCGGTCGATCCAGCCCTTCCAGAAGGTCCTGGTTTCGGCAAGGGCGGCCTCGGGATCCACCGGTGCGGGCGGCGGTCCGTGCGAGGCGCCGTAGGTCAGCACGAAGGGCACGGACTGGCCCGCAGCGACCTCGAATGTGCCGACGGTGCGCAGGTCCCAGCCCTGGAGCCGGACCGGCGTGCGGAGCGTCACCCGGTTCGGTCCCGCGATCGCCACGAGGTCCTCTCCCTCGTGCGTGACCCAGGGGACCGTCAGCCCGTAGTCGAAGCGCAGCGTGATCTCGGTGTGCATGGTGACGCGGCCCTGCACGCCGCGGACGATGCGCACCAGATCCGAGTTCCGGCCCCGAACGGGCATGAAGTCCTGGATGAGGACGGCGCCTTCCGCGGTCTCGAACCGCGTCTCGAGGATCAGCGTGTCGTCGTGATAGCGCCGGGAGACGCGGGCGCTGGGATCCGCCGGCGCCAGCAGCCATCGGCCGTGCTCTGGCCCCCCGAGCAGGGCTGCGAAGCAGGCGCCGCTGTCGAAGCGTGGCCAGCACAGCCAATCGATGGACCCGTCGCGCCCGACAAGCGCCGCGGTCTCGCAGTCCCCCAGCAGGGCATAGTCTTCGATCCTCAGGGGCATGCGGTCTCCGCCGGATGAAGCGCTCCGTCCAGCTTCATCGCCCAGCAGGCCTTTGGAAAGGCCGGCGTGCCTGATGGCGCGCAAGTCCCTGGGTCATGGCGTGGAGAGCGCGATCGCCAGGATGAAGAGCGCGCAGGCCACGGTGCAGGAAACCGTGCGCACGTGGTTCCACGCCGTCCACTCCCTGAGATAGCGCTGCCAGAGCGGCCCCGCACCGGCGGGATCGCCGGATGCGAGCGCGTTGTTCAGGGGCACGTTGAAGGCAATCGTGACGGCGAACATGCCCAGCGCGTGGATCAGGCCGCCGGCGAGCATCGCGGGGGCGCCGGCCTCGTCCCAGGTGAAGGCCGCCGTGGCGGCCAGCACGAGACCCGCCAGCGTCGTTCCGTAGAACAGGGGCAGGAAGGACGAGTGCAGGATCGCCGTGTTTATGGCGTTCATGGCCGCCATGCCGTGGCCGGATTCGATGCGCCCCAGCGCCGTCATGATGAAGGCGGAGAAGGCGAAGTATAGGCCGCCCAGGAGCCCGCAGCCGATGGCGCAGAACCAGAGCAGGGCCGTGACCAGGAGCCAGGGCATGCTCATGCCCTCCATGGGTGGCCGGCGCTGATGGCCGGGATGGAACGCTTTGCCATGGGATTCCTCCCCGCTGAGGATGCGAGATGTTCTCGCGTTTGCCGGACGCGATAAACCGTCGTATCGGGGGAGGGCGGGCGATGACCGCCGTCCGGCAGGCGGCCGGGTGCCCTTATGGCCGCGGGACCTGGATCAACCCCTGCACGATGCTGGCACCGGGCGACATGCGGGACAGGCCGGAGGCGAGCTGCTCGCCGGCTGCCAGCAGGGCATCGATCGGCATCGGCGCCAGCCGTTCGAGGACGAACCAGGCGTCGGTGGTGGACGGGCCGATCCGCGTGCGCACGCCCTGGCGCCAGTTCCAGCGCCGGCAGGTGACGCCGCGATCGTCGCGCCAGACGACCTCGCCGGGATCGGGCCGCTCGATCGCCGGCGCACCATCCCTGACCGTGTCGAAGGGTTCCGTGCCGTCGGCGCGGACGAGGCGCGGCACCCCGGCATAGGCCGTCAGATCCTCGCCGCCCACGGGGATCGCGAAATCCAGGCTGACGGCATTGTAGAGGTCGACCACAGCGCCGGCCGAAGGGATTGCCCCGTCCCGCTCGGCCCTGCGCCGCAGCGCCTCGGCCGAGCAGGGGGTGCGCTGCGGCTTCGCACCGAAGGCGCGGTACGCCTCGCGCCAAGCCTCCAGATGGCCGTCGGCCCAGGCATGCCCGGCCGCACGGTCCCGGACCGCCCGTTCAAGCGCCTCGCGGACCCAGCCCGCCTCTCCGGGATCGGCAAGGCCGCGCGCCGTGATGCTGAGCGCGGCGAAGTCCGGGCGTAGCGCCCAGATTGCGGCATCGACCTGCGGGTTCGTACCTTCCTGCATCAGTGACCTCCATTGACCGCTGCGGTAGGATATACCGACCGACTGACCGAAAGGTCAATATATCGACCGACGCAGTGTGGTGATCCGTGAGCAGTCAGGTTGAGGCCGTCAGCGCCGCCGTTTCGCGAAATATCCATGCATTGCGTCTGAAGCGGCGCCTATCGCTGGACGAGCTGTCCCGGCGGTCGGGGGTCAGCAAGGGCATGCTGGTCGAGATCGAGAAGGGCGGCGCCAATCCGAGCATCGCGACCCTTTGCAAGGTCGCGGTTCCCCTCGGCGTCTCGGTGGCCGAGCTGGTCGAGGTCGGCGAGGGGGCGGCGGGCCGGGTCGTTTCGCCCGAGGAGGCGGCGGTCCTGTGGCGCGGGCCGCAGGGCGGGTCGGCCACGCTTCTGGCCGGAACCTCGGGGACCGAGATGATCGAGCTGTGGTCCTGGGTCCTGCATCCCGGCGAGCGCCACGACAGCCCGGCCCATCCGCGCGGCACGGTCGAGCTGATCCATGTGACCGAGGGGTGCCTTGCGGTCGAGCTGGAGGGACGTCCCCTCGAGGTCGGGACCGGGGCCTCGGCGCTGCTGCGGACGGACCGCGACCATGCCTATGCCGCCCTGGGGGAGGGCCAGGTGCGCTTCGTCATGGCCGTGGCGGAGTGGAACGCGCCGGCATCCGGTGCTCCGGGCGCCTGACGCCGCGTCAGCCCGGCTGCCGGTCGCCCGTGTAGAAGGCCGGCCAATGGCGGCGGGCGAGCTCGCCGTCGCTGCTGAAGGCGTGGCAGGTATTCAGCAGCCGCGGCCGGCGCTCGGGGTCTCCGCCATCGCCCTCGACGCGGCGGCTCCGTTCCCGGGCTCGCACCGGATAGATCGTCTGGAAGGCGGTGGTGGCGACCGGGCCCAGCAGCTCCACCAGATGGGTGCAGCCCTCGACGCCCCCCAGCCGCTCCTTCACCGCGCGGGTCCAGCCCGGGCCGATGCGAAGCCCGACGAGGCGCTGGAAGCTCGGCGCGATGACGGGGCAGATCGCGGGATAGGGGCTCGCCTCGGTCACGGCCTCGACCGCCCTGACCTCCAGGGAGTCGTCCAGCGTCAGGCGGATCCACATGTCGTGCAGCGGTTCGCCCGGGATGATGGTGCCGCGTGCCTCGTTCTCGAAGGCATAGGCCTTCACATCGGTGATGTGGCCCTCGATGTCCCACAGCCCGTCGGACCGCCGGAAGCCGCGGCACACCACGGTGCGCGTGTGCATCGGCTCTCGGTCGGCCGGGGAGGAAAGCGGCATGGCGCGGTGGACCCTTGCGGTGACGTCCTCCTACTGATGGTGCCGCGCCCCGCGCCGGTCAAGGCGCGGCCGCCTGCCGCCCCCGCATTCAGGGTTCCCGCGCCGTAGGGCTCACGCCATCAGGCCGTAGCCGCCGCCGTGGATGAAGGTGTCGCGTCCCAGGATGTCCGCCTCGAGCTGGTCCTGGACCGCCGCATAGAGGTCGCGGATGGAGACGATCCCGACCACCCGTCCGTTCGCGACAACAGGCAGGTGCCGGTAGTTCCGCGTCCGCATCAAGTCCAGCGCGTCACTTGCCCTGGCGTCGGGCGGCAGCGTGTCCGGGTTGCGCGTCATGACCTCGTCGATGCGGGTGCTTGCGGGGTCGCGGCGCCGGGCGATGACCCGGGTAAGCACGTCGCGCTCGGTGAAGATCCCGACGAGGCTCGATCCCTCGACGATCAGGACGGCGCCGATGCGCCGGCGCGCCATTTCGTCGACGGCTTCCAGGACGGTCGAGTCCACGGAAAAGGTGATGATCTGCTGATCTCGGATGAGGTCGGGAATCAGCTTGCGTTGCGGCATCTTGGACTGCCTCCCCAGCAGGTATTACTTGGCCCAGGACACGATGATCCCGGCCGGCGGTTTCTTCTTTTCCATAAGTGTTGCAGCGCCGGGAGTTCCGGTCAAGACGCCTTGTTGCGCGTGCTGGTCAATTTCCTTTCCGCTGGGCAGCGGCGGACATGCGCAATCATGCCCGCGCGCGCCGCGGCGGGGTGGCGTGGGGGCAAGCGCCTTGGCTGCTGACGCGCCGGGATCAGGTCCGCTCGACGGCGCCGCCGCTCTCGATCCAATCCTTGAAGCCGCCGAGATTGCGCACGTCCCGGTAGCCGAGCTCCTGGAGCGTGCGGCCCGCCAGGGCCGACCGCCCGCCCGAGGCGCAATAGACCAGGACGGTCCTGTCGCGGTCGAAGGCGGGATCATGGTACGGCGAGTCCGGATCGGCGCGGAATTCCAGCATGCCGCGCGGCACGTGTACCGCCCCCGCGACCTTTCCGCCGGCCTGCAGCTCCGGCGTGTCGCGCACGTCGACGACGAGCGCGCTCCCGCTCTCGATCAGTTCCGCCGCCTCTCCGGGTGCGATCCGTGGCACCGCCGCGTTGGCGGCCGCGACCATCTCCTTCACCGATGTCGGCATCTCGACCTCCTCCCGCGCCATGGGAGTCTCGAGCGTGCGCCCGGCACAATGGCCGGTCAACTCCGCCGGGTGGGGCCGGGCTCTCCGTTCGCGCGCGCCGCGGCTACGGCGCAGCCGAGCCCAGAGCCTCCCAAATCCGCTTCGGATATGTTTCTATACAAACAATCTCGCGCCGGCTTCGCGGATCGCTGTAAACCTGAAGGCGGGGATGGATCGTGGCCGCGATCCAAGTGGGTCCGGGCCGGGACGCCTCCGGTTCGCCAGGAGCGCCGTCCCCGTGAGGTCGAGCTTGCGCGCTACGAAGGAGCGCCCGTGCGATGAGCATCTCCTCTGTGGTCGAGGATGGCGGAACGGACGCTCCAGGTCGTGGCGTGGGGCACGAGGCGCGCCTGATCGTGAACAGCATGCCCGGCCTTGGATGGTCCGCCGATCCATCGGGCCGCTTCGTCCATTTCGGCCTTCGGGCGCGGGAATACGCCGGGATTCCCGCAGATGCCGATGGCATCGGGGGAGAGGACGGCTTCGGCTGGACGCATCTCCTTCACCCCGACGATGTCGACCGGGCGACGGGGGCCTGGCTCCGCTGCGTCGACAGCGGCGATCCCTTCGAGACCGAATTTCGGATCCGCCGCTGCGACGGCAGCCATCGCTGGTTCCGGGCCTCCGCCCAGGCCGCATGCGACGGCCAGGGCCGGACGACGGGATGGTACGGCACGATGATCGACATCGAGGAGCAGCGGCAGGTCCAAGAGGCGTTGGGGAGAAGCGAACGGCAGCTCAGGCTGCTGGTCGATACAATCCCCGCGCTGGCCTGGTCGACGACGTCGGATGGGGAGGTCTCCTACGCCAGCAGGCGCATGCTGGACTATCTCGGACTTTCCGGCGAGGAGCCGTTCCCAATGCCGGTCGACGCGATGCATCCAGACGACGTGCCCGCCTTCAGGCGTGCCTGGGCGGCCGCGGCCGAAGCGGGAAGTCCCCTTGCATTCACCTGCCGCCTTCGGCGCGGGGACGGCGACTACCGGTGGCACGAAGGGCGGGCGGAGCCGGTACGGGATCAGTCCGGCCGCGTGATCCAGTGGTGCGGCGTGAACATCGATGTCGACGAGCGGCAGAAGGTCGAGGAGGCCTTGCGGACCAGCGCGCAGCAGCTTCGCCTGCTCATCGAAACGATTCCGGCCCTGGTCTGGTGCGTGACGCCCGAGGGGGAGCCGTCCTATCTCAGCAAGCAGCTCATGGGCCTGACCCAGGCCGAACTCGAGAGCCCCGACGGCACTTGGCTCGGCGGGGCGATCCAGGCCTTCGTCCATCCCGACGACGCCCCCGCGCTGCGCGAGAGCCTGATGCATTCCTTCCGCACGGGCGATCCCTTCAGGATGAAGTACCGGCATCGCCGGTCGGACGGCATATACAGGTGGGTCGAGGGGCGCGCGCTCGCGCTGCGCGCCGGCGATGGCCGCATCGTCCAGTGGTACGGCGTGCTGGTCGACATCGACGACGAGACGCGGGGGCAGGAGGAGCTTCGCCGCGCCCAGGACAGGCTCGCGCGCGCATCGCAGCTCACCAGCCTCGCCGAGCTGTCCGCCTCCATTGCGCACGAGATCAACCAGCCGCTGGCCGCCGTGGTCACCACCAGCCATGCCTGCCAGCACTGGCTGTCGGCCGACCCGCCCAATATCCCGCGTGCGCTGGCAGCTTCGGAGCGAATCATCCGCGATGCCAACGGGGCGGCGGCGGTCGTCAATCGGATCCGGGCGCTGTTCCAGCGGTCCGAGGCGGCGCGGCAGCCCGCCGACATGAACGAGGTCATCGCCGAAGTATGCCAATTGCTGCGCGGCGAGCTGGCGGCGAGGAACGTCCGGGTCGAGACCGACCTGGAACGGAACCTGCCCCCGGCCCTTGTCGACCGTGTCCAGATGCAGCAGGTCCTCGTGAACCTGATCAGGAACGGGATCGATGCTGTCGCGTCGCCGGACGGCGCATCCAGGCCGCTGTCCCTCCGGTCGCGCCGGGACGATGCCGGCCGCATCGTGATCGAGGTCAGGGACGAAGGCGCCGGGGTCCTGGACACCGAGCGGATCTTCGAGCCCTTCTTCACGACCAGGGAGTTCGGGATGGGCATGGGGCTGACGATTGCCCGCAGGATCGTCGAGGCGCATGACGGACGGCTGTGGGCCGCGCCGAACCAGCCGGCCGGCGCCGTCTTCACCTTCGCCATTCCGGCCGAGGAGGGCGAACCTCCATGAACCCGCCGGATCATCTGGTCCTCATCGTCGACGACGACGAGCGCATATGCCAGGCGCTGACCGACCTTCTGGAATCGCAGGGGCTGAGCGCCGTCGCCTTCAGGTCGGCGGGCGGCTATCTCGCTTATGCGCGGCCCGACGTGCCTGCCTGCCTGATCCTCGACGTGCAGCTTCCTGACATCAACGGGCTGGAATTCCAGAGGCAGATCTCCGAGGGAGACCATCCGCCCGTCGTCTTCGTCACGGGGCATGGCGACATCCCGTCCTCGGTGCGCGCCATAAAGCGCGGCGCGGTCGATTTCCTGACCAAGCCGTTCAGGGGTCCGGAGCTGATCGAGGCGATCCATGCGGCGCTCGCGCAGGACCGGCGCCTGCGGCAGGAGAAGGCCGAGCTGGAGGAGCTGCGGCAGCGCCTTTGCCGCCTGACCCCGCGGGAACGCGAAGTCCTGCCGCTGATGGTGAGCGGCCTGCTCAACAAGCAGGCCGCCGCGGAGCTCGGCATCAGCGAGATCACCTTCCAGGTTCACCGCGGCAAGGTCATGCAGAAGATGGAGGCCGCTTCGCTGGCCGACCTCGTGCGCATGGCCGAGCGGCTGCGGATCCCCGTGACGCATTCGCGGCGCAAGGCGTCCTGAGATGCCGGCACAACGTGCCCCCGGCTGCGGCCGGCCATGCGGGCGAAGGCGGGGCGGCAACGCCCGCCTTCCTAATAGAAAGCCATAATAGCCGTCCCGCGCCGCCACGAATAACCTTGGATGCAATGGGTGAACTGGGGGATTCTCGCCATCTGGCCCGAAGCGTCCCGGCGCGAGGCGCCCCGAAGCGAGAACCTGAAGAGGATCGACGTGCCCGTGCTCGTGGCCCCTGGCGAGAATGAACGGCCCGCGGCTATCGCCGAGCCGGGTCTGCGCCGGGCGGCAATCATCCCGACGTCCCGCGAGCGGCAGCCCTATCGGGATTGTCCCACCTGCGCCAGGGCATGGGCGGGGCCGCCGTCGTGGCCTCGGGAAGCCGGGCCGGAAGCTCCGCCGGAGGGGCGCATGTGGATGCATTCATACGTGGAGGTGTCGGAGAGTTCGATGGGTGAGCTGCTGGACGAGGTCATTGCGGCTCATGGCGGGCTTGCCCGGTGGAATGCGTTCTCGACGGTCCGCGCGCGGATCGTCGCGGGTGGGGATCTCTGGAGGCTCAAGGGGATTGTGGAGGATGGCGCGCCGCAGGAGGCCGTCGTGGCGCTGCACGAGGCGCGGGCGTCGGTCGCCCCCTTCGGGGCTCCCTATCAGCGGACCGCCTTCTCCCCGGGCCGCATTGCCATCGAGACCACGGACGGCGAGGTGGTGGCGGAGCGTCTGAGACCCCGCATGTCCTTCGAGGGAAACGAGCTGACGACGCGCTGGGATCCGCTGCAGCGCGCCTACTTCAACAGCTACGCCCTGTGGACCGGCCTGACCACGCCGTTCCTGCTCGGCATGCCGGGCGTGGAGACGCGGGAGATCGAGCCCTGGACCGAGGGCACAGAGGTCTGGCGCCGACTTCGTGCGTGGTTCCCCCTGGGGATCGCCACCCACAGCGAGGTCCAGGATTTCTATTTCGGCCCGGATCTCATGCTGCGGCGGCATGACTATGCCGTGGCCGTGGCCGGCGGGCTCGCGGCAGCCGAGTTCGTCCACGGCTATGTGGATGTCCAGGGCCTGCGCCTGCCGGCAAAGCTGCGCGCCTACCAGCGCGATTTCGACGACCGGCCGGTCATGGACCGGCTGTTGGCCTCGATCGACCTCAGCGACATCCGGTACGCCTGACGCCGCCTCAGAGGAAGGCGGCGGCACCCGTCAGCAGCAGAAGCACGACGGCCATGAGCCGGTAGTGGCGGTCGCCCGTGCGGCGGAAGACCCACTCGCCGCCCCAGCCGGACAGCACGATCGCCGGCGTCAGTACGGCGGTCCAGGCCAGGACGCGGCCGTCGATCAGCCCGGCGGCCGCATAGAGCGCCACGCCCATGGCGGCCAGCCCGTTGAAGAAGGTCATCAGCGTCGCGCGGGCGGTGATGGCCGGCAGGCGGCAGGCCAGCAGGTAGAGCACCACCGGCGGCCCCGGCAGGCCGATCGCGCCGCCGGCCAAGCCGCAGGCCGCACCGACTCCGAGCGTCCGGGGCGTCGTCGCCCGGACCTGCCAGCGGCGCGCGCAGGCCAGCGCCAGGCTCGACGCGATCACGAAGACGCCGACCACGCGGGTCAGCACGCCCGCGGGAACCGCCAGAAGAAGCCAGGCGCCGAAGGGCTGGGCCACGACCGCTGCAGCGCCCAGGCGCAGCATCATGCGCCGGTCGGCCTCCCGCAGCGCGCGGGGCATCTGGGGCAGGCTGCCCAGCAGCACGGAAAGGGTGGCGGCCGGCACCGCCTCGGCCGGCGGCGCGATCAGCAGCAGCAGCGGCACCATCACCAGGCCGGCGCCGAAGCCAGAAAGCCCCCGAACCAGCCCGGCGACGCAGCCGATCAGCGCCGCCGAGAGGATCTGCGGCAGCAGGAGCGTCGCAATGGCGCCCATCTCAGCCCTGGGCCGCCACCGCTTCGGCCAGGACGGCCCGCGCCTCGGCCGGGTCCACGTCCCTGGCCACGAAGCTCTTCCCGATCCCGCGCGCGAGGATGAAGGTCAGCCGGCCATCCTGCACCTTCTTGTCGTGGGCCATGTGGCCCATCAGCCGGTCGGCGTTCCACTGCACGCCGGGAATGCGCGGCAGCGCGGTCGGCAGGCCCGTGGCGTCCAGGTGACGCAGCAGCCGCTCCAGCTCCTCGGGCGGGCAAAGGCCCAGCTTGACCGACAGGCGCATGGCGAGGCACATGCCGATCGCCACCGCCTCCCCATGCAGCAGGTCGCCGCCGTAGCCGCATTCCGCCTCGAGCGCGTGGCCGAAGGTGTGGCCGAGGTTCAGCAGCGCGCGCTCCGCCGATTCGCGCTCGTCGGCGCCGACGATCCGTGCCTTGGCGGCGCAGCTCGCCCGCACGGCCTCCCGGCGGGCTGCCTCGTCCCCGCCGAGCACGGCCGCTCCCTGGCGCTCGAGCCAGGAGAAGAAGCCGGCATCGTCGATGACGCCGTACTTCACGACCTCGGCATAGCCCGCCCGCAGCTCGCGCGCGGGCAGCGTCGCCAGCGCGCCCGTATCCGCCAGCACCAGGCGCGGCTGGTGGAAGGCGCCGATCAGGTTCTTGCCGTGCCGGCTGTTGATGCCGGTCTTGCCGCCGACGGAACTGTCGACCTGGGCCAGCAGCGTCGTCGGCACCTGGATGAAGTCGAGGCCGCGCAGGGCAGTCGCTGCGGCGAAGCCGACTAGGTCGCCGATCACCCCGCCGCCCAGGGCCACGAGGACGGTGGACCGTTCGATGCCGCGCCCGAGCAGGACGTCCAGCAGCCCCTCGAGCCGGGCGAAATCCTTGGTCTTCTCGCCGGGCGGCAGGACGATCGGCTCGCCGGGCCTGAAGCCCGCCGCGTGCAGGCTCTCCGTCAGCGGGTCGAGATGGCGCGGGGCGACGTTCTCGTCGGTGACGATCTCGATCCGCCGGCTCTTCACGGCCTGGCCGACCAGCGGCCCGGCGCCGGCGATCAGGCCGGACCCGATCAGGATGTCGTAGCTGCGCGCCCCCAGCGGAACGCGGACGGTCTCGGTCATGGGGCGGGCCTCAGCTGCTGCGCGTCTCGAGGTGCCGGGCGATGGCGTCCAGAACCTTCTCGACGGTCTTCTCGGGTGGGACGTCCTCGCTCTCGACGGTCAGGTCCGCCTCGGCGTAGACGGGATAGCGCAGCGCGATCAGCCGGGCCAGCGTCTCGCGCGGATCGCCCTTGTTCAGGAGCGGCCGGTTCGTTCGCCGTGCGGTACGCCGCGCCAGCACGTCCAGGTCGGCCTTGAGCCAGACCGAGATCCCTTGGCTGCGCACCAGCCCGCGGGTGTCCGGGTCCATGAAGGCGCCGCCGCCGGTGGCGAGCACGTGCACGGGCTCCTCCTGGAGCAGCCGCGCGATCACCTTGCGCTCGCCGGCCCGGAACTCGGCTTCGCCGAAGCGCGCGAATATCTCCTCGATCGTGCAGCCGGCCGCGGATTCGATCTCGGTGTCGGCGTCTCGGAACGGCAGCCCCAGCCGCGCCGCCAGGCGCTTGCCGACGCTCGTCTTGCCGGCGCCCATCAGGCCCACAAGCACGATGGTGCGCGGCGCGGGGATCGGGAGCGGAGCGCCGGGAGCCGGTCCGGCGCCCGATGGGGCGGGTGTGGAAGAGGTCACGTTGCGCGCACGATGAAGAGGCCGGCGGTGGGGACGCCGGTGCAGGGCCGGCCTTCCTGGCACCCGTCGGCCCGGGCAGGGCAGATCCCCGCACGAACCAGATGCCCCGGAAAGGTCATGGTGCTAATTAACACAGTCCGTCCTCCTTGTCCCGAACCGACCAGGCATTCCCGTGGCCCGTTCACGCAGCTCCATGTCCGCCTCGGGCGGCTTCGCCGGCCGTCTTCTCCTGATCCTCCTGATCCTCGTCCTGCTGGCGCTGGTCGGGGCCGGGGCCTTCCTGGCCACATGGGACATTCCGGCACCATCGGCGGGGACCGAGAAGACGATCCCCGATGACCGGTTCCCGCGCTAGGCGCCTCGGCACCGGCGCCGCGGCGCTTCTCGCCGCGCTCCTGGTCGCATCGGCCGCCCGGGCCCAGCAGCCTGCCGCGGGATCCCCGCCGGATGCCGCCGCGGCCGAGCCGCCGGCCCCTGGGGCGCCCCAGGGGCCGCCGCTGCGCCTCGGCCTGAGGGCCGCGCCGGCCCTCGCGCCAACCGCGCCCGCAATGCCCGGCGCGGCTGCCACGCCCGACGCACGCGCGACGCAGGACGTCGCAGGCCGGCTGATCGCGCGCCTGCCCGGCGGCACCCCGTCACCGACCCTGCGGGCACTTGCGGCGCGCGCCCTCGCGGCTGCGGACCTGCCGGCCGCGACCATGCCGGCGCGCGTCCGAGCCCTGACGGCACTTGGCCTGCCGGACGAGGCGCTGATCCTCGCGCGCGGGGCCGGTCCGCATGCCGATCTGGGTGCCGGACGGCGTGACGCGGCCCTGCTCGCAGGCCGGATCGACGAGGCCTGCGCACCGCCACCCGAGGCCGCATCGGCCGTGCCGGAACTCGTGCTCCTGTGCCAGGTGCAGGCCGGCCGTCCCGAGGCGGCCGAGGTCACCCTCGCGCTGCTGCGCGAGCAGGGCGCCGACCCCGCCTTCCTGAAACTGGCCGAGGCCGCCACCGGCGGCCCCTCCGATCCCGTCGACAGCCTGCCCGGGGCCGATCCCGTGCGCCTGGTCCTGCTGGCCGCGGCGAAGCTTCCGGTTCCCGCGGATGCCGAGGCCGGGGCCGATGCCGGCCGCCTGGGCGCGATCGCGCGGGATACCGCCGCCCCGCCCGCGCTGCGCGCCGCGCGGGCCGAGCGAGCGGCCCGGCTTGGCGCGCTGCACGCCGAGGGACTCGCCCGGACCTATCGTTCCCTGCCGCCCGGCCCGCCGCCCGACGATTTGCCCGCGGGGGCCTCCGATGCCGCCCGCCGCGCCGTGGCCTTCCAGGCCGCCACCGGGGCATCGGGGCCCGAGATCGCCGAGCTGGTCGCCGGAGCGCTGGACAGCCTCGACCCCGTGGACCTGCCCGGCGCGGTCGGCGAGGCCTGGGCGGGGATCCTGCCGGATCCGGAACCCCGGCACGCCCCCCTCGCGGCGGCGGCCGCGCGCCTGCGCCTCGCGCGCGGAGAGATCGATGGGGCGGCGCCATGGCTCGACCTTCTCGGCCGTCACGACCCAAAGGCGGCGGCCCGCCTGTGGCCGCTGGGCATGATCGCAGAGGCGACGCCGCTCGCCGGGGCGGAGATCGGGCTTTCCGCCTGGCTCGACGGCGCCTCCGGGACGGCGCGCGGGCGCCGTCAGGCGGGCGCGCTGCTGGCGCTGTTCGAGGCGCTCGGCGAGACCGTGCCCGAAGGGGCCTGGGCCGCCGTGCTTGACGAAGGCCCCGGAAGCGCGGGCGGGCGAGAGGCCGGGACCGAGGCCGGGATCGGAATCGAGATGGCACCGGTGCCGCCCGCCGGCCTGCTGCACCGGCTGCGTGCCGCGGCGCTGGCAGGGGACCGCGATGGCACGGCCCTGGCGGCCCTGGCGGTGCTCGGGGATGCGGCGCCCGGGCGGGTTCCGGCGGCCGTCCTCGCCCCCGTGATCCAGGCGATGCGCAACGCCGGAGCCGGGACGGAGGCGCGGGCGCTGGCCCGCGAGGCCGCCGCCGTTCTCGTCGGCATGGAGGATTGAGCGTGGGAAGGCCGGGACGTCCCCCCAAGCCGAAGCCCGTGGTCGCGCCG
This sequence comes from Arenibaculum pallidiluteum, assembly GCF_017355985.1. Lineage (GTDB taxonomy): Bacteria > Pseudomonadota > Alphaproteobacteria > Azospirillales > Azospirillaceae > Arenibaculum > Arenibaculum pallidiluteum. The sequence continues at coordinate 26,484 of NZ_JAFIQU010000016.1, forward strand.
CAGGTCGAGGCCTTCCTCGACATGCTGGTGGCAGAGCGGGGCGCGGCCGAGAATACGCGCGAGGCCTACGAGCGGGATCTCGTGGACGCGGCCGCGTTCCTGCGCGGGCGCGGCGTCGCGCTGGAGGCCGCAGGGACCGAGGACCTGCGCGCCTATCTCGCTCGGCTGGCCGCGGATTCCGCGCTCAGGACCGCGGCGCGGCGTCTATCGGCGCTGCGCCAGTTCTTCCGCTTCCTGGTATCCGAGGGCATGCGCGCCGAGGATCCCTCGGCAGCCCTGGACAGCCCCAAGCAGGGCCGCCCGCTGCCGAAGGCCCTGGCCGAGACCGAGGTCGAGGCCTTGCTGGCCGCTGCCCAGCGCCGCGGCGGGCCCGACGGCCTGCGCCTGGTGGCGCTGCTGGAGATCCTCTATGCGACCGGGCTGCGCGTCTCGGAGCTGGTCGGGCTGCCGCTCGCCGGCCTGGCGCGGGACGGCCGCTACCTCGTGGTCCGCGGCAAGGGTGGGAAGGAGCGCATGGTGCCGCTCTCGGACCCCGCGCGCACGGCGCTGGCGGCCTATCTGCCGCTGCGCCCGGCCTTCCTGGTGCCCGGCCGCGTGGAGAAGCAGCAGCGCTACGCCTTCCCGTCCCGCACCTCCGCCGAGGGGCACCTGACACGGCAGCGCTTCGCCCAGCTCCTGAAGGAGCTGTCGGCCGAGGCCGGGCTCGACCCCGGGCGCGTCAGCCCGCACGTGCTCCGCCACGCCTTCGCGACCCACCTGCTGGACCACGGCGCCGACCTGCGCTCGGTCCAGAAGATGCTGGGCCATGCGGACATCGCGACGACGCAGATCTACACCCATGTGGTCGGCGACCGGCTGCGCCAAGTCGTCACCCGGCACCACCCGCTCGCCCGGCCGCGCAAGCCCGAGCCCGCGAAGTAAGGCGGGCGGCGGTCCTGCCGCCACCCGCCGGCCCTACAGGGCCCTCACCCGTCAGGCCCGCAGCGCGGCCTTCAGCTCGCGGCGGCGGCGGTGCAGGATCGGCTCGGTATAGCCGCTGGGCTGCTCGCGGCCCTTGAAGACGAGGTCGCAGGCCGCCTGGAAGGCGATCGAGCGGTCGAAGTCCGGCGCCATGGGCCGGTAGAGCGGGTCGCCGGCGTTCTGCCGGTCGACCACCGCGGCCATGCGCTTCATGGTCTCCATCACCTGCTGCTCCGAGCAGACGCCGTGGCGCAGCCAGTTGGCGATGTGCTGGCTGGAGATCCGCAGCGTCGCGCGGTCCTCCATCAGGCCGACATTGTTGATGTCCGGCACCTTGGAGCAGCCGATGCCCTGGTCGATCCAGCGCACGACGTAGCCGAGGATGCCCTGGGCGTTGTTGTCGAGCTCCTGCTGGATCGCCTCGGCCGACCAGTTGGGCCGGTCCGCCAGAGGGATCGTCAGGATGTCGTCCAGGCTGGCGCGCCTGCGTGCGCGCAGCTCCTCCTGCCGGGCCGCCACGTCCACCTTGTGGTAGTGCAGGGCGTGCAGCGTCGCCGCCGTGGGCGAGGGGACCCAGGCGGTGTTGGCCCCGGCCATGGGATGGCCGATCTTGGCGGCAAGCATCTCGGCCATGCGGTCGGGCATGGCCCACATGCCCTTGCCGATCTGCGCGCGGCCCTTGAGCCCGCTGGCCAGGCCGATGTCGACGTTCTGGTCCTCGTAGGCCTTGATCCAGGCGGCGCCCTTCATGTCGCCCTTGCGGAGCACCGGGCCGGCTTCCATGGCCGTGTGGATCTCGTCGCCGGTGCGGTCCAGGAAGCCGGTGTTGATGAAGCAGACGCGGTCCCGCGCGGCGCGGATGCACTCCTTGAGGTTCACCGTGGTGCGGCGCTCCTCGTCCATGATGCCCATCTTGATGGTGTTCCGCGCGAGGCCCAGCGCATCCTCGACCCGGGCGAACAGGTCGTCGGCGAAAGCGACCTCCTCGGGGCCGTGCATCTTCGGCTTCACGACGTAGAGGGAGCCGGCGCGGCTGTTGCGCCGCGCGCCGTTCAGGTCGTGCAACGCGATCAGCGCCGTGAAGACCGCATCCAGGATGCCCTCGGGCGCCTCGCTGCCGTCCTTCAGCCGGATCGCGTCGATGGTCATCAGGTGGCCGACGTTGCGCACCAGCATCAGGCTGCGCCCGGGCAGCGTCAGCGCGCCGCCGTCCGGCCGCGTGTAGGTGCGGTCGGGATTCAGCCGGCGCTCGAAGGTGCGGCCGCCCTTCTCGACCGGGGCCGACAGGGTGCCCTTCATCAGTCCGAGCCAGTTCCGGTAGACGAGGACCTTGTCCTCGGCATCGACGGCCGCGATGGAATCCTCGCAGTCCATGATCGTGGTCAGCGCCGATTCCATCAGGATGTCCGCGACGCCCGCGGGATCGCCCTTGCCGATGGCATGGCCCCGGTCGATCCTGACCTCCAGGTGGATTCCGTTGTTCACCAGCAGCACCGCGGACGGCGCCGACGCCTCGCCCTGCCACCCCGCCAGCCTGCCGGGATCGCGCAGGCCGGTCTCGCCGTCCTTCGTGGCGACGACGAGGCGCCCGCCGTCGATCCGGTAGCCCGTGGCATCGGCGTGGGAGCCAGTGGCCAGCGGCGCCGCCTCGTCCAGGAAGCCCTTGGCGAAGGCGATCACCTTCGCGCCGCGCCGCGGGTCGTAGCCCTGGACCGGGTCCAGCCCGTCGGAGGGGATCGCGTCCGTGCCGTACAGGGCGTCGTAGAGGCTGCCCCAGCGCGCGTTCGCGGCGTTGAGGGCATAGCGCGCGTTCATCACGGGAACCACGAGCTGCGGCCCGGCCAGGGTCGAGATCTCGGGATCCACATTGGCGGTGCCGGCCGTGAAGTCGGGCCCTTCAGGGACCAGATAGCCGATCTCCTGGAGGAAGGCCTTGTACTCGCCGAGGTCGATGTCCTTCCCCCGGCGCTCCTGGTACCAGGCATCGATCCGCGCCTGCAGCTCGTCGCGCCGGGCCAGCAGCGCCCGGTTGCGCGGCGCGAGATCGTGCAGGATGGCGTCGAGCGATGCCCAGAGCCGTGCGGCCTCGATGCCGGTGCCCGGCAGTGCCTCCGTCTCGATGAAGGCATGAAGCTCCCGGGCGACCTCGATGTCGCCCACGCGGATCATGTCGGCCATAGTCGGTTCTTCCTCCCTTCGGCGGTGGTCGGCGCGGCCCCGGGCATGTGCCCGGCGGGGCGGGTCCGCAGCTTGCGCGCCCGGCATGGCCGGACGCACCCGTCTTTTAGACTTATGCCTTGCGCGCCGCTGTGTGAATGGCCAGGATCGGCGCAGCATCTGTGCGCGAGGTGCAAAGATAATGGACCTGATCGACGGCTTCCGGGCCCTCACCAAGGCGGTGGAGACCGGCAGCTTCTCGGCCGCGGCGCGCGAGCTCGGCGTGCGCGCCTCCTCTGTTTCGCGGCTCGTCGCGGCGCTGGAGGTGGAGTTCGGGACCCAGCTCCTGCGCCGCTCGACCCGCCGCCTCAGCCTGACCGAGGCGGGGCTTGCCTGCCACGAGCGGGCACTGCGCGTCCTGGCCGAGGTCGAGGAGATGCGCGGCGTGCTGGCCGAGCGGCAGACCAGCCCCCAGGGCCTGCTGCGCGTGAACGCCCCGGTCTCCTTCGGGCATCGTCACGTGGCCCCGCACATCCCGGCCTTCCTGCGCCGCTATCCCGATCTGCGCATCGATCTCGACCTGACGGACCACCGGGTCGACCTGGTCGAGGCAGCGGCGGACCTGGCGATCCGCATCGGCGCTCTCGACGAAGCGGGGCTGACGGCGCGGCGCCTCGCGCCCCAGCGCCGGCTGGTCTGCGCGAGCCCGGACTACCTGCGCGAGGCCCCGCCGCTGGATGCGCCCGAGGATCTCGTGCGCCACGAATGCCTGGGCTTCCATCTGCAGCCCACGGATCTCTGGCTCCTGACCGACGGAACCGGACCGCTGCGCGAGATCCGCATCGCGGGACGGATGCGCGCCAACACCTCGGACGCCCTGCTGGAGGCCGCAATCGGCGGCCTCGGCATCGCCCTGCTGCCGACCTGGCTGGTGGCGGAGGCAATCGCGGCGGGGCGGCTGGTCCATCTGCTGCCGGGCTTCGTCGGGCGCTTCAGCCGGCGCGAGCAGGGCATCTACGGCGTCTACATCCCGAACCGCCACCTCTCGCCCAAGGTGCGCCTGTTCCTGGACCATCTGGCACGCGCCTTCGGCCGTCCGCCCTACTGGGAGCGGGGTCGCGATGCCCGGTAGCGCACTGTGGGGCTTCACGGCGTTCTTTTGTCATCTGGCAGCATATGACCGCGGGCCGGCTCGGCTTCGGCGCAGCCTCTGGCCCGCAGGCGAGCTGTCGCGCCAGTCCCGGGCTAGCAAAGCGGACGATGCACCGGCTGCTGCTGCCTCGTTAGGCTGCGCCGACGGCATTTACTAGACCTATTCGCAAGAAGATCCATCAATAATTGGGCGCGACGAACCTGCCTGTGCGTTCGAGATCTTCAGAACCGAAGCTTTGTCACGGATCGGCAAAGAATCGGACACGAAGGAGTCAATGAAACCCTGCACAGTCCGCGCCACCTTCACCGCAGGAGGAGCGCGCGATGGCGGACCGGACGAACGAAGCCGCGATCCGGGTGATGCGCCTCGACAAGACCTTCGGGGACCGCAAGGCCCTGGACCAGGTCAGCATCGAGGTCCGGCCGGGCGAGATGGTCGCGCTGATCGGCGCGTCGGGATCGGGCAAGTCGACGCTGCTGCGCCACGTGGCCGGGCTGACCCGCGGCGACCGCGGCCAGGGCAGGGTCGAAGTGCTCGGCGTCTGTGTCCAGGCCGAGGGGCGCATCGCCGCCGACATCCGGCGCATCCGCCCGCAGATCGGCTTCGTCTTCCAGCAGTTCAACCTGGTGGGCCGGCTGCCGGTGATCACCAACGTGCTGACCGGCGCGCTGGGCCGCATGCCCGCCTGGCGCAGCCTGGCTGGCCGGTTCACGCTTGAGGAGCGCCGGGCCGCAGTGGACGCGCTGTCGCGCGTCGGCATCGCCGAGACCGCCTGGCAGCGCGCCTCCACCCTCTCGGGCGGGCAGCAGCAGCGCGCCGCAATCGCCCGGACGCTGGTCCAGGGCGCCGGGATCATCCTGGCGGACGAGCCCATCGCCTCGCTGGACCCCGAATCCTCGCGTCGGGTGATGGAGATCCTGGCCGCTGCGAATGCCGAGGACGGGACCACGGTCCTCGTGTCGCTCCACCAGGTCGACTATGCCGTGCGCTATTGCCCGCGCACGGTCGCGCTGCGCCAGGGACGCGTCGTCTATGACGGACCCAGCGCCGCGCTGACGCCGCGCTTCCTGCGCGAGCTCTACGGGGCCGAGGCCTCCGCGCTCATCGACGGCGCCGCGCCGCGCCAGGCGCCGGTCAAGCCCCAGATGCCGCTCGGCCCGGACCGCGCCGCCGCGGTGGCCTGAGCGGCGGCCTCACACCGGCTTCAAGCAAGAACCCGTCAAACCCAGGAGGCACCATTGAGGCTTGCATCGACCCTCGCGGCCGTGGCCGTCATCGCGCTTTCGGCGCCCGCACAGGCCCAGCTCAAGGAGCTGAGCTTCGGCATCATCTCGACGGAATCGACCCAGAACCTGAAGCAGGACTGGATGCCCTTCCTCGAGGATATGGAGAAACAGACGGGGCTGAAGGTGAACGCCTTCTTCTCCCCAGATTATGCCGGGATCATCGAGGGCATGCGCTTCAACAAGGTCCAGGCCGCCTGGTACGGCAACAAGGCCGCCATGGAGGCGGTGGACCGCGCGGGCGGGGAGGTCTTCGCGCAGTCCGTCGATATCGACGGCAATCCCGGCTACTGGTCGCACCTGATCGTTCACAAGGACGCCGCCGGCCTGAACTCGGCCGAGGACGTGCTGAAGAAGGCGGGCGAGCTCGCCTTCGGCAACGGCGATCCCAATTCGACCTCGGGCTTCCTGGTGCCGGGCTACTACGTCTTCGCCCAGAACGGCGTCCAGGACCCCAAGAAGATCTTCAAGCGCACCGTCAGCGCCAATCACGAGACCAACGCGCTGGCGGTGGCCAACCGGCAGGTCGACGTCGCCACCAACAACAGCGAGAACCTGACCAAGCTGAAGGAGCGGTTCCCCGACAAGCACGCCCAGCTCAAGGTCGTCTGGACATCGCCCCTGATCCCGTCGGATCCGCTGGTCTGGCGCAAGGACCTGGCCGAGGCCGACAAGAAGAGGATCAAGGACTTCGTCCTCGGCTACGGCGTCGCCACGCCCGGCAAGGCCGAGGCGGAGGTGGCGCGCGAGCGCAAGGTGCTCGCCGGGCTGAAATGGGCGCCGTTCAAGCCATCCACCGACGCGCAGCTGATCCCGATCCGCCAGCTCGAGCTCTTCAAGGAGCGGAGCAAGGTCGAGGCCGCGGCCGACATGCCCGAAGCCGACCGCAAGGCCAGACTGGCGCAGATCGACGCCGATCTCGCCGCGCTGCAGAAGCAGGCGACCGTCGCCGCCAAGTGACCGCGCCGGGGCGGCCGGAAGCCACCGGGGCGGCCGCCCCCTCCCGTTCGTCTTCCGGAAGCTCCGCCAATGACCGTCTCGACGCATGCAGTCCCGCTGTCGCCGCCGCTGCGCAGGTCCGTGCTCCGCCTGATCGGCTGGGGCATCGTGCTCGGCGCGCTGGCGGCGTCATGGAAAGGCGCCGACATGCGGCCCTGGGCGCTGTTCCAGGATGCGGGGAACATGGCGGTCTTCGCCGCCGACTTCTTCCCGCCGGACTTCACGGAATGGCGCTACTACCTCGGCGAGCTGCTGGTCACGCTGCAGATCGCGGCCTGGGGCACGGCGCTCGCGATCGTCGGAGCCATTCCCTTCGGCCTGTTGTCGGCCGAGAACATCGCGCCGGTCTGGGTCCGCCAGCCGGTTCGGCGGCTGATGGATGCCTTTCGCGCCATCAACGAGATGGTCTTCGCCATGCTCTTCGTGGTGGCCGTCGGGCTCGGCCCCTTCGCGGGCGTGCTGGCGCTGTTCCTGCACACCACGGGCATCCTCGCCAAGCTGTTCTCCGAGGCGGTCGAGGCGATCGACCCGCGCCCGGTCGAGGGCATCCGCGCCACCGGCGCAGGCCCGCTGGAGGAGATCGTCTACGGCGTGATCCCACAGGTCCTGCCGCTGTGGATCAGCTACTCGCTATACCGGTTCGAATCCAACGTCCGCTCGGCCACGGTCGTGGGAATGGTCGGCGCGGGCGGCATCGGCGTCGTGCTGTGGGAGATCATCCGCGGCTTCTACTTCGCGCAGACCTCGGCGGTGATGATCATGATCATCGTCACGGTGACCGTGATCGACCTGGTCTCGGCGCGGCTGCGGCGCCTGTTCATATGATGATCCCATCGTATGGCCGGGCCGAATCCGGAGCGGTCCGCCCCGAGATGCCGTGAATGGTCCTGGCGGGCGCATGCGCGGACGGCTCTGATCGGCCATCCGCAACCGAGAGGGACGCGCCGTCCGTGTACGAGCTCTTCATCGCCAACAAGAACTATTCGTCCTGGTCGCTGCGGCCATGGGTGCTGATGCGCGAGCGCGCGATCCCGTTCCGGGAGACGCTGGTGCCCTTCTCGGAAGGGTCGAGCTTCGAGGCGTTCCGACGGTTCTCGCCGACCGGCCGGGTGCCCTGCCTGCGGGACGGGGAGGTGGTGGTCTGGGATTCGCTGGCGATCACCGAATACCTCGCGGAGCGCCACCCGGGTCTATGGCCCGCCGATCCGGTGGCGCGGGCCTGGGCGCGCTGCGCCGCCGCCGAGATGCATTCCGGCTTCGGGGTCCTGCGCGACCGCTGCTCCATGAATGTCGGCCTGCGCATCCGGCTGGCCGAGACGCCGGAGGCGCTGCTGCGCGATGTCAGGCGCATCGGCGAGCTGTGGGAGGAGGGGCTGGCGCGTTTCGGCGGGCCGTTCCTGGCGGGGGCGGAGTTCACGGCCGTGGACGCGTTCTTCGCGCCGGTCGCCTTCCGCGTGCGAACCTACGGGCTCGAGCTTGGCGCCGTGGCCGCCGCCTATGCGGCGCAGCTGCTGGAACTGCCGTCCATGCGCCAGTGGGAGACCGAGGCGCTGGCCGAGCCCTGGCGGGAGCCCGGGCACGAGGACGAGGTCCGGCGGGCGGGCGCCTGGCTGGAGGACCGGCGAAGGCCCGTCCCGGCCTGAGGTGGCGGGGCGAGCCCCAGGGGCGGCCGGCAGCCGGTCGCCCCACCTGAACAACTGGCGACGCCTGGGCGCGCGCCCAGGCGCGTTGCTTACTGCTTGCCGAAGCGGACGGCGTAGGGAATCTGCTCGCGGCTGACGCCGATGTCGCGCAGCTCGCGATCGTTCATCGCGGACAGCTCGTCCTGGGCGTGCCAGATCTCCAGCCGCTCGCGGATGCTCTGGGCGATCCGGGTGAGAAGGCTGGCGCTCTTGCGCTGGGTGCCGGCGCCGACGGCACCGGTGTAAGTCATCGTAGCCATGATGGACCTGTGTTCTCTTATCCGTTCACGCGATACAGATAGGTCTTTTGCTGCATGCGCGAAATGGACGTTGGTGCAAAGCAGCGTTGACGCTGCTGCGATGCAGACGTCAGGAACTGTTGCAAAGCGGGCGCGCTCTTTGTTCGTCGAACAAAGCAATGTCGAAGAGATGCGAATGTCGCGCCGCTCCGCGCTGGGTGCCGCTTACTTGACGTCCAGCCGGTCGAGCCCGTCGCGCTGTTTGGAGACGACATAGCCAGCGACCGGTTCGGTCCCGCCCGCACCGCTCCGGAAAATGCCGACCAGGTAGTCGTCGGATTCGCGCCAGCCGCGGGTGCCCTTGCTGATGCGGACGAGATAAGGGCCGCCCTGGCCGTCGAATCGGAAGATCGGCGAGCCGGTCGCGAAGTCCAGCATATCGGCGTTCGCGGTGCGGCCGAGCGTGGGCAGGCGCGCCATGGGCCCTTCATCCGCATTCCCCGCGAACCCCGAGGGCGCCAGGCCGGGCGGTGGCGTCGGTTCAGCGCCGTCCTGCGCAGCGGCCGCGACGGCCCAGCCCACGGCCTCGCGGCGCAGTGTCGCGCAGGGCTCTCCTGCGCAGAACTCCTCGGTCAGCGCGAGGCGGGACTTGTAATGCACGGTGATGGTGCAACGCGGCTCCCACCCCGCGCGCCCCAAGCGCAGCAGGCGCAGGCTCGCCTCCTCGAGCTGCCCGCGGCCGACCGCCAGCGCCGGCGCCCCCTCGAACTCGCCGAGATAGCCGACCTCGTTGTAGCAGTAGCCCTCCCCGTCCCCCGGGGTCTCGGGCGCTTCCATGGCCTTCCAGGAGCCGGCGGCGTCGCGGATGAACCATTCCATGCGCTGGCAGGAGAGACTGCCGCCGAAGGCCTGCACGACGATCACCGGCGGATCCGTCTCGGCCCTCAGCATGGTCTGCGCGAGGTGGTTCGAGGACCAGTCCTTGAACTCCTCGCTCAGCGGGAGCCGGTTCGCCCATTCCCGGGTCAGCGGCTCCTCGTCGAGGTCGAGATGCAGCGGCCCCCCCGAAAGCGACAGGCCGTGGCTGAGCTCCCCGCCGTACCGGCCTTCCGGAAAGCCGCCGGCGGCACGCGCGGTCTCGGCAAGGACGGCGCAGGCGTCGGCCGGTGGGCGACCGAGGACCTGCAGCCCCGCGATGCGCGCTCGGTATGCCGCGGCAAGGCACGCGGGATTGTCGGTGCCGCTGCCCGTGCAGAGCTTCGCGCGATCCGCGAGCCACCGGCGTTGCGACCGGAGAAGGGGGGCGCCGCGCTCGCCCGCGGCGTCCATCGCGCGGCGATAGGCCTGCGCCATATCCCAATCCAGCGCCGAGAGCTCGGGGCTGCCGCAGATTGCCCGATCGACCGGCGTGGATGCCTTTGCGCAGTCAAAGCTGGGCCCCGTGGCGGCTGTGGCGGAAGCGACCCAGATCGCCGCAGAAAGGGGGGCGAGGCAGGCGGCGAGGCGCATGAGGGACATCATCGCTCCGGAGGGAAAGGTTTGGCGGAGCTTATCATCTGATTGTCCAAGACCCCGTGCATTTGTGTAATACCGAATTGCGCACAGTGTATGCAGCGATGGCGTTTGAGCGAAAAGTCATATTGATAGGTCATTGGTTTAGAAATGCGAGTAGCGGATTAGTGAAATACGATGAATTTCGTAAAAAAGCCCTATTGGGTAGTGCAGATGCATGCTTCGTCGTTTTTGGCGGGCTATGCGATATGTCGGTTGAGCAGGTGAAAGTCCTGTCGGCATCGACTACACAGATCATCATGATTGATATATTGATATCCGGAGGACCAAAGGGACATGACGCTCGATATCAAGGCACAGTTGTCGCAGCGCTTCGATAAGCCCCACTATCGGTTGTTGCGTCAGGTTGGCCTGTTCGAGCCCCTGCAGAGGGCCAATCGCTGGATGTACCGGATCAAGTCCGAGCGGCGTGCCCTCCGCGGCGAAGGCCTGGTCCCCGAGGATCGACTGCGGGACTGCTACGGCGCGGCGCTGCGCCGCCTGCGCGAGCTCTCCGGGGACGAGCCGCTGGGCGACTACCTGGAATTCGGCGTCGCCTTCGGCTCGTCCATGGCGTGCATGCACGAGGCGCTGGTCCGCAGCGGAGAAAAATCGGTCCGCCTCTTCGGCTTCGACAGCTTCGAGGGGCTGCCCCCCGAGGCGGACGAGGAGCGCGAGCACGGCTGGTTCTCGGGCCAGCTCCAGGCGACGCTGCCCTTCGCGCAGAAGCTGCTGACCCGTCGCGGGGTCGACTGGAACCGGACCTTCCTGATCAAGGGATGGTTCAAGGACACGCTGACGCCGGAACTCGTCGCCCGCCACCAGATCAAGCGGGCCGGCGTCATCATGATCGACAGCGACCTCTACTCCTCGGCCTCAGAGGCGCTGGCCTTCTGCGAGCCCCTGATCGGCCGGCATGCGGTGATCCTGTTCGACGAGTGGAATTCCTACAAGCTGGCCGAGCGGAACCTCGGTGAACGGCGTGCCTTCGAAGAGTTCCTCGCGCGCAATCCCGATCTCTCGGCCGAGCCGATGCCGAGCTACTGGCGGTCCTCCGCCGTCTTCCTGCTGACGCGCCGCTGATCGCGCAGCGCACGACCGGGCCGGGCCCCGTCCAGTGACGAGGCCCGGCCTGCGTGAGCGTCCCCCGACGTGGCGCCTCAGGCCGTGCGGATCGAAGCGATGAAGGAATCGACCTCGCGCCGCAGCGCGTCGGCCTCGCTCGACAGCTCGCTCGCGCCGCCGAGCACTTGGCTTGCGGCCGAGCCGGTTTCTGCCGTCGCACGATTCACGTCCGAAATGTTCGAGGACACCACCTGGGTGCTGCGCGCGGCTTGCTGAACATTGGCGGAAATATCCCGCGTCGCCGCCCCCTGCTGCTCCATGGCTGTCGCGATGGTGCCTGCAATCTCGTTCAGCCTTCCGATTGTGCTTTCGATGCCTTCCACGGCCGCCTGGGCCCCGCCGGTGGCCGCCTGGATCTCCGCGACCTTCGCCTGGATATCCTCGGTCGCCTTGGCTGTCTGGTTGGCCAGAGTCTTCACTTCCGACGCCACGACCGCGAAGCCCTTGCCTGCCTCGCCGGCCCGTGCCGCCTCGATGGTCGCATTGAGCGCCAGCAGGTTCGTCTGGCCAGCGATGGTCTGGATCATGTCGACCACCGCTCCGATCTGCCTGGATGCTTCGACCAGCCCCCGAATGGTCTCGGCCGTGCGCCGGGTGTCATGCACCGCCTGCGAAGAAATGTTGCTCGAGTTCGCGATCTGCCGGCCGATCTCCTGAATGGAGGCTGAGAGCTCCTCGGTCGCTGTGGCAACCGTCTGCACATTGGCGCTGGCCTGCTCGGCGGCCGATGCGACAGCCGTAGCCCGACGGCTGGCCTCCTCGGCCGTGCCGGCCATGGAGGAGGCCGTGCTCCGCATTTCGGTGGCGGCGGAAGCGACGGTCTCTGCCACGCCCCTAACCCTGACCTCGAATTCGTCGGCGAGCCGGCTCATGGCGGCCCGACGCTCCGCTTCGGCCTTGTGCTTGGCGGCTTCCTGCTCCGTCCGCAGTTGCTCGGCTTCGACAAGGCCCGTCCTGAAGCTCTCGACCGCATCTGCCAGCGCGCCGATCTCGTCGCCGCGGCCGATCCCCGGGACGGCCACGGCCGTGTCGCCCCCGGCAAGGGCCCGCACGGAATCAGCCAGAGCGCTGAGGGGGCCGGTGACGCGCCTGATCGTGACGACGGCCAATGCAGCAATCAGCATGAGTGCAAAGCCGAGCAGGACGAGCTGGGTGGCAAGGACCTCGAAGGCATCGCTCTTCAGCCCCGCGGTGCGGGTCTCGCTGGCCTCTCCGGCGGCATAGAGCACCTGGAGCAGCGTGCCGAGCTGGGGGGTGGTGGTGTCCACCCACTGGGCCGTGTCGATCGGGTACTTGCCACCCTCGTCGCTGGCCTTCCTCATCTGGTCCGAGAGCTTGCGGAAGGCGTCGAAATACCCGGCCTTTGCACCGCTGACGGCCTGCCTGATCCCGGGATGGGTCGCCGGGTCAAGTGTCAGGTTCTCGAGCTGCTGCCACAACAGGTCGACGCGCGAACGGATTTCGGCATTGGCCACGACGCGATCCGCAGGAATCGGTATTCCTGCCGAGATCGCGGAGGCGATGTTGGAGCGCTCCATGCCGGCGATGTCCCGCATGCGCCAGCCGATCTCCTTGACCGTCGCGAGGCGTGCCAGGACGGGATCGGCCGCGGCGGCATGGTGGAGCGCGACAAACCAGACCTTCAGAGCGGCATTCACCGAAGCGGTGATGGTCGGGATGAATGTCTTGCGGAGGTTCTCGTCGCGCTGCTCGCGCGGCTGCTTCAGCGCCTGATCGGCCTGGGCACGCGCTTTGTTGGCGGTATCGAGTGCCACCTTCAGCTCGCGCATGAGCTCCGGCTGGTTCGGGAATTCACGTGCCTCGAGGACGCGGAGGCCCTGCTCGAAGCTGTCCCGGACGGTGGCCCTGCGTCGTTCGATCTCGCGCAGGACATCGGGTCCGGCCGGTGCGGGGGCTTGAAGACCGTTGTTGGTGGCGAGGCGCTCCATCAGCACCTCGAAGAGCCCCGCGATGAACTTGTTCGCTCCAGTGTCGAATTCCTGGACGGATTCGATGGTTCTATACTGCGACCAAGCGCTCACGCCTTGCCTGACGAGCAGTGCTAGGACCAGCAGTGAAAGCGCGGAAAGCGCGCCGAGCAGCAAGACGCGGATGCTGAATTGCGGGCTTCGGCCCTGGGGACGCGACTGGCTGCTCGCCTGAACGAGGCTCATGGCGGCTCTCCCTGATTTAATGCAAATAGTAACTATTCATATGCGACCTTCCTCCTCCGCCGGAGGTTTGTCATTAGGCGGAATTGCATACTCAGATATGCAAAGGTGTGGACGGCATCCAAGCGTCGACCGCGATGATCCCCGCGGTGCACCGGTCCTGGTCTGGATCGCCGGGCGTCGTGGAGCAGGGTGCCGATGGCCGCCAGCGTCCGAGCGGCCGCCGTCGAACGGCGTGTCCGAAACGCAGGTCATCGTCCGAACCTGATCCGGAGCGCCATGGAGTCGCTCCTTGAATGCGTTTCCGGCGGAGCGCCGCTCAGGCAGGCGCTCCAACGCGTTCGTACGAGCGCTCGTCCGGACCTGCGATGCCGGCGCCGCTCAGGCCGCGCGCTGGCGCCGGCTCCCGCCGCCCAGCACCCTGGCGAGAACCGCCCTGTCGATGTTGCCGCCCGACAGGATCACGGCCACGCGGCGGCCGCGCATGGCCTCGCGCTCCTGCAGCAGGCCCGCGAGCGCCGCGGCGCCGGCACCTTCGGCGGTGTTGTGGGTGTCCTCGTGGAGGATGCGGATCGCGGCGGCGATCTCGGGGTCGGAGACCTGCAGGATCCTGTCCGCGCCGGCGGCGATGGCGGCCACGGCTTCGGGGCAGGGCATGCGGCAGGCGATGCCGTCGGCGAAGGTCCGCGCCGTCTCGGTGGAGACGGGCTGGCCGGCGGCGACGGACAGGGCATAGGCGGGCGCCTCGGTGGAGACAACGCCGACGATTCGGGTGCGCAGCCCCAGCAGGTCGCGGGTGCGGATCAGGCCGCAGATGCCAGACCCCATTCCAATGGCGACATAGACGGTGTCGAGATCCGGCACCGCGCCGAACAGCTCGCGCGCATAGGTCGCGACCCCCGTCACCAGATCCGTGTGGAGCGCGGGCACCATCTCGTAGCCGCGTTCCTGCGCGATCCGCGCCGCCGCGCTCCGCGCCTGATCGAAATCCCTGCCGGCCTCGATCAGCTCGGCCCCGAAGGCACGCATGGCGGCGTTCTTCTCGGCGCTGTTGCCACGTGGCACGCAGATGGCCGCGGGCAGCCCAACCCTCCGCGCGGCGAAGGCGAGGCTCTGCCCGTGGTTGCCGCGCGTCGCGCTGACGATGCCGGGCACCTGCGGCCGCTCCGCCTTCAGCCGCTCCAGATAGACCAATCCGCCGCGCAGCTTGAAGGCGCCGGTGACGCCGTGGTTCTCGTGCTTCACCCAGACATCGCAGCCGGTCCGCGCCGCCAGCAGCGGCCAGGCGATCTGCGGGGTGGGCGGCTGCACCGCGCCGACGATCGTGGCGGCGCGGTTCAGGGCTGGCATGTCGAACACGGGCGCTCCTCCGGTGGAATGGGACGGCCGGGAGCGTGCCTTGGCTGCATTGTGTGGGTCAATCAATGTATTGTATGGCAGACAATGGCGTCCATCTGGAGCGCTGCTGCGCCGGGCGGGGTCGCGGCCGTCTTCGATAGGGCTTGTCTATCGATCGCGATGGGACAATCGCATGGCCCCGAGCGGCGCGTGCCATTATTGTCGCGGTCTGGCGCCGGGAGCTTGCCTGCTGCCGGAATCGCGCCAGTTGAAGGGCGACGCTCCGGCGGCGCGCAGCGCCGCCGGCCCCGATAGCACTGCCTGAAGGTGACCGATCATGACGATGCCCATTCCCGCCGGCCACCCCCCGATCCCCGCGCGCCGCATCGGCGTCCTCCTGATCAACCTCGGCACGCCGGAGGGAACGGACTACTGGCCCATGCGCCGGTACCTCAGGGAGTTCCTGTCCGACCCGCGCGTGATCGAGGTGCCGCGGGCCGTCTGGTGGCCGGTTCTGAACGGCATCATCCTGACGGTCCGCCCCGGCCGGAGCGGCCATGCCTACAAGAGCATCTGGAACGAGGAGCGGAACGAAAGCCCGCTGAAGACCATCACCCGCTCCCAGGCCGAGCGTGTGGCCGGGCTGCTTAGGGACAGGCATGGCGACGCGCTTGTGGTGGACTGGGCCATGCGCTACGGCCAGCCCGCCACAGGGCCCGCGATCGAGCGCCTGAAGGCCCAGGGTTGCGACCGCATCCTGCTGTTTCCGCTCTATCCCCAGTATTCGGCGACCACCACGGCCACGGCCAACGACCAGGCCTTCCGCCATCTCATGAAGATGCGCTGGCAGCCGGCCGTGAGGACGGTGCCGGCCTATCACGACGAGCCCGGCTACATCGAGGCGCTGGCGCGGTCGGTCGAGCGCCACATGGAGACGCTGGATTTCACGCCGGACATCCTGCTGGCGAGCTTCCACGGGCTTCCGCGCGCCTATCTCGACCGCGGCGACCCCTATCACTGCTTCTGCGTGAAGACCGCGCGGCTGCTGGCCGAGCGGCTGGGCTGGGCCGAGGGCCGGGTGCGGCACAGCTTCCAGTCCCGCTTCGGCCGCGCGGAATGGCTGAAGCCCTATACGGACAAGACGGTGGAGGAGCTCGCGCGGCAGGGGCACCGGCGGATCGCGCTGATCGCCCCGGGCTTCGCCGCCGACTGCGTGGAGACGCTGGAGGAGATCCAGTTCCAGGTGAAGGATGCTTTTATGGCGGCCGGGGGCGAGAAATTCACCTACGTGCCCTGCCTGAACGACCAGCCCGACCACATCGCCTTCCTTGCCGCCGTGGTCGAGCGCGAGCTCGGCGGGTGGATCGGCGGCGCGCGGGCCGGGGTCCGGGACGGCGAGGGCATCGCCGCCTGAGCGCCGGCCGCGCCTGCGCGGAAGCCCGCAGATCTACTCGATCCGTACCGGCAGGCGGATGAGGTCGCGGTCCCAGCCGATCCTGCATTCCGCGAGGTTGAGCCGCGTCATGTAGAGATAGGCGCGGTCGCCCACATCCTCGAAGCTGAGGCTGCGGCTGCCGGGGTCGAGCAGGGAGGGGTAGTCGAAGGCCTCGGCATCCGCGCAGCCGTAGCGGAAGAGCAGGGGCGCGGCCCAGACGAGCCGGGGCGCCGACCAGGTGAGGAGGTCGGGCGAGGTGGTCGTCCACATGCCGGTCGTGCCGTCGCGGCTCATGGCCAGGGTCGCGATGAACAGGCCGCTGGGACGGTGGCGGGCGATGCTGCGGACGGTGCCCGCCAGGATCCCGGGCGCCACGGGCCGGCAGGTGTGGGCCTCCGGCGGTTCGCCCGCGGACCGGGCGCCGGGGGCGAAGCGGACCGAGAAGCCCCGCCCGTCCCAGGCACGCCAGGCGCGCGGGTCGGACAGGTCGTCGGTGCGCAGCAGGCAGGCGCCGCGCTGCTGCGCCTCGAACCGCTCGGCCCAGACGAAGGCGTACCAGTGGTCCTGGTGCCGGACGATGTTGGTCGGCGCGAAATAGCCCGTCCGGCGCCCGGTGTCGCCGGCATAGGGGTACGGAAGGGCCGCGACCGTATGGGCCGGGGGCTTGGCCGCGAGGCGGAAGCTGGCGCCGCCATCCGTCGAGACCGCGGCGGTGATGCTGTTGCGCCAACAGTTCATGTATTGGCCCGAGGGGCAGAGCTCGCGCCGCCTCTGGCCGTGGAACTCGTTGCTGACCAGGGCGAAGACCGTCCTGCCGTCCAGCGTGTGGACGGACGAGATCCAGCTCCGGTCGTCGTGGAGATCGGGATCGTCCTGCCCGTGGCCTTCGAAGATCACGGCGCAGTTCGGCCGCACCTCGTCCAGCGACGGGCCGGTAAGGGCCCGCGCCGTCGAGTGGGACGCGATCACGTGGACGGTTCCGCCGGCATCCCGGAAGGCGCGCGCCGGGGTGTCGGGCACGTCGGTCCGGGTGCAGGCGTCGCGCCGCCACAGGGCTACCGTCTCGGGCTCGCCGGCCGGCGTGACCGTCAGCGCCTGCGCCGCGAGGGCGGCCGGTGCCAGCCCGAGAAGGAGCGCGAGGGCGCGTGCGAGAACCCCAGCGGGCCCTGTTCTGATCCCTCGTGCCCCGTTCATGGGCCGGTGCCGCGCTCTCAGGCGCCCGCCGCGATGCGCTTCAGGAAGGCTGCCGGCTGGATGCCGTTGGCCTCCAGGAAGCCCAGGTAGCGTCCGGCGGATTCGGCGCGGTGCCGGTCGTAGGCGTCGGGGTCGAAGCTCACGAGCTTCCTCAGCCGCGCGCGGGTGAGCGGCATGGTGAGTTCGCCCGCATCGACATGGGGCACGCCGGTATTCTCGCAGAGCTCGCGCGTGCGGGAATCGATGGTGATCGTCAGGCCCATCCGCTCGGCCTGCAGGGCCAGCGCGACGCCGTGATAGCGGCAGCCGACCGTCAGGTCCTGGTAGCGCAGGAAGTCCATCCAGGCCGGCACGTCATAGAAGGAGCGCATGTAGTTGCGGCACCAGGCCTTGAACTCCTCGACGGAGTAGTGGGGCACCGTGTGGGCGTGGATCTCCTTTAGCGCCTGCGGCTCCATGTCGAAGATTCCGCGGGACGCCTTGATCATCTCGCCCATGGACTGGACGACGTACTGGCCGGGGGCGAGCGGGTCCATCATCAGTGAGACGAGCTGGTGCTCGATCTCCCGCGTGCGCGTCCAGGACTGGTGTCCCGCCGCGACCGTGACCGAGCGCGGCAGGTCACGGGCCGTCCAGGCTGCGTGAATCTTCCGGCCCAGTCCCGGCTGCTGGTTGATGAAGTGGGACGGGCAGCCCCCGGCGAGCGTGCCGGTGATGCCCAGCCTGTCGAGCTGCGCGCTGGTATAGGCTCCGCGGGTATAGATGTTGGACGAGGCCGAGGCCCCGTTGGACGCGGCGATCACCCGCGCCCAGCGCAGGGTGCCGTCGCTGATCTCGATGTCATGCTCGTAGCTGTTGGCCTGGGCGCCCAGGCCGATCGCCACGATCGGCAGGCCGGACTTCTCGAGGTTCTCGGCCATGGCGCCGTAGTCGGTGTGGCGGCCGAGCTGGTTCGCGCAGGGAATGACGACGATGTCGGCATTCTCGCGCAGCGTCTCGGCGGTCACGCTCCAGCCGAAGAACTTCACGGGGTTCGCGACGTGGCTGGCGATCGCGTGCACGAAGGCGAGATTGCCGTTGTTGTGCCCGATCGCGGTGAAGAGCTCGTCGAAGGGCGCGTTGGAGTAGAGGCCGAGATCCGGCGTCCGCCACAGGATCGCCACCCGCTGGGGCCCAGTCCCCCGGGTCAGGGCGGGCTTCGCATGAACGGCAGGCCGCTCGAGTGTGACGTCGTCAAGCATTTGAACTCGTGCCTCGAAGGGAGTGATTGGTGACTGCCATTCCACCCTAAGCGCAGCCCTCGCAGACCGGCAAGCGACTTCCTGAAAATGCGCCGGAATATTTTAAGAATGTCGCCGCTAATTCTCCGTTGGTGATACTGTCGATGCGAATTGCATCGAAAATCACTGCAGTTGCAGAGGGTTCTCCCACCTTCGATGCACCGGTCGGCAGCCGATGCTTGAGCATCACCAGGGCGCGGACGGGCATCCGTGCCGTCTTGCCGGCTCGCCCGCCGCGGTCTACAGAGGCCTCTGGCCAAGGCCCCGGGACGGCCGGGGCGTTGGGCCGCCGACTGGTCAGCGCCACGCCCATGTGGATTCCCGACCTGGACGGGCGAAACCCCGTCCGCTACCTCGCCATCGTCGAGGCGCTGGCCGAGGCCATCGCCGGGGGCGCGCTCCGTCCGGGCGACCGCCTTCCCACCCATCGCGACCTCGCCTGGACGCTCGGCGTGAACGTCAGCACGGTGACGCAGGCCTATCGCGAGGCCGCGCGCCGGCACCTGGTGGCGGGCGAGGTCGGGCGCGGCACATACGTCCTCGCCGACAGCCGGGAGGCGACGCTCTTCGCGCTCGGCGGCGAGGCGGTCGAGACGATGGTCGACCTGTCCACCAACCGGCCGGCGCTCGACCCCGACGACACCGATCTCGCCGATGCGTTGCGCGGGCTGCTGGACGGGCCCGGCGCCGCGGCGCTCCAGGGCTATCCCGCGCCCGCGCTGCTGCGGCGGGCGCAGGTCGCAGGCGCGGCCTGGCTCGCCCGGCGCGGGCTGGAACTGCGGCCGGCATCGGTCGTGCCCTGCGCGGGCGCCCAGCAGGCGCTTCTTGCCGCGCTGCTGGCGCTGTGCCGTCCGGGCGACCCGGTGCTGGTCGAGGAGGTCACCTTCCCCGGCATCCGCGCCGTGGCCCGGCAGCTCGACCTGCGGCTGGTCGGTGTCGCCATGGACGGGGAGGGAGTGCTGCCCGAAGCGCTGGAACGCGCGGCGCGCGCGTCGGGCGCCCGCGTCGCCGTTCTGGTGCCGGTGCTCCAGAACCCGACCGGCGCGGTGATGGGCCATGCCCGGCGCGCCGAGGTCGCCGAGGCGGCCGGCCGCTCCGGCCTGACCCTGGTGGAGGACGACGTCTATGGCGGGCTCGCGGACATGCCGCCGCTGGCGGCGCTGTGTCCCGGGCGCGCCGTCCTGGTCTCCAGCCTGTCTAAGACCGTCGCCCCGGGCCTGCGCTTCGGCTTCGTGGCCGGCGGCGCGCCCGCCATGTCAGCCGTCGCGTCCGAGACCCATGCGACGGTCTGGCAGATGAGCCCGATCGCGCTGGAGCTCGGCTGCCGCTGGATCGAGGACGGAACCGCCTTCGCGCGGTCCGGGCGCCAGCGCGCCGAGGTCGAGGCGCGCTGGCGGCTCGCGCTCGGCGTCCTCGGCCGTCCGGCCGGGCGCGGCCAGCCTAGCCCGCATCTCTGGCTGCCGGTGCAGGGCTGCCCCGAGGCCGCGGCCGAGCGCTGCCGCGCCGAGGGGGCCGAGGTCGCGCCGGGCACCCTGTTCGCGGCAGGGCGCGAGCGCCCGCCCTTCCTGCGCGCCAGCCTGACGACCCCGCCGACGCGCCGCGACCTCGGCCTCGGGCTGGGGCGGGTCGCCAGGGCCTTGCGCGCCGCCTGAGGATCCGCGCCCCCGAGGTCGGCCAGAAATCCCGCCATGCGATGCGGCGCCGCGACAATGCTCGCGGGCGCGCCCAAGTCTTCATTCCGTAACACTGGAATAGAGAAGGAATTTTCGCTCCGGCGGCGGAGTCCGCTTGCAGCGGTCCGAACTTCGTCATAGCCTGTCTCTTATAAGAGAACATATTCTACAGTAATGGAATACATGGCCATGACGGAAGTGCGGCGATCCCGGGTCAGCGGCATCGACAGGGCAATCCAGGTCCTCGACTGCCTCGTGAACCGCGGAGCCCCGGCCACGGCCTACGACATCGCGAAGGACATCGGGGCGCCCGTTTCGACGATCTACGTCATCATCGACACGCTGGTCGAAAGGGGGCTGCTGACGCGGCGGCCCGAGACCGGCGCGGTGTTCCTGGGATCGAAGCTCCATTTCTACGGCCTGGCCTATGTCCGCGACCTGAACATCGCCGAGGTCTTCCAGAGGGCGATGGAGGAACTCAGCCGCATTCATGGCGAGACGGTCCAGATCTGCGGCCGGGACGGCGATCGGATGGTCGTCCAGATGATGGAGGAGGCGCAGGGCTACTTCCGCATAGCCTCCCAGGTCGGGACCCGCGTCCCGCTCAACTGGACGGCCTCGGGGCGCCTGCTGGTCGGGCACATGTCGCCGGAGGAGCGCGCGCGGATCTTCGCGCGGGCCATGCCTTCGCCCACCGGGCGCGCCGAGACCGATCCCGCCAGGCTGGAGGCCGCCTGCCGCAAGGCCTGGCAGGAGCGGTTGTCGATCCAGCTCGGCGAGGCCGACTACGCCGTCGCCTGCATCGCGGCGCCGATCCGCACCGCGAGCGGCGAGTGCATCGCGACGATCAGCATGGTCGTCCCGGAGACGCGCGCCGCCGAGCGTGCCGCGGTCCTCGCGGACGCCGTGCGGGATGCGGCGCTGAAGATCGAGGACGCCATGGGCTGGCGCCGCGGCGGCGCTTCGGCACCGACCGCGGCCGAGGCCTCGGCCGCGGAGTGATTTGCCCTAATCAATCCAAGAACGGGAGGTGGCAATGAACGCGTTGGTGAGACTGTCCCTGGCCGGCCTGCTGATGGCAGGCACCGCCGCAGGTGCCGCGGCGGCCGACATGAAGCGCGGCGGGTCCGTGAACGTGGCCACCATCGGTGAGCCGCCGACGCTCGACCCCTCGGCGAGCACGGCCGACGTCGTCGGCATGATCGCGCAGCACTATTTCGAGACGCTCTACACCTTCGGCAGGGACTGGAAGGTGGTGCCGCTCCTCGCTGCCGAGGCGCCGCGGATCTCGGCCGACGGGAAGGAGTACGTGATCCCGCTGCGCAGCGGGGTGAAGTTCCACGACGGCTCGGTCATGACCGCCGCCGATGCCGTGGCCTCGCTCCAGCGCTGGCTGCAGAACGCCGTGCGCGGCAAGCAGGCGGCGCCCTTCGTCGCTGAAGTCGCGGCCAGCGATCCCCAGACCGTCCGGATCGCGCTCAAGGAGCCCTATGCACCGCTGCTCGGCCTGCTGGCGCTGCCGACCAGCGCCGCGGTGATCATGCCGGCGGCAAAGGCGACACCGCAGATCACCGATATCGTCGGCACGGGCCCCTACCGGTTCAAGGAGCGCCAGCCGGACCGCTACATCCTGCTGACGCGCTTCGAGGACTACACGGCCCGGTCCGGGGAGCCGGACTTCTTCGGCGGCAGGCGCACGCCCTATCTCGACGAGGTCCGCTTCGTCCCGGCGCCCAATGCCAACACCCGGGTGGAGGGAGCGCTGGGCGGCCAGTACCACTACGCGGACTCGCTCCCGGTCGAGGCCTTCCCGAGCCTGTCCGGCCAGGCCAAGGTCGAGCCCGTGGTGCTGGAGCGCTTCGGCTGGCCCGTGATGTACTTCAACACCAAGGAAGGCGCGCTGACGAACCAGGGCGTGCGCCAGGCCGTGCTCGCCAGCCTGAACTTCTCGGACATGCTCGAGGCTGCCTTCGGCGACCGCAAGTTCTTCGAGCCCGACGGCGCCCTGTATCCCAAGGGCTTCGTCTGGCACGCCACCGCCGGCACCGAAGCCTACGACAAGGGGGATGCGGGCAAGGCCAAGGCGATGGCCAAGGCGGCGGGGTACGACGGCAGGCCGATCCGCATCCTGACCAGCATGCAATACGAGTTCCACCACAAGATGGCGGTGGTCGCGGCGGAGTACATGAAGCAGGCGGGCTTCACCGTCGACCTGCAGGTCAGCGACTGGGCGACACTGACCCAGCGCCGCGGCGAGCCCGGGCTCTGGGAGATCTACTTCACCCACAGCCCCTTCCTGCCCGAGCCCGCGCTTAACTCCTTCCTCAGCAACAGCGCGCCCGGCTGGTGGGCGACGCCCGAGAAGGACAGGCTCGTCGGCGCCTTCAACGCGACCGGCGACACCGCCAAGCGCGCGGAGATCTGGGCCGAGATCCAGAAGCTCGCCTACGAGCAGGTGCCCATCGCCAAGGTCGGCAACTTCAGCAGCCTCGGCGCGCGGAGCAAGAACCTGACCGGGTTCCAGCCCTCGCCCTGGCCCTTCTTCTGGGACGTCGCGCTCCAGAACTGACGCCGCCCGGAACCGACACCGTCGAGAACCTACTCTGCGGGGCCGGACGGATCCGTCCGGCCCCGGGGGACCGGTCACATGCAGACCTACATCCTGAAGCGTATCCTGGGCATGGCGGTCGTGATGCTGATCGTCGCGACCATCTCCTTCGTGATCGTCCGGGTCGTTCCCGGCGATCCCGCGGCGATCATGCTCGGCCCCGACGCCTCGCCCGCGGACATCGCCGATTTGCGCGCGCGCCTCGGGCTCGAGCGGCCGCTGCCCGCGCAGTACGCGATCTTCATGGGCGACCTGCTGACCGGCGACCTGGGGCGATCGATCTTCCTGGACCGGCCGGTCGTGCAGGCTCTGGCCGAGCGGGCCGAGCCGACGATCTGCCTCACGGTCATGGCGACCCTGGTGGCCCTGCTGATCGGCATTCCGGCCGGCATCGTCTCGGCCGTCCGCCGGGGCAGCGCGGTCGACCAGGCGACGCTGGGACTTGCGATGCTGGGCGCCAGCATCCCGAGCTTCTGGCTCGGGCTTCTCTTCATCCAGTTCTTCGCGGTCCGGCTCGGATGGTTCCCCGTGGCCGGCTACGGGGATCCCGGCGCGGGCTTCCTGGAGCGGCTCCGTCACCTGGTGCTGCCCGCCCTCGTCCTGGGGCTGCTGAGCTCGGCCCTGATTACCCGCTTCACCCGCGCGAGCATGCTCGACGTGCTCGGCGACGACTACGTGCGCACCGGCCGGGCCAAGGGGCTGGACGAGTGGACGGTGATCATGAAGCACGCCTTCCGCAACGCCCTGATCCCCGTGCTGACGGTGATCGGGCTGACCGTCGCGGTGCTGCTGGGTGGCGCCATCGTGACCGAGACGGTCTTCGGGCTGCCCGGGGTCGGGAACCTGGTCGTCCAGGCGGTCCTGCGGCGCGACTACCCCGTGATCCAGGGCACGCTGATCGTGGTGGCCGCGGTCTACGTGCTGGTGAACCTGACGATCGACCTTCTCTACACCGTCGTCGACCCGCGCGTGAGGTACTGACCCATGACGGCCGTCCACCCCGCCGGCATCCCGGATGAGCTTCCCGAAGGCCCGGCCGCGCGCCCGCGCTGGGCCGTGGCGGCCCGCCACCTGTGGCGGAACAAGCTGCTGCTGCTCGCGGTCATCGTCCTGCTCGCCGTCGTCGCCCTGGCGGCGCTGGCGCCGCTGGTCGCGGAATACGGGCCGAACGCCATGCGGATCTCCCGGCGCCTGCAGGCGCCGAGCGCCGCCCATTTCTTCGGAACCGACGAGTTCGGGCGCGACATCTTCTCGCGCGTGATCCATGGCGGGCGGATCTCGCTGGCGGCGGGGGGCCTAACGGTCCTCGTCGCCTGCGCGGGGGGCGTGCTGCTGGGCGTCCTGTCCGGCTACTTCGCAGCGCTCGACGGCATCCTGGTCAAGGTCGTCGATTCCATGATGGCCTTCCCGGACATCCTGCTGGCGATCGCGCTGGTCGCGGTGCTCGGCCCCACGCTGTCCAACGTCGTGGTGGCGCTCGGCATCGTCTACATGCCCCGGGTCGCGCGGGTCGTCCGGGCCTCGACCCTGGTGCTGCGCGAGCTGCCCTTCGTGGAGGCGGCGCGGGCGCTCGGCGTCCCGACGCACCGGATCCTGCGCCGCCACATCCTGCGCAACCTCGCCTCGCCCATCACGGTGCAGGGCACCTTCATCTTCGCCTACGCGATCCTCGCGGAGGCGGGGCTCTCCTTCCTCGGCGTCGGCGTGTCCAGCGAGACGCCGACCTGGGGGACAATCATCAACGCCGGCCAGCAGTATGCCCGCCAGGCGCCGTGGATCATGCTGTTCCCGGGCCTCGCCATCGTGCTGTCGGTCTTCTCGCTCCAGATCATCGGGGACGCGCTGCGCGACGCCCTCGATCCCAAGCTCCAGAAAGAGGTCTGAGGACCATGAGCACCGAGCCTGCCACCCCCGCGTCCTCGCCCCTGCTGCTGCGCCGCGCGCGTCCCGTCGGCTTCACGGATGCAGGGACGGGCCCCACGGACGTGCTCGTCGGAGCCGACGGGCGCATCGCAGCCCTGGGGACCGGCCTTGCGGACCAGGGGGCGCGCGTCGTCGATCTCGGCGGCTGGCGCCTCTCGCCGGGGTGGGCCGACCTGCACACGCACATCTACTACGGCGCGACGGACATCTCGGTGCGCGCTCGCCAGGTCGGCGCCAAGACCGGCGTCACGACCCTGGTGGATGCGGGGTCGGCGGGCGAGGCGAACTTCACGGGCTTTCGGGAGTACGTGGCCGAGCCCTCGCGGGAGGAGATTTTCGCCTTCCTGAACATCGGCTCCATCGGGCTCGTCGCGTGCAACCGCGTCAGCGAGCTGATCGACGCGCGCAGCATCGACATCGACCGCACCCTCGAATGCATCGAGGCCAACCGCGACGTGATCCGCGGCGTCAAGGTCCGGGCGAGCGGGGTGATCGTCGGCGCCTGGGGCGCGGCCCCCGCGAAGATCGCGCGCAAGGTCGCGAAGATCATGGGCCTGCCCATGATGGTCCATGTCGGCGAGATGCCGCCCGTGATCGACGAGATCTTCGAGATCCTGCGCCCCGGCGACATCGTCACGCACTGCTTCAACGGCAAGCGCGGCGGCAACATCATCGAGGATCCCGAACTCTTCGAATGGGCCCGGGAGCTCGCCGCCCGCGGCGTCGTCATGGATATCGGCCATGGCGTCGCGTCCTTCTCCTACGACGTCGGCGCGGCTGCCATCGAGCGAGGCCTGCTGCCCACCACCATCAGCAGCGACCTGCACCAGCGCAATCTCGGCGGGCCCGTCTGGGACCTGTCGCTGGTAATGTCCAAGCTGATGGCGCTCGGCATGCCGGAAGATGCGGTGATCGCCGCGGTCACGACCAGCCCGCGCAAGGCGATCGGCGAGGCCCCGCAGAACCGCCTGGCGGTGGGCGAGCCGGCTCGCTTCACGGCTTTCGAAATCGCTGACGCCGAGCTGAGCCTGCCCGATTCCATGGGCCGCGAGCTCGTGCTCCGCAAGCGGTTCCTGCCGCGCTTTGCGGTACTCGGCGCAACCGTGGTCGAGGCCGACAGCAACCTGCCGGTGGAGGGCTGCTGCCATGGCCATGGCTGAAGCCGCGGCCGAGCCTGCGGCGATCGCCGACGAGACGCTCCTTCAGATCGAAGGGCTGCGCACGCATTTCCGCAAGGACGGCGCGGTGGTCCGGTCCGTCGACGGCGTCGACCTGCGGATCCCAAGGGGCAGGACCCTGGCCGTCGTGGGAGAGTCGGGGTCGGGCAAGTCCGTCACCAGCCTGTCGATCATGCGGCTGATCCCGGAGCCGGCAGGCCGGATCGTCGGCGGGCGGATGCTGTATCGCGACCGCACGGGCAGGCTGCTCGACCTCGCCCGCCTGCCGGTCTCCGAGATGCGGCGGATACGGGGCGGCGAGATCTCCATGATCTTCCAGGAGCCCATGACGAGCCTGAACCCCGTCTTCACGGTCGGGGACCAGATCGCCGAGGCGGTGGCCCTGCATGCCGGCAAGGACCGTGCCGAGGCGCGCCGCGTCGCCGTCGAGATGCTGCGCCTGGTCGAGATACCCGCGGCCGAGCGCCGCGTGGACGAGTATCCCCACCAGATGTCGGGCGGCATGCGCCAGCGCGTGATGATCGCCCTGGCGCTGTCCTGCCGCCCTTCGCTGCTGATCGCCGACGAGCCGACGACCGCGCTCGACGTCACGATCCAGGCGCAGATCCTGGACCTCATGCGCCGGCTCCAGCGCGAGATCGGCATGAGCATGCTGTTCGTCACGCACAACCTCGGCGTGGTGGCCGAGATCGCGCACGAGGTCGCCGTCATGTATGCCGGCCGGGTCGTCGAGCAGGCCGGCGTGGAGGCGATCTTCGCGCACCCGCGCCATCCCTACACCGAGGGGCTGATCGCCTGCATACCGCGCCTGCGGCGCCACGCGCCGGGGCAGCAGCGGGATCGGGAGCCGGGCGGGCGGCGCCACCGGCTCGTGGCGATCCCGGGCTCCATTCCGAGCCCGGCCGCGCTGCCCCCGGGCTGCGCCTTCGCGCCGCGCTGCAGCCGCGCCGTCGATGCATGCCGCCTCGAGATTCCGGACCTCGTGGAGGTCGCTCCGGGCCACCGATCGCGCTGCCTGCGCTGGAGGGACCTGTGAGCGCCCCGCATCCGTCCGAGGCGGCGATGGGCCCGGCGGCAGCGGGGGGGCCGACGGCGGTGCCGTCGCGTCCGGCCGATCTCCTTCGGGTGCAGGGGCTGCGCAAGCACTTCCCCGTCGGCGGCGGCTGGGGTCGTCCGCGCGTGGTCGTGAAGGCGGTCGAGGATGTCAGCTTCGCGGTTCCGCGCGGGCACATCGTCGGCCTGGTCGGCGAATCCGGGTCGGGCAAGACGACTGTCGGGCGCGCGATCCTGCGCCTGATCGAGCCCACCGCGGGCCGCGTGGAGTTCGACGGCACCGATGTCGCGAAGCTGGGCGCGGCGGCGCTCCGGCGCTTCCGGCAGCGCATGCAGATCATCTTCCAGGACCCTTATTCCAGCCTCAACCCGCGGATGCGGGTGGACGAGATCATCGCCGAGGCGCTGACGGCCCAGGCCCCGATGCCGCGGGCCGAGCGGCGCGACCGCACGGAGAGGCTGCTCTTGCGCGTCGGGCTCCGCCCCGAACAGATGCGGCGCTACCCGCACGAATTCTCGGGCGGGCAACGCCAGCGCATCGGCATCGCCCGCGCGCTCGCCGTCGAGCCCGACTTCATCGTGGCCGACGAGGCCGTCTCCGCGCTCGACGTGTCGGTCCAGGCCCAGGTGCTGAACCTGCTGCAGGACCTGCGCGAGGATCTCGGCCTGACCATGCTGTTCATCGGGCACGACCTCGCGGTCGTGGAATATCTCTGCGACGAGATCGTGGTGATGTATCTCGGCCGCGTGATGGAGATCGGCCCGTCCGAGGAGCTCTGCGCCGCGCCGAGCCACCCCTATACCCGGGCGCTGCTGTCCGCGGCCCCGATCCCCGATCCCGCCGCCCCGCGCAGCCGGATCGTGCTGAAGGGCGACATCCCGAGCCCCGTCGAGGTGCCGTCCGGCTGCGTGTTCCGCACGCGCTGCCCCCATTCCGTCGCCGCCTGCGCGACCGTCGTCCCGCCGTTGGTCGAGGTCGCTCCGGGCCGCTTCTCCGCATGCATTCGCGAGGACATCCGATGACCGCCCGAACCGTGCTGCCGGCCAGCCCCGAGGCCAGGCTCGCAGCGCTCGGCCTGACACTGCCGCCCGCCCCGGAGCCCATCGCCAATTTCGTGCCCTGCCGGCGCGTCGGCCAGCTCCTGTTCCTGTCGGGGCAGGGGCCGGTTCATCCCGACGGCACGCTGTGCACGGGAAAGGTCGGCGCCGGCGTCGACGTCGCCAGCGCCTACGACCATGCCCGCCTGACCGGGGTGAACCTGCTGGCGGTGATGCGCGAAGCCCTGGGCTCGCTGGACCGCGTGGAGGCCGTCGTGAAGCTGCTGGGCATGGTCAACGCCGCACCCGACTTCGGCGAGCATCCCAAGGTCATCAACGGCTGCTCCGACCTGATGATGGAGGTCTTCGGCGCCGACGGGATCCATGCCCGCTCGGCCGTGGGCGTCGGGTCGCTCCCGAACCGCATCACGGTCGAGATCGAGGCCATCGTCGCCGTCAGGGACTGATCCGGGGAAGCACAGCATGCGCACCGAGAAGCCATCCGATCCGCGCCCTGCCGAGGGGCTCCGCCCGGTGATCAACGTCTCCGGCACAATGACGAGCCTGGGCGCCTCCATCGTCGTGCCCGAGGCGGTCGAGGCCATGGCCGCCTTCCTTCCGCATTTCGTCGAGATCGACGACCTCCAGCGGCGCGCCTCCGGCGTGATCGCCCGCCTGTGCGGCAGCGAGGCCGGCTACGTGACCGCCTCGGCCTCCGCCGGGATGACCCTGGCGATCGCCGGATGCATGACCGGGTCCGATCTCGCGGCCATCGAGCGCCTGCCGGCGACCGACGGCCTCAGGAACGAGGTGGTGGTCCAGATCGGCCATCTCTGCCATTACGGCGCGCCGGTCGAGCAGGCCATCCGCCTGGCAGGGGCGAAGGTGGTGCCGGTCGGGACCTCGACCCAATCGGAGTCCTACCAGCTCGCGGGGGCCATCACGGACCGCACGGCGGCCGGGCTCTACGTCGTTTCCCACCATGTCGTGGGCTACGGTCAGATCCCGTTCGAGGAGTTCGTGGCGGAATGCCGGCGGCGCGGCGTGCCGGTGATCGTGGATGCCGCCTCGGAGTACGATCTCCGCGGCTTCGTCGCGCGGGGCGCCGACATCGCGGTCTACAGCGCGCACAAGTTCATGGGCGGGCCGACGGCCGGGATCGTCGCCGGGCGCAAGGACCTCGTGCGCGCGGCCTTCCTGCAGAACCGCGGCATCGGCCGCGGCATGAAGGTAGGAAAGGAAGGCGTGGTCGGCGCGATCGCGGCGCTGCGCGCCTGGGAGCGGCGTGACCACGCGGCCGTGCGTGCACGGGAGGAGGCCTGCCTCTCCTACTGGCAGGAGCGGCTCCGCGACCTGCCCGGCGTCGCGGCCGTCCCCGAGCCGGACCCGACCGGCAATCCGCTGCGGCGCCTGCGCGTGAGCCTTGACCCGGCCGCTGCGCGCCAGGAGGCCTGGGAGCTTGCGGCCGCGCTGGCCGCGGGCGATCCGCCCGTGATCGTGCGCGACCACGAGGTCGAGCACGGCTATTTCTACCTCGATCCCTGCAACCTCCACCCCGGCGAGGAGGTCGCCGTTGCCGAGCGGGTGCTGGAGGAATGCGCCCGCGCCCGCGCGCGGAACGAGCCCGGCCGCGGGTCCCTTGCCGAGCGCCGGCGCGAAGGCATCGCGCGCCTGCTGGCCTGGCCCGACTGAGCCGACGTGCCGGGCGGGGTCGCCGCCTCCGTCGCGAACGGAGGCAAAAGGAAAAAAACAAGGGACGAAGTCTCTCGATCCTTGCTCTCCGACGCGGTTCCTGTTGTCTTTGATGCCGCCGGCCCCCGACGTGCCGGCGGCGAGGGGCGTGGAGTTTCGCTGATGACGGTGGTGGTCGGCCGGGCGGTGCGCCTGGGACTGGACAACCGGTGGATCTATCTCGAGGCCGAGGCCTGGGAGGCGCTGGACGCCATCGCGCGCCGCGAGGGACGCACCGTCGACGATCTCTGTGCCGCCATCGAGCGGACGCGCCCGCGGTCCGTGGCGCTGGGCGGTTCCATCCGCCTGTTCCTGTCGGCCTATCACGCCGCCGACGCCCGATCGATGTCCGATGGGGCGCCGACGGCGCCGCGCTGGCTGCACTGAGCGTCGCGAGGCCCCTTTTTAGTGGCCGCGCCCTGGGGGCTGTGGTAGGTACGCCGGCCACCGAATCCTGCCATCCGGGCCATGCAGACCTTCCTGGAATTCGAGAAACCGATCGCCGAACTCGAAGGCAAGATCGAGGAATTGCGGCACCTGACCGACCAGGGCGACATCAACATCGCCGACGAGGTCGGAAAGCTGCAGTCCAAGGTCGACCGGCTGTTGCGTCAGACCTATGCCAAGCTTTCGCCCTGGCAGAAGGTTCAGGTCGCGCGCCACCCGAACCGGCCCCATTGCCTGGACTATGTCGAGGCGCTGATCGAGGACTTCATGCCCCTGGCCGGCGACCGCGCCTTCGCCGAGGACCGGGCCGTGGTCGGCGGCATCGGGCGCTTCCGCGGGCGGACCGTGATGGTGATCGGCCAGGAGAAGGGCCACGACACCGAATCGCGCGTGCGCCACAACTTCGGCATGGCCAAGCCCGAGGGCTACCGCAAGGCGATCCGCCTGATGGAGATGGCCGACCGCTTCGGCCTGCCCGTTCTGTCACTGGTCGACACGGCCGGCGCCTATCCCGGCGTCGCCTCCGAGGAGCGCGGCCAAGCCGAGGCCATCGCCCGCTCCATCGAGACCTGCCTGCGCCTGAAGGTGCCCATGGTCGCGGCGGTGATCGGCGAGGGCGGCTCCGGCGGCGCGATCGCCATCGCGGCGTCGGACCGCGTCCTGATGCTGGAGCACGCGGTCTATTCCGTGATCTCGCCCGAGGGTTGCGCCTCGATCCTCTGGCGCAGCTCGGCCAATGCCGCGGACGCGGCCGCGGCCCTGCGCCTGACCGCGCAGGATCTCAAGGAACTCGGCGTGATCGACCGCATCGTCGCCGAGCCGGTGGGCGGCGCCCACCGGAACCGGTCCGAGATCTTCGCCAGCCTGGGCGATGCGCTCGAGGACTCGCTCGACGGGCTGCGCGGCCTGGACGGCGCGGCGCTGCGGGCGCGCCGGCGCGACAAGTTCCTCGACATGGGCCAGAAGGGCCTGAGCTGACATGACGGCCGTGGCGGGCCCGCGGCGCGGCCTTCCCTGGCTCGCCGGTGTCCTCCTGGGGATCGCCCTCGCGCTCGGCGGCTTCGTGCTGCTGGCCGCGGTCCTGCCAGTCCCGCCGCGCGATCCGCTGCGCCAGGCGGCGGCGCTCCTCGTCCTGCCGGCGATGCTGGTGCTCGCCATGGCGGGAGCCACGTCGCTGGCGCGTGGGGTGGCCGGCGCCCTCGATCCCCTCACCGATCCCGAGACGCGGGCGCTGCGCCTGAACCAGCGGGTCCTCGCCAACACGGTCGAGCAGGCTGCCGTCTTCTGTCCCGCGCTCCTCGCGGCGGGGGCGGCGGGCATCGGGGGCCCGTCTCTGACGGCGGCCACCCTGGTGTTCGTGCTGGCCCGGCTCGCCTTCTGGGCGGGCTACGCCGTGGACCCGCTGTGGCGGGGCCCCGGCATGGCGGCGACGATTGCGATCGAGATCGCCCTGATCGCCGTCACGCTGCTCGCCCTGCTGGGCTGAGCCCCGTCGCGGGCCGGGTCCGGCCGGCCCTCAGCTCATCCGCACCTCGCCCTCGTCCCCGCCCTTCGGCGGCTTGCCCGTGAGCGCGGCCTTCAGGTAGCCGTAGCCATGTACGAGCATGCTGCTGGGGCTGTCCCAGTAATGGGCGACCTTGGTCTCGACCTTCAGCAGCGCGAGCTGCGGATCGTCCAGCCCCTCGGGGAACCAGGTGCGCAGCACCTCGGTCCAGAGCTCCTTCGCCTTGGCGGGATCGCGCACGACCTCACCCGTTCCGGCGATGGAGACGTAGTTCTGCTTGCCGGGATGGGCGTAGGCCAGGTTGACCTCATGGCGGCGGTTCACCTCATCGACCTTGGCCGAGTCCAGCTTCGTGAAGAACCAGATCGTCCCGTCGAAGTCCTGGTTCCGCAGCGTGCCCATGGGGCGCGAATGCAGCGTCCCGTCCTCCTGGACGGTGGTCAGCATCGCGATCTCGCAGGATTTCACGAGGTCCCAGACCTTCTCCATCTCCCCGGCCTGGTCGTGCCGCTGGGTGGCGTCCATTCCGCAGTCC
Source organism: Arenibaculum pallidiluteum (assembly GCF_017355985.1). GTDB lineage: Bacteria > Pseudomonadota > Alphaproteobacteria > Azospirillales > Azospirillaceae > Arenibaculum > Arenibaculum pallidiluteum. The sequence goes on from NZ_JAFIQU010000016.1 coordinate 58,741, forward strand.
TCCTACCCGTTGTGCCGAAACCGGGACAACAGGGCAGGGCACCGGGCGTTCCGGGCACCCAGGCCCGGGCCAGCCCGGCACGGGACCCGGCTGGGGCCGGGATCTGCGGCGGAGGCGGCCCGCGCGAGGCCGCCGGGATCAGGCGGGGATCGCGCTCACAGGCCGGCGGCCATGCCGCGCTCGTCCCGCATGGCCGTGCGCAGAGGCGGCACCCCCTCCTGCCGGGGGATGATGGCCTGCACCGACCCCCGCAGCTTCGCGGCGTCGCGCAGGGGCGGGGCTCCGAACAGGCGGCTGTACTCGCGGCTGAATTGCGAAGGGCTTTCGTAGCCGACCCGGAAGCCGGCCGTCGCGGCGTCCATCTCGCCGGTCAGGATCAGGCGCCGCGCCTCCTGCAGGCGGATCTGCTTCTGGTATTGCAGCGGGCTCGTTCCCGTCACGGCCTTGAAGTGCTGGTGCAGCGCCGACGAGCTCATGCGCGCCTCGCTCGCGACGGTATCGATGCTGAAGGGCTCGGCGAAGTTCCGCTTGATCCACGCGATGGCCCGGTTCACCTGCTGCAGCTTGCTTTCGGCCAGGACGATCTGCAGCAGCTTCGAGGCGTCGCCGCCCACGAGCAGCCGGTAGAGGATCTCGCGCTCGGCCATTGGAGCCAGGATCGCCTGGTCGCGCGGCGCGTCGAGCAGCCGGACCAGCCGGATCACCGCCTCGAGCAGCTCGTCGCTGACCGGTCCCAGCGAGATGCCCAGGCCGGGCGCCTGGCTCGGGGCGGTGCGGATGCCGGTATCGAGCACGAGTTGCCCCAGCGCCGCCGTGTCCAGGTGCAGGCAGAAGCAGAGATACGGCTCCTCGGGCGTGGCCTCGATCACTTGGCCGATGACCGGCACCTCCACCGACGCCACCAGGAACTGCGCGGTGTCGTACTGGAAGACCGTGTCGCCGAGCATCACCTGCTTGCGGCCCTGGGCGACCAGGCAAAGGGTCGGCTCGTAGACCACGGGCAGCGGCTCGGTGGTGCGGGACGATCTGATCAACGAGACGCGGGGCAGCTCGGTCCGCCGCACACCGTCTTCGGTCATGTGCCGGGCGACCAGCTCAGCCAGTTCGCGTCGCCTGTCCATGCTTTGGCCTCCTTCAGCAGCGCGCCGAGGCGATCGGCGCCGGTCGTCTGACATCTTGGCGCAGCGCGGCGCGGCGGCAAGCGCGCCGTGGCGGCGCGATAGGATCAGGCAAGAGGTCTGGAGCTTCGGTCTACCCCGTGGACGGTCGATCCCACCAGGATCCGCTGCGCCGCGCCGGACGGTCCGGTGCGCCATGAGCAGAGGAGACAAGCATGCCTGACATCGCAGGAAAAGTCGTCGCCATCACCGGGGCCAGCAGCGGCATCGGCCAGGAGACCGCCCGCGTCCTGGCCGCCCGCGGGGCCCGCTTGGTGCTGGGCGCCCGCCGTACCGACCGCCTCGAAGCCCTGGCAGCGGGCATCGTCCGCTCCGGCGGGCAGGCGCGGATCCGACGCCTCGACGTCACCCAGCCCGTCGAGATGGAGGAGTTCGTCGCCTTCGCCGAGGCCGAGTTCGGCCGGCTGGACGTGCTCGTGAACAATGCGGGGATCATGCCGCTGTCGCCGCTCGCCGCGCTCAGGGTCGACGAGTGGAACGCCATGATCGACGTGAACATCCGAGGCGTGCTGCACGGCATCGCCGCCGCCCTGCCGCGCATGGAGGCTCGGGGCGAGGGGCAGATCATCAACGTCGCATCCATCGGCGCGTATGCGGTCTCGCCGACTGCGGCCGTCTACTGCGCGACCAAGTACGCCGTCCGCGCCATCTCGGACGGCCTGCGGCAGGAGACCGACAGGATCCGCGTCACCGTGGTCTCCCCAGGCACGGTGGAATCGGAGCTCGCGGACAGGATCAGCGACGAGACCGCCCGCGCGGCCATGAAGGAGTTCCGGCGGGTCTGCATCACCCCCGACGCGATCGGCCGCGCCATCGCCTACGCCATCGAGCAGCCGCCCGAGGTGGACGTCAGCGAGATCATCGTCCGACCGACGGCGAGTCCGCACTGAGGCGCGAGGTGGGAGCGGTGGAGGGCAGGGGCGGCTTCCCGCCCCGCGCGAAGCCGCCCCTCTCCGGCGAGCCCCCTAAGGGGGTACGCTGCTTTTTCGCCTTTCCAGAGGCGGTGTGTATGCAGCCAAATGTTGGTTAACTCAGGCCATCCCCGGCCCAACGAACAAGCAACAGCGCAATCATCGGAAGCCGCGGCGTCGTAATAGCGCCAGCCGCGGGCGCTCTCGCTTGGCCAATCATCGGGGAAGCTGCATTCATCCGTGCTGCCGGGAGGTGGGCGATGGATCTGGCGGATCTCGTCCGTCTTCTCGCGGAACTGACGGGATTGCTTTCCCCGATCGAAGGCGCAGCGCCCGACGCGCTCGAACGGGTCCGGCGGCTGCTCGCGTCGGCTCTGGCGCGCGGCCAGGCGGAACCCATCCACGCGGCCTCCGACTCAGGATTCCCACCGCCGCCGATCGACACTCTGCCGCCGGAGCTGGTGGACGAGCTGCGCCGCATCGTCGACGAGGCAGCCGCGGGATCGCCGGACCCTTCTCTGCGCATGGCGAGGCGCCTGTGGCCCGATCCGGATGCCGAGCCGGGGACAACCACCCCGATATGGACGTCCGGTTGGGCGCCGGAGGAGTCCATCGGCCCCTTCGCGACCGAGGACGGTGGCGTCGTCTGGTTCGACGCGCATCGCACCGTAGGGAACCCGGACATCATTGTCGACGTGGCGACGGGCCGGCCGGTCATCCTTCTGTCCCGTCCGGCGCTGCCCCCGGATTCCGTGAGCGCCGGCACCACGGATTTCGAGCTTCCGGCCTGCACGCTGTGGCTTGCGGCATCCGCGTTCGACGCCGAGGCCCCGGCCGGCAGCTTCGCCGGCCTGCGCGTCCAGGGCGGCACAGTCGCGCTCAGCCAGGCCGCATCGGTCCACGGCTCGGTGGTGACCCTCGCTCCCGGGGCGGTGGTGACGCTGCGCCTGCAGATCGCCCCGCCCGAGCGCCGACCCTCGGGAGCCGCCGGCGGCGACGCGCCCGGCGCGAGCGTGACGCCCCCCGAGCGCGCGGACTTCTCGATGACCGTGGGGGGCGAAGGGAGACTGGTCGGAGCCGCCCCGGCGCGCCTCGACGCCTATGGCGCGTCCGTGGAGCTGAACGCGGAGGAGGGGGGCGGTGCCGAGTATGACGAGCGCATCGTGCGGCTGCGCTTCCCCTTCGCGGCGGACCGGGAGCGCTTCACGATCGAGGACGCCCGCTCCGAGACCTTCCGGCCCGGCGGCGAGGCGCCGATCCGTCAGGGCTTCTGGGCGCTGCCGGTCGCCTTCCCGCAGGACGGCGATCCCCTGAACCTCGGGGAAACCGCGGTGCCGGACGCCCTGCTCCTGTCCCTCGGGGAGGGGCTGCATGCGGTTTCGGCGCCGATCGGGACGCCGGGGCCGATCCGGCTCGACCCGGTGCTGCTGCTGGTCGCTCCCGCGGCGCTGACCCTCATCGCGGACGCGCATCCGGCCCGGCATCGCAGCGTCGTCGAGCTCTGGTCCAACGAGGTGGTCGGGCGATCCCGCATCGAGCTTCGCATCCCGGGGCGCATGGAGATCAGGTTCGATGCGACGCTCGAGGCTGGCGGGACCGAGGCGCTGATCCTGTCGCCCCTCGAATGCCGCCCCATGCTCGACAGGCCGGTGACCGCCGCGGGAGCGCCGGTGCCCTTCGTCTCGCGGCGCGCTGTCGCGGGCGTCCTGCGCCTTCCCGGCGCCACGCGGATCGCGCTCGCCGGGCCCGCGGAGCCGCCGCGCGCCCCCGATGGCCAGCCCCTGCCGTTGCCGACGGCATCCTTCGCCCTTTCGAACGGCTTCATCCGCGCGTCCGGCGCCGCCGCCATGGCGATGGCCGGCACGATCGAGGAGGGGCTCCGGCTCGCGAGCGGCTCCCTCCTGTACCGCTTCGCCTTCGGCTTCCTCGTTCCCATGCTGCCGGATCCCTATGCCGCCAACATGCCCCGGCTGCCGCCCCGCCGCCTGGGTAACCCCACCCTCATCGAGCGCGAGCCCCCGCTGTTCGCCCGCGTGCGGTGGCCGAGCCCGGCGCAGGCCGTGCTGTCCTTCGAGCTCGGCATCGAGGCGGAATTCGCCCTCCGGCTTGGTTTCGAACCGCTCGGCGAGACGCCGATCCTGGAGGAACCCGGCCGGGACCGGGGCCGTCTCGCTGCGGTCGAGGCCCGGTTCCCCCGTGCCAGCGGGCAGCGGTCCGAGCTGTTCCGCCTGCTCGACGTGTCCTCGCGCGCGGACCTCTTCGGCATCGGCTACGGGATGCACGTCCCCGATCTCCAGGGCGCTGCCGGGAGCCCCGCGGCGCCGATCCGCCTTCGCGGGCTGGATGTCCTGGCGCCGGTGCGCAACCTCTCGGTCTTCACGCTCCCGGCCTTCCAGTGGGAGCCTGTCCTCGACATCCCCGGCGAGGGCGCCTTGCCCTTCCCGCCGGTGCTGGTTTCGCGGACGGACGGGGGGCCGAGCCGCTTCGCCACCCCCACTCCCGACCTCGTGCCGGTCGCGCCGCTGCCGCTGGTCGATGCGCTGCTTGCCGAGTACGAGCGTCCCGGCGGGCCGGGGCTGGCGGCGCGCTTCACGCTGCCGTTCGGCATGGTGGCGGTCGCCGAACTGCGGCGGCCCGTCCTCGACCTGAACCAGCCGCTCCGCCTTCCCCCGCAGTTCGAAAGCGTGCGGCCCGGGTTCCCGGCCTCGGAGCTCGCCGGCGGGCTTCAGCTCAGCCTGCGGGCAGGTCGGGCCGGCCCGCTGGACGGTTCGGCCACCGGCCTCCCGGGCGCCGCGGTCCAGACGGACAACGGGACCGGCGGGGCCAACGTGCTGCGGGGCGGCTCGATCGACACGATGTTCAACGACACCTTCGCCGGGGAGAACCCGTCGGTGCCGATCCGGCGCATCGACGTCTCGGGCTACGGGGCATCGATCTTCAGCGACTGGCGCCGCGCGGGCGACCAGGCGACGGGCATCACACAGGTCAGGTTCGAGGCGGTCACGGGCCGCACGTCGCGCGAGGTCGTGCAGGTCCGCTCCATGCTCTATCCCTGGGGCGCCCGCGTCGTGCGCATCGTCACCATGGAGCGCACGGGGAGCGGCGGGGTGTTCCGGCGCGACAGCGGCTGGCAGCCCGCGAGCGATGCCGAGTACAGGCTGCCCGGATGCACGGTGCATCCCGGCGTCGTGCCGCGCCTCGCCAACATCCGGCGCATCCGCGACACGTCGAACACCTACCAGCGCGTGCATCCGCCGGGGGCCGGCGGCGGAACGGTCAGGCTGGTGCAGGTGCTGTTCGACGCCGACGTGGCGGTCGAGGGCGTCACCGCCGGCGCGAACGGCACACGGCTCGTACCCGCCCAGGACATCGTCGGCTATGTCCAGGTGGCCCCGGTCGGCGCCGACGGCAGCATCGTGCCGCTCACCGCCGGCCAGCTCGACGACCTGCTCGCGACCGTGGGGCCGGTCGGAGGGCCCGTGCATTGCGAGCTCGACGTCGCGCAATCCGGCCTGCACATGCGCCTCGCGCGCATCGAGGTGGACCGCGCGGGCGCACCCGCCGGAAGTCCGGAGTTCGCCGCCGTCGGCCGCGGCACCATCGAGCTGCCGAGCGCGGGGCAGTGGACCTTCGCCTTCCGCGGATCCGGCGAAACCGAGGCGCGGCGCCTGCCGCCCGACCGGCCGATCCCGCTGATCCGCGCCAACCCGGCCGGGGGCTCCGACCCGCCGTATCGCTTCGCCGAGCCGCGCGAGCTCCACCGTCCCGTCGATCCCGAGACCGAATACGCGCTGCTGCATTCCGCCGGCGCGCACCGTATGCTCATCCCGCGGCCGGAGATCCGCCGGGGCGACGCCGTGGTGCATGGCGGTGCGCCGCTGCTGTTTGCGGACATGTACACGCTGTCCGGCGGCGTCGCGCTGTTTCCGCGGGCCGAGCAATGCCACCCGCTGCCTGCTGGATCGGTCCTGCGGATCACGGGGCGACGCAAGGCCCGCCTCGAGATTCCGGACCAGGCCGGCCTGCCGCCCGGCGCGTTCAAGGTCGGCCCGCTCGACCGCACGCTCCACCAGGGCGCCGCGCTGCGCGTGCGATCGGCCTTCCGCCCGGACGCGACGGTCCGGCTCGCCATCGATTCCGATCGGCGTCCCGACTGGTCCTGCACCTTCGGGCCCGTCTCCATGATCGGGGACATCGACGACCTCGATGGCCTCGTCAGCGTCGTCGCCGACGTGTCGGCGAGCGCCGACGCAGCGCCGCACATGGTCGACCCGCAGATGGTCTTCGGCGGGCCGCTCGAACCCGTGCAGAGCATCCTGCAACTGCTGACGGCCTTCGGGATCCCGTTTCCCATCGACGTGGCGGTGACGAACACGGTCTACGGATTCCAGAGCGGTTGGAGATACGTGTTCCCGGAATTCGGCTTCAGTGCCGTCGAGGAGGCCATCGAGCACGGCCTCGGCGTCATGGCGGAGCTGGAGATTCTGGGCCGCTGGGGCAAGGAGAGCCACGATGCCAAGGAGATCGGCAAGGAGATCTCCGAGCATTCTCTGGTCAGCACCAAGGGCACGAGCAAGGCCGCGCTGCGCGGCTGGCATTTCGTGCTGGAGATCGAGGCCAAGATCCTGGTGAAGGTCCTGGAGATCACCCCGATCGCCAAGGGCTTCGCCGGCGGCGTCTTCAAGTTCGAGGTCGGCGGCGAGGAGGAGGGCGCGACCAAGCTCTCGACCTTCGTGGGCGTGGCTGGTGCCGTCAAGATCGAGCTGGGGGTGATCACGCTGACCGGGGCGCGGTCCTACAGCCTCGGCTTCCGGCACCTCCTCGGCACCAAGAAGGTCGAGCTCGGCGGGGCCAGCGAGTGGGAGGTCGAAGGCGAGTTCGTGAAGGGGCTCGCCGCCGTCGCCGTCTCGTTCGAGCTGGTCGCGCTCGTGGAGGCCCACGAGGACTATCACTTCAAGGGCGAAGGCACCCTGGCGGTCGACCTCACCCTGGGCTGGGTGCTGAGCAAGACCTTCGAGATGGAGTTCGAGGTGGACGAACGGATCGCCATCGCGGTTTTCGTGGCGACCACCGTGCTGCCCTGATGCGGTCTGGACGAGCCGGGAGCATGCCATGGCCATCGCCGATACGCGGCTTCGCATCTGCGTCTTCCCGCAGCGCTGGGACGGAAGCGAGATCCTCCTGCGCGTCCTGGTCGCCCCCTTCGGCAACCCGCTGGATCCGCTCGATCCCGGGCTCGAGCCGTTCTCGCAGGCCCGGCTCGCGCTTGCCGCCGAGCTGATCCCCGGCGCGGACCGTCTGCCCCGACCGGAGGATGTCACTGCCCGCGTCGCGCTCGGCGCGGCGACGCCGCCCGACATCGGCCCCGTCTACGCGGCCCTCGCGGCGGAGCTGGGCATCGACCCTGCGGCCCCGGCCGCCTATGTGCCGCCGGCGAAGACCCGGGTGCTCAAGCTGGTGATGCCAAGCTATCTCGAGGCCACGGGCTTCACCGGTCTGCGCACCGAGTTCGCCGTCACGGACAACCGGTTCGTCTGCGCACTGGTGGACGGACCGCGCCCCGTCGGGCGTCCACCCAGGCCGCCCGTGCCTCGCAAATGGGACGCCGTGCTGGCGGCGGCGCTCCGGCAGCCCGCCCTGGCCGAGCGGCTCGGCCTGATCTACACGGCCTCCGTGCAGCCCGACGACGGTCTCTTCGAGAATGGCGGCTGGCTGTATGTCGGGCTCGACGACGCCAGCGACTATGCCGCCGCCGCGGCCGCGAACCCGGACTTTGCGCGCCTCTACGCCGCCCGCATTCCGCCGCTGCGCCAGGGAGTCCCGGCGACCGTCTTCGCGCCCGTCCTGTTCCCTGTCGCTGCCGTGCCGCCCGCGGGTTCCTTCGACGAAATCCTGCACGAGGCCGACGTCTATTCCGACGGCTTCGCCCGTCTCGTGCACGCGTTCCAGCCGGACCGCGCCGACTACCTGGACCTGTCGCGGCAGCGCGAGCGCCGGCCGCGACCCTACGAGGAGGTCGGCCTGAAGCTCGGCTGGGATGACGAGCAGATCCTGATCTGGCTGAACCGCCAGATCACCGACGATCCCCGCAACGGCGCGCCCGGCGCGCGCGACACGCCGCTGGGTATCCGCGGGTTCCGCGTCGACGTCCGCGACGCCTCCGGCTCCGGTCCCTGGGCGTCTCTGGTGCGCATGCAGGGGGCGCTGAAGCTCGGCACGCTCGACCTCGGCGCCTTCGACGGGGAGATGGCGGTGGAACTCGCGCCCTCGCAGCTCCAGGGGATCCGCGACGGTGAATACTGGCTGCCGCCCTACTTTACACGATGGATGGGCGGGTCCCTGATCGCGGCCGACGCGACCGCGTTCCGGATGGCCGAGACCCCCTTGCCCGCGCGGGTCCTGAATCCCGTGGGCGAGCGGGCGGTCCCCCTGCGCTACGGCACGTCCTACGAGTTCAGGGTCAGGCTCGCGGACATAACCGGCGGCGGCCCCGGGCCCGAGGCGCAGGACGAGCCACCCTCGGCGGTCGGGGCCTGCCGCTTCCGCCGCTTCGTCCCGCCCGGCGCCCCCAGGGTGGCGGAACCCGTCGCGAGCCCGGACGGCACGCTGGCGCTGTCGGTGGGACGCCCGGCGCTCGGCTATCCGGCGCTGGTCTACACCCCGCTTGCCGATGCCGAGGCGCGGCTTCTCGCGGACGCGCCGTCAGCGGCCGCGGAAGGCCGCCTGCCGGGCTTCCCTGATCCCGACGTCGTCCGCGTCCGCATCGACGTCTCGGTCGCGAGCCTGGAATCGGACCCCGGCAACGATTCTGGACCCGCGCCGCGGCGCCATCTCTACACGACGTTCCGGGACTTTCCCGAGGATCCCGCCGAGCCGCTGCCGCTCGTGATCGCGTTCGAGGATGCGGCCGACATCGGCGTGCTCGCCGCTTCCTCGGCCGGGCCGCTCAGGCTTCCCACCGCGCGGACGGTCGATCTGACCTTCACGCCCATTGCGCGCCGCGATCCCGGCATGTCGGCCGGCATCGCCGACCCGCTGGAGGTGCAGGCCATCGACGGAGCGGCGCTGGACCTACCCGATCCGAAGCTCGTCTATTTCGGAAAGCAGGCCGCGCGACTCGGCGTCGGCCATACCGTCGCGCAGCGGCGCGGATCGGCCGACGAGAGCGGACTGTTCGAGACGGTGCCGGGCGTACCCTTCCAGGGGGTTCTCCTTCAGCCGGGCCAGGCGCGCGATGTCCATCTGGATGCGGCCAATGCCGCCGCCGGCGCCCGCGAGCAGGCGCCCGAGCGTCCGATCCAGCGCCTGGCCCGGCAGCTAAGGCTGGAAAGCCGGGACCTGACGCTGAGCGGACCGGCCGGGCGCCGTGCGGTCTTCGGCGCATCCGCGGGGCTGCGCCACGTGCTCGCGCCGGATCACTCGACCATCACCTTCGCGAGCGAGACCGAGATCACGGCGCAGTGGCTGCTGGTGGTTCCGCTGCGGCTCGCGCGCGACTGGACCTGGGATGCCCTTGCCGACGAAGGCCTGCAGGTCCTGCGCAGCATCGACGGCGAGGAGCCGGTGGCGGTCGGCACGATCGCGCCGCGCAGGATGCTGAACGCCGCGGCGGTGCGCCGGGGCGTGCCGCTCGACCGCTCCGCGACCGACCTGTTCTTCCTCGATGCGATCAATCCCAGGGCCGCGCCCGGCACCTTCCCGCGCGAGCGCCAGGTCTCGTACACCGTCGTGCCGCGCTTGCGTGAGGCGCCGTCGGCGCCCGCCCCAGAATGGACGGGATCCCTCCGCCTGCCGGTGGCGGCCTCGCCCGTGCAGGTGCCGCGGATCGTGTCGGCAGGCATCGCGCTGTCGGTCTATGGGCGCGACCGGACCTATGCGCGGACCGAGCCGCGCCGCCGCATGCTGTGGGTCGAGTTCGCCGAGCCCGTCGCCGATCCGCGCGATGCCTATTTCGGCCGGGTCACGATGTATGCGGCCGACCCCATGCTGCTTCGCGCCGAGCCCGAGCGGCCGCCCGGTCCGCTCGAGCCTCCCCTCAACATCGATCCCGAGGCGATCCGGGCGATCACCGCCGGCCAGGCGGAGGATGAATCGGGCTTGGGCGCGATGCAGCGCCTGATCCCGGCCGGGGGCGAAGGGCCGGCCCGGCATTTCCTGCTGCCGCTTCCACCGACCCTGTCCGAGGCCTCGCCGGACCTTTTCGGCTTCTTCGTCTACGAGTTCCGCGTCGGGCATGCCGAGGGCTGGTCCACGGCGCAGGCGCGCTTCGGCCTGCCCCAGCGCGTGACCGGCGTGCAGCATCCGGCGCCGGCCCTGACATGCGGCGTCGCGCGCACCCCGGAGCATATCCGGGTCAGCGCGCCCTTCGCGACGCCGGTCTCCGAAGGCCGCGCCGTGCACGCCGTGCCGCCGACGACGGATCTCTGGGCCCTGCTTTACGCCCAGGTGCGCCGCGCCGACGGAGCCGACTGGCGCAACGTCCTGATCGGCCGCACCCGGCTCGACTACCCGCGGGAGGCGCGGGGCGGCGACACCGGCCACGAGCCGCATGGGGTGGGCCGCTGGGATCGGGAGGCGGTCGAGGCCTGGCTCGATATCCTGGGCCTCCCGCGCAACGCGCCGCTCAGCGTGCTCGCGCTCGAGCTGCTGCCGGAGCCTGGATCGCCCTTCGCCGATCCGCTGGGTGCCGACCTGGGGCAGGTCCGGGTACTGAGGACGTCTCCGCTGACGCCGGTGCCGCCGATCTGCCTGGACGCCTGACTCCGCTAGCCGGCCGCCGGCCGGGCCGCGCGCCAGCGCGAGGCCAGGAACGCCAGGACGAAGGCGACGGTGGTCAGCAGGACGATGGTCGGCGCCGGCGCGCTGTCGATGAAGAAGCTGAGATAGACCCCTGCCAGGGATGCCGCGACCGCCACCAGGGTCGCGACGACGAGCATCGCGCCGAAGCTTCGGGTCAGCAGGAAGGCGACGGCCCCGGGTGCGATCAGCATGGCGATGGCCAGGATGATGCCGACGGCTTTCAGCGCTCCCACGATGGTGAGCGACAGGATCGCGAGAAGCCCGTAGTGCAGCAGCCTGACCGGAAGGCCCAGCGCCTTCGCCTGGGTCGGGTCGAAGGCGTGCAGCAGCAGGTCCCGCCACTTGGCGGCGATCACGGCGGTCACCGCCACCGCGATCACCCCGCTCTCCAGGATGTCGCGCGGGCCGACCCCCAGCATGTCGCCGAACAGGATATGGTCGAGATGCACCTCGGTCTCGATGCTGGTGTAGAGCACGAGGCCCAGCCCGAACATACCCGAGAACACCACGCCCATCACGGTGTCCTGCTTGATCCGGCTGTTCTCCTTCAGGAACCCGGTCGCGAGCGCGCAGGCCATGCCGGCGACGAAGGCGCCGACGGCATAGGGCGCGCCCAGGATGTGGGCCAGCACGACCCCGGGAAGCACGGCATGGGAGACTGCATCCCCCATCAGCGACCAGCCCTTAAGCACGAGGAAGCAGGACAGCAGAGCCGCCGGCACCGCGACGAGCACCGAGATCGCAAGCGCGTTGCGCATGAACTCGAACTGCAGCGGAAGGGCGAGGGAATCGAGGAAGCTCATGGCGGCGTCTCCACGGCTTCCGGCCGCAGGGCCTGCGCCGCGCGGCGCCGCGCCGCCAGCATGCCGTGCTTGGGGGCAAGGAAGAAGGCGGCGAGGAAGATCAGCGTCTGCAGGACGACGATGATACCGCCCGTCGCCCCGTCGAGATGGTAGCTGGCATAGGCGCCCACGAAGCTCGTCCCGGCGCCGATGGCGATGCTGATCGCGATGAGCCGCGGGAACCGGTCGGTCAGGAGATAGGCCGTCGCGCCCGGTGTGACGACCATGGCGATCACGAGGAAGGCGCCGACCGTCTGCAGCGCGGCGACCGTGCTGGCGCTGAGCAGCGTGAAGAAGACGATCTTGAGCAGCGTGGGGTTGAGCCCGACCGTGCGCGCATGGCTCTCGTCGAAGAAGGTGACCATCAGGTCCTTCCACTTGAGCAGCAGCACGGCGAGCGAGACGAGCCCGATGATGGCGAGCTGCAGCGTGTCCCCCGGCGTGATCGCGAGGATGTTCCCGAGCACGATCGTCTGGACGTTCACCGAGGTCGGCGACAGCGAGACCATGAAGAGGCCGAGCCCGAAGAACGAGGTGAAGATCAGCCCGATCACCGCGTCCTCCTTGAGGCGGGTGCGCTGGTTCAGGAAGAGCATCGCCGCCGCGGCGAGCCCGCCGGCGAAGAAGGCACCGATGGAGAAGGGCAGTCCCAGCATGTAGGCCCCGGCCACGCCCGGCACGATCGCGTGGGACAGCGCATCGCCGATCAGCGACCAGCCCCTGAGCATCAGGAAGGCCGAGAGGAAGGCGCAGACACCGCCGACCAGGGCCGAGACCCACATGGCATTGACCATGTAGGCGTAGCCGAAGGGCTCCAGCAGCGCGGCGATCACAGCGGACCCCCGCCGCTCTTGTCGTGGTCGCCGCTGGCGCCCGGCCCGGCTCCGCCGTAGAGCACGAAGGGCCGCTCGTCGTCGGTGATCACGCCGACGGCATGCGGCCGTCCCTCGCCCTGGCCGTTCAGGACGAGGTGGCGAAGGACCCCGCCGAAGGTGCGCTCGAGATTCTCCTGGGTGAAGATCTCCACCGTCGGGCCCGAGGCGAGCACGGTGCGGTCGAGAAGGACGGTGCGGTCGCAGAATTCCGGCACGCTGCCGAGATTGTGCGTGGAGACCAGCATGACCCGGCCTTCGGCGCGCAGGGTGCGCAGCAGCAGCACGATCGCGTCCTCGGTCGTCACGTCCACGCCGGTGAAGGGCTCGTCCAGCAGGATGACGCGCGCGTCCTGAGCCAGGGCCCGCGCCAGGAAGACGCGCTTGCGCTGCCCTCCGGATAGCTCGCCGATCTGCCGCTTGCGGAAGCCCGTCATGCCGACGCGTCCGAGCGCGGCCTCGACCGCGGCGATGTCGCGGGCCCGGGGGATCCGCAGCATGTTCATGTGGCCGTAGCGGCCCATCATCACGACGTCCTCGACGAGGACGGGGAAGCTCCAGTCGACCTCCTCGCTCTGGGGAACGTAGGCGACGAGGTTCCGCTTCAGGGCGGAAGCGACCGGCAGGCCCAGGATCGAGATCTCGCCCTTGGCGGCGCGGACAAGGCCCATGATCGCCTTGAACAGCGTCGACTTGCCGCTGCCGTTGACGCCGACCAGCGCCGTGATCGTCCCCGTCGGGATCCGGAAGCTGGCGTCGCGCAGGCCGGTATGGCCGTTGCGATAGGTGACGGTGACGTCCCTGACCGAGAGCCCGGCGCCCTCGGCTTCCTGGCCCCCTTCCAGGCCACTCTCTGCCATGGTCGCCGGGGCGCACCCGCCCGCCTGTGCCCTGGGTCTCATGGCGCGAGCCCCTTCGCGACGGTCTCGGCGGTGACCCGCAGCAGGTCGATGTAGGTCGGCACGGGCCCGTCGGCCTCGCTCAGCGAATCGACGTAGAGGACGCCGCCGTACCGGGCGCCGGTCTCGCGGGCGACCTGCTTGGCGGGTTCGGGCGAGATGGTGCTCTCGCTGAAGACGGCGGGGATCCGGTTGGCCCTGACCGCGTCGATCACCTTGCGGACCTGCTGGGGCGTTCCCTGCTGGTCGGCGTTGATCGGCCAGAGATAGAGCTCCTTCAGACCGAAGTCGCGGGCAAGATAGCTGAAGGCGCCCTCGCTGGACACCAGCCAGCGCCGCTCCTCGGGCACCGCGCGGAGCTGCGCGCGGATCGGCTCGACGGTCTGCCGGATCCGGTTCTTGTAGGCTTCGGCATTGGCCCTGTAGGTCTCTGCATTGCCGGGATCGTGCTTCGCCAGGGCGTCGCGGATGTTGTCGACGTAGACGATCGCCGCATCCGGCGACATCCAGGCATGCGGGTTGGGCTTGCCGGTATAGGGTCCCTCGGCGATTCCCATGGGCTCGACGCCTTCGGAGACCACGACGCCGGGAACGTTCCTGAGGTTCCTGAAGAAGCGCTCGAACCAGAGCTCCAGGTTCAGGCCGTTCCACAGGATCAGCCGCGCGCCCTGCGCCTTCAGGATGTCGCCAGGCGTCGGCTGGTAGTTGTGGATCTCGGCGCCCGGCCGGGTGATCGATTCGACGGTCGCCGCCTCGCCCGCGACGTTCCGCGCCATGTCCGCGATCACGGTGAAGGTCGTCACGACCTTCAGCTTCTCCGCGGCGAGAGCGCCGCTGGAGACCAGCGGGGAGGCCGATCCGAGCGCGAGGGCCGCACCGGCGATGAACATGCGTCTGGCGAAGGCGAACACCGTTCCTCCTTCTCGAGCGAATTGGGTGGGCCTGCGGCAGGCCAGGATCAGATATAGCTATGGCTAAATTCATGGCAAGTGGCTAAACAAAAATGCCCCCTGCTATCGGATACCGCTTCGGCACTGGCATCCCTTTGGGGGATGCGCGGCTCCTCAGCCTTGACCGTGCGGAGATACGTTGATATCAATGTTCATGTTTTGTTCACGGCTGGAGGCTCGGGCGTCTCGGCCTCCGGCGAGACCGCAACAGCGAAGGAAACACGCCATGACCTATATCGAGGGTTTCGTTGCCGCCGTACCCGCGTCCAACAGGGATGCCTTTCGCCACCATGCGCTGGATGCCGCGCCCCTGTTCCGGGAGTCCGGTGCGACCCGCATCGTCGAATGCTGGGGCGATGACGTTCCCGACGGCCAGGTCACCGATTTCAGGCGCTCGGTGAAGGCGGAGGAAGGCGAGGTCGTCGTGTTCAGCTGGATCGAGTACCCGTCGCGATCGGCGCGTGACGCGGCGAATGCGAAGCTCGCCGCGGATCCCCGGATGAAGGAGATCGGCGCCTCGATGCCCTTCGACGGCAGGCGCGCGCTCATCGGCGGCTTCGCCGCCATGCTGGAAGAGGGGAAGGCGGGATCGACCGGCTATGCCGACGGCTTCCTCGTCCCCGTGCCGGTCGCGAACAAGGAGGCCTATCGCGCGATGGCGTCCAAGGCGGCTGCGGTCTTCAGGGAGAACGGCGCCACGCGGGTGGTCGAGGCCTGGGGGGACGACGTCCCCGACGGGAAGGTCACGGACTTCAAGGGGGCCGTGCAGGCGCGGGACGACGAGGCGGTCGTCTTTTCCTGGATCGAGTGGCCCTCGAAGCAGGCCCGCGACGAAGGCTGGAAGAAGTCCATGGAGGATCCGCGGCTGAAGCCCGACCAATCCTCCATGCCCTTCGACGGCAAGCGGATGATCTACGGCGGCTTCGAGGCGCTGGTCGAGGCGTAGCGGGGCGTCTGGGCGGGGCGTCGGGGCGGGGCGTCGGGGCCGGTCCTGCGTCAGGACCGGCCCGCTTCGCCCGTGCTCAGGACGCCTGCCCGTGGCAGTGCTTGAACTTCTTTCCGCTGCCGCAGGGGCAGGGGGCGTTCCGGGGCGTGCGCGGGTCGATCTCGTCGGCCAGCATCGCCCCGGCGGGCGCGGCGCCCAGCGGCGCGGAGGCCGTGCGCGTCATGCCTGCCGGCAGGGGCGCGCCCGGGTCGGGCCGGCCGGCCAGGGCCGGGTCCTCGCGGGTCTCGTAGGCCTCCTGCGGCTGGCGCATCTCCTCCTCGGAGGGGGCCATGCGCATCTCGACATGGCTGAGCACGGTGGTGACGCTCTCGCGCAGGTGCACCAGCATGCCCTCGAACATCTCGAAGGCCTCGCGCTTGTACTCGTTCAGCGGATCGCGCTGGGCATAGGCCCGGAGGTTGATGCCCTGCCGCAGGTGGTCGAGATGCAGCAGGTGCTCCTTCCAGGCCTGGTCGAGGAGCTGCAGCAGCAGGCTCTTCTCCGCCGCATGCATCAGCTCGGCGCCGTAGACCTCGTACTTGTGCGCCATCAGCGCGTCCGAGGCGTTGCGCACGCGCTCCTCGATCTCCGCCTCGGCGATGCCCTCCTCCTTGGCCCAGTCCTTCACGGGCAGGTCCAGGTTCAGGACACGGCGGACCTCCTCGTGAAGCCCGTCGATGTTCCACTGCTCGGCGTAGCTGTTCTCGGGGATCGCCGCCCGCACCAGCGCCGAGATGGTCTCGTGGCGCATGCTCTCGACGGTCTCCTGGACCTCCGGAGCCTCCATGATCTCGCGTCGCTGCTCGTAGACGACCTTGCGCTGGTCGTTCATCACGTTGTCGTATTTGAGCAGGTTCTTGCGGATCTCGAAGTTGTGGGCCTCGACCTTCTGCTGGGCCTTCTCCAGCGCCTTGTTGATCCAGGGATGCGTGATCGCCTCGCCCTCCTGGAGGCCGAGCCGCTGCAGCATGCCGTCCATGCGGTCCGACCCGAAGATGCGCATCAGGTCGTCCTCGAGGGACAGGAAGAACTTCGATGCGCCGGGGTCGCCCTGGCGGCCGGAGCGGCCGCGGAGCTGGTTGTCGATGCGCCGGCTCTCGTGCCGCTCGGTGCCGATCACGTAGAGACCGCCGGCCTCGCGCGTCAGCTTGCGCGCCTCCTCGATCTCGGCGCGGATGCGCTCGGTGGCCTCGCGACGTGCGACTTCGTCCTCGACCTCCTTGAGCTCCTCCTCGAGGCGCATCTCCAGGTTGCCGCCGAGCTGGATGTCGGTGCCGCGGCCCGCCATGTTGGTGGCGATGGTGACGGCGCCCGGCCGGCCGGCCTGGGCGACGATGTGGGCCTCCTGCTCGTGGTAGCGGGCGTTCAGCACGTTGTGCGGGATGCCCTTCTTGCGCAGGTGCTCCGAGAGCAGCTCGGACTTCTCGATGGAGGTGGTGCCGACCAGGATCGGCTGCTGCCGGGCGCGGCACTCCTCGACCAGCGTTACGATGGCGTCGAACTTCTCGCGCGCGGTGCGGTAGACCTCGTCGTCGGCGTCCTTGCGCTGGACGGCCACGTTGGTGGGGATGTCCACGACTTCGAGCCCGTAGATCTCGGCGAATTCGGCCGCCTCGGTCATGGCCGTGCCGGTCATGCCGGCCAGCTTCGGGTAGAGGCGGAAGTAGTTCTGGAAGGTGATCGAGGCCAGCGTCTGGTTCTCGCGCTGGATCGTCACGCCCTCCTTCGCCTCCAGGGCCTGGTGCAGGCCCTCGGAATAGCGGCGGCCCTCCATCATGCGACCGGTGAACTCGTCGATGATGATGACCTTGTCGTCCTTGACGATGTAGTCCTTGTCGCGCTGGAACAGCGTATGGGCGCGCAGCGCCTGGTTGGCGTGGTGGACGAGGCTGACGTTCGGCAGGTCGTAGAGCCCGCCCTCGCGCAGCAGGCCCATCTCGCGCAGTATCTGCTCGACCCTGGTCTGCCCCGCCTCGGTCAGGCTGACGGCGCGGACCTTCTCGTCCTTCTCGTAGTCCTCGGCGCCCAGGCGCGGGATGATCTTGTTCACCGCCACATAGAGCTCGGAGCTGTCGGTCGACGGGCCCGAGATGATCAGCGGCGTGCGCGCCTCATCGATCAGGATCGAGTCGACCTCGTCCACGATGGCGAAGTTGAAGGGCCGCTGGACCATGTCCTCCAGGCGGAACTTCATGTTGTCGCGGAGATAGTCGAAACCGAACTCGTTGTTCGTGCCGTAGGTGATGTCGGCGGCGTACTGGGCGCGCCGCTCGTAGTCGTCGAGCCCGTGGACGATGCAGCCAACCGACAGGCCCAGGAAGTTGTAGACCCGGCCCATCCAGCCGCTGTCGCGCTTGGCCAGGTAGTCGTTCACGGTCACGACGTGCACGCCCTTGCCGGACAGCGCGTTCAGGTAGACCGGCAGCGTCGCGACCAGCGTCTTGCCCTCGCCCGTGCGCATCTCGGCGATGCGGCCCTGGTGCAGCACCATGCCGCCCAGGAGCTGGACGTCGTAGTGGCGCTGGCCCAGCACGCGCTTGGCGGCCTCGCGAACCGTCGCGAAGGCGTCCGGCAGGATGTCGTCCAGCGTCGCACCCTTCTCCAGGCGCTCGCGCAGCATCCCCGTGCGCGCCCTCAACTCCTCGTCGGACAGCCCGGCGAGCTGGGGTTCGAGCGCGTTGACGGCCTCGACCTGCTTTCGCAGCCCCTTGACGACACGGTCGTTGGCGCTGCCGAACAGCTTGCGGGCGAGAGCACCGAACATAGAAACCTCGGGTACGGAAGTCGTGGGAAAGGACCGGCCCGGCGCCGTCTCGGCGCCGCCGATGCCAGGGAACGTCACATAAGAATACGCCCGAAGGGTGTCAACGCGCGTGCCGCCGGCTGGGCGCAATCAATAGCCCAGGGCCGACCCTTTTCCAATGGTGCACCTGGGGATCCCCGTCGGAGCGTCACGCGCCTGTCACGCGAGCGTCACGCGTCTGTCACGCAGCCCGCCTAGCTTCGCCGCAGCCCGCACGCGACCATCAGGGGGATTCATCATGCGCCGCGCCCTTCTTCCGACCCTTCTCGCCTGCGCCCTGTTGGCGGCTGCCCCCGGCCGGGATGCCGCTGCGCAAGGCACCGCGGCGCATGGCACTACCGCCCCCGGCGCCACTGCCCCGGCCATCGAGGTCTTCGCGAGCGAGGAACCGGCGCTGAGCCTCGGGCAGGTCTCCTTCGAGCGCGGCAAGACGCTCGACCTTTCGGTCGGGATCGGCAGCGGTGCCTTCCGCCGCGCCGACGAGCCCGACGGCACCTTCTGGACCATCGGAGACCGCGGGCCCAACTTCACCTGCGGCGACGCCGAGGGGATCATCGGGATCCCGGGCGAGGCCTTCTGCGGCGATCTCGCCAAGCAGGGTCGGATCTATCCGGTGCCCGACTACACGCCCAGCATCTACCGCATCCAGCTCGCCGGGGGCGGGTTCCGGGTGGTCGACCGGATCCCGCTGAAGGACCGGTCCGGAAAGCCCGTGACCGGCCTCCTGAACCCGCTGACCGTCGCATCGACCGAGGTGCCGGTCGATGCGCGCGGGCGCCGTATCGACCAGGACCCCTCGGCGGTCGACGCCGAGGGGCTGGTGCGCCTCGCCGACGGCACCTTCTGGGTCGGGGACGAGAACGGGCCTTCCATGATCCACGTGGCGGCCGATGGCCGCATCCTTCGGCGGCTGGTGCCCGCCGGCACCGAGGGGGACTACCGCGCCGCCGGCTACGAGGTCGCGGGCGCCCTGCCTGCGATCCTGGCCAGGCGAGCCCTGAACCGCGGCATCGAGTCCATGGCGGTCTCTGCCGACGAGCGTTTCCTGTTCGTCGTGATGCAGAACCCGCTCGCCAATCCCGACAACGCGGCCTATGCGGACGCCCGCAACACGCGCCTGCTGAAGTTCGATCGCGAGGCCGGCCGGGTCGTGGCCGAGTACGTCTACGAGCTGACGCCCGTGGCCGAGTTCAGGGGCGAGGGCGGCAAGCGGCAGAACACCCCGCGGATCAGCGAGCTGCTCTGGCTGGCCGAGGACCGGCTGCTGCTCCTGGACCGGACGGAGCGCACCACCAAGCTCTTCGTGGTCGACCTGGCCGGCGCGACGGACATCCTGGGCTCGCGCTGGGACGATGCGGGGACGGCGCCCTCGCTGGAGCGCACCCCGCTGGCGGAGGCCGGCATCCGGCCCGTCGGCAAGCGGCTGGTGCTCGACACCGCGGGGCTGCCGGCGATCCCGACGAAGATCGAGGGCATGGCCCGCTTCGCCGACGGCAGCCTGATGCTGGTCAACGACGACGACTTCGGCATCGAGGGCGCTCGCACGAAAGTGATCCGCATCCGGGGGCTGGATCTGCCGAAATGACGCGCCGGGGGTCGGATTCGGGCGCTGCGGGCCCATATCCCGCCTGTTCTCCCGTCGGCGGGGCCTTGTCGCGACGGCGGGGGCGTGCTTAAACCGGACCGGCCCGCGCGCGGGTCCTTTCGCCCATGAAGGAACGCCTATGAAGCTCGCCACCGTCCTCCGCACCGCCACCTCCGCCGTGGCGCTGGGCGGCCTCCTGATCGCAGCCGCTTCCGTCAACGCCCAGCAGCCCGGTCAGCCCGCCGCCCAGAGCGCCGCAGCCAAGGCCGAGGACGCCGTGGTCGCCAAGGTCAACGGGCAGGAAATCCGCCGCTCGGAGGTCGACCGCGTGATCCAGGGCCTGCCGCCCCAGGTCCAGATGATGCCGCCGCAGATGATCCTGCCGGCCGTGATCGACCAGGTCATCAACGGCCGCCTGATCTCGCAGCAGGGCTACAAGGCCGGGCTGCAGAACGACGCCGAGGTGAAGGACCGGCTGAAGCGCGCCGAGGAGCGCTTCGTGCAGGAGGCCTACCTGACCCGCGAGGTCGAGAAGCGCATCACTGACCAGCGCCTCCAGGAGGCCTACAAGAAGTATCTCGATGAGCACCCCGCCGAGGACGAGGTGAAGGCGCGCCACATCCTCGTCGAGAACGAGGCCGACGCGAAGCAGATCATCGAGGACCTGAAGAAGGGTGCCGACTTCGCGAAGCTCTCCACCGAGAAGTCGAAGGATCCCGGCGCCGCGCAGCAGGGCGGCGACCTCGGTTGGTTCAGCAAGGCCCAGATGGTGGAGCCCTTCGCCAACGCGGCCTTCGCCATGAAGCCCGGCGAGACCAGCCAGGCCCCGGTGCAGACCCAGTTCGGCTGGCACGTGATCAAGGTCGAGGACCGGCGCAAGACCACCCCGCCGACCTTCGATCAGGTGCGCGAGGAGCTGAAGAGCGATCTCAGCGAGAAGACCATCGCCGAGATGGTCGACCAGCTCCGCACCCAGGCCACCATCGAGCGCTTCCCCATCGCCGATGCCGAGCCGGCGGCGCCGGCCGCCCCGGCGGGCGAGGCGCAGCCGCAGAAGAAGCCCTGACGGCGACGGAGCGACGTAGCATCATGGCCGCCAAGGTCTCCCCGCTGGCACCCGCAGGGTTCCCCACGCTTCCCGACGTGGCGGGCGTGCGCTTCGCCACCACAAACTGCGAAATCCGCTATCGCGGGCGGGACGACCTGATGGTCGCGCTGCTGGAACCCGGGACCACGGTCGCGGGCGTGCTGACGCGCTCGCTGACCGCCTCGGCTCCCGTCCTGTGGTGCCGCAAGGCGCTGGCGGGCGGCAGCGCCCGCGCCATGGTGGTCAATGCCGGCAACTCCAACGCCTTCACCGGCAAGGCCGGCGAGGCGTTCGTCTCGGCGACGCTGGACGCCGCCGCGGCGCTGGCCGGATGCGCCCGGGAGGAGGTCTTCCTGGCCTCCACCGGCGTGATCGGCCAGCCGATGCCGGCCGACCTGATCGCCCGGGCCATCCCGGGGCTGGACGGGCGCTTCGAGGCCGGATGGGAGGCCGCGGCGCGCGCGATCATGACCACCGACACCTTCCCGAAGGCGGCGTCGCGCCGGGCGCGCATCGGCGGGACCGAGGTGGTGATCGCCGGCTTCTGCAAGGGTTCCGGCATGATCGCTCCCGACATGGCGACCATGCTGGGCTTCCTGTTCACCGACGCGGCCATCCCTGCGCCCGTCCTGCAGGCCCTGCTCTCGGCCGCCAACGAGCGCAGCTTCAACTGCGTCACCGTGGACGGCGACACCTCGACCTCGGACACGGTGCTGCTGGCGGCCACGGGCAAGGCCGGGAACCCGCAGGTCGCGGATGCGGCCGACCCCGCCCTGGGGGACTTCGCCCGCGCGCTGGACGAGGTGATGGTCGAACTTGCCCAGCTGATCGTGCGCGATGGCGAGGGTGCGACGAAGTTCGTCACCGTGCGCGTGCAGGGCGCCGAGAGCGACGCGGCCGCCAAGCGGGTCGGGCTGACGATCGCCAACTCGCCCCTGGTCAAGACCGCGATTGCCGGCGAGGACGCCAACTGGGGTCGCATCGTAATGGCGGTGGGCAAGGCCGGCGAGCGCGCCGAGCGCGACCTGATCCGCATCTGGGTCGGAGGCGTCCTGATCTGCGCCGACGGCATGCAGGTTCCGGACTACGACGAGGCGCCGGTCGCCGCCCACATGAAGGGGCAGGAGATCGACATCCTCGTCGATCTCGGCATCGGCCCGGGTGCGGCCACGGTCTGGACCTGCGACCTGACCCACGGCTACATCGACATCAACGGCAGCTACCGGAGCTGACGGCCGTGCCGTCGGGCTGCTGGGATCCCGATTCGACGCCGGCGCCGGACCCCGACCGGCGCCTGCTGCTGGTGGTCGCGGTCGCCATGGTGGACGTGGACGGGCGCGTGCTGCTGGCGCGCCGGCCGCCCGGCAAGGCGCTGGCCGGCCTCTGGGAGTTCCCGGGTGGAAAGGTCCACGCGGGCGAGACGCCCGAGGCGGCGCTGGTCCGGGAGCTGCGCGAGGAGCTTGCGGTGGACACCGCGGCGAGCTGCCTGGCGCCCTTCACCTTCGCCTCGCACACCTATCCCGACTTCCACCTGCTGATGCCGCTCTATGTCTGCCGCAACTGGGAGGGCACGCCGACGCCCCAGGAGGGGCAGGAGCTGGCCTGGGTGCGCCCGCTCGACATGGGGCGCTATCCCATGCCGCCGGCCGACCTGCCGCTCGTGGCGATGCTGCGCGACCTGCTGTAGCCCGGGGCGGGCACGGCCCGCCCCCGAGTCGGCATGATCAGTCCGTGTGGCTCTCAGCCGTTGGCGGTCGCCGTCGTATCGGCCACGGTCCAGCGTTCGAGATCGACGGCGCGGAGGTACTTCGTCACCGTCCCGTCGGGAAAGCGCACGTCGTACAGGGTCTCGCTGGAGAGGGTCCGTGCCACCAGCATGCCTTCCCTGCCCCTGACGCGAACACGGGTACCGAGCTTGATCATGGTTGCCACTCACCCTTTGCCTGGAGCTGCCCGAGGTTCAATTTGACCTCGACGCTCCTAACTCGTTGAAGTTAGATCGGATTCTCGTGATCCGGTGTCGTGCCGGGTCACGATCCGCTCTTGCCGGACCGGGCGGCCGTCGCCGAGAGCATGGCGAAATGAGGGCAGCGGTGCTGCGACAACTGTGCATCAAAAGCCGGGCGTGCTAAGCACCCGCATCCTTCGCCCACCAGCTGCCCGGATGAGCATGCCCACGACCCACCTGACGCGCGTTGCGACCGAACTCGTGCTGGATCACGGCCCCGCGGCCCTGAGCTACGCCCAGCACCTGGGCGACCAGGCGCGCGCCGCCGGGAACGACGGCGCGGCGCTGTTCTGGCGCCGCGTCGCGGCCATGGTCCTGACCGCCCAGCTCGGCGGGACGTGGCGGGATCAGGCGGCCGCCTGATCCCTTCTGCCCCGAGCCGGCCGTCAGGCCGGCCGCCGCGCCTCCGGCAGGTCCAGGATCCGCCAGCGGAGGTCGGCCCTCGGGGTGGATGGCCTGGACCGGGCACTCGTTCGAGCAGCGCTGGCAGGGGTTCCCGCACTCCTTGTAGCGGCGGAGCCAGTCGAACATCCGCAGCCGGCCGGGAATGGCCAGTGCCGCGCCCAGCGGGCACAGGTAGCGGCAGAAGAAACGCTCGATGAACAGGCCCGCGGCGACCAGCGCCAGCGCGAAGAGCACGAAGCCCCAGTCCCGCACGAAGCGTAGGACGATGGCGGTCTTGAAGGGCTCGATCTCGGCCCAGTGCTCGGCGTCGTCCAGCGAGTGCAGCGACAGGCCGAACAGGGCCAGGAAGATGATGTACTTGATGGGCCAGAGCCGCTCGTGCAGGCCCCAGGGCACCGTGATCTGCGGCACCTTGAGAAGGCGCGCCGTGCGGTTGGCGAACTCCTGCAGCGCCCCGAAGGGGCAGAGCCAGCCGCAGAACGGGCCGCGGCCCCAGAACAGCAGCGAGGCCGCCACCGAGAACCAGAGGATGAAGACCAGCGGGTCCACCAGGAAGTAGTCCCAGCGGAAATCCGTCAGCAGCGCGTTGAAGAAGGTCAGCACGTTGACGACGGAGAGCTGGGCCGAGGCCCACCAGCCGAGCCACACCAGCGTGAAGGCCAGGAAGCCCAGCCTGATGCGGTCGAACAGCTTCGGGCGGCGGACCAGGACGTTCTGGAAGAAGAAGATCCCGGTCAGCACGGCCAGCGCGATGCCCACGACCACGATATCGCCCATGCGGGCGGCCCAGATGCGCCGCCACAGTGGCATCTCGGCTGCCTCGTCGGCCTCCGCCGATGCCGCCGCGCCGGCAGGGGCGGCTGTTGCGCCCTCCGGAGCCTCGGCCGGCACGCTGGCGACCGCCGTGCGGCGCTCCTGGCGCAGGAAGCGGTCCGGGATCGCGTAGCCGAGATCGAAGGTCAGGAACGCCTTCTCGATGGCGCCGATCTGGCGCCCGACCAGGAGCTGGAGGCGCCAGGGCTGCGTGGGATCGAACTCCGATCCCTTGGGCAGCAGG
This sequence comes from Arenibaculum pallidiluteum, assembly GCF_017355985.1. Taxonomy (GTDB): domain Bacteria; phylum Pseudomonadota; class Alphaproteobacteria; order Azospirillales; family Azospirillaceae; genus Arenibaculum; species Arenibaculum pallidiluteum. The sequence continues at coordinate 83,122 of NZ_JAFIQU010000016.1, forward strand.
AACAGGCCGGCCTCGTCGAAGCGCGGTGCGCCCGCGGCCTCGACGGTTCCGAGCCGCAGGTGCATGCGGTCGCGGAAGCGGTAGCTTCCGGTCTCCTGGACGATCTCGAAGCGGTCGAAGATGCCGTCGCGCACATAGCCCGATCCCTTGAAGGAATAGCGGCCCGATCCCATGACGAGGATCGCGCTCTGCCCGGGCTCGAGCTGCTGCGAGAGCTTCTCCCAGCCGCCCTCGCCGAGCAGCGAGCGTCCGATGGTGGGCTGGCTGACGAGCGCCGCGTAGAGGTCGACGAAGCTCTCCTCGCGGGCTCCGGGCTCCGGCCGGGCGGCCGCGGCGGCATTGCCCGACCGCGCGAAGGCATCGTTGATCTCGCCGACGCTGATGTGCAGGCGGCGGATGGATCCGTCCCCGAGCAGCGTCTGCCAGTCCTCCGCCGGACGCTCCGTCAGGTCGAGCGTTCGCGATACCGGCGGCAGCGCGGAGGTCAGGTCGAGCTGCGCGCCGCCGAGCCCCTTGGCACGAGCGATCCTGGTGGCCGAGCGGACGATGGTGTCGCCGATCACCATGACGGTGACGGTGGCGCCGCTGACGATGTCCACTGGCGGGCCATCCCGCTGGATCGAGCCGAGATCCTGGACCTTCAGGCCGACATAGCCGGCGATGAATCGGTTGATCTTCTCGACCGGGATGCCGACCAGGACGATCGGCTCCTTGTCCACCAGCCTCGCGCCGGAGATCGTCCCGTCCAGCGCGACCGCCAGCACGATGTGGATGGGCTTTCCCGAGTATCCCGTGGCGTTCACGTAATCGGAGTTCAGGAACGCGTATCCGAGCAGCGTGTCGCCCCTGTAGACCGGGGCGGCGGGCGGCATCCCCGCGATGGGACCGAAGTGGTCCGCGCCGGGCATCACGCCGCCGGGCTCGACCTGCGTCAGGAACCGGCCGAGCAGTCCCTCGGCCTGCGCCGGCGTGACCGCCGCAAGCAGCAGTCCCAGTCAGAGCAGCACGGTGCCGGTAAAGCTGCCGTGGCGGCGGTTGGCCATTTCGCATCCCGAATCCGCTCGGCTCCAGTGAGCCGCGTCCGGGCAATATTCGAGGTCCGCGCCGCGCTTCCCTTGACCATGGTCAAGTCAGTTGCCGAAAAACGACTTTCCGCCGTGGCGGCCCGGCGGGGGGCCGCGCCTAGGTCCCGGCGCGTTCCTGCTGCTCCTCGGCCTCAGCGGGGTCTGCGCCCCCGCTCGCGCCGGCGCTGCCGTCGAGCCGAGCCGCCTTGCGCCGGAACAGCGCCTGCAACGCCGCCGCGGCGGCGCGCACCGCCGGCAGGGTGCGCAGATCCCGATGGACCATCAGCCAGACATCCTCGACCAGCTCGGGCGGCGGGGGTGCCAGGCGGACGAGGCCGGGATCGGCATCGGCGAGCACGCAGGGCAGCAGCGTCGCCCCCAGCCCGGAGCGGGCCGCGGCATGGCGCAGATGGGCTTCGCTGACCCGGGCGCGGATCCGCCCGCCGGCGACGGCGTCGAGCCATGCGGCCTGGGATTCCGGTTTCGGGCTGGGCGGCAGACCGACGAACTCCATGCGCACGAGGCCGCCCGCATCGCCCGTCCAGCCGGTAAGCGCGCAGTACGCCCGCGCGGCATAGAGCGCGAAGGCGAAGCGGCCGATCCGGCGGGCCGCCAGGTCTCCCTCGCTCGGCAGGCGTTCCATGCGCAGGGCGAGCTCCGCCTCGCGGTTGGCGAGGCTGAGGCGGGCGCGGGTCGCGATCACGCCGAGCTCGGTGCCGGGCGGGCAGGCGTCGAGGATCTCCGCCAGATGGTCCGTGACGAATGCGGCGACCGAGGTCGTCGCGGTGATCCGGACGACCTGCCGCTGGTCGAGGGCCCGGGCCCGGGCCTGGCGGTCCAGGGATGCCGCGCCCACCTGCATGGACCGGGCGGGCTCGAGCAGCGCAAGGCCGAGCGCCGTCAGGACCAGCCGGTTCGGAAGCCGCTCGAAGAGCTGCCCGCCGATCCCGGCCTCGAGCGCCTTGAGGCGGCGCCCCGCCGTCGCCTGGCTCAGCCGCAGGGCACGGGCGGCCTCGGCGAGGCTACCGGTCTCGGCGACCGCCAGGAAGACACGGACGTCGCTCCAGTCCCAACCGTCCATCGCGTCCCGGCCCCTCTCTCCGAAGCGGACATACCGCCCCGGCGCATTGGAGCAGCAGGGCGGGCGGCCGTCCAGGCGCGCGCGGTTCACGCGAGGGGCCCGCGAGGATCAAGCGGGCCGGGGGATCTCCTCGACGGATCCGAAGACCGGGCGCCCGGCGGCCCGGAAGATCGCGGCCATGGCGTCGGCGCCGGCCGAGGCGCCGCCGATCCGCAGGCAGGCGTCGCAGCGCCGGGCGAGGCGCTCGGCGATGGGATGGAAGATCTCGTCCCACACGGCGTCGCCGATCCCGCGCGAGCCCGCCGTCGTGATCAGCGGCAGGGCCAGCGCCTCGCCGGTGACCGGCAGGTGGCCAGCCCGGAACAGGCGCAGCGCGGCCTCGTCCATGGCGCGCATGTTGGCCGCGATCAGCGCGGGGTCGTCTCCGGTCCCGGACCGGTAGGGGCCTGCGACCAGGATCATCATCGGGTGTATCGGCGGCTGCATGGAGCTCCTCCTGCTTGGTTTCGCGCCCGATGCTGCCGCGCAGCCGGCTGCCCCGCAGCCCTGCGGAACTGAAAGGCCGGGTTTCAGAATCGAGGGGGTCTCAGACCGCAGGCGCCTCGCCGAACCGGTTCGGACCCGGCGTCCCTGGGAAGAACCCGGTCTCGACCAGCGCCCAGATCTGCCCGATGACGGGAACGAGCCCCAGCAGCAGCCACCAGGCGCTCTTGTCCCGGTCGTGCCAGCGCTTCGCATATACCGCCAGGCTCGGATAAAGGCTGAGAAGCGTCAGCAGCGCCGACGGGCCTTCGACCTCCATGACGATTTCGGCCACGACGACGGCGAGGCTCGCGAGGAAAAGCGCGAGGTTGAACTGCCAGAAGGTCCTGCGGCCGATCCGTCCCTCGAAGGACAGGAGCAGCGTTTTGAGCGGCATCGCTTACCTCCGCGTCTCGGTGCACCTGCCGGTGGTGGCGAGGCAGGGAACTTCGCGCAAATGGTATTCCGGGACACCGATGCGGTGCAAGGAACAGATGCCGGGTCCGACGCCGCAACAGCCTGGCGGCTGCGCTGTTGAGGCCGGTCGCCCCGCCCCCGAATCCGTTCACGAGTCCGCCCACCAGTCCGCCCACCAATCCGCCCAGGAGGCCCCGCCGTGCCAAGCCCCGCGCAGCCGCGCGCCCGCCTGACCGAGGGCAGCATCCTCCGGCACGTGGTGGTGATGACCCTGACCGGATCGGTCGGGCTGATCGCGATCTTCGCGGTCGATCTCGCCAACGTCTTCTACATCTCGCTGCTCGGCGTCGCCGAGCTGGCGGCCGCCATCGGCTATTCGGGGGCGGTCGTCTTCTTCCAGAACGCGCTCTGCATCGGGCTTTCCATCGGCACGGGCGCCCTGGTGGGGCGCGCCGTCGGCGCCGGGCGGACCGAGGACGCCCGCCGCATCGCCGGTGCGAGCATGGCCCTGATCGTCGCCGTGTCGGCGGTGGTGGGCGTCGCGCTGCTGCCGTTCCTGGACGGGATCCTGGCTCTGCTCGGGGCCGAGGGACGCGCGCGGGAGCTGGCCTCGGGCTACCTGCACCTGGTCTCGCCCATGATGCCGTTGGTCGGGCTCGGCATGGGTCTCTCGACCCTGCTGCGCGCGGTGGGCGACGCACGCCGCTCCATGAGCGTGGCGCTCTACGGCGCGCTCGCCACGGCCGCGCTGGACCCCGTGCTGATCCTCTGGCTCGACCTGGGGCTGACCGGGGCGGCCATCGCCACGCTGGTCTCGCGCCTGATGCTCGTGGCCGTCGGGTGGCACGGGGCTGTGCGCGTGCACGGCATCCTCGGGCCGCCCGTCCGGGCCCGCTTCATCGGCGACGCGCGCGCCCTGCTCGCCATAGCGGCACCCGCCATGCTGACCAACGTGGCGACGCCCGTGGCCTCGTCCTACGTGACGGCGTCGCTGGCGCGCTTCGGCGACGCGGCGGTGGCCGGGCAGGCGACGGTGGACCGGCTGCTGCCCGTGGCCTTCGGCGTGATCTTTGCGCTGACCGGCGCCGTCGGTCCCGTCTTCGCGCAGAATCTCGGTGCCGGCCGCGACGACCGCGTGCGCGACACGCTGCGCGCCAGCATGATCGTGGTCGTCGCCTACGTGCTGGCGGCCTGGCTGGTGCTGTTCCTCGGCCAGGACCTGCTGGTGCGCATGTTCTCGGCCGAGGGCGTGGGTGCGGACCTGCTGCGCCTGTTCTGCAACGTCCTGGCGGGAAGCTGCCTCTTCCTGGGCTTCCTCTTCGTCGCCAACGCGGCTTTCAACAATCTCGGCTTCCCGCTGCTCTCGACCGCCTTCAACTGGGGGCGGGCGACGCTGGGGACGGTACCCCTGGCATCGCTCGGTGCCGGCATCGCGGGCGCGCAGGGCGTGGTGCTCGGCCAGGCCCTCGGCACGGTGGTCTTCGGTGTCGCGGCGCTGGTCGTCGCATTCCGGGTCGTCCGCCCGGGCGCCGCGAGGCCGGCCGCGCCCGGGGCTGCGCTGTGGCGTGCCGTCCCCACCGGGGCCACGTCCGGCAAAGCCAGCGTCGCGGTGCTCGCGGGGCCGGGGCCAGCGGCCGACTGAGCATCGGGCCGTCCTGCCTGATCCCTTGGGCGAGCCGATGCCCCTTCCACACCTGTGATCGACCTGGACCTGTGATCGACCTGGGCCGCGGCTTGACGCCGATCGGGGCGCGGAGTAGTGAATGAACGTTCACTCGGTGAATGAACGTTCATTCCGGATCCGGAACCTAGGACAGTTTATGGACGCCCACGACCTGGATCTGCGCACGCAGCAGCAGCAGCGGATTCTCGCCGCGGCCATCGTGTGCTTCGGCCGCTCCGGCTTCCACAGTGCGAGCATGCAGGACATCTGCGCCGAGGCCGGGATGAGCGCGGGCAACCTCTACCGGTATTTCCCCAGCAAGCTGGCGATCATCGCCGCCATCGCCGAGCAGGAGCGGGAACGGAACAAGGCCTTCTTCGACGAGCTCGACCGCGCCGAGGATCCGCTGGCGGGTCTGGTGGCGGTGGCCCGTACCTTCTTCAGCAAGATGGCCCAGGGCGAGCAGGCGGCCCTGTGCACCGAGATCATGGCCGAGACCTACCGGAATCCCGAGATCCGCGAGCTCTTCAAGCGCAACACCGACGAGGTCCACGAGGCCTTCGCACGGAACCTGCGCCGCGGCATCGAGGCGGGACTGGTCGATCCCGGCATCGATCTGGACGTGGTCGTCCGGATGCTGCTCGCCCTGGGCGACGGCATCGTCGCCCACCGGCCCATGGCCGAGTTCATGACGGCCGACCGACTTCAGGATGCGCTGTCGCTGCTGGTCGAGCGCTTCCTGCGGCCGCCTGCGCGGGACATCGCGCGATGACCGCGAAGCCGCAGCGCCGGCGCCGGATGGCCCTCGTCCTCGGGGCATCGCTTCTCAGCGCATCCCTCTGTGCGGCGCTGCTCGCCGCGGGCATGCTGCCTGCGGCCGACGCGGCCGCGGCTGCGGCCGAAGGGCCGCGTCCGCCCTCGATCACCGTCGCCACCGCCGCCACGGGGGTGATCGCGGACACCGTCACGGTCACCGGGACCCTGGTCCCGCGCCACGAGGTGCTGGTCAGCCCCGAGATCGAGGGCCTCGCGATCACCAATCTGCTTGCCGAGGAGGGCGACCGCGTCGAGCGCGGCCAGGTGCTGGCCCGCCTCTCGCGCGAGACGGTGGAGGTGCTGCTGGCCCAGAACGCGGCCGAGATCGACCGGGCTGTCGCCGCGGTCGGGCAGGCGCGCAGTCAGATTTCCGAGGCCGAGGCGACCCGGGCCCAGGCCGAGGCGGCGCTGGTGCGAACGCGCACGCTCGAGGGGCGCGGCAACGCCTCGACCGAGACGCTGGAGCAGCGCCAGGCCAACGCACGCGTCGCGGCGGCGCGGGTCGCCGCGGCCCAGCAGGCCTTGCGCGTGGCCGAGGCCGAGCGCGAAGTGGCTCAGGCCCAGCGCCGCGAGCTGGCGGTCCGGCTCGCCCGGACCGAGGTCCGGGCGCCTGCGGACGGCTTCGTCAGCCGGCGCACGGCCAAGCTGGGCGCGCTGGCCTCCATGGCCGGCGAGCCGCTGTTCAGGATCGTCGGCGACAGCGCCGTGGAGCTGGAGGCCGAGGTGTCGGAGACGACCCTGGCGCGGCTTCGCGACGGCCAGCGCGCGGGCGTCCTGCCTGCGGGCATGGACCGCGAGGTCCCGGGAAGCGTGCGCCTTGTCATGCCGGAGGTGAACCCCACGACCCGCCTGGGCCGCGTGCGGATCGCCCTGGCACCCCCGGAGGGAACGCGCCTCGCCGTCGGGTCCTTCGCGCGCGGCACGGTCGAGATCGCCCGGCGCGAGGGGGTCCTGGTGCCGCTGTCTGCGGTGCTGTTCCGCCCCGAGGGCGCGATCGTGCAGGTCGTGCGCGACGGCGTGATCGAGACAAGGAACGTCGCCGCCGGGATCCGGGCGCGCGGCATCGTCGAGATCACCGCCGGGCTCGCCACAGGCGAGAGCGTGGTGGCGACAGCCGGTACCTTCGTGCGCGACGGCGACCGCGTGACGCCGGTCGCCGCGTCCGCCTCGCCCCTGGCCGCATCGGCATCGGCGCCGGCCGCCGCGCCCGTCGCGGCACCGTTGCCCGCGGCCTCTCCGGCGCGCTGAGGAGCCGCCCATGGCGATGAACGTCTCGGCCTGGTCGATCCGCAAGCCGATCCCCTCGCTGGTCCTGTTCACGGTGCTGATGCTGCTGGGCGTCGTGACGTTCCAGACGCTGCCGATCACGCGTTTCCCGAACATCGACGTGCCGGTGGTGTCCGTCACCGTGACGCAGTCGGGCGCGGCGCCGTCCGAGCTGGAGACGCAGGTCGCTAAGAAGATCGAGGACGCGGTCGCCAACCTGACCGGCGTCAAGCACGTCCTCACCACGCTGACCGACGGCAGCGCGGTCACCGCCATCGAGTTCCGCCTGGGCATCGATACCGACCGGGCCGTCAACGACGTGAAGGACGCCGTCGCCGAGGTGCGCGCCGACCTGCCCCGCACCGTCGACGAGCCGATCATCCAGCGCATCGACGTGGCCGGGCAGTCGCTCCAGACCTATGCCGCCTCGGCGCCGTCCAAGACCCTGGAGCAGCTCTCCTGGTACGTCGACGACGTGGTGGCGCGCCAGCTCCAGGGCCTCGCGGGCGTGGGCCGGATCGATCGGATCGGCGGCGTGAAGCGGGAGATCCAGGTCCGGCTCGACCCCGACCGGCTGATTGCGCTGGGCATTACCGCGGCCGACGTGAACCGCCAGCTCCGCGCGACCAACGTGAACCTGGCCGGCGGGCGGGGCGAGTTCGGCGGCCAGGAGCTGGCGATCCGCACCCTGGCCGGCGCGCCCACGCTGCAGGATCTCGCCGATACGCGCATCGTGCTGCCCGGCGGACGCGAGGCCCGGCTCTCGGACCTCGGCGAGGTCTCCGATTCCTACGAGGAGCCGCGCTCCTTCGCGCGGCTCGACGGGCGTGAGCAGGTCGTCTCCTTCAGCGTCTTCCGCAGCAAGGGCGCCAGCGACGTCGACGTGGCGCGCGTGGTCGCGGCCAGGCTGGCCGAGATCCAGGCGGCCGACCCCGATGTCAGCTTCACGCTGATCGACGACACCGTCAGCTACATCATGGGCAACTACGTCTCGGCCATGCATACGCTGCTCGAAGGGGCGGCGCTGGCGGTGCTCGTGGTGCTGATCTTCCTGAAGGACTGGCGCGCGACGCTGATCGCGGCGGTGGCGATGCCGCTTTCGATCGTCCCGGCCTTCTGGGTGATGGACCTGATGGGGTTCTCGCTGAACCTCGTCTCGCTCCTGGCGATCACTCTGGTGACGGGCATCCTGGTGGACGATGCCATCGTCGAGATCGAGAACATCGTCCGCCACATGCGGATGGGCAAGTCGCCCTACCGTGCCGCCATGGAGGCTGCGGACGAGATCGGTCTGGCGGTGATCGCGATCACCTTCACCATCGTCGCGGTCTTCGCCCCCGTCAGCTTCATGGGCGGGATCGCCGGCCAGTACTTCAAGCAATTCGGCCTGACCGTGGCGGTGGCCGTCCTGTTCTCGCTGCTCGTGGCGCGCCTGATCACGCCCATGATGGCGGCCTATCTGATGCGCGCCCACGCCCATGTGGTCGAGCGCGACGGGCCGGTGATGCGGTTCTATCTCGGCATCCTGCGCCGCACCCTGCGCCACCCCGCCCTGACTCTGACGGGCGGCCTCGTGCTCTTCGCGCTCTCGATCTGGAGCACCTCGCTGCTGCCCACCGGCTTCGTCCCGGCCGAGGACGCCTCGCGCACGGTGGTCTCGCTGGAGCTGCCGCCCGGGGCGACGCTGGACGATACCCGGACGGCGACCGACCGGCTGGCGACGAGCCTGAAAGAGCTGCCCGAGATCCGCTCGGTCTTCACCATGGGCGGCACCACGCCGACCGGGCAGGGGCGCGAGGTCCGCAAGGCGTCCCTGGTCGTGATGCTGACGCCCAAAGGCGAGCGCGAACTGACGCAGAAGGAGGTCGAGGCCCTGATCTCCGAACGCTTGGCCGAGATGCCGGACGTCCGGGGCTGGTACGTGAACGAGCGCGGCGAGCGCGAGCTGTCCGTCTCCGTGCTCGGCAACGATCCCGCGGCGCTGGACCGGAGCGTGGCGGCCCTTGAGGCGGCCATGCGCCGCCAGCCAGGCTTCGCGAACGTCGCGGCCAGCGCCGGGTTGGACCGTCCGGAGCTGCGCATCGCGCCGCGCGCGGATCTGGCGGCGCGCCAGGGCGTCAGCACCGAGGCGATCTCCGAGACCGTGCGCGTCGCGACCATCGGCGACGTCGATGCCAATCTCGCCAAGTTCGACGCGGGCGAGCGCCAGGTGCCGATCCGCGTGCAGCTCACCGAGCAGGCCCGCAACGACCTCGCGACCATCGGCGCCCTGTCGGTGCCCGCGCCGAACGGGGCGGTGCCGCTCGACGCCGTGGCCGAGCTCAGCTTCGGCCAGGGCCCGTCCTCCATCGACCGCTACGACCGGACGCGGCGGGTGGTGATCGGCGCCGACCTCGCCGGGCGGACCACGCTGGGCGAGGCGCTGGAGGCAGTGAAGTCGCTGCCCGAGACCAAAGCCCTGCCGGAAGGCGTGCGCATCCAGGAAAGCGGCGATGCCGAGATCATGGCGGAGGTCTTCGGCGGCTTCGCCAGCGCCATGGGCGCCGGCCTGCTGATGGTGATGGGCGTGCTGGTGCTCCTGTTCGGCAGCGTCTTCCAGCCGATCACGATCCTGCTCTCGCTGCCGCTCTCCATCGGGGGCGTCATCGCGGCGCTGCTGGTCACCGGCAATCCCGTCAGCATGCCGGTGGTGATCGGCATCCTGATGCTGATGGGCATTGTTACCAAGAACGCCATCATGCTGGTGGACTTCGCGGTCGAGGAGGAGCACCGCGGCGTGCCGCGGGCGGAGGCGATCCTGGACGCCGGGCGCAAGCGCGCCCGCCCCATCGTGATGACCACCATCGCCATGGCCGCCGGCATGGTGCCCAGCGCCTTCGGCGCCGGCGACGGCGGCGAGTTCCGTGCGCCCATGGCGATCGCGGTGATCGGCGGCCTGCTCGTGTCGACCGTGCTGTCGCTCGTCTTCGTGCCGTCCTTCTACACGCTGATGGCCGGGCTTTCCGCGCGGACGGGCCGCTTCTTCGGCCGGTTCATCGGCCCTCGGGAGGAGGCCCTGCGCAGCCTGCCGCAGGATGCGGCCGTCGCCGGCCATTCCCCCATGCGGGACGCGGCCGAATAAGAGGGGCGCAGGCGCAACCGGGGTAGAGGAGCCGCCGCGCCGGCTTGGTTAATGTCAGTTTAACCATGACGGGCGCATTGCTGCCGCGACGATGGTGGGAGCGGCGCATGACGATCGGCAAGTGGTCCATCGGGCGGCTGGAATGGGTCGTGGTCCTTCCGCTGGTCCTGCTGCTCGCCGCGGCGACCTTCAACGCCGGCCATTTCCTGGCCGAGTACCGGCGCGCGCGGGGCGCGGTCGAGCAGGGCCAGGAGATTCTCGAAGCCGTGGCTGATGTCCGGGCGGATCTCGGCGATCTCGAGACCGGTCAGCGGGGATACCTCCTGACGCTCGACCCCACCTATCTCGAGCCCTACGAAGCGCGGCGCCGCCGCCTTCCGGACGAACTGCTGCGCCTGCAGGCATTGGTCGGTGGCGACCCGGATCAGGTCCGGCGGGCTGCTGCCCTGCGTGCCGCCGCCGAGAGCAAGGCAGACGAGCTGGCCGAGACCATCGCCGCGGTACGGCTGTCGGGCCTCGAGAAGGCGCTGGATATCGTCCGGACGGGCAAGGGGGGCGCCGCGATGCGCGAGTTCCGCGCCATTGCGGACGAGATCGCGGATACCGCCAACATGCGGCTTAGCCGGGATCGGGACCGCGGCGCGGTGGCCGAGAGCCGCATGCTGGCGGCTGGCGCAGCGGCCGGCTTCTTGTCCTTCCTGTGTATCGGGCTGCTGGGATCGCATGCCCTGCGGCATTTCCGCGCCGCCTGCGCCAGCCACGGCCGCGAGCGCCGCTCCTGGGAGGAATTGCGCCGCAGCACGGAACTGAGCCGGCGGATGCTGAATGCCAGCGCCGACTGCGTGAAGCTGCTGGACCTGGACGGACGGCTGATCTCGATGAATCCCGGCGGCTGCCGGCTGATGGAGATCGACGACCTGCAGCCCTATGTCGGGGCGGACTGGTTCGGCTTCTGGACCGACGGCGAGACACGGCGCCTTGCCCGCCAGGCCTTCGACGAGGCCCGGGCCGGACGGACCGGCCGCTTCTCCGGCTTCTGCCCGACCGCGAAGGGGACCCCGCGCTGGTGGGACGTCGCGATCTCCCCGGTGACGGAGGAGGACGGCACGGTCTGCCAGCTCCTGTCGGTGTCGCGCGACGTAACCGAGCGGATGCAGGCCGAGCAGTCCCAGCGCGAGAGCCAGGGCCGCCTGCGCGCCATCCTGGAGACCACGCCCGAGTGCGTGAAGCTCGTGGGGGCTGACGGGCTGCTGCTGCAGATGAACCGCGTCGGGCTGCGCATCGTCGAGGCCGAGTCCGAGGATGCCGTCCGGAACAGGCCGGTCCTCGACCTGATCGCCCCGGAGCACCGGGCGCAGTGGCTGGCCAACCACGAGCGCGTGTGCCGCGGCGAGGAGCTGAGCTGGGAGTTCGACCTGCTCGGCCTTAAGGGCACCCGGCGCCACATGGAGACCCATGCCGCCCCGCTGGTCCTGGGCGACGGCACGCGGGCGCAGCTCGCGGTGACGCGCGACGTCACCGAGCGCCGGCTGCTCGAGCGCCAGCTCAAGCTGGCCAGGGACAAGGCCGAGGCGGCAGCGCAGATGAAGAGCCGTTTGCTCGCGGCCACGGGGCACGACCTCCGCCAGCCGCTGAACGTGATCTCGATGGCCCGGGACATGCTGGCCCCGCGCACGGTCGATCCCACCTCCTCCAAGTACCTGGCCTGGATCGGCGAGGCCGTGAAGCAGCTTGCGCGGAACCTCGACGACATCTCGGACATCTCGCGCATCGAATCGGGAGCCCTGAAGCCGAAGGTCGCCCCTATGCGGCTCGACGACGTGCTCGACGACGTCCGCGGCCTGTTCGCGCCGCTGGCCGAGCGAAAGGGGATTTCCCTGCGCGTTCTCGGCTGCTCGGCCGAGGTGGCGACCGACCGGGACATGCTGCGGCGGATCCTGGAGAACCTGATCAGCAACGCCGTCAAGTACACGGGCTCGGGCGGATCCGTGCTGGTCGGCGTCCGTCGGCGCGGCGGCGCGCTTGCCCTCCAGGTCCTGGACACCGGGGCCGGGATCCCCGCCGACCGGCTGGCGACGGCCTTCGACGCCTACCGCCGGCTCGACGCAACCACGCCGGGATTGGGCCTCGGCCTGTCCATCGTGAAGCAGACGGCGGACCTCCTGGGGCACCGGGTCGATGCGCGCTCGGTTCTCGGCCGGGGCTCGTGCTTCACGGTCGAGCTGGCGGCCGACCCCGCCGGGTCCGCGGCCCGGAACGCCGCCCCCGACACCGTCATGGATGCGGGCCGGCGCCTGGCCTGACGGCGCGGGGCTATAGCCGGGCGCCCATCCAGGCCAGCAGCGTCCCCAGAAACGAAGCGGCGACCGGACCTTCGAAGCTCGGGACGCCCGGCGCCGCGGGCTTGAACGCGTGGCTGAGACCAGCGAGGGTGACGACCGCACTGCCGTCGCTCCGGTCCGCCAGCGCCGCGGCGAAGACCCCGCCATCCGCCGTCGCCGAGACCTGCATGTCCGCGCCACCCATCACGACCAGCACCGGCACGGGCGCCCGCGCCGCGAGCGCCGCAGGGTCCAGGGCGAGCAGCGATCGAAGGAACGGGCCGGCATAGTCGGGATAGAGCGCCTTCAGGCCCGGTGGCACGTCGTCGCGGACCTGTCCCGTCTCCGCGATCGCGGCGCGGATCATCCGGTCGGCTTCGAGGATCGCCTCGCGCGCGTGCAGTCGCGTGCATCCATCCATGGCTCATCCACCCGGGATAGCACGGTCCCGGGCGGCAGGGGCCATCGCCGCCATCGCACCGCGGTGCCGTGGGGTGCCGCGGAGGTCATCGCGCGGCAGCGGCATTCCTGACCCGTGCGCGGGGCGGGGCGCGGCGGCTTGCCGCGCCTCTGGACCCTGTTTAGCGTCGGCATATCGCCGGTCCGGCCGGGCCGCGCTCACGAACAGGGAGACAGGGATGGCCCGTCTGGACGGCAAGGTGGTTCTGGTGACCGGTGCATCGCGCGGGATCGGGCTCGCCGCCTCCCTGGCGCTGGCCGGGTCGGGCGCCACGGTGGTCGGCCTCGGCCGCAGCGTCGGCGGCGCCCAGGATCTGCAGGCGGGCTTGGCCGCGGCGGGCCGGCCGCATCTGCTGCTCCCCTGCGATGTCGCCGACTGGGAATCCGTCAGCGCCGCGGTCGACCAGGCGCGGGACCGGTTCGGCGGCATCGACGCGCTGGTCAACAATGCGGGCGTGGTCGATCCCATCGGCCGCCTTGGCGACACCGACCCGGCCCGGTGGCAGGCGAACATCGCGATCAATCTGTGCGGCGCGTATTTCGTGGTGCGGGCGGCGCTGCCCGCCCTGCTCGCGCGCAGGGGCGTCGTGGTGAACGTCAGCTCGGGCGCCGCGCACCGGGCGGTCGAGGGGTGGTCGGCCTATTGTGCGGGCAAGGCCGGGCTCGCCATGCTGACGCGCAGCCTCGCCCTCGAATACGGCGCCGAAGGGCTGCGGGCCTACGGCTTCCAGCCGGGCGTCGTCGACACCGAGATGCAGGTGCAGATCCGCGCCTCGGGCATCAACGAGGTCAGCCGGTTGCGGCGGGAGGATCTGGCGCGGCCCGAGGATCCTGCCCGCGCGATCGTCTGGCTCTGCGGGGAGGAGGCCGGCGATCTTGCCGGGCAGGAGCTGACCATCCGGGACCCTGATTTCCGACGCCGGGCCGGCCTCGCCGCGTGAACGACCGGCGCCGCTCCGGCACATCGTTTTGGGTTCGGAATCATGCGGGCAGCCCCTTGAAACGCCGGGGGGCGGCCCCATCTATAGCCTGTTCCCGCACATATCCCCGACAACCGGCTGGCGCCGCGCCAGACCGGATTTCGTCGTCTCCGCCCGAGGGGCGCGTCGTGCGCTCCCGGGGCGGACGAGAGGGATTTGCGTCGCGGGACCCAGATGGGGGGACGCATGCAACGTTTCAATGACGACATGGTGAGCCGCCAGTTCCAGGTGGCCAACAAGTACGACTACCTCTCGGCCGAGGAGGAGCGCGAGCTCGTGCGGCGCTGGCGGACCGAGAACGACCAGAAGGCGCTCGACCGTCTGCTGGGCGCGCATCTGCGGCTCGTCTTCAAGGTCGCCCGCAAGTACGCCGGCTATGGCCTGCCGGTGGAGGAGCTGGTGAGCGAGGGCAATGTCGGCCTGATGCAGGCCGCGCAGAAGTTCGACCCGGAGAAGGGCTTCCGCTTCAACACCTACGCCCTGTGGTGGGTGAAGGCGGCGATCCAGGAGCACGTGCTGCATAACTGGTCCATGGTGAAGATCGGCACCACGGCTGCGCAGAAGAAGCTGTTCTTCAACCTGCGCCGCTTGAAGGGCCAGATGGCCGAGCTCGAGGGCGGTGACCTGTCGCCCGAGGCGGTCGCGTCCATCGCGGTCGATCTCGACGTGCCCGAGGCCGAGGTGATCGAGATGAACCGGCGCCTGGCGGCCAACGACGCCTCGTTGAACGTCCGCATGGGCGAGGACCAGGACAACGAGTGGCAGGATACGCTCGCCGACGAGCGCGCCAGCCAGGAGGTCCGGTTCGGCGACGCCGAGGAACTGAAGCAGCGTCAGGGACACCTGCGTGAGGCGCTCGACCGGCTTCCGGAGCGGGATCGCGAGATCCTGATCGCCCGGCGGCTGCGCGACGAGCCGATCACTCTGGAGGAGCTGAGCCAGCGCTACAGCATCTCGCGCGAGCGGGTGCGCCAGCTCGAGAACCGCGCCTTCGACAAGGTGCAGAAGGCGGTGCTGACCGGTGCCAAGGCCCAGCAGGCCGCGGCGGTGCGGGCCATCGAGATGCATCGTGCCGCATGACGCCGACTTTCACAGCGACCTCCATCCGGACCCCCGGCGGAACCCCGCCGGGGGTTTTTCTTTGCCCGGTGGCGGCCGAAAGCGCGATGCGCGCGCGATCAGCCCGGTGAAGCTCTGTTGACCTCCGCGGGAGATCCATCCAGGAGGTCGTTCCATGGCAAAGCAGCAGCAGAACGAAGGCGGCCAGGGCCAATGGACCGAGGCCGAGCAGGACGCCGCGGCCAGGAAGGGGCAGGGCGCCGAGATCGGCGGGACCCACGGTGCCGAGCAGCCCCCCGAGGGCGCTGACCCGGGCGCCGACCCGGGCGCTGACCGGGTGGGCGGTGACCAGACGGGCGGAGCCGGGGCCAACAACACGAACCGCATGGCCGAGAAGGGGAGCCAGGGCTCCAGCGGCGGGCTGAGCGGCGGCGGGGGCTCTCCCGGCGGAGGCATGGACAAGCCCTGAAATGCCGCTGTAAGGCAGGGCCTGCGGGCGGCCGGCGGCACCGGCGGCCGGGCGTCCGCGCAGCAATAAGACCGCTATAAGACCGCGCGGATGCGGCAAAGGAGGAATCATGATCAAGGGCATTCCGGTCCTGGCAGCCCTTGCGCTGCTGGGCGGGACGGGAGGCGCGCGCGCCGACATCGTGATCGGCCTCGGCACGGCCACCACCGGGGCCGTGGCGGCCCTGGGCGAGCAGACGGTCCATGGCGCCACCCAGGCGCTCAAGGACATCAATTCGAAGGGTGGCGTGCTGGGCCAGCAGCTCGTGTTGCGGGTTGGCGATGACGCCTGCGACCCGCGCCAGGCGGTCGCCGTCGCCAACCGCTTCGTCTCGGAGCCGGCTGCCGCGGTGGTCGGGCATCTGTGCTCGGGCTCGACGATCCCGGCGGCGGGCGTCTATGCCGAGGAAGGTGTGGTCATGGTCACGCCGACCGCCACCAACCCGGCCCTGACCGAGAGCGGCTTCGACACGATTTTCCGGGTCTGCGGGCGCGACGACCAGCAGGGCGTGGTCTCGGGCCGCTATCTCGCCCAGGCCTACAAGGGCAGGAACGTCGCCGTCGTGGACGACAAGGGCTCCTACGGCAAGGGCCTCGCCGACGTGGTCGCGCGCACGGTCGAATCCGCCGGCGGGAAGGTGGCCTACCGCGGATCCGTCAACGCGGGCGAGCGCGACTTCGCGGCGCTGATCAGCAACCTGAAGGAACGCGGAATCGATGCCGTCTTCTACGGCGGCTACCACCCGGAGCTCGGCCTCATCGTGCGGCAGGCCCGGGCGATGGGCTTCGAGGGGCGCTTCATCGCCGGCGACGGCCTCAACAACCCCGAATTCTGGTCGATCACCGGGCCCGCGGGCGAGGGCACACTGTACACGGACAGTCCCTCGGCGGCGGAGAACCCCGCGGCGCGCGCGCTGAACGACGCGTTCCGGGCGGGCGGCCTCGGCACCCCGGGGAACTTCGCCTACTACGCCTATGCCGCGGTCCAGGTGATCGCCCAGGGCATGCAGAAGGCGGGCTCCACCGACAGCCGCAAGCTCGCCGCGGCCCTGCGCGACGGCACCTACGAGACCGTCGTCGGGCCGATCCGCTTCGATTCCAAGGGCGACGTGGTCGAGCCCGCCTACGTCCTCTACGAATGGAAGAACGGGGCCAACGTGCCGGCCGCCATCAAGTGACCCGCGGCTGCTGACCCGCAGGCGCGCCCCCCGCGGAAGGCGAGCCCGGGCGGCCAGTCGCCGCCCGGGCGCTTCGTGCGATCAGGCAGTCTCGTCCGGACGCTTGGCGGATTCGGTGTCGGGGGTCGTGGGCTTCCCCGTGTCCGACACCTCCTGGGCGGCGTCCAGCGGGTCGGCAATCTTCTCGGGCGTGCCGGTCAGCGCCTTGCCCTTCGGCGGCGTCTCGTGGGTCATCGTGGTCCTCGCGCGTCGTGGGTCGACTTGCAACAGCGCCTCGACCGTGAAGTCGCGCCGCGACGGTCCGAGGAACCCGGGAGCCTTCCGCCATGTTGCTCCCCTGGGAATTCAGATGGAGAAGCACAGCATGGCGGGCGATCCCTTCCGCGCCTTTTACGAGAGCACCTTCGGCGGCACCCGCAATGTCGGCCGCATGGAGGGCCTGGCGTCCATCGGCCTCGGCCTCGGCTTCGCCGCCGGCGGCCTTCAGAAGGCCGATGCGCGGGGCGCGCTGATGGGCCTGATCGGTGCCTATCTGGTGGCGCGCGGCATGAGCCGGCATTGCCCGATCAAAGCGGTCTTCCAGGACGGCGCGACGCACCGGCTCGCGGACGGATCCTCGTCCGACAACCGCTCGGCCGTGACGCGGTCCTGACCCGGTCGGCCGAGGCGGGGCTCCCATGGCTGCCGGGCGGTTTCGTCGTCTACCCGTCGTCGCGCTGGCCTCGGCCCTTGCGGCAGGCTGCGCCGAGCGCGACGCCGATCTCGGCATGTACGGCTGGAACGCCAGCATGGTCCAGCCCGGCGGAGGCGCATCGGCCGACCCCACCGCGGCCGCCATGGTCGTGCCCTCGGACCGGTCCTTCGGCGGGCCGCCCGGTGCCGAGATCCTGTTCGGCCATCCCGGCCTCCGGGTGGAGATCGCATGCGAGGCGCTGCAGTCGGGGCTGCCGCGCCTCGACGACGGGGCGCCCTGGCGGCCCCTGGCGACGCGCTGGCCCGACGAGCGCGCGGCCGACGAGATGACGGCGGCCGACGCGCGCGACTGCCCGCGGCTCGCCGATTTCTACGACTTCGCGCGGGCGGCGCCGCGGCTGGCCTCGCTCGGGCTGCCCGGCGCCGCCGGGCCGGTGCTCGCCGGCCGCGCGGCCGATGAGGGGCCGGAGATCGTGGTCGATCTCTCCAGCGTGCCGGTCGAGGAGATGCGGCGGGCGGTCGGCCTCTGGCGCGACCGCATCACGCGCGAGCCGAGGTTCTGGGATGCCCACCAGGGCGAGGCCTTCGTCCGGGCGGAGCTGCAGGACCTGACCGCGCGCTACGGGCTCGGTGTCGTGGCGTCGCGCTGAAGCCTTTTCCTGGGGTCGCGCTCAGGCGCTCCCGGCGGGCGGCTTGCCCTCGAGGGTGCCCAGCGTCTGCGCCAGGCTGTGCTGGGCGCTGCCGCGGGCCAGCGGCTTCTGCTGGCTCTCATGCGGGGTCCAGCCCAGCATCCAGACCACCTGGAACGTCGCCTCGATGCGGCCGTCGGGCGCCGCGTGGAGCTCGGCGTAGCGCTGGGCGGCTGCCGTCAGCAGGCCCCGCGTCGCCGGCGTCCGGGGCCGGTTCAGCCCGGCATTGGTCTCGCCCATGCCGCGTAGCTCGGCCATCAGGCGGAAGGCGTTCTCGTAGGTGACGGTGATCTCGTCCCCGTCCACCACGGGCAGGGCGAAGCCCGCACGCTGGAGCAGCGAGCCCGCGTCGCGCAGCTCGGCGAAGGGCGAGACGCGCGGGCTGACGCCGCCGCGGATCTCCAGCTCGGCCTCCATCAGGCAGCGGCGCAGCTCGAACAGCGTCTCGCCGCCCAGCATGGCGCCGACGAACAGCCCGTCCGGCCGCAGGGCACGGCGGAGCTGGATCAGCGCGCCGGGCAGGTCGTTCACCCAGTGCAGGCTCAGCGCGCTGACCACCAGGTCGAAGCTGCCGGGCGCGAAGGGCAGCGCTTCCTCGTCCGCGGCGAGGCGCAGGCCCGGCGCGTGGCGGGCCATGCGTTCGGACAGATCGCAGGAGGCCAGCGTCTCGACGCCCTTCCCTGCCGCGAGGAGGCGCCGCCCCAACTCACCCCGATGGCAGCCGAGATCGAGCGCCGTCGTGAAGCCCTGCCGCACGTCGTGCAGGCGGTCGACCAGCCGCTCCGCCACCTCCTCCACCAGAAAGGAATGGCCGTGGAAGCCGGGCGCGGCCCGGTCGCGGCGGCGCCGGACCAGGGCACGGTCGAAGACGGTCATGGCGTCTGAGTCGGACATGGCAGCCTATATCGCCTCTCCGCCCCGCTTTGTCAGCCCGTCGTGCCGCGCGTCAGGAAACCTGCGCCGTTCAGCGGACCGATTGACGCGCGGCTCCCCAGGCACGAAGCTCGCGCCATGGTTGCGGTATCGCGAATCGCCGCGCCGGCGCGGCGGGTCCTGGACCTGCTGCTGCCGCCGCGCTGTCTCGGCTGCGGGGTCCGGGTCCACGCCCAGGGCACGCTCTGTGCCGCCTGCTGGGCCGGCCTGTCCTTCCTGGCGCCGCCCTGGTGCGCCTGCTGCGGGCTGCCCTTCACGGTGGATCCGGGGTCCGGGGACGCGCTGTGCGGCGCCTGCCTCGCCGAGCCGCCGGCCTTCGCGCGGGCGCGCGCGGCGCTCGCCTACGATGACGCGAGCCGCGGACTGGTCCTGGGCTTCAAGCATGCCGACCGGACCCATGCCGCGCCGGCCTTCGGCGCCTGGATGGCGCGAGCCGGAGCGGGAGTTCTGGATGGCGCCGACCTGCTGGTGCCGGTACCGCTGCACCGCTGGCGCCTGTTCCGGCGGCGCTACAACCAGGCGGCGCTGCTGGCCAGGGCGCTGGCCCGGCTGACCGGCGTTCCTGCCGCTCCGGACCTGCTGGCGCGGCGCCGGGCGACGCCGAGCCAGGGCACCCTCGGGCGCGAGGCGCGCCGCCGCAACGTCGCGGGCGCCGTGGCCGTGCGGCGCGGGCGCGCGGATGCCGTGAAGGGACGCCGCATCGTTCTGGTCGACGATGTGCTGACGACCGGCGCCACGCTTTCGGAATGCGCACGCGTCCTTCTGCGCGCCGGAGCCGCGCAGGTGGACGCGCTGGCGCTGGCGCGCGTGGTTCGGGACGGGTAGCGGTCAGCCACCCGCGTTCATGGTGCCGAACTCGTCGCCCAGGCTGACGCGGAGCTCAGAGATGATGCGGTCGGCATCGGACTGCTTCTCGGGCGGCAGCGTGTCGCGCAGGGCGGCCAAGTCGACGATCGCCCGCTGGATCCGCTCCCTCTGCCGGTCCATGGCATCCATGTCGAACCGATCCTCGTTCCGCATCGCCGCACCCTCTTAACGTGTTCGTTCCCTGCACCTGAAGGAACGCGCAAGGCGTGCCATGGGTCCAAGGCCCGGCCCGGCCTCCGGCAGAAGCGTCTGGCAAGGGCGCCGCGCCGCCCCATATGATGACGGTTGCAAACCGCGGAGCCCATTGCGATGGCCGAGGTCGTTATCTACACGAGCCCGTTCTGCCCCTACTGCCACCGGGCCAAGAAGCTGCTGGACCAGAAGGGCGTCGCCTATGAGGAGATCGACGTGATCTCCGACCCGAGCCGGCGCGAGGAGATGGTGCAGCGCGCGTCGGGCCGCTACACGGTCCCGCAGATCTTCATCGACGGCCAGGGCATCGGCGGCTCGGACGACCTCCACGCGCTGGAACGCCAGGGCAAGCTGGACGGCCTTCTGGGGCGCGCATGACGGCCGCGGCGCCGCAGCCGGAGGGGCGCGGGCCCGGGGGCCATCTCCGCGTCGCCTGCGTGCAGGTCAGCGCCGGCCCGGAGATCGCCCCGAACCTAGAGATCGCCGGCCGCCTCGTCCGGCAGGCGCGGGAAGCCGGCGCCGCGCTGATCGCGCTGCCCGAGAACGCCACGATGATCATCCGCGGGCGCGAGAAGGTCCTGGCCCGCGCTCGCGCCGAGGCCGAGCATCCGGCCGTGCCCTTCTTCGCGGACCTCGCCCGCGAGACCGGCGCCTGGATCCTGGTGGGAAGCCTGGCCGTCCGCCTGGACGGCGACAGGGTCGCCAACCGCAGCCTGCTGTTCGACGGCGAGGGAAGGCTACGCGCCCGCTACGACAAGATCCACATGTTCGACGTGGACCTCGCCAGTGGCGAGAGCTACCGCGAATCCGCGACCTTCCGGCCGGGAGCCGAGGCGGTCCTGGCGGCCAGCCCATGGGGCGGCATCGGCATGACCGTCTGCTACGACCTGCGCTTCCCCCATCTCTACAGGGCGCTGGCCCAGGCGGGCGGGCGCATCCTGACGATTCCTGCGGCCTTCACCGTGCCCACCGGCCAGGCGCACTGGCACGTCCTGCTGCGCGCCCGCGCCATCGAGACCGGATGCTTCGTGATCGCTCCGGCCCAGTGCGGGACCCATGACGAGGGGCGTCGGACCTTTGGTCATTCCTTGATCGTCGCGCCCTGGGGCGAGGTCCTGGCCGATGGCGGCGAGGAGGTCGGCGTCGTGCTCGCGGATCTCGACCTGGCCCGGGTCGACGAGGCGCGCAGCATGGTCCCGTCCTTGCGCCACGACCGCGAGTTCACCCTCGTCCGCGCCGGGTGAAAGCGGCGCCTTTCGCTCCCGAACCCTTTGATTCCGAAGCATTTCGACCTCCTCCGGCGCATTCGGAGTGGCCCCGTTGACCTCCGGGTGGCAGGGGTGCAACTTCTGTCCGGCTCGTGAACACTGGGCCAAGGCCCCCAGGGGCCGCCGAAATGATGGGGAGGGACGCAGGATGAAGGCTTTGACGGGTGTGGTGGCCGGCGCGGCCGTTCTGGCCGGCATCGCGATGGGCGGTGCGTCGACGGCGCTCGCGCAGCAATGCGTGGTCGGCGTCAGCTGGTCCAACTTCCAGGAGGAGCGCTGGAAGACCGACGAGGCGGCCATCAAGGGCAAGCTCACCGAGCTCGGCTGCCAGTACGTCAGCGCCGATGCCCAGAGCAGCCCGGCCAAGCAGCTCTCCGACGTGGAAGCCCTGATCGCGCGCGGCGCCACCGCGCTGATCGTGCTGGCCCAGGACGCCCAGGCGATTCGCCCCGCGGTCGAGCAGGCCCGTGCCGCCGGCGTCCCCGTGGTCGGCTACGATCGGCTGATCGAGGTGCCCGGCGTCTTCTACCTGACCTTCGACAACAAGGAGGTCGGCCGCATGCAGGCGCGCGAGGTCCAGAAGACCCAGCCGCGCGGCAACTACGTCTTCATCAAGGGCTCGGCGCAGGATCCCAACGCCGACTTCCTGTTCTCGGGCCAGATGGAAGTGCTGGAAGCCTCCATCAAGACCGGCGACATCAAGGTCGTGGGCGAGCAGTACACCGACGGCTGGCTGCCGGCCAACGCCCAGCGGAACATGGAGCAGATCCTGACCGCCACCAACAACAAGGTGGACGCCGTGGTCGCGTCCAACGACGGCACCGCGGGCGGCGCCATCGCGGCCCTGACGGCCCAGGGCATCGCCGGCATCCCGGTCTCGGGGCAGGACGCCGACCATGCCGCCCTGAACCGGGTCGCGCGCGGCCTGCAGACCGTCAGCGTCTGGAAGGACGCCCGCGAGCTCGGGCGGAACGCGGCGGAGATCGCCGTCCGCCTGGCCAAGGGCGCCAAGACCAGCGAGGTTCCCGGCGTCGGCAGCTTCGCCAACGGTCCCAACAAGGTGAAGCTCGACGCGATCCTGCTGAAGCCGGTTCCGATCACCCGCGACAACCTGAACCTCGTGATCGAGGCGGGCTGGGTGCCCAAGGCCACCGTCTGCCAGGGCGTCTCCGGCGACAAGGCGCCGGCGGCCTGCAAGTAGATCTTCGCGACCGGGCGGGCGCAGGCGCCCGCCCGGGAACGCTGCGTCCGGGGCAGGGCCCGGACGACGGAACCTCGATTCAAAAAAAGGGGAGGGCGCCCCGCCCATGACCGTAAGCAGCCCGCTTCCGGCCGCCCGCATGTCGGGTCGCGGCCTGATCGAGACGCTCGAGATCGACACGCGGATGCTCGCCATGATCGGCGCGCTCGCGGCGATCTGGGTGGTCTTCGACGTTATCACCGGCGGCCTGTTCCTGACGCCGCGCAACCTCTGGAACCTGGCCGTCCAGACCTCGTCGGTGGCCGCCATGGCGACCGGCATGGTGCTGGTGATCGTGGCGCGCCACATCGACCTGTCGGTCGGCTCGTTGCTGGGCCTGACCGGCATGGTCATGGCCGTGCTGCAGAGCCGGTTCTTCGGCATCGACGGCGATCTCGGCTGGGTGCTGTCCGTGCTGGCGGGCTTCGTCCTGGCCGGCGCCATCGGCGGAATTCAGGGCTGGTGGATCGCCTATCGCGGCGTGCCGGCCTTCATCGTCACGCTCGCTGGGCTGCTGATCTACCGCGGCCTCGCCTGGTGGATGACCAGCGGCCAGACCGTGGCGCCGCTGAACCCCAACTTCGAGCTGATCGGCGGCGGGCTCGACGGCTCGCTGGGCGCCTTCTGGTCCTGGGCCCTCGGCGTCGCCGCGATCCTCGCCCTGTGCGCCCGCGCGGTCTTCGCGCGGCGCCGGCGCCACGCCTACGGCTTCCCGGTGCGGCCGCTCTGGGCCGAGGCGGCCGTGCTGGCGGCGCAGATCGTTCCCGTCGTCGCCTTCGTCATGGTGATGAACGCTTATCCGCAGCCGCGCACCAACGTGCCCATGGGCATCCCGGTGCCGGTGCTGATCGTGATCGCCGTGATGCTCGTGATGACCTTCGTGGCGACCCGCACGCGATTCGGCCGCTATGTCTTCGCCATCGGCGGCAACCCTGAGGCGGCCGAACTGTCGGGCATCAATGTCCGGCGTATCACCGTCTGGATCTTCGTGGTGATGGGGCTGCTGGTCGCCGTGGGCGCGGCCATCGCCACCGCCCGCCTGAAGGCCGGCCTGAATGCCACCGGCGAGCTGGACGAGCTGCGCGTGATCGCCGCCGCCGTGATCGGCGGAACCTCGCTGGCCGGCGGCGTCGGCACCATCTTCGGCGCCGTGCTGGGCGCCCTGACCATGCAGAGCCTGCAGTCCGGCATGGTGCTGCTGGGCCTGCCAAGCCCCATGCAGAACGTCGTCATCGGGCTCGTCCTGGTGCTGGCCGTATGGCTGGACCAGTCCTACCGCCGCAGGAGGCTGTGAGGCCATGACCGCACTTGCCGCCGGAACGGCCGAAGGCCGCCGCGCCGACCAGACCCCCCTGGTCGAGATGCGCAACATCGCAATCCATTTCGGCGGCGTGCGCGCCGTCGACGACGTCTCCATCGACCTGATGCCGGGCGAGGTCGTGGCGCTGCTCGGCCACAACGGCGCGGGCAAGTCCACGCTGATCAAGATCCTGTCGGGCGCCTACCGGGCCGACATGGGCGAGATCTACGTCAACGGCGAGAAGGCCGAGATCCGCAGCACCCGCGACGCCAAGCGCTACGGGATCGAGACGATCTACCAGACCCTGGCGCTGGCGGAGAACATCGACGCCGCGGGCAACCTCTTCCTGGGCCGCGAGCTGATGACCGGCTGGGGCACGCTGGACGACCAGCGCATGGCCGCCGAGACCCGGAAGGTCATGCAGCGGCTGAACCCCAATTTCAGGAACCTGAAGACGCCGGTGCGCTCGCTCTCGGGCGGGCAGCGTCAGTCCGTCGCCATCGCGCGCGCGATCTACTTCAACGCACGCATCCTGATCATGGACGAGCCGACGGCGGCGCTGGGCCCGGCCGAGACCCGCATGGTCGCCGAGCTGATCCAGCAGCTCAAGGCCGAGGGGATCGGCATCTTCCTGATCAGCCACGACATCCACGACGTCTACGACCTCGCGGATCGCTGCGCCGTCATGAAGAACGGCAAGCTCGTCGGCGTCGTGCGGACGCGCGAGGTCTCCAAGGACGACATCCTCGGGATGATCATCCTCGGCAAGAACCCGATCACCGGGACCGTGGTCTACTGAGCTCCGGGGCCGGCGGCCGTGCGCCGCCGGCCCGACCCCCGTCAGGACGCGCGCACCGTCGTCAGGAACCCCGAGACCTCGCGGTCGAGGGAGTCGACCTGCAGCGCGAGCCGGCGCGAGGTCTCCAGCACGTTCTGGGACGTGCCGCCCCCCTGGTCGGCCGCCGCGGAGACGCCGCCGATACTCTTCAGCACCGCGCGGGTGCCCTGCGCCGCCTGCTGGATGTTGCGGCTGATCTCCCTGGTCGCGGCGCCCTGCTCCTCGACCGCGGCGGAGATCGCCGCGGCGATGGCGTTGACGCGCTCGATCACCTCGGCCACGCCCTGGATCTCGTGCACGGCCTCGCCGGTGACGGACTGGATGGCGGCCACCTGGGATGCGATGTCCTCGGTCGCCCTGCCGGTCTGGCTGGCCAACGCCTTGACCTCGGAGGCCACGACTGCGAAGCCCTTGCCGGCCTCGCCCGCGCGAGCCGCCTCGATCGTCGCGTTCAGTGCCAGCAGGTTGGTCTGCCCCGCGATCGAGTTGATCAGCTCGACCACCGTGCCGATGCGCTCGACGGTCGCGGCCAGGCCCGCGACCTTGCCGTCGGCCTGCTTGGCCCGGTCCACCGCCTGACCTGCCTTCCGGGAGGACTGGGCGACCTGGCGGGCGATCTCGTCGATGGAGCCGGCGAGCTGCTCGGCCGCAGCGGCCACCGTCTGGACGTTCGCCGAGGTTTCCTCGGTGGCCGAGGCGACAGCCGCCGACAGGCGTCCGGTCTCCTGGGCGACGCGGCTCATCTCCTGCGCCTTGGATTCCATCGCGTGCATCTCGTCGGAGACGGCCGAGAGGACTCCTCCGACGCTGTGCTCGAAGGTCTCGGCCACGGCCATCATGGCGGAATGGCGCTCGTTCTCGGATTCCGACTTGATCCGCTCGCGCTCGGCCTCCAGGCGGATCTTGGCCTGCGCCTGCTCCTTGAAGACCTGGACGGCCTGGGCCATGGCGCCGATCTCGTCGCTGCGGCCGGCCTCGGGAAGCCCGGCTGACAGGTCCCCGGCGGCGATCGCACGCATCTTGGCGCTCAGGCCGCGCACTGCGGTGCTGACGTTCTGGCCCACCAGCGCGATCAGGGCGATGGCCGGTAGGGCGAGCGCCCCCACGATCACGGCCATGCGCCAGAGCTGGGCGCGAAAGGCGGCGTCGATGTCGTCGATGAAGACCCCGGTGCCGATGAAGATGGTCCAGGGATCGAAGCCCTTTGCATAGGCGAGCTTCACCGCGTGCTCGGTGCCGCCCGGCGTCTTCGGCCAATCGTAGACGTAGGTGCCCTCGCGGTCGCCCCTGGTGATGTCGATCAGGGCAGGGATGATCGGAACGCCGTTCCTGTCCTTGATGCCCGAGACGTCGGCGCCCATCAGCTTCGTGTTCATATGGGCGAAGCCGACGGATGCGTAGGTGTGGGAGAACAGGTACTCGCCGCCGCTGTAGCGGATCGTCAGCACGGCCTGCTTGAAGCGCGCCTGCGCCTCGTCACGGCTGATGCGCCCGGCGGCGGCCTCGGCCTCGAGGCCGGAAGCGAGCGAGTGACCGGCCTCCACCACCGAGCGCAGGGTCGCGATCCTGTCCTCGACCATGCGGTCGCGGTTCACACGGAGCCCGGCGGCCGCAATCGCCAAGCACGCGACGCTGGCTGCCCCCACCAGCACCCACAACTTGGCCCGGATGGTCAGCTTCACGCGCATGTTCTCGCCCTCCCTGTCAGATCGGAAGAACACAGAAAATATAAAGTTCATGCACGTAAGGCGTTGATTTGAATCAAGGAAATGGGTTCTGCCGGATACCAGCAGGGCGACTGGCGCTATGGGCCGGTGTCAGTGCGAAACCTCGGGATGATCCAACGTCCGGCGCCCGGATCCCAGGGCGAGCAGGGCGACCGTCACGGGCGGCGCCCAGAGCGCGACGGCCGGAAACGTGATCAGCGCGGCGAGTCCCATCGCCGACCAGGCAGCCGGAACCGATGCCAGCCAGTCGCCTCTGCCGGACCTTCGCGGTTCCATGCCTCGCGCTCCTCCGACGCTCTGTCCGGCATCTTGATGGGATGTGCGGACCTGACCAAATAAGGAACGCCGGGCGCCGCGTGTTGGGCCCGACGGCGATATCGCTCGATGGAGGATATCCGGATGATGGTTTTCGCGGCGTTGCCGCATGTTTCCCTTTTCGTCGGCTGCATGACGCCGGCGGGCGGCCCCGGTCCGGTGGGGCCGGGCCATGTTGGCCGGACGATCCCGAGCGCGGGGCTCGGCCGGCGGCTGTGGCGCCGACGCAGCCGGAATGCCGAGGTGACCTGCGGCCTGCTTTTCGCACTTTTCCTGCTTCTGGCTGCCTGCGCCTGGATGATCGGCGGCGCCGAGGCCGTCGTGCTGGCGCTGCTCGGCACTGCGGCCGGCCTGCTTCTCGGCGAGGCGGCGGCACCTGTCGGCATCCTGCGCGCGCTGGGCGCACGTCCGCTCCACCCCTACGAGGCCCCCGGTCTCGCGGCCATGCTGGACGAGCTGGGCCAACGTGCCGGACTCGGCACCCGCCCGGTGCTGCATGTGGTGCCGCGCAGTGGCCTGCAGGCCTTCGCCGCCTCCGACGGCGGTGGCGCCGCGGTCGCGGTCTCGACCGGCTTGCTGCGGACCTTCGGTCCGCGCGAGATAGCGGCGATCCTGGCCCACGAGGTCAGCCATCTGCGCGCGGGCGACCCCCGGCTGATGCGTCTGGCGGCCGGCGCGGCCCAGGCCGTGCGGGTGATCTCTGGCGCGGGGCTGCTGATGGCCCTCGTCGGTGCCGGGATTCCGGGTCTGCCCCTGCTGGCGGCCGCGCCGCTCCTGGGCGACCTGTTGTGGCTGCGCCTGTCGCGGGAGCGCGAGTTCGACGCCGATGCCGGCGCCGTGGCGCTGACCGGGGATCCCGAAGGTCTCGCCCGCGCACTCGGCGTTCTCTCGCATCTCCAGGGCGAGTCCTGGGAGGCCGGGGTCCGTGCGCCGCGCTGGACGCGCTGGCTGCGCACCCATCCCTTCACCCGCGAGCGCATCCGCCGCTTGGCCGAGATGTCGGGGGGCGAGGCCGCGGCAGGCGGGGTTGCCTGGCGCCCGGGCCTGGCATTTCCGTTCTGAGAGTCCTTCGAGACGAGGCGAGGCATGAAGAACCCGTATGAAGTCCTCGGGGTCGCGCCGTCCGCGACGGAGGACGAGATCCGCAAGGCCTACCGCAAGCTTGCGAAACGCTTCCACCCGGACCTGAACCAGGGCCAGCCCGAGGCGGAGCGGCGCTTCAAGGAGATCGGCGCCGCCTATGATCTGCTGTCCGATGCGGAGAAGCGGCAGCGCTTCGACCGCGGCGAGATCGACGCCGAGGGCAACGAGCTGCATCCCGGCTTCGCCGGGTTCTCTGCCAGAGGAGGCGGCTTCGGCGGCAGGGCGGGCGATCCCTTCGGTCAGGGTGCCTATGGCGGGGCCTTCTCCGGCGGACAGGCTGGAGAGATCGACCTGGAGGAGCTCCTGGGGGGCGTCTTCGGCAGCTTCGGCCGCCGGGCCGGCTCCCAGGCTTCCGGGCCGCCGCGGCAGCCCGAGAGCCGCGTGCGCGTGGAGGTCGACTTCGTGACCGCCGCGCGGGGCGGAACGCGCCGGCTGGTGCTGGAGGATGGGCGCGCGCTGGACGTTGCGATCCCGCCGGGCACCGAGGACGGCACTGTTCTGCGGCTGAGGGGGCAAGGCGCCAGAGGCGGCGACGTGCTGGCCGATGTCAGGGTCGCCCCGCACAGGCTGTTCCGCAGGATCGGTGACGACATCCACATGAACCTTCCGGTAACCCTGCGCGAAGCCGTGCTGGGCGGCAGGGTGCGCGTGCCGACGCTCGGCAAGCCCGTGATGCTGGCCGTCCCGCCGGGATCCGATGGCGGCACGGTGCTGCGCCTGCGCGGCAAGGGTGTCCACCGGCGCGGGCACGAACCCGGAGACCAGATCGTGACCCTGCGCATCGTGCTGGGCCCCGAGGCCGATGCCGCGCTGAAGGAGTTCCTGGAAGGGCGCGGCGAATCCGGCTTCGACCCGAGGCAGGGGCTCGAGAGCTGAGTCCGAAGGGGAGGCTGCAGGATTCGGCGGCGCGGCCTCCGGCCTTGCCGTCAGTCCGGCCCGTCCATCCCCGGCTCGGGCACGGTCGGCAGCGGCCGCGGCTCCGGATCGCCGCCGAGGTCCGGGACCGCCATGGCGTCGGCGACGGCGGCGATCCGCTGCACCACCGCGGCCCGTGGCGAGGACACCTCGCCCTGCTCGAAGGCGACGACGTGCAGGCGGTCCCGCGCGATGTCGAGCAGCTCGCCGGAACGCAGCAGGAAGGCGGGCGCCGAGGGGCGGCCGAAGCGCTCGTTGCCACGGGCGAAGGTCTCGTAGACCAGGAGGCCGCCGGGCTCCAGGGAATCCAGGATCGCGCCGAAGAGGGGACGGTGCAGGTAGTTCGTGACCACGATGCCCGCGAAGCGCGGCGCCGCCGCGAGGGGCCAGGGGTTGCCGTTCTCCAGGTCCGCCTGGACCAGCGTCACGCCCGGCGCGCCATCGAGGTCAGCCACCCCGCGCAGGTCCAGGTCCACCCCGGTGACGGGATGGCCACGCCCATGAAAGAGGCGCAGGTGACGGCCGCCGCCGCAGGCGAGGTCGAGAACCGGCCCGCCGCGCCGCACGAGCGGTGCGAAGCGGCGGACCCAGGCCGAGGGCGGCGGTCGGAGGTCCGGGGGCTGCATCGCATACCTTTCGCCTTGGCGCGTGAACACCATCTACATTATAGGCCTTCAGTATAGGGCGACTTGGGGTGGCCGCCGCAAGGCCGCGGCCCGGTTGCTGGACGAGACGGACGGGATGATCAAGTACGAGCTGCGCTGCGCCGAGGGGCACGGCTTCGAAGCATGGTTCCGGAACGGCGACGCCTTCGAAAGTCAGGCCGCCGCGGCCGAGATCTCATGCCCGCATTGTGGCGATCGGCAGGTGGCCAAGGCCCCGATGGCGCCCAGCATCGCAAAGTCGCGCGGCAGGGAGGCGGTGCCCGTGGTTTCGGCCGGCGCGCCGCAGGCGACGGGGGCGGGCGTGCCCGCTGACCCGGCCGACGCCGCGCGCCGCAAGGAGGCCATGGAGATCCTGGCCGAGCTGCGCCGCAAGGTCGAGGAGAACTGCGACTACGTCGGGGACCGCTTCGCCGAGGAGGCGCGGCGGATCCACTACGGAGAGACGGATGCCCGCGGCATCTACGGCGAGACCTCCGAGACGGAGGCCCGCGAGCTCGCCGAGGAAGGAGTCTCGTTCAGCCGCATTCCCTGGGTGCCGCGCTCCGACGCCTGAGCCGCGCTCAGGTCCCGGGCGGCAGGACCACCCGGAAGACGGCTCCGGGCCCGAGCTCCGGCTGATTCCGCGGCATCTCGAGCCGGGCGCCGAGCTGGGAAACCAGGCCGCGCACCAGCCGCATGCCCAGGCCCGACGCCCCATGCCCCGCCCCGTCGGGATCGAAGCCGGGCGGCAGGCCGGGCCCGTCGTCGGAGACCGTGAGGGCGAGCCCGCCGTCCTCCATCCCTTCCAGCCGCACGAGGACCCGCGTCCCTTCGCCCTCCCGCGCCGTCGCCCCGCTGCCGGCGTGCTTGATCGCGTTCGTCAGGAGCTCGTTGGCGATCAGCGACAGCGGCACGGCCCGGTCGATGGGGACGAGGACCCCGTGCTCGGGGATCTCGACGGTGCAGACGGTGTCGGCCGCGCCGGCGATCAGCGCCTGGTCGCTCGCGAGCTCCTTCAGGAACTGGCCGAAATCGACGGTCTCGAAGTGGTCGGTCTGATAGAGGCGCTGGTGCAGATGCCCGATCGCCTGGACCCTGTTCCTCGCCTCCAGCAGCCTGTCGCGGACATCGTCCCGGTCACTGCTCCTGATCTGCATGTTCAGCAGGCTGGACACCATCTGCAGCGAGTTCTTGACGCGGTGGTTGACCTCCTTCAGCAGCCAGGCCTTGTGGTCCAGCGCCAGTTGGAGCGTCGCGGTCCGCTCTTCGACCCGCGCTTCGAGCTCGGCGTTCAGGGCGTCCAGCGCCCGGCGGCGGGCATCCTCGGCACCGGCCCAGCGCAGCGCATGGCGCGCGCCGAAGGCGAAGCCCGCGATGGTCAGCGCGCCGACCAGGAGATACGGGGCCGAGCGCTGGACCCAGCGCTCCAGGATCGCGCGCTCCGTGATGCCGACGCTGACGTAGAGCGGCCGGCCCTCCAGTCTCCGGAAGAAGACCGTGCGGGTGACGCCGTCGGCGGAGGATTCGTAGCGGACCCGGCCGTCGGCCGTTCCCGGCGCGATCAGGTCCTGCAGCGGGCCGGAGATCCGCGTGATCTCGGTGCGCGGCTGGCGCACGAGGATCCTGCCGTCGTCGCGGAACCAGGCGAAGCTCGTCTGCTCGGAGAAGCCGAGCGACATGTAGAAACGCCTGATGTCCTCGGTCATCACCGCCATGGATGCGACCCCGCCGAAGCCTGCGGATCCCTCCGTCCGGCGGCTGAGGACCAGCATGGCGGTGCCTTCCACCGGGCCGGGAAGAGGGTCGCTGAGGTAAAGCCCGCTCGCGGGATCGCGATGGGTTTCGAAGAAATCCTGGTCGACGATGGCGGGCGCCTTCTCGATCTCGGGCGCGGTCGAGGCGCGCAGCCGTCCTTCGGCATCCCACAGGAAAATGCGGAAGGCGGTCGGCAGGGTGCCCCGCAGCTCGTCGAGCGCACGATGGGAGCGGGCTGCTGCCGCGGGGTCGTCCCAGTCGGTGTCGGCGTTCAGCCGGGCCACCGAGCGCAGCAGCAGCTCGGCGGCGCCGAGCAGCCATTCCGCATGCCCGGAGGCCATCCGCACCGCGGCACGGGCCTCGACCTCGTACTCCTCGCGGGCGAGCGACAGGCTCCAATGGGCGGAGCTCGCCAGCACCAGCGCCAGCAGCGCGGCGCAGCCCAGGATTCCGAGCCGGATCCGCGCGACCACGCCCGGGCGGGCAACCGGTCCGATGCCGGGCGCCCGGTTCCCCGCCGGGTTCATGGGCCGCGGGACGCCCACAGCATGTAGTTCACGCCGAGATCGCGCGGGTTCTCGGAGAAGGTGTCGGTCAGCGGGTTGTAGACGACACCCGTGAGGCCGCGCACGGAAAAGCCGTGCGGCCGCAGGCCCGCGGCCAGCTCGGAGGGGCGCAGGAACCTGCGCCAGTCATGGGTCCCGCGCGGCAGCCAGCGCAGCACGTATTCGGCGCCGACGATCGCCAGGGCGAAGGCCTTGGGCGTGCGGTTGATGGTCGCCATGGCGATCATGCCGCCGGGAGCGGTCAGCGCCGCCAGGGAGCCCAGGAACAGCGGCACGTCGGCCACGTGCTCGACCACCTCGAGCGCCAGCACCAGGTCGAAGCGGCGCCCTTCCGCGACCAGGTCCTCGGCCGTGCAGGCCCGGTAGGTCGCGGGTGCGCCCGTCTCTGCCGCGTGGGCCTCGGCGACGCGGACGTTGCGCTCGGCCGCGTCGATGCCGAGGATCCCGGCGCCCAGGCGGGACAGCGGTTCGGTCAGGAGGCCGCCGCCGCAGCCGATGTCCACCGCCGAAAGGCCGCGCAGCGGCTCGGGCGCCGCGGGATCGCGCCCGAAGTGCCGGCATGCGGCATCGCGGATGTAGCGCAGACGCACCGGGTTGTAGCCGTGCAGCGGGCGGAACTTGCCCCGGGGATCCCACCATTCGGCGGCGATCGCCGAGAAGCGCGCGACCTCGTCGGCATCGACGGTTCCGCCCGCGCGCGGCGCGTGGTCCGGTTGGGGCGCAGCCATTGATTGTCCTCGTCCGCCATGGGCAGGCGCGCTTGCTTCGCCTGTCGGCACGGAGTATGGATACCGCGCTTCGCGCCCGCAAGATGCCCGTTTCGGTTTGCGAAGCGGCTGTTTTCCTGGGATTTCGGATCCGTCATGGCGCGCATCGTCCTGAAATTCGGCGGCACCTCGGTCGGCGACGTGGAGCGCATCCGCAACGTCGCCCGCAAGGTCGCGGCCGAGGTCCGCGCCGGCCACGAGGTCTCGGTCGTCGTGTCGGCCATGTCGGGCGTTACCAACCAGCTCGTGGGCTACTGCCGCGAGATCGACCCGCTGCACGACGCGCGCGAATACGACGCCGTGGTCTCCTCGGGCGAGCAGGTCACCAGCGGGCTGCTGGCGATCGCCCTGCAGAAGCTCGGCATTCCCGCGCGGTCCTTCCAGGGCTGGCAGGTCGCCGTGCGCACCGACGGCACCCACGGCAAGGCGCGCATCCTGTCCGTCGACACCGCGCCGCTGGAGCGCTGCCTCGGCGCGGGCGAGGTCGCTGTGGTCGCCGGCTTCCAGGGCGTCGCCGAGACCGGCCGCGTCACCACGCTGGGGCGCGGCGGGTCGGACACTTCGGCGGTGGCGCTCGCGGCCGCGCTGGGGGCGGACCGCTGCGACATCTATACCGACGTGGACGGTGTCTACACGACCGACCCGCGCATCGTGACGAAGGCGCGCAAGCTCGCGCGCATCACCTACGAAGAGATGCTGGAGATGGCGTCGCTCGGAGCGAAGGTCCTCCAGACCCGCTCGGTCGAGATGGCCATGAAGCACCGCGTGCGCGTGCAGGTGCTCAGCAGCTTCGAGGAGGCGCCCGGCAGCGACCTGCCGGGAACGCTGGTTGTGGACGAGGACGAGATCGTGGAACAGGAACTGGTCAGCGGCATCGCCTACAGCCGTGACGAGGCGAAGGTCACCCTTCTGGCCGTGGCGGACCGGCCCGGCGTTGCCGCGCGCATCTTCGGTCCGCTCGCCGATGCCGCCATCAACGTGGACATGATCGTCCAGAACGTGTCCGAGGACGGCAAGACGACCGACCTGACCTTCACGGTCGGCAAGGCGGACCTGGACCGCGCAAAGCAGGTCCTCGAGACCTCGCGGGCGGAGCTCGGGTACCGCCAGGTCGTCACCGATCCCGACGTGGTCAAGGTCTCGGTGATCGGCGTGGGCATGCGCAGCCATGCCGGCGTCGCCCAGCGGATGTTCAGCGCGCTCGCCGAGAAGGGCATCAACATCCAGGTGATCACGACCTCCGAGATCAAGGTCTCGGTGCTGATCGCCGAGGAGTACACGGAGCTCGCGCTCCGTGCGCTTCATACCGCCTACGGGCTCGACGCCGCCTGATTCCGGCCTGCGCGCGGCCCGCGCTTGCGCGCGCCGTGCCGAGGGGCGAAATTGGGACGGGACTCTGCTATCTCGGATAGGCGCCGCCATGCTCAGACCCGCCCGTGCGACGCTTGACCGCCTGTGGAGCCGCGGATCGGCCTTCCTCGGAGCGGACCTCGCCATCCTGGGCGGGGCCATGACCTGGGTGTCCGAGCGCAATCTCGTCGCCGCGATCTCGCGGGGCGGCGGGTTCGGCGTCCTCGCCTCGGGGTCCATGCGGCCCGACATGCTCGACGCCGAGATCGCCGCCACCGCCGCGCTCTGCGACCGCCCCTTCGGCGTCAACCTCATCACGCTGCATCCCGAGCTGGACCGGTTGATCGACGTCTGCATCGACCGCCGGGTCGGCCATGTCGTCCTGGCCGGCGGCCTGCCGCCTGCGACCGCGATCCGCAGGCTGAAGGACGGCGGCGTCAGGGTCCTTTGCTTCGCGCCGGCGCTGGTGATCGCAAAGCGCCTGCTGCGCCTGGGCGTCGACGCCCTGGTGATCGAGGGGATGGAGGCCGGCGGGCATATCGGGCCGGTCTCGACCTCGGTGCTCGCCCAGGAGATCCTGCCCGAGATCCGCGAGGTCCCGGTCTTCGTCGCCGGCGGCATCGGCCGGGGCGAGGCGGTGGTCAGCTACCTGGAGATGGGGGCTGCGGGGGTGCAGCTCGGAACCCGCTTCGTCTGCGCGACGGAAAGCCTCGCGCATCCGCGCTTCAAGAAGGCGTTCATCGACGCCGCCGCGCGCGATGCGGTGCCGACCGCGCAGCTCGACCCGCGCTTTCCCGTGATCCCGGTGCGCGCCCTGGTGAACGAGGGCACGCGCCGCTTCACCGATTTCCAGCGCGAGGTGATCACCCGTTTCGACCGCGGCGAGCTCTCGCAGAAGGACGCGCAGCTCGAGATCGAGCATTTCTGGGCGGGAGCCCTGCGCCGCGCCGTGGTCGAGGGCGACGTCGAGAACGGCTCCCTGATGGCGGGGCAGTCCGTCGGGCTGGTGACGCGCGAGCAGCCCGTGTCGGAGATCCTGGCCGAGATCATCGAGCAGGCGGTCCGCTGCCTGGAGCGGCGGGATCCCTTCGCCGGAGCGGAGCCGCCGGCGGCCGTCTCCGGGGCGCGGTGATGCCGGTGGACACGCCCGACATCGCCGCTCCCGCGCCGGGCCCGGTCTCGACGCTGGCCGGCAATTCGGCGCGGCGTCTGCTGGCGGCGCTGCGGGACGTGATGGCCGGGTCGGGCTCGGCCCAGAGCCGCCTGGACAAGATCGTGCGCCTGATCGGCCAGGAGGTGCAGGCGGACGTCTGCTCCTGCTACGTGATGCGCGCTGGCGACATCCTGGAGCTGTTCTCGACCATCGGCCTGAACCCCGACGCCGTCCACAAGACGCGCATGCGCGTGGGCGAGGGCGTGGTCGGCGACATCGCGGCGCATGCCAGGCCCATGGCGCTGGCCGATGCGCGCTCGCACCCGAACTTCTCCTACCGCCCCGAGACCGGCGAGGATCCCTTCCAGTCCATGGCGGGCGTGCCGATCCTGCGCGGCGGCCGGGTGCGCGGCGTGCTGGTGATCCAGCACAAGGCCAAGCGCGACTACAACGAGGAAGAGGTCGAGACCCTCCAGACCATCGCCATGGTGGTCGCCGAGCTGGTGGCGGCGGGCGAGCTCGTCGGTGCCCAGGAGATCTCGACGGCGGGCGATGCGGCGCTGCTGCCGACCAGGCTTGAGGGCATCACGCTGAACCGCGGCCTCGCCATGGGGCACGCCGTGCTGCACCGCCCGCAGCTCACGATCCGGCAGCTCGTCGCCGAGGATCCCGAGCGCGAGCACGAGCGCCTGCGCCAGGCGCTGGCGGGCGTGCTGGGCGCCATCGACGCCCTGATGCGCGCCCATGGCGACGGGTCGGGCGAGCACCGCGACATCCTCGAGACCTACCGGATGTTCGCCGAGGACCGCGGCTGGCTGTCGAAGATCCGCGAGGCCATCAACAGCGGCCTGACGGCGGAGGCGGCGGTGCAGCGTGTCCAGAACGACACCCGCGCCCGCATGAGCCAGATCGCGGACCCCTATATCCGCGAGCGGCTGCTCGACCTCGACGATCTCAACAACCGGCTGCTCCAGCACCTGACCGGCCGCCCCTCGGCGGCCGACGCCGGCACGCTGCCGGACGAGTTCGTGCTGGTGGCCCGCAGCATGGGCCCGGCCGAGCTGCTGGACTACGACAAGCACCGGCTGCGCGGCTTGGTCCTGGAGGAGGGCTCGGCGGCCAGCCATGTCGCGATCGTCGCCCGCGCGCTCGAGATCCCGGTGGTCGGCCAGTGCACCAACGTACTGACCCGCATCGAGCCGCTGGATCCCCTGATCGTGGACGGCGACAACGGGCTCGTGTTCGTGCGGCCGGCCGAGGACATCCAGGAGAGCTTCGCGCGCTCCATGGCGCTGCTCGCCGACCGCGAGCGCAGCTATGCGGCGGTGCGCGACCTGCCGGCCGTCACGCGGGACGGCACGCCGATCTCCATCAACCTGAACTGCGGGATGGTGATCGACCTGTCCCATCTCGGCCCCTCGGGGGCGGACGGGGTCGGGCTGTACCGCACCGAGATTCCGTTCATGGTCCGGTCGGCCTATCCCGACGTCGCGACCCAGACCGATCTCTATGCCCGGGTGCTGGAGCAGGTCGGCGACAAGCCGGTGGTCTTCCGCACGCTCGATGCCGGCGGCGACAAGGTGCTGCCCTATTTCACCGCCGAGCAGGAGGAGAACCCGGCGCTCGGCTGGCGCGCGATCCGCATGGGGCTCGACCGGCCGGCCATGCTGCGCAAGCAGCTCCGCGCACTGCTTCGAGCCTCGGCCGGCCGCGAGCTGCGGGTGATGTTCCCCATGGTGGCCGAGGTCGCCGAGTTCGATGCCGCCAAGGCCATCCTGGACATGGAGCAGGCCCGGCTGGCCACCGAGGGGCGCGAGCCGCCCACGGCCGTGAGGGTCGGCGCGATGATCGAGGTGCCGTCCATCGTCTGGCAATTCGACGTGCTGCTGCGCCGCGTCGACTTCCTGTCGGTTGGGTCCAACGACCTGCTGCAGTATCTGTTCGCGGCGGACCGCGGCAACCCGAAGCTCGCGACCCGCTACGACCCGCTCTCGCCCGCGCTCCTGCGGCTGCTGCGCTCGCTGGTGCGCCAGGCCGACGCGGCGAAGGTCCCGCTCTCGGTCTGCGGCGAGATCGCCGGCCGCCCGCTCGAGGCGATGGCCCTGGCCGGCCTCGGCTACCGGATCCTGTCCATGTCGCCGCCAGCGGTCGGCGCGGTGAAGACCATGATCAGGAGCCTGGATCTGGGCCCGCTGCGTGAGTATCTGGAAGGATTGTTGGATCTTCCCGACCACAGCTTGCGCGACAAGCTGCTTGCATACGCGAGAGATCACGGAGTCATGATCTAGCATTGCTCTGCCGGAACAAAAAACGCACCATTGGGCAGGACGTTTAAAGGGTTCGGTAACCCTCCTTCCGGAAGATCGGTCCCATCATCGCAGGGGTCCACATCGGGTCGGCACCTGCGCAGCATTGAAGAGCGGGCGAGCATGGGCGAGCGGAAGCGCAGGTTCTTCGACGACGCAGGCCGGGCCTCGTCCCTCGACGGGGACGAGGAGCGCAGCCTCCCTGCAGTGCACACCGAGACGCTGAGCGCCTCGCTGCGCCGCGCGCGCGAGGCCCGCGGCGTCGCGGTCGACGAGGTCGCCCGCGCCCTGCGGATCCGGACGGTCTTCCTCCAGGCGCTCGAGGACGGCCGGTACAAGGACCTGCCCGGGGCGACCTACGCGATCGGCTTCCTGCGCACCTACGCCGAGCATCTGGGCCTCGATCCCGAAACCGCCGTCCGCCGTTTCAAGGAGGAATCCTCGGGGACCATCGCGCGCTCGGAATATTACATGCCGAAGCCGGTCTCCGAGAGCCGTATCCCAGGCGGCGGCGTGCTGTTCGGCGCCCTTCTGCTGGGCGCAGCCGTCTATGGCGGCTGGTACTACATGTCCTCGACCGGGCGCGAGCTGGTGGACTTGGTCCCGCCGCTGCCCGACCAGATCGCTCAGGTGCTGAACCCCGGGGCCGGACAGCCGGCCGA
Organism: Arenibaculum pallidiluteum; assembly: GCF_017355985.1. Classification (GTDB taxonomy): domain Bacteria; phylum Pseudomonadota; class Alphaproteobacteria; order Azospirillales; family Azospirillaceae; genus Arenibaculum; species Arenibaculum pallidiluteum. Next base: position 120,899 of record NZ_JAFIQU010000016.1, read on the forward strand.
GGCCCCCGCCGGCACCGCTCCGGCGCCATCGCCCGCCGACGCCCAAGCGGCGCCCGCCATCCCGCCGGCCACGCCTCCCGCGGTTCACGCCCCCGCCGCTCCGCCTCCTGCGGCGAGCCCGTCCCCCGTGGCGAGCGCGCCCGCCGCAGCTCCGGCCCCCGCACCCGCACCTGCACCCGCGGCGTCGGTCACGTCGCCGGCTAGCCCGCCGCCGGCGGCAGCTGCCGCACCCGCTCCGGCGCCTGCCGTTCCTGCCAACCCGACGGCTGCGGCTCCCGCGGCGGCTCCTGCCGCTGCGGCGCCGGCCCCTGCAGCCGCGCTGCCCGCCCCCGTCCCGCCTGCGACCGGGGATGTGGCCCAGGCTCCGGAGGCCGACGAGGACGAGGTCCCGGCCGCGCCGACCGCGCTGGCGGCTGGCCAGCCGGCCCAGCCTCTGCCCCAGACGGCCGAGGTTCCGCCCGCCGCCGCGGCGCCGGCGCCCGAGCTGCCCACCGGCAAGGTCTATGGCAGCACCAACGGCGTATCGCGCATCCAGCTCAAGGCCATCCAGGATGCCTGGGTCCAGGTGCGCAGCGCCGGGGGCGAGCTCGTCTTCGCCCGCGTGCTGCGTCCCGGCGACGTGTACCGCGTGCCGGACCAGCCCGGCCTGCGCCTGGTGACCGGAAATGCAGGCGGCCTGGTGGTCGCCGTGGACGGCAGCCAGGGCCAGGCCATGGGCACCACGGGCCAGGTGATGCGCGACGTCCCGCTGGAACCCCAGCGCTTCCTCGCACGCTGAGCGCCGGCCGCGCGGGTGCCCCCGGGCATCTGCGGCCGCCGGCGGCGGGGCGATTGGGAGATCCGCCGGGATCTCCGCCTCTGCGGCACCATCCGGGTGTCCGATACCCCTTGGCCACCTTGACTCCGGGCGCGCGCTGCGCACCTTTGCAAGGGTACGCCGCGTACGCATGCCTCCACGGGCATCGCGTCCGCATGGTCCCTCGCCAGGAAAGCTCCCATGTCCGTCCGCCCGTACCGCGACATCCACCGCCGCAAGAGCCGCCAGATCCGGGTGGGCAAGGTGCTGGTCGGCGGCGATGCGCCGATCTCGGTGCAGAGCATGACCAACACGCCCACCGAGGACGTGGCGGCCACCGTCGCCCAGATCCGCCGCATGGAGGAGGTCGGGGCCGACATCGTGCGCGTCTCCTGTCCGGACGAAGCCTCGACCCGGGGGCTGCGCGACATCGTGCGCCAGGTCAACGTGCCCATCGTCGCGGACATCCATTTCCACTACCGCCGCGCCATCGAGGCGGCGGAGGCGGGGGCGGCATGCCTGCGCATCAATCCCGGGAACATCGGCTCGGCCGAGCGCGTGCGCGAGGTCGTGAAGGCCGCCAAGGACCATGGCTGCTCGATCCGTATCGGCGTGAACGCCGGCAGCCTCGAGCGCGACCTCCTGGAGAAATACGGCGAGCCCTGCCCCGAGGCGATGGTGGAGAGCGCGCTCGACCATGCGCGTATCCTCGAGGACCATGACTTCCGCGAGTTCAAGATCTCGGTCAAGGCCTCGGACGTGTTCCTGGCCGTCGCCGCGTACCAGCAGCTCGCCGAGGCCTGCGACTATCCGCTGCACATCGGCATCACCGAGGCCGGCGGCCTGCGCGCGGGGACGGTGAAGTCGTCGGTCGGGCTCGGCATGCTGCTGTGGTCGGGCGTCGGCGACACGATCCGCGTGTCGCTCTCGGCCGACCCGGTCGAGGAGGTGCTGGTCGCCTACGAGATGCTCAAGACGCTGGGCCTGCGGCGGCGCGGCGTCACCGTGATCTCCTGCCCGTCCTGCGCGCGCCAGCAGTACGACGTGATCTCCACCGTGGCCAAGCTCGAGGCGCGCCTGGCCCACATCACGACGCCCATGACCGTCTCGGTGATCGGCTGCGTCGTGAACGGCCCTGGCGAGGCGCGGGAGACCGACATCGGCTTCACTGGCGGCGGCAACGGCACCCACCAGGTCTACATCGCGGGCGTCCCGCACCACCGGCTCAAGGACGAGGACATCGTCGAGCACCTCGCCGGGCTGGTCGAGCGGAAGGCGGCGGAGATCGAGGCGGCGAAGGCGGCGGAAGCGGTCGCGGCCGCCGAATGACGGGCGTGGCGCACGACGCCGCACCCCCGCGCGGCGCTTCACCCGGTGGCGCCGCGCCCCTATCCTAGCGCCATGCCTTCCGACGGGCCGCGAGAGCCGGTCCATCTCGTCATGGTGGGGGCGACGCACCGCTCCTGCGCCCCTTCGATCCGCGAACTGCTCGCCACCGAGCCGCGCGAGCTGCCCGCCGTGCAGGCGCGGCTGCGCGCGGCGGGGCTGAAGGAAAGCGTTTGGATCTCGACCTGCGACCGGGTCGAGCTCGTTGCGGCGCATCCGGATCCCGCCGCCGTCAAGGTCGCCGCCACGGCGCTCCTGGCCGAGCGGGCGGGTCTCGCGCCTTCGGCCCTGGCGGAAAGCCTTCACTGCCTCGTGGACGAGGATGCCGTCCGCCATGTCTTCGCGGTGGCGAGTGCGCTGGACAGCCAGGTGCTGGGCGAGCCGCAGGTGCTGGGCCAGATCAAGGCGGCATACCGCGATACGGTCGAGGGCGGGCTCTCGGGCCCCTCGGTCGAGGCACTGATGCAGGCGGCCTTTGCCGCGGCCAAGCGCGTGCGGACGGAAACCGCCATCGCCGCGGGACCGGTCTCCATCGCGGCGGCAGCGGTGCAGACCGCGCGCGACCTGCATGGCGACCTCGCCCGCTGCGGGCTGCTGCTGGTCGGGCTCGGAGACATGGGCATGCTGATCGCCGAGGCTCTGCGCGATGCGGGGCTGGCGCGCGTCACGGTAGCCGCGCGCAACGCCGGGCGGGCCGAGGCGGCCGCGCACCGGCTGGGCGGCCACTGGCTGTCGCCGGAGGCCGTCCCGGACGCGCTGCCCCAGGCGGACGTGGTGGTGACGGCGACCGGCCTCGGCCGATGGACCGTCACGGCCGAGTGCGTCGCCACGGCGTTGCGTCGGCGGCGCTCGCAGCCCATGCTGGTGGTGGACGCGGCCGTGCCGGGCGATGTGGAGCCGACGGTGGCCGCCCTGGCCGACGCCTTCGTCTACGAGGTCGCCGATCTCGAGCGGATCGCGACAGAAGGCCAGGCCGGCCGTGCCGAGGCGGCCCGGGCCGCCTGGATGATCGTCGGGGAGGCCGCGCGGGCCTTCGTCAGGTCGCGGGCCGAGCGCGCGGCGGTGCCGGCGGTTGCGGCGCTGCGGCGCCGCTTCGAGGACGAGCGCCTGCGCCTCCTGGCCGAGGCGCCGGGGCTGGATGCCGCGGAGGCGACGCGGCTGCTGGTGAACCGGCTGCTGCACGGGCCGTCGGAAGCATTGCGTCGGCTGGCGGCCGAGGGCCCGGCCGGCGGGGGTGAGGAGCTGCAGGCGGAACGGCTGCTGGCGCGGCTGTTTCCGTCCGAGGAAAAGAGCGAGGAAACGTGAGTTTCGAGGACATGTTCGCCCGCGTCGCGGCGCGCCACGACGAGCTGCGGGACACGCTTGCGTCGGGGACCGCCGACGCGCAGACCTTCACCCGGCTGTCGCGGGAGCTGGCCGAGATCACGCCGGTGGCCGAGGCCATTGAGGAGCTGCGCCAGGTCCGCGCCGAGCGCGCGGACCTGGAAGGCATGCTGGAGGACCCGGAGATGCGGGACCTCGCCCGGGCCGAGATCGACGAGATCGACGCGAGGCTGCCGGGCTTGGTCCGGCGGATCCAGGTGCTGCTGCTGCCCAAGGACGAGGCGGACGAGCGCAGCGCGATCCTCGAGGTCCGAGCCGGCACCGGCGGCGACGAGGCCGCGCTCTTCGCGGCCGAGCTGTTCGAGATGTACCAGCGTTACGCGGGGCTGCGCGGCTGGCGCTTCGAGGTGCTGGAGAACGCCTCGACGGAGCTCGGCGGCACCAAGGAGGCCGTGGCCTCCATCGCCGGGCGCGGAGTGTTCGCGCGGCTGAAATTCGAATCCGGCGTCCACCGCGTCCAGCGCGTGCCGCAGACCGAGGCGGGCGGGCGCATCCACACCTCGGCGGCCACCGTCGCCGTGCTGCCCGAGGCGGAGGAGGTCGACGTCCATATCGACGAGAAGGACCTGAGGATCGATGTCTTCCGTTCCTCCGGCCCCGGCGGGCAGTCGGTCAACACGACCGACAGCGCCGTGCGCATCACCCATCTGCCGACCGGGCTCGTGGTCAGCCAGCAGGACGAGAAGTCCCAGCACAAGAACAAGGCGAAGGCGCTGCGCGTCCTGCGCGCGCGGCTCTACGAGATGCAGCGCGCCCAGCAGGATGCCGCGCGCGCCGCGAACCGGCGCAGCCAAGTCGGCTCGGGCGACCGGTCCGAGCGCATCCGCACCTACAACTTCCCCCAGGGCCGCGTCACGGACCATCGCATCAACCTGACGCTCTACAAGATCGACAAGGTGATGGCGGGCGAGGCGCTGGACGAGATCGTCGAGGCGCTGCTCGCCGCGGATGAGGCCGAGCGGCTGGCCGAGCTGCAATGACCGCGACGCCCACCCTGCGCGAGGCGCAACGCATGGCCGAGGCGCGCCTGCGCGAGGCTGGCATCGAGTCCCCCGAGCTCGACGCCCGGCTGCTGGTCCAGCACGCGCTGGGCCTCACGCGCGAGCGGCTGATGATCCAGGCCCGGGCCATGCTGACGCTGGCTATGGTGGACCGGATCATGGCACTGGTGGAGCGCCGGGCCGCGCGCGAGCCGGTGTCGCGCATCCTCGGCAGGCGCGAGTTCTGGAGCCTGGAGCTGCGCCTGGATCCCAGCACGCTGGATCCCCGGCCGGACACCGAGACCGTGGTCGAGGCGGCGCTGTCCCGCGTCGCCGACCGCAGGGCGCCGCTACGGGTTCTGGATCTCGGAACCGGGACCGGATGCATCCTGCTCGCCCTGCTTTCCGAGCTGCCGGCCGCGACCGGCCTCGGCGTCGACGTGCAGCCAGCCGCCGTCGCCACCGCCGCGGCCAACGCCGCGCGCCTGCATCTCGACGGGCGGGCCGCCTTCCGCCACGGCGACTGGGCTGCGGGGATCGACGAGCGATTCGATCTCGTGGTCTCGAACCCGCCTTACATCCCTGACGGGGACATCGCGGGCCTGGCGCCCGAGGTGCGCGCGCACGATCCGCTGCCTGCGCTGGCCGGCGGGCCGGACGGGCTGGACGCCTACAGGGCCCTGGCCCCAGAGATGCAGCGCCTGCTCGCGCCCGGCGGTGCCGTGGCGCTGGAGGTCGGGCAGGGACAGGACGCCGCCGTTGCCGCCCTGCTCGCGGCGCAGGGGCTGCGCGACGTCCGCGTGAAGGCCGACCTGAACGGCATCGGGCGCTGCGTGCACGCGCTGGCGCCGGAGCCGCCGCGCTGAAGGGCAGCGCCTACTTCCGGATCCACTTGCCGTCCTTCACGAAGTCGGCGACCCGGACCATGCCGGTGGGCGGGTACAGCTCCAGCGCCAATGCCACGTCCATGTTCACGACCAGCGAGTAGGTCGAGAACCTGGCGATCGGCAGCGTGTCGAGCGGCCGGCCGGGCTCGTTCAGGATTTTCTCGACCTGGACGGCGGCAAGGGCGCCGATCATCTCCAGCCGCGTGAAGAAGGCGAAGAGCGCGTCGGCCTGCGTTACCGGAAGGGGGCCGCCGCTGAAAACCGGGAGGTGCCGCTCCACGGCCATGCGTGTGAAGGGCTTCACCTGCTCGACCAGGAAGGTCGAGAGGCCGAAATAGATGCAGTCGACCCCGCCGGCCGCGAGAGTGTCCATGGCCTCGTCCAGCCGGCCGGGATCGGGCCGGCCGTCCCGGCCCTGGGGCAGGGGGACGGCTACGAGCTCAAAGTTCAGCTCCTTCGCCAGGGCGGCCATGGCGTCCTTGCGCTGGACGGAGCCGAGTTGGCCCGCGTCGTAGAGCATCCCCATGCGCCGGTACGGCCTGTAGGACGTCATGGCGTGGGCCTGTGCCGAAAGCGGCACGGCATAGTCGGTGCCGGCGACGTTCGGGCGGCCCGTCCGATCCTCATGGCGCGAGATCTTCAGATCCACCGCGCCGCTGACATACATGTAGACCACGGGGATGTCGGTCACGTGCCGGGCAGGGTCGACGGCGTCATGGGGCCCCACGACCTCAAGCGTGACCTCGCTGTTCCAGGTGACGATCGCCTTCGCCTTCAGGCGCCGGGCCTCGTCCACGAAGGCGGGAATGGCCTGCCGATCCTGGGCCGCGTCGCGCATCACCACCTCGGCCGGCAGCCCCTTGTCCGCGAGATGGTCCAGGAAGCCTTGGCAGGCCTGCTCGCAGCCGCGCCAGGTGATCAGGTAGACGATGCCGCGATCTGGCGACGCGGCCTCGTGCGCCGGATCCGCCGCGCCGATGGACGCGGCCAGAGGGCCCAGGAGAAGCCCAGCGAGGAGGTGGAGGACGAGGCGGCGCATGATCGGTCCGGGGCTTGAGTTTGCCGGCGGCCGGGCGGCGTGGCACCGCCGGTCGTCTGCCCCGACGCGCAACGGAATTATCGGGACGCGCAACGATACCATCATTTGGACCGCCGTTGGCGCAAATTCGCGTCTCGGCAGCCGGTGTGACAGCAAAGGGACCAGAGCTCATGGCGCAGGGTCATGTCAGTGGCGCGGGCCGAGCGCGCGCGTCATGACCGTGGCCGTTGCGGGGATCGCTGCGGCGTCCGTCTCCTGGTGCGATATGGAGAAACCGTGCTTGCGGTAGAAGGCGACGGCCCCGGAACTGCTCTCGAGCACCCGCACCTCCATCCGGTCCGAGGTCTCCAGCCGGGCTGCCGCGGCCTCCAGGAGAAGGGTCCCGATGCCGCGGCGCTGGCGTGAGGGCTGGACGTACAGGCCCCAGAGACAGGCCGTGCGGTTCCTCTCGGCAAAGATCACGGAGCCCACGATGCCGCCTCCGAGGAGAGCGCACAGGCCACGCTCGTCCGCGGCCGGCAGCATGGTGGCCGGGTCGGCGGCGTCGAGCTGCCCCAGCATGGCGGCCAGCGCCTCGGTCCCGAGGCTCGGCCCGTAGGTGGCCGTCCACGTCTCGCGCCAGAGCGCGCGGAGCGCCGGGCCGTCGGAGGTTGCGATCTCGCGGATCGCGATGTCGGATCGCGTCACACCTTCATCCTAGAGGATCGCACGGAGCGCCGGAACAGCTGGCCGCTTCCCCCGGCGTCGTGAGCACGCTGAACACGCCCCGCAGGCCCGCCGCCGCGGCGCGAAAGCGCAGCCCTGCATTGGGACACAGCGGACGCGGAAGCGCGTCATGCGCGAAGTAGCCGATCTCGGCGATCACGCTGTTCGGCTGCCAGTTGCGGACCTCGCGGACATGCGCCTTGAAGCAGAGGACGCGGCCGCAGCCATCAGAAATACAGGCGAATACGCCAAGGCTGGGCATTCCACTTCCCCCGATTCGTCTCGGCCCGTCGTTCCTTGCCGGCTGAAGGGGTTTCCGCGTCTGCGGGCGCCGCGACTGGGACAGTCGAAGCGGCGAACGCCTCGTGATCATGGATGTGTCTGCCCAGATGAAGTATGAAATGAAAGAGTCATGGGACCTTAAATATATGCCCTTCCAGATCTCAAGTATTCCAAATAAACCACTTCAAATTTCAGTTGCAACATAATTACATCTTCGAAATGGGGATGAATGTACTCATTGAGTAGCGAAAAGCCGCTTCGTTAATCCATATAAACTGTTGGTGAGGTGAGCTATCGCGGGTTCAATGGTGGCGACGGATCGCTTCATTGGCCTGATATCCTGCTTTGTGCCTGCTGGGTGAAGCAATTCATATGCCGATCCGTCAGTGCCATATTGGCGCAATAGAACGATTGCTCGCCTGGTAGCCGGCTCGAGCATTTTCTTCAGGCCAAATATAAGGGGAGAATACATCATGGCTATTAACATTGGTACGCCAGAGGATGATGAAATTCTTGGAACTCCGGACGCCGATATTGCCATTGGCTTGGCAGGCAACGACACGATCACCGGAGAGGCCGGCAACGACATCCTGGTCGGCAACGAAGGCAATGACGACATCGCCGGCGGCGAGGGGAACGACGCCATCGACAGCGGCGTCGGGGACGATACCATCAACACGGGCCAGGGCGACGACCATGTGATCGCCGGGCCCGGCGACGATACCGTCGGCGGCATGGCCGGCAGGGACTTCGTCAACGCCGGCGAGGGCGACGATGCCGTGCGGTGGAACGACCCGGTCGGTGACGTGGTCTTTGGCGGCGGCGGCAATGACGACCTGATCGGTGGTGACGTGGCGGCCGACTTCATCTTCGGCGGCGACGGCGACGACCTCGTCCAGGCCTTCAACAACCTGGAACAATCCACCGCGGGAGACGTGCTATTCGGCGATGCCGGCGATGACGAGGTCATCGGCGGCAACGGCGACGACACGGTTTCCGGCGGCTCCGAGAACGATGTGATCACGACCAACGGTGGCAAGGACACCATCGTGGTCACGCCGGGCTTTGAGTACGACACGGTGACCGATTTCGATCCCGAGAACGATACCCTCAACCTTCAGGGCTTCGAAGACCCCAACATCACGGTCGAGCTCACCGACGGCGGCATCGCCCTCAACTTCGGCAATGGCGACGTGCTGGTGCTGCAAGGCGTGAGCACCATGAGCGAAGTCAGCCTGCTGGTGTGATCCAGTCGCCCCGGGCCCGGCACGTCCGGGCCCGGGGTCGGGCCGCATCGCATGTCGCGGCCGGATTGCCTCCTCGCCAGCTTGGAAGCGCGCAGTTCCTTCTCCGGCATCGCGACCGATCCCGGCCATCGGCGGGGATCATGCGCCCGCGCCGGCGTGCTATCCAAGGCGGGGGCCGACAGGCATGATCCAATGCCCGTCCGGCCCCGCTGCGATCCCTTCGCGAGGAACCATGACCACCTGGACCGACCGCCGCATCCTCGACCTGTTCGGCATCGAGCTGCCGATCATTCAGGCGCCCATGGCCGGCAACACGACGCCGGAGCTGGTGATCGCCGTCAGCGAGGCTGGCGGCCTGGGATCGCTGGCCTGCGCGCAGTACACGCCGGCGCAGGCAGCCGAGGCCCTGGCAGCCGTGCGCACGCGCACAAGACGTCCGGTCAATCTGAACTTCTTCTGCCATGTGCCGCCGAAACCGGATCCCGTGCGCGCCCTGGCCTGGAGGGCCGCGCTGTCTCCCTACTACGTGGAGCTCGGGCTCGACCCGGAGGCGCCGCCGCCGGCCACGGGCCGGGCACCCTTCGACGAGGAGTTCTGCCGCATCGTCGAGGAGCACCGGCCGGAGGTCGTCAGCTTCCATTTCGGTCTCCCGGACCGCACGCTGCTGGACCGGGTCCGGGCGACGGGCGCGCGGGTGATCTCCTCGGCGACCACGGTGGCCGAGGCGCGCTGGCTCGAGGCGCAGGGCTGCGACGCCATCATCGCCCAGGGGCTGGAGGCCGGCGGTCACCGCGGCAACTTCCTATCGGACGAGATCGCGTGCCAGGTCGGCACCTTCGCGCTCGTGCCGCAGGTCGCCGACGCGGTACGGGTGCCGGTGATCGCCGCCGGCGGGATTGCGGACGCCCGGGGCGTCGTCGCCGCGCTGGCGCTCGGCGCCGCGGCAGTCCAGCTCGGCACGGCCTATCTGCTCTCGCCGGAGGCCAAGGTGCCGCCCGTCCACCGGGCGGCGCTGCAGGCCAGCACCGATGATGGCACGGCGCTGACGAACCTGTTCACCGGCCGCCCCGCGCGCGGCATCATGAACCGGCTGATGCGCGAGCTCGGCCCGGTCTCGTCCTCGGTTCCGCCCTTTCCCATGGCGGGCGGGGCGGTCGCGCCGCTGCGGGCCGCGACCGAGCCTGCGGGGTCCGGGGATTTCGTCAGCCTCTGGTCGGGACAGGCTGCGGCCCTGGCCGAGGCGTTGCCGGCCGGCGAGCTGACCCGTCGGCTGGCGGCCGGGGCGCTGGAGAGGATCTCGGGCCGGCAGGGCGCGTGACCCGCTCGTCGGCGCGACGGCTCAGGAATTCCCGGTCCGCCGCGAGGGCGCTGCAATGCCGGGATGGTGGCGCCTGCAAGCCTCGCCGGGCGTGGTGCCGAATTCCCGCTTGAAGGCTGTCGCGAAGTTGGCGGGGCTGGAATAGCCCGCGCGCCAGGCCGCCTCGCCGATGCCCGCCCAGCCGCGCTCAAGCGCCTCGCGCGCCCGCTCGAGCCTGCGCCGGCGAACGTAGTCCAGGACGGTCGTGCCGTAGGCCGCACGGAACAGCCGCTGGAGCGCGCTGACGCTCATGCCGAGCGCGGACGCCGCCGCGTCCAGGGTGAGGGTCTCGTCGAGCCGTGCCTCGAGGAAGTCGCGGACCCGGCGGGCGCTGCGGGCAGCCGCGGGGGCAAGCGGCTCGGCCAGCCTGGCCCGCCCTGACGGGTCCAGCGCCGCCAGCGCCTCGAACGCGATCTCGGCGGCCCTGCTCTGAAGGTACAGCCCCGCCAGCACCGGAGGGCAGGGCGGCCCCTCCAGCACCTCGCGGGCCAATGACACGAGACGCGCCGAGGGGCGCCAGCCGACGAAGGCCATGTGCTCGCGCGAGAGGCGCAGGACCGGCCCGGGATCCCGCAGCCCGGCGAGCCCGCCGCAATCCAGCCATTCCTGCTCCAGCGTCACGTTCACCTTGCGGACATAGGAGCCGCGCGGTGAATGCCGGCGCAGCACCTCGGGACGCGCGAGGGAGACGATCGAGACGCTCGGCTCGTCAGCGCCGCCGAGGGCGAAGATCCGGCCGCCCAGCGAGAAGTCGGCGCGCCCGGCCAGGACGATGGAGCAGGTCAGGCGCGGCGGAAGCTCGATCTCTGTCGTCAGGTCGGTCAGGCCGCTGGCATCCGTCGCATGGAGCGTCAGGCCGCCAGCCAGGCGCACCAGCCGGTACTCGCCGCGCAACGCCAGGTCCTGCGCGGGGTCGCCGTCGAAGCGCAGGCAACCCCCGGCGTGCCCCGCCGCGATGTCGGATTTCCGCACCAGGCCCGCGGACCCGCTGGCCCCCGTCCCTTGCTCCAACATGGATCCGTGACCTCCGAGACATTTTCGCGCGACGAGCATCGATCCTGTGCGGGTGATAATCAATCGCAAACCTGTGCGGCATAGTCGGCAGGGAGGCCGGCGCATGGTGGTCCCGCAAAGCAATCTGACGATCCGCCAGAAGCCATGCCGCTGGACGCGCTGCGGAGGTCCCGCATAGATCCGAATGAAAATCATTCGCAATTCGTGCCGGCCCCTCCGGCCCGTCACGATAGGAACGACAGTGCCATGATCGATATCCGGAACCGCCGCCTGAACCCCGCCGACCGACGTCGCAAGCGTCCGGCCCACGCCCTCGACGCGGCCATGGGCATCCCCGTTTCTATCGCCATGATGGCCTGCGCCGGAACGGCCCTGGCACAGGCGGGCGGCGGCAACCAGCCGGTGACGCTCGACCCCGTGGTCGTCGAGGGGCGCAGGGCGGATCCTGCGGCGACCGAGGGAACAGGCAGCTACGCGACCGGCGCGGCCACGGTGGGGTCGCGCGACGCGGTTCCGGTGCGCGAGATCCCGCGCTCCGTCTCGGTGGTGACCCGGCAGCGCATGGACGACCAGAACATGACGCAGCTCGAGGACGCGTTCCGGCGCACGCCGGGGACCCTGGTGCTCAGCAACGATCCCGGCCGCTCCAGCATTTACTCCCGCGGGTTCGAGCTCGACAACTTCCTGGTCGACGGGCTTCCGGCCCCGCTCTCCAGCATCTATGGCACGCAGCCCGACCTCGCGATCTTCGACCGGGTCGAGATCCTGCGCGGGCCGTCGGGGCTCCTGGGCGGCACGGGCGAGCCTGGGGGAACCGTGAACCTCGCGCGCAAGCGTCCGCAGGACAGCTTCGGCGGCTCGCTCAGCGGCTCGTTGGGAAGCTGGAACAATCGTCGGATCGAGGGCGACGTGACCGGGCCGCTGGTCGAGAGCGGGAAGCTGCGCGGCCGCGCCGTCGGCGTGCGCCAGGACCGCGACACCTTCGTCGACAAGACCGACAACGAAGTGACCGTCGGCTACGGCGCGCTGGAGGCCGACCTGACGGAATCCACCACCCTGTCCGCCGCGGCATGGCGGCAGGAGCGCGACATCAAGCCCTTCAACGGGCTTCCGGCCTATGCGAACGGCGAACTGCTGGACGTGTCGCGGTCGACCTTCATCGGCGCGGACTGGAATCGTTTTGAAAACAGATCGAACGAGGCGATCGTCGAGCTCAGGCACCGGTTCGACAATGGCGGGCACGCCCAGGCCTCGGCCCGCTACGTGGACCGGGACGTCGACTTCAAATACGCCTATGCCGGCGGCGCGGTGAACGCGGCCGGCAACACGAGCCTGGTCGCCATCGCCCGCGACTATTCCGAGACCGCGCTCTCGGCCGACGCCCATGTCAGCACGCCGTTCGAGCTGCTGGGGCGCCGCCATGATGCGATGGTCGGCGCCGAGTACCGGCGCTACGAGCAGCGCACGCTGCAGAACGGCGGCTCCGGCGTCACCGTGGCGCCGGTCGTCAACATCTTCGACCCGCGTACGGCCTTCCCCGAGCCCAACATCCCGCTATCCTCCCGAACGCGGGTAGTGCCCGAGCAGTACGGGATCTACGGACAGCTCCGCCTGAGGCCGGTGGAGCCGCTCACCGCGATCCTGGGCGGCCGGGCGAGCTGGTACGAGGGCACCACCACGAACCTCGTCACGAATGCGCGCCAGACGATCGAGCGAAACGGCGAGATCACGCCCTTCGCGGGCCTGGTCTACGACCTCACGGACAATCTGTCGGCCTATGTCAGCTACAGCGAGATCTTCCAGCCGCAGACCAACCTTGGCGCTAACGGCTCCGCCATCGCCCCGCGCACTGGGCACCAGTACGAGGCCGGACTGAAGAGCGAGTTCTTCGAAGGCCGGATGAACGGGCAGGTCGCGCTGTTCCGGCTTCGTGACGACAACCGCGCCGTGCCGAATCCAAGCGGCCCCGGTAGCTTCATTGCCGGCGGGGAGGTCGAAGTGCAGGGCCTGGAGGCGGAGATCAGCGGCAGCCCTTACCGCGGCCTGCAGGTCTTCGCGGGCTACGCGCTGACCGACACCAGCTACATCAAGGCGCCGGCCAACCAGCAGGGCACGACCTTCAGCACCTTCACGCCCCGCCACAGCTTCAATCTCTGGACCCGCTACGACTTTCCGGATGGCGAGCTGCGCGGGCTGAACCTGGGGCTGGGCGGGCGCTACTTCAGCAGCTTCTACAACCTGTCGGGCAGCACGCGCTTCGAGGAGGACGGCTATGTGGTGGTCGACGCCCGGATCGGCTACGACGTGAACGAGAACCTGGAGCTGTCGCTGAATGCCAACAACATCTTCGACGAGAAGTACTACACCCGGGTCGGCAGCGCACAGGTCTTCAACTTCTACGGGGAGCCGCGGAGCTTCATCGTGAAGGCGACGGCACGGTTCTGAGCGGATGGGCGAGCGGCCGATCCCCGCGCCCGTCACCGTCCCGGGCGCGGAACAGTGGGACATCGTCTCCCTCGCAACGGGCGGGGTTCACCGGATCATGCTCTGGCTGCCCCAGGGGCCGCCGCCGGCCGGCGGCTTCCCGGTCCTCTACCTGCTGGACGGCAACGCCACCTTCGCAACGGCGGTGGACGCCCTGCGGATCCGCATCCGGCGCAACGACGCGACTGGCGTTCCGCCCGCGGTGGTGGTCGGCATCGGCTATCCCACGGACGAGCCTTTCGCCATCGAGCGGCGCAGCGTGGACCTGACGCCGCCCGGTACCGGGGTCCCCGGAACCGGCGGCGCCACTGCCTTCCTGCGCTTCATCGAAGAAGAGCTGAAGCCGGCCGTAGCCCGCGCCCTGCCGGTCGATCCCGGTCGGCAGTCCATTCTGGGGCATTCCTACGGCGGCCTCTTCGTCCTGCATGTCCTCTTCACCAGCCCCGGGTCGTTCCAGACCTATGTGGCGGGCAGCCCTTCCATCTGGTTCGGCGACCGGCGGGTCCTGGCCGGGGAGGCGCCCTTCGCCGCGTCGCTGGCCGAGCGGCCGGCAGGGACGCTGCGGCTGCTGGTGGGTGTCGGCGGGCACGAGCAGGATCTGAGCCCCGCCGAGCGCCGTAGCCCCCATGCGGCCGCAAGGGCGGTCCGCAAGGCCGGAAACCGCATGGTGGACGAGGCGGCCGCGCTGGCGGCGCGCCTCGCACCTCTGTCCATTCATGGATTGCGGACCGAGTTCGTCCAGTTCGCCGGCGAGGACCACGCCTCGGTCCTGCCGGTGCTGATCGGGCGCGGCATCGGCTTCGCCCTTCTGCCGTCGGATTAGGCCCGGGAAGACCCCGGCGCCGCCCGGCAGGCCGGCCGGCGGCATAACCCAAACCCAGGCGAGGAACGATGTTCGAATCCAAGGCGCGGGTCGAGACGGCGGCCGGGAGCAAGTACCTGGTCCAGCTCTGCAAGCACTTCGCCCACAAGATCACCGTAGAGTACGGCGAGGGACGCGGCCGCGCGCAGTTTCCCTTCGGCCTGTGCCTGATGACGGCCGAGCCGGACGCGCTGCACCTGTGCTGCCAGGCCGAGGATGCCGAGGCGCTGGCGCGCATCGAGTGGATCCTGACGGACCATCTGCAGCGCTTCGCCTGGCGCGAGAAGCCGGCGATCACCTTCAGCCGGGACGTGGGCTGACGCCAGCCCTATCGCGGCTGGAACTGCACCGGGACGACGACCTCGACCGAGTCGCGGTCGATCTCAGCCGGCGGGGCCGGGAAGGGCGAGGCACGCTGGACGAGCTCCAGCGTCTCGCGGTCCAGGGCTTCGTTGCCGGAGCTCTGCTCCAGGCGGAAGGACAGGAGCCGGCCCTGACGGTCCAGCGTGAAGCGCACCTGGGTGACCTGTGTGCGCCTGATCAGCGTTCCCCGCAGCGGGCGCTTGTGCCGCTCCAGATGCCCCAGCAGGAGCCCCTGCCAGGTCGGCATCACCCGGCTCAGATTGGGCGAGGGCGGGGCCGGCGTGGGGGGCGCCACGGTCGGGGCGGCGGGGGCCGGCGCCGCCGGGGCCGCGGCCTGCTGCTGCACAGGCGCGGGCTCGGGCGCCGGGCGGATCTCGGTGCGCTCGACGCGCGGCGGCTCTGGGCGGCGCTGGACCGGCCTCGGCTTCACCGGCGGGGGCGGCGGGGCCACGGCCACCTCGGGCTCCGGCGCGGGCGTGGGAATCGGCTCCGGCTCTATCAGCGGCTCGGGAGGCGGAGGTTCGGGCTCGGGCACGGCGACCGGTTCCGGCGGCGGGGGCTCGGGTGCCGGCTCCGGCTCGGGCTCCGGCTGCACCTGCGGCGGGGCAGGCGCCGGGGCCGGGTCCATCGCCTCGGCCGGTGGGACCGGAAGTGGTGCCAGATCGATCATCACGGCCGCCGGGGGCGCAGCCGCGACTTCGGCGACATGCTGGCGCAGCAGGTAGGCTCCGCCCGCCAGATGAAGGGCGAGCACGGCCATGAAGCTCGCGGCCCAGCGCAGCCCGTCTCCTTCGCGGCCGGAATCGGCGAAGCCGCCCCGGGCAGACCCTGCCGCGGTCATGGCGCCGTGCCGGCCGCTGCGGCGGGAGCGGCCGCTGCGGCGCCCGGTGCGGCCGAGGCCGCATCATCCAGCCCGACCAGCGCCACCTTCAGGTAGCCGGCGGCGCGCAGGGCGTTCATCACCTCCATCAGCGCGCCGTAGTCGACGCTGCGGTCCGCGCGCAGGAAGATCCGGGTCTCCCGGTCGCCATGCGCGGCCGCGTCCAGCGCCCCGCCGAGCGCGTCGCGCGCGACCGGCGCATCGCCCAGCGCCAGCGACAGGTCGGACTTGACGGTCAGGAACATCGGCTTGTCCGGCCGCGGCTGCGGCGCGGCAGTGGAGGCCGGCAGGTCGACCGGCACATCCACCGTGGCGAGCGGGGCCGCCACCATGAAGATGATCAGCAGGACCAGGATCACGTCGATGAAGGGCGTGACGTTGATCTCGTGGTTCTCGGCGAGATCGTCGTCGCCGTGGTCGAGCCGGACTCCCATGGCGCTACTCCGCCGCGGCGGCGCGGCGGGCCGCCGTCCGGTCGAGGTCGCGGGACACCAGCCGCATCACGGCGGCCGAGGAGTCCGCCAGCACGGCCCGGTATCCCGAGGTGCCGCGGGCGAACATGTTGTAGATCACCACCGCCGGGATCGCCGCGACGAGGCCGATGGCGGTCGCCAGCAGCGCCTCGGCGATGCCGGGGGCGACGACCGCGAGATTGGTGGTGTGCGCCTTCGAGATGCCGATGAAGCTGTTCATGATGCCCCAGACGGTGCCGAACAGGCCCACGAAGGGGGCCGTCGACCCGATGGTGGCGAGGATGCCGGTGCCCCGGGTCATGCGCCGGGCCGCGCCGGCCTCGATCCGCTCCAGCCGCGACGCCACGCGCTCCTTGATGCCGTCCTTCTCGGGCGCCTCAGCCGACTGATGGATCTCGGCCGCCGCGGCGCGGACGAGCTGGGCGGCGGGCGTGCGCTCGAATCCCGTCCGGTCGGCCGCATCGGCCAGCGAGCGCGCCTCGACCAGCGCCGCCAGCGTCCGGCGGGCCCGGCGCTGCGCGGCCGACAGCTCGATCGACTTGGCGAGCCCGATGGTCCAGGTCAGCACCGAGGCGAAGGCCAGCCCCACCATCACCGACTTCACGACCGCGTCCGCGGCCATGAACATCCCCCAGGGTGACAGGTCATGCGGCAGCTGCGCCGGGGCCTCGGGCGCCGGCTCCGCGGAGTCCAGGGGATGCGCCGCGGGGGCGGGAGGCGCCTCGGACTGCGCGGGGGGCGGAACCGGCGCGGGCTCGATGGTCCCGGCCGGCGCGGGCTGCTGCTGCGCCGCGGGCGCTGCGGCCTGCTGGGCCGCGACGGGCGCGGTGGCCCCCAGCGCCAGAAGCACGGCGCAAACGGCAGCCAGACGGCCCCGCTGCGGCGGGGCGGCGCTCCGGCTGTGCCGGTGGGCGGTGGCGGTCGTCATGGCTCTGGCAACTCCGTTCTCGATGGACCGGGCGGCGTTCCCTGTCCCGGACAACTGGCCGCAGGGCGCCTTCGCACCGAGGCCCTGGCGCCTATCCGGTGACAGTGATAATGAGTCGCAATATCCTTGTCTACCGGTCGGAGAGCTTCCCATGTCGCGACGCATCGTCGCCCTGCTGTCGGCGGCCCTTTTTCCACTTCTTCTGGCGCAGCCCGCCGCCGCCCGTCCGGCGGCCAAGGATGTCGTGAAGACCTATGCGGACATTGCCCAGGCCGGGTACGAGGACTCCCTCGCGGGCGCCCGGACCCTGCAGAAGGCCGTGGACGCGCTGATCGCCACGCCGAGCGCGGCGACGCTTGCCGAGGCGCGCCGCGCCTGGGTCGCGGCCCGGGTCCCCTATATGCAGACCGAGGCCTTCCGCTTCGGAAACCCCGCCGTGGACGACTGGGAAGGCAAGGTCAACGCCTGGCCCCTTGACGAGGGGCTGATCGACTATGTCGATGCCGCCTATGCCGCGGGCGAGGACAATCCCTTCGGCGGGGCCAACGTGATCGGCTCGACCCGCATCCGTGCCGGAGGCAAGACGATCGACGTCGCCAGGATCACACCCAAGCTGCTCTCGGAGACGCTGCACGAGGCCGGCGGCGTCGAGGCGAACGTCGCCACCGGCTATCACGCGGTCGAGTTCCTGCTCTGGGGCCAGGACCTGAACGGCACCGGGCCGGGCGCCGGCAACCGGCCCTATACCGATTTCGCCAAGGACGGCTGCACGGGCGGGAACTGCGAGCGCAGGGCCCAGTACCTGAAGGTCGCGACCGACCTGCTGGTCAAGGATCTCGATATCATGGTCAAGGCGTGGGGCCCGAAGGGCAAGGCCCGCGCCTCCATCACCGGGGCCAAGGGCGAGGGCGGCATCGCGCGCATGCTGACCGGGCTCGGCAGCCTCAGCTACGGCGAGCTGGCGGGCGAGCGCATGAAGCTCGGGCTGATGCTCCACGACCCCGAGGAGGAGCACGACTGCTTCTCGGACAACACCCACAACGCCCACTACTACGACCAGGTCGGCATGATGAACGTCTATGCAGGCCAGTACCGCCGCACCGACGGCACGGTCGTGCGCGGCCCCTCGCTCGCGGAATACGTCGCCGGCAAGTCGCCCGAGGCGGATGCCGAGGTGCGGCGCAGCATGGACGCGACGCTGGCGGCCATGCAGGCGATGAAGGACACCGCCGATTCCGGGCGGATGGCCTACGACCAGATGATCGGGAACGGCAACGACGAGGGCAACCGCCTGGTCGCCGCGGCCGTCGACCGGCTGGTTGCGCAGAAGACCGCGCTTGAAGGCGCCGTCAAGGCGTTGGGCGTGAAGATCCGCATCGAGGGCTCCGACAGCCTCGACAATCCCTCGGCGGTGCAGTAGGGCGGGGGCGCGCCGGGCGGCCGCGCCCGGCGCGGATTCCGCCGTACGGTGCTTTGGCTTTCGGTGCTTTTGCGGTGGTGGCGGCGATGGGGCGGCTCGACAGGCGCGGCTTTCTGGCGGCGGGCGCGGCGACTTTCTCGCTGGCGGCCTTGGGGACAGCATCCGGCGGGGCGGCCCCCGCGGTGCGGCCGGCAGCGCCGCCGGTGGCTGACGCCGCCCCGCCCGAGGTGGTGGAGGTCGAGCTGGTCGCCAGGCCCCGGCTGGCGCGGATCCTGCCCGAGCCCGCCGGGCCCACGCCGGTCGCGACCTATTCGGACGCCTTCCCGGGGCCCGTGATCCGGATGCGCCAGGGTCAGCGCCTGCGGGCGCGGCTGGTGAACGGGCTGGACGAGCACACCTCGATCCATTGGCACGGCCTGCGCCTGCCCAACGCCGAGGACGGCGTTCCCTTCCTGACCCAGGCGCCGGTGCCCGCCGGCGCCACCCACACCTATGACTTCGTGCCCCCGGACGCGGGAAGCTTCTTCTTCCATCCCCATTGCGACACGACGCGTCTGCTGGGCCGCGGGCTCGCGGGCCTGCTGATCGTCGAGGAGTCCGACGGCCCCCGCTTCGACGCCGATCTCCCCTGCATGGTGAAGGACTGGCATCTGGAGCCCGATGGCAGGATCGGCACCGTCTCGACCGACCGGGGCGCGGCGCGGGCCGGGACCTTCGGCAATGTCGCGACCGTCAACGGCAGCATCGATCCCGTCATCCCGGTGCCCGCGGGCGGGGACATCCGGATCCGCCTGTTCAACGTCGACAGCTCGCGGATCCTCGACCCCATGCTCGAAGGGGCCGAGGCCTGGATCCTGGCCGTCGACGGCATTCCGATGACCCCGCGCCGTCTGGACGGCTGGCTGGCGGGGCCGGCGACCCGGCTCGACATCGTCTTCCGGGCGCCGAAGACCGGCACGGTTCGGCTGGTCAATGCCTATGCCAGCACGCCCCGGCCGCTGGCGGCGTTCCGCGCCGAGGGGACGCCGCTGTCCAGGGGGCGGTTCCGGCCCCTCCCGCTGCCGGCGGCCGCGATCCCGGCGCCCGACCTCGCCCGGGCCGAGACGCTGCGCTTCGACTTCTCCGCGACCGCGGTCGCCCGCGCCTTCGCTGAGGCCGATCTGGCGGGGCTGCCCTTCGCCGATTCCCTCTGCCTATCGGAGAAGACCTTCTGGGCGATCAACGAGACGCCCTGGCCGGACGCCGGCCACGAACGGCTGCCCCCGCCCCTTGCCGTGCTGGAGCGCGGGCGGACCTACGTGCTGGAGCTGGCGAACCTGACGCCGCACCTCCATCCCATCCACCTGCACGGGCATTCCTTCCTGGTGCTGGGCTCGGACAAGCGCAGCCTGCCGCGCCACTACGCCGACACCGTCCTGCTGGAGCCGCGCGAGCGCATGCGCGTCGCCTTCGTCGCCGACAACCCCGGCGACTGGATGCTCCACTGCCACATCATCGAGCACCAGGAGACCGGGATGATGGGTTTCCTGCGGGTCGCGTGAGGGACGGGGGATGCGGATCCTCCTGGCCGCGGCCGTCGGCCTGCTGGCGGGCGTGGTGGTCGGCGGCGGGTCCGGCGGCGCGATTGCCGACCCCGCGGCGGACGCGCTGGATGCCGCCGCGGGCAAGGCCCTGTTCGAGCGGAGCTGGGTGCCTGCCCCGTCCTCGACGCGCGCCGCCGACGGGCTCGGCCCGCTGTTCAACGCCCGCGCCTGCTCGGCCTGCCATCCCGCCGCGGGGCGCGGAAGGCCCCCGGATCCACCCGACGCCGGGGGCGAGCCCGGCGCCGGCTTCGTCCTGCGCCTGGATGGGGATCCCGTCTATGGGCGGCAGGTCCAGACGCGCGGCGTCTCCGGCGTCCCGCCCGAAGCGCGGGTCGGCGCGACCTACGACGAGGAGCTTGTGCGGCTTCCCGGCGGCGGGACGGTCCGGCTGCGCCGCCCCGGCGTCGTGCTCTCCGGCCTTGCCTACGGGCCGCTGGAGCCCGGCCTCGGCCGGTCCCTGCGCATCGCGCCGCCGCTGCGAGGGCTCGGCCTCCTGGCCGCCGTGCCCGAGACCGAGATCCTGGCGGCGGCCGATCCCGGGGACGGCGACGGCGACGGCATCTCCGGACGGGCCCGGCTGGTGGCCGGCCCGGAAGGAATGCGGGTCGGCCGCTTCGGCTGGAAGGCCGAGAATGCCAGTCTCGAAGGGCAGGTCGGCGAAGCCTTCCTCCTGGATCTCGGCATGTCGGTGCCGGGGCTGCCCGCAGGCTGGGGCGACTGCACGGTCGCGCAGGTGGCCTGCCGCAGCGCGCCCCACGGCGCAGCCGTCGACAGCGAGGGAGTCGAGGCGCCCTCGGTGGTGCTGACGCTGATCTCGCGCTATCTCGGTGACCTGCCGCCCCGTCGCGGCGGCGAACCCGATGCCGCAGGCCTGGCGCTGTTCGCCGCGACCGGTTGCGCCGCCTGCCATCGCCCGGCGCTAGGCACGGCGCCCGCGGCTCCGGGTGCGGAGGCACGGAGGATCTTCGCCTTCACCGACCTGCTGCTGCACGACATGGGGCCGGGCCTCGCCGACGGGCTGGCCGAGGGTGGTGGAGGGCAGGGGGGCGAAGAGGGCGCCTCGGGAAGCGAATGGCGCACGGCCCCGCTCTGGGATCTCGCCGGCCGCGGGGCGCAGGACGGGCGCCTGGCCCTGCTCCACGACGGGCGGGCACGCAGCGTGGCCGAGGCCGTGCTATGGCACGGCGGCGAGGCCGCGTCGGCGCGCGATCGCTTCGCCGGGCTGTCGCGCGCCGAGCGCGACCGGCTCGTCCGCTTCATCCTTTCACCCTGACGGGAAGCCCATCCATGGCGAAGTCCATCCTCCTGCGCGCAGCGGCGGTCCTGATGATGATGCCCCTCGGCATGGGCGCCGCGCTCGGCGCCGATGGCGACGGCGCCTTGCTGCGCCGCTTGGCGGAGACCCACGCGCAGCCCCGGGCCGGGGCGCTGGCCGGTGCCGCGGCCGGGCTCGCCGAGCGGCTCGACCGATTCTGCGCGGCGCCTTCCGCGGCCGGGCTGGCCGAGGCGCGCGCCGGCTTCGATGCCGCCATGGACGGGTGGATGGGCATCCAGCACCTGCGGCCGGGGCCGGCCGCCATGTTCATGCGCGCCGAGCGCATGGCCTTCTGGCCCGAGCGCAACAACGCGGTCGCGCGGCAGCTCGGGCAGATCCTGGCGGCCCGCGATCCCAAGGCGCTGGAACCCCAGGCGATCGCGCGCAGCAGCGTCGCCACCCAGGGGCTGAGCGCGCTCGAGCACCTTCTCTACGCGGAACGGGCAGAGCCGGGCGCGTTCGGCGGCGACGAGACCGGGCGCTACCGCTGCGCCTACGCGGCCGCGGTGGCGCGCAACGTGGCGGGCATGGCCGATGGCATCCGCGCGGACTGGGTGGCGCTGCCAGCCGAGTTCGAGGCCGGCGGACCGACCTCCGTCGCCCCGACGGCGGCCGGGGCGGTGGAGGCGCTCTACGGGGCGCTGGTCACCGCGATGCAGGTCGTCGTCGACCAGAAGCTGCTGGCTCCGCTTGGCGCGGACTCGGCCTCGGCGAAGCCGCGGCTCGCGGAATCGGTCCGGAGCGGCCGCTCGCTGCGCAACGTGGCGCTGAACCTCGCGGCCGTGCGCGCGGCGCTGCTCGGCGAGGGCGGCGGGCCCGGCTTCGTGGCCAGGCTGCCCGCCGGGCCCGAGGGGAATGCCGTCCGGGCCAGGATCGCGGAGGCGTTCGACCGGGCCATCGCGGCGGCCGGGAAGGTGGGGGCGCCGCTCGATCAGGCGGTGGCGGACCCGAAACGCCGGCCGGCGGTGCTGGCGGCCTTCCGCGCGGCCAAGGAGGCCCAGGCACTGGTGGCCGAGACCCTGCCGCCCCTGCTCGGGATCTCGCTGGGCTTCAACGAACTGGATGGGGACTGAGATGGAAATCCATCGGCGCACCTTCCTCGCCGCGTTCGGCGGCGTGCTGGCCCAGCTCGCGGCGGGGCCGGTCGCGGCCTCCGCCGGCGGGCGGCACCTGTTCCTGACGGCCTTCGCCACCGCGCCGGGAAGGCCCGTGGGCTATGGGGTGGCGGCGCTCGACGCCGCGGGGCGCGTGGCCTTCGCGCTGCCGCTCCCGGGCCGCGCCCACGGGGTCGTGCCCCATCCGCGCAGGGCCCAGGCCGTCGTCTTCGAGCGCCGTCCCGGACGGTGGTTCGTTCCCGTCGACCTGGCCACCGCCGCGCTCGGCAAGCCGGTGGAGGTCCCGGCCGGCCGCAGCTTCACGGGGCACGGCGCCTTCGGGCCGGACGGGCGACTTCTCTACGTGGCCGAGGACGACGTCGAGCGCGAGACCGGGTCCATCGGCGTCTACGACGCGGCCGACGGCTACAGGCGCTGCGGCGCCCTGCCGACCCATGGCATCGGTCCGCACGAGCTGATCATGCTCGACGGAGGGCGCGTGCTCGCGGTCGCCAACGGGGGCATCATCACCCATCCGGAGACGGGGCGGGCCAAGCTGAACACCGACGGCCCGGATTCGTCGCTGACCTATGTGGACGCGTCCACGGGCAGGCTGATCGAGGCCGTTCGCCTGCCGGAGGGCCATTCCAACCTGGGCATCCGGCATCTGGCGGAGGTGGCCGGCGGCGGTGTCGTCCTCGGCATGCAGGACGAGCGGCCGACGGGCGAGGTCCAGGCCCTCGTGGCGGTGCACCGGCTCGGATCGCCGGCCCGCATGCTTGCGGCACCCGAGGACGAGCTGGCGCGCTTCCGGGGCTATGTCGGCTCCGTCGCGGCGGGAGCCGGCGGCGCTCTCGTCGCGGCGAGCTCGCCGCGCGGAGGGCTGATCGGCGTCTGGGACGCGGGCACGGGCGCGTGGGTCGGCAGCTTGCCGCTGGCCGACGGCTGCGGGCTCGCGGCCGAGGGCGCGGGCTTCCTGGCCAGCAGCGGTCACGGGCGTCTGCTCGCCGTGGCCGGAAAGGGGGGCGGCGAAGAGGCCGGTACCGACCTTTGCGTCGAGGGAAACCTGCGCCTGGACAATCACCTGACGCCCTGGGCGGGCGGCGCCGTTTGAGAATGTGATCCGTGGCCGCGGCCGGGGGGTGATCCTTTTGGCCAGGGCAGCCTTGCTGCTTCCTTCGGGGCGCGTCATTTTTTCGGGGGTGATAATGATGCGCGCAACCGTTCCGAAAGTTGCTGAATGACCGTTGTCTTCTTTCTCTGCGAATCGACATTCGTGCTCGGACGGGCGCTGATCGCGCGCAATACCCGCCGCAAGCCGCAAAGTCCGCAAGCCCATGGGCCGCTTGCAATATGCAGACACCGCCAAGCGAGCTCTTGACGAATGGGGCCGGAACCCCGATTTGGATGCCATCGAGCGCTGCCTTCAGGGGCGCGTGGACTGTGACCAGCCTAGGTAATTGAAAAAAAGAGGTTGGATTGCAGCCGCGTCCCATTTAGGGTCGTCCCCGACGGCGTGAACCGCCCTCCCATGCGGACCCGTCGCTCGAACCCCGAGAAATCCGCCGCGGATGCGTTCGGCGGAGCCCGGACCCCCGGACGAGGGCTGGTCTTGGCCCGGCGGGACTTTGGAATCTCAAACTGGGGCTCGTTTACTGAGGATGAGACAAGGATCGAACAACAGGCGCTCGCGCGGCCGGGGCAACGGCGGCGGCGGCGGTGGGGGCGGCGGTGGCGGGGGCGGCGGACGCCGGCCCAACAACGTTCCGCTACGGCACCAGACCTTCGACAGCAACGGGCCCGACGTGCGGATCCGGGGCAACGCCTTCCAGGTCTACGAGAAGTACCTGGCGCTGGCCCGCGATGCCCAGTCGGCCGGCGACCGCGTCGCCGCCGAGAACTACCTGCAGCACGCCGAGCACTACTACCGGATCATCGAGCTCATCAACGAGCAGGCCGAGCAGCAGAACCAGCGCAACCCGCAGCAGCGCCAGGGCCGCGACGGCCAGGGCGGCCAGCCGAACGGCGCGGGGATGAACGGCAACGGCGGCTCCTATGATGAGGCCGACGAGGGTGAGGAAGACGATCAGGGCGCTGACGACGAGCGTGCGCTGAACGCCTGAACCCATGCAGGACCCGCGCGGGCCGCGATGCGGCTTTGCGTGTCGACCGCCGACCGGCGCCGCCCCGACGAGGGGCCGGCGCCGGTTCCGTTTCCGCTCCCCTTATTGGCGGACGGAACCGCGCTCGTGCTCCAGCAGCCAGCGCTTGCGCTCGATCCCGCCGCCATAGCCCGTAAGAGAGCCGTCCGCACCCAGGACGCGATGGCAGGGCACCACGACGCCCACCGGATTGGCCCCGTTGGCGAGGCCCACGGCGCGGGCGGCGCCGGGCCGCCCGATGCGGCGCGCGAGCTCGCCATAGGTGATGGTCCCGCCGCAGGGGATTCCGCGCAGGGCCGCCCAGACGCCGCGCTGGAAGGCGGAACCGCCGGTCTCCACCGGCAGGCCACGGATGGCGTCCAGCGCGCCCGCGAAATAGGCCGCCAGCGCCGTCGAAAGGCCGCCCGGATCGGATTCCGGCTCCAGGACGTGGCCGCCGGGTCCGTAATGGATGTCCAGCAGGCGTAGCATCCGGGACTCGTGATCCGTCCAGTCGACTGCCCTGAGCCGGCCCTGGAGGTCGGCCACCACGACAAGCTCGCCGATGGGCGCCGCGATCCGGTCCACGAGCAGGCGCAGGGCATCACCCATGGGCCTGCCCGGCGGCGGCGCGGGCCGCGATGGAGGCGGCATCGGCGGCCCACAGGTGCTGCGCCGCATAGGCGCGCCACGGGCGCCAGGGTTCGGCCTGCCCGCGCAGCTCGGCCGGACTGGGCCGCCGGCCGGCCGTACCCGCGGCGCCGCGCAGCAGCCCGACATCGCTGGCCGGGAAGGCATCGGTCTCGCGAACGGCACGCAGCGCGATGTACTGCGCCGTCCATTCGCCGATTCCAGGGATGGCGCGCAGCCGAGCCACGGTCTCCTCCGCGCTGCCCGCCGGCGCGAACAGGCGCGGATCCGCCTCGGCTGCCGCCGCCAGCGCGGCGAGGGCCGCCTTGCGCGCGCCCGGCATGCGAAGCGCCGCCAGATCGGCGCCAGCGACCTGCGCGGCCGTGGGGAAGGCCGCCCGGAGCGCCGTGTGATGGCGCCGCTCAGGCGGCACGGGGGTGCCGCACAGCGCCGTCAGCCGCCCCGCGAGCCGCCGCGCGGCCTCGACCGAGACCTGCTGGCCCAGCACAGCCCGCACGCCCAGCTCGAACCCGTCCCATCCGCCGGGTACGCGAAGGCCCGGCCGTTCCGCGACCAGTGGTGCCAGCAGCGGGTCCCGCGCGAGATGGGCGGCGATGGCGCCGACATCGGCGCCCAGGTCGAAGGCGCGGCGCAGGCGCGCCACGATGCCCGGCAGGGCGCGCAGGCACGGGAAGCGGATGGTGGCGACCAAGCTCCGTGCCTCGGGCAGGTGGCCGACCTCGACCGAGCCGAGAAGGCCGTCCACGAGCACGGTCCTACGGTAGGTGCCGCCCTCCACCACCTCGACTCCCTCGACCGCGCGGCCGGCCAGATGGGATAGCATCGCGGCCCAGTCGTAGGGCGGCTGGTAGCGCAGGCGCAGCATCACGCCGGTTTCGGCACAGGCGCCTTCGGGCAGGGCTGCGGCGCTGCGGCGCAGCGACCCCGGCGGCCGGCCGTAGAGCTGGCGGAACGTCTCGTTGAAGCGCCGCAGGCTGCCGAAGCCCGCGGCGAGCGCGATCTCGGCCATGGGCATGCGCGTCTCGTGGATCAGCTGCTTGGCGAAGAGGACCCGGCGGGTCTGCGCGACGGCGATCGGCGAGGCGCCGAGATGCTGCCGGAACAGCCGGCGAAGCTGACGACCGCCCACACCCAGCCTTTCGGCGAGCGCCTCCACCGACGCGTCCTCGGCATCGAGCGCGCCGTCTGCGATCAGGGCAAGCCCGCGCGAGACGGTGTTCGAGGTCCCCAGCCAGGCGCCGAGGTCGGGGGCCGTCTCGGGCCGGCAGCGCAGACAGGGACGGAACCCCGCCTCCTGCGCCGCCGCGGCCGAGGCGAAGAAGCGGCAGTTCTCGGGCCTGGGGGTGCGTGCCGGGCAGACCGGCCGGCAGTAGATCCCCGTCGTGGTCACGCCGACGAAGAGGCGGCCATCGAAACGGGCGTCGCGCGCCGCGACGGCCCGGTGGCAGGCCAGGGAATCGAGCTGCGGATCGAGCCGGAAATCAAGCTGGGGATCGAGCGGTTCCATGGCTTGACGATGTCATGGCCGCGCTGCCGGCGCTCGCGGTTTTCGGACGTGGTCACCAGGCCCAGGGGCCTGCCGGCGGGCTCAGGATGCTGGCGCGACGGCATCGCCGGGGGCGATGGCGCCGCCCACAACCACCCTTGCATAGACCCCGCAGTCGGTGTGCCCGTACCCGCGGCGCAGGGCCTGCGGGATGTTCAGGTCCCGCTGACCGGATCCCGGCTCCACATTGGTGGCGGCGCAGCGCCCGATGGTCCGCACGACCTCGAGCTCGGCGGCGCCGATCCGGATGCGCGATCCTACCCAGTGGGCCTCCTCCCAAGGCTGAAGGCCGCCCAGGAGAAGGTTGCCGCGGAAGCGCAGCGGGTCTACCGGCGCGCCCACGATGCGCTGCTCGAGATCATGCACGCTCGCAAGGTTGATGAGCGAGACGAGCTTCTCCTCGGTGTCCGTGAACATCACGCCCGGGGCCTCGATGATGCGCGGGGTCCCCGGGAGCTCCGACTTCAGGTAGGCCGCCAGGAACTGGTCGAGGATCAGGCGCCCCTGGGGCACCGTGATCTGGCCGCGCACGATGCGGCGGCCCCTGCGCAGGATCTCGAGATAGCCGGTCGCGTCATCGAAGCGGCTTTCCAGTGCGGCGAGCCGCTCGTGCTTGACCAGGGTTACGAAGGCGCTCTTGGGCCGCCAGCCGCCTTCCGCGGGGTCGATGCCGGCCGCGCCATGGACGATGGCGAAGCGCCGGTCCTGCGGCAGCCCCTCACAGGCCTGCAGCTCGACGCCATCCAGGCTCTCGGCGCTCAGGCCCTTGACGGGGTATCGCAGGATTCGCTCGACGGTTCCGACCATGTGGCCGTTATGGGGAGCGGCCGCGCCGGCTGTCAATCGTGGCCGCTCGCCTGGGCTTGCGAAGGCGGCTTTCGCCCTGCGCCCGCGAGGGCGCGCCTGCTTTCGCCCTGCGCCCGTGAGGGCGCGTCTGTTCTGGGCCCACCCCTCACCAGTGCTCCTGCGGCGGCGCGCCGCGCCATTCGGCGATACGGCGGCGCGTTGCGGGCGTCGTGTCCGGCGGCAGCGCGTCGGCGTGGAAGAACGCGGCCTCCAGGATCTCGCGCCCGTCGCTCCGCGGCTCGCCTCGCCAGTCCTCGGCCACGTAGACCGCCACATGGTCGCTGTGCCGGCGCCCGAGGCGCAGGCGCAGATAGATGCCCAGAAGGCGCGCCGCGGAGGCCTGGACGCCGCACTCCTCGGCCAGCTCGCGGAGGGCAGCGGCCCGTAGGCTCTCGCCACGGCTCACGCCGCCGCCGGGCAGGTGCCAGCCGGCGACGTAGCTGTGGCGCACCAGCAGCACCCTGCCGGTCCCGTCGGGCACGACCACCCGGACGCCGAGCGTCACCGGCCCGGCCAGCCAGCGCCAGCCCAGCCGGGTCAGGTGCAGCGCGCGAAGCGCCCGGCCCAGCGCGGGGTGTCCCGCCCCGGCCTTGCGTGCTGCGGCCATGCGCCCCGCTCCCGCGGCCCGCCGCGTCTCAGTGGTCCGCGCGGTGCAGGATCGTGTCGCGCAGCCCGGTGTCGTAGTCGAGCCCGGCCGGGGTCACGACGCAGGAGCGCGGGAAGTCGCCGCGGATCATGCCCTTGCGCTCCAGCGCGAGCCAGACTGCGGGGTTGCCGAGCCCGGTCGCGTCGGCGGTCGCGACGACGGCGTCGCCGAGATGGAAATGGTTGCCGTGGGCATGGGGGAACTGGTCCACGACCTTTCCGTCCTCCTCGCCCTCGGCGGGGCGGTCGATCAGGCGCGCAAGCTCCTGGAGGAGGGTCAGCGTCTTCAACTGCAGGGGATTCAGGTTCAGCGGGTTCTTCTTCGCCATTCTCAGCGCTCCGTTGGGGCTGCGGCGCAGTTGAGGACGCCGCACCGGCTCCGTCAAGCGCCCCTGCCGTCGGGAGCCCCTGCGCGCGTGACGCGAGTTCGCGGGCACTCCTTTCGCGCCGCGCCCTGTCCGGCGTCGCCTCCGTCCTGGCCCGTCCGGGACGGGCCTGTGATGAAACGTGGTGAAACAAAAGGTTACTTGGGGCCCACTACCCCAATATGGCAGTAATTGACGGCGACCTTCCCCGTTTCAGAGGGGTGGGCACACCCGAACGACATCAGGGTATACGGCCCATGTGCGGCATCATCGGCATCATCGGCAACGGCGAGGCGGCTCCTCTCCTGGTGGAGGGTTTGCGGCGGCTGGAGTACCGGGGCTACG
>NZ_JAFIQU010000017.1 GCF_017355985.1 Arenibaculum pallidiluteum
TCGGCGTCCTTCTGGGAGGCGGCGGCGGCGGCGTCGAAGACGACGGCGACCTTGACCTGGCCGGTCAGCGGCGGGGTCGTGAAGCCGACGGTCTTGGCGATGACCTGAACGTCCTTCGCACCGACATCGGCCCAGGCAGGAGCACTGGCCAGCACTCCCAGGGCAAGTAAAAGAGCAGCAGCTTTTCGCACGGAACCCTCCAATTCGGCAATCCGGCGGACGTAACCGGCCGAACATCGACGGCATTCATCTATTACTGCATCGCAATGTAATCAATATTAACGTGTGTTTACTTATAACTCCCCGAACTGCTGCGGCAAATTTGCATCATTAATGATGTCATAATTCTGCGATATCGATCTGCGCTTTCGGGCCGCGGCGCTTCGCAAAATGGCTGAAGCCAGCATGCAAGGCAGCCGCGCCCTGCATGCTGGCTTCAGGCGTGCTCCCGCTCCGGCCGTCCGCTTTAGACGGCCGGAGCGAGGTTCCCTCACCCGCGCACGCGCATCAGGAAGGCATCGACCTCGCGTCCCAGGGAGGAGGACTGCTGCGTCAGGTCCTCCGCCGCGGTCAGGACGTGGTCCGCGCTGTCGCCGACCGTCCGGGCCGCATCGCGGACCTCCGCGATCGTATGCGACACCGCGCCGGTGCTCGCCGCCGCCTGCTGCACGTTCCGGCTGATCTCCTGCGTCGCCGAGGACTGCTGCTCGACCGCGGACGCGATGCCGCTCGCGATCTCGTTCATGTGCGAGATCGTCTCCGTGATCTCGCGGATCGATTCCACCGACTGCTTCGTACGCGTCTGGATCGCTTGGATCTGCCCGCCGATCTCCTCGGTCGCGCGCGCCGTCTGGGTCGCCAGGTTCTTCACCTCGCTCGCCACGACCGCGAAGCCCTTGCCGGCCTCGCCGGCACGTGCCGCCTCGATCGTCGCGTTCAGCGCCAGAAGGTTCGTCTGCCCCGCGATGCCCTGAATGATCGCCACAATGTCGCCGATCCGCTCCGCCAGCTCGGCCAGCTGGCCGATATCGTCGTCGGTCCTGCGGGCGCGCTCGACGGCATCGCGGGAAATCCGGGCGGAATTCTCGACCTGGCGCGCAATCTCGCCGATCGAGGCCGACATTTCCTCGACCGCGGTCGCGACGGTCGTGACGTTGCTGGTGACCTCCTGCCCGGCATTCGCGACCTCGCTCGACTGCCGGTACGCATCGTCAGCCGCTCCGCGCATGGTGCTCGCGCTGGCCTTCAGACCGGCCGAGGCCTCGGAGACCGTCTGCACCACGCGCTTCACACTGGCCTCGAACCCCTCGGCCAGCTCGCTCATGGCGCGCTGGCGCTCGGCCTCGCTCTCGGCGCGCAGCCGCTCCTGCTCGGCCTGCATCTCGCGGACCTTCACGATGTTCTCGCGGAACACCGAGAGAGACCGCACGATCGCGCCCAGCTCGTCGCGCCGGCCCAGCCGGTCGATGTCCACGTTGGTGTCGCCGTCGGCCAGCTTCAGCGTCGCGCTGGCGATCGCCCCGACCGAGCGGCTGGTGTTGTGCCCGATGAGCCAGGTCAGCAGCGCAACCAGCGCCGTCGCGATCGCCGTGATCACGACGAAGGCGGTCACGGTGCTCTCGGCCTGGTCGGCCGATGCGGCGGCACGGCTCCGCGAATCCGCGACGGATGCCGAGACGATCTTGCCCGTAAGCTTGGACAGGTGGTCGAAATTGGCTTCGAACGGCTTCATGAAGGAGACGACGCTGGCGAAGTCGATCTCCATCATGGCCGCGACGAAGGCGGTGGCCTCCTTGTACTTCGTGAGCTCGGCGGTCACGCTCTCGACGTCGGCGACCTGGTCGGGCGAGGCGTAGCCGTCCCGGTACTGCTGGAGATCGGCGATGATGCCGTCCAGCCGCTTCGCCAGCGCGGCGATCTGCTCGGCGCCCTTGCCGCCGGAATCGTTGGCGGCCTGATGGCTGAGGATGCTGAACAGAGCGCCGTTGGCGGCCTGGATGCGAGCCGCGATGTCCGAGAGCCGGATCGCGCCTTCCATGTTGCGGTCGACGATCGTGCGCGACTGCTCGACCTGACCGTTGAGCTGGAGGGTGCCGAAATAGGCGAGCAGGCAGGTGAGCGCGATCGCAACGCCGGGAGCGACGGTGAACTTGAGCGCGAAGCCCCAGCTCGAGAGTTTCAGGCGTTCGAGTGACATGGTTTTCCTCGTCACGTCTCTAGGTCCACCGGACGCCCGGGTGCCGGATTGCACCCGGGCGCCTCCCGGTCTGATCAGAAGTTCGAAGAGAGCGAGAACAGGATCCGCCGCTCCTCGGGGTAGCCCGAGGTCAGGCGCTGCGAGTCCTGGGTGATGTTGAAGCCGGTCGCGGCGAGCTGCACACCCTCGGTGATCTCGTAGCCGACCCGCGCCGCCAGGGTGAGCGAGGACGGGATGTTGGAGCTGCCGACCGTGAGGAAGTCGGACGAGCTCCTCAGCATGTCGGTGCTGGAGATGTACTGGCCGAACAGATTGGCCTCCCACTTGCCGTGGGTATAACCGAGCTCCGCACTGAGCTTGTGCCGCGGCGTGCTGTCCTCATGGTTCACGGCCGTGGCGGCGAAGGCCTCATAGTCGTCCTTCACGACCTCGAAGGCGTAGCCGACCTTCCACGACCAGTCGGAGCCGATCTTGCCGCGCAGCGAAGCCTCGGCGCCGACGGCCTTGGAGTCGCCGACGTTGTCGGTTTCCGAGACGATGGCGAGGGGGCTCGAGACCAAGGGCCGCGAGGCCGAGCGCACGTCCTCGTTGGTCTGGTAGTAGACCGAGGTACGGAGGCCGCCGCCGATTTCCTTGATGGCTCGGTCATAGGCGAGCTCGTAGTTCGTGACGATCGTCGGATCGAGCCTCGGGCTGCCGTAGCTGCCGAAGAAGAAGGGCCCGAAGAACGACGCCTGCATGTTGCCGAACTCGAAGAGGCTCGGCACGCCCACGCCGCGGGCCACCGACAGGCGCACGGTGTCGATGTCGGTCGCCTTGTAGACGAGGCCGCTGTTGAAGCTCGGCTGCGTCAAGCTGCGGTCGTAATCGTCGTTGGTGAAGGGCGCGCTGGCGCCTCCCTGGAACGGACCCGAGCGGTCCAGCCGCAGGTGATCCAGGCGAAGGGCGTTGACCAGGTTCCACTTTTCCGAAATCGCCCAATCCCACATGCCGCCCACGGAGTAGACGTCGTAGGAGACCTTGGCGTCGGTTCCGCTGATATCCTTCAGCTGGTTGTTCCGCCACTCCGCCGAGACGCGGAAGCTGTGG
Source organism: Arenibaculum pallidiluteum (assembly GCF_017355985.1). GTDB lineage: Bacteria > Pseudomonadota > Alphaproteobacteria > Azospirillales > Azospirillaceae > Arenibaculum > Arenibaculum pallidiluteum. The sequence goes on from NZ_JAFIQU010000017.1 coordinate 3,287, forward strand.
TCGGTGCCGACCTTGAAGAGATCCTGGATTTTGGCGACGCGGACCGTGTTGTTGAAGGCCACGTTGAGGTTGGAGGTGAACGCGTCGACATCGGCCACGTTTTGGTAGGCGGTCGCCTCGACCAGGCCGATACCCGTGTTCGCGGTATAGGTCAGCTTGCCCGACCAGAGTTCGTAGTCGCCATTCGCGTAGAAGTAGCTGTTCACCATTTCGGTGCGGCGCTCATGGACGCCCGTGAACTCCGCGCCGAGCTGCGAGTCGGGCGTCACCTGGGCCAGCACGTTGGCCGCGAGCGAACGCCGCCGGGGCGACAGCGAAAGGGTGTCGCGCTCGCCGGGATCCGTGACGTTGGTATCGAAGTTCTCGGCGTTGTAGCCGCCCGTCGAAAGCCGCACGCCGACCTTCTCGCCGAGCTTGAAGGTCGTGACGGCCGACCCCTCGCGGTAGCCCTGGGTGCCGGTGCGGACGGTGACGTTGTCGACGTCGTCGTAGAGCGGGCTGTAGGTGATGATGTTGACGACGCCGCCGACCGCGTTGAAGCCGAACAGTGCGGTGTTCGGACCCTTCACGACCTCGATCTGGCGGATTTCAGCCATCTGGACCGGCAGCGCGTCCCAGTTCGTCATGCCGTAGTGGTCGAGATAGACCTGGCGGCCATCGACCAGCACAAGCAGGCGCGGATTGAAGGAGCTGTTGTAGCCCCGGACCGAGACTTCCGACTGCGAGACCGCGAAGCGGGCGACATCGAGGCCGACGACGCGCTGCAGGATGTCGGGGATGTTGGTGGCGCCGGTGCGGCGGATGTCGTCGGCGGAGATGATCTCCATGCTCACCGGGGCGTCGCTGGCGCGCTGCGGCTTGCCGGTGGCCGAGGTGGTCACGGGCTCGCCGAAGAGCTGCTCGAGGGAGCCGTAGTCAATGGTCTGGGCGGCCGCCGGCAGGGCGAGCGCGATCGCCGTCGCGGTGCCGAGGACACCGCCGAGGAACTTGTTCATCGAAGTCACCTTCAGGGAATTGGGTGTGGTTCGGAGGGACGCGGCGGCGCCTCAGATCTCCGAGATCATCATGCGGAAGGCCGGGGCGAAGGCGACCGAGGAGGCCTCGGCGGCGGCCTTGTTGACCAGGATCTCGACCTTGGGCTCGCTCTTGACGCCCATCACGCAGCGCCCGGCCTGCACGCAGGCGGCATCGGTCGAGACGCTGAGGACCTTCTTGGCCTTGGCGGCGGCGAAGACCTTGTCGTAATGGGCCGAGAGGCCGGTGGTGACGAAGGCGATGGCGGCGCCGTCGAGCCCGGCCTCGACCTGGTCGACCGGCACCATGACCGGGACCAGGGTGGCGGCCCCGGCGGCGAGCCCCGCGCCGAGGATGCCCTTGAGGGCTTCGGCGTCCTTCTGGGAGGCGGCGGCGGCGGCGTCGAAGACGACGGCGACCTTGACCTGGCCGGTCAGCGGCGGGGTCGTGAAGCCGACAGTCTTGGCGATGACCTGAACGTCCTTCGCACCGACATCGGCCCAGGCAGGAGCACTGACCAGCGCTCCCAGGGCAAGCAGCAAGACAGCAGCCTTCTGCACTGTATTTTCCTCTTTGGGTTACGCCGACCTTTGCCGGCCACGGTTCCACCTCCACCTTTTGTAGTAGCCAATCCGGCTTATTTCAATTTCTATTAAATATTCTGCTTATTACATTCGAAGATTTCTTTGCGAACAGCCCTGTTCTACGCCGTTTCATTGAGCTGGTTTCTTTCCGTCGGCGCCTATTCGCGATTATTTCACCTTTCGCGAAAGGGCGTTTCGGATCGCATGCGCCGGGACGCCGAGGACGGCAGAAGGAAGCAGAGTGGCGACGCCGCCCGGCTGCGTCAGTCCGTGTGGCCGGGCCGCGAGCGGGTGATCGCTTGGCTGAGCAGGATCACCGGCAGGATCCCCACGGCGACGATGGCAAGCGCCGGGGCCGCCGCTTCGGCCAGCCGCTCGTCCGAGGCCAGGCGGTACACCTGGACCGCCAGGGTCTCGAAATTGAAGGGCCGCACGATCATCGTGGCCGGCAGCTCCTTCATCACGTCGACGAAGACCAGCAGGGCCGCCGTCAGCAGGCTGCCCAGCATCATGGGGGCGTGGACGCGCGCCAGGGTCCGCCCCGGCGTGTGGCCGAGAACCCGGGACGCGTGATCCATGCTGGGGCGGATCTTCGCCAGCGAAGCCTCGACCGTGTTCAGCGACACCGCCAGGAACCGCACGAGATAGGCGAAGACCAGGGCGGCGATGGTGCCGCTGAGCACCAGCCCGGTCGAGATGCCGAACTGGCCGCGCATAAGGGCGTCCACCGCATTGTCGATGCGCGCGAAGGGGATCAGCACGCCGATCGCGATCACCGAGCCCGGGATCGCATAGCCCATGGCGGCGACCCGCACCGCCGCCTTCAGCGCCGGCGAGGGGTGCAGGCGCAGCCCGTAGGCGAGCACCAGGGCCAGCAGCACCGCCAGCGCCGAGGTCAGCGCCGCCAGGGTCAGCGTGTGGCGCGCCATCACCCAGAAATCGGCCGGAAGGATGGCTCCCTCCTGCCCCAGCGCAAGCCGCAGGAGAGCCCCCGCCGGGACCACGAAGCCCAGCAGCAGGGGCAGCGCGCAGGCCGTCAGCGCCAGCATCGCGCGGGCGCCACGGAGCGGCTGGCTGGGCAGCCGGCGATAGCGCCCGGTCGTGTGATGATAGCGCGCCCGGCCGCGCGACCAGTGCTCCAGCAGCACCAGCGCCAGGACGAACAGCATCAGCACCGAGGCAAGCTGGCTGGCGGCCGTCGGCGCGCCCAGGGCGAACCAGGTCCGGTAGATGCCGGTGGTGAAGGTGTCGACGGCGAAGTACTGGACCGTCCCGAAATCCGCCAGCACCTCCATCAGCACGAGGGCCAGCCCGGCGACGATGGCGGGCCGGGCCAGCGGCAGCGCGACGCCGACGAAGCTCCGCCAGGGACCGCGCCCGAGGGTGCGGCTGACCTCCAGCACGCAGACCGACTGCTCCAGGAAGGCCGCGCGCGCCAGCAGATAGACATAGGGATAGAGCACGAGCGACATCACCGCGACGGCCCCGCCGAGCGAGCGGATGTTCGGGAACCAGTAGTCCTGGCGGCTCCATCCGAACAGCGCGCGCAGACCGGTCTGCACAGGCCCGACGAACTGGAGCAGGTCGGTATAGGTATAGGCCATCACATAGGCCGGGACCGCCATCGGCAGCAGCAGCGCCCATTCCAGCATCCGGCTGCCGGGAAAGCGGCACATGGTGACGAGCCAGGCCGTGCCGGTGCCGATCACCAGCGTGCCGAGGCCGACCCCGGCGACCAGCAGCGCCGTGTTGGCGACATAGCGCCAGAGCACCGTCGAGGCCAGATGGCTCCACATGCCGCCGCTGGGGGCGAACAGGGTTCCGAGCACCACCAGGACGGGAAGGGTCACCAGCGCCGCGATGGCCAGGGCCGCGAGCGTCCATCCGCTGGGCAGGCGGCGGCGCGGCAGGGCTGCGGCAGGTCCGGGCAGGGTCTCGGTGCTCACCGGCCCAAGGTGGGCCAGGTGAAAACCATTCTCAATGGTGAAATCGCCGCAGCAGGACCCTTCCCGCACCCATGCCGGCAAGCAGTCGCGCCGGGACTTCGAAGTACATCGAAGTCGGCACGCCCGGCCGCCCCACTTTTGTCACGTCGTTTGTCCCCGCCCCGTAAAAGTCCGGAAAGATTTCGGCGGCACCGTCACAACCGGTGCGGGTTTCGCAATCGCCGAGCTCGCGCCGCGATCCCTGACAGTCGAAAGAGAAGATGATGCCGATAGCAAAATACCGGATCGATATCGAAGTTGCGGGCCAGCAGTACCAGGGCTCACCCGTCATGGAGATCTATGCCGACGGCCGGAAGATCGCGTCCGAAGCCGTGACGGGCAAGTTCGTGTGGTGGGACGACCCGGCGAACGCATGGCAGACCTTCTCGTACGACCTGGACGCGCCGTCCCTGGGCCGTATCGAGGTCCGCTTCGTCAACGACCTAGCAGGCATCGACGGGGACCGGAACCTCTTCATCTCCAAGGTCAGCGTCAACGACGTGGTCGTGGGCGGCATGCGCGAGCTGTGGAGCGACGGATCGCGCAGCTTCGACGCCTCGACCGTGCCCCCGCTCGGAAGCGCGCCGCCCACGGACCCGCAGCAGCCCGTGCCCGCCCCGGTCGAGGTGACCCCGACCAATCCGGCGCTCGGCCTGTGGGTCGGCCCCAACGAGCAGTACAAGACCCTGGCCGAGGCGGTCGCCGCGTCCAAGGCCGGCGACACGATCCTCCTGCGTGCCGGTACCTACGAGAACGACTGGATCAACGTCGACCATGCCCTGAGGATCGTGGGCGTCGACGGCAAGGCCCATCTGAAGAGCACCGACCAGATCGACAACGGCAAGGCCATCATCGTGGCCCGCGCCGACCTGCAGATCGAGAACCTGGAATTCTCGGGCGCCTCCGTCTCGGACGGCAACGGCGCCGGCATCCGCTACGAGGCCGGCCAGCTCGTCGTGCGCAACTCGGTCTTCCGCGACAACGAGAACGGCGTCCTCGCGGCCTCGAACAAGACCGGCACGATCACCATCGAGGGATCGAGCTTCCTGCGCAACGGCGCCGGCGACGGCTACACCCACGGCATCTACGTCAACGAGATCGCCAGGCTGACCGTCCGCGACAGCGTCTTCGAGGGCAACCGGATCGGCCACTCCATCAAGAGCCGCGCACTCGACACGCTGGTCGAGGACAACAGCATCAAGGATGGCCCCTTCGGCAGCACCAGCTACGGCGTCGACATCTCCAACGGCGGCACGGCGGTGATCCGGAACAACGAGTTCCACAAGGGCGTCTCGGCGGACAACAGCGCGTTCATCGGCTTCGCCATGGAAGGCAGCCGACCGACGGATTCGCTCCTGGTCGAGGGCAACGTCTTCCGCAGCGACTTCGAGGGTACGACCGCCGTGTTCTCGGGCTCGTCCAGCACGGTGCGGCTGGTCGGGAATGACTGGAACGACCCGGAGATCACCCGCATCTCGAACGGCGCCCATGCCGTCGAGGCGGGCCCCACGCCGAACCCTGGCTCCAACCCCGGCCCCGGCACCGATCCCGTCCCCGGCCCCATTGAGGAGCCCAGCACCTCGACCATCGTGCTGCGCGTCGCATCGGACCACTATCTCGGCGCCGCGCAGTTCAAGGTGACCGTAGACGGCCAGGTGGTGGACCAGGTGTTCACGGCCACGGCCGACCACCGCGCGGGCCAGTGGGGCGAGGTCACGCTCACCGGCGACTTCGGCGCCGACGGCCCGTCGCAGGTCGAGGTGACCTTCCTGAACGACAAGTATGCCGGCACCTCGGCCAAGGACAGGAACCTCTGGGTCGACAGGATCACCGTCGACGGCAGGACCTATGAGGGCGAGTCGGCGCTCAAGAGCCGGGCGGGCCAGGCCATGGACTCCTCCGAGATGCTCGGCCAGACCGGCACCAAGCTGCTCTTCGACCTGACCTCCGTGACGCGGCCGGTGCCGGGCTTCAAGGCGGTCGCGGACTGGGCGTCGGGCGGCGCCGTGGCGCGGACCTTCACCGGGACCAGCCGGGACGATGTCATGAAGGGCACCGATGGCAACGACCGCCTGAATGGCGGCACGGGCGCCGACACCATGACCGGCGGCAAGGGCGACGACACCTACCGGGTCGAGCGCGCCACCGACAGGATCGTCGAGAAGGCGGCCCAGGGCATCGACACGGCCGAGGTGCAGACGACCGCCTACACCCTCCCCGAGCACGTGGAGAACCTGGTGATCGTGACCAGTGCCGGCGCACGCGTCGTCGGCAACGCGCTGGACAACGTGATCCGGGGCGGCTCCGGGGCCGACCGGATCGAGGGCGGCGCGGGAGCCGACCTGCTGTCCGGCGGGGCGGGTGCCGACCGCTTCGTGATCAAGGACGCGGCCCATGGCGGGGACGTGATCCTGGACTTCGAGCGCGGCAAGGACACGCTGGACCTGACCGGCGCCATCAAGGGCCGAGCCGGCGCGTGGATCGACCTGGTCCAGGTCGAGCGCGGCACGGCGGTCGTCATGCGCTCCGGGCACGATGACCTGGGGCTCGCGCTCCTGGAGGGCGTCGATGCGCAGGACCTCAGCGTCTCGGCCGGGCTGGTCGTCTAGAGCGGATCGCGCGGATCCGCTCCGACGCCGCCGGGCCGGCCGGGACCTGACCTCAGCCGTCCGTCGCCCTCGTGATGCCGGCGCTGCGGGAGGTCGGGGCCGGGGCCGCCTCGGAAACCGGCGCCGGCGTCGGCGCCGGCTGCTGGCCGAGTTCGCCCGGGCGCGGCTCGTAGAGCCGTGTCCGCGGTGCCTGGTCGGCGTCCGCGGCCTGGGCGGACTCACCGCCGGGGGCAGCCCCCGCGGCCCGCATCCCGGCCGCGGCGGCGGCCAGGGGCCCGACCGGCCGGGTCCGCAGCCGGTCGTCGGAGATCTCGACGACGCCGAAGGAATCCGCCGCCTCGTCGAAGCGCGTCAGGCCGAGCTCCAGAACCTCGGCCGCCGCGCGCCCGACATCCTCGGCCCCGTGCCGGTCCAGGACATCGGCCAGCTCCGCCGCCGAACCGGCCGGGACACGGGCCACCAGCAGGGTACCGCCGCGCAGGACTCCGTCGGCGTAGACCAGGGCGCGCTCCTCCGGGATGCCCTCGGCCGCCAACCCGCCGAGGAGCCCGCCCGGGGCCGCTCCGACGGGGACGGCGTTTGCGGGTCCCTCGCGCAGGGTCCCCTCCTGCCTCGCGGGCAGCGGGTCGCCGGGGTGGGCGTCGCCCGAGCCCCGCTCCTGGCCGGAGGCCATGCGGAGCGGGGCTTCGGCCATGTCGGCACGGGTGAACAGACCGACCCCGTCGGCACCGAGGCCGAGCGCGCGCAGCGCCTCGACCGCCGCCCGGGCATCCTCGGGCCGCGGGAACAGCGCGGCGACGGTCACATGCGGCGCATCTGGGGTCATGGCGGATCTCCCCTGGGTCTGTCTCGTGGCCATCAACCGGGCCGCCCGGGCGTGGTTCCGGCACGGCGGGCGGACCCTTAGGTCCTGAACCCTCAGGCTGCCCCACCTTTCGGCTCCGAACCCTTAGCAGGCCATGGATCGTGTTGACTTGGCGCGCGCGGTACGAACACCATCGCCGCTGCAAGGCGGGGCACGACCTCCGCCGGAGAACAGGGAGATACCAATGAAAAGCTGGTCCGCCGCCTTCGTCGGCGGCCTGATGGCCGCAACCGCCCTCGCCTCGTCGGGTGCCCTCGGCGCCACACCGCGCGACACCGTGGTGATGGCGAAGCAGATCGACGACATCATCTCGCTCGATCCCGGGGAATCCTTCGAGTTCTCCGGCAGCGAGGCGGTGGGCAACATCTACGACAAGCTGCTGACCTTCGACCTGGCGAACGTCTCGGACATCCGCGGCCAGCTCGCCGAGACCTGGTCGGTCTCCGATGACGGGACGACCTACTCCTTCAAGATCCGCAAGGGCATCAAGTTCCACTCCGGCAACCCGGTCACCGCGAAGGACGCCGCCTGGTCCTTCCAGCGCGCCGTGATCATGGACAAGCAGCCGGCCTTCATCCTGAGCCAATTCGGCTTCACCAAGGACAACGTGAAGGAGCGTATCCAGGCCGTCGACGACGACACGCTGGTGATTCGCACGGACAAGGCCTATGCGCCGACCTTCTTCTTCTACTGCCTGACCGCCTCCGTCGCGTCCGTCGTGGATTCGAAGCTCGCCATGCAGCACGAGAAGAACGGCGATCTCGCGAACGAGTGGCTGCGGACCAACTCGGCCGCGTCCGGCGCCTACAAGCTGCGCCGCTGGGAGCCCAAGGAAAGCTACACGCTGGAGGCCAACGAGGCCTATTGGGACGGCGCGCCCAGGAACAGGCGCGTGGTCGTCCGCAACGTCGGCGAAGCCGCCTCGCAGCGCCTGCTGCTCGAGAAGGGCGACGTCGACTTCGCCCGGAACCTCGAGAAGGACCAGATCGTCGGCATCTCCGGCAACAAGGACCTGAAGACCACCCAGGGCGTGAAGGGCTCGCTCTTCTACATCAGCCTGAACCAGAAGAACGAGCAGCTGCGCAAGCCCGAGGTCATCGAGGCGATCAAGTACCTGATCGACTACAAGGGCATCGAGGAGAACCTCCTGAAGGGCCGCTACCAGGTCCACCAGGCCTTCCTGCCCAAGGGCTTCATGGGCGCGAGCGAGGCGGCGCCGTACAAGCTGGACATCGCCAGGGCCAAGGACCTGCTGGCCAAGGCCGGGCTCGGCAACGGCTTCCAGGTCACGATGGACGTCCGCAACATCTCGCCCTATACGGACGTGGCCCAGGCGATCCAGGGCAGCTTCGCCCAGGCCGGCATCAGGCTCGAGCTGATCCCCGGCGACGGCAAGCAGACCCTGACCAAGTACCGGGCGCGCAACCACGACATCTACATCGGCGAGTGGGGCCCGGACTACCAGGACCCGCACACGAACGCCCAGACCTTCGCCATGAACCCCGACAACTCAGACGAGGGCAAGACCAAGACGCTGGCCTGGCGCAATGCCTGGGACATCCCCGAGATGACCAAGGCGACCGAGGCCGCAGTTGTCGAGCGCGACGCCGGCAAGCGCGCGCAGATCTACAAGGACCTGCAGGCGCAGCACCAGAAGGTCTCGCCCTTCGCGATCATGTTCCAGCAGATCGAGGTGGCGGCACACCGCGCCAATGTCGACGGCCTCGTGATCGGGCCGAGCTTCGACAACAACTACTACAAGAACATCGTCAAGAAGTAGGAAGCCGGCCGCCTTGTCCATCGGACAGAGCCTGCCGGGGACGGGTGCCCTCGCATCCGCCCTCGGCGGCTTCCGCCGGGCCTACGGCCTCGTCGGAAGCGTGATCCTGACCCTGCTCGGGCTGCTCGTGATCACCTTCGTGATCGCGCGCGTGGTCCCGATCGACCCCGTCCTCGCGGTGGTCGGCGACCGCGCGACGCCCGAGCTCTACGAGCGCACACGGCTCGAGCTCGGCCTCGACCGGCCGCTCTACGTCCAGTTCTACCTCTACCTCCGCCAGGTCCTCTCTGGCGACCTCGGCAATTCGGTGCTGACTTCGCGCCCGGTGATCGAGGACGTCGCCCGGTTCTTCCCGGCGACGCTGGAGCTCGCGACCGCCGCGACCCTGCTGGGCGTCGTCGTCGGCGTCCCGATGGGCGTCCTGGCCGCCGTCCGCCGCGGGAGCTGGCTGGACCATCTCGTGCGCGTCGTGGGGCTTGCGGGATATTCGATCCCGGTGTTCTGGCTCGGCCTCGTCGGCCTGCTGCTCTTCTACGCCGAGCTGGGCTGGGTCGAGGGGCCGGGGCGCCTCTCCGTGGGCTACGAGGACATCGTGGACCCCGTTACGGGCGTGATCCTGCTCGATGCCGCGCTCGCCGGGGAATGGGACGTCTTCCGGGACGCCTTCGCCCACCTGATCCTGCCGGCCTCCGTGCTCGGCTACTTCTCTCTGGCCTATATCAGCCGCATGACGCGGAGCTTCATGCTCGACCAGCTCAGCCAGGAATACGTCACCACGGCCCGGGTGAAGGGCGTCAGCGAGGCCCGCATCATCTGGCGCCACGCGTTCCGCAACATCACCGTGCCGCTCGTCACCGTGATCGCGCTTTCCTACGCCCACCTGCTCGAGGGCTCGGTGCTCACCGAGACGGTCTTCGCCTGGCCGGGCCTCGGCGCCTACATCACGAGCTCGCTCCTGAACGTCGACATGAATGCCGTGCTCGGCGGGACCCTCGTCGTGGGGCTGGCCTTCGTGGGCGTGAACCTGCTGTCCGATCTGCTGTACCGGGTCCTAGACCCGCGCGCCCGATGACCGCGGCGGCGAACCGGCCTGCCGGCCTGCGGGCCTGGCTTCGCGAGGAGGCGCCCTCCTCGCGCCTGCAGGCCAACCTCGTCCAGCTCTATGCGGGCTGGCGGGCGCTGCGCCGGAACCCGCTGGCCATGATCGGGCTGGCGATCATCCTGGTGCTGCTGGCCGTCGCCGCGCTGGCGCCCTGGATCGCCCCCTTCGACCCGCTGCACCAGGATCTCGCCAACCGACTGACGCCGCCCGGCGGGGCGCATCCGCTGGGCACCGACGATCTCGGCCGCGACATCCTCTCGCGCATCCTGCATGGCGCCCGCATCACCCTGACCATCGTCGTGCTCGTGGCGGTGGCTGTTGCCCCGCTGGGCCTCGCGATCGGGTGCCTCGCGGGCTATTTCGGAGGCTGGGTGGATTCGGTCCTGATGCGGATCACCGACGTCTTCATGGCCTTCCCGCGGCTGATCCTGGCGCTGGCTTTCGTGGCCGCGCTGGGCCCGGGCATCGAGAACGCGGTGCTCGCCATCGCGATCACCAACTGGCCGCCCTACGCCCGCATCGCGCGGGCCGAGACCCTCACGATCCGCCGCAGCGACTTCATCGCCGCCGCGCGCCTGCAGGGCGCCTCCTCCCTGGGGATCATCTGGGGCCATGTGGTGCCCCTCACGATCTCCTCGGTGATCGTGCGGGTCACGCTGGACATGGCGGGGATCATCCTGATCGCGGCGGGCCTCGGATTCCTGGGCCTCGGCGCGCAGCCGCCCTCGCCGGAATGGGGCGCCATGATCGCGGGCGGGCGCAAGTACATCCTGGACCAGTGGTGGGTCGCGACCATGCCGGGCATCGCGATCTGCGTGGTCAGCCTGGGCTTCAACCTGCTGGGCGACGGCCTGCGCGACGTGCTGGATCCGAAGCAGCGATGACCGCAACACCCCTCCTGGAGGTCGAGGATCTCCGCGTTCGCTTCCACACCGACAGCCGTACGGTCGAGGCCGTGCGCGGCATCAGCTTCGCGCTCGGGCGCGAGAAGCTCGGAATCGTCGGCGAATCCGGCTCCGGCAAGTCGCAGACCGGGCGCGCGATCCTGCGGCTGACGCCGCCCTCGGCCGAGGTGACGGCGCGCCGGCTCGCCTTCGACGGCATCGACCTGCTGGCTGCGACGCCGCGCGCCATGCGCCGGATCCGCGGCGCGCGCATCTCCATGGTGATGCAGGATCCCAAGTTCTCGCTGAACCCGGTGATGACCGTGGGCGAGCAGATCGCCGAGGCGCACCGGGTGCACCGCCGCGCCGGCCGGCGCGAGGCCCGGGAGAAGGCGCTGGAGATGCTGGATGCGGTGCGCATCCGCGATCCGCGCCGCGTCTACGACCTCTACCCGCACGAGGTCTCCGGCGGCATGGGCCAGCGCGTGATGATCGCGATGATGCTGGTCCCCGACCCCGACCTGCTGATCGCCGACGAGCCCACCTCGGCGCTCGACGTCACGGTCCAGATGCAGGTGCTGGCGATCCTGGACGACCTCGTGAGCCGGCGCGGCATGGGCCTGATCTTCATCAGCCACGACCTCGACCTCGTGGCTTCCTTCTGCGACCGGGTGCTCGTGATGTATGGCGGCCAGATCGTCGAGACCTGCCGCGGCGGCGCGCTGCACGAGGCGAGCCATCCCTACACCCGCGGGCTGCTCGCGGCCCTGCCCCAGGTGGACCGGCCGCCGCGCGACCTTCCCGTCATCGCGCGCGACCCGGCATGGCTGCTGCCGCTTCCACCGGAGGGCCGGCCATGATCGAGGTCCGGGACCTGGAGGTCGGCTTCGGCACGGGGAATGACCTGATCCGGGCGGTGCGCGGCGTCTCGTTCCGGGTGGGCGAGGGCGAATCCTTCGCGCTGGTCGGCGAATCTGGCTCCGGCAAGTCGACGGTGCTGCGCGCGATCTCGGGCCTGAACCCCGACTGGTCCGGGGCGATCGCGGTGGCCGGCGAACCACAGGGCCCCCGCCGCAGCCGCGCGTTCCACAAGCACCTGCAGATGGTCTTCCAGGACCCCTACGGCTCGCTCCACCCCCGCCACACCGTCGACAGGATCCTCGCGGAGCCCGTGGCGATCCACCGGCTCGGCGAGGCCGACCGGCGCATCGAGCGCGCCTTGGCGGATGTCGGCCTCGGCCAGGGCTTCCGCTACCGCTACCCGCACCAGCTCTCGGGCGGGCAGCGCCAGCGGGTGGCGATCGCCCGCGCCCTGATCCTGGAGCCGCGCGTGCTGCTGCTGGACGAGCCCACCTCGGCGCTCGACGTGTCGGTGCAGGCCGAGATCCTGAACCTGCTGCGGCGCCTGCGGGCGGAGCGCGGCTTGACCTTCCTGCTGGTCACCCACAACCTTGCCGTGGTGAACCAGATGTGCGAGCGGCTGGCCGTGATGAAGGGGGGCGAGATCGTCGAGGAGATGACGGCCGGCGACCTGCGCGAGGGCCGGACGCGCCATCCCTATACGGCGCAGCTCCTGCGGGCGAGCCGGGGCTATTCCCGCGCCGCGGCCGCGGCGGTCCTGGATGCATGACGGACGTCGTCCAGACCTTCCTGCTGGCCTTCTCGGCGCTGTTCTCGATCGTGAACCCGATCGGCGCGGCGTTCATCTTCAGCCAGGCGACGACCGGCCGGACCCATGACGAGCGCAGCCTGCTCGCACGCAAGATCGCGATCTACTCGGCGCTGATCCTGCTGGGCGCCCTGTGGGGCGGCACCTACATCCTGGCCTTCTTCGGCATCAGCCTGCCCGCCCTGCGCATGGCGGGCGGCCTCGTGGTCGCGACCAGCGCCTGGAGCCTGCTCTACGCGCCCGAGCAGACCGAGGCGCGCAAGGAGGAGCAGGCTTCCCATGCCGAGGGCCTGAACGACGTCGCCTTCTTCCCGCTGACCATGCCCTTTACCACCGGGCCGGGCTCCATCTCGGTGGCTATCGCGCTGGGCGCCAATCGCCCGACGGGCGGCGACCTGGTGCCCTTCTTCGCCGCCACCTCGGCGGCGGCGCTGGCGGTCGCGGCGCTCGTCTGGCTCGCCTATACCTGGGCGGGCGACGCGGTCCCGTTGCTGGGGCGCGCCCGGGCGCGCGTGTTCACGCGCCTCTCCGCCTTCATCCTGCTGTGCATCGGCTTCCAGATCGGGCTCAGCGGGCTAACGGACTACGTGCAGAGCCTGCGCTGAGGCCCGCCGGCGCCGGTCGCCCGCGTTGCTGTTGCAACACATATTCGTCAGCCTGAAAAGCTGATGTAACCGCGACGCCCTATGATCGCGCCCGGAACCATCAAGGGGCGCGCCATGCAGCCCATGGCCTGTCGGATCAGACCTGCGAAGCGGTACGAGATCCCCGAGATCGAGCAGTGTTGCGTCGAGGCCAATCTCCAGTATGGACGCGATGTCTCGCCAGATCTGTTCGACCCCTTCATCAAGGGGATGGAGAACCTCAACCACTACTGGAACGATACGCAGGTCCTCGTCGCCGAGACGTCGGGCCGGATCGTCGGCAGCATCCAGTATTGCCGCGACGCGAGCACCGAGGGACTTGGCTGGCCGCCGCACTGGGCGGGGTTCCGCAAGCTCGCGGTGCGTCCTTCGGCCCGCGGCCACGCGATCGGCCGCATGCTGATCGAGGGATGCCTGGCCCTGGCGGCCGAGGACGGGGCTTCGGCGATCGGGGTCCATGCCTCGTTCTTCATGGCGGCCGCCCGCCACACCTACGAGAAGATGGGGTTCCAGCGCTGCCCCGAATACGACGTCCGGGCCTCCGTCATGAGCGGGAGGAATGCCAACTCCGCGGACTTCATCATCTTCGCATACGGCAAGGAGATCCGGGCCCGGCTCTGAAGGCCGCGCCGGGGCCCGCGGCGCGGGGGCGGGGTGCTTCTAAAACGCGTAGCGGATGCGGCAGTACGGCAGGTCCCGGGCCAGCAGGTCGCGGAAGACCGCGATCATGCGGGCCTTGGCGGCGGCGCGATAGCGCAGGTTCACGGCGCCGTTCCCAGAGACCTTCGCCTCCTGCCACCGGGGCGTCCACAGCACGTCCTCTGCCCGGGGGTGCCAGCGCAGGTTCACTTCGTGCAGGGCCTCGTTGTGGGTCAGGAAGATCACCTCGGCGGCCAGCTGGGCACGCGCGGGCCCGTCCAGCGCCGCATCGACCTGCCGGAAAAGCTCCGCATAGTCCGCGGTCCAGCCCTCGTAGACCACCACCGGGCTGAAATTCAGGTGGACCTCCCAGCCCGCGCGTACGAAATCGGCCACGGCGGCGATCCGGTCGGACACCGGGCTCGCGCGGACGTCGAGCAGGCGCGCGAGCCGCGCCGGCATCAGGCTGAACCGGATGCGCATGCGGCCCGCGGGGTCGTAGGACAGCAGGTCGCGGTTCACGTATTTGGTCGCGAAGCTGCCCTTGGCGCCCGGCAGGCGACGGAACAGCGCCGTCAGGTCGCGCAGGTTCTCGGAGATCAGGGCGTCGACCGAGCAGTCGCCGTTCTCGCCGATGTCGTAGACCCAGCACGAGGGATCGACCTGGTTGGCCTCCGCCTTGGGGCCGAGCCGACGGGCGTGGCGGTCGATGGAGGCGGCGATGGCCTCGATGTTCACGAAAGTCGTGATCGGGTTGGCGTAGCCCTTGCGCCGCGATACGTAGCAGTAGGCGCAGGCCATGGCACAGCCGTTGGAATGCGAGGGCGCGATGAAGTCGGCGCTGCGCCCGTTCGGCCGGCAAGCCAGCCCCTTCTTGATCCCGAGCACGAGGACCGTGCGCTTGTTGCGCACCCAGGCGTCAACGGCATCCGTGTCGCCGTGCAGCGCCGGGATGTTCCAGTGCGAGGCCACGGGAACGCGCTCGGCCTCCGGGAAGCGCTCCAGGATGGCACGGCCGCGCGGATGGGCCGCGGCCGCCTCCTCGACGAAGATGCGCGCGACCTCCAGTGGCGGGGGCGCCGGACCGGCGCCTTCATTGGACAGGGGCAGTAGCATCGGGAATGGGTTGCGATCGTCCTAACGCTGTCGCGCGGCATGCAAGGAAGTGGAGGCTACGGCCCGGATGTCCAGGCCGGACCGCCTGTAGGTGACATTCCGAACAATCATCGGTTTGCTCATTCTTTCGTCTGTATGCGATATTCGCCGTTCGGGACCGACACCGCACAAACTCTGCAAAGGGCGTTCATGCCAAACCTCATCGTCCCGTCACGGCCGGACCGCCGCCCGTCGCATGGCTGAGCGGCACGGCCGGAGGATCGCGGCAGCATGACCGTGACGCCCGCGGGCGTGGACGAGACCAGCGCGGCCTGGATGCGCCACGAGCGGATTGCCGCCATCGCGCGCTTCACGCCTGCGCTGGCGCTGGCCCATGTCGTCAACAGCGGGCTCGTGGTCGCGGCGCTTTGGGGCCATGTTCCCGCCGCCGCCGCCCTGGCATGGCTGCTCGGGCTATGGGCGCTGGTCGCGCAGCAGGTGCGGCGCTGGTTGCGCCGGCGGGGCGGCAATGCGCCACCGCCGGCCGGGCCGGGCTCGCTCGGAAAGGCGCGTCGCTATGCCGGCCTGTACGGCGCCTGGTGGGGCGGGGGATCGATCCTGTTCCTGGGCGACGCGACGGATTCCGCGACCTTCTTCATGCTGACGGTGCTGGCCGGGATCGGCGCCGGCGCGGCCGCGGCGCTGGCGCCGGTGCCGAGCGCCGCGGTCGTCTTCATCATGGTCAGCGGCCTGCCCACGGTGGCGCGGCTCGCCTTTACGGGCGAGATCACCCAGCTCGCCTTGGCCGGCATGGTCCTGACATACATAATCGTCCTGCTGCTGGTCGTCCGAACCCTGCACGAAGGCTTTCGCGAGGATGCCCGGCTGAAGGTCGAGAACCGCCGGCTGGTCGCCGAGCTGCGCATCGCCCAGTCCGAGGCGGAGCGGGCCGCCGCCGCGAAGGACCGGTTCATCGCCATGGCCAGCCACGACCTGCGCCAGCCATTGCAGGCCATGGCCCTGATACTGCCGCTGCTGCGCGGGCGCCTGGACGATCCAACCGCCAGCGGCCTGCTCGACAGCGCCGAGACGTCGCTTGGCAACGCCATCGGGCTTTTCGACGCGCTGCTCGACACGGCTACGCTGAAGCAGGGCGAGATCCGGCCCGACCTCCAGCGCATCTCGGTCGAGGAGCTGTTCGAGCGGCTGCGGGCCGACCTGGAGCCGATCGCGCGCGAGCGGCGGCTGGAGCTGCGCTTCGTGCGCTGCCGGCGCGTCGTCTTCACCGATCCGAAGCTGCTGGAGCGCATGCTCCGCAACGTCGTGCTGAATGCCCTGCGCTATACCGAGGCCGGCCGGGTGGTCGTCGGCTGCCGCGGCGCCGGCGCGGCGCTGCGGATCGATGTCTGCGATACCGGCCCGGGCATCGTGGAAACTGACCGGGACAGGGCCTTCGAGCCCTTCGAGCGGCTGGGACGCTCGGACCGGACGGACGAGGTCGGGCACGGCCTTGGCCTCGCGGTCGTCAAGGCGACGGCCGAGCTGCTGAGCTATCCGATCGCGCTGCGCTCGCGGCCGGGACACGGCACCTGCTTCTCGGTCCAGGTGCCACTTGCCGCGGGTGCGGAGCGCGCTTAGCCGGCGCGGCCGTCCGCGTGAGGCCGCGGCCTCGGCCCGGGGAAATGCGCACAGGAAAATGGGGAAGAATGCTGCCGGGACATGGGGCCCGGCGCGGCCGCCTCAGGCGACAGCCTCTTCGACCCGGCGATCGGCCAGGCACTGGGCCGTCGCCAGCAGGACGCGGGAGAGGCGCTCGTGGGAAACGGGCTTCACAAGGACGGCTGCCGCGATGGATTTCGCGGCATCACTCAGCAGGTCGGGCGTCCCGGTGACGAACAGCGGCACGACGCCGAGCTCGGCGTGAAGGGTCAGGGCGAGCCGGTCGCCCGTAGGCCCGTCGGCGAGCCGCAGGTCGATGATCGCGATGGCCGGTGGGTTCGCCCGCGCAAGGCGCAGCGCGGTGACCGAGTCCTCCGCGCTTTGGGACACCTGCAGACCGCACTCCATGGCAACCAGACGGTAGGCCATGGCGATCAGGGGCTCGTCTTCCACGATCAGTATCATGATCCGGCTCCAAGTCAGCGGCGACCGTTCGCAAGATCGCGCCGAACCATCACCCGCATTGATGTATACATTGGACAGCTGTCCCGTACACCGGGCTATGCGCGGTGGGCCCGAGTTGTCACAACCGTGTCCGGATCCTGGCGGGCGCGCCCGATTCCCGGCGGGAAGACGGCAGGAGCACCGGGCGGGGCCGGCCGTGCGGCGACGGCCGGCCCCGCTTTGGTCAGAAACCGTACCGGACGGTAAGGACGACCTCGTGGACGTTCAGCTTGCTGTCGATGTCGCCCAGGGGCGAGGTCGCCTGCACGTCGCCCAGCCGCGCATAGCGGTAGCCGACATCCGCGGAAAGGTTC
This sequence comes from Arenibaculum pallidiluteum, assembly GCF_017355985.1. Taxonomy (GTDB): domain Bacteria; phylum Pseudomonadota; class Alphaproteobacteria; order Azospirillales; family Azospirillaceae; genus Arenibaculum; species Arenibaculum pallidiluteum. The sequence continues at coordinate 20,634 of NZ_JAFIQU010000017.1, forward strand.
GGGGTCACCTGATATCCGACACCGAACATCGCCTGCCAGGCGAAATTGTACTCGTCGTCGCCGAAGACGCCGTCTTCCGGCGTGATGAGCTGGTCGTTGACCTCGACCCGGCTGAGGCCGACGCCCGCGCCCACATACGGCTTGAAGCCCGCCGGAAGAGAAACGACCGGGAGCTGCTCCAGGTCGTAGTAGACGTTCAGCATGAACGCCTTGTTGTCGATCTTGGAATCGAAAGTGTCGCCTTCGACGATGTAGCGGTCACGCCAGTCGATGGTGACGTCGGCGCGCAGGTTCCGGTTGAGCCGATATCCCACGCCCAAGCCCCAGAGCGGCGAATAGTCGATCTCGTCCTGGGCGGACCAGGAATAGCCAAGGCTGCCGCGGACGTAGATGCCCGCGCTGGCGTCGGGGCTGGTCAACGTGGTCATGGTTGACTGGGCCTGGGCCGCGCCAGCGGCACCGAGCGCGATGGCACCGGCGGCGAGGGCGAGTGAGATACGGTTCATCGGTTCCATCCTCTTCTAAACTCTGCGCGCCGCGGAGCGACGACATGCGGAGGATGAAACCCGCGCCGGCCCGGCGCGAGCCCTTCCATGATCCCCATGGTTAAGGAATAATTAACTGTTGCGGATCTGCAACGATCCTGGACTGCCGCGCCACATCCCGGCCAGCCCCGCCAGAAGCCCCGGGCCCCTGCCCCACCGTCCCGCCCCCGGCCCTCACCCCAGGACGAAGGGCTCCAGCCGAATCGAGCCTTCAATCCGGCCGCCGGCAGGGAGCACCGTGCCGCCGACGCTACCGGGGCCAAGCTGGCGCAGGTTCAGCCAGTCCGTGCAGTTGCTGACGGGCTCCACCACGAAGAGATCCTCGTCCGCGGGGGTATAGGCGACGAGGAACCGGAACGGTTCGCCCGCGCTCAGGCGCAGCCCGGCGCGGCGCTCGGGCCACCGGATCTCCGCCCGTCCGTCCCATCCCGTGAAGTTGTTGTCGAGGACCCAGGCCGCGACCGGCAGCCCGTGGCCCAGCCGCTCCACCACCTCGTTGCGTTCGAGCAGCGTCGGCATCACCTCGGCATCGGTCGACCAGATGGCGTCCACCGACGCTGTCACGCTCGCCTGCGGCGTACGCGGGAAATAGGGATGATGTCCGAAGCCCAGGGGCATGGGCCGGTCTCCCCTGTTCTCGACGGCGAGGCCGATGTTGAGCCCGTCAGGATCCAGGGCGAATGTCTGGCGCGCGCGAAAGCGCCAGGGCCAGGCGCCGGGCGGGTGGTCCAGGACGAGTGCAAGCCGGCCCGCCGCCGCATCCTCGACCGTCCATGGCATCTGCCAGGCCTGCCCGTGGATGGCATGGGGCGAGCGCGCGAAGTTGCGCGGCAGGTGGACGCCCAGCCCGTCGAAGTCGAAGCGGCCGTCGCGGATGCGGTTGCAGAATGGCACCAGGGGAAAGCTCGCCATGCTCAGCGGGTCGCCCCGGGCGAGGCCTGTGGCCGTCACGGGGCGCAGCCAGTCCATGCGCCGCCCCGCGACCGATCCGTGAAAGGCGGCGATCGAGCCGCCGATCGCCGGCGCCACCTCGACGGTCAGGGGACCGGCCGCGATCGTGACGATCGCGGCCCCCTGCCCCGTCCCCGGCCCGGCCCCCTCGGGAGCGCCGGTCAAAAGGCGAAGGCCTGGTAGCTTTCGTCCTTGCCGACCTCGTCGAGGGTTTCGACGACACGGTTGTAGCGCAGCAGGTGCCTGGCCCGCGGGGACAGGCGCTCGTGCACCTCGCGCGGGATCGTGATCGACACCTCGGGCCGGAACAGCCAGCGCCGGCTGTAGCCGATCACCACCATGGGACGGGGATTGTCCGTCACGTTCGGCGTGCCGCGATGCAGGTGCCGCACGTCGCGGATCATTACGTCGCCCAGACGCATGGTGTAGGGCTCCAGCGCGATCTCGCCGGACTGGATCCGGCGCAGGCCCTCGTCACGGGTCATCATGTGGGTACCGCGGGCGATCTCGATGGGCCCCATCTCGGGCGGCACGTCGCAGAGCGGGAAGTTCACGGCGAGCTGGTAGGATGGCGTCTCCGCCTCGATCTCGGGGAAGAGCGGCGGCGTGTCGCGGTGGACCTCCTGGTAGTCCGAGCCCTTGAGCGGCGTGTCGGTGGCGAGCTGGCACATCACGGGGTCCTTGCCCACGATGCGCTCGACGAGCCCCAGGACGTCCTCGTCCTCGAAGATCGCGGGATCGGCGAAGATGCCCTGGAAGGGCAGCGTCACGTAATAGCGCGCGCTGCCGCGGTTCTGCAGATGCCCCTCGCGGGCGATGTGCTCGTCCAGCAGCGGTCGGAAGGCCTCGGCCCAGGCCTTCAGCTTGTCCACAGGGAAATGCTCCCTGAGGATCACGAAGCTGTCGCGCCTGAAGTCCTCGGCCAGGCGGTCCAGGGCAGCGGCGTCGTAGCGTCCGGGCATGGTGCGCACTCCATTGGTATCGGGCATGGGTTCAGCTCGCCCGCCGTCCCGTCAGCCTGCTCTGGAGCACGACGACGACCAGCAGGACGAGGCCGCGTACCACCGACTGCCAGTAGGCGCTCAGGCTGATGGAGCCGCGGCCGTTCTCGAAGTTCAGGATGTTGAAGATCAGGCCGAGCAGCAGGACGCCCGAGAGCGTCGCGCCGACCGAGCCGACGCCGCCCGTCAGCAGCGTCCCGCCCACCACCACCGCGGCGATGGCGAAAAGCTCCCAGCCGATGCCCTCGGTAGGTTGGCCCGCGCCGAACTGGGAGGCCAGCACGACGCCGGCAAGCCCGGCCAGCGCCCCCGACAGGGCGTAGACGCCGAGCTTCACGCGGTCGACCGGCAGGCCCATCAGCCGCGCGGCCTCCTCGTTGTCGCCGATGGCGAGGACGGTGCGCCCGAAGCCCGTGTAGTTCAGCATGACGGAGCCCAGAGCGAAGGCTGCGGCTGCGAGCAGCGCCGGAATCGGCAGGCCCAGCAGGTCGCCCTGCCCGAGCTCGACGAACAGCCCGTCCCAGGAGACGGAGACCGACTGGTTGTCGGCCAGCAGCAGGGCCGTGCCCTGGGCCGCCAGCATGGTGGCCAGCGTCGCGATGAATGGCAGGATGCCGAGCCGGACGATCACCAGGCCGTTCAGGAGGCCGGCCAGAAGCCCCGCCCCGACCCCGCCCAGCAGCGCGGGCGTCAGGCCCAAGGGGCTCAGCAGCGCCGAGACGACGCTGGCCATGGCGGCCACCGCCCCGACCGAGAGGTCGATGCCCCCGGTCATGATCACGAAGCACATGCCGAGCGCCACCAGGGCGAACATCGAATTGTAGCGCAGCACGCTCAGCACGTTGTAGGCGCCGAGGAAGTTCTCGTAGCGCAGCGCCCCGAACAGGATCAGCAGCAGCAGCGCGGCCAGCACGCCCTGCCGTGCGAGCCCGCTCCAGACGCGCGCGCGCCGGTCGGCGCCGGGCCGGCGCTCCATCGCATCGGCGGTCATCGTCCCTCCCCCTGGCGCTGAATCCATACGGCCAGCAGGATCGCCGCCGCCTTCACCACCAGGGCCGCCGCGTCCGGCACGCCGTTGGCGAGCAGCGTGTAGCGCAGGAGCTGGATGATCAGCGCGCCCAGCAGGGTGCCGACGACGCTGGCCCGGCCGCCGGTCAGCAGCGTGCCGCCCACCGCGACCGCGGCGATGGCGTCCAGCTCCATGCCGAGTCCGATCAGGTTGGCGTCGGACGAGGAATTGATGGCGATCACCACCAGCCCCGCGAGGCCCGAGAGCAGGCCACTGATGGCATAGACCGCAAGCTTGACGCCCGTCACCGGCACGCCGGCCAGGCGCGCGGCCGGCTCGTTCCCGCCGGTCGCCAGCACGTGGCGCCCGAACACGGTCCGGCGCAGGATCCAGGCCGCCAGGGCCACGATCGCCACCATCAGCACGGCCTGGACCGGCAGGCCGAGGATCCGCCCGAGGCCGATCCACTGGAAGGACGGGTTCGAGAAGGTCTGCAGGTTGCCGTTGGTCATCACCTGGGCGATGCCGCGCCCGGCGATGAACAGCACCAGCGTCGCGACGATGGGCTGGATCGCGAAACGCGTGACCAGCACCCCGTTGAAGAGGCCGAAGAGCCCCGCCGCCAGCACCGGCAGCACGAAGGCCAGCGCCACCGCGAGGCCCGGGTCCAGAGGCCCGGTCAGCGCCCCGCTCAGGATCAGCGGGGCGAGCGCCCCCGCGATCGCCATCAGCGAGCCGACGGACAGGTCGATGCCGCCCGTCGCGATCACCAGGGTCATGCCGGTCGCGACGATCACGATGGTCGCGACCTGGGTCAGGTTCACGAAGAAGGTCTGCCAGGTCAGGAAGTTGGGCGTGAAGAGCACGTTGAAGGCCAGCAGCAGGACCAGCGCCAGCGGCGCCCCCCAGCCGCGGGCAAGCGCCTTGATGCGCCGCCGCGTGCGCACCGCCGCCGCCTCGCCGGGCCGTTTCTGCAGCGTGATCTCAGCCACCGCGGGCCTCCGCGCCGCCCCCGGATACGCCCCCGGATCCGGTCCCCGATCCGGCCGCGGCTGCCGGGGCGCGCCCCGGCGCCGGCTCGCCCCCATCGGCCATGGCGTGCATCACGGCATCCTCGGTCAGCGCGTCGCCCTCCAGCTCGGCAACGCTGCGGCCATCGCGGAGCACCACGACGCGGTCGGCCCCCTGGACGAGTTCCTCGAGCTCCGAGGAGATCATCAGCACTCCCAGCCCGCCATCCGCGAGTTCCTCGACCAGGGACAGAATCTCGGCCTTGGCGCCGACATCGATGCCGCGGGTCGGCTCGTCCAGGATCAGCAGCTCGGGATCCGTGCACAGCCAGCGCGCCAGCAGCACCTTCTGCTGGTTCCCGCCCGAGAGCTCGCGGATGCGCTGCTCGGGCGAGGCGCATTTGATGCCGAGGCGTCGCACGAACTCGTCCGCGATGCGCTGCTGGCGCGCGGTGTCGACGACCCCGGCCCGCGCCAGGTGCGGCAGCAGGGCGAGCGTCATGTTCTCGCGCACGGACATGTCGGGGATGATCCCTTCGGCCTTGCGGTCCTCGGAGCTGAAGCCGATGCGCGCCCGGATGGCCTCGCCGGGTGCGCGAAAGCGGGCGGGCGCGCCCTTGTGGCGGATCAGGCCGCCCTCGGGCGCATCGGCGCCGAAGAGCATGCGCGCGACCTCGGTCCGTCCGGAGCCCAGCAGCCCGGCAAGACCGACGACCTCGCCCCGCCGCACGGAGAGCCCCGCGTCGCGCACGCGGTGGCCGCGGCGCAGCCCCTCGACCTCCAGCAGCGGCGCGCCGCCCGCGCGCTCGGTTCCGTGGATGCCGCGTGCCTCGCTCTCGGTGAGGCGGCGGCCGAGCATGGCCATCACCAGGTCGAGCTTGCCGAGCTCTCCCATGCGGCTCTGCGCGACCGTGCGACCGTCGCGCATCACCGTGACCCGGTCGCAGACGGCATAGAGCTCGTCCAGCCGGTGGCTCACGAAGATGACGGAGACGCCGCGCGCCTTCAGGCGCCGGATCACGCCGAACAGCACCTCGACCTCGCGGTCGTCCAGGGACGAGGTCGGCTCGTCCATCACGACCAGCTTCGCATCGGTCGAGACCGCCCGGGCGATGGCCACCATCTGCTGGACCGCGATGCTGCAGCGCCCGAGCGGGAGCGTCACGTCCACGTCGATGTCGAACTGACGGAGCAGGGCCGCGGCATCCGCGTTCATGCGCGACCAGTGGATCAGGCCCAGGCGGCGCGGCTCACGCCCGAGGAAGACGTTCTCGGCCACCGAGCGGTACCGCACCAGGTTGATCTCCTGGTAGATCGTGCTGATGCCCAGGCGCTGGGCCTCGGCCGGGCTCGCCGGGGCGATCGCCGAGCCGTCGAACTGGATGGACCCGGCGTCGGGCCGGTGGGCGCCGGTCAGGATCTTGATGATGGTGGACTTGCCGGCGCCGTTCTGGCCGATCAGGGCGTGGACCTCGGCCCGGCCGACCGTCAGCTCGGCGGCGGTGAGCGCGGGAACCCCGGAGAAGCTCTTGTCGATACCCCGCATGGCCAGCAGGGGCGCGGCGTCCACCACGGCGGACCTCGAATTTCCGGAAAGGGGCGGGCGGGCACCTGGACGCCCACCCGCAGTTTCACCAGAGAAGCTCAGTAGGCGCTCGCCACCGACTCCGCGGCGTTCGAGGCCTCGTAGAAGTTGTCGGGAACCTTGATCCAGGGATCGATCTTCTCCCCCGCGGCATAGCGCCTGGCGGTCTCGAAGGCCTTGGGCCCGAAGCGCGGGTTGCTCTCGACCACCGCCCCGATCTTGCCGTCGACGATCCCCTGCAGGGCATCCCGGGTGCCGTCTATCGAGACGACGGTGATGTCCTTTCCGGGCTTGCGGCCGGCGGCCTCGAGGGCGGCCAGGGCGCCGATCGCCATCTCGTCGTTGTGGGCGTAGACGGCCGTCGCCTGCGGGTTCGCCTGCAGCAGCGTCTCCATCACCTGCCGGCCCTTGTCGCGCACGAAGTCGCCGCTCTGCGAGGCGACGATCTGCATGCCGGGATTCTTGGCGATCACCTCGGCGAAGCCCTTGCGCCGGTCGTTCGCCGGCGAGGAGCCCACGGTGCCCTGCAGCTCGATGATCTTGGCATTGCCGCCCGTGGACTTGACCAGCCACTCGGCCGCACGGCGCCCCTGGTCGATGAAGTCGGAGCCGATGAAGGTGACGTAGTCGCGGCCGGGCTTGGCCTGGGTCTCGTCGACGCGGCGGTCCAGCAGGATCACCGGGATTCCGGCCCGCTTGGCCTTCATCACCGCGGCCACCAGGGGCTTCTCCTCGCGCGGGGCGAGAAAGATCAGGTCGACGCCCTGGGCGATCATGCTGTCGACGTCGGCGACCTGCTTGGCGGCCGAGCCGGCGGCGTCGGTGTAGACGAGCTGCCAGCCCTGCTTCTGCGCCTCGGCCTTCATGCTCTCGGTCTGGGCGATGCGCCAGGGATTGTTGCTCTCGGTCTGCGCGAAGCCGACCTTGTAGGCCTGCTTCTGCTTCATCTTCGGCAGGTCCTGGGCGGCGGCGGCGGCGAGCGTCGCCGCCGTGAGCGCCAGCCCCATGGTCAGGATGCGCAGCGGATGCTTGATCATCGGGTGGATCCTCCTGTGCGAGACCGCGTCTCCGCCGGCTTTTGCCGGTCTGCTTGCGCGACTGACTGTCGCTGCAGCGAACGCTTGCACAGCTAATTTGAGCAGTCAATAGTTGCTAAAGTGATTTGCAGGCCCAGCCACAGGGCCACGCAAACTCTTGTCCGGCGGCTCATCCGAACGTGGAGGGGCAGGTGCTAATTATTAGCAGGGAAGCCGGGATGACGGGATCCGCCGCCTCCCCTAGAATCGCGGCCGTGAACGTCGAGGGAGGACACGGGAGTTGAACGATGATCGCCGCCGCCGGCGGCCGACCATGATCGACGTCGCGAAGCTGGCCGGCGTGTCCCAGTCCAGCGTCTCCCTCGTGCTGAACAACATGACCGGCGCGCGCATCTCGGAAGCGACACGCCGGCGAGTCCGGGCCGCAGCCCAGGAGATCGGCTACCAGCTCGGCCCGCGCGGGCGCGAGCCGCTCCCCCCGTCGGGACCGGTCGCGAGGACGCTGATCGGCTATCTCGTCGACGAGATCTCCACCAGCCCCCATCCGGTCCAGTCGGTGGACGGCGCGCGCGACGCGGCCTGGGAGCACGACTGCGTGCTCGCGGTCTTCGCGACGCGGGGCGATTCCGAGCTGGAGGAGCAGGTGCTGCGCGCCCTGGTCGCCAACCCGGCTCTGGTCGGCGTCGTCTACTCGACGATCTTCACGCGCAAGGTGGAGGTGCCGGCGCTCCTGGGCGCTGTGCCGACCGTGCTGCTGAACTGCTACGACGGCGCGCGCGCCCTTCCCTCCGTCGTCCCGGGCGAGGTCGCGGGCGGCCATACCGCGACCGAGCACCTGATCCAGGCCGGCCACCGGCGCATCGGCTTCATCAACGGCGAGCCCTGGATGGACGCGGCGCGGGACCGCTTCAAGGGCTACCGCCAGGCGCTGGCGACGGCCGACCTGCCCTTCGATCCCGCGCTGGTGCGCGACGGCGACTGGTCGCCCAGCACCGGCTACGCGCACACCCTGTCCCTGATGCGCGAGAAGCGGCCGCCGACGGCGATCTTCTGCGCCAACGACCTGATGGCCGTGGGCTGCTACGAGGCGCTGAAGGAGCTGGGCCTGCGCATCCCGACCGACGTCGCCGTGATGGGCTACGATGACCAGGAGATCGCCCAGCACGTGCGTCCGGCCCTGACCACCGTGCTGCTGCCGAACTACGAGATGGGCCGCTGGGCGGTGGAGCATCTGGTCGCCGATGCGATCCACGGCCGCGCGCCGCGCCTGCTGCAGGTGAAGATGGACAGTCCGCTGGTCGCACGGGACTCGGTCCGCCCGGTGGCCCAGCGCCCCGCGGAGGACGCGCCGCCGGCGGAGGCGGCGCGTCCGGACCGCTCTCTGCCGGACCGCCCGCTCGAGGCCGGGCGGGCCTGAGGTACGGCCCCGCCACCCGGGGACGAGAGGCCGAGCGCGAGGACGCCGGAGCGGCAGGAGTGCCACCCGCATGGCCGGCATGGACTTCCGAAGGCATGCCCCGGCCGAGCGCCCCGCGGATCCGGCCCTTACAGAAGACCATCAGCGACCAGATCGGGCCGGCCCGGCGCAGCAGGGCGGGGGCCGCAGCCGTCGCGCGGCCCTGAGCGCAGGGCGCCCTGGCCCGCCCCCTCGGCCCCTCCTTGAGCGCCCCCCTCAGCGGCCCGCTCAGCCGCCCCAGGTCCGCTCCAGCACGGAGACCCAGTTCTCCCAGCAGAGCTTGCGCAGGCTCGGCTCGTCCCAGCCGTGGCGGCGCAGCGCCTCGACCACGGCCGGAAGGCCTGTCACGTCCTGGATCTCGTCGGGGACCGTGGCGCCGTCGAAGTCGGACCCGAAGCCGACGCCATCGATTCCGACCTTCTCGACCAGATGGTCGAAATGGCGCAGGAGCTGATCGAGCGGCGTCGCGGCATCCATGCGTCCGTCGGGGCGGATGAAGGAGGTCGCGAAGTTGACGCCCACCATGCCCCGGCTCTCGCGGATCGCGGCGAGCTGGTCGTCCGTCAGGTTGCGGGCGTGCGGGGACAGCGCATGGGCGTTGGAATGGGTCGCCACCAGCGGCGCGTCGCTGATGCGCGCCACGTCCCAGAACCCCTTCTCGTTGAGGTGCGAGAGGTCGACCAGGATCCGCTTCTCGTTGCAGGCCCGGACCAGCCGCACGCCCGCCTCTGTTAGGCCGTCGCCGGTATCGGGCGATGAGGGATAGCGGAAGGGAACGCCGTGGCCGAAGGCCGTGGGCCGGCTCCAGACCAGCCCCAGGGAGCGCAGCCCGGCCGCATGCCAGACCTCCAGCGCGTCCAGGGAGGTGTCGATCGCCTCGGCGCCCTCGAAATGCAGAACGGTGGCGAGCACGCCGTCCCGGATGCTCTGCCGGATCTCGGCCGCCGTGCGGCAGATCCGGACGGCGCCGGCCGCCTCGCGCTCGATCCGGAACAGGATCGCCGCCATGGCTTCCGCCACCGGCCGCGCGGCGGCGGGGTCGAGCGGCAGCGGCAGCGGCACGTCGTAGGTCGCCTGCCGCATCAGGTGATCGACGTGGCCGAAGTCCGGGGAAGGCAGGAACACGGCGAAGAGGCCGCCGGCGAAGCCGCCCTTGCGCATGCGCGGCAGGTCCAGATGCCCTTCGCCGTCGCCCGCGACGAAGGCCCGGGCCGCCCCGCCTCCCTTGGGCAGCAGGCGCAGGAGCACGTCGTTATGGCCGTCGAAGATCGGGAATGCGGTCATGATGGCTTCCGGGCGGGGTTCCGGTCGGGGTTCCGGTCGGGGATCCTGGCTGGCGGGCCGGCACGTGACCGACCCGGCGGGCAGACGCCAGCGTTATCCCATCGCAGAGCCGCCGTCATCCCTCCTCCTGCGCCGCTCCTGCCATGCCGGCCTATGCCGGACGGGCCGGCGCAGCACCCCGGTCCGGCCCCTGTTGTCCGGAGGCACGAGGAATGCCGGGGAGCAAAGGACTGCGCATGCGGACGGAGCGGGTGGAGAACCTCGTCGACTATGTGGAGCTGATCGCCGGGCTCGCCGAGTACACCGTGAACTTCCGCGGCGCCAAGGATCCCGTTGAGGACATGAAGCCCAGCATCGTGCGGTCCTGGGAACGGAACCGGCGGATCCGCGCCGACCAGGGCCTGGAGCAGCGCCTGTCGCTCTGGGACTACGAGGAACGGCTGGTCGAGGCCTTCAAGCGCCAGGCGCTTCCCTTCCTGGAGGCCGTGCCCCAGCAGCACCTGAACTGGCTTGCGGTGGCCCAGCACCATCACCTGCCCACGCGCCTGCTGGACTGGACCCGCAACCCGCTGATCGCGCTCTATTTCGCGGTCAGCCAGCGCAGGACCTACCAGCCCGTGGCCGATTGGTGCGACGCCTACGTCTTCGCTTGGCAGGTCAGCGACAACCCGGATTCGCCGCGCCTGACCCTGCCGCTGGACGCCATCGCGGCCATGCGGCCCCAGGGAGAGGGGATGATCGGCGCCGACAGGCCATCCGAGCCCGACACGGTCATGCTGTTCAGCCCGCCCATCATCTCGTCCCGGATCTCGTCCCAGGAGGGGCTGTTCAGCTTCCAGGCCCGGCTCTCGCCGACCTCTTTCCCCGACCTCGCCGAGAAGGCCGGCCTGAACGTGATCCGCATCCAGATCCGCGGCCCCGCGCGGCTCGGCATCCTGAAGCACCTGAACCGGCTCGGCGTCGAATCGGGAAAGCTGTTCCCCGACCTGCCCGGCCTCAGCGCCCATCAGCGATGGGTCGCCGAATGGCTGTGGTAGCGCGCGGCTACTTCGTCCCGAACATGCGATCGCCCGCGTCGCCCAGCCCGGGGACGATGTAGGCCATCTCGTTCAGGTGGCTGTCCAGCGAGGCGCAAAAGACCTTGACCTCGGGATGCGCGGCGCTGAAGACGCGCGCGCCCTCGGGCGCGGCCACCAGCGCCATGAAGCGGATGTTCTGGTCCTCGACCCCGTGGCGGTTCAGCACGTCGCAGGCGTGAACGGCGGAATGGCCGGTCGCCAGCATCGGGTCCACCAGGATGAACAGCCGCCCCTCGGCCTCCGGCAGCTTGACGAGGTACTCGACGGGCTTCTTGGTCTCCTCGTCGCGGTAGAGGCCGATATGTCCCTCGCGGGCCGAAGGCATCAGCTCGTGCAGGCCCTGGGCCATGCCCAGCCCCGCCCGCAGCACAGGCACCACGGCCACCTTCTTGCCGGCGATCACGGGCGCGTCCAGGGGCGCCAGCGGGGTCTCGATCCGCTCCGTCGTCAACGGGAGGTCCCGGGTGATCTCGTAGCCCATCAGCAGAGAGATCTCCTTCAGCAGCGTGCGGAACCCGTTGGTCGAACGCTGCCGGTCCCGCATATGCGTCAGCTTGTGCTGAATCAGCGGGTGGTCGATCACGTACAGGTTGGGATAGTCGGGATGCTTCTTCATGGCCGGCCGCATGGTGCAAGGGAACGCGGCGCGAGCATACCGGCGCCCGCCGGCCGAACCAAGGGCCGAGGGTGGGGTGGGGCGTGGCGGAGGCACAGGTTCACGGCCTGACCGCGCAGGCGTCCGGATATGCGAAAGCGCCCAGCCGGAGGCCGGGCGCTTCGCTGAAAACCGGAAGCGATCCCAGGACGGCCCGAGGGCCGTGCGGGGTCAGGCCGTGGCGCGGGCCGCCAGGCGCTTCTCGATCGCGCGCTTCACCTTGCGGGCGTCGGCCGAGAGCTCGACCGCCTTGGCATCCGCCATGAAGGCGTCGAGGCCACCCTTGTGCTCGATGGTGCGGATCGCGTTGGTCGACACGCGCAGCCGAACCGAACGGCCCAGGACCTCGCTCAGGAACGAGGTTTCCTGAAGGTTGGGTTCGAAGCGGCGGCGGGTCTTGTTGTTGGCGTGGCTGACGTTGTTGCCATACATCACGCCCTTGCCGGTCACGGCGCAACGTCGTGCCATGGGAAAGGTCCTTGTCACAATGAACCGGTTGCCGGACGGGGGCCCGGCCGGCGGAGCCGCGTTTATAGGGAAGGCCGGGCACGCCGTCAAGGCGCCCGCGACAGGGAATGCGCACCTGTCGCGGTTCCGTCCTCTCCCGGTCACGCGCGGCCGGTCGCTCCCTGCCGTCCCTATCTGAAGGCTTCGGTCACGAGACGCAGGCCGAGCAGCCCCAGCACCGCCGCGGCCGCGCGGTCGAGCCAGGTCTTGGCGCGGAGATAGACCGCCTGGGGCCCCGCCGCCGAGAAGGCGACGGCCACAAGCGTGTACCAGCCGGCCTCGATGGCGAAGACCATCGGCAGAAGGACCGCCCAGGCCCAGGGGGGCGCGCCGACGGGCAGCAGGGCCGCGAAGATGCTGGCATAGAAGATCGCGGTCTTGGGGTTGCTGAGCTGGGTTCCCAGCGACAGCCAGAAGGATTGCAGGACCGGAACCGGAGGGCCGTCACCGCCGCCCGCCATGCGCAGCGGCTCGCCCGCGCCCTGCCAGATCCGCCAGCCGAGATACAGCAGATAGGCGCCGCCGAGCAGCCGAACCCCGAGATAGAGCCATTCGACCCGCGCCAGCAGGGCCGTCAGGCCGAGCACCGCCAGCGTCGCGAAGACGACCCCGCCGGTTCCCATGCCGAGCGCGGCGGCGATCCCGTGGCGCCGGGAATGGGCGACCGACGTGCGCGCGACCATCACGAAGCTGGGCCCCGGGCTCGCGGCGCCGATCGCGAGCGTCGCCAGAACGCCCGCCAGCGAGAGCCAGACCTCCATGCCACCCTCCCCTGATGCGGTCAGGGATCCACGCTAACACGGCCGGGCGGCCCCGCCCTACGCCCTGCGCGACCTATCTCACATCCGGACAACTGGCATAGGATCTCCAGGCAAGCGGCGAGGGGCGGCTGGGTTCGGGCAAGGGATTCCGGGCCCGAACCCTGCACCCCCGGACAGCCGCCCGAAGAGAAACGACCTCGACATTCAGGGAGCCACGTCATGAGAACCCTTGCAGCGGCCGCACTCGGTCTGGCCTGTCTTCTTGCCGCGCCCGCGGCCGGATCCCAGGACCTCGTGAGGCGCGGCGAATACCTCGCCCAGATCATGGATTGCCAGGGCTGCCACACCAGCGGCGCCATGGCCGGCATGCCGGACCCGAAGCTGCACCTGGCGGGATCGCCGCTGGGGTTCGGCATCCCGGATCTCGGGATCTTCTACCCGCCCAACCTGACGCCCGACGCCGAGACCGGGCTCGGCTCCTGGACCGAAGCCGACATCGTGCGGGCCGTGCGCACCGGCATCCGCCCGGACGGGCGGCAGCTCGCGCCGGCGATGCCCTGGCGCTCCTACGCCGCGCTGACCGACGGCGACGCAGAGGCGCTGGCGGCCTATCTGAAGAGCCTGGCGCCCGTCAGCCACAAGGTCCCGCCGCCGACCGGGACCAAGGACAAGCCCCCTGCCCCCTTCCTGGGTCTCGTCGTCCCGCAGTAGATCCCGCGGAACCGCCTTCCCCGGGCGACAAGCCCGGGGAAGGCTTGCGCGGGGCCGGGAGCCGGCAGTTCGGCGACCTGCATTCAGCCCCGATGCGCCGGGGACAGAATGGTCTCGGGGGACGTATGATGTTCGCCCGAAATCTGGCAGGCATCGATGGCCTGGGGGTGCTCGATGGCCCCATCCGAGACCGCGATCCAGCAGGCTGCGCGTCACGTCGCGGAGGGCGAGGCCCGGGTCGCCCGCCAGCGCGAGATCATCGCGGAACTTGTCCGCGACGGCCATGACGAGGCGGCCGCACGTGCCGAGAGGGTCCTGACCAACCTGCTCGAGACCCTGCGTCTGGCGCACGAGCATCTGGACAGGGAGCGTGGACAGGCGCGCGAGGCTCCCTGATCTGGCTGGCGTGAGCCATGGATGCCTTCGTGCCGATCGATCGCGATGCGCGTGCCGAAAGACTGAATGGCACAGCGCCCGGATCCGACCTGAAGACCCTCCTGGGGCAATCCAGGAGACTCATCCTTCCGCGCTGGGACGATCGGCCGGGGCCGCTGTTGGCGGACGAGGTATCAACCAGGCAAAGGACCCGGCGCGAAGGCCCCGGGCTAGCTCGTCCAGGGCGTTCGGACGGCCCCGACAGGGCCGGTGCGCCGATTTCCGGGCCATGACAGAATCGCTCCCTGACGAGGCGTCCGGGTCCAGGACACAGACGGCCCGCCTGCGGACCCTGGTGGCCCAGCGGAACCGGACCATCCTGAAGCTGACGGCGCGCCTGCGGCCCCTGCAGGACCGCGTCCGGGAGCTGGAAGCCGAGGCTGCCGGCCTGCGCCGCCAGCTCGCCGAGGCGGCACGGCGCGAGAACGAGCTTCGACGGACCATGGGCCGCGCGGACAGCGAACGCGGGGAGGCGGAGCAGGCCCTGCACCTGTCCTACGAGGAGCTGGAGGGACTCGCGGTGCAGGTCGAGGAGCAGAACTCGCAGCTTCTCGCGGCGAACGCCCGGATTGCCCAGATCCTTCGCGACAACCAGGCCCTTCTGGCCGAGGTCCACCATCGCGTCAGGAACAACTTCCAGGCCATCGTCAGCTCGATCCGCCTCAAGCTGCGCCGGGCGGATCCGGCGGCCCGGGCGCCGCTGATCGATGTCCTCGGACGGATCCACGCCATGGCCCTGGTCCACGAACTGCTGTTCGGCGAGGGAGCTCCCTCCACGGTCCAGCCGGGGCGATATCTTTCCTCGCTCTGCCGGCGCCTGGCTGATCTCGCGCGGGCCGATCTCCTCGTTTCGGTGGAGGCTGACGACATCGAGCCCGTCGACCCCGAGACGGCGCTGTCCATGGGCACCATCGTCACCGAACTGGTCGTCAATGCCTTGAAGCACGCGTTTCCGGAGGATCGGCCCGGAACCGTTTCCGTCGCCCTCAGGGGGCGGGGGATCTGGGATGAGATAATCGTGCACGACGACGGCATCGGCCTGAGCGCCGGAAGATGCGACTCCAGGGCCGGCGTCGGACTGGTGCTGGTCCGCAAGATGGCGTGGCAGATCGGAGCCGATGTCACGATCGAGGAAGGCAATGGGACGACCGTCTCCATTTGCCGACAGGGCGGGCGAAACCATGGACTAGCCAGCCCGGCCCAACACCGGCCGAACGGAGATCGCCGGCCGCCGCGACGAGAATGACCATCCTGGGACCGGGGCCGGAGAGACACTTCCGAGACGGGCCGCCCCTTCCCGCTCCCGATTCCCGGCCGCCAGGCCTCAGCCCCGTGCGGCGAGGAATTCCGCAAGCAGGCGCCGCGCGGCGGCCGCGGGCGCCAGGCGGCCGTCCCCCACCTGAACCTCGATCCCGGCGAGATCGGCCCGAACGGCGGGTTGGGCTCGGAAGGCCTCCAACAGCGTCTCCTGGATCTCGGACCACATCCAGGCCCGGGCTTGGCCGGCGCGGCGCTCGGCGATGGCGCCCGAGGCGCCGAGCTGGGCGCGGTAGCGCTCCACCGTCTCCCAGACCTCGGCGATGCCGCGCCCCTCGGTCGCCGAGCAGCTCATCACCGGCACGCGCCAGCCCGAGACCGGGGGGCGCAGCAGGGCCAGCGCGTGGCGGTACTCGGCCACCGCGTGGCGGGCCGCCGATTCCAGCGCGCCGTCGGCCTTGTTCACGACGATCAGGTCGGCCAGCTCGACGATCCCCTTCTTGATGCCCTGCAGCTCGTCCCCGCCGCCCGGCAGCAGCAGCAGCATGAAGAGGTCGACCATGTCGGCCACCGCCGTCTCGGACTGGCCGACGCCGACGGTCTCGACCAGCACCGCATCGAAGCCCGCGGCCTCGCAGACCAGCATGGCCTCCCGCGTGCGGCGCGCGACGCCGCCCAGCGTCCCGCCCGAGGGCGAGGGGCGGATGAAGGCGGCCTCGTGCCGGGACAGGTTCTCCATGCGCGTCTTGTCGCCGAGGATCGACCCGCCCGTGCGCTGGGACGAGGGATCGACCGCCAGAACGGCGACACGGTGTCCGCGGCCGATCAGGTGCAGGCCGAAGGCCTCGATGAAGGTGGACTTCCCGACCCCCGGCACGCCCGAAATGCCGAGCCGGACCGAGTTGCCGGCATGGGGCAGCAGCTCGGCCAGCAGCGCCTCGGCAGCCGGCCGATGGTCATGCCGCGCCGATTCCACCAGCGTGATGGCGCGCGCGAGCGCCCGGCGGTCGCCGGCGCGCAGGCGCGATGCGAGGGTGGAGGGATCCGGTGCCGTCATCCCCGGCACCCTACAGCCGGCGCGGGTGGCGCGGAAGGCCCGGCGCTCGCGGTTTCAGGGCGCCGCCACCCGCTCGATCTCCAGCGGCGCGCCGCTGCCGGGGCCGGCGGCACGCCGCAGGGCCTCCTCCATCGCGCGCTCGCCGGCCCGCCACCGGCGGGCGACCGAGGCCGCGACGAAATCGAAGCTGCGGGGTGCCCCCTCCTCGCCCCCGGGCGGGCAGGTCATCAGCATCACCCGGTGCCGGCCCGCGCCATGTGCGCGCGCGGCGAACAGCCGGCCGTAGAGGTCGAGCACCGTGCGCGTCTGGTTCGCGAAGAACAGCTCCTGCCTGCGGTTGGCCGCCGCCATCAGGGAATCCGGCCGCGGCGCCTCGGCCGGGAACAGGTCGAGCGCGAAGCACAGGCGCGTCTCGTCGCCGGGATCCTCGTCAAGGACGATGTCCACCGGCAGGTTCGCGCTGAAGCCGCCATCGCCGAGCAGCCGGCCCTCGACCTCCACCGGATGGAACTCCGGGATGAAGGCGGCGCTTGCCATCACGTGCTCGGGGCCGATAGGACGCCTGCGGCTGTCGAACAGGACGCGCTCGCCGGTCTCCAGGTCGGTCGCGACGATGGTCAGGCGTACGGGCCCCGCGTTCAGCAGATCGAAATCCACGAGGTCCTCGAGCGTGCGCGCCAGCGGCGCCAGATCGAAGTACCCGACCTGCCCCGCGGCCGAGGACGGGATCGCGGGCCAGGTCGCAAGGCGCGGAACGAAGGCGGCGGGCCGCCCGAGCAGCGCCGTCCGGGCAAGGCCGCCGAGCCGCGCCAGCGCGTCCGGGACGGGCCAGAGCATGGCGCCCTCGGGGCCGGGGGCCGGCTGGGCCAGCAGCTCCCACAGGCGGCGCAGGCGCGGCACCCGGTCCTCCGGCCGGTTGCCGGCGATCACGGCTCCGTGCACGGCCCCGATCGAGGTGCCGACCACCCAGTCGAGCGAAATCCCGGCCGCGTCCAGCGCCGCGTAGCCGCCGCCCTGGAAGGCGCCGAGCGCATTGCCGCCGGCCAGCACCAGGTTCACGCCCCGCTTCATCGTCCCGCCCGCCGGTCCATCCGATCCCCGCAGCGACGCCCCTTCTTCAAGGGGAGAACGGGCCGGCGGCCGGCATCAACGCTTGCCCTATGCCTTTGGGACAGATCCCCTGCCCGACCGCGGGGTAGGGACGTGGCGGCGGCGTATCCCGCGTGCCCTTCGTCCGCCCGAGCTGTTGCGGCCTTGGCCCCGCTTGGCGGGCGCGACCGCCCACGGGAACGACCATGCCGACTCCGCCCTCGAAGCCTGCCGCACGCCTCGCAGCCCTTCCGGCCCGCGCCGCCGGTGCGATCCTCGCGGCCGGCCTCCTGGCCGGCGGCGCGACGGCACAGGTGGCCCCGCCGGGCGCGCCGCCGCCCGCGGTGACGGTGGCCCCGGTGGAGACGGGCTCGGTCGCGCCCTCGGCCGAGTTCGTCGGCCGGATCGAGAGCGTCGCCACCTTCGAGGCGCGCCCCCGGGTCGAAGGCACGGTGCAGCAGGTCGCCTTCCAGGAAGGCGCCGATGTGGCCGAAGGGCAGCTTCTCTACGTGATCGACCCTGCGCCCTACGAGGCCCAGCGCACCGCCGCCAGGGCCCAGCTCGCCCGTGCCCAGGCCCAGCTCCGCGAAGCCGAGCAGGCTGCCGCCCGGGCCGAGGCGCTGGGCGCCCGCGGCAACGTCGCGGAGGCGACGCTCGAGCAGGCGCGCGCCGCACAGGCCTCGGCCGAGGCCGACGTGCTGGCCGCGCAGGCCCAGCTCCAGCAGGCCGAGCTGAACCTGTCCTACACGCGGATCACCAGCCCCATCGCCGGGCGCATCGGCGCCACTGCCATCACGCCCGGCAACCTGGTCACGCCGCAGACCGGCGTGCTGGCCACCGTCATCCGCCTGGATCCCATTCGCGTGACCTTCGCGGTCAGCGACCGCCAGGTCCTCCAGATCATGCAGGAGACAGGCGCCAGCGCCCCGGCCGAGCTGGTGGAGCGCTTCGTGCCGACGCTGCGGCTCGCCACGGGGGATCTCTACGGTCATCCCGGCCGGGTCGAGTTCCTGGACAACCGGGTCGATCCCCGCACCGGGACCATCCAGGTCCGGGCGCTGTTCCCGAACCCGAACCGGCTGCTGTTGCCGGGCCAGTATGCGAGCGTCATGGTTCGTCCCGAGCGCGTCGCGCGCAGTCCGGTGGTGCCCGTCAGCGCCGTCCAGCGCGACCGCGAGGGCGCCTACGTGCTGGTTCTGGGTCCCGGCAACGTGGTGCAGCCCCGGCGGCTCACGCTCGGCGCGCAGTCCGGCGGCGTCTTTGCGGTCGAGCAGGGCCTGGCCGCGGGCGAGACCATCGTCGTCGAGGGCCAGCAGAAGGCGCGCGCCGGGGCGCCGGTGACCCCGGTGCCCGCCCAGCCACCCTCGACCGCCGCGGCGGGCGCGACCGAGGGCACCCAGGCCGGACCCGCCGCGACAGGCGGCGCCGGCCCGCAGAGCCCCCCGGGCGCGCTCGGCAATGCCGAGACGGCGAACCCGCCCGCGAACCCGCAGCAGGACGGCACCGGGACGGGCTCGGGCACCAGCGGCGGCGCCCAGCCCGGCGGCGGCAGCGGCCCGGGCACCGGCGGCGCTGGCGGCGCGGGCGGCGGAACCGGCGGGTCGGGCTCCAGCGGCGGCGCGGGCTGAGGCGGATCCCATGTTCTCGCAGATCTTCATCCGCCGGCCGAACCTGGCCATCGTGATCTCGCTGGTCCTGGTGGTCGCGGGGCTGCTGGCGCTGCGCGTGATCCCGGTCGCCCAGTTCCCGCCGATCACGCCGCCCGCGGTGCAGGTCAGCGCCTCTTACCCCGGCGCCAACGCGCAGGTGGTGGCCGAGACGATCGCCGCCCCGATCGAGGCGCAGGTCAACGGCGTCGACGGCATGCTCTACATGTCCTCGACCAGCTCGGATGCCGGAACCTACAGCCTGACGGTCAGCTTCGAGGTCGGAACCGACCCGGATCTCGCGTCCATCAACGTGCAGAACCGGGTGCAGCTCGCCAATGCGAGCCTTCCCTCGGCGGTTGCGCGCCAGGGCGTCACGGTGCGCAAGCAGTCCTCGAACATGCTGCTCTCCGTGAACCTCTACTCGCCCGACGACCGGTACGATGCGCTGTTCATCAGCAATTACGCCAACCTGAACATGCGCGACGCCATCACGCGCATCGCGGGCGTGGGCGAGGCCCAGGTGCTGGGCGCGCAGACCTACAGCATGCGCGTGTGGATGTATCCCGACCGTATGGCGGCCCTGGGCGTCACCGCGGACGATCTGATCGCCGCGCTGAACGCGCAGAACGTCCAGGCGCCGGCCGGGCAGATCGGCGCGCCGCCCATCGGGGACGACCAGCGCCAGCAGCTCACCGTTCTGGCCCAGGGTCGGCTGGACGACGCCGAATCCTTCCGGGACGTGGTGGTGCGCGCGGGCGAGGGCGGCGCCCTGGTGCGCGTACGCGACATCGCCGACGTGGAGCTGGGTGCGCAGACCTACACGGCCTCGGCCAAGCTGAACGGCCGCCCCTCCGCGACGCTGGTGGTCTACCAGTCGCCGGATGCTAACGCGCTGGACGTCGCGAACAGCGTCAGGGCCGAGGTCGAGCGGCTGGCCCAGCGCTTCCCCCAGGGGCTGGAGCACGCGATCGTCTTCGACACGACGCGCTTCGTGGTCGCCACCATCGAGGAGATCGTGCTGACGCTGGCCATCACCTTCGTCCTGGTGGTGGCGGTCACCTACCTGTTCCTGCAGGACCTGCGCTCGACGCTGATCCCGACGCTGGCGATCCCCGTCTCGCTGATCGGCACCTTCGCGGTGCTGCTCGTGATGGGCTACAGCGCCAACACGATCAGCCTCTTCGCCCTGGTCCTCGCCATCGGGCTGGTGGTGGACGACGCCATCGTGGTGGTCGAGAACGTCCACCGCGTGATGGAGGAGGAGCCCGGGCTGGACCCCGCGGGAGCCGCCTCGCGCGCGATGCAGCAGGTGACGGGCCCCATCGTCGCGTCCACGCTGGTGCTGGCCGCCGTCTTCGTGCCGGTGGCCTTCCTGCCGGGCATCACCGGCCAGATCTACCGCCAGTTCGCGGTCACCATCACGGTCAGCTTCCTGATCTCGGGGATGGTCTCGCTGACGCTGAGCCCGGCGCTGTGCGCGCTGATCCTGCGGCCGGGGCACCAGCCCTCGCGCCGCGGGCCGCTGGGCGCCTTCAACCGGCTGGTCGAGCGGACGCGTGGAGGATACGGGCGCCTCGTCGGCCGGCTGGCACGGCGCATGGGCGTCGTGGCCGGCGCCCTGCTGCTGGTCTTCGCGGGCTCGGCCCTGGCGCTGCGCACGCTGCCGACAGCCTTCCTGCCCTCCGAGGATGCCGGCTACTTCTTCGTCAACGTCCAGCTTCCCAGCGCAGCCTCGCTGAACCGGACCGAGCAGGTCCTGGACCGGGTCGCGGGCATGCTGCACGAGACGCCCGGCGTCTCGGACGTGATCACGGTCGCGGGGTTCAGCCTGCTCGGCGGCGGCGGGTCCAATTCGGGCCTCGCCATCGTGGTGCTCGACCCCTGGGGCGAGCGCGGGGACGAACGCGGCGTGCAGGCCATGATCGCAGGGCTGATGCCGCGCTTCTTCTCGGTGCCCGAGGCGAACATCGTCGCCTTCAACCCGCCCTCGATCCCCGGGCTGGGCGCGACCGGCGGCTTCGACCTGCGCCTGCAGGCGCTGGCCGGCCAGTCGCCCCAGGACCTCGCCGCGGTGTTGCGCGGCGTGCTGATGGCGGCGAACCAGGATCCCCAGCTCCAGGCGGTGTTCTCGACCTATGCCTCGGACGTGCCGCACCTCTTCGTCGATCTCGACCGCACGCGCGCGGCGACGCTGGGGGTGGCGCCCGCCGACGTCTTCGGCGCGCTGCAGGCCCATCTGGGCTCGGCCTATGTCAACGACTTCAACCTGTTCGGCCGCGTCTACCAGGTGCGGGTCCAGGACGCGGCGGCCTATCGCGAGCAGGCCAGCGCCATCCAGCGGCTCTACGTCCGCTCGCAGGCCGGCGACATGGTGCCGCTTTCCAGCCTGGTGACCGTCAGCACCACCCTCGCTCCGGATTCGGTGGGCCGGTACAACCAGTTCCTCGCCGCCTCCGTGAACGGCCAGGCGGCGCCGGGCGGCACCTCGGGCGATGCGATCGCGGCCATGACCCGCGTGCTCGACCAGGCCCTGCCCGAGGGCTACGGCTACGAATGGTCCGGCCTGTCCTTCCAGGAGGTGCAGGCGGGCGGCCAGACGGCGCTCGTCTTCGCGCTGGCCCTGCTCTTCGGCTTCCTGTTCATGGTCGCGCAGTTCGAGAGCTGGACGCTGCCTGCCGCCGTGGTGCTCTCGGTCTCGGTCGCCCTGCTGGGGGCGCTGGGCTCGCTGCTGATCACGGGCACGGCGCTCGATATCTACGCGCAGATCGGCCTCGTCCTGCTGATCGGCCTTGCGGCCAAGAACGCGATCCTGATCGTCGAGTTCAGCCGCACTCGGCTCGAGCACGGGCTCGGCATCGCCGAGGCGGCGGTCGAGGGCGCGCGCGCCCGCTTCCGCGCCGTCCTGATGACCGCCTTCGCCTTCATCCTGGGGGTGGTGCCGCTGCTGGTCGCGCACGGCGCGGGCGCCGCAAGCCGCTGGTCCATCGGCGTCACGGTCTTCGGCGGCATGGTGCTGGCGACGGTGGTCGGCATCGTCTTCGTGCCCCTGCTCTTCGTTCTGGTCGAGCGGCTGGTGGCGCGGTTCAGGAGGCGCGCTCCGGCAGCCACCGCGGGGCAGCGCTCGGAGGGAGCCGGCGCATGACGGGCAGTGAGGCCATCGCGGGAAAGGTCGTGGTGATCACCGGCGCCAGCAGCGGCATCGGCGAGGCCACGGCGCGGCATCTGGCGGGGCTGGGCGCGAAGGTGGTCCTGGGCGCGCGACGCCGCGACCGGCTGGAAACCGTGGCGGCCGATATCCGCGCGGCTGGCGGGATCGCCGAGGCGCTGGTCACCGACGTGGCCCGGCGCGAGCAGGTCGTGGCGCTGGCGGCCCTCGCCGAAAGCCACTTCGGCCGGATCGACGTGATGGTCAACAATGCGGGGCTGATGCCGCTCTCGACCCTCGACCAGCGCCGGGTCGAGGACTGGGAGCGCATGATCGACGTGAACCTGAAGGGTGTGCTCTACGGCATCGCGGCGGCGCTGCCGGCGATGCAGCGGCAGGGCGGCGGCCATATCGTCTGCGTCTCGTCCACGGCCGGGCTGCGGGTGCGGCCGACGATGGCGGTCTACTCGGCCACCAAGTTCGCGGTCCGCGCCATCGCCGAGGGGCTGCGCCAGGAGGCGACGGCCCACAACATCCGCAGTACCGTGATCTCGCCGGGACCGGTCGACACCGAGCTGCCGAACAGCGTGACCGACCCAGAGGCCGCCGAGGCGACGCGCGCCGTGCATGCGCGCATGGCGATCCCCGCCCTGTCGGTCGCCCAGGCGATCGCCTTCGCCATCGCGCAGCCGCCGGAGGTGGACGTGAACGAGATCGTGCTGCGCCCGACCCTGATGTCCTGAGCCGCGATGCGCCGCCCATGAGACCGAGCCGTCCCGCCCCCTGCGCCCTCGCCTTCCTGGCCGCCCTGGCGATCGCGCCGCTGCCGTCGGCGGCCCAGACGGCAGCGGCTCAGGCCGCAGCATCCCGAACCGCAGCATCCGAGACCGCAGCCGCCCAAACGGCCCCGCAGGCAACCTACGGGCCGGAGCTCCAGGGCTTTGAGTATCCCTTCCCGGTCGAACGCTTCGCCCTGCCCTCCCAGGGGCAGGAGCTGGCCATGGCCTACATGGACGTGGCGCCCGAGCGGCCCAACGGGCGCACGGTCGTCCTTCTGCACGGCAAGAACTTCTGCGCGGCGACATGGGAGGGGACGATCCGGGCCCTCCTGGCCGCCGGCTACCGGGTGATCGCGCCGGACCAGATCGGCTTCTGCCGGTCCAGCAAGCCCCAGCGCTACCAATTCAGCTTCCACCAGCTCGCGGCCAACACGAACGCGCTTCTGAAGGCGCGGGGCATCGAAAGGGCCACCGTCGTCGGGCATTCCATGGGCGGCATGCTCGCCGCGCGCTATGCCCTGGCCTATCCCGGGGCGGTCGAGCGGCTGGTCCTCGTGAACCCGCTGGGGCTCGAGGACTGGGGCGCCAAGGGCGTTCCCTATGCCAGCATCGACGAGACCTACCGGACCGAGCTGCGCACGAGCTTCGAGAGCATCAAGGCCTACCAGCAGAAGTTCTACTACGCCGGCGGCTGGAAGCCGGACTACGACCGCTGGGCCGGCATGCTCGCCGGCATGTATGCCGGCCCCGGCAGGGAGGCCGTGGCCTGGAGCCAGGCGCTGACCTCGGACCTGATCTACACCCAGCCCGTCGTGCACGAGTTCGGGCGGATCCGGACGCCGACCCTGCTGCTGATCGGCATGAAGGACCGAACCGCCCCCGGCGCGAACCGCGCGCCGCCCGAGATCACCGCAGGCCTCGGCGACTATCCTGTTCTCGCGCGCGCGGCGGCGCAGGCGATTCCCGGCGCAAGGCTGACCGCCTTTCCCGATCTCGGCCACGCACCGCAGATCGAGGCGCCGGACGTCTTCCACGGGGCGCTGCTGGAGGGGATCGGGCGCGGCGGGTGAGACGCGCGCCGCAGGGACGCCGTGAGGGCGCCACGGCGGGATCCTCACGCTTCCATGACGGCGTCCTTACGCCCCGCTTATGCCGGCGGCGGAAATCCGCGTGGAGCCCTTACGGCCCCCGGGCCGAAGATCACGGCATCGGAAACCCCCTGGGTACGCAACGATGCTCGATATCGCCTTCATGGGACTGGCGCTCGCGTTCTTCGCGGGATGCTGGGGCCTCGTCCGCGCCTGCAACCGCATGTGACGGGAGGCACGGATGAGTTTCGACCTGATCCTCGGCGGGATCGCGGCCGCGGGCCTAATGGCCTATCTCGGCTACGCGCTGATCCGCCCGGACCGCTTCTGAGAGACGCCGATGGATGCCAACGGCCTTCTCCAGATCTTCGTCTACTGCCTGCTGATCGTAGCGCTTGCGCCCTTCGTCGGACGCTATCTCGCGACTGTCTTCGCTGGCGGGCGGACGCCCGCGGCCGCCATCCTCGGCCCGGTCGAGCGCGGCATCTACCGCCTGTGCGGGATCCGCGCCGGGCTTGAGCAGCACTGGACGGGCTATGCGGGGTCGCTGCTGGCCTTCAACATGCTCGGCGTGCTGCTGCTCTTCGCGCTGCAGCGGATCCAGCACATCCTGCCCCTCAATCCCGCGGGGGTGCCCGCGGTACCCGCGGACCTGGCCTTCAACACGGCCGTCAGCTTCGTCACGAACACCGACTGGCAGGCCTATGCCGGCGAGGCGACCCTGTCCTACCTGACGCAGATGGCGGGGCTGACGGTCCAGAACTTCGTCTCGGCGGCGACCGGCATCGCCGTCGCCGTCGCGCTGGCACGGGCCTTCGCGCGCCGGTCGGCGGGCACGGTCGGCAACTTCTACGTCGACCTGACCCGCGCTGCGCTCTACGTGCTGCTTCCGGCCTGCATGCTCGGGACCCTGATGCTGGTCTGGCAGGGCGTCCCGCAGAACCTGCAGGCCTACACGCTTGCGACGACGCTCGAGGGCGGCCAGCAGGTGATCGCGCAGGGGCCCGTCGCATCCCAGATGATGATCAAGCACCTGGGCACCAACGGCGGCGGCTTCTTCGGCCAGAACGCGGCCCATCCCTTCGAGAACCCGACGCCGCTGACCAACATGGTCCACATGATCGCGATCTTCGCGATCGGAGCGGGCCTAACCAACGCCTTCGGCCGGATGGTGGGCGACATGCGCCAGGGCTGGGCGCTGCTGGCCGCCATGGGCGTGCTCTTCCTGGCCGGGGTGCTCGCCGCCTACTGGGCGGAGTCGCAGGGGAATCCGGCGCTGTCGGCGCTCGGGATCGCGGGCCCGGTCAACCTGGAGGGCAAGGAGGTGCGCTTCGGCATCGCGACCTCCGTCCTCTTCGCCGTGATCACCACGGCGGCGTCCTGCGGGGCGGTCATTGCCATGCATGACAGCCTGATGCCGCTCGCCGGCATGGTCTCCCTCGTGAACATGATGCTGGGCGAGATCATCGTCGGCGGCGTTGGCGCCGGCCTCTACGGCATGCTGCTGTTCGTCGTGCTCGCGGTCTTCATCGCGGGCCTGATGGTCGGCCGCACGCCCGAGTATCTCGGCAAGAAGGTCGAGGCCAGGGAGGTGAAGCTGGCCCTGGTCGCCGTGCTGGCGCTCGCCTCGGGCATACTCGGCCTGGCCGCCCTGGCGACGGTGCTGCCGGCCGGCCTCGTCTCGGTCCAGGATGCCGGGCCGCACGGGCTCAGCGAAATCCTCTACGCCTATGCCTCGGCCGCGGCGAACAACGGATCCGCCTTCGCGGGCTTCGGGGCCAACACGCCGTACCAGAACGCCATGCTCGGCCTCGGCATGCTGGTCGGCCGCTTCCTGGTGATCGTGCCGGTGCTCGCCATCGCTGGCGCGCTGGCGGCCAAGAAGACCGTGCCCGCCTCGGCCGGCACGCTGCCGACGCACGGCGTGCTGTTCGTCGGGCTGCTGGTCGGCGTGATCGTGATCGTCGGCGGGTTGACCTTCTTCCCCGCCGTCGCCCTGGGCCCGATCGCGGAGCACCTGCTGACGGGCGCCGCCCTCTTCTGAGGCCGTCCGCCCCGGCCCCTCCGCGGGCCCCGTCCCCCACCAGCCCCTTCGAGACACCGGACACCTTCCGATGATCCACCGCACGCAAGAAATCAGCCTTCTCGACGGCAGGATCGCCCTTCAGGCGCTGGGCGCCGCATTCCGCAAGCTCGCCCCGGGCGAGCTCGCCCGCAAGCCCGTCATCTTCGTGACGGCGGTCGGCGCTCTGCTGTCGACCGTCCTCTTCCTGCGCACGCTGCTCGCCGGCGGCGCGCACACGGTCGTGATCGGCCAGATCTCGGCCTGGCTGTGGTTCACGGTGCTCTTCGCGACCTTCGCAGAGGCGATCGCGGAGGGCCGCGGCAAGGCCCAGGCGGCCAGCCTGCGTCGCACCAGGGCCGAGACGACGGCCCGCAGGATCGCGTCGCCCGATGCGTCGGACTGGGTGGCGGTCCCCGCCGCCAGCCTGCAGGCGGGCGATCTCGTTCTCGTCGAGGCCGGCGAGGTGATTCCCGGCGACGGCGACGTCGTGGCCGGCATAGCCACCGTCGACGAGAGCGCCATCACGGGCGAATCCGCGCCCGTGATCCGGGAGAGCGGCGGCGACCGTTCGGCGGTCACGGGGGGAACCCGCGTCGTATCGGACCGCATCGTCGTCGCCATCACCGCCGAGCCCGGGCAGAGCTTTCTCGACCGCATGATCGGCCTGGTGGAGGGCGCGAAGCGCCAGAAGACGCCGAACGAGATCGCGCTCGACATCCTGCTGGTTGGGATGACGATCGTCTTCCTGCTGGTCGTGGCGACGCTGCCGGCCTTCGCGCACTATTCGGGAGCGGTCATTCCCGTGGTGTTCCTCGTGGCCCTGCTGGTCACGCTGATCCCGACCACCATCGGCGGACTGCTCTCGGCGATCGGCATCGCCGGGATGGACCGGCTGGTGCGCTTCAACGTGATCGCGAAATCGGGCCGCGCGGTCGAGGCCGCGGGCGACGTCGACACCCTGCTCCTGGACAAGACCGGCACCATCACGCTGGGCAACCGCCAGGCCGCGGAGTTCATCCCGGTCCAGGACGTCAGCGAGCGCGACCTGGCCGAGGCCGCGCATCTCGCCTCCCTGGCCGACGACACGCCGGAGGGCCGGTCCATCGTCGCGCTGGCCCGCCAGCGCTTCGGCCTGACCGCGGGAGATCCCGCCGGCCTGACCTTCGTGCCCTTCACGGCCCAGACGCGCATGAGCGGCGTGGACATGGACGCGGCCGGCGCGGCCGGCTTCGCCGAGGTCCAGGACCGCCCCAGGTCCAGCTCGATCCGCAAGGGCGCGCCCGACGCCGTCCTGGCCCTGCTCGACCAGAGGGCGCCGCGCGACCTGACCTCCGCCGTCGAGCGCGTCGCCAAGGCGGGCGGAACGCCGCTGGTCGTCGCCCGGGACGGCCGGGCGCTCGGCGTCGTCTTCCTCAAGGACATCGTCAAGCCCGGGATCCGGGAACGGTTCCAGACGCTGCGCGCCATGGGCATCCGGACCGTGATGATCACCGGAGACAATGCCATGACCGCCGCCTCCATCGCGGCCGAGGCCGGCGTCGACGACTTCCTGGCCGAGGCGACTCCCGAGCGCAAGCTGGAGCTGATCCGGGCCGAGCAGGCCAAGGGCAAGCTCGTCGCCATGTGCGGCGACGGATCCAACGACGCCCCCGCGCTGGCCCAGGCGGATGTCGGCGTCGCGATGAACACCGGCACCCAGGCGGCCAGGGAGGCCGGCAACATGGTCGACCTCGACAGCGACCCCACCAAGCTGATCGAGATCGTGATGATCGGAAAGCAGCTCCTGATGAGCCGCGGCGCGCTGACCACCTTCTCCATCGCCAACGACGCGGCGAAGTACTTCGCGATCATCCCCGCGCTGTTCGTGGCCAGCCATCCCCAGCTTCAGGCGCTGAACGTGATGGGCCTTTCGAGCCCCGAGAGCGCGATCCTCTCGGCCATCATCTTCAACGCGCTGGTGATCGTCGCCCTGATCCCGCTCGCGCTGAGGGGCGTGCGCTACAGCCCGGCCGGCGCGGCCAGCCTGCTGCGCCGCAACCTCCTGGTCTACGGGCTCGGCGGACTGGCCGCGCCCTTCGCAGGGATCAAGGCCATCGACCTGCTCGTCAACGCTCTCGGCCTCGCCTGAGGAGAACGCCATGATCCGCGAACTGAAGCCCGCGCTGCTCCTCCTGCTGGTGATGACGCTCCTGACCGGCCTTGCCTATCCGCTGGCGATGACCGGCATCGCGCAGGCGCTGTTTCCGGCCCAGGCCGGCGGCAGCCTGATCGAGCGCGACGGCAGGGTGGTCGGCTCGCTGCTGCTGGCCCAGCGCTTCGAGCGTCCGGAATATTTCCATCCCCGCCCCTCGCTGGCAGGCGCCGGATACAACGCCGCGGCCTCCGGCGCATCGAACCTGGGACCGACCAGCGTCAGGCTGGCCGCCGACGTCGCGGCCCGTGTGGAGGCGCTGAGGGTCGAGAACCCCAATGCCCATGGCGCCGTCCCGGCCGAGCTCGCGACCGCATCGGCGAGCGGCCTGGACCCTCACCTCTCGCCGGCCGGCATCGAGTACCAGCTTCCCCGGGTCGCGAGGGCCCGCGGACTGCCCGAGACCCGCATCCGGGAGCTGGTCGCCGCGCACACGCAGGGCCGCGATCTCGGCTTCCTGGGGGAGCCGCGGATCAACGTCCTCGCGCTCAACCTGGCGCTCGACGACCTGACCGCCGCGGCGTGGCCATAGGGCCCGTGCGGGGATCGCGCCATGGCTCAGAGGAGGTTCGAGGAGCTGGACCCGGTCGAACGGAGCGCCCTGATGCTGGAGGCGCGCGAGCAGATGATCCGCGCCTTCGGCGGCGGCCTGCCGGCAGAGGAGCAGACCAGGATTATCGCGGCCTATCTGCGGCGCCGGGGCGTGCGCTACGATCCCGCACCGCAGAGGCCGGGAGCCTAGCGCCGCATGGGCACGAAAGAAGACGCGAGGCCATCCCCCGACGCACTCCTGGAAGCGGCGTCGCGGGAAGGGCGAGGCCACCTGAAGGTGTTCCTCGGGGCGGCGCCGGGCGTGGGCAAGACCTACGCCATGCTGGAGGCCGCCCGGGAGCGGCGCCGCGACGGATCCGACGTGGTCGCGGCCGTGGTCGAGACGCACGGGCGGAGCGAGACCGCGGCGCTGCTGCAGGGTCTCGAGACGCTCCCGCCGCGGGTGCTGGAGCATCGCGGCCGCACCTTCGAGGAGATGGACCTCGACGCCGTGCTGGCGCGCCGCCCGGACCTCGTCCTCGTCGACGAGCTCGCGCACACCAACGTGCCCGGAAGCCGCCACCCGAAGCGATGGCAGGATGTCGAGGAGATCCTCGCCGCGGGGATCGACGTCTACTCGACGCTGAACGTCCAGCACCTCGAAAGCCTCAACGACGTCGTCGAGCGCATCACCGGCGTGCGCGTGCGCGAGACGCTGCCGGACGACGCTCTGCAGCGGGCCGACGAGATCGAACTGATCGACCTGCCGCCGCAGGACCTCCTGCGGCGGCTGCGCGAGGGCAAGATCTACCTGCCGGAGCAGGCACGCCGGGCGGCGGAGCACTTCTTCTCGCCGGGCAACCTGACGGCGCTGCGCGAGCTGGCGCTGCGCAGCGCGGCCGATCGGGTCGACGCGCAGATGCTGACCTACATGCGCTCGCACGCCATCAGGGGGCCGTGGCCCGCGCGCGAGCGCATCATGGCCTGCCTCGGCGACGACCGGACGGCGCTGCGGATCGTGCGCACTGCGAGGCGGGCGGCGGAGCGGCGCCAGGCGCCATGGCTCGCGGTCTATGTCGAGACGCACCGCCATCACACGCTTCCAGAGGCGGCCAAGGACCGCATCGCCGAGGCGCTGCGCCTTGCCGAGCAGCTCGGCGGCGAGGCCACCGTGGTGCATGGCGAGGACGTGGCGGCCGAGTTGCTGGATCTCGCCCGCGCGCGCAACGTCTCGCAGATCGTCGTCGGCCATGTGCCGAAGTTCCGCCCATTGTTCCCCTGGCCGTTTTCATGGCTCCGCGGGCGAAGCACGGCGCGCGCCCTGCTGGAGCGGGCCGCGGGTATCGACGTGCTGGTCGTCACCGGGGAGGAGGACGGGCAGACGGCCTGGCCCGCGCGACGGCCGCGCCCCGCCGCGTCCCCCGCATGGCGCGGCTACGCGACGGCGGTGGCGGCCTGCGCCGTGGCGACCGCGATAGGCCATGTGCTCGACCGCTACCTTGCCCTGCCCGACATCTCGCTGGTCTATCTCCTGGCCGTCCTGCCGGTGGCGGTTCGCCATGGCCTGCGGCCGTCCATCTTCGCCTCGCTGCTGGGCTTCCTGGGCCTCAATTTCTTCTTCACGGAGCCGCTCTACACCTTCGCCGTATCGGACAGCGGGAACGTCCTGACGATCGTCTTCTTCCTCGTCGTGGCGGTCGTCACCAGCAACCTCGCGGCGCGGGTGCGCGCGCAGGTCGAGGCCACGCGCAGCTCGGCCCGGCGCACCGCCGCGCTCTACGATTTCAGCCGGAAGGTCGCGTCCGCGGCGACCCGCGACGACGTACTCTGGGCCATCGTCCATCACGTGGCCGCGGTGGCCCGGGGCCGCTCGCTGGTCCTGCTGCCGCGCGAAGGCGGGCTGGCTGTCGAGGCGGGCTACCCGCCGGAGGACCGCATCGACGACAAGTCCATGGCGGCGGCCGAATGGGCCTGGGCGCACGAGGAACCCGCGGGCCGCGGCTCGGCGACGCTGCCGAGTTCGGACTGGCTGTTCCGGCCGCTCAGGACCGGCCGCGGCGCGATCGGCGTGCTCGGCATCAGGACCGAGGGCACAGCCGCCATCCTGCCGCCGGAGGAGGAGCGCCTTCTCGCGGCCCTGGCGGATCAGGCTGCGCTCGCGATCGAGCGCACCACCCTCGTCTCCGACGTGGAGCGGGCGCGGATCGCGACGGAGCGCGAGCGCCTGCGCGCGGCGCTGCTGTCCTCCCTGTCACACGATCTGCGCACGCCCCTGGTCTCGATCCTGGGTGCCGCCAGCAGCCTCACGACACTCGGCGCGACGCTCGACGAGGACAGCCGCCACGAGCTGGCGCGCACGATCCAGGACGAGGCCGAGCGGCTGAACCGCTTCGTGCAGAACCTGCTGGACATGACCCGGCTCGGCTCGGGCGCGCTGCGGCCCAGGACCGACTGGGTCGACCTGCGGGAGGTCGTCGGCTCGGCGCTCGAGCGGGCCGCGAAGCTGCCGGGCCCCCGCAGGGTCAGGCTCGACATCGACCCCGCGCTGCCCCTGCTCAGGCTCGACCCCGTCCTGATGGAGCAGGTCCTGTTCAACCTGCTGGACAATGCCCGCAAATACGCGCCGCCCGAGACGCCGGTCACGGTCTGGGCGCGGCTGCGCGGGGACAACGCGGTGCTGGAGGTCTGCGACCAGGGCCCCGGCATCCCGCCCGAGGCGCGGGAAAGCGTCTTCGACATGTTCTACCGGGTGAATGCCGGCGACAGCCGCACGGCGGGTACCGGACTGGGGCTGGCCATTTGCCGCGGGATCGTGGAGGCTCACGGCGGAAGCATCTCGGCGCAGCCGGGTCTCCACGGGACGGGCACCTGCATCGTCGTCACCCTTCCGGTGCACGGGACCGACGGGACGGCCGAGGCGACGCAGGCCCCTTAGAAGGGATTCCGGCGCAGGGCCATGGCGAAGATTCTCGTCGTCGACGACGAACCCCAGATCCGCAAGTTCCTGCGCATCAGCCTGGGAGCCACGGGATATGAGGTGCTGGAGGCGGCCGACGGCCGGAGCGGCGTCGCCGCGGCGCTGTCGGACGGGCCCGACCTTGTGATGCTGGATCTCGGCCTGCCCGATCTCGACGGCCAGGAGGCGATCACGGCGATCCGCGCGGCATCGGACGTCCCGATCCTTGTGCTGTCCGTGCGCGCGGAGGAGACCGACAAGGTCGAGGCCCTCGATCGCGGCGCCGACGACTACGTCGTCAAGCCCTTCGGGATCGGCGAGCTGCTGGCCCGCGTGCGGGCCTGCCTGCGCAGCCGGCGCCGGGATGCCCGTCCCGGGCAGGTGCGGTTCGGGGACGTGACCGTCGACCTGGCCCGGCGCATCATCACACGTGGCGGCGCCGAGATCCGCCTGACACGCCGGGAATACGAGCTTCTGGCCCTGTTGGCGGGACGGCCCGGCCACGTCCTGACCCACGGCCAGATCCTGCGCGAGGTCTGGGGCAAGGCCCATGAGAAGGACACGGCCTATCTCAGGGTCTATGTGAACCAGCTCCGGCAGAAGCTCGAACCCGATCCCGGCCATCCCGTCCTGATCGTGACGGAGCCCGGCATCGGGTACCGCCTGCGCGTTTCGGAGGAGGAGGCCTGAGCGCCGGGGAAACCCTCGGGCCGGCCTCTCAGCCCGGCCCGGCGATCCCGTCGTAGAGGAGCTTCAGCCCCGTCGCCATCAGCAGGACGTAGGCGGCCTTGTAGAACAGCGCCTCGGGGACGCGGCGGGTCAGCCAGACGCCGGCCCAGATGCCGAGCGGCGCCAGGGGCGACAGGATCAGAGTCGCCGTCAGGTTCGAGAGGTTGAGCTGGCCCAGCCAGTAGTACGGGATCAGCTTCACGTAATTCACGACGGCGAAGAACACGACCGTCGTGCCCGCGAACAGCATCTTCTCCAGGCGCAGCGGCAGCAGGTAGATCATCACGGGCGGCCCGCCCGCATGGGCGAGCATGCTGGTGAAGCCCGACAGCGCCGACCAGAACCCGCCCTGCAGGGCCGAGGGCCGCGCGGCGGCGTCGGGCCGCAGCCTTCCCTTGGCGCGCAGCCAGTTGTTCAGCGCGAAGAGCACCGCGATCGCGCCGACCAGGATGCGCACGCCATCGTCCGAGAGATGCCCGAAGGTCAGGGAGCCCAGCGCGATTCCCGCGATGGCGCCCGGCAGCATGACCCGGATGTGCTCGCGGCTCCAGCAGCGCCGGAAGGCCCAGAGGCCGAACAGGTCCATCAGGCACAGGATCGGCAGCATCAGCGCCGCCGCCTGGGCCGGCGAGATCACCAGGGCCAGCAGCGGCACCGAGAGCACGCCCAGCCCCGACAGCCCGCCCTTGCTGATCCCGGCGACCAGCACCGCGGGGACCGCGATGGCGAAGAAGGCGAGGTCCATCTCCATGGCGAATCCCGTCTGCGGCCGCGGCGGGACCCGCGCGCCCGAGCCCGTGGATTTACCCGGTCCCGGGATCGGCCGCCACTGGCGCAAGGGTGGCCTGAGCCCCGCCCGGCGCCGCCCTGCCATGCGGCCCGGGATGGGGGAGCCTGCCTTCGGAGACGGATCCGGATCGGCCGGGTGCCTGAACCCGGGCGCCCTCAGCTCATCCAGTTGCCGCCATCGACGTTCAGGGTCTGGGCGACGATGTAGTCGGCGTCGGCGGAGGCCAGGAAGACGGCGGCTCCCACCATGTCCTCGGGCGTGCCCATGCGGCCATAGGGGACGGAGGCGCCGACTTGGCGCTTCTTCTCGCCGATCGGCAGGCCCTCGTAGCGCGCGAAGAGCGCGTCGACATGGTCCCACATGGGCGTGTCGACGACGCCCGGCGCGATGCCGTTCACGTTGATCCCGTGCCGGATCAGGGCGAGGCCCGCGCTCTGGGTGATGCTGATGACGGCGGCCTTGGACGCGCAGTAGACCGCAACCAGCGCCTCGCCGCGGCGGCCGGCCTGGCTCGCGAAGTTGATGATCTTGCCGCCCCGGCCGCGCTCGACCATGTGCGCCGCCACCGCCTGCAACGTGAAGAGCAGCCCCTTCACGTTGACGGCGAACTGGCGGTCGAAGCTCTCCTCCGTTATCTCCAGCAGCGGGGCCATGTCGAAGATGCCGGCGCCGTTGACCAGGATGTCGATGCCGCCCGCGGTGGCGACGGTCCGCGAGACCGCCTCGTCGATGGAGGCGCGCTGCGTCACGTCCAGGCGCAGCCCGAAGGCGCCGCCGCCGATCTCGGAGGCAAGGGCCGCGGCGTCGGCCTCGAGCACGTCCGCCACGGCCACCCGGGCACCCTCGGCGGCGTAGCGGCGGCAAATCGCGGCGCCGATGCCGCGGGCGCCGCCGGTCACGAGCGCGACCCTGTCCCTGAGCTTCATGTCCGGTCTCCTCGGTTCGGGCCCCGCGGTTCGGGCCCTCTGTTCGCCCCAGGCCTCAGCCGGCGCGCTGAGTCTCGGCGCGGCGGATGTCCGCCAGCGGATGGCGGCGGGCGCGCTCGACGGCGAGTCCCGCCTCGTCGAACAGGTGGCAGGTGGCGGGGTCGAGCCGGACGGCGATGCGCTCGTGCACGCGGGTCGGGATCTCCCCGTCGGCCTGGATCACGATCATCTCGCCATCGGCCAGGCGCGTGTAGAGGTAGGTCTCGCCGCCCAGCCGCTCGACCACCATCACCTCGCCCGCGATCTCGCCGGATTCGGCGGGGCGCAGGTGCTCCGGACGGACACCGAGCGTGACGCTGTCGCCCGGCCGGACGCGGCCGGGGGCTACCGGCACCTCGACCGTCGCGCCGCCGGCCAGGCGCACGCTGGCACCGCCGGCCTGCGCCGCGGCCACGACCGCCGGCAGGAAGTTCATCTTGGGACTGCCGATGAAGCCCGCGACGAAGAGGTTGCGGGGGTGGTGGTAGAGCTCCAGCGGGGAGCCCGCCTGCTCGACGATCCCGCCCTGGAGCACGACGATCTTGTCGGCCAGGGTCATGGCCTCGACCTGGTCGTGGGTGACGTAGATCATGGTGGCGGCCAGCTCCTCGTGCAGGCGCGCGAGCTCGATGCGCATCTGCACGCGCAGCGCCGCGTCCAGGTTCGAGAGCGGCTCGTCGAACAGGAACACCCGTGGCTTGCGCACGATGGCCCGGCCGATGGCGACGCGCTGGCGCTGCCCGCCCGAGAGCTCGCGCGGCTTCCTGTCCAGCAGCTTGTCCAGGTGCAGGATGCGCGCCGCCTCGACGACCTTGGCGCGGCGCTCGTCCTTGGGCACGCCGGCGAGGCGCAGCGAGAACGCCATGTTGTCGGCGACGCTCATATGCGGGTAGAGCGCGTAGGACTGGAACACCATGGCGAGCCCGCGGTCGGCGGGCGGCACGTCGTTGACGCGCTGCCCGTCAATGACGAGGTCGCCCGACGTGATCTCCTCCAACCCCGCGATCATGCGCAGCAGCGTGGACTTGCCGCAGCCCGAGGGCCCCACGAAGACGCAGAACTCGCGGTCGTCGATGGAGAGGTCGACGCCCTTGATGACCTCCAGCGCCCCGTAGCTCTTGCGGACGCCCTTGAGCTGCAACGTCGCCATGCGGTCCTCCCCGGGTTTCTTCCCCTGTTCGCGCGCTACTTCACGGCCCCGAAGGTGAGGCCGCGGACGAGCTGGCGCTGGCTCATCCAGCCGAAGACCAGGATCGGCGCGATGGCGACGGTCGAGGCCGCCGAGAGCTTGGCCCAGAACAGCCCCTCTGGCGCCGAGAAGGACGCGATGAAGGTGGTCAGGGGCGCCGCCGCCGAGGTCGTGAGATTCAGGCTCCAGAACGCCTCGTTCCAGCACAGGATGATCGAGAGGAGCGCCGTCGAGGCGATGCCGGGCAGCGAGAGCGGCATCAGGAGCAGCCAGACCTCCTGGCGGGGACGGGCGCCGTCCATCCGTCCGGCCTCCAGGATGTCCTTCGGTACCTCCTTGAAGAAGGTGTAGAGCATCCAGATGACGATCGGCAGGTTCATCAGCGTGTAGACGACGATCAGCCCCCAGCGGCTGTCGATGGCGCCGAAGTCGCGGAACAGCAGATAGACCGGGATCAGGACGCCGACCGCCGGCATCATCTTGGTCGACAGCATCCAGAGCAGCAGGTCCTTGGTCCGCTTGCCCGGGAAGAAGGCCATGGCATAGGCGGCCGGCACGGCGACCACCAGGGCGAGCAGGGTGGCCCCCAGCGAGATCACGACGCTGTTCGTCGCGAAGTGGACGTAGTCCGCGCGCTCGCGCACGGCCGCGTAGTTCTCCAGCGTCGGCGTGAAGAACAGGGAGGGCGGCGTCTGCACGGCCTCGACCTCGGTCTTGAAGCTGGTCAGGACCATCCAGAAGACCGGGAAGAAGATCAGCCCGGCGGCGATCCAGCCGACGGCGGTGAGGACGAGCCTTTCGCGGATCCCGGGATTCATGGCGGCGCCCCCTCAGTCTGCGATGTTCCTGGCGATGGACCGGACAAGGAAGACCGCCACGATGTTGGCGAGCACCACCGCGATCACGCCGCCGGCCGAGGCGCCGCCGATGTCGTACTCGCGAAGCGCGCGCAGGTAGATCAGGAAGGCGAGATTGGTCGAGGCCAGGCCCGGCCCGCCGGAGGTCGTCACGTAGATCTCGGCGAAGACCGACAGCAGGAAGATCGTCTCGATCATGATGACGACGCTGATCGCCCGGCCGAGATGCGGCAGGATGATGAAGAAGAACATCGAGACCGGCCCCGCGCCGTCCATGCGCGCGGCCTCCTTCTGCTCGTTGTCCAGCGACTGGATCGCGGTCAGCAGGATCAGCAGCGCGAAGGGCAGCCACTGCCAGGCGACGATCACGACGATCGAGGCCAGGGGGAAGCTGCCGAAGAAATCGACCGGCGGCAGGCCCAGCAGCCGCGCGAAGAACGCGAAGAGCCCGTTGACCGGGTGCATCAGCATGTTCTTCCAGATCAGCGCGCTGACGGTCGGCATCACGAAGAAGGGCGCGATCGCCAGCAGCCGCGCGACGCTTCTTCCATAGAAGGGCTGGTCGAACAGGACCGCGAGCAGCGTTCCGAGGCCCACGGTGATCACGAGCACCCAGAAGACCAGGAGCAGCGTGTTCCCCATGGCCGTCCAGAGCGAGGGATCGGTGAGCAGGTAGGTGTAGTTCTCGATGCCGGCGAAGCCGCCCGAGGTCGGGTCCAGCAGGTTGTAGTACTGGAACGAGAACCACAGCGTCATTGCCAACGGCACGATCATCCACAGGAACAGCAGGATGACCGACGGCGCCACCAGCGGAGCCGTGCTGACGTCGCGCCGGCTGCGGCCGCCGGGGGCGTCCTGGACCGCCGGGGCGGCGCTGCTTTCCATGGGGGTGGTGGCCATGGGCGTGCTCGCGGCTGGGGTGGGCCGCCCGCGCGGGCCCGGCCCGGAGGCGGGCCCGCGCGGGGCGTCGAGGCTGCCGGAAGCTCAGGTCACTTCGGGTAGCCCGCCTGCTTCATGGTCCGCGCGGTCGAGCGCTGTGCCGAATCCAGCGCCTGGTCGACGGTCATCTGCCCGGCCAGGGCCGCCGCGATCTGCTGGCCGACCACCGTCCCGATCCCCTGGAACTCGGGAATGGCGACGTACTGGATCCCCACATAGGGGACGGGGTCCTTGGTCGGCTTCGTGATGTCGGCATTCGCGATGGACTCGTGGACGACCTTCGCGAAGGGCGCCGCCTTCACGTATTCGGGGTTCGCATAGGTCGAGCTGCGCGTTCCCGGAGGGGCCGATACCCAACCCACCTCGCTGCCGACGAGCGCGATGTAGTCCTTGGAGGTCGCCCATTTCACGAAGGACTTGGCGGCCTCGGCCTTGGTCGAGGAGCTCGGGATGCCGAGCGCCCAGGCCCAGAACCAGCCGGACCCGTTGGCGGTGACCTGGGTCGGGGCGGCCGCGAAGGCCGTCTTCTCGGCGACCTGGCTCTCCTTGGGATTGAAGATGTAGCCCGCGGCCGAGGTGGCGTCGACCCACATGGCGCAGCGGCCGGTGGCGAAGAGCGCGCGGTTCTCGTTGTGGCCGTTCGCGGTGGCGCCGGGCGGTCCGTAGTCCCTGAGGTTCTTGACGTAATAGGCGATCGCCTTCTTCCAGGGCTCGGAGGTGAGCTGCGGCTCCCACTTCTCGTCGAACCAGCGCCCGCCGAAGGCGTTCACCATGGGCCCGACGAAGGCCATGTTCTCGCCCCAGCCCGGCTTGCCGCGCTGGCAGAAGCCGTAGATCTCCTTGGACTTGTCCGTGAGCTTCGCCGCGAATTCCGCGATCTGGTCGTAGGTCGGGCGCTCGGGCATCCGGAGCCCCGCGGCATCGAACAGGTCCTTGCGGTAATAGGTGAATGAGCTCTCCGCGTAGAAGGGCACGGCGTAGAGCTTGCCGTTGTGGGACAGGCCGTTCTTCACCGTCGGGATCAGGTCGGCGTAGTCGTAGTCCTGGCCGAGCTCGTCGAGGGGAAGGAGCCAGTTCTGGCGGCCCCAGATCGGCGTCTCGTAGGACCCGATGGTGATGATGTCGAACTGGCCGCCCCGGGTGGCGATGTCGGTGGTGGCGCGCTGGCGGAGCACGTTCTCCTCGAGCACGACCCAGTTGAGCTTGTGCCCGGTGGCCTGCTCCCAGCGCGGGGAGAGGCGCTGCATGATGATCATGTCGGCGTTGTTCACCGTCGCGATCGTCAGCGTCTCGGCATGCGCCAGAGCGCCGAAGCCGAGCATGGCCGCCGGCAATGCGCACAGGAAGCGCGTGATGGTCATGGCTGGACATCCCTCCCCAGGGCCGGTTGGTGGCAGGCGGTTCTTCTTCCGCTCTTTGCCCTGAGCGTCCGCCGCCCCAACAATCCTGTCAAGTTCCCGCAAGCCGGTTACATCCACTCCATTCCGAAAGGGTGAATGACAACCCAATTGAATGGAAAGTTATCTTTGGTTTTTATTTGTGATGGAACGATACCTGCCTGATCCTCCACTGTCCGGACGCCTGAAAATGGGTTGCTTCGGGGCCCGGCCTGTCGAATGCTTCGAATCCCGGCCGGGATCGCCCGGCCTTCAGGAGGAGGTTGGTCATGTCCCGGGAGCAAGCCGGCCCCGTTCCGCTCGCCAACGCCAGTCTCCCCCTGATCGCGCCCGGCGTCGCGGTCCCCGCCTACGACCGCGCAGGGCTCCGGCCGGGGATCGTCCATATCGGCGTCGGCGCGTTCCACCGCGCGCACCAGGCGCTCTATCTCGACAAGCTGCTGAACCTCGGCGAGGCGCGGGACTTCGCGATTTGCGGGGTCGGTCTTCTCGAAGGCGATGCCCGCATGCGCGACGCGCTCGTCCCGCAGGACGGGCTCTACGTGCTGGTGGAGCGCGCCTCCTCGGCCGACCACGCGCGCGTCGTCGGCTCCATCGCGGAATACCTGCACGCGCCGAGCGCGCGCGAGGCGGTGATCGAGCGCATGGCCGCGCCCGAATGCCGGATTGTCTCGCTCACCGTGACCGAGGGTGGGTATTGCTTCAACCAGGGCACCGGCGCCTTCGACCCGGACCATCCCGACGTCGTCCACGACCTCCAGCACCCCGAGTCGCCCATCGGGCTCTACGGGTATCTCGCGGCGGCGCTGCGCCGCCGGCGCGAGCGCGGGCTGGCCCCCTTCACCGTGCTGTCCTGCGACAACATCGAGCACAACGGCACCGTGGCGCGCACCATGCTGACCGAGTTCGCGGTGCGCCTGGATCCGCGGCTCGCCGACTGGATCGCCGCCGAGGGCGCCTTTCCCAACTGCATGGTCGACCGCATCACGCCCGCGACGACCGAGGCCGACCGCTCGCTGGTCGCCGGGCGCTTCGGCATCGCGGATGCCTGGCCAGTGGTATGCGAGCCCTTCACCCAGTGGGTGATCGAGGACG
Source organism: Arenibaculum pallidiluteum (assembly GCF_017355985.1). Classification (GTDB taxonomy): domain Bacteria; phylum Pseudomonadota; class Alphaproteobacteria; order Azospirillales; family Azospirillaceae; genus Arenibaculum; species Arenibaculum pallidiluteum. The sequence goes on from NZ_JAFIQU010000017.1 coordinate 60,428, forward strand.
ATTTCCCGCTCGGCCGCCCGGCCTGGGAGCGGGTCGGCGCGCTCTTCACCCGCGATGTGAAGCCCTACGAGAAGATGAAGCTGAGGCTCCTAAACGCCTCGCATATCGGCATCGGCTATCTCGGCAACCTCGCCGGATACGCCTATGTCCACGAGGTCATGGCCGATCCCGTGTTCGAGCGCTTCATCCGCGCCTTCATGGAGGAGGTGACGCCGCTGGTCGGCACCGTGCCCGGCATCGATCTCGACGAATACAAGGAGACGCTGGTCGAGCGCTTCTCGAACACCGCCGTCAAGGACACCACCGACCGGCTGTGCCAGCACGGCTCGGCCCGGGTGCCGAAATTCGTGGTGCCCTCGGCGGTCGAGCTCGACGCGCGGGGCATGGCTGCCCCCTGCACGGCCCTGGTGGTCGCGGGCTATCTCCGCTACCTCCAGGGCGATGCCGAGCGCGGCGGCGGCACCCTGCCGCTGCTGGATCCGCTGGGTGGGCGCCTGCGCACCCTGGCGCGGCAGGGCGGCGCCGATCCTCGTCTCCTGCTGGAGACCTGCCCCGAGGTCTTCGGGACCGAGCTTCCTCGCGCGTTCGGCTTCGTCGCATCGCTGGCCGACGCGCTGCGCCAGCTCTACGCCGACGGGGCCAGGGCGACCATAGCGCGCCGGCTCGACGCCTGAGCGATCCGCTGAGGGTCAGCCGGCCTTTGGGCCTTGCACGGGGGCGGGCAAGCCAAAGCCGCGCCGCGTTTCGAGGGCCGCACCGCCGACGAGATGGCGCAGGCCCTCCGCGAAGCCATCGACCGCGACCCGCGCATCTGCGCCGAGTTCTGAAGCCGCCTCAGCGCGCCAGCACCTCGGCGGCCTGTTTGGTCTTGGCGACCGCCGCCACGACCTGCTGCACCGATGCGGCGATCTCGCCGGTGCTGGCGGTGATGCTCGCCACGGCCGTCGAGGCGCCCTGCATGCGCTCCGACATCTCTCCGGTGACGGCGCTCTGCTCCTCGACGGCGCCGGCCGTGGTCGCGACCGCCTCGCGCACGGTGCCGATGGCGTCCCGGATGCCCGCCAGCGCTCCCACAACGTCGGAGGAGACCGCCTGCACGCCGTCGATCTCCGTCGAGATCTGGTCGGTGGCGCGGGCTGCCTGGTTGGCGAGATTCTTCACCTCGTTGGCGACCACCGCGAATCCGCGCCCCGCCTCGCCCGCGCGCGCGGCCTCGATGGTGGCGTTCAGCGCCAGCAGGTTGATCTGGCCGGCGATGCTGCGGATCAGTTCCACGATGCCCCCCATCTGACGGGCCGTCTCGACCAGGCGCTGCGTCGCGCGGTCGGCCGCGCCAGCCTGCTCCCGGGCATCGTCCGCGGCCGAGCGCGAGCGCGCCATGCTCGCTGCGATCTCCCGGCTCGATGCGGCCAGCTCCTCGGCGGCGGCAGCCACCGTCTGCACGCTGCCCAAGGTGTCTGCGGCAGCGTGCGCCGCTGCGTCCGCCTGGTCGCTCGAGCGCGCCAGGGCGCCGCCGATCTCGCCGAAGTTCTCGTCGATCAGCCGCTTGAGCTCGGCAAGCATGCGGATCTGGCGCGTGATGTCGGTGGCGTACTTGACGACCTTGAACGGCCGGCCGCTGGCATCGAGGATCGGGTTGTACGAGGCCTCGATCCAGATCTCGCGCCCGCCCTTGCCCAGGCGCCTGAACTGGCCCGCCTGGTATTCGCCCCGGCGCAGGCGTTCCCAGAAGCCCGCATACTCCGCGCTCCGGGCGAAATCGGGCTCCACGAACAGGCTGTGGTGCCTGCCCCGGATCTCATCCAGGGAATAGCCCATCGCCGTCAGGAAGTTGGCGTTGGCGTTCAGGACCGTGCCGTCCAGCGCGAACTCGATCACCGCCTGCGCCTTGCCGATGGATTCGACCTGGCCCCGGAAATCGGCCTCCTCGGCCTTCCGCCGGGTGATGTCGGTGGCGTATTTGACGATCTTGTACGGCCGTCCGCTGGCATCGAGGATCGGGTTGTAGGAAGCCTCGATCCAGATCTCGCGCCCGCCCTTGCCCAGGCGCCTGAACTGCGCCGCCTGGTATTCGCCCCGGCGCAGCCGCTCCCAGAACGCAGCGTATTCGGGGCTGGCCGCCGTGCCGGGCTCCACGAACAGGCTGTGGTGCCTGCCCCGGATCTCGTCCAGGGAATAGCCCATCGCCGCCAGGAAATTGGCGTTGGCGGTCAGGATGGTTCCGTCGAGCGCGAACTCGATCACCGCCTGGGATCTGTTCAGCGCCTCCAGCGTGGCTTCGGTCTCGGACCGGCCCTTGGACAGGATAAAACCGAGCAAGTCGAGATCCTCCGCTTTGACGCCGCTTCGGGCCCGTCCGGAAGACCGAAATGCCCGACAGCCCTCGGGGCTGCGGGACGGCGGACGACCGATACGGCATTGCACGCATTTGATATGTATCGGGCAGACGCCCTGTAAAGGGTTCGGCAGGATGATTTTGTTTCCCCTATACGCGAGAATACTGCTCGCGAACAAAGCGAATATGACCTTAGTTTGAAAAACACGAGGAGATAGATCTGAAGTTGCGTACCCATAACAGTCGGTCGACTTCCGATCGCCGTAGTATCGCAGTCGGGATCTTGGCCGAGGCTGATGGCTGGCAAAACGGATGGCCGCGGACGGAACCGCTTGACCGCAGAGTCGCACCATGTAACGATATTATTGGAAATAACGTACCATTGAGGCGGCGATGTCACTCTCCCTGCCAGTCGCGGTTGTCGGCGCCGGCCCGGTCGGCCTTGCCGCCGCCGCGCACCTTCTGAACCGTGGCATCGAGCCCCTGGTGCTGGAGGCCGGGGCGGAGCCCGCCTCCAACCTGCGGCAATGGGGTCATGTGCGCCTGTTCTCGCCCTGGCGGTACGACATCGACGCCGTGGCGGCGTCGCTTCTGCGCACCGCCGGCTGGGAGGCGCCGCCTGACGACGCGCTGCCGACCGGTGCCGAGCTGGTCGCCCGCTACCTGGCCCCTCTGGCGGCCCTGCCCGCGCTCACGTCCCGCATCCGCCTGCGCCATCGCGTGCAGGCGATCACGCGCCTTGGCTTCGACAAGGTCCTGACGGCGGGGCGCGAGGCCGCTCCCTTCGTGCTGCGGGTCGGGACCCCCGGCGGCGACACCGAGATCCTGGCGCGCGCGGTGATCGACGCCTCCGGCACCTGGGGGCAGCCGAACCCGATCGGGGCCGGCGGCATCCCGGCCCTGGGCGAGGCGGCCCTGGCCGGGACGGCTGCGGCCGCGGCCTCGGGAGAGCGTGGCGGCCCGATCGCCTACGGCATCCCCGACGTACTCGGCGCCGAGCGCGAGACCTATGCCGGACGCGCCACGCTGGTGGTGGGGGCCGGTCACTCGGCGGCCAACGTGCTGCTCGACCTGGCGGCGCTGGCCCGCCAGGCGCCGGGGACGCGGCTGCTCTGGGCCGTGCGCGGGAAGGACCTGTCGCGGGTGATCGGCGGCGGCGCCGCGGACGGGCTGCCGGCACGCGCCGCCCTGGGCGCGTCGCTCGGCGCCCTGCGGGATTCCGGAACGCTGGAGCTGGCGACGGAATTCCGCATCGAAACCGTGAGCACGGATGCCGCGGGCCGGATGAAGGTGCGCGCGGCCGACGGACGGGTGCTGGAGGGGATCGAGCGGATCGTCGGCGCCACCGGCCAGCGACCGGATCTCGCCATCACGCGCGAGCTGCGGCTGCGCCTGGATCCCTGGCTGGAATGCGCCGAGGCGCTGGGTCCGCTGATCGACCCGAACCTGCACAGTTGCGGAACGGTGCGGCCGCATGGCGCGCGCGAGCTGTCCCACCCTGAGGCGGGCTTCTTCACCGCCGGCGTGAAGAGCTACGGGCGGGCGCCCACCTTCCTGCTGGCGACGGGCTACGAGCAGGTGCGCTCCATCGCGGCGCTGCTTGCCGGCGACGTCGCGGCCGCTCGGGAGGTCCGGCTGGAGCTGCCGGAAACCGGCGTGTGCAGCACGGACCGCGCGTCCCCTGCCGCGGCGCCCAAGGCAGGTGGCTGCTGCCCGCCGAGGCCGGAATCCGGAGGGTGCTGCGGGTGAGCACGGCGGATTCGGCCGCGCCGGGTGCGGAAAATCGCCCAGGTCCGCTGGCGCGCGAGGGGATCTTCATCGGCGGGCTCGGAATTGGGCAGATCATCTCCTGGGGATCGCTGTACTACAGCTTTCCCCTGATCGCGGAGCCCATGGGCCACGAGCTCGGCTTCGACAAGTCCGAGGCCTATGGGGCCGTCACCTTCGGCCTGCTCGCGGCAAGCCTGGCGGCCTATCCTGTCGGCGCTGCCATCGATGCCGGCCGCGGGCGGCTGGTGATGGCGCTGGGCTCGACACTGGCTGGCCTGTTCCTGCTGGGCTGGTCGCAGGTGAACGGGCTGGCGGCGCTCTATCTCGTCTTCGCGGGTATCGGGCTCGTCCAGGCCATGACCCTCTACGACCCCGTCTTCGCGGTGATCGCCAGGCGGTTCGGGGTCGAGGCGCGGCGCGGCATCACCGCGGTGACGCTGTGGGGCGGCTTCGCCAGCACCGTCTTCGTGCCGCTGATCCAGGCCATGCTCGACCCCTTCGGCTGGCGCGGCACGCTGGCGGCCATGGCCGCCATGAACCTCCTGGCCTGCACGGGTCTGCACCTGGGGCTGATCCGCGGGCGCGAGCACCCCGCGGCGATGGCAGGCACGCGTACGGCAGCCCCCGGCCCGCCGCCCCGCGCGGTGCGCCGCGCCCTGGCCATGCCGGCCTTCTGGGCGCTGGCCCTGTCGCTGACGCTCTACGCGCTGGTCACCACGGCGGTCGGCTTCCACGTCTACCCGTTGCTGCTGGAGCGCGGCTACGCGACGGCCACGGTGGTTGGGGCGATCGCGATCATCGGCCCGGCACAAGTCGCGGGGCGTGTCGCGATCTGGGTGCTCGCCCGTGGCCGGTCGGTCCGCGCCATCGGCATCGCCACCACGCTTGCCATGCCGGTCTCGCTGGCGCTGCTGATCCTGCTGCCGCCGAGCTTCGCCTCGCTCGCGGCCTTCGCCGTGGTCTACGGCGGCGCCAACGGGATCATGACCATCGTGAGGGGACTGGCGGTGCCCGAGATGATCGGGCGCGAGGCCTATGGCGCCGTCAACGGGGCGCTCGGCGTTCCGATCACCGCCGCCAAGGCCGCGGCCCCGGCCGCGGCCGCCGTGCTGTGGTCCGCCGCGGGCTCCTACGACGCCGTCCTGCTTGCCCTGCTGGCCGGGGCGGCGCTGATGGCGGCGGCATTCGCTGCTGCGGCCGCGATCAGCCTGAGGGCCGAGGGACGCGCGTCGGCGCCCCTCGCTGCCCCGCCGGGCTGAGGCCCTCCGTCAGGTCCCAGCCTTCAGGTCCCGCAGAAGGTTCGCAGGACGCGCTGATCGGGCTCCGGCGGATCTGCATAGGCCGCGAAGGCCGGCTGGTCGTCATAGGGCGCGGAGAGCACGGCCAGGAGCTCCTCGAAGGGGACGTAGTCCTGCCGGTCCACGGCCGCCCGGATGACCGCCTCGACCCGGTGGTTGCGCGGGATGAAGGCGGGGTTCACGCGGCGCATGGCTTCGCGCCGGGTTGCGGCATCCTGCGACTCGCCCGCGAGCCTCTGTCGCCACCGTGCCGCCCAGTCGTCATAGGCGGCGGGATCCTCGAACAGGGCCCGCACCGCGCCATCTCCCTCCGGACCGTCCACCCCGGGGCCCGCCGCGTCGGCGAGACGCCGGAAGGTCAGCGTGAAGTCCGCCTTGCCCGCCGCCATGCGGTCGAGCAGGTCCTGGATCAGGTCGGGATCGTCCTCCCGCGCCTCGAAGAGGCCGATCTTGCGCCGCAGGCCGGCCAGGAAGGCCGCGTTGAAGCGCTCGCCGAAGCCCGCCAGCGCCTCGCGCGCGATGGCGACGGCCGCCTCCTCCTCGCCGGCCAGCAGCGGCAGCAGGCATTCCGCGAGCCGCGTCAGGTTCCACCGGGCGATGGCCGGCTGGTTCGCGTAGGCATACCGCCCCTGGGCGTCGATCGAGCTGAAGACCGTAGCGGCGTCGTAAGCGTCCATGAAGGCGCAGGGACCGTAGTCGATGGTCTCGCCCGAGACCGACATGTTGTCCGTGTTCATGACGCCGTGGATGAAGCCGACCAGCATCCACCGGGCGACGAGATCCGCCTGGCGGGCGATCACGCCTTCCAGGAAGGCGCGGTAGGGCTCGGCCGCGGCCGCAGCCTCGGGATCGTGCCGCGCCATGGCGTGGTCGGCGAGGGCGCGCACCGCGTCCACGTCGCCGCGCGCCGCGAAGTACTGGAAGGTGCCGATCCGGATGTGGCTGGACGCTATTCGCGTCAGGACGGCGCCGGGCAGCGGCGTCTCGCGCAGCACCTCCTCGCCGGTGGTCACCGCCGCGAGGGCCCGCGTGGTCGGGATGCCAAGCGCGGCCATGGCCTCGCTGACGACGTATTCGCGCAGCACCGGGCCCAGCGCGGCGCGGCCGTCGCCACGGCGCGAGAACGGCGTCGGGCCCGAGCCCTTGAGCTGGATGTCCCGGCGCCGGCCGTCCAGGCCGACGACCTCGCCCAGCAGGATGGCCCGGCCGTCGCCGAGCTGCGGGACGAAGCCGCCGAACTGGTGCCCGGCATAGGCCATGGCGATGGGCTCCGCGCCCTCGGGCACGCGCCGGCCGGCAAGGAACTCGACCCCCTCGGGCGTGGACAGCGCATCGGGGTCGAGCCCCAGCTCCGTCGCCAGGGCGCGGTTCAGCTTGATCAGCGCCGGCGCGGCCACGGGCGTGGGCAGCACCCGCGCGTAGAAGGCCTCGGGCAGCCGGGCATAGGAATTGTCGAAGCGGAACTGCGCCGTCATAGGCCGCGCTCTCCTCGGGACGGAGTGGTCTGGACGGGCGCGGGACGCCGCGGAGCGACGGCTCCGCTTCCCATCCAGGCCCCACCATATGGCGGCGCAAGGGGTCCGGTTCCAGCCGGCGCGAAAGGCTGCCGCAAGGGAATGTTCGAATGGTCAGGCGGCGCGCGGTCAGGCGGCGCTGAGGCCCTTGGCGTCGGCGCAGCATTCCTTGGCAAGGAAGCCCAATGTCTGGTCCATCACCGCGTAGTCGGCCCGGCAGATCAGCGTGGTCGCTCGCCGCTCCTGCGTCACGAGGCCGGTCAGCACGAGCTTGCGCAGGTGGTGGGACAGGGTCGACAAGGGGATGCCCAGCCGCTCCTGGATGTCGCCCACGGCCATGCCCTCCCCGCCCGCGCGCACCAGCAGGCGGTAGACGGCGAGGCGTGTCGCATGACCCAGCGCCTCGAGGCGCGCAGCGGCTTGGTCGAGATCCATGGCGGGGACTATGCCACGACGGGACGGCTTCGCCAAAGGATGCACTTGGTCAGGCCTCCGCGCAGCGCCATAGCCCGCCGCGGTCAGCCTGGCGCCACCAGCCCGGCGCCATCAGCCCGGCGCCATCACCGACGCGACGGCGCCGTCCTCGGGCCGGGGCGGCGCCTCGCCGGCTTCGGCCGCCTGCTGCTGCTGATGCCACATCGCGGCGTAGCGGCCACCCATCGCCAGCAGCTCGCCGTGGCTGCCGCGCTCGGCCACCCGGCCCTGCTCCAGCACCAGGATCTCGTCCGCGTCGATCACGGTCGAGAGGCGGTGCGCGATCACGAGCGTGGTGCGGCCCCGGCTGACCTCGCGCAGGCTGCTCTGGATCTCGCGCTCGGTGCGGGTGTCGAGGGCCGAGGTGGCCTCGTCGAAGAGCAGGATCGCCGGCGCCTTCAGGATCGCGCGGGCGATCGCCACGCGCTGCTTCTCGCCGCCTGAGAGTTTCAGCCCGCGCTCGCCCACCGTGGTCTGGTAGCCGTCGGGCAGCGCCATCACGAAGTCGTGGATATGGGCGAGGCGCGCGGCCTGCTCGACCTCGGCCGGGCTGGCCGAGGGCCGTCCGTAGGCGATGTTGTAGTAGATCGTATCGTTGAACAGAACGGTGTCCTGCGGGACGATGCCGATGGCCCCGCGCAGGCTCTTCTGCGTGACGTCGCGGATGTCCTGGCCGTCGATCAGGATGCGCCCGCCGCTGACGTCGTAGAAGCGGAACAGCAGCCGGCTGACGGTGGACTTGCCGGCGCCAGAAGGGCCGACGATGGCGACCGTCCTGCCCGCCGGCACGGTGAAGGACACGCCCTTCAGGATCGGCCGGCGCGGATCGTAGCCGAAGGCGACGTCCTCGAAGGCGACCGTGCCGCCCGCCGTCGCCAGGTCGGCGGCGCCCGGCCGGTCCGCGACCTCGCGATCGACGCCCATCAGCTCGAACATCTTCTCCATGTCGATCAGCGCCTGCTTGATCTCGCGGTACACGAAGCCGAAGAAGTTCAGCGGCTGGTAGAGCTGCAGCAGATAGGTGTTCACCAGCACGAAGTCGCCGACCGTCATGGTGCCGTTGGCGATCCCGCGCGCGGCCATCCACATCACGGCGGTCAGGCCGGCCGCGATGATCGCGGCTTGGCCTATGTTCAGCAGCGAGAGTGAGACCTGGCTCTTCACCGCCGCGGTCTCGTAGGACTGCAGGGCGGAGTCGTAGCGCCGGGCCTCGTGCTCCTCGTTGCCGAAATACTTCACGGTCTCGAAGTTCAGCAGGCTGTCGATCGCCTTGGTGTTGGCGCGGTTGTCCTGCTCGTTCATCTCGCGCCGGAACTTCAGGCGCCATTCCGTGATCGCCAGCGTGTAGGCGATGTAGGCCACCACCGTCACGAAGGTCGCCAGGGCGAACCAGACGTCGAAGAGCCCCCAGAGGATCCCGCAGACCAGCAGGATCTCCAGCAGGGTCGGCAGGATGTTGAAGAGCATGAAGCTCAGCAGCGTCTGGATCGCCCGCGTGCCCCGCTCGATCGAGCGCGAGAGGCCGCCGGTCTGCCGCTCCAGGTGGAAGCGCAGCGACAGCGCGTGCAGGTGCCGGAAGACGTTCAGCGCGACCGAGCGGATCGCGCGCTGTGCGACCTTGGCGAAGATCGCGTCGCGCAGCTCCCCGAAGCCCAGCGCCGTGACGCGCGCGAGCCCATAGGCGAGGATCACGCCGAGCGGCACCGCGACGACCAGCCCTGCGCCGCCCGAGAGCGCGTCCACCGCGTGCTTGTACAGGACCGGCACGTAGACGTTGGCGAGCTTGGCGACGACCAGGCAGGCGAGCGCCACCACGACCCGGGAGCGCAACCCCCACTGTCCCGCGGGCCAGAGATAGGGCAGCAGCGCGCGGACTGCCCGCCCCTCGCCGAATTGCGGCAGGGCGTCGGGTCTCGGGGTGCCGGCGGCGGAATCGGCCATGGGAAAGGGTCCGGAGAGGCGGGAAGAACCCCAAGCATGTAGGGTGCGCGGGGACCGGGCGCCAGCCTGCACGGGCCGCCATTCCTGGCCGCCAGCGACCGCCGGGTCACGTCCTGCGCCCGGGCACCGCCCGGCTGGCCAGGCAGGAACCGACGGATTTCCGCCGGTGCGCTGGCCTGTCGGCGAGGGAGCGCACGCGGCGGCCGTGACGGGTCGGGCGCGGCTCGGAGGGGACCGCCTTCCAAGCGGCAGTCCCCTGCTTGATGGTCATGGTGATGGTCAGAGGCGGCCTTCCGCGAGCAGCTCGCGGGTGCGCTTCAACGTGGACAGCAGGGCGGCTTTGTAGCCGCTGTCGCTGTCGAACTGCGCCTGCTCCGCCTGCTCCTCGGCACCGTTCGGCTCTTTGCCGCGAAGACCGAGATAGCAATAGAAGCGGAGTTGGAGCGCGCCGGCCTCATCCTCGTACAGCTCGTTGATGATCGCGCCTTCGCGCGGGCCGGTGGCCTGGAAGAAGGTGACCTTGCTCTCGGGCTCCAAGGTGATGATCTCGCGGAGGCCCGCACCCGCGATCGTGGCCTCGCGCACGAAATGGGTCGCGCTCTCCTCGACGACGTCGCAGCGGGTGCAGAGGCCCGGCGGGAGGAACAGGCGGGCGTCACGGGCCTTGAGCACCAGGCCGGCCCAGGCCTGTGCGCGGGTCAGCTTGGCCTGACCTTCCGGGTTCACGGGAACGGTGGCGGTCGAATAGATCATGATGACGTTCCTTCCTGAGAGGGTTGAGTGTCGCCCGGCCATCAGGCCGAGGTCGCGATCTCGGCGGCGAAGTCGCGGTAGGAGCGCAGGGGGCGCCCCAGGAGCGTGGTGAGACGTTCGACGTCGCCCTCTTCGGGGAGCATGCCCTCGGTGAGGAAGCGCTCGCTCATCAGGCGCATGTCGAAGGCCATCCAGCCCGGCATGAACTGCCGGAGGCTCTGCTCGAACCCGGCGGTGTCGTCGCCCCGATAGGCTATCGGACGGCCCAGGACCTCGGTCCAGATCGCGGCGACGTCCTTGCCGGTCAGCGTGTCCGGCCCGACGAGATTGATCCGGTCGAGCGGAAGCGGCACCGCCGACTGCTCGCGGCGAATGAGCTCGATGGCCGCGACCTCGGCGATGTCGTGCGTGTCGACCATTGCCAGGCCCTTGCTGCCGATCGGCATCGGATAGACGCCGTATCCAGTCACCACGTCCTTGATCGTGCGGTCGTTGCCGATGAAGTAGGCGGGACGCAGGATGGTGGCGTTGAGGCCCATCTGCTCGATCATGCGCTCGACCGCGAATTTGCCCGCGAAGTGCGGCACGTTCACGTAGACGTCGCTGTGGATCACCGACAGGTAGACGATCCGCTTGATGCCGGCCTCGCGGGCAAGATTGAGCGCGATCAGGGCCTGGGTGAATTCGTCAGGCACCACGGCGTTGAGCAGGAAGAGTGAGGAGACGCCCGAAAAGGCGCTTCGCAGCGAGTCGACGTCAAGCAGGTCGCCCTCGGCGACGGCGACGCCCGCCGGGAAGCTGGCCTTGGCGGGATCGCGGACGAGGGCGCGCACGTCGGCGCCGCGCTTCACGAGCTGTTCGACGACGTCGCGGCCAACGGTGCCGGTTGCGCCGGTAACGAGGATGGTCATGGGGATCACTCCGGTTGAGGTCGAAAGACATCCCGAAAATCAGTGATCCACATTCGTGCCGATAGACCTTACATTTGGACATACCGTCTCACCGGTGGAACGGATGGATCTGCTCGCTCTCGCCGATTTCAATCTCGTCGCCCAGCACGGGGGTTTCGGACGAGCCGCACGCGCGACGGGACGCCCGAAGGCAACCCTGTCCCGCCGGGTCGCGGAACTGGAAGCGGCCCTCGACCTGCGCCTGTTTGAGCGCGGCGCGCGCGCGCTGAAGCTTACCGAGGAAGGACGTGCGCTCTTCGAGCGGGCGGGCCGGCTGCTCGCCGAACTCGAAGAAACCGCAGCGACGATCGCCTCGGGCGGTGAAAGGCCGCGAGGCAGGTTGCGGATCAGCGCCCCGCTGCTTTTCTCCCAGACCGCGATGGGGAAGATCGCCGCCGGGTTCGCCTTGAAATATCCGGAGGTGCGGCTTGAGGTCTCGACGGAGGACCGTGCCGTCGACATGATCGAGGAAGGGTTCGACCTGGTGATCCGGGTCAATCCGGATCCCGACGAGAGACTGGTCGGACGAGCCTTCCTGCGCGATCGGCTCGTGGTCGTGGCAAGCCCTGGCCTCGCCCGGCCGGCCGGAGACCTCCCTGCCCCGGCCGTCGTGCGCGCGACGGGCGATCCACTGGCCTGGAACATCAGGACGCCCGCTGGCCGGGCAACGATTGCGATCGAGCCGGTCCTCGCTCTGTCGTCGCTCATCATGGTCCGGGATGCGGTGCGTGCGGGCGTCGGCGCCGGCCGTCTCCCCGTGTCGCTCGTGAGCCACGATCTGGCCGACGGCACGCTGGTGCACTGGGGGGATATCGACAGACCCGACATCGCCTTGTGGACGCTCTATCCATCCAGGCGGCTGCTAAGCGCCCGGGTGTCGGCGTTCCTCGACCATCTGAGAGAGGCCTTTCCCATGGGAACGCCCGACGAGCTGGCCGCCTATATCGGCAAGTGACGCCAAGAAACCGCTCTGGCCAGGCTCGGGTCCCCCCCGCCTGGGCGCTCCATCTGACGGATGGCAGGCGCCAGGCTGCTCGCTGCCTTCCGCCCAAGCGCATCATGCCGACCATCCCGGGCCGCGCTGACCAGCCCAGGATCCCCGACCGGCCGCGAGGCCCATCAGCAGAGGGAGGCGGTCCGAGGCTTGGCAGGGAAGCTGAAGCGGTTCCGGCGCGTTGCCACCCGTCGCGACAAGCTTGCCGCCTGCTGTCCTGCCTTCACCCCACTCGCCTCGGTCATGGCCTGGCGACGCAGCCTTGGCGACCGCGGCCTAGTCCTGCCGCAGCAGCGCCTTCATCGCACGGGCCAGCGCCTCGGCGGTCTCGGGCCTCTCGGCCATGCGCCGCAGCCTGTCGCGCAGCGCCGCCACCTCGCGGGAGCGCAGGGCGGCCTCGCGCGCCGCGTCCTCGACGCTCGTCGGCGCGGGGGCGGCGTTCCGGGAGGAAGCCCGCCGGGAGGGATCGGGCCGGGAGGGAATGGAGGGGCGCTTCACCGCGGAGCCACCGGGGACCTGGATGCCGCCGCAAGCCTGGCCGCGGCGGCACCCACGTCAGTATCACGCCACTGAAGGTCCTGCCAGCCTACCGCCGCACCGAGACCTCGTGCGGTCCCATCGCCTGGTAGACCGCGGTCTCGAAACCGTAGAAGGCAGCCAGCGTCTTCGCGTCCACGAAGGGCAGGACCTGCGTCATGAAGATGCCGCCGATCTCGTTCCTGCGGTCGATCCAGAAGAAGGTGTTGTAGAGGCCCGCCCAGGCGAGGCTGCCGGCAGGGCGGCCGGTCGGGGCCGTCGCCTCGTTGATCATGAAGCCGAGGCTCCAGGTCTTGGGCAGGCCCGGGAAGAACTCGGCATCCTCGGAGCGCGACGGGTTGGTCGTCCCGAGCCTGGACACCCGGATGTTGCCCATCGCGTTGCGGGACATCAGCTCAACCGTCTGGGGCCGCAAGAGCTGGTTGTCGTTGCCCCTGCCGCCGTTCAGGATCATCCGCACGAAGCGGGCGTAGTCCCCGACGGTGGAGTGGAGCCCCCCACCGCCGAGCTCGGGCACCGGCCGCGTCTGGCCGTTCCAGGCGATCTCGGTCAGCCTGCCATCCGGACCGCGCTGGTGGGTGGCCGCGCGCCTCGCCTCCATGTCCGGCGTCAGCCTGTAGCCGGTGCTCTCCATGCCGAGCGGCCAGAAGATGTTCTCCTGCATGTAGGTCCCGAGCGTCTTGCCGCTGGCGGTCTCCACGAGCTTCCCGATCCAGTCGGTGGAGATGCCATACTCCCACCGCTCGCCCGGATCGAACATGAGCGGCGGGTACCAGGCGGCCTCCTGCCCGGAGGCGAGCTCGGGGAACCTCCGCTGCTTCATGAAGCGGTCGAGCTCGGGATCCCAGAGGTTGTACGCAAAGCCCGAGCTGTGGGTCATCAGGTGGCGCAGCGTGATCTCGCGCCGGGCGGGCCGCAGCCTGGGCTCGCCGTTGGCGTCCCAGCCCTCCAGGACCTGGAGCCGCGCAGCGCCGGGGATCCAGCGGGAGATCGGACTGTCCAGATCAAGTCGGCCCTGCTCGACGAGCTGCATCGCGGCCGTGGACGTGACCGGCTTCGTCATGGAGGCGATGTTGAAGACCGTGTCGGGCGTCATGGCGACGCCCTTGCCGAGCGCGCGCTCCCCGAAGGCCCCCACATACCGGATCTGGCTCCGGTCGGTGACCGCGGCCACGACGCCGGGAATGTCGCCCCGCCGGACCGGTGTGCCGAGCGCGCCGTCCAGCGCGTCCCGCAGCAGCCTTCCATTGCCGTCCTGCGCCTGGGCCGTGCGCCCCAAGGTTATGCGCCCCAGGGCCGTTCCGGCGAGCAACCCCAGCCCGGTGATCCTCAGGACATCTCTGCGATCCAAGGTCATGTGAGCACCTCTGTCTTGGATGGACGTTCCGGCAGCGTGCCGCGCATCGGGTCGTGCACGGCGGCCATGGAGCGGCCGGTCCGGCAAGGCCCGGCCCGTGCGGCTCCTTCGCTCCTTCCTCCCGTGGCGTCTTTCGGCGCCGGGACCATGTTCCGGCTGCAAAAGCGCGGGAACAATCCCTATTCGGCGCGAATGGCGGCGCAATGGACAGAGATCAGCCACTTCCGCGTGCGCCATGCGCAGGCGGATTCAATCCGGCCAGCCCCGCCGATTACATAGCCGCCGAACAGGGCCCTGCAGCCAGAGGATCTGGCGTGCGCAACGGATATGAAAGCTTTCCGATATACTTTCCGGACCCAACGAGCTGTCAGCCAAAAAATCCATGTACGCATCCCGACGCTTTTAGTTGCAGCCAGAAACGCGACACTCAGCGATCCTTACAAGGTAGACAGTCAATGATTACGAGAAATCTCCTTGCAGCCGCCTTGACGATCATGATACCCGCCAACGCAATAGCAGAATACTGCTGGATGATCGGGTGCGTTGGGCGCGTCGGCTACGTGTTTCTGCCTTCTACTCAGTTTGTTTCTGACTGGAATACTGAGCGCGCCAGCATCAGCTATACCGACTGCGAGGCTCCGAACCGATGGCACGTATTCGAGGAGCCAGGTTTGCCTCTCGTGAACTCTACAGTCACATTGGCTTGGGACATGACCCCCTTGCTCGGTGCAGATGAAATACCACTCAGCGAGGAACAGCTAAGGCAATCACCGCTCTATCTTGATCCGGTAACGCGGGAATGTCGGGAGCGGGACGTCAGGTTCGAGGGAGCCTATCCCATGCAGAAAGGCGCCAAACTCCGCATCCTCGGCTACACCGCGGTCGGCCCGGACCCCGCGTTGAGCAACGTTTACGCTCTGGTCCAGGTGCTGACGGACGAATGAGGGGCGGAGTGCGAGGCCCCGTTGGCCTTCAGGCGATCCTGGTCCAGGGCGTCTCGGGCAGCTCCTCGCGGAAGGCGAAGCGGCGGAGATGGTCCATCACCACGCCTTCCAGGCGGGTCGCGGTCTCGCCGTCCGGCGCCTCGATCGTCAAGGTCAGGCCGCCGGGATCGGCCGCCATGCTGCAGGCCCGGTCGGGCGCGAAAGGCACGCGCCCGGCCTCGGGCGTGTAGACGACCTCGAACTTGTGGCCCCAGTGCTTGCAGAGCTGCACGAGGTAGCGGCTGCCATTGGCGGTGGGGACATAGGTCTGGGAGCGGATCATCACAATTGGCCCTGCTTTCCTGGAGATGGAACCCTAATGCGCGGCCCCGGTGCCACGTCCTGCGAATCCCGCAACGCAGTCGCGTAGAGCTTCGCTCGGGCTGCGACAAGCTTCGACCTTGAAGCCGCTCGCGCGAAAGCCTATGCAAACGACTCGCATTCTTATCTGGCGAGAGCGAAGGGAACATCGCATGGGCTCGGGCAAAAGCTCCACCGGCATCCAAGGCTTCACCCGCAGCGGGACGGCGCCACGGTCGCCAGCGCGGCGCCCGCGTCTCTTCGCCGCGCTGGCGGCCGCCGCGGCCATGCTCGCCGCGATGCCGGGCCTCCTGCCCTCACCCGCGGCGGCCAAGGACACGGTTTCCGTCCAGCACGCCCAGGGCACCACGGAGATCCCGGCCCGTCCCCAGCGGGTCGTAGTCTTCGACCTGTCGGCGCTGGACACGCTGGATGCCATGGGCGTCAAGGTCGCGGGCGTTCCCGGCGGCATCTTCCCGGAGTATCTCGCGCACTACAAGGACGCGTCCCATCCTAAGGTCGGCAGCCTCTTCGAGCCCGACTTCGAGGCCGTCACCGCCCTCGAGCCCGACCTGATCGTGGTCGGCAGCCGGTCCGCGCCAAAGCTGGGCGAGCTCTCGCGCATCGCCCCGACCATCGACCTGACGACGGACGCGAAGGACCAGCTCGGCAGCGTCCGCCGGAACGTGACCCTGCTTGGGCGGATCTTCGGCAAGGAGCAGGAGGCGGCCGCGCGGCTCGCGAAGCTCGACGAATCCGTCGCCGCCGTCCGGCGCGACGCCGCGGACGCCGGCAAGGCGCTGCTCGTCCTCGTCACCGGCAACAAGATCAGCGCCTACGGGCCGGGCTCGCGCTTCGGCATGCTCCACACGGTTCTGGGCGTGCCCCCGGCTGCGCCTGACCTGAAGATCTCCAACCATGGCGAGGCGATCTCGTCGGAGTTCATCCTGCGCACGAATCCGGACTGGCTGTTCGTGATCGACCGCGACGCCGCGATCGGCACGGGCGCCGCCCGGCAGGTCCTGGAGAACGAGCTGGTGGCCTCGACCAAGGCCGCGAAGAGCGGCCGGATCGTCTATCTGGACTCGGCTAGCTGGTATGTGGTGGGCGGCGGCATCACCTCGATGCAGAACGCCGTGGACCAGGTGGCGAACGTGCTCCGGCGCGCGAACTAGGCCTTGCAGAGCGGCGCCCTGACGACGTCTCCCCCGCCCGCCGTCCGCGCCGGCGGCCTCGCCCTGGCGCTGGCCGTGGGCGTGGTCGCCCTGCTGGCCATCGCAAGCGTGTTGGTCGGCGCGGGGGATCTTACGCCGGGGGCGCTTCTGGCCGGCGACGGCCAGGCGATGCAGCTCCTGCTGGCGAGCCGCATCCCGCGCACGCTTGCGATCGTGCTGGCCGGCACCGCCATGGCGGTCAGCGGCATGATCATGCAGATGCTGCTGCGCAACCGCTTCGTCGAACCCTCGACCGCCGGCACGGCGGAATCCGCGAGCCTGGGCATCCTGACGACGATCCTGGTCGCGCCGGCGATGCCGCTGGTTGGCAAGATGGCCGTCGCGGCAATCTTCGCCCTCGCGGGAACGGCGATCTTCCTTGCGATCCTGCGGCGCCTCCCGCTGCGCTCGGTCCTGATCGTACCGCTGGTCGGGCTGATGCTTGGCGGCGTGGTCGAGGCGACGACGACCTTCCTCGCCTTCCGCTACGATCTGCTGCAGTCGCTGGCGGCCTGGACGACGGGCGATTTTTCGGCGGTGCTGCGCGGCCGCTACGAGATGCTGTGGATCTGCTTCGCCTTGACGCTCGCGGCCTACGCCGCGGCCGACCGGTTCACGGTCGCCGGGCTGGGCCAGAGCTTCAGCACCAATCTGGGCCTGAACCACCGGCGGATCCTGTCGCTGGGGCTGGTGATCGTCTCCACGGTCACGGCGGTGGTGGTGGTGACGGTGGGTACGATTCCCTTCCTGGGCCTGATCGTCCCGAACCTCGTCAGCATGACGATCGGCGACAACGTGCGCCGGGCCGTGCCCTGGGTCGCGGTCAGCGGGGCCGGCCTGCTGCTGGCCTGCGACCTGATCGGCCGGCTGGTCCGCCAGCCCTATGAGATCCCCGTGGGCACGGTGATGGGCGTGGTCGGCAGCGCCGCCTTCCTCGCGCTCCTGCTGAAGCGGGGCACCCGCTTTGGCTAAGGTCGAAGGCAAGACCTCCGAAAGGGCCGCCCCCCTGGGGCAGCGGGCCGTGCTGCTGGCGCTTGTCCTGCTCGCCGCCGCGGCGACCATCGCCTTCATGACGCTGGGCGCGCGCGGGCGCTGGGACCTGGTCCTGGCGTTCCGCGGCCCGAAGCTGGGGGCGCTGATCCTGGTGGGCCTCGCGATCGCGGTCTCGACCGTTCTCTTTCAGACCGTCACCGAGAACCGCATCCTGACGCCCGCGATCATGGGCTTCGACTCGCTCTACGTCCTGATCCAGAGCGCGATCGTCTTCCTGATCGGCACGCAGGGCTTCGCCGCCATCGACCCGCGCTTCATGTTCGCGGCCCAGGCGGCGGTCATGGTGGCCTTCTCCGCCCTGCTCTATGCCGGGCTGTTCGCGACCGGGCGGCGCAACCTGCACCTGCTGGTCCTGGCCGGTGTCGTCATGGGAGGCTTCTTCCGCAGCCTGTCGACCTTTATCCAGCGCGTCATCGATCCCAACGAGTTCTCGTTCCTGCAGAACCGCTTCTTCGCGAGCTTCAACTCCATCGACACCGACCTGCTGGCGGTCGGCGCCGTCGCGGTGATCGCCGCCAGCGCCGTGGCGCTGCGCATGGCCCGTGTCCTGGACGTGCTGGCCCTGGGGCGCGAGCGCGCCATCTGCCTGGGGGTCGACCATCGCCGGGCCGTCTCGCGGATCCTGGTGCTGGTGGCGGTGCTGGTCTCCGTCTCCACGGCCCTGACGGGGCCCGTCACCTTCTTCGGCCTCTTGGTCGCGAACCTCGCCCATGTCGTGACGGGCTCGAGCCGGCATCGCGTCCTGCTGCCGGCGGCATCGCTGCTGGCCATCGTCTTCCTGGTCGGCGGGCAGACCATCGTCGAGCGGGTCTTCGCCTTCGAGACCAACCTGCGCGTGATCGTCGACTTCGTTGGAGGAATCGTGTTCCTGGCGATGCTGTTGCGGGGGAAGACGTGATCGAGGCCCGGAATCTGACGAAGCGCTACCGCGACGAGGTCGTGGTGAACGATGTCAGCCTGCGCCTTCCCGCCGGCGGGATCACCGCGATCATCGGGCCGAACGGGGCCGGCAAGTCGACCTTCCTGTCCATGATCGGCCGGCTGCTGCCGATGTCTGCGGGATCCGCGACGGTCGACGGGCTGGACGTGACGCGCACGGCCAGCGACGTGCTGGCGCGACGCATCGCCGTGCTGCGCCAGGACAACCACCTGTCGTCGCGCCTGACCGTCCGCGACCTCGTGACCTTCGGCCGCTATCCCCATTCCAAAGGCCGCCCGACGGCGGCCGATCTCGCCCATGTCGAGCGGGCCATCGGCTACATGAACCTGGAACGGCAGGCCGACCGCTTCCTGGACGAGCTCTCGGGCGGGCAGCGCCAGCGCGCCTTCGTCGCGATGGTGCTGTGCCAGGACACCGACTACGTGCTGCTGGACGAGCCGCTGAACAACCTCGACATGCCGCATGCGGTCGCGATGATGCGGCAGCTCCGCCGCGCCGCGGACGAGCTCGGGAAAACCATCGTGCTCGTGCTCCACGACGTGAACTTCGCGTCCTGCTACGCCGACCACATCGTCGCCATGCGCGAGGGCGCGGTCGCCTTCCAGGGCAGCCCGGAGCAGGTGATCCGCCCCGAGGTGATGGAGGCCATCTACGGCATCGCCATGGAGGTTCAGATCATCGGCGGCCGGCGGATCGCGATCTACTACGCCTGACGGCGCGCAGAAAGACGCGCCGCGCCCCCCCTGGAAGATCCGAGCTTCAAGGCGAACCTCGGATCTTCCAACTTGTTGAAGCCGGAGCGGATCGCGATCCGCCCCGGGGGCGCGCGGCGCTGGCCCTTACTTGCCCATTTCCTTATGGACGGCGGCCTTCGCCTCCACGAGGTTCAGCTTCTGGTAGGCGGCCTCGCCGGCCTTGCGGAAGGCCGCGAGGTCGACGTCCTCGACCACGGTCATGCCGCGCTGCTTGAGCTGGTCCTTGATGGCCACCGCGGACTCGGCGATCTTCTTCGAGGTCTCCTGGCCGGCCTTGCGGCACTCCTCGACCAGCGCCGTCTGGTACTCCTTGGGCAGCTTGTCGAAGAACTTGGCGCTGACCACCTCGAAGTTGACCAGCAGGATGTGCTTGGTCTCGTTGGCGTACTTCAGCACCTCGTAGAAGCGCCCGCCGGGGATGTTGGCGTAGACCAGCTCGACGCCGTCGATCGCCCGCTGCTGCAGGGCCGGGTACATCTCGCCGAAGGCCATGGCGACCGGCGAGGCGCCGAGCGCACGGATCGACTCCTGCCAGATCGGCGCCGGGGGCGTGCGCACGCGCTGGCCCTTCAGGTCGTCCGGGGTCTTCACGGGCTTGTTGGTGAAGAACTGGCGGAAGCCCTGCACCCAGTCGAAGCAGACGATGCGCAGGCCGTGCTTCTCGGCGAGCTCGCTCTCCCACTTCTTCATGGTCGGCGAGTCGGCGAGCTTGCTGACGTCCTCGAGGGATTCGAGGAAGTAGGGGCCATTGACCACCGCCAGGCCGGGCACGTAGGTGCCCAGGCGCGCGGCGTCGGTGTTCTGGCCGACATTGGCGCCCTGGCGCATCTGCTCGATGATGTCCTCCTCGACGCCGAGCTGGGCGCTGTGGAAGATCTGCAGCTTCAGCCCGCCGTTGGTGCGCTCCTCGACGCGCTTGGCCCAGGCCTGGAAGCCCTCGTGGAACGGCTCCGTCGGGGCGAGCACGTGGTTGAGGCGAAGCGTGAACTTCTCCTGCGCCTGCGCAGCCGTGCTGCCCAGCGCGGCCAAGCCCAGAACGGCGCAGAAGGACGCCAGCGTCTTCTTGAAGGACTTCACTTGATCGGATCCTCGGAGGTGATGGTGGGGTCTGCGATGCGGTAGGGTCGCAGGGTTCGGGGCGAGGTCGCCGATGCCGGCGCCTCGCCTTCTTCTGTGTCCGGCGGCGCCGCGGCCTCAGGCCGAGCGGATCTGCCGGAGCACGGTCTCGATGTCGTGCCGGAGCGTTTCAGCCTGCTGCGAGACCTCCGCCGAGGCGCCGAGCACCTGGGAGGCGGCCGTGCCGGTCCGGGCCGTCGCCGAGGACACCGTCTCCATGCTGGAGAACAGCGCGCTTGTGCCCGCCGCCGCCTGCTCGACGTTGCGGGCGATCTCGCGGGTTCCCGCCTCCTGCTGCTCGACCGCCGCCGCGATGCCGGCGGAGATCTCGTTCAGCGAGGCGATTGTGTTCGCGATCCGGCGGATCGCATTCGCCGCCTCGGTCGTGACGGACTGGATCGAGCCGATCTGCTGGGCGATCTGTTCGGTCGCGCTCGCCGTCTGGTTCGCGAGGTTCTTCACCTCGCTTGCCACCACCGCGAAGCCCTTGCCTGCCTCGCCGGCGCGGGCGGCCTCGATGGTGGCGTTCAGCGCCAGCAGGTTCGTCTGGCTCGCGATGTCCTGGATGAGCTGGACGACCATCCCGATCTCGGTCGCGGCGCTCTGCAGCGTCTGGACGGTCTGGTCGGTGCGCTTCGCCTCCTCGGCGGCCTGGCCGGTGAAGCGCGAGCTGTCCGCCATCTGGCGCCCGATTTCCGCGATCGAGGCCGAGAGCTCCTGCGCGGCGGCCGAGATCGTCTCGACATTCCCGCGGGTTTGGTCGGCCGTGGCCGCGGCGCCAGAGACCTCCGACTGGTTCTGCGCGGCGGACTGGGTCATCTCCCCGGCCATTCCGTGCATCTCCTCCGCGCGGGCCGAGAGCGTTCCGACGACCTGCTTGATGGTGCGCTCCAGGTCGTCGGCGAGCCCCAGCATGCTGGCGCGGCGCTCCTCGGCGGCGCGGGTGCGCTCGGCCTCGGCGCGGGCGTTCGCGCCCTCGACCTCGCGGGCAGTGTCGCGGAACACCACGAGCGCCTGCGCCATGTCGGCGATCTCGTCCCTGCCCCCGGCCTTGATGGGATGGTCGAGGTTGCCGGCGGCGATGACGCGCATGGCCTCGGCCAGCGCGACCAGGCGCGCGACGATGTGCCGGCCGACGACGAGCCAGACGATCAGGGCCGAAGCGATCACGCTGAAGACCGCAAGCCCGGTCAGCAGGGCGCGGCCCTGGCCGACCGCGGCCCCCGCGGCGCTGCCAGCGCGCGTGGCCCGCTCGCCCGCCGTCTGCACCAGCATCGCCGCGGCCTCGCTCAGGCGGGACGCCGACAGGGCGTTGGCCTCCAGCAGCGCGGCGCCGTCACGCGCGGCCTCCAGCACCGCGCGCCGGACCGCGAAGACGCCGGCATCGCCAGCGCCGTACGCCAGGAGCGCCCGCGCGCCCTCGGCAAGCGGGGCGTTGCCGGCGGCGATGGCCTCGACGCGCTTCTCGTATTCCGAACGGCTGGCCTCGAAAGCCTGCTGGAGCCCGTCCACCGCGGCGAGGCTCGAGGCCATTCCGGCTTGGTTGATCTCGCCCGCCAGCAGGTTGCTGAAGGCCGCCAGCTCGAGCAGGGTGCGCAGGGAGGCAAGGTCCCGCGTCACGTCGCCCAGCTTGTCCGAGGCCTCCATCTTCAGATCGACGGTCGAGAGCTTGAAGGCGCCTCGGGTCATGCGCAGGATGCGCTCCGTCGTGCCCTGGAGCGGCTGGTCGAGCTCGACCGCCTTCTGCACGGCATCCGCGATGCGCGCCGACAGCGCGGCCCGTTCCTGCGCGGAGGTGCCGGCCGACAGGGCCTGGCGCTTCCACTCGAACGCGTCGGTCGGCTGCATGCCGAGCTTCATCAGGCTCTCGACCTGGGCGCCGAGCTGCTCCCATTCGCTGTTCGAGAACCGCTTCGCGCCGGCGACCGCCGCGGGGATGCCGCCGCTGAACGCGCCCATCAGCCGGTTGACCGTGTCGACATCGGAGGCCTGGGGCAGGTTGCGGATCGAATCCACCATGGCCCTGAGCGCCAGCCTTGTCTCGTAGACCGCGATGAGATCGGCGCTCGCCTGCGTATCCAGGCGGTCGGCGGTGGTCGTGATCACGCTGTCGAGCTGGCCCGTCGAGTTGCCGAGCGCCGCCGTCTTCTGCTCCACCGCGGGCTCGACCATGGCCCGGAGCTTTTGATGCGCATCGTTCAGCCCGGCCAGGATGCCCGCGCCGCGCGCATCGGCCTCCAGGCCGGCCTGCACCGAGCGGTCCAGGCTCGCGAGGTTCCCGAACATCGCCTGCGCCTCGGACTTGATCCTGTCGAGGACCTGCTGCGGCGCTCCGAGCTGCTCCGCCTTGGCGATCAGCTCGTTGAGGTGGTTCTGGTTGCGCTGCAGGTCGCCCTTCAGCGTCCCGCGCCGCTCCTGCGAATCGGCCGCAGCCAGGGCCGGCGCCACGGCGACGATCCGCGCGCTTTCCGCGGCCAGCCCGTGGGCGGCCGAGAGGCTCGGAATGCTGTCGTCGATGACCTGCGTCAGCGCATCGTCGATGGTGTCGAAGGAGAGCCAGCCCACACCGGCGCCAAGCACCGCGAAGGCCGAGATCGTGCTGACCGAAAGCAGAAGCTTCCGCCCGATGCCGAATGCCGCGCCCGGAATGGCGGGACGGCCGCCGTCGATGGTGGTGCCGCTCATTGCCCCTTTGCCTTCCTTGAAGAACTTCGCCATCGGCGCGACCGCCTCCCCTGAAGACGGAACGACACCGGCATCACCCAGGCGTTGTGCGGCAAGATTTTTAAAAAATTGTCAAAGGTAAAAATGAACAGATTTACGCTCTATTATCCAATACCGAGAGCATAGCATTCGAAGATCGATTGCTTCCTTTGCGAACAGGATAGCGATCGGTGACGGCCGTGGCCCGCAGCCGCCCGTCGAGTTGGCCGAACCTTCGGCGGGCCATCCAAGGCCGAGCGTGTCGATGCACTGCGCCGCAGGGTTTGCGACGGCAGGATCGTTCCTTAATCGCAACGACCTGCCTTGCCAAACAAAGTGCGGTCGGCTAAGCCGCGGCATTCGAACATTTGGAGAACGCCGATCTTGCTCGACCACCCTGATCTAGCCGCCGGATCTCCGGTTCCGGTCCGGTACACCGAAGCCTTTCCGGCTGCGCTGCCGGACGAAACTGCCGAAATCCCCTCGCTGGTGCGTCCTGACCCGGAGAATGCCTTCGCCGTTCGGGCAAGAGCCGATGGGCCCTGCGGTATACGCGCCGGGGACGTCATCGTGGCCGATCGGTCGCTCTCGGCGAAGCCGGGAGCCCTTGTGGTGACCGATATCGGACATGCGCTCCGCGTCTCGGAGCATCCCGCCGAGGGTGTCCGCATGGGCATCGTGCGCGCGATCTTGAGGCGCAGGGGCTGAGGCTCGGCCCTTCACAGCCGACAGTTGGGGATCGACAAGGAAGCCGTGACGATCATGTGACAGGCGGCAGTGAGCAGGTTGAAGCGATGCAGCGCGCCCCCAAATTCACGTTGTCGGGCGCTGGGCGCCCGGCGTTTAGCCTCCCTGTTCAACTCCGGCCGCGCCAGTGAGGCAGCGGCCTTTTTCTTTGGTCGCTGCCGGGATCGGATCTTCCGAGCCGGACTGCAGCGCCAACCATCCGGGCTGCAAGTGCCTGGTCATTCCGAAGCAGAGGGCATCCGGGGCCGGCCTGCCGGCGACCGCGGCGGCGATCGCCAACGACGTGGCGCAGGGGCTTTCGAGCGGATTGCAGCGCGTCGTTGCAGGCCCGCCGCGCCCGCCCGCTCAGGCGCCGGGGCGCTCGAAGATCACTGAGCGGTCGATCTCCGCCAGGCTGGCCCGTCCGGTCAGGGCCATGGCGACCTCGAACTCGGTCTGCAGGATGGTCAGCATGTGCGCGACGCCCACCGCGCCGCCGACCGCAAGGGCGTGCAGGACCGGCTGCCCGACCAGCACGGCGGCGGCGCCGAGGGCGATCGCCTTGAGGATGTCCGTGCCGCGGCGGATGCCGCCATCCATCACGACGGGCGGGCGTCCGGCGGCCCTTTCGGCGACCAGCGGCAGGACGCCGATCCGGGGCTGCCGGGAAGGGTCGGCACGAAGTCGTCGGGCTCCATGCCCGCCAGGTTGGCCGCCGAGATTCCATCGGGCAGGCGGAAGCCCGCGCGCTGCTCCATGCTGCGGATCCCGTTGACCGGCGCATCGACCGTCAGCACCAGGGCCCTGTAGCCCGGCGCCAGGGCCCAAGCCTCGATCCTGTTCAGCCGGGCCCCCTGCGCGGCGCGGTAGCGAGCGAGAAACGCGGCCGAATACGGCGGTCCGTTGGCCGGGCTCGAACATGTTCAGCGCGGGATCGGCGGCGACGGGATCGCTCTCGTCGATCACCGAGGGATCGATCCAGAACCGCATGAGGCTGCATAGCCTTCCGAATCGAGTGCTTCGCAACGGCTCGAAATGACGGTATCAATTTGATTAGCCAACAAACTACCCCCTCAAGGGGGATAATGTTCCCGGACCAAACAAATGAAGTTGCGGTGTCGACAGGACGGGAGCGGTCGGTCCAGACCTACATAGCCCTCGCGGTGGACGCGATCGGCACCACCCGGTTCGAGGAGGCCTTCATGGCCGCCATCAACCATCTGGTGCTGGTCGACCACTGCACGCTGAACAGCTACAGCGAGGACGAGGGCCTGACCTCCGTCGTGGTGGCCAGCCGCATCGACACCGCGACCGCCCGGTCGGTCACCCGCGCCTATGTCGACGGAGGCTATGAGCTCGACCCGAACTTCCCGGACCTGCGCCGCTATGTCAGGACCCGGCGCGTGATCATTCGAGCGCACGATCCGCGGCGCATCCAGTCCAAGGCCTACCGGGACCGCTTCTACAGCGGCGTCGACGTCGTCGATAAGATCGCCCTGATCTGGTACGCGGACTTCAAGGCCTACAACCTGAATCTGTACCGGACCAGCGCCTCGGGCCCCTATATGCCGGCCGAGAAGGCCATCGTGATCGAATGGGGCGAGGTCATTGCCAGCATCGCACGGCAGCACTGTCAGCACTTCCTGGTCCAGAAGGACCTCTCGACCGGCAACATGCTCGCCTTTCTCGAGCGTCTCGCCACCGCCGCCAAGATTCCCCTGACCCGGCGCGAACTCGACGTCTGCTCCCGGATCGCGCTCGGATACCGCATGGAGGGAATCGCGGCCGATCTCGGCATCGGCTTCGAGAGCGCGGTCAGCTACCGGAAGGCCGCCTACCGCAAGCTCGGCATCTCCTCTCAAGGCGAATTGTTCGGCCTGTGCCTGCGAAACCTCCACCAGTTCGTCCGCAGATGACCGGCGGCTGCGGAGGCTGGCGGAAGCGGGCCTTCGCCTCGTCCGTTCCCCCTTTTCGGGGGAGCGACGCTCGACATCGGGACTGGTAGCCTCACTGATAATTTGCGGGCGAACAATCAGCCCGAGGACGGGAGGAAACTAGATGTCGAAGCCCTTCGCCTCGACGGCCGACACGGTCAAGCCGCGCCTCGAAGCCGTGCGCCTGTCGGACAATGTCTATGCCTTCGTCAGCGGCATCGACCCGACGAACGGGCTCGTGGTCGGGAAGGACTGCTGCGTGGTCGTGGACACCCGCGCGACGCCCAGGCTGGCGCGGGAACTGATCGCGGCGATCCGGGAAATCACCGACAAGCCGATCCGCTACGTGGCGCTGACCCATTACCACGCGGTCCGCACCATGGGCTTCGGCGCCTTCGACCAAGGCTGCGAGGTGATCGCGAGCGCCGGCACGCGCGAGCTGATCATGGAACGCGGCCAGGAAGACTTCGAGAGCGAGGCGCGCCGGTTCCCGCGCCTGTTCGAAGGCGTCGAGGAGATCACCGGGCTGACCTGGCCGCTGATCACCTTTCCGGAGCGCATGAGTCTCTGGCTTGGGAACACCGAGGTTCAGCTGATCAGCGCGGGCCGAGCCCACACGGCCGGCGACACGCTGGTCTGGCTGCCGCGCGAAGGTGTGTTGTGGGGCGGCGACGTGACCGACAACCACACCATCCCCTACATGGGCGACAGCTATCCCGGTTCCTGGCCGACGGTGCTGGACACGGTGCGTGCGATCCGGCCCAAGGTGCTGGTGCCGGGACGGAACGGCGTCGTCAGCGAGCCCCGGGAGATCGGCCGCGTCCTCGACGAGACCCGCTCCTATGTCGAGACGATCACCGACGCAGCCGGCGCCGCGGTGGCGGCGGGCGAGCCGCTCAAGGCCGCCGCTGCACGGATCCGCGCGGCCTTGACGCCAAGCTTCGGCGACTGGCCGCTCTTCGAGCACTGCCTGCCCTTCAACGTGGTCCGGGCCGTCGATTTCGTGTCCGGCATCCAGCATCCGCGAATCTGGACGGCCGAGCGCGATGCGGCGATGTGGAACGAGTTGCAGGGGGATTGAGATGCATTCTCCGGCCGAGCGACTGAAACGCGCCGAGGAGGCATTCTTCCGGCCCTTCGCCTGGGCCTCGGCCGCGCTGGTGCTGCCGCTGGTCGCGATCATCCTCGTCAGCGTCGTGACCTCCGCATTGCGGGTCAACACGCTTGCACGGTGGGAGACTCCGGTCCCGCTCTTCGGAACCGCGATCACGCTGAACAGCCTGATCGACCTCCAATGGTACCTCTTCGCCATCGGGGTCATGCTGGCGGCGGCTCCGGCCTGGTCCCGCGAGCAGCATGTGCGGGTGGACTTCATCTACGAGACGCTGCAGGCGCGGGCGCGGGCCGCGGTCAACCTGGTGGGCCACCTGGTCTTCGCGCTGCCGTTCCTCATCCTGTTGCTGCCGGCGACCTATCGGACGGCCATGACCTCCTACGTCCGCGGCGAGGGTTCCGCCCAGGGCGGGCTGATCCACACTTTCGTCGTCAAGGCCTTCATGCCCTTCGGCTTCTCGCTGCTGCTGGCCTTCGTGGCCGTGGACATCGTGCGGCAGGCGCTGATCGTCTTCACCCCCACGCGCAACGGTGGCGCAGGATCATGAGCGGCGAGTATCTCCTCCCCCTGGCAATGCTCGCCGCCATGCTCGGCGGCATCCTGATCGGCTATCCGGTCGCCCTCGTGCTGGGCGGGTCGGCGGCCGTGTTCCTGCTGTCCTCCGACCTGCCGGCCAGCTTCGTCAACCTCATGGCGTCGCGGATCTACGCCAATGCACTGGGCAACTGGCTGCTGGTCTGCATCCCGATGTTCGTGTTCATGGGCTTGGTCCTGGAACGCACGGGAACGGCCGTGCGCGCCCTGACCACGCTCCAGACCGCCATGGGGCGGATGCCGGGCGGCCTCGCGATCGCCGTGCTGATCGTCGGCACGCTGCTCGCGGCCGCCTCGGGCATCGTCGGGGCTTCGGTCGTGCTGCTCGGCACGCTGGCCGTGCCCCAGATGCGGGCGGCGGGTTATTCTCGGCCGCTCTCCGCAGGCATCGTCTGCGGCGCGGGGACGCTCGCGATCCTGATTCCCCCGTCGATCATGCTGGTCCTCTTTTCGGACCTTCTGAACGTCTCGGTCGGCGACCTGTTCGCGGGCGCGCTCGTGCCCGGGCTGATCCTGGCCGGCAGCTACGCCGTGCTGATCGCCGTATGGGCCTTGCTGGATCCCCGCGCCGCGCCGCGCAGCGCGTTGGGAGGCGTGAGCGCCGTTGCGATGCTCCGCGACACGCTCCCGCTTGCCCTCCTGATCTTCTGCGTGCTCGGCTCGATCCTCCTGGGCTACGCGACACCGACCGAGGCGAGCGCGCTCGGGGCGGTCGGCTCGCTCGTGATCGCGGCCTTCACCCGCACGCTGACGCCCAGGCTCCTCTACGAGACCACGCTGCAGACGGCGTATACGACCGCCATGGTCATGCTGGTCACGGTGGGCGCCACCTGCTTCAGCGCGGTCTTCCGGGGCGTCGGCGGCGAGGACATGATCCTCGATGGGCTGAAGTTCCTGCAGCTCGGCGCCTGGGGGACGTTGATGCTCCTGATGGCCGTCATCTTCGTTCTCGGCTGCTTTCTGGACTGGCTCGAGATTAGCCTGATCACCCTGCCGATCTTCGGCGCCGTCATCGGCAACCTCGACTTCGGCTTCGGCCTGTCGCAGCAGCAGACGCTGCTGTGGTTCGCGGTCCTGGTGGCGATCAATCTCCAGACCAGCTTCCTGTCGCCCCCTTTCGGCTTCTCGCTCTTCTACCTGCGGGCGGTCACGCGCGACGTCCTGTCGAACCGCGACATCTATCTCGGCATCGTCCCCTTCATCGCAATGCAGCTCGTGGTGCTGGGGCTGTTCATGATCTTTCCGGGCCTGATCGTCTGGCCCGTCAAATAGAACACCAAACAGAACAAGGGAAGGAGCACCATGAAGTTCAAACTCATCGCGGCGGCCCTGGCGTTCGCGTTCACCGTGTCGGGTGCCGCGGCGAAGGACTTGAACCTGCAGAGCGTGTTTCCCAACGGCCTGCCGGTGACGCACGACATCATGGACTTCTTCGTGAAGCGCACCGCGGCGGTCAGCGGCGGCACCCTGAACTTCAAGCCCTACGAGGCCGGCAAGCTGTCGCCGCCCTTCGAGGTCCTGGAGAACGTCGGCAACGGCTCGATCGACGCGGGCTGGTCCTATCCCGCCTATTGGGACCGCCAGATCCCGCTGGTCAACCTGCTGACGGGCGTGCCGTTCGGGCCCGGCGCCACCGAGTTCGTGACCTGGATCTACCGAGGTGGCGGGCTCGAGCTCTGGCAGGAGGCCTACGCCAAGTTCAATGTGAAGGTCTTCCCCTGCGGCACCTATGTATCCGAGGCGGGCGGCTGGTTCCGCAAGCCCATCGAGAAGCCCGAGGACTTCCAGGGGCTGAAGTTCCGGATGCCGGGGCTCGGCGGCAAGATCGTCGCCAAGCTCGGCGCGTCGCCGCAGCTGATCCCCGTCGGCGAGGTCTTCCTGGCCCTCGAGACCGGCCGGCTGGACGCGACCGAGATGGGCATTCCGGCGGTCGACACGCGCTTCGGCTTCGAGAAGGTCGCCAAGTACTACTACTTCCCGGGCTGGCACAACCCGGCGACCTTCGCCGAGCTGCTGATCAACAACGAGATCTGGGACAAGATGACGCCGGCCGAGAAGGCCAATGTGGAGACGACCTGCCTGGCCGCGAACCTGTTCGGCATCATGATGGGCGCCACCGTCCAGCACGATCCGATCGAGAAGTTCAAGGCTGCCGGCGTCAACGTCTTGCGCTTCCCCGAGCCCGTCCTCGCCGCGCTCAAGAAAGCCACGGCCGAGGTGATGGAGGAGGAGGCGAAGAAGGACCCGCTCTTCGCCCGCGGAGTGGAATCCCTCAGGAAGTTCCGGGCGGTCTACGGAGAGTACCAGACGCTCTCGACGATTCCCTGACGACGGATGCGGCGGGGCCGAAGCCCCGCCGCACCTGCGCCCTCCATCATCGATCCCGAGGTTTCGGCATGAATGGCTCTGCCATTGTGCGGTGCGACGTGCTGGTCGCAGGGTCCGGTGCCGGCGGCATGGCGGCGGCCGTCGCTGCCAGGCTGCACGGGCTCGACGTGATCGTGGCCGAGAAGGAAGCCCTGTTCGGCGGCACCACGGCCATCTCGGGCGGCGGGCTGTGGCTGCCCAACAGCTCGCTCGCCCGCGGCCTCGGCGCCGAGGACAGCCCCGAGGCGGTGCGGACCTATCTCGAGCACGAGGTCGGCAACCGGCTCGATGCCGACCTTGCCGATGCGTTCATTGCCGCTGCCCCCCGCATGGTCGATTTCTTCCAGTCGCGGACGGCGGTGCAGTTCCTCGCGGCCCCCGGTTTCCCCGACTACCATCCGACCGCGCCCGGCTCGCGGCCCGGCCGCACGCTGCGCGCGGCGCCCTACGATGCGCGCGCCCTGGGCCGCCAGATCGAGCTGCTGCGCCCGCCCCTACCCCAGATGACGGTTCTCGGCATGCTGGCCGTTTCGGGCGAGGAGGTCTTGCACTTCATGCGCGCGACCCGGTCGGCGGCTTCGGCCCTCTACGTGTCGCGCGTGGTCTCCCGCCATCTGCTCGATCTCGCGGTCAGGGGGCGTGGCACGCGCCTGACGAATGGCAACGCCCTGGCGGCCCGGCTGCTGCGGGCGGGGCTCGACGCCGGTGTGTCGCTCTGGAACTCCTCCGCGGTGGACGAGCTGATCACCGACGGCGGACGGGTCGTCGGCGCGGTCGTGCGACGGCCGGGCGGATCGGTCCGGGTCGAATGCCGGCGGGGGGTCGTCCTTGCCTGCGGCGGCTTTCCCGCCAATGACGAGATGCGGACGCGGATCTTTCCCCATCCCAGCGCCCGCGTCCGTCACTGGTGGCCGGGTCCGCCGGGCAACACGGGCGATGGGATCCGGCTCGGCGAGTCCGTCGGCGGGGCCATCCGCAACGATCACACCAACGTCGCGGCCTGGACCCCGTTCTCGCTGGTGCCGGTTGCCGGCGGCGGGGTCGCGCCCTTCCCGCATTTCGTCGACCGCGGCAAGCCCGGCATTATCGCCGTCGGCCCGGACGGACGGCGTTTCGTCAACGAATCCAATTCGTACCATGACGTGGTCGAGGCCCTGCTCGCCAGGTCCGGCGAGGGCTCCGACGTCCATGCCTTCATGATCGCCGACCGGCGGGCCATCCGCCGTTACGGTCTGGGCTTTGCCAAGCCGTTCCCGTTCCCGCTGCAACCCTATCTGCGGTCCGGCTATCTCGTCTCGGGGGCAAGCCTGCGCGAGCTGGCCGGGCGCCTGGGCATCGACGCCGATGCGCTGGAGGAGACGGTCCGACGGTTCAATGGCCATGCCCGGGACGGTGCGGACCCTGAATTCGGACGGGGGCAGAACGTCTACAACCGTTACATGGGCGATCCCTTCCACACGCCGAATCCCTGCCTCGCGCCGCTGGAGACGCCTCCCTTCTACGCGGTCCGGCTGGTTCCCGGGGAGCTCGCGACCTTCCCCGGCCTGGCCGTGGATCGCTTCGCACGGGTGGTCGACGGCCAGCGCAAGCCGATTGGCGGCCTCTATGCCGCGGGCAACGACATGGCGAGCATCATGGGCGGCGGGTATCCAGGGCCGGGGATCACGCTCGGTCCCGCAATGACCTTCGGCTACATCGCGGGCAACCACCTGGCCGGCATCGAGGAGCCGTGACGTCAGCCCGTGGGCCTGCCCGCTCAGGCGCCGGGGCGCTCGAAGATCACCGAGCGGTCGATCTCCGCGAGGTTGGCCCGTCCGGTCAGGGCCATGGCGACCTCGAACTCGGTCTGCAGGATGGTCAGCATGTGCGCGACGCACACCGCGCCGCCGACCGCAAGGGCGTGCAGGACCGGCTGCCCGACCAGCACGGCGGCGGCGCCGAGGGCGATCGCCTTGAGGATGTCCGTGCCGCGGCGGATGCCGCCATCCATCAGGACGGGCAGGCGTCCGGCGGCCCTTTCGGCGACCAGCGGCAGGACGTCGATCGAGGCCGGAAGGGTGTCGAGCGTCCGCCCGCCATGGTTCGAGACGATGATGCCGGCCGCGCCCGCCTCGACCGCGAGGTCGACGTCGTCGGGGTTCATGATGCCCTTGAGCAGAACGGGAAGGCGCGTCTGCGCGCACAGCCAGCGCACCCCGTCCCAGGTCGGGGCGCGGCGGAGCATGCCCTGGAAGACGGGGCTGCCGGGCCGGGCCGGCACGAAGCCGTCGGGCTCCATGCCCGCCAGGTTGACCGCCGAGATGCCGTCGGGCAGGCGGAAGCCGGCGCGCTGCTCCATGTTTCGGATCCCGTTGACCGGCGCATCGACCGTCAGCACCAGCGCCCTGTAGCCCGCCGCCTCGGCCCGGCGGACCATGGCCAGGGTCTCCTCGGGCCGGGGGCGGACATAGAGCTGGAACCACAGCGGGCCGCCGGCCCTCTCGGCGATGGCCTCGAGCGGGACGCTGGCCTGCGTGCTGACGGTCATCCAGGTCCGCGTCAGGGATGCGGCCTCGACCGTCGCCAGCTCGCCCTCCGGGTGGACCAGCCTGTGATAGGCCATGGGCGCCACGATGATCGGATGCTTCAGCGCCTCGCCCAGCAGCTGCGAGGCGGCGCTCGCCCGGGACAGGTCGCGCAGCGCGCGCGGCATCAGGCGCAGGCGGTCGAAGGCCTCGCGGTTGGCGCGCTGGGTGATGCCGTCCGCCCCGGCGCCCGCGATGTAGGCGCGGAGCGCGGGTTCGATCCGGGAGGCGAAGTGGCGCTCGTAGTCCGCCAGCGACACCGTGTCCGGGGGGACGATCACCGGCGGCCTTCCCGGCGCGCCAGCGCCGCGGCCTGCCGGGCCAGGTCCTGCAGCCGCGGGTCCGGATGCTCGGCCAGGGCCGCGGCCATGCTGCGGTAGAAATCCGGGAACCCGCTGTCCAGCCCCCGCCGGAACCAGGCGACGGCCTCGTCCAGCGCGCCGTCGCGGGTCGTGTCCAGGGCCAGCGTCCGGCCGTAGTTGAAGCAGCCCCAGCAGTCGCCCCCCTCGGCCGCGGCCTTGAAGAAGGCGAGCGCCGCCGCGGGATCGGGGGGCACGGCGCGCCCGCATTCGTGGAACAGCCCCAGCATGTTCAGCGCCTTCACATGGCCCCTGCGGGCGGCCGCCGCGTAGAGCCGGTAGGCCGCCTCGTCGTCGGCCGGCACGCCCTCGCCGCGGCAGTAGAGGTCGCCCAGGTTGAACAGGGCCCAGACATCGCCGAGATCGGCGGCCTTCAGGTAATAGGCGGACGCCGTCCGCGGATCGGGCGCGACGCCCCAGCCGCGCTCGTAGCAGCGCCCGATCATGTTGATGGCCCGCGCATCGCCGCTGCGCGCGGCGATGCGGAACCATTCGAGCGCCCGCGCCTGCTCCGGGCCGCCGCGGTCGAGGCAGAGCTGCCCGAGCGCGAGCTGCACGTCGATTATGTCCGGGGTGGCCCCGTCCTGCCCGGCGGAGCGCGGGCCAGGCCTGCCGGCGTCCATCACACCTCCGCCGAGCGGCGAAGAAGGTTGTGATAGTGGTTCACCAGGGAGAGAACGGCCTGGTTTCCGTCCCCGAGCTCCTGGCGCAGCGCGATGATCGCCATGTCCAGCTCGTAGAGCATGGTCCGCAGCCCGTCGTCCCGGACCAGGGACTGCGTGAAGAAGAAGGATGCCCAGCGGCTCCCGCGCGTCACCGGGCTGACCTGGTGCAGGCTGCTGGACGGATAGACCACCGCATGCCCCGCCGGCAGCTTGACCGACTTCGTCCCGTAGCTGTCCGCGACGATCAGCTCGCCGCCGTCGTACTCGTCGGG
Source organism: Arenibaculum pallidiluteum (assembly GCF_017355985.1). Lineage (GTDB taxonomy): Bacteria > Pseudomonadota > Alphaproteobacteria > Azospirillales > Azospirillaceae > Arenibaculum > Arenibaculum pallidiluteum. The sequence goes on from NZ_JAFIQU010000017.1 coordinate 94,010, forward strand.
ATCGTTGAGGAAGATCGTGGTGGAGACGTCGGCCCGCATGCGCATGCCGCCCGAGCCGGGGATCGTGCGGATGCTGTTGTCGACGTGGAAGCCATAGATCATGCCCTGGTCGTACCGGTTGAACATCGGCGGCAGCACGCGCAGCGGCAGGGCCGCCGAGTTGAAGGCTGGGCTGCGGGCCAGCGCGCGCAGGATCAGCGTGCCGAGCTCACGGGCGGTGTCGCTTTCCTCGGGGATCTGGAGGTTCAGCTTGGCCCGGGCGGCCTGGTCGCCCGCGGTGACGCGGCCGTCGACCCAGGGAGAGGCCTCCAGCACCGCCCGGCAATGGGCGACCTCGTCGGCGGTGAGAATGTCCGGGATCTGCAGCAGCACGGCACGCGCCCTCGTCGATGGAAACGGCCGGGCCGCCCTGGGGACGGCCCGGCCTGCGGATCAGAACCTGGCCCCCGCCGTCACCAGGAAGGTCCGCCCCGAAGCGGGGACGGCGCGGACGGCATTGAAGGCCGAGCTGTAGTTGCGGTGATCGGTCAAGTTGTAGCCGTTGAGCGCCAGCGAGAAATCCTCGAACTCGTATGACACCACGGCATCCAGCGAGTAGGTGTAGGGCACGCGCCCCGTGTTCGCGCTGTCCGCCCAGTAAGCCGATGCGTACTGGAGGCCGCCGCCGGCCAGCAGCGAGCCGGGAAGACCGGTCTCGAACTCGTAGGTCGTCCAGAGGGTCACGTTGTGGGTCGGCACGCCGGGTGCGTCGTTCCCGATGACCGCCGGGTTGGTCTCGGACTCCCTTACCTCGCCGTCGAGATAGGCGTAGCTGGTGTAGACGCTCCAGGCCTGGGTCAGCTTGCCGCTGACGCCGGCCTCGAAGCCCCGGATGCGGGTGCCCAGGCCGGCCTCGGCAAAGCCTTCGGTGACCGTACCCGTCGCCGGGTCCACGGAGTAGGTGTTGCTCTTGTCGATCTGGAACACGGCGCCGTTGACGCCCAGCCGGCCGTCGAGGAAATCGGCCTTTCCGCCGATCTCGTAGAGGTCGCTCTTCTCGGGCTCGAAACGGCGCGCGGAGTTCGGCGTCTCGGCCGTGCCGTTGGTGACCGCCGCGGCGATGTCGGTGCCGATGGGCTTGTTGGACCGGGAATAGGAGACATAGACCGAGCTCTGCTCGGTCGGCTCGTAGATCAGGCTCAGCGACGGGCTCCAGGTCCGCTCGGTGGCCTTGCCGCTGGCGACCGTGGGGTTGTCGGATTCGAATTTCGTGAGGAAGTAGTCCCAGCGCAGCCCCCCCTTAACCGAGAGCTGGTCCAGCAGCCAGACGCGGTCGGTCGCGAAGAGGCCGGTGTTGAAGACGCTGGCATCGCGCCCGCCCTCGGCGGGATAGGCGATCGAGGCGTTGGCGGGATAGGTGTGGCCGGGATTCACCACGGTCTGGTTGTTGACGCGGTTGATCCAGGTGCCGACCTGCCTCTTGTCCTTCTGGTAGTTGAGGTCGAGCCCGCCATTCGCCTTGTGACGCAGGCCGAACAGCTCGCCCTCGGCCTTGGCGCCGGCGACGTTCTGCACGCCCCATCCGTCCTGCTTGTAGGCCATGCCGCCACCGGCGCCGTAGGACAGCGGCGGGTTGCCGCCATTCAGGAAGAGGTCGGCGGCGGCACCGGTCAGCGCCGCGGGGTTGGTGGCCGCGAAGTCTCGCTCGTAATGGCTCCACCGCGCATCGTCGTAGAAGGACAGGCCGCTGCCCGCCTCGTGCGAGAAGCTCGAGGTCACGACGTGGTTCTCCGTGTCGTCGCGGTCGAGATTGCGGATGTAGGAGGTCGACCGGTCCAGCCCGAACTCCGCCGCGGGACGGAAGATGCCGTCGCGCCCACGGACCATCGGCTGGCCCATGTCGGGATCCTTCTCGCCCTTCAGGAAGGAATAGTTGAGGTGCCAGGTCGTCGGGGTGCCGAGGCCGAGGCCGAGGTCGACGGCCACGCCCTTGCGCTCCGCCTCGGCCTCGTCCCGGTCGGCGATGTCCTGGTCGTGATAGAGGCCGTTCACCCGGACGGCGGCCGAGTCGGTGATCGGCTGATTGATGTCGACCGTGGTCCGGAAGGTGGGCCCGGATCCGACGGACTGCTGAACCTCGTTCCGCGGCTGCAGCCTCGCCTTCTTGGTGCTCTGGTTGATCACGCCGCCGGTGTTTCCGACGCCGAAGCCCTCTCCCGACGGTCCCTTGATGACCTGGACGCTCTCCGTGTTGAAGACGTCATGCGTGTAGACGCCGAAATCCCTCAGACCGTCCGTGTAGATGTCGCCGCGCGCCGACAGGCCGCGGATGCGGAATTGGTCGCCCTGCTGCCCGCCGTTGCCCTCGCCGGTCGAGACGGTGATGCCGGGAACATTCCGCAGGACCTGCTCGAGCGAGGTGGCGCGCTGCTGCTCGATGATCTCTTCCGGCACGACGTTGATGACACGGGGCGTCTCCCGCACCGTCTCGGGCAGGCGGGAGATGCCGGTGGGTGCGGCGTTGACATTGCCGGACTGCTGGGCGCCGTCGACATTGACCCGAAGCTGGTCGAGGACGACCGCCTCGCCGGCCGACGCACCCGGTGCCTGCCCGGTCCCGGGGCCCGCCGTCTGCGCGTCCGCCGGCGTCGGGATCGCGGAGAAGGTCATGGCCAGGCTCGTCGTCGCGGCGGCACCCGTGATGATGGGCTTGAGGCAGGTCGAGGCGTTGGTCTGTGGCATCGAGGTCTCCCGGGAGATGCGCCGCGCCGGCGCGACAATCGGCGTGCGTATCTACCAAGGCGGGGAGACCGCCCATCAACACCGCAAGTTCAGAATAATTCTAAATTGCAGAAAGCGCCGGTTGGTCGCCGGCACCCACGTGGGGCCCGCAAAGAAGCGCGAACGCGCCGACGACCCAATGCCTGGGTACTCGCCAGCGCGGAACGCCCGGATTTCATGTTGCACCTCAACATGTTAGGCGCTGCGTAGCACGTCCTTCCGCGCTGTGCTCCGGGCGCCCCATCGCACCAAATGCCGATAGCGGCCCCTGCTATTGATAATGATTTGCAACCCTGATGCCTGTTTCGCGAATGTGTCGGCGCAGCCGCGTCGCGCGTCGCGCAGCCGGGCCTCAGCGCGAATGCCTGGTCTTCCAGAGCTTCTCGGCCCGGTCCAGTGCCTCGTCGAAGCTCGTCCCGGCGGCGCCCGGCATCGAGAAGAGCGCGAAGGCGGCAGTGCCGATGATGATCCGCTCGGCCCGGGCGTCGCGGATCCCGCCGGTCCAGACGCCCTGCCAGTACTCGATGCTGGTGCCGCGCGGCCGCGGCGTGGCCGGAGGCTCGTCGCTGCGCGCCGGAAGCACGAGATCCTCGGCCTCGCCATCCACGAGGCGGTGGACGGGGCTGGCCCGGAAGGGGGTGAACTGCGCGACGTCGCGGACGCTGCCCAGCACCGCCATGTCCCTCCAGCCCAGGATCCTCGCGGCGTCGCGATGGATCTCCCGGTGCGAGGACTTCGCCACGCCGAGCAGGCTGGTCCGGCCGCCCGCGGGCCTGAGCAGGTGGACCGCCTCGAACACGGCCGAGCGGGTCTGCGTCAGCCGGTGAAGGCCCAGGAGCCGGTAGATCTGCGGCGCCAGGGCGGCCAGGGGAACATAGGCGATGCCGTTCCCGGCCAGTGCCGACGAGACCTCCTCCGCGCTCGTGCAGACGGGAACCCCGAGGGCTCCGGCGATGACTTGGTAGCGCCCCGCGACGGCACCGGTTCCCGTGCTGCCGTGCAGTGCGACCTTGAACCCGGCCTGCGCCACCAGAAGCGCCGCGTGGAAGAACCACGGCGGATTGTGATAGTTCGGCGAGGTGTAGCAGGGCCAGTCCACATCCGCCTGCACCGTCCGGCCGAACCCGGCGGCGACATGGCCCTGCATGGCGCGCACGAAGCCCGCGAGTTCGGGCGCGGTCGCCCCGCGCACGCACATCATGCCGAGCAGCGCCCCGATCTGCACGGGATCCGCCTCGCCCGCCAGGACGAGCGCCATCGCCTCCTCGGCCTCGTCGGCGGTGAGGGGCCGCCCGTGCCCTCCCCCGGCGATCCCGAGCACGCCGATGTGGCGGGCCAGCCTCTCCTGCGCCTGCGCGCCCCTGCCGATCCGGTCCAGCTTCGCGGCCAGCTCCTGTGGCGAAGGCTCCCCTTCCAGCAGCCCGGACGGGCGGAAGGCCAGCGGCGGAGCGGCGATGCCGCTCGGCACGTTCCACCGCGGGTCGAACGGCGATTCCTGGGCAGAGCCGAGCACATGGGGCTCGAACAGCGCGTCGATCTCGGCGGCGAGGGCCTGGATCCTGGGGCGCACCGCCTCGGCGAAGGGGGTCGGGACAAGGCCGCGCCCGGACCGGATGAACAGCGGGTCCCCGAGCTCCTCCCGCAGCTGGCCGAGGAGCCGGCTGAGCGCCGGGGTCTGGAGACCGAGCTGCCTGGCGGCCAGGGTGACGTTCCGCTTCGCGAGCAGCGCGTCGAAGGCGATGACCAGGCGTCCCCGCGTCAGCTTGTCGCTCATCCTCCGCGATTCCCGCGCAGCCGCGCCTGCCAAGGCGTCGAGGCCTGCCATACTGCCCATGATACATCCCCGGCTGGATAGCGGTCGCGGAGGGTGATCCTGCATCGTTATCGACAGTGAGATGCAATCGCAACACCCGCGGGCAACCAGGGGCTTGGCCGCGGCTCGCGCGCGGGTTCCCGCTGCCCGGAAGGATCCGCAAGGGAAAATTGCTGGTATCCCCCGCTGTCCATACGGCTGATTGACAGTGCGCAAAGCCGATCGCCCATAATGAACGCAAGACGGCCGGGGTTGGCCACGAAGACTTGGGCAGGAGAACCCCGACGCCGAGAACCCGGAAACGAAAGAACCGGGATGCAAGGCGGTGGGCGGGAACGCGGCGCCGTCGCAAGGGGGGGATTCCATGGATCGCCGCAGGATCGGGACCACCCCGGTCGAGGTGACGGAGTTCGGTTTCGGCGGGGCCGCGATCGGCGGGCTGTACCGGCCGGCTTCCCGCGATGCCGCCATGGCTGCGCTGGATGCCGCCTGGGAGGCCGGCCTGCGCTGCTTCGACACTGCGCCCTTCTACGGGTTTGGCCTGTCCGAGCGGCGGATGGGCGACTTCCTGCGCGGCAAGCCGCGCGGTTCCTTCGTGCTGTCCACCAAGGTCGGCCGCCTGCTGCGCCCGGTGCCCGAGGACCAGGTGCCCGACCACGGCTACGCGGACCCGCTGCCTTTCGCGGTGGACTACGACTACGGCCATGACGGGGTGATGCGCTCTGTGGAGTTCAGCTTGGCGCGGCTCGGGCTCAACCGGGTCGACATCCTGCTGGTCCATGACATCGGTGCCTACACCCATGGCGAGGAGGCGCACCGGCGGCACTTCCGCGACCTCATGGACGGCGGGCTCAGGGCGCTCGAGCGGCTGAAGGCCGAAGGCACCATCGCGGCCTACGGCCTCGGCGTGAACGAGGTGCAGGTCTGCCTGGAGGTGCTGGCCCGGGCTCCGCTGGACTGCATCCTGCTGGCCGGGCGCTGCACGCTTCTCGATCGCTCGGCCGAGGCCGAGCTGATCCCCTTCTGCGAGGCCCGCGGGACGTCGCTGCTGATCGGGGGCGCGCTCAACTCCGGCATTCTCGCGACCGGCGCGGTGCCGGGCGCGCGCTTCGACTACCGCCCCGCGCCCGAGGCGGTGATGGAACGCGTGCGCGGCCTGGATGCGGCCGCCGCGCGCCACGGCATCCCCCTGGCCGCGGCGGCCCTGCGCTTCCCGCTGCGCCACCGGGCGGTCGCGAGCGTCCTGCTGGGCGCCGCCGACAAGGCCGAGCTGCGCCGAAGCCTCGACCTGCTGCACGTACCGGTGCCGGATGCGGCCTGGCCCGACTTCCACCGCCACGCGATCCGCTGAGGAGCCCCGGCCATGCTGCGCGGCGTTCATCCCCTACTCGGCCCGGACCTCCTGCACGCCCTGCGCAGCATGGGACATGGGGATGAGATCGTGATCGCCGACGGCAACTTCCCCGCGGCATTCCTGGGCCCGCGTGTCGTGCGGGCGGACGGGCTGACGGCGACCGCGGTGGCGGAGGCAATCCTGACCCACATGCCGCTGGACACCTTCGCGCCCGAGGCGGCCCTGCGCATGGAGGTGGTCGGCGACCCCGGCAGCGTCCCCGAGGTGTGCCGCGCTTTCGAGACGCTGATCGCCCGGCTGGCGGGGCCGTTCCCGCTGGCCGCACTGGAACGCTTCGCCTTCTACGAGCGCGCGCGCCGGGCCGCCGTGATCGTCGCGACCGGCGAGCCGCGGATCTACGCGAACCTGATCCTGAAGAAGGGCGTGCTGGAGGCCGGCGCGGCGCCGGCCCTGACGGAGGGGTGATGCCGCCCCACCCGCATCGCCATGCCGCAAGACGCGGCAATGGACATCGGAAGTGGACAGCGGAAGTGGACAGCAGAAGTGGACAAGGGCCGGGCGACCGCCGCCGCCGCCTCGCCCCGTCCGACGAGGACGGCTCAAAGACGGCGCGCATCAGGGAAGGAAGCAGCATGTCGCTCGATCCCCGTTCACCGGTGCTTTCCCCCAGGGTCGGCCCCAATGTCGGCACCAAGGTCCGGCGCCGCGCCCTCGGCGCGCTGGCGGGCCTGCTGGGGCTTGCCGCCGCCGGCTTCGCCCCGCCAGCCGCCGCGGCCGACACGATCCCCATCATCGTGAAGGACACGACGGCCCAGTACTGGCAGATCGTCCTGGCCGGGGCGCGCAAGGCGGCCAAGGACCTCGGCGTCAACGTCCCGGAGATGGGCGCCCAGAGCGAGGCCGACATCGCGGGCCAGATCTCGGCCCTGGAGAATGCGGTCGCATCCCGCCCCACGGCCATCGTGATCTCGCCGACCCAGTTCGCGGCGCTCGGGCCCCCGATCACGGAGGCGGCCAAGTCGGTCAAGATCATCGGCATCGATTCCGCCGCGGATTCCAAGGCCTTCACCTCGTTCCTGACGACCGACAACGTGCAGGGCGGCCGCCTCGCCGCCGACGCCCTGGCCGAGGCGGTGAAGGCGAAGACCGGCAAGGCCGAGGGGCCCGTCGCCCTGATCACCTCGCTCCCGGGCGTCGGGTCGCTGGACCAGCGGGCCAAGGGTTTCAAGGAGACGCTGGCGTCGAAGTATCCCGGGCTGAAGCTGGTGGCCGAGCGGGTCGCCGACGGCCAGCCGACCACGGGGCTGAACATCACCACCGACCTGCTGACGGCCAATCCGAACCTGGTGGGGATCTTCGCCTCGAACCTGACCATGGCGCAGGGGGCCGGGCAGGCCGTCGCGGAGCTGAAGCCCGAGAAGCTGAGCCTGATCGGCTTCGACAGCGATCCCAAGCTCGTGCAGTTCCTGAAGGACGGCGTGATCTCGGCGCTGATCGTGCAGGACCCCTTCCGCATGGGCTACGACGGGGTGAAGACCGCGCTGGCCGCCGCCAAGGGCGAGAAGGTGCCGGCGGACGTCGACACCGGCGTCAACCTGATCACCAAGGCCAATCTGGAGACGCCGCGCGCGCAGGAGCTGCTGAACCCGAAGCTGAACTGACGTGCCGCCGGCGGCGCCCCGCGCGGTGCCGCCGGTCCCTTTTCCGGCAATGCCTTCGCCGGCAGCTCCGCCGCCTCCGCGAGGTCACCCCATGCCCGATACCGCCGGCCCGGCCATGCCGCTGCTCGAGCTGCGCCAGGTCGACAAGCGCTTCACCGGCACCTACGCGCTGAAGCGGATCGACCTGGCCTTCAGGGCCGGCGAGATCCACGCCGTCGTCGGCGAGAACGGCGCCGGCAAGTCGACCATGATCAAGATCCTGACCGGCGCCTACCGGCGCAGCGGCGGGACGATTCTGTGGGAGGGCCGCGAGGTCGCGCTCGACACGCCCAGCGCCGCCCGGGCGCTCGGCATCGACGCCGTCCACCAGGAGGTCGTCCTGTGCCCGCACCTGACCGTCGCGGCCAACATGTTCCTCGGAGACGAGCGATCGGGCTACGGCCTGCTACGCGAGCGCGAGATGACCGCGCGCGCCCAGGCGGTGCTGGACGACATCGGCTTTCCCATCGACGCGGCGGCGGTGCTCGCGGACCTCACGATCGGGCAGCAGCAGCTCGTCGCCGCGGCCCGCGCCGCCATGCGCGGCACCCGCTTCCTGATCTTCGACGAACCCACGGCCTATCTGACGCGCCAGGAGACGCACCAGCTCTTCGCCCTGATCCGGCGCCTGCACGGCGAGGGCGTGACCATCGTCTACATCAGCCACCGGCTGGAGGAGATCTTCGAGCTGGCCCAGCGCGTCTCAGTCCTGCGCGACGGCAGCCTCGTCGCGACGCGCGCCGTCGCCGAGACGGACGAGCGCCAGCTGATCCGCGACATGGTCGCCCGCTCCATCGAGGAGATCCACTACAAGGAGGAGATCCCGAAGGGCCCGGCCCTGCTGGAGGTCGAGGGGCTGTCGGGCCCGGGATTCTCGGACGTCTCGCTCAGCGTGCATGCGGGCGAGGTCGTGGGGCTCTACGGGCTCGTCGGCGCCGGCCGGAGCGAGTTCGTACAGGCCGTCTTCGGCCGCCGGCGCAGGACGGCCGGGCGCATCCGCTTCAAGGGGCGGGAGGTGGAGATCCGCCGCGAGCGCGACGCCATCGACCTCGGCATCGCGCTGGTGCCCGAGAGCCGCCGCGACCAGGGCCTGTGCCTGAACCTGGAGGTCGGCCACAACCTGAACCTGCCGATCTTCCACCGGCTGGCGCCGCGCGGTCTCGTCGACGGCCGCGCCGAGGCGGAGGCAGCCCAGCGGCAGATCGACGACATGCGCATCGTGACGCAGTCGCACCGCGCCGAGGCGGCGACGCTGTCCGGCGGTAACCAGCAGAAGATCGTGATCGGCAAGTGGCTCAGCCACGGGGCCGAGCTCTTCATCTTCGACGAGCCGACGGTGGGCGTGGACGTCGGCACCAAGGTGGAGATCTACCGGACCTTCGCGAAGCTCCTGCGCGCGGGCGCGGGCATCATCCTGATCTCGTCCTACCTGCCCGAAGTGCACGATCTCTCGGACGAGCTCCACGTCTTCCACCGCGGGCGCGTGGTGGCGCGCCACCGCTCGCGCGAGGTCGACGCGGAAACCATCCTCAAGGAGGCCATCGGTGTCTGAGATCGCGAACAACGCGGGCGCCAACAGCGCGGGTCTGGCGGCCCCGGTGCGTCGGCGCCGGGGCTTCCGCTTCGGCCTGCTGCTGAACCTGACGCTGCTCGGCCTGCTCCTGCTGCTCTGGCTGCTGCTCGCCCTTTCCACGGACAATTTCGCGACCTACAGCAACATCAGCAACCTCGCGCGGCAGGCCTCGCTCTTCGCGATCATCGCGGTGGGCCAGACCTTCGTGATCATCACAGCGGGCATCGACCTGTCGGTGGGCGCGGTCGTCGGGCTCGCCTCGACGGTCGTGGCGATGCTGCTGGTCGGCGGGGTGCCGGTCTGGGCGGCGGTGGCGGTGACGCTCCTGATGGGCGTCGGGATCGGGCTGTTCCACGGCTTCGCCATCGTGCGGCTGCGCCTGCCGCCCTTCATCGTGACGCTGGCGACGCTGACGGCGCTACGCGGCATCGGCCTGCTGATGACCGGGGGGCAGACCATCGCCGGCATGCCGGCCGCCTTCGGCTCCTTCTCCAGGGAGTCCTTCCTGGGCGTGCCGAACCTGTTCTGGGTGGTGATCGCGGTCGCGATCCCCTGTTACGTGGTTCTGCACCACAGCCGCTGGGGCCGTCACCTCTACGCGGTTGGCAGCAACCAGGAGGCGGCGCGCCTGTCCGGCGTCAATGTCGGGCGGACCATCTACTTCGCCTATGTGGTCTCGGCCACGCTCGCGGCCCTGACCGGCATCCTGACGGCCTCGCGCATCGGCGTCGGGGTCGCGACCACCGGCGACGGTTGGGAGCTGCAGTCCATCGCCTCCTCGGTGATCGGGGGCGCCAGCCTGTTCGGCGCGGTCGGCAGCGTGATCGGCCCGCTGCTCGGCGCGGTCCTGCTGACCACCATCAACAACGGCGCCAACCTGCTGAACGTGAATCCCTTCTGGCAGCGCATCATCACCGGCGCGCTGATCATCGTGATCGTCTATTTCGACCAGCTCCGGCGGCGCCGGCGCTGATCATCCCGGACGGAGGCCGCCCATGCGCATCGACAGCCACCAGCACTACTGGCGCATCGCCCGCGGCGACTACGGCTGGATGACCGAGGCGGTGGCGCCGATCAGGCGCGACCTCATGCCGGCGGACCTGGCACCGCACCTGGACGCGGCGGGGATCGCCGGCACCATCCTCGTCCAGGCGGCGCCGACGCTCGCCGAGACCGAGTTCCTGCTGGACCTCGCCGAGAGCGACGCGCGCATCCTGGGGGTCGTGGGCTGGGTCGACCTTGCCGCCCCCGGCGCCACGCGGGAGCTGGAGCGGCTGGCTCGCCGCCCGAAGTTCCGCGGCATCCGCCCCATGCTGCAGGACATCGCGGACACGTTCTGGATCCTGCGTCCCGAGGCGGTCGCGGCGCTGGAGGCCGCGGCGGCGCTCGGTCTGCGCCTCGATGCCCTGGCGAGGCCGCGCCACCTGCCGGTGGTGTCGGCCCTGGCCGACCGCCTTCCCGCCCTGCCCATCGTGCTGGACCACTGCGCCAAACCCGACATCGCCGCGGGCGCCATGCGCCCCTGGGCGCGCGACATCGAGGCCCTGGCGGAGCGGCCGCAGGTCTTCTGCAAGCTCTCGGGACTCGCGACCGAGGCACCGCCCGACTGGACCGTCGCCGACCTCGCCCCCTATGCCGCGACGGTCCTGCAGGCCTTCGGCGCCGACCGGGTGATGTTCGGAAGCGACTGGCCGGTGCTGGAGCTGGCCGGCACCTATCCGCAATGGCTGGCCGCCGCGGCCGAGCTGGTGGACCGCTTCGCCCCGGATGGCGCCACCGCCGTCTTCGGCGGCACCGCCGCGCGCTTCTATGGGCCCCCTGCGGCCTGATGGCCGTCCGGGCATCTTGCGCGCCGCCGCTGGACACGCCCATCCTCGCGCGATGGAAATCCGCCCGGCCCGCATCGAGGACGCGGCAGCCGCATGCGAGGTGCTGCGGCGCTCCATCCTCGAGCTCTGCGTCGCGGACCATCGCGGCGACCCAGCCATACTGGAGCACTGGCTCGCCAACAAGACGCCCGAGACCGTCGCAGCCTGGATCCGCCGTCCCGAAAACTACGTCCTCGTCGCCACCGAGGGGGATGCGATCCTCGCTGTCGGCGCAGTGACCGGACAGGGCGAGATCACGCTGAACTACGTCTCTCCGGACGTCCGGTTCCGCGGTGTCAGCCGGGCCCTCGTGGCTGGGCTCGAGGACAAGGCCCGCGCATGCGGGAACGACACCTGCACTCTGATCAGTACGGAGACGGCGCGCCGCTTCTATCGCGCTGCGGGCTATGTCGAGCAGGGGCCACCGAAGAGCAGCTTCGGATCCAGCCTCGCCTGGCCGATGGCGAAGCGGATTGCCCCGGAGCCCGTCTTGCGCACACGCGCGTCGCTTCGCGCGGACCTGCAGGCCCTGGGCCTGCGCGCGGGCGACATAGTCATGGTGCATGCGGCGATGAGGCGGGTGGGACGGCTGCTCGGCGGCCCGGACGCGCTGATCGGCGCCCTGCTCGATGCGGTCGGCCCGACGGGGACGGTCCTCGCCTACACCGACTGGGAGGCCGATCACGAGGCGCTGCTGGATGCGGATGGACGCATTCCGCCGGCCTGGCGCGGGCATGTCCCGCCCTTCGATCCGGTGGCATCGCGCGCCGCGCGGGGCAACGGCGTCCTCGCGGAGTTCGTCCGCACCACGCCCGGTGCCCTGCGCAGCGGCAATCCCGGTGCCTCGGTCGCGGCGATCGGCGCGCGCGCAGCCTGGCTCACCGCAGACCATCCGCTGGACTACGGCTATGGCGCCGGATCCCCGCTCGCCAGGCTGGTCCAGGCCGGGGGCCGGGTCCTGATGGCGGGGGCACCGCTCGACACCATGACGCTTCTGCACCACGCCGAGCATCTGGCGCGGATCCCCGGCAAGCGCGTACGCCGCGGCGAGGTGCCGTTCGCCACGCCTGAGGGTGTGCGCTGGCGCATGACCGAGGAGTTCGAGACCGCCATCCCGGTTGTCCCCGGTCTCGACGAAGACTGCTTTGCCGCCATCGTCCGCGACTTCCTGGCAAACGGGCGCGGCGCGCATGGCCACGTGGGCGCCGCGCCGTCGGTGCTCGTCGACGCCGCGCCCATCTGCGCCTTCGCCGTCGCATGGCTGGAGGACCGCGCCGGGGGCTGATCCCCCCGGCGCGTTCGTCTGTGTGCTACAGGCGCGCGAGTTCGAGCCTGCGATCCGCGCCCCAGACCTTCTCCAGCAGCTTCGCGGTCTCGGCCGCGCCGGCCGTGTCGCCGCGGGCCGCCTGCGCCTCGCGCAGGCCGTAGAGCGACCAGGCATTGTGCGGGAAGGTCACGAGCGCCTGCCGGAAGGCCCGCTCGGCCTCCTCGGTCCGGCCCGCCTCCAGAAGGGTCGCACCCAGCGTCTGGCGCACGGGGTAGTACCAGAACGGCGGCTCCATGTAGGGGATGCCGTCCTGCACCGCCGCGGCCTGCTCGAAGGCCGCGATGGCCCGCGGCAGGTCCCCTTCGGCCCGGGCGATCCGCCCGTCGACCAGCAGCCCCGCGATCCGCAGCACGTCGGGCCCTGGCATCCCGGCCTTGGGCAGCGCCTGGATCTCGTCCAGCGCGGCGATGTCGGCCATGGCCTTCGCCTCCGCCCTGGCGCCGTCGGCATCGCCCGCCTGCGCCAGGGCGACGGCCCGCGCGTAGTGCCAGGCGCCGCGCACGAAGGCCAGCCCGTCACCGGGATCCGGCAGCGCCATCACGGTGGCGCGGTCGCTGAACTGGGCATGCGCGTAGTAGGGCGCCGCCTTCACGGCCTGCAGCCAAGCCACCGCTCGGGCGGCCTCGTCGGGCACCAGGGACTGCAGCTTCCCCGCCGCCTCGATCGAGGCCGGCCCGTCGCCGACGAGACGTGCGGATTCGACCAGGAAGTGGACGTTGTGCGGGTAGTAGCCGAACCGGTAGATCGGCCCGACGGCGTCCCCGGCCTCGCCGAAGAAGTACTCGTCGGCCGAGACGGCCGCATGGTTGCTCGCCAGCGCGTCCATGTGCCGGCCGACACGGAAGTAGATGTGGCCCGGCATGTGGATCATGTGCCCGGCCCCCGGCATGGCGGCCCCCAGCCTGTCGGCATAGGGCTCGGCCCGCTCGGGCGTGGTCGAGGCCTCGACGAGATGGATGTAGAGGTGGATGGCGAAGGGATGGTCGGGGTTCCGGGCCAGGACCCGCTCCACGGCCGTGATCGCATCGCCCATGCGCCCCTTCGGCGTCCTGGCGTCGGCCTCCCAGTAGTCCCAGGGCTGGACGTCCATCATCGCCTCGGCGAAGAGGCCCGCGATCTCGGGATCGTCGGGGAAGCGCCGCGCCACCTCGGCCATGGCATCGGCATAGGCGCTGTCCAGCGCCGAGCGGTCGGCCCCTGACTCCGCCGAATAGCGCCGGGCCATGGCGGCGATCAGGGCCTGCTCGCGCTCGGTCGCGTTCGCGGCCAGCGCCTGGGCACGGCCGATCGCGGCCATGGCGGGCGCCACGGCCTCCGGCGGCATGGGGGCGTTAATGTTCGGCCCCAGGACATAGGCTTCGCCCCAGTAGCACATGGCGCAGTCGGGATCGATCCGCTGGGCCTGCCTGAAGGCGCGCAGGGCCTCGGCATGGTTGAACGCGTAGGCGAGACGCAGCCCCTGGTCGAAATAGCGCTGCGCGTCCTGCTGGGCCGTGGTGACGGGATAGGTCAGATCGCCCAGGAAGTTCCAGAGCGGCACCGGCTTTTCGCCGACCACCGCGGTCGCGGCAGGCTGCGTCCCTGCCTGGGCCGCCGCGAGGATGAGCCGGGGTTTGAAGAACGCGCCCGGATTTGCGGCGCCGCCCCCGCAGATGCCGCCGGCAAGGAAGGCGGGATCCAGCAGCAGCGCCGCGTTCTCCGCATCGTCGGCGATGGTTCCGCTCTCCCCGGCATCGACCGTGGGCGACCGGGCGATCGGCGCCGCCAGCGCGACCGAGGCCGCGCCCATCAGCAGTCCTACGGCATAGATCCGTGCGTTCATCGTGGTCCTCCCCTTCCGCTTCGACGGGAACTCGCAGCGGCGCGGCGAGCCCTGGTCTGTTCCTTCCGGGTATTCTTCCTGCCGGCCGGGCGCACGCCCCCGGCCGCGCCGCCATGCGGTACGGTATTCGGATCGGATCCGCGGACGAATATAAAAGAAGTTACAGTCGACATATAAGTCCAAGACGGTCCCTGTCGACCATTTTGGGACCACGCACCAGCGGCGCCGATCTCGAATACTATAGTACCGCGGGCTCCGACTCGGCAATTAATCCAATGATTGCGACCTGACGCCCTTGGAACGGCTCCACGCCTTTATTGCGCGCGAGAAGGTGGAGTGGCGCGTGGCGGGCCGCCGCATGGGACGGCCCGCCCGGACCGGTCAGTTCATGGCCAGCGCGTCGGCGAGGTCCAGCACGGGGCCGTTGCCCTCGTCCCGGATCGACATCAGGCTGGACCCGCGCCCGTCGACCAGAGACACGGCGACGGGCCGGCCGTTGTTGTAGCTCTTCCACATCTCGTGCACGGCCAGCACCGTCATCAGCTTGGCATCGCGCCCGGTGTTGTAGAGCCATTCCTGGGTCGGCGTGACGCGGAGCAGGTTGCCCTCGGCCCGCTCTACCTTGCCGGCGAAGCGATAGCCCAGCTGGCTGCCGATGCCGGCAAGAAGCTGGTCGAAGCCCGGCGAGATCTGGCGGAATCCGGTGTCGGCGACGGGACCCGCCTCGCCGCCCAGCGTGCTGGCGGCCGTGCGCCGCACGAGGTCGGAATAGACCCACCCCTCCTCGCCGGTGCGCAGCACGCGCACGCCGATCCACGGCCCCTGACTGCGCAGCTCGAGCAGGTCGTCGCCCTGGCTCACGGTGGAGCGGATGTTCGACTGCTCGGACGGCCCCGAGCGCAGGTTCACCTTCTCGCCGCTGACGCGGTAGCTGTCGCCGGGCGCCGCCGCCGCGGGATCCGGCACGGAGAACATAAGAGTGCAGAGCGCGCAGGCGGAAAGGAGTACGAGACGCTTCTTCATGGAACGCCTCCTTGATTTGACGCCGCAGGATGTCCGGCAGTTCTCATGTCGCGATAACATGAGCAAGGGGCCCGCCGTTCCGGTTGCACCGCCGGGGCATGCCCTTGTACGGCGCCCCGACGCGGGTCGACGCCCGCTGCGCGATGATCCATAGTGGCGCGGGGATCCGGTTCTCGGCGCAGGGGGATGGGCAGCATGGTCACCGACGATCTGGCCTCGATGGTCGTGAGCATGCGGCCCTTCGTGCCCGCCAGGGAATTCCAGGCCAGCCTGGGCTTCTACGAAGCCCTCGGCTTCCGGTCCGACCGGCTCGGCGACAGGATCGCCCTGATGCGGCTGGGCGATGGCCGCGGGGCCTTCTCGTTCCTCCTGCAGGATTTCTACGTCAAGGAGTTCGCCGAGAACCTCATGATGCACCTGATGGTCGAGGATCTCGACCGCTGGTGGGATCACATTGCCGCGCTCGGCCTCGATGCGCGGTTCGCGGTGCCCGCGCCGCGCCCGCCCCGGAAGGAAAGCTGGGGCCTGCGCGTCGCCTATGTGTGGGATCCGGCAGGTGTGCTCTGGCACGTCGCATCCGAGAGCTGAGCGGCCGCGGGCCTTCTCTGGGGACTGGCCCGCGGCCGCTCAGATGGCGATGGCGGCGTCCCGGTTCGTGAGGCTGCGCACCACGGCCAGCGCGGTCAGCATCGAGGTCTTCGGGTTGTCGGGGGCGGGGCGCCCCTCCAGCCGGACCGAGATCCGGCCACTCGCCCCCTCGGCCTCGATCTCGTGGACGTTGCCGGGCGCCAGGGGATCGGCGACCAGCTCCACCTGCGTTGCCTCGAAGCCGAGCCCGGCCAGGGCGACGGTCGCGGCGACGTTGGCGTTCCTGGGATAGGACAGCGCCGCCTCGCGCGCGCTGCCGCGGTAGAAGACGGCCGGGGCGGATAGGCCGTCCAGGTCCACCGCGCGCTCGGCGGGGGTGCCCTTCCAGGCCCCGGGCGGCTTGCGCGAGCGGTAGGTCACGCGCTCCAGCCCCGAGACGCGCATGGCCGCGATGGCGTCGATCCCGCCCACCGCGCCCGGCGTCAGCAGCACCTGCCGCCCCGCCCTGCCCGCGGCCTCGGCCAGCAGGCCGTGCAGGGCCGGGTCCGCCAGCGCGCCGATGGAGACCACCAGCAGGTCGGCCCCGCCCTCCAGCACCGCGGCGCCGTAGGCGCCTACGGCGCCCTGCCCTGCTGTTTCGGCAACCAAAGCGGGCCCGCGCGCGAGCAGCGCATCCAGGCTCTCGACCGCGGGCACGCCCTCGTCCAGCAGCGCCCGGGCGCGGCCGGGCCGCACGAGCACCCCGGCCACCGCCCCGCCCAGCCCGGCCTCGCGCATCAGCCCGTGCACCGTGCGCCCGATGCTGCCGTATCCGATCAGGCCGATGGCCCGCATGCCGATCCCCTTTTCAAAGCCCCATGGTGCCGAGCACGGCGCGGGCAAGAGCGCCGTCGCGGCGGCAGAGCTCGAAGACGATGTCGAAATGGTTCGTGCCCGGCGCAGGCACGAACCGGGCATCGCAGCCCGCGGCGGCGCAGGCCGCAAGATAGGCCTCGCTCTGGCGCCTGAACTCCTCGGTGTCGCTGGGGGCGTAGGTCACGATCACCGGGATCGGAGGCCGCGGCGGCGCGTGGATCGGGCTGTTGCGCCGCGCCGCCGCCTCGTCCAGGCGCAGCCATTCGTTGGGCTGCGCGAGGCGCACCGGCGTCAGGTCGTAAAGCCCGCTCATCAGCGTCAGCCCCTTGACCGCATCCGCGGGGAGCCCCGCCGCATCCTGCCAGCCCGGCGCCGCCATCATGGTGGCGAGATGCGCCCCTGCCGAGCTGCCGGCAAGGTGGATCCGGCCGGGATCGCCGCCGTGGCGCGCGATGTTGGCATGCACCCAGGCCAGCGCCGCCCGGCACTGGCGCACGATCTCGTCCAGCGCGGCCTCGGGCGCCAATGCGTAGTTCACCGCCACCACGCAGGCGCCCGCGCGCGTCAGCATGGGCGCCATGAAGCCGCTGTCGGCGGCGTCCAGCATGCGCCAGTAGCCGCCATGCACGAAGACGAAAACCGGCGCAGGGCCGGCGCTCGCGGCAGGATAGACGTCCAGGCGCTCGGGCCCGGTCGGGCCGTAGGGGATGTCCAGCGCGCAGGGAAGACTTTCCCGCGCGGCGCGGGTGCGCGCGGCGTATTCCGCCATGATCGGGCCGATGTCCGCCACCGTCCCGCGGGCGCTGCACTGGCGCTCCAGCTCGGCGCGGCCGTAGTAGCGGAACAGCTGCTCCTCGCCCATGGCTCCGCTCCTCAGAGGCCGATCAGGCGGCGCACGGTGTCGGCGTCGCGGTCGAGGTCCCCGCCGCTGCCGGACCAGACCGTGCGGCCCTTCTCCAGGATGTAGTGGCGGTCGGCGAGGCGCCGGAGCACGCCCAGGTTCTTGTCGATCAGCAGGATCGACTGGCCCTCGGCCTTCAGCGCCTCGATCACCTGCCAGATCTCGGCCCGGATCACGGGCGCCAGCCCCTCGGTCGCCTCGTCCAGCACCAGGAGGGTCGGGTTCGTCATCAGCGCCCTGCCGATGGCGAGCATCTGCTGCTCGCCGCCCGACAGCGTCGCCGCACGCTGCCAGTGCCGCTCCTCCAGGCGCGGGAACAGCGCGAAGACGCGCTCCAGCGTCCAGGGGCGCGCCCGCCGCTCGCGGTCCGCCGCGGTCGCCACCAGGTTCTCGCGCACGGTCAGGGTCGGGAAGACCTGGCGCCCCTCGGGGACGAGGCCGATGCCCCGGCGCGCGATGCGCTCGGGCGCGAGGCCCGAGACCGTGCCCCCGCGAAAGCGCACGGTGCCGGCGCGCGGGCGGTTCAGCCCCATGATCGCGCGCACCGTCGTGGTCTTGCCCATGCCGTTGCGGCCCAGCAGCGTGACCACCTGCCCCTCGCCGACCGCGAGGTCGACACCGAACAGGACTTGGCTTCGGCCGTAGGCGGCCTCGAGCCCCTGGACCTCCAGCATCAGGCATCGCCCTCCGTCAGATAGGCCGCCCGCACCTCCGGATCGGCGCGGATCTCCTCCGGAAGGCCCGTGGCGATGGCGCGGCCGTAGACCAGCACGGTGACGCGGTCGGCCAGCGCGAAGACGGCGTCCATGTCGTGCTCCACCAGCAGCATGGCGACCTGCCCCTTGAGGCCCTGGAGGATCGCGGTCATCTGCCGGCTCTCGGTGGCGCCCAGGCCGGCCATGGGCTCGTCCAGCAGCAGCATGCGCGGGCCCAGCGCCAGCGCGACCGCGAGTTCGAGCTGCTTGTGCTCGCCATGGGAGAGGTCGGCGACCCGCGTCTCGGCCCGGTCGGCCAGCGCGGCCCGCTCCAGCGCCGCCATGGCCGGGCCGCGCAGCCCGGCATCGCGCCGCGCATCGGCCCAGAAGCGGAAGCTGTGCCCCTGCCGGGCCTGGATCGCCAGCGCCACGTTGTCGAGCGCCGTGTCGTCCTCCAGCAGGCGCGGCACCTGGAAGGTGCGGCCGAGCCCGAGCCGGGCGCGCGCCGCGCCGGACAGCCCCGCGAGGTCCCGCCCCTCGAACAGGATGCGGCCGGAATCGGACGGCAGCTCGCCGGCGATCTGGGCGATGGCCGTGCTCTTGCCGGCGCCGTTCGGGCCGATCAGGGCGTGGATCTCGCCGGGGCCGACATCCAGCGACAGCTCGTTGGTCGCGAGCAGCCCGCCGAAGCGCTTCACGAGCCCCTCGATGCGCAGGACCGGCTCAGCCATCGCTGCCGCCCACGCCCGCACGGCGCCCCAGCAGGCCGCTGAGCCCGCCGCGCGCGAACAGCACGACCAGGACCAGCAGCGGACCCAGGTAGAACTGCCAGTCCTCGGTCAGCCCGGCGAGCACGTATTCCAGCCCGATCAGGCACGCGGCGCCGAGCACCGGGCCGAACAGGCTGCCGACGCCGCCCAGGATCACCATGATCATGAACTCGCCGGACTTCGTCCAATGGAGCATGTCGGGGCTGACGAAGCGCGTCATGTTCGCCATCAGCGCCCCGGCGAGCCCCGCTCCCATCCCCGCGATCACGAAGGCCGCGAGCTTGTAGGGATAGGGCTCGATCCCGAGGGCGATCACGCGCCGCTCGTCCTGGCGGATGCCCGAGAGCACCCGTCCGAAGCGCGAGCGCACGATCCGCGACAGCAGGAGCAGGTAGAGGGCCAGCGCGCCGAGCGCCACCAGGTACATGGTCGCGTCGTCCCGGAGGTTCAGCCCGAGAAGCGCGTTGGGCCGGCGCATGATCAACCCGTCGTCGCCGCCGTAATGGTCCAGCGAGACGAACAGGAAGAACAGCATCTGGGCGAAGGCCAGCGTGATCATGATGAACTGCACGCCGCTGGTGCGCAGGCTGAGCGCGCCCAGCACCAGCGCGGCCAGGCCGCTGACGATCACCGCGGCCGGCACCGCCAGCAGGAACTGGTCGGTGCCGGGGACGAGCCCGAGGAGCGGCTCGTCCGAGGCCCAGTGGGCGTAGAGGATCCCGACCACATAGGCGCCGACCCCGTAATAGGCCGCATGCCCGAAGCTGACCAGCCCAGCATAGCCCAGGATCAGGTTCAGGCTGGCCGCGGCGATGGCATAGATCAGCATGCGCGTGGCGAGGCCCACCACCGCCTGGGCGCCCAGCAGCGGCAGGACGAAGGGCAGCGCCGCCAGCAGGACGAAGGCGAGCGCCAGCGCGACGCGCCCGCGCATCTCCCAGGCGAGGGGCCGCAGCCCCGGCTCGACCGCCGCCCTAGCCATGGGCGGGGAACAGGCCGCGCGGCCTGAGCAGGAGCACCACGGCCATCAGGAGATAGACGCCCATGGACGAGATGCCGGCGCCCAGGGCGTCGGCCTCGGGACCGGCCATGACACCGCGCAGCAGCCCCGGCAGGAAGGCGCGCAGCAGCGTGTCGGCCAGCCCGACCAGCAGCGCCCCGAAGACCGCCCCGCGGACGGACCCGATGCCGCCGATCACCACGACCACGAAGGTCAGGATCAGGATGTTCTCGCCCATTCCCACCTGCACAGAGGAGAGCGGCCCGGCCATCAGCCCGGCCAGCCCCGCCAGCAGGGCGCCCAGGCCGAAGACCAGGGTGTAGAGCAGGCGCACGTCGACCCCCAGGGCGCGCACCATCTCGCGGTTGGTGGCGCCGGCGCGGACCAACATGCCGATCCGCGTGTGGTTGATCAGCAGGTAGAGCCCCGCCGCCACCAGCAGCCCCACGGCGATCACCGCTAGCCGGTAGACGGGATAGGGGACGCCCGGGATGATCTCCACCGCGCCGGAGAGCAGCGCCGGCATGTCCACGAAGAGCGGCTGGCGGCCGAAGAGCATGGCCGTTCCCTGGTTGAAGAACAGGATCAGCCCGAAGGTCGCCAGCACCTGGTCCAGGTGGTTTCGGTCGTACAGCCGGCGCAGCACCACGAATTCCACGAGGATGCCGATCAGCGCCGCGGCGGCCAGCCCGGCCAGCGCGCCCAGCGCGTAGGATCCCGTCCGCCCGGCCGCCCAGGCGGCGGCATAGGCGCCCACCATGAAGAGCGAGCCGTGGGCGAGGTTGATCACCCCCATGATCCCGAAGACGAGGGTCAGCCCCGCCGCCAGCAGGAAAAGGGTCACGCCGAGCTGCAGCCCGTTCAGGATCTGCTCGAGGATCAGGGACATCCGGCCTCCAGCGGGGCGGCCTCCAGCGGGGCGGCCGCCGCGTGCCGGCCGCCCCCTGCCCGTGGGGAGGTCAGAGCTTGCACTGGACGGCGTAAGCGTCGCCGTGGTTGCTCAGCACCTTCTTGACGGTCTGGATCGCGGGCTTGCCGTCGCCCGCCCGGTCGACCTTCAGCAGGTACCAGTCCTGGACCGGATGCTGGTTGGCGCCGAACTTGAAGGGCCCGCGCACCGAGGCGAAGTCCGCCTTCATCATGGCCTGGCGGAACTTGGCGGCGTCCGAGACGTCGCCCCCGGCGCCCTTCAGCGCCGCGCCGATCGCCTGGGCCGTATCGTAGCCCTGGCTGGCGTAATAGGTCGGGGTGCGGCCGTACTTCTTGCGGAAGGCGTCGACGAAGGCCTTGTTCGCGGGGTTGTCGAAATCGACGTTCCAGTGCGAGGTGACGTTGACGCCGAGCGCCGCGTCGCCGACCGCCTCCATCGTGGTCCAGTCCATGGAGGGCGCGGCCAGCACCATGGGGATCTGGTTCAGGAGCCCGGCCTGCTGGTACTGCTTCAGGAAGGTGATGCCGAGCCCGCCGGGATGGAACTGGAAGACGAAGTCGGGCTTGGCGGCGCGGATCTGCGCCATTTCCGCCGCGAAGTCCGTCTGGTCGAGCTTGGTGTAGACCTCGCCGGCGATCTCGCCCTTGAACAGGCGCTTGAAGCCCGTCAGCGCGTCCTTGCCGGCCTGGTAGTTCGGGGCGAGGATGAAGGCCTTCTTGTAGCCGAGCTCGTTGGCGGCCTGCCCCGCGCTCTCGTGCAGCGAATCGTTCTGCCAGGACACCACGTAGTAGTTCTGGTGGCACTCCTTGCCGGCGAAGTTGGACGGGCCCGCGTTCGGGCTGACATAGATGCCGCCGCCGTCGAGCACGTCGGGCACCACGGCGCCCGCGACGTTCGAGAAGATGATGCCGGTCAGGAGCTTCGCGCCCTCCCCCTTCATGTACTTCTCGGCGATCTGCTTGCCCTGGCCGGGCTTCAGGCCGTCGTCCTCGACGATCACCTGGACCGGGGTCCCGCCGAGCTTGCCGCCGCCCATCTCGACGGCGAGCTGGAAGCCGTCGCGCACATCGGCGCCGAGATAGCCGCCCGGACCCGAAAGGGTCGTGATCATGCCGATCTTGACGGGCTGCTGCGCGGCGGCCCCCGTAGCCCACCCTGCAGCGCCGAAGGCAAGCGCCGCCACGGCGGCCACCGATGCCAAGCGTCTCATCGTCCTGCTCCCTGTTCTAATTGTTTGAATCGCAGTCTTTCCGCCCGCGCCCGGACGGTCAAGGGCGGTCGAGGGCAATCGACGGCGCGATCAGAGATCGACCCATCCCGGCGGCGGCGCCTTGCCGGGGTGGACCGCCCCGCACTGGCCGCAGGTCCGGGCGGCCTCGTCGGCGTAGAAGGCCTGGTAGAGCGGGGGCAGGTCGGTCACGATGTTCTTGACCTCGACCTCGATCCGGTGCACGAGCCCGCCGCACTGGAAGCAGTACCATTCGAAGCCGTCGGTCTGGCCGGGCTGCCGGGCCCCCTCGATCACCAGCCCCACCGATCCCGCGACCGGTCTCTGCGGCGAGTGCCGCACATGGGGCGGCAGCAGGAAGATGTCGCCCTCGCGGATCCTGACGTCGTGGATCCGGCCGCCCTCGGCGATCTTCAGGATCATGTCGCCGCGGATCTGGTGGAAGAACTCCTCCACGGGGTCGTCGTGGAAGTCGACGCGCTGGTTGGGGCCGCCCACCACCTGGACGACCATCCCCGCATCCTCGAAGACGAGCTTGTTGCCGACCGGGGGCTTCAGCAGGTGGGCATGGCTGTCGATCCAGGCCGCGAAGTTGAAGGGAGGTCTCAGGCCGCTCGGGATCATGGTGTCCTCCTCGCTCAGGCTGCAGTGGAGATGTCGGGGCCGCGGCGCAGGCCGCAGGTCTCGAAGGCCTCGCGCGTCGCCGCCCTCTCGGCCTCGGTCAGGCCCAGCATGGGGCGGCGGACCGGGCCGCCGGCCTGGCCCAGCAGCTCCTGCCAGTACTTCTGGTGCGCCTGCGGCTTGTCGGCCGGCCGCGTGGCCTTGAGCGCGCGGCGCACGGGGTCGAGGCTGTCGCGCACCGCGCGGGCGCGCGCGGCCTCGCCGCGGAAGGCCAGGTCGGTGTATTCGCGCATGCGCCGGTCGCCCTCGGTCTGCAGCAGGTAGGGCGGCGAGGAGCAGAGATAGACCTGCCAGCCGAGCTCCAGGATGTTGTCGAGCCACTCCTCCTCGGAGGCCGTGCTGACGATCAGCCGGTCGCCCGCGAGGCGGGTGAGCTCCGCATACATCGGGCGGGGCACGCTGTACTTGATCGCGACGATGTTGGGCAGCTCGGCGATCCGCGCGCAGAGCTGGGGGCTCATCAGATAGCCGCTGTCGGGATGGCTCCACAGCGCGATGCCGATCTCCAGCCTCTCGCTGAGATGGCGGTAGTACTCGTACAGCATCTCGTCCTGGGCGTGCACGAAATGCAGCACCGGCGCGTGCACCACGATGAAGTCCGCGCCGACTGCCTGTGCGTGCCGGCCGAGCTCCAGCACCGTGTCCATGTTCTGGTCCGAGCACGACATGATGGTCCCGGCGCGCCCGGCGCAGGCCTCCACCGCAAGCTCGAAGCAGCGCTTGCGCTCGGCCACGGACATCGAGAAGAACTCGCCCTGCTTGCCGGCGATGAAGAGCCCGTCGATGCCGAGATCGCGGGTCCAATGGGCCATGTTGCGCAGGAATCCCGCCTCGTCGAGCGCGAGCCCCTCCTCCTCGAAGGGGGTCAGGGCGGCTGCCCAGATGCCGCGCAGGCGCTCGCGGGCGTAGTCCTTGGCGTCGGTCCGGCGGTACTTCACGCGGGCTCCTCCTCGTTGCGGGGACCATGGATGGCGCGCCAAATCCGCTCGCCGGTCAGGGGCAGGTCGGGGATACCGACGCCCAGGGGGGCGAGCGCGTCGTGCACGGCGTTGGCGATGGCGGCCGGCACCCCGATGCACCCGGCCTCGCCCACCCCCTTCGCCCCCAGCGGGTTCGCGGGCGACGGCGTGCACAGGCTGGTCAGGCGGACGGGCGGCATGTCGGCGGCGCGGGGCAGCGCGTAGTCCGCGAGCGAGCCCGTCAGGAGCTGCCCGTCGGCGTCGTAGACAATCCGCTCCATCAGCGCCTCGCCCAGGCCCTGGGCGACGCCGCCCAGGAGCTGCCCCTCGACCAGCAGCGGGTTGACCACCACGCCGGCGTCGTCGGCCAGCCATAGCCCTTCGACGGTGGGAACGCCGGTGTCCCGGTCGATGGCGGCGGCCGCGATGCAGCAGCCGCTGCTCCAGGCCTCGCCCCCGGCCTCGAAGACGGCCCCCGCCGAGAGCGTGCCGCCGGGGGCTGCCTCGGCGATGGCGGCCCAGGCCGCGAAGGCGCCGGTGGCGGGGTTGCGGAACCCGCCCGCGCAGGGCTCGACCGAATCGGGCCCGCTACCGAGCGCGCCGGGCCGCGCCTGCAGGAGGCGCGCCGCCAGCGGCAGCGCCGCCGCGCG
Source organism: Arenibaculum pallidiluteum (assembly GCF_017355985.1). Taxonomy (GTDB): domain Bacteria; phylum Pseudomonadota; class Alphaproteobacteria; order Azospirillales; family Azospirillaceae; genus Arenibaculum; species Arenibaculum pallidiluteum. The sequence continues at coordinate 118,508 of NZ_JAFIQU010000017.1, forward strand.
CAGGGCGGCGGCGGCCTGCACCAGGGCGCCGCCCCCGATGGCGGTGCTGCGGCTCGCCAGGGCGCCGATGCCGGGCGGGACCGCCGCGGTGTCGCCGTGGCGCACCGTGACCGTCTCGGGCGGGACGCCGAGCGCATCGGCCACGATCTGCGCGAAGGCGGTCTCGCGCCCCTGCCCCTGGGCCGTCGAGCCCGTCGCCGCGACGATGCGCCCGTCGGCCTCGACGCTCAGCCGCGCGCTCTCCCAGCCCTGGCCGCAGGGCTCGACATAAAGGCCGATCCCGATGCCGACGAGCTCGCCCGCGGCCCGGCGCTCGGCCTGGCGGCGGCGCAGCGCGGGATAGTCCGCCAGCGCCGCGGCGGCATCCAGCACGGCCGCGTAGTCGCCGGAATCCAGCGTCTCGCCGCTTTCGATGGCGCAGGGCACGGCATGGGCCGGGCGCAGGTTGCGCCGCCGGATCTCCAGCGGGTCGAGGCCGGCCGTCCGCGCTGCCTCGTCCATCAGCCGCTCCATCAGCATGGCGGCCTCGGGCCGACCGGCGCCGCGGTAGATGCCGACGGCGGCTGCCGCCTCCACCCGGCCCTCGAGGCGCGTGGCCAGCGCCGGGCAGCGGTACGGTCCCGGCAGGATGCGCCCGGCATTGCGGCCGGGGACCACGGCGCTGTAGGGCAGCCAGTGCCCCAGCGGGAAGTCCAGCCTGACGCGCAGCCCCAGCAGCGTGCCGTCCGCGGCGATCGCCGCCTCGGCGGCGTTGGTCGCGCCGCGACCATGAGTGCCGGCCAGCAGGTCCTCGGCCCGCGTGCCGCGCCAGAGCACGGGGCGGCCCAGCAGGCGGGCGGCCCAGGCCACCACGGCGTCCTCGGGGAAGAGCGAGGCCTTGCCCCCGAACGCCCCGCCCACGTCCGGGGCGATCACGCGCACGCGGTCGGCCGGCAGGCCCAGGATGGCCGAGAGGTCTTGGCGCGCGCGGTGCGGCGTCTGGGTCGACAGCCAGGCGGTCAGCCCCGCTGCCTCGTCCCAGGCGGCAAGGGCCGTGCGCGGCTCCATGGGCATGGCGGCCACGCGGGCATGGCGCACCTGCGCGGTGGCGACCAGCGGCGCCGCGGCGAAGGCGGCATCGATGTCGCCGTGACGCCAGGCTGCCTCGAAGGCCGGGACGGGCGCGGCTTCCTCCCCCGCCTCCTCGTCCTCGTAGTCGACGGCGACCAGCTCGGCCGCATCGCCCGCGGCCTCCGCCGTCGCGGCGATCACCGCCGCCACCGCCTGGCCCACGGCGCGCACCTGCCGCCCGGCAAGCGGCTCGAAGGGCCGGGGGTCCCCGATGGGAAGCAGCGGATTGACCGCGGCGGCGCCATGTCCCGCGAGGTCGGCCGCGGTCAGCACCGCCGCGACCCCGGGATGGGCCAGCGCCGCCGCGGGGCCGACGGAAAGGATCCGCGCCCGCGCATGGGGCGAGCGCACGAAGACCAGGTGCAGCGCGTCCGGCGGGGCGAGGTCGCCCACGAAGGCGCCCCTTCCGGTCAGCAGGCGCGGATCCTCGACACGCCGCCGCGCGCGACCGGTCCAATCCCCCGTCCGTGGCCTGCCGTCCCGCGCATCCGGCATCGGGCACCCGCCGTGCTCGTGGCTCCGCGCCAGGCGGCGCTTCGCATGAGAAAACTATGAAGGCGCGGTTTTCATGATACAAAAAGATAATCTGGATGAATTCATAACCACTTCATATGAACGTCACGCTGCGACAGCTCCAGGCCTTCCTGGCGGTGGCCGCGACCGGCAGCTTCACGAGGGCGGCCGAGCGCCTGGGCCTGACGCAGCCCGGAGTCTCGGTCCTGGTGCGCGAGCTCGAGGCCGAGCTGGGCCTGCGGCTGCTGGACCGCAGCACGCGGCGCGTCGAGCCCACCGCCAGCGGGGCGGAGTTCCTGGCCCAGGCCGAAAAGATCGTCGCGGATCTCGAAGGCGCGGTGCGCGGCATGCGCGACGTGGCGGCGCGCCGGCGCGGCCGCATCGCGCTGGCGGCCCCGCCCCTTCTCTCGGCGGCGCTGATGCCGGCGGTGCTGGCGCGCGCAGGGGAGGCCTTGCCGGGGGTGGCGGCGACCCTCGCAGACCTCAGGACGGACCAGATCGTCGAGCGCGTGGCGGCGGGCACCGCCGATATCGGCATCGGCACCTTTCCGCCGGTCGCGGGCGAGATCGGCCGGGTGCCGCTGATGCAGGACGCGCTGATGCTGTTCACGCCCCGGGCCTCGGCGCCAGCCGGCGAGGTGCCCTGGGATCGGCTGGACGCGATGCCGGTGATCGCGCTGACGCGCGACAGCGGGATCCGGCTGCTCGTCGACGGGGTGATGGAGGGCCGCGGCCTCGGTCTGCGCCCGGCGTTGGAGGCGACCCAGATCTCGACCGCGCTGGCCCTGGTCGCGGCCGGGCTCGGCGCCGCGATCCTGCCGGCCCTGGCGCTGGCCATCGCGGACCGGACGCGGCTCGCCGCGACCCCGCTGGTCGACCCCGTGGTCTCGCGCGAGGTCGTGGCCATCACCCGGGCCGGCCGGGCGCTTCCGCCGGCGGGCCCCGCCGTGCTGGAGCTGCTGCGCGAGGAGGCCGCGACCCTGGCGGCCTCGCTGGCGGTACATCAACCGGGCGCGAATTTGCGCTAGTCGTGAGTGGACGCGCTGAGTTGTATCCGTTCCTCTTCGCGGCACCCAACGGCGGGATGGTTTAAATCACATTTGCCATTCATCGACCGTCGCCCGTGACGCTGGGCATGTTGGCGGCAAATGCACGTGTGGCGGTGGGCTAGCGCGGCGTTAGCGGCAGCAAACCGATGGAGGGGCGAGCCCTTACAACCCGCCATGACCAAGCCGCTAAGAGCTTCCCCGACGGCCTCCATCTCTTTGCTCCTCTCGACCGCTAAGGAGCCTTAGCTAGATAAGTGCCTTGATGGCCGCCTCGGAGATCGCACCGTCGCTGAATTCTTCGAGCATCCCCTTCAGTCTGACCGCCTCCTCCCATCCGCGCCGTCCGCTCATCACCTGCGTGCTGCGCGCCTCAATCTCTCCACGCTCCAGGTCGGATGGCTGGATGACCTCCGTGCTGGTCAGGCGGTCGTAGACAGGCGTGAATTCTCCGAGACCGCTCACCAAGGTCTCGGACTGCCCGCGAGTGCCCAACTGCGCCCCGCCAGACGCAGGGCCCAGTACGTTGTCGATCCTTGTAAACTCTGCAGTGTAGCCGGCCACCAGCAGGTCGCGGTCGCGTACCGTAAGATCCGGCGAGCCGTAAATAGACATCAATAGGCGCCTGAACGCGGCCTTCGGCGCCTCCGGTACGGCTTCCCCGTAGGCGGACACGACGGCCGCCCATTGCACGCCGAACATGTCGGGTGCAATGGACGCGTCGTCGACCACGCTGTCGCGTATCTCAACCGACATGAGGCAATAATCGAAATCAGTCACCAGCGTGCTGTCGCGATCGGGACCATTGCGCAGCCGCCCGCCATTAACCCACATCGCGTCCTTGCCGGGATGATTCTCCGGGGCGTTCGAAACCAGGAAGTAGCCGCTCCGCTGCAGGATCCGACCGTGCAGCGCCTCGGTCACTGACCGCACGCCGTCGAGGCCCAGGAGCTTGCCAAAGCCGTCATACACCTTCTCCGCGATTCCAATGATGGGCGCCGTGGCGACCCCGAACGCCTGTCCAAGGTCGCCCATCACGTTCAGAAGCGTCCTGGCGATGTCACTGCCCGGGACCGCGTACAGCCCTACGTAGACCTGCACATTTTCGAGCGTCACTGGCGTAGGTCGGACGATGGTCAGGTCGTGAAGCTCCACCCAGCCTGGCGTCGGAGCATGTCCGGTGTCCGCCCCATCCTCCCCCGATCGAGCCGCCGCCATCTTCTGCATGATCGTATCGGGCCCAATCGAAAAGGGCACAGCCTGCGGTTTGCCCCCTCGCTGGAACTCGGCGAGGCAGAGGCACAGAGGCAGGTACTGCGTGCCGAACAATCTAGCGTCCTTTAGGTGGAGGCCGGCGAGCGAGATGCTGAAATACGTTGCGTTCGGCTTGAACTCCCTGCCCCAAAACGCGTCCGCATGGCGGTCGTTCGCGATTCTTTCCGGCCCCATCCACTCCACCATGAGCGGCACTCTGGCCTCTGACCGGATTCCTGCGGCGGCCTTTCGGAAGATGTTCAGGCCCGTGAACGTCATCGTCTCGCCTCCTCCTGCACCTTCAAATTACGTCGCCCAGGATTCCTCCTGGACGACCAGCATCGGCGAGGCGAAGGTCGGGCTGCCCGGATACTTTGCCTTCAATGCGCTAACTGCGTAGTGGAAGGCGCGCGCCAGCGACTTCCTCTGCGCGAGCGCGAGATGCAGCTCGGACGTGAAGTAAGCCGCCTCGGCGTCCGGGACCTCCCAGCGAAAACCAATCACCGCCGGCACGCCTACCTGTGCAAGTCTGAACACAGCCTCAGGCGAGCTGCTTTCACACGATGACAGAATTACGAGCCTGACCCCCGCCTTCGACACCCATTTAGCGAAGGCCTCGATGGGCAGCAGCACCAGCTGGCCGTTCCTCTCGCCTGGCAGGACCAGGAAAACCCTGTCGTGTTCGTCCGCCCGGACGCTATGCCCGGCGTAGTGGACGATCCCTACGCCCGACATTGCTGCTCCCGAGAGGCGCTCGCGCAGCCTCTTATCCGCCTCCATGCCTGGCTCGAGCGAGATGATCTCCGGGGCATCCAGCATGTTCGCCTCCCGCGCACGCCGCAACGCCTCGGCCTCGAGGTCAATCGCTTTAAGTGGCGCCAGATGAAGATCCGCGCGGAAATTGAAGTAAGCTCCTGGCACACGCCCGATACCGTGTGCGTTCGACGCTACGAAGAGGACCCCATCCGTGAGCCTCTGACATTCGGGTGTCGCGCGCTGCTCCGGCGCGTGAGCCACCCACGCGTCGGCATGAAGGCAGATCCGCCGTGCCACCGGCGCGAGAGCGCGCACGAAGTCCTTCTTCGCCCTATCGTAGACCAGCTCGAATGGGACGTTGTTGAACGGGTACGGCTCGCCCGCACCTGCCGGCAGAAGGTTGAATCGGAAGTGCACTGCGTCCATGGATTTCACTAGCTTGACGCAGCGTGCGATCTCCTCGCAGAGGGGTTCCTTGACGAGGGACAGTTCTTCGGCGAGGTCCTCTCCGTCTTGTTGGAACATCTGCCTCCATCCGTCGGTGTAGCGAACGGATCCATCACCCTTCTGCCAAAGTGACCAGGTGCGATACTTCGCCTCGAGGTTCGCGAGCTTGGGCCGACCCGACCACCCCAATGGTCGATCGGAGATCTTCTTCGAGTCCATGAAGATCCGAACATTGACCTCAGCGGCCCCGATCAGGACCTCGACGACGGCGCAGGGTTGCTCGTTGGCGGACGGGACCGGAGGGACTTGCACTTCCTCCAAAGCCTTTGCGATCCCGGCTGGGTCATCGCCAGTCACCACTATGACCCTCTGCATGCCCGCGGCCACCGCGCGCAACCGCTCCTGCGGGGATGTGGCGCTGATCAGGACCGGAAAGTCCTGCCTCCCCACCTTCTCGCGGAGCGGCGCGATCAAGGCCAGCGCGTCGAGAGCCGCCTCTAAACTGGTCCGCCCCACGTCTGGGTCTGCCGACACCAGCGCCGCGCCGTATTCGACCCCACCCGCCTGCGCCTGCAGTTCCGACAGATCGTGAATGCCCACCACACTGATGTCGTGGGCTTCCATCTCTAGCCGCATGAAGTCCGACCATTCGCGATCCAAGTTCAAGACGAGCAGATTCATCATGTCTCCGCCCCTCGGATCCCAGCCCTGGCAAAGGGTGCCAGCACCTACTTCTCGGAACTGCGACGAGCCTCTAGCCCGGCGAACCTGACCTGGACCACAGGCCCGTTGCGCTCCGTCCTTAGCGTCGCCCCGTGCGCTATAATCACGCTCTCGACCGCCTCCAAGCCTAGGCTGGCGATCGAGAGCGCCAGCCGCTCTGCTCTGGAAACAGCGTCGAGTGCGTCCTTGCTCTTCCTGGCCAACGGGATCTCAAACGCCTGCAAATCTGGCCGCACGACGGCGACGAAGACGACGTCGAACAGGTTCGTGCGCCGGCACAGGGAAACGGATATCTCCGTGGACGGCTCCCGAACGGCGAAGATGAACCCGAAGACCGATCTGACAGCGAAGGCGAACCGCTCTGGATCCCCGTATGCCAACGCGACACCATCGCCGACGCCCGCCATGTTCAGGCATTCGTTGTCCGAAATGGAGGCGCTCGTCCTGGCCAGCACGTCAGCAACGTCGAATCCGACCTGGAAGCGGATGGGCTCGCGCATAACGTCGTGCTCCAGCGCGATGCGTTCGTAGGTCAGGTGCGCGAGCGATATGCATTGCAGCGCACGGTCCAGCCTCTCGTCCGCCCCCCCGTTGCGCGCGGCGTCCTTGACCCTTCGGATGAGCGCGCCGGCGAGCAGGAGCCGGCTCCGGGACTGAGCCGCCACCGCGCGCACGGCCGTCTCCATGTAGTGGAGCCCGCCCATCCACTCGGTCTCGGTCGGGTCGCTGAGTAGCCACACCTTGCGGTGCAGGGCTTCGTCGTTGCACGTCCTGCCGACCATAGCCACGCGATCAACGCCATCCCTGCCCCTGAGCTTGAGCAGAGTGCCGGGCCTGGGCGGTTCCTCTCCCGTCAGGCAGACGCGCGTGCACTCGTCCCGAGCGTAGTGCTTCAGGTTACGGAACTCATCGTCCTCCCCGAGGGGCAGTGGCTCGCCTTGATAAATTCCCAGGAGGCGCCTCGCCGCCGTGTTGGCCCTCACGATCTTCGTATCCAGCCCAAGAACGACCACTCCCTGCCCGACGGCGGCGAGAAGGGCCTTGTTGAGCTGCGCCTCGTACCAGAGTGCGAGCGTGCGCTCGATACCCCTCACGACGGAGGCCAGAAGATCCTGCTCAATCGATGGAAACGCCCGGATGTGCGCGGACTCGAGATCGAGGATCCATTCGACCGTGGACTCCGCCCCCTGGTTGACGAAGACCGGGAAGCACAGGGCCGAGGCCTGGGATTCCGAGGTTCTGATGTAGGCAGTTTCCGGTACGTCGTGGACGACGGGGATGTAAATAGGGCGCCGTTGCCGAAGTGTCTCGCCGAGCATGCCCGCGTCGAGCTTCTGACGGTACCCTTCTTTCTGGGATAGGTTTCCGTTGGCGTCGTGCTCCGCCACGGGCTCAAAGTAACCACTGGCCCGATTTACGCGGTACAGTCCTACGTATTCCCACCCGAAGCGCTTCCCGAGGAGTTCGACGACACCCTTCGCGACGGTCAAGGGCACCGCATCCGGACTGAAAAGGCTCGCGATCTCCTCCGCGATGGCGGCCGTACGCTGATCGAATTTCTCGGCCACGCGCCGCATGACGCGCTCGATCCCGAGCTGTTGCAGAAGTTCCTGGTCAACGCGCCCGAACGGCTCGGCTTGGCTGGTGTGCTTCCGCCCAAGCATCAGCGTCGACGAGACGCGGTCGCCGCGCATCCGACGGATCACGAGAAAGCTTTCGACCTGACGCCGCCGGTATTCATTAAGCAACGGGTTGTCGAGCAATTCTTCGGCGGCATCCGTGTGCGCCAAAAACTCGTCAATACTAGCGAAACAGCTCGAACCATCACGTCCCTCGAGCCAATGCACAACCCCCTTCGGCATCTTCATCCAACGGATCGGCCACCGGAACTCCTCGTCGCCATCCATCGCGAGCTGTGACTTGACATAGACATCTGGTTTTTCGCCCTCCTCGTAGGCGTACTCGCAGTAGGTCGCCACGTCGAAGGCAACCACGCGCTTTAGAGCCTTCAGCGCAGACCTCAGGCAGTTCTCCGGATCGACTCCTCCTATGCAGGCGTCCTGGATCTCCGAAGTGGCCAGTAAGATTCTCTCTTCGGCATGGCGGACCGTCTGCGAGACCATGCCGGCGAAACGGTCCAGCAGCGAGTTAACCATGTCCTCTTCAGGGGCTCCCTTCGAGCCGGATCTGATGACCTCCAGCCCCTTAGTTATGTCGCGCCAGTCCGGCGCCCGCCCGACCAGATCGCCGGCAAGGGAGACAACTGTGGACCACCAGGATCTCGGGAGCGGCGCCGTGGTGCATCCCGGCGCGTATGCCGCAGGTCCACGCGCTAACGCAGGCACGCTGTTGCAACGTTCGGCGCCAGCAAAGCCGTCGGCAACGGTCGTTCTCTTGTCTCCCGCAAGGGACGCAAGGTCACGCAGCAGGCCTGCGTATGGCCTGAGCGCAGTGACCAGTTGGGCTTGGCGCAGCTCATCCCATTCGCCGCCCTCGTCAACCTCCTGGCAGGTCGCTTTGACCTCCCGCAAGAGCGCCTCAATGCTGCGGGGATCAATTGCGACGAGTGCGCGTGCGCTAGCCGTGTCCCACTCCATCTGGTCAGCCCCCCAGATTTTGGCGCATTGCAGCCATTCGGACGCGTCTGGAAGCGTTCAGTCGGCGTCGCTCAATGTAAAAGCAATACAGGCCTGACGACGAAATCCTGAAATCTATCTCGCTCCGGATACGGACAGCATTTCGCGCTCAGCTCACTAAAATTTCTTCAGCACTCCCCGACCACGACCAAGGCCGACACCTCAACGACCGTCCGATCTCTCGGCAAATTAGGCCGAGAATCGAGCTGATCGTTTTATGCCTGCACCGCAATCTGACGGATCATACACTGTTAATCACAGTCGGGCTCCGAGCACACGGTGCGGACAATGGAGATTCAAGATTTCTGCTTTGTGTTAGTCCAAACGATAGAACGGGCTCAGAGCACCCGCGAGAGACAGGCCTACCGAGTCAGTCCATCTACCGAGCTCGTGGCTGAGCGCTTCTAATGCCCTGCCTCATTCAGAAGGTTCAGAGAGCTTGGCGAGTCGGTCCAGGATGGTGCCGGCTGGCTTGGTCCAGACCAAGGGTTTGGGCGCTCTGTTGTGCTCCCGAATGTGGAGCGCAGCGATCTCCTAAAGGTCTGCGACGGACGTGAAGATGCCCCGGCGGACGCGTCTGCAGATAAGGGCCGAGAAGAAGTCTTTGACGGCATTGATCCAGGCCGCGGACTTAGGTGTGAAGTGGAAGACCCACCGCCGATGGCCGGCCCACCAGTCCAGCACCTTCCGGGTGGCCGTGGGTGCGTAGTTGCCGACAACGGCCTGGACCCCACCTAGCCCGCCGGGACCGCTTGCTCAACGGCCTTGGGAAGGTGAGGAACTCCCTGCGGGCAGCAGGACGATGTTCGCCAGCTGCATATGCTTGAGCGGCGCTTCCGATCGTTGTAGATCGCGGCCAGATGCGCACGATCCTCAGCCTGCGGTCTGGGCAGCGCCGCCAGCGTCGCACGGCCGCAGCCCTGGCGGCCTCGCTGGCGGCGGCGCCCTGACGGATGTGCCCGCTCCGGGAGGCATGCCGCGTCATGCAGGCGTCACAGGACCTCCATGATGCTGACTCCGAATTCGAGGCAGAGTCGATCCATCGCCTTGAGGGGCAGCGCGTGGGGAAAAGCGCATGAGCATCGGGACTTCGCGGATGCGGCTCTCCACCCCGGACACGTCCGGTGGCATCGAGGGTCTGGAGGTGCGGCTCGCCACGACGGCCGCCGAGATCGACGCGGCCCAGGCCCTGCGGCACCGGGTCTTCGCCGAGGAGCTCGGCGCGCTGATGCCGGCGGCGGCCGACGGGCGGGACGTCGATGCCTTCGATGCGGCATGCGACCACCTGATCATCCTGGACCATGCCTGCGCGTCCGGTCCGGCGGTCGTCGGCACCTACCGGCTGCTGAGGCGTTCGGTCGCCGAGCGCCGCGACGGCTTCTACACCGCGACCGAGTTCGACATCGCGCCCCTGCTGGCCCATCCCGGGGAGCTGCTGGAGCTCGGGCGGTCCTGCGTCGCGCGCTCGCACCGCACCCGCGCGACGATGCAGCTGCTGTGGCGGGGCATCTCGGCCTATGTGCTGCGGCACGGCGTCTCGCTGATGTTCGGCTGCGCGAGCCTGCCGGGGACCGACCTCGACGCGCTCGCCCCGGCCCTGGCCTACCTGCACCGAAATCACCTCGCGCCCGAGCCGCTGCGGGCGCGGGCGCTGCCCGGCCGGCACGTGGCGATGGACGGGCCGGGCGCCGCGGCGGCCCGGGCCGAGGACGCGGCGCGGCAGTTCGAGCTGCATGCGGGCATCGCCATGCTTCCGCCGCTCCTGAAGGGCTATCTCCGCGTCGGGGGCTTCGTCGGCGACGGCGCGGTCGTGGATGCGGCCTTCAACACGACGGATGTCTGCCTGATCGTGCCCCTGGACGGCGTGTCGCGGAAATACGCCAACCACTTCCTTCACCGCGCCGCCTGAGCATCCCCGCGCCCGCATGCGGATCCGCTTTGCTCGGGGTAGCCTTGCGGGATAGGCGCATGTCCCGCCGCGTGCGCGGCTGTTAAATGGGCCCCGAATGAATGGGCCCTGCCCGGCCGGGTGTCTGGCCGCCGGGACGTCCGCCCGCCGCCCGCGGAGACCTGCGCCATGTTCCGTCGCTTCGAGGGCCTCGTCGAGCCGACCGCGCGCGGCACGCCGGGCGAGCCGCCCGACGGCCTGCTGCGCTTCTACTGGTTCTTCCTGCGCCAGGTGCGCTGGCCCTTCGCGGCCCTGCTGACGCTGAGCCTGCTGCTCGCCCTAACCGACGCGGCGATCCCCGTCTTCGTCGGGCGCGTCGTGAAGCTGGTCTCCGAGGACGCCCCCGGCATCGCCGATCCCGGGGCCTTCCTGGCCGCGCATTGGCGGATGCTGGGCGGCATGGCGCTGGTGCTGCTGCTCGTGCGGCCCGTACTGACGCTGATGCAGACGCTGTTCCAGTACCAGGCCATCGCACCGGGCTTCACCGGGCTGATCCGCTGGCAGGCCCACTGGCACGTGGTGCGGCAGAGCCTGGGCTTCTTCCAGAACGACTTCGCCGGGCGTATCGCCTCGCGCGTCCTGGAGACCGGCCATGCGCTGCGCCAGAGCCTGGTCAGCACCATCAACATCATCTGGTACATGTCGATTTACGCCACCAGCGCGCTGGTGCTGATGGCGGGCAGCGACTGGCGCCTCGCCCTGCCGACTCTCGGCTGGCTCGCCTGCTACGTGGGGCTGCTGGCGCTGCTGATCCCGCGCATCCGCGCGGGGTCCATCAGGCTCTCGGACGCCAAGTCGCGGGTCACCGGCCGGGTCGTCGACAGCTACACCAACATCCTGACCGTCAAGCTCTTCGCCCGCCCGCAGGAGGAGGACGCCTTCGTCCGCCGCTCGCTGGACGATCACGTGCGCCTGCACCGCGAGCAGCTCCGCCGGTTCTCCGTCCTGAACATCGTGCTGACCGCGCTGAACATGCTGCTGGTCGCCACGACCACGGCCGTCGCTCTGCTGCTGTGGTCGCGCGGCACGGTCGGCGTTCAGGAGGTCGCGACCGTGCTGCCGCTGGCGCTGCAGATCACGGCGCTGGGCAGCCGCTTCGCCTTCGAGGTTACCGAGATCTTCGAGCAGTTCGGCGTCGTGCAGGAGGGCATGCGCGCCATCGCCCGTCCGATCGCCGTGACCGACCCGCCGGGCGCGCGGCGGCTGGAGATCCGGGGAGGCGCCGTGGAGTTCGACCGCATCCGCTTCGGCTACGGGCGCGAGGCCGGGGTGATCGACGGGCTGTCCCTGCGTATCGCCCCCGGCGAGAAGATCGGCTTGGTCGGCCGCTCCGGCGCGGGCAAGTCGACGCTGGTCAACCTGCTGCTGCGCTTCTACGACCTCGAGGGCGGGCGCATCCTGATCGACGGACAGGACATCGCCGGCGTGACGCAGGAGAGCCTGCGCGCCCAGATCTCGGTCGTCACCCAGGACACCTCGCTGCTGCACCGCTCGATCCGCGAGAACATCCTCTACGGCCGCCCCGACGCCGGGGAGGCGGCCATGCTGGAGGCCGCGCGCCGCGCACATGCCCACGACTTCATCCAGGAGCTCGAGGACTGGCACGGCCGCCGCGGCTACGACGCCCATGTCGGCGAGCGCGGCGTGAAGCTCTCGGGCGGGCAGCGCCAGCGCATCGCGATCGCGCGCGTGATCCTGAAGGACGCGCCGATCCTGATCCTGGACGAGGCGACCTCCGCCCTCGACTCCGAGATCGAGGCCGCGATCCAGGAGCAGCTCGAGGGCCTGATGGAGGGCAAGACGGTGATCGCCATCGCCCACCGCCTGTCGACCATCGCGCGCATGGACCGGCTGGTGATCCTGGACCGCGGCCGCATCGTCGAGCAGGGCAGCCACGCCGAGCTGCTCGCCCAGGGGGGCCACTACGCGCGGCTCTGGCGCCGTCAGTCCGGCGGCTTCCTGGGCGAGGTCGAGGAGACCGCTGCCGAGTGAGCCCCGGCACTGGCGCAGCCGGTCAGGTCTGCCAGCCCCGGACCAGCGCCGCCGCCAGGGCGTCCGGCGGCGCGTTCTCGGGCCAGGCGGGCACCCCCTCGGGGATCGCGATCCAGGGCTGCTTGCGCCTCGTCCAGATATGGGCCGCGACGTGGAGGGCATCGCTCTCGTCCAGCGTGCCCGCGCGCATGATCACGACGCCCGGGCGCGCGCTGTTCGTGTTGTAGAGGCGTGTGTGGCAGGTCCCGCAGACCCGCTGGCGCGAGACGCGGCCGCTCGGCGAGACGAGCTCGTAGATCTCGGTGGGCCCGGACACCGCGAGCAGGTCCTCGGCCAGGACGAGCTGCTGGCTGAAGGCGCTTCCCGACCAGGTCTGGCAGTCGCGGCAATGGCAGGCATAGGCCGGCGGCAGGCGGTCGAGGGCGAGGACATAGCGGACCGCGCCGCAGCGACAGCCTCCCTTCACGCTTCCATCCGCCATGGAGATGCCCAGCCCTACCGGATCGACCCGGCACCAACTGCAGCCCGCCGCGCGGGTCCCGTCAAGGCGTCATTCCCGGGCCCGATGCCGGAATGGACGGGTGGGCCCGGCATCAAAGCCCAGCCAGTGACAGCCGCGCCGCGATGAAGTCGATCAGCGCGCGTGTCCGGTTCGGGACGCCGGCACCCGCGGGCCACAGCAGGTGTACGGGCGTGCGCGCGAGCTCGTGCCCCGCCAGGACCAGCTCGATCCGGCCCGCGTCGAGCAGGCCGCGGATCTGGTAGAGCGGTGCGATCGCGATCCCGAGGCCTGCGGCCGCAGCCTCGTTGCGCGCGGGCGCGCTGTCGGAGCGGAAGCGGCCGCGCACCTCGACCGGCTCGGCGGCGGGGGCCTCGCCGAAGACCCAAGTCTCGGTGCGGCCTGCCGTGCGCCGCAGGATGCAGTCATGCGCCGCGAGATCGCGCGGATGCTGCGGCCGCCCGCGCGCCGCGAAATAGCCCGGCGCCCCGAAGGCGACGCGCCGGACGGCGCCCAGGCGCCGGGCCTGCAGGGACGAATCGGCGAGGCTCCCGATCCGCAGCGCGAGGTCGAGCCCGTTCTCGACCAGGCCCACGGCCTCGTCGGCCAGCGCGAGCTCGATCTCGATCCCGGGATGCCGCTCCATGAAGGCCGTCAGGATCGGCATCAGGTAGAGCGGTCCGAACTGGGTCGATGCGCCGATCCGGACGCGCCCGGTCAGCGGGCCGCCGCGGGCCGCGAGCTCGTCGCGGGCCAGCGCGATGTCCGACAGCGCCGCCTTGATGCGCCGGTGGAAGGCGAGACCCGCCTCCGTCGGCCGCAGCCGCCGCGTCGTGCGCGCCACCAGCGCCACGCCCAACTCGCGCTCCAGCGACGCGAGCGCGCGGCTCACCGCCTGCAGCGACCGACCGAGCTGGCGCGCCGCGCCCGTCAGGCTGCCCTGCTCCACCACGGCGACGAAGGCGGCATAGTCCTCGAGCGAGGCCATGGTCCCATTCTCCCGGAAACCGGGAGAATGTTTCCCGTCAAGCCGGGATATTCAAGCGTCGCGCGCTGGGCTACCCAGGGGCGGCCAAGGACAGCGGCGCCGGAGACCGGCACGAAGGAAAGGAGACCGGACCATGGCGAATGCTGGACTGCCGCAGGGCATCCTCGAATACGGGCCGCCGATCACGCATGCGGAGGCCGGGCGCGTGACGGCGGCGGCCGAGGCGAAGGCCCGGGCCGAGGGATGGCCCGTGGTGATCGCGATCGTCGACGGCGGCGGCCATCTCGTGATGCTGCACCGGCTTGACCACGCCCAGCTCGGCAGCATCGAGGTCGCCCGGCGCAAGGCCGAGACCTCGGTGAACTTCAAGCGGCCGACGAAGGTCCTGGACGACCTGCTCCAGGGCGGCGGCCCGGGGCTGCGCATGTTGGCGCTCGGCGACGCCTGCCCGATCGAGGGTGGCGTCCCGCTGCTGCGCGACGGCAGGCTGGCCGGCGCCATCGGCGTTTCCGGCATGCAGTCCGCCCAGGATGCCCAGGTGGCGGAGGCGGGCGCCGCGGCGCTGGCTGAGCCGGAACCAGAGCCTGGCCGGACCGCTCGGGCTCCGGCCGGTCAGGCCACCCTGGCCTGCCTCAAAGACGCGTAGAATGCGGTTTCGAAATCCACGTAGCCGCCGAACGAGATGGGATCGCCGAAGGGCAGGATCTGCGTCGCCCAGAAGCCGCCGTAACCGTTCCCCCGGTCGATGTGGAAGAACAGGTTGGCCAGCCCGGCCCAGCCGAGGCAGCCGGCGGGCCGCCCGGTCGGCGCCTCCTCGTCGTTGACCATGAAGGTGAAGGACCAGGACTTCGAAAGGCCCGGGAAGAACTCCGCATCGTTCGAAAGCGACGGGATCACGCCGGGGAGCATCCTGACCTTCAGGTTGCCGAGGTGGTTCTTCTCGGCCATGCGCACGGTCTCGGCCTTGAGGACGCGCCCGTGCTCGCCCTGGCCGTCGTTGAGCCACATGCGGATGAACCGCATGTAGTCGCCCACCGTGCCGTAGAGGCCGTGCCCGCCCATGTGGACCTCGGGCTTCGCGGGCAGCTCGAAGTCCATCGGCGTCAGCGAGCCGTCGGCGTTGCGCGCATGCATCCCGGCGAGCCTGGCGCGCAGCCCGTCGTCGAGCTCGAACGTCATGTCGCGGATGCCGAGCGGCTTGAAGATGCGCGTCTTGAGGACTTCGCCGAGCCGGTGCCCGGTGATGCCCTCGACGACCTGGCCACACCAGTCGATGTTGCTGCCGTATTCCCATCCCTCGCCGGGATCGAAGAGCAGCGGCGTCATCAGCGCGGCCTTGGTCGCCGTGACCACGCTCGGCTGGCCCTTCTCCTGGGCCAGCCGGAAGTAGGTCCGGTTGAAGAACTCGTAGCCGAAGCCCGCCGTGTGCAGCATCAGCATGCGCGTGGTCACCGCGCGCCTCGGTGCGCGGAGCCTCGGCTCCCCGTTCTCGTCGAACCCCTCGATGACCTGGATCCGGCCGATGTCCGGCGCGTAGGTGCTGGCCGGCGCGTCGAGGTCGAGCCTGCCCTCCTCGACGAGCTGCAGGACCGCGGTGCCGGTGATCACCTTGGTCGTGGAGAACAGGGCGAAGACGGTGTCGGTCGACATGGCGTCGTCGCGGTCGAGCCGTCGCTTCCCCGCGGCCCCCTCGTATATGTTCCGGTCGCGGTCCGTGACCATCGCGACCACGCCGGGAACGCGCGGGTCCGAGGTGATGACGCCATTCAGGATCGCATCCGCTGCGCCATTGAAATCGCCTGGCATCTTCGTCCCTCCCTGACTGGAAGCGTCTCTTCCGGTCTCGCGGCCCGCCTCGACGATCCGTCCAGCGGGGCCTCGCCGGCGTGCGGCGGAGGTGCCGGCACGGAAGTGACCGGACGGGAGACCCGCATCACCCGCGGCATTCCTGCGGCAGGCGGCGACGCCGGCAGTATAGGACCGAACACGGCCGGCTTCGCTGGCACCTTCGCGCCGGGATACCACGAGTTCGCCATGGCGACCGGATGGCGCCGGCGGCCTCGTCGGGGTGCGCCGCACTGTCCACAGGCTTCGACGCCGTCGAGCCGCACCGGCGGCACCCGGCTGGCCGTCGCCATCCCCTTGGACGACAGGGAGCGCATGCGATCCACACCGGCAGCGATCGAGGAGCGAGACCAATGACGAGCGTGCTGCTCATCGACGATCATCCGACGGCGCTCCAGGGATGCCGGCGCGTCCTGCAGGACGAAGGTCCAGGACGTGCTGGAGGCGGGCGCCACCGGCTACCTGCTCAAGGACACGGCGCCGGAGGACTTCATCTCCGCCGTCCATGCGACCCGCCGCGGCCGCCCCTATCTCAGCCACCAGTTCGCCGTGCTGGTCGCCATGCTGGGCAGCCGCAAGAGCGAGAGCATGCTGGGCACGGTGCCCCCCCCCGCGAGCTCCAGACGCTGGCGCTGATCGCCGACGGCAAGTCCTACGGCCAGATCGCCGACGAGCTGGGCGTCAGCTACAAGACCGTGGCCAACACCTGCTCGCAGCTCAAGGCGAAGCTCGGCGCCAGCAACCTGCCCGAGCTGATCCGCATGTCGATGGAGTTCCTCTCCTCGTCTCCGAACCATCCGCGCCAGCCGGGCCTGACGCCGCGCCTCGCCTGATTCCGGCGCGCGGTGTCGCCGCCCGGCGCGGCGCAGATGCCCTTCAGAGCGTCTTCAGGTACTCGATCAGGTCCATCCGCTCCTCGTGCGAGAGGCCCCGGCCGATGCGCCCCCGCTCGCGCGGCGCGTCCGGCGGGCCCTTGAACTCGTGCCCGGTGTTCCGGTTGCCGGGCAGCGTGGTGATGATCTCGAAGCCACCTTCCAGCGGCCCGGTCTCGTAGCCGACATTCACGGGGTCGAACTCGCGGCTGCCGAGATGGAAGGTCCTCGGCCGCTCCTCGGCCGGCTGCAGCAGCGCATAGAGGTTGGGAACCGACCCGTTGTGGAGATAGGGCGGAGTCGCCCAGATCCCGTCCAGCGGGCGGGCCTTGTAGCCGAGCGGGGCGCGGATCCCGTTCGGTCGGTTGCCGTTCAGGACGGCCCGCTCCGCCGCGCCGACCGGCGGGCTCTCCGCATCGTAGGCGGCGGTGACGACCTTCTCGACGACCTGCCCCAGGGCCGGGCCGAACGGGTAGGTGCCATCGGGGAAGGGTCCGGGATCGTCCGGGGCCAGACCCAGGTGCGAAGGCGCCCTGATGCGCCGCTCCCGCAGCCCGGTCGCCTGGGCGGGATCCGTGCCGATCACGTCGAGGCCGACCACCGGAACGCGGAGATAGCGTTCCCCGGCCTGGTTCGGCTGCGTCCAGCGCCGCTCGTCCCAGAAGGCCGCCGTGTTGGGCGGCGGCCCATGGCAGGCGGCGCAGAGCTCCTGGTACAGGCCGCTCCCACGAGCCGCCTTCACGGGGTCGATCGGCGGCAGGATGTCCGCTGGCCAGCCCGGCGCCCTGAGCCCGGAGAACCCCGAGGCCGGGCCCGGCTGCTGCCCCCCGATCTGCAGCTCGATGGCGTGCAGCGTCCTGACCGGCACCGTGGACGCGAACAGCCGGCCGCCCGGGTTCGTCAGGTTAGCGAGCGCCCGCACCCCCATGGCCTCCCCGGCGTTGCGCACCATGGGCTGCTCGATGGATGCGTTGTACTGGACCCAGTCGAACCAGGACGTGCCCCAGAGATGGGGAAAGGCGACGGGTGCGTCCGCGGGCGCGTAGTTCGCGAGGTCGCCGAGCTGGAGCGCGAACACCTCGTTGCCGATGCGGTTGAGCGCGTCGAGCCGGCCGAAGCCCTCGGCCACGCTGCGGGGAGCCGCCGCGTCCTCCAGGGCGCGGAGCTGCTTCCCCCTGGCGACGGTCTCCGCGAGCTGCGTCTTCAGGGCCTGCCGTGCCTCCTCGTCATGCCCGGGGCCCAGGACCCGGTCGGCGAAACGCGCGAAGCGCAGAGGCAGCGCCTCCGTCAGGCCGATCGACATGCCGAGGGCGTCGCGGAACTTGCCAAGGTCGATCATCGCGGGGCCGCCCTCGACGCGGATGCTCGTTCCCCGATAGTCGAGCTGCCCGGTGTGGCAGGCGGCACAGGTTAGGCCGATATCGGTCATCGGCCGCCCGGTCGCGGGATTGAGCCAGGCCTTGCCGTCGCCGGGATTGACCTTCTCCCCGCCCCGCGCGAAGCCGATCGGCAGCCCGTCGGGGTTGATCCCCGGCCCCGCGGCGCTCGCAAGGAAACCGAACCCCGCCATGTAGTCGCCATCGCGCAGCAGCCCAGGCGACAAGACGGAGATCTCCGGGCGCTCGACCGCCACGAACCACTCGTAGGGAATGCCGAACGTCGCGGTCCCTTGTGAGACATGGTGGAACCAGCGCCGCTGCTCCGGCGTCCACTGCTGCTCGAGCAGGACCAGTCGGGCCGGCGGCGGGTATTGCGGCAGGCTCGGCGCCTCGGGCAGGGCATCCGAGCAGGCGGCGACGGCACAGGCGAGAAGGATGGCCGAGGCCCGTCGGACGGGAGCCGGCACCCGCCGCATCGCGAGGACATGATGATCCATGGCGAGCCCCCCATTTTTCGGTCCCGGGTCCAGAGACGATTCCGGGATTTCCCCGGTGCCGCCCGTCAGGCCGCAGAAGCCGGCCGTGATCGCGGGGCAGACACACACCGCCCCCGAGTGGCCGTCTCTTCGTTAACGGAATCGATGGTACAGGGCCTCGCCGAATTTCCCTCATTACTTTTTCGGATAATGCAATGGCCTTACGATACTTCGCTCATTACAGTAGACATACAACGCCGCCCCACGCCTTCTTCGAAAGATGATCCCAGCCGCCGGGCCGGTTCCTCCGGCGGCTTGACGGGGCTTGCCGGCGCTTTCCGGGGGGCTTTGGCAGCGGAACTTGGCAGCGGAACTTGGCAGCGGAACTTGGCAGGACGGGTCAGCGCGACGGCTCGACCGGGGCCGCGGGGACGAGGGTGGCCGCGAGGCTGAGGGGTGCGGCCTGCTCCAGCGCCGCGCGCATGGCGGCCTCGTCCTCGAATCGGCCGCGCAGGCGGCGCCCCTCGCAGACGAGCTCCACGCGCCCGGCGGCGAAGGGCCAGGGGTCGACGGTCAGCTCGGCCGGCTCGCCGCGGGGGGAGCGGATCCGCAACTCCTCCCGGCGGCCGCTGTCGCAGGGCACGTCGGGGATCCGCGCCTCACCGCGGATGCCCCAGCAGATCACCAGCGACATGCGGTCGACCGCGGCGATGAGCAGCCGGTTGCGCTCCAGCGCCTCGGGCGTGAGCTCGGCGGCATAGCGCGGGTTTCCCGCCAGCGCCGCGATGCAGTCGCGCTGGAAGCGGTGCTGCCCGTCGAGGAAGCGGCGCACCAGCGCGGCATCCTCCGGCGCGGCCTTCTCGAAGTCGAAATAGGCCCCGTAGATCGTGTCCGCGTGCAGCGAGACCAGCAGCGCGGGATAGCGTCCGAAGGCCAGCGCCCGCCCCACGCCTTCGCCCCAGATGGCGATGTGACGCTCGGGGCCGAGTTCCTGGAAGGCATGGGGAAGGCCCGTCCCGGGGTTCAGGGTCGGCGATGCTTCCCAGCCCAGCCAGCCGATATCGTGCAGCTCTGCCCCGAGGCAGGTCTCCTCGCGCGGCGCGGGCGCGGGGAAGGTCCCGTTTCCCCAGGCGCGCAGCATCTGGCCCGACAGCCAGGCATGGCTCGGCTGCGGAATGGCGATCACCCCGTCGCCGTCCCTGCGAAACAGCATTGGGCGCCTAGTCCTTCGCGCGGGCCGGCAGGTCCTTGCGCCGGGTCGCCGCCATGTCGTGCAGTTCCTTCTCGCTCATGGACCGCGCCATCTCCTTGGAAGCGCCGCGCAGGCTCGACTTCGGCTTCTCCCCCCGCTTCGCGGCGAGCGCCGCGCCCGCGGCCATCTGCTGCCGCTTCGATTCCGCCTTGGACATCGCGATCTCCACCCTTGCCGGGACACCTTCCTCCAACAGCACCAGGCAGTCCGGGTTCACGGGGCGGAGATGGGAGCGCGGTTCGGACGCGGATCAGGCACGCGCCCGAGTATCCGCAAGGGAGCGATTGATGACGCCGGCGTAGCGCTTGTCGGGGTACCAGGGCATTTCACCGATGCCGTGGAAGCCGGGGATCGATTCCATATGACGGACCATGCGCGCCCTCATGTCCTGGTCCGGGAGCGGTCCGCGCAGAGCGCCTGCGTTCTCGGCCGCGTGCTGCGGGTTCGAGGTCGAGGGCAGGACACACGTCACGTTCGGGTTGCCCAGAATCCATTTGAGGAAGAACTGCGACCAGGTCGTGGCGCCGATATCGGCTGCGAAATCGGGCAGCGGCAGTCCTTCGACGACCTTGTGCAAGCGGGCCTTTTCAAGCGGCATGTTGACGAGAACCGCTATGCCGCGATCGGCCGCGGCGCGCAGGACGCGCTGCTCGGCTCCACGATTGTAGATCGAATAGTTGACCTGGACGAAGTCCAGGACGTCCCGTTCCACCCAACTCGCGAGAACGTCGTGATAGGCATTGTCGTGATGCGTTACGCCCAGGTATTTGATCCGGCCCTCCTTCTTCCAGGCCCGGAGAGTCGGCACGACGGCATCGACGTTCACGAGACTGTGGCACTGCAGCAGGTCGATACGCTCGCGCCAGAGCCGGTTCTGTGATTGTTCGAGGCTTCGACGGGCATGGCTTTCGTCCGCCAGGAACTCGCCGGTCGACCAGATCTTGTTCGCGACAAAGATCTGGTCGTTGATACCCAATGATGTGACGAAGTCGCCGACCGTACTCTCCGCCGTACCGTAGAGAGGCGAAGTATCGATGACGCGGGCACCAGCCTCCCAGTAGGTCCGGATGACATCCCGCAGGTGAGTGCGAGGCTGTCCGGGGACAATGTCGAAGGTCATGAAGGTGCCCAGCCCGACAGCCGGGATCATCTCGCCGGTGCGCGGGATGGCCCGCATGGCGAGGCCATTGCTTCCCGCCTGCGAGGGCGCGCTCTGCTGCGCCCTCGCAATCCTCGCCCCCGGGACCGACGATGCCGGTATGGCCAGCAGTGCGCCGGTCCCCGCGGCGGCTCGAATGAACTCACGCCGGCCGAGGCTGACCGCTCTCGTAGTCGACAGGTCTGGCATGGGTCATGTCCTCCCGGATGGATGAACTCGGCATCTGATGCGCCGCTCTCCTTCATCCTGACGACCGCTGCGCCGCGGCTTGTGCGAAAAGGCACATGCCGATGCCGCGCTCTGACCTGAACTCGATCCCATTGGCGGCAGCCGGTTTGGACCGACCGGCGGGTCGCTCCGCGGATCAACCGGCGGTTGGGGGTGACCATGGACAAGCTCAGGATTCTCTACGGCATCGCCTCCATGCTGGTTTCGGAGATCACTAAGGCCTGCGGCGGCGGCCGCTACCATCGAGCGCAGCAGGGATCGCCCGCCGCCGGGATCGCGATCTCGGCGGAACAGCCCTTCCTGCATCGGGAAATCCGCTCCCGGCAGGCGCCTGGCGGCTTCGATTTCCTGGCACCCTTGCGACGGACGCTCCGGGACCGTTCAAGCAGTCTGCACAGGCACATCCTGCCAATTCTGCTCTGCTGGGCCGCGGTCTGTGCCGCCGGCCTGGTTCTCGATACGCTGTTCTGAATTGCGTCTTTGACCACGATGTCCGGAACTCCGGGCTCGCGCTCCACCGCGGCGAAGAGATGCGTCGGGCGTCTCCTCGGCACGGGTCTCGTCGGGAGGGAACGTCACGGCCGCGTCGGCCCCAGCACGCAAACCCATCCGGGGGCGAGGCCAGGACTGTCAGCGGGTCCGGTCGGGCGATAGGCGACCTGCACCTTCGTCCTCCGGCGAAGGTGGGAGACCGGAAAATAAGGTCGCGGCCGGATCTTCGGAGACCCGTCGCAGGTTGACGACCGTCGTGATGCCGATCGCCGCCGACGGCATCGCGACGGTCGTCAACCTGCAGCGCTCCTCAGGCCGGGGAGCTTCCGATCCGCATCGAGGACTGTCCGTGATGAAACCCAGGACCCTGCCGCCCGAACAGCTCTCCCGCGAGCTCCGTCTCGGCCGCAGCGGCGATCTCGCCCGCCGCCGGTGGATCGTCGGCCTGTCCTTCGCCGGCGCCACGGCCGGCATGATCGTCGGCCTCTATCAGATGGGCATCCTCCGGCGCCTGCCGAGCCTGCCCGTGGGACCGTTCGATGCGTCGCGGGTCGATGCCTCAGCTTACGCCTACAAGCGCATGCAGACGCCCGATGCGATGATGATGCTGGTCACGTATGGCATCACGGCCGTGCTCGCGGGGGCCGGCGGCATCCACCGTGCGCGCGACATGCCATGGCTGCCGCTGGCACTGGCCGCCAAGACCATCTACGACAGCGCGAACACGTTGAAGCTCGGACGCGAGGAATGGGCCGAGAACCGGGCGCTCTGCGACTACTGCCAGGCGGCAACGCTGGCATCCCTCGCCTCGGCCGTCCTGGCGCTGCCCGAGGCGGCGAGGGCCCTGGAAGGACTCCGCGCGCCGCGCGCCGCCAAGGCCCGCGTGACGGCTCGCGTCCGAGCCCGCCCCGGGGCTCGCCCGCCGGCCGAGCCCGCCCTGGCGCCGTAGGTCTCCCCCGGCGCCCCGCCTACCAGGCGAAGCGCGGAACGGCGGCGTGGGGCCGGTGGCCGGACGCCGCGACCATGGCGCGCAGCCGGCCGATCTCCGGATGCTCGCCCCAGGCGGTTCCGAGCTCCTCGCGGTGGATGCCGCCCGTCACCAGCGCGCCGTCGATGCCGGCCGCGTTCGCGCCCGCGATGTCGGTGCGCAGGCTATCGCCCACCGCCAGGATACGCCCGCGGTCGGGCAGGCCCAGGAGGCGCAGGCAGCGCGCATAGACCGGCGCGTGGGGCTTGCCGTGATAGGCCACGCGCCCGCCCAGCGTCTCGTAGTGGCGGGCGAGCTCGCCCGCGCAGATCACGAGCGTGTCGCCGGAATAGACCACGAGGTCCGGGTTCGCGCAGACCATGGGCAGGCCGAGGCCGGCGCAGCGCGCCAGCAGCGGCGCATAGTCGTCCAGCGCCTCGTCGAAGTCGTCGATGCCGGTGTTCAGCACGAATTCGGCGTCCTCGGGCGCATCGACCCTCACCAGGTCCAGCCCCTCGTAGACGTCGGCGTCGCGCGGCGGGCCCACATGCAGGAAGCGCCGGCCGAGATCCCGGTGGAAGGCGTCGTCGCGATCGCGCAGCGCGTCGTGGGCGGCCTCGCCCGAGGTCATCAGGTGGTCGTAGTGCCCGGCCCCGATCCCCATGGCCGAGAGCTTCTCCACGACGCCCGCGGTGCGGCGCGGCGCGTTGGACAGCAGGCAGACGCGCTTGCCGGCGGCGCGCAGCCGGTCCAGGCAGTCGAGAACGCCGGGATAGGGCTGGCTCCCGTCGTGCAGCACGCCCCAGAGATCCAGGATGAAGCCGTCGTAACGGTCGGCGAGCGCGGCCATGCCGGGCAGCAGAAGCAGGTCTTGTGTCATGTCTGGGATCTGGTTCCGGAATATCAGGTCAGCGGCTTGGGCTCGCCGAACAGCGGGCCCTGGCCGAGGTCGAGGCGGAGGTCCAGCAGCTCGACGAGCTGCTGCTCGGTCTCGATGCCGGAGATCACGAGGTCCACGGCGTTGCGGTCGAGCTCGTGCTTCAGCGCCAGGGCCGAATCGATGCCGCCCAGCGGACCGATGGGATCCAGCAGCATGGGCGCGTCCAGGATCAGGAAGCGCACGTGCCGGCGCGTCAGGTCGGGCGCGTCGAAGTCGAGATGCAGGGCCGAATCCATGGCGAAGCGGAAGCCCATGCGGGCAAGCTCCTCCCGCGCCGGCAGGCTCGGGCTCTCGTCGTCCAGCAGTTCGGACTGCGGCAGCACGAAGGTCAGCCGCGCGGCCAGCGTCTGGTTGTGCTCCATGAATTGCATGAATTGGTCGAGGAAGGCGGGCTCCGCCAGGGCGTCCGGCGAGATCGCGCACAGGACCCCCTGCGGCGTGCCCCGGCGCTCGGCCTCGCGGGCGAGCTGGATGGCCCGGAACAGCAGCAGATTGTCGATGAAGGCGACCATGCTCTCGCGCACGGCGACCGGCTGGTAGAGCTCGGGCCCGACCAGCGATCCGTCGGACAGCCGCAGGCGCGGGAACACGGCGGAATAGCGGTGCCGGCGCTGGGGCAGCGCCATGACGGGCTGGACCATGGCCTCGATCCGCTCGCCCGCCAGGGTCGCGCGCACGGCCTCGGTCACGGCGGCCTCCCGCGCCGCCTGCGCGGCGGCGCCCCGCTCCGCGGCGCGATCCGGAAACAGGCCCGCGGGCTCGGTACCCGCGCCGTCCGCCGGCAGTTCCACCACCGGCTCCGCGCGCGGCGGCGGCTCGGGCGGGCGCGGACGCAGGCGGCCCAGCACGTCCTTCAGCGAGCGCAACTCGGCCAGCACGCTGGCCCGCTCGGCGGCCCGCGTCGCCGCACCGGCGGCCTCGGCGGCTCCGGCCCCGGCGGCATCGACCATGGCCGGCTCGGCCGCGGCGGGCCTCGGCTGCCGGGGCGGGGCCGCCGAGGCCGATGCGGACGCCGCCGCGGGCGCGGGTCCGGCCGCGGCGCCCGGCGCAGGCGAGGACGCGGCCGCCCTCTCCGGCGTCGCGGGACGGGCCGGCCGCGCCTGGCGTGGTGCGGCCGGCGCCCCGCCGCGCAGGCCGCGCAGCTCGTCCTGGAGCTGGTCGAGCCCGGATGCGACCTCCTCGTCGGCGCTGCGCAACCGCGCGAGCCAGCGCGCCACGGCCTTGTCGCGCTGGCTGCGCGCCGCGACCTCGTGGATCAGCGCGCCGAACAGGAAGACCACCGCACCCGCCAGGGCTGCCGTCAGCCGGTCGAGGCCCGGCGTCCCCATCCGCAGCATCAGCGCGACCGCGATGGCGGCTACCGTGTATCCCAACGCAAAGATTAGATGCGCGAGGCTTGGCACCGGCTAGCCTCCCGAACCGGCGCGGGCGGCCCCGCGGCCGCCGGCCGCGGCATTCCGGTGATCGGCGCCGACCGCCTCGGCCAGCGTGGCGAAGCCGTCGGCCTCCAGCCGCTCCAGCAGCCGCAGGGCGATCCGGCGCACCAGGCCGGGCCCCTGGTAGACCAGGGCCGTGTAGAGCTGGACCAGCGAGGCGCCCGCACGGATCTTGGCATAGGCGTCGTCGCCCGAGGCGATCCCGCCCACGCCCAGCAGCGGCAGGCGCCCACCGGTCAGCCGCCACATGCCGGCCAGCACGGCGGTGGCGGGACCCATCAGCGGCCGCCCGGAAAGCCCCCCGGCCTGGGCCGCAATCTCGGGCGGCAGCCCCGCCGGCCGTGCCAGGGTGGTGTTGGAGACGACGATCCCGTCGATTCCTGCGGCGAGCGCGACCGCCGCGATGTCGGCCCGGTCCTCGTCCGTCAGGTCGGGCGCGATCTTCAGCAGCAGCGGCGGCGGGCGGTCGAGGCCGGCCGCCGCCCTGGCGGCCAGGCAGCGGCCCAGCAGGTCCTCGAGCGGCGCCCGGCCCTGTAGGGCGCGCAGCCCCGGGGTGTTCGGCGAGGAGACGTTGACCACGAGATAGTCGGCCAGCGGCGCGAGGCGCCGGATACCGAGCGCGTAGTCCTCGGCGGCCTCGGCGGTCTCCTTGTTCTTGCCGAGATTGGCGCCGACGATTCCGCCGCGCCCCCGCCGGGCCTCCATGCGCGCGGCCACCGCGTCCAGCCCCTCGTTGTTGAAGCCGTAGCGGTTGATCAGCGCCTGCTGCTCGGGCAGCCGAAAGACGCGCGGCCTCGGATTGCCGGGCTGGGGGCGTGGCGTGACCGAGCCGATCTCGACGAAGCCGAAGCCCTGGCGCAGCATGGCGTCGGGCACTTCGGCGTTCTTGTCGAAGCCGGCCGCGAGCCCCACCGGATTGGGAAAGTCGAGGCCCCAGAGGCGCATTCGGAGCCGTGGGTCCTCCATGGCGCGGGGCGCGGGCACGAGGCCGCTGCGCAGCATGGCGATGGTCGCGAGATGGGCGCGCTCGGGGTCGAGCGCCCGCAGGACCCGGCCGGCCAGGGGGAAGAGGTCGATCACGACCGCGGGCCGAGCGGCGGGAAGACGTGCCGACCGTCGGGCCCCAGCGGCAGCGGGTCAACGGCCTGCACGGCCGAGACCGGCAGCGGCCCGTAGAGATGGGGGAAGAGCTGCCCGCCCCGCGCGGGTTCCCAGCGCAGAGCGGGGCCCAGGGCTGCGGCCTCCACCCTCAGCAGGACGAGGCCGTCCTGGCCGGCGCGGTGCTTGGCCGCGCTCTCCACAACCTGGGCCGCCGTCGAGAAATGGATGAAGCCGTCCGCGGCATCCTGGGACGAGCCGCGATAGCTGCCGGCGGCCTCCGCGGCGCGCCATTCCTCGGCGCGGCACATGTGGTAGATCAGCGGTTCGGTCATGGCGCGACACTAGTGCGAGACGGGGCCGGACGGAAGCCCGACCGAACTCTGGCCAACTCCAACTCTCGTCTTCATGGCTTGCCAGAACGCGAACGCGGGTCCGGCGGACGGGCCCCTGGAGGTCCGATTATTCTCATTCTGAGAAAGTTAACATCCTGGCAACCCCAAAATGCGAGGAAATGCGAAGCACTCGCAGAAGAAAATTGCGC
>NZ_JAFIQU010000018.1:0-49191 GCF_017355985.1 Arenibaculum pallidiluteum
CAACCCCCGAAGGCGAGGCCGAATGGGCAGCCCGCCTCGCCGATGCCCTGAAGCCCATCCTCGCCGATCCCGCACTCTACCGCGTCGAGAGCTTCTGAGCCCTGGGGCCGGGCGAGGCGCCGGGCCCCAGGGCTCAGGCCGCGGCGTCGCGCGCGACGCCCGCCATCATCAGGCCCAGGGTCCGCTCGTCGGCGCCGGCCGCGGGCACCTCGCCGACCAGCCTTCCGTCGAACATTACGAGGATGCGGTCCGACAGGCCCATGATCTCGTCGAGCTCGACCGAGACCAGCAGGATGGCCTTTCCGGCGTCGCGCATATGGATCAGCCGGCGGTGGATGAACTCGATGGCGCCGACATCGACGCCGCGGGTCGGCTGGCCGATCAGCAGCACGTCGGGGTTCCGCTCGATCTCGCGCGCGAGAACGATCTTCTGCTGGTTGCCGCCCGAGAAGTTCGCGGCCCTCAGGTCCGGGTCCAGGGGACGGACGTCGTATTCGCGCATGTCGTGCGCGCAGTAGGAGGCGACGGCGTCCAGGTCCATCAGGATCCGGCCGTTAAGCCTCGGGTCGTCCTGGTAGCCCAGGATCGAGCATTCCGAGGCGGAGAAGCCGGTGACCAGCCCGACCTTCTGCCTGTCCTCGGGGACATGTGCCAGGCCGGCGCCGCGCAGCCCGGCCGGGGTGAAGACCACGCGGTCGGCGCTGACCTCGCGCCCCTTCAGGAAAACCCTGCCCGAACGGGGCGTCCGGATGCCGGCCAGCGCCTCGAGCAGCTCGGACTGGCCGTTCCCGGAGACGCCGGCGATGCCCACGATCTCGCCCGCGCGGACGTCGAAGCTGACGCCCTTCACGCGTTCGACGCCGCCGGCCGCGACCACCAGGTCGCGCACCGACAGAAGCACCTCGCCGGGCGTCGCGGGAGCCTTGTCGATGCGCAGCAGCACCTTCCGGCCGACCATCATCTCGGCGAGCTGCTCGCGGCTGGTCCCCGCGGTCGCGACGCGCCCGACCACCTCGCCCCGCCGCATCACCGTGACCTCGTCGGTCAGCGCCATGATCTCGCGCAGCTTGTGCGTGATGATCACGATCGTTTTTCCCTGGTCGCGCAGCGCGCGCAGGATCCGAAACAGGTGGTCGACCTCCTGCGGGGTCAGGACGCCGGTGGGTTCGTCCAGGATCAGGATCTCCGCGCCGCGGAACAGCGCCTTCAGGATCTCGACGCGCTGCTGCAGCCCGACCGCCAGCTCTCCCACCGGCGTGTCCAGGTCGACCTCCAGCCCGTACTCCTCCTGCAGGCGCCGGAGCTCTGCCCGGGCGCGGGCGAGGCCGCGGCCGAGCGTGAAGCCGCCCTCCGCGCCCAGCAGCACGTTCTCCAGCACCGAGAAGGTGTCCACCAGCATGAAATGCTGGTGGACCATGCCGATGCCCCGGGCAATGGCGTCGCGCGGCGTGCGGATGGCAACCGGCGTGCCATCGACCAGGATCGATCCGCCGTCCGGCTGCAGGTAGCCGTAGACGATGCTCATGATCGTGGACTTGCCGGCGCCGTTCTCGCCGATCACGCCATGGATGGTGCCGCGGCGCACCGTGAGCGAGACGTTGCGGTTCGCGTGGTTGGCGCCGAACCACTTGTCCACGCCCCGCACCTCGAGCGCCGGGGGCGCTTCGGCGCCCCCCTGCGCACCCCCGCGCACTCCCGGGTGTCCCGCCGGCGCCATGCCTTCCGTCACTGCTGGTACGCGCGCACCGGAAGCTGGCCGGCGACGATCTGCTGCCGGGCCTCCTGGAGCTTCTTCTCCATGTCAGCGGTTATCAGCTTGCGGTTGTTGTCGTCGACCGCATAGCCGACACCCTCCTCCTTGAGGCCCAGGGACAGCGTTCCGCCCTTCCAGCTGCCGTCCTTGGCGCTCTTCAGGCAGTTGTAGACCGCGACGTCCACGCGCTTGAGCATGGAGGTCAGGACCGAGCCCGGATGCAGGTGGTTCTGGTTGCTGTCGACGCCGATCGAGAGCTTGCCGGCGTCGGCCGCGGCCCGCAGCGCGCCCAGGCCCGATGCGCCTGCCGCCGCATAGACCACGTCGGCGCCGCGGTCGAACTGGCTGCGCGCGAGCTCGCCGCCGCGGCCGGGGTCGTTCCAGGCCGCCGGCGTGGTGCCGACGAAGTTCGCGATCACCTCGGCATTGGGGTTCACGTGCTTGACGCCCTGCTCGTAGCCCACGAGGAAGTTGCGGATCAGCGGGATGTCCATGCCGCCCACGAAGCCCACTTTGCCGGACTTGGACGCCAGAGCCGCCGCCATGCCGACGAGGTACGAGCCCTCGTGCTCCTTGAAGACGATGGACTGGACGTTGGGCTGCTTCACGACCGCGTCGACAATGCAGAACTTGGTGTTGGGGAACTCGCCCGCGACCTTGGTCATCGCGGTCTCCTGGGCGAAGCCGATGCCTGCGATCACGGTGGCTCCGCGGCGCGCCATGTTGCGGATCGCCTGCTCGCGCTGGGCCTCGTTCGTGACCTCGAACTCGCGGTAGGCGACGCCGGTCTCCTTCTTGAAGCGTTCAGCGCCGTTGTACGCGGCCTCATTGAAGCTCTTGTCGAACTTGCCGCCCATGTCGAAGACCAGGGCCGGCTGGAACTCCTGCGCCCCGGCCGCGCCGGTGCCCATGGCGAGCGCGATCGCCGCGGCCGCGAACAGCTTCTTCATTGATCCCGTCTCCCTGCGTGCAACGGCGCCACGGAGGGGCGGACGCCGTGTTCGGACGAACATAATCGGCACCGGCGCCCGAGCACAGGTCTAATCGAAAGGGGCGGGGACCGGCCCCGGCGCGCGGATCCCGCGGTACGCCGAGCGGGCAGCCTCATGTCCGGTCGCGGCGCGGGTTGAATCCACGACGGACTAGCGGAGCCACCTGCGATGCCCGAAGGCCCCAGAGGGCGAGAGTCCCGACCGCGCGCCCCCCGACCGCGCGATCCACTGCGCGAGGAGCTCGCCAATGCCGTGACCCACGGGCTCGGCGCGGCGCTCAGCATCGTTGGCCTCGTCCTGCTGTTGGCCGCGGCCAGCCTGCAATCCTCCCCGGGGCGCGTCGCCGCGCTCGTGGTCTACGGGGCGACGCTGGTGCTGCTCTATCTCGCCAGCACGCTCTACCATGCGACGCGGGACGATGGCCGAAAGCGGTTCTTCCGTCTGTGCGACCATGCGGCGATCTTCCTGCTGATCGCAGGGACCTACACGCCCTATGCGCTGATCGCGCTCGACGACGCCACCGGCTGGGCACTTTTTGCGGCGGTCTGGACGATCGCGATCCTGGGCATCGCCTTCAAGGTCGTCTGCCTCGATCGCTACGAGGGGCTGTCGCTCGCCCTCTATCTCGGCATGGGGTGGCTGGGCATCCTGGCGCTGTCGCCCCTGCTGGACCGCCTGCACCAGGATGGGCTGGTGCTCCTGGCACTGGGCGGCGTGGCCTATACCGGCGGGGTCGTCTTCTTCCTGTGGGAACGCCTGCCCTATGGCCATGCCGTCTGGCACCTCTTCGTGCTGGCGGGCAGCGCCTTCCACTTCCTGTCGATCTATCTCTACCTGGCCCAACCCGGCAGCCTGGCATGACCGGCCTTCTGGCCGCGTCGTGCCAGACGCCCTTTCATGCCCAACGCCCCTGGTAGCGAATGCCCCGTCTGGCAGGAGGATGCGGCGGGACGGATTTACCTCTTTTGCGCAGAACCTGGGATCCCGCCTGCACCGTTACAAAACTGCCATTCCAGCCATCCCATGGCCGTCCGCCGAAAACGCCTGCCGAGCCGTTCTATGCGAATCCTGATCGTCGAAGATGAAGCGCTTGTCGCGCTCGACCTCCAGGAATGCCTGGAGCGCCTGGGTCATGAGGTCGTCGGCATCGTCCGCTCCGCGGCCGAGGTCCGGGCATTGCCGGAGGAGAGCGCGCCGGACGTTGCCTTCGTCGACCTGCATCTCGGCGAGGACGAATTCGGTCCCGACATCGCGCGGTTGGTGCGCGAGCGGTTCGGGTCGATCTGCCTCTACGTGACGGGGAACGCCGAGACGGCGATGTCCCACAGGGACGGCGCCTTCGGGGTGCTCTCGAAGCCCGTGGCGGATCCCGCCCTGGCCTCGGCGCTCGCCTGCCTGGAGCGCATCCGCGCCGGGCACCCCCCGGGGCCGGCCGCCGGGGTCGTCGTGTTCGGCGGGGCCGCCTGACCGCTTCCCCCGCGGCCGTGCATCGGCCAGGATGGGCCGACAATCAGGCCTGCGAGCAGATCCCGGGGTAAGCCATGACAGCGACCATCGTCCAGCCCGCATACATGCTGATCGGCGGGGGTTCCGTCGCCCAGATTGCCGAGGTTCTTCGCCGGGCGGGAATTAGCCGCCCGCTGGTCGTGACGGATCCCTTCATCCGGGACTCCGGCATGCTGGCGCGAGTGACCGATCCGCTGGAGGCGGCGCACATACCTTATGGCGTCTTCGCGGACACGGTTCCCGATCCCACCACCGACGTGGTCTCGGCCGGCACGGCCGCGCTCGCCGCGGGCGGCTTCGACGGCATGGTGGCGCTGGGGGGCGGCTCGCCCATCGACACCGCCAAGGCCATTGGCGTTCTGGCGGCCAATGGGGGGCGAATGCGCGACTACAAGGTGCCGAACCCCATCCCGGTGGACGGCCTTCCCGTCGTGGCGGTGCCGACCACGGCCGGCACCGGGTCGGAGGTTACTCGGTTCACGGTGATCACCGACACCGAGACTGACGAGAAGATGCTGATCGCCGGGCTGGGCGTGGTGCCGCGGGCGGCGATCGTCGACTACGAGCTGACGCTGAGCTGCCCCTTCCGTCTCAGCGCGGACACCGGCATCGACACGCTGACCCACGCCATAGAGGCCTATGTCAGCCGGCGGGCGAATCCCTATTCGGACAGCCTGGCGCTTGCCGCCATGCGGCGCGTCGCGGATCACCTGCGGACCGCCTGCCTGGAGCCGGGAAACCGCCGGGCGCGGGAGGAGATGATGCTTGCCGCGACCCAGGCGGGGCTCGCCTTCTCCAATGCGTCCGTCGCGCTGGTCCACGGCATGAGCCGTCCCATCGGCGCGCATTTCCATGTGCCGCACGGCCTCAGCAACGCCATGCTGCTGCCGGCCGTCACCGAGTTTTCGCTGGCTGCGGCACCCGCCCGCTATGCCGACTGCGCGCGCGCCATGGGCGCCGCGCCGGCCGGCGCGGATGATGCCGCGGCCGGGCGCGCCCTGCTCGACGCTCTGGCCGCGCTGAACCGCGATCTGAAGGTGCCCACGCCCGCGGCATGGGGGATCGATCCCGGCCGCTGGCAGGCGCTGATCCCGACCATGGCCGAGCAGGCGCTCGCCTCGGGATCGCCGGGGAACAACCCCCGGGTTCCCACGGCGGCCGAGATCGCGGAGCTCTACCGCACCGTCTACGGCGGCGCCTGATCTGCGGGCCCTGCTGTGCCCCTTGCGGTGCCTGCACCGCCGGGCGGGACGGCCGGTGGCAGGCCGAGCGCCGCGGCGACATCGTTCAGCGCCGTGACCTCGGCGTCCGAGACATGGCCGTCCACCGCGGCGACGCCTCCCGCCACGGAGAGGACGAGCCGGGCCTCGGCGCCACTCAACCCCGCCGCGCCCAGCCGGGCCAGCAGCGCGGCGCGCGCGGGGCCGTCCCGGCGCAGCTCGGCCTTCACCGCCTCGAAGCGGCGAACGGCGTGGTTCAGGCCGAGCCGGTCGAGGTTGGCGATCTGCCGGACCGCATTGATCGCCTCGGCCTGCTCGCGCCGGGCGGCCGGGCTCGCATTGGCCGTCCGGCTTGCGGCGTCCGTTTCCCGCGCGGGCCCGTCGGCGACGGCGACGAGGGCTGCCGCCTCCACGATGGTGTCCACGATGGCCGGCTGTGTCCCGGCGATCCGTCCAGCGAGCTCACGGTAGGCGGATGCGATCGCCGCCTCGATCCAGTCGAGCAGCATGGGATGCGTTCCCGTCGCGCTACCGGAGCACGGCCTTCAGCGTGATCTCCGTGCCAGCAAGCGCCTTCGAGACCGGGCAGTTCGCCTTAGCCGCCTGCGCCTGCTGCTGGAAGGCCGCGTCGTCGATGCCGGGGACCTCGGCCTCGGTCTCGAGCTCGATGCGCGTGATCGCGAATCCGGCATCGACCTTGTCGAGATGGACGCGCGCGCTGGTGTAAACGCGCGTCGGCGGCTTCCCGGCCTGGGACAGCCCCGCCGACAGCGCCATGGAAAAGCAGCCGGCATGGGCCGCGGCGATCAGCTCCTCGGGGTTGGTGCCCTGGCCGCTCTCGAAGCGCGAGGGGAAGGAGTACGAGCCTTCGAAGGCGCCGCTGCCGAGCTTCATCGTGCCCTTGCCCTGGCGCAGGTCGCCGCGCCATTCGGCTTCAGAACTCCGTGCCACCATGTCTCGTCCTCCCTGGAGCGGGACATTCCGGCGTCTCAGCCGGATCGCCTGTCCCGATCCGTGCCTGGGTTGAGAGCGCGGGATTGACCCGCCGCAGGAAGATGGTGCCAATCGGCAGAGCCGCCAATCTCCCATCCGGGTGAGGCGCGAGCGCTTGAGCAGGATCAATGCCCGCCGGTGCGTGAACCGGTAATCCACCGGCATGACCGAACCGGCCCTCCTGATCCCGGTCGCGGCGATTCTTGCCACGCCGGGCCCCACCAACACCCTGCTCGCGGCCTCTGCCGCGCGTCGGGGAATCGTGCCGTCGCTATCCCTCGTCCCGGCGGAGCTGACTGGATATCTCGTCGCCATCGCCGCCTGGGGTCTGGTCCTGGGGCCCGCGATGGCAGTCCTTCCCCAGCTCGGGCCGGCCCTCAGGCTAGCCTGCGCGGCCTATCTGGCGCGGGCCGCCGTCCGGCTCTGGCGGGCCGGGGCGCCCGGCGGCGAGGTGGCGGCGATCGGTCCGTGCGGCGTGCTGGTGGCGACGCTCCTGAACCCGAAGGCGCTGCTCTTCGCCGTCGGCGTGTTTCCCGAAGCCGCGTTCCACAGCATCGCCGGCTTCCTGGAGGCGGCTGGCGGCTTCTCGGCCGTGCTGGTTCCCGTGGCGCTCGGCTGGATCGCGCTCGGAGCGGGCCTTGCCGGCGGCGGCCGGGGGCGACGGTCGGATCTCGCGCAGCGCGGCGCGGCCATGGTCCTGCTGGCCTTCTCGGCATCGCTGGGCGCTTCCGCCCTCGCCTGAGAAAGGGGGCGATGGCCGCATGGACCTGGAGAACCCAGGACCGTGCCGCCCATCGCGGGATTCATCCGGTGGCGCAACTCACCTCGTCCCAGGCCTGTACCGTCAGATGTCTGACGATGTGCCGATCGCGCAGGTCGAGCGTCATCGCCGACATCACATGGCAGCCATCCGAATAGGCGCATTCTTCGATGAATGCCACCCGATCGGGGCCGACCACCTCGTGCCCGACCTTATGGGTCATGTCGCGACCGCACACATCGCGCCAGAACGCGGCGATAGCTTCCTTTCCGTTCAGCCGCATCGGCGCGCTCGGCGGGCGATTGCGGTCCACCACGAGCATCTCGGCGTCCTCATCGTAGAGTTCCGCAAGGGTGGCCGCATCGCTCTCCTCCAGCGCCCGCCTCAGCGTCGTGAAATCGAAGAGCCCTGCACCTGCGCTTCCCGTCATGTGCACCTCCCTGTCGATCCGCCGCGGCTTCGCGGACACGCATCATATCCCGTCGATGGGCTTGTCTTGCCTCCACTAAGGGGTAAGGGGTAAGCGGCCCCCGCGCCTCATGCCGTGCGGATGGCCGCAAGAAGGCGATCCACCTCGGCCTTCAGCCTGTCCGTCGTGCCGACGCGGCGAGCCCGCATCTCGGAGAGCGGGGTCCGAACCAACGTCGGTGCTCTCCATCTAGTCTGCTTATTGAATAAGAGGGAAAGAAGGGGCGCGGTACTTCGGGAGAGACCCGAAAGCAGTGTCGGTGAGCATACACGGTCAAGGCGAGCCGATGCCTACCCCTATTATCCCTTCTCGGGCTCGGAGGCGTCTGCATAGTATCCTGCATAGTACGTTGAACGAACTCGCCGAAAAGGCACCGCCGGCTCCCGGCTGGACCAGCCTGGCCCAGCTACTCTCCACTCAGGCCGACGCATCGCAAAGGGAGGAGAATCAATGGCACTGGCAGGATTTTCCTGGTTTGGCACATCGCTCGCGGCCGCGTTGCTCATCGCAATGGCCGGCATGCCGCCGGCCGCCGCCCAACAGCAGGAAGAGGAGCCGTCCTGGGCAGTCGGCCGCCCCAAGAACGAGGAGGCGGCGCGCATGGCGCCGATCGCCCAGTCGCCGTTCCCCACTGCGGCCGACAAGCTTCCGGTCGCAAAACTGAAGGTGCCCGAGGGATTCAAGGTCGAAACATGGTCGAGCGGAATTCTCGACGCACGCGGCCTGCGCCAGGGTGACGACGGTACCGTCTTCGTGAGTTCGCTTTTCCTCGCGGGCAAGATCTATGCAGTCAGGGACCGTGGGGGAAAGCGCGAGGTCAAGACCATCGCCGAGGGCCTGGAGGCGGCGAACGGGATCGAATACCACAAGGGAGCGCTCTACGTCGCGACCCCGAAGGAAATCCTTCGATACGATGCCATCGAAGCGAACCTCGACTCCCCGCCGAAGCCGGTGAAGGTCTTCGATGATCTTCCCGGAGACGCTCCGCACGGTTGGAAGTTCATCAAGATCGGGCCTGACGGCAAACTCTATGTCCCGGTCGGGGCGCCCTGCAACATCTGCCTGCCATCCGAGCGCCACGCTCTGATCATGCGCATCAACCCCGACGGCAGCGGCAAGGAAGTGGTGGCGCGCGGCGTCCGCAACACAGTGGGCTTCGATTTCCATCCGCAGACGGGCGAGCTCTGGTTTACGGACAATCAGCGCGACTGGCTTGCCGAGGACATGCCGCTGGACGAGCTGAATCGCGTCACGGAGCCCGGGAAGCAGCATTTCGGGTATCCGTTCTGCCACTCCGGCCTAATGACCGATCCGGAGTTCGGCTGGGGGCGCTCGTGTGACGAGTTCACGCGCCCGGCAGCCCTTCTGGGCCCGCATGCGGCGCCATTGGGCATGCGCTTCTACACGGGCACCATGTTCCCGCAGCAGTATCGGAACGCGATCTTCATTGCGCGGCATGGCCCCTGGAACCGCACCAAGAAGGACGCGGACGTCGCGGTCGCATTTCTTGACGCCGACGGGCGAGTTCGCTCGGTCGAGCCGTTCCTTACCGGTTTTGTCGAGAACAACAATTATCTCGGACGGCCCGCCGACGTGATGGTCATGAAGGACGGGTCCATTCTGGTGTCGGATGACCACAACGGCGCGATCTACCGCATCTCCTTTGGTGGCTGAAACCGGAAGCCGTCGACCCGGCGGCGCATTCCGCCGGGTCGTGCCCGCCTTTCTTCTGCAGGTCGCCAGCCTGCTCGCGGGATCCGGAGCAGGGCAGGCGCAGACCATCGAGGAGCGCCTGGGCACTTGTCTCGCCTGCCACGGCAGCGAGGGAACTTCCGAGCAACCCGGCGTTCCGTCGCTCGGCGGACAACCGACCCTGTATGTCGCGATGCAGCTCTATTTCTTCCGGGAGGGGCGGCGGCCCGCGACGGTAATGACCGAGACGACGCGAGGCCTCAGCGACGACGAGTTGCGGGAACTTTCGGAGCGCGTCTCCGGCCTTCCAGCGCCCCAGGCACCAGAGAAGGCCTCAGACCAGGAACGCTATGAGAGGGGGGCCGTGCTCGCACGGGAGCACCGCTGTCAGTCCTGCCATGGACGCGATCTTTCTGGACGGGACCAGGTCCCGCGGATCGCGCCACAGCGGGAGGACTATTCACTGCGCAGCCTGGCCGAATACAAGAGCGGCAGACGCATTGGCCATGGTGCGTCCATGCCCGAGGTGGTCGCTCCGCTGAGCGAGGCCGATCTCGCGGACCTCGCCCATTTCCTCGCTCACTTCCGCCCATAGCGCATATGCCCATGGCGCATCTGCCCATGGCGCATCTGCGTGGAGGCGATGCATCTGACCGCGACAAGATCACCGTGGCGGCAGACGCGCACGGATGATGAAGCTGTCAACTCCGCAGCCCCATGGGTGGGTTCGCAGTTCGTACGTTGCGGACCCTTTGCCTGCCGCCTCAGAGCGCGGCGGCGATCGCGCGCAGGCGAACCTTGTCGATCTTGCCGGCGGCGGTGCGGGCGAGGTCCGCGAAGACCACCGTCTTCGGCGCCTTGAAATGGGCGAGGTGCTCGCGCGCGAAGGCGATGATCTCGGCCTCGGTCGCGCTGTGGCCGGGCCGCAACTTGACGAAGGCGCAGGGCGTCTCGCCCCATTTCTCGTCGGGGCGCGCGACCACCGCCGCGTCCTCGACGGCGGGATGGCGGTGCAGCACCGCCTCGACCTCGATGGTGCTGATGTTCTCGCCGCCCGAGATGATGATGTCCTTGGAGCGGTCCTTTAGCTCGATGTAGCCGTCGGGGTGCCGGACGCCGAGATCTCCGGTGTGGAACCAGCCGCCGGCGAAGGCGGCCTGCGTTGCGGCGGGATTCTTGAAGTATCCCTTCATTACGATGTTTCCGCGCATCAGCACCTCGCCCATGGTCGCGCCGTCGGCCGGCACGGGCTCCAGCGTCGCGGGATCGCCGATGCGCAGGCCCTCGAGCACCGCATAGCGCACGCCCTGGCGCGCCTTGCGCCGCGCCCGCTCTTCGGGCGGCAGTGCGTCCCACTCCTCGTGCCAGGCGCAGGTCACCGCCGGGCCGTAGACCTCGGTCAGCCCGTAGACATGGGTGATGCGGAAACCCTCGCGCTCCATGCGCTCGATCACCGCGGCTGGCGGCGGCGAGGCGGCCGTCATCACCTCGACCGTGTGCGCGAAGGGCCGCTGGTCGGCCTCGGCCGCGTGGATCAGCAGACCCAGCACCACCGGAGCGCCGCAGAGATGGGTCACGCCGTGCCCGGCGATGGCCTCGAAGATGGCGGCGGCCTCGACCCGGCGCAGGCAGACCTGGGTCCCCGCGAGCGCCGCTATGGTCCAGGGGAAGCACCAGCCGTTGCAGTGGAAGAGCGGAAGGGTCCACAGGTAGACGGGATGGCCCGACAGGCCCCAGGTCAGCACGTTGCCCACGGCGTTCAGATAGGCACCCCGGTGATGGATCACGACGCCCTTCGGATCACCCGTGGTGCCCGAGGTGTAGTTCAGCGCGATGGCATCCCATTCGTCCGCGGGCGGCGCGCCGCCGAATTGGGGATCGCCGCCGGCAAGGAAGGATTCGTAGTCCGTGCTCCCGATCGGGGCGTTGGGCGGCGCTGCGGGATCGTCGATGTCGATCACCAGCGGGCGGCGGTCCGTGCGGGCGAGAGCCGCCGCGGCGAGCGGCGCCAGCTCGCGGTCGACCAGCAGGACCTTGGCCTCGCCATGCTCCAGGATGAAGGTGATGGTGGCCGCATCCAGCCGGGTGTTGATGGCGTTCAGCACGCCTCCGGTCAGCGGCACGGCGTAGTGCGCCTCGATCATGGCGGGGGTGTTGGGGGCCAGCATCGAGACCGTGTCGCCGTGTCCGATCCCGGCTCGCGCCAGCGCCGAGGCGAGGCGCCGGCTGCGCTCCCAGGTCTCCCGCCAGGTGCGGCGCAGCGCACCGTGGATCACGGCGATGCGCTCGGGATACACCGCCGCCGCGCGCTCGACGAAATTCAGCGGCGTCAGCGGCGCGAAATTGGCGGGATTGCGGTCGAGATCGCGGTCATAGGCGGTCATCGGGAGCCTCGGGGTTGCAAGCGCGGACGGCGGGCGGCTGGGAGGACGGCGGATGGAGGGTTTCGGATGCCGGACGGGCGCGGCGCGACCTCAGCCCAGCGTGAAGGCCTCGTGCACCGCGCTCTGGACGCCGCCGCCCATCACGGGCCCCCCGCCGGCCACATGGATGAAGTCGCCCAGGACGACGGCGCCTAGCCCGTGCCGCGGCGTCGGCATCGGCGCGAAGTGCTGCCAGGAATCGGTCCTGGGGTCATAGGCCTCGTTCTGGCCGAAGACGCGGTTCGACCCCTCGCCCCCCATGCAGAAGATACGCCCGCGGTACAGCACCGCTCCATGGCCGCTGCGGGCCGTGGGGAACGGCGCGCGCATCTCCCACCGGTCGGCGGCGGGATCGTAGGCATGGTGCAGGTTCGAGTTCGTGTGAAAGCTGTCGACGCGGCCGCCGATCACGTGGATCCGTCCGTCCAGCGCCACGATCCCGGTGTGGTCGCGCCCGGTCGGAAGCGGCGCGCGGGTCTCCCACCTGTCGGCGGCGGGATCGTAGGCCAGGTGCCAGTCGACGGAGCGGCGCGCCTCGAAGCCGGTGCCGATGCCGCCGCCGACCGCATGCAGCCGGCCGCCCTCGGCCACGCAGGCGATGGCGCCGGTGGGGCGGGGCAGGGGAGCGATGCTCCGCCATGCCTGCGTCCCGCGTTCCAGCGCGAAGCAGCGGTCGTGCGGCGTGTTGTTCTGGGCGGTGAAGCCGCCAATCGCGAAGAGCGTGCCGCCCAGGACGGCGACTCCCACGTGGTTGGCGCCCAGCGGCAGGGGCGGCGCGGCCAGCCAGGTATCGGAGGCGGGGTCGTAGACATGGTGGTAGGGCCGGTCGACCCGCTGCTCGGCATAGCCGCCGAGGAGATGGAAGCGGCCGTCCCGCTCCGCCGCCCACGCCATCTCGCTGCGCGGTAGGGGCAGCGGCGCGCGCTCGATCCAGCGGCCGGGCTGCTCGGCGGCCGGCGCAGGGCTGTCGAAGACCCGTTGGCGGGCCGCCGCCTCGGGGAGGCCGGTCCGCCCGGGCTCGCGCAGGCTCTCGTAGAGGCCGCCGTGATGGGCCGGCCCCTGGGCCGCTGCTGGAAGGGTGATTAGGGCGATGCCGCTCGCCATGAATCCGCGCCGGCCGCAGGTGCCCATCGCAAAGGTCTCCCTGGCTGAATGTCGGGGGTGCCGACAAGCCATAGCACCGATCCCCGGCGACCGCATCACCGGCAGCCATCCGCCATTGCGTCAGGGGGCGGGATGGGCATACTCCGCGCCACCTCAAAGCGAGTGCAGGGGACCGTGCCTTTTCTGTTCGACGAGTTTGGCGTGCTGGTGCGCGGGATCATCATGGGCTTCGTGATCGCGGCGCCGGTGGGACCCATCGCCCTGCTCTGCGTGCGACGTACCCTCGAGCACGGCGTGCGGTTCGGCGTCGCCACCGGCCTCGGGGCCGCGCTGGCGGACACGGTCTACGGCGCGGTGGCCGCCTTCGGCGTGCAGGTCCTGATCGACCTGCTGACCGGGCACCAGACGGCCTTCCGGATGATCGGCGGTGCGTTCATGGTGGCTGTCGCCGTCCACGGCTTCCGCGCCCGATCGCTCCCCGAGGGCGGCGAGGTCCCGGATCCGCCCGGCCTGGCCGCGAATTTCGCGACCGGGCTCGTGCTGACGCTCTTCAACCCGCTGACGGTGTTCGGCTTCCTCGCGATCTTCGCGGGGTTCGGGCTCGGCGGCGGTCTCGGCAACGCGGATGCGGCGACGGTCGTGGTCGGCGTGTTCCTGGGCGCCTCGCTCTGGTGGCTGATCCTGAACGCAGGCGTGGCGGCGATCGGACACCGGATCAACGATGCCTGGTTCCGTGCGATCAATCGCACCGCGGCCGGGCTGCTCCTGGCCTTCGGAGCCTATGCGGTGGTCAGCGCGATCGGAGAGCTGGCCTGGGCCTAGGATCCCGCGCCGGAGCGCGCTAGCCTGGGGAGATCCGACCAGCGGGACCCCGACACCTCCATGACGATGCTGCTTCAGCCGCCCGTGCCCTGGGACGACCTCCTGATGGTCTACGGGGCCTATCTGATCGCGACCGCGAGCCCGGGGCCCAGCAACATGGCGATCATGGGCGTCGCGATGAATGCGGGGCGCCGGCAAGCCCTGACCCTCGCCGCCGGGGTCATGACGGGATCCATGTTCTGGGCGACACTCGCGGGAACCGGCGTCTCGGTGGTCCTCGCCTCCTATGCCCAGGTTCTGACGGCCATCAAGCTGCTGGGCGGCCTTTACCTGCTGTATCTCGCCTGGCGGTCGGCACGCTCGGCCATGGCGGGAGGAGCGCCGCGGCCGCAGGGCGGCGGGACGCAGCGCGACGGGCTCCCTGCGATTTACCTGCAGGGACTGCTGCTGCACCTCACCAACCCCAAGGCGATCCTGGCCTGGCTCGCGATCATGTCGCTGGGCCTCGGGGACTCCGGTCATGCGTCCGCGGTTCCCGCCATCATCGGCGGTTGCGCGGGGCTGGGCGTGATGGTCTTCGGAGGCTACGCGCTGGTGTTCTCGACCGGGCCGATGGTGCGGCTCTACGCCCGCGCGCGGCGTTGGCTGGAAGCGGTGCTGGCGCTCTTCTTCGGCTTCGCGGGGCTGCGGCTCCTGCTGTCCCGGAGCTGACCCCGGTCAGCGGCCCCGGAAACGCGTCCGGCCGGGCGCTGCCTGCGCCCGGCCGGATCGTGGCATCCCATTCGGCCGGGCCCGTTCGGCCCGGCCGTTCTGGTCAGGCGAGGGCGGCTTCCGCCAGGGCAGCCTCGCCCTCGATCGCCGCGGCGACGGCATGGATCACGGCGGCGATCCGGATCGTGTCCTGGACGCCTTCCTTCGTGAT
This sequence comes from Arenibaculum pallidiluteum, assembly GCF_017355985.1. GTDB lineage: Bacteria > Pseudomonadota > Alphaproteobacteria > Azospirillales > Azospirillaceae > Arenibaculum > Arenibaculum pallidiluteum. The sequence goes on from NZ_JAFIQU010000018.1 coordinate 14,657, forward strand.
GCCCTTGCCGAGCACCTCGTGCTCGTGGGACTCGATGCACATCCCGCAGCCGTTCACAGCCGAGACGGCGAGCGACCACAGCTCGAAGTCCACCTTGTCGACGCCGGGGTTGCCGATGACCTGCATGCGCAGGCGTGCCGGCAGCGTCTTGAAGTCGGGCGAGCCCGAGAGATGGACGAAGCGGTAGTAGATGTTGTTCATGCCCATGATCGCAGCCGAGGCCTTGGCGGCGGTCATGGCGGCGTCGGACAGGTGCTGGCGGGCCTCGCCGACGATCGCGCGGATGACCTCGGCGTTGCGCGAGGCGAGGGCGGAGGCGACCGCGGCGCCCCACACCTGCTGCGGCGTCAGGCTGGTCGAGGTCAGCACGTTCGAGAGGTTGAGCTTCAGGTCCTTGGCGTAATCCGGCAGCTTGGCCTTCAGCGCGTCGATCGACATCGGGCGGCTTCTTTCTGTCCTCGGGAAGTCAACGGGAAGGCGCCCGGGCCGATCCCCGGGCGCCTTCGCATCGGATGCTGGAGGCCGTCAGGCGACCTTCAGCGTGTCCTGGCCGTTCTGCCAGTTGCAGGGGCACAGCTCGTCGGTCTGCAGGGCGTCGACGGTGCGCAGGATCTCCTGCGGGTTGCGGCCGACCGACAGGTCATAGACCGAGGCATGGCGGATGATGCCCTCGGGATCGACCACGAAGGTGGCGCGCAGGCACACGCCCTCTTCCTTGTGCAGGATGCCGAGCGCGGAGGAGAGCTCGCGCTTGACGTCGGCCAGCATCGGGAAGGGCAGGTCCTTCAGGTCCTCGTGGTGCACGCGCCAGGCGTGGTGCACGAACTCGCTGTCGGTGGACAGGCCGAGGATCTGCGCGTCGCGGTCCTTGAACTCCTCGTTCAGCTTGCCGAACGCGACGATCTCGGTCGGGCAGACGAAGGTGAAGTCCTTCGGCCAAGCGAACAGCACCAGCCACTTGCCCTTGTAGCTCTGGTCGGTAATGTCCGTGAAGGCCTGCTTCATGTCGGTGGACACGACGGCCTTGAGGTTGAAGGCCGGAAGCTTGTCGCCAACGGTCAGCATGGGGAACTCCCTCTCGATATGCCCGGCGGGGCGTGTTTGGAATAGTTCCAAACTTAGCGAGAGGGCGCCGCCGAAAGCAACCGCGAAGTTTGCAGCGCGGCAAAGCGACGCGTCGGGCATGGAATGGGGCACGTGACGCCGATCGCGGTGCTCGATTGTTCCCTCATCCTGACCGAAGGAGCCGGCAGGGATCACACATGGAGCTGTCCGCTGAAATCGGCCACGGCGGAGGAGGCCGGCTGGCTCCCATGGTCCTGGCAGCGCTGGGCATCGTCTACGGCGACATTGGGACGAGCCCGCTCTACACGCTGCGCGAGTGCTTCGGTCGCACCGTGGACCTGCCGCTGACCGAGGCCAATGTCCTCGGCATCCTCTCGCTGATCCTGTGGTCGCTCGTCCTGGTCGTCACGGTGAAGTACGTGATCGTCATCATGCGCGCGGACAACCGTGGCGAGGGCGGCATCCTGGCGCTGATGACGCTGGCTTTGAGGAATGCCGATCCAGCCCATTATCCCCGGGCGACGCTGACCGTGCTCGGCATGTTCGGAGCGGCGCTGTTCTTCGGCGACGGGCTGATCACCCCGGCGATCTCGGTCCTTGGTGCCGTCGAGGGGCTGAAGGTCGCGGCGCCGTCGCTATCGCCCTGGATCCTGCCGCTGACGCTGGTGATCCTCCTGGGCCTGTTCCTGGTGCAACGCGGCGGTACCAGCCGCGTCGGCCGGCTGTTCGGCCCGGTGATGGCCGTCTGGTTCCTGGTGCTCGGCGGCCTGGGAGCCGCGGAGCTGATCCGGGCGCCGGACGTGCTGCGCGCGGCCTCGCCGGGCTGGGCGGCCGCCTTCGCCCTGGAGAACGGCTGGCTCGCCTTCGTGGCGCTGGGATCGGTCGTGCTGGCCGTAACCGGGGCCGAGGCGCTGTATGCCGACATGGGCCATCTCGGCCGCGCGCCGATCCGCGTCGCCTGGCTCGGCCTCGTCCTGCCGGCACTGCTGCTGAACTACTTCGGGCAGGGCGCATTGCTGCTGCACGATCCGGCCGCGCTCGAGCACCCCTTCTTCCATCTCGCGCCTGACTGGGGCGCGCTGCCGCTTCTGCTGCTCGCCGCGGCGGCGACTGTAATCGCCTCGCAGGCGGTGATCTCGGGCGCCTTCTCGGTGGCGCGGCAGGCGATTCAGCTCGGTCTGATCCCGCGCATGCGGGTCCGCCACACCTCGGCCGAGGAGATCGGGCAGATCTACATCCCGCGTCTCAACTGGCTTCTCTGCGTGCTGGTGGTCACGCTGGTCCTCGGGTTCGGGTCCTCCTCCAGCCTGGCCTCCGCCTACGGACTCGCCGTGACGGGCGAAATGACCATCGCCAGCGTGCTCGGCTACGTGGTTGCGCGCACCCTCTGGGGCTGGTCGCGCCTCTGGGCGGTGCCGGCGCTGCTGGTCTTCATGGCCATCGACCTGTCCTTCTTCGGCGCCAACCTGCTGAAGGTCGCCGATGGCGGCTGGTTCCCGTTGCTGGCGGGGGTCACGGCCTTCACGCTGATGGCGACTTGGCGCCGCGGCAGGGAGATCGTCTTCCGGCGGCTGGCCGCGCAGGGCATGGAGGTCGACCTGTTCGTCCGGCGCTGCCAGGAGAAGCCGCCCCTGCGGGTTCCCGGCACGGCGATCTTCCTGACCGGCAGCACCCGGCTGATCCCCCATGCGCTTCTGCACAACCTGAAACACAACAAGGTCCTGCACGAGCGCGTGATTCTGCTGACGGTTAAATCCGAGGAGGTGCCTCGCGTCGACGAGGCGCGGCGAATCGAGTTCTCGGAGCTCGGGCAGGGGTTCCACCGGGTGATCCTGCGCTTCGGCTTCGTGGAGGAGCCTCACGTGCCGCAAGCCCTGAAGCTGCTCGCGGAGCACCACCTGCCAATCGACCTGATGTCGACCTCGTTCTTCCTGGGCAGGGAAACCATCGTGCCGTCGACCCGGCCCGACCTGCCGCACTGGCAGGAGCGGATCTTCGTTGCGCTGTCCACCACGGCCATCGCCGCATCCGACTTCTTCTGCATACCGGCCAACCGCGTCGTCGAGCTGGGAACCCAGATCGAGGTTTGACCGGAGATGCGGCCTCGCCTATGCAAACGGATGATCCGCGCACCCGCCGTTGCGGCCCCGGCGTTTCATCTTTGAGGAGAAGGACGATCTGGACGCAGGCGCAGGACCGGAGGTCCCCGATGGCGGAAATTGCACTTGCGGGAAAGCGGATCCTGCTGGTGGAGGACGAGTTCTTCGTGGCCATGGCGCTGGAGGAGCTCCTGCGCTCGCTGGGCTGCGACGTCCTCGGGCCGGTCGCGGATCTCGACGAGGCGCTGCGGATCGCCGCCGGGGCGGAGATCGATGCGGCGGTGCTCGACGTCGACGTGCGCGGCCGGCCGGTCTTCCCGCTGGCCGAGGCGCTGGCTGCACGCGGCATCGGCTTCGTCCTCGCGACCGGGCACGGCGCCGAGGCGCTGCCGGAGGCATACCGGACCGTGCCGCGTCTGCGCAAGCCGTTCCAGCCGCGCGAGCTGCAGGCCGGCATCGCCGCGGCGCTGGCGGCGGCACGCCCGGTGCCGTAATGCCCTGGGCGAGGATCGCCGGCGCTGCGCCGGGTGCCGTCGCGCACACGGTCTTGGTGGTCTCAGGGCGCAGCTGCGCGCTGCCGGTCTCGGCCGTGCGCGAGATCCTGCCCTACGCCGCGCTGTCCGCGCCGCCGGGGCTTCCTTCTCTTCTCGCGGGCTTCCTCGACCTCGCCGGGACCGCGGTCGCGGTCGTGCGGACGGCGCGGCTGTTCGAGCTTCCCGAGCCGCCGCCCGATACGTCGACGGCGCTGGTGCTGCTGCGTGCCGCGGCGGCACCGACCGCGCTCCTGGTCGACCGCGTCGTCGACGTCCGCGCGGTGACCGAGGAGGCCCGCCGGCCGATCTCGCCGGGGATGTCCCTGGCCGGCTGCGTGGTCGCGGAGGCCGATCTCGACGGCGTGCCGACCGCCATCCTTGCCGCCGAGCGCATCCTGATGCGCGAGGAGGAGGCGCTGCTGGCCGAGCTGCAGGCAGCGGCGCAGCGGCGGCTCGACGAGGTCCAGGCCGCTTCATGAGCCCGCGCCATGCGACGCTGCTCCGGCACGCGGCGTTCCCGCGGGTGAAGCAGCTCGTGGCCGAGCTGACCGGCATGGTCTTCTATGCCGACAAGGACGAGACGCTGGCTGCGATCCTGGAGCGCCGGCTGGCCATGCTCGGCCTCCGCGATCTCGGCATCTACCTGGACCGGCTTTCGGATCCGGACGAGCGCGAGACCCTCGTCTCCGAAGTCGCCATCGGCGAGACCTACTTCCTGCGCCACCTCGCCCAGTGGGAAGCGCTGGAGTCGATCGTGCTGCCGGCGCTGATCCAGCGCAATGCCGCGACCCGGCGCCTGCGCTGCTGGAGCGCGGGCTGCGCCGTCGGCGCCGAGCCCTATACGCTCGCAACCCTGCTGCGTGGACGATTCGCCCGGGAACTCGATGGCTGGGGCGTCACGATCCTCGGCACCGACCTGAACCGCAACGCGCTCGACGCGGCGCGGGCCGGCATCTACGGCTCCTGGTCGTTCCGGGCGACGCCGGACAGCTTCCGTGAGCGCTGGTTCCGGCCGCATGGCGACGGCTGGGAGATCCTTCCCGAGATCCGAGCCAGCGTCGAGTTCCGCCGCCACAACCTGGTGACCGACGCCATTCCCCCCGACGGAGGCGCCTTCGACCTGATCCTGTGCCGCAACGTGATGATCTACTTCGACGCGCCGACCATCGCGACCCTGGCCAAGGCGCTGCACGGTGCCCTGGTCGAGGAGGGCTGGCTGGTGGTCGGGCACGCCGAGACCTCGCCCCGGGCCTTTGCCGACTTCGAGACGGTGATGCTGCCGGAGACCACTTTGTACCGCCGCCATGCCGGGCCGCCACGTGGCGGGGCGGCTCCCACCGTCCGGCCCGGCCGGCCGACGGCACGACCGGCGCCCGGGCCGGCGCGGGGGGCGGCGACCCAGTCGCCACCCGGGCCGGCACCGGCGAACGGGCGCCGGCCGGATCCCAGGCAGCCACCGCCGCGCACGCCCGGCCCGCGGGAGTCCGTACCTCCTTCCCCGAAGCCTGCCGCCGGCGGGCCTGCGCCGCCGCCCCGCGCGCAGGGCCTGCCCGATGACATGGCCATCCGCGGCCTGATCGGGCGCGGCGACTGGGCGGCCGCGCAGGCGGCCTGCACGGCCCGGCTGGAGGCGGACGCGCTTGATGCGGGCGCCCAGGCGCTGATGGGCCTGCTCCTGGACGAGCGCGGCGACGCCGCGGCGGCCGAGGGCGCCTATCGGCGCGCGCTGTTCCTGGACCGGCGCGCCGTCCTCGCGCACTATCAGCTCGGCTGCCTGCTGCGGCGCCGCGGCGAGCTTTCCAAGGCGCGGCGCGCCTTTCGGAACGTCCTGGAGCTGCTCGCTTCGGCCGAGGACGCGGCCGCCCTTCCCGAAGCGGGCGGGGCGACGGCCGGGGAGCTGCGCCGCGCCGCCATGCTGCAGCTCAAGACCCTGGAGGAGACATGATCCGATCCCCGGCGCAGGAGGGCGGTCCCGAGGACCTGGCCCTCGCCGCCCTGTTGCGCCGGCGCGCCGAGCGCCTGGCCGCCCCGCGCATTGCCGAGGCGCCTCGGGCGGGCGGCTCGGTGCTGAGCTTCGGCATCGGCCCCGAGACCTACGCCATCGCGCTCGGGTCGCTAACCGAGGCGGCGGCGCTCGAAGGCTGCGCCGCGGTGCCGGGCTGGCCGCCCGAGCTGCTGGGCGTCGTGAACCGGCGCGGGACGCTGGTGCCGGTGCTCGACCTGCGGCGGGTGCTCGGGCTACCCGAGCCCGCCGAGCCCGGGGCCGTCCTGTTCCTGCGCGGCGTGCGGACGATCGGTCTGAGGGTCGATGCGCTGGGCGAGGTCAGGCAGGTTCCGGACGAGGCCGTGGCCGACCCGCCCGAGGCCGCCGGCCCCCTCGTCGCGGGCGTTTCCAGCGACGGCTTGATTCTGCTGGACGTCCGGAGAATCCTTGCGCTCCCCCTGTTCGGCCCAGCCGATGGACCGATTCCCGACCGAGACATGGACCGGACACGATGAGCCCTGACCGTTCCCGCGGCTTCTGGCAGACGCTGAGCGTCAGCGGCAAGATGCTGTTCGTCGCAGCGGTGTTCTCCGCGACCATCCTCTTCCAGATCGCCTTTTCCGTGATGGCGCTGGATACCCAGGCCAACGGGTCCGAGCAGGTGGATGCGCTCGGCCGCCAGCGCTTCCTGATCACGCGCTACTACGCGGACGCCCTGCAGAGCGTGATCGGCGATCCCGAGGACTACCGGCTGATGCGCCGGGTATACGAGGAGAACCTGGGGGCGCTGATCGGAGGCGGGCGCGTCAACGTCGATTTCGACACCGGTCGCTATGTCACCATGCCGGCCGCGAGTGCCGAGCTGGCCGAGCGCCTTTCGGCGCAGCAGGCCGCGGCGAACCGGCTCTTCTCGGCCATGGACCGGTTCCTTGCCATGTCGGCGGCCGAGCGCCAGGCCTCGCTGCCGCTGCTGGACGAGATGGCGCGCATACGGCGCGAGGTCGCGACCCTGGCCGACACCACCGCGAAGACGCTGTCGCGCGACCTGCGCCAGCAGGTCGAGGTCTCGATCCAGCGCGCGATCGTGGTGGGGCTGATCGCCGCGGTCACCGGCCTCGTGGCGACATGGCTCGTCGGACGGTCCATCACCGGTCCGCTCGGCGAAGCGGTCGGGCTCGCCCGCGCGATCACGGATGGCGACCTGTCGGTCCGAGCCGTCCCCGTGCGCTCGAGCGACGAGGTCGGCCTGCTGATGGGAGCCTTGAACCAGATGCTGGTCTCCTTGCGCAGCGTCACCGAGGAGACGCGCGGCGCGGCGGACCGGTTGCGCCGCGAGGTCTCGCAGATCGTGGCCTCGGTCCAGGAGCAGGCCAGCAGCACCAAGCAGCAGGCTGCGGCGGTCCAGGAGATCACCTCGACCGTCGAGGAGATCAGCCAGTCCGCCGAGCAGGTCTCCGGCATGGCGCGCGAGGTCGGGGGGGCCGCCGACGATGCCGTCGCGACCGGCCGCTTCGGGCTGCAGGCCGTCCTCGACACCACGGCCGCCATGGAGGCGATCCGGTCCCAGGCTGAAAGCGTCGCGGAGACCGTGGTCATGCTCTCGGAGCGGACGCAGGCCGTCGGCGAGATCATCGCGACCGTGAACGAGATCGCCGAGCAGTCGAACCTGGTGGCGCTCAACGCCGCCATCGAGGCCGCCGACGCAGGAGAGCAGGGACGCCGGTTTGCCGTGGTGGCGAGCGAGATCAAGGCCCTGGCCGACCAGGCGAAGGAGGCGACCAAGCAGGTTCGCTCGATCCTCGAGCAGACGCAGAAGGGCATCAATACCTCGGTCATGCTGACCGAGGAGGCGCTGAAGCGCGTGGCCTCGGGCCGGGACAAGACCTCGAGCGCCGAGGAGGCGATCCGGCGCATGGCGGCGAGCATCCAGGAGAACGCCGACTCCTTCCAGCAGGTCGCGGCTGCCACGGGGCAGCAGCAGATCGGCCTGGAACAGATCGCGCAGGGCCTGCATCAGATCCGGCAGGCCAGCCTCCAGACCGCGACCAGCACGGACCAGCTCGCCCGCACTTCGGGCGAGCTGAACGGCTTGGCCGACGCGCTGGCCCGGGCCATGGAGAAGTACCGCTTGTGACCGGAATCCGGGAAAAGCTGCTGGCCGCATTCGAGGCGGAGCACCGGGAATACCTGACCGATATCGGGGCACGCCTGGACCGCCTTGGCGAGGGCGGCGCCCTCGGTGCCGAGATCGAGGAGATGCTGCGCCAGGCCCACAGCCTCAAGGGGGCGGCGCGCGCCGTCGACCTTCCCGGGATCGAGGCCGTGGCGCACCGCCTGGAGGCCGTCTTCATCGCGCTGCGCGACGGGATCGTTCGTTTCGGCCCCGTGCAGGCCAGCGCGATTCGCCAGGCGCTGGACGCCATCGAGGACTTGGCCTCGGCCGCGCGTGGGGGGCGCCCCGTGGATGCGGATTCCACGCTTTCCGCGCTCGACGCGGTCCTCCGCGACGGACCGGCTTCGGCTCCCCGGCAGACGGTCCCGGCTGCGCGGCCGCCGGAACCCCCCGCTCCCCAGGAAGCCGCTTCCCATGACGCCGCACCGGCCCGGCCCGACAGCACCGGAACGCTGCGGCTGGAGGCGGCGCGTCTCGACGACCTGCTCCGAACCGCGGGCGAGCTGCTGGCCGAGCAGACCCGTATGGACGCCACCGGCAGGCAGCTCGGCGAGCTGGACCGCGAGGCCGCCGATCTGGAGCGGAGCTGGGCCGCGCTCCGCCGCGCGATCGGTGCCGCTGTTCCCGCCTTCGGCACCGATGCCGAGGCGCTGGGGTTGGGCCGCCTGTCCGACGCCTTCGAGCAGCAGCTGCGCCGCCTGCGCCGTGTCGGCCGCGAGGTGCGGCGGCGGCACGAGGGCGCCTTGCGCTCGGCGCGGCGCACCGGCGAGGCGTTGGGGCGCCAGCTTCGCGCGGCGCGGATGACGCCGGCCGCTTCCGTCTTCGAAGGTGCGCGCAAGATGGTCCGCGACCTCGCCGCCGACACCGGAAAGGAGGTCGCCGTCGAGATCCGCGGCCTGGAGGTCCAGGCGGACCGGTTGGTCCTGCAGGAGCTGAAGGACCCCGTGATGCACCTGCTGCGCAACGCGGTCGGGCACGGCATAGAGCCGCCGGAGCAGCGCCGGGCGGCGGGAAAGCCACCGGAGGGCCGGGTCTCGCTGGAATTCCGGGTGGCCGGCGACCGTCTGCTGGTGATCGTGTCCGACGACGGGCGCGGCTTCGATCCCGCAGAGATCACAGCGGCGGCGCGGCGTGCCGGCCTGATCGCCGCGGACGAGCCCGCACCCGCCGGCGCGGATCTGCTGGAGCTGCTCTTCTCCTCCGGGTTCTCGACCCGCGAGGCCGCGGATTCCATCGCCGGGCGCGGGATCGGCCTGTCCGTCGTGCGCGAGGCGGTCCACCGGCTCGACGGCACGGCCGTCGCGACCCGGCGGCCGGATGGCGGGGCACGGTTCCGGCTGTCGGTCCCGGTTTCCGCGCTGGCCCGCGACGTGCTGCTGGTCCGCACGGGCGGTCGCATCTTCGCGCTGCCCGCCGACGGGATCGAGCGGCTGATGCGTCTCGAAGCGCAAGCCGTCGGGTCGGTCGAGGGACGGCCCGCGATCCAGATCGACGGCCGGCCGGTGCGCATGGCGGGCCTATCGGCGCTGCTCGGCCTCGCGGAGACGAGCATCGAGACCACGCGGGCGCGCATGCCGGTGGTCGTGCTCGGCGACGAGCGGCCGGTACTGGCGCTTGGTGTCGACGAGCTGCTGGGGCTGCGCAATGTGCTCGTGCGAAGTCTCGGCCTGCCGGCCGCCCCGGGTGCCCTGGCCGCAGGCGGGGTCGTGCTGGAGGACGGCGACGTTGCCGTCGTGCTGAACCCTGCCGCGCTGGAGCGCAGCCTCCGTCGCGCGCCCACCGCCGTCGAGACGCGCGAGCGCGCGGCGACGCGCCGCGCTCCCGTGGTGCTGGTTGTCGACGACAGTCTGACGACACGGACGCTTGAGAAGAGCATCCTGGAGGCCCACGGCTACGAAGTGCTGATGGCGGTCGATGGCATCGAGGGCCTGAACCGCGCCCGCACCGAACGCCCCGATGTCGTGGTCACGGACATCCAGATGCCCCGGCTGGACGGGTTCGGCCTGGTGCAGGCGATGAAGCAGGACGAGGCGCTGAAGGAGATCCCGGTGGTGATCGTGAGCTCGCTGGATCGCCGCGAGGAGCGAGCCAGGGGGCTGGCGCTCGGCGCGGATGCCTACGTGGTGAAGCAGAGATTCGACCAGCAGGCGCTGCTGGAGACCATCCGGCAGCTCATATAGGGGACCATGGCCGACAAAATCCGCGTGCTGATCGTCGAGGACTCCCCAACCGTCCGCGTGCTGCTGGAGCACATCGTGGCAGGAGACCCGCGCCTCGAGGTTGCGGGCGCCGTCGCGAGTGCCGAGGAAATGCTGGCGGCGCTGGATCGGATCGCGCCGGACGTGATCACCATGGACGTCCGACTGCCCGGCATGAACGGCCTCGACGCCACGGTCGAGGTGATGCGCCGGCGGCCCACGCCGATTATCGTGGTGGCAGCCGACATCGCGGCACCCGAACTCGGCATCGCCATGAACGCGCTGCGCGCGGGTGCCCTGGCCGTGGTCGAGAAGCCCGTCGGCATGGAGCATGCCGCCTATGGCGCCATCGCCGAGCGCCTGCGCAACCAGCTCGTGCTGATGAGCCGGGTCAGGGTCGTGCGGCAGGTGCGCAGCCGGGCCGTCGATTTCGGCTCGGCCGTGCGGCGGGCCCCCGCGGCTTGGGCACAGCCGCAGAGTTACGTGGTTCTCGGGCTCGTCGCCTCGACCGGCGGCCCCAAGGCGGTGTCCCAGGTTCTGGCCGAGCTGGGGCCGGGCTTCCCGCTGCCGATCCTCCTGGTCCAGCACATCCTGGGACCGTTCCTGCCGGGCTTCGCGGACTGGCTGCGCACGGTCACGCCCTTCCGAACTCGCATCGTGCGCGACGGCGAGATGGCGGAGCCCGGGGTCGTCCATCTGCCGCCCGCGGACCGGCACCTGATCTGGGACCGCGACCGCCTGGCGTTGTCCGATGGGCCGCCGGTGGACGGGCAGCGCCCGTCGGGCACGACCCTCCTGCGGTCGCTGGCCAGCGCAGGGCCCGGCGCCATCGGCGTGGTGCTGACGGGCATGGGCCAGGACGGCGCGCGCGGCCTGCTGGAGCTGCGGCGCGCCGGAGGCCATGCCATCGCCGAGGACGAGAGCACTGCCGTGGTCTTCGGCATGCCGGACGTCGCCGCGCGGTTGCGGGCCGTCGACGAGATGCTGCCGCTGCCGCTGATCGGGCCGCGGATCCTGGAGCTGGTCTCGGGCGAGGGGGCGGGATCGTGATGCCCCCGCTGATTCTGGTCGTAGAGGACTCGCCGACCCAGAGCCTGAAGCTTCAACTCCTGCTGGAGGCGAAGGGCTACCGCGTCGACGCCGTGCCGAGCGCCGAGCTGGCGCTGGAGCTGCTGAACCGCGGGCTGCCCGACCTCGTGCTGCTGGACTACCATCTGCCCGGTCTCCAGGGTGCCGATCTGTGCCGGCAGATCCGCCTGAACCTCGGCACCTTCGGACTGCCGGTGCTGATGCTGACGGCCGATGACACGGCGGAGGCCCAGCGCATCGCCCTGGAGGCCGGGGCGGACGACTTCCTGCCCAAGGCGGCCCGGGGCGAGCAGCTCCTGCGCCGGGTCGAGAGCCTGCTGCGCCAGTCCCGGCAGGCATCCGAGCTCGCCGCGCTGCCTCGCCCGCTGTTCCGCCGGCCGCGCGTGCTGCTGGTGGGTGCCGGGGCCGCCGCCGACGCGACCCTGAGCGAGGCGCTCCTGGAGGAGGGCTGCGAGGTGCAGCGCGCGGCGACCGGCGCCGAGGCGCTGGCCGCCCTCGACGCGGACGGATTCGACTGCGTGATCGCGGCCGTGAGGCCCGGCGACCCGGGAAGCGCCGACCTGACGCGGCGCATTGGGGAGGACCAGAATCCCGACGCCCCTGTGCTGATCACGCTGCTGGAGGACGACGCGGACGCGCCGGACGCGGGGGCCCAGGACCACGTCAGCGCCGGGGCCGAGTTCACGCTGCTGCGGGCACGCCTGCGCGCGGTCCTCAGGCGCCGCTTCCTGCAGCAGCAGCAGCGCCGGATCGCCGAGGCCGTGCGCGAGCAGGAGCTGGAGCGGCTGCGCCTGCGGGCCGAGACGGCGGCGGCGGCGGCCCGCGCCGCGCTCGCCGAGAAGCTGGAGCGCGCGAACCAGAACCTCGAGGGCGCGCTCCACCGCCTGGCCGCGCAGGCGCGCATCACGCGAACGCTGACCGACAACATCACCTCGGGCCTTTTCATGATCGACGCCGTGGGCCGGCCGACCTTCATGAACCCGGCCGCGGAGCAGATGACGGGTTACACCCTGCAGGAGATCTCCGACCGGCCCCTGTGGAGCCTCTTCACCCGGGGCGCCCTGGACGGCAGCCTGCCGGACGCCCCGGTGCGCGAACGCAGCGGCGAGTTGCGGCGGCGCGACGGCACGGTCTTTCCGGTTGCCTGGTCGCTGGCGCCCCTACCGCGCGAAGGCGACGCTGCGGGCACAGGCGCGGTGGCCGAGATCGTGGACGTCACCGAACGGAAGCGGGCGGAGCAGCTCCAGCTCATGCTCATGGCCGAGCTCAGCCACCGGGTGAAGAACACGTTGGCGACGGTGCTCAGCATCGCAAACCAGACCATGCTGCGTCATCCCGACCCGCAGGAGTTCAAGGCAGTCTTCAATGGCCGCATCCGGGCGCTGGCGGCGACCCACAACCTGCTCGCGACCACGAACTGGACCGCCGTCCCGCTGGCCCAGGTCGCAGCGGGCGAACTCGCGCCCTATGCGGATGCCGATGGCGGGCGGGTGGGCCTGACCGGCCCGGAGGTGCTGATCAGGCCCAAGGCGGCGCTGGTGCTAGGCATGGTGTTCCACGAGCTCGCTACCAATGCCGCCAAGTATGGCGCGTTCACGACGCCCGAGGGGCGCGTCGCCGTGTCGTGGCGCCGGGAGGGTCCCGCGCCGGAAAGCCGTGTGGTGATCGACTGGCGCGAGAGCGGCGGCCCGACGGTGGAGGTGCCCAGCCGCAAGGGCCTCGGCCGCACGCTGATCGAGGGCGGGATCGCATACGAGCTCGGCGGGCGGGCCCGTCTCGACTTTCGCGAGAGCGGCCTGCACTGCGTGATCGATGTGCCCTATTCCGAACTCGACCCCTCGGTCGTTCCCGAGCTGGGGCCCGAGCCCGTCATCTGAGCTTCGGCTCCGCCGGGGCGGGGGCCCGAAAACGAAAAAGGCTATGCCGCGGCATAGCCTTCCAGTCCTTGATCGGTTCTCTTTGACCACGGCGCTCCGAGGGGCTGCCGCGGTGTTGTTCGTGCGTTTCCTCCCCCGTCCGTCCCTGCGCTTTGCCGCGTCTTCTCCCCGACGTCCGGATGAACCTTGCTACCAGGATCGTGCATTCCGGGGCAATGCCACTTTCGCGCGAGCGATCGTTCCCAGGTACTAAGCCTTTTGGGATATGAGCCGTGAATCACGGCCCGCCAGTCGCATGCGCCTTGACCTCGGATCGGTTCCGATGAAATAAATATTTCATATGTAGTTCCGCGATAAAACGGCTATGCCAACAACCGCGCCGGGAAAACCGGCGTCAGGGGGAGGATCGCGCAATGGGCGGCGACAGCCTGTCTGCGCGGGCGGTCGTGGTCGAGTACGGCTCCGTGCCCGTGCTGAAAGGTGTTTCCATAGACATCGCGCCAGGCGAGTTCGTGGCGCTGCTCGGCTCGTCGGGCTGCGGTAAGACGACTCTGCTGCGCGCCGTGTCCGGGTTCGTAAAGGTGCGCTCCGGCAGCATCCATATCGCGGGGCGCGACGTCACGTCGCTGCCGCCCGAGCGGCGGGACGTGGCCATGGTCTTCCAATCCTATGCGCTGTGGCCGCACATGACCGCGGCCGAAAACCTGGCCTACGGCCTGCGGATCCGGAAGATCCCGCGCGCCGAGCGCGACCGCCGCGTCGCCGAGGTGCTGGAGATGCTCGGCCTCGGCGGGCTCGGCGACCGTCCCGTCACGCAGCTCTCGGGCGGGCAGCGCCAGCGCGTGGCCCTCGGACGGGCGCTCGCGGTCAACCCCCGCATGCTGCTCCTGGACGAGCCGCTGTCCAATCTGGACGCCCGGATCCGCGAGGTCGTCCGGCACGAGATCAAGGCGCTGCAGACGCGGCTCGGCATCACCGCCGTTCACGTCACCCACGACCGCGAGGAGGCCATGGTGATGGCCGACCGGATCGCAATCATGGAGGCGGGCGGCATCGCGCAGCTCGGCACGCCCGAGGACATCTATCTGAGGCCCCGCTCCCCCTTCGTCGCCGACTTCATGGGCGCCAGCAACGTGGTTCCGCTGACCGTCGGCGCGGCGGGGGACGGGCATATCCGGGTCGAGCCGGGCCCCGACCACGATGCGGCGGAGCTGCCGGTCAGCGCCGGGACCGGCCAGCCGGGGGTCCATCTCTGCGCGTCCGGGCCGGGTACGGTGCGGGCCCATTTCCGGAGCGAGGCCGTCTCGCTGGTGCCGTTCGGGCAGGACGGGCCGGGGGGCGTGCTGCTGCGCGGCCGGATCGCGCAGGCCTCCTATCCCGGCGGCTTCTATCGCTATGCGGTCGAGGTGGGAGCGCGGCGCTTCCTGGTGGACGACGCGCGCCGCCTTTCCGTGGGCGAGGCCGTCGGCGTCGCCGTCCCGCCCTCGGCCCTGCATCTGTACGACGCCCAACCGTCCTGAAGCGTCCGCCTGCCGCGCCCCACGCCAACAGAATGGGGCCAACAGAAAGGAAATGAGATGAGCATGAGACCCATCGCCACGCTTGCCTGCAGCCTGCTGCTCGCCACGGGCTTCGCGGGAACGGCGGGGGCGCAGACCTTGAACGTCGTCTCTGCCGGCGACCAGAACATGGTCGACTACGTAAACGACTATCTCGCCCCCCGGTTCGAGCAGATGAACCCCGGCGTCAAGGTGCGTGCGACGGGCACGGGGCCGGGCGATGCGGGCTCCCAGAAGATCTACGAGAAGCTCGACGCCCAGGCCAAGGCCGGCGCCGCGGCCTGGGACGTCGACGTCGCCGTGGTGCACCAGAAGATGGCCGGCCAGATGGCGGGGGAGAAGCTCCTGTCGCCCTATGCCCCGGGCCTGGCCTCCTACAAGCTCGCAACCCGCGACACGGCCCGGAACGCGCTCGGCGCCAATGTGGACGGCTTCGTCGTCCCGATGTTCCACAGCCAGATCGCGCTGGCCTACAACCCCGACCTGGTGAAGGCACCGCCCAGGACCTATGCCGAGCTGGTCGACTGGGCGCGTAAGAATCCGAAGGCCTTCGGCTACAACGGCGTCAAGGGCGGCATGTCCGGCGTCGGCTTCGTGACGGGCTGGGTCGGCGCCAACATCGACGACCCCGCGAAGCTCGAGAAAGGCCCCTACGATCCGGCCGTGAAGCCCGCCATCGAGAAGGCGCTGGCCGGGCTCAAGGACTTCAACAAGACCGTCACCCTGACCCCCGGCAATGCCGGGACGCTCGACATGCTGAACCGCGGCGAGATCGCCATGGGCCCGGTCTGGGTCGACATGTTCTACACCTGGCAGGCCGACGGCCGCCTGAACCCGTCCATGAAGCTGCAGCTCATCGGTCCCGGCATGCCGGGTCAGCCCATGTACTACGTGGTTCCGGCCAAGGCCGCCCAGTCGGATCTCGCCGCCCGGTTCATCGAGATGGCGACCAGCCCCGAGGTCCAGGCCGAGGGGATCGTGAAGCGCTTCAACTGGTATCCCGGGATCGACGCCCAGCACGTCCAGGCAAAGCTCGACGAGAAGACCTGGTCGCGCCTCTTCACGGACGTGAAGCCCGAGGATCTCGCGAGCAAGGGCAGGCCCTTCCCGCTGTCGGGCTACTTCAACGACATCCTGGAAGCCTACGAGCGCGTGGTCTCGAACTGACACGCGCGGACGCGGAGGCGGGGGCGCGGCTCCCGCCTTCGCTCCGGTCCCACTGGAAAGGAACCGCCATGGACGTCAGCGGTGATCTCCGCGACGCGGCACGGGACCGGCCGGCCGGCCTGCACGGCCTTGCCGACCGTATCGAGGAGCGCGTCTGGGCGGCGCTGCTCGTGCTGCCGGCGCTCGCCATGGTCGCGCTGTTCTTCCTGTATCCGCTAGGCTTCTCGCTGGTCAGCGCCTTCCAGGACAGGGCGGGCGCCTGGACCCTGGACAACTTCCGGAAGTCTTTCGAGCTCTACGGCGGCGACATGGCTTTCACGCTGATGATCGCCTGCCTGTCGTCGCTGCTCGTCGCGGTGCTGTCGATCGCGATCGGCGGATACCTGACGCTTGGCGAGAACGCCAGGGCGGTCGCCCTGCTGCGCTGGCTCTATCGCTGGCCTCTCTTCATCCCCTTCGTGGTGGCGGCGCAGATGATGCGCGGCTATCTCGCCAAGAACGGCCTGCTCAACAACGGGCTCGTCGGGCTCGGCGTGATCGAGCCGCTGCAGGCGGCGAGCCTGCTGGACTGGCGGGGCATCGTCGTCACCTTCGTGTGGAAGCAGACGCCCTTCGTGGCCCTGATGGTCGCGGGCGCCATGGCCTCGCTGGACCGCTCGACCATCGAGGCGGGCCGCAACCTCGGCGCGGGGCGCCTGCGGATCCTGGTCGAGATCGTGGTGCCGCAGGTCCGGCAGACCCTGACGGTCGGGCTGATCCTCAGCTTCGTCACCATGCTCTCGGTGCTCTCGGTGCCGATGATGATCAATCCCAATGCGCCCACGATGATCACCGTCGACATGGCCTACCGGATCAACGCCCATGGCGACTACGGCGTCGCCAACGCGCTGGGCTTCGTCTCCTACCTGATGGCGGGGACGGTCGCCTGGATCTATCTCCGGCATGGCGTCCGCCGCGGGGCGGGGCCATGAGCGCGCTGCTGTGGATCCCGCGCGGCGCGGTCTTGGGCCTCGCCGCCTTCGCGGTGTTCAGCCCGCTCGCGAACCTGGTGCTCTGGGCGGTCGCCGAGAAATGGTACTTCCCCCACACGCTGCCGCTGGAATACGGCTTCGCGTTCTGGGAACGAGTCTTCGCGCCGCGGTCCAATGCCATGGCCTCCCTTGGCACCAGCGTCACCATCGCGCTCTTCACGGTCCTTGCCTGCCTCGCCGTCTCGGTGCCCGCGGGCTACGCGCTGGCACGGCTGCGGCTGCCCTGGCGCGGCCTGATCCTGCTGGCCTTCCTGCTGCCCCAGGCCTTTCCGAGCGTGCCGGTGTACATCAATGTCGCGCGGATCTTCTACGCGGCCGGGCTGAACGGCACGATCGCCGGCGTGGTGCTCGTGCATGCCGTGCACGGGCTCGTCTTCTCTGTCTGGATCACCACGGCGGCCTTCGCAGCCGTGGACCGTTCGCTCGAGGAGGCGGCGCGCAACATCGGCGCGGGGCCCCTGCGGGCCTTCCTCACGGTCACGCTGCCGCTGGCCGCGCCCGGCGTGCTGGCCAGCGCCATCTTCGTCTTCCTGGAATCCCTGGACGAGTTCACGGGGACCTACTTCGTGGGCGTGCCGGACGTGACGACGCTGCCGCTGCTGATGTTCAACGCCGCCATGGGCGGCAACTACCAGATCGCCTCCATCACCGCCCTGATCCTGCTGGTTCCGTCGGTCGGGTTCATGCTGGTGATCGAGCGTTTCCTGAAGGCCGACGTGCTGGCGAAGGTGGGGCACTGAGCATGGAGATCCTGGTCCTGGGCGTCGGCGAGGCGGCCGATCCCGAATTCCCGAACGCCTCCGTGGCCGTGGAGCTGGATGGCTACCGCGTGATGATCGACTGCGGCCATTCCGTCCCGCCGCAGCTCTGGCGCATGTTGGCCGACCCGGACGCCGTGGATGCGCTGGTCTTCACGCACCACCATCCCGACCACTGCTTCGGCCTGGTTCCCGCCCTGATCCGGTGGACGGACGACCGACGCACGAAGCCGCTGGAGATCGTCACCACCGGCGAGGGCTGGCAGCAGCTCCGCCTGATGCTCTCGGCTGGCGGGATCGATCCGGAAGGGGGGCTGCCCTTCGCGCTGCGCCCGCGCGACAGCCGCGAGGTCCGGCAGATCGGCCCCTTCGCGGTGCGCTTCGCCGAGACCCAGCACGCGATCACGAACCATGCGGTGCGCCTGGAGGCCGGCGGCCGCGCCTTCGCCTACAGCGGCGATGGCCGCCCGACACCCGAGGCGCTGGACCTCTATCGCGGCTGCGACCTGCTGTTCCACGAGTGCTACGTCGCGGAGGAGGATCCGGAGATGGCGTTCCATTGCGACGCGGGCTCGGTGAGGCGCCTGGCCGCCGCGACCGGGGCGGCGGCTGTGCGGCTCTACCATCTGCGCCAGGACCAGCGCGCCGCGGTCGGGCGTGCCATCGACGGGGAGCCGCGGATCGCGCTGGCCGTGCCGGGCGAGCGGATCCGCCTGTAAGGCGCCGGCCGGGCGGCCGGCGCCTCAGGGCTGCGGTCTGAGGCCGCCCGCGAGGACCCGCGCCTGGGCCCTTAGGATCTCGTCCGTGCGCCGTGGGCACCCGTCGAAGACCACGCGGTCGAGGAATCCGAGCCCGAAGCCCAGCGTCGCGATGCCCTGCGCGATCGCGCACAGGTCCAGGTCGGCCGCGATGGCGCCGCGCGCCCTGAAGGTCTCCAGCCGCTCCTGCAGGCGCGCGGCGCGGCAGCCCTCGGCCGCCTCGGCCATGCGGCGCGCCACCTCGGGATCCACCAGGGCGCGGTCCATCACCACCTTGGCCAGCTCGCGGCGCTCCCAGCACCGGCCGACCTCGTGGGAGAGCATGGCCTCGATCTCGGCCTCCAGCGTCTCGGCCAGCGGCGGCAGCGATGCCGCATCGGCCTCTTCCTCCCGGCCGTAGCTTTCGACCAGCGCCTCCAGCAGACCGGCCTTGCCGCCGAAATAGCGCTGGATCAACTGCTCGTTCAGGCCGGCGCGGCCAGCGACCTCGCGGGTCGTCGCGGCGTCGAAGCCGCGTTCCGCGAAGACCGACCGTGCGGCATCCAGCAGGGCGCGCTTGGTCGCCTCCTTGTCGCGCCGCCGCGGGCCGCCGCAGTCCGCGGCGTGGTCGGCATGCGCGCTACATTCCCCTTCGTTCATTCCCATCCTCGTCCGGCCGCCGCATCGCACGGCTGCCACGCCGCGTCCAGCGGCTGATAGCCCATATTGGTATGTATGCGCATACTTGACAAGCGGTCGTGCGGCGTGATGTATTCAATCACATACATACAGCGGAGCCGCCGGGCGGTGGACCGCTGGAAGTTGCCAGGAGCCTCGAAGCCTCGAACACGACATCAACACCAGGAGAGATCATATGGCCTGCCCGCAGCCGAGTTTGGACGACCTGCTTCACGATCCGCTGATCCGGATGGTGATGACGCGCGACGGAGTGGAGCCCGATTCCCTGCGGGAGCTCCTGCAGAAGGTGAAGCTCGGGATCACGCCCGCCAGAAGCCTGGGCTTAGAAGCACGAGCATTGTGAAGAACTCGAGCCGGCCCAGCAGCATGGCCAGCGATAGCAGCCACTTCGCCCCGTCCGGCAACGTCGAGAAGTTGCCGGCGGGGCCGATGATGGCGCCCAGGCCCGGGCCGACATTGGCATAGGCGGTGGCGGAGCCGGACACGGCCGTCACCAGGTCCAGACCGTAGGCCGTCAGGCCGAGCGCCGTTAGAAGCAGCAGCGCGCCGAACACGAAGCCGAAGCTCATCACCGAGATCATCACCTCGGCGTTCACGGGCTTGTCCTGATAGGTCAGCGGGATCACGCGGTTGGGGCTGAACTGCCGCTGGATCTGGGCGCGCAGCACCATGAACAAGATCTCGAACCG
The DNA here is from genome assembly GCF_017355985.1 of Arenibaculum pallidiluteum. GTDB lineage: Bacteria > Pseudomonadota > Alphaproteobacteria > Azospirillales > Azospirillaceae > Arenibaculum > Arenibaculum pallidiluteum. The sequence continues at coordinate 34,315 of NZ_JAFIQU010000018.1, forward strand.
GAAGATCTTGATCCCGCCGGCAGTCGATCCGGTGCAGCCCCCCACGACGGTCAGGATCAGGAAGGCGCCCGACGACAGCGGGCCCCAGAGCGTGTAGTCGATGCTCGCGAACCCGGTGGTGGTCACGACGGACACCACGTTGAAGGCCGCATGGCGCAGCGCGGCCTCGCCGGTCAGGGTGCCCGTCAGGGAGAGCCAGACTGCCAGCCCCAGCGTGACAACCGTCAGGAAGATCAGGTACCAGCGGATCTGGCTGTCGCGGTGGATCGCCCCGTAGTCGCCCTTGGCGAAGCTGATCAGGCGGACCAGCGGCATGCCTCCGACCACCATGGCCAGCACCACGATCCAGTGCAGCCAGGGCTCGTTGAAATGCCCCATCGACGCGTCGTAGTTGGAGAAGCCGCCGGTCGAGATCGCCGCCATGGTGTGGCAGATCGCGTCGAACACGCTCATGCCCCCCAGCGCGAGAAGGGCGCTGAAGAAAACCGTCAGGACGATGTAGGTCCATCCGATGGCGGCCGCGATGTCGCCCGCGCGCGGTAGAACCTTGTCCGACCGGTCCGAGGATTCCGAGCGGAAGAGCTGCATGCCGCCGACCCTCAGGAAGGGAAGGATCGCGATGCCCATGCCGATGATCCCGATCCCGCCCAGCCACTGGGTCAGGGCGCGCCACAGCAGGAGCCCGGGCGGCAGCGAATCGAGGCCGGTGATCACCGTCGAGCCGGTGGTGGTGAGCCCCGAGACGCTTTCGAAGAAGGCGTCGGCGACCGAGAGGTTCGCCATGCCGAAGGCGAAAGGCAGCGCCGCGAAGACGCTGACCAGGATCCAGGCGAGGCTGGTCAGCAGGAACAGCTGGCGCGTGTTGAAGGCTCGTCCCGGGGTCCAGTTGGTCAGAACCAGGACCACGGCGAAGAACAGGGTGAGCATGGCCGAGGTGCCGAATACGACCCAGTCGCCGTGTCCGGCGGCGATGTCCACCACCATGGGGGCGAGCATCGATATCGCCAGAACGGCGAGGATCCATCCGGCGACGTAAAGGACCGGGCGCGTGTCGAGAGCCAGCATTTCTCGGAGGGGTCAGACCGTGCGGCAATGCAACACGAACCCGCACGCCTGTAAAGCGTGCCGGGACGCTCACCCGTCGTAGGGAATCCGAATCCCCAGCAGCTCGGCCGCGGCCGCCTGGAGCCCCGGATCTACCGGTGGCGGCATGATCGTCACCCCCTCCGACAGGGCTTCGGTCACGATCTCGAGGCAGCGGACCCGGGCATGCCACTTGCTGTCGGCCGGGATGGCGTGCCAGGGCGCGATAGTGGTTGCGGTGCGGTCGAACATGTCCTCGGCCGCTTGCACGTAGTCGTCCCATTTGGCGCGGTTGCGCAGGTCCTCCTCGGTGAGCTTCCAGCGCTTGTACGGGTTCGTCAGGCGCTCGCGGAAGCGTTCGAGCTGCTCCTCAGGCGTGATGTGCAGGAACAGCTTCACGATGCGTGCCCCGTCGTCGATCAGGAGTCGCTCGAACTCGTTGATCTCGTCGTAGGCCCGCTTCCATTCCGCGGGCTTGGCGAACCCCTCGACCCGCTCGACGAGCACCCGGCCGTACCAGGACCGGTCGAAGACCGCGAAGGTGCCGGGCTCTGGAAGGCGCTGCCAGAAGCGCCAGAGATAGTGGCGTCCCTGCTCGGCCGCGCTGGGGGCCGCGATCGGCCAGACATGGAAGCCGCGCGGGTCCAGCAGCTCGGTCATGCGGCGGATTGCGCCGCCCTTGCCGCCGGCATCCCACCCCTCGAACACGATCACGGCCCGGCGCTTCTCGTGCCAATAGGTCTGCTGGATCCGCATCAGCAGAGTCTGCAGCTTCTTCAGGCGTGCCTCGTAGGCCGACTTGTTCTCGAAGGCCGCGGCGGAAGGAAGCTTGTCCAGGCGGATTTTCGTCTTCGCAGGTTTGATCTCGGTGCGTGCCATGGGTGCTCCGGGTGGGAACTCGGGGTCGGGCGCCCCGGTTGAGCCAGCGGCGGGACGGGAATCAGTTCGTCCCATGATCCCCCGAGCCGCGACGATATCAACCGTGACGAGGCCCAGGACGTGACCGCCGGACCCCGCATCTACAACCTGTTTCCCCTGCTGGCCGGCTCCATTGATCGCTGGCCCGCGCACCTGCCACGCGTCGCGGGCATGAATTTCGACTGGCTCTACCTGAACCCGGTGCACGAGCCCGGCTTCTCGGGGAGCCTGTACGCGATCAAGGACCACTGGAAGCTGAACCCGCTGATCCAGGGCGACTCGACCGAGCCGGCCGACGCCCTGATCCGCCGTTTCTGCGACCAGGCGCGCGAGCATGGGCTGAAGGTGATGTTCGACCTGGTGGTCGGCCAGACCTCCAAGGACTCGGTGGTGACCGGCTGGCATCCCGGCTGGTACCGGCGCGACGCCAACGGGGAGCTGGTAAGTCCCCGGGCGCCTGGGAACGGCGGCGACGGCGGCACGGTCTGGGGTGACTTGGCCGCCTTCGCCTGGGACGATCCATCGGCGCGGCCGGGGCTGCTGCGATACTTCACGGACTATGTCTGGCACCATGTCGGGCTTGGCGTGAAGGGCTTCCGGTGCGACGCTGCCTATCAGATCCCGGCGGAGGTCTGGCGGACGCTGATCGACGCCGCGCGGGAGCGCGACCCCGAGGTCAGGTTCTTCGCCGAGACGCTGGGCTGCACGCCCGAGCAGGTCGAGGCGCTGTGCGACGCGGGCTTCGACTATCTCTTCAACAGCGCCAAGTGGTGGGACTTCCGCGCCGACTGGCTGCTCGACCAGTACGAGCGCTACCGGCGGATCGCGCCGACCATCGCCTTTCCGGAGAGCCACGACACCGAGCGCCTGGCGGCCGAGCTCGGCAGCCAGGACCGCCGGCGCCTGGAGACCCACCTGAAGTCGCGCTACCTGTTCTCGGCCAGCTTCTCGACCGGCGTTATGATGCCGGTCGGCTACGAGTACGGGTTCACGCGGCCGCTGGACGTGGTGCGGACCCGGCCCGAGGACTGGGAGGAGCCGAAGGTCGACCTGACCGGCTTCGTCGCCGAGGTGAACGCCATGAAGGCCTCGGTTCCGGTGCTCAACGCCGAAGGGCCCCAGCGCCGCGTCAGCGCCCCCCAGGCGCCGGTGGTCGGCCTTTGCCGCTGGGGCGGCGACGGCGAGGATGCGGCGCTGATCCTGATCAATCCCGACGAGCGCGGCGCCCATGCGGTGGAGCCGGGGCCCCTGCTGGCGGCCACCGGCGGCGTCTTCGACGGGTTCAGGGACGTCACGCCCGAGGCCGAGGCGCGCCCGCTCGAGCCCGGCACGCCGCTGGAGCTCGCGCCGCTGGAGCTGCGGGTCTTCCGCGGATCGCGGGCCGAGGGGCAGGCCGTCGTCGAGGTACGCAGCGATGCCTACCGCGAGGCCGACCGCGCGCTGCTCGAAAGGCTGGCCGGCAGCCGGGTCGCCATCGAGTCCGTCCAGCCCGAGCTCGACGGCGGGCGATTTGCCGTGAAGCGCGAGGTCGGCGACGTGGTCGAGGTCGTGGCCGATGTCTTCGCCGACGGCCACGAGAAGATCAACGCCTGCATCAAGGTCCGCTTCGCCGGGGCCGAGGGCGAGCTGGAATACCCCATGGCCTTCGTCGACAACGACCGATGGGCGGGGCAGTTTCCGCTGACGCGCAACGGGCGGTGGTCCTTCCGGGTCGAGGCCTGGCGCGACCTGTTCGAGCACTGGCGCGCCGATTTCATCAAGAAGCGCGATGCGGGCCAGAACATCGGCCTGGAGCTGATCGAAGGACGGGCCCTGGTCGAGAAATCGGTCCAGTGCTCCAGGGAGCCCGGCGCGCGGGAGGTCCTGGGACGCCATCTCGAGGCAGTCAAGGCGGCCGGCGACGACGAGCAGTCGCTGCAGCATGCGCTGCTGGACGACCGGCTCCACGAGGACATGCGCCGTCTGGGCGAGCGCGTGAACCTGACGGCCTACAAGGAGCTCGAGGTCTTCGCCGACCGCACGGCCGCCCGCTTCGCGGCGTGGTACGAGCTGTTCCCGCGCTCCATGAGCGACGATCCGAACAGGCACGGCACCTTCGACGACGTGATCGCCAAGCTGCCCTATGTGCGCTCCATGGGCTTCGACGTCCTATACTTCACGCCGATCCATCCCATCGGGCGCACCTTCCGCAAGGGCCGGAACAACACGCTCGAGGCTGGGCCCGACGATGTCGGCAGCCCCTATGCGATCGGCTCGGAGGAGGGCGGGCACACGGGCGTGCATCCGCAGCTCGGGACCATCGAGGACTTCGACCGGCTGGTCGCCGCGGCCCGGGACCAGGGCCTGGAGATCGCGCTGGACTTCGCGATCCAGTGCTCGCCCGACCATCCCTGGATCAAGGAGCATCCGGACTGGTTCGACTGGCGCCCGGATGGCAGCATCAAATACGCCGAGAACCCGCCCAAGAAGTACCAGGACATCGTGAACGTCCATTTCTACCGGCACGCCCTGCCGGAGATCTGGTACGCGCTGCGCGACGTCGTGCTGTTCTGGGTCGAGCACGGGGTAAAGATCTTCCGCGTCGACAATCCCCACACGAAGCCGCTGCCCTTCTGGGAGTGGCTGATCCGCTCGGTGCAGGACGCCCATCCGGACGTCATCTTCCTGGCCGAGGCCTTCACCCGTCCGAAGCTGATGAAGCGTCTCGCCAAGCTGGGCTTCACCCAGAGCTACAGTTATTTCACCTGGCGCAACCACAAGGCCGAGCTGATCGAGTACTTCACCGAGCTGACGCAGCAGGAACCGCGCGAGTACATGCGGGCGAACCTGTTCCCCAACACGCCGGACATCCTGCCGCCGGTGCTACAGACCGGCGGTAGGGCGGCCTTCATGATGCGCGCGGTGATGGCGACGACCCTGAGCTCGGTCTACGGCATGTACAGCGGCTTCGAGCTCTGCGAGGGCCGGCCCCTGCCGGGCAAGGAGGAATACCTCGACAGCGAGAAGTTCGAGCTGAAGGCCTGGGATTGGGACAGGCCCGGCAATATCCGCGGCTATATCGCCCGGCTGAACGCGATCCGGCGGGCCAATCCGGCGCTGCAGGAATACGACAACCTGCGCTTCTACAACGCCTGGGACGACAATATCCTCTACTACGGGAAGATGACGGCCTCGAAGGACAACTTCGTGCTCGTTGCAGTCAATCTCGATCCCCACAACCCGCACGGGGCCCATTTCGAGGTTCCGCTGTGGGAGTTCGGGCTGCCCGACCACGCCCGCGTGGACGTGGAGGACCTGTTCACCGGCGCCCGCTTCTCCTGGTACGGCAAGGTCCAGCAGATGTGGCTGGATCCCCGCCAGAACCCCGCAGCGATCTGGCGGATCGCGCTGCCGGGCCTGGCCCAGCGCTTCTGAGCGCCAGGCGGGCCGCCCCGGCCGCGGGGCGGCCCGCCTATTCTCAAGGTGGGTCCTCGGGGCGGGCCCTCGGGCAGCCGGTCAGGCAGCCCGGACGCTGCGCAGGAAGGCCGAGACCTCCTCGTTGAGCGTGGTCGCCTGCATCGAGAGCTTGCGTGACGTCTCCAGGACCGCCCAGGCGGCCTTGCCGCTCTCGCCGGCCGCCTCGTTCACGCCCGCGATGTTCGCAGCAACCTCCTGGGTGCCGCCAGCCGCCTGCTGGACGTTGCGGCTGATCTCCTTGGTCGCGGCGCCCTGCTCCTCGACGGCCGAGGCGATGGTGGTGGCGATCTCGTTCACGCGCTCGATCACGCCGGCAACGCCATGGATCTCGGTCACAGCCTCGCGCGTCACCGACTGGACGGCCGCGACCTGGGCCGCAATTTCCTCGGTCGCCTTGGCCGTCTGGTTCGCCAGGGCCTTGACCTCGCTGGCCACCACCGCGAAGCCCTTGCCGGCCTCGCCGGCCCGTGCCGCCTCGATCGTCGCGTTCAGGGCGAGCAGGTTGGTCTGGCCGGCAATGGAGTTGATCAGCTCGACCACGGCGCCGATCTTCTGCACCGTGTCCGCGAGGCTCGCCACCTTGTCGTTCGCCTTGTGCGCGAGCCCGACCGCCTCGCCTGCGATGCGGCTGGAATCCAGGACCTGCCGGCTGATCTCGTCGATCGAACCCGACAGCTCCTCCGACGCGGCGGCGACGGTCTGGACATTGGCCGAGGTCTGCTCGGTCGCGGCGGCCACGGTGCCGGCGAGTTTGTTGGTGCGATCGGCCGCCCGCGTCATCTCCTGGGCCTGGAGCTCCATGTCGGAGGTCTCCGCCATCACCGTGTCCATCAGGCTGCCGACCGCCTGCTCGAACCCGTCGGCGAGGGCCACCATGGCAAGGCGTTTCTCCTCCTCCGTGCGCCTGGCGGCTGCCTCGTGCTCGGCCTCGAGGCGCTGCTTGGCCGCGGCGTTGTCCTTGAAGACCTGGACGGCTCGCGCCATGGCGCCGACCTCGTCGGTCCGTTCCAGTGCGGGGATCTCGGTGCCGAGCTCGCCGCCGCTCAGCCGGATCATGGCAGCGGTCATCCGCGAGATCGGGCGGATCACGCTCCTGAGCACGAGATAGAGGAAGCTCGCCACCATCGCGAGGACGACGCCGCCAGCGCAGAGCGTCCACAGCGCCTCGGTTCGCGCCGCCGCCTCGGACCGGGCAGAGGAGACCCACAGCTCGATGGCGCCGATCCGTTTCGCCGTGCCCTGCTCGGAATGGGTGATATCGCGCTTAGCCGAGAGGCCCGGGCCCGGGGTCTCGCTTCCGCCGCGCGCGAAGACGGTCCCATCCTCCCCGGTGATCAACACCGACAGGAAGTCGGGGTCCGCCGCCAGGGCCCGCAGCGTTCCCTCGGCCAGGTCGGGGCTCAGGTTCCACAAGGCTTCCTGAAGGCTTTCCGAAGCGATGGCAACAGTCAGCCGCGCCTTTTCCTCGAGCGCCTGGCGCGCCCTCGTCATGTTCGCCTCGGCGATCAGGAGGGTGAGGCCGGCCGCGATCAGCGCCAGCATGATCACCAGCGGCGCCAGTGCCCGGCGCATGAGGTTGGCGGCGAAGTATCTGAGGATTGGCATTCCGGGAGGTCCTTCGGGCGGGGCTTTGCCGGCGCGATCGGGTGTGAGTTTGGGCAGGCATGTCCCCGGGGGACGATTCCGCCGGGGAGCGGAGCGCTGGGTGCGGCTCGAGGTCCTCGGCGGAACCCCGGGCCGCTCCCAGCCCATGGTTACTCCACGTACTTCGCCGCCAGCTCGGCGCCCTTCGCGGTGCGGTTCCTGGCCAGGGATGCCCAGAACTTCTTCACGAGCTCGGGGTCGCTCGCCATGCGCTGGTGGCTGAAGATCACGAAATAGCTCTTCGTCACGATGGGTGGGGTCACCTTCTCGAGGGTTGCCAGCTCCGGCTTCTTCAGGAGCTCGTCGGCGGTGACCTCCTGGGCGGCGACGGCATCGATCCGGCCGGCCTTGAGCATCGTCAGGTCCTGGGTGGTCGAGGCGCTCTCGTTGACGGAGACCTCCATCTTCTTGAGGTCGCCGACGATGGAGTACCCGGCAGGAGCGTTGACGGCGCCCTTGAGGCCGGAGAAGGCCTTGCCATCCCAGCTCACCGGCGAGCCCTTCGCCCGGTAGAGCGAGTAGGAGGTGGTGCCGATCCTGAGGTCGTCGTCGGGCTCATCGCCCTTCATGGGATAGACGCCGAGCTCCAGCCGGTCCTTGCTGAAGGAGCCGCTGAAGACCGCGTCGACCTCGCCCTTCTTGAGGCTGTCGAGCGCGCGCTTCCAGGGCAGGCGGACGAGTTGGAGGTCGGCGCCGATGTCGGCCGCGGCCATCTTGACCAGCTCGACATGCATGCCGGGCTTGTTCGCGTCGATGTCCGTCGAGTTTCCGAGATAGTTCGGGAACTGCTGCTTGTCTTCGTAGGCGATGACGAGCTTGGGTGCGGCGCTCGCTGCAACGCTTCCAAGGGCTAGTAGGCTTGCGAATGCCGCAAGAATAACTTTGTTCATGATTGTTGGACTGCCCAGGTTTTATAGTTTCTGGTTCGGACGTGACTCCGCGGTGCGGGTTCATCTTGTCCGAAAACCCACGCCTGCCAAGTTGTGACGGATTTGTTTCTAATATATTAAAATTTTATGTTCTGGGTGGGCGTGGGGTGGATTGGCGGCCCGCCGAACCGCACGCGCGGGCCGTCGCCGGTCCTCGTCACAGCGGCTCCGGCAGCCGCCCAGGAGCGCCGGGTCGGGATCGGCCTGGGTTCAGCCCTTGGTGAGCATGAGGCTGCCCTGCTTCTGGATGCGGTCTGTCACCTTTCCGGCGAGCCGCGCCAGGATCCAGGGAAGATCGACCTCGACCCGGACGGACTGGTCAAGCACCTCCATCCGCCCCGTCACGGCCTGGCCCAGGAGCCGGACCGTAAAGTCGAGCCGGTCCCCGGTCCAGCGGTCCTCGACCTGGGCGCCGAGACCGGCGAGCTGGCCACGTACCTGGCCCAGGCCGTCCTCGATCTTGGTCCTGGCGTCCTGGCGGGTCAGCTGGTGCGGCACATCGACGACGACGGGCTTGCGCATGACGGCTCCTCGAAGGCTCCCCTGGAGCGATCCCTGCAGGATCCAACAGGCTTGCGGGCCGGCTGCTCCCGAAGGCACGCGGATCGGCGGCCCGGTCGGACCCCGGCCGCATCCTTGCAGGGGCCTCGCCCGGGACGGTAGAACCCCTGCACCCCTCCCGAAAGCCACAATGCCCGACACCCGATCGCCCCGCTGGGCCTATCCCCTGCTGATCGTCTCGCCGGTGATGATGGTCAGCAACATGCTGGCTGCCCGCTGGGTCGCGGGCGAGATCCCTGCCGTCGCCATGGCCTTCTGGCGCTGGGCCATCACCCTGCTCGTCCTGCTGCCTTTCGTGCTGCCGCGCCTGCATGCGCATCGCCGGGCGCTGCGCCGGGAATGGCGGCCGCTCATGGCGTTGGGGGCGCTGGGGATGGGGCTGTGCGGCGCTCCGGTCTATCTCGGCGCCCAGACGATCACTGCGACGAATATCGGGCTGATCTACGCTGCGTCGCCGGTGCTGATCCTCGTCCTGGCGCGGATCTTCTGGGGCGAGCCCGTGGCCGGCCGGCAGGCCGCCGGCATCGCGCTCTGCCTACTCGGCGTGCTGGCGATCCTGGCCAAGGGCGATCCCATGGCCCTGGCGGCCCTGTCCTTCGTCGAGGGTGACCTATGGATCATCATGTCCATGCTCGCCTGGGCGCTCTATTCGGTCCTGCTGCGCTACAGCCGCAGCGATCTGCCGCTGCTGGTCCGCTTCGAGGGCATGGTCGCCGCGGGCGTCGCCTGCACCTTGCCCTTCTATCTCGCCGAGATCGCCTTGGGCCAGACGACCGGAACCGACTTGCGCACCATCGGTGTCCTGCTGTTCCTGGCTCTGGTGCCGGGGATCGGCGCGTTCCTGGCCTACAACAGGCTGGTGGCCGTGCTCGGTCCGGCGCGCACCGGCCTGACCCTGTATCTCGGCCCGCTCTACAATGCGGGGCTCGCCTGGATGCTGCTGGACGAGGCGCCGCAGCTTCACCACCTGCTGGGAGCGGCGCTGATCCTGCCTGGCATCTTCCTGGCGACCGTCAGGCCGCGCGCCTGATCCCTTGATCAGGAGGTGGACAGCGTCCGCAGCAGGTTCAGGACCGCCGCGGCGACCAGGAAGGCGGCGACGGCCCGCCGCCAATGCGCGGGATCGATCCGCGCGAACAGCGCGCCGCCCGCGAGCGTGCCGAGGCCGGCGAGCGGCAGAAGCCAGAGCGCGCTGACCAGCGCCTCTGCGGGAAAGCTGCCGTCGAGAAGCCGAACGCCGATGCTCATGCTGTCGGTCATGCCAAAGAAGACGCTGACCGTGGCGCGGATCGCCGCCGGCGCCGCCCCCGAGGCCAGCAGCCAGACGACCGCCAGCGGCCCGCCCACGGCGAAGGCCGCGATCAGGGCACCGACCAGCGCGCCGATGGCCACGGCCCAGCCGCGGGTGTCCAGTCCGGCCGTCTCGACCCGCAGCAGCGTCACCGCGGCCGAGGCCAGGACCGCGAGGTTCAGCCCGACCGCGACCGCGTCGCCAGGCAAGCCCGAGACCAGCGCATAGCCGCCGAGCACGCCGAGCACGCCGCCCGCCATCAGCGGGACCGCGCGGCGCCGGTCCAGCGCGCCGAACCCGCCTTCACGCAGGATCAGCGCCGACAGCACGATCTCGATCAGCAGCACCACCGGCGTCACCTGCGCAACCGGCATCACCAGCGACAGGCCGATGGCGGCCAGGAGGGCGAAGCCGAAGCCGGTTGCCCCGCGCACCAGCCCCGCCGCGAAGACGACCGCGCCCGCAAAGAGCGAAGAGAGCATGCGATATCCCTTTCGGGGCGGCGGGCCTGCAAGCGGCGTTCCGCCCGTCCGGGCCGGATCGGACAGAGGCCACGTCCAGCGCCCGGATTCGCGGCAAGCCCAGAATCTGGACAGTTCATCCCCGACATGCCGAAAGCGTGGGCGGCTGGCTTCGGCCGGAATCGCGGTGACGGGCAGGATTCAGCTCTGGTCCGCTTTCTGCATACGGCGGGAACTCATGGCGACAACACGAGGGCCGACCATGAGCGACGAGCGTAGGACGAACGAGACCCGTGAGACCTTGCTGGCGGCGAAGGAATTCACGCGCCGCACACTCCTGAAGGCGACCGCCGTCGCGGGCACGGCCGCAGCCATCGGGCCTTGGTACGTACGCGACGCCCTGTCCTCCTCGGGCCAGCTCAACCTCCTGAACTGGAGCGACGAGCTTCCGGAGCCCGTGATCCCCGACTTCGTCGCCAAGACCGGCATCAAGGTCAACACGACGCCCTTCTCGCAGAACGAGGAGCAGATCAACAAGCTGCAGGCGACCGGCGGCGAGGGCTTCGACCTGTGCGCGCCCACCCGCGACCGCGCCCCGCAGTTCCAGGAACTCGGCCTGCTGGCGCCGTTCGACACGAAGAAGCTGAAGCTCGATCTCCTGCTGCCCTCCATGCTGGAGGCCTCGACCAGCGTCTGGACCTGGGAGGGCGGCCTCTACCACGTGCCGCACACCTGGGGTTCGGAGGCGATCTCCTTCCGCACCGACCTGACCAAGCTCGACTACGCGACGCTGAGCTACGGGACGCTGTGGGACGAGCAGTACATGGGCAAGGTCCAGGGCCGGCCGCATTCGCTGCTGCTGGGGATCGGCCTCTGGCTCGACGCGACCGGCAAGCTTCCGTCCAACCGGATGATGGACGCCTTCAAGAACGAAGAGGCCATGGTGAAGATCTACGATCAGATCCTGAAGGTCGCGATCGAGAAGAAGAAGTGGATCAAGCAGTTCTGGGATTCCGCCGACAACACCAAGTCCGGCCTGATGGAGAACGGCGTGGTGATCGGCATGACCTGGGACGGCCCCGCGCTGAGCCTGAAGAAGGAAGGAAAGCCCGTGTCCTACATGGCCCCGCAGGAGGGCGCCATTGCCTGGCTTGACGGCTGGTCCATGACCAAGGCCGCCAAGAACCTCGACCAGATCTACGAGTGGCTGAACTACGTCCACTCGCCCGAGGTCTCGGCCAGGATCGCGGACGGCTCCGGCTACAACCCGGTCTCGAAAGGCGCCGACGCCTTCCTCTCGGCGACGGCGAAGAAGAATTTCCAAGAGTCCTTCCCCGGCGACGCCGTCAACAAGCTGTGGAACCGGCCGCCGGAACCCTCCTGGTTCGCCGAGCTGCGCACCCAGTACGCCGAGAAGTTCAAGGCGGCGTAGCGGCGTGCCGCGCGGGCGCCCCTTGGTGGGCGCCCGCCGCTCCGCCGCGGCCGCGGCGATGTTCCCGAGATCAGGACAGGGTTCCCCATGACCTCCGCCGTCGAACTCGACCACGTCACCGTCCGCTTCGGAGCCTTCACGGCCGTCCAGGACGCAACGCTGTCCATCGAGGCCGGGGAGTTCTTCAGCTTCCTCGGTCCGTCGGGATGCGGGAAGACCACGCTGCTCCGCACGATCTCGGGCTTCATAGAGCCGAGCGAGGGGCAGGTCCGGATCGGCGGGACCGACATGCGGGGTCTCGGCCCCAACCGGCGGCCGACGGCACTGATCTTCCAGAACCTCGCGCTCTTCCCGATGATGAGCGTCGCCGAGAACATCGCCTATGGGCTGCGGGTGCGCGGCGTCTCCAGATCCGCGCGGCGGGAAGTCGCCGAGCGGCTGCTCGATCTGATCGCGCTGCCGGGCCACGCGGACAAGCGCGTCGACGAGCTGTCGGGCGGGCAGAAGCAGCGCGTCGCCATCGCCCGGGCGCTCGCGGTCGAGCCCAAGGTGCTGCTTCTGGACGAGCCGCTCTCGGCCCTCGACCTCAAGCTCCGCCAGCACATGCGCAACGAGCTGAGGGCGATCCAGCGCCGCGTCGGCATCACCTTCATCTACATCACCCACGACCAGGGCGAGGCGCTGGCGATGTCGGACCGCATCGCGGTGATGAACCGGGGCGTGATCGAGCAGGTCGCCGACGGGCGCACCCTGTACGAGGCGCCCCGGACGGCCTTCGTCGCGTCCTTCGTCGGCGAGAACAACGCCTTCGTAGGCACCGTCGCCGAGGCCGACCGGGACAGGGCGCTGGTGACCACGGCGGCCGGGCCGCTCAGCGGCCGCAACCTGCGCAACCTGATGCGGACATCCGAGGCCGTCCTGTTCGTGCGCCCCGAGGCCGTCGTGCTGGGCGAGGGACCGCTGACCGGCCGGGCGACAGAGGTCGCCTACGAAGGGATCCTGACCCACGCCACGTTCGAGCTCGACGGCGGCGGGCGGATGACGGCGACGATCCCGCGGGGCGCGCCGGTGCCCAAGCCCGGCGCCGCGGTGCGGCTCGGCTACGATCCCGCCGACGCGCTGGTCCTTCCCCGCGAAGGCTTCGCCCATGCATAGCTCGGTGGGCCACTGGCTGATCCTGGCGCTGCCGGTCGCGGTCGTCCTCTTCTATGCCGCCATGGCCCTGCTGGACCGGCGGCGCGCCCCGGGGGCACGCCCGGTTTCCTTCGTGCAGCGCAACGGCATCGCGGTCTCGACCTATCTGGTGGTCGCGGTCGGCGTCTGGACGGTGCTGCTGATCGTGCTGCCGCAGCTTTATATGATCGACCTGTCCTTCCGCCCGCGGTTGCCGCCGACCCAGATGGGCGGCCCGAACGACGTCTACACGCTCGAGAACTACCGCTTCTTCCTGTACGGCTCGACCCGCTCCACCGCGGCCTGGAACACGATCCACCTGAAGGCCTTTGCGTTGACCATCCTGGCCTCGGTGGCGATCACATTCCTGAACCTGCTGCTCTGCTATCCCATCGCCTTCTACATGGCGAAGGCGGCATCGACGACGCGCATGCGGCTGCTGATGCTGATGCTGATCGCGCCGTACTGGGTGAACGAGATCCTCAGGGCGTTTGCGATCCGCGTGCTGCTGGCCTCGTCCGGGGTGGTCAACCAGGCGCTGATGGGGCTCGGTTTGGTCTCGGAGCCCGTCGATTTCCTGGGCCTCGACCTCGGCCTCTATGCCGGGCTGTCCTACGCCTACCTGCTGATGATGGTGTTCCCGCTCTACAACGCCATCGAAAGCCTGGACCGCAACCAGATCGAGGCCGCGCGCGACCTCGGCGGCCCGTGGTGGCACATCCACCTCTTCGTCGTGGTGCCGCATGCCAAGCCCGGGATCGCCTCGGGCTGCACGCTTGTCTTCATGCTGACGGCGGGTGCGCTGGCGGCGCCGCAGATCCTGGGCGGGCCGCGAACGCTGTGGTTCACGCCCATCGTCTACGACCGCTTCTACCAAGCCTTCAACTGGCCCCAGGGGGCGGCCTACGCCTTCCTGCTGCTGGTGGCCTGCATCGTCTTCGTGCTCGCGACCATGCGGGTCTGCCGCCTGAGCCTCGGGGAGATCACGCGATGACGTCCCAGGCGGTCAATCGATGGCTGGTGCGGTTCTACATCCTGGTCTTCCTCCTCTATCTCTTCGGCCCGTTGGCCGTGATGGGCGTCACGGCCTTCAACAGCGCCAGCTATCCCTCGGTCGTGCCGTTCGAGGGCTTCACGCTGAACTGGTTCGCAACCCTGCTGCGCGACCAGGAGGTGATGCTGGGCCTGCGCACGAGCCTCTGGGTCGGGCTGCTGGTGGTGCTGGTCTCTGTACCCATCGGCCTGGCTGGCGCGATCGTGCTGACGCAGGTCTACGCACGGGCCCGCGGCTTCTACTATCTCGTGGTGGTGTCGCCGGTGCTCACCCCCGGGGTCATCATCGGCATCTCGACGGTGGTGTTCTGGCGCGACGTGACAGGGGCCACCGGGCTGCGCTTCCTGTACGACGGCATCGTGATGACCGTGCTCGCCCAGGCGAGCTTCATCTCGGCCTACTGCATGCTGATCCTGCTGGCCCGCCTGCAGCGCTTCGACCGCGCGCAGGAGGAGGCGGCGCTGGACCTCGGCGCCAGCCACGCGCAGGTGTTCCGCCACGTCCTGCTGCCGTTCCTGCGCCCGGCGATCTTCTCGGCCGCCGTGCTGGCCTTCCTATCCTCCTTCGAGAACTACAACACGACGACCTTCGCGATCCTGGCCGAGAAGACGCTGACGACCGTCCTCGCCGGCCGAGTGCGGCAGGGCACGACGCCCGCCATCAGCGCCCTCGCGGTCCTGATCGTGGCTGTCACCGTCCTGGGCGCCGTCGCCTACGAGATCCTGAAGCGGCGGGAGGAGGCGCGGGCCCGGCGCCGGCGCGAAGCCGCCGAGGCCGTGGACGCGCAATCGGCCTCCGCGCTGGTCACGCCCGCCGACGCGCCGGTGCCGGCCCGTCCGGCGCAGCCCAATGCGCAGCCCGCGGCAGAAGCCCAG
>NZ_JAFIQU010000018.1:49288-142363 GCF_017355985.1 Arenibaculum pallidiluteum
CAGACACCACCCCAGACACCACCCCAGACACCACCCCAGACACCACCCCAGACACCACCCCAGACACCACCCCAGACACCACCCCAGACACCACCCCAGACAAGGCAATTCGGAGAGGTCTGATGCTCGCCAATTCCTACGACGCGCGGGACCGCGCGTTCCTCCTGCACCAGCAGGCCGACCTGAAGGCCTACCGGGAGGAGGGCGGCACGCTGATCGCGCGGGGCGAGGGCGTCTGGGTCTACGACGATTCCGGGAACCGCTACCTGGAAGCCATGGCTGGATTGTGGAGCGCGTCGCTGGGCTTCTCGGAGAAGCGTCTTGCCGATGCCGCCTACAGGCAGATGCTGGAGCTGCCCTACTACCACACCTTCTTCCAGAAGGCGCATCCGCCGGCCGTCGACCTGGCCGAGCGGCTGCTGTCGATCGCGCCCGTGCCCATGTCGAAGGTGCTGTTCCAGTGCTCGGGCTCGGAAGCGAACGACACGGCGATCAAGCTGATCTGGTACTATCACAACGCCATCGGCAAGCCCGGGAAGAAGAAGATCATCGGCCGCGTCCGGGGCTATCACGGCAACACCGTCGCCTCGGTCAGCGTCTCCGGCCAGCCGCACATGCACGCGGACTTCGACGTTCCGCTGCCGCTGTTCCGGCATGCCGACAACCCGAACTACTACCGCTTCCACGAGGACGGCGAGAGCGAGGAGGCCTTCGCCACCCGCATGGCCGAGAACCTGGAGAAGCTGATCCTGGCCGAGGGGCCGGACACGGTCGCGGCCTTCTTCGCGGAGCCCGTCCAGGGCGGCGGCGGGGCCATCACGCCGCCCGCCACATACTTCGAGAAGATCCAGCCGATCCTCCGGAGATACGAGATCCTCTTCGTGGCCGACGAGGTGATCTGCGGCTTCGGCAGGACCGGGAGCATGTGGGGCAGCCAGACCTACGGCCTGAAGCCGGACATGATCTCCTGCGCCAAGGCGCTATCCGCCTCGTACCAGCCGATCTCCGCCCTGATGATCTCCGAGCGGATTTACGAGGCCATGCTGGCCGAGAGCGGCAAGCTCGGCAGCTTCGGCCATGGCTACACCTATGGCGGGCACCCCGTGGCCTGCGCCGTCGCGCTGGAGACGCTGAGGATCTACGAGGAGCGCGACATCATCGGGCATGTCCGCGCCGTGGCGCCCGCCATGCAGGGCGGGCTGGACGCGCTGGAGGCCCATCCCCTCGTCGGGGACGCCCGGGGCGTCGGCCTGATCGCCGGCGTCGAGCTGGTCGCCGACAAGGGGACGCGTGCCCCCTTCGATCCCGCGCGCAAGGTCGGGCTGCTGGTCCAGGCCAAGTGCCAGGAGGCCGGACTGATCGTCCGGGCCATCGGCGACCGCATCGCCTTCACCCCGCCGCTGATCATCACAGAGGGCGAGATCGCCGAGATGTGCGGCCGGTTCAAGGCAGGGCTCGATGCCGCACATGCCGAGCTGCGGGCCGAGGGCCTGATGGCGTGACCCCGCTCCGCCGGAGCCGCCGCACTGGAGCCATACCCGGCGTCCGGCCGGCCGTTGCGGCCGCATAGCGCGCCCTGCCCACCACCTGGCCGTCGCGGCGCGGGCCTGGCCGGCCTTTCGGCATCGGCCGTGCTCAGGCTTGCGGCACCGCGCCCGCATCGCTACATACCGTGCCTATCAGTAGGGTGCTAAATATATGCATGGTATAGCGCAGCAGCCGGCCGGAGCCGCGGCCGCGGCCGCGGCAGGGGCCGGTAAGGAAATGCCCGCGGACGCGCTGGTGCGCGCAGATCCGGCGCCAGTCCAGCAGCAGTCCCAGGCCCCGGCGCCCGGGGGCATGCCGCCGCTGCGCGCCGCTTGCTACATGCTTGCCTCGCTGCTGCTGGCCCTGACCCAGGGCCTCTTCATGAACCTGATCTCGGCCAACCTGCCGCAGATCCAGGGGGCCCTCGGCGCCACCACCAGCGAGGCGACGTGGCTGATCGCCGCCTACATGGCGCCGAATGTCAGCCTGTCCATCATGCTGGTGAAGGTCCGCGCCCAGTTCGGGCTCCGCAACTTCGCCGAGCTCGGCATCGCGGCCTTCGTGGGCGTGTCGGCGCTGCACCTGCTGGCCAATGACCTGCAATCCGCCATCCTCGTGCGCTTCCTGGGCGGCGTCGCAGCGGCCCCGCTCTCCACGCTTGCCTTCCTCTACATGCTGGAACCCTTCGCGCCGGCCCGGAAGCTGACGGTGGGCCTGTCGCTGTCCCTGACCAACACGGCGCTGGGCCTGCCGCTGGCGCGGCTGATCGGCCCTCCGCTGCTGGAGATCGGGCAGTGGCACGGCCTCTATCTCGCCGAGATGGCCATGGCTCTGCTCAGCTTCGCCGCCGTCTATCTGCTGCCTCTTGCGCCGCCACCGCGCGCCAAGGTCATCGGAAGGCTCGACATCGCCAGCTTCCTCCTGATCTTCACGGGCTTCGGGCTGACGGCCGTCGTTCTCGCCATGGGGCGCGTCTACTGGTGGCTCGAGGCGCCCTGGCTCGGTGTCCTCCTGGCCGCGGGCATCGCCGCGGTCGCCGCGGCCGCGGCGATCGAGCTGAACCGCACCAACCCGCTGGTGGACGTCCGCTGGCTCACGAGCCGCGAGATCATCCATGTGACGGGCGTGCTCCTGCTCTGCCGCATCGTGCTGGTCGAGCCGACGGGCGCGGTCGGCTTCTTCCAGGTGCTCGGCCTGTCCTACGAGCAGACCGGGACCCTCTATGCCGTGACCATCGCCGCGACGGTCGCCGGCGGGCTCGCCTGCGCCGCGGTGATGAAGCCCGGGCGCGAGCCCTGGATCCATGCCGTGGCCCTGCTTCTCCTGATCGCGGGCGCGCTGATGGACAGCCGGGCGACGAACCTGACCCGGCCCGAGGAGATGTATGCGAGCCAGGCTCTGATCGCCGCAGCCGGCGCGCTTTTCCTGCCGCCGGCCATGGCGCGCGGCCTGATGTCGGCGCTGAAGCGCGGCCCCGCCTTCATC
The DNA here is from genome assembly GCF_017355985.1 of Arenibaculum pallidiluteum. Taxonomy (GTDB): domain Bacteria; phylum Pseudomonadota; class Alphaproteobacteria; order Azospirillales; family Azospirillaceae; genus Arenibaculum; species Arenibaculum pallidiluteum. The sequence goes on from NZ_JAFIQU010000018.1 coordinate 52,301, forward strand.
CTGAACTTCATCGTGATCATCCTGACCACGCAGGTCATGGGCGGCCTGCTGGGATCCGCCCTGTTCGGCAGCATCGTCACCCTGCGGGAGAAGTTTCACTCGAACCTGTTGGTGGAGCATGTCGCGCTGACCGACCCGCTGGTGGTCCAGCGCTTGGCCCAGCTCCAGGCCGTCTATGGCCGTGTGCTGACCGACCGCGCGCAGGTCGAGGCCCAGGGGCTGGCGCTGCTGAGCCAGCAGGCGACGCGGGAGGCGAACGTGCTGGCCTACAACGACATGTTCCTGCTGGTCGCAGCCATCGCCGCGGTAGCCCTGGCGGCCCTGCTCGTCCACATGGCCGTCCTGGCGCTGGGGCGCCGGGCCGCTGCGCCGGCGCCTGCCGCATCCTGATTCCCGCGAAGACCCCACGAAAGCGCCCAAGACAGCTACCCGCCGAGAACCCGCCGCCATGCCCAAGTACATCCGCTCGACCGCCACCATCCTCGCCCTCGCGCTGGGCGTCGCCGGTGTTCTCCTCGTCCTCTACGCCTGGCGCCTGCCGCCCTTCATCAGCGCGGTCGCGGTCACGGACAACGCCTATGTGCGCGGGCAGATCACGCTGATCAGCCCCCAGCTCGCCGGGACCGTCGCCGAGGTCCCCGTCCAGGACTTCCAGCAGGTCAAGGCAGGCCAGCTCCTGGTGCGCCTGGACGACCGCATCTATGTCCAGAGGCTGAACCAGGCCAAGGCGACCCTTGCCGGGCAGCGGGCGGCGCTGGCGAGCTCGGAGCAGCAGCGCCGCTCGGGCGAGGCGCGCGTCGCCTCCAGCGAGGCGCAGATCAACAGCGCGCAGGCGGCCCTGCGCACGGCCGAGGCGGGCTGGCACCGGGTCGAATCCCTGGTAGGCCGCGGCGTGGTAACCCAGAGCGAGGCCGATGAGCGCAGGGCCGCCTTCGAGCAGGCCCGGGCCGCGGTCAGCCAGGCCCAGGCGGCGCTCGAGGTGGCGCGGCAGGAGCTCGCCGCGGTCATCGTCGGCCGGCAGTCCCTCGAGGCCGCCGTCGAGGGGGCCCAGGCGGCCGTACAGCTTGCCGAGATCGACCTGCAGAACACGCGCATCTTTGCGCCGCGCGATGGCCGGCTGGGTGAGATCGGAGCCCGGGCGGGGCAGTATGTCTCGGTCGGCACGCAGCTCATGGCGCTGGTGCCGGACCGGATCTGGGTTGTCGCCAACTTCAAGGAGACGCAGCTCGCCGGCATGAAGGTCGGCCAGCCCGTCGTCTTCACGGTGGACGCGTTCCGGCATGCCGGCCTCACGGGCCGCATCGAGCGTTTCGCGCCGGCGGCGGGGTCCGAGTTCAGCGTGCTCCGGCCCGACAACGCGACCGGGAACTTCACAAAGGTCGCGCAGCGCGTTCCCGTGCGCATCGCCATCGATCCCGGCCAGGACCTGGCGGCGGAGCTCGCCCCTGGCATGTCGGTGGTGGTCAGCGTCGACACGGCCGCGCCCGCGGCCGCACCGGCGGCGCGGGCCAAGGCCGGCGGCGCGGGCGATGGCGGGCCCCCGGACGATTCCGCCGTCACCGGCAGTGGTCTCGGCGATGCCGGCGGCGCAACCTAGCCACGACGCTTCTCCGGTCGAGCGGACGGGCCCGATCTGGTAGGACGGCGGTATGAGCGACATCGCCACCTCCGCAGCCGCCCCGAGCGCGCGGGCGTCCGAGATCCGCGCCATGCTGGCGCTGGCTTGGCCGCTGATCCTCACGAATCTCGCGCAGATGGCGATCACCACCACCGACGTGGTGATGATGGGCTGGCTCGGCCCGCAGGCGCTGGCGGCGGGCACGCTCGGCGCCAACCTGTTCTATGCGCCCTTTCTTTTCGGCATCGGTCTTGCGGTGGCGACGGCGCCCGCCATGGCCCAGGCGGTGGGCCGGCGCGCCGGGGTCCTGCGTGCGGTGCGGCGCGCGGCGGGGCAGGGCTTCCTGGTCTGCCTGATCTATTCCTTACCGGTCTGGGCGTTGCTCTGGCATGCCGAGGCGATCCTGCTGCTCCTCGGCCAGGACCCCGCCCTCTCGGCCGAGGCGCAGGACTACATGCGCGCGCTCCAGTGGTCGCTCCTGCCCGGGCTGATGTTCGTGGTGCTGCGATCCTTCCTCTCGGCGCTTGAGCGTCCGCGCGCGGCCCTGGTGGTGACGGTGCTGGCGATCGTCCTGAATGCCGTCAGCAACTGGGTCCTGATGTTCGGCCACTGGGGCGTGCCCGCCATGGGCGTCGTCGGGGCCGGGGTGTCCAGCACCATCGCTAACGCTTTCATGGTGGTCGGCCTGCTGGTCTTCTGCTCCTGGGACCGCGGGTTCCGGCGCTTCCGGCTCGCGGCGGCGCTGTTGAGGCCGGATCTGCACGGGCTCGGAGGGCTTCTGCGTGTCGGGCTGCCCATCGGTTTGGCCATGGGCTTCGAGGTGACGGTGTTCAACGTCGCCACCATGCTGATGGGCCTGATCGGGCCGACCGCCCTGGCGGCGCACGCGATCGCGCTCCAGGTCTCCTCGATCACCTTCATGGTTCCCATGGGGCTGGGGCAGGCCGCCACCGTGCGGGTGGGGCTGGCGGCGGGCCGTGGCGACCATGCCGGCCTCGGCCGCGCGGGCTGGACGGCGCTGGCGCTCGGCATGGGGTTCATGACCTGCATGGCGCTGCTGCTCCTGGGCGCGCCGCAGCCGATCGTCGGCGTGTTCCTGGACCTCACTGATCCCGCCTCGGCGGCGGTTGCGCCACTTGCCGCCGCGCTGCTTGGGATCGCCGGGCTGTTCCAGGTCTTCGACGGGGCGCAGGTGGTCGGCGCGGGCGCGCTGCGCGGCCTGCAGGACACCCGCCGGCCCATGATCTTCGCCGCGCTGGGCTACTGGGCGACCGGCATGCCTCTTGCTGCCCTGCTGGCCTTCGGGGCCGGGCTCGGCGGCATCGGCATCTGGGTCGGGCTGCTGATCGGCCTTGCGGTGGTGGCCGGGCTCATGGTCGCTCGCTGGCACCGGCGCGAGGCGCTGGGGCTCGTCCCTAGGGGATGAGCCCAGGGATGAATCCCGGGATGCCCCCCGGACAGTCGCGCCTCAGCGGAGGCCGCTCAGCCCGCGATAGACGAAGAACGCAACGGCCATGCCCGCAAGGATCGAGAGGCCGCCCAGCACCGGGCCCAGCAGCATGGCCGCGACCCCGCCCGCCACGACGCCCAGCCCGGCCGCGGGGCCTGGACCCAGCAGCGGACGGCGGGGTGGGGTCGGTCGGCGGAACTGGTGCACGGACATGGGCGCCCTCGGCGGTTTCGGCAGGTCGGCTGCCAGGCCCGTCGCGGCGGACCAGTCCTGGCGTTACCGAGGATACAACGGAACGGGCCGGCCCGTCGCCCTCTGCCCGCCGGCCGCCGGCTGGGCCAGGGCGAACTGCGCCGTCCCGGCAGCGGGCGTGCGCTGGACTGCCGGACGCTGGACCGGCGCGAAGGAGGCAGGGGCGGGCGTAGGGGTAGGGGCGGGGGCAGGGATGGACGCGCTGGCTGTCGGAGCCGGCTGGAGCGCCAGCGACACGGAGGGCGCGGACATCGCAGGCGCGGCGGCGCTCTGCATCGGCACCACCGCCCGTGCGAGGTCCTGGCGGATATAGGCCGTCTCCGTCCCGCGCGTGACGGCCAGCCACTCGCTGCCGGGCACGCGGCCGAGGACCCTCAGCCTGTCGCCGGGGAACACCTTGCCGAGCACCGCATGCTCCGTGCCGGGGCCGCTGCGCAGGTTTGCGCGGGCCAGGGACTCCCATTCGCCGCCCACGGGATCGAGGGCGGAAGACTGGAGGGACGCTCCCGTCTGGACGGGGGGAGCGCCCGGCGTGCCGGTGCTCTGGCAGGCAGCGACGAGCAGGAGGGCGAGCAGGGGGACACGGCGCATTGGGAGCCTCGTCTCGGTGTCGGGCGGCAGCAGCTTAGCGGCGAAGGATTCCCAATTGATTAAGGAAAGTTGCGAGCTGGTGGACCTTTTCTGTCACACGCCAATGGCCCTGGCGCCGCCCCCTCGCAGACCCCAGGATCGCGCCCGAACGACGAATGGTGCGAGCATGTACGTCCCTGCGGCCTTCCGGATCGAGGATCTTCCGGAGCTTCACGCCGTGATCGCGCAGACCGGCCTCGCGACGGTGGTGAGCGGCGGGGCGGAGGGGCTCGTGGCGAGCCACGTGCCGCTGCTCCTGGATCCGGCGGCGGGCCCGCTGGGAACGCTCTACGGCCATCTCGCCCGCGCAAACCCCCAGGCCCGCTCAATCGCGGCCGGCGAGGCGTTGGCCATATTCGGCGGCCCCGACGGCTACGTGACGCCGTCCTGGTACGCGACCAAGTGGGAGACCGGCCGGGTGGTGCCGACCTGGAATTACGTGGCGGTGCACGCCTATGGCCCGGTGCAGGTCTTCGAGGAGCCGGAGCGGCTTCGGGCCGTGGTCGAGGCGCTGACGGAGCGGCACGAGGCCGGACGGGAGGAGCCCTGGAGGGTGTCCGACGCGCCCGAGGATTTCCTGCGCGGCCAGCTCAAGGGCATCGTCGGCATCGCGATCCCGATCGTTCGGATCGAGGGCAAGCGCAAGCTCGGCCAGAACCGGCCGCGCGCCGACCGGGAAGGCGTTGTCGCGGGGCTTGGCGCCTCTGCGCGGGAGGGCGACCGGCGGACCGCGGCGCTGATGGCGGAGGATCTCGGGCCGGGGGCGTGAGCTCCGGGGCGCCCTCGTGCCGTCTGCTCAGCCGACGCGTCTGGCCCTGGTCGTTGCGAACATGGGTCCGAGCTCGTGGAAGGGCCGGATGGCGAGTCCGGGGTTGGGGTAGTAGTCGACGAAGAGGTTGACGCGGGGCCTCTTGCCCTCGTGGCGGACGGCGTGCTTCCAGCGGTTGTTGAAGTCGTAGACATGGCCGCGGACCATGGAGAACTTGCGCTCGCCGACGAGGTAGACGACGTTGGGCGGCACGATCAGCGGAATGTGCAGGCGGTGGGCGCGCGCGGCCATGGGCTGGCCGTCGACATGGGGCTTGACCTTGCCGCCGGGCTGCAGGCGCACCAGGGCGACGCGGGTGACCACGCCGTGCGGCGTGCGCAGCTTCGCGATCGCGCGCTCGACCACCGGCTCGACCACCGCGCGCAGGGCGAACCAGTCGGGATAGGCATAGACCGGACCCAGGTCCGTGTCCTCGCGCTCGAGCGGCATGAACGGGCTCGGGTCGATGCCCTTCTGCAGCCCCCAGGCGTGGATCAGGTCCTCGACATAGGCGTAGTGCACCGAATTGGCCCCGGGATGCCATTCGTGCTTGAACACGATCGCCTGCGTCACCGAATGCGCCCCGTCCGCGAACAGCTCCTGGCGCAGCGGATTGCGGCTCCAGTCCTCCTCGCTCAGACCCTCCACGTAGCTCAGAAGCGGCTCCAGATCGATCGATCCAAGATCGCGGTACGGAACCCCGATATCCATGGGTCCTCCTGCTTCCAAAGCTGCCCGGCGCGCCACGGCCGAGAGGCATCAGGTCGAGAGGCGTCAGGCGTTGAGCGTCAGGTATTCCGGTCGCCACGCGGCGCGTGGTGCGCTCCAATCTCAGTAACGTCATTCGCGGCTGCTGTGGAGTCCAAAATCTCTGCCTATATTTCTGACTTGAGTATTGGCCGAGAATTGCAATAATTCGCAGAATAATAAAAAGCCATGAGATTCGGTTTCACTGCTTGTTGCGGTTTGGTGTGGCGGGTATGTCTTCGGGCAGGCTGCGTGACGGCGTGGCGGGCCCTTGATCCGGCCGGACAGGCTTTGAGCCGGCAGGCCCGCCGATCAGACATTCCTATGAAGCTCGGATGGCTGGCGTGCCGGATCGCCGATTGGGATGTTTAGGGTCGGTACACCAGAGTCACCGGGGAGCGATCCGGCCACCCATGATCGATCGAAACGACCGCCACTGGTACAAGGACGCGCTGATCTACCAGCTTCACGTGAAGGCGTTCTTCGATGCCAACAACGACGGGATCGGCGACTTCGCCGGCCTGACGCAGAAGCTGGACTACCTGCAGGACCTCGGCGTCACGGCGCTGTGGCTGCTGCCCTTCTATCCCTCGCCGCTGCGCGACGACGGGTATGACATCGCGGATTACCGCAACGTCAACCCGCGCTACGGCTCCATGAGGGACTTCAAGTCCCTCGTGAAGGAATGCCACGATCGCGGGCTGCGGGTGATCACCGAGCTGGTGATCAACCACACCTCGGACCAGCATCCTTGGTTTCAGAAGGCGCGGCGGGCCAAGCCGGGATCGCCCGCGCGCAACTACTACGTCTGGTCCGATACCGACCAGAAGTACCTCGGCACCCGGATCATCTTCCTGGACACCGAGAAGTCCAACTGGACCTGGGATCCCGAGGCCCAGGCATATTTCTGGCACCGCTTCTACAGCCACCAGCCGGACCTGAACTTCGACAATCCGCGGGTCCTGCGCGAGGTGCTGAACGTCCTGCGCTACTGGCTCGACATGGGTGTCGACGGCATGCGGCTCGACGCCGTGCCCTATCTCATCGAGCGCGAGGGCACGAACTGCGAGAACCTGCCGGAAACCCACGACATCCTGCGCAAGATCCGGGCCGAGATCGACCAGAACTATTCCGACCGCATGCTGCTGGCCGAGGCCAACCAATGGCCCGAGGACGTGTTACCCTATTTCGGCGACCCCGCGAAGGGCGGCGACGAGTGCAACATGGCCTTCCACTTCCCCCTGATGCCGCGCATGTACATGGCGTTGGCCCAGGAGGACCGGCATCCCATCACCGACATCATGCGCCAGACGCCGGAGATCCCGGAGGACGCGCAATGGGCGGTCTTCCTCCGGAACCACGACGAGCTGACGCTCGAGATGGTCACCGACCGCGAGCGCGACTACCTCTGGAACTTCTACGCGAAGGACCGGCGGATGCGGATCAATCTCGGGATCCGCCGGCGCCTCGCCACGCTGATGGACAACGACCGGCGCAAAATCGAGCTGCTGAACAGCCTGCTCTTCTCCATGCCCGGCACGCCCGTGATGTACTACGGCGACGAGATCGGCATGGGCGACAACGTCTTCCTGGGCGACCGAGACGGCGTGCGCACGCCCATGCAGTGGTCGCCCGACCGCAACGGCGGCTTCTCGCGCGCCGACCCTGCGACGCTGTACCTGCCGCCGATCATGGATCCGATCTACGGGTTCGAGGCGGTGAACGTGGAATCCCAGCAGCGCTCCCCCTCGTCGCTGCTGAACTGGATGAAGCGCATGATCGCCGTGCGCAAGCAGCGCAAGGCGTTCGGCCGCGGCACCCTCAAGTTCCTCTATCCCGGAAACCGGAAGATCCTGGCCTATCTCCGGGAGCACGAGGACGAGACGATCCTGTGCGTGGCCAACCTGTCCCGTTCCGCCCAGGCGGTCGAGCTCGACCTGTCGGGCTCCAAGGGCTGCGTGCCGGTCGAACTGCTGGGTCGCACGGCCTTCCCGCCGATCGGTGACCTTCCCTATCTGCTGACGCTGCCGGCCTACGGCTTCTATTGGTTCGCCCTGACGTCGCAGGTGGCCCTGCCGTCCTGGCACGAAACGATCCCGGAACCCATGCCCGACCTGACGACCCTGGTGCTGTCCGGAAGCGGCGAGAATCTCGTCTCCGCGCGGACGATGCACGAATTCGTGGCCGAGGTTCTCCCGGCCTACCTGCCCAAGCAGCGCTGGTTCCAGGGCAAGGACACGCGGATCGAATCCGTGGCCCTGGGCGGCGCCGCGAAGCTCAGTTCGCCCTCGGGCGGCGACGGCTACTATCTCGTGCGGGTGGATGTGACCCTGCGCGAGCGCGGCGTGCAGAGCTATTTCCTGCCGCTTGCCGTCGCCTGGGACGAGGGTGTCGTCTCGGCAGGCTCGCAGCTGCTGCCCTATACGCTCGCCCGCGTTCGGCGCGGGCCGCGCCTTGGCGGCCTCTACGACGCGGTCCAGTCCGACGACTTCTCCTTCGCCGTGCTGGAGGCCGTGCGCCGCGGCAAGGTGCAGGGGCTCGAGATCCTGCGCACCCGGCGCATGGACGAGCTGACGCTGGCCGAGAACCCCGGCATCCGCCGACTGGGCGCCGAGCAGTCCAACAGCTCGGTGCTGATCGACGACGCGGTGGTGATGAAGATCTATCGCCGCCTCGCGCCCGGCATCCACCCCGAGGTGGAGATCGGCCACTTCCTGACCGAGGTCGCGGACTACCGCAACGTGCCGCCGCTGCTGGGCGCCGTCCAGCAGGTGGCCGAGGACGGCACGCCGCTGGCACTGGCGATCCTCCAGGGCTTCGTGCGCAACCAGGGCGACGGCTGGACCTTCACGCTCGACTGGCTGGACCGGCTGCTGGACGAGCTCCAACTCGGCGGCCCCCAAGCCGAGCAGCGGCCGGAGGGCGAGGACGCCGACCGCCAGGACATCTACTTCGAGCTCGCCCAGACCCTGGGGCAGCGCACGGCCGAGCTGCACAAGGCATTTGCGATCGACACCGACGACCAGGCCTTCCGGCCGGAGCCGATCACCACCGAGGATCTGCGGCGCTGGAAGGACGCCGCGCGCGCGCAGGTCGAACGCGCCTTCGATGCGCTTTCGGGCGCGCTGGATCGGCTGCCGGCCGAGGTGCGCTCCGATGCCGACACCCTGCTGTCGCGCCGGGGCGCCTGCCTCGCGCTGCTCGACCGCCTGCTCGAGGGCGGGATCGACGCGGTGAAGACGCGCCACCACGGGGACTACCATCTGGGCCAGGTGATCAAGGTCCAGGCCGACTGGTTCCTGCTGGACTTTGAGGGCGAGCCGCTGCGCTCGCTGGACGAGCGGCGGGCCAAGCACGTGCCGCTGCGCGACGTCGCGGGCATGCTGCGCTCCTTCGATTACGCCGCCTATGCCACCGTGCGGCAGATCGGCGAGCTGCAGCCCGAGATGGCACAGAAGGTTCTCGGCTATGCGCTGTCCTGGCGCGAGGAGGCGGCCAGCGCCTTCCTGCGGGGATACGAGGCGCATATCGAGGGCTGCCCGAGCTATCCCGCGGATCCGGAGCAGGCGCGACGCGTGCTCGATTTCTTCATTCTGGAGAAAGCGTGCTACGAGATCGCCTACGAGGCCTCGAACCGGCCCGACTGGATCTCGATCCCGCTGCGCGGGGTGCTCGGCATCCTGGAGCGGCACAGCTCGGCGGAAGCGGAGGCGGCTGAATGAACGCGACCACCTACCTGATCGACGACTGGCTGCGCGGCGGCATCGAGGCGATCGCGCGGGCGGAGCACGGCGACCCCTTCGCGATCCTCGGCATGCATTCCGGCGGCCCGGGCAACCCCGTGACCGTCCGCACCTTCCTGCCGACGGCCGGGCGGGTCTGGGTGCTGGACGGCTCCTCGGGCGAGGCCGTGGCCGAGCTCGACCGCGTGCACCCCGAGGGCTTCTTCCTGGGCGGCGTCGAGGGGCGGACCGAGCCCTTCCCCTATCGGCTGCGGGTCCGGTGGACCGACGGCTCCATGCAGGAGTTCGAGGACGCCTATCGGTTCCCGCCGGTCCTGGGCGAGCTCGACGTGTACCTGCTGGCCGAGGGCACCCATCTCCGGAACTACGAGAAGCTCGGCGCCCATCCGACGATCCATGACGGCGTCGAGGGCGTCGCCTTCGCGGTCTGGGCGCCCAACGCGCAGCGGGTCTCGGTGGTCGGCGCGTTCAGCGGGTGGGACGGGCGGCGCCTGCCCATGCGCAAACGCGTCGAGGTCGGCGTGTGGGAGATCTTCGTCCCTCATATCGGCGAGGGCGAGGTCTACAAGTACGAGATCCGCGGGCCCGGCGGGAACATGCAGCCGTTGAAGTCCGATCCCTATGCCTTCAGCAGCGAGCAGCCGCCCCGCACCGCCTCGGTGGTCCGCCGCATCGACCGGCACGGCTGGCGTGACCGGGACTGGATCGAAAGCCGAAGCCGCGTCGACTGGCGCTCCGTCCCCGTGTCGATCTACGAGTGCCACCTGGGCTCGTGGCGGCGCAAGGGGGAGCGGGGCGAGCAGTTCCTGACCTACCGCGAGATGGCCGAGCAGCTCGTCCCCTACGTCAAGGAGATGGGCTACACTCATATCGAGATGCTGCCCATCACCGAGTTCCCCTTCGACGGGTCGTGGGGCTACCAGCCGATTGGCCTCTACGCGCCGACCAGCCGCTTCGGGACGCCCGAGGATTTCTCGGCCTTCGTCGACGCATGCCACGCGGCCGGGATTGGCCTGCTGCTGGACTGGGTGCCCGGGCATTTCCCGACCGACCCGCACGGCCTCGGCCTGTTCGACGGGACGCATCTCTACGAGCATGCGGACCCGCGCCAGGGCTTCCACCAGGACTGGAACACGCTGATCTACAATTTCGGCCGGCGCGAGGTGCAGAACTTCCTGCTGGGCTCGGGGCTGTTCTGGCTGGACCGCTATCACCTGGACGGCCTGCGCGTCGACGCCGTCGCCTCCATGCTCTACCTCGACTACTCGCGCAAGGAGGGCGAGTGGATCCCCAACCAGTACGGAGGCCGCGAGAACCTGGAGGCGATCGCCTTCCTGTCGCGCATGAACGAGCTCGCCTACGGCCAGCATCCCGGCGTCATGACGGTCGCCGAGGAGTCGACGGCCTGGCCGGGCGTTTCGCGGCCGGTCTATCTCGGCGGGCTCGGTTTTGGGTTCAAATGGAACATGGGCTGGATGCACGACACGCTCCAGTACATGTCAAAGGAGCCCATCCACCGCCGCTATCACCACCACGGCATGACCTTCGGGATGGTCTATGCCTTCTCCGAGAACTTCGTGCTGCCGCTGTCCCACGACGAGGTCGTGCACGGCAAGGGATCGCTGATCGGCAAGATGCCGGGCGACCGCTGGCAGAAATTCGCGAACCTGCGGGCCTATTACGGCTTCATGTGGACCCATCCCGGCAAGAAGCTGCTGTTCATGGGCGGCGAGTTCGGCCAAGAACGGGAGTGGAACCACGACCAGTCGCTGGACTGGCACCTGCTGGACGATCCCCTGAATGCCGGCATGCAGCGCCTCGTGCGCGACCTGAACGGCCTCTATCGCGAGCTTCCGGCGCTCCACGAGCTCGACAACGATCCGGCGGGCTTCGAGTGGATCGAGGCCAACGACAGCGACAACAGCGTCTTCGCCTATTGCCGCTGGTCCAAGGAGCGCAGGACGCTCTGCGTGGTCGTCTGCAACATGACGCCAGTTCCCCGCTACGGCTACAGGGTCGGAGTTCCGCTGCCGGGCCGTTATCTCGAGCGCATGAACACCGATGCCAGCTCCTATGGCGGGGGTGATGTCGGCAACGGCGGAGGCGTGATCGCCGAGCCCACGGAATGGCACGGGCGGCCGCACTCGCTCGATCTGGTGCTGCCGCCCTTGGGCACGCTGGTATTCGAGCGCGTCGCGGAATAGGCGGTGGGTTCCCTGGCCCGGTGGCTCGCCGCATTCGAGGGCGCGGTCGCCGGGCCGACGTGTTGGCCGGAGGCTACCAGACGTTCACCGCTCCGCCCGCGCAGCGGTAGCTGAAGCGGTCGGAGCCGGCCATGACCGTCCCTTCCTCCCCGTCGCCGTAGGGGCGCGCCTCGGCGAAGCGAACGGGCCGGTTTCCAAACCGCTCCGCAATGCCGCGGGCGACCGTCGCCTGGCATGCGCTGTCCGCCTCCGCCATCAGGACGGGCGCGGGCGCGGCCGGCGCGTCGTTCCATACGATGCCCTGCCCGGCGGTGCCACCGCCCGCCAGGCCCGTTCCAGTGCCCATTCCCAGGCTGGGGGTGAAGGCTGGCGGAGAGGAAGCATCCGATCCGCCAAGAAGAGATCCGAGGATTCCAAGCACCGCGACGCCGCCGACGACGGCCGCGACGGTGCCAAGATCGGCATCGTCTTCGTCGTCCTCGTCGTAACTGCTTCCCCAGCCGCCGCGGTAGCCCCGGTCGGCCGACCGCTTGAGCCCGTCGCCATGGCGCGAGCAGTCGAATTCGTCCGTGCCGGGCCTCGCCCGCCCGCCATTGGAGGTCTCGTAACGCGGGTCGTCGCACCTCCCGTTGTGCTGCCAGCGGAACTGGCGGGCTTCCGCATCGATGGGAAGGAGCCCGATGAGCATCGCGGCCAGCGCCGCGGACAGGGTGAGACGGGATGGTCTCGTGGATGCATCTCGGGAGGGGGCCTCGGTCATGGCGGCGATCCTGCCATGGGACGGCGTGCCCGCCTGTGTCCGGGCTCACAGCCTTTGGAGGTGGTTCCCCGGGCGGCTGCGCCGCGATGTCGGGTCGCTGTCGTGGTGGGACGGGTACGCCCGGAAGTAGAGTGGATCCGTCAGCGCCACGAGGATCTCGGCAATGCCCATTCGCGTCAATCACACCCGCCTGAGGTCGGAACGGCTCGGTCGAGGGTGGTCGCAGGACCAACTGGCTGAGGTCAGCGGCGTGTGCGTCCGGACCATCCAGCGGCTCGAGCGCGGCGGGGAGGCGGCACCCGCCTTGCTTATGGCCCTGGCGGCAGCCATGTCCCTGCCGCTGACGGTTTTGCCGCTCTGGACGGACCAGCCCGCCGTGTCACGCCGCTTACAATCATGCCGGACATCGATGAGGCCAAGAAGCGCTATGCCAGCCTCATCGAGATTGTCGTCACCCACGCCGGGTCGCTGGAAGCCTCGGTGGAATCGCACGGGCGGTCGGCGATCCTGGCCGAGACGGCCGCCTGACAAGCCACTGGTCCGCGCTCACTCCCTGGACGCTCCAAGAGGCGTCAATGCCGTGGCGGAGCCGCGCCCGGCTGGTTCTGCGCGGTCACCGGAAGCGGTTCGCCGGGATCGAGACGGTCGTGCTCCAGCCCGCAGTGCTCCAGTCCGGTCCGCAGTCCACCACGCTCGCGTCGATCTGGCTGGCCAGCGCTCGCACGAGCGTCATTCCGATGCCGCAGGCCGCTTTCGCCACGCCGGGCTCGCGGCGATCCTTCTCGGCGCGGATCGTATGTTTCCGGTCAGATCCCGCATCCCGTCCCCCATCGGCGACCACCAGATCGACCCGGTCCGCCTCGGGCCGGCGCTGGAGCGTCACGCGGATCCAGCCGCCGTGCACCGGTGCCGCGTGCTTGATGCTGTTCATCAGCAGCTCGTTGGCGATCAGGCCCAGCGGCACGGCGGTATCCAGGTCGCAGGCGAGGCGCTCGGCCTCGACGGCGATGCCGCCGAAGCCATGAAGATCGAGGGCGGAGAGCCCCTCCGCCAGCCGCCGGAGCTGCTCGGAAAGGTCGATCCGGTCGAGCTGGCCCGACGCGTAGAGCTGCTCGTGGATCCTGCCGAGGATCACGATCCGCTGCTCGATGGCCTCCATCCGGGCGGTCGCCTCCGTCAGGTGCCCGAGCCGCACACGCTCGAACTGCAGCATGGCCACCACCGACTGCATGTTGTTCTTCACGCGGTGATGGACCTCGCGCAGCAGCACGTCCTTCTCGGACAACGCAGCCTGGAGCTGCCGCCCCGTGCGCAGGTGATCCTCGATCTCGCGGCGCAGCGCGCGGAGGGCGTCGCGGCTTTCCAGGTGAAGCATCACCAGGCCGGCGAGATCCTGCAGGACGGCGCGGTCCGCCTCATCGAAGTCGTGGTGCGGTACCCGGTCGATGACGCAGACGGTGCCGAGCGCATGACCCTCAGGCGTGCGCAGCGGCGCGCCGGCGTAGAAGCGGATCCCGAGCTCTCCCGTGACGAGGGGATTCTTGGCGAAGCGGATGTCCCTGGCCGCGTCCTCCACCACCATGGGCTGCTCGCCCAGGATCGCGTGCGCGCAGAAGGCGACGTCCCGGCTTGTCCATTCCACGGGGATGCCGTGGCGGGACTTGAACCATTGCCGGTTCTCGTCCAGCAGCGTGACGAGGGAGATCGGCATTCCGAACAGACGCGAGGCCAGCGCGGTGATCCGGTCCAGCGTCTCCTCGGGCGGAGTGTCGAGGATTTCGTAGCGCCTGAGCGCCTCGAGGCGGGCGGTTTCGTCGAGCGGCATCGGTGCCTGATGGCGGGTGTCCATGGCCCGGCCTCGGATTGTTTATCTTAATCCGTTGGTGCCCTAACAAATACGCGGGTCCCCTGTCTCGGCAGCGGCAGGAGGCTAAGGCGGCATACGCCCATTTTCCTGCTGCGGAGGGGTGACGTGGGCTGCAACCTCGGATAAAAATGGCGTGTTTTAAGTATATGGCGTTGCCCTGCGGCACCGACCGAGGGATGAAGGCGGGGAATGCGCTTTCTGGTGATCGAGGATGACAAGCAGGTTTGCGAGCTGCTGTGTCAGATGGTTGAGGATCTCGGTCACGAGGTCTGCGGGGTGGCACATGCCGTCCGGCAGGCCCAGGCCCTGATCGAGACGACGCAGCCCGACGCCCTGGTGGTCGACGTCGATCTCGGCAAGGGCGGCAGCGGGGTCGACATCGCCGTGCAGGCCTATGTGCAGCGCGGGCTCCGGTCGCTGTTCGTCAGCGGCAACCTGGATGGCTGGGTCGTCCGCGAGGTCCAGGCGATCCGGCCCTACGGGCTGATCGCGAAGCCTTTCCCGCCGGAGGCGCTGGCGGAAACCCTCCGCCGCATCGCCTGACAGTCGCTTCGCCAGACGGCTGCTTCGCCGCCACGCCGGGCCCCGTCGCGGGCCGGGCCGCCGGTCATCCGGCGCTGCTCACGGGCGCAGGCGGCGACGGGCGGGCCGCATGCACCATCATCAGCTCGCCGATGTTCTCGGGCGTGATCAGTCCGATCAGACGCCCGGCCGCGTCGGTGACGCCGAGCGCGGGCGCGCCGGTCTGCTGCAGCAGGGCCAGCGCCTCGTCCAGCGTGCGCCTGTGCCCGATCTGCGGGATGTCGGCGCGCATGGCCTCCAGCACCGGGGTTTGGGCGCCCTGATCGCGCAGGGCGCGGATCATGTCCTCGCGCGTGAGAACGCCGCGCAGCCGCTCGGCCCCGTCCACCACCGGGAACTCGCGCTGGGTCGTGCGCAGCAGCGCCTGGACGGCGTCCTCGATCCGGCTGGACGGGGGCAGGCTCTCGAATCGGGTGACCATGGCATCGGCCGTGATCATACCGCGCGCGGCGTCGCGAAGCTGAACCGCATGGGACTCCGATGCCGCCCCGAGATAGACGAAAAGCGCGATGAACAGCAGGATCGGGTTTCCGAAGAGGCCCAGCAGCCCCAGGCCGAAGGCCAGCATCTGCCCGACATTCGCCGCAACGCGCGTGCCCCGCGCGTAGCCCATGCGCTGCGCCAGCAGCGCCCGCAGCACGCGCCCCCCGTCCATGGGGAAGGCCGGCAGCAGGTTAAAAACCGCCAGGAACAGGTTCGCCGTTGCCAGCCGCGCCAACAGGTCGACGCCGGGGTTCTGCACCTCGGCGCTACCGGCTGGGAGCGGCCCGTTCAGCAGCAGGAACAGGACGCCGGCGATCACGAAGTTGACGGCCGGCCCGGCGAGCGCCACGACCAGCTCCTGCCGGGGTTCCTCAGGGATCCGCTCCAGCCGCGCGACGCCACCGATCGGCAGCAGCGTCACGTCAGGCGTCTGCACGCCGTAGCGCCGCGCCGCGAAGACATGTCCGAATTCATGCAGGAGGACCGACATGAACAGGAGCGAGATGAAGACGACGCCCTCGACCGCGGCCGTCGCCCCGCCCTGTATGTAATGCATGGCGCCGATCCAGGCGAGCAGCAGCAGGAATGTCACGTGAATACGGATCTCCGTCCCTTTCACCGACCCGATCGGGATCGACCAGCCCATGTCCCGCTCCTCGCCGTTCTCGGACTGGAAACATCATAGCAGGCCGGATGGTGCAGGCGAGGCGCGCCGCGGCGGCCGAAAGGCCGAAACCGCCACTCGCCCCGGGGAATCCGATATCCTATGATGCAGGGGTATGCCTGCCGCGAAACGAAGTTCTTTGGATCTCCGCGTGACGCCCAATAAGGTTCCGGCCCGGTCGTTCCCGCCCGCAGGGGCTCAACCGGGAGGAGTTCCCATGCCCGGCCGTCCGCCGTCCACCCCGTCCGTCCCCTCTTCCGGAGCGTTTGCGCTCCGCCGGTCGGGAGCTCGGTGATGGAGCTGTTCGTCCGCGGGCTCAGCCACCGCTATGGCGACCTGCTGGTCCTCGATTCCATCGACCTGGACGTCCGCGAGGGCGAGATCCTGGTGGTGATCGGCCCGTCGGGCTGTGGCAAGTCGACGCTGCTGGGAATTCTCGGCGGGATCGTGCCCCATGGCGGCGAGGCCGTGCGCATCGCCGGCGAGCCGCCACCGGGGTGCCTCAACCCCGTCAGCTTCGTCTTCCAGGACTTCTCGCTGCTGCCCTGGCGCAGCGTCGAGGACAATGTCGGCCTGGTGCTCGAGCATCAGCGCATGCCGACCGGGGAGCGGCGCGAGCGCGTCGAGGACTGCCTGCGCCGCATGGGCCTCCTGGAGTTCCGCAAGGCGCTGCCGAAGCAGCTTTCGGGCGGAATGCGCCAGCGTGTCGGGATTGCCCGCGCGCTGGCGACGCGGCCCGCGATCTTGCTGCTCGACGAGCCGCTCTCGGCGCTCGACGCCCAGACCCGCGACCTGCTGATGGAGGATTTCCTCGATCTCTGGAAGCGGGACCGGACCACGGCGGTCTACGTGACGCACAATCTGAACGAGGCGCTGCGCCTCGCCGACCGGGTCGTGGTCCTGACCCGCCGGCCCGGGCGCATCCGCGACATCGTGAAGGTCGGCCTGCCCCGCGAGGACCGGGCGGGCGCCGCAGGCCAGGCTTTCCTGGCCGAGGTTCACGATCGGCTGTGGGAGCTCATCAAGGCCGAGGCGCGGATCGCCGACCGGGAGATCGTCGATGCCTGACACCACCGAAGCCCCGCGCCCCATGACCCGGCCGGCGCCCCAGCCCGCTGCCCAGGCTCCGGCGTCCGCCAGCCGGCCCGTGCGCTTCCGCGGCGGCGGCTTCGTGGCGGAGCCCCGGCGCTGGGCGGCCCTCCTTGCCTTCGTGATCGCCATCGCCGCCTGGGAGGCCAGCGGCCGCCTGCGCCTCGTCAGCCCGCTGTTCCTGCCGCCGCCCAGCGCGATCCTGCTGGCCCTCCAGGGACTGGTCGCCGACGGCTCGCTGGCCCGCAACCTCGCGGCCTCGCTGATGCGCATCGGCGTCGGCTGGACGCTCGGCACCGCCGCCGGCGTGCTGGTCGGCTTCGCCATGGGGATCTGGTCCATCGCCCGGGCCATCGGCCTGCCGGCGGTCTCGGCGCTGTTCCCGATCCCGAAGATCGCGCTGCTGCCGCTCTTCATCCTGTGGCTGGGGATCGGCGAGGCCTCGAAGTTCGCGACCATCGGCCTCGGCGTCTTCTTCCCCACGGTGATCGCGACCTACTCGGCGGTCGACGGCGTGCCGCGGAACCTGATCCGCATGGGACAGAGCTTCAACATGCCCTGGCTCGACGTGCTGAGGAAGGTGGTGCTGCCCGGCGCCATGCCGGGCATTCTCGCCGGGTTCCGCATCAGCGCGTCGATCGCGCTGATCCTCGTGGTCTCGGCCGAGATGATCGGCGCGGACTACGGGATCGGCGCCTTCGTGCTGAACGCGGGCAATCTGATGCTGACCGACCAGCTTCTGGCGGGCGTGCTCGTCCTGTCGCTGCTGGGCCTTGCGATCGGAACCGCGCTCTCCCTGCTGGAGAAGACCTTGCTGAAATGGCGCTGACGCGGTCGGCGCCCGATCGCGGGCCGCGGCCGTCCCGATGGGCGCGGCGGCGGCCCGTCCAACGAAGGCCGGAAATCCGGCATCCACCAGGGAGAACCACCCCATGAACCCGCGGACAAGACAGTTTTATGGCGCCCTTGGCGTCGGCCGCCGTGCCGTCCTGGCGCTGGCCCTTGGCCTGGGCGCGCTGTCGGCGCTGCCAGCGCCCGCCTCCGCCCAGGGCGAGAAGGTGACGGTGGCGGTGCTGCCGCTTTCGTCCTCGGCACCGATCTTCATCGCGCACAAGCGCGGCTACTTCTCGCAGGAGGGGCTCAACGCCGAGCTGCGGTCCTTCTCGGCTGCGCAGCAGGTGCCGGTCGCCGTGACCTCGGGCGACGCCGATTTCGGCATCACCGGCCTGACCGCGGGCTTCTACAATCTCGCGGCAAAGGGCACGGTGAAGATCGTCGCGGCCCAGAGCCGCGAGGAGCCGGGCTACCAGCTCTCGGCCTATCTCGCGACGAAGGCGGCCTACGATGCCGGCTTCACCACCCCCGCCCAGTTCAAGGGCAAGCGGGTCGCAACCACCACCGCTGGGTCGACCTTCCACTACATGTTTGGCCTGCTGGCCGAGAAGTACGGCTTCTCGACCAAGGACATCCAGATGGTGCCCCTGCAGGACGTGCCGAAGATGGTCGCGGCCTTCAAGGGCGGGCAGGTGGAAGGCATGATCGCACCGGTCACGGTGGCCCGCCAGCTCGAGGCGGAGGGATCGGCCAGGATCCTGGGCTGGGTCGGCGACGTGACACCCTGGCAGCTCGGCGCGCTGTTCACGAGCCCCGAGACGATCCGCACGCGGCGCGCGACAGTCGAGAAGTTCGTGCGGGCCTACCAGCGCGGCGCGGCCGACTACAACAACGCCTTCAACGTGAAGGACACGACCGGGCAGCCCGGCAAGGGGCCGGGCTACGACGAGCTGCTGGCTATCATCGCCGAGGCGACCAAGCAGAAGCCCGAGCTGGTCGCGGTCAGCCTGCCCTTCATCGACCCGCAGGGACGTCTGCTGGTCGACGATGTGGTGCGCCAGACCAAGTTCTGGCAGGCCGAGGGCCAGGTCGACAAGGCGCTGGACCCGCTCTCCACTGTCGACCTCAGCTTCGTGAACGGGCACCTTCTCACGCAGAAGTAGGGCTGACGCAGAAGCAGGACCGGCCCGCGGGGCGGCATGCCGCCCCGCGGCGCCCGGCAGGGAGGGGGCGATGGCGGCGGGGCCGGATCAGAACGGGCGCGGCGACACGGGTGCGTTCTCGGAAGCCGAGCGCGAGGCGGTCTACCGGTGCATCTTCACCCGCCGTGATGTGCGCGCGCAGTTCCGGCCGGACCCTGTGCCGGATGCCGTTCTGGCGCGCATCCTCAGGGCGGCGCATCACGCGCCCTCCGTCGGCTTCATGCAGCCCTGGGACTTCATCCTCGTGCGCGACCCATCAGTCCGCGCCAAGGTGCACGACGCCTTCTCCAAGGCCAATGCCGAGGCCGCGCTGATGTTCGAGGACGAGCGCCAGCGCGCCTACCGGGACCTGAAGCTCGCGGGAATCCTGGATGCCCCGCTGGGGATCTGCGTGACCTGCGACCGGAGCCGCACCGGGTCCGTGGTGCTCGGGCGCACGCACCAGCCGGAAATGGATCTCTACAGCGCCGTCTGCGCGGTCCAGAACCTGTGGCTGGCGGCGCGGGCCGAGGATGTCGGCGTCGGCTGGGTCAGTATCCTGCGGCCCGACGACCTGCGCGCCGCGCTCGGCATTCCCGCGGGGATCCAGCCCATCGCCTATCTCTGCGTCGGCTACGTCTCGCACTTCCTGGAGCGGCCCGAGCTGGAGGCGAAGGGCTGGCTGCCGCGCATGCCGCTGGCCGAGGTCGTCTCCTTCGACCAATGGCAGTCGCGGCCCGAGGCGGACCCGCTGCTCGACCTGCTGCGCTGATTTCCGTCTCCGGAGGCGCGGATCGGCAGCCGGCTTCACGCCAGTCTCACAGGCGCAGCAGCGGCCTGATCTCCTCGGCGGCATCGCGCAGCACCGGCAGATAGCGCTCCAGCATCTCGTCGATGCCGACGCGGCCCGCCTGGGTGCTGACATTGATGGCAGCGCTCACCGCGCCCGAGGCGTTGCGCAGCGGCACCGCGATGGAGCGTAGGCCGACCTCCAGCTCCTGGTCGACAAGGGCGTAGCCCCGCGAGCGCGTGGCCTCGATCTCGGCGCGCAGGGCGTCTCTGTCGGTGATCGTCCTCTCGGTGTGGCGCGGCAGCTCGACGCGGCGGACGAAGGCGTCGAGCTCTGCCGCGGGCAGCGCCGCGAGCAGGACCCGGCCCATGGAGGTCACCGCGGCGGGCAGCCGGCTGCCGACGTTCAGCGCCACGGACATGATCCGTTTGGTGGCCGAGCGCGCGATGTACACGACGTCGTCTTCGGCCAGGATCCCGGCCGAGGAGGATTCCTGCAGCAGCGTGCTCACCCGCTCCAGGGCAGGGTGCACGGTGGTCGCGAGCGGTGCCGAGGACAGGTAGGAATAGCCCAGCGAAAGGATCTGCGGCGTCAGATGGAAGGCCCGGCCGTCCGTTCCCACGTAGCCCAGCCGCTGCAGCGTCAGCAGGCAGCGCCGCGCTGCGGCCCGGGGCAGGCCGGTGATGCGCGCCACGTCCGAGATGCTGAGACTCTGCTCGCGGTCCGAAAAGGCGCGGATCACCGAGAGGCCGCGCGCCAGCGACGTCATGAAGTTGGGATCTTCCGGCAGGTGCGGATTCGCGTCCTCGGCCGGCTGCCGCGCCCCGTCCCCAGCGCCCCCGAACGACGACTCCGTCCCGCTCACCGCTGCCCAGGCCTCCGTGCCATCCGTCCCTAGGGCCCGCCTGTGTGGGCGGTAATCGGACACTACCTCCGGGAGGATGCATGCCGCAAGGGGCGCCCGGGTCTCAGGTCAGGTCGATCACGACGTTCCCCAGGACGCTGCCTGCCTCCACCGCCTCGTGGGCGTCGACGATCCCGTCCAGCGGGAAGCGGGCCCCCACCGTGTGCGCCAGGGATCCGGCCTCCAGCATCGCGTTCAGGCTCGCCAGCGCCGTGCGCCGGTCCTCGGGGGTCAGGTCGTAGACCAGGAAGAAGCGCAGGTCGATGCTGCGGAACAGCAGGTCGCGGAAGGGCACCGTCACGTCGCCGGGAACGTTGGAGCCGTAGCAGACGAGCCGCCCGTGGGATGCCAGAACCCCATCCGGCAACAGCCTCGCCGTGCTCGACAGGTCCATGTCGACGATCCCATCGACGCCGCGCCCCTGCGTCAGCTCCTTCACCCGGCCCGCCACGTCCTCGGTCTTGTAGGCGATCGTCGCCTCGGCGCCGGCCGCGCGGGCATGCTCGGCCTTGGTTGGGGACCCGACGGTGCCGAGGACCCGGGCCCCCGCCTGCGCGGCAATCTGCGTGACGTAGTGCCCGACCGCCGAGGAGGCGCCGGTCACCAGGATCGTGCGGCCGGCGACGGGACCCAGCAGCCGCACGGCCTGCACCGCCGTCAGCGCGGGAATGCCCATGCAGGCCCCCGCCTCGAAGCTGACGCGCTCGGGCAGCCGCACCGCCTGGTCGGCGGGCAGGACGATGTACTCGGCAGCGGTCCCGAAGGGGCGCTGCCACTGGCCGTTCCAGATCCAGACGCGCTCGCCGATCCGGCCTGCGGGGACGCCGGGCCCGACGGCCTCGACGATGCCGGCGCCGTCGCTGTGCGGGACGACGCGGGGGCCCGCGAGGGGGCGGCCCATCCGGCCCTTCACGTCCGACGGGTTGACGCCCGAGGCATGCAGGCGGACCCGGACCTCGCCGGCGGCGGGTTCGGGCGTGGGAAGCTCGCCGACCTCAAGGACGTCCCGCGCGGGACCGTTGCGGGTATACGATGCGGCGCGCATCCTCCGGTCCTCCGCGGGTGGGATCAGTCGAACTCGGTCAGCGGGGGCGGGCTCGTCTCCAGCAGCCGGTCGATCATCTGAAGGATCTCCTCAATCCGGGTGCGGGTCGCATCCAGGATCTCCGACGTCTTGTCGTCGATCCCCGCCTCCATCAGCATCATGTCGAAATAGCCGAGCACCTCCGAGAAGTTGGCGTGCTCGGACTTCAGGACGTCGAAGGCGCCGAAGGATTTCGTCAGGGTGATGGGTGGATCCGAGATGAAGGCGTGGCTGATGTCGGTGAAGATGGACAGCGCCTTCAGCTTGGCCCGCAGCACCCACTGCGTGAAGTTCGGGGGCAGCAGCTTGGGGACGCGGGCGCCGCGCTCCTGGATTGTGTCCACGAGGCCCTGTATGTCCAGATAGGCGGCTCGCGCCTCCTTGTAGGCGGGAAAGGTCTCGATCCGGACCGCGTGGAACCGCTTCTCCAGCGTCGCGATGTCGCGGGACAGCTTCCGCGACATGTCCATCACGATCTCGGCGTCCTTGTTGGCCACGCGGGTCGCGTGGTCGCCGAGCGCGTTGATCTCCGCCTTGCTTCGGCCGTCCATGCCGCGGCTCCCATCGTTCCGGACTGCCAAGGGTCGTGGTCCCCGGCTGCCGGGTCAAGCTCCGTCTTGCGTCCCGCCCCGGGCCCAGCTGTTCGGGCTCGGCCGGTCCCGGTAGAAGTCGAGCACCGCGTTCAGCCCGTCCTCGGCGGTCTCCACGAAGTGGATGATGCCGAGGTCCGCGGCGGCGATCACGCCCTCCTCGACCAGCGCCTCGAAGTTGACGACGCGCCGCCACCAGGCCTCGCCGAACAGCAGCACCGGCATCGGTTCGATCTTGCGGGTCTGGATCAGGGTCAGCGCCTCGAACAGCTCGTCCAGCGTGCCGAAGCCGCCGGGGAAGCAGGCCAGCGCCTCGGCGCGGATCAGGAAGTGCATCTTCCGGGCCGCGAAGTAGTGGAAATTGAAGGACAGCTTCGGGGTGACATAGACGTTGGGCGCCTGCTCGTGGGGCAGGACGATGCCCAGCCCGATGCTCTCGGCCCCGGCATCCCCAGCGCCGCGGTTCGCGGCCTCCATGATCCCCGGACCGCCGCCGGTCACCACGACGTAGCGCCGCGCTTCCGGCCGCTGGCCGTGCAGGGAGACGAGGCGGGCGAACTCGCGCGCGACCTCGTAGTAGCGACTGTTTGCGGCGATGCGGTGCGCCCGCGCCAGCGCGGCGGCCGCGGCGGGGTCGCCGGGCGCCTGCGCCGCGGCCTTCTCGGCGAGGGCGAGGCGCTGCGCGGCGGTGGCGGGGTCGGGGATGCGCGCGCTGCCGAAGACCACGATCGTGGAGACGATGTTCTCCTCCTGGAGCAGCAGCTCGGCCTTCAGCAGCTCCAGGTGCAGGCGGGTCGGACGCAACTCGCGCCGGAGCAGGAAATCAGGGTCCGCGAAGGCCAGCCGGTAGCTCGGCGAGAGAGTCTGCGGCGTGCTGGCCTGCTGCGCGGCGGCCTCGTGGCTCTCCTTGTCCTCGGCGGCGGTCGGGAAGCGCGTGTGATGCTCGGGGGACGCCATGACTCGTCTCGTGCTTTTGCCAAGGGACCGTATCATGCAGTAGGTTTTGCACACGACCGAAGTTCCCGTCCGACAAGGAGGGCCGCGTCGCCGGAATATTTGCCTCGAATCCCCTGCGGCGCGGAACAGGGCGCGTCCGGTTCCGTTGAACACAGGGCTAACCCGTGAGGATGGCATGACAAGCGTGCTCGACGAGCGGATCAGACAGCGTGCCTACGATATCTGGATGAGCGAAGGCTGCCCCGAAGGCCGGCACGAGGAGCATTGGCATCGTGCCGCGGCCGAGCTGCGGGCCGAGACCGCAGTCGGCGGCGAGGCACCGGCGCCGGCCAAGGCCCGCACGCGCGGCAAGGCCGCCGCGGGTGCCGCGCCGCGCCGCGGGGCGCGCAAGGTCGAGCCGGCCGCTGGCGACGCCCCGACCGAGATCCCCGCCGGGACTGAGGCCAAGCCGCGGGCGCGCAAGGCCGCCGCGGGGACCGCGTCCGCCGCGAAGACCGCCAAGGCGCCAGCCGCCACGTCCGGAGCCAAGGGGCGCCAGGGCCGGACGGGCGCCAAATCCAGGAGCCCGGCGCTCGGCTGAGGCCGGTCCGATGCTGCGCCAGGCGCAGGGGGAGCTCTCCTTCCGGACCAGGGGAAGGGGGCTTCTCGCCATCACGCGCGAGGTTTCCGGCTGGCTGGACGGGCAGGGGATCGGAACCGGTCTCCTGACCCTGTTCTGCCGCCACACCTCGGCCTCGCTGCTGATCCAGGAGAACGCGGACCCCGACGTCCGGTCCGACCTGGAGCGCTTCCTGGACTGGATGGTGCCCGACGACCCGGCGCTCTACGAGCATCGGGCCGAGGGGCCGGACGACATGCCGGCCCATATCAGGACCGCGCTGACGGCCACCAGTCTCTCGATCCCGGTCGCCGGCGGGCATATGGTGCTGGGGACCTGGCAGGGCATCTATCTCTTCGAGCACCGCACGCGCCCTCACGAGCGCGAGGTGACGCTCCACCTCATGGGCGCCTGAGGCGGCCTTGGACGAGCCCTGGGGCTCCGTTCCCGCCTGGCGGATCAAGACGCTGCGCCTTGCCCTGCTCGACGCCGAGCAGCGCGGGGCAGATCCCGAGGACGCCGGAGACGATCTCGGACACCGTGCCCTGCGGCGGCGCTTTCTGCGCGGCCGCGGCGCGCTCCGCGCGATTGCGCGCAATTTTGGTCTGTTCCGCTCGCTGGTGCGGCGCAGCGCCTATGGCTCGCCCAACGACAGGGCCTGGATCGAGACCTTCCTTGCCCATTACGTCGGCTACGGGCGGCTGACGGAGCGGCAGGCCCAGGTCCTGCAGCACGTCGCGCGGCGCTGGGGCGTCAAGGAGCCGGTGCGGGACACCTTCGTCGAATGGGCACCCAGGATCGTGAAGGTGGAGGCGCCGCCGCGGCGCCCCCGGCTCAAGGCATCGGTGCTGGCACGCCGGCTGGCGGCTTATCGGACCGCCACGGCCCGAGGAGCGGATGCGAGCCTGCTCGAATTGCTGGAGGCGGGGCTCGAGGCGCGCGGTGCGCGCAGGCGCTCGGCATCCAGGCTGCTGCTGGCGGCGCTGCGGGAGGCCCTGTCGCGCGAAAGCGGCGAGGAGGACGAAGATTCAGAGCAGGGGGACACAGACGACCGGGACACTGAAGACGACAGCCCGGAGGACGGCGGAGAGGACCGGGGTCTGCGCTCCGGGCGGGGCGAAAAGCACTGAAGGGAGGGGGCCGGGGATGGGCCGGGGCGGCCCATCCCCGGCGATGCTCATTCGGCGGCGATGTGCGGCCGCACGGACAGACCGTCGATCTGCTCCTTGACGTACAGCTTCTCGAGCTTCAAGCGCTTGATCTCCTGGTCGTTCGGCCAGGGTCGCTGCTCCTCCTCCCGAATTATCCGGTCAAGGGCCGCGTGCTTGTCTCGGAGCGAGGCAAGGCGAGTTTCGACGGGCATCGAATCCTCCATGGTTGCGACCGGATCCCCGGAAGCGATCCGGTCCGACGAAACAGTATCCACCCGTCGTAAGTTGATGGCAACGACATTCCTGTTCAAAACTCAGCGCATTGCCGGAAATTTCTTTCCGACTTCTGCAAATCTCAAGTAAATGTTTATGGTAATCCTGACTTCTGCACAAATCATCGCACCGAAGATCTCGATCCCGCGTGGGCGAAATCGAACAAGTTCCCGCCCCAAGTGTGGTTACCACCGGGGTGCGTGATCCCTGGTGCCGGGAGTAAAGACCGCCCGCGCTGGGCAGGCGGGGTAGGCGGGCCGGTCTATGCTACCAAAGGCATCTGCGCCGCGCCCTTCAACTCGCCGGCACGGCACAGGCATCCGCGGCTTGATCGGAACTACTGCGGCCGAATTGCAGGTCAATTCCAGGGTGAGCCACAGGGTAAGCCCCCAGGTCAGCCCCATGGCCCTCGGCCCGGCGCCGTCCCCCACGGGCTGCCGGCCGGGCGCGAGAAGCCGCCGCTGCGTGCGGCGGGCTGCCCAGGGACGGCGGCCGGTGGCCAGGTCTGCGGCGCCATGGCGAGAAGCCGCGCCACGCGCTCGTCGGTCGGCGGGTGGGACGAAAGGAGGGCGCGGAAGCTGCCGCCGTGCAGTGGGTTGATGATGAACATGTGCGCCGTGGCCGGGTGCCGCTCGGCCGCGGGCTCGTAAATCCGCTGCACGCCGGCCTGGATCCGCTGCAGTGCGCTCGCCAGCCAGTCGGGCCTTCCGCTGATCTCGGCGCCGATGCGGTCGGCCTCGAACTCGCGGGCGCGGCTGATCGCCATCTGTACGATCATCGCCATGAAGGGGGCGACGATCGCCGCCAGCACCATGCCGACCGCGCCCAGCGGGCTGCCCCCTTCCTGGTCGCGGTGCGTGCCGCCGAAGAACAGCCCGAAATTCGCCAGCATGGACAGCGCGCCGGCGAGCGTCGCCGCCACGGTCATGACCAGCGTGTCGCGGTTCCGGATGTGCGCGAGCTCGTGCGCGATGACGCCGGCGACCTCCTCCGGGCTCAGCATCTGGAGCAGGCCGGTGTTCACGGCCACCGCGGCGTGATCGGGGTCGCGGCCGGTCGCGAAGGCGTTGGGCTGGTCACTGTGGATCAGGTAGACGGCCGGCATGGGCAGGCCCGCGCGGTCCGCCAGCGTCGCGACCATCCGGTAAAGGTCGGGTGCGCTGTGGGCATCGACCGGCTGCGCGCCGTACATGCCCAGGACGACCCTGTCCGAGTTCCAGTAGGCGAAGGCGTTGGTGCCGATCGCGAAGAGAAGGGCGATCAGCATGCCCTGCCGCCCGCCGATCAGGAAGCCCACGCCCAGGAACAGGGCTGTCAGTCCGGCGAGGAGGATGGCCGTGCGGAAATACCCGGTCATTGCCGTTCCTGCGTTGTTCGTTCCACACCATGATGTGATGTCGGCCCGCCCCCTTCATCAAGACCCCGGGCCCGGACCGGTCCCGGAGCGGGCGCCGCCGGCCGCGCAGTGGACCGCGGGACGTTGACACCGCCATCCGCCGGCACCGATAGTGCGCCCGCCATGCCGATCCCCCAGCGTTTTCCCCCTGGCGTTCCTCCGGGCGCCAGCCTCGTCCTGGGCGGCGCCCGCTCCGGGAAGAGCCGCTTTGCCGAAACGCTCGTCGCGTCGGGCCCGGAGCCGGTCTATCTCGCGACGGGCCGTGCCTGGGATGCCGAGATGGAGGCCCGGATCGCCGAGCATCGCGGTCGGCGCGGCCCGCGCTGGACGACCGTCGAGGAGCCGCTGGACCTCGCCGGCGCGCTCGCGCGCCTGGCTGCCCCCGGCCGGGCGGTGCTGGTGGACTGCCTGACCCTCTGGATCACCAACCTGATGGTGGAGGGGCGCGCCGTGCCCGCCGCCTGCGACGAGCTGGTCGCGGCGGTGCCTGCGCTGCGCGGTCCCGTCGTCTTCGTGTCCAACGAGGTCGGCCTCGGCATCGTGCCCGAGAACGCCATGGCGCGGGAGTTCCGCGACCATGCCGGCCGTCTGCACCAGGAGCTGGCCGCGCGGTGCGGCCATGTCTGGCTGGTGGCCGCCGGCCTTCCCCTGACCCTCAAGGAGACGCCTTCGTGACCCGCAAGATCCCCGCAACCGTGGTGACCGGCTTCCTCGGAGCGGGCAAGACCTCGCTGGTCCGCCACCTCGTCGCGAACGCCCGGGGCCGGCGTCTGGCGCTGGTGATCAACGAGTTCGGCGACCTCGGCGTCGACCGCGAGCTGCTGGCCGGCTGCGGCGACGAGGCCTGCCGCGAGGAGGACATCGTCGAGCTGACCAACGGCTGCCTGTGCTGCACCGTGGCCGACGACTTCCTGCCCACCATCGAGGCGCTGCTCGCCCGCGTGCCCGCGCCCGACCATATTGTGATCGAGACCTCGGGCCTCGCGCTTCCAAAGCCTCTCGTGAAGGCCTTCGCCTGGCCCGAGATCCGCAGCCGCGTGACCGTCGATGGCGTGGTCGCGGTCGTCGACGCCGAGGCGGTGGCCGACGGGCGCTTCGCCCCCGACCCGGCCGCCGTGCAGGCTCAGCGCGAGGCCGATCCCAGCCTCGACCACGAGGACCCGCTGGAGGAGGTCTTCGAGGACCAGCTCCTCTGCGCCGACATGGTCGTGCTGAACAAGGCCGATCGCGTCGACGCGGCGACCCTCGACCGCGTGGCGCTGGAGATCTCGGCCCATCTGCGCCCGGCGGTAAAGGTGGTGACCAGCAGCCAAGGCCGCGTCGACCCGCTGGTGCTGCTGGGGCTGGGCGCCGAGGCGGAGACGGATCTCGCCAGCCGCCCGTCGCATCACGATGCCGAGGACGGCGAGCACGATCACGACGACTTCGAGAGCTTCGTGGTGGAGCTGGGGCCCGTCGCCGATCCCGCCGATGTCGAGGCGCGCATCCGGGATCTCGCGGGACGGCACGACATCCTCCGGGTCAAGGGCTTCGTCGACGTCGTGGGCAAGCCCATGCGCCACGTCGTGCAGGCGGTGGGCGAGCGCGTGCAGCGCCACTTCGACCGGCCCTGGGCTTCTCCAGAGGAGCGGCGCAGCCGCCTCGTCGTGATCGGGCTGAAGGGGCTGGACCGCGCCGCCATCGAGGCCGGGCTCCGGGGCTGAGATGCATCTGCTGGCCGCCCAGGCGGGCGCGGTCCCCGAGGGCGAGGCTGTCGATCTCGGCCAGGATCCGGCCGAGATCGTGTTCCTGTCGGCGGCGGATACGGAGCTTGCCTGCCTTGCCGAGGCCATGGACCGCCTCGGACCCGGGGTGCCCACGCTGCGCCTCGCCTCGCTGCTGCAGCTCGGCCACAACCTGTCCGTCGACCTTTATGTGGAACGGGTGGTCGAGCAGGCGCGGCTGGTGATCCTGCGCGTGCTCGGCGGGGCCGGGTACTGGCCCTACGGGCTAGAGCAGGTGGCGGCCGCATGCCGGCGCCGGGGCATCGCGCTTGCCGTGCTGCCGGGCGACGACCAGCCGGATCCCGAGCTGTTCCGCCATGCGACCCTGCCGGCCGAGGCCGTGCACCGGCTGTGGCAGTACTGCGTGCATGGCGGCGTCGGCAATGCGGTCGAGCTGCTGCGCTATGCCGCCTTCCTGCTGGGCGGCGCGCCGGAATGTCGCGAGCCAGCGCCGCTGCTGCGCGCAGGAGCCTACTGGCCGGGTGAGGACTCTCCGACGCTCGACGCTCTGCGCGCGCGCTGGACGGAGGGTCGGCCCCGGGCGGCCATCGTCTTCTACCGGGCGCTCGTCCAGGCGGGGAACACGGCAGCGGTCGACGCGCTGGTGCGTGCGCTCGACGCCGAGGGCATCGATGCGCTGCCGGTCTTCACCACAAGCCTTAAGGAGCCCCTGGCGGCCGGGATCGTGGCCGAGCTGCTGGCCGGCGCCGGCGTCGAGGTGGTGCTGAATGCCACGGCCTTCGCCGTCGGCCAGCCCGGTGCCGCGCGCAGCGCGACGCCCTTCGACGAGGCCGACTGCCCGGTGCTGCAGGTGGTCTTCTCGGGCGGGGACGAGGCGGCCTGGCAGCGCGGCAATGCGGGGCTGTCGTCCCGCGACATCTCCATGAACGTGGCCCTGCCGGAAGTCGACGGTCGCATCCTGTCGCGCGCCGTCAGCTTCAAGGCCGGCACCGAGCTCCACGCCCCGACGCAGAGCCGCATCCTGCGCTACCGCCCGGTGCCCGACCGGGTGCGCTTCGTCGCGCAGCTTGCCGCGAGCTGGGCGCGGCTGCGCCGCGCGCCGCCCGGGGAGCGGCGAGTCGCCCTGGTGCTGGCGAATTATCCGACCCGCGACGGGCGCCTCGCCAACGGCGTCGGGCTGGACACGCCGGCCGGCGTGGTGGAGGCGCTGCGCGCCATGGCCGGGGCGGGCTATGCGGTCGCGGGCCTACCGGCGGATTCGGCCGCGCTGATCGATGCGCTGTCGGCCGGGGTCACCAACGACCTGTCGGCGCTGGACCGGCGGCTCGTGCGCGAGACGTTCCCGCTGGAGGCCTACCGCGGGGTCCTGGACGGGCTGCCGGAGACCGCGCGGGCGGCCATGATGGAGCGCTGGGGCGACCCCGCAGCGGATCCCTTCTGCCGTGACGGCGCGTTCCGCCTGCCGGCGCTGCGTCTCGGCAACGTGGTCGTCGCGATCCAGCCCGCCCGCGGCTACGACCGCGACCCCGCGCGCAGCTATCACGATCCCGACCTGGTGCCGCCGCATGCCTATCTCGCCTTCTATACCTGGCTGCGCGAGGGCTTCGGGGCGCATGCGGTCGTGCATTTCGGCAAGCACGGGAACCTGGAATGGCTGCCTGGCAAGGCGCTGGCGCTGTCGGAGAGCTGCTTCCCCGAGCTGGCGCTGGGCCCGCTGCCCCACCTCTACCCCTTCATCGTCAACGACCCCGGCGAGGGCAGTCAAGCCAAGCGGCGCGCCCAGGCGGTCGTGATCGACCACCTGACGCCCCCGCTGACCCGGGCCGAGAGCTATGGGCCGCTGCGCGAGCTCGAGGCGCTGGTTGACGAGTACTACGAGGCGGCCTCGGTCGACCCGCGGCGCCTGATCCCGCTGCGCGAGCGCATCCTGGAGCTCTCGTCCGCGACGGGGCTCGACCGCGACTGCGGCATCGTCCGCGGCGAGGAGGCGGGCTCGGCCCTGGCAAAGCTCGACAACCACCTGTGCGAGCTCAAGGAGCTTCAGATCCGGGACGGGCTGCACGTCTTCGGCCAGGCACCCGCGGGGGCGCTGCTGGACGACCTGCTGGTCGCCATCGCGCGCCTGCCCCGGGGCCGGGGCGAGGGGGGCGACGCCTCGCTCCACAGGGCCATCGCGGCGGACCTGGATCTCGGCTTCGATCCCCTGGACGCGGTCATGGCCGAGCCCTGGGCGGGCCCGCGCCCCGCTGTCCTCTCGGGCCCCGGGGCCTGGCGCAGCGCGGGCGACACCGTCGAGCGGATCGAACTTCTGGCGCGCGACCTCGTCGCGGGCGCACGGGCGGCCGAGCCGGGCTGGACGCGGACGCGGCAGGTTCTCGATTGGATCGAGGAGGCGCTGCGCCCGGCCGTCCGCGCCTGCGGGGATGCCGAGATCGACGGGCTGCTGCGCGGGCTCGCCGGCCGCTTCGTGCTACCGGGGCCTTCGGGCGCCCCGACGCGTGGCCGACCCGAGGTGCTGCCGACGGGGCGCAACTTCTATTCCGTCGACATCCGCGCCGTGCCGACGCCCACCGCTTGGCATCTCGGCTGGAAATCCGCCGCCCGCGTCGTCGAGCGCTACGTGCAGGAGCACGGCGATTGGCCGCGGCGGCTGGCGCTCTCGGCCTGGGGCACCGCCAACATGCGTACGGGGGGCGACGACATCGCCCAGGCGCTGGCCCTGATGGGCGTGCGCCCGACCTGGGACACGGGCACCGGCCGGGTCACGGGGTTCGAGATCCTGCCGGCCTCGGTCCTGGACCGGCCGCGGGTCGACGTGACGCTGCGCATCTCGGGCTTCTTCCGCGACGCCTTCCCGGCACAGGTCGAGCTGCTGGACGCCGCGGCACGGGCCGTGGCCGCCCTGGACGAGCCGGACGGGACCAACCCGCTGGCCGCCGCCTGGCGCGCGGACGCGGAACGGCTGGAGGCATCCGGCATAGAGCCGGCCGAGGCCACGCGGCGCGCGGGTTTCCGAATCTTCGGATCGAAGCCCGGCGCCTATGGCGCGGGGCTGCAGGCCCTGATCGACGAGCGCGGCTGGCAGACCGAGCGGGACTTGGCCGAGGCCTACCTGGCCTGGGGCGCCTATGCCTATGGGGCCGGCGCCGAGGGCCGGTCCGAGCGCGAGCTGTTCGAGCGGCGCCTCGGCGCGGTCGAGCTGGTGCTGCACAACCAGGACAACCGCGAGCACGACCTGCTGGACAGCGACGACTACTACCAGTTCGAGGGCGGGCTGGCGGCGGCGGTGCGCACCCTGTCGGGCACCCAGCCCGCCATCTTCCACACGGACCATTCGCGCCCCGAGAGCCCGCGCGTGCGCACGCTTCAGGAGGAGATCGCGCGCGTCGTCCGCGCCCGCGTCGTGAATCCCAAGTGGATCCGCGGCGTGATGCGCCACGGCTACAAGGGCGCCTTCGAGATGGCGGCGACGGTCGACTATCTCTTCGCCTTCGCGGCGACGGCGCGCTGCGTGGGCGACCACCATTTCGACGCCGTGTACGATGCCTATCTCGGCGACGAGGCGGTGCGGGGCTGGATCGGAGAGGTCAACCCGGCCGCCCTGCGCGAGATGGCGGAAAGGCTGCGCGAGGCGCTGGACCGCGGCCTGTGGCGGCCGCGCTCGAACCGCGCGCATCAGGAACTGGAACGGCTGGCCAGGGGGGAGACGGCGTGAAGACCGAAGGCATGACAGAGGACGAGATCAACGCCCGACACGCCGAGAAGATGGCGAAGAAGAAGGCGGCGCGCGACCGGATGCTGGCCACCAAGACCATCGAGAAGGGCCTGCTGATCGTCCATACCGGCAAGGGCAAGGGGAAGTCCACGGCCGCCTTCGGCATGGTGATGCGCGCCATCGGCCACGGCATGCGGGTCGGCATCGTGCAGTTCGTGAAGGGCAAGTGGGAGACCGGCGAGCGCGCGGTGCTCGAGCGCTTCGCCGACCAGGTGACGATCCGCACCATGGGCGAGGGCTTCACCTGGGAGACCCAGGACCGCGCCCGCGACATCGCCGCCGCCCGCGCCGCCTGGGAGGAGGCCAGGGCGCTGATCGCCGATCCCGCGCACCGCATGGTGATGCTGGACGAGCTGAACATCGTCCTGCGCTACGACTACCTGCCATTGGACGAGGTGCTGCAGACGCTGCGCGACAGGCCCGCTGGCAAGCACGTGATCGTCACCGGCCGCAACGCCAAGGACGAGCTGATCGAGATCGCGGACCTCGTTACGGAGATGGAGATGGTCAAGCATCCCTTCCGGGACGGCGTGAAGGCCCAGGCCGGCATCGAGTTCTGACCGGGCCCCGTTGCGGAGTGCATCATGGCGGACAGCGCCGTTCCCGACTTCTTCGAGCGCTTTCCCATGCGGCGCGTCGACAGCGCAGGGCTGGACGGTACGTTGGCTGAGCCCATCGACGGGCCAGGGGCGGATCAGGGAAGGGCCGGGCCGGGCGCCGAGCCCCTGTCGATCCTGTTCCTGTGGGGACGGAACTGCCCCAACTGCGACATCGCAAAGCGGGCGATCCTGGCCGCGGCGGACCGGTTCCGCTGGCCCGGGGTCCGCTGGCTGCACGACAACGTCTACGAGGATTTCGACATGGCCACGCGCTTCGGCCTGCACGGGATCCCAGCCTTCCTGCTGTTCCGCGGCAGGAAGCCGCTGGGCCGGATCGTGAGCTGGCCCGGCGCCGACGAGTTCGCTGGCGCGGTCGAGCGGCAGATCGCGGCCGCCGGAGGGGCGCCGTGACCCGCGCGCTGATGGTGATGGGCACCGGCTCGGACGTCGGCAAGTCGCTGCTGGTGGCCGGGCTGTGCCGGGCCTTCGCCCGCCGCGGCCTGCGGGTGCGGCCGTTCAAGCCGCAGAACATGTCGAACAACGCGGCGGTGGTCCCGGGCGGCGGCGAGATCGGCCGCGCCCAGGCGCTGCAGGCCCGCGCCTGCGGCGTCGCGCCCACGGTCCACATGAACCCGGTCCTGCTGAAGCCGCAGACCGAGACCGGTGCGCAGGTGATCCTGCGCGGCGCCGTCCTGGGCGCCATGCGGGCGCGCGAGTACCAGCAGCGCCGCGGCACGCTGATGCCCGCGGTTCTGGAGAGCTTCCGCCAGCTCGCGGCCGAGGCCGACCTGGTGATCGTCGAAGGCGCCGGCAGCGCGTCCGAGGTGAACCTGCGCGCGGGCGACATCGCCAATATGGGCTTCGCCGAGGCTGCCGATCTCCCGGTGGTGCTGGTCGGGGACATCGACCGGGGCGGGGTGATCGCGGCGGTGGTCGGTACCTGCGCCGTCCTGCCGCCCGCGGAGCGCGCCCGCATCCGCGGCTTCGTGATCAACAAGTTCCGGGGCGATCCCAGCCTGTTCGACGACGGGCTGGCGGCGGTTGTCCGTCATACCGGCCTCGCCGCGCTGGGCGTCGTCCCCTGGTTCGCCGCCGCCGCGCGCCTGCCCGCCGAAGACGCGCTGGCCCTGCCGGGGATCGCCGAGCGGCCCGGCGCCGCGATCCGCGTCGCGGTGCCCATGCTGGCGCGCATCGCGAACTTCGACGACCTGGACCCGCTGCGCCTGGAGCCCGACGTCTCGGTCCGGATGGTGCCGCCGGGATCGGCCCTGCCGGGGGATGCCGACCTGGTGGTGCTCCCGGGCTCGAAATCGACCATCGCCGATCTCGCCTTCCTGCGCGCGCAGGGCTGGGACATCGACCTGGAGGCGCACCGGCGCCGGGGCGGCTGGATTCTGGGGCTCTGCGGCGGGTTCCAGATGCTGGGGCAGCGCCTGGACGACCCCGAGGGGACGGAGGGACCGTCCGGAAGCGTCGCCGGCCTCGGTCTCCTGAAAGTCGACACGGTCCTGCACGGGGCCAAGACGCTGTCCGAGGTCTCGGGGACCCATCCCGCGACCGGGACCCCGGTGCGCGGCTACGAGATGCATATCGGGAGGACGCGGGGCCCCGGCCTCGCCCGCCCGCTGCTGGACCTCGACGGCCGGCCGGAGGGGGCGGTCTCGGTCTGCGGCCGGGTGATGGGAACCTATGTCCACGGAATCTTCGCCGAGGACCGCTTCCGCGCCGCCTTCCTATCGGCGATCCGCGTCCGCGGCGAGAGCGGGCTCGCCTACGAGGCCGAGGTGGAAGCCGTGCTGGACGAACTGGCGGATCATCTGGCCGGACACCTGGACCTCGACCGGCTGCTGGCCCTTGCGGCCGAGGTCTGATGCCGGATGCGACCTGGATTCTTGCGGTACTAACTGACGGGGTTGGGTATGTCTTTCGAAGGAAGCTGCCACTGCGGTGCGGTGACTTTTACGGTCGAAGCGGATCTGCCGGGTGGCGCAATAAGCTGCAACTGTTCCCACTGCCGTCGTAAGGGTTTCCTCCTGGCGTTCTTCCCGGCCTCGGCCGTGATCGTGAATTCCGGTGAGGATGCTCTTCTGAGCTACAGGTTCAATACCCACAGGCTGAACCACCGATTCTGCCAGACCTGCGGCGTCCAGCCCTTCGCCGAAGGGAATGCGCCCGATGGATCGAGCACCCGGGCGGTCAATCTGCGCTGCGTGCCTGCGGTCGACCTTGCCAGGTTGCAAGTCCAGGAGTTCGACGGCGCCGCGGTCTGAGCCGACGCCGCATCGCGGGCGATGGCGTTGCGGTCCGGCCCGCGAGGAGGCCTGCAGGAGGGGCGGCGCCTCGCGCCGCCCCTCCTGCGAGGCGTAAGCCGTGAGGCCGTTGAAGATCAGGCCCGCTGGACGGCCGCCAGGAAGGCATCGACCTCGATGGTCAGGGCCTTCGAGCGTTCCGAGACGCTGCCGGCGGCGGCCAGCACGTCCGAGGCGGCATCGCCGGTCTCCGCAGCCGCGGCACGGAAGCCGCCCACGGTGTCGCTGACCTCGCGCGATCCGCGCGCGGCCTGCTGGATATTGCGGACGATCTCCTCGGTGGCCGCGCTCTGCTCCTCGATCGCGGCGGCGATGGCGGCGGCGATCCGGCTGACCCGGGTGATGGTCTCGCCGATCCCCTGCATCGACCCGACGGTCTGCTCGGTCACCGCGCGGATCTCTCCGACCTGGGCGACGATGTCCTCGGTGGCTTGCGCCGTCTGGTTGGCAAGGTTCTTCACCTCGGACGCGACGACGGCGAAGCCCTTGCCGGCCTCACCGGCACGGGCCGCCTCGATGGTGGCGTTCAGCGCCAGCAGATTGGTCTGCCCGGCGATGGACTGGATCAGCGTCACCACGTCGCCGATCTTCTGCGCGCCTTGGGCCAGCGCCTCGACCGTCACGTTGGTGCGCTCGACATCCGCAACGGCCTCGCCGGCGATCCGCGCGGATTCGTCGACCTGCCGGCCGATGTCGCGGATCGACGCCGACAGGTGCTCGGTCGTGGCTGCGACCGTCTGCACGTTGCCCGAGGACCGCTCCGCCGTCGCGGCGACCGATCCCGCCTGGCCATTGGTGCGCTCGGCGATGGCGGACAGCGCCTCGGCCGTCGTCCTCAGCCGGAGGGCGGAGGCCGCCAGCTCGCCGGACAGCCCGCCGGCCTTGATCTCGAAGTCCTTCTGCAGGGCTGCGAGCGTGGCCACGCGCTCCTCGCGCGCCCGCCACTCCTCCTTCTGGGCGAGGTCGAGCTCGCGCGCCCGGACGAGCCCCGCCTTGAAGATGTCGACCGCCCGCGCCATGGCTCCCGTTTCGTCCTGCCGGTCGAGCGCCGGGATCGGCGTCTCCAGGTCGCCCTCGGCCAAGCGCGTCATCGCCGCGCTCATCGCGGTCAGCGGCCGGGCGAGGCCGGTCCCGATGCCCCAGGCCACCGCCATGCCGACGGCCACGCAGCCCAGCCCGACCAGCGCCGCCAGCAGGCTCTGTCGGTTGGCATCGGCCAGGATGCTGGCCTCGGGCACAGCCACCATGAAGGACCATACGGTGCCGGTGTCCCCGAAGCGGATCGGCGACACCCTGAGGTAATGGGCCCGGCCGGCGAGCGGCACTTCGCCCTCGTAGACACGGCCTTCGGCCGCAGCCCTTCTTGCGGGCTCGGGCAGATCCTCGGCGGGCTGCGACAGGCGCCCGGTGTCGGGATGCGCGACGTACCGGCCGGATGCCGACAGCACGGCGACATAGCCGTCGCCGTAAGGCTTGGCCGAGCGCACGATGTCGGTCAGGCCCGAGAGCGACAGGTCGATGCCGGCGACGCCGAGCACGCGCGACCCCTCGAGCACCGGCACGGCGGCGCTGGTCATCAACTGCCTGGTCACGTCGTCGAGATAGGGCTCGGTCACCACCGCCTTCCGCGCGCTGGCGGCGGCCTTGTAGTATTCCTTCTCCTGGACCTCCTCGTAGCTCACGCCCTCGCTGTCGTCGGCGCGCGGTCCAGTGTCGGAGGGCAGCCAGAGCAGGCTCATGCGCCCGGTTGCGGGCAGGCCCAGGATCTCGCCGTCGCGGTCCAGGAATTCCCCGTCGCGCCCGTCGAAGCCGCCATCGGCCATGTCGATCCACACGCCGGCATAGGCATGGTCCCCGGCAAGCCCCGCCAGATAGCGGTTCACGACCGCGCGGCGCGGTGCCTCGGTGCTGCGCTCGACGGACACCAGCGCCGCGATTCCGCGGGCGGCCTCCACCGCGGTGGTGATGTCGGACGCGACCCGGGCGGCCTCGTGCTCGGCGATCTCGGCGACCAGCGCGATGGCGGAAACTTGCGCCGCCCCGCGCGACAGCCACAGCGACACGCCCGTGAACGCCGCAGTTCCAACCACCAGCACCGCCGCGATCCCCGCGACGATTTTCGTGCGCAACCGAAACTTCATCCCATCCCCACAGCGACGCGACCGAGCGATCGGGGGAGATCCGCAGCATCGGCATCGCCCCCGTCCGGAAGGCAATGAAGGGGATACCCGTAAAGGTTCGTTAAAATCCGGAGGGCGTCGGGAAAATCAGCATCGCGGCATGTCCGGTGCGGGGGCAGCCCGATCGCGTACCGGCAACTGCCTCGAGCGCAGGTGTTGCGGATATACCGCAAGATGGCCGAAGGGTCGCCGGGATCGAGCCTTGCCTCTTGATACCTCTGCCCGTTCCATGCGGCCATGCGCGCCCGGTGTGGCCGAACGCACAGCCGCGGGGCGTGTGGGCCGCTAGTCTCAGCGTGCAGCCGAGGAGGTTCACATGGCCCGCCAGAACGATTTTCCCTGCCCCGCCACGCTGTTCACGGCGGAGGTCAACCTGGACCTGCTCGGCATCGAGTTCATCGACACGCGCGGGGTCGACCTGACGCTCGAGGAATCGGCGGCCGCGCTGGGCGCGGCCATGGCGCTGGGGCAGGTCGTCGCGCGGCATTGCGAGCTGCGCAGGGCCCGGCGCGGGGCGACCTGACGGAGGCGGCTCCCGCCTCCTACGCCGCCTGGCCGGAGACCAGCACGCGCTCCAGCTCGGCGACGCCGGCCGGCAGGTCGATACGGGCGCCGGCCGTCTTCATGCTGGACCCCAGCGCGTGCAGTGTGCGGAACAGGTGATGGGCCCGGCTCTGCTCGCCCATCTGCCCGATGCGCAGGATGTCGAGGCCGAAGGCGCCCGAGATCTCCACACGATGGACGTCCGACATGTGGCGGCGCACGGCCTCGCCGGAGACCCCGGCAGGCACGTTGATGCCGACCACGGAATCGAGCCTGACCGCCGGCGGCGCATAGAGCGTCAGCCCCATCGCTTCGATCCCGGCCTGCAGCGCGGCCGAGCACAGCCGGTGGCGACGGAAGCGGGCGGGCAGCGTCTCCTCGCAGATCAGGCGCAGCGCCTCGTGCAGGGCCAGAAGGCCGGAGACGGGGGCGGTGTAGTGGTAGGATTTCTGGTTCCAGAAGCGGTCCGCCAGGCGGGCGTCCAGGCACCAATGCGCCATGGGCGCCCGGCGCTTCTCGAGATGCTCCCAGGCCCGTTCCGAGAAGGCGATCAGCGAGACGCCCGGGATCGAGGACAGACCCTTCTGCCCGCCGGTGATCACGGCATCGACGCCCCATGCGTCCATC
Source organism: Arenibaculum pallidiluteum (assembly GCF_017355985.1). Lineage (GTDB taxonomy): Bacteria > Pseudomonadota > Alphaproteobacteria > Azospirillales > Azospirillaceae > Arenibaculum > Arenibaculum pallidiluteum. Next base: position 90,713 of record NZ_JAFIQU010000018.1, read on the forward strand.
TGCATGGGCATCGTGCTCAGCGTGCAGACGGCGTCGACCACCACCAGGCAGCCGTGCTCCCGCGCGATGGCCGCGATCTCCGGCAGGTGGCGGTTCCAGACGGTGTTGGAAGTCTCGCCCTGCACGATGGTCATGACCTCGTGCCGCCCCTGGGACAGCGCCGCATGGATCGCGCCGGGATCGGCGGTCTCGACGGCTGGGACGGCCAGGACGCTGACCTCGCCGCCGACGCGGCCGGCCATCTCGGCCAAGCGCGAGCTGAACAGCCCGTTGCGCACGCTGAGAACGCGCGTGCCGGGCTCGACGAGGTTGCAGATCGCCATCTCCATCGCGGCCGAGCCGGGTCCCGCGACGCCCATGATCCGCCGGGATTCCGACTGGAAGACGTAGCGCGACATGGTCTTGACCTGCTCGACGACCTTGCTCATGGCGTCGCCGAGATGGTTGATCACCAGGGAGTTGGCCGCTGCCACCCGGCTCGGGATCGGCACCGGGCCGGCTCCCATCATCAGAAGTGGTTCGTCGGGAAGGATGCGGTCGAGCGGGACGATGGCGGCGGGAGGCGGGTGCATGGCGTGATCCGGCCCGGGTCGCGGATGTCCGCCATGGACATCCCTTCCCCCCGGGGGCGGTACGCAATAGGGCAAGTTGCGGCCCGCCGCGAGCGCAACATCCGGTCGGCCGAAAAAAATCCTTCGGCCGTGCCCGTTCGCGTGCCTTCCCGGCGGCTCAGGTCTCCGCCAGCTCGCGCGGACGGGCCTCGCCCGCCTGCGCCGCGTCCGGCTGAGCCGGGCCTGGCTGGGCCGGCTTCTTGTTCCTGCGCTCGAAATCCGCGAAGGCGCGATGCAGCGCCTCGCAATGCTCCTCGGTCTCCAGGAGCCGCCGGACCGCTTCCTCGACGAGCGTCGGGACAGGCACGCTGCGCGCCCGGCTGACCGCCTCGAGGCGGTCGATCAGCGGCGAGCGGATCTGCGCGACGAAATCGAGCATGGTGCGTCTCCCGTCAGTGCCCGTGACGGAGTCTGGTCCCGTGCGCGGTAGCGCGCAACGCCGCACCGGCTGTCCTGACGGGCTAACCCTCCCGTTGGGAGCGGCCCGCCGATCAGAACCCCAGCTCCGGCTTCGCGATCATCAGGTAGAAGATGACGACCACGCCGATGAAGGCCGGCCAGCCCAGAGTGAACCAGATCAGGGCGTAGCGGCGGTAGAGCGGCGGCAGCGCCGTGCCATCGCGCAGGGCCGCCTCGGCCATCTGGCGCAGCCGCATCTGGAGCCAGACCACCGGCAGCCAGCAGGCCCCCACGAGCACGTAGAGCAGCAGGGAAACCAGGAGCCAGCCGCTGGTCAGCGGATAGCCCGCCTGCATCGCCAGCCAGACGCCCGTGGCGGGCTGCACCAGCACAGCCGGGGTGGTGAACAGCCAGTCAGCCAGGACGACGTTGCGGTTCACGACCGCCGTTGCCGCGAGATTTCCCGACAGGTTGGCCATCAGGCCGTGGAAGGCCGTCCCCAGACCAGTCCCGAACAGCAGGGTCGAGCTCAGGACGTGGACGGTCTTGATCAGCAGATACTCATCCATGCTCCGCCTCCAGCGCCATCATCGCCAGGGTGGCCCCCGCGACGGCGAGGTTCTTGGACACCGGCCCGAAGGGATGCAGCCACAGCTCCGGCAGGAAGGCCGTGATCAGCGCCGTGTAGCCCAGCATCAGGACGATCTGCAGCGCCCCCACCAGCGCCGGCCGCCAGCGCATCAGGAGCGCGAGCCCCAGCACCAGGTCCAGCGCCGCTGCCCCGTAGAGCGCCAGCGGCGCCAGGGCCCCCGTGATCCCCACCCGCGCCAGCAGGGCGTAGCTCTCGGCGAGCGGATACAGTCCCAGTGATACGATCGCCGTCCAGATCCACATCAGCGCCAGCAGGATCCGCAGCGGATCGCGCACGAAGAGCAGCCGCGCCGCCCAGAGATCGGCCTGGGTCGCGGGGTGCCGCGCGAGCGCCGCCGGCAGCGCCCTGGGCACGAAGCCGAAGGCCCGGACGAAGGGCGCGACGGGCGCCGTGTTCCCGGCCTCCAGCATCGCCAGGCTCTCGCGCGTGGCGGAGCCGAGCCCGATCCGGTCGCCCGCCCAGGCCGCAAGCGCCAGGACCCAGCGCGGCAGCGGCAGAAACGGGGCCGGGCGGAGCCCGAGCCAGCGGCGCAGCGCCAGGGTGACGGCATCGGTGGACATGGGTTCGGGGCCGACCACGTCGACCCGGCGCGCGAAGGGTTCGGCCCGCCGGAGCAGCCGTGCGATCGCCTCGACCAGATCGTCCACATGGATCGGCTGCAGCATCCAGGTGCCCGGACCCATGCGCAGCGGCAGGGGGGCCGCACCGAGTGCGGACAGCAGCTCCTTGGTCTGCCCGCCCGGCCCGATCAGCAGCGACGGGCGCAGGACCGCCCAGTCCATCCGGCGTCCCTGCGGATCGAGCGCGGCCAGATGGTCGTCCGCAGCCTTCTTGCTGCGGTGATAGCGCGTGAACCCCGTCTCGTCGGCCCCGAGCGCGGAGACCTGGACGACCCGCCGCACCCCCGCGGTCAGGCAGCCGTCGAACAGCGCCATGGCGCCATGCTCGTGTACGGTCTCGAAGCTCGCTCCCCGGCTGTCGCGGATCAGCCCGGCCAGGTTGACGACCGCGTCGATGCCCGAAAGACGCGACTGCCAGTCCTGGGCGGTGTCACGGCCGAGGTCGCAGGGCTGCACGGCAAGGCCGGGGAACATCTGCTGCAGCCGCTCGCGGGAACGGCCCGCCACCACGACATCGATGCCGTCGCCCGTCAGGCGCCCCACGAGGTGCCGCCCGACAAAGCCGCTGGCCCCCACGATCAGGACGCGCATCTCTCTGCCTCCGAGACCGTCCCGGAGGCACCATCCTGGCCAGGCATTTCCGTCCCCTTCAGATCTCCCAGCACCCGAACGCAGAACGCCGTCCGGCCATGCCGGGTTCACGGAGCGTCGGAACGCCGATGGAACCAAATGGCAGGAAAACCTGTCTTCCTGGTAGAGGACGTCGGCCGGTTGAAGGAGTGCCCGCAAAGGCATTCTGAAACGGGAATCCCGTGATATCAGCGGCCTGCGGTTCCACGAAGAAGACCAAGTGGAAGGAAAGGGATCGGACATGCCCATCGTGCTGTGGCTGCTGGGTGTTCCCGGCGTGGTGGTCCTGCTTCTCTGGTTCACCGGCGTGATCGGCTTCTGAGCGCCGCGATCCAGCTCGGGCGCGGCCTTGGCCGCGCCCATCCTCTTGCCGCAGGAGCGATCACTTGCGATCCCGTCTCATCGTGCTGGCGGCCGTCCTCGGCGTGGCGGCACCGGCCCTCGCGCAGACTGGCTCCAAGGCCGGTAACCAGGCCGCAGTCCAGGCCGGGCCGCATGGCGGCCTCGGCTCCGGCGCTTCGCTCTGGTCGTGGGACCAGCCCATGTCCGACGAGGCGCTGGCCCATGCCCTGCCCGTGCTTCAGGACCGGCTGCGGGTCGCCGGCTGCTTCATCGGCGCCTCCGACGGACGCCTGGGGCCCATGACCCGCGGCGCCATCGCGGCCTATCAGGCGGCAATCGGCGTGAAGGCGCGGCCGGTCGTCTCAGAGCGGCTGCTGGATTCGGTCCTGAACCGTTCCGTGCGCTGCGCGCGCCCCGGCGGACCCATGCGGGAGCCCGAAGCCGAGGCTCCGCTGATCGCCACCAGCCCCGCCGGCCAAGCCATCGTGGAGCCCGTCGCCGCCCGCTGAGCCGCGGGACCCGTCGCGATCAGGCCAGATCGACGGCGTGGAGGAAGGAGCCCGTGACCCGCCCTGAACGCAGGCCCATCGCGGGCAGGGCGTCGCCGCGCGCGTCGGACGCGTCAAATAGGGCGTCGCCGGGCCCCTCGGACAGGATCCTCGCGTAGTGGAACTCGTGCCCGCGCAGGCGCGTGCCCGCAGGGCCGAACGGGCCTGCGCCGCGCTGGACGGCCGACCGGTATCCCAGATGCAGGCGGCGCTCGGCGAAGCTGGTCTCCAGCGGTAGCAGGCCGGCCATGGCGTGCCGGACGCCGTCCGCATCGACGAGGCCGCGGCCCAGTACCATGTAGCCCCCGCATTCGCCGTGCAGCACCGCCCCACGGGCCGCCGCGACGCGCAACCCCTCCAGGAACCCGCCGGCCGCGGCGAGCCGACCGGCATGGAGCTCGGGATAGCCGCCGGGCAGAAAGACGACATCGGCCATGGCGTCGGGCCCCTCTCCCGCGAGGGGTGAGAAGGGCAGGATCTCGGCCCCGGCAGCGCGCCAGCCCTGGATCAGGTGCGGATAGGCGAAGGCGAAGGCCAAGTCGCGGGCGAGCGCCACGCGCTGGCCGGGCGGCGGCAGAGGTGTCGCCGGGATCGGTAGCTGGCCGGCCCGGCGCGCCAGCCCGGCCAGCGCGCCGAGGTCGACCGCTGCCGCGACGATATCGGCCGCGACATCCAGGAAGGACCCGAGATCCGGGTGCTCCCCCGCCTGGACGAGCCCCAGGTGCCGGTCCGGCAGGCCCAGGGCCGCGTTGCGCGGCACGGCACCGAGCACCGGCAGGCCGAGCGGCGCCAGCGCCGCACGCAGCATGGCCTCATGGGCGGGGCTGCCGACGCGGTTCAGCAGGACGCCTGCGACATCGACATCCCGCCGGAAGGCGCGGAAGCCCGCGACCACCGCGGCGACCGACTGGGACTGGCCGCGCACGTCGACCACCAGAACCACGGGCCAGCCCGTCAGCGCCGCAAGGTCCGCGGTCGAGCCGGTGCCGTCGGCCGCCCCATCGAACAGGCCCATGGCGCCCTCGACCACGAGAAGCCCCGTGCCGCGCCCTGCCTCCGTCAGCAGGCGGGCGAGGGTCCCGGGGCGCATGCCCCAGGGGTCGAGGTTGGGGCAGGGCCGGCCGGACGCCGCCTCGTGGAAGCGCGGGTCGATGTAGTCCGGGCCGGTCTTGCAAGAGGCGACGTCCTGCCCGCCCCTGCGCAATGCGCGTAGCAGCGCCAGGGTAAGCACCGTCTTGCCGCTGCCGGAGGCAGGGGCGGCGAGGATCAGCCCCCGCGCGGCGGGAGGGGCGCTCAAACGGCCTCGCCGCGGCGTCGCGTCCCCAGCGCGTCGGGGACGAGCGCGCGTCCGGCGAGGGCGCCCAGCCAGTCCAGCGAGGCGCGCAGGCGGACCACCGGGCCGACCACCACCATGGCAGGGGGCTTCAGCCCGGCCGCCTCGGCCTCGCCGGCGCAGGCGGCCAGCGTCGTCTCGAGAACGCGCTGGGTCGGCAGGCTCGCCTCGGTGACCACCGCCACGGGCTCGGCCGGGTCGCGGCCGCCCTCGATCAGCCGGCCCGCGATCAGCTCCAGATGCTTCAGCGCCATGTACATCACGATCACCGGCGACCCGCGGGCGATGGCGGCCCAGTCAAGCCCGTCGGGCACCAGCCCCGTCGAGGCGTGCCCCGTCAGGAAGGTGACGGCGTGATTGGTGTCGCGGTGGGTGGCCGGGATGCCGGCATAGGCGAGCCCGCCGATGCCAGCCGTGACGCCCGGGATCACGCGGAAGGGGATGCCGTTCTCGACCAGCGTCAGCGCCTCCTCGCCGCCGCGGCCGAAGACGAAGGGATCGCCGCCCTTCAGCCGCAGCACGCGCCGGCCCTGGCGCGCCAAGGTCACCAGACGTGCCGAGATGTCGGGCTGACGGGGGGATGGCTTGCCGCCGCGCTTGCCCGCGAATTCCAGCGCGGCGCCCGGCCGGGCCAGCCCGAGGATCTCGGGCCCGACCAGCGCGTCGTAGACGATGGTGTCGGCCTGCGCGAGGGCGTTGGCCGCATGCAGCGTCAGCAGGCCGGGATCGCCCGGGCCGGCGCCGGCGAGCCAGACCCAGCCGGGCAGGAATTCGGGCAGGGATAGGCCGGGCAGGGATGAGGCAGGCACGGAGGGGGAGGAGGGGATCATTGTCGCTTTCCTTGGCCCCCACTATAAGGCTTGGGCGATGATCGAGAAACCCGAAGGGCTGCTGCGCCGCGGCTGGACGACGGGCGCCTGCGCGACCGCTGCCGCCAAGGCCGCCTATGCTGCCCTGCTGACCGGCCGGTTCCCCGATCCCGTCGCCATCACGCTGCCCGGCGGCCAGACGCCCGAATTCGCCCTCGCCTTCGAAGGGTTCGCTCCAGATGGTGCGACCGCAGGCGTGGTCAAGGACGCCGGCGACGATCCCGACGTGACCCATGGGGCGCTGGTGCTCGCCTGCGTGCGGATCGGGCCGCCGGGAACGGGCGTGACCTTCCGCGCCGGGGCGGGGGTGGGTACGGTGACGCGCGCAGGGCTGCCGGTGCCGCCCGGAGAGCCCGCCATCAATCCGGTGCCGCGCCAGATGATGCGCGCGGCCGTGGCCGAACTGGCGGCTGCCCACGGGGCGCCGGGCGACGTGGAGATCGAGGTCTCCATTCCCGGCGGCGAGGAGATCGCGGCGCGTACCTGGAATCCTCGGCTCGGCATTCTCGGCGGGCTCTCGATCCTGGGAACCACGGGGATCGTGGTGCCCTTCTCCTGCGCGGCATGGATCCACTCGATCCACCGGGGGATCGACGTGGCGCGCGCAGCCGGGCTCGAACACGTGGCGGCCTGCACGGGCTCGACCTCGGAGGCGGCCGTGCGCTCGCTCTACGGGCTCCCGGACCACGCGCTGCTGGATATGGGCGACTTCGCGGGTGGGCTGCTGAAATACCTGCGGGCGCACCCGCTGCCGCGCCTGACCATAGTCGGCGGCTTCGCGAAGCTGGCAAAGCTCGCCCAGGGCTTCCTCGACCTCCATTCCGGGCGCAGCCAGGTGGATTTCGCCTGGCTGTCCGCCCTGCTGGCCGAGGCCGGCGCCCCCGACGGGCTCGTCGCCCGCGCGGCGGCCGCCAACACCGCCAAGGAGGTCCTGGACATGGCCGAGGGCTGGGACCTGGCCGGACGCATCGCCCTCAGAGCCCGCTCCACCGCCGTGGGCGTGCTCGGCGATGCGCCGGTCTCGGTCGAGGTTCTCGTCGTCGATCGCGCCGGCACCGTCGTCGGACGGGCAGCCTAGCCGTGCCGCGCCTCCTGATCCTGGGCGGCACGGCCGAGGCTGTCGCGCTCGCCCACGCGGCTGTGGCGCTGCCGGGCTGGCAGGTCGTCAGCTCGCTGGCGGGGCGGACGCGCGCCCCGGCGCCCCTGCCTGGCACCGTCAGGACCGGCGGCTTCGGCGGGGCCGAGGGGCTGGCGCACTATCTCGACGAGGCCGGGATCGACGTGCTGGTGGACGCGACCCATCCCTTCGCCGCCCGGATCTCCGCCAATGCCGAGACCGCGTGCCGGCTGCGTCCGACGCCGCGGCTGGCGCTGGTCCGCCCGGCCTGGACGCAGGGACCCGGAGACCGCTGGACCGAGCTTCCGGACATGCCGGAGCTTGCCGCGGCGATCCCGGCCGGCGCGCGCGTCTTCCTGGCCGTCGGCCGTCAGGAGCTCGGCCCCTTCGCAGGGCGGGACGATGCTTGGTTCCTGATCCGGACAATCGATCGCCCGCCATCCCTGCCGCTGCGCCACCATGCGGTGGTCACCGGGCGCGGCCCCTTCGACGAGGCGGCCGAGGCGGCGCTGCTGCGCGAGCACGGCATCGACGTGATCGCCGCGAAGAACAGCGGTGGAGAGGGCGGCCGAGCCAAGCTGGTGGCCGCGCGCCGCCTTGGCATTCCGGTCCTGCTGCTGCGCCGTCCCGATCCGCCTGCGGCCCCTGTCGTCGCCTCGGTTTCGGCGGTGCTCGCCTGGCTTTCTGGGTGGGTCCGATCCGCCTGACGGACCCCCGGATCATGCGGCAGGAAACGTATCCGGGTCCGAAACGATCGTTGCCGGACCGGCAACACATCGTTGCGTGGAATGATTTCTGGTAATCTTCGGTTGCGATCCCAGGTCGTTTTCGGAAGGCCGGCAAAGGACTTTTCCGCCGGCTGCGACGATCGGGAACGAAGGAGGATCAAATATGGCCAAGTCAATCGCCGTCCGCTTTGCTGCCCTTCTGCTGGCGACTTTTGCGGTTGCGGGGTGCAGCTATATGGAGCGTCACCAAGCGTCTGCGTCCAATACATCGGACGACACCTACGCCGATCTCGGCACGGACCGCACGGGGGCGTTCTCGAACAACTGATTGCAGGCCGAGGCGCCTGTCCCAGCGGCGCCGGCGCCTCGGCAAATCGGAACGCAGGCTAGGATCTCTGCCGTTCCGGCCGCAGGATATGGGCATGGGCGGGGTCGTACAGCGCGCTGTCCCTGAAGTCCTGCGGCTCCAGCACCCGCCCGACCAGCACCAGGGCGGTGCGCGTCAGCTTGGCGGCGCGCACCTTGGGCCGGATGTCGGCCAGGGTTCCGCGGATCACCTGCTCGTCGGGCCAGCTTGCCCGGTAGACCACCGCAACCGGGCAGTCCGCGCCGTAGAGCGGGGACAGCGTCTCGACGATATGGCCGAGATTGCGGATCGACAGGTGGATCGCCAGCGTGGCCCCCGATGCCCCCAGCACCCCCAGCGTCTCCTGGTTGGGCATCGGCGAGGACTGCATGGCGGTGCGCGTCAGGATCACGGTCTGGGCGACCTCGGGCAGGGTCAGCTCGGTCCGCAGCGCTGCCGCGGCGGCGGCATAGGCCGGCACGCCCGGGCAGATCTCGTAGGGGATGCCCAGCCGGTCGAGCCGGCGCATCTGTTCCCCGATGGCGCCATAGAGCGAGGGATCGCCGGAATGCACCCGCGCCACGTCCTGCCCGCGGGCATGCGCGGCCTGGATCTCGGCGATGATCTCGTCCAGGGTCATGGGCGCCGTGTCGACGACCCGCGCGCCGGACGGCGCGCAGGCGACGATCTCGGCCGGGACCAGCGAGCCCGCGTAGAGGCAGACCGGGCAGCGGGCGATCAGGTCGCGGCCGCGCAGCGTGATCAGGTCCGGCGCGCCGGGCCCTGCGCCGATGAAATGGACGGTCACGGCCGCTCCTGCATACGCTTCGCGGCATAGCCGCGCGGGGTGTAGATCCAGGCGCCGCCGTCGACGCTGCCATTGCCCTGGCCCGCCACCATGCGCGTCTCGGACGAGCCGACGACCACCAGGGTCAGCATGTCGACCTCGGCGGGATCCAGCGCCCCGAGGGTGGTCGCGCGGACGGTCTCGCCGGGGCGGCCCAGGTTGCGCGCCAGGATCACCGGCGTTTCCGCCGGCCTCCGTGCCAGCAGGATCTCGCGCAGGGCCGGAAGCTGGCCCGTGCGCCTGCGCGACACCGGGTTGTAGATGGCGATCACGAAGTCGCCCTCGGCCGCGGCGCGAATCCGGCGCTCGATCACCTCCCACGGCGTCAGCAGGTCGGAAAGCGAGATCGTGCAGAAATCGTGTCCGAGCGGCGCGCCGGCCCGTGCCGCAGCCGCCTGGAGCGCCGAGATGCCCGGGGTGACCGCGACCTCGATGCGGCGCCATTCCGGCCGTTCGCCCCGGTCCATCAGCTCGAAGACCAGCGTCGCCATGGCATAGATGCCGGCATCGCCGCTGGACACCAGCGCCACGTCGCGCCCCTGGGACGCAAGGTCCAGGGCCAAGCGGGCGCGCGCCTCCTCCTCGCCGAGGGGCAGGTCGTGCCGGTGCTTGCCCTCGGCCGCCGGGCCCAGCAGGTCGAGATAGAGGCCGTAGCCCACAAGGTCGCTTGCGCGGGCGAGCCAGGCCTCGGCCTCCGGCGTGCGCCAGGCGGGCGCACCGGGACCGATCCCGACGATGGCGAGGCGCCCGCGCGGGCGACCGGCACGCGCGGCGTCGATCGGCTCGGGCGCGAGGGCCACGGCGCAGGTCGCACGCGCGGACTTGCGCTTGGCGACCACAAGGGTGCCGTCGGGTCCCGCCGCGGCCAGGGCCGCGCCCTCGGCGACGCCATGGCAGCCGACCTCGCGGAACACGGCCTCGGACGGGGTGGCGAGGCGCGGGGCCTCGCGCTCTAGCCGGGCCGCGTCGAAGAAGCGCGCCGGGACGGCAAGGGCGGCCGCGGCGGCGTGGACCGCCGGCTCGTCCGCCTTCAGGTCCAGCGAGGCGACCAGCGCCACCGCCCCTTCGGCCAGGCCCGCCTCGGCCAGGGTGGCGCGCATCAGGGCCGTCACCTCCTCGGGGTCGGCATCGCGCTCGCATCCGAGGCCGACCGCCAGGCGCCGCGGGTGGTAGACCAGTCGCCGGGGCGATCCCGCCTCTGCGCGCAGGGTCGCTGACAGGGACAGCGCCGCGTCCTCGTCCAGCGGCAGGTCGGAAGCGGCCAGCCACGGCGCGTCGCCCTCGATCCGGCAGGCGGCGCCGGCCAGCAGCTCGGCCATGAAGGCCTTGGCATCGCCGGGGTTGGCGATGGTCCAGCCTTCCGGCGGCTCGTCCAGCGCGATGCCGAAGCGCAGGTCGCCGGCCGTTGTCACGGCGGCGGTGGCCCCGAACGCGTCCGCGATCCGCGCCGCCAGCGCATTGGCTCCGCGATGCCCGCCCAGCAGCGGGACGACGGCGCTGCCATCCTCGGCCACGGCCACCACGGGCGGCTCCTCTCGCTTGTCCGCCAGCAGCGGCGCCAGGATGCGGATCAGCACGCCGGTGGCGCAGAAGCCCACAATGGGCCGACCGGCGGAGAAGTGCGCGCGCAGGTGCTCTGCCGTAGCCTCGAAGCCGAGATCGGCTCCGGAGACGCGCCCGGCCAGGCCGTGGATCTGGGCTCCCGGCAGCACGGCCTGGGCGCTTCTCGCGGTCTCGAGCCCCGTCTGCGACAGGACGATCAGGATGGGCGGGCTCATGACCATGGCTCCCCGCGCTGATGGACAAGGATCATGGCGAAATAGGGTACTCTCGCGGCATCGACCGCGGCCAGCGGCAGGATGCGCTGGTTCGCCATGGTCGCCCGCTCCACATAGCGTGCCCGGTCCGTCAGCCCCGCCTGCTCCAGCACGTCCCGGACCTTCCCGAAATGGCGGCCGAGCTTGATAATCGCCGCGGCCTCGCAGCCCTGCAGCCGCGCAAGCAGCGTCTCGGCGGGCAGCGGCGCCGGCAGCACCGCCAGCGCGTCGTTGCGCGCGGCGAGCGGCGTGCGCAGGGCAGCCGCGCAGGCGGTCAGCGAGCTGACGCCCGGCACGACTTCGACCGGGTGGCGCGCCGCCATGCGGGCGAACAGGTACATGAAGGATCCGTAGAAGAACGGGTCGCCCTCGCACAGCACGGCCACGTCCCGGCCGGCGTCGAGATGCATGCCGAGGACCTCGGCGGCGCGGTCGTAGGCCTCCTGGGCGGGCATGGGGTCGGGCCGCATGGGCACCTCGATGACCACCTCCGTCTGGGTGCCCGGCAGGTGCTGGGCGACGATCGCGCGCGCCAGGCTCTCGCCGCCCAGCGGCGCCGGATAGGCCAGCACCGGCGCGGCGCGCAACAGGCGCAGCGCCTTCAGCGTGATCAGCTCGGGATCCCCCGGGCCGATGCCGAGGCCGTAGACGGTGCCGCTCACGGCCTCACTCCGCTGTATTGGGTGACCGGCATCAGCGGGCGCCAGCCCATGAAGCCGCCCACGGGCTCGGCCCGGCTGACGGACAGACGGGCGAGCCCGCCGCCCCGGGCCGCGAAGAAGGACATGAGCGCCTGCTCGCCCTCCAGGGTGACGGCGTTCGCGACCAGGCGCCCGCCCGGCGGCAGCGCGTCCCAGCAGGCCTCCAGGAGCCCGGGCGCGCCGGCGCCGCCCCCGACGAAGACGGCATCCGGCGGGGGCAGGCCTTCCAGCGCCGCGGGCGCGGTGCCGGGGACGATCTCCAGCCCCGGGCAGCCCAGCGCCTCGGCATTGGCGGCGATCAGGGCGCGCCGCTCGGTCCGCGGCTCGATGGCGACGGCGCGGCAGCGGGCGTCGCTGCGCATCCATTCGATGGCGATCGAGCCGCAGCCCGCGCCGACATCCCAGAGGAGCTGGCCCGGCACCGGCGCCAGGGCGGCCAGCGTCGCCGCGCGTACCTCCCGCTTGGTGATGCGGCCGTCGTGGCGGAACGCGTCGTCGGGCAGGCCCGGGACCCGCGGCAGCAGCGGCGCCCCCGGTTCGGGCCGGCATTCGACCGCCAGCGTCGCGAGGTCGTCGCAGCGGCGGTCGGCGGGCCAGTCTGCCGCCGTCCCCTCGACCCGCGCTTCGGCCGGGCCGCCCAGCCGTTCCAGCACGGTCAGGCGGCTCGGCCCGTAGCCGCGGGCGCGCATCAGCGCGGCCGCCGCGGCGGGGGTCGTGCCGTCCGTGCACAAAAGCAGAAGGCGCGCCCCCGGCTGCAGGTGCGGGTGCAGCAGGGCCGCCGGCCGGCCGTGCAGGCTCAGCGCCGTGGTCTCGGCCCGTGGCCAGCCCAGCCGCGCACAGGCCAGGGCAAAGGCGCCGGGGGCCGGCACGACCAGGCATTCCTCGGCGGACACGCGGCGCAGCAGCGTCGCGCCCACGCCGTAATCCATGGGGTCGCCCGAGGCCAGCACGCAGACCCGTTTCCCGCGCAGAGCCAGGATCCCGTCCAGCAGCGCCGACAGGGGCGAGGGCCATGCCAGGCGGGTCCGCCCGTCCTCCGGCACCATCGCCAGATGGCGCGCGCCGCCCACCAGCACCTCGGCTGCATCGATCTGCGCGCGGCCGGCGGCCGACAGGCCCGCAAGCCCATCCTCGCCGATCCCGACGATGGAAAGCCAAGGCGCGGTCACGCCGCGGCTCCCACCAGCAGCGCGTTCACGGCGGCGGCGGCGAGGGCGCTGCCGCCGCGCCGGCCGAGCACCGTCGCGAAGGGGACGCCACGCGGGTCTCGGGCCAGCTCCTGCTTGGATTCCGCCGCGCCCACGAAGCCGACCGGGAAGGCCAGGATCGCGGCGGGCCGCGGCGCGCCGCCGTCGAGCAGCTCCAGCAGCCGGAACAGGGCGGTGGGGGCATTGCCGATCGCGACCACCGCGCCAGCGAGGCGCGGCAGCCAGAGCTCGACCGCAGCGGCCGAACGCGTCGTGCCGAGCCGGGCTGCGAGATCCGGCACCGCCGGGTCGTCCAGGGGACACAGCACCGCGTTTCCCGCCGGCATGCGGGCCGCCATGATCCCCGAGGCGACCATGCGTGCATCGGCCAGCACCGGCGCGCCGGCGGCCAGCGCGGCCGTGGCCACCTCCGCCACGTCGGGGGACCAGGCAAGGTCGTCCACCAGGTCGGTCATGCCGCAGGCGTGGATCAGGCGCGTCGCCATGGGAACGAGGCCCGGCGGCAGGCGGTCCAACGCCGCCTCGGCCGCGATGGTCGCGAAGCTCTGCCGGTAGATCGCCGCTGGATCGCGCAGGTAGTCCATGGGGCAGCCCAAGGGTCAGCGGCGCGTGCCGGACCCGGTCATGCTGCGCGGGCCGAGCGGATGGTCCGCATGGGGATAGGGATGATGCGCGTGGGTGTGACCATGGGTGTGGCCATGCTCATGGTGGTGCCCGTGGCCATGGTGGTGCCCGTGGCCATGGTGGTGATCATGGCCGTGGTGGTGCCCGTGATCACCACCGTGGTGGTGATGGTGGTGATCATGGTCATGGTCATGGGAATGGTCGTGCCCATGGTCATGTCCATGCTGGTGACCGTGGCCGTGGGAATGGTCGTGGTGGCGGGCACCGGTGCCGATGCCCTCGACGTGGTGGTGGTGGCTCTCTTGGCGCAGGCCGACCTCGGCCTCGAAGCCCAGGGCCTGTTCCCGGTACTTGCACATCTGGCAATTCATGTTGCCGCCGCCCTCGAGGATCTCGCGCGCGCGGTCGGCGAAGGTCTCCAGCACCAGCGGATGGTCGTTCAGGTAGGGCGCCTTCACGAACTCGATGCCGGGATGGCGGGCCGCCACCGCATCCGTGTAGTCGTAGATCCGGCGGACCAGGATGCCCGTGAACAGGAAGTACGGGAACACGACGATCCGGCGGTAGCCGAGCCGGGCCGCGTGCTCCAGCGCCGGCTCGACCAGCGGGAAGGTGACGCCGGAATAGGCGGTCTCGGCCCAGCCGAAGCCCATGCCCTCCCACAGCAGCCGGGCGACCTTGGAGACGTTGGAGTTCGCGTCCGGATCGGACGAGCCGCGGCCGACCACCACCAGCAGCGTCTCGTGGCGCGGGACGGCGTCGCCTGCGCGGGCCAGCGCCTCGGCGACGCGGTCGCCCGCGGCGCGGACCATCTTCAGGTCGACGGCCAGCTCGCGCCCGTATTCGATGCGCATGCCGGGATGCTCGGCCATGTAGGCGTTCAGAACCGAGGGGATGTCGTTCTTGGCATGCCCCGCGGCGAACAGCATGCCGGGGACCGCGAGCACCCGTGTCACGCCGGCATGGCGCAGCCGGTCCAGCCCCTCGCGGATCACCGGGCGCGCGAATTCCAGGTAGCCGTATTCCAGCTCGCCATAGGGCAGCCGGTTGCGCAGCCGCGCGGCCACGGCGGCGAACTCGGCCACGGCGTCCTCGTCGCGGCTTCCGTGGCCGCACAGCATGACGCCCAGCTTCTCCGACATGGCGATCCCTCCGGCGCGGGCCCCGGTGGAACGCCAAAGGGAAGGGGCAGGGCACAGCCGCGCCGCCTTCCCCGGTGCACCCCGCCCGGGACGGACGATACCCTGCGCCGGCAGGTCTCCTGGCTCGCGGGTCAGGGCCGCCGTCCCGCCTTCCCGGCCGCGAAGGGCCAGTGGCGCGGGTCGGACGGCGGCTCGCCGCCTACAGTTGCGGGGGCAGCCGCGGCTTCGGACCGCAGTTCCCTCTTAGCCCCGCGCCGGCCGCGCGGCCGGCGCGGAGACCGGCGCTGGAGCCCCGTCCTACCGCGCCGCCGGTCCGGGGTCAACCGAGCTGAACCCGCCGCGCCCAGGAGGCACCGCTCAGGCCACCCGGCGCCAGACCGCGCCGGCGGTCCAGCCCAGCACCGCCCAGAACAGCGCGTTCACCGCCAGCGCCGTCGCCGCGAAGCGGGCGGCGAGCTCGGCCGGGACGGTGCCGCCCGCGGCGTCGTGCGCGGGCGCGCCCACCAGGTGCGGCAGGGCCGAGACCAGCAGCCCCAGGGCCGCCGCCCCGCGGAACCGGCCGAAGACGACCAGCCAAAGGCCGGCCGCGGCGCCGGCCGAGGCCGCCAGCCACCAGCCCTGTCTGGCCGTCAGCTCGGCCGCCGCCATGCCGGGCAGCTCGGGCGGCAGCCCCAGCGCCGGCGCCAGCCCGAAGACCGCGAAGCCGGCCATGCCCCAGCCCAGGCCCGCGCGCTCGTCGATCCGGCGGCCCGACAGGGCGAAGCAGGCGACCGCGAGCAGGGCGAAACCCACGCCGGTGACGGCGTTGGCCATTGCCGTCAGGCCGAGCCGCGCGCCGCCCGTGAAGGCTAGGTCGTGGTCATGCCCAACACCGTGCTCGTGCCCCCCATGGTCATGCCCCCCATGGTTATGACCGCCGTGGTCGTGACCCGCTTCCGCCGCGGCCGTTTCGCCCGCGGTCTCGGCCGCCGCCTCGAAGGTCTCGGCCAGCAGGATCAGCGGCGTGGTGGTGAAGGACTGCACCGCCGTGACGAGCACGGCCGAGCTCAGCCCGGCGGCCAGCGCCGCCAGGAGGATCCGTCGCAGCATGGAATCCCCTCAGTGGCAGGGGAAGCTGAAGGCGTGCCGGGCGTCGTGGGCCGCCGCATGCAGCAGGTCGGAACCGGCGAAGCCGGCCCCGAACAGCAGGAAGGCGCCCATGGCGAAGGCCACGGCGGCGGACAGCACGGTCTCGGCGCGCGCGCCGGCGCGGCCGGTGGCGGAAAGGCTGGAAGCAGGAAGGGTGGTCACGAATCGCTCTCCCGTTGGCCGTCACACCCGACGGCGGGTCAAAGAAGGGCGATGGCAGGTCTCCTGGCTCGCGGGTCGTCGCCTTTATGGCCCGGGCCTTCCCCGGGACGGGTCCCGGGTGGCCGGCGGGCCGGCTATCCGCTTACAGTTGCGGGGGCAGCCACGGAGTTGGTCCCTCGACTTGGTCGACCGCACCGTGTTCCCTATTCTCCCGGGGGGCTTGGCCCCCCGGGCACCATCGCGGGGAAGAGTGTCACCGCTTCGTGCCGCGCGCAAGATAGTGCCTGCTGGCGCGGGATGCTGCAGGCGCGGCGCAGGTCGGCACCCGCAGCCTCAGGCCGATCCCTGCCTCCGGCGCGTGCTCGCGGTCAGCCCGATCAGACCGGTTCCCAGAAGCGCAAGCGACATCGGCTCCGAAACCGGTACGGCGTCCTGTCGCCAGCACCCAGGGCGTCGGAGCAAATGGCATGCCAACATCCGCTGCGGCGGAAACACTGGCGTCGACGCTTCGCACGGACGGAACGGTGTAAAGTCCGCCGACAAACCCGCCGGGAGTCGGCGTCCACCCCGTCGCGGATGGATCGGCATCTCCTTCTTCGGGCCGAAGCGGTCATGCGGCGGGGTTGGGGTTCGGCGATTGCGCGCCGCGTGTACGCAGCAGCGAGACCACGATGCCGCCCGCCAGAAGCGCGCCGGTGACCGAGAGGGAGATCACGGGGTCCATCTTCCCAACCAGCAGGTTCCAGAAGATCTTGCCGCCGATGAAGATCAGCACCGCAGAAAGCGCGTATTTAAGGTAGTGGAAGCGGTGGATCATCGCGGCGAGGGCGAAGTACAGCGCCCGCAGCCCGAGGATCGCGAAGATGTTGCTGGTGTAGACGACGAAGGGGTCGGTGGTGATCGCGAAGATCGCGGGCACGCTGTCCACGGCGAAGATCAGGTCCGCGGTCTCCACCAGTACCAGGGCGAGAAACAGCGGCGTCGCCCACCAGACCTTCCGGCGCGGGTCGCGCGGGCACGGCGCCTTCACGAAGAAGCGCTCGCCGTGCAGCGCGTCCGTCAGGTTCAGGTGCCTGCGCAGCAGCCGCAGCACCGGGTTGTCTTCGATGCGCGGCATGCTGTCCGCCATGAGCAGCATCTTGATGCCGGTCGCGATCAGAAAGACGCCGAACACATAGAGGATCCAGGAGAACTGGCTGACCAGTGCGGCCCCCAGCCCGATCATGATGCCGCGCAGGACAATGACGCCCAGGATGCCCCAGAAAAGCACGCGGTGCTGATGGATGCGCGGCACCGCGAAATAGGTGAAGATCAACGAGATTACGAAGACGTTGTCGAGGCTGAGGCTCTTCTCCACCAGGAACCCGGTGTAGTAGGCGATGCCGGCCTCCGCGCCCAGCGACAACCAGACCCAGCCGCCGAAAGCCAGCGCCACAGCGATGTAGCCGGCACTCAGCCACAGGCTTTCCCCGACGGGGATTTCACCCTGCCTGCGATGCAGGACGCCGAGATCGAGCACCAGAAGCAGCGCGACTATGACGAGGAAGGACAGCCAGGCCCAAGTCGGCTGTCCCAGAAACGATCCCTGCAGCAGGTCCGCGAGCCACTCCATTCGAATCTCCGAGATATCTTGGATCCGACATCGCGGCGCTGTGCCGCCAGAGGGGCCCGGATCCGGACGTGCCGGATGTAGCCTCGAGAGGCGGCGGAACAAGCAGCGGAATCCGATGCGCGCCATCGGGATTTCCGATGGAAGCGGCGTCAGCCTTCTGATCCGCGGCGCCCGACCTCAAGCGAGCGGATGATGTGCTCGGCCAGCAACTCGGCCGCCTTCGAGAGCTGCCCAGGCGCCCGGTACAGCGCGATCTCGGTGTCGGTGAGGTCGGGCAGGCCGTGCTCGGCGCCAATCGCATGAAAACCTGGGGACAGCATCTCGCTGGGGAGGATCGTGACGCCCAGACCCGCGCGCACCGCCGCCTGCACACCGGCCAGGCTTGGGCTCGTATAGGCGACACGCCAGAGCCGACCCTGTGCGTCGAGGGCCTCCAGCGCGCGCTTGCGGTAGATGTCCGGATATGGAGCGAGGACCAGCGGCACCGGCTGACCGGGATCCAGCAACAGGCGATCCGAGGCGGCCCAGACCAAGGGCTCGCGCCAGACCCGGGTGCCGCCCCCGGTGCCTTGCCGCTCGCGCTTGCACAGCACCAGGTCGTATTCGCCCCGGGCAAAGCCGTCTAGCAGGTTGAGGGTGAAGTCGCAGTTGACCTCCAGCGTCACCTGCGGGTGGTCGCGCGAGAAGCGCCAGAGCACGTCGGGCAGGTGGGCGGTCGCGAAATCCTCGGGCGTTCCCAGCCGCACCAGGCCGCCCACCTCCGGTTCCATCAGCCGGGCGCAGGCCTCGTTGGCCGTTGCCAGCAGGCGCCGCGCATAGGTAAGCAGCAACTCGCCGTCAGGTGTCAGCGCCAGTTCGCGCGTTTCACGATTGAAGACGCGCCGGCCGAGGCCCTCCTCCAGCCGCTTGATCTGGAGGCTGACGGTCGACTGGGTGCAGCCCAGGCGCTCGGCGGCCCGGGTGAAGCCACCAGCGTCCACGATGGTCGCGAAGGTGCGCAGCAGGTCGAGGTCGAAGGGCGGGAGAGGCGTCGGCATGGCGTTCAGTTGTCAGCCCAGCGCCTTGGCCAGCGCAAGATACAAGGGGATCCCAAACAGCAGGTTGAAGGGAAAGGTGATCCCGAGCGCCACGGGCAGCGAAATTCCGGGATCGGCGGCGGGCAGCGCGTGGCGCAGCGCGGCCGGCACCGCGATGTAGGATGCGCTGGCGCACAGTGTGGCGAGCAGCGCAGCATCGCCCGTCCTCAGGCCGAGCACGCCGGCGGCTGCGAGACCGATCGCGGCGCCCAGCAACGGCATGCCGAGGCCAAAGGCAAGCAGCCGGGGACCGAGCCTGGCGGCGCATCCCATGCGTGAGGCTGCCAGGTGCCCCATTTCCAGCAGGAACAGGCAGAGCACCCCATCCCAGGGCGCAACGAAGAACCCAGAAAGCCGGTCGAGCCCAGGCCTCCCAGTCACCAATCCCACCAGCAGTGCCCCCGATAGCAGCAGCACCGAGCCGTCAAGTGCGGCATGGCGGAGCGCATGACGTAGAGTGCCCGGCTGCCACCCCGGTCCGCGATCCCATGCTGATCCAGATCCCGGTCCGCTCGATACGACGAGCGCGCCGCCTGGGGCGCCCGTGGCGATTCCAAGATGGCCGGTAGCGCTCATCCTGGCCGCCAGGACCAGTCCCGTGACGATGGCGGGGCCCTCCATGACGGCCAGCACGGCGACCATGTGGCCGCCGTAGGTGACGCCCTGGTTCTCCAGCATCCTGGTGGCCGCGACGAAGGTGACGAGGCTGACCGACCCGTAATGGGTGGCAAGGGCTGCCGCATTGACCGGGTCAAGCCTGACCCCGCCACGCAGCAGCGCATAGGCCAGCAGAGGTAGGGTGAAGCTCAGCCCCGCGGCCGTCAGCAGCAGCGGAAGCAGTGATGCCGTGTCGGCGCCCGCCATGGCGACGCCACCCTTGAAGCCGATTGCCACCAGGAGGTAGACGGCAAGCGCCTTCCCGAACCCGTCGGGGAGCGGCAGGCGCACCTTCGCCATGGCGATCGCGGCTCCCAGCACGAAGAAGAGAACCGGCGCCGACATCAAAACGTCCGGTGCCGCCGTCAACAGGGTGGATCCCATTCCAATGGCCTCTCTCGCCTGCGGCCTGCCGACGGTCACGCCCCGGCAGGACCCCTCCCGGCGCATTTATAGGCAGGCCCGCGCTATCGTGAAATTCGACCGAATGAAAGCCTGCGATTGAATTTCTCAATGGCAGCGATGGTGAGACCTAAGCCTTCTGAGTCGTTGCCTGGATCCGTTGCTCCCCCCACCATGCGCGGGATCTAGCCCCGGGGGAGCCGACGCCGTGACGACCCTGAAGGAGTTCGAGGAGGCGCTGAGGGCTCAGGGCATGGATGCCGCCCTCGAGGTCCTCGCGAAGCTGCGCGAGCGCGACAAGGCGAACCGGTCGATCAGGCCGGCGCGGCGCGTGACCGGACGCAAGATGACGCCGGACCTCGCCCGGCGGATCCTCGCCTTCCACGAGAATACCGGGATGACCCAGCAGGAGATCGCCTTCGCGCTCGGCGTCAACCAGGGCCGCGTGAACGAGGTTATCAAGCGGGGCAAGTGGCTCGACGGGGATCCCGCCGCGCCCGAGGCGCTCGCCCGCGATCGTGCCCTGGAACGCGCCCGGAAGGGCATCGGCGTCAAGCCGCGCCGCCGGCGGGCACAGCCGTCCGAGAAGACGGCTAAGAAGGAAGCCCGCGGTCCCGTCCAGCTTCCACTGCTGGGCGAGTCCTGAACGGCTCCTGAGGCACCCCCTATCACCATCGCGCTGAATTCCCCTATGCTGGAGCCTCCAAGTCTCCGCAGGCAGGGAAAGAGGGCTCCGCGATGGTCTCCCGCCCCGGTCCTGGCGTCATTTCCCCCTGGGACGCGACGCTGACGACCCTCCGCGCCGCGGTTGCGCCCGGCTGCGCCACGGGGGCGAAAGCGGCCGCCGCGCGCCACGAGGCTCTCGGGGAGCGCACGGCCGAGGCCGCGCAGGCACTCGAGACTTTGCGCGCCGCCCCCCGGAAGACCGCCGAGGACCGCAAGGCGGAGGCGCGCGCCAAGCTCGACAGGCTCAAGGAGCAGATGCGGACGCTGCGGATGTTCGCGGCGTCCGATCCTGAGCTGGTGGCGCGCCAGGCCCGGCAGCTCGCGCGGGAGCTGGCCTCCGCGGCCCGGGCCTATGCCGCAGCCGGCGGAACCGACGGGGGCGCCGCGATGGGCGCGGGAGTCGCCGCGGCGGGCGGGCAGGTCACCGCCCCGGCGGAGACGCAGGTGTCCGGTACGGTGCCGCAGGCCGCGGGATCCGGTGTCGCCGACGCGGCGGGCCCGCTGGCGCCGCCGGCGGCGCGCGACGATGGGCAGCCGGAAACGGCACCCTCCGCAAGCGCCCCGGCATCCGCGGAGGGAACGGCGCCGCAGGGCGCATCCGCGCCCGATCGGGCGAATCGGGACGATGGCAAGCGTGCCGAAGACGGGGGCACCGAGGACGAGGACTTCATCCGCGAGGCAAAGCGGCTTGCAAGCGAGCTGAAGACGGTTCTCCACCAGCAGGCCGAACGGATCCGCGCGAAATCCGGCGGAAGCTCCCCCGAGGCGCGTGAGTTGGAGGCGGCCGCCGCCCAGGCGGAGAAGGCGGTATCCGAGGCGGAGCGACAGCTCCGCGCGGCCGCATTCCCGGCGCTGTCGATCATGGCCTAGCCCGCGCCCTCGGGAGCGATGCGTGGCGCCGGCCGGGACGGAGCCGCCACCGGCGACGGCGGCCGGACGGAGCGGTCGAGGAATTCGCTGGGCGTCATGCCCATGACCTGACGGAAGGCGTGGCTGAAGGCAGCGACGCTCGAAAAGCCGAGCCGGGCGGAGAGCTGCTTGATGGAGCCGCCGCCGCCACCCAGCGTCTCGACGGCCGACAGGATGCGGGCAC
This sequence comes from Arenibaculum pallidiluteum, assembly GCF_017355985.1. Classification (GTDB taxonomy): domain Bacteria; phylum Pseudomonadota; class Alphaproteobacteria; order Azospirillales; family Azospirillaceae; genus Arenibaculum; species Arenibaculum pallidiluteum. The sequence goes on from NZ_JAFIQU010000018.1 coordinate 112,103, forward strand.
GCTGGCGCCACTGCTTGAAGGTCAGCTCCGTCTCGGCCGTGAACAGGCGCGTGATGGTCCGTGCCGAGGCGCCGGCCGCCTGCGCGAGGCCGTCGAGGTCGAGCCGGCCGCCGGGATCGCTCAGCATCAGTTCGGCCACGCGCCGGGCGCGCGGGTCGCTGGGTACGGGCATGAAGGTCGTCGCGTCCTCGGCCTCGGCCAGTTCGAAGAGGACGAGCCGCGAGAGCAGGTCGCGCCGGTGCGCGCCGGCGCCATCCCCGCCGCCGTCCTCGAACAGAGCCAGCACCACCTCGCGCAGCAGCGGCCTGACCGCGACGACGAACTCCCGGCCGAGCTGCGGGGCCAGGGGATGCCGCATCAGCCAGTTCCGGTCCAGGTAGAGTGAGCGCATCTCGATGTCGGCCAGCATGTCGACGGCATGCACGAGGCCGGGCGGAAGCCAGACCGCGCGCTGCGGCGGAACCAGCCACCGGCCCTTCGGGGTTCTCACCTGCATGACCCCGCTGCGCGCGAACAGGAGCTGCGCCTCCTCGCGATGGTCGTGCGGATCGAGCCGCGTTCCGCGCGGGTAGAAGCGGGCGAGTGCGCGGATCGGAGGGGCCGGAATGTCTGGCGTCTCAGCGATGGTCGTTGGCTCCTCATCGAAATGAGGACAGATTATCGTGACGGCTCCTGACCCGGAAGGGAGCTTGCCCATGGACCGCCCGGCGAACCGCCCCGCTACCGTGATCGGCTTCGTCAACGCCGCGCATTTCATCGATCACTACGTGATGCTGGTCTTCGCGGCGGCGGTGTTCCTGATGGAGCCCGCCTTCGGCATGGGCTTCGCGGAGCTGCTGCCCTACGCGACGCCGGGCTTCGTCGCCTTCGGCGCGGGCTCGCTGCTGGCCGGATGGCTCGGCGACCGGTGGAGCCGGCGGCACATGATGGTCGTCTTCTTCCTGGGCATCGGCGTCGCCATGATCGCCGTCGGCCTCGTGCGGACGCCTTTCCAGCTCGGCGCCGCCCTGCTGGCGGTCGGGCTGCTTGCGGCCATCTACCACCCGGTCGGCACGGCGATGCTCGTGTCCTACGCCGACCGACTCGGCCGCGACATCGGCATCAACGGCGTCTGGGGCAATTTCGGCGTCGCCTCGTCCGTGCTCGTCACCGGGGCCATCTGCCAGACGCTGGGATGGCGCTGGGCCTTCATCCTGCCCGGCCTAGTCGTCATCGGCGTCGGCCTCGCTTTCCTTGCCAAGATCCGCCACGAGGTCCGCACCGGCCCTGCGCAGGCACGTGCCGCCGTTCGGGTGTCGCGGCGGGCGATGGGCCGTGTCGTGGTCGCCCTCGTCGTGACCATCATCGCCAGCTCGACCACCTTCAATGCCGTCACCGTGGCTCTGCCGAAGCTGTTCCTCGAACGCCTCTCGGAATTCTCCAGCAGCCCTGCACTGGTCGGGGTCGTCACCGCCGGCGTCTACTTGTTCGGAGCCCTCGCCCAGCTGACGATCGGAAACCTGATCGACCGCCATTCGCTGAAGGCCGTCTTCCTTCCGCTGTCGCTGCTGCTGGCGCCGCTGCTCTATCTCGGCGCGGGCCTGTACGGCATCCCCCTGATCCTGATCGCCATCGGGGTCGTCATCGGCCTGTTCGGGCAGGTGACGGTCAACGACGCCATGGTCGGCCGTTACACGAGCGAGGAGTGGCGGGCACGCGCCTATGCCGCCCGGTACTTCATCGGCTACACGGCCGCCGGCGCCTCCATCGGCCTCGTCGCCTGGCTGCACGAGCTGGGTGGCTTCACCCTCATGATGCAGGCCTTCGGCCTGCTGTGCGTGCTTGTCATTCTTGGCGCGCTGATCTTCCCGACGGACGAGGCTCTGCCGGATCAGGCAGCCCTCCCCGGTGCCGAACCTGTGGGCAAGGCCACGGGGAGGGTCGTCTCGCCCACCGCCCCTAGAGCATGACGAACAGCAGCCAAACGACCACCGGCGCCGCGACTGTGACCAGGGCGCCATAGCCCAGCAGGCTTCGGAAGAAGGCCTCGCGGTCGACGCCGCGCGCGCTGGCCAGGACCAGCGCGCCGTTGGTCGAGAAGGGGCTGACATCCACGATGGTGGATGAGACCGCCATCGCGGCGATGAAGCCCACGGCCTCGACCCCGGAGCCCGACTGCAGGAACGGCACCGCCAGCGGGATGAGGGAGCCGAGCACCGCCACCGAGGATGCGAAGGCGGAGACCACCGCGCCGATCAGGCATAGCAGCAGCGCGGCCGTCATCGGCGAGGCCAGGCCCGCAACGCTGTGGCCGACGAAGTCGATCGTTCCCATGGTCTGCAGCACGCCCACATAGGTGCTGACGCCCGTGATCAGCATCACCTCGGGCCAGGTCACCTGACCGATCGCACGCTTTTGCATGTTCGGGGCCAGGAGCGACAGGAAAAGGCCGAGGGTGATCGCCACGAAGCCGATGTCCAGATTGAACCCGAGCGTCAGGATCGCGAGCGCGGCAAGCGCGAGCAGCGTCAGGACCTGGTGCGCCCGCGGCGCGGCCTCGGCATCGGCGGCCGGCGCGTCGAGAACGGAGGCATGGCCGCCCTTGGCGACGTCGCGCTCCTCGCCGAAGGCCTCGGCTTCGGCCTCGCCGTAGATCTGCGCGCCGGACTGGGGGACCGCCACTTCGGCCGGCCGCGTGCCCGTCGTCGTCCCGGACGCCGTTCCTGAAAGGGCGCCGGCGAGGGCAGGCTGGCCGACATCGCTCCGGGCGAAGGCGCCGGTCGGCGGCAGGGTCATCGCCATGTGCTGGCCCATGGCGCGACCGGATATGAACCCGGGCTGCTGGGCGGAGCCGGACTGGGCCAGCAGCGAGCGGCCGCCGAGCACGAAGAAGAGGGCGGCCGCCACGGCGGCGTTGACCCCGAAGCTGGCCAGGAAAGTGGCGATCTCGTTCAGCGGAAGGCCGGCCTGAGCCACGATCCTGTTGGTGATGCCGCCGTAGATGCTGATGGGCGAGAAGCCGCCGGCCTGGGCGCCGTGGATCACCATCAGCCCCATGAGCAGCGGGCTGATTCCGTATTTCAGCGCGAATCCAAGCGCGACCGGCGCGATGATGGCGACTGCGCCGGGGCTCACGGCGCCCACGGCGGTCAGGAGCGCCGCGATCCCGAACATGATCCAGGGGATCGCCGCGATCCGCCCCCGCACGGCCCGTACGGCGAGCTGGACGAGCCAGTCGATCGTGCCGTTGTTCTGGGCCAGGGCGAAGAGATAGGTGATGCCGACCAGCGTCAGGAAGAGGCCGGCGGGAAAGCCGGCAATGATGTCCTTGGCCGACAGGCCGGCGACCAACGTCCCGACGAGATAGGCGCCGACGAAGGCCAGCACCCCCATGTTGATCGGCAGCAGGGTCGCGATCACAAACATGGCGGCCAGCACGTAGATCGAGATCATCTCCGGGGACATGGCGCTCACCTCCCCTGGACGATCGGCGGAGCCGGCCCGTCCGCGCAAACGGCGCGGATGGGGGCGGGCATGGGGCGGCCGGAGCGCGCGCGGACAGCGTTTCGAACCTTCATCAGGGTTTCCTCCGATTGTCGTTATGCGCCCCGCCGGGCCCGGGGCCGCGCTGGTCGCCCGGCCCGGATCAGCCCGCCTTCGTGCGGGCGTAGAGGTCCTTGTTTTCGTCGCGGAGCAGGTTCTTCTGCACCTTGCCCATCGTGTTCCGCGGCAGCGCCTCGGCGAACAGGACACGCTTCGGGAGCTTGTAGCGGGCGAGGCGCCCCTCGAGCGCCGAGAGGATCGTGCGCTCGTCGACCTGCGCCCCGGGCTTGCGGATCACGATCGCGGTGACGCCCTCGCCGAAGTCCGGATGGGCCACGCCGATCACTGCGCTCTCGGCCACGCCGGGGATCGCATCGATTTCGGTCTCGACTTCCTTCGGATAGACGTTGTAGCCACCGGTGATCACGAGGTCCTTGCCGCGCCCGACGATGTGCAGGTAGCCGCGCGGGTCGATCATCCCGAGATCGCCCGAGATGAAGAAGCCGTCCAGCCGGAACTCGGCGGACGTCTTCTCCGGCATGCGCCAATACCCTTTGAAGACGTTGGGTCCGCGGATCTCGACCATGCCGATCTCGCCCTGTGCAAGGGGCGCGCCGGTGTCGGGATCGGTGACGCGGATCTCCACGCCCGGCAGCGGCGGACCGACCGTGCCCGCCACCCGCTCGCCGTCGTAGGGGTTGGAGGCGTTCATGTTCGTCTCGGTCATGCCGTAGCGCTCCAGGATCGCGTAGCCCGTCCGCTCGGCCCAGGCCGCGTGCGTCTCCGCCAGCAGCGGGGCGGAGCCGGACACGAAGAGCCGCATTCCGCGGGTCGTCTCCCTGCCGAGCTCCGGATGCTGGAGCAGGCGCACGTAGAAGGTCGGCACGCCCATCAGCACCGTCGCCGCCGGCATCAGGCGCATGATCTCGTCGGGTTCGAAGCGGGGCAGGAAGATCATCGAGGAGCCCGCCATCAGCGTGACGTTCGTCGCGACGAACAGCCCGTGGGTGTGGAAGATCGGCAGCGCGTGCAGCAGCACGTCGTCCGGCGTGAACCGCCAGGCCTCGGCCAGCGTCAGGGCGTTCGAGGCCAGGTTGCCATGGCTCAGCATAGCCCCCTTGGAGCGGCCCGTGGTGCCCGAGGTGTAGAGGATGGCAGCAAGATCGTCGGCCCCGCGGGGGACGTCCTCGAAGGCGGGCTCGCAGAGGCTCGCGAGTTCGAGCAGCGTGCCGGACTGTCCGTCGACGCCGAGGGTCTCCGTGAAGGCGACGCCGAGCCGGCTCGCAAGGGGCTCGATCTCGGCGGCGCGCTCCGGCGCCGCGACCACCACGCGCGGCTCCGCGTCGCCCAGGAAGTACTCGAGCTCCGCGAGCGTATAGGCGGTGTTGAGCGGCAGGTAGACGGCGCCGGCCCGCAGGCAGGCGAGATAGAGGATGATGGCCTCGGGTGACTTCTCGACCTGCACGGCCACGCGGTCGCCCGGCACGACGCCACGGGCGACGAGCGCCCTGGCCATGCGGCTGGACGCGGCCAGCGCGTCCCCGTAGGTGAGGTCCCTGCGCGGGGCGCCCTTCGTCGCGGGGACGGATATGAAGACCCGGTCGGCCTTCGGCGCGCGGGAACGGATCGTCGAGACCATGTGGTTCGTCATGATGCTGTCTCCGGCTTCGAGGGAGTGCCGCGGCCGGCCCGGGCGGAGCGCTGCGGGGAGTGGGGCTCGCGCCCGGGCGCGGCCGGGCGCGACAGCTTTCTGATCTCGGGCGCGGCCACGACCTCGCCCCTGGAGGCGAAGCGCTCGTGGTTCGCCTCGATCTCGTCGAGCTTGTAGAGGTAGTTGACCATCAGCCCGTGGGCTTGGCGGAGCCCCCTGGACGAGGTGTCGCCCAGGAAGTTGAGTCGCTCGAGCCTTGCGCCGTTGCCGAGATGGAAGCGGGCGACCGGGTCGACTGGCTTGCCCGACGCGGTCCTGGCATCGAGCAGGTATCCCGCGGCGGCGGCGAGAACGGCGCCACGCACGCCATCGCGCCGATCCTCGTCCCGATGCCAGCCGTCCTCGTCGAGGACGGAGAGGGCGGCCTTGATCTCTTCCGGCAGGACGGAGGTCTCGGCGCGACGCTCGCGGTCCAGCCAGGCGGCGAAGCCGGGAACCGGGGACAGCGTCGCGAAGGTTGTCAGGCCCGGCAGCTCGCGCTTGAGATCCTCGGCCACCTGCTTGATCAGGAAATTTCCGAACGAGACGCCCCGCAGCCCGTCCTGGCAGTTGGAAATCGAGTAGAAGACGGCGGTGTCGGCCGTGTCGGCCGCGATGGGTGCCCGGTTCTCGGCGAGCAGCGAGCCGATCGTCGCGGGAATCCCGTTGGTCAGGGCGACCTCGACGAAGATCAGCGGGTCGTCGACGAGCTGCGGATGGAAGAACGCGAAGCACCGCCGGTCGTCGGGCTCCAGGCGGCGGCGCAGGTCGTCCCAGTCGCGGATCGTGTGGACCGCCTCGTAGCGGATGATCTTCTGGAGGATGTTGGCCGGCGTGGTCCAGTCGATCCGGCGCAGCACGAGGAAGCCGCGGTTGAACCAGGATCCGAAGAGATGGGCGAAGTCGGCGTCCAGCGCGGAAAGATCGGGGTGAGACGCCAGGTGCCGCAGGAGCACCTCGCGCATCCGGACCAGCGTCTCGGTCCCGGACGGCGCGAGGTTCAGGCGCCTGATGAGCTCCTGCCGCCTGGGTTCGGCGGCGTTGTGAAGTTCGAGCGTGGCGCGCGCGTCGGGCTCGGCGCGGTAGGCGTCGATGGCGCGGTCGAGCCTGGCGCGGTCCGGGCCGAAGCGCTCGGCCAGCACCGTCAGGAAGTCCCGCCGCCCCTCGTCCTGAAGCGTGCGCCAGCGGGCCAGGATCTCGCCGGCCAGGGCGACGCCGGACGCCTCGCCGCGCCCTGAGAGGAGCGCCTCGCAGAGCGCGACGAGATCGGCTTCGGGATCGGCCATCCGCCCGGGCACGTCGCTGCGGCGCAGGAGCGCCCTGCCGCGCTCGGCGATGGATCCCAGAAGATCGGCGAAGAAGGAATTCGTGGCCTCCAGTCTCATGACGCGGCTGCCTTCCGCTGCGGGTCGGTGAGGGCCGCCGGGCCGCACGGCACGGAGAGGGCCCCACATGGAGCCTGCGGATCGCTGTGCTTGCAGACGATCGGCGGGTCCTTGCATTATAAACCCAAGCCATGGCGGCATCGTCAATGATTTTGTATACAAGAATTTGGAGCATGCGTACATGCCGCGAGTTCTTCCGGAAGCCACCAAGGCCCGGCTGCGCGACGAACTGGAGAACGCGATCCTGACGGGATCCCTGCTACCGGGGCAGCGTCTGGACGAGGTCTCGCTCGCCAAGCGTTTCGGCGTCTCGCGCACACCCATCCGGGAGGCCCTGCGGCAGCTGGAAACGGCCGGCCTTGTGGAGATCCGGCCCCGGCGGGGCGCGGTGGTCGCCGAACTCGGCACGGAGCGGCTCGTGCAGATGTTCGAGGTGATGGCGGGGTTGGAAGGGGTTGCGGGGCGGCTGGCTGCCCGCCGCCATACGGAGGAGGACCGCCAGGCGCTGCTGCGCGCCCATGAGGCCTGCCGCCAAGCGGTGCAGGCCGGCGATGCGGACGCCTACTACTACGAGAACGAGATGTTCCATCTGGCGATCTACGCCGCCAGCCACAACGCCTTCCTGGCCGAGCAGTGCACCACGCTGCACCGGCGCCTGAAGCCCTACCGGCGGCTCCAGCTCCGGGTGCGGAACAGGATGGTCACGTCCTTCGCCGAGCACGAGGCCGTCATCGACGCCATCATCGCCATGGATGGCGACCGGGCCGAGCGCGCGCTGCGCGACCATGTCGTGATCCAGGGCGACCGCTTCGCCGATTTCGTCGCGCTTCTCGCCGCGGGGACGACCGCCGCCGCCTGAAACGCGCTCTTCGGCGGGGTGGAAGAGGGGGCTAGGCAGCCTGCTGTGTCTCTGGCCCAAGTGGTGTCACCTGGACACCTGCTCGCGCAAAGGGAGTAGAATGCTCCTGTCCCCAGCAGGAGGCGTTCATGCGTTCCCCGCTCGCATTGCTACTCTTCGCCGGACTGCTGAGTTCGTGCCAAGCGTCTCCTCCCGACGCGCTCGTGTCATGCCTGCAGGCGAGGCTCGGTGGAGGGGCCGCCGAGAAGATCGTGTATTGGTCTCCGCTTCCGCAGTGTCGGTCGGAAGGCGCGATCCTGCGCGTCCCACTTAGAGATGAAAGGCTGGAGCAAGTTGAGGCCAGAACAGCTCCAATGAACCCCGCTGGCCGCGTGAACTGCCTGCTTCTTACGCCGGGGTACTATAGTACTGTATACGTTATGCCCCAGCGATGCTCCGGACCAAATGACCTGCGCCAGGCAAGGTTTATTGTTCCCAATAATCTCCGGATCGATTATCGCTTCTCGGATCACTCGATTGACTATCGAATCGTCACGTGCCGCCTCTCGCGTGGCTTGGTCGTACATACCTCGCGCTCGAGTTGCTTGTACGAAGGCGGCTCCATCGAGCCCTGAGGCAAGGCCGTCCTCCCTCAGTCCAGCCGGCGCCGGATCGGCTACCGGCGGCCTTGCCGTGGCCCGCTCAGGCCGCCTGAAGGCCGATATTCAGCAGGAACGGCACGTCGGAACGTGCGGCCACGGGCAGGGTGGCTGTCGCCACGGCCGCAAGCTCGGCACTGGCCGCCTCGCCGCGCCGGAGGCTCCAGCGCATCAGGCAGTCGAGAAGACCGTTTGGCGAAAACGCGCTCCGGTCGTGACGAGATTGCATCGCGCTCTTGTCGGAGACATGCAAGATCATGATCGTCTCTCCACCGGTATGTATCATGCCGATGGAGAATCTAGGCCTGCCGAATTCCTGGTGCACCGCCTGTTTGGACATGCCACGGCGCGCCAGCGCACATAGGTTCGTGCGTCGTACAAACGAATCGTCCTGGAAATTGGGAGTTTTGATTGCGGAAGGACCCGCAATCGGGACCGCGTGCCCCACCGTTGTTCCCTCGGGGGGGGGGGGGGGGGCGGCCTCCGCATCGCGGCACGGTTCGGCATTCCCGGATGCCGGACGGAATCGTGCAAGGAAGCCGGACGATCGGTATACCGCCGGGGCCCCGGCACAACCGAGCTATGTGAACGTCTTCGGCGGGCGTCCCGCCGAGCCGCAATCACTACCGATTCCGGTGGCTTGTTCCATGGAGACCAGGTCCATGTCGCTTCTTCGTGCCGCGGGCGCCCTTGCCCTGTCCGCATGCGCCGCGCCCGCCGTGTCCGGGACGGGAACCGCGATCTCGGGCGATGCCGTCCGCATCGGCTTCATCACCGACCTCTCAGGCCCCTACGCCTCCGTGGACGGGCCTGCGGGCGCGGCCGCGATCGAGATGGCCGTTGCCGACCGGGGCGGGACGGTTGCAGGCAGGCGTGTCGAGGTGCTGGCCGGCGACCACGAGAACCATCCCGAGCTCGCCGCCGCCATGGCGCGCCGGTGGCTCACGGAGGAGGGCGTCGACGTCCTGATCAGCGGCGTCAACACCGACACGAGCCTCGCCATGGCGGAGGTCGCCCGGGAGACCAGGAAGCCGTTCCTCGTCGTCTCGGCCGGCGGGGCGGAGCATACGAACGAGAAATGCTCGCCCTACACGGTCCAGTGGGCCTACGACACCACGGCCCTGTCAAAGGTGGCCGGCGCCGCTGTCACCGCGGCGGGCGGCAGGAGCTGGTACATCCTCACGGGCGACTATCCCTTCGGGCATGAGCTCGAGAACGAGACCGCGGCGGCCGTCGAGGCCGCCGGCGGCACCGTCCTGGGCACGGAGCGGCACGCGCACGGCGCCACGGATTTCTCCGCCGCCATCGGGCGCGCCCAGCGCAGCGGCGCCCAGGTGCTCGGGCTCGCCAGCGGCCATTCCACCCTCGTCGCCGCGGTTCGCGATGCGAACAGGCTCGATCCCGCGAAGTCGATGCGAATCGCGGGGCTGCTCGCCTTCATCGACGAGGTGCACGAACTCGGCCTGGAGCAGGCCCAGGGCATGTACCACCCCGACAGCTGGTACTGGGACTGCGACGAGGCGACGCGCGCCTGGAGCCAGCGCTTCTTCGCGCGCTTCGACAGGATGGCGTCCTTGCTGCACGCCGGCGACTATTCGGCCGCCTTCCAGTACCTGGCGGCGGTCGAGGCCGCCGGCACCGACGACGGCGACGGGGTGATGGCGCGGCTCAGGGGCACGACGTTCAACGACGTCTCCCTTCAGAACGGCCGAATCCGCGGCTACGGCCTGATGGAGCACGACATGTACCTGCTGCAGGTCAAGTCGCCGGCGCAGTCCAGGGGGCCCTGGGACTACGATACGATCGTCGGGACCTTCCGCGGCGATGCGGCGTGGCGGCCGAAGTCCCGGTCGAAATGCGCGTCCTGGACCGGCTGAGCCGAAGGCGTCCGGCGGCAGGGGGCATCCCTGCCGCCGAGGCGTCAGTAGATCAGCTCGTCCTCGCCCTTGCCCTCGGACAGGACGATCTCGCCGCGCGCGGCCAGGTCCTTGGCGAGCTGGACCATGTACATCTGGCTCTCGTCCACGTCGCGCACGCGGACCGGGCCCATGGCGGCCATGTCCTCGCGCAGGATCTTCGCCGCGCGCTCGGACATGTTGGTGAAGAACAGGTCGCGAAGCTGCTCGGACGCACCCTTGAGCGCCAGCGCCAGCTTGGACTTGTCCACGACGCGCAGGAGCGTCTGGACGCCGGCGGGATCGAGCTTCGAAAGATCCTCGAAGGTGAACATCAGCGCCTTGATGCGCTCGGCGCTGTCGCGGTTCCGCTCCTCGAGGGCGGTGATGAAGCGGTTCTCGGTGTTGCGGTCGAGATGGTTGAAGATCTCGGCCATCATCTCGTGCGCGTCGCGCCGGCTGGTGCGGGCGAGGGTCGCCATGAACTCGGTGCGCAGCGTGCGCTCGACCTGGTCCAGCACCTCCTTCTGGACGGGCTCCATGCGCAGCATGCGCATGACGACCTCCATCGCATAGCTCTCGGGCAGCAGGCCGAGGACGCGGGCGGCGTGGTCGGCCTTCACCTTCGAGAGAACGAGGGCGACGGTCTGCGGGTACTCGTTCTTGAGGTAGTTCGCGAGCACCTGCTCGTTGACGTTGCCGAGCTTGTCCCACATGGTCCGGCCGGCGGGACCACGGATATCCTCCATGATCGCCTCGACCTTGTCCCTGTCCATCACCTTCATCAGAAGGCGCTCGGTCGTGTCGTAGGTGCCGACCAGCGAGCCGGTGCTGGAGATCTGCTCGGCGAACTCGACGAACAGCCGCTCCATGATGTTGGCGCTGACCGTGCCGAGATTGGCCATGACCTGTGAAAGCTCGCGGATCTCCTCGTCGTCCATGTAGCCGAAGAGCTTCGCCGCGTGCTCCTCGCCGAGGGCGAGCAGCATGATGGATGCCTTCTCCGGCCCCGTCAGGCTCCGGTAGTCTTCGCGAACGCGGGTTGCCATGGCGGTCCTCGGGCCTGCGCGTGGTCGGATCCACTGAGGATCCGCGAGTACGGTTAATTTCCGACTTATATCGCAAGCAGATGGGGCCGGAAAGAGTCCGCCTATACCGACGCGCTAACCCGATCGGCCGGTTTTCCGTTGAACGCCGACGCGGCCTCGCATAAGTGTCTAGGGATGGCGAAACCGGCGGTCCAAGGCAGATGAGCGAGGAATCGCGAACCGGTCCGGATTGGCGCAAGCGCTTCCACGCCTGGTGGGAGGGCTACGTCCTGCCCGAGAAGAAGCCGGAGGCGGAGCCGGAGGCACCGTCCAAGGCTGCCGCTCCTGCACGGGCGCTCTCGGCCGAGGAGCAGAAGGCCAACACCAGCCGCTTCGGAAAGCCGCTCTGGACCGCGAACCGCATCGAGGTCGCGGAGAAGATCTGGGGCAAGGGCTTCGCGACGCCCGGCGGCGACGACTTCCTCCCCTACCTGCTGAAGCCGCTGGGGCTGAACCCCAAGATGAGCGTGCTCGACCTCTCGGCCGGGCTCGGCGGCGCGACGCGCCTGATGGCGAAGACCTACGGGTGCTGGGTCACGGGGCTGGAATCCTCGCCCGTTCTCGCGGAGGCCGCGCAGCTCCGCTCGGTGGCCGCGGGCCTCGCCAAGCAGGCGCCGATCACCCGGTACGATCCAGAGACGCCGAAGCTCAGCAAGCGCTTTGACTGCGTCTTCTCCAAGGAATTCCTCGTCTTCGTGAAGAACCGCGAGGGCATCACCGACGCCATCGAGGCGGCTATGAAGCCGGGCGGGCAGCTCCTGTTCACAGACTACGTGCTGGAGACCCCCGGGGTCGGCGGGGCTCCGCTGAAGTCATGGGTGGACCACGAGCCCATGACGCCGTACCCGAAGACCGTCGCGGAGGTCGTCAACTCGCTCCAGCAGCGAAACCTCGACATCCGCATCACCGAGGACATCACGGACAAGCACCGCCATCTCGTGATCACCGCGATCCAGACGCTCACAGGCTTCCTGGAGAAGCATGCGCTGGACCACGAGACCAAGGTCGCCGTGATGGACGAGGTGGAGCTCTGGGCGCGCCGTGTCGCGGCGCTGCAGGACGGGCTGCGCTGCTATAGGTTCTTCGCGCTGAAGTTCAACGACGGCGCCGGCACCTGAGCGCGGCCGCCGCGGGAGAGGCATCGGGGAGCCATGGAGGCTCTCCGGCCGGGATCGATCCGGTTGCGGTTGACAGGGACGGGGCGCCCCCATATGTTCCGCGCTCCGTTCCGCCAGTGCTTCACCAGGACCGCCACGATGAAGATCGTCAACTCGCTGAAGTCGATGAAGACCCGGCACAAGGCTTGCCGCGTGATCCGCCGCAAGGGCCGCGTCTACGTCATCAACAAGCAGAACCCCCGCTTCAAGGCCCGCCAGGGCTGACCGGCTGGCCCGGCAACGGGCCTGCATGGTGGTTCACGGCCGCGCCTTTCGGGCGCGGTTTTGCTTTTCCGGCCCGTCTCGGCAGTCGGAGACATCAGCGGTCGAAGTCGACGGCGGTGGTGTTGGCGCCGCACAGCAACACGGCGACACGCTCGCCTGGCCCCGGGCGGTAGGCGCCCGACGCCAGGGCGGCGAGAGCCGCCGCGCCACCGGGCTCGACGACGACTCGCAGGCTGCGCCACAGCGCCTTCTGGGCCTCGGCGATGGCCGCGTCCTCGACCAGCACCGTGCCGGCCACGAGGCGCCTCGCGATCGGGAAGACCAGCCTGCCCACGCGCCTCGGCGCCAGCGAATCGGCGGCGATGCCCCCCGCCTCGGCGTCCACGGGCTCCCCGGCCTCCAGCGCCCGGGTGAGGGTCGGCGCGGTTCGCGGCTCCACCCCGACGACCCGGATGCGGCCCGCGTACCAGGCTGCGATCCCGCCGATCAGCCCGCCACCGCCCACCGCGACGAGCAGCGTGTCGATATCCGGCGCCTGATCCTCCAGCTCCAGCCCTACGGTTCCCTGGCCCAGCAGCGTGCCGGGCTGGTCGAAGGCATGGATCGCGGCGGCGGCCGAGCGCTCCACCCATTCCTCGCTGGCGGCCAGGGCGTCGGCATAACGCTCGCCGCCGACCACCAGCTCCGCACCGTAGCTTCGGATCTGGGCGAGCTTTGCGGGCGAGGCGATGCTCGGGACGAAGATCCGGGCGCTGACCCCCAGCGTCATGGCGGCGAATGCGACCGCGGCGCCGTGATTCCCGCCCGACGCCGCAGCCACGCCGGACGGTGGGGCCGGGTTGGTCAGCAAGCTGGCAAAGGCGCCGCGCGCCTTGAACGAGCCCGAATGCTGCAGGAACTCCAGCTTCAGGTGCAGCGAGCCGGCGGTGGCGCCGAGGTCCCGGGGATCGACCTCGATCACCGGCGTCCGGCGGATATGGGGGCGGATCATGCGCTCCACCTCGGCAATCTCGGCGCGTTCCACGGTCCGGTCCATCGGAGCCCCCTCGCTTGACTGGTTCATAGGGATATAGGAAAATCCCTATATGGATCTTGTCAAGACGGCCCGGGCTCTCGCCAGCGACAAGCGCGTGCGGATCCTGTCCTGGCTCAAGGACCCTGCCGCGCATTTCCCGCCCCAGGCCGATGGCGACCTGGTGGAGGACGGCGTCTGCGTGGTGCTGATCGCGGAGAAGCTCGGCGTCAGCCAGCCAACCGCCACGGAGCATCTGAAGATCCTCGCCGAGGCCGGTTTCGTCAGGGCCCGGCGGCTCAAGCAATGGACCTTCTACCGCCGCGACGAAGCCGCCATCGCCGGAATCAAGCAGGGGATCGCCCGCGAGCTCTGAGCGGCCGGCGCGCGGTGCCTGCGCCGGCCGCGTAGGGTTCTCAGCCGCGCAGCCTGCGCCGGCCGCGTAGGGTTCTCAGCCGCGCAGCCTGCGGAGCTCCGCCTCGGCCACGTCCACGCGCACGGTACCGCGCTCGACCATGATGGCGGCGACCCTGTCGATCTCCTCGCCGACCGCGCCGGCCATCATGGCGATGTTCTGGGCGTGCAGGGCCATGTGGCCCTTCTGGATGCCCGTGGTCGCCAGCGCCTTCAGCGCCGAGAAGTTCTGCGCGAGGCCGACCGCCGCGATGATCCGGGCGAGCCGGTCCGCCGAGGTCGCGCCCAGGATCCGCAGGTTCGCGCGGGCGGTCGGATGCAGCTTGGTCGCGCCGCCGACAAGGCCGACCGCCATCGGCACCTCGATCGTACCCGCAAGATGCCCCTCGCGCGTCACCTCCCACCGGGTCAGGCTGCCGTAATGGCCGTCCCGCGCCGCATAGGCATGGGCGCCGGCTTCGATCGCGCGGGTGTCGTTGCCGGTCGCAAGGACCACGGCCGAGATGCCGTTCATGATTCCCTTGTTGTGGGTCGCCGCCCGGTACGGGTCCGCATGCGCGAAGTGGTAGGCGCTCACGATGCCGTCACGGACCTCCGCCCCGCCGATGGCCTCGGCCGTCCAGGTGGCCCGGGCGCGCGCGAGCCGGCGGTCGGCCAGATTCGAGAGGATGCGCAGATAGACCCGTCCGCCGGTCCATTCCTGGACATGGGGCGCCAGCTTCTCGGCCATGGTGTTCACGGCGTTGGCGCCCATCGCGTCGCGCGTGTCGACGATCAGGTGCGTCACCACCATGGGTCCGCCGAGGGAATCGACGATGCGCACCTCGAGATCCCTGAAGCCGCCGCCTAGCTTCACCAGGACGGGATCACAGGCATCGCAGATCTCCTTGATCTCGTCCCGCCGCTCCAGGATCCGGATGCGGGCCTCGTGGGGCGCCGAGGCCCCGACGAGCTGGATCTGCGCGATCATCAGCGACCCCGACATCGAGGTCGTGAAGCCGCCGCTGTCGTAGCATTGGCGCGCGGCGTTGCAGACAGCGGCGACGACCGATGATTCCTCGGTCGCCATGGGGATCAGGACATCCTCGCCGTCGATGCGCATGTTGGTCGCGATCCCGACCGGCACGTTCATCGTGGCGATGACGTTCTCGATCAGGTGATCGGCCAGGTGCGGGTCGAGGTTCCCCATGTCCGAGAGGTGCCCGACGGTCTCGCCGTCGAGCCCCGCGAAATCGGCGACGAGGTCGAGGCGTTCCTTCGGCGACTTCTTGTGGAAGCCGGGGATGCGGGAAGTCTTGGTACGATCGGTCACGGGTGATGTCTCCGGAAGGCAAGGGGGGCTCAGCCGCCGACCATGAGTCGGGGGAGCCAGGTGACGAGGCCCGGCAGCGCGGCGCAGATCAGAAGGCCGAGCACCTGCAGGGCGAAGAAGGGCGTGATGCCGCGATAGACCGTGTCCATGCCGATATGCGGCGGCAGCGTGCCCTTGATGTAGAAGAGCGTGTAGCCGAAGGGCGGGCTGATGTAGCCCATCTGGATCGTCACGGCGTAGAGCACGCCGAACCAGACCTCGTCGAAGCCGAGATGCCGCACGATCGGCAGGAACACCGGCACGGTGAGCAGGATGATGCCGATCTCGTCCAATACGGTGCCGAGGAAGATCAGGATCAGCATCATCACGGCCAGGATCACGTAAGGGTGCATGTCCAGGTCGCGGATCAGGCCCAGCAGCGTGTCGGCGCCGCCGAGCCCGGTGAAGATCGCGACATAGGCCTTCGCGCCGATGGTGATCCACAGGATCATCGACGTCGCCTTCAGCGTCTCCTTCGCCGAATGGGCCAGGTTTTCGATGGTCAGCTGGCGGCGCAGCGCGGCCGCGATCATCGCACCCACGACGCCCACCGCCGCCGCCTCGGTGGGTGTGGCGATCCCGAAGAAGATCGAGCCCAGGATCATGACGATCAGCATGGCCGGAAGGACGAGCGAGCGGAGGCTCCGCAGCTTCTCGCTCATGGGGATGCGCTCGCCCGATCCCGGCGGGACGAGGCCGGGGCGCAGATACGAGACTGCGACGATGTACGCGATGTAGAGCCCTGCCAGGATGGCGCCCGGGACGATGCCGGCGATCAGCATCTTGCCGATCGAGACCTGGGCGGTGACGGCGTAGACGATCGTCAGGACCGATGGCGGGATCAGGATCCCCAGCGTGCCGGCCGCGCAGATCGTCCCCGTGGCGAGCCGCGGGTCGTATTTGCGGCGCAGCATCTCGGGCAGCGCGAGCACGCCCATCGCCGTGACCGCCGCGCCGACCACGCCCGTCATGGCGGCCATGATCACGCAGATCACGACGGTCCCGATGGCAAGGCCCCCGCGCACCCGGCCGAACCACTTCTCCATGGCCCCGTACAGATCCTCGATCACGCCGGAGCGCTGCAGGACGCTCGCCATCAGGATGTAGAGCGGGATGCCCAGCAGGGCCTCGGACCGCATGGTGTCGAAGATCTGGAGAACCAGGATCACGACGGCGTCCGCGTTCCACAGCGTAACCGTGAACAGCAGCGACAGGCCGCCGAGCACGAAGGCGATGGGCAGCCCCGTCAGCATGAAGACGGTCAGGCCGCCGAACATGGCGATCAGGATGGCGGTGGGGGTCATGCCGCGATCTCCGCCGCAGGGGGCTCCTGGACGATCGCCGCCGTCTCGCCGAAGAGCACGCGCAGGAACTCGGCGAAGCTCTGCGCGGCCATCAGGACGACGGAGACGGGGATCGCGAATTTCAGCGGCCAGATCGGCGGGTTCCAGGCTGAGAAGGACGTCTCGCCGAACTCCCAGGCCTGCATGGCGAGGGGCCAGGAGTAGTAGAGAAGGATCCCGCAGAACAGGATGATGACGGGCTGGTTCATCAGCTCGAAGATCCGGTTCCAGCGCAGCGGCAGCGCGCGCCGGACGAGATCCAGGTTCACGTGCCCGTGCAGGTGCAGCAGATAGGGGCCGCCGAGCAGGAAATACGGCCCGAACAGCAGCGTTGCGAGTTCCATTCCCCAGGTGGTCGGCGCATCGAAGGCATAGCGCGCCACGACTTCGTAGAGCATCACGGGGACGACGACGAACATCAGGGCCGCAGCGATGCGGAAGAGCGTGCGGTTGAGCGCCGTGACCGCGCGCACGTAGTGGCTGGCGATGGGTGGCATGGCGACACCTCGAATGGGCCCAGCGAATGCGGCCAGGGGAAAGCGGCCAGGGGAAAGCGGCCGGGGCGCACCGGTCGAGCGCGCCCCGGCTTGCCGTTCCGGCTCAGGCGAGCAGCCCGAGCTGCTTCATGAAGGCGACCTGACTGTCGAGCACCTTGGTCGCGATCGGCTCGTTCTTCGCGGCCGCCTTCCAGGCCTCCTGCGCCTTGACGCGGGCCTGCTGGACATCCGCGGCATCCAGCGAGACGACCTCGACGCCCTTGGACCTGTAGGCCGCGATGGCCTTCACGTCCTGGACCATGATGTGCTGGCGCAGGGACGAGGAGATCTCGCGGGCGGCGACGGCGAGCGCCGCCTTGAACTCGGCCGGAAGCTTCTCGTAGGCGCCCCGGTTCGCGACGTAGCTGGTGGCCGTGGTCGGCTGGTGGGGGCCGGGCATCACGATGTGCTTGGCGACCTCGGCCAGGCCCGCCTCGAGGTTCGCGGTCAGGTCGCCGCGGTCGGCAATGTCGATCAGGCCCTTGTCGAGCGCCGAGTAGACCTCGCCCGTCGCCAGCGGCGTGACCGAGACGCCGAGGGCGCCCATCACGGTGGAGGCGAGCCCGACGAAGCGGCCCTTCTTCCCGCTCATGTCGGCGACCTTGCGGATCGGGACCTTGGAGTGGATGGGCTCGGCCCCGTAGACGGTCGGGGCGACGTAGACGAGCCCCGCCTGCCCGTAGGCCTGCCGCGCCAGGTCGAGCCCGCCGAGCTCGTAGAACCAGGCCTCGAACTGGTCGGGGTCGGGGAAGCCGAAGGGAACCGTGCTGGTGAAGGCCAGCGCGGGGATCTTCCCGGCCTCGTAGCCGTCGAAGGTCTTCATGAGCTGGAAGGCGCCGCCCCGGACGGCGTCGAACATCTGGTTCGCGGGCACGATCTGGCCGGCGGCGAACAGCTGGATCTTGAAGCGGCCGCCGGTGAGTTCGCCGACACGCTGCACGAACCGCTCCTCGAACTTCTGCGGCGTCGTCCCGCCGTCCCAGAGCGCCTGCATGCGCCAGGTCACGGTCTCCTGCGCGAGGGCGGGCGCCGCAAGCGTCGCGGCCGCCGCCCCGGCGGTCCCGAGGCCGATAGCCTTGAGGGCGGCGCGCCTGTGGATGATCGACTTCATGGTGCTCTCCCTTTCCCTTTGGTTCGTCTCTTGGTTGGTCTTCGGATTCAGGGCCGCGGCTGGGCGGGCGGCAGGATGACGACGAGCGCCTTGGCCGTGTCCTTTCCTTCCGCTTCGCCGCGGTGCTCGATCGCGGCGTCGAAATACACGCAGTCCCCGGCCTCCAGGACGTATTCGGCGCCGGCGTAGAGCCACCGGACGCGGCCTTCGAGCACGAAGAAGATCTCCTGCCCCTTGTGCCGGTAGAGCAGCTTCGGCCCCGGGGCGACGGGCGGCATGGTCAGGACGAAGACCTCGGCCTGACGGTCGCGCATGCGGTAGCCCACAGATTCAAAGACGTAGCCGAGCTCTGTTCCGTCGCGGTTGACCGCCCGCCTCTCGCCGGACCGGATCAGCGAAAAGTGTGGGTTTTCGCCGGCGTCGTTGAAGATGTCGCCCGGGCGCACGCCATAGGCACTGGCAAGGCGCTGGATGATCGCAATGGACGGGATCGCCTTTCCCGACTCGACCTTGGACAAGTACCCCTTGGTGACCTCGGCGAGATCCGCGGCTTCGGCCAGGCTGCGCCCGGCTTCCATCCGGAGTCTTCTGAGGCTCGCGCCGAGTTCTTCCACGTCCGGGTTTCCTGGGTGTTTCCTGCACGGAAACAGAATGGAATCGCGCGGGCGCAGCTGCAAGCATTTTGTTTGCCATGCCGATCTTCAGCGGGCGTCGCGGACGGGGCGGCAACTCCCCGCGTGATCGCCGGGTTGCCGTGCCCACCGTTGCGCGATTGCCTGCACGGGCCGGGCGGTGCTACCTGTAGCCGGTAATTGGTAATACCACTTGTCCCTGCCAGGAGAACCGGCATGGAAATGCCGAAGCCGGATGCCGCGGTGCTGGCGCGGCGCGTCGAGCTGATCGGGGCCCTGCGCCGCATCGTTCCCGGCGAGGGCGTGATCGTCGATGCCGACGAGCTGCGCGCCTACGAATCCGACGGTGTGATGGCCTACCGCCAGATGCCGCTGGTCGTCGTGCTGCCGAGCACGACGGAGCAGGTCTCCGAGGTGCTGAGGTTCTGCCACGAGGCCGGGGTCAAGGTTGTTCCCCGCGGCGCCGGCACATCGCTCTCGGGTGGGGCCCTGCCGCTGGCCGACGGCGTGCTGCTGGGCATGTCCAAGTTCAACCGAATCCTGGAGATCGACTGGGAGGACCGCTGCGTGCGCGTGCAGCCCGGCGTCACGAACCTGGGCATCACCACGGCCGTGGCCCATCGCGGCTTCTATTACGCGCCCGACCCGTCCAGCCAGATCGCCTGCACCATCGGCGGCAACGTCGCCGAGAACTCGGGCGGCGTGCACTGCCTGAAATACGGCCTGACGACCAACAACGTCCTCGGCGTCGAGATGGTGCTGATGAACGGCGAGGTCGTCCGGCTTGGCGGCAAGCACCTGGATTCCGAGGGTTACGACCTGCTGGCCGCGGTGACGGGGTCCGAGGGCCTGCTGGGCGTGGTGACCGAGGTCACCGTCCGAATCCTTCCCAAGCCCGAGACGGCCCGCGCGCTGCTCCTGGGCTTTCCCACCGTCGAGGGCGGCGGGCAGTGCGTGGCCGAGATCATCGCCGCGGGGATCATCCCCGGCGGAATGGAGATGATGGACCGGCCGGCGATCCACGCCGCCGAGGATTTCGTCCATGCCGGCTATCCGCTGGATGTGGACGGGCTCCTGATCGTGGAGCTGGACGGGCCCGAGGCCGAGGTCGACCACCTGATCGCCGAGGTCGAGCGCATCGCCCGCGGCTGCGGGGCAACCTATGCCCGCGTCAGCAGCTCCGAGGAGGAGCGGCTGACCTTCTGGGCCGGGCGCAAGTCGGCCTTTCCCGCCGTCGGCCAGATCGGGCCCGACTATCTCTGCATGGACGGGACGATCCCGCGCAAGGAGCTGCCGCGGGTCCTGCGCGCCATGACCGAGATGTCGCAGCGCCACGGGCTCCGCGTCGCCAACGTCTTCCATGCCGGCGACGGCAACCTGCACCCGCTGATCCTCTACGATGCGAACCGTCCGGGCGAGATCGAGAAGGCCGAGGCGTTCGGGGCCGACATCTTGAAGCTCTGCGTGGATGTCGGCGGGGTCCTGACCGGCGAACACGGCGTCGGCGTCGAGAAGCGCGACCTGATGCCCTACCAGTTCCAGCCCGAGGATCTGACGCATCAGCAACGGCTGAAATGCGCCTTCGACCCCGACGGGCTGCTGAACCCCGGAAAGGTCTTCCCCCAGCTCCACCGCTGCGCCGAGATGGGCCGCCTGCACGTCCATCGCGGCCAGATCCCGTTCCCGGACATCCCGCGGTTCTGAGGTCATGACGAGCGTCCAAACCCCCGCACAGGACGGCGCCCCCACGGGCCCGTCCGTGCTGAAGCCCGCGACCGAGGCCCAGGCGCACGAGGTCCTGCGCTGGGCCGTCGCCGAGGAGCAGCCGGTGGAACTCGTCGGCGGCGGCACCAAGCGCGCCATCGGGCGCCCGGTCCAGGCCGCGCACAGGCTAGACTTCTCGGGACTGCGCGGGATCTCCCTCTACGAGCCCGAGGAACTCGTGCTCTCCGCTGCGGCGGGGACGCCGCTGGCCGAGATCGAGGCCACGCTCGCCGCGCGGCGCCAGCAGCTCGCCTTCGAGCCCGCCGATCCCGGCCCGCTGTTCGGCCGGCCGGCAGGGACCCAGACGCTGGGCGGGGTCGTTTCCGCGAACCTGTCGGGACCGAGGCGCATCAAGGCCGGGGCCGCGCGCGACCACGTGCTGGGGTGCCGGGCGGTCAGCGGCCATGGCGAGCTGTTCAAGGCCGGCGGGCGCGTCGTCAAGAACGTCACGGGCTACGACCTGCCCAAGCTGTTCACGGGTGCCTGGGGCACGCTGGTCGCGCTCACCGAGGTGACGCTGAAGGTGCTGCCGGCCCCCGAGCACGAGCGCACGCTGCTGCTGCTGGGCCTCGATGACGCGGCGGCGATCCAGGCCTTGTCGTCGGCGCTCTGCAGCCCGCACGAGGTCGCGGGAGCCGCGCATCTCCCGGCGGCCATGGCCGCGGGGATCCCCGGCGCGGCCGAGCAGGGCGCGGCGGTCACGGCCATCCGGCTCGAAGGCTTCGCGCCCTCGGTCGCCTACAGGGCCGGCCTGCTCGAGAAGGCGCTGGGCGGGAAGGCCGCGACCGCGGCGCTCGAAGGTGGGGCGTCCGCCGCATTCTGGCGCGCCGTCAGGGACGTTGCGCCGTTCGTGGCACGGCCCGAGCGGGCGGTCTGGCGAATCTCGGTCGCACCCAGGCGCGGCCCGGCCGTGCTGGGCGAGCTGGCCGCGCGCCTGGGCGCGGAAGGGTATTACGATTGGGGCGGCGGGCTGATCTGGCTGGGCACCGATCCCGCGGGTGACGCTGGCGCAGCCGCGGTCCGTGCTGCCGTCGGCGGCGAGGGCCATGCGACGCTGCTGCGCGCGCCCGAGGCCGTTCGCACGGCGGTGCCGGTCTTCCATCCGCAGGCGCCGGCTCTCGCGGCGCTGTCGGCCCGCGTCAAGCAGACCTACGACCCACGGGACATCCTGAACCCCGGACGAATGACCGCGGGGATCTGAGGACCACATGCAGACGAACTTCACGCTCGCACAGCTCGCCGATCCGGAGATGCGGGAATCCGAGCAGATCCTGCGGCGCTGCGTTCATTGCGGCTTCTGCACGGCGACGTGCCCGACCTATGTCCTGCTGGGCGACGAGCTCGACAGCCCGCGCGGGCGCATCTACCAGATCAAGGACATGCTGGAGGGCGGCAAGCCCGCGCCTGACAGCGTGGTCAAGCACTTGGACCGCTGCCTGTCCTGCCTGTCCTGCATGACGACCTGCCCCTCGGGCGTGCACTACATGCACCTGATCGACCACGCCCGGGCCTATATCGAGGAGACGCACGCGCGGCCGCTGCCGGACCGCCTGCAGCGCCTGATGCTGCGGATCCTGCTGCCGCGCCCCTGGCTCTTCCGGATGGCGCTGATCGGCGCGCAGGCCGCGCGGCCCTTCCGCCGGCTGCTGCCGACGCGGCTCGCCGCGATGCTGGAGCTGGCACCGCGCCGCCTGCCGGGCCCGAGCGCCGTGGACCGGCCCCAGACGATCCCCGCCGAGGGCCAGCGCCGCATGCGCGTCGCGCTGCTGAACGGCTGCGCTCAGCAGGTCCTGAACACCGCAATCAACGAGGCGACGGTGCGCCTGCTCACCCGCCACGGCATCGAGGTCGTGGTGGCCGAGGGCGCGGGCTGCTGCGGCGCCATCACCCACCACATGGGCGACGGGCAGGGCTCGCACGCCATGGCGCGCCGGAACATCGACGCCTGGACCCGCGAGATCGAGCGCGGCGGGCTCGATGCGGTGGTGATCAACGCCTCGGGCTGCGGCACCACGGTGAAGGACTACGGACACATGTTCCGCGAGGATGCCGCCTATGCCGCGAAGGCGGCGCGGATCGCGGGCCTCGCCAAGGACGTGACCGAGCTGCTGGCCGGAATCGGCTTGAAGGAGCCGGTCGTCCTGACGGGGCAGGTGGTGGCCTATCACGCCGCCTGCTCGATGCAGCACGGGCAGCGGCTGCGCACGCAGCCCAAGGCCCTGCTCCAGGCCGCGGGGTTCAAGGTCGCCGAGATCCCGGAAGGGCATCTCTGCTGCGGATCCGCGGGAACCTACAACCTGCTGCAGCCCGTGATCGCGGGGCAGCTTCGCGACCGCAAGGTCCGCAACATCGAAAGCCTGTCGCCGCAGGTCGTCGCCACCGGCAACATCGGCTGCATGACCCAGATCGCCTCGGGCACGGAGATCCCGGTGATCCATACCGTCGAGCTGCTGGACTGGGCGACGGGCGGGCCGCTTCCGGCGGAGCTACAGGGCCGTGCGGGCTGGTCGGCGCCCGCGGTCCAGGCCGCCGCCGCGGAGTAGGGGGCCAGGGAGGCTGCAGGGGGAGAGGGGAAGGCATGCCGTACCGGGACTTCGCCACGCAGGAGGCCATCGACCGCGAATACAACCCGCGCCTGTCCGTCGCCGGCATCGACGAGGTGATGGCCGGCTGGGCGCGGCGCAGCGAGGCGCTGCGCGCGAACGCGTCGCCCCGCCTCGGACTTCGCTTCGGCCCGACCCTGGCCGAATATCTCGACGTCTTCCCCTGCGGCACGTCCGGCGCGCCGATCCATCTCTTCATCCATGGCGGCTACTGGCGCGCGCTGTCGGCGCGCGACTTCAGCTTCGTCGCCGAGGCGCCGCTGGCGCGCGGCCAGCATTGCGTGGTCGTCAACTACGCCCTCTGTCCGCAGGTGACGATCCCGGAGATCGTGCGCCAGGTCCGCGGCGCGCTGGCCTGGACCTGGGAGAACGCGGCGAGCTTCGGCGGCGACCGGGACAGCATCACCGTGTCCGGGCATTCCGCCGGCGGCCATCTGACGGCACGTCTCCTGGAGACCGCCTGGGAGCGCGACTACGGCCTCCCCGCGGCGCCGGTCCGCGGCGCGGTGGCGATCAGCGGCCTCTTCGACCTGGAGCCGCTGCGCTGGAGCTGGCTGCAGCCGGCCCTGCAGATCACCCCCGGTACCGTGGAGCGGGAAAGCCCCGTCCGGCGGCCGCACCGCGTGGCCGTGCCCTTCGTGGCCGCCGTCGGCGGGGCCGAGAGCGCGGAGTTCCGCCGCCAGTCCGCGGACTACGCCACCCAGATTGCCGCGGCCGGCCTGCCGGCCCGCTGCCTGGAGGTGCCGGGCTGCGACCACTTCTCGGTGCTGGAGATGCTGGCCGACCCTGCGGGCACGCTCTGGCAGGCGGTCGAGGCGCTCTGAGCGGCGGCGTGGCGTCTAAAGCGCGTAGGGCCACTCCGCCGGGACGAAACGGTATTCGGACCCCTCGCGAACGACATGGCCAAAGCCCGGGAAGGGCATGTGCATTCCCGCCACCATCACGCGGTCGGCCGCGGCCCGGTCGAAGATCCGCCTGCGCGTCTGCGCGGCCTGCTGCGGATCGACGTCGAAGCTCATGCTCCAGTCGGGCCGGGCGAACTGATAGGTCGCGAGATGGACCGTGTCCGCCCAGATCAGCAGCGCCTCGCCGCCGGACTCCACGACGAACCCCGCATGCCCGGGCGTATGCCCCGGCAGCGGCACGGAACGGATCGAGCCGACGGCCTGTCCCTCGCCGGCGATGCGCCGCAGGCGTCCGGCATAAGCCGCGGCGGCGTTCCGTGCGCCCAGGAAGAACGACCGGAATTCCGACGGTGCCTGGTTCATCACCGAATCGTCGTGCCAGAATACGTAGTCGGCTTCCGTGACCACGAGCTCGGCGTTCGGAAACAGCGCCTGACCGGTCGGCGTCAGCGCCCCGGCGATGTGGTCGGGGTGCATATGGGTGATCAGCACCGTGTCCACCTGGGCCGGTCCAACTCCCGCCGCTGCGAGCGCGGCCGGCAGCTGGCCGAGCGTCGGCCCCATGCTGGTGGAGGTGCCGGCGTCGACGAGCACCAGGCGGTCGCCGAGATTCACGAGATAGGCGTTCACCGGAGTCCTCCGGGGCCCGGGGCTCTGATGCGCGGCCGAGGCCAGCGCCGCGACGGTCGCGCCGTCGGCCCCGACCAGAAAGTCCGGAGGCATGTCGATATAGCCGTCGAGCAGGGCCGTCACCTCCACCGAGCCGACCTTGCGGCGTATCGCGCCGGGTATTGGGGCGCCCGCCATGGGCGCGAGGGCGAAGGCTGGGACCGCGCCTCCGGAAAGGGCCGTGCCGGCGGCGACGAAGCCGGTGGCTGCGAGGAAGCCGCGACGGGAGAGCGCCATGGGAAGACCTCCTGGAGACGGGCGGCGGAGCCGGCATGAAGGGGATCGGACGTGCCTGGCGTCCCTGCTTCGCGGCGGCGCCGGCAGCCTGTCCAGCCAGAATATTGCCGGCCGTCGGAGTCACCAAGGACGCAGGCGGCATAGCGCGCCGCGTCCCTGGATCTCGTGACGGAGCCTTCTTCGCGGCGCTCCGGACCGGTTGGGTGAGGGGGCGCTGCGGACCTGCCGCTACTGCGCCTCGACCCAGGCGATGCGCAGCGAGTTCGTGTTCCCGGGCGTCCCGAAGGGAATGCCGGCGGTGATCACCAGCCGCTGGCCCGCAGCCGCGATGCCGTCCTTGAAGGCGATGCGGCAGGCCTTCTGCGCCATCTCGGCGAAGCTGCTGACATCGCCCGTGGTCACGCAGTGCACCCCGTAGCTCACCGCCAGGCGCCGCGCCGTCCCCATTTCGGAGGTCAGGCACAGGATCGGCACCTCGGGGCGTTCGCGCGCGGCGCGCAGCGCGGTCGAGCCCGAGGTCGTGTAGGTGACGATCGCCGCCGCCGAGATGGTCGAGGCGACCTGGCGCGCCGCGGCCGTGATCGCGTCGGCCGAGGTCCGCTGCGGGGCCGGATGCTGCGCATCCATCACCAGCCGGTAGGAGGGGTCGTGCTCCACCCGTCGGCAGATGCGGTCCATCATCGAGACCGCCTCGATGGGATAGGCGCCGGTCGCCGTCTCGGCCGAGAGCATCACCGCATCGGTGCCGTCGTAGACGGCAGTGGCCACGTCCGAGGCCTCGGCCCGGGTCGGCGTCGGGGCCGAGATCATGCTCTCCAGCATCTGGGTCGCGACGACCACGGGCTTTCCGGCCAGCCGCGCCTCGCGGACGATGCGCTTCTGGATCGACGGCACGTCCTCGGCCGGCATCTCGACGCCGAGATCGCCGCGCGCGACCATCACGGCATCCGACATCTCGATGATCTCCTCGAGATGCTGGATCGCCGAGGGCTTTTCGAGCTTGGCCATCAGCGCCGCGCGGCTTGCAATCAGGCGCCGCGCCTCGGCGATGTCCTCGGGCCGCTGTACGAAGCTCAGCGCGACCCAGTCCACGCCGATCTCCAGCGCGTAGCGCAGGTCGTCGCGGTCCTTGGGCGTCAGCGGCGAGAGCGGAAGCACCACGCCCGGGACGTTCACGCCCTTGCGGTCCGACAGCTCGGTACCCGAGACGACCTCCGTGTCCGCGAAGTCGGCCCCGTGGCGCACCACCTTCAGGCGGGCGCGGCCGTCGTTCAGCAGCAGGTCGGCGCCTGGGACGAGCGCCGCGAAGATCTCGGGGTGCAGCAGCGGCGCGCGGCGCGTGTCGCCCGGCGTCGGGTCCAGGTCCAGGCGGAACGGCATGCCGGGGGTGAGCGCGATGGGCCCATTGGCGAAGGTGCCGATGCGGAGCTTGGGCCCCTGCAGGTCGGCGAGTGCCGCGATCGGGCGGCCGGTCTCATGCTCGATCTCGCGGATGATGGCGAGCCGCTTGCCGTGGTCCTCCTGCTTGCCGTGGCTGAAGTTCAGGCGGAAGACGTCGACCCCGGCATCGAACAGCGCCCGGATGCGTTCCGGCGACGAGGTCCCCGGGCCGAGCGTGGCGACGATCTTCGTCGAGCGTTGACGTCGATGTTCGCCGGCTGCCTTGTGCTTCATGGAGTTCCTCGATCCAGGGTGTCTATCACGATGGCGCGGAAGTCGTTCACGTTGGTCCGCGTCGGGCCGGTGACCACCAGGTCGCCCAGCCTCTCGAAAACTGAATAGGCGTCGTTATCGGCGAGCGCCGCGCGCGGGTCCAGACCCAGCGTTCGCGCCCGCTCCAGGGTGTCGGGAAGCAGCAGGGCGCCGGCCGCGTCCGTGGTGCCATCGATGCCGTCGGTGTCGCAGGCCACGGCGGAGATGCCGGGCCGGCCGTCGAGCGCCAGGCCCAGCGCCAGCAGGAACTCGGCGTTGCGGCCACCCTGGCCCTTGCCGCGCACCGTCACCGTGGTCTCGCCGCCCGACAGCAGGACGAGCGGAGGCGACGCCGGTTGACCACGGTCCGCGGCCTGGGCGGCGATGGCGCCCAAGACCTTGGCGACCTCGCGCGACTCGCCCTCGATCGCATCGCCCAGGATCATGGGCGTGTAGCCCTGCGCGGTCGCCGCGGCCGCCGCGGCCTCCAATGCGTCCTGGGGGCGCGCGATGATGCGTATCTCGGTCCGCGCCAGACGCGGGTCGCCGAGCTTCGGAGTCTCGTCGGCCGCGGCCTCCAGATGGGCGCGTACGGAGGGTGGCGCCTCGATTCCGTACTTGCCGAGAACCGCCCGGGCATCGGCGAAGCTCGTGGGGTCGGCGACCGTCGGGCCCGAGGCGATCGCGGAGGGGCGGTCGCCGGTCACGTCCGAGATCGCCAGCGTCACGACCCGTGCAGGATGGGCCGCAAGTGCCAGCCGGCCGCCCTTGATCGCGGAGAGATGCTTGCGTACGCAGTTGAACTCGTGGATGTCGGCGCCCGAACGCAGCAGGGCGCGAGACACCTGCCGCTTATCCTCCAGCGTCAGCCCGGGCGCCGGCAGGGCCAGCAGCGCGGAGCCGCCGCCCGAGATCAGGCACAGCAGCAGGTCGTCCTCGCCGAGCCCGCCGGCGAGCTCCAGGATGCGGCGCGCGGCATCCTGCCCGGCCTCGTCGGGCACCGGGTGCGCGGCCTCCACCACCTCGATCCGGCTGGTCGGAACGCCATGGCCGTAGCGCGTGACCACCAAGCCGGACAGGGGGCCGGACCAGTGGTCCTCGACGATCCGCGCCATGGCGGCCGCGGCCTTACCCGCACCCACCACAACCGTGCGGCCGCGCGGCGGGGCGGGCAGGTGCGCCGCCACCCGCGATTCGGGCGTCACTGCCCCGAGCGCCGCCCTGAAGAGCGCGGACAGAAAATCTCTCGAAGCGGATGGCACGGTACGGAAGGTCGCGGCAGGTTCGGGTGCGGTCACCTTGGCGCGTCCTGCGTCATTGTCAACCCGGCGGCTCCAGGCCGGTGATGCCTACCGCCTTTGCACGGCCGGGGTGGGATCCAGGGGCAGGCCCGCAGCCGCGCCGGCGGCGGTCCTGTGGTAATGGTCGAGCACCCAGGCCAGGTGGGCCCGCATGGCGGCGGTCGCGCCTTCCGCGTCCCCGGTCGCGATGGCCTCGCAGACGCGGCGGTGTTGCGCGATGATAACGTCGTCCTCGGAGGAGCCGAAAAGCTCGTGGCGCTGGTACTCCAGCAGGTGGGTCAGCGCATCGCGAATCACCGACAGGATGTGCAGGTAGATCGCGCTGCCGGAGGCCTTGCCGATCGCCAGGTGGAAGGCGGCGTCGTCCAGCGTACGCAGCCGGCCGCGGCCGGCCTCGGCCATGCGCTCGACCGTGCGGCGGATCTCCTCGACCTGCTCGGGCGTCGCGTTGCGCGCTGCGCGCCCCGCGGCCCAGCCCTCCAGCACGAGGCGGATCTCGGCGAGGTCGTAGAAGTTCGTGGCCTCGACGCGCATCATGGCCATCAGCGCCGGGTCCATGTCGCCGGCGGTCGAGACGACCCGCGTCCCGCCTCCCTGCACGGCCGCGAGGAAGCCCTGGGTCTTAAGCCGCTGCAGCGCCGCGCGGACCGAGACGCGGCTGACACCCATCTGCTCGGCAAGCTGGCGCTCTCCGGGAAGCCGCTCGCCCGGGGTCAGCTCGCCGCGCGCGATCCTGTCCAGGATCTGTGTCGCCACCCGGTCGGAAACCCGGTCGCCGGCCTGGGCTCCGGATTGGGGGCTTGGCTGGCTGCCGGCCTCGGCCGCGGGCGCCCGGTCATGGGGCAGGTTCTGCTCGTCTCTCACGGGCTCGGCCGAGTTGTTCCGCTCTGCTGATGGTAATACCACCTGTCGGCCGATGCCAGACCGCGCCCGGACGGCGAGCGTGCCCGGACGGCGAGCGTGCCCGGACGGCGAGCGTGCTAGCGGCTGCCGCGGCGGGCCAGGAAGATGCCGGCCAGGACCACCAGCGCGCCCAGCGCCTGGAAGGGGCCCAGCGCCTCGCCCAGCAGCAGCCAGGCCAGCACCGCGGCCGCCGCCGGCTGCACCAGGAGACTGACGGACGAGAAGGTGGCCGGCAGATGGGCCAGGGCATAGGCGATCAGGCTTTGGCCTCCGGCATGGCTGAAAAGGGCCAGGGCCAGCAGGATGCCCCAGCCCCAGGCGGTGCCGGCGATCAGGCCCTCGCCCGAAAGCAGCGCCACCGGCAGCAGGGCCAGCGCGGTGACCACGCCGCTCCACGCCATCAGCGCGGCCGTCGAGAAGCGGGCGCGCAGCTTTCCGACGGAAAGGATGTACCCGGCGTAGAAGGCGGCGGTGAGCAGCCCCAGCGCGTCGCCGAACAGCGTGTCGAGGCCGAGGTTCAGGCTCCGGCTCATCAGGACCGCGGCGCCTGCGATCGCAAGGGCCAGACCGCCCAGGAAGGTGCGGGTGAAGCGCTCCCCCCACAGCAGCCAGGAGGCGAGAGCGACGAAGATCGGTGCGAAGTTCGCCAGCAGGGTGGCGTTGGCGACGGAGGTGTAGTGGATCGACCAATGCCATACGGCGAGGTCGCCCGCGAAGAACAGACCGGGCACCGAGAGGCGGAGATAGTCGGCCCAGCCTGCGGGCCGCGCGTAGGCGCCGCCTCCCTCGAGCCGCATCCACGCGAAGAGCGCGGGAAGCGCGAAAGTCAGGCGCCAGAAGGCCGTAGCGGTGGGGCCGAGCTCGCTCAGCCGCACGAAGATCGGGGCGAAGGCGATGCTGAGCGCCCCTGCCAGCAGAGCCGCGAGGGCAAGACGCTGGCGGCGGGCGGTGGCCCGGGCGATGGCGCCGGTGGCTTCGTTGGTGGCATCGCTGTTGGCGGTCATCGAGCAGGCTTTACGCGTCCGCCGCGTCCTCCTCAACCCTCGGCAGGCCGGGGGCTGGCATGAGTCTCCAGGGGCGGGCTGGCGCGGGCTGCGCCGTTGGGTTATCCAGGATCGTGCCCCTGTCCGGAAAAGCCTGCCGCGCGAACATGACCCCCGACACCGCCCCAGGATTGGCCGCTGGTTCGCTTCTGGGGGCGGACGAGGCTGCGCCGTATGTGGTGTTTCACGGGGAGGGACGGGCGCCGGTTCTGCTTCTGGCGGACCATGCGGGGCGGGCGGTGCCGCGGGCTCTGGGGCGGCTCGGGGTGGCCGAGCCGGAGTTCGA
>NZ_JAFIQU010000019.1:0-33848 GCF_017355985.1 Arenibaculum pallidiluteum
CACAAAGCCCAAACCCAGCAGATCCGATGACCGCCACCGCGATCCCTGAGCACATTCGTCCTAGACGCATGTTACTGCAGATGTCGCTGCGAACGATCCATGTGCTGCCCACAAACCGGGACACCCATGGGACCGCCGCCTGCGCATCCCTTCTCGAACCATTTTCGACGATGTCATAGATCCCGCGATCTCCGGAGAGACCGCAACGCCCGCGGCGACCGACCTTCCGACCGGTCCCGATCCGGGGCGTGGGCTGAAGCTGTAGCCTGGCCGGCGCGGCCCCGGACAGCGCGTCCGAAACCCGGCTTCCCGGCCGGTCCGTCGCGCCGCGGCCAGGGCCGCCATCGCGTCGGGAGCGCTTATATATTCCCGGCCGATCCGGCCCGCAAGCGCTTTTTTCGCCCGCTTGGGAACCTTCTTCAGGCGAGGCCGAGGGCCCTCAGCTCGGCCAGCATCTCGGGCGGCATGGCATCCTCCCCTACCCCGCCACCCTGCCCCGCCCCGAGGTCGCGCGGAGCCTCCTCGGGCTTCAGGTAGCGCCAGCCCTGGAAGGCCTTGCGGGGCTGGGCCTCCACCGGAACCAGCACGGGATCCAGGAGCAGGCGGCACCAGGATTCCCCCTCGCCGTCCTGCACGAGTTCGAAGCCCAGCACGGGCTGGCGGCAGCGCACCGCGCCCTTGACGACCCAGTAGATGGAGCCGCCGTCGCAGACCTCGTCGCCGCGCGTCGGCATGCGGCGGGTGTAGCCCGGCACGATTCGCGCGCCGTCGCGCATGAAGGCGCGGCCCTGCTGCACCTCGGCCAGATGGTCGAGATCACGGATCCCGACCGCGAGCTTGATCAGATGAAGCGCCATGACGTCCCGGTGGTGTCGGAGAGCGCAGAGATGGGACATCCTGCGCCGCCGCGCCAGGGAGAATTCGGCGCCCCAGCCGCCGGATCCCGTCCTATCTGGCTCAGTCCCTCAAGCCGCGATCGCGTTGATCTCGCGGCAGCGGGAGGCAAAGCCGTCGGACAGGAATTCCGGCTGCTTGTAGAGGCCCTTGATCCAGGCCGAGACCATGCAGAGCTCCTCGAGCTTCACCACCTCGTCCAGGACACCTGGCGGAAAGCGGATCGCGAAACTCTCGGCGATGGCTTCCAGCAACTCCTCGACCTGCTCGATCGACAGGCCGCAATCGGTCTCGAGGGTCGCATGCCGGACCAGGATCTTCTCGTCGATCCCATATTCGTCCCGGATCAGCTTCACGATCCACCGGAACAGATGCATCCAGTTCGTGACCCCTTCGGTCGAGCGCGACATTCCTTTCTCCCGGACCCCCGCCCCATGGGCGATCCGGTGACTTTGGTGCGATCTGATTAAAAATCTTCGAAGCTTCGGATCAGCCCGCTGTTGCGGCGACGTCGCGCGCCGCGAGGGCACGGCCGACCCTGGAGCCGTTCTCGCGGCCGAGCTTGGCCGAGATCCAGCTCCCTATGGCCGCCACCGCATCGAGATCGGCACCCGTTGCGATGCCCATGCCGTGCAGCATGTAGAGCACGTCCTCGGTCGCGACATTGCCCGAGGCTCCCTTGGCGTAGGGGCAGCCGCCGAGCCCGGCGACCGAGCTGTCCACCACCGCGACGCCGAGCTCCAGGCAGGCCAGGATATTGGCCAGCGCTTGGCCATAGGTGTCGTGGAAGTGCAGCGCCAGCCTGTCCACCGGTACGGTGGCCGAGACCGCCTGGACCATGGCCCGGGCCTTCGCGGGCGTACCGACGCCGATGGTATCGCCCAGCGACACCTCGTAGCAGCCCATGCCGGCAAGGGCGCCCGCCACCTCGGCCACACGGGCGGGATCGACCTCGCCCTCGTAGGGGCAGCCGAGCACGCAGCTGACATAGCCGCGCACGCGCAGGCCGGCCTCGCGCGCCCGCGCCGCGACGGGGCGGAAGCGGTCGAGGCTCTCGGCGATGGAGCAGTTGATGTTCTTCCGGCTGAAGCTCTCGGAGGCGGCCCCGAAGACGGCGACCTCCTCGACTCCCGCGGCCAGGGCGGCCTCCAGCCCCTTCTCGTTGGGAACAAGGACTGGATACATGGTCCCTGGGCGGCGGCGGATTCGCGCGAGGACCTCTGCCGTATCGGCCATCTGCGGAACCCAGCGCGGCGACACGAAGGCGCCTGCCTCCACCGCCGGCAGGCCGGAATCGGCCAGCCGCTCGACCAGCGCGACCTTCACGTCGGTCGGCACGACGGCCTTCTCGTTCTGGAGCCCGTCTCGCGGCCCCATCTCGACGATCCGCACCCGTTCCGGAAACGCCATCACGCCTCTCCCGCCTTGAAGCCGATCAGTTCGGCGCCGTCCTCCACCTGGTCCCCGACCGCGTAGCGGACGAGCTCCACGGTCCCATCGGCCGGCGCCTTGATGGTGTGCTCCATCTTCATGGCCTCCAGGACCACCAGCGCCTGGCCCTTGGCGACCAGGGCGCCCGGCTCCACCAGCACCGCGATCACCTTGCCCGGCATGGGCGCGGTCAGCTTCCCGGCCCCGGCCTCCGCCGCATCGGCCCCGGCCAGCGCATCCACGAGCTGGACCCGGTGCATGACGCCGCGGACGAAGACCGACACCTCGGCCCCGCGCAGCACCAGCGTCGCCCGCAGGCGCATGCCGTCGAGCTCGGCATCCAGCGTGCCGTCGGGCCCAAGCTCACCCCGCGCCAGCAACTGGCGTCCCCCCACCTGGAGCTGGTAACCGTCCCGTCGGTAGACCAGCGGGACGCTCCTCTCCTCTCCGCCATCCCGGAAGACCAGCGTGTCGTGGGCATCGTCGTTCAGCCGCCAGCCGTCCGAGCGTGCCCATGGGCTGTAGGGGTCGCCCGATGTCGCGGCCAGGGTGCGTGCCCGCGCGGCCCGGTCCAGCAGCACGCCGAGCGCGGCCAGGGCCAGCCCCTCGGGCGGCACCGGCGCCGCGTCGGGCAGCAGCTCGGCCTCGTTGCGCTCGATGAAGCGGGTGTCGAGCTCGGCCTCCATGAAGGCGCGCGACCCCGCGATCGCCGACAGGAATCCCGCATTGGTGGCGAGCCCGGCGACCTGAGTCTCGGCCAGGGCGCCGCGCAGGCGCCGCACCGCCGAGGGACGATCGCGATCCCAGACGATCAGCTTCGCGATCATCGGGTCGTAGTGGATGCTGATGCGATCCCCCGAGCGCACACCGGTATCGACCCGCACATGGGGTCCCGCCGCCGGGAAGGCCAGGTGATCGAGGCGCCCGGTCTGCGGCAGGAAGTCCCGCTGAGGATCCTCGGCATAGAGCCGCACCTCGATCGCGTGCCCGTCGATCGCCAGGTCCTCTTGGGCCAGCGGCAGCGGCCCGCCCGCGGCGACGCGAAGCTGCCACTCGACCAGGTCCTGACCCGTGATCATCTCGGTCACGGGATGCTCGACCTGCAGGCGGGTGTTCATCTCCATGAAGTAGAAGGAGCCGTCCTCGTCGAGCAGGAACTCGACCGTCCCGGCGCCCTCGTAGCCGATCGCGCGTGCGGCCGCGACGGCCGCGGCACCCATGCGGGCGCGCGTGCCGGGCTCGAGGCGCGGCGCCGGCGCCTCCTCCACGACCTTCTGGTGGCGGCGCTGGATCGAGCAGTCGCGCTCGAAGAGGTAGACGCAGTTGCCGTGCCCGTCCGCGAAGACCTGGATCTCCACATGGCGCGGACGCGTCAGGTACTTCTCCAGCAGGACGCGGTCGTCGCCGAAGGACGAGGCAGCCTCGCGCTTCGCGCCGGCAAGCTGGTCCGCGAATTGGTCCTCGGCTGTGACCACGCGCATGCCCTTGCCCCCGCCGCCCGCCGAGGCCTTGACGAGCACGGGAAAGCCGATGCGCCGCGCTTCGGCGAGCAGCAGGCCGGGATCCTGGTCCGCGCCGTGATAGCCCGGGACCAGCGGCACCCCGGCGGCCTCCATCAGCGCCTTGGCCTCGGACTTGCCGCCCATGGCCCGGATCGCGGCGGGCGGCGGGCCGATGAAGCGGATGCCGGCCTGGCCGCAGGCCTCGGCGAAGCCGGCGTTCTCGGACAGGAAGCCATAGCCCGGATGCACGGCCTCGGCCCCGGTGAGCCGCGCCGCATCGAGGATCGCAGCGCCGCGCAGATAGCTCTCGCGGGCGGGCGCTGGCCCGATGGGCACGGCCTCGTCCGCCATGCGCACGTGCAGCGCCTGGGCGTCGGCCTCGGAATGCACCGCGACCGTCCGGATCCCGAGGCGCCGGGCGGTGCGGATGACGCGGCAGGCGATCTCGCCGCGGTTCGCGATCAGGATTTTCGAGAACATGCCGTTGCCGACTTCCCCAGTGTTGGTCCCGCTCAGTGTTGGTCCCGAGTGTTCATTCGCTGCGGCGGCGCGGTGCGCACCCTGCACTCCGCCTGCGCCCCGTCAGCCGGGTCCACGCCAGGAGGGCTCGCGCTTCTCGAGAAAGGCGGAGACCCCCTCGCGCCCCTCGGGCGAAGCGCGCTGGTCGGCGATGCGGCGCGCGGTATCGCGCAGGACGTCCTCGTCCACCGGGCGCTGCGCCACCGCAAATATAAGGTCCTTCGCGGCGGCCTGGGCGGCAGGCCCCCCCTCCAGCAGGCGCGCCAGCACCGCCTCGACCGCAGCGTCCAACGCCTCGGCCGCCACGACCTCGTGCACGAGGCCGAAGCGCAGCGCGGTGCGCGCATCGAACCGCTCGGCGGTCAGGAACATGCGCCGCGCCGCCCGCTGGCCCATGGCGGCCACGACATAAGGGGAGATCACGGCAGGGATCAGGCCCAGCCGCACCTCCGACAGGGCGAAGCTCGCGGCCTCGGCGGCGATTGCGACGTCGCAGCAGGCAACGAGGCCCACGCCGCCACCAAGGGCCGCGCCATGGACGGCTGCCACGGTCGGCTTCGGCAGGCGGTCCAGCGTGCGCATGAGCTCCGCGAGTGCCAGCGCGTCGGCCTCGTTCTCGGCATGGGAATAGCGTGCCATCCGGCGCATCCAGCCGAGATCGGCGCCCGCGGAGAAGCTCTTTCCCGCGCCCCGCAGCACCACGGCGCGCACCGCTGGATCGTCACCAAGTCCGGACAGCGTCGCCGTCAGTGTTGCGATCATCGCGTCGTCGAAGGCGTTGTGAATCTCGGGCCGGCTCATGGTCACCACGGCGATGCCGTCGCCGCGGATCTCGCTCAGCACCTCGGGACTCGGCATCCCTGTCCTCCCGCGGATTGTCCACGTTCTTGTCGTTGTTCCATTCCTACACCATCGCCGGAACCGCCCAAAGCGGAACGGGATCCCCGCCCCCCTGTTGACCCGCGCATGCAGATCTCCACCAAGACCCACGGGGTCATCGACCTCGCCTCCGCCGCCACCCTGGCCATCGCCTCGCGCCTGATGGGCTGGGACGGGCCCGTGCGCCCGCTGATGGAGAGCGCCGCCGCCGGCTCGGTCGCCTACAGCCTCGCCACCGACTACGAGTTCGGCGTGACCCCCGCCCTCAGCATGCGCGAGCACCTCGCCGTTGATGCGGCCCAGGGCCTGGGCTTCCTGGCCGCCGCCGCCCTGATGCGCAGCGCGTCCGACGAGGCGCGGCTGTTCATGGCGGGCTACGGCCTCTTCGCGCTGGCCGTCGGCGCCCTGACCGAGCGCACACCGCAGAGAAGCCCAGGAACGCGCCGTCTGCGCTCGCGCGGCTACGCAGCGCTGGCGCGCGACGAGGAGCGGCGCGGCTATCTCATGGGCGAAGGGATCTAGGCCCTTCACATCCGGAAGACGCCGAAGCGCGTCGGCTCGACCGGCGCGTTCAGCGCGGCCGAAAGCCCGAGGCCGAGCACCATGCGCGTGTCCGCGGGATCGACGATGCCGTCGTCCCACAGGCGCGCCGAGGCATAGTAGGGGTGCCCCTGGCTCTCGTACTGGGCGCGGATCGGCGCCTTGAACGCCTCCTCCTCCTCGGCCGGCCAGGTCTTGCCCGCGGCCTCGATGTTGTCGCGCCGGACCTGGGCCAGGACGTTGGCCGCCTGCTCGCCGCCCATCACCGAGATGCGCGCGTTCGGCCACATCCACAGGAAGCGCGGCGAATAGGCCCGC
Source organism: Arenibaculum pallidiluteum (assembly GCF_017355985.1). Lineage (GTDB taxonomy): Bacteria > Pseudomonadota > Alphaproteobacteria > Azospirillales > Azospirillaceae > Arenibaculum > Arenibaculum pallidiluteum. The sequence goes on from NZ_JAFIQU010000019.1 coordinate 6,084, forward strand.
CCGCACATGCCGTAATTCCCGGCCCCGAAGCTGCCGCCGATGATCATGGTGAACTTGGGCACCTGCGCGCAGGCCACCGCTGTCACCATCTTTGCGCCGTCCTTAGCGATGCCGCCCTGCTCGTAGCGCTTGCCGACCATGAAGCCCGTGATGTTCTGCAGGAACAGCAGCGGGATGCCGCGCTGGGAGCAGAGCTCGATGAAATGGGCGCCCTTCAGCGCCGATTCCGAGAACAGGATGCCGTTGTTGGCGACGATCCCCACGGGATAGCCGAAGACGTGGGCGAAGCCGCAGACGAGCGTGGTGCCGTAGAGCTGCTTGAACTCGTCGAACTCGCTGCCGTCCACGATGCGGGCGATCACCTCGCGCACGTCGAAGGGCTTGCGCGGGTCGGTCGGGATGATGCCGTAGAGCTCCTCGGGATCGTAGAGCGGGTCGGCGGGCGGACGGATCGCGACGCCGGGCCGCTTGTCGCGGTTCAGGTTCGCGACGATGCGGCGCGCGATGGCGAGGGCATGCGCATCGTTCACGGCGTAGTGGTCGGTCACGCCCGAGATGCGGCTGTGCACGTCGGCCCCGCCGAGCTCCTCGGCCGTGACGACCTCGCCGGTCGCGGCCCTGACCAGCGGCGGCCCGCCCAGGAAGATCGTGCCCTGGTTGCGCACGATGATGGATTCGTCGGACATCGCCGGCACATAGGCCCCGCCTGCGGTGCAGGATCCCATCACCACGGCGATCTGCGGGATGCCGCGGGCCGACATGTTCGCCTGGTTGAAGAAGATGCGCCCGAAATGGTCGCGGTCGGGGAAGACCTCGTCCTGGTTCGGCAGGTTGGCGCCGCCGCTGTCCACGAGATAGATGCAGGGCAGGTTGTTGGCCTGGGCGATCTCCTGCGCGCGCAGGTGCTTCTTGACGGTTAGCGGGTAGTAGGTGCCGCCCTTCACCGTCGCGTCGTTCGCGACCACCACGCATTCCGTGCCCGAGACGCGGCCGATGCCCGTCAGGATGCCGGCGGCCGGGATCGGCTCGTCATAGACGCCGTAGGCGGCGAGCTGCGAGAGCTCGAGATAAGGCGTGCCGGGATCCAGCAGCGCGCGCACCCTGTCGCGCGGCAGCAGCTTGCCGCGCGACAGGTGCCGCTCGCGGGCCCGCTCGCCGCCGCCGAGCTTGATCTCGGCGACCTTGGCGCGCAGATCCTCGACCAGGGACCGCATGGCCCGCACGTTCTCGGCATAGGCGCCGCCCCGCGTGTCCAGGGCGGATTTCAGGACTGGCATCCGTGTCGCTCCCCCACTCGCGCCGGCCTGCCGGCCGGTCTTGCTCGATTCCCGGGCATTCCGCCGGCCCTACCAGGGCGCCGCCATCCAGCGCTCGACCTGGTCCAGCCGGTCCGCCCCCCAGAAGGGCTCCCCGTCCACGAAAAGGAAGGGAGCGCCGAAGACGCCGCGGGCGATGGCCCGCTCGGTCTCGGCGCGAAGGCGCGCCTTCACCGCACCGTCCGAGACCCCGTCGCGGAGCGCGACCGTGTCCAGACCCTGCTCGGCCGCGATGGCAAGCACGGCTTCGGACGGGCTGATGTCGCGCCCCTGGCCCCAATGGGCATCGTAGATGGCACGCGCGAAGCGGGCCGCCGCCGCCTCGTCGCGATCATGCAGCCACCAGAACGCGCGTGAGGCCACGAGGGGATTGGCCGGCACCACGGGCGGAACCGTCAGCGGCACCCCCAGCAGCCGCGCAAAGCGCCCGGCGTCGCGCAGCAGGTACTCTCGTCGCAGGGGCTGCTCGACGACAGGGCGCATGCCCGTGAGCTTGAAGATCGCGCCCAGCAGCACCGGCCGCCAGGCAACCGTGCGACCGTGGCGCGCCGCCATGGCATCCACCTGGGTCGCGGCCAGGTAGCCGTAGGGCGAGGCGAAGTCGAAGTAGAACTCCAGCGGCGGCGCCATGGCTCAGGCATCGCCCGCGATCTGGCGCGCGATCACGAGGCGCTGGATGTCGCTGGTCCCCTCGTAGATCTGGCACACTCGTACATCGCGGTATATCCGCTCGACCGGGAAATCTTCGAGATAGCCGTAGCCGCCATGGATCTGGATCGCGTCCGAGCACACGCGCTCCGCCATCTCGGAGGCGTAGAGCTTGGCCATTGAGGCCTCCTTCAGGCAGGGAAGGCCGGCCTCGCGCAGCGCCGCCGCGTGCAGGACGAGCTGGCGCGCGGCCTCGATGCGCGTCGCCATGTCCGCAAGGCGGAAGGCGATTGCCTGGTGCTCCATGATGGCCACGCCCATGCTGCTGCGCTCGCGCGCATAGCGCAGCGCATGCTCGTAGGCAGCGCGCGCCATGCCGACCGACTGCGACGCGATGCCGATCCGCCCGCCCTCGAGGTTGGCCAGCGCGATGCGGTAGCCCTGCCCCTCCTCGCCGAGCCGCAGGTCGGCCGGGACCCGGCAGTCCTGCAGCACGATCTGGCAGGTGTCCGAGCAGCGCTGGCCGAGCTTGTTCTCGGTCCGCGCGACAACGTAGCCGGGGCCGTCGGTCGGGACCAGGAAAGCGCTGATGCCCTTCTTGCCGGCGGCGGGGTCGGTCACCGCGAAGACGATGGCGACGCCGCCGCGGCTGCCATTGGTGATGAACTGCTTGGTGCCGTTCAGCACGTAATCCGCGCCGTCGCGCACCGCCCGGGTCTTCAGCGCCGCCGCGTCCGAGCCTGCCTGGGGCTCGGTCAGGCAGAAGGCGCCCAGCATCTCGCCGCGCGCCATCGGGCGCAGGAAGCGCTCCTTCTGCGCCTGGGTCCCGAATTTCAGGATGGGCGCGCAGCCGACCGAGTTGTGCACGCTCATGATCGTGGAAACGGCGCCGTCGCCGGCCGCGATCTCCTCGATCGCCAGCGCGTAGGAGAGGGCATCGGTGCCCGCGCCACCCCACTCCTCGGGCACGACCATACCCAGAAGGCCCAGCGCGCCCATCTCGCGCAGCTCCTGGGCCGGGAAGGCGCCGGTGCGGTCGCGCTCGCCCGCGCCGGGCTCCAGGCGCTCGCGGGCGAACTGGCGCGCCATGTCGCGCACCATCGCCTGCTCCTCGGTGATCAGCATGGCCGCACCCGCCCTATTGAAGCCGCTCGACAGCCATGGCGGTGGCCTCACCGCCGCCGATGCAGAGAGAGGCGACGCCGCGCCGCATGCCGCGCTTTTCCAGCGCGTTCAGGAGCGTGACCAGGATGCGGGCCCCCGAGGCGCCGATGGGATGGCCGAGCGCGCAGGCGCCGCCATGGACGTTCACGCGCTCGCGCGGCAGGTCGAGCTCGCGGATCGCGGCCATGGCGACCACGGCGAAGGCCTCGTTGATCTCCCACAGGTCGACGTCTCCAGCCGACCAGCCCGTGCGTTCGAGCAGCTTGCGCATGGCCCCCACCGGGGCCGTGGTGAACCATGCCGGTGCCTGTGCGTGGGTCGCGTGGCCGCGGATCGCCGCCAGCGGCGCCAGGCCCCGCCGCTCGGCCTCCGACAGGCGCATCAGGACGAGCGCCGCCGCGCCGTCGCTGATGGAGCTGGAATTGGCGGCCGTCACTGTTCCGTCGGGACGGAAGGCGGGCTTGAGCGTGCCGATCTTCTCGGGAACGGCCTTGAGCGGCTGCTCGTCCCGCTCGACGCGGGCCTCCCCCTTGCGAGACCTCACTGTGACGGGCGCGATCTCGGCATCGAAGGTGCCGTCCTCGACGGCGCTGCGCGCCCGGGTCAGAGAGCCTGCCGCGTATTCGTCCTGGGCCTCTCGGGTGAACTGGAAGTGTTGAGCCGTGTCCTCGGCAAAGGTGCCCATCAGGCGCCCCTTGTCGTAGGCGTCCTCGAGACCGTCCAGGAACATGTGGTCGAGCACCCGGCCATGGCCCATGCGGTATCCGGCCCGCGCGCGGTCCAGCAGGTAGGGCGCGTTGCTCATGCTCTCCATCCCGCCCGCGACCATCACGTCGTTGGTGCCTGCCAGGATCAGGTCGTGCGCCAGCATGGCGGCCTTCATCCCGGATCCGCACATCTTGTTGACGGTGGTGCAGCCGACGTCCTGTGGCAGCCCGGCGCCCAGCGCGGCTTGGCGGGCGGGTGCCTGGCCCTGCCCGGCCGGAAGCACGCAGCCCATGATCACCTCCTGCACCTGGTCCGGCGCTACCGCGGCGCGCTGCAGCGCTGCCTGGATCGCGGCGGCCCCGAGTTCGGGCGCGGTCATGGACGCCAGCTCGCCCTGGAAGCCCCCCATGGGCGTGCGGACGGCACCGGCGATGACGATGGGATCCTTGTCCGGCATGCGGTTTCTCCTCCGAAACGGGCGCGGCTTCTTGGCCGTGCGCCTTCTGTTGGGTGGGATCTCAGCCGATTTCAGGGACTCTGTCCACTGTGCCCGCCGGGGCGCGCGGCAGGCCACATGCAAAAGGTCAGAACGGCAAGCCCGAGCGCCGGACGACGAAAGGATTGGGCTTGGCACAGCCGGAAGAGGAAACGCGGGGAGACCGTCAGCACGGCCCGCACGGCTGTGGCAGGTGACCTTTCGCATGATGCCGACAGGACGGCCGCATGCCGCCTTCCCCCGCGCTGTTGGGCAGAAACCCGCAACCCGCGGCATTCACAGACGGGACAGAGAGGCAGCCATGACCTCTGAGCGTGGGGGCGATCCCAAGGAAGGCGGGGCGAAGCCGCCCTTCCCCGAACAGCGCCAGGACCTGCCCGGATCCGAGGCCGCCATGGACCCGCGGCCCGATTACGGCGAGACCTCGTATCAAGGCTCCGGAAAGCTCGAGGGCAAGGCGGCCCTGATCACGGGCGGCGACAGCGGGATCGGCCGCGCCGTAGCCCTGGCCTATGCGCGCGAAGGCGCCGATGTCGCGATCTCGTACCTCAGCGAGGAGGAGGACGCGGCCGAGACCGCGCGCGTGGTCGAGGCCGCTGGACGCCGCTGCCTGCGCCTACCTGGAGACATCCAGGACGAGCGACATTGCCGCTCCCTCGTCGAGCGGACCATGGGCGAGTTCGGGCGCCTGGACGTGCTGGTCAACAACGCCGCCTATCAGACGACGCACGAGAATGTCGACGACCTGCCCACTGAGGAGATCGAGCGGGCCTTCCGGACGAACATCATCGCCATGTTCCACCTGAGCAAGGCCGCCATGGCGGTGATGAAGCCGGGCTCGGCGATCATCAACACGGCGTCGATCCAGGCCTACCATCCGTCGCCGATGCTGCTGCACTACGCCTCGACCAAGGGCGCGATCGTCGCCTTCACCAAGGCCCTGGGGCAGCAGGCGCCGGAGCGCGGAATCCGCGTCAACGCGGTCGCACCCGGCCCCGTCTGGACTCCCCTGATCCCCGCGACCATGCCTCCCGACAACGTCAAGACCTTCGGACAGCAGACGCCGATGAAGCGGCCGGCGCAGCCGGCCGAGCTAGCCCCGGTCTACGTCTTCCTGGCATCGCCGGATTCGAGCTACGTCACCGCCATGGTCTACGGCGTGACCGGGGGGATGGTCATGGAATAGAAACCCATCTCGCGGACGACCGGCTTGCAGCGGCTGAATCGAGGGAACGCCAGTTGAAAGCTTCCAAATGCATTGCGCTGGTCGCGCACGACAGCAAGAAGGACGATCTCGTCTCGTGGGCCCGGCACAATGCCGGTACGCTTGCGTCACACAGGTTCTGGGCGACCGGCACGACCGGAACGCAGATCGCGCAAGCGTGCCCGGAACTCGATGTGACGGCACTGAAGTCGGGACCGCTTGGCGGCGATCAGCAGATCGGCGCGATGATTGCCGAGGGCCGCATCGACGTTCTCGTGTTCTTCATCGATCCGCTGTCGCCCCACCCGCATGATGCGGACGTCCAGGCACTCGTACGTCTTTCGACGCTCTACAACGTCGCCCTGGCGACCAATCGCACCACGGCCGATTTCCTGATCACTTCACCGTTCTTCGGCAGTGCGTTCGATCCGACGGGCGGAGGTGACGGCGAACCTGCATCCGACTGATCGGCGATGAAGGAGGCTCCTGCGGTCCCAGCCGGGACCGCAGGAGCCTCCCGAAAGCGTGACTTCTGTATTCCCCGCATCAGGTGCGGGGGATCACCTCGACGACGCCGGGCAGACCGGCAAGGAAGGCGGCGCCGGCGCGGGTGGCCTCGAACCGGACCCGGCCCGCGATGTCCTGGGCCCGCAGGCGCGCCTCGCCAGCCATGCCGGCGGACCGGACGGCGCGGGCGAGATCGGCGACGGCCCCCCAGATCCTCGCCCTGTGCTCGACGGCGCTGCCGCAGCCCGAAGGGTCGGCCGCCGCGAGCGTGACCGTAACTGTGCGCATCTCGATAGACATGAGAGCTCCACGATGAGGAGCGTGCCGGCGCCTCGCCGGTCGTCTCCTATCCCATAGATTGGAACACAAACGTTTCCGAGCTATGAGCGTCGTCACGGAGCCCGAAAGATTTTTCAGTTCCGGCGCTGCGCCGGCGGCTGGGCAGACATGCCCGACGCCGGACCGCGGCTGGGCTGGCTGAACTTGGCGAGGCTGGGGGAGACCACGACGTCCACCTCGGTGCGCTTCTCCTCGCGCACGGAGATGCGCACGGTGGCGACGCGCTGGTCGCGCACGAAGGAGATGGACGTGCGCCGCGCCCGCACGATGGCGGTCTCGGCCCAGCCCATCCTCGGCATCTCGGTGCGGAAAAACTGGGTCATCTGGATCACGCTGTAGGGCGCGCTGATCACCACCTGCCCGGTCCAGTCGTGGTCGTCGCCGACGATGACCGTGTCGTCGATCACGAACTGGGAGTTGGGCGGCACCGGGAGCTGCGGAATCGTGAGCACGTCCGGCGGCACCGCCGCCCCGTCGGCAGGCGTCTGCGGCCTCTGCGTGGCGGAGGGGGAGGATCCGAAAAGCTGCGCCGAGGCCGGGACGGAGATCCAGCACGCAGCCGCGAGGACCAGGGCCATCCTGCCCCACCGTCCGACCACGTCCATTCACCGCCCCTTCGACCAGAGAAATCACGGCATTCGAGACAAATCCCGAAGCCGTGCCATGGGACGCACAGTTAGGGTCCACTGGTTAAGATTCATTTACCCCCGGCACTGCCCGATCAGCATGCGGTGCCTCCCCCTGCGGCGTCACGCCGTCTCCTTGAAGAGCTCGCGCCCGATCAGCATGCGGCGGATCTCCGAGGTTCCGGCGCCGATCTCGTAGAGCTTCGCGTCGCGCAGCAGCCGGCCGGTCGGATACTCGTTGATGTAGCCGTTGCCGCCCAGGCACTGGATCGCCTCAAGCGCCATCCAGGTCGCCTTCTCGGCGGCATAGAGGATGGCTCCCGCCGCGTCCTTGCGCGTCACCTCGCCGCGGTCGCAGGCCTTGGCGACCGCATAGACGTAGGACTTGCAGGCGTTCATGGTCACGTACATGTCGGCCAGCTTGGCCTGCATGATCTGGAACTCGCCGATCGGCTGGCCGAACTGCCTGCGCTCGTGCACGTAGGGCACGACCACGTCCATGCAGGCCTCCATGATGCCCAACGGCCCGGCCGCCAGCACCGCGCGCTCGTAGTCCAGCCCCGACATCAGTACGTTGACCCCGCGTCCGACCTCCCCCAGCACGTTCTCCTCGGGGACCTCGCAGTCCTGGAAGACGAGCTCGCAGGTGTTGGATCCGCGCATGCCGAGCTTGTCGAGCTTCTGCGCCGTCGAGAAGCCCTTCATGCCCTTCTCGACCAGAAAGGCCGTGATGCCCCTCGGACCCGCCTCGGGATCGGTCTTCGCATAGACCACGAGCACGTCGGCGTCCGGCCCGTTGGTGATCCACATCTTGGAGCCGTTGACGACATAGCGGTCGCCACGCCTGTCGGCCCGCGTGCGCATGGACACGACGTCCGATCCCGCCCCGGGCTCCGACATCGCAAGGGCCCCCACATGCTCGCCGGAGATCAGCTTCGGCAGGTAGCGCCGCTTCTGCTCCTCGCTGGCATTGCGGCGGATCTGGTTCACGCAGAGATTCGAATGGGCGCCGTAGCTGAGCCCTACCGAGGCCGAGGCGCGGCTGATCTCTTCCATGGCGACGACATGCTCGAGATAGCCCATGCCTGCTCCGCCATACTCCTCCTCGACGGTGACGCCTAGCACGCCGAGATCGCCCATCTTGCGCCAGAGATCGGCCGGGAACTCGTTCCTCCGGTCGATCTCTGCCGCGCGCGGCGCGATCTCGTCGGCGGCGAAGCTGCGGACTTGGTCGCGCAGCATGTCGGCGGTGTCGCCGAGGTCGAAATTGAAGGCCGGCAGGCTGTTCGACGCCATGGGATCGTCTCCTCCTCGCGGATTTTTCGTTCGGGTTTTCGTCCAATCTACCGGCGCGCGGGGCGAAAGCGAAGCCCCGCCCCGCCCGTCGTCCCGGCCCGGCCGCCTCAGCGCGGCGGCAGGTTGAAGACGGTCTGCTGCATGATGGCGCAGCTCCGCGCCACGCCGTCCCTGATGACGTCGACCTCGACCGTGCAGACCGTCAGGGTCCGGCCGGACTTCGCGACGCGCCCGCGCGCCACCAGCAACTCGCCCTCGCCGGGGCTCATGAGATTGATCTTGAACTCGACGGCCAGGACGTCGGCGCCCTTCGGCAGGAGGCTGAGCGCCGCGTAGCCGCCCGCGCTGTCGGCGGCGGTCGCGATGACGCCGGCATGGAAATAGCCGTGCTGCTGGGTCAGCTCCGGCCGCCAGGGCACCTCGATCTCGCAGGTGCCCGGCGCGATCCGCGCCAGCCGGGCACCGAAACTCGCCATGACGCCCTGGCGCGCGAAGCTGGCCCGGATGTCGGCCTCGAATTCGGGGTTCCTGGGGGTCGCTTCGCTCAAAGCAGGATCACCGTCGCAAGGCCGAGGAACGCCATGAAGCCGACCACGTCGGTCACGGTCGTCAGGAAGACGCTGCTGGCCACGGCGGGATCAACCCCGATCCGGGCGAGGCCGAGCGGGATCAGGGCCCCCGCGATCGCCGCGAAGAACAGGTTCACGATCATGGCCGCGCCGATCACGACGCCGAGCATGGGCTCGCGGAACCAGGCCGCGGCGATGCCGCCGACGACGAGGGCGAAGAACACGCCGTTGATCACGCCGACCGCAGCCTCGCGTCCGAGGACGCGCAGCGAGTTGGCCTCGGACAGCTCGCGGGTGGCGAGCCCGCGGACGACGACCGTCAGCGTCTGCATCCCGGCATTGCCGCCCATGGAGGCGACGATGGGCATCAGCACCGCAAGAGCGACGATCTTTTCGATGGTCCCCTCGAAGATCCCGATCACCGTCGAGGCCACGAAGGCCGTCAGCACGTTCACCGACAGCCAGGGAAAGCGCGCCCGCGCGGTCTTGGGCACCGGACGGTTCAGGTCGGTCTCGCCGACGCCGGCGAGCTTGAAGAGGTCGTCCTCGGCCTCCTCGTCGATCACGTCCACCACGTCGTCGACCATGATCACGCCGAGCAGCCGGCCCTTGGCATCCACCACCGGGGCGGAGACCAGCGCGTACTGGCGGAACAGGAAGGCGACCTCCTCCTGGTCCATGGCGACGGGAACCTTGTAGATGTCCTCGGTCGCGATGTCCTCGACCTTCACCGAGCGTTTGGAGCGCATCACCCGCGAGAGCGGCACCGAGCCGATCAGGCGGTGCAGCGGGTCCACGATGAAGATGTCGAAGAAGTCCTCGGGCAGATCGTCCCCGGCGGCGCGCAGGTAGTCCAGCACCTTGCCAACGGTCCAGAACTGCGGGACCGCCACAAGGTCCCGCTGCATCAGCCGCCCGGCCGAGTATTCGGGATAGGTCAGGCCCTCCTCGACCTGGGCGCGCGCCTCGGCGGGAAGGTTCTCCAGCACCGCCCGGCGCGCCTCGTCGTCGAGGTCGCCGATCAGGTCGACGGCATCATCGCTTTCGAGCTCGGCCACGGCGGCGGCCAGCTCCCGCGGCTCGAGCTGCTCGACGACCTCCTCGCGGATCGAGGGCTCGAGATAAGCGAAGACCTCGGGGTCGATGCGCGGCCGCATCACGCCGACGAGCGCGCGCCGGTGCTCGACCCCGAGCTGCTCCATCAGGTCCGCGAGGTCGGCCGCGTGCATCTCCTCGACCAGCGCCTCGACCCGGGCCAGGTCCTGCTCGTCGAGCCATTCGCGGACCTGCTCGACCAGCTCGGGCAGCTCCTCGTAGTCGGGCTCGGCCTCGTCGGACTCGCGCAGCAGCCGCGGCGGCGGCGCATCCAGGAGCCCGTGCTCGCCGGACGCCGGTACGGTGGGATCCTCGGGACCCGGAGCCTGTCCGCCGGGGCCGTCGCCGGGGGCTGCCTCGGGCGTGCGCCCCCCATCCTCGGGGGGCCGGTTTCCGGGGCGGTCCTCCGGCGTCGCGGGATCCCCCGTCGGGCTCAAGCGGTCTGCCCCTCGGCGGCGTGGATCTGGGCATCCACGGTGGCGAGCGCGGTCATGTTCAGGATGCCCCTGACCGTGACCGAGGGCGTCAGGATGTGCGCGGGCTTCGCGGGGCCCAGCAGGATCGGCCCCACCGTCGTGGCGCCGCCGGTGACCTTCAGCATGTTCATGGCGATGTTGGCGGCATCCAGCGTCGGCATGATCAGCAGGTTGGCAATGCCCTTAAGGCGCGAGTTCGGGAAGATGCGCGCCCGGATGCCCTCGTCCAGCGCCGCATCGGCATGCATCTCGCCCTCGACCTCCAGGTCGGGCGCGCGGCGCAGGATCTCGGCCAGGGCGAGGCGCATCTTGTTCGCCTCGTCGTCGTCGTGGCTGCCGAAGCTGGAATGGGACAGCAGCGCGACCTTCGGCACCAGGCCGAAGCGGCGCACCTCCTCGGCGGCCAGCAGCGTCATCTCGGCGATCTGCGCGGGCGTCGGGTCCGGCGTCACGTAGGTGTCGCAGAGGAAGAAGGTGCCCTTCTCCAGGATCAGCCCCGAGAGCGCAGCCGGCAGGTTGACGCCCTGCCGCAGGCCGATGATCTCGCGCACGGCCTTCACATGGGCGGAGTACTTGCCGATGGTGCCGCACAGCATGGCGTCCACCTCGCCGCGCCGGAGCATCAGCGCCGCAATCACGCTGGTGCTCGTGCGCACCACAGTGCGCGCCGCGTCGGGCGAGATGCCCCGCCGCTCCATGATGGCGTGGTAGAGCTGCCAGTATTCGGGATAACGGGGATCATCCTCGGGATCGCAGAGCTCCACCTGCTCGCCGAGCTTCAGGCGCAGGCCCATGCGCTCGATGCGGCGGGCGACGACCTCGCGCCGGCCGATCAGCACCGGCCGTGCCAGGTTCTCGTCCACCGCGGCCTGGACGGCGCGCAGCACCCGCTCGTCCTCGCCCTCGGCATAGACGATGCGGCGCGGGTCCTGCTTCGCGCGGGCGAAGACCGGGCGCATCATCAGTCCCGACTTGAAGACGAACTCGTTCAGCCCGTCGCGGTAGACGCGGAAGTCCTTGATCGGCCGCGTGGCGACGCCGCTCTCCATGGCTGCCTTGGCCACCGCGGGCGCGACCTCGACGATCAGGCGCGGGTCGAAGGGCTTGGGGATCAGGTATTCGGGCCCGAAGCTCGTGGGCTGGCCGCCGAATGCGGCCGCCACCACGTCCGAGGGCTCGGCCATGGCGAGGCCGGCGATGGCCTCCACCGCGGCGATCTTCATGGCCTCGTTGATGGCCGTAGCGCCCACGTCCAGCGCGCCCCGGAAGATGAAGGGGAAGCAAAGGACGTTGTTGACCTGGTTCGGATAGTCCGAGCGGCCCGTCGCGATGATGGCGTCGGGACGGACGGCCTTGACCTCCTCGGGCATGATCTCGGGCGTCGGATTGGCCAGCGCCAGGATCAGTGGCTGGGCCGCCATGCCCGCGACCATCTCCGGCTTCAGCACCCGCGGCGCCGAGAGACCCAGGAAGATGTCCGCCCCCACGATCACCTCGGCCAGGGTGCGGGCCTCGGTGCTCTGGGCATAGCGCGCCTTGCGCGGGTCCATCAGCTCGGTCCGGCCCTCGTAGACCACGCCGGCGATGTCGGTGACCCAGACATTGGCGACCGGCAGCCCCATGTCGACCAGCAGGTCAAGGCAGGCCAGCGCGGCGGCGCCGGCGCCCGAGGCCACCAGCTTGACTTGGTCCAGCCGCTTCCCGACCAGCCGGAGCGCGTTGGTCACGGCGGCCGCGACCACGATGGCCGTGCCGTGCTGGTCGTCGTGGAAGACCGGGATCTTCATGCGCTCCCGGAGCTTGCTCTCGACGTAGAAGCACTCCGGCGCCTTGATGTCTTCGAGGTTGATGCCGCCGAAGGTCGGCTCCAGCGCCGCCACGATGTCGACGAGCTTCTCGGGATCGGTCTCGGCGATCTCGATGTCGAAGACGTCGATGCCGGCGAACTTCTTGAAGAGGACGCCCTTGCCCTCCATCACCGGCTTCGAGGCCAGCGGCCCGATCGCGCCCAGGCCCAGCACGGCGGTCCCATTTGTGATGACCGCGACGAGGTTGCCGCGCGCCGTGACGGTCGAAGCCTCGGCAGGATCGGCGACGATCGCCTCGCAGGCTGCGGCGACGCCAGGGCTGTAGGCGAGTGCGAGGTCACGCTGAGTCGTCAGCGGCTTGGTCGGCGTGACCGCGATCTTTCCCGGGCTCGGCCTCCGGTGGTAATCGAGCGCAGCGTCACGCAGGTTGTCGGACATGGATACCGTCCCAAAAGCGCCGGGGCCCTTGCCGACCCCCTCCCGCCGAGGGAATACGAGCCCCCCGTGCGCTTGTCCAGCCCGCCGTGGGAACCCTGCGGGGGGCGGCGCTGCCAGCCCTGCCGACAGCCGGCGACGCCGGAGCCGGACGCCCGGCGATCCCGGCGATACCGAGAATCCGAGTCAAACCCCGAACGTGTAAAGCGCGGTGACGACGGGATTTTACCGGATTGCCGGGATTCCAGGGATTCCGGGACCTTTCGGGCGATGGCACGGGCCTTGCTTCCTCCCCGGCAACCTTTGGTGAGGAGAGCAAGTATGAAGGTCTCTGCGAAGTCTCTCGCGAGGCTTCTGCGCCCCGGCCTGACGGTGACGGGCTCGATCGCCCTGTCGCGGCAGGTGATGGTGGCAGGCCTCGCACTGGCCGGCAGCGCCGCCGTCGCCCTGCCGGCGCTGTCGGGCACCTATGCGAACATGGTGGTCTTCGGAAGCAGCTTCTCGGATATCGGGAACCTCGCGGCCTTCATGGGCGGCACGCTGACGCCCTCGGAAGCCAATGCGTCGAGCAGCGGCCCCGTCTCGGCCGAGTACCTGACGGCCGCGCTGGGCGCGGGCACCGCGTCGACGACCCCGTCCCTGCCGGAGGGCAGCTACGCGACGCCGATGGCCGCGACGGCCCAGCCGTCCCCGGCTCCCTCCAGCGGCAGCACGTCCTCGATCACCTATGCAGCGTATCCCGCCGCTCCGGCGATCACGGACGCCAACGCGCTCTACGCAATCTGGGCCTCCGCCGCCGAGACAGGCGGGACGCCGGCTCCGATGGAACGCCGGGCGGCGATGCAGACCGCGGGCCACGCCGTCGAGGATGCGGTCCAACAGCTGGGAAGCGAGCCGTCCTTCGCGCCGGACGTTCCCCGTTCCCTCGCGCTTCCGACGCCTGACCCCGAAGCGGCCCTGGACTGCGAGATCGAGAAGGCACGTGCGATCGAGGAAGGGACGGATCCGGCGGCGGCCTGCGCCGAGCCGAAGGACGTCGCCGAGGAGATCCCCGGCGAGGCGGGAGCCGAGCCGAACGTGATCGACACGGACAAGATCGTGAAGGAGGTCATCGCCGCGGACCGGCCCGCCGCGCCGCCGCCATCCACCGGCGAACAGGGCACGCCCCAGACCGTCCCCGAGCAGATCGCGGAGTTGCCGGCCGCCGGAGGCCAGCCGGGCGCCGCGCCGGCCATCCCCGAGACGGAGACCTCGGGCAGCACTCCGGTTCCCGAGCCCGCGACGCTCGCCCTGCTCGGCTTCGGCCTGGCCGGCGTCGCCGCGGTGCGCCGGCGCCGCGCCTGAGGACTGAAGCGACACGAACGGACAGCGACCATGGCAGGCCGGCGCCACGCGGCGCCGGCCTTTTCTCCTTGGGCGAGATCCCGAGGGCGAGGCTGGCGCGGAACCCGTCCCATCGGCCAATTGGCAGGGCCTGGAACCGGTGGAATCCTTCCCCGGCAATGACAAAGGGGAGGACACCATGATTCTCGTCAGCGTTCTCTATCCGAACACGCCGGGCTCGCGGTTCGACCACGACTATTATGTCCGCACGCACATCCCGCTGGTGCGCGAGCGCTTCGGCCCCTTCGGCCTCGAGGACGTGCAGATCCTGAAGGGCGTCGGGACGGATGGAGGCCCGCCCTTCCAGGTCATCGCCCTGCTCCGCTTCCAGTCATTGGATGGGCTGCAGAAGGCCCTGGCAGCGCATGGTGACGAGGTCGTCGGCGACGTCGCGAACTTCACCGACGTGCAGCCCCAGATCCAGCCCAACGAGCCATTCGGCTGAACACGCCGCGGCGCCACCGGCGCCGGAACGGAAAAGGGCGCCGTTCCCGCAGGATCGGCGCCCTTTTCGATGGTGCGGTCGAGAAGACTCGAACTTCCACGGCCTCTCGGCCACAGCGACCTCAACGCTGCGCGTCTACCAGTTCCGCCACGACCGCATCCTGGCGAACCGCTCGGCGGACCGGAAGGCCCTTGCGCCGTGCGTTGGCGGGGTATAGCGAATCCCCTCCGCCCGATCAAGGGCGGAATGCCCCGCCAGGGGGCGACCTTCAACCGAGGTCCGATGACTGAGATCGCGTGGCGGATCACCGACGGGACCGTCCCCTATCCCGAGGCGCTGGCCGAGATGGACGCGCTGGTCGCGGGGATACGCGCCGGCACCGCGCCCGAGACCGTCTGGCTGCTGGAGCACCCGCCACTCTATACGGCCGGCACTTCGGCACGCCCCGGCGACCTCCTGACCCCAGACCGCTTCCCTGTCTACGACGCCGGGCGCGGCGGCCAATACACCTATCACGGGCCCGGCCAGCGGGTGGCCTATGTGATGCTGGACCTCAAGCGCCGGCAACCCGACATCCGCGCCTTCGTCCGCGGTCTCGAGGAATGGCTGATCCGCACGCTCGCGCGGTTCAACGTGCGCGGCGAGCGGCGCGAGGGCCGCGTCGGAATCTGGGTCGACGGCGCGGCCTATGGCCGCCCCGGCTGCGAGGACAAGATCGCCGCGATCGGCGTGCGCGTGCGGCATTGGGTGACATTCCACGGCGTGTCGCTGAACGTCGATCCGGACCTGTCGCATTTTGCGGGGATCGTCCCGTGCGGCATCAGCGAGCACGGCGTCACCAGCCTGCATGCGCTCGGGCAGCACGTCGCAATGCACGAGGTGGACATGGCCCTGCGGGCCGCCTGGGGCGATGTCTTCGAGGCCGCGGCGCAGCCATTGGCCCTGGCGCGCGCCGCCGGCTGAGCGCGGCAGGGCGGCGGGAGCCCGCCTTCAGAAGCTCGCCGGCTTTACCTGGGTCACGCGGTATCCGAGAACGCCGGGAAAGCGCA
This sequence comes from Arenibaculum pallidiluteum, assembly GCF_017355985.1. Taxonomy (GTDB): domain Bacteria; phylum Pseudomonadota; class Alphaproteobacteria; order Azospirillales; family Azospirillaceae; genus Arenibaculum; species Arenibaculum pallidiluteum. Next base: position 21,648 of record NZ_JAFIQU010000019.1, read on the forward strand.
TATCCGCACGCTGCTTGGCGATCTTCTCGCTTTCCGCGACGAGCGCATAGCGGCGGCCGGTGGACCAGCTCCGCGCGAAGGCGTCGACTTGGTGCCGGGTCAAGCCCTCGTGCGCGACGCCGATCTCCCAGATGCGGCGGCTGCGCGCGGTGTTGCGATCGGCGACGTAGACCTTCTCGCGCGGCGCGGCGAGCAGGCGCTCCAGCGCGGCCGCCAGATCCTCGGCCTCGCGCGTCATGGAGGTTGCCTCCTCCTGGTACCGGTTCGCCGTCTCCTCGGCGTTCCTGGTCGAGAGCACCAGGTCCTCGGAGCGGCGGGCGACGAAGGCGCGGGCGGTCTCGATCTCGCGTAGCGCCCTCCGCAGCTCGGCCGAGCCGCTGTCGGCGCGCACCAGCACCTGGTGCGACGCGACGATGAACCCGACGATCACGATGACCAGCGCCACGGCGATCAAGAGACGACCTCCTCCGCGGCGCGCGCGACCTCTGCGCCCCTCATGGCGCCCCGGGCGACGCCCGTGCTCGGCGGGAAGGCCTTGCCGAGCAGTTCGGCCGCCGCCTCGGCGGACGGTGCCCAGACCTCCGCCACATTCCGCCGCCGCCAGATCTCGGGGCTGAAGGGGCAGTCGTCCGGGCGGTCCTCCAGAAAGGTCCTGTCGATGCCGAGCTCGAAGCGGAACAGGCGGTCGCGGGGCGATGGCTCGCTCAGCTCGTGCACGAACTCGATCCGGTCCTGCTTGGCCGCAGCCATCCTGCGCTTCAGGTCCTCCAGCCGCTCATGGGCGCGCTGGCGCTGGAGCCGGCGCTCGGCGACCATGCGGTTCTTCTCGTCGAGCGTCTCCTTGAGCCCGCCGAGCGCGGCCGCCTCCTCGCTCCGGCGCTCGCTGGCGGCGTCGACCGCGCGGCGCATCATGGCCGCGCGCACCAGGCCGTAGGCAACCACCGCGACGAACCCGCCCGTGCTGAGCAGGCTCATGACGATCAGCGGTAGCGTGAAGGCATTGCCCAATGGACGGTCTTCCCGGTCGGCCTGACTGTCAGGAAATTATCGTAAAAGCCTCGCGACGGCAATCATCCCGCGACTCGTTGCGGGATCGCGGCGAATGACGAGGCGCCGTCACGCCGTCGGGAGCTGGGCAAATCCCCCGGGTCCGGGATCGTCCGCGGGTTCCGCCACGACATCCATGACCCTGGCCGCCGGCGGTCCGGAGCGACAGGCCTCGACCAGGGCATCGACCTCGGCGGGGTCGCCCGCGACCACTGCCTCGACGCTGCCATCGCTGCGGTTCCTGACCCATCCGTCGAGGCCGCGCCCCGCCGCCTGCTCGACGGTCCATCCGCGGTACCAGACGCCCTGGACCCGCCCGGTGACGACGATCCTGACCGCCTTGCGCATGGCACTCCTCCCTACTGGCCCGAACGCCCGAAAAGCCCCATCGCGAAGGCCGCGTGGATGGCCAGCGGCGCGCCCCATCCGACCATCGGGAACAGGAACCAGGGGTATTCCGGCGTCGTCAGCACATTGAGCGGTACCAGCAGGACCATGACGGCGAAATAGACCAGCAGATGGGTGCCGAAGCCACGCAGGCGCCGCCGCTGGAAGTCACGTTCGCCATCCTGATCGACGTCCGGGCGGGGCTCATCGGTGGGACCGCTCAATTTTTCCCCCTTCCCTTCCGGCGCAATCCATCGGAGCATTCCCCGGGGCCCGCATGGCGACGGATCATCGGATCGTATGCCGGGCCCTTCCAGGAGGCGCAATGTTCTTCATGCTCGCCGGCACCGTCGTCTGCATCGTCCTCTTCCAGGCTGCCGCGTCGCTCGGGCTCCATGATGCGCTGATGATGGCGCTGCCCCCGATCGTCCTTGCCACCGCGCTGCCGCTGGCGCTCCGCTTTGGGCAGATGACGCGCCGGGTTCCCGTCCGGGCCCGCCGGGTCAATCGTCCTCGAGCAGACCCGCGAGCTTGAGCGCCAGGCCCATCGATCCCTGCACCTTCAGCCGGCCGGTGGCGAAGGCCATCGTTGGGTTCAGCTGACCGCTGATCATTTTGTCGAAGTTCTCCAGGGTCATCCGGATCGTCGTGTCCGGAGTCCCTTCGCCGCGCGTCAGCGTGGCCGGCGTTCGCGTCGCGTCCAGGAAAAGGCTGCCCTGGTCGCCGAAATCGAACCGCGCCCTGGCACCAAACGTCCGGAAATGCGGCAGCCTTGGCTTCATCTTCGCTTCGAGCTGATCCAGCGTCACCCTTGTCTCCCTCAAAAGTTTCCGCTTACGTAAACGTAAGCTCTAGCCCCGTCGTTCACGAGCCGCAAGAGCGGGACGCACGCTGCTAGAGGCCCGGGGCCAGCAGGTCGAGGAAGCGGCGCGCCGCCGCGATGTCCTGGCGAAGCGCGGCTCGGCGCCCGGCGGCCTCGGCGTCCTCGCCCCACTGCTCGATCTGGAAGGTCTCGTCGAGCTGCGAGGCCTCGTAAGTCTCCTCGGCCGTCAGCCGGCGCTCGAGCAGAGCCAGCCCCAGGACCAGCGATCCGCTGGCGGCGACCGCGGCCTGCAACCCCGAAAGAGTGAAGTCGTCCAGCGCCTCGACGGCACGGCGGAGCGCGCGGCAGGCGTCCGGCGACTGGGGCTTCGGCATCACGCCCGACCCGGGCACGAGCGGCGCGTCGTACTGCAGCGCCACCCAGTCGAGGATCGGCTGCCAGATCCTGCCCTGGCGCTCCACCAGGGTTCGCTGGTGGGGCTCCGCCCAATGGCAGAGGAGATCGGTCTCGGCGTATTTGGCGACGCCCGCCACGATATCGGCGCGCTGTGCCCGGACCCGATCGATCGCGGTGCTCGCGAGCTGCGTCATGGGCATGGTCTCGGGCCTGATCTCGTCGGCCTGGGCATCCCATTCGGCGGCGATGGCCTCGGCCAGCGCCCGTGACCGCACGACCAGCGGCGCCCGCGCGGGCGTGCGCAGGGGGCGGCCATCCAGATGGATCTCGCAGCCCTCCGGCATCTCGGCGACGGAGACGTTCTTGTAGACGCGCTTCATTCCTTCGATCCCAGATCCTCGGTCGCGGCCAGCACCGTCGCGATGGCGTCGGGCACCTCGGCCCAGTCGGCGCAGACGCGCTGCGCCCCCGCGGTCCAGAGCTCCGACGGTTCATGATATCCCCAGGCGACGCCGACCGCGCCGACCCGGGCATTGCGTGCCATGTGCATGTCGTAAGTCGTGTCGCCGATTACCAGGGTGGCCCAGGGCTCGGCCCCGGTTTCGGCCATGGCGCGGTTGACCATATCGGGATGCGGCTTCCCTGGGCCCAGATCGGCGGTCTGCAGCGTCACGAAACGATGCAGGAGCCCGTGATGCTCGAGCGTCGCGAGAAGGCCCCGCCGCGACTTGCCCGTGGCGATTCCCATCAGGATCCCCGACGCCTCGACCCGGTCCAGCGCTTCGCGGAGGCCCGGGAACAGCGGCTCCGGCAGGTCGCCGCGCTCGCGCCGCGCGCGGAAGGCGTCCTTGTAATGCAAGGCGATCCGCTCGTGCAGCGCCGCGTCGCCCAGTGGCAGGAGCTGCGCGGCCGCCTCCACCAGCGGCAGACCGACCAGGCGGCGCACCGCGGCGGGATCCGGATCGCCCAGCCCCTCAGCCCTCCAGGCGTCGGTCATCGATGCGACGATGGCGTGCTGGCTGTCGACCAGGGTACCATCGCAGTCGAAGAGCGCAAGGCGCAGATCCGTCATCCATTCCCCCGATGCGGCCGAAGAACCGGCAAGCAGCGAGTATGGGCAAGCGGACGCGAAAGCAAGTCTCTCCGGCACCGGTATGCCATTCCCGGTCCGGTGGGCTCGGGCGCGGATTACCGCCTTCGTACGCTGTCCCCGACGGGCGGAGGCCGTCAGGCACCGGCGGTATGGTGCGGCGCGGCGAAGAACCTGTTCGCCGGCCGCGGCAGGCCGAGGTGGTCGCGCAAGGTGGTGCCTTCGTACTCCGTACGGAACAGCTTCCGACTCTGCAGCTCCGGCACCACCCGGTCGACGAAGTCGACCAGCCCGGCCGGCAGGAACGAGAACATGATGTTGAACCCGTCGGCACCTCCGGTCTCGAGCCATTCCTCCATCTCGTCGGCGATCGTCCGCGGCGTCCCGACGAAGGTCTTTCCGGCATAGCCGCCCAGACGCTGGGCGAGCTGGCGGATGGTCAGGCCCTCGCTCCGGGCGAGCGCGATGGCGCGCTCCCGGCCGCTCTTGCCGGCGTTGGTCTCAGGAATGTCGGGCAGCGGCCCGTCGGGGTCGTAGCCCGACACGTCGTGGCCGAGCGCGATCGACAGCGACGCGATGGCACTCGCGGCATGAACGAGGCTGTCCAGCTTCGCGTGCCTGGCCCTGGCCTCCTCCACCGTGTCGCCGATCACGACGAGGGCGCCCGGCAGGATCTTCAGGCTATCGCGCGGGCGCCCCAGCCGGTCCAGGCGCCCCTTCACGTCGGCATAGAAGCGCTGCGCCTCGGCCAAGGTCGAGCTCGCGGCGAAGACGACCTCGGCGGTCTCTGCGGCGAGCTGACGGCCGGACTCCGAGGCGCCGGCCTGGACGATGACCGGCCAGCCCTGCACCGGCCGCGCGATGTTGAGCGGGCCGCGCACCGACAGGAACTCGCCCTTGTGGTCGAGCACGTGGAGCTTGTCGGGGTCGAAGAACAGGCCGCTCTCCTGGTCGCGCAGGAAGGCGTCGTCGGCCCAGCTGTCCCACAGGCCCGTCACCACGTCGTAGAACTCACGGGCTCTGCGGTAGCGCTCGCCGTGTTCCATATGGTCGTCGCGCCCGAAGTTCAGCGCGGCATCGGGATTGGCGGTGGTGACGATGTTCCAGCCGGCGCGGCCGCCCGAGATGTGGTCGAGCGAGGCGAAACGGCGGGCGACGTGGTAGGGCTCGTCGAAGGTCGTCGAGGCCGTCGCGACGAGACCGATCCGCTCGGTCAGCACGGCCAGGGCCGAAAGCAGCGTGAACGGCTCGAAGGAGGTCGGCGTGTGGCTGCGCTTCAGCGCCTCGACCGGCATGTTCAGCACGGCCAGATGGTCGGCCATGAAGAAGGCATCGAACTTGCCGGCCTCCAGCTTGCGGGCGAAATCCCGGAGGTGGCCGAAATTGAAGTTGGCGTCTGCGTACGCTCCGGGATAGCGCCATGCGCCCGTGTGGATGGTCGCTGGCCGCATGAAGGCGCCGAGATGAAGCTGTCTCATCGGATCCTCTCCGTCGGTCGCAGGCGCTCAGGCCGAGCCCGGAAACCCGCCTTCGAAAAACGTTTCGCCAATCGGCCTTCGCCCGCTGGGCGCCTCGCCGGCATGATAGCTCTCGGGCAGGATCGACTTGTCGCCGTGCCGGCCGATTGCGATCGCGGCGTCGACATGGTGGTCGTCCGGCACGTTCAGTACGCTGCGCGCGCGCTCGGCATCGAACCCGCTCATGCCGTGGGCGTGCCAGCCGAGCCGGGTCGCCTGCAGGGCGAGGTTGGCCCAGGCGGCACCGGTGTCGAAGGAATGGGTGCGCACGCTCACGACCTCCCCCCGGCCCGGCCGCACGAAGGTCTTGGCCGAGACCGCGACGATCAGCACCGCGGCGTTCTTCGCCCAGCGCTGGTTGTACTCGATCAGCAGGTCCAGGAAGGTCGCGAAAGCCTCGGTGTTCCGGCGCGCATACAGGAAGCGCCAGGGCTGGGCGTTGTAGGCCGAGGGCGCCCATCGGGCCGCCTCGAATATGGTGTCGAGCTCGCCCCGGGGGATCTCCTCCCCCGTGAAGGCGCGGGGCGACCATCGCTCGAGGAAGATCGGATCGACGGGATGATCGGCCCTTCGGGCTTCCGGTTTCGTGCTCATCGGCGGGACATCCATGGTGTGGGGTCGTATTCCGGTCACCCGCCGAAAGAACGCGGCGGCTGCGGCAACGCGTCGCCAGGATCATCGATCTCGTCGCGACCGCGGAAGCCGCAACGGCTCGCGCCCTGCGTGGTGGCCTGGATGTTGGTTTGCGTCCGGGTCAGCTCGACCCTGTCATCGGAGCCTTCGCGGAAGGTGGAGGCCCTGTCGCAGGACAGCGGATGGCCGGTCCCGCCGGGCACTGGGCGGCCGCGCCACGCCCTGCGCAAGAATGGAATCTGGATCCGCAAGAACCTGCGCCAATCCCTGTACGAAGTTACCATCGAGAGTCACGAATATAGGGCGCAGGGTCAACGAAAATGATTTTCCCTACGAATGGACGATCTTGAAAACTCATGCTCCAGTGGCCGCCGAGGCGAGTGTTTTCTACCATGCATCTGGCACGGCACGGCAGGCCAACGAGCCAGCCGGCTAATCCGGCGTGCCGGGCATCGCGGTCATCGCGTCCGCCAGCTTCCGCATCAGCCGCACCAGCTCGTCGAAGTCGTGCTGGCTCCACTCCTTGAAGAGCGAAAGGGCCATGCGCTCCCGCGCGGCATCCAGCGCATCGGTCGCCTTCTTGCCCGACGGCGTGATGACCGCTTCGCGCATGCGCCGGTCGGCCGCGCTGGCCCGGCGGCTGACCAGCCCGAGCTCCTCCAGCCGCGCGACCTGCCGGCTGACCGTGGTGTAGTCGCGCCCCACCCGGCCCGCGAGATCGACGACCCCGATCGGGCCCAGCCGTTCGATCAGGACAAGGAGCGGGAACAGGGCCCGTTCCAGCGCGAGCCCTGCCATCTCCAGCAGTTCCACGTCGCGCTCGGGGCGGTTCATCACGCTGACGAGATCGAGCAGCGACCGGTGCAGCTCCGGCACCGACGCGGATATGCGTGTATTTTGCACCTTTTCCTTTGACATCCATCCCCCGCGGGTCATTATGTGCATTATACACATATGAGGGTGTCATGGAAGCTCATCGGCCAATTGAGGTCCTGATCTGCGGCGCAGGGCCGTCCGGACTGACTCTTGCGATCGATCTTGCCCGGCGCGGCGTCTCGTTCCGGCTGATAGACAAGCTGGCGGCACCGTTCGCCGGCTCGCGCGGCAAGGGCATTCAGCCCCGGACGCAGGAGGTGTTCGAAGATCTCGGCGTCCTCGACCGCATCGCGGCCGTGGGCGGCCATTACCCGCCCCAGCACGAATATCGCCCCGATGGCAGCTCCTTCGAGGCACGGAACTTCGTCGCCGGCCCTCCGACCGTCCGGGAGCCTTACCCTGCACCGCTCCTCGTCCCGCAGTTCCGGACCGAGGCCGTCCTGCGCGAGCGGCTCGCGGAGTTCGGCTTTGCGCCCGAATATGGGCGCGAGCTGACAGGCTTCGAGCAGGACGCCGAAGGTGTCACCGTGCAGGTCCGCGGGCCGCACGGGATCGAAACGATCCGCTGCGCCTACCTCGTCGGCGGCGATGGCGGCCGCTCCTTCATCCGACTGGCCCTGCAGATCGGCTTCCCGGGCAGGACGCTGGGGGTGCGGGCGATCGTCGCGGACATCCGGGCCGACGGCCTGACGCGCGATTCCTGGCACGAGTTCAACCACGGCGACCTGGAGCGGCAGCTCTCCTTCTGCCCCTTGCCGCACACGGACCTGTTCCAGCTCCAGGCGCCGATACCGCTGGCGGGCGACGTGGATCTCTCGCCTGCCGGCCTCCAGGCCTTCATCGACGCGCGCCTGCCCGGCGTCCGCATCGTTGTGCGGGGCGTCTCCTGGGCCTCGGCCTACAGCATGAGCGCCAGGCTTGCCGATCGCTACAGGGTTCGCCGCGTCTTCCTGATGGGCGACGCCGCTCATGTGCATCCGCCGACGGGCGGCCAGGGCCTCAACACGAGCGTGCAGGACGCCTACAATCTCGGCTGGAAACTCGACGCGGTGCTGGCGGGCGCACCCGACACCCTGCTCGACACCTACGAGGAGGAGCGCCGGCCGATCGCGGCCGCCATGCTCGGCCTTTCCACGAACCTTCTCGACAGGGCGAAGCAGGGCGACATGCGGCGCGGCCGCGACGTGCTTCAGCTCGACCTCAGCTATGCCGCATCGTCCCTGTCGCTTGATCTGCCTGTCCGGCATGCCGGCGTGAAGCCCGGCGATCGGGCGCCTGACGCGACGCTGCGGGGCGCGGGCGGCCAGCCGCGGCGGCTGTTCGACCTTTTCCAGGGGCCACACTGGACGCTGATCGGCTTCGGCGCGGATCCCGCCAGCTTGCCGGCGGCGGGGCGGAGGCTGCACGTTCACGGGATCGGCTCCGACGGCGAGTTCAGGGATGTCGAGGGCCATTTCGGCCGGATCTACAGCCTGTCCCGGGGCGATCTGATGCTCGTCCGGCCCGACGGCTATGTCGGCGCCCTGGCCGGCGCCGCCGATGCCGGCCGGATCGCGGACCATCTGGCCGGCATGGGTGCCCTCGGACGGGGCGCATAGAGGCCTCCGGCAAGCAGGACGGGCCTTCGGGGCCGAACATCGGCATGGTCCGATCGCCGTTTCGATGCCATACGACATGGCTGGTGGAGCGGCCGGTCGCTCCGACAGGCGAAGGCGGACAGGTCATGGATGAAAAGGTTGCCATCATCGCTGCCGGCGGCAGCGGCATGGGCGCTGCCGCGGCGCGCCGGCTCGCGGCGGACGGGTTGAAGGTCGCGGTCCTGTCATCCTCCGGCAAGGGCGAGACCTTGGCCAAGGAGCTTGGCGGCATCGGCGTGACGGGGTCGAACCAGTCCAGCGACGACCTGAAGCGTCTGGTCGACGAGACGATGGCCCGGTGGGGCCGGATCGACGTGCTGGTCAACAGCGCCGGCCACGGTCCGCGTGCCGACATCCTGGACATCACCGACGAGGACTGGCACCGCGGGATCGAGGTCTACTTCCTCAACGTGGTCCGCGCGACCCGGCTCGTGGCCCCGATCATGGTGGCGCAGAAGTCCGGCTCCATCATCAACATCTCCACGGCCTGGGCGTTCGAGCCCAGCGCGATGTTCCCGACCTCCGCCGTCGCGCGCGCCGGCCTTGCCGCCTACACCAAGATCTTCGCGGACCGGTATGCGGCCGACAACGTGCGCATGAACAACGTCCTGCCCGGCTGGATCGACAGCCTGCCCGCGACCGATGAGCGTCGCCAAGGAGTGCCCATGGGACGCTACGGGCGAAGCGAGGAAATCGCCGCGACCATCGCTTTCCTCGCCTCGGAGGGGGCCGGCTACATCACCGGACAGAACATCCGGGTGGACGGCGGCCTCATGCGGTCGGTGTGACGGTCACGGGCTCCGCGGCCGTATCGGCCGCGGGGCTATCTGGCGGGGCTACTTGTAGGAGGCGAAGGGGTCGCCATCGTCCTCGCCGTCGAAGCCGAAATAGCTCCAGGTCGCGCGCATGTGCGGGGGCAACGGCGCGGTGACGTCGATCCGCCCGCCCTTGCGGGGATGGGGCAGGATGATGCGGCGTGCATGCAGGTGGATCTGCTTCGGGACCTCGGCCCCGGAAATGAAGGCGCCTTCGCCGCCATACTTGCCGTCGCCGAGGATCGGCGTGCCGATCGCGGCCATGTGGACGCGGAGCTGGTGGGTGCGCCCCGTCAGCGGCCACAGGGCGACCCAGGCGGCGCGCTTGCCCGCCGCCTCGATCACCTGATAGAGGCTGACGGCCCGCCTTCCCTCCTCGGCGCCGGCGGCGACGCGCTCGCCCTGGGGGCCGGCCTCCTTGGCGAGCGGCGCGTCGATCTTGCCCTGGAGCGGCTTGGGCACACCGGCCGTGACGGCCCAGTAGTATTTGCGCGCGTCCTTGCCGCGGAAGGTCTCGGCCAGGCGTGCGGCGGCGAAGGCGCTGCGCGCCAGCAGCAGCACACCGCTCGTGTCCTTGTCCAGCCGATGGACGAGGCGCGGGCGCTCCGCCGCATCGAAGCGCAGCGCATCGAGCATGCCGTCGAGGTGCCGGGCCGTGTTCGTGCCGCCCTGGACCGCCAGCCCGGCAGGTTTGTCGAGCGCGATCACGTCCTCGTCCCGGAACAGGACGAGGGAGCGCAGCCAGGCGGCGTCCCGCTCGCTCACGCGCGGGGCCGCGGGCGCCGCGGGCTCGGCCGTCACGGGGGGGACGCGCACGGACTGGCCGGCCTCGAGCCGGGTCGCCGCCTTGGCGCGCTTGCCGTCCACGCGCACCTGGCCGGTCCGCAGGAGCTTTTCCAGATGGCCGTGGCCGATCTGCGGAAAGTGCCGCTTGAACCAGCGGTCCAGGCGGATCTCCGCCTCGTCCGCCGCGACGACCAGGGTTCTGACCTCGTTCACGAACCGCCCATCCTCACCAGCCACATCCCCACGAACAGCCCGACGACCGACAGGATCATGGAGGCAAGGGTATAGACCGCCGCCGCGCCGAAGTCGCCCCGCTCGATCATCAGGCCGAGGTCGAGCGAGAAGGTCGAGAAGGTCGTGAAGCCGCCGAGGATGCCCGTCGCCAGGAACGCGCGGAGCTCGGCGGGCGGCTGCCAGACCAGGGTTCCCAACCCCGCGACCACGCCCATCAGGAAGGAGCCGACGACGTTCACCGCCAGCGTCCCGTAGGGAAAGCCGGGACCGAGCCAGAGCAGCGCCGCCACGCCCACGAGGTACCGCGCAACGGACCCAATCGCCCCGCCGGCCGCAACTGCCAGCACCGTGCTCATGACGCGCCCTTCTCCCCCGTTGCGCCGCCGCCTCCGCCGGCGCCGATGCCGACGCCGAAGATCCAACCTTCGCGGCGCACATCCCCCGCGTCCAGCCCGCGGGGACGCCAGACCCTGGAGTCTCCCGCCAGGAGCCGGAGGCCCGCTGCCGATACGAGGGCATCGGCCTCATGGTCGTCGAACCGGTCGCCCAGCCCTGCGGCTTCCGCGCCGAGCGCGGCCAGGCACCGGTCGAGATCCGCGCTGCTGCGCACCTTCCCGTTGCCGTGCCCCGCGCGCCGGAGGAACAGGCGCGGATAAATCTCGACGCAGACGGTTGCGCCCGGCCGGGGCTCCTGCATGGGCCAGAATGCGATCCGTCCGTCACTGCGGGCGCGCAGGTGGTGCAGGACCCGCATTCCCGCCAGGGCGCCGCGCCCGACCTGCTTGCTGCCGATCAGATGATAGGGACTCTGGGGCCTGCCGAGCCCCTCCGCCGCGCAGGCGAGCTCAGTTGCCCGCCGCACCTCGACATAGCTGTCCGGTCGGGCGCCGCTGATCCAGAAATCCCCGGGGTGGCGCTCGACATAGGGGCTGCCAAGGAAATCGGGCGCGCCCGCCGCGGCCTCATCGACCGCGGCCCAGAGATCGAAGGCGCCGGCGCCCTGCCGGGCGAGGTGGCGCCCAGCCTTGGCGAAGGGCAGCGAGAAGGCCATGTCGAAGCCAATGAGCGCAGGGCCGTCGTCCAGCCTTCGCAGGATCCACTCGGCCACGGCGGTCCGGGTCCAGCGGGTCCCATCGGGCGGGACGAGACGCGGAGCGTCGCGGCCGGGCCGGCACTCGGCCAAGGCGACGCCCCGGTAGCCGGGGCCGCGGGCTCCCGACCAGTCGATGGCGACGTAACGCTGAAAGACGGGCATCATGGGGCGACTTACCACGCCCCGCCTGCAACCAGGAACACCCATGACGCAGTTCCGCCACCTCGAGGACTTCGCGCCCGGGCAGCGATTCGAGAACGGCAGCATCACACTGGACGAGGCGGCGATGATCGCCTTCGCCCAGCAGTTCGACCCTCAGCCCTTCCACACCGAACCAGAGGCGGCGGAGCGGAGCTTCTTCAAGGGGCTGGCGGCCAGTGGATGGCACACGGCCGCCGCGACGATGCGTCTGTTCCTGGGCGCCGGGCTCAACGTCGCATGGGGCCTGATCGGCCGGCAGGTCGAGACGCTGGAATGGCCGCGCCCGACACGGCCGGGCGACACGCTGCGCATCGCCTGCGAGGTTCTGGAAGTGCGGGCTTCCCGCTCGAGGCCCGAGATGGGCATCGTCCGGATCCGGACCGAGACCTTCAACCAGCGGGACGAGATCGTCCAGCGGATGGTGACGGCCATCGTGGTGCCGGTCAAGGCCACGGCCGGCGGCTGAGGGGTGGTGCATCCGCCGCAGGATCGGCCACCGGCAGTCCGCCGTAAACCGGCAATGGCCGGTTCGCGGCGCCTGGTCCTCAGCCCTCGGCTGGCGCCTTCAACTGGCGCCCGTCAGTTGGCATTGGTCATGTCGAAGTCGGTCCCACCGAAGGCCGTCTCGGCCTGCACCGGCACGCTGTCCGCACCGCCGACGCTGGG
>NZ_JAFIQU010000019.1:33946-136465 GCF_017355985.1 Arenibaculum pallidiluteum
ATATTGCCGTCATCGGCCATGGCGGGGGCCGAGGCCAGCAGGGCGGTCGCGATCAGGGCGTAGGAAAAGGTCTTCATTGGTCGGTTCCTTTCTGGGTTCGGCCGGTGGTCCCGCATGTTGCGGGACCGCGCGGCTCGGATGTGGGCTGCCTTGCGGCCGGCGGAACCGGCCGCTGGGGGATCAGTTGGCGTAGGTCATCCGGAAGTCGGTGCTGCCGGCGTCCTGGTCGGCCTCGGCAAAAGCCTCACGGCTATCCCGCACGTCGGAGGTGGCCGCCTGACGGGTCGTCTCGACCTCGGCCGGAGCCTTCTCGCGCGCCATGAAGGACGTCAGGTCGGTGCTGCCGATGAACATGTTCTTTCCGGTGCTTCCGTCGTCGGCGGAAGCGCTGCCGGCGCCGATCAGGGCGACGAGGGCGAGGGAGTAAGCAAGGGTCTTCATGATCGTGTCCTCGGGTTAGGTGTCGGGTCCATGGCGGCCCGCAGCGACGATCGCCCAGGCCGCCTATGAACGGAATTTGCTAAATACGTGTTCTATCCATACGATTTCGTATGAGCACAGGTGAGCAGCGTTTCCGTGCCAGCCGGCTTCGCTCAGTTCGCGTAGGTCAGGGCGAAGTCCGTCTGGTCGTCCAGGGAGGCCTGCTGGTCCGCGACCGTGCTGCCATTGCCCTGGACCGACGACCGGACCGACGCCTGGCCGGCGTCACGGGTCAGGTCGACGACGACCGAAGCCGCCGGCGCCGCCGGCGCCTTCTCCTGCGCCATGAAGGACGTCAGGTCGGTGCTGCCGATGAACATGTTCTCTCCGCTGCTGCCGTCGCCGGCGGAAGCGCTGCCGGCGCCCAGCAGGGCGACAAGGGCGAGGGAGTAAGCAAGGGTCTTCATGATCGTGTCCTCGTATTCGATTTCAGGTCGATGGGCGGCCGTCACGCGGCAGCCGTCAGTTGGCATTGGTCATGTCGAAGTCGGTCCCACCGAAGGCCGTCTCGGCCTGCACCGGCACGCTGTCCGCACCGCCGACGCTGGGCGCCTCGGCCGCAGCCTGGCGGATCGCTTCCTGGACCGGCGAGACGTGCTCGGGCTCGGCGGCGTAGGAGGCCAGCGTGTCCGAGCCGTGGAATTGGTTCACGCCGATATTGCCGTCATCGGCCATGGCGGGGGCCGAGGCCAGCAGGGCGGTCGCGATCAGGGCGTAGGAAAAGGTCTTCATTGGTCGGTTCCTTCGTTCTGTGGGGGTCCCGCCCGATGCAGGACCTGCTTGCAATGGCCCCTGGCGGCCGGTGCCGCGGGAGCCGATGAGATCGAGGGCAGGCCGGCGGCTCTTGCCTGATTGCTCTGCCGCTGCTTCGCCGTATTCCCCGGGTCCGCGGGATGCCGCGACATCCGGTGCAGCACGGCCTCCGTCCTCGTGAGGTGATAATGGGGACGACAGCGTGGACTGCGATAGACCAGGGCTCCGCCGCTCTTGCCCGATCCTCCGAAGTCGCTTCGAAGGCTTCAGGCAATGCCGCCGTTCACCCGGATGGTCTGGCCGTTGATCCAGGAACCGTCTGGCCCTGCGAGGACCGACGCGGCAGCTGCGATGTCGGCGGGACGGCCAAGACGCTCCAGGGGCGAGGTCATGGCGATGCTCTCCACGAGCTCCGGGGATTTCCCCCTGAGGAAAAGGTCCGTGGCGGTTGGCCCGGGGGCGATGGCGTTCACGGTGATCCCGCGCCCGCGCAGCTCCTTCGACAGCACCGCCGTCAGCGCCTCGACACCCGCCTTGGTGGCCGCGTAGGCCCCGTAGCCCGGCTGCAGCAGCCGTGTGACCGTCGACGAGGTGTTGATGATGCGGCCCCCCTGGCGCAGCCGTCCGGCCGCCTCGCGCAGCGTGTTGAACGTGCCCTTAAGGTTGATCGCCACCATGCGGTCGATGATGTCGTCGGTCATCTCGCCCACGGGGGCCAGGTCCATCACGCCGGCATTGTTGACGAGGACGTCGATCCCGCCGAAAGCACTCTCGACGGCGTCGAACATGTGCCGCACGGCCACGGGGTCGCTGACATCCGCCCGGACCGCGATGGCGCGTCCCCCCGCCTCCTCGATCCCCGCGACGACGCTCCGGGCGGCCGCCGGGCTTCCGGCGTAGTTCACCGCGACCGAGAACCCGTCCCGTGCGAGGCGTCCCGCGATCTCAGCCCCGATGCCCCGCGAGGCGCCTGTGACCAGCGCGACCTTTCCATGCGGCACCTGTCGGTCATCATGTGCATTCGTCACCTGATCTCTCCCATTCTCCGTGGTGGCGGCTGCGTTGCCGCCACGAGAGGGATAATGGGGCTTGCCGATCCATTCTCAGAACGCATAGTTTTCAGTTTTTAAATGACAGAAAGTATGCCTCATGGCGTTCGACAGCCGCCTTCTCAATGGCGTCGGGGTCCTGTCCGCCGTGGTCGAGGCCGGCAGTTTCGTGCGGGCCGGCGAGGCGCTGGGGCTGACGCAGTCGGCGGTCAGCCGCGCCGTGGCGCGGCTAGAGCAGCGCGTGGGCATCCGCATTTTCCATCGCACCGCGCGGTCGATCTCGCTGACCGACGAGGGCCGCCGTTTCTACGAGGCGGTAAGTCCCCTGCTGGCCGGAATCGAGGATGCAGCCATCCGGGCCAGCGGATCAGCGGCGGAGGTCCGCGGCCGGCTGCGTGTGAACGTCGACGGCGCGTTCGGTCATTACGTCCTGACGCCGAACATCGCGCGCTTCATGGAACGCCATCCGGGCCTGACGGTGGAGATCGCGGTCCGCGACCGGATGGGGGATCTCGTGGCCGAGGGCTTCGACGTCGGCATTCATTTCGGGCCTCCCGAGCCATCGTCGCTCGTCTGCCGGCTGCTGCTGGAGACGAAGGTCCTGACCTGCGCCGCGCCGGCTTATCTCGCGCGGCGCGGAACCCCGAGGCACCCCGCGGATCTCGAAGGGAACCACGAATGCATCCTGATGCGCGATCCCCTGACCGGCCGCGCCTACGGGTGGGAGTTCGTCAAGGGCAACGAGGCGCTTCCGGTCAAGGTCTCGGGGAAGCTCATGGTGAACGACACGGGCGCGCTGCTCGGTGCCTGCTGCGGCGGGCAAGGCATCGCGCAGCCGCTCGGACTCTACGTCCGAGAATTCCTGGCCGACGGGCGCCTGGTGCAGATCCTGCCGGAATGGTCCGAGGAAACCTTCCCGCTCTACGTCTATCACCACACCCCGAAGCTGATGTCCGCCAAGGTGCGCGCGTTTCTCGACTTCCTGCGCGAGCTCACGCGGTGAAGGCGCTGGCCCTCCGGATCGGGAGATGCGGCATCAGCCCAGGCATTCCGCGAGCGCGCGGGCGTTACCGCGCATAAGGGCGAAGTACAGGTCGGGCCCGTCGGGAAGGACCGCCCCTTCGGGATCGAGGACGCCGCGCTTGACCCCCGTGCCCTCGACGACCGTGCCGACCAGGGCGGGCTCGAACTGAGGCTCGGCGAAGACGCAGACGGCGCCCCGGCCCCGCAGCGTATCGCGGATCTCGCGGAGCCGCCGCGCGCTCGGCGCCCGCTCCGGACTGACGGTGATCGAGCCGACCGCACGCAGCCCGTAGCGCTCCTCGAAGTACCGGTAGGCGTCGTGGAAGACCACGAAGGGCCTGTCCTTGACCGGCGCCAGCATATCGCGCAGCTCGGCGTCCAGCGTGTCCAGCCTTGCGCTCACGCGCTCCGCATTTGAACGGTAGGCCGCGGCATTCGCGGGATCGGCCGCCGCCAGCCGATCCGCCGCGATCTCCACGATCGCCCGCGCGTTCCCCGCATCGAGCCACAGATGCCCGTCGTGACCATGGTCGCCATGGTCGCCATGGTCGTCGTGATCCTGCCCGTGGGCGTGGCCGTGGTTGTGGTCGTCATGGCCCGCCCACAGCCCACCCTCGCGCAGCGGCAGGGTGCGGATTCCGGGCTGCTCCGACAGCGCAACGGCTTCCGCGCCGCCGCCCAGCGTCGCAAGCGCCTTCTCGAGGAAGGTCTCGAGATCCTCGCCGACCCAGAAGATCAGCCTGGCCCTGCGCAGCGAAGCCGCGTCCGACGGCTTCAACGCGTAGGTGTGCGGGGAGGCTGCTCCCTTCACCAGCAGGTCCGGCGTGCCGACACCCTCCATCACCCCCGCCACCAGCGAATGGATCGGCTTCACGCTGACCACCACATGCGGCGCCGCGGCGAGGGCTGGCCCCCCCGCCAGGAAGGCCAGGGCCGCGCAGGTTGCGGCCGGAAGGGCCAGGAATCGAGAAAGCATGGGCGCCGGCTCCAGTTGGGACCGCGCCAGAATATGTTACGTTATATCGTTGTCAAGGCCGCGTCGCTGGGATCGCGAAAGCGCCTCGGACCGCTTCAGAGCGCCGCCTCTGCATCTGCGAGGCGGCCCAGACCTTCTGCTTCCAGCCGATCGGCGAAGCGCACGAGGTCGGGCAGCGTCCTTGCCTTCATCTTGCGCATGACCTGGCCCCTGTGGACCTTGACGGTGATCTCGCTGAGCTGCAGGGCCGCGGCGACCTGCTTGTTGAGCTGTCCGGCTGCGACCAGCACCATGATCTCGCGCTCGCGCGGGGTCAGCGAGCGGAAGCGGTCCCTGAGCTCCTGGAGGGACGAGGCCTCCCTTCGCCGCTCGCGGTCGCGCTCGATGCCCTTGTGCACGGCGTCGAGCAGGTCCTGGTCACGGAACGGCTTGGTCAGGAATTCAATGGCACCGGCCTTCATGGCCCCCACGGACATGGGGATGTCGCCGTGACCCGTGATGAAGACTACCGGCATCAGAATGCCCGAGCTCACGAGCTCGCGCTGGAACTCCAGCCCGCTGCCGCCCGGCAGCCGGACGTCCAGAACAAGGCAGCCCGGCGCGTCGGGTCGTTTGGCGGCGAGGAATTCGCGCGTCGTTTCGAAGGTCTGCGCCGCCTGGCCGACAGACTGGAACAGGCTCTGCAGCGATTCTCGGATCGAAAGGTCGTCGTCGATGATGAAGACGGTGGACTGGTCCGGGCTCGTCACGTGCGCCTCCTCGCGGGTTGAGCCTCGCCCCCGGCGACCGGCAGGGTGAAGCAGAAGATCGTACCTTCCGGGCCGCTCTGCCCGATCCAGAGCGTTCCTCCATGGCCCTCCACGATCGACCGGGCGATCATGAGGCCCATGCCCATGCCGTCGGGCTTCGTCGTGAAGAAGGGCTCGAAGACCCGTTGCCCGTATTCGGGATCCAGCCCCGGTCCGGAATCCTCGACGGAGACGAGAACCTCGTTCCCGCCGCGCAGGGCCGACTTCACACGCAGGAGCCGTGGACGCCCCTCCATGGTCTGCATTGCGTCGATCGCGTTGGTGATCAGGTTCGAGACGGCCTGCCGGAGTTGCACCGGATTCCCGACGACCGGGCCGATCCGGTCCTCCAGATCCAGATGCACGGAGATCCGGCCGGGCGGCAACTCTCCCGTGGCATGATCGAGGGCGTCGTGGAGGACGTCGTTCACGTCGACGGGGCCGCAGTCCTGCCCGGTCCGCCGGAACATCGAGCGGATGCCCTCGACCACCGCGCCGGCGCGGTGGCCCTCCCTGACGATCCGCTTCAGAGCCGTGCGTGCCTCGCCGAGATCCGGGCTCGCCCGCTCCAGCCAGCGCAGGCCTGCATTGGCGTTCGTGACCATGCTGGCGAGCGGCTGGTTGACCTCGTGGGCGACCGACGCGGCAAGCGCCTCCATGGTCGTCAGCCGGGCCTCCCTGGCATGCCGCTCGGCGGAGACCGAGCGCATCAGCACCGCATAGAGACGGGTCATCTCCGAGAGAAGGACGACGAGGACGAGGCTCGCCGCAGTCAGGCCATAGAGCCGCCCCGCCCACCAGCCGAGGCTCAGCCGGCCCGCGCTGATGAATCCGAGAAGCAGGGTCTCGATCATCCATGCGGACACGACGACCATCAGCCAGAGCCGGAGAACCGTCCGCCTGGACCGCCATAGGAACACGAGCGCAATCGCGCAAAGCAGCACGGCCCCCGCGGGAACGACGAGCCACAGCGCGTTCGGCCCGCTGGCCGTCATCAGGGCGGGGAGCGCCGATTCCTGCGCGACGACAAGCCAGGTGAACAGCGCGACCCCGGCACCCGTCGCGACGAGGCTCGTCAGGATCACCGGCTTGGCCGAGCCCCGTGGGCCGTGCGGCGGCCTGTCGCCCAGCAGCGCAAAGGCGAGGACGAAGGCGGGGAACCCCAGACGCCGCAAGGCCGCGATCCAAGCCGTGCTCTGCAGCTTGGATCCCAGAAGCCCGTTCGGGGCCAGCACGCCAGGGAAGGTCAGCAGCCAGGGGATGATGCAGAGAGCCGCGAAGACGTACCCGACGGCGAGCGCGAGCACGGCGGGCGAGCGCTGGACCGCGTAGATCCCGAAGAGCAGGACCGAGGTGATGATCTCGTTCGTCAGCACCGCGACCGCATAGCCCTGCAGCAGGGTCTCGGTGCCGGGCAGCGGAACGCGCGCGAAGGGCACGGCGGCGAGCAGCGCGGCCAGCAGGACCAGAAGCACGAGTCCGGCGAGGCGCAGCTGGCCGCGTCCCGGCGGCAGCGTCGTCAGAAGCGCCAGTCGATCGCCCGGCGGCTCGCCGTTCCAGTCCCGCATCTTCCGCCTATAACGAACCGGCACCGGCGCCGCCGGTCCGCGGCACACGAATACCAAGCCGGAGCGCACATTCCATCAGATGAGGCGCATGCTCGGCAAGTGCCGGGTGGACGAGCTGGGCAGCATTGCCCAGCCCGGGCGAGAAGTGACTTTCACAGATCCGTCATCCGACCAGTGGAGGTATGTCATCGCGTCACGGCTACTCGCTTATACCATCGTATATTCGGCGAAGACCCAAGTTCAATGTCGCCCGGGATCCGGGGTCCCCATGCTGCCGGCTGTCGGCGGTGAAGCCGTCAGCGCGCAATCAGAGAAGAGGATCGAGGCATGAGCATTACCGCCACCCCGACGCCCGGATCGACCCTGCTTTCGCCCGGCGACCACACGCTGATCATGATCGACCACCAGTCGCAGATGGCGTTCGCCACGCATTCGATCGACGCGACGACGTTGCGGACCAACGCCGCGCTCGTGGCTCATGCCGCCGCCGGATTCGGCGTGTCGACGATCCTGACCACGGTCGCCGAGAAGAGCTTCTCCGGCCCCATCTTCGACGAGATCGCCGATGCCTTCCCGGGCGCGGAGGTCACCGACCGAACCTCGATGAACACCTGGGAGGACGCCAACGTGATCCGCCGGGTGAACGCCATCGGCAAGGATCGTCTCGTCTTCGCCGGGCTGTGGACGTCGGTCTGCATCGTCGGCCCGACGCTCTCGGCCATCGACCAGGGCTTCGAGGTCTATGTGATCGCGGATGCCTGCGGCGACGTCTCGGCCGAGGCGCACGAACGCGCGATGGCCCGCATGATCCAGGCCGGCGTCCGGCCCATGACGTCGCTCCAGTACATGCTCGAGCTGCAGCGCGACTGGGCTCGGACCGAGACCTACGATCTGACCACCGGAATCGCCAAGAAGTACGGCGGCGCCTACGGGCTTGGCATCATCTACGCCAAGACCATGTTCGGCGCGTCCGAGGGCAGCCGCGCGGCTTGATCCGCCGCCTCGCGGCCGGCCGCACGGTGCGGCCGGCCCGCCCCTGCTCCCGCCATCACAGATGGGAAGGGTCCTGGAATGCCTTACCTGCTCTCGCTCGGCGCGGGCGTCCTCGTCGGCGTCATCTATGCGCTTCTGGGCGTGCGCTCGCCCGCTCCGCCCACCATCGCGCTGGTCGGGCTGCTGGGCATGCTCGTCGGCGAGCAGGTCGTTCCGGTCGCAAAACGGCTAATGGCTGGCGAGTCCGTGGCCGCCTTCATCCGGACCGACTGCGCACGCCACGTACTCGGGCCGCAGGCCGGTGCCTCCGGGCCGCGCAACCACGAGCCGGTCTGACGGCCGGCCGCCTCCCTCGCCCCCCTTCGACGAGACCCCGGATATGGCCCCGACCGCGCGCACCGAAGACCTCCTCATCGTCAACGCCGCGATCACGACGCTGGACCGCACGAACCCGGCCGCCGAAGCCGTGGCCATCCGGGACGGGAGGTTTCTCGCCGTCGGGTCCGAGGTCGAGGCGCGGGCGGCGGCACCCGATGCGACCGTGATCGATGCCGGCGGCCGGCGTATGATCCCGGGGCTGATCGACAGCCACATCCACGTGATCCGCGGCGGGCTGAACTACAACATGGAGCTGCGCTGGGACGGTGTCCCGACTCTCGCCGACGCGATGGCGATGCTCCGCGCCCAGGTGGCGCGCACGCCCGCTCCCCAATGGGTGCGCGTCGTCGGCGGCTTCACCGAACATCAGTTCGCCGAGAAGCGCCTGCCGACGCTTGACGAGATCAACCAGGCGGCGCCGGACACCCCGGTCTTCATCCTGCATCTCTATGACCGCGCCCTGCTGAACGCCGCCGCTCTCCGCGCGGTGGGCTACACGCGGGACACGCCGGAGCCGCCCGGAGGCGAGATCGCGCGGGACGGATCGGGCAACCCGACCGGACTTCTGCTGGCGCGGCCCAATGCGACGATCCTCTACGCGACGCTGGCCAAGGGGCCCAGGCTGCCGCCGGAGTACCAGCTCAACTCGACCCGCCACTTCATGCGCGAGCTGAACTCCCTGGGCGTCACGAGCGTGATCGACGCCGGCGGCGGGTTCCAGAACTATCCCGACGACTACGCGATCATCGAGCAGCTCCACGCCGAAGGCGCGCTGACGCTGCGCATCGCCTACAACCTGTTCACCCAGCGGCCGAAGGAGGAGCTCGCGGACTTCGCCAACTGGTCGAAGTCGCTGAAGCCCGGGGACGGCGACGACACCTACCGGCACAACGGTGCTGGCGAGATGCTCGTCTACTCGGCGGCCGACTTCGAGGACTTCCGCGTCGCACGGCCGGACCTGCCGCCGACCATGGAGGCCGAGTTGGAGCCGGTGATCCGCCTCCTGGCCGAGCGGCGCTGGCCCTGGCGGCTGCACGCGACGTATGACGAGACCATCGGGCGCGCGCTGGACGTCTTCGAGAAGGTGAACCGTGACATTCCCCTTCAGGGGCTCAACTGGTTCTTCGACCACGCGGAAACGGTCAGCCGACGCAACATCGACAGGATCGCGGCGCTCGGTGGTGGCATCGCGGTCCAGCACCGCATGGCCTTTCAGGGCGAGGATTTCGTCGAGCGCTATGGCAGCCGGGCGGCCGAGGCGACACCGCCGATCGCCGCGATGCTCGAGGCCGGCCTGCCGGTGGGCGCGGGAACCGATGCCACCCGCGTGGCCAGCTACAATCCCTGGGTATCGCTCTCCTGGCTCGTCACCGGCCGGACGGTGGGCGGCCTGCGGCTCTATCCGCCGGTAAACCGCCAGGATCGCGAGACGGCGCTCAGGCTCTGGACCGAGGCCAACACGTGGTTCTCCAGCGAGCAGGGTAAGAAGGGCCAGATCAAACAAGGCCAGCTCGCCGACCTGGCTCTGCTCAGTGCCGACTACTTCGCCGTCCCCGAGGGCGAGATCGCGCAGCTCCGCGCCGACCTGACGGTGCTGGGCGGCGTGGTCGTGCACGGCAGCGGCGGCTTCTCGGACCTCGCGCCCGAGCTTCCGCGGCCGATGCCGGATTGGTCGCCCGTTGCGGCGCCGCGGCAGGCCACCCGCCCGAACCCCACCCTGGCCCTGACCTGCACTTGCCGCAACGGTTGCGCGGTCCACGGCCACGACCATGCCGCCGCGCTGGGATCGCGCCCGCCCGCGTCGGACGAGAGGACGTTCTGGGGTGTGCTCGGCTGCAGCTGCTGGGCCATCTGAAGGGGGCCGCCATGACGGGAACGACCCTGCAACCATGGGACCGGCCGCGCACGGGCCGCGTGCCGACGCCGATCGCCGCCATCCTTGACTGGACAGGAACCGCGCTCCTCGCCCGCCTCGCCCTGGCCGCGCCCTTCCTCGCCAGTGGGATCGGCAAGGCGCTGGATTTCGGTGGCGCGACCGCGGAAACGGCCCAGCTCGGCTTCGCGGCACCGGGCCTAGTCGCCCTGGCCGTCATACTGACGCAACTCGGCGGGACTGCCCTGTTCCTGACGCGACGCTGGTGCTGGCTCGGCGCGGGCCTGCTGGCCGGCTTCACCGTGGCCGCGACGCTGATCGCCCACGCGTTCTGGACATTTGAGGGCGCCGACCGGATCCGGCAGCTCATGACCTTTCTCGAGCATCTCGCGATCATCGGCGGCTTCGGCGCGGCAGCCGCTCTGCAGCATCGGCAGACGGCGCCATGACGGCCGACACCTCGCCGGGCGCTGGTTCCGACGCCGCCTCGACGCCGCGCGCCGGCGCCTTCGCGCCACTGCGCAACCGTCTCTTCGCGGTGCTATGGGCGGCGACGGTGCTGGGCAATGTCGGCACCTTCATGCGGGACGTCGCCAGCGCTTGGCTGGTGCTCGACCTCTCGGGCTCGCCGGGGGCCGTGGCGCTGGTGCAGGCGGCTGCGACGCTGCCGATCTTCCTGCTGGCGATTCCCGCGGGCGTACTGTCGGACATCATGGACCGGCGGCGCATGCTGATCGCGGTGCAATGCGCCCTCGCCTGCGTCAGCGCCGCCTTGATGCTGCTGGCCTCGACCGGCAGCGCCACGGTCGCGAGCATCGCGGCGCTGACCTTCCTCGGCGGCGTCGGAGCGGCGCTGATGGCGCCGTCCTGGCAGGCGATCGTGCCGGAGCTGGTGCCACGGTCCGAGCTGAAGGGGGCGATCGCCTTGAACAGCCTGGGCTTCAACATCTCGCGCGCCATCGGCCCCGCACTGGGCGGCGCGATCCTGGCGGGGTTCGGGGCGGCTGCGACATATGCGGCGGACGTGCTGACCTATGCCGTCGTCGTGGCGTCCCTGCTGTGGTGGCGGCGTGAACCCGCGACCCGCGATGCGCTGTCCGAGGAGTTCACGGGCGCGCTGAAGGCAGGGCTGCGCTTCGCCCGCGCCAGCCGGGACACGCACCGCGTCCTCCTGCGCGCCGGCCTCTTCTTCGCCTGCGCCAGCGCATTGTGGGCGCTCCTTCCGGTGGTCGCGGGGCCGATGCTTGGCGGCGGCCCCGGCTTCTACGGCCTGCTGCTGGCCTCGGTGGGCGCCGGTGCGGTGGGCGGTGCCGTGTTGCTGCCGAAGCTGCGCGGACGTCTGAGCCCCGACGGCATCCTGCTGGCGGGCTCGGTCGTCACGGCGGCCCTGATGGCGGTGCTGTCCCTTGCCCCGCCGCGCTGGGCCGCGGTGCCGATCCTGCTGGTGCAGGGGGCCGCCTGGATTGCGGTACTGACGACGCTCAACGCGACGATGCAAGGCATTCTGCCGAACTGGGTCCGCGGCCGTGGCCTGGCTCTGTACCTCACGGTGTTCAACGGCGCGATGACCGCCGGCAGCCTCGCCTGGGGAGGGCTGGCCGAGGCGGCTGGCGTGCCAGCCACCCTGTGCGCCGGCGCCGCTGGCCTGCTCGCCGTGGCACTCGCCGTCCGGGGCCGCCCGCTTCCGGCCGGCGAGGCCGACCTGGCCCCATCCAACCATTGGCCGGAACCGCTGCTGGCGGCGCCGGTCCGCGGCGACCGCGGCCCGGTGCTGATCACCGTCGAGTACCGGATCCACGAAGGCGACCGTCCCGGCTTCCTCGCCGTGCTGGGACGCCTTTCGGAGGAGCGGCGGCGCGACGGGGCCTATGCCTGGGGCGTCAGCGAGGATGCCTCCGACCCGCAGCGTATCGTTGAATGGTTCTTCGTCGAATCGTGGTTCGAGCACCTGCGCCAGCACAGGCGGGTGTCCCACGCCGACGCGGACGTCCAGGCAGAGGTGCTTGCCTTCCACCGCTCCGCCCAGCCGCCGGCGGTCACGCATTTCCTCGCCGTCGATCGAGGAGACCCGGCCGGACCACCGCCCTGACGGCGGCGGGTGCAGCCGAATGACGAGGATCTCCCCTCCTCCCCAAGTTCCGGTTCCAGCAAAGAAGCAATGAAGGAGAACACGCCATGGGTACGATCACCACCAAGGACGGCACGCAGATCTACTTCAAGGATTGGGGCTCGGGACCGCCCGTGGTTTTCAGCCACGGCTGGCCGCTGACGGCCGACAGCTGGGAATCGCAGATGTTCTTCCTGGCCTCCAACGGCTACCGGTGTATCGCCCATGACCGGCGCGGCCACGGCCGCTCCAGCCAGCCCTGGCACGGCAACGAGATGGACACCTATGCCGACGACCTCGCGGAGCTGATCACGACGCTGGAGCTGGAGGACGCGACGCTGTTCGGGTTCTCGACCGGCGGAGGTGAGGTCGCCCGCTACATCGGGCGCCATGGCACGGCGCGGATCGCCAAGGCCGGGCTGATCTCGGCCGTGCCGCCGCTGATGCTGAAGACCGAGGCCAATCCCGGAGGCCTGCCGCGCGAGGTCTTCGACGGCATCCGGGCGGCCAGCCTGGCCGACCGCTCGCAGCTGTACAAGGACCTCGCCGCCGGACCGTTCTTCGGCTTCAACCGGCCGGGCGCCAAGGCCTCGCAGGGGATGATCGATTCCTTCTGGATGCAGGGCATGATGGGAGGGCACAAGAATACCTACGACTGCATCAGGGCCTTTTCGGAAACCGACTTCACCGAGGACCTGAAGAAGTTCGACGTCCCGACCCTGATCGTGCACGGGGACGACGACCAGGTCGTGCCCATCGAGGCGGCCGCCTTTGCATCGGCCAGGCTGGTCCGCAATGCGACCCTGAAGGTCTACAAGGGCGGGCCGCACGGCATTACGGACACTCACAAGGAACAGCTCAACGCCGATCTGCTGGAATTCCTGAGAACCTGAAACCGCCATGCGCTCCGGCCCAGGCCCAGGCTTGGGCGGGGCGCCATCCGGCTATGCGGGGAAGCTCCCATGACTCCTATCGTGCTGGCGCTGCTGGCCGGAACCGTGGCGGGCCTGCGCGCCATGACGGCCCTGGCGGCCGTGAGCTGGGCTGCCTATCTGGGGTGGCTTGACCTCGGCGGCACGTGGCTGGGCTTTCTCGGCCATCCCTGGACGCCTTGGATCCTGACGGTCCTGGCCATGGCCGAATACGTGACGGACCAGCTCCCGTCCACGCCCAGCCGCACCGTTCCCCTGCAGTTCGGGGCGCGCATTGCCTCCGGCGCGATGTCCGGCGCCGCGATCGGAAGCATGGCCGGCCTCCTCGCTGCGGGCGCCGCCGCCGGCATGGCAGGGGCCGTGATCGGCACGCTGGGCGGCCGTGCCGCCCGGGCACGGCTTGCCTGCGCCTTCGGGCGGGACCGCCCTGCCGCCCTTTTGGAGGACGCAATCGCGATCGGCGCGGCCCTGCTTGCGGTGAGTGCCGTGCCATGAGCCACGCCTTCGATGCCATCGTCATTGGCGCGGGCCAGGCTGGTCCGCCGCTGGCCGACCGGCTCACGCGGGCCGGCATGACCGTCGCGCTGGTCGAGCGCAAGTTGTTCGGAGGCACCTGCGTGAACACCGGCTGCATGCCGACGAAGACGCTGGTCGCGAGCGCCCAGGCTGCGCATATCGCGCGCCGCGGCGCCGAGTACGGCGTCGTCATCGACAGCCCGGTCCGCATCGACATGGGCCGCGTGAAGGCGCGGGCCGACGCGGTGTCGGCCCGAGCGCGCGGCAATGTCGAGCACTGGCTGCGGCAGATGCCGGGCTGCACCGTGATCGAGGGGCATGCGCGCTTCGAAGGACCTCGAAGCGTCCGTGTCGGCGAAGATCTGCTGACGGCACCGCGGATCTTCATCAATGTCGGCGGCCGTGCCGCAGTGCCGCCCCTGCCGGGCGTCGATCGCGTGCCCACCCTGACCAACACCTCCATGCTCCAGCTCGACCAGGTTCCCGATCATCTGGTCGTCGTCGGCGGCAGCTATATCGGCCTTGAATTTGCGCAGATGTACCGCCGCTTCGGTGCGAGGGTGACGATCGTCGAGAAGGGGCCGCGCCTCATTGCCCGAGAGGACGAGGACGTCTCCGCCGCGATCCGCGACATCCTCGCCGGCGAGGGGATCGCCATCCGCACGAACGCGGAATGCATCAGCTTTGCGCGGGCCGGGGACGGTGTGCGCGTCGGCGTCTCGTGCTCCGACGGAGAGCCGGCGGTCGACGGCTCCCATGTCCTGCTCGCCGTGGGCCGGCGGCCCAACACCGACGACCTTGACCTTGATCGGGCAGGCGTTGCCGTCGACGCGCGGGGCTACATCACCGTCGACGAGAGCCTCGCGACGACGACCGCGGGAATCTGGGCCCTTGGTGACTGCAACGGCCGGGGCGCCTTCACCCACACGGCCTACAACGACTTCGAGATCGTCGCGGCGAACCTCCTGGATGGTGAGGTTCGCCGGGTTTCGGACCGCGTTCCCGCCTACGCGCTCTACATCGATCCGCCGCTGGGCCGGGCTGGCATGACCGAGGCCCAGGCCCGGGCGACGGGGCGCCCGCTCCTGATCGGCCGGCGTTCCATGTCGCGCGTCGGCCGCGCCATCGAGAAAGGCGAGACCCAGGGCTTCATGAGCGTCGTAGTCGATGCCGGGACGCGCAGGATCCTCGGCGCGGCGATCCTCGGGGTCGGCGGCGACGAGGCGATCCACGGGCTGCTGGACGCGATGCATGCCGGGGCGGACTATGCCACCCTGCAGCGCGCGGTGCCGATCCACCCGACGGTGTCCGAGCTCATCCCGACCATGCTGGGTGAGATGGGTGCGGGCTGACCGCTGCGGCCGCGACCTCCGCCTGCGCCATGGCCGGCAGGGCCAGCTGGAAGACCGCGCCCTGTGGGCTCGCCTGTGCGACCGACAGGAGCCCCCCATGGGCCTCCACGATCGACCGGCAGATCGAAAGCCCCATTCCCATGCCCGAGGCCTTGGTGGTGAAGAAGGGGTCGAAAAGACGCTCGCGGGTCGCGGGATCGAGGCCGGGGCCGGTGTCCTTCACGGAGACCAGCACCGTGCCGGCTCCGTCGCTCCAGGACCGGATATCGAGCTCCCGCGGCCGGTCCGGGACCGAGATCATGGCTTCCAGCCCGTTCATGATCAGGTTCAGCAGGCATTGCTGCAGCTGAATCCGGTCACCGCGCACAGGGGGTAGGTCACGGGCCAGGTCCAGCCCGGTCCGAATGCCGCTGCGCCGGCATTCGCTCTCGGCCAGCAGGAGCACCTCGTGGATGACCTGGTTCATCTGCACGCAGGTCGGCTCGGGTGTCGTTTTCTTCATCAGCGCGCGGATGCTGGCGATCACCTCGCCGGCCCGGCTGCCGTCCCGCACGATCCGGCGCACGGCCTGGCGTGCCTCGTCCAGCTCAACCGGCTCGCGCGCGAGCCAACGCAGGCAGGCATTCGCGTTCGTGACCACGGCCGTGAGCGGCTGGTTGATTTCGTGGGCGATGGATGCTGCGAGCTCTCCCATGGTGGTCAGGCGGCTGGCGCGCGTCAGTGCGGCCAGAAGGGCGCTCGCCTCGTTGCGCGCGTCGATCTCGGCCGTCACGTCCGATCCCGCGCCGCGATAGCCCAGGAACTGTCCGTCCTCGTCGAAGATGGGCTTGCCGCTGACCTTGACGTCGCGATGCGTTCCGTCGCCGCGGTGCACCCGCATCAGCACGTTCCGGAAAGGCTGGTGGCCGTGCATCCGCTGCGGCAGCGACGCGGAATCCCGGGTATCCAGGGCGGTCAGCGGCAGCGCCTCCCAGGCGGAGCCGATCAGCCCGTCGCAATCCTGGCCGAAGACTCCCCGCGCGCCCGGGGACAGGAATCTCAGCGACAGGTCGGGCCCGGTCTCCCAGATCCAGTCGGAGACGATCTCGGCGATGTCCCGGAAGCGCGCGTCGCTCTCGCGGCGGGCCAGCTCGGCCTGCCACTGCTCCGTGATGTCGAGCCCGATGGAGACGACGTATTGGAGCCGACCGAGCTCGTTGGTAACGCCTGTGTTCGTCCACCGGATCAGGCGCAGGCTGCCGTCATGGGCCAGCCAGTGGTTGGTGCCGACGATCAGGTCGCTCGGCCCCGTCACCTCGCGCATGCGCGCCTTCACCATCGCCGCCTCGTGAGGTGGGATTACGAGGTCGTACTCGCAGCGCCCCAGCACGTCCGCGGCCTTGAGCCCGGTCAGCCGCTCAGCCGCCTGATTGAAGCGCAGGAAGCACTCCTCGCCGTCGAGAGCGATCACCAGGGCATCGGTGTTGTTCAGGATCGCCGAGAAGAACTTCTGCTCGGCCTGGCGCTCGGCGATCTCGGTCCTCAGCGCATGGTTTGTCGTCTCGAGCGCGGCGGTGCGCTCGCGCACGCGCGCCTCCAGCTCGTCCTGCATGCGACGGAGCGACAGCTCGACTTTGCGACGCCGCGAACTCAGAAGGCCCGTCGCCAAGGCGGAGGCCAGGAAGGTCCCGAAATAGGCGAGGCTATCCCGGCCGATCCTCAACGAGCCAAGGGGATGCATGAAGAAGTAGTCGAAGCCCAGAGCTGACAACGTGATGGCCAGCAGTCCCGGCCCGAGCCCCGCCAGCCAAGCGGTCGTGGCGACGGCCGCAAGCAGGAAGAAGGGAACCGGTATCGGACCCAGACGCTCCAGCAACGCGGTCAGAAGCAACGCCGCGAACACGGAGGCAACGGCCAGACCGTAACGATGGAAAGCCGAAGGCAGGATCGTTTCCCCCGTTGCCCCCGCTCCGCCCAGCCTTTCCATCCGTTGCGTCCAGCCAATGGAATGGGCCAAACCGCTCCCACGATCCAGGACAGCGGCAATGCCACGGGGATGCCGCGGCCCTGATCAACATTGACTGTTTCAAATGAAATCAGCAACCATGATGTTATTGGCCCGCATCATCTGAACAGCCTAGACGCTCTAAACCAAAGTATACTTCCTATGGAGGTTCCAAGGCGTCACGATTCGTGATCCGCCGGTTTTGTTCTGCCGGGAACCCGCACCACGGAAAACGGCCTTGGGGACTTCCCCTGTCATTTCGATCGTCGATGACGATGATTCCGTCCGCGAAGCGATGTGTGGCCTCATGAGATCCATGGGGTTCTCGGCCAAGGATTTCGCATCCGCCGAGGAATTCCTGGCCTCCGATCGCCTGTGCGAGACCTCCTGCGTGATCGCCGACGTGCAGATGCCGGGAATTGGCGGACTGGAGCTCCAGAAGCGCCTGGGCACCACAGGTATCGCCATTCCCATCGTCTTCATCACCGCCTATCCCGACGCCCGGATCCGTGCCATTGCGCTTCAGGCGGGGGCGCTCGGCTTCCTCACAAAGCCCGTGTGCGAAGGAGACCTGCTGACCTGCATCCATCGCGCCCTCGGGCGGGAGGACCGGACGGCAATGCCGGACGATCCATGAGCCGCGAACGCCCAGCCACAGCCCGGCACGAAGGCCTGAGACTCTGCAGCCGCTGGAGGATGGCCTTGTGGGCCGGCGCCGCGGTCCTTTTGCTGCTGCCGCTGGTCGCGATGCAGTTCACGGACGAGGTCGACTGGGACGAGGCTGATTTTCTCGTCTTCGGCGCCATGCTCGTCAGCGCATGCGGCGGCCTCGAGCGGGCGGCGAGAATGACGAGCAGCATCGCGTACCGGGCCGCCATGGGCGTCGCACTCGCGGCAGCATTCATCCTTGTCTGGATGAACCTTGCGGTCGGCATCATCGGGTCCGAGGACAACCCCGCCAACCTGATGTTCGGCGCGGTGCTTGCCGTCGGCATTATCGGCGCTGCCATGGCCCGCCTCCGGCCGCGCGGAATGGCACGGGCGCTGCTCGCGACGGCGCTCGCCCAGTCCTCGGTCACCGTGATCGCGCTGATCGCAGGATTGGGCTCCACGGGGCCGGGCTGGCCGGGCGGCATCCTGTCCCTGACCGGGTTCTTCACGGCGCTCTGGGTTGGATCGGCATTGCTGTTTCGAAAAGCCGCGCGTGAGCAGCTTCCCGCGGCAGCAAGCCCCTAGGCCGGCCCGCCCCGTCACCCGGCGAGGCGAGACCGGCACCGCACGGCCGCCAGCCCCTAGAACCGGACGACCTTCCCGGGGTTCATGAGGTTGTGGGGGTCCAGCGCGCGCTTGAGCTCGGCCATGACCTCCCAGCCCTCGCCATGCTCGATCGGCAGGAAGGGCATCTTGCCATAGCCGACGCCATGCTCGCCCGTGCAGGTCCCGCCCATCGCCAGCGCACGCCGGACCAGGCGCTCGTTCAGGGCCGCGGCCCGGGCGAGCTCCGCGGGATCGTCCGGCATCACGATGAAGGCGACGTGGAAGTTGCCGTCGCCGACATGGCCGACGATCGGCGCGACGACCCCGGCCTCGGCGATGTCCGCCTTGGTCTCGACAATGCAGTCCGCGAGGCGCGAGATCGGCACGCAGACGTCGGTTGGCCAGACGCGGCCGCCGGCGCGCAGGGCCTGCGAGGCGTAGTGGACATCGTGCCGGGCCTGCCACAGGCGCGAGCGCTCCTCGGGCCTGGTCGCCCACTGGAAGTCCGTCCCGCCCTGCTCGGCCGCCACCGCCTGCACCAGCTCGGCCTGCTCCACCACGCCCGCGGACGTGCCGTGGAACTCGAAGAACAGCGTCGGGACCTCGGCCAGCTCCAGCTTCGAGTAGCGGTTCACCGCCGCAACCTGCAGCTCGTCCAGGAGCTCGATACGCGCGACCGGCACGCCGAGCTGGATCGTCTGGATCACCGTGTCCACCGCCGCCCGGATGCTCGGGAACGGGCACACCGCCGACGAGATCGCCTCGGGGATCCCGTGGAGCCGCAGCGTCACCTCCGTGATCAGCCCCAGCGTGCCTTCCGCCCCCACGAACAGCCGCGTCAGGTCGTAGCCCGCCGAGCTCTTGCGCGCCCGCCCGCCGGTCCGGATCACCCGCCCGTCCGCCAGCACCACCGTCAGCCCCAGCACGTTCTCGCGCATCGTGCCGTAGCGCACCGCGTTGGTGCCCGAGGCCCGCGTCGAGGCCATGCCGCCGATCGAGGCATCGGCCCCGGGATCGATCGGGAAGAACAGCCCGCTGTCGCGCAGGTGCTCGTTCAGCTGCTTGCGCGTCACCCCCGCCTGCACGGTGACGTCCAGGTCCTCGGGGCTCAGGCGCAGGATCGCGCGCATGCCCGAGACGTCCAGGCACACCCCGCCCTGCAGCGCCGCCACCCCGCCCTCCAGCGAGGTGCCGGTGCCGAACGGGATCACCGGCACGCCATGGCGCGCGCAGATCGCGACCGCACGCGCGGCCTCCTCGGTGCTCTCCAGGAAGGCCACGGCATCGGGCGGCACCACCGGATGGTAGCTCTCGTCCTTGCCGTGATGCGCGCACACCGCCGCCGCCGTGCTCAGCCGCTCGCCCAGCAGGGCGCGCAGCTCCTCCAGCGCGCTGGTCAGCGCGTTCGCCGTCGCCCGGCGCACCGGCTGGGGCATCGACATGGACCTTCCCTCCGCTTCGTTCCTTCCGCACGGCTCCCCGGCCGCCACAACTCTCCTAGCACAGCCCGGGCCGCTCCGCCCTCCCCGGGATCGCGGCCCAGGGGCGCAAGCCGGGAACGCCTCCGAAGGCGGAGCGATCCCCTTCGCCGATGGCAATCCATGTCACGGGTTCCTCCGTGTCCCGGGGCCGCCCGCAGCGGCTGTCCCAAGGGAATAGGCCGCAAGTCGGGCATGGCCGCGATCCGCAGAATGGCTGGCGAAAATGAGCCCTCCCCCGGAACCGGATGATCCCGGTGTGACGCCCATCACTGTTCCGGGACCGCAACAAGATCCTGATCAGGCTCTCGACAGGCTGTTCCGTCCGAGGTTCGGAACCGCCTTTCCTTGCGTTGTCTCAAAGGACGAGCTCATGAACTCCCTATCCGTCATGCTGGTGGATCCCAGCGCGCTCTCCCGCGCCGGCTTGAGGTCGCTGCTGATCGGCGCGGGTGCCCGGGTCCTCGGGGTGGTGGCCTCGGCCGAGGAGGCAAAAGGCCTTCTCTCGCCCGATCTGGTGCGCGTTCCCGACGTGCTGCTGGTTGACGTCGCGGCATCCAAGGACCTGCCGGCGCTCGCGGCCTGCAGCCGCGTCATGCATCCGCAGCCCCGCATCGTGGTGCTCGGCCCCGACCAGGAGCCATCGCGCATACTCGACGCGCTGGTCGCCGGGGCCGACGGCTACCTGACGAAGGATCTCTCCGCCGCGGCGCTGGTGGAGACGCTGCGCCTCGTCGTGCTTGGCGAGAAGGTGCTGCCGGCCAGCCTCGTCTGCATGATCGCGGACGGCACCTGCCCCGACCTCCCGCCCGTGGCCGCCGATACCAAGGGCCTGTCCCCGCGCGAGCTCGAGATCCTGCGCCACGTGGCCGAAGGCGACAGCAACAAGGTAATCGGCAACCGTCTCGGCATCAGCGAGGCGACGGTGAAGGTCCATCTGAAGAGCCTGCTGCGCAAGATCGGCGCGACGAACCGCACCCAGGCGGCCGTCTGGGCCTTCGACAATGGCTTGGCACGGGCCGAGGCCGCGGACCGGCCGGCCCGCAGCGCCGTCGCAGGCCATGGCATCGAAAGGCTGCGCGCGGCCGTCTCGTGACGGTGGGCGTCGATTCCGCCGGGGGTCCTGCGCCGGCCCGCGTGCGCATCGGCACCGCGGGCTGGAGCATTCCCAAGACGCAGGCGGAGCACTTCCCTCCCGGGGGCAGCCACCTCGAACGCTATGCTGGCCGCTTCGACGCCGTCGAGATCAACTCCTCCTTCTACCGGCCGCACCGGAAGGAGACCTACGCACGGTGGGCTGCCTCCGTGCCCGAGGACTTCCTGTTCGCCGTGAAGGTGCCAAGGTCTGTCACGCACGAGCGGCGCCTGGCGGGCACCGACGACCTGCTGGCCCGCTTCCTGGGGGAGGTCGGCGGCCTGGGACAGAAGCTGGGCCCGCTGCTGGTGCAGCTTCCTCCCAGCCTCGCCTTCCGGCCCGGCATCGCCGATGCGTTCCTGCGGGCGCTGCGCGGCAGCTTTGCCGGCGGCATCGTCTGTGAGCCCCGGCATGCCACCTGGTTCACGCCGGACGTCGACGCGCTGCTTGCGGAGTTGCGGATCGCCCGGGTCGCCGCCGATCCCGCACCGGTCCCCGGCGCCGAAGAGCCCGGCGGCTGGACCGGCCTGACGTACCGGCGCCTGCACGGCTCGCCGCGCATGTACTATTCGCCCTATGCGGCGGCGGCAATCGCCGCCGCCGCGACCTCGCTGAGGGACGATGCGGCCCGCGGGGCCGAGGCCTGGTGCATCTTCGACAACACCGCGGAGTTCGCGGCGACAGGCGATGCGCTGTCCGCGCTGGACGCGGCAGGGGGCCAGGCCGGGACGCCCTGACCGCCGCCCTCAGCCGCGCCGATCACGGTCGTGATGCCCGTCCCGGCCACCGAGGCGATGATCCCAGCGATGGTCCCGCCTGTGGTCCCATCGGTGGTCCCATCGGTGGTCCCGTCGGTGGTCCCAGCGATGATCCCGGCGGTCCCACCGGTCCGGCCCGCGATGCCGCCAATGCTGCGGCCGGTCGTTCCAGGACGCGGCGCCAAGCCGGCGGCATGCCCCGTCATGCCCGAAATGGCAGGCGCGGCGCAGATCCTGGACGTATTCGCGCCTGCCATGATCGTAGTCCCGCCAGCCAGCATGCTGACGCTCGGCATGCGCCGGCAGGCAAGACATAAGGAAAAGCGACGTGATGATCACCGCTATTCTACCGAGCATGGATTACCTCCGACACCGCATTCCTGGGCACGAGATGATTTTCTGTAAGGATCATCCCACCCAGAGTGCGCCGCCGTGGTGACGACTATCACATCCTTGATTTTTTATTTACGGCTTTTGGCCGCTCGCGGCGTTCGGCCCGTCCCGGAAGAAAGCACCCCCTCCGGGCTGAGGTCGACCGTCCGCACCTGTTGATAGTCTTGGCGGCCCTTCGTAGCGGAGACATCGCATGCAGTCGCAGATCGCCAGTCTGCTGAACACCGACCTGGCCCAGGCCGCCGTCGCGCGGCACACCTTCCTGTCCATGGTCAAGGCGGCCCGGAGCCTCGGCGCCCTCGAGCGGGCCGGCTTCGAGGGGATGCTCCGCGCAAAGCTCCACGGCGCCCCGGGCCACGAGGCCGAATTCGTCGGCGCGGTGCTTGCCTGGCTTCAGGCCCACGGTCGCGGCGCGCAGGAGCCGCCCGCCGACGCCGGTCCCCAGCTTGCCGTCGCCGAGCATCACTGGCTCTCGGCCTTCGGCCATGCCCTCCGGCTCAGGCCGTCCGCACGGGGCCTGCTGGCCGAGATGATGGACCATGCCGCCGCCAACGAGCGCGACCCCGACATAGCCCGGGTGCATTCGGCCTATGCCGGGTTCTGCCGCGCCCTGGGCGTCGCGGACTAGGCGGCCGCGAGCGTTAGGACCCGCCGGCTCTCAGCCCGACACGGGCTCCACGCCGCACCATTCGGCGACGAAAAGCGCCATGGCCGTCGTGATGCGCCTCAGGGAAGCGATGCTGACACGCTCGTCGAAGGCATGGATGTTCTCGGAGTAGGGCCCGTAGCAGAGCGCCGGGACCTTGTCGTAGAGCGCGTAGACCCGCGTATCGAGATAGCCCGCCGTCATGAAGCTCTCGAGCGGACGTCCGGTCGCGGCGAGATGAGCGCGTCCCAGCGTGGCCTCGGCCTCGGAGCCGGGCTCGAGCACGTAGCCCTCCGCATGGAACCCGTTGAAGACGACGGCCGGCGGGTTGTTGGCGAGGAAGCTGTCGGAGCGCGCGAAGGCGGCGATCCGCTCGGAGATCTCCCTCGCCGCGTCCTGCGCCGCGATGCCGGGATAGATCCCGATGCGGCAGTCGATCCGGCACCAGCTCGGGACCGAGGAAGCCCAGTCGCCGCCTTCGATCTTCCCGATGTTCAGGTTGATCGGGTGCTCCTCCCGCTCGAAATGTTCGCGGCCGGCCTTGCGCCCGTTCCACTCCTCCTCGAGCCGGCGCAGTTCTGCAATCACGCGGTACGCCGCGTCGATGGCGTTCGCACCGCTGCCCATCTCGCGCACATGGGCCGGCAGGCCCCGCACCTCGACCTGGAACCAGATCACGCCCAGATTGGCGCGGACCAGCTTCTCGTCCTCGGGCTCGGGAATCAGGACGGCATCGGCCCTGTAGCCGCGCAGATGGGTCATCAGCGCGCCGTTGCCCGTTGACTCTTCCTCCACCACCGACTGGACGTAGAGCGTCGCCGCCGGCTGGACCCCGGCGCGCCGCAGCGCGTCGACGGCGAAGATATTGGCGGCATGCCCGGCCTTCATGTCCGCGCCGCCGCGGCCGTAGAGCCAGTCGCCCTCGATGGCCGGCTCGAAGGGCGGGCGGCTCCACATCTCCTCGGGGCCCGTCGGAACCACGTCCACATGGGCCTGCAGGATCAGCGAACGGCCCTTCTCCTCCCGCGGGCGGTGGATCCCGACCACGATCGGGGCGCGCGAATGCTCCTCGCTGAACGGCGATCCGCCGGGGTGCCGGGCGATCGCCGCCCGATCCATCTCGAAGCGGTCCATGGCATAGCCGCGGTCGCGCAGGGCCCGGAAGACGAAGTCCTGGACGGCATGCTCCTGCCCCCGCAACGACGGGAAGCGGATCATCTCCTGCGTGAAGGCAAGCTGTTCGGCGAAGCCCTGGTCGACGGCGGCAATGATGCGGTCGCGCAAGCCGGGATCGAGAGCCATGGCAGGAATCCTTCCTGGTCGGTGCGGTTCAGGGTGCCGGAATCGAGGCGAGCCGCCGCCCGCCGGGCACGGCCGCCAGCAACTGGCGGGTATAGTCGTGGGCGGGGTTGGCGAAGAGCGCCTCGGTGGGGCCCATCTCGACGATGGCGCCGCGCTGCATGACCGCGATGCGATCGCAGATCTGGGCTGCCACCCGCAGGTCGTGGGTGATGAACAGGATCGCGAGCCCGAGCTTGCCCTGCACGTCCTTCAGCAGCTCCAGGATCTGGGCCTGGACCGATACGTCGAGGGCGGACACCGCCTCGTCGGCCACGAGCACCTCGGGGTCGAGGGCAAGCGCACGGGCGATGCCGATCCGCTGGCGCTGCCCGCCCGAGAACTCGTGGGGGTAGCGCTCCGCCGCTCCGGCCGAAAGGCCGACGAGC
The DNA here is from genome assembly GCF_017355985.1 of Arenibaculum pallidiluteum. Lineage (GTDB taxonomy): Bacteria > Pseudomonadota > Alphaproteobacteria > Azospirillales > Azospirillaceae > Arenibaculum > Arenibaculum pallidiluteum. The sequence goes on from NZ_JAFIQU010000019.1 coordinate 58,113, forward strand.
GACAGCAGGTCCCGGGCGCGCTCCTCGGCCTTGGCCCTTGGCACGCCCTGGGCGATGGGTCCCTCGGCGATGATCCGGCCGACCTTGCGCCGGGGATTCAGCGAGGCGAAGGGGTCCTGGAAGACCATCTGAATGCGCCGCCGGTGCGGCCGGAGGGCACGCACGGAAAGGCCAGTAACCGCGAGCTCGCCGACCCGGACCGTGCCCTCGTCGGGCTCGACCAGGCGCAGGCAGCAGCGCCCGACGGTCGACTTCCCGGATCCGGACTCGCCGACCAGACCCAGCGTCTCGCCCCGCGCGATGTCGAAGGAGACGGAATCCACGGCCTTGACCCCGCGTCCCTTCACGAGGAAGCCGCGCGGCTTGTAGACCTTCGTCACGGCCTGGACCGCAAGCGCCGGCGCCCCCGCCGCCCGTTCCGGACGGCGCGGCGGAACAAGCGAGGGAACAGCGGCGAGCAGGCGCCGCGTATAGTCGTGCCGCGGCGCCGACAGCACGGCGTCCGCCGCGCCCTCCTCCACCAGCAGGCCCTGCTGGAGAACGGCGATCCGGTCGGCGATCTCGGCGACCACGCCGAAGTCGTGGGTGATGAAGAGAACGGCCGTCCCGTGGTCGTGCCGCAGCCTGTCGATCAGCCTCAGGATCTGCGCCTGGGTCGTCACGTCGAGCGCCGTCGTCGGCTCGTCCGCGATCAGCAGCTTCGGACCCAGCGCCAGGGCCGCGGCGATCATGACCCGCTGGCGCTGACCGCCCGAGAGTTCGTGCGGATAGGCGCGCGCGATCCGTGCCGGGTCCGGCAGCCCGACCTCGTCCAGCAGCGTCACGGCCCGCTCCAGCCGCTCCGCGCGGCTCAGAAGGCCATGGGCCTCGAAGGTCTCGGCGATCTGGTCCGCAACCCGCATCAGCGGGTTGAGCGAGGTCATGGGCTCCTGGAAGATCATCCCGACCTCCCGACCGCGCACGTCGCGCAGGGCCGCCGGGCCGAGCTTCAGCAGGTCTCGCCCGCCAAGCCGGATCTCGCCCGATTCCGGTCTCACGCCCTTGGGCAGCAGGCCCATTACGGCATGGGCGCACATGGACTTGCCTGACCCCGACTCTCCGACGATGCAGAGCGTCTCGCCGGCGCCGATCGTCAGGTCAATGCCGCTCACGGCATGGGGGCGGTCGGCCTGCGCGGGCAGCGCCAGGGTCAGGTTCCGGATCTCGAGGACGGCATCCGCCATCAGTCCCTCCCCCGTGCCAGCCGCGGGTTGAGCGCGTCGTTCAGCCCTTCGCCGACGAGGTTCAGGGCCAGCACCGTCAGGAAGATCGCGAGGCCCGGGAGGAAGCTGATCCACCAGGCATCCAGCAGCCGCGTGCGGCCCGCCCCGACCATGTAGCCCCAGGTCATCAGGTTCGGATCACCGAGCCCCAGGAAGGATAGCGAGGATTCCAGCAGGATCGCCGAAGCCACCATCAGCGAGCCCATCACGACGATGGGCGCGACGGTGTTGGGAAGCACCTGCGTGAGGATGATGCGCGGCGTGGACTGTCCCACGGTGACCGCCGCCAGCACGTATTCCCGGCTCCTCAGCGACATCACCTCGCCACGCACGAGCCGGGCCACCGGCGGCCAGCTCACGATCGCGATCGCGATCACGATCGAGGTCAGCGAGGGCTGCAGGATCGCGACGATCACGATCGCCAGTGCGAAGCTCGGGATGGTCTGGAAGAACTCGGTGAAGCGCATCAGCAGGTCGTCGGCGACGCCGCCAAGATATCCCGCGAGCGCCCCGACCGGCACGCCGATCATCAGCGACACCAGGGTCGAGACGAGCCCGATCAGCAGCGAGACGCGCGCGCCGTGCACCAGCCCGGCGGCGATGTCGCGGCCCAGCGTGTCGGTACCGAGCGGGAAGCGGTCCATCGCGAAGGGCGCCATGAAGGGCCGCCCGACCAGCCGCCAGGGCGAGGTCGGGTAGAGGCTCGGCCCCAGCAACGCCACGGCGATCAGGAGGACCAGCAGCACCAGGCCGATCAGGGCGCCCCGGTTGCGCGCGAAACGGGCGAGTCCGCTCATGCCCCACCCTCGATGCGCGGGTCGACGACGCGGTACAGCAGGTCGGTCACAAGGTTGAAGAGAATGACCATGGCCGACGAGATGAAGAAGACGCCCAGAAGCACCGAATAGTCGCGCTGCACCAGCGCCTCGTACATCAGGCGGCCGATGCCGGGCCATGCGAAGACCGTCTCCGTCAGCACCGCGCCGCCCACGAGCTGCCCGGCCTGCACCCCCGCCAGCGTGACCACGGGCAGGATGGCGTTGCGCGCCATGTGCCGCCGCGTCACGACCGCCGGGGAGAGCCCCTTGGCATGGGCGGTCTTCACGAAGTCGGCACCCGCGACCTCGAGCATGGAGGCGCGCATCATGCGGGCGTAGAGCGCCGTGAAGAACAGGCCGAGCGTGACCGCCGGCAGGACGAGATGGCGCCCGATGTCCAGGGCGCGCGCGGCGCCGGTCAGGTTGGCCCCGATCGTCTCGTAGCCGACGTTCGGAAGCCATCCCAGCTTCAGCGAGAACACGACCTGGCTCATCAGCGCGATCCAGAAGAGCGGCGTGGCATAGAAGATCAGCGCCGCCACGGTAATCGCGCTGTCGGAGGCGCGTCCCACGCGCCGGGCCGCAAGCGCGCCGAGCACGACGCCGAGCACGAGGGACAGGCCGAACGCCGCGCCAGTCAGCAGGAGCGTGGCCGGAAGCCGCTCGAAGATGACCTCGGCGACCGGGCGCTGCTGGCGGTAGCTGAAGCCGAGGTCGAGCGTCGAATAGCCCTTGATATAGACCCAGAGCTGCTCGGGGAGCGGCCGGTCGAGGCCGAAGCGTTCGCGGAGCTGCTCCAGGAAGACGGCATCCGCCGCCCCGGCCTCCCCTGCCATCACCTGTGCCGGGTCGCCCGGTGCGGCCCGGACCAGCAGGAAGTTCAGCACGGCGATGGCGAAGAGCACCAGGATGCCCTTGCCGAGCCGCAGCGCCAGAAAGCGGATCAAACCCATCGACGGACTGCCTCGCGAGCACCGGAACGGACGCAGGTCTGGACCGGGAGGCCCCAGGCCTCCCGGTGTCCGCCGCTACTCCTTCCAGGCGTCGCGGAAGCCGTCGTTGACCCCGATCGCCGTCGTGACGAGGTTCTTCACGTTGCAGCGGTGGATCGTGGGGAAGTCCATCTCCAGCAGCCACAGCACCGGCAGGTCTTCGGCGAGGATCTGCTGGACCTTGGTGTACAGCGTCTGCCGCTCCGCCTCGGTCGCCGCGACGGCGGCATCGGCGAAGAACTTGTCGGCCTCGGGGTTCGAGTAGCCGCCGACATTGCCAAAGGGGTTGCCCTTGGCGATGTTGCTGGAGACATAGCTGCGCGAGACGCCGATGGCGGGATCGCCGAGCTGGTACAGGAAGTTGAAGGTCAGGTCGAAGTCCCAGTCGCTGGTCTTCTGGACCCAGCCGGGAACGTCCGTCGTGACGATCTCGAGGTTGACGCCGACCTCGGCGAAATTCTGCTTCACGGCCTCGGCCCAGCGCGTCCAGGTCTCCCCGTAGGGCAGCGCCAGGAACTTGATGGTCTCGCCCTTGTAGCCGGACTGCTTGATCAGGTCCCGGGCCTTCTTGACGTCGTAGTCGTACTTCTTCACGTCGTCGGAATAGAACTTCGTCTTCGAGGAGATCGGCCCGGTGGGGATCTTCCCATAGCCGTTCCAGACGACGTCCTTGCCGAACTCGCGGTCGATCGCGTGCATCAGGCCCTGGCGGAACTGCTTGTTGCCCAGGATGCCATTGCGGTGGTTGACCGTGATCCAGGCGTGGGGAGCGAACATCTCCCAGCCCTTGGTGGTCACGCAGGTGTTGGGAAGCTGGGCGAGCCGCGGCACGTCGAAGATGTCGACCGAGCCGCCGGTCAGCACGTCGACCTTGCCGGTCTCGTACGCCACGGCGCGCGAGGCCGCGTCGGGGATGATCTGCCAGAACACCTCGTCCAGCGCCGGCTTGTCCTTGATCCAGTAGTCCTCGTTCCGCACGAGGTGGATGTAGGAGCCGCGCTTCCATTCCTTCAGCTTGAAGGGCCCGGTCCCGATGGGGGTGTTGTTCATCGGGTTGGCCTTGTAGTCCGTTCCCTCGTAGACGTGCTTGGGAACGATGGGCGCGGACGCGACCTCCATCGCGAAGAGCAGTGGGCCGAAGGGCTGCTTCAGCGTGATGCGCACCGTCTCGGCGTCGAGCTGCTCGATCTTCTCGACCTGGGCGTTGGCGATCGGGCGCCAGCGCGGATGCACCTCGCGCAGGAACTTGTCCAGGGTGAAGACCACGTCCTCGGCCGAGAAGGGCTTGCCGTCGTGCCACTTCACGTTCGGCTGCAGCTTGAAGGTGTAGACCTTCGCCCCGTCGGTGACCTCCCAGCTCCGCGCCAGGGATGGCTGCGGGTTCAGCTTCTCGTCGAAGCGCAGCAGGGATTCGTAGATGTTACCCGCCACCATGTTGGTGGGCCCGGTCTGGCTCAGCCCCTGCATCAGCATCGGCGGCTCGGGCGTCACGATCGCATGCACCGTGCCTCCCCGCTTCGGCGCCTGCGCCCAGCCGGCCGAACTCCCGAGCGCCAGGAGGGAAACGAACGCGGCGGCAGTCGCAATCCTCAGTGACGGCATCGGTGCACTCCGTTCTGCTGGTCGGGGAGGCGAAGGCGCGCGAGCGCCGCAACGCGGAAAGATTAGAACAGTGGTCGGGAATGGTGTCAAATGATGGTCATTAGTGTCATCGCTTGACACCCGGGCCACAGCCAGAGATCGTAGACGCGAACCTTGCAGACCGGAACCGTCGTGGCCGAGCCAGGCGAACGCCGAAAGATCGCAGCAAAGCCCGGTGTTCCGGTGGTGCGCGCGCTGGACCGGGGAATCGCGCTGCTCCGCTCGTTCAGCGCCGAACGGCCGAGACAGACGCTGACCGAGCTCGCGCGGTCGGCCCGCCTCGACAAGGGCACCGCGCGGCGGCTGCTGCACACCCTGGCACTGGGCAACCTGGTGGACCACGACCCTCGGACGGGGCTCTTCTCGCTGGCGGTGGGTGTCCTGGAGCTGGCCTCGGCGGTCGAGACCGGCCGCGACCTGCGCGAGGTCGCCGCCCCCTGGTTGGTCGAGGTCGCCGAACGGACCGGCGCGACCGCCTTCCTGTGGGTCCACCACGAGGGAACGGCGCTGTGCATCGAACGGGTCCGCACACCCCTCCCGGGGATCGACGCGTCCTGGTTCGCCGTGGGAAGCCGCACGCCGCTGAGCTGCGGCGGCGGACCGCGCGTCCTGCTCGCCTTCATCTCGCCCGAGGAGCGGCGGCTGGCGCTGTCGCTGGACATGCCGCAGCGCACGCCCGCCAGCCAGACCGACCCCGAGCTTCTGGGGCGGGAGGCCGAGCGAATCCGCGCGCAGGGCTGGGAGCTGGCGCTCGACGACTTCTTCGTGGGGCTGGCCGGGGTCGGCGTGCCGATCTTCGACCGGAGCGGCCGGCTTGCCGGCGCGCTGAGCATATCGACGCTCACCACCGTGGTGGTCGAAGATGGCAGACCGCGTCATCTGGCGCTTCTGAAGCAGGCGGCCGCCGAAATCGGCGCCAGGCTGTTCTGAGCCGAACGGACAGGAAAGGAGACGAGCATGGGAAGCGAGAGCGGTGCGTCGAGACCGAAGGCCGAGCCGACGGTGCAGTTCGACGACGCGGAGCTCCGCGTCACGCTGTGGAGCTTCGCACCCGGCGCCGAGACGGGATGGCACCGCCACGACCACGACTACCTCGTCGTCCCGCTTTCGGACGGCGAGCTGCTGCTGGAAACGCCCGACGGCCCCGTGCGGGCTGGCCTGAGCACCGGCGGTTCCTACCGGCGTCCCTCCGGGGTCGAGCACAACGTGGTGAATGCCAATGCATTCCCCTTCCGCTTCGTAGAGGTCGAGTTCAAGAAGCCGAACGGCGCCTGACAGGCCATGGCGGGCCGGAGCATGGCTAGCGGGCCTGCCCCTTCCGACCCATTGCGCCCGCGGGCGCCCTGTAGGATAGAGCCGCAGCAACCAGGGAGGCCATTGCCCGATGACTCACGACCACGCAGCTGGGGGTAACGCACCCCGCCACCGCCCCGGCGACCTCGTCGCCTTCGCCAGCGCGCTTCTGGCTCGCGCGGGACTGGACGGGGACAAGGCCGCAGTGGTGGCCGAGCTGCTGGTGGATGCCGACCTGATGGGCCATACGACGCACGGCCTGCAGCTCTGCGCGCCTTACCTGCGCGAGTTGGAGACCGGCAGCATGGCGCGCACGGGCATGCCGGAGGTCGTCTCCGACCGCGGCGGGGTGCTGACGCTCGACGGGCACCGCCTGCCGGGCGTCTGGCTGACGGCCCACGCCCTCGACCTCGCGCTGGAGCGGCTGCCGCGCCACGGCCTCGTCGGCGTGGCGATCCGCAACAGCCACCACATCGGATGCCTCGCGGCCTTCCTGCGCCGCGCCACCGAGCGCGGCGCCATGATGCTGCTGTTCTCCTCGGACCCCGCCGCGGCGAGCGTGGCGCCGTTCGGCGGGACGCGGGCGGTGTTCACGCCCGACCCGGTCGCGGTGGGCATCCCCACGGACGGCGACCCGATCCTGGTCGATGTCAGCGCCTCGATCACCACCAACGGCCTGACCGGCCGGCTCCACCGCGAAGGCGGCCGGCTGCCCCATCCCTGGCTGATGGATGCGCAGGGCAACCCGACCGACGACCCGGGCGTTCTCTTCGCCGACCCGCCGGGCACGATCCTGCCGGTCGGCGGCCTCGATCACGGGCACAAGGGGTATGGCCTGGCGCTGACGGTCGAGGCCGTGACCCAGGGCCTCGGCGGCTTCGGCCGCGCCGATGCCCCCAAGGGCTGGGGGGCATCGGTCTACCTCCAGCTCATGGACCCAGAAGCCTTCGCCGGCACCCCCGCCTTCGTGCGGCAGACCGGCTGGATCGCCGAGGCATGCCGCAGCAATCCGCCGCGCCCCGGCGTCGCGGCGGTACGCCTGCCGGGCCAGCAGGGCCTTGCCCGCCGGCGCGAGGCGATGGAGCATGGCGTGGCGCTGCACCCCGGCATTTTGGAGAGCCTGCGCGACTGGGCCGGGCGTTTCGGCGTGGACATGCCCGCCTGACGTCGGGAAGCACGGCCTCGAAGCGGGGGAACCGGCGGCGTTGCCGAGCGGCGGGACATCACGTCCCGGCATATGCGCTTACAGTGCCTGACCCGCCATGGCGGACAGGTCCGTGGCGTCGGCCGCTCGCCCAGGAGCGGCCGCCTCCCGGCACGAGGCCGGAAAGCGGATCAGGAACACGGATCCGGGCTGCCCGTCGCGCAGTTCGATCGAGGCTCCGTGGGCCCGCAGCACCTCGCGCACGATGTACAGGCCCAGCCCCGCGCCACCGCCGCCGCCGGACCGCTGGAAGGCCTCGAACACGCGGTCCCGCGCGTCCGCGGCCACGCCGATGCCGTCGTCTGCGACCTCGACGGCGCCGTCGTCCCGGACGCGCACCTCGACCGTGATGTTCGCTCCCCCGTGGGTCAGCGCGTTGCTCACGAGGTTCAGGAAAACGCCGCGCAGCGCCTGTTCGTCGCCGCGCAGGTCCAGCCGCGGCAGGGCCGTCTCGAAGGAGAGCGTGCTGCCGAGGCCGATCGCCAGCGGGCCCATCTCCGCCACCACCTCGCGCGCCAGCGCCACGATGTCGACAGGCCTTCGCTGGTCGGCACGCCCGTGATGCAGCCGCTCTACGTCGAGAAGCTGGTTCGTCAGCATGACCAGCCGCTTCACGTCATGGCGCAACGCCAGCTTCACCGAGCTCTCCGGCAGCTCGTCCAGCCGGACGCCGAGGATGGCGATCGGCGTCCGCAGCTCATGGGCCGCGTTGGCGATGAAGCGGCGCTGGCGCTCATGTTCCTGATCCAGCCGGGCCAAGGCAGCGTTCGTGGCGGTGACCAGGGGCAGAATCTCCGCGGGCACGCCAGCCTCCGGAAGGGCCGGCACCGGCTGCCCCGGCGTCAGCGCCGCGGCGGCCTCCGCGGCGCGCTGCACGGGCCGCAGCAGGAACCGCACCAGACGGACGGTGATCAGCGTGGTGCAGGCGGCGAGCACGAGGAGCGCGACCAGCCAACGATGAAGCCGGTCCGCGAGCCATGCGCAGATGCCGGCCCACAGGTCGCCGCGGTGATCACCGAACAGCACCCCGACATGCCCGCCCCTGGAGACCAGGTGGAAGGTCGCGCCATGCGAATTGACCCGGTCCCCGTCGAATATGTCGAGCGATCGAGCCGCCCCCCCTTCGATCTTCGTCATCCCGTCGACGGCGAAGAACCAGAAGCCCGGGTTCTCCGCCATGTAGGCCGCCAGTTCCGGGGAGGGCTCCAGGACGAGCCGGCCGCTGGCGTCGCGGAGGAGGGATTCGGCGAGCAGGGGCTTGACCTGTTCCCTGGCGACCCATTCGGCGAAGGACACCCCATCGGCCGTCAGCGGCTCCGCCAGCAGCACCAGGAGCCCGACCAGCGCAGGGAACGCCACCAGCCCCACGATCATCCGTCGGGCAAGGGAGGGTGATCGGCTTCCTGCCAGCGCGCGCATCATTCCGCCTTCGCCATGTAGCCGACCCCGCGGAGCGCATGGATCGCCACGCGGGCACCGGATTCGGCGAGCCGTCGCCGCAGGCGCGAGACGTGGGCGTCGAGGGTATTGGAGCTGGGAGCGTCATCGAAGCCGAACAGCGCCGCCTCGATGGTCTCGCGAAGCACGACGCGGCCGGCGCGCCGCAGCAGGACTTCCAGCAGCGCCAGTTCTCGCCGCCGCAGCTGCAACGGTAGCCCCCCAACCCGCGCCTCGCGCTGTACGGGGTCGAAGGCGAGAGCGCCGAGCGCCAGGAGCTCCGTCGGAGCGCTCTCCCGCCGCCGGGCCACCGCGCGCAGACGTGCCAGCAGCTCGTCCAGCTCGAAGGGCTTGGCCAGATAGTCGTCGGCGCCTGCATCAAGGCCTCTGACGCGGTCTTCCGTCTGCGCGCGGGCGGTCAGCACGATCACGGGCGGGCGGTGCGGCAGCGCGGCGATCTCCGGCAACAGGCTGACACCGTCCCCATCCGGAAGGCGGCGGTCCAGCAGCACGGCACGCAGGCCCGGATCGCGGATCGCCTCGCGGGCCTGGGTCAGATCGGGTACCCAGTCCACGACGAACCCGCGCCGGCCGAGCGCCGAGCGCAGGGCCAAGGCCAGTTCGTTCTCGTCCTCAACGAGCAGAATTCGCATCGGGCTTTCAATCCGGCAGCATCGCCAAGCCTCTGCCACCGTAGCATTGCCGCAGCCTGACATGCACCCGCGGCCCGGCGAGGGGCCCCCGCCACCGGCTCTGCACTCCAGCCGCGGGTCAGCCGCCGGCCTTGTTGCCGGCGCCCGCGGCAAGGCCCGCATGGACGCGGTCGAGGTGGCGGCGCATGGCTCGGCGCGCACGCGATGGATCCCGCCCCAGCAGGGCGTCTACGATGGCCTGGTGGTCGTCGATGGCGAGATCGCGCATCCGCGGCGTGCTGAAATGGTCCTCGAGCCGCCGGTAGAGCGGCCCGCGCTGGCAGTCCCAGAGCTCGGTCACCAGGTGCAGCAGCGCGCGGTTGCCGCTCGCCTCCGCGATGCGCAGGTGGAAGGCGCGGTCGGCGGGATGCCGGAGGTCGTACCGATGCTCGGCATCGCGCAGCGATGCCGCCGCGAGCACGACCCCCCGCAACTGCTCGTCGGTTGCGTTCTCGGCGGCCAGCGCCGCGGTTTCGCTCTCGACCAGCGCGCGCGCCGCGACGATGTCCAGCGGCGGCAGCCCGGCGCCGTCGCCGGGCGTCCAGTGATGCACGCGCGTCAGGGCGTCCGCCGTCACGAAGACTCCGCTGCCGACTCGGATGTCGAGGACCCCGCCGACTTCCAGCGCCACGAGCGCCTGGCGCAGCGAGCCGCGGCTGACGCCCAGCCGCACCGCCAGCTCGCGCTCCGGCGGCAGCCTGCCACCGGGCGGGTATTCACCCGAGGCGACCAGTGTCCGGAGCTGTTCGGCAATCTGCTCGTGCACGCGTCGGTGCTGAAGGACCTGGATCGGCATAGTCACCCGCTCGGGCTGCTGCGGCGCCCCGCCGTTGGCGGGATCTCTCAAATTTCAGTAGACACAACATTATGGTTCAGCGGTACGATGTTTGTACCAATTGCCGCGGTGCAGCCCAGGCGGCGCTGCATTCCCGGCCGCATCCGCGCCGGCGGGGCCACGCCCTGCCCATTGTCACTCGATCCAGGGAAACCCGACGTGAACCAGCTCGATCTCGGAGGCCGCGTGGCCGTGGTGACCGGCGGAGCGCGTGGCATCGGCTACGCCGTGGCCGAGCGCATCCTGCGCTCGGGCGGCTCCGTCTCGCTGTGGGACGTGGATGGCGCCCGGCTGGACGAATCGGTGCGTGCGCTCTCGGGCCTCGGCACCGTGGACGCAGCGGTGGTGGAGCTGACCGACGAGGCCTCGGTCGCCGCCGCGGCCGACGCGGCCGCGACCCGATTCGGCAAGATCGACATCCTGGTCAACAATGCCGGGATCACCGGCGGCAACGACGTCACCTGGCAGCTCGACCCGGCCGTGTGGCGCCGCGTCGTCGAGGTGAACCTGATCGGCCCGTTCCTGACCTCGCGCGCCATCGTCCCGCTGATGCTGGCCCGCGGATACGGCCGCATCGTGAATGTCGCCTCCATCGCCGGGAAGGAGGGGAACCCCAACGCCTCGCACTACAGCGCGTCCAAGGCCGGGCTGATCGCGCTGACCAAGTCGCTGGGGAAGGAGCTCGCCACGAAGGGCATCACGGTGAACTGCGTCACGCCGGCCGCGGCCAAGACGGAGATCTTCGCCCAGATGAGGCAGGAGCACATCGACTTCATGCTGTCGAAGATCCCCATGGGGCGTTTCCTGGAGGTCGAGGAGGTCGCGGGCATGATCGCCTGGATCGCGACCGAGGACTGCTCCTTCACCACCGGCGCCGTCTTCGACATCTCCGGCGGGCGCGCGACCTACTAGCGCGGGCCGCCAGGGCCACGTGAACCACCGAATGCATAAAGGGAGGAAAACAATGCGCAGACAGTTCCTGTCGGCCGTGGCCGCCGTGGCCGTGACGCTCTTCGCCGGGACCTTCGCGACGCCGAGCCAGGCCGCCTATCCCGAGCGACCGATCACCCTGATCGTGCCCTGGGGCGCGGGCGGCGGCACCGACGCGACGGCCCGCATCATCGGCACGCTGCTGGAGAAGGAGCTCGGCCAGCCCGTCAACGTCGTGAACCGCACCGGCGGCAACGGCGTGGTCGGGCACGCCGCGATCGCCGCGGCGCCCCGCGACGGCTACACGCTGGGCATGGCCACGGTCGAGATCGGCATGCTGCACTGGCAGGGGCTGACCGAGCTGACGAGCAAGGACTACACGCCGCTCGCCCTCATGAACTACGACCCCGCCGCGCTGCAGGTGCGCGCCGACGCGCCGTACAAGAACGCCAAGGAGCTGGTCGAGGCCATCAAGGCGCAGCCCGGGAAGTTCAAGGCATCGGGCACCGGACAGGGCGGCATCTGGCACCTCGCCATCGCCGGCATGCTGAACGAGCTGAAGATCGCGCCGAATGCGGTCGCCTGGGTGCCGAGCCAGGGCGCGGCGCCGGGCCTGCAGGACCTCATGGCGGGCGGCGTCGAGATCGTCCCCTGCTCGCTGCCCGAGGCGCGCTCGGTGATCGATGCCGGCCGGGTCAAGAGCCTTGTCACCTTCGGCAAGGAGCCGAACCCCGCGATGCCCAACATTCCGACCCTGAAGTCCGAGCTGGGCTTCGAGTACGACGTTGGCGCCTGGCGCGGGATCGTCGGTCCCAAGGGCCTTCCGAAGGAGGTCGGCGACCGGCTCGTCCAGGCCCTGGACAAGATCTACAAGTCCGAGGACTACAAGGGCTTCATGAACCAGCGCGGCTTCGGCATGCAGTATGCCGCGGGCGACCAGTTCGGCACCTTCATGGCGGACAGCGACGCGAAGCTCGGCACGGTCATGAAGGCCGTGGGCATCGCCAAGTAGTCGGCGGTCCGGAAGGCGGGCGCACGGCATGCGCATCAACGACGCCGTCACGGGAGGGGTGCTGCTCGCTTCGGCGGTGGCGCTCGGCCTCTACTCCAGCACCCTGCCCGCGACACCGGGGCAGGACTACGGCGCGGCCGTCTTCCCTATGGCCATCGCGATCCTGGTCGGCGGGCTGTCGCTGTTCCTGATCGCGTCGGGCGCACGCGCCTGGCGCGGCGTCGTCGAGCTGCCGGACAGGGAACGGTCCTTCCACGGCCCGGCCAAGTTCGCGCTCGCCTTCGGGTCCGTGCTGTTCTACCTGCTGGCCGCGGAGCCGCTCGGCTTCGCGGTCTGCTCGGTGCTGATCGTCTTCGCGCTCTGCGTCTCGCTGGGCACGCGCTGGTGGATGGCGGCCTTGGTCGCCCTGGGCATCACGGCCGCCATCCACGTGACCTTCTCCGATCTGCTGAAGGTGCCGCTGCCCCTCGGTATCCTCGCCCCTCTGGTCCGGTGACGGAATGGATGCGATTCTCCTCGCGCTCCGGATGGTGTTCGAGCCGTCGGTGCTGCTCACCATCACGCTGGCCGCCGCGTTCGGCCTGGTCGTCGGCGCAATTCCGGGCCTGACCGCCACCATGGCGGTAGCGCTGCTGGTGCCCGTGACCTTCTTCATGGACCCGGTTCCCGCCGTCGGGGCGATCGTGACCTGCTCGGCCATGGCGATCTTCGCCGGCGACATCCCGGGTACTCTGCTGCGCATCCCGGGCACGCCGGCCTCGGCCGCCTATACGGACGAAGCCTATGCCATGACCCGCAAGGGCCAGAGCGAGCAGGCCCTGGGCGCCAACCTGCTGTTCTCGGCGGTCGGCGGAATGTTCGGCACCGTCGTGCTGATCCTGGCCGCTCCCACGCTGGCCGAGGTGGCCCTGCAGTTCAGCTCCTTCGAGTATTTCTGGATGGCACTGCTGGGCCTGACCTGCGCGGTGTTCATCGGCACGGGCTCGCCCGTGAAGGGGCTGATCAGCCTGTGCATCGGCCTGTTCGCGGCCACCATCGGCCTGAACAACCCTGCCGGCCTGCCGCGCCTGACCTTCGGCAGCCCGGACCTGCTGGGTGGTGTCAACTTCATCGCGGCCATGATCGGCATGTTCGCCGTGGCCGAGGTGTTCCGGCACATGCTGTCGCCGACGACCACCGAAGGCGTGCCGCAGTCGGTCGCCGGCAACCTGTTCCGCGGATGGGGCGCGCTGCTGCGGCGGTACTGGGTCCAGCAGGTGCGCGGCAACGTGGTCGGCACCGCGATCGGCGCACTGCCCGGTGCCGGCGCCGATATCGCCGCCTGGGTCAGCTACGCCATGAGCAAGCGGCTGTCCAAGACGCCCGAGAAGTTCGGGACCGGCCATGCCGAGGGGATCATCGAGAGCACCTCGTCAAACAACGCGGCCCTGGCCGGTGCTTGGGTGCCGGCGCTGGTCTTCGGCATCCCCGGCGATTCCATCACCGCCGTCGCAATCGGCGTCCTCTACATCAAGGGCATGAATCCCGGCCCGACGATCTTCATCAACTCGCCGCAGAACATCTATGCGGTATTCATCGTCTTCATCCTCGCCAACCTGATCATGATCCCTCTGGGCTGGGCGGCCATCAAGATGGCCCGGCACATCCTGCGAGTTCCCCGCAGGATCCTGATGCCGTGCATCCTGATGTTCTGCATCGTCGGCGCCTTCGCCATCGAGAACACCCCCTTCGGCATCGTCGTGATGCTCGTCTTCGGCCTGCTGGGCTTCCTGATGGAGGAGAACGGCTTCCCGGTGGCGCCCGCGATCCTCGGCCTTGTCCTGGGCCCGCTGCTGGAGGAGAACTTCGTCACCTCCATGATCAAGGCGGACGGCAGCTTCCTCGGTTTCTTCGAACGCCCGATCGCAGCCGGGCTGGGCATCGTGACCATTGCGATCTGGCTCTCGCCGATGCTGATCCGCGCCCTGCGCCGGCCGCCTGCTAGACGGGGCGAGGCGACGTGAGAAGCGGCCCGGAAGGCCCGTCCCGCGTGGACGGCGCCTGCCGGCCGGGGCGCCGCGGGCCACCGTGAGCCACCCTGCGGCCGCCTCGTTGCGGGCCGCAGGCGGCGCATGGGCCCCAGATCGGGCTCGACGCCCGTTCGCAACCGGGCGATGTTCACGGGCACGCTGACGATCCACCGCAACGGCTGTTTCCGCTCCATGTCGCTCACCCTTTCCCGCGCCTGGCCTCGGCCTGCCGGCCGACCGCGGCCTGCCCCCGGCGTCTGCACCACGGAAGTCGCAGCGCCGGTCCGGTCCGCGCGCTCGGCGACGGCGTGTATCCGCGATCCCGGCGGCGAAGCGGGACCCGGGCGGGCCCGGCCGGCAGCCAGCCACGGCCGCGCGGCATAAGGGAACCCGATGCGGTCCATCATCCATGTGGTCGGATGGCTTCTCGTCGGCGAGGCCGCGGCAATGGCCGTTCCCGCGGCGGCGGACGGGCTTGCGGGCTCCTCGGACTGGACGGCCTTCGCGATCTCGTCCTTTGTGACCGCCGGCGTCGGCGGCGCCCTGGTCCTTGCCTCGGGAGGGAAGAGGCCGGGAACGGTCACCGTCCGCGAGACCTTCATGCTGACGACGCTCGCATGGACGGTCCTGTCCGTCTTCGCGGCGCTGCCCTTCGCCTTCTCCTCCACCAAGCTGTCGGTGGTCGATTCACTCTACGAGGCGACATCGGGCCTCACCACCGCGGGAGGCACGGTTATCGTCGGGCTGGATGCGCTGCCACCTGGCCCGCTGCTGTGGCGCATCCTGCTGAACTGGATCGGCGGCATCGGCATCGTGGCGATGACGCTCCTGGTGTTCCCGTTCCTGCGTGTCGGCGGCATGCAGCTCTTCCGTACGGAATCCTCGGACCGGTCCGACAAGCTGTTCGGCCAGGCGCAGGATCTCGCGGCCACGATCGCGACCGTCTACGTCACGCTGACCATGCTCTCCGCCCTCGGGTTCTACCTGGCGGGCATGCCCTGGTTCGACGCGATCGCCCATGGAATGTCCGCCGTGTCCACCGGCGGTTTCTCGACCCGCGACGCCTCGCTGGCCGCCTTCCCCGGCGTGGCGCACTACTGGGTCGCGACCGTCTCGATGATCGCCGGTGCGCTGCCGATGACCTATTACGTGCGCTTCTGGCTTCAGGGCCGCGAGGCCTTCCACGACCAGCAGGTCAGGACCTTCATCAGCTTCCTGCTGGCAGCCTGGGCCGTCATGGCCGGCTGGGCCATGTTGCAGACCGATCTTCCGGACGAGATGGCCGTCCACGAGATCCTTGCCCACGTCGCCGTGAACGTCACCTCGGTCGTCACCACGACCGGGCTGGCATCGGACGACTACGGTGCCTGGGGCGGGTTCGCAACGGCCGCGTTCTTCGCCCTGTTCTTCGTCGGGGGCTGCACGGGGTCCACCAGCGGGTCGATCAAGATCTTCCGCTGGCAGGTCCTGATCCTGTCGCTGCGCGCGCAGCTGCGCCGGATGGTGACGCCGCACCGGGTCACGATGGTCATCTACGCGGGCAAGGCGTTGACCGATGACGTGGTGCAGTCGGTCGTGAACTTCGTCGTGGTCTTCGTGCTGGCCTTCGCGGCGCTGTCCCTGGCTCTGGCCTGGACGGGACTGGACTTCCTCAGCGCCACGAGCGCCGTCGCATCCGCGCTTTCCGGCGTCGGCCCCGGCCTCGGGGACGTGGTCGGCCCCGCCGGCAACTACACCTCGCTCTCGCCCGCAGCGAAGCTGACGCTGTGCTTCGCGATGCTGCTCGGACGTCTCGAGGTCCTGACGGTGCTCGTCCTGCTGACCCCCGGCTTCTGGAAGCGGTGAGCGTCCCTGGCATGCGGTTCCTGCGGTTCCTCGGCGAGAATGCCCGCTGGCTGGCGGCGGGCTACCTGCTCTTCTTCTTCTCCGCCTTCGGGCAGACCTACTTCATCTCGCTGTCGGCAGGCGACATCCGCCGCGAATACGCACTCTCCCACGGCGGGTTCGGCGCGCTCTACATGGGGGCCACCCTGGCGAGCGCGCTGACGCTGACGCGCTTCGGCCAGATCGTCGACCGCTGGAGCCCGCGCCGCGTCGCCGTGCTGATCGTGCCAATGCTGGCGCTGGCGACGGCGGCCATGGCGCTGTCCCGCCATGTGGCGCTGCTGTTCGCCACGATCTACGTGCTGCGCCTGTTCGGCCAAGGGATGATGTCCCATACCGCCTTCACGCTGATGGGGCGGTGGTTCTCGGCGCAGCGCGGACGGGCGGTGACGCTGGCGACCCTCGGCCTCAACACTGGCGAGGCGCTGTTCCCGCTGGTCTTCGTCGCGCTGGCCGGGGCCGTCGGATGGCGCGACACCTGGCTGCTGGGGGCGGCCGTGCTGATCCTTGCGGCGCTGCCGGCGATCGCCGCGCTGACCGCCGTGGAGAGGACGCCGCGGGCCTCCGACCCCTCTGCCCCCGCCGCGACGGCGCGCGACTGGACACGGGCCGAGGTGCTGCGCGACCCGCTCTTCTATCCGGTGCTTCTGGCCATGATGCCGCCGGCCTTCATCGGCACGGCGATCTTCTTCCATCAGGTCCACCTGGTCGAGCTGCGCGGCTGGTCGATCGGGATCTTCGCCTCGTCCTTCTCGCTCTACGCGGCCATGACCGTCGCCTGCGCGCTGCTGGCGGGACAGCTCGTCGACCGGTTTTCGGCGGTCGCGCTGCTGCCTCTGTACCTTCTGCCGATGGGGCTCGCCTGCCTCGTCATCGGCACGATGCCGGAGCAATGGGCGGTCTTCGCCTTCATGGCGCTGTACGGCGTGTCCAACGGCTTTTCGCTGGCGCTCTTCGGCTCCCTGTGGCCCGAGATCTACGGAGTGCGGCATCTCGGCGCCATCCGGGCGCTGGTCACCGCGTTGCTCGTCTTCGCCTCGGCCGTGGGCCCCGGCCTCACGGGAACGCTGATCGATGCCGGCATCGCCTATCCCGCGCAGGTCGCGGCCATGGGCCTCTACTGCATCGTCATTTCGCTGGCGATGCTGCCGGTCCGGCGACGCCTGAAGGCCCGGGCGGGCGCGTTGCCGTCCTGACGCCCGAGGCCCCCCGAGAGCGGCCGCTAACCCCGGTCCGGCGGCCCGGCGGCGGCGAGCTTGGCCTCGAGGTATTCCCAGTCGCGGCTGAAGCGGTAGGAATGGCGTGCCGGCGGCTGGGGCGAGGAGGTCTCCAGCCAGCGGACGGTCCGCTGGGTCCTGTTGACGAAGCCGTGGATGCAACCGACGCCCGTCCAGAAGACGTCGCCCTCCCCGAGGACATAGGTCGCGCCGTCGGCGGTGGCCTCGACCTCGCCCTCCAGGATCACGTACGCCTCCTCCAGCGGGTGGTCGTGCGGATGCGCGACGCCGCCGGGCTGGTACTCGACCATGAACATCGTGGCCAGCGCCGCCGACAGGCGCTGGTCGACCAGCATCTTCACGGCGATGCCGCTGTAGGCCAGCAGCGCGGTCGCCATGCTGGCCGAGACCGTCGGCGCGTCCACCCGGGCGCCGACTTTCAGCTTGTCGAGCGTGATGTCGTCATTCCTCATCCGGAACAGGTGGCGGGCGCGCGGGTCCCGGATGTCCAGGGGCTCGCGCTCCGCATAGCGGGGCGGGCCCAGGAAGAATGTATCCGTGGGCTCGCCGGACCCGCGGGGGATCGGCGTCGACAGGTCGATCCAGGCCGCCGTCCCATCGGCGGGCCCGAGCCAGGCATGGCTCGTCCCGACCGGCACCACCCCGCAGCTTCCCGGCACCAGCGGGAAGGCCCTGCCGTCGAGGACCAGCGTCGGCTCACCCGCCGTGATGTAGAAGTACTCCTCGAAGCTCTGGACGTGGGTGTCCACATGCCCGCCGGCCTCCAGCCGGCAGGCGCTCAGCCCGGTATGCACGGCGCCGGCCGCCCGGTCGACGAGCGGGGCACGCCTGAATCCCGCCGAATGGCCGGGATAGGCGGGCATGGGGCGGATGTCGACGGCGCGCAGGACATGGTGCATGGATGGCATCCTTCCGGTCAGCCGGGCTCGCCCAGGCCGGACAGCCGCTCGGCGTGGCGCACGACGGCGATCAGGTCGGCCTCCCCGTCCCCTTCGGCGATCAGCGCCGCGTAGGTCTGGCGCAGCAGTGCGGCAAGCGGCACCGGGACGTTCGCCTGCCCGGCCGCGTCGAGGATCAGGTCGAGATCCTTGGCCATCTGCCGGCACGAGAAGGTCGGCGTGAAGTCGCGCGCGGCCAGCGGGCCCACCTTGTACTTCACGAAGGGCGAGGCGACGGCGCTCTCGCAGAGCACCGCCAGCATGTCCTGCCAACCGACATTGCCCCGCCGCGCCAGCGCCAGCGCCTCGGCCATCATGCCGGCCGAGGCCGCGATCATCAGGTTCACCGCGAGCTTGGCGTAGCGCGCCTCCTCGCCGGGGCCGAGATAGGTCTGGGCCCGGGTGAAGCAGCCGAGATCCGGCAGCACGGCCTCGAAGGCGGCGCGCGGGCCCGAGGCGAAGCAGGTGACCGCGCCCGTCTCGGCCAGGGCGGAGCTGCCGGATATCGGCAGCCTCAGGCAGGCGATGCCCCGCCCCTCGGCCGCGCGGGCGACCTCGGCCGAGGCCTCGGCGCCGACCGTGCTGGTCTCGACCAGGATGGAGCCCGGCTCCATCAGGGCGAGCAATCCGCCTCCAGCTCCTCCGCCCGTTGCTCCTCCCGCTGCCCCTCCCTCTGCCCCGCCGGCGCCCAGGAGGACGGTGCGCAGCACACCGTCATCCGGCAGCGAGGTGAACACCACGGCCTTGCCGCGGACGGCCTCGGCAGCGCTGGCCGTGACGCCGATTCCCGATCGCGACGCCAAGTCCAGCCGAGCCGGATCGGTATCGTATCCCATAACCCCGCGCCCGCCGGCCACGAGGCGCGCGGCCATGGGAAGCCCGAGCTTCCCCAGCCCGATCCAGCCGATCGCGCCTGAATCCATGGTCATGTTGCCGCCCTCCGCCAGACCCGCATGCACCCTCAGCCCTGCCGGCGGATGAAGCCGGTGATCGTCACGCCCTGCCAGATGCCCGCTCGGTGGAACGGGTCCGCGGCGTTGAACCGCTCGACCGCGGCGCGATCGGGCGCCTCGACGACCAGGAGGCTGCCGACCATGGTCTCGCCGTCATCGGCGACGAGCGGCCCCGACATCACGATGCGCACCCCGAATGGGCTGGTATCCGCCAGGAACCGCTTGTGCTCGTCGTAGTTCACAAGCCGCGTCGGCAGCGCCCCTGGCTTGTCCAGGGCATGGATCGCAAAGAGCATCTGACCCTCCTCGAATGTCCGCGGAATTCCTTACGCCATGCCCATCATGGTCCTGCGGATCTCCTCGCCGTCGGCGAGCTCCCGGCCCTGCTCGACCGTGCGGATGATCCGGCCATGGGAGAGCACGTAGGCCCGCGCCGCGACCTCGACGGCCTGGAAAAAGCTCTGCTCGGCCATCAGGATCGTCATGCCACGCGCGGTCTGGAGCTGCTTGACGGCGTCGATCACCTGGTCCACGACGATCGGGGCCAGGCCGACCGAGGGCTCGTCGACGACCATGAAGCGCGGCGCGGTCATCAGCGCGCGCGCGATCGCCAGCATCTGCTGCTGACCGCCGCTCAGGGTGCCGGCGGCCTGGCGCCGACGCTCGCGCAGGATCGGAAAGGTTTCGTAGCAGAAGGCCAGCGTCTCGGCCGGCGAACCGCGACCGCGGCGCACGCCGCCGGCGAGGCTCAGATTGTCCTCCACGCTCAGGGTCGGGACGAGGCGCCGTCCCTCGGGCACGGCGCCGATCCCGAGATTGACGATGTCGTGGGGACGCATCGCCGTGAGGTCGGTGACTCGCCCGCCCCATTCCATCAGGATCCGGCCCGATGTCGGCCGCACGAATCCCAGGATGCAGTTCAGCAGCGTGCTCTTGCCGTTGCCGTTCATCCCGAGCAGGGCGACCAGCTCGCCCTCGCGGACCTCGAGGCTCACGTCGTGAAGGACGGTCACCGCGCCGTAGCCGGCGCTGACCCGCTCAAGGACGATTCTGTTGTTCACCGAAATACACCCTCTGAACGTGCGGGTCCTCGACGATGGACTGCGGCGTCCCCTCCGCGATGATCCGGCCGGTCTCCAGGCAGATCACGCGTTCGGAGAAGCGCATCACCGCGTGCATGATGTGCTCGATCATGATGACGGCCACGCCGGTCCGGTTCAGGTCGAGCAGCAGCGACAGGATCTCGTCGATCTCGGAATCGGCGAGCCCGGCCATCGCCTCGTCGGCGATCAGCAGCCGCGGCTCGGTGACGAGGGCGCGCGCGAGCTCCAGCTTGCGCAGCTCGAGCTGCGACAGGGATTCCACCGGCGCGTCGCGCCGGCCGTCGAGCCGCATCGACCTGAGGACGCCCTCTGCCCGCGCCCTGGCATCGCCCGCGCCGCGGCCGAGATAGTCCAGCGGCACGAACAGGTTCTCCAGCACGGTCATGCCGGTGAAGGGCCGCGGGATCTGGAAGCTGCGCGCGATGCCCATGCGCGCCCGCTTGTGGGCGGGCCGGCGCGTGACGTCCTCGCCGGCATAGACGATGGCGCCGGCGGTGGGGACAAGAAGCCCCGCGATGCAGTTGATCAGCGTGGTCTTGCCGGACCCGTTCGGCCCGATCAGGCCCAGGCGCTCGCCGGGGCGCAGATCCAGCTCGACCGGGCCCAGGGCGCGCAGGGCCCCGAAGGTCTTCTCGACCTGGCGGACGGACAGAAGCGGGGCGGTCATGCGGGCTTCCTCGCGGGCTTGGCCGACCAGCGCACCCCGCCCCGGACCGCCGACAGGAGGCCCAGAAGACCCTCGGGCGCGGCGACCACGAAGGCGATCAGCAGCAGGCCGACGGCGAGGATGTTGTATTCCGACGAGATCGTGACCGTAGCGACCTGCTGGATGGTGCCGAGCAGGACCGCGCCGATGACGGGTCCCATCCAGGACCGCGTCCCGCCGATCAGCGGCATGGCGAGGGCGTTCAGGGCGATCAGGAGGCCGAAGGCGCTGACCGGCTCCACATGGTAGGCGTAGGAGGGGTAAGGGGCGCCGGCCGCGGCGATGATGCCGCCGCTGATGGCGCAGGCGATCAGCTTCATGCGCAGGGTCGGGACGCCGCAGCTCTCGGCGGCGGGCTCGCTGGCCCGGATCGCCCGGAAGCCGCGGCCCAGCCAGGAGGTCTCGATCCAGCGGGCGATCACCACGGCCAGCAGCGCCAGGACCAGCATCACGCAGAAGACGTACTGGGTCTGGCCCTTGAACCAGGCCGGCGGCGGCGGGCCGATGGTGGTCAGGCCGCTGGCCCCGCCGAGCGCCTCGGTGTTGTGCACCACCGTCTCGAGCACGACCACCAGGGCCAGCGTCGCGATGGAGAAATAGACGCCCTGGATGCGCAGCGTCAGGTAACCCGTCGCGACGCCGAGCGCCACGCCGACCAGCGCCGCGGCGACGATCTGGACCACGAGCGGCGCCTCGAAGGCCTGCATCAGGTAGGCCGAGGTGTAGACGCCCGCCCCGAAGAAGGCCGAGGTGCCGAAGTTGATGTAGCCCGCGTAGCCGCCGAGGATGTTCCACCCCGTCGCGATCACGATGTACTGCAGCACCACGTAGCCGGCATAGAAGTAGTATGGGTTGGCGACCACCTGGGGCAGCAGGAAGCCGGCCGCGCCCAGCAGCACGGCGATGGTCGCGAAGGTCCCTGTCCGCATCATCGCGATGCTCCGAAAAGGCCGCTCGGCCGAAGGCCCAGGGTGCCCAGCAGGATCGCGAAGGCGACGCCCGGCGCCCAGGACGGGCTGACGAAGGTGGTGACGAAGGCCTCGGCGACGCCGATCAGGACGGCGGCGACCAGGGTTCCGGGAATGGAGCCCAGCCCCGCAAGGACGACGACGGCGAAGACGCGGCCGAGCAGCGAGCGGTCGGTGAATGGATCGACCGGGCCGGTGATGATCAGCGCCGCGCCCGCGAGGACAGCGAGCGCGGTCGCGAGGCCGAAGGCGTGCCGCTTCACCGAGCTCGGGTCGATGCCGCTGATGCTGAGCGCCCGCTCGTCATGCGCGACCGCGCGCAGCGCAAGGCCGCCATGGGTGCGCGTCAGGTAGAGCCATAGCGCCAGGATCACCGCCGGCGTCACCAGCGCGGGCACCAGGAAGCGGTAGGGCAGCGTCACGAAGCCGACGGACAGGCTCTGGCCGACATAGGGGACCGAGACGGAGCGGAGGTCGGTGCCGAATGCGATGACCAGTCCGATCTCGATCACCAGGGCGACGCCGAAGAACAGCGTCAGGCTCTGGAGCGAGTTGCCGCGACCACGCAGCTCGAAGGCGCGGGAGTAGAAGGTGTAGAAGCCGAGCCCGAGGACATAGAAGGGCACGGTCAGCAGCAGCGCGGCCAGCAGCGGGTCGGCGCCATACCCGTTCGCCAGCGCGACGGCATAGGCGCCGGCGACCACGATGGCCGGATGCGCGACATTGGGAACGTGCAGCAGGCCGAAGGTGATCGCCAGCCCCATGGCGAGCAGCGCGTAGATGCTGCCGAGGGCGGCGCCGCTGGCCAGGGCGTTTGCGGCAAGATCGATGAGCATCATCGGAGTTTCACGGGATCCATTGGGCCCAGGTGATGCGCTTGCGGGTTGATGCGCTTGCGGGTGATGTGCCGGGGCTGAAGCGCGCGGCAGCGGCCGTCCCGCGCCGTGCATTGCGGCGCGGGACAGCCGTCCCGGCTCAGGCGCGGGCCTTCGCGAAGGGGACGAGATCGCCGCTCTTGAGCGCCGGCGGGTCGAGGACGACCTGCTTGCCGGCTTGGCGGAACTGCTCGAGATCGTTGCCGGCGATGTTGCGGAACTGCGCCATCAGCACGCGCCGCTCCGTCCAGTCGCCGAGCTCGTTGAAGGCGATCTTTCCGACGATCGTCTCGACTGGGTTCCCGTGCAGCCACTGCGCGAGCTTCGCCTCCTCCAGCGTGCCCGTGGCCTTCACGGCCTCGGACAGCATCTGGCCCGCCGCATAGCAGAAGGGCGGGATGTAGAAGCCCAGCGGATCGACCTGGCGCTCCTTGGCGATGGCCTGGTAGCGCGTCAGGAAGCCCTCGATGCCCTGGAACTTCAGCGTCGGCTCTGGAACGTAGAGGTGGAAGTTCACGAT
Source organism: Arenibaculum pallidiluteum (assembly GCF_017355985.1). Classification (GTDB taxonomy): domain Bacteria; phylum Pseudomonadota; class Alphaproteobacteria; order Azospirillales; family Azospirillaceae; genus Arenibaculum; species Arenibaculum pallidiluteum. The sequence continues at coordinate 81,423 of NZ_JAFIQU010000019.1, forward strand.
GCCGTTCAGCGCCGGACCCAGCGTCTGCAGCAGCGAGGCATACTGCGGCCCCACCATGCCGCCGCCGAAGAGCTTGACGGATTCGCCCACCCCGATCTCGGACAGGCCGCGGACCATCGCCGTCGAATCCGGGGGATAGGAGCACAGGAAGACAGCCTCGGGCTCGGCCGCCTTGAGGTTCCGGAGGATCGCCGAGAAGTCGTTCAGCGTCGGCGGGTAGACCTGGTTCATCACCACCTTGAGGCCGGCCGCCTCGCTGACCCGCTTGCCGCCGGCGGCCGCGGTCTTCGAGAACTCGGTGTCGGCGGCGATGATGGCGATGCGCTGAAGCTTGTTGGCGATCGCGAGGTCGAAGAAGCCGCGCGCCCAGTCCTCGGCCCCATTGGGACCCCAGGGAGCGGCCTGGAAGAACTTGTCGTGCTTCAGCCGGTCGTTGGAGGCGAGCGTCAGGATGCCGATGATGATCCGGTCGCGCTGCTTGGCCAACGGCATCACCGTCGCGGTGAGGTTCGCGCCATAGGGAGAGAACAGCAGGTCGACCTTGTCCACGTCCACGAGCTTCGAATAGATGCCGGGGACGGCGGCGGGCGAGCTCTGGTCGTCGTAGACCACCAACTCGACCTTGCGGCCGAGCAGGCCGCCGGCCGCGTTCACGTCGTCCCGCCAGAGCTCGTATCCGATGAGCGAGTTCTTGGTGCTCGCGAGCGCGCCCGTCAGCGACACGCTGCAGCCCACGCGGATCGGCTGGCCCTGCGCCCGCGCACCCGTCCAGATCGCAGGCATCGCCAGACCCGCCGAGACGCCGGCCCCGAGCACCGCGAACTCACGCCGATTGATCTTCATGACGCTGTTTCCTCCCTCGATGCCGGTTGTCCGGCTGTTCTGCCCTCGGTGGTGGCGCCCTTGCCTCCGGGCCGCGGACGCCGCCGCCCGGAGCCGGTTTCAGGCGGCCTTGTTCAGCACGATGTCGAAGTCGATCTGCCAGAACGGCGTGGACGAGACCTCCCCGGTCGGCGTCGGGCCGTCGGGCATGCGCCGGAACTGGGTGATCAGCTCCCTGCGCACGCCGAAGACGACATCGGTGTCGAGATACTCGTCGCCCTCGCGGAAGAGATGGGTGATGACGCGCTCGTAGCCCGGCGCCTCGACCAGGAAATGGATGTGGGCAGGCCGGTACTCGCTGATGCTGGTCTGGCGGATCAGGTCGCCCACCGGGCCGTCCATGGGAATCGAGTAGCCCAGCGGCGTCACCGTGCGCACGCAGTAGCGCCCGTCGGGCCCGGAGCGGTAGATGCCGCGCAGGAGCGGCTCCTCGCGGCCGGCCATCTGGGCCTCGTAGACGCCGTCGCCGTCGGCCTGCCAGACGTCCAGCACGGCGCCGGGGACCGGATTGCCGTCGAGGTCGCGCACTACCCCCGTCACGAAGCAGGGCTCGCCGGACGCGTCGCCCGCCATGTCACCGCCATTGGGCAGCTCGGGCGATCCCTCGATGTGGAAGGGGCCGAGGACGGTGTTCGGGGTGGCGCCGGTGGGCGTCCGGCCGTTCATCATCACGACGAGCATGCTGAGGCCGAGCACGTCGGAGGCCAGGATGAACTCCAGGCGCTTGTCGTCGCTGATCTGCCCGGTCCGCGTCAGCCACTGGATGCCGGCCAGCCACTCCTCATGGGTGAGCTCGACCTCCCGGGCGAAGGCGTGCAGATGCTTCACAAGAGACGTCATGATCTCGCGCATGCGGGGCGAATGGCACGTCGCCCAGCGCTCGATCGCGACGTCCGTGATGTTCTCCTCGGTGACGTACGGCATTGGATCCCCCTGCCTCATTCTGCGGACCGGCCCGTCTGGCGCGGCCGCGGTTCACGCAATCCGGCACCGCGGCCCATGAAGGCTCGTCCGGCGCCCCGGCTTTCGTTATCCGAAACAGGCTTCGCAGCACGAAACAATGCTGGAACCGATTGTTCGTGAGTCAAGCATAACTTCGGCGGCACCGACAGCACCGCCAAGGCACCACCGCCGCGCGCGGTCCATTACCGGTCCTCCCGCGTACGGCGCGCAGCCGCGGCCTTGCCCACTTCGCCCAGGGATTCCGCGCCGAGGATCTCCTCGTTGTGCTCGCCCAGCAGCGGCGGTGGCGCGAAGGCGGTTGCGCGCGTTCCGTCGAATGTGATCGGGAAGCGGACGTTCCTGAAGCGGCCGAGGGTCGGATGCTCGCCATCGATGAAGAGGCCGAGATGGCGCGCCTGCGGATCCTCCTCCACCTCGCTGCTGTCGTAGAGCGGCGCGAAGGGCACGCCGCGCGCCTCCAGCCGCGCCATCCACTCGGCACGGGGACGGGTCCGGAAGACCTCGCGCAGGATCGGAAGCAGCGCCTCCTGGTTCTCGATCCGCCCCTTGCGGTCGGAGAAGCGCGGATCCTCGATGATGTCCCGCCGCTCCATGGCGTCCGCCAGTCCCTCCCAGAACTTGGCCGGCGAGGACATGTGGAGCGCGACCCACCGCCCGTCGGAACATTCGAGGACGTAGGACTGCGAGACGCGGGGCCGGCTGTACGGCCCCATCACCTCGCCCTCGGAGAAATAGTGGGTGAAGGCGTCGATGTTGAAATAGGCCATGGCCTCCATCATCGACAGCTCGACCAGCCGGCCCCTGCCCGTCCGCTCCCGTTCGTAGAGGGCGGAGACGATGCCGTAGGCCGCGAAGATCCCGGTCAGCGCGTCGGCGATGGCCGGACCCGTCACGCGCCGGTTCTCCGGATTGACCATCAGCCCCAGGAACCCGCCGATCGCCTGCGCGACCGCGTCGTAACAGGGCCGCTCGGCATAGGGGCCGGAGGCTCCGAAGCCCGAGATCGCGCAGTAGACCAGGCGGGGATTGATGCCCGACAGCCGCGCATGGTCGAGCCGCAGCTTGGCCGCGACGCCCGGGCGGAAGTTCTGGATGAACACGTCCGCCCCGGCAAGCAGCGCATCGAACCGCGCCAGGTCCTCGGGCTTGCGGGTGTCCAGCTCCACCGAACGCTTGTTGCGGCCGTAGGACTGGTAGTGCGGGCTGTAGAGGCCGCCCTCGAAGGCGCGGAACGGATCGCCCGTCCCCGGCGCCTCGATCTTCACGACGTCGGCGCCGAGATCCGCCAGCATCATGGCGCTCGCGGGGCCGGTGATGTAGGTGCCGATCTCGAGCACCCGCACCCCCTTGAGGATGTCCAGCATGCCGCTGCGCGTCATGGCGTGTCGCTCCCCTTGCCGCTGGTCGATCCCGCGCCGGCCGCGTCGTACCGGATGGCCTCCCCGCCGTGATAGGACAGGACGAAGCCGATCGGGCGCTGCGCCTCCTCGTTGAGATGGCCGATCAGGCCCGCCGTGCGGGCCAGGATCGGGATGCCCTTGAGCACCGCGGCGGGAAAGCCGACGTCCAGCATCACCGCGGGGATGCCCGCCGAGATGTTGATGGGCAGCGGCCGCCCGTAGACCTCGGGGATCAGCCGCGCGCAGGTCTCCACCGCCTCGACGTGGCGTCCCGCGACGCCCTTCTCCTTGGCGAGGTCGAACAGCCGGTGCGTGCGCGGGTCGCCGTCCTTGTGCAGCGGATGGCCGAAGCCGGGCACGGCCTTGCGATCCGCCTTGAGGCGCCGCAGGCAGGCGAGCGCGGCCTCCTCGATGCCGGTGCCGCGGGCATCCGCCTCGGCCAGGATCTCTTGCTGGAAGCGTCCTGCCGCCTCGGAGCTTCCGAGGACCACGCTGCCGCAGCCGAGGATGCCGGCGGCCACTGCGCCCTGCAGCGCGTCGGGCGCTGCCGCATAGGTCATGCGCGCCGCCTGGACGCTGGGGACGAGCCCGTGCTCGGCGATCGCGACCAGCGTGCAGTTCAGGAAGAACCGCTGCATCTCGGTCGGGCGCTCGCCCGTCACCAGCAGGAAGAAGTACTCGGTGAAGTCGATCTTGCCGATCAGGTCGCGGCAGAGGTCCTGCCCGCGCACGGTGATGGTGTGAGCGTCGGAGGTCGAGATCGAGGTCGAGGGATCGTCTTGCCGGCCGATCTTCATGGGCGGGGCCTCACCTGGAGCTTTCGGAACCGCCCCGGCTGCCGGCATCGCGGCGGACGGGGCCGATGGAGCGATCAAGGACCGGCTTCGCCGGTGTTGACAATTTCGGAATACGAAAATAGCTTCACATAGCGAAATGCTACGTGACGCCAACGATCCATGTCAAGACAGCTCGATGCATCAGCCTCCGGCTCCGAGGAAGGCCGCAAGGAGGGCATGGGCGGCCTCGCCAAGGGGCTGCAGGTCATCCTGGCCTTCAATGCGGGGCATCCGAACCTGACCCTGAGCGAGGTCGCCGAGATCACCGGCCTCGCCCCGGCGACGGCGCGGCGCTGCCTGCTGACGCTTCAGGAGCTCGGCTATGTCGGGGTGAGCGGCAGGCGGTTCTTCCTGCGGCCACGGGTTCTCGACCTCGGCAGCGCCTTTCTCGAATCGCTGAACGTCGAGGAGCTGACCCGGGCGCACCTCACCGAGCTGGCGACGGCGACGGGCGATTCGGCCTCTCTCAGCGTCCTGGACGGGACCGAGATCGTCTATCTCGCCCGTGCGTCGGCGCGCACGCTGGTCCGCCTCGAGGCCCATGTGGGCAGCCGCTTCCCGGCCTATGCGACCTCGATGGGCCGCGTGCTGCTCGCGGCCCTGCCCGAGGAGCGGCTGCGCGCCTGTCTCGCGTCCAGCGACCTGCGTCCCCTCACCAGCCGCACCGTCACGGACCCCGAGGCGCTGGCGCAGATCGTCGCGCGCTGCCGGGCCGAGGGCTACGCCGCCGCGGAGGACGAGCTCGCCTACGGCGTGGTCGCGCTGGCGGTCCCCGTCCTCGACGCGCGCGGGCGCGTCGTCGCCGCGCTGAACAGCTCGTCCCATTCCAAGAAGATCGACCTGCGGACCATGGTCGAGACCCGGCTCGCCCTGCTGCGGGAGTTCAGCGCCCGGATATCGGCCGAGCTGAAGCGTCTGCCCGAGACCCCACTCGCCCTCGGCGAGTCCTAACCCCCTGGAGCCATCACATCATGACCACGTCCACGCCCCCCTCCACCCCGATCCGCGTCCTCGGCATTTCGGGAAGCCAGCGCAAGGGATCCTACAACACGGCACTGCTGCACGCGGCGCGCGAGCTGGCTCCGGCCGGGATGGAGATCGAGATCGCCGACATCGCGCCGCTGCCGATGTATGACGACGACGTCAGGGTGGCGGGCTTCCCGCCCGTGGTCGAGGCGCTCCGCACGCGCATGCGCGCGGCCGACGCCCTGCTTCTGGTTTCGCCGGAATACAACCGCTCGGTGCCCGCGATCCTGAAGAACGCGATCGACTGGGCCTCGCGGGCGCCGGACCAGCCCTTCGACGGCAAGCCCGTCGCCATCATGACCGCCAGCCCCGGCGCGCTGGGCGGCATCATGGCAAACCACCACCTGCGCCAGATCCTGGTCTTCCTGAACGGCCAGACCGTCAGCGGGCCCGAGGTCGCGATCGGCGACGCCAAGGCGAAGTTCGACGAGCAGGGCCGGCTGACGCACCAGCCCACCCGGGACTTCGTGGCCGCCCATCTCGCGAAGCTGGCAGCACTGGCCTCGCGCGGGCGCTGAGGCCCGCGGGAGCGAAGACGGAAGCCCGGGGCGGGGAACGCCGCCCTAGACCTGCCCCGCCTCCGCCGCCTCCAGCAGGCGCCGGAGCATGGCCTCCGTCTTCGCGAGCTGGTCGATCTCGATGAATTCGTCGGGCTTGTGCGCCTGGGCGATGTCGCCGGGACCGCAGACGACGGCGGGAATGCCGGCGAGCTTCTGGAACAGGCCGGCCTCGGTGCCGAAGGCGACCTTGGAATGGCCGTTCTGGCCCACCAGCGACTTCGCCGCCGTGACCACCCCGTCGGCGGGGTCGGTGTCGAGCCCAGGCGTGCTCGATATCTCGTCCCAGGTGAAGCCGGCATGGGGCTGCACGGCCTTCATCTGGGGCTCCAGCACCTCGTGCGCGTAGCGCCGGACCTCGTCCAGCAGGGGACCCGGCAGATGGTCCGGGAGGTGGCGGAACTCGAACTCGAAGGCGCAGTCGGTCGGCACGATGTTCAGCGCGACGCCGCCCTGGATCCAGCCGGTGTGAACCGTGGTGTGAGGCACGTCGAAGTCGTGGTCGAAGGGTCCGTGCTCCTGGAACTTCCGCCCCATGCGCCGCAGGTAGGCCACGACCTCGGCCGCGTATTCGACGGCGTTGACGCCGCGCGGAGCCAGGGCCGAGTGGCAGGCATGGCCGTGCACGTGGCACCGCATGGCCAGCTTGCCCTTGTGCCCGATGATCACCTGCAGGTTCGTGGGCTCGCCCACGAGGCACAGGCGCGGCTTGATCGGCCGGTCGCGCAGGCGTTCGAGCAGGCCGCGCACGCCGACGCATCCGACCTCCTCGTCATACGAGAACGCGAAGTGGATCGGCGTCTTCAGCGGAGCCCTCGCAAAGGCCGGCGCGAAGGCGAGCGCCGCCGCAACGAAGCCCTTCATGTCGGCGGTGCCGCGGCCGTAGAGCCGGCCGTCCCGTTCCGCCAGGGCGAAGGGATCCGAGCTCCAGTCCTGGTCGTCCACCGGCACCACGTCGGTGTGGCCCGACAGGCAGACGCCGCCGCGGTCCCGGGGGCCGATGGTCGCGAAGAGATTGGCCTTGGTCCCGGACGCATCGAAGACCAGCTCGGATTCGATGCCGAGCCCGTCCAGGTAGTCCTGCACGAAGCGGATCAGGTCCAGGTTGGAGTTGCGGCTGGTCGTATCGAAGGCGATCAGGTCGCGCAGCATCCCGTAGGAGACGAGGTCCCGCCCGTTCATCGCGCCACCCTCCCGCGCACGTAGTCCGCGACGGCGGCCACCATGCGGCCGAGATCGGTCTTCAGCTGCCCGTAGCCCGGCGCCCGCGCGAAGCTCGCCTCGTCCATGTAGAGCCGCCGGTTGATCTCGACCTGGAGGCTGTGCCGCCCGGCCGCGGGGTCGCCATAGGCGCGCACCAGCTCGACGCCCTTGTAGGGGTCGTTGAGCCTGACGTCGTAGCCGAGACCGCGCAGCGCGGCGGCGACCGCCTGGGTGAAGCCGGGCTCGCAGGTGGTGCCGTCCCTGTCGCCGAGCACGAAGTCGGCCCGCGGCTGTCCGGGCCCCTCCTCCGAGAGGTCGTCGCTGACCGCGGGCATCGAATGGCAATCGATGTGCCAGACCGCGCCCCAGCGCGCGTGGAGCGCGTCGAGCTCGGCGCGCAGCGCCCCGTGATAGGGCCGCCAGTAGCGGTCGATGCGGGCCTTCACCTCGGCGGCCGGGAGAAGGCGATCGTAGATCGGCACGCCCGGCGCCGCCATGCGCCAGACCAGCCCCTTGCCGATGCGGGTCTTGGGGCCCGGGTTGATGGGCTCCGGATAGGGATCGGCCAGCAGCTCGGGATCGATGTCGTCCGCCGGGCGGTTCGCGTCCAGATAGACCCGCGGGAAGCCCGCCAGCAGCAGCGTCGCCCCGTGCCGCGGCGCCTCCGCGTAGAGGTCGTCCACATACATGTCCTCGCCCCTGCGCAGGACGGACATGGGGGCGGCGGGCCGGAAGTCGTCGGGATAGCCGGTTCCGCTATGCGGACTGTCGAGCAGCAGCGGAAGAGCGTCCGCGGACGGGCGGATCAGGGTGTGCGACGGGATCATCGGTCTCAGGTCACGTCATTGAGGTGGCAGGCCGACAGGCGGCCCGGTGCGATTTCACGCAGCGCCGGCGCCTCGCGCCGGCAGCGCTCCATGGCGTGCGGGCAGCGGGGGTGGAAGGTGCAGCCCGGCGGCGGTGCGAGCGGGGACGGGATCTCGCCCTTGATGGGGGCGAAGGCCCGCTTGCGGGTGTCGATGCGCGGCGATTCCGCGAGCAGCGCGCGGGCATAGGGATGGTTGGGCGCGGCGAACAGCTCCGGCGTCGGCGCCGCCTCCACGACCCGGCCGAGATACATGATCACCGTGCGGTCGGAGATGTGCTCGACCACGCCAAGGTCGTGGCTGATGAACAGGTAGGTCAGCCGCAGCTCCTCGCGCAGGCGCATGAACAGGTTGATGATCTGCGCCTGGATCGACACGTCCAGGGCCGCGACGCTTTCGTCGCAGACCAGGAAGTCCGGCTTCACCGCGAGGGCCCGCGCGATGCCCACCCGCTGGCGCTGCCCGCCCGAGAACTGGTGGGGATAGCGCCGGGAATAGGCGGGGTCGAGGCCCACCAGCCGCATGATGCCGGCCACGTAGTCCTCGGCCTCGCCCGCGCCGACGATGCCGTGGAAGCGCGGCGCCTCGCCGATGATCTCGCCGATCCTGAGCCGCGGGTTCAGCGAGGCCATGGGGTCCTGGAACACCATCTGGACCGCGAGGTTGGCGCGCCGCCGCTCCTCGGCCGGGAGCTCGGCCAGGGCGCGCCCGCGCCAGCGTAAGGTGCCGGCGCTCGGCGGGAGGATGCCGGCGACCATGCGCGCCAGGGTGCTCTTGCCGCAGCCGGACTCGCCGACCAGCCCGACCACCTCGCCCTCGGCCACGGCCAGGGACACATCGCTGACCGCCTGGACGTCGTATTCCTCGACCCGGGCGCCCAGCGCCTTGGCGATGCGCTCGGCGAGGTCGAGGCGGCTGGCGAAGCGCTTGCTCAGCCCCTGGAGCTCGAGAATAGGCGCGCTCATGCCCGGACCTCCGTGGCGGGACCCATCGCGGGAACGGGCTCCGGATGGAAGCAGCGCCAGCGGTGTCCGGCACCGAACAGGCCGGGCTCCTCCTGGCAGTCCTCCTGGGCACGCGGGCAGCGCGGCCGGAAGGCGCAGCCGCGCGGCAGGTCCAGGAGCGACGGCGTCATGCCCGGGATCTGCGCCAGCGGCTGGCCGCGACGGTTCCGGCTCGGCACGGAATTGATCAGCCCGCGCGTGTAGGGATGGCGGGGCGTGTCGATCACCTCGGCAACCGACCCGGTCTCGACGATCCGGCCCGCATACATCACCGCGATGCGGTCGGCCAGGGTCGAGACCACCGCGAGGTCGTGGGTGATCCAGAGCAGCGCGGTGCCGGTCTCGCGGCAGAGCTTCTGCACCTCGAACAGGATCTGCGCCTGGATCGTGACGTCCAGCGCCGTCGTCGGCTCGTCCGCGATGATCAGCGCCGGCGCGTGCAGCAGGGCAATGGCAATGGCGACACGCTGGCGCATCCCGCCCGAGAACTGGTGGGGGTAGGCCCGCAGCCGCTCCTCGGGGCTGGGGATGCCGACGCGGGCCAGTGCGTCGCGCGACCGGCGCCGCGCCTCCTCGCGCGTGACCCGGGCGTGGGCCAGCACCGCCTCGACCATCTGCGTCTCGACGCTGAGCACGGGGTTCAGCGTCATCATGGGGTCCTGGAAGATCATGGCGATGCGGGCGCCGCGGATGTGGCGCAGCCGCCGCTCGCCGGCCCGAGCCAGATCCTCGCCCTCGAAGAGGATGCGCCCTCCGACCCGGCCGGGCGGGTCCACCAGTCCCAGCAGGGACAGGCCCGTGACCGACTTGCCCGAGCCGGATTCCCCGACCAGGCCCAGGATCTCGCCGCGCCGGATCTCCAGGTCGACGCCGTCGACGGCGCGAACGGCGCCGGCGCGGGTCTCAAACTCGGTGCGCAACCCCTCGACCCGGAGGAGCGGCGCGCCGGCCTCGATCTGCTGTCCCTTCATCGGCTGGTCCTGGTTCATCGGCTGAGCCGCGGGTTCAGGACGTCGCGCATGCGGTCGCCCACGAGGTTGATGGCGACGATCGTGACCAGCAGCGCGATGCCCGGGAAGACGCTGATCCAGTACTCGCCGCTCAGCATGTACTGGTAGCCGGATGCGATCAGCATGCCGAGGGAAGGCTGGGTCACCGGCACGCCGACGCCGAGGAAGCTCAGCGTCGCCTCCAGCGCGATCGCATGCGCGACCTGGACGGTCGCGACAACGATCAGCGGCGGCAGGCAGTTGGGCAGCAGGTGTCGCCGGACGATGCGGCCGTGCGAGAGCGCAAGGCAGGTCGCGGCCTCGATGTACTCCTTGCGCCGCTCCACCAACGCCGTGCCGCGCACCGTGCGCGCGTAGTAGGCCCACTGCACGGTGGTCAGCGCGATGATGACCTTGTCGATGCCCTTGCCCAGCAGAGCCAGCAGGATCAGCGCCACCAGGATCGCGGGGAAGGAAAGCTGGATGTCGACGATGCGCATTATCACCGTATCGACCCAGCCGCCGAAATAGGCTGCCGAGAGACCCACCAGCAGGCCGAGCGCCAAGCCGAAGACGGTGGAGCTGACGCCCACCAGGAGGCTGGTGCGCAGCCCGTAGAGGATGCCGCTCAGCATGTCGCGTCCCTGGTCGTCCGTACCGAGCCAGTGCGTCGCGCCGGAGCCGCCCTCGGCCAGCGGCGCGAGCATCCCGTCCAGGATGTCGAGTTGGGCCAGGTCGTAGGGATCCTGCGGCGCGATCAAGGGCGCCAGCAGCGCGCTCCCCACCACCAGCACCATCAGCAGCAGGCCCAGCATGGCCGTCCGGCTGCGTGCGAACTCGGCCGCAAAGCGCGCCATCGGCGTTTCGGCCCTGGCGCGGGCCCCCTGCCCGGTCGCCCCTACAGTCGCGGTCATGAGCGCGAGCCCCCCAGCCGTATGCGTGGGTCGAGCAGCGAATAGAGCAGGTCGACCACGAGGTTGATCACGACGAAGAGCAGCACCGTCACCATCAGGTAGGCCACCACCACCGGCCGGTCGAGCTGCAGGATGCTGTCGATCAGGAGCTTGCCCATGCCGGGCCAGGCGAAGACCGTCTCCGTCACGACCGAGAAGGCGATAACCGAGCCCAGCTCCAGCCCCAGCACGGTCACCACGGGGATCATGATGTTCTTCAGGATGTGCACGCCGACGACCCGCCTCGCCGACAGGCCCTTGGCACGGGCGAACTTCACGTAGTCCTGGAGCGCCACCTCGCGGGTGCCGGCCCGGGCCAGCCGGATGACCAGCGATATCTTGAACAGCGCCAGGTTGATGGCCGGAAGCACCAGATGGGCGAGCCCGTCGGCCGTCAGGAAGCTGAAGGGCACGCCCAGGATCTCGCGCGTGGCGCCGCGCCCGCCGGCCGGCAGCCAGCCCAGCGTTACGGCGAAGATCATGATCAGCAGCATGCCGACCCAGAAAGTCGGCAGCGAGAAGCCCAGGATGGAGCCCGTCATGATCGTGCGCCCCGCGATCCCGTCCGGGCGCAGGCCCGCCCAGACGCCCAGCGGGATACCGAGGAGAACGGCGATCAGCATGGCGGCGAGCGCGAGCTCCAGCGTCGCCGGGAATCGCTGCAGCACGATGTCGAGCGCCGGAACGCCGTGCACGAAGGACCGGCCCAGGTCACCCTTGGCGGCCTCCTGCGCGAAGGCAAGGAACTGCTCGTGCATGGGGCGGTCGAGCCCCAGGCGCGCGATGGCTGCCGCCCTCTCGGCCTCGTCGGCCTCGGGCGAGATCAGCACGTCGATCGGGTCGCCGATGGCGAAGATGCCTGCGAAGACCAGCACCGACATGACCGCCACGACGATCGCGCTCTGGGTCAGCCGCCGGATGATGAAGACCAGCATCGGGGTCCCTCCGGATGGCGGCTCCCGGACAGGTGCCGGGAGCCGCCTGCGGCGTCACTTGCTCGTCACGTCGAAGGCCAGCGTGTACTGGTCGGCCCGCGCCTCGTAGGTCAGGCCTTTCCTGGTCGCCCAGGAGGTGACCTCGTAATGCAGCGGCAGGATGCCGTAATCCTCGATCACCGCCCGCACCGACTGCTGGAGCAGCGCCTCGCGCTTCTTGTCGTCGACGGTCGCCAGCGCCTGGGCGAGCGGCTGGTCCACCGCCGGGTTGGCGTAGCTCGTGTAGTTGGTGGTGCCGAAGCCCTTGTCCTTGTCGCGCCCCGCCACCAGCGACTTCAGCGGCGAGGACATCTCGCCGGTGGCGGCGCCCCAGCCGGCGAGGAAGGCGCTGTACTCCTCCTTGTTGCGGCGGGAGAAGAAGACGTTCGCCGTCGATGCGTCGACCTGGGTCTGCACGCCGATACGGGTGAACATCTGCGCCACGGCCTGCGCGACCTTCTCGTCGTTGATGTAGCGGTCGTTCGGCGTGCCGAGCGTCAGCTTGAATCCGTTGGGATAGCCCGCCGCGGCCAGCAGCTCCTTCGCCTTCTTCTGGTCCGAGGTCAGCTTCAGGGCGGGGTCATGGCCGAAGAAGCCAGCCGGCAGGAGCTGCGAGGCCGGCTCGGCCACGCCCAGCATGATCCGCTTCACGATCGCGTCGCGGTCGATGGCGAGGGAAAGCGCCTCTCGCACGCGCTTGTCGCGCAGCGGGTTCTTGCCGTCGGTGCCCTCGATGGTCGGCGGCTTCTCCTGGACGCCCAGCGCGACGTAGATCACGCGGTTCGACAGCGCCTGCGAGACCGCGACCTTCGGGTCGTTCTTCAGGCGCTCGATGTCCTGGATCGGCGGGTTCTCGATCATGTCGACGTCACCGGCCAGCAGCGCCGCGACGCGCGGGCCGTCGCTGGTGATCGGCCGGAACGTGACCGCATCGAACTGAGGCTTCCGGCCCCAGTAGACCGGGTTCGTCTCGAGGACGATACGCTCGCCCTTGGTGAACTGCTTGAACTTGTAGGGGCCCGTGCCGATGGCGAGCGAGAGGTCGTTGAACTGGGCCGTCGCCGGCCAGGAGTCGGCCTTGCAGCCGGCCTTCTCGAATTTGACGTTCTCGCCCTTTGCGGCCTCCGCCGACATGATGCCGAAGGTCGAGAGCTCGACCGGCAGCAGCGGATAGGGCGCAGCCGTCTTGATGATCAGCGTGTGCGGGTCGGGCGTCTCGATGGCGTCGATGCCCTTGGTGTAGATCGTGAAGGAGGACGGGCTGTTCTGGACCTGCGGGATCCGGCAGACCGTGTAGACAAAGTCCTGGGCGTCGAAGGGCGTGCCGTCCGAGAACTTCACGCCCTTGCGAAGCTTGAACTCCCAGGTCGTGTCGTCCACCGCGCGCCAGCTCTCGGCGAGCTCCGGCTTCAGGCGCTGCTTCGCGTCCTGCCCGACCAGGGCTTCGAACACATGCATGCGCACGGCGGTATTCGGTGCCAGGTTGTGGTAGTGCGGATCGAGCGCGCTGGGCTCGGCCGAGGTGCCGATGCGCAGCTCGGCGCCGGCGGCCGGGCTCGCGGCGGCGGCAAAGGCGGCCAGGAGGCCGCCGAGAGTCGTCCGGAAGTGCTTCGTGTACATTGCTGTCCCCCGATGCTGGGTGAAGGTCCCGTTCGCCCCGGCCATGGAGGCCGGTGGATTTTCTTATCGCTATGCGATAAACTGCTCTTCAATTCCAATAATCGGACCCGAGATTGGGGCCGTTGTCAACGGGGGCGTCATGGCGGAGGGAGCTGTGCGGGATTTTTCTCCGCGCGAGGGCGAGGATTCGCTGTTCGTGCACTCCTTGGCCAAGGGCATGGCAGTGCTCCAGGTCTTCGGGCGCGGCTGGGACTCGCTACGCCTGACGGATATCGCCGAGCGCACCGGGCTCAGCATGGGTGCCGCCCAGCGGCTGACCCACACGCTGACCGAGCTCGGCTACCTGCGCAAGGACCCGGCCACCCGTCGCTACAGGCTGGCGCCGCGCATCCTGGACTTCGCGTACCAGTACCTGCATGCGAGCCCCTTGCACGAGATCGCGATCCCGTTCGTGGTCGCGGCGCGGGACGAATGCGGCGAAAGCGTCAACGTGACCGAGCTGGACGGGAGGGAGGTCGTCGCGGTGATCCGGATGCCGAGCGAGCGGCGAATCAATCCGAGCTCCACCATTGGTCGGCGTCTTCCCACCCACTGCACCGCCGGCGGACGCGCGCACCTGGCTTGGCTCACCGAGCAGGAGCGTGCCGCCGTGCTGGACGCCGGCCCGCTGGAGGCGATGACGCCGCGCACCCTGACCGATCCCGCCCTCATTCGCGAGCGGCTGGACCAGGCGCGCCGCGACGGATTCGCGCTGGTGGAAGATGAGGTGTTCCTTGGCGAGATCGCGCTTTCTGCCCCGATCCTGGACGGCGCGGGGCGGCCGCTCGCGACGCTCGGCATCTCGACCTCTGCCGCCCATTGGACGGCCGAGACCGCGCGCGAAAGGCTGGCCCCCGTCGCCCTGCACACGGCGCATGCCATCGCCCGGGCGCTGCGCGGCTGGAAGCCGTTCTGAGGGCGAGCCGCGGCGCTCCGTCTCAAGCCTCCTTGCGGAGCCCTGGCGGATTCGCAGCCGGTGCCCTATAGAACCAAAAGCGGAACCCTCGTCCATTTGTCGCGGGGCGTTGTTCCGTTTCGCGAGAGGAATGTCGGGCAGTGGATAAGGACGTCGACGAGCTGGAGATGCCGGACGAGCGGGGCCGTCCGGCGCGGGCCGACGCGCGCCGCAACGTCGATGCCCTGCTTCGCGCGGCCATGGACGTTTTCGCTGAGTTGGGCGTGGATGCGCCGATGCGGACGATCGCCGCGAGGGCGGGCGTCGGCGTCGGGACGCTGTATCGACATTTCCCGCAGCGCTCGGATCTCATCAAGGCGATCATCCGGCGCGAGGTCGACGGCTGCGTGGAAGCTGCTGCGACGCTGGTGGCAACCCGGGAGCCCGGCGAGGCTCTCGCGTCATGGATGCAGCGTCTTGCCGACTTCGTCGCCACCAAGCGGGGCCTGGGTCCCGCGCTCCACTCGGGCGATCCCGCCTACCAGGCGCTTCCGGACTACGTCCACGGTCAGCTCACCCCCGCGCTGCGGAGCCTGCTGGACGCCGCAGCGTCCGCCGGCTCCATACGCGCCGACGTGGACGCCGGCGAGCTGCTGTTTGCCGGCCTACGGCTTGCGATGCCGGCCAGCGAGGGCGATACCGGGCAGGCACGGCGCATGATCGCACTGCTTGTCGATGGCCTGCGCTACGGAGCCGATGCCCCGGACAAGGCTAAGCCGCGTTAGATCGGAGAGGACGCACCAGCGGCCTCAGCCAAGACGCCCCTGCGCCCTGCGGACGCGCGCGACCTGCAGGGGATCGAAGACCTCGAGCCAGGCGGAATGGACCGCGAGATCGCGCCGCGCCTCGGACCAGCGGTCGAGATCACCCGCCTCCTCCGCGGCCTGCGCCTCCTCCTGCGCCCGGGCATGCTGGTCCAGGACACCGGCGACGTAGCTGTCGGTCACGGCGAATGGCTCCGTCCTCTGGATCGCCTCGCGCACGCTCGCGATCGCCGCCTCGAGCTCGTCGCGCCGGCGCACGAGATCGTGCCCCAAGGCCGTGAACCGTTCTTCCCGTTTGGGCATCTGGCTTCTCCCTTCAAGGCCCGCCCCCCTTTCAGCGTTGCGCGAGCGACATCTCGGCCCAGTCCAGGCGCTCCTCGACCGCGTGGAACGCCTCGTCCCCGATCTCGCCGGCGCTGCGCAGCCGGACCAGCATCGCGCGCTGGATCCGGATCAGCTCGAGGCGTAGCGCCTCGGTCTGCGCCAGCGGGTCGTCCGGCTCCGTTTCGAGAGACGATGTGTATTTCCGGCGCAGGAACTCGACGTCCGGCGACGTTCCGTCGCCGAGTGCCGCCAGGGCGGCCCTGGCCAGCCGGTCCCGCGCGAGGCTGATCTCCCGCTCGATCGCGCCGTCATCCACGGCCCCGACGCGCCGGATCAGCCGCTGCAGGGTCAGTCCCTGGATCACCAGCGTGCCGAGAACGGTCACGAAGGCGCAGAGCACGATCAGATCGCGATAGGGGAAGTCCGGTGCCTCGGGAAGCGCGATCGCCGCGGCCAGGGTCACGATGCCACGCATGCCCGACCACGACACGATCAGGCCGCCGCCGAAGGTCGGCACCGTCCTGCCATTCAGGCCGCCGCGACCGGCGGCGCGCCAGCGCACCAGCGCGTCGTAGCTGAGCACCCAGGCGATCCGCACCACGATCACGGTCAGCAGCACTGCGCCCGCGACCAGGAGGTAGCCGCCAATCTCGCCTTCCGGCAGGCGGTCCATGATCTGGCGGAGCTGCAGTCCGATCAGGACGAAGGCGAAGACGTTCAGGAGCAGGACCACCGTTTCCCAGACTGCGTAGGACGGCAGGCGCATCCGTGCCGGCGTCTGGATCGGAGCACGGCGTGCGATCGTGATCCCGTAGGTCACCACCGTGACGATCGCTGAAAGACCCAGCCGCTCGGCCAGGATCCAGATGCCGAAAGTGCCCAGAAACTGCAGGATGATCGAGGTCGGCGGATCGGTGACGGACCGCGTCACCAGGCTGTATGCCTCCGCCAGCACCCAGCCGCAGACCACGCTGCCGATCACGCCGAGCGCGAAGGCCGGTCCGATCGAGGCCGGAGCGAAGGTGCCGGCCATCGCCGCGCCTACGGCAATGTTATAGACCAGCAGCGCGCTGGCATCGTTCAGCAGGCTTTCCCCCTCCAGGATCACGCGCAGCCGGTGCGGGATCCTCACCTGTCTCAGGATCACCACGGCCGAGGCGGCATCGGGCGGCGCCACGATGGCGCCAAGGGCAACCGCCGCCGCCAGCGGCATGCCGGGAACCAGCATCTTCGCAACCAGCGCCACGGCCACGACCGTGAGCCCGACGGCAACCAGAACCAGGCTCCCCACCGGCACCCAGTTGGCCCGCAGGTCGCGCAGCGAGGTGTCGTATGCGGCGTCGAGCAGCACCGGCGCAAGAAAGAGCGCCAGGATCAGATGCGGATCCATGGTGAAGCTCGGCGCCTCGGGAAGCAGCGCCAAGCCGGCGCCGCCCAGCGCGAGCATCACCGGATAGGGAACGCCGGCGCGCCGCGCGGCCGCGGTCAGCAGCAGCGCGGCGAACAGGATCAGCAGGATGGCTTCGAATGTCTCCATAGCGGCGGCGGCTCACCCCGAGACCGGATCAGCGGCTCTGCGGCCCGCGCTCGAGGCCGGGCCGCCGCTCTTGGTGCTCGGGCGGGGCGGGCGGGATCTCGGCGGGGTCGTAGCGCTCGTCCCATTGCTGGACCGGCTGGGGCATCATCCCGTCGGGCGCCGGCTTCGGGGTGGCGGGCGGTACAGGCTCGTCGGCAGGGGCTTGCGTCATGGCGGCCTCGAATTCGGCATCATGCCCCTGCAACCCCGCACGCGCGGATTCATCCCGCGGCTGTGCCGCGCCGCCCTCCGAAACTCCGCGCGAGCGCCGCGGACAAGGACAGCACTCCTACGGCGGGCATCAGCACCGCATCGGGCGCCTCCATGGCCCAGAGCGTCGCACCGCTGATCGCACACCAGAGAAGCGGGATCGCAAGCATCTCCCACCGGATCCGCTTTGCCGCGACGAGGACGCCCAGCGTCGCCGTAACCGTGGGGTCGGGCGCCATGCCGAACAGCTCGGCTTCGGCAAGGGCGCGCCCGGCGAGAGGGCCCGCCAGCGGCTGGAGCAGGAGCGCGAACAGCACGAGCCCGATGCCGAGCGCGCGCGGCCATCCCATATCCGTGCCTCCCTGCCCCGTCCAGCCCGGTCCCGTGGCAGGCGGGATCCGGTTCCCGAGCGCGCCGAGCACCAGCAGCAGCACCGCCTCGGCCACGAAGCCGGCCGCAATGTAGCCTGCGCCCCAATTGATCGTGGCGTAGCGGACCAGGAGGAAGGTCCAGGCGACCCACAGCCAGTGGGCTGCAAGGCCCGCGGCCAGCGCACGGCCATGCCAGGAAGCCGGCCGGACGAGCATCCAGACCCCCGCCAGCCCCAGTGCCAGCGCGAGCAGATGCGCCGGCCACAGCGCCGCATTGTGGAGCGCGAAGAGGCGGTAGTAGGTCCGCGGCGAGAAGAGCAGGAAGTCCGAGAGCGCGTAGGTCCACCACTCCGACATCAGAGCGTCCCGAACAGGTCGGCGATGCGCCGGCGCATGACTGCGTCCGGCAGCGCGCCGCGCGCCGCCGCCAGGTTCTCACGCACATGGGCGACGCTGGTGGTGGCGGGGATCGCGCAGGTGACGGTCTCGTGGCCAAGGATGAACTTGAGCGAAAGCTGCGCCCAGCTCTGGCAGCCGATCTCGGCGGCCCAGGGCGGCAGCGGCCGGCGGCCGATCCGCCGGAGCAGCGCTCCCTGCTGGAACGGGCGGTTCACGATCACGCCCATCCCGCGTTCCCGGGCGAGCGGCAGGATCCGCTCCTCAACCTCACGATCGACGGGGTTGTAGGTGACCTGCACGAAGTCGAGCGGCTGCGCGCGCATGATCCGCTCGAACTCGGCATGACGGCGCCCTTCCGACGTCGTGATCCCGACATAGCGCAGGCGCCCTTCCGCTTTCATCGCGAACAGGGTCTCCAGGTGCTCCTCCCACGAAAGCAGGTTGTGCACCTGAAGGAGGTCGAAGCGGGAAACGCCCCAGAGCCTGCGCGACTCCTCGATCTGCGCCGGCCCGCGCGAGCCCGAAGAGATCCAGACTTTGTCCGCCGAGAATGGCGCGGCGGCGCCGAGACGGCCGAGCGCATGGCCGATCACTGCCTGGGACGAGCCGTACATCGGGGAGGAATCGATCATCCGGCCCCCGCCCTCGAAGAATGCCTGCACCACCTCGACGCAGGCGTCCCGCGCCTCGGCATCCTCGCCGACATTGAAGGTGATCCAGGTCCCGAGCCCGACCGCCGGGACGAGTTCCCCCGAGGACGGGATCGCGCGCGCAAGCACGGTGCCGGGCTCGGTCCTGGCAAGGGCGCGCGGCGCCAGGGCGGCAGCCCCTGCCGCGACGCCCGTGGCGGCAAGGCCGGCAAGCAGGGCGCGGCGGTCGAGCGACATGAAACGATCCATCGACGTCCTCCGATGCGCGGGAAGGCTGATTCGCGGGATCGGACGGCGCCTCGTCACAATTTCGCCGGTCCTCCCGCGGACAGAGATGGTGGGGTTGCCCCGCCATCAGAAGATGGGAGCTTTCCGGAACGTGCAGACGTCATGGAGAGGCCGAGTCGTGCTGCAGCGCCACATTTCCTCCATTTTAACCATTGCGGCATAATTTGAAGTTCAGGCGCAATGCCGCCTGCGAAATAAAATCAGATCACCATTAGATGGCCTGCCGAACAGTGTCACTTCCCACAGTCAGCCTTTATGTTGCGCCGCAGCAACGGAAGGAACGGCTTAGGATTTTCTTTTCGCGCCCCCCCTGCTTATAGGACCCGGGAAGAGTTATATGAGGCAGGACGCACCCATCTGGAGCGATGAACATGGCAACGACCTTCACTGCTGATACGACCCTTTCCCATGGCGGAACCGGTAGCCGGTCCACCAAGAGCGGCTGGCTGCGGCGTGCTCTCCACGCGATGGTGATCGCGCGCACCGAGCAGGCCTTCCACAGCCTCGATGACCGGACCCTGGCCCATCTCGGCCTGACCCGGGCGGAGATCCCGACGCGGGCCCGCGAAATCCACGAAGGTTTCCGCGGCGACTGAACCGTCCGCGCGCCGCCATCCGCCTCGACGCGGACGGCGGAAAGGCCGTGGCCCCAGGGGCCATGGTAGGGAGAGAAGCGCCGCCCGAACGCATTAAGGAGCGGCACCATGCCTATCACGAACTCGATTCAGCCAAGCCTTGCCGGTTTTCCGGCCGCACCCCAGCAGGCAACGCGCGCCCGGCAGGAGTCACCGCACCGGTCGCTCGGCGGCACCGTGCTTGCCGGCCTCGCCGCCATCATCGAGGGCCTTGCCGCCTATCGGCGCTGGACCTCGCTGAACGCGCTCAGCGATGCCGAACTCGCCCGCAGGGGCCTCGACCGGCGCGACATCGCCCGGCACGCGATCCTCGGACCCATCGGCGGCCAAGCCTAAGGGCGCGTCCTTGCGCCCCGCTATGCCGGAACCGCCCATACGCCTTCCCGTGTCCCAGGACGGAACACCATGCATGTCTTCCGCAAGCTTCTCCCCGCGGAGCGGTCGAAGCTGCGCGACCACCTGCTGAGACTTTCAGCACCGGACCGGCTGCTCCGCTTCTCTGGCACGATCGGCGATGCCTCCGTCGCGGCCTACTGCGACTCCCTGGACTGGGGCAGCGGCCATGTCGTCGGCGTCTTCGTCGACGGGGTGCTTCGCGGCGTCGCCGATCTGCGCCTCGAATCCGGATTCCTGCCGAGCTGGGGCGAGATCGCCCTGTCGGTCGAGACGCCTTGGCAGAAGCAGGGCGTCGGGACCGAGCTGATGCGCTACGCCCTCGTCGTCGCGCGCAATCGCGGCGTCCGCAAGGTGCTCTGCATCTGCCGGCCCGAGAACCTGCCCATGCAGCGCCTCGCACGGAAGTTCGGGGCCACCCTGCGCCGCGAGGAGGACGAGGTGATCGCCGACATCCCCGTGCCCGTGGGAACCTATCTGACGCTCTGCGCCGAGGCGGCGACCGAGGGCCTCGGCCTCGTCGGCGCGTGGTTCGACGGGCTGACGCCGCGCCCGCAGGCGGCGTGAGCCGCCGGTAGCCAACCCCCTGGACAGAGTCGCACGGGGAGCCACCCGGAGCTTCCTACCGGCCGATAGGCTCGATGGGGTCGCGCCTGACATTGGCGGGCGGCTCGTGGGCCGGCGCCTCCGGCGTCGCCCACCGGGCCGCGTTGGCGAGGACCCGCCGGACGGCCGGGTCGTGATAGGTCGGGAAGGTCTCGTGCCCCGGGCGGAAGTAGAAGATCCTGCCGCGGCCGCGGGTGTAGCAGCAGCCGCTGCGGAAGACCTCGCCGCCTTCGAACCAGCTGATGAAGACCAGCGCGTCGGGCTCCGGGATCGCGAAGGGCTCGCCGTACATCTCCTCCCGGCCGAGCTCGAAGAAGCGACCGAGCCCCTGCGCGACGGGGTGGCCAGGCGAGACAACCCATAGGCGCTCGCGCTCCCCTGCCACGCGGTAGTCGAGCGTGCACGCCGTGCCGGTCAGCCGCCGGAAGATCTTCGAATAATGGCCGGAGTGCAGGACCACGAGCCCCATGCCCTGGAGCACGCGCGCCTGGACCCGCGCGACGACCGCATCCGAGACTGCGTCGTGCTTCCTGTGGCCCCACCAGAACAGCACGTCGGTCGCTTCGAGCACGGCCTCGGAAAGTCCGTGTTCGGGCTCGTCGAGCGTCGCCGTCCGCACCTCGCCCAGCCCGTGCTCGCGCAGCGCCGCAGCCACAGCGCCATGGATGCCATCGGGGTAGACGGCGGCGACGGCGGGATCGTTCCGCTCGTGCCAGAACTCGTTCCAGACCGTGATTCTCGGGATCGGCGGCATCTCGGGCCCTTTCGGCGCGGGGGCTTCACGCCCTGGGGAACACTCTGCGGCGCCCACCGGCGCCGGGATGGGCCGCGCCTCAGCCCGCTGCGGCCGCGCTGAGGATCCGCATGGACACGGTCCTGGCCAACGGGGCGCCCACTTGGAGCTGCCCGTCTCTCACATCCGAGCGCCGCTACGTCAGCGAACGCGTTGCAGCCGCGTCGACCATCGGATCATGCTGAATACCCGGGAGCGAAGCTGCGCTCGTTGCAATCCGCCAGGCTGCAACCCGTTACCTCCCGCGATCCTCGATTAGGATCGCACGGAAGTCGTTCACGTTCGTCAGGGTCGGCCCCGTCACCACGCTGTCCCCCAGCGCTTCGAAAAAGCCGTGCCCGTCATTGGCATCCAGGCTGTCCCGAGGCCTGATGCCGAGGTCCCAGGCGCGGGAAAGGGAAGACGGGCCGAGATAAGCCCCGGCGATCTCCTCGATGCCGTCGACGCCGTCCGTGTCCCCTGCCAGCGCATGCACGCCAGGCTGGCCCCCAAGGGCTACACCCAGCGACAGCAGGAACTCGACGTTTCGGCCGCCCCGCCCATGACCGCGCACCGTCACAGTCGTCTCGCCGCCGGACAGCAGCACGCAAGGCGGGCTGAAGGGCTGACCGTGCCTCGCGACCTGGAGCGCGAGGCCGGCCATCACCTTGCCGACCTCCCGCGCCTCCCCTTCGAGGCCGTCACCCAGGATATGCGCCGCGTACCCGGCCTCGCGCGCCACCACGGCTGCGGCTTCTAGCGCCATCTGCGGTGTCGCGACGATGTGCGTCATGCAGTCGGCGAGGCGGGGATCGCCGGGCTTGACGCTCTCTCCTCGTCCGCTCTCCAGCACGTCCTGCACGTGGGGCGGCAGGGCGATGCCGTAGCGCCGGACGATGGCCAGCGCATCGGCGCAGGTGGTGGGATCCGCAACCGTTGGCCCCGAGGCGATGTCCATGGGATCGTCGCCGGGGACATCGGAGATCAGCAGCACCTTCATGCGGGCGGGCCGGCAGGCGGCGGCCAGGCGCCCACCTTTGACCGCCGAGAGGTGCCGCCGCACGCAGTTGATCTCGGATATGGTTGCCCCCGACCTGAGCAGGGCCCGGTTGACCTCCTGCTTGTCGGCAAGCGTCAGCCCGTCCAACGGAAGCGTCAGCAGCGCCGATCCACCGCCGGAGATCAGGCAGAGCACCAGGTCGTTCGGAGTCAGTCCTCGCACGAGCTCAAGGATCCGCCTCGTTGCGTTCAATCCGGCTTCGTCGGGCACTGGGTGGGCGGCCTCGACGATCTCGACGCGCCTGCAGGGCACCCCATAGCCGTAGCGCGTGACGACGAGGCCCGAGAGATCGCCGGGCCAGGAATTCTCGACCGCCTGCGCCATGGCGGCCGACGCCTTGCCCGCGCCGATCACGACCAGGCGGCCTCGGGGAGCTTCGGGAAGATGCGGCGGGATGCAGTGGGCCGGCTGTGCCGCCTCGATCGAGGCGCGGAACATCCGCTGCAGAAGGTCGCGGGGTGCAACGCTCATGCTTCGTCCCTCATCCGATCTCGGCTGCCAGGAACATCTCGAGCTCCCGCGACAGCACCTCGGCGACACGCAGCTGCGCGGCCCGGCCGGCCCAGGCGACGTGGGGCGTCACGATGACGGAGGGAAGCTCAAGGATGGCGCGAACGGGATCGTCCGCGGCGATTGGTTCGGCCGCCAGGACGTCGAGCCCCACGCCCGACAGCCGCCCGGCCCGAACGGCCTCGACCAGGGCCGTGCCGTCCACCAGCGCTCCGCGCGCGGTATTCACCAGGATCGGTCGGCGTTCCATCAGCGCGAACTCCCGGGCGCCAAGCAGGTGGCGCGTCTCGGGCGTAAGCGGGCAGTGAAGCGAGATGACATCAGCCGTCGCCAGGCCTTCGTCGAAGCGGATGCGGCCTTCAGCGGCTGGCGCGCCCTTGCGGCCCGCCGCCACGACATCCATTCCGAAGGCCCGCGCAAGCCGTCCGACCTCGCTGCCGATGGCGCCACCACCCACGAGCATGAGGCGCGATCCCGAGAGTTCCGCGATCGGGAAGTCGTGATAGCAGAACTGGCCGCTTTCCTCCCAGCGGCCCGCCAGGACGCTCTGGCGGTAGGCGACGATGTTGCGGCGGAGCGCGAGCACCAGGGCCAGGACGTGCTCGGCGACCGACGTCGCGCCGTAGCCCACGACGTTGCGTACCGGTATGCCGCGCCGGCGACAGGCCTCCAGGTCCACATTGTCGGTGCCCGTCGCCGCGACAAGCACGAGCCGCAGGCCCGGAGCCTGTTCGATGACTGGGTGATCGAGCCGGACCTTGTTGACGATGACCACGGTCGCATCGCGGATGCGCCCAGCTGCCTCGGAGTGGCTGGTCGCGTCGTATTCGCGCCACTCATGGGGCGTCGAGGGCCGAAGCAGGGCGACGTCGGGAGCCAGTGTGCCCCGGTCCAGGAAGACGATCACCGGCTTTGTCATGGCGGAAGGCGAACTCCTGTCTGATTGGCACCCGGCCGGCACCTCAGGCCGGACTGCGCGAGAACGGGCGCCGCCCGGGTCGAGCTATAGGCTTAACCGCGGGGCTTCGGCGGAAGCTATAGGATTTTCCTTCATTGATGGCATCAAAAACAGATTTCTTTAACGTGCGAACATTCGAATAGTCTTCGCTCAGTGGCAGCGCGCATGGAGCTTTCGGAGAAACGTGACTCCGAACGCTATCGTTGGGAACGCACTACGATCCTGAATAGCTTCGCCCTTCTGCGCCAGATAAACTCACACTCAGCGGGCGGGCTTTATCAGTTCAAAGAGACGTATTCTGGATTCGGAGAGAATAATGCCGTTCGATCAGATTCTGATCAACAACAACTGGGCAGCACCGGCGTCGAATGACACCATCGCCATGGTGAGCCCCAGCGATGGCAAGGAGATCGCGCGCATCGCCCGGGGTGGCGCCGAGGACGTGGACCGGGCCGTGCGCGCAGCACGTCGCGCGTTCGAGGGTGCCTGGGGCCAGATGCCGGCTCTCGAGCGGGGGCGGCTCCTATCGCGGCTGGGCCATGCGATCCTCGACCATGTCGACGAGCTCACGCTCCTCGAGGCGAAGGACACCGGCAAGCCGCTCAAGCAGGCCCGTGCCGACATCATCAACACCGCCCGCTACTTCGAATTCTACGGCGGCGCCGCCGACAAGATCCACGGCGACACGATCCCCTTCCTCGACGGCTACACCGTCATGGTCCTGCGTGAGCCGCGCGGCGTCACCGGCCACATCATTCCCTGGAACTACCCGGCGCAGATGTTCGGCCGGACCCTTGGCCCCAGCCTCGCGGCCGGCAACGCCGCCGTCCTCAAGCCGGCGGAGGAAGCCTGCCTGTCCTGCATCCGCCTAACCGAGATCGCCCTCGAAGTCGGCTTCCCGCCCGGCACGATCAATCTGGTGACGGGCTACGGAGAAGAGGCAGGCGCCGCGCTGTCGAGCCATCCGGGCATCGACTTCCTGTCCTTCACGGGCTCGCCCGAAGTCGGTACGCTCGTCCAGAAGGCCGCCGCCGAGCATCATGTCCCCTGCGTGCTCGAGCTCGGCGGAAAGTCGCCCCAGATCGTCTTCGACGACGCGGACCGACGCCCCGCCATCGAGACGATCGTCAGCGCGATCACCCAGAACGCGGGCCAGACCTGCTCGGCCGGAAGCCGGGTCCTGGTCCAGCGCTCGATCTACGACGGGTTCATCGGCGAGCTTGCAGGCCGCTTCTCTTCCGTCCGCGTGGGGCCGCACGGCGCGGACCTCGATTGCGGTCCGGTGATCAGCGCCGTGCAGCGGGACCGCGTCCGCGGCTTCCTGGATCGTGCGCGAGCGGATGGCATTCCGGTCCTCGCGGAAGGGAACATCGCTCCGGACGCCCCCGACGGCGGCTACTACGTGAAGCCCACCCTGTTCGGGCCGGTCCCGCTCAAGAACTCGCTCGCCTGCGAGGAGGTCTTCGGTCCCGTCCTCTCCGCCATCCCTTTCGATGACGAGGCGGATGCGATCCGGATCGCGAACGGCACGGACTTCGGGCTCGTGGCCGGCATCTGGACCAGCGATGGCGGCCGGCAGTTGCGACTGGCCCGGGCGATCCGCGCCGGTCAGGTCTTCGTCAACGGCTACGGCGCCGGTGGCGGCATCGAGCTGCCGTTCGGCGGCTTCAAGAAGAGCGGCCACGGCCGCGAGAAGGGCTTCGAGGCAATGCGCGAGTTCACCGTCGCGAAGACCGTCGTGCTCCGGCACGGCTGACGGCTGAGGCGCGGGCTCCGCGCCTCCGTCCCTAGACAGTCCCAGAACAAAAGAACCATGGAGGAATGCCCGATGCTTACACGACGCTCTGCGCTTGGTGCATGCGCTTCCGCGTTCGCGCTGCTCGCCCTTCTCGGCTCGCCCGCCGAAAGCCGCGAGATACGCGGCCGTCTCGGCCACGTCTTCGCCATCGGCAGCCCGGTCGATCAGGCCAGCAAGGATTTTGCCAAGCTGCTGAAGGAGCGCACGAACGGCGAGTTGGACATCTCGGTATTCCCCAACAGCCAGCTCGGTGGTGACGAGACCCTCGGCCGCGAGCTGGCGCGCGGCTCCATCGAGTTCGCCTTCCTGAACCCGGGCTCGCTGACCGGCCTCGATCCGCTGCTGGACATCCACTACCTGCCCTACATCGTCACCGACTTCGCGGAGGCCGATCGCGTCTTCTACAACGAGGGAGGGATTCTCCAGAAGACGCTGCGCGAGACCCTCAAGAAGCACCGGATGGAGCCGCTGGCCTTCTTCGAGCTCGAGTTCCGCTCCGTCACGAATTCGAAGCAGCCCGTCAACACGTTGGCCGACCTGAAGGGCCTCAAGCTTCGGGTTCCGGGATCCATCGGGATCAAGGGCTTCTTCGATGCTGCGGGCGCCCAGGCCATCGCCATGCCGTTCCCGGAACTCTTCACGGGTCTGCAGCAGGGCGCGGTCGACGGTCAGGACAACGGGCCCAGCATCACCTACAACTCGCGGCTTTTCGAGGCCCAGAAGCACATGACGTTGACGAACCACGTCTATGCCATGGGCTCGGTCGTCGCCTCGGAACGGTTCTGGAGTCGGCTGTCGGAGGACCAGCGCAAGACCGTGAACGACGTCGCGCAGGAGGTGACCAAGAACCAGATCGCGCGTAACCGAGAGCTGAACCGCGACTACGTGGAGAAGATCCGTTCCGGGGGGGTCCAGGTGGTCGAGCCTTCCGACGCGGCCATGAAGGAGTTCCGCGAGTTCGGCCGCGCTCAATGGGACTCCCTTGGAAAGACCTACGGAGCGGAGCGGGTCCAGGCGCTGCGCGCGGAGGTCTCGGCGCTGGAGCGGAAGTAGATGGCCGTCGTCGGCGAGAGGGCCGGGGCGATGCCGAGAGCATCATCCGGAGAGAGTTCCTCCATCCTTGATCGGGTGGAGGGCGCCCTCTACCGGTGCGAGGCGGCCCTCGTGATCGGATGCCTGGTGCTGATGCTGGTGACGATCTGCGTCAGCGTCGCCGCCCGCTACTTCGCGCTGCCGCTGCCGAATTTCGGCGAGCTCGCGACGGTCGCCATGGCGCCGCTGACCTTCGTCGGGGCGGCGCTGTGCACCTACCTGAACGGTCATATCGCCGTCGACTTCGCGCAGATTCTGCCCTCGGCCATCCTGCGCCTGCTGGCCCGGGCGGCTGCGGCACTCTCCCAGCTCGCCTTCGCGGGGATCTTCGCCTACGTCGCCTGGGAGTTCTACGCCTACGCCGTCGAATCCGGCGAGCGCCTGATCGATCTCGGCACGCCCGTCGCCGTTCCCGGCGCCTTCATGGTCGCCGGGAGCGTCCTCATGGCCTTCCACGCGCTTGCCGATCTGTACCGGATAGCGCGCGGCCTGCCGCATCCCGGGAGGGAGCGATGACCCCTGTTCTGGCTGCCCTGTTCCTGCTCCTCCTGGTCGGGGCCCCGATCGGCGTCGCCTTCGGCCTCGTCATCCTGCTGAACACCGAGACCTTCGATCTCTGGCTCGACTCCCTGGGCTCGGTCCCGTACGACGCGGTCTCCAGCTTCCCGCTCCTCGCCATCCCACTCTTCCTTCTGGTCGGCGAGGTGATGAACCGCGGGGGGCTGGCGGAGCGTCTGACAGCGCTGTGCGACGCGGCTCTTCGCCGGCTGCCGGCCCGCCTGGGCCATGTCGCGATCGCCGCCTCGGCCCTGATGGGCGCCATCACGGGATCTTCCGTCGCGACCGTCGCGGCGATCGGCAGCACGGTCGGTCCGGCCATGCGGCGGCGGGGCTACGCACGCGGCTACATCGCCTCGCTGGTCGCGGCAGCGGGCCTTCTCGGGGTTCTGATCCCGCCCTCGATCCCGCTCATCCTCTACGGCTCGATCGTCGGCGTCTCGATCACCGAGCTGTTCCTGGCGACTCTGGTGCCGGGCCTCGTCATGACCCTCGCATACTTCGCGACGCATGCCCTCCGGGCCAGGCACGGCCTGGCAGGCGGACGCGAGGAGCAGGACGTGGCCGACGAGCCCGTCGTGCGCCAGGCCGCCCCCGGAGCGCGGACGGTCACGGCGCTATTCCTTCCGGTCCTGGTGCTGGGCGGCATCTACAGCGGGATCTTCACCCCGACCGAGGCGGCGGCCGTTGCCGGCCTCTACACCCTTGTCGTCACGCTCGTGCATCGGACGCTGCGCTTCGCGGAGCTTCCTGACGTCTTCCTGAGCACGGCCAAGACCGCCGCGGCCATCCTGACCATCATCGCCTTCACGAGCCTGTTCAACCGGGCCCTGGTCCTGGCGGAGATCCCCCAGGACATTGCGGCCTTCGCCATCGGCATCACCGACAGTCCGGCGGTCTTCCTCATCACGGTCAACCTGGTGCTGATCGTGGTGGGCATGTTCATGGAGACGAATGCCGCCGTGCTCCTCATGGGCCCGCTTCTGGCGCCTGCGGCGATCCGGTTCGGCATCGATCCCGTCCACTTCGCGATCGTGCTCGTCACCAACATCGAGATGGGGCTGCTGACGCCTCCGCTCGCGGCCAACCTCTATGTGGCCGCCCGTACGGCCCGCGCGACCCTCATGGAGATGATGCCTCACTTCTACTGGTTCCTGCTGACCACTCTGGTCGTCCTGGGCGGCATCACCTTCATCCCCTCGCTGTCCCTCTGGTACCGCTTCCTTTGATCCGGAGCATCCGAATGCCCACGCTTCCGTCCCACTCCCGTGCTGCGGTGCTGCGCCGTTTCGGCGAGCCGCTGCGGATCGAGGAGGTTCCCGTCCCCAAGGAGATCGAGCCCGGCGCGATCCTTGCACGGATCGAAACCTGCTCGGTCTGCGGCACGGACGTGCATCTCTCGCGCGGCTCGCTGTCCCTGAAGGTCGACCTGCCGGTGATCATCGGCCATGAGATGGTCGGGCGCGTCGTGGCGCTCGGCGCCGGCGCCGACCGGGACACCGTCGGCAACCCGCTGCGGGTCGGCGACCGCATTGTCTGGACACACACGGCGTGCAACTCCTGCTTCTATTGCACCGTCGCCCGCCAACCGACGCTTTGCGAGAACCGCAAGGCCTACATGTACGAGAGCATGGAGAAGCCGCCGTTCCTGATGGGCGGCTTCTCCGAGTACGGCTACGTGCTGCCGGAGTCCGGCCGCATCAGGGTTCCCGACAGCGTCCCGAACGAGCTCGCCAGCCTGTCGAGCTGCGCCTTCCGCTCGGTCATGAACGCGGTGGGTCAGGTCGGAGCCATCGCGCCCTACGAGACCGTCGCGATCCAGGGTGCAGGGCCGCTCGGCCTGCTCGCCACCGCGGTCGCCAAGGTCGCCGGGGCACGGCGCGTAATCGTCATCGGCGGACCCGCTGCGCGCCTGGATCTCGCATCGGCGTTCGGCGCGGACGAGACCATCCCGGTGGACGGCACGGATCCGGTCACCCGGGCCGAGCGCGTGCGCGAGCTGACCGACGGGCGCGGCGCCGACATCGTGATGGAATTCACGGGGCATCCGACGGCCTTTGCCGAAGGGCTGGAGATCGCGCGCAAGGGTGGCCGTTACCTCGTCGTCGGGCAGCTCGGCGACGGCTCGGTCGAGGTCAAGCCGGCCATGGTCGTCAAGAAGAACCTGCATCTGATCGGGTCCTTCTCGGGCGATGCGGCCAACTACTGGAAGGCTCTCCAGTTCGTCGAGGCCCACCAGCATCACCTTCCGTTCGAGCGCATGATCTCCAACCGCTACAAGCTCGAGGACGTCAACACCGCCCTCGAGCGCATGCGGCGGTTCGAGGAGATCAAGCCGATCATCGAAATCTGACCCGTCCGGCTTGGGAATTGAACATGCTGCGATTTGACGAGAACCGACACGGCCCGCTCAAGGACGTGCGGGTCCTGGACCTCTCGAGGCTGGTCGCCGGAAACATGGTGACCCACGTGCTGGCCGACCAAGGCGCCGACGTGATCAAGATCGAGCATCCCCGGAAGGGCGACGACCTCCGGAGCTGGCGGGTCGAGGGCCACGAGGTTTACTGGAAGGTCTACGGGCGGAACAAGCGCAGCATGGCGCTTGATATCCGCGGCGATGAGGGGCGGGACATCCTTCTCCGCCTCGTGGAGACCGCAGACGTGCTGGTCGAGAACTTCGTCCCCGGCACGCTCGAGCGTTGGGGGCTCGGCCCCGAGATCCTGCATGACCGCAACCCGGGGCTCGTGATCCTGCGCATCTCCGGCTGGGGGCAGACGGGCCCGTACCGCGAGCGCCCGGGCTTCGGGACGCTGGTCGAGGCGATGTCGGGCTACGCCCATCTCAACGGCTATCCCGATCGTCCACCCGTCCTGCCGCCACTCGCGATGGCGGACATGGTCGCGGGCCTCTACGGCGCTTCCGCGGTTCTCTCGGCCCTTCGGGTGGTCGATGGCCGGCGCTCAGGCGGCCAAGTCATCGATCTTTCCCTGTTCGAGCCGATCTTCTCGTTCATTGGGGCCGAGGCCGCCCAGTACAGGCTGACTGGAGAGCCGTCGTTGCGGGCAGGCAATCAGTCGACGCACACTGCGCCCCGGAACGTCTACGCCTGCTCCGACGGGCGCTATGTGGCGCTGTCGGGCTCCATGCAGTCCATGGCCGAACGCATCTTCGTGACCATCGGCCGCCCGGACCTGATCGAGGATCCGCGCTTCCGCACCAACGACGACCGCGTCGCCAACCGCGACGAGCTCGACCGCATCATTGGCGCCTTCATCGCCACGAGGACGCAGGACGAGAACCTTCGCATATTCGAATCGGAGGGCGTCACGGTCGGTCCCGTTTGCTCGATCGCGGACCTGGTCGATCATCCATTCGTCCGCGGCCGCGAGGTCCTCGTGGAGCTCGAGGACGAGGACATGGGAACCTTCCCGATGCACAACATCATTCCCCGCATGTCGAGGACGCCGGGCGGCTTCCGCAGGCCCGCGCCCGGCATCGGCGAGCACACGGCGGAGATTCTCGCGGAGCTCGCCGAGGCCGGAAGACCGCTGAAGAAGGGAGCCTCGGCATGACGCGCACCCTACCACTCTGGCGGTCGATGCTCTTCGTCCCCATCACGAACGAGCGCTTCCTCGCGGGGGCACCCTCGCGCGGCGCCGACGCCATCCAGCTCGACCTGGAGGACAGCATCCCTCCGGACCACAAGGAGGAGGCGCGCAGCCGCGTCCGTGACGCCGCCGCCGGCCTGGCGACGAAGGGGATAGACGTCGTCGTCCGCATCAACCGCCCCTGGCGCCAGGCCATCCGAGATATCGAGGCCAGCGTCTGCCAGGCTGTCTCGGCACTCACGCTGCCCAAGGTGCCCGATGCGCGCCACGTGGTCGCGATTGGCGAAATCCTGGACGAGCTCGAGCGCGAGCGTGGACTTCCTCCCGGCCATACCGGCCTGGTCGCGATGATCGAGACTGCCGAGGGGCTTGCGGAGATGCGGGCCATCGCTGCCGCCCCGCGGGTCCTCGGCATCACGGTCGGGGCCGAGGACCTCGCAGTGTCGATGGGCATGGTCCCGGACGTCGACAGCCTCTATGTCCCCAACGTGATGGCGGTCGCAGCAGCCCGCGCCGCTGGATGCCTGCCGATCGGCTATATCGGGTCGGTGGCGGGGTTCACGGATCTCGATGCCTACCGGCAGGTCATCCGACGTGCCCGCCGGCTGGGCTTCGTGGGCGGCTTCTGCATCCATCCCGCACAGGTCGCGATCCTCAACGAGGAATTCGCCCCCTCGTCAGCCGAGGTCGAGGAAGCGATGGCGATCGTCGCCGCCTTCGAGGCCGGCCTAAGGGAGGGCCGCGGTGCCGTTCGCCACAACGGACGGATGCTCGACCTCCCGGTGGTCGAGCAGGCGCGAGCCTTGATCGCGCGGCGGCAACTGATAGAGAGGCAGGGCGCGAATAGCTAACCTTTCGCCGGGCGGGTGACAATCACGGCCCCGCCTCTCACCAGGGGGGCGGGGCAAGCATCATGGATCTACGTCAGCTTCGGTACTTCCTTGCCGTTGCCGAGCACGGGTCGATCCTGAAGGCGTCCCAGCATCTGCGGGTCGCGCAGCCCTCCATCAGCGCCCACCTTCGAAACCTCGAGCAGGAACTCGGCGTGGTCCTCTTCGAGCGAAGCACGCGGGGCGTCGTCGCCACGGTCGAAGGGCTCGAACTCGTCAAGCACGCGCGCCTGATCCTCAAGTCCGCGGACGACGCCCGGGAAAGCCTGCGCTCCCATTCCGAGAGCCCCGTCGGCCGGGTCGTCTTCGCGATCCCGAGCTCGCTCGTTGCCATCCTGACCGTGCCGCTGATCGAGGAGGTCCGTCGTCGGCTGCCGAACGTCAGTCTCCGCGTGGTCGAGAGCATGACAGGCTACATCGTGGAGTGGCTGAACGACGGCCGAGTGGATGTCGGCCTCCTGTACAATGCCGACCATATCTCGGGAGTTGATTCCGTCCGTCTCCTGACCGAGGAGCTTTATGTCGGAGGCCACGACGAGAAGAGCCTGGAGGGCATCGCCGTCGACGGGGAGATCCCATTCGAGCGCCTGGAGGGGCTGCCGCTCGTCCTGCCGGGACGAGAGCACGGCCTTCGCGCCCTGGTCGAACAAACCGCCCGGCGGTTGGGGATGCACCTCTCGATCGAGATCGAGATCGATGCATTCAGCCAGATCAAGCAGCTCGTGAGGCGCGGGGTCGGCTACACGGTCCTGTCTCTGGCGGCGCTGCACGAGGATCTCCCGGACAGGGCGATCGCCGTGGCCCGGATCGTCCACCCCGCGGTGGAGCGCGCGGTGTTCATCGCGCATGCCAGCAACCGACCGCTCTCACGCGCATCACGTGAAGTCGAAAGGATCGCGATCCGGATTCTGCAGAACGAAGCCCGCGCAGGCTGGTGGCGCGCACGGCTCTGACGGCGGCCGGAAGCGCATTCAGGTGCTCCCAGCCGCCACCCCATAGATACCTTGACCCGGCGGACGGAAAGCGACTAAGGCCGGCCATCCATGCCGGGAGCCCCCATGTCGCGCACGATCCTGCTTCTCGCCGCCTGCCTGCTGGGCACGACCGCCCTGGCCGGGACCGACGCCTTCGCCGAGACGGTGAAGCTGCGCGTCCTCGGCACCACCGACCTTCACGTGGCGGCCCTGCCGTACAACTACTACGCCGACCGGGAGGACGTGACCGTCGGCCTCTCGCGCACCGCGACGCTGATCGAGGCGGCGCGGGCCGAGGCGAAGAACATCATGCTCTTCGACAACGGCGACACGATCCAGGGCAACCCGCTGGGCGATCTGGTCGCCCGCGAGCGCGGCCTGCGGGACGGCGAGGTCCATCCGATCTACCGGCAGATGAACCTGCTGGGCTACGAGGCCACGACGACCGGCAACCACGAGTACAACTACGGGCTCGACTTCCTCGCCCGCGCCCATGCCGGGCTCCGCTTCCCCGTCGTCACCGCCAATGTCGTGAAGGAGGGCTCGGACGAGCCCTATTTCGACCCTTACCGCATCATCGAGAAAAAGGTCGTCGACGAGACCGGCCGGGAGCGCGTCCTGAAGGTCGGCGTGCTCGGTCTGGTGACGCCGCAGATCACGACCTGGGACATGGCGAACCTGAAGGGCAAGGTGCGCACGCTCGACATCGTGGACACGGCGCGCCGCTACGTGCCCGAGATGCGGGCCAAGGGCGCGGATCTGGTGATCGCGCTCGCCCATACCGGCCTGGATCCCGCACCGCGCAAGGGCGGCGAGGAGAATGCCGGCGCCTATCTCGCGGAGATCCCGGGCATCGACGCGATCCTGGCGGGCCATTTGCACAAGGTCTTCCCCGGCAAGGACTTCGACGGCCTGCCCGGCGCCGACATGCAGAAGGGCACCATCAACGGTATTCCCGTGGTGATGCCGGGCTTCTGGGGCAGCCATCTCGGCGTCATCGACCTGACACTCTCCGACGAGGGCGGAAGCTGGAAGGTGGTCGATGGCCGGGCCGCCGCCCGCCCGATCTACGAGTTGAAGGACCGCCAGCGGGTGGCGCTCGTGGGCGACCAGCCCCAGGTGGCCGAAGCGGCCCGCCCCGAGCACGAAGCGACGCTGGACTACGTGCGCAAGCCCATCGGCGAGACCAGCGCCCCCATCAACAGCTATTTCGCCCTGGTCCAGGACGACCCGTCCATTCAGATCGTCACCCGGGCTCAGGCCTGGTACGTGGAGGGCATGTTGAAGGGCAGCCGGTACGAGGGCCTGCCGGTCCTGTCGGCCGGCGCCCCCTTCAAGGCCGGCGGACGCAGCGGCGCCGAGTACTACACGGACATCCCGTCGGGACGGATCGCCATCAAGAACGCGGCCGATCTCTACCTGTATCCCAACACGCTGCGCGCCGTCCTGGTGAAGGGCGCCGGCATCGCCGAATGGCTCGAGATGTCGGCCGGCGCCTTCAACCGGATCGATCCCGCCAGATCCGGCGAGCAGCCGCTCCTGAACCCGGCCTTTCCCAGCTACAACTTCGACGTCATCGACGGCGTGACCTACGAGATCGACGTCAGCCAGCCGGCCCGCTACGACATGGACGGCAAACTCGCCAATCCCGATGCGCGGCGCGTGCGCAATCTCCGCTTCCAGGGACGGCCCATTGATCCCGCGCAGGACTTCGTGGTGGTGACGAACAACTACCGCGCGGGCGGCGGGGGCAAGTTCCCCGGGCTCGACGGCACGAACATCATCCTCGAGGCGCCGGACGAGAACCGCACGGTCCTGATGAACTACATCTACGACCAGAAGACGCTGAACCCGTCATCGGACGGCAACTGGTCCCTGGCGCGCACGGCGGGCGATGCCGTCGTCACCTTCGAGAGCTCGCCCAGGGCGGCCGGCGTGCTGCCCGCCGATGGCCGCATCTCTCCGGCCGGCGAGGCCGCGAACGGCTTCGCCAAGTACCGGATCGACCTCCGCCCGTGAGGCATTCCCCGTCGCGCCGGGTGCCCGGCGCGACGGGCGCAAACCAGCCCACATACCATGGTTGCCGCCCGCTCGCCCTGTCGCGACTCGGGCATTCCGCGGCGCCATACGCCTGCAGTCCCGCCGTCCCGCAGCAGACACGCGCAAAGCATTTAAAATACAAAGTTTTTCTCGGAACGTCGCCGCCGAAGTCGAGGAATAAACTCTCGCCACCTGTTGCCTCAGGATAGCCAGAGGTTTCCCCAACCTGCCGGCAGCACATCCTGGACATGCACCCGCGGACATCGCACGGGCCAGTATCACGGCGCCTGGAAGCGCGTTAGATTGGAATAATTCAAATTTCGATGCGCAATCGCGCTGGAGACCAAAGATGTCGAACGTCGTCCACCTGAAGACGGGGCTGCCCCATGGCCATCTTGCGAACCACTGGCACAACCTCGCGCACGAGGCGCGCCTCCTGCGACAGGTCGCGGAGAACCTGAGCCGGGCTTCCAGTGACCTTCGGGGACTCACGGCCCGCGTCAGCGAGGACCTGCGCTCGGCCTGAGCACATCCCGGGCGCCCGAGAGCTGGAAACAGCACCGCCGCCGGATGCGGGCTGCATCCGGCGGCTGCAAAGCGCGTGGGCGCGGGGTCAGGCGGCGCGCACGGTCGCGATGAAGCTCTCGACCTCGCGGCGCAGGACCTCGGCCTCGCGGGAGAGGCCGCCGGCCGCACCCAGGACCTGCGTCGCCGCAGAGCCCGTCTCGGTGGCGGCCGCGTTGACGCCCGTGATGTTCTCGGTGACCTGCTGGGTGCCGCGTGCGGCCTGCTGCACGTTGGATGCGATGTCGCGCGTCGCCGCGCCCTGCTGCTCGACCGCCGCTGCAATGGCGCCCGCGATCTCGTTGATGGACGCGATGGTGCGCCCGA
Source organism: Arenibaculum pallidiluteum (assembly GCF_017355985.1). Taxonomy (GTDB): domain Bacteria; phylum Pseudomonadota; class Alphaproteobacteria; order Azospirillales; family Azospirillaceae; genus Arenibaculum; species Arenibaculum pallidiluteum. The sequence continues at coordinate 117,058 of NZ_JAFIQU010000019.1, forward strand.
TCCCCGTCACCGCGGTCTGGGCACCGCCGGTGGCCTGCTGGATCTCGGCGACCTGCGCCTGGATCTCCTCGGTCGCCTTGGCGGTCTGGTTCGCGAGGGCCTTCACCTCGCTCGCCACCACCGCGAAGCCCTTTCCGGCATCGCCTGCCCGAGCCGCCTCGATGGTGGCGTTGAGCGCCAGCAGGTTGGTCTGCCCCGCGATGGTCTGGATCATCTCGACGACGGTGCCGATGCGCCCGGCCACCTCGACCAGCCGGCCGATGGTGGCGGTCGTGCGCTCGGTCTCGCCCACCGCCTGCCCCGCGATCCTGGCCGAGGCCTCGACCTGACGCCCGATCTCCTGGATCGAGGCGCTGAGCTCCTCGGTGGCAGTCGCCACCGTCTGCACGTTGGCCGAGGCCTGCTCCGAAGCCGAGGACACCGCCATGGACTGGCGGCTCGCCTGCTCGGCCGTCGCCGACATGGCGGTGGCAGCGCTCTGCATCTCTGTCGCCGCCGAGGCAACCGTCTCGACGACGCCCTTGACGCTCGCCTCGAAGCTGTCGGCGAGCTGGCGCAGCGCCCGCTTCCGCTCCGCCTCGGCCTTCTCCTTCAGCGCCTCCTGCTCAGCCTGCAGGCGCCGCATCTCGAGCCCGTTGTCCTTGAAGACCTGGACCGCACGCGCCATCACGCCGATCTCGTCCCTGCGCGACGCGCCCTCGACCTCGATCTCGAGGTTGCCGCCGGCGATCACCTGCATGGTCCCCGCCATGGCGGTCAGCGGCCGCACGACCAGGCGGACCACGATCCAGCCCAGGAGCGAAAGGGAGAGAGCGAGGCCGCAGCCGGCCACCAGGAAGAGCCGGGCAGCCGTATCGGCACCGACGGCATCGGCCTCGGCATCGGCCTCCTCAAGTGCGGCCCTGTTGGCGCGCACCCGCTCGGCCGTGACCTCGACCACCTTCTGCCGCGCGGCGCGGCCGTCGGTGGAGGACAGCTTGAAGGCGGCGTCGTTGTCGTTCGCCAGCCCTTTCCTGATGACTTCGCTCGCGATTCGATCATACGCGCTGATGGCGTTCTTGATCTCGACGTTGGTGGCGCGGCGCTCGTCCGAATCGGCCAGGGCGATCAGCTCGTCGGCGGCGGCGAGCGCCCTCTGCACGTTCTGCCTGAAGGCGTCCTGATAGCCCCGCATCTCGTTCTCACGGGTTTCGAGAATGACATTCTTCTCGTTCACCGCCGCGCCGCTCATGGCGCTCTCGATGGTCAGGGCGAGCTCCAGCCGCTTCGCGGTCGTGTCGATCACCCCGTCGATCACGGCGTTCAGGGTGTTCAGCCCCGAATTCGCCTGCCACAGGATGAGCCCCGTCACCGCGACCAGGATCGACAGCGGAATCCCGAGCTTCTGGATGAGCTTCAGGTTGTTAAAACGATGCAGCATGGTGGTCCCCTATCGCCGACCTTCAGCCGAAGGGTTGAACGAACACCAGCCAATGGAACGTCCCAAAGGTTACCCGAAGCCTAACGGAACCGGCTGAAACTTACCTTTTCACTCAAATTAAGCATACACATCTATGCGACTCCGACGGTCCCTCCCGCAGCGGGAGATCCGGAAAGCCACCCGCCCTTGACCGGAAAGGCCGCTCAGTCCCGCCCCGTGCCCCGCTGGACGCGTAGCCGGTCCCAATAGTCCAGGCGCTTGCGGATCTCGCGCTCGAAGCCGCGCTCAACGGGCTCGTAGAAGCGCTGCCGCTCCATGCCGTCGGGGAAGTAGTTCTGGCCGCTGAAGCCCTCGGGCGCGTCGGGGTCGTACTGGTAGCCGGCCCCATAGCCGAGCTGCTTCATCAGCTTCGTCGGCGCGTTCAGGATATGCGCCGGCGGCATCAGCGAGCCCGTCTGTCCCGCGGCGCGCATGGCCGCCTTGAACGCGGCATAGCCCGCGACAGACTTGGGCGCGGTCGCAAGGAAGATCACGCATTGGGCCAGCGCCAGCTCGCCTTCGGGGCTGCCCAGCCGCTCGTAGGCCTCCCAGGCGGCAACCGCCTGGGGCAGAGCGGTCGGCTCTGCAAGCCCGATATCCTCGACCGCCATGCGGACCAGGCGGCGGGCGATGAAGCGCGGGTCCTCGCCGCCCGACAGCATGCGCGCGAGCCAGTAGAGCGCCGCGTCCGTGTCCGAGCCGCGGACCGACTTGTGCAGCGCGCTGATCAGATTGTAGTGGCCCTCCTGACCCTTGTCGTAGAGGGGCGCCCGCTTCTGGACCGAGGCCGCCAGCGCCGGCGTGTCCAGCGGGCCCGGAGGATCCAGGGCGAGCACCGCCTCCACCAGGTTCAGCAGGTAGCGGCCGTCGCCGTCCGCCATGGCCTTGAGCGCCTCGCGCGCATCGGGCGTCAGCGGCAGCGCCCGGCCGGTCTCCTGCTCGGCCCTGGCAAGCAGCCGCTCCAGCGCGTCCTCGTCGAGGCGCCGCAGGACCAGGACTTGGCAGCGCGACAGCAGCGCCGCGTTGAGTTCGAAGGAGGGATTCTCGGTGGTCGCCCCGACCAGAGTGACTGTCCCCTCCTCCACATAGGGCAGGAAGCCGTCCTGCTGGGCACGGTTGAAGCGGTGGATCTCGTCCACGAAGAGCAGCGTGCCCTGCCCGGCCTCGCGGCGCTTGCGGGCCGCGTCGAACACGCGGCGCAGGTCGGCCACGCCCGAGAAGACCGCCGAGAGCGGCTCGAAATGCAGGTCCGTCGCATGGGCCAGCAGCCGCGCGATGGTGGTCTTGCCGCAGCCCGGCGGCCCCCACAGGATCATGGAGACCAGCCGGCGCGCCCGGACCATGCGCCCGATGGGGCCCTGGGCACCCAGCAGGTGCTCCTGCCCGATCACCTCGTCCAGGCTGCGGGGGCGCAACCGCTCCGCCAGCGGCCGCGGCGCCTGGTCCTCGAAAAGCGTTCCGGTCATCCCTGGACCTGCGCATTCAGGACGCGTTCGCCGCGCCGGATGGCAAGGCTCCATCCTCCGCGGCCAGGCCGCTCCAGCGCCTGAACGAGGGCGCGCACGCTGGGCACCTCGCGGTCGTTCACGCGCAGGATCACGTCGCCGGGCTCGATGCCGAGCCGCGCGGCGGCGCCTGGCTGCTCGACCTGCATCACGAGGATGCCCTCCGCCGGCCCGGGAAAGCCGATCTCCTCGGCCAGCGCCGGCGACAGGTTCGCCACGACCGCACCGCCCAGCGGATTGCCGCGGCCCTGGATGCGCGTGACCTCGCGCGGAGGATCCTCGGGCGGGGCGGCGACCGCGAAGGCGATCTCGCTCGCCTCGCCCTTGCGCAGGACACGGAGCACCGCGCGGCCTCCCACGGGCAGCGTCGCGATTCGGAAGCGAAGGGAATCTGGGTCGTCCACCGCCCGGCCGTTGACGGCAGCGATGACGTCGCCCCGGCGCAGCCCCGCCAGCGCGGCCGGGCTACGCGGATCGATGCGCTCGACCAGAACGCCGCCGGGACGCGCCATGCCCAGGGCCGAAGCCATTTCCCCCGTCACCGTCTGAGCCGAGACGCCGATCCAGGGGCGCACGAGCTTGCTCCCGTCCCGCGAGGCCTCGACCACCGTGCGGACCATGTTTGCAGGCACGGCAAAGCCGATGCCCTGGCTCCCGCCCGAGCGCGAGAAGATCGCCGTGTTGATGCCCACCAGGCGTCCATCCATGGCGACGAGCGCCCCGCCGGAATTGCCGGGGTTGATGGCAGCATCGGTCTGGATGAAGAAGTTGTAGTCGCTGATTCCGACGCCCGTGCGCGCCACCGCGGAGATGATGCCGCTGGTCACCGTCTGGCCGACGCCGAAGGGATTGCCGATCGCCAGCACGATGTCCCCGACCTCCAGGTCGTCGCTGTCGCGGAACTCGATGAACGGCAGCGCCTCGCCCCGCGGCGGGTCGATGCGCAGCACGGCGAGGTCCGTGCGCTCGTCGGAGATGGCCACCCGCGCCTCGAACTCCCGCCGGTCAGACAGAACCACCGTGATTTCGTCGGCGTCCTTGATCACGTGGTGGTTGGTCACCAGAAGCCCGTCGGGCGACAGGATCACGCCGGAGCCGAGCGACTGCTCGACGCGCTGGCGCGGCACGCTGTTGGGAAAGGCCTGGCCGAAGAAGCGCTGGAAGAACGGATCGTCCAGCAGCGGCGAGACGCGCTGGCGGACGACCCGCCGGGAATAGATGTTGACGACGGCGGGCGCCGCTTGGCGCACCAGCGGCGCGTAGGACAGCATCACCTGCTCGCGGCTCTGCGGCAGCGCGCGCTGCTGCGCCGACGAGGGGCCGCCCGCGAAGGCCGCCGCCACGAGAAGCATGGGAAGAACAATCAGGATGCGGCGCATGGCTGCCAGGCCCGCTCACGCCCCGCCGCAGGACGCCAAGCACTGGCGCAGCTGGCGATCGCAGGTCGCGGAGCCACTGAACGGACCCAGACTACGCCCCGCCGCGCTGGACTCGCCGCAGACGGCGTGCCCCTGGTTGCAGGCGCGCAGGCACTGGGAGCGCTGCGCGGCCGCCGCGTCGGCCCCCTGGGCGCCCCCCGCCCCGGCGCCAGCCGCCGAAGGTCCCTGCGCCGCGCATCCGGCCAGCCCGGCCAGCATCACCGCCAAGAGAACTCTGTGCATCTCCGGATCCTCGCCCCCGTCCGCGGGACCTGCTGAAGCTAGGCCGGCCCGGCTCCGCCCGCAAGCGGCGCAACCCCCGCGGGACGACCGGCCGGCCGCTGCCCCGGAACGACAAGGGGCGGCCCAGTGCCTGGGCCGCCCCCGATCTCGAACGCATGCTGGCGGCGCGAGGCCGCCGGGGACGAGACTTACGCCTCGGCCGCCTCGTCGTCGGCCCTCTCGGCCGTCGGGCCGCTGTCCTGGCCCTTGGCGGCCGGGTCGCGGTCGACGAGCTCGATGAAGGCCATCGCGGCGGCGTCGCCGTAGCGGAAGCCCGCCTTCAGGATGCGGGTGTAGCCGCCCTGGCGCTCCTTGTAGCGGTCGGCGATGGGGCCGAACAGCTTGGCCACCATGGCTTCGTCGCGCAGGCGGGCATAGGCCAGGCGGCGGTTGGCGAGACCGCCCTTCTTGCCGAGGGTGATGAGCCGCTCGACGATGGGACGGAGGTCCTTCGCCTTCGGCAGGGTCGTCTTGATCTGCTCGTGCTTGATCAGCGCGGCGGCCATGTTGGCGAACATGGCGGTGCGGTGGCTGGTCGTGCGGCCGAGCTTGCGGCCGTTGTAGCCGTGACGCATGGAACTCTCCTCTTCCTGGCTTGGCCTCGCGCACGAGACCGATGGCAAAGCCCTGGCGCCCTTGTCGGATCGGCACGCAGGGACGGGCCGGTGCGGCCCTTGTAACGCCGGGGCCTAGGCCCCGGCACGAAGAACCGATGCCGGGGCGCGCGGCCCCGGCCGGAACCCCAGGCTTAGTACGGCTCCTCGAGACGCTTGGCCAGCTCCTCGATGTTCTCGGGCGGCCAGTTCGGGATCTCCATGCCGAGATGGAGCCCCATATGCGCGAGGACCTCCTTGATCTCGTTCAGGGACTTCCTGCCGAAGTTCGGCGTGCGCAGCATCTCGGCCTCGGTCTTCTGAACGAGGTCGCCGATGTACACGATGTTGTCGTTCTTCAGGCAGTTCGCCGAACGGACCGACAGCTCGAGCTCGTCCACCTTGCGAAGCAGGTTCTTGTTGAACGGAACCTCCTCCGAGCGCTCCTCGATCGAGACCTGCTGGGGCTCCTCGAAGTTGATGAAGAGCTGGAGCTGGTCCTGGAGGATGCGGGCGGCCAGGGCCACCGCGTCCTCGGGGGTCACCGCGCCGTTGGTCTCGACGACCATGGACAGCTTGTCATAGTCCGTGACCTGGCCGACGCGGGTATTGTCGACCTTGTACGAGACCTTGCGGATCGGGCTGAACAGCGCATCGACGGGGATCAGGCCGATCGGCGCGTCCTCGGGACGGTTCTGGGAGGCCGGGACGTAGCCCTTACCGGCCTGGACCGTCAGCTCCATGTTCAGGCGGGCGCCGTTGTCGAGGGTGCAGATCACCAGGTCGGGATCCATGACCTCGATGTCCGCGCCGGTCTCGATCATGCCGGCCTTGACCTCGCCCGGGCCCTCGGCGCGCAGGCGCATCCGCTTGGGACCGTCGCCATGCATGCGCAGGCCCATCGTCTTGATGTTCAGGACGATGTCCGTCACGTCCTCGCGGACGCCAGGAATCGAAGAGAACTCATGCAGCACGCCGTCGATCTGGATCGAGGTGACGGCGGCACCCTGGAGCGAGGACAGCAGGATGCGGCGCAGCGCATTGCCCAGCGTCAGACCGAAGCCCCGCTCCAGCGGCTCGGCGACCACGGTCGCCGTGCGCTGCGGGTCCTCGCCCGCCTGGACGTCGAGCTTGTTCGGCTTGATCAGTTCCTGCCAGTTCTTCTGGATCACGGTATCGACCTCATGCCATCGGGTGGACGCGTCCCGGTCCGCCAAACGCCAAAGGGGCCCGGCGAACCGGACCCCGGCGTGAGCCACCGTCCCACTGCTGGGACGCCGCGATGGCGGACGGCGTCCTGTCCCGGAACGGAGGGCGGCTCGGGTGCTCTGGCGCGCGGACTCCGCATGGGAGCCCGCGCCAAGCCTTCATGAAATGGGCGGAGACGCGGCCGGCCCCGAGGGGTGCCGCGCGGCCCGCCCCGGCCGCCTCAGACGCGCCGCTTCTTGGGCGGGCGGACGCCATTGTGCGGGATCGGGGTGACGTCGCGGATCGAGGTGATGGCGAAGCCAACCGACTGGAGCGCGCGCAGCGCCGACTCGCGGCCCGAGCCCGGGCCCTTCACCTCGACCTCGAGGGTCCGCATCCCGTGCTCCTGTGCCTTGCGGCCGGCATCCTCGGCGGCCACCTGGGCGGCGTAGGGCGTCGACTTGCGCGAGCCCTTGAAGCCCATGGCACCCGAGGACGACCAGGCGATCGTGTTGCCCTGGGCGTCGGTGATGGTGATCATCGTGTTGTTGAACGTGGCGTTCACATGCGCCACGCCCGAGGTGATGTTCTTGCGTTCGCGGCGGCGAACACGCTGCGCGGCAGCGGCAGGCGGCTTTGCCATCTGTCTGGTTCCGTTCCGTTACTTCTTCTTGCCGGCGATCGGCTTCGCGGGGCCCTTGCGGGTGCGCGCGTTGGTGTGGGTGCGCTGACCGCGCACGGGCAGGCCGCGCCGGTGACGCAGGCCGCGATAGCAGCCGAGATCCATCAGGCGCTTGATGTTCATCGCGACCGAGCGGCGCAGGTCGCCCTCCACGCGGTAATCGCTGTCGATCACCTCGCGGATGCGCAGGACCTCGTCGTCCGTCAGATCGTTGACGCGACGGTCCGACGGGATGCCGACCTTCTCGCAGATCTGCTTGGCAAAGAACGGCCCGATGCCGTGAATGTAGGTGAGGGCCACCTCGACACGCTTCTGTGCCGGGATGTTGACGCCAGCAATACGCGCCACGCCTGGTCTCCTTGTCTCTGTCCTGGCCCGGGGGCCTCTGATGCGTATTCGGCCCGTCGGCGCGGCAGCTTGCTGGCGCCGGATCGGGCGAACGAAAATTACTCGGTTCCCCTAGGGACCAAGGAAGCGCGGATTATAGCCATCGCGCTTCCCCAGTCAACCAACTCGAAACCGTTCCTTGGCCTTTGGCAGCACCGCCTCAGGACCTCCCGATGATCCGCTCGATCTCGGCGGTCACGCGGTCCATCTCGGCCATGCCGTCCACGCTGTCGAGAACGCCGCGCTCCCGATAGTAGGGAAGGATCGGCGCGGTCTGCTGGTGGTAGGCCGCGAGGCGCCTGGTGACGGTCTCCGCGTTGTCGTCGGCCCGGCGCGTGAACTCCGTGCTGCCGCAGACGTCGCAGATCGAATCGACCTTCGGCCGCTTGAAGCGGTCGTGATAGCCCTGACCGCACTTGGCGCAGGTGAACCGGCCGGTGATCCGCTCCACCAGCGCCGCGTCGTCGACGCGCATCTCGATCACATGCTCGAGCCGCAGGCCCTTCTCCGCCAGCATCCGGTCCAGGGCCTCGGCCTGGGGCACCGTGCGCGGAAAGCCGTCGAGGATGAACCCGCCCTTCGCATCCGGCTGGTCGATCCGCTCGGCGATCATGCCGATCATGATCTCGTCCGGGACGAGCTGGCCCCGGTCCATGATCTCCTTCGCCTGCCGACCGAGCGTCGTGCCGCCCGCCACCTGGGCGCGCAGCATGTCTCCGGTCGACAGCTGCACCATGCCGTAGCGCTCCTCGAGCCGCTTCGCCTGGGTTCCCTTCCCCGCGCCCGGCGGCCCGAGCAGTATCAAATTCATCCTCTCCTCCCGCGCAGCTTGGCCCTCTTGATCAGACCTTCGTACTGGTGCGCCAGGAGATGGGAGTGGACCTGCGCTACCGTGTCCATGGTCACCGTGACGACGATCAGAAGGCTCGTGCCGCCAAAATAGAACGGCACGGCATATTGCGAAATCAGGATTTCCGGAAGGAGGCAGACCACCGACAGGTAGGCAGCGCCGATCACGGTGAGCCGGGTCAGGACGTAATCGAAATAGTCCGCGGTTGCCGTGCCGGGACGGATTCCGGGAATGAAGCCGCCGTACTTCTTCAGATTGTCCGCGGTCTCCTGCGGGTTGAAGACGATCGCGGTGTAGAAGAAGCAGAAGAACACGATCAGGGCGACGTAGAGCACCATGTAGAGCGGCTGACCGTGGCCGATGTAGGTGCTCAGCGTCTGCAGCCAGCCGGGCCCCTGCCCGCCGGCGAAGCCGATGGCCGTCAGCGGCAGGAGGAGGAGCGAGCTCGCGAAGATCGGCGGGATCACGCCCGCGGTGTTCAGCTTCAGCGGCAGGTGGGACGACTCCCCGCCCATCACCCGATTGCCCATCTGGCGCTTCGGGTACTGGACGATGATCCGGCGCTGGGCGCGCTCCATGAACACGATGAACGTGATCACGATCACCGCCATAACCAGCATGAAGATGATGAAGAAGGTCGAGATCGCGCCCGTGCGGCCAAGCTCGAGGGTACCGGCCAGCGCCCGCGGCAGCTCGGCGACGATGCCCGCGAAGATGATCAGCGAGATGCCGTTGCCGACGCCGCGCGCCGTGATCTGCTCGCCGAGCCACATCAGGAAGACCGTGCCGCCGACCAGCGTGATCACCGTCGAGGCCAGGAAGAAGAACCCGGGGTTCGCCACGGCCGGGCCGCTTGCCCCCGTCATGCCCTCGATGCCGACGGCCAGGCCGTAGGCCTGAACGGTCGCGAGCAGGACGGTCAGGTAACGCGTGTACTGGTTCAGCTTCTTCCGCCCGCTCTCCCCCTCCTTCTTCATGCTCTCCAGCGAGGGCACCACGGCCGTCATGAGCTGGATGATGATAGAGGCCGAGATGTAGGGCATGATGTTCAGGGCGAAGATCGTCATGCGCCCAAGGGCGCCGCCCGCGAACATGTTGAACATGCCGAGGATACCCCCGGCGTTCTGGTTGAAGATTTCCGAGAGGATACGCGGATCGATACCAGGGATCGGGATGTAGGTCCCGAGCCGGTAGATGATCAGCGCGCCCAGCGTGAACCAGATGCGCTTCTTCAGCTCCGTGGCCTTGGCCAGGGCGCCGAAGTTGATGTTCGCGGCAAGCTGTTCGGCCGCAGATGCCATGGTGTCAGTCCCCGCGCCGCGTCCGCGACCAATGTCGCAGAACGTAAATTGGGCGGGAGATCGGCATGCGCAATGCCGGATCACCCGCCCTGCTTCAGGCCCTTCACTCCGCCGCGGCGTCGGCCTTGGCGGTGCTCGTGACGGTGCCGCCCAGCTTCTCGACCGCGGCGATAGCCGAGGCCGACGCGCCGGCCACCTCGAAGCTGACCTTGGTGGTCAGCTCGCCCTTGGCCAGCAGCCGAACGCCGTCCTTCGACTTCTTCGCCACGCCCGCGGCGACCAGCGCCTGGGCGTCGATCACCTTGGACGCGTCAAGGCGGCCCGCCTCGATGGCTTCCTGGATCTTGCCGAGGTTCGCGACCGCGTACTCCTTGGCGAAGATGTTCTTGAAGCCGCGCTTCGGAAGGCGCCGGGTCAGCGGCATCTGGCCGCCCTCGAAGCCCTTGATCGAAACGCCCGTACGGGACTTCTGGCCCTTGACGCCGCGTCCGCCGGTCTTGCCCTTGCCGGAGCCGATGCCCCGGCCGACCCGCATGCGCTTCTTCTTGGCGCCGGGGTTGTCGCGTAGCTCGTTGAGCTTCATCGCTGCCTGCCTCCCCTCAGCCCGGCGTCGTTTCGACGCGGACGAGGTGCTTCACCTTCTCGATCATCCCGCGGACCGAAGGGGTGTCCTCCAGCTCGCGAGTGCGGTGCATCTTGTTCAGACCGAGGCCGACCAGCGTCTCGCGCTGATCGCTGCGGCGGCCGATCGGCGAGCCGATCTGCGTCACCACGATGGTCTTCTTGTCGGCGGCCATCACCGAGCCTCCTGCTGGGCGCCCTCGCCCTCGCGCTTGCCCAGGATGTCGCTGACCCGGCGGCCGCGGCGCGCGGCCACGGCACGGGGGCTCACCACCCTGGTCAGGGCGTCGAAGGTCGCCTTGATCATGTTGTGCGGGTTCGACGTGCCGACCGACTTCGTGACCACGTCGGCGACGCCGAGGGCCTCGAAGATCGCGCGCATCGGACCGCCCGCGATGATGCCCGTACCCGCCGGGGCCGAGCGCAGCACGACGCGGCCGGCGCCGAAATGGCCCTGGGCGTCGTGGTGCAGCGTGCGGCCCTCGCGGAGCGGCACGCGGATCATCGCGCGCTTGGCCTGGTCGGTCGCCTTGCGGATCGCCTCCGGCACCTCGCGGGCCTTGCCCGAGCCGTAGCCGACGCGGCCCTTGCCGTCGCCGACCACCACCAGGGCGGCGAAGCCGAAGCGCCGGCCGCCCTTCACGACCTTGGCGACGCGGTTGATGCCGACCAGCTTCTCGACGAGATCGCTCTCCTCGCGGTCGCGGGGATTCCGGTCCCGGTCGCGGCCGTCGCGGCGCTCGCCGCCGCCCTCGCCGCCACGTTGTTCGTTCCGTGCCATGTCCTGGATCCCCTTAGAACGACAGACCGGCTTCGCGCGCGGCGTCAGCCAGCGCCTTCACCCGGCCGTGGAAGAGATACCCGCCGCGGTCGAAGACCACTTCGGTGACGCCGGCCTTGACGGCCCGCTCGGCGATCAGCCGGCCGACCTCCTTGGCCGCGTCCGCCGTCGCGCCGGTCTTGAGCCGCTCGCGGAGCTCCTTGTCGACCGTCGAGGCGGCCGCGAGGGTACGGCCCTCGCGGTCGTCGATGACCTGGACGTAGATGTGCTGGCTGGACCGGAAGACCGAGAGACGGGGCCGGCCACCAGCCTTGCGGGCGAGCGCGATGCGGTTTCGCCGCTTGCGGCGCTCGTGGAGTTGCTTTGCTGTCATCATGGCGCGGGCCCTTACTTCTTCTTGCCTTCCTTGCGGACGATGACCTCGGTCTCGTACTTCACGCCCTTGCCCTTATAGGGCTCAGGGCCGCGGAACGAGCGGATCTCCGCCGCAACCTGGCCGACCTTCTGCTTGTCCGCGCCGGAGACGCTGACCGAGGTCGGCTTGTCCGTCTTGATCGTGATCCCTTCCGGGATCGCGTAACGGACGTCGTGGCTGTAGCCCAGCGCCAGGACCAGCTCCTTGCCCTGGACGGCGGCGCGGTAGCCCACGCCGTTGATCTCCAGGTTCACGGAGTAGCCTTCCGAGACGCCCTTGACCAGGTTGCTGATCAGGGTGCGCGACGTCGCCCAGTTCTCGCGGGCGCGCCGGCTCTCGTTGCGAGGCTTCACGGTGATCACGTTGCCGTCGCGCGTGACCTCGATCTCGTCGATCACGCGGAGGCTGAGGGAACCCAGCTTGCCCTTGGCGGTGACGTCCTGGCCCTTGACCTGGACGTCGACGCCGGCGGGAACCGGTACGGGGTGCTTTCCGATGCGGGACATGGGTCGTACCTCAGAACACGCGGCAGAGAACTTCGCCGCCCACATTCTGGGCCCGGGCCTCCAGATCCGACATCACGCCGCGCGGCGTGGAGAGGATCGAGATGCCGAGCCCATTGTAGACGCGGGGAAGCTCTGCGATCTTCGAGTACACGCGGCGGCCCGGCTTGGAGACCCGGTGGACCTCCTTAATGGCCGGCTGACCCTCGTGGTACTTGAGTTCGATGCGGAGTTCCTGGACGCCCGGCCGGATCTCCTCACGGGTATAGCCGCGGATGTAGCCTTCGCGCTTCAGCACCTCGAGCACGTTGGCCCGGAGGTTGGAGGCGGGGCTAGCCACGACGGCCTTGCGGGCGCTCTGACCATTGCGGATGCGGGTCAGCATATCGCCCAGAGGATCGCTCAACGCCATTCTCGTGGTCCCTTTACCAGCTCGACTTCACCATTCCGGGGATCTGGCCCTGGGAGGCCAGCTCGCGGAGGGTGATTCGAGACAGCTTGAACTTGCGGTAGTAGGCGCGCGGGCGCCCGGTCATTTCGCACCGGTTCCGGATCCGGACGGGCGAGGAGTTGCGCGGAAGCTCGGCGAGCTTCAGGCGCGCCTCGAACTGCTCCTCCAGCGAGAGCGAGCGGTTGTTGGCGATGGCCTTGAGCTGCGCACGCTTGTTCGCGAACTGCTTAACCAGCTTGCGACGGCGCTTGTTCTTCTCGACGGCACTAGTCTTTGCCATGGCTGATCTCCTTCCGCTCAGCCCGCAAAGGGCATGTCGAAGCCGCGCAGAAGCTCCTTGGCTTCCTTGTCGGTCTTCGCGGTCGTCACGAAGATGATGTCCATGCCCCGGATCTCGTCGACCTTGTCGTAGTCGATCTCGGGGAAGATGATCTGCTCCTTCAGGCCCATGGCGTAGTTGCCCCGGCCGTCGAAAGCCTTGCCCGAGATGCCGCGGAAGTCGCGGACGCGCGGCAGGGCGATCGTGACGAGACGGTCGAGGAACTCGTACATGCGGTCCCGGCGCAGGGTCACCTTGCAGCCGATCGGCATGCCCTCGCGCAGCTTGAACTGCGCGATGGACTTGCGGGCGCGCGTCACGACCGGCTTCTGGCCGGTGATCGCCGCGAGCTCGTTCACCGCGGACGTGACCTTCTTGCCGTCCGAGGTGGCCTCGCCCACGCCCATGTTGATGACGATCTTCTCGAGGCGCGGAACTTCCATGTCGTTCTTGTACCCGAACTCGCTCCTGAGCCGGGCCTTCACGACGGTGTCGTAATGCTCTTTAAGACGAGCGGCCATTTCGCGCCTCACTGATCAATGACTTCGCCGGAGCGCTTCGCGAAGCGCACCTTGCGGCCATCCTCGAGGGTCTTGAATCCCACGCGGGTCGGCTTGTTGTCCCTGGGGTCCAGGTGGGCAACGTTCGAGACGTGGATCGCAGCCTCCATCTCGATGATGCCACCGGCCTGCGTCGGGGTCTGGCGCTGGTGCTTCTTCACGACGTTGACGCCGCGCACCTTCACCCGGTTCTCCCGAGGCAGGACCTCGATCACCTCGCCCGTCTTGCCCTTGTCGCGGCCAGTCAGGACCACGACCTTGTCGGCCTTGCGGATCTTCTGCATCACAGCACCTCAGGCGCGAGCGAGATGATCTTCATGAACTTCTTGCCGCGGAGCTCGCGCGTCACCGGCCCGAAGATGCGGGTGCCGATCGGCTCGCCCTGCTTGTTGATCAGCACGGCGGCGTTGCGGTCGAAGCGGATGGCGGAGCCGTCCTCCCGCTTGATTTCCTTCGCGGTGCGGACGATGACGGCGCGGTGGACGTCGCCCTTCTTGACGCGGCCCTTCGGAATGGCCTCCTTGACCGACACGACGATCACGTCGCCGATCGTGGCCACCTTACGCTTGGACCCGCCGAGCACCTTGATGCACTGCACCCGGCGCGCGCCGCTGTTGTCGGCGACCTCCAGGTTGGTTTGCATCTGGATCATGGTACAAGTCCTCTAGGTTTCAGCCGGCGACGCCGGCGGGAGCATCGGCGTCCTCGACGACGCGCCAGCGCTTGAGCTTGGAGATCGGACGGCTCTCCTCGATGGAGACGACGTCGCCCACCTTGAAGCGGTTCTCCTCGTCGTGCGCGTGGTACTTCTTCGAAAGACGGATGAACTTCTTGTAGACGGGGTGCATGACACGCCGTTCGACCAGGACGACGACGGTCTTGTCGCCCTTGTCGGACACGACGGTCCCCCTCAGAACGCGACGGGGCATCTTGCCCTCCTCAGCTCTGGGCGGACGAGCGCGCCCGCTCGCCCAGGACAGTCTTGATCCGCGCGATGTCCTTGCGGACCTGGCGCACGCGGGCGGTGTTCTCGAGCTGGCCCGACGCCTTCTGGAAGCGCAGGTTGAACTGCTCCTTCTTGAGCGCCAGGAGCTGGTCGTTGAGCTCGTCGGGGCTCTTGGCCCGGATGTCGGACGGCTTGGTCACTTGTTCAGCTCCTCGCCCAGGCGGGTCACGAAGCGGGTCTTGATCGGCAGCTTCGCTGCGGCCAGCTCGAAGGCCCGCTGGGCCAGGTCGCCGGGGATGCCGTCGAGCTCGAACATGATGCGGCCGGGATGGACGCGGGCCACCCAGTACTCCGGGGCGCCCTTGCCCGAGCCCATGCGGACCTCGGCAGGCTTCGTGGAGACCGGCACGTCCGGGAAAATCCGGATCCAGACACGGCCCTGACGCTTCAGGTGACGGGTGATCGCGCGGCGCGCCGCCTCGATCTGGCGCGCGGTGATGCGCGCGGGCTCGACCGCCTTCAGGCCGTAGGCGCCGAAGTTCAGCAGCGTGCCGCCCTTGGCGGTGCCGTGAATCCGGCCCTTATGGGCCTTGCGGTACTTGGTACGCTTAGGACTTAGCATGGCATATGCCCTCTAGTATCCCTTCGGCGGCTCAGCGGGCGGCCGTCGGTTCCGCGGCGCGCTTGTCCTGCGCCATCGGGTCGTGCGCGAGGATCTCGCCTTTGAACACCCAGACCTTCACGCCACAGGTGCCGTAGGTCGTCTTGGCGGTCGCGGTGCCGTAATCGACGTCGGCGCGCAGCGTGTGCAGCGGCACGCGACCTTCGCGATACCACTCCAGCCGCGCGATCTCGGCGCCGCCGAGGCGGCCCGAGCAGTTGATCCGGATGCCCTGGGCGCCCAGACGCATGGCCGACTGAACGGCGCGCTTCATGGCGCGGCGGAAGGCAACGCGGCGCTCGAGCTGGCTCGCGATGTTCTCGGCGATCAGCTTGGCGTCGATCTCGGGCTTGCGGATCTCGACGATGTTCAGGTTCACGTCGGAACCCGTCATCCTCGCGAGCTCGCTGCGCAGCTTCTCGATGTCCGCGCCCTTCTTGCCGATCACGACGCCCGGGCGGGCCGAGTGGATCGTCACCCGGGCCTTCTTGGCCGGACGTTCGATCACGATGCGCGACACGCCCGCCTGCTGGAGGCGGTTGTGCAGGTACCGGCGCAGGCGCAGGTCGCTGTGCAGCAGATCCGCGTAGTCGCGGTCCGCGTACCAGCGGCTGTCCCAGGTCCGGTTGATGCCGAGCCGGAGCCCGACCGGATTGATCTTCTGACCCATATTACGCGGCCTCCCCGGACGTCTCCGCGCGCTCGCGGACGATCACGGTCAGATTGCTGATCGGCTTCTCGACGCGGGCGCCGCGACCGCGGGCCCGGGCGTGGAAGCGCTTCATCACCAGCGTGCGGCCGACGAAAGCCTGCGCGACGTAGAGACGATCCACGTCCAGCTGGTGGTTGTTCTCCGCATTCGCAATGGCCGACTGCAGGACCTTCTTCACCTCGACCGCAATGCGGCGCTTGGAGAAGGTGAGGTCCGCCAGGGCGGCCTGTGCGCTCTTCCCGCGGATGAGCTGAGCCACCAGGTTCAGCTTGCGGGCCGAGGAGCGGATCTGGCTGCCGACGGCCATCGCCTCGTTCTCGGCGACCCGCGGCGCATTTGAGGGCTTGCCCATGGCTTACTTCCTCTTCGCCTTCTTGTCGGCCGCGTGGCCGTAGTAGGTCCGGGTCGGCGAGAACTCCCCGAACTTGTGACCGATCATGTTCTCGGTCACGAGCACGGGCAGGAACTTCTGGCCGTTGTAGACGCCGAAGGTGAGACCGACGAACTGGGGCAGGATCGTGGAGCGACGAGACCAGATCTTGATGATCTCGTTGCGGCCAGACGCCCGGGTCTTCTCGGCCTTCTTAAGCAGGTAGCCGTCAACGAACGGCCCCTTCCAAACGGAGCGAGACACGGGGCGTCTCCTTACTTCTGCCGCCGACGGATGATGAGCTTATCCGTCGACTTGTTGTTGCGCGTCTTCTTACCCTTGGTCGGCTTGCCCCACGGGGTGACCGGATGACGGCCGCCCGAGGTACGGCCCTCGCCGCCGCCGTGCGGGTGGTCGATGGGGTTCATCGCCACGCCGCGGACCGCCGGGCGCTTGCCGAGCCAGCGGTTGCGGCCGGCCTTGCCAAGGTTGATGTTGAGCTGGTCGGGGTTCGACACGGCGCCGATCGTCGCCATGCACTCGCCGCGGACCATGCGCAGCTCGCCCGAGGCGAGCTTGAGCTGGGCGTAGCCGGCGTCGCGGCCGACCAGCTGCACGTAGGTGCCGGCGGCGCGGGCGAGCTGGCCGCCCTTGCCGGCCTTCAGCTCGACATTGTGCACGATCGTGCCGACCGGGATGCTCCGGAGCGGCATGGCGTTGCCGGGCTTCACGTCGACGCGCTCGCCGGAGACGACCGTGTCGCCGGCCTTCAGGCGCTGGGGCGCCAGGATGTAGGCCAGCTGGCCGTCCTGGTACTTGATCAGCGCGATGAACGCCGTCCGGTTCGGATCGTACTCGAGCCGCTCGACCGTGGCGGGCACGTCGAAGCGGCGCCGCTTGAAGTCGACGAGACGGTACAGGCGCTTGTGACCGCCGCCCATGCGGCGGGCGGTCACGCGGCCCGTGTTGTTGCGACCGCCGGACTTGGTCAGGCCCTGGGTGAGGGCCTTGACCGGCTTGCCCTTCCACAGCTCGCTGCGGTCGACCAGCACGAGCTGGCGCAGCGAGGGGGTAATGGGGCGATAGGACTTCAGAGCCATCGTATCACTCGCTTCCGCGTCAGACGCCGGTGGTGACGTCGATCTGGTGGCCCTCGGCGAGGGTCACGATCGCCTTCTTGAAGTCGGAACGACGGCCGACGATGCCCCGGAAGCGCTTGGTCTTGCCCTTCTGGATCAGCGTGTTGACCGCGTCCACCTTGACGTTGAACAGGCCTTCGACGGCGGCCTTGATCTCCGGCTTGGTGGCGTCCAGCGGAACCTTGAAGGTGACCTGCCGGTGCTCGGACCCGCGCGTCGACTTCTCGGTGATGACCGGCGCGATGATCAGGTCGTACATGCGCTCCGGGGACACCGAAGGTTTCGATCTATTGGTCATTTCAGGCGAGCCTCCAGCTGCTCGACCGCGTTGCGGGTCAGGACCAGCACGTCGCGGCGCAGGATGTCGTAGACGTTCGCGCCCTGCTCGGGCAGCACGTCGATCAGCGGGATGTTGGCCGAAGCGCGGACGAAGTTCTCGTCGAGCTGGTGGCCGTCGATGATCAGCGCGGAAGTCAGGCCGAGGGCCTTGAACTTCTGGGCGAGCGCCTTGGTCTTGTGGCTGTCGGTCCGGGCCACGTCGAGCACGATCAGCTTGCCGTCGGCTGCCTTGACCGACAGGGCGGTCTTGAGGCCGAGCTTGCGGACCTTGCGCTGCAGGTCGTGGGCATGGCTGCGCACCACCGGGCCGAAGATCGTCGCGCCCTTGCGGAACTGCGGCGAACGCAGCGAGCCCTGACGGGCGCGGCCGGTGCCCTTTTGCCGGTACGGCTTCTTGGTCGTGCCGCTGATCTCGCTGACGCCCTTGGTCTTGTGGTTGCCGCTGCGACGCTTGGCGAGCTGCCAGTTCACCACGCGGTGCAGGATGTCGGCGCGCGCCGGCAGGCCGAAGACCTCGTCCGACAGCTCGATCTCGCCGATGTCCTGGTTGTCGAGATTCTTGATCTGGAGCTTCATCTCACATCACTCCGCGGGCGTGCCGGCGTCGGCCGCGGGGGCCTCCGGCGCGGCGTTCGGGGCCTGGGCCGAGCTCGCGGCCGAGCTGCGGACCGCCGCCGGGTACGGGGCGCCCTCGGGGGCCTTCACGCGGTACTTCTTGACGGCGTCGCGAACCATCACCCAGCCCTCGTCGTGGCCGGGGACCGAGCCCTTGACCATGATCAGGCCGCGCTCCTCGTCGACCTGGACGACCTTCAGGTTCTGGGTCGTCACGCGCTCGACGCCGTACTGGCCGTGCATCTTCTTGTTCTTGAAGGTGCGGCCGGGATCCTGGCGTCCGCCGGTCGAACCCAGCGAGCGGTGGGAGATCGACACGCCGTGCGTTGCGCGCAGGCCGCCGAAGTTCCAGCGCTTCATGGCGCCGGTGAAGCCGCGGCCGATGGTCGTGCCGGTCACGTCGACCAGCTGCCCGGGGACGAAATGGGCGGCCGTGATCTCGGCGCCGACGTCGACCAGGGCGTCCGCGCTGACGCGGAACTCCACGACCTTCTTCTTGGGCTCGACCTCAGCCTTGGCGAAATGGCCGCGCAGGGGCTGGGTGGTGTTCTTCACCTTGGCCTTGCCCGCGCCGAGCTGGAGGGCCGTGTAGCCGTCCTTCTCCTGGGTGCGCTGGGCGACGACCTGGCAGTTGTCGACCTTCAACACAGTAACCGGGATATGCTCGCCCTCATCCGTGAAGATGCGGGTCATGCCCAGCTTCTGTGCGATCAGACCGGATCGCATCTCTTTTCACTCCTGATTAGGGACATCCGCTGCGGGAGAGGTCCCTCGACTCACGCTTGGCTCAGAGCTTGATCTCGACGTCCACGCCGGCGGCGAGGTCCAGCTTCATCAGCGCGTCGACCGTCTGCGGGGTCGGATCGACGATGTCGATCAGGCGCTTGTGGGTCCGGATCTCGAACTGCTCGCGCGACTTCTTGTCGATGTGCGGCGAGCGGTTGACGGTGAACTTCTCGATATGGGTGGGCAGCGGGATCGGACCCCGCACCCGGGCACCGGTCCGCTTTGCCGTGTTCACGATCTCGCTGGTCGACTGGTCGAGCACGCGATGATCGAACGCCCGGAGGCGGATCCGGATATTCTGGTTGTCCATGGTACTGGAACCCTCAAAACCGAAGCCGCGCACTCTATAGAGGCGGCGGCTCCGGCACAATGGAGAAGTACGCCCGAAATTCCGATTTTTCGGACCTTCGGGCGCCCGATTTCAGGCGATGCCGATCGTTACTCGATGATGGATGCGACGACGCCGGCGCCGACGGTGCGGCCGCCCTCGCGGATGGCGAAGCGCAGGCCCTCGTCCATGGCGAT
>NZ_JAFIQU010000001.1 GCF_017355985.1 Arenibaculum pallidiluteum
CGTTCGACTTGCATGTGTTAGGCATGCCGCCAGCGTTCGTTCTGAGCCAGGATCAAACTCTCAGGTTCTGTTCTCCACCAGGCCAGGCACAAAGCCCAAACCCAGCAGATCCGATGACCGCCACCGCGATCCCTGAGCACATTCGTCCTAGACGCATGTTACTGCAGATGTCGCTGATCGACGGTCGTGCTGGACGTCCGAACCCGAACATCCCGCAGGCACCGTCGCCCGCGCATCCCTTCCGATCCTGTTCACTTGTCATAGATCCCGCGGCGTCTCCGCCGCACCCTGTCCGGCATCGCTGCCGTCCGAGGGGCGCCTTATGTAGACCCATCGGCTCTGCCCGTCAAGGGCGTTTACCGGAAGTTCCTGGCGCGCCCGGCGTCGCCGCCGGATGAGCTCATTTATAGGAACCCGGTCCCACCCCGTCAAGCACAGAAATCGTCGACCGATCTGCACCGACACCAAGTCCGCTACGCATTACATAAAATCTCACTGCAGTACCGACGGCCAGATCGACCGGACCGATACAACAACGATATTTTACGTTATTCGAAGCCTTCATCGGATCGGCGCACGGTGATTGACACCCTCGCGCAACCGATGATTTTTGACTTGGTCCGCGGCGAGACCCCACCAAAGGGGCTCAGTCGCGGAAGCGGGCTTATATGCGGTCCCGGCACCGTCTGTAAAGGGGCATTCGACGGTCCGGGTCCAGACGGCCTGCGCCGCGCTCAGTCGAAGGGCAGGCCCACGTAGTTCTCGGCCAGCGCGGTCAGCGCAGCCCGCGAGTGCACGAGATAGTCGAGTTCGGCCATGCGGATCCGCTGCTCGAAGCTCGTCTCCTCCGGGTTCGTGTGCAGCATCGTCGTCATGGACCAGGAGAAGCGCTCGGCCTTCCAAATGCGGCGCAACGCCGTCGCCCCGTATGCGTCCAGGCGATCCCGGCGCCCGGCTCGATAGTGCCCCTCCAGGGCACGGGACAACACCAGGACGTCGGCGACAGCGAGGTTCAGCCCCTTCGCACCGGTCGGCGGAACGATGTGCGCAGCGTCGCCGGCGATGAACAGGCGGCCATGCTGCATGGGTTCGCAGACGAAGCTGCGCATGGACACGATGTTCTTCTGAAAGATCCGCCCCTCCACGAGGCGCCATCCCGCGGCAGTCTCCAGCCGGCGGTGCAATTCGGCCCAGATCCGGTCGTCGGACCAGTTCGCGATATCGTCATGCGGATCGCACTGGAGATAAAGGCGCTGGATGTCCGGCGAGCGCGTGCTCAGCAGGGCAAAGCCGCGTTCGTGCCGGGCGTAGATCAACTCATGATGCGAGGGCGGCGCCTCGCACAGGATGCCCAGCCAGCCGAAAGGGTAGACCTTCTGGTATTCCGTCCGCGCCCCGGCGGGGATCGCCTGGCGGCTGGGGCCGTGGAACCCGTCGCATCCGACGAGGAAGTCGCAGTGGAGCTCCTCGGCCTCGGCCTCGCCCCCGCCCTCCCCGCCATGGCGGAACGCGATGCTGGGCAGCTCGGACTCGATCCCGTTCAGGACCACGTCGCGGACCCCGAAGACGATCCGCCCGCCGCTCTCGAGCCAGGCCGCAAGCAGATCCTTCAGAACCTCGTGCTGTGCATAGACGGTGACGCGCTTGCCCTCCGTGAGATCGCGGACATCCACATGGTGGCTCTCGCCCGCGAAGCGCAACGTGAACCCGTCGTGGAAATGCGCCTCGCGCATCATCCGCGCGCCGAGCCCCATGGCATTCATCAGGTCTACGGTCCACTGCTCCAGCACGCCCGCGCGGATGGTCCCCTCGATCTCCTCGCGCGCCCGGCTTTCAAGGATGACCGCCTCGATTCCGCTCCTGTGCAGCAGATGGGCGAGGAAGAGCCCCGCGGGCCCGGCGCCCACGATGCCGACCTGCGTGCGCGTCCTGCGAATCCCCATTGCTCCGCTCCTCCCGCAACGCACATCATTGTTTATGATGCCAACAATCCGTGCGCTGATTGTGATGCCAATGATAGACTCTGAGGGGCAGGAGGTGAATGGGTGAAAAGCCCGGGGCAGGCGCATCGCGCTACGGGATCAGCGCCTCGCGAATTCGTCGAGGTGGTTCGCGACTGCGTCGACAGTGCTTCGGGCTGGGCTTCGGGCTGGGCTTCGGGCTGGGTCGCTCAGGCGAAGGCGTGCACCAGGGCCAGTGCCAGCACCGGGAACAGCGCGACCATGACCAGGCGCAGCAGGTCCGCGGCAAGGAACGGCATGACGCCTCGATAGGTCTCCGCGATCGGCACGTCGCGTGCGATTGCGCTGATCAGGAAGACGTTCAGCCCGATGGGCGGCGCCGTCAGCCCGATGCCCACCACCATCAGCACGAGAATGCCGAACCAGATCGCGACATCATCGGGGGGCATGCCGAAATCCAGCGCCGAGATGATGGGGAAGAACACCGGGAGGGTCAGCAGAATCATCGCCAGCTCGTCCATCACGGCTCCGAGCACGATATAGCAGACAAGGATCAGCGCCAGGATCAGGTAGGGCGGCAGCGCCGCATCCGCCAGCAGCATTGCCGTCTCGGCCGGAAGCTGCGAGAGCGCGAGGAAGGCGTTGAAGACCTCGGCCCCCAGCAGGATCAGAAAAATCATCGCCGAGGTCTCGGCCGTCTGGCGCAGGCTCGCCCGGACCTCGCGCCAGGGCAGCGTTCCGCGCAGGAGACCGATCGCGAACATGGAAACGGCCCCCACCGCCGCGCCTTCGGTCGGGGTGAAGATGCCGCCGTAGATGCCGCCCACGACGATCACGGCGACGAGGATCGCCGGCCAGATCCTGAGCAGCGAGCTCCTTCGCTCGACCCAGCCCACCGGCGGATGGGCGGGACCCGCCCCGGGATCCCGGCGCACCACGAGCGCGATCACGGCGATATAGGACAGCGCGGCCAGGACTCCCGGAATCAGCGCCGCCTGGAACAGCTTTGCGATGTTCTGCTCGGTGGTGATCGCATAGACCACGAGAATCACGGAGGGCGGAATCAGGATTCCCAGCGTGCCGCCCACCGCGATCGTACCGGTGGAGAGTCCCTTGCCGTAGTTGAAACGCCGCAGTTCGGGAAGCGCCGCGCGGCCGAAGGTGGCGGTGGTGGCGACGGAGGAGCCGCAGATGGCGCCGAAGGCGGTGCAAGCCCCGATCACCGCCATGGCGAGACCGCCGCGCCGGTGCCCGACGAAGTTGCTGGCGGTCCGGAACAGGTCGGTGGCAAGGCCCGAACGCTCGGCGAAGGCGCCCATCATGATGAAGAGCGGAATCACCGAGATCGTATAGTTGGAGAACAGGTAGTAGGGCGTCGACTTCAGGTAGTTCAGGAAGACCGGGACGCCGCCGAGATAGGCATAGCCCGCGCTGCCCGCCACCAGCATGGCCAAGCCGACCGGCATGCGGATCGCCATCAGCCCCAGCATTCCGGCAAATCCGAACGCCGCGATCGTTAGACCGTTCATCGGGATCCCTTGGCCAGGCGCGTGGCCGTCACGAAGGCCACGGCGGCAAGCACCGCCGCCATGGCGGAGCAGGCCGCCACGGCATAGCCGATGGGAAGCTGCCGAACCATGGAGGTCGTCCCGCTCGCCAGGCTGTCGCGGGCTCCGAGCAGGAGATGCCAAGCGATCAGCACGGCGGCGATGCCGTAGACGATGTCCCAGACGGCATCCAGCAGGTCTCGCGCGCGCCGGGGCAGGCGTCCCGTGAAGCTGTCCACGATGATGTTGCCGCGGGCGGCCTGGCACAGAGGAAGGAAGGAGAAGGCCGCGACCGCCGTCGAGATCTGCACGATCTCGAAGTCGCCGGAGATCCCCTCGTCGAGAAGCCACCGCATCAGGACGCTGGCCGTGACGAGGCAGGCCACCGCGAGCATGAGCACGCCGCCCGCCAGGGCAAGCCCCTCGGCCAGGGCGCGGAGGCCCCGGCCGAGGACGCCTGCACGCTCCTCCGGAAGATCGTCCGAGACCACCCCCCGTCCCTCACGCCTTCTCGTACTTCGCGATCAGCTCGCGCACGGTTTCGAGAAGCTTGGGACCGTCGACGTTGCGCTCCTTCATCTGCCTGGCCCAGTCCTCGACCACCGGCCGCGTCGCCGCCTCCCAGCGCGCGGTCTCGGCCTCGCTCAGGGTGACGATCGTCCCGCTCTTGCGGTTCACCTGCTCGATCACCTTCGGCGTGCTGTTGTCGAAGGCGACGGAAGCCATGCGCGCCGCCGCCTGCCCCGAGTTCCTGACGACGACGTCCTT
Source organism: Arenibaculum pallidiluteum (assembly GCF_017355985.1). Classification (GTDB taxonomy): domain Bacteria; phylum Pseudomonadota; class Alphaproteobacteria; order Azospirillales; family Azospirillaceae; genus Arenibaculum; species Arenibaculum pallidiluteum. Next base: position 4,277 of record NZ_JAFIQU010000001.1, read on the forward strand.
CAGGTCCGCCGGCAGGGAATCGAACTTGGCGTTGTTCATCGCCAGGATGAAGGCCGTGTTGTAGAAGGAGCGCTGCCCTGGCAGCTCGGTGTGGAATTTCACGAGCTCGTCCAGCTTCACCGAGGGAACGACCTCCCAGGGAACGACGGCGCCGTTGATCACGCGCTGGGAGATCGACTCCGGCACCTGCGGCACCGGCATGCCGACCGCCGTCGCGCCGAGCGCCTTCAGGGCCTCGCCGGCGACGCGCGTCGGGAAGCGGATCTTCAGCCCCTTGAGATCCTCCATCCTCTCGACCTTGCGGTCCGTGTGGAAGACGCCCCGGTCATGGGTGAAGAGGCAGATCGGACGGACCTCGCGGAACTCGTCCGCAATGTGCTTCTCGGCATACTCCTGGAAAGCCAGAGAGTTCACGCGCGAGCTGCGGTGGGAGACGAAGGGGCTCTCAATGGCCTCGCTGCGCGGAAAGCGTCCGGAGGTGTAGCCGAGCACCGTCCAGACCAGGTCGACCACGCCGTCTCGGGCCTGGTCGTAGAGCTGCGGCGGCGCTCCGCCGAGCTGCATGGACGGGAAGAGCTGGATGCGCAGCCGCCCGGCCGAATCCTCCTCGACCTTGCGCGCCCACGGGGCCAGGAAGTTCGTCGGCACGTTGGCGGCCGGCGGCAGGAAATGGTGGAGCTTCAGCGTGACCTGCGCGGCCTGGGCATAACCCTCGCGCAGCACGGCCGGGGCGGCGACGGCGCCAGCGGCAATGGACAGGAAACTGCGACGGCTGACCTTCATGGACGATCCTCCCTGAAACCATGGTCCCTGCGCCCGTGTCGCGCCCCGGGCGGAAGGCCCGCCCAGGTCGCGCCAGGCTTTTCGTTACGGTCCCGCCTCAAGGAGAAGAAGCTCTCCCGCGGAGGACCCTTGCCCGACGACACTACCCCATTCCCACGCCGGTGGGAGCCCGTTCCACGGGCGGCCCACCGGCGGCATCCGGTGCCCTTCCGCCGCGCGTTGTGCCGGCACGGCGGGCGCTTATCGTACCGATGTTTCTATTTCGAACATTCAGTCAGGCCAACGGGCGTGTCAAGGCCGGCCCGGCCCCCCCGTCCTGGATCGCCGCAGGACGGCGCCGTCGCACTCGCCGCCTCATTCGGCCGCGATACGCGCCTCGGCGGCCCGCTCGCGCACCGTGTCGATCGCGTCCACGATCTCGTCGGACTCGTAATGGTGCAGCATGTGTCCACGGCCGCCCAGGGCCCGGAGCTCGCTGCCCGGGATGGCCTCGTGCAGGCGGGCGGCGTGGTGCTCGAAGGTGGCGATCCTGTCATCCGTGCCCGCCACGATCACCACCGGGAGCCGCAGCTCGCCGTAGCGCGCCTCGAGCCCCGCCGCCCCGGAGACCATCAGCGCGGTCTCCTCGGCACTGGCGCGGAGCTGCCCCGGACGCAGGGAGAGGCCGAGCGGGAATTCGGCTGCGAATCGCTCGGGCACGGGCTGGGGCGCGAACATCCTCGCGATCAGCTTGGGCGCCAGCGCTCTCCCGAGCAGAGGCGAGACGGTGTGGCGCATGACGTCACCGATGACGGGAATGGCGGGCGGCGTCAGCAGGAAGGTGTCGGCGCGCAAGGTAGGGAAATAGTAGCCGGAGACGAGGACCAGCCCGGCGACACGCTGCGGGTGGTCCAGGGCCAGCCTGAGCGCAACCTGCGTCCCCCAGGAATGGCCGAGGAGCAGGGCACGCTCGATTCCGAGCCGTTCCAGGGCCGCGTCCACCAGGGCGGCCTGGGCGGCGGCGCTCCAGAGCCGGCCGCGTGGCCGGTCGCTGTGGCCATAGCCGGGCCGGTCGAAGACGATGACCCTGTAGCGGCGCGCCATCGCATCGACGAGCCCGCTGATCTCCATGTCGGCGATCATCGCCCCGTTGCCGTGCAGAACCAGCAGCACCGGCCCGCCGCCGCCGGTGTCGACGAAATGCAGCCGCACGCCGTCGACCTCGACGAACTTCCCGGTCGGCGGATGCGCACGCTCGGCACGGCGCGTCTCCCGCCTGACATAGAGGGCTGCCGCGCCGAGCAAGGCAGCGGCGCCGATGCCCGCCGCCAAGCCCCAGCCGGACCGATGGGTATTCCGGTTCCTGAGCATTCCTACTCCCCTGCGGGTCCGGCACGGTGCCGTCCCATTTGCCTTTGCCCCGGATGGGGCCGCAGTCGGGAACCGAAACGCCCCCCGATGGTTCCGAGCGCGGGTCGCTGCCGCTCGAACCGCCGCGGCGTGCCGTCGGCCCGGTGCCGTCGGACGGGCAGGGTCTCCTGAGTTCGGGGTCCGCTATTCGGCGGCGATCGCGAGGGCGGAGGATGCGTGTTCGTCCAGCAGGTCGGCGATGGCCGGGGCGCATTTCCCGCATTGCGGGCGCACGCCGCAGGCGGCATAGACCCCGGCGACGGTGCGGGGTGAAGCCTCGGCGATGGCGGCACGGATGCGGCGCTCCGTCAGCGCGTTGCAGATGCAGACATACATGGGCGGAGCCATGGTGTTCCGGGAAAGAAGGGGAGAGGCCGTGCAAGGCCCCTCCCCCATGCGTCACTCGGCCGGCTGGACGGCCGTCGGGATGCGGGCCTTGGCCCTGCCCTTCCCGCCCCGGACCAGCCGGTAGGCGAAGTAGGCGAGCACCAGGGCGCCGATGCTGAAGACGATGTCCCCGGGCACGCGCATCCACACCAGCGTCTCCATAGTCGGAGAGTGGATGATCTCCGCCGAGCGGGCGTACCAGGTGCCGATCGTGATGCTGTGCCACGCCTGGTAGGCCCCGGCCGGGAACAGCGACAGGAAGGACATCATCGCCAGCCCGCAGTTCAGCAGCCAGAAGGTCGCCTTCAGCAGGCCGTCGTTCCAGGCGAGGCGGCTCGCCAGGCCGCGCAGGCAGAAGAGCATGAGGCCGATGCCCAGCATGCCGTAGACGCCGAAGAGCGCGGTGTGCCCGTGGTTCGCCGTCAGGTTCATGCCCTGCACGTAGTAGAGCGCGATCGGCGTGTTGATCAGGAAGCCGAAGACGCCGGCGCCGAGCAGGTTCCAGAACGACACCGCGACGAAGAACAGGATCGGCCACTTGTAGGTCTGCACCCAGGGCGCCGCCTTGCTGTGCCGGTAGGTCTCGAAGGCCTCGCCGCCGACCAGCGCCAGCGGAACCACCTCGAGGGCGGAGAACACCGCGCCCACCGCGATCACCGAGACCGGCGTGCCGGAGAAGTACCAGTGGTGCGCCGTGCCGAGCACGCCGCCCGAGAGGAACACGATCGTACTCGCAAGGACCGCGACGTTCGCGGTATGGGCGCGCACCAGCCCCAGGCGCACGAAGAGAAGGCTGATCACGGCCGTCGCGAAGACCTCGAATAAGCCCTCGACCCACAGGTGGACGACCCACCAGCGCCAGTACTCGACCATGCTGATGTGGGTGTGCTTGCCCCACATGAAGCCGGCCGCATAGAAGAGGCCGATCGCGATGGTGGACAGGAACATCACCAGCAGAACCGGCTTGCTCTCGTCCGATCGGGTCAGGGCCGGCCACAGGGCGCGACCGACGAGGACCAGCCAAAGCATCAGGCCGATGAAGAGCAGGATCTGCCAGAAGCGGCCGAGATCGACGTATTCCCAGCCCTGATGGCCGAACCACCAGTTCGCGTCGAGATCCAGGACCTGCTGCACGCCGAGCCATTCCCCGAACAGCGAGCCGACGACCACCAGGACCAGTGCGGCCCACAGCACGTTGACGCCGAGACGCTGGAAGCGCGGCTCGTGTCCGGAGATCGCGGGCGCGATGTAGAGGCCGGTCGCCAGCCAGGCGGTGGCGATCCAGAACACCGCGAGCTGCGTGTGCCACGTGCGCGTCACCGCATAGGGCAGGATCTGGCTGAGCGGAATGCCGTAGAAATCGTGGCCCTCCACCGCATAGTGCGCTGTCACTGCGCCCAGGGTGATCTGGGCCAGGAACAGGCCGATCACCGTCAGGAAGTACTTGCCCGTCGCCTTCATGGAGGGCGTGGGCTTCAGGGCGAGCAGCGGATCGGCCGCGGGCGGCGTCACATGCTCGTCGTGGGGGCTGCGCGCATGATACCAGACCAGCGCCCCGATGCCGGCGACCAGCAGCACGACGCTGAGGACCGACCACATCACGTTCGGCGTGGAGGGATAGTTTCCGACCAGCGGCTCGTGCGGCCAGTTCGCGGTATAGGTCACGTCCTCGCCGGGCCGCTCGGTGGTCGCAGCCCAGGCCGTCCAGAAGAAGAAGGCCGCGATGTCCGCCCGCCGGCCGGCATCCGGGACCGCGCGATCGGCGATCGCGTACTGCTCGCGCAGGGGCGAAAGCGCGGGATCGTCGCCCAGCAGCGCCTCGTAGTGGCGTGCGACCTGCCGGATGGCCGCGGCGCGGTCGGCGGAGACCGCGATCGTCGCCGAGGCCGCGTCGTAGGTGTTGGCCCGCATCTCGGCCCGCAGGCGCTCGCGGAGCGCGGCCTGCTGCTCGGCGCCGATCGCGGCGAAAGCCCTTCCGTGCTCGCGCGCCGCCCAGACATCGAGCAGCGCCAGCGCCTCCCGGTGCAGCCAGTCGGCCGACCAGTCGGGCGCGACGTAGCCGCCATGGCCCCAGATGGAGCCGACCTGCATGCCGCCCATGGACTGCCATGCGAGGCGGCCCTGCCGGATGTCGTCGAGGATGTAGAGCACGGCGCCATCGGCCGCGACGATGCGCGCGGGCTCCGGCGGCGCCTCACGGTGGATCTGCCGGCCCATCAGCCCCAGGGCGACGAACGACGCCGCCATCACCAGGGCCAGGACAAGCCAAAGTCGCTTTATCTCAGCCATTTCATTTTCCTGCTTTGACCTCGTGTGAGGCCGTGGGGCGGGGCGGGAAGACGGCCGGCCGGAGGCCGGACCCGTCACGCGCCCCGGGAAATGCCCATGCGGAAAGGAGGGGACCCTGCGGGCCCCCTCCTCCGGTCTGCGCTCAGTGGACGTTCTCGGCCGTCTGGGCAGGCGGCTGGTGCGCCCTGTAGACCTCGGGGTTGGCGGGGCCGTCGACGGCCAGCATCCCGATCAGGCCGCGGGCGGCCCGGCTCAGCGAGTGGTCGACCAGCATGTAGTTGCCGGGGACTTCGAGCTTGAACTCCACCGCGGCCGCGCCGCCGGCGGGAACCATGGTGGTCTGCACGCTCTTCAGCGGGGGCGAGCTGAGGTCGCCTTCCTGATAGAGGCGATCGAAGATCTCGCCGATCACGTGGAAGCTCGAGGTCTTGTTGGGACCGCCCACCCCGAAGTAGATCCGCACGGTCTCGCCGACCTTGGCCTTCAGCGCGTTGGCGCCGGTCAGCGCGTTGGCGGCGCCGTTGAAGACGTAGTACTCGGGCTGCTCGGCCATGAGCTTCTCATAACTCTCGGTCAGCTCGCCGGCGGATCCGAAGGCCTGCTCGGTGTAGATCTCGCCCTGCATCACGTAGAACTCGCGGTCGACCTTCGGCAGGCCGCCTTCGGGCTCGACCAGGATCAGCCCGTACATCCCGTTGCTGATGTGCTGGGCCGCGAGCGGAACGGCGCAGTGGTAGACGTAGAGGCCGGAGTTCAGGGCTTTGAAGGTGAAGCCCTTGGTCTGCCCGGGCTCTGCCACCGTGGCGACGCCGCCGCCGCCCGGACCCGTGACCGCGTGGAAGTCGATGTTGTGGTTCATCGCGCTGTCCGCGTGGTTCTTCAGCTTCACCTCGACGGTGTCGCCGACGCGGACGCGGACGAAGGGACCCGGGACCTTCGGGGTCTGCTCGTCGACCGACTTGAAGGTCCAGTAGTGATAGGTGGCGCCGTCAGCGAGCTTGCCGTCGACCTCGACCGTCTCGAGGTTCACCGTCACCTTCTGGGGCGCACGCTTTGCGGGGGGCGCCGGCAGGTCCATTGCCGAACGGGAGATGTCGACCGGGCCGGCCGCGCCAGGATGGGCGTGAGCGGCATCGTTGCCCGCCGCGGCGGGGTTGAGCATTCCGAGGGCGCCGGCCAGAAGGGCGACGGTGGCGGCGGAGCCGAACAGCTTGGGAATGGACCTCATCGACTTGCCCTCCAGGGGCGGTTTCTCGTTTCGATGAGTCTGTGTACCCGCGCTTCGTGCTATCGAATTTGTCGCCCGACAAACTCGCGGGCGAATTGCGCAGGCGGCGCGACGGTCCGCGACGCGAGGCCGCCTTGCATCTCGGAGCGCGTGCCGCGACCCTAGCGGCTATGATGGAGCGCGCGCACGCGGCGCACGCAGTTCCGGCGACCACAGGATCCCTCAGATGCCGCTGGCCCCCGACCGATCGATCCTGCAGGGCATGGAACTCTTCGTCGGTCTGGGGCCCGAGGAGCTAGACGATGTCCTGCGCCGCGGCCACGCGCGGCGCCTGCCGAAGGATACCCGCGTCCTGCGCCAGGGCGATCCGCCGGCGACATGCCACGCGCTGGTGGATGGTCGGGTCAAGATCGTCCAGACGACGCCCGAGGGAACCCAGGTCGTTCTGCGCTTCATCGGCCCGGGCGAGATGTACGGCACGCTGGCCGTCCTCATGGAGCGGCCCTACCCCGCCGATGCCGTCGCCGTGGTCGACAGCGTCGAGGTCTACTGGTCCGACGCCGCCATGCGCGAGCTGATGGAGATCCACCCCCGCATCGGGCTGAACGCGAGCCGCATCGTCGGCGGCCGCATGATGGACATGCAGGCGTCGCTGCGCGAGCTTGCCTCCGCCAAGGTCGAGCGGCGCATCGCACATGCCCTGCTGCGTCTGGTCCGCCAGGCAGGCAAGCGGGTCCCCGAGGGCGTCGAGATCGACTTCCCGATCACCCGCCAGGACCTTGCCTCCATGACCGGCAGCACGCTCCACACGGTGAGCCGGACGCTCTCGGCCTGGGAGGAGCGCGGCATCGTCGAGAGCACCCGGCGCCACATCGTGATCCGCCGGCCCCACGACCTCGTCGCTATCGCCGAGGACCTGCCCGAGCCGAGGGACGGGAAGGAGTAGCACTGCGCTCGCAGCTGGTCCTGATGTCCCGCCAGTCTTGCTCGTTGCGGGACGCTGCTGGTGGCCCGAGCCAGTGCGGGCCCTCGCTCGGCAACGGGCGGACCGCTTCCGTTGGAGCAGCTCAGGGCCTATGGGCTCGCAGACCACCTTCGCTCCGGAGGAACTTCAGAAGAGCCTCGGCGGTCGCGGCCGGGTTTTCGTCGCACAGCCAATGGCCGGCCGCAGGGATGACCGCCGTTTCGAGCATGGTCGCGACCGGACCCCAGAGCCCTGCGAGAAGCGGTCCGGCATGCGACGCACCGCCGACGGCGAGCACGGGCATGGCGAGCGGCCGCGCCCGGAGCGAGGCATTGTCCTCGCCGTCCTGAAAGATCGAGGCGTAGTACTGCGCGCCCGCGCGGAGCGCCCCCGGCCGCGAAAGCAGACGGGCGTAGGTGTCGAGATCGCCGGAAGACACCGCGGTCGCGCCCTGGTGGGACTCGTGCCCGAAGAACCAGTCGAGCAGCTCGCGCTCACGGCCGCGAAACAGCCAGGCGGCGACGTCCGGGGCAGCCAGGACGGAGAAGTGCCAGTTGGATTCGACGTTCCAGCCCTTCCTGGGTGCCATCGCCTCCTCGAGCCCGAACCCGGCCGCGACAAACTCCATCACGCCAAGGCGCTCCACACGGTGCGGATACTCGCGCGCAAAGGCGACCGCGACGCCGGCGCCGAGATCGTATCCGACGACATGGGCACGCTCGTGCCCGAGCGCGTCGAGCACGACGGCGAGGTCGCGCGCCATGTCAGTCTTGGTGAAACGGACATCGGGCAGGACCGACGTGCCCATGCCGCGCTGGTCGGGCGCGATCACGGTGAACCGTTCGGCGAGGACCGGTGCCACCGTGCGCCACATAAGAGAGTGTTGCGGGAACCCGTGGAGCAAGGCGACGGGTGGCCCGGAACCGCCGACGCGGACCGTCAACGCGCCGCCCTCGACGCTCACGCGTTCGACCCGGAATTCCTCCCAGTCCCGCGCCGCGGTCATGAGATCCGGGCCAGCTGGCGCTCGGCCGCCGGAGCGGAGTCCTCGGGGGCCGAGTTGAAGGCGAGCCGCGCCTGCGGCGCATGCTCGCGCACCGCGTTCAGGACCGCCTCGAAGGTGCCCGTCATCCTGGGCACGACCCGGAGTCCGGCGCCCACGACGATGCAGTCGTACGCCTTACCTTCGAGCGCAGCCGCGACCTCGCCCGCCGCGGCATCCTCGCTCGTCGTGAGCACGAGGTCGACCTCGCGGCCGTTCGCCCGCAGTTCGTCCATGGCCGTGTTCAACCCGGCACGGATCTTATCGGCGTCCATGCCAGGCGGAATGGCGGGGTCGGAAAAGTCGACCATGCCCGGCTCCTCGCCGATGATCAGCACGCGCTTCCGGTCCGTCATCTTCGGTCCCTCCATCAACCTTCAGATCAAGCAGTTTCCGCCCAACCGCCTTGGTCGTCGACGCAGTGTCGGCCAGGTCATTGTCAATGATCCTTCGCCCATCGTCCGCGCTCATCTCGGAGAAGTCAGCAGGTGGCCTCGGGCGGCTGCCTGCCCCACTCGCGCGCGGTCTCGGTGGCGAAATCTCGGTAGCGCCTCAAGGGACGGCCGAGCATGGCGGTCAGACGATCCGCCGACCCGGCCGAACCGAGCATGCCCTCACGGTGAAAGCCGCGGAACATGAGCACCTGGTCGTAGGCGATCCAGGGGCCGTTCATCGCGCCGACCTTCGCCTCGAGCCCACTGATGTCGTCGCCGGCATAGGCGACCCTGCGCTGCAGCACCTCCGACCAGATCGACGCCGCCATGTCGCCCGTCATGCGCTCGGGCCCGACGATCTCGATCAGCTCGCGCGGCAGCGGCCCTGCCGCCTCTTCGCGGCGCATCAGCTCGCGCGCGGCGACCTCCGCGATATCGCGGGCGTCGACCATCTCCACGCCGACGCTCCCGATGGGCATCGCGTAGGTGCCGCCGAGGATCGCGTCCTTGATCATGAGGTCGTTCTGGAAGAAGTAGTTGGGCCTGAGGATCGTCGCCGGCAGATCCAGGCGCGCGATGGCCAGCTCGGCCGCGTTCTTGGCGGCCGCGTGCGGGCAGTCGAGGAAACGGTTCGCGTTGATCATCGAGAAGTAGACCACGCCGCGCACGCCCGCATCCCTGGCGAGCGCCAGCGCCACGAGCGCCATGCCGAGCTCCGTCGGCGCGACCGGACTAAGCAGGAACATGGTGCTCGCGCCGTCGAGCGCGCCCCGGAGTGAATCCGGGTCCATCATGTCACCCCTGACCGGCTCGACGCCGGACGGGAACGCCTCCTTGTCCGGGTCCCGGCTTAACGCCCGCACCCTCGTTCCCCGGCCCGCCAGCTCGCGCACGACCAGCGAGCCGATGTTGCCCGTGCCTCCGACGGCCAGCACCGTCATGATCGCTCCTCCCATGTCGCTCATGTCGCTCATGGGGATCAACGGCTCGGGGCCGATCCGGATCGTTCATTCACGGGAACACAGCGTTCCAGCCCGCCACCCATGGACAGCCGCTCCGGTCCGTGTGACGGTGCGGCATGCTCGACCTCAACGACTTGCGCGTCTTCGAGCGCGTGGCGGCGCTGCGCGGATTCACGGCGGCCGCGCGCGCCCTGGGACTGCCCAAGTCGAGCGTCAGCCGCAGCATCGCACGGCTGGAGGGGGAGCTCGGGACACGCCTCCTTCAACGCTCCACCCGCGAGGTGGCGCTGACCGAGGTGGGCGAGATGCTGCGCCAGCGCTGCGCGGATCTGTTGGGACGCGTGGCAGAGATGACGGACTATGTGGGCGGCCTGGGCGGAACGCCGCGCGGCCCGCTGCGCGTGAGCGCCGGCATCGGCTTCGGCGTCAACGTCCTGTCCGAGCTCGTGCCTGAGTTCCTGGAGCGCTACCCGCAGGTCGAGGTCCATGTCGACCTCACCAGCCGGATCGCCGAGCTCATCGCGGACAACATCGACGTCGCGATCCGCATGGGTCCGCTGCCTGACTCGCGCCTCGTCGCGACGAAGCTGGGCGTGATCCGTCGTTACCTCTGCGCGGCGCCCGCATACCTGGATCGGCGGGGCGTTCCCCAAGGCCTGGAGGACCTGCGCGCGCACGACACCGTCGAGATGCCGAGCGCGGACGGACGGCCCCGGCCCTGGGCGTTCAGCGACCCGTCCGGACGGACGGTCACGGTCGAGACCAAACCCCGGCTATGCGTGAACGACGCACTGACGATCCATCGGGCCGTGGCGAAAGGGGCGGGATTGGGCTGCCTCTCCGGCTACCTTTGCGCGCCGGACATCGCCGCCGGCAGGCTCGTTCGGCTTATGCCCGAATGGCGGCCGCAGCCGGTCGAAGTGCATGCCGTGTTCCCGAGCAACCGCGAGCTCTCGGCAACGGTCCGGGCGTTCGTCGACTTCCTGAAGCAGTCGTCCGCGCCCGGCCGTTCCTGGCAGGACGACCCCTTGGTGGCGTAACGCGCGATCGGCGCATCGAGCCGGGGACCCGTCTCGCGGCTGCCCGCGCAGCTCAGGCGTCGCTTCGGAAAACCAGCGACTGGTGCGCCATCACGCCGGCCATCGCCCCGGTGCCGACCGCCAGCGCGACGGCCGCCCCGAGCGTAGCCGCGTCGCCGCAGGCGAAGACGCCCGGCACCGTCGTTTCCCGCATCATGTCCGTCTTGATGATGGGACCGATCATTCCGTCCTCCAGCTCGCAGCCGAGCTGTTGCGCGATCGGGCTGGCGATCCGCGGCCGAGGCTCGACGAACAGCGCCTGGAAGGCCAGGACGCGCCCATCCGCCAGAACGACGTCGGCCCTGTCGCCGGTGATCTCGCGGACGCCTCCCGCCACCACCGTCACCCCGCGGCGCGCGAGCTGCGCGCGCTGCTCGGCGTCCGGCTCGAAGACGTCGTTCAGAAGGAGCGTCGTCTCAGCCCAGTCGGGAAGCAGCACGGCCTGATGCATCGCCATCAGCGAGGTCGCAAGCACGGCGGCCTTCCCGTTCATCAGCTCGTAGCCATCGCAGTAGGGGCAATAGAAGACGGACCGTCCCCAGCGTTCCGCGAGGCCCGGCACGGCCGGCAGCTCGTCGACCACGCCCATCGCCAGCACCAGGCGCTGCGCCTCGTGAACCTCGCCGCTCGCCTCGGTGACGCGGAAGACGCGTCCGATCTTCTCCGCGCGCTCCACATGGCCGTTGGCCCATTCCACCGTCGGGTAGGCCATCACCTCAGCGCGGGCATCCGCGATGATGTCGCCGGGGGCGCGCCCATCCTGCCCGAGAAAGCCGTGCGAGGCGGCGACGAAGCGGTTGCGGCGGTTTCCCTCGTCGATCACAAGGACGCGCTGGCGTGCGCGGCCGAGCATGAGGGCAGCCGACAGCCCCGCAAAGCTGCCGCCGATGATGATCGCATTGTAGGTCATGATTGCCATCCCCTGCTGGACTTTGGCCCGGACGCGGCGGCGATGCCGCCCCCTGCTCTGCGGCGCTGCCGCCTGCGCATCCGGCCCCGGAACCCTAAGCGAGGTGCCGAACGGGGATCAACGATCATGCAACTTCATTTGTAACATAAGACGCAACTGTCGCGAGGCGGCAGTCCGTCTGGTTCTGCCCCTTCGGAAGGCATTTGCACGCGCCGACGCCGTCCGCACTGCCTCTGGGCTCCACCTTCCCCGGGCTCGCGGGGCTGGCACGATAACTGCGATGGCACGCCCGCCGCGCCGAAGCGGCCGCCGCGCCCTGCACGATCCGGCGCCGCGCCCGCGAAACCACCACCCGGCGGCCAGCGATCCCGATGGAACTGGCTCGCCGGAATGCCTAGGAAAGGAAGGACAGGATGTACAACCGCCGCCTCGCCGGCGCCCTCGTCGCGGCGCTCGCCTTCTGCGGACTCGTCTCGCCGGCTTCGGCCGAGGCGCTGGACACCATACTCGGCGCCGGCACGATCAAGATCGCGGTGCCGCAGGACTTTCCGCCCTTCGGCACGGTGGGACCCGACCTGCAGCCCCGGGGCTACGACATCGACGTCGCCCGCCTGATCGGCGACAAGCTCGGCGTCAAGGTGGAGATCGTCCCCGTGACGAGCGCCAACCGCATTCCATACCTGCAGACGAACCGCGTCGATCTCGTGATCTCGAGCCTCGGCAGGAATGCCGAGCGCGAGAAGGTGATCGACTTCTCCGAGGCCTATGCGCCCTTCTTCAACGGTGTCTTCGGACCCGCGGACGCCGCCGTGAACGGACCCGACGATCTCGCCGGGAAGACCGTGGGCGTGACGCGGGGCGCGGTCGAGGACCTGGAGCTGACGAAGATCGCCCCCGCCAGCGCGACGATCCGCCGGTACGAGGACAACAATGGCACGATCTCGGCCTTCCTGTCGGGCCAGGTCGAGCTCGTCGCGACGGGCAACGTCGTCGCCGCCGCGATCCTGGAGCGGAACCCGCCGAAGCGGCCGGAATCCAAGTTCCTGATCAAGAACTCGCCCTGCTATGTCGGGCTGAACAAGAACGAGCCCAAGCTTCTGGCCCGCGTGAACGCGATCCTGGCCGAGGCGAAGTCCAGTGGCGCGCTGAACGCCATCGCGAAGAAGTGGCTCGGAGCGGACCTGCCCAAGGATCTCTGATCCGGCATTGCCCGCGGGCGCTTCGCGGGCGGAACCCGCGGAGCGCCCGTGCCTGGGGGGATGGCCATGGCCTACGTCTTCGAGTTCACCTGGATCCTGCAATACGCGCCGGTTCTCCTGAAGGGGATCGCCGTCACGATCGCGCTGACCGCGGTCGGCGCCGGCGCCGGCCTTGCGCTCGCGACGCTGTGCGCCTGGATCCGCACGCAGGGCCCGCGCTGGCTGCGCGTACCGGTCGTCGCCTATGTCGAGCTGATCCGCAACACGCCCTTCCTGATCCAGCTCTTCTTCATCTTCTTCGGCCTGCCTTCGGCCGGCCTGCGGCTCGGCGAGATGCAGGCGGCCATGCTCGCCATGGTCGTCAATCTCGGCGCCTACGGCGCCGAAATCATCCGGGCCGGGATCGAGGCGACGCCGCGCGGGCAGGTCGAGGCCGGGCTGAGCCTCGCGATGTCGCGCCTGCAGGTCTTCCGCCACGTCGTGCTGGGCCCGGCGATGCGGCGCATCTGGCCCGCGCTCTCGTCCCAGGTCGTGATCGTGATGCTCGGCTCATCGGTGGTCTCGCAAATCGCGGCCGAGGACCTGACCTTCGCCGCCAACTTCATCCAGTCCCGGAACTTTCGGTCGTTCGAAGTCTACTTCGTCGTGATCCTGCTCTACCTGGCGCTGGCCGTGATCCTGCGGCAGGCCCTCAGGCTGGCGGGCGAGCGGCTGTTCTCGCGGGGGCGGGCGCAGTGATCGAGTTCTCGACCTGGGACATCCTTCGCAACCTGCTGCTGGCGGCCCGGTGGACCGTCCTGCTCTCGGCCGTCGCCTTCCTCGGCGGCGGCCTGGCGGGATTGCTGGTCCTGGTCATGAGGACCGCGCGCCGGCCGCTGCCGCGGCGGTTCGCCCTGGGCTTCATCGAGCTCTTCCAGGGCACGCCGCTGCTGATGCAGCTCTTCCTGGCCTTCTTCGCGCTGTCGCTGGTCGGGATCAACATGCCGCCCTGGCTCGCCGCCGGCCTGGCCCTGGTCCTGTGGACCGCCGCCTTCCTGGCGGAGATCTGGCGGGGCTGCGTCGAGGCGATCCCCCGGGGACAGTGGGAGGCCTCGGCAAGCCTCGGGATGGGATATCTCGAGCAGATGCGGCACGTGATCCTGCCGCAGGCCCTCAGGATCGCGGTGCCGCCAACCGTGGGTTTCTCGGTCCAGGTGGTGAAGGGCACGGCCCTCACCTCGATCATCGGGTTCGTCGAGCTCTCGAAGGCCGGGACCATGATCACCAACGCCACCTTCCAGCCCTTCACCGTCTACGCCCTGGTGGCACTGCTCTACTTCGTCCTGTGCTGGCCGCTTTCCGTGGCGAGCCGCTTCCTCGAACGGAGGCTGAATGCCCCTCATCGCCATCACTGACGTGCGAAAGCGCTTCGGCGCGAACGAGGTGCTCAAGGGGATCGATCTCGACGTCGCGGCCGGCGAGGTCTGCGCCATCATCGGCCGCAGCGGATCCGGGAAGAGCACGCTTCTGCGCTGCGTCAACGGGCTGGAGACCATCGACGGCGGCTCGATCCTGGTCGCGGGCACCCATGTGTCGTCGGAGGACCAGCAGCTCAGGGCGCTGCGGCTGAAGGTCGGAATGATCTTCCAGCAGTTCAACCTGTTCCCGCACCTGACCGCCGGCCGCAACGTGATGCTCTCGCCCATGGTGGTGCGAAAGATGCCCGTGGGCGAGGCCGAGGACCTCGCGCGGCGGATGCTCGACCGCGTCGGGCTCGGCCAGAAGTTCGACGCCTATCCCGACCAGCTCTCCGGCGGCCAGCAGCAGCGGGTCGCCATCGCCCGCGCGCTCGCCATGCAGCCTCTGGCGCTGCTGTGCGACGAGATCACCTCCGCCCTCGATCCCGAGCTCGTGAACGAGGTGCTGGCGGTCGTCGGCGAACTCGCGGCCGACGGCATGACGCTGATGATGGTGACGCACGAGATGCGCTTCGCGCGCCAGGTCTGCGATCGGGTGGTGTTCATGCACCAGGGGCGCATCCACGAGATCGGCCCTCCGGACGAGCTCTTCTCCGCCCCTCGGACGCCGGAGCTGCGGCAGTTCCTGGGGTCGACCGCGCACTGACGGCCGCCCGGGTTCCGTCGCGCTGTTTGTCCCCGCGCAACGAAGGAGGGGTGATGAGGGGCTAGGGTCCGGACAACGGCTTCCTCCGGATTCAGAGATCACCATGACCGCTCCAGCCCTGAACGCCCGCAGCGGACCCGGCATCCCGCCGGTGCTGTCGGTCGGCCTCCGCCCCTTCTTCTTGCTCGCGGCGCTCTCGGCACCGGCCTTCGTCGCGGTCTGGCTGCTGAACCTTGCGGGCTGCCTGACCCTCGACGGTACCGCGGCGCCGGTCTCCTGGCATGCGCACGAGATGCTGTTCGGCTTCGTCGGCGCCGCCGTCGGCGGCTTCATGCTGACGGCCGTGCCCAACTGGACGGGCTGCCGCCCGGTCTCGGGCTGGCCGCTCGGCGGGCTCGCGGCGCTCTGGGTCGCGGGACGGGTCGCCTCCCTCCCCTCGGTCTCGGACGCGCCGCTGGCCGCCGTGATCGACCTCGCGTTCTTCCCGGCCGTCGGCGCCGCCGTGGCGCTGCCGCTGATCCGCGCGGGCAAGGCGCGTAATGCTGCCTTCCTCGTGCTGCTCCTCCTGCTCACGCTTGCAAACCTGCTTTTCAGGATGGACTGGCTCGACCTCGCTCCCGGCGCCGCCGCGCAGGGGATCGTCCTTTCGGTCGGCGTCGTCCTGATGATGACCACCGTGATCGGCGGGCGCATCGTTCCTGCCTTCACGCGGAACGCGCTGCGCACGCGCGCCCACGATGTCGACCTCGGGGCGCCGAAGCCACTGGAGCTCGCCACGCTTGGCCTGACGCTCGCGATGATTCCGGTCGATCTGGCGATGCCCGGCAGCTCCGCCTCCGGCGCGGTCGCCGCGGCCGCCGCCCTCACCCATGCCGGTCGCCTCGCCTTCTGGGGCGGCGCGCGGACGCTGCGCATGCCGATCCTGTGGATCCTGCATCTGGGATATCTCTGGATCCCGCTCGCCCTCGCGCTCAAGGCAACCGCGCTGCTGGGCGGCAGCGTCGCCGGCGCCGCCTGGATGCACGCGCTGACCGCGGGCGGCTTCGGAACCATGATCCTGGCCGTCATGAGCCGCGCGGCCCTCGGGCATACCGGCCGGGCCCTCGTCACGCCGCCCGCGACGGTGGCGGCCTACGGGGTGCTCACGCTCTCCGTCCTCGCGCGGGTCGCCGCGCCGGCGCTGCCCGGCGAGCTCTACCCGGCGGCGCTGGCCGCGGCGGGCGGGCTGTGGGCCCTCACCTTCTTGCTCTTCCTTTGGGACTACGTGCCGATCCTGGTGCAGCCGCGCGCCGACGGGCGGACCGACTGAACCATCCCGTGATGCCGGGCGCCGCCGGTCGGCGGCGTCCAGGAGGCACCCATGGACGCCTGCAGCGAAACGCCCCGCTCCTCGAAGCCGCTGAGCGAAGTCGAGATGGTCTCGGACGTGCTGGAGCGCTGGCCAGCCGCCGTCGCCGTGTTCCTCAGCCGCGGAATGGCCTGCCCCGGCTGTGCCATGGCGCCGTTCATGACCCTGGGCGATGCGGCCAGGGCTTACGGCTTCTCGCCCTTAGAGCTGACGGCGGAGCTGGGGGCTGCTGTGGCCGGCGCGGTGCCTGGCGGCCCCTTCCCGCCGCCGCTGCCCCATCGTGCGGCCGGGCATTCGTGATTCTGGTCCCCGCACGGCGGGAATCTCCGGAACGGCGGCGCCGGACCTGTCCCGGCGCCGCCTCCTCATTCAGGCGGCCCGGATCCCGGACAGGAAAGTCTCGACCTCGCGGCGCAGCTCCTCGGCCTGGCGGGCCAGCCCCTTGGAAGCGTCGAGGACATCCGCCGCCGCAGTGCCGGTCTGCGTCGCCGCATGGCTGACCTGGACGATGTTTTCGCTCACCGCCCCGGTGCCCTCGGCCGCCTGCTGGACGCTGCGCGTGATCTCGCCCGTCGTTGCGCCCTGCTCCTCGATCGCCGCGGCGATGGCGGCGGCGATCTCGTTGATGGTGGTGATGGTGCTGCCGATCCCTGTGATCGCCTGCACGGTCTCCTGCGTCGCCGTCTGGACGCCCGCGATCTGCGTCGCGATCTCCTCGGTTGCGCGGGCGGTCTGGTTCGCCAGCGCCTTCACCTCGGAGGCGACGACCGCGAAGCCCTTGCCGGCCTCGCCGGCGCGCGCGGCCTCGATCGTCGCGTTCAGGGCCAGCAGGTTGGTCTGGCCGGCAATGTCCTGGATCAGCTTCACGACCTCGTTGATGCGCGCGGCCGCGCCGGCGAGGTTGCGGACCGATTCCGTGGTCTCACGCGCCTCCTCGACGGCCTGCGATGCGATCTCCGTCGAGCGCGTCACCTGGCGGCCGATCTCCTGGATCGAGGCGGCCATCTCCTCGGCGGCCGAAGCCACGGTCTGCACGTTGGCCGACGTCTGCTCGGCCGCCGCGGCCGTGGCGCTAGCCTGCCGGTTGGTCTGTTCCGCGAGCTCGGCCATGCTCTCGGCGGTGGTGCTGAGCTGGGTCGAGGCCGAGGCCACGCCCCCGAGCACGTTCCCCACCGTGCGGTCGAACTCGTGGATCATCTGCTCCACCGCAGCCGTGCGGCGCTCCTTCGAGGTCTGCTCGGCCTCCTGCTCGGCCGCGCGCCGTGCGGCCTCGATCATGCTGTCCCTGAAGACGTGCAGCGCCTCGGCCATGTGGCCGATCTCGTCCTTGCGCCCGAGGCCGAGGATCGGTGCCGTCATGTCGCGCGCGGCAAGGCGCTTCATCGCTTCGGTGGTGGCATCGATGGGGCGCGTGACGCCGAACACGATCATCCCGCCCATGACCATGGCCGAGAGCGTCGCGAACACCATGCCGGCGGCGATCCAGTTCCAGGTCGAGGCATAGATCGACGTCCCCTGCTCGGCGGAGATGCGGCCCTCCCGCAGGTTCAGATCGACGAGCCTGGCCAGCGCGGCGCGCACCTGCCGGAAGCTGTCGAGCATCCCCGTCACGAAGAGCTGCGAGGCCTCGTCGCGCTTGCCCTGCTGCACCAGCGCAAGGGCCCGCGCGCTCGCCTCGGCATAGGCCTTCCAGTGCTCCAGCAGAGGTTCCAGCATCCGGAGCTCCTCCTCGGTCCTCACGGTCGCCCGATAGGCCTGCCAAGCCTTATCGCGCTGATCCGCGGTCTCGCGGAAGGTCTCGGCCGCGGCCTTCTGCGCGGCTTCGGTCCCGGCCAGGAGGAGCGTCGCCTCGGTCGCGCGGAATCGCTCCGTCGCCGCCGAGAAAGTCGCGATGCCTACGATCGCCGGCAGCCTGTCGTCCCGGATCTCGGCCGCCGCGTCGTTGACCGCCGAAAGCCGCGTCACGGCGAAGCCGCCGAGCGCCACCACGACGAAAATCGCCGACGCGAAGGCGAAGACGATCTTGATGCGGATCGGAATGTCGTTGAAGACGCGAAGCAAGGCTCTTCTCCCCCTTTGGCCGCGCCAGCCGTTGCCGGAAGCACCGGAGGCCGGAGCCGGATCATGTCGTCACAATCGTTGAAAAGTGTTGACGCGTATCGCCTTCCCGATGTGTGCAAGGCTCCGGCCCCCCGGTCCCCTGCACCGGCGAATTCACAGCACGCCAGCCAGGGGATCGACCCCGATCACCACCGGATGGAGAAGCAGCAGGACCGCCGTCAGGACCAGCGCGGCAAGCAGCCGCCACCAGCCGATCTCACTGAAGGCCAGCCGCTCGCGTCCCGCTGCGATCCGCGCGAAGGGCAAGACACCGTACGGGCCGGGCGGGGTGGCGCGGGCGGCGTTCCGCAGCAGCGCCCAGAGCGCGATAGCCAACATGCCGAGGAACACGAGGATCGTGCGGGCCGCCCCGACGTTCAGCAGGTGGACGAGGCTCCAGACCAGGACCGCAAGGCTGCCGGGCGTGGTCGTGACCCTGTAGATGCCGTGGGGCGCCGCGCCGGGGCCCTGGGTCAGCCGGCAGACCAGCAGCACCATCGCCAGCGGCATCGCGGCGAAGGCGACATAGCGCCCCTCGAAGGGTGGGCTCCATACAAGAAGCGTCGGATCGGCCTGGCCGTAGGCAACGATCACGGCCGCCAGCGCCAGCACGGAGATCGCAGAATAGACCGCAACGAAGGCCGGCCGGCCCAGCGCGGCCAGGAGCCGCTCGCGCAGCCCGGGCCGCGACGGGATCACATGGCTCGCGACCAGCAGGACTAAGGCAGCGGAGAGTTCGATCATCCATCCAGCTTCCAGGCCGGTTCAAAGCGTGCGTCGGCTGCGCAGCGCATACCCGGCGCGCGTGCATCATAATGCCGGCGCTTTTGAAGTTTTTTGACCTGGAACAAATGCCGGCAGAACGCCTTCGCGGCGATGCCGGCACGCTGACGGGGGGATATCTCGGGATTGGGCCGCGCCGGAACGGCGGCAAGTGGCGGTCGGGGAGGGATTCGAACCCTCGGTACCCCTTTTGAGGGTACGGACGTTTAGCAAACGTCTGGTTTCAGCCGCTCACCCACCCGACCGGCCTGGCGCGGACTATAGGGAGGGCCCCCGAGCCCGGCAAGCGGAAATCCGTGCGCATGCCGTGGCATTTAGCAGGTGCGGAGCATGGGCGCGGCATGGTGGCCGGGAAGGGCACGCAGAAGACGATTCCGGACCCGCCGAACTGGTCAAATCAGGTCCGAAGGCTCGCGCTCCGCGCGCAGCACCGCTGCGAGCAGGCCGGGAAAGCGCGAGTCGATCTCGGCACTGCGCAGCGATACAAGGCGGGACGTGCCCTCTGCCCGGGTGCGGGTCAATCCCGCCTCGCGCAGGATCCGCAGATGATAGGACAGCTTCGTCTTGTAGGCAGCGTCGCCGAGGCCGCTGCAGGCGATCTCGCACCCCGCCTCGGCCAGGCGCCGCACGATCGCCAGCCGGGTCGGATCGCTGAGCGCCGTAAGCACAGTGCTGAGCTGCACGGCGTCGATCTCGGGATGGGGAATGGTCTCCATGATCCCCGCACAATAGGGCTTGCACCTTGGTTCAACAAGTCTTGAACTAGGGGCTTGACAGCACGTCCTCCCCACCGCCTTATGTTCAATATTTTTTGAACAAGCGGCGCGACGGAGGACATCCGGTGAGACCGTTCCTGTACCTGCTGGCGCTTGGCGCCTTCACGGTCGGCATGGAGGGCCTGATGATCGCAGGCCTTCTCCCGGCCATTGCGGACCATCTCGGCCTCGGTCTCTCGACCGCAGGCTGGCTGGTCGTCGGCTTCTCGGCCACTTATGCGGTCACGGCCCCGCTGGCCGCCGCTCTGTCGGCCTCGTTCGAGCGGCGGCGCGTCCTGGTGCTGGGCCTGGCCGTGTTCGCCCTCGGCAATCTCGCCTGCGCGATCGCGCCGGATTTTGCGTCGCTCGTGGCCGCGCGGCTCGTGACCGCGGTGGCCGCGGGCCTCTACATGCCGGCAGCCATGGCCTATGCCGGTGCCGCGGTTCCAGCCAAGGACCGCGGCCGCGCCCTGGGGCTGGTGGGCGGCGGCATCACCGCATCGCTGGTGCTGGGGGTGCCCCTCGGCACCTGGATCGGCACGGTCGGCGGCTGGCGCTGGCCCTTCGTCGCCGTGGCGGCGCTGGCGGCCGTCGCGATCGCCGGCATCCTGATCGGAGTGCCCCGGCGTCCCGGCGTGCCGGGAGCGTCGGTCGTCGCACGTCTCTCGGTCCTGCGCCGCGGGCCGATCCGCGAGATCCTGGCGACAACCGTCCTGTGGAGCTCGGGCGCCTTCGCCGTCTACACCTTCATAGCGCCAGTCATGGCGCATTCCGCCGGTATCGGCCCCGTGCAGATGCCCGCGCTGATGCTGGCCTGGGGCGTCGCGGCCTGCCTCGGCT
Source organism: Arenibaculum pallidiluteum (assembly GCF_017355985.1). Classification (GTDB taxonomy): domain Bacteria; phylum Pseudomonadota; class Alphaproteobacteria; order Azospirillales; family Azospirillaceae; genus Arenibaculum; species Arenibaculum pallidiluteum. The sequence goes on from NZ_JAFIQU010000001.1 coordinate 24,872, forward strand.
CGGTGGTCGGCGGCAGGGTGGTGGACCGGTTCGGCGCACGCAGCGTCGCAGGTTGGGGGCTGACGGTCTCGGCGCTGGCCCTGGCGGGCCTGGCCTTCGTCGAGGACATGCCGGTGCTTGCGGTCGGCCTGACCATGGTGTGGGGCGTCGCCGGCTGGGCGGTGAATCCGGCCCAGCAGACACGGTTGATCATGGCCGAGCCCGCGCTGGCGCAGATCAGCCTGTCCCTTCAGGCCTCGGGCATCTACCTGGGATCGGCGCTGGGCTCGCTGTTCGGCAGCCTCGTCGTGGCGGCCGGACTGTCCCCACGGCTGGGCCTGCTCGGCGCGCTGTGCGAGTTCGCGGCGCTGCTCCTGCTCCTGCGCACCCGCCGCCGCGCGACCCTGCCGCTGGAGGCAGTCGGGACGGCGCTGGCGCCGTCACGGGCCCGTTCGTGAGACGGGAATGCCCGTGCCCGGCGCGGCGGCGGAGGCTGCGTCGTCAGGCGGGAACCGTCATCCCGCGCTGGACCGCCGGACGGGCCGCGACGGTGGCCAGCCAGCGCTTCACGTTGGGATAGGCCGCGATATCGAGGCCGCCGATGGCTTGCCACCGATCGGCCCAGGGATAGCAGGCGATATCGGCGATGGAATACTCGCCGGCCAGGAACTCGCGGTCCGAGAGCCGGCCGTCCATCACCCGGAACAGGCGGTTCATCTCGTCGGTGTAGCGCTTGATCCCATACTCGATCTTCTCGGGGGCGGCGTGGCGGAAATGATTCGCCTGGCCCAGCATGGGCCCGAGGCCGCCCATCTGCCAGTTCAGCCATTGCAGTACGTCGTAGCGCGCGGCGCCGTCCTTGGGCAGGAAGCGACCAGTCTTTTCGGCGAGGTAGGTCAGGATGGCGCCCGATTCGAAGACGGTGATCTCGCGCCCGCCGGGACCTTCGGTGTCGACGATCGCCGGGATCTTGTTGTTCGGGTTGATCTTCAGGAATTCCGGCGCGAACTGCTCGTCCCGGCCGATATTGACGGGGTGCGTCTCGTAGGGCAGCCCGCATTCCTCCAGCATGATGGAGGCCTTGCGGCCGTTCGGCGTCTTCCAGGTGTAGAGGCGGATCATCTGCTTCCCTCTTTCGCGGGCCTCAGCGATGGGCGAGGTCCAGTGCCCTGACCAGGTCGTCGATCAGATCCTCCACCGCCTCGATCCCGACCGAGAGCCGGAGCAGGTCGTCGGGCACCGGGGACCCCGGGCCTTCGATGCTGGCGCGATGCTCGATCAGGCTCTCGACGCCGCCCAAGGACGTGGCCCTGTGGAACAGACGCGTCTTCGCCGCGACGCGCACGGCGGCAGCCATGCCGCCCTCGACCCGGACCGACAGCATGCCCCCGAAGCCGCCCTGCATCTGGCGGGCCGCCAGGGCATGTTGCGGATGGCCGGCTAGGCCGGGATAGAGAACCTCGCGCACCCCGCGATGGCCATCGAGCGCGCGGGCGATGTCCAGCGCGTTCGCGCATTGGGTGCGCACGCGGGGGAACAGCGTGCGCAGCCCGCGCAGCAGCAGCCAGGCCTCGAATGGCCCCAGCACCGCGCCCAGGTTCTTGCGGACCGCATTGATGCGCTGCCAGTAGGCGTCGTCGCGCGCCGTCACCAGCACGCCGGCGACGACGTCGCTGTGCCCGTTCAGGTATTTGGTTCCGGAATGCATCACCAGGTCGGCGCCGAGCTCGATGGGCCGCGTGAGCACCGGGCTCGCCGCCGTGCTGTCGACGGCAAGAAGCGCCCCAGCGCCATGGGCGAGTTCGGCCGCGCCGCGGATGTCCGTCACGGTCCAGAGCGGGTTCGCCGGCGTCTCGATCCAGACCAGCCGTGTCTGCCCCGGTCGCAGGGCGCCGGCCAGCGCCACGGGATCCTCGGTGGCGACGAAGTCGACCTCGATGCCCCAGCCCGTCGCGTAGTCCTGCAGCCAGTTGCGGAAGGCCCAGTACATGACCGAGGAGGCGACCACATGGTCGCCCGGCCGCAGCGCCATTACCGGGGCGGTGGCCGCCGCCATGCCCGAGGCGAAGACCAGCGCCCCCTGCCCGCCTTCCAGGCGGTTCAGCAACGCCTCGACCTGATCGTAGGTCGGGTTGTCGGCGCGGCTGTAGACCCGGCCGTGGGTCGCGTAGCTGTTGTCGGCGTCCCTCAGGAACGTCGTGCTGGGATGGATCGGCGGCACCACGGCGCCGGTCGCGCCATCCACCGACCCCAGCGCCTGGGCAGCCAGCGTCTCGGGGCTGGGATCCCTCTCGTCCGCGGCCATGCCGCCGTCTCCTTCCCGGGCCTCTGCCGTTCAGCCCTTCAGCTTGGCCTGCAGGATCTCGTTCACCAGGGCGGGATTCGCCTTGCCCTGGGTCTGCTTCATCACCTGGCCCACGAAGAAGCCAAACAGCTTGTCCTTGCCGCTGCGGAACTCGGCGACCTTGTCGGCGTTCGCGGCGAGCACGCCGTCGATCGCCGCCTCGATGGCACCGGTGTCGGTGACCTGGCGCAGGCCCTGCTCCTCGACGATGACGGCGGCCGACTTCCCGGTCTCCAGCATCGCTGCGAAGACATCCTTGGCGATGCGGCCCGAGATCGTATTGTCGGCCAGCAGGTCGAGCAGCCCGCCGAGGTCGGCCGCGGAGACCGGGCTCTCCTCGATCGACTTGCCCAGCCGGTTCAGCGCGCCGAACAGCTCGCCCGTCACCCAATTCGACGCGATCTTCGGATCCCGCCCCTTCGCCACCGCCTCGTAGTAGTCGGCCGAGGCCTTCTCGGCGACCAGCACGCCGGCGTCATAGGCGCTGAGCTTGTACTGCTCCATGAACCGCGCCTTCTTCTCGTCGGGCAGCTCGGGCAGCGTGCTGCGGATCTCGTCGACCCAGGCCTGGTCGAGCACGAGGGGCAGCAGGTCGGGATCCGGGAAGTAGCGGTAGTCGTGCGCCTCCTCCTTGGAGCGCATGGAGCGCGTCGTGAACTTGACGGTATCGAACAGGCGCGTCTCCTGGTCGATCGTGCCGCCGGATTCGAGGATTTCGATCTGGCGGTTCGTCTCGTACTCGATCGCCATCATCACGTAGCGGATCGAGTTCACGTTCTTGGTCTCGGTGCGCGTCCCGAAGGGCCCGCCCGGTCGGCGCACCGAGACGTTGACGTCACAGCGCATGGAGCCCTCCTCCATGTTGCCGTCGCAGGTCCCGAGATAGCGCAGGATTGCGCGCAGCTTGCGCAGGTAGGCCGCAGCCTCCTCCGGCGAGCGCATGTCCGGCTCGGAGACGATCTCCATCAGCGCGACGCCGGCCCGGTTCAGGTCCACATAGGTCTTGGACGGGTGCTGGTCGTGCAGGCTCTTGCCGGCATCCATCTCCAGGTGCAGGCGCGTGATGCCGACCGTCCGGGACGAGCCGTCGGGCAGGTCCAGGACGATCGAGCCCTTGCCCACGATAGGCTGCGTGTACTGGCTGATCTGGTAGCCCAGCGGCAGGTCCGCATAGAAGTAGTTCTTGCGGTCGAAGACCGAGTGCAGGTTGATCTGCGCCTTCAGCCCCAGCCCCGTGCGCACGGCCTGCTCGACGCAATACCGGTTGATCACCGGCAGCATGCCCGGCAGGCCGGCATCCAGCAGCGCCACCTGCGTGTTCGGATCCGCCCCGAAGGCGGTGGCCGCGCCCGAGAACAGCTTGGCGTTCGAGATGACCTGGGCATGGACCTCCAGGCCGATCACAACTTCCCAGTCGCCCGTCTCACCCTTGATCAGCATGTCTGTCGTCCCGTCCTCAAACCGCACCGGCCATGAAGGGCGGCAGGGCCTCGAACCCGGCCGCCCGCTCCAGCGCCTCGGCCGCGCGCAGGAGGGTCTCTTCGTCGAAGGGCCGGCCAATGAGCTGCAGGCCCAGCGGCAGCCGGTCAGCCGACAGCCCAACCGGCACCGAGATGCCGGGCAGCCCCGCGAGGTTCACGGTCACCGTGAACACGTCGTTGAGGTACATCTGGATCGGGTCGTCGGTGTTCTCGCCGATCCCGAAGGCGGCCGAAGGAGCCGTCGGCGTCAGGATCACGTCGCAGCGCTTGAACGCCTCGTCGAAGTCCTGCTTGATCCGGCTGCGGACCTTCTGGGCCTTCAGGTAGTACGCGTCGTAGTAGCCCGCCGACAGGACGTAGGTGCCGATCAGGATGCGCCGGCGCACCTCGGCGCCGAAGCCGGCCGCTCGGGTGTTCTCGTACATGTCCTTCAGGCTCGTGCCGTCGATGCGCTGCCCGTAGCGCACGCCGTCGTACCGGGCGAGGTTCGACGAGGCCTCGGCCGGAGCGACGATGTAGTAGGTCGGCAGCGCGTACTTGGTGTGCGGCAGGCTGATATCGACCGGCTCGGCGCCCTGCCGGCGCAGCATCTCGACGCCCTTCTCCCACAGCCGGTCGATCTCGGCCGGCATGCCGTCCATCCGGTACTCGCGCGGAATGCCCACGCGCAGGCCGCGGATGTCGCCCGTCAGCGCCGCCGCGAAGTCCGGCACCGGCATGTCGACCGAGGTGCTGTCCTTGGGGTCGAACCCGGCCATGGAGCGCAGCATGACGGCCGCGTCCCTGACGGTGCGCGTCATCGGCCCCGCCTGGTCGAGCGAGGAGGCGAAGGCCACGATACCCCAGCGCGAGCAACGCCCGTAGGTCGGCTTCAGGCCTACGATGCCGACGAAGCCCGCGGGCTGCCGGATCGAGCCGCCGGTGTCGGTGCCGGTCGCGGCCATGACGCAGCGCGCGGCGACCGCCGCCGCCGAGCCGCCCGACGAGCCGCCGGGCACCAGCTTGCGCGTGAAGGTCCATTCCTGCCGGGGCCGCGGCTGGCCCATGCCGGCCACCAGCTCGGCGGCTGCGCCCTCGGCCGCGAAGGCCTCGTCGTGCTGCGCCAGCGTGCCGGGGCTCCAGGGGTTCACCACCGGGCCGAAATGGCTCGTGATGTTGGCCGAGCCCATGGCGAACTCGTCCATGTTCAGCTTGCCCAGCATCACGGCGCCGTCGCGGAACAGGTTCGCCGTCACGGTGGACTCGTAGGGCGGCACGAAGCCTTCCAGGATGCGGCTCGACGCCGTGCTCTGGACGCCCTTGGTGCAGAACAGGTCCTTGACCCCGATGGGAATGCCGTCGAAGGGGCCGGCCTCGCCCCGCGCGCGGCGCGCATCCGAGGCCCGGGCCTGCTCGAGGGCGAGCTCGGGCGTCTCGACCACGAAGGCGTTCAGGGGCCGGGCGGCCTCGACCGCGCGGATATGGACCTCGGTCAGCTCGACCGCGCTGTAGTCCTTGCGCGCGAGGCCATCGAGGGCCTCGGCGGCGCTGAGACGGGTCAGGTCCGTCATCTCATTCCACCACTTTGGGAACGGCGAAGAAGCCCGCGGCACGGTCCGGGGCGTTGGCAAGCACTTGGTCGCGGATGTCGCCCTCGGTGACCACGTCCTCGCGCTGGCGCAGGGTCTGCGCCGCGACGCTGGTCATGGGCTCGACGCCTTCGGTATCGACCTCGGCAAGCTGCTCGACCCAGTGCAGGATCTGGTTGAGCTCGCCGGCGAGCCGCTCCTGTTCGTCCTCGGGTACCTTGATGCGGGCCAGGTGGGCGATCTTCGCCACGGTGGCCTTGTCGATCGACATGAGGGGCTCTCCGTCCGCTGGTTGCAGCGGGAATGGCCGCCCCGCCGCCGTGCCCCGAACTCGGGAATGTCCGGAAATCAGGACGCGGAAGCTAGCACCCGCCCCCTGGCTCCGCAACGCCGGTGATCCAGCGTCGCGCGCGCTTTCAACCCGCCCCCGCACGCCCTATCCTCGGGCTCCCGGAACCGCCCGGACCACCAGCCGGAATCGCCGTCGTGCCCATCGTGAAACCCGCAGAGCTGCCCGCCGCCCTGCCCCGTGGCACGCGTCTCATGGCGCTCGACCTGGGCACGCGCACCATCGGCATGGCGGTCTCCGATCCCGGGCTGACGCGCTCGGCACCGGTCGGCACGATACGCCGCACGAAGCTCGTGGCGGACCTGGCATCGCTGGCGCGCCATGTCCGGGAATGGGATGCCGGAGGATTTCTGCTGGGCCTGCCGCTCAACATGGACGGAAGCTGGGGCCCGGCCGCCGACCGGGCGCGCAGCTTCGCGGACGAGCTCGTGAAGAGCACCGGCGTCACGACGGCGGAGCCGCTCGTCGCGCTGTGGGACGAGCGGCTCAGCAGCTTCGAGGCCGAGGACCGGATGGCCAGCGCCGGTCTTTCGGCGCGCCGGCGGCAGGAGCATGTGGACGCGGCTGCGGCGGCCGTGATCCTGGACGACTTCCTGGCCTCGCTGCCGCGCGGCTGAGGGGGCTCAGCGCCGCCAGACCGGTTTGCCCGCCTCGCGCTCCACGTCGCTCCGGTTCAGGCCCACATCCTTCAGAAGGTAGTCCGGCAGCTCCGCGAGGTGACGGCGCTCGCGGGCGCGCTCCTGCCAGCACAGCAGCAGGTCGACGGCCTGGGTTGCCCAACCCTCGCCGCCGCGGCTTGGCCGGTCGGTGCGGAAGACTGCGATGCTCATCTCTGCTCTCCTAATCCGAAGCGGAAAGCACTCCGCGTTTCGTACCTAATGAAAATGCTCCCTCGGACCCTTGCGGACAAACGAGGACTCCTCATAAACTCATTAGCTTTCCTAATTCGAAGAAGGCATCCATGGGCCGCCGTCTGCCGCCGCTCAACGCCGTCCGCGCCTTCGAGGCCGCGGCGCGCCATCTCAGCTTCACGCGCGCCGCGGCGGAGCTGAACGTCACCCAGGCGGCGATCAGCCACCAGATCAAGGGGCTCGAGGAGACGCTGGGCGTGCCGCTGTTCCGCAGGCTGAACCGGGCGCTGGTGCTGACCGAGGCCGGCCAGTCGTACCTGCCTCCGCTGAACGAGGCCCTGGACCTGATCGCCGAGGCGACGGCACGGCTGCGCCAGGCCGAGAACCAGGGCGTGCTGACCGTCAGCACGATTTCGTCCTTCGCGGCGCGATGGCTGGTGCCCCGCCTTCCGCGCTTCCAGGCGCTGCACCCGACGGTGGACGTGCGCCTGTCCTCCTCGACCCGCCTCGTGGACTTCACCCAGCAGGACGTGGACATCGCGATCCGCTTCGGGCGCGGCCACTGGCCCGATCTCGCGGTCGAGCGGCTGCTGCGCGAGGACGTGTTCCCGGTCGCGACGCCGGCGCTGCGCGACGGGCCGCCGCCGATCCGGCACCCGTCGGACCTGCGGGGCGTCACGCTGCTGCACGACGACTTCACCATCAACTGGGCGGATTGGCTGCGCCTGTCAGGCGTCGACGGCGTCGATGTCAGCCGTGGGCCGCGCTACACGGATTCGGGCCACCTCATCCAGGCCGCCCTTGCAGGCCAGGGCGTTGCGCTGGCACGCAGCGCGCTGATCGCGGACGATCTCGCCGCAGGACGCCTCGTGCGGCTATTCGACCTCGCGCTGCCCAGCGAGCTCGCCTATTGGGTGGTATGCCCGCCGCACTACCTGCGGCGGCCCAAGGTCCGCGCCTTCCGGGACTGGCTGTTCGCCGAGGCCGCCCGCACGGACTAGGCATCGCCGGGTCGAGATCACCTGAGCCGACTGCAGCCGGGGCAGGCGGCCCGATCAGGCCATGAGGTCGTCCAGGAAACGCCCGACGACGGCGTTGAACTCCGAGGCCGCGCGCCAGAATGGAGCGTGCCCCACGCCTTTAAGGCGGTGGCAGCGCCCGTCCCACAGGTTCCCGTAGGCAACGCTGTCGATGTAGTCGAGCTTGATCAGGGGATCGGCGGAGCCGTTGATTACGGCGATGGGAACCCGGCTGCCTTCGACCGCGAGACGCTGATCCACATTCTCCCCGGCGAGTGCGGACTGGAACAGCTGCTCGCGAAACCGCCCGTCGGTACGGGCGATCGCCTCGCGGAGAAACGGCTCGACGGGGTCCCCGAAGATCATCCGCGCGAACGCGTCGACCTGGTCATGCGACAGGTGCCTGCGCGACGGCAGGCTCTGATGAGGCGAACCGACGAAGCCTTCGGCGAAGCCGCCTTTCGGGATGGGCGGCGTGCCGGTGATCACAAGCCCCCGGATCCCGCGAAAGCGGGAAAGCATCTCGATCCCGATATGCCCGCCGAGCGACCATCCGAGGACGACGGCCTCGCTGACGCCGAGCTCCGCGAGCAGCTCGATAGTCGCGTCCGCAAGTCCATGCAGCGTGTAGCTGCGCGCGGGTTCCAACGCATCGTCGGACTGGCCATGCGCCGGCAGATCGAAGGTGATGAGCCGGGCCTTCCTGGCCAGCTCGCTTTCGGCCTGACGCACGAAGACGCTGCGGCAGGCCGAGTTGCCGTGAATTAGCACAAACGGCACCCCCGCCCCACCATCATCTTCGACAGCGATCAATCCATGCGATGTACTCACCAGCCTGTGACGCAGACTGCTCATCCAAACCGCCTCCCCACGCGCAAAATCAGCTGACATCCGATAATGCTCTCGGCGGAGAATTCAACAGCCTCCATGGGGCGGTCAATCGTGGAGGTGGTTTGTATTTCATACACAACCATGATTACTCACGTATGCTTCTCTTGCATCCGCAGTCACCGTGAGTTCCTGGCCCTGAACCGTCGACCCTGGCGCGCGAGCGCGGCGCGCCAGGTGATTGCTCCGGACGGAGCGGATTGGCTGCGGGAATGCCGGGCCTTTACCGTCAGGCGGAGGCGCCCTCCTCCAGCAGCCATTCCTTGAACAACCTGATCTTGCGGGACCGGATCCGGCCTGGCCCATGCAGGAGGTAGTAGGCCTTGGCCGGCCGTAGCACCTGCGGAAAGGGCTGGACCAGTCGGCCACGTGCCACCTCCTCGCGGACGAGGAAGACCGGCAGCAGCGCGACGCCCATGCCAAGGGCCGCAGCCTCCGCGATCATGAAGAAGTGCTCGAACCCCGGAGACGGGACGTTGTCCGGCGCCACCACCCCGTGTGTGGCGAAGAACTCCGCCCAGGCCTCCGAGCGCGAGGTGTGCACCAGTAGCCGGTGAGCGCGCAGATCGGCGGGAACGTTCAGGGGGATCTGCTGCGGCACGCCCGGCGCGCAGAAGACGCCCATCTCCTCCCTCATGAAAAGCGTCGCCTCGGCCCCGGGCCACTGACCGGTGCCGTAACGCAGGGCAAGGTCGATGGATTCGGACGCGAAGTCGACCACGTGCTCGGAGGTCGAGACGTCCACCAGGATATCGGGATGGCGCTGCTGGAACCGGTGCAGCCGCGGCACCAGCCAGCGCAGGGCGAAGGTCGGCAGCAGGCTGATCGAGAGGACGCCGCCCTCCTCCAGCCGCCGCAGCGACTGCGACGCCGCCGCGATGCGGCCCATCGCCTCGGCGACCTGCGGGTAGAAGATGGCGCCCGCCGGAGTCAGTTCGATTGCGCGGCCGACGCGGCGAAACAGCGGCACCCCCAGCTCGGCCTCGAGCGCCTGTACGGACCGGCTGACCGCGCCCTGGGTGACGTTCAGCTCGCGCGCCGCCGCCGTGAAGCTCAGATGCCGCGCCGCGGCGACGAAGCTGCGGATTCCGTTCAGCGAAGGCAGACGGTGCTCGTCCATCGGTTCGATCCATGAGGCCACCTCATGAATCGAACCGTATTACTCGTTTGTCAAGATTGGCGCGAAATCCGTAGATCAGCGGCCTGCGGGGCCGACGCAAAGCGCCCGCACCGGCACTGCGCACCAGGGATTCTCCATGACCAAAGTGACACCCTTCCACATCGCCTTCCCGGTCAACGACCTCGCCGCCGCGCGCCATTTCTACGGCACGGTGCTCGGCTGCCCGGAGGGGCGCAGCTCGGACCAGTGGATCGATTTCGACCTCTTCGGCCACCAGATCGTGGCGCATCTGAAGCCGGGCGCGGCGAACGAGGACAACCTGCACCACAACCCGGTGGACGGTCATGACGTGCCGGTCCCACATTTCGGCGTGGTGCTGGAGATGGACCAGTGGCACACGCTCGCCGAGCGGCTGCGCGGCGCCGGGATCAGGTTCGTGATCGAGCCCTACATCCGCTTCAAGGGCCAAGTCGGCGAGCAGGCGACCATGTTCTTCCTGGACCCCGCCGGCAACGCGCTGGAGTTCAAGGCCTTCGCCGACATGTCGCAGCTCTTCGCGAAGTAGGGTCGGACGCGGTCCGGTCAGGGGCCCGGTCAGGGGCCCGGTCAGGGGATGGTGCGGCAGCGCGCGTGCGCCCGTTGCGCGTCCCCGGACCCGCCCCTATCATCCGGCCGCCATGGAACCCGCACCCCGACGCGCCGCGCTCCCCTCCCGGCATCTCCTGGCCATCCAGGGGCTGACGGCAGCGGAGATCACGCCGCTGCTCGACCTCGCCGACGGCTATGTCGAGCAGAACCGCCGCCCCGAGAAGAAGTCCGCTCTGCTGCGGGGCCGGACCGTCATCAACCTGTTCTTCGAGAACTCGACCCGCACCCGCACTTCCTTCGAGCTCGCGGGCAAGCGGCTGGGCGCCGACGTGATCAACATGTCGGCCTCCGCCAGTTCGGTGAAGAAGGGCGAGACGCTGATCGACACGGCGATGACGCTGAACGCCATGCAGCCGGACGCGCTGGTGGTGCGGCATCCCGAATCGGGCGCGGTCAAGCTGCTGGCCGATAAGGTCCGCTGCGCCGTGATCAACGGCGGCGACGGCACCCACGAGCACCCGACCCAGGCGCTGCTCGACGCGCTGACGATCCGCCGGCGCAAAGGCCGCATCGAAGGGCTGCAGGTCGCGATCTGTGGCGACATCCTGCACAGCCGCGTCGCCCGCTCGAACATCCACCTGCTGAACGCCATGGGCGCACGGGTCCGGGTGATCGGGCCGCCGACGCTGATGCCGACCGACATCGACAGGCTGGGCGTGGACGTGCACCACGACATGCGGCGCGGGCTGCGCGACTGCGACATCGTGATGATGCTGCGGCTGCAGACCGAACGCATGCAGGGCCAGTTCGTCCCGTCGATCCGGGAATACTTCCACTTCTTCGGGCTCGACTACGCCAAGCTGGCGGTCGCGCGCCCGGACGCGTTGATCATGCATCCGGGCCCCATGAACCGCGGCGTGGAGATCGATTCCGAGCTCGCCGACGACATCGACCGCAGCGTGATCCTCGACCAGGTCGAGCTCGGCGTCGCGGTGCGCATGGCTGTCCTCGACGTCCTGGCCCGCCACGAGGTCGCGCCATGAGCCGCACCGCCTTTGTGAACGCCCGCCTCCTCGATCCGGCGACTGGGCTCGACGCGCCCGGCGCGCTGCTGGTCGAGGGCGAGGCGATCTCCGATCTCGGCCCCGGCCTCTTCGCGGGCGGCGTGCCCGATGGGATCCCGGTCGTGGACCTCGGCGGCCAGGCGCTGCTGCCCGGCTTCGTCGACATGCGCGTCTCCATCGGCGAGCCCGGCGAGGAGCACAAGGAGACGATCCTGACCGCCAGCCGCGCCGCGGCGGCAGGCGGTGTCACGGCCATGGTGTGCCTGCCCGACACCGACCCGGTGATCGACGATGTGGCGGGCATCGAGTTCATCGCGCGCCGCGCCCGCGAGGCCAAGTTGGTCAAGGTCTACGCCTATGCGGCCGCGACCCAGTCCCTGCAGGGCCGCGAGCTCAGCGAGATGGGCCTCCTGGCCGAGGCTGGCGCGCTGGGCTTCACGGACGCCAACCGCGCCATCTCGGACGCGCTCGTGATGCGCAGGGCGCTGAGCTACGCCAGCACCTTCGGGCTGCTGGTGATCCAGCACCCGGAGGAGCCGAGCCTCGCCGCCGGCGGACAGATGAACGCCGGCGAGATCGCGACCCGCCTGGGCCTTGCAGGCATCCCCCGCGAGGCCGAGGTGATGATGATCGAGCGCGACCTGCGTCTGGTCGAGCTCACCGGCGCACGCTACCACGCGGCCCATGTCTCGACCGGCGCCGCGGTGGAGGCGATCCGGCAGGCCAAGCGCCGCGGGCTGAGGGTCACCTGCGACACCGCACCGCACTACTTCGCCCTCACCGAAACCGACATCGGCGACTATCGCACCTTCGCGAAGGTCTCGCCGCCGCTGCGCGGCGAGATGGACCGCCGCGCGATCGTCGAGGGTCTGGCCGACGGCACCATCGACGCGATCGCCTCCGACCACCGGCCGCAGGATCAGGACAGCAAGCGCGTGCCATTCTCCTCGGCTGCGCACGGGGTGATCGGGCTCGAGACACTGCTTCCCCTGACGCTGGAACTCGTGCACAACGGGCGCGTCGGGCTGCTGCCGGCTCTGGCCGCGCTGACCTGCCGGCCTGCCGAGATCCTGGGCCTGGAGGCCGGCCGCCTGCGCAAGGGCGCACCGGCCGATCTGGCCGTCGTCGATCTCGACCGGCTGTGGCGGGTCGACAAGGCGGCGCTCCGCAGCAAGTCCAAGAACTCGCCCTTCGACGGGAGGCCGGTCACGGGTCGGGTCACCCGCACCCTGGTCGACGGCCGCACCGTCTTCACGCTCGACGAGGCCTGATGCCGGACGCGATCACCTGGTCCCTGAGCGGCCCCCATCTTCTGGCAGCCGCCGTCCTCGGTTACCTGCTGGGATCCATCCCCTTCGGCCTCGTGCTGTCGCGGCTGTTCGGCTACGGGGACATCCGCAACATCGGCTCCGGCAACATCGGGGCGACCAACGTCCTGCGGACCGGGAACAAGGCGTTGGCCGCGGCGACGCTTGTGCTCGACAGCGGCAAGGGCGCCTTCGCGGCCCTGCTCGCCGGGCTCTACGGACCCGAGATGGCGATCGTCGCCGGTGCCGGCGCAATGCTCGGGCACACCTTCCCTGTGTGGCTGGGCTTCAAGGGCGGCAAGGGCGTCGCGACGGCGCTGGGCGTCCTGCTCGCGGTGTCCTGGCCGACGGGCCTCGCCGCCTGCGCCCTTTGGCTGCTGACAGCGCTCGTGGTCCGGATCTCGTCGCTCTCGGCCCTGGTTGCGATCGGCCTGTCGCCGCTGGTCGGCTGGTATTTCGGTGGGCCGGCGATCGCGCAGCTCGCCCTGTTCATCGCGGTGCTGGTCTTCCTCCGGCACCATTCGAACATCCGCCGGCTGCTCCGGGGCGAGGAGCCCCGCATCGGCGCCAAGAAAGCCTGATCCCGGGGCCTGATCCCGGGACCTGATCCCGCCGGCCGTTGACGGCATGCCGGCCGCGTGCATCATGGGCCGGCATGATGCAACCAACGCGCGTATTGCCCGAGGGCGAACGGATCGACTGGCTACGGCTGATCCGCAGCGAGAATGTCGGTCCCGTCACCTTCCACAAGCTAATCGAGCGCTATGGCACGGCCGCCGCTGCACTCGACGCGCTGCCAGGCCTCGCACGCCGGGGTGGGCGCGCATCCCTGCGCATCGCCTCCCGGTCCGAGGCCGAGCGGGAGCTGGCGGCCGCAGCGCGCATCGGCGCCGTCGCCCTGGCCTCCTGCGAGCCCGCCTTTCCAAGGCCTCTTGCCGCCATCGAGGACTGCCCGCCGCTGATCTTCGTGCGCGGCGACGCCGCCCTTCTTGGCCGGCCGAGCGTCGCGGTCGTCGGCGCGCGCAACGCCTCGGCCAACGGTCGCCGCTTCGCCGAGGCACTGGCCCGCGACCTCGGCCGCGCGGGCTGGGTGGTCGTCTCGGGGCTGGCCCGCGGGATCGATGCGTCCGCGCATCTCGGGGCCATCGAGACGGGAACGGTAGCCGTCCTCGCGGGCGGGCCCGACAGCATCTACCCCGAGGAAAACCGGGCGCTGCAGGCCCGCATCGCCGAAGCGGGCGCCCTGGTCGCCGAAATGCCGGTCGGCCTGTCGCCCCAGGCCCGGCACTTCCCGCGCCGGAACCGGATCGTCTCGGGCCTCTCGCGCGGCATCGCGGTGGTCGAGGCGACGCCCGGCTCGGGCTCGCTGATCACCGCGAGGCTCGCGCTGGACCAGGGACGCGAGGTCTTCGCCGTGCCCGGCTCACCTCTCGACCCGCGCGCCCGCGGGACCAACGACCTGATCCGCCAGGGCGCGACCCTGACGGAAGGAGCCGACGACGTCCTGCGGGTGCTGGAGGCGCAGGGCGGACTGGCCGAGCCGGGACCTGCGGAATTCGCCGCGGGCACGCAGGGCCGCGGACGGCAGGGCAGCCCCGGCGGCGACCCTGAAAGGGAGGCGGGAAGCCGGCGCGCCGCCTTCCTGGAACTGCTGGGCCCCTCCCCCGTGCCGGTTGACGAACTGGTGCGGGGGTGCCAATTGTCTCCCCCTGCGGCGCAGATCCTGCTGCTGGAGCTGGAGATCGCCGGGCACATCCAGCGGCTTCCGGGCAACCGGGTGGTCCTGATCCGGCCGATCCCCTGAAGCGCAACCGCCGCCATCGTACGAACGGAAGGCCAGAGACCTTGACCGAATCCAACGTCGTCATCGTCGAGTCCCCGGCCAAAGCGAAGACCATCAACAAGTATCTCGGCTCGGACTTCACGGTCCTGGCGAGCTACGGCCACGTCCGCGACCTTCCGGCCAAGGACGGCTCGGTCCTGCCCGAGCAGGATTTCGCGATGTCCTGGGAGCTCGGCGAGCGCTCCAAGAAGCACATCGACGACATCGCCCGCGCCGTGCGCGGCGCCAAGCGCGTCTTTCTCGCGACCGACCCGGACCGCGAGGGAGAGGCGATCGCCTGGCACGTGAAGGAACTGCTGCGCGACCGCAAGCTGCTGGGCAAGGTCGAGGTGCAGCGCGTCACCTTCAACGAGATCACCAAGTCGGCCGTGCTCGAGGCCATGGCGAACCCGCGCGAGGTGAACCAGGAGCTGGTCGAGGCCTATCTGGCCCGGCGCGCGCTGGACTATCTCGTGGGCTTCACCCTCTCGCCCGTGCTCTGGCGCAAGCTGCCGGGGTCCCGCTCGGCAGGGCGCGTGCAATCCGTCGCGCTGCGCCTGATCTGCGAGCGCGAGGGCGAGATCGAGGTCTTCCGCCCGCAGGAATACTGGTCCATCGAAGTCACCTTCCAGACCCCCGACGGGCAGCCGATACGCGCTCGGCTGACGCAGCTCGACGGCCGCAGGCTCGAGAAGTTCACCCTGGGCGACCAGGGCGCGGCCGAGGCCGCGGTCGCACGGCTGAAGCCGCTGAGCTATGCCGTCAAGGCGGTCGAGCACCGGCAGGTCCGGCGCAACCCATATGCGCCCTTCACGACCTCGACCCTGCAGCAGGAGGCCTCGCGCAAGCTGGGCCTGGGCGCGACACGCACCATGCGCATCGCCCAGAAGCTGTACGAGGGCGTGGATATCGGCGGCGAGACCGTCGGCCTGATCACCTACATGCGGACCGACGGCGTCCAGCTCTCGGCCGAGGCCATCGACCAGGCCCGCAGGGTCGTGGGCGAGACCTATGGCGAGCGCTACCTGCCGGCCCAGCCGCGGGTCTACAAGAGCGCGGCCAAGAACGCTCAGGAGGCCCACGAGGCGATCCGCCCGACCGATCTCGGCCGCGCGCCCGACCAGGTGGCGAAGTACCTGGACCGTGACGAGCTGCGGCTCTACGAGCTGGTCTGGAAGCGCACCCTGGCCTCGCAGATGGAGAGCGCGCTGCTCGATCAGGTCGCGGTCGACATCGCATCTCCCGGCGGCGAGGCCGTGCTGCGGGCGACCGGCACGGTGGTGCTGTTCGACGGCTTCCTGAAGGTCTATGCCGAGGAACGCGACGACAGCGTCGAGGAGGAGGGCGACGAGGGCTCGGCCCGTCTGCCCGCCGTCGCCGAGGGCGAGCGCATGGACCGGCGGGAGATCACGCCCGAGCAGCACTTCACCCAGCCTCCGCCCCGCTACACCGAGGCGAGCCTGGTCAAGCGGCTGGAGGAGCTCGGCATCGGCCGGCCGTCCACCTATGCCTCGATCATGCAGGTCCTGCAGGACCGCGAATACGTCCGCCTGGACAAGCGCCGCTTCGTCCCAGAGGACCGCGGGCGCATCGTCACGGCTTTCCTGTCGAGCTTCTTCGAGCGCTACGTCGAGTACGGCTTCACCGCCGCGCTGGAGGAGCAGCTCGACGACATCTCGGGCGGCCGTATCGACTGGAAGACCGTCCTGAACGAGTTCTGGAAGGCCTTCTCGGCCGCCGTCGAGGACACGAAGGACCTGACCATCACCCAGGTCATCGACGCCCTCGATGCCGATCTCGGCCCCCACTTCTTCCCCGAGCGCGGCGACGGCACGAACCCGCGCACCTGCCCGGTCTGCGGCAATGGCCGCCTGGGCCTGCGCCTGGGCCGGACCGGCGCCTTCATCGGCTGCTCCAACTACCCGGAATGCCGCTACACGAGGCCCCTCGCCGTCCCCAGCGCCGAGGACGCGCAGGAGGGGGTCGGCGACGGCCCGCGGATCCTGGGCGAGGATCCCGCCACCGGCCTGCCCGTCAGCGTGCGTCGCGGCCCCTACGGCGCCTATGTCCAGCTCGGCCCGGCGCCGGGCGCCGAGGAGGAGCCCAAGCCCAAGCGCGGCAAGGGCTCGACCGCCGAGAAGCCCAAGCGCGTCTCGCTGACCAAGGCCATGAACCCCGCCGAGATCGACCTCGAGACGGCGCTGAAGCTGCTTGCGCTGCCGCGCGACGTGGGCCCCCACCCGGAGACCGGCGAGATGATCTCGGCCGGCATCGGCCGGTTCGGGCCGTATCTCAAGCATGGCAGCGTCTACAAGTCGCTCCCCGCGGACGACGATGTCCTGGAGATCGGGCTTAACCGCGCCGTCGTCCTCCTGGGCGAGGCCGCGAAGCGCGCCGCCGCGGTCCCCGGCCGCGCCCTCGGCGACCACCCGGCCGACGGCAAGCCCGTGATGCTGCATTCCGGCCGGTTCGGACCCTATGTGAAGCACGGAAGCCTGATGGCGTCCCTGCCGCGCTCGGCCGAGCCCGAGAGCTTCACGCTGGAGGCCGCGGTGGAGCTTCTGGCGGCCAAGGCCGCGAAGGGCGGCGGCAAGGCCCCTGCCCGCGGCCGGGCCAAGAAGGCGGCCGAGACCGCCGACGCCGCCCCCGCCAAGGCAGCCAAGGCGGAGGGGAAGGTCACGGGTAAGGCGGCGCCCAAGGCGGCTGCGGCCAAGGCGACTGGGGCGAAGGCGGTCACCAAGACGTCGGGAACCAAGACCCCCGCGAAGGCGACGGCGAAGAAGGCGCCCGCCGGGAAAGCCGAGACGGACGAGACCCCGGCGCGCCGCAAGGTCGCCTCGGCCGAATGAGCACGGCCGTGCGGGACACCGGGCACCGGCCACGATGACGGATCCGCGCCACCCCGGCCTGCCTCCGCGCGAGGAGATCTTGCGCTTCATCCGCGAGAGCCCTGGTGCCGTCGACAAACGCGAGATCGCCCGGGCCTTCCGGCTGAAAGGCGACGCGCGCCTGCAGCTCAAGGCGCTGCTGCGCGAGCTTGAGGAGGAGGGCGCGCTGGAGCGCAACCGGGGCAAGCGGCTGTCGCCCCCGGGCGCCCTGCCCGAGGTCACGGTGGTCGAGATCATCGGCACCGATGCCGACGGCGAGGCGTTGGCGCGTCCGCTGTCCTGGCCCCACGACGAGCCGCCGCCGCGCATCTACCTGCTGGAGGAGCGGCGCGGCATGGCGGCGCCGGCAGCGGGCGACCGGGTGCTGGCGCAGCTCAGGCGCAGCCCCGACGGAACCTATTTCGGCCGCGCCATGCGCCGGCTCGAAGGGGCCGCCGAGGCGCGGATCCTCGGGATCTACGAGGATACATCCGAGGGTCCGCGGCTGCGCCCCACGGACCGCCGGCAGAAGGCCGATTTCGTCGTCCTGCCGAATGAATCCGACGGCGCCGTCCATGGCGAGCTCGTGCTCGCCGAACTGATGCCGGCCACGCGGCTGGGCCTGCGCCGTGCCCGGGTCATAGAGCGCCTCGGTGACAGCGCCGAGCCGCGCGCCATCAGCCTGATCGCGATCCACGGCAACGACATTCCGACGCTGTTCCCGCCAAGCGCCGTCGAGCAGGCCGAGCGCGCCGCTCCGCCCGCGCTGGGCAGCCGGACGGACCTGCGCCGTGTTCCGCTGGTCACCATCGACGGTGCCGACGCGCGGGATTTCGACGATGCCGTCTGGGCGGAACCCGACGCCGACGTCCCGGGGGGCTGGCGCCTCCTCGTCGCCATCGCCGACGTCGCCTCCTACGTGCGGCCGGGCAGCCCCCTGGACCGGGCGGCCTTCGAGCGCGGCAACTCGGTCTACTTCCCGGACCGCGTGGTGCCGATGCTGCCCGAGGCGCTGTCCAACGGGTTGTGCTCGCTGAAGCCCGGCGAGGACCGAGCCTGCATCGCCGTCGAGCTGCTGGTGGACGCCGGAGGCGAGCTGACGGGCCACCGCTTCCTGCGCGGCCTGATGCGCTCCGCCGCAAGGCTGACCTACGAGCAGGTCCAGGAGGCGCTGGACGGCCGGCCCGACGACGCCACCGGCCCCCTGATGGAACCGGTCCTGCGGCCGCTCTACGGAGCGTACCAGGCGCTGGCGGCCGCGCGGCGGCGGCGCGGCACGCTGGAGCTGGATCTTCCGGAAAGAAAGGTGCGGCTCGACGAGCGCGGCCGCGTCGCCGAGATCGCGCCGCGCGAGCGCCTCGACAGCCACCGTCTGATCGAGGAATTCATGATCTGCGCCAATGTCGCGGCAGCCGAGGCGCTGGAGGCGCGCGGCGCGCCCTGCCTCTACCGCGTCCATGACCAGCCCTCCGAGGAGAAGCTGGAGGCGCTGCGCGAGTTCCTGGGAAGCCTGGGGCAGCCGCTGGCCAAGGGCGTCCTGCGGGCCGCCGACCTTGCCCGCACCCTCGATCGCTTCAAGGGACGGCCCGAGGCCGACATGGTGTCGGAGGTGATGCTGCGCAGCCAGGCGCAGGCCGCCTACGCGCCGGAGAACATCGGGCACTTCGGGCTGGCGCTGCGCCGCTATGCGCATTTCACCTCGCCGATCCGGCGCTATGCCGATCTGATCGTCCACCGCTCCCTGATCCGCGCCTATGCTCTCGGCGAGGGTGGAGGAGAGGACGGGCTTACCGAGAACGAGGCGGCCAGGCTCGACGAGATCGGCACCCACGTCTCGGCGACCGAGCGGCGGGCCGCTGCCGCCGAGCAGGACGCCGCCGCCCGCTACGCCGCTTCCTGGCTGGCTGAGCGTATCGGCTCCGTGATGGAGGGCCGCATCTCGGGAGCAACCCGCTTCGGGCTTTTCGTCCGGGTCGACAGCGCCGGGGTGGAGGGGTTCGTGCCCGCGAGCACGCTGCCCGACGACCGCTACGAGCATGACCCGGCGGCCCATGCCCTGGTCGGCGCGCGCTGGGGCCGGGTCTTCCGCCTGGGAGCCCGGGTGCGCGTCCGCGTCGAGGAAGCCGACCCGCTGACCGCCAGCACCCTGTTCGCCCTCCTGGAGCCCGACGGAGCCGACCTGCCGGGGCTTCCAGCGCCGCGGCCCGGAACCCGACCCGGAGCCCGCGCGGACCGGCCGGGACGCGGCGGGCGTTCGGCGCGCCGGCGGGTTTGAACGCGATAAGTCGATCGCCTGCTTGCATCCAGGGCCGGCTTGGGGCCATCCTTGCCCTGTCATGCCCGTCTCGCGCATCAACGGTCCGATAGCCGTCTCCGAAGCCGCGGGTCCTTCGGGGCCGGGTGGCCGGACACACCGGCGCGAATGCGCCCGTCCGAACGCTATGGCCACCGGGCCGGAGCGCCATGGCAGCCACGGATAGATCCATGGTCCGCGCCCTTCGCGGCCTTCCGGCAGCAATTGGCCTTGCGGCGGGCCTCCTCTGGGCGACACCGCTTCTGGCCGGCCAGGCCGCGTCGGCCGTGTCAGAGCATGTCTTCTCCGTGGGCCTCAGCCGGATCGCCGAGACCTATCTGAAGCCGGTGGACCTGGCCCAGCTCACCGTCAACGGGCTGAACGGGCTTCACAGCCTCGATCCCGCCGTCTCCGTTCAGCGCGAGGGCAGCAGGTTCTCGCTGCGCAGCCACGGCGCCGTGATCGCGGAATTCTCCGCCCCCGCGAGCCTGGACGCGACAGGCTTGGCGTCGCTGGCGTCCCGGATCGTGGAGCGCGCCCGAGCCCTTTCACCGACACTGCGGCAGGCCTCGGCCGAGGAGATCTACGCCGCAGTCTTCGACCGCATCATGGGCGATCTCGACGGGTACTCCCGTTACACGGGTGCCAACAAGGCGGTGAACGAGCGCGCCCAGCGCGAGGGCTACGGCGGCATCGGGATCGAGCTGGAGGAGCGCAAGGCGCGGCCCGTCGTGGTCGAGGTCGTCCCTCATTCGCCGGCGAGCCGAGCCGGCATCCGGGTCGGGGATGCGATCCTGTCGGTGGATGGCGAGCGCGCAGACAGGATGCCGCTGCGCGACCTCAGCGAGCGCCTGCGCGGGCCAAGCGGCAGCAGCATCGCCGTGTCCTTCGCCTCTGACGGCGGCCAGCCACGCCGCGTGTCGCTGCGCCGCGAGCGGGTAATCCACAACGCCGTGCAGCTGACGGTGGACGGAACCGTCGCGGTTCTGAAGCTGGAGCGTTTCAACGCGGCCACCGCCCTGAACCTGCGCGAGGCCGTCGAATCCGCCCGCGCGCAGATCGGACCGCGCATGCAGGGCCTGGTGCTCGATCTGCGTGGCAATCCGGGCGGCCTGCTGGACCAGGCAGTCGCCGTGGCCGACCTGTTCATCCCGGCCGGGCGGATCATCTCGACCATCGGCCGCCATCCCGACAGCGTGCAGCGTTTCGAGGCGACCTCGGACGACATCGCGGCGGGACTTCCCATGGTGGTCCTGCTGGACGGACGGACCGCCTCCGCATCGGAGATCGTCGCGGCGGCCCTGCAGGACAGCGGCCGCGCGGTGGTGGTCGGCGCCTCGTCCTTCGGGAAGGGAAGCGTGCAGACGGTGACGCGACTGCCCAATGACGGCGAGCTGCTGCTGACCTGGTCGCGGATCTACGCCCCTTCCGGCTACACCCTGCACCGGCAGGGCGTCACGCCCACGATCTGCACCAGCCGCGAGCAGCGCGATGCGGCCCAGGTTATCGGCGAGCTGCGGGCCGGACAGCAGGCGCCGCCTTCGCTGCTGGCCCATTGGCGCGCCGCCGCGGCGGACGACGACACGGCGCTGGCCCGCCTGCGCGAGACCTGCCCGTGGAAGAGCCACGAGGCGGAGCTCGACGTGCAGGTCGCCAAGCGCCTGCTGATGGACGGGCCGCTCTACCAGCGGGCCGTCCGCATGTCCATGCCGATGGTGGCCGAGCGCTGAGCGCTGCGGCCGCCGGCAGGCCACGATCCTCCGTTCCCTTCCGGCTACCCGGCGGCACGGCAAGATTGCCTGCTGCGCAGCGGCCTGCGTTCATGTAAGAGCCCTTCACATCGGGGGCTCTCCCCACGTCAGGCACGGTGAGCGAGATGGAGCGCCGCGGCTATCACCACGGCAACCTGCGGGAAGCGCTGATCCGGGCGGCGCTCGACCTCATCGCCGAGAAGGGCCCATCGGGCTTTACCTTCGCCGAAGCGGCCCGCGCGGCCGGCGTCAGCCCGGCCGCCCCGTACCGGCACTTCCGCGACCGCGACGAGCTGATGGCCGACGTGGCGCGCCAGGGCTTCGAGCGTTTCGAGACGCGCCTCGTCCGCGCTTGGGACGAGGGGCGGCCGGACCCGATGACCGCCTTCGCGGCGCTCGGCCACGCCTATCTCGCCTTCGCGCGGGAGGAGCCCGCCCACTATTCCGCCATGTTCGAGGCTGGGCTGCCGCTGGCCTCCCATCCCGAGCTCCTGCAGGCCGGCGACAAGGCCTTCGCGGTGCTGCGCCGTGCCGCCGAGGTCCTTTGCGCCCGCATGCCCAAGGCCAGCCGCCCCCCGGCGATGATGGTGGCACTCCACGCCTGGGCGCTATCGCACGGCATCGCCTCTCTCTTCAGCCGGGGCGACGCCGCGCGGCGCTCGCTGCCGATGAGCCCCGAGGACCTGCTGGAGGCCGGCGTGCTGGTCTACCTGCAGGGGCTAGGCCTCGGCGACTCCCGGGGCGCATCCCAGGGCGCGCCCGAATCTCCAGCCTCCCCCTGATCTGAAGGACAGGCCGGGCGGATTTCCACGGATTCTCGTGCCCGTCCCTTGACAGGGGGCGACACGGGGCCAAGTATGTGAATGTGATTAACATTTACATGGTGAGGCGACGATGGAACTGGCCGCGAGACTGGACGAGATCGGCAAGCCCGCCTGGATCGGGCTCATGATCCTCGGCTTCGCCGTGTTCTGGCCCGTAGGCCTCGCGATCCTGGCCTACTTGATATGGAGCGGAAGGATGGGATGCTGGAAGCGTGGCCGTTGGGGCAACGGGTGGCGGCACTCGGCCCACGGCTGGAGTAGCCATGGCCGGTCGAGCGGCAACCGCGCCTTCGACGAGTACCGCGAGCAGACCTTGCGGCGCCTTGAGGACGAGCAGCGGGAGTTCAGGGAGTTCCTGGACCGCCTGCGCTTCGCGCGCGACAAGGCCGAGTTCGACGAGTTCCTGGCCGAGCGGCGGCGCCGCTCCGAGGGACCGGAGTCGGGGCCGGAACCGCAGCCGCAGGGCTGATGCGGGTTCCAGAGCCGAACGGCGGCGGGACGGCGGCGGACTTGCCGCCGTCCATGCCTGTCGAATGCGCGGGATTCGAGCCGTTTCGGCCCTCTTGGGCTTGACTTCCAGGCGCCCTTGGGTATTTTCCCCGCTCTACGCCGTTCCGCCGGGTCTGCGCTAGCCTGGGATCGTGCGGCCGAACACGGGATTCTCAGTCATGGCGAAAGCGAACACCGTTCTGATCAAGCTCGTGAGCTCGGCGGGCACCGGCTTCTTCTACGTCAAGAAGAAGAACCCTCGGAAGACCACCGAAAAGCTCGAGTTCAGCAAGTACGACCCGGTCGTGCGCAAGCACGTGCCGTTCAAGGAAGCGAAGATCAAGTAAGCTTCCTCTCCGTACGAACGCGAAAGGCCGCCCTTCGGGGCGGCCTTTCGTGTTTCTGGCGTTCGTCTCCGGGGTGCCTTCCCGGCGGCCGGCGACAGCGCGCCGGCGCGGATCCCTCAGGCCGGCAGGACCACGGTCCCCTCGCCCGCCGAGACGGTCCGGTTCCGGCCCTCGCGCTTGGCCTGGTACAGCGCGTCGTCCGCCCGCTTCATCAGCATCTCGACGGAATCGGAGACGTCGTGGGTGACGGCGACCCCGATGCTGATTGTCACCGTGATGCGGCCCACCGGCGCGGTCACGACGATGGGCTCGTCCCCAATGCGATGGCGCAGCCTCTCGGCGACCGTCACGGCCGTGTCCCGGTCGGCGTCCGGCATCACCACGACGAACTCCTCGCCGCCGGTGCGGGCCACCAGGTCGAAGTTGCGGAGGTTCCGATTGGCACGGTTCGCGACCTCCTTCAGCACCTCGTCGCCGACGGCATGGCCGTAGGAGTCGTTGACGAGCTTGAAGTGGTCGATGTCGAACATCAGGCAGGCGACGGGCTTGTTGTTCTCGCGGCTGCGCTCCAGCAGACGCGGCAGGTGCGCGCTGAGATAGCGTCGGTTGAACACGCCCGTCAGGCTGTCCGTCAGCGCCATGGAAAGGCTCTGCTCGTAGTTCTGGCGCAGGCGGTCGTGATAGCGCTTGCGCCGGACCTGGGTGCGAACCCGAGCCAGCAGCTCGTTGCGGTCGATGGGCTTCAGCAGGTAGTCGTTGGCGCCAAGCTCCAGCCCCTTCGCGACGCGACCCATGTCGCCCTCGTCCGCGATCAGCAGGACCGGCGTCTGACGCGTGCGCTCGTGGCTCCGCAGCTGCGAGCACAGGCGGAGCCCGTCCTCCTCGATCAGCGTCAGGCTGATCACGATCAGGTCGAACTCCTCGCCCAGCGCGAGATCTAGACCGTGGGCGCAGGTCTCGGCTGGAACGACGGAATCATCGTCGCGCTTCAGCGTCTCGGCCACCTTGTCGAAGTCGATGGCGCTGTCCTCGACGACCAGCACCCGCGCGCCGTTGGGCGTCTCGGCGCCGACCATGGGCGCATTGTCCAGGATCCCGAACTGGCCCGAGGTGCTCTCGCGCAGGCGCCACTCATCCATCATCATCTTCAGCCGGACGAGCGAACGCACGCGGGCGAAGAGGGCCACGTCGTTCACGGGCTTGGTCAGGAAATCGTCGGCGCCGGCCTCCAGCCCGCGGACGCGGTCGGCCGCATCGGACAGGGCGGTGATCATCACCACCGGGATGTGCATGGTGGCGGGATCGTTACGGATGCGCTCGCAGACCTCGAAGCCGTCCATGCCCGGCATCATCACGTCGAGCAGCACGATGTCCGGCGCGTCGCGCTTGATGCGCTCCAGCGCCTCGGGACCGTTGTAGGCGGTGACGACGTCGAAGTACTCGCGCATCAGCTTCGCCGCGAGCAGCTTCACGTTGGGCAGGACGTCATCGACGACGAGAACGCGAGCCGACATTGGACCTCAGCGCTGGCGCTACTCCCGAGCGGTCAGCTCAGGAAGCGGTGAACCGTCTCGAGGAACTTGGCGACCGAGATGGGCTTCGCGATGTAGTCCTCGCAGCCGCCTTCCCGAATCTTCTCCTCGTCGCCCTTCATTGCGAAGGCGGTGACGGCAATGATGGGGATCTTGCGGAGTTCGTCGTCCTCCTTGATCCACTTCGTGACCTCCAGCCCCGACACCTCGGGCAGCTGGATGTCCATCAGGATCAGATCGGGCCGGTGCTGGCGCGCGAGCCGAAGCGCCTCCATGCCGTCCTTCGTCTGGAGGGTGGCATAGCCATGGGCTTCGAGCAGATCGTGGAAGAGCTTCATGTTGAGCTCGTTGTCCTCCACGATCAGGACGCGCTTGGTGCCTGCAACCGCTTCTGCGGTGCCGGCGCCGCCGTGCCCTTCAACCGACATCCGCCCCTCCTCCGATCCGCGGCGATTCACGCCGGGCCGGCTATAAACAACCCATCAGATCGTTCTAAGGAGTGAAGGTTAAGGCGAGGTTACCTAACGAATCTTTGCGGGCCCATGCACGCGGTCCGCAGCCATGGCATCATGCCCTGATGAACACCGGTTCGCCAGCCGCTTCCGACTCCTCCATGCCGACGCTGTGCCGGGACTGCGCGGCGGCCTTCGCCGCCGGCCCCGGCTCACGCTGCCCTGCATGCCGGAGCCGCCGCACCGTGCGCCATCCCGAGCTCGACGACCTCGCCATCGCCCATGTGGACTGCGATGCCTTCTATGCCAGCGTCGAGAAGCGCGACAACCCCAAGCTCGCCGACAAGCCGGTGATCGTCGGCGGCGGGCGCCGCGGGGTGGTGGCGGCCTGCTGCTACGTCGCCCGCCTTTACGGCGTGCGCTCCGCAATGCCGATGTTCAAGGCCCTGGAGTTCTGCCCCGATGCGGTGGTGATCCCCCCGGACATGCGCAAGTACGCCGCGGTGGGCCGGCAGGTGCGCGGCATGATGACCGCGCTGACCCCCCTGGTTGAGCCGATCTCCATCGACGAGGCGTTCCTGGACCTCTCGGGCACCGAGCGGCTGCTCGGCGGCAGCCCGGCCAGAAGCCTCGTTCGTCTGGTGCGCCGGCTCGAGCAGGAGCTGGGCATCACCGCCTCCATCGGGCTCAGCTACAACAAGTTCCTCGCGAAGATCGCCTCGGACCTCGACAAGCCCCGCGGCTTCCGCGCGATCGGCCGCGCCGAGGCCGAGTCCTTCCTGGCGCCGCAGCCGGTCTCCCTGATCTGGGGCGTCGGAAAGGCGCTGGAGCGCCGCCTGGAGATCGAGGGAATCGAGACCATCGGCGACATCCGCGAACGGGACGAGCATTGGCTGGTCTCGCGCTTCGGCGCGATGGGGCGGCGCCTGCACCGCTTCGCCCGCGGCCAGGACGACCGCCGCGTGGAACCCGACGAGGCTACCAAGAGCGTCTCGGCCGAAACGACCTTCAACCGCGACCTCACCGATGCCGAGGAACTTGCGCGCCGGCTCTGGCCGCTGTGCGAGACCGTCGCCCGCCGGATGAAGGCCGGCGGCCATCACGGCCATTCCGTGGTGCTGAAGCTGAAGACCGCGGATTTCCACCTGCTGACGCGCTCGCGCCGACTGGATACCGCGACGCAGCTCGCCGAGGAGATCTACCGCGCGGCCCTTCCGCTCCTGGAAAAGGAGGCCGACGGGCGTGCCTTCAGGCTCATCGGCGTCGGCTGCACGGATCTTGATGATGGCGCGCCCGGCAGGCTCGGCGACCTGCTCGATGCCGAGCGCGACCGCCGGGCACGGGTCGAGCACGCCATGGATGCGATCCGCGCCCGCCAGGGAGAAGCGGCCATCGTCAAGGGGCGGTCCCTGCCTCCGACGAAGCCGCGCTGAGCACGCCGCGCCATCAGCAGCCGGGCTTGCCGATCCTCTCGACCTTCTCGAGCTTGGCGGAGACCGTGAAGTCGCCGTAGTCGATCTGCATCGAGCGAGCGACGCCGTTCTCGAGCAGGTCCATGCTCATCTCGTATTCCGGTGCCGCCGCGGTGCTCGACGGCGGGAAGAAGGCCAAGCGGACCGGCCAGTGGCGGCCCTGCAGCAGATCGCTCGGCTCGACGCCCTCGGGCGGGGCCTGTCCCTGGACACCCAGGCCGACCGCGGCGTTGATCTCAGTCAGCCCCTCCTCGTCGGAGCCGTCGAAGACCATGGTCCCGAAGACCTTGTCCCCGGCCATGGCATGCCGCAGCATCGCGATGGTGTGGAGCGTCGGGAACATGGTCCCGGCCGGGAGCCGCACCTCTGCCTCCTTGGGCTTCGCATAGCGCGCGACGCCGCCCTCAGCGCCCATCTCGGCCTCGCCGCGCAGCTCCTCGTCGAGCTGGCCGTTCACGAGCTTGCGGACGTTGAAGCGGTAGGCGGACCCGTCTTTGGCCTCCCAGGTGACGTAGTTGGTCGTCATGGCGACGCGGTCGCCCTCGGCATAGGCGAAGTCGAGCTGGAAGCGCTGGTCGATGGTCCAGCCGTCGCAGGCGTCGGCCCATTCGAAGAGCATCTTCCCCTGGACGTCGGCGACGTTGGCGCTGCTGCGCACCGAGGTCAGGCTCATCTTGTAGACCGCCCGGTGCGGCGCGATCTCGACGGCCGTGGCGGGCGCGGTGAACGCCAGCAGGCACGCCAGGACGGCGGCGGGCTTGACGGGCATGCGGTCGGGTCTGCTGATCTTCACGTCGATGGATCCAGTCGGGGACGCTGCTATTGTCGCGTTCAAGATTCGACCGGCGCAATGCTTTTTCGAGGGGAGGTCCCGACCGATGTCCGCTAACCCGAACGGCCGAGCGGCCAAGCCGCGCCTTCTGCTGAGCCGCCGGCTGCCCGACGCGGTCGAGGCCCGCGCCGCGCGCGATTACGACGCGATCCCGAACCGCGAGGACGTGGCGCTGGACGGCGCGGCGCTGGCGGCGCGCGCGGCGGGCTGCGACGGAATCCTGGTGACGGCGGGCGACCGGCTGG
This sequence comes from Arenibaculum pallidiluteum, assembly GCF_017355985.1. Taxonomy (GTDB): domain Bacteria; phylum Pseudomonadota; class Alphaproteobacteria; order Azospirillales; family Azospirillaceae; genus Arenibaculum; species Arenibaculum pallidiluteum. The sequence goes on from NZ_JAFIQU010000001.1 coordinate 52,356, forward strand.
ACTCGGCGGCCGTGGCGGCGCTGCCCGAGAGCGTGCGCATCCTTGCGACCTTCTCCGTGGGAACCGACCACATCGACCTCGCCGCCGCCCGCGCCCGCGGGATCCGTGTCACCAACACCCCGGACGTCCTGACCGAGGCCACGGCCGAGATCGCGCTGCTTCTGATGCTGGGCGCAGCGCGCCGCGCCCACGAGGGCGAGCGGCTGATCCGCGAGCGCGCCTGGACCGGCTGGACGCCGACCCAGCTCCTGGGCGTGCAGCTCACGGGCAAGCGCCTGGCGGTGCTCGGCATGGGCCGCATCGGCCAGGCGGTGGCGCACCGGGCGCGGGCCTTCGGGATGGAGATCCACTACTCAAACCGGCGCCGGCTTCCGCCGGCCGAGGAGCAGGGCGCGGTCTTCCACGCAGAGGCAGAAGCCATGCTGCCCCTGGCGGATTTCCTGACGATCCACTTTCCGCTCACCCCGGAGACGCGGCACTGGCTGGACGCCAGGAGGATTGCGCTGCTCCCGGACGGCGCCATTGTCGTCAACACCGCGCGCGGTCCCGTGATCGAGGATGCGGCGCTGATCGCGGCGCTGCGCAGCGGCAAGCTCGCAGCGGCCGGGCTGGACGTCTTCACCGGCGAACCCGCCCTGGACCCCGCCTACCCCACCCTGCCGAACACCTTCCTGCTACCCCATCTCGGCAGCGCAACGATCGAGACGCGGAATGCCATGGGCTTCCGGGCGCTGGACAATCTCGACGCCTTCTTCAGGGGGCAGGAACCTCCCGACGCGGTGGCCTGACCGGGCAGGATTCGTCCCTCCTCCCCGGCAGCTTTTGCCCTGCACCGTGCCGGACCCGAGGCAGCTCGCGGCTCCGGCATCTGGTACGGGCCTTGCTTTGCTGCTCCCCCGACAAGCGAGGGAGCATCATGACCCTTTTACAGCCCGCTCACGCCTTCCTGCACGAGGCCGTCCTGCCGCTGGGCGAGACCGTCGACGAGGAGGTCGAGGCGCTTCCCAGCCCCGGCTCGGCGCGCTGGCTGCGGCTCACCCGTGCGCTGTCCCGGGCTGACGAGGCCGAGCGCACGATCAGCGAGCTCCGGCTGCGCGTCGCTCAGCTCGAGGCGCAGCTCTATTCCGACGATCAGACTGGCCTCTACAACCGCCGAGCCTTGCTGGCGGAACTCGAGCGCGAGATCGGGCAGGCGGGCGCGGCGCCGGGCGACGGTGGCCTCGCGCTGGTCCTCGACCTCGACGATCTGCATCTGCTGAACGCCCGGATGGGCGCCGCCGCGGGCGATGCGTTCCTGCTGCGCAGCGCCCAGGCCCTGTGTGCCGCCGCCCGCCCCACGGACATCGTGGCGCGGATCGGAGGCGACGAGTTTTGCGTGCTGCTGACGCGCGTGGACAAGGCGCCGGGCATTCGCCTGGCCCAGGACCTGATCCGCCGGTTCGAGGCGGCAGAGCTGACGATCGAGGGGGAGAAAATCCCGCTGCGCGCGACCTTCGGCTGGTGCCACTACGGCGCCGGCGACGATGCCGCCTCGGTGCTGGCAGCCGCCGACCTGGCCATGGTGGTGGCCAAGCGCGGCGGCTGAGGATCGGACGACACGCCCCCTGCGGAGGGGCGCCGCCTGTCAGGCGGCGCCGTCCTTGCGGGGCTTCGGCAGGTCCGGCTTGATGTGGAGCTCGCGCAGGCGCTCGGGCGCCACGGGCGACGGCGCCTGCATCAGGAGATCCTCGGCCTTCTGGTTCAGCGGGAAGGCGATGACCTCGCGGATGTTCGGCTCCTCGGCCAGGAGCATCACGATACGGTCGACGCCCGGGGCCGAGCCGCCGTGCGGCGGGGCCCCCAGCTTCAGCGCGGACAGCATGCCGCCGAAGCGCGCTTCCAGCTCCTCCGCCGAATAGCCGGCGATCGAGAAGGCCTTGTACATGACCTCGGGCAGATGGTTCCGGATGGCGCCCGAGGACAGCTCGATTCCGTTGCACACGATGTCGTACTGGAAGGCCTTGATCGCGAGCGGGTCCATCGTCTCCAGCGCCTCCAGCCCGCCCTGGGGCATGGAGAACGGGTTGTGGCTGAAGTCGATCTTCCCGGTCTCCTCGTCCCGCTCGTACATCGGGAAGTCGGTGATCCAGCAGAAGCGGAAGGCGTTCTTCTCGATGAGGTCCAGCTCCTCGCCGATGCGCGTGCGGGCGAAGCCGGCAAGCTTGGCAGCCGCGGCCTCCTTGTCGCAGACGAAGAAGACGGCGTCGCCGTCCTCGCAGCCCGCCACCTCGCGCAGGCGCGCCTGGGCGGCCTCGGGCACGAACTTGGCAATGGGCCCCTTCCCGCCCGCGGCCTCGAAGACGATGTAGCCGAGGCCGGGCGCGCCCAGGCCACGGGCCCAATCGTTGAGCTTGTCGAAGAAGCTGCGGGGCCGCTCAGAGACCTTCGGCGCGCGGATCGCGCGGACCACGCCGCCCAGGTCGATCACCGAGCGGAAGGCCTTGAACTCGACGTCGCTGCGCGCGAACACCTCGGTGACGTCGGTGATCACCAGCGGGTTCCGCAGGTCCGGCTTGTCGTTGCCGTATTTCAGCATCGACTCCGCGAAGGGGATCCGCGGGAACGGATAGGGCGTGATCGCCGGCTGGGTCGGGCGGCGGAAGGCCCCGAATTCCTCGAAGACGCCGTGCAGCACGGGCTCGATCGCCGCGAAGACGTCCTCCTGCGTCACGAAGCTCATCTCGAAGTCGAGCTGGTAGAACTCGCCCGGAGAGCGATCGGCGCGGCTGTCCTCGTCCCGGAAGCAGGGCGCGATCTGGAAGTACCGGTCGAAGCCGGCGATCATCAGGAGCTGCTTGAACTGCTGCGGCGCCTGGGGCAGTGCGTAGAACTTGCCGGGGTGCATCCGGCTGGGCACCAGGAAGTCTCGCGCGCCCTCGGGGCTCGATGCCGTCAGGATCGGCGTCTGGAACTCTGTGAAGCCCTGCTCGATCATCCGCCGCCGCATGGAGGCGATCACCTGCGAGCGCAGGACGATGTTCTGCTGCATCTTCTCGCGGCGAAGGTCGAGGAAGCGGTAGCGCAGCCGCATCTCCTCGCCGGCATCCTGGTCGCTGTTGACCTGGAGCGGCACCTGGTCGGCCGCACTCTGCACCACGAGCTCGCGGACGCGGACCTCGATCTCGCCGGTCGGCAGCTTGTCGTTGACGGTATCGTCCGACCGCCTGACCACCTGCCCGGTCACCGTGATCACGCTCTCGACCCGCAGCTCCTCGAGGCGCTTCATGGTCGGGTTCGAGCTGTCGACGACGCACTGCGTGACGCCGTAGTGGTCGCGCAGGTCGATGAACAGCAGTTGCCCGTGATCGCGCTTGCGGTGGATCCAGCCCGACAGGCGGACCGTCGAGCCGGCATCGTCCTGGCGCAGCGCGCCGCAGGTGTGGGTCCGGTAGGGATGCATTGTATCGCGCACCTTGGGGTCGGGACCGGACGGACCCGGCAGGAAGCCGGCCCGCTCCGGCGTCTTCATCACGTCGGGAGGGGACAGGGTGCGCAGACCACACGCCCGGCACTTGTTTGTCAAGCGCCCGCGCGGCTTTCCCCTTCGCCCTTACCCGCGGCTGTTGTATGAACCGATCATGACGCCGATCAGCACCACCGAAGATCTCGCATCCCTCTGCCAGCGGCTGCGCACGGCCGAGTACGTGACCGTCGACACCGAGTTCATGCGCGAGAGGACCTTTTGGCCCAAGCTCTGCCTCGTGCAGCTCGCCGGACCGGACGAAGCAGCCATCGTCGACCCCATGGCCGAGGGAATCGACCTGGCCCCTCTCTTCGAGCTGATGGTCGATCCGGCGGTGCTCAAGGTCTTCCACGCAGCCCGGCAGGACGTCGAGATCTTCGTGCATCTCTCCGGCCACGTCCCGCACCCGATCTTCGACACCCAGGTCGCTGCCATGGTCTGCGGCTTCGGCGAGAGCGTCGGCTACGAGACGCTGATCTCCAAGCTCGCCGGGGCACGGGTGGACAAATCCAGCCGCTTCACCGACTGGTCCCAGCGCCCGCTGACGGAGCGCCAGCTCCAGTACGCGCTCTCGGACGTGACGCATCTCCGTCCAGCCTACGAGAAGCTCCGCCGCAAGCTCCAGAAGACTGGGCGCGCACCCTGGCTTGAGGAGGAGATGGCGGTGCTGACGGACCCCGGCACCTACACCGTCGCCCCCGAGGAGGCGTGGCGGCGGCTCAAGGTCCGGACGGACAAGCCGCGCTTCCTCGCCGTCCTGCGCGAGATCGCGGCCTGGCGCGAGCGCGAGGCACAGCGCAAGGACCTGCCCCGCGCCCGCGTCCTGCGCGACGAGGCGCTGCTGGAGATCGCGGCCCACGCGCCCACTACGGTCGATGATCTTGCGCGGACGCGGGGCCTCGGCCGCAGCGTGGCAGAGGGGCGCTGGGGCACCGAACTCCTTGCCGCCGTGAAGCGCGGCCTGGAGACGCCTGCGGCCGAATGCCCCACCGTCGAGCCGCGGATCGAGCCGCCCCCTGGCCTGGCACCGATCGTCGACCTTCTCCGGGTGCTCCTGAAGATGCGCTGCGAGGACCAGGAGGTGGCGCCCAAGCTCGTCGCCAATGGCGGCGACCTTGAGGCCATCGCGGCGGACGACCAGGCGGACGTGCCGGCGCTCAAGGGCTGGAGACGGGAGCTATTCGGCGAGGACGCGCTGGCGCTGAAGAACGGACGGCTGGCGCTTGCGATCGAGCGCAAGCGGGTGAAGCTTGTCCCCCTGGCCGTGCAGCAGGACTGATTTATTCATACGGATGGCGTTCATACGGAATGATCATTCCGTTTGCGCTCGGATGCCGGGATATCGACAATTGTCGACGAAGCTGCGCCTTGGTACATCGCCAAGGCCGTAACCTGGTCCGAGTCCGAGGGCGCGCGCCCGGATCCGGTCCCATCCTGCGAACGGAGATCGTGTCCATGCCGCCTCCGCAGATGAAGGTCCCCGCCGCCGGCCTTGGGATCAGGAGCCCCCGGAACTTCGCCGGAGGGCTCGTTCTCCTGGCAATCGCCGCGCTGGCTCTCTGGCAGATCCAGGACCTCTCGGTCGGCACGGCCATGCGGATGGGACCCGGCTACTATCCGCGGCTCCTCGCCTTCCTGCTCGGCTTCTTCGGGCTCGTGCTGATGGCGGGCTCGGTCGTAGTGCATGGCGATGGACTCGAGCGCTGGAGGGTGAAGAACCTGGTCCTCGTCCTCGGGGCCATCGTGATCTTCGCCTTCGCGATCCGGACGCTGGGACTCGTGCTCTCGGGCGCGGCGCTGATGCTCGTGAGCGCGCTGGCGTCCCACGATCTCAGATGGCGCGAGGTTCTGCTGTTCACGGCGGGGATGCTCGTCTTCTCCGTGATCCTGTTCCCGATCGCCCTGAACCTTCCGCTCCCCATCTGGCCGAGGCTCTGATCCATGGACGTTCTCGGCAATCTCGCGATGGGGATGGGCGTCGCGCTGACGCCCCTCAATCTCGGCCTCTGCCTGATCGGCGCGCTGGTCGGCACCATGATCGGCGTGCTGCCGGGGCTCGGCCCCATCGCGACGATCGCGATGCTGCTGCCGCTGACCTTCAGCCTGGACGCAACGGGCGCCCTGATCATGCTGGCCGGCATCTACTACGGCGCACAGTACGGGGGCTCCACCACTGCGATCCTGGTCAACATGCCGGGCGAGACCTCCTCGGTCGTGACCACGCTGGACGGCCACCAGATGGCGCGCCAGGGCCGCGCCGGGGCCGCCCTCGGCATCGCGGCGCTGGGGTCCTTCTTCGCGGGCTGCGTGGCCACCCTTGCCGTCGCGATCCTCGGCCCGATCCTGGCGAGCGTCGCGAAGGAGTTCGGCGCGCCCGAGTACTTCGCGCTGATGGTGCTCGGCCTGGTCGGCGCGACGGTCCTGGCCAGCGGCTCTATCGTCAAGGCCGTGGCGATGATCATCCTGGGCCTGCTGCTCGGGGCGGTGGGATCGGATATCGAGACCGGCACGCCGCGCATGACCTTCGACATCCCGCAGCTCGCCGACGGCATCAACTTCACGGTGCTCGCGATCGGGCTCTTCGGAGTCGCGGAGATCATCCGCAACCTGGAGAACCCCGAAGAGCGCGGCGTGCTCGGCGCCAAGATCCGCGGGCTGCTTCCGACCTGGCAGGACATCAAGACCTCGGCCGCGCCGGTGCTGCGCGGCACATTCCTGGGCTCGGTCCTCGGGATCCTTCCCGGGAACGGCGCCGTGCTGGCGCCCTATGCCTCCTACACCCTCGAAAAGAAGATCGCGCGCGAGCCGCAACGCTTCGGGCGCGGCGCCGTCGAGGGGGTGGCAGGCCCCGAAGCCGCCAACAATGCTGGCGCGCAGACCTCGTTTATCCCGCTGCTCACCCTCGGCATCCCGCCGAACCCGGTGATGGCCCTGATGGTCGGCGCCATGACGATCCAGGGGATCATCCCAGGACCGCAGGTAATGGACACAAACCCCCAGCTGTTCTGGGGCATGATTGCGAGCATGTGGCTCGGCAACGCCATGCTGGTGGTCATCAACCTGCCCATGATCGGACTCTGGGTCCGGCTGCTGATGGTGCCCTACCGCCTTCTGTACCCGGCGATCCTGCTGTTCTGCTGCATCGGCGTCTTCACGGTGAACAACTCCTACGTCGACGTGCTGGGCGTGGCCTTCTTCGGTCTCGTCGGCTACGGGCTGACCAAGTTCGGCTTCGAGCCGGCCCCGCTGATGCTGGCCTTCGTGCTCGGCCCGCTGATGGAGGAAAACCTGCGGCGCTCCTTGCTGATCTCCCGGGGAGACCCCATGGTGTTTCTCAACCGGCCGATCAGCCTGGGCCTGCTGCTCGTCGCGGCGGCGCTGCTGCTGCTGGTTGTGATGCCGAGCGTCAAGAAGCGGCGCAAGGAAGCGTTCCAGGAGTGATCAGCAACCGCCCTGCGCCCGGCCGGAGCCGTCGACGGCCTCCGGCATCGTCCCGAAACCGCTACCAATCCAAAACTGGGAGGAAACATGACGTTCAGATCGATTGCCCTGGCCGCCGTCGGCCTTTCGGTTCTCGCGGGGCCGGCCATGGCCCAGAACTACCCGACGCGCCCGGTCACCATGGTGGTCCCCTTCGCGGCTGGCGGCCCGACTGATACCGTGGCCCGCCTGATCGCCCAGTCCATGAGCCAGACCCTCGGCCAGCAGGTGGTTGTCGAGAATGTCGGCGGCGCTGGCGGCACCCTCGGCGCCGGCCGCGTCGCGAAGGCCGAACCCGACGGCTATACCGTGCTGCTGCACCATATCGGCCAGGCGACCTCCGCCACGCTGTACCGCAAGCTGCCCTACAAGACGCTCGAGGACTTCCAGACCGTCGGCCTCGTCACCGACGTGCCCATGACCATCGTCGCCCGCAAGGACTTTCCGGCGAAGGACATGAAGGAGCTCGTCGAGTACGTGAAGGCCAACAAGGACAAGGTCACGCTGGCCAATGCGGGCGTGGGCTCGGCCTCGCATCTCTGCGGCATGCTGTTCCAGGACGCCATCAAGACGCAGCTCACCACCGTTCCCTACAAGGGGACCGGCCCGGCCATGAACGATCTGGTCGGCAGCCAGGTGGACCTGATGTGCGACCAGACCACCAACACGACGGGCCAGATCAAGGGCAATGCCATCAAGGCGTACGCCGTGACGACGAAGGACCGGCTCGCGTCGCTGGGCGACCTTCCGACGGTGGCCGAGGCCGGCCTTGCCGGCATGACGGTCGGCGTGTGGCACGGCGTCTATGCCCCGAAGGGCACGCCCGCGCCGGTGGTCGAGAAGCTCTCGGGCGCGCTCCAGACGGCGCTGGCCGACCAGACCGTGATCGCCCGCTTCGCCGAGCTCGGCACCACGCCCGAGCCCAAGGAGCGCGCCACCCCGGCCGCCCACGACCAGCACCTGCGCGCCGAGATCGCACGCTGGAAGCCGATCATCGAGGCGGCAGGCACCTTCGCCGACTGACGGCGCTCCCGTCTCCGGACGGGACATGGGCCGGCGCGGGAGACATCCCGCGCCGGCCCTTCTCTTTCAGGACGGCCCGGCCGGGCCGCGACTCAGGCAGCCTGGGGCCGCGGAACGTAGGCGATCGCCCCGGTCCGGCCGAGCGACTTGGCCAGGGCATCAAGCCGGCGTTCCACCACCTCGCCGACGAGGCAGGCGGAATCCTCGGGCAGGCTCAGCGTCAAGCGCTCGTCGCCGAGCACGAGGTTGGTGCGCTGCAGCAGGTTCGTGGCGCCGCCCGTCACCGTGTGGGCCAAGCGGAGCGCCAAGCCGAGCACCAGGGCTCGGGCCGCATGGGCGTCGCCCGCGAGGCCGCGCACGCGGCCGACCACCGCGTCGTCCAGCGCTCCCGCGTAGCGGACATACGACGTCATCGCGAGGAAGACGCGCTCGGCATGGTCGATGCCCGAGACGGGCATCCGAAGGACACGCAGGAAGGTATGCTCGGCCCTGTAGTCGGGATGCTCGGCCCAGCCGAGGTCGCTCAGCAGGCAGGCGGCATAGCGCAGGCGCGCGGAGGCCGTGTCCTCGCCCGGAAACAGCGCGTCGGTCCAGTGGCTCAGGGCCGTCCCTACGCTGAACCGCCCGTAGCGCTCCGCCACGTCGCGGCAGGCGCTCAGCAGAGGGTCGTGCCGCCGCTCCTCGGGCGTGAGCCATTCGTACAGCAACCCCTCGCGCAGCCCGTGGGCCGAGAACACGACCCGCGACGGGGCGGCCGCCCGCAGGGCGCGCTCCAGCACCAGCGCGGCGAAGGGCAGCGTCTCGAGCCGCCGCCGCGACACTTTGGCCTTCTCCAGCGAGGACCGGCTCTGCTTCACGATCAGCGACAGGAAGTCGCGCAGGGCACCGGTATCGACCTCGTAGTGGTGGATGATGTGGACTGGGTGGTTCGTCTGCTCCATGTGCAGCTTGGCCAGGGCGCGCCAGCTTCCGCCGACGGGGTAGAAGGTCCGCCCGCGCCAGGCGCCGAGCCAGCCCTGGCGCTCCAGGTGCTCGTCCACGATCCGCAGGGCCGCCTGGGCCCGGCCACCGGCCGCCTCGGAAAGCCGCAGCGGACCCAGCGGCAGCGTCACCTGCGTGTCGCCGATGACGCCGTCCTGGAGCCCGACGAGTTCCAGGCTGCCCCCGCCGAGGTCGCCCATGACGCCGTTGGCGTCCGGAGTCCCGGAAAGAACGCCCAGCGCGGAGAGCCGCGCCTCCTCCTCGCCCGCGATGGTCCGCACATCGAACCCGGCCAAGCGCTTGATCTCGCGCACGAAGGCCGGGCCGTCGGAGGCGTCTCGGACGGCGGCCGTGGCCAGCACGTCCACGCGCTCCACGTCCATGGCCTCGATCAGGAAGCGGAACCGGGTCAGGTTGTCGAGCGCCAGCTGCACCCCTTCGGGGTTCAGCATGCCGGTCCGCTCGACCGTCCTGCCGAGGCCGCACATGATCTTCTCGTTGAAAAGCGGCACCGGCGACCGGCACAGGCCCGCATAGACCACCAGCCGCATGGAGTTCGAGCCAATGTCGATCACCGCGATGCGGCCGTTTCCGCCGGTGCCGGGAAGGGCGGCGGGATTCTGGATGGGCTCCGGCATGACCTGAGACGCTTCCCTACTGGACCGACTTGAGGACGAGGCGCGGCGGCTGCCGCGCCTCGGACAGGGCACTGCCCCGCCCCGAAAGGCTGGGGTTGGTCATGAAGTACTCGTGGGCGCTGAAGGCGCGGCTTCCCGTCGCGTCCCTTCGGTAGGAACCATCCGGCGCGAGCCACCAGGTGGAGGTCTCGTCCTTTAGGTTGGCGACCATGATCTGGTCGAGTACCTGCTGGTGGACGGTCGGGTTCTCTATGGGCACCAGCGTCTCGATCCGCCGGTCGAGGTTCCGCGGCATCCAGTCGGCCGATGAGATGAAGACGAGCGCATCCGCCGAGGGCAGCCGCTCCCCGTTGCCGAAGCAGATGACCCGCCCGTGCTCGAGGAAGCGCCCGACGATGCTCTTGACCTTGATGTTGTCCGAGAGGCCCTGGACGCCCGGCCGCAGGCAGCAGATGCCGCGGACGATCATGTCGATCTGCACGCCGGCCTGAGACGCCTCGTAGAGCTTGTCGATCACCCCCGCGTCGACGAGAGAGTTCAGCTTCACCCAGATGTGGCCCGGCCGCCCCTCGCGGACATGCGCGATCTCGGCATCGATCAGACCCATTAGCCGCTCGCGCAGCGTCAGCGGTGCGATCGCCAGCTTCTCCAGGGATTTCGGCGTGGCATAGCCGGTCATGAAGTTGAACATCACCGCAGCGTCGTGGCACAGCGCGGGATCGCAGGTGAAGAAGGACAGGTCCGTGTAGATCTTGGCGGTGATCGGGTGATAGTTGCCGGTCCCGAAATGCACGTAGGAGCGCAGCCCCTTCTGCTCGCGCCGGACGACGAGCGATACCTTGGCGTGCGTCTTCAGGTCGACGAAGCCGTAGGTGACCTGTGCGCCCGCCCGCTCGAGGTCGCGCGCCCACTGGATGTTCGCCTCCTCGTCGAAGCGGGCCTTCAGCTCCACCATGGCGGTGACCGACTTTCCGGCCTCGGCCGCCTCGATCAGCGCCGCGACGATGGGCGAGTTCTTCGAGGTCCGGTACAGCGTCTGCTTGATCGCGACGACCTGCGGGTCCCGCGCAGCCTGCCGCAGGAACTGCACCACGACGTCGAAGCTCTCGTAGGGGTGATGGACGACGATGTCCTTGTGTCGAATCGCCGCGAAGCAGTCCCCGCCGAAGTCGCGAATGCGCTCGGGGAAGCGAGCATTGTAGGGCGGGAAGATCAGGTCGGGACGCTCGTCGATGATCAGGTTCCGGGTTTCGGACAGACCCAGCAGCCCCTGAAGCACGAAGACGTCCTCGTCAGACACGCGGAACTGTGCACGCAGGAAGTCCCGCAAGTCCGGCGACATGCCCGCGTTCACGGCGAGCCGGATCACGCTGCCGCGCCGCCGGCGCTTCAGGGCGGTCTCGAAGGTGCGGACGAGGTCCTCGGCCTCCTCGTCGATCTCGACCTCGCTGTCCCGGAGGATCCGGAAGACGCCGTGTCCGGTCAGCTTGAACGGTGCCGGGAAGATCTTGCTGAGGAACAGCAGGACGGTCTGCTCGATCAGGACGAAGCGGACGTCCGAGCCCGGAAGCCGGATGAAGCGGTCGAGCTGCTGGGGCAGCATGATCAGCGCGTCCAGCGCATGGGCGCGGTCCGGATCCACGAGCTGGAGCACCAGCCCGAAGCCCAGGTTCGGGATGAAGGGGAACGGATGCGCCGGATCCACCGCCACCGGCGTCAGGATCGGGAAGATGTCCTCCATGAAGCGGCGCTCCAGCCACTCCATCTCGCTGTCGGTGAGCTCCGAGGGGTCGACGACCGCGATGCCGTTCTCGCGCATCTCCTGGCGCAGCGCGCGCCAGCGGTGCTGCTGGTCGCGCATCAGCTCGATCACGCGCTGGTTCACGGCCTGCAGCTGCTGCACGGGCGTCAGCCCATCGGCCGAGATCGTCGTCACGCCCGCGGCGACCTGCGCCTTGAGCCCCGCGACGCGCACCATGTAGAACTCGTCGAGGTTGCTGGCGGAAATCGACAGGAACCGCAGACGCTCGAGCAGCGGGTGGTTGGCGTTGTCGGATTCCTCCAGGACACGCTGGTTGAAGGCCAGCCACGACAGCTCACGGTTGATGAAGCGGTCCTGGGAGGTTCTGTCGATCTTCTGCGTGTCGATCTCGGGCGCGATGGTCACGTCATCCTCGGCGCGTTCTCTGAAAGGCGGCATTCAGGATATGATCCCACCGTTACGTTTGTGGGACAGTGCGGCCTTTCTTGTAAACCCTCCCGCTTCCGCATGGGCCATCAACAGGCGAGGACGATGAAACTCCTGCATCTGCTGCGCCATGCCAAGTCGGCCTGGGACGACGCTGGCCTCGCCGACCACGACCGGCCGCTGGCGCCGCGCGGCGCCCGCGCGGCCACGCTGATGGGCCGCCACCTGGCGCGCCAGGACTTCAGGACCGATCTCGTGCTGTGTTCGACGGCGCGCCGCGCCGTCGACACCGCGACCATCGTGCTGGCGCAGCTCGAAGGCCCGGCGCCGCCGCTGGAACGGGAAGCCGGCCTCTATCTCTGCGGCGACCGGGCCCTGCTGGACCGCCTGCGTTCCCTTCCGGAAGCCGTCGGCTCGGTGCTTCTGGTCGCGCACAACCCGGATCTCCAGAACCTGACCCTGGCCTTGGCGGGCTCGGCCGCGCCCGGCCTGCTGGAGCGCGTGGCCGAGAAGTTCCCGACGGGAGGCCTCGCCAGTCTGTCCTTCGGCATCGAGTCCTGGGCCGACCTGGCGCCGGGCGCGGGACGGCTCGAGGAGTTCGCGATTCCCAAAAACTTAACTTAGCGCGGGGCGCTTGCTGCGATATCACGGCAGGGAGCCCGGAGCGGAGGGCGAGCGTTGAGCGGCAATCTGACGGCGGCGGACCGGGACCCGGCCACGGCGGGAAGCGACTCGCGCGCCGGAACCCTGGGTCGCGAGGCCGGCGGCACGCCGACGCGGGAGGTCGAGCTGAAGCTCGCCGTCCCGCCGGCCGAGCTCGTGCGACTGGTCCGCGACGACGGCCTGCGTGACCTCGGGGCCGAGGCGCCCGGCGAGGCGCGGCTGCTGACGACCTACTACGATACCGGCGATCTCGCCCTCGCGGCCGCGGGCCTCGCGCTTCGGGTGCGCCGGCAGGGGCGCTCCATCGTGCAGGCCGTGAAGTCGCTGGACCGCCTGGGCGATGCGGCAGCCGTCGCCGTGCGCCGCGAATGGGAATGGCAGCTGGCCAAACCCGCTCCCGATGTCTCCCTCCTGGTCCGCGACGGCGTGGCAGACCTGTTGCCGGCCGGGGCGCTGGAGCGGATCGGCCCGATCTTCACGACCGATTTCCGGCGGACTTCCTATCGTATCCGGCCGGATCCCCTGACCGAGATCGAGGTCGCGCTCGACAGCGGCGAGATTCGCGCCGGCGTCGCCCATCGTCCCATCAGCGAAATCGAGCTGGAGCTGAAGTCCGGACGCCTGGACGCGCTCTTCGAGCTCGCGCTCGATTTGCAGCGCCGCGTGCCCTTGCGCATTTCTCCCGAGAGCAAAGCCGAGGCCGGCTTCGCGCTGATGGCGGCCCGCCCGCCGGCGCCGAGCGCCCCCGCCCTCCCTTCGCTGACCCCAATCGCCACCACGGCCGAGGGGTTCCGGCATGTCATGCGGCACGGCATCGGGCATCTGCTGGCCAACGAAGGCGCCGCCCTGACCTGCGGCGATCCCGAGGCCGTCCACCAGATGCGGATCGCGTTGCGGCGGCTGCGCACAGCCCTGTCCCTCTTCTCGGCGGGGCTGGTCCCGGACGAGGCGGCGCACCATCGCGACGAGCTCGGATGGCTGGCCGGACGCCTCGGCCCCGCACGCAGCTGGGACGTGCTCTGCGACGAGACGCTCGCGGGCTTCGCCAGCCGTCATGGCGGCAGCGACCCGGGATTCGCGGCACTGCAGGCGGCCGCGGAAGATTCGGCGCGTGCCGCACACCGCAAGGCGGCCGAAGGGATCCGCTCGCCGCGCTACACGACGCTGCTTCTGACGCTTGGCGGCTGGATCGAGTCCGGCCGCTGGCAGGCACCCGGCCCCGAGACCGCGGCGCTGCTTGCCCGCCCGCTGCGCGAGCCCGCGGCGCTGTGGCTCGGCGAGCTCCAGCGCAAGGTCGGCAAGGCTGGCCGCGGCCTGGCCCGGCTCGACGAGGAAGAGCGCCACCGGCTGCGCCTGCGGGTGAAGCGCCTGCGCTATGCGGCCGAGCTGCTGCGAGGACTTTACCCGGCGGCCGCGGGCCCCTACCTCGACGCGCTGGAGCGGCTCCAGGACCGGCTGGGCGGGCTCAACGACCTCGCCACCGCCCGGCGCATGGTCGAGGCCCTCGCCGAGGAGGCCGACAGGCCGGCCCGCGCCGCCGCGCGCGATGTCTGCTCCTGGATCGAGCGGCGCATGGGCAAGCGGCTGGCAGCGCTGGCCGAGGACTGGGATTCGTTCGGGAGCACGGCGCCGTTCTGGCTCTGAGCGACGCTTCGCACACTTCCCTGTTGTGGCCGGGGACAACGCAGGCACCGACAAGGGAGGCGATGGCCATGGGAATCCGGAATGCGATGCTCGGGGCGCTGCTGCTGACGCTCCCTGCCCTGACCGTTCAGGCCGGGCCGACCTTCGACGCGGTACGCGCCCGCGGGTCGCTGATCTGCGGCGTCAGCACGGGGGTGTCGGGCTTCTCGAGTCCGGACAATGCAGGCCGTTGGTCGGGCATCGACACAGATGTCTGCCGTGCCATCGCAGCGGCCATGTTCGGCGATTCCGGCAAGGTCCGATTCGTCCCGCTCTCGCCGCAGCAGCGCTTCACGGCCGTCCAGTCCGGCGAGGTGGACCTCCTGTCGCGCAACACGACCTGGAGCATGGGACGCGACACCCAGGTCGGCCTGAACTTTGGCCCCGTCGTCTTCTACGACGGGCAGGCCTTCATGGTGCGCAAGGATCTCGGCGTGCAGTCGGCGCGCCAGCTTGACGGCGCGACCATATGCGTGCAGCCCGGCACGACCACCGAGCAGAACCTCGCGGATTATTTCCGGCGCAGCGGCATCTCGTTCCAGCCCGTGGTGATCGAGGCCTTCGACGAGATCAACGCCGCCTTCTTCGCGGGCCGGTGCGACGCCTACACCACCGACGCTTCGGGCCTTGCCGGCGTGCGGGCCACGCTCGCCCGAAACCCCGAGGACTACGTGATCCTGCCCGAGCGGATCTCCAAGGAGCCGCTCGCCCCGGCGGTGCGCCAGGGAGACGACCAGTGGTTCGATCTTGTCGGCTGGACGGTCCGGGCGCTGATCGAGGCGGAGGAGCTGGGGCTGACCGCCGCCAACATCGACCAGCACATGAACAGCCCCGATCCCCGGGTGCAGCGCTTCCTCGGCGTGACCGGCGACCTCGGCAAGGCGCTGGGCGTCGACAACCGCTGGGCCTACACCATCGTGAAGCAGGTCGGGAACTACGGCGAGATCTTCGAGCGGAACCTCGGCCGTTCCTCGCCGCTGCGGCTGGAGCGCGGCCAGAACGCGCTGTGGACCGAAGGCGGGCTGATGTATGCGCCGCCGATCCGCTGAGGATCGGCGCAGGCCGGTCCCTGAGCGTCCGGCGGCCCTCAGTCGATGGGCCCCTCCTCTCCGGCGAGGACGGCACGGGCGAGCCGCAGCGTGATCGGCCGCTGGCGGGCCAGGGCCTCGCGGTCCAGCCGGTCCACGAGGCGTCGCGCCGCCTCGAAGGAGCGCTCCATGCGTGGGAGCAGGTAGTCGACGAGATCGGCGCCGATGCGCACCTGTCTGTCGGCGAAGAGCTTCACCAGCACCAGGGCGAGCAGGCTGTCATCGGGCGCGGAGACGCCCACGGCGGGCGCCGCCCGAAGCCGCGAGCGCAGGTCCGGGAGCCTGATTCGCCACCGGCTCGGCGGCTTCGCCGCGGTCAGCAGCAGCGTGCCCCCGCTCTCGCGCGCGAGGTTGTAGAGATGGAAAAGCGCGCGCTCGGCCGCGCGGTTGCCGGCCACAGCCTCGGCGTCGTCCAGCGCCACGGCGCCGGCCTGGGCGATCAGGGCCGGCAGGTCCGCCCCGGCAACGGCCGACCCGCGCAGCAGCGGGGCGTGGCTGCGCGCGCGCCAGACCTGGGCCAGATGGGTCTTCCCGCAGCCCGGCGGCCCGTGGATCACCAGCGCCGGGGCCGGCCATGCGGGCCAGCGGTCGAGCCAGGCGACGGCCTCCGCATTCTCCGGCGCCACCAGGAAGTCGTCGGCCTCCATGGCCGGGCGGTGGCCGAGATCGAGGGGCAGCTGAGCCGGCGCGCTCATGGACGCGTGCCTTCCGGGCCGGAACCGGCGTAGTAGCGGCTGGCGAGGTACTGTCGCAGCAGGAAGCGTGTCAGCACGCCGATGACGGCAGCGACCGGCACCGCCAGCAGGACGCCGACAAAGCCGAACAGGCTGCCGCCGGCCAGCAGCGCGAACATCACCCAGACCGGGTGCAGGCCGACCCGCCCCCCGACAAGGCGCGGCGTCAGGACGTTACCCTCGACCGCCTGGCCGAAGATGAAGATCCCGGCCACCACCGCCACCATGGTCCAGCTCTCGTACTGGAACACCGCGATGCCGACGCTCCCTGCGAAGCCGACCAGCGACCCGACGAAGGGGATGAAGGACAGCAGCCCCGCGGTGAGCCCGACGACCAGCCCGAGGTTCAGCCCGACCAGGGTCAGCGCCGCCGCGTAGAAGAGGCCGAGGACGAGGCAGACGGTCGCCTGGCCCCGAACGAAGCCCGCCAGCGTCCGGTCGACCTCGCGGGCCTGCTCCAGGATCACGGGCCGATGCTGCCGCGGCAGCCAGCTTTCCAGCGTCGCGACCATCTCGTCCCAGTCGCGCAGCATGTAGAAGGCGACGACCGGCGTGATCAGCAGCACGGAGATCACGTCGAAGAGGGCGAGCCCGCGCGTGAGCACGTCCCGGAGCACCTGCGCCACCCAGCCCACGGCGTCGCCGGCGAAGTTCCCGGCGGCGCCGCGCAGGCGCTCCATGTCCCCGGGCGGCAGCCGCGCCAGCAGGCGCTCGGCCCAGGGCACCGCGATCGTGCGCACCCAGTCGGCGACGCGCGGCAGCAGGTCGGCGAGCTGGGCCGCCTGGGCCTGGACCAGCGGCACCAGCAGCACCACGCAGGCCAGCATGACGAGCCCGAAGAACAGCAGCACCAGCGTTGTCGCCAGCCAGCGCCGCAGGCCGGCGGCGACCAGACGGTCGACCATCGGGTCGAGGAAGTACGCGATCGCCATGCCCGCCACGAAGGGCAGGAGGACGTCGCTGAGGATCCACAGCGCCAGGATCAGGATCCCGAGGCCGGCCAGCCAGAACCTGAGCTGGCGCTGCGGAGTCATTTCGTGCTGCCCAGCCGGCTCATGACGCGGGACCCCTGGATCACGTAGCCCAGGCCCGACCAGGCGGTGGTCGCGGCGACCACCCAGATCATGCCCCTGACCGGCTGCGCCGCGTCGAAGGGAATGCCCAGGAGCTCCAGCCCCTGGGCCGACATCACGAGCCCCGCCAGCAGGATCTGCGCCCCGGTGTTGACCTTGCTGCTGAGGGAGGGCTGCATCGCCAGCGACTCCTTCAGCGTATAGATCAGCAGGACACCGCCGATGATCAGCGCATCGCGGAACACGACCATGATCACGAGCCAGACCGGCAGGTGGCCGGAATGGCCGAGCGCCACGTAGACGCTCACCAGGAGCGCCTTGTCCGCAAGCGGGTCGAGGTAGCCGCCGAGATAGGTCTGCGCGCGGAAGGCACGGGCGATGAAGCCGTCGATCGCGTCCGAGACCCCGGCCGCGACGAAGGTCCAGAAGGCCCAGCCGAGCTCGCCGATCACGATCAGGTAGACGGCCAGCGGCACGGCCATGAGACGGCCGAGCGTGATGATGTTGGGAATGCTCACCGACCTGCAGCCCCGTTCCAGCGAAGCTCCCAGGTCTCGGGCGCGGGTGTCCCGGCGGGCATGCCCGGGACCGCCGGCGCCGGCGGCGCGCCGAGGCCCAGCGGCGCCGGCTGCACGGGGCTGCCGGCCGGAGGGACGGACACCGCGGCGGGCGACGGGACGGCGGTGCCGGGCGCCAGCGCGAGCTCGCGCTCGGCCAGCGCGGAACGGAGCCGGTCGAGGTCGCCGAGATAGGCGAGCTCCAGATCGGCGCGGCTGCGGCTCAGGCTCTTCAGGTCGATGCGTGCGACGCCCGGCGTGGCGGCCAGCCGCTGACGCGTCTGGACCCAGTCGTCGAGCCGGCCGATGGGCACGGCGACGCGCAGCACCCGCTCCTCGCGGGACTGGGGCACCGCGCCGCGGCGCCAGTCCTCCTCGACCCGAGCGAGGGCGACCGCGACGCCACCGGCGAAGAACTCCCCGGCGGTCCTGCCGGGCGCGGCCGGGACTGGGACCGTCATATCGGACGGGGCGCCAGCGACCGGCAGGCGGCGCAGCGCGACCGTGGAGGCCGCGGCGGGGTTGGGCTCGCCCGAGGCCGGCAGGTCAGCGATGGCGATCAGCACGTCCCCCGCGCCGTAGCGCGCCGCGATGGCGTCCACCTTCGCGCGGTCCGCCGACAGCGCCTCATCCGCGGTGACGTCGGAGACATCTGCGAGCTCCCCGAGCGGCACCTGGATCGGGATGTATCCGCCCGGAACGGCGTTCTCCCAGGCTTCGCGCCACGGTGTCCGGTCTTCCCACAGCACGGGGCGGCCACCAACCCGCGTCACCGGAAGCACCAGGAAGGGCCGCGACGGCGGCTCGGAGAAGGCGACGCCGCGCTCCGTCAGCAGCGTGCGGACGGCCGCAGGGCGGAAGCGCACGGTAAGCGTCGCCACGTAGCGCACGCTGGAGCTGCGCTCGCGCTGGACCTCGAAGCCCTGGACCAGGGACGCGAGCTGGGCATCGCCCACCGCGGGCGGGTTGCCACTGGCAAACCGCCGATACAGGGTCGCGAAGGCCTTGCGCTGCGCCTCCGCGATCGCGTCGTCGCGGGCCGCGGCGGCGCTCGCGGCGGTCACGTCGACATCGACGTCGCGCACCGCATAGGCCTCCTGGGCGATCTGCGCGCCCGAGAGCTGCTGGCCCGGCGCGGGCGCCTGCGCAAGCGCCGCGCGGATCGGCACCATGCCCAGGGCGAAAGCCAGGAAAAGCGCGGGGATCACCGGGGTGCAACGCCCGGGCGGGCGGCTCTGGAGCATTGCAATGCCTTCCGATTCTTGTATGTTCGGCCCCCGTGGGAACGGCCCGGTTTATAGTACAGCCCGCGCGAGGACGCCATCAGCACTCAACCTCATGACGCAGCGGATGCCTACAAGGCCGCCGGCGTCGACATCGATGCCGGCAACGCCCTGGTCGAGGCGATCAAGCCGCTGGCGCGCTCCACGGCCCGCATCGGGTCGGATGCCGGGCTGGGCGGATTCGGTGCACTCTTCGACCTGAAGGCGGCCGGCTACACCGACCCGATCCTCGTGTCCTCCACGGATGGCGTCGGCACCAAGCTGATGGTCGCGATCGCAGCGAACCGGCATGACACCGTCGGCATCGACCTCGTCGCCATGAGCGTCAACGACCTCGTGGTCCAGGGCGCCGAGCCGCTGTTCTTCCTGGATTATTTCGCAACCGGAAAGCTCGACGTGGCGACTGGCCGCGCCGTCGTGGCAGGAATCGCGGAAGGCTGCCGGCAGGCCGGATGCGCCCTGATCGGCGGCGAGACCGCGGAGATGCCCGGCCTCTACGCGCGCCATGACTACGACCTCGCGGGATTTGCGGTCGGTGCGGTCGAGCGCGACCAGGTCCTGACCGGCGCCGCGATCAGGCCCGGGGACGTGGTGCTCGGCATGGCCTCCACCGGCGTGCATTCCAACGGCTTCAGCCTGGTCCGCAGGGTGGCCGAGACCTCCGGCGCGGCCTATGACGATCCCGCCCCGTTCGAGCCGGGCATCACTCTCGGCGAGGCGCTGCTGCGCCCGACGCGGATCTATGTCCGCTCGGTCCTTCCGGCGGTGCGCGACGGCTCGATTCGCGGCCTTGCCCACATCACCGGCGGCGGCCTCGTCGAGAACATCCCGCGCGTCCTGCCGCAGGGGCTGGGCGTCGCGCTGGATGCCGCCGCCTGGCCTCTGCTGCCTGTCTTCCGCTGGCTGGCTGCGGCGGGGAAGCTGTCGACGGGCGATCTCGCCCGCACCTTCAACTGCGGCATCGGCATGGTCGCGGTCTGCCCGCCCGACCGGGCTGCAGAGGCCGAGCGGACGCTGGCCGCCGGCGGCGAGGCGGTATACCGCATCGGCACCGTGACCGAGGCCGCCGGCGAGCGCGTGCGCATCGAGGGCGCGGAGGCCGCGTGGGCCGCCTGAGGCTGGGTATCCTCGCCTCCGGTCGCGGCAGCAATCTCCAGGCGCTGATCGATGCCTGCGCGGACCCGGCCTTTCCGGCCGAGATCGCGCTCGTCCTGTCCAACCGGCCCGGCGCCCAGGCCATCGCGCGGGCGCAAGCGGTCGGCCTCGGGACCGGAATCGTTCCGCACGAAGCCTTCGCCGACCGCGAATCGCACGAGCGCGCGATCGATGCCGCCCTGGCCGGGGCCGGGGTGGAGCTGACCTGCCTCGCCGGCTACATGCGCCTGCTGACGCCGTGGTTCGTCGAGCGCTGGCGCGACCGGCTGCTGAACATCCACCCCTCGCTGCTGCCGGCCTTCAAGGGGCTGGACACCCATGCCCGCGCCCTGGCGGCCGGAGTGCGCTTCCATGGCTGCACGGTCCATTTCGTCCGCCCCGAGATGGACGAGGGCCCGATCCTGGCGCAGGCCGCGGTTCCGGTGGTACCGGGGGATGACGCGGAGCGGCTCGCCGCCCGGGTGCTGGCGGCCGAGCACCGTATCTATCCGCTGGCCGTTCGCCTGATCGCCGAGGGACGCGCCCGCGTCGCCGGCGAGCGCGTCGCAATCGAGGCGCCGGCGCCCGCGCCGGAAGGCCTCCTCAATCCGGCCGCCTGATCCCAACGGGGCGCTTGCCAAAGCACGGGCATCGGCCTAAATCCGCAACGATCCAAAAGAGGGGACCCGAGACATGGCCACCACCGACGACCAGCAGCCGATCTGGCGCGACGCCCAGTACAACGAGCACGTCGCGTTCTACGACCGCTTCATGAAGGTCTCGCAGTACGGCGTCGTCGCCGTCATCGCCGTGCTCGTCCTGATGGCGATCTTCCTGCTCTGAGACCGGTCCCCTTCAACCCGTTCCAGATCGACTGGAACGGATGCTCCCAATCCCAGTGGGACCTGATGCTCGGTGCGTGCCGGCGGCCGACCCTGCTGCAGTCCTGGCAGTACGCGGCCGCCGTGGCGCGCACCGAGGGCCTCGCCGCCGATTTCGGCATCATACGCTTCGGGTCCAAGCCCATCGGGCTTGTCCAGGTCCAGCGGCGACGCCTGCCCCTGGGTCTCGCCGTCTGTAGCATCCACAGGGGCCCGGTCTTCATCTACGACGAGATCCCCGGCGAGATGCTGAAGCTCGTCCTCGGCATGCTGCGCCGGCGCTACCTATTGCTTCGCGGGCGCCCCCTCACCTTCCATCCGGAGCTGCCGGACACGCCGGCCAACCGGGATCGCCTGCACGCCGTTGGCTTCCGCCGGCGTGAAGACGGCTACCGGACACACTGGATCGACCTCTCGCCCGAACCGGCAGCTCTGAGGGCGGGCCTCTCCGGCACGTGGCGCAACCAGCTCGGCCAAGCCGAGCGGTCCGGACTCGAGGTCGAAATCGACCGCGACGGACACCATCGGGACTGGCTGCTGGAACTGCACGCCGCCGACATGGCGGCGCGCGGGTATCGTGGGCCTTCGCCGGCCGTGATCCGTGTCCTCTACGAGGTCTCGCAGGGCGAGGCGGACCGCCCGCTGATCCTCCGGGCGGTCTCGCGAGGCCGGCCGGTCGCGGGCGCCCTCTTCCTGCGGCACGGGTCGGCCGCAACCTATCAGATCGGCTGGACGGCGCCCGAGGGGCGCCCGCATCGCGCCCAGAACCTGCTGCTCTGGAGGGCGGTGCTGGAGCTGCGCGCCAAGGGCACGAAGTGGCTCGATCTCGGCGGCTTCAACGTGCGGACGCCGGGCATCGAGCACTTCAAGGCCGGGCTCGGCGGCTCGGCGGTGACGCTGGTCGGCGGCTACGTCTAACAGCCGGCACGCGGCGCCGGCATGGCCCGGCCGAGGACCATGCCGGGCCGCCGGAGCCCGCGAAGGACGGCGCCGCCAAGCGGCACCGGCGCATCAGCCAACGATGTCGATCTCGGCGAAGAAGAACGCGATCTCGGTCCGCGCGTTCTCCAGGCTGTCCGAGCCGTGGACCGAGTTGGCCTCGATCGATTCGGCGAAGTCCTTGCGGATGGTGCCCGGGGCCGCATTGGCCGGGTTGGTGGCACCCATGATCTCGCGGTTGCGGGCAACCGCGTTCTCGCCCTCGAGGACCTGGACCACGACCGGGCCCGAGATCATGAACTCGACGAGCTCACCGAAGAAGGAGCGTTCGGCATGGACGGCGTAGAACTGCTCGGCCTGCTGCCGGGTCAGGCGCATGCGGCGCTGGCCGACGATGCGCAGGCCCGCCTCCTCGAAGCGGGCGTTGATCTTGCCCGTGAGATTGCGGCGGGTGGCGTCAGGCTTGATGATGGACAAAGTCCGTTCGACGGCCATCTTGGGCTCCTGTGCTTTCGCGAAGTCGCGGCGTTATATACGCCGGGCCGAGGACCGGCAACCGGCTCTTTCACCGCGGTGGACGGCGCTTCTACCGCCCCGCGCGGGCGTGCTACCAACGGACCCCCATGCTGCACATCAACGATCTCACCTTCCGCTATGGGGGCCGGGTCATCTTCGACCGGGCCTCGGCGACGATCCCGAAGGGCCATCGCGTCGCCCTGGTCGGCCGCAACGGCACCGGCAAGACCACGCTGCTGAAGCTCATCGGGGGCGAGCTGGCGCCGGACGGGGGCGGCATCTCGGTTCCCGCAGGAGCGCGCCTCGGGCGCGTCGCGCAGGAGGCCCCGGCCTCGGACATGTCGCTGCTGGACACGGTGCTGGCCGCGGATGCCGAGCGCACGCGCCTGCTGGCGGAGGCCGAGACCGCGACGGATCCGGAACGCATCGCCGAGGTGCATGCCCGGCTCGGCGACATTCAGGCCCATTCCGCGCCGGCCCGGGCGGCGCAGATCCTGGCCGGGCTCGGCTTCGACGCCGAGGCCCAGCTCCGCCCCAGCCGGGATTTCTCCGGCGGCTGGCGCATGCGCGTGGCGCTCGCCGGGGTCTTGTTCGCGGAGCCGGACCTGCTGCTGCTGGACGAACCCACCAACCACCTGGACCTCGAGGCCACGATCTGGCTGGAGAACTATCTCCGTTCCTACCCGCACACGATCCTCATGGTCAGCCACGACCGCGAGCTCCTCAACAAGGTGCCGACGACAACGGTCCATGTGGAGGGCGGCAAGCTGGTGACCTATGCCGGCGGCTACGACCAGTTCGAGCGCACGCGACGCGCCAACCGCGAGCGCATCGCCGCCCAGGCCGCCAAGCAGGAAGCCGCACGCAAGCACATCCAGAGCTACATCGACCGGTTCCGCTACAAGGCCTCCAAGGCCAGGCAGGCCCAAAGCCGGATCAAGATGCTGGAGCGCATGGAGCCGATCGAGGGGCTGGAGGAAGACCACACCGTCCGGTTCGACTTTCCCTCGCCGGATGAACTGGCGCCGCCGCTGATCCAGCTCGAGCGCACGGTCGGCGGCTACGGCGACAGGGTGGTGCTGCGCGGGCTGGACCTGCGCATCGACCAGGACGACCGCATCGCGCTGCTCGGCGCCAACGGCAACGGCAAGTCGACGCTGGTCAAGCTGCTGTCGGGTCGGCTGGCCCCGTTGGCCGGCGAGATCCGCCGATCCCCGAAGCTGCGCGTGGGATACTTCGCCCAGCACCAGACGGACGAGCTCGACCCGGCGCTGACGGCGCTGCAACAGGCCCAGGCCTGGATGCCGAAGGAGCCCGAGACGAAGGTCCGCGCCCACCTCGGACGCTTCGGCTTCCCGCAGGAACGTGCCGAGACGCGGATCTCGTCCCTCTCGGGCGGCGAGAAGGCGAGGCTTCTCTTCGCGCTGATGACGCGCGACGCGCCCCACATCCTGATGCTGGACGAGCCGACGAACCATCTGGACATCGACAGCCGCGAGGCCCTGGTCCAGGCGCTGAACGCCTTCGAGGGGGCGGTCATCCTGATCAGCCACGACCCGCACCTGGTCTCTCTGACGGCCGACCGGCTGTGGCTCGTGGACGGCGGCACCTGCCGGCCCTACGAGGGCGATCTGGACGACTACCGGAAGCTGCTGCTGGAGCGGGCGCGCGCTGACCGCGCGGAGGCGCGGGACGCAGCCGGATCCGACGGCGCGCGCGCCGCCGTGGCGCGCAAGGACCAGCGCCGGGCGGCAGCGGAACTGCGGGCTACACTGGCGCCGCTGCGGCGCAAGGCCGAAGAGGCCGAGAAGCTGCTGGCGAAACTGGAAAAGGAAAAGGCGGCGATCCAGGCGAAGCTCGCCGATCCCGCCCTCTATTCAGGACCTTCCGAGAAGGTCACCCGGCTTCAGATCGATCTCGGCGAGATCGAGAAGCGCATCGCGGCGGCCGAGGAGACCTGGATGGAAGCCCAGGAGACGCTCGAGGCCGCTCAGGCGGAGGCCGGTCCCGCCTGAGCGCCGTCGGCGCCCGCGGACCTGTCCCTCCTCCGTCCCCGCGGCCGGGCCACGATACCCGGCCGCCCGCCGTGCCGTCCTCAGGCGCAGGCCATCTCGGCGGCGGGAATCCGGCTCATCAGCATGGTGTGGCCGCGCAGGTCGGTGCGCATCGCCTCGATCATCTCGGCCAGGCTCTCGCGGGTGAAGGAGTCCTCGGCCCGGTCCAGCTCCGCCTGGGTCAGCTCGATGAAGCGCTCGAGAAGACCGACATGGGTGAGGGTGGCAACCTGGAGGCGGGCGGCGGCGGGAACCATCGACATGACCGTTTTCCTTTGCTTGGGTCCGTTTGCGTGACCCCATATCGCCATGCACCGGGTTAACGACCAGTAAATATTCGCCCCGGGACTAAGAGAGTGGAAGACGTACTCCCACGGACAAAATGAAGACCTCCGGAATTACTCCCCTTCTCCACGCCGTAAGCGTTACTACTTTCGTGTGGAACAGGGCAGTCTTCCGCGTGGCCAGAGGCCCCGTCATGGCCCGCCGACGTCGGCGCGACCGAGTTCGGGCTTCGCCGGCGCCCTGCGCAGCAGCCATCCCACCAGCCCTGGTGGCAGCGCGGAGAGGAGCCTCACGGCGAGATAGGTCGGCCAGGGAAAGGCGATCCTGGCGCGGCCCCGCGCCAAGCCCGCGACGATCACCGCGGCCGCCTTCCCCGCGTCCATCAGCAGGGGCATCGGGAACGGGTTCACGGCGGTCAGCGGCGTGCGCACGAAGCCCGGACAGATGACCGAGACCTCGACGCCATCATGGGCTACGGCGCCGTGCAACGCCTCACCCCAGACCCGCACGGCGGCCTTGCTTGCGCAGTAGGCGGGCGCGCTGGGAAGCCCCGCGAAGCCGGCGAGCGAGGCCATGACGGCGACCTGCCCGCGCCGGCGCGCACGCATCGCCGGCAGCAGAGGCATCACCGTGTCGACCACCCCCATCACATTGGTGGCGAGGATCGCGCGCGCCTGCTCGCCCGTCTCGCCGCCATCCCCGCTCCCGCCGGAAATGCCGGCATTCGCAATCACCAGGTCGACCGGGGCAGCCGCGTCCACCGAGGCCAGCCAGTCAGAGAGCCGATCCCGATCGGTCACGTCCAGCACCGCGGTCCGGACCTCGGCGCCGGCCGCGCGGCAGCGGCCGGCCACCGCCTCTAGCCTCGCCGCGTCGCGGCCGGTCAGCGCCAGCGCGATGCCTGGCGCGGCGTAGGCTTCCGCAAGCGCTGCGCCGAGGCCGCTCGACCCGCCGGTGATGACGATGCTCCTGGGATCCCGCATGGCCGCCGCCTCCCTGCGCCAAGCCGGCGCCGCGTCTTGTTGTGTGACTGGGTCAGAGGCTATAAGGGCCGACCCTCCTGGGAAAGGAACGATGGCGTGGCGGCGAAGGAAGGCAGTCAGGGCCGCGGAGGCCCGGTCTCCAGCATGACCGGCTTCGCCCGGAGCGAAGGGACCCATGCCGGCTGGCAATGGGCCTGGGAGCTGAAGAGCGTCAACGGCAAGGGGCTGGACCTCCGATTCCGCCTGCCGCAGGGCCTGGACGGGCTGGAGCCGCAGGCTCGCCTGGCAACGGCCGCCCGGCTCAAGCGCGGCAACGTCACCCTGAACCTCCAGGCGACACGGCCGTCCGCCCCGCCCCAGCTCCGCATCAACCGGGAGCTCCTGGACAGCCTGCTGGCGCTCGGCCGGGATCTCGAGGCGTCGGGGGTCGAGCCGCCCCGCCTGGACGGGCTGCTGTCGGTGCGAGGGGTCATCGAGACCGTCGAGGAGACCGAGACCGAGCAGGACCGGACCGCGCTGGACGCCGCACTCCTGGCGGGGCTCGAGCAGGCGCTCGACCGCCTCGCCACGGTCCGCATGGCGGAGGGCCAACGTCTTCGCGGCGTGCTGGAAGAGCAGCTCGACGAGATCGAGCAGCTGACCGCCGCCGCGGCCCGCTGCGCCGCCGTCCAGCCCGAGGCGCTGCGCGAGCGCTTGCGCGAGCAGATCCGGACGCTGCTGGACATGGTGCCCGCCCTGTCCGAGGAGCGCTTCGCGCAGGAGGCCGCGATTCTGATCTCCAAGGGCGACGTGCGCGAGGAGATCGACCGGCTGCGCGCCCACATCGCCGCAGCCCGCGAGATGCTGGGCAACGGCGGAGCGACGGGACGTCAGCTCGACTTCCTCTGCCAGGAATTCAACCGCGAGGCCAACACGCTGTGCTCCAAGTCCACCGACGTGGAGCTGACGCGCACCGGCCTCGCCCTCAAGGCCGTGATCGAGCAGCTGCGCGAGCAGACCCAGAACATCGAATGAGCGAGACCGTCATGATTCGGCCCCCCAAGGTCAAGTTCCAGCGCCCGATCATCGGCGACGGCAAGCGGCGCGGCATGATGCTGGTGCTGTCCTCGCCTTCCGGAGCGGGGAAGACGACGATCTCGCGCAAGCTCCTGCAGCTCGACGGCTCGATGTCGCTGTCGATCTCCGTCACCACCCGGCCCAGGCGCGCCAACGAATCCGACGGCATCGACTACCACTTCATGGACAAGGAGACCTTCGAGCGCATGGTCCAGCGCGAAGAGCTGCTGGAATGGGCCCAGGTCTTCGACAACTACTACGGAACGCCGGCAGGGCCCGTGCGCGACAGCCTGGCCCAGGGCCGCGACGTGCTCTTCGACGTGGACTGGCAGGGGCACCTGCAGCTCGTCGCCAATGCGCGCGAGGACCTCGTCTCGATCTTCATCCTGCCGCCCTCGTACCAGGAGCTGGCCCGCCGGCTGAAGGCCCGCGCCATGGACAGCGACGAGGTGATCCAGCGCCGCATGGCGAAGGCGCCCGAGGAGATCTCACACTGGAAGGACTACGACTACGTCCTGGTGAACGAGGACGTGGACGAGACGCTCGCCACCGTGCAGGGCATCATCGAGGTCGAGCGGCTGAAGCGGAAGCGCCAAGTCGGGCTCGCGGACTTCATCCGGAAGCTCGAGGCGGGACTGGACGCCTGACGGCGGCGTTCAGCGCCGCGCGGCCCAGGCCCGGGCGAGCGCGGCGAAGCCGGAGACCGGAACCTCCTCCGCGCGTGCGGTCGGGGCGATGCCGGCCTCCTCCAGAAGCGCCTCGGCATCGCCCAGCGACCTGAGGCTCGCGCGCAGCATCTTGCGCCGCTGACCGAAGGCGGCGGCGGTCACCCGCTCCATGTCCTGCCAGTCGGCCTCCTCGCGCCCTGGCCGCGGCGTGAAGTGCACGACGGTCGACATCACCTTCGGCGGCGGCACGAAGGCCTGGGCCGGAAGGTTGAAGGCCGGCCTCACCTCGGCGACCCATTGCGCGATCACGGAGAGGCGCCCGTAGGCCTTGCCGCCCGGGGGCGCCGTCAGGCGGTCGGCGACCTCCTTCTGGAACATCAGCGTCAGGCTGCGGAAGGCGTCGATGCGCCTCAGCCAGCCCAGCAGGAGCGGCGTCGCGACGTTGTAGGGCAGGTTCGCGACGATCGCCCGCGGCGCCGCGACGAGAGCCTCCGGATCCGCTTCCAGCGCGTCGCCCTCGACGATGCGCAGGCGGTCCCCGGCGGCGGCGATCAAGTCCTGCAAGGCCGCGACGCAGCGGGGATCGCGCTCGATGGCGACGACCTCGCGCGCTCCGGTCTTCAGCAGCGCCCGCGTCAGACCGCCCGGGCCCGGCCCCACCTCGATCACCGACACGTCCGCGAGATCTCCCGCCACGCGCGCGATGCGCCCGGTCAGGTTCAGGTCCAGCAGGAAGTTCTGCCCGAGCGCCTTGCGCGCGCCGAGATCATGCCGCGCGATCACCTCGCGCAGCGGGGGCAGCGCGTCTATGGCGTCCGAGTCCTCGCTCATGCCGGGGCCACGGCGCGCGTCGCGGCCAGGCGCGCCGCCGTCCTCAGCGCCGCGACGAGGCTCCTGGGGCTGGCGCGGCCCGTGCCCGCCAGGCCGAGCGCCGTGCCGTGGTCCGGCGACGTCCGCACAAAGGGCAGCCCCAGCGTCACGTTCACGCCGCCGTCGAAATCCAGCGTCTTCAGCGGGATCAGCGCCTGATCGTGGTACATGCACAGCACGGCGTCGTGATCACGCCGCACGCCGGCATGGAACAGCGTGTCGGCCGGCAGCGGACCTCTGGCGGCGATCCCCTCGGCCCGCAGGGCCTCGGCGGCCGGGGCGATCACCTCGACGTCCTCGCGCCCGATGGTACCGGCCTCGCCGGCATGGGGATTAAGCCCGGCGAGCGCCAGCCGCGGCTCGGCGATCCCGAAATCGCGCCGGAGCGCCTGCGCCAAGATGCGCGCGGTGCGCAGGATCAGCGCCGTCGTAAGCATTCCGGGAACGGCTGCGATTGGGACATGGATCGTCACCGGCACGACCCGTATGCCGCCGCCCTCCAGCATCATCACCGTCTCGGTCCCGCCGGCGAGGTGGGCGAGGTACTCGGTATGCCCGGGATGGCTGAATCCCGCCTGGTACAGGACGCTCTTCTGGATCGGATTTGTGACGACGGCCGAGGCCTCGCCTGCCCTGGCCAGCGCGACCGCACGGTCGATGCTGCCGATCACCGCGCCGCCGTTCGCGGGGTCGGGCCGTCCCGGGGTCACGGCGGCGGGAAGCGCCAGGGGCAACACCGGCAGGGCCGTGCCGAAGACGGCGACCGCCTCCTCGGCATCCCCGACGGCGCGCACGGGCACGTCGAAGCCGACGGCGCGCGCCAGCGCCGCGATCCGCTCGGGATCGTCCAGCAGCATGAAGGGAGGAACGCCGGCACGCGCCCGGTCGAGCCAGGCCATGCACGCGATCTCGCCCCCGATCCCAGCCGGCTCGCCCATGGTCAGGGCGAGCGGCCGCTCCCATCCGGTCACACGCGAACGTCCACGAAGGCGGACCGACGCAGGTCGCGCAGCCAGCGCCGCTGCAGCATGTCCAGCCGCTCGGTGCCGAGGACGGCCAGGACCTCCTCGCGGGACGGCAGGGATCCCGCCGGCAGCTCGCGCCCGCAGACCATGACGATCATCGCGCCGGACTCGTTCAGCAGCGGCGGGCTCGGCTCGCCGATGTTCAGGCCGGCGACGAGCTGCGCCAGCTCCTGGGGCATGTCGCCCAGGCGCAGCGTACCCGCATCGCCGGACTGGGGGCTGCCCAGCGCCGTCGCCTTCTCGCCCATGGCCTCGCAACCGGTAAGTTGCGGGCGCAGCTTCTCGGCCTCGGCACGCAGCCCCTCGGCGTCCTGGTTGGCGACGCGCGGCAGCAGGAGCTGCTTTAGCGTGACCTTGGCGTCGGCTGGGTTGCCGGCCGAGACCAGCCGCTGGTCGCGCAGCATCAGCAGGTGATAACCCGAGATGCCGCGGATCGGGCGGGAGATCTGGCCGGGACGAAGCTGGCGCAGCGCCTGGTCCAGCTCGCCCGGGAGCTGGTCCTGCTGGACCCAGCCGAGATCGCCGCCCTGCGCCGCCACGGCGGACTGCGAGAACTGGCGGGCGACGGCAGAGAAGCTCGCGCCGCCGACGATCTGCTCGGTTAGGCGGTCGGCGAGACGGTGGACCTCCTCGTCCTGCTCGGGGGAGTCGACTGCCAGGAAGATTTCGGCCACCAGGTACTCGGGCTTGCCGGCATTGGCCTGGATCCGCTGAAGATAGGCGTCGATCTCCTCGTCACCGATCTCGACCTGCGGACGCAGGCGCCGCTGGATCAGCTTCTCCCACGAGATCACGGCGCGCGTCTGCTCGCGCAGCGTGACCGGCGAGATGCCGCGGGCCTTCAGGAAGTCGCCCATCTGCTGCTGGGTCATGCGGTTCTGCTGGGCCAGGCGGCCCAGGCGGTCGTCCAGCTCCTTGTCCGTGACCCGGACGTTCAGCCGCTTCGCCTCCTGGAGCTGCAGGCGCTCGTCCACGAGCTGGCGCAGCACCTGGGGCGCAAGGCGCTGGCGGGCCTCCGGGCTGTCCGGAAGGCCGGCAGAGAGCAGGGCCAGCTGCAGCCGCGCCTCCAGGTCGGACAGCGAGACGATCTCGTCGTTCACCACCGCGGCGATGCGCTCGACCATCGACGGCGCGCCGGACGGAGGCGGCCGCAGCATGGCGGTCGGCGGCGCGCCCGGCGCGGGCGCGGCAGCCGCCGGCGGAGCGGCCGGGCGCGAGGCCTGCGGCGCGGCCGGAGGGGCAGCCTGGGGAGCAGCCTGGGGCGCCGCGGGCCGGGCGACGGCGGGCGGCTGGGCGGAGCGGGTGGCAGGCGACGTGAACTGGGCGGATGCCGGCAGTGCCGCCGCAGCCAGCAGGGCCGCAGCGACGGGAATTCGGATCAGGCACTTCGGAAGGTTTGCAGGCATCGGCTTCTGGCTCGTGAACTGGCGGTTCGGGTCGGGGCAGAGGCCGGGCATCATCCGTCCTCCAGGTGCAGCAGCACGGCGATGCTGATCAGCAGGCTGGCGACCGCCGGCGCCCACGCGGCCAGGACCACCGGGATGGTCTCTGATATGCCGAAGGCGAGCACGACATCGGTCAGCACGAACAGGACGAACCCGGTCGCCACCCCGCCGGCGACCATCAGGAGAGTGCCTCCCCGGCGCGTCTGGCGCAATGAAAACGCAGCGGCGAACAGGACCATCGCGCAGAACAGGAGCGGCTGCGACAAAAGGGACTGGTACTGCAGCCGGTGCCGCACGGCCGAAAGGCCCGTCGCCTCCAGCGTCTTGATAAATCCCGGAAGGGCCCAGAAACCCATGGTGCGCGGCGCCGCGAGCCCCTCTGCTATGCGCTCGAAGGTCAGCGTGGTCGGCACGCGGTAGTCGGTCACAGCCTGGGTCGGCATCTCGGGCCGGTTCAGCCAGCCCGACGGGATCTCCCACCGGCCAGGCAGCAGCAGTGCCACCGGCGCGTCGACCCGCTCGCGCACCTGCTCGTCGCCCTCGATGCGGATCATCGTGACGCCCTGCAGCTCGAGCGTGCCGGGCCGCACCTGCTCGGCGTGGATCAGCCAGCGCTCCTCGTCCGCGCCCTGCAGCAGCCACAGACCGGACTGCCCCACCGCCAGCGAGCTCTGCCGTCCGCGGAGGTAGAAGTCCTCCATGCGCTCGTACCGCGCCACCAGAATCGACCCCAGCGGATTGATGACCGTCACCTGTATGACCGCGACAAGTGGCGCCAGCACCAGCACGGGCGCCAGGAACTGCCATGCCGAGACACCGACGGCGCGCGCCACGACCAGCTCCTGGCTCCGGGTCAGGCGCCAGAAGGTGAACATGGCGCTGAACAGGACGACGAAGGGGAATGCCTGCTGTCCGATCTCGGGCAGCTTCAGCAGCCCCATTTGCATCACGATGGCGAAATTGGCCTGGGGCTTGCCGACCGCGCGGCGCAGCAGCTCGACGATGTCCAGCAGCAGGATGATCGCGAGAATCACCAGGAGCAGCGCAAGGAACCAGGCCAGGAACTGCCGGCCGATGTAGCGCGAGAGGGTTCTCGGGAACGCCAACCGGACCTCCTACGGCGCCGCGGCCGCATGCGGCGGCCGCTGGAGGCGCGGACGCAGCAGCGCCCAGAGCCCGAGCGCGACCGGGCCCAGCGCGAGGACCCACATCAGCGGCAGCAGCGCGGGGTTGCTGGCGGCCAGGTTCGATGCGCCGAGGCTCAGGCTCTGCAGCAGGACGATCAGCAGCGCCGCCGCGACGATACGGCGCACCTGGCCGCGCCGGTTGAACTCGCCGGTCAGCAGCGCGACGCTGCCCACGAGCGCGAAGGCGAGCGAGGCAAAGGGCGCGCTGAGCCGCTGGTGCAGCTCCACGACGAGGCGGTTCCGGACAGCGGCATCGCCGGCGCTGTCGCGGGCATCCAGCAGCTCGCCCAGGGACTGCTCCCGCGGGTCCGGAACGCGCGGCTGGCCCGAGCGGTCGAGCGAGACGATGTCCAGGGCGTAGCGGTCGAAATAGAGAACCGAGAGCCGGCCCGTCGCGCGGTCGACCGACTGGCGCTGGCCGTCGAAGACCAGGACCCGCTGGCCGCCGTCGGGTCCCTCGCTCGCGACGCCGCGCTCCGCGATCAGGGTGACCGGCCGCTCCTTGATGCGGCTGTCGTGAATCACGAGGCCCCACAGCTCGCCGTTGGGCTCGCGACGCCGGACATAGACGGTCACGCCCTCGTCGACCTGGTTGAACACGCCCTCGCGCAGCAGGGCCGCTGAGTAGCCGTTGCGCGCCAGACGTTCCAGCATGACAAGCTCGCGC
This sequence comes from Arenibaculum pallidiluteum, assembly GCF_017355985.1. GTDB lineage: Bacteria > Pseudomonadota > Alphaproteobacteria > Azospirillales > Azospirillaceae > Arenibaculum > Arenibaculum pallidiluteum. The sequence continues at coordinate 84,959 of NZ_JAFIQU010000001.1, forward strand.
GAGGCGAGTGGGGCGATCCACAGCGTCAGCGCCATGCAGACCAAGCCGACGGCGGCGGCCAGCAGCAGCGCCGGCCGCGCCAGGTCGACCGGGCTCAGCCCGATGGAGCGCATCACCACCAGTTCGTTGTCCATCAGCAGGCGATTGTAGGTGAACAGCACCGCTGCCACCGTCGCGATGGGCAGCACGATGGACAGGAAGGTCGGCAGCGTCACGACCATCAGCCGCAGGAACAGCGACAGCGGCGCCCCGCCCTCGATCACGATTTCGATCAGGCGCAGGGACTGCGTCAGCCAGATCACCATGGTCAGGCCGAGCGTGACGAAGACCATGGTGACCGCCAAGTGGCGCAGCAGATATCGCGAAAGCTTGTTCATGGATCCGTGGTCGCAGACGCCGGCCGGTCGGGCCAATGCCTCCGACGCTGGCCGTCGAAGGTGGCGCCGTGATGGCGGGCCGCACGGCTTGACAGCACGCGGCCCGTGTTCTTTATCGATTCCCGGCGCTCGACTCAACAACCGCCCGCCGCCGCCGCCGGGACAGAAATGGGGAAACGGACGCATGAAGTTCAACTTCGCCGACGCCGCGCTGCCGAAGGCCGGCACGCTTGCGATCCTGGTCGCCGCCGACCGCAGGCTGGGCGCGCTGGGCCAGGAGCTCGACCGGATCACCGGCGGCGCCGTCGGCCGCGCCATGGAGACCGCTCGCTTCTCCGGCAAGGCCGAGGAGACGCTCTCGCTCTTGGCGCCCGGCGGGACTGAGCTCGACCGCGTCCTGCTGGTTGGAATCGGCAAGCCCGAGCAGGTCGACGAGCAGGCGCTGGCCGCGGCGGGCGGCATCGCCTACGCGGCGCTGGCGCGCGGACCGGCGGAGGCCTCGATCCTGGTCGAGCTGCCCGAGGGAGCACCGGCTGTCGACCATCCCGCGGCGCAGGTCGCCTTCGGCGCGAATCTGCGGTGCTACCGCTTCGACAAGTACCGGACCAAGGAGAAGGCGGAGACGAAGCCGACCCTGCGGCGCATCACCCTGCTGACGCGCGATGCCGGCGGCGCCAAGAAGGCATGGCCGCTCCTCGACGCCGTGGCTGACGGCGTGTTCCTGACCCGGGACCTCGTGAGCGAGCCGGCCAACGTGCTGACGCCCGTGGCCTTCGCCGAGGCCTGCGAGCAGCTCGCCGAGCTCGGCGTCGAGGTCGACGTCCTCGACGAGAAGCGCATGCGCAAGCTCGGGATGGGCGCGCTTCTCGGTGTCGCCCAGGGATCCGAGAACCCGCCGCGGCTGGTCACCATGCAGTGGCGGAATGCCGCCGACCGTGACGCGCGGCCGCTGGCCCTGATCGGCAAGGGCGTCACCTTCGACACCGGCGGCATCTCCATCAAGCCTGCGGCGGGCATGGAGGACATGAAGTGGGACATGGCGGGTGCCGGCGCCGTGGTCGGCACCATGCGCGCTCTCGCCGGGCGCAAGGCGCGCGCGAACGTGGTCGGCGTCGTGGCGCTGGTCGAGAACATGCCCTCTGGCACGGCCCAGCGTCCCGGCGACATCGTGCGCAGCCTGTCCGGCCAGACCATCGAGGTCCTGAACACCGACGCCGAGGGCCGCCTGGTGCTCGCCGACGCGCTCTGGTACGCGCAGGACACCTTCAATCCCCGGGCCATGATCGACCTGGCGACGCTGACCGGCGCGATCCTGGTGGCGCTGGGCGCCGAGCAGGCCGGCCTCTTCGCCAACGACGACGCCCTGGCGCAGCAGCTGATCGAGGCGGGCAGCCGCACCGGGGAGAAGCTCTGGCGCATGCCGTTGGGCGATGCCTACGACAAGATGATCAACTCGGATGCCGCCGACATGAAGAACATCGGCGACGGCCGCAATGCCGGCTCGATCGTCGGCGCGCAGTTCCTGAAGCGGTTCGTGCGCGACATCCCCTGGGCCCATTTGGACGTGGCCGGCGTGGTCTGGTCCAAGAAGGACGCGCCGACCGTCCCCAAGGGCGGCACGGGCTACGGCGTGCGGCTTCTGGACCGGCTCGTGGCCGACCATTACGAGGGATGACTGAGGTCAGGTTCTATCATCTCCTGCGCAAGCCGCTGGAGCAGGCGCTTCCCGAGCTGCTCGAGAAGACGCTGGAGCGGGGCTGGCGGGCCGTCGTGCTCGCCGGCTCCCGTGAGCGCGTCGAGGCCATGGACCAGCATCTGTGGACCTATGACGACCGCAGCTTCCTGCCGCATGGGACGGCCGCCCAGGGCGACGCCGAGTACCAGCCGGTCTGGCTCAGCGACACCGAGGAGAATCCGAACGGCGCGCAGGTCCTGTTCCTGATCGACGGCGCGGAGACCGGCTCCCCCGAGCTCTACGAGAGGATCTGCGACCTTTTCGACGGCAACGATCCCGAGGCCGTCGCCGCCGCGCGGCAGCGCTGGAAGCGCCTGAAGGACGGCGGGCACGCCCTGTCCTACTGGCAGCAGACGGATCGCGGCCGCTGGGAACAGAAGGCCTGAGGCTGCCCATGCCCGCGTCGCCGCCCCGGTCCCGGGCCCGACGGGGCTGGCGCCCGGCGTTAGGCCCCATTCTGCTCTTCCGCGGCGTCCAGGAGGAGCGCTGGCGCGTCTCGGCCCTGTTCGCCGCCGAGGACGAGGCGGAGCCGCCGGACCTCGGGGCCGAAGGCGTGCTGCTGCCGATCCCGCCGCGCCATGTGGGCACCGTCGGCGGCCTGACGCTTTGGCGCTTCGACTTCGCCGTCGCCCGCGAGGCGGCGGACCGCCGCGTGCTCTACGGGTTCCCGAGCGGCGAGCGCTGGTGGTTCCAGGTTCCCGCGCGCGATGGCCGCCTCCGCATCGCGGCCCTGGCCGACGGTGCCGGCCCTCCGCCGGGCGGCCCCTGGTCGCGGCTCAACGGCGCGCACCGGGCCAACCCCTTCCATCTCATGCTGCGCGCCGGCGGGCAGGCCGACGCGCGCGCCGTCTGGACCGCCGGCCCGATCCTCGCGGCATGGAGCGCGCGCGCATGGCGCGAGCGCGCCGCCCTGCCCTTCACGGCCGAGATGACGGCCGAGGCCGGCGCCACCCTGGCGGATTGCTACCTGCGGGCATGGCGCCGGCCCGAACTGGCCGCGCTGCATGCCAGCGTCCCCTCGGCCATGGCGCCGGGCACCGCCGACCGCGGCGAGGACTGGGACGCCCTGCCTGCCGAGCTGGCCGCCAGCCCCGTCGTCCGCGGCGTCCTGGCCGAGGCGGATCGAGCCGCCGCCTGCCTCCAGGCGGGGTCGCCAGAGGTCGGCGATCAACCGGGCTCCGGCTGGGATCTCGCCGCGGGTGGCGTCGGGCTGCTCGGCCTCACCGTTCGCCGCGGCCCCGATCCGCTGATCGAGCCCGCCTGGCGTGGGCTGCCTGCCCGGCTCGACCGCCTCGTGGACAACCGCCTGCTGCTCGTAATCTGCGCCCCGCCCCCGCTGGAGCCGCGGATCGGGGGAATCGGGGCCCTTCTCCGATCCTCGACCCGGATCGAGGGGAGCTGGCGGAGCGAAGCGAGGGAGACCGGATGGATGCGGCTCCTGAGGCTGCTGGGAGACCATGCGCACCGTTCCGGCGCCAGGATTGCGCTGGTGGGCGGTGGCTGGGGCTTGGGCAGCCTGGCGACGTTGCGCGGGCCCGACCACGAGATCTGGCAGGTCTCGCTGCCGGCCATGGACGGAGCCGTCCCTGCCCCCCGGGCCGAGACGCTTGAGCGCGCCGGCCGCACCGCCGAGATCGTGCGGGACGGTCTGGAGCTGTCCTTCTCCGATTTTCCCGAGGCCGACGGCCGGCGCTTCCTGGCCGGTCGCGGCTGGGCATCACTGGAGACGGACCGCACGGGCGACCTGCTGGCCGAGTGGGTGGTCGAGGGCGCGGCCGGCCCGCTGATCCGCTGGATCCCTGCCGTCAGCCCGGCTTCCTGAGCACGAATACCCAGCCCGGCACCGGCTGACCCTTCTCGCGCCGCGGCACGGCATGGTCCAGGATCGCAACCTCCAGCCCCGAGGCGGCGGCGGCCGCACGCAGATGCGCCTCGCCATGGGCGTAGCGGCGCGTCGCGCCCAGGACGAATCCCTCCCCCTCCAGACGCTCGGCGGTGGCGGCGAGCATTCCCCCGGGGCGGAGCGCCTCCGCCACCGCCGAGAAGACCGGGTGGAGATCGCCGAGATAGACTAGCACGTCGGCGGCTATCACGAGATCCCGGGCCGCCGGGCGCCTGCCGAGGGAGTCCCGCAGCTCCGCGACCTCCAGCCGGTCGTAGATGCCCCGAGCGGCGGCCTTGTCCACCATCCGGGGCGACAGGTCGCTCCCCTCCAGGAACGCCGCGGCGTCCCTGAAGGCAATGCCGGCAAGGCCGGTGCCGCAGCCGATGTCGAGCACGTCCAGCTCGCCCCGCCCGGCGAGCAGCGGCGCCGTGGCCTCGCGCAGGATGGCGGGCGCGCGGTAGTCCAGACGGCCCAGCAGGTCCCTGTCGAAGCGATCGGCGTAGGTGTCGAACAGTCCGCGCACGAAGGCCGGGCTCAGCGCGTCGGCGGTCGCGAGCGCGTCTGCGAGGCCGCGCAGGCCGAAGGGGTCCTCTGGATCGAGATCGAGGGCGCGCGCCACCAGGGCCATGGCCTTCCCGCGCTCGCCGACCGCAGCCCAGGCCCTGGCGGCCAGGGCGACGAGCGCCAGGTCGTCGGGATCTCGGCGCATCCGCGGCTGCAGAAGCTCCAGCGCGGCGACGGCATCGCCGGTCTCTACGAGCAGTCCGCCAAGGCCAAGGAGCGCCGCGCTGTCCGAGGGGTCGAGATGAAGCGCCTCGCGGTAGTGGCGGACGGCATCGCCCGATTCGCCGGTGATTCGCCTAAAATCACCGATTTTGCGGTGCGAGACCGCGTCGTCGGGCCGCCTTTCGAGAATCCTCCCGTGCACCTCGGCCGCTTCGGCTATCCGCCCCGCCTCCTCCTCGGCCTCCGCCCAGGCGCGCAGCCACCGCATCGTTCCGGTATCGATCCAGGCCGCACGGCGCAACGCCTCGGCAGCCTCGCGGGGACGCCCAGCCGCGGCGAGCCAGAAGCCCAGGCCGCCCAAGGCTTCGGCATCGGCGGGATCAGCTTGAAGAATGCCCCTGTAAGCCGCCTCAGCCTTGGGATTCCCGGCTTCCGCAAGGGCATGGGCGGCAGCCAGCGCATCCTGGCCGGGACTGGTCGGAGAAGCCATCGAGATCTCGGGAATCACCAGGGAAACCGCACTTTCGGGACATATGCGCCAGGGCGCCGCCATGCGCAACGTTCGCGGGACTCCAACCGGGCGAAGCCGTAGGAGGTTCTCCGTAACCCCCTGTGCACCCTTGCGGAGAATTACCCGCCCTCGACGGTTGACGCCCCCGGCATTTTACGGGAAAACTCCCCCCGTGCCGCATGGGGCGGCACAGGCATCGGCGCCGCACGGAGCGGCGCCAAACCGAGGAGGCGGGCGCCGTAACGGTATCGGCGTCCGGTTGGTCAAATCCGAGCCCCAGGGGCCGGTGCCCGCGCGCAAGCGGGTGACACGACAAGGGGGGTTCACCCATGAATTCGACTGCGCGCCTCGGGCGCACGCTCCGCGGGGGCCTGTTGGGCATGGTCGCGATCGCCGCGACCGCCCTGACCGCCGCGCCGGCACCCGCCAGCCAGCCGACCAAGCGCCAGGCGCCCGCTCCCGCGGAAGCTGCCGCACCCCCCGCCCCGGCCGCGACGGCCAATACGGCACCGTCGTGTACCGAACATGCGCTGGAGGCCGAGCGTCAGTTCGAACTCCCCTCGGGCCTCCTGCTGGCCGTATCGCTGGTTGAAACCGGCATGTCCGGGAAGCCCCGACCCTTCGCGATCAACCATGACGGACGCTCCGTCAGCCCCGAGAGCATCGACGAGGCGCGCCGGCACCTGCGCGACGGCTCGGGCCGGCTCAAGAGCAGCCTCTTCGTTGGCTGCATGCAACTCTCGGTCACCTACCACGCCCACGCCTTCAAGCCTGCCGACCGGATCCTCGACCCCCGCGAGAACGTTTTCTACGCCGCCCGCTACCTGAAGCGGCTGCGCAGCGAGATGGGGAGCTGGACGAAGGCGATCGGCCGCTATCAGGGCGGCACCCGCGCCCAGCGCGTGGCGTATACCTGCAAGATCCACGAGCACCTCATGCAGCTCGAGCCGCGCAGCGCGCAGCTCCTGGACAGCGCCGATTGTGGCGGCCAGGAGCGGCCCGCCATCGCACCCGAGACGCGCCGGAAGTTCCGCGAGCACCAGGTCGCGCTGCTCGCCCTCGACTGAGACGCTGGCTCCTGACCCCCAGCGTAAAGGGGGCCGCCCGCGCCACGGCGCGGACGGCCCCTTCTTTTTTGCCGCGTCGGCCGGCGCGGAGTTCAGAGTGGATCGCGATCCGGAGCGGAGACCGGACGCGCGAATCCGTCCGAACCTCGAAGAGCTGGGATCGGCTTGAGGTTCAGGACGAACCTCGAGCTGCTTCAGGTCCGCGCCAGCTCGGCGCAGAGGCCTTCGATCAGCGGCTGCGGCAGACCGGCCTGCCGGCACAGGACTTCGCAGCCGCTGCGATCGGCCAGCAGGGACCGGACCCGCGTCGAGGGCAGGCCGGCGCGCAGCGCGATGCCGGCCTCGAAGAGTGCTCTCGGCCCCGCCCGCAAGGCTGCGATCAGCAGCGTCGGCTTCAGCTCGCCGGCGGCGAAGAGAAGCGAGGCGAAGCGCTCCATCTCCGGCCCGTTCAGCTCCTGGGCGATGCGCAGGAGGGTGCGCTGACGGGCGTCGATCAGCAGGGCGCGCGCCTCGGACGGAACCACCGGCCGGCGCGACAGCACGTCCTGGAAATGGCGCACGAGCGTGTCGAGCAGCTTGCGCAAGACGCCGAAGGGCAGGCCCCCGCGCAGCGCCAGCCGCAGGACCGTGTGCTCCCGGGCGCGCGCAAGCAGCGCATCGAAGCTGGCATGGTCGAGCGGCGCCTCCGGATTTCCGGCCACGCTTGCCAGCACGGCGTCGTTCCCGCGCTCGATCAGGACCGAGACGTGTCGCGGCTCCAGGTCCGGGCGCCGCGCGACCGCGCAGCGCGCCTGGTTGTTCACGGCCAGGATCAGCCGCATCAGGTCCTCGGCCGTGAGCACGCGCGAGAACTCGAGAATCGGTGCCGCCACGCTGGCGTTCAGGTCGAACGCAAGCTGGAGCGCCACGTCCCGCGGCAGTGTCTCGCTGCGGCAGACCGCCTCGGACAGGGCCGCGCGCACGAACTCGCTGACGTCCTCGACGAGCGCCCGGACGATCCATTCCGCCGCGGAGCGCTCGAGAACCTCGGGATGGTCGAGTTCCCTCGCCGCGCGGTCGGCCAGGGCGGCCCTTTGCGCGATCGACTTGCTCGACAGGAGCGTCTGGATTTCTTCCGGTCGCATGAAGCCCCCTCACGACAACGAGGGCCCACCCTAGGCGACCGAACGAATGTTCTGTGTAAATCTATCGTAAATTTCACCTGGCCGTGCGGGAGCTTGCGGCGGGTTCGAAGGGTTATGTGGATTCACGCGGGCGGCCGGCCTACATCTGCGGTCATGAACTACCGCCACGCCTATCACGCCGGGAACTTCGCCGACGTCTTCAAGCATGCAATCCTCGCCCTGCTGGTCGAGCACCTGAAGGCGAAGCCCGCCCCCTTCCACGTTCTCGACACCCATGCCGGCATCGGCCGCTACGACCTCGCCGGGGTCGAAGCCGGAAAGACCGGCGAATGGCGGCAGGGGATCGCGCGGGTGCTGGAGGCGGCGGACAGGCTCCCTGCGGAGCTCGGCCCCTATTTCGATTCCGTGCGCGCGCTCGACTCCGGGGCCGCGGGTACGCCGCGCTGGTATCCGGGCTCGCCGCGCGTGGTGCGGCATCTGATGCGGCCCGACGACCGGCTGACCCTGGTGGAGCTGCATCCAGAGGACGTCCGCACCCTGAAGGCCGAGTTCGCCCGGGACCGGCAGGTTGCCGTCCACCACATGGATGCCTACCAGTCGCTCAAGGCCCACCTCCCCCCGCGCGAGAAGCGGGGCCTGGTGCTCGTCGACCCGCCCTTCGAGGCCACGGACGAATTCGCGCGCCTGGCCGAGGGGCTGACGCTGGCGCACCGGCGCTGGGCCGGCGGCATCAAGGCGCTATGGTATCCCGTCAAGGAGCGGCCGGCCGTCTGGCGCTTCCAAGAGGCGGTCGCCGCGGCGGGGATTCCCAAGATCCTGCGCGCCGAGATCACGATCCATCCCGAGGACACGCATACGCGGCTCAACGGGTGCGGAATGCTGATCGTGAACCCGCCCTGGCGCCTCGACGACCTTCTGGGCCGCATCCTGCCACCGCTCCACGAGGCGTTGGGCGCCGAGGCCGGAGGGGTCCTGGTCGACTGGCTGGTCCCGGAGGAAGCGGCCTGAAACGCAGGAAGGCGCCCCGCCTGGACGGGGCGCCTTCAAAACGGCAGCCGGTGCGGTCCGGGGCAGGCCGCCCGGCCGGCCGTGGTCAGGCGGCGCGGCGACCCTGCTCGGCCTGGCTGTGCAGCTTGCCATAGGCCTCGCTGGATGCCTTGGCGGCCTGCTCCGAGATCCGGGTCGAGGTGTCGAGAAGCTGCTCCATCTCGCGCCGGACACGCTCGGTCTGGATCGCAAGCAGATCCTGGACGCTGCGGACCTTCAGGATCTCGTTCACCGCGTCGGCCTGGCGCTGCATGGCGCCCTGGGCGTAGTTAACCCATTCCCGCATGATCGCCTGCATGCCCTCGCCCACCACCGAGCTGGTCTGCAGGAGCGCATCCACGGTCTGCTGGGTACGCTGGGCGGCCTCCTCCGAGACGCGCGCCGATGCGCTGAAGAACTGCCCGAAGCGCTGCGCGGCCTCCTCGGTCACGCGGCCCGTAGTCTCGGCGGCTTTGGTCGTGATGTCCCGGGTCGCAGCACTCGCGCGCTCGGCCGTCTGGCCCGCCGCGCCGGCAGCGGTCCGGCTGGCGTCGGCGCCGACCGACACCGTCTCGCGCAGAGTATCGATAGCGTCGCGCGCCTGACCGGACACGGCATCCGCACCAACACGCACAGTGTCTCCAGCCTTCTTGGGAACTTCCTTCTCGATCGCCATGATTTTGCTCCTAATATAAGGAGTTCCAGATGGAACTCGCGTTGCCTCGTTCCTGGTCCCAACAACTGCGGGATCTTTTTATGCCGCACCGCAATATCACGGTTACAGAGGTAATGCCAAGGAATGAGCGCAATTTCGCACCTGCACTGAAGTAATAGAGTTGCATCAGCGCCTGCGCCCTGCGCTTGAAACGCGAAGGGCCCCGGCCGGAAGATCCGGCCGGGGCCCTTCGGGATGGCGTCCTCAGGATGCGCTGGCGGGGTAGTAGCTCGGCGGATCGCTCGCGGGGAAGGACTGATCCGAGGCCTCGTCCACCTTGTTCCAGGGCCGGTCGCGCTTGTCCGTCTCGCGATCGCGCGTGATCGCCGCGGTGTGCTCCCCCTCCTCGTCGAACTCGTCGGGAATCAGGTTCTCGTCGGTGCTGCCGGTCATGTCCGGCAGCCCCTCCTCGATCATGGCCTTGACCGCACAGTGCCCGGTCACCCCGCGCGCCAGCAGGACCCCACCCGCAAGGGCCATCAGCGTGCCCCCGACCGATCCGCGGCGGATGCCGAGCGCCGCGAGGGCGCCCCCGCCCAGGATCGAGGCCCAACGCTCGAGGCCCTGGACGTTCTGACTGGATTGGCTCACCGGTGTCCTCCTGATTCCTGATCTCAGGCCAAGAACATCCGGCGCGCGCGGGGGTTCCAGGCCTACCCCGCCCGCTCGCGTTCCGCGGGAAGTCCGCCGGCCCTGACGATGAAGGACACGATCTCTTCGAGGCCCTGGCGCTGCTTCATGTTCGTGAACAGGAACGGTCGCTCGCCGCGCATGCGGCGCGCGTCCCGATCCATCACCTCCAGGCTCGCGCCGACCAGCGGCGCCAGGTCGATCTTGTTGATCACCAGCAGATCCGACCGGGTGATGCCGGGGCCGCCCTTGCGCGGGATCTTGTCGCCGGCAGAGACGTCGATGACGTAGATCGTGATGTCGGCGAGTTCCGGAGAGAAGGTGGCGGCCAGGTTGTCCCCCCCGGATTCGATGAAGATCACCTCCAGGTCCGGGAAGCGCCGGATCATCTGGTCCACCGCCGCCAGATTGATGGAGGCGTCCTCCCGGATCGCCGTATGCGGGCAGCCGCCGGTCTCCACGCCCATGATCCGCTCGGGCGCCAAGGCCCCGCTGCGGGTCAGGAACTCGGCGTCCTCCTTCGTGTAGATGTCGTTCGTAATCGCGGCGACGTTCCAGCCGTCCCGCATCCGCTTGCACAGCGCGTCCGTCAGCGCCGTCTTGCCGGAGCCCACCGGCCCGCCGATCCCTACCCTGAGGGGTCCCGTGTGGGAATGCTCGGTCATGATCTGAAGAGCCTCGTATATTGAGTTTCGTGGCGAAGCGAGGTCCAGTCGGCGAGCGGCGCGCGCCCGCCGATATCGTCCAGAGGAATGAGGGGCGCGGCCGCAGCGCAGCGCAGCACCACGGGTTCGAGCGCGGCGAGAGCGCGCTGCCCGTCGGTCTGCCCGAGCGGCACCAGCCGCACTCCGGCCGAGACGATGTTGGCCGCGAAGGCATGCAGGAAGGCTGCGAGCGCCGGCGCCAGCGCGATCCCTGCCGCCGCCGCGGCAAGCGCCACGGCGACCGCATGCGTGGCCTCCCGCCCGGAGGCCGCGATCCGGTCTGCCCAGGCCTCCCGCGCAGGGTCCGGCCAAGCGGCGCGGAGCGTGGTCAGGAACGCCGCACCCTGCGCCGTGCTCTCCAGCGCCAGCTCGCGGGTGCCGCGCATCACTGCGGCGATCTCGGCGGCACGATCGAAGGCCCCGGCGTCGTCCGTCGCGACGGCGTTGTGGATCGTGCAGAAAAGGACTGCATCCGTGCGCCCCGCCCCGTGCTCGACCAGTGCCGAGACCCAGCCGGCGAGGCTGCGCCACTCGGCGACAAGCCCCTCCTCCACGGCATATTCGAGGCCATGGCTGTAGCTGAAGCCGCCGGTGGGGAAGCTCGGGCTCAGCCATGTCAGCAGGCGGAGCAGCGACTGCCGTGCGCTCTCGCCCCGAAGGCCCGGCGCCCCGTCAGCCATGGCCGGGGCCGTGGTCATGTCCATGGTCCTGGTGTCCACCATAGGCGCCGCCCTCGGGCGTGAACGGCGCACTGACGCGCCGCACCTCGGCCCCGAGGCCCTGCACCATCTCGACGATCACGGAATCCCAGCGGAACAGCAGCACGCCCTCCCCCACCGAAACAGGCAGGTGCCGGTTTCCGAGATGCCAGGCTATGCGGGCGAGCTCGCGCGGGGTCGGGCAGCGGATCTCGGCACAGTCCTCCGCAGCCGCGCGCACCCGCAGCCATCCGCCATTCTCGAGCCGCAGCCCGTCTCCGTCGCCGAGCACCACGGCCTTGGCGAGGTCCAGCAGGAACGGCTCCCCCGCGTCGTCCTTCAGCAGGATGCGGCGGCGATGACGCTCGTCGAAGGCCAGCGTGGCCGCGCGCACGGGCTCGGGCGCGGACCAGGAGCCCGCGGGCTCCACCGAGACGGCCCGGCGGAGCGTCATTGCCGCCTCCTCAGGCGGCGGCGGCGCGCACGGGCTCGAAGGCCATGGGACGGCCGAAGAAGCGCTGGGCCAGGGCCGAAACCCGGGCCGGGTCTCCCGTCGTCAGGAAGCGCCGGACGCCACCGCCCTCGCCCCCATCCCGGCCGGCGTATTCCGGCCGCCGCTCCAGATAGCCGGCCAGGCTCTCCGCCACCAGGTCGGGCTGGGAGAGCACCTGCACTCCCGGCAGCCGGTCCGCGAAGAGCCCCGCCACCAGCGGATAGTGCGTGCAGCCGAGCACCACCGAATCCGGCATCCGACCGCCCAGCCGGTGAAGCAGCTCGTCCACGTAGCTCGCGACCAGCGTGCGCAGGGCAGCTTCCGGCGCGCCCGCCTCGATGGCGCCCGCGAGCTCCGGGCAGGGCTGCTGGACCACGCGCAAGGCCGGGGCCCGCTTCGCGATCTCGACCGGGAAGGAGTTGCTGAGCACGGTGCGCTGGGTCGCGAAGATCGCGACGGTGCGCGTGTCCTGGACGCGTCCGACCGGCGGCGTCTCGACACGCCAGGGTGCGCCGGTAATCGCCTCGACCGTCGGCACGAGCACGCCCAGGATGCGGCGCCCCGGGGCACGCTCCGGCAGCCATTCCTGCTGGAGCTTGCGCAGGGCGACCGCGGCCGCCGTGTTGCAGGCCAGGATCACCAACCGGCATCCGCGGTCGAACAGCAGGTCCACCCCGGCACGCGTCAGCTCCAGCACCTCGGGGCCGGTGCGCGGCCCGTAGGGTGCATTGGCGTGGTCCCCGAGATAGAGGAAGGACAGCGCCGGAAACGTCTCGGCCAGCCGCCGCTGGACCGTCAGCCCGCCATGTCCCGAATCGAAGACGCCGATCATGCCCGCCCCTGCCCCGGATTCCCGAGCAGCATGCCATGACAGGGTTAACGGGTCGCTGACATCGCATGGACCACACCATGGATCAGAACAGGAAGTACCGCTGGGCCAGAGGCAGCACCTCGGCCGGCTCGCAGGTCATCAGGACGCCGTCGGCCCTGACTTCGTAGGTCTCGGGATCCACCTGGATGTCGGGCGTCGCGCCGTTGTGGACCATGTCGGTCTTGCGGACGCTCCGGCAGCCCTGGACCGGCAGCACCATCCGCGCGAGGCCGAGCCGGCCGGCGATGCCGCTGTCCGCGGCGGCCGCACTGACGAAGGTCACGGCGCTCGCCTGCAGCGACCGGCCGAAGGTCCCGAACATCGGCCTGTAGTGGACGGGCTGCGGCGTGGGGATCGAGGCGTTGGGATCGCCCATCAGCGCCGCGGCGATGGTCCCGCACTTCAGGACCATCTCGGGCTTCACGCCGAAGAAGGCCGGCGACCAGAGCACGAGGTCCGCGAGCTTGCCGACCTCGACCGAGCCGACGTGGCGGGCGATGCCGTGGGCCAGGGCGGGATTGATCGTGTACTTGGCGACGTAACGCTTTGCGCGGAAGTTGTCGTTGCCGGCCCCGTCCTCGGGCAGCGGACCGCGCTGCACCTTCATCTTGTGGGCGGTCTGCCAGGTGCGGGTGATCACCTCGCCGATCCGGCCCATGGCCTGACTGTCCGAGGACATCATGGAGATGACGCCCAGGTCGTGCAGCACGTCCTCGGCCGCGATGGTCTCGCGCCGGATGCGGCTCTCCGCGAAGGCGACGTCCTCGGGGATGCGTGCGTCGAGGTGGTGGCAGACCATCAGCATGTCGAGATGCTCGTCCACCGTGTTCACGGTGAAGGGCCGCGTCGGGTTCGTCGAACTCGGCAGGACGTTGGCGAGGCTGCAGACCTTGATGATGTCCGGCGCGTGGCCGCCGCCGGCCCCTTCCGTGTGGAAGGTGTGGATCGTGCGGCCCTTGAACGCCGCAATGGTGTGCTCGACGAAGCCGCTTTCGTTCAGGGTGTCGGTGTGGATCGCGACCTGAATGTCCAGGTCCTCGGCGACCGAAAGGCAGGTGTCGATGGCGGCCGGCGTGGTGCCCCAGTCCTCGTGCAGCTTCAGGCCGCAGGCCCCCGCCTCCACCTGCTCGACCAGCGCCTCGGGCCGGGCCGCGTTACCCTTGCCGAAGAAGCCGAGATTGATCGGGATTCCCTCGGCGGCCTGCAGCATGCGCGCGATGTGCCAGGGGCCGGGCGTGCAGGTGGTGGCAGCGGTGCCGGCGGCCGGGCCGGTCCCCCCGCCCAGCATGGTGGTCAGGCCGCTGTAGAGCGCGTCCTCGGCCTGCTGCGGGCAGATGAAGTGGATGTGGCTGTCGATGCCCCCGGCCGTCACGATGCGGTTCTCGCCGGCGATCACCTCGGTCCCCGGCCCCACCACGATGGTGACGCCGGGCTGGACGTCGGGGTTGCCGGCCTTGCCGATGCCCGAGATGCGGCCGTCGCGGATCCCGATATCCGCCTTCACGATGCCCCAGTGGTCGAGGATCAGGGCATTGGTGATCACGGTATCCACGGCGCCGGACGCGCGCGTCGCCTGGGACTGGCCCATGCCGTCACGGATCACCTTGCCGCCGCCGAACTTCACCTCCTCGCCGTAGATCGTGCGGTCCTCCTCGACCTCGATCACCAGTTCCGTGTCGGCGAGGCGGACCCTGTCGCCCACGGTGGGTCCGAACATGGCGGCATAGGCCGCGCGGTCGATGCGGTGCGCCATGGCTCAGAGGCTCCCGTTCACCTTGCCGTTGAAGCCGAAGACCATCCGTCCGCCGGCATAGGGCACGAGCGTCACGCTGCGCACCTGGCCGGGCTCGAAGCGCACGGCCGTGCCGGCCGGGATGTCCAGCCGGTGCCCGTGCGCCTTCGCGCGGTCGAAGGACAGCGCCGGATTGGTCTCGGCGAAATGATAGTGGGATCCGACCTGGATCGGCCGGTCGCCGGTGTTCGAGACGTCGAGCGTGACCGTCGGCCGGCCGTCGTTCAGGACGATCTCGCCGGGAGCGGTGATGACTTCGCCTGGAATCATGGCCTTCCCCTATCGGATCGGGTTGTGGACGGTGACCAGCTTCGTCCCGTCGGGGAAGGTGGCCTCGACCTGGATCTCGTGGATCATCTCGGCGACGCCGGGCATCACCTGCTCGCGCGAGAGCACGGTGCCGCCGTCGCGCATCAGCTCGGCGACGGAGCGGCCGTCCCGCGCGCCCTCCACGACGAAGTCGGTGATCAGCGCCACTGCCTCGGGATGGTTCAGCTTCACGCCGCGCTCCAGCCTCCGACGCGCGACCACGGCCGCCATGGCGACCAGCAGCTTGTCCTTCTCGCGCGGTGTCAGGTTCATTCCCGCCTCCCCTTCTTATTCCGTTCAGCCCGCCCGATCACACATGCCAGAGCCGCGGCAGCCGCGCCGGGCGCCCCAGGAACGCCTCGCGCATGCCCGCCCAGAAGGCGCCGTAGGCGCCGCGCATGGCCCGCGCCTCGCGGCCGAGCCAGCGCACCAGCAGGATGTCCTCGACGATGCCGGCCGCAGCCCGGACACCGTCCGGCGGCGCGTCCAGCAGGTCCCGCGCCCTGTCGAGCAGCCCGGCCGCGCCCGGCCCCACGCAGAGGATCGTGCCGGTCGCGACCGCCCCGCCGTAGCAGGCGGGGTCATCCAGCACCGCGGCGCAGCCCCCGTCCAGGTGCTGGGCGTCGGCCCAGACCAGGCGGCCATCCCGCCGGATCTCCCAGGCGTCGCGCGCAAGGCCCCGGCGAAACCGTTCGCCCATGGCGGTGCGCCCGAAGACCAGCATCTCGCCCGCCATCAGCCGCGCATCGCCCGAGAGATCAGCCCGGGTGGTACGGCGGAGCCGCGCCTGGTCGAACAGGATCGTCTCCTGCGGCAACCATTCCAGGGCGCCGCCGGGCCCGGCGGCAAGCGCCACCTCCATCAGGCAGTCGGGCTCCGCGGAGCGGTAGACCTTCTCGGCTGCCTGCGTGGTGACAAGGGCTTCCGCGCCGTCGCGCACCTCGGCCCGTACGTCGAGCCGGTCGCCGCCCACCATGCCGCCCGAGGTCGTCACCAGCACCGCCCAGGGCGGCTCGCCCGCCGGGACGGTGGGGAACAGCACCTTGAGTGGGTCGTGCTGGTAGAGATGCGCAAGGCGCGACGCCCCGTCGGCATGACGGAAAGCGACCTCGGCGGTGCCATGGACCCGGAGCCTGGCTGGCGCGGGAACGGATACGGGCAATCACTTTCTCCCGCGCGGGACGGACGGCCTATTCAACCATGCAGGGCTCACAGCACAAGCCCTCAGACCGTCAGGTGCCGGCGGACCTCCTCGCCCTCCAGCCCGTCCCTGTCGCCGGACAGCACGACCTCGCCGCGATCCATCACCGCCCAGCGGTCGGCAAGCTCGCGGGCGAAGTCGAAATACTGCTCGACCAGCAGGATCGCCATGTCGCCGCGCGAGCGCAGATACGCGATGGCCCGCGCGATGTCCTTGATGATGGAGGGCTGGATGCCCTCCGTCGGCTCGTCCAGCACGAGGAGCCGCGGGCGTGTCACCAGCGCGCGGCCGATGGCGAGCTGCTGCTGCTGCCCGCCCGACAGGTCGCCGCCGCGGCGCGCCAGCATGGTCCTGAGCACCGGGAACAGCTCGAAGACCGTGTCGGGGATGGTCCGATCCGCACGGCCGAGCGGCGCGAACCCGGTCAGCAGGTTCTCGCGCACGCTGAGCAGCGGGAAGACCTCGCGCCCCTGGGGGACGTAGGCGATGCCGCGGCGCGCGCGCTCGAAGGGCGGGAGGCGCGCCAGATCCTGACCTTCCCAACGGATGGATCCCCGCGTGATGGCGCGATGGCCGACGATCGCGCGCAGCAGGCTCGTCTTGCCGACGCCGTTGCGGCCGAGCAGGCAGGTGACCTCGCCGGGGCGGACGTCGAGAGAGACGGCGCGCAGCGCCTGGGCGGCGCCGTAATGGAGGTCGACGGACCGGATTTCGAGCATTCTCAGCGTCCCAGATACACGTCGATGACCTGCTGGTTGGCGCTGACGGAATCGAGCGATCCCTCTGCCAGCACCGAGCCCTCGTGGAGGCACGTCACCTTCACCCCCAGGGCCCTGACGAAATGCATGTCGTGCTCGACAACGACCACCGACCGCGTCTCGGCGACGTCGCGCAGCAGCGCCGCCGTCTGCTCGGTCTCGGCGTCGGTCATGCCGGCGACGGGCTCGTCGACCAGCAGAAGGCGCGGCTCCTGGGCCAGCAGCATGCCGATCTCCAGCCACTGCTTCTCGCCGTGGGACAGGCCGCCGGCCAGCCGGTCTCGCCGGTCGCCCAGCCGGATCACCGCCAGGATCTCGTTGATGCGCGCGCGGTGCTCGGCGGCGGCCTTCCACATCAACGTGCTGAAAGGTCCGCGGGGCGCCTTCAGCGCCAGCTCCAGGTTGTCCCAGACGCTGAGATGCTCGAACACTGTGGGGCGCTGGAACTTGCGCCCGATGCCGAGCGTCGCGATGTCGTTCTCGCGCAGCTTGGTCAGGTCGGTGCCGCCGTCGAACAGCACCGTCCCGGACTGCGGGCGCGTCTTGCCGGTGATGACGTCCATCATGGTCGTCTTGCCTGCGCCGTTGGGGCCGATCACGGCCCGCATCTCGCCGGGCTGCAGGACCAGCGACAGGCCGTTCAGCGCCTTGAAGCCGTCGAAGCTGACGGTCACGCCGTCGAGATAGAGGAGCGATTCCATGCCGTGTCCTCCTCTCAGGGGCTCGCCTGCGGGACGTCGTCCGGCCGCCGGCGGCGATGGCTTTCCGCGCGGCTCCACAGGTCCGAAACGAGGCCCAGCACGCCGCGCGGCAGGTACAGCGTGACCAGCACGAAGAGGCCGCCCAGGGCGAAGAGCCAGAACTCCGGCATGGCGCTGGTGAACCAGCTCTTGCCGAAGTTCACCATGACCGCTCCGATGACCGCGCCGGTGAGCGTGCCGCGCCCGCCGACGGCCACCCAGATCACGGCCTCGATGGAGGCTGCGGGCGCGAACTCGCCGGGGTTGATGATGCCGACCTGCGGCACGTAGAGGGCGCCTGCCAGGCCCGCCATCATGGCCGAGAGCGTCCAGGCGAAGAGCTTGTAGCGCTCCACGTCGTAGCCGAGGAAGCGCACGCGGCTTTCCGCGTCGCGCAGGGCCGTCATCACCTTGCCGGCCTTGGAGGACACGACCCAGGCCGCCAGCAGGTAGCATAGGGCCAGGGCCAGGGCGGTTGCGGCAAAGAGCGCCGCGCGCGTGCCCGGGGCCTGCAGCTCGAAGCCCAGGATCTCCTTGAAGTCGGTCAGGCCGTTGTTGCCGCCGAACCCCATGTCGTTCCGGAAGAAGGCCAGTAGCAGCGCGAAGGTCAGCGCCTGGGTGATGATGGAGAGGTACACGCCCGTGACGCGCGAGCGGAAGGCGAACCAGCCGAAGGCGAAGGCCAGCAGCCCCGGCACCAGCAGCACCATCAGCGCCGCGAAGGGAAAGTGGTTGAAGCCGTACCAGTACCAGGGGAGCTCCTGCCAGTTCAGGAACACCATGAAGTCCGGCAGCACCGGATGGCCATAGACGCCACGCGGACCGATCTGCCGCATCAGGTACATGCCCATGGCGTAGCCGCCCAGGGCAAAGAAGGCGCCGTGGCCCAGCGACAGGATCCCGCAGTAGCCCCAGACCAGGTCGAGCGCCAGGGCCAGCAGGGCGTAGCAGAGATACTTGCCGAACAGGCCTGCGCTGTGGACCGACAGGGCGAAGGGCGATCCTTCGGGGATCAGCAGCACGGCGACGGGGACGTAGACCGCCGCGGCCAGCAGCAGGATCGGCAGGACCAGCTTGCTGCGGTCCAGGCCGCCGGGAAGCACCATGCGCATCTCAGGCCTCCACGGCCCGGCCGCGCAGGGCGAAGAGCCCGCGCGGACGCCGCTGGATGAAGAGGATGATGAGCACGAGCACGAAGATCTTTCCGAGCACGGCGCCGGCATAGGGCTCGAGCAGCTTGTTCACGGTGCCCAGCGCCAGCGCGCCGACCAGCGTGCCCCAGATGTTCCCGACCCCGCCGAACACCACCACCATGAAGCTGTCGATGATGTAGGCCTGGCCCAGGTTGGGGCTGACGTTGTCGATCTGGCTGAGCGCGACGCCGGCCAGGCCGGCGACGCCGGAGCCAAGGGCGAAGGCCATCGCGTCGACGCGCGGCGTGCGCATGCCCATGGCTGCGGCCATGGGTCGGTTCTGGGTGACGGCGCGGATCGTCAGCCCGAACCAGGTGCGGCGCAGGGCGACAACGAGCAGCGCGAAGACCGCCAGGGAGAAGACGACGATCCACAGCCTCCCGTAGGTGATGGACAGGCCGCCGAGCTCGAAGGCGCCGGACATCCACGACGGCGCGCCGACCTCGCGGTTGTTCGGTCCGAAGATCGAGCGGACGGCCTGCTGCAGGGCAAGGGAAATGCCCCAGGTCGCCAGCAGCGTCTCGAGCGGTCGGCCATAGAGCTTGCGGATCACGGTCCATTCGATGGCGAGGCCGACGCCCGCGGCGACGGCGAAGGCGACCGGCAGGGCCACCAGCAGCGAGAGGTCGAAGGCCTGCGGCGCATAGGCGCGGAAGACCTCCTGCACCACGAAGGTCGAATAGGCCCCCAGCATCACCATCTCGCCATGGGCCATGTTGATGACGCCCATCACTCCGAAGGTGACCGCGAGCCCGATGGCGGCCAGCAGCAGGACCGAGCCGAGGGAGAGCCCGTACCAGAGGTTCTGCAGCGCGTCCCAGAACAGCATGCGCTGCTCGATATCGGTGACGACCGAGGCCGCGCGCTGCTTCAGCGCGGCCGGAGCCGCCGCATCGCGCGAGAGCCCGGTGAGGAGCGAGAGCACCTCCCGGTCGCCGCGCTCGCCCAGCGTGTCGATGGCCGCGAGCTTCTGCTCCTCGGGCGCCGAGGCCGAGGCGAGGATCACCGAGGCCCGGGCCTCGGCCATGGCCTGCTTCACGGATGCGTCCGTCTCGCGCCCGAGCGCCGTATCGAGGGTTTCGAGCGCCGCGGCGTCGCGGCTCTTGAAGACGGCGTGGGCCGCGTTCAGGCGGATGCGCGGATCCGGGCTCATCAGCGTCAGGCTGCCGATGGCCGCGCGGATCGAGCGGCGCAGGGAGTTGTTGATGCGGATCTTGTCCACCACCGCCGGCGCGGCCGTGCCGAGCGATGCGCCGCTCAGCGGATCGGTCAGCGCCATCTCGGCGCCCTGGCGCCGGGCGACGACCACGTCGCCTTCGGGCTTGCGGACGTGCAGGTCGCCCGCCAGCAGCGCCTCCAGCACCGGGACGGCGGCAGGCTCCCCGGCCTCGGCCATCCCGGCCACCGCGCGCTCGGTGCCGTCGAAGCCGCCCGCGCCCAGCATCCGGACGAGTGGCGCCAGATCGGCTGCGCCGGCCGGGCCGGCGGCGCCCTGGGCGGCGAGCAGGAGGCAGAGCCCGGCCAGCAGGCGGATCAAGCTGTTCATCATGGGGTCCCCGGGGATCGGGGAGGCGGGCGCGAACCCGCCTCCCCCGTTTCGTGCCGCCCTCGGGCGGCGCGCGGCGGCGTCAGGCTCCCTTGCCGCCGCACTTCCCGGTCTTCACGTTGAAGTTGCCGCAGCCCATCGGGGCGCGCCAGTCGGAGATCAGGTCCTTCGAGTCCGGCAGGAAGTCCGACCACTCGTCGCCGACGACCAGGCCCGGCGTCTTCGAGACGATCTCGAACTGGCCGTCCTCCTGGATCTCGCCGATCAGCACGGGCTTGGTGATGTGGTGGTTCGGCATCATGGCCGAGTAGCCGCCGGTCAGGTTCGGCACGGTCACGCCGACGATGGCGTCGATCACGGCGTCGGGGGCGGTCGTCCCGGCCTTCTCGACGGCCTTCACCCACATGTTGAAGCCGATGTAGTGGGCCTCCATGGGATCGTTGGTCACGCGCTTCTCGTCCTTGATGAAGGACTTCCACTGCTTGATGAAGGCCGAGTTGACGGGATCCTCGACCGACATGAAGTAGTTCCAGGCCGCGAGATGGCCGACCAGCGGCTTGGTGTCGATGCCGGCCAGTTCCTCCTCGCCGACCGAGAAGGCGACGACGGGGATGTCCTCGGCCTTGATGCCCTGGTTTCCGAGCTCCTTGTAGAACGGCACGTTGGCATCGCCGTTGATCGTCGACACGACCGCCGTCTTCTTGCCCGCCATGCCGAACTTCTTGATGTCGGCAACGATCGACTGCCAATCGGAATGCCCGAACGGCGTGTAGTTGATCATGATGTCCTCGGCCTTGACGCCCTTGGACTTCAGGTAGGTCTCGAGGATCTTGTTCGTGGTGCGCGGGTAGACGTAGTCGGTGCCGGCAAGGACCCAGCGCTGCACCTTCTCCTTCTCGGCGAGATAGTCGACCGCCGGGATCGCCTGTTGGTTCGGCGCGGCGCCGGTGTAGAAGACGTTGCGGGACGATTCCTCGCCCTCGTACTGCACGGGGTAGAAGAGCAGCCCGTTCATCTCCTCGAAGACCGGAAGCACGGACTTGCGCGAGACCGAGGTCCAGCAGCCGAACACGGCCGCGACCTTGTCCTTGGTCAGGAGGTCACGCGCCTTCTCGGCAAAGAGAGGCCAGTTGGACGCGGGATCGACGACCACCGCCTCGAGCTTCTTGCCGAGAACGCCACCCTTCTTGTTCTGCTCCTCGATGAGCATCAGCATGGCGTCCTTCAGCGTCGTCTCGCTGATGGCCATGGTGCCGGAGAGCGAATGGAGGATGCCGACCTTGATGGTCTCCTGCGCCTGGGCAGCCATCGGGGCGGCCAGGATCGCGGCGGACAGGGCGGCGCCCGATGCAAAGGCGAGAACGCGGTCTTTCAGGAACATGCAGACCCCCAGCTTGTTGGTCGGGCGCGCCGCCCGACGCGGGGTCCAGGAGCAAGAGGCATGCCATCGCGGGCCCGCGTTGCGGCGGAGACCCGCGGCCGGTACGCCGGGCGGCCCAGGCGCGGCCGGGCGGGATACCACCATCGGCCGGCCATCGGCCGGCGCCGAATATGACTGCACAAATTTTATGCTTCTGGTTGCGGCGTGCGCAGCGGCCCGAAAAACGGGCAGATCGCCAGATGCCCAGCGATTGGGCACGCGCTGCGGGTGCGCCAACCCGCGGGATCCATCGTTCGACCCATCCCTGAGCGGGGCCAGGCGCAGGCCTCAGCCAAGCCTCGCAATCAGCTTGCCGGTGTTGCTGCCGTCGAACAGCCTCAGAAAAGCGCCCGGGATGTTCTCGAACCCGTCGACGAACTCCTCCCTGTACCTGATCCTGTCCTGAGACACCCAGGATCTCATCTCCACGGCAAACTCGGGATAGGCGTCGAAGTGGTCCGTCAGCGAGAAGCCGCGAATGACAATGAACCGGTAGAGAAACGCCTTCAGCAACTCGGGGAGACGGTTCGGACCATCGGAAGCACCGGGGAACGCGTATTGCGCGATGGTGCCGCAGATGACGATCTGCGCCTTCATGTTGAAATACGGCATCAACGCCTCGAAAAGCCGCCCCCCGACATTCTCGAAGAGCGTGTCGATGCCGTCGGGCAATGCGCGGGCGAGTTGCTCGGCGAAGTCGGGCGCCTTGTAGTCGACCGCTTCGTCGAGGCCGAGCTCCTCCTTCAGATAGCGCACCTTCTCAGGCCCGCCGGCGATGCCGACGACGCGATGGCCCCGCAGCTTCGCGATCTGCGCTGCAACCGAACCCACCGATCCGGCCGCGGCAGTAACGACGAAGGTGCCGCCGGGCTTCGGATCGAGAAACCTCGTGGTCCCAATCCATGCAGTCAGGCCGGTATGGCCAAGCACGCCGAGCGCGGTCGACAGCGGCGCCGCCTCGGGATCGACCTTCATGAGGTCGGAGCCATCGGAAAGCCCGTACTCCCGCCAGCCTGACCAACTGACGACATGATCGCCCACGGCGAATTCTGGATTTCCGCTCCGTTCCACGACCGCGACCGTCGGGCCCGGCATGGTCTGGCCAATATCAATCGGAGGCAGTTCGGTGGACGCATTGCCCATCAGGTTGCGCTGATACGGGTCCACCGAGATCAGCAGATTGCGGAACAGCACCTCGCCGTCCCCTGGGACCGGGATCGGGCGTTCGACGAACTCGAAGTCACTCGGCCTCGCGTGGCCGTTCGGGCGTGCAGCCAATACGATCTGGCGGTTCAGGGCCTTCACCTTCTCACTTCCTTCAAGCCGGGGAGCTTCGGAGTACGGGTGAGCAGCGACAGGTCGTGTCGCCGGTTCTGCACCCGCCGCGCCTTTATTACGTATCGATCGACACAGAATTCCTAGACGCCTTGCGGAGGCTCGTCAACGGATTTAGATATCGACCGATGCAAAAATCAGATCCGACGCCGAAGACCGACGTGGCGGCACCGGGCCGCGGCCGCGGGCGGCCTCGCGCATTCGATCGCGAAACCGCGTTGGCGAAGGCGACCCGCCTATTCTGGTCCAAGGGATACGAGGCGACGTCGATCACCGACCTCACAGAGGCGATGGGCATCGGATCGCCCAGCCTGTACGCAGCTTTCGGCTCCAAGGAAGCGCTCTACGCCGAAGCCCTGCGTCATTACCGCGAGAATTACGAGGCGCTGGTCTGGGCCGGCTTCTTCGCGGCCGCCACGGCCCGCGACGCGGTCAGGTCGCTGCTTTGGGATTCGGCTGCGGCGCTTACGGGATATCCCGGCGATATTCCCAGCGGCTGCATGGTGACGCTCTCGTCCGTCGGCAGCGAAGGCCACCTGGAACTCGGCAATCTCGTGCGATCAGCCCGTGCAATTACGCTCGACCGCCTCGAGGAGCGCCTGAACCGGGCCGTTGCGGACCACGAAATCCCGGCGTCGCTCGACGTCCACGCGCTCGCCCGCTTCGTCCAGACCGTCCAGAACGGCATGTCGATCCTGGCTCGCGACGGCGCCAGCCGTGCCGAGCTGGAAGACGTGGCCGAAGTCGCGATGCTGGGATGGGACGCTCGCGTGTCCAGTCCCCATCACCGAACGTGAACTTCACCAACCATGGATCCCGTCTGACGGGCTGAGCAGGCGCAGCTACCATCGGATGAAGGCGAGCTTGAGCATTGCATGTAGCTGGTGGCGAGCTTCTCGTGTCGGGCCGAACACTTTCCTTATGGCTTGGAGTCCCGACCAACGGCGCCGCCGCGTGAGCGGTGACCGCTCATTGCAAAAAGTATCCGGCCAAAGGCGCTGACGGGATTATCGCGCTGGACCGGGTTATCGCGTGGGGAGGTCCACTTGCCGAAGGCAGTGAACATCGGTGCATCCCTAGATGCCGTTGCTCAAACTTGGGCGCCAAAGGTCATTGGCCAGGTCAACGATCAATACGTCAAGGTTGCCAAGCTGCATGGCGAACTCATGTGGCATAAGCACGACGAAGAAGATGAGTTATTTTGGGTTATCCAGGGCCACCTCAAAATCGAGCTGGAGGGGCAAGGTACTGTTCATCTTCGCCCGGGTGAGTTCTTTGTTGTGCCCAAGGGCACGATGCACAACCCGGTTGCCGACGACGAGTGTTGGATCGTGCTCATCGAAACCGTGAGCACCAAGCACACCGGGGATGTGGTCACGGAGCGTACCCGCTCGATTGAAGAGCAGCTGTCCTAGTCACGCACCGCTACGGCTGCGGCTGCGACGGGGATCGGAGCGAGGCAAGGCAACTCGGCCAGACGCAGGATATCGGCCGCGACCGCGATGGCGATGGCGCGCGGGTGCTTGTCCCGGATGCCGGCGACGCCGACGGGGCAGGACAGCCGGGCGGGATCAAGACCACGCGCGGCAAGGCGCTTCTCGAACCGGGCCCGCTTGGTCGCGCTGCCGATCAGGCCGAGCCATCGGAAGGCACCCCGTCGTAGCACTGTCTCGACCAGCCGCAGGTCAAGCTCGTGGCTGTGCGTCATCACCAGGAAGGCGGCATCGGCCGGCGCCTCCAGCACCTCGGCCTCGGGAACGTCGCTGACGATCCGCCGGATGCCCGTCGGCACCGCGGCGGGAAACTCGTCCTCGCGCGGGTCGATCCACTGGATGGCGATACCGGGAAGGCCGCCCAGCACGGAAGCCACCTCCCGCCCGACATGACCGGCGCCGAACAGATAGAGAGTCAGGCCTGGCGGCAGCACCGGCTCCAGGAGCAGCGTCACCTTTCCCCCGCAGCACTGGCCGAGCGCGGGCCCCAGCGGCAGCGTTTCCAGGACCGGGGAGCGTGCGCCGTCGCGCAGCAGCCGCCTTGCGCGCTGCACGGTCTCGAACTCCAGCGTGCCGCCGCCGATGGTGCCGGCCTGGCGCGCCGCGGTGACCAGCATCTTCGCCCCGGCCTCGCGCGGAGCCGAGCCCTCGACCGCAGCGACCGTCACCAGCACCGCCGCCTCCCGCGCACCGCGGCAGGCGGCAAGCGCGGCGAGCCAGTCCCCGCTCATGGTCCCGCCCATGGGCCTGCCGCGCCGAGCGCCCGCACGGCCTCGCAGGCCATCAGGACCCGCTCGGGCGTGGCCGGCGCGTCGAGATGGACGGGGAACCTGTGCCCGCCGACCGCCGCGACGGCGTCCTTCAGCGCGAGATAGCCGCTGATGGCCAGCATCAGCGGCGGCTCGCCGACGGCCTTGGAGCGGTGCACGACATCCTCGCGGTTCGGCTGGTTCGCGACCAAGCGGACCCGGAAATCCGCGGGAACGTCGCGGCCCGTCGGGATCTTGTAGGTGCTGGGCGCATGGGTGCGCAGCCTGCCGTGTGCGTCCCACCAGAGCTCCTCGAAGCTCAGCCAGCCGAGGCCCTGAACGTAGCCGCCCTCGACCTGTCCCAGGTCGATCGCCGGGTTGACCGAGGTGCCGCAGTCGTGCAGCAGGTCGGCCCTCAGGAAGCGGTACTCGCCGGTCAGCGTGTCGACCAGCACCTCGGTCGCGGCCGCCCCGCAGGCGAAGTAGTAGAAGGGCCGACCGCGCGCCTCGGTCCGGTCCCACCAGATTTTCGGGGTGCGGTAGTAGCCGGCCGCCGACAGGTGGATCCGGTTCACGTAGGCCAGGTGGCAGGCCTCGGCGAAGGCGAGCGTCCGCCCGCCCACGGCGACGATCCCGTCCCTGAAGGCGACGGACTCGGCCGGCTCCGCGAAGTGCTCGGCCAGGAACAGGGTCATCCGGTTGCGGATCTCACGCGCGGCGCGCAGGGCCGCGGCGCCGTTCAGGTCGGTGCCCGAGCTGGCCGCGGTCGGCGAGGTGTTCGGGACCTTGCCGGTCGAGGTCGCCATGATCCGGACCCGGTCGAGACCCACGCCGAACTCCGTCGCGACGAGCTGGGCGACCTTGGTGTGGACGCCCTGCCCCATCTCCGTCCCGCCGTGGTTCAGCTGGATCGACCCGTCCTGGTAGAGATGGACCAGCGCCCCCGCCTGGTTCATGTGGGTCGCCGTGAACGAGATGCCGAACTTCACCGGCGTCAGCGCCAGCCCCTTCTTCAGCACGCGGTGCGCGGCGTTGAACGCATCGATGGCGCGGCGGCGCTCGCGATAGGCGCAGGAGGCCTCGAGATCGTCCATCAGCGCCGCTAGCAGGGGGCCGTCCTCGACGGGCTGATGGTAGTGCGTGAGATCCCGGCCGGGCCCGTAGAGATTGGCCCTGCGCACGTCGAGCGGATCGCGGCCCAGGGCGCGGGCGATCTCGTCCACGACGTACTCGATGGCGACCATGCCCTGCGGCCCGCCGAAGCCGCGGAAGGCCGTGTTGCTGACGGTGTTCGTCTTGCAGCGCAGGCCAGTGACGGTCGCATTGGCCAGGAAATAGGCGTTGTCGGCATGGAACATCGCGCGGTCGACCACCGCGTTCGACAGGTCCGGCGACATCCCGCAGCGCGCAGCCAGATCCATCTCGATCCCCTGGATGCGGCCCTCCTCGTCGAAGCCGACCTCGTAACGCACCTGGAAATCGTGGCGCTTGCCCGTCATCACCATGTCGTCGTCGCGGTCCATCCGGTACTTCACCGGACGTCCCGTGGCATCGGCCAGCAGCGCGGCGATGCAGGCGATCAGCGCGGGCTGAGTCTCCTTCCCGCCGAAGCCGCCTCCCATGCGGCGCACCTCGACCGTCACATGCGCGTCCGGCCGCCCCAGGACCTTGGCGATCAGGTGCTGGACCTCGCTGGGATGCTGGGTCGAGCTGTGGACCAGCATGTCGCCGTCCTCGCGCGGCAGCGCATAGGCGATCTGGCCCTCGAGGTAGAAATGGTCCTGGCCACCCATCGCGAAGGAGCCGGAGAGCCGGCGCGGCGCGGCCGCCAGCGCCGCCGCGCTTTCGCCCAGCCGCATGGTCAGGCCCGGTCCGACGTAGCTGCCCGCCTCCAGCGCCTCGTCAACCGTCAGGATCGCCGGCAGGTCCTCGTACTCGGCCTCGATCAGCGCGGCAGCGGCGCGCGCCTGGCCCGGGGTCTCGGCGGCGATGGCCGCGACGGCCTGGCCCACATACTCCACGAGTTCCGGCGCGAGGACAGGATCACCGGGAAAGACGGGCCCGATATCCACCGCGCCCGGAACGTCCCCTGCGGTCAGCACCGCATGCACGCCCGGCGCCCGGCGCGCCGCCGAGACGTCCAGGCGCAGGATCCGAGCATGGGCGCGCGGCGACTGGAGCACATAGGCGTGGAGCGTGCCCGGCAGCTCCGGGATGTCGTCGGTGTAGACAGCCTCGCCGCTGACATGCTTGGCGGCGCTGTCATGGGGGACGGGATCGCCGGCGGCGCCGCGCAGGCGCGCCGGGCCGGGGTTGGCATCGTGGACGGGGCCAGGGGTGGTGGGACCGAAGCCGGGCTCGTCACGCATCCGCGGCCTCCAGCAGCTCTGCCTGCCCGGTGCTCTCCAGGTGGAAACGCATCAGCAGGTTGCGCGCCACCAGAATCCGGTATGCGGCGCTGGCGCGCATGTCGTTCAGCGGGGCGAAGTCGGTGCCCAGCGCCTCCATGGCGGCGGCCACGGTCTCGAGGGTCCAGGGCCTGCCGACCAGCGCCGCCTCGGCCCCCGCGGCCCGCTTCGGGATCTCGGCCATGCCTCCGAAGGCGAGCCGTGCCTCCGTCACCACGCCCTCCTCCAGCGTCACGCTGAAACCAGCTGCGACGGCCGAGATGTCCTGATCGCGGCGCTTGGAGACCTTGTAGGTCGCGAAGGTGCCGCCCGGGACCGACGGCACCTCGACCGCCTCCAGGAACTCGCCGGGCAGAAGCGCCGTGCGCCGGTAGCCCAGGAAGTAGTCCTCGATGGGGATCGTGCGCCGCAGCCCGGCGCGGTTCAGGATCAGCCGCGCGCCAAGCGCGATCAGGGCCGGCATGCCGTCGCCGATGGGCGAGGCGTTGGCGATGTTGCCGCCGATGGTGCCCGAGTTCCTGATCTGCGCCGAGCCCAGGCGCCGTACCAGCGCGCCGAAGGCGGGCCAGCGGCTGGCAAGGACCGGCAGCGCCGCGGCATAGCTGACGCCGGCGCCCAAGACGATGCGGTCGGGTTCCTGCGCGATCCGGCGCAGCTCGGCGACGTCGCCGAGCCAGACCACGGGATCAGGCCGGCGGTGCTGCTTGGTCACCCACAGCCCTACATCCGTGGCCCCCGCCAGCAGCGTCGCGTCGGGATGCGCATCGAGAAGCGCCTGCAGCTCGGCAAGGCAGCGCGGGGCGAACCAGCGTCGGCCGTCGGGTCCCGTGAGAGCGAGCCCCGTGTCCCGCCGCAGCCCTTCCAGCAGCGCGAGCATGCGTGGCTCCTCGACGGCGAAGCGGTCGGCCCGCGACGCGGCACCAACCCGGCGCGCGGCGTCCAGGATCGGTCGGTAGCCCGTGCAGCGGCAGAGATTCCCGGCCAGCGCGTCCTGGATGCCCTCTTCGTCCTTCAGCCCCTCCTCCCGGTGGAACTCCGCGAAGAGGGACATCACGAAGCCGGGTGTGCAGAAGCCGCACTGGCTGCCGTGATGATCGACCAGCGCCTGCTGCACGGGATGAAGCGGCCCTCGGGGCTCGCGCAGGTCCTCGACGGTCAGGAGCTGGCGTCCGTCGAGCATGGGCAGGAACAGGATGCAGGCATTCACGGCGCGATAGGAGATGCGGCCGTCATCGACGCTCCCCAGGACGACCGTGCAGGCCCCGCAGTCACCCTCGGCGCAGCCCTCCTTCGTGCCGGTGCGTCCCTGTGCGCGCAGCCACTGCAGGACAGTCGTCGTGGGATCGGGGTCGCTGACCTCCACGACGCGGTCGCCCAGCACGAACCTGACGGTACCCGGCATATCCCCTCAGCGGGCTGCGATATCGCAGCCAGTATGGGCTCCGCGCCGGGGGGCCGCAACGGGCGGCTGGCGCGGGACCGGCGGCCGGGGTAAGGAGAGAGGCATGAGCCAGCAACCCCTTGCCATGGCGGCGGTCAACGCCCTTGGGCGCGATGCCTTCGTCGCTGCATTCGGACAGGTCTTCGAGCATGCGCCCTGGATCGCCGCCGAGGCCTGGGAGGCCCGGCCCTTCGCCGATCCGGACGCGCTGCACGGCGCCATGATGGCCGCGATCGAGCGCGCCTCGCCCGAACGCCGCCTGGCGCTGCTGCGTAGCCACCCCGAGCTGGCCGGCGAGGCCATGCGCCAGCGCCTGCTGACAGCCGCCTCGACCGACGAGCAGAGGGGGGCCGGCCTGACTGCGCTCGGCCCCGAGGACGGGGCGCGGTTCGACGCGCTCAACGCCGCCTATCGGGAGCGCTTCGGCTTCCCCTTCATCATCGCCGTGCGCGAACATACGAAGGACAGCATCCTGGACGCCTTCGCGCGCCGCCTGGCGGCCGAGCCCGCGGAGGAGATCCGGACCGCGCTCGGCCAGGTCGCGCGGATCGCGCGCCACCGGATCGCGGCCATGATCACGGGATAAGGGGAGCTGCGCGATGGGACGGCTGACGACTCATGTGCTCGACACCGCGGCGGGCCGGCCGGCCGGAAACCTGAGGGTGGAGCTCTTCGCCGTCGAGCCGGATGGAACCACGCGCCGTCTGGACGCGCGCACGACCAATGCCGACGGGCGCACCGACCGGCCGCTGCTGGAGGGTGCGGCGTTCAGACCCGGACATTACGAGCTTCGCTTCCACCTGGCGGAGTATTTCCGCGCGGCTGGCGTGCCGCTCTCCGACCCGCCCTTCCTGGACATCGTCCCGTTGCGCTTCGCCCTGGCGGAGCCCGACGGCCACTACCATGTGCCCCTCCTCGCCAGTCCCTGGTCCTATTCCACATACCGCGGAAGCTGAGCCCAGCGCCGCAGCGCGAGCCGGCACGGAAGCGGAGGGGTTCAACCGCCGCGCCGGCCCGAGCGGCCTCACGCGATGTCGAGTCCTTCCGCTTCCAGCGTCCGGCGCACGGCCGGACGCTGCAGCATGCGATCCTTGTGGGCCGTATAGGCCGCGAGCTCGCCCATCGGGAGCTCGATCCGGCGGCCCCAGCGGTAGAACACGAACATGTAGGGGTCGCAGACGGAATACCGCTCGCCCAGGGCCCATTCGCGCCCCGTCAGCATGCGCTCGATCTCCTGGAGATGATTCAAGAAGGCGGCGCGGCCGGTCTCCTTGATGGCCGGGTGCGCCGTCTCGTCCGCGGCATAGCGTTCGGGGCGGAAGATATGGGCGTAGGCCACGTGCACGGTGCTGGCCAGCCAAGACATGATTGAGATGCAGCGGGCCTCGGCCAGCGCATCCCCGGCCGGGATCAGACCCGCGTCGGGATAGCTGCGCGCGATGTAGTGAAGGATCGCCGGGTTCTCGACCAGCACGTCCGAGCCGATGCGCAGCGCGGGAACGCGGCCACGCGGATTTATCGCCAGATAGGCTTCGGAGCGCTGCTCGCCCTTGGAGAGCGCCACCGGCGTGGCCTCGTAGCGGGCGCCGGCCTCTTCGAGGGCAATATGGGGAGCCAGCGAACAGGCGCCGGAGGCGTAGAACAGGGTCAGCATCGATACCTCGGATGATCGGAACCGGGCCGATGCTGGCGCGTGCGGCGCGCCCTGTCCAGGGGCAGGCCCCGGGAAGGAGCCGAGTGGCCGTGCGGGGTTTCGCGGGCGGCGGAGCGGATCAGTGGCGCGGGCCGTCCCACACCCATTCCGAGACGATGGTCTGCGCCTCGGCGCTCGGCGTCTCGGGATGATAGTAGTGATAGACCGTGAGCGCCGCCTCGAATGCGTAGCGCTCCGGCTGGCCGCGGTCGCGCAGCTCCGCATAGGCGCGCTGCACCGCGGGGCGGCAGCAATCCGACCCGGGGCCGCAGGCGCTGCGGGACAGGGGCGTCCTTTCGGGCGAGGGCCGGTCCTTCACTCCCCACTCCCGCGCTTCTGGTCGAGCGGTACGCCGTAGAGCTCAAGCCGGTGCCCCAGGAGGTCGTAGCCGAGGTCGCGCGCGATGCGCTCCTTCAGAAGCTCGAGCTCTTCGCACTGGAACTCCACGACCCGCCCGCTCTGCAGGTCGATCAGATGGTGGTGATGCTCGTCCCGGGCCTCCTCGAAGCGGGCACGCCCGTCGCCGAAGTCGAGCCGCTCGATCACGCCCACGTCCTCGAGCAGCTTCACCGTGCGGTATACCGTCGCAATGCTAATCTTGTCGTCCAGGGCCGAGGCCCGCCGGTAGACCTCCTCGACGTCGGGATGGTCCTTCGCCTCCGACAGGACGCGCGAGATCGTGCGCCGCTGCCCCGTCATCTTCAGCCCCTTCTTGAGGCAGAGCGTCTCCAGGCGCGACGGGCCGCGCTCGATGGCGGGGTCCTGCGTCCTGGACGGGGGTGCGCCATCGCGCATGGGCGTCTCCTTCATATGGTACGATACTCTCTATTGTGCCGCGCGGCTGCCCCGCTCATCCAAAGAGCGCGTCGACGGCGGACTGGTCCAGGGCCGGCGGCGCGTCGATCACATCGGCCGGCGCCGAGGCCGGCAGCACCGGCGCCGCCGCCTCCCGGACACCTGCCTGCGACGCCTTGGGCGCGGCGGACCGCCCTGGCGCTGCACCGCCGAAGCCGGACATCAGCCGGTCGATCTCGTCCTGGCTGTTGCCGTCCGCGGAGGGTCCGTTCAGCAGGTGAGCGTCCGGGCGCTTGTCCTCCGGCCCGGCGGGCGCCCTGGCGGAATCCTCGCTGCTTACGCCCCAGAGCGCGATCAGCGTGGCGATCCGCTGCTCGATGTAGCGCAGCGCGTTGATCACCTTGGTGGTTCGCTGTCCCGTCAGGTCCTGGAAGGAGCAGGAGGTGAAGATGGTCATCACCTGGTCCTCGATCTCCGAGGCCAGCTCGGGGCCGGGGCCGCCCTCCCGCAGCCTGGCGAGGAGCTCGAGGATGCGCTCGGCCGCGCCCAGGATCTCGGACGAGGCGCGCTCGGTCGACAGGATGATGGCATCGAGCTCGTTGGTTGCCGAGACGATCCGGTCCTTGCCCTGGTCGTCGGCCGGCTTGATCGCCGCGATCTCGCGCCGGGCCTGGGAAATCGACGCGCTCATGTCCTGGAGCTCGTGGCGGAGCACCGCGACCCGGTTCACGAGGTTCGTCGCCTCGCTCTGCCGCTGCCAGAGATCGCGCAGCTCGCCGACGAGTGCACGAACCTCGTGAACGGCCGTCCCCTCTGAACGCCTACTGTGCTCGCGCAGGAATGCGCGCCCGCGAGGAGTTCTTGCGATGAACTCCTCGATCTGAAGATATTCCGACTCTGCCAAAGGCGCCGCTTCGGACATCGCTCCCCCGACAGGCCCTGCGATCCTGGGCCCATATAGCCACCGCTGCCGCGGAATGGCAATCCGATGCATCTGTTTCGAGCCGACTCGGGCCGTGCCGAGGGCCGCCTGCCGGCCTTCCCCAGCGTCAAGGCTCGGCGGATTCGTTTACTTAAACGTTCGTCAATTCGGCAAGGCGAGCCTGGTTGACGTAGCGTCATCCAGGGTTTTCGACATGATGTCGATAACTTTCTGACGATCCAGTCGTAGTTGAGCGCAACATGCCGCTCCACGGATAGTTGAAGACCTCAAGTTTCACTTTGACGGCGCCGGGCCGGGGCGCAATCCTGGAACCGCCCACCGCGAAGGGGGGCTGGAAGGTAAAGAGCGCCGGTCCAGGCCGTGCGCCAAGAAGACTAAGGGGGAGGTTCGATGCCTGAGTGTTTGGCGAAGGCCCGCGGTCATCGCGCGGCCTGGCTGTGCGGCGTCAGCGCGCTGGCGCTGGCTGTCCCGCTGCTCACGCCGACAGGGACCCGTGCGGTGGAGTTCCGGGTCGGTCAGGTGACCGGAAGCTTCGACACGACGCTGAGCCTCGGCGCACTGTTCCGGACGCAGGATCCGGACCAGGACCTGATCGGCGCCGGCAACGGCGGCCGCGGCTATTCAATCAACGTGGACGACGGCAACCGGAACTACGACAAGGGCTTGGCCTCTCTGGCCGGGAAGGCCACGCACGAGCTGACGTTGGGTTACGAGGACTACGGAGCCTTCGTCCGGGGCACCTATTTCTACGACTGGGTCAATGCGCCCAGGAGCAGCTCGCGCGGCGCGCGGACCGGCGCGGTCCCGTTCTCCGCCGAAGCCCAGGAGGCGGTCGGCCGCGACTTCGAGCTATTGGACGCCTATGTGTTCGGGTCCTGGGACGTGGCCGACCGTCCGCTGACCCTGCGCCTCGGCAACCAGGTGCTGAACTGGGGCGAAAGCACCTTCATTCCCAGCGGACTGTCGAACATGAGCCCGTTCGACGTGGCCGCGCTCCGCGTCCCCGGCTCCGAGATCCGTGACGCCCTGAAGCCGGTGCCCATGATCAGCGCCAGCCTCGGCGTGACGGATGCGGTGACTGTGGAGGGATTCTACCAGTTCACCTGGGAGGAGACCCGGCTCGAGCCGCGTGGAACGCTGTTCAGCACCAATGACTTCGCCGTCGACGGAGGCCGGAACGTCTTCCTCGGGTTCGGAAACCCGCTGGTCACCGAGAACACCGCCGGACCGGTCCTGGCGAACCTGCAGAACCAGGTCGTCAACCCGATCCTGGGTCCGCTGCCACGCCCCGGCGTGGGCGCGCCTATCGCCCCCTTCGGCGCGCGCGTTCCCCGCGGCCTCGACGAGGAGCCGCGCGACGGCGGCCAGTTCGGGTTCGCCGCCCGCTACTTCGCCGAGGAGCTGAACGAAACCGAGTTCGGCTTCTACTTCGTGAATACCCACAGCCGGGTGCCGGTCATCAGCGCCCAGACCGGCTTCTTCGGCCCCGGCGCCACCGGCCCGCTGCAATACGCCGCCAACTCCCGCTACCGCGTGGAGTATCCCGAGGACATCAAGGTCCTGGCGACGAGCTTCAACACGAATCTCGGCGGCATCACGCTGCAGGGCGAGTATTCGCTGCGCAAGGACCAGCCCCTGCAGCTCGACGACGTGGAACTGCTGCAGGCCTCGCTGGCGCCCGCCGCCGTCGCGGCGAACTGCGCGGGCGCCGCGACGGCGGCGCAGGTCGCGACCTGCGGCGGCACGGTCGGCGTGTTCAACAGCAACCAGATCCTGCGCGACCAGGGCACGGCGTTCTCTCTGAACCCGGCGCTGGCGGCGTCACAGGCGGCCGGCCTGTTCAACCGCGAGATCCAAGGCTACCGCCTGCACGACGTCTCGCAGTTCCAACTCGGCGCCAGCAAGGTCTTCCCGCCTGCGCTGGGTGCCGACCAGTGGCTGCTGGTGGGCGAGGTCGGAGGCCTCTACGTCCACGACATGCCGGAGAAGGGGACGCTGCGCTACGACGGACCCGGCACCTTCCGGGGTGGCAACCCGAACTTCCTTGGCGTCGGCGGCATGCCGAGCGTGCAGACCGACGGCTTCGCGGACGCGTTCTCCTGGGGCTACCGGCTGCGCGCGCGGCTCGACTACCTGAACGCGCTGGGAAGCGTGAACCTGTACCCGATCCTGAGCTGGCAGCACGATGTCGAGGGCACCACGCCTCTGCCGCTCGGCACCTTCCTCGAGGACCGCAAGGCGATCAGCATCGGCCTGCAGGCGACCTATCTCGATACCTGGGCAGCCGAGATCCAGTGGACCGCGTATTTCGGCGGGGAGAACTTCAACCTTCTGCACGACCGCGACTTCATCTCGGCCGTGCTCCGTTACTCGTTCTGACGCGCCGGCAGAAGCGCGACAAAGGAGGAGCCGCTCACATGAAGAAACTCAAGAAAGCCCTGCCGCGGGTCCTGTCCCGGGCGCTGCTCGCCGGCGCCGTGGCCCTCACGGCGGGAACCGCCGCGGCGCAGGGACAGCTCGGGCGGGACCTGACGCCGCTGGGCGCCATCAAGGCCGGCAACGCCGACGGGACGATCCCTGAATGGATGGGCGGGATCACGCAACCACCCGCGGGCTACAGCCCCGGAATGCACCACCCCGACCCCTTCCCGGCCGACCAGCCGCGGGTCACCATCACCTCGCAGAATGTCGGCCAGCACGCAGACAAGCTCTCGCCGGGCCAAGTCGCAATGCTGAAGCAGTATCCGACATACAGGATCAACGTGTACCCGACGCGGCGCAGCGCCTCGGCCCCGCAGCGGATCTACGACGCCAGCATCGCGAATGCCTCGCGCGCCAAGCTCACCGACGGCTGCAACGGCGTGACCGGCGCCAAGGTCGGCATCCCCTTTCCCGTGCCGCAGGACGGCTGCCAGGCCATGTGGAACCACCTGCTGCGCTGGCGCGGCGAATCCATGACGCGGCGTGTCGGGCAGGTCAATCCGACGGCGGGCGGCCAGTACACGATGGTGATGTTCGAGGACGACTTCGCCTTCCCTTACGCGCGGGAGGGCTTCGACGAGAACACCAACGTCTCCGCCTACTTCATCCAGCGCGTGGTCGCGCCGGCGCGCCTCGCCGGCGAGATCCTGCTGGTCCACGAGACCATCAACCAAGTGCGCGAGCCGCGGACGGCCTGGACCTACAACCCGGGCCAGCGCCGCGTGCGCCGCGCGCCGAACGTGGCCTACGACAACCCGGGTACGGCGGCCGACGGTCTGCGGACATCGGACCAGCTCGACATGTTCAACGGCGCGCTCGACCGGTACGACTGGAAGCTGCTCGGCCGCAAGGAGATGTACGTCCCCTACAACACCTACAAGCTGCACGGCGACAAACTCTCCTACGACGACATCATCAAGGCGAACCACTTGAACCCTGACCTGCTCCGCTACGAGCTGCACCGGGTCTGGGTCGTGGATGCGACTCTCAAGCCGGGAACGTCCCACGTCTATTCGCGCCGGACCTTCTACATCGACGAGGACAGCTGGCAGATCCTGGTCGTCGACCACTACGACCAGCGCGGCCAGATCTGGCGACTTGCCGAGGCCTATCCCATCAACTACTACGACGTGCCGGTCCTCTGGACGACGCTCGAGGCCTCCTACGACCTCCAGTCCGGCCGCTACACCGCCGTGGGCTTCGACAACCGCGAACGCATGTACGAGTTCGGAGTGCCGCTGTCGGCCGGCGACTTCTCGCCCGACGCGCTGCGGCGCGAAGGGGTCCGCTGATGAGGCCGGGGCGGGTCGTGACGGACCCGCCCCGGGACCACCCATGAAGACGCTGCTCTCCCTGATCATCATGGCCATCGGCCTTGCGGCCTTGGCGGCCAGCGCTCCGCCACCGGCGGCGGCCGAGACGGACCGTCCGGCCGTGCCGGCGCGTCTTGCGCCGCGCTCCCTGCTGCTCGACGGCGCGCTTGCCGGCTCCCGGCTGGTCGCGGTCGGGGAGCGCGGGCACATCCTGCTGTCCGACGATGACGGCGCGACCTGGAGGCAGGCCGCGGTGCCGGTGCGCGCGACGCTGACCGGCGTCGCCTTCGCCGATGCGCGCAACGGCTGGGCCGTGGGGCACGACGCCGTGATCCTGCGGACCCGGGACGGCGGGGAGACCTGGACGCTCCAGTACCAGGACCCCGACGGCGAGGCTCCGCTCCTGGACGTGCTCTTCCTAGACGCGGAGCGCGGCTTCGCGACGGGCGCCTACGGCCTGTTCCTGACCACCGCCGACGGCGGGGCGACATGGCACCCGGAGCCGCCGGCCGAGGAGGACCTGCACCTCAACGGGATCGATGGGGCCGCCGCGCTGCTGCTCGTGGCCGGCGAGTCCGGGACGCTGATGCGCTCCGAGGATGCCGGGGCCACCTGGCAGCAGCGCGAGACCCCGTACCAGGGGTCCTTCTTCGGCGTCCTCGTGCTATCACCAAGCGAGGCGCTGGCCTACGGCATCCAGGGGCGGCTTTACCGCAGCGCGGACGGCGGCCGGAGCTGGACCCGGATCGAGACCGGCACCACGGCGGGGCTGACCGGGGCGCGGCGCCTTCCCGACGGCACCGTCGCGGTCGTCGGCCTGTCCGGAACGCTGCTCACCAGCAGGGACGGCGGCCGCAGCTTCGCCCTGACACGCCTCGAGGACCGCCCCGCCCTGTCGGGCATCCTCCCCGCAGGCGACCGCGCACTGATCCTCCTCGGGGATCAGGGCATCCGGCGCGTCGACGCGCCCGCAGCCCCGAAATGAAGCACGGGACATGCCCGCCACACTGATCCACCGCGTCGAGGCCTGGGTCTTCGGGCACAGGGCCCTGGTGCTCGCGGCCTTTGCCGTGGCGACGCTGGCACTTGCCTTGGCCGCCTCGCAGCTCAAGGTCGCGGCCGGCTTCGAGAAGCAGCTCCCGGTCGAGCATCCCTACATGCAGACCTTCCTGGAATACCAGGAACAGTTCGGCGGGGCGAACCGGGTCCTGATCGCGATCGAGGCGCGCCGCGGCGACATCTTCACGCCCGCGTTCTTCAACGTGTTGAAGAAGGTCACCGACGAGGTGTTCTTCCTGCCGGGCGTGGACCGGGCGCGCGTCACCTCGCTGTTCACGCCGAACGTCCGGTTCATCGAGATCGTCGAGGACGGGTTCGCCGGGGGCAACGTGATCCCAGCGGATTTCCGCCCGACGCGCGAGGGCCTGGACCAGGTCCGGGAGAACATCCTGAAGTCCGGCCAGATGGGCCGGCTGGTGTCCCAGGATTTCCGGGCGGCCATCGTCAGCGCGAACCTGCTGGACCGCGACCCGCGGACAGGCGAGCGGCTCGACTACATGGCGGTCGCGAAGCGGCTCGAGACCGAGGTCCGTGCGCGCTACGAGAGCGAAGCCTTCGGCGTCCACGTGATCGGCTTCGCCAAGGTGATCGGCGACGTCGCCGACGGCGCGGCCGGCGTCGTCGGCTTCTTCGGCGTTGCGGTGCTGCTGACCGCGCTGCTGGTCTGGAGCTACGCGCATTCCGTCGTGCTGAGCGCGATGCTGGTCGGCTGCTCGCTGGTGGCGGTGGTGTGGCAGCTCGGACTGCTGGTTATGCTCGGCTACGGCATCGACCCGATGTCGCTGCTGCTGCCCTTTCTGATCTTCGCGATCGCGGTCAGCCACGGCGTGCAGATGGTCAACGGCGTCGGCGCCGAGATGTACGAGGGCGCGGGTGCCATGGAGGCCGCGCGCAGCAGTTTCCGCAAGCTTCTGGTCCCCGGGGTGACGGCGCTCTCGACGGACGTGGCCGGCTTTCTGACGATCATGCTGATCGAGATCCCGATCATCCAGGAGCTCGCGGTCTCGGCCTCCGTCGGGGTCGCGGTGATCATCCTGACCAACCTGTTCCTGCTGCCGGTCCTGCTGAGCTATGCGAAGCTCGGCGAGCGCCACCGGGACCGCCTCCGCCGCTCCACGGCGCACCGCCTCCGCCTTTGGGAGACGATGGCCGCCGCGGCGCGCCCGGCCGTGGCGGTCCCCATACTCGTCGCAACGGTAGCTCTCGGGGCATGGGCCTGGCACGAGGGCCGCGGCATGGCGGTCGGCGACATGGAGGCCGGCGTTCCCGAGCTGTGGCCGGACAGCCGCTACAACCGCGACACCGCCTTCATCGTGGAGCGTTTCGCGATCGGCGTCGACCTGATCCAGGTGATCGCCGAGGTGCCGGCCAACGGCTGCATCCGGCACGACGTCGTCTCCTATCTCGACGACTTCGACTGGTTCATGCGCAACGTGCCCGGCGTGCAGTCGACGCTGTCGCTGCCCACGGTGATGAAGACCGTCAATGCCGGATGGAACGAGGGAAGCCCGAAATGGCGGGTCCTCCCGCGCGACGAGCGCGTCCTCGTAAGGGCCGTCACGCCCGTCGAGACCTCAACCGGCCTGCTGAACGCCGATTGCTCGGTGATGCCGGTCCTGATCTTCACCGAGGACCACAAGGCCGAGACGATCCGGCGCGTCACCGAGGCGGTCGGGGCCTTTGCGGCCGCGAACCCCTCCGCCGATGTCAGGCTGCGCCTCGCCACCGGCAATGTCGGCGTGATGGCCGCCACCAACGAGGCCGTCGATGCCGCCCAGATGCCGATGCTGCTGTGGGTCTACGGGGTGGTCGTCGCCCTGTGCCTGCTGACCTTCCGCTCCGTCTACGCCACCTTGTGCACGGTGCTTCCGCTGACGCTCGTCTCGCTCCTGTGCAACGCGCTGATGGCGCAGCTCGGGATCGGGCTCAAGGTCTCGACGCTGCCCGTGGCGGCGCTGGGCGTCGGCATCGGCGTCGATTACGGCATCTACATCTTCTCCCGTCTGCAGGTGCACCTGCAGACGGGAGAGCCGTTGCCCCTGGCCTATCTGCGCACCCTGCGCGAGACCGGAAGCGCGGTCATCTTCACAGGCATCACGCTGGCCGTCGGGGTCAGCACTTGGCTCTTCTCGGCCCTCAAGTTCCAGGCCGACATGGGACTGCTGCTGACCTTCATGTTCCTCGTGAACATGGTGGGCGCCGTTCTGGTGCTGCCTGCCCTGGCTGCTGTCCTGGCGCCGGTCTTCGGCGCGGGCCGGAATCGAAAAGGTCACGCGCAAGAATAAGCATTTTTCGGGATTTCATCCTTCCTTAATCCAAATGCTGCGATCCTCGCCATCTCGGCCTTCACAAGGGGGAACGGGCGGGTGGGGTCTGGCTTCAGCGTGGTCGGAAGACCGAGCGCCGCCCTTGGCGCGCTCGCGCGCCACGACAGCTTCGCGCGGCAGGACCGCGAGGCCAGCCTCAGGGCGATCACCGAGACCGCGGTGGACGTCCTCGGCGTGGCCCAGGCATCCGTCTGGATGTACCGGCCTGCCTCGGGCGTCCTGGAATGCTCCGACCTGTTCTCGGCGGCCGGGCGGCTGCACGAGCGCGGCCCGTCCCTGCTGGACGCCGAGCATCCGGCGTATTTCGCGGCGCTGAAGGAGGCGCGGCTCGTCGCGACGGCTGCCCCGCGCACCGATCCGCGCACGGCCAGCCTCGAGAGTTACCTGACGAGCCGGGGGGTCACGGCCCTGATCGATGCGCCGGTCCTGCTGCAGGGCCAGGTCGTGGGCGTGGTGTGCTGCGAGCAGACCGGCGGACCGCGCGCATGGACGCCCGAGGACATCGCCTTCGTGGGCTCGCTTGCCGATTTCGTCGCCGTGGCGCTGGCGGGCGAGGAGCGGCGCCGCTCCGAGGAGCGCTTGAACCTCGCCTTCTCGGTGATGCGCGCAGGTATCTGGGACCATGACGCCACGACGGGCGAGATCTGGTGGTCCCCGGAATACTACCGCCTGCTCGGGCTCGCCCCGGAGTTGCCCGCGACCGCGGCACTCTTCGAAAGCCTGATCCATCCCGACGACCGTGAGGGCGTGGCGGAAATGTACCGGCGGCACATGGCGGGCGAGATCCCGGTCCTGCGGCAGAGCTACCGCATGCGCCGGACCGACGGGTCCTGGATCTGGGTCGAGGATTTCGGCCGCGCCGTGCTGGATGCCGACGGACGCCCGGTGCGCTGGATCGGCATCAAGACCGACGTGAGCGACAGCGTGCGCCGCGA
The DNA here is from genome assembly GCF_017355985.1 of Arenibaculum pallidiluteum. GTDB lineage: Bacteria > Pseudomonadota > Alphaproteobacteria > Azospirillales > Azospirillaceae > Arenibaculum > Arenibaculum pallidiluteum. Next base: position 125,452 of record NZ_JAFIQU010000001.1, read on the forward strand.
GGAGGAGAAGCGCGAGGCCGAGGCCCGCTACCGATCCCTGTTCGAGAATGCGGTAGAGGGGCTGTGGCGGATCGGCCGGGACGGCCGCCTCGCCGAGGCCAATCCGGCCCTGGCGGAGATCCTGGGCTTCGATGGCCCTGCGCAGCTGCTGAAGCGGCTCGGACGGCCGCGCCAGCTCTTTGCGGATGCCGGCCGCTGGCACGAGCTGAAGCGGCTGATCGAGCAGCAGGACCGCGTGCTCGGCCACGAGGCGGAGCTGGTGCGCCGCGACGGGCAGCACGTCTGGGTCTCGCTGAACCTGCGCGTGGTCCGCGACGCCCAGAGTGGCATCGTGGCGGTCGAGGGCTCGGCCGAGGACATCACCCATCTCAAACGCGCGAAGGCCCAGCTCGACCATGCCACCATGCATGACGGGCTGACGAACCTGCCCAACCGCTACCTGTTCGTCGACCGCGTGGGCCAGGCCCTCGCCCGCCAGCGCCTTGGCGCGCTCGGCGGCACGGCGGTGATCCTGATCGACTACGACGACCTGAAGCTGATCAACGACAGCCTGGGCCACGCCGTCGGCGACGCGATGCTGGTGGAGCTCGGCCAGCGCCTCCAGACCGCGCTGCGCCCGGGCGACACGCTGGCCCGGCTGGGCAGCGACGAGTTCGCGGTCCTCGCCGAGGGCCTGAGCGATCCTGGCGTCGGCCGGCTGCTGGCCGATGCCCTGCGCAGCGCCGTCTCGGCACCCTTCGCGTTGAACGGGCACGAGATCTTCCCGTCGATCTGCCTTGGCATCGCAGTCGACGACGGCGAACGCCAGGATGCCGAGGATCTCCTGCGCGACGCCGGCATCGCGCTGCACGAGGCGAAATCGCAGGGCCGCGGCCAGACGGCCATGTTCGCGCCAGCCATGCGGAGCGAACCTCTGGCCGTCCTGCGCCTGCAGAGCGAGCTGCGGCGCGCCATCGAGCGCGACGAGTTCATGCTGTACTACCAACCGGTCCTGGAGCTTCCGTCCCGCACCCTGCTGGGCTTCGAGGCGCTGGTGCGCTGGCGCCATCCGACCCGCGGCCTCGTCTCGCCGGCCCTGTTCATCCCGATCGCCGAGGATGCCGGCCTGATGCCCGAACTCGGGCACTGGGTGATGCGCCAGGCATTCGCGCAGCTCGCAGAATGGAGCAGCCGGATCCCGGCCGACTGCCCGTTCAGCCTCAGCATCAACATGGCGCCGTCCCAGGTCGCCACGCCCGACCTGTTCCAGACCCTCGACCGGCTGATCGCGCAGACCGGCGCCCCGGTGGACCGCCTGCGCATCGAGGTGACGGAGACCGCCTTCGACGGCGATGCCGACCTGGTGGCCTCGCGGCTGCGCACCCTGCGCGAGCGCGGCTTCGGCATCGTGATCGACGATTTCGGCACGGGCTACTCGTCGCTCGGCCGGCTGCACCGCTTTCCCATCGACGCGCTGAAGATCGACCAGAGCTTCGTCCGACCGATGCTGGTCGATCCCGACTGCGCGGCCATCGTGCGCAGCGTCATCGCGCTTGGGCACGCGCTCGGACTCGGCGTGATCGCCGAAGGCGTCGAGGACGAGCGCTGCGCGCGCGAGCTGCTGCGCCTCGGCTGCACCTCGGCCCAGGGCTACCTGTTCGCAAAGCCGCAGCCCGCCGACATCGCCGAGGCCTTCGTCCAGAGCCTGCCCCGGGCGGGCGGGGCGCGCGCCGCGGCCGTCTGAGCCGACGCCCATCGCGATGCCCATTCGGATGCCGCGGACCCGGTCGCGCATGGCGGCGGAGGCGCCCGCGCCGGCGATCCTTTGTCCCTTGCGCAGGCGCAGGCCGCTTCCCATTCTGCCGTCCGGAGCGGATCACACCATGGACCTGCGCCAGCCCGCCGCGGGAAGGACCACTTGACCATCGCCATCGACTCCCGCGAGCCCTCGCTCGGGCTCGGCGCCAAGCTGCAGATGCTGAACTGGGGCCTGGTCCTCGTGGTCTGCGCGCTCGCCGCGGCCGGTACCGGCCTGCTCTACTCCGCCGGCGGAGGCTGGGAACCCTGGGCCTCGCGTCATCTCGTGCGGTTCGCGACGCTGCTGCCCATCACGATCGCGATCGCGCTGGTCGACGTGCGCATCTGGATGCGGCTGGCCTACTGGATCTACCTGATCGTGCTCTTCCTGCTGATCCTGGTCGAGATCATGGGCCATATCGGCATGGGCGCGCAGCGCTGGATCAACCTGGGCCCGATCGTCATCCAGCCTTCGGAGCTGATGAAGCCCGCGCTGGTCCTGGTCCTCGCACGCTACTTCCACACCCAGACCCTGGACCGCATCGGGCGCCCGCTGGTCCTGCTGCCGCCGCTTGCCCTGGTCTTCATGCCGGTCGGCCTCGTCCTGCTGCAGCCCAATCTCGGCACGGCCCTGCTGCTGATCATGACGTCCGGCGCGGTGTTCTGGTGCGGCGGCGTGCGCTTGTGGAAGTTCCTCCTCGCGATCAGCGCGGGGCTCGGCGCGATCCCGATCGGCTGGCAGTTCCTGCACGACTACCAGCGCCAGCGCGTCTACACCTTCCTGGACCCCGAGCGGGACCCGCTCGGCACCGGCTACAACATCATCCAGTCCAAGATCGCCTTCGGCTCGGGCGGGCTGTTCGGCAAGGGGTTCATGGAGGGTTCGCAGAGCCAGCTCATGTTCCTGCCCGAGAAGCATACCGACTTCATCTTCGTGGTCCTTGCCGAGGAGTTCGGGCTGGTCGGATGCCTCGCGGTGATGGCGCTGTTCATGGTGGTCGTGGTCTACGGCTACGCGATCGCCCTGTCCTCTCGCAGCCAGTTCGGCCGGCTGACGGGCATCGGGCTGACCACGAGCTTCCTGCTCTACATCCTGGTCAACGTCGCGATGATCACGGGGCTGATCCCGGTGGTCGGCATTCCGCTGCCGCTGGTCAGCTACGGCGGCACCGCGATGATGACGGTCCTGATCGGATTCGGGCTGCTGCTCAGCGTTTCGATCCACCGCCACACACGAATCTCCCGCTCCGGCCTGCACGAAGGTTGAGACGCGGGTGAGACGCGCGGGCCTGCGCGGCGGGATCATGGATTTCCCTCTTGCAATCCGGCGCGAATAGCGTATTTCAGCGCGCAGACGCACCCGCACGTGCCTATGGCCCTTCGTGGTTATGCAACGACGTACAGCGTCCTTTTTGGCAGAGCCGGTCATCGTGGACCGGTCCCGAGAGGGAGGTCGGTATGGTTGCCAGTAACCGCAGGGCTTTGAGACGGTAGCTTAGAGCAGTTCCGTCGGCGTGCCGGTGATGGCCGGCGTCCCTGCGACGGGACGCGGCGCCCCTTAGCCGTCCGGGCTGCTCCATCTCCCCAACATCCGTCGCCGCGGCGCACCGCCGCGGCCTCATCCTGTCTTCTTTCCGGGCCGTCCGCCCGGACAGGGGTGCGTCATGGGTCATGTCCGCTTCCGTTCCGCCGTGGCGCCGCTTCGCCGCGGCCCCTTTCCCGTCCCGGCCGCCCGTCCGGGACGGGCGAGCCGCGCCGTCGCCGAGATCGTCCGCGACCTGCGCCCGACGGATCCGCTGCACTGCATCCGCCCCTCGGTCCTGACCGAGACGGCCGGGCGCTTCGTGGAGGCCTTCCCGGGCACCGTGCTCTATGCCGTGAAGTGCAATCCGGAGCCCGCGGTCCTGCGCGCGCTGCACGCCGGCGGCGTGCGCCACTTCGACTGCGCCTCGCCCGCCGAGGTGCGGCTGGTGCGCCAGCTCTTCGCGGATGCCGAGATCCATTACATGCACCCCGTGAAGGCTCCGACGGCCATCCGCGAGGCCTGGTCGCGCCATGGCGTGCGCGACTTCTCGCTGGATTCCGCCGAGGAGATCGAGAAGATCCTGGCCGAGACCGACGGGGCGCGCGACCTCGGTCTCTTCGTGCGCCTCGCGCTGCCGAAGGGCGGCGCGGTCTACGATCTCTCCGGCAAGTTCGGCGCGCAGCCGGACGAGGCCGCCCGCCTGCTGCGGCGCGCCCGGGCGGCGGCGGCGCGGGTCGGGATCTGCTTCCACGTAGGCTCGCAGTGCCTGGACCCGCTGTCCTATGACCGGGCGATCCGCCTTGCGGCCGAGGTCTCGCGCGACGCGGGGGTCGAGCTGGACGTGCTCGACGTCGGCGGCGGGTTCCCCGTCAGCTACCCCGACGTGACGCCGCCTCCGCTCAATGATTTTGTCGCGGCCATCGGCGCGGCCTTCTCGGCGGCGGGATTCGGCCCGAGCACCAGCCTGTGGTGCGAGCCCGGCCGCGCCCTCGTGGCGCCGGGCGTGTCGGTGGTGGTACAAGTCCTCAAGCGGCGCGGGCAGGAGCTGTTCGTGAACGACGGCGTCTACGGCAGCCTGTCCGACGCGGGCGTCCCGGGCTTCCGCTTCCCGGCGCGGCTGATTCGCGCCGAGGAGGGCGCCCCGGCGCCGGACTCGGCCTTCGCCTTCTACGGCCCGACCTGCGACAGCGCCGATTTCATGAAGGGTCCCTTCATGCTGCCGGACGATGTGGGCCCCGGCGACTGGATCGAGATCGGCCAGCTCGGCGCCTATGGCGGCTGCCTGCGCACGGCCTTCAACGGCTTCGACCAGGCCCGCCTGGTCGAGGTGGAGGATGTGCCGCTCCTCGCAACGCCCGGTTACTCCAGTAACGCACGGCGGGTTGCCTGACGCGCTTTCCTCCTGTTCCCTATCACCTGTCGAAACCAGCACGGAACCGACGCGACAACGCTCCAACCTCGGGACAACGCAACCATGGCCCTCGACAAGAAATACGTGAAATTTAACGGCCGGCTCGTGATGGTCGGCTTCGGCAGCATCGGACAGGGTGTCCTGCCGCTGCTGCTGCGCCATATCGACATGGATGCGTCCCAGATCACCGTGGTGACGGCCGAGGAGCGCGGGCACCAGGAAGCCGACGACTTCCACGTGACCTTCCGGGTCGAGCCGCTGACGCCCGGCAACTACCGGGCGATCCTCGAGCCCATGCTGGGTCCCGGCGACTTCCTGCTGAACCTCTCGGTGGATGTCAGCTCGATCGCCCTGATCGAGCTGTGCCGCGAGCGGGGCGCGCTGTACCTCGACACCTGCATCGAGCCCTGGGCCGGCGGCTACACCGACACCTCGCTCTCGCCCTCGCTGCGCTCGAACTACGCGCTGCGCGAGAGCGCGCTCGACCTGAAGCGCCGGAACCCCGGCGGGCCGACCGCCCTGATCACCCACGGCGCAAATCCGGGGCTGGTCTCCCACTTCGTGAAGCAGGCGCTCCTGGAGATCGCGCGCGACACCGGCCGCCCGGCGGACCCGCCGACCGATCGTGCCGGCTGGGGCGCGCTGGCCCAGGGCCTGGGCGTGAAGACGATCCACGTCGCCGAGCGCGACACCCAGGTCGCGCAGATCCCGAAGGCGGTGGGCGAGTTCGTCAACACCTGGTCGATCGACGGCTTCGTGGGCGAGGGCTGCCAGCCGGCGGAGCTCGGCTGGGGCACGCATGAGCGACATTTTCCCGCGGACGGCCGCCGCCACGAGTTCGGCTCCGATGCGGCGATCTACCTGATGCGGCCCGGCGTCAGCGTGCGCATCCGCACCTGGACGCCGATGGAGGGCCCCTTCCACGGCTTCCTGATCACCCACAGCGAGGCGATCTCCATCGCCGACTACCTGACGGTGAGCGACGGCGGCAAGGTCGTGTACCGGCCGACCGTCCACTATGCCTACCATCCCTGCGACGACGCGGTTCTCTCGATCCACGAGTTCGCGGGCAAGGCCTACACCATGCAGCCGGAAAAGCGGCTGATGATGGAGGAGATCACTTCGGGCGTGGATGAGCTCGGCGTGCTGCTGATGGGCCATGCCAAGGGTGCGTTCTGGTACGGATCCCAGCTCTCGGTCGAGGAAGCGCGGTCGCTGGTCCCGCACAACAACGCGACCTCTCTGCAGGTCACGGTGGCGGTCCTTGCGGGCACGATCTGGGCGCTTGAGAACCCCGAGCGCGGCGTCGTGGAACCCGACGAGATCGACCACGAACGGATCCTCGAGATCTGCCGGCCCTATCTCGGCAGGGTCGTCGGCGCCTACAGCGACTGGACACCGCTCTACGACCGCGGCCGCCTCTTCCCCGAGGACACCGACACCCAGGACCCCTGGCAGTTCAAGAACTTCCGGGTCGTCTGAATCCGGTGGGCCGCCGGCGCCGGGCGGCCCCGAGCCTTCCGCTGCCGGCATAGCTGCTTCGCAGCTGCACCCGGGAGCCGTCCCCGGTTGTTCCAGGGAGGACCGGCGGCACCGCCGCCGGCCCCTCCGCGACGGAACAGCCATGCAATTCGAGATCGAGCCTTACGGCGTCAACGATGCGTTCCTGCGGCTGAAGCGCAACGGGGCAGGCTGCGTCCTGACCTATGGCGGCGGCTGGAACGGGCTCGTGCGCCTGAACTATCTCGTGGCGCCGAGCCTCGCCAAGGGCGACCCCCACGCGATCTTCCGGGCCGCGGATGTCGGCTGGGACGGCGACCGGTTCCGGCGGCGCGGACGGGCAGCTCCCCTGCTGGTCGACACGGCGATGGTCGAGCATCTGTGCGAGCGAGGCCTGGTCGGCGAGAACGAGGTGGGACGCCTGCTGGCATCGCCCGCTCCGCCGGACCGGCCCGAGGGCGACCATGCCCTGATGCTGCGGGCGGCGCTGGGCGGCTGCACCTTCCAGCCGGTCTACGGCACGGACCCGCATGCAGCCGACGGCGATCCCCCGCAGGTGACGGGCTTCGCGATGCGCACCCTGACCGAGCGCGAAGCCTACATGCTGGAGGCGCGGAACGGCCTCCCGGTGCTCGACGCGCGGAGCCGGAGCGCCCTGCTGCGCCAGTTCCCCGGCCCCTGAGACTGGCGCCATGGCGGCCGCCCCGGTAGAAGGGGCGGCATGAAATTCCTCTCCCCGCTCGCCGAAGGCGTGCTCCTGCGTCGCTACAAGCGCTTCCTCGCCGACGTGGCGCTGCCGGACGGCAGCGTCGTGACGGCGCATGTCCCGAACTCCGGCACGATGCTCGGCGTCGACGCGCCCGGGCTGCGCGTCTGGCTCTCGCGCGCGGCGAACCCGTCCCGCAAGCTGGCCTATACGCTCGAGATGGTCGAGGCGGAGGGCTGCCTCGTCGGCGTGAACACCGGGCATCCCAACGCGCTCGCGGCCGACGCGGTCGCCGCCGGGCTGATCCCCGAGCTGGCAGGCTACGCCTCGGTGCGGCGCGAGGTGCGCTATGGCGTGAACTCGCGCATCGACCTTCTGCTGGAAGGGCCGGGCCGGGCGCCGGCCTATGTCGAGATCAAGAACGTCCATATGCGACGGCCGCATCGCTTCGACGGTCTCGCCGCGGAGTTTCCGGACTGCGTGACCGCCCGCGGGGCCAAGCATCTGCGCGAGCTCGCCGAGATGGCTGGCGCCGGCGCGCGCGCCGTAATGCTGTATCTTGTCCAGCGCGCCGACTGCACCCATCTGCGGATGGCCGAGGACATCGACCCCGCCTATGCCACCGCCCTGACGCAGGCCATGGCGGCCGGCGTCGAGGCATTGTGCTATTCTTGCACGGTGACGCCCGAGGGAATTGAACTCGGCCGCGCCCTCCCCGTGCACCAGCCCCCATCTGCCGACGAGTTCCAATGACCAGAACCGAAGAGGCGCAAGCCGACGATTCCGACGCCAAGATCCGCATTTACGGGATCGAGGATTTCGAGGGCATGCGCCGCGCCTGCCGCCTTGCGGCGGCATCGCTGGACTTCATCACCCCGCATGTGGTTCCCGGCGTCACCACCGCGCGCCTCGACGAGCTGCTCGAAACCTACATCCGCGACCACGGGGCCGTGCCTGCCCCGCTGGGTTACCGCGGCTACCCAAAAGCCACCTGCATCTCGACCAACCACGTGGTCTGCCACGGTATCCCCGGCGACAAGCGCCTGCAGAACGGCGACATCCTGAACATCGACGTCACGGTCATCCTGGATGGCTGGTACGGCGACACGAGCCGCATGTATCTCTCGGGAGACGTCCCGCTGAAGGCGCGGCGCCTGGTGGACGTGACCTACGAGGCGCTGATGCGCGGTGTCGCGGCGGTGCGCCCGGGCGCGACGCTGGGCGACATCGGCTGGGCCATCCAGAGCTACGTCGAGGCGAACCGCTTCTCGGTCGTGCGGGACTTCTGCGGCCACGGTGTCGGGCGAGTCTTCCACGATGCGCCGTCGGTCCTGCATTTCGGCCGGCCGGGGACAGGCACCGTGCTGAAGCCCGGGATGTTCTTCACCATCGAGCCGATGGTCAATGCCGGCCGCTATGATGTGAAGATCCTCTCGGACGGCTGGACCGCGGTCACGAAGGACAAGAGCCTGTCAGCCCAGTTCGAGCACGCCGTGGGCGTCACCGAGGACGGCTGCGAGATCTTCACGCTCTCGCCCGCCGGGCTGACCAAGCCCCCCTACGTTCTGCCCGAGAGCAACGCGGCCGAGTAAGAGGCGCCAGCGCGGACGAGGGCGAGGCCCCATCCGCGTGGCGGGCCCCTATCGCCCCGGGAAACGCCCGGGGTCGTTCGGCTCTTCCGACGGCGCCGGAGGGATATGGGCGCCCGGCGGAAGGTCGTCGCGCTCGTCGATCGTCTCGCGCGGGCGACGGGTCGGCCGGACCTCGCCCTCGGGCGGGCGTGCTGGCGGGATGGTACCCATTGGGATCTCCTCTCCGGTTCGGGAATACGGCCTCAGGCCGTCGGGTTGCCGCCGGTGACGCCATAGACCTCGCCGGTGACGTAGCTGGACTCCTGGGATGCCAGCAGGACGTAGGTCGCGGCCAGCTCGGCGGGCTGTCCGGGGCGGCCCAGCGGCGTCTTGGCCCCGAAGCTGTCCAGCGCCTCGAGCGGCTGGCCGCCACTGGGCTGAAGCGGCGTCCAGATCGGCCCCGGCGCCACCGAGTTGACCCGGATCCCGCGCGGCGCCAGCTGCTTCGCCATCGCCTTCGTGAAGGCCACGATGCAGGCCTTGGTCTGCGCGTAGTCCAGCAGGTTCTCAGAGGGCTCGTAGGCCTGGATGGACGAGGTGTTGATGATCGCGGCGCCCGGCTGCAGGTGCGGCATCGCCGCCTTCGTTATCCAGAACATCGCATAGACGTTCGTCTTGAACGTCGCATCGAACTGTTCGGTCGTGATGTCCTCGATGGACTTCTGCGAGGCCTGCCTGGCGGCGTTGTTCACGAGGATATCCAGCCCGCCGAGCTGCTGCACCGCGTCAGCCACCAGCCTGCGGCAGAAGCCCTCGTCCCGGATATCACCAGGCAGGGCGACGGCCTTGCGGCCCTCGGCCCTGATCAGCTCGATCACCTCCCTGGCATCGGGTTCCTCGACCGGCAGGTAGCCGATGGCGACGTCCGCACCTTCGCGCGCGAAGGCGATCGCGGCCGCGCGGCCGATGCCGGAATCACCGCCTGTCACCAGCGCCTTCCGGCCGGCCAGCCGGCCGGAGCCGCGATAGCTGGTCTCGCCGTGGTCCGGCCGCGGGTTCATCAGCCCGGCAAGCCCTGGCGGGTCCTGCTTCGCCTGGCGCGGGAAAGGCGGCTTCGGATACTGCGTCAGCGGGTTCTGCATCGCGGGCACGCCATCCCCCTGCCCGCTCCTCCCGCTCCCAGGGGCCTGCTGGGCCGCGACCTGGCCCGCGACGGCCACCAAAGCCGGGGCCGACAGGATCCCTGCGCCCATCGCGACGACGCGGCGGCGCGTGGGGGATGCGGTGTCTTTCGGACCCATGGCACTTCTCCTCGGAGGGGGATCGCGGGCCGGACGTCCCCGACCGGCGCCCCTGGCCCAACCGGCGAGGCGCCGCCGCGTTGCGCCGGGCCCGTCAAAAACGCCGGCGTGACGGAGGCCCCGTGCCCAGCAGGAAGGCGCCCGGCGCTTAAGCCCTTGGAAACGACCTCCGGTGCACCATGGCCGGGCTGGCAATCGTGGGGGTGGGCATGGAGACAAGTCGCGGGATCTGGGCCATGGTGGCCTGCCTCATCGAGGACCATGCCGCCGAGGCCGTGGCAGTCGCCGAGCGTCGATTCGACACGGTGGCCGCCGACGACCCGGATGGGGAGTTCACGATCCTCTGGGCCGAGGTCCTGGCGGCCACGCGAGAGTTCTTCCGCGCCACCCCGCGGATCGGCGAGCGCCTGCACTGACCGGGTGCGCAGGCCCGCGGCCGGGCGTTGCTCAGTAGATATCGACCCGAACCAGGGTGCAGTCCCTGCCGCGCCGGCTGGCATAGATGCAAAGGGCCTCGGCGTCGGCCCTGGTGAGAGGCCCGCTCGCCACGCTGTAGCTCAGCCTTCCGTTCCGGACCGTGGGATAGATGAAAGGCGTGGCCTGGGCCTGCCGCTCCGCCACGAAGGCCAGCTCCCCGCGCCAGGCCGCCTCGGCCTCGGCGGCGCCGACATAATTCCCGAGCTTGCTGAGATAGTAGCTCGGTGCCTCACCCGAGATTCCGGGAAAGTCCTGTCGGACGCCGACGATCGGCCTGAGCGAATCCAGGGGCACCTTGGTTCCCTTGGCGCCCTTGCCCGCACCGCCGCTGACCTGGGCAACGCCGCCGCTGACGGATTCGACCCGGACCACCGCGCCACGGGCGAGACCCTGCCGGCCGCTTCCAACCGCCTTCGCCACCACATGCGTGCCCGGAAGCTGCCCGGACTCGCCGACCTGCCGGCGGTCGATCAGCGCGACCTCCTCCTCGACCGGCCGGTCGCTCCAGACGGGATCGAGCGTTTCCGCGGGGACGTAGCCGAGGCTCTGGCCGGCGCGCCCGATCCAGACGAAGTCCGTGCGCCTCGGCATTCCGAAGACGGCAACCGTCTGCCCTTTCGCGAGCTTCCGGACCACGGCCGCCTCGGGATGGGGCGCCACGCGGACCTCGACGTCGCGGTTCAGGAGGGCATCCCCGTCCTGCGCCTGTGCGAGGCAGACGGCGGCCGGCGCTGCCGCCGCGGTCAGGGCGGCCACGGCGAACACGGCTGCTTGGCGGAATCCGAACCCGTTCCTGCGCCGTCCCATCGCACCTTTCTCCCCCGGAACACAGTGCGTAGCATGCGCGCAAAAGGTGAAGAAGATGCTTCCCCATCAAGCCTTCTGGCCCCGGCACTGCGCGGCGCTGGCACCGAGGCGATCCGGCGCTAACGCGGGCTTAAGCAGTTTGTGGAGAAGTTGATACTTCCTCAGCAGGAAGGTACCCATGGCGAAGAACCGCCGCCTTTCCCTTGGGGCGGTCCTCGGACTTGCGGCCGGGCTCGCGGGCTGCGGGACCTCGGCCCCGCCCCCGCCGCTGGCGGCGCCCGCGCCCGAGCCGGAAGGCATCGCCGTCCTGATCCATACCGATCCCGTCACGGGGCGGCAGGATGGTCCCTTCGACATCGAGACCGGCATGCGCATCCTGACGGAGACCGGCGCTGACGGCGTGATCCGGGTCGTCCGGGATCCTATCTCAAAGACACCGGTTCTGCTGAGCGAGCAGAAGGCCCGGACCGTCCCGGCCGTGCCGGCGCCGACACCGGCGGCCGTGCGGCTCAAGACGGCGGCCAACATCCGCTCGGGCCCCGGCACCAACTTCGCGATCCTGACGGCGCTTCCGGCCCTGGCCGCCGTGACCCCCACGGGCAGCGCGCGGAGCGGATGGACCGAGTACCGCGCCCAGGCACCGACCGGCCAAGCCGTGACCGGCTGGATCGCCGACTCCCTCGTGTCCACGGCTCCTTGAGCCCGGACGGAACCTCGCACCCAGGACGGGACTACACGGAATGATCATCGGACTGATCGCTCGCGCCGCGATCGCTGCCGCGGCGATCGGCGCCCTCCCGGCGGTGGCTGCGGACGTATCCGCCCCGACGCTCCCCCCGGCTCTCGCTCCCACGCCCGCACCGGCGGCTGCCGGTGGATCCGCGCCGGTCGTCTTCGTCGGCGGCAGCGGCCTTGCGCCCCAGGGCTACAACGTCCCGACCGCCGCCCCGATGGGCAGCGCAGGCATAGGCCCGGCCCAGGCCGTGGGCGGAGCCCCCGCCCCGGCCGCACTGGCGCCAGCGCCGGCGCCGGCGGCCCCGCTGGTGGCGCGGATCGCCCCCGCTCCGGCAATCGGCAATGTCGCGCCGGTCATCTACGGGCAGGGCGCCATGCCCTTCGTCGGCGCGGCGCCCGCCGCGGGCCCGGCGCCGGCCGCTCCCCCGCCCCCCGCGGCCGGCCCCTCCGCCGCCCTGCCGGCCGCCGGAGCGGCAGCCCCGCCCCTGCCGCTGAACGTGGCCGCCGGAGCGCCGGCTCCGACTGCCGGCGCCGCGCCCTCCGGCACCCAGAGCGCACCCATCGTGTCCACCATCGTGATGCCCTATGTGGACCGCATGCAGCGCGTCGTGATCCCGGTCGAGCGCCCCTGAGCGCACCGGCCCGGCCTGGCCCCCCTGGCGCGCCCCTGGCGTGCGCCGCGGGGGTGATCTATCCTGGGTTGCATGGGTGCCGCGGATCACAAGGGCAAGACGGAGCCGCACTACCACGGCCACCGCGACCGGCTGCGCGACCGCTTCGAGGCCGGCGGCCCCGAGGCGCTGCAGGACTACGAGTTGCTTGAGCTGGTCCTGTTCCAGGCGATCCCGCGCCGGGACGTGAAGCCGCTGGCCAAGGACCTGCTCGGGCAGCTCGGCAGCCTGTGGGCGGTCGCCACCGCGGCGCCCGCGCGCCTAGTCGAGCTTGGCGTGCCGCGCAATGCCGCCGTGGCGCTCTCGGCAATCGGCGCCGTGGCGCTGCGCATGAGCCGCCAGCAGCTTCTGGGCAGGCCGGTGATCGGGTCTTGGCAGCAGTTGCTGGACTACTGCCAAGGCGCCATGGCGCTGGAGCCGGTCGAGCAGTTCCGTCTGCTGTACCTGGACCGCAGGAACCGGCTGATCGCGGACGAGGTCCAGCAGCGAGGCACCGTCGACCACGCGCCGGTCTACCCGCGCGAGGTCGTCAAGCGTGCGCTCGAGCTCGGCGCCTCGGCGCTGATCCTCGTGCACAACCACCCCTCCGGCGACCCCACGCCCTCGCGCGCCGACATCGACATGACGCGCGAGGTCGCGAAGGCCGCCGGCATCCTGGGCGTGACGGTCCACGACCACGTGATCGTGGGTCGCGGAAGCCATGCCAGCTTCAGGGCGCTGGGCCTGCTGTGACCCCCGCACCCCGAGCCGGCTAGCCACTCGGTCTCAGGCGCGGTCGCCCGAGCGCTTGCTCTCCTCGGTCTCGCCCATCTCGTCCCACTTCTCCTGGGCCGGCTTGTGCGCCTCCTCGGCCGAGCCGGAGGCCCTGTCCTCCAGGGCCTCCTCGATCTGCTCGGCCTGGCTGCGGTCCTGGTCCTGGATGCTGTCCGGCATCCGGCGCTGGTCAGACATCGCGGCGCCCCCGGATCATGTCGCGCAGCTTGCCGAAGCCCTTCTGAAGCTTGCCCTCGGCCTTGTCGGCATTGCCTTCGCGCTTGAGCTCGCCGTCGCCCAGCAGTTCGCCGGCAGCCTTCTTCAGGTCGCCCTTGGCATCCTTCAGCGAGCCTTCGGTGCGGTCGGAATTCGCCATGCTTTCCTCCATCGGTACACGTCACCTCGTCAACAGGGGAAGCCCGCGGCCATTGCGCCGGGAGCCGCGCGCACCGTCCGCCACCATGCCCCACCACCATGCAAGGGGGCTGGCAAGCGCCGCCGGGCGCGGCTATGGTCGCGCCGCGACGCCACCTGCCCGGCCGAGGAAGACCAATGATCCCGCGCTACAGCCGCCCCGAGATGACCCGCATCTGGGAGCCCGAGAACAAGTTCCGGATCTGGTTCGAGATCGAGGCCCATGCCTGCGATGCGCAGGCGGCGCTGGGCGTGATCCCCAAGGAGGCCGCGAAGGCCGTCTGGGAGCGCGGCAAGTGGGAGATCGAGCGCATCGACGAGATCGAGCGCGAGACCAAGCACGACGTGATCGCGTTCCTGACCAACCTCGCGGAGCATGTCGGGCCCGAGGCGCGCTTCGTGCACCAGGGCATGACCTCCTCGGACGTGCTGGACACGACGCTGGCGGTCCAGCTCAAGCAGGCGGCCGAGCTGCTGCTGGCGGATCTGTCCGCGCTGCTGGCGACGCTCGAGCGCCGTGCGCGCGAGCACAAGGACACGATCACCATCGGCCGCAGCCACGGCATCCATGCCGAGCCCACCACATTCGGGCTGAAGCTCGCCGGCCATTATGCGGCCTTCGAGCGGGCACGCCAGCGCCTGGAATGGGCCCGCGACGAGATCGCGACCTGCGCGATCTCGGGCGCGGTCGGCACCTTCGCCAACATCGACCCCTTCGTCGAGCGCTGGGTCGCCGAGAAGATGGGCCTGCACCCCGAGCCGGTATCGACCCAGGTGATCCCGCGCGACCGCCACGCCCTCTTCTTCTCGGTGCTCGGCGTCATCGCCTCGTCCATCGAGAACCTCGCAGTCGAGATCCGGCACCTGCAGCGCACCGAGGTGCGCGAGGCGGAGGAGTACTTCTCGCCGGGCCAGAAGGGCTCCTCGGCCATGCCGCACAAGCGGAACCCGGTGCTCAGCGAGAACCTGACGGGCCTCGCCCGGATCGTACGCGCGGCCGTGGTTCCTGCCCTGGAGAACGTCGCGCTGTGGCACGAGCGCGATATCTCCCACTCCTCGGTCGAAAGGGTCCTCGCGCCCGACGCGACCATCGCGCTGGACTTCGCTCTGGCGCGACTGAACGGCATGATGGACAGGCTGGTGGTCTATCCCGAGCGCATGCTCGCCAACCTGGAGAGCATGGGCGGGCTGGTGTTCAGCCAGCGCGTCCTGCTGGAGCTGACGCAGGCCGGCATGAGCCGCGAGGGCGCCTATCAGGCGGTCCAGCGCAACGCCATGAAGGTCTGGAGCGAGGGCGGGAGCCTGCTCGACCATCTGTCGGCCGATCCCGAGGTCGTCAGCCATCTGCCGGTGGACAAGCTGACACCGCTTTTCGACCTCGGCTACCACACCAAGCACGTGGACACCGTCTTCCGCCGCGTCTTCGGCGGGTGACCATAGGCGCGGAACGATCCGGCGTGCGGGTGCGGGTCCCGCAGCCGCACACTGGCAGCCGCACACTGGTTGTTAGGGCGAGGGCTGAGGGCCGTATCGGCGGTAGAAGCAGGGAGCCGGGCCGGGGCCGCCAATGGCAGTTTCCTCGTCACCGCCAACACCGCGGATGCTCCTGACAAGCGCTAAGGGGACCTTGCGCGGGCTCGAGGCCGATTTCCTGCATATTCCCCGTGGGAGAGTGGCCCACGAGACCCGGAAGACCGCCGCGGTCCTGTGAGCCGCGGCGCCCGGCAGCGGGCGCCGCAGGCCGGGCGGTCGGCGGGGCCCTTAGCGGTGGCCCGTCATCGGGCGGCCCAGAGCAGGCCGCGGTGCAGGATCGTGCGCATCTCGTGATGCTGGAATTCGCTCGCCACGTGGCCGAGCGAGCTGTAGAACACGCGGCCCTCGCCGTGGCGGCGCTTCCACACCACGGGCATCACGACCCCCTTGATCCAGGGCGCGTGCTCGCCCGAGAAGGTCGTCGTCGCGAGGACCTCGTTCGACGGGTCGACATGCATGTAGTACTGCTCGGACGTGTAGTCGAAGTCCGACAGCCCCGCCATGACCGGATCGTCGGGACGCGTGATGTTGACCCGGTAGTCGATGATGTTGCCGGGATGGGCGACCCACTGGCCGCCGACCATGAACTGGTAGGCGACGGCATCACGGAACGCGTCGCCCATGCCCCCGTGATAGCCCCCGAGCCCGACGCCGTTCTGGACGGCCCGGGTCAGGTTGTCGAGCTCCTCCTTCTCGATCTTCCACATCGTGCAGATCGGGACGATCAGGCTCATATCCGCGATGGCCGGGTCGGCGAAGGCCTCGGTCGTGTTCTCCACATAGACCTTGAATCCTTCCTGCTCGAGCATCCCGGCGACGATCCTCGCCCCCTGCTCGGGCTCGTGGCCGCTCCACCCGCCCCAGACGATCAAGGCTTCCCGCATGATCTCCTCCTTCTTCCTACCGGGCCGGCGTTCAGTGACGGCGTTCAGTCGAGCGCGCCTGCGGCAAGTCCGGTCGGCAGCATGGCCGGCCGCGCCGGGCGGCTTTCGATGGCGATATGGGATCCCGTCTCCGAGGATCGCTGGAACGCCTCCATGACCTCGAGCACGTGGAAGGCGAGCTCGCCGCTGGCCCGGTGCGCCCGGCCCGAGCGGAGCGCATGCGCCATGTCGGCGACCCCGATTATCCGGTAGTTCCCGTCGGCATAGGCATGCTCGGTCTCGATGGCACGCCACTCGCCCCCGGGTTCCGCCAGCTCGATGGTGCCGCCGAAGCGGTTCGGGTCCGGAACCAGCATGGACCCGGCGGTCCCGTAGAGCTCGATGGGCGCATGCCGGTGCTTGGGTACGTCGAAGCTCGTGACGATGGTGACCACGGCACCCGAGACGAACTCCATGGTCCCTGCCACATGGGTCGGCACCTCGACCGGGATCATGGTGCCCTTCAGCGGCTCGCTGGTGACGAGCCGCTCGCTTCGGGGCCGCGACACGATCCCGGAGACCCGGGCCACGGGCCCCAGCAGGTTCACGAGATCGGTGATGTAGTAGGGTCCCATGTCCAGCATGGGCCCGCCACCCGCGAGATAGTAGAAGCCGGGATTCGGGTGCCATCGCTCGTGCCCCGGGCACATGAAGAACGCGGTTCCCGCCACCGGTGTGCCGATCGCGCCCTCGTCCACGAGCTTGCGGCAGGTCTGGTGCGCGCCGCCCAGGAAGGTATCGGGCGCGCAGCCGACGCGCAGCCCTCGCTGCGCCGCATGGGCAAGCAGCTCGCGCGCCTCGCGGATCGCGATACCCAGCGGCTTCTCGGAATGGACGTGCTTGCCGGCCGCGAGGCAGCGGTGGCCGACCTCCACATGGGCCTTCGGGATCGTCAGGTTCACGACGATCTCGACCGAGGGGTCGGCCAGCAGCGCATCCACCGTCACGGCCGGCACGCCGAATTCCGTCGCCCGCGCCTCGGCCGCGGCCGGGGCGATATCGGCGAGGCCCCGAATGGCGAGAATCGGGAAGCCCGCGGCCGCCTTCAGATAGGCCGCGCTGATGTTGCCGCAGCCGATGATCCCGATGCCAACCCGCTCCATCGCCTTCCTCCCTCGATCCGTTGGCCGCGGCTCAGCGGCGTTCCGCCGGCCCGGTGGTTCCCCAGGGCGAGCCGTAGAGCTCGCGCAGCATCATGGCGGCGGCGCCGCGCGCCCAGGTCGTCTCTTCCCAGCCCTGCACCACGATCTCCGCGATGTCGCCGAGGCCGGGGGGCGTCAGGCGCGGGATCGTCTCGCGCAGCGGCCGCAGCAGGGCCTCGCCCCCTTCCAGCACGGTGCCGGCCAGGATCACCCGCGGTGGCGCGAAGAGCGCGACGAGATTGGCGACTGCGAAGCCAAGCGCCTCGCCCGCCGCGGCGGCAACCGTCGCCGCCTCCCGGTCTCCGCCCTCGACCCGCTCGCGCAACCGCGCCATTAGCCGGCGCAGGGACGGCGGCGCCCCCTCGCCGTCCCGGCGCAGCCGGTCGTGCAGCTTCGCGGCGATGGCGGCGCCAGAGGCGACCGCGCTCAACCGCTCGATGCCGGCCCGCTCGGCATCGTGCTGCTGGACCAGCAGGTCCCCCAGGTCCGGGCTGAGGCCGCTGGCGCCCCGGAAGATCTCGCCGCGATGCATGATGCCGAGCCCCAGGCTGTGCTCGATGCTGACGACCATGAAGTCGTCGAGCCCGCGACCATGACCGAACCAGTGCTCGGCCAGCGTCACCAGGTTCACGTCTGTATCGAGCAGCACCGGAATGCCGAGACGTTCCGACAGCGCGGGGCCGAAGGCGACGTCGCGCTCGCCGAACAGCGGGCTCTGCCGGCACAGGCCGGCGGACTGCACGATCAGCCCCGGAAGGCCCAGGCACAGGCCTGCGATGCGCGCCATGGGAAGGTCGGCATCGGCCACGCAACGCCGGACCCCGTCCTCGACGAGATCGGCGATGACTGGAATGGGCTGCCGGTCGATGCGGATCGGAAGCGTGAGGCTCTCCAGGATGTCGGCGCGGAAATTTGTGACGGCCACCGTGATCTGGTCGGGCGCCAGCTTCACTCCGACGACGAAGGCCGCCTCGGGATTCAGCTCCAGCATGACCCTGGGCCGTCCGCGCGCGGGGTCGCGAACCGCCCCCTCCTGCCGCGGCATGATCAGCGCGTCGTCGATCAGCGCTCCGGTGATTGCCGAGACGGTGGTCGGGCTCAGCTGAAGGCGCTCGCAGATCTCCACGCGCGAAATCGGGCCGTACCGCCGGATCACGTCCATCACGTGGAAGCGGTTGATGGCGCGCATCAGCTCGGGATCGGCGGTCTTCATCGCATCCGGTGCTTTCCCGGCATCCTGCCCGCCGGTTTATTCAAGGCTCAGGATTTAATGAACCCACATCCGGGCGACGTCAATGCGCAAAGCTCTGGCAAGGCGCACGGTCATTGCGGTAGCACCCCAGGACTATTGACAGCCGTTGCGCCTTGCCCGCAGACTTTTGTGTGCGGCACGTAAAAAATATCCGGCACAGCCCGGGCCGCGGGAGGAAAACAATGCACATGTCCAAGCTCGGAAGAGGACTCCGGCTCGCGGCCCGCTGCGTTGCGGGCACTGCCGTCATCAGCGGCCTCGCCCTCTCCTCGGCGGCGGCCCAGACCAAGGTGCGCTGGCTTCACGTCGAGCAGAACCCGCTCGTCGTGGAATACTGGAAGGAGGTCGCCCAGGACTTCGAGAAGGCCAATCCGGGCACCACCATCGAGATGCAGTTCCTGGAGAACGAATCCTTCAAGGCCAAGCTGCCGACGCTGCTGCAATCGGCCGACGCGCCGCACCTGTTCTACAGCTGGGCCGGCGGCGTGATGCGCGCCCAGGTCGACGCCGGCGCGGTCAAGGACATCACGAAGGAGATGTCCGGCGAATGGATGGACGGGCTGAACCCCAGCGCGGCCAAGGCCTTCAATCACAAGGGCAAGTTCTGGGGGGCGCCCGAGCGCATGACCCGGATCGAGTTCTTCTACAACAAGGCTCTGTTCCGCAAGGCCGGCGTCGATGCCGGGCAAATCAGGACCTGGAACGATTTCCTGAAGGCCGTCGAGACCATCAAGAAGGCCGGGATCACGCCGATCGCCGTAGGCGGCGGCGAGAAGTGGCCGGTCCATTTCTACTGGGTCTATCTCGCCATCCGGCAGGGCGGCCAGGCGGCCTTCCAGGAGGCCACCAGCGGCAAGGGCGACGGCTTCGCCGGCCCGACCTTCGTCAAGGCCGGACAGCTCTTCAAGCAGCTCGCGGACCTGGAGCCGTTCCAGCCCGGCTGGCAAGGCACCATGTGGCCGGCGACGCTGGGGGCTTTCGGCGATGGTCGAGCCGCCATGGTACTGAGCTTCAGCGGCACGACCCCGGTCCTGCAGCGCCGCAATTCGGCCAGCGGCCAGGGCATCCCCGACGAGGAGCTCGGCACCTTCAGCTTCCCGGTCGTCGAAGGCGGCAAGGGCCTGCCCACCGACACGATGGGCGGCATCAACGGCTGGCTGGTCGGCCGGAACGCCCCCAAGGAGGCCGTAGACTTCCTGCGCTTCCTGACCCGGGCCGAGAACCAGCGCAAGATGGGCGCGCGGAACCTCTACATCCCCATTGCCAAGGGGGCTGACGCCGCGATCACCAGCCCGCTGCTGAAGGCCTCGGCCGAAGGGCTCGCCGCATCCACGTACCATCAGAACTTCTACGACCAGGATCTCGGCCCGGCGGTCGGTCGCGTCGTCAACGACACGACGACCGATCTGGCCGCAGGACACCTGACGCCGGAGCAGGCGGCCCGCGCCATCCAGGACGCCTGGGAGCTGGAGCGCTGACAGCAGCCGTCGCGCCGCCGGGCGCGACGGCACCCCTCGCCCGGCGGGAGGCCCGAGCCCATGAGCAGCCTGCACAGCGTACCGACGACCGCCGCCGCCGCGCCGACGCGGAGCCGCGGCGGCGCGCGGCGGAAGGGCCTGCGCCGCGGCGTCTGGCCGGTGCTGGTGCTCTTCCTGCCGCCTGCCTTCCTGCTCTTCACGATCTTCGTCGTCCTGCCCATCGGCGAGGCGGCCTGGTACAGCCTCTACGACTGGAGCGGCTATGGCGCGCCCGAGGTGTTCGTCGGGCTCAGGAACTACGAACTGCTGTTCCGCAACCCGGTGTTCCTGACAGCACTGAAGAACAACCTGCTGATCATCGCCGTCTCGGCGCTGGTCCAGCTTCCGCTGGCGCTTTGGCTGGCGACGCTGGTCTCGCACCGGATCCCGGGCGTGGTGGCGTTCCGCCTGGTGTTCTTTCTGCCCTACGTGCTGGCGGACGTGGCCGCAGGGCTGATCTGGCGCTTCGTCTACGACGGCGACTACGGCCTGCTTCCGGCGCTGGCGAGCCTGGTCGGGATGACGGCGCCCTACGTCCTCGCGGATCGGGACCTCGCGATCTACGCCGTGCTCGCCGTCGTGGTCTGGAAGTATTTCGGCTTCCACATGATGCTGTTCATCGCGGGGCTGCAGGCAATCGACCGCGAGATCTACGAGGCCGCCGAGATCGATGGCGCCTCGCGCCTCCAGCGGTTCCGGCGGATCACCCTGCCCCTGCTGGCGCCTACGATCCGCCTGTCGGTGTTCTTCTCGGTGATCGGGTCGCTGCAGCTCTTCGACATGATCATGCCGCTGACCGCGGGCGGGCCGTCGAACAGCAGCCAGACCATGGTCACCTTCCTCTACAGCTTCGGGATCACCCGGATGAAGATCGGCTTCGGCAGCGCGGTCGGCGTGGTGCTGTTCTGCATCTGCGTGACCTTCGCCTTCTTCTACCGCCGCGGGGTGATGCGCCATGACTGACGCGGCCCAGCCCCTCGGCACCCCGGCCTCGCGCCGCCCCGCGCGCCGCCGCGGCCCGCGCCGCGACGGCCTCCTGACGCTCTATCTCTACGGCGCCATGATCCTGGTTGCCTGCATCGTGCTCGTGCCTTTGCTGACGACGGCGCTGGGCGGCTTCAAGACGCTGGGCGAGCTGCGCACCAACCCCTTCGGCCTTCCCCAGGAATGGATCTGGTCGAACTACTGGGACATCCTGACCACCGAGCGCTACTGGCGCATGCTCGGCAACTCGCTGGTCATCTCGTCCCTGACGGCGTTCCTGACGCTGGCGGCCGGATCCATGGCGGCCTTCACCTTCGCCCATCTCCGCTTCTTCGGCAGCGGCGCGCTGCTGAACTACTTCCTGCTGGGCCTGATGTTCCCCGCGGCGACCGCCGTGCTGCCGCTGTTCATCCGGATCCGCGACCTCGGCCTGCTGGACACCTATCTCGGCGTCGTCCTGCCACAGGTCGCATTCGGCCTCGGCATGAGCATCCTGCTGTTCCGCAACTTCTTCCGGAATGTGCCCAAGGACCTGCTGGACGCGGCGCTGGTTGATGGCTGTGGCTACGTCCGGTACTTCTGGCACATCACGCTGCCACTCTCGCGCCCGATCCTCGCGACGGTCGGGATCGTCAGCTTCGTGAACAGCTGGAACAACTACATCCTGCCGCTGATCCTCCTGAACACCGAGACGAAGTACCCGTGGCCGCTCGGGATGATGATCTACAGGGGAGAGTTCAGCACCGACTGGCACCTGGTCCTGGCCTTCGTCACCCTGACGATCCTGCCGACCATCATCGTGTTCTTCGCGGCCCAGAAGCACATCGTCGCCGGCCTGACCGCCGGCGCCGTCAAGGGCTGACCCACAGCGGACGAAAGGCGGAGGGGAAGGAATGGCCGAGGTCACGCTCCACGGCGTCCACAAGAGCTACGGCGAGCTGTCGGTCATCAAGGGCGTCGACCTGCATGTCCGAGACCACGAGTTCATGGTCTTCGTGGGACCGTCGGGCTGCGGGAAGTCGACCCTGCTCCGCATGATCGCGGGGCTGGAGGAGATCACCGACGGCGAGCTGCGCATCGGCGGGCAGGTGGTCAACGACCTGCCCCCGGCCCAGCGGGGCATCGCCATGGTGTTCCAGTCCTACGCCCTCTACCCGCACATGACGGTCT
This sequence comes from Arenibaculum pallidiluteum, assembly GCF_017355985.1. Lineage (GTDB taxonomy): Bacteria > Pseudomonadota > Alphaproteobacteria > Azospirillales > Azospirillaceae > Arenibaculum > Arenibaculum pallidiluteum. Next base: position 147,620 of record NZ_JAFIQU010000001.1, read on the forward strand.
ACGAGAACATGGCCTTCGGCCTGCAGCTCGCGAAATACCCCAGGGACGAGATCGACCGGCGCGTGCGCAATGCGGGCCGCATCCTGCAGATCGAGCACCTGCTCGACAGGAAGCCCAAGGCTCTGTCGGGCGGCCAGCGGCAGCGGGTCGCCATCGGCCGCGCCATCGTGCGCGAGCCCAAGGTCTTCCTGTTCGACGAGCCGCTGTCCAACCTGGATGCGGCGCTGCGCATCGCGACGCGGGTCGAGATCGCGAACCTGCATCGGGACCTGAAGGCGACGCTGATCTACGTCACGCACGACCAGGTGGAGGCCATGACCCTGGCCGACCGGATCGTCGTCCTGAACGGCGGGGTGATCGAGCAGGTCGGCGCGCCGCTGGAGCTCTACCACCACCCCCGCAATCTGTTCGTGGCCGGCTTCATCGGCAGTCCCAGGATGAATTTCGTGGAGGCCACCGTCTCCGGCACCGGCGAGGCCGGCGTCACCGTGGTCCTGCGGGAGGTCGGCACCGAGATCACCGTACCCTGCGCGCCGGGCGGCGTACGGCCGGGCGACCCCGTGACCTTCGGCATCCGGCCGGAGCACCTGGCCGAGGACGGCACGGGGGCTGCCCGAATTGGCGGGGAGGTCCAGGTGGTCGAGCGGCTTGGCTCCGAGACGTTCCTCTATGTACGGATGGCCAACGGGGAGCTGCTGGTCGTCAAGGCCGCCGGGGCGAGCCGCGCGCGCCCTGGCGACCGGATCTCCGTCGGTGTCTTGGCGGACGACGGCTTCGTCTTCGACGGGGACGGACTGGCCCTGCCCGCCGGACCCGGACGCGCCCCCCGGGAGCTGGGGACCACGCGGCACGAGGAGATGCGCGGGCGCCCCGGCCCCCTCCTGTCCTGACGATACCTGGACCTGCGCCCGGGCTCAGGCCGTCATGTACTGGCGGCGCGCCTCGACCAGGCAATCGGCTGCATGGCGCTCGACGCGGTGCCGGCTGATGTCGATTCCCGCCCGCTCCAGGTCGGAGCACACCCGCGTGATCAGGGCCTGGTCGCTGCCTGGCGTCAGCTCGCCGTCCACGAGCGTGCGGGCATAGGCCTCGGCCTCGTCGCCGTGCATCTCCATCAGATGGGCAGCCCAAAGCCCGAGCAGCCTCGAGCGCCGCGCCAGGACCTTGAACTGAAGCTCCTCATCGTGCTGGAACTTGGCCTCGAAGGCCTGCTCGCGCTCGTCGAACGTACTCATCAACAGCTCCGTTCGGTGTCGTCGGGCACGGGCCGCGAACGGCCCGCCTTCGTACCAGATTAATACGCGATGACCGCAGTCGTCACCGCGCGTCAGGAGGACTCATGTGCAGCCTCGTCGTTCTCCGCCGGCCGGGCGATGCCTTCCCCGTGATCCTCGCGGCCAACCGGGACGAGATGGCCGGACGGCCCTGGCGCCCTCCGGCGCGCCACTGGGAGGATCGCCCCCATGTCTTCGGCGGATTCGATGAGGCCGCGGGAGGAACCTGGCTGGCGATGAACGACGACGGGGTCGTTGCCGCCGTCCTGAACCGCCACGGCACGCTGGGGCCGGCGCCGGGAAAACGCTCGCGCGGGGAGCTCGTGCTCGATGCGCTCGACTACGCAGACGCGGCCGAGGCGGTCCGGGCGCTCGTCCATCTGGACCCGAATGCCTGGCGCCCCTTCAACCTCGTAATACTCGACGACCGCGACGCCTTCTGCGTGATTCACCGTGGCGAAGGGCCCATCGAGGCGCAGCCGCTGCCTCCGGGTCTAAGCATGATTACCCATGCCGAGCCGAACGACGCCGGCGAGCCGCGCATCCGGATGCACCGGCCGCGCTTCGCCGCGGCGCCCGACCCGGATCCCGCGGCCGGCCGATGGGACGCCTGGCAGGCGCTGCTGGCGAGCACCGAGCACGAGCCCGCCGCAGGGCCGCGCGGCGCGATGAGTTTCGCCACGCCCCAAGGATTCGGCACCAGCTCCTCGGCCCTGATCGCCCTTCCACCGCACGGCATCGCCGATGCGCGTCCGGTCTGGCTTTTCTGCGCGGGCCGGCCGGGCGATGCGCCGTGGACAACCCTGGATCCCGCCTGACCGGGCGCTGCCGCGCGCATTGTGCATGCAGACGGCCCCTGCTATACAGCCGCGGAAGTTGCGGGCCGCCGCCACCCGCGGGAGGCCCGTTCGCACTGCGGAAGGCCGAGATGACGAAGCGCCGGCGCATCTACGAAGGCAAGGCCAAGGTCCTGTTCGAGGGGCCCGAGCCCGGCACCATCGTCCAGTACTTCAAGGACGACGCGACCGCCTTCAACGCCCAGAAGAAGGGCACCATCACCGGCAAGGGCGTCCTGAACAACAGGATATCCGAGTACCTGATGACGAAGCTGGGCGAGATCGGCGTCCCCACGCACTTCATCCGCCGGCTGAACATGCGCGAGCAGCTCGTGCGCGAGGTCGAGATCATCCCGATCGAGGTGGTGGTCCGGAACGTCGCCGCCGGCTCGATCTCGAAGCGCTTCGGCCTCGCCGAGGGCACGCCCCTGCCTCGCTCGGTCGTCGAGTTCTACTACAAGAACGACCAGCTCGGCGATCCCATGGTCTCCGAGGAGCACATCACGGCCTTCGGCTGGGCGAGCCCGCAGGACATCGACGAGGTCATGGCGCTGGCGCTGCGCGTCAACGACTACCTGACCGGCCTGTTCCTGGGCGTCGGGCTGCGCCTGATCGACTTCAAGCTGGAGTTCGGCCGCCTCTTCGAGGAGGACCGCATGCGCATCGTCCTCGCCGACGAGATCAGCCCCGACAACTGCCGGCTGTGGGACGCGCGCACCAACGAGAAGCTGGACAAGGACCGCTTCCGCCAGGACCTTGGCAAGGTCGAGGAGGCGTACCAGGAGGTCGCCAAGCGGCTCGGCATCCTCCCCGACGGCCCCGGCGACCATGCCGCGCCCAAGATGATGCAGTGAAGGGAACCATGAAGGCGAAGGTCCACGTCACGCTGAAGAAGGGCGTTCTCGACCCGCAGGGCAAGGCCATCGGCAATGCGCTGCACTCCCTGGGCTTCGGGAATGTCGGCGAGGTCCGCCAGGGCAAGGTCATCGAGATAGAGCTGGCCGAGACCGACCGCTCGAAGGCCGAGGCCGCGGTCCGGACGATGTGCGAGAAGCTGCTCGCCAACACGGTGATCGAGGACTACGCGGTCGAGCTGGTGGGCTGAGCGCGGACGCGGCCATGCGGCCGCCCGCACCTGACCTGCCCGCGCCCGATCTGGCCGACGGCGCCGCCCTCGACGAGGCCGGCGCCGTCGCGGCGCTGGTCGGCCGCGACCCCATGTTCCGGACGTGCATCGACGCGGCCGGGCCGCTGCCGCCCCTGGTCCTGCGCCCCCGGGGCTTCCCGGGCCTCGTCCACATCATCCTGGAGCAGCAGGTCTCGACGGCCGCGGCCCGCGCCATGTTCGCGAAGCTCGCGGCGCTGCTGCCCGGGCTCGCGCCCGGCGACTTCCTGACGCTCGACGATCCCGCGCTGAAGTCCTGTGGCTTCTCCCGGCCGAAGGCGGCCTATGCGCGCGGGCTTGCAACGGCGCTGATCGAGGGACGCCTGGACCTCGGCGCGCTGCACGCCGCGCCGGACGCGGCGGCCATGGCCGCGCTGACGTCGTTGAAGGGGTTCGGGCGGTGGAGCGCCGAATGCTACCTGCTCCTTCACCTCGGCCGCCCCGACCTCTGGCCTGCCGACGACCTGGCGGTGCAGCTCGGCGTGCAGGAGCTGCGCGGCCTGCCCCGCCGCCCGACGCGCCAGGAGCTCGACGCTCTGGCCGAGTCGTGGCGCCCCTACCGCAGCACCGCCGCCCGCCTGATCTGGCACTGGTACGTGAACGCCCGGCGCAGGACGCGGCCGGCACCGTCGGCATAAGCCAGCCGGGGCAGGATCACTCGATGCCCGCGACGGTATCGGGATCGGATTCGGCGAGCCGCCGCAGCACCCGCAGCGCCGTCGCCAGCACGTCGCCGCCGGGCGCCGACAACGCCACCCGCACCGCGTTCGGAGCATGCCCCTGGGCCATGGCGAAGGCGCCGGCCGGTGCGACAGCGATGCCGCGCCGGGCCGCGGCCGCGACATAGGCCTCGGCGCGCCAGGGCTCCGGCAGCTCGAGCCACAGGTGATAGGCGCGTGGATCGGCCTGCACCTGCAGACCCTGCAACTCGGCCCGGGCCAGAACCTGGCGCGCCGCCGCGTCCTCCCGCTTGGCGGTGGCCAGCCGCTCCGCGGTGCCGTCCGACATGCACCGCACGCCCAGGGCCAGAGGCAGGCCCGAGGCCGCCCAGCCTCCGGAACGGACCGCCGCCGCGACGGTCGGCACCAGCGCCGGCGGCGGCACCACAAAGCCCAGAGCCATGCCAGGCGCCACGCGCTTCGACAGGCTGTCGACAAGGACCACCCGGTCGGGCGCGAGGGCCGTAAGGGGTGCCTCGTCCGCGAGAAAGGCGTTGATCGCGTCCTCGACGGCGACCAACCCGGTCGCGCCCAGCACCGCCGCGATCTCGGCCCTGCGCTGGGGCGGCATGGCGATGCCCAGCGGATTGTGCAGCACCGGCTGCATGTAGACCGCCCTCAGCGGCGCCTGCCAGTGCGCCCGCGCCAGGGCGTCGGGCCGAAGCCCCTGCCCGTCTAGTGCGATCGGCACCAGCGTAATTCCGAGGCGCGCCGCGATCCCCTTCACCAGCGGGTAGGCCAGGGCCTCGACCCCCACCCGCTCGCCGGGCGGTGCCAGCGCAGCGAATGCCGCCGCGATGGCGTGCCGTCCCTTCCCCGTGAACAGGATCTGCGCGGGATCCGGCGTCCAGCCGCCGCGCGCCAGGAACCGGGCGGTCGCGTGCCGTGCGGCCGCGGTTCCTACGGCGCCGATGGGCAGCAGCGCCTCGCCCAGTGCCGCCGGGCGGGCCATCGATGCCAGCAGCCGCGCCATCTCGGCCTCCTGCCCCGGCAGGACGGCGAAGTTCAGCTCCAGATCGACCGGCGCGCTCGCAGGTTCGGCAAGGATGGGGCCCGCCGGTGCCGGGGCAGCCCGCACGAAGGTGCCGCGCCCCGTCTCGCCGGAGACCAGGCCCCTCCGGACCAGCTCCGCATAGACGCGCGCGGCCGTCGAGGGCGCGATGCCGCGGCGGTATGCGAAATCGCGCTGCGGTGGCAGCCGGTCGCCCGGGCGCAGGCGCCCGGACGCGATGTCCTCCGCCAGCTCGTCGGCGACCAGCCTGAAGTCGGGCATTCGCTGAATTGCTCCGAGTGCAATGTTCGGATTGCACCGAGATCCTATGTGCGCGAGGGTCCTTGCGCAAACGTGATGGAGTTTCTCGGATCATGGTCAGCCAGGGTGCCCTCGCAGGCTTCGCCCTCGTCGCGCTCAGCATGGTGCTGACGCCGGGGCCCAACATGATCTATCTGCTGACGCGCTCCATCACCCAGGGACGCTGGGCGGGGTTCGTCTCGCTGCTGGGCGTCCTCGCCGCCTTTCTCCTCTACATGCTGGGGGCGGCCCTGGGGCTGACGGCGGTCCTGCTGGCGGTGCCGCTGACCTATGATGCGATCCGCTGGGTGGGCGCCGCCTATCTCCTGCATCTCGCCTGGAACGCCGTCCGGCCCGGCGCCCGATCGGTGCTGGAGCCGCGCCCCGACCTCCCGACCGACGGGACGGGCCGGCTCTTCGCGATGGGGTTCCTGACCAATCTGCTGAACCCCAAGGCGGCCGTGCTCTACCTGTCGCTGCTGCCGCAGTTCGTGGACCCCGAGGCGGGACAGGTCCTCGCGCAGAGCGTCCTGCTGGGCCTGACGCAAATCGCCGTCAGCTTCACGGTCAATCTGGCCATCGTGCTGGCGGCGGGCTCCGTCGCCACCTGGTTCGCGACCCGCCCCTCCTGGCTGCGTGCCCAGCGCTGGATCATGGGCAGCGTGCTCGCGGCCCTCGCGCTGCGCGTCGCCGTGGATCCGCGCGCCGCTTGAGCGGCGCGGCGCTCCCCTCAGCCGCGCCCCACTTCGCCGCCCGGCGCCGCGAGTCCGAGCGACGTCCACCGGACCTCGGGCCGCCCCAGCATGTCGTCGCGTTCGCTGCGATGGACCACGCGCAGTCCGCGGCCGGCCGCGAGCGCGATCGTCTCGTCGGCGCCGACCTCGTACATGCGGCGCCCCGCGGGCACCGGCCCGTGCCTCAGGGACATGACGACGACGCCCGACGGCGCCAGGAGGCCGGCGATCGCTTCCATCGCGACCGCCCGCTCGCGGGCGTCGAGATGCATCCACACGGCGGTCAGCAGGACGGCGTCGAACCGCTCGCCGCAGGCGCGGACGCGGGAGAGCTCCGGCAGCCCGTCGCCGAGCCATTCGATCGGCAGGTCCCCGTGGATCCGCTGCCCGTGCAGCAGCAGTTCGGGCGTCGGCTCGACCGCGAGCACGGCATGCCCCATCCGGGCGAGGGCCGCCGCGTCGCGCCCGGACCCCGCGCCGATATCCACAATGCGCGCGGGCGGCAATGGGATCAGGTGAAGGGTGTCCCGGTGCACCTCCTCGAAGGTGACGCTCTCGTACTGCTCGGCCAGGGCGTCGGCATTCTCGGCGTAGCCCTGGGCGCCACTCCATGTCGGTGCAATCGTCATCGGTTCCCTCGCCTGCGGTCCTGGATCATCGCGCCGTCCATCAGGGAAGTCGGGGCAGCCGACGGGGGATCGGCTGGGACTTCACGATCGCCGTGCTGGTCTCGGCCTTGTCGGCTATACGGTCTAGGATCTCATCGAGCTGCTCGATGGTGCGGACCAGCATCCGGGCGATGAAGCAGTCGTCGCCGGTGACCTTGTCGCACTCGACGATCTCGGGGATCCCCGCGAGTTGCTCCTGCACGGTGTGGAGCCGACCCGGCAGCGGCCGGATGCGCACCATGGCCTGAAGCTGGTAACCGAGGGCACGGGGATCCACCTCGACCGTGAAGGCGCGGATCACGCCGCGCTCCTCCAGCCGGCGCAGCCGTTCAGCGACGCTGGGCGAGGAGAGATTGACGCGACCCGAAAGCTCCTTGAGCGAGAGCCGCGCATTCTCGAACAGCGCTTCCACGATCCGGCGGTCGGCTGCGTCCAGCATCTTATCATCCCAGGCGTTTAGGCGTTCCGACCTTACAATGAAAGGAGATGGGCGGAAACTTCCTTCTTCCAGCCATGGAATACGCCGCCATTGCCTGACATTCTCTGGCCATCTGGAGGGAGGGTGCCATGCGGGACACGGCGCGGGGCGCGGCCGAGATGACCGGCGCCATGCTGATATCGGGCACGATCGGCGGCTTCGTCGTCCTGTCCGGGGAGCCCGTCACGACGGTCGTGTTCTGGCGATGCGTGTTCGGCGCGGCGACCCTCGTGCTGGTCTGCGGCGCCATGGGCCTGCTGCACCCCCGCGCGATGACGGCAGCCCAGCTTGGCCTGGCGGCCCTGGGCGGCGTCGCCATCGTGCTGAACTGGCTGCTGCTGTTCGGCGCCTATCCGCGCGCGTCCATCTCCATAGCGACCGCGGTCTACAACACGCAGCCGTTCATGCTGGTGGCGCTCGGCATGCTGTTCCTGGGCGAGCGCCCGACGGCGTCCAAGCTGTTCTGGCTCTGCCTCGCCTTCATCGGGATGCTGCTGATCGTTCAGGCGAAGCCCGGCGCGGGGCAGCCCGGCTCAGACTATCTCGCCGGCATCGCCATGGCGCTGGGAGCCGCCTTCTTCTATGCGCTGGCCGCGCTCGCGACCAAGGCGCTGAAGGGCGTGCCCCCGCACCTGATTGCGCTTGTCCAGGTCGTCGTCGGCATCGCGATGCTCGCCCCGCTCGCAGCGACGTCGCCGGCGCCGTCGGGGCCGGGCGCCTGGGGCATGCTGGCCGCGATCGGCGCCGTCCACACGGGGCTCATGTACATCCTGCTCTACGGCGCCATCCAGAAGCTGCCGACGAGCACCGTGGGGGCCCTGTCCTTCATCTATCCCATCGTCGCGATCGCCACGGATCTCCTCTTGTTCGGGCAGCAGCTCCTTCCCCTGCAGGTGGCCGGCGCCGCGGCCATCCTGACCGGGGCCGCGGGCATGACGCTGGGATGGACGCTGCGCCGGCGGCATGCCGGCCTGGAGGGCGCCGACGCTCAGAACCGGTCGGCGAACATGAAGGCGACGGCACCTACCAGGCAGGCGAAGGCCGCGGCGTGGTTCCAGCGGAGGCTCTCGCCGAGATAGAGCACGGCGAATCCCGCGAAGACGGTCAAGGTGATGACCTCCTGGATCACCTTGAGCTGCCCGGCGGTGAAGGTCCCGTAGCCCCAGCGGTTGGCCGGCACCGCCAGGCAGTACTCGAAGAAGGCGATTCCCCAGCTCGCCAGGATCACGAGCCAGAGCGGCGCACCCTTGAAGCGCAGGTGGCCGTACCAGGCGAAGGTCATGAAGATGTTGGAGACGCACAGGAGAAGGATGGTCTGCATCTGCTCGGAACCCGATTCGGAAAGGCCGCAACATAGCAGGGCGGCGCCGGGGGGACCGAGCTTGCAATGCGCTGACCGGGCCATTAGTGTCCGCGCCAGTTTTCCCCCAGCGCGAGCCCGGACCGCCTCATGAAGGCCGCCGTCATCGTCTTTCCCGGCTCCAACTGCGATCGCGACCTCAGCGTCGCGCTGGAGCGCGCCACCGGCACCCCCCCGAAGATGGTCTGGCACCGCGAGACGGAGCTCCCGCCCGTCGACCTGATCGCGGTTCCCGGCGGCTTCTCCTATGGCGACTACCTGCGCTCCGGCGCCATGGCCGCCCAGTCGCCCGTCATGCGCACGGTGGTCGAGCACGCCGCCAAGGGTGTGCGCGTCCTTGGGGTCTGCAACGGCTTCCAGGTGCTGACCGAAGCACGGCTGCTGCCCGGCGCGCTGATGCGCAACGCCGGGCTCAAGTTCGTCTCGCGCCCCGTGGGGCTGCGCGTCGAGAACGTCGAGAGCGACTTCACCCGCGGCTACGAGGCGGGACAGCGCATCCACATCCCCGTGGCGCACCACGACGGCAACTACTTCGCCGACGAGGCGACGCTCGACCGGCTGGAAGGCGAAGGACGCGTTGCCTTCCGCTACGTGGACGAGGACGGCGAGCCCACGGCCGACGGCAACATCAACGGATCCGCCCGCAACATCGCGGGCATCCTGAACGAGAGCCGGACCGTGCTGGGCCTGATGCCCCATCCCGAGCGCGCCGTGGAGCCGCTGCATGGCGGAACCGACGGCCAGCCCTTCTTCCGATCCCTCGTGGAGGCGCTGTCGTGAGCCCCAGGAACGAACCGGCAGTCACCGCCGAACTGGCGGCCGAGCACGGCCTGTCGGACGAGGAATACGCGCTGATGCTGCGCCTTGTCGGGCGCGCGCCGACCTTCACCGAGCTCGGCATCTTCTCGGTGATGTGGTCCGAGCACTGCTCCTACAAGTCCTCGAAGGTCTGGCTCAAGACGCTGCCGACCACCGGGCCGCGCGTGATCTGCGGCCCCGGAGAGAATGCCGGCGTCGTCGACATCGGCGACGGGCTGGCCGCCGTCTTCAAGATGGAGAGCCACAACCACCCGTCCTTCATCGAGCCCTACCAGGGCGCGGCGACCGGCGTCGGCGGGATCCTGCGCGACGTCTTCACCATGGGCGCGCGGCCGGTCGCGAACATGAACGCGCTGCGGTTCGGCGCGCCCGACCACCCCAAGACCAAGCACTTGGTCTCGGGCGTGGTGGCCGGGATCGGCGGCTACGGGAACTGCGTCGGCGTCCCCACCGTGGGCGGCGAGACGAACTTCCATCCGGCCTACAACGGCAACATCCTCGTCAACGCCATGACCGTCGGCATCGCACGCGCCGACCGGATCTTCTATTCGGCCGCCGCCGGCATCGGCAACCCGGTGGTGTATGTCGGGTCGAAGACCGGGCGCGACGGCATCCACGGCGCCACCATGGCCTCGGCCGAGTTCTCGGAGGACGCCGAGGAGAAGCGCCCCACGGTGCAGGTCGGCGATCCCTTCACCGAGAAGCTGCTGATCGAGGCCTGCATGGAGCTGATGGCGACGGACGCCATCGTCGCCATCCAGGACATGGGCGCCGCCGGCCTCACCTCATCCTCGGTGGAGATGGCCGGCAAGGGCGGCCTCGGCATCGAGCTGGAGCTCGACCGGGTGCCCCAGCGCGAGACCGGCATGACGCCCTACGAGATCATGCTCTCCGAGAGCCAGGAGCGCATGCTGATGATCCTCAAGCCCGGCCGCGAGGCCGAGGCGCGGGCGATCTTCGAGAAGTGGGAGCTGGACTTCGCCGTGATCGGCCGGCTGACCGACAGCGGCCGGCTGGTTCTGAAGATGCACGGCGAGACCTATTGCGACATCGAGATCGCGCCGCTGGTCGAGGCCTCCCCGGTCTATGAGCGCCCGTGGGAGCCGACCCCCGCCCGCGCGGAGCTCGAGCCCGCCCTCGGCGCCCTGCCCGCCCGGCCCGTGGCCGAGCTGCTGAAGACCCTTGTCGCCTGTCCCGACCTCGCCTCCAAGCGCTGGATCTGGGAGCAGTACGACGGCCAGGTCGGCGCCGATACGATCTACCGCTCGGGCCAGGCCGACGCCGGGGTCGTGCGGGTGCACGGCACCAACAAGGCGCTCGCCATCACCACGGACTGCACGCCACGCTACTGCGTGGCCGACCCCGTGCGCGGCGGCGCCCAGGCCGTGGCCGAGGCCTGGCGCAACCTGACCGCGACCGGCGCCCTGCCGCTGGCGGTGACCGACAACATGAACTTCGGCAACCCGCAGAAGCCCCGGATCATGGGCCAGTTCGTGGGCGCCATCCAGGGCATGGCCGAGGCCTGCCGGGCCCTGGACTTCCCGGTCGTCTCGGGCAATGTCAGCCTCTACAACGAGACCGAGGGCCAGGCGATCCTGCCGACCCCTGCGATCGGCGGGCTCGGGCTGCTCGACGACGGCGCGGGCGCCGTGCCGCTGGCCTTCCAGGCCGCGGGCCATGCGGTTCTGCTGCTCGGCGCGACGGACGGGCATCTCGGCCAGTCGCTGTATCTCCGCGAGATCCTGGGCCGCGAGGACGGCCCGCCGCCGCCCGTCGACCTGGCCGTGGAGCGCCGCAACGGCGATCTCGTCCGCGGCCTGATCCGGGACGGGCTGGTTGCGGCCTGCCACGACGTCAGCGACGGCGGCCTTCTGGTTGCTCTGGCCGAGATGGCCATGGCCGCGCGCATGGGCGCCGAGCTTCCGGGCCTTGCCGGCGCGGATGCGGGCCAGCTCTTCGGCGAGGACCAGGGGCGCTACGTGATCGCCTGCCCCGCGGACGCGGCGGCCGAGATCGCCCGGCGCGCAGGGGAGGCCGGCGTTCCCTGCAGCTCGCTGGGCACCACGGGCGGCACCGCGTTGACAGGCTTCGGGCACGGGGCCATATCGGTCGATGAGCTGCGGCGCGCCAACGAAGGCTGGCTGCCGGCTCTCATGGCCGGCGAGCTTGCGCCGGTCGTCTGAGGACGGGGGACCCACACGCCATGGCGATGGACGCGGCGCAGATCGAGCGCCTGATCAAGGAAGGCATCCCGGACGCCATTGTCCGCATCGAGGATCTGCGGGGCGATGGCGACCATTACGCCGCCTACGTGGAATCCGCGGCCTTCAAGGGCAAGAACCGGGTACAGCAGCACCAGATGGTTTACGCGGCGCTCCAGGGGCGCATGGGCGGAGAGCTGCACGCCCTGGCCCTCACCACTTCGGTGCCCCAGGGCGCCTGACCGAACAAGGAACGATGAGATGGATACGACCGTTTCCGAGCGGATCCGCCGCGACATCACCGAGAACGACGTCGTTCTCTTCATGAAAGGCACCCCCGTCTTCCCGCAGTGCGGGTTCTCCGCGGCGGTGGTGCAGGTGCTCAACCACATGGGCGTGACCTTCAAGGGCGTCGACGTGCTCGTCGACCCGTCGCTGCGCCAGGGCATCAAGGAATTCACCAACTGGCCGACGATCCCGCAGCTCTACGTGAAGGGCGAGTTCCTGGGCGGCTGCGATATCGTGCGCGAGATGTACGAGACCGGCGAGCTGCAGGAGTCCCTGCGCGCCAAGGGCATCGCGGTCGAGGACCGCTGAGGCATCGGCGGGTCCGCGCCGCCCGGCGCGGACCCTGAACCGGCGCACCCCTGAACCTGCGCATGCCTGCCCCGCGGGGGGCGCCCGGGCGGCGGCTCCCGCCCCGTGCTAAGGACGGGGAATGACCGCCCCGCCCGCTGACGCTTCCCGCCCCGACCGGAGCCCCGATCCGGCCGCAGCCGGCCTGCTCTACGCCCTGACGGCGTTCCTGTGCTGGGGCTTCGTCCCGATCTATTTCAAGGCCCTGAGTCCCGCCTCCCCGCTGGAGATCGTCTGCCACCGGACCGTCTGGTCGGTCCTGTTCATGGCGGTGGTCGCCCTGGCCCTGCGCCGCCAGGGGCTGGTTCTCCGCGAACTGCGCTCGCCCCGACGGCTTGCTGTCTATGCCGTGACGGCGGCACTGATCTCCAGCAACTGGCTGATCTACATCTGGGCGATCGGCCAGAACATGCTGGTCGAGGCCAGCCTGGGCTACTACATCAACCCGCTCGTCAACGTCGTGCTGGGCGTGCTCTTCCTGGGCGAACGCCTGAACCGCCGACAGGTCTCGGCGGTGCTCCTCGCCCTCGCGGCGGTCGCCGTCCTGGTGGCCGGCGTCGGCCACATGCCCTGGGTGGCCCTGGCGCTCGCCGGGAGCTTCGGCTTCTACGCGCTGGTGCGCAAGAAGGCCGCGGTCGATCCTGTGGGCGGCCTCCTGGTCGAGACGGCCATGGCATCGCCTTTCGCCCTGGGCTGGCTGCTCTGGATCGGCTCGCAGGGCCAGGGCGCGTTCGGAACCCACGGCCTTGGCCTCGACCTGATGCTTGCCGGCGCCGGCGCGGTGACGGCGCTTCCGCTCGTCCTCTTCAACCTCGGCGCCCTGCGGCTGCGCCTCTCGACCATCGGGCTGCTGCAGTATCTCAGCCCGACGATCCAGCTTGGCCTCGGCACCCTGGCCTATGGCGAGCCCTTCACCCCCACCCATGCCGCAGCATTCCTGCTGATCTGGGCCGGCCTCGCGGTCTACAGCTCGGATGCCGTGCTCGGCCGCCGCGCGGCCCGGCGCACGCTGCCCGCGGAATAGCACGGCGCAGCCCCCGGATCGGCACCGGTCCCGGCCAGGCACGATGCCCGGCCGCGGATGTCCCTTTTTGTCCCTGCGGGGCGCAACTCCCGGTTAACCAATAAGGCCTCAAACCTCCGTCGTCGTCGACCACCCGCCTCCGTGGCGGGGAACACGCTTCGGACCCCCAGATGCCGTTCTCCTCCCGCAAGCTCGTCAAGGTCGCAGCCGGCGTTGCCATCGGCGCGGTCGGCCTCTACGTCGTCCTCAGCGAAGGCGTTGCCGTCGTCAGCGCCAATGCCGTGGTGAATGCCCGCGTGGCTGTCGTCCGTGCGCCGATCGACGGCATCCTCGCCCTTGAGCCGCTCTCCGTCGGACAGCGGCTGCGCCGGGGCGAATCCCTGGGTACGCTCGCCGACGAGCGCGTCGACGCGGCCCGGCTGCTCGACCTCGAGCGGATCGAGCGGGAGCTGGTCGCCGAGACCGCCCGTCTCGAGGCGGATATCCGCGCGGCGACCGGCGCCGTCGCCGAGCTTGGCGCCCGTGCCGCCGCCTACCAGGCAGGCCGCATCGGACAGCTCCAGGCGAAGGTCCAGGAGGCGCGCGCGACGCTCGCCGCGGCGGAAGCGCGGCTGGCGGAGTCCGATGCCAGCTTCGTGCGTGCCCGCGAGCTCCGCGCCGGCGGCAACCAGTCGGTCGCGGGCCTGGACAAGGCACGCGCGACGAAGGACGTGGATGCCCTCGAGGCGGCCGCTGCCAGGCATAGGCTCGAATCCACCGAGATCGAGCTGGCAGCCGCGCGCCGCGGCACCTTCCTCGGCGACAGCTATAACGACACCCCCTTCTCGACCCAGCGCGCCCAGGAGCTGTCGCTGCGGCAGGCCGAGCTCGACGCGACGCTGAAGGAGCGCCGCGACCGGCTGGCAGCGGTTCGGGACCAGCTCGGAGCCGAGCGGCACCGGGTGGCCCGGCTTCGCGACGCGCTCCTCGAATCACCCGTCGACGGACTCGTCTGGGAAGCGTCGCTCGGCGCCGGTGAATATGCACGCAAAGGGCAGAACCTCCTGCGGCTGCTGGACTGCAGGACCGTGCTGGTGACGGCCAGCGTGGCCGAAAGCGACTACAACCGCCTCAAGGTCGGCGATCCCGCGCGATTCCGGATCTCGGGCACGGGAAAGGTGTACGAGGGGATCGTCCTGCGGCTCGCGGGCTCGGGTGCCGCCACGGTGTACGAGAACCTTGCGGTCGCCCCTGGCAAGGAGCAGCTCGAGCGCTTCGATGTCGCCCTGTCCTTCCCCGGCCTGATCGACGATCCGGCGGCCGCCTGCGCGGTCGGCCGCACGGGGAAGGTGACCTTCGCCGGCGCCCCGTCCGATGTGCTGCGCACCCTGGCCCGCTGGCTGGGCTTCGCCTGATGCTCTCGCCTCTCGCGGCGGCCTTCGGCCCGACCCTGCTGACCGCCGGGCTGGCGCTGGCCGTCCTGCCGTTCTGCCGCCGCGACGACACCGCCACGCGGGCCGTCCTTTTCTCGATCTGCGCCTTCCTGTGCTGGCGCTACATAGCCTGGCGCGCCGGCACCACCGTGCCGTCGCCCGACTTCACCCTGGATGCGATCTGCTCCTGGGCCTTCCTGCTGCTCGAGGCAGCCGCGGCGGTCAGCTCGACGCTGTCCTTCCTGGTCCTGTCGCGCACCCGCAACCGGGGAACCGAGGCCAGCGCCCATGATCGCTGGTGGGGCGACGAGCCGCCCCAGGTCGACGTGCTGATCGCGACCTACAACGAGGAAGCGGAGATCCTGGCCCGCACCATCGCGGGCGCAGCCGGCATCGACCATCCACGCCTGCGCGTCTGGGTGCTCGACGACGGAAGGCGTGACTGGCTGCGCGATCTCTGCGCCGAGAAGGGCGTCAGCTATCTCCGCCGCACCGACAATGCCCATGCCAAGGCCGGCAACATCAACAACGCGCTGCGCCATCTTGCGACGCTGGAGCCGCTGCCCGACTTCCTGGTCGTGCTAGACGCGGATTTCGTACCGCACAGCAACTTCGCCCGCCGTGCACTGGCGCTGTTCCACGACCCCCACGTCGGGCTGGTGCAGACACCCCAGCATTTCTTCAACCCCGATCCGATCCAGGCGAACCTGCAGATCGGTCGGGCCTTCCCGGACGAGCAGCGTTTCTTCTTCGACCACGCCATGGCGTCTCGCGACGCCTGGGGAATCGCCTTCTGCTGCGGCACGTCCTCCGCCATCCGCTGGAACGCGCTTCAGGAGATCGGCGGCTTTCCCACCGACAGCGTCACCGAGGACTTCCTGGTCACCCTGCGGCTGAAGGAGAAGGGATACCGCACGGTCTACCTGAACGAGCGGCTGTCGGACGGCCTCGCGCCGGAGGGGCTGAAGGAATACGTGACCCAGCGCAGCCGGTGGTGCCTGGGGCTGGTGCAGATCGTCCGGGGCCCGCTCGGCCCGTTGCGGCGCAACGCGCTGACCCTGATGGACCGTCTCGGCCTCGTCGACAGCTTCCTGTACTGGGCCGCCACCTTCACCTTCCGGCTGGCCTGCTTCCTCTCGCCCCCGCTCTACTGGTTTCTCGGCGTCACGCTGGTGGACGCGCCGCTGCCCGAGGTCGTCCTCTACTTCGGGCCCTACTTCCTCGCGGTCATGATCGCCCTGAACTGGACGACCCGCGGGCAGGTCGTGCCGGTCCTGACCGATGTCGGGCAGATGCTGACGATGTTCGATGCCGTCCGCGCCGTCGCGACCGGCCTCGTCAAGCCCAGGGGGCATGCGTTCAAGGTTACCGCCAAGGGCGGCGACCGCGGCCAGATCGTCGTGCAGTGGACCATGATCAAGCGCTTTGCCTGGCTGCTGGCGCTGAACCTCGGCGGCGCGCTTTGGAATACGCTGGCCGACTACGCGCCGACCGGGAGCGCCGGGGACGGCAAATGGGTCGTGCTGTTCTGGACCTTCTACAACGTCACGGCCCTTCTGCTGGCCATGGCCGTCTGCGTCGAGCTGCCCCGACACCGCCGAGACGAGCGCTTCGCGACGGCCGAAGGGGTGGTCGTCACCGCCGGCGGCCGCCCGCGCCGGACCCGTCTCCTGGATCTCTCGGCCGGTGGGGCGAAGGTGCGTGGAACGGCCGGCGTGCCGCTGGGCTCCGAACTCGTGCTCGACCTGCCGGGTGTCGGGGCCGTGCCCGGAACCCTGATGCTGCAGGGCGACGGCTTCTTCACTCTCCGCTTTGCGGATGACCCGGCGCTGCGCGACCGGCTCGTCCGCAAGCTCCATTCCGACCGCTACGAGGGCGGCACGACGCGGGTGCGGCTTGGCAGTCTCGTGGCCGATCTCGCCAGCCGCGCCCTCCGCTAGAGCTCCAGGTCCAATGAGCTGGAAGCGGCTCGAGGTCCGGGGCGGACCTCAGGCCGCGTGAACCGCCCGCCTCCACACCGAACGTTCAGGAGTGTCCCGATGTCCCGTCCTGCCCCCCTGAGGACCAAGCTCTCGGCCGCGGTGCTCGGCGTCGCGGCCCTGCCCGTCCTCGCCGTCGGCGTCGTCGTGGGCGGCGCATCCGTCCAGGGACTGGAGCAGTCGGCCTTCACCGCGCTTGGTCGGCATGCCGGCGAGGTCGCCTACCGGCTCGACACCGGCCTGCACGAGCGGTGGAACGACGTGATCTCCATGGCGGCCGTCGTGTCCGCGGGCATCCCGGCGCCCGGTAGTGCTTCTCGGGACACCGATCATCTTGGCAGCCCGGCGACGACGCGCGGCCTTCTCGAGCAGCTCCGCGCCGCTGCGCCGGCATATGCCTGGATCGGCCTGGCCGCCGCCGACGGCAAGGTCATCGCAAGCACGGGCGGGCAGCTCGAGCAGGCGGATGTTTCGCAGCGGCCGTGGTTCCGGGGTGGGCTGCAGGCTCCCTTCGCCGGAGACGTGCACGAGGCGGTCCTGCTGGCGAAGCTGCTGGGCCCAACACGCGACGGGGCGCCCCCGCGGTTCGTGGACGTGGCCGCGCCGGTGCGGCGCCCGGACGGCGTGCCGGTCGCCGTGGTCGGAGCGCATCTCAGCTGGTCCTGGGCCGAGGAGGTGGAGGAGAAGGTGCTCGAGGGCATCGACAATGAAGGGGTGGAGGCGTTCATCGTCGCGCGGGACGGGTCGATCCTGCTCGGCCCCGGGGATACCGAGGGCGGCAAAGTCGAGCTGCGCAGCCTGGCCACGGCGCGGCAGGGCGTCGCCGGCGTGACGGTGGAGCGCTGGCCGGACGGGCTGGACTACGTGACCGCCGTGGCGCCGACCGGCGGCAAGGAGGGCCCCAAGGGCCTGGGCTGGACTGTGCTGCTGCGGCAGAAGGCCGAGGTGGCCCTGGCGCCCGCCCATGCGCTCCGGCAGCGGATCCTGATGATCGCGCTCCTGGCTGCCGGCGGCGCATCCTTCGCCGGGCTGTGGCTTGCGCGCCGCGTGGCCGCGCCCCTGTCGGACATCGCCGCGGCCGCGGACCGCCTCGCCCGCGGCGCGACGGCGGACGTCCCCTACACGCGCGCCTTCGCAGAGGCCGCGTCGCTCTCGACGGCGCTGACCGAGCTGGAGGCCCGCCTGGGTGAGTCGCCGGCGCAGGCCGCCCAGGCGCGTTGACCGCGGCCTCCGCCGGGGCCTCCGCAGAGACCTATGCCCGGGCGACTGCGGAAGCCGGAAACGAAAACGCCGCGGAGGTTTCCCTCCGCGGCGCTTCTCCGGTCGGTTCCCGGCCGCGTCAGCGGCTGTAGAACTCGATGACCAGGTTCGGCTCCATCTGGACCGGGTACGGCACGTCGGCCAGGTTCGGGGCGCGCAGGAAGCGGCCCTTCAGGGAGCCGTTGTCGACCTCCAGGTAGTCCGGGATGTCGCGCTCGCCCGAAGCCGTGGCCTCCAGGACCATCGCCATCTGCTTGGACCGGTTGCGGACCTCGATGACGTCGTTGTCCTTGACCTGGTAGGACGGGATGTTCACGCGCCGGCCGTTCACGGTCACGTGGCCATGGTTGATGAACTGGCGCGCGGCGAAGGGGGTCGGGACGAACTTCATGCGGTAGACCACCGCATCCAGGCGCCGCTCCAGGAGCTGGATCAGGTTCTCGCCGGTGTCGCCCTTGCGGCGCACGGCCTCGGCGTAGAGACGGCGGAACTGGCGCTCGCCGATGTTGGCGTAGTAGCCCTTGAGCTTCTGCTTGGCCATGAGCTGCAGGCCGAAGTCCGAGGGCTTCTTGCGGCGCTGGCCATGCTGGCCGGGGCCATACTCGCGGCGGTTCACGGGGCTCTTGGAACGGCCCCAAAGGTTGACGCCGAGACGGCGGTCGATCTTGTACTTGCTCTGAGCGCGCTTGCTCATTGGTCCGAGCCTTTCTTGGCTGTTGTCCCAGTCAGTTCCACCGCCATGCTGCGGGGACGGGGCGCAAAACGAAAAGGCACGCCCGCATTCCTGGGAAGTGAAGGCCGGCACTATACGGATCGACCGGCGAAAGTCAAACCCGCGGGCCGGAAAAGGCCACGAAAATCCCGGCCCGCGCCGCGCTCAGTTCGCCGGAGCCGCGTCCATGCCCCGGACGGCGCCGCCACTGGCGCCATCATCGGCACCGGCACGCCGGCGCGCCAGCTCGGCATTGTCGTGCTCGCCCGAGAGATCGTAGGCCCGCGCGGCAAGCAGCCAGTTGGCCGGGCTCGAAGGTCTGACGTCGGTACGCTCGGCCGCGACCGCGCGGGCAAGCGCCGCATCGCCGGCCCGGATCGCCGCCTCGGCCAGCGTCAGGTCGAGCACGTCGCGCTGGGCGTGGCTACCGCCGAAGCGGTGAGCGCGCCCGCGCACCGCAAGGAGCAGCTCGGCCGCGAGCCGGTATTCGCCCTCGCCGAAGGCGCGGAAGGCCCGCGCCACCGGCAGGCCGACCTCGCGCGCCATCGTGGCCGTGGTGCTGGTTCCCGCGGCGGCTGCCTGCAGTGCCGCCAGCGTCCGGTCCATGGCGCCCGTCCGCCCCTCGGCCGCGAAGGCCATCATGGCATGGGCGTCGTTGAAGGCGTAGAAGCCGTCGCAGGCCGCCCGCTCCCATTCGTCGGCCAGCACGCGCCAGCGGTCGCCTACCCCGATCCCGCGCAGGTGCAGCCGCCAGAGCAGGGCCGAAGAATCCACCATCTCCAGCGCGCCGGACATGCCGCCGGGCTTCATCCGCTCGTCGTAGAGCCCGAGCGCCCGGCGCGTATCGCCCTGGTCGAGGTAGTACAGCGCGAGATGCCACCAGTTGTGGAATG
The DNA here is from genome assembly GCF_017355985.1 of Arenibaculum pallidiluteum. GTDB lineage: Bacteria > Pseudomonadota > Alphaproteobacteria > Azospirillales > Azospirillaceae > Arenibaculum > Arenibaculum pallidiluteum. The sequence goes on from NZ_JAFIQU010000001.1 coordinate 167,081, forward strand.
CGAAGGCATTGCCGTCCGACCAGTCGCGAGCCCGCGTCTCCAGCCAGCCGGTGCCCTCGTCGGTGCGCCCCTGCATCTCCAGCACATGGGCGACCGCGTGGATCGCCCATGTGTCGCGGGGGTTCAACTCGACGGCGCTGCGACCCGCCTCCTCGGCACGGCCGTAGAGGTTCATCTGCTCGAGCCCGAAGGCATGCATGCCCAGCAGATAGCCGTAGCCCGGAACGTCGCGGTCCCAGTGTGGCAGCACCCAGGCGACCCGGTCGCGCAGCATGCGGGCGTCGCCAAGGAAGAAATCGGCCTGATGCGCGATCTGCAGGGCGAGATGGTCCCGCGGATGCTCGACGAGCAGCCGCGAATACCGGTCGGCCGCCTCCTGCAGGTCGCCCTCGGCCCAGGCGCGCAGGGCCGCCATGTGGGCGCGCTCGCGCTCGTTGGCCGATCCCGCCAGCGCCTGGGCCGCATCGAGGCTCCGGCGCAGCTCGGGCTCGACGGAACGCTCGTTGGTGATGGCGAAGACGCCAGCGCGCAGCAGATGGCCGCCGACAAAGTCGGGATCCTCGGCAAGGGCCTCGTCGATAGTCTCCAGGAAGCCGAGATAGAAGCCGTTGAGCTGGCCCAGCGCCAGCTCGAACCGGTCCAGCGACCGGCGATTGCCGGTCGAATGCGCGATACCGCGCGCGTCCAGCAGAGCCATGTGCGATCCTCCCAGGATGTCTCCACGAGGCATCCCTTTGCACCCGCCCTATCATGGAGCCGTAAATTACCTGCCGGGCGGGAGCAAAGTCTTGCCGATGCCTCAGCCGCTATCGGCGATTCCTTGGGCCATCCTGAAGGCTCTGCACGCCGGGCGGCAAGCACTATGGGGTTTCACCTGCAACCCTCCCGGATTCTCCACCCGGCCTTCGAGCGCGCTTCCCCTGCCCGCCCGCAGGCGCACGGCACCGGGCGAAGGGCAAGGCGATCGCTAGCGCTGGGTCCCGTACTTCGCGGCCTCGGTGCGGGCGAGGTCGATCAGCCGCGCGGGATCGCAGCCGCGGGCGGTGTGCATCAAGATGATGTTCTGCTGGATGCCCACGAACATGGCGACCAGGGCGGGATCCTGGGCACCCGGTGGCTGGCTGCGCGCGCCGCGCAACTCGCGCTGGCGGCGCAGGCCGTCATAGACTTCCTGGAAGGAGCGCTCCAGGAAGGCGCAGTCCTCCACCTGGGTCGCCACCGCCCCCTGCGCGGCCGCGGGCGCCGCCGGTAGCCCGGACGCCAGCGCCGCGAACGCCAGGATCGCCAGCACCGGGACGGCAGGTGCCGGGGCTGCGACGACGGGGCGGATCATGCGGGCTTCCTCCTGGTTGCATGTCGCATCCATAAGACCACCACCTTCGCACCGGGGCCAGTGGATCAGCCGGCAGCATCGCGGTCAGGACCGCCGATGCACCTTCCGCCGTCCCGTCAGCGCGGCGATGACGCCATGGAACGTGCGGACTTCCTGCTCGGTCATCTCGGCCCGGAGAAACATGTTCCGGAGGTTCCGCACCATGGTCGGGCGCTTGTCGTCGGCCGTGAAGAAGCCTCCGGCGTCCAGCTCCCCCTCGAATCGGTCGAAGAGGTTCAGCAGCTCGTCCTTGGTGGCGGGACGGCTCTGGCCGATATGGACCGCCCGGTCCGGCGGCACGTCGCCGGTCTGGAACCACTCGTAGCCGATCAACAGGACGGCCTGGGCCAGGTTCAGCGAGCAGAAGGAGGGGTTCAGCGGCACGCTCAGCACCGCGTCGGCCAGGGCGATATCGTCGTTCACGAGGCCGGTGCGCTCGGGGCCGAACATCACGCCGGGCCGCTCGCCGGCCTGCCAGCGCGCGCGCATCTCCACCGCCGCGCCCCGCGGCGTCAGGATGCGCTTGACCTGGTCGCGCAGCCGCGCCGTGGTGGCCAGGACGTAGGTCAGGTCGGCCAGCGCGTCCTCGACCCGGTCGAAGACCCGTGCCGCGTCCAGCACGGCCGTGGCGCCGGACGAGGCAGCGACGGCCTTCTCGTTGGGCCAGCCGTCGCGCGGACGGACCAGGCGCAGGTCGGTCAAGCCGCAGTTCAGCATGGCGCGGGCGGCCGCGCCGATATTCTCGCCGAGCTGCGGGTCGACGAGCACGACGGCCGGGCCGCCGGTCACGGAATCGCGGGCGGGGTTGGTGCCTGAGGTCATGGGTCTGCGGCCGTCCGGCGGGAGGGTTCCGCGGGTTTAGTGCGCCGCCGGCGCCGCCGTCAAGGCGGCGGGCCCGGATCCGGAGCGGATCCGGCCCTGGATCGGCCCGCGGCGGATCCGCCTTCCCGACCTCAGCCCCCGCGCAGCAGACGGTAGGTCAGGCTGTCGTGCAGCGCGTTGTAGGAGGCGTCGATCACGTTGGCCGAGACGCCGACGGTGGTCCAGCGGTGCCCCTTGCCGTCGTCGCTCTCGATCATCACGCGCGTGACGGCCTTGGTCCCCTCGGTGGGCGTCAGGATGCGGACCTTGTAGTCCACGAGGCGGACGCCTGCGAGCTCGGGATAGACCGGGACCAGCGCCTTGCGCAGCGCCGTGTCGAGGGCGTTCACGGGGCCGTTGCCCTCGGCCACGGTCATCACCTGCTCCTCGGCGACCTGCACCTTGATGGTGGCCTCGGACAGCGTGATCAGGTCCCCTTTGGCGTTCCAGCGCCGCTCGTCGATCACGCGGAAGGAGTTCAGGCGGAAATACTCCGGCACCTCGTCCAGGGCGCGGCGCGCCAGCAGCTCGAAGCTGGCCTCTGCCCCGTCATAGGCATAGCCCTCGAACTCCCGGCGCTTCACGGACTCCACCAGCGCCGCAAGCCGCCGGTCGTCCGGGTCGATCTCGATCCCGATCTCGCGGCAGCGCGACAGCACGTTGGAGCGCCCGGCCTGGTCCGAAACCAGGATGGTGCGCCGGTTGCCGACCCTGGCGGGATCGATATGCTCGTAGCTCGCTGGGTCCTTCTCGACCGCCGAGACGTGCAGACCGCCCTTGTGGGCGAAGGCGCTCTCGCCGACATAGGGCTGGTGGCGCCAGGGCGCGCGGTTCAGGCGCTCGTCCAGGAAGCGGCTGACCTGCGTCAGCCGGGTCAGCCCGGCCTCCGTGACGCCTGTCTCGTAGCCCATCTTCAGCATCAGCGTCGGCAGCAGCGAGACCAGGTTCGCATTGCCGCACCGCTCGCCGAGGCCGTTCAGCGTGCCCTGGATCATCCGAACGCCGGCGCGGACCGCGGCGAGGCTGTTGGCCACCGCGTTCTCGGTGTCGTTGTGCGTGTGGATGCCGAGCTTCGCGCCGGGGATCACCGCGGCTACCTCGGCCACGATGCGCTCGACCTCGTGGGGCAGCGTGCCGCCGTTCGTGTCGCACAGGACGATCCAGCGCGCGCCGGCCTCCTCGGCCGCGCGCAGGCACGCCATGGCGAAGGACGGATCGGCCTTGTAGCCGTCGAAGAAGTGCTCGGCGTCGAACAGCGCCTCGCCCTTGCGCTCGCGCGCGGCCGCGATGCTGTCGCGGATCAGCTCCACGTTCTCCTCGGGCGTGATGCCGAGGGCGACGCGCACGTGGAAGTCCCAGGTCTTGCCGACCAGGCAGATGGCGCCGCAGGTGGCGCCGAACAGGGCGTTCAGCCCCGGATCGTTGGCGGCGCTGCGGCCGGGCCGGCGGGTCATGCCGAAGGCCGTCAGCCTCGCGGAGCCGAGGCGCGGGGGATCGGCGAAGAAGGCGTCATCCGTCGGATTGGCCCCGGGCCAGCCTCCCTCGACATAGTCGATGCCGAGACGGTCCAGCTCACGGGCGATGGCGGCCTTGTCCGCGACCGAGAAGTCGACACCCTGGGTCTGCGCGCCGTCGCGCAGGGTGGTGTCGTAGAGATAGATGCGCTCGCCCATCGCCTTGTCCCGCTGGATCCCCTCAGGGACCGGCAGCGATAGCACAAAGGGCGTTGAAACGAAAACGACCTCTCGCGGTCACCGGTATTCCGGAGATTGCGCGGACGCGCGGACGGCGCCCCCGGGCAGGGGGCGCCCTCAGCCCGAGCGCTTCCAGGTCGTGCCGCCCGGCCCGTCCTCCAGCACGACCCCCTGCGCGGCCAGCGCGTCGCGGATCCGGTCCGCCTCGGCGAAGTCGCGCGCCTTCCTCGCTGCCTGCCGGTCGGCGATCAACCGCTCGATCTCGGCGTCGGCCAGCGCCGCGGCCCCGGCCGGCGCCCAGCGGAACCACGCCTCGGGCTCCTGCTCCAGCAGGCCCATCAGCCGGCCCGCCGCCAGCAGCGCCGATGCGGCGGCGCGCCTGGACGCATCGTCCGCGGCCTTGTTCACGGCCCCGGCGAGCTCGTGGAACAGGCTGACGGCGCGCGGCGTGTTCAGGTCGTCCTGCAGCGCCGCCATCACCTCGGCCGGCACCTCGCCCTCCTCGGCTCCGGGAACCGCGCGAAGCGCGCCATACCAGCGGTCGAGCACGGCCTTGGCCTGGCGCACGGCGTCGCGGGTGAAGTCCAGCGGCTGGCGGTACTGGGCCGAGAGCAGCGTCAGGCGGATCGCCTCGCCGGGAAACTCGTCCAGCAGGTCGTGCACCGTGAAGAAGTTGCCCAGACTCTTGGACATCTTCTCGCCGTTCACGGTGAGGAAGCCGTTGTGGACCCAGGTGCGCACGAACTCGGTCCCGCCATGGGCGCAGCGCGACTGGGCGAGTTCGTTCTCGTGGTGCGGGAAGATCAGATCCAGCCCGCCGCCGTGCAGGTCGAAGGTCTCGCCCAGGTGCTGCTCGGCCATGGCCGAGCACTCGATGTGCCAGCCCGGGCGCCCGCGGCCCCACGGGCTGTCCCAGCCCGGCATCTCGGGCGTGGACGGCTTCCACAGCACGAAGTCCGCGGGGTCGCGCTTGTAGGGGGCGACCTCGACCCGCGCACCGGCGATCAGCTCGTCGCGCGAGCGCCGCGACAGGCGCCCGTAATCCGCCATGGAAGGAACGCTGAACAGCACGTGCCCCTCGGCCGTATAGGCGTGGCCGGTCTCGATCAGCCGGCCGATCATCGCGACCATGGCGGGGATGTGCTCGGTGGCGCGCGGCTCCACGTCGGGCGGCAGGGCACCAAGCGCCGCCATGTCGGCATGGAAGGCCGCGGCGGTGCGCGCGGTCAGCACCGCGATGTCCTCGCCGCTCTCCCGCGCCCGCTCGATGATCTTGTCGTCAACGTCGGTGATGTTGCGGACGTACTTGACCGCCGGATAGAGGCGCCTGAGCAGCCTGTACAGCACGTCGAAGACGACGACCGGGCGGGCATTGCCGATATGGGCCCAGTCGTAGACCGTGGGGCCGCAGACATACATCCGCACGCAGCCGGGATCGATCGGCGTGAAGGGTTCCTGCCGGCGGGTCAGCGTGTTGTGGAGCTGCAGGGCCACGGTCTCGTCTTCCGAAGTCTCGTTCGGCTGGGCTTCGAGGCGTAGCAGAAGCCGCGCCCGGGGTCCATGCCCCGTCCCCGCGCCCCGGCCCGTCCCCGGACAGGCTCAGGCCTTGCCGATCAGCGAGGTGAAGCCGTTGGTGATGGGATAGCGGCGGTCCTTGCCGAAGCTGCGCCGGGTGATCTTCACGCCCGGCGGCGCCTGGCGCCGCTTGTACTCGGCGCGGTCCAGCATGCGCCAGACCCGGTCCACGGTCTCGCGGGCATGGCCGTGGGACACGATCTCGGCAACGCTAAGGTCGCGTTCGACGAGGCATTCCAGGATGTCGTCCAGCGCGTCGTAGGGCGGCAGCGTGTCCTGGTCGGTCTGGTTCGGCTTCAGCTCGGCGGTGGGCGCCTTGGTGATGATCCGCTCGGGGATCACGCGGCCGGCCGGCCCCCGCGCTCCGTCGGGCAGCGTCTGGTTGCGCCAGCGCGAGAGGGCGTAGACCGTCGTCTTGTAGACGTCCTTGAGGACCGAATAGCCGCCGCACATGTCGCCGTAGAGCGTCGCGTAGCCAACCGACATCTCGGACTTGTTGCCGGTCGAGAGCACCATGGCGCCGAACTTGTTCGACAGCGCCATCAGCGTCATCCCCCGTGCGCGGGACTGGATGTTCTCCTCGGTGATGTCGGGATCGCGGCCCGCGAAGGCCGGCTCCAGCATCGTTGCGAAGGCGTCCATGGCCGGGCCGATGGGGATTGTGTCGATGCGCGCGCCCAGCAGCTCCGCCGCCTCTGCCGCGTCATCCAGGCTGTCCTGCGAGGTGTAGGGCGAGGGCATCATCACGAGATGGACCCGGTCCGCGCCCAGCGCATCGACCGCCACCGCCGCGGAAAGTGCGCTGTCGATGCCGCCGGACATGCCGATCAGCACGCCGGGGAAGCGGTTCTTGTTCACGTAGTCCCGCAGGCCCAGCACCATGGCCTGGTAGATCGACGGGATGCCGGCATCGGGCTCGGCCGTCTCGCCGTGCTCGCAGCGCCAGACGCCGGCCTCGCGCACCCAGCGCGTCAGCAACACCTGCTCGCGCCAGCGATGGCCCTGCGCGACCAGGGAGCAGTCCGCGCCGAGCGCGAAGGAGCCGCCGTCGAACACCAGCTCGTCCTGCCCGCCCACCTGGTTCACATAGACCAGCGGAAGGCCCGTCTCGGTGACGCGGGCAACCGCGAGGTTGACGCGCAGCTCGTGCTTGTCGGTCTCGAACGGGCTGCCGTTGGGCACCAGCAGGATCTCGGCCCCGCACTCGGCCAGCGTCTCGGCGACGTCGCCGGTCCACATGTCCTCGCAGATCAGGACTCCGAGGCGGACATCCCTGAAGTTCACGGGGCCCGGGACCGGTCCCGCCGCGAAGACGCGCTTCTCGTCGAAGGGGCCGTAATTCGGCAGGTCGTGCTTGAAGCGCACGGCCTGGATCGCGCCCCCGTCCAGCAGCAGCGCCGCATTGTAGACCCGGCCGTCCTGCTGCCAGGGCGCGGTCACCAGGACCGCGGGGCCGCCATCGGCGGTGTCGGCCGCCAGCGCCTCGACCGCCTGGCGCACCGAGGCCAGGAAGAACGGCTTCAGCACCAGGTCCTCGGGCGGATAGCCCGAGATCACCAGCTCCGGGCACACCACCAGATCGGCGTCGCGGGCCGCCGCTTCGGCGCGGGCGTCGCGGACTTTGGCGGCGTTGCCTTCGATGTCGCCGACGGTCGGGTTGAGCTGGGCAAGGGCGATGGCAAGCCGGTCTGTCATCGGGTTCCGTCTGTCGCGGGGCCGTACGGGGCGGCGTTCCGGGACGGGTCCTTCCCGCCCCGGGGGCGGGCCCATCACAGCGGAGCGCGCCGCCCGCTGTCAATGAGGCCCGCGTCCCCGACGCACTGCTACTTCCGGAACAGGAACTCGCGGCCGACCTTCACGCGCCTCGTGCCGTCGTATTCGACGATGTCGGCCGTGGCGTAGGTCTCGCCCCAGCGCTCGGGCAGGTAGGATCCGGTGCCGACAACGTCCAGCGGCGCCTCGGCCTCCGCCATGATTCGGCACTTGGCGGGACCGAAGCCCGAGGACGCAACGATCCGCACCTTCTCGAACCCGGCCTCGTTCAGCTTCTCGCGCACATGGAAGATCGCCGCCGCCGAGACGCCGGTGCCGATCAGGTAGCGGAGCTGGGTCTCGTCGCGATAGCCGCGGATGGCCTGGGGGTTGTGCCGCTCGATCACGGCGTAGGAGCCCGGCGGGTCCAGCCCCTCGACGAAGCGGCCGCCCGGGGTGTCGAGACGGACCGAGAGCCGCCCCTCGGCCGCGAGCTGCGGAAAGCGCCGGCAGACCGCCAGGCTGTCCGTCACCTCCTGGCCGAAATAGTCCACCAGCACGGTCAGATTCTGGTCCGGGAACGTCTCGTGGAACATCTCGGCCGCCCGGACGGTCGAGCCGGCGTATCCGATCAGCGCGTGCGGCATGGTGCCCATGCCGCGCTCCTTGCCGAAATAGTGCGCCGTCGCGTCCGTCGCATTGCCGATGAAGCCGATCGCGCCGACCTTCCGGCGCGCCCGGTCCGAACCGACCGAGGCGGCGTAGGCCATGATCTCGGCCATCTCGGTGCCGGCGCAATGCCGGGCGTCCATGGCGAGGAAGGCGACCTTCGGCAGGTCCGCGCACATGGTGAAGGCGTTGTAGGCGGCGACGCAGGCCGGCCCGAGCTTCATCAGCAGCAGCGTCTCGAGGTCGACCAGGTTGTAGAAGGACCCGGTGACGTAAAGCATTGGCTCGCCCGCGCCGACCCACTGGCCCTCGCGGTAGCGCTGCTCGATCTTGATCTCGATGCCGCGCTCGGCCGCGACGGCGCGCAGCCAGTCGACGGCGAGGCGCGGCGCGCAGACGACGGGCCGGCGCATGAAGACCGCATAGGTGACCCGCGCGTCGCCGAACTTCCCGACCGTCGACTTGGTCCGGTTGAAATAGGCATCGGTCCACGCCGTCACCTCGGCGGCACCCGGCCAGCCGGCGGCCGTCCCCCTCGGACGCGCCCCGCTCTCCTCGCTCACGCTGATCTCCCCCTGGCTTGGCCCAGGCCCGCGGCCTACTCCGCGGCCTGCTCGCGACGCGCCTTTTCGAGCTGGCGCCGCTCCTCCTTCAACTGTTCAGCGACGAGAAAAGCCAATTCCAGCGACTGGCTGGCGTTCAGGCGGGGATCGCAGGCGGTGTGGTAGCGGTCCGAGAGCGCGTGGTCGGTGATCGCCTGGGCACCGCCCGTGCACTCGGTCACGTCCTGGCCGGTCAGCTCGAAATGCACGCCGCCGGCATGCACGCCCTCGCTGCGGCAGGCCGCGAAGAAGCCGCGGACCTCGCCCAGGATGCGCTCGAACGGGCGGGTCTTGTAGCCGCTCGCGGACTTCACCGTGTTTCCGTGCATGGGGTCGCTCGACCACACGACGGCGCGGCCCTCGGCCTTCACCCTGCGGATCAGCGGCGCCAGGAGCTGGTCCACCTTGTCCGAGCCCATGCGCGCGATCAGCGTCAGCCGGCCCGGCTCGTTCTGCGGGTTCAGGATGTCGATCAGGCGGATCAGCTCGTCAGGGTTCGAGCTCGGCCCGCATTTCAGCCCGATCGGGTTCTTCACGCCGCGCAGGAACTCCACATGCGCGCCGTCGAGCTGCCGCGTGCGGTCGCCGATCCACAGCATATGGGCCGAGACGTCGTACCAGTCGCCCGTGGTGCTGTCGATGCGGGTCAGCGCCTGCTCGTAGGGCAGCAGCAGCGCCTCGTGGCTCGTGAAGAAGTCGGTCTCGCGGATCTGGGGCGTCGTCTCGGCCGTGATGCCGCAGGCCGCCATGAAGCTCAGGGTCTCGTCCAGTCGGTCCGCCATCTCCCGGTAGCGCTCGCCGGCCGGCGAGCGCTCGACGAAGCCGAGCGTCCACTGATGGACCTTGTGCAGGTCGGCGTAGCCGCCCTGGGCGAAGGCCCGCAGCAGGTTCAGCGTGGCGGCCGACTGGTTGTAGGACTGCACCATCCGCTCGGGGTCCGGCCGGCGCGCCGCGGGCTCGAACTCGAACCCGTTGATGATGTCGCCGCGATAGCTCGGGAGTTCGAGGTCCCCGATCGTCTCGGTGTCGGCCGAGCGGGGTTTCGCGAACTGGCCGGCCATGCGCCCGACCTTGACCACCGGCGTCGCGCCGCCAAAGGTCAGGATCACCGCCATCTGCAGCAGCACGCGGAAGGTGTCGCGGATCTTGTTGGGGTGGAATTCCGCGAAGCTTTCGGCGCAGTCGCCGCCCTGCAGCAGGAAGGCCTCGCCGGCCGCGACCCGGGCCAGCGCGGCCTTCAGCCGCCGCGCCTCGCCCGCGAAGACCAGCGGCGGATAGCCCGAAAGCCGCGCCTCGACATCGGCCAGCTTCGCCTTGTCCTCATAGGCCGGCATCTGCCGGACCGGCCTGCTCCGCCAGCTGTCGGGAGTCCAACGCTCAGCCATGGCGCAACCCTTCTCGCGACTCGAACAAAATAGCTTTCCGCTATACGCGCTCCGAAAGGACATTTCCAGTGCCATGGGCGCAGGTCACGGCGGCGGCAGAGGCATTTGTCGCGAGTGCGCATCGTCCCTACCGGCGCCGCGCCGGGACGAGCCGCCGCTAGGATGGAGCATCCTCGACCGCGGTCCCGCTCCGCCGACCGGCGCGAAGCCTTAGAACCAACGCGCAGGCCAGCGTCATTCCTGCCAGCACGAGACAGAGATACAGGGCACCGCGCTCGCCGAGGCGCTCGATGACGACCGCGAAGGCCAGGGGCGCCACCGCGGACAGGACGAATCCCGGGACCAGGAGGCGCCCGACACGGGCCCCGTAGGTCCCGTGGTCGAAGAGGACCAGGGGAAGCGTCCCCTGGGTGATCGTCAGGACGCCATGCCCTGCGCCGTAGACGAGGACGAACAGAGCCGCGAAAGCTACGTGGCCGCCGCCGAGGAGACCCACAGCGAAGGCCACCGGCAGGACCAGCATGGCCAGGGCATTCAGGTCGGCGGGATGGATGCGGGCGCCGAAAAGCACCTGGCAGAATCGGCCGGCAACCTGGCCAATGCCGCGCAGGGTTCCGATCCAGACGGCCGCCGAGCCCGCAATGCCGAGCCCCGCCAGCAGCCCGATGAGATGCGCCGACAGCGCGGAGCTGAGGAAATGCGCGAGGGCGAAGGCAAGGGCATAGAGGACGCCTGCGGACGTGTCGCCGGGCGGCGGCCCGGCCCCGCCCGGACGGTCCTGGGCGTGGGCCGGCTCCCGGCCGGCCCCTGGGATTCCGAGAAAGAGCGGAACGCTCGCGAGCGACAGCCCGCCGTAGACGAGCACCGCGCCGCGCCATCCCAGCCATTCCGCGAGCATGTCCCCGACCGGCCAGAAGACGGTGGAGCTGAGGCCGCCGAACAGCGTCACCTGCGCCATCGCCCCCCTCGCCTCCGCCCCCCCGATGCGCGCAAGCGATGCGAAGGCGGCATCGTAGAGCGTCAGCCGCATGGACACGCCAAGGCAGATCCAGGACGCGTAGTAGGGCACCACGCTCGAGGAGGAGGCCAGTCCGATGCAGCCGATGGCCGTCAGCGCGGCTCCCGCCGCCATCACCCACCGTCCGCCATGGCGATCGATGAGCCGGCCGGCCGCGCCGGAGACCACGGCCATCGTCAGCAGGGCCGCCGTGAAGCCTCCGTGGACGAGGGGCAGCCGCCACCCGAGGTCGGCGGCGATCCGGTCCCCGAAGACGCCGATCAGGTAATAGGAGACGCCCCACGAGACCAGGAGTCCTATTCCCAGACAAAGCACGGTTCGTGGCATGACGGGCGCGGGATTCATGGAGCGCATCGACTTGCATCGGATGGCCCGATCCTGGACCGCCGCACCACGGGCAGGAAGAGGCCTCGGGATTATGCGGGAAATAAGAAGAACTTTGGCAGGCGGGTTCTGGATAGCCGCCCGTTACTGAGGCGGCTTGCTCGTGCGCTGCGGCCCGAGGGCCATCAGGGCCCTGATGGTTTCCTTCAGGCCGAGATGCAGCCGCTTGTCCCGGCGCAGGATGATCGCAAGGGTGCGATGGAGCCCGGGCGAAAGCGGCCGCACCACCAGCTCGCCCAGGCGCGCCGCCTGCGATGCGGCCATTCCCGGCAGGACGGCGCATCCGAGGCCCGCGCTGACAAGCTCCTTGATGGCTTCGACGCTGCCCAGCGACATGATCGGCTTCAGCGCGACGCCGCGCTGCGCGAACCAGTCGTCGACGATCCGCCGGGTGTTTCCCCCGGGCTCGAACAGGATCACGGGCCGGGTCGTCAGGGTCGCCGCGTCGACGCGCTCCGGAAGGTCGGTGCCGGCCGGCGCGATCACGACGAACTCGTCCTCCAGGACCGGAGTCACGTCCAGCATCCGCCCGGCTGCCGGCAGCGTGACGAGGGCCACGTCGATCGAGTTCTCCTCGACCGCCTTCACGAAATCGCTGGTGTTCCCGGTGCTGACGGTGATCTCGAGCGTCGGGAAACGCTGCCTTAGGCTGCGCAGGATCGGCGGCAGCAGATAGATGCAGGCGGTGGCGCCGGTTCCGATCCGCACCCGGCCCATGACGCCCGACGCATGCCGCGCCATCGCATCCAGGGCGGAGGAGACGAGAGCGTCGAACCGTTCCGAATAGCCCAGCAGCTCCAGACCCGCCGCCGTGGGCTGCGCCCGCCGGCCGATGCGCTCGATCAGCGACACGCCCAGGTGCCGCTCGAGCTGGCGGATCTGCAGGCTGACGGCCGGCTGGGTCAGTCCGAGCCGCGTGGCTGCGGCCGAAAAGCTGCCCTGTTCGACCACGATCGCGAAGGTGCGCAGATTGTCGAGGTTCAGGCTTCGCACCAAAAGAACTTCTCATGCTCCGCATAAATCGCAAAAGCTTCATTTATGAAGAGCAGCCCGGCAAGGTTCTCCGGCAGCCCCCACGATACCCGGGGCGCGGAGCAAGGCCCCAAGCCGGCCGCGGTTCCGCGTCCAGGCCCCAGGAAGGAAGAGTCGGAAGAGTCATGGGAACCATCGATATGCCGGAAGGTATCGCCCGCTCCGGAGCCTCGATCGTCGTTCGCGATGCGGCCGAGGCCGACATGCCGGCGATCCAGGCGATCTACGCTCATCACGTGCTGCATGGGCTAGCGACCTTCGAGGAGGTGCCTCCGACGGTCGAGGAGCTCGCGACGCGCCGGGCTTCGGTGATCGCGTCTGGCCTTCCCTACCTCGTGGCAGAGGCAGAAGGGCGCATTGCCGGCTACTCCTATGCGAGCGCCTACCGGCTTCGGCCTGCCTACCGCCACACGATCGAGGATTCCGTCTACGTCGCCGACGGGCTCGGCGGGCGGGGCATCGGAAGCGCGCTGCTGCAGGCGCTCGTCGACCGGTGCGAGGCGGGGCCGTGGCGGCAGATGCTGGCGGTCATCGGCAACAGCGGCAATGCCGCCTCCATCGCCCTGCATCGGCGCCTCGGCTTCCGTCCGGCGGGCACGCTGAGCTCGGTCGGATTCAAGCTGGGCCGCTGGGTCGACACGGTCCTGATGCAGCGCCCGCTGGGCCCCGGCGACGGGACGCCGCCCACCGAGGCCGCGACGCGTGGCACGCGCCAGGAATAGCGCGGCCGCGCATCAGGTTCCGCGCGCCGGGTCGTGGCGCGAGACGAGCTTCGAGCCCGCAGCCGGCGCAAGAAGCTGGTCGCGGCTCCACTGCAGCAGCGAGGCGAATGCCACCATGGCGGCCGCCCCCATCACGGAGGTGGCGATCTGCACCATGGGACGGTCCCCGCCCAGCGTGTTGGCCGCATCGGCAAGCGGGGCGAGGATCACGCCGAGGCAGAAGATCTCCAGCGAGTGGCGGCCCAGCAGGCGGACGTCCCGGATGATGGGACGATCCTGCCAGGCTCCCGGCCGCAGCAGCACCGCCGCGCAGCAGGCCAGGGCCATGAAATGGAGCAGGCGCAGCGGCGCGAGGCTGCTCTTGTCGATGGGGTAGATCCATTCGGCAAGGCGCCGGGGCATCACGGCATCGTGCAGTTCGGGCCAGCGCCACGACAGGGCGAGCAGCGCGGAGACGATCATGAAGCCGGCCGCGGCCGCGACGAGCCCGGGCGGCAGGCGAACCGCCGCCCCTGATCGCGCGGCGACGGCGCTGGCGGCGCCCAGCACGAACAGGAACTGCCAGGCCAGGGGATTGAAGAACCAGGCCTCGCCCGGCGCACTCGGCAGGGTCCAGCCGAACCCGAGGGTCAGGGCGTAGAGGGCCGCCGATCCCGCCACGAGCCGCGCCGGACGGCGGACGAGCACCGGCAGCGCGACGGCGAGCGCCAGCAGCAGCACGATGTAGAGCGGCAGCGGGTCCATAAGGCTCGGCTTGAAGCGAAGGACCAGCGCGTCCACAAGCGCGTGCTCGGTGTTCTGCACGAGGTACCCGAGATGCATCTCCTCGATCAGGTCGCGAGTCTCGACCCGCGCATTGGCGAGGATGACGATGCCGGAAAGCAGGACGAGCACGAAGATGTGGGCGACGTAGAGAGCCCATGCGCGCCGCAGGATGCGCAGGCAGGACCGCAGCCAGCCGTCGCGCTCGAAGTGCTGTCCGTAGGCGAGCGCCACCCCGTAGCCCGCGAGGAAGACGAAGATCTCCGCCGCATCGCTGAAGCCGAAGTTGCGGGGCGTCAGTTGCGCCACGACGTTTCCGGGGATGTGATCCCAGAAGATGAAGAGAAGGGCCATGCCCCGATAGAGGTCGATCCGGCCGTCGCGCTGCTGGCTGGGGATGGCACCCGCATCCTCGGTTCGCACCCAACTCCCTCCGCCCGGGATATTGCATTCCGCGGCCCCGCCACGGGCCGGCATGGCCGGCCACGAAGCCGGCCAGACGATCAACGCGCAGCCCGCCGCAGTGATCCGGGAGGCACCGTCACGCCACCGGTGTCGGCTCCGGCACCTTCTCGCGCATGGTCACGAATTCCTCCGCGGCCGAGGGGTGCAGGCCGATCGTCTGGTCGAACTGCTTCTTGGTGGCTCCGCAGTTCAGCGCGATGGCGAGGCCCTGGATGATCTCGGGCCCGTCGGGACCGACCATGTGGCAGCCGAGGACCCGGTCGCTGTCCCGGTCGACGACCAGCTTCATCAGGGTCCGCTCCTCCCGCCCGGAAAGGGTGTTCTTCATGGGGCGGAAGCTGGTCCGGTAGACGTCGATCTGTCCCAGCATGGCGCGGGCGCGCTCCTCGGTCAGGCCAACCGTGGCGACCGGCGGATTGCAGAACACGGCCGTCGGGATGTTCTGGTAGCTGACCTGGGTCGGGTTCCCGTTGAACAGCGTCTCGACCAGCGCGCGGCCCTCGGCGATGGCGATGGGCGTCAGCGCGACCCGGTCCGTGACGTCGCCCACGGCATAGACGCTGTGCAAGTTGGTGCGGTTCCACTCGTCGACGCGGATGCCGCCACGCGGGTCCGTCTCGATCCCCGCCGCCTCGAGCCCGAGGTCCCGGGTGTTCGGCGCGCGGCCGGTCGCCGCCAGGATCTGCCCGGCCTCGAAGCGGCGCCCGTCGGCGGTGACCGCAACCAGACCGGCCTGGGTCTTCTCGATGCGCTCCAGCACGACCCCGGCGACGATGCGGATGCCCCGCCGGCCGAGCTCGGTCGCGAGATGCTCGCGCACGTCGCGGTCGAAGCCCCTCAGGACGTTGTCGCCGCGCAGCAGAACCGTCACGGCGACGCCGAGGGCGGCGAAGATGCTGGCGAATTCCAGCGCGATATACCCGCCGCCCAGGACGACCAGGCTCTCGGGCAGGGCCGGCAGCTCCAGCGCCTCGTTGGAGGTCAGGCAGTATTCGGCCCCGGGGACATTCGGGAGCACGGGATGGCCGCCCGTCGCGATCAGGATCGTCTTGGCCGTGAAGGTCTCGCTCCCGACCTGCACCGTGTGCGGGTCGAGCAGCCGGGCGTAGCCGTTCACGATGCGCACGCCGGGCTTCTCGAGCAGGCCGATATAGATCCCGTTCAGCCGGTCGAGCTCGCGATCCTTGTTGGCGATCAGGCGCGACCAGTCGAACGCCGTCTCACCGACTTCCCAACCGAAGCCGGCGGCATCCTCGAAATGGTCGGCGAATTGGGCACCGTAGACCAGCAGCTTCTTGGGGACGCAGCCGCGCAGGACGCAGGTGCCGCCGACGCGGCTGCCCTCGGCGATGGCGACCTTGGCCCCGTAGGAAGCGGCGCGGCGGCTTGCGGCCACGCCCCCGGACCCGGCCCCGATCGTGAATAGGTCGAAATCGTAGCTCGCCACCGCCGCCTCCAGGCTCCCGTTGATCACCGACATTCCGTGTCGGGCGTCCCGTATCCGGCATCTGGCCCCTGGCGCCGGCACTTTCCAGCGCGGGGCCGCCCCACGACCTGCAAGGCCGGTCGAAGGGCGTCCGCCAAACCGTTGAAATTTCTACCGTTTAATCGCTCAGGCGCTGATCCCGCCCATGCAGAGGTACTTGATCTCGAGATAGTCCTCGATGCCGTACTTGGAGCCCTCGCGGCCGATGCCGCTCTCCTTCATCCCGCCGAAGGGCGCGACCTCGGTGGAGATGATGCCTTCGTTGATGCCGACGATTCCGTACTCCAGCGACTCCGCGACGCGCCAGATCCGGCCGACGTCCCGGCTATAGAAATAGGCCGCCAGCCCGAACTCCGTCGCATTGGCCAGCCGGACCGCCTCCTCTTCTGTCTCGAAGCGGAACAGCGGGGCGACCGGGCCGAAGGTCTCCTCGCGGGCGACCTTCATCTCGGGCGTGACCTCGGCCAGCACCGTGGGCTCGAAGAAGCTGCCGCCGAGGGCATGGCGCCGGCCACCTGTGACGACCCGGGCTCCCTTGGCGACGGCGTCGCGGATGTGCTCCTCGACCTTCTCGACCGCAGCCATGTCGATCAGGGGTCCCAGCTGGGCATCCTTGACCTCCAGCCCGGGGCCGACCTTCAGCGCGCCGACGGCCTCGGCCAGCTTGGCCGCGAAGGCCTCGTAGACGCCGGATTGCACCAGCAGGCGGTTGGCGCACACGCAGGTCTGGCCGGTGTTCCGGTACTTGGAGGCAATGGCGCCCTTCACCGCCTCGTCCAGGTCGGCATCGTCGAAGACCAGGAAGGGCGCGTTGCCGCCGAGCTCCAGCGAGACCTTCTTCACCGTCGCAGCGCACTGGGCCATCAGCGTCTTGCCGACCTCGGTCGAGCCCGTGAAGCTGAGCTTGCGGACCGTGGGGTTGCCCGTCATCTCGCCGCCCACGGCGCGGGCAGATCCCGTCAGCACCGCCAGCACGCCCGGGGGGATCCCGGCGCGTTCCGCCAGCACCGCCATGGCGAAGGCCGACAGCGGCGTCGCCGAGGCCGGCTTGATCACCATGGGGCAACCCGCGGCGAGCGCCGGGCCGGCCTTGCGGGTGATCATTGCGGCAGGAAAGTTCCAGGGCGTGATGGCGGCGGTGACGCCGATCGGCTCCTTCAGCACGACGATGCGGCGACCCGGCAGGTGGCCGGGGATCACGTCGCCATAGACCCGCTTGCCCTCCTCGGCGAACCACTCGATGAAGGAGGCCGCGTACAGGATCTCTCCGCGGCTCTCGGCCAGCGGCTTGCCCTGCTCGGCCGTCATGATGCGGGCGAGATCCTCCTGGTTCTCCACCATCAGGTCGAACCAGGCGCGCAGCAGCTTCGCGCGGTCCTTGGCGGTGCGTGAGCGCCAGGCAGGCCAGGCGCGCTCGGCCGCCTCGATAGCCCGGCGCGTCTCGGCCGCGCCCATGTCCGGGACGGCCGCCAGGAAGGACCCGTCGGCGGGATTGGTGACTGCGATGGTCCGGCCGCTCTCGGCCGCCAGCCACTTGCCGTCGATGTAGGCACGGTCCCGCAGCAGAAGCGGATCCCTGAGGCCGAGCCTGGCGGCGATCTCCTGGGTGGTGGTCATGCTGGTCCTCCGGGCTGGTCGTGCGTTCGTGCCCGCGTCCTGGCGCGCGGACGCACGGGCCGCGCCCTTACAGACCGGCCCGCGCCGCCTGATCCTAGACCGGCTTCCGCGCCATGCGCCAGCGGGACGGGTCGGCCGGCCGCCTGCGGGCCGTCACTTCCTGCGGGCCGCCTTCTCCGCTTCCTTGCGCTTGCGGAACGAAATGGCCCAGTCCTCGATCACCCGCTGCCTGCCGCGCGCGACGGCCAGCGCCTGGGCTGGCACATCCTGCGTGAGCACGCTCCCCGCGCCCACGATGGCGCCGTCGCCCACCGCGATCGGAGCCACCAGCGCCGTGTTCGAGCCGATGAAGGCCCCGGCGCCGATGTCGGTATGGCTCTTCAGGAAGCCATCGTAGTTGCAGGTGATGGTGCCCGCGCCGATGTTCGCCTTCGCGCCCACGCGCGCATCGCCGACATAGCTCAGGTGGTTCACCTTGGCGCCCTGCTCGATGCGGGCGTTCTTGATCTCGACAAAGTTGCCGATATGGGCATCCGGCCCGATCTCGGCCCCGGGACGCAGCCGGGCGAAGGGGCCGATCTGTGCGCCGGCGGCGATCCTGACGCCCTCGAAATGGCAGAAGCCCCTGATCTCCACCCGATCGCCGATCTCGACGCCGGGCCCGAAGAAGGTGTTGGGCCCGATCACCACGTCGCGGCCCACCCGCGTGTCGGCGCTGAACCAGACGGTCCCGGGATCGGTCAGCGTGGCGCCGGCCTCCATGGCCTGCCGGCGCAGCCGGGCCTGGAGCAGCCGCTCGGCCTCGGCGAGGTCCGCGCGGGAGTTGACGCCCACCACCTCCTCCTCGGCCGCCTCGACGACGCGGCAGGCGAACCCCCGGGACCGGGCGACGGTGACCGCGTCGGTCAGGTAGTACTCGCCCTTCGCGTTGGCATTGCCGATGGCGTCCAGAAGCTGCCACATGCGCGCGCCGTCGAAAGCCATCAGCCCCGCGTTGCACAGGGTGATCGCGCGCTGCGCCTCGGTCGCGTCCAGGTACTCGACGATCGCCTCGAGCTCGCCGCGCCCGTTGGCCACCAGCCGGCCATAGGCCCCGGGGTCGCGCGGGCGCATGCCGAGGACCACCACGGCCGGGTCCTCGGCCGCGTCGCGGGCCGCCCGCAGGGCGCCCAGCGTCGCCGGCGTGACCAGGGGCGTGTCGCCGAACAGGACGATCACGTCGCCGAAGAAGCCCTCCAGCGCGCCGCGCGCGGCGCGGACCGCATCGCCCGTGCCCGCCTGGCTGTGCTGGACCACGGTCGGATGAGGCGCCACCGTCGCCTCGACTTCCGGCATGCCGGGCCCGACCACCACGACGATGCGCTCGGGCTCCAGCGCCCGGGCGGCGGCCAGGGCGTGGCCCACCATCGGGACGCCGGCGACCCGGTGCAGCACCTTGGGCATCTCCGAGCGCATCCGCGTCCCCTTCCCGGCGGCGAGGATGATGAAGGCGAGCGGGCGGGCGGGCGAGGTCGGCGCTGGCGTCATCTCGGGACGGACTCCGCGGTTGCGGGTGGCGGGCGGGCCGTTTCAATGCCACAGTCGCGGGCCGCACCCCAAGTGAGACTTTCTTCGGAGCCCTTGATGTCCCTGCCCCAGGCGGTCGTGCTCGATCTCGACGGTACCCTGATCGACAGCGCGCCCGAGATCGGCGCGGCGCTGAACCGCCTGCTGGCCCGCCACGGCCGTCGGCCGGTATCCGGCGATCAGGTCCGCATGATGGTGGGGGACGGCGCGCTGAGCCTCCTGGGAGCGGCCTTCGCGGCGACCGGAGCGCCGCTCTCGCCCGAGGCGGAGCGGGCTGTGCTCGAGGAATACCTCGACGACCTCGCGGCCGAGCCGGCGCGACGCGAGAGCATCTATCCCGGGGTCGAGGCGACGCTGCGGCTCCTGCGCGGGCGGGGCATGCGCATCGGGATCTGCACCAACAAGGCCGAGCGGGTCACCGAGCTGGTGCTGGAGCAGCTCGGCCTCGCCTCGCTGATCGACGCCTTCGCGGGCGGCGACACCCTGCCCTGGCGCAAGCCCGACGGCCGCCATCCCGCCCATGTGGCGGAGCTGCTGGGCGTGCCCCCGGCGCAGGCCGCCATGGTGGGCGACGGGCTGAACGACGTGAAGGCGGCCCGCGGCGCGGGAATGCCGGTGGTGGCGGTCAGCTACGGCTATCCCCGCATGCCGGTGGCCGATCTCGGCGCCGACCTGGTGATCGACGGCTTCGCCGACCTGCCCGCGGCGCTCGAGGCCCTGCCCCGCCGCGGCTGAGGCGGGGTGCCGCCCTTCAGTCCTGTCCGCCCTGCGGCACCGGCGCGGGCCCCGCGGCTGGCTCCGGCAGTTCGGCCGTCTGGACCGTGCGGTCGACGTTCTCCAGCGTGACCACCAGCGTTCCCAGCGCGCTCTCCATCTCGATGCGCACCGGCACCGGCATGGAGCCGGGCGCGAGCGGCGCCACCAGCAGGGCCGGCGGCGTGCGGCGCGAGGCTTCGGGATCGAAGACGCGCTTTTTCCAGGGCTTGCCGGCGACCAGCGTCTGGCGGACCTCGCAACGCTGCGCGGGGCCGCCGAAGACGGAATGGCTGGTCTTCGCGATCTCCTGCGTGCCGCGCGGCACCAGCCGCATCTCGTACCGGCGGCGGCCGTCATAAACCGGCACCGCCGAATCGCAGGCCTGCCCGCCGGCGGTCCGCGCGACCAGTGCGAGCAGCGCACTCAGCGGGTCGTAGGTGTCGCGGGTCAGCTCCACCGGGACGCGCTCGTCCTCGCTGCGCTCATCCTCGCGACGGGGCTCGGTCATCGCCTCGACCCCGCCGCGGCCATCATAGGAAAGGGTCACGATCTTGGCATCGCCGCGCCAGCTGTCGGTCAGACGGTAGGAGCGCGGCTCCAGCGGGCTCGCGCCGATGCCCCTGGACGGGGCCGCCGAGTCCGGGACCGGCTCCCCCGAGACGAGAGCCCCCGAGACGACGGCGGAGGACCGCCAGGGCGCCAGGGCCCGGAACAGCCCGACGGGCTGGATGTCGAGGTCGATGCCGTAGCCCGTGGGCGCCAGCGCCAAGTCCAGGCGCGCCGTCAGCGCCCGGATCCCGCCGAGATGGATGCCGTAGTCCAGGCGCAGGCGCTCGGGCGCGCGCATGGACGCGGTTCCGCCGACGCCTGGCGGCGCAGGAACCGCCGCGACCGCCGCGGCCTGGACCGTCTCGGCCCGCGGCGCGGTGGCCAGGGCCGGCAGCGACAGAAGCGCGAGCGCCGCGGCCGCGGCGCGCAGAGCTCTTGAGGGGCGGAAGCGGGACAGCAACGCGAGGGGCCCTCCCGGCAGATGTCAGGGGCACTGACATCGTCCGGCAGCAAGGGTTAATGAATGGAAACCACCCCAGAGATGGGGGCTCGTCCCCTGGGAACTAGCGCTTGACAGCCATGCGCCCTCCGCCTAAATCAGGCGCTCCCGGCGCCCACGCGGCGCCACCGGAATGGGCGCGTAGCTCAGCGGGAGAGCATCGCCTTCACACGGCGGGGGTCGTAGGTTCAATCCCTACCGCGCCCACCATTCCGACGCAGTGACAGACGTCACGCCTTTTCCAGGAAATCAGGGGTCGGAGCTGCGGCGCAGTCCGCGCCGACGTGCACGACGCGTTTCGGCACAAATCGGAACTCGCCTTGGGACTGGCTCCGCCCATCTCCTGCTCCTCCGCGCATCTGCTGATAGGTCGAACTGCACATCACGGGCAGGCGCTCAGCCGGAAGCCCGGCAGGCTTGGAAGCTCATCAGGCACGCGGACAGGCGAAACCATCGGCGCACCGCACGAGATGGTAGGGCTCGGAACCCGTCAGCCTGATCCGACCCTGGCTGGAAGAGCCACTGCATGGCTCCAAGGCCAAGGGCCGGATGCGCTGCTTGCGTTCCGTACTGGTACCCCGGAGAAACCCGCTGCGGGTCTGCGCAGATTGATCTGGATCAAGATGCCGCGCGCTTGACGGACCTTACGCTGCCTGACTGAAGGCGTGAAGGAAGCCTCGCGATGCGGGTTCTAATTGTTGAAGACGACGCCTTGATCGCCCTCGGTTATCAAGCCGTGCTCAAAGAGGCCGGGCATGAATGTGTCGGCACTGCGGCCAGCGCATCTGCCGCATTGAAGCTGGCAGCCAATGTCGATGCAGATGTTGCGCTCGTCGACCTGAGGCTCGCCGACGGCGTGACGGGAAATGCCGTTGCCGTGGAGCTTTCCCAGGCGCATCGCCTTCTGCCGATCATCATAACGGCGAACCTCGACATGGTTTCGCCCGCGGCAAAGCTCGCTTGCTTCGCCCTGCTGCCAAAGCCGCTTTCCTACCATTCGCTTAGAGCCGCTCTTGATGCGGCGCAGCAAGCCATCAGCGTGGGTAGTGATCGAACCTCATTGCCCGCGTGAGGTGCGGCCGTCCCGTTGGTCGGTTCCGCACGGCCCGTGTTGCGGTCACGTCGTTTCCAGAATGGGACCCCGAGCTATTGAAATCAGCCCCATGCGGCGCAATCTTCCGTCCATGGATAGCCCGGCTGAACCTCACCGAATGCCATCCATCCTCGTGGCCGAGGACGAAGCGCTTCTTGCGTGGGTCATCGAACAGGAGCTGCGTGACGCCGGCTTCGATGTCGCTGTGGCTCGCAACGGTGTCGAGGCGCTGGCAGTCGTTCAGAAAATCCCGGTCGACCTGGTGCTCACAGACATCATGATGCCGGAGATGAATGGTTTTGCGCTCTTCGATGCCCTGCGCAAATCGCAACCCCATCTGCCGATCGTAGCGATGACGGGGTATGCAGGCGCGAACGGCAAGGACGATCTGGCGCGGCTCAGATCTGCAGGCGTGCCGGTCCTGGCGAAGCCATTCGCTCCCGGCCGGATCATAGATACAGTTCGCGCCATGCTCGACACGTCCAGACCGAACTAGGATGCTCCGACGATCGCGGGTCCAGGTGATGTCGTGCACCTATCCGCGCGGCTGCGGCCGCTGCCCACGCGGGGGATCCGGCGCGAACGCTCCCGCAGGCTGGCGATGCCGACCGCCGCGGTGTGCCGGAATCTAAGGCAGGCCGGTCCCAGCATGCTGGATGCAGGTGATGCGGTTCATGTTGATCACCACCCCGGAAAAGTCGCAGCGAACGATCTCGATCGGTCCGGGCGGCACTGCGGTCCCGCGCCTCTTGGACAGTTTTCCGTTGCGGCAGATGTTGTAGGCCCGGTCGGAATAGGCGGACGCCATCGATAGGAGGCATTCATGGTGGTCCTCGGCCTCGGCCCGCAGGCAATCCTTGTTCCCGGGCCGGAAGACCCCGCACCACGAAGCTGTGGACGCGGACGGCTGCCCGGCTTCGCCGGGCGGCGGGGGAAGGCCGAGGCCACGGACACCATATCCGGCGAGCGTCCGTTCGATCTGATCGTCGAAAAGCCGCGCGGGAGCGGCGACGCAGAGGTATCCCGTGACGCGCTTGCCGAAGAGGTCCTGCATTCCGTCGACTGGTGCCAGGAGCCAGTTCCATATGGCGCAGTCTTCGCGGGGCGACGCCACGCAATGGACCGGCTTGCTGCCCAGGGCCGTCGCAATGGTTCGCGCGCGCCCTGGCGTGTACGCTCCTGTGGCGAAACGCCTCCAGATCTTCGCGAAGCTCTCGACGTTGTGCTCGTCAGTTCGAAAATAGTGTAGCGGCGGCGCAGCCAGATAGCCCCCCTCGAACACCGCGCCCTCCGCAAAGGCGGCCATGCTCTCCTGGAACATGCCGTCCTGCATCCGCCGCCCCATGAAGGTCTGCGCCTTCTCGGGAAAGGTGGCGGAATGGAGAACCTGGAAGCGTTCCTCAGGCTTCGCGACCGTCAGCGGCGGCGGCTCCAGCGTCTTGCATCCCGACAGCAGCGCCGCCCCCGCCAGAACCACGACGCGGGCGGCTCGCGCGCAATCAGGAATGCGCAGCATCGATCATCCTCGGCGGAACCGGCGGAGGCCACCACGACCGGAAGGGGTGTGCGAGCGCCTTGGCGTCAGGAAATCGCGACCGGGCCCATGGCTCGGCAATCTAAGCGTGTAGACTTCTCCGAATTCCCGTGCAATTATTAGCTAAATCGGGAAAACGCCGTCCGAGGAGCGCCTGCCATGCGGATCCTGACGACCCTTGCCGCTGCCGTGACCGCCTGGCTGACCCCCACGCCGGCACCGGCCCACCAGGTGCAGGTAGGCCCGGTCGTGCTCGACCTGCCGGTCCCGAAAGGTCTTTGCGTCGCCGACCGCGGGAAGCCGGAGGAAGCTCTCATATTCAACGCCATGCAGGAGGCCAACGTGGACGGCCAGCTTCTCCTGCTGGCCTTCGATTGCGAGGAGCTCGAGGCGGCCCGTGCCGGAGCCCCCGGCGGCATTTCCAGCGTGGCGACCTGGTCGGTGCAGGTCCCCGAGCAATCCGGCTCCTCCGGAGTGCCCGAGCTGACGCGCCGCGACCACATGAGGGCACTTGTCCGGGGAGCGCCTTGGAAGACCTTCGATGAAGCGGTGACCGAAGCCAGGCGACGGCTCGGCAAGCCGAAGGGCGATCTCACCAGCGTCGAGGTTCTCGGTGACCTCGGGCAAGGCGCGGTCCTGTTCCAGAACGACGACATGATGATCCTGGCCACGGCGAGACAAGGCGAGTCCGAGGGCCCGACCTCCTCCATCCTCGGGGGAACGGTCCTGCGCTCCCATCCCGTCACGTTCAGCATCTCGGTGTCGACCGACGCCCTCGGCGTCTACTCGGTCCTCCGGCCCTTGGTGCAGGAGACCCTGAAGGACGCCATCCGGCTCAACGCGGCGCCGCTCAGAGACCAATGAACTGGAAGCGGTTTGAGGTTCAGAGCGAACCTCAAACCGCTTTACCGGACCAGCGCCGGGCTCCCGGCGCACAGTTCGGCCATGGTCCGCCGCGGGATCTGGGATGCCGTGAAGCCGAAAGGCGCGGTCAGCTCCAGGTAATCAGGGCTTCGCAGCAGATCCGCGAGGTGCCGGTTGAACGCATCGCGCAGTTCGGCATCCCCGGGGCGGAAGGCGTAGGCACCGTGATCCCCGTAGGCCCGGCCTGGCGTCGCCGGCTCGTCGAAGGGCTGCGCGCGCTCGATCTGCCGCGGGTTGCGCTGGACCAGATCCTGGACGGTGATGGCCGTGGCCGCATAGGCGTCCACCCGGCCGGCCCGGACGCCTGCGGCCGCAGTGGCGGCATCGGGAAAGATCACGAGCTGGCTCTCGGCGACGCCGCTCGCCCGGGCTTGCTCGATCTCCTGCGCCCCGGCGACGACGCCGAGCCGGACCGTCGGATCCGCCGCCACCGCGCGGAAGCCGTGTAGCCTTCTCGGATTGCCGGGGCGCACGGCGAAGCCGGTTCCGGCGAGGAAGAACGGCTCCGAGAAGATCACCTCGCGGCAGCGTTCCGGAACGATGGCCATGCCGGCGGCGATCACGTCGACGCGACCGATCCTGAGATCGCGGATCAAGGACCCGAACTCGGCCTCCACCGCCTGGACCCTTTCAACACCCATGGCGGCGAAGACACGCCGCGCCACCTCGGGTCCCGCCCCCGTCAGCCGTCCTGCGGGCGTGCGGAACGCGAAGGGTGGTTCGATGGCATAGCCGAGGCGCACCTCGCCCGTGCGCCGCACACGGTCCAGCGCGCTCTCCGCCGCGGCGGGGACGGCGACCGGGATCACGGCAAGCACCGCCAGCAAGAGGGAGAAAAATTTCTTCATTCCTTCGACCGATTCGGCTCGCGGCGGACCGCCCCCTGCAGACCACCTTGGACAGACCGTCCCGGCATGCGCAAAGATCCATCTCACTGTTCAATTGGCCCAGGAGCAGGAACAGCTTCCGGCGTCGGAGGGCGCGGGTCAGCTTGCGTCCGTCCAGCTTCCGGGACACGGGGTTAATGGGTGAGGCTGCCTTTCCGAAACGGCTGGCTTGGTTGATGTCTGCTTGGAAGGGTCGGACGAAGGAGGCTCGGCTGATACTTATGGCTGCCGACGGTCCTGGATCGGCGAGGCGGCTCCGCCTTCCGTGGGTCGCTGTCGCAAGCACCCTGCCGCTGGTTGTTTTCGCGGCGGCCATGATCGTAATGGTGGGTAATCAGCAGCAGAGGTCCGTCGAGGATTTCCTTCGGCATGCCGCCTCCGCCTCGGTCCGCGTGGTCGAGGAGCGGGTATCGGAGGCCAGGAGCGCGCTCGAGATGCTCGGCACCGCGTGGACCCTGGACATCGACGACGAAGCCGCCATCGCCGACCGGGCGCGTCGCGCACTCCACGGCCGGCCGGACTGGTTCGCGCTCGAGATCCGGGACAGGGCCGGCCGCACGCGAACCTTCCTGCCTGACATCGAAGCACGGCGAGGTGTCTTCGGCTTCAACGCCGACCGGGGCGACGCCGTGGTCAGCTCCGGCGAGACGCGGGTCGGCGGCGTCCAGGCCGAGCCCGGACAGGGCCGGGAGCCATCCTTCCCCGTCAGCGTCCCCGTCTTCGGCGAAGCCGGCGTCTCGCATGTCCTGACGGCACATGTCCGGGCATGGGCCGTCAACCGCGCGCTTCGGGACCAGGGCCTGCCATCCGGATGGGCTCTTGCCGTTCTGGACGGCGACGAGCGGCTGATCGCGCGGACGCTGTCGGACGACCCGCTGGACCCCAACATCGGCATGCCCCCGGGCGGGTCCGTGCTCGAGGGCTTGCACAGCGGCGCCCCCTTCTTCTTCGGACGGACGCTGCACGGCGTCCGGGTCTACACGACGGCCGCCCTCTCGGCCGCGACCGGTTGGACCGTCGTGCTGGGGGCACCCGCCAGCGACGTCGAAGCTTCGGTGCGGCGAACGAGCCTCGCCGTAATCGGCGGTGGCAGCGCGGCGCTGGCCGCCGCGCTGGCGCTCGGGTGGTTCGTCGCGCGCTCCTACGCACGGCGGGAAACGGCGGAGCGCCGAGTCCTCGCGCTCGAGGCTGCGGCGGCGGCCGAGCAGCGCTCGGCGGCCATCCTCGACAGCACGACCGACAGCGTCTTCGAGCTCGACCGCGAATGGCGCGTGACCTTCATCAATCCCAGGGCGCGACGGCAGATCGCCGGAGATCAGGACCTGATCGGGAGGGTTCTGTGGCAAGCCTTCCCCGAGGTGGTCGGAACGGTCTTCTGGAACGAGCTCCATCGCGCGGCGGCCGAGCAGGTGCCGGTCGAGTTCGAGGCGGCGGAGCCCGGAAAGGACCGGTGGTATGCGGTCCGCGCCTTCCCGTCGCCGACCGGTCTCGCGGTGTATTTCCAGGATGTTACGGAGCGCCGGCGCCTCGCAGAGGACCTGAGGCGCCAGCAGGTGCTGCTGGACCGGGTGATGGAGACGCTGCCGGTGGGCGTCTTCGTGATCGGGGACGGGGGCCGAATCCTCCGGGCCAACGCCGCCGCGCTGCGGATCTGGGGCGGGTCGCACGAGGCCGGCAAGGAGCCCTTCGCCGATTGTAGGGCCTGGTGGGCGGACACCGGAAGGCGACTGGAGCCCCGGGACTGGCCGGCCGCGCGGGCGCTCGCCCGGGGCGAGACATCGCTGAACGCGGTGATCGAGATCGAATGCTCGGACAGGACCCGGAAGACGGTCCTGAACTCCGCTCTTCCGGTGCACGATGCCGACTGGAAGCCGATCGGCGTCGTGGTCGTCGTCGAGGACATCACCGAGCGCTTCCAGGCGGAGCGGATGCTGCGCGTGGCCAAGGAGGAGGCCGAGCAGGCGGCGGTGACCAAGACACGGTTCCTGGCCTCGGCCAGCCACGACCTGCGTCAGCCCATGCAGTCGCTCTTCCTGTTCACCGGGGCGCTGCGCGGGCATGTCGAGGGCGAGAGGGGCTTGAACGCTCTCCAGCACCTGGAACATGCCCTGGACGCGCTGAAGTCGCTGCTGGACAGTCTCCTGGACGTGTCGCGACTGGATGCCGGGGTCGTCCAGCCGACGGTCGAGGTTTTCCCACTGGCGATGCTGCTCGACCATATCACCGCCAGCTACGCGCCGGTCGCGCGGGCCAAGGGCCTGGACTGGCGGACGCCGCCCTGCCCCTTCCATATCCGCAGCGATCGCGTGCTGCTCGGCCGCGTTCTCCGCAATCTCGTCGAGAACGCGATCCGCTACACGGCCGAAGGCCATGTGGAGATCCGCTACCACCCCGAGGGCGACCTGCTGCACATCGATGTCGCGGATACCGGGATCGGCATCCCGACCGGCGAGATCACCCAGATCTTCGAGGAGTTCCACCAGGTCGGGAACCGGGAGAGGGACCGCAGCCAGGGGCTCGGGCTCGGCCTGTCGATCGTGGAGCGCATCGGGCGCCTGCTTGGCCATCCCGTCACGGTCCGGTCGGAGGTCGGCCGCGGTTCGACCTTCAGCATCGCGGTTCCCATCGCGGCGCAGGTCCCGGCGGGAATGCCCGTCCGCGTGCCCGAGGCCCAGGCGCCGCTGGAGGAGGGCCGGCTTGCGGTTGTGATAGACGATGACGCCATCGTGCTGCTCGGCCTCCAGGAAATCCTGAAGGAGTGGGGATACGAGGTCCTGGGTGCGGCCTCTCCCGGCGAGGCGCTGGAGAGGCTGCGCGAGGGGCATCGCAAGCCCGACGTGGTGATCGCCGACTACCGGCTGCGGAATGGCGAGGTGGGCACGAACGCGATCATGGCGATCCGCGAGCTCTTCGACGTCGCGATCCCGGGCATCGTCGTGACCGGCGAGACGGGCCCCGAATGCCAGCGCGACGCCGCCCGGCATGGCTTTGGCCTCATGCACAAGCCGGTGACCCCGCGCCAGCTTCGCGGCGCCATCGACCGGTTCATGAAGGCGACCGGAACTTGAAGGCCGCGAAATAGCCGGCGTGGCGCAATCGCCCCCCCACCGCGCCTGGAGCGGCTCGATGTTCGCCTTGAACCTCGAATCGCTCCCAGCCCGTCGAAACCGGAGCGGATTCGCTCGACCTGGTGTCCGCACCAGACCGCGCTCCGCTCTAGCGCGGGTATTGCCGTCCTGGCGGCAGTCTGCGGCAGCCGAGCCTCCCGTCAGGCGCCGGGTGCGGGCTCGACCTCGCCCCGCCCGAGATAGCGCAGGATGCTGCCGTCGGCAAAGCGCACGTCGTAGAGCACGCGCGCCAGCGTCCGCGCGACCACCGTCCCCTGCCGCCCGCCGACCCGCACCGCGGCACCGAGCCGGAACGCCCCCGCATCCGCCCCGATGCGCAGGGCACTAATGGTAGCCGTCCCTGTCAGAGCCGTGCTCATGGGATCGAATGCGGCCGCGCGGGCGGGCCCTGGAAGGCCTCTACGCGCGACAGCTCCATATGATCGACGACCTGCCGGGCCCAAAGACGCGCGTCGTCCAGCGAGCGCCGGCGCGGCCGGAGGTCCAGGTGCTTCCAGAGCGCGTAGGCGATGATCTCGATCAGCACGTCCCGTGACATCCGCTCTCGTTCCATGCGTCCATGCTGGCACGGGAACGAAAAGTGAACAAGTTCCTTTGCTAATTAACCATTCGGCGCGGCCGCTCACGCGGCGAGGCGTATGCCCCTGAGCCCGTTGCGACGCAGGCGGCAATAGGCCGCGAACTCGCGGTCGAGCAGCATCTGGGCGAGGCGCAATGGCTCGATCTGGTCCGAGATCGCATACTGGTACAAGGTCTCGTACTCCTTGATCCGCTCGGCCGTCATGGGGATCCGCTCCGCGCCGTTGCTCACGAATCGCGAAACGGGACGGCGTGCCGCATCGTTCAAGCACGCGTCGGGCGCAGACGCAGTGCTCCGCGCTACGCCTTAAGAGCAGGATGGCTCGATGGGCTGAATTCGGCAGGGACCAGGAACCCGCGGCCTAGAAGCCCCAGAGGAGCCGCCGGTCCCGCCGCTCGGCCAGGGCCCGCTCGGCCTCGGCGCAGGATACGAGCGCGATGCCGGAGGCCGCCTCGGCGTAGTTCGGCATCACCAGCTCGGCGATGTTGGCGGCCCTTGGATCAACCAGCTCGGCCACGGCCTTGGACATGCCGCCTGCAAGGTGCAGGAAGTAGGCGTTCCGGAAGGCCGTGTTGACGCACCAGCCGACCAGGCCCGGCTCGGCCGTGCAGCGGTCATGGTCGAACAGGAACGGGTAGTGCTCGGAGGCGTGCCAGGTCCAAACCAGATTGAAGCGCGGGTCCAGGAAATGGGCTAGCCCCGCGCGCAGCAGTTCGTAGCTGAAGGCGGAGTTCTCGAAGTCCCAGACGTCCCGGTCGTAGGCCTCGTAGACGCCCTGAAGGAAGGCGCCGTGCCGTGCCGGCGAGCAGACGAAGACACCGGAGTTCACATAGCGGTCCACGGGATCGGCGAAGCCCTTCAGCCGGTACATGTCGGGTATGGTCATGTCCGCGACGACGATGATGTCGTAGTCGACGCCGCGCCGACGCTTGGGCGCCATGCGCAGGTGGTCGAGCAGCAGGAAGCGGGCATAGCGGTTGAAGACGTCGTCGCGCGCCGTCATCCAGGGCGTGGCGTCGACGACGCCGATCCGGTCCTCCGGAACGCCCTCCGTGATGTCCGGCGCCACGGCCGCGTTGATCATGATGTCGGCATCGACCCAGACAACCCGCTCGAAACCCGCAAGTTCGGGCTCCGAGGCCACCAGCAGCTTCTGCCAGTGTATAGACTTGCGGCCGAGATCGGCGGCCGGATCGAGCAGCCGGCCGAGCACGACGAGCGCCATGCCGTGGCGGGCGCAGTAGGCCTCCCATCCCGGCCTGTAGAGCCGGTCGAACGCCTGTCTGTAATCCTCCCCGACCACCAGTGTCGCCAGGGCCGTCCTTGCCTTTCCTTGGGGCATGCCATCCATCCGTTCGCGCCGTCGACGATGGCCCCTTCGGGCGGTCCGCCGCAAGTGCGGAAGGGGGCGCACTGCGCGTGGAGAGCCCCCCGCGAGTCTTCCTCGGCAAGCCCGTCGGGGGAGCCGGGCGCGCCCGGATACCTCCGCGAGGAATAGGAACCGGCCGGCGGGGCCCCTGTTGTCCCGGGACCAACCCGAAACCGACCGAAGGGACCCACCATGGCTCAGCCGAAGTCCATGCGCGACCTCCTGATCGAGGAGCTTCGCGACATCTACCACGCCGAGAAGCAGGCGCTCCGGGCCTATCCGAAGCTGATGCGCAAGGTCAGCAGCGACAAGCTGAAGCAAGCCCTGCAGACCCATGCCGAGCAGACGGAAGGCCAGGTCGAGCGGCTGCAGCAGGCCTTCGAGGCGCTGGGCGTGGCGGCCCGCGGCAAGCTCTGCCACGCCATGGAGGGCTTGGTCGAGGAGGCCAAGGAGGTGATGGAGCAGGACCTGTCGCCCGAGCTCATGGACGCGGCCCTGATCGCCGCTGCCCAGAAGATGGAGCACTACGAGATCGCGTCCTACGGCACGGTCCATGCCTATGCGAACGCGCTGGGCGAGACCGAGGTCGCCAAGCTGCTGGAGCAGACCCTGGCCGAGGAGAAGCAGACCGACGAGCTGCTGAACAAGATCGCCATCGACGACGTGAACAAGAAGGCTATGAAGGCCGCCTGACGCCATCCGGGTTCGCGGTGAACCCGGCTTCGCTTCCAGGCGCACGGGCCATTGGCTTCGTGCGCCTGGCTGCCCCGCCGACCGAGATTGCGCCGAAGGATAATCAGCGGGAGCGGCGCGCGCCGCTCCCGCGGGCGCTCAGCCGGCGCGCGCCGCGGCGATGCCGGATTGCTCGACGGCGCGCCGCGTGTCGGCCGAAACCTCCTTGAGCGCGGCGACGAGTTCCGTCACGTCCGTGCCGCGGCCGATTTCCACCAGGAAGAGGTCGAAGACGAACGCCAGGCGCGTGGCTCCCAAATTGGCGGTCATCCCCTTCAGCGCGTGGGCTTCGACGGAGGCGGCTGCCCGGTCGCCCGCGGCCAGGGCACTCTCGATCCGCGCCAGCCCCATCTCGACGCCGCTCACCCCTGCCCTCAGGATCATCGCCAGCCGCTGCTCGCCCAGGGTGGCCCGCAGGTCGCCGAGAGTCGGCGACGAGAGCAGGGTCAGCGCCGGAAGGGTCTCCAGAGCCTTGCGCGGGCCCGCGCCGGTGGCCGGGGCGGGGCTGCCTCCGTCGGCGACACTGCCGGCATCGCCGCCGAGCGCCGCGAGGAGCCGGGGAAAGTCGATGGGCTTTCCGATGAAGTCGTCAAAGCCTCCGGCCAAGCACGCGTCCTGAACGCCGGGATCCGCATCGGCCGTCAGCGCGATGATCCTGCGGGGAATCCGATCGACCGGCAGGCGGCGGATCGCGCAGACAGCCTCCAGACCGTCCATCACGGGCATGTGCAGGTCCAGGATGACGGCATCCCAGGGACCGCCGCGCTCCACCGCCTCGACCGCCTCGCGGCCGTTCTCGACCGTGACGATCTCGTGCCCGGCATGGGAGAACCGCGCCGCCACGATCATGCGGTTCACGTTGACGTCGTCGGCGAACAGGACGCGCAGTGGACCACCCCGACGCGGCGCGGCGGACGACGGCTCCGCGGCGGCTTCCGCCGGCGGCGTTCCCTCCTTCAGGGTCAGGAGCACCTCGAAGGTGCTGCCCTCGCCAGGCTTGGACGAGACGCGGACCTCGCCGCCCAAGGCGTCCACCACGGACTTGACGATGGCAAGGCCGAGCCCCGATCCGCCGAAGCGGCGGGTCGTCGACGCGTCGCCCTGCGCGAAGGGCTGGAAGAGCCGCGAGAGCTGCTCCTCGGTGATGCCGATCCCGGTGTCCGACACAGCCAGCGTGACCCTGAGCCGGCCGCCCTCGATCCGCGAGGCCCGCGCCGAGACGCTGATTCGGCCCCTGGCCGTGAACTTCGTCGCGTTGCCCAGCAGGTTGAAGACGACCTGCCGCAGGCGGCTCGGATCGCCGCAGACCCAGTGCGGCACCTGCTCGTCGATGGCGAGGTCGAGGGCGACGCCCTTCGCCGCCGCCCCACTTTCGAACAGGGTCTTGGCGTCGGTCAGCAGCTTCCAGAAGTCGAAGTCGACGGTCTCCAGCTCCACGCGGCCGTTGCTGAGACGCGAATAGTCCAGCACGTCGCTGAGCACGCCGAGCAATCCCTCGGCGGAGCTGCGCAGGGTCTCCAGCAGGCGCCGCGCCTCGGCCCCAAGCCCCCCCTCCAGCATCAGGAGGTCGACGACGCCGAGCACGCCCGTCAGCGGGGTCTTGATCTCGTGGCTCATGGTGGCAAGGAAGCGCTCGCGCACCTTCACGGCCTTCTGGGCGAGGTTGCGGCTTTCCTGCAGCTCGGCCTCGCGTGCCTTGCGCTCCGAGATGTCCATTACCGAGCCGCGGATCCGGACGACGGCCCCGTCCTCCTGCACGGCCTCGCCGGCCTCCAGAAGGTGGACGACGTCCCCGTCCGGCCGGACCAGCCGGTACTCCACCTCGCCTGCCCTGCCGGCGACGAGGTCCGCGGAGAAGCCGGACCAGCGCGCACGGTCCTCGGGATGGACCATCGAGACGAGATCGTCGACGCTTGGCGCCGGCTGCGCCGGGTCGAGGCCGAAGATCCGGTATGTCTCGACGGACCACCGCCCCTCCCCGGTCGTCGTGTCCCGTTCCCAGCTGCCGAGCCGTGCGATGCGCTGCGTCGCGCTGAGCTGCTCGTTCAGCAGCGCGAGCTCGGCCCGCTGGCGGCTCCGGCTGCGGATCGCGGTTAGGATCACGAGCGCAAGCACCACGGCCGCGACCGACACGGCGACGGCGCCCAGCACCGTGCGGATGGCGAGCGCACGCCACGACGCCAGCGCCACGTCCTCCTTCACGCCGATCGACACCGTCAGCGGATAGCGCTGCACGCGCGAGGTCGCGACGATCTGGATGGACTCGCCCTCTGCGTCCATCAGCCCCGGCGCCTCGAGCCCGTCCTTGCCGGGGGCGGAATAGGCGTTCAGATCCTTGTCGACGGTCTTCAGCAGGTCGAAGGGCGACGAAGCCGTGGAAGCCCGCGGGCGGCCATCGTCCCCCATCACCACCATGGACGCGCCACGGACATTCGTGCGCGCGTGCAGGCGGGTGAAGAGGTCGGGATCGAGAGCCAGCAGCAGGACGCCGTCGAAGGCGCCCCGCGGGTCCGACAGGCCCCGGCTGACCAGGAGCGAACGCCGGCCAGTATTGCGGCCCGACACCGTCTTGCCGATGAACATGCCCTCGTAACGGCCGCCGCCCTGATCGCTATGGGCGACGATATGCTCACGGTCGCCGAGGTCGAGCCATTCGGGAGCCCCGCCCGTGCTCGACGCTTCGAGCGTGCCATCCGGGCGCACTACGGCGGCCTCGAGCGCGATGTCGGGGATCGCGTGGCGCCGGGTTATCATGCCGAGATCGTAGCCCTGGCGGTTGCCCTCGATCTCGGCGCCCAGGCTGTTGGAGAGCTGCTCGACGTTCAGGAGCAGCCAGTAGGTCTGCTCCGCGAAGGACGTGCTGAGAGCGCCCGTCTCGTTCAGGGTCTCGCGGTACGCATCCACCTGCTCCTTGTTCAGGAACAGCACCGCGCCCGACCACGTCGCCAGCATGAAGAGGGACGTGGCTCCGGCCATCAGACCGGTCATCCATCGCTGGAATCGGGCTTCGATCTTCCTTAGTGGCAAGTCACGGGACCACGGGCATGGCGGGAAGGGCATCGGCAGGATGCGGGACCCGCAATAACAATCGATTAACCTGCATAAGGATTTGGGCCTGCCGAACGCAACGATTGTTTTTGTGCCTCGCCGATTGGGCCGGCACTATTCGACGATCAGCCGCTCCAGCATTTCCAGTCGGTCGGCCTCGGCGGCCGGCTTGTCCCAACGGATGCGATGGACGCGCGGGAACCGCATGGCGACTCCACTTTTGTGGCGAGTCGAGCGGTGCACGCTGTCGAAGGCGACTTCCAGCACCAGCCCCGGGGCCACCTCGCGCACGGGACCGAAGCGGCGGACGGTGTTGTTCCGGATCCAGCGGTCGAGCCGCACCAGCTCCTCGTCGGTGAAGCCGGAATAGCATTTTCCGACGGGCACCAGCTCGCCCTCGCGCCAGACGCCGAAGGTGTAGTCGGAATAGAAGGAGCTGCGCTTTCCATGGCCGCGCTGGGCATACATCATCACGACGTCCAGCGTCAGCGCACCACGCTTCCATTTGAACCAGGGCCCCTTTGGCCGCCCGGGGACGTAGAGGCTGTCGGCCCGCTTGAGCATCAGGCCCTCGATCGCGGCCTCGCGCGCCCCTGCCCGCAGCGCCGCCAGCGTCTCCCATCCCTCGAAGGGGATCAGCGGCGACAGGTCCATGCGCCGCGGGGCGACGCGGGCGTGCCAGAGCTCCAGCCTCTCGCGGCGGGCCCCGAACGGCATGCCGCGCAGGTCCTCGGGCCCCTCGAACAGCAGGTCGTAGAGGCGGACATGGGCAGGGAAGTCGCGCAGCATGCGCGCGGTCACCTGCTTTCGATTCAGGCGCTGCTGGAGGTCGTTGAAAGGCGCGACCTGGCCGTCGCGCACGACCAGGAGCTCGCCATCGAGCACGGCGTCGAAATCCATGACCTCCAGGATGTCCGGGAAGGCGCGGCCGATATCGTCGCCGGTGCGCGAATAGAGGCGGCGCTCGCCCCCGCGCGCGACGACCTGGACGCGGATACCGTCCCACTTCCACTCGGCATTGTAGGCCACGGGATCGAGCGCGCCGAGGTCGGTGTCCTCCAGCGGGTTTGCGAGCATCAGGGGCCGGAAGCCCGCCCCTTCGGAGACCGCCGGCCTGTCCGCGCGCCCCTCCAGCCAGGCGAAAAGCGGTGCGTAGGGCGGCGTCAGCCCGTGCCAGACCTCCTCAATGGCATCGACGTCCTGGCCACCCCATTCCGCCAGGGCCGTCTTGGCGAGCCGCGCCGAGACCCCGACCCGCAGCGACCCCGTGATCAGCTTGATCAGCGCGAAGCGTCCGTCGGCGTCCAGCGCGTCCAGCCACCGCTCCAGGAGCCCGAGCACGGCGCCGCGGTGCGCCGCGCCGAGGGCCTCGACCACCTCGCTCAGCGTCGGCTCGCGGTTCGCGCCCGGCCGCTCCGGCCAGATCAGCGCCACGGTCTCGGCCAGGTCGCCGACGAAGTCGTGCGACCAGCCGAAGAGCACGGGATCGACGCGTTCCATGACCAGGGCGCGCACGCCGGCCGGCTTTGCGGCCGAGAAGCTCAGCGCGCCTGTCAGCGCCGCCAGGCCCCAGCCGCGGTCGGGGTCCGGCACCTGCGCGAAATAGTCCGCCATGAGGCGGATCTTGCCGTTGCGCGAGGGCATGAAGACCAGCGCGTCGAGCAGGGCCGCGAAGGTCCTCACGCGTCCTCCGGGGCGGACAGCGGCAGGACGTCGCCCGTGGGCGGCTCCTCCTCGCCGGCCAGCGGCGGCGGCTCGCCCTCGCCGCCCTCGTCGAAGCCGACCAGGGCCAGCGCCTCGGCGGCGATGCCACGTCCGCGCGCCCAGTGGACCAGCGGTTCCTCGTTGCCGTGGGTCACCCAGAGCTGCCGCGCGCCCAGCTCTGTGATGGTCTCGGTCAGCTCGTCCCAGTCGGCATGGTCGGAAATCACCAGCGGCAGCTCGATCCCCCGCTGGCGGGCGCGCTGGCGCACCCGCATCCAGCCCGACGCCATGGCCGTAACCGGATCGGGAAGGCGCCGTGCCCAACGGTCGGCGATGGCCGAGGGCGGGGCCAGCACGACACGGCCGCGCATCTCCTCCCGCGTCGCGGCGAGGGCGGGCCTCAGCTCGCCCATCGGCACGCCGAAGCTCTCGTAGATCGCGCAAATCGGCACCAGAGCGCCGTGCAGATAGATCGGGTCGTCGAAGCCGGCGCCGCGCAGCTCGGCGATCAGGCGCTGGCACTTCCCCAGCGCATAGACGCCGACCACGTGGGCGCGCTCTGGGAAGAGCGCCAGCGAATGGACGAGCTTCGCGATCTCGTGGCCGGTCGGAGGGTGGCGGAAGACCGGAAGCCCGAAGGTCGCCTCGCTGACGAAGAGGTCGCAGGGCACGGGCTCGAACGGCGCGCAGGTGGGATCGAGACGGCGCTTGTAGTCGCCCGAGACGACGACGCGCCGGCCTCGCCATGTCAGCACCACCTGGGCGCTGCCGAGCACGTGGCCCGCCGGAACCAGGGCCACGTCCACCTCGCCGAGGCGCAGGACCTCGCCATATGGCACCGCCTGCTGCGTCTGTCCGGCCGCCGGGCCGATGCGCTGGCGCATGATCGCGAGAGTCTCGGCCGTGGCCAGCACCGCCCGATTTCCGGGCCGGGCATGGTCGGCATGGGCATGGGTCACCACGGCCCGGTCGACGGGACGGACCGGGTCGATATAAATGCCGGCGGGCTCCACGAAGAGGCCTTCGGGACAGACGCGGATCCAGCTCTCGGGACGTTCGGGAAGGGCAGCCATTCCAGGAATATGGTCCCTCGAAGGCGCATCGCCATTGCCGGACCCGCGGACGGGTGCAAGAATCTGGGGCGGGATCTCCGCATGCCAGAGGGATCTTCCATGGCCGTCCTGTGCATCGGCGCCGCCCATCTCGACCGGAAGGCGCGGGCTCTCCGGCCCGTGGTCGGGGGCAGCTCGAACCCGGTCTCGACGCGGACCGCGCCAGGCGGAGTCGCCCGCAACGTGGCGGCCGGCCTCGCCCGGCTGGGCGCCGAGGTGGGCATGCTGACCCGCGTCGGCCGCGACCCGGAGGGGGATGCGGTGATCGCGGCGCTGGAGGCCGAGGGGATCGGGACCGAGCTGGTGACGAGATCGCCGCAGCGCCCGACGGCCTGCTACACCGCACTGCTGGGGCCCGATGGCGAGCTTGCCGTCGCATTCGCCGACATGGCGGTCTACGACGAGCTGCTGCCGGCACGCATCGAGCGGCTGATGCCGCGGATGGCAGCCTTTCCGAACTGGTTCCTTGACTGCAACCTGCCGCGCGAAACTCTGGAATACCTTGTCGCGAACCGGCCCGTGCAGACGCGGCTGCTGGTCGACGCCGTGTCGGTGCCAAAGGCGGTGAAGCTCGACGGGCTCCTGGCCGGGGTCGACACGGTCTTCGCCAACCGGGACGAGGCGGCCGTCCTGACTGGGCTCGCGATCCGGGCGCCGCTGGATGTCTGCGTGGCAGGGGCGCGGCTTCTGGAGGCCGGCGCCCGGCGGGCCGTGATCACGCTGGGCGTCGAGGGCGCATTCCTCGCGACCTTGGACGAATTCGCATTTCTGCCCGCGCTGCCGGCGGCGGTCCGCGAGGTCACCGGCGCAGGCGATGCCACGATTGCCGGATTCATCTGCGGGCTCATGCGCGATCTCACGCCGGCAGCGGCATTGCGCCTGGGACTGGCCTGCGCCGCCATGGCACTGGAGAGCGAAGGCGCCGTGCCGACCGAGCTGAATGTCGCCGCTGCGTTGCGCCGGGCCGGGTTGGACCCGGTGCCGGCCTGACAAATCCGAGGGGAAGGTCCCCCGAGAGGTCAATAAGGGACGATCATGCACGAGTTTCTTTCCGTTCGGCCCGAGGTGGCCGCGGCTCTGCGCGACAGGCGGCCGGTCGTGGCGCTGGAATCCACCATCATCTCCCACGGCATGCCGTGGCCGCGGAACGCCGAGACCGCACGCGCCGTCGAGGACGCCGTGCGCGCGGCGGGAGCGGTGCCGGCGACGATCGCGGTGCTGGACGGGCGGGTGCGTATCGGCCTCGACGACGAGGACCTAGAGCGCCTCGCCCGCGGCGGGGCCGCAGTGACCAAGCTGTCGCGCCGCGACATGGGCATCGCCATCGCGACCGGCGCAGATGGCGCGACTACCGTCGCGGCGACCATGATCTGCGCGCGGCTCGCCGGAATTGCCGTCTTCGCGACGGGGGGCATCGGCGGCGTGCACCGCGGGGCAGAGACCAGCTTCGACATCTCGGCCGATCTGGAAGA
Source organism: Arenibaculum pallidiluteum (assembly GCF_017355985.1). GTDB lineage: Bacteria > Pseudomonadota > Alphaproteobacteria > Azospirillales > Azospirillaceae > Arenibaculum > Arenibaculum pallidiluteum. The sequence continues at coordinate 205,430 of NZ_JAFIQU010000001.1, forward strand.
GCTGGCGCACACGCCCGTGGCGGTCGTCTGCGCGGGTGCCAAGGCCATACTGGACCTGCCTAAGACGGCCGAATACCTGGAGACACGCGGCGTCCCGGTGCTGGGCTGGCGGACCGACACCCTGCCCGCCTTCTACACCCGGAGCAGCGGCCTGCCGGTGACCCGCCGCTGCGAGGACGCGGCCGAGGTTGCGCGCATCCTGGACGCCCAATGGCGGCTCGGCATCCAGGGCGGCGCAGTGGTCGCCAACCCGATCCCGGAGGCCGCGGCCATGGATCCCGCCGAGATCGACGCGTGGATCGAGGAGGCGCTGGCGGACGCCACGCGTCGCGGCGTCGCCGGCAAGGAGGTGACGCCGTTCCTGCTGGCCCGGGTCGAGGAGCTGACAGGCGGCCGCAGCCTGGATGCGAACATCGCGCTCGTCAAAGAGAACGCCACGGTCGCGGCGGGCGTCGCCGCGGCGCTGGCCGAGCTTGCGGCCACCCGGCTGCCGGCCCGCCCTGCGCGCATATGGTAGGCGCGGCACCGGCGCGGCGGGCGCCCGCCGCGCCGTAACCCCAAAACGGAGCGGCCCGCGCCGAAAGGCGCGGGCCGCTGGTACGGCGTATGCCGGAGACGGTCAGTCCGGGCTGGACGCGTCACCGTCGGCCTCGGGCGTGCCCATCATCGCCGAGGCGACGAGGCCCGAGTTCGAGCGGATCTTGTTCTCGACGGCGCCCGCGATCTCGGGGTTCTGGCGCAGGAACGCCTTGGCGTTCTCGCGCCCCTGGCCGATGCGCTGACCGTCATAGCTGAACCAGGCGCCGGACTTCTCGATCACGCCGGCCTGGACGCCGAGGTCGAGCAGTTCGCCCACCTTGGACACGCCCTCGCCGTACATGATGTCGAATTCCACGACCCGGAACGGCGGGGCCATCTTGTTCTTCACGACCTTCACGCGGGTCTGGTTGCCCACCACCGTGTCGCGGTCCTTGATGGCGCCGATGCGGCGGATGTCCATGCGGATCGAGGCATAGAACTTCAGCGCGTTGCCGCCGGTCGTGGTTTCGGGGTTGCCGAACATCACGCCGATCTTCAGGCGGATCTGATTGATGAAGATCACCGTGCAGCGCGACTTGGAGATCGAGCCCGTGAGCTTGCGCAGCGCCTGGCTCATCAGCCGGGCGTGCAGGCCGACATGGCTGTCGCCCATCTCGCCCTCGAGCTCGGCGCGGGGCACCAGCGCCGCGACCGAGTCGACCACCAGCACGTCGATGGCGCCCGACCGAACCAGCGTATCGGCGATCTCCAGCGCCTGCTCGCCGGCATCGGGCTGGGAGATCAGCAGATCGTCCACATTGACGCCAAGCTTGCGGGCGTAGGACGGGTCGAGTGCGTGCTCGGCGTCGACGAAGGCGCAGGTCCCGCCGGACCTCTGGGCCTCGGCGATGGCGTGGAGCGCCAGCGTCGTCTTGCCCGAGCTCTCCGGCCCGTAGATCTCGATGATGCGGCCGCGGGGAAGGCCGCCGATGCCGAGCGCAATGTCGAGGCCGAGCGACCCCGTCGAGATCACGTCCGTCTCGACCGCGTTCTCGCGCGCCCCGAGCTTCATGATGGAGCCCTTGCCGAACGACCTTTCGATCTGGCTGAGGGCCGCCTCGAGCGCCTTTTGCTTGTCCATGGGATTGTCAACCAAACGCAGGGGTACGGACATGGTGCGGCCCTCTTCTCTCACACGGGACAGGCGAGTTCAATGGCCGCACTGTACACGTTCCGTTCCCATCGCCCAAGAGAAAACTGGAACGAAGAGTGAACATGCGCTCGGCCGCGCTGCTGCGTGGAGGGTCCAGGGGATCGCGCGCCCCGGTCCGTCACGCGGGGCGCGCCGTTCCGCCATATGGGGACGGAACCGGTCCGAGGGTAGCTTTTTCAGGGTGCGAAGTCACGAATGCGACCGACAGCACCGCCGGGGCCGGCGCGGCGGTGCCGTCGGTGCCGACTCGGCAGGCGGGACCGGGAGCAGGGCCGTGCCGCACGGCATGCGGCGGGCCATCCCAGTCCCGCCATCCCTCACGCGAGCGCCGGCCGCCGGGTCTGCGCGGCCGCGCACAGGCAGGCCAGCGCCGCGGCGGCGGCGCAGTAGCCGATCGGCCCGCGGGGACCGAAGCCGTCCACGAGCAGGCCGCCGAACACGGCGCCGGACGCGATGGCGACCTGGAATGCCGTCAGCAGAAGCCCGCCCGCGCTCTCGGCGTGGTCCGGAGCGGCCCGCGTGATCCAGGTCTGGGCGCCGACGGGAAGCGCACCGAAAGCAAAACCCCATAGTGCCGTCGCAGCGCCGGACACCCCCGTCGAGATTCCGAGCAGGACCAGCGCCAGCGCCGTCGCCGCGATGGCCCCGGACGCGAAGGCGACGGCCACGCGCTCGCTGCGCTCGGCGAGGAAGCCGCCGGCGAAGTTGCCGAAGAAGCCCCCGACGCCGTAGGCGAGCAGCACCAGGGAGATCATGTCGACGCCCATGCGCGGCACCTGCTCCAGGAACGGGCGCACATAGGTAAAGGCCGCGAAATGCGCGGACACCACCAGAGCGACGATCGCGAGGCCGATTCGCACCCGTGGACGGCGCAGCAGCAGTCCGAAGGTGCCGAGCGTCGCCCTGTCCCTGGACGGCAGCGGCGGAACGGTGACGAACTGCGCCAGCAGCGCCGCCAGGGCGACGGCATCGGCAATGATGAAGGCGGCCCGCCAGCCCCACCGGTCGCCGATCCAGGCACCGACGGGCGCCGCGCAGACGGTGGCGAGGGAGACCCCCGTCAAGACGATCGCCATGGCCCGCGGCATGAGCTCCGGCGGAACGAGCCGCATGGCCAGGGCGGCCGACATCGCCCAGAAGCCGCCCAGGCTGATACCGAGAAGGATGCGCGAGAAGAGCAGGACCGGCAGGTTCGGCGCCGCCGCCGCCAGCGCGTTGGATATGATGAGCAGAGCCGTCAGTCCCAGCAGGATCCAGCGGCGGTCGAACCTGGAGGTGCCGATGACGACCGCGGGCCCCGCAATCGCGCCGACGACCGCCGTCGCCGTGACGGCCTGACCGGCGAGCCCGTCGCTGATCGAGAGGTCGCTCGCCATCGGCGTCAGGAGGGATGCGGGAAGAAACTCGGCCGTGACGAGGGCGAAGACGCCAAGCGAAAGGGAGACGACGGCCGGCCACGCGGCCGTCTCCCGTTCGGAAACGTCAGCGGCGCACTCAGCCGTCGCGGTGCATTCGGACATGGATCCTCCTTGGGCCTTTCGGGCGTTGAGAATAGGGCTGATGCCGTGGCGCTTACATGCTAGAAAGTCGAAAATGCTTGCTCGACCGTCCAAACCCGGAGCCCCTCCGAGCGACCCGCTGACCGAAATGCTGCGGGGCCTGCGCCTCGATGGCGTCGACTACAGCCGCTTCCGGATGGCCGAGCCCTGGGCGCTTGCCTTCCCGGAGCAGCGGGCGGCGCGCCTGCACTTCGTCTCGAGCGCGGGATGCTGGCTGCGCTGCGGCGAGGGCGAGTGGACGGAGCTCGGGGTCGGCGACGCCGTGCTCGTGTCGCGGGGGCGGGCCCATGTACTCGCGAGCGCTCCCGGCGTTCCGCCGGTGCCCGTGGGAACCTGCCAGCGCTCCCCGATCTGCGAGAACGTCTTCGCCGTGGACGGCGTCGGAGGGGCTGGCCGGACCAGCATCGTGGTCAGCAGTTCGCTGCATTTCAACTTCGACGCGATGCATCCGCTCATGCAGCTGATGCCGGACCTGATGCAGGCGCGCGATCTCGAGCGACACGAGCCCAGCCTCCCCCATCTTCTCGAGGCGATGGCCCGCGAGGCGCAACTCGACAGGGTCGGAGCAGGCGGCATCCTCGCCCGCCTCGCGGACGTGCTCGCCGCAAGCCTGATCCGGAGCTGGGTGGAGCACGGTTGCGGAGATGCGCGCGGCTGGCTTGCCGCCGTGCGGGAGCCGGATGTGGGAAGGGTCCTCGCGGCGATCCACCTGAACCCCGAGCGCGACTGGACCGTCGCAGCGCTGGCGAAGGTCATGGGCGCGTCCCGCTCGGGCTTTGCCAAGCGCTTCGTGGAGGTCGTGGGAGAGACGCCGGCGCGCTACATCCTGCGTGTGCGAATGCACCAGGCGCGGCTTTGGCTGGAGCGGGACCGCATGCGCGTGTCGGTTGCGGCCGAGCGCCTGGGATATGAATCCGAAGCGGCATTCAGCCGGGCGTTCAAGCGTGTCCTCGGCACCCCGCCGAGCCGGTTCCGCAGCAAGGAAGGCGCAGGCGCGCCCACCTGAGGCGGACGGCCGGGCGCTGCGAACGGGCACGGCGCGGACGATGCCCTGGCGGGCAGGACGGGCCGTCGAGCGCCACCGAGCCCGCTCGCCATCCTCGGGGAACTCAGGGCAATTCGCCGCGCAGCACGTCCTTCACCTTGCTGGCGAGCTGCTTCAGGCTGAAGGGCTTCGGCAGGAAATGGATCTGCGTGGGATCGTCGAGGTGCTGGCGGAAGCGGTCCTCGGTGTATCCCGAGATGAAGATCACCTTCAGGTCAGGCCGGGTCGCACGGACTTTCCGGATCAGCGTCGGCCCGTCCATCTGGGGCATCACCACGTCGCTGATCAGCAGGTCGACCCGCGTGCCCTCCTGGCCCAGCATCTCCAGGGCCTGCTCGCCGCTGCGCGCCTCCAGCACCTGGTATCCCTTGTTGCGCAGGGCTCGCGCGCTGAAGACGCGGACGGCGTCCTCGTCCTCGACCAGCATGATGTTGCCGGACCCGGTCAGGTCGGCCGTGCCGCGCTCACGCACGTCCTCGCGCGCGGTGGCGCCCTCGGCCGCGGGTTGCTCCTTGTATCGCGGAAGGTAGATCGTGAACTTCGCACCCTCGCCCGGCGCGCTGTCGACGAAGACGAAGCCGCCGGTCTGGCGCACGATGCCGTAGACCGTCGACAGCCCCAGCCCGGTCCCTGCCCCGACCTCCTTGGTCGAGAAGAAGGGCTCGAAGATGCGGCTGAGGTTTTCCTTGGGAATGCCAAAGCCCGTGTCGATCACCTCGATCATCACGTAGTCGCCCGGCGGCATCTCCTCGCTCTCGCGCCGGACCGGCTGGTCGGCACTGTGATTCCCCGTCACGATCGTCAGGCGTCCGCCCTCGGGCATGGCGTCGCGCGCGTTCACGACCAGGTTGATGATCACCTGTTCGAGCTGGCCCTGGTCCACCTTCACGAGGCCGAGGTCGCGCCCGTGCAGCATCCGCAGCTCGATGTTCTCACCGATCAGCCGGCGCAGAAGGTTCGAGAGCTCCGCCAGGACGTCGGTCAGGTTCAGCACGCGCGGCTGAAGGGTCTGCTGCCGCGAGAACGCCAGGAGCTGGCGCACGAGGTTGGCCGCCCGGTTCGCGTTCTGCTTGATCTGCATGATGTCGCTGAACGACTGATCGCCGGGCTTGTGGCGCAGCAGCAGCAGGTCGCAGAAGCCGATCATGGCGGTGAGCAGGTTGTTGAAGTCGTGCGCCACCCCGCCGGCGAGCTGGCCGACCGCCTGCATCTTCTGGCTCTGGGCGAACTGCGCCTCGAGGTTCTTCTGCTCCGTCATATCGATGAAGTGAAGGATCAGCCCGGCGCGGGTGGCTCCGGCGGCGCCAGCGTCGGTCCCGCTAGGCCCGGTGCCCCCGGTGGCGGTGGCGGTAGTTGTGCCGGTGGCGGAGGCTGCTGCCGTTTCCGACGTCTCCTGCGCCTTCCCGTCCTCGTCGGCCTCGTCGCGTACCCCAAACCGGCGAGCATAGAGCTGTGCCATCGGTTCGCGCGCGGTCCTCAGCCTGACCTCCAGCGGACCCGGCGGATCCCCGCCCTGCAGCACGGCGTTCAGGCGGTTCACCACCTCGGTGCGCTGGCTGCGATGGATCAGGTCGGCAAGCGGACGGTCCAGGACGTCCTCGATCCGGCTGCCGATCATGCCGAGGAAGGCGATGTTGCATTCCATGAGCCGGCCGAGCTCATCGACCAGCGCGATGCCAATGGGTGCGTCTTCGAAGATGCGTTTGAAGCGCCGATCGGACTGGCGCAGCGCGTTGCGCCACTCCCGCTCGGGCGTCAGGTCGCGCACGATGCCACGCGTGAGCTGACGATGCCCTTCCGGATCGGTCACCACCGACTGGACGATGCTGGCCTGGAACTGGCGGCCCCCAAGGCCCTTCAGCGCGACCTCGCCCCGATATGCCGGCGGCGGCAGGGCATCGGCCGGACCGGCCTCGGCGGGCGGCGCGGCCAGCACGGCATGCAGCCGCAGGCGCCCGACCAGTTCGTCCGGTCCGCAGCCGAGCCAGCGGGCGAAGGTCTCGTTCGCGAAGATGAAGCGACCCTCGGCATCGACCGAGTAGAAGCCCAGGGGAGCGCTATCGAGGAAATCGCGGAGATCGAGCGGCTCGCCGCCGGCCGCAGCCGGCGCGGGGACGACGGGCATCGCGGGCTGCCCCGCCCTGGCGCCGGGCGCCTCCAGGGCCGCGCCGCGCACCTCTCCGGCGGCCAGGGGCTCGATCCGCCACTGGACGTGTCCGGGAAGACGCGGCAGGGGCTGCGCTTCGAGCCGGCGCCACGACACCTCGCCATCGGGGCCGCGCACCGGGAGGTCGGCGCCATCCGCGATTCCGCCCCGGGCGCGCGCCGCCATGTCTCGAAGCCGGGCGAGCGCCGCGCTGTCGGACGCGAAATTGTTCTCCAGCGCCGACATGGCGGATTTCCCCGCGCCCCCAACCAGGAACCGGAATGCCGCGTTCACATAGAGCGCATGGCCTTCCGGATCGGTGATCAGCCGGCCTGCCGGCGCCGCCTCGAAGGCCTCCATCAGCAGCAGGCGCTCGCGGGCGGCGCGGTGCTCGGCCCTGTCCACGGCCCGTCCGATCGCCGCGGCCCCCGCCAGCAGCGCCATGCTGATGCCCGCGGCCAGGACTACCGGATCGCCCGTCACGCCGGCGGCGGCGGCCACCACGCCCAGCACCCCGACGGCGACCATGCCCGCGAGGCCGATCACCACGGGCCGGAGGACGCCTTCCGCCTCCGCCCGCGGCGCAGGGCGCGGCCGGGATGGCAGCGTCGGATCCTGCGTGGTCGCGTCCGGCAAGGCTTCTCTCCTCCTCAAGACCTCCGGCCCCTCACTTAGCGGATTGCGGCCCGCCGGACTAGAGTGGATCGCGATTCGGTTTGGGCGCCAGGTCGCGTGAATCCGCTCTAACATCAATGAGTTGGCCGCGACCCGAGCTTGCAGGCGAAGCCAGATCGCTCTGGCCGAGGGCGGCAACCGGTCCCGCGGGGGCCCGCTTCGCCAGGGACGGTGCCCGGCGGCGCCCTCAGGGCTCGCCCCAGGAGGGCCGGGAGTAGCCGGCCATGCAGTTCACCCGCGCCGCCACCTTCCGCAACGACGCCGGGCTCGCTGCCGGGATCACCACTGGGGAGCCGGTGCTTCCGGCGATCTCCAGCACAAGCTTGCGCCGGATGCCCTCGCCGATGTCCTCGGGCCTGCGGACCGGCACGATGAAGGCGCCCACGCCTCCGATCACGCAATCCTCGTAATAGAGGTCGAGCTCGCCCGGGGCCAGACCCCAGTTCCAGCCCTGGTCGAGCGTCAGGGGCAGGCCGTTGATCACGATGCCGCGGGCAAGCACGGCCTCGCGGACCGGGGGCAGCGGCATGCCGGAATTGTTCGGCCCGTCTCCGGACACGTCGATCACGCGGCGCAGGCCCTCGAAGCCGTTGCCGTCGAAGAGCCGCGCCGCGAAGGCCAGCGCGCCCGAGATGGAGGTGCCGCGGATCCGCGCCTCGGGCGCGGCGGCAAGGACCGCCGAGGTGTCCCGCGCGCTCGCCGGCCCGTCGATGATCCGCCAGGGCAGGATCACCTGCTGCGCATCGGCGCCGGCCCATTCCACATAGGCGAGGGCAATCCGGCCGTGCGGCCCGGAGGCGATCGCCCGGACGACCTCGGGATGGGACAGCGCCTCGACATAGCCCTGGCGCTGCACGCGGCGCTCCTCGGCGTCCATGGAGCCGGAGACGTCGACGGCGAGGACCAGCTCCAGGTCCACCGGGACATCCTGGGCCTCGGCGCCGCGATGGGGCAGCGCCGAGGCGGCGAGAGCCGCAGCCATGACAGCCAGCCGAGCCAGCACCGGCATCCCGCACCTCCCGTCCTCGCCCAGGGCCGAGAGGCTACCCGCGGCGCCCCGTGCTTGGAAAGCGGCAAGGCTGATCCGCGGCCGCCGATCAGCTGCCGGGAAGCTCGCGCCGCTTCAGGCGGAAGACGTAGGAGATCACCTCGGCCATCGCCTTGTAGTGCTCGGGCGGGATCTCCTGCTCGACCTCTACGCTGGCGTAGATGCCGCGGGCAAGCGGCGGGTTCTCGACGATGGGCACGTCGTGCTCCTTCGCGATCTCGCGGATGCGGAAGGCCAGCAGGTCGGCCCCCTTCGCCAGCAGGATGGGCGCCTGCATGCTGCCCGGGTCGTATTTCAGCGCGACCGCGAAGTGGGTCGGGTTCGTCACGACGACGTCGGCCTTGGGCACGTTCGCCATCATGCGCTGGCGCGCACGCTGCATGCGCAGGCTCCGGATCCGGCCCTTGACGGTGGGGTCGCCCTCGATCTGCTTGTATTCCTCCTTGACCTCCTGCTTCGTCATCTTGAGGTCCTGGAAGAACTTCCAGCGCTGGTAGACGAAGTCGGCGGCCATGATGAAGGTCAGCACCAGCACGACCCCGTTCAGCATGTCGACGATCAGGAGGTGCGACTCCTTGAGCACCATCGCCATGCCGAGTCCGGCAAAGTGCTCGAGCTGGGTCATCATGGGCGCGAGCGCCATGTAGATCACGGCGCCGACCACGGCCATCTTCGCGAGGCTCTTCCCGAACTCGATCAGCGAGTTGACCGAGAACATCCGCTTGAACCCGCCCATCGGGTTCAGCTTCTCGAACTTGGGGATCAGTGCCTGGGTGGAGACCAGCCCTCCGGTCTGCAGGAGCGTCGCGGCGATCCCAGCGGCGGCCAGCAGTGCGGTGGGGATCCCGATGACCTTCACGATCAGCCAGGCGAGCTCGCCGAGGATGCGGCCGACACTGCCGGCATCCATCGGCTTCAGCGCCGCCTGCGCCAGGAAGGTGGTTAGGCCGTCCTGGAGCTGGCCCGCCAGCGTCGGCGCCAGCGACGAGAGGACGACAAGCGTCATGGCCAGCGTCGCCCAGATCGACAGTTCCCGCGTCATCGGGACCTGGCCCTTGCCGCGCGCGTCCGAGAGCCGTTTGCCTGTCGGGTCTTCGGTCTTCTCGCTGCCGTCCTCGTTCTCCGCCACGGGCGCCTCCGCCGGAACTCAGGATCGCAGGAAACCGATCATGCTGTCCTCGAAATGGCCGAGCCAGAACATGGCCACGGCGGACAGCACGAGCGTCATCATGAACAGGCCCAGCGCCACCTGGACCGACATCATCACGAAGAAGATCTGGATCTGGGGCGCGAGCTTCTGCAGGACCCCCATGCCGCAGTTCAGCAGCATGAAGACGATCAGGAAAGGCGCCGCCATCTCGGCCCCGATCATGAAGCTGCGGGCCGTCAGATCGAGAATCGTCGCCGTGAGGTCGCCCATCAGGGGCATCTCGGCGGGCTTCAGGAACTCGTAGCTCTGCACCACCGCCCGAAGCAGCATGTGGTGCAGGTCCGTCACGAAAAGGAGCGTCACGCCGAGCGTGGACAGCGCCAGCCCCATGAGCGAGCTCTGCGAGGCGAGCGCCGGATTGAACAGCATCACGGCGGCGAAGCCGGTCTGGATCGAGATGATCATGCCGGCGACGTCCAAGGCCGCGAACATGATGCGCGCGACCAGGCCCAAGAACAGCCCGATGAAGCTCTCGATCATGACGAGGACCGCCAGCCCCGCGGCAGAAGCCGGCAGAGGCGGCAGCATCGGGGAGACGACGGGCGTCGCCACCATGGACAGGGAAAGCGCGATCAGCAGGCGGATCCGCATGGTCACCACGCCGTCGGCGAAACCCGGCAGCATCGTGAAGGCGGTACCTATGCGGGTGAAGGTCAGAAGGAACGCATAGGCCTGACCGGCGAAGAGCTGGCTCAGGGCTTGCTCGAGCATCGTCCGGTCAGGATCCCGTGCCCAGGCCGATGATCTTGTCCATGATGTGCTGCGTGAACGTGATCAGCGAGGACAGCATGAAGGGCGCCAGGAACAGCAACGCCACATAGACCAGGATGATCTTCGGCACGAAGGTCAGCGTGGCCTCCTGGATCTGCGTCAGGGTCTGGAAAATCGAGATCGCGATACCGACGATCAGCGTGATCAGCATCACCGGACCTGCGACCTTGATGGTGACCATCATGGATTCCCGCAGGATCTCGATAACCTCGGTTGCGTTCATGCATTCTGCCCTGGCCGGCGGCCCCGGCCATGGCCGGGTCGGCAAAAAGCCTAGGCCGACAGGGTGAACGAGCCGTTAAGATGTTGGCCGGGCGCGGCGGACCGGGCCGGGACCGCCGGGGTCACACCGGCATGCGCATGATTTCCTGGTAGGCGTTGACGACCTTGTCGCGGACGGACACCACGGTCTGCAACGTGACCTCGGCATTGCTGAGGGCGCTGACGACGTCCAGCAGATCGGCCTTCCCGACCGCCGCGGCGGCGCTGACCTTCTCGCTCTGGCCGATGTTCTCGATGGCGCCCTCGGCCGCGTTCTTGACGAGGTCCAGGAAGGATTCGCCCGGGCCGCCGGCCGCCTTGGGGCCGGAGCCCGCCTTGGCGGCATTGGCATAGGCGCTGATGGCGTTGGCAACGGTGGTGACCATGGTGTCCGCTCTCCGGAGGATCAGGCGCGCAGGAGGTCGATGGTGCGCATCACCATCTGCTTGGACGCGTCGATGACGTTCAGGTTTGCCTCGTAGCTGCGCTGGGCCTCGCGCATGTCCATGCTTTCGACCAGCGAGTTGACGTTCGGCATCATCACATAGCCCTCGGCGTCCGCGCTGGGATGGCCGGGCTCGTAGCGGCGCTCGAAGTCGCTCCTGTCGACGCCGACCTTGTCGATGCGCACCGTGTTCACGCCGAGCTCGCGGTCGAGTTCGTTCTTGAAGGTCACGGTCTTGCGCCGGTAAGGCAGCCCGTCCGGCGTCGGCGCGGTGGAATCGGCATTGGCGAGGTTCTCGGCGATCACGCGCAGGCGCACGCCTTGGACCTTCATGCCCGCGGCCGAGATCTGCATCGTCCGGTCGAGTTCCATTTTCCGATCCTCCTCGCTCAGGCGCCGCCGCGGCCGATGGCCAGCTTCAGCATCGCAACGTTTTTGCGGTAGATCTGCGTCGCAAGCTGATAGTCCGCGCTGCTCTGCGCGACCTTCATCAGCTGCTCCTCCAGGACGACGGCGTTCCCGTCCAGCGCGGTCTCATACGTTTTGCGCTCGCGCTGCACCGTTCCGCCGGACGCATCGGAGGAGACGCCCGACAGGTGGCTGCCGTCCGTGCGCGCCGGCGGAAGCCGCACGCTGGTGCGCAGGGCCGATTTGAAGTCATAGGGCGTCAGGTCGCTGGGCCGGAAGCCGGGCGTGTCGGCATTGGCAATGTTCTGCGCCACCACCTCCTGGCGGCGGCTCAGCCAGTCCATCTTGCCCTTGATCAGCCGGAACAGGCCCAGCTTCTCCATGTCCATGGCACGCCCCCGGAATCCACCAGCGTCGATCCTGTCGGCGCCGCGGTTAATTTTCCGTTGAGGCGGAAGACCCTCCGCGCGCCGCGCCCGAACACCAAGCAAAGCCCGGGCCACGTGAAGCCGGCAGGTGAACCCAGGAGGAAGATTCCAGTGCGGGCGCGCCTTCCGGCCGCGCCACGCGCCGCCACGCGGTCATGCCTTCGCGGCATCCCGCCGGGACGGCAAAGTCCGCCGGGCATTTCCTGCCGGGAGCGAGACATGGCATAAAGCCTTCCTTAAGCATGAGCCGGTAGCTTGGCACCGCCCATTTCGCTAGGTCCGTCTGCAGAGGCGTGCCGCGAGGAGATCCATGCCGCCCGAGAGCCATCGCCCGAAGCAGCCGATCGCGGTCGCGCTCCAGTACGAGCTTGGCGGCCCTGAGCTGCCGCGCGTCACGGCTACGGGCCGCGGCTCCATCGCCGAGAAGATCCTGGAGCTCGCCTTCGCGAACGGCGTGAAGGTGCGCGAGGATGCGGATCTGGCTGAGATCCTGTCGGCGGTCGACCTGGACTCCGAGATCCCTGCCGAGGCGCTGATCGCGGTCGCGGAGATCCTGTCCTACGTATACCGCGCCAATGGCAAGCTGCCGCCGCGGAGCGGCGCACGATGAGCTCCGCCGGCGAAGAGCCCGGGCGCGACATCCAGGGCGTGTTGATGATGCTGCGCGACTCCCGAAGGCTGATCGAGGCGGGCGTGCTGGTCGACCTTGTCGGGCTCGACATCCAGGTCGAGGCCGCCTGCAGGACCATCGCGTCCATGGACCCCACGGCGGCACAGACCCTGCTGGGCGACCTCGCGGCCGTGGCGGCGGAGCTGGCGGCCATCGAGGCGGAATGCGCGCGCCGGCGCGAGGCGCTGGCACCCGTGCCGGTCGGTCCGGCCCAGGCCGACCGGAACCGCGCCGTGACTGCCTATTCAAGGAACCGTGACGAGGGTCCCTGACTCTCCCAGTCCCACTTCCATCCACGAAGGATCCGCCGTGTTTCCCCAGGACCTCGACAGCTATCTCCGCTACGGCCTGGCACTTGTCTTCGTGCTGGCCCTGGTCGGCCTGCTCTCCATGATCCTGCGCCGCTTCATGGGATCCGGCCCCTCGGTCCGGCGCGGCCGGCAGAGGCGCCTCGCCCTGGTCGAGGTCCTGCCGGTGGATGCCAAGCGCCGGCTCCTCCTGGTCAGGCGCGACGGCGTCGAGCATCTGCTGCTGCTCGGCACCGAGCGCGACATCGTGATAGAGACCGGGATCGGCGCCACCGCCTTCCAGGAGGCCGTGGCGACCCTTCCGCCAGCCGCCAGCGCGACGGATGTGCGGCAGGAGCCGCAGCTTTGAGAATGCGCCGGCTCGCAATGGCGGTTGCGGCCGCCGCGCCGCTCCTGGCAGCCGGCAGCGCCTGGGCCCAGAACCTGACCCTCGACCTCAGCCAGGCCGGCGGGTCGAGCACGGCCCAGATCGTCCAGCTCTTCGCCCTGATCACGGTCCTCTCGCTGGCGCCCTCCATCCTGGTGATGGTGACGTCCTTCGTTCGGATCGTCGTGGTGCTGTCCTTCCTCCGGACGGCCATGGGCGTCCAGGGAACGCCGCCGAACGCGGTGATGATCAGCCTGGCGCTGTTCCTGACCGGCTTCGTGATGGCGCCCGTCTTCCAGCAGGCCTACAGCGACGGCATCGTGCCTCTGATCAACGAGGACATCGAGCCCATGCAGGCCTTCCAGCGCACCGTCGTGCCAGTGCACGGCTTCATGATGCGCCATGTCCGCGAGGAGGACCTGCTGCTGTTCTCCGACCTCGCGAAGGCCGCCCCGATCGCCAGGCCCGAGGATACGCCCCTGCATGTCCTCGTGCCGGCCTTCATGATCTCGGAGCTGCGCCGGGCCTTCGAGATCGGCTTCCTGCTGTTCCTGCCCTTCCTCGTCATCGACATGGTCGTGGCCTCGATCCTGATGTCGATGGGCATGATGATGCTGCCCCCGGCCTCGGTCTCGATGCCATTCAAGATCATCTTTTTCGTGCTCGTCGACGGCTGGCACCTGATCGCCGGAACGCTGGTCCAGAGCTTCGGGACCTGACACCGACCGGCGCGCCGCGCCCCTCGGGAACGGCGGACCGCCGTCGTCCCCGGCGCGGCAACGAATGCGCGCCACGGCATTCCGACGTGCTGCGTGTCGGATCGCCTGTGGGCAGGTCCGGCGCCCCCTCCCTCGCCCTGACGGGATCTTCCACATCCACCGTCCCGTGTCCGCACAGGGGCGGAGCAGCCAGCCCGGGCCGGGACGCCGATCGTCAGTTGGCGGCGGCGCTCCGGGGGGCTGCGGCGCTGCGATATCCAGACAGGAACTTCCGGAACACGTCGACCTCGGCGACGCGCGACTTGATCGTCGCGGCGTCGACGAGGGCCCCGCCCTGCCCCTGGCGCGTCAGCACCCGGAAGCTGTCGGCATCGGGTCCTGCCGCCATGGCCGTGCCGAAGTCCTGGCGCAGCTTCGAAAGGCCCTGGGCATCGCCGGCCAGCGCCAGGGCGACCGCGCGGTTCACGACGAGCTGGCTCGCGTCCCGGCTGATGGCCGTCCCTGCTGACGGCGGCGGGCCGACGATGCGGTCCAGCGCCGTGGCGGCCTCGGCCCAGTGCCCGGCGCGCCAGGCCACGTCGACGCGCAGCAGCTCGGCTCCCGGCGAGGCATCCCCGGCCAGCAGCGCCATCGCCTGATCGAACTGGCGCTCGTCCGCGAGCGCACGGGCCCTCAGCACGCGCCGTTCCCCGGCCAGCGCCTCGGAAATCCCGGGGACTTCGCTCCGGTCGAGCGCCGACACCGCCTGGGCAGGCTTGCCATCGAGCAGACGGATCGAGGCCAGCCGTGCACCCACCTCGCCCTTCGTCACGCCCTGGAGCCGCCGCGTCACCTGCCCCTCCAGGATGTCGGCGGCACGGCCGAGCAGGTCGATCTCGACGAGGCGCTCGGCGAGCTGTCGCTCGATCGCGTCGCCCTCGGCGCCGCGTGGCGCGAGTTCCTTGTACCGGTCGTAGAGCGCAAGCGCGTCGAGCGGGGCCAGTGCCGCGGCGCCGTCCTTCAGGAACAGGTCCGCGAAGGCGCGCGTCACACGCTGGGCGAGCGCAGGGGCCGACGGATCCTCCGGGAACAGCGTCAATGCGGTGCGCAGCGTGTCGATGCCATTGGGATAGTCGCCGGCGGCGAGATAGGCCTCTCCCAGGCGGTTCAGCACCTTCAGCTCGAAGGCGTCGCCCCGCCAGGCGAAGCGCAGGCGCTCCAGCCGCGCGACGGTCTCCTCGGGCTTGACGCGTCCGGTCTCCTGCTCGGCGACGGCGAGGGCGTACTGCGCCCGCGTGCGATACTTGGCATCGGGCGAGGACGACAGCTCGCGCCAGATCGCCAGGGCGTCGTCGAGGCGGCCGCTCGCGGCATGGATCCGGCCGCGCAGATACTGCACCCCTGGATTCTGCTCGGCGCGCGGGATCCGTGCCTCCAGCCGGTCGAGCGCCCGCGAAGCCTCGACGGGGGATCCCGTCTCGGCGAGCGCCTCGGCGCCGATCAGCGACAGCTTCTTGAAGGGCTCGTCGGGATACTCGTCCAGTGCCGCACGGCCGGCCAGGAAGTCCCGCGCCGCCGCCTGCCAGTCGTCCAGCCCCGCCTCGGTCACGGCGCGCCACAGCTTGACCTCGGGATTCCCGTCGAGAGCCGGAATCGCGAGATCGGCCCTGGCCGCGCCGAAATCCCCGGCCAGCGCGGCAGAGGCGCCGCGGACGGCCCGGAACTCGGGCTGGTCCTCGAGCTCGGGCTGGGCCTGCAGGATCATGCCGAGCATTCCCAGCGCCTCGGGCCCATAGGCATGGCTGAAGTAGAAGCGCGCGAGGTCCAGGCGACGCCGCAGGCGCTCGCCCTCGGGCGCCTGGATCACGGCCTGCTGCAGGCTCTGGCGCAGACGGTTGAATTCGTCCGATGCGCCCCGCTTCCATGCGGCCACGTCCAGCAGGCGCCGCTGCCCGGCCGGGCCCGGCTCCTGCGCCGGAGCAGCCTCCGGCGGGGGTGCCGCGAGGCGGATGTCGGAGATCGAGGACAGGACCATGCCGCCCGCGGCGGTCAGCTCCACCCCGTCGCGGACGGCGCGCACCTGCAGAGCATCATCGAGCGGCCGGACCACGATGCCCTGCTCGGCCGGCAGGATCCGCGCCTGGACGAAGCCATGCCCGCGCGTGACCGCCCGGCCGGCCTCGGCCAGCGGCACCACCATCAGCCGGTCGCCGACCGCGGGATCGGGGACAGCAATGGGCGAGGCCGCTTGGCCGGCACGCACGAGCACCCGGGGGCCCAGCAGGAAATCGGGCTCGGAGATGACCGGAAGTCCTTCGGCGGGGCCTGCCCCGGGCGCCTCGAGATGGATCCGCCAGACCGAGCCCTCGCGCTCGACCCGCGGAACCAGGTCCTGCGGCATCGGCAGGTGGAAGCCGCCACCGCTCGCTACGGCGAGGGGCTCGGGACGGGTCATATCGGCGGGCTCGACCCGTATGGCATCGGGCGGAAGCGGCCTGTCGAAGACCACGAAGAGCCGCGAGCCGCGCACGAAGACGGCTGCCGAGGCCGGCTGGCGCGGGTCGACGCTCAACGACCGCCGGCGCTCGGCCGCAGGCGGTGCCGGAGCAGCCTGCACCGCCTGCGCCGGAGCGGCCTGCGCCGGAGCGGCCTGCGCAGGCGCGGCCGGCGTCGCTTGCGCCTGGACGGCGCGGGGCTGTTCGGAACGGGCCGGGGTGGGGCTGGCCTGATCCGTTCTCGGCGCCACCGCCTTTGGGGCCTCGGCGGCAGGGCTATCCTGTCTTGCAGCGCCCGGCTTCGACTCATCGGCCCGGACGGCCTCCGCCTCCGCGGGCTCGCGCAGCGGTGCCTCGGCTTTCCTCGGCTCCGCGGCCGGGGCTGCCGCCTGCGACGCAGGGCGCTGGGCCTGCACGGGTGGGTGCTCGGTCCGCGCCGCCGCGGACGCGGCCGGGCGCTCCTGCGCCCGGGCGGCCTCGGCCGCGCGCGGCGCGTCGATCACGTCGAGCGCGATGCTGTTTCCGCTTCGGAAATGACGGGCGCTCGTGGCCTCGGGCACACGGATCCGGACTTCCAGCCGCCCGTTCGCATCGGATTGGATCACTCCCTCGACGGTGCGCAGCCTAGCACGCTCGAGACCCGATATATCCGCGCGGGCTTGGCGGCCGAAGACCAGCCGGATCTCTCCGCCGGTCTGGTCGAAGGAGTAGTCGACGGGGCGCGCGAAGTCGAAGACGAGCCGGCTCCGATCGGCGTGCTGGCCCGCGCGCACGCGCACGGTCTCGACCGCGGGCGCCGCGGCGGCCAGGTTCTGCGGCGCGCCCTGCGCCCTGGCGGCATCCGCCATGGCCAGCGATGCGGCACTGGCAAGCAGGCATATCGCGAGGCGGAGGCGCATGGAGCTCAGCCGCCGCCGAGCAGTCGGTCGATCTCGCTCTGGTCGATGCCGGCACCGGGAAGCTGGGGTCCGTTCAGGAGGCTCCGTTCGTCGTCGGTGGACGCGGCGCCCTCGGGCGCCTCCTCCGGCGCGGGACGCCCGCCCTTGAAGACCTCGTCGCCCAGAGCCTCGACCAGGGCTTCAATCCTGGTCTCGATATGCTTCAGCGTCCGCACGACCTTGGTGATGCGCTGCCCCGTCACGTCCTGGAAGTTGCAGGCCTCGAAGATGCGCGTCACGGCATCGACGAGCTGGGCGCCATCGTCCCCGCCAACGCGTCCGGCGATCGCCTGCACCACGTCGCAGCTGTCCATGATGCGGTTGGTCGCGTCCTCGGTCGCGCCCACCACGGCATCGAGCTCGTCGGTCGCGTTGGGGATCCGATTACCGGAATCCTCCCCGCGGATCGCGGCGATCTCGCGACGCGTGTGCTGGATGAACCGGGCCAGGGATTCGAGCTCCGCATAGAGCTTGAGGTCCATGGAGGAGACGTCGCCCTCCATGGAGCGCAGGACCGAGGCGACGATTTCCGCCACCTCGGGTCGGGTCAGCGGCTGGCGGGCTTCGGCCCGCGCGGCGTCGATGCGCGCGCGCAGGGTCGGATCGAAAGCGGCTTGGCTCATGCCTGTCCTCTTGCGCCTCAGCGCGTGGCGGTTCCGGGGGGCAGCGCGCTGCGATCGACGAGCTGGGAGGTGACCTCCTTGGCCCTGACCGGCTCCATGGCCGCCAGGATCGGCGCGCTCTTCGATTCCTTCATGCGCTGAAGCACGCTCAGCAGGACCGGCATGTCCAGTTCCTGGAAGATCAGCGCTGCTTCCTTGGGCTTCATGGTCTCGTAGATCTTCACGAGGCTGTCGAGCTGGGCCGCCTGCTGCTCGTCGACCTGGCGCAGCAGTTTCTCGATATTGCCGCGCAGCGTCGACAGCTCGGCGACCTTCTTGTCGATCTGCTGCTCGGCGGCCTTCATCAGCGCCTCGCGCTGCTCGATCTCGCGCGCCCGCCGGTCCAGCTCCTCGCGTCGCTCGTTCAGGCGCTGGATCATCTCGGCCCGAACACCCTCGAACTCGTTCGGCGCCGCGGGCTTGTCCTCGGCGGCGGAGGTATCGATGCGGGTGGCCGTGAGCGGCGGCGGCGGTGGCTGGCTTGCCGGCATCGCCGGATTTGCGGCTGGCGCCGGCATGTTGGCGCCGGCTGCCGGCGTGGCCGCCGGAGCCGGCTGGACCGCGGCCTGGACCGCCTGGGCAGGTCGCTGAGGCGCCGGCTGCGCCGCGGTCTGGGCCTGGGTCGCGGCCACGCCGATCTCCGCGGGGGTGCCGCCTGTCGCGAGGACCCAGAGGTCGCCCGCGCGCACGCCGAGCATCAGGACCGCCACGAAGATTGTGGTCGGCAGCAGCCGGATGCGGACGGGCCCGCGCAGGCGCGGCCATTCGGGTCCCACGCGCCTCGCGCCGGACGTTGGCTTCTTCGGCTTGCCGGCCGGCTTCCTGGCCGCGGGACGCGGCTTCGCGGCGGCAGGCGCCGCCGTTGCGGAGGGCGCGGCGGAAGGGGCAGCGGAGGGGGTACCGGCCCGGGCGGCAGTCCGGGCGGCCGTGGCCGGCGTGGCGCCGGCATCGGCCGCGGGCGCCCCGCCCAGGCGGCTGCGGGCCTGCTGGGCGCTCTTCGCCAGGGCGGCGGGGATCGGTGAGCTGTCCTTCTGGGTCATGACGGCCTCAGCGCAGGTTCTCGAGGGCCTGCATCAATTCGCGCTCCGCACGTGACCGCGCCTCGCCGGTGGCAGCAGGCGGGGCTGGCGGCGCTGGCGGCATCACAGCGGCCGGCGGCGGCTCCGCGGCCCGCGCCTGGGGCCGCGGCGGCTCGCCCGGCCGGGATGCCGTCAGCGGCGACGCCGGCCGCGCCGGGGTGGCCGACCGGTGGGTCGAGATCGCCCCCTCCAGGCGCGAGGCAAGGCTGTCCGCGGTCTCGACCATGAACTGCAGCTCGTCGCGAATGGTCTGGGCGCGCTGCAGGGCCTTCTGCAGCTTCTCGCCACTTTCCTCGGTCATGGCCTTCATGTTCTGCACGCCCGCATCGGCGCGCTCGGTCGCCTCGGCGAAGCCGCGGATCAGCGCCTCCAGCTCCGCCTTGCTGTCACGCAGAGTGGAAAGCTGCCTGTTCAGCCGGACCGCGAAGGCGATGGTCGCAGCCAGGAGGCCGACGATGGCCACATCAAGGACCAGGCCGACGATGCTCATCTCCGGTCCTCCGTCTTCGGTGCCTCGCGATCGATGCGGATGGCGATCTGGCCGCCCTTGCGCCCCATGCGTCCCTCGAACATCGCCACGTCGCCGCAGCGCAGCTCCACGAACTCGTCGGGCGCGGCGTTCAGAAGGATGCGGCTGCCGACGCGCCAGTTCAGCACTTCGTAGAGCGGCATGGTGATCTCGTCGAGCACCGCGCTGATCTGGACGTCGGTCATCCAGAGCTCGCTCGCCAGGTGGGTTTCCCAGATGGAGTCGCGGCCGAACTTCTCGCCCATGAACATCTGCAGGAGCAGCTCTCGGACGGGCTCGAGGGTCGCGTAGGGAATCAGCAGCTCGAGACGGCCGCCACGATCCTCCATGTCGATGCGCAGCTTCGCCAGCACGGCCGCGTTGGCAGGCCGGGCGATGGTGGCGAACCGGGGATTCGTCTCCAGCCGGTCGAAGCGGAACGTGACCGGCGACAGCGGGTCGAAGGCGGCGGACAGGTCAGAGAGAACCACATGGACCATCCGCTCGACCAGGTTGCGCTCGATGGT
This sequence comes from Arenibaculum pallidiluteum, assembly GCF_017355985.1. Taxonomy (GTDB): domain Bacteria; phylum Pseudomonadota; class Alphaproteobacteria; order Azospirillales; family Azospirillaceae; genus Arenibaculum; species Arenibaculum pallidiluteum. The sequence goes on from NZ_JAFIQU010000001.1 coordinate 225,410, forward strand.
CGTGTAGGGCCGGCCCTCGATGCGCATGGCGGCCGTGCCGCGGCGCCCCCCCAGCAGCACGTCCACGATCGAGTAGATCAGCGCGGAATCGACGACCATCAGGCCGAAGTTGTCCCACTCCTCGGCCTTGAACACCGAGAGCATGGCCGGCAGCGGAATCGAGTTCAGGTAGTCGCCGAAGCGCACCGAGGAGATCTGGTCGAGGCTGACCTCGACGTTGTCCGAGGTGAAGTTGCGCAGCGAGGTCGACATCATGCGCACGAGGCGGTCGAAGACCACCTCGAGCATCGGGAGGCGCTCGTAGTTGACCAGGGCGCTGTTGACCAGCGCCATGATGCCGGAGTTCTCGCCGTCGCCGGCACCGTCGCTGTCGAAGCCGAGAAGGCTGTCGATCTCGTCCTGGTTCAGGACGCGCGTCGTGCCGCCGCCTCCGGCGTCTCCGCCCGCGTCGTCGCCGCTGCCCTCCTCGGCCAGCGCGGCCCATTCCGCGGCGAGACGCTCCTCCTCGCTGAGCCCGTCCAGCCTGGGATCGCTCATCGACCTGCCCCCCTCACTGGACGAGCATTTCGCGGAAGAGCACGTCGCGGATGCGCACGGGCTGGGCCGCCTGCGAGATGCGCAGGAGCAGCTCCTCGCGCAGCCGGTACATGCCGGCCGATCCGCGCAGGTCGTCGAGCCGGAGCTCGCGCAGATAGACCTGGAAATTGTCGATGATGCGCGGCATCACCCGCTCGATCGCCGCGACGTCCTGCTGGCTCGCGAGCTCGATCGCGATGCTGATCTTCAGGAAGTTCTGGCGGCGCTGGTTGCCGCTGTTCAGGTTCACCAGGAGGTCGGGCACCGTGTAGAAGACGCCGGGGCCGTCGATCACCGGCTCCTCGGCCGGCTTCTCCTCGTGGTGCGCCTCCTCCTTCTTGGCGCCGAACATGTCGAGCACGCCGCTGAAATACACCGCCGCACCGCCGCCGATCAGGAGCAGCAGCGGCAGCAGGACGAACAGCACGAGCTTCTTGCCGCTGAACTTCTTCCGCGGAAGCTGGTCGGGCGAAACATCATCGTCGTCAAGGGCCTGGGCCGACATTGCGCCTCAGAACTTCGGAATCCCCGAAATCCTAGTCAGACGATAGTTAACAAGTCGTTTCACCCAATAGAAGGAGGTAAATGCCGGGCTGTTCGCCGCGGCGGCATCTTTTGCCCGGCAAGCCGTGCAGCCATGGCCCGCAAATGGCGGAAACACTGGCCTCTCCCGCTTGGCATGCCCCTTGCGAGGAATGGGGCGCACCGCGAGGCGGAGGCTGAGGACGATGGAAAACCCGCTCTATATCGCCCTGTCGCGACAGAACGCACTGAGACGTCAGCTCGACGTCACGGCGCACAACGTCGCGAACATGAACACCACGGGCTACAAGAACCAGCGCATGCTGTTCGTGGAGTACATCGCCAAGCCCCAGGGCGTCGGCGTCCAGCCCCGCGACCAGCGGATGTCGATGGTCGAGGACCTGGCGGTGCTGCGCGACCTGAGCGCGGGCCCCATCGCGCAGACCGGCAACCCCTTCGACCTGGCGCTGGACGGCGACGGCTACCTGGTGGTCGAGACCACCTCGGGCCCGCGCTATACCCGCACCGGACAGATGCATCTCGACGGCGGGCGCCGCATCGTCAATGCCAACGGCCTTCCGCTGCTCGGCGAGGGCAACCAGCCGATCGAGCTGCCGGCCGATGCCGGCGCCGTCACGATCCGCGGCGATGGCACCATCGAGACCGCCAACGGCGGCATCGCCGGCCGGCTTCAGGTGGTGCGCTTCGAGCGCCCGCAGTTCATGTCGGAACTCGGCGGCGGCCTCTACGCCTCCGACGAGCCGGCCCAGCCCGCGGAGGACACGCGGGTGCTCCAGGGCGCCCTCGAGCAGTCCAATGTCCAGGCCGTGGCCGAGATGACGCAGATGACCGAGATCCTGCGCCAGTACCAGTCTACGCAGCGCCTGATCGAAACCGAACACGAACGCCAGCGCAGCGCGATCCAGCGCCTGGCTCGCACGAACTGAGGAGCGGACGACAATGCGCAGCCTGAGCATCGGCGCCACCGGCATGCTGGCCCAGCAGCTGAACGTCGAAGTGATCTCGAACAACATCGCGAACCTGACGACGTCGGGCTTCAAGCGCCAACGCGCCGAGTTCCAGGACCTCCTGTACCAGAACTACCGCCGCGTCGGCTCCACCTCCTCGGACGCCGGGACGATCGTGCCCTCGGGCATCCAGATCGGCGCCGGCGTGAAGACCAGCGCGGTCTACCGGATCCACGAGCAGGGCAACCTGAGCGTCACCGACAACTCGCTGGACCTCGCGATCAACGGCCAGGGCTTCTTCCAGATCGAGATGCCGGACGGGACCACGAGCTACACCCGCTCGGGCTCGTTCCAGCTGAGCCCCGAGGGCACCATCGTGACCTCCGACGGCTATCCCCTCGTTCCGGGCATCGTGGTCCCGGCCGACGCGGTGACGATCACCATCAACGGCGAAGGCTCGGTCCTCATCAACGACGACGCGGCCCCCGTAGGCCAGATCCAGCTCGCCAACTTCCCCAACGAAGCCGGGCTCGAATCCATGGGCGGCAGCCTGCTGCGCGTGACGCCCGCCTCGGGCGAGGCGGCGGTCGCCAACCCCGGCGCGGCCGGCTTCGGCCGCCTGATCCAGGGCTCCGTGGAGATGTCGAACGTCAACATCGTCCAGGAGATCACCTCGCTGATCACCGCGCAGCGCGCCTACGAGATGAACTCGAAGGTGATCAGCACCAGCGACCAGATGATGAACAGCGTCTCGCAGATGCGCTGACCGCCGAAGCGCGAGGAGAGCCAAGATGAAGCAGATCGTGATCATGGTCCTGGCCGCCGCGGCCTTCGTCGCCGCGGTCTCCGCCAAGGCCGCGACCCTGCGCTCCGACGGCGAGGTCGCCGGCGACAGGATCACGCTGGGCGACCTGTTCGAGGGCGTCGGCGAGCGCGCCGGCGTGGCCGTGGGCCAGGCCCCCGCCCCCGGCCGCCGCGCGGTCTTCGACGCCGTCTCGCTTCATCGCCTGGCTCGTCAGTACGGCGTCGACTGGGCCCCGGCCGGCCAGGGCGACCGCATCGCCCTGACGCGGAGCAGCAACGTCGTGGGCGCCGAGGCGGTGCAGCTCGCCTTGGCCGAGGCGCTGTCCGACCGGATCCGCGAAGGTCGGCTGTCGGTCGAGCTCGACAATCGCGCGATCGAGATCCACCTGCCGCTCGACGCAGCCCCCAGCCTCTCGGTCGAGGCCGTGACCCTGGACCAGGCGCTGAACCGCTTCAGCGCGGCCATCGTCGCGGGCGAAGGGCGCAGCCAGGTCCGCATCCCCGTCTCGGGCAAGGCCATGGCGGTGCTAGACGTCCCGGTCCTGACGCGCCGCCTGGCCGTCGGCGAGGCCATCGCCCCGACCGACATCGCCTGGACCGAGCTGCGGGTGGGCCGCGGCATGGAGGACGTTGCCCGCACCGAGGCACAGCTCGTCGGCCTTGCCGTGCGCCGTCCGCTCGCCCCCAACACGCCGGTCCGCCTCGGCGACCTGCGCCAACCCACGCTCGTCACCAAGGGGCAGATCGTCACGATCTCGCTGGAGCGCCCCGGCATCCAGCTGACCGCCAAGGGCCGCGCGCTCCAGGACGGCAGCCAGGGCGACGTCGTCCGCGTCGTGAACACCAGCAGCAACCGCACCATCGAGGCGACGGTGACCGGCCAGAACCTGGTCGCCGTCTCCGCCGCCCGCCAGCTCGCCCAGTTCTGACTCCGATCCCGAGGAGCGAAATCATGACCATCGCCGCCATCCGCCCCGCCCTCCGACCGGCCCTCCGGCTCGCCCTGCCGCTGGTCTGCGCGATGGCGCTCAGCGCTTGCAATGCGACCCAGCGCATCGCCGACATTGGCTCGGGTCCGCGCCTGAGCACGATCCAGAACCCCCAGACCCAGGCCGGCTACACGCCCGTGAGCCTTCCGATGCCGGCCCCCGTCGTCGGCACGCGCGAGCCGAACTCCCTGTGGCGGGCCGGCAGCCGGGCCTTCTTCAAGGATCAGCGCGCAGCGCGCGTCGGCGACATCCTGACGGTCACCATCGACATCAAGGACAGCGCCAAGATCGACAACGAGACCGAGCGCACGCGCAGCGGCTCCGAGTCCCTGGGCGTGCCGAACCTTCTCGGCTTCGAGCAGTCGATCGCCCGGCGCCTGAACGCCGATCCCGCAAACGCCGTCGACATGTCGACGGACTCCGCAACCAAGGGCACGGGCTCCGTGACGCGGCAGGAATCCATCACGCTGCAGGTGGCGGCGCTGGTCACGGACGTTCTGCCGAACGGCAACTTGGTGATCCAGGGCCGCCAGGAGGTCCGCGTGAACTTCGAGTTGCGCGAGCTGACCATCGCCGGCGTGATCCGCCCCGAGGACATCGGCTCGGACAACCGGGTGAGCTACGAGAAGATCGCCGAGGCCCGCATCTCCTACGGCGGCCGCGGCCAGATCACCGATGTGCAGCAGCCGCGCTACGGCCAGCAGCTCTTCGACATCATCATGCCGTTCTGATCGCGAGAAGGCCGACGGGATTGGGAATGGGCCGCCGCAGGGCGGTTCCGGAGGGGGGCAGAACGCCCCCCTTTCCTGTTTCAGGCGCCCCGGTGACGCAGAGGTGGCGCAGACGCCGCCCGCCTCGCCTCGCTCCGGCCGGACGCCGTCACCCCGGGTTCAGCCCCCCCGGTTCAGAACGGCCACTGGATCGGCTCGCCGGACGCAAGCGCCCTTTCCGCATCGGAGCAGGACATGAAGTCGATGCCGGCGCTGCGCGCCGCATAGCCGTCCACCACCGACGCGGCCACGTTCGGCGCCCCGGTATCCACCACCGGCGGCAGCAGCTTGGCCTCCCGGCTGGCGAAGTGCAGGAAGAAATTGTTCCGGAAGCAGGCGTTCACGCAGCGGCGCACGACGTCGTGATTGGCGTTGTAGAAGTCGAGGTCGTACAGGAACGGGTAGTGCTTCGCGGCCTCCCATATCCAGACGGCATTGAACCGCGGATCGATGAAGTGCTGCATCCCGCTGCGCAGGATCTCCCACGACATCGCGGAGTTCTCGAAGTCCCAGAGGTCCCGTCCGTAGCGGAGATAGACGTCGAACAGGAAATCGCCGTGCAGCCGTGGCGAGCAGACGAAGACGCCGGTGTTGATGAAGCGGTCGCATGGCGGAACAAGACCCTTGAGCCGGTACATGTCGGCCACCGACATGTCCGCCACGACCACTCGGCGTCCGTCCGCGCCGCGGGCCGCACTCATGGACAGGGCGTCGAGGAAGAGGAAGCGGCCGTACTGGTTGAAGACGTCGTCGGCCTCCGTCATCCAGGGCGTCGCGTCCACCACCCCGATGCTGCCCTCAGGGACTCCTGCGGTGATGTCGGGCGCGATTCCGTCATTGATCAGGATGTCGGCGTCGATCCAGACCATGCGCGCGTAGCGCTTCATGGGCGGAAGCGACGCGACCAGGAGCTTCTGCCAGTGGATCGACTTCACCGACAGGTCCACGTTCCTGTCGATGGGAGCCTCGATCAGGAAGAGGTCGAAGCCGTGCCTGCGGCAGTAGCGCTCCCAGGTCGGCAGGTACCATTGGCGGAAGCTCTGCTGATACGCTTCGCCGCACACGACCGAGACGACGACGGTATCGGACCGCTGCTCCATGAGGACCGGGGCTCCCGACGGCTGAACAGGCGCGGAGCATGGCAGGGAACCACTCCCCTGGGAACCGCCTCATCGCCCCATCGGGAAAGGCGCGGTCCGCCGAAGCACTACCACCATCGATCGAGGATCCCGGAGGCCGGCTGCCGCATTCTGAGGGAACATGGCATCGCTCCGCGCCTTCCCGGCTGAAGGTATTTAGATAAAATTGCTGTAACTTCGAGTAACCCAACAGCACGCCCGGAGAGGCGCCAGTCGTTAACTAATCATACAGAGCTTCAGGGGCAAATTCGACCAGACGAGCCCAGGAATTGGCGGGAAGCACCATGGTTGCGGAGCTGAAGAGCTTCAAGCGGGATTGGCAGCGCTGGTCGTCCGGCGAGCGCACGGCCGTCCGGATCATGGCCCTCGCCGGCGCTGCACTCGCCGGCCAGGCCTTCTGGACCCTGCTGGGTTAAAACGCAGGGTTCGGCGCCATCCCCCGCCCGACGGCTGCTCCGGCGCGGCCCAACCGTCACCACAGCCGCGACCCGAACGACCAGGCACGCACGCATCCGAAGCAGCATCCCGAACCCCGGAATGCGACAGGCCGGATGCGCCCATGGGGCAAGGAACTCCAGGACATCTCGGACGGGCTCAGGCGCCGAGCCCTCGGCGCATCGCGGCCGGGTCCGCCAGAATCGCGTCGACGGTCCCGCCGACATCCATGTCGGAGCTGTCGATCCAATGCCCGATCCTCGGCGTGTGCTCCTGGACGAGCTCCGCCAGAAACTCCGGCGTCCACGCGTCGGAATAGACCGTCTTGGCGCGCCCTCTCTCGCGCTCGATGAGGCTCGCCAGGCTCGGCGCCAGAACGACCACGCCCGGTCTCCAGCGGGCGAGCCGCTCGACGGCGGCGCCCAGATGCCGTCCCAGCATCACGTCCTGGTACACCGCGACGAACCCCGCCTCGGCATAGCGTTCGGCGACCATGCATCCGAGCTCGTAGCGCAAGGCAAGCTGCGCAAGGGCCTCCTCCGTGGGGTCGGGCATCATCGGGGCGGTGCCGCTCACGATCATCCTGCGGAAGACGTCGCCACGCACATGGGCGGCCCGCGGCAGCCGCTCGGCGAGCGCCTGGGCGACCGACGACTTTCCGGCCGCCATGGCGCCGGTGATCACGATGACGCGGGGAAGCTCTTCGTCCATGTCCGTGATCCCTTGTCCGACGGGGAGGATCGCGCATGGAACAATCTGCCCCGTCTCCGACTGTCCAGCTCAGCATGCCCGCCCGTGGCCTTCAAGACACCTGGAACACATATTCTGCTGCCTCGTCCCTCGCTGCCGGTGTAAGACAAGCATAGGACAAGATCGCGCCGGTGCGGCGCAGACGCGTGGAGGCACGGGCGGTGGGCGACAAATTGGCGCTTGGCTTCATGGTGCCGCTCGCACGCGACGGCGGGGTGCCCGTCTTCGCCCAGATCCGGGACCGGCTGATCGCGATGATCGACTCCGGGGAGATCGCGGCCGGAACGCGGCTGCCGCCGATCCGCGCCCTGGCCTCCACCCTTTCCGTCAATCCCATGACGGTCGCCAAGGCCTACCGCGAACTGGCCGAGCGCGGCCATGTCCGCTCGCGCGGAAGCGGCGGGACCTTCGTCCTCGCCGGTGCGTCGCCGCCCCCGGCCGGCGACGCGCCCCCCGGCAGGCCCGAGCCCCAGGCCGTCCCCCTGACGGCACGACTGTTCGAGCTGGCCCGGGCTCCGGGCGTGATCGGCTTCACGGCGAATTATCCCGGACCCGCCGAGGGCGACGTGGTCACCTTCCGCCGCCGGCTGTCCGAACTGGCGCAGGATCCCGAGTCCGACCGGTTCTTCCGCTACGATCCGCCCGCGGGCCGCCTCTGCCTGCGCGAGGAGATCGCCCGCATGGCGGAGGAGCAGGGAATGTCGGTGCGGCCCGGCGAGGTCATGGTGACAGCAGGCGGTCAGCAGGCGATCGATCTGGTGGTCCGCGCCCTGCTCCGCCCCGGCGACCTCGTCCTCGTCGAGCGCCCGACCTATTTCGGCGCGCTCAACGCCATGCGTGAGGCAGGCGCGCGCTTTGCGGAGCTGCCGCTCGGGCCGGATGGTCCGGATCTCGGTCGGCTGGAAGTGCTGCTCGCCGCGGAGCCGCCGCGCCTCGTCTATCTCAATCCGACCTTCCAGAACCCAACGGGCGCCACGCTCGGCGCCGCGAAGCGCCAGGCGATCCTGGACCTGCTGATCCGCAGGGGAGTTCCCCTGCTCGAGGACGACCACTGCCCGGAGCTGCGTTTCCGGGGCGATCCGGTTCCTCCCTTCCGGGCTCTTCCGGGCGCCGCCGAAACGGTCTTCTACGCGCGCGGCTTCGGAAAGGCGCTCGTCCCCGGCGTCCGGCTGGGCTTTCTGCTGGCGCCTGCTTGGGCGCACCGCCGGCTGGCCGAGCTCAAATCGCTCACCGATCTGCAATCGAACGCATTCATGCAAGGTGCGCTCGCCAGCTGGCTTGCCTCGGATCGGGTCGCGACGGTGGAGCGGCTGGTGCGGGTCTACGGTGCCCGCCAGCAGGCGCTGGTGGACGCGTTGCGCGCCGGTCTGCCGCCGGGCTCCGGGGTCTCGCAGCCCGACGGAGGCCTGAGCCTGTGGATCGCGCTGCCGGGCGAGGTGCCGTCAGGCGACATCTACTACAGGGCCGTGAACCGGGGGGTCGCATTCGTTCCGGGAGCGCCCTTCTACGCGACCGCTCCGGATTCCCGCACCATGCGCCTGAGCTTCGGCCTCGTGCCCGACCATGAGATCCGGGAGGGCGCACGCCGCCTTTGCTCTCTGATCTGCGATCTCTCGGATCCATCGATGCATTGGGCGAGCTGGGCCGTATAGGGCAAGCGATCTTTGTATTAGTCCTTTGCTATATTGTATCAGTTCTAATTCGGGCAGTTGCGTAAAGCTTGGCCCCCAACCTGCTCAATAAGCATGCTACTCCCTTTGCCAGACCGCGGAAAGCCGCTTCGCAGCTGATCCCCGGATTGGCACGCCGCTTGCTAAGTCTTGTAGCACGATACAACGCTGCTACGAGAGGGAAGGGCAATGGGCCCAGCGCGCGAAGATGCGGTTACCGCCCTGGCGGAGCGTGTGCGCCGCGATCTCGACATCCTGGCCTATCCCAACGTCGACTGGGTGCAGCCGGCCATCCATCGCTCGGGCCTGCACGTCCATGACGTCGTCGTGGTCGGTGCCGGGCAGTCGGGGCTGGCGGTCGCGCTCGGCCTCCGGCGCGACGGGGTCACCAACGTGCTCGTCCTCGACAGGGCGACGGAAGGGCGCGAAGGGCCGTGGGAGACCTTCGCGCGCATGGACAAGCTCCGCACGCCGCGCTTCCTGGTCGGGCTCGAGCAGGGAATTCCAAGCCTCTGCCTGCGGAGCTGGTACGAGGCGCGATACGGGGAGGACGCCTGGCTCGCGCTCGACCGCCTTCCGCGCATCGAGTGGATGGCCTATCTCCGCTGGTACCGCGGCTCCCTCGGCCTGCCCGTACGCAACGAGACCGCCCTCGAGACGGTCGAGCCCGACGGCGATGTCCTCGCCCTGCGCGTGCGCAGCCCCTCGGGACCGGAGACGCTGCTGGCGCGCCGGCTGGTGCTGGCGACCGGCTATGACGGCGGCGGCGAGTGGCGCATCCCCGCCCATATCCGCGAGGCCCTGCCCCCCGAGGTCTGCCGGCACTCGAACACGGTGATCGACTTCGGCCGCGTGCGCGGCAAGCGCGTGGGCGTGCTCGGGCATGGGGCCTCGGCCTTCGACGCCTCGTTGGCCGCGCTGCGCAACGGTGCAGCCTCGGTGGACCTGTGCTTCCGGCGGGCCGGCCTGCCCGGCGTCAATCCGCACCGCTGGATCGAGTTCGCGGGCTTCCTGAAGCATTTCCCCGATCTCGACGACGCGGTGCGCTGGCGCGTGAACCATCATTTCGACAAGGTCGACCAGCCGCCGGCCCGCCACAGCTTCGATGCGGCCCATGCGTTCGCGAACTTCCGCGTGCATCCGGGCGCGCCCTGGACGCGGGTCGCGTGGGAAGACGGCGAGGTCAAGGTCGAGACGCCGTCCGGCCGCCTCGCTTTCGACGAGGTGGTATGCGCCACGGGGTCGGCGATCGATCTCGGTCATCGCCCCGAACTGCGTCCTTTCGCCGGCGAGATCGCGCGCTGGGCGGACCGTTACGTGCCCCCGCCCGAGGAGGCGCACCCGACGCTGGAGCAGTATCCCTATCTCGGGGCCCATTACGAGCTGCAGCCGCGCACGGCCGGCCAGGCTTCGTTCCTGGAGCGGATCTACGCTTTCAACTTCTCGGCCATCGTCAGCATGGGCCCCCACTCGACCTCGATCAGCGGCCACAAATACTCGATCCCGCGGATCGTCGCCGGAATCACCCGCAGCCTGTTCCGCGAGCAGGCCGGCTGGCTGGTGCCGGCCCTCGAGGCCTATGACGAGGTCGAGCTGGAGTTGCCGGTGCGCGACTGCGCCCCCTCGGTCGCCCTCTTCGAATCCCCCCACGCAGCGGAGTGACGCCGTGACCAATCCGACACCAGCGACCGGGACGCCTGGCGAGCCAGCGGTCATCGATCTTCGCCTGGACCCCGTCTCGCGCGAGGCATTCGCCCCCTTCGGCGACCTGATCGAGGCGTCGGAGGACGGCGTTCCCTTCGGCGCCCAGGACGCGCGCCTCGATCTATCGGGCGGGACGCCGCGGTTCTACATCATGCGCCTCCACGGCAAGCCGCCGGTGGTCCGGCGGATCACGCGGCACCGGAACGTCACGCAGTGCCTCGCCAGCGTCGGCGGCCGCCCATGGTTCCTGGCCGTCGCCGCGCCGGACGGCCTCGACGATCCCGCGGCCGAGCCGTCGCCCGACGGCATCCGCGGCTTCCTGATCCCCGGCGACGTGGCCGTGGCGCTGCGCAAGGGCACCTGGCACGCGGGGCCCTTCTTCGAGGGGGACGAGCTGTCCTTCTTCAACCTCGAGCTCAGCGACACGAACGAGGTCGACCACCACAACGCACATCTGGACCGGCGCCACGGGATTGCCCTGCGCCTTGTCCCGCCGTCCACGACCTGAAGCCACGGAAGGCCGCGATGACCGAACCCATGGTGCGGATCTGGAACCTCCACAAGAGCTACGGCCGCAACGCGGTGCTCAAGGGCATCGACCTGGAGGTGAGCAGCGGCGAGGTCGTCGTGATCATCGGGCCGTCCGGCTCGGGCAAGAGCACTCTGCTGTCCTGCATCAACTTCCTCGAACCCTTCGAGGCCGGCTCGGTGAAGGTCGACGGCGAGTATGTCGGCTTCGGACCCGAGCGCGACGGGGTGCGCGTCCGGCTGCCGGAGCGCCAGCTCGACCGCCTGCGGACACGCATCGGGATCGTGTTCCAGCAGTTCAACCTCTTCCCCCACATGACCGTCCTCGAGAACCTCATCGAGGCACCCGTGCATGTGAAGCGCGAGCCGCGCGAGCAGGCGGTCGCCAGGGCACGGGCCCTGCTCGGGCGCGTCGGGCTCGCCGCGAAGGAGACGGCCTATCCCGGCCAGCTCTCGGGCGGCCAGCAGCAGCGCGTCGCGATCGCCCGGGCGCTGTGCATGGATCCCAAGGTCATGCTGTTCGACGAGGTCACCTCGGCGCTCGATCCCGAGCTCGTCGGCGAGGTGCTGAACGTGATGCGCGATCTCGCGCGCGACGGCATGACCATGATCGCCGTCACCCACGAGATGGCCTTCGCCCGCGACGTCGCCGACCGCGTCGTCTTCATGGATGGCGGCGTGATCGTCGAGCAGGGCACCCCCGAGCAGATCTTCGGCGCCCCGCGCGAGGCACGCACCCGCGCCTTCCTGCGCAAGTTCCTCGAACAGGGCGATGGGCACGGCCCCGCGGGCGCGCCCGAGCCGTCCCCGACCTCCGACTTCGTCCCCTTCCCAAGGTTCCTGGAAGGTACCGCCGGAGCGTGAGGCCCGCCCCGGCCGCGCGGCCCGCGGCCTCGTCAACTCGACACCTGACATGGAGGAAATGATGTATGCGAGCAGGTTCATGGCCGGGATCGGCCGCGTCGTCCTCGCGGCCGCGGCCGCCATCGGGATTTCGTCCGCGGCGAGCGCCGAGACGACGCTCGACAAGGTCCTGCGCACCAAGACGATGACGGTCGCGAACTCCTTCGCCTACGCACCCTTCGGCTATGTCGAGAACGGCAAGCCGAGCGGGTTCGACGTCGACCTCGGCGAGGAGATCGCCCGGCGCATGGGCGTCGAGGTCAAATGGGAGAAGATCGACTTCAAGGGGATCATCGCCGCGCTGACCTCGGGGCGGGTGGACGCCCTGATCACGGCGATGACCTGGTCGCCCGAACGCGCCGAGCGGATACTCTTCTCGGCACCCTACTACGATGCCGGCATCGGCGCGGCCTACCGCGAGGGCAAGCCCATCGCAAAGCCCGAGGAGCTCGCGGGCAAGGTCGTGGGCCTGCAGCTCGGCTCGGCGGGAGACCGGTGGACGCGCGACAACTACGGATCCGCGGTCAAGGAGATCAAGTCCTACGACGAGATCCTGCTGGCCCTGAAGGACCTGGACAGCGGCCGCGTCGAGGTCGTCGTCTCAGCGCTCCCGGCGGTCAAGTACGCGATGCGCAACATGCCTGCCATCCGCGTGACCCCCGTCTGGGACGGCCGCGTCGTCGGCATCAACACCCGCAAGGACGACACCGCCCTGATGGCCGAGTTCGACAGCCATCTCGCGGCGCTCAAGGCCGAAGGCTTCCTCGACAAGCTCGAGGCAAAGTGGTTCGGTCCCGCCAAGAGCGCCATGGCCGCCCAATGATGCGCCTTCTCCGGCATATCGGCTGGCTGCACGCCTGCGACGACGCCGGCACGGTCCTCGATGACGCCTGGATCGCGGTCGAGGGGGCGCGCATCGTCGCCCTCGGCCGCGAGCCGTGCCCGATCCCCGCGGAGCGGGTCGCCGAGAGCCACGACCTATCGGGCTGCATCGTCGTGCCGGGCCTGATCAACCTGCACCACCATTTCTTCCAGACCCTGACCCGCGCCGTCCCGGCGACGGTGCGGGCCCGGCCGCTCGACTGGCTTTTCGGTATGTACCCGCTGTGGGCCGAGCTCGACGAGGAGGCCCATCGCTGGGCCACGCTCGCCGCCGGGGCGGAGCTGCTGCTGACCGGCGCCACGACCAGCGTCGACCATTCCTATCTGCATCCCGGCGACGGCGACGCGCTTCTCGCCGCGCAGGCCGAGGCCGCGGCGGAGCTCGGGCTGCGGCTGCACGTGGTGCGCGGCTCCATGCCGACACTCGAAGGCGATTTGGCGAGACGCCTGCGCCCGCTCCTGGGCGATCGCATGGATCGGCTGCTGGACCCCGAGGACGAGATCGTCCCCCAGCTCGAGCGGGCGGCACGGCGCTGGCACGACGACGCCGACGGGGCGATGCTGCGCATCGGCTTCGGCCCTACCGGGGTCACCTACGAGAAGCCCGCCCTGATGCGCGCGGTCGCCGACCGCGCGGCGGCCTTCGGCTGCGGCCTGCACACGCATCTGCACCCGAGGCCGGACGAGCGCGAGAAGGCGGAGCGCCTGCTCGGAACGGACCCGATCTCCTTCCTGGACGCCTCGGGCTGGCTGCGCCCGGGCACCTGGTTCGCCCATGGCAGCCAACTCCGTCCCGACGAGATCCGGCGCCTTGCCGAGGCGGGATGCGGGGTTGCCCACTGCCCGCGGACGATCGTGCGCCTGGGCTTCCCCCTGACGCCGATCCCCGCCTTCCGCAAGGCCGGCCTCGCCGTCGGCGTCGGGGTGGACGGGGCCGCGAGCAACGATTCCGGATCCATGCTGGGCGACCTGCGCCTCGCATTGCTGCTGCACCGCGTGGGCACCGCGGCGGATGCGGATACGGAGAAGGACTGGATGCGTCCGGCCGACGCCCTCGCGATGGCGACACGCAACGCGGCCGCGATCCTGGGCCGCGACGACATCGGCCGCATCGAGCCCGGGAAGATGGCCGACATCGCGGCTTTCGACCTGACGGGCGTCGCCTATGCCGGCGCCGTGACGGATCCCCTCGGGGGGCTGCTCATGGCGGGTTCGGATGCCCGGGCCTCCTTCGTGATGTGCCATGGGTCGGTCCGCGTCGCCGGTGGTCGCCTGGTCGGAATGGACGAGCGGCGTGTCGCCGCGGGCACCAATGCCGCGGCGCGCCGAATGGTCGCCCAGGCAACGGCCCGCACGGGCCTGCGCTTCGCGGACGCCCAATGATACGGGCTGCTGTGCCCCGCGCCCTTGTGACCGGCGCAACCTGAACCGGAGGAAGGGATGGACTTCGATCTCTCGATCTTCTTGGCGTCCCTGCCGGCGCTTCTGGACGGCGCCGGCACGACGGCGAAGCTCGCCTTTGTCTCGATCGCACTGGGCCTGTGCGTCGGGATCGCGGGCGGCCTTGCCCGGGTCTCGCCGCTGCGCCCGCTGAACTGGCTGGCAGCCGGCTACGTCACGATGATCCGCGGCGTTCCCATGCTGGTCACGCTGCTCTTCCTCTATTACGGCCTGCCCTCGGCCGGCATCCAGCTCAGCGCCTTCATGGTCGGCGTCCTCGCCCTAGCACTGACCAACGGCGCCTATGTCACGGAGATCGTGCGCGCGGGCATCCAGTCCGTCGATCTCGGGCAGATGCGGGCGGCGCGATCGCTGGGCATGTCGTACCCGCAGGCGATGCGCCGGATCATCCTGCCCCAGGCGCTGCGCCGCGTCCTGCCACCGATCACCAACGAATCCATCACGCTGCTCAAGAACACGGCGCTGGTGTCGACCATCGCCCTAACCGACCTGCTCCGTGCCGGGCTCGAGGTCATGACCTGGCAGGCCAACACCTTCAGCCCCTTCGCCGGCGTTGCGCTCTTCTATCTGGTCATGACCCTGCCGCTGATGGCCGTGACCCGGCGCCTGGAGCGCCGGTACCGCATCGCTTGAGGCATCCCGGGCGGGAAGGACGGACCATGGCGGCAGGCAGCCAGAGAACCGCGCTCGTCGGCGTCGCATGCGCCGTGCCGCTGGACGGCGGTCCGGCCATGCGCACGGATGTGGATATCCTCGTAGAGGGCGGGTGCATCACCGGGATCGGGACCGGCATCGCGGCAGGATGGCATGCCGACATACGGATCGATGGGGCGCGGCGTCTGGCCATGCCTGGTCTGGTCAACGCGCACACGCATTCCCCCGAGAACCTGGTCCGCGGGATCGGCGACGGGCTGCCGCTCGATCGATGGCTCGCCCGGGTCTGGCGGCGTCTGGACGCGCTGACGCCGGAGCAGATCCGGGTCGCCGTCCTGCTGGGTGCGGCCGAGATGCTCCGCGGCGGCTGCACGGCCGTCCTGGATCACTTCCGGCAGACCCCGGTCCGGGCTGAAGGTGTGGAAGCGGCGGTCGCCGCCTATGAGGAGATCGGCCTTCGGGCGGTCGTCGCCGTAATGGTCCGGGACGCGCTCGACGGTGATGGCCGGCTGGTGGGGGCGCCCTGGGCTGCGCCGGTTCCGGCGGCGACCATTCTCGACCTCTGCGCCGCCGCCGCCCGGAACCGTGCCTCGACCGGGACCCTGGTGCGCGTGGGCGTGGCGCCGTCGGGCCCGCTGCGCGCGACCGACGACCTCCTGGCGGGGGCGGCCGCGCTGGGCCGTCGCCTCGGCGTGCCGCTGCACATCCACGTCGACGAGACGGAGGCCGAGGCGCGGGAGGCACGCGAGAGGTCCGGGCGCTCGGCAATTTCCCGCCTGCACGAGCTGGGCTTCCTAAGTCCCGGAACCTCGCTGGCCCATTGCGTGTGGGTCGGGCCGGAGGACGTCGCGTGCATCGCCGCGGCCGGGTCCGTCGTCGTTCACAACCCCGTCAGCAACCTGCGCCTGGGTGCCGGCGTGATGCCGCTAACCGCCATGCGAAAGGCGGGCGCACGGGTCGCCGTCGGCACCGACGGCGCCGCCAGCAACGACGCGCAGTCCGTCCTCGAGGCCGCGAAGCTGGCGGCTTTCCTGCCGCGCATCGACGAGCCCGACGCGCACGCCTGGCCGTCCTGTGCGGAGATCGCCGCGATGGCGATCGCGGGCGGCGCTCACGCGATGGGGCTGGAACCCGGCCGCCTGCAGCCTGGGGCGCGGGCCGACGTCGCGCTTTTCGACCTCGACGATCCCGTGCTCGCGCCGCTGAACCGTCCGCTGGAGCAGCTGGTGCTGGGCGGCGCCTCCGTCCGCGCTTCGACGGTGCTGGTGGACGGACGCGTCGTCCTGCGGGACGGCCGGTTGACGCGGGTCGACGAAGGGCGCCTTTACGCCGAAGCCCGGTCGCTCGGCATGGAGGATGCCCTCGCCGCCACCGGAGGCGCCGCGTGAGCACCGCGACGCCGCCCGAGATCCCCGCCAGCCTGTGGGCGGAGATGGATGCGCTGGCGCCACGCTGGGCCGCCGACATCCCCGGCCACAACCGGCTGGTCACCGAACGCTTCGGCGCGATCCTGGCGCGCGCGCCGAAATGCGCTGCGGTCCACCGCGACATCGCCTATGGGCCGCACCCGCGGCAGAGCTTCGACCTCTTCCTGCCGGACGGCGGTGCCGCCGGGCGGCCCGTTCTCGTCTTCGTCCATGGCGGCGGCTTCACCGAAGGCGAGCGCAACAGGACGCCGGAGGTCCATAGCAACGTCCTGCACTGTTTCGCGCGCTTTGGGATCGTCGGCGCAAATCTCGGATACCGGCTGGCTCCGGAGGCCCGCTTTCCCGACGCCAGCCTCGACATCGCCCGCGGGCTCGACCGCATCCGGGAGGTCACGCGCGGTCTCGGCGCGGATCTGGCGCGTCTCTACCTGATGGGCCATTCCGCCGGGGCGGCCCACGCCGCAAGCTACGCCTACGACCGGCGCTGGCATCCGGCCGAAGGGCCGGGGATCGCTGGCCTGATCGTAGTGAGCGGCAGGGTCCGGGCCGACAACGGCCCCCGGAACCCGAACGCGCGGCGCGTGGAAGCGTACTACGGCACGGATCCCGCGCTGTTCGACGGCGCCTCGGCGGTTTCCCATGTCGGGCCCGGCAGCGTTCCGACCTTCGTCGCCTTCGCGGAATACGAGAACCCGCTGATCGACGCGCACTGCCTCGAGCTCGCACACCGCATCGCCGTCGAGAAGGGGCGCGCGCCGGAGCTTCTCCGGCTCAGGCGGCATAATCACGCCTCGATCATCGCCCATCTGAACACGGCCGACGACGTCCTGGCTGCCGCCATAAGGACGTTCATGGCGGCCACGGAACCTTCGACCAGCGCCGTCAGGTGAACCGGCGGCGGCCTGCGCCGCCGATGGCCTCCGGCATGTCGCCGGCCCTCCCCGCCTGTCACCGGACAGGCGCCTGAAGGTCCATGCCTTACGGAAAGGCGGGGATCAGCGCTGCTCGGTACGCCACTGCTGGCCGAACCCGTTCGCGAGCTCCTGCAGCGCCGAGGCGACCGCCTCGGGATGGCGGTCTATGGCCGAGCTGACCAGGATGCCGCGCTCCCAGTGCAGGATCTGGGCATTCCTGAACAGGCCGGTCGAGGGAAGCGTGACGGGCTGCGCCGACTGGGCGCGCAGGGCGACCCACGAGATGCACATGTACCGGCCCTCGCGCAGCGTCGCGACGGTCGGGATCAGGTAGAGCCCCGGCGTCGCGACCGTGAAGGGGGCCGCGACGGCGAGCCGCTCGGTCCGGAGTCCGCTGCCGACGACGGGGCCGACCACGGCGTTGGTCACCAGCTCCTCGGTGACGCCGCATTCCCGGTTCGCCGGGTTGCTTCCCATCTCCGGCGGCATCACCACGGCGAGGTTGATGCCCTCCAGAAGGCGGTCGGGCCGTTCAGAGCCGGCCTGGGCAAGCGCGCCCCCCGGAGCGGCCTGCGCAAGCAGCGCCAGCGAAGCGGCCGCGGCAACGCGCCGGGCATGACGCGCAAGACCGGTGAGCATGGCTCCCCCTCCTTCAGTCCCGGGAAGAAACGCGCAAGGACCAGAGATGTCACAGGGCTGCGGCAGAGAACCCGGTCATTCGTCGCGATGGGTCCGCTCCAGCCGCTCGTGGCGCTCCTGCGCCTCGAGGCTGAGAGTCGCGATGGGCCGGGCCTCGAGCCGGCGCACACCGATCGGCTCTCCCGTCTCCTCGCAGTAGCCGTAGCTGCCGTCCTCAATCCGGCCGAGGGCGGCGTCGATCTTGGAGATCAACTTGCGCTCCCGGTCGCGGGTCCTGAGCTCCAGCGACCGGTCGGTCTCCGCTGAGGCGCGATCGGCGATGTCGGCTTCCTGCATGCCGCCCTGCTGGAGGTCCTGGAGCGTCTCCTCGGACTCGCGCACGAGCTCGGCCCGCCAGCTCAGCAGCTTCTGGCGAAAGTACTCCAGCATCGTCGGGTTCATGAACGACTCGTCTTCCGACGGTCGGTAGTCGGGCGGCAAAAACGGGGATGACATCCAGCACTCCACGCCAAGCGCGGTGAAATTCGGCGCGGAGTATATGGACGGCGTCGCACTCTCGCAAGCGCGGGGAGAATTCGAAAGGAGATCCACAAACCCTTGGAAATCCGGGAGAATCGGCATCCCGTCGCGGTCGTGGCGTCAGCGGCCGGCCTCGAGCTTGGCCAGTTCCACCTGGGCCCGCAGGTCGATCTCGTCGAGAACCGCCGCGAGCTTAGGATCGTCGATCTGGTCGCGCTGGGTCTGCACCAGCCGCTGCATCTCGTGGAGCGTAGCGGCCGGCAGCGAGCCCGTCAGCAACCCGGCCCGGATCTCGTCGAGCTTGTCCAGAAGGGCCTCGGCACGCGCCCTGGCCCGCGCCTTGCCGCGTGACGGGCCAGAGGTCGAATCCTCGACCTCCTGGGCCGCCAGCAGGGCCCCGACACCGCCCACGGCCGGCGCGGCGCCGGCCGAGCCGGCCTCCTGCGCCTCGTCGGAACCGTGCAGCGCCCGGGCGAAGGTGCCCGCGAGCGTGCCGTCGGCACGCCCTGCGCGCTTCGCGCCGGCGGGGCCGCGGGTCGACCCGGGTCCTTCGATCTTCATGGGTTCGGCCTCGGCATGACTGGATCCTGTAGCGAAGGGCCTAATCTCTCCGGACCAGCTTAAGAGACACTTAAGCTTGCGTCGAGCGCCGGCGGCACCGCCCATGCGACGGTATCCCTTGCCCGGCAAAAACTGCCACCCCGGCGCATCACGGACCGGTCGTTCCGGCCTCCCCGCCCGCTCCGGCCCTGCGCCAGCCTCGCGCCGCCGCGGCCTGCAAGGACTGGCACGCGCTTCGCATGTGGAGCAGCGCCGTCACCGAAGAGATATGCCATGACCAGCCGCAGCTTCCCCCTGCTCCGCATGATCGCGCTGGCGCTCGCGCTGACCGCCGTCGCGACGCCGGCCTGTGCGGCATCGCGCATCAAGGACATCGTGGATATCGAGGGCGTGCGCGACAACATGCTGATCGGCTACGGGCTTGTGGTCGGCCTGAACGGCACCGGCGACACGCTGAACAACTCGCCCTTCACCCAGCAGAGCCTGGTCGGCATGCTCGAGCGCCTGGGCGTCAATACCCGCGGCCAGAACATGCGGACGAAGAACGTCGCGGCCGTGATGGTGACGGCGACGCTGCCCGCCTTCGCGGCCCAGGGCACACGGGTGGACGTCAGCGTCTCGGCGCTCGGCGACGCCAAGAGCCTGCTGGGTGGCCAGCTGCTCGTGACGCCGCTGCTGGGCGCTGACGGCGAGGTCTATGCGGTGGCGCAGGGCTCCCTGGCGGTCGCGGGCTTCGAGGCCCGCGGCCAGGGCGCATCGATCACCCGGGGCGTTCCCACCAGCGGCCGCATCGCCAGCGGCGCCATCATCGAGCGCGAGGTCGAGTTCGCGCTCGCCGAGCTGCCCGTCCTGCGCCTCTCCCTGAGGAATCCCGACTTCACCACGGCACAGCGCATCGCCACCGCCGTCAATGCCGTGCTCGGCGCGGGCGCCGCCCAGGCCACCGACCCCTCGGCCGTGCTGGTGACGATCCCCGAACGCCGGCGCGGCGACATCGTCGGTCTGATGACGGACATCGAACAGCTCCGGGTGAACCCGGACCAGGTGGCGCGGGTCGTCATCGACGAGGCCTCGGGCGTGATCGTGATGGGCGAGAACGTGCGCATCAACACCGTGGCGATCGCCCAGGGCAACCTGACGATCCGCGTCACCGAGACGCCGCAGGTCTCGCAGCCCGGGGCGTTCAGCCAGGGCGGGCAGACTGCGGTGGTGCCGCGCACCGACATCCAGGTCGACGAGCAGTCCAACAACAGGCTCGCCGTGATGAGCGCCGGCGTCAGCCTGCAGGAGCTCGTCGAGAGCCTGAACGCCCTCGGCGTCGGCCCGCGCGACATGATCACCATCCTGCAGTCCATCAAGGCCGCAGGCGCGCTCCAGGCAGAGATCGAGGTGATGTGATGGCCGCGATCCAGATCGCCGCCCCCAGCCTCGCGACGCTGACGCCGCAGGGCCTGCAGTCCCGGGCCGCCGCCGCCGGCGTGTCGGCCGAGACCTGGCGCGCCACGCGCAAGGTCGCCGAGGACTTCGAGGCGCAGTTCCTCTCCCAGATGATGGGACACATGTTCGCGGGGATCGAGACAGACGGCCCCTTCGGCGGCGGCCACGCCGAGGAGACCTTCCGGTCCCTGCTCGTGGACGAATACGGGAAGGCCGCGGCCCGTGGCGGCACAACCGGGATCGCCGATGCCGTGCAACGCCAACTTCTGAGAATGCAGGAGGCCTGAGATGAACGCCACTTTCGACATGGACCGCGCCGTGACCGTCGCGCAGGAGACGATGGAGCAGCTCGCCGAGGTGATGCATGCCGAGACCCTGGCGCTGCACGAGCGCCGCCTGGAGGCAGTCGGGCAGATCATCGGGCGCAAGGAGCAGCTGACCCGCGACCTCGAGGTCCTTCTTTCGGGGATTCGGCGCGACAAGGCGCGCTTCGCCGAGTATGCCGCGAGGAACTCCGCCCAGAAGGAGCTGCTGCGCCAGCGCTGGGACGCGCTGTCGCAGGTCGCGCAGGAGAATGCCGAGGCCGTGCGCCGCGGCCGCGAGACCACGCAGGTGGCCGTCGACGTGATCGTCGAGGCCGCCCGCAAGGCCCAGCAGCAGATGCAGGGCGGCTACGGCAAGGGCTATGGCCGCGGCGGTGCCCGGCCGGTCGCGACCGCGCCCACCGGCTTCTCGGTCGCGCTCGACCGCTCGCTTTGAAATGTCCGGGGCGGGGCAGTCCCCGCACCGTCCGAAGAAGCCACCCCGTCGCGGGGTGGCTTCTTTCGTTTCCGGGCCCGTGCCCGTCCGCGCCTGCGGGAACCGGGCAGAAACCACCGGGAAAATCTTGCCCGCGGCGCAAATGGCGCAGCGCCCCTTCCTGGAGACATCCAGGGATTCCGCGGGTTTCGCGAGCCACGGAAACTGGCCCGCCGCTTGCTTATGGTTCAGCGAACCGCTTTTCGAGAGAGGGTGCCGTGGACAGCCCAGACATCGTGCAGACAGCGCCGCCGCGGCCCGTGCCGGCCAGGACCGGCGCCAAGTCCGCGCCCGCCGGCAAGGACGTCGGCGGTGCCGACGAGACCAAGGCGGCCAAGGGCGGTGACGACAAGCCCAAGGCCGAGGTCGGCGGTGCCGCTCCGGGCGATGCCTTCCTGGCGCTCATCGAAAGCTTCATGAATACCGGCACGGTCGAGGCCGCCGAGGTCACCGCCGAGGAGAGCGCGGAAGGCCAGGTCGCGGATGGCCAGCAGAGCCTGATTGCACCCGGCCTGCTGGCGCCCGCCATCCTGGCCCAGGAGGCTCCGGAGGCCGCAACCGATCCCGCGGCTGCGCTGGCGCTCGCCGCGGCGGTCGGCACCACGGACGCACCGGCCGCCGATGCCCCCGCGACCGACGCCGCTATGCCGGGCGATGCGACGAAGGCCGTGGCAGGTGCCGCCGCGAATCCGGGCGCGGCCCAGCCGGCCGCCCCGGCCGACGAGGCGCCGGTCGATGCCGAGCTGGACGCGGCGGGAACGCCCGCGACCACCAGGGGCCTCCCTCCGGAACCCGCCACGGACACCACTCTCCAGGACGCGGCCGAAGCCGAGTTCGCCGGCAAGGCGATGTCGAGGCAGGCCGCGGCCGAGCAGCCCGCACAGCGGAGCGAACGCGGCGAGCACCGGGAAAGCGGACGCGGCTGGGGCGAATCCGCGTCGGATGCGCCGCGGCACCCGCAGGCCGGCACGGCCGGCGACGGCCTGGGCGGCGCGCCTGGCGGGCAGGACGGCGGCGGCGATGCCATGGCATCCGCAAAGCCGCCGGTCGAGCCCGGCCAGGCTGGCTCCGCGGCAGGCGCCGCAGCAGCGGCCGAGCAGCCGGGCTTCAAGGATACCCTGGCCGCGCTGTCGGGACGCCGGGAGGGCGAGCCGGACCCGTCGCTGTCCTTTGCGCAGGTTCAGGCCCAGCCGGCGCTGGACGGCTCCCCCGACAGGCCCGAATCGGCGGCCGCCTCGCGGACGCCGCGCATGCCCCTGCCCCACCCTGCCACCGAGATGGTGGGCGTGCAGCTCCAGAAGCTCGCGAACGGGCGCGGCGAGCAGTCCCTGACGATCCAGCTCCGCCCGGTCGAGCTCGGCCGGGTCGATGTGAGGCTGGACTTCGGACAGGAAGGGCGCGTGCGTGCGGATATCCGGGTAGAGCGGCAGGAGACTCTCGATCTCCTTCAGAAGGACTCGCGCAGCCTCGAGAAGGCGCTGCAGGCGGCCGGCCTCGAGACTGACGCAGGCAGCCTGAACTTCAGCCTGAGCGAGGGCAGCAGCGGCGGCGCCGAGCGCAGCTTCGCCGACCTCCAGCGGGCGGTCTCGAAGCTGCGCGGCGGCCGTGAAGCCCCCGAGGCCGACGCGAAATCGCTGACGCTCCTCGTCGGCGCCAACCGCGCGGCCGATCCCGGCCGCGTCGACATCCGGATCTGAGAGCGAGGAAGGGTCCCATGACGACCGTCAACGGCGCCGCGCAGACGAACACCCAGACCACGAAGACTACGGCCGACCGCGGCAAGCTCAGCGAGACCTACGACAACTTTCTGAAGCTGCTGACGACGCAGCTCCAGAACCAGGACCCGCTTTCGCCGATGGACTCGGCCCAGTTCACCAACCAGCTCGTGCTGTACAGCCAGGTCGAGCAGCAGATCGGGCAGAACGAGAAGCTCGAGAAGCTGATCAACATGCAGAACGTCTCGCAGACGCAGGCGTCGCTCGGCTTCATCGGGATGGATGTCGAGGCGTCCGGCAACGAGGTCTCCTACGACGGCAAGCCCGTCAAGTTCGAGTACGTGCTGCCGGAGAGCGCCACCCAGGCGAAGATCCAGATCCTCGACGCCTCGGGCCGGACGGTCCAGGTGGTCGACGCCAAGAAGGTCCCGGGCACCCACGAATTCACCTGGGACGGCAAGAACAAGAACGGCCTCGAGGTCGAGAAGGGTCCCTACACCATGCATGTCGTGGCGGTCGACGGCGCGAACGAGCCGATCAAGGCGACGACGACCGTCTTCGGCCGCATCAGCGGAATCGAGACAAACGAGAAGGGCGAGACGCTGCTGATGATGGGCTCGGTACGCCTTGGCATCGAGCAGATCCGATCCGCCGTCAAACCCACCGCCTGAACCCAAGACGACAATCCGCGCCGCGGGCCTTGAATCCCTGCCCGGCGCGCAAGATACGAGGAGCCGACCATGAGCCTGTACGGAGCACTCTTCACCGGCGTTTCGGCGCTCAATGCCCAGAGCCAGTCCATGGGCATGATCTCCAACAACATCGCCAACGTGAACACGACTGGCTACAAGCGGAACAATGCGTCCTTCTCGGATCTCGTGACCCAGGAGGGCCGGTACACCGCCTATTCGCCCGGCGGTGTCCGCGCCTACACCCAGGCCACGGTGAACCAGCAGGGCATCCTGCAGCAGTCGGGCTCCAGCACCGACGCGGCGATCTCGGGCGACGGCTTCTTCGTCGTGCAGGCCGGGACCCGCGGCGCCCAGGAGCCGCTCTACACCCGAGCCGGCAGCTTCTCGGAGGATGCGCAGGGCTTCCTGCGCAACGCCTCCGGCTTCTACCTGATGGGCTGGCCGCTGAACAGCGCCGGCGGCCTGCCGCCCGGAGCCCAGGATCTTTCGAGCCTCCAGCCCGTTGACGTCGCCTTCCTGAACGGCGTGACCGCGCCCACGCAGAACGTCGAGACGACGCTGAACCTCGATGCCGGCGAGGCCGTCAACGCGGGCATCGACTTCACCCGCGACATCACGGTCTACGACACGCTCGGCACGCCCCAGTCGCTGCGCCTGAACTTCAACAAGACTGCGACGAACACCTGGCAGATCACTGTCCAGGATCCGTCGACGGCGCCTGCGACGACCTATGCGACGGCCACGATCCCGTTCAACGGCAACGGCGGCATCGCGACCGGCGCGGTGGCGCCGCCCCTCACCTACGACGCCGCCACCGGCAAGGTGGGTCTCAACATCACCGGCCTCGGGACCGGCATCATCTGGGGCGCCGCGGGCATGACGGCTCCGGCCCCGGCGACGGGAGCGAACGGCTCGGCGCCGCAGCCCATCACGCTCGACCTGACGAACGTCACGCAGTTCGGCGCCGATTACGGCGTCTCCTTCGTGAACCAGGACGGCGCGGAGCTGGGCCTTCGCACCGGCGTCAGCATCGACAAGGAAGGCTACGTCGTCGCGTCCTTCAGCAACGGCCTGACGCGCAACCTCTACAAGCTGCCCGTCGCGACCTTCACCAACGTGAACGGGCTGGAGGAGCGCAGCGGCAACGTCTACATCCAGACCCAGGACAGCGGCGCCTACAACCTGCGCGAGGCGGGCACCAGCGGCGCAGGCGTGGTCGCGCCGTCCACCCTCGAGGCCTCGAACGTCGACCTGGCGGACGAATTCTCGAAGATGATCGTGACGCAGCGGGCCTATTCCGCCGGCACCAAGGTGATCTCGACCGCCGACCAGATGCTCCAGGAACTTCTGGGCATCCGCTGACCGGCCGCACCATCGGACCGGCCGTCCCGCGCGGGGCCGCCGGTCCGGGCGCGCCGGCGACTCTTGTGTTCCACGGGGCCTGCGGACATATTCACGGGACCCGTACGGACCGGCGCAAGGGCCGGCCGCCCGGGCGCCCCCCGCCCCGCAGCCGCCAAGGTCCGCCGTGTCGCTCAAGATTCGTCTCGCTCCCGACGAGCGCATCATCATCAACGGTGCGCTGATCCAGGCGGATGGGCGGTGCAGCTTGGTGTTCCTGAACACCAGCTCCTTCCTGACCGAGAAGCACATCATGCGGCCGCAGGAGGCGAGCACGCCGGCGCGCCGCATCTACTTCATGATCCAGAACTCGTATCTCGCAACCGATGCCGAGCGTCCGCCGATGCTGCTGACGCTGCATCGCCTGATCGACGAGTTCCACGAGGCGACGACCGTGCAGTCCGTCAAGGACACGCTCGAGAGCATCCGCAAGCTCGTCGCAGAGGCCAGCTACTACCAAGCGCTCAAGCTTTCGGAGACCGTGATGCGCCACGAGGACAAGCATCTTGGCAACCGCTACTGGCAGGACGAGCGCAAGGCCCCCTGAGGAGGGCCGGCGGCGCTGCGGCGAAGCCGGGAATCAGCCCGCGAACGGCGGGATCTCGCCGTGGCGGAAGGGGATCCAGTCCTTGTGGTCGGGGCGCCACTGCAGCCCGTAGGGCGAGCGCAGGAAGATGCGCGCCACCGGCTGCCCGCCCTCGCGCAACGTCCGCTCCGCGTCCACCAGCGGCGAGGCCGAGAAGAACTGGTCCCAGTATTCCTGCGGGGACAGATCGCGGCCGGCCGCCTGGGAATGGGCGCGCGCATCATCGCTGAGCTGCCACGCTTCCTCGACCTGCTCGAAACTCATTCCGTCCTCCCGCACTCCGGGGCCTCCGGGCCCCGGCGCGCGGATCTTGCCGGTGGCCCCGCGGGCCGTCAAGGGACCGCGTCCGCGCGCGATGCCGGCCGGAACCGCGGCTCCCCGCGGGCTTGAAGCCGGCCGCCGACGTGATAAAGCTGGAACGGCCGGGGCCTTCCCCCGGGTCCCCGGGGAGCGATGGTCGGCGAGATCCTATCACGGGCGGTTGCGCATCACAGCCGAGGCGAGCTGGACGAGGCGGCGGCGCTGTACCTCAGGGCCGCCGCGTTGGCCCCCGGCCTCGCGGCGCCGCACTACCTGCTGGCCGAGATCGCGCTCGCCCGGGGCGATGCCGCGGCGGCGGCGGGTCGGGCGATGCAGGCGTTGCTGCGCGATCCCGGCGATGCGGATTCCCTGCTGGCCCTGGGCCGTGGCTTGGCCTTGCAGGGCACGTCCGGGGCGGCATCGGCGCTTCGGCGCGCCGCCCTTTGCGATCCGGCGGACGCGCGGCCCTGGACGCATCTCGGCGCGCTGCTGCAGGACCGCGGCGACATCGAAGCCTGCCTCGCGGCCTATGCCGAGGCCGCGCGTCTGGCCCCGGGGCCGGACGCGCTGTGCAATCTCGGTGGCGCCCTGCGGCAGGCGGGCCGGACCGAGGAGGCGCTCGCGACGCTCCAGCAGGGACTGGCGCTCGACCGACGCCATGCCGGCCTTTGGTTCAACCTCGGCAACGCGCTGGAGACGGGTGCGCGGCTGCCGGCCGCCGTCGAGGCGTACCGGAACGCCCTCGCTCTTGACCCGTCGCTGCAGCCGGCCTGGGTCAATCTCGGCACTGCCCTGCGCGAGCTGCGCCGCGCCGACGACGCGGCGGCTGCGCTCCGCCATGCGCTCGCCCTGGCTCCCGCCGACGGCCTCGCCTGGACCGGCTGGGGCAATGCCGAGTTCGAGCGGGGCCGCCCCGAACAGGCCCGCAGCGGGTTCGCGCGGGCGTGCCGGATCACCCCGGCGCCCGCCCTGCTGCTCAAGAAGGCGCTGTCGCTGCCCGTCATTCCGGAGAGCCTCGCGGAGATCGCCGGGGCACGCGAGCGGCTCGCCGCCTGCATCGAGGACCTGTCCCGGACCGGTGCCCGGCTGCGCGACCCCGTGCAGGAGGTCGGCCAGACGGCCTTCTACCTGGCCTATCACGCGCGGGACGACAGGCTGCTGCAGGAGCGGCTGGCCGCTTTCTACCTGGAGGCCTGTCCCGAGCTCGCCTTCGAGGCCGCCCACTGCCGGGGCTGGACGCCGCCGCTGGGACGGCGGCTCCGCCTGGGCATGGTCTCGCAGAATCTCCATGCCCACACGATTGCGAAGCTGAACCACGGATTGCTCGAGACGATCGACCGCGGCGCCTTCGAGACCGTGCTGTTCCTGCCGCGACGCCCGCCCGACCCCTGGCGCGACCGCGTGACCGCGGCGGCGGATCGCGTCGTGGACCTGCCCGCGGATCTAGGCCGGGCGCGCGAGGCCGTCGCCGCTGCCGAGCTCGACATCCTCTACTTTCCCGACATCGGCATGTCGGTGCTGACCTACTTCATGGCCTTCGCCCGCCTCGCCCCGGTGCAGTGCGTGGGCTGGGGCCATCCGGACACCACCGGCATTCCCAACCTCGACTGGTTCGCGAGCTGCGCCGCGATGGAGCCGCCGGGCGCGCAGGCCCATTACAGCGAGCGGCTGGCGCTGCTCCCCGGCACGACGGTGCGCTACGAGCGGCCGCCCCCGCCTCGGCCCCGCGCACGCGCCCATTTCGGTCTCGACGACGCGGCGCATCTCTATCTCTGCCCGCAGAGCCTGTTCAAGGTGCACCCCGACTTCGACGCCGTTCTGGCCGAGATCCTCGGCCGCGATCCCGACGGCGTTCTCGCCTTCGTGAACACCCAGGGTGCCGAGGTGGCAGAACGACTTGCCCGGCGCCTGTCGCGCGCGGCGGGGCGCGATCTGCGGCCCAGGCTCCGGATGTTCGGAGGCCTTTCCACCGACGATTTCCGCGCGCTGATGGAGCTCTCCGACGCGATGCTGGACCCGCTGCACTACTCCGGCGGCAACACGACGCTCGAGGCCTTCGCCGGTGGCGTGCCGGTCGTGACCTGGCCCGGCACCTTCATGCGCGGGCGCCACACTGCGGGCTTCTACGCGCTGATGGGCTGG
Source organism: Arenibaculum pallidiluteum (assembly GCF_017355985.1). Taxonomy (GTDB): domain Bacteria; phylum Pseudomonadota; class Alphaproteobacteria; order Azospirillales; family Azospirillaceae; genus Arenibaculum; species Arenibaculum pallidiluteum. The sequence continues at coordinate 253,296 of NZ_JAFIQU010000001.1, forward strand.
ACGGATCTCGTGGCCGCCGACTGGCCGGGCTACGTGGATCATGCCCTGGCGCTCGGCCGCGGGTCCCGCGGCGATGCGGTGGCGGCGATCCGCGCGAGGAGCCCTGCCCTTTTTGACGACGTGGCGGCGATCCGCGGCTTCGAGACATTCCTGCGCGATGCCGTCGCGACGGCCGGCGCGCCCGCGGGAGGACATCCATGAGCGACGCGTCGATCCGGCAGCTCAAGGCCGAGGCGGTCGGCGCTGCCGCTGCGGGCGACCAGCGCACCGCCGCGGCGCTGTACGAGCACGCCCTGCAGGCCGATCCCGCCGATGCCGAAAGCCTCTTCGGCGTCGGCCAGCTCCTGCTCCTTGCGCACGAGCCCGGCCGGGCCGAGCGTTGGCTGCGCCGTGGCCGCGCGGCCGACCCGCGCAGCGCGGCGATGGCGTTCCTTCACGGGCTCGGCCTTTGGTTCCTCGACCGCCCGGCCGAGGCGGCCGAGGCGATGCGCGCGGCGCTGGCGATCGCCCCCGGACACCGGCAGGCCGGGCTGCTGCTGACACGCTGCCTCGGCCGGATCGGGGACGGCCTCGGGGCCGCGGAAGCCGCGCGCCGGCTCTTCGAAATCCATGGCGAGGACCCCGCGCTCCTGACCGAGGTCGCAGCCGACCTGATGGAGCGGGACGAGGACGAGATCCCGGCGGCGGTCGCGCTGTTGCAGCGCGCCCTTACGGTGGCGCCCGACCATTCCGGCGCGCTGCACAATCTCGGCATTGCCTTCGCGCGCCTGGGCCGGCTTGACGGGGCGCAGAATCGGCTGGAGGCGGCGGCGAGCGGCCGGCCCGACGCCCATGCGAGCCTGGCGGCCCTGGCCGCGGTGCTCCTGGACCGGGGCGATGCGGCAGGGGCTGTTGACCTCGCACGCAGCCTCGTCGCGAGCGGCAGTCAGCTTGCCGATGCCCAGCGGATCCTCGGCCGTGCCGCCATGGAGGCCGGCGATCCCGCGGGCGCCATCGCCGCCCTCGAAGAGGCATCCCGGCTGGCGCCCCGGGACGCGGCGACGCTCTCGCTGCTCGCCGGGGCCTACGAGGCCGCGGGCCGTATCGAGGAGGCGGTCCGCTGCTGGCGCGCCGCTGCGGCGCTCGGCCCGGCCGGTACGGCACGGGCGGCCCTCGCGCCGGACCGCCAGCCCGAGCGGCGCATCCGCCTCTATGCGCGGGCGCCGGCGGCCGACGAGGTGATCCTGCCCGCCCTGCCGCTGGAGCGGCTGGACGGTGCCCTCGTGCTGGAGGGTGGAGCGGTCCACCACCGCCTGCTGCTGTCGGGCGTGGCGCTGCACGGCGACACTTGGCAGGCGGTGGCTGGCAACGGCACTTCGCTCGACCTCGCAAGCACCTTCCGCACGCGGGACCGCGACTACTACCGGGCGCACGGCGTGGACGGGCAGGTCCTTCTGTCGGCCGAGGCGCCCGAGGTGGTGGACGATGAGCCGACCCTCTTCCTGGGCGGCACTACCAACTACTATCACTGGATCATCGACGACCTGCCCCGACTCGCGGCCGTCGAATCCTGGGACGGTGCGGCCGGGCGCCCCGTCCTCGTCAATGCGGGGATGGCCCCCTTTCAGATCCGGATGCTGGAGCTGGCCGGGCTGGACCCCGAGCGGCTGAAGACGCCCATGTCGGGATGCCTGACGCGCTATGCGGAACTCGGCGTCGCAGTGCTGCCGGACAGGCCGCGCCGTCCCGATGGCGCCCCGGACTGGATGGCACCGCACGTGACGCGTCCGGTCCTCGCCTGGCTGCGTGAACGCTTCGCCCCCGTCATGAAGCCGCGCCGGGACCTACCGGGCCGGATCATGATCCTGCGCGGGGATGCCAGCATGCGGCGCTGCGAGAACGAGGACGAGATCCTCGACATGGCGCGGGGACGCGGCTTCGAGCCGGTCCGGCTGGAGACGCTGTCCTTCGACGATCAGGCCGCCCTGTTCGCCGGGGCGGAGACTGTGCTCGCAGTGCATGGCGCCGGCTGCACCAACATGGCCTTCTCGCCGCCAGGCGCGACCCTGATCGAGCTGCACCCACGCGGCCACCTGCCCCGCTTCTACTGCCGGCTGGCCGGTCTGCTGGGCCAGCGGCACCTTGCGGTGCCCGGCGACATCACGCGCTCACTGGCACCGCTGCCGGTCGCGTTCTGGGATTTCCGGATCGACCCCCGGGCCCTTGCGCCGCTGCTGCCCCGCTGAAACGCGCCAGGCTCTCCTGGGCCGCGCCCGACGGCTCGCGCGGGACGGGCCGCCGCGGCGCCCCATCCCGCGCGAAGTGAGCGCTCAGATCTTGCCGAAGAGGTTCAGGGGCGACGGTGCCGCCGTGCCGGGGCCCGGCCGCTGCGCGACGACGATCAGCCCGTCCACGGGTTGGCCGGCATTGATGCGCAGGCGCTCCGGCGCCGTGGAGCGCACGGTGAAGCCGCATGCCTCGAGCGCGCGCCGCACATAGTCGCGACCATGGGCGAAGCGCCCGGTCGGCTGCATCGCGTAGTCCAGCGTCGGGTGCCGCTCGACCGAGAAGACGAACAGCCCGCCCGGCTGCATGCGCGCGAAGACGTTCGCGAAGAAGGCGTCGAGGTTGCCGATGTAGCCGCAGACGTCGCCGGCCACCACGCCGTCGTAGAGCCGGTCGTCCGATCCCAGGCTCTTGGTGAGGTCGGCCTCCTCGAGCTCGTGGTAGATCTCCTTGCCGACAGCCTGCATCAGCATGTTGTGAGAGACGTCGACGCCGCGCAGGAAATCGGTGACGTCGTGCACCATCACGCCGACGAGGCCGGTGCCGCAGCCGAGGTCGAGGATCGCCTGATAGCGGCGTTTGCCGTAGAAGGGATCGGTCAGCGCGCGGCGGATCAGGCCGGGGACACGGTAGCGCAGCTTCTCGGTGACGTCCTTGTCGTAGTAGCTGGCATAGCCGTCGAAGGTGTTCGCGACCAGCGCGCCGGGAACCGCCTCCATGGCCTCGCCCGAGGCGACCGAGAGCATGTGAGCCGAACCCGTGTTGGACGGGTCGAGCTCCAGCGCCTTGCGGAAGGCCTCGGCCGCCTGCTCGCGCTGCCCCGACTGCATGTGCAGGGCGATGCCGAGATTGTGGTAGAGGGCGGTCGTGGGCTTCGACGCGATGGCCTTGCGGCAGGCCTCGGCGGCACCGGCATAATCCTTGAGCGACAGCAGGGCTCCCGACAGGTTCAGCGCAGCATCGGCCGAGTCCGGCACGGCGCCGAGCACCGTCTCGAATAGCTCGACGGCGGCCTTGTGGTTGCCCTGCCCCATCATGGCGCGGCCGAGATTGATGTAGAGCTGTGGCATGTGCTCGGGTGCGGCGCCGTTGATGGCGCGGACGTGGCAGACCACCGCCTGGTCGTAGAGCTTGAGCTCCTGCAGGTGCGCGCCAAGACGGTCGAGCAGCATCGGATCGGCGTCGCCGTTCATTACGATCTGGTTCAGGTCGTCGGCGGAGCGGTAGACATCTCCCAGCGCCAGGGCGCAGTCGGCGCGAAGCAGCAGCGCCTCCCGGTCCTTCGGCGCGGCCGCGACCGCCTGCTCGGCCTCGATCAGCGCGCCGGCGAAATCGCCCTGGGAGAGCAGCGCCCGCCCACGCTCCATGGCGGCGGGGGATGCGGTGATGGTGTCAACGGACATGACGGAAGCTCCGTGCATCGCAGCCGCGCAACGGGCGCCGGACGCAAGATCGTGGGGTGAGACGGGCGCGGATCAGGCGAACAGGTTCAGAAGCCACGACTGGCCCCCGCCATTGGTTTCCATGTTCTTCTGGTCCATCATGATGAGATAGCGCTGTGTGAACTTTGCGACCGTGTCCGGATCCTTGAGATCGTCGAGCTTGATACGGGCCTCGAGCGCCGCGGCCTGGGTCTCGACCTCTTGGAAGGCGAGCTCCTGCGGGATGTTCAGGGCCGTCGTCACCACGTCGCGCAGGATCTTGTCGCCGAGAATGTCGTAGTAGTTCTCGACCTGACCGATCTTCTCCTGGAAGTACCTGGCCTTGGGAACAGCGATGTTCTCGAGGCCGAGCGTCTTCTCGTAGCTGATCTTGGCATAGCTGCTGACGAGCTTCTCGATCGTCTCGGGATTTTTGAGCGTGCTGAGCCCGGTCTCCGCGAATTTCAGCGCCTCGGCCGCTGCCTTGAACCGCTTGTCGGTCAGCCGGTTCATGAGGGCGTCTGTGTTGTCCGCGCGCTCGGTAAGGGCGCGCTTGGCCCGGCCCGGGAACGGGATCTCGTCCTCGAGGTTCGAGGCCTTCAGGACGAAGCTCATCATGCGGTAGTCGCTGAAGATGTCGTCGACACTCTTCAGCGAGCCGACCTTCTCGCGGAAGTACTGCACCTCGCGCGTCACGGCCGGGTCCTTGCTGTGGCGCTCGACAGCGGTCGAGCCCTGCTTCTCCACCATTTTGAAGAGGGTGAAGGCGGACGATCCGAGACCCGTGAGCGTAGCCATGACGGCGCCTCCTCGGCGATCGGGATTAGGGTGCAGTCTTCTCCGGCTGCACCGCGGGGATGGCGCTGCTCATCAGCCCTTCGATGATCTGGTTGTTGATCTCGATCAGGAAATCCACATCCAGGTTGCCGGTGATGTTCTCGTCGATCTCCTTGATCACGGCGCGGCCAATGGTGATCAGCTGCGTGCGCAAGGCGGGCGGAAGCTGGTTGGCGTCATCCGACACGGCGTTGATCACGCCCATCCAAAGCAGCTTGTTGTCGGATGCGGCCCGGACGAGGTCCATGCCTCCGGTGCGAAGCTTTCCCTGCTGCAGCGCGTAGGTGATGCGCTTGAAGAGGTTGGCCTCCTGCGACCGGTAGTCGGTCTTCATGGAGGCGGCCTGCCGGTAGGCGTTGATCTTCGAATTCATGTCGCGGCCCGATGATCTCGGATGGTGAAAGGTCGAAAAGAAGCAAACAGCAGAATGAATGAAGAATGAGGAAAGGCCGTCCCTTCCCGTGTGACCGGGAAGGGACGGCTAACCCGCTTACCGGAACAGGCCGAGCAGAGACTGCGGAGCCTGGTTCGCGATGGACAGGGCCTGCGAGGCAAGCTGCTGCTTGACCTGCAGGGACTGCAGCATCGCGCTTTCCTTCGCGAGGTCGGCGTCGACGATGGCACCCATACCAGTCTTCGTGGCGTCAGAGATCGCCTTGTTGAAGTTGATCTGGTTGCCGATGCGCCGGGCGTCCGCCGCCAGCTGGTTCATCGAGATACCCAGGTTGGTCTCGGCTGCGCCGAGGCCACCGCTGGTGCCGATGAGGGTCGCCGCGGCCGAGTAGGTGCTCGCCGAGGTCAGCGAGTTGTACACCTTCGCCATCATGTCCTGGGCGGAGACGGTGATGTTGCCGCCCGAGACGTTGGAGATCAGCGACTGGTTGGAGGCGCCGCTCCCGATGAGCGTGATGTTGTTGTACTGGGCGTCGTTGATGAAGTTGTAGATGTCGTTCTTGAGCGTGTTGTACTGGTTCTCGTAGTTCGTGCGGTCCGCACCGGTCATGGCCTGGTCGGCCAGCTTGGTGAGAACCGTACGGACTTCGGTCAGGGCCTTGGAGATGTTCTCGCCGGCCTTGACGGCGACGTCGATCATGCCCTTGCCGACCGAGAGGCGCTCGTTCACGGCGTTCAGAGCCGCCATGTCGCCGCGCAGGCCCTCGGCGACCGCGTAGGACGCACCGTCGTCATAGGCGTCGGAGACGTTGTAGCCGGTGCTGATCCGCTTGTTGGTCGTCGACAGGGCGTCGGACACGTTGTTCAGGTTGCGCAGGGCAACCATCGCGCCGACGTTGGTGTTGATAGAGTTCGACATGATTAGGTCTCCATTTTGGATCAAACGTGGGCTTCTGCCACCGCTACGATCTTTCGGATGATCTGTTAATTAACGCTTAACATCCGACGCATCCGACCGACCGTTCTTCCGGGCTCTGCGGCGCTGGTTGGCGCCGGGCCAAAGGTCTTGCCGTGACGGCGGGACGGCAGCGCTGTCACGCCGGCCTCCGTCACAGGAAATCATTGAGGTTGGTCTGGTTCAGCGACGCGGTGACGCGGAACGAGGCCTCGAGTTGGGTCTGCGCGAGTTGCAGCCGCGTGATCGCCTCGGCCATGTCGACATCCTCGACATCGCCGACGCTTCGCTGGAGCACGACGTCGAGATCCTTGTGGCGCGTGCCGATCTGCTCCATGCGCTTCATCGCGGTGCCGAGCTTTCCGACCTCTGTGTCCACCTGGGTCACGGCAGAACCAAGTGACTGGCCGACCTGGGACAGGTACTGCTTCAGGTTGGCCTTTTCGGTCTCGTCGGTCGGGCTCGGCAGGTTCGCGATCGCCGCCACCTCGCGCAGGATCTCGCGGAAGTACGGGAGATCTCCGGCGGGAACCGCGCCGTTCGCGGGAGTGCCGTTGGTAGCCAGGACGCCATAGGTCACATCGACCCCACGGTCCACGCGCGCCTTTGACTGCTGGACGATGTCGGCGGGATCTTCGAGGTTGTCCGAGAAGAGATCCGTCCAGGCCCGCGTCTTGGTCTGCGCATGAGCCGCAGCCGGGTTCTGGAGCGGGTCGGAGGCCGCGGTCCCCATGTCGGTGGCGATATTGCCGAAGAGAGTGCGCGCCTTTGCCTCGGGCAGCGGCGGGTTGGCCTTGTCGGACCCGCTGAGGACGTATTCGCCGTTTACGCGCGTGTTGAAGAGCCCAACGAGCTCGTCATAGGCGCGCTGGGCGATCGACTTGACCACGGCAGGATCGGCATTCGGGTCACTCTGCAGCTTCGTGATCTCGAGGTTTATGTCCTCGCCGATCTGGCCGATCCGCTCCATGGTCGAGACCGTCGACTGCAGGCGGAGCCGAGCCGTGTCGATGTTCGACAGGTAGCTCTTGTACTCGGTGATCTCGGAACGGACACTGATGGAGACCCGCGCGTCGGTGCCCAGCCCGCCATAGGTCGTCGACTTCTTCTGGGTCGCGACCTGGTCGCGCAGCTCGGTCAGGCGCTGCTGGACGTCCAGGTTGTGCGCCCGCATCCGGAGGTACTGGCCGCTGGTCGAGATCGAGGTCATGGCGTTTCTCCTTCAGGGCCTCAGCCAACGAGCTGGATCAGCTCGGAGAACATCTCGCGGTTGGTGGTGATGACCCGCGCGGCGCTCGAATAGGAGCGCTGAAGCTGCACCAGCAGGGAGATCTCCTCGTCGAGGTTGACCCCCGACTGGTCGGACATGCGCTGGTCGAAATGGTCGCGGACATCCTCCGCGACCGTCTTCGCGTTCGTGACGCGCGCACGCTCGTTGGCCTGCCAGCTCACGAGCTCCGTGGCCGTCTGGCCTAGCGTCAGGCCGAGCGGCAGCGACGTCTCGATCGTTCCGTCGGGTCCAAGCGACGTGTTCTCGAAGGTCGCCGTCGTCGTGCCATAAGTCGCCGGAGGGCCGACGGCGGTGACGCTGGTCTCGAAGACCGGATCCGCCGTGTCGAAAACCTTGCTGAGGAGGTTGCGGATCACACTGCTGTCGCCCTTGGTCGCCGGTCCAGGGTCCGTTCCGCCTGCGGAGGGCGGCGTCGGCGGGGCCGCGCCAAGCGCGGTTCCGGCATCGAGCGCGACGAAATGGCCGCCAGCGGAGTCATAGGCGGCGGGCGAGGCGTTCCAGCCGGTGCCGTCGCGCAGCAGGCGTGGATTGTTCTTCACGAGATCCGGGACCTGGATCTGCGCGGCGAAGCCCGTGTTCAGGCTCGGCGGCGTGACGGGCACCGGGTTGTCCGCGGGGATCGTCGTGTCGGCGCCGGCGAACAGGCGGACGCCGGACATGGAGAAGCGCAGCGCCAGTTCCTGCGCGAGCTCGTCAAGCTGCGCCTGCATCTTCGGCAGGGTTTCGTCGCGCAGTTCGATCAGCGCGCCGATCTTGCCGCCCTGGAGGCTGCCCGTGACGTCCTGCGCGGCGGGAACCGCGGTCATCATGATGCCGGGCACGGTGCCAGCACCGCCGTAGTAGCTCGAGGGCTGGAGGGTCGCATTGGCGACGCTGACGGTTTGCTTCGTGCCTTCGAGCAGCGCGAACCGTCCGTCGCCCGTCGAGATTCCGTAGGCTCCGTCCCCGCCCTTGTAGTAGTTGACGTCGATCAGGTTCGCGATCTCGCGCAGCGCGATGTCGCGCTTGTCCTCGAGATCGGGCTGGTCGACGTTGAGCCCGCTGGCGGCGGAGATGTTCTTGTTCAGGTCGGCGACGATGCCGAGGTTGGCGTTCAGCTCGCCGACCGCCGAGATGATCTCCTGGTGCGCCTGGTTGCGCAGGTCCGTGATAGTCTTGCTGAGCTGGTTAAAGGTGTGCGCCAGCGTCTGCGCATCGTCGATCAGCTTCTGCTGGAGCAGTTCGGAGTCCGGCGAATCCGCGAGAGTCAGGAAGCCGTTGCGCATCTTCGAGATCTGGCTCGCGAGCGAGGTCTCGGCGGTCGGGCTGCCGTGCAGCTCCTCGACCCGCTTCAGATAGCTCTCCGTCACCGACAGGGCGGTCACATCGCTGTCCCGCCGCAGAACCTCCTTCTGGAGGTACTGGTCGATGGTGCGCTGTATCCCCGTAATGTCGACGCCGTAGGACTGGCCGTTTACGACCTGCGTCGCCTGCTGGGCGACCTTGCGCGTGTAGCCCGGGGTATCGGTGTTGGAGATGTTGCGGGAGACGACCTCCATGTGTTTCTGCGCGACGCCCAGGCCCGAAAGGGCATGTCGAAGCGAAACGTCGAGACCCATGGTCCTCTCCCCGATCCGGGTTGCCGCAGCGCGGCCCCGCCAGAGGGGGAAGCAATCGTCGTACCAGAGCCTCAGGCTAAGCCTGGCGCGGCTTTCAGCGCCCCGGCACGGGTCGGAGCGGGGGGCGGGCGGCATGTTTTGCCGGCCTGGGCGCAGGATTTGCCGCCCGCGCGGCCCCGAAGCCGGCGCCTCGCTGGCGCAGGACCGCACCCCGTCCGAGCTTCCGCCGCCGTGGCGCGGCTGGCATAGTCCCGCGACGCCGTCCGCATGGGCGGTGCCCACGCGCGGAACGCATCTATGGCCGCTACCTTCCAGGAGCTCCTGTCGCTCGGCGGCAGGTTCCACCAGCTCGGCGACCTCGCCCGCGCCGAGGCGCACTACCGCGCGGCGGCCGCGCAGGACCCCGCCCGGCCCGAGCCGCACTACATGCTCGCGGGCGCAGCGCTGGCCCGCGGCGCCGTGGCCGAGGCCCGGCAGCACGCCGCCGCGGCCCTCGCCCTCGGCGGCGAGGACCCAGACTACCTGCTCCTTGCCGCCGAAGCCGAGGCGCTGGGCGGCGAGCTGCGGCGCGCGGCCGACCTCCATGCCCGACGGGCAGCCATCCTGCCGGCGGATGCGACCTCCTGCACGGCGGCCGGCCGGCTGCTCCTGATGGCGGGCGACGGAGACGGCGCGGCGGACGCGTTCCGCCGCGCGCTCGTCCGCGCGCCATCCTCGGCCGAAGCTTGGTCGGGGCTCGGGAACGCGCTGGCCGAGACCGCCCCGTCGGCCGCCGCCGACGCGCTGGGCAGGGCGCTGCGCTTCGCGCCCTGGGACGGCGGCGTGCTGCGCATGCAGGGCCTGGCGCTGCTGAAGGCCCACCGAACCCGCGAGGCCGAGACCGCGCTGACGCGCGCCGTCGTCGCGGACCCCGGGCACCCCTGGGCCTATCAGCTGCTCGGCCGGGTCCAGCTCTCGCTGGGGCGCCGCCGCCTGGGCCTTGCGCTACTGGCGCGCGCCCTGATCATCGACCCGGCCATGCTGGATGCCTGGCTGCCCATGCATGCCGGCCTCATCCACGAGCGGCAGGCCGACAAGGCCGCGCGCGTGCTGCGCCACGCTCTTGCGCTCGCGCCGGACTTCCGGCCGGCCTGGATCGCCCTGGCGGGCTGCCAGCAGGATCGCGGCCTCTACGACGACGCCATGGTCTGCTACGACCGGGCCGAGCGGCTCGCCTCCGGCATCGGGATCGCGCTGAGGCGCGCCCTGGCGCTGCCCGTGATTCCCACCGACCGGAGCCAGATCGCAAGCGTGCGCGAAGACATGGCAAGCCGGCTTGACGCACTCGCCGCCACTGGCGCGCGGCTGCCCGACCCTCTCGACGCCGAGGTGCAGGGCGCCTTCTACCTGGCCTATCACGCATGCGATGACCGTCCGCTGCAGGAGCGCATCGCACGATTCTACCTGTCGGCCTGCCCCGCCCTGGGCTTCGAGGCGCCGCATTGCGCGCGCTGGACGCCGTCCGCCGGCCGGCGGATCCGGATCGGCGTGATCTCACAGCACTTCTATCATCACACGATCGGGCTCCTGAACCTGGGCCTGGTGCAGCATCTCGACCGGCGGCGCTTCGAAGTCGTGGTGATCACGCCCCCCGTGCCGCCCGACCAGGTCAGGACGGCTTTCACTTCGGCCGCGGACCGCATCGTCGAGATCCCGCACGACCTGTTCCTCGCGCAGCGGCGCATCGCGGCGCTCGAGCTCGACATCCTCTACTACGCGGATGTCGGCATGGCCGCGCTGACCTATTTCCTGGCCTATGCGCGGCTCGCCCCGCTGCAGACGCTGACCTGGGGCCATCCGGACACCACGGGCATCCCCAACCTCGACCACTTCCTGAGCTGCGGTGCCATGGAGCCGCCCGACGCGGAGGCGCACTACAGCGAAAAGCTCGCCCGCCTGCCGGGGACGACGCTGTTCTATCCGAAGCCCCGGCCGCCCGAGCCCATGAAGCCGCGCGCCGCGTTCGGCCTGCCGGAGGAGGCGACGCTCTACGTCTGCCCGCAGAGCCTTTTCAAGATCCACCCGGACTTCGACGACCTGCTGATCGCCCTGCTGCGCCGTGACCCGCGCGCCCTGGTCGTCCTCGTGAACACCCAGGACCGGATGGTGGCCGAGCTGCTGATGCGGCGGATCAGCACCACCGCCGGCAAGGACCTGCGGCCGCGCTTCCAGATCCTCGGCCGCATGCCCAGCGTCGACTTCCTGAACGTCATGGGTCTGGGCGACGTGATGCTCGACCCTCTCCACTATTCCGGGGGCAACACCAGCCTCGAGGCGCTTTCGCTGGGAACGCCGATCGTCACCTGGCCGGGCGCCTTCATGCGCGGCCGCCACACCCACGGCTTCTACCGGCTCATGGGATACGAGGATCTCGTCGCGCGCGACGTCGCGGACTATCTGGAGATCGCCCTGCGCCTGGGCACCGATCCTGCCGCGCGGAAGGCGGCGCGGGCGGCGATCCTTGCGCGCGTCGACCGCCTGTTTGAGGACGCGGCGTCCATCCGCGCTATCGAGGACTTCCTGGAGGCCGCGCTGGCGGCACGCGGGACCGGCGGCTGAGTTCCGACCACGGGCCTGCGCGGCATCTCCACGACTTCTTTACCAATCTTCGATTTCCATCGTGGCCGGGCGCACGGACCGCCCGTCCGCGAAAGCCCCGAAGCCATGCGCCTGCTGATCCTCGACCCCGCGCTGATCGACTTCTCGGGCCACCATTTCGGCTACAATCAGGCGATCCTGGAGGTCTCCCGACGGCGCGGCGTCGCGACACGCGTGCTCGCCAACGCCAACTGCGCCCCCTCCATCCTGGAAGCGCTGGACGCGGTCCGCTGCTTCGAGATCGGGACCTATCTGCGCCCCGCCGCGCACGAGCTCGACATCCCGGTCGTCACCAACTACCTGCACGGCTCGGCCTTCGAGCAGAACATGCGCAGCCATGCCCCCTTCTCCTTCGATGAGGAGGACGTGGTGCTCGCGCACACCGCGACATACGACCAGATCCTCGGCCTTCTGCGCTGGTATCGGGACCTGCCCCGGCCCTGGCCGCGGGTCGCGATCCAGTTCATGTTCCCCCCCTGGTTCCGCCTGCACAGCCGGGACAGGGCGCTGTCCATCGAGATGCAGCGCCGCGCGATGGCGGCCTGGATGGAGGACGGCGACAACCGCGTGGGCTTCTTCTCGGACAGCGGCGTCCTCAGCCGCTATCTGGAGAATTTGGCGGGAGTGGCGGTGCGCCAGCTTCCGATGCCAATCATCTTTCCGGCCGAGCCGGCCCGGGCGCGGACACCGGGCGAGCCGCTGACCTTCGCGTATCTCGGCGAGCCACGCCTGGAGAAGGGCTTCGACGCGCTGGTCCGAGCACTCGTCGAGAATCGCGGGCGCAGCGCCCTTCCCCTCCGCTTCGTGATCCAGACCAGCGGCATCCAGGACGCCGGCTTCATCGACGGGCTGCGCCGGGCGCTGCCATCCGACATCCTGGTGAACGAGACCGTCTCGACGGAGCGGTACTGGCAGCTCATGGGCGCGGCGGATGCGCTGCTGCTGCCCTACGAGCCCGCGGCCTACGAGCTGCGCAGCTCGAGGATCCTGGTCGAGGCCGTCGGCTTGGGCAAGCCCGTGCTGGTCACCGCCGGCACATGGCTGGACAAGGAACTCGACCATCTCGGCGGGACCGGGGTGCGCGCCGAGAACACCCCTGCGGCCGTCTGGGACGGCATCCGACGCCTTGCCGAAGGCTATGACGCACTGGCGGCCGGTGCGCGCCCGGCCGCAGAGCCCTGCCGCATGCGCAACAGCCCGGACGCATTCGTCGCGGCGCTGCTGGGGCCCGCATAGGGCCGGGGCATCGTTAACGGTTCCTTTCCGACGCCCCCCACACCCTGCACCGGAGCTGGGGGAACACGCCCGATGAAGACGAAGGTCCTGATCGTCACCGACGACTACGGCCATGGCGGCGCGGCCGAGTACACGCACCGCTTGGCGCTGGCACTGCACGCGCAGGACTTCGAGGTCGTGTACGTCCAGCCTGCGCAAAGGACCGCCGCCGTCGACCATCGGGAAGCCGTCGGGATCCGCCACCGGCATTTCGGCTACGACCCCCTCGCGCTGCTCGGCCACAGCTACCGCGACCGCGCCTTCCCCGCCGCAGTGCTGATGGAGGAAAGACCGGACTTCGTCCTGTTCTCGGACTGCCTGCCGGAATCGCTGGTCGCGGCCAAGGAGGCCTGCGCCTTCCTCGACATCCGATTCGGCGTGGTCAAGCACTACGTGGCCCCTGACACCCAGGCGGCGAAACTGCCGGACGTGAGAGCCAAGATCACGGCCGTGCTGCGGCAGGCCGCCTTCGTCGTCTGCGTCTCCGAGGAGAACGCGGGCCTGCTGCGGGATATCTTCGACCTGCCGGACGTGCGGGTCGTCTACAACGGGCGGCCGGACTCCTTCTTTGCGCCGCGATCGGCGGCAACGCGCCGGGCCCTGCGCGACGAATGGCGGGTGCCGCAGGACGCGACCCTCGTCTTCACCGCCGCGCAGATCGAGCCGCGCAAGGGCTTCCAGTACCAGCTCCAGGCGCTTTACGTGCTGAAGGAGGCCAATCTCCTCGACGGGCTCTATTTCGTCTGGGCCGGCGCCGTGACGCCCTTCGCGCTGCAGCTCGAGGACGCGCTGGACGAGCTCGGCTGCCGCGACCACGTGCGCCTCGTCGGCCGCCGTTCGGATATCGCCGACTGCCTGGACGCAGCCGACATCTTCCTGCTGCCCTCCGAGCGCGAAGGAATGCCCCTGGCCGTGCTGGAGGCCATGGCCAAGGGCGTGCCGGTCGTCGCGACCGCGGTGAGCGGTATCCCCGAGGCGTTGGCCGGCGGTACCGGAGCCCTGCTGTCGGATCCGAACCGCACGCCGAAGGAGACCGTCATGGAGCTCGCACGCGTGCTGTCCCGCTGGAAGGCGGAGACGGCCGAGCGCGAAGCCGTGGGTGCGGCGGGAAAGGCCCGCGCAGACACGCTTTTCCGCGAGACCCGGACCTATGGCCAGATGGGCGACTTCATCCGCATCGGCCTTTTCCCTCCCGACGACTACGTCTCTCCAGGGCTGCGCAGGATCCGAGCGGACGCGCATTTCCCGTTTCTGTGGCGCGGCTCCAGGGGGGCCGCGAGCTCACCCTGGATCCGCCGCGACATCCCTCACGGCTGGTACGTCGACATCCGCAAGCCGGATACCGGATTCCTGACCCGGGACGAGGCGCATCTGCTGCATAACGCCGCCTTGCCCTATGCCGGCCGCCCCGCGCTGGAGATCGGCTTCTGGTTTGGCTGGTCGACCTTCCACCTCGCCGCGGCCGGTGTCGTTCTCGACACGATCGATCCCGGTCTCGCCGAGCCCCTGCAGATCGACACCGCGCGCCAGGCGCTGGTCGGCCTCCCGGATGCCCAGGTCTCGTTTCTGCCGGGCGAGAGTCCCGCGACCGTACGGACGCTCGCGGAGCGCGAGGGACGCCGCTGGTCCCTCTTCTTCATCTCGTGCCCTGGCGACGATGCGGTTTCAGGGCATGCGGCTGAATGCGCGCGCTGGGCACAGGCCGATGCGCTGGTGCTCATCCATGGCCTCGCCGCACCGGCCGCCGCCGAAGGGCTGCGGGTGCTGCAGCGTCTCGGATGGCGCACGCGGATCTACGACACCGCGCAGATCATGGGCTGCGCATGGCGTGGTACGGCGGAGCCGCCGGCCCACATCCCGGACCCGGCCGTGCGCTGGAGCAGGCCTGCACATCTGGGGGATCTCGGCACGGAATGAGGCCGGGAGACGGGTTCGTAGCCGGCGTTCGGCATGAACCCGAGACCAGTCCCGCCGAGCCCGGCGGGACGAGGAGCGCGCGCGTTCCATGAAAACCATGCGCGGCGATCCGCCGCGCATGAGTTGAGACAATAATGCGCCGTGAAGACAGCGCCCCTCCCGGCTCCTATCTTGATGTATTACCCATTTTGGAGCATATTGATCTTGGATTTCCCGTGAAGATCCAAGCAGGGGAGCCGATGGCCGGCGCGCCCCGGGACCATTCAGGAGCAGGCGTGGTCATGATCGATTCCATCGAGCTGAAGAAGTTGCCCCTCAAGGCCGGCGAGACCGTGCTGGTGAACGGCACCCCAATCCGGTTGGAGGGTGGAGAGCTTATGGTGCCGGCCTCCGCCAAGGTGGTCACGCGGGCGCAGCTCCTGAAAGACGTTGCGCAGGCGAACACGGCGACGAAGCGGATCTACTTCATCCTCCAGGCCATGAGCCTGGACCCCACCAATGGCGAGGCTTACCGCCGCGACCTCATGGCGCTCATCGACGACCGCGCCGAGAACAGCACGCTGGTGCCCGTCCTGAAGAGCCTGGCGCTGATTGCCGAGTTCGCCCGGCTGGGCGACAACGCCAGCGCCCTGGAGATCTGCCGCCATCTCATCGATTTCGACGACGCAGTCGTGCGCGACTTCCCGGCGACGGCAGAAGCCGCGGCCTGAGCATCGAAAGTAGACGGGTTCATACGGAAACGGCGGCTCCCCCTGGGAGCCGCCGTTCTCTTTTCAACATCCTTGCCGCGCAGCCATCAGGCCGTAAGGCTCGCACGGGATGTCACCGGCGTTCCGGCGGAAGGTCCGGACGCCGTGCCGGGCTCGATCTCGCCACCGGACGTCCCCGCCGCGTCGCGGTGCGTGTCGACGCCGCCGGCCGCGGTGCCGGGCACCTCCCCCGGCTTGGCGCCATCCTTGCCGAAGATGCGTTCCAGGGCCTGCTCGGCCTCCTGCTGCTGGCGCTGGCGGACCGAGGCCCGATACGCCTCGAGCTGCCGCTCGGTCGGGTACTGGATTGTCACGTCGCCGGTATTGACGTCTCGGAACGTGATCACGGTGCGGTGGGACTCCGCGTCCAGACGGACCACCGGGCTATAGTAAGGGCCGTTCGATCCCGCCCCCTCGGGCAGCTTGTCGGGATCCGGCAGCGCGTCGGACGCCCCGGACGGCGGCGCGAGCCCGGGCGCCAGCGGCGCCAATGCCGTGTCCCCGCTGCTGGATCTGACTGCCGCGATCATGGCCGTTTCGGGTCCATAGGATACCTCGAACTAAAAGATGAGCAGAAGCAGGGGAGTTGTCAAGTTTCTCTACAAATCCTTAACGCGGCGGCGTGACGCGCTTTAAGGCGGCAGAAATCCTGATGGCGCCCCCGATCCGACGACGGTTCCATTCGCCTTCCGCAACGGCACTCGACGCACAATCCTCAGGCAATTTGGGTTAAACCTATCGATTGACTGCAGAACCTCCATCGCGACTTGGCGATACCTCGGCGATCGCGTGCGCACGTGCCGAGTGACGGTCGAAGGCGAGGATTTCCGCCATTGCAGCACCGGCCTCCTCCGCAGAAGGGCCGCATGGAAGGCATGGCGCTCATCGCGCCCATACCTCCTTCGATAGGGGGAAATTAGGGTTTTATTAAATCGCGGTTCGCATACTCCCGGCAGTGCGGACCAGGAGAATGAACCGCGAGGTTGTCTCTCTGATGACAGCGATTTTGAACGATGCAGGGGACGCCTTGGGCGATCTCCCTGCGGACGACATGACAGAGGCCGACTTGCCGCCCCCCGACACGAAACGTTGGGTGATGCGCCGCAAGGCCGAGGTCGTGGCCGGAGTCCGCAGCGGGCTGATCAGCCTCGAGGAAGCCTGCCGCAGGTATACCCTGTCCGTCGAGGAATTCCTTTCCTGGCAGCGGCTGATCGACAGCCATGGCGTTCGTGGACTGCGCGCGACGCGGCTGCAGGACTATCGTGCCGGGCTCGGGAAGTCCGGCCCGGCGGAGTGACCGCCATCGCCTGAGGACCATCGCGCGGGCGGCGCCGCGCATTCCTGCCAACCTCCCGCCGGAGGGGCCTCGATCCGAGTTCAGCCACCGCCCGACGCCTTGCGCGGCATGACGCGAAAGGGCGCCGCTAGGCAGGACTTGCCTAGCCGTTAACGCCTTATTCACGAAAAGATTACTACCCTTTCTCGCGGTCGGAGGGAGGACCCGCGGCCTTCGCCGCGCGGGCCGGACCATCCGCCTCCGTCCGGGGATTGCGCGTGAACAACCTGCTCCAGACTTTGAGGAACCTCGGCCCCGTCCGCCTTGCGGCGATGGGGATCGTCGCGCTCGGGCTGATCGGGTTCTTCGTCTATCTGACCACGAGGCTCTCCAGTACCAAGGAGATGGCCCTGCTCTATGGCGAGCTCGATCGCGCCGACGGTGGCGCGATCGCCCAGAAGCTCGAGCAGATGCAGGTTCCCTTCCAGGTCTCCCCCGACGGCACGCGAATCTCGGTACCGGCCGAGCAGGTCGGCCGCCTGCGCATGAGCATGGCGCAGGCCGGCCTGCCCTCCGGCGGCTCCATCGGCTACGAGATCTTCGACAAGCCCGAGGGGTTCGGCACCACCGCCTTCGTGCAGAACATCAACCACCTGCGCGCCCTTGAAGGCGAGCTGGCGCGCACGATCCAGACCGTCTCTGGCGTGCAGCAGGCGCGGGTCCATCTGGTCCTGCCCAAGCGCGAGATGTTCTCGCGCGAGACCCAGGCCGCCACCGCCAGCGTGTTCCTGAAGCTGCGCCCAGGCGCCCGGCCCGGCCGCGAGCAAATCCAGTCGATCCAGCACCTGATCGCGGCCGCCGTGCCGCAGATGCAGCCGGACCGCGTCTCCATCGTCGACGACAAGGGCTCGCTGCTCGCCCGCGGCACTGGCGCCGAGAACGAGGACCAGATGCAGGCGACGGCCCAGGAGCGGCGGCTCGCCTACGAGCAGCGCGCAGCACGGACCATCGAGGACCTGCTGTCCCGCACGCTCGGCTTCGGGAAGGTCCGCGCGGAGGTCTCGGCCGATCTCGACTTCGATCGGATCGTCACGAGTTCCGAGATCTTCGATCCCGACAGCCAGGTCGTCCGCTCGACCCAGACGGTCAACGAGAACAACGACTCCACCGAGCGCAACAACATCGACGCCGTCACGGTCGCCAACAACCTGCCGACCGCGGAGGACTCCGCCTCGGCCGACAACGCGACCTCGCGCACCCGGGGGGCGCGCAACGAGGAGACGATCAACTACGAGATCAGCCGGACGACGCGTAACCACGTCCGCGAGACCGGACAGGTGCGCAGGCTTTCCGTCGCGGTGCTGGTGGACGGCACCTACCGCACGGCCGAGGGCGGGCAGACCGAGTACGTCGCCCGCCCGCCCGAGGAGATGCGCCAGATCGAGGCGCTGGTGCGCTCGGCAATCGGGGCCGACCCCGTGCGGGGCGACACGATCGAGGTCGTGAACATGCGCTTCGCCGCGCCGGAGGGCGAGTTCGCCGCCGATGCCGGCACCACATTCCTCGGCATGCAGCGGGACGACCTCTTCCGGATCGCCGAGATGGCGGTGCTCGCGATTGTCGCCGTGCTCGTGATCCTGCTCGTGATCCGGCCGCTGATGGCCCGCGCCTTCGAGCGCAGCCAGGAGGTCGCCGAGGAGGAGGAGGCCGAGCGCCTGCTGACCGACCAGAGCGCGGCGCAGCCGCAGCTTATGGGCCCCGGGGCGCTGGCCCAGGATCTCGCGCTGGAGGACGCCGCCATGGGCGACGAGCTCGAGCAGATGATCGACATCAACCGCGTCGAGGGCCGCGTGCGCGCCTCCTCGCTGCGCAAGGTCGGCGAGATCGTGGAGAAGCACCCCGAAGAGGCGGTCTCGATCATCCGCAACTGGCTCTACCAGGAGACGTGAGTTGAGGATGCCCGCACTCCGTCATGCTCCGCCGCCGCACGCGAGGCGCGTCCGATCCGCTTCCGCCGCGCCGGCGGGCCGCCGGGCGTCGCCCGCAGCGGCCGTGCGTTAGGGCCTCCGCCATGTCGACCACCCGCAGGTTCCTTTTCGAGACCTCCTTTGACGACGGGTTCCGGCCCTTCGAGGCGATGCCGGCGCCCCCGCCCCCGCCGCCCAAGCCGGAACCGGAGCCCGTCGAGGAGCTGCCGCCGCCCGAGCCGACCTTCAGCCAGGCCGACCTCCTGCAGGCGCACGAGGACGGCTACGGCGACGGCTTCGCCGCCGGCAAGGCAGCCGCCGAAGCAGCGGCCGCCTCCCGCACGGCGGCATCGCTCGCCGCCATCGAGGCGGTGCTGGCCCGGCTCGTCGTCCCGCTGGAGGCGCAGACCGCCGAGCGCCGCGAGGCCGCCGTCCAGATCGGCCTTGCGATCGCGCGCAAGCTGCTGCCGCAGGTGGCTCGCCGGCACGCGCTGGCCGAGATCGAGGCCATGATCGCCACCACGGCCGCCGAGATGATCGACGAGCCCCGCCTCGTGGTCCGGGTCGCCGACGAGATGCTGGAGGAGGTGGCGGCGCGCATGGATGCGCTGACCACCGCCCGCGGCTTCCAGGGCCGTGTCGTGCTGCTCGCCGATCCGGCGCTGGGCTATGGCGACTGCCGCATCGAATGGGCCGAAGGTGGCGTCGAGCGCTCCGGTGAACGGATCTGGCGCGACATCGACCGCGCGGCATCCCGGCTGCCCCAGGCCGCAGGATCGTCCGATCCTGCATCGCCCGCCATGCCCGGCTGCGGAGCCGAGGCAGCGGATCCCGCGCCCCGGGCCGCACGCACGGCCGAACCGGCCCCGGCCGACAGCGCCGAAGAAGCGCTGGCGGCGCCGTAACGTCACGATCGCAACGCCCCGATCCGGGGCGACAGGAGTTCCCAGATGGCTACCAAGGACAGCTTCACGCTCGACGAGCTCGACGCCGGTCGCGGCGATGTCGGCGAATTCGAAGGCGGCGCGGTCAGCAAGGACCTGGAGGCCGTCTATGACATCCCGGTCCAGATCTCGGCCGTGCTCGGCAAGGCGACCATGCAGGTGAGCCAGCTGCTGAAGCTCGGCCGCGGCGCCGTCGTTGAGCTCGACCGCAAGGTCGGCGAGGCGATCGACATCTACGTCAACAACCGTCTGGTCGCCCGCGGCGAGGTCGTCGTGGTCGAGGACCGCCTCGGCGTGACCATGACCGAGATCATCAAGTCGGACCGGTCCTGACAGGACCCCGCAGGAGCACCATCCCATGCGCTTGCTGATCGTTGGAACGCTGGAAGGCTACATCACCGAGGCCGGGCGCATCGCGCACCAGCGCGGCGCCAAGGTCTCCCACACGGACAGCATCGACCGGGCCCTCGAGGCGCTGCGCGGCGGCCGCGGGGCGGACCTGGTGATGATCGACGTGAAGTTCGACGTGGGGCGTCTCGTCGAGAGTCTGAAGGCTGAGCGCATCAGCACGCCGGTGGTGGCCTGCGGCATCGGCACCGACGCCCAGGCGGCGGTGCGCGCGATCCGGGCCGGAGCGAAGGAATACGTGCCCCTGCCGCCCGACGCCGAGCTGATCGCAGCCGTGCTGGAGGCCGTGGCGCAGGAGAGCCACGCCATCGTCAGCCGCGATCCCGCCATGGCCGACGCGCTGCGCATGGCCGACCAGATCGCCCCGTCCGACGCCTCGGTCCTGATCGCCGGCGAGAACGGCACCGGCAAGGAGCTGATGGCCCGCCATATCCACCGCAGGAGCCGGCGCGCCGACCAGGTGTTCGTCGCCGTCAACTGCGCGGCCATCCCGGAGAACCTGCTGGAAAGCGAGCTGTTCGGCCACGAGAAGGGCGCCTTCACGGGCGCCGTCGCGCGCCGCATCGGCAAGTTCGAGGAGGCCAATGGCGGCACGCTGCTGCTGGACGAGATCAGCGAGATGGACATCCGCCTGCAGGCCAAGCTGCTGCGCGCCATCCAGGAGCGGGTGATCGACCGCGTCGGCGGTACCAGCCCGGTCAAGGTGGACATCCGCATCCTCGCGACCTCGAACCGCAAGCTCGAGGAGGAGGTGCGCGCCGGCCGCTTCCGCGAGGACCTGTTCTTCCGCCTCAACGTGGTGACACTACGGCTGCCCTCGCTGCGCGAGCGTCCCGCCGACATCCCCGTCCTGGCGACCCATTTCGTGAAGAAGTACAGCGAGCTCAACGGGCTGCCGGAGAAGCCGATCGCGCCGGCCGCGCTCGACCTGCTGTCGCGCCATCACTGGAGCGGCAATGTGCGCGAGCTCGAGAACACCATGCACCGCGCCGTCCTGCTGGCGCGCGGCCCCGTGATCGAGCCGGACGCCGTGATCCTGACCAACGGCACCCGGGCCGAGCCGCCGGCGCCCCAGGCGCCCGCCTATCAGGCACCGGCCTATCAGGCGCCGGCGGGTTACGCCTCCGCCGCGGCATCCGCCAGGGCCTCGGCAGGGTACGCCGCCTATGCCGGCGGGGGACGCATCATGGCCCCGCCGCCGCCGGCAGCCGACCAGGCCGGCGCCGTGCCGGGCGCCGCGGTTGCGGCGCTGGTCGGCCGGACCATGGCCGATGTCGAGCGCGACCTGATCCTCGAGACGCTGAACCACTGCCTCGGCAACCGGACCCACGCGGCGAACATCCTCGGGATCTCCATCCGGACGCTCCGCAACAAGCTGCAGCAGTACCGCGACGAGGGTCTTCCGATCCCGCTGCCGGGCGGCGGCGAGCTGGACCGGGCCGCCCTGTGACGGCGCGGCCAGGCATGGGGGTGACTCTGGAGGACAGCCGTGACTGACACCAGCAGCGCGCGCGCCGCGGGGCTGAACCCCGTCGGGATCCTGATGGCCGCGAAGGCCATCATGAGCCGCGGCGACGTCGCGCTGGCGCTCGGCATCGTGACGATCATCGTGATGATGATCATCCCGATGAACAAGATCCTGCTGGACCTGTTCCTGGCGGCCTCGGTCACCTTCTCCGTCATGATCCTCATGACGACGATGTTCATCCAGCGGCCGCTCGACTTCAGCTCGTTCCCGTCGATCCTGCTGATCTCGACGCTCCTCCGGCTGGCGCTGAACCTGTCGTCGACGCGGCTGATCCTGACGGACGGGCACAACGGCACGGATGCCGCCGGCCACGTCATCGAGGCCTTCGCGAGCTTCGTGATGGCCGGAGACTTCCTGATCGGTGTCGTCGTCTTCTCGATCCTGACCATGGTCAACTTCGTGGTCATCACGAAGGGCTCCGGCCGCATCGCCGAGGTCGCCGCCCGCTTCACCCTCGACGCCATGCCGGGCAAGCAGATGGCGATCGACGCCGACCTTTCCGCCGGCATGATCGACGAGGACGAGGCCCGCAGGCGGCGCAAGGACCTCGAGGAGGAGAGCAAGTTCTTCGGCGCCATGGACGGCGCTTCGAAGTTCGTGCGCGGCGATGCCGTGGCCGGCCTGATCATCACCGTCATCAACGTGGTCGGCGGGATAGCGGTGGGCTACCTGCGCCACGGCCTGGGCGCGCTGGACGCCGCCGACATCTACGTGAAGCTGACCATCGGCGACGGGCTTGTCTCCCAGGTCCCGGCGCTGATCGTCTCGATCGCGGCCGGTATGCTCGTGTCGAAGGGCGGGGGCTCGGGATCGGCCGACCAGGCCGTCATCGGCCAGCTCACCGCCAGCCCTACGGCGCTCTGGATGACCAGCGGCATGCTCGGCTCGGTCGGGCTGTTCCTCGGGCTCTCAGGAATTCCCTTCGTGCTGCTCGGCGCCGCCGCGGGTGCCGCGGCCCACTACCTGCCGCGCCAGCGCGCGCGCAAGGAGGCCGAAGCCGTCGCGAGCGAGGCGCGCCAAATCGCGGCGCCGACCGCGCCCGTCGCGGAGGAGCCCATCGCCACTGCCCTTTCCATCGACCTGCTGCGGCTCGAACTCGGCTATGCGCTGCTGAGCCTGATCAACTCCGAGCAGCCCGGCGCCCGCATGACGGACCAGATCAAGGGTCTGCGGCGCCAGCTCGCCAGCGAGATCGGCTTCGTGATGCCGTCCGTGCGCATCCAGGACAATCTGCAGCTTCCGCCCAACACCTACGTGATCCGAATCAAGGAAATCGAGGCCGGCCGCGGCGACATCCGTCCCACCATGCTTCTGGTAATGGACCCCCGCGGCGAGCCGATCGGCCTGCCGGGCGAGCAGACGACGGAGCCGACCTTCGGCCTGCCCGCCATGTGGGTCGACGCAACCTACCGCGAGGAGGCGCTTTTCAAGGGGCTCACGGTGGTCGATCCCTCGACGGTGGTGGTTACCCACCTCACCGAGGTGATCAAGGACAACATGGCCGAGATGCTGTCCTATGCCGAGACCCAGAAGCTGCTGGACGAGCTCGACCGCGCGCACCAGAAGCTGGTGGCGGACGTCGTGCCTGCCCAGATCACGATCTCCGGGCTCCAGCGCGTCCTGCAGAACCTGCTGGCGGAACGCATTTCCGTCCGCGACCTCCCCACCATCCTGGAGGGCGTGTCCGAGGCCTGCGGCTTTACGCGCAACATCACGAACATCACCGAGCACGTCCGTGGCCGGCTGGCGCGCCAGATCTCCGACGCCAACACCAACGAGGCCGGCGTCATCCCGCTGCTGCCGCTCTCTCCGGAATGGGAGCAGGCCTTCGCGGAGGCGCTGGTCGGCGAGAGCGAGGAGCGCCAGCTCTCCATGGCTCCGACACAGCTTCAGCAATTCATCACCACGGTGCGCCAGACTTTCGAGCGCCACGCCATGATGGGCGAGACCCCGGTCCTGCTAACCAGCCCCGGCATCCGCCCCTATGTGCGCTCCATCGTCGAGCGGTTCCGCCCGGCGACCGTGGTGATGTCGCAGAACGAGATCCATTCCAAGGCCCGGATCCGGACCCTGGGACAGATCTGAACGGGAGAACGTGCGGTGAGAGGTCACTGACGTGCGCTTGAAGAGCTTCCATGCGGCGAACATGGCGGAAGCCATGCGTCTCGTCCGGACGGCGCTGGGCGACGACGCCATCATCGTCGCGACGCGCGAGGAGGAAGGCGGCGTTCGCGTCACCGCTGCAATCGACGAGGGCGCTCCCCCTGTCCCGCCGCCCGCCCCGGCGGCGCGCGCGGCGGCGGTCCAGGCGCCGCAGCCCCTGCGGCTGCCCGAGATCGATGTCACGGACCAGGTGGCGGACGCGCTGCGCCGCCACGGCACGCCGGCGGCCGTCGCCGAGCACGTGCTGGAGCTCGCGGCACAGGTCGACACCGACGATGCACAGCAGGCGCTGGGCGCCGCGCTGGAGCACCTCTTCACCTTTGCCCCGCTGCCCGAGGCGCGCTGCCCCCAGCCCCTGATGCTGGTCGGCCCCCCGGGCGCCGGAAAGACGTTGACCACAGCAAAGCTCGCGACCCGCGCTGCTCTGCGGGGGCGCAAGGTCGGCGTCGTGACGACCGACACCGCGCGCGCCGGCGGGGTCGACCAGCTCGCCGCCTTCACCCGCCTTCTCAAGGTCCAGCTCGTCGCGGTGGAGGACGCGCTGGCTCTCAGCGACGCGCTCACGGTGTTCCATGGTGTCGAGCAGGTGCTGGTCGACAGCGCCGGGCGCAATCCCTTCGATGCCGATGACATGGACGAGCTGGCCGAGCTCGTCCATGCCGGCGGGGTGGAACCCGTCCTTGTTCTTCCCGGCGGCGGCGACCCGGTCGAATCTGCCGAGATGGCGGCGGCCTTTGCCGGGCTCGGCGCCCGCCGCCTGGTGGTCACTCGCCTCGACATGACGCGCCGCCTGGGCGGCCTCCTGGCCGTCGCACTCCATGCGGAGCTTGGTTTCTCCGAGGTCAGCATCACGCCCAAAGTCGCCGAAGGCTTGACACCGCTCGATCCGATGTCCTTGGCACGCCTCTTGCTCCCCAGTGCCCGAGCCGCCGCAGACCTACCCGCACAGCAAACGGGGACCTTCTCATGACCGACCTGTCCACCGCGCTTTCCAGCAACCTCATCCCGCTGCGGGCTCACAACGTCGTGGCCGTGGCCAGCGGTAAGGGCGGCGTCGGCAAGACCTGGCTCTCGATCACGCTGACCCACACCCTGGCGCGGCTCGGGCGGCGCTCCGTCCTGTTCGACGGCGATCTCGGCCTCGCGAACGTGGACATCCAGCTCGGCCTGACGCCCGACCACGACCTCGGCGCCGTGATCGAGGGCGGGCTGCCCCTGGCCGCCGCGGCCGAGCGCTTCGACGAAGGCGGGTTCGACATCATCGCCGGCCGCTCGGGGTCGGGGAACCTCGCGAACTTGACCCCCGCGCGCCTGACGGAGCTTCGCCGCGACCTGCTGCAGCTCTCCCGCGAGTACGACGCCATGGTGATCGACCTGGGCGCCGGCGTCGACCGGACGGTCCGGCACCTCGCGGGAATCGCCGGGACGACGCTGGTCGTCACGACCGACGAGCCGACCTCGCTGACCGACGCCTATGCCTTCATCAAGGTGTCGCGGCAGTCGAACCCGAAGGCCGATCTGCGAGTCCTCGTCAACATGGCGGCCTCCACCCGCGAGGGCGAGCGGACCTACGGGACGATCCTGAAGGCCTGCCAGACCTTCCTCAAGTTCGCCCCGCCGCTGGCCGGCATCGTGCGGCGGGACCAGAAGGTTCGCGACGCCATCCGCGCGCAGACGCCGCTGCTGGTCCGCTCGCCTTCCGCCGACGCGGCGGCCGACGTCGCGGCTGTCGCCCGCGGGCTCTTCCGGTCGCCGGACCCGCGCTGAGGACGGCTTGAGCGGCGTCGCCCCCACCACCGCACCGGCCCCGGGCGGCGCCGCCGGCGCCGGAACGGGATCGGTGGCGGGCGCGCCGGTGGCAGGCGCCGTCCAGACCGCCGGCGAAGCGGTGCTGGAGACGCTTCCCGCGAAGCTCCAGGTCCTCGAGCGCGCGGTGACCATCGGGGCGGCCGTCCTGGGGCCCGCCGAGGACGGCACGACGCGGCTGCGCACGCCGCTGGGCGAGGTGGCAATCCGCACGCCGACTGCCCTTCCGCCGGATCGGCACCTGATGCTGCAGATCGGCCCGGGCGAGCCGCCCACGCGGGCGGTCCTGCTTCTCGTGGCTCCGCCGGCCGCGGGCCAGGGGCAGGCCGCCCAGCCCGGCAGCGCGCAGCCCCCCGTCACCGGCGTGCCGGCATCCGTGCCGTCCGGTCCTGCGTCCCCGTCCTGGAGCGCGCCGATGCCGCCCGGGGCCTTGCCCGACGACATCGCGGCCGAGATCGCCGCCGCGGCGCGCCCCGCCGCGCCCGGCACCACGCTGCCCGGGACCGTGCTGACGGTCCCCGCCCCCCCTGCCGCGCCGCGGCCGCCGCCATCCCAACCGGCCCTTGCACCGCCAATCGCCACGCCGGCCGCCGCCGCCGCGGCCTACGGCATACCGACGCTGCCGGTGCAGGCCTGGCCGGCCCCGCCGTCGCAGGATGCCGCAGCGGCCGTGATGTCCGCCGCGCCAAACGCGCCGCTGACGGCCGCCCCGGTCGCGGCGGCCTTGCCGGCAGCGCCTCAAGAAGCCCCCCAGGGCCTGCCGCCAGGCACTCCTTCCCCGGCTACGCCTCAGGGACCGCCCCAGGCGGCGGCACAGCCGGCAGTCCGGCCGATGCCGCAGGCCGATCTCCAGGCCGGCGCCGCACCGCTGCCCGCCTGGCTGCGCGCCGGGGTCCCCGTCGACATCCAGGTGCTGTCGCTGCCGGCCGCGCCGGGCATTCCGGACGGGCACGGGCTGCCAGCTCCGCCGGTCGGGACGGCGCTGTCCGGCACTGTCGCCTCTTCGGTTCCGGGCGGCCAGACGGTCGTGCTGACGGCGCAGGGCCCGGTGGCCGTCCAGACCCGGACGACCCTGCCGCCCGGCACCACCGTCGCGCTGGCGGCGGCCACGGCCGCGCCGGCGCCTGCCGCTTTCGATCCCATGCGCGGGCCGGACTGGCCGAACCTCAGGCGCGCCTTCGAGACCATCGCCCAGAACGACCCCGCCACCGCACGTGCCGTCGCGCTCCAGGTGCTGCCGCAGGTCGCGCCGCGCCTGGCGGCGACGCTGTCCCACTCCATCCGCGCCGTGCGCGATGGCGATGCCCGCAGGTGGCTCGGCGAGCGTGGCGCCGCGGCTCTGCTGGCCGCCGGGGGCGAGAAGGAGATCAGCGGGCTCGAGGAGGACTTCGGCAGGCTCGCGCGGCAGGCCGCCGAGCCGCTGCCGGGCGACTGGCGGGCCCTCTCCCTGCCCTTCTCCGACGGCGCCGAGATCGGGCGCATCCAGCTCTTCCTGCGCAAGCCCGTCGACGAGGACGCCGAGGCGGACGAGCAGCGGTCCGGCCAGGGCGGCGCCCACCGCTTTCTTGTCGAGGTGGATCTCAGCCGGCTCGGGCCGCTTCAGCTCGACGGGCTGATCCGCGAGAAGCGCTTCGACCTGATCCTGCGCTCGCGCCAGCCGCTTCAGGCCGAGATCAGGCACGACATCCTGCGCATCTTCACCGAGACCGTCACGGCGATGGGGATGAGCGGCTCTGTCTCGTTCCAGCCCGGCGAAAGGAGCTGGGTCACGGTCCAGCCCGCGCCGCATCCGATCCGGGGCCTGCTGGCCTGAACAGGCCCAGCACGCTCCGGTGCTGCGGGACGCCCGCGCCGCGCCGCTGTTTCCGGAATCCCGAAACCGCTTCCGGAGGAACCGGATGGGCATGATAGCCCGGATCGACGGCCCCGCGCCCGTCCTCGCCCGCCTCGCGGACCTGCTGCAGCTCGAACACGACGCCCTGCCCGCCTATACGCTCGCGATCCATGCGCTGCGCGACCCCGATCGCCGCGAGGCTGCCCGCGCGTGGCGCGCGGATCACGAGCGCCACGCCGCGGAGCTGACGGCGCTGATCCGCGATCTCGGCGGTATCGCGGTGCCGCTGCCGCACCTGCCGACGGGGCTCTTCAAGCTCGCCGTGCAGGCGATCGGCGCGGCGGGCGGCGGAGATCGAGCCGTCCTGCTGGCCTTCAAGGCCAACGAGCTGCAGGCCCGGGAGAAGTACGCCCGGATGGCGGCGAGCGAGACGCTTCCCGAAGCCGCCGCGGTGCTGGAGCGCGCCGCGGCCGACGAGGCGCGGCACTATGCCTGGGCGGAGTCCGAGCTGGAGCGGCTCGGCGCGGGCTCGGGCACCCCGATGGGCATCGCGAACAACGCGTTCGCTGCCTTCCACAGCGCGCTGGCGGACATGGTCGAAGGCGTGGGACGCGCCGGACTCGAGCTGATGCTGCGCGGCATGCAGGGCACAATGCGGCGCTGAGAACAGAAAGCCGCCGCGGGGACGGCAGGACCTCTCAAGGACCGGCGGTCTCGCGGCGGCGCCGCGCGAAGCCCGTGACGGCGACCTCGTCGAGCATGGCTCCCTCGCGTCGGCGCAGGCGCTCGCGCTCGCGCCGGTCGCGCCCCTCCTGGGCGAGCTCGTAGCGCTTGAGCTCCTGGAAGGCGTCGGCCATCTCGTCGCGCGCGGCCTCGATCTGCCGGGCGACCTGCTCGATAGATTCCTCGAGGCGCCGCCGCCGCTCGATCGCGACCTTGGCATAGGCGGCGTAGCCGTAGCCGACCTCCGCGGACTCTCGGGCCGCGGCCTGCTCGGCCAGCACCTCGTCCTCCAGGCGCTGCTTCTCCCCGGATAGGCGCTCGGCCAGGGCCTCCAGCTCCGCCAGGGCGCGCTGCTTCTCGTCGAGCTTCCACTTGTGGAGCCGGATCAGCGTCTTCAGTTCGCTCATGAGGACCACGCCTCGCCCAGCACGTCCGCGAGCTGCCTGTAACCGGCGGCAAGGTCGGAGACGTCGCGCTTGTCCTGCCGCAGGAAGGCCTCGAGCGGCTCGTTGTAGTGGATGGCCTCGTCCACGAGAGGGTCGCTGCCGCGCCGGTAGGCGCCCAGCCGGATCATCTCCGCCATGTCGTTATAGGCCGACATCAGGCGACGCGCCCGGTTGACTACGCGGTTCTCGTCCTTGGTGTTGCAGCCCGGCATGGTGCGCGAGACCGATCGCAGGATGTTGATCGCGGGATAGCGGCCGCGTTCGCCGATCGCGCGCTCCATCACGATGTGGCCGTCCAGGATGCCGCGCACGGCGTCGGCGACGGGCTCGTTGTGGTCATCGCCTTCCACCAGAACCGTGAAGATGGCCGAGATGTCGCCGCGCCCAGGTGCGCCCGGGCCCGCGCGTTCGAGCAGCCGCGGCAGTTCGGCGAAGACGGTCGGGGGATAGCCCTTGGTCGTCGGAGGCTCGCCCGCCGACAGGCCGATCTCGCGCTGCGCCATGGCGAAGCGGGTCACGCTGTCCATCATGCACAGAACCTGCCGGCCGGTATCCCGGAAGTACTCGGCGATCGAGAGCGTCATGTAGGCGGCCTGGCGGCGCATCAGCGGCGGCTCGTCGGAGGTCGCGACCACGACGACGGAACGCGCCATGCCCTCGGCGCCGAGATCCTCGGTGATGAACTCCTGCACCTCGCGGCCGCGCTCGCCGATCAGCCCGATCACCGAGACATCCGCCGAGGTGTTGCGGGCCAGCATCGACATCAGCACGGACTTGCCGACGCCCGAGCCCGCGAAGATGCCCATGCGCTGTCCCTGGCACATGGAGAGGAAGGTGTTCAGCGCACGCACGCCAAGGTCGATCTTCGGCCCCACGCGCTTGCGCGAGTGGGCGGCCGGCGGCGCGTTGCGGATCGGAATGCCCAGCGTCCCGGTGACCAGCGGGCCCTTCCCGTCGATGGGTTCGCCCAAGGCGTTAACCACGCGACCCAGCCATGCATCATCAGGGTAGACTTCCGCCTGTCCCGGGGCCATTTCTGCCCGGCAGCCGAGGCCTACGCCGTCCAGCGAACCCAGCGGCATCAGCAGGGCGCGGCCGGTCCGGAAACCGACGACCTCGCAGGGGACGCTGCGCTCGCCGCGCGCAATGACGTTGCACCGGTCGCCAATGGAGAGCCGCCGCTCGATGCCGGCAACCTCCACAAGAAGACCAAGAACCGCCGTGACACGCCCAAACCAGCGATAGTCCGGCAGTCGATCGATCTCGTTAACGAATTGGCTTTGCGAAGCGGCCACGTCTGTGCTTATCTATTGGAATTAACCCTAACCGATCGCTACTACATTCGATCGGGTGGGTAACTTGATGATCCGGTCCGAGTGATTAACTTTGGGTAAAGGATGCCAAGCGTAGCGTTAAGCTGAATCGTCTGTTAACATCTGCGACGGTTCGGCCAGTGCGTGGCGAGCCCCTCCCCTCAACCTCAGGAAGCAATCATGCGGGTTCTGCTTGTCGAGGACGACTCTTCGGTGGCCAAGAGCATCGAACTGATGCTCCAGTCTGAAGGGTTCATCGTGGACAGCACCGATCTGGGCGAGGACGGCCTGGAGATTGGCAAGCTCTACGACTACGACATTATTATCCTCGATCTGATGCTGCCCGACATCGACGGTTACGAGGTTCTGCGGCGCCTCAGGGCCGCGCGGGTCTCGACGCCGATCCTGATCCTGTCCGGCCTTTCGGAGCCCGATCACAAGATCCGCGGCCTCGGTATCGGCGCCGACGACTACCTGACCAAGCCCTTCGACAAGCGCGAGCTGATCGCCCGCATCCAGGCGATCGTACGCCGCTCCAAGGGTCATTCCGACAGCGTGATCCGGACCGGCCGCCTGACAGTGAACCTCGACACCCGCACCGTCGAGGTCGACAGCCAGCCGCTGCACCTCACCGGCAAGGAATACGGCATCCTCGAGCTGCTGAGCCTGCGCAAGGGCACGACGCTGACCAAGGAGATGTTCCTGAACCATCTCTATGGCGGCATGGACGAGCCCGAGCTGAAGATCATCGACGTCTTCGTCTGCAAGCTGCGCAAGAAGCTCGCCAACGCGACCAACGGCGACAACTACATCGAGACGGTGTGGGGCCGCGGCTATGTGCTGCGCGATCCGCACGAGGA
Source organism: Arenibaculum pallidiluteum (assembly GCF_017355985.1). Lineage (GTDB taxonomy): Bacteria > Pseudomonadota > Alphaproteobacteria > Azospirillales > Azospirillaceae > Arenibaculum > Arenibaculum pallidiluteum. Next base: position 283,902 of record NZ_JAFIQU010000001.1, read on the forward strand.
CGCGGGTTCCAATCCCCGTCTCGCGCAGAAGGCCGGCTAACCGGGCCGGCCCGAGCGGCCGGCCTTGGCCGGTCCGCATCGGCTGTGACGCACCCGGCCGGCCCCGCCGTTCTCAGACGGCGGGGGCGAGCTTCGGGCTTGCTGCCGTCACGTAGAGGCCCCGCTGGTTGTCCATGGGCTTGAACCGCTCGGTGATGCCGAGCACGGTCTCAGCGCCGCCGAGATACAGAACGCCGTCGGGTGGCAGCAGGCGCGCGATGTTCTCGAGAACCCGGGTCTTGGTCGGCTGGTCGAAGTAGATCAGCACGTTCCGGCAGAACACGACGTCGAACTGGCCCAGCGGCGACAGGTCCCCCAGCAGGTTGAACTCGCGGAACTGGACCATCGAGCGGATCTGCTCGTTGATCTGCCACTTGTCGCCGACCTGTTTGAAGTATTTCACCAGATGTTGGATGGGGAGGCCGCGCTGCACCTCGAACTGGGTGTAGATGCCGGCGCGTGCGCGCTCGACCATCTCCGAGGAGATGTCGGTGCCGAGGATCTCGAAGCGCCAGCCCGCGGTCTTGGGGCCGAGCTCCTGCAGCAGCATGCAGAGCGAGTAGGCTTCCTGCCCGCTGGAGCAGGCGGCCGACCAGATGCGGATCGTGCGGCGGCTGGCCCGGGTCTGGAGCAGCGGCGGCAGCACCACGTCGCGGAACAGGTCGAAGGGCCGCTGGTCCCGGAAGAACGATGACTCGTTGGTGGTCATCGCCTCGGTGATGTCGCGCAGCAGCGCCTCGTCCCGCCGCGTCCTGACGCTACCGGCGAGCTCGTCCAGGCCCTTCATGTTCCACTTGCGCGCAACCGGCATCAGCCGGCTTTCGAGCAGGTAGGCCTTGTCCGGCGTCAGCACGAGGCCAGAGCGCTGCTTGAGCAGCGCGCTGAACATGTCGAAATCCTCGACCTTCATGCCGCCGTCCTCATGGCAAGCTTGCGGATCGCAGGGCCAACCTCCTTGAGCGGCAGCACCGCATTGCACACGCCGGCATGCGCGACCGCCCCGGGCATGCCCCAGACGACGCTGCTCGCCTCGTCCTGCGCGAGCACGAGCCCCCCGGCCGCCGCGACCTCCTGGCAGCCGCGCATCCCGTCCTGCCCCATGCCCGTCAGGATCACCGCCAGCACGCGCCGGCCGAAGATGCGCACGATGCTGCGCATCATTGGATCGACCGCGGGACGGCAGAAGTTCTCGGGCGGTTCCTTGTTGATGGTCACGACGGTCCCTGCCCCTCGCTGCGCCAGAACCATGTGGAAGTCGCCGGGCGCTAGATAGATCCGGCCGCCCTGCAGGGCCTCGCCGTCCTTCGCCTCGGCACAGGGTATGCCGCACTGGCGCGTGATGTGCTCGGCCAGGATCGTCGTGAAGGTGGCTGGCATGTGCTGGGTGATCAGGATCGGCTGCGAGATCCCGCCCCTCAGATGCGAAAGCACCTCGAACAGGGCCTGCGGCCCGCCCGTGGAGCTGCCGATCGCGACGATGTCGGGATGCAGCCCGACCGGCATCGAGCGCAGCACCACGGGCGCATGCGTGACGGGCCTGCGGATCGTCGGGGCGGGCAGCGGCGCGCGCTCGCCGCGCGGATCGGTGCGCCTCGTCCCGCCGCGCCGCGCTGCGAGGCCCAGTGCCCTGACCTTCTGCTTGAGCTCTTCGCGGAACACGTCGGCGCCGCTGATCTCGCGGGTCGATGTCGGCTTGGGGATGTAGTCGGCGGCCCCGAGCTGCATCGCCTTCATCGAGACCTCCGCGCCGCGCAGCGTCAGCGTCGAGGCCATGATGATCTTCACATGGGGATCCACGGCCAGGAGCTTCGGGATCGCGGTCAGCCCGTCCATGACGGGCATCTCGATGTCCAGCACGATCACGTCGACCGGCTGGCGCTGAAGCGCGTTCACGGCCATCTGGCCGTCGCCGACCGAGGAGACGACCCGCAGATCGGCGTCGCCCTCCAGGGCCCGCGTCAGGAGCCCGCGGATCACCGCGGAGTCGTCCACGACCATGACCCGGTATGGATCGTCCGCGGCGGGAGCTGCGGCTGCGGAAGGAAGCACGGGGCGGCCCGGCATGTCGATCATGGCACGCCCTCAGATCAGGCCGACCTGAGCGAACTTCGTCTGGATGATGTCGCTGTCGAAGGGCTTCATGATGTACTCGTTGGCGCCGGCCGACAGGGCTTCCTGGATATGCGCCAGGTCGTTCTCGGTGGTGCAGAAGACGACCTTCGGCCGGTCGCCGCCCGCCATCTTCCGCAAACGCCGCAGGAACTCTATCCCGGTCATCACGGGCATGTTCCAGTCCAGCAGGATTGCGTCCGGCATCGCGGCTTGGCAGACCTCCATGGCCTGCCTGCCGTCCTCGGCCTCGGTGCAGGCGAAGCTCAGCTCTTCCAGGATCTTTCGCGCGACCTTGCGGACCACGCGGCTGTCGTCGACGACGAGGCAGGACTTCATCGGTGTGGCCTTGGTACGCGTGGGCGCGGGCCTGCGGGAAGCCGTGGCTTCCCGCCGGGTTCCCTCAGGCGGCCTCGAGATTGGCGAAGTTCAGCAGCTTCGAGACCTCGAGCACCACCAGCAGCGTCTCGTCGAGCCGGTAGATGCCGTTCGACAGGTCGCGCCAGCGCGGGTCCATGGTCGCGGGATTGCGCTCGTACTTGTCCGAGGACAGGCTCAGGACCTCGCCGACGCTGTCGACCATGAGGCTGTAGAGCTCGCCGCGGTGGTCGACCACGATGCTCATCACGGGCTTGTCGCGGTCGCGCGCCGGAAGGCCGAGGCGCAGCCGCACGTCGATCGCCGTGACGATGCGACCGCGGAGGTTCAGCGACCCTGCGACCTCCGGCGGGGCGAGCGGGATGCGGGTGATCTTCTGGTTCCCGAGGACGTCCTGGACCTGCAGCACGGGGATGCCGAAAAGCTGGTCCGCGATCGTCATGGTCACGAAGTCGTCGTTGCCGGTGGCGATGGCGACGTCCGTGCGGGCCTTGGTGGTGGCGGGAAGATTGGTGCTCATGCGGCGGCCCCTTTGGCTTCGACCAGGGTCTGGGACAGGGCGGAGAGTAGCGCGTCGCGGTCGAACTTCGCGACGTAGTCGGTGAACCCGGCCTGGCGGCCGCGATCGAGGTCACGCTGGCTGGCGTGGCTGGACAGCGCCACCAGCGGCACGTCCTGCCAGCGCGGGTCGCGCCGGACGGCCTGGGCGAACTCGAAGCCGCTCATGCCGGGCATCTCGATGTCGCTGACGATCACGTCGAACATCTCGCCCTGCTCGCGCAGCTCCAGCGCGATCTCGGGGCTTTCGACGGTCGTGACCGAGTAGCCCGCCACCGAGAGCAGCGGCGTCAGCAGGTTGCGGAAGAACGGGCTGTCGTCGACCAGCAGCACCCGGTTCTGACGCTCCTCGTCGAAGCCCTCGATCTTGGCGGAACCGAACCAGTCCTTGTAGGCCTGGGTCAGGAAGAAGCCGGCGTCGATCACCTCGGTCGCCTTGCCCGCGATGATGGCGGAGCCCATGAGGCCCGGCCGCTCGTGGGCGAGCTCGACGCTCATCCGGTCCTCCACGATGTCGACGATCTCGTCGACGATCAGGCCCATGGAGCGGTCGCCGTCGGCGAAGACCAGCACCGGCTGGCGTCCCTCGCGCCTGAGCTCCCAGCCGGCGTCGATCGGGACCAGCGGCATCAGCTTGCCGCGGTACTGCACGACGGGCTGGCCGTTGGAGATCTCGACCGTGGCAAGGTCGATGTCCTCCAGGCGCGCAACCAGCGACAGCGGCACCGCCTTCGGAGCCTCGCCGCCGGCACGGAAGAGCAGCAGCGCCATCCTGTCGTCGCGGTTCGTGGTCTGGGCCACCGCGGTCTCCCGGGACTGCGCGGTCTCGGACACCATCATCTCGCCGGAGGCCGAGGCGATGCCGTTCGGGTCGAGGATCATGATCACCGAGCCGTCGCCCAGGATCGTGTTGCCCGAGAACATCTCGATGTGGCGCAGGATCGGGGCGACCGGCTTGACGACGATCTCCTCGGTGTCGAAGACCCGGTCCACGATGATGCCGAAGGTGTAGGTGCCGACCTGCGTGACCACAATGAAGGTCTCGCTCTGCTCCTGGGCGTCGCCCAGGCGCAGCAGCTTCTGCAGCGAGACCAGGGGCAGCAGGCGGTTGCGCAGCCGCAGCACTGGAGTGCCGTTGATGTGCTCGATCGTGTGCTCGCTGTCGGAGGCCGCGCGGACCAGCTCGATGACGCTGATCTGCGGGATCGCGAAGCGCTCGGCGGCGCATTCGACGATCAGCGCCGAGACGATCGCGAGCGTCAGCGGGATCTTGATGATGAAGCTCGACCCGCGGCCGGTCTGCGACTTCATCTCGATCGTGCCGCCGATCTTCTCGATGTTCGTCTTGACGACGTCCATGCCCACGCCGCGGCCCGAGACGCTCGTGACCTGCTGCGCGGTGGAGAAGCCCGGCCGCATGATGTACTGGGCGATCTGCTGGTCCGACATCTGGGCCAGCTCGGCCTCGGTCGCGAGACCGTTCTGGATCGCCTTCTGCCTGATCCGCTCGATGTTGAGGCCTCGGCCGTCGTCCGAGATCTCGATGATGATGTGCCCGCCCTCGTGATAGGCGTTCAGCGTCACCCGTCCGGTCTCGGGCTTGCCCGCCCGCAGGCGCTCGACCGGAGTCTCCAGACCGTGGTCCGCCGAGTTGCGCACCATGTGCGTCAGCGGGTCCTTGATCAGCTCCAGGACCTGCCGGTCCAGCTCGGTGTCGGCACCGAGCATCTGGAGGTCGATCTTCTTGCCGAGTTCGTGCGAGAGGTCGCGGATGAGGCGCGGCAGCTTCGCCCAGGCGTTCCCGATCGGCTGCATGCGCGTCTTCATGACGCCTTCCTGCAGCTCGGAGGTCACGTGGTTCAGGCGCTGCAGCGGGGCCGCGAACTCGCTCTCCTTCTGCGAGCGCAGGATCTGCAGGAGCTGGTTGCGCGTCAGCACCAGCTCCGAGACCATGGTCATCAGGTTCTCGAGCAGGTCGACGTTGACGCGGATCGTCTGAGCCGCGACCGCCGATTCCTTGTTGAGATCGGCATCGCCGCCCATGGGTGCGGCGGCGTGGACGGGCGGCGGCGGGGCAATGGGCGCCGGCGGCTCGGGCGCCGCTTCCTGGACGACCAGCTCCTTGGTCTGGGCCACCTCGGCCACGGCGGGCGGCGGGGGTGCCTTGACGACGGGGGCCGGCGTCTTGGCCTCCGCGACGGCCGGCGCAGGCGCGGGCTCGGGCTCCGCCGCGACGGCGGGCGGAGCCGGGGCCTTGCCGGGCGCCGCCACGTCCTTGCCCTCGGCGATCGCGTTCAGGCGGGCGATCAGGGCGCTGTCGTCGCCGGCCGGCTCGGCCTCGGTCTGCTCCAGCGCCGCGAGGATGCCCTTGATGACGTCGAGCGATTCAAGGATCGAGGACACGGCACCCGGCGATACCGCCAGCTCGCCGTCCCGGAACTTGCCGAGGACGTTCTCGGCCGCGTGGGCGACATGCTCGAGCCGCGGCAACCCAAGGAAGCCGCAGGTCCCCTTGATCGTGTGGACAAGGCGGAAGATGTTGCTCAGCAGCTCGGGATTGTTCGGATTCTGCTCCAGGCGCACCAGCTCGACGTCGAGAACCGACAGGTTCTCGTTCGTCTCTGTCAAGAATTCGCTGAGCAAATCATCCATGATCGGGTTCCCACTGCCTGTCTTGGCTCTTAGCCTGTTGCTGCCAGGGCCGGCGCCGCATCGCGGGCCGGTCGGCGGCCTTGCCCTTCGGGACGGTGGCCAACGTCGCAAACACTGATTAAAAGTGTCTTACGCCCGCCGCGGCGGCACGGCTCGCGGAGCGGGGATCCGGCGGAAGGATTGGTCGCCGATGACGGATGACGAGGTGGCGGCGGAGCTGCGGCAACGTATTGCCGAGCTCAACGCGGTCCTGGCCACGGCCGCGCGCGGAGGGCTGAAGGTCGAGCTGGAAAGCTCTACGCACCAGACCGCGGGCGGCGCGCCGATGGTCGTGGTCGAAGCGAGGATCTACAAGCAGCTGTGACGGCGGCGCCCGAGGCAGGCGCCGCCGTCGTCCTCACGCCTGCGGGCATCCCAGGAGCCTGACCGGGCCGCCCGCCGGAGGTCGAGGCGGCTGGAGGCTCGCCCTGAACCTCAAGCCACTCCCAACTCGCTGAATTCAGACCGGGTTCATGCGATCCGGCATCCACGCCAGATCGCGACCTGCCTTAGAACTTGGCGCGCCGCAAAAAGGCTGGCGTGTCCGTCTGGTGCGGGTCCGCCGCCTCGTAGTAGCCGCCGGTTCCGGTGGGCGGCAACTCCGCGGGCGGGATGATCGCCTCCTCCGGTGCCCGGGCCCGCCCGGTCGCGCGGGAAAACAGAAACTTCACGCCTCTTCCGCCCGCGGGCCGCGCCGCCGCGGCCTCCACCGCCTCGTGCGAGCCGAACCGGTGCAGCCCCGACGGCGGCGCCGGCATCGCCGCAGAAGCGGCGGGGATGGGGGCCGGCGTGAGGCCGGGAGCAGGCGCAGGCGGCGCGGCGGCCATCCCGTTGAGCACCGCGGACATGGACGGCGCGGCCGCGGACGGCGCGGGAGTGGCGGGATGGGCCGGCGCGGGTGCGAGGCCGCGGTGATAGACGGGGCCGCTCCGCGCCGCCTCGGCGGCGACGGGAACCTGGAGCGTGGCAGGCACGGTATCGATGCCGGTCGCGACCACCGAGACGCGCATGCGGTCCCCGAGCGAGGGATCGAAGGTGGAGCCGAAGATGATGTTGGCGTCGGGGTCGACCTCGTCGCGCACCCGGTTGGCCGCCTCGTCAACCTCGAACAGCGTCATGTCCATGCCGCCGGTGATGTTGATCAGCACGCCCTTGGCGCCCTTCATCGAGACGTCGTCCAGCAGCGGGTTCGAGATCGCGGCCTCCGCCGCATCGATCGCCCGCCGCTCGCCCGTCGCCTCGCCCGTGCCCATCATCGCCTTGCCCATCTCGGTCATCACCGAGCGGATGTCCGCGAAGTCCAGGTTGATCAGGCCCGGCTTGACCATCAGGTCCGTCACCCCCGAGACGCCGGCATGCAGAACGTCGTCCGCCATCTTGAAGGCGTCCGCGAAGGTCGTCTTCTCGTTGGCCACCCGGAACAGGTTCTGGTTCGGGATGATGATCAGCGTGTCGACATACTGCTGCAGCTCGCCAATGCCGCTCTCGGCCAGGCGCATGCGGTGCGCGCCCTCGAAGTGGAAGGGCTTGGTCACCACGCCGACGGTCAGGATGCCCTTCTCGCGCGCCACCCGGGCGATCACCGGGGCCGCCCCGGTGCCGGTGCCGCCGCCCATGCCGGCGGTGATGAAGCACATGTTGGCGCCCTCGAGATGCTCGAGGATCTCCTCGATCTGCTCCTCGGCGGCGGCGCGGCCGACATCGGGGCGCGAGCCGGCGCCGAGGCCGCGGGTGATCGTGGTGCCGAGCTGGATGCGCTTGGTCGAGAGGCTGCCCTTGAGCGCCTGGGCGTCGGTGTTGGCCACCACGAACTCGACCCCTTCGAGCTCGGAGCGGATCATGTTGCTCACCGCGTTGTTGCCGGCCCCGCCGACACCGAACACCGTGATCCGCGGACGCATCTCGAGATCCGGTACGGGGACGCTCAAGTTGATCATGTCGGCCTCGATTTCTTGACGACGCCCGACGATGGATTGAATAAATGCCACAGTCAACAAAGAACGCGGTGACAATAGTTATCGCAATGCTCGGGTCAGGGGTGCTGACTTGAAGTCATTAGCTGGAATTAACACCAACATACTTATGACCTACTCTTTTGTCACTGAACTTCCCCTACTAGATCGGCTGAGCGAATGATAGACCTTCTCATCCCTCGGCATGAAGGGAGAAGCCCAGTGATGGATCGCGGCGTCAGGCGGCGAGGTCTGCGCAGAAGGACGATGGCGACGCTGGCCATCATGGCCGTGGCGGCCGGGGCTGCCGCGGCGATGCTGCGATGGCAGGCGCGCCAGCAGCCGGAACACGCGACGGAGGAGCCCGCACCGATGGAGGCCGAGCAGGCAGGCCTCGATCACGAGAACACGCGCTCCCTGCTCCTGCTCCCCTACCCCCGGTGATCGGCCGCGGCGATGAAGCTCCGCGGGGACAGGTGCGCCGCTTTACGCCGCCCCGCCGGAAGCACGAGCATTCCGGCCCAAGGGGGTAGCGGCGCCTCATGCTGGCGCATCGAGCCACCATGACGCGGACGCGCCGCGCCGGCCCGGTCCAGGCGCATGGGCCGGCAAAGATTAAGGCAGGCGCCTACGCGGCGATGCTGAGCTGCAGGTCCAGGCGGTCGGGCGTCTCCGACGGAGCGATGGACAGGCCGTAGTTCTCGGCGAAGCGGCCGGTCGCGTAGGCGTGCACGGTCCGCGGCGACAGGTCGCCGGGGGCGCAGGCGCCGTCGAAGGCGGTCCGGATGTCCGGCTTCAGCGCCGCGGCCCGCCCGCGCGCCGAGACCGTGACGGTGCCCCCGGATCCGACGAGCGCAAGCGTCCCGCCATAGGCCAGCGCATCCTCGCCCATGATGATCAGGTTCAGGAGCACCTTGGCGAAGCCACGATGGCCCGCCAGCGCGTCGTCCAGCACACCGGCCGGCCATTCCAGCGCGATCTTCGATCCCGAAAGGTAGTTGGCCGCCGCGGTCCGGACTTCGCCGAAGGACGAGGCATCGGTGCCCGCGGCGCCGTAGGCCAGCCGCAGCACCTGCAGCCGGCGCGCGGCCTGTTGCGCGCTGTGGGCGATCAGGCCCATGGCCTCGTCGGCCATGTCCGCGCCCATCTCCTCGATCAGCTCGACGCCGTTGTTGACCGCGCCCACCGGACTGACCAACTCATGGCAGAGCCGCGAGCACAGAAGTTCGAGGACCCGAATGTCCAGGGCTACGGTCACGGCAACTGCTCCGGGAACTTTCGATTTTCGGAACTGACACCGTGGCGCACTCCACCCCGGTCCGGCAAGAGGCAGCTTGAGCGACCCATTCCTTGTCCCCGGCGCCTTCGTGCGCCTTCCGGGCCGCCCCGACTGGGGCATCGGACAGGTCCAGTCGGTGATCGGACGCCGCGTGACCGCGAATTTCGAGGACGCCGGCAAGCAGGTGATCGACATCGGCGTCGTCACGCTCGAGGTCCTCGACCGCGACCAGGATTGAGCAAGCCGTCCTCCGGGCAGCTCCGGAGGCGGCGTCGCGGCGGTTGCGGCCACACGCGCGGCGGCGTAGGACTGGCCTGCCCGCAACCGTCTTCGGATCCCAGCCGCATGCACGTCACGAACGCCTTTGGCCAGCCGGTCGGTCCCGACGTCGAAGGCTGGGCGCCGCGACCGCGGCCGCCGCGTGCGCCCATCACCGGGCGGCTGTGCCGTCTGGAGCCGTTGGACCCCGCGCGCCACGCGGCCGACCTGCACGCCGCCTATGCCGCCGATACCGAAGGGCGGATGTGGACCTACCTGTCCTACGGGCCCTTCGCCTCGGTGGCGGACTACCGGCGCTGGGCCGAGCCAGCCGCGGCCGGCGACGACCCGATGTTCTTCGCGATCCTCGATGCCGAGGGCCGCGCCGTCGGCGTCGCGAGCTACATGCGGATCGATCCCGCCAACGGAGTGATCGAGATCGGCAACATCGCCCTCGCCCCGCGCCTGCAACGCACGGCGGCCGCGACGGAGGCGCTCTACCTGATGATGCGCCGGGCCCTGGACGAGCTTGGCTACCGGCGCTGCGAGTGGAAGTGCGATGCGCTGAACGAGCCGTCGCGCAGGGCCGCGGCCCGCCTCGGCTTCACCTTCGAGGGTGTGTTCCGGCAGGCCGTGGTCGTGCGCGGGCGCAACCGGGACACCGCCTGGTTCTCGGTGATCGACCGCGAGTGGCCGGCCGTCCGCCGGGGCTTCGAGCGCTGGCTGGACCCCTCCAACTTCGACGCCGAGGCCCGGCAGCGGCGCAGCCTGGCGGACTGCCGGGCCTGACCCCCTAGGCCCGTTCCGCCGGACCTATCAGCGGCCGAGGAGCCCCTTCAGAGCGTCGATCGGCTTGCCGCCGCCCGACAGCCCGTCGAGCACGCCCTTCACCGCCTCCTCGGGCTTCCGGCCGCCGAGGGCCTGCCCGGCGAGGCCGGACAGGTCCGGCTTGACACCGGGCTTCGCCAGCGGGCCGCGCACCTGCAGGGGCACCGCGAAGTCGATCCCCTCGGTGCGGGCCTCGATGCGCATGTCGACGGTGGCCGCCGGCAGGTCCACAGTGCCCCGGCCGCTCGCCGCGAGCAGCGGCGCCTTCAGGGAAAGATCCTCGGTGCCGAGGATCCCGTCGCGGATCGTCCAGCTTGCGCCGAGATCGGCGAAGTCGGTGCGCTCGCCGCCCTCGCTCGGAGCGCCGCCGCGCAGCACCGCGACGGCCCCCTGCAGCGCCTGGAGCAGGTCGATGCCGCGGAAGGACCCGTCGCGGAGCTGCGCCGCGCCCTCCCCGTCCAGCGAGGCGAGCATCGCGCGCCGCGTCGAGCCCTCGGCGCGCAGCGACAGCGTGCCGGAAGCCAGGCCCTGAAGGGCGGTGAAGTCAGCGGCCTGGGCGAGCAGCGGGCCCGCCTGCACGCCGTTGAACCGCAGGTCGAGCGAGGCTGCCGGCATCGGGCGGCGGCCGTCCAGACCAATGCGGCCGCCGATGGTGCCGTCGTGCAGGGCCGTGTCGGCGACTGCGAGCTGCAGGAGGCCGTCCTCAAGCGTCAGCTTCGCCTTCGTCGCGCCGAGATCCAGGCCCTTGCCGCCGACGCCTTCGACCGCGATGTCTAGCGCCGCGTCCAGCATGCGCAGCGGTGCCATGTCGATGGGCTGGTCGGGCGGGACCGGAGTGGCCGGCGCCGGCGCACCGGCCGACCCTCCAGCTCCGCCCGCGGCCGGATCGGCAGCCGGGGCGGGCCCCGGAGGGCCCGCCGGCGCGACCGGCCGGTCGAGGCGGACGCGGCCCGTGGCGAGCGATCCCGTCAGGCGCGGGCGGGCGCCGCCGAGGGCCAGGGCCAGGTCGGCGCGGCCCCTGTCAGGCCCAAGCGCCAGCTCAGCCCCGGCGAGGGCGACGCGCTCGCGCCGCGCCTCGATCCGGCCCGCCAGCGACGCGGCCTCCGCCGGAAGCTGCCCGCCCGTGCCGAGCCAGGCGCCGGCTGCCGCCAGGGACTCCGCCTTGACCTCGATGCGGCCGGCCAGGCCGGGCGCCGAGGTATCGGTCGTTCCATCGAAGGCGAGGGTCGCGGGACCGCCCTTCAGGCTCAGGGTCAGGGGGCGGCTGCCGGGATCGCCGGCACCCAGGGACGCGGCGACGGTCATGGGCCGGCCGTCCAGCGTCATCGTACCCTCGACCGCCGCGGGGGCCGAGAGGCCGGACCAGTTCCCCCGAGCCTGGATCGCCTCGGCCAGGTGACGCGTGCCAGCCGCCGCATCGGTCCATTCGACGCGGCCGTTGCGGATCTCGATGGTCTCGAAAACGGGCCCGCCCCCGGCACCGGCGGGCTCCACGGGCTCGCTGGGCGCGCCGGGCTCGGTCCCGGAGCCGCCCGGGGCCGGACGTCCGGCCGTGGCCTGGGGCTCCCAGTTGCCGCGGCCACCGGCATCGCGCGCCAGCCTGATGTCGGGATCGGCCAGGACCAGCTCGTCCACGACGATCCGGCCCGTCAGCAGGGGCAGCGGGCGCAGGGTCACCGAAACCTTGCCGATGCGCGCGAGGTCGGGGCCGCCGTTGCTGCCGGCGACGCGCACGGCCTGCAGCTCGATGGAGGGGCGCGGCAGCACCCTCAGCCCGATGGGCCCGTCGAGGGCCACCTCGTGGCCGATGCGCTGGCCCAGGGACGCGGCCAGAGCGCGCGCGCTCGGCTCGACGGGAACGAGCATCGGCACTGCGATGGCCGCCGCCACGACGACCACCACGACGACGATCAGGGCCGTCAGGATCTTCTTCATGGGTCGGGTCCGTCCTTTTCCCGGAGGCTAGCGCCGTCCCTCGGGCAGCGGAAGTTCGGCAGTCGGAGGGATGATGTTGCGAACGCGCTCGTCGCATCCAACTATGGTATAGGGATGGCAGACGCGGGTCCGGCGACCACTTGGGACCGCGGGCGGGAGGACGGAACGGCATGAGCGAGATCATCACCGAGGGAGGAGCCCCGGCGGACGGCGGCCTGCCGCCTCTGATCGACCCCTTCGGGCGGTCCATCTCCTATCTGCGGGTCTCGGTCACCGACCGCTGCGACTTCCGCTGCGTCTACTGCATGTCCGAGGACATGAGCTTCCTGCCCAAGGCCGAGATCCTCTCGCTCGAGGAGCTGGACCGGGTCTGCTCGACCTTCGTGGCCCTTGGCACGCGCAAGCTGCGCCTGACGGGCGGCGAGCCGCTGGTCCGCAAGAACGTGATGTCGCTCTTCCGCTCGCTCGGGCGGCACCTGCGCTCGGGCGCGCTGGACGAGCTGACGCTGACCACCAACGGCTCCCAGCTCACCCGTTTCGCCGAAGAGCTGCGCGATGCCGGCGTGCGGCGGATCAACGTCTCGCTCGACACGCTCGACCCCGCCAAGTTCCGCGCGATCACCCGCTGGGGCAAGCTGGAGCCCGTGGTGGACGGCCTGGCCGCGGCGAAGGCGGCGGGTCTGGCCGTCAAGATCAACTGCGTCGCGCTCAAGGGCGTCAACGACGACGAGTTCGACCGCATGGTCGCCTGGTGCGGCGAGCATGGCTTCGACCTGGTGTTCATCGAGGTGATGCCCATGGGTGACCTCGGCGCGGAGAGCCGGCTCGACCAGTACCTGCCGCTGACCCGGGTGCGCGCGCAGCTCGAGGAACGCTGGACGCTGGACGAGACCGACTACCGCACCGGCGGCCCCGCGCGCTACGCCCGCTGCCGCGAGACCGGGCAGCGGATCGGCTTCATCACCCCGCTGACGCACAATTTCTGCGAAAGCTGCAACCGGGTCCGCCTGACCTGCACGGGCACGCTCTACATGTGCCTGGGCCAGGAGGACGCCGCCGACCTGCGGGGTCCTCTGCGCGCCTCGGAGGACGAGGCGGCGCTGGTCTCGGCCATCCGCGACGCGGTCTCCCGCAAGCCGCGCGGACATGACTTCGTGATCGACCGCCGACGCCACGGCCCCGCCGTGTCGCGCCACATGTCCGTCACCGGCGGCTGAGGGGATGCTATCCCTCGCCTTCGCGGCCGCCGACACGCCGGACGCGCGGGAGGCCAAGCAGCGGCTGGAGGCGCGCTACGGCGCCGGCGACCCGCGCCTGGCCGACGTCGTCGTGGCGCTGGGCGGCGATGGCTTCCTGCTGGAGACGCTTCACGCGACCCTGGGCCGCCCCGTCGCGGTCTACGGGATGAACCGCGGCTCCGTCGGCTTCCTGCTGAACGAGTATGCCGAGGACGGCCTGCCCGAGCGGGTCGCGCGCGCACGGCGGGTGCCGCTCCACCCGCTTCGCATGCGCGCCACGAAGGTCTCCGGCGAGCTCGTGCAGGGCCTCGCCATCAACGAGGTCTCGCTGCTGCGCGAGACGCGCCAGGCCGCCAAGCTCCGCATCAGCATCGACGGCGTGGTGCGGCTGCCCGAGCTGATCTGCGACGGCTGCCTGCTGGCGACGCCGGCCGGCAGCACCGCCTACAATCTCAGCGCCCACGGGCCCATCGTGCCGCTGCGGGCGGGAATCCTGGCGCTCACCCCGATCAGCGCGTTCAGGCCGCGCCGCTGGCGCGGCGCGCTGCTCCCGCACGAGGCGCGCGTCTCCTTCGAGATCCTGGAGGCGCCCAAGCGCCCCGTCAGCGCGGTGGCGGACTTCACCGAGGTCCGCGACGTGGTCCGCGTCGACGTCTGCGAGGACCGCGCGGTCGAGCTCACGCTCCTCTTCGATCCCGACCAGAGCCTCGAGGAGCGGATCCTGAAGGAGCAGTTCCTGCCCTGAGCCCCGCCGTCACCGGCCCGGCGGCCATCCCATGCGGCGCGCCCCGCGCGCCAGCAGGTGCGATGTCCGCGGCGGCTCCGGGCCCTGGTGGAAGGACGCGGCCCGCTCCAGGATCACGCGGTCCGCGGCGGTCAGGCGCCGCTGGTGCCGCAGGTCGGCCGACCAGGAAGGCAGGATGAAGGCCTCGATCCAGCGGCCAGGATCGGCGGAGTCCTGGTAGATCGTCCAGCGCAGCGCGCCGTCGCGCAGCCGCAGGCGGCGCAGCGGACGCATCGCGCGCAGGAACTCGGCCGCGCGTTCGGGCGCGATCCGGTACTCGATGGTGACCGCGACGCTCGCCTTACCTGGCACGACCCCGGGCGCCAGCGTCGGAACCGCTGTCTCGGTCAGCGGCGACAGGTCCAGGTTCAGGTCCGCCGGCAGGCGCGTGACCGGAACAAGCAGCAGGCTGAGCAGGAGTCCCGCGCCGGCGCCCGCAAGCGCGGCCTGGTTCCCGAAGGCCTCCGCCGCATGGCCCCAGCACCAGCTTCCCAGGGCCAGCCCTCCGAAAAGCGCCATGAAGTAGATCGCAAGCGCCCGCGCCTTCACCCAGTTGGCCGAGGAGACCTGGACCATCACGTTGAAGCTCGACAGCGTCGTCATCCAGGCCGCGCCCCCAACCACGAGCGCCGGCACCGCGACCCACAGCGTCGGCGCCGCGGCGATCGCCAGGCACGGCACCGAGAAGCCCAGGGACCCCGCCGCCACGAGCCCGCCGCCAGGGACGCGCCGCCGCAGCGGGCCGATGACGAGCGCGCCGAGGATCGCGCCCGCGCCCAAGCAGCCGAGCAGGATGCCGAAGGTCATGGGCCCGCCGCCGAGGTCGTGGCGCGCCACCAGCGGCAGAAGCGCCCAGACCGCGCCGGCCAGCGCCGTGAAGACGAAGCAGCGCAGCATCACCACGAGAATGGCCGGCGAGCCACGCACGTAGCGGAAGCCCGCCCGCACGGCCTCGGGAAAGGTCTCGCGCGGCAGTTCGCTGACCGGGCGGGGCCGCCGCCAGGTCAGCAGGACGCCGATGATGAAGAGGTTGCAGAGCGCGTTGATCACGAAGGAGGCCTGGACGCCGATGCTGGCGACCACGAGGCCCCCGAGCGCCGGCCCGACCGACCGCGCGAGATTGAAGGCGATGCTGTTCAGCGAGATGGCGGCGACCAGCTCGGACCGCGGGACAAGCTCGCCGACCGTGGACTGGTAGGCGGGCTGGCGCAGGGCGGAGCCTGAATCGAGGACGAAGGTCAGCCCCAGCAGCAGCCAGGGCGTGATGCTCCCGAGCCCCTGCAGGATCGCGAGCGCCACGGCCCCCGCGAGCACGATCAGCTGCCCCGTCAGGAAGACCAGCCGGCGGTCCCACAGATCGGCGAGGCTGCCGCCCACCAGCGAGAAGAGCAGCACGGGGAGCGCCGTCGCGGACTGCACGAGCGCCACCATGTCGGCGCTGGGCGCGATGGAGGTCATCAGCCAGGAGGCGCCGACCGACTGGATCCACACGCCGAGATTCGAGACCAGGGTGGCGATCCAGATCGCCCGGTACATGGGATAGCGGAACGGCGAGAGCGACGAGGGGGCACTCGGCGCAAGCGGCGCGGCCTGCGCCTGGCTGCTGTCTTCGGTTGCCATCCCTCCGCCTTCCCCAGGGGCCGGTGCCCGCATCCGGGGCCCGGCCCCGCCGCGACCGGATCGGTGGAAGGAAGAACCCACCGGTGCACCGCCGGTTCCCCGGACGGCGCATTCCCGCCGTCGTATTCCCGCCGGCGCGGACGCCGCCTACTCGGCGGCTTCCGCCAGGGAGAGGCGAGCGAAGTCGCCGATGCGGTGGAGCAGGGTCGTCACGTCCGCGCGCAGCCCCTCGAACCCGGAGGTCTTGCGCAGGCTCTGCTCCTCCATGTAGAGGGCGCGGTTGATCTCGATCTGCAGGCTGCTGATCCCGCGGCGCGGATCGGAATAGCGCCGCACCAGCTCGACGCCCTTGTAGGGGTCGTTCATGCGCACGCGGTATCCGAGCTCCGTCAGGACCTCGCACACGAAGTTCGAGAAAGCGGGATCGCTCGTCGTCCCGTCCCGGTCCCCCAGCACGAAGTCGACGGGGCCGCTGCGGTCCGCGACCGCGATGCTGGGCATGGAGTGGCAGTTCAGGTGATAGACCCGCCCGAACCGGCGATGCAGCCCCTCGATCGCGGCGCAGAGCTCCTCGTGGTAGGGACGGTAGCAGCGCTCGATGCGCTCGATCACTTGCGCGACGGTCAGCCGGCCGTCGTACATCGGCTGCCCGGGCCGGCACAGTCGCCGGATCAGGCCCATCCCCGCGGCGGTCTTGTCCGAGGGCGAGAGAGGCCACGGCCAGGGGCCGTCGAGCAGCCCGGCGTCAATGTCATCCGGCGCCCTGTTGACGTCGATGTAGGTTCGCGGGAACAGCGCCGCCAGCAGCACGGCGCCGGCCTCGGGCGCGGCCGCGAACAGCTCGTCCACGTAGCTGTCCTCGGCCTGGCGCAGCACCGGCATGGGACAGACGAAGCCGAAATCGGGGGGATAGACGTTGCCGCTGTGCGGGGAATCGACCACGACGGGAAGACGCTCGCCCAGGGGTTCCGCCCTGACCAGCACGTCCTCGATAACGAAACTCATTGTCCCTCCGCGACACGGCGCCCTGCGGCCCCGTCATGGCCGATACCCGGCCCGGGGCGTCTGGAGACCGTCACATTCGTGCTACAGTCTATACAGGCCCGTCCAGCCGGCCGTCGACGGAAACTTGCCCGCCCCCCAGGAGACACTTTCCCTTGAACGCGACCGATCCGCCGGTCGAGCTGGCACCCCCGGACATCACCCCTTTCCGCCGCGGCAACACCGGGACGGAATTCGCCACCACCTACGACTCGGGCGTGCGGGGACCGCATGCGTTGATCAACGCGCTGATGCACGGAAACGAGCTCGGCGGCGCCATCGCGCTGGACTTCCTGCACCGCTCGATCCGCCCGCGGCGCGGGCACATCACGCTGGTGCACGCCAATGTCGCCGCCTTCGCCCGCTTCGACCCCCGGCACCCGGCGCGCTCGCGCTTCGTCGAGGAGGACATGAACCGGGTCTGGGACGACGCGATCCTGGACGGGCCGCGCCGCGGCGTGGAGCTGGACCGGGCCCGCGCGCTGCGCCCGCTCTACGCGCAGGCGGATGCCCTGCTCGATCTGCATTCCATGCAGCTTCCGGGACCTCCGCTGCTGCTGTGCGGGCGGGCGGGTCGCGCACGCCGGCTGGCGCGCGAGCTCGGCTGGCCGGGCTGGGTGGTCGCCGACGGCGGGCATGTGGCGGGCCCACGGCTGATCGATTACCGACCCTTCGCCGCGCCGGAGGAGCATCGCACGGCCGTGCTGCTGGAATGCGGGCAGCATTGGGCCCGCGCGAGCGCACTGGCCGCGATCGAGGGCAGCCTGCGCTTCCTGGTTCAGCAGGGCGTCATCGATGCGGAGGATGCGGCGCCGCACCTCCCCGCCGGGTTGTCGGGCGCGGACGTGCCGCGCCGGTTCGTCGAGATCACGGAGGTCGTCACGGCCGGCGCGGAGCCCTTCACCTGGACGCGGGGCTTCGAAAGCCTGGAGCTGGTCGCGGCGCCGGGAACCGTGATCGGCCATGACGGCGGCCGTCCGATCGCGACGCCCTATCCCGACTGCGTGCTCCTGATGCCGGCGCGTCAGCCGCATCCGGGACAGACCGCCGTGCGGCTCGGCCGCCTCGCGGGCACCCCATGAGCCTCGGCACGGCGATGCTGCTGCGCCGCGCCGGCCTGGCGCTGGCGATCGGGACCGCTGGCGGCGCGCTCGCGGCCTGGGCGTCCCTGCCGCTGGCCTGGATGATCGGCTCCATGGTCGCCTGCGCCGTCGCGGCCATGGCGGGGCTGCGGGTCGCGGTGCCTCCGCGCCTGCGCGCCGTGATGATCATGGTGCTGGGGGTCATGCTCGGCAGTGCCTTCACCCCGTCGATCCTCGGCCAGGCCGGGGCCTGGGCGCTCTCGCTCGGCGGGCTCGCCCTCTATGTCTGCGCGGCGACGGCCGTGGGCATCTGGTACCTGCGGCGCATCGCGGGCTTCGACCCCGTGACGGCCTATTTCACGGCCGCGCCCGGCGGCCTCAACGAGATGGTCCTGGTCGGCGGTGCCATGGGCGGCGACGACCGGATGATCGCCTTGGTGCACAGCGTGCGCATCATGATCGTCGTGATGACGATCCCGTTCTGGTTCCGCATCTTCGAGGGCTACGTGCCCGGGGGACGCGGGGCGCTCGGGCCGGGCATGGGTGCGATCCCGGCCTGGGACCTCATGCTGCTGGCGGTCTGCGCCCTGGGGGCGCCGGTCGCCGCGCGCCTCCGGCTGCCGGCCGCCGCGCTGATCGGCCCGATGCTCGCATCCGCGGCCCTGCACCTCGCGGGCGTCACGGATGGACGGCCCCCGGGGGTCCTCGTCGCGGCGGCCCAGATCGTGGTCGGCGCCGCCCTGGGCTGCCGGTTCGCCGGCGTGGGCCTTCGGACCATCGGGCGCGCGGCGGCCGTGGCCGCAGGTCTGACGGTCGCGATGCTGGGGCTGGCCGTCGCAATGGCGCTGGCGCTGGAGCGCGTGACCGATGCAGCCGGAGAGACGCTGGTGCTGGCCTATGCGCCGGGCGGCCTGGCCGAGATGAGCCTGATCGCCCTGGCGCTGCACGCGGACGTCGCCTACGTGTCGACGCACCACGTCTTTCGCATCCTGATGATCGTAACCCTGGCGCCGGCGGTCTTCCGCCTGCTGCGCCTGAAGCCCGGCGGCTGAGAGCGGCGCGGCCCGTCAGGGCCGCGCCCCGATCCAGGTCACGTCGGCCCCGTGCAGCGGGACCGTGCTGATCGCCATCTTGGCGCTGCCCTCGACGATCTGCCGGCTGTGGATCACGTAGACCAGCGTGTCGTTGGGCTTGTCGTAGATACGGCGGATCGCCAGCGCCTTGAAGATCAGGCTGATGCGGTCCGAGAAGACCTCCTCGCCGTTGCGGTCGAGATCGATCTTGCCGATCCGCAGCGGCCCCGTCTGCCGGCAGGCGATGGAGGCGTTGCTGGGATCCTCGAACCAGTTGCCCTTGCTGAGCCGGTCGATCAGCGAGCGGTCGAAGCGCACGATATGGCAGGTGACTCCCTCGATCTTGGGATCGGCCACCGCCTCGACGACGAGATCGTTGCCGGTCCAGTCGTTGGAGAAGCGGCCGACCTCCTCGGCCAGGGCTGGCACCGGCCGAAGCCCGAATAGAAACAATGCGAGGGATGCTGCGTTGATGATGCGTGCGACACCGCGCATGGCGGCTGCTCCTTCCGTCTGGCGTTTCCGCACGCCCTTTAAACATGCAAGGCCCCGGTCCCGTCCATGCCCGACCTCCGCGAAACCAGGCTCGCCGGCGCCGCCGCGGCGGCGCTGCGCCTTGACAGACCGGAGCGGACCGCCCTGCTGGGCCTGCTGGTGCTGGCCGTGCTCTTCGCCCTCAAGGCGGCATCCTCGCTGATGATCCCCACGGTACTGGCGCTGCTGCTGACGCTGGTGTTCCAGCCGGTGGTCGACTGGCTCGTGCGGGTGAGGATCCCGGCGCCCCTCGCCGCCGCGCTCGTGCCGCTCGTCCTGCTCCTGGCGGTTGGCGGCGTCGTCTGGATCGTCGGCCAGCAGGTCGGCGACTGGGCCGAACGGGCGCCCCAGGTGATTGAACGCGTGCGCACCAAGCTCGGCTGGATCCGCGACTCCGTCCAGCAGGTGCAGGAGGCGGCGCGACAGGTCGAGAACGCGGCCTCGCCCGGCGAGCCGCCCTCGGGCGCGGTGCCTGGGGCCGGCCTGCTCAGCGGCATGCTCGACCAGGCCAAGCTCGCCGGCGCAGACTTCCTGGTGATCCTGCTGCTGCTCTACTTCTTCCTGTTCGCCGGGCGCCGGACAGTGGACTTCGCCATCGCGTCGCTGCCCAATGCCGAGCGGCGAGAACGATACGACCGCATCGCCCACACGATCCGCGAGCATGTCGGCCGGTACCTGGGGACGATCGCCGCCATCAATGCCGTGATGGGCGTGATCATCGGCGGCTCCATGTGGCTGCTCGGCCTGCCCAACGCCCTGCTCTGGGGCATCCTGTCGGCGCTGATGAAGTTCGTGCCCATGATCGGCGGCACGGTGACGAGCCTGGTGCTCACGACCGTGGCCGTGATGACCTACGACGACTGGCGCTGGATGCTGATCCCGACGCTCGTCTTCCTGGTGCTGAACTGGGTCGAGGGCAACATCTTCACCCCCATGATCCTGGGCCGCCGACTGACCCTGAACCCGGTGGCACTGATCTGCTCCATCGTCTTCTGGGGCTGGCTGTGGGGCGTGGTCGGCGCCATCGTCGCGGTGCCGATCCTGGCGACGCTGAAGATTATATTCGACCACCATCCGCCGCTGACCCGCGTCGGCGCCCTGCTCGGCTCCCTGCCGCCCGAAGACGGCACGCGCCCCGCCGCGGACACGGCCGGGAGCTGAACGCGAAGAGCCCCGGGGAGCGCGCGCCGGCGCCCCCCCGGATGCGTGCGGGATCAGGCGCTCTTGATCTCGGCGAGGAAGCGCTCGACCTCCTCGCGCATGCGGTCGGCCTGACGGGACAGGTCGCCGGCGGCGGTCAGCACCGCGCCCGCGTTGGCGCCGCTGTCCTCGGCCGAGCGCCTGACCTCCGCGATGGTGTCCGAGACCTCCTGCGTGCCGCCGGCGGCCTGATGCACCCCGCGCGCGATCTCGGCGGTCGAGGCGCCTTGCTCTTCGACCGCCGTTGCGATGGCGGCGGAGATCTCGTTGATGGTCCCGATGGTGCCGCTGATGCTGGCGATCGCGGAGACGGCGCCGGCCGTCGCGTCCTGGATCGACCGGATCTGGGCGTCGATGTCCTCGGTCGCCCGCGAGGTCTGGTTGGCCAGGCTCTTCACCTCGCTGGCCACGACGGCGAAGCCCTTGCCGGCCTCTCCGGCGCGCGCCGCCTCGATCGTGGCGTTCAGCGCCAGCAGGTTGGTCTGGCTCGCGATGTCGTGGATCAGCTGAACCACGTCGCCGATGCGCTGGGCGGCCTCGGTCAGGCTACGCACCGTCTCGCGCGTGCGGGCGGCCTCGTCGACCGCTGCCGATGCCGCGGCCGTGGACCGGCCGACCTGCTGTCCGATCTCGCGGATCGCCGCGGCCATCTGCTCGGCCGCCGCAGCCACCGTGCCGACATTCGCGGCCGTCTGGTCGGCGGCGTTCGCGGCCGCGGCCACCTGGGCGCTCGTCCTGTCGGCGACGGTCGCCATTCCCTGTGCAGTGCCGTCCAGCGTCCTTGCGGCCGCGCTGACCGTGTGCAGCGCGTCGGAGACGGCGCCCTCGAAGGAGCTGACCAGCCGCTCGACGCGCTCGCCGCGAAGGCGCTTGGCCTCCTGCTCGGCCTGCTGCACCGCGCTCAGCCGCTCGGCTTCGATCAGGCCGTCCTTGAATACCTGGACCGCACGGGCCATGGAGCCGATCTCGTCCCTGCGCCGGCTCTCCGGAACGGCCGCCGTCCTGTCCCCGCTCGCAAGCAAGCCCATGGTCCGCGTCAGATGCTCGACAGGCCGCGAGATCAGCCGGGCGACGGCGACGGAGATCGCGACCGAGGCGACCAGCGCCACGCCGACCAGCACCAGGAACATCCGCACCGTGCCGGAGAGGCGCCGGTCCAGGTCCTCGGCGACTGCCTGGCGGTGACGGTCCGCCTCCTCGCGCAGGGCGGCGGTCTTCTCCAGCAGCGTCGCGAATGCGGCCTCGGCCGCGGGCATCATGGTCTGCGCCATGCCGGCGTCGGCGCCGAACTCAACGACCGTACCGGCGGCATCGGCATAGGCGTTCACCGCCTCGCCGATCCCGGCCAGCGCCGTCGCGTCAACGCCTAGCCCCGCAAGCACGGAGAGCGCCTCGCGGGCACGCGCCAGTTCCTGCGGCAGGGCCGCCTGGATCTTCTCGAGCCGCCCGGTGGCCGCCTCGTTGGCGGCGACCGACAGCATCTGATAGATGCCGCGGTGATGCGCCTCGACGGCCTGCTCCGCCTGGACGGTGCGGGCGAAGGCCTCGAAGGCACCGCCGCTGAGCTCGCGGACGCCGGCCTGCTCGTCGCGCAGCACGCCCTGCACGACGACCGCTGCAGCCACCAAGATGGCCAGGATCGCGGCGGGCGCGACGAGGAGCTTGACCACCAGCGGGCGGTCGTTCAGCCACGAGATCATGCTCACCTCACCCTGCGCGCCCGCCACGGTTCACTTGTAATAGCCGACGAAGACGACCTGCTCGCCGGCCTTGACGGCGTAGCTGGACTTCGGCCGGACCTTCTTGGTCGCGGGATCCAGGAAGCTGTAGTCGACCCATCCGGAGCCGTTCTTCGTGGCGGTATCCAGGATTTCCTGCCCGAAGGCCTTGCCCTCGGTGTCCCGGAACTTGGTTGCATCCTTGCCGATCAGGGCCTTGTTGCCGCCGGCGGAGACGATCACGCCCTTCGAGTCGTAGACGACCACGAACAGGTCCTTCACCATGAAGCCGCCGTTCGGATCGTCGAAATCCGCCAGGGCCTTCGGCCCCACGGCCTTGACATGGGCCGCGGCCTTCTCGGCAAGCACCTTGGCCTCGTCCGCGGTCCCCTGCTCGGCCGCCAGGGCCGCACCTGCCCAAAGGCCGAAAGCCGCCGTCATTCCCAGTAGAGCCCGCTTCATCATCGCATCACCCTTCCGTTCCCCCCGCGGCGCTCACGCAGCGGATGCCATGTACGCGGCGGTGCCGGCGAAGCCGAACGCCACCGTGACGAAATCACCGACCACAGCGGTCCCGGCGGCCTCAGCGATGCCATCAGGTCCACTTCAGAACAGAGAATGAAGATTCAGTATTACCAACAAATTAAGCCGCAAATTGGTTAATTTGCGTTAACTATAGCGGCCGGTGCGGTGGCCTTTACTGCCTCGGCAATGATATGAACTGTCTTTTTTCCGGACGAAATCTTGCCCCGACGGGGCCGAGACGGGCTTCGGTCGGGTGAGGTTTCACACGCCGAGCGGCTCCGGTCCGCCCCCCGTGCGCGGCCACACCGAAGCCGCCGATCAAGGGGCGCCGACGGGCAACCCAGGCGGATGGCCCGGCCGCCCCCGCAGCGTCTTCAGACCTTGTCCGCGAGCCGGAACGATGGATCCGGAGCGCCGACAGCCGCGCCGCCTGCCCCGGCCTGCCGGAGCCACAGGCGCGCATAGGCGCCGCCGCGCGCCAGCAGCTCGTCATGGCTGCCCTCCTCGAGGATGCGGCCTGCATCGAGCACGAGGATCCGGTCCATGCGCGCCATGGTCGTCAGCCGGTGGGCGATGGCGATCACGGTGCGCCCCTCGAAGAGGCGCCACAGGGCATCCTGAACGAGCGCCTCGATCTCCGAATCCAGTGACGAGGTGGCCTCGTCCAGGATTAGGATCGGCGCATCCTTCAGAAGCGCCCGCGCGATGGCGACGCGCTGCCGTTCGCCGCCCGAGAGCAGCAGGCCGCGCTCGCCGACGACGGCGTCCAGCCCCTCCGGACGCCGCGCCAGCAGGGCGTCGCAGCGCGCGAGCCGCACGGCCTGCAGGATCGCCGCATCCCCGGCATCGGGCCGGGCGTAGCGCAGGTTCTCGCGCAGGCTCCGGTGCAGGAGCGCGGGGTCCTGGGGCACCTCGGCGAGCGCGGCGCGCAGGGAGGCCTGGGTCACCGCCGCGATGTCCTGTCCATCGATCAGGATGCGCCCGGCGTCGGGATCGAAGTCGCGCCGCAGCAGTCGGACGAGGGTACTCTTCCCGGCGCCGGACGAGCCGACCAGGGCGACCTTCTCGCCACCTCGGATCACCAAGTCCAGACTGCCCAGCACCGCCGGCCCGCCGGCATGGGCGAAGCGCACGCCCTGGAACTCGACCCGGCCACGCGTCGCAGCCAGAGCGGGCGCGCCCGGCCGGTCGACGATTGCGTGGGGCGCCGCGACGAGACGCAGCCCCTCGCCGAGAACATCCGTCTGCTCCACGAAGTCCAGCACGCGCTGGGACAGGATCCAGACGTTCAGGGCCAGGATGTTGGCCAGCGAGACCACCATCACGAACTCCCCGACGCCCATGCGGCCGGCCAGCGCCTCGGAGACGGCGAGCCCCGCGAGGGCGAGCTGGAACAGGATCGTCGCGCTGTACTGGACCAGGCGCATGCGGATCAGATAGGCGCGCAGCCGCCGCGCGGCCGCCATCTCCTCGCCGAGCGTCTCCGAGAGCATCCGTCGCTCGTGGGCGATCCGCCCGAAGGACCGCACCAGCGAGGCGTTGGAGATCACGTCGACGAGCTGCCCGCCGACGGCCGAAACGGCGGAGGAGGCCTCGGCCGACAGGCGCAGGCAGCGCGGCGCCCACAGGACGGCCGTGCCCAGGAAGGCCACGGTCCAGATCAGGATCACGCCGAGGAAGATCCCGTTCTCCCCCGCGAGGATCGCGACCGACATGGCCAGGATCGTCACGGTGCGGACGACCTCGAAAAGCACGATGCCAAGGATCACCACCGCCGCGTCGCCGGCCTGCTTGACCCGCTGCGCGAGGCGCCCGGCCAGGTTCTCCTGGAAGTAGAGGGGCGCGTGCTCCATTACGTAGGAGAAGAGAACCGACTGGACGAGCCTGCGCAGCGCCGGCCCCGCCTGCCCTTCGGCCCAGTCCTGCAGCCGGTTGAAGAGCGCCGACCCCATCCAGGCGCCGCCCACCGCCATGAGCCAGAGCAGGATCCCCGCCGTCCAGCCCGCCCCTGCCGCATCCCCGCCGGCACCGCCCTGCGCCGCGCCGAGAGCGTCGACCAGGCGCCGCAGGAAGACGGGCTCCAGCCCCATGAGGCCGATCGCCCCGGCCGCGGCGAACGCCATCAGCGCCGCCTGGCCCGGCAGGAAGCGCAGGACCATCAGGGCGACGAAGGCTGGGGCGCGCCGCGGCAGCGGACGGCCGAGATCGCGGTAGGAAGCGTCGAAGGGACCCATGGACAGGAGGCCGTCTTTGCGGGATGGGTGGCGGGCGCCGGAGCTGGTACCGGGACGGGCGGATCCTGCCGGCAGCGAGGCCAGGTTGGAAGCGCGATCGAAAGGGCTGGACGGGAGGTTCTGGATTGAGCTGGCGACCCATGACGGCGGCCGACCTGCAGCAGGTCGAGGCGATCGCCGAGCGCGTCCATCCGCTCTATCCCGAGTCCGGCGCCGTCCCGGCGGAGCGGCTGCGCCTGTTCCCCGCAGGCTGCCTGATGGCCGAGGAAGCCGGCGGCGCGGCGCTCGGCTATCTCCTCAGCCATCCGTGGCTGATCGGCCGCGCGCCGGCGCTGGACTCGCTTCTGGACACCCTCCCGGAACGCGCGGACTGCCTGTACCTGCACGACGTCGCCCTGCTTCCCGAGGCGCGCGGGAGCGGGCTGGGCGCGCAGGCGGTCGGGCGGCTTCTGGACCTCGCGCGCGCCCGCGGCCTTGCGGCCATTGCCCTGGTGGCCGTGAGCGGCACCGGGCCCTACTGGTCCCGCCACGGCTTCCATCCCCACCCGCCCGGTCCGGAGCTGCGCGCGAAGCTCGCGAGCTACGGCGAGGGGGCGGCCTATCTCGTGCGCGGAGCCTAGCGGGCAGCGCTTCGCAGGCGCAGCAGCCATGCGCGCCGCCCTGTCCCTGACATTGCACGGCTAGGCTAGGCTCCCCTGTCCCCGCCAGCGACGGAGCCAGACGCCGTGACCGCCAAGACCGACGCCACCGTTCCGGCCGAAGGCATGGCCCTTCTCGTCTTCCTGAGCCTCGCCTGGGGCGTGAACTGGCCGGTCATGAAGATCGGCCTGACCGAGGTCGAGCCCTTGACCTTCCGCACCCTCGGCATCCTCGCAGGTGCCGCGGGGCTGATGGCGATCGCCCGGATCCAGGGCCGATCGCTCGCGGTGCCGCGGAGCGACCTGCCGCCGCTGGTGCTGGCCGCACTGCTGAACGTGACGGGCTGGCAGCTCTTCAGCGGCTACGCCATCAGCATGATGGGGGCCGGCCGCGCGGCGATCATCGGCTTCACCATGCCGCTCTGGGCGGTGATCCTGGGCGCCGTCTTCCTGAAGGAGAGAATCGACGGGCTCCGGCTCGGCGGGCTGGCGCTGGGCCTGTGCGGACTCGCCGTCCTGCTGGCGCCCGACGTCGCGAACCTCGCCCGCGCCCCGTGGGGCGTCCTCCTGATGCTGGCCAGCGCCTTCTCCTGGGGGGCGGGCACCGTGATCCAGAAGGCGGTGCCCTGGCGGCTCGGCGCGATCCAGCTTGCCGCCTGGCAACTCCTGATCGGCGGGCTGGCGCCCCTCGCCGGCATGCTCGTTGCCGGCTCGCCGTCGACGCTGCTCACCGCCTCGGGTACGGCCTGGATCGCGATCGCCTATGTATGCGTGGTTGCGATGATGCTGTGCAACTGGACCTGGTTCCGCATCGTCGAGATCTTCCCGCCGGGGATCGCCGCGATCGGCTCGCTGGCCGTCCCCGTGGTCGGGGTCTTCAGCGGAGCGCTGATGCTGGGCGAGCGCATCGGGGTCAGCGAGATCGCCTCGCTCGCGCTCGTGGTCGCCGGGCTGTTCCTGGTGCTGGTGGTCCCGGCCATCGGACGCCGCCTGCCGCGCCGGGCCACCGCGCAGCGCGAGGCCGGCTGAGACACCGTCGGGCAACCGCCTTCAGTCGACTGCCGTCAGATCCTCGAGCGTCTGGCGCACCACCTGGACGAGGGCGGCGCCATGCTCGGCCAGGTTCAGGCCCAGCGATCCCGCGATCACCGAAAGCTCGACCTCGGTGGTGGGGGCGTAGCGGGCGATCTCCTGGAGCGCGGCGTCCGGCATCAGCGCATCGCGCGCAAAGCCCATGTCCTGTGCCGTGCGGTTGCGCCAGTTGCTCAGGCTCTCCAGGATGGCCGACCGGATCTGGGCGCTCTCCTCGCGCCGGCGCAGATCCTCGAAGACGACGAGGATATGCCAGGCGCCCTCGGCATAGGCGGTCTCGATCCGCTTGACCTCGACGGTGCGCAGAAACCCGGCGAGATGCTCCTCGTCCTCCTGGGTCGCGCTGTCCCTAATCTTGAAGGTCCTGACCTCGCCCTTCATGCCATCACCCGAGCGACAGAGAGGCTCAGACACTACCCCTTCCGCGCCCGCTTTGCCATGGCGACGTGCGGCGCCGCGAAGCTGCGTGCTATAGAGCGCGCGCCATGATGCAGTTCGTTCTGTTCGCCCTCGTCGGCTGCGCCGCCGCCGTCGCCCATTACGGGACGCTGATCGTCCTGGCCGAGCTGGCGGGGGTCGGTCCGGTCTCCGCCTCCGCTGCGGGCTTCGTCGCCGGCGCCGCTGTCAGCTACGCCCTGAACTACCGCTACGTCTTCCGCAGCGACCGCGAGCACCTGCCCACCGCCGCCCGGTTCCTGACCGTCGCGCTGTTCGGGCTGGGGCTCAATAGCCTCGTCATGGCGGCGCTGACCCACCGGGCGGGCCTTCACTACCTGGCCTCGCAGGTCGCGGCGACGCTCGCCGTGATGCTGTGGAGCTACGGCGCCAACCGGTTCTGGACCTTCGGCGGGGATGCCGCCCCCCGGTCGTCCTGAGAGGCGGGCGCCCGGCGCGCCATGAAGCTGTTCCTGTGCGGCGTCGGCCCGACGTTCCTGGGCAGCCGCTCGGCGGCGAAGCCAGCGCCGCGCAAAAGGCCCAGCATGGTATCGGGGCGGTAGGTCGAGAACCCGGCCTGGCGCCGCACGCGGCCGTAATCCGACAGCGCCATCCGCACCAGGCCGAGCAGCGCGGCCCCGAGAAAGCCGTTCGCCCGCGCGAAGCGGAGCTGCGAAAGGACGTCGCGCAGGACCGGCGTGTCCGGCTCGATCACGTCGGCGATCAGCAGCCGTCCATCGGGCTTGAGCAGCCGGTGCCAGTCGCGCATCGCGGCGGAGAGCTGGCCCGCATCGAGATACTGCAGCACCGAGACGACCAGGATCATGTCCAGGCTCGAATCGGGAAGCGCGGCCAAGTCCCCGGGATCCAGCACGCGGATGCGCGGGTGATCGCCGAGGCGCTGGCCCAGGCGCGCCCGCACGGCCTCGACCGCGTCATACAGGAAGAGGGTGCCGATCCGCGCCGACAGCCGCCCGGCGCAGAGCGCGTCCCCGCAGCCCCAGTCCAGCACGCGGCTGTCGGCGCGGTCCGGCAGCAGGGGCTCGATATCGCTGGCGAGCCGGTCGAAATGGGCTTCGAGATTGCGCTGGTTCACGTAGATGGCATGGGGGCGCCCCCAGAACTCGATCCAGCTCGACACGCCTGCACTCCGATCAACCCGGTGCGCAGCTTCGCCGACCCTCGGGACCGTTGGCAAGCGACGACCGCCGCCGGCGCAGGTCATGACGTGCCGGCGGCGAACCGCGCCTCCAGCATCGCGGCGCTCAGGGACAGGATGGCCGATACGGCGGCCAGGGCGTCCGGGTCGAAGGATGCCTGCTGAAGGTGTTCCAGGGAGGCCGCCAGGGCATCCGCGCCGAGGTTCAGCGCCATGCCCTTCATGCCATGGGCGATGCGCGCGGCACCGTCGGCGTCGCCGCGCAGCAGCGCCGTCCGGATCGAGGCGAGCTCCGCGTCTGCAGCCGCGGCGGACGCCGCCACAAGCTCGTCAAGCTCCGGGCCCATCAAGGCGCGCAGCACCGCCAGCCGGTCGGGCGAGACGATGGCGGGATAGCCCCGTCCATGGGCCGTCACGAGCATGGCCTGCCCCGACGGGTCGCGGGAAAGCGGCGCCAGGGTCAGATGCAGCGGCCCTTCCGGGCTCCCGTCCTCGCTCCATTCCACGAAGCGGCGGGCCGCCAGGCGGCCGCGCCAGGGTGTCGGGGGTGGGTCCGGGACCCACAGCGCCGCGGCCGGGCCGGAGGTCGCCAGCATATCCACCGCACCGCCCGGGGCGACCAGGTACAGCACCGCGGGCAGCTCCACGGATGCGACCGCGGCGCGCCGCGCCGCGAGTATGGCGTCGGACATCTGGCCTCCCCCGGCATGGTGGCGCAGCCGGTCTGGACGCGACCCGGCGACGCGACCCCGGGACGCGCACCGCGCAGGGGGCGGCATGTTGCCTCGCCGCGGGACGCGTCGCTATGGTAGTTCAAAGAAACTGAGTGCCCCGCGGCCCGCGGCAAGGGCCCCGTCGTGGCCGCTGGAGGAGTCGAATCATGAGCCGTGCGCCGTTCGTTTGGGAGGACCCGCTTCTTCTCGAGGAGGAGCTGACCGAGGAAGAGCGGCTGGTGCGCGACAGCGCGCGCGCCTACTGCCGGGAGCAGCTGATGCCGCGGGTGCTCGAGGCGAACCGGCACGAGATCTTCCACCGCGAGATCATGTCCGAGATGGGCGCGCTCGGCCTGCTGGGCTCGACCCTGCCCGAGGAATACGGCTGCGCCGGGACCTCCTACACGGCCTACGGGCTTATCGCCCGCGAGGTGGAGCGCGTCGACAGTGGCTATCGCTCGGCCATGTCGGTGCAGTCCTCGCTGGTCATGTATCCGATCTACGCCTACGGCTCCGAGGAGCAGCGCCGCCGCTACCTGCCGGGCCTGGCCTCGGGCGAGCTGGTCGGCTGCTTCGGCCTGACCGAGCCCGATGCCGGCTCGGACCCCGCCGGGATGAAGACGCGCGCCCGCCGCACGGCGGACGGTTACGTGATCTCCGGCTCCAAGCAGTGGATCACGAACTCGCCCATCGCCGACGTCTTCGTGGTCTGGGCCAAGGACGAGGAGGACGTGATCCGCGGCTTCGTGCTGGAAAAGGGCATGAAGGGCCTTTCGGCGCCGAAGATCGAGGGCAAGTTCTCGCTGCGCGCGTCGATCACCGGCGGCATCGCCATGGACGAGGTGCGTGTTCCCGAGAGCGCGATGCTGCCGGGGGTGAAAGGCCTCAAGGGACCGTTCGGCTGCCTGAACAACGCCCGCTTCGGCATCTCCTGGGGCGCCATGGGCGCGGCCGAGTTCTGCTGGCACCAGGCCCGCGACTACGTGCTCGAGCGCAAGATGTTCGGCCGCCCCCTGGCGGCCAACCAGCTGATCCAGAAGAAGCTCGCCGACATGCAGACGGAGATCACGCTGGGCCTCGTGGCGGCGCTGCGCCTGGGGCGGCTGAAGGACCAGGATCGCTGCCCGCCCGAGGCGATCTCGCTGATGAAGCGCAACAACTGCGGCAAGGCGCTCGACATCGCCCGCGTGGCCCGCGACATGCTCGGCGGCAACGGGATCGCCGACGAGTACCACGTGATCCGCCACGTGATGAACCTCGAGGCCGTGAACACCTACGAGGGCACGCACGACATCCACGCGCTGATCCTCGGCCGTGCCATCACCGGCATCCAGGCCTTCTCCTGATGCCGGGTTCGCTCGCGCATCTGCGCGTCCTGGACCTCAGCCGCGTCCTCGCAGGCCCCTGGGCCGGCCAGGCGCTGGCCGACCTGGGCGCCGACGTGGTCAAGGTCGAGCGCCCGGGCCAGGGTGACGACACCCGCGGCTGGGGTCCGCCCTATCTCAAGGACGCCGACGGGCGCGATACCTCGGAGGCCGCGTATTTCCTGGCGGCGAACAGGGGCAAGCGGTCCCTGACGCTCGATATCGCTTCGCCCCGCGGCGGCGAGGTCGCGCGGGCCTTGGCCGCCAGGGCGGACGTCGTGCTGGAGAACTACAAGGTCGGCACCCTGGCGAAATACGGGCTCGACTATGCGAGCCTGAAGGCCATCAACCCCGGCCTCGTCTACTGTTCGATCACCGGCTTCGGCCAGGACGGCCCCTACGCCGCGCGGGCGGGCTACGACTTCATGATCCAGGGAATGGCCGGGCTTATGAGCGTTACCGGCGAGCCCGACGGCCCGCCAGAAAAGGCCGGCGTGGCCCTGGTGGACATCCTGACGGGGCTCAATGCCACGATCGCTGTCCTGGCAGCGCTCGCGCACCGCGACCGGACCGGCGAGGGCCAAGCCATCGACATGGCGCTTTTCGACGTGATGGTCGCCAGCATGGCGAACCAGGCCACGAACTACTTGAGCTCGGGCCGGGCGCCGCGGCGCCTGGGCAACGCGCATCCCAACATCGTGCCCTACCAGGTCTTCGCCACGTCGGACGGGCACATCATCCTGGCGGTCGGGAACGACGGCCAGTTCCAGAAGTTCTGCGCCGTCGCCGGCCGCCCCGAGATCGCGGCCGACCCGCGCTTCGCGCGCAACGCGGACCGTGTGCGCAACCGGGCCGAGCTGATCCCGATCCTGGAGACGGCGATCCGCGAGCGGCCCTCCGCGTCCTGGCTGGAGGCGCTGGAGCGCCAGGGCGTGCCCTGCGGCCCCATCAACGACATGGCCGAGGTCTTCGCCGACCCGCAGGCGGAGGCCCGCGGCCTCAGAGTCGAGATGCCGCATCCCGCGGCCGGTACGGTCCCGCTGGTGGCATCGCCCTTCCGCCTCTCGGCGACCCCGGTCGAGTATCGCCGCCCGCCGCCGCTTCTGGGGCAGCATGCCGGCGAGGTGCTGGCGGATTGGCTGGAGCTCGGCGAGGACGCCATCGATGATCTCCGCCGGGCCGCCGTGATCTGACATGCAGGACCAGGACAATCGCCGCGGCATCGTGATGATGCTGCTCGGCATGACGCTGTTCGCCTGGAACGATGCGCTCGGCAAGTGGCTCGTGGTGGGCTATCCCGTCGCCATGATCCTGGCGGTGCGCAGCCTGTTCGCCCTGGCGGTGCTGACGCCGCCGCTGCGGCGGACCGGGCTGCGCTGGGACGCCGTGCGCCGACGCCCGGGCACGCATTTGTTCCGGGCCTTCTGCAACACCGCCGAGATCGGCTGCTTCTACTGGGCGGTGCGCGACCTGCCGCTTGCCGAGGTGATGACGATCTACATGGCGGCGCCGCTGCTGGTCACCGCTCTCTCGGTGCCGCTCCTGGGAGAGCGGGTGGGCTGGCGGCGATGGCTCGCCGTGGGCGTCGGTTTCGGCGGCGTCGTCATGGTGCTGCAGCCCTCCGGGGCGCTGGCGCCCATGCCGTCGCTGGTAGCGGTTCTAGGCACGGTATGCTTCTCGCTGGGCATGCTGGCCACCCGCTCGCTGCGCGATACCGGGCCTGCGGTGCTGGCATGGCAGCAGACCGTCGTGTCGCTGCTGTGCGGCGGCGTGCTCCTGCCCTGGATCTGGGTACCGCCCGGGCCCGTGGACTTCCTGCTGATGGGTCTGCTGGGCATCGTCGCCCTGGGCGCACATCTGGCGCTGAACCGGTCGCTGCAGCTCGCCCCCGCGGCGATTGTCGTGCCCTTCCAGTACATCTCCATCGTCTGGGCGGTGGTGCTGGGTGTCACGATCTGGAACGACGTGCCATCGGCACAGGCGGGCGCGGGCGCCCTGCTGATCGTTGCCAGCGGCCTCTACATCTTCCACCGCGAGCAGCAGGCCGCCCGCGGCTCCACGGCAGAGGCGGTGGCGTCCGAGGCGCCGCCTTGAACCAGATCCTGGAGGTCGTCCTCCCGGTCTTCGGCCTGGTGCTGCTGGGCTTCGCGGTCGGACGTCCTCCCCTTTTCGGGGCGGGCTCCGCCCGCGCGCTGGGCACCTTCGTCTTCTATCTGGCGCTGCCGGCCCTGCTGTTCCGCTCCATGGCCCAGCGGGGGCTTCCCGGCCGTGACGAGCTGGCCTTCTTCGCGACCTACTACCTGGCGCTCGTGGTCACCGCGGTGCCCGCGCTGGTATTCATGCGCGGCGTCTTCCGCGAGCCCCTCGCCGAGGCCGCGACGCTGACCCTCGGGGCCATCTTCTCGAACCTCGTGCTGATCGGCATACCGCTGGCGGTCCCGGCCTTCGGCCAGCGCGGCCTGCCGCTGGTGCTGCTGATCGTGACCTGCCACGCCGTGACGCTGATCGGCAGCGCCACCGTTATGGTGGAGATGTCCCGCGCGGGCGGCGGGAAGCCCCTGGCGATCCTCGGGCGGACGGTGCTGGCGCTGCTGAAGAACCCGATCATCCTGGCGATCCTTGCGGGGACGGCCTGGGGCGCGACGGGGATCGGTCTGCCCGTCCCGCTCGACCGCACGATCTCCATGCTGTCGGCGGCCAGCGTGCCCTGCGCGCTCTTCGCCCTTGGGGCCGATCTGGTCGGCATCCGGGTGCGCGGCCTGCTCGGCCGCACGCTCGCCATCGTCGCCATCAAGCAGATGGCGCTGCCCTGCGTGGTCTGGCTGATCGGGACGTACGTGTTCGCCCTGCCGCCCTTCGAGCTCGGCGTGGCCGTCGTCCTCGGCACCCTGCCGGTCGGGCTGAACGTCTTCATCTTCGCCCAGCGCTACGGGATCCATGTGGGACCCGTCGCCAGCGCCGTGCTGGTGTCGACCGCCATCTCGGCCCTCACCACGACGATGGCGCTGCTCTGGTTCGTGCCCCAGCCCAGCGGCTAGCGCCCGGGACCGGCACACTCAGCCCCGCCGGACCGGTCGCGCCGGGCCTATTCGGCCGCGCGGACCGGCACCTCGGCGGCCGCGAACCAAGTTTCCACCGTGCGGCGCTCGCCTGGCGAGAGATGGAGGCCGAGCTTCGAGCGGCGCCACAGGAAGTCCTCGCCGGTGCGGGCGTATTCGCGGTCGCGCGCCCAGCGCAGCTCGGCCTCGTAGACATCGCCCCCATAGCAGGTCCCGAGGGCGGCCAGCCGGTCGGCCCCGGCCAGAAGCTCCCGCGTCAGGGTGCCGTAGCTGCGGGCGTAACGCCGACGCAGCCCCTCGGGCAGCCAGGGGTACTCCAACCCCAGAGCCGCGACGAAGGCGTCGAAATCGGCGTCCGGGATGTCGCCACCGGGCAGGGTCGCATCGCGGGTCCAGCGTGTCGCGCCGTTGCCCAGCGCATGGCCGATCCGGTCGACGGCCTCCTCGGCAAGGCGCCGGAAGGTCGTGATCTTGCCACCGAATACCGAGAGCAGCGGCGCGCCGCCGTGGAGCGTGTCCATCTCCAGCACATAGTCGCGCGTGACCTTCGAGGCGTCGCCCTCGGCGTCGTCCTGCAGAGGCCTGACGCCGCTGTAGCTCCAGACAACGTCCTCCGGGCGCACGGGCTTGCGGAAGTAGCGCGAGGTCGCGGCGCAGAGATAGTCGACCTCCTCCGGCGCGATGGCGACGGAAGCAGGATCGCCGGAATAGTCCAGGTCGGTGGTGCCGATCAGGGTGAAGCGCTGCTCGTAGGGGATCGCGAAGACGATCCGCCGGTCCGTATTCTGCAGGATGTAGGCGTGATCGCCCTCGAAGACCCGGGGCACGACGATGTGGCTGCCCTTGACCAGCCGGACCTTGTGGCGGGACGGCGTGCCCAGGCGCGCCGACAGCAGGTCGGCGACCCAGGGCCCTGCGGCGTTCACGAGGCCGCGCGCGGACACCTCCATGGTTGCGCCCGTCGTGAGGTCGGCCAGCGTCGCGATCCACAGCCCGCGCTCGCGCCGGGCCGCCACGAGGCGGGTGCGCGTCAGCACGCGCGCGCCGCGCGCCTCGGCATCCATGGCGTTCAGCACGACGAGGCGGCTGTCCTCGACCCAGCAGTCGGAATACTCGAAGGCGCGGGTGAAGCCCTCCGCCAGCGGTGCGCCCGCGGGATGGCGCGCAAGGTCGATCCCGCGCGATGGCGGCAGCAACCTGCGCCCGCCGAGATGGTCATAGAGGAACAGGCCCAGGCGCAGCATCCAGGCCGGCCGCATGCTGCGGTCGTGGGGCAGTACGAAGCGCAGCGGCCAGATGATGTGCGGCGCCGCGCGCAGCAGCACCTCGCGCTCGGCCAGCGCCTCGCGGACCAGCCGGAACTCGTAATGCTCGAGGTAGCGCAGCCCGCCATGGATCAGCTTGGTGCTGGCCGAGGACGTCGCGGAGGCCAGGTCGCCCTGCTCGCACAGCAAGACCGATAGCCCGCGCCCCGCGGCGTCACGTGCGATTCCCGCGCCGTTGATGCCGCCCCCGACCACCAGGAGATCAGCCGTCGGGCCCGCTGCCGCCATGTCCATCCTCCGTGCGCATTTCCGGGAAACCTGCCCCGGCATGTTCGCTTCAGAAAATGGATGTGTTCATCCATGTTCGCAAGCGAAAACGGCGGGTGGCGCCGAGGGTTCCACGAATGTCGCGCCGCGGGCGTTCCAGATCTCGCAGGAGTTGCACGGAGGATGGGGCGCGCCGCACGCCCCGCCGTCAGCGGGGCTCCGCCTGCACCGCGGCGGGACGTCCGTCCGCGGCGGTGCCGGCCACATGGACCCGGCAGCCGGTCTGCTCGATCACCTCGGCCAGCGGCGCGGGCGGCGCAAGGTCCGTGAAGAGGTCGTCCACCTCGCCCACATGGCCCAGGCGGATCATGGCGCTGCGCCCGAACTTCGTGTGGTCCGTCACAAGGAAGACGCGGCGGGAATTCTCGATGATGGTCCGTGCGACGCGGACCTCCTGGTAGTCGTAGTCAAGGAGGTCGCCTTCCGAGTCGATCCCGCTGATCCCGATGATCCCAATATCGACCTTGAACTGGCGGATGAAGTCGATGGTGGCGGGACCGACGATGCCGCCGTCGTGCTCGCGCACCTGCCCGCCCGCGACCGTCAGGGCGAAGCGGGTGCTGTTGTGCAGGATGTTGGCGACGTTCAGGTTGTTCGTGATCACGCGCAGGCCGGAATGACCCGTCAGCGCCTGGGCGACCGCCTCGGTGGTCGTGCCAATGTTCACGAAGAGCGAGGCGTCGTCCGGGACATGCGCCGCCGCCAGTTCGGCAATCCGGCGCTTCTCCTCGGCCATCAGGAGCTTGCGGGTGCCGTAGGCGAGATTCTCGACGCTGGATGGGGCCGCGATACCGCCGCGGAAGCGGCGCACCAGCGAGCGCTGGGACAGTTCCTCGACATCGCGGCGGATGGTCTGCGGCGTGACGCCGAAATGCTCGGCGAGCCACTGGACTTCGATGAGGCCCCGTTCGCGGACGAGGGTGACGATCTGCTGGTGGCGCTGGGCGGAATCCATGATCTCTCGTGTCCACGTCCCCGGACGCGAGAAACTGCCTGTGCCGCTCGCCGGCGGTCAAGTGGGCAGCGGTCGCCCAGGGGCGCCCCGAACCATGTCGGAACGCCCCTGGGCGGCCGTGCTGGCGTCAGCCTTCCTGCTTCTTCGCGCGGCGGGCGAAGGTGCCCTTGTAGACGATCTCTTCGGACGGGCCGGGGGCGCATTGCGTCACCGCACCGCCCCGCTTCAGGAATTCCTGCATCATGGCATCGAGTTCCCTGGTCTGCTCGGCCTTGCTCCTCGGATCCTTCATCATGCCTCCAGGTCGCGACTTCCTTGCAGATGGGAAGCTCGGGGCTCATGCGCCATCTGTTCCTTCAGGGTAGGCGTGCCTGGGTACGCACGCCAAGCGCGAAAGGTGGGACGCCGCGCAGCAGCGAGCGCGCGGTGGGCGCCAAACGCGAAACCTCATTGCGGCGCCAGACGCGGCGCTCCATCTCGGGCAGGACCTCGCGGCGCCACGCCGGCAAGTCGTCGAGCGCCGAAAGATGCGCGGCATGGTCCTGCGGGCCAGCGAAGGCCGAGAACCAGACGAACAGCGTCTCGCCCTCGCGGACGGGCAGCCGTGGGAAGCCGTTGACGCTCCGCTCGACCATGAAGGATGCCAGCGCCGGCGCGCGAGCCTCTGCCAGCAGCGGCGCGATCGCCTCGGCGAAGAAGGCCGCGAAGCTCCCATCGGTGCCAGGTGCGAGATGGCAAACCGTGGCGAGGATCAGGTCGGACGCCTCGACGTCCACGGCAAGCGCAGGTCGCGGCGCAACGGCGTCCGGGAAACCCGATCCGGGATAGGCAGGACGCAGCAGCAGGACATTTTCCGAGTTGATCATGGCGGCATTGGCGGCCTCGCGATGCGCCGCCCAGGCGGGGCCTCCGTAGAACGCCGCCAGTGCTGCCTTCCGCGCGGCCATGTCGGCAAAGCCGCGGATCCAGACGAAGGCATCCGCGTCGTCGAGATCGCGGAACTGCCCGATCAAGGAGATTCCCTCCGCCTCCTGCGTTTCGACGAACTCGCGCTCGAACAGCGCGATCAGCCCCTCCCGCGCCCCCGCATGAAGCCGGTAGCGCCGCAGCTCGACCACTCCGAGATCCTCGGCCACATGCCCCTCCAGAAACAGGATGATCGTCCTGTTTTCATTAACAGGTCAGTTGTCCTGTTTTGTCAACGGGCGTAGTTTCCGCCCGTGACCGGATGGATGGAGACAAGAATGGCAGGGCTGCGGACCAATGATCCCGACGGCATGCGACGGCGGGTTCTGGATGCGGCCTTTTCGGCCTTCTGCGGCCAGGGCTACCATGCCACGGCCATGCACGAGCTGAGGACCGCCGCGGGCGTGACCGGCGGTGCCCTCTCCCATCATTTCCCGAGCAAGAAGGAATTGGTCCTTGCGGTGATCCGTGACCGGGTCGCCGATGCGGTCGAACGGACCTGGCTCGCCCCGCTCCGTGACGCCCCGACGACGATCGAAGGCGTCCACTCCGTCCTTGAGGCGATCGCGGTGGAGCTGGATCGGAATCAGGTCGTCCGGGGCTGCCCGCTGAACAACCTCGCGCTCGAGCTGTCGGGACAGGACACCGAGTTCCGCGCGGCGATCGACGCGATCTTCGGACGCTGGCGCGCCGCCGTGGCTGAGAAGCTGCGTGCCGATCTCGAGCAGGGCCTGGTGCGGCCACTCGATCCCGGCGCGGCGGCGACTCTGGTAGTTGCGGCCTATTCCGGGGCCATGGCGATGGCCAAGGCCGCGCAGAGCGCAGAGCCGCTGCGGACCTGCGCCGATCAGCTCGCCTGGGCGCTGCGCCCCTAAAGGTCCGGACGGTAGGGCGCGGCCCCGAAGTGCATACCCGTCCCAATGGGCTACCCCCTTGCGGCAGGCCAGCGCGCGCACAATCGCTTCCTACATCGTTACACAATCGTAATATAATGTCCCGTCCGGCCACCACGGTGAGGTGCCGGGCCGGCTCGGGCCTGTGGGACCCAAAGGGAGGCCTAGGCACCGAGCCCAACCGCCATGCGGCCGGCATGGCCAAGAAGGCGCGTCACGCGCCGGAGGGTGACCGATGGATGCTCCGTATCTCGTGGCCGGACAGCGGATCCGCTCCGTCCGGAGCTTGAGCGGGGGCAGTCCTGGTACGGTATCCTTGTATGGAACGGCGGGCTTCGTCAGCGCGCGGCTCCGAGAGGCCGGCTATGTCGGCCCCGATCTCTTCACGCCCGAGGCCTACGGCCGGCTCGCTCTGTATTCGCGCGGCGACGTGGGCAGGATCCTGGCCCTGTGCGACGCCGCCCTGCGGGCGGCAACACAGGCGCGTCTCGATGAAATCCCTGCCGAGATCGTCGACATGGTGGCGCGCTCCATTTCGGCCCCGCCCGCGCTTATAGGTCGCGCCCCGGGCGGCACCGGAGCCGTTGGCGTGGCGCAGCCCCCCTGCTGGCAGATCCTGGAGGATCATTACGGAAGCCCGTCACGCGTGCCCCCCGTCACCACGCCGGACATGCCGCCCGAGCCCCCCCTCGCGCCGCGCCGGCCCCTCGCCGGCTATGGCCTGCTTGCCGCGAGCTTCCTGACCGCGGCGGCCCTCGGAAAGAACGTGGATGCGGTGATCGACGGCGGCCGGACCCTATGGGCCGAGCTCGGGCGGGCATGGACCGCAGAAGCGGCGGAATCGCCGGACGCGCGCGTGACGATGCAGCCGTCCTCCTTGCCCGCGCTCCCGGAGCCAGGCTCCACGGTTCGGGCCGAACGTCACCAGATCCCGCCGGAATCGCCCCCCGACCTTGCCGCCCTGGTCCCGGCGCCCGGCGCCGCGCCGTCCGCCGGATTGGCCGGCGCGGCGCCCGGCGGGCTGCCGGGAAAGTCGATTGCGGCGCCAGCCGAGCCTCCCCTCATACAGGCCGAGGCGGGCTACGGGAACTCCGATGGCCCCGGCGAATCGGGGGCGTCCGGCCCCCCGCCCGAGGAGGCGACGCGCGACGAAGTTGGCAACGCGGCGGAAGAACTGGAAGACACGTCCCCGGCCCCAGATGCATATGCCGGCGAAACCATCCCCTCGATGCCGGCCACGGACGATGCCCCGCCGGTCGCCAGGGACGGGGAGGCTATCGACGCGCTCATCGGTGCCGCGGCGGTAGCGCCCCAGGAGTCTGGCGATCCCCACGAGCCCGGTGAGCCAAGCGAGCCCGGTGAGCCAAGCGAACCCGGCACGCCAGCCGCAGCACCCGATCTGACAGCCGAGGAGATGCGGCCCGCGCCCGAGCCATCTCCCGACGGGGCGCCCGGACCGGCGATGGAACCCACGACCGCAGAGGAGCGGCCCGACGAGCGACCCGACATGGCGCCGCCCGCTGCCGTGTCGGCCGAAAGCCCTGCCTTGTCCATAGAACCGGCGGCCGTGACATCGGCACCGACTGCCGCAGCGGCCGAACCGGCGGCCGAACCAGCAGCCGAGGCGGCCGAACCCGCTGCGGTGGCTACGGAAGCCGCCATCGGGACTGCGCCCGCCGGGGAAGCGCCCGCCGGGG
Organism: Arenibaculum pallidiluteum; assembly: GCF_017355985.1. GTDB lineage: Bacteria > Pseudomonadota > Alphaproteobacteria > Azospirillales > Azospirillaceae > Arenibaculum > Arenibaculum pallidiluteum. The sequence goes on from NZ_JAFIQU010000001.1 coordinate 323,541, forward strand.
AAGCGCCCGCCGGGGAAGCGCCCGCCGCGGAACTGCCGGCGGAGGTTGCGGCGGAGCCTGCGACACTCCCGACCGGCACGCCCAAGGAGATGGGAGGGTCCGAAGCCGCGCAGCTGCCAGATGCGGCTCAGCCTCCGGATACGCCGGCCCGAGATCCCGCGGCTGCGGCGCCCATCGCTGCGCCGCCCTCGCCTGCCCACCCCTCGCCTGCCCAGCCCTCACCTGCCCAGCCCTCACCTGCGCCGTCCCCGTCGGACACGGCAGTGGCCGTGACCGCCCCGCCCCCATCGCCAACTGCGCAGGAGACGGCCGAACCCGTCCACGCCGTCCCGCAGCCCCCCGCCCCGCCCCCGCCCGCCATGCAGCGGCCGGCGGCACAGCGCCCCGCCGCGCCACCGGGACCTTCGGTGCCGCTGCTGATCCGGCGCGGGGACGAGCTGCTGCAGCAAGGCGACGTGGCGGCGGCGCGGCTCTTCTATGAGCGCGCTGCCGACCAGGGCAGCAGCGAGGCTGCCGTCGCGCTCGGCAGGACCCACGATCCCGTGGTGCACAGGCAGATGGGGGTCCGCGGCCTGACCGCGGCGCCCGACCAGGCCGAAAGCTGGTACCGCCGGGCGATGGCCGCCGGCAGCGCCGAGGCCGAGGCCCGGCTGCGTGACCTCGCGGCCTGGCGTGCGCGGCAGGGCCGCTGAGCGCGTGCGCGGCAGGGCCGCTGAACGAAGGCGTGGTGGACGACCAACGAAGAACGGAAGCAGGGAGGATCGGATGCAGTGGGCGATCACGCGGCGGTTGATGCCGGGCGCGCGCCGGGGCCTGGCCATGGGTCTCCTCGGGGCGGTTCTGGGACTCGCCGGGCCGGCGAGCCTGCCGGCGCGCGCCGCGGACCAGCCGTCGGACCGGGTGAACGCCGGCACGGTCGGCATCGTCTCGGGCGGCGTCGAGGGGACCTATGTCCGGATCGCGGCCGACTTGGCGGCGGTGCTCGACGATGGCGACAGGCTCCGGATCCTGCCGGTGCTGGGGAAGGGATCGGTCCAGAATCTCGGGGACATTCTGCACCTGAGGGGCATCGACATCGGCATCGTGCAATCCGATGTGCTGGCCTATGCCCGGCGCGAGAACCTGTTCCCAAACCTCGCCAACCGGGTCCGCTACGTCACGAAGCTCTACAATGAGGAGTTCCACGTCCTTGCTCGGCCCGAGATCGCCGGCATCGAGGATCTGGCCGGGCGCAAGGTCAACATGGATGTCCGCAGCAGCGGCACCGCCATGACGGCATCGCTGGTGTTCGGCGCGCTGAAAATCGCCGTGGAGCCCACGAACTTCGACCAGTCCCTGGCCCTGGAGAAGCTGCGCCGGGGCGAGATCGCGGCGCTGGCCTACGTCGCCGGCAAGCCCGCGCGCCTCTTTCGCGACGTCAGGCCCGAGGAGGGCCTGCATTTCCTGGCTATCCCGCCGACGCCCGAGCTGCTCCAGGACTACCTGCCCTCGCAGCTCAGCCACAGGGAATACGAAGGCCTGATCGCGCCGGACGCGCCCGTCGACACGGTGGCGGTCGGCGCCGTCATGGCTGTCTACAACTGGGAGCGCAACAGCGAGCGCTACCGCAAGGTTGCCCGGTTCGTGGAGGCGTTCTTCAGCCGCTTCGACGAGTTCCTGAAGCCGCCGCGCCATCCGAAATGGGCCGAGGTGAACCTCGCGGCAACCGTTCCGGGCTGGACGCCGTTCGAGCCGGCCGTGGCCTGGCTGCGCCAGGCCTCCGTGGCCGAGGCCGATCCGGCGGCGCGGGACGCCTTCCGCAACTTCGCCGCACGGCGCGGCATTCCGGGCGAGCAGGCCGAGGCGCTGTTCGAGCAGTTCCTGCGCTGGCAGGCACGGGCGCAGCAGTAAGGCACCTGCGCGACCCGCATCGCGTCGGCGGCAGTCCTGCGCGGCACCGCCACGGAGGACTGCCGTGGCGCCATACCGCGCTGGCGGCGGTATTGCGGAATTCACCTAAAATGCTCGCAGGATCCATTGATCCGCATCCGCGCCGAGGGACGATCCGGAGATCACCCCCAGCGGCGGGGATCAGCGATGGTCAGGACCGGCGATGCCGGATCAGGCATCCTCCACCCCCCGGGCCGCCACGGCGCACCGGACGCATCAGCGGCCAGGGACGGCGGAACCGGACCATGACCGGGGCGGCCTCGGCAGCATTCCGGGATGACGCGCCGCCCCTGCGGCTGGCCGGCGGCACCGCGATCGCCTGCGTGCCGGTGCTGGCACTGCTGCGGGTGGATGCCGGCACAGGGCATCTCTGGCTCGACGAGATCTTCGGAGCGACCTACGTGGCGCAGGGCTTCGGGGACGCCCTGATCGGGGCCCTGCGCTTCGACCTGCATCCGCCGGCCTGGTACGCGCAGCTCAACCTCTGGCCGCTTTCGGCGTCGGCGATCGCTGGCTGATGGCCAATTCGGTGGCATGGAGCCTAGCCGCGATCCTGCTTCTGTACCTGTGCGCACGCCGGGTCCACGGCGAGGCCGTGGCGCTGGCGGCAGCGCTCCTGCTGGCCGTGTCGCCGATGTCGCTGCATTTCGCCGGCCAGCTCCGCATGTATTCCATGATCACCTGCCTTGCCGTGCCGGCCTGGTATTTCACCCACAGCATGGCGGCGGGATCGCGCCCCCGGCTTGCAGCGCTGCTGGCCGGCCTGGCCGAAGTGGCCGTGATCTACAGCCAGGCGACCGGCGTGATGCTCGTCGTCTCGACCTCGGCGTACGGCCTGCTCCTGATGCGCAAGGCGCCGGACGGCCGAAGGCGCTTCGGTTTGTGGCTGGGATCGCGGGCGATCACCGGCGCGCTCGCCTTCCGGCCATCGCCAACGCCATGATCCGCTCGGTCAATCATGTGACCGTGCCGGATGGCTGGATCGTCCTGGACACGCTTTCGACCATGACGGCCGGTTCGTCCGTCGGCCCGGCGCTGGGCCTGCTTGCCGCGGCGGTGGCGATCATCGCGCTCGGCCTGACGGTGGACCGGCGGCCGCTCGCGCTGATCCTCGCCTTCCTCGTGCTGCCCATCGGACTCCTGTTCCTGGTCAGCCACGCACTGCGGCCGGCCTGGCATCTGCAGAACTTCGTCGTCATCCTGCCGATCCTGACGCTGATCCTCGCAGCGGCGCTGGTCACGCTCTACCGGACCTTCCGCGGCCGTCGCCTGCGCATGACGCTCGTCCTCGCCGCGGCCGCGCTTGTCCTCGTCATGGCGGAGCGCGGGCGCGAGCTGGCCGCAGCGCCCAAGCCCAACGTCTTCCAGACCCTGGCAGGAGCCCTGCGTGCCCAGGCGGAACCGGGCGACACGATCCTCGCCACCGACAACTTCGCCTTCTGGAGCCTGGCGCGCTATGCCGCCGGACCGCGCTAGGGCTCGGTCCTTGCGGTTCAGGACCCCGATCTCCAGGAACGCTGGGCGGCGATCCGCGCCTATTTGCCGCCGGCCATCCTGCCCCTGGTGGGGCTGGAGCCGCGGAGCGACGCGATCTCCGCCGGCGGGCTGACCCTGCGCGTGGGCTGGCGCGCCCTTGCCGGCCCCGGGCTCCCCGAGCGCGCCTGGATCGTCAGCTTCCGGCCCGAGGATCCCCGCCCGCTTCGGCATGGCCGAGATGGACCGCCGCGACTTCGACGGCGCGGTCCTGGCGCTGTGGACGCCCCGCGCGATTTCCGGCACGGACTGATGGCAAACGCACGGTCTGCCGCTGGTGCGGACGGCGGGACTCGAACCCGCACTCCCTTCCGGAAAACAGATTTTAAGTCTGCTGCGTCTACCGGTTTCGCCACGTCCGCACGCATCCTGTCGTGCCACAGCGCGGAGCCGGGCGCGAGCGTGTTTTCGCGGCGCGTGCGCAGCGGCGCGGGCGATCATCCGCCCTATTCGTCGCTAGCGCGGCCCAGGGTCATGACACCGGCGGCGACCGCGACGCCGCCGAAGGTCACCATCAGCCCGAAGAACAGCATGAAGGCGCCGATCAGCCAGTCGTCGCTGGCCCCCAGGAGCGTGCGCAGGCTGCCGACATCCAGGGCCAGGAGGCCGAGGCCGAGCGAGGCGCCGCCCATCGCTCCGCAGACCAGGTGCTTCGCCAGGAAGAGCAGAAGGGTCGTCTGCATGGGGTGCTCCGGAGACGCAGGTCTCTCAGTCCGAGAATGGGATTCACGCGCGGTGGTTCCACTCCGGAGCCGATAAAGGCGTCCTCTGCCCTATGCCTGTCCGACGGTCACCGTGGGCTCGCCGCCCAGCGAGCGGACCAGCGCGCACAGCTCGCCGGTTGCGCGCTCCAGCTCGGCCTCGTCGGTCCCGCGCAGCACGAGGCTGACGCCGAAGCCGCCGACACCGAAATAGGGATAGCTTCCGATATCGAGCGCGGGGTAGCGCTGCTGCAGCGCGCCCAGGCCCTCGGCGATCGTGCCCTCGGGGACGCGGCAGCTCACCGTCCGCGCGAGGACCGGCGGACCGCTCTTCAACCGGGGGGCGAGCTGCTCGAACATCGCCTGCATGATCGAGGGCACGCCGGCCAGCACGAAGACGTTGTCGATCTGGTAGCCCGGCGCGGCGCTGATCGGATTGTCGACCAGCGTCGCGCCGCTCGGGATCGCCGCCATGCGGAGCCGCGCCTCGTTCAGCTTCGCCGGGTCGCCGTAATGGGCATCGAGCCGGCGCACCGCCTCGGGGTTGCGCTCCAGCGGCACGCCGAAGGCGCGCGCGATGCATTCGCTGGTGATGTCGTCATGGGTCGGGCCGATCCCGCCGGTCGTGAAGACGTAGTCGTAGCGGGCCCGGCAGGCGTTGACGGCCGCGACGATCTCCTCGGCAATGTCGGGCACGACTCGCGCCTCGCGGACCCGGATTCCGAGCTCGCCGAGGCTGCGTCCGAGGAAGGCCAGGTTCGTGTCCTGGGTGCGGCCGGAAAGGATCTCGTTGCCGATGATCAGCACGCAGGCGGTGACGACGGGATCCATGGGCCCTTCCCTTCTTCTGCACGGCGGGCGACGGAGCCCGGCGCGCAGTCTAGCGGGCGGGGCATGGGCGCGAAAGGCCGCGCCGGATCAGAGGGCCCGGCGCATCTCCTGCGCGCGCAGCGCTGCCTGGGTCCGGTTCTTGGCGCCGAGCTTGCGGCAGATGCCGCGGATGTGGAGCTTGATCGTGACCTCCTGGAGGTCCAGCGCCCGGGCGATCTCCTTGTTGGACCAGCCCTTCTCGAGATAACCCAGCACCTCGCGCTCGCGCTGGGTCAGAGGGGTCATGCCCTCGGGGCCGGGCCCGTCCGGCTCCTCGGCCTGCGCCTCGAAGGCGTCGAAGGGGACGAAGCGCTCGCCGGCCAGGATCAGCTTGATGGCGGAGACCAGGGCCGGCCCCGTCAGCGTCTTCGGCAGAAAGCCCTTGGCCCCGATGTCGAGCGCCCCGCGGACCTCCTCCTGGGTGGCGCCGCCGGACATCAGGACGACCGGGACCTGCCCCACCTTCTCCCGCATGCGGGCGAGGCCCTGCAGCCCGTTCATGCCTGGCATCTTCAGGTCGAGGATAACGAGGTCGAGGGCCGTGCCCGTGTCGGCGATCTCCACCGCGGCCCCGAGGGAATCTGCGGTCAGCACCTCGGCGCTGGGCTCCAGGCGCTCGATGTAGCTCTTCAGCGCGTCACGGACCAGGTTGTGGTCGTCGGCAAGCAGCACGCGCATCGCACATCCGTGACGTCGTTTGGACCGGCAGCATACTTATCGATTATGACGAATGCCTATTCTTCCGCATAGTCCGTAGAACGTCCGACGGGGCCGCCCGACACCGCCTCGCGAGCGCCGCTATGCCGGAAGCTCCCGTTTCCGTCATCCCAGCAGGACTGAGCTGCCCGCGACGGTATGCTCCTTCAGGACGGCCTCCGAGGTGGCGTCGACCTCGATCAGCGCGACCTCGTAGCCCCAAAGGTTCGCGATGTGCCGGAGCACGGCGCGCGCATCCGACTCGTCCAGCAGGATCCGGTTGGTGACCCGGTGCTGCAGCAGCAGCTTGCGGTCGCCCGCGAGATCCACGTCGACGATCTGGATGTCGGGCTCAAGCCGCGCGATGTCGTAGCTGCGTGCCAGGGCCTTGCGCAGGCTGCGGTAGCCGCGCTCGTTGTGGATGTTCTCCACCACAAGCTCCGGCTCGGTCGCGTCGTTGCGGACCTGGAACAGGCGCAGCTTGCGCATCAGCGCAGGGCTCAGGAACTGCAGGACGAAGCTCTCGTCCCGGAAATTGGCCCAGGCGTCCCGCAGCGTGCCCATGGGATCGCCGTTGCCGGCCCAGTCGGGGAACCATTCGCGGTCCTCCAGCGTCGGGTCGCTCGCGATGCGGGCGATGTCCTGCATCATCGCGAAGCCCAGGGCATAGGGGTTGATGCCGGAATACCGCGGGTCGTCGAATTCCGGCTGGAAGACAACGGCCGTATGGCTATGCAGAAACTCCAGCATCGCGCCTTCGTTGATCTGCCCCTTCTGGTGCAACCGATTCATGATGTAGTAGTGGGTGTAGGTTGCACACCCCTCGTTCATCAGCTTCGTCTGCTTCTGCGGATAGAAGTACTGCGAGATATGGCGCACGATCCTCAGCAGCTCCCGCTGCCAGGGCTTGAGGCGCGGCGCCTTCTTCTCGAGGAAGTAGAGGATGTTCTCTTCGGGCAGCCCCAGCAGCGCCTTGCGCTCGGCCACGGCCGTCGACGCCTCGGGGCGGCCGGGCTTGGTCGGCACCGTCCGCCAGAGGTCGTTGTACATCTTCTCCTGATACGCCTGCCGCTCGCGCTCGCGCTGCTCCTCCTCGCGCAGGTCCGGCGCCGTCTTGCGGGGATAGCGGTGCACGCCGTGGGACATCAGCGCATGCGCCGCGTCCAGCACCCGCTCGACCGCCGACTGGCCGTAGCGGTCCTCGCAGCGCGAGATGTAGTTCTTTGCGAATTCCAGGTAGTCCAGGATGCCCTTGGCATCCGTCCACTGCCGGAAGAGGTTGTTGTTCTTGAAGAAATGGTTGTGGCCGAAGGCGGCGTGGGCGATCACCAACGTCTGCATGGTCATGGAGTTCTCCTCCATGACGTAGCTGATGCAGGGGCTGGAATTGATCACGATCTCGTAGGCGAGGCCGCGCAGGCCCTTGCGGTACAGCATCTCGTCGCGCGCGAAATGCTTCCCGAACGACCAGTGCTTGTACATCAGCGGCATGCCGATGGACGAATAGGCGTCCAGCATCTGCTCCGAGGTGATCACCTCGATCTGGTTGGGATAGATGTCCAGGCCCATCTCGCCCCGCGCGACCGTCTCGATCGCGTCGTAGACCCGCTTGATCTTGTCGTAGTCCCAGTCGGCCCCCTCGTAGAGCAGGCCGGGTTCGCTGAGCTGGTTGAGCATGCTGGGCTGCCTCGTGGCCTGGGGCCTTATCCTGGGGCGTTCTCGCGGGCGAAGAGCTCGCGGAAGACGGGGAATATCTCGCGCCGGTTCTTGACCCGCCGCATGGCCATGGCCTGGCCGGGCTTGTTGGCGACGTGCTTGTAGGTCCGCCACAGGTCGGTCTCGCGCCCGAAGGCGGCACCGAGCGCCCCGCCGAGCGAGCCCTCGTGATCCTGCGCCACCTCGATGTAGGCGAAATACTGGCACATCGGGAGGATCACATCCTCCAGCAGCGAGGCGGCGTGGCTGTTGTCGTTGGACATGTTGTCGCCATCCGACGCCTGGGCAGCGTAGATGTTCCACTCGTCCGGCGGATAGCGGTCGCGCACGACTTTCTGCATCTCCTCCAGCGCCGTCGAGACGATCGTGCCACCGGTCTCGGTCGAGTAGAAGAACGTCTCCTCGTCGACCTCCTTCGCCTCGTGGGTGTGGCGGATGAAGACGATGTCCACGTGCCTGTAGCGGCGCTTCAGGAACAGGAACAGCAGCATGAAGAACCGCTTGGCGAGGTCCTTCATGTGCTCTGTCATGGAGCCCGAGACGTCCATCAGGCAGAACATCACGGCCTGGGCCACCGGCCGCGGCACCCGCTCGAAGCGGTTGTAGCGGACGTCGATCGGGTCCAGGTACGGGATCAGTCGCGACCGCCGCAGGTAGCGCTCGAGCTGCTCGCGCAGCTCCTGGAGCTCGACGACGTCGCCGTGCCCGCCCTCGAGCTCGCGGATCCGCTGCTCGAGCTCCTCGATCTCCGCCGGCTTCGGCCGCTTCAGCGCAATCCGACGCGACAGGCTGTTGCGCATGGTGCGCACCAGGTTGAGGTTCGAGGGCGAGCCCGTCGGGCTGTAGCCGGCCCGGTGGATCGAGTAGCTCTCGCTGCGCTTGACCTTCTGCTTCACGAGGTCGGGCAGCTCAAGGTCCTCGAGGAAGATGTCCAGGAACTCGTCCCGCGACAGGACGAACCGGAAATCATCCTCGCCCTCGCCGCTGTCCGAAGCCTCGTTGCCGCGCCCCTGCCCCCCGCCCTGCGGGCGAGGGATGCGGTCTCCCTCCACATACTCCTTGTTGCCGGGGACGACGTGCTCGCGCAGCCCCCCCGAGGAGCCGTGATGGAAGCTGGGCTCGCGGACGCCGCCGGTCGGGATCGAGATCTTCTCGCCGTTCTCGATGTCCTGGATGCTCCGGCGACTCGAGGAGTCGCGCACCGCCTTGACGATCTGTTCCTTGGCACGCCGCAGGAAGCGCTGGCGGTTCGCCAGGCTCTTCCCTTGAGGGTTCAGCCGCCGGTCGATGATGTTCATTCGATGCGCTTTCCCACCTTCGCTCAGGGCGCTCAGCCGGCCTGCTTCACGCGCATGTACCACTCGACCAGGCGCCGGACCTGCCGCTCGGTGTAGCCGCGCGACATCATCCGGCTGACGAACTCGGTATGCTTCTTCTCGGACTCGCTGTCCTTCTTGGAGCCGAAGGAGATTACCGGCAGCAGGTCCTCGACCTGACTGAACATCCGCCGCTCGATCACGTCGCGGATCTTCTCGTAGGAGGTCCAGGACGGGTTCCGTCCGGCGTTGTTGGCGCGCGAGCGCAGGGCGAACTTCACGACCTCGTTGCGGAAGTCCTTCGGGTTCGCAATGCCCGCCGGCTTCTCGATCTTGGTCAGCTCCTGGTTCAGCAGTTCGCGGTTCAGAAGCTGGCCGGTGTCGGGATCTTTGAAGTCCTGGTCCTCGATCCAGGCGTCGGCATAGTCGACGTAGCGGTCGAAGAGGTTCTGCCCGTAGTCGTTGTAGCTCTCGAGGTAGGCCTTCTGGATCTCGTTCCCGATGAATTCGGCATAGCGCGGCGCCAGCTCGCCCTTGATGAACTCCAGGTAGCGCTTCTCGGTCTCCTCCTGGAACTGCTCGCGGCGGATCGCCTGCTCCAGGATGTACATCAGGTGCACGGGGTCGGCGCCGACCTCGTTGTTGTCGTAGTTGAAGGTCGAAGCCAGGACCTTGAAGGCGAAGCGGGTGGATATCCCCTCCATGCCCTCGTCGACGCCGGCCGCGTCCTTGTACTCCTGCATGGACTTGGCCTTGGGGTCGGTCTCCTTCAGGCTCTCGCCGTCATAGACCCGCATCTTGCTGTAGATCGAGCTGTTCTCGTGCTCCTTCAGGCGCGAGAGCACCGAGAAGCGGGCCAGCATCTCCAGCGTCGCCGGCGCGCACGGGGCCGTCGCCAGGTCAGAGCCGCGGACGAGCTTCTCGTAGATCGCGATCTCCTCGGTCACCCGCAGGCAGTAGGGGACCTTGATCACGCAGATCCGGTCGATGAAGGCCTCGTTGTTCTTGTTGTTCTTGAAGCTCTGCCACTCGGACTCGTTGGAATGCGCCATGATGATGCCCGAGAAGGGCATGGCGCCGATGTTCTCGGTGCCGACGTAGTTCCCCTCCTGCGTCGCCGTCAGCAGCGGGTGCAGCATCTTGATCGGCGCCTTGAACATCTCGACGAATTCGAGGATGCCCTGGTTCGACCGGTTCAGGCCGCCGGAGAAGCTGTAGGCGTCGGGATCGTTCTGGCTGAACACCTCCAGCTTGCGGATGTCGACCTTGCCGACCAGCGAGGAGATGTCCTGGTTGTTCTCGTCGCCGGGCTCGGTTTTGGAGATGCCGATCTGGCGCAGCTTGGAGGGCATCAGCCGGACGACGCGGAACTTCGAGAGGTCGCCGCCGAACTCGTCCAGCCGCTTGATCGCCCACGGGCTCATCAAGCCGGTCAGCCGCCGCTGCGGAATGCCGTAGAGATCCTCGATCTCCTCGCCCATCAGCTCGGGATCGAACAGGCAGAGCGGGCTCTCGAAGACCGGGCTGATCTCCTTGCCGGCCTTGAGCACATAGATCGGATGATGCTCCATAAGGCTCTTCAGGCGCTCGGCCAGAGAGGACTTTCCGCCACCGACGGGACCCAGCAGGTACAGGATCTGCTTGCGCTCCTCGAGCCCCTGCGCCGCATGGCGGAAGAAGCCGACGATGCGCTCGATGGTCTCCTCCATGCCGAAGAAGTCGGAGAAGGCCGGGTACACCTTGATCGTGCGGTTCAGAAAGATGCGCGACAGCCGCGGGTCCCTCGCCGTGTCGACGACGTCGGGCTCGCCGATGGCGGCCAGGATGCGCTCCGGGGCCGTGGCATAGGCCATAGGGTCGCGCTTGCACAGGTCGAGGTACTCGGACAGGGACATTTCAGTCTCCCGTCGGCCCTCGTAGTTACGGGAGTAGCGGCTGAAAAGGTCCTCGGCCTGCATAGTTCACTCCATCGAGCTCTGTGTTCCAGCCCCGCCTCGCGCGACGGGCGCGCTCGGCCGCGGCGCGAAACCGCGTCCGCATGCGACGGTGGCTACGATCTCTCCCAGCCGGCCTCGTCCTTGATGCTGCGAGGCCGTTCGACACGTCCCGATCCGTGATCCCGGCTCGATCTTCATCGAGCGTATAATCGGACGCGGGATTGTCCACGAACGAAATGGGCGGAAAGCGTTATCGCTCAAAAGGTCACCGGAGCCGAACCGGGGCGCGGGGGACGCACCACCACCAAACAGATTCGGCGCCAGTCGTGGCGAGACCATGGCTCTTTCGGGGAGGTCCGGCGGCAGCCCCGCCCCGGTTGCGACAGTCCGGCCTGCGGCCGCCGCCGAAGGGCAGCCTGCGGGACCCGGGACTGCGGGGCATGGCTTCAAGCCTGACACCCTCCTCGCCTACAATGGTTAATTGATACCCTAGGACGGGCGGCGTTAATAAGCCCTTTCGACGCGACGACACCGCAATTTGTCCCCGTCCGTTTCGGCCTGGGGACCACGCCGTCCCTGAAATTTCAACGTCCGAAGGTACGGCCTCGTTCCGTCCGGAAGACCCTTCCGGGGCTCGACTCGGGACGACCGCTCTCAGGCGTTGGCGGACGGGAGCGGCCGGCCGGCCTCGAAGAAGCCGGCCCAGGGATCGGGCCCGCCGAGCCGGCCGGGGAGCGTCGCGATGGAAAGCTCGCCCGGGCCCTCGATGTACGGCAGGTCGTCCCACGCCAGCGGGGTGCTGACGGGCGCGCCGCTGCGGGCCCGCGGCGAATAGGGCGCTACGGCCGAGGCGCCGCGCCGGTTGCGCAGCACGTCCACGAAGATCCGGCCGGCACGCTCGGTCTTGGCGAGCGCGGTGGTGAACCGGTCCGGGGCATCGCCCGCCAACTCCTCAGCGATGCGGCCCGCCACGGCGGCGGCGCGCTCCCAGGGCTGGCGGGGCGCCAGCGGCACGACCACGTGCAGCCCCTTTCCGCCCGAGGTCTTCAGGAAAGGCGCGAGCCCGGCGGCCTCGATCCGCCCGGCGACGTCCCGCGCCGCGGCGGCGATCGATCGCCAGTCGATGCCCTCGCCGGGGTCCAGGTCGAAGACGAGGCGGTCGGCATGCCCGGGATCGTCGGCGAGGGCGCCCCAGGGGTGGATCTCCAGCACTCCCACCTGGACGAGGGAAACGAGCCCGGCCAGATCCTCGACGACGGGGACGAGCACCGTCGTCTCGGTCGCCAGCACGGGTACCCGCCGGATCGCCTTGCCGAATCCGGGCCCGACGTTCCGCTGCACGAAGCAACGCCGGCCGTTGCCACGCGGGCAGCGCACCAGCGTCAGCGGACGGCCGGCCACATGGGGCAGCATGCGCGCGGCCACGCGCTCGAAATGGCGCGCCAACTCGGCCTTGGTGACGCCCTGGCCCGGCCAGACCGGTCGGTCCGGGTGGGTCAGGGCGACCCCGGCAATCTCCACGCTTCCGGTTTCGGCGGTCTTGCTGGTCATGAAGGGGGAACGCCGGCGCAGCGGTCTATGTTTCACCCCAGCTGTGTTTCGCCACGGTGGAAGGAGACGTCCATGCAACCCGATCCATCGCATCCCGGAATGGATGATCCATCCCTGCCCGACGAGGAGGCGGAGCGCCGCCGCGACGCCCCCGAGCAGGCCGGCATCATCCCCGGCGAGATCCCCGGCCGGCCAAAGACGCCGTCCGATCCGCGCTTTCCCGGCAGCATGCCCGACCTCGCCTGAGCGTTCGGGCCAAAGGCTCCGCGGCGGGGCGGCGAACTTTCGCCACGGGACCGGATCAGGGTCCGTCCAGCGCGATCACGACCCCCTCGTCCCCGCGTAGCCTGACCTCGTTCCTCACCGCCTCGCCCTGGCGGTCCAGCGCCGTCGAGAGCGCGATGCGCCCTAAGGGCACGGCGATCTGGTGCGGCATGCGGCCGAGGTTCAGCGCGACGGCGAAGCGTCGGCCGCCGTGCTCCCGCTCGAAGGCGAGAACGTCCCCGCCCGCGCTCATCAGCCGGAAGTCGCCGATGGCAAGGGCCGGTTCCCGGCGGCGCAGCGCGATCAGCTCGCGGTAGAAGGAGAGCAGGCTCCGGGGATCCTCGCGCTGGGCCGCGACATTGACCCAGTCCGCATCCTCGGCGATGGGCAGCCAGGGATCCCCGGCGGTGAAGCCGGCGCCCTTTCCGCCCTCCCACTGCATGGGAGTGCGCTGAGGATCGCGGCCGAGGCCGAGGCCCGGAACGTTCTTCTCGAAAGGGTCCTGGATCCGCTCGGGCGGGATCCGCACATCGGTCATGCCGATCTCGTCGCCATAGTAGAGCGTCGGCGTGCCGCGCAACGTCAGCAGCAGCATCGCGGCGACCCGCGCCTGATCGCGGCCGACCCGGCTGGCGATCCGCGGCTTGTCGTGGTTGCCGAGCACCCAATTCGGCCATCCGCCGGGCGGCAGGTGCCGCTCGTACTCCTGCACCATGAAGTCGATGGTGCGGGCATGCCACGGCGCCTCGATCAGCTGGAAGTTGAAGGGCAGATGCGCACCGTCGAGGTCCGCGCCGTAATAGGCCACCAAGCGCTCGACCGGCAGGTAGATCTCGCCGATCAGCAGCCGGTCCGGGAACTCGTCCATCACGGCGCGCATCTCGCGCACGATGTTCTGAACCTCGGGCCGATCGGTCGTGTAGAACGGCACGAAACGCTGGAACGGGTCCTGCCCCGGACGCCAGTCCGGGTTCATGGGGTTGTCGCGGAACTGCTCGTCCTTGATCAGGTGGTAGATCACGTCGACCCGGAACCCGTCGACGCCGCGGCCCAGCCAGAAGCGCAGCACGTCGTACATGGCGCCGCGCAGCTCGGGGTTGCGCCAGTTCAGGTCGGGCTGCTCCTTCAGGAAGGCGTGATAGTAATACTGTCCCGTCGCGGCGTCGTATTCCCAGCCGCTGCCGCCGAAGGTGGAGAGCCAGTTGTTCGGGGGACCGCCCTCCGGGCCGGGATCGTGCCAGATGTACCAGTCGCGCTTGGGATTGTCGCGCGAGGACCGGCTCTCGAGGAACCAGGGATGCTGGTCCGAGCTGTGGTTGGGCACGAAATCCAGGATCACCTTCAGCCCGCGGCGGTGCGCCTCGTGCAGCAGCCGGTCGAAATCATCCATGGTGCCGAAGAGCGGGTGGATGCCCACGTAGTCTGAGACGTCATAGCCGAAATCCTTCATGGGCGAGGGATAGATCGGCGAGAGCCAGATCGCGTCCACGCCCAGCCAGCACAGGTGGTCCAGCTTCTCCGTGATCCCCCTCAGGTCGCCCACGCCGTCGCCGTCGAGGTCGCGGAAGGATCGTGGATAGATCTGGTAGACGATGCCGCTCTGCCACCACCGCACGTGATCCCCGTTCATGAGGCAGCCCTCCTCCTGGGTTCTTCGGCGAATGCCGCGCCGGCGAGCTCGTTCAGGATGCGCCGCAGGTAAGGCAGCCGGGCGGTGCCCGTCGCCGCTTCGGCGAAGGTCACCGAGATGCGGCCGTCGGGCCGGCGCCGCGCTTCCGGACGGCCGGCCAGGAAGCCTTCGCCCTGCGTCCCGCCAGCCGCGCGCAGGGTGATCAGCGCGCCGCGCGGGCCGATGTCGAGCTGCTCGACCTGCGCCTCGCGGCAGAGCCGCTTCAGCTCCGGCAGGACGAGCAGTGTCCGGGCCTCGGGAGGCAGCGGGCCGCGGCGCTCCTCCAGATCCTGGGCGAAGGCGTCGGCCGCGGCCGCGTCCGGCAGGTTCGCGATGGTGCGGTAGAGGGCCAGGCGCTCGTTCAGGTCCGGCACATAGGCGTCGGGGATCAGCACCGGAAGGTCGAGCGTGATGCGCGGCGCCCACGGCACCTCGACGGGCCGGCCGTCCGCCGCCGCGGCGACCGCGCTCCGCAGGAGCTCCTGGAACAGCTCGGCCCCGACGCCGCGCACATGGCCCGACTGCTTCTCTCCCAGCAGGTTCCCGGCTCCGCGCAGCTCCATGTCGCGGCTGGCGAGCTCAAAGCCCGAGCCCGGATCGGCCAGCTCGGCCACGGTCGCAAGACGCCGCCGGGCCTCGGGCTTCAACGCCGCTCCAGGCTCCGTCGTCAGCAGGCAGATCCCGCGCGAGCCGCCGCGTCCGACCCGCCCACGCAGCTGGTAGAGCTGGGCGAGGCCGAACATGTCCGCGCGGTGAACGACCAGCGTGTTGGCCGTCGGAATGTTGAGGCCGGATTCGATGATGTTCGTCGCAAGCAGCACGTCGGCGCCGCCTTCAGCGAAACCGGACACGGCGGCGTCGAGCTCGTCCGGCGACATCTTCCCGTGCGCCGTCGCGATCTCCAGGCCGGGCACCAGCCGTGCCAAGCGCTCCGCCACCGTCTTCAGGTCCGACAGGCGTGGGCAGACGTAGAAGCTCTGCCCGCCGCGCCGCTGCTCGCGCAGCAGCGCCTCGCGCACGGCGGCTTCGTCGAACTCCAGCACACGGGTGCGCACCGGCCGGCGTGCCACCGGCGGGGTCGCAATCACCGACAGGTCGCGCAGGCCGGCCATCGCGATCTGGAGCGTGCGGGGGATCGGCGTCGCGCTGGCCGTCAGGACGTGGACGCCTTCGGCAACGCGCTTGAGCTTCTCCTTCTGGTCGACGCCGAAGCGCTGCTCCTCGTCGACGATCAGCAGGCCGAGATCGGCGAAATCGAGGTCGAGCAGCGCATGGGTGCCGATCACGATCCGCGCCTTGCCTTCGGCCGCCGCCTTGCGCACCGCCTCGGCATCCTCCCCCCCGCGCGTCGCCTCGGCCACGGTGATCCCGAAGCCCGAGAAACGGGCCTGGAACTCGCGGAAATGCTGGCGGGCGAGCGGCAGCGTCGGCGCGACCACGGCCACCTGCCGCGCGGACTGGGCAATCACGAAGGCGGCCCGCAGGAGCACCTCGGTCTTGCCGAAGCCGACATCGCCGATCACCAGGCGATCCATGAGCCGCCCGGAGGCCAGATCCGCGAGGACGTCGTCAACCGCGCGCTGCTGGTCCTCGGTCTCCTGGTAGGGAAAGCGCGCCAGGAACCGCGTCCAGGGCCGCGGCGGCGGCACCACGGGCTCGGCCCGCGTGGCGGCGCGGCGGGCCTGCGTCGCCACCAGCGTATCCGCCGCCTGGATAAGGTCGCCGATGGTCCGGGCGAGCCGGTTGCGCCACGCCACGCCACCGAGCCGGTCGAGCGGCGCTTTCTCGGTCGCGGCCCCGAAGCGCCAGAGCAGGTCGAGGCTCTCGACGGGCACCAGCAACCGGTCGTTGTCGCGGTAGATCAGGCGGATGCACGCATGTGGGGCATCGCCCGCGTCGACGGCCTCGATCCCGTCGCACAGTCCGACGCCGTGGTCGGCGTGGACGACGAGGTCGCCCAGCCGCAGCGGGACGTCGAAGGCGGCCGCCAGCGCGGCGCCGCCGGCCTCCTCCTCGCGCCGTGGCGAAAGATCTGCAGCGGCGACGACCGCGAGATCCGGCGCCGTGAATCCGCGGACCAGCGGCAGCACCGCGATCGACACCGGCTCCGCCGGGTCGAATGCCCGCGCCAGCGGCGGGCGGGCGCCAAGACGGCGAACCAGTGTTGCACGCTGGCCGTCCCGGGCAGCGGCCAGGACGACCGGCCAGCCCGCCGCCTGCTGGGCCGCGACGTGATGGGCCAGGTCCTCTGGGCTGCCCGAAAGGTCGGGTCCGGCCCGTCCGCCGGCATCCTCCTCGCCAGGCTCGGGCGGCGACGGGCGCAGGACCCGCAGCGGCCGCTCGTCCAGGGCTCGGTCCCACTCCTCGGCCGTCAGGAACGCCTGGATGGGCGGAATCGGCCTATAGACCGGCAGCCCCCCGCGATCGGCCATGGCGTCCATGCGCCGGCGGCCTTCATAGGCCTCGGCGATCTGCGACAGCCGGTCCTCCCGTGCGTCGTCGACGGTCTCGTCGATGGTCAGCGCTGCCGCGGGCATCCAGTCGAACAGCGTCTCGGTGCCCTCCAGGAAGAGCGGCAGCCAGTGCTCCATCCCCGCGTGGCGGCGCCCGGCCGCCACCGCCCTCGGCAGCGGGTCCGCCGTCTCGGCCTCCGCCCCGAACAGAGCTCCGTAGGACTTCAGGAAGCAGCGGGCCGTCTCCTGACGGAGCACGAGCTCCGAGAGCGGTGCTATGCCGACCTCGGCAACCGCCGAGCCGTCGCGCTCGATCCCGCCAAGGGTTCCCCCGCGCAGCTCGAGATGGACCGGGCCGGTGAAGCCCGGCGGCCAGAGCGCGACCCGGTCGTCATTGGACTGCCGCAGGAAGTCGCCAGGCCCCGCCAGGGCCTCGGCGGGGACGTAGCCCGCATCGAGCAGGTAATCCTCGAACTCCTCCTCCTCCAGCGCATCGCCGACCCGGAGCCGCCGCATGGCCGCTTCGAGATCCCCACGGCGCGGCAGACGACGCAGCAGGGCCATGGGCGAAGTCAGCACGAGGCGCGGGGCCGAGCCAGGGTTCAGCAGGCGCGACAGCGTCGCGACCCGTTCGGCAGAAACGGCGGCGGAGGGCGAAAGGCGGTCGTAAGGTGCGCAGTCCCAGGGTGGAAGGACTAGGACCTCGACATCCCCCGCAAAGAAGCGGGCGGCCGCCGCGAGGCGCCGCAGCCGCTCGCGGTCCGCGGTGACGTGAAGAAGCCCCGCCGCGCCGGCCTCGGCCGCGGCACGCACGAGCCACAAAGCGTCGTAACCGGCGGGCAGCCCCGCGACGGCGCGGCGGTCTTGCCGTGCCGGCTCAAAAGGAAGGTTCATGGATGGGGGTCGCCCAGCTTGCGGAACGCACTGTTTTCAACCCCGCGGCCGAAGCGTTGTTCCGGCAGCCCCGTCGACGGGGGGTTGCCCACCCCTTCGAGACATATGACATGCGGGATATGCTCTTTGTCAGGCGAGCGCTGGCGACCTGTTCGTCCGGATAAGGCTCGTCTGATCCTTCGCACCCGCACAAATACCGGCCTCTTTGTTTCATGCAGATCGTCGTGCGGACCGGTCGTCCGCAACGGCCAGATCAACGGAATGGGGGAAACACGATGCCGAGCATGGGGGGTGCCGTTGGGGGCATGCGCAACGGGCTCGGAAGGCCGGCCGCGGATATCCGCGAGACCATGGCGACCCTGGCGGATGCGGTGCAGCGGATGACGGCCGAGGCCACGGCCTTCCAGCAGAAGCTACGCAGCGTGACCGCCGGGACGCAAGCCGTCATGGATTTCTGCCGGTGCTGCCGACATGCCTGGGAGAGCGACGATCTGGCTCTCATGCTCGCGGAGCGTGACCGACTGAGCCCTGAATTCGGCCATGTTGCCGCCGCCTCCTGACGGTGCGGCGGTCCCCGCTCAGCCGCCGGCGCGATCCAGTCCGGCCGCCGCCAGGATGAAATCCGCCACGCTGTCGACGCGGTCGAGATCGAGGACAGGCACGGCCACCTCCGGAACCGGGCCATCGGACGCCACCGCAAGGATCGACGGGTCGTTCAGGGCCAGCAGCGCCTTGCCGTTCGCACGGCGGAACACCTCGATCTTCGGGTGCGACCCGCGCTTGAACCCCTCTACCAGAAGCAGGTCCACGGGCGTCATGCGAGCCACCAGCTCGTCCAGCGCCGGTTCCGGGTCGCCGCGGTTCTCGTGCATCAGCGCCCAACGGTTGGCGGAGGTGACCATCACCTCGGTGGCGCCAGCCCGCCGGTGCTCGTAGGAATCCTTGCCTGGCTGATCCACGTCGAAGGCGTGATGCGCGTGCTTCACGGTGGAGACGCGCAACCCGCGCGAGACCAGCTCGGGCACGAGGCGCACCATCAGCGTCGTCTTGCCGCTTCCGCTCCAGCCGGCGAGGCCGAAGATCCTCATCCCAAGCGCACTCCCCTCGTCCGATCGCCGGGCCCGGCCCGCGGCCGGAGCTTAGCAGCCGCCCGCCGCCGTTCAATGCTCCGCCGGGCCGCGCCGGCGGCGCATGCTCACGGCGCGAGGCCGGTCCCTTCAAGGTTGGCGCCCGCCAGGTCGACGCCCGTGAGGTCGGCATGGCTGAGGTCGCAGTCCTGGAGATTGGCGGCAGAGAGCCGCGCTCCCGCCAGCCTCGCCCGCACCAGGGACGAGCGGAGGACCCGCCCGTCGGCGCCGATCCGGAGCGGCCCCAGATTGGCGTTCTCCAGGCCGGCATCGATCAAGATCGCGCGGTCGAGCCGGACCCCGCGCAGGTCCGCGCCCCGCAGGTCCGCCGAGCGCAGGTCCGCCCCCTCGAGGCGGGCGGATTGGAACTGGGCGCCATCCAGCCGCGCTCCGCGCAGGCGCGCTCCTGCACCGAGCGCCAGCGTCAGGACGCGCCCACGGAGATCCGCCCCTTCCAGGTCCAGGCCGGCCAAGTTGAGCTGGCGGCCGTCCTTGCCCGCCGATTTCAGCCAGGCGATGTGCATGGCGTAGAGCTCGTCGAAGCTGCGCCGCTGCGCGCCAGGCTCCTCTGTCTCGGCGATGGCGGCCGTCAGGCCCGGCAGGAGGGCCTGGACGCGCTCGTAGTCGGCCTCGCTCCGGATCGCGTCCCCGAGCTTCGCCCCCTCGGTCGAGGCGCCTGTCATGTCGGTGCCACGCAGGTCCGAGCCGCTGAAGTCGGCGCCGTCGAGCTGCGCGTTGACGAGCTTCGAATCCCGCAGGTCGGTACGGATCAGGCGCGCCCCCACCAGACGCGCGCCCGAGAAGTCGGTCGCCCGGGCCACGGATCCCGACAGCTTGGCGCGCGTCAGGTTCGCCCCGGCCATCACGGCGCCGCTCATGTCGGCGGCGCCGGGGTCGAACCCGATCACCTTGACCTCGCCGTCCGCCGAGCGCTGCGCGATGCTGGCGTCCCGCAGGTCGATCTCGGCCATGTTCGCGCCGTCCAGCCGCGCTCCCTTGACGTTCGCGCCCCGGAGGTCGGCCCGCTGCAGCCGCGCGCCGGTCATGTCCGCGGAGCGCAGGTCGGCCCCGAACAGGTCCGCCTGATGCAGCACGCAATAGGACAGGTTGGCATCCCTGAGGATCGCGCCCGAGAGATGGGCGCCCGTCAGGTCCCGCCCCGACAGGTCGAGCCCCGAGAGGTCGAAGAAGGGCATGTTGGCCCGTGCTCCGTTCGGGCGGCCCTCCATGAAGCGACGGTGTCGTTCGCAGACGCGGTCGAGCTGCTCCTGAGTCAGCCTGACCCGCGCCTTGCGCTCGTCTTCGATCGCCATCGCTCAGCCGAACAGCGCGTCGATGTCCGACTGGCTGATCTCCGCCTTGCCGTTTGCGACCGGCGGTGGAGCCGGTGGCGGCGGAGGCGGTGGCGGCGCGGCCGCCTTGGGCGGCGCGGGCGGTGGGGCGGGCGGCGGCGGGGGAGCCTTGGGCGGCGGAGGCGGGGCCGCGGCCTTGGGCGGCGCCGGAGGCGGCGCCGCTTTCGGAGACGCCGGCGGCTGGGGAGCGCTCCGTGGCGCCGGGGCGGCATGGCCGTTGGGCTTGGGAGGCTCGGCCGCCGGCGCGGCGAAGGAGTTCAGCAAGGCATCGACCGCATCCTGGTCGATCCCGTCGCCGTTGGCGGGGCCGTTCAGCAGATGCGCGTCCGGCCGGGTGTCGTCGCTCCTGCGGTGCGCGGTCGAGACGTCGGCGGACGCGGTGACGCCCTCGACGCCCCAGATCCCGATCATCGTGTTCACGCGCTGCTCGATGTAGCGCAGCGTGTTCACGACCTTGCTGGTGCGCTGCCCGGTGATGTCCTGGAACGAGCAGGCCGTCATGATCTCGATGCACTGGCCTTCGATGATGTCGACCAGGTCGACAGCCTCGTCGCGGTCGCCGACGATCTTGTGCAGGCGTCCGGCGATCTCCTGGATGTGCTCGGTCGCGTTCAGGATCTCGGTCGTCGCCCGCTCGGTTGCGGTCACCACCGCGTCCAACTCGCCGGTCGCCGCCATGATCCGGTTCGATCCCGCGTCCAGCGGGCCCAGCGCCGCGATCTCGCTGCGGGTCTGCTGGATATAGGCGCTCATCTCCTGCAGCTCCTGCCGCAGGATCCGGATATGCGTGCCGCCGCCGGCCACCGGCCCCGCGACGACGTCCTCGCCGCCGACATGGCTGAGCCGGTCGACCTGCCGCGCGAGCCGGTCGCCCAGGCGCCGCCACTCGTCGATGGAATGCAGCCGCGTCCGGCGGTCGCGCATGCGCAGGAAGGCCCGCCCCCGCGCGCTCGCGGCGAGCTGCTCCTCCATCGAGAGGAATTCTTCCTCGCTAAGCTCCAGGAGATCCCCGGTCGTCATGGCGTCTCTTCCGTCCTCGCCCCCCAGGCAGCCTTCCATACAACTCGTGGGAACGTTTATTTTTCGTTTCCTGGCCGAGGATAAAGGCTGGGCGCGGCGCGGTCGCCCCATGCATGGGTTGCGCGTGAACCGGCCGCGACTAAACTCGGCCGCCCGCCAGCGGAGACGAATCGTGAGCCGATCCAGACTTCCCGCCGCGCTGTCGGCATTCCTCCTGCTCGCCGCCTGCGAGACCGCAGGTCCCGCGAAGCCCTCGGCCTCGGCAGTCCAGCAGCCGGCCGCGGGGGCCATCCGCGAATCGGTGGAATCGGCGGATCCCGTCGATTTCGCCGATCTCCTGGCTGCCCGCGGCGAAAAGCGCAGCATCGATACGGAGCTGTACCTGCCTCCCGGGGCGTCCGGGCCGCTGCCGCTGGTCCTGATCGCCCATGGCGACGAGGGCATCACGGACCGCGAGCGGATGTATGCCGGGGAGCTCATGCGCGCCGGCTTCGCCGCGGCGATCCTGGACAGCCTGAAGCCGCGCGGGGACGAGAGCGCGCTTTCGATCGCGGCGCAGCTCAACGATCTCGCCGCGGCCTACCGAAAGTTCGGCTCCGACGCGCGCTTCGACCGGCGGCGCATCGGCGTTCTCGGGTTCTCGCGGGGCGGCACTGCCGCATATCTGGCGGCCCACAGCCCCTTCATCCGTGCCGTCGCCGGCGGGGATGCCCGGTTCGCGGCGCTGATGCCGGTCTATCCCGACTGCCGCTGGCGAATCGAGAAGGTCCAGGCCGCAGCGGTGCCCATGCTGTTCCTGTTCGCGGAAAAGGACGACTGGACGCCGTCCGAGGCCTGCCTGCCCGTCGCCGTGGCCCTGACCGCAGCAGGCAACGCGGTCGCATCCAAGCGCTATGCGAACACCTATCACGGCTTCGACATGGCGCCGATCGAGGTGCGCCAGCGACCCGAGGTCAAGCATGTCGGCGACTGCCTCCACGCCATTGCCCCGAGCGGGGAGACCGCGCTGGAGGGCAAGAACCTGCCCAAGGGCTCCGTGGTGCTCCGCGGGGACTTCAAGGCCTACCGCGCCGCGGCCGAGCAGCGCTGCGGCAAGAGCGGCGTGACCACCGGGGCCCAGCTCGACTGGCGCGGCAACACGACGACCGATGCCGTTGGGTTCTTCACGGAGAGCCTGAAGAACGGACGAGCCGTCGTCGGCTCCACGTCCTGAAGGCACCGTCAAAAAGAACGCCCGGCGGGAGGGCTCCCGCCGGGCGCATCTGACCGGGCCTGCCGGAGGTCAGGCCGGGATCAGGCCTGCTGGATCGCGGCGAGGAGCCACGGCCCCCGCGGCACCCGGCGGAAGGTCCAGACCTCGGTCGCCTCGGTGTCGCGGTCGGCGTCGCCGTCGACCACGCGCCCGGAGGCACGGTCCAGCGTCCAGTCGCGCAGCGCGAAGCGCAGGGCGACGGTGGCGTATTCGGCACCGTTCTCGCGCCAGGATTCCGCCAGGTCGCCCTGGAGAAGCCGGACGCCCGAGATCCGGTTGACCACGCCGCGCTGCGCGTTCTGCTCGATCTCCTCGGCGAAGTAGCCCGTCATCTCGGGCGTCGCGAGCATGCGCAGCCCCTGGACATCCTCGCGGCCATAGGCCTCCTGAACGCCGGTCAGGATCCGCTCGAAGGCCGCATAGTCATCCTGGACGATGCCGACGTCATCGCGCCGCTCGGCACGCTGGGCGCCATAGGCCGCGGCCGCGGGCGCGGCGCCGTAGCCGCCAAGGCCGCCCCCGGCGCTGCCCGCCGGGCGCTGGGGCCAGTCGGTGCTCTCACGGCGCATGGGGCCACCCGCGCCGGCAAGCGCCGGCTGTTGCCGCCGCTGGAACCAGCGGAAGGCCAGACGCGCCAGGAAGACGACCAGAAGGACCTGCAGCAGCAGCCCCAGGATCGAGGCGAAGCCGGCCATGCCGCCGAGGAAGCCGTTGCCGAGCAGCATGCCAATCAGGCCAGCGCCGAGCAGGCCGCCCATCAGGCCGCCGAAGAAGCCGCCGCGCCCGGACAGCAGGCCCGGGCGCGCGGCCGGCGCACCCATGGGAGCCGCCGGACGCTGCACGCCCGGCGCGGGCGTCGCCGAACGCTCCATGGGGTTGGCGACCCCCGGCGCGGTGTTGGTGGCCGGCGGCGCCGAATAGGTGCGGGCGCCGCGGCTGCCAACGGAGCCGCCCTTGCCGGCGCGGGCCTCGGCCGCGACCGGTGCCGCCAGGATGGCAAGCGCAGCGGCGAACGCGACGAAGCGGCGTGAGCGAAGGGTCTGTTTCATTGTCATCCCGTACGGTCGCGGCTCGGATCGGCCGCAACCCCAATATGGGGTCGCTTGTGCCACCAGCAATAGGCGCACGCCCGCCGGATGCACCCAGGCCGCGCCGTCCGTGGTCTCAGAGGGCGTGTCGCGACTTCAGCGCCGCCAGACGGTCGCGCATCGTCTCCGGCGTCGGCTTTGCCCCGCCGACCGCGGAAAGGGCCGAGCGGATGTTGGCATCCTCCTCTTCGGGCCTGGACGGCTTAAGGAGCTTCGCCTTGGCGTTCGCTGCCTCGGCGCTGGCGAGATCGCGCGCCGCCGCATCCTGCATCGCCTTGAGCGCGGTCCCCAGGCTCGACGTCGCGCCCGACAGGCCGGCGGCCTGGCGGGCCGCCTCCGACCGGCGCTCGGCCGCATCGCGCTGCTGCGCTGCGCGCGCCATGTCCCGCTCGGCGCGCGACAGCTCGCTGCGCGCGGCCTTCAGCTTCTGGCCGGCCTCCTGGTAGGTCTTCTCGAGCATGTCGAGGAATTCCTGCGCATCCTTCTCGTCCTGGACCTCGCGGTCGATGTCGGGCGCCATCTGCTCGAGCATGCCGACCAGCGTCTCCAGGCTCTTCTCGAGCTGTCCGCGCCGCCCGGCGTCCTGCTCGGCTTCGAGCTGGTGCTGCAGGTGCTCGGCCGCAGCCATGCGCTGGCGCGAGAGCGCTCCGATCGCCTCGGCCTCCTTGCGCTCCTTCTCGTAGGCGGCGCGCGCCTGCGCGACCTGGAGCCCGAGGGCGTCGAGGTGCTGCTCCATGGTGCGCAGCTCCGCCTCGGTCGCCGATCTGGGATCCCACCGCACCAGGGCCTCGACGGCTGACTGCACGGCCTGGTCGGTCTTCACGCCCACGAGATTGCGGATGAAGGCGTACATGATGGGCTCCTCCGTTGTCCTCAGCCGGCCATCGCGCCGGCATTCATCAGGGCGACCGCGATCTGGACGGCCGCGAGGGTTGTTCCCGCGGCCGCGTTGCCCGTCTCGATCATGGGACGGAGATCGCGGAAGAACAGCAATGCGATGAAGAAGGTTGCGAGCTGCAGCACCACGGCGACCGAGCCCCACACGAGAACATCCGTCACCGAGAGGCTTGTCGCCAGCGTCGCTGCCAGCGGGATCGCGATCGCGACCACGGTCCCCCCGAGCACGATCCCCGCCGCCGGGTTCCCCGACGCCAGCAGCGCCCTCTCGTGCAGCGGGGTGAGCAGCACATAGGCGGCCACGCCGACGAAGAAGAGGCCGAGCGTCGCGCCGAAATGCAGCAGCAGCACCGGCAGGCCAGACGAGAGGCCCTGGAGAATGAGAGGTAGGGTCGGCTGGTCCATGCGGTCCTCAGTCAGGCGAGCGATAGCGAAGCGGGGTTCACGTCGATGCCGACCGCGATCTCGACCCAGGCCGAATCGGCCTCCTCGATCACGGTGGCCAGCAGATATTCGCTGGCGGGCGCCGGCGCCGCGGCGCCTGTCGCGGCAGCGTAGAGCATGGCCGAGAGCCGCCGGGTCCGGCTGCCCTGGTGGTCGGTGATGGTCTCCTGGAAGCCGACGGGTTCGACCCGCGCGGAACCGGGCGTCCAGATACGGTCGTAGACACGCCCGTCCTTCGTCTGGAACTGGGGCCAGCCGACCATGCCCTCCGCCCGGTCGATCCAGAACCCCCACTCGGCCTCGTCGGCCGGGTGGACCTCATCGACGACCGAGAACCAGCGGCATTCGTCCGGAGTGCCATCCGCGCCGAGATGGATCTGGAAAAAGCCCCGCCCGCCATCGAGATACAGACGATGGAGAAGGCCGGCCCCGGTCAGTGCGCCGACCGCCTCGACGCTTACCAGGCCCTGCCCGCCGCTGCCGCCGGGCGGCACCACCTTGGTCGCCGCCCCCGCAAGGACGAAAGGCGTCGGATCCAGCGTCAGCGTCATGCCGACGCGGAACAGCGATGGCGAGTAGCGCTCACCCGTGACCTTGCGGCGGAGCATCTCGGCGGCCGTGTCGAGCCTTCCCATGGAACCGGTCCCTCCTCGCCTTCGGGCCGCGGCGCGGAAGCGCCGGCCCAGGACGAACAGAATAAGCAGCCCGCCCCCGACCAGGACCGCGACGACGACGACGCTGCCCCAGCCGTCCCCCGCGCCGGTCGCCGCATCCGTGTCCGCGCCCGCGGCGGGCTCCGCCAGAGCCACCTCGCGCGGAGTGCCCGGCGGCAGGTAGTCGGGGTCGCGCGGTGTTCCCTCCAGGTCGTCGAGCCGGCGGTCGAGATCCTCCAGCCGCTGGCGCAGCGCGGGATCCTCGGCCGCCTTTCGCTCCGCCTCGGCGCGCCAGGCGGCATAGCCGGGATCGTTCTGGTGATTGTGGAACCAGTCCGCATAGCCCGGCCTGGTCAGATGGTCGAGCAGGAACCACAGGAACAGGCCGTCCCAGATCCCGAAGCGCGGTGCCGACCGCGTTGCCCAGATCGGCGGGCTCCACCCGCGCGCCCCCGACCATCCGCCCCAGGAGCCGGTTCCCACATTGCCGCGTCGGCGCGATCCCCATCCCGTGTCCCAGCCGCCGCTCGACCCCGTCCCCCAGGACCAGGAGCCGCCGGACGCGCCCCCACGACCGGTCGTGGGGGCGTTCGGCGCCGCCGGCGCGGGAGCCGGGCGCTGCGATTCCCGGTACCGGTCCAGCGCCTCTCCCGAGGAGCGGCGCGAGACCGAGCGGTCGCCGGACCCCAAGGCCGGCGGTTCGCTCCTCGGCACCGACAGGCCCGGCGAGGTCGGCCGCGAGTAGCCGCCGCTGGAGGCTGGCGGCCGGCTCGGGACGCTGAACGAGGGCGTGCGCACCGAAGGCCTGGAATAGCCTCCGGACGACGGCCGGGAATACCCGCCCGAGCGTATCCGGGCCCGAGCTTCGGCCCGCTCCGCGCCGAATGCGGCTGCGGCCGCGGCAAGCATCGCGGCTGGCGCGGCCACGCGCAGGGCGGCGCCAGCCGGCAGCGGTGCCGGGGCGGGGAATGCGATCATCAGGGCCATCAGGCCGGCTCGGATCCGGCTGGAAAGCGTCATGGCGGGTCCCGGTCTCGGGGAGACCACTCTGGCTGCACCCCCTCTCCGAGGCAATATCTCGCGGTGCCGTGCTGCAGGCCGGCGACGGGCCCGTTGGGATTACGCCCTCACAGCGTTTCCCCCGTGCGGGGACCGGCGCCTAACCTCCCCGGCCGGGTCGGGACGAACAAGGGCAGACCGGGGCAGTCCAAGGCGGAGGGATCGCATGATGGCAACGGCCCGGAGGCTGGGACCCGCCGCGGCGGCGGCCCTCGCCCTGCTCCTGGTGCTCGCCCTGCCGTTTTCTGGTTTACCCGGCCCCGCCGCGGGCGATGGCCTGCTCGGACGCGCCGTTGCCGCCAACCGCGAGGTCCTGGCCCGCGCCGCTGCGGCCTTTGCGGCGACCAAGGCAATCGACGCGACGCTGGCCGTTGTCGCCAGTGCGGAGGTCTCCGGCACGGTGCCGCTCGTCGGCGGCGTCGGAGCATCGGTGGCGCCCGGCAGCGCCCTGCGGCCGGTCGCCGACCTGGTGCGCAGCTTCGGCAGCGTGATGCTGGCGGTCGCGTCCGCCGCCGCGGCCATCGAGATCCTGCTGCGCATTGGGGCCGCGCTGGGGACGCCGGTCCTGCTGCCGGTCGGCTTGGCACTGCTAGTGGCGGCGGCGCTGCTCGGCCTCGTTCCCGGCGGCGGTGCGCCGCGGATCGGCGCGGCGGCGCGCCGCCTCGGCCGCGCGCTGGCGGTAGGCGGCCTCGCGCTCGGCTTCTTCATGCCCGCAGCCGTGCTCGGGGCTTCCGAGATCTCGCGATCGCTGATCGAGCCCGACTGGCGGCTCGCCGCGCAGGGCCTGTCGGCTTGGGAGGCCAGGACCGGACAGGCGCCGGCGGAGGCGCCCGCCCGCGGCACCTCGCTGCTGGACCGGTTGGCCGAGATGCGCGACATCGTCTCCCGCAACCTGGAGCGGGTCGATGTCGCCGGCCTGCTCTCGGGGCTGCAGGACCTGTTCCACGACCTCGTCCTGCTGATCGCCGCCTTCGCGCTGCGCGCCATGATCCTGCCCTCTCTGCTACTCTGGGCCATGCTGCGCGCGCTGCGGCTGCTGATCGGGCCGCCGGCGCCCGCAGGGGCCGTTGCGGTGGCGACGACCGTGGCGGAGCCAGCATCCGCGACGGGCGCCGGCCACTCCCCGCCGCAGGAGCCTTGATCGCCCGGCGCTGCCGGGCCATAGAGCGGCCATGTCCGCCTTCGACGCGCCGCTGCCCATCGACCCCGTCCTGCCCGAGATCCGGCGCATCCTTCGCGACGGCACCGCCGGCGTTCTCCAGGCGCCGCCCGGCGCCGGCAAGACGACCCGGGTCCCGCTGGCCCTGCTGGACGAGCCCTGGGCCGAAGGCCGGAAGATCGTGATGCTAGAGCCGCGGCGGCTCGCCGCCCGGGCATCGGCGCGCCGCATGGCGGCGAGCCTCGGCGAGCCGGTCGGGGAGACGGTGGGCTACCGCGTGCGGCTGGACAGCCGCGTGGGCCCCCGCACCCGGATCGAGGTCGTGACCGAGGGCTTGTTCATTCGACGCCTCCAGGCGGATCCCGGGCTCGACGGAGTCGCCGCCGTGCTGCTCGACGAGTTCCACGAACGCAACCTGGACGCCGACCTGGCCCTCGCCCTCTGCCTGGAGGCGCAGGGCGCGCTGCGCGACGACCTGCGCCTGCTCGCAATGTCGGCCACGCTCGACGGTGCCGCCGTCTCGGGGCTGCTGGATGGCGCCCCGGTCGTCACCAGCGAGGGCCGGAGCTTTCCGGTCGAAGTCAGGCACGTCGATCCCGGCCAGCGGCGGACCGAGGACACCGTCGCCGACGCCGTGCTGCGTGCATTGCGCGAGGAGCCCGGGAACGTGCTGGTCTTCCTGCCGGGCACGGCCGAGATCCGGCGCGTCCAGGTCCGGCTGGACGAGACCGGGCTCGGCCCCGATGTGCTGGTCACGCCGCTCTACGGCGATCTGCCGCCCGAGCAGCAAGACCGGGCCATCGGCCCGACGCCCCCGGACCGGCGCAAGGTCGTGCTGGCGACGAACATCGCCGAGACGTCGCTGACCATCGAGGGAATCCGCGTGGTGGTGGACAGCGGCCTCGCCCGCGTGTCGCGCTTCGATCCCGGCAGCGGCATGGCGAAGCTGGAGACCGTGCGCATCAGCCAGGCCTCGGCCGAGCAGAGACGCGGCCGCGCCGGACGGCTGGAGCCAGGCATCTGCTACCGCCTGTGGAGCGAGGCGGCGCACCGCGCCCTGCCCGCCCACGGCACGCCCGAGATCGTGGCCGCCGACCTGGCGCCGCTGGCGCTGGAGCTGGCCCAGTGGGGCGTCGCGGATCCGCTGGCGCTGCGCTGGATGGATGCGCCGCCGCCGGCCCATTACGCCCAGGCGACGGCCCTGCTGGCCGACCTCGGCGCGCTGGATGAGGCCGGGCGGATCACCGGCCACGGCCGGGCCATGGCGGAGCTCGGCATGCATCCGCGCCTCGCCCACATGGTCCTGGCAGGCAGGGAGCGCGGCCTCGGCGGGCTGGCCTGCGAGCTGGCTGCGCTTCTCTCGGAGCGGGACGTGCTGCGCGGCCGGCGCGACGCCGATCTTCGCCTGCGCGTCGAGATGCTGCGCGAGGGCGGCGCCCCAGGGCCGCTCCATGCGATCCGGCAGCAGGCGCGCCAGTGGCAGCGCCAGCTCGGCATCCGGGCAGAGGACGGGCGCCCCGCGGATGCCGGCATTCTGGTGGCGCTAGCCTATCCCGACCGCATCGGGCAGCGCCGTCCCGGCGGCGAGCCCTCCTACCGCCTGTCCAACGGCCGCGGCGCGTTCTTCGCCGAGCATGACGCGCTGGCGGCCGAGCCGTTCCTGGCCGTGGCGGATCTCGACGGAGACCGGCGCAACGCCCGTATCAGGCTTGCCGCGCCGGTGACCCAGGCCGAGTTGGAGGCCCTGTTCGAGGACCACCTGCGCGAGGAGGCGTTCGTGTCCTGGGACCCGCGCGACGCGGCGGTGCAGGCGCGCCGGCAGCGGCGCCTCTTCGCCCTGGTGCTGGAGGACAGGCCGCTGGCCGACCCGCCGCGCGACAAGGTCGCGCAGGCGGTCTGCGACGGAATCCGGCAGATCGGGCTGCACGCCCTGCCCTGGACCAAGGAGGCCGAGCAGTTCCGGGCCCGGGTCGCCTTCCTGCGCCGGGTCGAGGGCGAGGAGGCCGGCTGGCCCGACCTCTCGGACGCGGCGCTGCTTGAAGGGCTGGAGACGTGGCTGGCGCCCCATCTCGGCAGCGTCACCCGCCGGGCCCATCTGGACCGCCTGGACCTCGCGCAGGCTCTGCGCGCGACGCTGGACTGGACCCTGCAGCGGCGGCTCGACGAGCTGGCGCCGACCCATGTGAGCGTGCCCAGCGGATCGCGCATCCCCATCGACTATGCCTCGGGCGAGATCCCCGTGCTGGCGGTGCGCCTCCAGGAGATGTTCGGCCTTGCGGAGACGCCCGCCGTCGCGCGCGGCCGCGTGCCGCTGCTTCTGCACCTGCTGTCCCCGGCCCACCGGCCAGTGCAGGTGACACGCGACCTCGCGGGCTTCTGGGCGAGCTCCTACAAGGCCGTGAAGGCCGACATGAAGGGGCAGTACCCCAAGCACCACTGGCCCGACGACCCCATGTCCGCCGCGCCGACCGCGCGGGCCAAGCGGCGCGGGACCTGACGCCGCTCCCGACCTGGGCATACGGGATGCGCCCCCGGCGTCAGGCCCGGATGAACTCCATCACCCAGTTGGTCTCCCAGTTCGCCCCACCGTCCGGCGAGAAGGCCTGCTCCCACCGGGCCGTGGTGTCGGTTATGTCGGACCAGATGAACCGGACCCGGATCGGGCGGCCCTCCAATCGGTCGTCGCCGTAGAAGACGCCGCGCCCGTCGGCAAAGCCGCCGATGACGGGCGGGTCGAGCGCATCTGGCCGCCGCGCGTCGATCCACCAGATCGACCATCGGTCCGCGCGCGCGTCGAAGAGCCGGACGGACAGCGCCGAATAGGCGCCGTCAGGCAGGCCGATCTGGTTCTCGTCCATGTTTCCCATGCCGCCGAGGATCTTTCGGGCTGAGGTTGTCCCGTCGAATTCGGCCCAGTCGGTGCACCCCGCCAGCCGGTGCTTCAGACGCCGGTGGCGGACCTTCCAGTCCCCGATCAGGAAATCGAAGCCGGCAACGCTCGACATGGCCGGACGCGAACCGGCCGCGGAGTGGACGTTGTGGTGATCACTCATGGCACCCTCCGATATGGCTGAACCGAGGGGAGCATGCGCCGCATCAACTGACGGGGAATGTCAGCTGAAATCGGATAGATTGCGATTCATGCGATCAAGCCGCCTTCTCTCGATCCTGCTTACGTTGCAGGCACGCGGACAGGCCACGGCCGCGGAGCTTGCAGCCGGGCTCGAAGTGTCCGTGCGCACGGTCTACCGCGACATCGATGCGCTCAGCGCCGCGGGCATACCCGTCTATGCGGAGAAGGGCCACGGCGGCGGCTTCAGGCTTCTGGACGGGTACCGCACGCGGCTGACCGGCCTTACCGCGCGCGAGGCCGAGGCGCTGTTCCTGGCAGGACTTCCGGGCCCCGCGGCGGATCTGGGGCTTTCCGAGGCGACGGCGCAGATGCGATTGAAGCTGCTGGCTGCCCTGCCGGAGACGTCCCGGGCGGACGCCGAGCGGGTCGGGGAACGCTTCCATCTCGATCCCGTCGGCTGGTTCCAGGGACCCGAGCAGATCGCGCTTCTGCCGACGCTCGCCCTGGCCGTCTGGACCGCGCGGAAGGTGTGGATCCGCTACGAGAGCTGGAAGGGGATCGTGGAGCGCGAGGCCGGGCCGCTCGGCCTCGTTCTCAAGGCGGGCCTCTGGTATCTCGTCGCGGAGGCTGGCGCGCAGGTGCGGACCTACAGGGTTTCGAGCATACGCGAGCTCACCGTCACGCAGGTGCCGTTCGAACGCCCCGCGGATTTCGACCTGCGCGGCCATTGGGACCGCTTTGCGCGCGACTACGAGGCGCGGATGCAGGCGGGCCGGGCGACGGTGCGAGCATCGCCGTCGGCATTGCATCGGCTCGGGCGCGTGAACCGGGCGCTGGCGGATGCCGTCCGGCAAGCAGGGCCGCCCGATCCCGATGGATGGCGGACGGTGGAAATCCCCGTGGAATCCGTCGAGATCGCCGTGCGCGAGTTGCTGGGCCTCGGCGACACTGTCGAGGTCCTCGCACCGCCCGAGCTGCGCCAGGCCCTTGCCACCGCCGTCGCCGCCCTGGCACGGCTTTACCGCGTGTAGCCGCGCTGACGGTCCGCGGCACCATGCTGTGCCGGAGCCGCCCTAATGAACGAGGCGCCGCTCCGTCTCGGCGTCGAACAGATGGACGAGGGCTGGATTGGGGGCGATGCGGATCGTCTCGCCGGGCTGCGGCAGGATGCGGCTGCGGAACAGGCATCCCAGCTGCGCGGCGCCGTTCCGGACCATGATCAGCGTTTCCGATCCGGTGGGCTCCACCACCAGCACCTCGACCGGGACGCCATCGTCGCGGAGCTCGATATGCTCGGGCCGCACGCCATAGAGCGCGCGCCGGCCGATCCACCCGGCGGGAACACGCTCAATGGGCAGCTTCAGGCCGCCTTCGGTACGGAAGCCGTCGGCCTCGACCTGGCCGGCCAGCAGGTTCATGGCCGGCGAGCCGATGAAGCCCGCGACGAAGATGTTGTCGGGCTGGTCATAGAGCTCCAGCGGTGCTCCCATCTGCTCGACGACCCCGTCCCGCATGACCACGATCCTGTCGGCCATCGTCATGGCTTCGACTTGGTCGTGGGTGACGTAGATGGTCGTGGTGCCCAGACGCTGGTGCAGCTCCTTGATCTCCGCGCGCATGGCGACCCGCAGCTTCGCGTCGAGGTTCGAGAGCGGCTCGTCGAATAGGAAGACCTGCGGATCCCTCACGATCGCTCGGCCCATGGCGACCCGCTGACGCTGCCCGCCCGAGAGTTCGCGGGGGTGGCGGTCGAGCAGCGCACTTAACCCCAGGATCTCGGCCGCGCGCTTTACCCTCGTGTCGATCTCCGCCTGGCGCGCCCTGCGCAGACGCATGGAGAAGGCCATGTTCTCGGCGACGGTCATGTGGGGGTAGAGCGCGTAGTTCTGGAACACCATGGCGATGTCGCGCTCCTTCGGCGGCATGTCGTTGACCACCCTCGTGCCGATCCGGATCTCGCCGCGCGTGATGTCCTCGAGACCGGCAACCATCCGAAGCAGGGTCGACTTCCCGCATCCCGACGGCCCCACCAGGATGACGAACTCGCCGTCCTGGATGCCGATGCTGACCCCGTGCAGCACCTCCAGCCGTCCGAAGCTCTTGCGGACTTCCCTGATCTCGACCTCGGCCATGTCCCCTCCTGTCGTGGCCGCGCCAAAGGCGGCGGGCTGCTCCCGTTCAGCTCTTGACCGCGCCGGCCGTCAGGCCGGCGACCATGTAGCGCCTGAAGGCGTAGTAGATGGCCGCCGGCGGCAACGCGTAGATGAAGCCGGTCGTCATCAGGAGCTCCCAGGGTGAGTCGTCGGCCGCCAGGAAGTTGCCGAGCGCCACGGGCAGGGTGATGTCGGTGTCGCGCGAGAGCAGCAGGAATGCGTAGAGATACTCGTTCCATGCCAGCAGCAGCGCGTAGGTCCCCACCGCGACCAGCGACGGCATCATCAGGGGCAGATAGACCAGCCGGAAAAGCTGCATGGGCGAGGCGCCGTCCACGATGGCCGCCTCGTCGAGCTCGTAGGGCAGCTTGTCCGAGGCCTGCTTCAGCACCCAGATCGCATAGGGCGAGGCGACGGTGACCATCGCCAGGATCAGGGCCCAGCGGCTGTTGAGAAGGCCGTAGAGTCCCATCGTGCGATACATCGGCACGGCCAGGAATGCGGCCGGGATGAAATAGGTGAAAAGCGCCAGGTTCATGACCAGACGGCCGCCCCGCGCGCGGAGACGGCTGATCGCAAAGGCGGCCGTCGTGGCGATGAACAGCGTGATCACACCGGTCGCGACCGCGATCAGGATCGAATTCCCGAGCTGCTGCCAAAAATGGGTGAGGAAATAATGCTGCTGGCTCAGCACGATCTCGAAGTTGCGCAGCGTCGGTTCTTCCGGCCAGAGATTGCCCGAGAACGCCGACTGCTTCGGCGAGATCGCGAACAGGAACAGGTGATAGATCGGCAGCAGCGTCCAAAGAAGGACGGGGATGCCGATCAGAAGCAGCTTCGCCTCGTTGGCGACGGCCTGAAGACGTCTTCTCGTCATCGCGAAAGCCGTTTCATCATGAAGTACACGAGCGGCAGCACGATCGGCATGGCCGAGACGATCGTCGCCATCGACAGGTTGACGGCGTCCAGCCGGAGATAGCGGATGCCGAGCGTCGCCAGCACATGGGTGAGATCCGCGGGGCCGCCACCCGTGAGCAGGTAGACGCTGTTGAAGTCGCCAAGCGTCCAGATCATCGAGAGCAGAAGGCAGGTGATGTAGAGCGTGCTCATGGACGGCCAGGTGATGA
This sequence comes from Arenibaculum pallidiluteum, assembly GCF_017355985.1. Taxonomy (GTDB): domain Bacteria; phylum Pseudomonadota; class Alphaproteobacteria; order Azospirillales; family Azospirillaceae; genus Arenibaculum; species Arenibaculum pallidiluteum. Next base: position 357,474 of record NZ_JAFIQU010000001.1, read on the forward strand.
AGCGGAACTGCTGGATCCTGCCGGCCCCGTCCACCGCGGCCGCCTCGTAGAGGTCGCGCGAGATTGCCAGCCGCCCCGAGACGAGGACCAGCGTCCAGAACGGAAGCGACTTCCAGATGTGCACCAGGATCGCGAAGGTCAGGCCGAGGCTGGGGTCGTTGAGCCAGTTCGGCCCGTCCTCGGCGGTCAGCCTGAATATCAGCTGATTGACGAGCCCCCATTCGGGATTCAGCATGAAACGGAGCGACAGGATCGTCGGGATCGAGGGCACGGCCCAGGGCAGGATGAACAGGACCGACAGCCATCGGATCCACAACCGCTCATGGACGAAGAAGCCCGACAGCAGCAGGGCAATCATCATCTTGAGGTTCACGCCGACCAGGATGAAGACCAGCGTGTTGAAGACCGCCCGGACGAAGATCGGATCCTCGAACAGCGCGACATAGGCCTGCGGATCCCGCGCCAGCCAGAAGCCGTAGGCGACGGGATAGATCACGAAGAGCAGAAAGACCAGGACATAGGGCACCAGGAGCGCCACGCCCCAGACCTCCCACGCGGACCAGCGTCGGCGGACGCGCTTCGTCGCAAGATCTGCCTCGTAGACGGCGATATCGTTCATGGGCGGCGCCCTGCTGGGAGGACGGCCGGCCGCGCAGGCGCGGCCGGCCAGGGCCAACGGGATCAGCCCGCGACGGTCTTGATGCGGGCGATCATCTCGTCGACGGCCTTGTCGACGGGAACCTTCTCGTTGAGGACCCGATTGGCCGCCTTCGCCCAGACGTTCTCGTTGTTGAGAATGGTGAACTTGTAGTTCTTCGTGAACTCGAAGGGCACGGTGCCGTCGGCGTACTGGTTGTACACGGCGGTCCGGTGGGGATCCTCCCTCCAGAACGGGCGCTCCTGCGCCGCCTTCGTCACGGGGAACCACCGGCCCAGCGCACCCTCGACATAGGGCGTGAGATTGTCCTCCTCGAGCAGGAAGCGAACGAACTCCTTGGCCCGCGCCTTGTTCCTGGCGCCGGAGAAGACCACGCCCGTCTTGACCGCGGTGCGGTAGACCATCTTGCTGCCGTCGGGCTTGTGCGGGAAGCCCGCAGTCCGGATCAGCTGGGTGTAGTTCCTCTTCGCATCGGCGCGCTGCTCGGCGGACAGGGTCTCGTTGTTCATGTCGTCGAGCCATTTGGCCGCGATCGAGATCGTCGCGTTGTGGGTCAGCAGCGTCGTCCTGTTGTGGAAGGCGACGTTGTTGTCGGGGTCCTTCCAGCTCGTCGCCGAGGGCGGGACGCAGCCCTTCGAATAGACGTCCGTATAGGCCTTGAGCGCGCCGACCAGTCCGGCCTTGACGGCCGGATCGTCGACCAGAAGCCTGCCTTCGTCGTCGACGAGGCGGACATTGTAGGCATCGGCAAAGGTCAGGAAGGAATAGAAGGCGTCGCTGGAATCGACGCCCAGCGGCTGCCCGATTGCATAGGCCCGGGCGCCCGCCGCCTTGCGATAGGCTGGCTGTACCTTCTCGCACCAGAACGCCCAGTAGTCGTTCCATGCGGTCGGGATGTCGGCCTCCTTGAAGCCCGCCTTCTCCAGCATGTCGGACCAGTACTGGATATGCATGGTCTGCTGCTTCAGCGGAAACGCGTAATAGGCGCGCCTCTTGTCGACATCGTTGTAGAGATAGGTCGTCTCCACCGTGTTCTTCGCGAACCGATCCTTGATGGGATCGATGACGTCGCTGAGGTCCTCGAGGCGCCCCTCGAAGGCCCATTTCCCGGTGACCTGGAAGTCGTAGACATCCGCATAGGCGACGTCGGGCGGGCTCCCGGAATCGAGGGCGGCCACGGTCTTCGGGATCATGTCCTGGACGGGATACTGGGAGAGCTCGACCTTGACACCGGTCTTCTGCTCGAACTTCCTGACGGCGGCGAAGAGGGCTTCGTCCTCCGACTTGTAGAAGCCCTTGACCCAGAAGACGTTCAGCGTCTCCTGGGCGCTGGCGTGGCCCGCTCCGACGAGCAGGCCGGCAACCACGGCGCTACCGACCACTGCCCTCATGGGTTCCTCCCTCCGTTATCTGTCTTATGTTGGCTTGCCGCACCGCGCTTCGGCACAGTCGCGGGCATCCCGGCGCCTACATGATGCCGGTTCTGTCGAAGACCTCCTTCGTGCTCTGGCCCTGCTCGATCATCTGGCGGACGGCCTCCTCGCCTTCGACCTTCTTCAAGGCCAGGGCGACGACGTCCTCCAGATCCTCCTGCGGGATGACGAGAACCCCATCGACATCGCCGACGACGACGTCGCCTGGACGCACGCGGGCGCCATTCGGGAATTCGATGGTGCAGCGGAAATCGACGACGCGGCCCCTCAGCCGCTGGTCCTGTGCGTAGGATCCTTCCGAGAAGACCGGAAAGCCCAGCCGCAGGATGCCCTTCGTGTCCCGGTGGAAGCCGCCCACGACGGCGCCCGCGGCGCCGAGGGTCCGCGCGCGCGTGCTCATCAGCTCGCCCCAGAGGGCGTATCGGCGCGAGCTGCCGGTGCAGATGTAGACTTCGTCCGGCTTCAGGTCATCAAGGGCCTGAAACATGAGACCGAACGCCTCGGCACGACCGGAATGCCCGACGACCTCGCCGCAGCAATCCGCCTCCAGGACCGGCATCGCGCGGCCGACCACCAGGGTTTCCGGAGTAAGGCCGCGGATCTCGGGCGGCAGGAACTGACGCGTCAGTCCCCGCGCATCCATCTGATCGCCGATGACGGCCGTGAAGAGCCGCGTCCGGATCAGCTCGAAAATTCCAGCGTCCTTGGTCATGCGGTCGATCTTCTCTGCAGCCCTGCGAGCAGAAGTCGGCAGGCGTAAGCGAAACGAGCACCAGATCCGCACACTGCTTGATCCCAGCAGAATAAACTCTAAGGCACATCGAGGGCTCAGCAAAAGGATTCCGCAGCCATTCTCCATGGTTGCAGGATTCTGCTCCACATACCCTAAAATAAAGGTCGCGCTAAATGCGCAGACAATCAAACCGGAATCTGGTGCGCGCCCCTGGGATCGTCATTGGGTACCTCGAGGGCGGAAGATCCTTTGCCTCCATACCCTTGGCGCAGAGGTTCCGAAGCCAGGCCCGAAGGGGTCCGGTAGCGCCAGCAAGCTCTCGACGAGCTTGGCGTCTCGACGAGCCTGGTGTCCTTCGGGATCGTTTAGGCTCAGGCGCTGCTCGATGACGGAGACCTGGGTCTCGACCTTCGGTCAGGCAATAAGGAAGCCCGGCGCAGTCGCGCAGACCTCGCACAGCACGGCACGCCGCTTACACGCGCTGGTCAGTCGGTTCCGACGCGGCGCGTCAGCTTCCTTTGCAGCCGCGGGCACGGACATGGCCCGGCGCCGCCGCGCCGCTGGATTCCGGCGCATGGCACGCGGCTTGCTGACGGAAGCTCCGCCGGGCCCAGGCAGCGGTTCCGGCGGGCCGGCGGCGCGCGGGGCCGCCGTGGCCGCTTCCGGAAAGGGCATCCGTGCCGCCGACGCCGTCGCCCTCCTCGGCGCGGCGGGGCGCCTTTCCGGAAGCGGCATCCTCCCGGCATGGACGCAGACCCGGCGGATGTGCAAGATGCGCGCCCGCCTCCCCCTCCCGCCTTCCCCTGCCGGCGTTGAGCCCAGTGAGCCCAGAGAATTTCGACGTGATCGTGATCGGCGCCGGCGCCGCCGGGCTGATGTGCGCAGCAGAGGCCGGAAGGCGCGGTCGCCGGACGCTCGTGCTGGACCATGCCGACGAGCCCGGCCGCAAGATCCTGATCTCGGGCGGTGGCAGGTGCAACTTCACCAACCTGCACGCGGTGCCGGACCGCTTTGTCTCGGCCAACAGGCACTTCGCGATCTCGGCCCTGCGCCGGTACACCCAGCACGATTTCGTGGAGCTCGTGCGCCGGCACCGCATCGCGTTTCACGAGAAGAAGCTGGGGCAGCTCTTCTGCGATGGATCCGCCCGCGAGATCGTCGCCCTGCTGATGCGGGAATGCGCCGACGCGAAGGTGAGCTTCCGCCTGTCGACGCGCGTCGAGAGCATCGGCCGCGGGGACCGGTTCGAGCTGCACAGCACGGCGGGGCGCCTGCTGGCCGAGAGCGTCGTCGTCGCGACCGGCGGGCTGTCCGTCCCCAAGCTCGGCGCCACCGGCTTCGGCCATGAGGTGGCGCGCCGCTTCGGAATGCCGCTGGTGCCGACCCGACCCGGGCTCGTGCCCTTCACCTTCGCGCCGGAAGATCCCCGCAACTTCCGGGACCTCACCGGGGTGGCCTGCGACGTGCGGATCCGCTGCGGCGACACCAGCTTCGACGAGGCGCTGCTCTTCACCCATCGCGGAATAAGCGGCCCTGCCGTCCTGCAGATCTCGTCCTACTGGTCGGAGGGGCAGAACGTCGAGATCGACTTCGCGCCAAGCATCGACCTCGCGGCGCGGCTGCGCGACGCGGCGGCGGAGCGGCCCAAGGCCGAGGTGAAGACCCTGCTGGGCGACATGCTGCCCCGGCGCCTGGCCCAGCGGCTGCTGGACCCCGCCCTGGCGGCACGTCCTGCGGGCCAGGCCGGCGCGCGGACCTGGGACGCCATCGCCCGAGACGTGAAGGGCTGGGCCGTGATGCCGGCCGGAACCGAGGGCTACCGCACCGCCGAGGTGACGGTGGGCGGCGTCGACACGGACGCGCTGTCCTCCAGGACCATGGAGGCGAAGGCGGTGCCCGGGCTCTATTTCGTCGGCGAGGCGGTGGACGTGACGGGCTGGCTCGGCGGCTACAACTTCCAATGGGCCTGGTCGTCGGGCTGGGCGGCCGGCCAGGCCGCCTGATCCAGTGCCGCGAGCAGCACCCGCACCGCGGCGCCGGGATCCGGCGCCCGCATCACGCCGCCCATGACCGCGATGCCGGCGGCGCCTGCGGCGAGGCAGGCACCTGCATTCCCGGCATCGATTCCGCCGATCGCGACCACCGGCAGGCCGAGCCCCGTCGCGGCGGCAAGGCCGGCGGGCCCCAGGGTCGGGCCATAGCCGGGCTTGCTCGCCGTCGGGAACGCGGGGCCCAGCAGCACATAGTCCGCGCCCGCCCGCGCGGCCGCCACGGCTTCCGCCCGGTCGTGGACGGACACGCCGACCAGGGCCCCGGGGCCGAGGACGCGCCGCGCCATCGCCAGGTCCTCGCCGGTGCGCAGGTGGACGGCGTCGAGCCCGGCCGCGACGGCGGCCTCGGGTGGTCCGAAGAGCACCATCCGGGCTCCCGCCGCACGCGCCAGAGCGCCGAGGCGGCCCGCCAGTTCGGTAAGCTCCGCGGCCGGCAGGTCGCGCTCGCGGATCCCCATCCAGCGGCATCCAGCGTCCAGACACGCGGCCGCGACGGCATCGAGCGGGCGGGATGCCTGCCGCCGGTCCGTCACGACCAGCAGCGGCGACGGGATCACGTGCCGATCAGGCCGAGCTGCGGGCTCGACGGCTCCGCGCGGTCCAACCGCGGAATCCGGCCGGCCCGGCGGGCGAGGCGCCCCGCCTCCACGCCCAGCCGCATGGCCCTGGCCATGGCGGGGGGATCGTCCGCCTTGGCCACCGCCGTGTTCAGGAGCACCGCCGAGCAGCCGAGCTCCATTGCAAGCGCGGCGTCCGATGCCGTCCCGATCCCGGCATCCAGGATCACCGGCACGCCGATGCGCGCGCAGATATGCTCGATCGCCCGCGGATTGCAGATGCCGAGGCCGGATCCGATGGGCGAGCCCAGCGGCATCACCGCCGCCGCGCCGGCATCGGCGAGCTTGCGGCAGGTGACGGGGTCGTCGTTGCAGTAGGGCAGGACCTTGAAGCCCTCGGCCACCAGCTCCTCGGTCGCGCGCAGGAGCTGCTCGACATCGGGGTGCAGCGTCTCGGCGTCGCCGATCACCTCCAGCTTCACCCAATCGGTCTGCAGCGCCTCGCGCGCGAGGCGCGCGGTCAGCACGGCCTCCCGCGCGGTCTGGCAGCCCGCGGTGTTGGGCAGCAGAACGTAGCGTCCACCCATCAGGTCGAGCATGCTCTCGGCATATCCGTCGAGGCTGATGCGGCGGATCGAAACCGTCACGACCTCGGCCCCGCTGGCCTCCAGCGCAGCCATCATCACTTGCCGGTTCGGGTAGCCCGAGCTGCCGATCAGCAGCCGCGAGCCGAACTGCCGCCCGGCGATCTCGAAAACGTCCTCCACGGATCCTTCCTCCTTCAGCCGCCCTGGAACGGGCGGACGATCTCGATCTCGGCTCCCGGCGCAAGGCGGGTGCCAGCCCAGTCCGCCGCGGGCACCACCGTCCCGTCCAGCGCCACGGCGACACCGCGCGCGCCGGGCACGATGCCGCGCGCTGCCAGCAGCTCGCCCAGCGTGCCGGCGGCCAGGGGCTCGTCCACGCCGTTCACGCGGATGGTGGCAGGGGCGGCGCCCGCATTGGAATCCGCGGCAAGGGTCATCGCGTCCTCGAGAAACGGTCGATCCCGAAAGGTGCCATGGCGGGGTCGACCTCCCCGGTCAGGACGTGTCGCGCCACCAGCTCGGCTGTCGCCGGGGTGAGCAGGATGCCGTTGCGGTGATGACCCGTCGCCATTACCAGGCCCGCGATGCCGCCGGGCCCGAGGATCGGCGCATCGTCTCGCGACCCCGGACGGAAGCCGACCCAGGTCTCCTCGACCGGCAGCTCCTCGATGCCCGGCACGGCGCGCCAGGCGCTCTCCAGCAGCGAGAGGAGCCCTCCGGCCGTCAGGTTCTCGTCGAAGCCGCGCTCCTCGACCGTCGCCCCGATCAGGAGCCTGCCGTCGCGCCGCGGGATCAGGTAGGCGCCGGGGGTCCAGAGCACGTGGCGCAGCAGCGGCTCCCCGGACGGCATGCGCAGCGCCAGCATCTGGCCCTTCACGGGGCGCACGGGCGGGCGCAGCCCGTCCGGCAGGCCGCCGAGACCCCGGGACCAGGCGCCCGCCGCCACGACGACCGTGTCGGCCTCGTGTAGCCCGTCACCGATCCGCAGGCCCAGCACGCGGCCATCCGTGGTCGCGATCCCCTCCACCGCGACGTGCTCGTGCAGGCGGCCGCCTGCCGCCTGGTAGGCACGCGCGAGCGCGGCGCCGACCTTCCGGTTCTCCACCTGGTGGTCGTCCGGGCAGTGCAGCGCCCCAGACACCCGCGGCGACAGGTAGGGCTCGATCCGCCGGACCTCGCCACCCGGCAACCAGCGCGTCCCGATGCCGAGGCGCTGCTGCAGCTCGGCCGTGCGCCGCAGCTTGCCCAGGTCGTCGGCGGTCAGGGCAATCACCAGCGTGCCCTCGCGCCGCAGCTCCACGTCGATGCCGGATGCCGCCTCCAGCTCGGCGGCGAAATCGGCCCACATGGCCTGGCTGCGCCGGCACAGCGCGACCAGCGCGTCCTCCGCAGGCTCGACCTCGGCGGCGGCAGCCAGCATTCCGCCGGCGGCGCGGGTCGCGCCCTGCCCTGCGGCGCCGCGGTCGAAGATGTCGACCGAGCATCCGGCCGCGGCGAGGCGCCAGCCGATGGAAAGGCCTATGGCGCCGGCGCCGACGATGGCAACGCGCCGCGACGGGCTGGATTTGAGGTGACCGAACGACAAGACGGGCTCCCTTCGCTGGCATGACCCAGGCAGGTTCGATGGGTGTGATCTCAGCCCGTACCCGAGGACGCTTCCCCGGACGCGGGCACCCCAGCCATGTTTCCCGGGCTCGGGCCCGGGACACGCTATTTGTAGCACGCCAAGGCGGCACGCAAGCCCCAGTTCGCGTAGCCGACCGGACCGCCCTGCCCGCTGCCGCCGCGGGAACGCGCCTCGTGGGCTTTCCCGTGCCTGCGACGGATCGCCCCGCCACGTCCGCGCGGCGCCTGTCCCGCTTGACGTGACCAGTGGCGTGCCGCGCCGGAAGCCGCGGCCAGGATTGACAGGCGCAGGTCGGCCCGACATACCCGGCGACAGCGCACCGAAACGCGAAGCCTCCATGAAAGCCGCACTGGGAAGAGCCGAGGCCGTCGCCCTCGCGCTGGCAGTCGCCGGCCTCAGCCTGCTGCTTTGGACGGCGGGACGCTTCGAGCCCTGGATCACGCCGGACACCGCGAGCTACTTCGATCTCGGGCCGCTGCCGGAATCGCTCGGGCAGATGCGCAACCCTCTCTATGGCTGGCTCGCGGCACCGTTCATGGCAGGCGGCAGCAGCTTCGCCGCCATCCCCCTGGTCCAGACTGCCCTCTATTTCGGGGCCGTCTGCTTCCTCTACGCCACCGTGCGGACCTATGGGCTGTCGCTTAGGGCGGGCGCGTCGATGGCGGCGGCCCTGCTGCTGGCGAACGTCGTCCTGATCTGGAACAACGCCGTCCATCCCGAGCTTCCCGCGGTCGCCTTCTCGATCGTCGGCGTCGCGCTTGCCTTCCGCATGGCCGCTGGCGGCAGGATCGCATTCCATGCGGTGCCATTCGGGCTCGCGCTCGGGCTTGCCTACGTACTGCGCCCGACCTTCCTCCCGTCCTTCCTGGTGTTCCCGCTGCTCTACCTGGCGCTGGCGCGCCTGCGCGGAACGAAGGCCGGGGCCGGCCGCGTCCTTGCCGTTGCACTGGCGGGCGCGCTGCCCTTCCTCGCCGTGTCAGGGGCTCGTCAGGCTGTTGTGGGCGATTTCAACGTCGTATCCTTCGGAGGCTTCCAGCTCTCCGGCATGGCCGGGCTGATGCTCACCCACGAGATCGCCGGCGAGCTTCCCGAGGACCTGCGGCCACTAGCCCGCGAGATCGTCGACCGGCGCAGCGCGGCCGAGCAACGCGGCGCTGTCATCGCGGTCCCCCGGAACTCGACCGGACAGCGCTCCTTCGTGTCGGCGGCGCTGGGATATTTCGATATCTTCGCACGCACCCATGACGAGGTTCTGTACGGCGTCGTCGCCCCTCTTCGGCACCCGGGCGAGACCTGGGTCGCCTTCGACAGGCGGATGATGCGGCTCTCGCTTGCGACGCTCAGGGCGGCGCCCGAGCGCTACGTCGCCTGGCTGGTCGGCGCAACGACGCGCTTCCTCGGCCATGCGGTGGCGACGAACGCGCCCTTCCTGCTCGCCCTGCTCGGCCTCGCGGTCCTCTTTCCTCTCCATGTCTGGCGCGGCGCACCGGCATCGGCGGGAACGGCGAGCACGCAGGCGCGTCCGGCCATGAGCGCGCAGGTGCATCCGGACATTAGCGCCCAGGTGCGCCTGGACGTGAACGCGCTGCTGTGCCTGACCCTCCTTTACGCGGTCTCGGCCGGCATCCTGATGGTGGTGGTGACCTTCCCGGCGCTGCGGTACATCGATACGGCCGCTCTGTTCCTGCCGACGCTGCCCTTCTACGCGCTCCTGGGCCTCGCCCGCGGGACGCGCCGCAGGCCCGACGTCCCCGCGGCGCGGCAATCAACAAGCGCGGTGAGAAACGAGGACGGCCGATGGATACCTTCATGACCAATCTCCCCGCCCGACCGGCCCCGCGGCCGTTTGCCGTCCACGTGCCGGGGGGCTGCCTGCCATGCGACTGAGCGGCTGGGGGAACTATCCCCGCGCCGAGTGCCGGACCGTCGAGGTGCGCGGCGCCGAGGAGATCGCCGCCGGGCTGGCCGGCCATGCCTCGGCGATCGCGCGCGGCAACGGGCGCGCCTATGGCGACGCGGCTCTGAACCCCGAGGCGACGCTGCTGACACGCCGCCACGACCGGATCCTGGCCTTCGACGGGGAGACGGGGCGCATCACCTGCGAGAGCGGGATCCTGCTGAGCGATCTGCTCGAAATCCTGGTGCCGCGCGGCTGGTTCCCGCCGGTCACGCCGGGCACGCGCCTCGTCAGCGTGGGGGGCATGATCGCCTCGGACGTCCACGGAAAGAACCACCATGTCGCCGGCTCTTTCTGCCGTCATGTCGAGGGCCTGGAGCTGATGCAGGCGGACGGGCGCGTCCTCACCTGTTCGCCCACCGAAAACGCGGATCTCTTTCTGGCCACCTGCGGGGGCATGGGCCTGACGGGGGTGATCGTCACGGCGACATTCCGCCTGCTGCCGATCGCGTCCGCCTGGATCCGCCAGGAGACCCTGCGCTGCGCCAACCTCGCCGAAGTGATGGCGGCCTTCGAGGCCTCGCAGGGCTGGACCTATTCCGTCGCCTGGATCGACTGCCTGGCCGGCGGCACCGCCCGCGGGCGCTCGCTGCTCCACCGCGGCGAGCATGCCTGGCCGGACGAGCTGGATCCCGGGCGCGGGGCGACCCCGCTGATCCTGCCCCCGCGCCCCCGTCGCCGCGTGCCCGCAACCTTCCCCGACTTCGCGCTGACGTCCCTTTCGGTGCGGGCATTCAACGAAATCTACTATCGCGCGGGTCGGCCCGGGACGCAGATCGTCGACTACGACCGCTTCTTCTATCCGCTGGACGCAGTGCTGGACTGGAACCGGATCTACGGCCGCCGGGGCTTCATCCAGTACCAGTGCGTGCTGCCGAAAGCGGCAGGATCCGCCGGGCTCGAAGCGCTGCTGGACGCGATCGCACGCTCCGGCCTGGGCTCCTTCCTCGCAGTGCTGAAGCTGTTCGGGCCCGGCGACGCGGGGCTGCTGTCCTTCCCCATGGAGGGCTACACGCTGGCGCTCGACTTCCCGATCCGCACGCATACGCTCGCGCTGGCCGACAGGCTGGATGCCATCGTCGCGGAGCAGGGCGGCCGGATCTACCTCGCCAAGGACGCCCGCATGCCGCCTGCGATGCTGCGCCAGGGCTATCCCCAGCTGGACCGGTTCCTGACGATCCGACGGGCCTCCGGAGCCGAGCGCTTCTCCTCGCTGCTTTCGAGACGCCTGGAGCTCTGAGCGGCAAGACACTACGCCCGAGGGGATAGGGGTCCCACCAAAGTAATATCGAGTTAACCTTAACGATGGAGGATGGCGCGGACAACGGTCCGCGTCAGGAAAGCCTTCATCATGCCGCAAGCCGCGCCGCACGCGCCCGCAAACGACCAGCACCGCCGCTCCGGGCAGGCCATGCGCCTCTACATGCGGGCCTTCCGCGAGGCGCGGCCCTACTGGCCACATATCGCGGCGGCCCTGCTGATCGGGCTGATGTCGACGCCCATTGCCCTGCTGATGCCGCTGCCGCTCAGGATCGTGGTGGACACGGTGATCGGCGGCCAGCCGCTGCCCGCCGGCCTTGCAGCCTGGCTCCCCGCCTGGATCGCGGACGAGACGCTGATGCTCGCGGTCGGAATGGCGGTCGGGTTCGCGCTGCTCCAGGCGGGGTGGGGCTTTCTCGACTGGACCTTCCGCGAATGGCTGTCCGAGCGCATGGTCCTCGACTTCCGCGGGCGCCTGTTCCGTCATGGGCTGGGCCTGCCGCTCGCGGAGGACGAGAAGGGCAGCTTCGATGCCGTCCAGCGGATCACCCAGGACGCGCCGGCCCTCGTCTGGACATCGCTGTACGGCGTCATGCCGCTGATCGTCGCCGGCACCTCGCTGGTCGGGATGCTCTCGGTGACCTCGATGATCAGCGCGCCTCTGGCGCTGGTGGCACTCGGCACCGCGGTGCCGCTGATCGTGATCATTCATGCCAACCAGAACCGGCTGCGCGACCGCTGGCACGGCGTGCGGCAGGCCGAGAGCGACAGCCTGGCGGTCGTCCAGGAATGCTTCGGCGCCCAGCGCATCGTCACGATCTTCGGACAGGAGCCGCGCGAGCAGGCGCGCTTCCTGAACGCAGGCTGGGGTGCCGCCCGGGCGAAGCTCGCCGTGATCCGGGCCGAAGGGCTGCTCAGCCTTGCCTTTACCCTGGCCGTCGCATTCGGGACGACGGCGATCCTCTATCTCGGCGTGCGCGACGTCCAGGCGGGCGCCCTGACCACTGGCGGGCTGCTGATGGTCATGGGCTACGTCGCCCAGCTCTACGCACCGCTGCAGCAGATCGGCGGGCACATCACGGGCCAGCAGCGCGCCCTGGCCAGCGCCCAGCGCGCCTTCGAGATGCTTGATCGCCGGCATCCCGTGACCGACCGCCCGGATGCGCGCCCCCTCGCCCGCGCGAAGGGCGCCGTGCAGTTCCGCAGCGTCGCGTACCGCTATGGCGGCCGCACGCCGGTGCTTGCCGATGTCAGCTTCGACGTCCCGGCAGGCGCCTGCGTCGGCATCGTGGGGCGCACGGGATCCGGCAAATCGACCCTGCTGAACCTTCTGATCCGCCAGTTCGACGTGGCGGCCGGGCGGATCCTCCTGGACGGGGCAGATATCCGCGACTTCCGGCTGGCCGACCTGCGCGACCAGTTCGCCGTGGTCAGCCAGGAGCCCGTGCTGTTCTCGACGACCATCGCGGAGAACATCGCCTATGCCCGGCCCGGCGCCACCCGGGAGGAGATCATCGCCGCGGCCCAGGCCGCCGATGCCCATGGCTTCATCTCGGCCCTTCCAAAGGGCTACGAGACGCGTCTGGGCGAGCGCGGCCTGACCCTGTCGGGTGGCGAGCGGCAGCGCATCGCCCTCGCCCGCGCCTTCCTGAAGGACGCGCCGATCCTGATCCTCGACGAGCCTACCAGCGCCGTGGACGTGGCGACCGAGGCAGCCATCATCGCGGCCGTCGAGCGGCTGATGCAGGGCCGCACGACCTTCATGATCACGCACCGGCTGTCGACGCTGCGCAGCGCGGATATGGTGCTGCGGGTCGCCGACGGCGGCGTGTCCGAGGATCCCACGGTCCTCGCCGAGTACCGCGCCGCCTAGCACGGGCGGGGACCGCCGGGCGAGACCCGGCGGCCTCACTCCCCTGTCCTCAGTCCCCAGCCTTCACTCCCCGGCCCTCAATCCCCGGCCGCAAGGGTCGGGGGCGAAGGGTGATCGCAACGATCGGCGGCGATGTCCACATAGCCGCGGGCGCCCGGCGACAGCATCAGGCGGTACTCCCGCCCTTTCAAGACGAAGGCGTGCTCGAGGGGCAGCCGTCCCGTGACGGGGGCCGGATCGCCGCCGAGCACAGAGAAATCGACGGTCACCTCGCGCTCCGGGTCGAACCAGGCGGCCCTTCCGCCTTCGCCGCCCGTCCCCGACACCGTGAGCGTCACCAACTCGTCGACGCGGGCCCTCGTGCCCGGTCCGTCGTGGTGGGCGGTGCGCGCGGCCACCCGACGCAGGATCGTCGCGGTGCAGGCGCGCGGCTCGCCGGCTTGGCTCACCACAAAGGCGATGCGCTGCGGCGATAGCCCCTCATGGATCCGCGCCAGGGCCTCGGTCAGGATCGTCTGGACCGGCGGCGGCGCCGCGTCCTCATAGAGCTGGCGGAATCGTTCGGCGCTCGTGGTGGCAGCTTCCAGTTCGGCGGTCTTCTCCGCCAGGTCGGCCTGCAACTCGGCCGTACGCGCAGCGAGCTTCGACGTCTCGCGGTCCAGGCGCAGGACGGCCATCCGCGCGTCGTCGAGTGCGCCTGCAGCGCCAGCAGCGCCCTGCCCATAGCCTGCCAGCGCGCCTGCTCCGGCAACAGCCAGCACAAGGACAGCCTTGAATGCGGCGGGACGTGCCCTCATTGCGCGCTCGCCGCGCGGCTTGGAGCCGAGACCCATCGACCTGCCTCCCTTTCCCATGGCGTGGAGCGGCAGAGATACCGCCCGCACCCAAACGACCAAAGGATGTTGACTGTGACAATATTAGCGCCACCGAACCAATAAAATTCAAGTCACCAAAATTGACTTTCAGTCACTACCCCTGACATACACAGTAGGAACAGAAAGTTCATAATCTTGCCATTTTCCGATTGACTGAAGCATTTGAATGATTGAGGCTTTGGAACCAGAGGCAGTTCCGACGGATAAGAATATTCGCTCCACCGGCGGAAAGCTTCTCTACAAACCCCAGGCAAAATTCTTACCCGGCAGGCGACAAAGGCCCGCCGAAGGAGGATGTCATGGTCCAGGAACGGGTCTGCACCTGCGGCGCACACGGGGGCGGCTCTCACGGGAATGGCATTCGTAAGGACGAGCCGGCCAAGATGGCTTGGGCGAAACCTTGGCGCCGCCTGTTGGCGGCCTTGGGCATCCGCCCGGATGCGGGGCAGCTCAAAGGTACGATGCCGCGCACGGAGTGCACCCCGGGCGAGCCTCAGCAGCGGCCCCGACCGGATCTCCCCTTGGTTGCCGTCCCGCCTGCGGACCTGCTGGGCTGGACGCCACTCGAACAGGCGCAACTGCCCCTGGGGCTGGCGATACGCCTCTATGTCCTGCCGGACCCGCACTTCGATCCGGCTGCGCACCTGGTTCCCTGGTCACAGCCGCGGGGCGTCTCTGGACATGTTGCGTCCGGGCAGGCCCCTGCCCGCCCGCATCTTGCCGAGATCGTCGATCTGGCGGCGCGGCGCCGGCATATCGACGAGAGCCGCCGCGATGGCTGAGGACATTCCCGACCCGCCGAACCGAGGGAGGCACGGGCATCAAAGGATGCACCTCCGGGGCGGGCGGCCTGGGCGTGAGGGGGTACACCGGACGGAGCCAACAGCCTCCCGGAATGCTCCATGGAAACAAGCACTGTTCCTGGGTCCGGAAATCGCTGCCGGACTGTCATTTCGACGGATTGTCTAGAAGGATTGACTTACGGAAGGGCTTTTCAGGCTCCTTAGATGTCAATCTACCAAGAGTACACGCGCTCGCTGCCTAGGCTTCGTTGACATCACGAATCGGAACATCAATAATTCTGTAACGCTTCAGACGCCGCAAATAATAATATTACGGGACAACTATTTACATGTGCCCCGACCAGCCGTCACGAGCGCTACCTTGTCCGAGTCGTCCGACCCGGATAGTTGATTAGTACAAATCGACAATCGATTTCAGCCGGCCTGCAGGGATCCGGGCCGGAGGCCCGTTTCTCAAGGCCCCAGCGGGGAGAGCAGTCATGCGCGTCTTGATCGTGGAAGATGACGTTGTTGTCGCGCTGGCCTTTCGATTGGCCATGGAGAGCCTTGGATTTGAGGTTTGCGGCACCGCACCTTCAGAGAGGACTGCATTGATGCTTCTCGACGAGGTGGCTCCGGACTTTCTCACAGTGGATGTCCGCCTCCAGGCCGGCGACGATGGAATGCGCGTCGCCGAGGTGGCGTGGAACCGCCACGGCCTGCGCTCATTGCTGATCACCGGCGATCCCGCCGCCGTCGATGCCGGCCGCGCCGCGCGGATGCGCGTTCTTGGCAGCCTGTCCAAGCCCATAGGCTTCATCCAGCTCCGGACAACGCTCGAAAACGTCAGAGCCACGCTCTCGGGGCCGGTTGCGCCGCTCCCGCCGCACTTCGCCATGCGGCACACCTCCGCGCACGCCTGACCCCGTCATCGCTCCCCAACCAATGGAAAGGGCGCGGTCGCCGGCTTTCGCCGGGATCGAACCGCGCATGAGCCCGATGAAGATCGTCATTGCTCAGGAAGAGCTGCCGCTTGCCCTCGGACTGGTCGAGATCGTCAGGACCAGCGGGCACGAGGTGGTCGCGATCGCCGCCAACGAGGCGGAGGCGCTGGCCGCCGCGGAATGCCACCGCCCGGACCTCCTGCTGACCGATGTCAGCCTGGGGGGTAGGGCCGATGGTCCGCGCATCGCGGCGACGGTCTGGTCGCATTGGGGGATTCCGACGCTGCTGCTCTGCCAAGCCATCGACGCATCGCTGCTGGGGCGCTTCTCTGAGGACGGGGTGATCGGCTTCATGCCGCGCCCAATCGGCACCGCCATCCGGGGCCTGACTATGATCGAGGTGCAGAACGCGCTCTCCGGCGATCGCTGCAGGGTTCTGCCCGGACCCGCGCTGACGCTCGGCGACTTCCTCGCGACCCAGGCTTTCCGCGCCCATGCGAGAGCGAAGGTCGCCTTGCGCGAGGTCGGTCCCAGACACGGCATGGCCGCCTACGCCACCCCGCACCATGCAGCAGGAGGAATGTGAGATGACCCGGCCCGCGACCGATCGGCCCCTCGACGCTCAGGACACCGCGCCCCGCTATCACAGCCCCCTGCGCGCCGCCCAGGCCGCGGCCACGCGCGAGCTCATCATACGGGCCGCCGTCCGCCTGATCGAAAGCTCGCCCTACGAGGGGCCGACCGCCATCGAGGTCGCGCGCGCGGCCGGGGTGCGAGAGCGCACGCTCTACAGGCATTTCGCGACTAGGGACGATCTGCTCGCCGCGGCCTGGGCCCGGGTCGGCGAGCGGCTGTGGGAGGCGCCGGATGCCTTCACGGACATCGCGGCGATCCCGCGCAAGTCCTTCGCCCGCATGGACGCCCAGGAGGGGCTGACGCTGGCCGCGCTGTTCTCGACCCATGGCCGCACGGCGCGGCGCGACGCCATGGCGGTCGCGAAGACGGCCCTGCGCTACCGGCTGGCCGAGGAGACGGCGGGCCTTCCTTCATGGCGGCGCCAAGACGCCGAGGCGATCATCCGCGTGCTGAGCGACGCCTGGACCTGGATGAGCCTGCGCGAGGAGGGTTTGCCAACGCCGCGGGCTGCCGAGGCCGCCTCCTGGGCTATCGCCGCCATCCTGGACGCGCTGCGCCGCGAGCGCGGCGCCGCCCGGGCGGCTGCGACGGCCGCCGCCGAGGCCGCCGTGCAGATGCGACAGCCACGGGTGCCCCCGACCACGCGCCCGGTGGTTCGCGACATGGCGCGGGACATCGCCCGCGACATGGCCAGCCGCGACATGGCCAGCCGCGACATGGCCAGCCGCGACATGGCAAGCCGCGACATGGCGAGCCGCGATCTCGGCCCCCGTGATCTCGGTCGCGAGGCCGCCATCCGCGACTAGGCCAGGGCAGTCCCGGCCTAGGGACCATCGGTCCGCCGTCCCCACCGATCGCAGCGGGGCGGCGGACGTCGAGGTGGCGCGGAGGCCGGCATCGGCGCGCGCCACGATCCCAAGCCCGCTCCCGCGGCCACGCCCGATCCCGAGGCCGCGCTCCTCCCCCGCCCGACGCTTCCCCGCCCGACACTTCCCCGTCCGAGCCTCTCCCGTCCGACCGCCGCTGGCGCGTCTGGGCGTGCCCGTGATCCTGCCCCTATACTCCCTCCCGTACGGCATCCCCGGATGCCTGCGCAGGAGGGCAGGATGAGCGATCCGCGACACCATTTGCTGGAGCTCGACGGGGCCGAGATCCACCTCGCAGAGTGGGGCCCGCCGGAGGGCGACGTAATCGTCGCCTGGCACGGGCTGGCCCGCAGCGGTGCGGACTTCGCGTCCATGGCGCACGCGCTGGCGGACCGCTTCCGGATCCTTGCGCCGGACACCCTCGGCCGTGGCGCCTCTGCCTGGGCGCGTGATCCCGGCGAGTACCGCTTCGAGCGCTACGAGCGCTTGGCGACGGCGCTCGTTGACCGCTTCGGCCTCTCGCGCCTGCGCTGGGTCGGCACGTCCATGGGTGGCGCGCTCGGCATCCGCCTCGCCGCCGGGGCGCTCGCTGGCAGGATCACGCACCTGGTCGTCAACGACATCGGCCCGGAGCTGCCGAGCGCCGCCATCGAACGCATCCTGACCTATGTCGGAACGCCGCCGGCCTTCGACACGCTGGCAGAACTCGAAACATACCTGAGGCGGGTCTATGCTCCCTACGGCTTCATGTCGGAGGCCGAATGGCGCGCCATGAGCCTGACGTCGTGGCGCCGCCGCGACGACGGACGGCTGACCCTGCACTACGATCCCGCCATCGTGCGGCAGTTCACCGAGGCGCCCGATGACTACGTGCAGTGGGACGCCTGGCGCGCCATTGCCTGCCCGACGCTGCTGCTGCGGGGCGAGGACAGCGACCTGCTGCTGCCGGCGACCGCGGCCGCCATGGTCGAAGCCAATCCGCGTGCGACGCTGCGCGTCGTCCCCGGCTGCGGCCACGCCCCGGCGCTGAACGTCCCCACGCAGACGGGGCCCCTCCGGGCGTTCCTGACCGCGGGCTGAGCCGCGCACCGCAGGAGCGCCCAATCGGACGGGCAGCCACTGCCCGACGGTCGCGGCACCCCGCACGACCGTTCGCCCTCCCTGTTGTCGCACCGCGCCCCACTCCATACATATTGAGCCATATTTAATGAATGTGGCTCAGTCTACCGATTGTCCTCCAGCACGAGTGCCCACCGCATGCTTGCCCATTCGCCGCTCGCCACCGCAGGGTTCGTCCTCGGCCTCCTGGCCGGCATTCCGGCCGCCCAGGCCTTCCGGCTGGTTCCGATCGAGATCGAATTCGCGCCCTCGGGCCGCGGGGCCACGCAGATCGTGCGGGTGGAGAACGACCGCAGCGACCCCGCGGCCATCGAGATCCGGATGATGGGACGCGAGATGACGGCCGACGGTGAGGATCGCCTGACGCCGGCCGACGACAGCTTCGTGGTCCATCCCGCTCAGATCGTGCTCATGCCGGGCCAGGGGCAGAGCGTTCGCGTCCAGTGGGCCGGGCCGTCCGCCCCCGATCGGGAGCTGCCCTTCCGCCTGGTGGCCGAGCAGCTCCCCGTCGATCTGGGAGCAGCGCCGCCTCAGGGCGGCCAGGTCCGGCTGCTTGTGCGCTACGTCGCCTCGGTCTACGTGGCGCCGCAGGGCGCCAGGCCGGATGTCCAGGTGGCGCGGGCCAATTCCGCCCCCGGCGGCATGCTGGAGCTCGTCCTGGTGAACCGCGGCACGGCCCACCGCATCCTTCGCGAGCCCGTCCTGACGGTTTCGGGCGGGGGACGCAGCGTCACGCTCCAGGGCGAGGCGCTGAAGGGCCTCGGCGGCGAGAACATCCTTGCGGGGGTGGAGCGCCGGTTCCTCCTGCCCTGGCCCGGCGGTCTTCCGCAGGGCGCCATCACCGCGTCGCTGAACCTGGCCCCATGACGGCAGGCAGGGGCGGCTTCCGTCCCCTTCGCGTCGCGGCCGTGGCAGTGACGATGGCGCTCGCGCTGTTCGCCCGTGCCTCAGCAGCCCAGACGGCCGCGCCGTCGACGGCTCCGTCATCCGCGCAGGACATTTTCCGGCAGGTCTTCGGCACGCGCGGCAAGGACCGGCCGCAGCCCGCCGCCCAGGCCATCACCGTGCCCGTGCTGGTCGACGGGCGCGATGCCGGCGCGCTGCGCGCCCGGATCGCCGACGATCCGTCCGCCGTGGCCGTTGATCCCAGGGAACTCGCCGAGCTGCTGGAGCCGCTGGCCCAGCCGGACCTTGCCGCCGCCATACGCTCCGTCGAGACCGGGCCGGCCGGAACCGCCCCGCTGGCGGGGATCGCCGCCAAAGACGTCGCGGCGGTCTACGATCCCGGCGAGCTGGCGGTAAAGGTCGTGTTGCGGCCCGAGCAGCGCCGCACCCGGACCATCGATCTCGGGCCGTCGCCGCGCGCCGGAGCGGTCCAGCTCCGCCCCGCCTTCCTCAGCGCCTATGCGAACCTCCGCGCGACCGGCGGCCATCAGGATCTCGCCGGCCCGCAGGACGAGGACGGCCGCCTGCCGCTGCGCCTGACCGCGGAGAGCTATCTGAGCCTCGATTCATGGGTTCTCGAGGCCGCCCTCTTCTACCAGGAGAGCGGCGGAGAGCCGCGCTGGCGCCGCGGCGATGTCCGCCTTGTCAGGGATCTGCCGGAGCACGGCATCCGCCTGAGCGCAGGGGATGTCGGCTATCCCGTCGCGAGCTTCCAGGCCGGCCGCCCCCTTGGCGGCGCCGCGATCGCCCGGGACTTCCTGCTCCAGCCCTACTCGACCTATCAGCCGACCGGGCAGCGGGATTTCGTCCTAACGGAAGCGTCGACGGTGGAGGTCACGGTGAACGGGAGGCCGACGCGGACCTTTCGCCTGGCGCCCGGGCCCTACAGCCTCCAGAACTTCCCGGGAACGAGCGGCACCAACGACGTGCGGATCCGGATCACAGATCCCTTCGGCCGCGACCAGGTGATCGAGTTTCCGTTCTTCCTGGACCGCCAGCTTCTGGCGCCCGGCGTGCACGAGTTCGCCTACGCCGCCGGCGCTCCCTCGTCCCTGCGGCGGGGCCGCATGGTCTACGACGGCGACCGCCCGACGGTGAGCGGCCTGCACCGCCTGGGGCTCGGCGAGACGCTGACCCTCGGCCTGAATGCCCAGGCCGACCCGCATTTCCGGCAGGTCGGGGGCGAGGCGCTGCTCGCGACGGCGCTCGGGACCTTCTCCGTCGAGCCCACGTTCAGCTCCCTCGACGGGACGGGGTCCGACTTCGCGGGCGCGCTGCGCTACCGCGACTACCGCAGCGGAGCCGACTTCTGGCACCGCCGCACGGTCACCGCGCAGGCGACCTGGCGCGGCGCGGATTTCGCCACCCTCGGTACCGACCGCCCCAGCAACACGCAGGCCTGGGACCTGTCGGCCCGCATCGGGCAGCCCGTCGCCCCGGCCGTGACGGTGACGCTGGGCGGCCGGTACCAGGCCAGCCGGTCGGAAACGAGCTCGGATTCCCACAGCATCGAGCTCGGCACCCGGGCGCGCCTGCTGCCCGGCGTCGATTTCGACGTCACGGCCTCGCGCCAGCGCGATGCCACCGGTCGGGACGAGCTTCTCGTCTTCGCAGGGCTTCGCGTGATCCTCGGCGACGCGCGCAACTCCGCGGCGCTGACCTATTCCAGCCCCGAGCACGAGACCCGCGCGCAATGGCGCTACCAGGATCTCGAGCCCGTGCGCTCGCTGAGCGCCAGCCTCGAGGTCGCGCGCGGCGACGAAGGCGACGCCGCCTTCGGGGATGCCGCCTATGTCCACGACCGCTTCGCCGGCACCCTGCGCCACGAGCGGATCGAGCGGCTCGGCGGCGAGGGGCGCCAGGGCGGCTACGACCGGCGCAGCACCGCGACCTTCGCAACCGGGATCGCCTTCGCCGACGGGCATGTCGGTCTCACGCGACCGATCACCGACGGGTTCGCGATCGTGACGCCCCATCCGCGCATCGCGGGCCTCGCCCACGGCGTCGATCCCGCGGGCGAGAGCTATCTCGCGCGCAGCGACTGGCTTGGCCCCGCGGTGGTGCCGAACCTCTCGGCCTACCGCATGCGCGAGGTGCTGGTGGACGTGCCCGAGACGCCCGCCGGCTACGATCTCGGCGAGGACCGCCCCACCCTGATGCCGGGCTATCGCAGCGGCATCCTCTTGCCCGTCGGCACCGATGCGGTCGCCAGCGCGACCGGCATCCTGCGCGGCGCCGACGGCACACCGGTGGCCCTGCAGTCGGGGCGCTTCGTCCCCGAGGCCAGTGGCGATCCCATCGTCTTCTTCACGAACCGCGGCGGCCGCTTCCTCGTCGAGGGGCTGCGCCCGGGGCGCTGGACGCTGGTCCTGCAGGACGGCCGCGCGGCGCGCGTCGAGATCCCGCCAGGGTCCGAGGGCCGCCTCGACCTTGGCATCATCCAACCCGGCACGGTGCAGCCATGACATCGCTTCCCAGGCTTCTCCTCGTCTTTGCCGCGGGGATCGCCGTCATGGCAGGATTTGCCGGCAGGGCGGCCGCCCAGGGTTGCCAGCTCCGCCTGGAAGGGCTCGGACGCATCGCCCTCGCGCGCCCCTACGACCCGTTGGCCCAGCGCGCCGGCGAGCAGCGCGCCGACCTCACCGTGCGACGCGTCTCCGGCGCCTGCGACTTCGCCCTGGGCGCCGGCCCGGGCCAGGCGGCCGGCACATCCCGACACATGAGCCAGGGCGCCTCCCGGCTCGCCTATGGGATCTACACGGACGGGAACCACGGCAGGCCGCTGCGGGATCCCGATACCGGCGGTGCCGACAGCCTGATCCTGGGCCGCTTCGGCGGCCGCGACCAGATCGACCTGGAGATCGCGGTGCTGGTGCCCGACGGGCAGATGGTCGCCGCCGGCCCCTATGCAGACACCGTGGTCTTCACGCTCTACGAGCTCGTGGACGGCGTGCCGGGCCGGGTTCTCGACGCCCGCTCGGTCCAGGTGACCACCATGGTCTCGGCTGTGGCCGGCTTCGAGATCGTCATCGAGGGCGCGCGCAAGGCCCTGCGCGGCGGCCTTCTGGGCAAGCTCGACTTCGGCGAGATCACGCAGGGCCGGCGCCTCGGCTTCGATCTCGAGGCACGCGGCAATCTCGGCTACGATATCGAGATCGGCTCGGAGAACGGCGGCGTGCTTGCCGGCGAGGGCCAGGCGAAGGATTCGACCATTCCCTACCTGCTCACCCTCGACGGACGCGGGCTCGATCTCCGGCAGCCCGCCCAGGTGTCGGCCGCGCCCGCCACGGATTTCGGCCGGACCGTCAACAGCCACCGCTTCGAGGTGGAGATCGGCGATGTCGGCCAGGCTGCAGCCGGCAAGTACCGCGACGACATCACCGTGACGGTCGTGACGCGATGAGGGGGCTACGCATGCTCCGGGTGGCTGGCTTCGCCCTCGCCCTTCCGCTGGCCGCGGCCATGGCGGCGTCCCTGTCTCCCCGGCTCGCCTGGGCCGGGGGATCCAGCGCGGTCATCCAGCTCCGCGGCATCGTCCCCCAGGACTGCTCTGTCTCCGTGCAGGACCGCGGCGTCGTCTTCGAGTTGGGCGCGGCGGCGCAGTCGCGGTCCGTCGCCGCCATCGAGGAGCGCTGCAACGCGCCTGCGGGCTATACGGTGACGCTGAGCTCGCGCAACGGCGGCGAGCTGCGCCCCGAGGGTGGCGCCGGCGCGGGGCTGCCCTATGTCATGACCTACGATGACGCAACGCCCGCGGGCGCCGGCCGCGTCGTGGCGGCGCGTCCGCCGGGTACCGAGACCAAGGACCTCTACGTGGAGACGCGCCCCGCAGACGGCTTGCGCGCGGGATCGTATGACGACACCATCGTGGTGACGGTCGAGGCGAAGTAGCTGCGGCCAGGTGGTTTGGCACGCAGGAGACTTACGCCATGGCAGACCCGGGGCGCCGCTCCGTCCTTCGCCTGCTTGGGCTCGGCGCGGCGATGCCCGTGGCCGGCTGCGCGGCCGGTCCGGCGGGAACCGCCAGCGCGGTCTCGGACCACTTCGACGGGACGCGCTTTCGCAACCTCTACGCCCCCGCCGACAAGGGCTTCGGCGATCTCCTGCGCTGGCGCCTGACGAGCCAGCCCGTGCCCTGGCCGGAGCGGGTGGAGAACGCCGCCTACGCAGTGCCGAACCGGGTCTCGCGCGGGCAGGTCGCCGTCACCTTCGTTGGGCATGCCAGCTTCCTCGTCCAGGTCGGCGGCGTCGCGATCCTCACCGACCCTGTCTGGTCCGAGCGCGCCAGCCCCTTCTCCTTCGTTGGGCCGCTGCGCGTGCGCGACCCGGGGCAGCCGCTGGCCGCCCTTCCCGGCGTCGAGTTGCTGCTGGTCAGCCACAACCACTACGACCACCTGGATCTTGCGACCCTGCGCGAGGTGCAGGCACGCTGGGCGCCGCCCACGGTGACCGGGCTCGGCAACGCGCCGCTGCTGGCCGAGGCGGGCATCGCCGCGACCGAGCTGGACTGGTGGCAGTCGGTGGAGGTCGCCGGCACCCGGATCACCTACGTGCCGGCGCAGCATTTCTCCGCGCGCGGCCTGTTCGACCGGAACCGCGCGCTCTGGGGCGGCTTCGTGGTCGAGGCGGACGGCGCCACGGTCTACTTCGCCGGCGACAGCGGCTACTGCCCGCATTTCGCGGAGATCGGCCAGCGGTTCCCGCGCATCGACCTGGCGCTGCTTCCCATCGGTGCCTACGAGCCCCGCTGGTTCATGACCGCAGCCCATATGAACCCCGACGAAGCCGTGCAGGCCCATCTGGACTTGGGCGGCCCGACCAGCATCGGCATGCATTTCGGCACGTTCCGCGGCCTCACTGACGAGGCGATCGATGCGCCGGTGCACGATCTCGCCGCCGCCCGCGCCGCCCGTGGCGTTGCCGAGGCGTCCTTCGGCGTCCTGGACTTCGGCGAGACGCGGATCGTGAAGGGCTGACGCAAGCAGCCTGCCTGCCGTCGCACGCCTCAGGACGGAGGCGTGCCGGGCGGGCCGCCCTCGGGCGTCTGGACACCTGATGGCGACGGCGCCTCGGCGGAGGGCGACGGGGACGCGGGAGTGACGCGCCAGATCGTGTTCGAGAGGTCGTCGGCGACGATCAGGGCGCCGCGCGGGTCGACGGTGACGCCGACCGGCCGGCCGTAGGTCCTGCCATCCTCGCCGAAGAACCCCGTCACGACGTCGACCGGGGGACCGGCGGGGCGGCCATCGCGGAAGGGAACGAAGATCACCTTGTACCCGCTCGGCACGCTCCGGTTCCAGCTTCCGTGCTCGCCGACGAACACCCCGTCTGCAAAGCGCTCGCCCATCGCGGGAGTGGAAAAGGCGACGCCCAGCGCGGCGACATGAGCGCCCAGGCTGTAATCCGGCTTGATCGCCGAGGCGACCTTCTGCGGATCCTGCGGCTGCGCCCGCGGATCCACGTTCTGCCCCCAATAGCTGAAGGGCCAGCCGTAGAAGCCGCCTTCGCGGACCGAGGTCAGGTAATCGGGGACGAGGTTCGGGCCGAGCTCGTCGCGCTCGTTCACCACGGCCCACAGCGTGCCCGACCCTGGCTGAACGGCGAGGGCGGTGGGGTTGCGAAGGCCAGTGGCGTAGGGCTTGTGAGCCCCCGTCTGGGCATCGACCTGCCACACCATCGCGCGGTCGGCCTCGGCAGGCATGCCGCGCTCCGTGATGTTGCTGTTCGAGCCGATGCCGACGTAGAGGAACCGTCCGTCCAGGCTGGCGGCCAGAGCCTTGGTCCAATGATGGTTGATGTGGGATGGCAGATCGGTGACCTTGATCGGCGGTCCTTCGGCGCGGGTCTGCCCGTCGCGGTAGGAGAACCGCACAAGGGCATCCTGGTTCGCGACGTAGATCTGGCCGTCGACCAGCGCGAGCCCGTAGGGCGCGTTCAGGCTGTCGGCGAAGACGGCGCGCTCCTCGTATGTGCCGTCGCGGTTGGCGTCGCGCAACAAGGTCAGGCGATTGCCGCTCGGGACCGAAGTAACTCCCTTTGCCTTGATGAAGCCGGCGATGACGTCCTTCGGCCGCAGCGTCGGCGCAGCGCCTCCTCGTCCTTCCGCGACGAGGACATCGCCGTTGGGCAGGACGAGAGTCTGGCGCGGAATGCCGAGGTCGGTAGCGATGGCTGTGACGGTATAGCCATCCGGTACCCTCGGCCGGTGATCGCCCCACGGTGCGGGATTGGCGATCTTCATGCTGGGAAGCAGCCCGTGCTGCTGCTCGGGAAGCCGCGGATCCGGGCCATATTCCACCGGGGCCGGATCGCCATCGCAGGCGGTCAGCAGGGCGAGGGTCGCGGCGGTGGCCAGGAGGCTGGACGATCTCATTTCATTTCTCCGGCGCGAAGGCTGGCCGGACGAAGGCTGGAGAAGCCGATCCAGGTCGCCAGGATGGCAAGCACGGTGACTATGGCCGACAGGATCACGCCGTCCGGCATGGTCCCCCAGGCGTCCCGCGCGTGGACGAAAGAGTTGACGAGACCGAGCACGAAGGTCGCGAGCAGCAGCAGAAAGTAGATGAACGGGCGGCCCCGCCTATCCGCGCGGATAAGGTCGATGAGCGACCACAGGAGCGCGAGGCCGGTAAAGACCATGCCGCCTGCGATCAGCCAGGCGGAGAAGTTGCTCCACTGGATCTCGTAGCTCCGGGTATAGGCGACGTCGCTGAGCAGGCCGCCCAGGAACAGTGGAATGGTGGCCGCGAGCAGCACTGCATGAACGGGCTGGATCGCCCTTGGCGGTCTATGATCGTAGATGGCAGCCACGGCGTCTTCTCCTCGGCCCTGCGAGGCCTTGCGCCGGCGCACCGCACGGTGCTCCTGCGAAAGCCCGAACGCGAAGCCAACAGGCCAGCGAGCGAAATGACGCACGCGCCGCAGCGCAAATGCACACGCAGGTTGCTTTTTCGGGGCGGCGAAGGCGGTTCGCAGGTGAAGCCGGCCTTGCGCCGGATCAGGAGCCTCGCCGAACGCCTCAGGCGTCGAGCGGCCAAGCGTGGTTCAGCGGGCCGTGCCCCTTGCCGAAGCCGGGTGCCGTCTCGATAGCGCGGACGACGTAGGCGCGCGCCCGCGCGACCGCTTCGCCGAGCTCCAGCCCCTGGGCGATGCCGATCGCGATGGCCGAGGCGAGCGTGCACCCGGTCCCATGGGTATGAGGGCTGTCGAACCGGCGGGAGGAGAAGCGTTCCTCGCCGTCCGCCGTGACGAGCAGGTCGGTGAGCGTGTCGCCGGGCAGGTGCCCGCCCTTCAGCAGCACGGCGCCGGGCCCCATCGCAAGCAGGCGCCGCGCGGCCTCGCGCATGCCCGAAACATCCGAGATCCGCAGGCCGGTCATCACCTCGGCCTCGGGCAGGTTGGGCGTCACGATCGCGGCGCGCGGGAGAAGGCGCCGCTCCAGCGCCTGCTGCGCATTCTCCTGCAGCAGGCGGTCACCGCCCTTCGCCACCATCACGGGATCGACCACCAGGGGGATGCCGGGATGCTCACCCAGCACGGCGGCGATGGCCTCGATCACCTCGGGCGTATTCAGCATGCCGGTCTTCACGCAGTCCGCGCCGGTGTCGTCGAGCACGACGCGCATCTGCTGCGCCACGAATTCGGGCGGCACCGGCAGGACGCCGAAGACACCCTGCGTGTTCTGAGCGGTGAGTGCGGTGATGGCGGTCATGGCGAAGCCGTTCAGGGCCGTCACCGCCTTGATGTCCGCCTGTATGCCGGCGCCGCCCCCGGAATCCGACCCCGCGGCGATCAGCACCCGGCCTTTCATGCGACGTTTTCTCTCGCCTTGGAGACCTCCTGCACGGCCTCCACGATCTCGCCGACCACGGCCTCGACCAAAGCGCGGTCATCGCCTTCGGCCATTACGCGGATCAGCGGCTCGGTGCCGGACTTGCGGATCACCAGCCGTCCGGAAGCGCCCAGCCGCGCCTCGGCAGCGCGAATGGCGTCCTTCACGCGCGCCTCCTCCAGCGGCTTTCCGCCCCCGAAGCGCACGTTCTTCAGGAGCTGCGGCACCGGATCGAAGACACGGCAGACCTCGCTGACGGGACGGGCCTGCCGCTGGACCACCGCCAGCACCTGGAGCGCCGCGATCAGCCCGTCGCCGGTGGTCGTGTAGTCGTTCATCACGATGTGGCCGGACTGCTCCCCGCCCACGTTGAAGCCGTTCTCGCGCATGTGTTCGACGACGTAGCGGTCGCCGACCGGCGTGCGGGCCAGCTTCAGCCCGGCGGCCGCGAGGCTCCGCTCCAGGCCGAGGTTCGACATCACGGTGGCGACGATGCCGCCGCCGCGCAGCCGTCCGTCCTCGGCCCAGGAGCGGCCGATCAGCGCCATGAGCTGGTCGCCGTCGATCTGCTGGCCCTTCTCGTCCACCATGATCACCCGGTCCGCATCACCATCCAGCGCGATCCCGAGATGGCAGCCCTGGGCGACGACCTGCTCCTGCAGCATGGCGGTCGCCGTGGCGCCGCAGTTCAGGTTGATGTTGGTGCCGTTGGGCGACACGGCGAGCGGAACCACGTCGGCGCCGAGCTCCCACAGGACCGTGGGCGCGACCTTGTAGGCGGCCCCGTTGGCGCAGTCGATGGCGACGCGCACGCCGTCGAGGCGCAGCCCCCGCGGGAAGGTCGCCTTGGCGGCCTCGATGTAGCGGCCGCGCGCGTCCTCGAGCCGCTGCACGCGGCCGAGCGCCGAGGGCGGCGCAAGCTCACCGGCGAAGGGCTGCTCCATGCGGCGCTCGATCTCGAGCTCGACCTCGTCCGAGAGCTTGTAGCCGTCGGGACCGAACAGCTTGATGCCGTTGTCCTCGAAGGGATTGTGCGAGGCCGAGATCACCACGCCGAGATCGGCGCGCAGGCTGTGCGTGAGCAGCGCCAGCGCCGGGGTCGGCATGGGGCCGACCGTGACCACGTCCATGCCCATGGACGTAAAGCCGGCCACCAGCGCCGGCTCCAGCATGTAGCCCGACAGCCGCGTGTCCTTGCCGATCACGGCCAGATGGCGGTGGCTGCCGCGGCGGAACTGCACGGCCGCCGCCATGGCCACGCGCAGGGCCGTTTCCGCCGTCATGGCCCCCGTGTTGGCGGTGCCACGGATCCCGTCGGTCCCGAACAGCTTGCGCGACATGATGCCCTCTCCGGATTGGTCCAGCCGTTATACCGAGCCGGCGGCGTGATTTGAACCGCCCGCCCGCGGCAGCCTTTCCCTACCCCGAAAGATCACGGGCCCTGGCAGGGTCCAAAAAGCGTCCGTACAGAGGATCAGCCAGCGCCGTGCAGGCCGCGCCACATGGCGAAGGCCTGGAAGGTCTCCGCGACGTCGTGCACACGCAGGATCTGGGCGCCTTGGTCGACGGCGGCAAGGCCCGCTGCCACCGAGCCAGCGATGCGGTCCTTGGGCGGCTCCTCGCGCGACAGGCGGCCGATGAAGCCCTTGCGCGAGAGCCCGACCAGCACCGGCAGGCCGAAGCCGTGGAACATCGTTGTCGCG
Organism: Arenibaculum pallidiluteum; assembly: GCF_017355985.1. Lineage (GTDB taxonomy): Bacteria > Pseudomonadota > Alphaproteobacteria > Azospirillales > Azospirillaceae > Arenibaculum > Arenibaculum pallidiluteum. The sequence goes on from NZ_JAFIQU010000001.1 coordinate 385,911, forward strand.
CGGATCAGCTCCAGATTGTGCGCCGTGCCCTTGGCGAAGCCGATGCCGTAGTCGACCGCGAGGTCGGCATCGGCCATGCCGGCTGCCCGGCACGCCTCGATCCGGCCGGCCAGCCAAGCCATCACATCCGTTGCGACATCGTCGTAATGAAGCTCGTTCTGCATGGTGCGGGGCTCGCCCCGCATATGCATCAGAACCGTCGGCGCGCCTGCCTTCGCAACCAGCGGCAGCGCGTCCGGATCGGACAGGGCCGTCACGTCGTTGACGATGCGCGCGCCGGCCTCGAGCGCCGCGCCCATGGTCCGCGCGTGGCGCGTGTCGATGGACACGACGGCCCCGCGCTCGGCGAAATGCCTCACGACCGGGACGACGCGGCGGATCTCCTCCTCGGGGGCGACGGGATCGGCGCCGGGGCGCGTGGACTCTCCGCCGACGTCCAGGATGTCCGCCCCGGCCGCCAGCATCGCGGCGCCGCGCTCGATCGCCTGGCCGTGATCGAAGAAGTCCCCGCCATCCGAGAAGCTGTCCGGCGTCACGTTCAGGATCGCCATGATCCGCGGGCGGTCCATGGACAGGCCGCCGAAGTCCGGACGCGGCCGGACCAGCCGGTCGAGGTCATCGTCCAGGCCCTGCGCACGCACCCAGCCCCGCAGCTCCGTCAGCGGAACCAAGGCGCGGGACATCTCCGTCCCCTCGCGCAGGATCACCTCGGCCGCCGTGAAGGCCAGGGGCCCGCCCGCCAGCGGCAGGGCCGTGCCCGCCTCGACGGCACGGGCAGCGGTGCCGCCGCCGAGAATGCCCAGCGGCCGCAGGAAGACGCGGGCGCCGGGGGGTATAGAGACGCGAAGGCCCCGGGTCTCCCCGGGGCCCTGCGCCGGCTCCTGGCCGGAAAGGCTCATGACCGGACCCCTGGTTCAGGTCCCCGGCTGCGGCTCTGGCTCGAAGCCGCCGGTGTCCTTGGGGCCGCTGGTCGGCACCGAGGTGCGGCGGCCGGCCGCCGGCGGCTGCGGCCGGGGCGGCGCGTCGGTACGGTCCGGCCGGATGACGGGCTCGCCGCGCAGCAACGCGTTGATCTCGTCGCCCGACAGGGTCTCGTACTCGAGCAGGCCCTTGGCGAGGGTGTGGAGCTGGTCGTTGTACTCGGTCAGGATCCGCCGCGCCGTGGCATAGGCCGTGTCGACGATGCGGCGCACCTCGGCGTCGACCTCGCGGGCGGTGGCGTCGGCCATGTTCTTGTGCTGGGTCACGGAGTGGCCCAGGAAGACCTCCTGGCTGGGCTCGCCGTACATCAGCGGGCCCATCTTCTCGCTCATGCCCCACTCGGTGACCATGCGGCGGGAGATGTCGGTCGCCATCTTGATGTCCGAGGACGCGCCGGTGGTGACGCGCTCGACGCCAAAGATGATTTCCTCGGCGACGCGGCCGCCCATCGCGACGGCCAGGTCGGCCTCCAGCTTCGCCTTGCTCAGCGAGATGCGGTCGCCTTCCGGCAGGCGCATCACCATGCCCAGCGCGCGGCCGCGCGGGATGATGGTGGCCTTGTGCACGGGGTCGCTGTCCTTCATGTGGATCGCGACGATGGCGTGGCCGGCCTCGTGATAGGCCGTGAGCTTCTTCTCGTCCTCGGTCATGACCATCGAGCGCCGCTCGGCGCCCATCATGACCTTGTCCTTGGCGGCTTCGAACTCGTTCATGCCGACGACGCGCTTGCTCATGCGCGCGGCCAGCAGCGCCGCCTCGTTCACGAGGTTGGCGAGGTCGGCGCCCGAGAAGCCGGGCGTGCCGCGGGCGATCGTCCGCGCGTCCACGTCGGGCGCCAGCGGCACCTTGCGCATGTGGACCTTCAGGATCTTCTCGCGGCCGAGCACGTCGGGGTTCGGGACGACCACCTGGCGGTCGAAGCGGCCCGGACGCAGCAGCGCGGGATCGAGCACGTCGGGGCGGTTGGTCGCGGCAATGAGGATCACGCCCTCGTTCGCCTCGAAGCCGTCCATCTCGACCAGCAGCTGGTTCAGGGTCTGCTCGCGCTCGTCGTTGCCGCCGCCGAGACCCGCGCCGCGGTGGCGGCCGACGGCGTCGATCTCGTCGATGAAGATGATGCAGGGGGCGTTCTTCTTGCCCTGCTCGAACATGTCACGCACGCGCGAGGCGCCGACGCCCACGAACATCTCGACGAAGTCGGAGCCCGAGATCGTGAAGAACGGGACGTTGGCCTCGCCGGCGACGGCGCGCGCGGTCAGCGTCTTGCCGGTGCCCGGCGGGCCGACGAGCAGAACGCCCTTGGGGATCTTGCCGCCGAGGCGCTGGAACTTCTGCGGGTCCTTCAGGAACTCGACGATCTCCTGGAGCTCCTGCTTGGCCTCGTCGATGCCGGCGACGTCGTCGAAGGTGACGCGGCCGACCTTCTCGGTCAGCAGCCGGGCGCGGGACTTGCCGAAGCCCATGGCCTTGCCGCCGCCGGACTGCATCTGGCGCATGAAGAAGATCCACACACCGATCAGCAGCAGCATGGGGAACCACGACAGGAGCACGCTGAACAGCGAGGGCACGTTGCTGTCGTCGGGCATCGCGCTGATGCGGACGTTCTTGTTGGCCAGCCTGTCCACGAGGTTCGCCTCGGGCGGCGAATAGGTGCTGAAGGAACGGCCGTCCGTGAAGTGCCCGCTGATCTGGTTGCCCTTGATCGTCACGTCAGCGATCTGGCCGCGCTCGACGTCGTTCAGGAAGTCGCTGAACGGGACGCTGGCCTGGGGGCTGCGGGTGGACGAACTCTGGAACAGGTTGAACAGGGCTACGAGCAGCAGCCCGATGATGATCCAGAGTGCCAGATTCTTACCGAAGTTGTTCACGGTCCAAGCCTTTCGTCGAACAGCCCCGAGCCTGTACGGCGCGGCAAGCTCCGCCCCCGTGCGGGGGAGGCGCTCCTAAGCAGATTAGATAATGACGGTTGCTCATCAAACAACCGCGAAGGGGGCACTGCCGAGGGGCCTTTCCGGTGCGAAGACCGCCCGGGCCGCCAGGGCCGTGGCGCGCATGCCGGGATCGGTCCCATCTTTGTCCCCATCCATGTCACGGAACCCCACCGATGGAACCGCGATCAGGCGCTCCCCGGACCAGAATGCCGGCAGCGTCTCGAGTACCGGCGCCGGAAGTCCGGCCGTCGCGGCACCCATCGCCCGCTGCACTGCCTGCCGTCCCGCCTCTCCCAGCGCGCCGACCGCAAGTCCGCCGGTCCCTTGCATATCGACGAGGAAACGCCCATCCCACCGCTGCGGTTCACCGGACACCAGAGGAATGCGGCGCTGAACCGCCGAGGGCTCGCGCGCGACCAGGATCCGGCCCCGCCAGCGCCGGACCAGACAGCCGCCAAGCGTCCTTCCGTGGCAGCCCGGCAGCTCCGCCGCCAGCGCCTCGGCCGCTGCGCGGCGAACCGGCGCCTGGCCGACGGTCTCCAGGCAACGGAGCAGAGCGCGCAGCCGCAGCTCCGGCTCCGCGGCCTCCAGGACCGCAGCGTCCAGCAGGATCCAGCCCTCCGGCCGGATCTCGGCCGACCGGGCCAGCAGCGCCGTGACGGCGCGGTCGAGCGCGGCGCGGGCGCCGGCGCAGCGGCGCGCCGTCTCCCCGAGACCTCCCGCCGTGAGCCCCTCCTCGGCCAGAACTGCGGCGCTGCGCCGCAGCCGCGCCCGTGCGAAGGTCTGGGACCGGTTGGCGGGATCCTCGACCCAAGGTTGCCCATCTTGCGCGAGCATGGACGCAAGACGGGTACGCGAAACGGTCAGGAGGGGGCGCAGGATGCGCACGAGCTGCGACTCGCGGACCGCAGGCATCCCGGCCAGCCCGTCCGGGCCGCTGCCGCGGGCCAGGCGCATCAGCACCGTTTCGGCTTGGTCCTCGCGCTGATGAGCCAGCAGCAGGTGCAGGATGCCCTCTGCGTGGCAGCGCGCCTCCAGCAGAGCCAGACGCGCCGCGCGGGCGGCCTCCTGGATGCCGGTGCCGGGTTTCGGCCCCGTCCAGGACAGCACGGCGTGGGCGATCCCGCGGGCGCCCAGCCAGGTCCCGACCTGTGCTGCCTCGGCGGCCGAGCCGGGTCGAAGGCCATGATCGACCGTCAGCGCCAGGACGTGGCCGCCGCGCGCGACGGCCCAGCCATGCGCCAGGAGGCAGAGTGCCAGGCTGTCGGGGCCACCCGACACGCCAACCGCCAGGCGCGGACGCGGCTCGAACGGTCCGAGCCGGTCGAGGAGATCCGCAAAGGCGGCCTGTGAAAGCGGGCTGTCGTCGTCTGTCACGAGCAGTTCAGGCGCCCGCGCTCCTGATCCGCGCGGCGCTTGATGGTCGCCGGCGCGTCGGGAAAGGCCTTGCCGAGCTGGGCGAAGGCGAGGCAGGCGTCGTCCTTGCGGCCGAGCGCCGAGAGGGAAAGGCCCAGCTTCAGAAGGTTGTCCGGCGCCTTCGGCCCCTTGGGTGCCTTCTGGTAGCCCTCGCCATAGGCCTCGGCCGCCTGGCGGAACTGGTTGCGGGCGTAATAGGTCTCGGCCAGCCAGTACTGCGCGTTCGGCGTCAGCGAATGGTTGGGGTTGGCCTTCACGAACTGGGCGAAGGCCTGCTCCGCCTTGGCGTAGTCGGCGCTGCGCAGCATCTGGAAGGCGCGATCGTATTGCTCCTGCGCGTTGCCGGCGGGAAGCTGCGCCTGGGCGTCGGGCCTGCCAGCGGGAGCGGCCGGCGCCTGCGCCGCAGCCTGCTGTGGCGGACGCGCGGCGGGAGCGGCGCCGGCCGCGGGCTGCGCCGACGGGCTCCCTGCCGGGGCGCCAGCCAGCTTCTGATCGAGCTCCTGGAGGCGGATCTCCAGGTCCTCCTGCATCTTCTCAAGGCGCTGGCGTGTCTGCGTCAGGCCGTACTGCAGCTCCTCGTTCCTGCCCGTCAGCGTCGCGATCTCGCGCTCGAGCCGGCTGAGCCGGACCTCGAAATCCGCCGCCAGGTTGCCAGGCGTCAGCGATCCGCCGGGCGCCGGGGCAGCCGCCGAGGCCGGAGGCGGACTACCGCGGTAGACCTGCCGGTTCAGCGTGTCGACCTCGTTCTCCAGCCGGTTCAGCCTGTTCAGCAGCGTGCCCATGTCCTGGGCCGCGGCCGGAAGGGTCGCGGCCATCGCCGCGCCGAACAGCAGGACCGCCGCCAGGCGGCGATGACGGTGAATGGAGCGGGACGCAGGGATCATGATGTCTTCGGAGGCTGCTGAGGGTCGAAGGTGACGCCCCATGGGGGCGAAAGTGTGGCGCGGCCACGTCGCGTCGCGCCCGAAACGCAAAGGCGCCGTCCCCTGCCCGCCCATGGACGGGTCCATGGGCCGAAGGAGACGGCGCCTTGTCGCGCGGTTCCGCGCGTCCAGATTACTGGACGACGGTGACGCCGCGGCGGTTCTGGGCCCAGGCGGCCTCGTTCGAACCGAGGACGGCCGGACGCTCCTTGCCGTAGCTGATGACGCCGACGCGGTTCGGATCGACGCCGCGGGCCACCAGGTAGTTCTTCACCGCGTTGGCGCGGCGCTCGCCGAGGGCGAGGTTGTACTCGCGCGTGCCGCGCTCGTCGGCATGGCCTTCGACCTGGATGGTCACGGCGCGGTACTGGTTCAGCCACTGGGCCTGACGGTCCAGGGTCGAGCGGGCCTCGGGCGACAGGTCGTACTGGTCGAAGCCGAAGAAGACGCGGTCGCCCACGTTGACCTCGAAGTCCTGACGGGTGCCCGGACGGACCGCGCCGGCGTTGGTGGTCGGAGCGGTGGCCGAGGTGGCGCCGGTCACGCTGCCGGTGCCGGCGGCATCCTGGTCGGAGCTGCAGGCGGCGAGAAGCGCAACGGCGGCCGCGAGGCCGAGAAGCTTGAGACGCATGTTATTGACCCCCATAAGCGTACAAGTGGTTACAGCACGAAGTATTTGCCCCCAGCGTCCTATCGGCCGGGCCCGTTTTACGGGCTTTTCGCATGGTCGTCTTGACGCCGTTCGTGCGGTGCGGAAATTAAAGGCGAAAGGTTAAGGAATCAAGGGCGACCACGCCGGGTCCGAGGCGTCCATTGGCGTGACGACCTCGCGCTCGTTCTGCCCCGTCAAGTCGATGCTGTAGAGCCTGGCGCGGCGGCTGCGGCCGTCGCTCGACGGCGTCTCCTTGAAGTACATCAACACGCGGCCATTGGGCGCCCAGGTCGGGCCTTCCACGTGGTAGGCCTCGGTGATCAGCCGCTCGCCGGTGCCGTCGGGCCGGATCACGCCGATGTAGAAGCGGCCCTGATAGAGGCGGGTGAAGGCGATCAGGTCGCCGCGCGGGGACCAGACGGGGTTCGCGTAGCGGCCCTGTCCGAAGGTGATCCGCTTCACGTCGCTGCCGTCCGCACCCATCACGTACAGCTGCTGCGTGCCGCCACGGTCGGACTCGAAGACGATGCGGCTGCCGTCGTCCGAGAAGCTCGGGGCCGTGTCGATGGCCGGATGGTTGGTGAGCTGCTGCGTCCGCCGGGTCCGCAGGTCCATGGCGTAGATCTCGGTGTTGCCGTTGGCCGCCATGGACATCAGGACCCGGTTGCCGTCCGGCGAGAAGCGGGGCGCGAAGGTCATGCCGGGAAAGTCGCCCAGGACCTCCTGCCGGCCGGTCTCCAGGTTGAACAGGTAGACGCGGGGCCGGTTGTTGAAGAAGCTGAGATAGGTGATCTCTTCCGTCGTCGGCGAGTAGCGGGGCGTCAGCACGAGCGACCGCCCGTCGGTCAGGAACTGGTTGTTCTCGCCGTCCTGGTCCATCACCGCCAGCCGCTTGACGCGCTGGTTGGCCGGCCCGCTCTCGGCGATGTAGACGACGCGGCTGTCGAAATAGCCCTTCTCGCCGGTGATGCGCTCATAGATCTGGTCGGCGATCTTGTGGGCGACGCGGCGCCACGCCTTCGGCTCGATACGGTAGGCGAATCCCGTCAGGTGTTGCTGCGCGGCCACGTCCCAAAGGCGGAAGGCCACGCGGACCAGCCCGTCGGGCTGCGGCTCGACGGTGCCCGAGACCAGCGCCTGGGCGCGCAGGACCTGCCAGTCGGCGAAGCGCGGCTGCTGCTGCAGCGAGACCAGGTCCTGGATGAAGGCGCGCTTGTCGATGGGCTTGAAAAGGCCCGAGCGCTCCAAGTCGGCGGAGACCACGGCGGAGATGTCGCGTCCGATCTGCCCCTCGCTCTGGCCCTGGCCGAGCAGGTCGGTGATGGCGATCGGCATCGGCTGCACGGTGCCCCGCGTGATGTCGACGCGCAGCTCGGCCCGGGCCGCTGCGGCGCCGGCGACGAGCACCGCCAGCGCCAGAACGGCGAGCCGGGCGAGACGATCGCAGCGGGTCATGAAGGCGGACATGGTCAAGGAAGCATCCCCTCGGCAAGGAGGCCCGTCAGCAGGGCAAGGCTGATGATTGGGTGGCATCTTGTCGGAAGCGTGGCGCGAAAGGGGTACGTGCGTGACGTCTACATCACGTCGCGCGGGTTGAAGGTCAAGACGGCGTCACGCCAGGTGTCGAATTTTTCCTGAGGCAGGTTGAGCTGCTTGCACTCCTCCTTGTGGAGGGCGCGCATAGCGCTCTCCGCGACGGAGCGGAAGACGCGGTCGCTTGCGAAGCGCGCCTTGTCGACGACGTCCGCGCGCTGCACCGTCCGGTCCCGGCCGATCTGCACCCGGATCTCGACCGAGATGTCCGAGATGCCGGGCTTGCCGGGATCGATGAACCAGCACTGCGCGATCTGCGCGATCAGGGCGTCCTGCTCGCTCATGGTCAGCCGGTCCGACAGCCGCGGCGCGCTCGATTCCGGCGTGCGCGACGCCTCGGCGACCTCGGTCTGCTTCTGGGGCTGCGGCGGCGCGGGCTTCTGCGGCTCCTTCTTGGTCAGATCCTTCAACAGCTGGTTGAAGTCCGGCTGCGGATCCTTCTTCGGAGGCTCCTTCTTCGGCTCGGGCTTGGGCTCCGGCTTCTTCTCCGGCGGCTTCTGCTCGGGCTGCTTCTGCTCGGGCGGCTTCTGCGCGACCTGCTCCTTCTTGGGCTCGGGCGGCGGCTTGGGCGGCTCGGGCTTGCGCTCGGGCTCCGGCGCCTTCGGCGGCTCGGGCGCCTTGACGGGCACGGGCTCGGGCTCCGGCGCCTTGGGGGGCTCCGGCGGTCGCGGCGGCGGCGGGGCCTCTGCCAGCTTCGGCGGATCGGGCGCGCGCTGCTGCGGCGGCGGCGGCGGCGGCGGCGGTGCCGCCGCCGCGGGTGGCGGCGGGGGTGCCGCGGCGGCCGGGCGCGGCGCAGGCGGCTTCGGCTCGGGCGGCTTCTCGTCGATCCGCGTGTTGGTGATCTCGCCGATGTCGACGACCTCGATCGGGATCGCCTGCACCGGCATCTCGAGCGGCTTCGGCCCGGGCAGCACGCCGAGCACGGCGAGCAGGACCGCCGAGACGTGAAGGACTGCCGAGAGGATCAGGCCGTGGCGCATTCTGTCCCGCGGGGTTTCAGCGGACCGGGCGGGGTTCCGGCAGGTTCGCCGCCAGCCCCACCTTGGTATAGCCGGCGGCGCTCATGGTCCCCATGACCTCGAGCATCCGCCCGTACTGGATCGACTTGTCGCCGCGCACGATGATGCGCGCCTCGGGGTTCGCGTTCGTCACGGCCTCGAGGAGCGCGACCAGGTTGTCGACCCCGACCTCGGTCTCCTGCACGAAGACCTTGCCGTCCGGCGCGACCGTGACGAAGAGCGGATCCTTGTTCTGCGGCATCGGCGGCGCCTGGGTGCGCGGCAGGTCGACCGGCACCCCGACGCTCATCAGCGGCGCCGCGACCATGAAGACGATCAGCAGCACCAGCATGACGTCGACGAGCGGCGTCACGTTGATCTCGGCCAGCGGGCGGTAGCCGCGCTTGCGGCCGCCCCGACCCCCGCCCGATCCGGAGAGCTGAACGCCCATGTCAGGCCCGCTCCTCGAGATGGCGCGACAGGATGGCGCTGAACTCCGAGGCGAAGGCATCCAGCCGGTCGCCGTAGCGGCCGAGATCGTTGGAGAACTTGTTGTAGGCCACCACGGCGGGGATCGCCGCGACCAGGCCCAGAGCCGTCGCGAACAGCGCCTCGGCGATGCCCGGCGCAACCACCGCGAGGCTCGTGTTGTTCGAGCCCGCGATGGCGCTGAACGAGTTCATGATGCCCCACACCGTGCCGAACAGCCCGACGAAGGGCGCGGTCGAGCCGACCGTCGCCAGCACCGGCATGTAGCGCTCGGCCCGCGACATCTCGCGGCCGATGGTGACCGACATGACGCGCTCGATGCGCTGCTGCAGGCTGGCCTTGACGCCCGCCGGGAAGCCCTTCTCGGTGGCGTGGCGCCATTCGCGCATACCCGCCGCGAAGGTCGCGGACATGGGGTCGCCGGGGCGCTTGCCCACGCGCTCATACAGCGAATCCAGCGAGCCGCCGGACCAGAAGCTGTCCTCGAAGGCCGCTGCCTCGGAATTCAGCTTCCGCAGCCGCACCAGCTTGTCGAAGATGATCGCCCAGCACCAGACCGACGCCGCCAGCAGCATCAGCATGACCAGCTTGACCACCCAGTCGGCCTGAAGGAACAGGCCCCACATGGACAGGTCGTGCGCCTGAGCCGCAGCACCCATCATCCCATCTCTCCTCGATTCCTCAGTCCCGCCCGCCCTCGGCCGCCGCCGCGAGCGCCTCGAGCGCCCTGCCGACCGCAGCCGGCAGACGCACGGGCCTGCCGTCGCGATTGAGGCAGCACAAGGTTAACGAAATCCGAACTTGAGCTCCGCGCCCGGCGGGCGCGGCATCCATGTCACGATCTTGGCTCTCGACGATCTGCTCGATGTCGATCGTGGCGCCGCGCACGGCCAGGATCCGGCTGCGCACCCGCAGCAGGTCGTCCAGCCGGGCCGGGCGGTCGAACTCGACGGAGCAGCGCCGGACCGCGAAGATCGTCCCCTCGGTCTCGGCCATGCTCCGGTGCTCGGTGCCCAGCAGCCGCATCATCTCTGTGCGTGCCCGCTCGGCCCAGCGCAGGTAGTTCGCGTGGTACACGATGCCCCCGGCATCCGTGTCCTCGTAGTAGACGCGGACGGGCAGGACGTGCACGCCGCCCTCCAGCGCACCGGACAACGCGCGAGCCGCCTCAGTCATCGAGCTCTCCCGCATCCGCCTCGTCGCGGGCCGCAAGCAGGTCGAGCTGGCGCCCCGGCACCGGTGGCACGGCCAGGCCGAGATAGCGAAACCCCTGGTCCGTCAGCATGCGCCCGCGCGGCGTGCGCTGCAGCAGGCCCTGCTGGATCAGGTAGGGCTCGATCACCTCCTCCAGCACGTCGCGCGCCTCGGAAAGCGCTGCGGCCAGGGTCTCGACGCCCACCGGCCCGCCCGCGTAGTTGCCCGCGATGCAGCCGAGATAGCGCCGGTCCATGGCGTCGAGCCCCATGCGGTCGACCTCGAGCCGGTTCAGCGCCGCGTCCGCGATGCCGGCATCGACGGCGGCCGCTCCCGCGACGGCCGCGAAATCCCGTACCCGGCGCAACAGACGCCCGGCGACGCGCGGCGTGCCGCGCGCGCGCCGCGCGATCTCGCCGGCACCGTCGGGCGTCAGGTCGAAGCCGAGCACGCGCGCGCCGCGGCTGACGATCAGCTCCAGCTCGTCGGGCTCGTAGAACTGCATGCGCAGGGGGATGCCGAAGCGCTCGCGCAACGGCCGCGTGATCAGCCCCGAGCGGGTGGTGGCCCCCACCAGGGTGAAGGGCGGCAGGTCGATGCGCACGGACCGCGCCGAGGGGCCCTCCCCAATGATGAGGTCCAGATGGAAATCCTCCATCGCCGGGTACAGCACCTCCTCGACGGCGGGCGACAGGCGGTGGATCTCGTCGATGAACAGCACGTCGTGGGGCTGGAGGTTGGTCAGCAGCGCGGCGAGGTCGCCGGCGCGGGCGATCACCGGCCCCGAGGTCGCCCGGAACCCCGCGCCAAGCTCCCGGGCCACGATCTGGGCCAGCGTCGTCTTGCCGAGGCCGGGCGGCCCGAACAGCAGCACGTGGTCCAGCGGCTCGCCCCGGCTGCGGGCGGCCTGGATGAAGATGCCGAGATTCTCGCGCACCTGGCGCTGGCCGATGAACTCGGCGAGCGAGAGCGGCCGGATCGTCTGGTCCGGCGCCTCGCCGGGCAGCGCCGCGGCCTGGACCATCCGGTCCGGGGAACGGTCGGCGGGGTCGGGCATCAGGCGCTCAGCTCCTTGAGACCGGCCCGGATCAGCGCCTGCACGGTGGCACCATCGCCGAGCTGCCGGGCGGCGGTCGCGACCGCCGTGAACGCATCGGCCCGGCGGTAGCCGAGATTGACGAGCGCCGAGACCGCATCGGCCGTGGCCCCGCCGCCATCGGCGCCCACGGGCATGGCGAGCGCCGCGCCCGCCGCGGCGCCGGCGGCGGCCGGCCCGATCCGCAGGTCGGCCACCTTGTCCTTGAGCTCGTTGACGATGCGGGCCGCGAGCTTCGGCCCGACGCCGTCCGCCTGCGCCAGTGCCGTGCGGTCCTGGGCCGCGATGGACTGGGCCAGGCGGTCGGGCTCCAGCACCGAGAGGATCGCCAGCGCGACCTTGGACCCGACCCCCTGGACCGTGGTCAGCACCTTGAACCAGTCGCGCTCGGCCTGGTCCGCGAAGCCGTAGAGGGTGATCGCGTCCTCGCGCACCTGGGTCTCGACCCGCAGGGAGACGCGGCTTCCCGTCCCCTCCAGCCGGCGCAGCGTGCGCACCGAGCAGAAGACGACATAGCCGACGCCGCCGCAGTCCACGATCAGGTGGTCGGTGCCGATGCTGTCGACGGTCCCCGTGAGCTTGCCGATCATCGCGCGGCCCCGGCCATCACGCCGCCGAGCTTGCGGCGGGTCTGGGCGTGGTGCGCATGGCAGATCGCGATCGCCAGCGCATCGGCCGCGTCGGCCGTCGCCGCCACGGCCCCCGGCAGCAGACGCCGCACCATCGCCTGCACCTGGTCCTTGCCGGCCTGCCCGGAGCCCACGACCGACTTCTTCACGAGGCTGGCGGGATACTCCGAGACGTGGAGCCCGGCCCGCGCCGGAACGAGCATCACGACGCCGCGGGCCATGCCGAGCTTCAGGGTCGAGGCCGGGTTCACGTTGACGAAGGTCTCCTCGACCGCGGCCTCCTCGGGCGACCACTCCCCGATCACGGCGGCGAGGCCGTCGTGGATCTGGACCAGCCGCTCGGCGAGCGACAGCGCCTCGTCGGTGTGGACGGCGCCGTCGGCCACGTAGGTCAGCCGGTTGCCGCGCACGTCCACGACGCCCCAGCCGGTGTGACGGAGGCCGGGATCGAGACCGAGCACCCGGAAGGCCGGGCCCGCAGGCGTCTTCGCAGGCATGGACATCAGGCCGTCAGGCGCTCCAGCACGTCCTGGGGGATGTCGAAGTTGCCGGTCACGGTCTGGACGTCGTCGTTGTCGTCCAGCATGTCTATCAGCTTCAGCAGGGTCTTGGCCGTGTCCTCGTCAGGACTGACCGTGTTCAGCGGCCGCCATTCGAGCTTCGCCTGCTCGGGCGTGCCGAAGCGGCCCTCCAGCACGTCGCGGACCGCGGACAGGTCCTCCACCGCCGTGGTGACCTCGTGGCGCTCGGCGTCGGAATCGACGTTCTCGGCCCCGGCCTCGAGCGCCGCCTCGAACATCGCCTCGGCCTCGGCGGCCGCGGCGGGATACACGATCACGCCGACGCGGCTGAACATGAAGGAGACCGAGTTGGTCTCGCCCAGCGTCCCGCCATGCTTGGAGAAGGCCGAACGCACCTCGGAGGCCGTGCGGTTCCGGTTGTCGGTCAGCGCCTCGACGATCAGGGCCACGCCGCCGGGGCCGTAGCCCTCGTAGCGGACCTCCTCGTAGCTGGCGTCGTCGCCGCCCGGGCTGCCCGACTTGATCGCGCGGTCGATGCGGTCGCGCGGCATGTTCTGCGTGCGCGCGGCCTGGATCGCGGCGCGCAGGCGCGGATTGGCCGCCGGGTCCGGCAGGCCCGCCTTGGCCGCGACGGTGATCTCGCGCGCGAGCTTGTTGAAGATCTTCGACCGCTTGGCGTCCTGAGCGCCCTTGCGATGCATGATGTTCTTGAATTGCGAATGGCCGGCCATGCGTCTCGAGCCCCTTCCGCTCCGTGCCGATTGTGTGAAAAGTGGCGGCGTTCTACCACATCTGGTGCAGTGCCGCACGCGACACTTGGCCCGGAACGGGAGCGCCGCGGCGGCGGAGGCCGCTTACAGCGCAGGTCCTGAATAGAAAGTCAATATGGCAGCAATACGGCGCCCAGAAGGGGTACATGCACCCCGGAAATGCCACGGGGCGAGCGGCTGCCGCGGCCTCAACCGGGGGTGTAGGGAGCCCGCCCCGAGCGCAGCGCCTCGTCGAGCAGATCCAGCCGGTCCTGCCCCCAGAACACCTCCCCGTCGAGCACCCAGGACGGCGCGCCGAACACCCCTGCGGCGAGGGCGGCCTGCAGGTTCTCGGCGTATTCCCCGGTCGCCTCCGCCCTGCCCGCACGGTCCAGCAGGGAGGCGGCATCTAGGCCGCACGACGTGGCGACCTCGGCCACCACGGCGGCGTCCTCGAGGTTTCGCTCCTCCGCCCAGACGGCGGCGAAGGCCCGCCGCATGAAGGCGTCGGGGGAGTGGCCGGATGCCGCCAGCGCGATCACCGCGCGGTCGAGAAGCGAGGGATCGAAGGGCGTGTGCCTGGGCCGGGTCACCAGCGGCAGGCCACGCCGGTCACGCCAGCGCTGCAGCTCGACCAGGCGGTACTGCTGGCGCGCCGGGTGACGCCGGGCGAGTGGCAGGCCGCCGGTCTCGGGGAACAGCGCGCCAAGCGCGACGGGCCGGTACGCCACGCGGAGCCCGTGGCTTGCCGCGATCTCCTGGAACGCCGCGTGGCCGAGATAGCTCCAAGGCGAGGCCATGGAGAAGAAGTACTCGATCTCGCGCGGCATCGTCGGTCCCCTTGGGCGGATGGGCGGCGTCACCTTGACGCAGCCACCGGCCCGGCACAAGGGCCCGCGGGTGTCCCCAAGGCCCCGGGCCCGGCCTCCTCAGGCGGCCTCGGCCAGAGCCCGGCAGAAGCGGTCCAGCTCCTCCTCGGTGTTGTAGTAGTGGACCGATGCGCGCACGAGGCTCTCGATGCCGCGCGCCTCCATGTCGAGCCGGGTCGAGCCCACCCGCGTCACCGAGACATTGATGCCGCGGGCGCGCAGCCGCTCCTTCACGGCCTCCGGCGCCTCGCCCGCAGGCGCGAAGGCGACGATGCCGCAGCGCCGCACCCCCAGGTCGGCGACCCGGACGCCCGGCAGCGCGGCCAGACGCGCGCGCAGCCCCTCGGCCAGCTCTCCGACGCGGGCGGCGATGCGGTCGAGCCCCCAAGAGAGCGCGTAGTCCGCGGCCACGCCGAGGCCGATGCGGCCGCCGACGAAGCTCTCCCAGTTCTCGAAACGGCGGGCGTCGGGCCTGATCTCGTAGCGGTCCGGCGCCGTCCAACTCGCCGCGTGGAGATCGAGAAAGGGCGGCTCCAGCCGTTCGATCAGGCCGCGCCGGACATAGAGGAAGCCGGTGCCCCGCGGGCCGCGGAGGTATTTGCGGCCCGTCGCCGACAGCATGTCGCAGCCGATGGCCTCCACGTCCACGGGCATCTGCCCCACCGACTGACAGGCATCAAGCAGGTAGGGGATGCCGGCGGCGCGCGCGACGGCGCCGATCTCGGCCGCCGGGTTCACGAGGCCGCCATTGGTCGGCACATGGGTGACGGCGATCAGCTTCACCCGCTCGTCGATCATGCCCGACAGCGCCTCGACCGACAGGGCGCCGGTCTCGTCGCTCGGCACCGTCTCGACAGAGACGCCGCGGTTCCGCGCGGCCTGCAGGAAGGCGATGTAGTTGCTGGCGTATTCCGCGCGGGCCGTCAGGATCCTGGCACCGGGCCCGAGCGGCAGCGCGTAGAAGGCCATGTCCCAGGCGCGGGTCGCGTTCTCGACCATCGCGATCTCGTCCCGCCGGCAGTTCAGCAGGCGCGCCACGGCATCGTAGGCGTGCTCGATACGGCCATGCGCCTCGGCCTCGGCCTCGTAGCCGCCGATCTCGGCCTCGCGGACCAGATGCCTCTGAACCGCGTCGAGCACGGGGCGCGGCGGCAGGGCCGCGCCGGCATTGTTCAGGTGCAGCACCGTGCCGCAGCCGGGCGTCTCGGCCCGAGCGCGCGCGACGTCGAACTCCATGGTGATCCCCCTCCTCCCGAAGGCCGGCAGTCGAGCACAGGCCCGGCCCAGCGTCGAGGGTCCGCGCAGGGGTTCGGAGTTCCGGGGTCAAGGATTCAGGGGGCCCCTTCGCACGATGATGCGGCGGCGCGGGGCGGAAGGCCCCGCGCCGCCGCTGGTCCCGCCCTTTGGTATTACGCGGGCTGGGGGCCGGCGCGCCGGACGATCCGCCAGGACGGCAGCAGCGCATGAGCGCCGTCGCCGAGAAGGATCAGGGCTGCCTGGGCGGCCGCCAGAAAAGCCGGGTACTCCCAGCCGCCGCCTGGGTTGCCGAAGGCCCAGCCCTTGCCGCTATGGACGACCACCGCCCCCATAAGGACCGGCATCTGGAGCAGCGCGACCCAGCGCACCTGGACGCCGAGGATCAGCAGCAGGCCGCCGCCGACCTCGGCGAGCATGGTGAGATAGGCGAAGACGGCGGGAATGCCGAGCGAGCCGAAGAAGCCGACCGTGCCGGCCGGGGTGAAGACGAAAACCTTCGTCAGGCCGTGCGCCAGAAACATGGCGCCGAGCGCCACACGGAGGATCAGGGCGGCATAGTCGGCGTTGCGGGACTCGGTCATGGCAGGACACCTCGCGATGTGGGGCGGCGGGCCTTGGCAGGCCCTTTTCGTGTCGGCCAGTGTCCCATGCCCAGGCCTGGACATAATCGGTCGATTGCGCAATTGATCGTCAAAGGCAGGTTGACAATCCAAGAGGTGCTGAATGGATCGCCTGGCCGCCATGGAGCTGTTCGTCCGGATCGTGGAGACCGGCAGCTTCTCGGCTGCGGCAGAGCAGCTCGGCATGTCGCGCGCCCTGGCCAGCCGCACAATCATCGACCTGGAGGAGCGGCTGGGAACGCGACTGCTGAACCGGACCACGCGGCGGCTCAGCCCGACCGAGGCGGGCGCGGCCTATTGCCGGCGCGCCCAGAGAATCCTGGCCGACGTGGCCGAAGCCGACGAGGAGGCATCGGCCCTGCATGCCCGGCCGCGCGGCGTGCTGCGCGTCTCAGCGCCCATGAGCTTCGGGCCTCTGCACGTTGCGCCCGACATCGGCGACTACATGCGACTGAACCCCGAGGTCACGGTCGAGCTGGCTCTCAACGACCGCGTCGTCGACCTTGTCGAGGAAGGCTTCGACGTGGCGATCCGCATCGGGCGGCTGGCGGATTCCACGCTTGTGGCGCGCCGGCTCGCCGTCTGCCGCATCCTGGCCTGCGCCTCGCCAGCCTACCTCGCGGAGCATGGCGAGCCCCGGCACCCGGCGGATCTCGCACGCCATCACTGCCTTGCCTATGCCTACGATTCCTTCCGCGGCAACTGGACCTTCGAGGGGCCCGAAGGGGCGGTGACGGTGCAGCTCTCCAGCCGCCTGTCGGCCAACAGCGGAACGGCGCTGATGGCCGCGGTCTGCGCCGGGGTGGGCATCGCCGTGCAGCCGGACTTCATCGCGGCGCCGGATATCCGCGCCGGGCGCGCGGTGGAGATCCTGCCGGACTGGCGGCTGCCCGAACTCGCCGTGCATGCCGTCTATCCGCCGACACGCAGCCTTTCGGCGAAGGTCCGGAGCTTCGTGGACTTCCTCGCGGCGCGGTACCGGACGCCGGCCTGGACCCTGCCGGCACCACTCACTCCGCCAGGAAGTGGCCTCACGTAGCGGGCGCGCGGCCGGATCAGGCGCGCATCGGCATACTGCTCCAGCACATGGCCGACCCAGCCGACGGCGCGCCCCAGCGCGGAGAGCGCCAGCGCTCCACCCGGGGAAGGTATGCGCCTCCTGACAGCGGCAGGGCGCGACGCCATATGGTCCTGGGCAGCATCCTGGAGATCGCCATGAGGTTCCTTCCGCCCGCGGCGGCGCTGGCGCTCGCCGCCTGCGCGGCACTGCCGCCGCAGCCGCCCGCCCCCCCGGACATGGCGGCTCGCGTCGCGGCCTTCCCAGCGCATCAGTGCAGCCAGGCGACGGCGCGCGTGCTGACCGGCGCCGGCCTGAGCGCCGCGCAGGTGCGGCAGGTCTTCTACGAGCCCATCGTTTCGGGAGGGATTGCACACCGGGTGATCGGCCATCTCGCCTGGGTCCGGGTCCAGGACCAGCCCGGCTATCTCGTGGCCGACATGGACACCGACTGCCGCATGCGCACGGTCTTCACCCGGGACGGCATGCGGATCGCAGGGCTGCCGGCCTTCTGAGGACCCTTTCCTACAGGAATCAGCCCTGCGAGAGCTCGGGCATGGCGCGGGACAGGCGCCCGCCCAGCCGCACGGGCTCGGTCCGGACCGCGAGGCCCGTGCGGTCGTCGGTCTCGACGAAGACGCCGCACACCGTCCCCTCACCCTCGGCGGGGCTCAGCCGTTCGCCCGGCATCTTGCGGACGAAGCGCGCAATGGCGGGTTCCTTGCGCATCCCGATCACGCTGTCGTAGTCGCCGCACATCCCGGCATCGGACTGATAGGCGGTGCCGCCCGGCAGGATCTGAAGGTCTGCGGTCGGCACGTGGCTGTGGGTCCCCACCACCAGCGACGCGCGGCCGTCCAGGAAATGCCCCATGGCCATCTTCTCGGAGGTCGCCTCGCCATGGGCGTCGACGATCACCGCGTCGACCCCGCCGGGTCCCAGGCGGAACTGCCGCAGGGCGCGGTCGCAGGCGGCGAAGGGATCGTCGAGCGGGTCCATGAAGAGCCGCAGCATCACGTTCAGGACGAGGATCCGGCGCCCGCGATCGGTCTGGAAGACCGCCCCGCCCCGCCCCGGCGTCCCCTCGGGGAAGTTGATGGGTCGCAGGATCCGGGGCTCGCGGTCGATGGCGCCGATCAGCTCCTTCTGGTCCCAGACGTGGTTTCCGGTCGTGATGCAGTCGACCTCGGCCGCGAAGAACTCCTGGGCGATCTTGTCGTTGATGCCGAAGCCGCCGGCCGCGTTCTCGCCGTTCACGACCACGAAGTCGGGCTGGAGCGCAGCGCGCAGCTCGGGCAGGTGCCGCAGCAGCGCGTCGCGGCCGCTGCGCCCGACCACGTCGCCCAGGAAAAGCAGCCTCATGCGCGGCTCCCGCGCAGGGCGGAAAGGTCGATGGCTTCTGTCTCGGTGACGATCCAGTCCAGCGGCTCGTCCAGCCCGTCGCAGGGAACGGCGTCAGCCTCCTGCGCGGCATAGGCGAGCCCGACGGCCAGCACGGGACCGCGGGCGCGCAGCTCCGCGAGCGTCCGGTCGTAGAAGCCGGCGCCGTAGCCCAGACGTCCGCCGCGGCGGTCGAAGGCGAGCATGGGCACCAGGACCAGGCGCGGCGATACCTCCTCGGTTCCCGCCAGGGGCTCGGGAATGCCGAGCGCGCCCGGGGCGAGTCGATCGCCGGGCGACCAGCGGCGGAATTTCAGGGGCCTTCCGCGCGCCTCGGCCACCGGCAGCGCCAGGGTGGCTCCGCGCCCGTTCAGCGCCAGCATCAGCGGAAGGGGGTCCAGCTCGTCATGGACGCGGCAGTAGCCCGAAACCGGAGTTCCCGGCGACAGGGGCAGCACTGCGAGGGCATGCTCGCGCACCCGGTCGGCCGCGTCGGGCACGGACCGCGCCGCCTCGGCGCGGCGGCGGCGCGCGGCGGCGCGAGCCGTCCGCTTCAGCGCGGCCAGCTCGGCCTCGTCCCGTACGGGATCACGGGCATGGAATGAGCGGGAAGGTGCCGCCTCGGCCGATGGCATATGCGTATCCTCCGCGGCCTGCACTATGCAGGTGGGCGCCGTGTACCGAGACCACGATCCCGGCAGGGACAGCTCCCTGGGAAGATAGGTATCGGCCCCGGGGATAATGCAGCCTGGCGCACCGCGCAGCAGCCTTCCCGCATCCAATCTAGGAACGATCGAGCCGGGCCGCAATGGCCTCGATTCGCTGCGCGAGCTGGTCGACTGCGTCGGCCACGCCGGCGTCCTCGCGCGGCAGCGCCGCAGTCTGCGCGGCGAGCTCCGCGCGCAGGTCGAACAGCTCGTCGGCCACCATCAGGGCCGCCAGGACGAGAAGCTGCGGCTCGTTCGCGCCGCCTGCCCCGCGCGATAGGACCTGGCGCAGCTTGCCCTCGACGTGGCGCCCGAGCTCGCGCACGCGGTTCTCCTGGCCCTCCTCGCAAGCGACGCTGTAGGTGCGGCCGTTCAGCGTGACGTCGACCCGCGGCATCGTCCTATTCCTCCAGCACGCCCTGCAGGCGCCCGATCGCGACGTCAAGGCGACCCGCGACGGTCTCCACGCGCTGCCGCGCCTGCGCCTCGGCCTCCCGCGAGGCAGCGATCTCGGCCTGCCAGGCCGAGGACCGGGCGTCGAGCGCCGCCTCCAGGCGGGAGACCGCCGCGTCCAGTCGGCTGATGGCGGCTTGCAGGGGGTGCATGGCTGGCGGGATCCGTTTGCGCGTGTTCGGGGCCTTTCCGGCCGCGACACTAGAAGGCGGGCGCCTGGGCCGTCAACGACCGATGGCACGTGCCTTGGCGACGCCCGACGGGGCGCGTCCACGCGCGACAACTGCCAGACAACCGCCAGGGCAACGCACGGCACGTGGTGCGACCACGCGCGGCACGTGGCAGGGTCACGCACGGGTTGACGGGACCGGGCGGTGGCGGGCATGGTGCGCCGCGCCCTGCGACCAGCCCGCACCGACCGTTCCGCGGGCCTTTGCCGCTACCGCGTCCAGCCCCCGCTGGCCTTCAGCTCCACCTTCAGGAATCCGGCACGATGACGACGCAGCCGCCCGCCTCCCCCCAGGCTGTGACCCACGAGCAGATGGCGAACGCCATCCGCGTCCTCGCCATGGACGCGGTCGAGACGGCGAAATCCGGACATCCCGGCATGCCCATGGGCATGGCGGATGTTGCGACTGTGCTGTTCTCGCGCTTCCTGAAGTTCGATCCCAAGGCGCCGCTCTGGCCCGACCGCGACCGCTTCGTGCTGTCGGCCGGCCACGGCTCCATGCTGCTCTACTCCCTGCTCTTCCTGGCGGGATACGAGGGCATGCCGCTGGACGAGCTGCGGCGCTTCCGCCAGGTCGGCAGCAAGACCCCGGGCCATCCCGAGATCCTGCAGGAGAGCGGCATCGAGACGACGACCGGCCCGCTCGGCCAGGGCATCGCGACCGCCGTCGGCATGGCGCTGGCCGAGCGCCACCTGGCCGCCCGCTTCGGCGAGGAGCTGGTCGACCACTATACCTATGTGATCGCGTCCGACGGCGACCTGCAGGAGGGCATCAGCCACGAGGCCGCGTCGCTGGCCGGGCATCTGGGCCTCTCGAAGCTGATCGTGCTGTGGGACGACAACTCGATCCAGATCGACGGCTCAACCCAGCTCAGCTTCACCGACGACACGCTGAACCGGTTCCGCGCCTATGGCTGGGACGTCCGCGAGATCGACGGGCACAACCCCCAGCAGATCGCGACCGCGATCGAGTACGCGCGGACGACCGACGCGCCCTCTCTGATCGCCTGCAAGACCATCATCGGCTACGGCGCGCCCAAGAAGGGCGGCACCAAGGACTGCCACGGCTCTCCCCTGGGACAGGAGGAGATCGATGCCGCGCGCGAGAAGCTCGGCTGGAGCCATGCGCCCTTCGTGATCCCCGACACGATCCTGAAGGCCTGGCGCGACGTGGGCGCCCGGGGCGCCCCCGCCCACGCGGCCTGGCGCGACCGGCTGCAGGCCGCGGGCGAGCGGCGCGCCGCCTTCGAGGCCGCGATCGCCGGCGACCTGCCGGCGGCGGCCGATGCCGCGATCGAGGAGATCAAGCGCAAGACCGCCGCCGAAAGGCCGAAGACTGCAACGCGCGTTGCCTCCGGGCAGGTGCTCGAGGCGCTGGTGCCCCTGGTTCCCGAGCTGCTGGGCGGCTCGGCCGACCTGACGCCGTCCAACAACACCCGCGTGAAGGGGATGGAGGCGGTGCGGCGCGACAGCTACGGCGGCCGCTACATCCATTACGGCGTGCGCGAGCACGGCATGGCGGCCTGCATGAACGGCCTGACGCTGCATGGCGGCGTGATCCCCTATGCCGGCACCTTCCTCGTCTTCTCGGACTACTGCCGTCCGGCGATCCGCCTGTCGGCGCTGATGCGCCGCCGCGTCGTCTACGTGCTGACCCATGATTCCATCGGGCTCGGCGAGGACGGGCCGACCCACCAGCCGGTCGAGCACATCGCCGCGCTCCGCGCGATCCCGAACCTGATGGTGTTCCGGCCGGCCGACATGGTCGAGACGGCCGAGTGCTGGCAGCTCGCGCTGCGCCACAAGGACCGGCCGAGCGTTCTGGCGCTGACGCGCCAGAACCTCGTAACCGTGCGCACCGAGCACGAGAGCGCCAATCTCAGCGCCAGGGGCGCCTACGTCCTGCGCGAGGCCGCGGCCGGCAAGCGCCGGGTGACGCTTCTCGCCACCGGCTCCGAGGTCGAGATCGCGGTCGCCGCGCGCGACCGGCTCGAGGCCGAGGGGATCGCCACGGCGGTCGTCTCCATGCCGAGCTGGGAGCTCTTCGCGGAGCAGGACGAGGCCTACCGCGCCGAGGTCCTGGGCGAGGGCACGCTGCGCGTCGGCATCGAGGCCATGGTCCGGCTGGGCTGGGATCGCTGGATCGGCCCCGAGGGCATCTTCATCGGCATGAAGAGCTTCGGCGAGTCCGGCCCGTACCAGGATCTCTACAAGCATTTCGGAATTACCGCCGACGCTACCGTGGCGGCGGTCAAGGCCCGCCTGTAAGCGGGCTTTCGAAACGTCAATCAAGGAGGGGTCGATGGCAGTGAAGGTGGCGATCAACGGCTTCGGGCGCATCGGTCGGCTGGTGCTGCGCGCGATCTACGAGTCCAAGCGCACCGATCTCGAAGTCGTCGCGATCAACGACCTCGCGGACGTGAAGACCAATGCGCACCTGCTGAAGTACGACAGCGTGCACGGCCGCTTCCCCGGCACGGTCGAGGCCCGCGAGGGCGCCCTTGTGGTCAACGGCCACGAGATCAAGGTGATCCAGCAGCGCGATCCCACCCAGCTCCCGTGGGGTGACCTGGGCGTCGACATCGCGATGGAATGCTCGGGCATCTTCACCAAGCGCGCCGATGCGGAGAAGCACCTGCAGGCCGGCGCGAAGAAGGTCCTGATCTCGGCGCCCGCGACCGACGAGGACCTGACGGTCGTCTTCGGCGTGAACCACGACAAGCTCACCCCCGAGCACCGGATCGTCTCCAACGCCTCCTGCACTACCAACTGCCTGGCCCCGGTCGCCTTCGTGCTGAACAACACGGTGGGCATCGAGAAGGGCTTCATGACTACGATCCACAGCTACACCGGCGACCAGCGGATCGTGGACACCATGCACAAGGACCTGCATCGCGCCCGCGCGGCGGCCCTGAACATGATCCCGACCTCGACCGGCGCGGCCAAGGCGGTCGGCAAGGTCCTGCCCGACCTGAAGGGCAAGCTCGACGGTACCGCCATCCGCGTGCCGACGCCGAACGTCTCGGTCGTCGACTTCAAGTTCATCGCCAAGCGCGCGACCTCGGTCGAGGAGATCACTGCGGCGATCCGCCAGGCGGCGGACGGCCCGCTCAAGAACATCCTCGGCTACTACACGGAGGAGCTGGTCTCCACCGACTTCAACCACGACCCCCATTCCTCGATCTTCGCCCTGGGCGAGACAAAGGTCATCGAAGGCACGCTGGTGCGCATCCTGACCTGGTACGACAACGAGTGGGGCTTCTCGAACCGCATGAGCGACACCGCAGTCGCTATGGCGAAGATCGGCTAAAGTAAAGAAGATCGGCCAAGGCCGAGCCGCCCCTCCCCTCGGGGAGGGGCGGAACCCCCCGGGCGGCTTCCCGGTTGGTCCCAGGACGGACAACCGACGGCAGGAGCCGGCCATGGGCCCATCGAACCGCGCCACCGCCCGCCTCTCTCCGGCCCGCGCATCTCTGGCCCGCGCCTCTCTGGCCCTCTCCATGCTGGCCACAGCCCTGACCTGGGCCCCGGCAACCGCCCAGCAGAACCTGATCACCGACACGACAACCGCAGATCTCTCGGTCGCGACCGGCACGGTCCAGACCTTCGACCGCGACGGCCGAATCCTGACGCTGTCGGACGGAACGCGCTACGAGATCGCGCCCAGCGTCCCGTTGGAGACCGTCCGCGTGGCCGAGGGGGACCCCGTCCAGGTGTTCTGGCACGGCGACGGGGACAGGCGGGTCGCGGCCCAACTCGTCCCCGGCGCACCGGATCCCGACGGCGCCGCCGGGTCGAGCCCCGCAGCCCCGCTGCCCGACGGCAGCTCGGGAGGGAGCGGCTCGGACGGCGGACCCGCCCGCTGAACCGCCCCCACACCTGGGATCAGGAGCCGGCGATCACAGGAAGAAATCGCCCGAGGACAGGGATCCCGTGTTCAGGGTGACCTGGAAGTCAGCGACCTTGTCGCCGTTCACGTCCCCTTCGAGCACGTGCTGGCCGTCGATGGTCTTGATGTGGAGCTGCCCGGCCTTGCCCGTGAAGCTTCCGGTGCCCAGGAACGAGAAGCCCTGGTTCCCGCTGGCCTTCGTGCTGGCGTCGATGCCCGCCAGGTCGATCTTGTCGCCCTGGCTGCGGCTGAAGTCGAGGATCTGATCCCGCGACGAGCCCTTGCTCTCGGAGGCCAGATTGAAGTCGAAGCGATCCGAGCCGGACCCGCCGACCAGCACGTCCTTGCCGGACCCGCCGGTCAGGATGTCACTGCCGTCCCCGCCTTCGAGCCGATCGTTTCCGGCCCCGCCCTGCAGGGTGTCCGCACCGCCCATCCCGAGCAGCGTGTCGTTGCCATCCTGACCCTTGATCAGGTTGCCGCCCGAGTTCCCGGTGATCTTGTTGTCGGAGCCGTTGCCGGTTCCGCTGATCCCCGAGGAGCCCAGGAGCTTCAGATCGATCTCGCCGCTGCCCAGGGTGTAGCTGGTCGACTTCTCGACCGTCCGGCCGGTCGCTCCCCCCGAGGAGCCGCCGCCCGACGAGCCGCCCGAATTGGTGTAGGGACCGTCGGCGAAGCGGTCGATGTCGGGATCGCTCGCGTTGTTGCCGGAGAAGCGGACCGGATTGGACGTCGCGTTGTTGACGAGCACCGCCCGGTCGTAGTCGCTGGTGAAAGTGTTGTTCTCGACCACGAGGCTGTCGCCGCCGCGGCCGCCCTCCCCCGCGAAGCCGATGAAGTGGTTGTTCAGCGACCCTTCGCCCTTGTGGATGGTGTTGCCCCGGATCACGCCGGTGCCGCCGTTGGCGAGGTCGATGGAATAGACCGAGCTGTCGGGTCCGTCCTTCAGGGTCGATCCTTCGACCGTCGTGCTGGCGGCCCGGCTCTTGATGTGGTGGCCGTCCTCCGTGTCGGTGAAGGTGCTGCCGGTCACCACCAGGCTCGCCACCTTGTTCACGTAGATGCCGTGGGTCCGCGCGTCGCCCCGCCCGTTGCCGGAGAAGGTGCTGTCCTCGATCAGGACCTTGGCTCCGGAGACGTCGGAGGTCAGGATCCCGTTCTCGTTGTTCCGGAAGACGCTGTCGCGAACCGTGAGGTTCCCGGCCTCGTGCCGGATGCCGGCGCCGTTCTCGTCGGGCACGCGGGCGCCAGTGAACTCCAGGTTCTGGATCTCCACGTTGCCGCGGGTGACGAGGATCGCCTTGCCGTTGGGCGGCGCCGCGGTCGCCTGGAGCACGGCCTTGCCGCCGACCCCGACGATCTTCAGCGCATGCGTCACCGTCGCGAAATCGTTCACGTAGGTGCCGGCACGGACATTGATCGTGTCGCCCGCGCTGCTCGCCGCGATCGCGCTGGACAGCTTCTTGTAGGCCTCGTTGGGCCCGACCCACAGGGTGGCCATGGGTGTGTCTCCCTCTCTTCTGCTTGGGACGGACGGGACACGGGGAAGGCCGTGCCCGCCGCTCGGAATGGGCGGCCGGCCGCATCTCCGGACCGGCGGGGCCGGCGGATGGGATCGGCACGCCGCCCGGTGCTGCGGCCGGGCGTGCATGCGATGGGAATGCGTCGCCCGTCCGGCGCCTCGGTCGGCCCGGTCAGTTCAGACGATTTTCAGGACAGACAATCTAAAGTAAGCTCACCCCACCCAAGCAGAGTGGTAAGTCATCGTGGATGACTTGGATGAGCGATGGACTGACTTCCGCCATGAGATCTCCTTCTCTCGTGTTTTCGTCGGGGAAGGATTGATTTTCTGGCGCCCGGCGCGGACCGCCGGACTGAGGAATAGCCCGATTATCACGCGAATTTCGAAACTGATACCCTGGAACGGCGATGCCCCAGCTTTATCACAACCCCGCGTGGAACCGCACCGGATGCGGAACCCGTCCGCGGCGGCAGGTGTTTCACCTGTCGTTCCGCCGCCTCGGCGGCCCGGAGGCTCCAGACCTGCGCAATGGACACAGCCGAACCGACGCTCGCCTCGCTCCAGCCTGAAGCCATCGCCTTCTATGCGGAGAGCCTTCGCCGCCTCCAGGCCTCGGGGCTGCCCTTCCTGGTGTCCGGCACCTACGCCATCAACGCCTATACCGGGCTGAGGCGGCCGACCAAAGACATCGACGTCTTCTGCAAGGCCGGCGACTTCCCGCGCATCCTGCAGCTCTTCCCGAAGCCGGAATTCACCATAACGATCGAGGACGAGCGCTGGCTGGCCAAGGTCCACAAGGGTGACTACTTCTTCGACGTGATCTTCAACTCCACGGCAGGGCTGGGTATCATCACGGACCAGTGGTTCGACGAGAACTTCAAGGCCGAGGTCCTTGGCGTCGAGGTCAAGCTGGTTCCGCCGACCGAGATGGTCTTTTCCAAGGCCTTCGTGCAGAACCGGGAGCGCTACGACGGCGCTGACGTCGCGCACATGATCCTGCGCCAGCATGAGCATATCGACTGGCACCGCCTGCTCTGCTACATGGAGGCGCACTGGGAAGTGCTGCTAATGCACATCCTGAACTTCCGCTTCATCTATCCCAGCGAGCGCGAGATCATCCCGCGCTGGCTGCTGGACGAGCTTCTGGACCGCCTGAAGCTCCAGGAGGACCTGCCCACCGCGCGGATCAAGATCTGCCGCGGCCGGTTGTTCTCGCCGCACGACTACGAAATCGACGTGAAGCAATGGGGCTTCGCCGACGTGGTCGGCCGCGGCGAGGGCGTGCCGGTCGTGCCCGTCGACCACGGGCCCGAGATCGCACGCCGCGTGGACGGCGACCGGACGTCCGGAGCCAAGGACTGACGGCCGGCACGACGGCCAGAGCTGACGGAGACATCGCTTGGAAGGCTTGATCACGCTCGCGGCGATCGGCGACATCCACGTCTCGGACTCGCACGATACGCGCTATCGCGACATGTTCGCCGAGATCTCGGACCGTGCCGACGTGCTCGCCCTGTGCGGCGACGTGACCAATCTCGGCAAGCCGCGCGAGGCCGAGATGGTGGCCGAGGACCTGAAGGCGTGCTCGATCCCGGTGGTGGCCGTCCTGGGCAACCACGACCATGAATGCGGCAACCCCGAGGAGGTCATGCGCATCCTGGGCGATGCCGGGGTCAAGTTCCTGGGCGAGGAGAGCCATATCGTGAAGGGCGTCGGCTTCGCCGGCGTGAAGGGCTTCGCCGGCGGCTTCGGCAAGTTCATGCTCGGATCCTTCGGCGAGGCAGCCATCAAGACCTTCGTGCAGGAAGCCACCGCGGAATCCATGCGATTGGAGAACGCGCTGCAGAATCTCGACACCGAAAGAAAGGTCGTCGTCCTGCACTACGCGCCGATCGCCGCCACGGTGGAAGGCGAGCCGCGGGAGATCTTCCCCTTCCTGGGCTCCTCGCGCCTGGCCGAGACCATCGACCGGTTCGACGGCATCTCCGCGGTCGTGCACGGCCATGCCCATCACGGCAGCTTCGAGGGAAAGACCCCCGGCGGCACGCCGGTCTACAACGTCGCGGCCCAGATCCCCAAGATCGGTGGCCGGCCCTATGCGCTGATCGCGGTGTAAGGGGAGACGGCCGGGACGGCGGCCGCGCAGCGCGGCGCGGCTCCCGCTCAGCGGGTCTTCCGGCTCGCCATTGCAATGCCGAGCGCGATCAGAGCGATTCCCACGGCGTGATAGCCGTGCATGCTCTCGCCGAGGAAGACAACCGCCATCACGCTGCCGAAGACCGGAACCAGGTGAATCGAGAGGCCGGTCCGGTTCGGGCCCAGCAGTTCGACCGAGCGGTTGTAGCAGAGATAGGCCAGGATCGAGGCGAAGACCGCGACGTAGCCGACCGCCGCCAGGCTGGCGAAGTCGGGGCGCATGGCCTGCACCGTCAGGCTCTCCCAGACATAGAAGGGCAGCAGGATCAGGGCGCCGACCCCGAAGGTCAGCGCGACGAAGCTGAAGGGATTGGTAGCGGGACGCTTGCGCAGCAGCGCCGTGTAGCCGGCATAGCAGACGACCGCCGCGAAGACCCAGAGATCGCCGGGATTGAGGTTCAGCGAGTGCAGGACGTCCGGATCGCCGCGCGTGGCGATGGCCAGGACGCCCGCCAACGAGACCAGGATTCCCAGCCCCTGGAGGACGCCGACGCGTTCGGCGAAGAGCGCAAAGCTCATCAGCACGATCAGCACCGGCATGGTCGACTGCATCATCACGGCGTTCACCACCGCCGTCTGCTTCAGGCCGATGTAGAGGAAGGTGTTGAAGACCGCGATGCCCAGCGCCGACAGCACAAGCACGAGCCCCCAGCGTGCCCTCAGCACCGGCAGGTCGCGGCGCAGATGGGGCCAGGCCAGGGGCATGATCAGCAGGAAGGCGAGGATCCAGCGCCAGAAGGCGAGCCCCACCGGCGGCACCTGCCCTGCTACGGCCCGGCCGATTACGGCATTGCCGGCCCAGGCCAGCGGCGGCACCATCAGCAGCAGGTAGGGCATGCCCCAGATCCGGGTCGCGAGTCCGGGCATCCGGGCAGCGGTCGCGGGGCGGGTTTCGGCGTCGGCTCGGTCGGTCATGCGGCTCGCGGCGTGGCGCCCCCGAGTCGGTCCCGGGGAGCATGTCGAGCGGTGCTAGAGGGAAGCGTGCACGAGGTCAACGCGGACAGGCCGATCCTGGTGCATGGCTCGGCCGAGGTCCGCGCAGCCCTGGGCGCCGCGGCCTCGCTTGGCGTCGGGGTGCGGCTCTGCAGCGCGCCCGGCGCCGGATGCCATGGCGGCGGCGCCTGGTTCCGTGCGCTCATCGAGGACGGAAGGCGGGAGTTTCCGGAGGTGCCGGTCACCGCGGTGCTCGACTGCGCGGACCGGCCGGGTGCCGCGCTGGCAGCCCTGCGCGCAGGCGTGCCGGACGTGGCGCTAGCCGGCAAGCCCGATCTGCTGGAGCGGGTGCGGGCCATCGCCGAGGCCCAGGGCGCCCGCCTACATACCCCCTGCGCCGGAGGCCTCGATCTGCGGGGGCGCCGCGACGCCCTCGAGGCGTGCCGCCTCTGGCTGCTGAGGTAACACCGAAAAAGGGGACGGGCGGCGTTGCAATGCGCACCGCAGCGGGCTATGAGGGCCGCACCTTCGAAAAACCGGAACCGGGGATACAAGGGATCATGAAGCTCACCCGCCGCGTCAAAGAGATCCTCGCGAACTACGAGAGCGACAACCCGGCGACCCGCGCCAACCTGGCCCGCATCCTGATGGAAGGCCGGCTCGGCGGGACGGGCAAGCTGGTCATCCTGCCGGTCGACCAGGGCTTCGAGCACGGCCCGGCGCGCAGCTTCGCCGCCAACCCGGCCGGCTACGACCCCAAGTACCACCCGCAGCTCGCGATCGACGCGGGCCTCAGCGCCTACGCGGCCCCGCTCGGCCCGCTGGAGGCCGCGGCCGACGTCACGGCCGGCCAGATCCCCACGATCCTGAAGCTGAACAGCGCAAACAGCCTCTCGCGCACCAAGGAAGGCGCCGACCAGGCCGTGACCGGCTCGGTCCTCGACGCCGTCCGCCTCGGCGCGTCGGCGATCGGCTTCACGATCTATCCCGGCTCGGACGCGATGTACGACCAGTACGAGGAGATCCGGGAGCTGTCGGCCGAGGCCAAGGAATACGGCATCGCCACCGTGATCTGGTCCTATCCCCGCGGCGGCGCCCTCTCCAAGGACGGCGAGCTGGCGGTCGACGTGATCGCCTATGCCGCCCACATGGCGGCGCTGCTCGGCGCGCACATCATCAAGGTGAAGCTGCCGACCGACCACCTCGAGAACGCCGAGGCCAAGAAGGTCTACCAGAGCCAGAACATCCCGATCGGCACGCTGACCGACCGCGTGAAGCACGTCATGCAGTCGTCCTTCAACGGCCGCCGCATCGTGGTCTTCTCGGGCGGCGCCATGAAGGGCGAGGATTCGGTCTTCGAGGACGCCCGAGCGATCCGCGACGGCGGCGGCAACGGCTCGATCATCGGGCGCAATGCCTTCCAGCGCCCGCGCGAGGATGCCCTGGTGCTGCTCGACCGCCTGGTGCGTATCTATCAGGGCAAGGAGTGACCGGCCCCTTGGCCGACTGCCGTCTCTACCTGATCACGCCGCCGGCTTTCGAGCCGGCGGCCTTCTCCGAGGATCTCCGGCGGGCTCTCGGGGCGGGCGACGTTGCCTGCCTCCAGCTCCGCCTCAAGGACGTTCCCGACGACGCGATCCGCCGCGCGACCGAGATCCTGATGCCCATCGCGCAGGCATCGGATGTCGCGTTCCTGATGAACGACCGCCCCGACCTCGCCCGCGAGCTCGGCTGTGACGGCGTCCATGTCGGGCAGGACGACACCCCCTACCGCGATGCCCGCCGCATCGTGGGACCCGATGCGATCGTCGGCGTGTCGTGCCAGGGCTCGCGCCATCTGGCCATGGTGGCGGCCGAGGATGGCGCCGACTATGTGGCCTTCGGCCCCATGTTCCCGACTTCCACGAAGCCCGATGCCGGCGACGTCGCCGAGATCGAGCTGCTGGCTTGGTGGGCCGAGCTGTTCGAGGTTCCCTGCGTCGCGATAGGCGGGATCACGCCGGCGAACTGCGCGCCGCTGGTGCGGAGCGGTGCCGACTTCCTCTGCGCGATCTCCGCGGTCTGGAACCACCCGCGGGGACCGGACGCGGCCGTTAGGGAGTTCAACGCCGCCATCTCTGCCGCCTCCTGATCCCTGCCCCTGCCCCCTGCCGCCGGGACGGCGGAGTTCCCATATGGATCGGCGTCCCTGAGCAAGGAGGATCCCCATGAGCAAGACCGGCCTGGGCGGACTTACGGCGCGGCTGTTCGGAAAGTCGCATGAGAGCGACGAGAGCTATCCCGTGCGCAGGACCGAGGCGGAATGGCGCGCGACCCTCTCGCCCGATCAGTTCCGGGTGCTCCGCCAGCACGGAACCGAGGCGCCCGGCTCCAGCCCACTGAACGAGGAGCACCGGCCCGGCACCTTCCACTGCGCGGGCTGCGGAAAGCCGCTGTTCGAATCCGATGCCAAGTTCGAAAGCGGATCGGGCTGGCCCAGCTTCTGGGAACCCATTCCCGAAGCGGTCGGCACGACGGAGGACCGCAGCTTCTTCATGGTCCGGATTGAGGTGCACTGCGCCGATTGCGGCGGCCATCTCGGCCATGTCTTCGACGACGGGCCGCAGCCCACGGGGCTGCGCTACTGCATGAACGGTGCCGCCCTCAGCTTCGAGCCGAAGGCTTAATTACAAACGTAATTCGTTAATACGCGACATTCTCCACAAGAATCTGTATCGAGGGGCGGCGAACGCGTTGACGCCGCCCCTGACGCGGGGCGAATATCGCCGCCTGCAACGGTGACGCGCGACCGGGCTGCAAAAGTCCCGCAAATGGCAGAACGAGGAGGATGCAATGTCTCTCAGGATCAATTCCGAAGCACCGAACTTCACGGCCGAGACCACGCAGGGAACGATAGATTTCCATGAATGGATCGGCAACGGCTGGGCGATCCTGTTCTCGCACCCGAAGGATTTCACGCCGGTGTGCACCACCGAGCTCGGCTATATGGCCGGGCTGAAGCCGGAGTTCGACAGGCGCGGGACCAAGATCATCGGTCTCAGCGTCGACCCCGTGACGAATCATTCGCGCTGGGCCAGCGACATCGAGGAGACCCAGGGACACGCGGTCAACTACCCGATGATCGGCGACCCCGAGCTGAAGGTCGCGAAGCTCTACGACATGCTTCCCGAGGGCGCCGGCAACACCTCGGACGGGCGCACCGCGGTGGACAACGCGACCGTGCGCTCGGTCTTCATCGTCGGCCCCGACAAGAAGATCAAGGCGATGCTCACCTACCCGATGAGCGCCGGCCGCAACTTCGACGAGGTGCTGCGGCTTCTGGACGCGCTCCAGCTCAACGCGGTCCACAACGTCGCCACCCCTGTGAACTGGCGGCCGGGGGACGACGTGATCATCCCGACCTCGGTCTCCGACGAGCAGGCCCGGGAGAAGTACCCCCAGGGGTTCAAGACGCTGAAGCCCTATCTTCGTGTCGTGAAGCAGCCGACCGCGTAATATCGAGCATGTGCCGGCCCTGGGGCGGAGCGCCACGCGGCGCCCCGGGGGCCCTGGCGCCGCCGCGCGGCGGGCTGCCCGCCGCGCGGCCCATACGGTCCGCCGGAACGATGGAACGAGAGCGATGCCCGTCATCGTGGAAGCGTTCTTCGACAAGCCGACCTCCACGCTGTCCTACGTCGTCTTCGACGGGGACGGCGGATCGGCGGCGATCATCGATCCCGTCCTGGGGTTCGACTATGCCTCGGGACGCACCAGCACGGCCTTCGCCGACGGGATTGCCGCCTTCGTTCGCGCCCGGCGGCTCTCGGTCGCCTGGATCCTCGAGACCCATGTCCATGCCGACCACCTGAGCGCCGCGGCCTATCTGCGCAAGGAGCTCGGCGGCACTGTCGGCATCGGCCGGCGTGTGGTCGAGGTGCAGAAGCGCTTCGCCGGCGTCTACGCGATGCCGCCGGAGTTCCGCCAGGACGGCGGCCAGTTCGACCACCTGTTCAGGGACGGCGAGACCTTCCGCGTCGGATCGGCAGAGGGCCGCGTGATCGCGACCCCAGGCCACACGCCGGATTCCGTCTCCTACTATATCGGCGACGCGGTGTTCGTCGGCGACACGCTGTTCATGCCCGACGGAGGGACCGCACGCTGCGATTTTCCCGGCGGCTCGGCACACGAGCTCTACGGCTCGATCCGGCGCCTTTTGGCGCTGCCGCCGGAGACGCGCATGTTCGTCTGCCACGACTATCAGCCGAACGGCCGCGAGATCGCCTGGCAGACCACCGTCGCAGCGCAGCGGTCCGCCAACATCCACACCCATGACGGCATATCCGAGGATCAGTTCGTGGCCATGCGGACCGAGCGCGACCGCACGCTGGGCATGCCCGCCCTGATCATCCCCTCGATCCAGGTCAACATCGAGGCGGGACAGCTCCCGAAGCCCGACGACAATGGACTTCGGTACCTGAAGCTGCCCCTCGACGGTCTCTGACGGGATCTCAGGCCTCGTCCTTGCGCCCGGCGTCGCGGGCGCCGGCGCCACGGATTCCCGCCTGGACCTCGGGCGCCGGCGGCGTGTTGGTCCCGCCGATCCCGGTTCCCGGCGTTCCACCCGTCGTTCCGGCCCCGTGGCCCAGGATCTCGCGCCCGCCGGGCACGTCCGTGGTCGAGCCGGAGCCCTGCGCGCCCGTCTGGAGCGAGGGGCCCGCGCCCGAGTCCGGCAGCGCCGCCTCGCGCGCGAGGCCGGCATCGCCCATGATCCCCACCTCGCGCTGCGAGGTCACGCCCTGCGCCCGCTCGGAGACGCTCGGAGGGATGTCGCGCCCCCCGGTGTCACCTGCTGTCGCGTCGGAGGGATGGCCCATGGCGCTGCTTCCCATCCCGGTCACGCCGGTGCTGCCGATGCCGTCGGTGCGCCCCCCTGCAGGCGTCGCCGGCCCGCCCGCGGTCACGTCGGCGGCCGGCCCTTCGCCGCCGGAGCCGCCCAGCGCCGCCTTCGCCCGCCCGATGCCGCCGGCGCTCTCCGGCCCGCCGCGGCTGTCGCCACCGGACCCGCCGATCCCTGTCGCCGTGCCGGCCGGATTCGCGACGCCTGCCCCCGGATCGCCGGTGATCGCATCGCCCGTGGGGATCCCGGCCGCCGCCTCCGGCTTCGCCGGTCCCCGCGCCGTCCCGGGCAGCCCGCGATCCCTGCCTTCCCTCTCGTCCATGCCGCGCACTCCGCTGCTAGCCTGTGAGACCAGCAACAGCGGCATGGGGCCTGCGTTGCCCCGGCCCGCGCCAAGCCCGCGCCAGTATCATGCCGGCGCGCGTCAGTCGCCCCGCCCGCCATGCGTCGGCCGAGCGACCGGCGCCCACAGCACGTCGTCGATGGCATCCTGCCCCGTGCACAGCATCACGAGGCGGTCGAAGCCCAGCGCGATTCCCGCGCTGTCCGGCATGCCGTGGGACAGCGCGGCCAGGAAGTCCTCGTCGATGGGGAAGCGCTCGCCGTAGAGCCGCTCCTTCAGCGCCATATCGGCCTCGAACCGGGCCCGCTGCACCGCGGGATCCGTCAGTTCGCCGAAGGCGTTCGCCAGCTCGATGCCGCAGACATAGAGCTCGAACCGCTCGGCCAGGCGCGGGTCATCCGCTTTGGGGCGGGACAGCGCGGCCATGCTGACGGGATAGTCGATCAGTACGGTCGGCCGCCCGAAGCCCAGATGCGGCTCGATACGCTCGAACGCGATGCGGAAGAACAGGTCCTCCCAGCTGTCGCCGTCATGGGGCGCGATTCCGATGCGTGCGGCCTCGCACGCCAGCATGTCGCGATCGGGGGCGCGCGGATCGGGAGCGGTCGCCAGCAGGTCGATGTCGGCATGGCGCGCGAAGGCCTCGGCCACGCCGAGAATCTCCCAGTCGCCGAAGGGATCGCTCTCCCCGCCCCGCCCGCGCAGGCGGTCGGCCCCGGCCGCCCGCGTCGCGGCCTGTACGAGTCCGCGGCAGTCTTCGACCAGGTCGCGGTAGGTAGCGCCCGCCCGGTACCACTCCAGCATCGTGAACTCGGGGCTGTGGGTGTCCGAACGCTCGCCGTTCCGGTACACCGGCGCGAGCTGGTAGAGCCGCTCGACCCCGGCCACCAGCAGCTTCTTCATCGCGAACTCGGGCGAGGTGTGCAGATGCAGCGTCTGCACGTCGTCGGGATTCGGTCCCTCAAGCACCGTGGAGAAGGCCTTGAGATGCGGCTCCATGCCGGGCGAGACCTGAAGCGCCGGCGTCTCGACCTCGAGGAAGCCGCGCTCGTCGAAATAGGAGCGCACCGCCCTGCGGATCCGCACGCGGGCCTCGAGCGCACCGCGGCGGCGCGCGAAGACGTCGGGGCGCCACCATGGCGCACGGGACGCGTCGGCTCTGGGCAACGGCTGAACTCCCCGCCTGTTCTTGGGCAATCGGGCCGCGGATCCGACCGCGGGCGCCGGCAAAGGACGTCGGGCAGACCGCGAGTTGAACGGCTGCGGTCAACCTGATACGGTCCGCGCCTCGATTCCAGAGCCAAGACAAGATCGGTAGACGGCCATGAAGGTCAACGCCAACCAGATGCGCCCCGGCCACGTGCTCGAGCACAACGGCAAGCTTTGGGTGATCACCAAGACCCAGATCGTCCAGCCCGGCAAGGGCGGCGCCTTCATCCAGCTCGAGATGAAGGACGCTCGCACGGGCAACAAGAACATCGAACGCTTCCGCACCCAGGAGACGGTCGAGCGCGCGCGCCTGGACGAGCACGAGATGCAGTTCCTGTTCTCCGAGGGCGACAACTTCACCTTCATGGACAACGAGAGCTTCGAGCAGATCGTGATCCCGCGGGACGTGATCGGCGATCCCGCCGTCTTCCTGCAGGAGGGCATGAAGGTCACGGTGCAGAGCCACGAGGGCTCGCCCCTCGGCGTCGAGCTGCCGCAGACCGTGACGCTCCAGATCGTCGAGGCCGACCCGGTGGTGAAGGGTCAGACGGCCTCCTCCTCGTACAAGCCCGCCAAGCTCGAGAACGGCGAGCGCGTGATGGTGCCGCCGCACATCGAGTCCGGCACCCGGATCGTGGTCGACACCTCGACCGGCGAGTACCTGGAGCGGGCCAAGGACTGACATCGGAATGG
Source organism: Arenibaculum pallidiluteum (assembly GCF_017355985.1). Taxonomy (GTDB): domain Bacteria; phylum Pseudomonadota; class Alphaproteobacteria; order Azospirillales; family Azospirillaceae; genus Arenibaculum; species Arenibaculum pallidiluteum. The sequence goes on from NZ_JAFIQU010000001.1 coordinate 421,316, forward strand.
CGACGCGATCAGCGCTGATCAACGTGATGGCCAAGGCCGCCGACAAGGCGGCCCGCGGCCTCGTGCGCGACTTCGGCGAGGTCGAGCAGCTCCAGGTCTCGCGCAAGGGGCCGGCCGATTTCGTCTCGGCCGCCGACCGCAAGGCGGAGGATATCCTGCGGGCCGAGCTTCAGCGCGCGCGGCCCGACTTCGGCTTTCTCATGGAGGAGTCCGGCGAGACGCAGGGCCGTGACGGGCATCGCTGGATCGTCGACCCCCTCGACGGCACCACGAACTTCCTGCACGGCCTGCCGCACTGGTCGATCTCCATCGCCGCCGAGAAGGACGGCGAGGTGCTCGCCGGCGTCGTCTACGACCCGATCCGGGACGAGCTGTTCTGGGCGGAGAAGGGCGGCGGCGCCTTCGTGAACCACACCCGCCTGCGCGTCTCCGGGCGCCGGAAGCTCGAGGACGCGGTGATCGCGACCGGGACCCCCTTCAAGGGCAGGGGTGATTCGCCGGCCTTCCTGGCGCAGCTCGGGGCGATCATGCCCGAGGTCGCCGGCATCCGCCGATTCGGCTCGGCGGCGCTGGACCTCGCCTATGTGGCGGCCGGCCGGTACGACGGGTTCTGGGAGACGGGGCTTGCGCCCTGGGACATGGCCGCCGGCATGCTGATCGTGTCCGAGGCCGGGGGATTCGTGACCGAGATCAACGGCGCCCGCGACCCGCTGGGCACGGGCAGCGTCCTGGCCGCCAACGACCAGATGCACCTGCAGTTGCTCCGCCTGCTGAAGAGCGCGGCAAAACCCCGGGTTGCGCCCCGGCCGCAGGCCCCCTCGGCCGGCTGATGAAGGCACCCCGTCCGGGCGGCGAAGGCTCCGCCCGTACGGGTTGTTCCCGGAGTGCCGCTTCCGATATGGTGGGTCCGGCCCAGCGCCGGGCCGCGACCTTTGCCGGAGGCACGGCCGACACCATGCGGCGCCGCATCGAACGAGACCGCCACACGCGCCGCGACCGATCGGCTGCGGCGATGCTTGCCCTGACGGTCCTTATTTGCGCGGGGATGCTATCGTCCCCTGCCGCCGCCCAGGACGCGGCCGCGCAGCAGAGCTCCCCCTCGGCGGAGCCAGTTCCCCTGCCTTCCCGCAAGCCCGCCGCGCCCGCCGCACCGGGCAGCCAGCCGCCGCAGGCGCTGCCGGTCCCCGAGCGTACCCCACTTCCCTCGCCGGCCGTTCCGGCTCCGCGGGCCGTGCGGCCCGCGCCGCCGCTGGATGCCGGCCGCGCACCCGCGCAGCCCGACCTTGCGATCCCGATCCCGCCGCCGGGCGCCCTCGATCCTTCGGCACGACCCGGCGGGGCGGTCCCCGCACCGCCCGGGACAGGCCATACGGCGATGCCCGCGCCTCCGCCCACCGTCGGCGGCGTGCCCCCCCTGCCCTCCGCCGCGCGGCCGACCGCCGCCCCGCCGCCCGACCGCGGGCCCGGCCGTCCCGTCGCGATCCCGCCGGGGCGCGAGTTCCGCCTGCTCTTCCAGGGCGGGTCAGAAGCGCTGGAGCCGGCGGACCACGAACTCCTGACGGGTCTGGCCGCGCGCCTCGCGGCGGAACCAGATGCCCGCCTGCGGCTCACCGCCTATGCCGGCGCCGCCCGGCCCGAGGACCGTGACGCGCGGCGGCTCTCGCTGTCCCGGGCCGTCGCGGTGCGTGACTATCTGATGAGCCAGGGCATCCGCGGAACGCGCATCGACGTGCGCGCCATGGGCGCCCGCACAGAGGGCGGCCCTCCCGACCGCGTCGATCTCGTAGTGGTGAACTGATGACGCTCTCCACCCGGACCCAGGCCACCCTTCACCGGACGGATGCCGTGCCCGCGGCGCCCATGCCGGATCCCCGCCGGTATCTCGCCCGCATGGGACTGTTCCTGCTGATCGTGATCGGCATCGCCGGGGCGCTCTTCCCGACGATCTCCACGGCCTTCATGGTCAATCCCGGGCTGAACGGCGTGATCCTGGCCGTGCTGCTGCTCGGCATCGTCTACACCTTCCGCCTGGTTCTGATCCTGCGGCCCGAGGTCGACTGGATCGAGCGCGTGCGCGAGGGCGGTCCGGCCGCAGGAAGGGCAGCCCCCGAGCCGGCGCTGCTGGCGCCGCTGGCCCGGATGCTGGGAGACCGCCATGCACGGCTGTCGATCTCTGCGATCTCGATGCGCTCGGTCCTGGACGGCATCAGCGCCCGGCTGGACGAGGGACGCGAGCTGTCGCGCTATCTGACCGGTCTTCTCATCTTCCTGGGACTGCTCGGCACCTTCTGGGGCCTGATCAACACCATCGGCTCGGTCGCGAGCGTGATCGGCGGGCTGAACCTCCAGGGCACCGGCGACATGGGCGAGATGTTCGGCCAGCTCCAGCAGGGGCTGTCGGCACCGCTCGCCGGCATGGGGACGGCCTTCAGCGCATCGCTCTTCGGCCTCGCAGGGTCGCTGGTGGTCGGCTTCCTCGATCTCCAGGCTGGCCTCGCCATGAGCCGGTTCTACACCGCGCTCGAGGACTGGCTTGCCGGGCAGGCCCGGCTGTCCAGCGGCATCGTGGGCACCGAAGGCGAGGCGCCGGTGCCGGCCTATCTTCAGGCGCTTCTGGAGCAGACCGCCGACAATCTCGACATCCTGCAGCGCACCGTGGCGCAGAGCGAGGAAGGACGCCGCCACAGCAACGCAAACCTGATGGCCCTGACCGAAAAGCTCTCGGCCCTGACCGACCAGATGCGCACGGAGCAGACGCTGATGCTCCGGCTGGCCGAGAGCCAGGTGGAGCTGCGCCCGCTTCTGCAGCGGCTGTCGGACGTGCTGGGCGCCGGCCACAGCTTCGGCATGGACGAGGCGACGCGCCAGCACATCCGAAACCTGGACGTCTACGCGTCCCGCATCCTGGAGGAGGCGACGGCCGGCCGCGCCCAGGCGACGCACGAGATCCGCAGCGAGATCAAGCTGCTGGCCCGCACCATCGCGGCCCTGGCCGAGGAGCCGCCGCGATGACGGCCGGGGAGGACTGAGCGATGGCTGGCAGCATCGGAAGGCGCGGCGTCGCGCGGGCCGACGCCTGGCCGGTCTGGGTCGACGCCCTGTCGAACCTGCTGATCGTCGTCATCTTCGTGCTGATGGTCTTCGTGGTGGCCCAGGCCTACCTGTCGACGAGCCTGAACGGCCGCGACCAGGCACTGACGCGCCTGAACCGGCAGCTCGCCGAGCTCGGCGAGCTGCTGGCCATGGAGCGCGAGGCCAATGCGGACCTGCGCACGAATATCGGGCAGCTCTCGGTCGAGCTGCAGTCCTCGACGCTGGAGCGCGACCGGCTGGTCACCAGCCTCGCCGAGGCGCGGGCACAGCGCGATACGCTGGAGGCGCGCCTCGGCGCGCTCACCGGGCGCGCCGACCGCAACGCGGGCGACCTGGCCCAGGTGTCCCAGCAGCTCGAGGACGCCTACAGGGTGATCGAGGCGGACCGCGGCAAGATCGAGATGCAGCTCCGCCAGATCGCGGGGCTCGAAGCCGACATCCGCCAGCTCCGCGAGGTGCGCCAGCAGCTCGAGGGCCAAGTGGCGGCACTGACGACACTGGCGGATCAGAACCGCACGGCGCGCGAACAGGCCGAGCAGGCGCAGGCCCGGACGGGCGAGGACCTGCGCCTCACGCGCGAGGACCGCGACCGCCTCCTTGCCGAGCTCGGGGCGCTTCGGGACCGCAGCAGGAGCCTGGAGGCCCAGGTCGCGAGCGAGGCCGAGCGCACCATGCTGGCCCAGCGCGAGGTGGAGACGCGCGAGACGCGCATCGGCGCGCTGGAGGACGAGCTCGGCGCATCGCGGACGGCGAACGAGCAGGCGCGCCAGCAGGTCGACCTGCTGAACCGCCAGATCGCCGAGCTGCGCAACCAGCTCGCGGCGATCAACGCGGTCCTGGGCGCTTCGGAGGCCCGGACCCGCGACCAGCAGACGCAGATCGCCGATCTCGGCCGCCGCCTGAACGTGGCGCTCGCCAGCAAGGTCGAGGAGCTGAACCGCTACCGCTCGGAGTTCTTTGGCCGCCTGCGCGAGGCACTGGGCGCCCGTCCGGACATCCGCATCGTCGGCGACCGCTTCGTCTTCCAGTCGGAGGTGCTGTTCAACAGCGGCTCGGCTATGCTGGAGGACCGCGGCCGCGACGAGCTCGCGAAGCTGGCCCAGACTCTGCTGGAGATCGCCGGGACCATCCCGCCGGACGTGAACTGGGTGCTGCGCGTCGACGGCCACACGGATCTGAGGCCCATCAACACCCCGCAGTTCCCGTCGAACTGGGAGCTGTCGACCGCGCGCGCCATCGCCGTCGTGAACGCCCTGCGCGAGCAGGGGATCCCGCCGGAGCGGCTGGCGGCGGCGGGCTTCGCGGAGTTCCAGCCGCTGGAGGCCGGCAACACCGAGACGGCCTTCGCGCGCAACCGCCGGATCGAGATCAAGTTCGACCAGCGCTGAAGCCAGCGCCCGGGTTCAGACCAGCAGGTCGAGATAGGTGCCACGCCGATAGCCGCGCGGCAAGGTCAGCACGCCGTCGATCAGCAGGCTTGCGATCTGGCGCAGCGACGGGATCCGCTGGCCGCGCGGCGCAGGACCGCCCGCCAGGGGCTCGGCCGCGCCGCCGGGCGCGGCGGGCCGCCCGCGGCCGATGTCGGGGCGGACAGGCGTATTGCCGGAACGTCCGATGCGGGTGCCGTTGTCCACGATTGCGCGTCCTCGTTCCTGGGTCGGCGTTGGATGCCGGCGCCAAGCGCGCGGCTAGAGGGTCGCCCGGCGCGGCCCCGGCTCCACCATAGCAGAAGTCCCGGCGCGATCGAACTGCAGGGCCGCCAGGCGCCCATAAAGGCCACCGGCCCTCACGAGTTCGTCATGGGTGCCTGTTGCGACGATCCGGCCGCCCTCCATGACGGCGATGCGGTCGGCGTTCAGGATGGTCGCCAGGCGATGTGCGATGATCAGCGTGGTGCGCTCGCGCATCAGGCGCTCCAGCGCGTCCTGCACCAGGCGCTCGCTCTCGGCGTCGAGGGCGGAGGTCGCCTCGTCCAGAAGCAGGACGCGGGGATCGTTCAGGATTGCCCGCGCGATGGCGATCCTCTGGCGCTGCCCGCCGGAAAGACGAACGCCCTTCTCGCCGAGATAAGTGTCGAGCCCCTGGGGCAGCGCCTCCAGGAAGGCCAGCGCGTTGGCGGATTCGGCGGCCCGGCGCACCTCGGCGTCGCTGGCCGCGGGACGGCCGTAGCGGATGTTCTCCCGCGCGCTGGCCGAGAAGATCATGGGATCCTGCGGAACGAGGCCGAGCCGCGCACGCACGGCCAGCGGATCGGCCCGGCGCAGGTCCACGCCGTCCAGCAGGACGCGTCCCGCCTGCGGGTCGTAGAAGCGCAGCAGAAGCTGGAAGACCGTGGTCTTGCCGGCGCCCGAGGGCCCGACCAGCGCCACCGTCTCGCCGGGGCGGACGTCCAGCGAGAATCCCTCCAGCGCCGCATCGCCGGGGCGCGAGGGGTAGTGGAAGCGCACGTCCTCGAACGCCACGGCACCCAGCGGCGGCTCCGGCAGCGGCTGCGCCGCCGCCGGTGCGGTGATTTCGGGATTGGTGTCCAGCAGCTCGAACAGGCGCTCGGTGGCGCCCGAGGCACGCTGGAGATCGCCCATCACCTCGCTGATGGCGCCGAAGGACCCGGCGACCACGACGCTGTAGAAGACGAAGGCCGAGAGGTCCCCCGCGCTGATGCGCCCGGCCAGCACGTCGTGCCCGCCGATCCACAGGATGACGCCGATCGCGCCAAAGACCAGGACGATCACCGCGACGGTCAGCCAGGCCCGGGCGCGGATCCGGCGCACGGCGACGGCGAAGGCGGCCTCGGCGCGCCCGGCGAAGCGCTCTCGCTCCCGCGCCTCCTGGACATAGGCCTGGACGGTCCGGATCGCCCCCAGCGTCTCGTCGATATGCACGCCGACATCGGCGATGCGGTCCTGGCTCTCGCGCGAGAGCGCGCGCACCTTCCGCCCGAAGACAACGATGGGCAGGACGACCAGCGGGACCACCAGCAGGACCAGGCCCGTCAGCTTGGGCGAGGTCAGCATCAGCATCACGACGCCGCCCATCAGCAGAAGGAGGTTGCGCAGCGCGACGGACACGGTGGAGCCGACGACGGACTGCAGCAGCGTTGTGTCGGCGGTCAGGCGCGACAGCACCTCGGCGGTGCGGGTCGTCTCGAAGAAGGACGGACTCAGCCGGACCACATGGTCGAAGATGGCGCGGCGGATGTCGGCCACCACCCGCTCGCCCAGCCAGGAGACGAGATAGAAGCGGCCGAAGGTCGCCCCGGCCATCAGCACGATCACCGCCAGCAGGCCCAGAAGCGCGCGGTCAAGGAAGCCCGGATCGCCTGCGGCGAGGCCCCGGTCGACCAGCACGCGCAGCCCCGACCCCACGCCGAGCACGGTGCCGGCAGCCACCACCAGCGAGGCCGAGGCCCCCGCGACCGCCAGGCCGTAGGGCCTGAGGAACGGCAGCAGCCGGCGCAGCGGAGAGAGATCGCGGCGCGCAGGCGGCGTGCCCGTCGCCGGGCCGGGCAGATCGCGGGAGGGCTCGCGGAACACCAAGGTGCTAGCCTTTCCTGAACGTTAAGCCCCAAGGGACCCCGCGGTATAGCAAGCGGGGGCCGATGCGCCAAGGAAAGGCCGCCCGTCCGGCCGTCCCCGCGCCCGCCGCCACGGCGGGATTTCGCGGATACGCCCTTGCCTCGCCCCCACCCGTCCTGTATAAGGCCGGCTCGTTTTTCGGGAGCCCAGGGCATGAAGCAGGATATCCATCCGGACTATCACGAGATCAACGTCGTCATGACCGACGGATCCTCGTTCAAGACCCGGACGACCTGGGGCAAGGCCGGCGACACGCTCCGCCTGGACATCGATCCCAAGTCGCATCCGGCATGGACCGGCGTGCAGAAGCTGCTGGACACCGGCGGCCAGATCGCCAAGTTCAACAAGCGCTACGCCGGTTTCGGCCTGAAGAAGTAAGGCACGGCGTCCGCAACGCATCGAGGCGCCCGGCCTTCGGCCGGGCGCCTCTTCCTTTTCCGGGGGATGTCCCGGCCGCCGGCGCGCGGTGCGGCGCTATGCCACAGCGCGGCGGACCTGCTCGTCCAGCCGAGCGACGCGCATGTAGAGCTTGTGGCTGCGCTCGAGCAGGCTGCGCAGTCCGGCGGGAAGCTGCTCGTTGTCCGGGCCGGACTCGTCGCTGCAGACGGCGCCACCCGCCAGCGCGTATTCCTCCGTCGCAACCTGCTCCATCGTCAGTTCTCCGGCATGCACCGCCTTCTGGGCAAGCAGCCACGCCATCACCTGCGTGAGGCGACTGGTGACCCGGAGTGATTCGTAGCTGACCTGCAGCCGCACGCCGGGCGGCAGGCCGCGCTGGTCGGCCGCCTCCTGATAGGCGATGTAGTTCCTCGCCTCCACGAGCAGCGCCATGGCGTCGTCATAGGTGCGGTTGAAGAAGGTCGACGCTTCCACCAGCCATACCCCTCCGGTCGGGCCCGCCTAACACGGACATGGTCGTCACGGCGAACTTAACAAGGCGTTCAGCGCGCCCGCACCCGTGCAAAGGCTGCCCGCGCAGCCGCCGGCGGATCAACCCGCCCGTCACGAATCCGACCTCTTGAACCCCCGATTGGCGCGCCTATATCCAGGAGCGTCGGCGGATGCCCAATCGGGGCCGCCGATCCCATGCCGAAGGGTGCGACCGTAAAGGTGCCCCGGATGGCGATATCGCTCTCAGGAGGATATGATCCCATGCGTAGCTATGATCTTTCGCCGCTGTTCCGCTCGACCATCGGCTTCGACCGCATGACGCGCCTGCTTGAGACGGCGCTCAAGGCGGACGATTCCACCGTCTCCTATCCTCCCTACAACATCGAGAAGACCGGCGAGGACGCCTACCGCATCACCATGGCGGTTGCGGGCTTCGGCGCCGAGGATCTCGAGATCACCAGCCAGGAGAACACCCTGGTGATCGCGGGCCGGAACAAGAAGGAGACGGAGCAGGGCCAGTTCCTGTACCGCGGCATCGCGGGCCGGGCCTTCGAGCGCCGCTTCCAGCTTGCCGACCACATCAAGGTGCTGGGCGCGCATCTGGAGAACGGCCTCCTCCATGTGGAGCTCGTGCGCGAGATCCCGGAGACGCTGAAGCCCCGCAGCATCCGCATTGAGACCGCTGCCGGCACGCCCCAGGCGATCGAGCAGAAGGCCGCCTGACCGCAGGTCAGGTCCTTCCAGCGAAGAGCGGCGCCCCGCGCGAGCGGGGCGCCTTTTTCGTCTGCGCGGAGCCGCGTGGCCGACCTTCGCTTTCCGGGGGTTGACCCGGCTGCGGTCTTCTTCTTTTCTGCGGGGCAGACGAACAAGACAAGCACCGGGAGGAACCGCCTTGCCGCTTGACTGGAACGGTCTCTTTGCGCCGCGCATGGCCGGCGTGACGGCCTCCGAGATCCGCGAGCTGCTGAAGCTGATCGACCAGCCTGACGTCATTTCCTTCGCGGGCGGCATTCCGGACCCTGATCTTTTCCCGCGCGATGCGATCCTGCGTGCCCACGAGCGGGTCCTCCAGTCCAACAGCCTTGCCGCGACGGCCCTCCAGTACACGATCTCCGAGGGGTACACGCCGCTCCGCGACTGGATCGCAGGCCGCTGCGCCATGGCCCGCGACGAGATCCTGGTCACCAACGGCTCCCAGCAGGGCCTCGACTTCCTGGGCAAGCTCCTGATCTCGCCCGGCGACAAGGTCGTGGTGACGGCACCGACCTATCTGGGCGCGCTCCAGGCCTTCTCGCCGTACCAGCCCCAGTACATCCCGGTTCCGACCGATGCCGACGGCATCCTGCCCGACGAATTGGAGGTCGCGCTGGCCCAGCGGCCCAGGTTCCTCTACCTGGTCCCGGACTTCGCGAATCCGAACGGCGTCACCCTGTCGCTGGAGCGCCGCCGCCAGGTGGTGGCGCTGTGCCGCCGCTTCGGCGTGCCGCTGATCGAGGACGCGGCCTATTCGGCGCTGCGCTACGACGGCGAGCCGCTGCCGACCCTCCTGGCGATCGACCTGGAGGCGGGCCAGGAGGGGCGCGTCGTAATCCATGCCGGCACCTTCTCGAAGACCGTCGTCCCGGCGCTGCGCGTGGGGTGGCTGGCCGGCCCGGCCCCGGTTATCCAGAAGCTGGTGCTGGTCAAGCAGGCGGCCGACCTGCATGTCGGCACGCTGAACCAGATGGTCATGCACGCGGTCGTCGAGGAAATCTACGACAGCCACGTCGCCGTGCTGCGCGGCGCTTATCACCGCCGACGCGACGCCATGCTGGCGGCGCTCCAGGAGACCATGCCGGAGGGCGTCACGTGGACGCGTCCGGCGGGTGGCATGTTCGTCTGGCTGAACCTGCCGGCGGGCATCGACGGCGCCCGAATGCTGGAGCGGTCCGTCGCCGAGGAGCGTGTCGCCTTCGTGCCCGGAGCGGCCTTCTTCCCCGACCGTTCCGGCAAGGCCACCTGCCGGCTGAGCTTCACCACGAACCGCCCCGAGCGGATCCGCGAGGGTGTCGGCCGGCTGGCAGCCCTGATGGGCCGCATGGCCGAGGCTCCCGCGGCCTGAACGCGCGGACGGGCGCCGCTCCGGCACTGGGGAGCCGGGGCGGCGCCACGAACCTGCCCTGCACTACAGCCGCTTGATCAGGCTCGACGTGTCCCAGCGCCCTCCGCCCATGCGCTGCACGTCGCCATAGAACTGCTCCACCAGCGCGGTCACCGGCAGTGCGGCGCCGTTGCGCCGCCCCTCGGACAGCACGAGGCCGAGATCCTTGCGCATCCAGTCGACGGCGAAGCCGAAGTCGAAGCGCCCCTCCGCCATGGTGCGGCCCCGGTTGTCCATCTGCCAGCTCTGAGCCGCGCCCTTCCCGATCACGTCGAGCACGCGGTTGGCGTCCAGCCCCGCCTTCATGGCGAAGGCGAGCCCCTCCGACAGTCCCTGGACAAGCCCCGCGATGCAGATCTGGTTCACCATCTTCGTGAGCTGGCCGTATCCCGCCGGTCCCATCAGCGTGACGGCCTTGCCATAGCAGCGCATGGCGGGCTCGGCCCTGGCGAAGGCCTCCTCGGCACCCCCGACCATGATGGTGAGCTGCCCGTTCTCGGCACCGGCCTGCCCGCCGGAGACCGGGGCATCGAGGCTCAGCAGCCCACGCGCCCGTGCCTCAGCGTCGAGTTCGCGCGCGACCTCGGCCGAAGCGGTGGTGTGGTCCGCGAAGATGGCGCCCGGACGCATGGCGGCGAAGCAGCCGCCGTCTCCGAGGGTCACCGCGCGCACGTCGTTGTCGGCACCGACGCAGGCGAAGACGATGTCGGCCCCGTCCGCTGCCTCGGCCGGGCTTGCAGCGGCCCGGCCGCCGAAGCGCCCGGCCCAGGCCTCGGCCTTGGCCTGCGTGCGGTTGTAGACCGCGACCTGGTGTCCCTTGGAGGCCAGGTGCCCGGCCATCGGAAAGCCCATCACGCCGAGGCCCAGAAAGGCCAGTTTCATCGGCTGGTCGGTCATCGCCATTGCGCTCCTTGGTTCAGGTGGTGCTCGCGTTCGGAAACCAGCGGGCAAGCGCGTCCGACAAGCGGTCCGCCGCCTCCAGCATCATCATGTGCCCGATCCCGTCGAGCTCGAGCATCGCCGCGCAGAGCGCGGCGGCAGGCCGCCGGCCGGCCTCAGGCGGCGCCATCCGGTCGGCGCCGCCAATGCGGCCGAGGGATTCTCGATTTGCGCCGACCACGGGCGGTGGTCGATGCCCGCGCCATGGACGAGCATGAGCCCCGGCACTGGCCCGCGGGCCGCGCCGGCATGGCCCCTCCGTCCATCCAGCAGGACCTCCATGGCACCTCCCCGGCCACGGTGCTCCGCGGCCCGGGTCCCCCCCAAATGCGGAGGGCCGCACGATGGCGGCCCTCCTCTTTGCCTCGCCTGCTCAACTCGAGCCGGTCATTTGCGCCAACCCTAGTGCGCCCCGGGCGCCGCAGTCAAGGCGGTGCGCTACCTGCCGCCACACGCCCCGCGGGTGCGGCGCGATCTCGCCGGCACGCCCTAGTAGGAGGTAAGACCGCTGCCCCCGATCCCCGTGCCGCTTCCGGAGCCGATCCCGTCCTCGACCTCCAGCGTCGTCGGCGAGGAATCCACTGGCCGGCCGGAATAGCCCGTCGGGTTGCGCCGGCTCGGCTGCATCTTCAGCGGACTCTCGGCGCCGACGGAGACGGGCTCGAGCGTGGTGCTCGCCCTCCGCTGGTCATCCGCGCAACCCGCCAGGACGGCGACTGCGATGGTCATGGCGAGCGGGGCGAGGACTGCGTTCTTCATCTTCGGATCTCCTTCGGGACGATCAGCGTCCCCTGCTCCGGGAAGAACAAGCATCCGCGCCCCGTGTGCCTCCTAGTCTGTCACGCGGCCCCATCACGCCGTCTGCTCGACCTTCGCATAGCCGAGCCGGCGCAGCGCCTCGGCGATCTCGGCAAGGATCGCGGGATCGTCGATCGTGGCGGGCATCCTGTAGGTCTCGCTGTCGGCGATCTTCTGCATGGTGCCGCGCAGGATCTTGCCCGAGCGCGTCTTCGGAAGCCGTTCGACCACGACGGCCTGCTTGAAGGCCGCGACGGGTCCGATCTGGTCTCGGACGAGCTGGACGACCTCCTTCACGATTTCCTCGTGCGGGCGGGTGATCCCGGCCTTGAGCACCATGAGGCCGAGCGGGAGCTGGCCCTTGAGGTCGTCGGCGACGCCGATCACCGCGCATTCGGCAACGGCCGGGTGCGACGCCAGTATCTCCTCCATGGCGCCCGTCGACAGGCGGTGGCCGGCCACGTTGATGATGTCGTCGGTGCGGGCCATGATGTGGACGTAGCCGTCCTCGTCGATGAACCCGGCATCGCCGGTCTGGTAGTAGCCGGGATAGTCCGTCAGGTAGGACTTCACGTAGCGCTCGCGGGCGTTCCACAGCGTCTGCAATGCGCCCGGGGGCAGCGGCAGCCTGCACACGATGGCCCCGATGTCGCCGGCCGCGACCTCATGGTTCGACACGTCCAGGCACCGCACGTCCCAGCCCGGCATCGGCTTGGTCGCCGAGCCGTGCTTGACCGGCAGAAGCTCGACCCCGAGTGGGTTGCCAGCGATGCACCACCCGGTTTCGGTCTGCCACCAGTGGTCGATCACGGGGACGCCGAGCTTCTCCTCGGCCCAGCGCAGCGTGTCCGGGTCCGAGCGCTCGCCGGCCAGGAACAGCGCCCGGAAGCCCGAGAGATCGCGTTCGCGGATCATCCGGCCCTCGGGATCCTCGCGCTTGATGGCGCGGAAAGCCGTCGGGGCCGTGAACAAGGTGCGCACGCCGTGCTGGGCAATCACGCGCCAGAACGCTCCGGCATCGGGCGTGCCTACCGGCTTGCCCTCGTAGACCAGGCTCGTGCAGCCGTGCATCAGCGGCGCGTAGACGATGTAGGAATGCCCGACGACCCAGCCGACATCCGAGGCTGTCCAGAAGACCTCGCCCGGCTGCACGCCGTAGAGATGCGCCATGGACCAGGTCAGCGCCACGGCATGGCCGCCATTGTCGCGCACGATGCCCTTCGGCTGACCGGTCGTGCCGGATGTGTAGAGGATGTAGAGCGGATCGGTCGCCGCGACGGGAACGCATTCGGCCGGGCTCGCACCCGCGACCAGTCCGGCCCAGTCGTGGTCCCGGCCCGGCGTCAGCGCCGCCGTGGCCTGCGGCCGCTGGAGGACGACACAGGCCTCGGGCTTGTGAGCAGCCTGCTCGATGGCGGAATCGAGCATGGGCTTGTAAGCGATCACGCGGCTGCCCTCGATGCCGCAGGACGCGGAGACGATGACGCGCGGCTTGGCGTCCTCGATGCGCGTCGCGAGCTCGTGCGGGGCGAAGCCGCCGAAGACCACCGAATGCACGGCGCCCAGCCGCGCGCAGGCGAGCATGGCGACCACCGCCTCGGGCACCATCGGCATGTAGATGATCACCCTGTCGCCCTTCGCGACCCCGAGCCCGCGCAGCGCGCCGGCAAAGCGCGAGACCTGGTCCAGCAGCTCGGCATAGGTCAGGGTGCGGACAGTGCCCGTGACCGGGCTGTCGTGGATGATCGCGGCCTGCCCGCCCCGACCGCGCTCGACATGGCGGTCGACCGCGTTGTAGCACGTGTTCAGCACGCCGCCCGAGAACCAGCGGTAGAAGGGCGCGTCCGAGCGGTCGAGGACGACGTCCCAGCGTCGGATCCAATCCACTTTCTCCGCCGCCTCCGCCCAGAATCCGTCGGGATCGCGCAGCGAGCGCGCGTGCAACTCGTCGTATCGGCCGGTCATTGCAGAGCCTTCTCTTTGCCTTGGCGTTTCTCCCTGCGGCCGGCGGGCCGGCCGCATCCGGATTTTGCGGGATCGCGGGCTTCCAGGAAAATACGCAATGCCCCGCATACCCCTGCCGGCGAGCCCTGCCGGCGAGCCCTGTGATCGCCGCTGGCGCATTCCGCGCCATTTGTCCACGAATGCGGCGTCATTCGCCCGAAGGCCGGCTGCCCGCACTGCCGCGTGGCGACCTCGCTCGTCGCTCACGCAACTTGCCAGGCCACACGGGCCAAGCCGTTGCCGCCGAGCCCGTCCTGCGCGGCGACCGGATGCTCGGCATGGCACGGGCTTTGCGTCGGCGCCGGCATGGCGGGACCGGCATATGCAGGGGTGCGGCTTCTCGACGATGCGGACACCTCGGCTGCCGAGGCGGTCCGACTTGCGCACCGGTATCGCGACATGTTCGAGAGCGCGGTCTGGGGCATCTTCCAGACCACACCGGAGGGGCACTATCTCGCCGCGAACCCCGCCCTCGCGCGGATCTACGGCTACGAGAACACGGCCGACCTGCTGAGCGCCCTGACGGATATCGGGCGCCAGCTCTACGTCGATCCGAACCGCAGGGGCGAGTTCGTCCGCAGGATGCACGAGGAGGGCGCGATCTCGGGCTTCGAGTCCGAGATCTTCCGCCGCGACGGCAGCCAGATCTGGATATCGGAGAGCTGCCGCGAGGTCCGCACGCCCGAGGGCCGCCTGCTCTACTACGAGGGCACGGTCGAGGACATCACCCGGCGCAAGCTCGCGGAGGAGCAGCTCCTGGCGGCCAAGCAGAAGGCCGAGGACGCCAGCCGCGCCAAGACCCGGTTCCTCGCCACCGTCAGCCACGAGCTGAAGACGCCCCTGAACGCGGTCATCGGCTTCGCCGAGCTGCTGAACGTCGATCTCAGCCAGGACCCGCGGCTTGCCCGCCACGCGGACTACGCCCGCGACGTGCTCAGCGCCGGGCGTCATCTGCTGATGCTGGTGGACGCGTTGCTGGACGTCTCGCGCATCGAGACCGGCACCTACGCGCTCGAGATGGAGAACGTCGCCTTCCACCCCGTGGCCGAGGCGTGCCTTCACGAGCTCGCGCCGATCGCCCGACAGACCGGCGTCACCCTGACCTCCGAGCTGGCCCCGGACCTGCCGCGGATCCTAGCCGATCGCCGGGCGGTGCGCCGCATCCTCTCCAACCTGCTGTCCAACGGGCTCCGCTTCACCCAGCGCGGCGGCCGCGTCACGCTGAAGGCGTCGCTGCGGCCGGAAGGCTTCTCGATCACGGTGGTCGACACGGGGATCGGCATGGACGCCGCCGCAATCCCGGTAGCCTTGCAGCCCTTCGGCCAAGCCGACGCCGATCTGAGCCGCCGGCACGGCGGCCTCGGGCTTGGCCTGCCGCTGGCCCGTTCGCTCGCCGAGCTTCACGGCGGCAGCCTCGACGTGACGAGCCGGCCGGGCGGCGGCACCAGCGTCACCGTGCTGCTGCCGAGCGAACGCGTCCTCGCCTGACCGCGGCCTGCATCGCCTGTCCCGGCGCCTTTCACGAATTCTTGCGCGAAAGGCGGAAGCATACAACAATGCATGTCGCCTGATAGCCGATTAACAACATATATGTTTTGTTATTCTGCATGTTCGATGCCCCGGCCCAGGCAGGACTCCCGCTCGGAGGTGCAATGCCCGATACCGGCCTGCCCCACGCTCCGCCCGTCCCTCCGCCTGGGCGGGAGCTCGACGAGACGGACCGCCGCATCCTGCGCCTGCTGCAGGACGACGCCACGCTTTCGATTGCCGAGATCGCCGATCGCGTCGGGCTGTCGCAGTCACCGTGCTGGAAGCGGATTCAGCGCCTCGAGGCGACCGGGGTCATCATGCGCCGCGTTGCGCTGGTCGCGCCGGAGAGGGTCGGGCTGGGCCTGACCGTGTATGTGGCCGTCGAAACGGCGGACCACTCCGCCCAGTGGCTCGCGGATTTCACCGAGCGCATCTCGGCCCTGCCGGAGGTCGTCGAGTTGCACCGCATGGCCGGCGACGTCGACTATCTGCTGCGCGTGGTCGTCGCCGACATGGCGGCCTATGACGCCTTCTACCGCCGGCTGATTGATGGCCTCGCGCTGAAGAAGGTGACCTCGCGCTTCGTGATGGAACGGCTGAAAGCGACGACCGCGCTGCCGATCCCGTAAGGCGCGGCAGAGAGAGAGAAGGAATCCGCTGCCGTGTCCCGTGCGTCGAGGAGAAACTTCCACGCGCGGCCCGAACAAAAAAATCCTGTTTGGCTTCCCAAGGACAATTTCCAAGGTCAGGATCAACGGCATCGGAAGTCTCCGCCCGGTCGCCTCGGGAAAGCCCCGACCGGATGGACATGGAGGATCGCCGTGATCGACTGTACTTGCCGGGACCTGGCCTGACCGGTCCCCAAATGCCGGGACCCTGCCTCGCCTAGGCCCCCGGCACGGCGGCATAGCCCCTTGAAATCCAGAGAAGCCGATCGAACCGCAGCGGGCGCCGCGCGGCTTCGCACCCCCATGCCCGACGGAAGGACCATCATGCCCAACCGGCGCACGATCCTGACCGCGGCGGCCTTCGCCGCGGCGTTCCTCCCCCTCCTCCAGGGACCCGCCCTCGGCGCGCCCAAGGAAATCCGCATCGGATACCAGAAGAACGGCCTGCTGCTGATCGCCAAGCAGCGCGGGCTCTTCGAGAAGCGCTTCGCGGACCAGGGGATCACAATCCGATGGGCCGAATTCTCCTTCGGCCCGCCGCTGCTCGAGGCGCTGGGGACCGGCAGCATCGACTACGGCACCACCGGCGACAGCCCGCCGATCTTCGCGCAGGCGGCCGGCGCGAACCTGCTTTACGTGGCGGCCCAGCCGGCCGCCGGGTCGGGGTCTGCGATCCTGCTGCCGAAAGGCTCGACGATCCGCAGCCTGGCCGACCTCAAGGGCAAGCGCGTCGGCTTCGCCAAGGGATCGAGTTCCCACAACCTGACGATCGCCGCGCTGGAGAAAGCCGACCTGACCTATTCCGACGTGACGCCGGTCTACCTGCCGCCGGCGGACGCGCGGGCGGCATTCGATCGCGGCAGCATCGACGCCTGGACGATCTGGGACCCCTACTACGCGGTCGCCGAGCAGGGGGACGGCGTCCGCATCCTTGCCACCGGCAAGGGCATCGCGCCGCAGAATTCCTATCTCCTGGCCAACAGGGACTTCACGCAGCGTAACCCCGAGACGGTGGCGGCGATCAACGAGGTCCTTGCCGAGGTCGCCCGCTGGGCCGCGGAGAATCGCGACGAGGTCGCGCGCGTGCTCGCCGAGGCGACCGGCATCGACCGGGCCATCCAGACCCGCGCGGTGGCGCGGACGGAATTCGCGGTCACCCCTGTGACGGAGGCAATCGCAGCGGAGCAGCAGTCCGTCGCCGACCGCTTCCATGCCCTCGGCCTGATCCCCCGGCCGATCGCCGTGCGGGACATCGTCTGGGCCTGGAAACCGACCTCCTGACGGTCTCCGCCGCGCCTTCCGATCCCCCGCCCCATTCACCGATCCACCGACGGGACGAGACTCCCATGACCATCTCGCGCAATCCCCTCGATCTCTTCTGGTTCATCCCCGTCTCGGGCGACGGCACCTATCTCGGCACGACCGAGGGGCACCGGCCGGCCGATATCGGGTATCTCCGCCAGATCGCCCAGGCGGCCGACCGGCTGGGTTTTGGCGGCGTCCTGATCCCCACGGGGCGCGGGTGCGACGATCCCTGGGTGACGGCCGCCGCCCTGGCCCCGGCGACCGAGCGCCTGCGCTTCCTGGTGGCGCTTCGGCCTGGCGTGGCCTCGCCGACCTATGCCGCGCGGCAGGCAGCGGCGCTCGACCGCATCAGCGGCGGCCGCTTCCTGGTGAACGTGGTGACCGGCGGGAACCCGGGCGAGCTTGCCGGCGACGGCATCTTCCTGGGCCATGACGAGCGCTATGCCCACACGGCCGAGTTCCTGTCGGTCTACCGCCGCGTCCTGGCCGGCGAGGTCGTAGACTTCGAGGGGCGGCACATTCGCGTGAAGGGTGCCGCGCTCGGCTTCCCTCCGGTCCAGAAGCCGTGGCCCCCAATCTGGTTCGGCGGCTCGTCGGACCCGGCGCTGGACGTCGCGGCCGAGCATGTGGACGTCTATCTGACCTGGGGAGAGCCCCCGGCGGAGGTCGCGGAGAAGCTCGACGCCGTGCGGCGGCGGGCGGCGCGTCATGGCCGGACGGTTCGGTTCGGGCTGCGCATCCACCTGATCGTGCGTGAGACCGAGGCCGACGCCTGGGCCGCCGCCGACCGTCTGATCTCCCGGCTGCCGGACGAGGCAGTGGCCGCGGCCCAGAGGAAGTTTGCCGAGGAATCGGATTCCGTGGGCCAGAAGCGGATGAGCCAGCTCCACGGCGGCCGGCGCGACTCCCTGGTGATCGCGCCGAATCTCTGGGCCGGCATCGGGCTCGTCCGCGGCGGAGCTGGCACGGCGCTCGTCGGCGATCCGGCGACGGTCGCGGCGCGCCTGCGCGAATACCAGGACATCGGCATCGAGACCGTGATCGCCTCGGGCTATCCGCACCTCGAGGAAGCATACACCGTGGCTGAGCTGCTGTTCCCGCATCTCGGGATCAGGGCCGGCGGCGCCCCCGTACACGAGACGCAGGTGGGCGAGTTCGGCATCAGCGGCACGGGCATCCGCGTCGCCGCCGCCTCCTAAGGACGGATCCATGACCAACGAGAGCCACGCGCTTCCGGGGCCGGGCGCCCTGGCCGGCGTGTCCGCGGCGCGCCGTCGCCTGCGGGCGCTGCCGGGAGTGGCGGCATCCGCCCCACTGCGCCAAGCGCTGGTGCCATGGCTGCTTCCGATCGCGCTGGTCGTGGCCTGGCAGGCCGCCGCCAGCCTGGGGCTCCTCCGCTCCAACGTGCTGCCGGGCCCGGCAAGCGTTCTCGCCGCCGGGTGGCGCCTGACGCTCAGCGGCGAACTCGCCGACCATATTGCGGCCAGCACCGCCCGCGCCGTCGCAGGGCTGGTGGTGGGCGGCGGCCTCGGTTTCGCCCTCGGCCTCCTGAACGGGCTTTCGCGCAGCGGCGAGCGCCTGCTCGACAGCTCCATCCAGATGGTCCGGACGATCCCCCACCTCGCCCTCGTGCCGCTGGTGATCCTCTGGTTCGGCATCGACGAAGAGGCGAAGCTGTTCCTGGTGGCGCTCGGCGTCCTCTTCCCGGTCTACGTGAACACCTTTCACGGCATCCGGACGGTGGACGCCCAACTCCTGGAGATGGCGCGCAGCTACGGCATGGGCGGGCTCGAGCTGTTCCGCCGGGTGGTGTTGCCAGGCGCGCTGCCCTCGATCCTGGTCGGGCTGCGCTACGCGCTCGGCATCATGTGGCTGACGCTGATCGTGGCCGAGACGATCGCGGCGCGCTCCGGCATCGGCTACCTCGCCATGAACGCGCGGGAGTTCATGCTGGTGGACGTCGTGATCCTGGCGATCCTCGTCTACGCGCTGCTCGGGAAGCTCGCCGACGTGGTCGTGCGCACGCTCGAGCGCCGCTTCCTGGCCTGGCATCCCGGCTTCCGGGACGCATGAGGAGACATTCATGACAGCCATCACCATCGCCAGGGACCCGATGGCCGTAGGTGAACCGACCGCACCGCGGCGGGGCGTCGGGATCGCGCTCCTGGGCGTAAGGCGGAGCTTCGGCCCGCGGGAGGTCCTTCGCGGGATCGACCTGGCCGTCGAGGCCGGCCAGTTCGTCGCCGTCGTCGGGCCCAGCGGCTGCGGGAAGAGCACGCTCCTGCGCCTGCTCAACGGGATCGACGCCCCCGACGGGGGCCGGATCGCCTTCGAGCGGCCGACCGCCGCGCGGATCATGTTCCAGGAGGCGCGCCTGCTCCCCTGGGCACGGGTCGCGGACAACGTCGCCGTCGGCCTCGGCCCGCGGCGCAAGGAGCCGGGCGCGCCTGCGCGTGTTCTCGAAGCCCTGGCCGCCGTCGGGTTGTCCGGCCGCGAGGCGGACTGGCCGGCGGCGCTCTCGGGCGGCCAGAGGCAGCGGGTCGCCCTGGCCCGCGCATTGGTCAGCGAGCCCGGCTTCCTCGCCCTGGACGAACCCTTCGGGGCACTGGACGCGCTGACCCGCATCGGGATGCAATCCCTGCTGGAGCGTGTCTGGCGGGAGCAAGGCTTCACCGCGGTCCTCGTCACCCATGACGTCTCCGAGGCGCTGGCCCTGGCAGATCGCGTCCTCCTGATCGAGGAGGGCCGGATCGCACTCGACCTGCCAGTGGACCTGCCGCGGCCGCGGCGGCGCGGCTCGGTGGCCTTGGCAGCGCTCGAGGAGCGGATTCTCCGGATCCTGCTCCGGCAGGACCGAGACCAGCCGGACTATATGATCTGAACGCCCGATGGGAGCCCATCCATGACGATCTCCCGAGCCTTCCTGCCGCTTCCGGGACAGGAATTCGACCCGCCGGCCCCCGATGCCGATCCGGCCGATTTCCGCGGCGCCCTGCGCCGGCTCGCCAGCGGGGTCAGCGTGGTCACGACGGGCTCGGGCGCCGAGCGCACCGGGCTGACCGTAACTTCGGTTGCGTCGCTGTCGGCGGAACCGCCCTGCGTCGTCTTCGGCCTGAACGTGGCGGGGTCCAGCCTTCCCGTGCTCGAGCGCTTCCGGGCCTTCGGCGTCAACGTCCTGGCCGAGCGCCACCAACCCGTGGCCGAGCGCTTTTCTGGCAGGGGCGGCATCAAGGGGCCCGAGCGGTATGCGGGGGCGGACTGGATCGCGCTGGCGACCGGCGCCTCGATCCTGGCGGATGCGCCGGCGGCGCTGGACTGCGAGCTTGAGGAGCTGATACCGCGTCATTCGCAGGCGATCGTAGTCGGCCGCGTGAAGGCGGTGCATCTGGGCTCGGCCGCCGATGCCCTTCTCTACTGGCAGGCCGGCTATGCCGGCCTCGGCGGGCGGCCATGACGGCCGCGGCGGCAAGGCGCGGCCGGGTCCCCGCGGCCGGGGAGCTGGACCCCGCGGTGGTGGCGCTCTATGCGGAGGCCGCCCGCCGAGGCGCCGCGCCGGCCGACCCGACGGCGCAGCCGCTGGCCGAAGCGCGCATGGCGGCGGAGCGGTTCCATCGGTTCCTCGATGCCGGGCCGCGGCCGGCGGTCGGGACCGAGGAGCACGTGGTCGAGGGTCCCGCCGGGCAGATCCCGATCCGGCTCTACCGGGGCTCCTTGTGGCCGGACCTGCCTGTGCTCGTCTATTTCCACGGCGGCGGTTTCGTGCTGAACAGCCTCGACACACACGACCGCCTGATGCGCACGCTGGCCCTGCGAACCGGCTTCGTGGTCTGCGGCGTCGGCTACGCCAAGGCGCCCGAACGGCGCTTCCCCCACCAGCACGGGGAGGCGCTGGCCGTGCTGCGCTGGGTCGCCGCTTCGGCGCGCGCGCTCGGCCTCGATGCCGATCGGTTCGCCGTCGGCGGGGATTCCGCGGGCGCCAACCTGGCGCTGGCGGCAGCGCTCGCCTGCCGCGCGGCGGACCTTCCGCGCATCGCCTGCGGCCTGCTGTTCTACGGGATGTTCGCGCGGGACTTCGACACGGAATCGCACCGCCGCTTCGGCGGCGGCGCCTTCGGCCTGACCAGCGCACGCATGCGCTGGTATTGGGACCAGTATCTCGGAAGCGATGCCCCGGGCGAGGCTGGCACGCCCGACCCGCGCGCGGCGCCGCTGAATGCGGACCTTCGGGGGCTGCCGCCGATGCTGCTCGTCGGAGCCGGGCTCGACTGCCTACTGGACGACACGCTGCGGCTGGCGGACCGGCTGAGGCAGGCGGGCGTGCCGCACAGGCTGGAGGTCCGGCGCGGGCTGCCGCATGGCTTCGCGACCATGGGTAGACGGGTTGCCGCCGCCGACGACGCGGTCACCGAGGCGGCGATGGCCCTGCGCGCCCAACTCGACCCTACCGTGGGCCTGACGGGGTGGTGAGCGCCGGCGGCGCTCAGCCCCCCATCACGAAGCGGCGTCCGTGCAAGGTCAGGTGCAGCGGCGTCGCGGGGTTCTCGCCGAAGCCCCGCAGCCGCCGGGCGAACTCCTCGGCGTCGATGTCGGGTGTGATCTCGCACAGCGCATCGTATTCGGCGGCCGTGGTCTTGCGACCGCTCCAGGCGAGCCCGATGCCCGGCAGGGGCGCGTCGTCCGTCGCAAGGCGCGGCGCCAGGCGCCCGAACAGGCGGATCGCTGCCGCATAGCCGAGCTCCGCGAGCTGCATCTGGCCCGCCCCGGCCGGCGCGTCGACGAACTCGACCCCGACGATCTCGCCCTCGTCGACACGCCGGGTCATCACATGGGCGGTGGCGCCGAACCGGGTCTCGCCGCGATAGGCCGCGAAGCTCTCGGGGTAGCGACCGGGGCAATGGGGCGGCCCGGGATGGAAGTTGTAAGCGGGCCGCCCCAGCCGCTGCAGCACGGCCTCGGGCACCACGATGCCGGTCAGGAACGCGATCAGCAGGGCACCGGGCCGCGCCGCGGCCTCGAGCTGCGCGAGGGTGCCGCAGTAATGCAGGGCGGCGAGGGAGTTCTGCCGCTGCAGGAACTCGAACAGGTGGGGCGCCTCGCGCGCCCCTGTCAGCAGCAGGATCTCGCTCGGCATGGGCCTGGCGGTCTCCGGGCCGCGTCCGTCACTGGGCCGTCCAGCCGCCGTCCATGGTCAGAGCAGCCCCTGTCATTTCGGCCGCGGCATCGGTGCACAGGAAGGCCGCGAACTCGCCGAGCTGCTCGGGGGTGACGAAGCTGCCAGAGGGCTGCTTCTCGCCCAGTAGCTTCTTCTTGGCGGCATCGAGCGGGATGCCCTCGCGCTCCGCCAGCGCGTCGATCTGCTTCTGGACCAGCGGCGTCAGCACCCAGCCCGGGCAGATCGCGTTGCAGGTTATGCCGCTGCCGGCGGTCTCCAGTGCGACCACCTTGGTCAAGCCGACGACGCCGTGCTTCGCCGCCACATAGGCGGACTTCGACACGGAGGCGACCAGCCCGTGCGCAGAGGCGATGTTCACGATGCGCCCCCAGCCCTTCTCGCGCATGCGCGGCAGGGCATGGTGGATCCCGTAGAAGACGCCGGACAGGTTGATGGCGATCACCTGCTGCCACTTCTCGATCGGGAACTCCTCGACCGGGGCGACGAACTGGATGCCTGCGTTGTTCACCAGGATATCGACGGAACCCAGCTCCTCGGCCGCCTGGTCGACCATCGCCTTCACCTGGCCGGCATCGCCGATATCAGCGGGGGCATAGGCCGTGCGCACGCCGAACTCCGCCGCCAGCCCGTCCTTGATCCGGGCGATCTCGGCGGCGTCGCCGAAGCCGTTCAGCATCACGGCGCAGCCGCGTGCGGCTAGCGCGCGCGCGATGCCCAGCCCGATCCCGCTGGTGGAGCCGGTGACGATGGCGGTCTTACCCTTCAGCATGTCCATGCCTTTCCTCTAGTCCCCGCCGGCGCTGAGCCGCAGCGCGGCGGCACCCGTTCTAAGCGGTTCCGCGCCGGGAATCCACGCCGCTCGCGGCAAGGCCGGCGCCGCAATCACTGTCGCAGCCGGTCCAGGATGCCCCGCACGGTGCCTTCGGGCTGATCCTCGCCGGCGGTCGGTGCCGGCGGCCGGGCCGGAGCCGATGCCGGCGGCCTCTGCTGTTCCTGGCGCTGCTGTTCCTGCCGCTCCTGCTCCTGCTCCTGCCGCTGCCGCTCCTGCCTCTGCTGTTCCTGGCGCTGCTGCTCGGCCCGCTGTTGCTCCTGGCGCTGCTGCTCGGCCCGCTGTTGCTCGGCCCGCTGTTGTTCGGCCCGCTGTTGCTCCTGGCGCTGCTGCTGTTCCAGGCGTTGCTGCTCTTCGGCGCGGGCGCGCCTTGCCGCCTCGGCACGCTGCGCGAGCGCGGCCTCGAGCTCGTCGGCCGCGACGGCTCGCTGGGGCGCCGCCAGCGGGCCAGTGATAGCGACACGCGGCGGCGGCAGGTCGCCGAGCCCGGCGGGACGCACTTCCAGGTTCAGATCGACGCGCCGTTCCACCGTGTCGATGCGCCCGCCGCCAGTCACCGATCCCGCGGGCGAGGCCAGGCTCAGGCCCTCGGTCGCGATGACGCCATCCTGCAGGGTGAAGCCGGTCTCCACCCGCTCGACCGGGGTGCTGCCGGAGCTCAGCGCCTTGTCCAGCAGGGCGCGCAGCCCGCGCGCGAGGCCGGTCCCCTCCTGCAGCCGTTCGAAGGCCGGCGGCGCGAGCTGGCCGAGGTCCAGGCCCGTCACCGTGCCGTCGCGGAACAGGAACCGTCCACGCCCGTCCAGCGAACGCAGCAGGCCTGCCTCCGCAGCGCCTTCGCCGCTCAGCTCGACGGACAGGTCGTAGCGGCCGCCGGCGAGATCGATGCGCGCCTGACCCTGTCCCTGAGCCTGCGCCTGGGATTGCCCCTGGGATTGCCCCTGCGCCGGGCCGGGCACCAGCCCGTCCTGAAGCGTCGCGCCCGTGACGGTCGCGGAGGCGCCGAGCTCGGCACGCCCGCTCTCGTTCCGGGCAATACGGCCGTCCAGCCCCAGCCGGCCGCCGCGGAAGCCTCCCTCCAGGCGCTCCAGGGTCCAGGCCCCGGGTGCTGCCACCAGCGTCAGCGACGGCTCGTCCACCCGCCATTCGCCGGCGGCCAGGGCGCGGGCATTCACGGTCAGGCGCAGCTCGGCATTCTGCGGCGGCGCAATGGCCAGCGCGACGCCAAGCGGCGAGCGCGGGCGCGCGCCGGCCACGGGTGCCTCCAGATACCGGTCGATCATGAGCTCGCCCGTCGCGAGCTGCGCCTGGACCTGCGGGCGCTCGCCGGCCAAGTCCACCGTCGCCTCGCCGGTGACCGACATGGGCCCCACGACGCCCTGGATCCCCGAGACCGACAGGGCCATGGCCGTTCCGCCGATCTCGGCGTAGACGTCCAGCGTGCCCAGCTCGGCCGGCCGCCAGTCCGGCCAGAACAGCCTCGCGAAGCTCCGCCCCTCGGGCCAGGTTCCGCGTAGCTTCACGTCCCAGGTCGGGTCGGCGAAGGGGCGGTCCACCGCGCCGCCGACCTGCAGCCGGCCCTGCGACACCGCGGCGTCCAGTTCCAGCCCGAGACGGTCAAGGCTTCCGGTCATGCGCCCCTGGACCGTCACACGGCCAAGGCGATCGGGCGGCACCGGGGCCTCGATGCCCAGCCGGCGCAGCGGCGGTGCCACGGATTCCGCTGCCGCGTTGACGCCGAGATCGAGCCCACCGAGGGGCGAGAGCGAGGCAATGGTGCCGGTGAGCGACAGGTTCGCGCCGGCCACGTCCCGCGCCTCGGCGCGGCGGAGCGTCAGGGATCCCGAGGCCAGCGTCGCATCGAGCTGCAGGTCCTGGACCTGGGTATCGGCCAGGGTCAAGCTTGCGAACCGGGCATCCAGGGTCGCATCGAACCCTGAAAGCCAGCCGGCCTCGAAACGACGCCCGCCCTGCCCGTCCTGGGGCAGGTAAGCATCCAGGTTCAGTCGGTCGACCTCGAGCCGCGCGCCGAAGGCCGGCCGCTCCCGGTTGGCGAAGGACACCGCGCCGCTTGCGACCGTCGTGTCGACCCGCAGATCGACCCCTGAAAGCTGGAGCTGCTGCGGGGTACCGGTCAGGGTGCCGGCCAGCGAGGATTTCCGCAGCCGGTCGGCCGGGACGCGCGCGACGTCGATGCCCGCCCATTCCAGCAGGGCGCGAAGGTTGTCGGAGGTGGCCTCGACCGTCAGCGCCATTTCAGGCCAGCCGTCGGCCGCCCCGATGGTGCCTGCCGCCGACAGCTCGGACCCCCCGGGCAGCGAGGCGCCCGCGCGCGCCAGGGTCAGCACGCCGTCGGCGAGCTGACCCTCGAGCCGGGCCTGGCGCACGATGCTGCCGCGATATCCGATGGCGTCGACGCCCAGCGTCAGCCTCGCCCCGAGATCGGTGGGCAGCGTGAAGCCGGGATTGTCGGCCACGGCCCCCGAGCCCGAGCCCTGACCCTGCTGGGTCTCCGCGGGACGCAGGGCGAGCCAGGCGTCGAGATCCAGCCGGTTCACGTTGAGCGTCAGCTCCAGGTCGTCGCTGCCGCTCTCGGGCGAACCAGGCCGGAAGCGCATGCTGCCCGAGCCGCGCGTCTCGCCGACCTGCAGCTCGACGCCGTTCAGCTCGACGAGGCGCGCCGAGGCCGTGAAGGAGGTCCGCAGGTTGAAGGACTGCTGAAGCAGCCTCGGGAGTTCCTCGGCAGGGCCCCGGCCGGCGGCCGTCAGCACGGCGCCCAGGGGGCGGCGCAGGTCGGCTCCCTCCGCCCGCAGGTCGCCCTGAAGCCGCGCATTCGGGCCGGTCGTCGCGATTCCGGCGAAACGCAGCACCGTTTCGGTGCCGCGCAGGCGGACCGAGGCGCGGAGCGGCAGGGCCCCGCCCTCCCCGACCCGTCCAGCGGAGACCTCGACGTCGAAGGGAACGCCGCGCGCCGTCACGCCGGCCTGGATCTGGAACGGTCCAACCAGGCTGCCCGCGACGATGGACGCGTCGATCGACTCGAATCGCTCGATCGCCCCGGTCGCGTCGTCGCGGTACACCACCGTGCCGCGCTCGATGCGCACCTGGTCGAGCCGGACGGTGTCCAGGAAGCCGCTGGGCTGCGAGCCGAACTGCCAGTTGCGCCGCCCGTCGGGCAGCGTCTCCAGCGCGACGACCGGCTCGACCAGCGTGATGCTCTCGACCTGGATCTGTCCCGAGAGCAGCGGCATCAGCGCGACACGTACGCGCAGCTCGCCGATGCGGACCATGTCGGCCTCTGCCGCGCCGGGCAGGTTGGCGAGCCGCGCCCCCGTGGCCCGCAGCGTCGGCCGCGGCAGCACGGTCAGGTCCAGGTCGCCGGCGATCGTCAGGGTCCGGCCGGTCGCAACGCTGACGCGGTAGGCGATCTCGTCCTTGTACCGGTTCCAGTCGATCAGGCTCGGCGCGACCAGGACGATGCCAAGCACCGCCAGCACGACGAACAGCACACCGATGAGGAACTTCTTCACGCGATCCGCCGATGCCGTTCCGCCGATCCGGTCCCGAAAGGGCCCGTTGAACCTCCGGCCCCGCGCGCTAAGCTAAAGAAGCAGGAGGAAGTAAGCAAATCGGCGCTGAGGCAGGCGCCGGCCCCGACCCCTAGGAGGTGTACATGGGCGAGGTCGTCAACCTCAACCGCTTCCGCAAGGAACGCGCCCGCCGCGACAAGGAAACCCTGGCCGAGCAGAACCGTACGCGCTTCGGCCGTACGAAGGAGGAAAGACGCCGGGACCGCGAGGAAAGCCAGAAGATCGGCCGCGACCTCGACGGCAAGAAGCTCGACGACCCCGCCTGATGCCGGCATTGCCGAACCATGCTAGGGGAATACCGTATTCCTTTGTTTGACGGACCAACGTAGCTTCGTCTCCGAGAGGCGTTGAGGCATGCCTCACCTCGGGCGGAGGCGGAAATGAACTCGGCATCGCAGTCGCAGAACGGACGGGCAGCGCATGGCGGAGCCCTTCCGGCGGTACGGCAGGTGAGACTCGACAGACCCTGGGTCTGGCTGGCCCTCGGGTGGCGGGACGTCGCCCGGGCGCCGCAGGTGAGCCTGCTCTATGGCGCGGCCCTGGTGCCGGCGAGCCTGGCCCTGGCGGTAGGCCTGTCCGCGGCCGGTATGTTCTACCTGATCCTGCCGCTGGCCTGCGGATTCATGCTGGTGGGCCCCCTGGTCGCCGTCGGGCTCTACGAGGTCAGCCGCCGGCTTGCCGCCGGCGAGCCGGTCTCGCTGGGCGCCGCGGTCCGGGCCTATTCGCGCAACGCCGTCCAGCTCTCGCTGGTCGGGCTCATCCTGGCGCTGGCGCTCCTGTTCTGGGTGCGCACGGCGCTGCTTCTCTTCGCGCTCTTCTTCGGGCTGCAGCCGCCGGTCGACCTGCGCGGCTTCATCGACCTCGTCCTCTTTTCGACCGCGGGGCTGCCGTTCCTGGCGGTCGGCACGCTGGCCGGTGGTGCGATCGCCGCGGCGGTCTTCGCAATCAGCGCCGTCTCGGTGCCCATGCTGCTGGACCGCGACTGCGACGTCTTCACCGCGGTGGTCACCAGCATCAGGGCGGTGACCCTGAACTGGCGCGCCATGACCGGCTGGGCCGCCCTGATCGCACTGTTCACGGCGGCGGGCCTGTCGACGGCCTTCATCGGCCTTGCCCTGGCGATGCCGCTGATCGCGCACGCCTCCTGGCACGCCTACAAGGACCTGGTGGCGGACTGACGTCCATGGGCCGGCGCCCCGCGCCGGCCCAGCCGTCCTCCGTCCCCCTGCTCAGCCCCCAGGGCGGGACGACGGGATCAGGCGCGTCACATGTCCCATCTTGCGGCCGGGCCGCGCCTCGGCCTTGCCGTAGAGGTGCAGGCGCAGGCCGTCGGATGCGAGAGCCTCGCGCCAGGTCTCGACCTCGTCGCCGATCAGGTTCCGCATCACGGCGTCGCAAATCGCGGCCGTGTCGCCCAGGGGCAGTCCGCACACGGCGCGGACGAGCTGTTCGAACTGACTGGTGACGCAGGCATCGATCGTCCAATGGCCCGAATTGTGCGGCCGCGGCGCCAGCTCGTTCACGAGGACAGCCCCCTCTCGGGTCACGAACATCTCGACCGCCAGCACGCCGACGAGTTGCAGGGCCTCGGCCAGGTGGCGCGCGATGCCCTCCGCATCGGCACGGACGCGCCCTGGCAGCGCGGCCGGGGCAATCGTCTCGGCCAGGATGCCGGACTCGTGGCGGTTCTCCACGGGGGGATAGCAGCGCACTGTGCCGTCCTGACCGCGCGCGACGATCACCGAGGCCTCGCAGGTGAAGGCCACGAAACCCTCCAGGATCGCCGGCACGCCGCCAAGCCCCCGCCAGGCGGCGGCGGCATCGGCGCCGGGATCGAGGCGCACCTGCCCCTTGCCGTCATAGCCGAGCCGGGCGGTCTTCAGGATCGCCGGGCCGCCGAGCTCGGCGAAGGCGGCGACCGCCTCGGCCTCGGTGCGCGCGTGGCGCCACGGTGCGGTGGGCACCCCCTGGCGGTTCACGAAGTCCTTCTCGAGCAGACGGTCCTGGGTGATCGCGAGCACGCCGGGCCCCGGGTGCACGGGGACGAACTGCTGAAGGAAGGCCAGTGTCCGGACGGGGATGTTCTCCCACTCCAGCGTCACCACGTCGACCGCGCGGGCGAAGCGGGCCAGGGCCTCCAGGTCGTCCCAGGCGGCGATGGTCTGCAGTGGCGTGACCTGACAGCAGGGGGCATCGGGCTCGTCGTGGTAGACGTGCACGCGGTAGCCGAGCCGGGCCGCCGCCTGCGCGGTCATGCGCCCGAGCTGGCCGCCGCCAAGGATCCCGATCGTGCCGCCGGGGGCGACGATGCGCGGCTCCGCCATCACGCGTCCTCCGCCGGCGCCTCGGCGACCGAGGCAGTCTGCCGGGCGCGCCAGGCGTCCAGGCGCTCGGCCAGCGCGGGATCCTGAAGGGCCAGCACGGCCGCCGCCAGCAGTGCGGCATTGATGGCGCCGGCCTTGCCGATCGCCAGGGTCCCTACGGGAATCCCGCCGGGCATCTGGACGATCGACAGAAGGCTGTCCATCCCCTTGAGCGCGTGGCTCTCCACCGGGACGCCGAAGACCGGCAGCAGCGTCATGGCGGCGCACATGCCGGGCAGGTGTGCCGCCCCACCGGCGCCGGCAACGATGACCTTGAGCCCCCGCCCCTTGGCCGATCCCGCATACTCGACCAGCCGGTGCGGCGTGCGATGGGCCGAGACGATGCGGGTCTCGTGGGGGACGCCGAGCGCCTCGAGCGTCTCGGCTGCGTGCCGCAGGGTCGCCCAGTCGGACTGGCTGCCCATGATGATGCCGACCAGCGGCCGGCCTGGATCGGCTGGTGTCACGGGGTCTCTCGGGCCTTTCAGGCAATAATGTCCGGTAGCAGCTTGCTCTCGATGCGCGCAATCATGTCCTTCAGGAGCAGCTTGCGCTTCTTCAGGCGCTGGAGCTGAAGCTGGTCGTAGACGGTCTGCCCCGCCAGCCTCGCTATGACCTCGTCGAGGTCGCGATGCTCGGTCTTGAGCATGGCCAGCTTCTCGAACAGCGCTTCCCGTTCTTCCATGACAGACGACGCATCCCGGGTGTTGAAGTGGGCTCGTGGGGCGGACGAGGGCGGTCTTATAGCAGAATTCCCGGCCCCCGGAGAGGGTTTACGAGCATTGCGGCCCGGGCTCCAATGGGAGAGACTGCGGCGCGCCAAATCCATGCACCGGAGCGTTCATGAGCGGCAACAAACGCATCGGAATTCTGACCAGCGGCGGCGACTGCGCCGGACTGAACGCGGCGATCAGGGCGGTTGTGCACCGGGCGATCCTGACCTACGGCTGGCAGGTGATCGGTATCCGCGAGGGAACCATGGGTCTGCTCGCGCGGCCGGTCCAGTACGACAGGCTGGACCTCGGCATGGTGAGCGGCACCATGATGCGCCTGGGCGGCACGGTGCTGGGCACCACGAACAAGGGCAATCCCTTCGCCTTCCCGATGTCCGACGGCACGGTGAAGGACCGCAGCGACGAGATCATCGGCGGGTACCGCGAGCTCGGCCTGGACGCGCTGATCGGCATCGGCGGCGATGGCAGCTTCGCGATCCTGAGGAAGCTCGCGGCGAAGGGCGGAATGAACCTGGTGGGCATTCCCAAGACCATCGACAACGACGTGAACATGACCGAGCTGTCGATCGGCTTCGACACGGCGGTGGAGGTCGCGACGGAGGCGCTGGACCGGCTGCAGCCCACGGCGGCCAGCCACCACCGCGTGATGGTGCTGGAGGTCATGGGCCGTGACGCCGGCCACATCGCGCTGCAGGCCGGCATCGCCGGCGGGGCCGACGTGATCCTGATCCCCGAGATCCCCTACAGCATCGATTCCGTCGCCCAGAAGATCCGCCAGGTCCGCCAGACCGGGCGCAACTTCGCTCTGGTCGTGGTCTCCGAGGCGGTTCGCACCTCCGAGGGCGAGGCCATGCAGAAGGCCTTCGCCGACGGACAGAAGCGCTTCGGCGGGATCGGCAACTACATCGGCGAGCAGATCGCGCGCAGCACGGGGGCCGAGACGCGGGTGACGGTGCTCGGCCATGTCCAGCGCGGCTCGATGCCGAGCCCGCGCGACCGGCTGATCGCCTCCGCCTTCGGGGTGCATGCGGTCGACCTGATCGCCGAGGGCAAGTTCGATCGCATGGTGGCCTGGCAGAACCGGCAGGTCATCGACGTGCCGCTGGAGCAGGCCATCGAGACCTACAACGAGGTCGGGCTCGACGACGCCCTCGTGAAGACGGCGCGCGGGCTCGGGATCAGCCTGGGCGACTGAGTCCGACGGTTGCCGGGCGGCAGGACGGCGACGGGAATCCGCATCCCGTCCTGCCGCCCCGCCCGCAGCCTCACCAGCGCCAGGTTGTCCTGGCGATCTCGTGGTAGAGCTCGCCCCTGGTGATACCGACGTCGCGGAGCAGGTGGTCGTCGAGCCCTGCGAGATGGATCAGGGCGCGCCGCTTGCGGCGGTGCTCGCACCAACGCTGCAGCACCAGGCGTACTGGCCCGAGCAGCCCGGGCTGACGCCCCGAAGGCGTGGTGGGTCGGAAGGTCTCGGCAATCTGTGACATGCTGGCCTCCTGCGGTTCACGGGGCGGGCCCGTCTGATCCCGACCCTATCGGCAGGCGCGCCGGCTGGATGTGAACTAGTCCACAAACCGGCGACGAAAGGCGCGACGACGCGTGTCCACGATCGTCCTTGCCGTGATGCTCGTTCGGGGGCGCGCCCCGAGCGGATGGCGCCTGCTGGCGCTCGCCGCCGTGATCGTGGATGCTCTGGCCGGGATCCGGGCCACCGCCCTCCTGCTCACGACCTGAAACGCAACCCGCCCGGACGAAGCCCGATGCAGCAGCAGCCAGCGGACGCCCATGCAGAAGGCGGCAACCAGCTCTGGCGCCATGTCCTGGAGCTCTATGCCCGTCCCGGCGTCGCCGCGGCCTGCCTGGAGCTGCAGGACCGGCGCGGAATGGACGTTTGCCTGCTGCTCTATGCCCAATGGGCCGGGATGGCCTGCGGGCATCGCCTATCAGAGGCCGAGGCGGCGGCGCTTCGCACGGCCGTCGCCCCCTGGCACGGCGAGATCGTCCGGGCGCTTCGGGCCGTGAGGAAGCGGCTCAAGACCGGCCCGGCGCCGGCGCCGGACGCATCGACGGCGGCGCTGCGCGCGCGCGTTCAGGCCGTGGAGATCGACGCCGAGCGCATCGAGCTGGCCGCGCTCGCAACCGCCCTGCCCCTGGCGCCGGCGCCCGTGCCCAAGGCGGTCGGCATGGCTGCCGCGCTCGCCAATCTTTCGCTGCTCTGCCCGCCGGAGGGACCGGAAGACGAGCGGGCGCTCGCGGTGCTGGCGGGAACGTGATCGGCCTTGGCCCCGGCACGCACTTCGCGGGCTAATCCGATGATGATGGGGCCGGCTCGGAAGTCGCTTTGTTCCCCGCCCCGGGCTCGCCGAGAATGTGCCCGGGCAAAGGGGGGCGCATGAACGAGGATCCGGAGGAGCGCGAGGCTTTCGGGCGCTGGGTGGACGGGATGCCGCCGAGCTGCTGGCCCCGGGAGTGGAGTTCCAGCGACCATGCCGCCTTCTTCTTCGCGGCGGTGGTCCTCGCGCTGTTCGCATCGGGAATGATCCGACAGGAGCTCCTGGGCCAGGATCCCGTCCAGGTGGCGACCTTCACCTGGGGCGGGCTGAGCGGAGTGGCGGGTTACGCAATTCTCGCCCTCGCCCATCGCAGCGCCCTGGCGCGGCGGCGCTCCCGCCTGTCGCCGCCGTCCGGCCGGCGGGCCTTCCGCCATGTCGGCGCCGAGGCGGCCGCACGGAGCATCGCCTTTCCCGGGACGCCGGCCGACGGGAGCCGCGAGGCCGGCCGACGCGAGATCGGCGCATGCCTGCGGCCCCACCGCGCGCCACCGTCCCCCTCTGCGCCGCCCGTAGCCTTACATGCCGGCGCCGCTTCCGAACCCATCGCGGGGCCGACGTCGCCCTGAGCCCGGCCTGCCGCAAAGGCCACCCTCGCGTCACGCCCCCGCCGGCAAGGCCTCGGCTCCGAGCGACCTGCCGGCCGCATGCGCCGCGGCGATCGCCTCGGCCACCGTCGTGCGAAAGCGCACCCGCGGCGGCCGGACGCCATGGGCGAGAAGGACCCGGCGGATCGGCCGGGCTGCGCCCGCGACATAGACCGTCGCCCCCTGCCGCCGCGCCTTGCGCACGAAGCCCTCGATGGTCGCGGCTGCGGTCGAATCCAGGAAAGGCACCGCCGAGACGTCGATCACATAGGCCCTGGGGTGCTCGGCCAGGCGGTCGAGGACCGAGCCGACGGTCGCGGCCGCCCCAAAGAAGAAGGCGCCCGAGATCCGGCAGACGACCACGTCGGGGTCGGTCGCCGTCGCGACATCGTAGGGAATGCGCCCCCCGGCGTCCGCCGCGTCGGCGACGTCCTCCTCGACCACGGGCCCCGTCCTCTCGACCTCGACCGCCTGGGCCATGCGGTGCAGGAACAGCAGCGCGCCCAGGCCAAAGCCCACCAGGATGCCCTCGGTCAGATCGCGGAAGACGACCAGCAGGAAGGTCGCGAGCAGAACCACCGCATCGCCGCGCGAGGTCCGCAGCAGGGTCGCGAACGCATGCTTTTCCGCCATGTTCCAGGCCACGACCGCGAGCACGGCGGCCAGCGCTGCCAGGGGGATGTAGCTCGCCAGCGGCGCCGCCACGAGCATGAACAGCAGCAGGAACAGCGCATGGAGCAGGCCCGCGACCGGCCCTCGCGCGCCCGAGCGGACATTGGTCGCCGTACGGGCGATTGTGCCCGTCACGCAGATGCCCCCGAACAGCGCGGATGCGATGTTCGCGACGCCCTGCGCCACGAGCTCGCAGTTTGAGCGATGGCGGCGCCCGCTCATGGAATCCGCGACCACCGCCGAGAGCAGGCTTTCGATGCCGCCCAGCAGCGCGAAGGCCAGGGCGTCGGGAAGCACCGCCAGAACGGCCTCGGTCGAGATGACGGGAAACCGCGGGGACGGCAGCGCACTCGGAATGCCGCCGAAGCGCGAGCCGATCGTCTCAGCCGGCAGGGCCAGCGCCCAGCCGATTGTGGCCGAAAGCGCCACCGCGATCAGCATAGCCGGCCAATGCGGGCGGTACCAGCGCAGCCCGAGGATCGTGCCGATGGTGAGGACGGCGAGGAAGAGCGCGGCAGGGTTCAGCGTGGGCAGCGCCTCCGACAGGGCGACGACCTTGGGCAGGATCGGGCCCGGCTCCTTCGCAAGGGTGAGGCCCAGCAGGTCCTTGATCTGGCTCGCGAAGATGATGACGGCAATGCCCGCCGTGAAGCCGACGGTGACCGGGAACGGGATGTACTTGATGAATGTGCCGAGCCGGAGGAAGCCGATCGCCAGGAGCATCAGGCCGGAGAGCATGGTCGCCAGAAGCAGACCGTCGACCCCGTGTCGCTCGACGGTCGCGGCGACGAGCACGATGAAGGCTCCCGCCGGCCCGCCGATCTGGAAACGGCTCCCGCCCAGAAGCGAGATGAAGAAGCCGCCGACGATCGCGGCGAAGAGCCCGCGATCCGGCGTCACGCCGGAGGCGATGGCAATCGCCATGGAGAGCGGCAGAGCGACGATCGCGACGGTCAGGCCGGCGACTGCATCGGCGCGAAGATCCTGGAGCCCGTAGCGCTCGCGCAGGACCGTGACGAGCTTGGGCGTGAAGAGTTCCGCGAAACTCGGTTCGACGGGGTGTGCGGCCATGACAAAGTTCTTTCTTGCCGCTGGGTGCGGCCCGCTGAGGTGCGGCGGGATCGTCGGCCTTGGGTCGGCGGTCGCCGTCGCGGCGTGGCGCTAGGACAGCGAAGTGCCGGGCGGTCTCGGCTCCTTGAAGCGCACGCCGCGGCCGCCGCCCGCGCTCGTTGCGTTGTCTCCGATCAGCTCGACGCCGGCGCGCTCGAAGGCCTCGACGACCTTGGTGAGCGTGTCGATCACGCCGCGCACGTTGCCCTCACTCGCCTCCATCCGTTGGATGGTCGGAAGCGACACGCCTGCGAGCTCCGCGAGCTGCCTTTGGTCGAGGCCAAGCAGGGCGCGCGCGGCACGCATCTGCGCTGCGCTCATCACGGATCGATCCTCCCTCAGCCGTGGACTTAGATATAGCTGATGCGATAATTGATGTATAGACCATCAAGCCTGAGGCCTCAGCTATTCATCATCATGGCTGCTGGTAGGCCTGCGGAGCGCCGTAATGCGCATCAGCAGCCACATGGCCGTGACGATCAGAGCAGCAAGCAGGGTGCCTACCAGGGCGATCCGGAACTGGCCCGCGCCGGCCGCCATGCCGATCGTGCTCGTCATCCACAGCCCGGCCGCGGTGGTGACGCCATGGACGTCCGCGCGCGTTACGAAGATGATCCCTGCGCACAGGAAGCCGATCGCCTGGGCGAGGCCTTGAATCGCCCGCACGGGATCCGTATCGCCGCGCCCCAGTTTGGCCAGCTCCTCGGCCATCTCCAGCGCGATCAGCATGGTCATCGCCGAGCTCAGCGCGACGAGCATGTGCGTCCTGATGCCGGCTGACTTGCCCCGGATCTCGCGGTCCAGCCCCAGCACCATGCCGAAGAGGCAGGCGATGCCGAGCCGCAGCAGCATGTCCCGCATCGGGATGACGGTCGGTCCGAACAGCGCGTCCATTCCCCCTCCTGTCGGAAGTTGGGGAAAGGCTACACCACGGCGCTGAGGAGGCGCGATCTGGTCTCGGGCAAGGGAGCGGCGCCGAACGGAGGGTTCTTCGACCCGCAGCGTCGAATCCGCGACGTAAGCGCCGCGTCATTGACGATGCCGGTCGGCTGCCGAAGGACGATACCTCCTGGCATTGATACTTCGCCGGAAGCGGCTTGAGCTTCGCCTGAAGCTCAAGCCGCTCCAGGAGCCTGCGTCGGTCAGACTCCCTGGGCCCGCGAGAACGGAAGAACGCGCATGCGCTGGCGCGTCGCCGCATAGACCGCGTTCGCCACCGCCGGGCCGATCGGCGGCACGCCCGGCTCACCCACGCCCGTAGGCCGCTCGGTGCTCTGAACGACGTGGACCTCGACATGCGGCATCTCATCGATGCGCAGCACGTCGTAGCCGTCGAAGTTGCTCTCCTGCACGGCACCACCGTCCAGCGTCACCTGGGACTTCATGATGGCGCCGAGGCCGAAGCCGATACCGCCTTCCATCTGCGCACGGATCATGTCCGGGTTCACCGCCACGCCGCAGTCGACCGCACAGACGACACGCTCGACCTTCGGCCGCCCGCCTTCCATGCTCACCTCGGCGATTTGCGCAACGAAGGTGCTGAAGGACTCTGCGACCGCGACGCCACGGAACCGGCCCTCGGGCGGTGGCCGGTCCCAGCCGGCCTTCTCGGCCGCGAGCCGCAGCACACCGGCATGGCGGGGATGCCCGCTTAGGAGCTCGAGCCGGAACGCGACCGGGTCCTTGCCGGCGGCTTCCGCCACCTCGTCCAGGAAGGCCTCGACGGCGAAGGCGGTGTGGGTCGATCCCACCGCGCGCCACCAGAGTACGGGCACGCCGTTCTCGGTCGTCGTCAGCTCGACGCGGAGATTCGGGATCGCATAGGGGATCGTCGCCGCGCCCTCGACCGAGGTCACGTCGATGCCGTTCTTCACGAGCCCCGCGAAGGGGGTGTTCGTGACGATCGACTGGCCGACGATCCTGTTCCGCCAGGCGACAAGCCGGCCCTGCGCATCGAGCCCCGCCTGGAGGGCGTGGACGTACATCGGCCGGTAGCGCCCGGCGCGCATGTCATCCTCGCGGGTCCATTGCACCTTGACCGGCGCGCGCCAGCCGAGCGCCTTCGCGACCGAAACGGCCTCCACGATGACGTCGGCATCGGGCACGGCCCGCCGGCCGAAGCTGCCGCCCGTCTTCATGACGTGCAGCCGGACCTTGTCGGGCGTGGTCTCGGCCACCTGCGCCGCGGTGGCCTGGTAAAGATCGGGAATCTGGTGACCGCCCCAGACCTCGATGATGCCGTCCTCGGTGCGCCGGGCCACCGCGTTCAGCGGCTCCAGGGCCGCATGGGCGAGATAGGGGAACTCGAACGTGGCCTCGAGCACCTTCGCGGCGCCCGACAGCGCCGCTTCGACATTGCCCTCGTCCCGCGCGACGGTGCCCGGCCGGGACGCCAGATCGCGATAGGACGCCGCGAGCTCGGCCGTGGAACGCTTCTCGGCCTTCGTGTCGTCCCACTCGGCCGTCACGGCCTCGCGCCCCTTCATCGCCGCCCACATGTTCTCGGCGACGACCGCGATCCCGCGGGGCGTCGACACAACGTCCACGACCCCCTTCACTGCCTTCGCCTGCGTGGCGTCGAAAGACTTCAGCGTGGCGCCGAACAGCGGCGGATGAATCATAACGGCCGTCAGCATGCCCGGCAGCTTCACGTCGATCGTGAACCGTTCCCGGCCGGTCGACTTCTCGCGGCTGTCGATCCGGGGCAGGTTGGGATTGCCGATGAGCTTCCAGTCCTTCGGGTCCTTCAGCGACACGTCCGTCGGGATCGGCACCGCGGCGGCTGCGCCGATGACGTCGCCGAAGCCCGCGCGCCGTCCCGATGGATGCGAGAGCACGCCATTCTCGACGGTGATCTCGGCCTTCGGAACCTTCCAGGCGCTCGACGCGGCCGCGATCAGCATCGCGCGCGCTGCCGCGCCCGCTTGGCGGTAGCGGTCGAACGATGACGCGATGGCGGTCGAGCCGCCGGTGCCTTGGATGGCGCCGCCCCACACGAGGTTCCCGTAGGCCTGCGTGTTGCCCCAGGCACCATCGGCACGCATCTGCGACCAGTCCGCGTCGAGCTCCTCCGCGACCAGCGTCGCGAGGCCGTGATAGGAACCCTGGCCCATCTCCAGATGGGCCGAATGCACGACGACGAGCCCCTCGGGCGTGATGGTGAGATAGGCCGAGAACGGGTTCATCTCGACATGCGCGAAGGGCGCCTGCGCCTGCACGGGGCTATCCGCGGCCCCGGCCACCCGGAAGCCGACCGCAAGCCCGCCGCCGACCGCGGCCGCCCCGATCAGAAAGCGCCTGCGCGAGACCGCGCCCGAGCCGGGCGCCAGTTTGGGAAGATGTCCGGCCAGCATGTCACGCTCCCAGGGTCTTGGCGGCTTCCTTGACGGCGCCGCGGATGCGTTGGTAGGTCGCGCAGCGGCAGAGGTTTCCGCTCATGGCCGCGTCGATGTCGGCATCTGTCGGCCTGCGGTTCTCGGCCAGCAAGCCGATGGCCGACATGATCTGCCCGGACTGGCAGTAGCCGCATTGCGGCACGTCGAGCTTGATCCACGCGGCCTGGACCGCCTCCGCGACCTGGCCGCCGACGCCCTCGATCGTCGTCACGGCCTTTCCCGAGGCTTCGGAGACTGGCGTCTGGCAGGAGCGCACCGGCTGGCCGTCGAGGTGGACCGTGCACGCGCCGCAGGCGGCGATGCCGCAGCCGTACTTCGTCCCGGTGAGGTTCAGCAGATCCCTGATTGCCCATAGGAGCGGCATGTCAGGGTCGGCATCGACCGCATGCGTCGTTCCGTTGATCGTCAGGTTCACCATGAGACAGCCTCCGTGTTTCGCGCGGATGCGGGTTGCGAAGCGGGCATCGGGTCGGCCCCTTATGCGGTTCCGGTCGGCGCTCCCGGACGACGGCCCCAATCGCGCCTCGTCCGGGATGGCGATCGCCAGACCTCTCGGTCCATGGAGCTCGTGTGAATAGCCGGTCGCCGCCGACCTGCCGGGCCGAGTTTATCCCAGCCTGGGCACAGACCATTGCAGGAAGCTCGCGCGTTCTTGCCTATTCGTCCGGATGTGCGGTGCGCCCGCCGTCCACGGGAGGGTGACGGCGCTGCCTCATCCAGTAAGCCGGGACGTAGGTAAGCCGGGACGTAGGCGCGGTCACGCGCGCCCAGCCCGGCCGTGC
The DNA here is from genome assembly GCF_017355985.1 of Arenibaculum pallidiluteum. Lineage (GTDB taxonomy): Bacteria > Pseudomonadota > Alphaproteobacteria > Azospirillales > Azospirillaceae > Arenibaculum > Arenibaculum pallidiluteum. Next base: position 459,821 of record NZ_JAFIQU010000001.1, read on the forward strand.
CTGCCTCGTGAAGGGCGGCGAGGGTCTCGGCTGCGACCGGAAGCAGCGCGTCCCTTGCCTTCAGGTGGGGGAGCGCTTGCCCCGGCCACTGCCGCCGTCCTCGCCCCACCGGCGCACCAAGCCGGCGTCGAGCCCGAAGAGATCGAGGATTCGCCCGACGGTGTGGTCGACCATCGCCTCAAGGTTTTCAGGGCGCGCGTAGAAGGCGGGGACCGGCGGGGCGACGATCGCACCCATCTCGGCGAGCTGGGCCATCGTCCGCAGATGCCCGAGATGGAGGGGCGTCTCGCGGACCATCAGCACGAGCGGGCGCCGCTCCTTGAGCGCCACGTCGGCCGCGCGGGTCAGCAGGGTCGAGGTGACCCCCGTCGCGATCTCGCCCATGGTGCGGATCGAGCAGGGCGCGACCACCATGCCCAGGGTGCGAAAGCTGCCGCTCGCGATCGCCGCCCCGACATCCTGGACGGGATAGCAGATGTCCGCCATGGCCCGGACATCGGCCGCCCGCAGGTCGGTCTCGGCGGCGATGGTCGCCTCTGCCGAACGGCTGAGGACCAGATGCGATTCGACGCTGATCCGCCGCAGCGCCGTGAGCATCCGGATGCCATAGACGGCCCCCGACGCCCCGCTGATGCCGACCACGAGGCGGCGCGGCGGGGCGGACGTGCCGTCCATCGGGGGGACGGACATGCCGTCCGGCGGCGGCGCGCCGGTCAGTCGGTCGCCTCGTCGGCGGGCTCGGAAGCCTCGGGCGCGTCGGCCTCGACCTCCCGGCGGCCGCCGCGGGCATGGGCCTGGGCCAGCGCCTCGTCGAGCTCGCGCCGGGTGCACAGGCCCAGCTGCACGGGATCGCGCGGCTTGATGTTCTGTGCGTTCCAGTGGGACTTCTCGCGGACGGACTGGATCGTCGGCTTGGTCGTGCCGATCAGCCGGCAGATCTGCGCGTCCGAGAGCTCGGGATAGGTCTTCAGCAGGAAGGCGACCGCATCTGGCTTGTCGCCGCGCTTGGTCACGGGCGTGTAACGCGGCCCCTTGGAGCGGGCCACGGGCTGGGGCAGATCGACCTGCAGGAGCTGGAGCCGGTTTTCCGGATCCTGCTCGCAGCGCAGGATTTCCTCCTTGGTGAGCTGGCCATTGGCGACCGGGTCCAGGCCAACCATGCCCACCGCCACCTCGCCGTCCGCGATCGCCTGCACCTCCAGGGCGTGAAGCCCGCAGAAGGCCGCGATCTGCTCGAAGGTCAGCGTGGTGTTTTCGACCAGCCAGACGGCGGTCGCCTTCGGCATCAGGGGCAGCGGCATCGATCCTCCAAAGTAACGTTATCCTTGTCCCGGCAGGCCTTTCAAACCCGCCCGGCGCCCACCACCAAGAATCTCGGAATGAGCATCAGCGGGTTCAATATACGGAAAAGGCGTTCCCGTTCACGGATTCTTTGTCAATCCGCGACGACCAGCACGATCTTTCCGACATGGGCGCTGCTCTCCATGAGCGCGTGGGCCTGGGCGGCCTCGGCCAGGGGGAACGTCGCGTGGATCGGGGGGCGGACCTGCCCGGTCTCCAGCATCGGCCAGACCTTGTCCCGCAGCGCGGCGGCGATCTCGCCCTTCTGGGCCGCGCTGCGCGGACGCAGGGTCGATCCCGTCAGCGTCAGCCGCCGGGTCATCAGCGGACGCAGGTCGAGCGAAACCTTCGAGCCGCCGAGGAACGCAATTGAGACGTGCCGCCCCTCGACCGCCATGCAGGCTATGTCGCGGGCCACATAGTCGCCGCCGACCATGTCCAGCACCACATCGGCGCCGTGCCCGTCGGTCGCGGCCAGCACCGCGGGCACGTAGTCCTCGGTCCGGTAGTTGATCGCCCGGTCGGCGCCGAGCCTTTCGCAGGCCACGCATTTCTCGGGGCTGCCGGCCGTCGCCAGCACCCGCGCGCCGAAGGCCTTGGCGAGCTGGATCGCCGTGGTCCCGATGCCGCTCGACCCGCCATGGACCAGCAGCGTCTCGCCCCTGGCGAGACGGCCGCGCTCGAAGACGTTGGTCCAGACCGTGAAGAAGGTCTCCGGCACCGCCGCGGCCTCGGCCATGGAGAAGCCCCGCGGCACCGGCAGGACCTGCACCGCCGGCGCGACGGCGTATTCGGCGTATCCGCCGCCGGCGAGCAGGGCGCAGACGGGCTCGCCGATCGCGAGGCCGTCCACGTCTGGCCCGAGCGCGGCGACGGTCCCCGCGACCTCAAGGCCCGGCAGGTCCGAGGCGCCCGGCGGCGGCGGGTAGGCGCCCTGGCGCTGGAACACGTCCGGACGGTTGATCCCGGCCGCGTGGACCCGGATCAGGACCTCGCCGGCCTCCGGCCGGGGCACCGGCCTGCGCGCCGGGCGCAGGACCTCCGGCCCTCCGGGCTGGGTGATCTCAACGCAGGTCATGCTGTCGGGCACGGGTTCGGCCATGGGTTCCTCCCCTTCTCACAATGGGCGGCAGGGTGCAGAGTTGGTGCAGAGTTAAGGCCGCCGGATCCCGGCGGCAAGCGAGGGAGGACATGGATGAGCTTCTTCGACGACCTGGAGCCCCGCAGGGAGACGCCGAAGCCCAAGGACCTCTCGGTCATGGGGATCGAGGAGATCGAGAGCTACATCGCCGGGCTGCAGGCCGAGATTTCCCGCGCCCGTGCCGCCATCGACCAGAAGCGGGCGGCGCGCCAAGGCGCCGACACCTTCTTCAAGCGATAGGTTTCAAGCGGCAGGCTTCGAGCGGCTGGCCTCCGGACGGCCCTGCCGGAAGGAACCCGCGGCCTGTCCATGGCACGGCGGCGGCGGCTCAGCCGCCGGGTCTGGCGCCGGCCGCCTCCTCGTCCAGGATCTCCGCCATCCGGCCGACGGTGCCTGCAAAGCCGGAGCGCATCTGCCGGTACAGAAGGACCGCCGTCACCCAGGTGGTCGCGATCATGAAAAGCCAGGGCTGGATGAACCAGGCGAGGACCGCCAGCGCGAAGTAGTAGGCGCGCAGCCCGCCGTTGAAGGCGCTGATGGCGCTGGTGATGGCACGGCCGAGCTCGACCGCGATGCGTTCCCGCAGGGCCTCCGGCGCGTGCTGGGAGGGAGCCGCTCCCATCAGCGCGCAGGTGTAGTTGTACTGGCGCAGCGCCCAGGTGAACTTGAGGAATCCGTAGATGAAGATCACCACCAGCAGCACCAGCTTGGCCTCGAACAGGGCGCGGCTGGTCTGCTGGACGACGCCGCTCTCGCCGATCACGCGCCAGACCGTCTCGACCGTTCCGAAGACGCTCAGGAGCCCCGCCACGACCAGCACCGAGGTGGAGGCGAAGAAGGTCACGCTGGCGATGGTCTGCCCCATGAGCTGGGAATCGAAGATGCGATTCTCGCGCTCCAGGAACCGCATCATCCAATAGTGGCGGATGCGCGCCATGCGCTGGTTGATGGCCGGGAGGCGCTGGACGCGCCAGTCCAGCATCACGGTGTAGCCGAACCAGTTCGTCGCGAACCAGGCCAGCGCCAATGCGTCGATCCAGGTGATGTCGGGGGGCAGCAAGGACTGGATCCGTAAGGTGCAACCGCGGGGATGCTAAGCCGCGCCGCGGTCGCTGTCATCGGCCAAGCGGCCGGAGATCGCCTGTTCCAGGACGAAGACGCGGATCGCGCTAGACAGATTGCCGCCGCGGTCCTGGTCGATACGCTCGACCAGCGCGTTCACGGAGATACCCTGCACCGCGGCGAGCCGGCGCAGGGCATCCCAGAAGGCGGGCTCGAGCGAGATGCTGGTCTGGTGCCCGGCAATCGTGACCGAGCGCTTGCGGACCGCGCCTTCCATCGCCTCCTCGGCTCGAGCTCAGCGCGGGCCGGTCATGTCCTGCGGGCGCACCCATTCGTCGAACTGCTCGGCGGTCAGAAGGCCCAGCGCCACCCCGACCTCCTTCAGCGTCCTGCCCTCGCGATGAGCGGTCTTGGCGATCTTCGCGGCCGCGTCGTAGCCGATATGCGGGTTCAGCGCGGTCACAAGCATCAGCGATTCATCCAGCAACCGGGCGATCCGGTCGCGGTTGGGTTCGATCCCGACCACCGCGTTGTCCGTGAAGCTGCGGCAGGCGTCGGCAAGCAGGCGGATCGACTGCAGCACGTTGTAGATGATGACGGGCTTGAAGACATTGAGCTCGAAATGCCCCTGCGCACCGGCCACGCTGACCGCGGTCTGGTTGCCCATCACCTGGGCGCAGACCATGGTCATGGCCTCGGACTGGGTCGGGTTCACCTTGCCCGGCATGATCGAGGAGCCGGGCTCGTTCTCCGGCAGGGCGATCTCGCCGATCCCGCAGCGCGGGCCCGAGCCCAGCAGGCGGATGTCGTTCGCGATCTTCATCAGCGAGCACGCCACCGTGTTGAGCTGGCCGTGCAGTTCGACCAGCGCGTCATGGGCCGCCAGCGCCTCGAACTTGTTGGGGGCCGTGCGGAAGGGCAGGCCCGTAATCTCCTCGGCCTGGCGCGCGAACTCCTCGGCGAAGCCCTTGCGGGCATTCAGGCCGGTACCCACCGCCGTGCCGCCCTGGGCAAGCTCCAGCAGGCGGGGCATGCAGGCCTTCACGCGATCGATCCCGTAGCGCACCTGCGTCTCGTATCCCGAGAACTCCTGCCCCAGGGTCAGAGGGGTCGCGTCCTGCAGGTGCGTGCGCCCGATCTTCACGATATCGGCGAAGTCCCGCGCCTTGGCGCCCAGCGCCGCATGCAGGTGCTCCAGCGATGGGATCAGCTCGTGGTGGAGCTGCTCGACCGCCGCGATGTGCATTGCCGTGGGGAAGCTGTCGTTCGACGACTGCCCCATGTTCACGTGATCGTTGGGATGGACGGGCTTCTTGCTGCCGATCTCGCCGCCCAGGATCTCGATCGCGCGGTTCGCGATCACCTCGTTGGCGTTCATGTTCGTCTGGGTGCCGGATCCGGTCTGCCAGACCACCAGCGGGAAATGGTCGATCAGCGTGCCGTCGATGACCTCCTCGGCGGCATCGACGATGGCCTGCCCGAGCTTGGCGTCGAGGACGCCGAGCTTCATGTTCGCCTGGGCGGACGCCTTCTTCTGGATCCCGAGCGCCCTGACCAGCGGGCCCGGCATGCGCTCGCCGCCGATCCGGAAGTTCTGAAGCGAGCGCTGCGTCTGCGCGCCCCAGTACCGGTCCGCCGGCACATCGATGGGTCCGAAGGTGTCGGTCTCGACACGCGTCGCCTTTTCGGCCATGGCTCCTGTCCCCGTGATGGCACCGCGCTGGGCGCGGCTTCCCCTGTTTCTAGCACAGCCCCGCCCGCCTACAACCCGCGCGGCCGCAACCCGTCCCGGCGGATCAGATCCGCGCGCAGGTCCGGCGGGCGGTCCTCTCCCAGACGAAGGGAACCCGGAGAGGGTATGACCTTGCGAGGAGGACGTGATCTTGGCCGAGACATCCCTGCACGGCGTCTACCGCGCCTACATCGACTGCCTCAATCGCCGGGACTGGGCCCGGCTCGCCGCGGACTACGTCCATGACGGGGTCGAGCACAACGGGCGGCCACTCGGGCTGTCCGGCTACCGCGAAATGCTGGCGAAGGACTTCGAGGACATCCCGGATCTTCGCTTCAACATCGCGCTTCTCGTCTGCGAAGGTCCGCATGTGGCGGCGCGCCTCGCCTTCGAATGCTCGCCGAAGGGCGAGTTCCTGGGCCTCCGCGTCGACGGGCGCAGGGTCTCCTTCGCGGAGAACGTCTTCTACGAATTCCGGGAGTCCAGGATCGCGAGGGTCTGGTCCGTCATCGACAAGAGCGCCATCGAGGCGCAGCTCGCGCGACGAGGCTAGAACCGGACGACCTTTCCGGGGTTCATGAGGTTGTGGGGGTCCAGCGCGCGCTTGATCTCGGCCATGACCTCCCAGCCCTCGCCATGCTCGATCGGCAGGAACGGCATCTTGCCGTAGCCGACCCCGTGCTCGCCCGTGCAGGTCCCGCCCATCTCCAGCGCGCGCCGGACCAGGCGCTCGTTCAGGGCCGCGGCGCGCCTCAGCTCGTCGGGGTTCTCGGGATCGATCACGTAGACGAGATGGAAGTTGCCGTCGCCGACATGGCCGACCAGCGGGGCCAGGACGCCGGACTCGGCGATGTCGGCCTTCGTCTCCATGATGCAGTCGGCCAGGCGAGAGATCGGCACGCAGACATCGGTCGGCCAGCCGCGCGCCCCGGGCCTGAGCGCCAGCGAGGCATAGTAGGCGTCATGCCGGGCCTGCCACAGGCGCGAGCGCTCCTCGGGCCGGGTCGCCCACTGGAAGTCCGTCCCGCCCTGCTCCGCCGCCACCGCCTGCACGAGCTCGGCCTGCTCCACCACGCCCGCGGACGTGCCGTGGAACTCGAAGAACAGCGTCGGCACCTCCGCCAGCTCCAGCTTCGCATGGCGGTTCACGGCTGCGACCGTCAGCTCGTCCAGGAGCTCGATGCGCGCGACCGGCACGCCGAGCTGGATCGTCTGGATCACCGTGTCCACCGCCGCCCGGATGCTCGGGAACGGGCACACCGCCGACGAGATCGCCTCGGGGATCCCGTGGAGCCGCAGCGTCACCTCCGTGATCAGCCCCAGCGTGCCTTCCGCCCCCACGAACAGCCGCGTCAGGTCGTAACCCGCCGAGCTCTTGCGCGCCCGCCCGCCGGTCCGGATCACCCGCCCGTCCGCCAGCACCACCGTCAGCCCCAGCACGTTCTCGCGCATCGTGCCGTAGCGCACCGCGTTGGTGCCCGAGGCCCGCGTCGAGGCCATGCCGCCGATCGAGGCATCGGCCCCGGGATCGATCGGGAAGAACAGCCCGCTGTCGCGCAGGTGCTCGTTCAGTTGCTTGCGCGTCACCCCCGCCTGCACGGTGACGTCCAGGTCCTCGGGGCTCAGGCGCAGGATCGCGCGCATGCCCGAGACGTCCAGGCACACCCCGCCCTGCAGCGCCGCCACCCCGCCCTCCAGCGAGGTGCCGGTGCCGAACGGGATCACCGGCACGCCATGGCGCGCGCAGATCGCGACCGCACGCGCGGCCTCCTCGGTGCTCTCCAGGAAGGCCACGGCATCGGGCGGCACCACCGGATGGTAGCTCTCGTCCTTGCCGTGATGCGCGCACACCGCCGCCGCCGTGCTCAGCCGCTCGCCCAGCAGGCCGCGCAGCTCCTCCAGCGCGCTGGTCAGCGCGTTCGCCGTCGCCCGACGCACCGGCTGGGGCATCGACATGGACCTTCCCTCCGCTTCGTTCCTTCCGCACGGCTCCCCGGCCGCCACTATCCTCCTAGCACAGCCCGGGCCGCTCCGCCCTCCCCGGGAACCCGTCAGGCGTTGCGCCCGCCGGCGAAGGCCAGCCGGGCCGCGAGGCCCAGGAAGATCGCGCCCGTGGCCCATTGTTGCACGCGGGCGATCGTGGGATGGCGGTGCAGCCAGCCGCCGATCCCGCCGGCCCCGAGGCCCACCGCCAGGTTCACCAGCGTCCCCGAGATGTCCACCACGATGCCGAGGACCAGCACCTGCAGCGCCGCAGGTCCGGCCGCGGGATCGACGAACTGCGGCAGGAAGGCCAGGAAGAACAGGGCGACCTTGGGGTTCAGCAGGTTGGTGACGAGGCCCTGCACGAAGACGCGGCGCAGGCCGCCCGGCGCGGCCACCCCGCCGTGCAGCGCCGTCGGCGGCGCCCGGAACGTCTTCCAGGCGATCCAGGCCAGATAGGCCGCGCCTGCATAGCGCACGGCGTCGAAGAGCGCGGGCGAGGCCGCGAGCAGGCCCGCAAGGCCCACCGCCGCCGCCGCCACATGGACGAGGCAGCCCGCCCCGATGCCGAGGGCCGCCACGGCGCCGGCGGTCCGTCCCCGGCCGACGCCATTGGCAATGCAGAACAGCATGTCGGGGCCCGGCGTGAGGTTGAGTGCCAGGGACGCGCCGAGAAAGAGCATCAGGGTGGCGGGATCGGGCATGGCAGCCTCCGGGCTGGTCGTCTCCGCGAGACTAGCCGCGCCACGACGCGGGTGCGACGGGAACGGTCCCGCCGCCTGCGCATGGCGGCCGTGCGGCGGCCATCCGGACGCCGTTCGGATGCGCGTGCCCCTTGGCCCGCGGGCACATGCGATCCCATATGGATCATGCATGTATGGATCATGCATGAAGATCGTCTTTTTCACCCTCTTGCTGCTGGCGGCGCTCCTGGCTGGACCCGCCTACGTCCTTGCCACCGGCATCGTGACCATGCGCAACGACTGGGCCACCGCCCATCGGGGCTCGGCGGGGCTCGCGCCTGACCCGGCGAAGACGCGTGAGGCCGTGGTCCAGCTCTATGCCGCGCGCGCCTTCTCGTGGCGCGGCGCCTTCGGCGTGCACCCCTGGTTCGCGGTGAAGCCCGAGGGCGCGGACGAGTACACGGTCTACGAGCTGATCGGCTGGCGAGCCTTCCGGGGGCTCGACGGGGTCGTCGTCCGCAACGGGACGCCGGATCCCCATTGGTTCGGACAGCGCCCCGCGATCTTGGCCGAGCTCCGCGGGGCCGAGGCCGCGGCGGCGATCCCCAAGATCGCCGAGGCCGCCGGAAGCTATCCTTACAGCCGCGACTACAGAATCTGGCCCGGCCCCAACAGCAACACCTTCGCGGCCTGGGTCGCCCGCGCGGTGCCGGAGCTGCGCGCCGACCTGCCATCCAACGCGCTGGGCAAGGATTATCTCGGCACCCGGATCGTCGCGCGCGCCCCCAGCGGCACGGGCTGGCAGATGAGCCTGTTCGGCCTGCTCGGCATCCTGCTGGCGCGCGAAGAGGGGATCGAGGTAAACGTGCTGGGCATGAGCTTCGGCATCGATCCGCTGGCTCCGGCGCTCAGGCTGCCGGGGATCGGCCGCATCGGGCCGGGCGCCTGGGCAGAGAACGAAAGGAATTGAGCATGGTTCAGGACAATGTCGACGACCTCGGCCGCAAGCTGTTCGGCACCACGCTGCAGGAGGCTTCGATCCGCGTCGTCGGCTTCATGGTGGTCGTGGCATTGGTGCTTGGCACGCTCGCCTGGATGATCCGTTAGCCGCCGCTCGGGCGCCCAGCCCTCGCAGGACAAACATGAGCGGCGCGCAGCCAGGCGAGCGGAACATCGCTCCTTACCGCCTGCTCGCGATGGCCGCGGGTGCGGGCGCGCTCTACCTCCTGATCCTCGCATTCCCTGCGGCCCCATGCTGGAGCCTGCCAGTCCTGACAGGCCTCGCCGCCGTACCGATCTGGATCAACCGGCGCGAGCGCGCCCTCATGGAGCGGCAGGCGCTGCTGGACGGCCTGATGCTGGAGGCCAGCGGCATCCGCCAATGGCTCCGGCAGGGCCGCGTCCTGGGCGCCCTGCAGGCATTGAAGGCGCTGGCCCTGGCGGTGGTGCTGTTCGCCGGCGCCGGCGCGCTGGGGCCCTGGCACCTGGCCGCGCTGGGCGGCAGCACGCTGTTCCTGGCCCTCGCCGCAGGTCCCGCCGAGCGGCTCCTGGCGGGCCATCTCCGGCCCGACCGGCTCGGCACCACGGCGCGGGGCTGGATTCTGCCGGCAGCGAACCTCGCCGTGCTGGCCCCGGCCTTCTTCGCCATCGATTTCCTGATCGCCGGCGCGCCGGACACGCGCGGACTGGCTTGGCACGGCGTCGCCGAGGATGCCTTCGCCGCGGCGACCGCTGCCTCGGCCTGCGGGCTCGCAGGCATGCTCTCCGGCATCTTCGCGGCGGCGGACGCCCTGGCCTGGCACGTCTACCAGGGCCTCGTCCCCGCGCTTCCCGGCACCGGCGCCAGGATCGCTGCCGGCCTGCTGTTTCTGCTGAAGGCCGGGATCGTCGCCTGGATCTACACCTGCTTCCAGCTCGGCGTCGGGGCGCTGGCCGCACGGCGACGCGGCGCGCCCGAAGGCGGGTCCGCGCCATGGGGCGTCTTCGCTGCGGTTGTTCTCGCCTTCGCCGCTCCCATCCTTCTCGCGGCGTCTCTGGTCCGGGATCTCGGCCCGGCCGCGTTTCCCCCAGGCCTGCGCGAGGTCGCCTCCTGGATGGACCCCTGCCGGCCCGACGGGCGCGCGATGGCCGCGCTCCGCTCGGACATGGCGACCGAGATCGCGGCCGCGCAGGACGTGGCCCGGCGCGAGGTCCTGCTCGCGGTGGAGCGCGACCTCGACGCCCTCTTCTCCGGGGCCGAGGCCGGCATCGAACGCTATCTCGACTGGCATTTCTCGCTGCGCGGGGAATACCAGCGGCTCGCCGCGCTGGCGACCGGCAGCCTGGCGGAATCCATGGCCCAGCGCCTAGACGGGCACCTTTTCGGGCCGGCTGGTTTCCAGACCGGCCTCGAGCGCATGGACCACGCCATCGCCACCGGTGCGCAGGCGGTGATGGCCGGGCTCCCGCAGCGCCTGGGCTCGCGCGCCTCGGCACGGGCCGGTGCCGCCGGCTGCCGGCTCCACCGGCTCGATCTGCCGGCCCTTGCGGGGCTGGAGCGGGATCTGCCGCGTCTGGCCGGGGTGGCCGGGACCACGGCCGCGCTGGTTGCGGGCGGCGGCGTCGCGGCGAAAGTCCTGTCGGCAAGGGTTGCCGCCCGTCGCGGAGCGCAGGCCGCGCTGGGCGTCGCCAGCCGCACGGCCGGCCGGGCCGCCGCGCGGACCGGCGGATCGGCACTGATGTCCGCGGCGGGCGCCGCGGCCGCCTGCGCCCCCGGGGGACCTGCCGCCATGCTCTGCGGCCTCCTGGCGGGCGCCGCTGCCTGGCTTGGGACCGACATGGCCTTCATCGAGATCGACGAGGCGCTGCACCGCGCCGCCATGCGCGAGGAGCTGCTGGCGGCCCTGCATGATCAGAGGCAGGCGCTGGCCGAGGCGCTGCGCCTGCGGCATCTGGCGGCGCTGGACCGCATGGCGCAGGAGATCGACCTCCGGGTGGAGCGCGTCTTCCTTCCCGTGCGCGACGCGCTCTGAGTGCCGCCGCCCGGACGGGCATGGCTGTCAGCCGTAACTCGCGGTTGGAATGGCGGCCACCAACCCCTATGCTCGCCCACTTCCGATCCGCAGCGGGCGACGATTCCATGAGCATCTGGGGAAAGATCCTCGGCGGCGCGGCCGGCCTGCTGGTGGGCGGTCCCCTGGGCGCGCTCGTCGGCGCGGCGGCCGGCCACGCCGCGGACCTCTACTGGGGGGACCGGGAGGAGGGCCCGCAGGACCCCGAGATCCTGAAGCAGCGGGTCGCCTTCACCATCGGCTCCGTCGTGCTGGGCGCGAAGATGGCCAAGGCCGACGGCGTGGTGACCCGGCACGAGGTGACGGCCTTCAAGCAGGTCTTCTCGATCCCGCCCGAGGAGATGAGCAACGTCGCCTGGCTGTTCGACCGCGCCAAGAAGGACGCGACCGGCTTCGAGCCCTATGCCCGCCAGATCGCGAGCCTCCTCAGGGACCATCCGGCCGTCCTCGAGGATCTGCTAGACGCGCTGTTCCACATCGCCCATGCAGACGGCGAGATCCACGAGGCCGAGATTTCCTACCTGCGCTCCGTGGCCGAGGTCTTCGGCTTCGGCGAGGCGGAGTTCCGGCGCATCCGGGCCGCGAACGGTGCCGCCGACACCGACGATCCGCATGCGGTCCTGGGGCTTGAGCCGACGGCCACGGCCGAGGAGACCAAGGCTGCGCACCGCCGGCTGGTGCGCGAGCTGCACCCGGACCGCCTCGTGGCCGAGGGCCTGCCGCCCGAGTTCGTCGCCATCGCGCAGGACAAGCTCGCCGCCATCAACGCGGCCTATGACCGCATCAAGCGCGACCAGCGCGCGCTCACCTGAACCCTTAGGGACCATGGCTCCTCCCCTTCCCCTGGTGGCCCTGCGCGGCGCGGCCGTGACGTTCGGCGGACGCCCGCTCTTCGAGGGCGTCGACCTGGCGCTTGGCCGCGGCGACAAGGCCTGCCTCGTCGGCCGCAACGGAACCGGCAAGTCGACGCTGATGAAGGTGCTCGCCGGCACGATGCAGCTCGACGGCGGCGAACGCTTCCTGCAGCCGGGCGCCCGCATCGCCTATCTCTCGCAGGAGCCTGATTTCGGGGCTTTCGCCACCGTGCGGGACTTCGTCGCCGCCGGGCTGCCGGAGAGGGAGAGCGACCAGGCATACCGGGTCGAGGCCGTGATGGACCATCTGTCCGTCCCCGCCGACCGGTTGCCCGCGAACCTTTCCGGTGGCGAGGCGCGGCGCGCGGCCCTGGCCCAGGCGCTGGTCGGCGAGCCGGACGTGCTGCTGCTCGACGAGCCCACGAACCATCTCGACCTGCCGACCATCGAATGGCTCGAGGGCGAGCTGTCGGCCTGGCGAGGCGGGCTGCTGCTGATCAGCCACGACCGCGCCTTCCTGAACCGGCTGGCGCAGCGGACGGTCTGGCTCGACCGCGGCACGCTGCGGGAGACCGGCCGGCCCTTCTCGGCCTTCGAGGCTTGGCGCGACGAGGTCTTCGCCCTGGAGGCCGAGGCCGCCCACAAGCTCGACCGCAAGATCGAGGCCGAGCTGAAATGGATGTACGGGGGCGGCATCTCGGCGCGCCGGACCCGCAACATGGGCCGCGTGCGCAAGCTGCAGCAGATGCGCATCGACCGCTCGGAGCGCATCCGGGGCGGACAGCAGGTGCGCCTCGCCATTGCCGAGGCGGAATCCAGCGGGCGCATGGTGATCGAGGCCGAGGGGATCTCGAAAGCCTTCGAGGGGCCCGCCGGCCGTCGCCCGATCGTCACCGGCTTCACGACGCGCATCCTGCGCGGCGACCGGGTGGGCATCATCGGCCCTAACGGCGCCGGCAAGACGACGCTGCTGCGGATCCTGACGGGCGAGCTGGCCCCCGATGCCGGCACGCTCCGCCTGGGAGCCAATCTGGAGCCGGTCTATTTCGACCAGAAGCGCATGAACCTGGATCCGGACATGACGATCCAGGAGACGCTGGTGCCTGGCGGCGGCGACATCGTCACCTTCGGCGGCAAGCCCGTGCACGTCGCGAGCTACATGAAGGACTTCCTGTTCGAGCCCAGGATGAAGGACCAGCCGGTCCGCAGCCTTTCGGGCGGCGAGCGCAACCGGCTGCTCCTTGCGCGGCTGTTCGCGCGCCCGTCCAACCTGATGATCCTGGACGAGCCCACCAACGACCTGGACATGGACACGCTGGACCTCCTTGAGGAGGTGCTGGGTGACTACGAGGGCACGCTGCTGCTGGTCAGCCACGACCGTGACTTCCTGGACCGGCTGGTGACCTCCGTAATCGCCGTCGAGGGCGATGGCGAGGTGATGGAGTATCCCGGTGGCTATTCCGACTATCTCGTCCAGCGGCCCGCACGCACGGCCCCTGAGCCGGCGAGGCAGAAGCGCGCCGAGCCGCCGCCCGCGGCGCCGGCGAAGCAGCGCCGGAAGCTCGCCTTCAAGGAGCAGCGCGAACTCGACGAGCTTCCGGGCCGGATGGAAGCGCTGGGCACCGAGATCGCGCGGCTGAACGCGACGCTGTCCGACGCCGGCCTCTATGGGCGCGACCCCGCCGGCTTCGCCAAGGCGACGGAGCGGCTCGCCAAGGCGCAGGCCGAGCTGGCCGCCGCCGAGGACCGCTGGCTGGAGCTCGAAGCGCTGCGCGAAGAGCTGGGCGGATCCTGATGGCGCTGCGCGACATGGCGGCCGCGCTCGCCATCATGGTGATCTGGGGTTTCAACTTCGTGGTCGCGAAATGGGCACTGGCGGAGTTCCCGCCGGTCTTCGCAATGTTCCTGCGTTTCGCGCTGGTCGCGGCGATGCTGGTTCCGCTGGTCCGGGTCCCGCGGGAGCGGCTGGTCGGGATCGGCATCTTCGGGGTGCTGCTCGGCGGCATCCATTTCCCAATGATGTTCCGCGGGCTGACCCAGGTGGACGCCTCGACGGCCTCCATCGCGATCCAGCTCCAGGTCCCCTTCGCGGCCATGATGGCGGCGGTCGTCTTCAAGGACCGTCCGACCTGGCGGCAGGTGCTGGGTATGGCGATCGCCTTCGGCGGGGTCGTGGTGATCGCCGGGGAGCCGCGGCTCTCCGCGAGCCTCGTGCATCTCGCCCTGATCGTCGGCGCCAGCTTCGTCTTCGCCATCGCCAACATCCACGTCAAGCGCATGGGCCCCGTGGACGTCTTCGCGCTGAACGGCTGGATGAGCCTCTTCGCGGCGCCGCTGCTGCTGGGGACGAGCCTCGCGACCGAGCAGGGCCAATGGGAGGCCCTGGGCGCGGCGACCTGGCTGGGCTGGGCCTCGATCCTCTACATGGTCGTACTGGTCACGGGGATTTCCTACGGGCTCTGGTACCCGCTGCTGACGCGCTACGACGTCAGCCAGACCATGCCGTGGACGCTGACCGTGCCGATCTTCGGCGTCCTCTCGGGCGTCCTGGTGCTGGGTGACCCGCTGACACCCGCCCTGATCCTGGGCGGGGCGCTGACGCTGGTCGGCGTCGCGCTGATCGTCCTGAGACCGAAACGGGCCGTCGAACCCGCGGCCGGAAGCACGACCTGAGCGGGGACGGCTTCGGCCCGCGGCTGTTGGTCCCCCGGAAACCGCAAAGCGCGGAACCGCAAACGGGAGCCCCCGCCATGGCCGAGACCGACAAGCCCGAGACCCCGAAGATCGGCGACGAGCAGCTGGCCCGGCTGCGCCGCGGCGACACCGGAGATCCCGCCAATCCGGGCGACCCCTCCCCGCAGAGCGGCCCGGTCGAGGAGCACCCGGCCGGGCTGCCCGACGAGATCCGCTAGAGGACAGACATCTCCGCGGCGTCAGGCGGCGCCCCGGACCAGCTCGTCGAGCAGGCGCTCGCCCTCGGGCCAGGCGTCCAGGCCGGAGGCCGCGTTGATGTGCCCGAGCCCGTCGACCAGCACCGGGCGGGAGCCCCAGGCGGCGGCGAAGGCGCGGGCGCGCCCGGGGGTGCAGTAGGGATCGTCGGTGCTGCACACCAGGATGGAGGCGAAGGGAAGGCGCTCCATCGGCATGGGGGCGAAGCTGCGCGTCTCGGGAGGGATGGGGATCGGCAGATCCTCTTCGCCCTGATCGACGTCGGCCGGGGCCACCAGCAGCGCCCCCGAGACCTTCGCCGCCGAGCCGGCACGCGCCCAGTGGCCGACCAGCGCGCAGGCGAGGCTGTGGGCGACCAGGACCACCGGCGCCTCGGCCTGGACGACAGCCTGCTCCAGCCGCGCTACCCAGCTGTCGCGCTCGGGCGCATCCCAATCGGCCTGCTCGACACGGCGGAAGGCGGGATTTCGCGCCTCCCAAAGGGACTGCCAGTGCTCGGGACCGGAGCCGCCAAGGCCGGGCAGGATCAGGACGCTTGCGACCATTCCTTGATTCCCCTGAGTTGCATTGCAGCATCAAAGCCGCACCGCCCTGCGTCAAGCCGGGGTGCGCGGCCTCGGTCGTTGTGATAGGACGCTACCAGATGGGCCCCCATCGGGATGGGGCGCCATCAGGACGGGCCGCTTGACGGCGGCGCCTGCTGGGCTTGAATGGGATGATGATCGATCTGCCCTCGCCGAACCACGGACCCCGCCGGGCGGATGCCCCAATCGACATCCTGCTGCTGCACTACACGGGCATGCCGGACGCCCGGTCCGCTCTCGACCGGCTGCGCGACCCCGGGGCGGAGGTCAGCGCCCATTACGTCGTGGGCGAGGATGGGATGGTCTGGGCCATGGTGCCCGAGGACCGGCGGGCCTGGCATGCCGGCCGGTCTTTCTGGCAGGGGGAGCGGGACGTGAACTCGCGCTCGATCGGGGTCGAGATCGTGAACCCCGGCCACGAATGGGGCTACCGCCCCTTCCCCGCCGCGCAGATGGAAGCGGTGGCCGAGCTCGCCCGCGGGATCATCGCACGGCACGGGATCCCGCCCGCTCGGGTGCTCGGCCATTCCGACGTGGCGCCCGCCCGCAAGGAGGATCCCGGCGAGCTGTTCGACTGGCGCGACCTGGCCGCGCGCGGCGTCGGTCACTGGCCGGATCGGGACCCGGGCGAGGACGGCTCCGGTGGCGCGGAGGAGGCGCACCGCCTGCTGCTGGCGCTCGGCTACGACCCGGAATGCCCGCCGCCCCTGCTGGTCCGCGCTTTTCACCGGCGCTACCGGCCAGAGGCGCTGGACGCGCCGGCCGATGCCGACACCCTGCGCCTGCTGCGGGCTCTGGCGCGCAGCGGCGCCATCTGCTCTTGAGCGGCGCCGCGCAAGGGCCTATGTACGGCGCTGCCAGACGGCCGGATGGCCGCTCTCCGCCCTCGGGCGGGGGGAGGAAAGTCCGGGCTCCACGAGAACACGGTGCCGGGTAACGCCCGGCGGGGGCGACCCCAGGGACAGTGCCACAGAAAGCAAACCGCCGGCGCGCCGGGGACCTCGGTTCCCGGTCTCGCAGGCAAGGGTGAAAGGGTGCGGTAAGAGCGCACCGCGGCCCCGGCAACGGGGACGGCAAGGTAAACCCCACCGGGAGCAAGACCGAATAGGGACGGTGCGGCCGGTTCGCCGGCCAGGCGTGTTCCCGCGCCACCGTCCGGGTTGGTCGCGCGAGGCGTCCGGCAACGGGCGTCCCAGATGAATGGCCATCCGCCGGCGCACCTCGCATCGCGAAAGGGCGCCGGCGACAGAACCCGGCTTACAGGCCGTCTGGCACCCATTTCTCCGGCCGACGGCGCGGCGGCTCAGTCGAGCAGCTCGCGCCGCAGCAGGGCATGGAGCTCGGCCTTGGCCTCGAAGCCGATACCGGGCATCTGCGGCAGGCCGACATAGCTGTCCTCGACAGCGACGCCGTCGGCGAAGCCGCCGAAGGGCCTGAAGACGTCGGGGTAGGACTCGTTGCCGCCGAGATGCAGCCCGGCCGCGATGTTGAGCGACATCTGGTGACCGCCGTGCGGTACGACGCTTCGGCTCGACCAGCCGTGTTCGGCCATCATGTCGAGCGTTCGCATGTATTCGACCAGGCCGTAGCTCAGCGCACAGTCGAACTGCAGGATGTCGCGATCCGGTCGCATGCCGCCGAAGCGGATCAGGTTCCGCGCGTCCTGCATGGAGAACAGGTTCTCGCCGGTGGCCATGGGGCCGTCGTAATGCCTTCCGAGCTCCGCCTGCAGGGCGTAGTCCAGGGGATCGCCGACCTCCTCATACCAGCGCAGGCCATAGGGCGCGATCGCCTTCCCATAGGCGATGGCCGTTTCGAGGTCGAAGCGGCCATTGACATCCACGCAGAGGTTCCGGCCCTCGCCCAGGACCTCGAGCGCCGCCTCGATCCGCGCCAGGTCCTCGGCCAGCGGCACAGCGCCGATCTTCATCTTGCAGACCGTGTATCCGCGGTCGCGGTACGACTTCATCTCGTCCTTCAGGGCATCCAGCCCCTTTCCGGGATAGTAGTAGCCGCCTGCCGCATAGACCCAGACCCTGTCGTCGGCCTGTCCCCCACGGTAGCGGTCGGCGAGGAGCTGGTAGAGGGGTTTTCCCTCGATCTTGGCCACCGCGTCCCAGACCGCCATGTCGATGGTTCCCACGGCGACCGAGCGCTCGCCGTGGCCGCCGGGCTTCTCGTTGATCATCATCCGACGCCAGATCGCGAAGGGATCCAGGTTGCCGTTGGCCTCGTCCACCAGGCTGGCAGGGTCCGCCTCGGCCAGCCGGGGCAGGATGCGCTCGCGCATCAGGCAGCCCTGCCCGTAGCGGCCGTTTGAATTGAAGCCGAAGCCGATCACGGGCTTCCCGTCCCGAACGACATCGGTGATCACCGCGACGACCGAGCAGGTCATCTTGCTGAAGTCGATATAGGCGTTCGCGATCGGCGAAGCGATCGAGACGGTCTTCTCGCGGATTTCGACGATACGCACCACGGCTCTCCTGGTTCTTCCGGCCGGACGGCCGACCGGGACCCAACAGGCCCTTGGGTCATCCGTCAAGCCGCTTGACGGCGATGGGCCCGAAGAACGGAAGCATCGGCGAATACTTGCAGCCAGCCAGACATGGATGCAGAGGCGGGCAAGACTGCCCGGCAGCGCCGGAAGGCGCCCGGGCGCTCCGGCCTGCCCTCCAGCTTTCACAACTCCCGGCTGTCGGCAAGCGCCCTGTCATGGGATGGCATGGGACAAGTCTGCGACCAGGCCCGGACACCCCCTCGCGCCGCTCGACTCCCATTTCGTTACGTTAACGGATCGTGCCTTATATTCCGCCGAGTCGGGAACGAGCCTGAATGACGAAGGTCAAGGGCCGCCAAGGACAATGAGAACATTTCCAGAACGAACTTAATGCAATAGTTCAACCAGAATAGCCCCCTCCCCTCTTGGGGTTAACACTGCACCGGCCCCTGGGACGGCGGCAGTCGAGTGAACCAAAATATAGAAATTTCTTTGCGGTCTGCGGCTTTTACTGGGAACGGCGTTGACCGCCCACAAAATCCCATGTTATCCCATGGGCACCCAATTGGAGTGTCCTACCCCCAAGGCGTAAGCCCGAGGGATGTGGATCCGAGGGGGCGGGGCACAGGGCCGGATCCGGAGACGCGGGACGGCCGGTTCGAGGGGTCGATGGCGGTTTTCCTCTCCACCTTCGTGAACAGGATCGATCGGAAGGGACGCGTCTCCGTCCCTGCGCCGTTCCGTCAGGTGCTGGCCGAGCAGACCCCCGGCGGCGTCGCGAGCGGCGTGATCGTCTTCCGCTCGACCAGCGCCAATGCACTCGAAGCGTGTAGCGCCAAGCACATGGAGGATCTGGCCGCCGACCTCGACCTGATGGACATCACGGACGAGGAGCGCGAGGACCTGGAACTGTCGATCTTCGGCGCATCGCAGCACCTGCCGATCGACCCCGAGGGCCGGATCGTGCTGCCCGACGACCTGCGCGACTTCGCCGGGATCGGCGAGCAGGTGGCCTTCGTCGGCAAGCGCAACACCTTCCAGATCTGGCATCCCGAGAGCTTCCAGGAGCGCATGGCGCAGGCCCAGGCCAAGCGTGGCGCCGGCGGCATCTCCCTCTCCGCGATCGCATCGGCGGCCCGTCGCCGCCAGGTCGGGGGCTGAGGCCATGGCGACCCAGCCTCACATCCCGGTCCTGCGCGACGAGGTCGTGGCCGCCCTGGCCCCCCGCGCCGGCGGCGTCTACGTGGACGGCACCTTCGGGCGCGGCGGGTACGCGCGCGCCATCCTCGACGCCGCGGACTGCCGGGTCTGGGGCATCGACCGCGACCCCGAGGCCATTGCCGCGGGCGAGGCGCTCGCCGGGGCCTATCCGGACCGGCTCGCGGTGATCGAGGGCTCCTTCAGCGAGATGGACCGCCTGCTGTCCGCGCACGGCGTCGAACGGGTGGACGGTGTGGCGCTCGACCTCGGCGTCTCCTCCCCGCAGCTCGACGATCCCGCCCGCGGCTTCTCGTTCCGGGGCGACGGACCGCTCGACATGCGCATGGGACGGCATGGGAAAACCGCCGCCGACGTCGTCAACGGCGCGGCCGAGGCCGAGCTCGCCGACATCATCTTCTCCCTGGGCGAGGAGCGGCACGCGCGCCGCGTCGCCCGCGCGATCATCGAGGCACGCCGCGCCAAGCCCTTCGAGCGCACGCTGGAGCTGGCCGAAGCCGTTCGCCGTGTCGTGCCGCGTTCCAAGGACGGGATCGATCCTGCGACCCGGACCTTCCAGGCGCTCCGGCTCTTCGTGAACGACGAGCTGGGCGAGCTGGACCGCGGCCTGGCCGCGGCCGAGCGCCTTCTCGTCCCCGGCGGGCGGCTGGCGGTGGTCAGCTTCCACTCGCTCGAGGACCGCAGGGTCAAGGATTTCCTGCGAGGGCGCGAGGGCCGCGTGCCCGCGCCCTCGCGCCACGCCCCGGTGCAGCAGCCCGGCCGCGCGCCGAGCTTCCGCACCTTGACCAAGAAGCCCGTAGCGCCCGGCTCCGCCGAGGCGACGGCCAACCCGCGCGCCCGGTCGGCCCGGCTCCGCGCCGCGGAACGTACGGAGGCCCCGGCCTTCGAGGAGGCTGCATGATCGGCAAGATTCACGTGCTCTGGCTCGGCCTGATCGGCCTCTCCAGCGGAGTGCTGTTCCATACGAGCTACGAGGTCCAGGAGCTTCAGGAGAAGCTGCAGACCGTGAACCGCGAGATCATCCGGGAACAGGAAGCGATCCAGATCCTGAAGGCCGAATGGGCCTATCTCAACGAGCCCGGCCGGATCGAGGTGCTGGCGCGCAAGTACACCGCCCTGGCCCCGATCGCCGGCGTGCAGCTCGCGACCTCGGCCGAGGTCGTGCCGCCGCGCGTCGACAGCTTCGGCCCCGCCTTCGTTTCCGCGATGCCCCTGCCGCGGCTGAAGCCCGGCTCGCCGCGCATCGCCGCGGCCAAGCCAGCGCCGCAGCTTCCCGCCGAGCAGCCGGCGCCGGCGCGGCCCTTCGCCGCTGGCCAGGGTCAGGTGGCGGACCTTCCCTTCCTGCCCGAGGGGGCCACCGAAGCGGACGTGACGGCGCCGCTCAGCATCCCGGGCGTGATGTTCACCCAGTTCGGAGGAGAGGCCGACTGATGACAGGCATGGTCCCGACCGCCGGCTTCGGCCTCCCGGTCCGCGTCGCGCCGCGGCCGAACCGCGCCGTGCATGCCCTGGAGCAGGGGCGCGCGCGGCTAAGCGTCGCCATGGCGGCCTTCGGCATGGCGTTCGTCGGGATCTCGCTGGGGCTCGTGAACGCGACGGTGCTGCGCCAGTCGGCCGAGCCCGACATCGCCCAGGCCGCGCCCGCGCGGACGCTTCAGGCGAGCCGCGCCGACATCGTCGACCGCAACGGCGTGGTGCTGGCGACCTCCCTTGTGACGCAGTCGCTCTATGCCGACCCCAAGCTCGTGATCAACCCGGTCGAGGCCGCGGAAAAGCTGACGGCGGCCCTGACCGACCTCGACTATGGGGACGTGCTGCAGAAGCTGAAGGCCGACAAGCGCTTCGTCTGGATCAAGCGGAACCTGTCGCCGCGCGAGAGCTACATCGTGAACCGCCTGGGCATCCCGGGCGTCGCCTTCCAGCGCGAGGAGCGCCGCGTCTACCCCCAGGGCAGCCTGGCCGCGCATGTGGTGGGCTTCACCGGGGTCGACAACAACGGCCTGATGGGGATCGAGCAGTCCTTCGACAAGGAGCTGCGCGGCTCCACCGAGGCCGTGAACCTCTCGCTGGACGTGCGCCTCCAGCACATCATGCGCCGCGAACTCAAGGGCGCCGTCGAGGAATTCAGCGCCATCGGCGGCGCCGGCATGATCTTCGACATCCGGACCGGGGAGATCCTGTCCATGGTCTCGCTGCCGGACTTCGATCCGCACGACCCGGTGGGGCTCGATGAGAACACCCGGTTCAACCGGAACACGCTCGGCGTGTACGAGATGGGCTCCACCTTCAAGATCTTCAATTCGGCGCTGGCCTTCGAGACCGGCCGCATCACGCCGACGAGCCATTTCGACGCCAGCCGCCCGATCCAGGTCGGTCGCTACACAATCAGCGACTATCACGGGAAGAACCGCGTGCTGAGCGTCGCGGAGGTGTTCCAGTACTCCTCCAACATCGGCTCCGTGCGCATGGTCCTGGAAGCCGGGGTGCCTGCCCAGCGGGCGCTGCTGACCAAGCTCGGCCTCACCTCCAAGCCGACGCTGGAGATCCCGGAGGTCGGCGCGCCCATGGTCCCGAACCCGTGGCGCGAGATCAACGCGATGACGATCTCCTTCGGGCACGGCCTGTCGGTCAGCCCGCTGCAGGTGGTGACGGCGACCGCCGCGGTCGTCAATGGCGGCATCATGCGCCACCCGACGATCCTGAAGCGCAACGAGGCCGAGCCCATGTCGGGCGAGCGCGTCGTCTCGCCGGCCACCTCGATGCTGATGCGCAAGATGATGCGGCTGGTGGTGACCGAGGGCACCGCCGGCGGCGCCAAGGCCGAGGGCTACGTGGTCGGCGGCAAGACCGGCACCGCCGAGAAGATCACCGGCCGCGGCTACAACGCCAAGGCCCGCATGTCGTCCTTCGTGGGCGCCTTCCCCATCAACGACCCCCGCTACGTGATCCTGGTGATCCTGGACGAGCCCAAGGGCATCGCGCGGACCGGCGGATACGCCACCGGCGGCGCCGCGGCGGCGCCCCTGGGCGGGCGCGTGATCCGTCAGGTCGCGCCGCTGCTGGGGCTGACGCCGGTCGACGAGAACCGTCCGGACATCCGACAGGCGCTCGACATCACCGCCCCTCCGCCGCGGAGCAGCCTCCTTGCGTCTCACTGACCTCCTCGCCCGCGCACCCGGAACGAGCACGCGCCCCGCAGCGCCTTCCGCCGGCGTGGCGGACCCCGCGATCACGGGCCTGACCAGCGACTCCCGGGCCGTGCGCCCGGGTTTCCTGTTCGCGGCCCTGCCGGGCACGAAGGCCGACGGCGCGAGCTTCATCCCTCAGGCCCTGGCCGCTGGCGCGGTCGCCGTGCTGGCCGCCGAAGGTACCGCGCTGCCCGCCGGCGCCACGGCGGCGCTGATCGCCGACGCCAATCCGCGCCGGCGCCTCGCGCTCCTGGCGGCGGCCTTCTACGGGCGGCAGCCCGCCACGGTGGTCGCGGTGACCGGGACCAACGGCAAGACCTCGACCGTCCAGTTCACCCGCCAGATCTGGGAGCGCCTCGGCCGTCGCGCGGCATCGCTCGGAACGCTGGGCGTCACCGCCCGCGGGCTCGATCGCTACGGCTCGCTGACGACGCCCGACACGGTCAGCCTGCACGCCACCCTGGCCGAGCTCGCCGATGCCGGCATCGACCATCTGGCCATGGAAGCGTCGAGCCACGGGCTCGACCAGCACCGGCTGGACGGTGTTCGAATCCTTTCCGCCGGCTTTACGAACTTGTCACGGGATCATCTCGACTACCACGGCTCCATGGACGCCTATCTTGCGGCCAAGGCGATGCTGTTCGACCGTGTGCTGGTGCCGGGCGGTGCCGCCGCGCTCAACGCCGACGTCCCCGAGTTCGAGGTCCTGGCGGAGCGGTGCGCCCAGCGGGGGCACCGCTTGCTCGGCTACGGCTTCAACGGCCGGGAGCTGACCGTCAGGGCCGTGACGCCGCTGCCCCATGGCCAGCGGCTCGACCTGCGGGTGCTCGGCGACGACTTCGCGGTCGAGCTTCCGCTCGCGGGTCGTTTCCAGGCCTGGAACGCGCTCTGCGCGCTGGGAATGGTCCTGGGCGCGGGGGCGGAGGTTGGACCGGCCGTCGCGGCGCTCGAGACGCTCGAACCCGTGCGGGGCAGGCTCGAACGTGTCGCCGAGACCCCTTCGGGGGCGCCGATCTACGTCGACTACGCCCATACGCCCGATGCCCTGGAGACTATCCTGACCGCCCTCCGCCCCCACGTTCAAGGGAAGCTCGTCGCCGTCTTCGGCTGCGGCGGCGACCGCGACCGCGGCAAGCGGCCTGTCATGGGCGGCATCGCGGCGAAGCTGGCCGACCTTGCGATCGTGACCGACGACAACCCGCGCACCGAGGACGCCGCCGCGATCCGCGCCGCCGTGATGGCGGGCTGCCCCGGCGGGATCGAGATCGGCGACCGGGCCCGCGCGATCCGCGAGGCGGTGGCGGGCCTGAAGGCGGGCGACCTGCTGGTGATCGCCGGCAAGGGCCACGAGCAGGGCCAGATCGTCGGCACTGAGGTGCGCCCCTTCGACGATGCCGAGGAGGCCAGGAAGGCCGTGAAGGAGCTTCGCGCATGAGCACCGCGCCCGAAATCCTGTGGACGGCCACCGAGGCCGCGGCCGCGACCGGCGGCCGGGCCGCGGGAACCGACTGGACGGCCACGGGCGTCTCGATCGACAGCCGGACCGTGAAGCCGGACGATCTCTTCGTGGCGCTGCAGGGCCCCAATTTCGACGGGCACGACTACGTCGCGGCCGCGCTGGCCGCCGGCGCCGCCGGAGCCCTCGTGTCCCGCGTACCGGCAGGCCTCGGTGACGGCGCGCCGCTGGTCGTCTGCGCCGACACCTTCGCCGGGCTCGGCGATCTCGGCGCCGTCTCCCGCCTGCGTGCTCCGGCGCGCATCGCCGCCGTGACGGGCTCGGTCGGCAAGACCAGCACCAAGGAGGCCATGCGCCAGGCCCTGTCCGCGCTCGGCCCGACCTTCGCGACCGAGGGCAGCCTGAACAACCACTGGGGCGTGCCGCTCTCGCTGGCGCGCCTGCCGCGCAGCGCGGAATACGGGGTCTTCGAGCTCGGCATGAACCATGCGGGCGAGCTGGGACCGCTGTCCCGCCAGGTCCGCCCGCACGTCGCGATCATCACCACCGTCGAGGCCGTGCATCTCGAGCATTTCTCCTCGGTGGAGGCCATCGCCGACGCCAAGGCCGAGATCTTCGAGGGCATGGATCCCCACGGCGCCGCCGTGCTGAACCGCGACAACCCCCATTACGCCCGGCTGGTCGCCGCCGCACGCACCCAGGGGCTGTCCCGCGTCCTGAGCTTCGGCTCCCACGAGGACGCCGACGCGCATCTGATCGAATGCTCGCTGCACGCGACCTGCAGCGGCATCACCGCATCGATCCGTGGCGAACGCATCCAGTACTGCCTGTCCATGCCGGGCCGTCACCACGTCCTGAACAGCCTGGCCGTCCTGCTGGCGGTCAGCGCCCTGGGCGGCGACGTGGTCGAGGCCTCCAAGGCCCTGAGCCGGGTGCCGCCCATGAAGGGCCGAGGCCAGCGCAAGCGCGTCGAGCTGCCCCAGGGCAGCTTCACCGTGATCGACGAGAGCTACAATGCGAGCCCCGCCTCGATCGCGGCGACGCTGCAGGTGCTCGGCCGCAGTGATCCCGGCGCCGGCGGGCGGCGGATCGCCGTGCTCGGCGACATGCTCGAGCTCGGCGCCCAGTCGCCGCAGCTCCATGCGGGCCTGGCACAGCCGCTGGCCGAGGTCGGCGTCGACCTCGTCTTCTGCTCGGGCCCCAACATGCGCCACCTCTTCGACCGGCTGCCCGCGGCCATGCGCGGCGCCCATGCGGCGGACAGCGCGGCCCTCGCGCCGCTCGTCGCCAAGGCGGTGCGGGCGGGCGACGTGATCATGGTCAAGGGCTCGGCCGGCAGCCGCATGGGCCGCGTGGTCGATGCCCTTCTGGAAAGCGGCTCCGCGGCCGGACAGGCCGGGAACGAGGCGGCGACCGCCGCCGCCGCACGCTGAGGCTTCAAGGAATGCTCTACCACCTCCTGTTCCCGCTGGCGGACGAGTTCCAGCTCTTCAACCTCTTCCGGTACCTGACCTTCCGGACCGGCGGGGCCGTGCTGACCGCGGCGGTGATCAGCTTCGTCTTCTTCCCGAACCTGATCCGCTGGCTGCGCACCAAGCAGGGCGAGGGCCAGCCGATCCGCAGCGACGGGCCGGAGACGCACTTCAAGAAGAAGGGCACGCCCACCATGGGCGGGCTGATGATCCTGATCTCCGTGATCATCAGCACGCTGCTCTGGGTCGACCTGTCGAACGCCTATGTCTGGATCGTGGTGATGGTCACCATCGGCTTCGGCATGATCGGCTTCGGCGACGACTACCTGAAGCTGACCAAGCGCAACCCGAAGGGTCTCTCGGGCAAGGGCAAGCTGATCTGCCAGATCGCGATCGGCCTCGTGGCCGGCGCCTTGATCACCTGGGTCAGCACGCCGGCCAACGCCAACGGGCTCTCGCTGCCGTTCTTCAAGGATGTCCTGATCAACCTGGGCATCCTCTTCATCCCCTTCGCGGCCTTCGTGATGGTCGGCGCCTCCAACGCCGTGAACCTGACCGACGGGCTGGACGGGCTCGCGATCGTCCCGGTGATGATCGCCTCGGCCTGCTTCGGGCTGATCGCCTATCTCGTCGGCAACGCGGTCTTCGCGAACTACCTCCAGATCCACCACGTGCCCGGCACCGGCGAGCTGACGGTGCTGCTGGGCGCGCTGGTCGGCGCCGGGCTCGGCTTCCTGTGGTTCAACGCGCCCCCGGCCATGGTCTTCATGGGGGACACGGGGTCGCTCTCGGTCGGCGGCGCGCTGGGCGCGACGGCCGTGGTCACCAAGCACGAGCTGGTGCTGGCCATCATCGGCGGCCTGTTCGTGCTGGAGGCGGTCTCGGTGATCGTCCAGGTCGCCTCGTTCAAGCTGACCGGCAAGCGCGTCTTCCGCATGGCGCCGCTGCACCACCACTTCGAGAAGAAGGGCTGGGCGGAGCCCACGGTCGTGATCCGCTTCTGGATCATCGCCGTGATCCTGGCCCTGGTCGGCCTCAGCACGCTCAAGCTTCGGTGACGCCATGATCGAGCTGGGTTTCGCCAGGGGCAAGCGCTTCGCGGTCATGGGGCTCGGCAAGTCGGGCCTCGCGGCGGCGCGCGCGCTCGCCGCAGCCGGGGCGGAGGTCCTGGCCTGGGACGACGGCGCCGGCGCCCGCGCGGCAGCCGAGGCGGCAGGCCTTGCCCTGACGGATCTCCACGGTGCCGAGCTCTCGGGGGTCGAGGCCCTGGTGCTCTCGCCGGGCATCCCGCACAGCTTTCCCGTTCCGAGCCCGGTGGCCGCGCGCTGCCGCGCCGCCGGCATCCCGATCATCGGCGACGTCGAGCTGCTTTTCCGGGCCCGCCCGGCGGCGGCCTATGTCGGGATCACCGGTACCAACGGCAAGTCGACCACCACCTCGCTGATCGGCCACATCCTGAAGGGGGCCGGCAGGCCGGTCGAGGTCGGCGGCAATCTCGGCACGCCCGTCCTGACCTTCGCACCGCTCGGCGAGGCCGGCGTCTACGTGCTGGAGATGTCGTCCTACCAGCTCGAGCTGACGCCCTCGATCCGCTTCAACGTCGCCGTGCTGCTGAACGTCACGCCCGACCACCTGGACCGCCACGGCGGCATGGACGGGTACGTCGCGGCCAAGCGGCGGATCTTTCAGCATCCCGCCCGGTCCCACACGGCGGTGGTCGCGGTCGACGACGACCATACCCGTGCGATCTTCGACGAGCTCGAGGCCGAGGGCCGCGTAGCCGTGATCCCGGTCTCGGCCGAGCGCGAGGTGCCCGGCGTCTGGGTGCGCGACGGCCTGCTCTTCGACGGCGGCGCGGAGCCCGTCCTAGATCTGCGCGGCATCCCGACGCTTCCGGGCCGGCACAACTGGCAGAACGCCGCTGCGGCCTTCACCGCCTGCCGGGCCGCCGGCGTGGAGGTCGATGCCATCGTCGCGGGCATCCGCAGCTTTCCCGGCCTTGCCCACCGCCAACAGTTCCTCGGCGAGGCCGACGGCGTCCGCTGGGTGAACGACAGCAAGGCGACCAACGCCGATGCCGCCGAAAAGGCGCTGGTCTGCTACGACGACATCTACTGGATCCTGGGCGGCCAGGCGAAGGACGGCGGCCTCGCCGGGCTGGAGCCCCATATGGGCCGGATCCGCCATGCCTTCCTGATCGGCGACGCGACCGAGGCCTTCGCGGCCTGGCTCGCCGACCGCAACGTGCCCTTCACCCGCTGCGGCGTGCTCGACAGGGCCGTCGCGGAGGCCGCCTCCATGGCGCGTGCGGAACGCCTGCCGGGGGCGACCGTCCTGCTCTCGCCGGCCTGCGCCTCCTTCGACCAGTTCCGGAGCTTCGAGCACAGGGGCGAGATCTTCGCAGCCCTGGCCCGAGCCGAGATCGAGAAGGGAGGGACCCCTCCGTGATCACGCTCTCGCGCACGGACCAGTCCGTCTTCGGCCGCTGGTGGTGGACGGTCGACCGCTGGACCCTCGCGGCTGTCGCCTTGCTGATGGGCTTCGGCGTCGTCCTCGTCCAGGCCGCAAGCCCGGCGGTGGCCGAGCGCATCGGCCTCGACAACTTCCATTTCGTGCAGCGACACGTCCTGACGCTGCTCCCGGCCCTCGCGATCATGGTCGGCGTCTCGCTGATGGAGCCCCGCGGCATCCGCCGGACGGCGCTGATCGTGTTCCTGGCGGCGCTGGCGCTGGTGGCGCTCACGCCGCTGGTCGGCTTCGAGATCAAGGGCGCGCGGCGCTGGATCCAC
Organism: Arenibaculum pallidiluteum; assembly: GCF_017355985.1. GTDB lineage: Bacteria > Pseudomonadota > Alphaproteobacteria > Azospirillales > Azospirillaceae > Arenibaculum > Arenibaculum pallidiluteum. The sequence continues at coordinate 487,820 of NZ_JAFIQU010000001.1, forward strand.
GTGCCCGGCATCTCCATCCAGCCCTCGGAATTCGTGAAGCCGGCCTTCGCGGTCGTAGCCGCCTGGCTCTTCACGCTGCAGAAGACCACCGATCACATCCCGGGCGGCGCCATCTCCATCGCGCTGTACCTCCTGGTCGTGATGCTGCTGATGCTGCAGCCCGACTTGGGCATGACCTTCGTGATCTCCGCGGTGTGGTTCGGGCAGTTCTTCCTGGCGGGCCTGCCGATCGTGCTGGTGGCGGCGCTGGTCGCCATGGGCGCGCTTGGCCTGATGGGCGCCTACCTGATGTTCCCGCACGTCACGAGCCGCGTCGACCGGTTCCTGGACCCCGCGGCGGGCGACAACTACCAGGTCAACCGCTCGCTGGAGGCCTTCCAGAACGGCGGCCTGTTCGGTACCGGCCCCGGCCAGGGCACCGTGAAGATGAGCCTGCCCGACGCCCATGCCGACTTCATCTTCTCGGTCGCGGGCGAGGAGTTCGGGCTGATCTGGTGCCTCGTGCTGGTGGCGCTCTTCGCCTTCGTGGTGCTGCGCGGCTTCTCGCGCGCCATGCGGGACGAGAACCTTTTCGTGATGTTGGCCGTCGCCGGCCTTCTTATGCAGTTCGGGCTGCAGGCGATCATCAATATGGGGTCCTCGCTCCACCTGATCCCGACCAAGGGAATGACCCTGCCCTTCATCAGCTACGGCGGTTCCTCCATGCTGGCCCTCGGCTTCGGCATGGGCATGCTGCTGGCCCTCACGCGCAAGCGCTTCGGCGCGGGGGACGCACCATGACCGGGCGCCCCATCCTGCTCGCGGCCGGGGGCACCGGCGGCCACATGTTTCCGGCCGAGGCGCTGGCCCGCGAGCTGCTGGCCGGCGGCCACGCCGTCGCCCTCGTGACCGACCGGCGCGGCAAGGCCTTCGGCGACGCGCTGCCCGAGGTGCCGGTCCTGCGCATCCGGGCGGCCTCGCCGTCCGGCGGGCTGCTCGGCAAGGCGCGCGCGCTGGTTGAGCTCGGCCTCGGCACGCTGCAGGCCCAGAAGCTGCTGGGCCGGCTGCGCCCGGCCGCCGTGGTCGGCTTCGGCGGCTATCCCTCGGTCCCGGCGGTGCTGGCAGCCCAGCGCGCGGGGATCCCGACCGTCCTGCACGAGCAGAACGCCGTCCTCGGCCGCGCCAACCGGCTGCTGGCCGGCGGCGCCGTCTCGATCTGCACGGCCTTCCCGGAGGTCGAGGCCGTCCGCCCGGCCGATGCCGGGAAGCTGGTGCTGACCGGCAACCCCGTCCGCCCCGCGATCGCGGCGCTGCGCGCTCGTCCCTATCCCGCGCCCGATGGCGGCGTGCTGTCGATTCTGGTGACCGGCGGAAGCCAGGGCGCGCGGATCTTCAGCGAGGTCGTCCCGGCGGCGCTGGAGCGTCTGGACGCTGGGCACCGCGCGCGCCTGCGCCTCGCGCAGCAGGCCCGCCCCGAGGACATCGAGGAGGTCCGCCGCCGCTATGCCGCCCTCGGCGTTCGGGCGGAGCTGGAGACCTTCTTCCGCGACATGCCCGAGCGGCTCGCCGCTTGCCACCTGATGGTCTGCCGCGCCGGCGCGTCCACAGTCGCCGAGCTGACGGCCGCCGGCCGGCCCGCCCTGCTGGTCCCTTACCCCCACGCGACCGACGACCACCAGACCGCGAACGCCCGCGCGGCGGAGGCCGCCGGCGCCGCCTGGCTGATGCAGCAGCCCGACTTCACGCCCGACGCGCTCGCCGCGCGCCTCGCTGCCCTGCTGGACGCGCCGGGCGTCCTGGCGGCTGCCGCCGGCGCCGCGCGCGGCTGGGGCAGCATCGACGCCGCCTCCCGCCTTGCCGAGGTCGCGCTTGCCGCGGCCGCCGGCCGAAAGATCGAGACCCGAGAGAACGCCGCATGAGAGCCCTTCCCCTGAACATCGGCACCATCCATTTCGTCGGCATCGGCGGGATCGGCATGAGCGGCATCGCCGAGGTGCTGAAGAACCTCGGCTACGCCGTACGCGGCTCGGACCTGTCCGAGAACGCCAACGTGAAGCGCCTGCGCGCGCTGGGCATCCCGGTCGAGGTCGGCCACCGCGCCGAGAACCTGGCCGACGCGTCCGTGGTCGTGATCTCCAGCGCGGTCAAGCGCGACAACCCCGAGGTCCAGGCGGCCCGCGCCGCGCTGATCCCCGTGGTCCGCCGTGCCGAGATGCTGGGCGAGCTGATGCGCCTGCGCTGGTCGATCGCGATCGGCGGAACCCATGGCAAGACCACGACCACCAGCATGGTCGGCGCGGTGCTGGAGAGCGCGGCGCTGGACCCGACGGTGATCAACGGCGGCATCATCAACGCCTACGGCACCAACACCCGCCTGGGCTCCGGCGAATGGATGGTCGTCGAGGCCGACGAATCCGACGGCACCTTCACCAAGCTGCCGGCGGTGATCGCGGTCGTCACCAACATGGATCCCGAGCATCTCGACCACTACGGGACCTTCGACGCCGTCCGCGCCGCCTTCGACACCTTCGTGCAGAACATCCCCTTCTACGGCTTCGCGACGCTCTGCATCGACCATCCGGAGGTGCAGGCCATGATCCCGCGGGTCGCCGACCGGCGGATCATCACCTACGGCTTCAGCCCCCAGGCCGACATCCGCGCGGTCAACGTCCGCACCTCGACCGAGGGCGCGCGCTATGACGTGACGGTCAGCGAGCGCGTGGGTGGCGAGCAGCGCGTGATCCCGGAGATCTTCCTCCCCATGTTCGGGCTGCACAACGTGCAGAACTCGCTGGCCGCCATCGCGGTCGGGGCCGAGATGGGCATTCCCGACGACGCGATCCGCCAGGCCTTCGCGAAGTTCACGGGCGTGAAGCGCCGCTTCACCAAGACCGGGACGAGCGGCGGCGTGACGGTGATCGACGACTACGGACACCACCCCGTCGAGATCCAGGCGGTGCTGAAGGCCGCCCGCATGGCCGGCGATGGACGCACCATCGCGGTCGTGCAGCCGCACCGCTACAGCCGGCTCTCCTCGCTGTTCGAGGAGTTCTGCACCTGCTTCAACGACGCCGACGTCGTGCTGGTGGCGGATGTCTACGCCGCCGGCGAGGCGCCGATCGCCGGCGCCGACCGCGACGCCCTCGTCGAGGGGCTTCGCCTGCGCGGCCACAAGGGCGTGCTGGCCCTGCCCTCGCCGGAGCAGCTCCCGGCCATGGTGATGGACCTGGCCCGTCCCGGCGACCTGGTGGTCTGCCTGGGCGCCGGCACCATCACCAACTGGGCCAACGCCCTGCCCGCCGAGCTCGACCGGCTGCGGGAGGCCACCCGCTGATGGCCGCGGCCGCGCTCGTGCGCAACCACCTGATCGAGCGGCTGCCGCCCGTGCGCGGACGGATCAGCGCCGACGCGCCGCTGGCCGCGACCACCTGGTTCCGCGCCGGCGGCCTGGCCGAGGTGCTGTTCAAGCCCGCCGATGCCGACGACCTGGCGGCCTTCCTGGCGGGCTGTCCGGCCGATGTGCCGGTGACCGTGATCGGCGTCGGCTCGAACCTGCTGGTGCGCGACGGCGGCGTCCCGGGCGTGGTCGTCCGCCTGGCGCGCGGCTTCTCGGAGGTGTCCTGCGCGGACGGGCTGGTGCAGGCCGGCGCCGCGGCGCTGGACCTGAACGTGGCCCTGTCCGCCCGCGACGCCGGCGTTGCGGGGCTGGAGTTCCTGTCCGGCATCCCCGGCACGGTGGGCGGCGCGCTGCGCATGAACGCCGGCGCCTACGGGCACGAGGTCAAGGACGTGCTCGTCGAGGCGGCGGCGGTCGACCGCTCGGGCGGGCGCCACAGCGTCCCGGCCGAGGGGCTCGGCTTGTCCTACCGGCACAGCGACGCACCCTCGGACTGGATCTTCACCGGCGCCACCTTCCAAGGCGAGCCCGGCGATCCCGCCGTCATCGGCGCCCGCATCGACGAGATCGCGCGCCTGCGCGCGGACAGCCAGCCCGTGCGGGCCCGCACGGGAGGATCGACCTTCGCCAACCCGCCCGGCGCGAAGGCCTGGGAGCTGATCGACCGCGCCGGATGCAGGGGCCTGCGCCTGGGCGGCGCCCAGGTGTCCGAGAAGCACTGCAATTTCCTGATCAACACGGGCGATGCGACCGCAGCCGATCTCGAAGGGCTCGGCGAGGAGGTCCGCCGCCGCGTCCTCGAGACGTCCGGCATCGAGCTGGCGTGGGAGATCCGCCGCATCGGCGTTCCCGCCGCTGGAGAACGAGCATGAAGACGCGCGTCCTTGTCCTGATGGGCGGCTGGTCCGCCGAGCGCGACGTGTCCCTGAGCACCGGCGCGGGCGCCGCCGCGGCGCTGCGCGAGAAGGGCTACGAGGTCGCGACCTACGACGTCTCGCGCGACCTGCCGGCCCTGCTGCGCGCGCTGGAGCCGCGGCCCGACGTGGTCTTCAACGTGCTGCACGGCCGCGGCGGCGAGGACGGCGTGATCCAGGGCGTGCTCGACATGCTCGGCATCACCTACACCCATTCGGGCCTGCTGGCCTCGGCCGTCGCGATGGACAAGCCGATGACGAAGCGGCTGCTCCAGACGGTGGGCGTGCGCTCGCCGCGCGGCGCCACCGTGACCCGCGCCGCGGCCGCGCGGGGCGAGGCCATGCCGGCGCCCTTCGTCGTGAAGCCGGTCAACGAGGGGTCCAGTGTCGGCGTCGCCGTCGTGCGCGAGGGCGACAACCGAAGCAGCATCGAGGGCGACCCCGACGAGCTGGTGCTGGTCGAGGAGTTCGTTCCCGGCCACGACCTCTTCGTCAGCGTGATGGGCGACCGCGCGCTGGCCGTGACCGAGGTCCAGGCCAACAGCGGCTTCTACGACTACGAGGCGAAGTACACCGCGGGCATGGCGCGGCACCTGGTGCCGGCCCCCCTGCCCCCGGACGTCTATGCCGAGGCCATGCGCTTCTCGCTGCTCGCCCACCAGACGCTGGGCTGCCAGGGCGTCAGCCGCAGCGACCTGCGCTGGGACGACACGAAGCCCGGGACCGAGGGGCTCTACTTCCTCGAGATCAACACCCAGCCGGGCATGACGCCGCTCTCGCTCGTTCCCGAGCAGGCCGGCCATCTCGGCATCTCCTATGCCGATCTCTGCGCCTGGATCGTGGAGGACGCCCTGTGTCGCGCCAAGCCCGCCCGCTGAGCGCCCCCGACGACCTGCGCGCCCGCGCGGCCGAGCGCTCGCGCAAGGCGGCGCAGCGCGCGGCCCAGAAGGCGACGCGCCGGCGCGCCTGGCCGGCCTGGACCCGTCCGGCGCTGCGCGTCTTCGCATGGACGGCACCCGTCATCGCCATCGCTGGCTTCGGCTGGTGGTCGGTGCAGAGCGGCCATGCCGAGCGCACCGTCGGCCAGATCGGCGAGAGCGTCGCCGAGCGGGTCGCGGAGGTGACCGCCGGGGCGGGCTTCACGGTCCGCGACGTGCTGGTCGAGGGCCGGGGCGAGACGCCGCGCGGCGACATCATGGACGCCCTCGGGGTCGGCAGCGGCAGCCCGCTGCTGGCGGTCGACCTGGACCGGGCGCGCTCCGAGTTGGAGCGGCTCCCCTGGGTCGCCACCGCCGTGATCGAGCGGCGTCTGCCGGATACGTTGTTCGTGCGCCTGACCGAGCGGCGCCCGCTGGCGCTCTGGCAGCACGACGGCAAGCTGGCGCTGATCGACACCGACGGCACCGTGCTGACGGACCACGATCTCGGCCGCTACCGCAACCTGCCGATCCTGGTCGGCAGCGACGCCCCGAAATACGCCGCGGCGCTGCTCCAGGACCTCGCCCCCTATGGCGATCTCGTGAAGCGCATGGAGGCCGCGGTCCGCGTCGGCCAGCGCCGCTGGGACCTGCGGCTGGACAACGGCGTCTCGGTCCGCCTGCCGGAAACCGGCGTGGACCGGGCGCTCGCCCGCCTTGCAGAGGTGCTTGCCAAGCAACCGATCCTCGACCGCGACGTGGTCGCGATCGACCTGCGCCTGCCCGACCGACTCGTGATCCAGACCTCGACCGCCTCGGCCGAGCGCCGAAAGCTTCCACAGGAAAAGATATGAGCCTCTAAATCTTGATTTGGCCCCAAATTTGGTGGCCGTGGTTAACAAAGGCACTGTACTTCGGGTTAACCCTAACGATAGTATAGCGCGCAACGCGATTCGCTAAGGATCCGGACCTCACATGGCCCTCAACGGCGGAAAGAAAGCGAAGCGACCGGCCCGCGGCGACATCGTCGCCGCGCTCGACGTCGGCACGACCAAGGTCTGCTGCTTCATCGCCCGGGTCGAGGACAAGGGCGCCGTGCGCGTCGTGGGCATCGGGCACCAGCTTTCCCGCGGCCTGAAGGCCGGCACGATCGTCGACATGGAAGCGGCCGAGACGTCGATCGCCCATGCCGTCCACCAGGCCGAGCAGATGGCCGAGGCGCAGATCCGGCAGGTCGTCGTGAACGTGTCCGGCGGGCAGCCGACATCGCGCACGATCCCGGTCGAGGTCCCGCTCGGCGGCGGCGAGATCGGTGACGCCGAGCTGCGGCGCGTGATGTCCCAGGCGCGGCAGGTTCAGGCAAACCCCGACCAGAAGCTCCTGCACACCATTCCCACCGGCTTCTCCATCGACGGGAACCGCGGCATCCGCGATCCCCGCGGCATGTCGGGCGACCGGCTTGCCGTGCAGCTCCACGTGGTGGCGGCGCAGGGCAGCGCCGTGCGCAACCTGCAGACCTCCGTCGCCCGCTGCCACCTCGATGTCGGCGGCATGGTGATCTCGCCCTATGCCGCCGGCCTTTCGGCGCTGGTCGAGGACGAGATGGAGCTCGGCGCCACCGTGATCGACATGGGCGGCGGCACCACATCCATGGCGGTCTTCGTGGACGGCCGGCTGGTTTTCACGGATTCCGTGCCGGTCGGCGGCGCCCACGTGACCAACGACATCGCCCGCGGCCTGACGACGCCCGTCGTCCATGCCGAGCGGCTGAAGACGCTGTACGGCAGCGCCATGGCGGCCGACGCCGACGAGCGCGACTACATCGACGTTCCGCAGGTCGGCGAGGACGAGCCCGCACAGGCGAACCACGTGCCGAAGTCGCTGCTGGTGGGGATCATCCAGCCGCGCCTGGAGGAGATCTTCGAGCTCGTGCGCGACCGGCTCGATCACGGCGGCTTCGGCCGCGCGGCGGGCCGCCGCGTCGTGCTGACCGGGGGAGCGAGCCAGCTTCCCGGGACGCGCGAGCTTGCGCAGCTGATCCTGGACAAGCAGGTCCGGGCCGGCCGCCCGACGCGTGTCGGCGGCCTGGCCGAGGCGACCGGGGGTCCCGCCTTTGCGACCGCCGCCGGCCTGCTGATCCATGCTGTGCAGGGTGTCGACGGACTGCCGATGCTGGCCGAGGTCGAAGCGCCGCGGCACCTGCTCGGCCGCGTCGGCACCTGGATAAGGGAATACCTGTGAGCCCGCGGGCTACACGGGGCGTAGAGGCAACGGACGTTTAATTTCGGACTGGAGGCTGAGAGATGATCAACCTGAGCGTGCCCGAGGCGGATTTCGAGATGCGTCCGCGGATCACGGTGTTCGGCGTCGGCGGGGCCGGCAACAACGCGGTGAACAACATGATCCGCTCCGAGCTCGAAGGGGTCGAGTTCGTGGTGGCCAACACCGACGCCCAGGCGCTCAAGGGCAGCCTCTCGACCAAGCGCATCCAGCTCGGCACCACGATCACCCGCGGCCTGGGCGCCGGCTCGCGCCCCGATGTCGGCCGCGCCGCCGCCGAGGAGCAGATCGAGGAGATCCTCGAGCATCTCGAGGGCGCCAACATGTGCTTCATCACCGCCGGCATGGGCGGCGGCACCGGCACCGGGGCGGCCCCGGTGATCGCCCGGGTGGCGCGTGAGAAGGGCATCCTGACCGTCGGCGTGGTGACCAAGCCCTTCCACTTCGAGGGCGCGCACCGCATGCGCCTGGCCGAGAGCGGCATTGGCGAGCTGCAGCAGTATGTCGACACGCTGATCATCATCCCGAACCAGAACCTGTTCCGGGTGGCCAACGAGAAGACGACCTTCGCGGACGCCTTCAAGATGGCGGACGACGTTCTGCATGCCGGCGTCTCGGGGGTGACGGACCTGATGGTCAAGCCGGGCCTGATCAACCTGGACTTCGCGGACATCCGCTCGGTGATGACCGAGATGGGCAAGGCGATGATGGGCACGGGCGAGGCGACGGGCGAGCGGAGGGCGATCGATGCGGCGGAGGCCGCGATCTCGAACCCGCTGCTGGACGACGTCTCGATGAAGGGCGCCAAGGGCGTGCTGATCAACATCACCGGCGGCATGGACATGACGCTGTTCGAGGTTGACGAGGCGGCCAACCGGGTGCGCGACGAGGTCGACCCCGACGCCAACATCATCTTCGGCTCCACCTTCGATCCCTCGCTCGACGGCCGCATGCGCGTCTCGGTCGTGGCGACCGGCATCGACACCCTGCCGATCGCTCAGACCCGCCCGGTCGCGGCGCCCGCGCTGGCCGTGGTCGGCGGCCGCACCGCCTCGGCCCCGGCGCTCCGCCCCGCCGCGGCGCCGGCCCGCGCCGAGGCCGTCCGCAGCGGCCCCGACTACCACCACACCCTGGCTCCGGCCCCCATGGCCCCGGCACCGGTCGCCTCGGCGGCCGCGACCGCCCGCAAGCTCGAGCACGCGCCCGAGCCGGTCGTGCAGCCCGCGCAGGTCGAGCCGGCGGCGACGCCCGCCCCTGCCCAGCCCGCCCAGGCGGCGGTGGCCGAGCCTGTCCCGGCGCAGCCGGCGGCTCAGCGCGGCGAGACCTTCATCCCGCCGCAGCCCGTCGAGGCCCCCCGTGCGCCGGTGGCCGCGCCCGAGCGCTTCACCCCGCCCGCCGCGGATCCCGCGCCGAAGAAGCGTGGAGGCCTGTTCGGGATCGTCACCGGGCTGAGCCGCCGCATCGTCGAAGGCAGCGATCCGGTTGAAACCGCGACGCCGGCAGCCCCGGCCCAGGCCGCCCCGGCGGCGCCGACCCTGTCGGCCCCCACGCTGTCGGCACCCGCCCAGGCTCCGCAGCGTCCTGCCGCCCCAGCGCAGCAGCCGCAACAGCCGACGCTCGCGGTTGCCCCGGCCGACCGTCCGGTGACCGCCCACGACCAGGACATGCTGGACATTCCGGCGTTCCTGCGCCGCCAGGCGAACTGACGCCGGCCCCGGCAGCTTTCCTTCCGTCCGAATGCCTGGCGGGGGCCCATGGCCCCCGCCCCTCGCCCCCGTGCCTTCCAAGGCGCGGGGGCTTTTCTTTCCAAGGGCTTGGCCCCAGTTGGGGCGTAACATTCCGTAACAAAAGGTGATTTGTAGTCAACAGGGGCGACCGCTAGCTAGTAGCCGAGACCTAGCGTCGCCAACCGGATCCACCCCAACAGGAAGTAGGATCTGTTCGGAGAAGAGGGTCTCGAGCAGGACCGGAGCCAGGGCATCCCATGACTTTCCAGCACACCCTCAAGGCCGCCATCCCGTGCACCGGCATCGGTCTGCACAGCGGTGCCCGGGTCGCGACGACCTTGAAGCCGGCCGCCGCCGGCACGGGCATCACCGTCGTGCGCACTGACGTTCCGGCCGATCGCGCGGTGATCCCGGCCCGCTGGGACGCTGTGGTGGACACGAAGCTCTGCACGGTGATCGCCAACGAGGCGGGCACGCGGGTCGGCACGATCGAGCATCTGATGGCGGCCCTGCGCGGCTGCGGCATCGACAACGCCGTCATCGAGGTCAACGGCCCCGAGATCCCGATCATGGACGGCAGTGCCGCTCCCTGGGTCTTCCTGATCGGCTGCGCCGGAATCGAGCGACAGGCCGAGCCGCGCGGCGTCATCCGCGTCCTCAAGGAGGTCACGGTCGGCGACGGCACCCGCATGGCGCGCCTGACACCCGGGACCACCACGAGCTTCAGCTTCGACCTCGACTATTCCGGCACGGCCGTGGGACGCCAGCAGGCGAGCTTCACGCTGACCGAGGAAAGCTTCGCCGAGGACATCGCCCGCGCCCGCACCTTCGGCTTCCTGCACGAGGTCGACCATCTCCGCTCGATCGGCCTCGCCCGCGGCGGCTCGCTGGATAACGCCGTGGTGATCGACGGTCAGCGCGTGATGAACGAGGGTGGGCTGCGTTTCAGCAACGAGTTCGTCCGCCACAAGATCCTGGACAGCATCGGCGACCTCTATCTCGCCGGAGCTCCGATCCAGGGCCATTTCCACGGCGTCCGCTCGGGGCACCAGCTCAATAACGACCTGCTCCACGCGCTCTTCGCCGACGCTTCGGCCTGGGAGCGCGTGGAGGAGACCACCGGCGGCGGGCTCCTGCAGTGGGACAAGCGCGTGGCGGCCGCCTGCGCGTGATTGCGCCGCGCCCGCCAGGGGCGCGGCTGTTCTTGCTTCGGCGGGACGCGGGCGTGCTATATATCCGCACGCTTCCGCGCATTCCCGAGTGACACCAGCGATGATCCTGCGCCGCCCCTCCGTCCCGTCCCTGATCGCGGCCGCCTGTCTGGCCGGCGGCCTCGCCGGCTGCTCCTCGAGCCCCAACGAGACGCCATATGTCGAGCGTCCGGTCGAGCAGATCTACGACAGGGCCGCCCGGCAGATCGACCAGGGGGCCTATATCGAGGCCGCCAAGGAGTTCGACGAGGTCGAGCGCCAGCACCCCTACTCGACCTGGGCGACGCGCGCCCAGCTCATGGCGGCCTATGCGAACTACCAGGCGCTGAAGTACGACGACGCGATCATCGCGCTCGACCGCTTCATCCAGCTCCATCCCGGCAACGAGGACGTGGCCTACGCCTACTACCTGAAGGGCCTGTCGTACTACGAGCAGATCTCGGACGTCGCCCGCGACCAGAAGATGACCCAGCAGGCGCTGGACGGCCTGCAGGAGGTCGTGCGCCGCTTCCCCGATACGCCCTATGCCCGCGACGCCAAGCTGAAGATCGACCTGACCCTCGACCATCTGGCGGGCAAGGAGATGGAGATCGGCCGCTGGTACCTGCGCCAGGGCCACTACAACGCCGCCATCGGCCGCTTCCGCACCGTCGTCGACCGCTACCAGACGACCAGCCACGTCCCCGAGGCGCTGCACCGCCTGACCGAGGCCTATCTGGCGCTGGGCGTCATCGACGAGGCCAAGGCGACGGCCGCGGTCCTCGGCCACAACTTCCCGGGCAGCGAATGGTACACCGACAGCTACGCGCTGCTGGTGGACGGCAGCGTCCGCCCGCCCGCCGAGCGTTCCTGGTTCGGCCGCGCCTGGAACGCGCTGTTCTGAGCGCCTGATGCTCGCAGCCCTTTCGATCCGGGACGTCGTCCTGATCGAGCGCCTGTCGCTCGCCTGGGCGCGGGGTCTGTGCGTGCTGACTGGCGAGACCGGGGCGGGCAAGTCGATCCTGCTCGACGCGCTGGGTCTTGCACTGGGCGGCCGCGGCGACAGCACGCTGGTGCGCCACGGGGCCGAGCAGGCATCCGTCACGGCCGAGTTCGACCTGCCGCCGGACCATCCCGCCATGGAGATCGTCCGCGAGCAGGGCCTGGAGGCCGAGGACACCCTTGTGCTGCGCCGGGTCCTGAGCGCCGACGGACGCAGCCGCGCCTATGTCAACGACCAGGCGGTCGGGGTTGCGCTGCTGCGCCGCATCGGCGAGAGCTTGGTCGAGGTCCACGGCCAGTTCGAGACCCACGGCCTGCTCGATCCCCGCACCCACCGCGGCGTGCTCGACGATTTCGGCGGGCTCTCCGCCGAGGCCGGCCGCGCCCGCGAAGCCTGGGCCGCTTGGCGCCAGGTCGAGGAGGCGCGCGCCAACGCCGACGCCGAGATCCGCCGGGCGCGGGCCGAGGAGGACTATCTGCGCCACGCGGTGGCGGAGCTCGACGCGCTGGACCCCCGCGAGGGCGAGGAGGAGGAGCTGGCCGAGCGTCGCGCCGTGCTGATGCATGGCGAAAGGCTGATGGAGGCGCTGAACGGCGCCAGTGCCGAGCTGTCGGGCGACCGCGGCGCCGAGCGCGCCATCGCGGGCGCGCTGCGCACGCTCTCGCGCATCGCCGACAGGGCTGCGGGCCGGCTGGATCCCGTGATCGCCGGGCTCGACCGCGCCGCGGCCGAGCTGGCCGAGGCGGTGGCCGCGCTGAACGCCGTGTCGAGCAGCATCGACATGGATCCGCGGACGCTGGAGAAGATGGAGGAGCGGCTGTTCGCATTGCGCGCGGCCGCGCGCAAGCACGGCACTTCCACCGACGCCCTGCCGGCCCTGCGGCGCGAGCTGGCCGGGCGGCTTGCGCTGATCGAGGACCAGGGCGATCGCCTCCAGGTCCTTGCCCAGCAGTCCGCGCAGGCGCGCGAGGCCTATCTCGCGGCCGCCCAGGCGCTGTCGGCGGGCCGCGTCAGGGCGGCAGGCCGCCTGGACAAGGCCGTGGCGGCCGAGCTGCCCCCGCTGAAGCTCGACAAGGCCCGCTTCGCGACCGTGGTCGAGCCCGCCGAGGGCGAGGCCGGCTGGGGCCCCGACGGCATCGATCGCGTCGCCTTCGTGGTCGCCACGAACCCCGGGGCGCCGCCGGGACCGCTCGCCAAGATCGCCTCGGGCGGCGAGCTCGCGCGCTTCATGCTGGCGCTGAAGGTCGTGCTGGCGCAGGTCGGCACGGTTCCGACGCTCGTCTTCGACGAGGTCGATACCGGCATCGGCGGCGCCGTTGCCGACGCGGTGGGCGAGCGCCTGGCGCGCCTGGGTCAGACGCACCAGGTCCTGGTCGTCACCCACAGCCCGCAGGTGGCGGCCCGCGGCGCCCATCACTGGCGCGTGCAGAAGGCCACCAAGGGCGGCAGGACGATGACCGACGTGGTCGCCCTGCCCGAGCCGGAGCGGCGCGAGGAGATCGCCCGCATGCTGTCGGGCGCAACGGTCACAGAGGAAGCCCGCGCCGCGGCCGCGAAGCTGATCGCCGCCCGCGTCTGAGCGGCCCGCGGACGCGGCCATTGCGCCCCACGGCCGCCCCGCTATCCTGCCACCGCCCCTCCCCTTTCGCGCGGACCAGCATGGCCGAGCCGACCCTCAGGAACACTCCCGCCGACAGCCTGACCCCGGACGAGGCAGCCCGCGAGCTGGCGGCCCTGGCTGCCGAGATCGCGCATCACGACCGGCTCTATCACCAGCATGACGCGCCCGAGATCTCGGACGCGGCCTATGACGCGCTGCGCCGGCGCAACGAGGAGATCGAGGCTCGCTTCCCCGAGCTGCGCCGCACCGATTCGCCCTCCATGACCGTCGGTGCCTCGCCGGCGGCGGGGTTCCGCAAGGTCGCGCACCGCATGCCCATGCTCTCGCTGGGCAACGCCTTCGCTCGGGAGGAGGCGGCCGAGTTCATCGAGAGGGTCCAGCGTTTCCTGAACCTCAAGGAGCCGCCCTGCTGCGTCGCCGAGCCGAAGGTCGACGGGCTGTCCTGCTCGCTGCGCTACGAGGACGGCTTGCTCGTCCTCGCGGCCACCCGGGGCGACGGGGCGGAGGGCGAGGACGTCACCGAGAATGTCCGCACCATCGCCGACGTCCCGAAGCGCCTGAAGGATTCACCGCCAGGGGTCATCGAGGTGCGGGGCGAGGTCTACATGGACCGCACCGAGTTCCTGGATCTCAACCGCCGGCAGCAGGAGCGCGGCGAGCGCCCGTTCGCGAACCCGCGCAACGCGGCCGCCGGTAGCCTGCGCCAGCTCGACCCCCGGATTACCGCCGGCCGCCCGCTGCGCTTCTTCGGCTATGCCTGGGGCGAGCTGTCGGCGCAGCTGGCGCCGACCCAGTGGGAAGCGCGCCAGAGGCTGAAGGAGTTCGGCTTCGCCCTGAACGAGCCTGCCGAGCGCTGCGACACGGTCGAGGCGATCCTCGCCTATTACGAGCGGATCCAGGTGCTGCGTCCCTCGCTGTCCTTCGACATCGACGGCGTCGTCTACAAGGTGGACCGGCTGGATTGGCAGGAGCGGCTGGGCTTCGTCAGCCGCGCGCCGCGCTGGGCGATCGCCCACAAGTTCCCCGCCGAGCGCGCCCAGACCCGCCTGCGCGAGATCACCATCCAGGTCGGCCGTACGGGCGCCCTGACGCCCGTCGCCGAGCTGGAGCCGGTCACCGTGGGCGGAGTGGTGGTCAGCCGCGCGACGTTGCACAACGAGGACGAGATCCAGCGCAAGGACATCCGCGTGGGCGACCAGGTGGTGATCCAGCGCGCGGGCGACGTGATCCCGCAGGTGGTGGCCGTGGTGCCTGAACTGCGCCCCGAAGGCAGCGTGCCCTACGTATTCCCCCATATCTGCCCGGTCTGCGGCAGCGACGCGGTCCGTCCCGAGGGCGAGGTCGTGCGCCGCTGCACGGGAGGTCTGATCTGCTCGGCCCAGGCAGTGGAGCGGCTGCGCCACTTCGTGTCGCGGGACGCCTTCGACATCGAAGGGCTCGGCGAGAAGATCATCCGCGAGTTCTGGAACGAGGGCCGCGTCCGCGGCCCCTCGGACATCTTCCGCCTGCAGGAGACCAACGGGCGGGACTTCCCGCGCCTCGAGGAACGCGAGGGCTGGGGCGCCCGCTCGGTCGAGAAGCTCTTCGCCAGCATCGAGGCGCGCCGGCGCATCGGGCTCGACCGCTTCGTCTTCGCGCTCGGCATCCCGCAGATCGGGCAGGCCACCGCCAGGCTCCTGGCACGCCACTATCTGTCGCTCGACAGGCTGATGGACGGGATGGAGGGCGCGCGGACGATCGGGTCCGAGGCCATGGGGGAGCTCCTGTCCATCGGCGGCATCGGCCAGTCCATGGCGGACGACCTGATCGCCTTCTTCCACGAGGAGCACAACCGCAAGGTCATCGCCGACCTGCGCGAGGCCGGCGTCGAGGTGCTGGACTACGACCCGCCGCGCGTCCAGGCCTCGCCGATCGCCGGCAAGACCGTCGTCTTCACGGGAACGCTGGAGAGCGTGACGCGCAGCGAGGCGAAGGCAAGGGCCGAGGCCCTGGGCGCCAAGGTCGCGGGCTCGGTCTCCGCGAAGACGGACTACCTGGTGGTCGGCGCCGATGCCGGCAGCAAGGCCCAGAAGGCGCGCGACCTCGGCGTCACGACGCTGACGGAGCAGGAGTGGCTGGACCTCGTCTCCGCAACCTGACCCCCGGCCTCAGGGCATCCAGGCGTCCCATTCCGGCGTCTCGCCGAAACGTGCGACCAGGAAGTCCACGAAGCTCCGGACCTTGGCGGCCAGATGCCGGGCGTGGGGGTACAACGCGGAGATCGTCGTCCCCGGCGGCTGGTAGCCCGGCATCAGCGGCACCAGCCGTCCGGCCTTCAGGTCCTCGCCGACGATGAAGGTCGGCAGCCGCACGATTCCCTGCCCGCGGAGCGCAGCCGCCGCCAGGGCCTCCCCGCTGTTGGCGCGGAGCGCGCCCGAGACCCGCACCGAAACGTGGCCGGCCGGTCCGTCGAAGCCCCACTCGTCGCGCATTCCCGCGAAGGTCAGGCAGTTGTGCGCGGCAAGTTCGTCGGGCTCCCGCGGCTCGCCATGGACGTCGACATAGGCGGGAGTGGCGCAGAGCACGACGCGCGACGGGGCAAGACGCCGCGCCATCAGCGAGCTGTCGGCGAGCGCGCCGATGCGGATGGCGAGGTCATAGCCGTCCTCGACCAGGTCGACGAGACCGTCGCTCAGCGTCATGTCGACCTTGACCTGCGGATGCACGGCCGTGAAGTCGGCGATCGCCGGCGCCAGATGCAGGACGCCGAAGGACATCGGGGCGTTCAGTCGCAGCGTGCCGCGCGGCTGGCCCTGCAGCTCGCCCACGGCCGCGTCCGCCTCGGCGAGATCGGCGAGGATCCGCTGGCATCGCTCGAAATAGACCTGCCCCGCCTCCGTCAGCCCGACCCGCCGGGTCGTTCGCTGCAGCAGCCTCGCGCCCAGCAGATCCTCGAGATCCTGGACATGCTTGCTGACCATGGCGCGCGAGATGCGCAGCGTCTTCGCCGCCTGCGTGAACCCGCCGCGCTCCGCGACGCGGACGAATGCCTCGATGGCGGTGAGCCGGTCCAATCGGTGATCCTCCGGGATTTGTTCCCTGCGGATTGGTCAATGTCGTCGAACAATCTGTCAAGCAGCGGCGGGATTATGATCCGCCACCGCATGCATATCTTCCTTCCTGTCGAGGCGGCGCGGTCCACCGAAGCCCCCGACGAGAGAAAGGAAAGAATCATGAAGATCATCTCCAACGCCGTCGTCCTCGCCACCCTGCTGACCGCCGGCACCGCCGTCGCGGGCGAAGGCACGCCGAACCCGATGTTCCCGACGACCCAGGGCACCATCCAGACCCAGGACACCCGGACCACCTCGGCCCCGGCGACCCAGTCGACGAATGGCGACGCCGTCGCGATCGACACCTCGACGACCGGCCCCTACTCGAACAACTGACCTTCCACGCGGTGCGGACGCCCGTTGCGTCCGCACCGCGCCGGCGGCGCACCCCGCCGGGCACGGCGGCCGACATCCCCCGCGATGTCCCGCGCCGCAATCCACGCTCCGGCACGCATGCGAGCCGGTTGGAACGCTCGGGACCAACCGCTATAGTCCAAGGGACCGATCGTCGTCCGGAGGATGCATGGCTGCTGGCGCCTCACATGCCCGATCCCACCGCGGCGGCCTCCTCGCCTCCCTGGCACTTTTCGCGGCCGTGCTGTGCGGCGCCATCGCGCCCGCACGGGCCGCCGAGCCTGTCCCCGTGATCGCAGCGGCCTCCGACCTGAAATTCGCGCTCGAGGAGATCGCGGACCGCTTTCGCGGGGCCACGGGGCAGGACCTGCGCTTGGCCTTCGGCTCCTCGGGCAACTTCGCGCGCCAGATCCAGCAGGGCGCGCCGTTCGAGCTGTTCCTGTCGGCCGACGAGAACTTCGTGCTGCGCCTCGCCGACGCAGGGCTGACAGCCGACCGCGGCGCTCTCTACGCCGTCGGCCGCATCGTCCTCTTCGTTCCCAAGGGTTCGCCCTATTCGACCGCCGACTCCCTGCGCGGCCTTGCGGCGGCCGTGCGGGACGGCCGCGTGAAACGCTTTGCCATCGCCAATCCCGAGCACGCGCCCTATGGCCGGGCGGCCGAGGAGGCGCTGCGCTCCCAGGGCGTCTGGGACGCCGTGCAGCCGAGCCTCGTTCTCGGCGAGAACGTATCCCAGGCTGCCCAGTTCGCCATGACCGGCTCCGCCCAGGGCGGCATCTTCGCCTATTCCCTGGCGCTGGCCGATGGCGTCGGCGACCGCGGCTCCTTCGTGCTGCTCCCGCAGGAATGGCACGCGCCTCTCCGCCAGCGTATGGTGCTTCTGCAGAAAGCCGGCGACACCGCGCGGCGCTTCTACGCCTATCTCCAGGAGGCCGAGGCCCGGGCGGTGTTCCGCCGGTACGGCTTCGTCCTGCCCGGCGAAGGCTCCTGAGGGCATCCGTGGACTGGACGGCGCTCGGCCTTTCGCTGCGGCTCGGCGGCGCCACCTGCCTCGTCCTTCTGCCGATCGGGATCGTCCTGGGCCGCCTGCTCGCCTGGGGGCGCTTCCGCGGTCGCGGCTTCGTCGAAGCTCTGCTGACGCTTCCCCTCGTGCTGCCGCCGACGGTCCTCGGCTACTACCTGCTGGTCGCGTTCGGCGGGAGCTCGCCGGCGGGGCGCCTCTATGAGGCCATGTTCGGCAGCACGCTCGTCTTCACCTTCGAGGGGCTGCTCGCGGCCTCGGTTCTCGTAAACCTTCCCTTCGCGATCCAGCCCATGCAGCGCGCCTTCGAGGCCGTGCCCGGCGAGGTGCGGGAGGCCGCCGCATGCTCGGGCATGGCGCCCCTGCAGGTGCTGCGGCGTATCGACCTGCCGCTCGCATGGCCCGGGATCGTGACCGGCATGGTGATGACCTTCGCGCACACGCTCGGGGAGTTCGGTGTCGTGCTGATGGTCGGCGGGAGCCTTCCCGGAGAGACCAAGACCATCGCGATCGCGATCTACGACCGGGTGCAGGCCTTCGACGAAGGAGCCGCGGGAGCCATGTCGGCCTTCCTGCTGGCAAGCTCGCTAGCCGCGCTGGGGATCACCTATGTCCTGTCCGGGCGGGTGGGCCGCCGCCGTGCCTGATCCCGCGCTGTCGGTCAGCCTTCGGCAGGATTCCCCCATCCCGCTGGATGTCGCGCTCGCCTGCGCGCCGGGCGAGCTGCTGGCGCTCGTCGGGCCCTCGGGAAGCGGCAAGTCGACGGTCCTGCGCTGCATCGCGGGCCTCCACCGGCCGGCCATGGGCCGGATCCTGTGCGGCGGCGAAACCTGGTTCGACGATGATGCGCGGATCGACCGTCCGGCCCATCGGCGCCGGGTCGGATTCGTGTTCCAGAACTACGCGCTGTTTCCGCACATGACGGCGCTGGAGAACGTGACAGCCGCGATGCAGGGTGTCTCGCGCGCCGAGCGCGACGCCCGTGGCCGCGCTATCCTGGAGCGCGTTCATCTCGGCGGCCTCGAGGAGCGCCGGCCAGCGGCGCTCTCGGGCGGGCAGCAGCAGCGCGTGGCAGTGGCCCGCGCGCTCGCCCGCGACCCGGCCGTGTTGCTGCTCGACGAGCCCTTCTCGGCCGTCGACAGGGCGACCCGCAAGCGTCTCTACCGCGAACTCGCCGAGCTGCACGGAACGCTCGGCATGCCGGTGGTGCTCGTCACCCATGACCTGGAGGAGGCCGCCCTCCTGTCGGACCGGCTGTGCATCCTGCACCGGGGCCGCACGCTCCAGGAGGGGCCGCCGCTCGAGGTCATGGCGCGGCCGGCGAGCCCCGACGTCGCGCGGCTGATCGACATCCGCAACATTTTCGAGGGCCGGGTTCTGGAGCATCGCGAGACCTGCACCCTGGTCGCGTGGCGCGGCCATGTGCTCGAGGCGGCGCCGCGGGCGGACGTCGCGGCCGGCTCGGTGGTGCCCTGGTGCATCCCGGCCTCCGGCGTCCTCCTGCACCGGCGGGACCGCCCGTCGCGCGGTGAGCGCGAGAATCCCGTGGCTGGCCGCGTCGCCGAGTTTGTGCCGCTCGGCGAAAATGCGAGCATGGTGGTCCTCGCGGATGGTTCGCCGGATGCCCCCCTCGCGCTCTCGGTGCCCGTCCATGTCGCACATCGGAACGCCGTGTCCGTCGGGGTGGAAGTCACGGTCTCGCTGCTGGCCGACAGCATCCATCTGATGCCCCGGATCTGATATCCCGCGATCAGCCGCGCGAGCGTCCCGCGATCAGCCAGGCCAGCGCGGCGGAGGCGCCCAGGAGAAGGGCCGCCAGGAGGAAGGGCGCCCCTGGCACCTGCGCGCCGGCCTCATCGATGCCGCGGGCGAAGGCCAGGGTGAAGAGGCCAGGTCCTGCCAGCCCCGCCAACGCGTGCAGGGCCGTCAGCGCGCCCTGCAGCCGTCCCTGCTCGCCGGGCTCGACGCGCCGGCTCATCAGGCCCTGGGCCGCCGGTCCGGAAAGGCCCCAGAGCGCGAGGGCCGGGATCGCTGCCCAGAACATCGTGGCCGTCGCCGCCGCTCCGAAGGCAGCCATGCCCAGGGCGCCGCAAGACAGGCCCAGGATCAGTGTCCGCCGTTCGCCGAGGCGCGCCACCGCGACCCGCACGAGCCCGCCCTGCACGATCGCGCTGAACACCCCGACGGCTGCGAGGGTCAGCCCGATCCGCGTCTCGTCCCAACCGTACCGGTAGCCCGTGTAAAGCACGAACACGTTGGGCAGCGCCTCGTGGGCGAGGTTGTAGAGGAACACGACCGCCGCGATGCCGAGCAGGCCGGGATGCCCGCGCAGCAGCCCGAGCGCACCGACGGGGTTAGCCCGGCGCCAGGAAAAGGCCGCCCGCTGCTCGCGCGGCAGGGATTCCGGGAGAATGAAGAAGCCGTACGCGGCGTTCAGGAGCGTCAGCCCGGCCGCCGCCCAGAACGGCAGCCGCGGGTCGATCCCGCCCAGGACCCCGCCCGCAGCGGGCCCCAGGACGAAACCGAGCCCGAACGCGGCACCGAGCAGCCCGAAGCTGGCAGCCCTTCGCTCAGGTGGCGTGACATCGGCGATGTAGGCGCCAGCCGTCGCGAAGCCCGCGGCCGTGACGCCGGAGATCACACGGCCCAGGAAAAGCCAGCCGAGCGTCGGCGCCAGCGCCATCAGCACATAGTCGAGGCCGAGGCCGAAGCTGGACAGCAGGAGCACCCGGCGTCGCCCGAACCGGTCCGACAGGGCGCCGAGCACGGGCGAGGCCAGGAACTGCATCACGGCCCAGGCCGTCCCGAACAGGCCGAACATCTCGGCCCCGGAGACGGTGTCCCCGGTCATTTCGACGACCAGCCGGGGCAGCACCGGGACTATGATCCCGAGTGCCAGCACGTCGAGCACGATGGTGACGAAGATGAAGGCCAGCGCCGCACGGCGCGGGCCAGCCGCGGATGGCGCTGCCATGCCTCATGTCCCGCTGCGACGCGCCGGCCCCGACGGAACTCAGCCGAAGAGCGCGTCGATGTCGGCCTGGCTGATCATGCCCTTGTTGGCATTCACCTCGTTGGGGCCATGCAGGTCCAGCCCGTCGTCCCTCTTGTAGAGGCCGGGCGGCAGCGGCATCAACTCGAACTCCTTCTTGTTCCAGACGCTCATCATCGCCTCGACGCGCTCCTCGATGAAGGAGAGCGCCCGGACCACCTTGTTGATGCGCTGCCCGGTCAGGTCCTGAAAGTTGCAGGCCTCGTAGATCTTGGTGACCTGCTCGGCAAGATCGTGGACCCGCCCTGCGTTGTAGCTGTCGGACGGAAGCGTGCTCTTGAGCTCATGAACGATGCCGTCGATCTCCTCGGCGGCCGACATGATCGTGTGGGTCGCGCTCTCGGTCGCCGAGACCACGGCCGTCAGCTCCTCGGACGCCGCCTGGAAACGATCCTCGTCCGCCAGGGGATGGCGCAGCGCGGCCATCTCGGCCTTGGTCGCCTTGATGCGCCCGGCAATGTCGGAGATCTCGATCTGGATCTTCTCGATCTCGATCTGATCATTGTTGATGAAGCGGTCCAGCTTCGCGCTGAGATCCGCGATGGCGGACAGCACTTCGGTCTGGTCCACCTCGGCGACGGTCGTAACCGCGCCATTGGCAGCGCCGTTGCCGAGGGCTTCGGCGGCCTGCCCCTCGCCCGACAGGGCGGCCCCCAGCCGCTTGAGCTGCTGCAGCTCCGCCATGAAGGGGCGGCGGGTCTTCGAGCCTTGCGGATTCATCACGCTGGTTTCTCGCCTCTGCGACGGGTGCGGCGCATGCCGCAGCCGCCAGGATTCATGCAAATAAAGGCTTTGGGCCTATCCGAAGAGCGCGTCGATCGCGGACTGGTCGAGAGGTCCGGCGGCAGGTCCAGGGTCCGGTGGCTTCGCCGTGGCGGCGGGCGCCGGTTTCGGCGCAGCCGCGGGAGCCTTCGCCGCCGCGGGCGGCGGCAGCGTCGCTGCGGGCGGAGGCGACATCTTCGGCGTCACCGCCTTGGGTGGCGCCGCCTTGGGCTGGGCTGCGGCCTTCGGCGGCTCGGCCTCCGCCACGGGGGCGGGCTTCGCCGTCTTCGGCTTGCGCGCCTTCGCGGCGGGCTCCGCCTCCGGCACGACCTCCGGTGCGGCTTCCGCCTCGGACACCGCGGCCATCCAGGCGGCCTCGTCCGCCTCGGGGGCGGCTTCGGCCAGCCAGTCGGCCTCCGGCTCCGGGACAGGGGCCGCATCCACGGCGTGCTGGCCGGCCGCGGCCTCGTCCTCGTCCTGCGCGTCCCAGACCGACGCCCCGGGATCCTCTGCCGGCTCCTCGACGTTCCAGCCCCCGTCGTCGCCCGCGGCGGTCTCCGCCGCCGGGTCGGGCATCAGCGTCGAGAACATCGCGTCCACGTCGTCCTGGCTGACCCCCTGACCGGGCAATGCGGGCCCGTGCAGAAGGTGGGAATCCGGGACGGCAGCCCTTCCGGGCTCCGGCGGGGGTGGGGGCACGACGCTGCCGTCGTTGTCCCAGATCGCGATCATGGCGTTGATGCGCTGCTCGATATAGCGCAGCGCATTGATCACCTTGCTCGTCCGCTGTCCCGTCAGGTCCTGGAAGGAGCAGGCGGTGAAGATGTTCGTGACCTCGGTCTCGATGTCCGAGCACAGTTCGGCGTCGGCCCCTGCCCGGCGCAGCCGGCTCCCGAGATCCATCAGGCGCTCGGCGGAGTTCAGGATGTCGAAGCTGGCCCGCTCGGTCGAGATGACGATCGCGTCGAGCTCGTTGGTCGCAGAGACGAACCTGTCGGTGTCGGCGCCTGGCGGTCGCAGGGCCGCGATCTCCCGGCGGGCATGCTCGATCGAGGCTGCCATCTCCTGGAGTTCGCGCCGCAGGACCCCCACGTGCTGCGCCGCCTGGGCACCGTCCTGATGGACGTTCAGCACGGTCCGCATCTGGTCGAGGATCCGGCGCATGTCGTCGGCGATGCCGCCCCGGGTAAGGCTGGCGAATCGCCGGAGGAACGCCCGTCCTTTCGCGGAACGGGCGATCGTCTCCTCGATGTGCTCGTACTCGTCTTCCGTGAGCTGGACCGGCCGATCGTCCACGGAATTAGCCTCCGATGACGGACTGGATCTTCTGCTTCAGCGTCTCGGCGTTGAACGGCTTGACGATGTAGTTGTTGACCCCGGCCTCTTTGGCCGCGACCACGTTCTCGGTCTTGCTCTCGGCGGTGACCATGATGAAGGGCGTGCCCGAGAGCTTGTTGTCGGCACGGATCTCCTTGAGGAGCTGCAGGCCGGTCATCGGCTCCATGTTCCAGTCCGAGATCACCAGGCCGAATTTGTCCGCGCGCAGCTTCTGAAGCGCGCTGACGCCGTCTCCGGCCTCGTCGACGTCATTGTAACCGATCTGCGTCAGCAGATTGCGGACAATGCGCCGCATGGTTGCATAGTCGTCGACCACAAGGATCTTCATATCCAGCTCCGATCAAGTTACGCCGCGACGCAGCGGATTCCGCCCAACTTGCCGCGCTATTGTTAAATTTGGGTTCATGCCGGCCCGCGGAATCGTCTTCGCACCGCCCGCGGATGGGCGCCATGGAACTTCGCATAAGGGACGAATGCGATCAATGCGGCCGCGGGCCGGCGGGCGCGACAGGGCCGCGCCCACCGCCACCGTCAGCGGCTGCTGACGGGACCGCTCCGGCCGGCTGCCTCAGATCGCGAGCGGCCCGGTCGCCGCGACGAGCCACGCCGCGTCTTCGCCTTCGAGATGGGGCAGCAGGACCTCCCGCACGCCCAGGTGATATGCGTCGAGCCATGCGATCTCGGCCGAGGTCAGCAGGCTCGGCTCTATCAGCGTGGCATCGATCGGGGCGAGCGTCAGCGTCTCGAACTCGTACATCGGCCGCTCGGCCGCGGGCAGGTCCTCGCACGGCCTGACTGCCACCAGATTCTCGATCCGGATCCCGTAGGCGTCCGTCTTGTAGTAGCCGGGCTCGTTGGAGAGCACCATGCCGGGGTCGAGCGCGACCGTGCTGGCGACCTTCGAGATCCGCTGCGGCCCCTCGTGCACGGAGAGATAGCAGCCAACGCCATGTCCGGTGCCGTGGTCGAAATCGAGCCCGGCCTTCCACAGGAACTGGCGCGCGAGGACGTCGAGCTGGGCGCCCGTTGTCCCCCTGGGGAAGCGTGCGGTCGCCAGCGCGATGTGGCCCTTGAGGACCAGGGTGAAGCGCTCGCGCATCTCTGGCGACGGCTCGCCCACGGCGACGGTGCGCGTGATGTCCGTGGTCCCGTCGAGATACTGGGCGCCGCTGTCGATCAGGAACAGCGATCCGGCCTCGAGCCGGCGCTCGGTCTCGGGGGAGACCCGGTAATGGACGATGGCCCCGTTGGGCCCAGCGCCCGAGATCGTCTGGAAGCTGAGGTCGCGGTACAGCTCGTTGGCCGAGCGGAACGATCGCAGCTTCTCGGCCGCCTCGATCTCCCCGAGGCGCCCGGAGGGGGCCGTGCGGGAGAGCCAGGCCAGGAAGCGCGCGACGGCGATGCCGTCGCGCCGGTGCGCCGCGCGGATGCCGTCGAGCTCCACCGCGTTCTTGCGCGCCTTGGGCAGGATCGTCGGCTCGGCCGCGCGCTCGATCCGCGCGCCGGCCTGGGTGAGCCGGTCAAGGATCCAGACGGCGGCGACCGCCGTATCCACCTGGACCCGCGCGCCGGCGGCGCCGAGGGCGTCCAGTGCGGGCCCGAACTCCTCGGGCGCGCGGACCGAGACGGCGTTGCCGAGATGGCGGCCGAGATCCGGGACCAGCTTGCGCCCGTCGATGAAGAGGTCCACCCCGCCGTCCTCGCGCAGGATCGCAAAGGACAGCGGCAGCGGCGTGTGGGGCACGTCGCCGCCCCTGATGTTCAGGAGCCAGGCGATCCCGTCGGGCTGGGTGATCACCGCGGCTGCGACCCCGTCGCGGCGCAGGCCGGCGGCGAGCTCGGTCCGCTTCTCCTCCGAGGAGCGGCCGGCGAAGCGGAGGTCCCAGGGCCGCACCGGCGCAATGGGCGCCGGAGGCTGAGCGGTCCAGACGGCATCCACGGGGTTGTCCGCACAGGCGACCAGCTCGGCGCCGGAGCGGGCCAGCGCGGACCGCATCCGCTCGACCCAGCCCACGGTATGCAGCCAGGGATCGTAGCCGAGCCGGCTTCCCGCCGGCAGCGAGCGGGCGACCCAGTCGGCGTGCGGGTCCTCGACGAGATGCAGGAACTCGAAGATCCCGGACGGCGCTTCCGCCCGCACCTGCAGGGTATACCGGCCGTCGACGAAGAGTGCCGCCCGATCGCGCAGGATCACGGCCAGCCCCGCGGATCCCTTGAAGCCGGTCGCCCATGCCAGGCGCTCCGCGCGCAGAGGGACATACTCGCCCTGGTGCTCGTCGGCCCGTGGGATCACGAACCCGGCAAGGCCGCGGCGTTCCAGCTCGGCGCGCAGCGCGGCGACACGCGCGGGCACGTCCGGCTCTCGCGGAGCGGCGCCGACGCGGTCGCGCAGCACGCGCAGCCGCGCGACCAGCTCCGCCGGCAGAGCCTCCTGCGCGCCCAGCAGGACCATCCAGGCATCGGGGTCCTCGCCGCGCGGGGCGGCGGCGACGCCCTGGACGAGCTCACGGACCGCGGCCGCGTCCAAGGACAGGCCGGCGCGCTTCAGCAGCGTGTCCAGCTCCGCGTCGCTGCGATGGTCTTCAGACATGATCCCCTTTCCTTGGCCCTGTGCCGGCTGCCGGCGAGTATCGGGTCACGGCGCGGGGGCGGCAAGCCCGGGGCTGTCGCGCAGCCAATCGCTGGCGCCGGCCGCCCGCGCCGTGCCACCTACGCGGCCGGCGCCCGCCTGCGGCGCCTGCAGGACCAGCGTCGTCCAGTCGCCGAGGCGGTACTCCCGCACGAGCCGCAGCCCCTGGCGCCGATGGGCAGCCAGCACCCAGTTGCGCTGGCGGTTGAGCAGCCCCGACAGCACGGCGACGCCTCCCGGGGCGAGATGGCGCTTCAGCTCCGGCGCCATCCGGGCGAGCGGCCGCGCCAGGATGTTCGCGGCGATCACGTCGTAGGGGCCTCGCCGCGCAACGAGCGGCGCGCCGTAGCCGTTGCCCGCCTGCGCCTCGATCAGCGCTCCGACCTCGTTGCGCTGGGCGTTCAGGCGCGTCACGCGCACGGATTCCTCGTCGATGTCGACCGCGACCACGGGGCGATGCCAGATCCTGGCCATGGCCATGGCCAGGATTCCCGACCCGCACCCCATGTCGAGCAGGCGGCGGGGACGCCGCGACTTGGCGAGCCGGTCGAGGGCCAGCAGGCAGCCGCGCGTCGTCGCGTGCTCGCCCGACCCGAAGGCCGTCGCGGCATCCACCAGCAGGCCCAGCGACGAGGCGGGAACGCCGCCCTCCCAGTGCGAGCCGTAGACGAAGAAGCGGCCGGCCTTGATCGGAGGGAAGCTCTGATAGCTGCGGGTCAGCCAGTCCAGGGCCGGAAGCGGCTCGATGTCGAGCGCCGGCTCGGGCAGACCCAGCGCCTCGGCCAAGACCGCGACGCGCGCCACGAGCGCCGCGCGGTCGGGCTCGCCCTGCGCCGTGCCCTCGACGAGCCAGGCACCTTCGGGCCCCTCCTGGATCTCGAAGGTGGACAGGGCCACGACGGCGTCGGCCAGGGCATCGGCGAAAGCGGGGACGCTCGATTGCGGGACGGTCAGGGCGACGCGCCAGAGCGCGGGACTCGGGGCTGGCATGGAACTGTTCCAGGAAGTCAGATGGTGAGTTTGCGGAATTCGGCGCCGATGGCATCGGCCTGGTCATGCAGGCCCAAGCGCCGCAGGTGGTCCTGGCGGATCCGGATCTGCCGGCGGGCGACGGCGATCTGGGCCCGCTTGCCGCCGAGCAGCGCACCGTCGGCGGTGCGGAGTCCGGCGATCACGGCCTCCAGGAGCTTGGGCTCGCCCTCGGGATTGCCGCGGTCGAGTGGATTGGTGTCGCGCGACAGCTCGGTCAGGAGCCGTTCCAGCAGCACGTCCCGGCACTGGACCGCACGCCCCTCCGCGATCAGGGCGCCGATGCGCCCGAAGGTCGTGGGCGCGCCCGCGGGCGCGCCGCGGCCGTTCAGGAAGTTCGCGAGGGCGGCGAGCGACGTCCCGAGGTTCCGCTGGGGGCCCAGGAGATCCTTGACGGCATCGGCCGTGGCCAGCGAATCCGCGACGACCCCCTCGATCGGCATCGCCAGCCTGGGATCGAGGTCCGGCATGAGAAGGTCGAGCGCCAGCTCTCCCTTGGCGCCGATGGAGCCGGCCGACGTCAGGTACTGGCACAGCAGCGCCCGGAAGAAGAAACCGCCCTCCTCGGGCGGCAGTTCGGCCTCGATGCGCCGCCCGATGGTCGCAAGATTGCCGGCCTCGAAGGCCGGAAGCTGCACGCGACGCCGCTCGGCCGCGAAGTCCCGGGCGCGGGCGAGCGCACGGTCGGCCAGGGGCTGCAGCTCGGACAGGCGCGACTTGACGGGGACGTCGAGCACCTTCGCATGGACCTGCGCGACCTGGTACAGCGCCGTGGACATCAGCGTGCCCGTATCGGCGAGCTTGCGGGCATAGGTCCAGTTGTGGAGGAGCTCGGTCGGGGTGACCTGGAACTTCTCGAGGAAGAGCCGCAGCAGGCGTCCCATCACCATGCGCGCCGGCAGGAGGTAGAGCTCCTCGAGCTCGCAGCACAGCGGCGCGCCGTCCGCGTTGCCGGTCACGATCAGCGGCGGCTCCTTCGTCGCCGGGCGCTTCTCGTTGAGGATTTCCTTCTTGGTCGTGAAGCCGCCCATCATGGTGCGGCTGCGCACGACCTTGACCTCCTCGACTGCGCCCGTGGCAAGGCGCATGCGCGCGGTCTGCACCGCCTGCGCCTCGTCGGCGAGGATGGCTTCGATCGTCCAGCGGCCTTCGCGGCAGACCTGGACCTCGTAGTCGTAGCTGCGCCCCCTGCTCACGTCAGGGACATTAGCGGATCGGCCTCCGGGCGTCGCCTGCAAAACGCCGAAAAACCGGAGTTCGCAACCGCATCCTCCGGCGCGCCGAAGGAAGCCGAAGAGGTGCCTGCTCCTGCCGCAGAGGCCGCCAAGACGTGAACGGCAGCAGCAGCCCGGGCACGGGGCCGAATTCTTCGCTATGCGAACAAAACTCGCGCAGATAGCGCTTATGGCAAGACATGCAGACTGCATGGCCCTTCGACCTAACACCTTTTAGGAGCGCGATTCAGGCCGAGCGTAGTGATAGCTTCGCGCGCTTCCATACCGAATAGGGGTTAGTCGTGGCGATCGGGAGCGTGGTTTTCCTGATGCGGGCCGTCCAGGACAAGGGACTGGAGACAGTGGAAGCGATGAACCACCGTGCGACGCACGATGGATTCACCGGCGCCCACCTTGTCCTTGGGTGCCAGAAGATTCCGGGGCGGCGATGACCCGGCGAGTCCGGGTGGTCGTCGCGGAGGACGAGCTTCTGATCGCGCTCGCCCTGGAGGCAGCCCTGGTCGATCTCGGCTACGAGGTCGCAGCCATCGCCGCGACCGCCGAGGATGCCGTTGCGGCCGCGGTTCGGCACAATGTCGAGCTCGCCCTCGTGGACGTCAGGCTGGCCGAGGGCTCCGACGGCCTGTGGGCCGCGCAGCGGCTCGTGCGGTCATATGGGATCCCGGTGATCGTGTGCAGCGCCTGCACCCGGCCCGCGGACGCCCTGGCGACCGGAGCCTCGGCCTTCCTCGCGAAGCCCTACACGGCCGCGCAGCTTCGCCATGCCCTGGAAGCGGTGTCCCCCCTGCTTCAGCGCGAGCTGCGGTAGATCGCGAGCGCCTCGGGCATCAGCGCCTCGAGCTGCCGGATCCGGTTCTCCGGGCCCGGGTGCGTCGACACGAACTCGGGCTGGCGCTCGCCGGACTGCGCCATGTTGCGCCACAGCTCCACCGCCTGCCGCGGATCGTAGCCGGCACGGGCCATCAGCTCCAGCCCGACCCGGTCGGCGTCCAGCTCCTGGTTCCGCGAGTAGGGCAGGATCAGCCCGTACTGGGCGCCGGCCCCGAGAAGCGCCGAGATCTCCTGCGCCCCTCCCATCCCGCCGAGCGCCAGGGCAGAGCTCAGGATCTGCGTTCCAGCCTCGGTGGCGAGCTGGGTGCTCACCCGCTCCGCCGCATGCTGGCGCAGGTTGTGACCGACCTCGTGCCCGATCACGGCGGCGAGCTGGTCCTCGTTCTTCGCGAAACGGAACAATCCCTCATAGACACCGATCTTGTTGCCCGGCAGCGCGAAGGCGTTCGCATCGGGCGAGGCGAAGACCCGCACCTCCCATTGCTGCGGGTTCTGCCCGGCGGCGCTGAGGATCCGTGCCGACACGTTGCGCGCCGCCGCATTCAGCGTCGCATCCCGCGAGGAAGGCGTCTCCTGGGTGATCTGCTCCCAGCTCTGCCGGCCCATGTCGGCGAGCTGCTCCTGCGAGACCAGGTTCAGCCCGAACCCGGTGCCGCCGTCAACGCAGCCCGACAGCGATGCCGCGGCGGCGACGAGCAGCGCGGCGGCCCGACGGCTGCGGGCAGCGGATGCGCGGCGGAGTGTGCTGAGCATGGAGACGACTCTTCGGTGCATGATGGAACGGGATCGGACGCACCCGTGCAACGATGCCGAAGCGCCTTCGGTTCCTCAGGCGCTCCGGCGGAGCGGGAGATCGTCCATGGCGGCCAGAGCCTGAATTGTCCCGGCCAGAGCCGGCCAGTTCAACGGCTTGCGGAGGAAGCCGTCGGCCCCCTCGGCGATGAGGGCGAAACGGTCGTCCGCCTTCATCAGGTTGCACAGGACCACCACCGGGACAAGCCCCCTGTCGCCCGGGACGGCGCGGATGCGTCGCAGGGCGGCAAGGCTGTCCGCAACAGCATCGGGCAGGTCTAGAAGCACGAGATCGAAGTTCCGCGCGCGGACCGCGTCAGCGGCGCGCAGCGGATCTGCCGAGCTCTCGACCGTGACGCCCATGCGCCCGAGGGCCGCCTCGACCATTGCCCGGTTCATATCGTTGTAGCCGGCCACCAGCACGCGCCGTACCACTCCGGGTCCCTGCTCCGCCATCTTCCCGTTCCGATGCCTCAATCCCGCGAGCGTTGCATCGTGACGGTTGAGATCGCGTTAACAGCACAACCCTATGCGGGCAGCAGGCGGTTGACCACCGACAGGAAGTCACCCGGCGCGAAGGGCTTGTCGAGCGTCGCGGCAGCGCCTAGCGCGCGGGCGGCTGGCAGAAAATCGTCGCCGTTCAAATCGCTGCCCGCCGACACGACCATCACCGGAATGTCCGGGCGCGCGATCCTGACATGACGCACGACCTCCAGCCCATCGCCGACGGGCATGAAGATGTCCGTGACGACGAGATCGAACGCCTCGCGCCCGAGACGCTCGATCCCCCGCGACCCGTTTTCCGCCTCGACCACGTCGTGCCCAACGTTCTTCAGGCAGGTCACCATCAGGCGCCGGCTGAGAGGTTCGTCCTCGATCACCAGGATCCGGGCCACGGCGTCAATCCACCCCTGCCCGGTAGGGAGCCCGATGTCCGGGACGCGGCATGCGAAACTCCACGGTTCGGCAACGTTCCTTTCCGGATATGCTCCCGCACCCTTCCGTGAACGAAGTCCTCTTCGGTATAGGGAGCATACCGCTTGCGGGGAGAACCCCTCTCTAGAAGGACGACTTAAGATCGTCGGGGACCTCTCGTGCGCGGCCGTTCTCGATCATGAAGCGTGCGAGTTCGGGGCGCGCCATTGTCATGGCGCGGTAACGCGCATGGGCCGCAGCGACGAGTTCGCCGCGGCGGTTCAGCAGCCGGTCTCCGATCTCGATCATCCGGAGATTGGGCCACGCCTTGACCCGGATGCGGGCCACCTCGGCCATGGCCTCGGAGGCCGGCCTGTCCGGCCTTGCCTGGGCCAACAGCAGCGTCATGGCGGCCGTCGAGCGCGAGATGCCGGCATGGCAGTGCACCAGCAGATGCGACGCTCGCGCCGCATCGTCGCCGAGTTCACGGCCGAAGGCGAGCAGCGCCTCGACGTGTTCGGGCCCGGGCTGGACCTGTCCCGGAAGGGGTTCGATCACATCGTGGAAGTGGAGCTGCAGGCGACGATGCTCGCCATACCGCCCGAAGGCGGTCGGCTCTTCCCTGCCGGGGTCTAGGATCGAGAGCACATGGGTCGCGCCGGTCTCGCAGTGGCCTTCGAGCTCGTCGAGGCCGCAGACCGTTATTCCAAAGGGGACGAACATGAAAGGCTCCGGTGCCGGGGAACTTCAAACAGGGCTGCCGGCACTTCAGCTCCCGCGGGCGAGGACGCGCGATGCGGCCTCCCAGTGGTCTTCGTGAAGCCAGCATTCGACGAAGCGGGTATGCTCCACCGCATCCAGCTCGGCGCGCGGCGCGCCCTCCCGCGCGGCGCGGACCAGCGCCTTGACCGAGCGCAGCACATGCGCGGGCCGCGCCAGGATCGGCGCCGCAAAGGCTTCCACGGCCGCGTCCAGGTCCTGGCCGGGATCGGCCACGCTGTCGACCAGGCCGCAGGCGCGGGCGGCAGAGGCGTCCAGGATCTCCGCCGCGGTCAGCAGGCGCAGCGCCGCCGAGGGTCCGACCAGGCGGATCAGGTCGATCCCGCCTCCCCAGCCGGTGGAAAGGTTCAGCCGGCCCTGGACGAAACCCAGCCGGGCATGATGCGCCGCCACGCGGAAGTCGCAGGCCATGGCCAGTTCGGCGCCGCCGCCGAGCGCGTCTCCGTTGAGCGCCGCGACGACCGGCACGGGAAGGCGCCGCACGGCGTCAAGCGCCGCGCGGGCGGTCGCCGCCATCGTCTCGGCCTCGGCGCGGCCACGCACCGCGTCCAGCTCGCGCAGGTCGCCGCCCGCGGCGAAGCTGCGGTCCCCCGCTCCCGTCAGGACGGCAAGGCGGATTCCATCCTCGGCCGCCGCCCCTTCGAAAGTGGTCCGCAGGGCTTCGAGCAGTCCGACGCTGAGCGCGTTCCGCTTCTCGGGACGGTCGATCCGGACCACGAGAACAGGGCCGCGGCGCTCGGCGGATAGGTGTCTCGGGACCATGCGATTCCTTCCTCGACGGCCGCGCGATCGTAGTCCATGATCCCGAGAAGACAAGCGGGCTTGCGCCGGTGTCACGGCACTCCCACTTCGGGGGGGGCGCGCCCGGCGCGTTCGCTATTTTCGCTGGAGTTACTAGGTACCGATGCGTTTTTCCAATCCGCCCCGCAACAACTTCTTCCGCCAGTCGACGCCGATCGCGTCCGATGTGCCTGCAACCGTGAAGTGGTTCAACCCCGAGAAGGGCTTCGGCTTCGTCGCCTTCGAGGACGGTTCTCCCGACGCCTTCCTGCCCGCCTCCGTCGTCGAGGCCGCCGGGCATGACAGCCTTCCCGACGGGGCGACGGTGGTTGTCGACCTGGTCCAGGGCAACAAGGGTCCCCAGGTCGGCGCGCTGCACAGCGTCGACGTGTCGACCGCGGCCGCCCGGCCGCGGCGCAACGACCGGCCGGGCTTCGGCGGCGGCGACCGCGGCGGGTTCGGCGAGCGCGCCCCGCGCCCGCGCCGCGACTTCGACGACGGCCCCACGGAGAGCGTGGACGGCACCGTGAAGTGGTTCAACGCAACCAAGGGGTTCGGCTTCATCTCCCCGGATTCCGGCGGCAAGGACATCTTCGTCCATGCCAGTGCCCTGGGCCGGTCCGGCCTGCATGACCTCGCCGAGAACCAGCGCGTGCGCGCGCAGGTGCGGCAGGGCCAGAAGGGTCCGGAGGCCGTCTCGGTCGAGACGATCTGAGCGGGGCTCGTTTAGCGGACCTCGCGAGGCCGCACCGCCGCAGGGCGGTGCGGCCTCGCTGCTTTCAGGGGCATCCGGCACGGGCGGCGCAGGCGGGATCCCGCATCGCCGCGCTCTCTCTTGACCTCATCTCGCCACGAACGAAGCCTCGCAGCGTCATGAACGCCAAGCGTCCCGCCGCCATAGCCCTGGCCATCCTTGCGGTCCCCGTCCTGGCTTATGGGGGACTGGCTGTCGCCGTGGGCCGCGACGGGGTCTGGGCGGCACTGTTCGGCGCGCCTTCGCGGCTGCCGGTCGACTTCACGCGGCCGGAAGCGCTGGCCGACGGGCCGCCCAACCGGGTCCTGATGTGCCCGCCCGGGTACTGCGCCGGCCGGGAGCATGCAACGAGCCCGGAATTCACCGTCGCGGCCGAGGACCTGCGTGCCGCATGGGAACGCGCAGTGGACGCCCGGCCCAATATCCGCAAACTCGGCGGGACGGCGGACGGGTTGCAGGCGGACTACGAGGCGCGCACGCCTCTGCTGCGCTTTCCCGACACGATCACGGTGCGCTTCATCCCGCTCGCTCCCGGCAGGTCCAGCCTGGCGGCGTTCAGCCGGTCCCATTACGGCCATAGCGATTTCGGCGTGAACGAGGCGCGCCTCCGCGCGTTGCTGCAGACGGTGGAGGAGGAGATCCGGCGATGAGACCCTTGGCGGCCGCAGCCGCGGGCCTGATGCTTGCCGCCACGGGAGCCCTGCCGGCGCGCGCGGCGACCGTCGAGGTCGTCGTCGAGGGCCTGCGCAACGCCACGGGCCAGATCCTCGTCGCGGTCTGCCCAGAAAGCCTCTTTCTCGGCCGCGAGTGCCCCTGGGTCTCGCGCGTGCCCGCGCGCGGCCAAAGTATCGTCGCGCGGCTGGAGGGTGTGCCGCCCGGCATCTATGCCATCCAGGCAATCCATGACGAGAACGCGAACATGGACCTGGACCGGAACTTCGTTGGCTACCCTCTTGAAGGTCTGGGGTTCAGCAATGACGCGCCCATCCGGTTCGGCCCGCCACGCTTCGGCGACGCCGCCGTGACGGTGCGCGACCCCGAGACCCGCGCGCGCCTGACCCTGCGCTATTTCTGATTCCTGGATTCTGCACCCTCGACGCGAAAACGGGCCCCGAGGGGCCCGTCCCGCGATACGGCCGCACGCGGCGTGCCGTGATCAGGACTTCGTGCGGGGGTCGTGGGTGTGATGGCGGTCGCGCTCCCCGCCCCCGGTTCCAACGCGGCTGCGGTCGGGATTGGTGGGCGCGCCGGGCTCCGGCCGCCCGTCGATCTCGACGTCCCGCGGCTTGTCCGCGTTCTGCTGGCTGGAGCCGGGGCCGCCATGGTGGCGGTCGGTGTTGCCGGTGGTCCTGGACATGGTCAGCGGTCCTGCTGGTAACCCTGGTGGGTGGTGTTCTGCTTCACGTTGCCCTGCCTGTCCTGCTCGGCAAGGTTGCTCGGCGGGCTGCGGTCGTTGCCCATCACGGCAGGCCGCTCGGGGTTGGTGTGGTCGCCGGGCCCCTTGGTACTGCGACCGGCGGGCGGAACGGGGGGCATCTTGTTCGTCATCGATCCTCTCCTTGCGGATGCCGTGACGGCACCAACAGGTCCCCCGCCGGGGCGTTCCCCTCAAGGCGCGGAAAGGCTGAGGACCTCAGCCGGTGCGCCGCCGGCCCGCCAGGGCGCGGAACATGCGGACCGCATGCCCGATGGCCGCGGCTCCCCCGCCATGCGAGAGGCCGAGCGCGGCGCGGAACAGATCGGCATCGGCGGGGCGCGGCAGCTCGAAATGCGGTCGGAACCGGCCGCGGCGCAGGCTGACGGCCTTGGTCCGCGTCAGGGCGAGCAGCCCCTCCGCCCCGCGCGTCGCGCCATAGCCGCTCTCCCGCGCCCCGCCGAAAGGCAGGCGCGGATCCGCGGTCGGGACGATCAGGTCGTTGATGCAGACGCTGCCCGCCCGCAGCCGCATGGCCAGCGCGCGTGCTGCCACCTCGGGCCCGAAGACGGATGCGCCCAGTGCATAGGGGCAGTGCCGGTCCATGGCCAGCGCCTCCTCGGCACCGGTGACCGGAACCAGGCTCACCACCGGCGCGAAGACGTCCTCGCGCAGCAGGCCAAGATCCGGCGCGGCATCGGCGACGACCAGCGGCGCCATGGCGGGGGCATCCGGGTCGGGCCATGCCCCTAGCGCCCGCGCGCCCGCCGCCCGGGCCTCGGCCGTCAGGACGGCAAGCCGCCGCCGCACCGGCTCCGGGACCGGCGCCGGCGGGATCGCCGCGGCGCGCGGAACGAGCAGCTTCTCCAGCTCCGCCATCATGCCGCGCGGCACGAAGGCGCGGCGCGGCGCGATGCAGGTCGCCCCGCCATTTAGGCGCAGGCCGTAGGCCAGGGCATCCGCGACCAGGGGCAGATCCGCCCCCTCCAGCACGAAGACCGGATCGTTGCCCGAAAGCTCCAGGATGGCCGGCGTGAGCCGCGGGGCCAGGTCGGCGAGCACCCGGCGCCCGGTCGCGGCCGAGCCCGTCAGCACGACGAGGTCGACGCCCGCCTCCACCGCCGCGCGGGCCTCGCCGGGATCATCGCCGAGGACCTCGAAGAGGCCCGTGGGCAGCCCCGCCCCGGCAAGCGCCTCTCGCAGGGCCATCATGGGCGGCGCGCAGCCGGCCGCCGGCTTCACCAGGACGGCGTTGCCCGCGGCAAGCGCCTGAAGGACCTGAACGCCTGGAAGATACAAGGGATAGTTGGACGGCGCGATGACCAGGACGAGGCCCACGGCTTCGCGCCGGATCTCGGCCTCGACCCCGAAGAGCCAGGACGGCCGGCCGCGCCGGCCAAGCCGGCGCGGCGCCAGCAGGGCTGCCGCCTCCCTTTCCAGGAAGCGGATCGCATCGAGCATCGGGATCAGCTCCAGCGCCAGCCCCTCTCCGGGAGCGCGCCCGGGCCGATCGCCGAGCGCGCCGGCGATCGGCCCGGGCCGCGCGGCAAGATGTCGGCGCAGGCGGGAAAATACGGCCAGGCGCGCCTTGGTGGACAGGGACGCCCAGCCAGGCTGCTCCGCACGTGCCCGGCCGCAGGCCGCCCCGACCGGTGCCAGCGTCACGGTCGTCCTGTCGTCGGCATCCATCGGCGCCACTACCCCTTGATCGTTCCCGACTGCGAAACACTCTCACTGCGCGAACAGACAATCGGTTCCGGCGGCCGCGCCGGCAAGGGCCGCCCGGCGGTCCCACCAAGGGGGAGTCATGAAAAGGCGCATCGCGATCCTCGGTGCCGGCCCGGGCGGACTGGCGGCCGCCATGCTGCTGGCGAATTCTGGCGCCGAGGTCACGGTCTACGAACGCCGTGACCGCGTCGGCGGCCGCACGGGCGCGATCGAGGCGCAGGGCTACAGGTTCGACATCGGTCCGACCTTTTTCCTGTACCCGCGGATCCTGGAGGAGGTCTTCGCGGCCTGCGGAAAGTCCCTGCGCGACGAGGTGGAGCTGATCCGGCTCGACCCCATGTACCGGCTGGTCTTCGAGGGCGGCGGCGAGCTGCGCGCGACCGCCGACCTTGCGGAACTGCAGGCGCGTGTCGCGACCCTGTGCCCCGCGGACGCGGCGAACCTGCCGCGTTACATGGAGGAGAACCGCGCGAAGCTCGAAGCCTTCCGCCCCATCCTGGAGCGCCCCTTCGCCTCGGTCCTCGATCTCGCCGCGCCGGCGGTTCTGAAGTCCCTGCGCTGGCTGCGCCCGCTGGACAGCGTCGACCGCGATCTCGCGCGCTACTTCTCGGACCCCCGGGTACGCCTCGCCTTCTCGTTCCAGAGCAAGTACCTGGGCATGTCGCCCTTCAACTGCCCCAGCCTGTTCACGATCCTCTCCTTCCTGGAGTACGAGCACGGCGTCTTCCATCCCCGGGGCGGCTGCAGCGCGGTGATGGAGGCCATGGCCCGCATCGCCCGGGAGCAGGGCGTCGACATCCGCCTGGGCGAACCGGTGGAGGAGATCCTGTTCGAGGGGCGCCGCGCCGTGGGCGTCCGGACGGCAGCCGGCGTCCACAAGGCCGACGCGCTGGTGGTCAACGGGGATTTCGGGCGCACCGTCTCGAGCCTAGTGCCCGACAGGCTGCGCCGCCGCTGGACCGACTCGCGCCTGAAGGAGAAGCGGTTCTCCTGCTCCACCTTCATGCTCTATCTCGGCATCGAAGGGCGGTACGAGGAGCTGGACCACCACACCATCTTCCTGGCCGAGAACTATGCCGGCAACCTGAAGGAGATCGAGGAGGGCCGCGTCCTGCCGCGCCAGCCCTCGATCTACGTGCAGAACGCCTGCGCGACCGACCCGGGTCTGGCTCCGCCCGGCCACAGCACCCTCTACGTCCTGGTTCCGGTCGGCCACCTGAAGGGGCACGTGGACTGGTCGGCCGCCGCGCCGGCCTACCGCGACCTCGTCCTCACGCGGCTGGAGGCGCTGGGCCTCGCCGGGCTGCGCTCGCGGATCCGGTACGAGCGCGTGGTGACGCCCCAGGACTGGCAGGACGACATGCAGGTGCATCTGGGCGCGACCTTCAACCTGGCACATACGCTGGGTCAGATGCTGCACCTTCGGCCGCGAAACCGCTTCGAGGACGTGGACGGCCTCTATCTCGTGGGCGGGGGCACGCATCCCGGCAGCGGGCTGCCCGTTATCTTCGAGGGCGCACGCATCACCAGCCGCCTGCTGGCGGCCGATCTCGGCCTCGCGGTATCGCCGCGGGCCTCCACCTCGGTCTTCGGACTGCCTGCGTTGCGGAGGGCAACATGAGCGGCACACTTCCCGTCGCGGTGATCGGCGGCGGGCTCGGCGGGCTCGCGGCGGCGGCCACGCTGGCGGCCCGCGGGCACAAGGTCGTGCTCTTCGACAAGAACGCCTGGGTCGGGGGCAAGGCCGCCGTGCTCGAGGATGCCGGCTACCGCTTCGACATGGGCCCGACGATCCTGACGGTGCCCCGTGTCCTGGCGCGGATCTTCGCCGAGTCTGGCCGCGACCTCCGCAAGGAGCTCGACCTGGTTCGGCTGGACCCGCAGTGGCGCTGCTTCTTCGAGGACGGCACCGTGCTCGACCTCGTCGAGGACATCGAGACCATGGCGGGCCGCATCGACGCGCTGGCGCCCGGCCAGGGGGACGGCTACCGCCGCTTCCTGAAGCTTTCCGAGCGGCTGCACGGGATCTCGGACCGGTTCTTCTTCTGGAAGTCGGTGGAGGATCTCGGCGACACGATGAACTTCCGGAACAGCCTGAACGCCTCGACGCTCTCGGACGTCCTCGCCCTGCGCATGGGCAGCTCGGTCGCGGGAACGATCCGGAGCCGCGTCCCCGACAAGCGGGTCGCGCAGATGTTGGATCACTTCGTCCAATATGTCGGGTCTTCGCCCTATGGTGCGCCCGCCGTGCTCTGCGCGATCGCCCATATGCAGACCGAGGGCGGGGTCTGGTACCCCATGGGCGGCACCAGGGCCGTGCCGGAGGCGCTGGAGAGCCTCGGCCGCGAGCTCGGCGTCACCTACCGCACCGGCACCGACGTGAAGCGGGTGATCGTCGACGGCGGCAAGGCGGTCGGCATCGAGACCGCCGAGGGCGAGCGCATCCCCGTCTCCGCGGTGGTCTCGAACATGGACGCCGTGCGCACCTACGACGAGCTCGTCGGCGGCGCGCCGGCCCAGCGCTTCAAGGCGCGCCGGAAGTACCAGCCGGCCTGCTCGGGCGTCGTCTTCTATCTCGGTCTCGACCGCGCCTACGACCATCTGCTGCACCACGACTTCGTCTTCTCCCGAGACCCCGAGGAGGAGTTCGACTGGATCTACGGCAAGGGCGAGCCGGCGCCCGACCCCACCTGCTATCTGGCCGCACCGGCACGCACCGAGCCGGGCGTCGCGCCGCCGGGAGGCGAGGCGCTGTACGTCCTGGTCCATACGCCTTGGCTGAGGCCGCACCACGACTGGCGCCGCATGCTGCCGGACTACCGCCGGGTGGTCTTCGACAAGCTCAGGCGCACGGCCGGCCTGCGGGACCTGGAGGACCGCATCAGGGTAGAGCGCGTGCTGACGCCGCAGGACATCCACGACCGCTACAAGGTTCTGAACGGCGCCATCTACGGTCTCGCGAGCCACGGTCGCTTCATGGGGGCGTTCAAGCCCGGCAACCGTTCGCGCGAGGTCGAGGGGCTCTACCTCGCGGGCGGCGCCGCGCATCCGGGCCCGGGCATGCCCATGGTGATGATGTCGGGGTGGATAGCGGCCGATACGCTCGACGCCGACCTGCGGGGCGCCGTCCGGCCGCGGGTCGCCTGAGCCCCGCCGGCTCCGTGCCGGCAGGCAACTGTGGCATACGAGCGGCGCGGCAGGGATGGTGCAGGGGAAATGAAGGGGACGATGGCGAAGGGGACGGCCGATCCCGCGGCGATGCGCTCGCCCGCCATGATACGCTTTTTCGGCGGCGTCATGGCGAGGGCGCTGCGCCGCGACTTCCACGCGCTGCGGATGGCGCGGCCCGGCCCGCCCGCGCTTGCCACCGGACGGCCCGTGCTGGTCTACCTGAACCACCCGTCCTGGTGGGATGCGGCGCTCCTGATCACGCTGGCGCTGCGCCTTTTCCCGGACCGCACGGGCTTCGGCCCCATCGACGCCGATGCGCTCCGCCGCTACGGCTTCATGGCGCGCCTAGGCCTCTTCGGCCTGGAGCCCGGCCGGCGCGGGGCCGCCACCTTCCTGCGCACGGGGGAGCGGATCCTGGCCGATCCCGCGGCGATGCTCTGGGTAACGGCCGAGGGGCGGTTCACCGATCCCCGGCAGCGTCCCGTGCGCCTGATGCCGGGCATCGCGCACCTGGCACGGCGCAGACCCGACCTGCTGCTGCTGCCCATGTCGGTCGAGTACACGTTCTGGACCGAGCGCCGGCCCGAGGCGCTGGTGCGCTTCGGCTCGCCGATCGGCGCGGAGGCCCTGGCCCACCTGCCGCCGGCCGAGGCGACCGATGTGCTCGCCCGGGCGCTCGAACGCGTCATGGACGACCTGGCCCGGGATTCCTTCAGCCGCGATCCCAACCGTTTCGTGCGCCTGCTGGCGGGCTCGGCCGGGGTCGGCGGCGTCTACGACCTCTGGCGCCGCGGGCGGGCCTGGGTGAAGGGCGAGACCTTCCACCGCGAGCACGGGACGCCGGGCTGATGGATGTCCTGGCGATCCTGTGCCTCGCCCTCGCGCTGATCCCCCTGGTCCTGACGGCCGCCAACCTGCGGGCCTATCGCAGCCCCGCGGGAACACCGCCGCCGGGGATCGCGGTGTCCGTGCTGATCCCGGCGCGCAACGAGGAGGCCAATATCGGCGCCTGTCTCGATGCCGTGCTCGCCAGCCGCGGCGTCGCCATCGAGGCCGTCGTGATGGACGACGGGTCTACCGACGGGACCGCCACCGTCGTGGCGGAGCGCGCGGCGCGCGATCCGCGGGTTCGGCTGGAGCGCGCGCCGCCGCTGCCGCCGGGCTGGGTCGGCAAGCAGCATGCCTGCCGCGCCCTGGCCCGGGCGGCCCGCCATGACGTGCTGCTGTTCCTGGATGCCGATGTCCGCCTGGCGCCCGACGCGGTCGGCCGTGCGGCCGCCTTCCTGGCACGATCGGGGGCGGGGCTGGTCAGCGGCTTTCCGCGCCAGGTCACCGGCAGCCCGGGGGAGCGGCTGCTGGTGCCCATGATCCACGTGCTGCTGCTGGGCTACCTTCCCATGGGGCGGATGCGCCGCAGCCGGGCACCCGGCCTCGGGGCAGGATGCGGGCAGCTCATGCTCGCGCGGCGCGACGCCTACGAGGCCGCCGGCGGGCACGGCGCGGTGCCGGCGACGCTGCATGACGGCGTCATGCTGCCACGGGCCTTCCGAAGGGCCGGGATTGCCACAGACCTGTTCGATGCGGCGCCGATCGCCTCATGCCGGATGTACCGGGGCTTCGCCGAGACCTGGGAGGGATTCTCGAAGAACGCGACCGAGGGGATGGCGCGCCCCGTCGCCCTGCCCGTCTGGACCGCGCTGCTGCTGGGCGGCCATGTCCTGCCTTGGATCCTGCTGCTGGCGGGACCAGATTCCGCCGCCCTGCCGGCCGGGCTGGCCGCCGCGGCAAGCCTCGGCCAGCGGGTCCTGCTGGCGCGCCGCTTCGAGCCGGACCTGCGGGGCGCGCTGCTGCAGCCCTTCGGCGTGCTGGCGATGCTGGCGCTGCAATGGACCGCATTGCTGCGCGCCCGGCGGAGCCACCCCGTCGCCTGGCGCGGGCGGAGCTACGAGCCCCAGGCGTGAGGCCGACGCGCCGGGGCGAGCCCCCGGCGCGTGTCGCCGAACTTAGCCCGCCTGCTCGGCCGGGACGACGAAGCTGTCCATGACCTTCTTGCTGCCGGCCTGGTCGAAGTCGACCTCGAGCTTGTCGTGGTCGACGGCCACGACCGTCCCGTAGCCGAACTTCTGGTGGAAGACCCGGGCGCCGCGCCCGAAGGGCTGCGCGGGCCGGCTGCGCGCCCCGACCTCGAAGGCGGTGCCCTCGATCACCGGCGCACGCTGCGGGGCCCGTCGCGCGGCACGCTGCCAGTCCGCCTGGAAGCTGTCGCGCATGCCCCCGAACCCGCCGCCGTAGCTCCCCGCCCCGCCGCCGAAGAGGCCTGGCGCGGCCTCGGCCTCGACATGGTCCGACGGCAGCTCCTCGACGAAGCGCGACGGGATCGCCGAGGTCCAGCTTCCGTGAACGCGCCGGTTGGCGGCATGGAGCACATAGGCCCGCCGGCGGGCGCGCGTCAGGCCCACATAGGCGAGCCGTCTTTCCTCCTCCAGCCCCGCGATACCGGTATCGTCCATGGAGCGCTGGCTGGGGAACAGGCCCTCCTCCCAGCCCGGCAGGAACACGTAGTCGAACTCCAGCCCCTTGGCGCCGTGCAGCGTCATCACGGTGACCATCTCGCCCTGGCTGCGCTCCGCGTTCTCCATCACAAGGCTGACATGCTCCAGGAAGCCGGGCAGGCTCTCGAACTCCTCCAGCGCCGAGATCAGCTCCTTCAGGTTCTCCAGCCGGCCCGGCGCCTCCGGCGTCTTGTCAGCCTGCCACATGGCGGTGTAGCCGGATTCGTCGAGCACCAGCCGGGCGAGCTCCGGATGGGGCATCGACTGCGCGAGGGCGCGCCATCGGAAGAAGTCGTCCAGCAGCGCGCGCAGGGTCGCCCGCGTCTTCCCCTTGATCTCGTCGGTCTGGGTCAGGTCCCAGGCGGCCTCGCTCGCCGCGATGCCGCGGGAGCGGGCATGCTGGTTGACGAGCTGCAGCGTCGCGGGACCGATGCCCCGCTTGGGCACGTTCACGATGCGCTCGAAGGCCAGGTCGTCCTCGGGCACCACGATCAGGCGCAGATAGGCCAGCGCATCGCGGATCTCCTGCCGCTCGTAGAAGCGCGGGCCGCCGACGACCCGGTAGGGCAGCCCGAGCGTGATGAACCGCTCCTCGAACTCGCGGGTCTGGAAGCCCGCACGCACCAGGATGGCGATCTGCGAGAGCTCCGTGCCGCGGCGGTTCAGCGCCTCGATCTCGTCGCCGACCCAGCGGGCCTCCTCCTCCGCGTCCCAGACGGCCCGCACCTGCACCTTGTCGCCGCTCTCGGCCTCCGTCCACAGGGTCTTGCCGAGCCGCCCGCGGTTGTGGGCGATCACCCCCGAGGCCGCGCCCAGGATGTGCCCGGTGGAACGGTAGTTCTGCTCCAGCCGGATCACCAGCGCGCCCGGGAAGTCGTGCTCGAAGCGCAGGATGTTGCCGACCTCGGCGCCCCGCCAGCCATAGATCGACTGGTCGTCGTCGCCGACGCAGCAGATGTTGCGGTGCCCCTGGGCCAGCAGGCGCAGCCACAGGTACTGGGCGACGTTGGTGTCCTGGTACTCGTCGACCAGGATGTAGCGGAAGCGCCGGTGGTAGTCGGCCAGGATCTCCGGATGCTCCTGGAAGATCGTCAGGTTGTGCAGGAGAAGGTCGCCGAAGTCGCAGGCGTTCAGCGTCTTCAGGCGCTCCTGGTAGGCCCGATACAGCGCGACCAGACGGCCCCCCGCCATGTCGCCGGCATCCTCGGCCTTGAGCTTGGCCGGCGTCAGGCCGCGGTCCTTCCAGCGCTCGATGGCGCCCAAGATGGCGCGCGCAGGCGTGCGCTTGTCATCGATGCCCTCGGCCGCCACGAGCTGCTTCACCAGCCGGAGCTGATCGTCCGAATCGAGGATCGTGAAGCTGGACTTCAGCCCGACCAGCTCGGCATGGGCGCGCAGGATCCGCGCCGCCAGGGCATGGAAGGTGCCGAGCCACCATCCCTCGGTCGGCGCGCCGAGCAGGCGGTCCACCCGCTCGCGCATCTCGCGGGCAGCCTTGTTGGTGAAAGTCACCGTCAGCACCTGCCAGGGCGTCGCCTTGCGCGTCGCCAG
The DNA here is from genome assembly GCF_017355985.1 of Arenibaculum pallidiluteum. Taxonomy (GTDB): domain Bacteria; phylum Pseudomonadota; class Alphaproteobacteria; order Azospirillales; family Azospirillaceae; genus Arenibaculum; species Arenibaculum pallidiluteum. The sequence continues at coordinate 530,628 of NZ_JAFIQU010000001.1, forward strand.
CAGATGGGCAAGGCGCGTCGTCAGGACGCGGGTCTTGCCGGTGCCCGCGCCCGCCAGCACCAGGACCGGCCCGTCCAGCGCCTCGACCGCTTCCCGCTGCGCGCCGTTCAGGCCCTGGAGATAGCCGGCCGCCCGCACCGCGGGATGGGTCGGCGCCGGCATGGCGGCCGAGTCGTCGCCCAGAGGATCGTCGTGATGGAATGGATCGGACATGCTCAGTGCCAATGAAGCCCGGGAGCCGGGCGAGGACGTACCATGAACAATCGGGGCTGCCCGGGCAACCCCGGCCGGGCAACCCTACCTCGATGGCGCGTTCGCGGCCGGCGCATGGCGGGCTGGCGGAGGTCCGGCCGCACGCAGGGCCGCCAGGCCGCGACGCCGTCCCGAATGCGGTGCCTTGCCGTCCCGGACCGGCATGCCTATTCTCATGGGACGGATACTAGCCGAGAGGCATCATGCCGCCGCTGAGGCTCGACGACGAGCGTACGATCCAGGCCATCGGGATCCTGGCTGACGTGCTCGACCATTTCTCGGGTTCGACGGCGCTCGAGTGCACGCTCGTCAGCAAGGCGCTGCGCCAGGTGCAGGCGACGCGCTCGCAGATCGGGATGGACTTCGCCGCCCGCGCCTTCGCGACGCTCGAAGCTCAGGTCAGGCAGCAGATCGCCGACGAGGCCGCAGAGGCGGCCCAGGATTTCGCCGCGAGCACCGGGCAGCTTCCCCGGATGCGCCCGCCCCGTCCCGATGTCCCGGCGACCGAGGCCGCACCCCAGGCGACCAGCTTCCTGAACGCCGTCAACGCACGCGGGCGCGGCCCGGCGCGCCCGCGCCGCAGCTGACGCCACACCTGACCTGGCGGCACCGGCCAGCCGGCCGGCCCGCCGCGCATCCATGACGACCCGCACAGCCCTCGCCATCGCCACCGCGCTGCTGAGCCTCTCCGGCACCGCGTCCGCCCAGCAGGTCCCGCCCGCAATGGACGACCGCGCCATGGCGCAGCTCCTGTCCGGACCGCACGGCACGGCCGTGCGCCGCTTCGCGGCGACGGCGGCGGTGGCGCTTCACTGCGGCCAGGATCCGAACCCGCATGTGGGCGCGGTGATGCAGGCTCTCCGGACCCGTTCGCGCCTGGGCGAGGAGCAGATCGCCCTGCTCGGCCGCTACGGCGAGGCGGTCGCTCAGCAGGCGCTGGAGCAGGTCCGCTCCGTTCCCTGCGACGCGAAGCTGCGGGCCGAGCTCGAAAGGCGCAAGCGCGAGGATCTCGGAAGCCTGCGCTGAACCCCCGCCGGCCCGGGAGGGGATCAGAGTGCGGTGGGCTGCGCGGCGCTGACGACCTGGTCGCGGCCCTGGCGCTTGGCGGCGTAGAGCGCCTCGTCCGCGCGCTGCACCAGAGCGGCCAGCGGCTCGCCGGGACGGTACTCGGCGATCCCGACCGACAGCGTGATGGACCCCAGCGACTGGTTCCGCGACCGGTTTACGACCTGCTTCTTCGAGACGGCATCGCGGATCCGCTCGCCCATCCGGACGGCCATGGCCAGGTCGGTGCCGGGAGCGATCACGGCGAACTCCTCGCCGCCGTAGCGCGCCGCCATCTCGGTGTCGCGGATGCAGTCGCGGATGGTGCGGGCTACCAGCGCCAGCACCGTGTCGCCGACGGTATGCCCCCAGGTGTCGTTGAAGCGCTTGAAATGGTCGATGTCGATCATCAGCAGCGACACCGGAGCGCCGACCTCCATGGCCTCGGTGGCGAGACGGCGCAGCTCGCCATCGAAATGCTTGCGGTTGAACAGGCCCGTCAGCGCGTCGGTGACGGCCTCGCGCCTGACGTTGTCGAGATTCCGGCGCAGCTCGCTGAGCTGCTCGTTGCTGCTGGAGAGCTGGCTCTGAAGGCTCTGGTTCTGGTCGACCATGCGGCGCGTCTCGCCGGCGACCAGGGCCAGCAGCTGCCGAAGCTGGTCCACGCCGCCGGGCCCCATCGCGGCCCCTCCCACTGAGCCTCCTCCGGGATCGAGCCGGCCGCGGGCAGTCTCCAGCACGGCCCCGTATCGCGAGGTGCCGCTGTCGAACGCCTCGAGCTGGCTCAGCAGCTCGTCGAGCATGGTCTGGATGCTGAGGCCCGCGGCGCGGACCGCCTCGGTCTCGCGCCGGCCGCCGACGAACCGGTCGTAGAGATCGGCCGAGCGCTGCGTCGAGAAGGCCTGTCCGCTGCTGGCCAGGATCTCGATGGCGCGGCTCAGGTCCGGGGCCCGGCCGCTGTAATGAGCGTACCAGACCGCGAAATTCTCGGGTGTCGGGGCGACCCGCTCGCGCGCCATGCGCGCCATGGCCTGCTCGGCGAGACGCGTCGCCGCTTCGAGGCCGTCTTCGGTCAAACCTTCGCGGTCCAAGCCCGGTCCTCCCCTTCCGACCAAGCTACATTGATATGTATGACCGAACCTTGAACGCGATGCACACACGGGGTCCGCATATGCGCGCCGGCATGCCATTTCACGGATTTATCAGGTATTTCACGCAGCGGCTGCATCCTATGCCGTCCGGCCCAGGCGGGCAAGCGCGCCGGGAGGCCGGCTGAACCGATCGATCAGTCGCACCGGCGATCAGTTGCATTGGCCGATCGAGCGCGGCGCGCAGATCCTCTTGCCGTCGGTCCAGCGCGCGCCGCTCAAATCGGTGTTGCGGAACTGCGCGCCCAGCAGCATCGCGCCGGTCAGGTCCGCGTCCCGCAGGACGGAGTCGAAGAACCGGCTGTTCCGCAGGTCCGCGCCGGCGAAGGAGGCGCCGGTCAGATCCGCGCGGGTGAAGTCGGCCTCGGTCAGACGGGCCTCGTCGAAGCGGGCTCCCTTGGCTCGCGCGCTGAGGAACTTCGCGCGGAAGGCGTCGGCCTTGGCCAACGTGGCCTGGGACAGATCGGAGCGCTGGAAGCTGGCGTCGCGCAGCATCGCCCCGGTCAGGTCGACGCCGGTGAGGTCGCGCCCGTCGAGCAGGCAGCGCCGCCAGTTCACGCCGGGCGCCGCCGCATTGGCGCACTCGGCTAGGGCTGGCGTTGGAACGGCGAAGAGGCAGGCAGCAAGAAGGGCCGCGGTCGCGGCGAGGCGGGCCGACATGCCACGGGATATAGGCACGATCGCCCGGTGCGAAAAGGACCGGCGCCTGCCGCATCGTGCCGCAGGCGCCGGTTCGCCGTAGGAATAGGGCGGCACTCTCAGACCGAGAAGTACTTCGCGTTCGAGTTCAGGGTGACGATGGCCGAGGTGCTCTGCTCGGGATGGAGCTGGTACTCGTCCGACAGCTCCACGCCTATCCGCTCGGAGCCCAGCAGGCTCAGGAGCTGGCCTTGATCCTCAAGATTTGGGCAAGCGGGATAGCCGAAGCTGTAGCGCGATCCTCGATACCCCTGCTGCAGCAGCTTCTCCATGTCGGGCGCGTCTTCGGCGGCGAAGCCGAGCTCGGTCCGGATGCGCTTGTGGACGTACTCGGCCATGGCCTCGGCCATCTCGACGCCGATGCCGTGGAGGTACAGGTAGTCCTGGTAGAGGTTCTTCTCGAACCAGTCGCGCGCGACATCCGAGGCCTGCTGCCCCATGGTGACGACCTGAAGGCCGATCACGTCGCGCCGGCCCGGTCCCTCGGAGATGTCGCGGAAGAAGTCGGCGATGCACTCGCCGTCCTCCTTGGCCTGGCGCGGCAGGGTGAAGCGGGCGACCTCTCGCTCGCCGTCCTCCGCGAACAGGACAACGTCGTTGCCGTGCCCCGCAGCCTTCCAGTAGCCGTACACCGCCTGGGGCCGAAGGATCTCCTCGCGGGCGCAGCGCTCGAGCATGCGGAACAGGATCGGCCGCAGTTCGACCTTGGCCCATTCCTTGAACTCGTCGAGCGTCCGGCCGTCCTTCCGATAGCCCCACTGGAGCTGGTAGAGCATGCGCTCGTTCAGGTAGGGCACCAGCGTCTTCAGGTTGACGCGCTCGATCACCTTGGGGCCCCAGAAGGGCGGCGTCGGCACCGGCTCGGACAGGCGTGCGCGGCGGGTCCGCGCCGCCTCGAAGTCGACGGGGCCGGTGTCGGCCTGCGTCGCGCGGCCGATCTGGCGCTTGGTGTTCACGGGCCGGCTGCGGCGCTTGGCCTGGACCGCCGCCAGATAGTCGTCGAACTGCCCGTCGACGATCCTGTCCATCAGGGCGAGCCCGTCGAAGGCATCCCCCGCATAGGCGACGCGCCCCGGCCCGTAGGAGCGCACGCAGTCCTCCTCGACATAGGCGCGGGTCAGCGCCGCGCCGCCGAGCAGGACGGGCATCGAAAGCCCCTCGCGCGTCATCTCCTCCAGGTTGTCGCGCATGACCACCGTGGACTTCACCAGCAGGCCGGACATGCCGACAGCCTGCGCCCCGTGCTCGCGCGCGGCCTGGATGATCGTCTGGATCGGCTGCTTGATGCCGAGATTGACGACCTTGTAGCCGTTGTTGGTCAGGATGATGTCGACGAGGTTCTTGCCGATGTCGTGGACATCGCCCTTCACCGTGGCGAGCACGATGGTTCCCTTCTGCTGGCCGTCGACCCGCTCCATGAAGGGTTCCAGGTAGGCGACCGCCGCCTTCATCGTCTCGGCGGACTGCAGCACGAACGGAAGCTGCATCTTGCCGGCCCCGAACAGGTCGCCCACCACCTTCATGCCGTCCAGAAGGAAGGTGTTGATGATGTCGAGCGGCCGGTGCCGGGTCATGGCCTCCTCAAGGTCGGCCTCGAGCCCGGTCCGGTCGCCATCGACGATGCGCTGCTTTAGCCGCTCCTCGACCTCCGCCGGGCGCTCCTTGCGCTTGGCGTCCGACGCCTTGCGCCCCTCGAAGAGGCCGATGAAGGCCTGCAGGGGATCGTAGCCCTCGCGCCGACGGTCGAAGATCAGGTCCTCGGCGGTCTCGACCTCCTTCGCGGGGATCGCGTGCAGCGGCAGGATCTTGGAGACGTGAACGATCGCGCCGGTCATGCCCCGGCGCACGGCGTGGTCCAGGAACACGGAGTTAAGGACGTGCCGTGCCGCCGCCGAAAGCCCGAAGGAGATGTTGGAGAGCCCCAGGATGATCTGGCAGCGCGGCATCTCCTTGGCGATCATCGCGATCGCTTCCAGCGTCTCGATGCCGAGCTTGCGGTCGTCCTCGTTGCCGGTCGCGATGGTGAAGGTCAGGGGGTCGAACAGCAGGTCCTCGGGCGGAAGCCCGTACCGGTTCACCGCGAAGTCGTAGAGCCGCCGGGCCACCTCGAGCTTGCGCTCGGCGGTCTTGGCCATCCCCTCCTCGTCGATGGTCAGGGCGACCACCGCCGCACCGAACTTCCGCGCGAGCTCCAGGCGCCGCGCCGCCGGCTCCTCGCCGTCCTCGAAGTTGATGGAGTTGATGATCGGCTTGCCGCCGTGGCGCTCGAGCGCGTTCTCGATCACCGCGAGCTCGGTGGAATCGATCACCAGCGGAGCGGTCACGGACCCCGTGAAGCGGGTGACCACCTCGTTCATCTCGGCGATCTCGTCGCGCCCGACGAAGGCCGTGCAAATGTCGAGCGCGTGGGATCCCTCGCGCACCTGCTCGCGGGCCATGTCGACGCAGCCATCCCAGTCGTGGCGTTCCTGCAGCTCGCGCCAGCGCTTCGAGCCGTTGGCATTGCAGCGCTCGCCGATCGACAGGTAGGCGTTCTCCTGGCGCAGCGGCACGGCGCTGTAGAGCGAGGCGACGGACGGCACCCAGTGCGCGGTGCGCGTGCGCACGGCCGGCCGCGCGGCATCGCCGGCGAGGCGGCGCAGCATGGCGTCGGCCGCCTGGATATGGCTGATGGAGGTGCCGCAGCAGCCGCCGATCAGGTTCACGCCGAACTCGGTCACGAAGCGCTCGTGCCACAGCGCGAACTCGTCGGCCTGGAGCGGGTAGTGGGTGCGCCCGTCGACGAGCTCTGGCAGGCCGGCATTGGGCTGGACGGAGATCAGGCCCTCCCAGGTCTCGGACAGCCAGCGCAGGTGCTCGGCCATCTCGGCCGGCCCGGTCGCGCAGTTCAGGCCGATCAGCGGGACGTCCAGGGCATTGATGACCGTCGCGGCGGCGCCGATGTCGGGTCCGACCAGCAGCGTGCCGGTCGTCTCCACCGTCACCTGGACGAAGACCGGAACATCCCTGCCCGCCCGCTTCCGCGCGATCTTGCAGGCGTTTACCGCGGCCTTGATCTGCAGCGTGTCCTGGCAGGTCTCGATCAGGATCGCGTCGACGCCGCCGGCGATCAGCCCCTCGGCCTGGACCGTCAGCGCCTCCTCGAGGGGCCGGTAGCCGATATGGCCGAGCGTGGGCAGCCGCGTGCCCGGCCCGACCGATCCCAGCACGAAGCGCGGGCGGCCGTCGGCGAAGCCCTCGGCCGCCTCGCGCGCGAGTTCGCCCGCGCGGCGGTTGATCTCGTAGGCCCGGTCCTGCAGGTCGAACTCGGCCAGCGTCACCGGCGACGCGCCGAAGGTGTTCGTCTCCACCATGTCGGCCCCGGCCTCGAAATAGCCGCGATGGATGTCGCGGACGAGGTCGGGGCGCGACAGCACGAGCACGTCGGTGCAGTTCTCCTTGCCCCAGTAGTCGCGCTCGACCTCGAGGTCCAGCGCCTGGACGCGGCTGCCCATGCCTCCGTCGCAGAGCAGGACGCGGTCGCGGAGAACGTCGAGGAGATCGGCCATGGAATGTTCCGTAGGAAAGAGGACTGGCGGCGCGTCAGTTGGCGACCGGCTCGGGCATGCGCTGCGAGGACGCGCGGATGCCGAGCATCCTGCAGATCGCCACCGTCAGCTCGGCCCGGTTCAGCGTGTAGAAATGGAAATCCCTGACGCCGCGCGCCTGGAGCGAGCGGCACTGTTCGGCCGCGACGGTGGCCGCGACGAGCTGGCGCGTCTCGGGATCATCGTCGAGCCCGTCGAAGAGCTGGGCCATGCCCTCGGGCATCCGCGCGTTGCAGCTCCGCGCGAACTCGACCGCGCGGGCGAAGTTGGTGATGGGAAGGATGCCGGGGACGATGGGCACGGTGATCCCCGCCGCCGCCGCCCTGTCGACGAAGCGCAGATAGGCGTCGTTGTCGAAGAAGAACTGCGTGATGGCGCGGGTCGCCCCTGCGTCGATCTTGCGCTTCAGGTTGTCGAGATCCGAGGCCGCGTCCCGCGCCTGGGGATGCGTCTCGGGATAGGCCGCGACCGAGATCTCGAAATCGGCGACGCGGCGCAGCCCGGCGACGAGGTCGCAGGCATAGGCATAGCCGCCGGGATGCGGCTCGTAGGCGGCGCCCGACAGCAGCCCGCCGGGCGGATCGCCGCGCAGGGCGACGACGTGGCGGATCCCCGCTTCCCAATAGGTGCGGGCGATCGCGTCGATCTCGTCGCGGCTCGCAGCGACGCAGGTCAGGTGCGCCGCTGCGGCGATCCCGGTCTCCGACTGGATCCGCGTCACCGTCGCGTGCGTGCGCTCGCGGGTCGAGCCGCCGGCCCCGTAGGTGACCGAGACGAAGGACGGCTGGAGCGGCGCGAGCTTGCCGATGGCCTGCCACAGGGTCTGCTCCATCTTCTCCGTCTTGGGCGGGAAGAACTCGAAGCTGACCGACGGGCTTGCCGAGGTGCTGGCCGGGGGCCCGCCGGGATCGGCGAAGGCAGGGGTCATGGCGACACTCCGGTGGTCGTCAGGAGGGGGGAAGGACGGGATGCGGGGACGTCCGGCCGGCTCGCCGGCCAGACCACGACGGTAAGCGCGGCACCGGGGAGGCGGAGCGGCTCGGCGGGCACGAGTCCCGCCGCCCGCAGCCAGGCCTGCACCTCCGATTCCTCGAAACCGAGGCGGCGATGGGCGTGCTCCGTGCGCAGCGTCTCCAGCTCGTGCGCCGCGAAGTCCACGGCAACGAGCCGGCCGCCCGGCCGCAGGACGCGCGCCGCCTCGGCCAGTGCGGCCGAGGGATCCTCGGCGTAGTGCAGGACCTGGTGCAGCAGGATGGCGTCGAAGGACCCGTCGTCATAGGGAAGCTGGTACATGTCGCCCTGGCGGACCTGGCAACGGGCCAGCAGCCCGGCGCGCTCCAGATTGGCCCGGGCGACCGCCAGCATCTCGCGCGAGGTGTCGATGCCGATGGCGTGCCGGACGCGCGGCGCCAGCAGCTCGATCATGCGCCCGGTTCCGGTCCCGATGTCGAGCAGGTCGTCGATGCCCTCGGCCGGCAGCAGCCCCAGCAGCGTCGCCTCCACCTCGCGCTCGGGGACGTGCAGGCCGCGGATCTCATGCCAGCGCTGGGCATTCTCCCGGAAGTAGGAGGCGGCAGCCTCGGCGCGGCTGCGCTTGATGCGCTCCAGCCGGTCGAGATCGCGCGCGAGCACGGGATCGCTGTCCGGGATGGCGCCGACCAGGGTGCGCGCCAGCGCCGCGGCCGATCCCCGCTCAGCAAGCCGGTAGAAGGCCCAGGTTCCTTCCCGGAAGCGGTCGAGCAGCCCGGCACCGCACAGAAGCTTCAGATGCCGCGAGACGCGCGGCTGGCTCTGGCCCAGGATCTGGGTCAGCTCCGTGACGCTCAGCTCGCCGCGGGCGCAGAGAGCCAGCAGGCGGAGCCGGGTGGGCTCGGCCGCGGCCTTCAGAGCTCCCAGCAGGTCATCCATGGCGGAACCAGACAGTACGTCGAGAACAGATGCCATATATAAAGATATCTTTATGCTGGGTAAACAGCTTTCGGCCGCACAACGGCCGGTGCGCGCCCTATGCCGGACGCATGCGAGGATCCGGGATCTGTCGCATTGGCGGTGCATCCTGCGGTGGCTGGAAAATCCCGGCGCGGTGTGATACCTCGAATGTGTGAATGTTGGCCCGGATACCCGGGCCTGTCCTGTCGTGCCGCCCTCCCTCCCCGAACAAGAGCACGCGAAATCCCATGACATCGCTCCGTACCCGGACCAGCTTCGGCCGTGTGGCCGCCCTCGTCCTCACGCTGCTGGCCATGCCGCTCGCCGGGTGCGCCACGGCCGGCCGCGAAACGACCGCCGCAGCCGACGACGCCAACGATCCGCTCGAAGGTCTCAACCGGACCGTCTACGGCTTCAACCAGATCGCCGATTTCCTGATCATCAACCCGGCCGCCGAGATCTATCGGACGGTGCTCCCCGATCCGGTCGAGCGTTCCGTGCGCAATTTCCTGCGCAACCTCTCCAGCCCGCTCGTGCTCGCCAACCAGCTCCTGCAGGGCGACTGGGAGGGTGCGAAGAATGCCGGCAGCCGCTTCGTGATCAACACGGTCGGGGGCGTCGGCGGCCTGTTCGACGTCGCCGACGGCATGGGATACCCCTACCAGCACGAGGATTTCGGCCAGACGCTGGGCGTCTGGGGCCTGCCTGAAGGAGCCTATCTCGTCCTGCCGATCCTGGGACCGTCCAGCCTGCGCGACGCGACGGGGATCGGCGTCGAGTGGTTCAGCGACCCCGTCAACATCTTGGCCGAGAACAACGGTTACGGGTGGGTTCCGATCACCCGCGGCGCGACGACCGGCCTCGATGCCCGCAACGAGTACCGCGGCGTGATCGACGACGTCCGGCGCAACTCGATCGATCCCTATGCCCAGTTCCGCAGCCTCTACAGGCAGCGCAGGGCCTCGGAGATCCGTGACGGCCGCTCAGCCCCCGGGGGCACCACGGAGTTCCCGGAGTTCGAAGACACACCGGCCACTCCGGCACGTTGACATCCGGAACCGACACCCGACCTTTGGTGCCATGACCAGACGCTTCTTCCTTGCCTGTGCAGCCCTGCTCGCGATCGCGGGCTGGGCTGCGCCACCCGCCCTGGCCCAGTCCGCCGATCGCGGCGCCGCCGGCGCGAAATTCATCCAGGATCTCGGCCAGCGCGCAATCGGCGTGCTGACCCAGCAGAACGTGAGCCGCGACGAGATCCGGCGCGAGTTCAGGGCGATCCTGCAGGAAGGCTTCGACGTGCCCTATATCGGGCGCTTCGTGCTCGGCCGCTACTGGCAGCAGGCCACACCGCAGCAGCAGCAGGAATACCTGCAGCTGGTCGAGCGGATGATCGTCGACATCTACGCCGACCGGTTCGCCCAGTACGCCGGCCAGGACCTGGCGGTGGACCAGAACCTGAAGATTCTCGGCACCCGCGCCGAGGGCGAGACGGACACGATCGTCAGCAGCCAGATCGTGCCGGCCAACGCCCCGCCCGTCGCGGTGGACTGGCGCGTGCGCGATCGCGACGGACGCCGCAAGGTGATCGACGTCGCGGTCGAGAACGTCAGCATGAGCGTAACCCAGCGCAACGAATTCGCCTCGGTGATCCAGCGCGGCGGCGGCCAGGTCGAGGCGCTGCTCCAGGCGCTTCGCCAGCGGGTGCGCGCCGGCTGACACGTCCCGGTCCGGGATCGCATCGAGAAAGGGCCGCCCGATCGGGCGGCCCTTTCCAATTCGTCCGGTTCCAACCGGCTCCGCGCCGGCATCCGAGGTCTGCCGCTTAGGACTTCACGATGACGCCCCAGGGCGCGCCGCCCACGCCGAGGCTCTTGATGACGCGGTCCTTCTCGAGGTCGATCACCGAGACGTCGTTGCTGACCCCGTTGGTCGTGTAGAGCCGCGTCTCGTCCCCGGACAGCGCCAGGTTCCACACCCGCTGTCCGACCAAGTGGTACTTCTTGACCTCCAGCGTCGCCGGGTCGATCTCCGCGACCCGGTTCGCCGGCCCCAGCGCCACGAAGGCCCGCTTCCCGTCCTTCGTGAACCGCACGTCCACCGGCTGGATCGCCTCGCGCCGCAGGCCGCGCACCTCGAACTCGATCTTCTTGGTGATCTGCCGCGTCGCGACGTCGATCACGCTGACCGTCCCGCCGATCTCAGCCGACACCCAGACATGCCGCCCGTCGGGCGTGAAGCGCGCGACCCTCGGGCGCGAGTCCACCAGCACGTTGTCGGTGATCTCGTTGCTCGCCGTGTCGATGAAATGCGCCATGTTGGTGGTCTCGGAGGTGTTCACCAGCACCTTGCCGTCCGGGCTGATCCCCATGCCTTCCGGCTCCACCCCCACCTGGATCTCGGTGACGATTCGCTTGGCCTGGGTGTCGACCACCGAGACCATATTGTCGTCCTCGTTCGCGACGTAGAGCAGCCGGCCCTCCGGATGTAGGACGAACAGCTCGGGGTCCGGGCCCGAGGGCAGCCGGTCCACCACCTGCTGGCTCTGCAGGTCGATCACGTCGATCCGGTTGTCGTCGCCCACGCAGACGTAGAGCGACTTGCCGTCGCCGCTCAGCGTGATGCCGCGCGGCCGCCGCCCGACCTTGATGGTGTTCACGACCTCGAGCTTGGCTGCGTCGATCACCGAGATCGTGTTGTCCTTCTCGTTGGACACGTAGACCGTCTCGGCCGCTGCCGGAGCGGCCATGGCCAGCGCCAGCAGCGCGCCCAGCCCCGTTCGGGCCACGGCGCCGCGTCCGGCCGCCGCGGCGGGGGCTCGCGCCAGGCTTCCGGCCACGCTTCCGGCCGTGCTTCGGGAATGCGGCATCGTATGGGTCCTCCCTCTGAGCTTCTTGTCTTGCGTACCTGCGCCTAGCGGTTCCGGCAGCCGCTCTCGGGCCGGTCGTCGCCCAGCGTGTCCAGGGTCGAGGTCTGATGCAGGAAACCGTCCTGGGGCGAGACCGAGACCAGCATCCGCGGCGCGGTCACCAGCACGGGCTGACGAAGCTGGCCGTCCCATTCGCGGAAGGTCAGCGCCTGCCCCTTGAACGCGGCCAGCCCGAAGTCCGGGCTCCGGATGAAGGCGGCGAGTTGGGCCGGATCGGCGCTGCGCGTGCGCGTCGCCGCCTCGCCGACGGCCCGCACCGCCATCCACACGGCGTAGTCGCGCTCGGTCATCCAGCGCCCGGCTTGGCGCTCGAAGCGCGACTGAAGCTGCGTCGCGCCCCACTGCTCGTGCACGCGCGACCAGGCCGTGGGCACCAGCCCCTGGGTTCCGGCCACGGGGCGCGGCAGCCAGGTGCGATAGGGCAGATACTCCCCGAACCCGTCCTCCTCGTCGGCGACCACCAGGATCTGGTAGTCGCGGCCCTGGGTGGCGGTGGGGATGGCGGACTGGACAGTGACATGCCCGGTGTCGACGCGTCGGTTGCCGATCTCGAAGGTCCAGGGATCGTCCTGGACGATCCTGGCGCCGAAACGCTTGGCGCTGCGCCGCACCGCCTCGGCGAAGAGCTGGTCGCCCGGCGCGGGACCGACAATCAGGCGCCAGTCCGTCCATTTCTTCCAGACCAGGTACTGGCCCAGGGCGTCGGCCAGCATGCGCCGGCTGGGAACGGTGTGCAGGACATTGGGCCGGCATTCGGCATTGCGCAGGTCATCGTCCTTTGCGCGCGCGTTGAAGAGCGTGATCTCGCGCGCCTCCGGCAGGCCGGCGACCTCGAGCAGCGCGTCGCGCCGGAGATCGGATACGACCAGCCGCACGCCCTCCTGGGCAAGCTGGCGCAGCCCGTCCGCGGGCGACGTTCCAGGCGGGACGACGACCTCGACGAGTTCGAAGCGCTGCTTCAGGAAGCGGCCGGTGCTGGCGTTGTCCGCGATGCCGAGACGGGCGCCCTGCACGCCGTCGTCCTCGATCTCGGGGTTCAGGAAGCTCAGCGGGACCCGCGGCTCCTCGCGCGTGGCGAGATAGCCGACGCGAATCGTCTGGGCATCGCCGGCCGCCGAGCTCTGGGTGCCGCCGGCCCCGGCGCCAGCCCCCTGCTGCCCCTGCGCCGGAAGCGCCAGCAGAAGCCCGAGCGCCAGGATCCCGAGAACCCTGCCGCGGCCGCTCATTGGTACTTGACGACGAACTTGCCGGCCATGCCGTTGGATTCGAAGCCCTCGACGAACCACGGGTATTCGCCTCCGCGCTGGGGAATAAAAAAGATCTCCATGGTCCCCTGATCGTCGAATTCGAGGCCATGGATCCAATTGGTATGGACCTCCAGGTCGTTCACGACCACCTGCCTGATCCAAGCATTGCGGAACAGCTCCGGCGCCCGGAACATGTACTCCTTGAAGCCCGCCGAGGTGACCTTCAGGCGATAGTACTTGCCGGCCTGGAGCTGAAAATCCTTCCTGGAGATCGCATAGTCGTTGTCCTTGGTGCCAAGCACCAGCTCGTCGAGGCGCTCCGCCCGCTCCGCCGAGGGCGCCACCTGCGCCGCGGCCTGCGACACGGCGACGCTCACCCAGAGCGCGCAGACTCCGGCGATCAGGACTCTCACGGTTGCATCCTCCCCTTGTCTTGGGGTTCGGCGGCCGCCGAACCCGGCTCCGAACAATGAAGGAAATCGCAAGAGATCGCGATATTGCTCATTGGTATAATAGGCGGCCACGATGCCGGGATCTTGGATAGATCCCGCCTTTACACGCGCAGCAGAAAGCCTATACGCCTGTCGAACAAGGACAGGCGCACGATCATTCCGATCGGCTCTCGCGTGCCGCATCCGTCGCGGCGGCACTCCCCGCGATCCTGCGGGAGGAAGACAGTCTGGGATCGGCGGGGACGCCGCTCCCAGGGGCGCAGTTCCCGATCTCGTCGGGAATTTTTCCCGAAACCATTTGGGGAGCCGACAATCGCGCCGTATCGATGACGTGCGCTCCGGCACTGTGGCATCCTGCCCGCCGGCCGAGGACTTGGCCAAGGGCTTCGGAAGGAATCCAGGCGTGCGCAGGATGTCGCTACGGCTCAGCCTGATCTGCCTCGTCGCGATCGGCATGGGGGCCAGCCTGCTGCTGGCCAGCGTCGTTGCCGCCTACAGCGCATCTCACCGCGTGCGCACCGAGATGCGCGCGGCCGTCGGCGTGGCTCTGCGCGCCGCGGAGAACGTGCTGACCGGAACCACCGGCCGGGACGACCCCCTGGCCGAGCTGCGCAGCGTGGTCGCCGCCTTCGACGGGAACCGCCACGTCCGCCTCCGGCTGGCCGGCACAGGCCTGTCCTCGGCCCCGCCGCCGACGGAAGTGACCACTCTGGGCGCCGCGCCCGCGCTGTTCGCGCGGCTCATCGCCCCCGATCCCCCGAGCGCCCAACTCGTAGTCGCGCTCGGTGACGGGCGGTCCGAGACTCTTGTGATCCAGTCCGATCCCCAGAACGAGATCGGCGAGGCATGGGAGGCCTTCTGCGCCACGGTGCTGAGCCTGCTGCTGTTCTGCGCCGTCACCTTCATGGCCATCCATGTGTTCGTCGGCCGCGCGCTGCGCCCTCTCGACGAGCTCGGCGAGGCGTTCCGCGCGATCGGGCGCGGCGACTTCACCGCGCGCGACGAGCACCGCCTCGCTCCCGAGCTCGCGCGGCTCTATCGCGGCTTCAACGACATGGCCGGCAAGTTGACCGCCGAGAAGGCCGAGAACCGGCGCCTCGGCGAGAAGCTCCTGACCCTGCAGGAGGCGGAGCGCCGCGACATCGCGCGCGACCTCCATGACGAGTTCGGCCCGTGCCTCTTCGCGGTGAAGGTCGACGCCGCGGCGATCGTCCGGCTGGCAGAGGCCGGGCGGACAGCCGAGATCCCGGCGGCCGTGCAGGGCATCTCGGAGGCGGCGTCCCACATGCAGGAGCAGGTCCGCAGCATGCTCGGCCGGCTGCGTCCCGCCGGTCTCGACGAGTTCGGCCTGGAGGCCGCGCTCGGCGATCTCGTGACCTTCTGGCGCCGCCGCCAGCCTGGCATCGATTACCGCCTGCAGGTGGACGAGGACTGCGAAGGGATCGGCGATCTCGCCGAGACGACGGTCTACCGTGTGGTGCAGGAGGCGCTGAGCAACGCCGTAAGGCACGGGTCGCCCACCACGATCACCGTCCGGGTCAGTCGCGAGGGTGCGGATCGCGCCGCGGCCGCCCATGGCGCAGCGGCATCCCGAGCCCGCACCGTAGTCGAGGTCGTCGACGACGGAAGCGGCACGGCCGAGGTCCGGCGCGGGGGCTTCGGGCTGCTGGGGATGGCAGAGCGGGTCCAGGGGCTTGGCGGCACGCTGGAGACCACGGACCGCTCCGAAGGAGGCTTCCTGGTCCGCGCCGTGCTGCCGCCGGCGCCTGGCGCAGGCCCAGCAGAGCACGCGGCACGGCAGGAGGCGCCCGTCGGCGGCCGCGCCGTCAGCGCGGCAGGGGAGGCGGCATGAGAGTTCTCGTGGTGGACGATCACGCCATCGTCCGCGGCGGCCTGTGCCGCCTCTTCGCCTCGGACCCAGAGGTGGAGGTGGTTGAGGCGGCGAGCGGGCGCGAGGCGCTCTCCCTGTTCCGCGCCCGCCCACCCCGGCTCGTCGTGCTCGACCTGAACCTGCCGGGACTCGGCGGGCTGGAGCTGATCCGCCGGTTGCGGGCCGAGGCGCCCGCGACGCCGATACTGGTCTTCAGCATGCATGCGGAGGCCATCTATGTGACCCGGGCCCTCGAGGCCGGCGCCGCCGGCTTCGTGAGCAAGAACGCGGCCCCCGAGGAACTCCTCGAGGCCATGCGGCGCGTCACCGCCGGCGAGCGCTACCTGGAGCGCGAGCTCGCCCAGCAGCTCGCCCTCCAGAACGTCGCGGGCTCGCCGGGGCGCCTGGACGACCTCTCGCGGCGCGAGCTGGAGATCCTGCGCCTGCTCGGCGAAGGCAAGGGACTCCCGCAGATCGCCGAATCCATCGGCATCAGCTACAAGACCGTCGCCAACACCTGCGGCATGATCAAGACGAAGCTCGGCGTCTCGCGCACGGCCGAGCTCATCCGCATCGCGATCGAATGCGGCGTCTCCCG
This sequence comes from Arenibaculum pallidiluteum, assembly GCF_017355985.1. GTDB lineage: Bacteria > Pseudomonadota > Alphaproteobacteria > Azospirillales > Azospirillaceae > Arenibaculum > Arenibaculum pallidiluteum. The sequence goes on from NZ_JAFIQU010000001.1 coordinate 546,380, forward strand.
CGGGCTGGCCTCGCCCGAGGTTGGCTCCGCCGCGCCGCCCGCAACGGACTAGGAAGGCTCCTCAGGTCTTGGTGCCGCCGATCCCCGTGGAGCCGAAGCCGCCGGCGCCACGGGCCGTCGCGCTGGTGAAGTCGTCGACGACGACCCATTCCGCCTGCACCACGCGCTTGAGTACGAGCTGCGCGATGCGGTCCCCGGGCTTCACGAGCACCGTCTCGCCGCCCTCCGTGCCGGGATGGAGCCGCACGAGTCCGACCATGATCTGCCCCTGGTAGTCGGCATCCACCACGCCGGTGAGGTTGGCGAGCACTAGCCCCTGCTTGGTGGCGAGCCCCGATCGCGGGTGCAGCTCCGCATCGATCCCGGCCTCGCCGATATGGATCGCGATGCCCGTCGGCACCATGACCGGGCGGTCGCCCACCCGGAACGCCATGGGCTCGTCGATGCAGGCGATCAGGTCGTAGCCCGCCGCCATGTCGGAATGTCGGCGCGGAACCACGTCCAGATCCGGCGGAAGCTCGGCATGGGCGGCGCGGATGCGCGCCCAGCGGTCCGGGTCCATGCGCTTCAGTTCGATCTTCATGCGGGGTCTCGGCGTCTTTCGTAGGTCACGAAGGCATAGGCGGGCCGCCCATCCTCGGCGGGATGGGGCTCGCGCGCGGTCTCCCTCCACTCGGCGGGCGGAAGCGCCGGAAACCAGGTGTCGGCCGCGGTGTCCAGGTCGATCTCGGTCAGCAGGACGCGGTCGGCGAGCGGCAGGGCCTGCCGGTAGATCTCGCCGCCGCCAATTACCGCGATCTCGGCCACGCCGTCCCGGCGCGCGACCTTGCGGGCCAGGTCCAGCGCCGCATCGAGCGACGGCGCCGTCAGCGCGCCCTCGAACTCCGCCTCGGGGTTCCGGGTCACGACGATGTTGGTGCGGCCCGGCAGCGGACGGCCCAGGGAGTCGAAGGTCTTGCGGCCCATCACCACGGGCCTGCCCAGCGTGGCGGCCCTGAAGTGCCGGAGATCCGCGGGAAGATGCCAGGGCATGCGCCCGTCGAGGCCGAGCGCGCCGCCCCGGGCGGTCGCCGCCACCAGCACCACGGCCGGCTCTCCCGGCAGATTGGCGGGCGTGTCCTGCGCCATGGTCAAACCGCGACCTCGGCCTTGATGTGCGGATGCGGATCGTATCCCACCACCTCCAGGTCCTCGATCCGGTAGCCGTCGATATCGTCCGGGCGGCGCAGCAGGTTCAGCCGCGGGAAGGGCCGCGGCTCCCGGCCGAGCTGCAGGCGCGCCTGCTCCAGGTGGTTGTGGTAGAGATGGACGTCACCGCCGGACCAGACGAGCTCCCCCGGTTCCAGGTCGCATTGCTGGGCCAGCATGTGGGTCAGCAGCGACGCGCCGGCGAGATTGAACGGCAGGCCGAGCAGGACATCGGCCGAGCGCTGGTAGAGCAGGCAGGAAAGGCGCCCGCGGGAGACATGGAACTGGTAGACCATATGGCAGGGCGGAAGCGCCATGCGGTCGATCTCGGCGACGTTCCAGGCATGGAACAGCAGCCTGCGCGACGCCGGGTTGCGCCGGATGCCATCGATCAGTCCCGCGATCTGGTCGTGCTCGCGCCCGTCGGGCCCGGTCCAGCGCCGCCATTGCTTCCCGTAGACGGGCCCCAGCTCGCCCCAGCGTGCGGCGAAGGCCTCGTCCTCGACGATCCGGCGCTCGAATGCGTCGCGATCGATCGCTTCCCCGGTCGCCTCGCGGTAGGCCTTGAGAGGCCAGTCCGTCCAGATGTGAACGCCCTCGGCCACCAGGGGGCGGATGTTGGTCCCGCCGGTCAGGAACCAGAGCATCTCGCGAAAGCAGCTCTTCCAGAAGACGCGCTTGGTGGTGATCAGCGGGAACCCGCGGCCGAGGTCGAAGCGCATCATTGCGCCGAAGATGCTGCGCGCCCCCACCCCCGTGCGGTCCTGGCGGTCGTCCCCGGATTCCAGGATCAGGCGGAGGAGATCGAGGTACTGGCCTTCGGGATGGTTCACTGCGGTCACCGGCGGGCGGAGCGGGAGCGCCATGCTGCCCCACCGCCCCCCCCGGCCGCAAGAAGGCGCGCCCCGCTTTCCGCGGCGGCCTCCTACAGGAGCGCAATTCATGAGGATACCGGTTCTGATCCTGGCGCTGCTGGGCGGCGTGTCCTGCGCGGTGCAGCCCCAGCCCCCGCCTCCGGCCGACATGCTCCGGCGAATCGCGGCGCTGTACCCGCACCCCTGCAACGCGGCGGCCGCACGCGTGATCGCCGATGCCGGCGTCCCGCCCGACCAGGTGGAGAGCGTGTCCTATCAGCCTGTCTGGGGCGGCGGGAGGCAGGAGATGATCGTCGGCTACATCGCATGGACGCGCCTGCGCGGGCGGACCGGCTTCCTGGTGGCGAACATGGACGACGACTGCCGGGTCCAGGTCGTCTACACGCGCGGCGGCCTCGCGATCGACGGCGTCCGGTCCCACTCGTACTGAGGGGATGCCGACCCGGACCGATCCGGGCGCGGCCGCTCGTCTTGCCACCTCTGCGGTCGGCGGCTAGCGTCGGCGCGAAGCCGCCGGAAAGCCTGGCGGCGGACCCTTGCTCTTGCGATGGAGAGGATGCGCGGCATGGAGAAGCTCAGGATCGGCATCATCGGCCTCGGAATGGCCGTGACGCCCCATGCCAAGGGCCTTCTCGACCTCGCCGACGAGGTAGAGGTGGTCCACGCCTTCAGCCCGAGCGAGCGGCGCCGTGCCGATTTCGGCCGCCGCTTTCCCTTTCCGCTCTGCGGCCGGCTGGAGACGCTGCTGGACGACCCTTCCGTGCAGGCCGTGCTGGTCCTGACGCCGGCCAACACGCATCTGGACATCGTCCGGCGATGCGCCGCGGCCGGGAAGCACGTGCTGTTGGAGAAGCCGGTAGAGATCACGACGGATCGTGCCGTCGAGCTGGTCGAGACCTGCCGCCGCGCGGGCGTCACGCTGGGGATCGTGCTCCAGCACCGCTTCCGTCCGGCGGCCGAGGCGCTGTCCGGGCTGCTCGCCTCGGGCGAGCTCGGTCCCGTCGTGGGATGCTCGACCCAGATCCGGCTCTGGCGGCCGCAGGCCTACTATGACGAGCCCGGCCGCGGGACCTTCGCACGGGACGGCGGCGGCGTGCTGATCTCCCAGGGCATCCATACGCTGGACCTGATGCTGAGCCTCGCGGGCCCGGTCGTCGAGGTCACGGGCTATGCGACCACCAGCCCGGTGCACCGGATGGAGACCGAGGACATGGTCTGCGCCGCGGCACGCTTCGCCAACGGGGCCTTGGGGACGATCGACGCGACCACCGCCGCCTTTCCCGGCTTTCCGGAGCGGATCGAGATGATCTGCCGGAATGGAACGGCCGTGCTGGCCGGCACCTCGCTGGAGGTCTTCCACCAGGACGGCCGGCGCACCAGCCACGCCCCGGATGCCAGCGCCGGCGGAACCGGCGCCGATCCCATGGCCTTCCCGCACGACTATCACCGCTCGGTCATGGCGGATTTCGTGCGGGCCGTCCGGACCGCACGCACGCCCCGCGTCAGCGGCGAGGAGGCGCTGAAGGTCCACAGGCTGATCGACGCGCTGATCGCGGCCGGCCGCTCGCCCGGGGTCGTGGCGTTGCCGGGGGCCTGATTTCCCCTTCCGGACCGGCACGAAGTTCCCGCGCCCGGCACTCTTTGCCCGGTGCGGTCGTTGCACGGCCGGCCAGGGACCAGGCGACTCCTTGCCTTTTCAATGACTTAACAGACTGGCACGCCCCTTGAATTAGCTCCTGGCAAGACATTCTCTCCATGCGGGGACAGCCATGAGCAACTCGATCAATACCAACGTCGGCGCGATGGTCGCGCTGCGCAACCTCAACGGCGTCGGCGAGGCGCTGCAGGCGACCAACAAGCGGATCAGCACCGGCTACAACGTCTCCGACGCCTATGACGACGGTGCGTCCTACGCGGTCGCCGAGGGCCTGCGCGGCGACATGGCGGCTCTGAACGCCGTGAACGAGCGCCTCTCGGTCGGCAAGGGCATGATCGACGTCGCCGTCAAGGCCGGCGAGAACATCTCCAAGGCGCTCATCGACATCCGCACCGTGCTCACGAAGCTGGCGGACCAGGCCATGACCGGTGCGGACCGCACGAACTACGAGAACCAGTACAACACGCTCAAGAACGACATCTACAACTTCATCAACGACGCCCAGTACAACAACGTCACGCTGATCGGCGCGGGGGCATCCAACCAGTCGCTGATCTCCAACGTCCAGGGCGGCAACATCACCGTCGCTGCCCAGGACATGATGGCGAAGGTGTACAACTCGCTGACCGCTGCGAGCACCTACTCGGACGCGGCGACCCTCATCGGCACCAGCGGCGGCCTCGGCGCAGCCGAGACCAACCTGGGTATCTCGATGAACCAGCTGGCGGCGGACGCCCGGCGCGTCGGCAACCAGATCAACTTCAACAAGGCGATCAACGACGCGACGAAGACCGGCATGGGCGCCATCGTCGACGCCGACCTCGCGAAGGAAAGCGCGCTGCTGCAGTCCCTGCAGGTCAAGCAGCAGCTTGCCTCGCAGGCCCTGTCCATCGCGAACCAGGCTCCGCAGTCCCTGCTCGGCCTGTTCCAGTAAGCGCGCGTCCCCGCAGGAAGCGAAAACGGGGACCCGTTGGGTCCCCGTTCCTCCGCCTTCAAAGGGCCGCCGCGCGGGACGCGGGTCCCGCACAGACGGCCGGCATCAGCCCCGCACGAGCGGCTTGTACTTGATGCGGTGCGGCTGGTCGGCCTCGGCGCCCATGCGGCGCTTCTTGTCGGCCTCGTAGTCCTGGAAGTTGCCCTCGAACCACACGACCTGGCTTTCGCCCTCGAAGGCGAGGATATGGGTCGCGATGCGGTCCAGGAACCAGCGGTCGTGGCTGATCACCACCGCACAGCCCGGGAAGCTCTCCAGCGCGTCCTCGAGAGCGCGCAGCGTATCGACGTCGAGATCGTTGGTGGGCTCGTCGAGGAGCAGAACGTTGGCGCCGGACTTCAGCATTTTGGCGAGATGCACGCGGTTCCGCTCGCCGCCCGAGAGCTGCCCGACCTTCTTCTGCTGGTCGGGGCCCCGGAAGTTGAAGGCCGCCACGTAGGCGCGGCTCGGCATCGTCTTCTTGCCGAGCTCGATCACGTCCAGCCCGTCCGAGATCTCCTCCCAGACGGTCTTGTTGGGCGCGAGGCTGTCTCGGCTCTGGTCGACATAGCCGAGCTTCACCGTGTCGCCGACACGGAAGGTGCCGTCGTCCGGCTGGTCCTGAGCGGTGATCATGCGGAACAGCGTGGTCTTGCCGGCGCCGTTGGGGCCGATCACGCCGACGATGCCGCCTGCAGGCAGGCGGAAGCTCAGATCCTCGATCAGAAGCCGGTCCCCGAAGCCCTTCTTCAGGTGCTCGGCCTCGATCACCAAGCTGCCCAGGCGCGGCGGCGCCGGAATGATGATCTGCGGCTCCGAGATCTGCTGGCTCTTGTTGGCCTCGGCCAGCAGGCTCTCATAGGCCGAGATGCGGGCCTTGCTCTTGGCCTGCCGGGCCTTGGGGGACTGCCGGATCCACTCCAGCTCGGCGGCGAGGGTGCGCTGGCGGGCCTGCTCGGTCTTGGCCTCCTGCTCGAGCCGCTTCTGCTTCTGCTCCAGCCAGGACGAGTAGTTGCCCTCGTAGGGGATCCCCTGCCCGCGATCGAGCTCCAGGATCCAGCCCGTCACGTTGTCGAGGAAGTAGCGGTCGTGGGTGACCAGCACCACGGTCCCGGCATACTCCTGGAGATGCCGCTCGAGCCAGGCGACGCTCTCGGCGTCGAGATGGTTGGTGGGCTCGTCGAGCAGCAGAAGATCGGGCTTCTCGAGCAGCAGGCGGGCCAGCGCCACGCGGCGCTTCTCGCCGCCCGAGAGCTTCTCGACGCTCGCATCGCCCGGCGGGCAGCGCAGCGCGTCCATGGCGATCTCGACGGTCCGGTCGATGTCCCAGGCGTTCGCAGCCTCGATCTTCTCCTGGAGCGCGGCCTGCTCGTCGATCAGCGCCGTCATCTCGTCGGGATCCTCGACCTCGCCGAGGCGCATGGAGACGGCCTCGAACCGGTCGAGAAGGCCTTTGGTCTCCTTCAGCGCCTCCATGACGTTCTCGTGGACCGTCTTGGTGGGATCGAGCTGCGGCTCCTGCGGCAGGTAGCCGACCTTGGCGCCTTCGGCGGCCCAGGCCTCGCCGTTGTAGTCCTTGTCGAGGCCGGCCATGATCTTCATCAGGGTCGACTTGCCGGCGCCGTTCGGGCCGATGACGCCGATCTTGGCGCCCGGGTAGAAGCTGAGCCAGACACCGTCCAGCACCTTCTTCCCGCCGGGGTAGATCTTGGTCAGCCCCTTCATGACATAAACGTATTGATAGGACGCCATGCGCCTCTCCGGAAAACCCTGCCAGGACGGAAGAACGGCCCTTGTACCGCATGGCTCCCGGCAATGCGAGCGCAACGACGGGCTCATGCGCGACTCGGGCAGCGGAACCGCACCCCTGCCCGTCCGGCATGGATGACCACCGGAATTCGCAACGGCGGCGCGCGGCGCGGGCCCTAAGCTGCAGAGCTATCTATACCGGGACGGGACCAGGAGCTTGACGGATACAGCAAGGGCAGCCGCCCCGGCCGCAGACCCAGCGGCGATGGCAGGTTCCGGGAACCGCCTGACGGGCCTCGCGCTCGCGGCGGGCGCGGTGCTCGCCTTCTCCATCCGCCCGCTGCTGATCAAACTCTCCTACGCCCATGGCGCCGAGCCCGTGACGCTGCTGGCACTGCGCATGGGCCTTTCGCTGCCCTTCTTTCTGGCCATGGGCCTGTGGGCGCAGCGCGACCGCAAGGCCGCGCCCGTAAGCCCGCGCGACGTGGCGCTGATCTGCGGTCTCGGTTTCCTCGGCTATTATCTCGCCAGCTTCCTCGACTTTATGGGACTGCAGTACGTCACGGCCGGGACCGGACGCCTGATCCTCTTCGCCTATCCGACCATCGTGGTCCTGCTCTCGGCACTGTTCCTGAAGCGGCCGATCACCGCGCGCGCCGTTCTGGCCCTGGCCTTGACCTATGGCGGGATCGCGCTCGTGGTCGCCCAGGCCAGCACCGGCGAGAATCGGGACTTCACCCTTGGCGCGGCGCTGGTCTTCGGCAGCAGCGCCGCCTACGCCGTCTATCTCGTGGCCGGAAGCGACGTCGTGCGGCGGGTCGGATCCATGCGGTTCACGGCCTGGGCGACCACCGTCGCCTGCGCCTTCTGCCTGGCCCAGTTCCTGGCGATCAGACCGCTTTCGGCATTGCAGCTTCCGGGCGTCGTGTACCTGATGGCGGCCGTGATGGCGACGGTGTGCACGGTGCTGCCGATTTTCATGACGGCCGAGGCCCTGCGCCGCGTCGGGGCGAACAGCGTTGCCGTGCTGGGCGCGCTGGGACCGGTCGCCGCCATCGGCATGGACAGCGTGTTCATGGGCGAGATGCTCTCCACGGTCCAGGCGGCCGGAGCCGTGCTGGTCCTGGCCGGGGTCCTGCTCGTGAGCTTGAAGCCCGCGCGCTGACCGGGCGGCAGGCCCCCGGCGGCAGCCATTGCCTCAGACGCGCTAATCCCAGACATCCCCCCACCGCTCCGGCCGCCCCGCCCCTTCGTGCGATTTCGTGGGGGAGGCTCCACGCCTAGTGTTGTGGCCTGACCCGAAATTGAGGGAAGGCGATGCCGGGACGTGCGAGCGGGATGCTGAAAGGGCTCTGGGCGTTGCCCCCGGTCGGGCTGGCGCTTCTGCTCGGTGGTGCCGTGCTGCTTGCCGGAGCAGGGACATCGGCCGCGCCCCTTATGCTTGCCCTGCTGGCTGTTCCTGCGCTGGTCTATGTCGCCGTGGCACTGGGATCGCGCGGCCGTACGCCCGAGGATCTCCTGGTCGCGGACCGGCGCGTCGGCGCCCTGCCGAACGGCCTCGCGACCGCTGCCGACTGGGTCTCCGCGGCCATGTTCGTCGGTCTCGCCGGAACACTCTACGTGCAGGGCAGCAGCGGGCTCGCCTTCCTGCTCGGCTGGGCGGGAGGCCTCGCGCTTGCGGCCCTGGCGATCGCGCCAGGGCTTCGCCGCAGCGGTGCGGCAAGCGTTCCCGACTTCCTCGCGGGGCGATTCGGCGGATCCGTGGTGCGCGTGGCCGCCGTGACGGTGCTGGCCTGGTGCTCCTTCGCCTTCCTGATGGCACAGCTCGCCGGCGCGGCCGCCGTCGCCACCCGGTTCCTGGGCCTGCCCTTCGGCGCGGCCGTGTGGCTGGGCGCATTGCTGGTCCTCGCCTGCACGCTGCCGGGCGGGCTGCGCTCGGTCACCTGGACGCAGGTGGCGCAGTTCGCGGCCATTGCGACGGCATACCTGGTGCCGGCCGCCGTGATCTCGGCCGCGGCGCCCGAAGGCGCCATTCCGCTCGCCGAGGTGATGACCGGGGCGGCCGAATCCGGCGGGCGCACGCCCCTGAACTTCATCTCGCTGGCCCTGGCCCTGGCCCTCGGCACGGCCGCGCTGCCGCACCTTCTACAACGCTTCCTGGCGGCTCCCTCGGCGGGGTCGGCGCGTCGGGCCGGCGGCTGGGCGCTCCTCTTCGTCGTGGCGATCTACCTGACCGCCCCGCTTTATGCCGCCTTCGCGCGCAGCGAAATCCAGGGCTCGGTGGTCGGAGCCCGCGTGGATTCGCTTGACGGCGCGCGGGCGCTGCCGCGCTGGGTCTACGAATACGGCCGGCTCGGTATGGTGTCGGTCTGCGGGAAGCTGCCCACGACCGCGGGCGCCGTGCTGGATGCCTGCAGGAGCGCCCACGGGGGGGCTTCGAACCCAGCGCCGCTTGCCGCAGGCGACGTCACCATCCATCCCGACCTCGTCGTGATGGCCGCGCCCGACATGGCGGGGCTGCCGCCGGTCTTCGGAGTCCTGCTGGCCGCCGGCGCCCTGGCGGCCGCCCTGTCGACGGCCTCGGGTCTCGTGGCGACGCTGGGTGCCGCGGCGGGCCACGACGTGTGGTTCCGCCTGCTGGATCCTCGTGCGCCCGCAGCGCGGCGCGTGCGCGCGCTGCGCCTGTCCATGGCTGGGCTCACCGCGCTGGCGGCCTATGCGACGGCTGGCGCGCCCTTCGCGATGCTGACGCTGGTGGCGTGGTCCTTCTCGCTGGCGGCCGCGGGGCTGCTGCCGGCTCTGCTGCTGGGGCTCTGGTGGCGGCGCGCAACCGCCGCCGGCGCCGTTGCGGGCATGGTGACGGGCTTCGGCACGGCGCTCTGGTACCTCATCCGCACCGAGATGCTGGGCGCGGCGCCCCTTCTCGGCATCGACGGGATCGCCGCGGGCGCCTTCGGTGTGCCGGCGGGTCTCCTGGCGGCCGTTGCCGTCAGCCTGCTGACGGAACGCGGCGCCGAGGTGCGCGCGCAGCACGGGGGCGCGGATGCGCCGGGGCGGCCCGGCGCTGCGAGGATCCCGGCGGAGTAGGCCGTCACCAGACGAAGGGGGCGGTCTCGCAGCGCCTTCCGACCAGGAAGGCGTCGGCCACGAGGTGCAGCGGCGCCGCGTCCACGTCGCTCTCGCCGGCCTCGATCAGCGCATGGAAGCGGCGGTAGATGTGCCGGTACTCGGCCTCCGCCTCCTCGGCCACCACGCGCCCATCGACTGCAAGGCATGCGCCGCCACGACTCAGCTGCAGCAGCGTGCCCTCGGCGGTCTCGACGGCGATGGTCCAGGTCTGCTCGCCCTCCTGGCGCCAATCGAACTCGGCGCCGGCCTCGCGCAGCCCGGCCTCCGCGGGCGCGCGGAAGGACAGCGAGGCCGCGATTGGCGTGTCCCGCCCCGCGGGGAACAGGAGCTCGGCCCGCTCCACGAAGAGCGGGAAGGGCAGGATGCGCGTCAGGATCGACAGGGCGTTGATACCGGGGTCGAAAACGCCGAACCCGCCGGCCTGCCAGATCCACTCCTGGCCGGGGTGCCAGCGGCGGACATCCTCCTTCCACGTCACCTGAATGCTCCGGACCTGCCGCCCCGCGAGCCGTGCCCGGGCCGCCTCGACCGCCGCGTTGTGCTGCGAATGCCAAGTCGCGAAGAGGGTCCGGCGCGTGTCCCGCGCGGCGGCGACCAGGTCGCGCAGCTCGGTCGTCGTGGCGGCCGGCGGCTTCTCCAGGAGAACGTGGCGCCCGGCGGCCAGCGCCTCGCGCGCGAGGCCGTGGCGGATGTCGGGCGGCGTGCAGATGGCGACCGCCTCGACGTCCGGGCAGGCCGCAAGCATCTCGCCCAGGCTCCGGAAGGTCGGAACCCCCGGGCGCCCGATGCCCCGCTGGCTGACCAACGCACCGAGCGCGAAGAGCTGGGTCTCCTCGATCGAAGGAATATGCTGGTCGAGCGCGATCTTTCCGACGCCGACGATCCCGACCTTGCGGGCTCCCTGGGACGCGCTCACCGGTCAGGCCCGCTTCTTGTTGTAGACATCCAGGAACACCGCCGCGAGCAGCACGAGGCCCTTGATGACCTGCTGCCAGTCGATGCCGATCCCCAGGATCGACATGCCGTTGTTCATCACGCCCATGATGAAGGCCCCGATCACCGCGCCGGTCACCCGCCCCACCCCGCCCGATGCCGAGGCGCCGCCGATGAAGCAGGCCGCGATCACGTCGAGCTCGAAGGACAGTCCCGCCTTGGGGGTCGCGGTGTTCAGCCGCGCCGCGAAGATCAGCCCGGCGAGCGCCGCCAGCACGCCCATGTTGACGAAGGCGTAGAAGGTCAGCCGCTCGGTGTTGATGCCCGAGAGCTTGGCCGCCTTCTCGTTCCCGCCGATCGCGTATATGCGCCGGCCGACCGTCGTACGCATGGTCACGAAGGTGTAGAGGACGATCAGCGTGATCATGATCAGCAGGACGTTGGGAAAGCCCCGGTACGAGGCCAGAAGGTAGCCCAGCCAGACGATCACCCCCGCGATGACGGCGTTCTTCGCAAGGAAGAGGGCGAAGGGCTCCTGCTCGACTGCGTATCTCAGCTTTTTCGCCCGGCCGCGGGCGCTCATGAAGACCAGCGCCGCGGCGGCGGCGACCGCCAGCAGCAGCGAGGTCAGGTGGATGGGCGTCAGTCCCGCGAAGGCATCCCCGATGAAGCCGGAGCTCAGCCGCTGGAACTCCGCCGGGAAGGGACCCACCGACCGGCCGTCGAGCAGCGTCAGCGCCAGGCCGCGGAAGACCAGCATGCCCGCCAGGGTCACGATGAAGGACGGGACCTTGAAGAAGGCGACGCACGAGCCCTGGGCGGCGCCGATGGCGGCCCCGACGAGCAGGCTGAGGATCGTCACCGGCACGAAGTGCATGTCGTACTGGACCATCATCACTGCGGCCAGCGCCCCCACGAAGGCGACCACCGATCCCACGGAAAGGTCGATGTGCCCGGTCACGATGACCAGCAGCATCCCCAGCGCCATGATCACGATGTAGCTGTTCTGCAGGACGAGGTTCGTCAGGTTCAGCGGGTTCAGAAGCGTCCCGTCGGTCACGATCCCGAAGAAGGCCATGATGGCGATCAAAGCCATCAGGATCCCGTACTCGCGCAGGTGCCTCCGGGCGAAGGCGAAGGGCGCGGCCCGTTCCGGCTTCAGCGCCCCCTGGATTTCCGACGTCATGGAACCTTCTCCTCGCCCTTCATGATGGCGCGCATGATCTTTTCCTGAGTGGCCTCGGCTGCGGGCATCTCGGCGACGAAGCGCCCCTCGCTCATCACATAGATCCGGTCGCAGATGCCGAGCAGCTCGGGCATCTCCGACGAGATCACGACCACGGCCTTTCCGGCCGCGGCGAGCTGGTTGATGATGGTGTAGATCTCGTACTTGGCGCCCACGTCGATGCCACGGGTCGGCTCGTCCAGGAACAGGACCCGGGGCTCCGCGAAGAGCCACTTGCTCAGCACGACCTTCTGCTGGTTACCGCCGGACAGGTTGAGCGTCGTCTGGGACACGTCCGAGCACCGGATGTTCAGCCGCCGCCGGTAGTCGTTGGCGACCTCCAGCTCCCGCATCTCGTCGATCACGGAGCGGCTCGCCACGCCGTCGAGATTGGCCAGCGTGACGTTGTGGACGACATCCTCGTTCAGGATCAGCCCCAGGTGCTTGCGGTCCTCGGTGACGTAGGCGAGACCATTGCCGATCGCCCTGGGCACCGTGCCCAGATCGACCTCCCGCCCCTCGATGAACGCCTGTCCGCTGATCCGCCGCCCATAGGACCGGCCGAAGACGCTCATCGCGAACTCGGTCCGCCCCGCGCCCATCAGCCCCGCGATGCCCACGACCTCGCCTCGGCGCACCGCCATGTTCACGCCCTTGACCACCACCCGCTCTGCATCGAGCGGGTGGTGCGCCGTCCAGTCGCGGACCTCGAACAGCACCTCGCCGACCCTCGGCTGGCGGCGGGGATAGCGGTCCGCCAGCTCGCGCCCGACCATGCGGCGGATCACGTGGTCCTCGCTGACCGGCTCGGCCCGGCAATCCAGCGTCTCGACCGTCATGCCGTCGCGCAGCACGGTGACGGAATCCGCGACCCTGGAGACCTCGTTCAGCTTGTGGGAGATCAGGATCGAGGCGATGCCATGGGCCTTGAACTCCAGCAGCAGCGAAAGAAGGGCCTCGCTGTCGCTTTCGTTCAGGCTTGCGGTCGGCTCGTCCAGGATCAGGAGCCGGACCTCCTTGGACAGGGCCTTCGCGATCTCGACGAGCTGCTGCTTTCCGACTCCCAGGTCGCCGACCAGCGTCGCCGGGGATTCCCGGAGCCCCACCTTGCGCAGCAGCGCCCGCGTCCGTTCCGTCGCGGCGTCCCAGTCGATGATGCCGTAGCGGGCCGGTTCGTTGCCGAGGAAGATGTTCTCGGTGATCGAGAGCAGCGGAACCAGGGCAAGCTCCTGGTGGATGATGATGATGCCCGCGCTCTCGCTGTCGGCGATGCCGCGGAAGCGGCGCTCCTGGCCCTGGAAGTGGATCTCGCCGGTATAGGAGCCGTAGGGATAGACGCCGCTCAGGACCTTCATCAGGGTCGACTTGCCGGCGCCGTTCTCGCCGACCAGGGCATGGATCTCGCCCTCCCGGACCACGAGATTGACGTTGTCGAGCGCTCTCACGCCCGGAAACGTCTTCGTGATCCCCCGCATCTCCAGGATCGCGTTCATCGGCACCTCGGGTTGCGACCGATCCGGTGGATCCGGCCCGTTCGATACGGGCGGAAGCCCCGGACGCGGGGCTCCGCCGGGGCCGTCAGCGGATCTGCGCCTCCTTGTAGTAGCCGCTGTCCACGAGGACCTGCTTCCAGTTGGCCTTGTCGACGCTGACCGGCTTCAGCAGGTAGGCCGGCACGGTCTTCACGCCATTCTCGTAGGTCTTGGTGTCGTTCACCGGCACCTGGCCGCCGGACATCATGGCGTCCACCATCTCGGCGGTGACCTTGGCGAGCTCGCGCGTGTCCTTGAAGACAGTCGAGGTCTGCTCGCCGCGCAGGATCGCCTTGACCGAGGGCACCTCGGCGTCCTGGCCGGTGACCACGGGCATGGGCAGGTCGCTGCTTCCGTAGCCGACGCCCCTGAGCGACGAGATGATCCCGATGCTGAGCCCGTCATAGGGCGAGAGCACGGCGTGCAGCTTGCGGTTTCCGTAATAGGCGCTCAGCAGGTTATCCATGCGCGCCTGGGCAACGGCGCCGTCCCAGCGCAGGGTCGAGACCTTTTCCATGCCCAACTGCCCGCTCGGGACGACGAGCTTGCCGCTGTCGATGTAGGGCTTCAGCACCGACATGGCGCCGTTGTAGAAGAAGTAGGCGTTGTTGTCGTCCGGCGAGCCGCCGAACAGCTCGATGTTGAAGGGTCCCTTCCCTTCCTTGAGGCCCAGCGCCTGCTCGATGTAGCTCGCCTGCAGGACGCCGACCTGGAAGTTGTCGAAGGTCGCATAGTAGTCGACATGGGGTGAATTGCGGATCAGGCGGTCGTAGGCGATCACCTTGATCCCCTTGTCGGCCGCGTTCTTCAGCGCGTCGCTCAGCGTGGTGCCGTCGATCGCGGCGATCACCAGAACCTTGGCGCCCTTGGTGATCATGTTCTCGATCTGGGCGAGCTGGTTCGGGATGTCGTCCTCGGCGTACTGGAGATCGGTCCTGTAGCCCTTGTCCTTGAAGACTTTGACCATGTTGTTGCCGTCGTCGATCCAACGGGCCGAGGACTTCGTGGGCATGGAGATCGCGATCGTGCCCTTGTCCTGGGCCCGGGCCTGGGGCGTCAGGGTCACGAGCCCCACAGCCAGTGCGGCCAGCACGGATCTGGCCAGCAGTGATCTGGCCAGCACCGAGGTCACTGAGTTCACGGTTTCTCTCCCTTGTCGGTTATTGGCTCTGCGATCGAAGGCGCGCCGCCGCGGGCGCCTGCCTGCCGGGTCTTTGCCGGTCTCCATTGCTGGGGCGCAGGACAATCAGCGTCACTGCGGCCCGCATAACAGTCAAATGCGATTCAGGCTGGATCGCATGCCGCATTCGTTATGGTTCCGCCCTGCACGAATGCACGCTTCGGGCCGTGACTGGTCAGGATTCACGACAGGTCTTTCCAAGGCTTGGCGGCTTCTCTGAGACAGACCGGCGCCCTAGCCTCGGATCGTCGGGCGCACGGCGGATCCCGACGCCGGCAGGCCCGAACGGCGTGCCGGAACTCCAGCCCGCTGCAGTTTTCAAGACCGGCGAATTCTGTTTTCGGCCGTGCGCGCTTTATCGCGGCCGGGCCGCCCGCAAACAATCCGCTGCATGCTGCACCGCGGGAGCGATCCCGCGCGGGCGCATGGCTCCGGACCGGCTGGTCCTGCACCGGATGGCCCTGTCGCGCGCCAATCGAACTGGAAGAAGAAACGATGGATATCGGGGTTCCGTACCGCGATCTTGGATCGATCGATCTGGAGCCGCTTCTGAGCTACGTGGAGGGTCTGAGCGAGGAGGACTGGAGCCGCAATCCGCTGCGCCAGGAGCTGTTCGCGGACGGGGCGCATTCGGTGACGCAGGCGATCGTGTTCAAGCACGAATGGCATCCCGGGGCCAATTCGGTGCACTACGCCTATGTCGAGGACCTGATCCACGCCTGGGGGCTGCAGAAGGGCATCGACCCGAGCCCGTTCATGCCGCTCGAGCGCGAGGACACGGACCTGGGCCCGGTCTATGCCTATCCCGACTGGTTCGCCCTGCGCGCGGTGGTCGAGCCGGTGGTCGAGCGCGCGATCGCGAAGCTGCGCACGCCGCACGGCGTGGTCACCCGCGTCGCCCTGGTGCGCCTGCAGCCCGGCGGCAAGGTCAAGCCCCATGTCGACGGCCAGCCCATGGCCGCGCGCGCCCACCGCCTGCACATTCCGCTGATCGTGCCGCCCAACGTCGTCTACCTCGTCGGCGAGCGCAAGTTCTCCATGGTCCGCGGCCATGTCTACGACTTCAACAACCGCTGGAAGCACGCCGTCCGCCACGAGGGCAAGAGGCCCCGCGTCAACCTCTTCGTCGACTACTACCCCAACCCCGGACTCGCCATCCGGCCCTTCCACGAGCTCGGACCCATGTTCGCAACGACCAGGGCCAGACGCGTCGGCTGAGCAGACGGCACATCGCCAGGAAACCCCGAGGACCGGGTCGCGGCACATCGCTGCGGTGCGGTCCAGTGCTTGCGGGCGCCCGGCTGATCCTCCACTATCGGCGCCGGGCTGTGGCGACGGCATCGTATCGGACAGAGTATCTCGGGCCGCGGCGGTGCGCCGGGAGCGGCCTTAGAAGACCAGGAACGCGCGGGAATCCTCATTTATGCCGTCAGCTACGCCGACCGAATGCCAGCTTCCGAGCAGGCTCGGGGACTTCGAAACGCTTGGGGCGGCGCTGGACTATGCAGCCCAAGGGCAGCGGGGGCTCAATTTCTATTCCGGACGCGCGGAGCTGCTGGAGAGCCTGGGCTTCGGGCAGCTCCGCACGCAGGCGCGTGCACTGGCCGGCCGGATGCTGCGGGCGGGGTTCTCGAAGGGGGAGCGGATCGCGCTGATCGCCGAGACGGACGGCGATTTCGTCCGCGCCTTCTTCGCCTGCATTTACGCAGGGCTCGTCCCCGCGCCGATGCCGCTCCCCATGGCCTTCGGCGGCCGCAGCGTCTATGTCGAGCACATCCGGGGCATGCTCACCGCCGCAGGTGTCTCCGGCGTGCTGGCGCCCCCGGTGCTCGCCGAGTGGATCGCCGAGGCGACGGAGGAACTGGGGCTGCGCGCCGTCGGCGACCTGACCGTCTTCGGCGGGGGCGAGCCCGACGAGACGGCGCTTCCTGCCCTCGATCCCGATGACGTGGCCTACATCCAGTTCTCGTCGGGCAGCACGCGCTTCCCGCTCGGGGTCACGGTGACCCACCGCGCGCTGCTGAGCAATGTGCGCGCCATCGCGCGGCACGGGCTGCACCTGCGCCCCGGCGACCGCTGCGTGTCCTGGCTTCCCTTCTATCACGACATGGGGCTGGTCGGCTTCCTGCTGACCCCCGTCGCGACCCAGGTCTCGGCGGACTACCTGCCGACTCGCGAGTTCGCGCGCCGCCCCCTGACGTGGCTGACGCTGATCTCGCGCAGCCGGGCCACGGTCTCCTACGGCCCCGGCTTCGGCTATCAGCTCGCCTCGCGCCGCGCAGCCGGGCTGGCGCCCGGGACGCTCGACCTGTCGTCCTGGCGCGCCGCGGGCATCGGCGGCGACATGATCCGCCCCGACATCCTGGCCGGCTTCTCTGAGACCTTCGCGCCCTTCGGCTTCGATTCCCGCGCCTTCGTGCCGAGCTACGGCATGGCGGAGGCGACGCTGGCGATCAGCTTCGCGCCGCTCGACCGAGGCGTCGAGGTGGACCGGGTCGACATCGACCGCCTCGAGCGCGAGCATCTGGCCGCGGCCCCGGCCGACGGGACGGCGCGCAGCCGCGACTTCGTCCTGTGCGGGCCGCCGCTGCCGGGCCACGACATCGAGATCCGCGATGCCGAAGGCCGGTCCCTGGGCGAGCGGCAGGTCGGGCGCATCTTCGTCCGCGGCCCCAGCCTGATGCGGGATTACTGGGATCGGCCGGACGAGACGCACCGCGTCCTGTCGGCCGAGGGCTGGCTCGACACCGGTGATCTCGGCTACCAGATCGGAGGGTCGCTGGTGATCACGGGCCGGGCCAAGGACCTGATCATCGTCAACGGGCGCAACATCTGGCCCCAGGACCTGGAATGGAGCGCCGAGCGCCTGGACGGGCTGCGCAGCGGCGACGCCGCGGCCTTCTCGATCGACGACGGCACCGCCGAGCGGATCATCGTGCTCGTCCAGTGCCGGCCGCTCGACCCCGAGGCCCGCGGGGCCCTGCAGTCGGCCGTCTCGGGAGCCCTGAGGGCGGAACACGGCGCGGAGGCCGAGATCGTCCTGGTGCCGC
Source organism: Arenibaculum pallidiluteum (assembly GCF_017355985.1). Classification (GTDB taxonomy): domain Bacteria; phylum Pseudomonadota; class Alphaproteobacteria; order Azospirillales; family Azospirillaceae; genus Arenibaculum; species Arenibaculum pallidiluteum. The sequence goes on from NZ_JAFIQU010000001.1 coordinate 563,871, forward strand.
CGCACAGCCTTCCCCAGACATCGTCGGGCAAGCTTGCCCGCAGCCGGGCGCGGCAGCTCTTCCTGGCCGGGAGCTTCGGAGAGGTCCGGTGAGGCGCCTTGCGGCGGTAACGGGCGGCACGGGCTTCCTCGGCCGCGCGGTGGTCGCCGCCCTGCTCCGGCGCGGGTGGCGTGTCCGCCTCCTCGTCCGCCGCCAGCGCGGCCAGCTCGCAGCGCCCGAGCATGAGCTCGAGCTGGTCTTCGGCGACCTCGACGACGCGGACGCGCTGCGCCGCCTCATGCGCGGGGCCGATGCCGTCGTGCATGCGGCAGGCCTTGTCAAGGCGCGCGGCCGCTCCGACTTCATGGCGGTGAACGCGGCCGGCAGCGGAAAGGTCGCCGCGGCGCTCGCCGCCGCCGCACCCGCGGCGCGCCTCGTCCACGTCTCCACCATGGCGGCCCGGGAACCCCATTTGTCTGATTATGCCGCCAGCAAGCGCGCGGGCGAGGTCGAGGCAGTCTCAGCCTGCGGCGGCGCGCCCTGGGTGATCGTCCGCCCGCCTGCGGTCTATGGTCCCTGGGACAGCGAGACGCTGCGGGTCTTCCGCGCCGCACGAGGGCCGGTGGTTCCCATCTTCCACGGACCGGACTCCCGGGTCTGCCTGATCCATGTCGACGACGCGGCCGAAGCGGTCGCTGCGCTCTGCGCGGGCGGCCCGTCCGGCCGGACCTTCGAGGTCACCGATGCCCGGCGCGAGGGTTACCCGTGGCGTACCGTGGCCGAGGAGGCCATCCGCGCGGTGGGTGGCACGGCGCGCTTGGTGACGGTTCCGCGCCCGCTGATCCAGGCCGCGGGAAGCGCCCTGGGCGCCATCGGGCGGCTTCTCGGCGCGAGCCCATTCCTGACCTCGGGAAAGGCCCGCGAGATCCTGCACCCGGATTGGTCCTCGGCCGCCGACCGGCAGCCTCCCGCCGGGCTCTGGGAGCCGCGGGTGCCGCTGCCCCAGGGCTTTGCCGAAACCGTGCGCTGGTATCGAGATGCGCAGTGGCTATAGACAGCCCTCCGCCGGGCCGCAGCACATCGGCCACACCCGCGCTCTCTTTTGCCACGGTCGGTTTAGACCGGTTGAAGGTATTTGATCGGTCCTATTACATTCTCGTTAAGCCAAAGCCGCTTGCCGGCCCCGACGAACCCGCCCTTTCACGGCCCGCAACCCAGACGCCCCGCATGAATGCGCAGCACCAAGTCGCCGAGATCATCGTCGAGATGATTAGCAGCCTCCCCCAGGCCCCGCGTGAGGTCAGCCTCGACACCAACATCGCTCGTGATCTCGGTCTCGACTCGCTCGCGGTCATGAATTTCGTGATGGCCATCGAGGACCGGTTCGACGTCTCGGTCCCCATGGACAAGCTGGCCGAAGTCGAGACGATCCGCGACCTCGCCGACGTCATCACGGACCTCAAGGGGCGGTGAGTCGAAAGACATGAGCATCCTCAACAAGTTCAAGCCCCTCCAGGCCTCCTACGACGCGCTTCGCGCCGCCGGCGGCGACCCCTTCTCCGTGTGCTTCGACGAAGTCCTGTCGCCGAGCGAGGCCCTGTCGAAGGGCAAGCGGATGATCCTGCTCGGCACCAACAACTACCTGGGCCTGACCTTCGACCCCGCGAGCATCGACAAGGCGGTCGAGGCCGTCCGCGCGGCCGGCACCGGCACCACGGGATCGCGGATCGCCAACGGGACCTACGGCGACCATGCCGAGCTCGAGCGGCGTTTGGCGACCTTCTACGGCCGCCGTTCGGCAATGCTGTTCTCGACGGGCTACCAGGCCAATCTCGGAATCCTGTCGACCATCGCCGGTCGGGGCGATCACATCCTGATCGACGCCGACAGCCATGCCAGCATCTACGACGGGTGCAGGCTCGGCCATGCCGAGGTCATCCGCTTCCGTCACAACGATCCCAAGGACCTCGCGCGTCGCCTGCGCCGGCTGCGGGACGTGCCGGGCGACCGCCTGATCGTCGTCGAGGGCATCTACAGCATGCTGGGCGACACGGCCCCGCTGAAGGAGATCGCCGCGGTCAAGCGCGACTGGGGCGCCTACCTGCTGGTGGACGAGGCCCACTCGATGGGCGTTCTCGGCTCCGGTGGGCGTGGTCTGTCCCAGGCCACCGGGGTCGAGGACGATGTCGATTTCATCGTCGGCACCTTCAGCAAGAGCCTCGGTGCCGTCGGCGGCTTCTGCGTGTCCAACCTGCCGGACTTCGACGTGCTGCGGGTGGCCTGCCGGCCCTACATGTTCACGGCGTCGCTGCCGCCCTCGGTGGTCGCCTCCGTTCTCCAGGCGCTGACCCGCATCGAGTCGGATTCGGCGCTGCGCGACCGGCTGCACATGAACGCCAACCGGCTCTATGACGGGCTGACGGCGGAAGGCTTCATCCTGGGGCCGCAGCCGAACCCCATCGTGTCGATCCGGATGCCCTCGACCGAGATCGCGATCGCCTTCTGGAACGCGCTGCTCGATGCCGGGATCTACCTGAACCTGGCGCTGCCGCCCGCGACGCCCGACAACTATCCCCTGCTGCGGTCAAGCGTCAGCGCGGCCCACCGCCCCGACCAGATCGACGAGGCGATCTCGGCGATCACCAGCATCGGCCAGAGCCTGGGCGTCATCGAGCCGCCGGCGCGGCGCGCGGTGCGCTGAACCCGGCCACACTGGGGCCTTGCGCCCCCGTGTGGCCTTCTCCCGGCTCAGCGGATGACGCCGTCCCGATAGAGGCGCCAGAGCAGCGCAGGTGCCGCGAGCAGCGGGTGCCGGCGCTGCCATGGCGTGACGGCGATGGGCCGGCCGGCGTGCCGCTCCAGCTTCCACAGAATGTAGTCGACGCCGTTCTCGAAGGTGAAAGCCGCCTTCGCCAGCCGCATCAGGTTTAGCAGCTTGCCGGCGCGACGCCGCAGCCGCCAGCCGCGCAGCGCCCGCCCGCGCGCGGCGACCTGCGGACGGATTCGTCCGTCGGGCTCCGCCGCGAAGCGGACGCCCGCCGCCTCCAGCGCTGCGGGCAGCAGGCCGTCATAGCGCTCCGCGGCCCAGCCGTAGATCAGATCCGGACGGTTGCCGCGCTCGGCGCGCAGCTCGGCGCCGTATGTGCTGCGGAATAGGCCCGTCCAGTAGCCCGCAGGCGATGCCGCGTCGGGCCCGAGGCGGACCGCCCAGCCCGCAGCGGCGGCAAGCGCCGCGGCGATCGCATCGACCACGAATGCGCTGGCCGCCTCGTCCCGGGCATGGACCAGGGCCACGGGCTGGCAGAAGCGCGCCCAGATCGTGGTGTCGATGCCGTCGCCGCGCACGGCACGCGCGAAGGCGCGGGTTTCCATCACGGCCACCTTGGCGCGCAGCACGCCGCCGTCCCACGGGACCTCGAGATAGGAGACCGAGGGGGGCAGCAGCGCATTCAGCAGGGCCGGCCAGAAGCGGCCGTGATAGGTCCGCAGCGAGTCCGTGAGCACATAGAAGTCGAGCAGGCCGCTGGTGTCGCCGGTGCGCAGGCAGGAGCCGTAGAAGAGGATCGCCGCGACGCTCGCCCCGTGGCGGTCGAGGATCGCGGAGCCAACCGCCCGGGCGGCGTCCGGCGCGGGATCCGCCAGCTCGGCTGCGACCAGCGCGGCGAGCCGCCCGGTCAAGGGGCCACGATCCCGATCCGGCGCTCGGCCGTCAGGCGGATCCCGGCCGCACCGGGATCGTACAGCTCGCCGTCGACCACGAAGGGCTGGGCGAAGTCGAGATCCAGCGCGTCCGCCCGGCCGCTGGCATAGCCCGCCTCGGCCATCCACGGCCGCGGCCGGCCGCGCAGCACGGGCAGGAGCGCGGCCATCAAGCGCCGCGGCGGCGCCGCGATGTCGAGCCAGCGGAGCGGGCCACTTCCCTCGCCCCAGAAGGGCCGGAGGCCGAGCATCAGCCGGTCGAGCGTCGTCGCCAGCGTCACGAAATGGCTGCCGCCGCGTACGGGCCCGCCATCCACTGAAAGCTCCAGCGGCTCGCCGGCCAGAAGGGCGTTCCGGTCGGACCCGAAGAGCACCTTCGCCAGCATCCCCGCGATGCTGAACGCGACCGCGGCGCCGTTGTTGATCCCTGCAGCATGCACATGGCTGTAGGCGAGCCTGGTCCCTGCCGCGAAGCCGGCGGCACCGAACAGGAAGCCGCTGAGCCGGCGCGCCGACCCGTCGCGCCAGGTGACGTCCAGCATCGGCAGCTCGACCCGGGACAGCCGGCCGGCGCGGGCGGCCTGCTCCAGCCGCGCGAGTCCCTCGGCACCGACGCCGGAGCCGAGGCCCGCGCCGTGGAGGGCGCGGGCCAGCAGGTTGGTCCGCCCGGCCGGCAGCAGGGCGAGATCCGGCAGCGACTCGCCATAGGCCTGCGGCAGCGCGGTGAGGACCTCGCGGATGGTGCCGTCGCCGCCGCTGACGGCGATCACCCCGACCTCCCTGCGACGGAAATCGGACAGCGCCTCGGCCAGCTCCTGCTGGGTGCGGGGCTGCGCGTGCGGCACGTCGCCGTTGCCGGCGCAATGGCCGGCAAGGCCGCCCTTGCGGTTGCGCAAGCTGCGCGGATTGCTGACGACCCCGATGCGCATCAGCGCGCCAGCCAGGACGCGATCGGCCCGTGGCGCCGCGCGATGAAGGCCTGGACGATCTGGACCGTGTGCACCAGCAGCGAGGCCGCGGTCCACCACGCCACGGCAAGCATGCCGAGATCGGGGCGACCGGCCAGCGCGCCGACCGTCAGCAGGAGCAGGTTCGGATTGCGCCGCGCCGTGATCAGGCGGAACCAGCTGTCGAAGCGCCGCCAGATGTGGATCTCGATCCCGAACAGGGCAATGAACAGCCCTTCCTGCAGCCGCTGCAGGACGTAGCCCGCCACGACGACGCCAAGGACAAGCCAGGTCTGTTCCAGCGGCAGCCCCACGGCCGACAGGCCGACCATCCAGGCCCAGTACCAGAAGGGCGGGTGCACCAGGTCGATGCCGTGGTCGAAGACGTTGCCGAGCTTGGTCGAGGTCAGCGTCACGCGGGCGAGCTTGCCGTCCACGGTGTCGAGGAAGGTCATACCCCAGGCCATGGCCAAGCCAGGCAGGAACCAGCCGTGCCAGAAGGCCGCCATGGCCAGGATCACCAGGACTAGGCTGAGCCACGTCACCGCGTTGGGGGTGATCCCGTGCTCGGCGCACCAGCGCGTGACCCGGAGCGCGGGCGCCGGCCAGACGTATTTGGTGACGAGGTCGGTGACGCCCTTGTAGGAGCCCGCGAACATGCGGCGCTCGACCGCGGGCAGGGAGCCCTCGTCGAGGGGCAGCAGGTACGGCGCCTCGCGCTTGCGCAGGGCGTTGTTGTAGGCGGTGCTGAGCGTGCCCGGCGTGACGGTGCGCAGCCCGGCCGGCACGGGACCGCCGGCGGCCAGCAGCTCCGCCGCTGCCGCGGCCTGTCCGGGGCCGACGATGGCGGCCACGGGGCGCCCGTCCTCCCCCGTCAGGACGGTATCTGCCGCGCGCGCGAGGTCGGCGATCAGCACGGCGTCGAAGACGTGGTCGTCTCGGACCAGCAGATGCCGCCGGCCGGTCTGCACCAGGCCGTCCCATGGCCGGATGTCGGTCACGCCGGCGCGTGCGAGGGATCGGCGCAGCCGTTCGGCGGAGCTCATCCCCCACAGGCGCAGGCTGCTGGACCCGAGGATCCGCGCGACCGGGGCCGACGCGGACTCGACAGCGGCCGCCGCATCGGTCAATGCATGCTCGGCAGTCCCGTTCACCAGCCCCTCGCCTCGTCCATGCGGCAGATCCTGAGCTTCGCCCACTTCTCCGATCCCCACCTGCCGCTGCCATCCGGCCGTCCGGGACGCCTGCGCGATCTCGCCGGCAAGCGGTTGTTAGGGTACCTCTCCTGGCGGCGCAAGCGACACGGTGTCCACCGGCCGGACGTCCTGGCCGCACTGCTTGCCGACATGTCGGGACATGCCCTCGACCACGTCGTCGTGACAGGGGACCTCGTCAACATCGCCCTGCCCGATGAATTCGAACGCGCGCGCGCCTGGCTCGAGCAGCTGGGGACGCCCGACGGCGTCTCGGTCGTTCCCGGAAACCACGATGCGACGGTCGCCATGCCGTGGCAGACCGGCATCGGGTTGTGGCAGCCCTGGATGGAGAGCGACGGCGGCGGTGCCGGATTCCCTTTCGTGCGGGTGCGCGGGCCGGTCGCCTTCATCGGGGTGTCCACGGCCGTGCCCAGCCCGCCGCTGCTGGCCATCGGCACGGTCGGACGCGACCAGGCGGCGCGCCTCGCCGAGGCGCTCGACAGGGCGGGCCGGGACGGGCTGTTCCGCGTGGTGCTGATGCATCATCCCCCGATGATGATCCACGGCACCGCCCGGACGGCGCTCACGGACCGGCGCGAGGTCCAGGCCGTCCTGCGGCGTTGTGGGGCCGAACTCGTGCTGCACGGGCACCATCATCGCGAGCATCTCGGCTACCTGCCGGGCCCCGGCGACGCCGCGATCCCCGTCATCGGGGTTCCCTCGGCCTCGGCCGCCGCGCACGGCCATACCCAGCCGGCCCGCTGGATCCGCTTCACGGTGGCGGGGCTGGAGGGCGGCTGGCACCTCGGCGCGGAGGTCCGGGGCTTTGTCGAGGGAGGCTTCCAGACCACCTCGCGCTTCGCCATCGGCTACGAGGCGCGTGCGGCCGCCTGACGGACAGCGCTCGGCATTGCCTGGGTTCCGGGGCGGGCTTAGGGTGGAAGCGCCGCATGTAAAGCGGATGGAGACCATGACCAACGCGACGATGCGGAAATTCGGTCACCCGCAGACCCTGGTCGCCGAGACGGCGCACTGGTCGGTCCTGGTGCGGCCGCAGCAAGTGACGCTGGGATCCCTGGTCCTGGCCTGCCGGGAACCCGTCAGGGCCTTCGGCGAGGTCAGCCCCGGAGCTTTCGCCGAGCTGCAGCCCGTCGTCTCGGCGTTGGAAGCGCTGCTGAGCGGATTTGTCGCGTACGAGCGCATCAACTATCTGATGCTGATGATGGTCGACCCGGATGTCCACTTCCACGTGATCCCGCGCTACCAGGGCACGCGCAGCTTCGAGGGAACGGCGTTCCCCGATGCCGGCTGGCCCGCGCAGCCGGCGCTGGGCTCCGCCGTCGAGCCCGCGCCCGAGATGCTGGACCGCATCGTTGCGGCCCTGCGCGGACGCTGGGCCGGGCCCGGCGCGCAAGCGCAGGCATGACCGGGCCCAGCCCGCAGACCGGAAGCCCCACTTGCGCCTGATCGACCGCTACATCCTTCTCCAGACGGCAAAGCCGCTCGGTATTTCGCTGATACTCGTGCTGGCGGCGCTGATCCTCGAGCGGATCCTGCGCCTGTTCGACCTGCTCGCCCAGCAGGGCAAGGAGTTCGGCCAGATCTTCAACATGGCGGCCAACCTGGTGCCGCACTATCTCGGCCTCGCGCTGCCGGCGGCCTTCTTCATCAGCATCTTCCTGGTCGCAGCGCGCTTCAGCGAGGATAACGAGCTGGACGTGCTGCGCGGATGCGGGCTGTCGATCCGGCGCTTCAGCCGCCCGTTACTCGGCCTCGCCGTTCTGCTGGCGCTGTTCAGCATAACGCTCTACGGATACGTACAGCCGTACTCGCGCTATGCGTACCGCGCCATCCTTTACGCAGCCACCAGCGCCGCCTGGGACGCGTCGGTGACCACGGGCACCTTCATCGAGGCCGGCGACGGGTACACGGTCCATGCGGACCGCTGGGACAGCACCGGCACCTGGCTCGAGCACGTCTTCGTCCACCAGACCGAGCCCGGCGGGACCGAGGTCACAACGACCGCCCGGCGGGGCGTGCTGCAGCGCAGCCCCGACGGGCAGCACATCGCGCTGACCCTGCAGGACGCCGTCCAGATCCGCACGCCGCCCGGCGGGTCCGGCGCCGTCCTCGCCTTCGAGAACCTGCAGGTGGGACGGCCGTTCTCGCAGAACATCCCGTCCTTCCGCGACCGCGGGGACAACGAGCGCGAGCTGACCATGGACGAGCTGCGCAGCGAGTGGCGGAATCCCGCGTCGCCCGTCCCGCACAGCCGCCTCCGCTCGGAGTTCGATGCCCGGCTGGTCCGGGCCGCCTCCATCCTGTTCCTTCCCATGCTGGCCGTCCCGATGGGCATGGCCGCGAAACGGAACTTCCGCTGGCAGGGGATCGCCGTGGCCGCGGTGATCCTGCTGCTGTACCACCACACGATCCAGTTCGGCGAAAGCCTGGCGGATCTGGGCCGGGTCAATCCGCTGCTCGGCCTGTGGCTGCCCTTCGCCATCTTCGCCAGCGGCTGTCTCGGCCTGCACTTCACGGCCGAGCGGCGCCCCGGGACCGATCCCTTCGGCGCCGCCTTCGCCGCCGTGGACGCGGCGGCACGTTGGATCGGCCAGGTCGTGCCGCGGTGGAGACCGCGGCCGTGACGCTCACGCGCTACTTCACGCGCGCCTTCGGCGGACGGTTCCTCGCGGTGCTGCTCGCCCTGGCCTCGCTGCTGCAGCTCCTGGACCTGCTGGACAAGGCCAGCCAAGTGCTGGAGCGCGGCCATGGGATGGCGGACCTGCTGACCTATGTCGCGCTGAACCTGCCGCTGATCCTGAACCAGCTCGTGCCGCTGGCGGTCCTGGTGGGCGCCGTCACGGCCTTCATGTCCTTCGTGCAGCACAACGAAGTGACGGCCCTGCGCGCCGCGGGGGCCTCGCCGCTGCGGCTGCTCGGCGTCCTGCTGCCCGCCGTGGCGGTCATCGTCGCCCTGCACCTGCTGCTGATGGGCCAGGTGGCTCCACGCGCCGAGCAGGCGCTCCAGGACTGGTGGGCCCAGCGCCCGGCGCCCGCGGCCGAGCAGGCCCGCCCGCCCGCGCGGGTCTGGATGCGCGTCGGCTCCAGCATTGTCTCGGTCGGCCGGATCTTGGACGGCGGCCATCGGCTTGAAGGCGTCACCATCGTCACCCGCGACGACCAGGGCCGGGCGACGGGGCGGACGGTCGCCCGCGAGGCCCGCTGGGACGAGGGGCGGCAGGACGGCGCGCAGCAAGGCGCCCCCCAGGGCGCCTGGACGCTGTACGACGCCGAGACGCTGTCGGTCGCCGATCCCGGGCGGACCGAGCGTCGCGACGCCCTGCCCTGGCCTTCTGGGCCGTCGCCCGAGAACCTGGTCTATCTCGACAGCCCGACCCGGTTCCTGTCGATGCAGCGCCTGAAGGAGATCATCCAGGGCCGCTGGTCCGGCCTGCGGGACCGCGGCTATTACGAGACCCAGGCGCAGCAGATCTTCGCCATCCCGGCGTCGAGCTTCGTCATGCTCCTGCTGGCCCATCCGGCACTGCACGGCATCCGCCGCAGCCGCACATTCGGCACAGGCATGGCGATCGGGCTGGGCCTGGGGCTATTGTTCCTGCTATTCCAGGGCCTGCTCGCGGCACTGGCGCAGGCGGGCGCCCTGCCCCCGACCCTGGCCGTCTGGCTACCCCTTGCATTGTTCGGCTGCATTGGCGGATCCATCTTCCTATACCTGGAGGAGTGAGCGCGGGGACGAGCCGGGACCGCGGCCGGCGCGGCGGGCGCGGTGGCGGGATAGAGGAGACGCGGCAAGCATGTCGGACTGGACTGGACGGACCTACGACCTCGGCAAGATGAACCTGCGCGACCTGCTGGTCGCCTACGCCAGCCACCGGGCGATCCACGTCTATGCCGCGATCGCGGTCGCGGGAGCGATTGCCGCCGTGGCCCTCACGGAGGACGGCTGGCGCACCGCCCTGGCGGCGCTGGTGATCGTCGTCCTCTACCCCTTCGTCGAATACGGCCTGCACCGCTTCATCCTGCACGGCCGATTTCTCTACAAGTCGCGCCTGACCGCCGCCCTGTGGAAGCGCGTCCACTTCGACCATCACCAGGACCCGCACGACTTGCGGGTGCTGTTCGGCTCGCTGGCCAATACGCTGCCCATGATCCTCGTGGTGGCCCTTCCAATCGGCTGGGCCGTGGACGGCCTGCCGGGCGCCGCGGCGGCCCTGGCCTGTGCGACCACGCTGATGTGCATCTACGAATTCTGCCACTGCATGCAGCACCTGAACGTGAAGCCCAGGAACCGCCTCCTGCTCCGGATCAAGCAGCTGCACCTCGCGCACCACTTCCACGACGAGAACAGCAATTTCGGGATCACCAGCCATCTCGTCGACAGGATCGCCGGCAGCTACGTCAGCGAACCGCGGCAGCGTCCGCGGAGCCCGACTGTCTTCAACCTCGGCTATGACGCCGAGGAGGCGAAGCGTTATCCCTGGGTGGCGACACTGACGGGGTCGCCGCCCCGCGATCGGCCCCCGGGTCCGCGCGAGGAGGCGGTGTCGTCTTGACCGGGCTCATGGAGCGGCCCGCCGCGACCGGGGCGCCGGACGTCGAGATCGTGCCGGTATCGGGTCGTGCGGAGCTGGACCGGTTCATCCGCGTTCCCTTCGACCTGCACCGCGACGACCCGACCTGGATTCCGCCCCTTATGGCGGAGCGCCGGGCGGCGCTGTCGCCGGAGAAGAACCCCTATTTCCAGCATGCCGAGGCGGCGTTCTGGATCGCGCGGCGTGGCGGGCGCGACGTCGGGCGCGTCAGCGCGCAGATCGACCGTCTTGCCGAGCCCGGCATCGGCCATTTCGGGCTGATCGCGGCGATCGACGATGCCGGCGTGGTCGCCTCCCTGATGGCGCAGGCGGAGCAGTGGCTGCGCGAACGCGGCGCCCGGCAGGCCTTCGGCCCCTTCAACCTGTCGATCAACGAGGAGACGGGGCTTCTGGTCGACGGCTTCGATACGCCGCCCATGCTGATGATGGGGCACGACCGCCCCTATCTGGGCCCGTTGCTCGAGGCGGCGGGCTATGCCGGCGTGAAGGACCTGCTGGCGTTCCTGTCCGAGAATCCCGAGCTGCCGAAGTCGATCAGGGCCCTGATCGCGCGCCCGCTGCCCGCCAATGTCAGGATCCGCCAGCTCCGGATGAAGGACTACCGGCGCGAGGTCAGCACGCTGACCGGCATCTTCAACGATGCCTGGAGCGGGAACTGGGGCTTCGTGCCGCTGACGGAGGCCGAGGTCGACCACATGGCGCGGCAGATGAAGCCGCTGATCGACCCCCGGCTCGTCTGGTTCGCCGAGGTCGACGACGAGCCCGCGGCATTCATCGTCTGCCTGCCCAACGTGAACGAGGCGATCGCGGACCTGGACGGCAAGCTGCTGCCCTTCGGCTGGGCCAAGCTGCTGTGGCGCTTGAAGGTTTCGGGCGTGGGCAGCGCCCGGGTGCCGCTGATGGGCCTGCGCCAGCGCTATGGCGGTTCCTTCCTCGGCGGCCTGCTGATCTTCCAGCTCATCGCGGCGGCACACCGTGAGGCAACGGCCATGGGTCTGCGACGCATCGAGATGTCCTGGGTGGACGAGGCCAACGCGCCCATGCGGACCATCGCCGAAGCCGTTTGCGGCGTCGCCTACAAGACCTACCGCGTCTACGGAAAAGCGCTGTGAGTACCGGGACGGGTGACAAGCCGTCCCGAACCGGGACGGGTGACAAGCCGTCCCGAACCGGGACGGGTGACAAGCCGCACCGCATCGGCGCGATCGTCCTGGCCGGCAGCCGCGGCCCATCCGATCCCGTCGCCGCGGCCGCCGGCGTCTCCCACAAGGCGCTGGTGCCCGTCGCGGGTATTCCGATGCTGGCGCGGGTGCTCGACACGCTCGCCGCCGTCCCGGCCGTGGGGCCCGTCGTCGTGCTGATCGAGCAGCCGGCGCTGGTGCAGGACCATCCCGCCTTTGCCGCCGCGCTCGCCCGGGGAACGCTGCGGATCCTGCCGGCCGCCGGCTCGCCCAGCCGCAGCGTCCTCGCCGCGCTCGACACGCTCGATCCCGCCCTTCCCTGCCTCGTCACCACCGCGGACCACCCGCTGCTGACCCCGACCATGGTCGAGCATTTCCTCGCGCAGCTTCCGGCGGGAACCGATGCGGTGGCCGGCCTGGCCCGGGCCGAAACGATCCGCGGAGCCTTCCCGCATAGCCGGCGCACATATCTGCGCTTCCGGGACGGCGCCTTCAGCGGCTGCAACCTGTTTGCGCTGCGCGGCCCCGCGGCGCGCGCCGTCGTGACCTTCTGGCGCCGGGTGGAGCAGGACCGCAAGCAGCCCTGGCGCATGGTCCGCCTGCTGGGCCCGGGGACCTTGCTGGCCTTCGCGCTCGGCCGCCTGCGGCTGGACACCGCCCTGCGGCGTCTCGGCCGGCTCACCGGCACGACGCTGGGGGTGGTCGAGATGCCCTTCGCCGAAGCCGCGGTGGACGTCGACCGCCCCGACGACCTGCGGCTCGCCGAGGCGATCCTCGCCGGCCGGCAGGCGCGCGAGGTCCCGGCCGCCTAGACAGGCCGCTCAGACCGGGAAGCCGTCGGAGGTCCCGGCTTTGCCGCCGGGCGTCACCCGGCCGTCGCGCGCAAGGCCGCGCAGAAGCCGGCCCCTGGCCGCGATGGCGAGCGCGGCGACGATCAGGAGCGTCGCGACGGCGAAGGTGGTCCGCGTTCCGGCGGCAACGGCGTCCGGCCCCGCCGCCGTGATGTCGTCCGCCCCCGACGCGACCGCGAAGACGGCCCCCATGACGGCTGCACCGGTGAAGAGCCCCAGATTGCGCGACAGGTTCAGCATGCCGGCGACGAGACCCCGCCGGCCCAGCTGGACGTCCGACAGGACGGCCGTGTTGTTGGCGGCCTGGAACAGCGAATAGCCCGCGGTGATCACGAGGATGGGGGCGATGTAGCCGGCGACGCCGAGCGACACCGGCATCACGGCGAGGACAAGGGAACCGGCCGCTGCCGCGCCGAGACCGGCGACGGTCATGCGTTGCGCGCCGTGGCGGTCTACCATCCGGCCCGCCGGCAGGCCTGCGAGCGCGGCGACGAGCGGGCCGACGGACATGGCCATGCCGATGAACGCCGCATCGAGTCCCAGCGCACGCGAGAGATGGAAGGGCCCAACGACGAGCGTCGTCATCATCACCGTCATGACCAGCACGCTCATGGCGAGGCTCGCACTCAGCACGGCATCGCCGAACTCCCGCGGATGAAGCAACGGAGATGCCGCCCGCGTCTCGATCCGGACGAAAAGGCCACCCCCCAAAAGTGCCGCCGTCAGCAGCGCCATGTTGAGCACGCCGAATTGACCGCGGCCGACCGTTACGGCCAGCGCATAGGCCGCCAGCGTCAGGGCTAGCAGCAGCGTGCCCCCGACATCGAAGGCGTCGCGTCCGCCCTCGCTTTCAAGACGGTCCGAGGGGAGATGGCGGTGCAGGAGAAGCAGGGCCAGGAAGCCCAGCGGCAGATTGAGGACGAAGATCGCGCGCCAGCCGAAGCCGGAGATCAGAAGACCGCCGAGCGACGGGCCGAGAGCCGTGCCGACGGCGGACATCGCTCCGAGCAGCCCCATGGCGCTGCCGGTCCTCGCCTTCGGAACCGCGTCGCCGACAAGGGCCAGGCCAAGGGCCATCATGATGGCCGCACCGAGGCCCTGCGCCGCCCTGGCAGCGACGAGCAGCCAGAAGGTGGGGGCAAGACCGCACAGGGCTGAGGCAAGGGTGAACAGGGCCATTCCCGCCAGAAGCAGCCGTCGCCGGCCGTGAATGTCGCCGAGCCGGCCGACGCTGACGATCAGGGTGGTGACGGCGAGAAGATAGGCGAGGACGACCCACTGCACCTCGTGGAATGAGGCGGAGAACGCCTGTGCCAGCGTCGGCAGGGCGACATTGGCGACACTGGTTCCGAGCGCGGCCAGCAGCGTGGACAACGAAAGGCCGGCAAGAACCCAGCCGGTCGAAGGGCTCCGCCGGCCTTCCGCATCATTGGCCGCCCTCCGGCCGTCCTCGATCGACTTCACCATTTAATCCCGTCTCCGGCGCTCCCGAGCGGAGCGATCCGGACCCTATCCGGAGCCAGGGGATGGCGGAACGCGCACGGATCGCACTTCATCCGTGCGTCTGACGCCATGTCATCGTCGGGGCGTGCTAGGATCAGCGCATGGCAGTTCCCGACCTCAACCTGCTCGCCACGCTCGATGTGCTGCTCGCGGAGGGCAGCGTCGCGGGCGCCGCCCGGCGGCTGCGGCTGAGCCCGTCGGCGATGAGCCGGGCCCTGGCGCGACTGCGCGAGGCGACGGGCGATCCGCTTCTGGTCCGGGCCGGACGCGGCCTGGTTCCTACGCCTCGCGCGTCAGAGCTCCGCGAACGGGTCCGCCAGCTCGTGGAGGATGCGCATTCGGTTCTGCGTCCGGCGGAGAACCCGGACCTGAGGCAGCTCGTCCGGTCCTTCACGCTGCGGACCAGCGAAGGCTTTGTGGAGACCTTCGGGCCGGACCTCCTCGCCCGCCTGCGCGAGGAGGCGCCCGGTGTACGCCTGCGATTCGTCCAGAAGCCGAACAAGGACAGCGAGCCGCTCCGCCAGGGGACCGTCGATCTGGAAACGGGAGTCATCGGGGCGGAAACCGGCCCGGAGCTGCGCGCGCAGGCCCTATTCCGCGACCGCTTCATCGGCGCCGTACGCTCAGGACACCTACTGAGTCAGGGTGAGATCTCGCCTCTGCGATACGCGGCCGGGGAGCATATCGGCGTCTCGCGCTGGGGGCGTGAGACCGGACCGATCGATGAAGCCCTGAAGGCATTGGGACTGCGCCGGGCGATCGTCACGATCGTCGGCGGGTTCTCGACGGCGCTGGCTCTGGCCCGTTCCTCCGACCTGATCGCCAGCGTTCCCGAACGGCACACCGGAAGGCTGCGCGCGGGGATGCACAGCTTTCCTCTGCCGGTCCATGTGCCGGAGGTGACGATCTCGTTGCTCTGGCACCCGCGGATGGACGCCGATCCAGCACATCGCTGGCTGCGCGGCTGCGTTCGGGACGTCTGTGCGGAGCCGTCAATCGGCCTGCCCACGGGCGCTGAGGCTTCCTCGGGCTGAGAGCGGGCCGCGAGAGGGATGCAAAGCCCGAAGGAGGAAACGCGGCCGGGCGTTCGGCTTCAGACGCTTGCAGGATAGTACGCAGGCGGATCGCTAGCCGGAAATGATTCGTCCGAGGCCTCATCGACCTTATCCCATGGACGCGAAGGCGGATCGCGCATGGCCTCGGGTCCGGCGGGCCTAATCTGGCCATAGGCACCCCGATGGGCAGTACCGACCGGCGCCGCATCGCGCAGTGATGCCGATCTCCTGACCTGATTCGGCTCCGAAGGAAGCCGGCGAGCATCCTTCGAGTGCCCGTCAGATGCCGCGGCATCTGCTCGGTAGTTCTTGCGGAGGATGATCACGAGGCCGGCGAGGATCAACGATGCCGCAATGATGCGATCAGGATTTTCCGGAATTCTCATGGGAAACTCATACCTCGCTTGCCGGCATTCAGAGGCGAACAGCAAGGCTGCCGAAACGTTCTCCTTCCATCTGCCGCAGCGGAAAAGCGGCGCTGGGGGAGGTCCTCATGGCGCACCCGCGCGGCCAAGCTTTGCCGTCGAGAACGCGGACACTGCTCGGTGCCAATGCGCGGCCGAAAAGCCGCGACATGTTCCGCGACCGGCTCGGGAATCGATCTTGGCCAGGATTCGAGATTTAAGAGGCGTAGAAACGACGGGTCTGAGCGGATGCCTGAAGCGGCATGTGCCTTGAGTCAAGCCCGCGGAGGCTTCCTACTGCCTGTCGGGACCAGAGGAGAATGCGACTCTCGCGCGGCGGTCTTCCCGCTGACGCACGAGCTTGTTTCGCATATGTTCCTATGTGGAATAGATCGGCACCTCCCAATGCTGCAAGATGCCGACGGCGCACCGCGCGTCAGAAAAACGTCCCGTTGCGACAGAGCGTCTTCGTGCCACTGCTCGCTTTTACAGCCGAAGGCAGACGTCTCGGCGCCTGGTTCATGCCTGCTCAGGAATGGGATCAACTAAAGACCAATTATCGTGACTTCGGGCTCAGATCGGCGTGTTGCGGCAAACCGGTCATCCCCGTCACATCGAAAACGGGATGGTACTTCTTCCGGCATGCTCCCGGCACAGCCTGCGCCATCCACGAGAGTGCGGATCATCTCGTCGCCAAGATCGTAGTGGCACGTGCTGCCGAGGCCCTCGGTCTGGAAGTGACGACTGAAGCGCGCGGCCCCGACGATCGCTGGCGGGCCGATGTCCTGGTCCGGCATCCCTTCAAGGGCTGGTGCGTGGCCATCGAGATCCAACTCTCTCACTGCCCCATCGACGAGATCGAAGCGAGGCAGATGCGCTACGCCGCAGACGGCGTGCGGGGTGCATGGCTAACCGGCTTTATGCCCGCGGACCATGAAGCGAGCCGAGATCTGCCACTATTCCGGCTCGAGACACGACGCGGCGGCCGTGTTGAGCCTTTCGTGGCATGCAAGGATCGGAACGGTCTCGCCAGGACCACAGATCTGGCCGAGTTTACAAGGCTTCTGCTGACCGGCGGCATCGAATTCGCAGGACCGCCTGCCTACGCGACGAAGCTCTCGGTGGTCGGCGCCTCGGCGACCTGCTGGCGCTGCCATCATGACCTGCTCATGGTCGTCGGCTTCGCAAACGTGCCCAGTCCCGTCCTCGCGCCCAACGGCTTCCTGCCGGCCAAGGATCTCGGCAAGCTGCCGGACCTCCTCGAAGGCTACCGCTCGGCGATACCGACGCTGCTGCGGGTCATTCCCGAACTGACGGTGCTCCGGCGACCTCGACGCCCGGGATCCATGTCCGAGCTCCAGGCATTCTGCCCTTGGGATGATGCGCCCCAGGGCCTGCACAGGATAGCCCCCGAGCTATTGACTCCCGGACGGCAACGCTGCTGGACGCTGGACGGCGAGCCATGGACACCTGGTGAACAGGGACGTCCCCGCTGGGTCATACGCACCACGTCGGCAACCGGGAGATCTGCGCGGTCCTCTGAAGATTCGCGCGATTTCCACAGGAGGCTGCTGCAAGGCGCGCGGATTGAATGAGCTTGAGCATCTGGTATCGGACATGCGTGCGAGCACGACTACCCCGGCGGTAACGGAGCCGCTGGCCGGCCTCGTGGAGCGTGTGACGTTCCACAGCGCGGAGAGCGGCTTTTGCGTGCTGCGCGTCAAGGCGCGTGGGCACCGCGATCTCCTGACCGTGGTCGGACACGCGGCCATGATCTCGGCCGGGGAGTGGATCCAGGCAAGCGGCAACTGGTTCAACGACCGCGTCCATGGACTGCAGTTCAAGGCGGACTTCCTGAAGGTGACCCAGCCGACCTCCGTCGAGGGCATCGAGAAGTACCTGAGCTCCGGCATGATCAAAGGCATAGGCCCGGTCTACGCCCGAAAACTCGTCCGGGCCTTCAGCGAGACGGTATTCGACGTCATCGAACAGGAGCCCGACCGTCTGCGCGAGGTGACAGGCATCGGTCCCAAGAGGGCCGAGCGGATCATCCGGGGCTGGGCCGACCAGCGCGCGATCCGCGAGATCATGCTGTTCCTTCACGCCAACGGCGTCGGCACCTCGCGCGCGGTGCGGATCTACAAGACCTACGGTCAGGAAGCGATTCGGCTGATCACCGAGAATCCCTACCGCCTGGCCCGCGATATCCGAGGAATCGGCTTCCGGACCGCCGATGCAGTCGCCGTCAAGCTCGGTATCGAGAAGACTGCCGCCATCCGAGTACGCGCCGGCATCGGCTACGCTCTGGGAAAGGCCATGGACGACGGCCACTGCGGCCTGCCCGTCGAGGAGCTGGAGCGCCTCGCGAGCAATCTGCTTGAGGTGGAGGCGCGGCTGGTTGCCTCCGCGATGGAGGAGGAGCTCCGGGAGGGAGCTGTCATCGCGGACGATCTCGATGGGCGGAGATGCGTCTTCCTGGCCGGCCTGTATCGGGCCGAGCAGTCGGTCGCAGAGCGGCTGAAGACGCTCGCCGCGGGGTCGCCGCCTTGGGCGGAAATAGATCTGGGCAAGGCGCTCGAATGGGTCGAGGCGAAGACCGGGCTGATTCTGGCGCCGAGCCAGCGTGATGCCGTTGGCCGGGCGGTCTCGTCGAAGGTCACCGTGGTCACCGGCGGTCCCGGTGTCGGCAAGACGACGATCGTGAATTCGATCCTGAAGGTGCTTCAAGCCAAGCGTACGAAGGTTCTGCTCTGCGCGCCGACCGGGCGCGCCGCGAAGCGGCTGACGGAGAGCACCGGCCTTGAAGCCAAGACCATCCACCGCCTGCTGGAGGTCGATCCCGCAAGTGGAGGTTTCCGGCGGGGCGAGGAAAGCCCGCTGGAATGCGACCTGCTCGTGGTCGACGAGACCTCGATGGTAGACATCGTGCTGATGAACGCCCTCGTGAAGGCACTGCCCCCCGAGGCGGCGCTGCTCCTGGTGGGCGACGTCGACCAACTGCCATCGGTCGGGCCGGGTCAGGTGCTGGCGGACGTGATCGGTTCGGGAGCCGTTCCGGTTGTACGGCTCACCGAGGTGTTCCGGCAGGCCGCCGAGAGCCGAATCATCGTCAACGCGCACCGGATCAACCGCGGCCAAATGCCGGATATGGAGCCCACGGAAGGTTCGGACTTCTACTTCGTCGACGCTACCGACCCCGAGGACGGCGTGCGCAAGGTCCTGGAGGTCGTCAGGAATCGGATTCCGAAGCGCTTCGGCTTCGATCCCGTCACTGACATCCAAGTACTCGCCCCCATGAATCGGGGAGGGCTCGGCGCGCGTTCTCTCAATATCGAACTCCAGCGCGTCCTGAACCCGCCGGGCGAGGTCAGGGTCGAGCGGTTCGGGTGGACCTTCTGCGTCGGGGACAAGGTGATGCAGACGGAGAACGATTACGACAAGGAGGTTTACAATGGAGACCTCGGCATAATCGCAGCCATTGACATTGATGAGAGCGAGGTGCTGATCGATTTCGAGGGCCGGGAGGTCGCCTATGTCTTCGGTGAGCTGGACCGCGTGTCGCTTGCCTATGCCACCACCATCCATAAGAGCCAGGGCTCGGAATATCCTGCAGTGGTGATTCCGTTGGCGATGCAGCACTGGACCATGCTCCGGCGCAACTTGGTCTACACGGGAGTCACGCGTGGCAAACGCTTGGTCGTGCTTGTCGGGCAGCGGAAGGCACTTGCAATAGCGGTAAGGGCTCGGAACCAAGACCGGAGATGGTCCAAGCTGCGGGAATGGATGTCATGGCCGTCCCTGCCGGGCAACTGAGCTCCGCCAGAATGTGCGGAGAGGCGGCGCCCGAGGCAGGCTGCCGGTCAGGGTCCCCGCACCGGTGCGTGGCCCAAGGAGTTTGGTGGGGATGATGGCGCGTGCCGGGAGTTGGAGCGACAGCCCGCCTGCGACAAATCCCCTGGAAGGCGCGGATCCTGGCGCTCTTCCGATCTGTGGCGCGTTACCTTGCCGAACAAGGAGTTCGATCCGGGATGACCGAGAACGGCCCTAGACAATTCCCTGCAAGCACTGGACGCATCGGACTTTCTCCGGCCGAGCATGACGGGGATCTCGCGACGCTCGTCGACAGGGCTCGTGCCCTGGTGCGCCCCGGCGAACGGCATATCCTCGGACTGACCGGGGCACCCGGTGCAGGCAAGTCCACCTTGGCCACAACCTTGATCGCCGCCCTGGGGTCCGAGGCCGTGATGGTTCCAATGGACGGGTTCCATCTGGCCAGCAGGGAGCTTGTCCGCCTCGAACGACGCGATCGGAAGGGAGCGATCGACACGTTCGATGCGGCCGGTTACGTCGCATTGCTCCGGCGCCTGCGTGACTCCAGCGAAGCGGTTGTCTATGCGCCGGAGTTCGTACGCGAGCTCGAGGAGCCGATCGCCGGTGCCATCGCCGTGCCCTCCACCGTGCCGCTCGTCATCACGGAAGGGAACTACCTGCTCATCGAGGAAGAGCCCTGGACGGCCGTCCGCGGGCTGCTGGACGAGGTCTGGTATCTAGAGCCGGGCGAGGACGTCCGGATCCAGCGGCTCATCGGTCGCCACGTCGCCTACGGCAAGCCTCCCGATCTCGCCCGATCCTGGTCCCTCGGAAGCGATCAGCGCAATGCGGAGCTCATCGCTGCCACGCGCCACCGCGCCGACCTCGTCGTGCGAGTCGGATGACATACCGCGTGACGTCACGATTGCCGCAGCCGCCGGATGCGCGTTCGTGCTCGCTGATGGGCCAGCTCGTCCGGAAATTCCTCACCGCGCCGAAGCCCGGGCATTCCTCCATGCGCCGCCGGATATTCGTCGGCTCGGAGCCGCGTATCGGTAGCGGCCCTCCTCTACCGTGAAGCCGGAGCCTCCATCGTCACGGATGCCCGGCTGCCTCGGCCGAGCGGATCAGCTCGGGCCTGCGAACCGGCCCGAACACGAAGCGCAATGCCTCGGCCACCGTATTGCTCCAGACATTGTAGTCATGCACCCCGTCGGCCACCCGGAACTCCGCCGGCCATCCCCTGTCGCGCCAGAGCTTGTGAAGGACGGCCGCGTGGTACTCGATCTGGAACTCGTCGTCGTCGCCGGAATCGAGATAGAGCGGCATCACGATGTTCCTGGCGAAGAACCCATCGAGCAGCGACGGGTAGTTCAGCGACTTCCACAGCTCGGGATCGAACTGCCCGTTCGTCTGGAACGGCGGCACCCTCCGCGCTGACGAGGTCGGAGGCGGCTCCGGCACATAGATCGCCGGGCTCATCAAGCCTGCCGCGGCGAACATTTCCGGGTACTTCAGGGCGAAGCGCAGTGCGCCGTAGCCCCCCATCGAGAGTCCGGCGATCGCCCGTGCGGACCGCTCGCCGATGATGCGGTACCGCGCCTCGGCCTGCGGGATCAGGTCCTGGATGAGGGCGGTCTCCATCTTCTCCTCGCGGTCGACGTACCAGGTGACGCCGGCCGCGGGCATGACGATGATGCAGGGCGGGATCTCGCCCCTGGAGATCAGGTCGTCGGCGGTGCGCTGGATCCCGCCCCTGACCGCCCAGTCATTCTCGTTCCCGGCATTCCCGTGCAGCAGGTACAGGACGGGATAGCGGAGCTGCCCGGTCTCGTAGCCGTCGGGCAGGTAGAGATTGTAGGCCCAGTCCCGGCCCAACGTCGCGGAGTTGAAGCGCTCCGAGACGAGGATGCTCTCCGCGGAGACGGGCGTGGTCGTGGCGATGAGAACGGATGCGGCGATCGCCGCCAGTGTCGAGACCAGGCGCATGGGGATTTCCCTTCCATCGCTGGCGACGGGTGATCCGTCGCGCCGCGATGACGATCCTATGCAGCCTGGCGCCTGCGGTGAGCCGCAAAACGGCGTGTATCACTCCAATACAGGTCGTGGACGCCGCCCCGGCGCCGTGTCAGGGCGTCCGGCCGCGCTCGAAGCGCCCGGATTCGAGCCAGCCCTCGACAAGCCGCCGTGCGCGCTCGGCATCGGCGGGGAAGTCGACCTCGCCCCAATGGAGGCCCTCGATGGACACGACCTCGACGCCGTCCCCGGCCTGGGCCAGGCGGTCGATCGCCGAGAGATACCAGCGGCGCGGCCCGTCGGGCTCGCGCAGGACCTCCTGCAGGGAACGGGCGAAGCGCGCCCCGCCATCGCCGCGGAACAGCAGCATTCCAATGGACTCTCCGTCGACGCTGTCGAGGTGCAGAGTCTTGCCGATGGCGCGCAGCCGGCGCCCCCCGTCCAGGCACACCTTCATGTCGTCGGCATCGTACTGCGCCTTGCGGTCGATGGTGACCGTCACCGGCGCCGTCGCCTGGGCGAGCAGCCGGGCAAGCACGGCGGGCTCGAAGACGGTGTCGCCGTTCACGAGCAGGAAGTCGCCGGTCATCTCGGACAGCGCCACGTAGCAGCTGCCGATGTTGTCGGCGACGCTGAAGAACGGGTTGAACAGCGCCCGGACCCGCATTCCCGGGAGCGCCAGGCCGTGAAGCATCTCCTCCACGCTCTCCGCGGCGAAGCCGACGACGACCGTGACGTCGTCGAAGCCGTTGGCCCACAGCGCCCGTAACTGCCATTCGAGCAGGGTGAGGCCGCCCAGTGGCAGCAGGCATTTGGGGCGAGTTTCTGTCAGGGGCAGAAGCCGCTTGCCCTGCCCGGCGCTGAGAATGATGGCTTTCACGAAAAGCTCCTTGCGAACGGCCTCACTGCACGGAGGCCGGAGACAACGAATCCAGATGATCGGCGAGGCGCAAGGCCAGGGCGACGATGCTGAAGGTCGGGTTGGCCCAACCCGAGGTCGGAAATACGGCGCTGCCCGCCACGTACAGGTTCTCGATCCCGTGCACCTTGCAGTCGCGGTCGACGACGCCGCGACCGGGCGTCTCCGCCATGCGCGCCGTGCCCATGTGATGATAGCCCCCGATCGGGTGGGCGCTGATCAGCGGATCGGTCCGCCACAGCACCGTCGGATCCTCGAGCCATGCCGCGGGGATGGCCCGGCCGAGCCCGCGGCCCCGCAGCGCCTGGTCCATCGCCGTCACCAGCATGCGCACGGAATGCCTGTCCAGCTCGGTCAGGCGCCAGTCGAGATCGATCCGCGGCACGCCCAGGGCGTCGCGCTCACCGCCCAGGCGGATCCGGCTGTCGGGGTTCGGCGCCTGCTCGGCGCGCACGATCAGGGCGAGCTCGCGCCGGCGGGACTTCACCAGCAGCCATGGCCGCAGCGGATCGACCCGCTCGTGCAGCCACAGCGCCCCACCCTTGACCGCGCGCCACAGCCGCCGGTTCGTCGCCGAGGGGTCCAGGCGGTGCTTCATGGCGTTGTAGGTCTTCATCGCCCAGAACTGGGCGTCGCGCTCGCCCTGGCGCGCGCCCAGGGTGAAGGCCGAGTTCAACGTGCCGAGACGCGCCTGCGCCTCGTCCGGCAGGCGCAGGAGGGCGGCATGGCGGGTCCCTCCGACCCGGTGGGTGCGGCCGAACGCCGCCAGAAGCTGCCAGGCCGCCTCGCTTTCCAGCCGCCCGCCCCGCGCGTGCGGATGCTCCATGAAATAGCGGCCGACCAGGTCGTGGTCGTTGCCGACGCCGGCCGGAGCCACGGCGTTGGACGCCAGCATCAGGCGCGGCGTCTCGATCCCGCCCAGGGCCAGGATGAAGCGCCCGGCGCGGATGCTGGCCTTGCCGCCGCGGATGTCCGCGACCGTTACCGAGAGGATGCGCCGCCCGTCGGGCGAGAGCTCGAGCCCCGTCGCCGTCGCATGGACCAGCAGCCTCGCCCGGGGATGGTCGACGACGTCGCGGATATTCGCCAGCGTAAAGCGGTTCGGCTTGTCGTCGAAGCTCCAGCAGCCGACGCTCAGCGTGTCGCCGTCGAGCGCGCGCAGCACGGGCAGCGCCTGCATCAGCGCCGCGCGGCCCTCGGCCGGCGGCGTGATCTCGAGCACCGCCGCCGCCTCGCGGTAATAGGACGCCAGCTCGTCCCGGGCTATGGGCCAGCCGCTGTCGGGAACCCAGGGGCGCGGCGCAAAGTCGATGGGATCGAACTCGGCGCAGCGGCCGCCCCAGATCGGGGTGGTTCCGCCGAGCATGCGCAGGTTGACGTCACCGGGATCGTAGTAGGGCTCGCCGCTCGACGATCCGCCGGCCAGGGCCTGGATGCCGGGCTCGAAGTCGATGCCGCCGCTCTCCACCAGCATGACCGTGTGCCCATGGGCGAGAAGGCGGCGCGCCAGGGTGATTCCGGCCGCCCCGCCCCCGACGATGCAGACCGGCACGTCGAAGGTTTGCGGCTCGGAGAGCTCTCTGAGATCGATCAGCATGCTGGCGGCGAAGGGTCCGGCCGGATGGACCCGGCATCGGCGGAGGGAACCGGGCGGGCCTGTGGCCTTCCGGGGCTGGACTTTGAACCTAGCACTCAGTATCCGAGGCAACAACGGGGCCCGGAAAGGACGATGAAATGGCGCAGCCCGCGGGCATGTTGGGGCGGGCCCTGAGGAATGTCGGCCTGCTGCTGAGCAGCAAGGTGCTGACGGGTGTGATGCAGCTCGCCACCTTCGCCGTGATCGCCCGCGGCCTCGGCCCCGTCGAGTTCGGGTATTTCGCCCTGCTGCAGACCCATGTTCAGTTCCTGTCGGGCTTTGCCACGGTGCAGTCCAACCAGGCGGTGATCCACTACGGCGTGAAGCATCTCGGCGCGGAGGATCTTCCCGCCTTCCAGGCCGTGCTCAAGGCCGGCTCGCTGATGGACGTCGCCGGCGCGGTGCTGGCGATGCTGCTCGCCGTCGCGCTGGCGCCCGCGGTCGCGGGCTTCCTGGAATGGGACGAGCGCATCGTCTTCTATGCGCAGTGCTTTGCACCCCTGGCCCTCGCCAACGCGATCGCGACGCCCAAGGGCATGCTGCGCCTGTTCGGACGCTTCGACCTGCTGGCCCGGCACGTGGTCGTCACCCCGGCCGTCCGGCTTGTCGGTTCTGCGGTCGCGTTCCTTCTGGAGGCGCCGCTCGGGGGTTACCTGGTCGTGTGGTTCGTCGCCGGCTATGCCGGCGCCGCCGTGGCGATCTGGATGGCGTGGCGGCAGGCCGCGGGCAAGGAGCTGCTGGCCGGGTTCACCCGCGACCTGCGCGGCCTTTCGCGCCCCAATCCCGGCATCTGGCGCTTCATGGCGATCTCGAACGTCCATTCGACCCTGGCGCTGGTGCCGAACTACGTCTCCGTCTTCCTGGTGGGCGGGCTGGTGGGCCCGGCCGCGGCCGGGCTGTACAAGGTCGCGCGCGAGATCGGGACGGGACTAGGCAAGCCGGTCGATCTGCTGAACCAGGCGATCTATCCGGACCTGACGCGCCTTGCCGCCGCACGGGACTGGCGCAGCCTCGGGCGCATCGCGGTCAGGTCGGGGATGATGGCCGGGGCCGTGGGCGCCGCCCTGTTCCTGGTGATCGTGCTGGCCGGGGACTGGGTCGTCGGACTCCTGTTCGGTGCGGAGTTCGTCGCCGCGACTCCGGTCCTGACGCTCCTGATGCTGAGCACGGCGATCTCGGTGACGGTCTTCGCGGCCGAGCCCGTGCTCTATGCCCTGGGTCGGCCCGGCGTGCTGCTCGGCCTGTCGGTCGTGATCAATGGAACGCTCTTCGCGTCCATGGCCTGGCTGCTGCACCTGATGGGGCTGATCGGCGCCGGCTGGGCGTCGGTCGCGACGGCGCTGCTGAACGCGGTCCTGGCCGCGGGCTTCACGGTGGTGACGATGCGCGCCACCGCCCGCCGGGCCGAGCGCCAAGCGACCGCCTGACCGGCGGGTCCTGTTCCCGGCAAGGGATTATGGTTCTCAGTCGATCGTATCGCCTACGGCGTCGAAGGGGACGGCGACGGCATCACCGACGACGGGAACCACGCGGGCGACGTCCGCCGTCGCCCGGAACGGCAGTGCCACGGCACCGCAGCCCGACAAGCTGGCCCCGATCAGGAGCAGGGAGACCCATCGCATTCACTTCTTCTCCTTGGCGCGGTTCAGCTCGAACACCATCGCATCCGACGCGGCGGCGATCGTCATGGCCGGATTCTTCCGGCAGAACTTCTCGCCCCAGTCGAGAAGGCTCTGGGGGTCCCGTCCGGCCAGGATGTTGCCGTCGGGGGCCACATGGCGGTTGTAGGCCGAGAGATAACCCGCCACCCAGCTCTCGATCTGCGCCAGCACGACGCCGCCGCTCTCGCGGGCCCGAAGCCAGTCCTGGCAGGTCACCAGCCCCGCGCCGCCCACGACGCGGTACTTCCCGGGATCGCCCTGCGCCAGACCCGGCGATGCCGCCGGGATGGCCGCCGCTGCGATCAGGAGACAGCATCTCATGAGAAGCCCAGTCATGAGAACCCCAGCCTTCGGGTTGGATGGCGGAAGGATCCGGATCTTCCAGGACGGCCGGACCTTCCGGCACGAGCCGCTGCCCGGAGCGGCGCCGGCAGGGCTCAACAGCCATGGCCCCGCATCCTCACGCGCTGGGGACGGCAACCCGCGGCAGGGCCTTTGATCCGGCTGGCGCGGGCGGGGCCGCCGGACGATACTGCAGCCCATGCGCGCAAGGGTAGCCATGACGGATCGGACGGCATGACGGAACGGGTGGTCCCGCCTGGCACGGCGGGCGACGCTTCCGTGCCGCCGCGGCCCGCCCCGGCCGAGCGGCTTCTGCGCACGCGGCTGAAGCTGCGGCACCTGAACCTGATCGTGGCGCTGGACGACCACCGCAAGCTGCAGCGGGCGGCCGAGGAGATGAACCTGTCGCAGCCCGCGGCATCGAAGATGCTGGGCGAGATCGAGAAGATCGTCGGCGTCCCGCTGTTCGAGCGCCTGGCCCGCGGCGTCGAGCCCACGCCCTATGGCGAGGCGCTGATCCGCCGCACCCGGACCATGCTCTCGGAGCTCGGCCAGGCCGGCGAGGAGATCGCCGCGCTGAGCGCAGGCCAGGGCGGGACGGTAGCGATCGGCACCGTGATGGCGCCCGCGGTCGATGCGGTTGTGGAATCCGTCCGGGCCGTCCGCAGGCGCATGCCGCGCCTCCAGGTCTCGGTGGATATCGAGACCAGCGACGTGCTGGTGGAGCGGCTCCTCGCTTCACGGTTGGACTTCGCCATCGCCAGGATCCCCGCGGGACTGGACCCGGCGCCGCTGGAATACCGCGAGATCGGGCCCGAGCAGGCCTGCCTGATGGTGCGCGCCGAGCACCCGCTTGCCGCGCGCAGCCGCGTAAGCGCGCAGGACCTCGCAGACCAGGAATGGGTGCTCCAGCCCAGGGGCTCGCTGCTTCGCCGCAGCCTGGAGGCGATGCTTCGCCGCCATGGCCTTCCGGCCCCGACTCGGGTGCTGAACACGGGCTCGATCCTGATGACCCTGGTGATGGCAGCGAAGACGGACGCCATCGCCCCGCTGGCGATCCCCGTGGCCGAGCTGTTCCTGAAGGCCGGCGCGTTCCGCATCCTGCAGCTCGACGAGCCGCTGAGCGTCGAGCCCTTCGGCCTCGTCACCGTCCGGGGGCGGCCGCTCTCGCCCCCGGCTCAGGTGATGTACGCCGCGGTCGAGCAGCACCTGCTCGGCGCAGTCGCGCGGGACGGGCTGCCCGGGCCGGATCAGGAGTTCGGAATCGGCGGTGGGATCCGGTCGGTCCCGCGCTGAACGTGCCGGGCCTCAGTGGCTGTCGCGGGGCACCGCGGCGCCGCTGCCGCCGACCAGGAAGTCGAAGTCGGCCCCGTCGCTGGCCTGCATGACGCGCTCCACGTAGAGCCGGGCCCAGCCACGCTCGGGGAGCGGGGGCTGCGTCCAGGCCGCCCTGCGGCGGGCCAGCTCCTCGTCCGGAACCTCCAGCGTCACGGTCCGGTTCGGCACGTCCAGCGAGATGAAGTCGCCATCCCTGACCAGGGCCAGCGGACCGCCCGCGGCGGCTTCGGGCGAGACGTGCAGCACGACGGTTCCGTAGGCTGTCCCGCTCATGCGCGCATCCGAGATGCGGACCATGTCCGTGATGCCCTTGCGCAGCACCTTGGGGGGCAACGGCATGTTGCCGACCTCGGCCATGCCGGGATAGCCCTTCGGGCCGCAGTTCTGCAGCACCATCACGGAGGTCTCGTCGATCTCCAGCGCCTCGTCGTTGATGCGCGCGCGGAAGTCCTCGATGGACGAGAAGACCACCGCCCGCCCGCGATGGGTCAGCAGGTGCGGGCTGGCGGCCGAAGGCTTGATCACCGCACCCGATGGGGCCAGGTTGCCGCGCAGGACCGCGATCCCCGATTCCGGCTTGAACGGCTGGTCGTAGGCGTGGATCACCTCACGGTTCCAGTTTTCGGCCTCGGCCACGTTCTCGCCGATGGTGCGGCCGTTGACGGTCAGGGCCTCGGCGTTCAGCAGGCCCGCGCCCAGCAGCTCCCGCAGCACGGCCGGCACTCCGCCGGCATAGAAGAAGTCCTCCATCAGGTGCCGCCCCGAGGGCTGCAGGTCGACGATGCAGGAGACGTGGCTGCCCAGCCGGTCCCAGTCGTCGAGCTTCAGGTCGACGCCGATGCGGCCGGCCAGCGCCATCAGGTGGATCACGGCGTTGGTGGAGCCGCCGATCGCGGCATTCGCGCGGATCGCGTTCTCGAAGGCCGCCCGGGTCAGGATCCTCGACATCACGAGATCCTCCTTGACCATCTCCACGATGCGCCGCCCGGTCAGTTGGGCGACCGTGTTGCGCCGGGCATCCACCGCGGGAATCGCGGCCGAGCCCGGCAGGCTCATGCCGAGCGCCTCGACCATCGAGGCCATGGTCGAGGCCGTTCCCATGGTCATGCAATGGCCCTTGGAGCGGTGCATGCAGCTTTCGGTCGCGATGAACTCGTCCATCGACATGCGGCCGGCCCGCACCTCCTCGGACATCTGCCAGATGCCGGTGCCGGATCCGAGCTCGCGCCCCCTGTAGCGGCCGCTGAGCATCGGGCCGCCCGACAGGCCGATCGTCGGCAGATCGCAGGACGCCGCTCCCATCATCAGCGACGGCGTCGTCTTGTCGCAGCCCATCAGAAGCACGACGCCATCGATGGGATTGCCGCGGATCGACTCCTCCACGTCCATGGAGGCGAGATTGCGGAACAGCATGGCGGTCGGGCGGAGCTGCGATTCCCCGAGGGACATCACGGGGAACTCCAGCGGAAAGCCGCCGGCCTCCCAGACGCCGCGCTTGACCCATTCGGCGAGCTCGCGGAAATGCGCGTTGCAGGGCGTCAGCTCGGACCAGGTGTTGCAGATGCCGATAACCGGGCGCCCGTCGAAGAGGTCATGGGGATGCCCCTGATTCTTCATCCAGCTCCGGTACATGAAGCCGTTCTTGTCGCGCCGCCCGAACCAGGCGGCGCTACGCAGCCTGCGGCCCTTTTCGCTCATGCCTCGCTCCCGCTTCCGTGCGCCGGCCGCGCGGACTCTTCCGCGATCGTTCGGCATACGGACGGTAGCAAGGGGCTGAGATAACCGTCCAATTCGTACTCGGCCCCGAGCCATGCCAAAAACGGGATGGCCTCGGTACGAACCCGGGAGAGGTCAGACCTCCAGGCGCGGCTCCAGACGGATCCAGCTCTCGGCCGTGGCGCCGGGCTCCAGGATCATGCCGCCGACACTGTCCGCGCCGAGTTCGCGCAGGTTCGGCCAGTCCGTGCAGTTGCTGACGGGCTCCACGGCCAGCAGAGGCTGGTCGCCGGGCGCGTATACCACCAGGAACTTCAGCGGCGCCCCGGCGGTCAGGCGCAGCGCAGCGCCGCGCTCGGGCCACCGGATCTCGGCCAGACCGTCCCATCCGGTGAAGTTGTTGTCGAGATCGGCCTCGGCCAGCGGCAGCCCGGCTGCCAGCCGGTCGGCGACCCCGCCCGGCTCCAGGCGGGTCGGCAGCACCTCGTCGTCGGTGGCCCACATGGCCGAAACCCCAGCCCGGAGGCTGGTCCGCGCGGTCCTCGGAAAATAGGGATGGTGGCCGAAGCCCAGAGGCATGGGCACGCCGCCGGTGTTGGTGACGGCCATCGAGATCGTCAGCGCGTCGGGCGCGAGGGCGTAGCTCTGGCGCGCGGAGAACCGCCAGGGCCAGGTGCCGGAATCGGGGTCGACGCCCTTGTCGGGGTCGTGGTCCAGCGTCATCGCGATCCGCGCGTCCGAGCCCGCTTCCAGCAACCAGGATCGCTGCCAGGCAAGCCCGTGGAGGGCATGGCGCGAGCGTGCGTGGTTCGCAGCCATGCGCACCTCCTTGCCCTCGAAGGTGAAGCGGCCGCCGCGGATGCGATTGCAGAAGGGGATCATGGGGAAGCTGCCCATCCCGAGCGGCTCGCGCGCGGCCAGCGCCTCGGGGGTCGCGGGACGCAGCCAGTCCAGGCGCCGCCCCTCATGCATCCCGTAGAAAGCGGTGATGGCGCCGCCGAGCTCAGGACAGGCTTCGAGCCGGATCGGGCCGGCGGCGATCTCCACGATGGCGGGCACGGCAGCGTCCACGGGGCGGCATCCTCCTGGTCTCGGTCCGCTCTCGGCGGTCCGGCACGCTTGCATGGCAGAACCCAACGGTCAACGCCGCGGCCGTGGCACGGCGTCTCCGCCAACCGGGGCCTTTCCCGTGCCGGCGCTTTGGGCGCTAATAGCGGCCGGGGCGGATTTGAGCCCTATGCCCGACGGGAGATTCCAGATGCCTGAAGCCGCCGAGGCCCGCCTCGTCCTGGACTGCGCAAACCGGCTCGGCGAGGGGCCGGTCTGGTCCGCAGCGCACGGCGCCCTGTTTTGGACGGACATCCACGGCCGGCGCCTGTGGTCCTATGATCCCGCCAGTGGCCAGGGGCAAAGCTGGGATGCCCCGGACCGGATCGGCTGCTTCGCCTTCCGCGCCGACGGCACGCTGGTCGTCGGCTTCGCCGGCCATTTCGCCTTCTGGGATCCAGTCTCGGGGTCGCTGCGCCATCTGCATCCGTTCGAGCCCGACCAGCCGAGCACCCGGCTGAATGACGGGCGCTGCGACCGTCAGGGCCGGCTGGTCGCCGGCGGAATGGACGAGAACGAGCCGCACGCCGCCCTTTCCGCAGTATGGCGCCTCAACCCCGACCTGTCGGTCGAGCGGCTAATTCCCGGGGTTCGGATCTCCAACAGCCTGTGCTTCGCGCCCGACGGGCGCACGCTCTACTTCACGGACACGCCCGAGCGGAAGATCTGGGCGCATTCCTATGATCCGGCGACGGGCGCCCTGGGCGAGCGTCGGCTGTTCCACGCGCTTCCCCCCGGCCCCGGCAATCCCGACGGGTCGGTGGTCGATTCCGAGGGCTATCTCTGGAACGCAGAATGGGGCGCGGGCCGCGTCGTGCGCTACGCGCCGGACGGCACGCCCGAGCGGGAGGTGCGGGTGCCCGCATCCCGCACCACCTGCCCCGCTTTCGGCGGGCCGGACCTGACGACGCTGTATGTCACGACGGCGCGCGAAGGACTGGATGCCGGCCAGCTCGCGCGCGAGCCGCAGGCCGGCGGCCTCTTCGCGGTCGAGACCGGGATCCGCGGCATTCACGAGCCCCTCTTCGCGGGCTGATGCATCCCGCGCCGCATCGCGCCCCCATCCCCCCGGTCGCCCGCTACCAGCCAGCCTCGTAGGCCTTCAGCGCCTCCTCCGCGGCGGCGCGGACCGCCGCGTCCTGGTCCCTGGCGAGCGCCCCGAGCACCGCGCCCGTGCGCTCGTCGGGTTCGTGGAGAGCGAGCGCTGCCGCGACGGCGAGGCGTACGGACGGCTTCACGTCCCGGGCGAGGCGGCCGAGAACCGCCACCGCCGCCGGAAGTTGGCCGAGCTGCCCCAGGGCTTCGGCGATGGCCAGCCGCCCCGCCTCGTCCGACCGCTCGGCGACGCGGCCGAGAACCACGGCCGTGTCCTCGTCGGCCACGGGAAGCAGCGCCTCGACGACCAGGGGCAGGTCCGAGGGCGTGGATCGCACCAGCAGCTCCTCCAGCGCGCCCTTGGCCGGCCGGTGGCCGAGCCGTCCGAGCGTGAGCGCCGCAGCGCGGGCGACCGTGCGGTCGGGATCGGTGGCCAGCGGCAGCACGGCCTCCAGGTCCTCGGGACGGCCGAGCGCCGCCGCCAAGCGGCAGGCGGCCTTGCGCACGCCGGCCTCGGGATGGGCCGCGAGGCCGGGGATCAGCCCTGCCGCGCCGCGATGGCGGAGATCCGCGAGCGCCGCGACCGCGGCAGCGGTGCCCGCCGGTCCGAAACGCCCCTCCGACACCAGCCCGGCCAGTGGCTCCCCCGCCTCGGCCACGCCGATCCGGCCCAGCGCGCCGAGCGCCGCCAGCAGCTCGGGAGCGGCCTGGCCGGCGGTCTCGTCCGCGAAGATCCGGCACGCCCGCAGCAGCAGCGGCATGGCCCGGCGCTCGCCGCGCCGGGCCAGCTCCTCGACCAGGGCGGTCAGGGACGGCTCGGCCGGTGGCCGGCCGTAGAGATGCAGCGTCAGCAGGTCGATCAGCACGTCGTCCCGCAGCTCGGCGACGCCGCGCGGCGGCGCGGGAGCGCCGGCGGCGCGCGTTTCGGCCGAGCTTCCGGCCGGGTCCCTGCCACTCGGGGCCACGGCACCTGGAACCGGCCCTTGGCCGTCAGGCGCTGTGCCCTCAGACGCCGGGGGCGTGCCGAAAAGGTCGAACTGGTTGGGATTCTTGCGTCGTGTCACGCCGGAAGGGCCGGGAGCGGTCGGATCGTTGCGCCGACCTTAGCACGGCGGGACCGTGCGCCGTCACCGCGCGTGACGCGCCGCAGCGCCGCGTCACTGCGCCGGGGTCAGCGCCGCCGCCACGGCCTGGGCCAGAGCGCCCTCGTCATAGGGCTTCATCAGCCGCGGAAGCGAGCGCAGGTTCTCGGGGAACAGCTTGGCGTCGTCGTAGCCCGAGGCCAGGATCACGGGGATCCCTCGGGAAACCAGCTGCTCGGCAATGGAATAGCTGCGCTGGCCGCGCAGGTTCACGTCCAGGATGGCGGCATCGAGTTTCTCAGTGGCCGCGCGCTCGGCCGCCTCCTCCACCGAGGCGACAGGGCCGACGACCTGGCAGCCGAGATCCTGGAGCATGCACTCGACGTCGAGCGCAACGAGGCTCTCGTCCTCGGCGACCAGCACGCGGAGATCGGCGAGACTACGTTGCATGGCTGGAACGCTCCTGTGCGTCAGGTCCGCCTCATGACGACTGAAATCAAGTTGGGCGTCAAGCGGTCGGTCCGATCATTCTCCGAGAGTAGGGAACGACCCGTCCGAATTCGCGGTTCCGCAATACCAGTGCCGAGGGAGACATCATGATCAGCGTCGAGGTGGCGGTGGTCGGAGCAGGCGCGGCCGGGCTCGCCGCGGCACGCACGCTGCGCAAGCTCGGGATCGCCACGGTCGTGATCGAGGCACGGGGGCGTCCGGGCGGACGGGCCCATACCGTCGAAATCGGACAGCTTCCCGCGGATCTCGGCTGCGAATGGCTCCATGATGCCCGGCGGAATGCCTGGGCTGCCGCCGCGCGCGAGCTTGGCTTCGCCATCGACGCCAAGGAGCCCGAATGGGGAGAGCGGATGGGCCGCCATCAGCTCTCCCCGGCCGACCGCGCGGAGATGGGCCGAGCCTTCGATGCGTTCTGGGACGCCGTTGCCGCCGCCGGACGAGGTCCCGATGCTCCAGTGGCCGCGGTGCTTCCACCGGACGGGGCCCGCTGGCGGCCCGCCTTCGATGCGATCACAGGGTTCATCAACGGTGCCGGGATCGACGTGGTCTCGGCGGTCGATATCGCACGCTATCAGGCTGAGGGCCCCAACAGGCGCGTGATGGCCGGCTACGGCACTCTGATCGCCCGTCACGCGGACGGGCTGGACGTCGTCTACAGCGCGCCGGTCACGACGATCGACCTGTCCGGCCGCCGCTGCCTGGTCGAGACCCCGCGCGGGCGCCTGGAGGCTGGGGCGGTCGTGCTGACGGTGCCCATCGGCGTGCTGAAGGCGGGGTCGATCCGCATCGTCCCCGGCCTGCCGCCGGCCATCCTGTCCGCACTGGACGGGCTCGACATGGGGCATGTGGCGAAGCTGTTCCTGGAGGTCGAGGGGCGGCCATGGGATCTCGCCCCCGACACGACGCTGCTGGGCAGCTTCGAGCGGGCGCGGACCGGCTCATACATCGTGGAACCGCTGGGTCGGCCGTTGGTCGAGGCCTATTTCGGCGGCGAGCTGGCGAGAGACCTGGAGGCCAGCGGCCGGCCTGCACTGGCCGCATTCGCCCTGGACGAGCTGGCCGGGATCTTCGGCTCGTCCGTGCGCACGGCGCTCCGTCCCGCCGCAGCCTCTTCCTGGGTCGCCGACCCGTGCTCGCTGGGCGCCTATTCCTTCGCCCGCCCAGGCGGCGCCGATGGGCGCGCGACCCTCTCGGCACCGGTGCTGGACCGGCTGTTCATCGCCGGCGAGGCGCTGCCGGCCGACGCCTATGGCACCGCACACGGCGCCCACGACAGCGGCGTTGCCGCAGCGCAGGCGGCAGCGTCCGCGATCCGGGCATGACGGGTCAGGGCCGGCGCGGCCCCTCGGAGGCGTGGCGGGCGGGCTGACGCGCAGGTTGGCGCTGGGGCTCGCGCGTAACCGGCCGTGCCGCTCCCCTGGGCGTCCGGGAGGCGTGTCCCCGCCCGCCGCGCGGCGTCTCGGCCCCGCGCCGCGCGCCCAGCGCGGCCGCGAGCACCAAGCCGCCACCGACCAGCAGCATGGCCGCTGCCGCCGTGGTGCCGAAGGGCAGATTCACCTGCCTGCGCCGCAGATGGGCCGTGATGGAGCGATAGGGGTCGGTCGCGGCCCAGTCCACCAGCAGGCGCGCGAAGGTGTCGAGCTCGCGCGTCGCAAGTGGCCTCAGGCTGCGTCCCTTCGGCCGCACCAGAGCATCGACGGCGGCGATCATGGAGCCGTGCCGGCGGATCTCCCGAGCCAGGACCTCGGGGCGCAGTCCGAGATGCTCCGCGATCAGGCGGTTGCGGAAGGCCAGGATCCGGCGGGACAGCGCCTCGGCATCCGGCCCAACCGCCTCGATCGCGAGGTCGCACTCAGTGTCGAAGCCCATGGAGCGGTTGTTCAGGTTCGCCGAGCCGATGCGCAGGAGCCGCCCGTCGACGATCGTGACCTTGGAATGCACGATGATCGGACCACCGCCCTCGGTACGGGGCGCGAGCGCGCGGAAACGGCCGTGCCGGTCGTTCTTTCGGAGATGGCGGATCAGACGGTCGCGCGTGGGATCCATCACCGCGTGGTCGAAGTAGCTCGGGCTGTGCACCGGGCAGACGACCAGCACCTCCGGCCCGTCCGGCTCGCGCAGCCTCCGGGCGAGCGCGAGGCCCACCGGCGTGCAGGCGAAGTACTGGTTCTCGATGTAGATGCTGCGCTTGGCGGAGAGGATCGCCTCGATGTGCAGGCGCTCGATCTCGCGCACTTCCTCGTAGCCCGGCAGCCCGGGTTCGGTCCGCGCGACGGCCACGGGGACGTCGCGCAGATAGGGCTCGACCGAGGGCGGCCAGGGATCCGATCCGGCGGGGGTCGGCTGCAGCACCTCGCCCGTGCCGCGGCGCCAGCGCTCGCGCCAGAGATCGGCCAGGGCCCCTGCCGCCGCCCCGTCCACCATCATCATCACGTCGTGGTGGGGCTCGAACGGCCTGCCGCCGGGCTCGACCCGGCGGGGGTCATCGTCCAGATGGCCGTCCGTGTCCCACCGGTCGGCAGCCATGTCCATGCCGCCGCAGAAGGCCAGGGCATCGTCGATCACAACGATCTTCTGGTGGTGCGTGCCGCCCAGCGCGTGGTTGGAATCCGCCCGGTAGGCGAGCCGCCCGGGCGTCAGCCAGTCGCGCACGACGAGCGGCACCATGGGCCGCTGGGCCGCGATCGGGAGCGCCATGTCCCAGTAGAGCACCTGGATCGAGAGATCCGGATTGGCCTCCAGCAAGCGCAGGAAGGTCTCCTCGATCGTCTCGCCGCCCTCGCCCTTCGGCCGGTCGGGCCGCAGGCGGATGCGGGGGTCGAAATCCCAGCCGATGATGCGGATCGTATGGCGCGCCCGCCCCATCGCCTCGTAGAGGGCATCGAAGTAGCGCTCGGCATCGACCAGCAGCGCCACCCGGGGCGCCGTCTCGACGCGCCAGCAGGTGTCGCCCGGGCGCAGCAGCCGATCCGGCTGCCCCGCGCCCGCGGCCGCCCGCGTGTCCGGCACACGAAGATCCATGGAAACTCCTTTTGCGCCTGCAACACGCAGAGCCTGCGGACGGTTGCGGAACCCCCCATGGCACGGAAGGGTTTAAACGACGACGGATTAGGAGATCCCCGAATGACGCGCGCCTTCCCCGCCGCGCCCGCGCTGTCCGGCCGCGCGGTCGCGCTTGGACTGCTGGCCGGGCTGTTGGCCGGCTGCGCCGGCGACACCGAGAGCCGTCAGCAGGCGACCGCGGCCCAGACCCGGCTGGTCGGGATGCCCGAGGCGCGCCTGCTGTCCTGCGCGGGCGTGCCCGAGCGCAGCGCCGATGCGGGCGAAACGCGCTTCCTGACCTATGCCGCGCGCAGCGTGGGTTACGGCGGCCCCAGCACCTCGGTCGGCGTGGGCGGCGGATCGGGCGGCGTCGGCCTTGGCTTGGGCCTGGGCTTCCCGCTGTTCGGCGGGAGTTCGGGCGGGTCCTGCGAGGCGACCTTCACGGTGCGCAACGGTGTGGTCCAGCAGCTCCGCTACGGCGCGGGCGATGATCCCGGCCAGTGCTATCGCATCGTCCGGAACTGCCTGTAGAAGGCGCGGCATCGCTACCCCGGCCGCGGTGCCCCGCCTTCCGAGGGGCGCGGATCCTGCCGCCATGACAGACTGTCGCGGTCGAAGGGAACCGGGGAAACGGATCATGGGCACGGTGATCGGGCGGCGCGCGCTTCTCGGCACGGCGGTCGTGGGCGCGGCCGCGGCGGCGACGGTGCGCATCGGCACAGCCGCGACGCCGATCGGCATGGCGGGCGCCCCTGCCGAGGAGGTGCTGACCCGCCGCCTCGGCGGCCTGCTGACGCGGCGCGCCAGCGCCGTGCGGGTCGGCCGCGCGTTCCTGGAGATCGAGCCCGGGGAGGCCGATCCGCGGATCCTCGCCCGCGCGCTCGCAGGCGGCCACCCCGGCGGCGCGGCCGCCCTTGCGGGGCTGCCGGATGCGGATCTCGCGGAGATCGTCGCAGAATCCTGTCGGCGAGACTTCGAGCGTGGCGACACCGTACGCCTGGATGGCTGGGTACTTTCGCGCACGGAACTGCGCCTGTGCGCCCTGAGTGCCGTTCCGGGTTCGTAATGACCTTTGGCCGGCGCGGTTGAAGAACCGGATGCGACACAAGGATTGCCGTTCATGACCGGACCGGTTCCAACCCCGCCCGAGCGTACGCCGCCCGACCTGCCGCCGCCGGGCCCCGAGCTTCCGGGCGATCCCGCGCGCCCTCCCATGGACGAGCCGCCGGGCCCGATCCCGGTTCCGCCCATGGAGCCCCCGCCCCCGCCGGAGCAGGTGTCCGGCCCGCGTCCCTGACACGGGGAAGAGGCGCCATCCTGGCCCGCACCCCGGGTCAGGGTGACGCCCGGGGTGGCGCCACTCAGACCCTACTCCGCCGCGAGGTCCCGCGTGTCGCGGGCGAACAGCTTCACGATCTCGGCATTGAAGGCATCGAGGTCGTCGGGCTTGCGCGAGGTGACGAGGCCGCCATCGACGACCACCTGTTCGTCGACCCAGCTTGCGCCCGCATTCTCGAGATCCCTGCGCAGCGAAGGCCAGGACGTCATGCGGTGGCCCTTCACACCGTCGGCATCGATCAGGGTCCAGGGCCCATGGCAGATCGCCGCGATCGGCTTGCCCGCCCGCACGAAGTGACGAACGAATTCGACCGCCTGCGGCTCCATGCGCAACGCGTCGGGATTCATGACGCCGCCCGGCAGGAGAAGGCCGTCGAATGTCGATGCATCGGCCGCGTCGAGCGCGACGTCCACCGGGACCTTGTCGCCGCGGTCGTGATGGTTCCAGCCCTGGATCTCCCCCGCCTTCGGCGCGACGACACGCGCATCGGCGCCGGCGGCGCGCAAGGCCTTCACGGGCTCGGTCAGTTCGACCTGCTCGAAGCCGTCAGTCGCAAGGACGGCGATCTTCCGGCCGGAGAGGGATTCTGTCATTGGCAGCTCCGTTGGTTGCGGATGGCCCCTCAACGGCACCCGCGCTGGATCGTTCCGATCCCGGAAATGGCGGGTCAGGGTGCAGGATATACAGTCGTCACGGATCCCCCGGGCGCCTTTCCGGCCCGGCCACTCGGACCTTCCTTACAGCATGAAGTCGAAGCGCAGGGGGTAATCCCATCAGCAAGACTGCCCCGCCTTCGACCTTGCCGGTTAAGGTGAATGGCCGCAGGCTCGCGCCAGTCGGACGGACCGGCTGCCTGTGAGAATTTGCCTTTGGCAATGGCCAGAGAAGCCTCCAGCAGTCGTAGCAGCCCCTAAATCCCTACAAAATCTATAGAGATTGCCGCTCGGATTTCTGAGTCGAACTGCGTGAAACCCCTGTCAGGAGGTTCAGCAATGGCCCAGCACCAATGGTACAACCGGCGCCGCAGGCCGCTCCCCGCCTCCGCCCGCAGGAGAACGGTCCGATGACCACGAGGCCGAGGGTCGCGATCGTGGGAGCGGGCTTCTGCGGCTCGCTGCTGGCAATCCACCTGATGGAGCGATGCCGCGACGGCGTTCAGGTCCTCCTTTTCGAGCGGGGACACTCCTTCGCCCGCGGCATGGCCTATTCGACCTCCAACCCGGGCCACCTCCTGAACGCGCCGGCCGGCCGCATGAGCGCCTTCCCCGACCGTCCAGGCCACTTCGTGGACTGGCTGCGGACCCTGCCGAAGGGGTTCTGCCCCTCCCTGCCGGATCAGGTCGGCGAGGATGCCTTCGTCTCGCGGCGGCTGTACGGCGCCTATCTCCAGCACCTCCTGGGCGAGGCGGTGTGGCGCCAGGGGAGCCGTTCGCGCCTCGACCTCGTGACCGACGAGGTCACCGCCCTGGCCGAGGCGCCGGGCGGGATGAGCCTCACCACCGCCATGGGCCGCACCTACGCGGCCGAGGTGGTCGCGCTGGCGGCCGGAAACCTGCCGCCGGTCCCGCCGCCGGTGGAGGACCCGTCCTTCTACCGCACGCCTCTCTACAGGAACGATCCGTGGGCGCCGGGAGCGCTCGACGGGCTGGGCTCCGAAGCGCCCGTCCTGCTCATCGGCACAGGGCTCAGCATGGTCGACGCGCTGATCTCGCTGCTGGACCACGGACACCGGGGGCCCGTGCACGCGCTTTCGCGGCGCGGGCTGCTGCCGCGCCCGCACACCCCCGGCCTCATCGCACCCCGGACCCTAGACCCGCGCCGCCTCGGCGGGGGCGTCGCGGGACTGCTGCGCCTGCTGCGCGAGGAGGCCCGTGCCGCCGAGGCCGCGGGCGGCGACTGGCGCAGCGCCGTGGACGCGCTGCGCCCGCATCTTCCCGCGATCTGGCAGGGCCTGCCGGACGCCGAGCGGCGGCGCTTCCTGCGCCATCTGCGCCCGTGGTGGGACGTGCATCGGCACCGCATGGCGCCTGGCGTGGCCGCGCGGGTCTCGGACGCGCTCGCCCGCGGGCAGCTCCGGATCCACACGGGCCGGATCGAGCGGTACCAGCCTCAGGAGCACGGCGTCGCGGTCGGCTACCGATCCAGGGGCGGAGTCCCGGCGAGCATCGCGGTGGCCAGGGTGATCAACTGCACGGGCCCTGCGATGGATCCCGCGCGCACCGAGGACCCGTTGCTGAGCGCCATGCTGACATCGGGCCTGGCGATGCCCGGGGACCTCGGCCTCGGCATCGGCACGACGGCCGAAGGGCGCGTGATCGGCGGGGACGGAGGGGCGCATTCCAACCTCTATGCCGTCGGCCCGCTGACGCGCGAGCGGTTCTGGGAGAGCACGGCCGTGGCCGAGATCCGGGCCCAGATCGTGACCCTGGCAGGGCATGTGGCGGAACGCCTGGAAGGGCGCGACCTGATACCGGGCGGCTCAGGCAGGAACAGCGCCTGGCCGCCGGCGCCGCTGGCGACCTCGTCTGGCGCGCGGGTGGTCAGGGAACGGGTACGCCTCGCCCTCGAGAACGGAAGGTGCGCCGAGCGAACCGTCACCATCCGCTTCGCGCCGCGACCGGTCGTCATCGTCCGGAAGGAGCGGCCCTGGGGCCGCTCGGTGCCGTTCGAGCGCGTCGCGACCGCGGTCTTCGAACGGTTCCTGGACGGCGTCTGCGAGCCCGACGATGTCCTGTGGTTCGAGGAGAGTCCGGTTCCCGACGGCCGCTTCGCCAGCGTGCGCATGCGCGCCGACCGTCGGCGGCATGTCTACGGCGCCGCCCGCTTCCAGCGCCTTTCCGAAGGGGTGCCGCTGGAACTCGACAGCTGGTACTGCGAATCCGGGCTCTTCACCTGAGCCGCCCGGCGATCCTGGCGCCCCCGGCTTCAGGCCGGGGGCGCACCGGTGCTTGCCGGGGATCCGGCTC
This sequence comes from Arenibaculum pallidiluteum, assembly GCF_017355985.1. Taxonomy (GTDB): domain Bacteria; phylum Pseudomonadota; class Alphaproteobacteria; order Azospirillales; family Azospirillaceae; genus Arenibaculum; species Arenibaculum pallidiluteum. Next base: position 603,878 of record NZ_JAFIQU010000001.1, read on the forward strand.
AGCGCAGCGGCTTCAGGGACGGATCGACGCCGGCGATCGACGGGACGTCGGAATCGTAGACGGGCAGCCGCTCCAGCTGCTCGCGGCTCAGCGCGACCGTCGCGCGGTCGCCTTCGAAACGGATCTCGTTCCAGGGCACGACGGCGCGCCGCTCGCCCAGCCCCAGCAGCCCGCCCCATTCCAGGACCACCGCCTGCACGCGGCCGTCGGGATCGACCAGCAGCGTCTCGACGTCGCCGACTTCGCGCCCCTGGGGATCGACCGCGCGCGTGCCTATTAGGCGGTCGGCCTCCTCGGCCGACATGTTTCCGGGACCGAATGGATCCCGCACCGGCTGACCGCCGCGCTCCTGCTGGGTCTCGAGGACCGTCTGGGCTGCCAGGCCCCCTGGGATCGCGGCCAGCGCGGCCGCAAGTATCAGGAAACTCGTCCGCATGTGTGCCTCCGTCGCGCTTGCGAGTTCCGCTGGGGAACCGGCCGCGATGCGCCTTGGTTCCCCTCGCACGGCAGCGCTTGAGCTGGCGAGGCGGCGCTTGCGCTCGCCCCGTCGCCGGCCCGACGCTAGGATCGCGCCCCACGGTCGGTACGGGCAGGCAGGCGGGGCAGATATGGACATGGCGGCGCTCACGACGCGCCTTGCAGAGGCGCCCGCCGACGTGCCGGCCTGGATCGCACTCGGCCTCCTCTTCCTCAGCGATGGCGAGGCCGCGCAAGCCGCGCGCTGCGCCGACCGCGCGCTGACCCTGCGCGCGCGGGATCCGCAGGCGCTGCTCCTGCTTGGTCGTTCCGAGCGCGCGCTGGGGCGCCCCGGGCTTGCATGGCTGCCGCTGGAGGCCGCGGCGGAGGCACTGCCGGACGATCCCGCTCCGCGGGTCGAGCTTGGCGCGGCCCTGCTGTCCCTGGGGCGCCACGACGAGGCCGCGGACGCCCTGGCGACGGCATTGTCGCTGCCGGGCTGCCCGGACGAGGCCCATGCACTGCTAGGCTCCACGCTGTACCGCCTGCAGCTCGCAGGAAAGGGGGAGGAGGCGGTGGCGCGCGCCCGAGCCTGGGAAGCCGCCCATCCCGGGCATCCACTGGCCGGCCACACCGTGGCCGCGCTGGGCGGGGCGCCCGCGCCGGCCCTGCCCGGGGATTCCTGGGTGCGGCTGACTTTCGACCGGCTGGCCGACGGCTTCGACCGGCACCTCGCAGGGCTGGGCTACGACGTGCCGCGGAACCTGACTGCACTGCTGGCGGGCCATGGACCGGTGCCCGGCACCATCCTCGACATCGGCTGCGGAACCGGGCTGTGCGGACCGCTGCTGCGCCCGCTCGCCACCCGCCTCGAAGGAGTGGACCTCTCTCCCGGCATGCTGGCGGAGGCGGCCCGCAAGGGCGTCTACGACGCGCTGCACGAGGCGGAGGCCGCAGCCTTCATGCGGACGCGGCCGGAGGCCTGGGACGTCGCCGTTGCCGCCGACGTGCTGATCTATATCGGCGACACGGCTCCTCTGCTGCATGCCGCGGCGGCGGCACTGCGCCCCGGCGGAATTCTCGCGGTCTCCATCGAGGACGCGGAGGACGGCACGGCCGGCGCCGGCGCGACCGGCTGGACGCTCCACGCCAGCGGCCGGTACCGGCATGCGCCCGACCGGCTTCGCGACGCCCTGGCCATGGCGGGGCTGCAGCCCCTCGCCTTCGAGGCGACGACGATCCGCATGGAGCGCGGAGCACCCATCCCGGGTCACCTGGTCCTGGCCTGCCGCCCCCGCTCCTAGAGCATTGCCAGCGGCTGCTTGCGCCGGGGCGGCGGATGGGCGGCATCGATCTCGGCGAGATCATCGGGAGTCAGGCCGAGCCCGGCGGCCGCGGCGTTCTCCTCGGCATGCGCGGCAGTGCCGGCTTTGGGGATCGCGATCACCCCCTCGTGTCGTATGGCCCAGGCCAGCGCGACCTGGGCCGGCGTCGCCCCGTGCCGTGCCGCCACCGCCGCGAGGGCCCGCGAACGCAGCAGGGTGCCGCCCTGCCCCACCGGCGAATAGGCCATCACCGGCATCCCTCGCGCCGCCTGCCAGGGGATCAGGTCGAACTCGATCCCGCGGTGCTCGGGGTTGTAGAGGACCTGGTTGGCGGCGCAGCTCCGGAGGTCGGCCACGCCCTCCAGCTCCTTCAGATCTTCGAGGTCGAAGTTCGAGACGCCCCAGCGCCGGATCATGCCGGCCTCACGCAGCGCCTCGAACCCCTCGACCGTCTCGGCCAGCGGCACGCGGCCGCGCCAGTGCAACAGGTAGAGGTCCATCCGGTCCGTGCGCAGCCGGCGCAGGCTGGCCTCGCAGGCGCGGCGGACGCCCGCGCGCGAGGCGTTCCCCGGCAGCACCTTGCTGACCAGGAACACCGCGTCGCGCCGCCCGGCGACCGCCTCGGCCACGACCTCCTCGGCCGCGCCGTCGCCATACATCTCGGCCGTATCGATCAGGGTCATCCCGCGCTCGATGCCGGCCTGGAGCGCCGCGACCTCCTCGCCGCGGCTGCGCCGTCCCTCCCCCATCATCCAGGTCCCCTGGCCCAGCGCGGGAACGCTCTCGCCATCCGGCAGGGTTATTCGCTTCATCGCTGTTGTCTCCCGGTCCACGGCCGCATCACGACCAGGCGCTCGCCGCGTCGAGCCGCGCCATGGCGGCGGCATCGAGCCCGAGACGTGCCGCGGCGGCGAGATCGGCGAGTTGCTCCGGCCGCGTCGCGCTGGCGATGGGCGCCGTGATCCCCGGCCGGGCCATCAGCCAGGCAATGGCGACCTGCGCCGGCGTCGCCCTGTGCTGCGCCGCCACCTCGTCCAGCGCCTCCAGAATGGCCCGGCCGCGCTCGTCGAGGTACCTGGAGACGACGCCTTCGCCGCGCGCGCTCTTGCCGGCGTCCGCGGCGGAGCGGTACTTGCCGGTCAGGAAGCCGCTGGCGAGCGAGTAGTAGGTGATCACCCCGAGTCCCGCATCGCGGCACACGGCTTCCAGCTCGCCCTCGTAGCCGGAGCGGTCGTAGAGATTGTAGCGCGGCTGCAGCGTCTCGTAGCGCGGCAGGCCCGTACGCGCGCTGACATCCAGGGCCTCCCTCAGCCTCGGAGCCGTCAGGTTCGAGGCGCCGATGGCACGCACCTTCCCCTGGTCGATCAGATCCCCGTACGCGCCGAGCGTATCCTCGAAAGGCGTCTCCGGATCGTCCCAGTGGGATTGATAGAGGTCGATGCGGTCGGTCTGCAGACGGCGCAGGGAATCCTCGACCGCCTGCCGGATATAGGCCGGCCTCAGCCCCTTCCTGCCTGGCCCCATCTCCGAGCCGACCTTGGTGGCTATCACGACCTGGTCGCGGTTGCGCCGGCTCTTCAGCCAGGTCCCGATGATCGTCTCGGATTCGCCGCCACGGTTGCCGGGTGCCCAGGTCGAATAGGAGTCCGCCGTGTCGATGAAGTTGAAGCCGGCTTCGACGAAAGCGTCGAGCAGACGGTGCGATGCCGCCTCGTCGACCGTCCATCCGAACACGTTTCCGCCAAAGCAGAGCGGGGCCACCGCGATTCCGGTCTGGCCGAGGGTTCGCTTTTCCAAATCCGTCTCCTTCTCCTCGGCCTGCCCGCCGCGGAGGAATAGGGGTGAGGCACTCGCCAACAGCCGGTCGCGCGTCGCGTCCCACGGCGCGGACGCTGCGCGGCGTCGCGTGGAACGCATGCGATCCATCCTTCACGGCATCAGAGGGATTCGTTAGGAAGGTGTCAAACAATCCGTATAACGGAGCTTCCGCTTGCCCGTCCCGACAGAAGACGGCCGCCAACAGCCCCGCCCGGCCGGGCCCGGAGCCGCTGTTCCCGCCCTGGGGACCATGCGGCAGGTCGCCCCAGGCGTACACTGGGTGCGCATGCCCCTGCCCTTCGCCCTCGACCACGTGAATCTCTGGCTTCTGGAGGACGGTGACGGCTGGACGCTCGTCGATGCGGGGCTGGCGAACGGGCCGACGCGGGACCTCTGGCGCCGGATCCTCGAAGGTCCTGCTGCCGGCAGGCCGCTGCGCCGCCTGATCGCGACCCATTTCCACCCCGACCATATGGGCCTTGCCGGCTGGTTCGCCTCAGCGCACGGGGTGCCGCTGGTCACGACCCGCACCGAGTTCGAGACCGCCCGCAAGGCTTGGGCCGTGCCCGACGCCATCGCCGGCGACGGGCAAGCGCGGCTGTTCGCGCGCCACGGGCTGCCTGCCGCCGCGGCGGCAGGCCTGAGCGCGCGGGGCAATCTCTACCGACGCCGCGCGGTCGAGCCTCCTGCCACCTTCATTCCCATTGCCGGCGGCGAGAGCCTGGAGATCGGCGGGCGCACCTGGCACGTGATCATCGGCCGCGGCCATTCCCCAGAACTCGCGTGCCTCTACTGCGCCGAACTCGGGCTTCTGATCGCGGGAGATCACGTCCTGCCCCACATCACGCCAAACATCAGCGTCGTCTGGAGCGAGCCCGCAGCCAATCCGCTGGCGGCCTATCTGGGATCCTTCGGTCCGTTCCTCGACTTGCCGGCCGGGGTCAGGGTCCTGCCGTCCCACGGGGTGCCGTTCGACGGTCTGCTGCCGCGGATCCGGGCCATCGAGGCGCACCATGCCGACCGGCTGCGCCAGGTCGCCAAGGCCTGCGCGGGCGACGGCTGCACAGCCTTCGAGCTTCTGGGCGTGATGTTCCGGCGCACCATGGGAGAGCACGACCTGCCCTTCGCGATGGGCGAGGCGCTCTCGCACCTGGCTCTGCTCGCGGCCCAGGGCGCGATCGCCGCCGAGACCGGACGCGACGGCGTGGCGCGCTTCCGCACGATGCGCTAGGCATCACGCCTTCTGACCGAAGCCGGACGGCCCGCGCCATGGATACCCTCACCCAGATGCTGCTCGGTGCCGCCGTGGGACAGGCGGGGTTCCGCCGCCGGCTCGGACGCCGCGCCATCGCGGCCGGGGCCGTCATCGGCCTTCTGCCGGATCTCGACGTCGCCGCCGGCTGGATCGGCGGCACCTTCGCGACCTGGCTCCATCACCGGGGCGTCACGCACTCCGTCTTCTTCGGTCCGCTCGCCGGACCCGTCATCGGCTGGCTCGCCTGGCTCATGGCCGGCCGCCGCGGGCGGGCCGGTCCACCCGGACAGCAGCCAGGCGAGCAGCCCGACTGCCTGCGGTCCTGGGTCTATCTCGCCATCATGGCCCTGATCACCCATCCGGCGATCGACCTCTTCACGAGCTACGGGACCCAGCTTCTGGCGCCGCTGTCGCGCTTCCGCTTCGCCATCAACGCGATGCCGATCATCGATCCCGTCTACAGCCTGTTCCTCGTGGCCGCCGTGCTGGTGGGAATCCTGGCCAGGAACCGGCCACGGCTCGCCCAGGACGCCGCGGCCGCAGCGCTGGTGGCGGTGACCGGCTACACGCTGATGGCATGGTCAATCAACGACCGGATCGAGGCGGCGGCGCGGGACACCCTTCCCGACGCGACGCGCGTGACGGCGTATCCGACGCTGTTCCAGCCATACTACCGCCGCATCGTGGCCGAGACGCCCGAGGCGGTGCTGGTGGGCTACCGCTCGTTCCTGAGCGACCGGCCGGTGCGGTGGCAGCGGTTCGCGCGCGACGCCGATCCCCGCATCGCTGCGGTGGCCGCCACGCCCGAGGCCCGTCTCTTCGCGTGGTTCGCCATGGGGAACCTCCACTGGCAGGTGGTTCCCGGCGCCGACGGAGGCGCGGTCGTGGAGGCGCGGGACACCCGCTACGGTTCGGCCGGAGCCGATCTCGGCTTCTGGGGCATCCGCGCGCCGCTTGATGCCGCGGGCGCCCCGTCCGGACCGGTTCACCCGTTCAGCGCACGCCCGCCGGTCTCGGGTGCCGTGGTGGTCGACCTCTGGGCCGAGATCGTCGGGGACTGAACCGCCGCCCGCCGCGGGGCTGCAGGGAACACGGGCGCCCCCACGGCGTTGGAAGGCGGCAACCCTTTCAGCCCGGCAGGAGGCACCCATTCGAAGCGACGGATCGAAGCCCCAATCCGGTCCCGCCGCCCAGACCGTGGCGTCGGAGGCGCGTCCCCTGACCGGGCGCCCGTTGGCCCGGGTCTACGAGGCGCCCGCCGCCCAAGGCGGACATCCCCCCGACGGTGCGTCGTCTCGGGATGGCGAAAGCGGGGCTTCGCCCCGCGGCGAGGAAGCCCTGAACCAGGCCTTCGAGCGCATCGAGGACCAGGTACCGGACCGTGTCTCCCGCCTCATCGGCTGGCTCCGCAAGCCCGAGGGCCGTTGGGTGCGCATGCCCCTGGGGGTGGTCCTCATCATTGGATCGGTCCTGTCGATTCTGCCCGTCTTCGGGCTCTGGATGCTGCCCGTGGGGCTGATGCTGCTGGCGGTCGACATCCCCTTCCTGCAGGGCCCGGTCGGCCGGTCCATCCTGTGGCTGGAGCGACACTGGAAGCGGCTGCGCGAACGCTGGCTCAACCGCTCCTGACGCGATCCCCGGCGATCGGGCCGGCGCCGACGGCAGCGGCGCGAATGCGAATGATTTGCATTTTCTTGTTGACCGCCTGCCCTGTCTGCGGGGAAGCTGCCTCCGCCGGCGCACCGCGCCGGCACCACCAAGGCAGCAACAGCGGCGGCGACGTGCCATGTGCGAACTCTGCCCGCGCTCGACCTCTCCCGATCTCGGCGGTCCCAGGCTGAAGCTCTGGGAGATTCCGGGGCGCTATCACTGCTCGATCATCGGAACCTGCCTCAGCATGGCGGCGCTCCGGCGCCTGCTGCCGCGGGCGGGGCTGAAACCCGCCGCCGACGCCGACGACTACAGCATCCACGGCCATGCGGTTGCGGGGTCGGGCCGCGCGGACCGGCTGACCAAGCTGATCAACAAGGTGCTGGACACCACCTGGGGCCCCGAGGTGCGCCGCTTCACGGCGGCGCCGGTCCACGAGCTCGAGGAGATGTGGCGCTCGGCCGCCGTCAATGGCCGGATCGCCGGCGCCTACTGGGCCCTGATGAGCCGCCGCGGTGTCCCGGAAGCCCTGCTGACCGAGGCCTACGGCACGGTGCACATGCTCTCGCACCTGCTCGGCAGCGAGGCGCGCTCGGGCCTCCGGAGGCTAGCCCAGGCCGAACGGCGCAACGCCGAGCTCGAGGACGCGTTGGCGGCGCTGCGCCGGGCCAAGCGCGAGGCCGAGGCCGAGCGCGACGAGCGCATCGCGGCGCTCGAAGCCAAGCTCCGGGCCGCGGGCGCCGTCGGTGCGGTGACGCGTCGTCCGCCGGGCCCGCGCCCGGCCGAGGCGGATCTCCTGCGCCGGCTGGCACTCGCCGAGCGGCGGGTTGCGGCCGAACGCAGCCGGGCGCGCGTCGCCGAGGCAGCGCTGGAGCGCATGGGCAAGCTGATCGATGGCCGCGCCGCCGCATCCGAGGGCGTGCCGGCCGCTGCTGCCCGCGCGGCCGAGCCCCGTATGGCAGAGACGGGCTCCTCCCCGGCCCCCGCCCCGGCCATCGTCATCGACGGCAAGTGCATCCTGTTCCTGGGCGGCCGGCCCGGCGCGATCCCGCACCTGCGCTCTCTGGTCGAGCGGCGCAACGGCCGCCTGCTCCACCACGACGGCGGGCTCGAGCAGACCGTGCGCCGGCTGGACGGGCTGGTCGAGCAGGCCGACATGGTCGTCTGCCCCGTCGACTGCATCAGCCACGAGGCCTGCCTGCGGGCCAAGCGCCTGTGCCGGCGCCTCAACAAGCCCTTCGTGCCGGTGCGCGGCGCCGGCGCTCTGTTCGCGAAATCCGAAGGTCGAGCATGAAAGCGTCCGCCGACACAAGCAGTCCCTGCGTCAAGCGCTGCGGCTTCGAGGGTGGCCTGTGCCGGGGCTGCTTGCGAACGCGCGCCGAGGTCAAGGGCTGGAAGCAGCTTCCCGACGAGCGGAAGGCCGAGATCAACGCGCGCGTCCGGACCGAGATCGCCGCAGTCGCGGGTGTGCGCGAGATGCGCAAGCTGGACAAGCGGATCCGCAAGCTCGAAGCGAAGCTGGAGGCGCTGCGTGACAAACGCGCCGCCATTGCAGGCACCAGCGCCGACGCGCGGATCCGGCTGGTCGCCGGCTGAGGGCAGCGCCTCAATCGGCGTGGAGGGGGACGCCTTCGGAATTCTCGCTGCCGCTGCGGTACCGGAAGGTGCCCTCGCCGATAGCCAGCAGCCTGCCGTCCCCGTCGAACACCTCGGCAGTCGCGGCGAAGATCCGACGGCCGCCGCCGCGGATGCTGCCCACCGCGCGCAGGACGCCGCCGCTCGCCTGTCCGAGGAAGCTCGTGGTCAGCGACAGGGTCAGCACGCGGCGGACATTTCCCGGCACCGTGCAGAAGCAGCCGGAAAAGCCCGAGGCCGTGTCGATCAGCGTGACATAGACGCCGCCATGGACAACCCCGGCCCGGTTCAGGTGCTGGGGGCCGACCTCCATCGTCAGCACGGCCTCGCCGTCCCGCCACTCCGCCAGGCGGTAGCCCAGCACGCCCTGGAAGCCCGAGGGCGGCTCGGCGCCCAGCAGCGGCTGGCCGGCGTCCTGGTCTTCTCGATCGCTCATGGTCCTATCCGATACTGCGGCGGGCTTCGTCCGACGCGCCGTCATCGCACGCTCCGGCCGCGCCGTAAAGCCGCCGTCCCGCGCGCTCCGCGGGGGCCCGACCAGCAAAAGAAGGGGGCGCGGGCCTGCCCCGGCCATGCCATTCTCCGCTCCGAAATCGTGGAATCGCGGCACCGCCTCGGGCGGCTCCGCCGGAGAGGGGATGGGATCATGACGGGAGCGGCTGTGCCGCCCGCGATCGACGGGCCCGGGCACCGCGCCATGGCCAACGTGATCCGGCTTGCCGTTGCCCAGGCGCTCGGTGGTGCCAATGCGACGGTGCTCTTCGCGACGGGCGCCATCGTCGGCTCGACCCTGGCGCCCGACCCTGCCTACGCGACAGTTCCGCTCTCGGTCTTCGTCGTCGGAATGGCTCTGGGAACCCTCCCCGCCGGCTGGATCGCCCGGCAACACGGCCGACGGGCCGCCTTCCTGACGGGCGCAGGCTGCGGGGTCGCCGCCGGGCTCGTCGGGGCGCTCGCCATCCTGTGGGGGGCGTTCGCGCTGTTCTGCGTGGCGACGCTGCTGGGCGGCCTCTATGCGGCCGTGGTGCAGTCCTTCCGCTTCGCTGCGGCCGACGGTGCCGGCCCCGCCTTCCGGCCCAAGGCGCTGTCCTGGGTGATGGCGGGCGGCATCTTCGCCGGGGTTCTGGGCCCGCAGCTCGTGAACCTGACCATGAATCTCTGGGCCCCGCACCTGTTCGCCGCAAGCTATCTCGGCCAGGCGGCGGCGGCCCTGCTTTCCATGGCGGTGCTGTCGGGCGTCGACCTGCCGAAGCCGGTCACGGCGGCCCGCTCCGCCGGGCGCCCGCTGGCGGAGATCGCGCGGCAGCCCGCCTTCGTGGCGGCCGTGCTGTGCGGGGCCATCACCTACGCGCTGATGAACCTGGTCATGACCTCGGCCCCGCTGGCCATGCGCATGTGCGGCCTGCCGATCACGGATTCCAACCTGGCGATCCAGTGGCATGTCATCGCCATGTACGGCCCCAGCTTCTTCACTGGCAGCCTGATCGCGCGGTTCGGTGCCCGCCCCGTCGTGGCGACCGGCCTCGCGATCACCGCGGCGGCCGCGGCCACCGGCCTCGCGGGCATCTCCGTCTGGCACTTCTGGACGGCGCTGATCCTGCTGGGCATCGGCTGGAATCTCGGCTTCGTCGGCGCCTCTGCCCTGGTGCTGGAGACGCACCGGCCGGAGGAGCGGCACAAGGTGCAGTCCTTCAACGACTTCCTGGTCTTTGGGACGATGGCCGTCGGGTCCTTCTCCTCGGGCCAGCTCCTTGCGGGCTATGGATGGGATGCGGTGAACTGGGTCACGCTGCCCCCGATCCTGCTCGCCTTCGCGGCCCTCGCCGCGATCGGCCGTCGACGCCCCGCCGCCGTCAGGACTCCATGAAGCGGGCGAAGGCGTCCTTGAAGTCCGGGTGCCAGCGGGACAGCGCCGGACGGTTCCGGATCACGTCCTCGGCGGCCCAAAGGATGCGCTTCTCGTCGATTTCCCGGGTGACGTCGTTGTCCGGGCACAGGATGTAGAAGTCGCCGCGTCCCATGCCCTGGAGCATGAAGTCCACGACCTGGTCTGGCGTCCAGGCGCCGGCAGGCTTCTCGGTGACGCCGCGCGCCCGGGTGAAGCCCGTGAAGGTGAAGCCGGGGATCAGCAGATGCGCGGTGACTTGGCAGCCCTCCGCCTGGCGCAGCTCGTGGGCGAGCGCCTCGGTGGCGACCTTCACCCCGGCCTTGCTGACGTTGTAGGCCGTGTCGCCCGGTGGCGTCGTGATGCCCTGCTTCGATCCGGTGCTGACGATGGCGGCCGGCGCTCCCTGGTCCATCATGGCGGGGGCGAAGACCTGGATGCCGTTCACCACGCCCCAGAGATTCGTTTCGATGATGTCGCGCCAGCGGCCGGGATCGCCGAAAAGCCCGCCGCCGCCCTCGCGCCCGGCGTTGTTCATCAGCACCGCCACCTCGCCGAAGGCGCCGTAGGCGCGGGCCTTCAGCTCGCGCATGGAATCGAGGCTCGCGACATCGGTCGGCGCCGTGATCATCTCGGCACCCGGCACCTCGGCGCGCAGCGCCTCGGCCGCGGCATCCAGGCCCGCCGCGTCGATATCCGCGAGGCAGACCTTCATTCCCGCCTCCGCGAAGCGCCGGGCTGCGGCAAGGCCGATGCCGCTGGCCGCCCCGGTGATCACGGCGGCGCGGCCAGATGCGATGGCGGGGTGCTGGCTCATGACGGTCTCTCCTGTCCTGGGCGGGGGTGGCGGACGGGCGCGCCGGGGCGCCCGTCCGGCCGAGGTGGTGATCCCGCTCGCACCCGCCAAGGGGCCCCCGGTGACCGGAACGAGGCTCAGGCCGCCTCGTCCTGCGATCCGTCCAGCGCGGGATAGTCGATGTAGCCGCGCGCGTCGCCGCCGTAGAAGGTCGAGCGGTCGTAGCGGTTCAGCGCCGCCCCTCGCCGGATCCGTTCCGGCAAATCGGGATTCGCGATGAACAGGCGGCCGAAGGCGATCGCATCGGCGCGCCCCTCGGCAACCGCCCTGCCGGCCGTCTCGGCGGTGAAGCCGCCGGCGCCGATCACCGGGCCGCCGAAGCGGCTGCGGAAGTGCTGGCCCGCATCCGGCGCGTTGGGGTCGAGGGCATTGACGTCGCTGTTCTGGTCGGCCCGCGGCTCGACGAGATGCAGGTAGGCGAGGCCGCGGGTCCCGAGCTGCGCCGCGACATGGCCGAACAGCGCCTCGGGATCGCTGTCCTGCATGCCGTTGGCGCGCCCCCACGGAGCCAGGCGGACGCCGACGCGGTCGGCGCTCCACGCGGCGCTCACGGCATCGACGACCTCGAGCAGCAGGCGCGCCCGGTTCTCGATCGGGCCGCCGTAGCGGTCCTCGCGGCGGTTGGTGCCGTCCTGCAGGAACTGGTCCAGCAGGTACCCGTTAGCGCCGTGGATCTCCACGCCATCGAAGCCGGCGACACGGGCGTTCTCAGCGGCGCGCCGGAAATCCGCGATGATCGCCGGGATCTCGTCCTCGCCGAGCGCGCGGGGCACCTCGAAGGGAACGGGCCGCCCCTGCGCGTCCATGTGCATGCCCGGCGCGGCCACCGCCGAAGGGGCGACCGGCTGAGCGCCGTCGGGACGGAGCGAGGAATGGGAGACCCGCCCGGTGTGCCAGATCTGCGCGAAGATGAAGCCGCCCCTGGCATGCACCGCATCCGTCACGAGCCGCCAGCCAGCGATCTGCTCGTCCGAATAAATGCCGGGCGCGCCGGGATAGCCGTGCGCCCCGGCCGAGATGTCGGTGGCCTCGGTGATGATCAGGCCGCCCTTGCTGGCGCGCTGGCCGTAGTAGCGGGCGTTCAGCGGCTGCGGCACGTCGCCGGGCTGGCGCGAGCGCAGGCGCGTCAGCGGCGCCATCACGACCCGGTGGGACAGTTCGACGCCGCCGAGGTGCAGCGGCGCGAACAGGCTGGCAGAGGGCATTTGGATCTCCGAACGGGGAATTCTTTTCCCGAAATAGAGTTCCGCGATAGACGTGTGTAGTCCCGGGTCAGGACAAGCCGGCTTATCGGATCAGGATATAATCCATGGACACGGAGGAACTCGCGGTGCTCGTGCAGGCCGCAGCCGCCGGCAGCCTTTCCGGGGCGGCACGGCGGCTGGGCGTCACCCCGATGGTGGCGAGCCGGCGGCTTGCGGCGCTGGAGCGGCGCCTGGGAACGCGGCTGATGCACAGGACGACGCGGTCGGTCTCGCTGACGCCGGAAGGGGAGACGTTCCTGCCCCATGCCCAGGCGATGCTGGAGGTCGAGGAGGCCGCCCGCGCCAGTCTCACCTCGGCCGGATCGGGCGTCGGCGGCCTGCTGCGGGTCACCGCTCCCGCCGCCTTCGGCCGCAAGATCCTATCGCCTGCCATTCCCGGCATCCTTGCCGCCAATCCGGGTCTGCGCATCGACCTCGAGCTGACCGACAGCGTGGTCGACATCGTGGCGGCCGGCATCGACGTCGCGATCCGCATCGGGCGCCTGCGCGATTCCAGCCTGATCGCCCGCCAGCTTGCGCCCAATCCGCGCACGCTCTGCGCCGCCCCGTCCTATCTCGCGCGGGCGGGAACGCCGACCCGGGTCGAGGACCTCGCGGATCACGAATGCCTGGTGCTCAGCGGCACTACCTCATGGCCCTTCGAGGTGCAGGGCCGGCCGCGCACCGTCAGGGTTGGCGGGCGCTTCGCCAGCAACAGCATCGAAGCGCTGCGCGAGGCCTGCCTTGGCGGCTTCGGGATCGCACTGCTGTCCACCTGGGACGTCGCCGAGGAATTCCGCGCGGGCGCGCTCGTTCCCGTCGCCCTCGATGCGACGCTCCCGCAGGAGTTGACGATCTGGGCGGTCTATCCGAGCGCGCGGCTCGTCCCGCCGAAGCTGCGCGTCTTCGTGGCGGCGGTCGAGCGGGCGCTGCGCCGCTGAGCACGCCGCGCCAGCGCCTGCCCGCCCAGGGTCAGGGCTCCACCCTGACGCCCTTCCAGAAGGCGACCCGCCCACGGATCTGGCTCGCCGCCGGCTTGGGATCCGGGTAGTACCAGACGGCATCCTTGTTCTCGGCGCCGTCGATCCTGAGCGTGTAGTAGCTGGCCTCCCCCTTCCAGGGGCAGGTGCTGTGGGTGTCGCTCGGCACGACCAGGTCGTGCCGCAGGGCGGAGTCGGGAAAGTAGTGGTTGCCCTCGACGACCACGGTGTCGTCGCTCTCGGCGACCACGGTGCCGTTCCAGATAGCCTTCATGCGGACCTCCATCGGACCTGCCGACCCGATATGGGGCTGCAGTCATCGCCGGGCCAGACCGGCCGAGGGAACGGCGGCCCTTCTGCGCTGTTGGCATTCGGCCCCAGGGATCAGCAGGAGGATGGGCCATGAGAACGGGTACCCGCTGGCTGTCCACGGGCGGACTGGCCGCATTCGCCGGTGGCGCCGTGGCGGCGCTGATCGCAAGCCGCGTCCTGCCGCCGCTGATGGCGCAGGCCGCCGGCTCCGCCAGGGTGAAGGCCGGCCGCGACCCCTTCGCGGAACTCGAGGACGACCATCGCAAGCTGCTGGCGCTGCTCGACCGCATGGCCGATACGCGGGACGACGCGGTCATGGACCGCACTCAGCTTCTGCTGCGGCTGAAGCGGCGCCTCGGCGCCCATGCGCTGGCCGAGGAGAACGTCGTCTACCCGCTCCTGCATGACGAGGCCCGGCAGGCCGAGGATGCAGACCATCTCTACGGCGAGCATGCCGAGATGAAGATGCACCTTTTCGCGCTCGAGCAGATGCCCAAGGACGATCCGCGCTGGATCGGACGGGCGCATGCCCTGAGGGACCTGATCGCCCGCCATGTGCGCCAGGAGGAGGAGGTCGACTTCCCGCGGCTGCGCCAGGTCATGGGCGAGCGCGAGGCGGCCAAGATGTCCGGCAGCATGCAGCGCGAGAAGGCGCTGCTGCTGTAGCGGGCCCTCAGAAGTTCCGGCGGTAGACCAGGAAGCCCGACCGGTCGGCCAGCTTGTCGTAGAGCGCCATGGCCGTCGCGTTCGTCTCGTGCGTCTGCCAGTAGACGCGGGGCGAGCCCGCCGCCCTGGCGGCCTCATAGACTGCCTCGATCAGGGCCCGGCCGACGCCCTTGCCGCGGGCCTCCTCGGCCGTGAACAGGTCCTGCAGGTAGCAGACGGGGCCGGCCATCCAGGTGTTGCGGTGGTAGATGTAGTGGACCAGGCCGATCAGGCGGCCCTCCTCCTCGGCCACCAGCGCGTGCACGGGCTCGATCCCGTCGAAGAAGCGCGACCAGGTGAGATCGGTCACCGTCGCGGGCAGCGCCACCTTGTAGAAGGTCTGATAGCCCCGCCACAGCGGCTCCCACTGCGCACGGTCGCCAGGCGCAACTGGCCGGATCTGGAACGTCAAGGCTGAGCTCCATGCTGGTCCCGGACGGCCGAGGGACCATCCTTAGCTACAATTATCCGGAACTGCGACGCAGGGAAAGGGTGCGCCGCCTCGGAAGCCGCGGCGCCCCGGTCAGCCTGCGTGCCCCTCCTCCGCCATCTCGCCGCGCAGCTCCGCCACGATCTCGTAGGAGCGCAGGCGCGCCGCCTGGTCGAAGATCTGCGCAGTGATCATGATCTCGTCGACGCCGGTCTCCTTGATGAAGGCGGCAAGCCCCCGCCGCACGGTCTCCCGCGAGCCCACGACGGCCAGCCGCAGGGCATGGTCGACCCCAGCCCGCTCCAGGTCCGACCAGCGGTCGTCCAGGCTGTCCACCGGCGGCTGGAGCCGGCCGGGCATGCCGCGCCGCAGGTTCAGGAACTGCTGCTGCAGCGAGGTGAACAGCCGCCGCGCCTCGGCATCGGTCTCGGCCGCGATCACCGTGAGCCCGGCCATGGCATAGGGCCGCGCAAGCTCCTCGGACGGGCGGAAATGGCCGCGGTAGACCGCCAGCGCCTCCATCAGGTGATCCGGCGCGAAATGGGATGCGAAGGCGAAGGGCAGGCCCAGCTCGGCCGCGAGGCGCGCGCCGAACAGGCTGGATCCAAGGATCCAGATGGGCACCCTCAACCCCTCGCCCGGCACCGCCCGGATCCTCTGTCCCGGCACGGCCGGCTGGAAATAGCCCTGCAGCTCGACGACGTCCTGCGGGAAGCTGTCGGCGGACTGCATGTCGCGGCGCAGGGCGCGGGCCGTAGCCATGTCCGTACCCGGAGCGCGGCCGAGGCCGAGATCGATGCGCCCGGGATGGAGGGATTCGAGGGTGCCGAACTGCTCGGCGATCACCAGCGGGGAGTGGTTCGGCAGCATCACGCCGCCGGCGCCGACGCGGATCGTCGACGTGCCGGCAGCGATGTGGGCAATCACCACCGCCGTCGCGGCGCTGGCGATGCCGACCATGTTGTGGTGCTCCGCCAGCCAGTGCCGCTTGTAGCCGAGGCGCTCGGCATGGCGCGCGAGTTCCAGGCTGTTGCGGAAGGCGTCGGCGGGCGTGTCGCCCTCGGAGACCGGGGACAGGTCGAGGACGGAAAAGGGTATCATTGCGATATTCCGTTGGTTTGCAGCCATCAGGATCGGTCAGGAGCGGCCGTTGCCTCGCACCCGGTCGACGGCGCAGCGTCCGCCGCCGAGAACCCGGCGGCGAATCCCGAGAGGTTGGCGAGCTTTCCGAAGCCGCTCTGCACGAAGATCGCGCCGAAAGCCAGGCGCGCGATCAGGAGCAGCGCGTCCCGGCCGCTGCGTGACGCCGGCCCGCGCCATGCGCCGCTCGGATCGTCGTAGGTCGCCATGGTGGCCTCGTTGCGCTCCGAGCGCACGTCATCGGCATCCGGTCCGGAAGGACAGGCCTATCCTCCCTAATCTGGAAGCGGGTGCGCCGGTGCTGAAGGTGCATCTTCGGCATATCACATCTGCGCCCACGACGAGCGATGCCGGGGAGGCACTCGCGCGCGGTGCCGCTGTTGAGGGCGGCGCCCCGCGAGAGCGGGCTCGGATCAGCGGACCGGAGCGCCAGCGTGCCCGACACCCTGACAGATGCCAGAATCACCCCGGCGCTCCAGCCGGGGTGCTCGATCCTGGTGATCGCCGCACATCCCGATGACGAGACTATCGGCGCCGGCGCGAGGCTCGCCGGGACGCCTGACGCCGTGGTGGTCCAGGCGACCGACGGCGCGCCGCGGAACGGCCCGGACGTTCGTAATGCCGGCTGCGCGAGCTGGCAGGATTATGCGGCGCTGCGCCGGCACGAGCTTGCGCGCGCCATGGCCTTGGCAGGCCTGCCCATGGAACGGGTCATCGGCCTCGGCTACCCGGACCAGGGCGCCTCGCCCGGCATGGCGGGCCTTGCCCGGGAGATCGAGGCACTGCTGACGGCGCTGCGCCCCCGCCTCGTCCTGACACATCCATACGAGGGCGGACATCCCGACCACGATGCCGTCGCCTTTGCGGTCCATGCGGCCCTGATGCTGGCGCGGCGCTCCGGCGCAGCGCCTCCGCATGTCGAGGAAATGGCGTCCTATCATGCCGCGGAGGACGGGACGACGCGGTTCCAAGCCTTTCTGAACCGGGCGGACGCCCCGGAGCGAACAATCGTCCTGTCCCCCGACGGACGTGCGCTGAAGCGGCGCATGATCGATGCCTACGCGAGCCAGGCGACAACGCTGGCCCCCTTCCGCGACGACGTGGAGCGCTTCCGCCCCGCTCCCGTCTACGACTTCACCCGGCCGCCCCATCCCGGGCCGCTCAATTATGACCGGTTCGCGTGGGGCATGACGAGCCTGCGCTGGCGAACCTGTGCGACCGAGGCGCTGCATGCGCTCGGCCTGGAGGACACGGCATGGCGCTGACGGTGCTGAGCGTGGCCTATCCCTTCGCGCCCGTCGGGCCGGATGCCGTGGGCGGCGCCGAGCAGGTGCTGGCAGCGCTTGACCGGGCATTGGTCGCCGCAGGGCACCGTTCCCTGGTGATCGCATGCACGGGGTCCCGCGTCGCCGGCGTGCTGCTGCCGGTCCAGCCACCGGGCGGGCGGATCGACGATGCGACGCGTGCGGCAGTCCAGGGCGCCGTGCGCCGCCGGATCGCCGAAGCGCTGGCCCGGCATCCCGTCGACCTCGTGCACCTGCACGGCATCGACTTCGCGACCTACCTGCCGCCACCCGGAATCACGACCCTTGCGACCCTTCACCTGCCCCCGGACTGGTATCCGGCCGATACCTTCGCGGCAACGCGGCCCGATCTTCACATGGTCTGCGTGTCGGAGACCCAGCAACGCGCCTGCCCACCTGGTGCCCGGCTGCTTCCCCCCATCGGAAACGGGGTCGACGCGAGCCCCACCGTGAAGGCCACGAGGAGGCGCTTCGCGCTGGCCCTGGGCCGCGTCTGCCCCGAGAAGGGGTTTCACCATGCCCTCGACGCGGCGCGACTCGCCGGCCTGCCGCTGCTGATCGGGGGCCGGGTCTTTCCTTATGAGGCCCACGAGCGGCATTTCGCCGAGGAGATCTGGCCGCGCCTCGGCGCGGGCAGCCGCTTCCTCGGGCCGGTCGGCGGCGCCCGCAAGCGGCGCCTGCTGTCGGCAGCGCGGTGCCTGCTGGTGCCGAGCCTCGTTCCGGAGACCAGTTCCTTGGTCTCCATGGAGGCCATGGCCAATGGAACCCCGGTCGTAGCCTACCGCAGCGGCGCCCTGGCCGAGATCGTCGAGCCCGGTGTCACCGGGTTCCTGGTGGAGCCCGGGGATATCACGGGGCTGGCCGACGCCGCGCGCGCCGCGGACAGCATCGATCCCGCCGCCTGCCGGGCAGCGGCCCGTACCCGCTTCGCTGTCGAGCGGACGACCGATCGCTATCTGGACCTCTATCGGCGTCTTGCCGACGGAGCGGCCAGGGCCGGGGCAGCCTGATGCCTCCCGTCCTGCTGCAGGGCCGCGCGAACGGGAATGCCCCGATGCGGCCCGGAGATCTTCGAATCGAGGCGATCCGCACCCTCGACGGCCTCGACGCGGTGCGGCCGGCCTGGGAGGCGCTGTGGCGGGAGGTTCCCGGCGCGACCCCGTTCCAGCACCCCGCATGGGCGATTGCCTGGTGGCGGGCCTTCGAGCACGGGGAGCTGTGGACCCTGGCGGTGCGCGACGACCGGGGCCTCGCGGGGATTCTGCCGCTCTACCGGGAGGAGGACGGCCGGCTCCTGCCTCTCGGCGTCGGCATTACCGACTGGCTCGACGTGCTGGCACGGCCGAACCTTCCGCTCGCCCCGCTGGTTGCCGCGCTTCCGGCTCTTACGGGCTGCGGCCGGATCGAATTCCCCGCCCTGTCCGAGCATGCCGCCCTGGCCGCTATGCCGCAGCCGCCCGGCCTCGTGGAGGATGGCGGCGAGGACGGCTGCTGCCCGACCCTGAGCCTGCCGGCGACAGCGCGGGGGGAGGAGCCGGATCTCTCGGCGGCGCTTCCGGCGCGGCAGGTCCGCAATCTCCGCCACACCCGGTCGCGAGCGCTGCGGGCGGGCCCCCTCGGCTTCCTCGCTGCGACGCCCGCCACGGCGCCTGCGCTGCTCGAAGCGCTGTTCCAGCTGCATGCCCGGCGCTGGTCCCTGCGCGGGGAGCCCGGCGTTCTTTCAGACCCCGCCGTCCGGGCGTTTCACCGGGACGCCGTTCCGGCGCTGGCGCGGGCAGGCCTCCTGCGGCTGTACGGGGTGACGGTCGGCGACCGCCTGGCGGCAGTCCATTACGGGCTGCACGACAGGCTGCGCGCGTACTATTATCTCGGCGGGTTCGAGCCCGAGCTGTCGGCTCTGGGCCCCGGCGTCCTGGCGGTCGGCCATGCCGTCGCACAGGCGATCCGCGAGGGCCTCGGGGAGTTTCACTTCCTGCGCGGGCGCGAACCCTACAAATATGCCTGGGGCGCCCGGGACCGGCCCAGCCGGGTGCGACGCTTCAGGCCGGTCGGTGAGGAGCCGGCATGAGCGCGTCAATCGGTCTGCGCTGGACGATCGGCGACGTCAGCCCCCTGGGCTTCGAGGCGCTGCGCCTGTCCGTCTGGGGTGCCTGGCGCCTGTTCGGCGACGACGCGGGATACGTCGTGGTCGTGAACTCGCTTCCGGTCGCGTCGGCCCGGACGCGGGCGGGGCCGGTTCCGGATTGCGTCCGCTGGATGGCCGCAGGCGCGCTGCCGGACGCGCTGCGTTCCCATCTCGGTCCGGGCATGGCCGAGGGCGTTGCCTGGAAGCTGGCTCCGCCGCGGTGTTTTCCCGGCCGCTACGAGCTGTCCCTGGACAATGACTGCATCCTGTGGGACCGGCCCGCGGCACTGGCGGCCTGGCTGGAAGAGACGGCGCCCCGCTGCCTCGTTGCGGCGGATGTGGAGCTGGCTCTCGGGGCGTTCACGAATCTGACGGACGCCCGGCCGCGCAACACCGGAATTCGCGGCCTTCCGCCCGGCTACGATCTGACGGCGGCGCTTGCCGCGGTGCTCGAGGAGCACCCCGCACCGCTCGAATCCGAGCTCGACGAGCAGGGTCTCCAGGTGGTCGCGCTGGACCGCGGCGCACCGGCCCATGTGGTCTCGACCGAGGACGTCGCGATCTGCTCGCCTTTCTGGCCGAAGCGGCCCGTCCTCGGCCGTGCGGGCGCGCATTTCGTGGGCCTGAACAGCCGCTCGCTGCCCTGGCGCTACTACGACCGGCCGGCGAGCGACTGGGTCCGCGAGAACTGGAACCGGCACCGGGCGGAGCTCTACCGCCGCGTCGGGCTGGAGCCGCAATGAGCACGCCGCCCGAGCCGGAGCGGTTCAGCTTCGTGCTTGAGGCGGTGATCCGCCCCGCTGCGGCGGACGACCTGCCCGCGCTGGAATGGATGGGCCTCCACAGTCCTCAGCGCAGCGTGATCCGCGATGCCTTCGCGGCGCAGCTTCGGGGCGATGGGTTGATGCTGCTGGCTGTCAGCGCGGGCTTCCCGGTGGCGCAGGTATGGCTCGACCTGGTTCGGCGCCGCTCCGAGGGTATCGCCGTGCTCTGGGCAGTGCGGACATTTCCTCCGCTGCAGGGCGCGGGCATCGGGCGGCGCCTGATGGAGGCCGCCGAGAGCGAGCTGCGACGGCGGGGCATCATGCGCGCCGAGCTCGTGGTCGAGCGCGCCAACGGCGGCGCGCGCCGGTTCTACGAGCGGCTTGGCTGGCGGGCCGTCCGGCCGATCGAGGAGCGCTACTGGATCCCGGACGAGGCCGGTCTGGCCGTGGAGCACCAGCTGGAGGGCTGGCTCATGGCCAAGGACCTTCCCCCTTAGCGGCGGCCGGCACTCCGGGCTGCAAGCCCTGCCGTCAGCGCTTCCACGAATTTGCGCGCGACATCGCCTTGGGTATCGAACCGCGGATTGAAGATCGTCACGTCGATCCCGACCATCCGGCCGGACGCCGCAGCGGCAGCCAGGATCGTCGAAAGCTCCCCCCAGGACAGGCCATCCGGCATGCGGTAGTCGACCGCAGGCATCACCGCGTCGTCGAGGACGTCAGCATCCAGATGCACCCAGAAGCCCGCTGCGGCAGTGGTGCTCAGGTGCCCGAGCGCCCGCGCCGCAGCCGCCCCGGCCCCGATGGTCCGGACGGCGGTGAGGTCCAGCATCGCAATACCCGTCTCCTCGATGCGCTGGCTGCCTTGGCTGTCCGCCTCGGCAGCGTCCCGGCGGCCGAGCACCACCACGTCCGCGTCCTGAACCAGTGGCCCGAGCCCTTCCAGATCCGCGACGATCGCAGGGCCCCGGCCGGTGGCGAGGGCGAGTTCCATGGATGCCGCCTCGCCCTTGGGTTCCGCCTCGGGCTGGTAGAAGTCGGCATGGCCGTCGAGAAACAGGAGGCCATAGCGCCCCCGGCGCCGGAGCGCGAGCAGGCAGCCGAGCAGGATCGAGCAGTCGCCGCCGAGCACCACGGGAACGGAGCTGCTATCCAGCAGCGGGCCCAGGGCGTCGGCAAGCGCAGCCGAGTAATCGGCGATGCCACGCGGGTTGAGCAGGCCGGTCTGCGAATCGCGTGCCGGGTCGTAGGGCGGCGGCGCGACCCTGCCGGCGTGCCTCGCACCGATACCCGCGGCGAGACCGGCTGCGAGCAAGGCGTCGGGCAGCGTCTCGACGCCTCCGGGAAAGAGCCCCAGGACCGACGGGGCTTCGAGGATGGCAAGGGGCCTGCTGGTCATCTGGGCCCTCCCTGCGGCTGGTTCCCAGAGCTTGCCACAACTGCCGCTTGCCCGCCGTATTGCAGAAAGGCTGGGTGGGCCCTTGCAAAGCAGCCGACCGCGTCGCATTCCTGGACGCCCGCCGCCAGCAGGAGCCCGCCACTCGTGACCGCGCTGACCTTCGTCCATGACCCGCTGTGCGGCTGGTGCTATGGTGCCTCGCCCCTGGTCCGCGCCGCGGCTGCGGCGGGGATCGTCGTTTCCCTGCGCCACCGTGCGCTGTTCACCGGCGCCAACGCGATTCCGAACACCGCCGAATTCGCGGCTTATGCCTGGAGTCACGACCAGAGGATCGCCCGGCTCTCGGGCGTCCGGTTCTCCGAGGCCTATCGCGAGCGCATCGTGGGCAACCGCGCTCTCATCCACGATTCCTGGACCACGGCACTGGCCAAGCAGGTCGTGGACGCGCAGTCGCCGGACCGCGCGGTGGAATGGTTCCTGCTGGTCGAGAAAGCCCGGTTCGACGAGGGGCAGGACGTCACCGACCCGGCGGTGCTGGCCGGGCTTGGAACCGCGCTCGGAATCGCCGAGGACGCTTTCCGCGCGGCGCTTGCCGCGCCGGCCACCGCGGAGGCCGCCAGGGCAGAACGCGACGAGGCCGCGGCCCTTTGCATGCGCCACGGGTCCGGCGGCGTGCCTCTGCTCCTCGCCGAGCGCGGCGGCCGTCTGCTGCCTGTGCCGCACGGATCCTTCCTCGGCGATCCCGAGGGCCTCGTCCGCGCCCTGGCGGCGTAGGATCTGCTCAGGCGATCGCGATCACGACCTTCCCGACATGGGAGGCGCCCTCGATGTGGCGGTAGGCGTCCCTGGCCCGCTCGAAGGGGAAGACCTCGTCGATCACGGGCTTGAGGCGGTGCAGCGCGATCGCACGGTTCATCGCCTCGAACATCTGGCGCGAGCCGACATAGATGCCGCGCACGGTGACGCCGGCACCCAGGATCATGCCGGGATCCATCTGCCCGGTGGTCAGCACGCCGATCAGATGCACGGCTCCGCCCAGCCTGCATGCGGCGATGGAGCGCGGCAGCGTCCCCGACCCGCCGACCTCCACCACATGGTCGACGCCGCGGCCGCCGGCCAGCCGGCGCACTTCCTTCTCCCAGTCCGGGTGCCGGCCATAGTTGACGCCCTCCGCCGCGCCCATTGCCCGAGCGCGCTCGAGCTTCGCGTCGCTGGACGAGGTCGCGATGACGCGTGCGCCTGCGGCATGGGCGAACTGCAGGGCGAAGATCGAGACGCCTCCGGTCCCGAGCACGAGCACCGTCTCGCCGGCCTGTAGCGACCGCAGCCCGTAGAGCGCATTCCAGGCCGTGACGGCGGCGCAGGGGAGAGAGGCGCCCTCCTCGAAGGAGAGGTGCTCGGGCAGGTGGACGAGCCCCTGCTCGTCGAACAGGCGGTATTCGGTCAGCACGCCGTCGATGGCGCCGCCCAGCGCGGAGGCGCGGTCGCTCTCGGCGATCTCGCCGCCGATCCAGGATTGCATGAAGATCCCGGCGACCCGGTCGCCGGGCCTGACGCGTGTCACGTCGGGGCCAACTTCCACAACCTCGCCGGCCCCGTCCGACAGGGGCACCAGATTCCTCGGGACGCCGCCGGTGCCGTAGCGGCCCTGGGCGATCGCGAGGTCGCGGTAGTTCAGCGATGCAGCGCGCATGCGCACCAGCGCCTGACCCCGCGCGGGCCGCGGCGTCTCGTCGCTGCCGAGCGTGAGGTCGTCGATACCATCGGTCCTGGGGAGCCGGTAGAGCCGCACGCGAAATCCCTCCCTGATCCGGGGCGGCCTGCATCCTCAGCCGCCCTGATTGACGGCGAACCGCGGCACGCCGCGGAGGTTCCCTTTCTGAGCGGCGCCGGATCCGGCAAGAAACCGTTCAATGCTGTTATTGAAATTGCCGCGCGACGGTCGGATCCGTTCACGCGCGCTGCAAGTCCTTTATCGACGAGGCGCGCATACCAGCAATCCTCGGCCCGATCGCCAGCGAAGGCGGTCGAATAACGTTCCGTTAAATTTCATCGATTAGCATGATTCGCGAAAAAATATATGCCCGCCGTCGTTGCGGGCGCGAGGAATCAGGGACGAAGAAGGGGAAAGGAATGGTCCAGCAGGACAAGGCGGCGTCGGCCGCGGCGAAGGCTCGCCGGCACTGGGGCCTGCGCGGGAAGCTGTTCATTGCGATCGGCGCCGTCCTTTCGGGCACGCTGATCGCCGCCGCCGTGGCGCTCTGGAGCTATGGGAAGTTCTCCCGCACGGTCGACGAGATCGCGGGCCAGGCCATGCCGGCCATGACCGAGGCGCTGCGCACGGCCATGCAGGCGGAGCGGCTGGTCGCTCTCGCGCCGGCGCTCGCAGCCGCCGAGAATGCCGAGGACCGCCAGCGCCAGTCCGAGCGCCTCGCCGTCGAGCGCACGGAGTTCGAGCGCCGCCTGGCCGAGCTCGGACGCCTGAGCGCGGGTGCCGATCTCGATGCGATCCGAAAGACGTCTCAGGAGCTCCTTGCCAATCTCGGCGAACTCGACGCCGCCACTGGCCGCCGCATCGCCATCGTCGCCGAGCGCAACGCCCGCCAGCCTGAGATCTTCGCCCAGTCCGCGAGGGTGCTGGCGCTGCTCGCCCCATGGAAGTCTCTCTCGAACGCGGGCCGCACGCAGGCGGTCGAGGTCATCGAGAACCCCGCCAGCACCGTCGATGCCATGCGCGAGAGCGGCCAGGCGCTGCGCAAGCTGTTCGAATCCGAGGAGTCGGTCCGGACCATCGAGCAGAACAGCCTCGAACTCCGCAACGGGCTGATCGAGGTCGCCGCCACCCTGGATGCCGAGAGGGTCGAGCTCCTCAAGGCGCAGTCGCTGCTCCGCTACATGCGCGTCCAGCAGGCTGTCACACAGATGCCGGAGGGCTCCCGGGAGGCCCTGAAGGCGCCGCTCGCCCTTCTGGAGAAGGAAGCCGGCGACGAGGGCTTCGCCGCCCTACGGACCGAGGAGCTGCAGATCATTGCCCGGCTCACGACGCTGACGACGCAGAACCACGGCCTGTCGGCGGAGCTTGCCACGCTGACGGGCAAGCTGGTCGCGGCCCGCGACGCCGAGGTGCGGGCGGCCACGACCTCGACGTCCGAGATCCTGTCCAGCAGCACGACGCTCCAGATCGCCGTCAGCCTGGTCAGCATTCTCGGCTCGATCCTGATCATCTGGCTCTATGTCGGGCGCAAGCTCGTCGGTGGGCTGCTGGCGCTGCGCTCCACCATGGCCAGCATCGCCCAGGGCAAGACGGATCTGACCGTGCCCGGCCTCGACGGAACCGATGAGATCGCCGACATGGCCCGCGCGGTCGAGGTCTTCCGGCAGAACGAGATCGAGCGCGAGCGCATCCGTGCCGAGCAGCGCGCGGCCGCCGAGCGGGCGCGCGCCGAGCGCGTCCAGCTCATGAACGGGCTGGCCGGGCGCTTCGAGGGATCCGTCGGCGGCATCGTCGAGGCCTTCGCGACCGAGACGACGCGGATGCAGGAGACGGCCCGCAGCATGGCAGAGGTCGCCGAGCGTGCCGGCAGCCAGGCCCAGGCCGTGGCGGTCGCGGCCGAGCGCAGCTCGGCCGACATGGAGACCGTCGCCGCAGCCGCCGAGGAGCTTGCCGCCTCGATCACCGAGATCGGGCAGCAGGTGGCCCATTCCGGCAGCGTCGCCGGCCGGGCCGTCGACCAGGCGCGGCGCACCGACGAGCGCGTGGCCGGCCTGAGCCAGGCCGCAAGGCGCATCGGCGAGGTGGTGAGCCTGATCAACGAGATCGCCTCGCAGACCAACCTGCTTGCCCTGAACGCCACCATCGAGGCGGCCCGCGCCGGCGAGGCCGGCAAGGGCTTCGCCGTCGTCGCCTCCGAGGTCAAGGCGCTGGCCACCCAGACGGCCAAGGCCACCGAGGATATCTCGACCCAGGTCACCGCCGTCCAGACCGCGACCGGGGAGACCATCAGCGACATCCGCTCCATCGCCGCGGTGATCGAGGAGATGAGCTCCATCGGAGCGTCCATCGCCGCAGCGGTGGAAGAGCAGGACGCCGCCACCGCCGAGATCGCGCGGACCGTCCAGCAGGCGGCGCAGGGTACGCACGAGGTGTCGCGCAACATCGGCGGGCTGACGGCTTCCAGCCAGGAAGCCGGCGCCGCGGCCGACCGCGTGCTCCAGGTCGCAAATGCCCTGACCACCCAGTCGACCCTGCTGCGCGACGAGTCGACGCGCTTCGTCGAGGGCGTCAGGGCAGCCTGATCCCGGGACGGACGGTCCGGCACCGGCGGCCCGCGCGGGGGTGGCCCCTCCGCGCGGGCCGTCTCGCTTCTGGGGCTCCGGAATTCAGCGCAGGCTGCGGAAGGACACGCGCAGCTCGTCGACGAGGAGGCCGGGCTGCTCCATGGCGGCGAAGTGGCCGCCGCGGTCGAGCACGCCCCAGTGCAGCAGGTTCGTCCAGGCCGCCTCGGCCCAGGCGCGGGGTGGTTGCAGGACTTCGCGAGGGAAGAGCGATCCCGCCATCGGCAGGTCGATGTTTCCGAAGCTGCGCATGGTCGGCCCCCCGCGCATGTTCTCCCAGTAGGTGCGGGCCGAGGATCCCGCCGTGTTGGTCAGCCAGTAGAGCGTGATTCCGTCCAGAATATCGTCCAGCGGGACGGCATCGGTGGGATTGCCGCGGTTGTCCGTGAAGGTATGGAACTTCTCGTAGATCCACATGGCCTGCCCGACCGGCGAGTCCGCCAGGGCATAGGCGAGCGTCTGCGGGCGGGTCGACTGCTGGCGGAAATATCCCGAGTGTTCGCCCGAGAAGGCATTCCAGGCGTCGATGGCGCGCTGCTCCTCGGGCGTGGGCCGTTCCGGCAGCTTCTCGGGGAAGACAAGCGGGAAGTTCACATGCGCCGCCTGCAACCCGGCGGGCCGGAGCTGCGCCATAACCGTGGCGATCGCAGCGCCCCAGTCGCCGCCCTGCGCGACCCAGCGACGGTATCCCAGCCGCTGCATGAGCACGCCGAAGGCATTGGCCGTCCGCACCAGGTCCCAGCCTGGCTCCCGAGGCTGGTCCGAGAAGCCGAAGCCAGGCAGCGACGGGACAACGACGTCGAACGCGTCCTCGGGGCGGCCGCCATGGGCGACGGGATCGGTCAGCGGCCCGATGATCTTCATGAATTCGAGCACCGATCCCGGCCAGCCATGCATCAGGAGCATGGGCAGGGCATTCTCGTGGTGTGAGCGCACGTGCAGGAAGTGGATGCCCAGCCCGTCGATCTGCGTGCGGAACTGGGGATGGGCATTCAGCGCCGCCTCGCAGCGGCGCCAGTCGTAGCGGTCACGCCAGTAAGCCACGACCTCCTGCGCCCTCGCGAGCGGAACGCCCTGGCTCCAGTCCTCGACCGGCTCCCTGTCGGGCCAACGCGTCGCCGAGAGCCGCCGCCTGAGATCGTCGAGTGCCGCCTGCGGGATCGCGACCTTGACCGGCCTGATGGCCTCGGCTCCATCCGTCGGCGTCGTACCGTTGACGGTTCGGAGGCTGGTCTCGCTGTCGAAGCTGTCCGGGGTCGCTTGCATGTCTTCACTCCTGAAGCAGGATCCGGGCCTGCGACGCTCCCAGCCGCGGATTGCATGACCATTTCACCCGGGCGCGACACGATTTCAGATGTAGCCGCATCGGTTCCCGTCGAAATCGTCGTGCAACGCAGCCGCTGAATTCTCGGCACGCCGACCCGCTGGCAGTCGATGGCACCGCGGCGTTCCGACAGACACCTCGCCCTGTCGTCGCGCCGCATTCCGCGCCGCCGCGGGTCGGCACCCATCCGATAACCGAAAGCGGGAATGCGCCATGAAGAAGACCCTCATGCTCGGCATCGTGCTGAACGCCCTGGTCTCGGGTGTCGCTGCGGCCGAGATCCGGATCGGCGTCGCCGCTCCGATGACCGGCTCGTCGGCGGCCTTTGGCGAACAGTTCCGGGCCGGCGCCGAGCAGGCGATCGACGACATCAACGCCAAGGGCGGGGTCAACGGCGAGCGTTTGAGGCTGCTGATCGGCGATGACGCCTGCGATCCGAAGCAGGCGGTGTCGGTAGCGAACCGGCTGGCCTCCGAAGGCGCCGTCTTCGTGGCAGGGCATTTCTGCTCGGGGTCCTCGATCCCCGCGAGCAGGGTCTATGACGAAGAGCGCGTCATCCAGATCTCGCCCGGCTCCACGAACCCGGTCTTCACGGACCAGCGGCCGGGCAAGGGCATCTTCCGTGTCTGCGGCCGCGACGACCAGCAGGGCCAGGTCGGCGCGAACTACATCATCAAGCAGTTCCCCAACGCCAAGGTGGCAGTGATCCACGACAAGAGCGCCTGGGGCAAGGGCGTCACCGACACGGTCCTGAAGACGCTGCAGGCCGGCGGGAAGAAGCCGGCGCTGGTCGACTCCTTCTCGGCCGGCGAGCGGGACTACACCGCGCTCGTCACGAAGCTGAAGCAGGCAGGCATCGACGTCCTCTACGCCGGCGGCTACTACACCGAGGTCGGCCTGATCACGCGTCAGATGCGCGAGCAGGGGCTGAAGGCGGTCGTGATCGGCGGCGACGCCCTGTTCACCGACGAGTACTGGGCGATCACCGGCAAGTCCGGCGATGGAACGCTGATGACCTTCGCCCCCGACCCGCGGCGGAACAAGGCCGCGGCGCCGGTCGTTGCGGCGATGCAGGCGAAGGGGCGCAGCGCCGAAGGCTATGCCCTCTACACTTATGCGGCTATCCAGGCCTGGGCCGAAGCCGTCAGGAGCGCGGGCTCGACCGACTACGAAAAGGTCGTGGACGCCCTGAACAACGGCAAGTTCGAGACCGTGATCGGCACCGTCGACTTCGACAAGAAGGGCGACGTCACCCTGCCGGGCTTCGTCGTATACGAGTGGCGCGACGGCAAGTATGACTACGCCCAGGCCGCCCAGGCCCGCTCGTCCAACTGAGACCGGTGGGGGGGCCGCGGCGCGGCCCCTCCTTGTGCCCGGGGCGCGGCGCTCAGACCAGGCGCCAGCGGCGCAGGCGCTCGTAGTAGGGCCGCGCCGCCTCGGCCACGCGGGCGAGCCCGGCCGGGAGGGCTGGCGGCTCCGGAGGCGGCGGGCCGAAGCCGGTGGATGCCTCGACCGAGGCATACCAGTGGGGCGCCCAGACCCCATCGGTCGGCCGCCGGCCCGCAGGCCAGCGCAGCATGGCTTCCGTGAAAGGAACGTCCAGCGCCGCGCACAGCCGCCGCAGCACGGTCCCGGGATCGACGAGGACGTCGCGCGCATCCACAACCGGCGGAGCCTCACCAAGCCGGTCGGCAGCCCGGTCGAACAGCTCGGCCTGACGCTCGACACCGATATCGGCGAGATCCACGCTGCCGCGGCGCTGGACGTACGAGGCCACAACCTCGACTGGATCGCGGATCAGGAAGGCGTTCCGCACGCGGTCCGTCCAGTCCAGCCCGACGCCCGGCAGCATGTGGTGCGTCATATGCTTCTGGTAATGGATCCGCCTCCCGCCGGGCACCGGATCCTCGACCAGCGAGGCGGCGACCTCCCGCCAGTCGCCCGATTGGCTCGCCAGCACAGCGTCGCGGCCGGGATGGTCCAGCCCCGTTTCCGCCAGATAGAAGGCGTAGAAAGGCTCGTCCACGACGGCCGTGTCCGGGCGGTTCTCCCAGGCCCGCATCATCGCCGTCGAGATGTTTCGGGGCCCGGACCACATGGCGATCCGGATGCTGTCCGGCATCACGCGCCCTCCCCGGTCATGTAGGCCTCGTAGCGCGCAGCCAAGTCCCGGGTCAGCGGTCCCGGCCGGCCGGTCCCGATGACGCGGCCGTCGATGCGCGTCACCGGCGTGATGCCGCCGAGCGTGCCGGTGACGAAGGCCTCGTCCGCGGAATAGGTCTCCGCAAGGGTGAAATCGGTCTCGCGCGCCGTGCCGCCGCCCTGGCGCATCAGCGCCAGGACCTTGCCGCGGGTGATTCCCTTGAAGTTGCAGCGGCCAGTCGATGTCCAGAGCTCGCCGCGGCGCACGATGAAGAAGTTGGTCGAGTTGCAGCTCGCCACGAAGCCCTGCGGGTCGAGCATCAGGGCCTCGTCGGCGCCGGCATCGATCGCCTGGATCAAGGCCTGGATCAGGTTCAGACGGCTGTGGGAGTTCAGGCGCAGGTCGAAGACGTCCGGGGTCGAGCACCGGAAGGTCGAGGTGAACAGCGCCAAGCCCTTCTCCTTGGCCTCGGGGCGGGGACGCTTGTATTCGGCGACCACCACGATGGTGGCGCCGCCGAGCACGAAGCGGGGATCCTGGTTCGGCGTCTTCTTGCGTCCCCGGGTCACCATCAGGCGCACATGAGCGCCGTCCTCCATCCCGTTGCGCGCCAGGGTCTCGCGGACCACCGCCGTCAGGGCTGCGCGGTCCATTCCGATGTCGAGGCGGATCGCCGAGGCGCCCTCGTAGAGGCGGTCCAGATGATCGTCCAGCGCCAGGAGCTTGCCGCGGACCAGCCGCAGCCCCTCCCAGACGCCATCGCCGAGGACGAAGCCGCTGTCGAAGACCGAGACCCGGGCCTCGTCACGCGGCACGAACGCTCCGTCCACATAGACCAGCACGGATTCGTTCCGCGGGTCGTCCACATAGCCCTGCGCGCTCTCCTTGGACATTCCGTGCCCGCTCCCGATGCCGTAGACGGCGGGCATGCTCGCCCGTCCGGCGCCGGCGGTCAAAGGGCTTCGCGCGGGACTGGCTCCCCTGCGCCACGGCCCCGGATATGCTCCGCCCTTAGCGGAACACCCGCCGTGCCAAAGCCAGCGCGAGCTGCCCCGCGCCAAAGACGCAGAGCACCATGACCAGCGAGCGCAGCGGCTGGACACCCAACCAATCGAGCCAGGACAGCAGCCTGGGATTGCCGGCCAGGAACCGCCAGACCAGCCAGGCAGCGATCCATCCCAGCAAGAAAGGGGCCCAACGCTTCATGATTCCTCCTGATCCGCAGAGCCGCCCGGGGCGCCGCGCAGGGCGACGCTAGCCGCCGCGGGTTAAATCCGGCTTCACGCCGAAGCGTGCCGAACCACGGCCGCGCGCGTTGAGCCAATATCGAGCCCAAGGAGGAGCCCCATGGCCGGAACGCGGGACAAGCCCACCTTCGCGAACGACCCCGACGGCAACCAGATCCCCGACATCGCGACCTCGCCCGGCATCATCCCGCAGGCCCCGCTGCCGGAAAAGGCGCCCTCGCGCCCTCAGGCGGAGCGCCCGGCACCGGAATCGGGCGACCACCCAGAACAGCCGGGCCGCCCCCGCGCCTGATGCGGATGCCCAGGGCCGCGGGATTCACGCGTCTGGCCCTGGCCGCTCTGCTGGGCGTGCCCTGCCCCGCCGGGGCGGAGGTGGTCAGCCGGGCGCCCGGGATCGAGGTCGTCCGCGAAACGATCCCGCGGGCGGACGGCGGGACGGCGGAGCTGCTGCTCGCGCGGATCTCGCCGGGCCGGATACTGGCGCGCGTCTCCGGCCCTGGGGAGGTCGGGGAGGATGTCGGCACTGCCTGGAGCGTCACGATCAACGGCAGCTACTTCGACGCGCAGCGGCGACCCGTCTACCTGTTGCGCGCCGGGGAGCGCGAGATCGCTCCCCTGCGCAGAGGCGGCAATGCCGTCTTCTGGTGCGCGGGCGGCCGCTGCGCGATCCAACGCTCAACTGTCTTCGACCCGCGGGCGCAGCGTGACCTGGCGGTGCAATCCTCGCCCCGTCTGCTGGCAGGCGGCCGGCCGACCGTGGGCGTAAGAGGCGCCGAGGTGGTGGACGCGCGCGCCGGTCTCGGGATAACGACGCACGGAGATGTCCTGGTCTTCGCGACGCCGCCGCAGGCATGGGCCGGCCTGTCCTTCGAGGGGCTCCGCGATCATCTGGCCAAGCGCCACGCGGCGAGCGACATTCTGATGCTGGACGGCGGCAGCTCGGCCCGACTGAGCATCCGCGTTGGTTCCGAAACCTTCCGGAACGGCCTTCTGGCGCGCAACGTCCCCTACAGCCTCGTCTTCTCGGCCCGCTGAGCACCCCTTCGCAGGGGCTTGGCGCGCGGCGCGCCGGCGACTAGCCTGCCCTCCCCTTTGAAGCGCGCGGTGCACCATGAGCGACCCCATCGAGCAGCGGCTCGTGGATCTCGAGATCCGGGCCGCGCACCAGGAACGGACCATCGAGGAGCTCTCCTCGGTGCTGGCGCGCCAGGACCGCGCCATCGACGCCCTGACCGCCAGGCTGCGCCGGCTGACGGAGCGGCTGCTCGCCCTCGAAGGCGGATGGGAGCGCTCGCCCCAGGACGACAGGCCGCCGCCGCACTACTGACCGAGGCCAAATCCAGCCGACGCCAGCGACCGGACGCGGAGCCGCCATGTACATTGATCTCAGGAAGACAGAGCAGGAGATGCAGGCCGTCGTCGACAGGCTCGACTCCCGCCTCGGCGGCCTGCGCACGGGGCGCGCCTCCACGGCGCTGCTGGAGCCCGTGCGCGTCGATGCCTATGGCGACGCGACGCCGTTGACGGCGCTCGCCAGCCTGTCGGTGCTGGACGCGCGGACGCTCGGAGTCTCGGTCTGGGAGCGCAGCAACGTCAAGGCCGTCGAGAAGGCTATCCGCGAATCGGGCCTAGGCCTCAGCCCCGTGGTCGACGGCACGTTGCTGCGCCTGATGCTGCCGCCGCTCGACGCCGCGCGGCGGACCGAGATGGCACGGCTCGCGGCACGCTACGCCGAGGAGGCGCGGGTCGCGGTGCGTGGAGTTCGGCGCGACACCAATGATGCCATCAAGCGGGCGAAGGACATGAAGACCCCGGTGGCCGGAAGCCTCCAGAAGAAGGTCCAGGAGCTGACCGATCGTTTCGTCGAGACCATCGACGGCATGGCTGCGCGCAAGCAGGCGGCGATCCTGGAGGCCTGAGCCGGCGCGGAGGCTCAGGCTTCGGACCGCCCCGACGGCTGGGCCGAGCCCGTTGACATCGCGGATTGCAGCCTACCTAGATTGACGTCCCGCCTCGGAGCGGCGAACGACAGGAAGGGGCTTGCCGTGAAAGGGATCCTCGCCGGCCTCCTGTTCTCCGTCGGCGCGGCCCTGGCGACGTCGGCACTGGCGCAGTCGCAGCCGCCCGTCGTGATGAGGATCAGCCACCAGCTTCCGCCGGACCACCACGTTGCGCGGATGATCGAGGCCTTCGCCGCCGATATCGAGGCGCGCACCGAGGGCGGGATCGACGTCCGGATCTTCGGATCCGAGCAGGCTGCCAGGGCCGGCGACAACTTCCCTGCGGTCGCCCGCGGCACCATGGACGCGGCGCTCAGCGTGAACTTTCAGTGGGGCGGTCTCATCCCCGAGATGAGCGCCCTGACGATCCCCTACTACTTCACCGATCTCGACCGCATCCGGCGCTTCGCCGCATCGGACGCCCGGCGCTTCCTGGACGAGCGGCTCGCGGCGCGGGGTGTGCGGAACATCGCCTGGATCTACACGACGCGACAGGCGATCTTCACCTCGGACGAGCGGCCCATCGTCCGTCCCGGGGACCTGAAGGGCCTGAAGATCCGGGGCCTCAACGCGTTGACCGACAGCGCGCTGAAGGCCGCAGGCGCCGTTCCGACCGCGATGCCGGGCTCCGAGATCTACGAGGCGCTGGCAGCGCACATCCTCGACTCCGGGCTGACCGACCTGTCGGCGGCCTACAGCCGGCGCCTCTACGAGGTCCAGAAATACGGCCTCGTCGCGCCCTACTGCACGGTCTACTTCCATCTGTTCGCGAATGCCGCCTGGTGGGACGGGCTGCCGCCGGAACACCGGCCGGCGATCCTGGCGGCAGCGGCCAAGCTCGAATCAGAGGCCATCGAGGCCACCGAGACCGAGGCGGCGCAGGCGGTGGGCCGCCTGCGCGACAAAACGATGAGGATCCGGATCCAGACCCCCGAGGAGACGGCCGCCTGGAAGGACGCCATGCAGCGGCCCGTGCTCGACGCCTTCCTGAAGTCCGCGCCCGAGAGCGGCCCCCGGATCCTGGAGCTCCTGGGCAGGCTGTAGGGCGCCCGGGTTCCTCTGCCTTGACGTCGGGGCCCTGCCGGGAACCAATACCTTCGGAGGTGCCCTTGACCGAGGATGTTCCCGAGATCCACAGCCCGGCCCTTAAGGCGATCCACGCCTATTACCGCTCGCTCGCAACGGCAGACGGCCTGCCGGGCCGGCAGCACATCGACCCGGCCGCGCTGCGTACCCTGCTGCCCCACATCGTCCTGGCTGATGTCGTGGAGGACGACTTCAGGCTCCGACTGATCGGAACCCGGGTCGTGGACATCTGGGGCCGGGACCACACGGGATATACCTTCTCCAGCTTCCCGAACACGCCCTTCGTGGAGGGGCTGCGGAGAAGCTATGCCCGGGCACGCGACGAGAAGCGCATCATCCACTGGATGGCCACGCGCCCCGTCGATTCGCTGGTCTTCTACGAGCGCCTGGCGTTCCCGCTGGCGCGGGACGGCCGGACTGTCGACATGGTGATGGGCGCGGTGGACTTCGCCCGGAACGCGCAGGGCCACCCCGTCACGCTGCAGGGGCGCGAGGGCTTCTGCCGCTGACGAGGATCTACGCCGCGGCGCGCTACCCCGGCGCGCCGCGCTCGGCGGCCGGAATGATCTCCTCCGCCAGGATGGCCTCGAGATCCCCGACATAGCCCTCGGACCTCGCAGGCCGCGTCGGGTCGGAGGAGACGACCACCGTGAGCCCCAACGTGGGAACAAGGTAGAGCATCTGCCCGCCGTAGCCGCGTGCATAGGCGACCGGCCTGCCGCCCATCTCGGCCAGGAACCAGCCGTAGCCGTACTGGTCCCCCGAGAACGGCGAGCGCGTCCTCGGCATCCAGGATGCCTCGATCCAGGCGGCGCTCAGCACCCGCCTGCCGTCCCGGAGGCCGCCATTGCGCCACATCTCTCCGAAGCGGAAGAGATCCTCGGGCGAGAGCACCATGTTGTTGCCCCCGAGATAGAAGCCCTGCGGATCGCGGGTCCAGGGCCGGAACTCGATCCCCAGCGGATCGCCCAGCCAGTCGCGGGCGAGCGCGAGCAACGAGCGCCCGGCGGCCTGGGCGAGCACCGCGCCGAGCACGTGGTAGCTGCCGGTCGAATAGAGCATGCCACCCCCAGGCTCCGCGACGAAGGGACGGCTGAGGGCGAAGGCGACCCAGTTCCGGCTTTCGACCCAGCGGCCGTAGTTCGGCCCCGAGGTCCGCTCGAGCCCGGCCTGCATGGTCAGGAGCTGCGCCAGGGTGATGTCGCGCACCCGCGGGTCTGCGTTCCGCGGAATCAGGTCGGGCGCGATCTCGGCCAGGCGCTGCTCTGGCCCGCGCAGCACGCCGCGGTCGATGGCGGCCCCGACGAGCGAGGCGACAATCGTCTTGGAGACCGACTTGACGTTGACCGGGCGCCCCAGACCGGGCCCACGGAACGCCTCGCGAACGACCATCTCGCCGTCGCGGGCGACGATCAGGCCGTGGATCTGGTCGAAGCGTGCGGCACGTGCCAGCGCCCGGTCCAGCCCCGCGCGGTCGAAGGGGCGCGCGGCCGAGGCCAGACCCGCCCGCGGCATCAGAAGGGCGATCGGCGCCGCCGCGCCCGCGCCGATCACCAGACGCCGCAGCGGGTCGGCAGGTCCGCCGGAACCGCCCAAGGCCATGGGAATGCTTCCGTGTCGCATTCAGGAAAGGTGGTGAGGGATGGCGCCGCGCCAAGGTCCGCCCACACGGCCGAGCGCCGGAACGGGCCTCTCCCGGCATATCGCAGGGAGGCTTCAGGCCAGCTTCTTGTAGAGGAAGGCCGTGTCGCAGGGGCGCCCGTCGGGCATCAGCGCGAAACCGGGGACACGCCCGACGGGTGTCCATCCCAGGCGCAGATAGAGACGTTCGCCATCGAGCTCCGGCACGGTGTCGAGCACAAGAAGCGTCTTGCCGGCGGTAAGCGCCGCCTTCTCGACCGCGGTCATCAGCATGGCCCCGATGCCGCGTCGGCGGAAGGCGGAGTGGACCAGCATCTTCGCGACATCCGCGCGATGCGGCTGATTCTCGGGCTGGCCGAGGACGAGCTGCACCGTGCCCACGACGTGGCCGCGGGTGTCCTCGGCGACCAGCAGCGCACGCTCGCCCGACCGGACGCCTTCGGCCACCTTGCGCCAGAACGCATCGGCCCGCTCGCGCGTGAGCGGCGCCATGAAGCTGACCGAGGCGCCGGCGTGAACGCAGTCGATCAGCACCTCGGACAGGGCGGGCACGAACCCGTCGACCTCGCCCGCGTCGAGAACGCGGACGCCGATGGTCTCGGAGACGGCGTCTGTGGCTGTGTCGCGCAAGGTGCGTTCTCCTCTTCAGCGGCGGGCGCGACCCCGGTCTTCCGTGGTCAGGACCACGAGGTAGCGGGCCGGGCTGTCCGTGGAATTGTGATAGGTGATGGGACGGTCGAGCCGCATGGCAAAGCAGTCTCCGGCCAGGAGACGGTGGCATTCGTCGCCGAGGACTACGTCGATCTCACCCTCCAGGACCCAGACCTGCTGGTCGATGCCGACCTCGCGCACCCCCGTCTCGTAGGTGATGCGACCACCCGCCGGAAAATCGACCTCCACGAGCTCGATAGGCGAGTGGAACCCGGGCGGCGAGAGGTTCCGTCGTACGTAACCGGTCTGGGGATCGCGCCACAACGGCTGCTCGGAGCGCCTGGCGACGGGCGAGACAGTGTTGCGTTCGGGCTCGAACAGCGAGGCCAACGTCACCCCCAGGCCGGAGCTGATCCTGTCGAGCACCACGGCGGTCGGGTTGCTCTCTCCGCGCTCGACGAGCGAGATCATCGATCGGCTCACACCGGAGCGGTCCGCCAGCTCGTCCAAGGTCAGCCCGCGCGCGCTGCGCAGCCGGCGTACGCGCCCGGCCAGCATCCGGTTCAGATCACGATCCTGTTCTTCCATGATCCAAGATTGAATATCCATTATACTGGAGTCAATGAGATCATGGCTGGGGGTTCATAGCCGGCGTAGGAGGCTCGACGGCGGAACGGCCGGCCGCGTCCGCGGTTGCCGTTGCGAGAGAGCGCAGTCCCAGGACAGAGGAATCGGCCATGCTCAAGCTCATCCGCAACATCGTGATCCTAAAGAGCGTCATGAAACTGCTGCGACGCGCCCGCCATTGACGGGCACAATGGCCCGCTCCTTGGGGAGGGGCGGGATTCCGCAGGGATACTGACGTCACGCCCGGTGCAGACCGTATTCGCCCTGCCCTCGTCGATTGATCCCGGTCCATCCCGCAGGCCCCGGGTTTAGCTTCACCTGAATACCAAGCAAGAACCCTCTTCCCTCCGGGCCCCGCCGGCTGCAGGCCGGCGGGGCCTTCCACGCATCTGTCCGGCGTCGACCGCCTTTACATTTTTAACAGAATGAAATCGTTGATACGGGTGGATGGAGAATCTATTGCCGTGCCGCCGCCGGTGAAATACAAAACCATAACGGCGTGGATAGATAAAAATTGGGGAACCACATGGGCGTGATGAGAAATGTCGCGGCATTGGCCGCGCTGGTCCTGGCGAGCGGCGGCGCGCTGGCGCAGGAGGTCTCGGAGGTCCGGATCGCCCAGCAGTTCGGGATCGGCTACCTGCCCATGACCGTCGTCAAGGAGCAGAAGCTCCTGGAACGGTTCGTCCGCGAGGCCGGCCTGCCGGAGCCGAAGGTGACCTGGACGCAGGTCAGTGGGGCTGCCGCCATGAACGATGCCCTGTTGACCGGGAACCTGGACTTCGCCTCGGCCGGCGTCGCCCCGATGATCACCATGTGGGCCCGCACGAAGGGACGGCTCGACGTGCGCGGCGTGACGTCGCTGGGGTCCATGCCGAACTACCTGAACACCAGCAACCCCGCGGTGAAGTCCCTGGCGGATTTCGGTGAAAAGGACCGCATCGCGCTGCCCGCCGTGAAGGTGGGGTTCCAGGCCGTCCTGCTGCAGATGGCAGCGGCCGAGGCGTTCGGGAAGGACAACTACGGCAAGCTCGACCCCATCACCGTCAGCATGTCGCATCCCGACGCGACGATCGCCCTGCTCGGCGGCCGGTCCGAGGTCACGGCGCATTTCGCGTCGCCTCCCTTCCAGGAGCAGCAGCTCCAGGACCCGCGCGTGCACCGCGTTCTCAGCAGCTACGACGTTCTGGGCGGGCCGCACAGCTTCAACATCGTCTACGCGACGGGGAAGTTCCGCGACGCCAATCCCAAGACCGTCGCCGCCTTCGTCGCCGCGATCGACGCCGCCAACGACTTCATCGCCAGGAACCCGAAGGAGGCGGCCGCGCTCTACATCAAGGCCGAGAACTCGAAGCTGGAGCCCGCCTTCGTCGAGAACCTCGTGACGGACAAGGCCACCCGCTTCACCTCGGCGCCCGAGAACACCATGAAGTTCGCCGAGTTCATGCACCAAGTCGGGCTGATCAAGGAGAAACCCGCGAGCTGGAAGGACCTGTTCGTTCCCGAGCTGCATGGAAAGGCCGGAAGTTGAGCGCCCTGCCCTCATCCGCCCGGCGCGGGGAGCCCATGCCCTCCGCCGGGACTGCATCGCCCCTGCTCGCCGTTCGCGACGTGACGATCCAGTACCGCACGCCGGACAGGCTCGTGACCGCCGTGTACGACGTCTCCTTCGACGTCCTGAAGGGCGACCGCTTCGTCCTGCTGGGTCCGTCCGGCTGCGGCAAATCGACCCTGCTGGGGGCCGTCGCCGGATTCCTGCACCCCGCCGCCGGGACGATCACGCTGGACGGGCGGGAGGTCCGGGATCCCGGGCCCGACCGGATGGTCGTGTTCCAGGAGTTCGACCAGCTCCTGCCCTGGAAGACCGTGCGGGCGAACGTCGCCTACCCCATGATCACCAGCGGCCGCTTCGACCGCCGGACCGCGCTGGAGCGTGCGGATGCCTTCATCGCGAAGGTCGGCCTTTCGGCCTTCGCCGACAGCCATCCCCACACGCTGTCCGGGGGCATGAAGCAGCGGGTGGCGATCGCCCGCGCGCTCGCCCTCGAGCCCGCGATGCTGCTGATGGACGAGCCCTTTGCCGCGCTGGACGCCCTGACCCGGCGCAAGATGCAGGGCGAGCTGAACGAGCTCTGGGAAGACACCCGCTTCACCCTGCTCTTCGTCACCCATTCCATCGAGGAGGCCATCGTCATCGGCAACCGCATCCTGGTGATGACACCCCATCCCGGCCAGGTCCGGGCCGAGCTCGACGCAAGCGGGCTCGGCGAGGCCGACCGCGGCACGCCCGCCTTCGCACAGCTCGAGCGGCGGATCCACGGCATGCTGTTCGGCGAAGCCCATGGCTGAGACCAGCGCAGGCGGAACCGTGGCCTGGCGGCCAGAGCGCGAATACCGCCCCGCGCCGCCGGGTGCCATCGGCGACGTATCCCAGTCGCTGCCCTGGCTGCACCGGCTGGCGGCACGGGAAGACTTCTGGCGGCTGGCGGTGCTGGTGGCCCTTGCCCTGGTCTGGGAAGGCTACGGCCGCTGGCTCGACGACGACCTTCTGTTCCCGACCTTCTCGCAGACCGTCGCGGCGCTGTGGACCGCCACCGTCTCGGGCGTGCTGCCGTTGCGCACCCTCGCCTCGCTCGAGACGCTGGCCATGGGCTATGCCGGCGGCGTCGCGCTCGCGGCGATCCTGACGACCTTCGCCACCTCGACGCGGATCGGCGCCGCGCTGCTGACGACGCTGACCGCCATGTTCAATCCGCTGCCTGCGATCGCGCTTCTGCCTCTGGCGCTGCTGTGGTTCGGGCTCGGCACGCCCAGCCTCGTCTTCGTGATCACCCATTCGGTGCTGTGGGCCGTCGCCCTGAACGCCCATGCCGGGTTTCGCAGCGTCGGCCCGACCCTGCGCAAGGCCGGCCACACCTTCGGGCTCACGGGCTGGCGCTACGTTGCGGGCATACTGGTCCCGGCCGCCTTCCCCTCGATCCTGTCGGGTCTGAAGATGGGCTGGGCCTTCGCCTGGCGCACGCTGATCGCGGCCGAGCTGGTGTTCGGCGCCTCGTCGAGCGGCGGTGGCCTCGGCTGGTTCATCTTCGAGCACCGCAACCAGCTCCTGATCGCGGAGGTCTTCGCGGGCCTGCTGACGGTCATCGCCATCGGGCTGGTGGTGGAAAGCCTCGTCTTCGGCACCATCGAGCGCCGCACCCTCGACCGCTGGGGCATGCGGCGCTGAGCCGCCCCGTCCCCTCTTCCCACCCCGATCGGGCTTCCGTATTCCTCTCTGGTGAAAGACATGACCACTGCCGCCCGGCGCGATTTTCCGGCCCATGACGCCAACCTGACCGCGGACCGGCCGAGCTTCGTGACCCATCTTGAATGCTCCTATACCGGCGAGCGCTACGAGGCCGACACGCTCCACAACCTCTCGAAGGCGGGCAAGCCGCTGCTGGTGCGCTACGACCTCGATGGGGTGCGGCGGGCGCTGAGCAAGGACGAGCTCGCCCGCAGGCCTGCCGACCTCTGGCGTTACCGCGAGCTGCTGCCCGTCCGCCGCAAGGAGGACATCGTATCGCTGGGCGAGGCGGTGACCCCACTGATCCCGCTGCCGAAGCTCGCGCGAGGGCTGGGCGCGGATCCCGACGCGATCCTGGTGAAGGACGAGGGACGGCTGCCCACGGGATCCTTCAAGGCGCGCGGCCTCGTGATGGCGGTCTCCATGGCCAAGGCGCTGGGCGTGCGCCACATGGCCATGCCGACCAACGGCAACGCGGGCGCGGCGCTGGCGGCCTATGCGACACGCGCCGGGATCCGGACGACGATCTTCTGCCCAGAGGACACGCCCGAGGTGAACGTCTCGGAAATCGCGCTGCAGGGCGCTGACGTCTACCGCGTGAACGGGCTGATCGACGACTGCGGGAAGATCGTAGGGGCCGGCAAGGAGAAGGTCGGCTGGTTCGACGTCTCGACCCTGAAGGAGCCCTACCGCATCGAGGGCAAGAAGACCATGGGCCTGGAGCTGGCCGAGCAGCTCGGCTGGGACGTTCCCGACGTGATCTTCTACCCGACCGGCGGCGGGACCGGGCTTATCGGCATGTGGAAGGCCTTCGCCGAGCTGGAGGCGATCGGCTTCATCGGTTCCAAGCGGCCCCGCATGGTGGCCGTCCAGGCCGCGGGCTGCGCACCCATGGTGCGCGCCTGGGAGAAGGGCGAGGAGCACGCGCCCCGCTGGGAGGACGCGCACACCATCGCCTCCGGCATCCGGGTTCCGCAGGCCGTGGGCGACTTCCTGATCCTGCGCGCCGTGCGCGAGAGCGGCGGCTTCGCGATCGCCGTCGATGATTCCGCGATCCAGGCCGCGCTCGGCGAGGTCGCCAGGGAGGAAGGCTTCCTGCTGTGCCCGGAGGGCGCCGCGACCTACGCCGC
This sequence comes from Arenibaculum pallidiluteum, assembly GCF_017355985.1. GTDB lineage: Bacteria > Pseudomonadota > Alphaproteobacteria > Azospirillales > Azospirillaceae > Arenibaculum > Arenibaculum pallidiluteum. Next base: position 644,631 of record NZ_JAFIQU010000001.1, read on the forward strand.
CTATCGCCAGGCCCTGGCGGACGGTCGGGTCGGCCGCTCGGACCGGGTCGTGCTTTTCAACTGCGCGACCGGGCTCAAATATCCCCTGCCGCGGGTCGAGCGCACGCTGGACCGCCACCATCCCATCGACTGGTCGAGGTTCTGAGGTGGCGGCGGCTTCCAGCGTGTCGGTCGCGCCCGACCGGCTCGAGCGCTTCGTCACCGGCATCATCGCGGCCCATGGCAGTGCCCCCGAGGAGGCGGCGGAGGTGGCCCAGAGGCTCGTCGAGGCGGATGTGACGGGGCATGCCAGCCATGGCGTCACGCAGGTCGAGGTCTACGTCAACAGCCTGCGGCTCGGCCACCTCTCCCCCAACCGGCATGCCGAGATCGTCCGGGACGAGCCGCCCTTCCTCGTGGTCGAGGGCGGCTTCGGCTACGGCCAGGTGATCGCGCGCGAGGCGACGGACCTTGCGATCTCGCGGGCGCAGAGCGGCGGGGCCTGCATCCTGGCGCTGCGCAACGCCCACCATATCGGGCGGGTCGGCGCCTATGGCGAGCGTTGCGCGGCCGCGGGAATGATCGGGATCTTCTTCGTCAACGTGGTCAGCCGTGCCCAGGTGGCGCCGCACGGCGGGGCACGGCCGCGACTGGGAACGAACCCCATCTGCATCGCGGTGCCAGCGACCGACCGGCACCCGCCTTTCCTGCTGGATCTCGCCACCAGCGCCATCGCCGCCAACAAGTGCCGCATCGCGGTCGCTAAGGGCGAAACCGTGGCCGAGGGGCTGATCCTGGATGCCGAGGGCAGGCCGACCACCGACCCGTCCGTGATGTTCGGCCAGCCCCAGGGCGCGCTGCTGCCCTTCGGCGGCCACAAGGGGTTCGGGCTTGCTCTGGCCTGCGAGATCCTGGCCGGCGCGCTGGCCTCGGGCCTTCCCTCGCTGCCCGACAACCTGCGCCCGGGACGGGTCGCCAACAGCGCGCTCGCCTTCGTGATCGATCCGGCGCGTGTCTCCGGTCCCGAATGGCGAAGCCTTACCGACGCGGTCCTGGACTACGTGCTGGACACGCCGGCAGCCCCGGGCTTCGACCGGGTCCGCGTCGCCGGCCAGCCCGAGGCCGAGCACCGCGCGGCAGCGGCAGCATCGGGTGTGCCGCTGGACCCCGGGACGCTGGCGGCCCTGACCCGGCTGGGGGCCGAGCAGGGTCTGGACCTCGCGGAGCTGCTCGGCCCCTGAGTGGCCGGCTCAGGGGCCGGGGGAAATCAGGGGTTCAGGGCAGGATGCGGTTGCGCAGCGTCCCGTCCTCCAGGAACAGACGGACCGTCTCCGCGGCGTTGCGCCGCATCTCGACGGCCGCAAGGTCCGAATGGAAGGCGTTGTGCGGCGTCACCACCAGCCGGCCGGCGAGCCAGTCCTCGCGCCGGCGCCAGGCATCGAGCAAGGCATGCGGCTTCGGTGGCTCGGTCGGCAGCACGTCGGTCCCGACCGCCGCGATCCGGCCGGAGCGCAGGGCCGCGTCGATCGGGTCGAGCCCGGCGAAGAGCTCGCCCCGCGCGGTGTTGACCAGGATCGCCCCGGGCTTCATGGCGGCCAGCAAGGCCTCGCCGATCAGGCCGCGCGTCTCCTCCGTCGCGGGACAGTGGAAGGTCACCACGTCCGATTCCGCCAGCAGCTCCTCCAGGCGTCGGACCCGTCGGTAGCCGACCGCCTTCTCGTGCCCGGCGGGCTGGTAGGGATCGTAGCCGAGAATGCGGTGCCCGAAGGGCTTCAGCCGGTTCACGACCGCCGTGCCGATGCGGCCGACGCCGACGACGCCGACCGTCGCCGCGCCGGAGCGCAGCAGCGGCGACAGGGTGTTGGTCTGCCAGGTCGCCTCGTAGCCGCGCGCCCGGGCGTCGTGCTCCCAGAGCCGCCGCTGCAGCGAGAGGATCATCGCGACCGCGTGGTCGGCGACCTCCTCGGTGCCGTAGTCGGGATTGTTGCAGAAGGGGATGCCGGCCTCGTGGAGCGCCGCCACGTCGACCTTCTCGTATCCGACGCCGAAGCGGACCACGATGCGGCAGCGCGCGAGCTTCGCCACGCTGCCGCGGCCGAGCGGCGTGCCCCAGACCAGCAGCGCATCCAGCCGGCCCAGCCTTTCCGGATCCAGCGCGTCCTCGCGCCGGGAGTTCAGGAAATCGATCTCCGCCAGGCCATCCAGCACCGCGGCCTCGAGGTCCGGCGGCGGAATCATATGGTCGGTGATCCCGACGACGAAGCGCATGGCGTTCTCCTGCCCACCGCTATTTCACATTTACGAATCGGCATATTCGCCGATCCCTTCATACTGCCGTGTGGTACAGGGGATTCCGCACCCTGGCAATCGCGTGAGCGCGGGGGCCGCGGGGGGCCCTGGACTTAATGCCGGTTGCGGGGCGGCCACGCGCCTGCGACCCTCGGCGTGGCGACCGAGGAGTTGGGGGCGGACATGGCGGGACGGCAGGAGATCGGGTTCCTGGGCACCGGGATCATGGGCTTCCAGATGGCCCGCCGTCTCGCGGAGGCCGGGCACGGCGTGCGGGCCTGGAACCGCTCGCCGGAAAAGGCCGAAAGGCTCGCCCCGTTCGGGGTCCGGATCGCCGCGTCGCCGGACGAGGCCGTGCGCGATGCCCACGTGGCGATCTGCATGCTGAGTTCGGGCCCGGTATGCGATGCGGTGCTCCTGGGGCCGGACGGCGCCGTCGGCGCCATGCGCCCGGGCAGCGTGCTCGTGGTCATGAGCTCGATCCCCGTCGAGACCGCGCGCGGGCAGGCCGAGGCGGCCGCCGCCCGCGGCCTCGGCTATGTCGATGCGCCGGTCTCCGGCGGCGAGAAGGGCGCGAGCGAGGGCACGCTCGCCATCATGGCAGGCGGGGACGAGGCCGATTTCGAGCGGGTCCGCGCGGTGCTGGAGGTCATGGGCCGGCCGACCCGCGTGGGGCCCGCAGGCACCGGCGAGCTCGCCAAGCTCGTGAACCAGGTGATCGTCGCCAGCACCGTCGCGGTCGTGGCCGAGGCCGTGCTGCTGGCCGAACGCGGCGGCGCGGATCCGGCCAAGCTGCGCGAGGCCCTGCTGGGAGGCTTCGCGGATTCGACGATCCTGAAGCTGCACGCGCCGCGCATGATCGCGCGCGACTTCCGCCCCGGCGGCCCGTCCAAATACCAGCTCAAGGACACGCGCACCGCGATGGAGCTGGCGGCCGGCCTCGGTCTGGAGCTTCCGGTCGCGCGGCTGGTGGACGGCCTCTTCGCGGATCTCGTCGCGCATGGCGACGGCGAACTCGACCACAGCGCGGTGATCCGCGAGATCCGGCGGCGCAACGGCCTGCCGCTCGACTGAAGGCGGGCCCGCACCGGTCCCGCTCGCCCGCCGTCATGCGTCACATCGGCCTTGAGCGCGATTTCGGGCGGTCAGGCCGTTTGTCCGCCCGGGTCGGTCTGCGGCGATTTCTCGCCCATCTGGCCGATCTCGTTCCTTGCGCGGTCGTCCTCGGCCTTGTCGTGCGGAGATTCCGTCCCCGGCTTGTTGGGGCTGCCGCGCGTGACGTCGTCCCGAGGCTTTTCGCCTTCTGGCGTGTCGGACATGCGCTCCTCCGTTCCTGCCTCCGGACGGAACCTGCGTCCGGACACCTGCAACCGACGCCGCCGGGAAACGTTCCTGATGCCGCCGGGCGTGCGCGTTCTGCGAAGGCTGTCCGCCCGCCAACCCGCGGCTCGTTCTGCCGGGCCGGCATTCAGGCCATAGGCGGATCGAGGCGCGCGAAGCCCTCCTGGCGCCGGTAGGGGAAATGGGGATAGGGCGCGGTGACGGCGCTGGCGTCGTCGAGCCTTGCGATCTGCCCTGGTGTCAGCGCCCAACCCGCGGCTCCGAGGTTCTGGCGAAGCTGCGCCTCGTTGCGCGCCCCGATGATCACCGACGAGACGGTCGGACGGCGGAGCAGCCAGTTGAGCGCGATCTGCGGGACCGACCTGCCGGTCTCCAGCGAGACCTCTTCCAAGGCATCCACCACGCGGAACAGGCGGTCGTCCTCGACGGGCGGACCGAAGCTCGCCGTGTCGTGCAACCGACTTCCTTCCGGCAGGGGCGCGCCGCGCCTGATCCTCCCCGTGAGCCGTCCCCAGCCGAGCGGGCTCCAGACCAGGGCACCAAGCCCCTGGTCGGCGCCCAGCGGCATCAGGTCCCATTCGTAATCACGGCCGAGGAGCGAGTAGTAGACCTGGTTGGCGACATAGCGGGGCCAGCCGTGCCGGTCGGCGACCGCGAGCGACTTCATGATCTGCCAGCCCGCGAAGTTCGACACGCCGACGTAACGGATCTTCCCCGCCCTCACGAGCGTATCGAGGGTGAAAAGCACCTCCTCGACGGGCGTCCGGGCGTCGAAGGCATGGAGCTGGAACAGATCGATATAATCCGTTCCGAGCCGGCGAAGCGCCCCCTCGACGGCTGCGATCAGGCGGAAGCGCGACGAGCCCGCGTCGTTGGGGCCGTCGCCCAGCGGCAGGCCCGCTTTCGTGGAGATCAGCACCGAGGCCCGGCGTCCCTTTACCGCGGCGCCCAGGATCTCCTCCGACGCCCCGTCGGAATAGACATCGGCCGTGTCGAACAGGTTGACTCCGGCATCGAGGCAGATGTCGACGAGGCGGCGCGCCTGCGCGGCATCGGTATTGCCCCAGGCACCGAAAAGAGGCCCCGAGCCGCCGAAGGTGCCCGTGCCGAAGCTGAGAACGGGAACCTTCAACCCGGACGACCCGAGCGACCGATATTCCATGATCTCACTCCTTCAGCAAGCGGTTGCGTTTGCTTGACGCCCGGGCCGCACGCGGCCCTGGCGCATGGCGAGCAGCGCTACCGCCACGGCAGCGGCCGGAAACAGCGCCGCCACCAGCGGCACGTAGGCGAGACCGGGACCGTGATCGATCACCGCGCCCCCGGCCCATGCGCCGATGGCGTTCCCGAGGTTGAAGGCAGCGATGTTGAAGCTCGATGCAAGGCTCTGCCCAGCGCCCTCGGCCTTGGACAGGACCCACATCTGCAGCGGCGCCACGGTGGCGAAGCCGGCGGCGCCGAGCAGCCCCGTGAAGAGGACGGCGGAGGCCCGGCTGTGCAGGCCCGGCGTCATGAGCGCGAGCACCAGGCCGAGCGCCCCGAGGGATCCGAGGACCGTCGCCAGGAGCCGCCGATCCGCCAGTTTTCCGCCGACGAGGTTTCCGACGACCAGGCCTCCACCGAAGACCAGCAGGATCGGCGAGACCGCGCTCTCGGTGAATCCGCCGATATGCGTCAGCATGGGGGCGATGTAGGTGAAGACCGCGAAGACGCCGGCATAGCCGAGAACCGTCGTCAGCAGGCCGAGCAGGACAGGTCCCCGCAGGATCACGCGCAGGTCTGCCCGCCAGTCCGCGCGCTCGGGAGCTCGGCCGTCCTTCGGCACCAGCGCGCCGATGACGGCCAGTGCGAGCGCTCCGACCAGCGCCACCGCCCAGAACGACGCGCGCCAGCCAAGCTGCTGCCCGATCCAGGTCCCGAAGGGCACGCCGAGGATGTTCGCGACGGTCAGCCCGGTGAACATCGCCGCGATGGCCGAGGCCTTCCTGTCCTCGCGTACGAGGCCGGTCGCCACGACCGCCCCGACCCCGAAGAAGGTGCCATGTGCCAGGGCCGTCAGGATCCGCGCGGCCATCAGGAGGCCGTAGGTGGATGCGATGGCACAGGCGATGTTGCCGAGCGTGAAGATCGCCATCAGGGCGAGCAGCACCGTCTTGCGCGGCCAGTTTCCGGACAGCACGGTCAGCACCGGGGCGCCGACGACGACCCCGAGGGCATAGCCGGAGATAAGAAGCCCCGCCTGGGCGATTGACACGCCGAGATCGGCGCTGACCTCGAGCAGCAGTCCCATGATGACGAATTCGGTGACGCCGATGCCGAAGGCTCCGGCCGTCAAGGCATAGATCGCAAAAGGCACGTCCGCTCCCACGCGTTCGAGAACACAATGGGACGTAACCTAGCCCCTGCGCCTTCGGTGATGTAGAGTGCCGCCTGTCACATCATCTGTGAAATGAATTCCCAAATGGCGCGCACCGAGATCAACCGCTCAGGCGAGATGGAGGTGTTCGTCCAAGTCGTCGAGCAGGGCGGTTTCTCTGCGGCAGCCCGCATCTGCCGAATGACGCCCTCGGCCGTCAGCAAGCTGATCGCCAGGCTGGAGGCCAGGCTCGGAACCCGCCTGATCAACCGCTCGACGCGGCGCTTCCAGCTCACGCCCGAGGGATGCAGCTTCTACGAGCGGGCAACGCGCATCCTGGCCGATATGGAGGATGCGGAGCGCGCCGCGGGCGTCGGCGAGCAGCCGGTCGGCCGAATCCGGCTCAACACCAGCGCCTCCTACGCGACGCACATCCTTGCGCCGATCCTGCCGGAGTTCCTGGACCATCACCCGGGCGTCAGCCTCGACCTGATCCAGACGGATACCGTGATCGACCTGCTGGCGGAGCGCACCGACGTGGCGGTCCGGGCGGGTCCCCTGAAGAGTTCGAGCCTCGTTGCACGCAAGCTCGGCGAGACGCCGATGGTGATCGTCGCGGCACCGGCCTATCTCCGCCGGCACGGCGAGCCGAGGACGATCGCCGAACTCGAACGCCATAACCGGCTGGGCTTCAGCTATGTCCGCGCGGTGGAGGGCTGGCCGCTGCGCCAAGGCGCCGAGTCGGTCGTTGTGCCCACGCTTGGGCGGGTCCAGGCAAGCGACGGGGAGGCCCTGCGTCAGCTTGCGCTTGGGGGAAGCGGCCTTGCACGGCTCGCGGCCTTCACGGTGCGGGAGGACGTCGCAGCCGGCAGACTCGTTCCCGTGCTGGAGGATCTCAATCCCGGCGATCGCGAGGCGTTCCACGCCATCTATGTCGGCCAGGGCGGTCTGGTGCCGTCACGGGTGAGGGCGCTGCTCGACTTCCTGGCCGAGCGCGGCCGGGTGGACTAGCCTCGTCTGGCTTGGGTGGGAGGAGAGAGGGCGCAAGCACGCATCCACAGAAGGGAGGAGTTCGTACATGACCGGGTTTATCACGTGCCTGTGGTTCGACCATGGCGAAGCGCGCAAGGCCGCGGAATTCTATGCCGCCACCTTTCCCGACAGCCATGTCGGCCGGGTGAACGCGGCCGCGGCCGACTATCCCGGCGGCCGGGAAGGCAATGAGCTGACCGTCGAGTTTACCCTGCTCGGCCAGTCCTACCTGGGCCTGAACGGCGGTCCGAACTTCAAGCCGAACGAAGCCGTCAGCTTCATGGTGCTGACGGAGGATCAGGAAGAGACCGACCGCTACTGGAATGCGATCGTCGGCAACGGCGGCAGCGAGAGCGCCTGCGGATGGTGCAAGGACCGCTGGGGCTTCTCCTGGCAGATCACACCGAAGCGGCTGATGGAGCTGACGACCAGTTCCGACCGCGACGAGGCCAGGCGTGCGATGGAGGCGATGATGACGATGACGAAGATCGACATCGCCGCGCTCGAAGCTGCGGCGGCCAGATCGGCGTAGGCCGAAGGACGAGGTCTTTCTTCGGCCATTCCAGGGGAAAGGAGACGAGCATGCCCAGCACGATCAACCTGCACCGCGTCCTGACCGCCAAACCCGAAAAGGTCTTCAGGGCCTTCGTCGAACCCGATGCGGTTGCAAGCTGGCTCCCTCCCAACGGCTTCCTCTGCACGGTTCACGAACTGGACGCCAGGGCCGGCGGCAGACACAGGATGTCGTTCCGCAATTTCACGACCGGTGGCAGCCATTCCTTCGGCGGCACTTACAAGGAGCTCGTTCCTGGCGAGCGGCTCGTCTACACCGACAGCTTCGACGATCCCAGCCTGCCGGGCGAGATGACGACCACCGTGACCCTGAAGGCCGTCTCGGTCGGCACCGAAGTGAGCATCGAGCAGCAGGGCATTCCGGACGTGATCCCGCGCGAAGCCTGCTATCTCGGCTGGCAGGAATCCCTGCGCAAGCTCGCGAAGCTCGTCGAGCCCGAGATCAGCCAGTAGAAGCGTCGATCCGGGACGAGCCAATGGAAGGACGGGCCGCCGTATCGTCGAGCAGCGGCCCGGCACCGGGGTTGAGGTGGCGGAGGTCCTCCGGCCCCTCAACCCCGGCCTCCACCCGCGGCCGGCATCAGAGGAAGAAGTAGTCGACCCCTTCCACCAGCCCGACCGCGTTCACGATGGCCTGGCCGTCGCTCCAGTCGAAGACGGTCGCCCCCTGGCTCCTGGTCACCGTGGCAGGCCCGTTGATCGTCAGCCTGTCGCCACCTGCAACCCCGGCCCCGTTGAAGCCTTGGATCCTCACGGTACCGTCGTGAAAGCCGACCTCGAAGGTATCGGCATCGCCCATGCGGCTGATGAAGGTGTCGTTGCCGCCTCCGAACCGGAAGAAATCGTCGCCGCGCCCGCCATCGAGCACCTCGTCGATGGCGCCGCTGAAGATCGTGTCATTGCCGGTGCCCGACACGAAATGCATGGATGGAAGGGAGCTGCCCTCGTCGGCCGTGTAATGGACGGTCCGGGACGTCGCCACCTCGATCCGTTCTATGGAGAAGAACCTAAGCCTGGCGCCCGTGATGCCATCGTCACTGTATGCCCCGATGGACACAGTCGGTTCATTCAGGTTGCTTGACCCCGCTCCGGCCAGATGGACGCTCATCACTGCCGGACCGACGGGTTCGTCGCCCCAGCTTGCAAACGCACGGTTGGTGACCCGCAGCACGTCGAAGCCGTCGCCGCCGTCGATGCGGCCCGAGGCCCGGGCAAGGTTCACGTTGACCGCGCCGGGATCGAAGATCAGTACGTCGTCCCCGGACCCTCCATGTGCGTCGCCGCCATCGGGGCCGAATTCTACCCAGTCGTTGCCAGCGCCGGCGAAGATGCGGTCGTAGCCCTGCTCGCCAAGCAGACGGTCGTTGCCACCGCCGCCATAGACCAGATCGTCTCCATTCCCGCCGCGGACATGGTCGTTGCCGCCGCCCGCGAAGATCCGCTCACGCTCGGACCCGCCGTCGATCGTCTCACCCTCGGGGGTTCCCCGCAAATCCCTGGGCGGAGGGGCATCCGGCATGGCTGTCCGGGGCCACGCGGGTGGCGCTCCGCGCGCGACGGAGCCTGGGCCGAAGGTAAAGGTGTTTTCGTCCCGGACCAGGCCGGTCGCGTCGATGACGATGCTGCCGGCAACACCTTCAAGGGTGGAGCTGATGAACGTCCGGCCTCCGACCTCCCTCATCTCAACGGGATCCGCTTGGGAAACGATGGCGAGCCTGTCCCCCTGGCCGAAGCCATGGACACGCTTGACGCCGTCACTGAGGCTCGAGACCGTGACCTCGTCGGCCTCGCCGGGATTGAGGACGATCGAAACGCTGCCGGCCTGAAGGTCGAAGATGTCGGAGCCGCCGCCGCCCTCGATGCGGAGCGCGCCGGCACCGCCTGCGATATCCGCCGGCCGGCCGCGAAGCTCGAACCTGTCGTCATCCGGGCTCCCGACCACGAGCATCGCGTGGCCCTCTGGTCCGGAGGTGAGGAACACGTCGGACGCGGTCCTCAGCTCGACCCTCTCGATTCCCGTGAAGGCCCCGCCCGGCACCCAGAGGCCGTTCGGGTTGGTGAAATAGAGGAATGTCGCGGCTTCTCCCGATGTCATGTACAGCCGCGCAGGGATCCTGGAGCCCCCGTCGCCGGTGAAGAACGCGTCCGAGGCCAGGCGCAGCGTGTCGTAGCCGCGCCCGCCCTCCATCCATTGCCCGCCATAGTCGGTGCCGGGCACGAGCCTGATGTTGCCGGGGCTGTAGAGCAGCGTGTCGTCCCCGTCCTCGCCATGGAGGATGTTGTTGACGCCTCCGCCGCCAAGCTGGTCGTTGCCTGTCCCGCCCGAGAGAAAGTCGGATCCGGCGTCGCCCCACAGAACGTCGCCATCACCCTCGCCCCACAATGCGTCTGCGCCATCGCCGCCATGGATCAGGTCGCCGCCGCCGCGGCCGAACAGCCAGTCGGTATCGGTCGTGCCGTTGATCACATCCGCCGCGGACGTGCCGATCTTGGTCGCCATGCGATCCCCCTCGGGAATGCTCCCGACAGGCCGCCCGGATATGGCATCAGCGTCGGTTCAACCGTCCAAGCGGCTCACCGGTCGAGACGACCTGCCAGGACGCTCCGTCCGTCACGGGGTCCCGACATGGCAGTGTCGGGGCCGGCGGATCGGCCTGCGCCATGCGCCTCCCCGCGGGCAAGGATGCAGTGCTCCTGCCCGTGCCCTTTGCCTCCAGTCATTCGGCTGGAAACGACACGATATGACGGACGCGGAGGCCGACAGATAACACTTTGGCCACCAGGGGCCTCCCTCGTGGCTTAATCTGGATGCTGCAGTGCTGATCCAAGGGACCGGAGGCGGCTATCCCTGTTGCGGCGCGACGGGCGGCACCCGGGTCAGCAGGGCCGCGACGACGAGGCCGGCGGCCGACAGGCCGCCGACCAGCAGCACGACGCCGGGCCAACCCGCGGCGGTCCAGAACAGCCCACCGACCGATCCCGCGATGCTGGATCCCATGTAGTAGGACAGCAGGTACAGCGCCGATGCCTGGGCCCGCCCCGCCCTGGCCCGCAGCCCGACCCAGCTGCTGGCGACCGAATGGGCGCCGAAGAACCCGAAGGTGAAGACCGCGACCCCGAGGATCACCAGGGCAAGCGGCTGAAGCAGCGTGATCCCGAGGCCCGCCAGCATCAGTAGGATCGCGCTCCACAGCACGCGGCGGCGCCCCATGCGGTCGGCCAGCCCGCCCATCCAGGCCGAGGAGATGGTGCCGGCGAGATAAACCAGGAAGACGAGGCCGACCAGGGTCTGGCTGAGCCCGTAGGGCGGCTCCAGCAGGCGGAAGCCCACGTAGTTGTACACCGTGACGAAGCCGCCCATCAGCAGGAAGGCCGAGACGAACAGAAGCCGCAGGCCGGGGTCGCGCAGGTGCGCCCCCAGCATGCGCGCCAGCCCCGCCGTGCCGCCGCGGCTGGGCTGGAAGTGCCGCGAGGCCGGCAGGCTGCGCCACAGGATCACCGCCGCCCCGAGGCCGAGGCAGCCGAGAGTCGCGACCGCGACCCGCCAGGACGCAAGGTCCGTCACCGCCGCGGTGATCAGCCGGCCGCCCATGCCGCCCACCGTCGTCCCGGCAATGTAGAGTCCGATCGCGCCGCCGATGGAGCGCGCCTCGATCTCGTCCGTGAGATAGGCGACGGCGACCGCGGGCAGGCCGCTGAGCGCCAGCCCCAGCAGGGCGCGCAGCGCCACCAGATGGGCGAAGTCGTCGACCGCCGCGGTCGCCAATGTCGTGAGCCCCGAGGCCACGAGCGCGGCCGCCATCACCCGCTTGCGTCCGAACGCCTCCGAGATCGAGCTCGACACCAGCATGGCGAAAGCCAGCACGGCCGTCGCGGCCGACAGCGTCAGGCTGCTGGCGGCCGGCGACACCGCGAACTCGTCGGCAAGGACCGGCAGCAGCGGCTGCACGCAGTAGAGCAGCGCGAAGGTCGAGAAGCCCACGGAGAAGACGGCCGCCATGGTCCGCCGGTACTCGGCCGTCCCTACCGCGATCCGGGTCGAGGCGGGCGGCGCGTGGAGCGTCGCATCTAGGGGCGCGTCGGGCGGCGTCCGGTGTGGCGGACCGGGCAGCATCGGGGCGGGTCTCCGGGTGGCGTGGGCTGGCGGGATACCGGTCGCCAGCCTACGCCATGCCGGAAAAGGCGCCTCCCCGGTTTGCGCAGGGCGCCTTCGCGCCGCACGCAGGGCGCGGCCCGGACCAGGGCCACCCCCGTTCCGAGCCGCGTCCGCCGCTAGGTGAACAGGTAGTCGCGGCCGGCAGTTAGCCCGACCGCGTCGACGGTCACGCTGTGTGCGCCGCCATTGTCGTCGTGCCACGAGAAGACCGTCCGCCGTGCATGTTCGGCCACGTCGAGAACCGGGGTCCCTTCGCCGGTGAAGCCGAAGAACTCGAGGACGTCCCCGGTGTTCCACCCCAGGATGCGGTCGTGGTCCGTGCCCCACGCCTCGTAGCGGAATGTGTCGCTTCCGGTCCGCGCGCTGATGATCGTGTCGTCGCCAAGACCGCTGGCGTAGGTGTCGCCGCCATCCCTGCCCTGCAGCGTCTCGGCTCCGCTGCCGCCGATGAAGCTGTCGTGGAACCGGGTCCCCAGAACCGTCAGGGCCATGTCGGTAGCGTTGTGATAGGTCAGCGGCCCGTTGCCGGAGACCTCGATCCGCTCGATCCCGGAGAGCGTCGCGCCGATGGCGGTCACGCCTTCGGTCTCCCAGGACGGGTCTCCCATCATCACGGTGCGGTGCTCGCCGTTGAAGGCCGGGATCTCGTCGTCGAGGTAGATCAGCGTTCCTGACGGGACCGTCCGCTGCGAGACCTCGCCCGTCTCGGGATCGAAGACGGTGGTCGTCACCGTCGTATTGTTCACGATCCGCAGCGTGTCTCGCCCCGTACCGCCGTCCAGGGTGCCGAGCGGGTCGCCAACATGATCGTTGACGGAGATGCGGCCGGGGTTCCAGGTCAGCAGGTCCTTGCCGGACCCGCCGAACAGGTGGTCGGGTCCCGCCTGCCCCCACAGCCGGTCGTTCCCCATCCCGGCGTGCAGCCAGTCCTCGCCGGCACCGCCCCAGAGCCGGTCGTTGCCCCCGAAGCCGTAGATCTCGTCCTTCCCCGAAGTGCCGAGGATGGTGTTCGCCCAGTTGTTGCCCTTCCTGATGGCCATTCAGGCCTCCTTGTGGTCGGTTCCGGCACCGTCGGGCGCGGCAGCGCATGGCCCGGCGGCGATCTCGCGTCTTGCGTCGGTCAGCCCCGCGACGGCGCGGGGCTTGGGGGCGGACGGGTCCGGGACGGGCGGACGGCTTCGCGCGCGGAGCGCCGTCACGCCTGGCGGGAACGGCCCCGCCCTCCCTTCCCCAATCGCCCGTCCGGGGGTCGGGACGCCGCAGGTCGATCCAGGTCGACGTTCACGGCACGGGGCCAGTCTGGTGTGCGTCCGGCGCGGCTGTCACCGCTGGGCGCGGCTATTCCCCCTATCATTTCGCGATATCCCCGAAGGGGTAGAAGACGCAGCAGCGGTCCTCCGGACGCCTTGGGCCACGGTGGGACACGTGGAACTCAAAGACCCTCCTCCGCCGGAATGCAGACGCTCCGCCCCGCCCGCCCTGGCACGGGCAGGACCTCGACCGGCACGCCGTAGACGCGCCGTAGCGCCGCCGGGGTGATCGTCTCGGCCGGCGAGCCGCAGCCCACAAGGGATCCCTCGGCCATGAGGGCAACCTGGTCCCCGCAGGCGAAGGCATGGTCGGGCTCATGGGTGGAGAGCACGATGCCGATGCCCCTGTCGGCCAAGCGCCGGATCAGCCCCAGGACCCGGGCCCTGTTGCAGAGATCGAGGCTCGCGGTCGGCTCGTCCATCACGAGGTACGGCGCCTCCTGCGCAAGGGCGCGCGCGATCAGTGCGAGCTGGCGCTGACCGCCCGACACGCGCGTGTAGGGCTGGTCGGCGATCCCGGCGATGCCCATGGCCTCCATCGCCTTTTCCGCCGCCTCGCGGTCGCGCGCGCCTGGGGTCGAGAAGGTGCCGAGATGGACCGCGCGCCCCATCAGGACCGTGTCCCGGATCGTGAAGGGGAAGTAGCCCGCGAAGGCCTGCGGAACATAGCCGATGCGCCGCGCGGCCTGCCGACGGGTAAGTGCCGCCAGCCGGGCGCCATCCACGAAAACGGCGCCGCCCTGCGCGGGCAGGAGGCCCAGCAGGGTGCGGAACAACGTCGTCTTGCCGCAGCCGTTGGGACCGAGCAGGACCGTGACCGAGCCGCGCGCCACGGTCAGCGAGACGTCTCGGCCCACCGGGCGGCCGGGATAGCCGAAGGCGATGCGCTCCGCGACGAGGCTCATGTCCAGGGCCGCCGTGTGCGCGCCAGCAGCCACAGGAAGAAGGGCGCGCCGAGCGCGGCGTTCAGGACGCCCAGCGGGATCTCGGTCGCGCCGAGCATGCGGGCGGCCGTATCCACCCCCAGCAGGTAGGCGGCCCCCAGCAGTGCCGAGGCGGGAAGCAGCCGGACGAAGTCCGGCCCGACCAGCATCCGCGCGAGATGCGGCACGACGAGGCCGACCCAGCCCACGACGCCCGCCTGCGACACAGCAGCCGCCGTCATCAGCGTCGCCGCCACGATGAGCGCCGCGCGGATCCGTCCCGTCTCCACGCCGAGCGCCCGCGCCTCCTCCTCGCCGAGCGACATCAGGTTGACGCGCCAGCGCAACAGCGCGAGCGGCACCAGCCCGACGAGCACCGGCAGGGCCAGGGAGGCGAGATCCGGCGCCTTGACCGAGGCGAGGCTCCCAAGAAGCCAGAAGGCGATCGCAGGAAGCTGGTCGTAGGGATCCGCCAGCCAAGTCAGCAGCGAGACGCCCGCGCCGAGCAGCGATCCCACGACCACGCCCGCCAGCACCAGCACCAGAGCCGCGTCATGGCTCGACCGCACCGCGCGCGTGATCGCCAGGACGGCGGCGACGGCCGCGATGCCCCCGGCAAAGCCCAGCCCCTGGATCGCCGCCACCGGAAGCGACAGGAAGATCCCCAGCACGGCGCCGAACGCCGCGCCCGAGGAAACCCCGAGGATGTCGGGCGAGACCAGCGGGTTGCGGAACAGCGCCTGGTAGGTGCAGCCCGCGGCGGCCAGTGCCGCGCCGACCAGCAGCGCCGACGCCACCCGAGGGAGCCGGACCTGGAGGACGACAGTGTCGATCGCCGGCGCGAGGTCGCTGGGCATACCCAGTACCGCCGAGGCCAGGACACGGGCGACGTCCAACGGGTGCACCGGGAACTTCCCGACAGCGAGCGCCAGCACCGCCAGCAGGCAGAGCGCCACGGACGCGGCCGTGAACGCGCCGATCCCGCCCCGGGTGCGCGGGGATGGGGATACGGATCCGTCCGCGGCGGCCTCGCCCGGACTCACGCGCCCGCCCCCTCCAGCAGCCGGTCGAGCTGCGCCGCGCTCGGCTCCTGATGGTAGAAGAGCGCATGGAACTCGGCCGCGTCGCGGCGCACGTCCCCTGGGGCCGCTCCCGGATAGAGCACGCGCTGCAGCCAGCGCACGCCGATCAGCCGGTTCACCGAGGGTGGCTGGTCGAACCAGCCGAAGGGAAGGTCGGGAGAGCGGTAGACGCGCCCCTCGCGCACGGCGCGCAGGCCAGCCCACCGCGGATCGCTCCTGACGGATCCGAAGAAGGCCCGGTCGATCGTCAGGACGATGTCGGGGTCCCAGGACAGGATCTGCTCGAACGACACGGCGGCGATGCCGCCCCGGCCGGCGGCGGCCGCGACGTTGCGCGCGCCGGCGACCTCGAGCAGCTCGACATTGATGGAGCCGTCGAGCCCCGTCTCCAGCCCGTCGGCGCCGCGGGCGTAGTAGACCCGCGGCCGCGCGGCCTCGGGAACCGCGGCGGCCGTGGCGCCGGCCTCGGTCACCACACGCTCGGCATAGGCGGCCAGCCGCCCGGCCCGGTCCTCGACGCCGAGGATCGAGCCCAGCCGGCGCAGCGTCGCGGGGATCGTCTCGAACCGGCCGTCGAAAAGGGCGACGGGAAGCCCCGTCTGCTGCTGCACGCGGTCGGCAAGCGAGACGTAGGTCGGCGCGATCGTGCCGTAGTCCAGGATCAGGTCCGGCGCGGCGGCAAGCACCGTCTCGACATTGGCGGTGTCGCCCCGCCCCGTCAGGCGGCCGAGCTCGGGAAGGCCGGCATAGCGTTCCGGCATGAAGGCGGCGGCCTGGGCGCCGGGACGGCGCGTCCAGCCGAGCAGCCTGTCGGGAGCGAGGACATAAAGCAGAATGGAGGCCGGGTGCCCCGCGGCATAGATCCGCTGCGGCGCTGCCGGGATCCGGACCTGCCGGCCGGCGTCGTCGGTGAAGGCCACCGGTGCCGCATGGGCGCTCCATGCGAATGCTGCGCCGGCCAAAAGGCCAGCCGGGAGCTTCAAGGCGTCGCGCCTTCTGATCGGTTTCATGGCATGTCCGGGGTCGGGGTGCCGCAAGCCGGCCCAGCTCGGCGCCCGCGGCATGGGGCGACTCTGGTGCGCCCCGACGGCGGCTGTCACCGCTGGTCGCGGCTACTCGCTCCATGATTTCGCGATATCCCGCTCGGCAGGCGATGGCGCATCGGCATTACCCTAAATGATGGCCGGCGACCCGGCGCTGCCTCGGCCGGCGAAGAAGACGTCTAGCCACGTGCCACCCGCCCGTGCATGATCGCCACGGATTTCCCGATTTCCGGAAATCCTGCAGGTTTTCGCACAGAGACCAATGAACGAGATCGTCGACGCTTTCGCTGCTGCGGCCGCCCTCGTCCTCAGCGCCGATCCGGCCTTCCTGGAGATCGTCGGCCTGTCGCTGCGCGTGACGCTGACGGCGGTCGCCGTCGCCGTGGCGATCGGGCTGCCCGCGGGCGCGCTTCTGGCGATCGCCCGCTTTCCCGGACGCGGCGCGCTCGTGGTGCTGTTCAATGCGCTGATGGGCATGCCGCCGGTGGTCGCCGGCCTGGTGATCTACCTGCTGCTCTCGCGTTCGGGCCCGCTCGGCACTCTCGGCCTCCTGTTCACCCCGACGGGCATGGTGATGGCGCAGGCGGTGCTCGTCCTGCCGATCGTCCTGTCCATCGCCCGCCAGGTGATCGAATCGCTCTGGGCGGAATACGAGGAGCACCTGCGATCGCTGGGCTCCTCGGCGCTGCGGGCGGTCCCGACGCTGCTGTGGGACGGCCGGTACAGCTTGATCACCGGCATCCTGGCGGGTTTCGGCCGGGCCAGCGCCGAGGTCGGCGCCGTGATGATCGTCGGCGGCAATATCGCGGGCGCCACCCGCACCATGACCACCGCCATCACGCTCGAGACCGGCAAGGGGAACCTGCCGCTGGCGCTGGGTCTCGGCATGGTGCTGCTCTCGCTGACGCTGGCGATCAACATCGCGGCACATCTCGTCGCCCTCGTGGGCCAACGCAGGTCCGGGTGAGGCGCCGCATGCGCGCAAGCCCCACCATCCTGCCCCTGCGCCTCTCGGGCGTCGCCTACGACGTCGGCGGCCGGCGCCTCGTCGAGGGGATCGACCTCGTGCTCTCCGGGCCCGGGCGCGTGATCGTCCTCGGGCCCAACGGGGCCGGAAAGAGCCTGTTCCTGCGCCTGTGCCACGGCCTGCTGAGCCCGACTCAGGGCAAGGTCGAATGGCTCGGCCCCGGCGCTTCCCTCAAGGCGCGGCGCCATCTCCTGGTCGCGCAGCGGCCGGTCATGCTGCGCCGGTCCGTCCTCGGCGACATCATCCATGCCCTCAACCTCGCGGGCCTCGGCTGGACCGCCCGGCGCACGGCGGCGCGCGCGGCGCTGGAGCGCTTCGGCATGACCGCGCTCGCCGACCGCCCGGCGCGCATCCTCTCGGGCGGCGAGCAGCAGCGCCTTGCCCTCGCTCGCGCCTGGGCCCTGAGGCCCGAGGTGCTTTTCCTCGACGAGCCGACGGCCAATCTCGACCCGTCCGCGACGCGGGCCGTGGAGGCCATGATCGACGCCTTCCATGCCGAGGGCACCAAGGTGGTGATGACCACCCACGATCTCGGCCAGGCGCGGCGCCTCGCCGACGAGATCCTGTTCATGGACCGCGGGCGGCTGATCGAGCGTGCGCCGGCCGGCGCCTTCTTCGAGGCCCCGCACGCGCCGGCGGCCGCAGCCTTCCTGCGCGGAGACCTGCCCTGGTAGGCACGCCCGACGAAGCCAAGGCGAGACAAAGCCAAAAGGAGAGGACAGTCATGCACCGAGCGTTCGCGGGCCGCCTGTTCGGCGCAGTCCTGGTGGCCGGCCTTGCGGCCGGCGTCCCCGCCCACGCCGGCGCGCAGGACAAGTTCATCACGGTCGCCTCGACCACCTCGACCGAGCAGTCCGGGCTGTTCGGCCATATCCTGCCGCTCTTCAAGGCCGAGACGGGGATCGAGGTCCGCGTCGTCGCGCAGGGCACCGGCCAGGCGATCGAGACGGGCCGGCGCGGCGATGCCGACGTGCTGTTCGTGCACGACAAGCCGTCCGAGGAGAAGTTCGTCGCCGAGGGCTTCGCCGCGCGCCGCTACGACGTGATGTACAACGACTTCGTGGTCATCGGCCCCAAGGCGGACCCGGCAGGGGTCAAGGGCGGCAAGGATGTGACGGCGGCCCTGAAGCGGATCGCGGAAACCAAGGCGCCCTTCGCCTCGCGCGGCGACGACAGCGGCACCCACAAGTCCGAGCAGCGCCTGTGGCAGCAGGCCGGAATCGACGTGAAGGCATCCGGCGCCGGCTGGTACAAGGAGACCGGGTCCGGCATGGGCCCCACCCTGAACACCGCCGCCGCCATGGGCGCCTATGCGCTGGCCGACCGCGGCACCTGGCTAAGCTTCCAGAACGGCCGCGACCTCGAGATCGTGGTCGAGGGCGACAGGCGGCTCTTCAACCAGTATGGCGTGATGCAGGTGAGCCAGCAGAAGCATCTCCACGTGAAGGCCGATCTCGGGAAGAGCTTCGTGGGCTGGATCCTGTCGGACAAGGGCCAGAAGGCCATCGCCTCGTACAAGATCAACGGCGAGCAGCTCTTCTTCCCCAACGCCGCCAAGAGCGGCTCGTGACCCGCAGCGCCAGATCCTCGGCGGCCTTGGAGGTAATGGTCGAGGTGGTGAGCTGTACACCGACCTCGACAGTCACCCTGGTGGAGACGGGCCCATGCTCGACGGTGCGGACCTTGCCCTTGAGCTGGTTGCGGGCGCCGAGTTTCATGTCTGACGTCGATCGGTGAAGGACATGGACGAGATGGCGCGAGGCGCCCGCAATGGCACGGCGGCCGGGAAGGCTGTCCCCGGCACAGCCCCGGGGATGTCGCCGGGCGGGCTGCCGGAGCTCATGAACACGCACGAGGTCGCGACCTATGTGCGACTGAAGGAGCGCAAGATCTACGACCTCGTCAGCCGCGGGCTGATCCCGTGCACGCGGGTCGGCGGCAAGTGGCTGTTTCCCCGTCGCGAGATCGATGCCTGGCTGGCCGAGGGCGTCGGCGGGCGCCCGTCCGCTGCGGGCCGGGCCGGGTCACCGCCCGTGATCGCCGGAAGCCACGACCCGTTCCTCGAATGGTGCGCGACCGAATCCGGATGCGGGCTGGCCCTGCTGGGGGGCGGCAGCCTGGATGGTCTCGACCGGCTCGCGCGCGGCGAGGCGCTGGCCGCAGGTATCCACGTCCTGGACCCCGCCAGCGGCACCTACAACACACCGGCGATCGAGGAGCGTCTCGGCGGGCTGGGCGTGGTGGCGATCGCCTGGGCGGAGCGCGAGCAGGGGCTGGTCCTGCCTGCCGGGAACCCGCTGGGGATCGCCGGCCTCGGCGACCTGGCCGAACGGGGAGCGCGGCTGGCTCTGCGGCAGCCCGGCTCCGGCGCGCAGATCCTGCTGGAGCACCTGCTGGACAGCGCCGGGATCGATCCCAGCCGGCTCGCCACGGTGGGCCAGGCCGTGCGCACCGAGATGGAGGTCGGCTTCGCGGTGCTCGACGGAAAGGCTGATGCGGGCCTTGCCGTCGCGGCCGTGGCCCGCCGCCTGCGGCTGGGTTTCCTGCCGCTGTACAGCGAGCGCTTCGATCTCGTGATGCGGCGGCGGGACTATTTCGAACCCGCGATGCAGGCGCTGCTGGATTTCGCGCGGAGCCCCGATGCGCTCCAGCGCGCGGCCGAGCTCGGCGGCTACGACGTCTCCTCCCTGGGCGCCGTTCGCTACAACGCTCCTGACTGAGCCGGGCGTCCGGCGGTCAGTCGCCGACCTCCAGGACATGGCCGAGCCGGCTCCGGAACACCGCGGAGCGCTGCGGCTTCACGAAAAGCGCTGTGATCTCCGGGTGCCGGGCCTTCACCCGGGTCTCGATGCGCTCCACCGCAGCCTCGATGGCGGAGGCCGGCACGGCATCGCCGAACTCGACGCTGAGATTGGCGACCACCTGATGCGGCGCGAGATGCACCGTCAGCACGCCGTTGGCGTGGTCCACGGCCGGGTCCTCGGCGGCGATGGCGAGGATCGAGCGCTGCACGGCCGGGTCGGCTGCCTCGCCGATCAGCAGGCCCTTGGTCTCGCGGGCCAGGATCGTGGCCGTCGCGGCGAGCACCAGCGCGATCCCGATCGAGGCCAGCCCGTCGAGTTCGGGCCGGTCGAGGGCCTGGGCGGCGGTGATGCCGGCAAAGGCGATGGCGAGGCCGATCAGCGCCGCGCTGTCCTCGAACAGCACGGTGAAGGTCGTCGGATCCTTGCTGCGCCGTACCGCCTCGATGTATCCGCGCCGCCCCTTGGCCGTGCGGAAGGCCCGCAGGGCGACGAGCCACGACCCGCCTTCGAACAGGACGGACAGGCCGAGCACGATGTAGGTCACCGTCACGTCCTCGACTGGCTCCGGCCGGCGCATGTGGACGATTCCCTCGTAGAAGGACACGCCGGCGCCCAGCGCGAAGACCAGCAGGGCCACGATGAAGGTCCAGAAATAGAGTTCGCGGCCGTGGCCCAGGGGATGGGCGCGGTCGGGCGGACGCGCGGCCCGGCGCATCCCGTACAGCAGCAGGATCTCGTTGCCGGTATCGACAAGGGAATGAACGCCCTCGCTGAGCATGGCCGAGCTGCCCGTCCAGCCAGCTGCCGCGAACTTCGCCAGGGCGATCGCGAAGTTCCCCGCCAGCGCGGCATAGACGACTGTCTTCGACGAGGAGTGCTGCGTTGCCATGGATTCATCCGCCGGTCCAGGATTAGCTGAACCGTGCGCCCCCAATTCCGTTGCAGGACCACGCGCAGCGGCGATCCTGCAACGGAATGGGGAGCGTTACCGCGGTCCCGGCTGCGACGGCAGGGCGGCTGCGCTGTTTCAAATAGCTTTCCGTATTTCGAGAGGGAGTGAGCAATGGCGTCCGCCAACGATCCCGTCTGGTTCATCACGGGCTGCTCGACCGGCTTCGGCCGGGAGCTTGCCCAGCTCGTCCTGGAGCGCGGCTGGCGCGCCGTCGTGACCGCGCGGGACGCCGACCGGGTGCGGGATCTCACCGCCGGCCACGAGGGCCGGGCGCTCGCCCTGTCGCTCGACGTGACCCGCACGGAGCAGATCGCGGCGGCGGTGAAGGCGGCCGAGATGCGCTTCGGGTCCATCGACGTGCTGGTGAACAACGCGGGCTACGGATACCAGTCGTCCATCGAGGAAGGTGACGACGCCGAGATCCGCGCCCAGTTCGAGGCCAATGTCTTCGGGCTGGCGGCGATGATCCGCGCCGTGCTTCCCGGCATGCGCGAACGTCGGCGCGGCCATGTCGTGAACCTGTCCTCGGTTGCGGGCTTCGTCGGTTACGAGGGGTCAGGGTACTACGCCGCGACCAAGCATGCGGTCGAGGGCCTTTCGGACTCCCTCGGCCGAGAGGTCGCGCCGCTGGGGATCCACGTCACCTGCGTCGAGCCCGGCCCCTTCCGCACGGACTGGGCCGGACGCTCGCTGCACCGGACGCGTCCCGCCATCGCCGACTACCAGGACACCGTCGGCAAGCGCCAGCAGGCGACCGCCGACATCAGCGGCAGGCAGCCGGGCGATCCCGTCCGGGCTGCGCAAGCGATCATCAAGGCCGTCGAAGCGGAGGCGCCGCCGAAGCACCTGGTGCTCGGGGCCTTCGGCTTCGGTGCCGTCACCGGCAAGCTGCGCGAAACCCTGGCAGAGATCGAGGCATGGAAGGACACGGCCATCGGCGCCGACTTCCCTGAAAACGAGCGCTGACAGCGCCCCGGGAAGAGGGTCCGGAGTCGCGGCTGACCTGAGCGGAGCGCGCTTGCCGCGCCGTTCGGCGCAGGCCACATTGACCCGCCCCGGCTGAGGTCGGGTGCCCGCGCCTCCATTCCCGCCCGGCTTGCCCGCCTTTTCCGTCCATCCATGCTGAACCAGCGCGACTCCGTCCTGTCGATCATCGTCGGGGCCTCCATCCTGCAGGGTGCGAACGGCCTGCTCCAGGCGCTGCTCCCCCTGCGCATGCAGTTCCTGGGCATGGCCTCGACCGAGATCGGCCTCGTCGCCGCCGCCTACGGGGCGGGCTTCGTGGCCGGCTGCCTCTTCGTGCCGCGCTTCGTCAGGCAGTTCGGCTACATCCGGGCCTTCGCGAGCCTCGCCGCCGCCGCGGGGATCATCGTGCTCGCCTTCACCCAGGCGACGGGCGTCGTCTCGTGGACGCTTCTGCGCGCGCTGTCGGGCACCGTCCTGGCCGGCCTCTTCACCGTAGCCGACGGCTGGATCAGCGCGAAGTCCCATGCGGGCAACCGCGGGCAGGTCCTCAGCAAGTACATGATCAGCACGCGCGTGGCGCTGATCCTGTCGCCCTTCCTCGTGGCGGCGGGGTCGATCGGCGGCGACGGCCTCTTCATGGTGGTGAATGCCCTGCTGTGCCTGTCGCTGCTGCCGGTGGCCTTCACAATGGGCGAGACGCCGGCGACGCCGAACCTGACGGCGCTGCGCCTCAGGGACCTGCTCGAGGCCGCGCCCTCGGCGCTGGTCGGCTGCTTCTTCATCGGGCTCATCAACGGGCCGATGGCGGCCCTGGCTCCGGTCTACGGCACCCGCATCGGGCTGAGGCCGGAGCTGGCAGCCGGCCTCCTGGTTGCGCTCCAGATCGGCAGCGCGGTGATGCAGTGGCCGCTCGGCTGGCTGTCGGACCGCATCGACCGCCGGCTGGTGCTCGCGGGCATCGCGGCCGGCACGGCCGCGGTGTCCCTGCTGATGGCCGGACTTCCGGACACGCCCGCGCCGGCCCTGGTCTATGCGGGGTTCCTGGCCTGGGGCGGCCTTGCCTTCTGCGGCTATGCCATCTGCGTCGCCCATGCCAGCGACGTGGTCCCGCCCGAGCGCATCGTGCCGACGGTCAGCGG
This sequence comes from Arenibaculum pallidiluteum, assembly GCF_017355985.1. Classification (GTDB taxonomy): domain Bacteria; phylum Pseudomonadota; class Alphaproteobacteria; order Azospirillales; family Azospirillaceae; genus Arenibaculum; species Arenibaculum pallidiluteum. The sequence continues at coordinate 667,603 of NZ_JAFIQU010000001.1, forward strand.
CCTGCTCGTCGCCTGGGCGGCCGGCGCCATGCTGGGGCCGGTGCCCGGCGCCGCAGCCCTCGACCATGCGGGGCCGGGGGGCTTCTTCCTTTACCTGGCGCTGGTGGCGGCTGGGCTCGGGCTGTTCGTCCTGCACCGCATCCTGCGGCTTCGGCGCCTGCCGGCCCCCGGCGGCTTCTCCGATGTCCCGGCCTCCAGCCCGGCCACCGCCGCCATGGTGCCCCAGGCACCGGCCCGGAACGACGCCACCACCGGCGGCTAGGCTCGGTCCCGGACTGCGCGTCCGGTCGTCCTTGCGGCGCCGGACCGGCGGTGTTTGTTATGACTCTGCGCAATCCAGCCGCGGACTATTGCCGCATACACCTTTCTAGCCTTCGACGGGACGGAGGAACACGCTAGGCTGCGGGGACGCGGCGCCGGTCGAACACCGGCCTCAAGGCACGAAGATGCCGACGAGCCGGACCTTGGCGATTCCGGCCGCATGGCGAGGAGGAGATGGGATGTTGAGGACGATGTTGCTTGCGGGCGTGGCTCTTGCCTGCATGGCCGGGACGGCTCAGGCGCAGATCTCGGATGGCAAGGTCAAGATCGGCGTGCTGAACGACCGCTCGGGCATCTACGCCGACCTCGCAGGCGAGGGATCCGCGATCGCGGCCCGCATGGCGGCCGAGGAGATGGGCAATGCCATCGACGGCAAGCCGATCGAGATCGTCGTGGCGGACCATCAGAACAAGGCCGACATCGCGGCAAACACGACCCGCGAGTGGATCGACGCCAGCCAGGTGGACGTCGTGGCGGATGTTCCGAACTCTGCGGCCGCCCTCGCCGTCCAGGAGATCACCCGCGACAAGAAGCGGATCTTCCTGATGTCCGGCCCGGGCTCGACGGACCTGAGCGGGAAGGCCTGCTCGCCCTACGGATTCCAGTGGGCCTATGACAACTACGCCATGGCCGCCGGCACTGGCCGCGCCCTGGTCGAGCAGGGCAAGAAGAAGTGGTTCATCCTGACCGCGGACTACGCCTTCGGCCATTCGCTGGAGAACGAGACCGCCAAGATGGTGAAGGCCCTGGGCGGCGAGGTGGTCGGCACGGTCAGGCATCCCCTGGCGACTCCCGATTTCTCGTCCTATCTGCTGCAGGCCCAGGCCTCGGGCGCCGACGTCATCGGACTTGCCAATGCGGGCTCGGACGCGACGAACGCGATCAAGCAGGCCGCCGAGTTCGGGATCACCCAGTCGGGCCAGAGCCTTGCCGGGCTGCTGCTGTTCATCACGGACGTCCATGCCCTCGGGCCGCAGGTCGCCCAGGGGCTGATGCTGACGACCGGCTTCTACTGGGATCGTGACGCGGACAGCCGCGCCTGGTCCGAGAAGTTCGAGAAGCTCGCCCGTGCGAAGCCGACCATGGTGCAGGCCGGCGTCTACTCCGCCGTGCGGCACTACCTGCAGGCGGTCAAGGCGGCCGGAACGGACGATCCCGACAAGGTCGCGGCGAAGATGCGCGAGACGCCGGTCAACGACATGTTCGCGAAGAACGGCCGGATTGCGGCCAATGGGCGCATGTTCCACGACATGTATCTGGCACGGGTCCGGGCACCCGCTGATTCCAAGACGCCCTGGCAGTACTTCGAGATCGTGAAGACGATCCCGGCGGACCAGGCCTTCATCGAGCCCGCGAAGAGCGGCTGCCCGCTGGTAAAGGGCTGAAGGCGCGATCGGCCGGCACCGCGCCGCGCTTGTGCGGCGCGGTGCCGGCGGGAGAGGCCGCCGCTTTACGCCCCGACCGCGCGGAGTGCGCGCGCGGCTTCGGCGCCCCCGATCACGATGGTGGGGCGCCATCCCTCCAGACTAGGGATGCCGCCCTCCGCGACCGGATCGCCCAACCGGTCGAGCGGCATCCAGTCGTTCCGGTTCCGGCCCCAGGCCTCCAGCCCGGCGGCACGGACCAGCGCCAGGCCTGCTCCCACATCCCAGACGTTCGGCCGCTCGAACCGCGCGGCCGCCAGCAGGCCGGCCGCCACGAAGGCGCATTCCACGGCGGCGGATCCGGACTTCCGGGCGTCGTAGGACGGATCGAGCCCGACTCCCGTCTCGGGCAGGCCGACCAGGCGCCGGCGGACGGCCGGATTGGGCTGCCTGGCAAGCGGCTCCTCCTCGAAGCAGAGCGGACCGCCGAGATGGGCATGATAGACGCCGGATCTCAGGGCATGGGTCGTCGAGCACCAGACCGCGCCCGCGACCGGCACGCCGCGCCGGAGCACGCCGACCGAAGCTGCGAACAGCGGGAAGCCGTTTACAAAATTCGCCGTGCCGTCGACGGGATCGACGACCCAGACGAACTCGCCCCCGGTCCCCTTGTGCGCCTCGAACTCCTCTCCGAGGATCGCATGATCCGGGAAGCGCTTGCCCAGCCTCGACCGGATCAGTTCCTCGGCGTGCCTGTCCACCTCGGAGACGGGATCCCGAAGGGACGCGTCGTCCCCCGACAGGTTCTTGTAGGCGACGGCGAGCATGCGTCCGAGCGCCGAGACGATCTCGGTGCCGGCCAGCCGCGCCAGCTCCACCGCCGTCTGCTCGATCTCCCGGAGCTCCTGCTCGCCGGCAGGTCCGTCAATCCCGGCCATTCGGTCCCTCCTGTGCTCCCTGCGGCTGCCCAGGCGGCTCCTGGACCAGCATCCGCAGCGCGCGGGCATGGACCCTGAGCTCGATCGTCCCCCGGCCGTCCTCGGGGTCCCTGAAGCCGTCCTCCACCCGCATCATCTCGCCGCGCCAGGCAATGGTGACCGCCCGGCCGCGCGCGACGCGCACGGGGGCGGGCGTGCGGTCGATGGCCCCGCTGCACAGCCATGCGAGAAACTCGTCGCGCCTCGCGGCTTCCAGCCAGACGACGTCGAAGAATCCGTCGCCCGGATCTGCCCCGGGCGCCAGCGCCAGCCTGGGTCCCACCAGCGGGAAGTTCAGCACCTCGACGAACAGCGCGTCTTCGGTCGGCAGCGCCGCCCCGTCCACGGAGACGTCGAAGCGGCGCGGACGCGCCCCGAGCAGAGCGCCATGCAGTTGCCCCCGCGCATGGACGATCTCGTCGCTGGCGTCGAGGTCCATGTCGTCGGTCTCCGCCATCGCATGGGCCACGCATCCGAGCCCCAGACCCTCGGCCAGGATGCCCTCGCCCCAGGGCGCCGAAACCACGCCAAGGTCGATCCAGCGTGGCCGCGCATCGCGCCAGCCACGAATGGCCTGCTCCGGCCGGCCCGAGATCCCGAGCGAGCGGGCGATGTTGTTCGCCGTCCCCGCCGGCAGCACCGCGACCGGAACGTCCCGCCGCCGCATCGCCTTGATGACCTTGACGACGGTGCCGTCGCCGCCGGCGACGGCGATCAGGTCCGTGTCCGAAGCCAGCGCCTCGATCCATCCGGGATCCCCCGCGGCGTGGAACCGGGCCTCGTATCCGACCGCCGCGAAGGCATCGCAGAGCCGCTCCGGAACGGCCTTCCCGGTGCCGGCCGCGCTGTTGTGGATCACGGTCACACGCACTACCGGCCTCCAAGAATGAATTCGGGTACTGGAAACCGGCACCGGGGCGCATCGTCACGGCGTGCGGCGCCGCACCCGGAGCTCAGGCCCCGTCGAGGAAGTCGACCCGCCCATCGTCGAGATCGTAGCTCGCGGCCACGATCTTCAGTCTTCCGGTGCCCACGGCCTCGGCCAGGATCGGCCCCTCCGTCCGCAGCCGCGCGGCGGTTGTGCGGGCGTTCTCCTTCACGGCCATCTCGACGAGATCGCCGCCCTGAGCCCGGGCACGCACGACCGCGGGGATGATCGGCTCCACCATCTCGCCGATCGCACCGGGCAGGACGGTTCCCTTCTGATACACCTCCACGGCAGCCATGACGGCGCCGCAGCGTTCGTGGCCGAGCACGACGACGAGCGGCACGCCCAGCTCGGCGACGGCGTATTCAATGCTTCCGAGCGCCGCCCTGTCCACGGTGTTCCCTGCAACCCGGACGATGAACAGCTCCCCGAGGCCGCGGCCGAACAGCAGCTCGGGCGGTACCCTGCTGTCGGAGCAGCCGACGAGCACCGCGAAGGGCTTCTGACCGCGCGCGATCTCGAGGCGCCGCTCCCGCCCCTGCGCCGCCCGGTACGGGGCGTCGGTGACGAAGTTGGCATTGCCTTCCTTGAGCCGCGCCAGCGCCTGGTCTGGCGTCAGATCGGTCTTCTCGCTCGCTGCGAGCACGACCCCCGGCCGCGCGGCGAGACTCGCGCCGCCGAGGGCCGCGAGCCAGAGGAAGGCCCGGCGCGCCGGATGGGCAGGTGACTTGTGCGAGGAGAATCGCATGCTGTTGCCTCCGCGATCGGGTGGAGCATGTGGTGTCGATCCGTCGTGCGCCGACGGCATCAGTCCAGCAGCAGGAAGGCGAGCCCGATCAACAGGAGGGCGAGCACCGCCAGCAGCACCGCCTGCGTCGCCCGCAGCCGGGCGGGCGTGTCGACCTGCGCGTGGGGCGGAAGGTCGTCGGGGCTGCGGCGCGCCGCCCTGGCCTCGCCGGATGGGGTGCCGCGCGCATCTTCGGGTCCCGGGTTCATGGTGGCGCTCCGCGCATCGGTCTGGTCTTCTGAGGGAAGAACAGGCGACGGTGGCGCCCGTCGCCGGGGCCGGGCCATCGGGGCCAGCGGGGAGGATGGCCATGCAGCGAGCGCCGGCGAAAGCCACTCTCGCACTGGCGGGCGCCCTGATCCTGTGCACCGGCGCCGGGCTCAGCGAGAGGACGCGGGCTGCGCAGCGACTGGCCCAGGCCGTCAACTCGGGCGAGGGTCTCGCCGAGCTGTTCTCGCCGGAGATCCTCGCGCTGCGCGATGCGGCGGCAATCGAGGCCTGGCGCCTTCGCACCCTTGCGGCCTTCGGCCCTTTCACGACCGTACGGTACGGCCGCTATCTCGGCCAGGGGCAGCATCTCTATTCCGCCGAGTTCGAGACGGCGCAGCTCGACCTCTACCTGGCGGTCGACGATCAGGGGCGCATCGGAGGGCTGATGCTGTGCGGGGCCGGGCTCATGCCTCTCGTCCGGACGGAGGACATGCGGCGCTGCCAGGGACCCTGAGGCGGCGATCCCCGGATCGGCCCGGAACGCAGCGGTGCCGCACCGGTTGAGGAGGCTCGGGCCCAGAGCAGGAGCGGAGCCGGAGCCATGGAGCTTCAGGGGAAGGTCGCGCTGATCACCGGCGCGGGATCGGGTATCGGAAAGGCCGCAGCAGTGCGCTTCGCCCGTGAAGGCGCCGTGGTCGGCGTGCTGAGCCATACCGAGCAGGAGGTCCGCCAGACCGTGGAGGAGATCCGCGGCGCGGGCGGCAGGGCCGAGCCGCTGGTGGCCGACGTCGCCGACGACGAGGCCATGAAAGCCGCGATCGCCGGTCTGGCCCGGGCCCATGGCCGGCTCGACATCGTCTTCGCCAATGCGGGGATCAATGGCGTCTGGGCGCCCATCGACGAGCTGGCGCCGGCCGAATGGGACCGCACCATCGCGGTCAACCTGCGCGGTACCTACCTGACGCTCCACCACGCCGTCCCGCATCTGAAGCGCGCAGGTGGCGGATCGGTGATCGTGACGGCCTCGATCAACGGCACGCGGGTCTTCAGCAATGCCGGGGCGACGGCCTATTCCTGCACCAAGGCTGCCCAGGTCGCGATGGTGCAGATGCTTGCGCTCGAACTCGCCCGGCACCGGATCCGGGTCAATGCCATCTGCCCCGGCGCCATTGACACGGAGATCCAGGAGAACACCCAGGCGCGCAACACCGAGAAGGCGAAGGAGCCCGTGGAATACCCGGAGGGCAAGATCCCGCTGACCGACGGCAGGCCGGGCGACAGCTTCGAGGTGGCCGAACTGGCCCTGTTCCTGGCATCGGAGCGCTCGCGCCATATCACAGGCACGCCGGTCTGGATCGACGGGGCGCAGTCGCTCCTGGTCGGCTGAACCCGAAACCCACCTGCGGAAGGAAGCGGCGCATGTCCGACGGCCATGCGTGGTGGCAGCGCGGCGTCGTCTATCAGGTCTATCCGCGCTCGTTCCAGGATTCCGACGGGGACGGGATCGGCGACCTGCGCGGCATCACGGCGCGGCTCGACCATCTGGTGGATCTCGGCGTCGACGCCGTCTGGATCTCGCCGATCTACCCCTCGCCCATGGCGGATTTCGGCTATGACGTCGCGGACCACACCGGGATCGATCCGGCCTTCGGGACGCTCGAGGAGTTCGACCGGCTGGTCGCCGAGGCGCATGGCCGCGGGCTCAGGGTGATCCTGGACTACGTGCCCAATCACACCTCCGACCGGCACCCCTGGTTCGCCGCGAGCCGCTCCTCGCGCACGGACCCGCTGCGCGACTGGTACGTCTGGCGCGACCCCGCGCCCGACGGGGGACCGCCGAACAACTGGGTCGCCGAGTTCGGCGGCAGCGCCTGGGAATGGGACGAGCGCACCGGCCAGTACTACTATCACGCCTATCTCAAGGAGCAGCCGGACCTGAACTGGCGGAACCCCGCCGTGCGCGAGGCCATGCTCAATGTCCTGCGCTTCTGGCTCCGGCGCGGGGTCGACGGCTTCCGGGTGGACGCGATCCACCACTTGGTCGAGGACGAGCGGCTGCGCGACAATCCGCCCAGCCCGGACTGGCGCCCAGGCATGTCGCCGGCACGCAGGCTCGTGCGCGCCCACACCATGGACCAGCCGGAGGTGCACGAGGCAATCGCGGCCATGCGCCGGGCCGTCGAGGAGTTTCCCGGCGACCGGCTGCTGATCGGCGAGGCCTACCTGCCGATCGATCGGCTGATGGCGTATTACGGGATCGATCTCGCCGGGTTCCACCTGCCCTTCAACTTCCACCTGATATCCACTCCCTGGAAAGCTGCCGCGGTGGCGGCGCTCATCGACGCATACGAAGCCGCCCTGCCCCCGGGCGGCTGGCCCAACTGGGTGCTCGGCAACCACGACCGCTCGCGCGTGGCGAGCCGGATCGGCCCCGCCCAGGCGCGCGTCGCGTCCATGCTGCTGCTGACCCTGCGCGGGACGCCGACGATCTACCAGGGGGACGAGATCGGCATGCTGGACGTCGCGATCCCGCCGGATCTCGTCCAGGACCCGTGGGAGCGGAACCTGCCGGGGCTCGGGCTCGGCCGCGATCCCGTGCGCGCGCCCCTGCCCTGGGCAGCCGGCCCGGGGGCCGGCTTCACCACCGGCGCGCCATGGCTGCCCCTGCCGCCGGACCATGCGCGGACCAACGTCGCGGCCCAGGATGCGGACCCCTTCTCCATGCTCGCGCTGGTGAAGGCGCTGCTGCGGCTCCGCCGGGCGGAGCCCGCGCTCTCGGTCGGGGACTATGTGCCGGTGGGCGCCATTGGCGACGTCCTGGTCTACGAGCGCCGGCACGGCGGCGAACGGTTCCGCATCGTGCTGAACATGGGATCCGCGCCCTGCGAGATCCCCAGTGGTCCCCTGACCGGACATATCCGCCTTTCCACCGGCCTCGGCCGGGTGAACGAGCCCATCGGGCGGACGATCAGCCTCGGGCCCGACGAGGGGCTGGTGATCGCCTGCGAGGGCTGAAGCGCGCTTGCGGCCACCGGCCGATGCAGCAATGGCCTGTCCGTCGGGCGGAATGGAAATGCCGCTCGCGCGAACGGAACGGTCGCGCAGACCGAACAAGATGATGCCGAGCCCTGACACGAACGCTGAAAAGAAGGCAAAATGACCGCAAAATGGGCAGAGAAGATTAAATAAATTTTTAACCCATGACGACCAGTATGAGATGGTAAAAATAGGCCGCCGGGAGCGGGAGCACGCGGCCTCCTTTGAGTCCAATTCCCAGATCGGCCAACCGCGATTGCTTCCAAGAGGAGGACCGAATGCTGCTCACCCCGCACGCGGTCGATGTCGCCGACACTGCGCAGGCCGGTGAGGTCGAGCCCGAGCGCATCATCGACCTGACGGGTGTCGTCGGACGCGCGGTGCGGGACAAGGTGAAGCGCGTCAAGGCCATCACCTCACAGACGAAGATCCTGGCGCTGAACGCGCTGATCGAAGCCGCACGCGCCGGCGAGGCCGGCAAGGGCTTCGCCGTCGTCGCCAACGAGGTGAAGGGCGTATCCTCCCAGATCGAGGACGTGACGGCCGAGTTGGAGGGCGAGGTAACCCAGGCCGTGCGCGAGCTCGAGCAGCTCGGCGCCGGCATTCTCGAGCAGCTCCGGGGCCAGCGCCTGGTCGACCTGGCGCTGAACGCTGTCGAGCTGATCACGCGGAACCTCTACGAGCGGACCGCGGACGTGCGGTGGTGGGCGACCGACAGCGCCATGGTGGACGCGGCGTCCAGCCCGGGGGACCCGGCGCTGACGAGCCATGCGTCCCAGCGCCTCGGGGTCATCCTTCGCGCCTATACGGTCTACCTGGACCTGTGGCTGTGCGACCTCGACGGCAAGGTGATCGCCCATGGACGGCCCGACCGCTTCGCCGCGGCCGGCACCTCCGTCGCCAACGAGAAGTGGTTCCGGGAGGCTCTGGAGACTCTTTCCGGCGACGACTACGCAGTGGCCGAGATCGTGGCGGAGCCCCGCCTCGGCAACGCACCGGTCGCCACCTTCGCCGCCGCCGTGCGCGAGGCGGGTCGCGTCGACGGCCGGCCGATCGGCGTGCTCGGAATCCATTTCGACTGGGGCCCCCAGGCCGAAGCGATCATCCGGGGGGTCCGGCTTGGCCCGGGCGAGGTCGCGCGCAGCCGGGTCATGCTGGTCGACCGGGCGCACCGCGTGATCGCATCCTCGGATGGCACCGGCGTCCTCTCCGAACAGCTTGACCTTCAGGACGGCGGGCGTCCGTCGGGCATGTACCACGGCGCTGACGGCAGTGCCGTCGCCTTCCACCGCTCCCCGGGCTACGAGGCCTATGACGGCCAGGGCTGGTTCGGCGTGATCGTCCAGCAGCCCACACTCCGGCGCTGAGGCGCGACTCGGCCGCGGTGTGCCGACGCGGCGTTGCGCTGCACCCAGTTTCAGGGACGCCCCGCATCGCTGGCCGGCCGCGACCACAACGCCATTGCCACGGCAGGCACGAATCCGCGCCCTTGATTTCAAAATGCGGCAGCGCGACGGAATACGTCCCTCGTGGAAGATATTGGAAGTTTTTTAGATCTTTCGTATTATCCTTGCGGCAAATAGTCGCCATCCGTTGGTATTGAAAACGGTTGGCTACAGGAATAACCGCATTGGCATCGCAGCTAGCCGAGCGAGGCCCCATCTCCCTTGGGGGACCTCGCCGGAATGACTTCTGCGGCATGCCGACGCGCTTGAACGCAGAGGACGGATCTTGCTGCTTCGAAGCCTTCCCCTGTCGGCCAGGGTCGCAACCATGGTCATGGTCGCACTCGCGATCCTCAGCTCGGCCATCTACGTCGCGAGCGATGCCCTCCTCGGGGGGCACGCCCGGCAGCAGGCGCAGGAGCGCCAGGAATCCAACATGCGCGTCGCCTGGAACGTCCTGCGCCAGTATGGGCAGGAATTCCGCATCGCGGACGGGAAGCTCCTGGCCGGCGAGGTCGTGCTGAACGACTTCTTCGATCCCGTGGACAGCATCCGCGAGCAGGTCGGCGGGACCGCAACCGTCTTCATGGGCGATACCCGCATCGCGACCAACGTGAAGAAGCCGGACGGAAACCGTGCCGTCGGAACCAAGCTGGCGCCGGGCCCAGTCCACGACGCCGTGCTCGGAAAGGGCGTCCCCTACCGCGGCGAGACCGACATCCTGGGCACGCGCTTCTTCACGGCCTATGACCCGATCAAGGATCCCGCAGGGAAGGTCGTGGGCATCCTCTATGTCGGCATCCCCAAGGCCGAGTTCTTCGCCGGGGTCGATGCGCTGACGCAGCGGATCGCCTGGATGAGCGCGCTGATCACGCTCGCCGTGGCCGGCGCCTGCCTCCTGATCGGGCGCGCCATGTTCCGCCCGCTAAAAGGCATTCGCGGCGCCATGGAGCGCTTGGCGAAAGGCGACCTCTCGGTGGAGATCCCATGGCGCCGCCGGACCGACGAGATCGGCCAGATGGCGCAGGCGGTGCAGGTCTTCAAGGACAACGCCCTGGCGGTCGAGCGCCTGCGCGCCGAGCGCGAGGAAGCCGAGCGCCTGGCCGAGGCCGCGCGCAGGAAGGAGATGACGCAGCTCGCGGCCCGGTTCGAGGCCAAGGTGAAGGGCGTGGTGGAGGCCGTTGCCACGGCCGCTGCCGACATGCAGGACTCGGCCACCTCCATGGCCGCTAGCGCCGAGCAGACGAGCCGTCAGGCGACGGAGGTCGCCGCCGCCTCTGGGCAAGCCCTGGACAACGTGCACACCGTCGCCGCCGCGACCGAGGAGATGTCCGCCTCCATTGCCGAGATCGGACGCCAGGTCTCGAGCTCAGCCGACATCTCGGCCACGGCCGTGCAGGAGGCCTCGCGCACCAGCGAGACCATCAACAGCTTGGTCGAGGCTGCCCGGCAGATCGGCGACGTGGTCGAGCTGATCAATTCCATCGCCGGCCAGACGAACCTTCTGGCGCTGAATGCCACCATCGAGGCCGCGCGCGCCGGCGAGGCCGGCAAGGGCTTCGCCGTGGTGGCGAGCGAGGTCAAGGCGCTGGCCACCCAGACCGCCCGCGCCACCGAGGAGATCCAGGCCAAGGTCCAGGAGATCCAGAACGCCACGAGCGGCGCACGCGGCGCCATCGAGGGTATCGGGCAGACGATCGGGAGGATCCACGACATCGCGGCGGGGATTGCCGCCGCCGTCGAGCAGCAGGGCGCGGCTGCCCGCGACATCGCGGGGAACGTCCTGCACGCGGCCCGCGGGACCCAGGCCGTGTCGAGCAGCATCGCAGGCGTGAACCAGGCCGCGACCGACAGCGGAGCGGCGGCCCGCCGCGTGCTCGGCGCCGCCTCGGGCCTGGCCAGCGAGGCCGAGAAGCTGAGATCCGAGGTCACGGGCTTCCTCGCCAGCATCCGCACGGCCTGACCACAGCGGCATGGCCGGCTTGCGCGCGGTCGCGGCAAGGCCGGCTTGCGCGCGGTGCTATCACGGCGGGGCGGATTCTGCTCTAGGATGGCTGCTCCCGGAAACGCTCCGGAGCAGCCATCGGGACGGGCAGGATGAAAAGCTTCGATGCCATCGTGATCGGCGTGGGCGGAATGGGATCCGCCGCCCTGTGGCACCTCGCGCGCCGCGGCCGGAAAGTCCTGGGGATCGAGCGCTTCGACCTCGGCCACGCCATGGGGTCGTCGCACGGGCTCAACCGCATCATACGGCTGGCTTATTTCGAGCACCCAGACTATGTCCCGCTGCTGCGGCGCGCCTACGCGCTGTGGCGCGAGACCGAGTCGCTCGCGGGCGAGCAGCTTCTCTTCGTGACCGGGGGCATCGACGGCGGCGCCGAGGACAGCCGCGTCGTCCAGGGCTCCCTGCGCGCCTGCCGCGAGCACGATCTCCCGCACGAGGTCCTGACGGCCGCCGAGACCGCCCGCCGCTTCCCGGGATACCGGCTGCCCGACGGCTACGCGGCGGTCTATCAGCCGGACGCGGGGTTCGTCGCGTCGGAGCGCGCAATCCTGGCCCATGCCTCTCTGGCCGTCGCCAAGGGCGCCGAGATCCACGGCCGCGAGCGGGTCGTCGCCATCGAGCCCGGACAGGGGCGAGTCGTCGTCGTGACCGACCGGGATCGCTACGAGGCTGGAACGGTGATCGCCTCGGCGGGCGCCTGGATCGCGGACCTGGTCCCCGCCCTGCAGGGGCGGGCGGTGCCCGAGCGGCAGGTGCTCGGGTGGTTCCTGCCACGGGATCCCGCCCACTTCACCCCGGCCGTCTTCCCGGTCTCGAACATCCTCACGGAGTTCGGGCACTTCTACCAGTTCCCGACCTGGGGCATTCCGGGCTTCAAGATCGGGCTCTACAATCATCTCCGCCAGCACGGCCACGCGGATTCCCTGTCACGCGAGCCCACGCCGGAGGACGAGGAGGTGCTGCGCCGCGGTATCCGGCACATGTTCCCGGACGCCGACGGGCCGATCCTCCGCCTGGCGGCCTGCCTGTTCACCAATACGCCGGACGAGCATTTCGTGATCGACACGCTGCCCGGTGCGCCCGAGGTCGTCGTCGCGTCACCCTGCTCGGGTCACGGTTTTAAATTCGCAAGCGTGATCGGCGAGACCCTCGCCGATCTTGCGACGGAGGGGAGGACCCGGCACGACCTGTCGCTCTTCGCGATGGGACGGTTCCCGGGAACCGCTGCGGCGCCGTGAACGGCGACCCGGCGGTCGGCATTCGGAGAAAGCGATGAAGACGATTCTGATCACCGGGGCGAGCCGCGGCATCGGCAAGGCCGCCGCAATCCTCGCCGGCCAACGCGGCTGGTCGGTCGGCGTGAACTATGTCGGCAACGCCGAGGCCGCCACCGACACGGTCTCCGCGGTCGAAGCTGCCGGCGGACGCGCGGCGGCGTTCAAGGGCGACGTGGCAATCGAGGAGGAGGTGATCTCCGTCTTTGATGCGGCGACCGAACGCCTGGGACCGTTGGACGGCGTCGTGGTGAACGCGGGCATCGTCGCGCCGCCGATGCGGCTGATGGACATGGACGGCGCGCGGCTGCGCCGCATGTTCGAGGTGAACGTGCTCGGCGCCTATCTTTGCGCGCGCGAGGCGGCGCGGCGGCTTGCACGCAGCCGGGGCGGCCGGGGCGGATCGATCGTCCTGATCGGTTCGATCGCGGCGACGCTCGGCTCGCCCAACGAATACGTCGACTATGCAGGCTCCAAGGGCGCCATCGACGCGCTGACCCGCGGCCTGTCGCGGGAAATGGGCCCGGAAGGCGTGCGCGTGAACGCGGTACGCCCCGGGCTGATCGAGACCGACATTCATGCCAGCGGCGGGCAGCCGGACCGTGCCTGGCGGCTTGGAACCGGCACGCCGCTCGGCCGCCCGGGCCGCCCGGAGGAGGTGGCCGAGGCGATCATCTGGCTTCTCAGCGACGCCGCCTCCTACGCCAACGGCGCGCTCATCGACATCTCCGGCGGCCGCTGAGCCCCCGCGCCCCCGGGCCGGCTGCCCGCCGCGGCGCCGGCCTTCCCTTGCACGAGGCCCCTGCGCTTGACGGCGTCCGTTCCCATGTCCGCCATCGCTGCGGTGATGGCCCCGGTCTTCATCGTGGCCGCGCTCGGCTTCGGCTGGACCCGCGCGCGCCTGCCTTTCGATCGGGCGTTCGTGACGACCTTTGTGGTCAATGTCGCGACACCCTGCCTGGTCTTCTCGACCCTGACACGCCTTCGGGCCGAGGCCAGCGACGTCACGGCCCTGGCGCTCGCCGCCGCCACCGCGGTGCTCCTGGCCGGCGGCTCGGGCGCCCTGGCCATGCTGGCGCTGCGGCTGCCCCTGCGCCCCTATGTGCCCGCCTTCGCCTTCCCCAATGCCGGCAACATGGGCATACCCATCTGCCTCTTCGCGTTCGGGGAGACCGGCATAGGCTACGCGGTCGTGTTCTTCACCGTGCTCGCGGTCTTCCAGTTCACGCTCGGGCCCGCCATCGCGGCCGGGCGCGCCGACCTGCGCCAGCTCCTGAGCACGCCGCTGGTGCCCGTGGTGATCGTGGCCCTTGCGGTGCGTGCGACCGGGCTTCCCCTCCCCGCCTGGCTCACCAACACCACAGGGCTTCTCGGCAACTGCGCAGTGCCGCTGATGCTGGTCTCGCTGGGCGTGGCGCTCGCCGGGCTGCGGCTGAAGGGGACCGTGCGGGCCCTGGCCCTTTCGGCACTGCGGCTGGCGACCGGCGCCGCGGCCGGCTGGGCCGCAGCAACGGCCTTCGGTCTTGAGGGAACCATGCGCAGCGTGGTGATCCTACAGAGCGCCATGCCCGTGGCGGTTTTCAACTATCTCTGGGCCGCGAAGTTCGACAACGCGCCGGAGGACGTCGCGAGCATGGTGATCGCCTCCACCGTCCTTGCAATGCTCCTGCTGCCCGTGCTCCTGGTCTTCCTCGCTCCTGGCTGAAGCCTGAGCTGACCGCGGGGTGGGCTCGATCGGCCCACACCACGCCGCACCGCGTATCTCCTGGCAGAGCCCGGCAGCTTCGCACGGCGCTTCTCGCCCGCCAGCAGCCTGGCAAGCCTCGTCGATCTCCTCGGCCAGTCCGACCTGCCCGTCCACGTGGCCATCAGCCTCCGCCGCGTTCTCGTCGGGCTGGCGATCGCACTCGCGGTCGGGGTTCCGGTGGGCATCGCTGTGGGCCTGATCGGTGCGCTGAACGCCGCCACCTCACCGGCCTTCCAGTTCCTGCGGATGATCTCGCCGCTCTCCTGGATGCCGATCGCCGTGATGGCCTTCGGCGTCGGCGACCGGCCGATCTACTTCCTGCTGGCCTTCGCCGCGGTCTGGCCGATCCTGCTGAACACGGCCGAGGGAGTCCGGCGCCTGGAGCCGAGCTGGCTGGCCCTCGCCACGAGCCGGGCCGCAACTCGCTGGGAGATGCTGCGCCACGTGATCCTGCCCGGGGTGCTCGGGCATGCCCTCGTCGGGCTGCGGCTGGCCATCGGCGTCGTGTGGGTCGTGCTGGTGCCGTGCGAGATGCTCGGCGTCTCGGCCGGCCTCGGCTACTTCATCCTCGATACGCGAGACCGACCGGCCTGTTCCGAACTGATGGCCATGGTCATCGTCATCGGCCTGCTCGGCTTCCTCCTGGACGCCGCGGCCCGCTGGCTGTACCGGCTGGCCTTTCCTGGATCCTGATCTCCAGCCCTGGCCGCCGGATCCGATCCCTGCGCCGCCGGCGCAGGGATCGGATCCGGCCAGCGCCCGCACCAAACCTCAGTGATGCCGCACCTCAGTGATGCTGCGGGCGCGCCTGCTCGGTCGCGAGGCGCCGGACCGCGCGCTGAGCCTGCTCGACGCGGCGGAAGAACCGGCCGTCGAGCTCGCGGAAGGCATGGTCCGCCACAAAGAAGGTGTAGCCGCCGCGCTGAGCGACGACGATCCCGGCCGCGCGGCCCTGGACCTCGATGGCGTAGGCATTGGAATCGTGCATCTCATACCCCTGCGAAGGGCGCCGCGCGGGCGTCCTTCATTGTATGGAGGGCGTGGAGACCGGTCGCGACGGCCGGTTCAGACGGGACCTCTGACCACAGCGGTCAGTGACAGGACCCGGGACACATCCAGGGGGTGGCGATGCAGGCTTGGGGAAAGAGGGCGCGCGGCCGGTCGGCCGGCGCAATGGTTTTGGACGTCATCCGGTCTCTCCAAGGTTCCACGACCGGTGATCGTGGCGCTTAGCGTTTGGTGTCGCGGCGCAAGCAGGGGCCGAAAATTCCCGCGGCGACCTTCGTCGCAAGGCGGATCGTCAAACAACCTCGCCAACGAGTCAATATTCAAGATTTAACATACCTGTCGCGTTGTCGGTATAACCAACATCCATGCGTCCACCATGGGAGCCGCCCTGCATCCGCGTCGTGCCCGCGGCACTTGCGCCGTGCGTGAAATCCCGGAAGCTTCGTGCCCGTAGCCTCGGTCCGGGGCACGGGGAGCTGCCATTCAGCCGCCCCGCCAGAAAGGAGAGCCTGCGTGAAGGACGTCGAAATACTCCTGGGCGGTCCCATGCCGCCGCTCGTCATGGACGGGGTGGCCACGAGCTTCACCGCGCACCGCCCTTGGGAGGCAGCCGACCCCGCGGCCTATCTGGCCGGGATCGGCCCGCGCATCCGCGGTCTCGCCACCAGCAGCTCCCATGGCCGCATCGACGACGCCTATCTCGCGCACCTGCCGCGCCTCGAAATCATCGCCAGCTACGGGGTCGGGTACGATTCCATAGACGTTGCGGCGGCGGCCCGCCGCGGCATCGTGGTGACCAACACGCCGGACGTCCTGACCGACGAGGTCGCCGACCTCGCCCTCGGCCTGCTGCTGGCGACCGTGCGGCAGCTCCCTCAGGCCGACCGCTTCCTGCGCAGCGGCCGCTGGCTCGAGAAGTCCTTCCCGCTCACGGCGACGCTGCGCGAGCGCAAGGTCGGCATTCTCGGCCTCGGCCGGATCGGCAAGGCTATCGCGAGGCGCTGCGAGGCGTTCGGGCTTCCAATCGCCTATCACGGCCGTCATCGGCAGGACGACCTGCCCTATGCCTTTTACGGCACGCCGGCCGAGCTGGCCGCGGCGGTCGACGTGCTGATGGTCGTCACGCCCGGCGGCACGGGCACGCGGCACCTCGTCGATGCCTCGGTCCTGCAGGCGCTGGGGCCCACCGGCATCCTGATCAACGTCTCGCGCGGCAGCGTCGTGGACGAGGCGGCGCTGATCCGCGCCCTGCGCGACGGGACCATCCTGAGCGCCGGGCTGGACGTCTTCGAGGACGAGCCGCGCGTCCCCAGCGAGCTGGTCGAGATGGAGCATGTCGTGCTTCTGCCCCATGTCGGTTCGGGCTCGGTGCACACGCGCAATGCCATGGGCCAGCTCGTCGTCGACAATCTCGCGGCCTGGTTCTCCGGCAAGGGTCCGCTGACCCCCGTGCCCGAGACGCCCTGGGCCGGCCGGACCGCCTGATCAGGACGTGCCGCGGGCGCTGGTGGGCCCGCGGCATCCTTTCTGGCAAGCCCCGCAGGACAAGCAATTTGCTTGGCTGCCAAATCATATTCATTCACGAGAACGATCCCCCAAGAAACCACGACAAGCAACACCGCAGCTCGCCGTGTGATTCGATGCGTCAGGAATTAGCAATGGTCGCCATCGCCACGAAGGGATTGTAAGTATTTGCACGTATAGTCTTATACGTACCAATACGTACACCGATATCTGACCGCTGAAATTCATTTATTATTAAGTGCGGGACCGCTACCTCCAGGGTCGCCGATCGCGGGCGCCGCAGCGACGGCCAGCAGCAGTCGCGGCGGTTCATGCCGCATGCCGGCACCTGGAGGCTGATCCGTGACGCGAGAAGAAGCAGCGACGGGCACCGGGCATGGCTTCGCCCCTCGTGCCGTGTCTCGCGGCCAGATCCCGGCCGCCGCAGGCACCCCGCCGCACGATGGCGCCCGGCCGGCCACCAGGCACGCCCGCCATCCCGAATGCCTCACCGACGCGCCCATCGCGGGCACTTCCGAGGCCGGCGGCCCGCAGGCTCCTGCGGCCCCCGGCACCCACGTCCATCAGCGCTGAGATCCCATCATGAACATGATCGAACATACCCCCACGGCGCAGGCCCAGTCGGATATCATCGAGAACGTGACCTTCGACGAGCTGGTGGTCGGGCAGACCGCGAGTGTCACCCGCGAGGTCACGCAGAACGACATCGAGCTGTTCGCGACGGTCTCCGGCGACGTCAATCCTGCGCATCTGGACAAGGAGTATGCCGACGCCAGCATGTTCCATGGCGTCATCGCCCACGGCATGCTGAGCGGCTCGCTCTTCTCGACGATCCTGGGCACCGTGCTGCCCGGCCCCGGCACCATCTATCTCGGCCAGGACCTGAAATTCCGGCGGCCGGTGAAGCCCGGGGACGTGGTCACCGCGACCGTGACCGTGCGCGAGAAGGTCGAGGACAAGAAGCGCGTCGTCCTGGATTGCCGCTGCGTCAACCAGGAAGGGAAGGAGCTGATCCTCGGCGAGGCGCAGGTGCTGGCCCCGACCGAGAAGGTCAGGCGCCATCGCATGGCGCTGCCCGAAGTGCGCATGATCCGGCACGATGCCTGCGCCAAGCTGCTGGAGCTCTGCGCCAACCTGCCGCCGGTCCCGACGGCGGTCGTGCATCCCTGCGATCTCGACAGCCTGCAGGGCGCCGTCCTGGCCGCCGCCAACGGCCTGATCGTGCCGCATCTGGTAGGCCCGGCCGCGAAGATCCGCGCCATCGCGGAGGAGCATGGCCTCGACCTGTCGGCCTGCACGCTGGTCGATGTCGAGCACAGCCACGCCGCCGCCGCCAAGGGCGTCGCCATGGCCCGGTCCGGCGACGTCGCCGCCGTCATGAAGGGCAGCCTGCATACCGACGAGCTGATGGGCGAGGTCGTCCGCAAGGACGGCGGGCTGCGCACGGCGCGCCGCATCTCGCATGCCTACGTGATGAGCGTCCCGACCTACCACAAGACGCTGATCGTCACGGACGCCGCCATCAACATCGAGCCCGACCTGGAGGCGAAGGTCCACATCGTCCAGAACGCGATCGACCTGGCCCGCATCCTGGGCGTCGACGTGCCCAAGGTTGCCATCCTGTCGGCCGTGGAGACGGTGACGCCGAAGATCCAGTCCACGCTGGACGCGGCCGCCCTGTGCAAGATGGCGGATCGCCGGCAGATCACCGGGGGCGTGCTGGACGGGCCTCTGGCCTTCGACAACGCCATCAGCGCCGCGGCCGCCCGGACCAAGGGGATCACGAGCCCCGTCGCCGGCGATCCCGACATCCTGCTGGTCCCCGACCTCGAATCCGGAAACATGCTGGCCAAGCAGCTCTCCTTCCTGGCCAGCGCCGATGCCGCCGGCATCGTCCTCGGCTGCCGCGTCCCGGTCGTGCTGACCAGCCGCGCCGACAGCGTGCAGACGCGCCTCGCCTCCTGCGCCGTCATGGCGCTGGTCGCAGGCGCCCAGAAGCCCCTCTAGAGCGGATCGCGATCCGGTGCGGGCACCGGATCTCGCGAATCCGCCCTGACTTCAATCAGTTGCTAGCGTTCTGGGGGGCACGGCGAACCTCAGATCGCTCCAGGCCAGAAGCCTCTCCAGGAGCGTGCCATGGCAGACGTCATCATCGTCCTGAACTCCGGATCCTCCTCGATCAAGTTCGAGGTGTTCCGGCAAAGCGCCGCGGAACTTGATGCCGTGCTCCGCGGGCAGATCTCGGGCATCGGCACCCATGCCAGCTTCACCGCCAAGGACCATCACGGCCGGACGGTGGAGGAGCGAAGCTGGGACCCGCCGGCGAATCCCACCGAGGAAGAGCTCCTGGGCGAGTTGATCGCCTGGATTGAGAGCCGCCTCGAAGGCGACCGGATCGCCGCCGCCGGCCACCGCGTGGTCCACGGCGGGCGCCGCTTCGCGGATCCCGTGCTGGTCACACCCGACGTGATGGCCGAGCTGGAGGCCCTGGTGCCGCTGGCGCCGCTGCACCAGCCCCACAACCTCTCGGCCATCAGGGCGCTGGCCCTCGCCCATCCGGGCCTGCCGCAAGTCGCCTGCTTCGACACGGCCTTCCACCGCGGCCATTCCGACGCGATCAGCCGGTTCGCGCTGCCGCGCGCCCTGCACGAGGACGGCATCCGCCGGTACGGCTTCCACGGGCTGTCCTACGCCTATGTCAGCCGCGAGCTGGCGCGTTTGGCGCCCGAGCTGGCCTCGGGCAAGGTCGTGATCGCCCATCTCGGCAGCGGCGCCAGCCTGTGCGCGGTCGAGAACGGCGTTAGCATCGACAGCACCATGGGCTTCACGGCCATCGACGGCCTGCCCATGGGCACGCGCTGCGGCAGCCTGGATCCCGGCGTCGTGCTGCACCTGCTGGAAGCCAAGGGCATGACACCCGCGGCGATCCGGAAGCTGCTCTACAACCAGTCCGGCCTGCTGGGCGTCTCCGGCATCAGCAACGACATGCGCGACCTGCTCGCCTCGGACAGGCCCGAGGCACGCCAGGCCATCGACCTGTTCGTGCACCGCATCGTGCGCGAGATCGGCGCCCTGGCCAACACCATGGGCGGCCTCGACGGCATCGCCTTCACGGCGGGCATCGGCGAACGGTCGCCCGAGATCCGCGCCGAGGTCTGCCGCCGGCTCGGCTGGCTGGGTCTGGAATTCTGTCCCGAATCCAATTTCGCGGGCTCCTCGCGGATCAGCCGGCCGGGAAGCCGCCTGTCCGCCTGGGTCATCCCGACCGACGAAGAGCGGATGATCGCCATGGAGACACTTGGAATCCTGGCGCCCGCCGCAACGCACAAGCCAGTCAAGGAACTCGTCCAATGACCGAACTCTCCATCGACCTCAAGGGCAAGAAGGGCCTGGTGGTCGGCATCGCCAACCAGCACTCGATCGCCTATGGCTGCGCGCGCGCCTTCCGGCGCCTGGGCGCCGACCTCGCGGTGACCTACCTGAACGAGAAGGCGAAGCCCTATGTGGCGCCGCTCGCGGAGGAGCTGGGCGCGCCGATCCTGATGCCGTGCGACGTCTCCGCCCCAGGCCAGCTCGAAGCCGTCTTCGAGGAGATCGGGCGCCGCTGGGGCAAGCTGGACTTCGCCCTGCACTCCATCGCCTTCGCACCCATGGCGGATCTGCATGGCCGCGTCGTCGACTGCTCGCGCGAGGGGTTCACGACCGCCATGGACATCTCGTGCCACTCCTTCATCCGCATGGCGCGGCTGGCGGAGCCGCTGATGCGCGACGGCGGCACTCTCTTCACCATGAGCTACTACGGCGCGGAGAAGGTGGTCCCCCACTACAACATCATGGGCCCGGTGAAGGCGGCGCTCGAGGCGACGACCCGCTACATGGCGGCCGAGCTCGGCCCGAAGGGCATCCGGGTGCACGCGATCTCCCCGGGTCCGCTCAAGACCCGCGCGGCCAGCGGCATCGACCATTTCGACGAGCTGATGAGCCGCGTCGAGGCCGCCGCTCCGGCCCATCGCCTGGTTGAGATCGAGGATGTCGGCCTGACGACCGCGCTCCTGGCCACCGATGCCGGGCGGCTGGTCACGGGTTCGACCACCTACGTCGACGGCGGCTATCACGTGGTCGGCTGAGCCCGGGAACGGGAGAGAGCCCTGGACCACCGAGAGGCGGAGGGGGCATCGGCACCGCCGGCCCCCTCCGCCACCGCCGCGGGTCCTGCGAAGTGGAACCAGGGCGACCGCGACAGGACGCTTGCCACGGGTATGAGCCCGAGAGCTTCTACCTCTGTGGATTGCCGCCCCGCCGGCTCCGCGCGCCGACGCTTCGGTAGAAGCGGATCGTCTGCTCGCCGATCGTGTCCCACTCAAACGCCTCGAGCGGGGCTGCGCGCCCGGCGACCCTGCCGGACGAGTCCAGCGCCTGCATCAGATGCTGGGCCGTGAACGGTCCCTCGTAGGTTCTGACCCAGTCTCTCCCGACCGCCTCGGCCAGTTCCACCAGGCTGCCTGCGGCCGGCACAAGCACCGGCCGGTCGAGGGACAGCGCCAGCAGCGCGGATCCGGAGTTCAGGACTTCGGCATACGGAAGTGCGACGAGGTCGGCGGCCCGCACGCAGGTTTCCAGAACATCGTTCCCGACGAAGCGGAGGTCGAGCCGAATGCGCGGGTCCCCGGCGGAAAGCTCTACAAGGCTGGCGCGGAGACGGTCGTCCCGGGGCAGCCCGGTCACCAGGAGCCGAAGGTCGTCGCCCTCGATCTCACGGAAGCAGCGGACAAGCGTGTCGACATTCTTGTAGGGCTTGATCTGGCCGACGAAGGTGACGATCCGCCCTTCGGCCGGCAGCCCGAGCCGGAGCCGGGCTTGCGTCTTGTCGAGGCCGGCCCCCAGCACCTCTCGGTAGTGACCATGCCAGATCACGGTATGCGGCTTGTTCGCGAGGTACCGGTGTTCCGCGCGGAGCGTGCGCGCCGCCAGCTCGCTCATCGAAATCACGCCGTCGATCTGGGTCGAGAGCAGCCGCAGATACAGACGCCAGAGCCCGTTCCCGATCGCACCGGCATCATGAGGTGACATATTGTGCACCGTCCAGACGACACGGCTCCCGCGGGCCCGCATCGTCAGGAGGCCCGCCAGCAGCAACAGGGCACGGGTCGGAACCAGGAGCGGCCGGGCAAATCTGAGGCTGCGCCGGACCCAGGTGACACGCTCAGGCCAGTGAAGATGGATGACATCTGGCCGTTCCTTGATGAAGCTGAAGTAGGAGAGCTCCTTTACCTTGATGCCTAACGAGCTGATCCGCCGATAAAGCAGACCCTGGTACGGGTTCAGCTTCTCCATCGAGTAGGCAGGCCAAGCCAAAGCGGACAGAGGCTCGCTCACGTCATGTGAGTGCATTGCGGATTCAAGCGCCGGCCCAGCGGGTGCAGCCATCGAAAGCCCCCATAGGCAGCCACAAGTAGAGCGGCGGTCACATTATCATGATGGCAAATGCGAAAAACCTCGGCAGAAGGCTAAACGGAAGCACGGAACCGAGCAGCCGCAAGTTTCCATGCCTCCTTCGCTGTATTCATGGGCGCGGCCAGCACCGGCTGGGTGAGTAGCCCTGGCTGGCGTTCGAACGGCGCCCCACCGGCCAGCGCAAAGACTACCCGATCACGCATCGCAATACCGCGCGCCTGCCACAGCCCTCCCGTTGCTGCCGGCGCCCTGCCAGTAGAGCGGCGGTCGCCGCGTTTCCGGCGCGAACGCATCGTTCCGACCGACACTTCCACAGTGGCGCCGATGCCTCATCGGGTGACGGAGACCTGTCTTCGGGTCTTCCTCCAGGCGCCGCGCGGACATGGCCATGCTCAGCCCGACAGCCGCGTGCTCCGCGAAACCGGGAGGATCGAACGTGCGGGAGTTCAGGCGATCGGCGCGATGGGCTGCACCGGCTCCGAATCGGGCCGAGCCTCGTACAGCTTGCAGGGCTCGCCGAAATAGTCGCTATCCCCGAGGGGGGCGAGGCCGATCTTCTCGGCGACGCGGAACGACTGCGTGTTGCTGGGATGGGCCGTTGCGATCACCCGGTCGAGACCAAGCGTGCCGAAGGCGTGCCGCAGCAGCGCCGCGGCGGCCTCGGGAGCGTAGCCCCTGCCCCAGGCCTGCCGCACGACCCGCCAGCCGATCTCCGCGGGTGAACGGGAATCCGCGTCGTCGGCGGGGATCAGGCAGACCCAGCCGAGGAATCCGGCGGGGTTCTCCTCCGGGACAAGCGACCAGTAGCCGAGCCCTGCGGGAAACACCGTGCCGATCCTGCGGACCAGCCACTCCGCGTGCGTGCGCGGGTCCGCCGGCATTCCTCCGACATAGCGCATCACCTCGGGATCGGAATCCATTGCGATGCAGGATTCCAGGTCCCGCAGGTCACGCGGCCGGAGGATGAGCCGCCGGGTTCTGATGATCGGCAACATGCGTCCAGCCTACCTGATCGCCGGTCGGAGCCGGAAGGCCGGCGCCTGCCGTCTTCAGGGCACCTGGGCACCGCGGCAGCCGAGACCGATCGCGTAGACGCTGGTCGTCGCCGTGATCAGGAGTTGGTTGCGCCGAGCACCGCCGAAGGTCAGGTTCGCGACGGTCTCCGGCACCCGGATCCGGCCCAGCCGCGTCCCGTCCGGGGCATAGCAGTGGACACCGTCGGCCGCCGAGATCCAGACATGGCCCTGGAGGTCGACCCGCAGGCCGTCAGGCACGCCGGGCTCGATATCGGCCAGGACGCGGCTCCGCCCCAGCCGAACGCCGTCGATCAGCTCGACGGCCCGCACGTGGTGCGGCGCCGCCGGGTCGTGTGATGCGGCGCTGTCGGCGACGTAGAGCGTCCGCTCGTCCGGCGAGAAGGCTAGGCCGTTCGGCTTCACGAAGTCGTCCGCCACGATCCTCAGCTCGCCGGTGGCGGGATCCAGGCGGAAGACGTGGCAGCCGTCCAGCTCGGGCTCGGCCCGGTGGCCCTCGTAGTCGCTGAGGATCCCGTAGGGTGGATCAGTGAACCAGATGGCCCCGTCGGAGGCCACGACGGCGTCGTTGGGCGAGTTCAGCCGACGGCCCTGGTAGGCGTCGGCAAGAACGACCACCCGGCCGTCGGGCTCGGTGCGGGAGACGCAGCGCCGGCCATGCTCGCAGGTGACCAGCCGCCCCTGGCGGTCGCGCGTGTTCCCGTTGGGAAAGTTCGCGGAGGCTCGGAAGACGCTGACCCCGACCCCCTCGATCCAGCGCAGCATCCGGTCGTTGGGAATGTCGCTGCAGACCAGCATCCCGTGCTCGGCGAACCAGACCGGCCCCTCGGCCCAGGACAGCCCGCCGAAGAGCCGTCGCAGCCGGGCTTCCGGCGATACCAGGCTGCGGAAGCGCGGGTCGTCCGCCAGGGCAACGTTCGCGGCTGCCGTCACCGGCTCGGCCATGGGAGTCTCCATGCTGGGATCGTGCATGCTCAGCCCTCCGTCCCGCCGGCGCGCCGGAAGGCGAGCAGCATGGCAATGATCACGAGTCCGTAGATGATCTGGCGTCCGGCATCGGGCATCTGCATCACCGAGAGCACGCTCTGCAGCAGCACGATCAGGATCGTTCCCAGCACTGTCCCGGTATAGGTTCCTCGCCCGCCGAGCACATGGGTCCCGCCGATCACCACCGCCGCGATGGCCGGCAGCAGGTAGGCGTTGCCCATGCCCTGATAGGCCTTTGCCGAGTAGCCGGCGAGCATGCATCCCGCGAGCGCCGCGCAGATGCCGCACAGGGCGAAGCAGGTGATCACCACGGCGTTGGTGCCGATGCCCGACAGGTAGGCCGCGGCCTCGCGGTTGCCGACGGCGTAGATGGCGCGACCCAGGGGGGTGCGGGTCAGGATCACCACCAGCACGGCCGAGACCGCGATCCAGACCAGCACGGCCGCAGGCAGGCCGAGGACCCGACCGGTCGCGAGGAAGGCCATCAGCGGGGTGGCCTGGCTCTGCGGCGCATAGCCGCCGGTGTGCAGCACCATCAACCCCTGCAGCACCGTGTTCACGCCCAACGTGAAAATCATCGAAGGCACGCGCAGATAGGCGACGCCGAGCCCGTTGACCACCCCGACCGCGCAGCCGATGGCCAGCGCCAGCGGGATGGCCGCGGGCCCGCCGACCGCCGTCGCCATGACGGCCGCCGTTGTCAGCGTCCACGGGACCGAGAGGTCGATGTGGCCGAGCAGGATCACCATCATCAGCCCGCCCGCGATCAGCCCCAGGAAGGACGCGATCTGGAGCTGCTGAAGCAGGTATCCCGGCGTCAGGAAGGTCGCGGCGCCGCCCATGCTCAGCGTATAGGCCGAGCCGGCCAGGAGGATCACGAGGATCGACCCGGCGGCCAGCAGCGAAGGCCTGTCGAAGGTGGGCAGCGCAAGGCGCATCGTCGTTCCCAACACGTTGAAGTCCGAGCGGATTCGCGCGATCCGCCCTAGCCGAAGAGATGCAGGCGGTTGCGCACCCGCAGGACGCGCGCCGCGCCCAGGGACACGGCCAGCAGCAGCACCAGCCCCTCGACGAAGGGCTGCAGCAGCGGGTCGGCCAGCGCCCCGAGCCAGGAGCCGGGGTCGAAGACCCGGAAATTGAAGGAGATCGCCCGCAGCACCAGCGCACCGAAGATGGAGCCGACCACCCCTCCGGAGCCGCCGAAGAGGGAGGTCCCGCCAATGACCACCGCGGCGATCGAGTTCAGGGTATAGGCGGCGGCCTGTGGCGCGTCGGCATTACCGGATCCCGTCTGCAGCGCCAGGTAGAGCCCGGCCGTCGCGGCGAAGAGCCCCGCCAGCATGTAGGCCGCGAGGCGCGACCGGTCGACCGCGATGCCCGACATGTAGGCCGCCCCCTCCGAGGACCCGACCGCGTAGCAGCCCCGCCCCGTCACGCTCGCGCGGAACGGCAGCCAGACGAGGACGACGATGGCGACGACCAGCAGCACCGGCGTCGGCAGGCCCGCGAAGGGCGCGAACCATGGTGCCTTGCCGTCGTCGAACAGGCCGAAGGTCGCGGCCAGCTCGGCAAGGTCATAGGTCAGGCCGAAGGACAGGTCCTTGTCGATCTCGCCACCCGGGGTCGGGCGCAGCAGCAGCGCGATCCCCGTGAAGACGGCGCCGCTGGCGAGCGTCGCGACGATGGGCTGCACGCGCCCGTAGACCACGAGGCAGCCATTCACGAAACCGCCGAGCAGCCCCGCCCCGAGGCACAGGGCGATGCCGAGCGCGAGATCGGCCGGGCCGCCGTTCAGCACTTGCGAGGCCAGGCAGTTGACCAGCGTCATCAGCGGACCGACGGAGAGGTCCAGCCCGCCGGTCAGGACCGGCAGGGTCTGCGCCATGGCGGCCAGCACCAGGGCGAAGGATTCGTTGGCGTTCTGGACCAGCAGAGGCCCGGACCCGCCCCGCGGGTGCAGGACGGAATAGAGGCCGTAGAGGAGCGCGAACATCAGGATCGCGCCGATGAGCCCCCGGTTCTGGGCAAGGCGCAGGCGCAGGTCAGACATGGGATCCTCGCGCGTCCACCCGGGCGGCATCGCTCCGCGCCCCGTCCACGTGGGCTCGGCCTCCGTCGGCCGCGCCCGCCGCAGCCGGCGGCGCGGCGAGAGACAGGTCGAAGGCGCCGGCGACCAGGTTCATCTCGTCGATCTCCCCGCCTTCGAGCACCCGCACCACCCTTCCCTCGTAGAGCATCAGGACCCGGTCGCAGCAGCCGATCAGCTCGGCATAGTCCGTGGAGAAGAGAAGGACCGCCGCTCCGGCATCGGCGAGGTCGCGCAGGAGCTGGTAGATCTCCTGCTTGGTGCCCACGTCGATGCCGCGCGTCGGATCGTTCATCAGCACGATCCGGGGCTCGTTCAGCAGCCATTTCGCGATGACGACCTTCTGCTGGTTGCCGCCCGACAGGGTGGAGACCGGGCGGCGGACGTCGTCGACCTTGATCCGCAGGCGCTCGACCATGCGCTCGACGCTGCGGCGCTCGGCCTCGGCATCGATGAAGGGCCCGCGGCGCAGCCGGGACAGCGAGGCGGCCGTGACGTTGTCGGCCACCGACATCGGCAACATCAGCCCCTCGGTCTTGCGGTCCTCGGGGATCAGGGCCATGCCGATCGGCGTGGACTTCGCCTGCCCGGGACCAGAGATCCGGCGCGGCACGCCGTCCACCAACACCTCGCCCTCGACGCCGCGCAGCACACCGAACAGCGCCAGAAGCAGCTCGCGCTGGCCCTGGCCCTCGAGCCCGCCGAGCCCGACGATCTCTCCGGGATGGAGCGCGAAGGACACGTCGCGCAGGCGCTCCGCCCAGGTCAGCCCCCGCACCTCCAGGACCGGCGCGCCGGCACGGGCCTCCGCCCGCTTGGGCGGGAAGACCGTGTGGATGTCCCGTCCGACCATCATGCGCACGATCTCGTCGTCGCTGCGCGCGTCAGTGTCGAAGGTCTCGACATGCGCGCCGTTTCGGAACACCGAGCAGCGATCCGCGAGATCCCGGATCTCGTTCATGCGGTGCGAGATGTAGAGCAGCAGGACGCCCTCGTCCCGGAGCCGGCGCACGATCGCGTAGATGCGCTCGACGTCGCCGCCGGTCAGTGCAGAGGTGCCCTCGTCCAGGATCAGGATCCGAGGGTCGCGGCCGAGGGCCTTCGCGATCTCGACCATCTGCCGGCGCGACAGGGGCAGGTCCTTGACCAGGGACAGCGGGTGGATGTCCTCGCACCCGACGCGCGCCAGCAGCTCCTCGGCGCGCCGGCGCTGCGCCCGCCTGTCGATCAACCCGAAGCGCCGCGGCGGGTTGGTGATGCTGATATTGTCCGCGATCGACAGGTCCGGGACCAGCGACAGCTCCTGGAAGATGCAGGCGATGCCCTGGGCCGCCGCATCCTTGGGCGAGGCGAAGGCGACCGGGCGCCCGTCGATCCGGATCTGGCCCTCGTCGGGCCGGACCACGCCCGCCACGATCTTCATGAGGGTGCTCTTGCCGGCCCCGTTCTCGCCAAGCACGGCATGGATGCTGCCGGCCCTGCCCTCCAGGTCGACGCCACGCAGCGCGTGCACCCCGCCATAGCGTTTGGAGACGGCAGACAGACCGAGGAGTGGCGGCGCGATGCTTGTCATTTGGCCTGGGCTGGCTGCGGGAGATCTGCTGCCGGCGGCAGCCTGCCTGGCCGCGCCGGAGGCTGCGGGACGGGGCCGGACATGCCGGCCCCGCCGCTCCAGCGATTACTTCTTGTCTTCCTTGGTCTGCGCCATGATCTCGGTTGCCGAGAGGTTCACGCCACAATCCGGGAAGGCGTTGCCGGTGAAGAAGTTGTCGCCGAGCTCGGGCCAGTAGTTCTTGCCGGCGGCCAGCGTCTTATAGCTCTCCATGGGGATCGGCACGGAGACGAGCTGCGGCATCACCTTGCCCTGCAGCGCAGACAGTGCGGCCTTCATGGCGATGGCGACCAGGCCCGGCGACTGCCCCACGGAAAGGCCCTTGATGTTCTTCTCCGCGATCAGCTTGCGAAAGCCGTTCTCGGCCTCGCCGGACACCGGGATCATGGGGTGGCCCGCATCGATCAGCGCACGGACGGCGCCGGTCGTGCCGCCCTGCACGAACATGCCGTCGAACTTGCCGTGGACCGAGAGCGCGTCGGCGACGGCCTTCTGCGCCGTGCCGTCGTCCCAGTTGCCGACGACCTCGACGATCTTGTAGCTGTTGCCCGGGGCCTCCAGAACCTCGCGGAAGCCCAGGTGCCGGTCGCGGTCGACCGAGTTGCCGGGCAGACCGCGGACCTCCAGGATGGTTCCGGACTTTCCGGCCTGCTCGAGGATCCAGCGGCCGTGGATGCGGCCCATCTCGAGCTGGTCCTCGTTGACCTGCATTACGTCCTTGGTGTCGAGGACGTTGTCGAAGGGAACCAGGACGACGTCGGAGCGGTTGGCCGCCCGGATCACGCGGTCGAAGCCGGTGGGACTGACGGCGATGGTGATGATCGCGTCGAAGCCCTGGTTGATGAAATCCTCGATGGCGCCGAGCTGGGCGGCGGCATCGGTGCCGGTGGAGACGACCCGGAAATCCTTGATCAGCGGCTTGACCGAGGGATCCTCGGCGAAGGCTTTGGCCGTCTGGACCATCTGGATGCGCCAGGTGTTGCCGACGAAGCCGTTGACGAGCGCCACCCGGAAAGGCGGCTTGCGCGCCGTCCACTGCAGGTATCCGGTCTTCTGGTCCCAGGGCTTGAAACACTTGGGATCCTCGCCCGGACCGGAGACCACCTTCGGGCCCGCGGCGGCCGATCCCGCCCAGGCCAGGGCCGCAGCGACCACGGCGGCGCGCGCGACGTGTCTACCAAGCATTGCCGGTATCCTCCCCGTTGATCTTAGGACTCCGGTCGCGGCCATCACGCGCGGGGGCGGATGTCTCGCTCCTTCGCCGCCGTGAAGTATAGACGCGCCGCTTGGCCATCCAACAATCATCCCCGCCAATTGCTGTGCGGGATCCCACAGGTTGCACTGTGCATTCGCACGGTCTGCGCAGGGCTGGTCGGAAACCCCGTGCCGCGGTGCCGTTCCCGTTCGGGAGCCCGGAAGCACCCCGTGCGTTGATCAGACGGCACGAGGAGACATCGCATGATCGACTACTACACGGCGGAGGCGGGGCGCCTGGCTCCCGTCTCCGTCGACCCGGCGCGGGCGATACCGCCAAACGTGATCTGGATGGACGTGATTGGACCGACCCGCGAGGAGGAGCTGGCGCTCGAGCGGGCGCTCGGCATCGACATCCCGACGCGCGAGGAGATGGCGGAGATCGAGACGTCGAGCCGGCTCTACCGCGTGGATGGCACCCTCTACATGACGGCGGTCGTCGTCGCGCGATCCGACAGCCGCGATCCCGCGACGGTCCCCGTCACCTTCGTCCTCTCGGGGGCCCTGCTGATCACTGTCCGCTACGATACCCCGCAATCCATCGAGATCTTCCGCAACCGGTGCGAGAGCGGGCTCATCGAGGTTCATCATCCTGCCGAGGTGGCGGTGGGCCTGCTCGCGACGATCATCGACCGTGCGGCCGACATCCTCGAGCGCGTCGGGGGAGACCTCGACCGTCTCAGCCGCGAGATCTTCCGGCACTCGAACGCCCAGGCTCAGGGACGGCAGGCGGCGCGCGCCGGGGGACGCATCGAGGATCTCATAGACGATGTCGGGCACGCCCATGACGTCGTGTTCCGCCTGCGCGAGAGCCTGCAGACGCTGCAGCGGCTCTCGACCTTCCTGCGCAGCGAAGGCGATCAGGGGGCCGACGGCGATCTCGGACGGAAGGTCATCGCGCTCGAGCAGGACGTCACGGCGCTCAGGGAATACGACACCTTCCTCTCGGGCAAGGTCGACTTCCTGCTGAACGCGACGCTCGGCCTCGTCGGCATGCAGCAGAACAACATCGTCAAGTTGTTCTCGGTCATCGCGGTCGTCTTCATGCCGCCGACGCTCGTAGCCAGCATCTACGGCATGAACTTCGAGCACATGCCGGAACTCGGCTGGCACCTCGGCTATCCCTGGGCGCTGCTGCTCATGGTGCTCTCCGCCATTGGCCCATACATGTTCTTCAAATGGCGCAAGTGGCTCTAGGCGGTTCGCGGGACGCGCGGCGGCACCGGTTGTTGCTCCTCCGAGAAAGGCGATGACGCGGAGAATCGGATGCACAGGCGCCGGGCTTTCAAGGGCATCGTCGAGACGGACATCCCGAACCGCCTCGACCGGCTGCCCTGGAGCCGGTTCCACACGCTGGTCGTGGCGGCGCTGGGCATCACCTGGATCCTGGACGGGCTCGAGGTCACCATTGCCGGCGCCATCGCGGGCGCGCTCAAGGACAGTCCGGCGCTGCGCTTCTCCGAGAGCGACATCGGGGCGATCGGCGCGGCCTACATCCTGGGGGCGGTCCTCGGCGCGCTGTTCTTCGGCTATCTCACGGACAGGCTGGGCCGAAAGAAGCTGTTCTACATCACGCTGGCGGTCTACTCGACGGCGACGCTTGCGAACGCATTCGCCTGGGATTTCTGGAGCTTCGCCCTGTTCCGGTTCCTGACCGGGGCGGGGATCGGCGGCGAGTACGCGGCCATCAACTCGGCCATCCAGGAACTAATCCCAGCGCGCTACCGCGGGCGCACCGACCTCGGCATCAACGGCAGCTTCTGGGTCGGCGCGGCTTTCGGCGCGATGGGATCCATCGTGCTGCTTGCTCCCGGCTTCCTGCCCGCCGACATGGGGTGGCGCCTGTCCTTCGCGATCGGCGGCGGGCTTGCCGTGGTCATCATCTTCCTGCGCAGATTCCTGCCCGAGAGCCCGCGCTGGCTGATGATCCGCGGGCACATCGCCGAGGCCGAGGACATCGTCCAGCGCATCGAGGACCATGCCCGCCGTTCAGCGGGAGGCGACCTGCCGAGGCCGGAGGGGCGCGCGATCCGCCTGCACACCGGCACGGATACCGGGATGCTCGCGGTCGCCCGCGTCCTGTTCACGGAATACAGGCGCCGTTCGCTGCTGGGACTGTCGCTGATGATCGCGCAGGCCTTCTTCTACAACGCGATCTTCTTCACCTATGCGCTGATCCTGACGCGGTTCTACGGCGTCGCTAGCGAATCCGTGGGCTGGTACATCCTGCCCTTCGCCGTCGGAAACTTCACGGGCCCGCTGATCCTCGGCCCGCTGTTCGACACGGTTGGCCGCAAGCCGATGATCGCGGGAACCTACGCCCTCTCGGGCGTGCTGCTGGCCGCGACCGGCTACCTGTTCGTACAGGGCTTCCTGACGGCGACGACGCAGACGCTGGCCTGGAGCGTGATCTTCTTCTTCGCCTCGGCCGCCGCCAGCTCTGCCTATCTCACGGTCAGCGAGAGCTTCCCGCTGGAGGCCCGGGCGACCGCCATCGCGCTGTTCTACGCGCTGGGAACGCTGCTGGGCGGCGTCGCGGCCCCGTGGTTCTTCGGCCGGCTGATCGAGACCGGCGATCCGGGCCAGGTCGTCATCGGGTACCTGATCGCGGCGCTGCTGATGCTCGCGGCGGCGGGCATCGAGTTGCTGATCGGCGTATCCGCTGAGCGCCGCGCGCTTGAGAGCGTCGCCCGTCCCATCAGCGCCGTGCCCCACCCCGCGGAGTGAGCGCTCGCCCCCTCGGCGCGCCGACGGATCATTCCAGCCACTCCGGAGGGACGTCGAACGCGAAGCCATAGGGCTCCGGCCCGGGATTGGTCGGCGGCCGGAAATGCGGGTTGGCGGCGCAAATCCCGGCGACCTCCTGGACGAGCGCCGCGGTGACCCTCATGCCCTCGGCCAAGTCCGGCCCGCGCGGGCCGGCCAGCTCCTCCGTCATGAAGCGCTGGCGCTCCTCGGGCGGCGCCTGGAGCTTGGCAGCCTGACGGTCGAGGCTGCTTCCGCTGCGCCAGCGGTAGAGCGCCGTCGGCGCGTCGGTGCGCGCGATGGTGAAGGCGCGGCAGAGCATGGCATCGAAGGCGCCGTCCTCGCCGCCGGCACGCCGGAAGCAGTCATGCTCGGGCCAGCCGCCGACGAGATCGTGGCAGGCGCGCCGCACGCAGAGGGTGTTCGGGATCGTGGCGGCGATGGCAGGCAGCCAGCCGGGATGCACGGACCGGCCCTCGACCACGACGCCGGAGCGCACCGCCCCCACATCCGCGTTCCGCTCCAGCACCGCCGCGCCGACGGCGAGATGGCAGGGCAGATAGGCATCGTCCGCGTCCAGGAACCACAGAAGCTCGCCCATGGAGGCCGCGACGCCGCGGTTGCGGGTGGCCGAGGCCCCCAGGTTTCGGGCATTGGAGAGCAGGACCAGCTCCAGGTCCTCCCTCGGTGCCGCCGCCCAGCCGCGGACCGCGTCGGCGCCGCCGTCCCCGGACGCATCGTCCACCACGACGACGCGGAACCGGCCGCGGGGCAGCCCGGCCCTTCCGTTGTGGAAGCGTATCGCGGCCTCGACGCTGTCCAGGGCCGCAGCGACCCACGGAGCCTGGTCGTGCAGGGGGATGATGATGCTGCCCGCATACATGCCGGTCACCGCCGGGCGCCGGTCCTGGGCCCGGCGACGCCGCGCGATGAGAGGCGCGCATCCTCCTTGGCGAGGGCGTCGGCATTCAGAAGCCCGCGCGAGAACGCGATGAAGACGGCGCGGGAACGCGGATTGAAGACCGCGTCGCCCTCGCTCTCGCCCTGCGCGGCGTCATGCAGGCCGAGCTTCTCGTAAAGGCTGTGCAGCCGGCTCTGGACGCCGCGGATCGACAGGTTCCGGCGCTGGCTGATAGCCTTGTCCGTGAGGCCGAGGGCGACGTCCACCAGCACCTCGTATTCGAGCTCGGTCAGGGCCTCGCGCCGGTTGCGCGTGCGCTGCTGGATGCCCCAGACCTCACGGTCGATCACGCACTGCTCCTCGAGGAAGATGCCGCGCAGGGCATAGCGCATGCGCTCCTCGGAGGCCGATTTCAGCACGTATCCGTACACCGCCTGGGCGGGCACGATCTTCGACACGCCGCGCACGTAGGCCTCGTCGGCGTAGTTCGACCAGAACAGGATCCGGACCGTGGGATCGTTGCGCCAGATCGCCTTTGCGGCCTCGGCGCCCGAGATGCTTGGAAGCTGCAGGTCCAGGACCGCCGCCTCGGCCGCGTGCTCGCACGCCAGGGAGATGGCGGCCTGCCCGTCGGCTGCTTCGCGGATGTCCGCCGCGTCGGGCAGCATCTGCTCGATGGTCGTGCGCAGGAACGCCCGGTGGAGGGGGTCGTCCTCGGCGATCAGGATGCGCATGGTGCTGGCCCTTCGCGCCGGCTCGGCAAGGTGATGGTGACAGCCGCCCCGCGACCGGAGGGGCCCGCGCCGATGGACAGGCCCGCCCCGATCAGCTCGGCCCGTGTGGTCATGTGGCTGAGACCGCCGGTGGCTCCGCGCAGCTTTCCGTCCGGCAGGCCGATGCCGTCGTCGCTGACGGACACCGCGATACCGTCCTCCGCCTGCGCGACGCGGACGGCGACGAAGCTGCCGCCGCTGTGCCGCACGGCATTGTTGATGGCCTCCTGGACGATCCGGTACAGCGCCGTGCGCACCGTGTCCGGCAGGCGGTCGACGGCGCCGCCGCTGTGGTCCCGCACCTCCCACCGGCAGGCCGCCTCGTCGCCGGCGTCGGGATCGCCGGCTTGCCATGCCAGCAGCGCCTCGACGGCCTCGACAAAGCCGAAGACATTGAGGACGCCGGGCTTCAGGTCCTCGACGATGCGGCGCAGCTCGTGCAGGCAGGTGGCGACGTCCCGCTCCACGGCCAGGAGGTCCGCGTCGCTCGCCGGCCCGCGTTCGCGCAGCTTGGCGACGGCCCGGGCGATCCGGGCCAGGTCCGCCAGCGTCTGGTCGTGGATGTCCATGGCGATGCGCTGGCGCTCGCGCTCCATTCCCTCGGTCAGGCGCAGAACGCCCTGGCGCAGGATTTCCTTGCGGGTGCGTGCCTGCGCCTCGGCCACCGCCGCGCGGCGCGCCTGCTCGGCCCGGCTCATGGCCCAGAAATAGGGCGCGATCAGGTCGGCGCAGTGCTGCGCCAGGACCAGGTCGCGGCCGTGATAGGCGTGCGAGTCATGAGCGCTGATGCTAACCGCCCCGATGATGTCGCCCTGCACGCGCAGCGGCACGTGGATGCGGCTGCGCAGGCGGTGCGTGAAGATCGGCTCGTCATGCGCTCCCTGGAAGTGGAAGCGCGGGTCCTCCAGCGCGTCGTCGGTCAGCAGGAATGGCTCCTGCCCCCAGAGCACGGCGCGGATCGGACTGCGGGCGATGTCCTGCGGTGCAGCGCCCGGACGGCTCCAGCCGGTCTTCAGCCCGGCCTCGTAGACCCGGTGGATCCAGGCCCGCTCCTCGACCAGCGCGATGTCGAGATGGTCGTGCGGGATCAGGTGCCGGATCGCGGCGGCCAGCGCGGCCAGGATCTCGTCGCCATCGGTCAGGCCGGCGATCGCGCGGGAGATCTCCAGCAGGCGCGTGATCACCGTCGCGTCGTCGAGATCCGCCGAGACCACCAATCCCCTCCTGGCTTTTGGCCGCGATGATGCGCCCGGAAGGGGCATGCTGGATAGTCCCTCCTCGGAGGGCGACCTCAGGGGGCCTTCAGGGGACGGGGACGGCGCGCCCAACGCCGCCGGCCTCCCCGCCGGCGGGAGGGTCCAGCTCCGGGAGCGCCGCCCGCGCGCCCAGGGTGACCGCTGTTCCCAGGGCGGCGCCCGCGACCACGTCGGACAGCCAGTGGCGATCGCACAGCATGCGGCTCCAGGCCAGCAGCATCGCGGTGGCGTAGGCGGTCCCCCCCAGGGCCACGTCCTCCGCCATGATGGCCGCGACGGTGGCTGCGGCGAACACGGTGCCGGCATGGCCAGAAGGGAAGGACCGCGAGCGCACGCCACGCCGCCAGCTATCCGGTCCCGCGCCCGCGTCCGGCCTCTCGCGGCCCATTGCGAGCTTCACCGCATCGATGGCCAGCGCGGTGCCGACCACCGAGACGAGCCCGAGCCGGCCGGCAGCCTCCAGCTTCGGCCTGTTGCGCTCGCGCCCGAGCAGCCAGAGCGCAGCGAAGCCCGGCATCAGGACGTGCCGCTTGATTCCGTAGCGGCCGAGGGCGATCAGCGGGCCCAGGGCGCCGGCCCTGTCCAGGCACGAGACACGCGTCGCTGCATCGAGCCGCATGACCGCATCAATCGCGGTACCGGCCACGCCCCGTCGCAGCGCCGTCATGGATCCCGCCCCCTGTTCCGGACGGCCCGGCGCCGCCCGCAGCATGCGAAACCCGTCCGACTGCCCGAAGGTTCACGGCGGCACAGGCAAGGCTGGAGCGACGGGAAAAGTTTGAATTTCATTCATATTTATTTAGTCACTCGCTGGTGTGATGGCGGTGTCCCCGGCACCGGGACGGGCCATCTGACTGTCGCGGAGTGGTGCGAACATGCGGCTTTCTGCGCCCCCAGCGGGCCGATCGAATGCCGAGGCCAGCACCGCCGCACGCCGAAAGCCGGCGCGGGCGGCGCGCAACGCCCTGTCGCTCCCACGGATCTTCGCCGCCGCCGGCGGCATCGTCTTCGCCTGCGGGCTCGTGGCCTTCGTCGCGATGCACGACTACTGGGCCGTCGGGCAGCTCCGCGCGCAGGCCGAGAACAGCAACATCGCCCTCGCCCATGCGCTGTCGAACATCCTGCAGGCCGATCTGCGCGCGTATACGCGCCGCTCCACTGAAGGTGCCGTGGGGCCGGCGGCGCTCGACGCGCTCGTCCGCAAGGCCGTCCAGCAGACGTCGATCGTCAAGGTGAAGATCTACGACGACCTCGGTCTGACGATCTACTCCAGCGACCCCAGCCAGATCGGCGAGGACAAGGGCGCCAATGCCGGCTTCCGGCAGGCAGTGCAGGGGCGCCCGGCGAGCGCGCTGACCTTCAGGAACGAGTTCGATGCCTTCGAGGGCGCGGTCTCGGACCGCGATATCGTGTCGAGCTACGTCCCGGTGCGCCTCTATCCCCACGGGGACGCGGTGTCCCACGTGTTCGAGATCTACTCCGATGTCACCCCCTTCAAGCGCCTGACCCGTTGGAACCTGCTGGTCCAGTCCGGCATCACGGCACTGACGCTGCTGCTCATGTACCTGCTGGCGCTCGTCATCGTGACCACGGGAAGCAGGGTCGTCCGACGCCAGAACGAGAGCATGCTGCGGTTGACCGCCGACATCGCGCGCGCCGAGGCCGCGAGCGAGGCGAAGTCGAGCTTCCTGATGCAGGTCAGCCACGAGCTGCGCACCCCGCTGCACGGCATCATCGGCTTCGCCGAAGTGATGCGCGACGCCGGAGCGCAGTCGAAGGCCCCGGCGGCTTCGCCGGACTACGCCGAAGACATCATCATGTCGGCGCGCGGGTTGCTGGAGCTCGTCAACGACGTGCTCGATTACGTCCGGGCCGAGAGCGGTGCGGATGCGCCCGACATGGCCGCCACGGACCTTGCGCGACTGGTCCGAGGGCTCCTGCCGGCGCTGGAGGCGGCGGCCCTGCGCAAGGGCCTGCGGCTGACTGTCGATATCGCGCCCGACCTCGCCCCGGTGGAGACCGACGGCCGCATGCTGCGCGTCG
This sequence comes from Arenibaculum pallidiluteum, assembly GCF_017355985.1. Taxonomy (GTDB): domain Bacteria; phylum Pseudomonadota; class Alphaproteobacteria; order Azospirillales; family Azospirillaceae; genus Arenibaculum; species Arenibaculum pallidiluteum. The sequence goes on from NZ_JAFIQU010000001.1 coordinate 704,374, forward strand.
CGCTCTCGAAGCTGATCGAGAACGCCGTGAAGTTCACCAGCCCCGGCGGCGAGGTCACCCTCGCGATCCGGCCGGGCTCGGAGGACGGCGTCGAGATCACGCTTTGCGACGACGGTCCCGGCATCTCCCCGGCCGACCTTCCCCGATGCCTGTCCGCCTTCGGCCAGGCCGACACCAGCGCCACGCGCCGGCACGGCGGCCTCGGTCTCGGCCTGCCCCTCGCGAGCCGGCTGGTCGAAAGGCTGGGGGGCACATTCGGCATCGAGAGCGCGCCCGGCGCCGGAACGCGCGTCTCGATCCGGCTGCCGCACCGCGCCGCCCCGACCGCGCCGGCAACGGACCGCCATGCCGACGCCTTCGATGCCGCGGTGCGGCGCCTGACGGCGGCGCACTGATAGCGGTGCCCTGACTGCGCTACCCTGAGTGCGGTACCCTGGCGGCCGCATCCTGACGGCCGCCTTCGCCGACGAGGCGGATCAGCGCCCTTCGAGCTGGCCTTCCAGCTCGGCCAGCGCGTCCTGGCAAGCCGACGCATTGCCTTCCTGGTCGAAGCTGCGCGCCCGGTTCAGGGTGGCCTTGGCCTGCAGGATGCGGTCGCCGCCGCCACCGGCCGCGGCAGCCTGCTCGGCCGACTGCTTCTCCTGCTTCCGGTCCTGGAACGGGACCGTGGGCTCGCCGGTCCCGGCGTTCCCGTTCTCGGCCTGCATGGCTTGGCCCTCGCGCGCCGCGGCCACGCCCTTCCCGCTGGAGGAGGCGGAGATCGACGTCTCCGCCGCATTGTCGAGTCGCGTCTCCAGGGCTGCGATCCGGTCCCCGCAGGGCGAGGCCGCGGCCGCGCCGGCGGCGAGCATGGCCGCGAGCGCGGTCGCGGCGGTCAGGATGGTCCTCATGGAAACCCCTCCTCGGATCAGACGGCGAGCTGCCCGCGGACGGGCAGGCTGCGGATGCGCTTGCCCGTGGCCGCGAAGGCCGCGTTGACGATGGCCGGCGCGACCGGCGGGACACCCGGCTCCCCGACCCCGCCGAGCGGCATGTTGGGGTCCGCCGCCGGCAGCAGGTGGACCCGGATCTCCCCCGGCGCCCTGTCGATGCGCGTGAGTTCGTACGAGTCGAAGTTGTCCTGCTGGGCCCGGCCGTTCCTGAAGGTCACCTCGGCCGTGCTGACGAGGCCGAGGCCCATCATCACCGCGCCCTCCATCTGGGCGCGGATCCGCTCGGGATTGACCTGCGGCCCGCAATCGACGGCGATGTCGACCCGCGGCACGGAGAGCCCTCCATCCGACGCCACCTCCACCTCGGCCGCGACCGCGACGTAGGTCAGGAAGCTGTAGTGGGCGGCGAGGCCCAGCCCCCGTCCCCGCGGGACCTGGCGCCCCCAGCCGATTCCGTCGGCGGCGGTCTCCACCACGCGCCGCAGCCGGCCGGTGTCGATGCGGTATCTCTCTGGCGATTCGCCGTAGTTCCAGACGTCGCCGATCTCGACCGGGTCCAGCAGGCGCGGCGGGCCGATCAGCTCCAGCAGGTAATCCTTGTGGTCGCGCCCGGCCGCATGGGCGAGTTCGGCAACGAAGGACTGGATCGCGAAGGCATGGGGAATGTTGGACACCGACCGGAACCAGCCGATGCGGACATGGGCCGGGGCCTCCGGGTTCTCCGCACGATAGTTCGGCAGGTCGAACGGCGTGTTGGTGAGCCCCATGCCGAGCTCGAACGGAAGCTCGTGCTTGGGGTCGGGCGCGAAGATCGAGCCGATTGTCGGCGCGGCGCTGCGGTGCAGCCAGGCGACCGCCCGGCCGTCGTCGTCGAGGCCGGCCTCCAGCCGCTCGACCGAGACCGTGTGGTAGTAGCCGTGGTGCAGGTCGTCCTCGCGCGTCCAGGTCACCTTCACCGGCGCCCCGTCCATGGCCTTGCTCAGCAGTCCCGCCTCCAGCACGTAGTCGGGCTTCGACTTGCGTCCGAAGCCTCCGCCCAGCAGCGTGACATGCACCGTCACCTTCTCCTCCGGAAGCCCGACCTGCTCGGCCAGGCGGGTGCGGGTGACCTGCGGCGCCTGCGTGCAGGCCCAGGCCTCGCAGCGCCCATCGACGATGCGCGCGACGGCCGCCGGCGGCTCCATGGGGGCCTGGGCGAGATGGGGGATGTAGTACTCGGCCTCGACGCGTCTCCTGGCCCGGCCCATGGCCTCGTCCACGTCGCCTTGGGCGCGCACGACCTTGGCGGGCTGGCGCGCCGCCTGCTCGAGCTGCGCCCTGTAGCTGTCGGACGAGTACCCCGCGTTGGGGCCGTCATCCCACTCGACCTTCAGGCGTTCGCGCCCCTGCATGGCAGCCCAGGTGTTGCGCGCGACGACGGCGACGCCGCCCACGGGCGCGAACTCGGAGGGGATCGTCGGCGTGTCGATCGGGACGACCTTTACGACGCCGGGCACCTTCATGGTCTCGGCCGCATCGAAGCGGACGACCTTGCCGCCGTAGACCGGCGGCCGCGCGACGACCGCGTAGAGCATGCCGTCCAGCCGCGTGTCGATGCCGTACTGCGCCTTGCCGGTCGTGATGTCCCAGTTGTCGACCAGACCGACGTTCTGGGTCCCGATATAGCGGAAGTCCTTTGGATCCTTGAGGCGAACCCTGTCGCGATCGGGCACCGGCAGCGCCGAGGCGGCGGCAGCAAGCTCGCCGTAGCCGAGCGAGCGCCCGCTGGCCTCGTGCACCACGGCGTGGTTGCGGGCGCGTAGCTCGGCCACAGGGACGCCCCATCGGTCGGCGGCCGCCTGCTCAAGCATGGCGCGGGCCGCGGCGCCCGCCCGCCGCATGGGCATGTAGAAGTGGCGCAGGCTGCGCGAGCCGTCGGTGTCCTGGTTGCCAAAGCGGGCCTCGTCCGCGGGGGCCTGGGCGACGCGGATCTTCGACCAGTCGGCCTCCAGCTCGTCGGCGACCACCATGGCGATGGAGGTGCGCACGCCCTGCCCCATCTCCTGGCGGTGGCAGGTTACCGTCACGATGCCGTCCGGAGCGATCGCGACGAAGACCCGGGGATCGTCGCGCCAGCCGTTCGGCATGGCGTCGACGCCGAAGGCCTTCTGCTCCTGGGCGCTGGTCAGGCGGGGAAGCCCGACTGCCAGGACCAGGGCGCCCGCTCCGGCGCCCGCCAGGAAGCCGCGGCGGCTGATGTTGACGATGGAGGGACCTGTCCCTTTGGATGGGCCGGAGGGGGCGCGGATCATTTCTGGTCTCCCGCGGCTTGCTTGATGGATCCCGCGGCCTGCTTGATGGCCGCGCGGATGCGGACATAGGTCCCGCAGCGACAAAGATTGCCGCTCATGGCCGCGTCGATGTCGGCATCGGACGGGTCGGGAGTGGTCGCCAGCAGCGACGCCGCCTGCATGATCTGTCCGGTCTGGCAGTACCCGCACTGGGCGACGTTGAGCTCGCGCCAGGCGACCTGGACCGGGTGCGCGCCATCGGCCGAGAGCCCCTCGATCGTCGTGATGCTCGCCCCGTCCACGGTCGAGACGGGCGTGATGCAGGCGAAGGCGGCGGCCCCGTCGACATGGACGGTGCAGGCGCCGCAAAGGGCCTGGCCGCAGCCGAACTTGGTTCCCGTCAGCCCGATCTCGTCGCGGAGATACCAGAGCAGCGGCATGTCGGGGTCGCCGTCGTACCGACGTTCGACACCGTTCACGATCAGCCTTGTCATGGAAGTACGACCTTTCCCGCAGGATCGGGAGGACCGCCGGCCCACATCCCCGTGCGCGACCGGCCCGACCCGTGTCGCCGCGGGCGTCGGCACCTGCCCCGGTTCCGCCTTAACGCGTACCCCGATCTGAGTGTTCCCAGCGCGCCGTGGCCTCCTTCGACCGGACAGGCCAGTCGGTGCTACGATCGTCCGAAAGAAGAGGAGGAGGATCGCCATGCCCCGCCGCGCGCCGACGGAGGTGCTGTCCACCCATAGCGTGACGAACCAAGCGCCCGACTACGCGCCGCGCGACCTCTGGCGCACCGATCCGGCGCTGCGCGAGGCGGTGCGCCGCGAGGGCGCCGCCTGGGCCGAGGCGGCGCTGGCGGATCTCGGGGCGGAAGCTGGAAGCGAGCGGGTGATGGAGCTCGGCGACGTCGCGAACCGGTGCCCGCCAGTCCTGAGGACCTTCGACCGCTGGGGGCGACGCATCGACGAGGTCGAGTTCCACCCAGCCTATCACGCGTTGATGGAAACGGCGTTCCAACACCGCATCCATGCCCTTGCTTGGACTGCCGGGCGGCCCGGCGGCCATGTCGCGCATGCCGCCTTGGGATACCTGATGACGCAGGCCGAGGCCGGCGTCCTGTGCCCCGTCGCCATGACATACGCGGCCGTGCCGGCGCTGAGGCGCCAGCCGGAGCTGGCGGGGGAATGGCTGCCGCGGCTACTTTCCGACACCTACGACCCGCGCTGCGTCCCCGCGGCCGAGAAGACCGGCGCCACCATCGGCATGGCCATGACCGAGAAGCAGGGCGGATCGGACGTGCGGGCCAACACCACCGTCGCATGCCCGCTGAGCTCCGCCGGCCCGGGTCGCAGCTACGCGCTGACCGGGCACAAGTGGTTCTGCTCGGCCCCCATGTCCGACGCCTTCCTGACGCTGGCGCAGACGGACGCCGGCCTGACCTGCTTCCTGGTCCCGCGCTGGCGTCCGGACGGCACCCGCAACGCCCTGCGGATCCAGCGGCTGAAGGATAAGCTGGGAAACCGCTCCAACGCCTCGGCCGAAATCGAATACGAGGACACCTGGGCGGTGATGGTCGGCGAAGACGGCCGTGGCATCCCCGCCATCATGGACATGGTGCACCACACGCGGCTGGACTGCGGCTTCGCGGCGGCGGGACTGATGCGCGCAGCGGTCTCGCGGGCGATGCACCACGCCGACCATCGTGCGGCCTTCGGGCGGCGGCTGGTCGATCAGCCGCTCATGGGACAGGTGCTCGCGGACCTGGCGATCGAGAGCGAGGCCGCGACTACCCTGGTGATGCGTGTCGCCCGCGCCTTCGACGAGGGCGAGGCCGATCCGGACGCACGCGCCTTCGCCCGGCTGGCGGTCGCCATCGCCAAGTACTGGACGACCAAGCGCTGCCCTGGCCACGTCTACGAGGCGCTGGAGTGCCACGGCGGCAACGGCTACGTCGAGGATGGGCCGATGCCGCGCCTCTACCGCGAGGCGCCGCTGAACGCGATCTGGGAAGGCTCGGGGAACGTGATCTGCCTGGATGTGCTGCGCACGCTGCGGCGGGAGCCGGCGGCCTTGGAGGCCCTGGAGGCCGAACTGGGCGCCGCGGCCGGGCTCGACGGACGGCTGGACGCCTGGGTGCGGACGACGCGCGAGTTGCTCGCCCGGCCGGAGGCGCTGGAGGCTCAGGCACGCCGGCTGGTCGAGCGGCTGGCGCTGGCGCTGCAGGCCGGCCTGCTGCTGCGCCACGCCCCTGCCGCCATCTCCGAGGCGTTCTGCGCCTCGCGTCTGGGCGGCGACTGGGGCCACGCCTTCGGGACGCTGCCCGCCGGCACCGTGACGGACGCGATCCTTGATCGTCTCTCCGGGGCGGCATGACGTGCGGCCCCGGGCGGTCAGTCCGGCGCGCCGGCGCCGGGCGTGACGTCCTGCACATGCTCTCCGGGCGGCCGGCGCGCTGCCTTGAGCCGGTCGAGAAGCAGCGAGAAGGTTTCGAGCGCCCTGTCGAGCATGGCGGGCTGCCCCTCCAGCCGCGAGAGGGCGAATGCGGCGCTCTCCAGGGTCGAAACGCTCTCGCGCCGGGGCTCGCGCCGGGCCTTTCCGTAGAGCGAGCGGAAGCGCGGGTGAAGCACCACGCGCTGGCATTTCAAGAGCCACGCGTTGCGCCACCAGAGCGTCTTGGCCTGGCTCCAGGTGCCGTCCAGGACGATCAGCCCTTCCAACGCCGCCAGTCGCGCCTCGCTGTCCGGCAGAGGGTTTCCGGCCTTGTCCACCGCGGCGATCTCGGCGCGCGAGCCCTCGCCTGTCCGAGCCGGGCCGAGATAGAGGACACCCCAGCGCTTGTAGTCGACGTCGCGCCCCAGGATCCGCTTCAGGTTCGGCCAGCTCAGCCCAACCCTGACCATGGAGTTCGGGAACTGCAGACGGGAGATCGGGGCGGTGCCCAGCAGCTCGACCTTCTCCTGGGGATGCTGGAGGATCAGCAGGAAGACCCGGTTCGGAGTCGGCGAGACGGCGCCGCAGACGCAGATGTCGCCGGGTTTTCCGCAGGTCGGGCATGTATCGGGGTGCATGGACGGCTCGGGCAAGGCGGTTCGGAGTGGCCAGGATAGACGACCCGCCGCGCCGCGTCCCCAGCCGCCGTCAGCGCGCCGTCAGCGCTTCGGGCGCCTGGTCGGCTTCGCGCCCCCCGTCTTGGCAGGGGTTTTGGAGGGGGCTTTGGACGGCCGGGCCAGTTCCCTGGCGAACGCGGCCTGATTGCGCCTGGTGGCCGACACCATGGCGCTGGTCCACATGGTGGTGGCCTGGTTCGCCCAGCTCAGCCAGGCACTCATAAAGGGATTTCTCACCGCTGATCTCCTTTGGGCGGAACAACAGCCGCGCGGAGCTACGGTCACGCGGTGGTGGCGCCAGGCCACCGTTCGAACACGTGACGTTACCCGGAAAGCTCCTCCGTCTGCTGTTGATGCCCGACAGACCAGGAGCGACCGGACGATGAAGCGGTCGAAATTCATGGAAGAGCAGATCATCGGAATTCCGCGGGCGCGACGACGGCCTGTACCCCTTGCCCGGCTAAAAGCCGACGACAGGGCCCCGAACCGTTAGGGTAGAAATGTACGGATACAACTCTGGCGCTCGGTATAGCGCCAAGGGTTCGGGGCCAAGCACGAAGTATGAAGAGGATCCGAGCTAGAGCAGCCTGTCCGAGTTGATAGGCGAATCCCGCAAACGCATTTCCGTCGCGTTGAAGACAGCGCTCAGGGTCGCCGCAGTTCTGGACGCGACGCGGCAAGGTATCTCCGAGTCGATTTCAGGACCGTATCGAACACCGATTCTGGCACGGATGGCATGCAGGCCAGGATGACGCTGCTGCAGGCTGCGAACATCCTCTGGAGGTCGGTCCGTTCTCGGGAGCGCTGGGTCACCTCGTCCGATTACCCGTCCAGGTCCCTGAAAGGCAAAGCCAGTTTGCCCCGTCCTGCCAAGGAAGAGAAGAAAACCGACCAGAAAGGCTGCTTCAAATCTGCGTGTCGATTGCTGCTGCGGCTGCACGAAGAGCAGCCGCCAGCGTCGCAGAAGGAATAGGCTTTGGGATAAGCGCCAAACAGATTGCCTTTGCTTCTGGCGAGACATATGCAGGATTCGCCGTGAGAAAGATCGGCAGCACTCTGAGATTCGAATGCAGGGACAGCGCCACGTCGTTTCCTGTCAGTCCGTCTCGAAGTCGCATATCAACCAACGCTACATGCGGGTTCTGACTGCGTGCGAGCTCAAGTGCGCCTCTGTAGCTGTCAGCTATTCCAACTGGAATCGCACCAAGTTCCCTCACCGCCATCTGATGACCCAACGCAATGAGTGCATCGTCCTCAACAATTAGCACTCTTATTTTCATGCGCTCGATCCTGGATACGACAGCCATCCCCGAAGCAACACAGGGCGGGTTCGATTGGTGCCCGTCAATCGCAACAACCTTACCGCGCTGGATGCGCGGTTCGCCACCCATTCGTTCGGATCAAACGCTTTGCGCGGACATACGCCTCGCCTCAGGAAACCAGCCTGATGCAGCGACCCGACAATCGGGCTCTAACAGTGGCAACAGCGGGCCAAACAACGGCATTCTTGATCATGCACCGCGACGAAATTGCCTCCAGCATGCCGTTGCATTTGCCGAGCAGCACCCTATTACGCATAAGTCATCAACGAAGATAAGACATGACAACGCCTGCGTCTTCCGAAGCCAGAAGTTACAGCATTGATGGTTCAGATTGCTGAGACGGCACGGAGGGAGCCCGCCGGCGAGGAAAAAGCCCGGTTCCTCGCCGCGATCGCGAGGACCTGGCCGAAGGCCTGCATGAAGCGTCTCGCCCCGTCCTCTTCCTGCTGATCGGTGCCTGCCCCCTGCCTGACGAGTACGACCGCGGCCTGCGGGCGGACTTCTACTCAAGTCCGGGGTCTCGTCTCCCGAAGAATAGAGGCGGCCCGGGATGCTGGAGCAACGGGCCTTTCTACCGAAAGTTCTAGCCCTTGCATCCCTTCTCCATGCTATCCGCGTCATTGTCAGCGGGGAGGCGCTGCTCCCCGCCATGCCGCGCCGGGCCGCTAAACGGCATGTGGAATTCCTGCCATTGCTTATGGGCCCGGACCGACGATACTAGGATACTGGGCCTTACTTGAGGGCGGGATGACTGAAAAGCGTATCGTCGAAGCAATTGGCACCAAAGAAGAACCGTGGCACTTCAGTCGCGGGACGCTCTTCGAAAGAGCAGGGCCAAGGTTTACAAGGGATCTATTAAAGTTCCACACGGGCCGCGATGTTATTTCCAACTTTCTCCGCCGAGAGCATCTGAGTAAATAGTTAGCCAAAGTTAAGCCTCGCTTAAGAGGCGTGCCTTATCCTTCCGATTCTTCAGGACGGCATTGGGCCGTCTCCAGCCAAGGAATACGCCGCTGCTCCGCATTGACGAAACAAACGGCCATGGGCTGTCTCGTCGGTTCTGGGCATCATGCGGCGCGGCGCTGTTCGCGATCGCGACGCTCACCGGATCCTTCGCGTTTGGCCAGTACCAGACCCGTCAGGACCGCCTTAAACTGGGCAGGTCCATTGAGATCAATCTCTGGAATACGAATCAACTCGAGCGGGAAACGCTCCTCCTTGCGTTAGCGTTGGAGAGGTTTGCGTCGGGTGACCCGGCCGTCACAAACCGTGATTTAGTGAAGAGATACGAAGTCATCTGGAGCCGCTTCGAAATCAGCCTCGACAGCCGATCTGCAATCCGCATCCAGCCGTGGCGCCCCATTCTCGAGGATCTCTTCGAGCGCTTCAAAGCGATGGAGCCGCGCGTCCTCAGCGCACGGCGCGACGCCGTAGAACTCCAAGGCCTTCGGGACACCCTCCTGCAGTTGGAGGCGCACATCCGAGACATGACGCAGGATATGGCCACAGGCGAGCGCACCGAGGATCTGTGGAGGCATTCCGCCGACAAGGACCGCGATCTCTCCGCATTCCTGCACCTGATCGGGATCATCGCATCGGCTGCCATTCTGCTCGGCGTCACCGTGCACGAGGTTCTTCGGAGTCGGGCAAGCGAGCGAGCGGAACGCGCCGCACGGGCCCGGGCAGACGCAGCGCTCGAACGCGCCGAGATCGCGAACCGATCGAAGTCGGACTTCATTGCGAATATGAGCCATGAGATGCGGACGCCCCTCAATGGCATCATCGGCTTCGCGGAGGCGATCGCAGAGGGCCATCTCGGAAAGGCGGATGAGGTCTGTCGAGGATGCGTCGCTGAAATCGCAACCTCCGGCTGGCGGCTCCTGAGCATCGTCAATGATCTCCTTGAACTGGCGCAATTCGACGCTGGTCAGGTCAGCCTTTCTGAGGAGTGGCTAGATCCAGTGGAATTGATCCACCGATGCGTCACGATGGTTCAAGATCGCGCGAATCGACGTGGTATTCAGATTAAGTCCACTGGCCCAACGAAGCCAATTGAGATTTCCGGGGACCGTGCACGCTTGATGCACGCGCTCCTACATCTCTTGGACAATGCCATCAAATTCTCACCCGAGAGCTCGTCCGTTCAGGTTTCAACCGCGTTGCGCGCTGACTCCTCGCTTTGCATTTCGGTCGAGGACAATGGCGGTGGGATCGCGCCCGAGGATCTCCCGCGAGCCATGGAGCGGTTCGGCCAGGTCAGCCGCGGCCTCGCCCGCAAGCATGATGGAACGGGTTTGGGGCTACCATTGAGCCAAGCCATCATGGAACTTCATGGCGGGGCAATCGAACTGGATTCGCGGCCCGGGCTGGGAACCACGGTCACGCTGGTACTCCCCGCAGCCAGAACGCGGCAACGGCACGCCATGGCCTGAAAGTCACGAGACCGGGTCCGCCCCCATGACCGAATGGAACTTGCCAGTTTCGAGCTCCAGCCGATAGCTCGGCACGTCGCCGATGGCGATCGGCGCCGGCAGGTCGGTGGCAGCGATGGCCTTGCCTCGCCTTGCCGCCACATGCGTATGGCCATCCAAGGTATGAACCTGCATTCCAACCAGGCCGGCAACGTGGCTCAGGCTCTCTTCGGTATGCAGCGAGACATGTCCGTTGCGGGCACAGGCGTACCACCAGTCGCCCTTCTGCGTTCGCGGCCGAAGCAAGGTTGAGAACACAAGGAGACCGTCTCCGCAGAGCTCCGCCAGGCGAGAGAACAAGCCGACTTGATCGGGCACGTGCTCCACGACCTCGAATGCGGTCACGAGATCGAACGGCCCCTTTGGTGGCGGCGCGGAAATGTAAAACGGATCCCAGCAGACCGCATCCACCCCGAAGCGGCGCAGCTCGCGCGCGGTGGCCCCCTCCCCTCCGCCGTAATCAAGCACCCGCATTCCACGCGCGAACGTGGCCAGCCACGCCGCAAGCTTACGCGGCCGGATCTCCGCAAAATGCGGATCGCACAGGATATAATCCTCATTATAAATTGCGTCTCGGAACTGCTTATGGGTCCATAGATGCAGTTCCGGGATCCAGGCAAAGCCACACTCGGAACATTCCACGAAATGGACGAGAGATCCGCTGAGCGGATATGTACGCGCCCCTTCAAAATAATCGTTGCAGGAGATGTTGAAGTCTTTGGCTAAAAGCGGCGCGGCCTTTCCGATGCTACAAACAGGACACTGTGGCCACTGCATTGCGGATCGCACCCCAGCCGACGCTCGACGTGCGACAACGTAGAGCAAGGATGGTTAACCAATTGCATATAAAAGTTGTGACCGTCAGATGCCGTGAAGGGCTTTCGGAAGGGCCCTTCCTCCATCCAGGGGAACGCAGACATGGGGACAAAAGTGATCCGGATGATCGCGGTGGTTTTGGGAACGTTATTCGCGGGACTGGGCTCGGCTTCAGCTCTTGATTCGCCGAAGACGGAACCGATCCTTGTCGTAGATGGGGACATTACCGAGACGAACAGCCCCTCCGGAGCGACCTTCGATTTGGCCATGCTGGACGCCCTGCCACAGCACAAATTCACCACCGGCTATCATTTCACCAAAGGAACGGCGGAATACTCCGGCGTGCTGCTAAAAGATCTCGCGGCTGCCGTGGGAGCCAAGGGGCGCGTCGCCGAGGTGCGTGCGCTGAACGACTACAAGGCCGACGTCCCCATGTCGGACACGGAAATTGTTCCGGTTCTGCTCGCAACACGAATTGACGGTGCTCCGATGCGTGTGCGTGACAAGGGCCCGACATGGCTCGTTTACGACACCCGTAAGCGCCCCGAAATGAACAATCCTACGACCGACGCGAAAATGGTCTGGCAGATCACTCGCATCACATTCAAATGAATATGGGCCAGGGGAGTGCCAGAAGGAGGCCAGCCACAGCGGGCTTCCTCTAGCGCTGTTTTTTTCTTATCACGAGAACGCCGAGTTTGGATACAAAACTTTCGAATACAATACTTTGCGCTCAAGCTCGAGCACAACGGCTACTGGAGCACACCGTGGTCTGAGAAGATGCATCGAATGCTCTGATGTGCCCCTCTCGAGGACAAGCATGCACTTCCGGTCGAGCGGAAGGCCCGTGACGTATTCACCGGGTTTGACCTCCTCGGCAGCCGAACGGCGCTCCTGTTCGAAATAGAGGACGCTGACTTCTTCAGAAAGAACCCACCTTCCATACTGCACCGGCGTCGGCCCGGGATACTCTCCAGGTCGCGGGAACAGGGCTCCGGCCACTCGCGACCCGGCAGAAGCACTCGACTGGATCGAGGCGCCACGCCGACAAGCAGCAAGACGTGGACGCGCGGATTCCATCAGGACACGACCTTCGCATTGGAAAACCAGAGAAAGCCGGACAGGACCCAAGCGGCCGTTTCGATCGCGGCGGCGATCGGCGCCATGGCCGGACTCTTCGTCGGCCCTGGCGGCCTTCGCCGCGGAACTCACCTCAATGGGCGATCAGCTGCACACCCCTGGCCCGTTCCATCGCCCGCCTGTTCGTCTGCCGGCGCACCCGCGGCCATGCCGATCTGAGACTCAGGCGTTTGCCGGATCACCAACGGGGGTGACGTCACACGCCATGCATTTGAGCCATCTCAAAGACGATTGCGCCCCCGGAGCCCATGGTGGCGGATCGCAGCGGGACGATCGCTGCAGCCGACAGCGAGCAGGCGGTGCACTCCATGTCTCTGATTCAATGGCCGGGGGATCTCCTGATCGGCCACTCGGCCGTGGATGACGACCACCGTCACCTCGTCGAAATCATCAACAAGCTCGCCGAGGCGCATGCCGCGGGCCGTCAATCCGGGCTGATCGGAGAGATCCTGTCCGAGCTCGCGGACTACACGGCCGCGCATTTCGAGCGGGAGGAGCGTTTCATGGAGCGCGTCCGCTATCCCGGGATCGACGAGCACCGGCTGAACCACTCGCAGCTGATCGGCTCGCTCTCGCGCATCATCTACGACTTCGAGATGGGCCGTCCCGTCGATCAGCCCCTCCTGGATTTCCTCAGGCACTGGCTAACGGACCACATCATGCGCTTCGACAAGCGGCTTGCGGCCTACACGGTCGACCAGATCCCGACCGAGGCCGAGGGGGAAGCCCTTCCCGATCCCGCCGTCGCCTGAGCCCTGCCACGCGGCGCGGCCCCGTTCACCCATTCCGGAAACATCCGAGAGCAGCGGAGATGCCATGCGCCTGAACGAGCCGATCACCGACCGCGAAGTGGAGCTCACGGACGGCATCGTCCTGATGTCGCGCACCGACGAAGGCGGCAGGATCGCCTTCGTGAACCGGGCCTTCGTGGAAATCAGCGGCTTCAGCGAGGAGGAACTCCTGGGCGCGCCCCACAACCTCGTCCGTCACCCGCACATGCCGGTGCAGGCCTTTGCCGACCTCTGGGCGACGATCAGGGACGGCCGCCCCTGGGAAGGGCTGGTGAAGAACCGCACGAAGAGCGGGAACTTCTACTGGGTGCGCGCCAACGTGACGCCGGTGATCAAGGGTGGCGCAGTCAAGGGCTACATCTCGATCCGGACCAAGCCCTCGCGCGCGCAGGTCGCGGCGGCGGAGAACGCCTATGCCGGCATCCGCAACGGGAACAAGGGAGACTTGAGGATTCAGGACGGGGAGGCGGTCCGGCCCGGCCTCGCCCGCGCCCTCGGCCCGGGTGCGGCGAGCGTCACAGGCAGGCTCGGAATCATGGGATGCCTGTCCGCCGCGACCACCGGCGGCGCGCTGTGGCTCGCCCTCTCCGGCGCGCCTGCCGCCGCGGCCGCGACGGGCCTCTTCGGCACTGCGGCCGCGGCTGCGCTGGGCTTTGGCGTCGCGAGCCTCGTCCGCCGGTCCCTTGCCCGGATGGAGACACATTTCGAGGCGATCGCCCGCAACGACACGGGCCACGAGATCGAGATGCCGGATACGGCAGAGTTCCGGCACGTCACCACCCTGCTCCGCGCGACCAGGGCCAAGCTGGCCTACGCGCTCCAGGAGCGACTGGAGCTCGAGCGCCAAGCGGACGAGACCAGGCGCAGGGCGCTCGAGGCGATGGCGAATACGATCGAGACCGAAGCGCGCCATGCGGTCGAGGACGTCGCCAGGCTGACCGACGCCATGGCCGGCAGCGCCGAGGGGATGGCTGCATCGGCCGAGCGCGTCAGCCAGCACTCCCAGGGCGTCTCCGCGGCCGCGGACGAATCCCTGACCAGCGCCCAGACCGTTGCCGCCGCCACCAAGCAGCTCGCCGGATCGATCTGCGAGATCGCCGCCCAGGTCACACACAGCAGCACCATGACGAGCCAGGCGGTCGAGAACGGGCGGCGCACGCAGGAGGCGATCCAGGCCCTGTCCGAGGAGGTCGTCCGCATCAGCGAGATGGCGGGGCTGATTGGCGAAATCGCGGGGCAGACCAACCTGCTGGCGCTGAACGCGACGATCGAGGCCGCCCGCGCCGGCGAGGCCGGGAAGGGCTTCGCCGTGGTGGCCTCCGAGGTCAAGAGCCTGGCCAACCAGACCTCCCGCTCGACCGAGGAGATCAACGCCCGCGTCGCCGCGATCCGCGAGGCGACGCGGGCGGCCGTGGACGCGGTCGCCGCGATCGGCCGGACCGTGCAGGAGATCGACAGCACCTCGGGCGCCATCGCGGCAGCCATGGAGCAGCAGAGCGCCGCTACCCAGGAGATCAGCCGGAACGTCCACGAGGCGAGCGCCGCGGCGCAGGAAGTCTCGACGCTGATCGCACGCGTTTCCGAGGACGCCGTCATGACTGGCCATCGGGCCATCGAGCTGCGGGGCTGCTCGGGCCAGGTGAACCGGAGCATAGAGACGCTGCGATCCATCCTCGTGCGCGTCGTTCGCACCTCGACCCGCGAGGCGGACCGCCGCCGCGACAACCGCTTCGAGGTGGACCTCGCCTGCACGTTCCAGGTGGAGGGCACAGACGGGGCCGCCGGCCGGGTCGTGAACATCGGCCCGGGCGGCGCCACCGTCGCCGGCGGCGCGATGGGAGATCCCGGTGCCCGCGGGATGCTGCAGGTCCATGGCTGCCCGGTCCCGATCCCCTGCACCCTGCGGGCGGCGGAGAATGGCGCAGCGCATGTGCGGTTCGACCTGGATCCCCGCGCGGCGATCGTCGTCGAGAGCTGGCTTGCATCCCTGGTGGCCTCCCGGCAGAGGCTCGCCGGCTGATCCGGCGCCTGCGCACCATGCGCCGCCGGCTCGTGGAAGAGCCGGCGCTCTTGGCCCTCGACGAGTCGGTGAGCCGGGTTCACGCGACCTCGGGCGCCCATGACGAGGCGCATAAGGGAAACCGCTTCGGGTCGAGGACGATGGGGTCGGCATGCCCGATGCTACCGAATTGGGCTCGGACGACATCGGCATGGCGATCACGATGCGCGTAGCGACGCAGTTCGGCGGGACGCTTCGTCGCAGCGGCGAGACACATGGCTGGGAAGGACTTGCTCAGGGCGGGATTCGCACGTCACGCATTCAATCTCGGCGAATCGCTCCCGGATCTCTTCGTCGAGGACTGCTCATCATCAAAAAAGGCCGCCCTTGCAACGACTGTAAAGAGCGGCCTTCGAGACGCGCGACTTATGCGGTTCGGACCGTGCGGCTGGCGTATTCTCTATACAGGCGCTGCTGATTCATTGCATCGCGCTTTGGCGCAACCCCGAACATCCGGCAGTATTCGCGGCTGAATTGCGAAGCGCTTTCGTAGCCGACTTGATAGGCAGCCTCCGCTACGCCTGCAGCCTCCGCCACCATCAGCCGTCTCGCCTCGAGAAGGCGCAGCTGCTTCTGGAACTGAAGCGGTGTCATCGAGGTGAGCGCCTTGAAGTGTTGATGGAACGAGGACGGGCTCATTCGCGCGACTTCGGCCAATTGCTCCACACGCAGCGTCCGGGCGAAGTTCGTGTGCAGTAAGGAGATGGCTTTCACGACCCGCTCAATATTCGATTCCGGCAAGGCCAGCCTGTAGAGCTCGCCTCCATGCGGGCTGTTCAGAAGCCAGAAGTAGATCTCGCGCATGACGGAGGGATAGAGGATGGGGATCGCCTTCGGCGTCCCGGACATCCTGACGAGACGCTGGATGCAGTTCGCCAGAGGCTCATCGACCTGACTCACGAACATGCAGGGACCGGGGCTGGTAGGCGGGACAGGCGGCTCATCCAACTGTTCCACCACGTCGCGCAGCGCAGTCACGTCGAGATCTATGGTGACGCCGATATAGGGCGCGTCGGGGCTCGCCTTGACGATCCGCCCGCTGGCCGGCAGTTCCACGCTTACGACCAGGCACTCCATCGGCCCGTAGGAGAGCATGTCGTCACCAAAGAGGATTTCTTTTCCTCCCTGGATCACGACGCAGAGCGACGGGCGATAGAGCGCCCGCATCGGCATCATTGCCTGACAAGAGCGGACGATGTTGAAGCCGTCGATCGGCGTCGGAAAAAGGCCCTCACCGCCATCCTGGCCTTCGATATAGGCGGTAACCGCCGCAAGAAGCGATGACGACACGCGAGCCTCCGGCTGCTTGCGAGGCCAGCGGCCCACATCTGGCAACGTATCACCCTTTGTAGGATTGGGCAGATTTTTTGAGAGTTCCGGTATTCTGTTCACGGGGCACTCCATCTAGCTTGAAGGCGCCAAACAAGCCCGGAGCGCGACGATCATGACAGAAATCGCCGAACGGTCAATAGATGTCAACTAGTCGATCAGACCCATTTGAAGGTGCCCAAGTTAAATGTGTATATGGGAGGCGCGGTCCAGGGATACTTATTACACCATCCCTATCCCCTGTTTTTCCAGGTCAGTTGAACACGACGGCCCATCCTGCTTGAGACGTTCCGAGCGGATCTTCGACTTAGCGATACCCAGATGGGCCTGCTCACCGGGCTCGCCTTTGCGGCCTGCTAATCGCTTCTGTCCCTTGGTCCCGCGCTCGGGCCTCTCACCGTCGGTGTGATCAGCGAAGCGATGACCACCGCAGTAAGCCCCAATGGCCTCGGGTTCGCGCTGCTGGTCGCCCCAGTCTCATTTGTCCTGATCGGAATTGCCCTGCCGATTGCAAGCCGACGCGTCCTCGTCGTCCTTCGACAGCACCAGCGGCAGCTCCGCACAAGCAGATAACCCGGCAGTGGCGCACCACGCGCCGAACGCCGGCGCAGCCGACTCGAGCACGTCATGCAACAGCCTCAAGAACGGAGATCTTCGAAGTGCCCGATACTGATAGCTCTCGCCGCACGTTCATGGCCCTCGCTGTCGCCGCGCCGGCGGCTCTCGCGCTGACGAGCGCGGCTTCGGCCCAGACTTCCACGGCCCGACCGCTCCCCCTGCCTGGCGCCGGCCGGGCCGCCGTCATCACCGGCTCGTCGCGGGGCATCGGCGCCGCCACCGCCAAGCGTCTGGCGCGCGACGGCTACGCCGTGACGGTGAACTACCTCACCAACCGAGATCTCGCCGCCCAAGTCGTCCGCGACATCGAGGCGGAAGGCGGTCGCGCCATCCTTCGCCAAGCGGACGTCGCTGATCCCGCAGCGGTCAAGGCCCTTTTCGATGCCAATGACGGGGCTTTCGGCGGGGTTGATGTGGTGGTCAACAACGCCGGGATCATGATTGTCGGCCCCTTTGCTCGAATGACCGACGCAGCATTCGATCGAATGATGGCCACAAATGTGAAGGGCAGCTTCAACGTGTTGCGCGAAGCGGCGCGGCGCACTCGTGTCGGCGGCCGGATCATCAGCCTGAGTTCGAGCATCATAAAGACGCCGCCGCCGGCTACGGCCGCATATGCAGCCACAAAAAGTGCCCAAGTGCTCTTTTCGAGCGTCCTCGCGAAGGAGCTGTCAGGCCGCGGCATCTCAGTCAATTCCATAGCGCCCGGCGCCGTCGACACTCAGCTCCTCCGTCAGCATGGAGAAGAAGCACTTCGAGGAATTCCCGAGCAGACGCCGCTCGGTCGCTTGGGCCTGCCGGAAGACATCGCCAACGTCATCGCTCTTCTTTGCTCTCAGGACGGTGCCTGGATCGACGGCCAGAACGTCTTCGCAAACGGTGGTCTCGGCTGAATGGGAGCAACTGGCTTGCTCACGCCGCCGATGCGGTAGAGCGCCGCTCTTGCATCACCATCAGTGATCAGAATTCGGACGCGCAGATCTCAACCAACGTGAGGAGGCGCGTCTCGATCCATACACCCACCATCCAGGAAAGGATAATTTCGTGAAGTACAAGACACTTGGCAATACGGGCCTATTCGTTTCCGAAATCTGCCTGGGGACAATGACCTTCGGAGGCAAGGGCGTCTGGGCGAATATGGGCAATGTCCAACAGGAAGACGCACAGGCGCTCATTGCCCGTGCCTTCGAGCACGGCATCAACTTCATCGACACTGCCGACATCTATTCGAACGGCGCCTCGGAGGAGATGGTCGGCCAATCGTTGAAGAACCTCGGCGTCCGGCGCGAGGACGTGGTGATCGCCACGAAGGTGTGCGGCCCGGTCGGTCCCGGCCCGAACGACCACGGGAATTCGCGGGGGCACATTCTCGACAGCGTCAAGGCGAGCCTCAAGCGACTTCGGGTCGATCACATCGATCTCTATCAGCTCCACAACATCGACACCGTGACGCCGATCGAGGAAAGCCTTGCCGCGATCGACACGCTCGTTCGGCAGGGCCTGGTCCGCTATGTCGGCGTCTCGAACTGGTCGGCCTGGCAGATGGCCCGTGCGCTCGGGCACAGCGAACGCCTGAATCTCGCCAAGATCGCCACGACGCAGAACTACTACACACTCGCCGGCCGCGATCTCGAACGCGAAATCGTTCCACTCATCAAGGCTGAGAAGCTTGGCCTGCTCGTGTGGAGCCCGCTGGCCGGCGGCCTGCTCAGTGGCAAGTTCGGTCGCAAAAAGCAAGCCGAAGAAGGCAGCCGACGCACGACCTTCGACTTTCCGCCCGTCGCCATGGACCGTGCCTATGAGGTGATCGATGCCATGGAGGCGATCGCAGCCGACAAGGACGTCAGTGTCGCGCAAATCGCGCTCGCCTGGCTGCTGCACCAGCCGCACGTCACCAGCGTGATCGTTGGTGCAAAACGCAAAGAGCAGCTCGACGACAGTGCGGGCTCCGCAGATGTCGTGCTCACCGCCGATGACCTCGCCAGATTGGACGCTGTCAGCGGGATCGCACCGGAGTATCCGGCCTGGATGCAACGCGTCCGCGAAGTGCCGCCAAAGCCGCCGCTGAGAGCAGCTCCGGTCGCCACGACCTGAAAACGGATCAGGGAATCGCCGCCCCGTTCGAACGATGCGAAAGGTGGATCGCCGGATATCCCCAATCCGTCAGCAATCTCCGCAACCACCGAAAACCGAACCCGACAGCTGAACGCATTCGGTGGCCAAAATCATCCACCGACAGTTTGAGAGAAGAGGAACAGCCAATGGATTTCGACCCGGTCGGCGCGGTCATAGCGTGGGTCGGCGCCTACGGCCTCGTAGGTCTCTTCCTCGTCGCCCTGGCCGAGCGTTTCGTGCCCGTAATGCCGTCCTATGGGCTTCTTTTGGCCATCGGCATCGGCGCGGCGGACGGGGTGTGGTCGCTACCCGCCGCGTTCATCGCAACCACCACAGGCGGCGTGTCCGCGTGCGCGGTCTGGTTCTACGCCGCCCGGAGACTGGGCGCTGTCCGCTCCGCGCGCCTCCTCAACAAGACTGGTCGGCTATTCGGGATGTCCGCCGATCGCATACGGCGCGGGGTCGCTTCCCTCCGCCGGAACCAGACCGCGCTGGCCTTCGCGCTGCAGCTCGTGCCGACCGTCAGACTATTCGTTCCGGCATTCGCCGCTCTTCTGCGCGGAAACGCGCGCAGTGTCCTCGTGGCATCGGCAGCCGGCATTGCGGTGTGGAACGGCCTGTTCATCGGCCTTGGAGTCTACGCCTCTCATTCGATCCAGACGACAAACACAACGGTCCTTGCCCTGGCGGCGCTCGGCTGCCTCCTGGTTGTGGAGGCCGCCCTGTTCTGGGCCGTGCGACGGGTTCGCGTCCGCCGGAATCCGGATGCCATGTCGTACGGGGTCTGATCACATCTGCGGTGCGCGACCGGTCGCCCCGCCGCTTCAACGCAAACCGACTTCGAGATCGCTTTCCATGAAACAACACCTTATGGCCGAGACGTTCGGCTTCTTCCACGCATGGCTCAGAAACCCCCTGCGCGTCGCGGCCATCGCGCCGTCAGGACAGGCGCTCGCCAGCCTGATCACCTCCGAAATCTCACACGACACCGGACCAGTCATCGAGCTTGGGCCGGGCACCGGCGCGTTCACGCGCGCCCTGATCGCCCGTGGCGTCAGACAGGAAGACCTGGCGCTGATCGAGTTCGGATCCGAGTTCGCCACCGCGCTCCACCTCCAATACCCGCGAGCGCGCACTCTTTGGATGGACGCAGCTCGCCTGCGGATGGTCGACCTCTTCGACGGCAGACCAGCCGGCGCCGTCGTCAGCGGACTGCCCGTCCTGTCGATGCCGCCGCGCAAGGTAATCGCGATCCTAATCGGCGCGTTCCGCAAGATGAGGCCGGATGGCGCGGTCTACCAGTTCACCTATGGGCCGCGTTGCCCGGTCCCGCCCAGACTGCTCGATCATCTCGGGCTCGAGGCCGAACGGATCGGCGGCACGCTCGCCAACCTTCCTCCTGCGGCGGTCTACCGGATCAGGCGCAGGCATCCCGCCCCTATCCACCCTGTCCGCCTTTCATCGCGGCAACCTGCGCCCGTCGGATGAAAATGGCGAAGGCGCAACATGTCCGACATCGATCCAGTTGCGCCTTAGAGGGAGCCCGACGAGATCTGCTGGATCGGAGGCGCATGCCCGACCTTGCGCTCGATCTACGCTTCCTGCGCTATGCGATCACGCCGCGGACTATGGCAGCTTCCGACGCACCGCTCGGCTCTGGGCGTCCCGAAGTGCACGAGCAGCCGGCGCGTGCAGTTGCTTGAGCAGCGTCCTAACCGCGTTTGTTCGAGCGACACCGGGGCGGAATACGCCTGACCGCGGGTGGCGAGCATTTCCTCAGGGAGGCGGCGGCGACGGCGCATGGGCTTCAGCGCGCGGCATGCGAAATGGCGGCGGCCCGTAAAGGAAAGGTCGGGATAGCGGGATAGCGCGGGACATCGTCATAGGGACGATATCGAAGCAGCTGCGACCTTCACGCCTATCCCTTCCTCACGCAAAAGCGATCCATCGGCCCGCGAAAACGGCACAGAGCCACAAGCCGAGCGATAAGATGGCGGCGACACGGCCTCTGGCCCGTCCCACCATGCTCGCAACGCTTTCGGGGCGCGAGGCGATGTGCAGAGCGACCGCGTTCCCCCCCGCCGCCAGCAGGATGAGGACCTTCGCGAGAAATGCAGGATCCCGCACGTAGTTTCCGATCCGGACCGACACGAGCAGAAGGCCGGTCGCCACGGCAATCGCAAAGCCGATCATCGCCAGGCGAATGAGTGTCGGGAGGACCGGATCGAATTTGGGGCCGAGGATACGCAGCAGGCGAAGATCCACCGAAGCGATCGAGCCGATGAGGATGCCGACACCCAGGATGTGAAGCGCCGAAATGGTCGGATAGAGCCAGGGTACGACCACGATAAGCCGCACCGCGGGCGCCGCCTCTATCCACTGGAATAGCGATATCAACTGCATCCGTTGACATCTGGCGCCCAGTCTCCGGTGTAGGAAACGACAGTGCCGTCCGAGAGGCGCAGCCAAGTGCTGCGGAGTTGGTGAGGCGAAAGGCAGTTGCGCAGGGCGACAATCACAATCCGATCGCCGACGCTCAGCCGGTCGGAGAGTTGGTAGAACATGCGGACCGGAGAAAGCTCGATCTCTCGTACCTTGCCTACATCCTCGGCCCGAACGACGGCGCGCCCGAAATACTCCGCTGGCCGACCGACCTCGAACGCGGGAAGCTCGGCCGTGTCCACCCGGATCGACAACACTGGATGCGGCGGGGCGAATGTGGCCGCGGTGATCGTACCCGAAAGAACGATCGGGGTGGCGGCATCATAGCGCCCCGTCACGCCGTGATGGGCCAGGACGGTGCCGGTAAGGCAGAGGATTGTGAACGCGACGCCGCAGGCGCCACCGACCAACTTGAGCATGCGACATCCTTCCTGGCTGGTTTCCGGATCGATGCGCTGCGCTGGCCTTTCGACCAGTATTTTTCGCCAGGAAGCTAGGCCGGTCTTGGCAGGCGATCCATTCTCCGCGGTCCGAGATATCGTCGCGATCGTCCGGAACTCGATCGAGCCCCCGGATCTCGGCCGGTTTCTGCATCGCGCCGCTGTCGAGCGGACGGAACGTCTGGTCGCTGACACCTTTTGAAGCTGGCGAGGGTGAAGCATTCGAAATCCAAAGAGCGTTTCCTAGACTGGCTCCTGACCATGCCCCCCTTTGTCCCCGAACATGACCTGTGGCGGCCAACGCTTCGCGTCGTTTGCAAACCCGCGAACTCACTTCAGGGCGGCCGGGAGTGGAGATGTCGCTCGAAGTCGAACGCAGCCGGACCAGTCATGCAGCGAGGCATGCTGCACTGGCACTGGCTTGGAAGGCGCGCGTGTCCGCCATAGACGACCAAAAGGAGCGGAGCGATCGCGCGGATGGAAATCGCTGCGGCAGTCCTAGCTTGCCAGAGGCTGCGTCGCAGCTCGTCCGTCGCCCTGCGCTGCAGCCGGTCTTCGCATGCGTCCATACTGGCGGGGTGAGCAACCCATCACCCGCTTGAATGCCGTGCTGAATGCGCTTTCGGACTCATATCCGATCGTAGGCGCGATGACGGAGACCGGATCGCCGGACGTCTCCAGCCGGTCGCAAGCGAGCAGCATCCGCCATCGGCTGAGATACTCCATCGGCGTTTCGCCCGCCGTTTCCCTGAAGCGCAGCGCGAAGGTCGAGCGGGACATCCCTGCTATCTCGCCGAGTTCCTGCAACGTCCAGCGGCGGGCCGGATCGGAGTGTAAGGCGGCGATCGCCTTGGCAAGTTGCTTGTCCGCCAGGGCGAAGAACCACCCCACGCCGACGCCAGGCCCCTCGGCCAGATGAGCGCGCAGCGCCTGAACCAACATCATGTGGGCGAGATGCTGGGCGATCAGATAGCCACCCGGCTCGCCCTCACGCAATTCCTGCATCATCCGTTCGACCGACCAGCGGAGCGTCGCCTGGTCCGATGCCTTACGGAGATGCACGACCGGCGGCAGCATCGCCAACAGCATTCCGGCATGACCACCGCTAACGCCAAACCGGCTTCCGACCATGAAGAGGTCGCCACCACCATTGATGAAGACCTCGCCGCCGCGCCGCGCGGGCGGGAAAATCTCGGAGGCCGGCACGGGCGGCAGGTCAAGATTGCTGGCGAGACGAAAGGGCTGGCCGCTCGGCAGGACGAAACTGTCGCCCTCCTCAAGGGTCAACGGCTCGGGGACACCATCGATCTGGAGCCAGCACGAGCCCGACACGACCGCATAGCATTTGATGAGTTGGCTCTGGTCGCCGAACTGCACCGACCATTCTCCCCCGGCATGAAAGCCAGAGGAAATATAACTCTGCGGCTTGAGCAGAGAGAGAACTTGGGAGAGAGGGTCCATCTAGTTCCGGACGGTTGGGAAGATTTTGGTAATTTTGCGGCCTCGACCGTTCGACGTGCAAGCGGTCAAGCGCCGCGTATCCACGGCGCTTGGTGCCATACCGATGTCTCGCAGTACCATAGTGGCGACCCTTGGTCGGAGGAGGCGCTATTCCGCAAACCGCCTATTGAGGGCTTGGCAGGTGTAGCCAGCCAGCCCGCCGATCCCGGTCGCAAAGGCGAGATGCACGAAGGATGCGGCAGCGAGGTCAAACTCAGCCGCGAAATAGGTCACCATGCCGAGGAACCATGCCAACATGTTGCCCAGAAGAGCGTGGCTACGCAGCCCAACGATGAGGATCGCGACAAGGAACACAACGACCGGCAGAGCCAGGTGGTTGAGCGAGGGGACGAGGGCGCCGGTCATGATGTGCGACACCGCGCCGATCGCGATGCCGAGCCATAGGCAAATCATCGCCGCAGCACTGTTCTTGAGCGACGTGGGGCGTGTGAACCAAGCGATGAAGCCTGCGAACATTACCCAGACTTCCAGGCTGAGGGCTGCGCTCAGCCATGCGGCAAAGGCTGCCACGACCGAGGCGATCAGCGTCCAGAGAATGAATTTGCCGCGTGGCTGGCTGTGATCGGCCTGCGGCGACGCCTGCCGTACTTCCTGAACTTGTGCGCTGCTCATGATGAAGTTCCCTTTCATCGGTCTCCAAGGCAGGGATGAGGATTGAGCTCGATCGAGCTATGCTTTGGGGGTGGCGGGCTGGCTGCCCGACAAGCGGTCATGCAAGACACTGAGCGCCGATTTCGGACCCAACGGCTGCGAGTGCACCGCCGGGTTTGGTGGCTGGATCGGTTCTTGCGGACCGGATGTGGGTTTTCCTCTACATCTAAGGCGCGAGCGGCTTCGCACGGCGGATCTCGCCATGGTCCGATCCCTCACCCCAGGACGGCAGGCTTCAGGATTGCCTCGCACCACTGGCGGAAGGTCGTCGGGGTTGAAGTCTCGAGGCTTCTGGGAACAGTCAGATCGAGGCCCTGATTCTTCGCCCAAGCCATATCCGTCATGCCCTGTGCCATCGCGTCGGACATGCCGAACTGCATGAAGCGCGCCTTGTAGGCGTCGAAGCTGATCTGCTGATAGCTGACCGGCTTACCGAGCACATTGGAGATGACCGCGGCCATGTCGTTGAACGAAATGTCTTCGGGGCCCAGGACCGGCACCTCGCCTTGGTCGCTCCAACTGTCATCGAGCAGCCAGCGCGCGGCGACGGCGGCGATGTCACGCGTCGCCACACTGGGAAGCTTGAGGTCGCCGGAGATCGGAAGGAAGAACTTGCCCTGATGTCTGATTGCCGCCGCCTGACGGGCGATATTGTCCATGAACGAAGGGTTGGCGAGGCCACGGAAGGCGACGCCCGTGCTGGCGATCAGGTCGTCCATCGCCAGCGACCCGGTGACGTAGCCCGCTTTGCCGGCGAGGGGCGAGCCGCGGCCGAGCGCCGTGATCGCGACGACGCGCTTGACGCCTTGCTCCTTCAAAGCCGTTGCGGCGGGACGGGTGAAATCGACGTAGGCCGCCATGACGGAAGCGGCCTTCGGGTCAGGGGGCGTCAGCCAGAATACCGTGTCAGCGCCGCTGAACGCTTCATTCACGACGCCAGCGTCCCCGTGGGAGCCTTCGATGATCTCGGCGCTGGCGCGCACCTGTTCCGCCAGACGGGACGGATTGCGTGCGATCACTCGGATCGGAGCACCCGACTGGAGAAGGATCTGGACGACCTGATGACCAATATCGCCGGTGGGAGCGGTTACGACGATCATAGTGACTCCGGGGTTTAGGAGCGGCTTGGCTGGTTCAGCGAAATTCCGCTCGTCGAATTCCGCTCGTCGGCAGGCGCGATCTCGCGGCTGCTCGACTTTGACATTCGCATGGGAGGATATGCGGCAACCCCAGGACGGTCGATGCTCCAGGATCCGTTTTATCTTTGCGATCGTCCGACACGACCTTCCGATCTGGTTCCGCGGTGAGCTGTGGCGTTCCGCGCTGCACGCCGCACCGCACCGGAACACAAGGGACCGTTCCCATTCCATGCGCGAACTCGCCGGCGAGGGGCTGCTTCAAGCTGAAGATCCTCGAAGCTCCATGTCCTTCTGCGGGCCATCGCCGAGGGCGATGACGCGGCGGAACAGATCGGAACGGCTCGGTCAGGTAGACGGAGCCGACGCGCTGAAGGTAGAGGCGGCGCTAGCGACCCGCTAAGTCGGCCTTACGGAATGATGGAAAACCACGCGTCGCGCGGGCTCGATGCCCAAAATTCCCCAGCCGTAGCTTCCCACCTTTAGCCAGCCGACGGCCGAGCGCGGCACGGCCTGCTCGTCATGACTGCTTCCGTCGCCTTGCAGGCTGAAGGTCGCGGCCTGTTCGGCCAGGGCGTTTGCGCGGGGCCCTTGGGCGTCGCGGCGTCAACTGAGGGGGGACCGGATCAGCAACAAGTCATGAGGCCCTGCTTCCGTCCGCCAGACAGCTCCGGTGTGTGGTCGTTGAAGTCACGTCGCGCGCGCCCGCGACCTGGTGCTCGAACGTGGCTAGATACGTTCGCAGACCTTGCGGCTCAGCGTGGCAATCGGAGACCTTCGACGAATAGAGCCACCATCCGGCTCGGATGATCTGGTCTTCCATCATAGGTGGACATGCACAAGGCCGAAACAGCGGCCAGTATTTCCGCTGCGTCCAGATTGGGCCGTGCCTCGCCGGCGGCGGCCGCAGCTTCGTAAAGCGCCTCAGCGGCGGGCCGAAGCTGCTGATCGAAACGCGCAGCCATGCCGACATATACAGGATCGTCGGAACTCACAGCCTTGGCCAGACCGCGCTTCGTGCCGATGAGTTGCACGTAAGCCTGCATCCATTTCAACATTGCCTCAAACGGCGAGTTCTCCTCGGCGAGCGTCCTGGCGGCATTTGCGCAGGCGTCTAATTCCTCCCGGAAGACGGCGCCGATCAGGTCAGCCCGCCGGGGAAACCGGCGATACAGCGTGCCCATGCCGACGCCGGCGCGGTCGGCGATCTCCCGCGTCGTCGCATCGACCCCTTTGGTCGCGAACAACTCCCGCGCCGCTGCGACCAACGCATCGACGCTTCTTTGAGCGTCGGCGCGCAGGCTGCGACCACTTTCCGTTGCTCCCGACGCACCGGTCAACTGGTGGCCTGAATCCGGGTTTGGCATCTTCGTCGCTTGCTAAGAGGAGCGTTGCTCCGTATACAAATCCGGAGCAACGCTCCGTCTATTGATTATCGAGTCACTGCCGGGATGGCAATCCACGGAGGAACAATCATGCTGGATAAGCCCGTCGCGCTGGTCACAGGCGCCAATCAAGGCATCGGCTTCGAGATCGCCAAGGGTCTGATCGCCGAAGGCTTCACTGTCCTTGTGGGATCACGCAGTATCGAGCGTGGCGAAGCCGCTGTCGCGAAGTTGGGTCCGTCCGCTGTTGCACTCCGACTGGATGTGACGGAGCAGACATCGATCGCCGCCGCTGCGGATCGGGTACGTAAGGAATTCGGACGCCTCGACGTGCTGGTTCAGAATGCCGGCATCGCCACCGCTGGCAATCGCGTGTTCGAAAGCGGGGAAGAACTCGCAGAAGCGAACCGTCCCAGCATCGTTCCCCTCGATGACATGCGTGAGGTTTGGGACACGAACGTGTTCGGCGTGCTTGCCGTCTATCAGGCGATGGTGCCGATCCTGAGGGAAACGCCGAACTCGCGCATCGTCAATGTCTCCAGCGGCATGGGGTCGCTCACACTGAATTCCGACCCGAACTTCCCGCTGAGATCGCTCTTCGATGCCACGTATTCGGCTTCGAAGACTGCGCTCAACGCCCTGACGGTCGCGATGGCGATCGAGCTGGAGGGCGACGGCATTAAGGTCAACGCAGTCTCCCCCGGCCACACCAGGACGAGGCTCACCGGATATTCTGGCGTGGATACTCCCGAGCAGGGCGCTGCCGAGGCCGTGCGCGTGGCGCTTCTCGGTTCCGAAGGGCCGACGGGTACGTTCACGCACGCCACGATGGGCGTCCTCCCCTGGTGAATTGTTCCAGCGACAACCCTCGCCTGTGGGCCGGCTGGCAAGCCGAGCGGCCTCTTGGCCTCGAGCACCTTGGCTGGTGGCGCCGCTCGCTGAGTCCGCTGGGGGTGCCAGCTGATCCGGCATGCCGACGAGCTAGGCTATCGGACGACCGCCCACACCTTTGCCACCTCTGAGGCCCGCGTCTCGGCGGCCGAGCGCGCCCCGTTCGGGCTCGATTAAGACGAGGACAGCACCCCCGAACCCCAGTTCTCGCCGATGCCAAGCTTCGGATCAAAGGAAGCTCGGACCCTAGCTGGACACGCGTCGCCCCACCAATGCATCACATTTTATGAGAATCTTAATCCCGCTTCGGCTCTCTTCACGGGTCGGGCTTATGCCGTGTGGCATACGCCCCAGGTGGTGATGAGGAGGAAAGCATGGCCGGCGTTCTGGCGCGCATCGGTATCAGCGCGAAGATTTACATCGTCGTAGTCTTCATGGCCGCAGTGGCGGCGGTCATAGGGCTGGTCGGCTTCATCGGGATGAAGACCTACGAAGAACGGGTCGACGACATCCAGAATCTCTCTCAGCGCGCCATTCTCGGCGAGCAGGTGAACGGCCTCGTCTTCAAGATGGTCATGGATTCCCGCGGCATCTACGCAGCAGATAACGCCAAGAGCGCGGCCACATTCGTCAAGGGTCTCCAGGCTACGATCAAGCTCTTCGATCAGCGCCTGAACGAGTGGGAAATCCTCCTCCCGTCCGATCGCAAAGCAGACCTCCAGGAACTCCGTGCGAGCGCGAAACCCTTCATCGAGAGCCGTATCGAAATTGCACGGCTCGCTACCGAAGGCAATCTCGCGAAGGCGACCGAACTCGGAAACAACGAGGCGATCCGCGCAGTCCGTACCGCGCTTGGCCACGCTATCGAGGGCCGCGTCCAACGGAACATGGAAGCGATCGAGGCAGCCAACAACGAGCTCCGAACCTTCAATGCTCGCATGCTGAGCATCATGATGGTGGTCGGCATCGGCGGCATCGCCCTCGCAATCCTCGTCGGCATGCTCATCGCCCGGACGGGCATCTCGCGCCCGGTCGCGTCGATCACCGCGACCATGACCCACCTGGCCGCGGGCGACAGCGCGGTCGCGATCCCAGGCACCGAGCGCGGAGATGAAATCGGCGGCATGGCCAAGGCGCTCGAGGTTTTCAAGCAGAACGCCATCGAGCGCGACCGCTTGGCCGCGGCCGAGGCCACCGAGCGCGCCGCCAAGGAGCGCCGGAGCGCCGCTATTGAGCAGTTGATCCAGGAGTTCGATAGCAGCGTGAGCAGCATTCTGCGCACGGTCACCTCTGCAGCCACGGAACTGGACGCGACCGCCAACACCATGTCGAGCACGGCCGAGCAGACCAATCAGCAGGCCTCGAACACCGCCACGGCCGCACGGCAGGCCTCCATGAATGTCCAGACGGTCGCCGCGGCGACCGACGAGCTGTCGGCGTCCATCAACGAAATCAGTGGTCAGGTAGCCCGCTCGACCAGCATCGCTGGCCAGGCGGTCAGCGAGGCGCAGCAGACGAACACGCGCGTTCAGGGTCTTGTCGAACAGGCGCAGCGCATCGGCGATGTCGTGCAGCTCATCAACTCGATCGCCAGCCAGACCAATCTGCTGGCGCTGAACGCGACCATCGAGGCGGCCCGTGCGGGTGAAGCCGGGAAGGGTTTCGCCGTCGTGGCGAGCGAGGTCAAGAACCTCGCGACGCAGACGGCGAAAGCCACGGAGGAGATCGCGAGCCAGATTTCATCGATGCAGACGGCGACCAGTGAGGCCGCTGTCGCGATCACCGGGATCGGCGGAACGATCGGCTCGATCAGTGAGATCGCGACGTCCATTGCCTCGGCCATCGAGGAGCAGGGCGCCGCCACCGGCGAGATCGCCCGTAACGTCCAGGAAGCCGCACGCGGCACGGAGCTGGTCACGACCAACATCGCCGAGGTCAGCCACGGCGCCACCGAGACCGGCTCCGCCGCAACCCAGGTGCTGAGTGCCGCGGGCGAACTCGCGCGCCAGTCGGACATGCTGAAGGGCGAGGTGGACCGCTTCCTCGCCGGTATTCGCGCAGCGTGAGCCGCATGGGCCGGCAGTAACTGGGAGCCCCGGTGACAATCGCCGGGGCTCCCCATGGGGCCGGCAGCGCCGGCAGCCCGCTCCGTCGAGTGCGACATTGGGCGGCCACTCGCCTCAAGCGATTGGAGCGGCCGCACAACCGCTGGCCCACCATCAATCGGTGCTTCCTTCCAGACAGCATCAGTAGCCCGGCAGACAGAACCTACTCTAGCGCGGACCTCTCCCGTCGATCGGCCAGAGGGCCTCGATGGTGTCCCCGCGGATTCCGACGATCCAGTCGTGCATGGCGACGGTGGGATCGCAGTGACCGGGCACGAGCCGAAGGACATCACCGATCCGCACCGGCTCCGTGGCCTCGGCCGTGGCGATGCGCCCATGCTCGTCATTGGGCCCGAAATAGGTGAGATCGTTGCGCCCGGCGACGGCCGGAACTCCGGAATCGAATGACAGCGCCTTCAATCCGGCGTCGCAGATTGCGCGGTCGGCGGTCGGCGTTGACAGCACGGTTGTCTGGACGAACAGGCTCTGCCGGAACGGGATTTCGCCCGTCCGGTCGTTCCGGTCGTAGTCGACGTCGAAGAAGACATAGGACCCGCACTGGAGCTCATCGAGAGCACCGCTGGCCGCATCGGCCATGAAGCTGCCAGTACCGCCGCCGGTCACGACGACATCCTCATGTCCCAACGATCCCAATCGCTCGCGGAGCCGGCGCACCCTGTCCGCGACGTGATCGGCCGCCGCCGCCCGCTCCCGGGGAGCGCGCATATGCTGTGCGCGGCCATGATAGGCCTGCACGCCGGCGAATCTCAGTCCCGGCTGGCGCTCGATCGCCTGCACCAGCGCCACGGCGGCCTCGACGGTCTCCACGCCAGAACGTGAGCTTCCGACCTCTATCTCCACATACGCGTCGCATGTGCCGGCAACGGCCGCGAAGGCCTCGCCGGCGCGCCGCACCTGCTCGACGTGGTCGAACAGGAGCCCGACGTGGCCGGTGGCTGAAAGCCTGGCCAGGCGCTGGAGCTTGCCGGGGTGGACGAGATTGTTCGTCACGAGGATATCGGCGATCCCCGCGGCCGCCATGGCTTCGGCCTCCCCGAGCGTCTGGCAGCAGACCCCGACTGCGCCGCGGGCGATCTGGGCCAGGGCGATGGCCGAGCACTTGTGGGATTTGGCGTGTGGGCGCAGACGCAGCCCTGACTGCGCGGTCCAGGCAGTCATGGCATCGAGATTCGCCTCGAAGCAGTCGAGGTCCAGCACGAGTGCCGGCGTCTCGACCGTCTCCACGCCCGCGCCGGGCACGCCAGGGGGGAAGGAAGCCATCGCCGGATCCTTTCGGCAGGGAGATATTTGCGCCGCCACCACTCGTCGAAGAACCGCCCGGCGTGGTGGCGAGCTCCTCGCGCATAGCGCGGCGCGCAAGAGGAAGCGCGGGCTGGATTCGATCCCCCGGTGAGCCAACTGTCAACGTGACAGGAAGGGAGGGAACGGCCGGTGAAGGACGCCAGGGAGCTCTGGACGGGCTCCGGGAAGACGCACCTCCCCGTGGACCGCGCTGAGGAGCAGCGCATCGATGCCGAGGACTGGCGGCGGCACAGCGAGACCCGGCGGGGCAACAGCGGGCCGCCGCCCAGCCAAGGAAACCGCCGCAGCCGCGGCATCGTTCCTCTGCCCAACCGTCGGCTGCGGGCATGAGAGGGAGCTTTTGGCCATGGTGGGCAAAGTGCGTGCTTTCGCCTTCAATGCAGGTCACACGCCCGCTGCCGCAGGCGGTCGCCTGCAGCTCCAGCCGCCAGGCACGTCCTGGTCGAACTCGCTGCGGCGCGGCGGCGGCGCGCGGTGCGCGCTTCAGAGCGCCGCGCCGCCGGCGCTCCCTCCGGCCTCGCTCCAAGATACTCCGAAGTCCGACTGCCACACGGCAGGTCGACAAGGCTCGCCCCCAAATCCATAAGGGCAGGGTCACGCATGATGCATATCCGCAGGTCCGATGCCGCCATGCCGAACCCTGGCTTGGTGCCGTCCTCGGATACGGCTCCTCCGATAACCGCGATGGCTATGGAGCCTCCTACGTACCGGCCCATTCGGAGGGGTCAGGGAGCAGCGCCCGGGTCCGGCCGAGGCGCGGGAGCAGCGGGCTCGACCAGGAAGCGGTTATAGTCGGCGAAGGGGCGGCCGCTGAGCTGGTCGCGCAGGGGCTGCCACGCCCCCCTGTCCGCGGCCACGTGGTCGTAGACGTCGCGGGGGACCTTCAGGCTCGCCACGACCGCCTCCTCCTCGCCGCGCACCCAGCCGAGCTCCAGCATCCCATCCTCGGCACCCAGCAGGCGCAGCTCGGCATCGTCCGACACCGGCGCTCCAGAGACGTTGCGCAGGACCGCCATCTTCAGCAGCTCCAGCGCGACGTCGTCCAGGCCGAGCTCCCGGCAGCGGATCTTCTCGCGCAGCGCCGGCCAGCCAAAGGCGATGCGTACGTCCAGTGCCTTGCCCATGGCCTGCGCGGCGAGCGGGGCCGCGGCGCCGAAGGTCCGCTCGAAGACCGCGCGCGCCTGCTCCTCGAAGGCCTGCCATTGCTCGAGCTGCGCGAAGGGCTGCACGAGGATCCACTGGTGCCGGCCGACATCGATGTAGGTCATGGCCGGCGGGGGTTTGAGCCGGGCGCCGCATTGCCCGCAGCGCAGCGCCTGGAAGGTCCCTGCGAGGATCTCGTCCCTGAGGTCGGGCCGGCGGTCGGCATTCACGCTCGCGGCGAGCTCGAAGGCATTGGCGGTCTTGCAGACCGGGCATTCGATCGCGACGCTGTTGAACAGGGACATCGTGGTCTCCCGAGGGGCGGCGGAGCGGGCTCCACCGGTAATGCGATGACGGTGCGACGATGCTTGTGCGACGCAGGTCCCGCTCAGGGGCCCGTCGCGATGGTCCCGGAGTGGCGGTCCAGCCAATTCTTCATGGGGTGGCTGGATTTCAGCTTGCCCAGATAATAAAGCGCGTAGATCTCTGCGAACCATTCTCCCGGCGCACGCCACTGATAGGTCGACACGCCGGACGAGGCGCGCTCCTCGAGGGCATAGCTCGTCCATTTGCCGGGGTAGGATTCCTGGTAGACCCGTCCGCCGATAGCGAGCTGCTCGGCCATCGCCTTGCCTCCGTTCCACGGCTTCTCGGAGCATAAGCTGTCGCGGCACCGTGCCGCCGTCGGGTCGGCGGCGACGGCGTCCCAGTCATCGGTCAGCGAGCTCAGCGGCGCGGCGCTGTCGCTCGGCTTCACCGGGTTCCTACCGGTCAGCAGCATCCTGAGATAGAGCCTGAGGTCGTCGATGGTCGGCGTTCTGCCCGTGCCGCTGTGCCGGAAGAAGTTTCCGCCCGTGGGGCTGCCATGCGCCTCGATGACGCTGTCGAGCGTCTCCGCCATCCACTGGCCGTACCCGGGCGAGCCACCGTGCGTCGCCATGAAGCCTTCGTTGTCGTCCACCGCGTGTCCGACCTCGTGCAGCGTGGTGGCATCGTAGTAGATGGTCTCGAGCGGATCGCCGAAATCGGGCACGTAGGAGCGCGTGTGCTCGTCCTCCGGCAGGTCATTGAAGACGATCCTCGAGGCGCGATGATAGTTCCCTGAGGACTCGTGTTCGGTATCCCATTCGATGGCCTCCAGCTTGCTGTTGGTCACCGTGTCCGCCTCCGGCACCTTCAGCAGCAGGTCGTACATCCTGGGCAGTTTCTCGGTCCGGATGCCGTCGCCGACCGTCAGCGTCACGTTGAAGCGAGCCTCGATGGCGGCCTGGCAGATCATCTCGTCCTTGCGTCTGCCCGTTCGGCCGGACATGCCGGCCACGAGCGCGTCCAGCGCCGCCTTGCCGCCGGGTTCCTCCAGCATCGCCTCGAACTGGAGCTTTGCCGCGGCTTTGAGCAACTCATGCGCGGCGTCGTACAGCGCCTTTACGCGTCTAGCGAATTCGTTCCCTCCGGTTGTGTCGAGGTCGTCACGGCCGTCCTTCAGGGTGGCCAAATCCTCCATCAGATCCGTCAATTCGGGTGGGGCGCCGCTCGCCGCGGAAACTCTCCCGATGATGGCTTCGATCTCGTCCAGCGCCGCATCGATCGCAGTCGTCCAGGACGCTGACTCCCTAATGATCGTAAAGAATTCGGCATCCCTTGCGCACGCCTCGATATCGCGGAGGACTGCCTGGGCCTTCGACTGTGTGTCCCCCACGTCGGACCCTGTCAGCAGAGCTTCGAGATTCGCGATGGTCTCGGCGTAGGGGTCGATGATGGGATCGAATGCCGGCTCCGTTTTCCATTTCTCGATGCACGCCTCCACGACGGCGAGCTGTCTGTCGATCGCGTGGCAGTTTGCAGCGATATCCACCGCGGCATCGTACAGATCCCGCGCAGACGCGCGCAGCGTGCGGGCGTCTGCCCGGAACGCATCAAGATTAGGCGCGTCGTAAAGCGCGATCACGCTGGAGCTGAATCGCTGAAAGGCGGCGTTGAGCACGTACTTCGGGCGATCATAGCTGATCCCAGATATTTCAGATCCGATTACGGCATCATAAGTATCAAATACCTCCCGGATTTTCTGTATTTCGCGAAGGCTATTTGGGGCCTCTGCGACATTATCAGCGAGCGTCTGCACGGTCGTTTCCAGCGCCGTCAGGTCCGTCTCGAGTTGATCGAGGTCGCCGAGCGCGAAGACCTGGTCCCGCTCCAGCTTCGCCGCGGCGAGTTGTGCGTCCAGAACCTTGTGCACGAAAGGCTCGGCAATCCCCTCGATCCCGGACTCGGCGCCTGCGATCCCGCTCTCGATGACGCTCTTGCGTATTTGGCACTCGCCGGCCCGGCGGGCCTGGTCGCGGACCGTCCTGAGAAGCGCATTGGCTTGGTCCGTGATCGCCTCGAGATCCCGGCACTTCGCGCCCGCCCTCATGTCCAGGTTCTCGATCGCTGTCTTCTGGCCGGCGAGGACCTGGATCGTCCCTTCGAACTGAGCCGTGTCGATCCCCTGCGCCCTGAGCGCGCGCACGCCATCGCGGCAAACGTCGAGAGCCGCCATCGTTGCCTGGGCGCGCGCCTCGGGATCGAGCCATGCTTCCTTGAACGCTTCGAACATGCCGTCAGCTCCATCAAGGGCACGGCGCCGTCATGACAGTCCGGCGAGGGTGGTTTCGACGGTCCGGAGGCCTTGCCCCAGCTTCTCTCCCAGGGTCAGCGTGACGCCGAAGGGATTGGTGTCGCAGACACGGATCCGCGCATCGGCCTCGATGTGCTTGCGCAGGCTCATCGCCAAGTCCGCAGCCTTGCCGGCTACTGCGGCGATCCTGTCAGGTGGGCTGTGTTGCAGGTCCGTCAGGGCAGTCGTGAGCAGCCCCCGCATCTCACCGAACACGGCATCCAGGCCGAGATCCGCGATGTAGTGGAGCTCATCGTCATCGGTGCTGCGAAGCACCGACGCCAGGGCCGTGAACTGCGCATCGGCCTCCCCGATCGCCTCGCGCCATGCGGCAGCAGCATTGCGTGCCGCATGGCCTTTGTCCGAGGCCTCGCGGACGAGGGTGTCGGCTTCGGCTGCTGCGGCCCCCGCCGTGGGGAAGTCCCGGCTACCGGCGTCTAAGGGATAGTCCAGGACGCGTTCGACCCAGGCGCGCTTCTCGTCATCGGACATGTCGGGCCGCTTCCCTCGTACGGTGGTGGCCCCGCGGCGCCACGAAGGGGTCATTCCCTGCCGCACCGCCGGCGCTCCACCAGGCCTTGCCTCAGAAGGGGCTCCGAGGTCCGGCCGGCACAAGGCTGCAGGCGGATCGACGCCTCAGCCTCGAATCCATAGCGGAAGGGGCATGGGCGATGCACATGCACAGGTTTGATGCCGGCATGCCGAAACCGGGCTTGGTCGCGCCGTTCGCGGCGATCGGGGCCGGATGCGGCCGTCCTGCGTTATGCCCGTGCGGCTTCGCGCCAGGGATGGGAGACGACCGGGACATGAGCGCTGCGGACCCTTCATCGAACGTGGCCCTCGTGGCCGGTGCGGGCGGCATCATCGGCCATGCCGTCTGCCAGGAGCTGGCGAGGCAGGGCTGGCGCGTGACGGCGCTGGCCCGCCGCCCCGTCGCAGGCTTCGCTTCCATTCAGGCCGATCTGACCGACGCGCGCGGCACGGCCGATGCGCTGCGGTCCGCCTCCGGCACCACCCACCTGTTCTATGCGGCGCTAAACCCGGATCCCGACCTCGCCACCGAGGCGGAGCGCAACGGCCGCATGCTCGGCAACCTGCTGGACGGGCTGGAGGAGACGGGCGCGCCGCTCCGGCGCGTCGTGATCTACCAGGGCTTCAAGATCTACGGCATCCATCTCGGCGCCAAGGTTCCCACGCCCGCGCGGGAGAGCGATCCCCCGCACATGCCGCCAAACATCTACCTCGCCCAGGAGGCTCAGCTGCGCCGTCGGGCCGAACGGAGCGCGTGGGACTTCGTCGCGCTCAGGCCCGACGTGGTGGTCGGGGACATCCACGGAAACCCCATGAACATCGCGCTGGTCGTCGGCGTCTTCGCCGAGCTCTCCCGCGCGCTGGGCATCCCCATGCGTTTTCCGGGGACGGACCTCGCCTACCGGCAGCTCGTCCAATTCACGGATTCCGGGCTGCTGGCCCGCGCGAGCGCCTGGGCCGCCAGCAGCGAGCGGGCCTCGGGCGAGGCCTTCAACGTCACCAACGGGGATGTCTTCCGCTGGGAGCGCATGTGGGCCGACGCCGCCGCCCATCTGGGGATGGAGACGGCGGCACCGGTGCCCCTGACGCTGGAGCGCCATATGGCCGACAAGGGCCCGCTCTGGCGGGAGATCGCGACGGCGAAGGGGCTGGTGCAGCCCGACCTGGCGACGCTGGTGGGATGGGGCTTCGGCGATTTCATCTTCCACACAGAGACCGACGTGATCTCCGACGTGAACAAGATCTATCGCCACGGCTTCAGGGAACGCATGGATTCCGCAGCCTCGCTGCGCGCCGCGCTCGACAGCCTCAAGCGCCAGCGGATCCTGCCCTGAGGGACGGAGACGCGCTTCCCCATTTGTCCGCCGGGGCTTATCCCGCCGGACAATTGGGGAACCGCGCCGGCGCAGCCACGTTCTCAACGTCGTCGACGAAAAGACGAATCCGCGTCGGACCAGCCGACGCCGAAGCCGCTTCAGGAGAGCTTTCGATGGCAGAGAACCCCAACCTCGACACGCCGACGGACCTCAAGGCCAACCAGCTCAAGGGCGTGCGCGACGCGCTGAACCAAGTGCTGGCGGACAGCTTCGCCCTCTACATGAAGACGAAGAACTTCCACTGGCATGTCTCCGGCCCCCATTTCCGTGACTACCATCTGCTGCTCGACGACCAGGCGCAGC
Organism: Arenibaculum pallidiluteum; assembly: GCF_017355985.1. Classification (GTDB taxonomy): domain Bacteria; phylum Pseudomonadota; class Alphaproteobacteria; order Azospirillales; family Azospirillaceae; genus Arenibaculum; species Arenibaculum pallidiluteum. The sequence continues at coordinate 741,250 of NZ_JAFIQU010000001.1, forward strand.
AGATCCTGGGCATCACCGACGCGATCGCCGAGCGGGTGCGCAAGACCGGCGGAACGACGCTGCGCTCCATCGGCCATGTCCAGAGCCTGCAGCGCATCCAGGACAACAATGCCGACTTCGTGTCTCCGCAGGACATGCTCCAGGAGCTGCGCGCCGACAACCAGCGGCTGATCGAAGGCCTGCGGGTCGTCAAGGAGCAGGCCGAGGCGGCCGGCGACAACGCGACATCCGGCATCGTGGACGAGTGGACCGACCAGGCCGAGGAGCGCCTCTGGTTCCTCTTCGAGGCCAGCCGCAACACCTGACGCATCCGAAGGCGATCCGTCCGTTTCCCTTGCCGCCGCCATTCCGGCGCAGGCACGTGACCGTGGGAGATTGCGGCTCCCGCGGCCGCCGTGCCGCGCCGGTGCGGCCTGCGCATGCGAAAGCAGGCCTTGATCCACGTCATGGTGGGCACGTCAGCACGACCAGCATGCTGGCTGCAGCGAGGGGAGGATCGGATGCGTGTCGCCGACGTAATGACGATGCCGGTGGTGACCATCTTCGCCGGGGCCTCGGTGGAGGATGCGGTCCGCCGCATGATCGAGCACGAGATCAGCGGCCTGCCGGTCACCGACGCGCATGGCCGGCTGGTCGGCGTGGTCACCGAAGGCGACTTCCTACGCCGCATCGAGAGTGGAACCGAACGCCGCCGGTCGCGCTGGCTCGAATTCCTGCTGGGTTCCGGACGCATCGCCGATGAGTACGTCCAGGTCCGTGGCCGCAGGGTCGAGGACGTGATGACCCGGGGAGCGGTCACGGTCGACGCCCAGGCCTCGCTTGCCGAGGCGGTTGGCCTGATGGAGCGCTACCGCGTCAAGCGCCTTCCGGTGACCCGGGAGGGCGAGCTCGTCGGCGTGATCAGCCGCGCCAACCTGGTGCGCGCGCTGCTGACCCTGGCTCCGACGCATGCAGGCTCACGGCTGGATGACGAGGTCATCCGAGAGCGCATCGAGGCCGAGCTCAGATCCCAACCCTGGGCGCCGGGTGCCTCGCTGCACATCTCCGTGCACGACGGGATCGTCGTCCTCCGGGGCGTGGTCATCGACGAGCGGCGGCGTAAGGCCCTGCGCGTGGCCGCCGAGAACGTCCCGGGTGTACGGCAAGTCAACGATCAGCTGGTCTGGATCGAGCCGAACTCCGGGGCCGTACTGGATCCATCGGACGGGGAGAACGGGGGGCCGCAGGGCGCGCCCTGATTCGTGGCGCATTGCGCTCAGGAGCGGCGCAGCGCCAAGACGAACCCCGTCATGGCCGCAAGCACTGCCTCCGCCTGGTCCCGGTGCGGGGTGTGGCGACACCGCTCCAGCGCCAGCACCTCCACCGGTCCACTCGCCTGGGCTCGGATCGCCTCGTACTGGGCGGCGGTGCCGTATTCGTCGTCCACGCCCTGGATCACGAGCACGGGCACCCGGATCGCCGGCAGGACCTCTTCGATGTTCCAGGAGCGGTATCCGGGGTCCAGCCACGCGCCGCTCCAGCCCAGGAACGCGCCATCGACGTTCCCGCCATGCAGTCGCTCAAGCCGCGTCCGCAGGTCACCCGTGGCATAGGCCTCCACCGTTCTGCGGATGCCGGCGACGGAGAGATCCTCGTTGAAGACGTGGGGCGCCTCGACGATCACGCCGCGGACCGGTCCCGAATGAGCGCTGCCGGCATGGATCAGCGCAATCGACGCGCCATCGCTGTGCCCGACCAGCACGACGTCGCGCAGGCCGAGCTGCGCAAGCAGCTGCGGCAGCACGACGCGTGCCTCGTGGTGCAGGTAGGTCAGCGGGCGCGGCAGCGGGACGGGCGAGGACCTGCCGTATCCTCTGCGGCTGTAGACGAAGGCGCCGCAGCCCGTCGACTCTGCCAAGCGGTCGGGGAAGTCCTTCCACACCGCCACGCAGCCGAGTCCCTCGTGCAGCAGCACCAGGGTCGGAAGGCCGGCCCGCCGCGGCGCGATCCAGCGGTATTCCAGCCGCGCGCCGTCGGCTTCCACGAACCCTTCCGCTTCAAGTCCCCGCATGGTGCTGTCCGGCCTTCCCAGGAGCGCGTGATCCCGAAGCCCCGATGATCGCGCGTCGGCCCACCCTGCGCCAGTGGCCTTGCCGCAGCCCGCCTCAGGACGGCCCGAACAGCGCGCTGTCGCCGAGCTCGGCAGCGCGGTTGCGCTCGAGCTCCTGGTTGTAGCGGCGCAGCGCATAGGCTTCGGTCAGATATCCAATCGGCTTGCGCACCCCGGTTGCGGGGATCACCGCCAGCGTCTCCATCTCCGCGGAGACAAACCGGTTCAGCGCCGTGCGCACATTCTGGCCGGGCAGGAGATACTGTGTCGGACCATGCCGGATGTCGCAGGCGCGCAGTTCGTCCAGCTTCGCATCCAGGTCAGGGGAATGGGCCTCGGTCATGGCGACGATGCCGGCATAGTTGCCTTCGGCATCGACCAGGAAGACGTGCTTGGTTCCGCCCAGCGGATATCTCGCGCGCAGATCCGCGAGCGGCAAGTCCTCCGGGGCGGTCTGGACGTCCTTGCGCATCAGCGAGCCGACGGTGAGGTCGCGGATCCAGCCGATGTCGCTGGCATCGCGGATCGGCACGCCGCGGATGTGGAAGCGCCAGGTCGAGAAGGAATAGCCGAAGGTCTGCCGCACGGCGAAGGAGGCCGTGACCACAGCCACCAGCACGCCGACCGTGGCCGAGAAGTCGCCCGTCAGTTCCAGGACCAGCAGCGTCATGGTCACCGGCGCGCCGATGACGGCTGCCGCCATCGCCCCCATGCCGACCAGCACCGTCGCCACGCGGTCCAGCGCAAGGCTGGGGGCCACCCAGTCGACGACACCCGCGAAGGCGCCGCCGAGCAATGCGCCGAGGAACAGGGACGAGCCGAACAGGCCGCCCCGGAACCCGGCCCCCACCGACACGGCCGAGGCGACCGCCTTTGCCGCCAGCAGGGCCAGCAGCAGCTCAAGCGGAAGGCCGACATCGATCGTGGTCTGGATCGCCCCCTGCCCGCTTCCCAGCACCTGCGGATAGGCCAGAGCGACCAGCCCCACCACCAGTCCTCCGATCGCCGGGCGGATCCAGCGCGGCAAGGGCAGGCGCGCGGCCTGCCTCTCGATGGCGGCGACCGTCCGCATTACGGCCACGCCCAGCGCGGCCGCCAGGGCGCCCAGCAGCATGAAGAAGACGTAGTCGTGCCGCTCGAGGGCGATCGAGGAGGCGACGGAGAAGATCGGCTCCGAGCCCGTGCCGATCTGCGCGACGAAGGTCGCCGCCAGGCTCGCCACCAGGACCGGACCGAGGTTGGACGCGGCATAGGTACCAATGACCAGCTCGAAGGCGTAGAAGGCGCCGGCAAAGGGCGCGTGAAACGCGGCCGCCAGGGCGGCACCGGCACCGCAGCCCACCAGCAGGCGCAAGTCGCTGCGCCGCAGCCCAGTCAACTTCCCGGCCTTGGAAGCCAGCCCCGCGCCGAGCTGTGCGTAGGCCGCCTCCATCCCGACCGAGGCTCCGCACCCCGTCGACAGCATGGTCGAGGCGGTCAGGCGCAGGCTGTCCGTCAGCGACATCCGTCCGCCATAGAGGGCGTTCGCCTCGATGGGATCGATGACCTCACGCGGGCGGATCCGTCGTACCCAGTGGATCGCCAAGCCGACCACCAGCCCGCCCACGGCGGGCACGGCGACCACGTGCCACGGCGTCAGATCGACGCCCTGGCTCAGATGCGCGCCCCCCTCGATCAGGAAGAGCAGCTCGTGCATCCACTGCACCACCTCGTGCAGCAGGGTCACCACCAGGCCTACGACACAGCCGACGAGGGCCGCCAGACCGACGACCAGAATTTCGTTGTTGCGCGCGTGCTTGCGCGTGAGCCCCCGCAGCGCGGCGCGCGCCCGCTGCCGCAGCGTGCGCACGAGCCGTACCCCCTCGGCCGTGGGGCGCCGTCCGTCGACCGTTCCGTCGGGCGTGCCCTCGGGCGCCCTGTCGAGCGTCGGGGAGTCCTGCTGCATGGCGTCCTTGATGAGGAAGTTCGCGGTGGCGGGTCCTACCCTTCAAACACCGCCGGGCGGCTGGGGTGCCGTCGGCGACCTGGCTTCTGCCTCTGCCTGCCCGCGCCCGCTACGGCACCAGCCATGCGACGATCCAGGCCGGCCATGACGGCAGCGACTGCCGCCTTGCTCCCGCGGACGCGGTCAAGGGGCCGGACAGGGTCGAGGCGGCCTTTCCGCCGCCTCGAGGAGCTTCGCCGCATCGCCGCCGCCGGCCCCGGATCCTGGCGGCGATCCTTGCCTCCTGTCCGGGGAACGGCTCCCGGCTCCACTTCATGGCCGGCTCAGGCGGCGGCCCCCGTGGCAGCGCGCTCGACCAGGGGGCGACGGCGGAATCCCGCCTGCGTCAGCGCCGGCGGCATGTAGGGCGCGTGCAGCGGTCCGATGTCGGTTCCGGGCGCGACGATCGCGTCGATCCGGTCCAGGACCTCGTCCCCGAGAACGACCCCACTGCCGGCGAGCAGGTTGTCAAGTTGCTCCATCGTACGTGGGCCCAGGATGGCCGAGGTCACGCCGGGATGGGCGATCACGAAGGCCACCGCCATATGAGCGAGCGGCAGCCCCGCCTCCTGCGCCAGCGGGATGAGCTGCTCGATCGCATCCAGCTTGCCCTGGTCGGCGAAGTACCGGGGATTGTACTTCATGCGCCCGCCTTCGGACTGCTGGCCGCGTCGGTACCGGCCGGTGAGCATGCCCATCGCCAGCGGGCTCCAGACCATTACGCCCATCCCATACTTCCGGCAGGTGGGCAGCACCTCGCGCTCGATGCCGCGGTTCAGGATGGAATAGGACGGCTGCTCGGTGCGGAAGCGCGCCAGCCCGCGCCGCTCCGCGATCCACTGGGCCTCCACGATCTCGGAAGCCGGGAAGGTCGAGGTTCCGATGGCACGCACCTTTCCCGCCCGCATCAGGTCGGTAAGGGCCGAGAGGGTCTCCTCGATGTCGGTATCCGGCGATGGCCTGTGGATCTGGTAGAGATCGACGTAGTCGGTCTGGAGGCGCCGGAGCGAGCTCTCGATCTCCTGGACGAGCCAGCGTCGCGAGCTTCCCTGCTGGTTCGGATCGCTCCCCATCGGAAGGTGCGCCTTGGTGGCCAGCACGACGCCGTCGCGCCGCCCCTTGAGCGCCTTCCCGACGATCTCCTCGGACTCCCCGCGGCTGTAGACATCGGCGGTGTCGACGAAGTTGATCCCGGCATCAAGCGCCTTGTGGATGATCCGGATCGCATCGTCGTGGTCGGGGTTCCCGGCCGCGCCGAACATCATCGCGCCGAGGCAATAGGGGCTGACCCTGATGCCGGTTCGTCCCAGCGTTCGGTACTGCATGGCTTTGCTCCCGTGAACGTTTGGTGGGGGTTGTCGCCGTCCGTGATCGCGCACAAAATGGAACAGCGTTCCGAATCTTATACGGAACCTCGTTCCGCTTTGGCAAGGAGGATTCTGGTTCCGGATCGGCGGGAGCGCGGCCGCGCGGGCGGACGAGCCCTCGGATGGGGAGCATTGGATGGCTTCGACCTGCCGGGGGCCGATGTTCAGGAGCCCTGGCACCCCTCGGCACCGGCAGCGCGTCACACGGCCGTGCGCCCGCTGGCCGTGCGCCCGCTGGCCGAGCGGCCAAGCGCCGATGGTGGGGCGAGCAGGGATGGATCGAGGCGTTGTCGAACCGGGCCATGAACGGCAGGACCGGGTTGCAGCCCAAGGCTCGCGTCAGCCGCCCCCGTCGGATGGGGGATCGGCGCTGTGCGCGGCAGGCCGGTTCGGGCCGGCACGCTTCCTAGAGACCCTGGCGCCCTTTCTCGGCACCGCTCTGGACAATGACGGAGTCCGGGGCGCTGGCGTCCGTGCCCGGCCGTTGCGGCGGGGGTGACGGAAGCGGAACGTCGCGGCTGCCCTCGGTGCGGTCGCGATAGAGGGCTGCGCGCGCCAGCAGCATCAGGGTAACCGGGGTGGTCACGACCATGAAGATCCCGATCAGGATCTCGTGCAGGACGGGGCGCGTCTGCAGCGCCGAGAAGTACAGCATCGAGGCCGCCAGCACCGAGGCGATCCCGAGTGTCGTTCCCAGCGTCGGGGCGTGGATGCGCTCATAGAAGCTGCCGAGCCGCAGCAGCCCGAGGGATCCGACCAGCGCCAGCCCGGCGCCGAGCAGCAGCAGCAGCGCGGTCGGAACCGCCACCCACAGGGGAATGTCCGCGGCCGGGTTCATTCGATCACCTCGCCCCGCATCAGGAACTTGGCCAGGGCGGCGGTCGCGACGAAGCCGAGCAGGGCGATGACGAGCGCGGCCTCGAAATAATGCGTGCTGCCGGTCCGAATTCCGAAGGTCAGCAGAAGCATGGTGGCGTTCACGTACATGGTGTCGAGCCCGAGCACGCGGTCCTGCGCACGGGGGCCCCGCATCAGGCGGAAGGCCGCGCAGCCCATGCCGAGCCCCAGGAAGAGCTGGGCCACGAGGATCGACCAGCCGAGCAGCGCGGCCGTCATTCGAAGATCTCCATCAGCGGGGCCTCGTAGCGCTCCTTGATGATGCGGACCCATTCCTCGCCGTCGATCAGGTCGAGAACGTGGAGCAGCATGGAGTTCTCGGAGGAGTCGTACTCGACCCAGACCGTGCCCGGCGTGGCCGTGATGATGCAGGCGAGCGCCGCCAAGCCGTAGGGTGCGCGCATGTCGAGCGAGATCCGTACGAATCCCGAGGTCCGGGGCCGCCTGCCCCGGCCCAGGATGATGCCCGCGACGGCCCAGTTGGACCGGACGACCTCGACCGCGACCCTGGCGGCGAGCCCGAGAGCGGCCCGTGGACGCCGGAACGAGCTTGCCGGCGGGTCGAGCGCCATCAGCACCCAGGCGGCGCCGGTCGCCAGGATCGCGCCCAGGATCACCGAGCCCGGCGACAGGCTGCCCTGCAGCAGCAGCCAGATCGCCAGCAGGCCGGCAGCGGGCACCACGATGGTGCGCCACCGACTCACAGTGCGGCTCCGGTCCCGGATCCGGCCGCCGCCGGGCCGATGACGCCGCGGACGTAATCCCGCGGGGCGTGCAGCATCTGCGAGGTCGCCTCCATGTAGCGCATGGCGGGCCCGGCCCCCGCCGTCAGAGCCACGCAGAGGCCGAGCAGCAGCACGACGGGAGCGATCTCGATCACGCGCACGCGCGGCAGCACAGTGGCAGGAGTGGTCCAGAAGACCTCGATGCCTGCGCGGGTCATCGAGACGATCGTCGCCAGGCCCGACAGCATCAGGGCGGCTAGAAGCGCCCAACTGCCCGGCGACGTGCTGCCGCCGGGCGCGAACAGCGGGGCCAGCATCGCGAACTTGGCGAGGAAGCTGGACAGCGGCGGCAGCCCCGCCAGCAGCAGTGCGCAGGTCAGGAAGCTCAGGCCGAGAATGGCCGTGGAGGCGGGGATGGCGACACCCACCTCATCGTCGTAGGGATCGTCCTCCTCGCCGCCGAAGGCCTCGCGCGTCACGGCCAGCACGTCCGCGCCGACCTCGCGGCCACGCTCGACCAGCTCGACCAGGAGGAAGAAGGCGCCGATCGCCAGCACGGAGCTGGCGAGATAGAGCAGCGCTCCGCCGGTCACCCCAACCTGACCGGACCCGATGGCGGCCAGCAGCGTGCCGGAGGAGACCAGGACGTTGGCGCCGGCCAGGCGCGCGGTGTTCTGCGTCGCCAGAACGGCCACCGACCCGAAGGCGATGGTCAGCAGCCCGCCCAGCAGCAGCCAGTTGCCGCCGAAGCCCGCGGATACCCCCGCCCCCTCCCCGAACAGCAGCAGCCAGAGCCGCAGCACGGCATAGACGCCGACCTTGCTCAGGATCGAGATGATCGCGGCGGGCGCCGCGCCGGCCGCCGCATAGGTCGTCGGCAGCCAGAAGCCCAGCGGCCACATCCCGGCCTTGATCAGGAAGGCGACGCCCAGGATCGCGGCGCCCGCCTCCAGCAGCGCCCGGTCCTCGCCGGCCAGCGGCGCGACGCGGCCCGCGAGTTCGGCCATGTTGAGCGTGCCGGCGATGCCGTAGATCATGCTCACCCCGATTAGGAAGAGCAGCGAGGTCGCGAGATTGATGGCGAGGTAGTGAAGCCCGGCCCTGACGCGGGCAATGCCGGACCCGTGCATGGCCATCCCGTAGGAGGCGGCCAGCATGACCTCGAAGAACACGAACAGGTTGAAGAGGTCGCCGGTCAGGAAAGCCCCGTTCAGCCCCATCAGCTGGAACTGGAACAGGGGATGGAAATACGCTCCTGCGCGGTGCCAGCGGGCCAGCGAGAAGACCAGGGCCGCGAGCCCCAGAAGCGCGGTCAGGACCAGCATCAGTGCCGACAGGCGGTCGAGCACGAGCACGATGCCGAACAGCGCCGGCCAATCGCCCAGCCGGTACACGCGCACCGTGGCGGTGCCCAGGGCCTGCTCCTGGTCAGCCGCCATCAGCAGCGCAATCGCGAGGGCGAGCTGCGCCAGCACGGACGCGACGCCCAGCAGCGCATTGATGGGGCGGCGCCGGTCGCCGAGCAGGATCATGGCCGCTCCGGCCAGCAGCGGGATGATGATCGGCGCGATCGTCAGGTGGTCCGCCCAGCCGCTCAACTGTCCTGCTCCTTGCCGTCCACGTGATCGCTTCCCGTCAGGCCGCGCGCAGCGAGCATCACGACCAGGAACAGCGCCGTCGTCGCGAAGCTGATGACGATGGCGGTGAGCACCAGCGCCTGGGGCACCGGATCGGCATACTGGGCGAGACTGCCGGCCTCGCCGCGCTCGAGGATCGGTGCGGCGCCGGTGCGCAGCCCGCCGGTCGAGAAGATGAAGAGGTTCACCGCGTAGGACAGCAGCGACAGCCCGATGATCACCTGGAAGGTGCGGGGCCGCAGCAGCAGCCAGATCCCCGATCCCGTCAGCACGCCGATCGCAAGGGCGAGAATGGTCTCCATCAGTCGTCCCCCGCCACGCGCGTTGCGGCGGCGCGTCCCTCGGAGGAACGCGGCACCGCGCGCTGCCCGCGCACGGACTGGTGCGCGAGCGCGATCAGGATCAGGACCGTCGCACCGACCACCAGCGCGAAGACGCCGATGTCGAAGACCAGGGCGCTCGCCGTCGGAACCTCTCCCAACAGCGGCAGGCCCAGATACGAGAAGTACGAGGTCATGAACGGTCTGCCGAAGAACCAGGCAGCCAGCCCCGTGCCCGCGGCAAGCAGGAGGCCGACCCCCATCCAGCGCAGCGGGGGAACCCGCAGGCGGTCCTCGACCCAATGTGTCCCGCCGATCATGTACTGCAGGATGATCGCGATCGAGGCTGTCAGCCCGGCCACGAAGCCGCCGCCGGGCTGGTCGTGGCCGCGCAGCAGCAGGTACGCCGCGACCAGGATGATCACCGGGAACAGCAGCCGCGTGAGGACGGAGGGAACCAGAAGCCAGTCGGCGACCGTGTCGCCCTCGCTGCGGTCGGGCCGGGCCTCGTCGTAGGCGCTCTGGTCACGCTGCTGCTCGGGGATCTCGACACTGTCAGGCGCCGGACGGAAGCGCCGGAGAAGCGCATAGGCGACCAGGGCGACGGCAGCCAAGACGGTGATCTCGCCCAGGGTGTCGAAGCCGCGGAAATCCACCAGGATCACGTTGACGACGTTGGTCCCGCCGCCCTCTGTGTAGGCGCGCGCCAGGAAATGCTGAGCCAGGAGCTCGGGCGGGGATCGGGTCATGACCCCATAGGCGAGACCGGCCATGCCGGCGCCGGCCGAGATCGCGATGGTCAGGTCGCGCAGGCGGCGCGTAAGGGTGACCACCTCGGCCTGGCGGGTGGCGGGATTGTCGATCCGCTTCGGCAGCCAGCGCAGCCCGAGCAGGAGCAGGATCGTCGTCACGACCTCGACCAAGAGCTGCGTCAGGGCGAGGTCGGGCGCCGAGAACCATACGAAGGTCACGCAGGTCACCAGCCCGGTGCCGCCCAGCAGGATCAGCGCCGCGAGCCGGTGGAACTTGGCGAGCCAGGCGGCGCCGAAGGCGCAGGCCGCCCCGCCGACCCAGACAAGCGCCAGAACAGGATCAATGCCCGAAGGCATCACGTTGCCGGGGCCCAGCCCCCGTACCTGCACCGCAATGGCACCGGCCAGGATCGCGACGCAGACCAGCAGGCGCAGCTGCGGCTGCAGGCGGCGCGTCCCCAGCAGGCGCTCGAGCGTACGCGCAAGGCGCCAGGACAGGAAGACCATGGCCCGCTCGAACATGCGCCGCCCGTCGAAGGAGCGGAGCATCGGCGGGCCGTCCGGGGCGCTCCGAAGCTGCTTCTGCAGCCCGATATAGAGCGCCACGCCAGCGGTCAGGGCGATGAAGCTCATCAGCAGGGGCAGGCTGAAGCCGTGCCAGACCGCGAGACTGTAATCGGGCGTCGCGGCGCCGAGCGCCGCGTGCGCGGCCATGTCGAGAAAGGGCCCCACCGTGGCCGCCGGCAGGATTCCGACGATGATGCAGGCGAGGACGAGGATCTCCACCGGGAAGCGCATCCAGGCCGGAGGCTCGTGCGGGGTTCTCGGGAGGTCGGTCGGGTCGGGGCCGAAGAAGGCGCCGTGGATGAAGCGCAGCGAATAGGCCACGCTGAAGGCGCTCGCCGCCGTGGCGGCGAGCGGCAGGATCTGCAGGAGGAAGAGCTGCGAGGTCTGGGCCGACAGCGCCTCGGCGAAGAACATCTCCTTCGAGAGGAAGCCGTTGAGCAGCGGCACGCCGGCCATGGCCGCAGCGGCGACCAGCGCAAGGCGAGCGGTGAAGGGCATGGAGCGGTTCAGCCCGGACAGGCGGCGGATGTCACGCGTGCCGGTCTCGTGGTCGATGATCCCCACGGCCATGAACAGGGACGCCTTGAACGTGGCATGGTTCAGGATGTGGAAGATCGCCGCGACCATCGCCAGCTCGCTGTTCAGGCCGAGCAGCAGCGTGATCAGCCCGAGATGGCTGATGGTCGAGTAGGCGAGCAGGCCCTTCAGGTCGAGCTGGAAGATCGCCACATACGCGCCGAGCAGCAGCGTTGCAACTCCGGCGGTCCCGACGATCCAGAACCAGGCCTCCGTCCCTGCCATCACCGGCCAGAGCCGGGCCATCAGGAACACGCCCGCCTTCACCAGCGTCGCCGAATGCAGGTAGGCCGAGACCGGCGTGGGCGCCGCCATCGCCTGCGGCAGCCAGAAATGGAAGGGGAACTGCGCGCTCTTGGTCAACGCGCCCAGGAGGATGAGGATAAGTGCCGGCAGGTAGAGCGCATGGGACCGGATCCGCTCGCCCGAAGCCAGAACCACGTCGAGGTCGTAGCTGCCGACGATATGGCCCAGCACGAGCACGCCGGCGAAGAGGCAGAGCCCACCTGTCGCCGTGACCGTCAGCGCCATGCGCGCGCCCTCGCGCGCGGCCGCCGTATGGTGCCAGTAGCCGATCAGCAGGAACGAGAAGAGGCTCGTGAGCTCCCAGAAAAAGGCGAGCTGGACCAGATTGCCCGAGAGCACCACGCCCGTCATGGCGCCCATGAAGGCGAGCAGGAAGGCGAAGAAGCGCGGGACCGGGTCCTCGGCCGACATGTAGTACCGCGCGTAGAGAACCACGAGCGCGCCCACGCCGGACACCAGCCCCGCGAAGAGCCAGGCGAAGCCGTCCATTCGCAGCGAGAAGTCGAGCCCAAGCGCCGGCATCCACGGGATGGCGTGGCGAACGACGCCCCCGTCCGCAACCGTCGGGTAGGCCGCCCAGACGAACGCGAGCATGGAAAGTGCGATCGCCCCGGCCAGCCAGGCCGCGGCGTTGCGTGCATGCGTCGGCAGTAGCCCGGCCACTATGGCTCCGAGGAACGGAAGGGCGATGGAGGACAGGAGGATCAGGGCGTCCGGCATCTTCTCCTACGATCGGACATCCGGGATCCGGACGTCGACGGCTTCTTGCAGGGGGCAGGTTCAGGTGCGGCCGGTGCGGGAGCCGGACCGGCCAAGCGGGGCGTTCATTTCCTTTCCGGTATCGATCCGGGCTCCGCTCCCGCAACGGCCAGCTGGTGGACGAGCTCGACGACCTCGTCCGGCGAGGCCGCGGCCCGCAGCCGGCGAAGCGCCTGCGGATCCCGCAGGGACCTGCAGATCTCGGACATGGCGGGGAGCAGTCCCTTGCCGGTCGCGGCGGGCCACAGCACGAGGAAAACGAGATCGACGGGTTCCTCATCCCTGGCGTCGAAATCGATTGCCCGGCGCAGGCGCGCAAAAAGCATGATCGGGGTCTCCGCATCGCGGAGCTCCGCATGGGGAAGCGCGACGCCCTTGCCCAGCGCCGTCGATCCCAGGCGCTCCCGGTCTTGCAGCGCGTCGAGGACCTCATGCTCGGGGAGGCCCAGCCTCGGCGCCGCCGCAGTCGACAGCGCCTCGAGCAGCGCCCACTTGTTCCCCGGGCTCGCGTCCAGGATGACGTCCGCGGCGGAGAAGAGATCCGAGATTGCCATCCGCGCCTCCTTGATCGTTCACGACGGGCGGCGGTCGGCTGCCATGTCCGGCAGACCGGCCATCCGGCGGGCGTGTAGGGAGCCCCACCCGGCGGAGGATTTCCAGCCCGAATGCACGGGCCCCCATCCTGCCGCGGCTCCCAGCCGGACCATCGATGCCCGGAGGGTGGCGGCGCTCAGTCCGCGGGCCGGAACCGCGAAGGGTCGAGCAGCACGCTGGCCGCGATGGTGACGACCTCGCGCAGGTCCGCCTCATTGGCGAGGGTGACATGAGTCGGCAGGCCCGGATGGTCACGGATGTCGGTGACGACGTAGACCTTCCGGAAGCGGCCCACGCGCTCGAACCGGTCGCCCGGCGCGATCCCTGCCCCTCGCGATGCCACGACAGCCGTCCTCCGCGCTCCACATACGTACGCTTGCCGGCGCGCCGGCCGCGGCGGCGAACGCACCGTGCTGCATTTTTAAACACCGCATGACGGGCGACCGGCCTGCGCATTTATCGCAAGGACAATACCGGTGCATCGGACAGCTACATCCGAATCGGCCGCCCGCCGACCCGTCAAGGGTGACATGATGGGGGTGCCGGGAGCGAGCTGCCGCCGGAGGCCACATGAAGCCGCAGCGCAAACGCATCGCCGTCGCCTGTCAGGGCGGAGGGAGCCACACCGCCTTCACCGCCGGGGTCCTGGACCGCATCCTCCAGGACGAGCACCACCTCGTCGCGTTGAGCGGCACGTCCGGGGGCGCCATCTGCGCGCTGATGGCGTGGTACGGGCTGCTGCACCGCGACCGCAGGATGGGCCGGGCCCTGCTCGAGAGCTTCTGGGAGGCCAATGCCGCGGCGTCGTGGCCGGACCGGCTGCTGAACGGGCTTGTGACCGGGGGCGTCCGGCTGCGCAACTGGGTGAGCGCACCCGAGGTCAGCCCCTACGTGCTGCCGGACTGGGGTCAGAGGCGGCTGCGGGCGCTGCTGGGGGAACATGTGGACTTCGCCGGCATCCCGGCCCTCCTGGGCCCGGACAGCCCGAGCCTCTTCGTGGGCGCCGTCGAGGTGCTGAGCGGGACCTTCCGCGTGTTCCGCGACCACGAGATCACCGCCGATGCGATCCTGGCTTCGGCAGCGATTCCCACGCTGTTTCGGGCTGTCCCCGTCGGCGCCGGCCTCTACTGGGACGGGCTGTTCTCGCACAACCCGCCGGTGCGCGACCTGCCGGACGCAAAGCCCGACCAGATCTGGGTCGTGCAGATCAACCCGCGCGCCAGCACCGCCGAGCCGCGCACGGTCGAGGAGATCCTGGACCGGCGGAACGAACTGTCGGGAAACCTGTCGCTGGAGCAGGAGCTGCATTTCATCGAGAAGATCAACGAGTTCGTCCGCCAGGGGGCCTTTAGCCACGACCGCTACAAGATCATCGAGATCCGCCGGATCGAGATGGCCTGGGACCTAGACTACGCCTCGAAACTCGACCGGGATCCGGCCTTCCTCCGCGCGTTGATGGATCATGGCCGCGAACGGGCGGAGGAGTTCCTGGTCAGCGCATGACCCCGCCGCCCGGCGGAGGGCGGAGCGCGCCGCCCCGCAACAAAAGCGCGTGGTCGATGTTCGCGCCTGAATGGTGCCGACGGATGCGGCACCTGGATCGTGGCCCCTGCCCGCACTCCGGGGCGGGCACCAGCCGTGGGAGGAACCGTCATGCCCGAGATCCGTGCTGCGCTCGGAGCGATCCTGCTGGCGGCAGGCCTGGCGGTCGCCGCGCCGGCAGCGGCGCAGGTTCCAGACGACGTGCTCGTGGTCGGCCAGATCGCCGAGCCGGCCTCGCTCGATCCCGCGGTCAGCACGGCAACCAACGATTTCCGGATCCTGATCAACCTCTACGAGGGCCTGGTCCGCTACCGGCCGGGCACCCTGGAGGTCGAACCCGCCCTGGCCGAGAGCTGGACCCTCTCCGAGGACGGCCTGACCTACGAGTTCAGGCTGCGCCAGGGCGTCCGTTTCCACGACGGCACGCCCTTGGACGCCGCAGCGGTGAAGTTCAACTTCGAGCGCATGCTGGACAAGGACCATCCGGCCGCAGCCACGGGGCCCTTCCCCCTCGCCTTCTTCTTCTCGTCCGTGGACCGCGTCGAGGCGGTCGACCCCCGCACGGTGCGCTTCACCCTGAAGGAGCGTTTCGCGCCGTTCCTGTCCAACCTCGCCTATCCGACCGGCCTCCTGGTATCGCCCGCGGCGGTCACGAAGCGCGGCAAGGAATTCGGGCGCAATCCCGTGGGCACGGGCCCCTTCCGGTTCGCGGAATGGCAGGGCGGCCAGCAGGTGACCGTCGAGCGCAATCCCGACTACTGGGGCGATCCCGCGAAGCTGCAGGCGGTGGTGTTCCGGCCCGTGGCCGATGCGAACACGCGGGCCGCCGAGATGCTGTCGGGCGGCATCGACGTCATGGTCGAGGTCCCGCCCGACACCCTCTCACAGTTCCGGGACGGGGACGGCTTCCGGATCCACGAGCAGGCGGGCCCCCATCTCTGGTTCCTGATCCTGAACACCCGCGAGGGCCCGCTGAAGGACAGGCGCGTCCGGCAAGCCGTGAACTACGCCATCGACAAGCGCGCCATCGCCGAGAACATCCTCCAGGGCACGGCGATCCCGGCCAAAGGACCCATGGCCCCGGCCTTCCAATGGGCCTTCGATCCGACCCTCGAGGGCTATCCCCACGACCCCGACAGGGCGCGGGCCCTGCTGAAGGAGGCCGGCGCCGAGGGCGCAAGGCTGACCTTTTACGTGGCCGAGGGCGGATCCGGCATGCTCGACCCGCTGGCCATGGGAACGGCCATTCAGGCCGACCTCGCTACGGTCGGTCTGGATGTGCGGATCGAGACATACGAATGGAACACCTTCCTCGCCCACGTGAATCCCGGTCTCGAGGGCAAGGCCGATATGGCCGAGATGGCCTGGATGACCAACGATCCCGACACCCTGCCCTACCTGACGCTGCGGACCGAGGCGCAGCCGCAAAACGGGGGCTTCAACTCCGGCTACTACTCGAACCCCGAGCTCGACCACATCCTGGAGCGTGGACGGCGCAGCAGCGACCGGGCCGAGCGGGCCGAGCTCTACCGCCAGGCGCAGCGGATCATCGTCGAGGATGCGCCTTGGGCCTTCGTCGCGCACTGGAAGCAGAACGCCGTCACGACGGCAGCCGTGCAGGGCTTCGCGCTGCAGCCCTCCTTCTTCCTGCTGCTTGACGACGTTACGAAGAAGTAGGCCGGGCCGTGGCCGCCTATGCCCTGGGCCGTATCCTGGCGCTCGTCCCGGTGCTGTTCGGGCTCAGCCTCATCGTCTTCCTGATCATGGCTCTGATCCCGGGAGACCCCGCGCTCGCGATCCTGGGTCCCTACGCGACGCCGGAGAACGTGGCACGTATCAACCGCGACCTCGGTCTCGACCGGAGCCTGCCGGTCCAGTACCTGAGCTGGCTTGGCAATGTCCTCAGCGGCGACCTCGGCCGGTCCTACAGCCTGAACCGGCCGGTGCTGGACGAGGTGGCCGAGCGCTTCTCGGCGACGCTGATCCTTGCCGGCACGGCACTGCTGCTGGCCTCGGTCCTGGGCCTTCTGGCCGGGATCGTGTCGGCCGTGCGCCAGTTCGGGCTCGCCGACAAGCTGGTGACGCTCGCGGTGCTGGTGGGCATCTCCCTGCCCTCCTTCTGGCTCGGCCTGCTGCTGATCCTGCTCTTCGCGGTGCGCTGGCGCCTGCTGCCGGCCAGCGGGATGTACGCGATCTATGGCGGTGGGGATTTGGCGGACCTGCTGCGCCACCTCGTCCTGCCCGCCGTGACGCTGGCCATCGTCGCGGCGGGCGTGATCGCCCGCCTGACCCGCTCGGCCATGCTGGAGGTGCTGCGCCAGGATTTCGTGCGCACCGCGCGCGCCAAGGGGCTAGGCGAAGGGCGCGTGATCCTCGGCCATGCGCTCAGGGCCGCCATGGTCGGCGTGATCCCGGTGATCGGTATCCAGGCAGGCTTCGTCCTCGGCGGCGCCGTCTACATCGAGACCGTTTTCCAGTGGCCCGGGATCGGCCGCATGCTGGTCGATGCGATCGCCAAGCGCGACGTGCTGCTGGTCCAGGGCGGCGTGCTGGTGGTCGCCACCTGCTACGTCCTCTTCAATCTCGCCGCGGACCTGCTGCAGCGCCTCCTGGACCCGAGGATCGCGCCGTGACGGGAGCCGCCGCCTTCCTGCGCCGGCTGCTGCGCAATCGGCTCGCGGCGGCGGGGCTGATCCTGCTGGTGCTGGTCGTGCTCCTGGCCGCGGCGGCGCCCTTGCTGCCCCTGGCGGATCCCGATGCGACCGCGCCGGTGCGCCGCCTCGCTCCCCCTTTCAGCGAGGGCGCCTGGCTCGGCACCGACACGCTGGGCCGGGACATCCTCTCGCGCCTTATCTGGGGGACGCGGCTGAGCCTCGCCGTTGGGATCTCCGCCTCGCTGCTCGCAGCGCTGCTCGGCTCGGTGGTGGGGCTGGTGGCGGGATACGCAGGCGGGCGCACGGACGCGCTGCTGATGCGCGGCATCGATACGCTGATGGCCTTTCCCTACCTGCTGCTGGCCCTCGCCATCGTCGCCGCACTCGGCCCCGGGCTGCTCAACGCGCTCTATGCCGTCGTCGCCGTCAACATCCCCTTCTTCGCGCGGAACGTGCGTGGGGCCGCAGCCGGGCTCAGGAACCGGGAATTCGTGGATGCGGCGCGCCTCTCGGGTATGGGCGGGCTGCGGATCCTGCTGAGCGAGGTGCTGCCCAACGTGATGCCGGTGATCGTGATCACCCTCTCGACCACCATCGGCTGGATGATCCTGGAGACGGCGGGCCTGTCCTTCCTGGGCCTCGGATCGCAGCCGCCGCAGGCCGATCTCGGCTCCATGCTGGGCGAGGGCCGCAGGGCGCTGATCAATGCGCCGCACGTCACGGCCGTGCCGGGCGTCATGGTGTTCCTGATCGTGATGAGCATGAACCTGGTCGGCGACGGCGTGCGCGATGCGATCGACCCGCGCCTGAGGTCCGGCCTGCCGGCTCGGCCCAGCGCGGCAACGCGGGTCGCGCGCGCCACGGCCTCCGTTCCGGGCGCTGCGGTTCCAGCCGGCGCCGCCCCGGGCGAGCCGGCGTCCGGCGCGCTGCTCGCGGTCTCGGACCTGCGGACCGCCTTCGAGGGGCCATCGGGCCCGGTCGATGCCGTGAAGGGCGTGAGCTTCCACGTCATGCCCGGCGAATGCCTCGGCATCATCGGCGAGTCGGGCTCGGGCAAGTCCGTGACCGCGCTGTCGATCGCGCGGCTGGTCGCCTCGCCGCCAGGCGTGGTGCGCGGCGGCACCGTCCGATTCAACGGCGCCGACCTGCTGGCCCTGCCGGCGGGGCCGCTGCAGCGCCTGCGCGGCGGACGCATCGCCTATGTCTTCCAGGATCCGCTGACGACACTACACCCGCTGATGCGGGTCGGCGCGCAGGTGACGGAAGCGATCCGCGCCCACGCGCCGGTCCCCGCCGCGGAGGCCGGACGCCGGACGATCGAGCTGTTCGCGGCCGTGAAGCTGCCGGACCCGGCCTCCATGGCGCAGGCCTTCCCGCACGAGCTCTCGGGCGGGCAGCGCCAGCGGGTCTCGATCGCCATGGCGCTGGCCAACGATCCCGACCTGATCATCGCCGACGAGCCGACCACCGCGCTGGACGTCACCGTGCAGGCCGAGATCCTCGATCTGCTCGACGCGCTGCGCAGGAGCCGCCGGCTCGCGATGATCTTCATCAGCCACGATTTCGGCGTGATCGCCCGCATCTGCGACCGCGTCGCGGTGATGCACCGGGGCGAGATCGTGGAGACCGGCGAGGCCCGTCAGATCCTTGCCCGTCCGCGCCATCCGTATACGCGACGCCTGATCGCGGCGGTGCCGGTGCTCGGCCGCGCGAGAGAGATCCTGCGCGCCTCCGAACGCGCGGAGGAGCTGCCTTGACCTCCCCGCCGCCCGCGGTGGAGGTTCGCGGCCTCGTCAAGACCTACCCCGCGCGCTTCTCGCTGTTCGGGCGATCGCGCGCGGCCGTGCAGGCGCTGAAGGGCGTGTCCCTTCATGCCAAGCGCGGCGAGACGCTTGGGATCGTCGGAGAATCCGGCTCCGGCAAGACCACCCTCGCCCGCAGCCTCGTGGGGCTGGTCCGTCCCAGTGCCGGGACCATCCTGCTGGACGGCCGGCCGGTCGGGGAGCATGCCGCTGGACCGGGGTCGCTGGGTGCCGTCGTGCAGTACGTCTTTCAGGATCCCATGTCGTCCCTGAACCCGCGCAAGAGCGTACGGCAGACCCTTTCGGCGCCGCTCCGGTTCCTGGCCGGGCTCGACGCCCGGGCGCAGGCATCCCGCCTGGCCGAGCTGATGGCGGCAGTGGACCTGGACGCCACTTTCCTGGACCGCTACCCGCACGAGCTCTCGGGCGGGCAGGCGCAGCGCATCGGCATTGCACGGGCGCTCGCCGCCGGGGCCGGCATCATCGTGCTGGACGAGCCCGTCTCGGCCCTGGACGTCTCGGTCCAGGCGCAGGTGCTGCGCCTTCTCGCCGAGCTGAAGGCCCGGCGCGGCCTGACATACATTTTCATCAGCCACGACCTCGCCGTGGTCGAGGCGATCGCGGACCGCGTCGCCGTGATGTCCGCCGGCGAGATCGTCGAGGAAGGGCCGCCCGCCAGCATCTTCACGGCCCCGACGCACCCCTACACGCGCCGGCTGGTGGCATCCGTCCCGGCGCTTCCGATCTGAGGGGACGGGGCGCCGAGGAGACCCGGCAAGGAGATCAGGCGGGGACGGGTTCCGCGCCGGAGTGCTCGATACGGTCGCGGCCGGCCGCCTTCGCGCCGTAGAGGGCCCGGTCCGCCAGGGCGATCAGCGCCGGCGCCGAGGTGGTGTCCGCCTTTGCCGCGGCCACCCCCAGGGAAAGCGTCACGTGGCCGAGGGAACGGCCCTCATGGACGATCGACAGCTCCCGTGCGCCGGCCAGAATGCCCCCGGCACGCTCCAGGGCGCCGTCCAGCCCGACGCCCGGCAGCACGACGATCAACTCCTCGCCGCCGTACCGGCATG
The DNA here is from genome assembly GCF_017355985.1 of Arenibaculum pallidiluteum. Lineage (GTDB taxonomy): Bacteria > Pseudomonadota > Alphaproteobacteria > Azospirillales > Azospirillaceae > Arenibaculum > Arenibaculum pallidiluteum. Next base: position 760,891 of record NZ_JAFIQU010000001.1, read on the forward strand.
CGATGTCGCCCTTGCGCACGCGGGCGAGAACCATGCGCGCCACCGCCTGCAGCATGGCATCGCCGGCTTCGTGCCCAAAGGAGTCGTTGAACCGCTTGAAGTGATCGATGTCCATCATGATCACCGCGATCTCTCCCCCGGTCCGCTCCGCGCGAGCGAACTCGAGGGCGAGCGTCTCCTCCATGTAGCGCCGGTTGAACAGGCGCGTGAGGGGATCCCGGATCGACTGCTCCCGAAGGCTCGCGCGCAGCCGGTGGTTCACCAGCGCGAGCGCCACGCTCTCGACCAGCGCGCCGGCGGCATCGCGCTCGACGGGTGAAAGCTCTCCCTGGAGGTAGAGCAAACCGACGACGTCGCTCGCCGCCGTCAGCGGCAGGCAGTGGTAGCAGGAGGCCGGCGTTCCCGCGAAGTGCTGGCAGTCGACTTCGCCGTAGTCGTCCCCACGGTGATGGGACTGGCCGCGCCGAAGGGCCCAGCAGTCCTGCGGCTGGAACTCGGTCGGAAGGTTCGGATCGCCCCAGGCGGCGATCCGGACGAAGAGATTGCGGGAGTGATTGACGGCGAACAGGGCGCCGGCCCGGTCCGGGAGGATCTCCGGGACGAGGCGCGCCGCGACCTGCCCGAATTCCCCATCGCCTCCCGCGCTTTGCAGGCGCTGGGCCATGCGCGACAACGTCTCGATGGCGCGACCGCGGGCAACGAGCTCGTCCGTCTTCCGGCTCAGCGCCTCGTTGGCCTCGAGGATCTGCTGGTCGGCAGCCTCCCGCGCCACCAGCGCCGCCGCCTGCTGGTCGGCCATCGCGTTGATGGCATGCGCAAGGCGGCCGAGCTCGTCGTCGCTCCTCACCGCGATCCTGTGACCGGAAGCCCCCGCGCCGAGGAGCCGCGTCCCTTCCACGAGCTGCTCGAGGGGGCGGTTCAGGCGGCGCATGGTCGTGAGGCCGAGCGCGAGCATGGTCACGACCACGACCAGTCCGCCGCCGAGGATCGTCGCGAAGATGCCGCGGGTCCTCGTCCGCGCGGACTCGCTCCGGGTCTCCAGCAACTGCTGCTGCACGGCCTGGATCTCGGCGACCGATTGCCGGATCCGCGCCATCGTGTTCAGTCCTCGATCGCCTTGGACAAGGGCCAGCGCTGCCTCGAAGTCGCCCTTCCTGCCGAGATCGACGGTCTCGCGCAGTTCCGCGAACTTCGTCTCGACGAGCTTTGCGAGCTTTGAGAGGCGGTCCTTCTGTCCGGGGTTCACGACGAGTTCGTTGGCGCGCCGGAATGATCCGGCATTGTGCTCCAGGGCCGGGTCGAGCTGCGCGAGATAGGCTTCGCGCCGAGTCAGCAGAAAACCGCGCTGTGCGGTCTCCGCGACATCGACGGAGCCCTGGATCTCCGCCACGCGCAGAACGACCTCCTGGGTCCGCTCGACCCATTCGGCATCTGCCTGGGCGCGCCGCAGCTCCACGTAGATCGAAGCGCAAAGCACCTGCACCGCCGCCACGGCGACGATCCAGAGGAGCGCTGTGCGTGTTCGCAGCGACATTCTTCGAGGGGCTCGGGGTCGCGGGTTAGAGTCACCTGGCGCCATCGTACTTCTTCGGATCTGCATATTTGATTAATCCGAGAGAAGTCGTTGGCCGGGCCGGCCGCCGTACCGATGGGGGAGGCTCTTGTGCCTGCGTGATATGCCACTCCGGGGCTTGTTGCCCGGGTCTCGGTGACAGGACCGGGATCCCAGGGAGCAGGACCATGGCACAGGGAACAGACGAGCCGAAAGGCGAGGTCAAGAACCAGGCCGCACGGACCGGCGATGGGCCGCAGACCGGCGGCAAGGGCGAGGCAAGGCGTTCGGAAGAAACTCGGCAGATCGAAGCCGCCGCCGGCCGCATGGCGGAGGCCGCACGGACCGGAGCGCACGCCGCGGGCGATGCGCTGCGCCATGGAGGCCAGGCGCTGGACCGGGCCTCTTCCCAGGGTGCCGACACGACGCGCCGGCTCACCGAGGAGGCGGGCCGGCGCACCGCACGCGGTCAGGAACGCACCGGCGCGGCGGCGCGCGAGGTCGCCGACGCGGCGGCCGAGCAGCTCGAGCGCGTCGGCGAGGCCATGGCCCGCGCGACGCGGGACGCCGCGGACAACGCGCGGACCATGATGGCCTTCTCCTCCGTCGCAGCGGACGGGCTGCGCGGGCTTCAGGGCATCTCGACACAGCTCGCCGAGCGGGTGGTCGAGACGAACGTCCGCATAGCGCAGGCATTGATGAACCAGACCAATCCCGGCGAATACGCTGCGATCCAGCAGCGCTTCGTACGCGAGTATCTGGAGGCGCTGAGCCGCGGCACCGAGGAGTTCCTGCGCGCCGTGCAGAGCCTCGGCGCAACGGCCAGCGGCGATACCAGCGGCCAGGGCGGGCGGCAGCAGGCCCGCGTCGCCGATGTGATGAGCCACGAGGTCAGGCTCGTCCGGGCGGACGAAACCGTCCAGCAGGCCGCGCGGGTGATGGCCGAAATCGATGCCGGCATCCTGCCGGTCGCGGAGGGCGATCGCCTGGTGGGCATGCTGACGGACCGCGACATCGCGGTGCGCGCCATAGCACAGGGCCGCGATCCCGCGAAAACGGCCGTTCGCGACGTGATGTCCGCCGATGTGCGCTATTGCTACGAGGACGAGGATCTCGGCCACGTCGCCGCGAACATGGCCGAGCAGCGCCTGCGCCGGCTACCGGTGATGAACCGGAACAAGCGCCTGGTCGGGATCCTTTCGCTCGGCGATCTTGCCCAGGGCCAACCGTCCGAAAAAGCAGGACAGGCCCTCTCGGCAGTATCGACGCCTGGCGGCCCGCATTCGGGTGCCCAGACCTGAGACCCCTAAGGCAAAGCTTTCTGCCGAGCATTGTCGGCGTGGGATAAAATTCCCGAAGCGGGCCCTGGACGAGGCGCGGTCCGAGATGGGCCGTGCCTTTCCGGGCGACCGGCGCATGGACGAGGCGATGATCCGTCGATAGACCAGCGGCAGGTCAAGAACCTCCGGGCCAAGCTCGAGGACCGCTGCCTTCGTCACCCGCTACGAGACGGTAGAGTCCCCGGCTAGAACCTCCATCTCGCCGGTGTCGACGGCCATCCAGCGGCCGTAACGGCCAGTCGACTTTGGCGTTAATAGGTCCTTCATCAATTTCTCCAACCATGTCCCGCTGTAATTAGGGTCGCTGTGGCATATAAATGCGAACTACAAATCGACTGACAAAAGAACAAACCCCATCCACCGCTCGCCAAGAACATAAAATTCCTACAAATTTTTTGGATTTACCTGACCACGAGCAGGCGCCTTCCCACACTCCTATTTCGAGAGCATGGGAACATCTTGGTCGAGGCGAAGCGTCTCTGGCTTGCGACGTTCTCAAGAATGTCGGCTCACATTCGAGCCAGAAGCACGCAATCCTTTCAGTCGCCTTTATGCTCAAAAAGGAGCAGAACTGCCTCAAGGCCGATGAGGCAGGTTTTCTCCTGCGCACCTGCGGCAGTCCGAACTTTCCTCCTCCAGCAAAGGGAGCCTTGCTGAGCGTCATGGCGCGCCTTCTGACAACGCCACCCGATGCAGCAATTGCCCCATCGGATTTATCGGCGTTCGGAAAAAGCCTGTCGCAGCACCTTCCCTCTAAGGAAGCTGAACTTAACACTTTGCTATCCAGGCCGTGGCTCATAAGAGCCGTCATTTCCGCATTAGTCGAAACGGGCGGCAACACATATCAGGCACAGCTCGCCGACATTCTTCTGGAGATCATTCAACGCGGGAGCTTTCGTCTGTTCAAGCGCATGCTCGACTCCACCCTTCATGAAACGAACTACGATGCCCGCTTGATCGAGCGCTGTCTGAGATCTCTTCAGAATCATAATTATTTCGGGACATACCTGCTGGTTTCAGATCAGGTGAAATCGATAAACCTGCACGCTGACCTGCTGGCGTATTACCAAAATCGCTACACTCTAATCGCAGGCGGCGGCGGAGATTTCGTCGAGCACCTTGAAGCGTCATGGCGAACGGGTGATTGCCTCCGCAATCCCGCGCTTCTCGTCGACTGCCTGAGAGGCGCAAGGACCTATTTCACAAAGGCGCGGATAGCTGAAATTTTGCAAGACGTGCCACACAGCCCGTTCTTCCACTTGCCTTCCGTCCAGCAGGAATATGCGCTGAATCTGTATGCCCAGAACAAGTACGAGGAGGCGCTTGACGTTGTGCAATCCATGCTTCCGAACGCGGATGAGGCATGGGCCCGAGATCTGGAAAGGCTCTCGGAAATGCTGAGGCACGCCATCGCGCTGACAGGAACAGTGCACAATGGCGTGGCAAGGCAGGCTCCTCGTGCCCCTGAACCATGCACGGACACCCCGCCCCGACCGAGTGGCGAGATCCTGGTGGTAACGTCGCTGCCTCCTGCGGCACCGCAGGCGCATAGGGAGAGCCTTCTACGGGCCGGTGAAGCCGGCTTCGTTGCGTGCAGCCTTAATTCAAGCGCGGAGCTGGGGACCGGCGCACCGATCGACGATGCCGTGTTCGTGCACACCTGCGCGGATACGGACGCCGTCGGGAAGAGGATCTATATCAGCACGATTGAGCGCATAGCCGAGAAATGGGGCGCCGGACACACCGTCATCGTGAATGCCGATATCAGGGTGAACTGGCCTGCGCTGCACGAGCGATTCCACAGGAACCCACAACCGGCCGATCTGGTCATCTATAGCCGCGAAGATGTCGATGCGAGCGGAAGCAGCCATGGCATATACGGCCTTGGCTTCGATCTGTTCATTGCTCGAACGGAAGCTCTTCGACTGTTTCGGGGAACCGAATTCGCATTCGGCCTTCCTTGGTGGGATTACTATTTTCCCATTGCCGCACTCTTGAATGGCTTCACGGTCAAGCGCGGCAGCCAGCCAAGGATCGTGCATTCTGACCACGCCGCGAAGTGGGATTGTCGGTCGATGAAACAGTACGCAGCAGAGTACGCCAAGCACATTTTACTGCGCCAACCCGGAGCGCAGCCAAGACTACCAGATAAACCGCAGAGAAGCCTCGATAGACTTATTGATTGCTGCAGATACATTACGCTCGATCGTCGCTCACCCTCGATTGAAACAGAGTGGATGCACGAACTACTAAACAGCTCCCTAGCACTTCTTTCGGAATTACCGCAGGAAACTTAGGACGATTTGCACGCCGTTCCTCGTTCTTTATATTTACTCGGATACAGGAGATTAGATCGATGATTATTTGGCTTTCATCATTTCCACGGTCTGGCAATACCCTGCTTCGCACTTTGCTGAAACAAACCATGGGGTACCAGTCCTATTCGGATGAGTCCAATGACTCCGATCCGATTTCCGGCAAGGGACGCCTCGCTTCGGATGTTGGGGGCCTGAGCGTTCCTGATGATGATTGGGACCGCTTCTATCGCGAAGCCACGGCATCGTCCGAGACGTTCCTGGTGAAGACACACCGCCTGCCGCGTGACAGCCAGCCAGCTATCTACGTTGTGAGAGACGGGCGAAAAGCGCTTCTCAGCTACAGTTATTTCCACCGGGATTTTAATGGGAACGGCGCCAGGTCGCTGCTCGAGCTCGTGTTGAATGGCGACTTCTACGGCGGGTGGTCGGCGCATTTCGACGCATGGTCTCGACGGAAGGGACCAACGCTGCATTTGAAGTATGAGGAGATCGTCAACCCGACGGAGGCCACATTGGACGCCCTCGCAGAGTTCGTCGGTCATCGCGGCCCCCGCCAGCCTTGGCAGAACCCGTTCGCCGAATTGCAAGAAAAGGCTCCATTGTTCTTTCGTCAGGGACAGACTCAATGGGATGGCGACCCTCGCTGGTCTCCGTCCTTGAACTCAGTTTTCTTTCTGCTGCATGGCGATGCCATGCTGAAATGCGGCTACTCATCGTCGGATGAGGTTGCGTACATTAAAGAAATGATGCCTGCAGCTCTACGGGAGCTGGCAGAGTTCTCGGCGCAAGCCGTGGCACAACGTACAGATTTCGCAAAGATTTGCGATGAGAGACAACACGTCATTGAGGAGCTGGACCGGGCGTGCAGAGAACGCCTTGAGGTCATCGAGTCACTGGCACTCCAGTGCCAGGAAAGGCAGAAGGCGATAGAGGCCCTGAGCAAGGCATGCAACGAACGGCTGTCTATCATCAATAAACTGTCGATCGAGCTTCAGAATTTGAAGAAAAGCAGCGCTTAGCGGGAGTGCGTCCCGGCACGACTCTGAGCCCAGCCGCAGGCGCCATGGGATCGGGCTCCTCCCGGCGCAAGGGGAGCGTCTCCTCGCGACCGGCACCGGCAAGCCCCTCCCTTGGTCTCCTTCGGCCTCGATCTCGCCCTATCCTCGAGGGCCTTTCAGCAGACCATCCCGAAGTGAAAGGCCCGGGCGCAAGCCCGGCCCTTCTTCCTTACGGGCAGCCGGCAGCGCCGGCTGCCCGGTTCGCCGTTCAGAAGGACGGAACGCCGGCGAGTTCGAGCCCGCCGCGGGTGTAGACCGTGCGGACCCGACAGTACGAGCCCAGCTCGTCGGTCTCCATGTCCGTGATCAGGTGCCCGGGCTGGCTGCGCAGCCGGGTCCAGGCCATGTATCCGACAAGCTGGTCCTGGTCGATTCCGCCCATGATGGGCTGGTAGTAGATGCTGTCGACCTGATCGGCAGTGACGCCGGCACCAGCAAGGGCGCTGGCGGTCTTGTCACTGCAGGGGTTCGGGGACAGCGTCGATACGCGCTGTGACAGCGCAGCCGTCGGAGCCTGCACCGCCGGCTGCGAGCAGGCGGCGAGCCCGAGCACCGCGATGACCGGCGCAAGGATCGGAAGGAATTTCAAGGAAGCCTCCATGGAGCGTCTGGATAGCATATGGCGCCCCATGGCTGAACTTTCAGGCGCGGACCTGCCCATGCACCCGCGGAAGTAGCTGGCCGTTCTTTGGTGCAGGCCCGTCCTTCACACAGGGGCACGGATTGGACACCGTCCTAGCGAAGCTTGCGCGGTTCCACCCCACCGCCGCTGGCGCCGCGATCCTGGACCGTTCGTTCCATCTCGTCGATGACCTGCCAAAGCTCCACCAGCAGCCGCGTGCGCAGCTCGACGCTGCCGTCGTCGATCTTGACATCCGGGTGCAGGCGCCGGGCCACGGCCACGCGCATCGCCTTGAGGCAGGCCATGGCGCCGGCGATCCGCTCGGCGGAGGCATCGAACAGCTCCGCTTCGACCGGGCTCTCCTGCGGCGCCGACCGGACGACCTCCTCCAGCACGGCCTCGAAATCCGCCGGCATAGCGCCGTGCGCAGCCGGGGATGGCTCCGCGGCATGGTCCGGCACGATGGCCGCCTCGCCATAGGCGACGCTCGCCGAGGCGATCCTCAGCGCGATGGTCGGGTCGAAGTGCTCGTCGAGAAGCGTCCGCAGTTCCGCCGGCATGTCCCGGAACTGGATGGCGAGTTGCCGTGCTCCGGCGTCGACCCGAACGACGGTTCCCGCCACCGGGATCTCTCGCACCCGGCCCCGCAGGGTCAGGCGAAGGCGCGCGGCAACGGGGTCGCCCGGCGAGGCGGGCACGGTCCAGGCGCCCAGGAGGAACCCGCCGCGGCTCCAGTTCAGCAGCGGGTAGAGGCGCCCGTCGATGGACACGGTTGCGTCCTCGAGCGCTTCGCGGAAGGCACGGCGCTTGTCATAGAAGCCCGTCATGAGCGCCTCCAGGCCCCGCGCAGCCCGCAGGACCTCGATTTCAATAAACGACCGCCTCGGCCTCGCCGGCCTGCGGGATCACGATGATGCCGTCGTCCGCCAGCGACTTTGCGACCTGCACCACCTCGGACTGGGCCTCGTGCACGTCACGCATGCGCAGCGGCCCCATGTTGTCGATTTCGTCCTCCATGATCAGACGGCCGCGATCGGTCATGGCCGAGAGGTAGCGCTCGCGCTGGGCGGGTTCGGCGCCCTTGAGGGCGATCGCCAGCCGGCCGGGGTCGCAGCGCCGGATGACGGTCTGCAGGGAAGCCTGGTCCAGCCGCATCAGGTCCTCGAAGGTGAACATCAGCTGCTTGATGCGCTGCGCCGAATCCGGGAGGTTGCGCTCGAGGTCGCCGAGGATGTCGTTCAGCGTATCTCGGTCGACCCGGTTGAAGATCTCGGCCATGCGCTCATGCGCGTCATGGCCGTGGGTGCGCGCGTAGTTCGTCATGAACTCGGCATGCAGCGTCGCCTCCAGGTCCATCAGGACCTCGCGCTGCACGGCCTCGAGCTGGATCATGCGCTCGATCACCTCGAAGCGCAGCTTGGGCGGCAGCAGCGGCAGCACCTTCGCCGCATGCTCGGCTCGGATCTTGGACAGGACGACCGCCGTGGTCTGCGGGTACTCGCTCTTCAGATAGTTGGCGAGCACGCCGTCGTTCACGTTGGACATCTTCTCCCACATGGTACGACCGGCCGGTCCGCGGATCTCGCCCATGATCTCGGTTACGCGGTCCACGGGCAGGAAGCGCTGGAGCATGCGCTCGGTGCTCTCGTAGGAGCCGATCACGGACCCTGCGCTGGCGAAGCGCTCGGTGAAGGCGCGCAGCAGCGCCTCGACCAGATTCGAGGTGACGTTGCCGAGCCCCGCCATGGCCCGGCTGACCATGCGGATCTCGTCCTCGTCCAGGCGCTCCATCAGGCGCGATCCGCGCTCCTCGCCGAGCGTCAGGAACACGATCGCCGTCTTCTCGGCACCGCTCAGGCTCTTGTAGTTGTCCCGGATCTTCACTGGGTTGCCCATCTGCCACTCCGCCTAGGCATCATGTCCGCGTGTAGTGCCGCTGCCGTCCGCCCTACCCGCCCGTGTAGGAGCGGATGAGGCTGCCTGCGATCAGGAACCAGCCGTCCGTCAGGACGAAGAAGATGATCTTGAAGGGCAGCGCGATCATGACGGGCGGGAGCATCATCATGCCCATGGCCATCAGGACCGACGCGACCACCATGTCGATCACCAGGAACGGCAGGAACAGCAGGAATCCGATCTCGAAGGCCCGGCGCAGCTCGCTCAGGAGGAAGGCCGGGATCAGCACCCGCAAGTCGACCGGCCCCGCCGCCTCCCGGACGGCCGGGTCCCCTGCGACCGCGTCCGCCTGACCGGCCACCCCACGCGCCGAGAAGCCGCGGAACGCCGCCAGGTCCTTGTCGCGCACATGGGTCGCCATGAAGGTCCGGAAGGGCTCTATGATGCGGTCGACCCCCTGCTCCTGCGTGACCTGCTCGTCGAGCATCGGACGGAGGCCATCGCGCCAGGCCTCGTCGAAGACCGGGCCCATGATGTGCAGCGTCAGGAACAGCGCGAGGCTGATCAGCACCATGTTCGGCGGCGACTGCTGCAGCCCGATGGCCGAGCGCAGCAGCGAGAGCACCACCACGATGCGCGTGAAGCAGGTCACCATGATCAGCAGACCCGGTGCCACGCTCAGGACCGTGATGACGACGATGCCCTGGATGATGCGCCCGGACAGGGAGCTGGCATCGCCGAGGTCGCGGCCAAGCGCGCCGACGTCGATGTTGAGCGACTGGGCCGCCGCGGGGGCGGCCAGGAGCAGCGCAAGGGCAAGGACGATGCCGGCCGCGATCCGCGGATGCGGACGGGGCGTGCCGGCGCGAGGGATCGGCATCCGCGACCTCAGTCCAGGCCGAAATCCGAGCGGACGATCTCGGTCAGCGTCACGCCGAGCCGCTGGTCCTCCACGATGACGACCTCTCCGCGCGCGACGAGCCGGTGGTTCACGAGGACCTCGACGGCCTCGCCGACCTTGCGGTCGAGCTCGACGACCGCGCCGCGTCCCAGCCGCAGGAGCTGGGACACGGGCATGGACGTGCGGCCGAGCACCACCTGGACATGGACGGGGACGTTGTAGATCGCGGTCAGCGGCTCACCGCCCTCGGCGCCAGCCGGCTTCGCGTCATCGGACAGGGTCTCAAGCTCGAGCGTTGCCATGATCGTCTCTCGTCACTGTTGGGTTGAGCCGGATTCAGCCGGCGCGGGGCAGGCCTGATCCACGAGGGCGGCGATCCCCCGCTCGATCTCGGCTGGATCGTAGGAGAGGCCGCCGGTCTCCCAGTCGGCCTCGACCGCGCCCGGAGCCAGCCGGATGTCGGGCCGGACATCGACGCGCGGAGCCGACCCCTTGCCGCCGGCATCGAGCCGCCGCCTCAGCGGCTCGACGAAATCGGGATGGACGTGGATCGCAATCTCCGGACGCCGGCCGGCGACGCGCAGCGCCTCGGCCGCCAGCCCGGCCAGCGTCTCCTCGGCCTGCTGGCGCAGCAGGCGCGGCACGAGCTGGCGGACCAGCGCGCCGAGCACCGCCGCGCCCTCCGCCTCGCGCAGACGATCGATCTCGTCGGTCTTGCCGCCGAGCTCGGCGAGGCGGTCCGCCAAGGTCGCCATCAGGTCGCCGAGCCGGGCCTCGGCCCGGCGGGCGGCCTCTTCCTCGGCATCGGCGCGGCCGCGCTCGTAGCCCTCGGAGAAGGCCGTGAGCTCGGCCCGGGCGACCGCGGAGGTCATGTCGATCTCGGTGTAGCGCAGCAGCTCACCGGGATCCGGCTCGGGGGCCGGCGCGGGTTGCGGTACGGAGAGATGCGGACCGGATTGAGGATTGGGCTGCGCGCTGGGGTCGAGGAAGCTTGCCGGCGGCGGATCGTCGAAGCGCTGGTCGAACGCGTAGCGTGGGAACCCCATTTACGCCGCCTCCTCGTAAAGCCAGGATCGCAGGATGTTGATCGCCTCGTCGGGATACTGGTCGACGATGTCGCCGAGGCGCCGGATCGACGAGGCGCGCACGCGCCCCTCCACCGCACGCAGCTCGATGAGCTGGTCCATGGTCTCGCCGAGCTCCTGCGGCGGCAGCTCCGGCACCGCGTCCCCGTCCCTGGGGGCGGCCAGAGCCGCCGCCGGGGCGCCGGGCTGCGGCGGCGCGAGCTGCAGCGCGGGCTGCTCCCCGGCGGCCATGGCCGCGCCCTCCGCGGCGCCCTCGTCCGGGATCGCGGCCGGCGGCGCGATCCGCTGGATCAGCGGCCGCAACCCCATCAGGATCACCATGGCCATGACGATCATCAGGACGACCCACTGGATCAGCGTCATGACGTTGCGCGAGAGCGTGTCCATCACCGCTTCGCTGACGCCGCGCTCCGGCAGTGCCACCGTGGGGTCGGTGAACTCCAGGTTCTCCACCGTCACCTTGTCGCCACGTGCCTCGCTGAAGCCGATCGCCGAGCGGACGAGCTCCGCGAGCTTCGCCAGCTCCTCGGGGCTGCGCGGCTCGTAGACGCGCGAGCCGTCCTCGGTTGTCGAGGTTCGACCGTTGACGAGGACCGCGACGGTCAGGCGGCGGATGTCGCCGGGCTCGATCATGGTCTCGCGCTGGACGTTCGAGACCTCGTAATTGACGGTCTCCTCCTGGCGGGTGGTCTCGGAGCTGGACTGAGCGGGCTGCGGCTGCGCGCGGACGTCGCGCTGGGGCAGGTTCTGCTCGACCGTCGTCGGCGTCTGGCCCGCCGCGTCGGTGTTCCGCTCGCGGCTGTCCACGGTCTGGGTCGAGCGCACGACTTGACTGGCGGGGTCGAAGGTCGTGCTGCGCAGGACCTCGCGCTTTGTCTCCAGCTCGGCCGCGACCTGCACACGCACGTTGCCGTGCCCGAGCCGCGCGGCGAGGACCTGCTCGATTGCGCGGTTCAGGCGCTGCTCGGTCGAGGCGCGCAGGCCCTCGTTGCGGGCAGCCGCGATGCCGCCGCCGTCCTCCTCGGTCAGCAGGACCTCGCCCGCGGAATCCATCACGGTGACCGAGCTGGGCTTCAGGCTCGGCACCGCGGCCGAGACCAGGTGCCGGATCGCCAGTGCCTGCCGGCGCTCCAGGGCGCCGTTGCCGCGCATGCGCACCAGGACCGAGGCAGTGGGAACCGGAGCATCGCGCGAGAAGGCCTCGCGGTCGGGCAGGACCAGATGGACCCGCGCCGCATCGACCCCCGACAGCGTCTCGATGGTCCGCCCCAGCTCGCCTTCCAGCGCGCGAAGGCGGTTCACCTTCTGCATGAAGCTCGTGATGCCCAGCGGCTTGTCGCTGTCAAAGAGCTCGTATCCGGTCCCGCGACGCGACGGCAGCCCCTTCTCGGCCAGCGCCATGCGCACCCGCGCCACATCGGTCTGCGGCACCATCACCGCGCTGCCCTCGTGCGCCAGGGACACCGGGACACCGGTCTCCTCGATCGCCTTCACGAGACGTCCGGCCTCGGCGGGGTCGAGCCCCGAGTAGAGGGTCATCATGGCGGGACGCGACAGCAGCACCGCCATGGCGCCCACGGCCACGACGATGCCGAGACCGACGCCGCCGAGCGCCATCAGGCGCATCCGGCCCAGGGTCCGCAGGGTGTCCAGGAGACTGCTCACGACGGCCGCTCCGAGCTTTAAAGTTTCCGAAAATCGGCGCCCATAACTTCGGTGACGGGCACGCCGAAACTATCGAGACAGCTTTTAAAGCGCGTAAAAAATCCGACAGGCGCCACAGAGTCCCAGTCACCGGAGCCGCAGCTTGAAGTCGATTTCATTTAAAATTGTGCAGGCTGTCCAGTAATGGCTGGAACTACCCTTCGGTCGATTGGACTCCGCGTGGGCAGCGCGGATACGACGCCTGGGCGCGCCGGCCGAGTGCTGCTGGCGCTGCCGCTGCGGCGCCTAGTCCTCGCGTTCGTGGGCACCGGCCTGGTGGTCGGAGCCGCCGTTGCGGGCTTCCGTCTTTCGGCAGGCGAAGGCGGGCTGGACCGCCTGCTCGCGCCGCGCACCGAGAGCGCCGCCGTCCACGCCTATGTCGAGCTGCCGGATATGATCGTGAACCTGCACCCGGCCTCGCGATCCAGGCACCTCAAGATCGGCATCACGCTGGCGACGACCGAGGAGCGCCGCGCCCTCCTCACCCAGGACCAGCCGAAGGTCGTCAGCGCCCTGCAGGAATACCTGCGGGGGCTGGACGACACGGACATGCAGGGATCGGCCGGGCTGTTCCGCCTGCGTGTCGAGATGCGCCGGCGTCTGGCGCTGCTGCTCGGCGAGAATGCCGTCGCCGACGTCCTGATCCGAAGCTTCCTCACGCAGTAGGGACCAGTCATGAGCGATCCGAACGTCCCGGATGACGAAGAACTCGACATGGCCGCGGCCATGGGCATCGACAAACAGCTGAACCAGGCCGAGATCGACAACCTGCTCGACTTCGGGGACAGACCTGGTCAGGGAGGCATGCAGCCCGGCGTCGATGCCATCCAGCGGCTCGTCAACTCGACGACCATCAACAAGGATCGGCTGCCGCTCCTCGACATCGTCTTCGACAGGATGGTCCGGCTGCTGAACGGCTCGCTGCGCCAGCTCACCTCAGGCAATGTCGAGGCGACGCTCGTCCGCGTGGACTGGGTGCGCTTCAGCGAGTTCCTGGACACCATCGAGCTGCCCGCGCTGATCGGCGTCGCACGCGCCGAGCAGTGGGACAACCAGATCCTCGTCTCGGTCAACAGCTCGCTGATCTACTGCATGATGGACGTGCTGCTCGGCGGCCGCCGCTCCAGGCCCGGCCGCGTCGAGGGGCGAGCCTACACCTCGGTCGAGCGCAAGCTGACGGAGCGCCTGGTCAAGACGATCCTGCAGGATCTAACCCAGTCCTTCGCGCCGCTGACCAAGGTCGACTTCCTCTTCGACCGGCTCGAGGTGAACCCGCAATTCGCGGCGATCACCCGCGGCACCAACGCGGCGATCCGCGTGCGCATCGGGATCGAGGTCGATGGCCGGCACGGCCATGCCGAGCTCGTGATCCCCTACGCAACGCTGGAGCCCGTGCGCGACAAGCTCGTCCAGATGTTCATGGGCGAGAAGTTCGGCCGCGACGCCGTCTGGGAGACCCATCTCCGCTCGGAGCTGCAGCGCACGCGCCTCGACATGATCGCCGTCCTCCACCAGATGGAGGTGCCGCTCGCCGAGGTGCTGGCCTGGAAGAAGGGCACCTCGCTGAAGCTGCGGATCAGTCCGGACAACCAAGTGATCCTGGTCAGCGGCGAGACGCCCCTCTTCGCGGGCCGGATGGGCCAGCGCTCAGAGAACATCTCTGTCAAGATCGACACGGACCTGGACACCAGGGGAGAGCTGATCGATGGTCTCCTATCTCATTGACGCCTTCCTTGCGGTCATGCTGGTCACGGCGACCGGCTACATGGTGGTCGTCAACCGGCGGCTCCGCGTGCTGCGCGACGGCCAGTCCGAGCTCGGCACCCTGATCAAGGGCTTCGCCCGCGATATCGACGAGGCCGACGCCTCGGTGCGGCGGCTCGTCGGCTCGGCCACCGAGGTCGCGGCGGTGCTCGGCAGCTCCGTCGAGCGCGCGACCGAGATGAAGGAGGAGGTTGGCCTGCTGCTGGGGTCCTGCGAGCGCACGGCCGCGCGGCTCGACGATTCCCGCCGCCACGCCCAGCAGCTTCTGAAGCGGCTCGACGAGGGCATGGCGACCCGGCCGCAGCGAGCAGCCGCGCCGGCCGTCACGCCCGATCCCCGCGCCAGCGCCGAACCCGGCGAGGACGATGCGGCGGCCCCCGCCAAGGTCGATGGCATGGCCGTCGCGTCGGGAGCGCCCTCCGCGGCGGCCGAGCCGCCGGTCACCGCCGACATGCGCGAGAAGGCCCGGGCCGCGCTGATGGAGGCCCTGCGCAGCCAGGTCGAGGCGGCGGCCGAGGAGCCGCGCGAGGCGGCGGCCATGCCGTTCCGCGAGATCTCGCCGGCGGATCTGGCCGCGGCCCCGCGCCGCCCGGAAACCGAGAACCGGCTCGGCGTCGGCGAGTTCTACGCCGCGCTCCGCACCCTGCCCGCCCGGACCTGACCGATGCTGCGCGTCATCCCGCTCACCCTCGTCGCCCTCATGCTGGTGCTGCCGCTGAAGCTCGGCAGCCTCGTCGAGGGGTTCCCCGCATTCGCGCAGCAGGTCAGCCCCGGCTTCGGCGCCCATGACCGCCCCTGGGCCAAGGACCTGAAGGCGGCCGCGGATTCGGGCGCCAGGGCGGCGCCGGCTCCTGCGGCACCGCAGGGCGAGACCCAGGCGACATCGCTGCCATCGGCGCAGCTGCCGGCGGGGCCGCTCGCGAACTGCGGCGATCCCGCGCTCGCCAGCGCCATCGCCGACCAGCGCAGCGAGATCGACAGGCGCTCGCGGCGGCTTGCCGACGCCGAGGCCGTGCTCTCCGCCACCGAGATGCGGATTGGAACGCAGCTCGACCGACTGCGCGCGGTCAAGCGCGATGTCGAGGCGCTGATGCAGCAGCGCTCCGACCTCGCCGAGGAGGACCTGAAGCGGATGGTCGCGATCTACGAGGCCATGAAGCCGAAGGATGCGGCCCGCATCTTCGGCGATCTGGAGACCGACATGGTGATCGACCTGCTCGACCGGCTGCCGGAGCGCCGCTCCGCCCCCATCATCGCCGAGCTGGCCGACGCCAAGGCCCGCGAGGTCACCCGCGCGATCATGCAGCGCCGGCAGCTTCCCGGCGACCGCCGTGCGGCGGAAGGGAAGCTGGTCGAGACGCGCGCTCCCGAGACCCGCCTGGCGCGCTGAGCCGTCACCGCGCCTGCCGGGCCGGAACCGCGTCCGCGGGCGGCATCGGCTCCGTCCGGCCGTCCGGGATCGCCCGGGAGAGAAGCCGCGCGATCGTTGCCGTGAACGGCAGGAAGAGCAGCGTCCCGAGGACGTTGAAGGCGACGTGCGCGTTGGCGATCTGGCGCGCCACGTCGCCGGCGCTGGCAACGGCCCAGCCGGTGAGCTGCTGGATGAAGACGAGCCCCAGGGCCACGGAGACGACGTTGAAGGCGAGGTGGAATACGCCCGCACGGACGGCGTCGCGCGAACGCCCGAGCGTCGCGACGAGCGTGTCGGCACAGGTGCCGATCTCGGCACCCAGCATCATGGCGATGCCGGCCGGGAGGCTCACCAGGCCCTGGCTCGCCATCATGATGACGATTCCCATGGTGGCGCTGGAGGACTGGATCAGCACGGTGATCGCGCAGCCCGCTGCGGCCCCCAGCAGGGGCGTTTCCATCCTCTGCATCCAGCGCACCAGCGCCGCCTGATCCTCCAGCGGCCTGACGGCGTCGCCGATGACGTTCAGGCCGAAGAAGATCAGGCCAAGAGCGAAGACGATCATGCCGGCGCGGCGCCAGCGCTCGGCCTTCGACAGCACCGTGACCAGCAGCCCCGCGAGCAGTCCCAGCGGCGCATACTCGTCGATCCCGAGCGCGAAGAGCTGGCTGGAAAGCGTCGTCCCGATGTTGCTGCCCATGATCACCGGCAGCGCATGGGCGAAGGTCAGCAGCCCCGCATTCACGATGGCGATCAGGACGATGATCGTCACCGACGAGCTGTCCAGGACGAGGGTAGCGACGGTGCCCGTCGCCACGCCCACGACCCTGTTGCGAGCAGACGCTTCGAGGGTCCGCCGCATCCGGTCCCC
Organism: Arenibaculum pallidiluteum; assembly: GCF_017355985.1. Lineage (GTDB taxonomy): Bacteria > Pseudomonadota > Alphaproteobacteria > Azospirillales > Azospirillaceae > Arenibaculum > Arenibaculum pallidiluteum. Next base: position 777,413 of record NZ_JAFIQU010000001.1, read on the forward strand.
CGCGATCTCCCGCAGGCGCTCCGAGAGCAGCGTCACGCCATACAGGAACAGCGACAGTCCTGCCGCGAACCCGATGGCAACCGACACCCAGTCGACGGGCTGCGTTCCCTGCCCCGGGGTGTCGTCCTGCGCCAGGGCCACTCCCGCCATGCAGGCGGACGCGAGCACCATGGCGGCTGTGACCTGGCCCAAGGTTGCCCTGCGCCGGCGCAGCAGCCGCAAGACGTTCCCGAAAATGCCCTTAAGCATCCTGATCGCCCCGCCAAGTGGTCGCTCGGATGCCAACAGAGGATCACAGGAGCAGTTCGCGGATTAATCCATGAATATTGCATGTCGTTTTCGTTACACGCCGGTCCGGCGACTCGATCCATGTACCGGACCATGTACCGGATCGTTTCATGAAAACGTTTCCAGCGTGTCACGCGGCTGAAACGTCGCGGCTCTAGCGTCCGGCCCGCACCCAGGCAGGAGCGGGAATGGCGCGGCTGGCAACGATACGCGACGTGGCGGCACGAGCAGGTGTCTCGATCGCGACCGTTTCGCGCGTGCTGAACGGCGACGTTCCCGCGAACCCGGTCACCGCGGCGAAGGTCCGCGCGGCGGCCGCGGAACTGGAGTTCCGCCCGAACAGACTCGGACGTGGCCTGAAGATCGCGCGGACCCGGGTCCTCGGCGTCCTGATCCCATCCCTCTCGAATCCCGTCTTTGCGGACAGCGTCGGCGGAATCCAGGCGGCTGCACGGCGCGCGGGCTACTCGGTCCTGATTGCCGCGACGGGCTATGACGCCGAACGCGAGGATGCGGAGATCGAGAGCCTTCTTTCCCATCGCGTAGAGGGGCTCGTGGTGACGGTGGCCGATGCCGACCGCAGCGCTGCCCTTGCGAAGCTCGACCGGTCGGGAACCCCTTACGAACTCGTCTACAACCTTCCGGAGGCTACCTGCCGCCCGGCCGTGGCCGTGGACAACATCGCCGCTGCCCGCGTGGTCGTCTCGGCGATGATCGCCCTGGGCCATCGGCGGATTGGCATGATCGCGGGGCGCTTTCTGGCTTCTGACAGGTCCAGGCAGCGCCATGCGGGTTTCATGGCGGCGCTGAACGAGGCTGGCCTGCCGCCTGGGCCCGTGATCGAGGTCGCCTTCGACGATCTGCGCCTCGGCGGAGGGTTCGGCTCCGCCCTGACGGGATCGGGTCGGCCGACCGCTCTCTTCTGCTCCAACGACCTGCTGGCGCTGGCGGTGATGGGCGCCCTGCACGATCTCGGCCTTCGCATCCCGGACGACGTATCGGTCGCGGGCTTCGATGGAATCGGCTTCGGCAGCCTGCTTCGCCCAAGCCTTGCGACCGTCGTCCAGCCGGCGCGCGCCATGGGCGAGGCGGCGTTCGAGAGACTTCTGGCGAGGCTGGACGGGGCGCCGCCGGCCCCGCCGCTCACCCTGCCCTTCACGCTCCGGCACGGGGGGTCGCTCGGACCGGCCCCGTCACCGCAGCCCTAGTCATCCGAGCGATACAGAGGAGGATCACCATGTCGCGAAGACTGCTCCTGGCGGCCATGGCCGTCGCCACGGCGCTCGCAGCACCACTTGCCGCCGGTACGGCCCGGGCCCAGAGCGCCATCTGCTACAACTGCCCGCCGGAATGGGCCGACTGGGCGGCGCAGCTGAAGGCGATCAAGGAGGTCACGGGCATCTCGGTGCCCCACGACAACAAGAACTCCGGCCAGTCGCTGTCGGCGCTGATCGCCGAGAAGGCCAATCCCGTGGCCGACGTCGTCTATCTCGGCGGCTCGGTCGGCATCCAGGCCAAGGAAGCCGGCGTCACGGCAGCCTACAAGCCCGCGCATTGGGACGAGATCCCCACGGACATGAAGGATGCCGAGGGGCATTGGTTCACGATCCACTCCGGCACTCTGGGCTTCTTCGTGAACACGGCCGCCCTGGGTGGCAAGCCGGTTCCGCGCTCCTGGGCCGATCTGATGAAGCCTGACTACAGGGGCATGGTGGGCTATCTCGACCCGACCAGCGCGGCGGTGGGCTATGTCGGCGCGGTCGCCGTCAACGAAGCCATGGGCGGCAGCTACAAGGACTTCTCGAAGGCGATCGACTTCTTCAAGGCCCTGCAGAAGAACGACCCGATCGTCCCGAAGCAGACCTCCTACGCACGCGTCCTGTCCGGCGAGATCCCGATCCTGCTCGACTATGACTTCAACGCCTACCGCGCCAAGTACACGGACAAGGCCCCTGTCGAGTTCGTGATCCCCGCCGAAGGCACGGTGTCCGTCCCCTATGTCATGAGCCTCGTCAAGGACGGCCCCAACCCCGAAAGCGGGAAGAAGGTGCTGGACTTCGTGCTGTCGGACCGCGGCCAGTCGCTGTGGGCCAATGCCTTCATGCGTCCCGTCCGGGCCTCGGCCCTGTCGGCAGATGCGGCGGCGAAGTTCCTGCCGGCCGCGGACTACACCCGCGCAAAGGCCGTCGACCTGACCGCGATGGCCGCGGCGCAGAAGGGCTTCATGGACCGTTACCAGGCGGAAGTTCGCTGATGGCGACCGGGGGCGAAGGAAGCGGCGCGGGAGCCCTGCCGTTGCGGTCGCGGCGCGGGCGAACCACGCCTTCTCTCCGGCTGACCGGCCGGCGCGAGGCCGTCCTGCTCGCGGGCATGCTCGCGCCGGCCGCGGTGGTGTTCTCGGCATTCTTCCTGGTTCCCCTGGCTCGTCTCTTCGCGATCGGAGGCTCGGGTGCGGCCGGGTGGTCGGCCTACCTTTCTGTGCTGACCAACCCGGCCCATCTCTCCAGCCTCGTCTCGACGGTGCTGCTCTCCCTGGCGGTCACGGCTGTCACGCTGGCGATCGCGACGGCCGCCGGCCTGTTCCTCGAGCGGAACCGCTTTCCAGGCCGCTCGCTGCTGGTGGCGCTGCTGACCTTTCCCTTGGCCTTCCCAGGCGTGGTGATCGGCTTCATGGTGATCATGCTGGCCGGAAGGCAGGGCCTCGTCGGCGAGGTCTCGCGCGCGCTGACAGGCGAGCGGCTTGTCTTCGCCTATTCGATGACCGGCCTCTTCCTGGGCTATGTCTACTTTTCGATCCCGCGCGTCATCCTGACCGTGATGGCCTCCGCGGAGAAACTGGACCCCCGGCTCGAAGAGGCGGCGCGCTCCCTCGGCGCGCGCCCCTGGCAGGTCATGGCGCATGTGGTCCTTCCGGCCCTGAAACCCGCCTTCCTGTCGGCCGGCGCGATCTGCTTCGCCACGGCCATGGGTGCCTTCGGCACCGCCTTCACCCTGGCGACCCGGATCGAGGTGCTTCCCATGACGATCTACACCGAGTTCACACTGCAGGCGAACATCGCCACGGCCGCCGCGCTCAGCTTCGTCCTGGGCCTCGTCACCTGGGTGGCGCTGGCGCTCGCCCGCAACTTCGCCGGCAGCAGCGTCGCGGCGGCCGGGTGATCGCATGAGGTCGCGCCCCATCGCCTTCTGGCTGCAGCTCGGCTTCACGCTGCTGGTCTGCGCCTTCCTGATCGTTCCGGTCTGCCTGTCCATCATGGCCGGGATCACCGCCAACTACTTCGTCGGAATCGGCGGCGGCGTCACTCTGCGCTGGATCGGCGAGGTCTGGCGGCTGTACGCCGACACGATCTTCCTGTCCCTGCGCATCGCGCTGGCCTGTCTTGCCTGCACCCTCGTCCTCGGCGTGCCGGCGGCCTACGTGCTGGCGCGCCGCCCCGGCCGGATCGCCCGCGCCATAGAGGAGCTGCTGGTGATGCCGGTCGCCGTTCCCGGCCTCGCCACGGCGCTGGCGCTGATCGTCGCCTATGGCGGCTTCGGCGATTTCCGGCGCAGCTGGCTCTTCATCCTCGTGGGGCATGTCCTCTTCACCCTGCCCTTCATGGTCCGGTCGGTGCTCGCGGTGCTGTGCTCCATCGACCTGCGGATGCTCGAGGAGGGCGCGGCGAGCCTCGGCGCCCGCTTCCACCAGCGATTTTTCGGCGTTGTCCTGCCGAACTGCCGGTCAGGGATCCTGGCGGGGTCGCTGATGGTCCTGACGCTTTCCGTGGGCGAGTTCAACCTGACCTGGCTGCTCCATACGCCGCTGACCAAGACGCTGCCCGTCGGGCTCGCCGACAGCTATGCCTCGCTGCGGATCGAGATCGGCAGCGCCTACACCGTCGTGTTCTTCGTGATCATCATCCCGTGTCTCGTCCTGCTTCAGCGCTTCGGCGCGACAGGACGCCCGCGAACCCGCAAGGCCAAGCCGTGACCCAGCCCTTTCACCTCGAACCCGTCCCGATCCGCATGATCCGGTGCGCCAAGACTTTCGACGGGGGCGTCCGGGTCCTCGATCCCGTGGACCTGGAGATCGGGGGCGGCGAGACCCTCGTCCTTCTCGGCCCGTCCGGTTGCGGGAAGACCACGCTGCTGCGGCTGATCGCCGGCCTGGAGTGGCCGGACGCGGGCGGCCGCGTCGTCTTCGGCGGCGAGGACGTCACGGCGCTGCCGATCGAGCGGCGGAACGTCGGCATGGTGTTCCAGAGCTATGCCCTCTTCCCGAACATGACCGTCGCCGAGAACGTCGGCTACGGGCTGCGCGTGCGCGGAATCGAGCGCCTGGAACGAGCCCGGCGCGTCGGCGAGATGCTGGAGATGACGCATATCGCCCCGCTCGCCGACCGGCGCATCGACCAGCTCTCGGGTGGTCAGCGCCAACGGGTCGCCCTTGCCCGGGCGCTGGTCGTCCGCCCGCGCGTGCTGCTCCTGGACGAGCCGTTGACGGCGCTGGACGCAAAGCTGCGGGATACGCTGCGGCTGGAGATCGACCGGCTCCTCCAGGATCTCGGAATCACTGCCGTCTACGTGACCCACGACCAAGCGGAAGCCATGGCGCTCGGCGACCGCATCGTCGTGATGTCCAAGGGACGGATCGAGCAGATCGGCACGCCGCGCGAGATCTACCGCAACCCTGCGAGCCCCTTCGTCGCGGGTTTCGTCGGCACCATGAACCGCCTTCCGGCCGAGGGTGGCGGCGGACTCCTCCGCATCGGCGGCGCCACCCTGCCCTGGTCCGGCCCCATGGGGCCGGTCGAGGTGATGGTGCGCCCCGAGGATCTCACGGTCGAGCCTGAGGCGGGTGCCGAAGGCTACACGCTACCGGCAAGGATTTCCGCGGCCGTATTCCTTGGCGACCGTACCCGCCTCGTGGCGGAAACCTCCGACGGAACGGAGCTGACCATCGACACCGACCCGCACCGGCCCTTCGCGCGCGGCGACCAGATCCGGCTGCGTATCGATCCCTCCCGCATCCTGAGCCCGTGACCGCCATGCTCATCGCCCAGCTCACCGATCTGCACGTCAAGCCCGCGGGGCGCCTCGCCTATAGGAGGGTGGACACGGCGCTCCACCTCAGGGCCGCCGTGGACGCCCTGCTGCGCCTTGATCCGCAGCCCGATGTGGTGGTGATCACCGGGGATCTCGTGGACGCCGGCCTTCCCGAGGAATACGCGCTCCTGCGCGAGTTGCTGAAGCCGCTCACGCTGCCGCTCTACGTGATCCCCGGCAACCATGACCAGCGCGCACCGCTCGCCGCGGCCTTCGCCGACCACGACTATCTGCCGCGTGACGGCGGCTTCCTCCATTATGCGGTCGAGAACTGGCCGCTGCGGCTGATCGCGCTCGACACGGTCGTTCCGGGCCAGGGGGGCGGGATGCTCTGCGACGAGCGGCTCCGATGGCTCGATGCCCGGCTGTCGGAGGCGCCCGGGGCGCCGACCGCGATCCTGATGCATCATCCGCCCTTCCGGACCGGCATCGCCCACATGGACCGGATCGGCCTCGGAAACGCTCCGGCCTTCGACGAGGTGCTACGCCGGCATCCTCACGTGGAGCGCGTGCTCTGCGGCCACATCCACCGGCCCATCCAGGCGCGGTTCGGCGGGACGCTAGCCTCCACCGCGCCGTCGGTCGCACATCAGGTCGCGCTGGACCTGACCCAGGACGGGCCTTCGGCCTTCGTGATGGAGCCGCCGGGCTTCCAGATCCATCTCTGGGACGCGGAGGCCGGCATCCGCAGCCATACGGCCGTGATCGGCGACTTCGGCGGGGCGTCGCCCTTCTTCGACCCCGAGGGGCGCCTGATCGATTAGGGCAAGTCGGGCGCAGTGAGCTCCGGGCTACCAGATATCCGCGTCGCCGGACATGCGTTCGGCCGCCCCGCCCGCGAAGAACGGGACCAGCGCCGCAGCCACCTCGGCCGGGCGGTCCTCGGGCTGGAGATGACCGCCGGTTGTCACGGCACACGCGACCTCGTCGGCCCAGGCCTTCCAGGTCTCGACCGGGCCGCGGCCGCCGCTCTCCCTGGAACCCGGCCAGAGCACGAGGACCGGGCAGTCCAGCTTGCGTCCCGCGGCGCGGTCCGCCTCGTCGTGGGCGAGATCCTCGTCCAGCGCGGCGCGATAGTCCTCGCATATCGCGTGCCGCACGGACGGGTCCCGGAAGGCGGCGCGGTAGGCCTCCCTCGCCGCGGGCTCGATCACCTCCTCGCTGCCCCCGCCCATGGACGCGAAGGCGCGATCGATGAAGGCGTCCGGCGCCGCGGCGAGCAGGCGTTCGGGCAGGTCATGCTCCTGCGCCAGCAGGAACCAGTGATAGCTCCTGCGGGCATAGCGGAAGTCGACCGCCAGCATCGCGTCGAGCGTCGGAATGACGGCCAGGGAGGCGAAGCGGACGACGGTGCCGGGATGGTCGAGCACCAGACGGTAGCCCACGCGCGCGCCGCGGTCGTGCCCGGCGAGTGCGAAGTGCTGATGCCCGAGTGCCCGCATCAGCGCCACCAGCGCCGCCCCGGCCCGCCGCTTCGTCCAGCGCGGTGCCATCGCATGGGGCCTGCTGGCGCCGTAGCCCGGCAGGTCGGGAATGACCAGCGTGTTGCTGCGCGCGAGGTCCAGCGCCACCTTGCGCCAGGCGATATGCGTCTGCGGATAGCCGTGGAGAAGCAGGAGCGGAGGGCCGACGCCGCCGGTCACGCCGGCGAAACGGACCCCGCCGGCATCGACGTCCAGCCTGCGGAAGCCCGGAAAGAACAGTGGCGCCGTGCCGCCTTCCGCCGTGACGCCGGGGTCCCGTTTCGTCATGGCGCCCTCAACCCGCGGCCGCGGCGGTCACGAAGGCGGCAAGCTCCCGGCCGAAGCGGGCCGGCTCCTCGAAGAAGGGGCTGTGGCCGCTTTCGCCGTAGACCGAGAGACGGCTGTCCGGCTTGAGCGCCCTGATCCTCTCCGACATCGCCAGGCGGACCAGCCGGTCGTGGATCCCGTGCGTCAGCAGGATGGGACCCGCATAGGCCTGGAAGTCGGGCTCGAGGTCGGGCGTGCTCGTCCTGACGAGACCTTCGCCGACGGCTCGTTCCGCCATGCCGTTGACGACAAGCATGCGCTGCATCTCGGCGGCCGGCGGCTGCCGGTGGAAGCAGGCGCCAAGGAAGCTGGCGGTCTCGGCGGTGCGTTCGCCGAGATCGTGCGAGATGGTGGTCTGGGCATAGGTGCCCGCAAGCGGCGTGAGAAGATCCGGCGACAGCCTGGTGACGGCGGCGACCAGGTTGATCCCCGCGACCCGTGAGCCGCCATGGGAGCGGAGATATCCGCCGGCGACGAACCCGCCGAGCGACCAGCCCACGAGCACGGGACGGCGGAGCTTCGCGGCGGCAATGACCGCGGCGATGTCCTCTCCCCAGAGCCCGGCATCGGCATAGGCCTCGGGCGCGCGCGGCTTGTCCGAATCCCCGTGGCCGCGGAGATCGAAGCGGACCAGGCGGAAGCCCGCCAACGCGGGATCCGCGAACTGCTTGTCCCAGCTCAGCCGGCTCTGGCGCAGACCGTGAATGAACAGGATCTCGGGCGCGCCGGGATCGCCCTGCGCCTCGCCCGAGAGCATCGTGCCGTCTGCCGACCGGGCGATGAACGGCTCGCGCGGGGCTGCCGGCTGGGCGAGGGGCGGCTGGGCGATGCCCGCGCGTGCGAGGACCGGAGGCGCCAAGGTCGTGAGGGCTGCCGCCCCCGCCATGCCTAGCATCAGGCTCCGCCGGTCGATGCCATCACGGGTTTCCATTGGGCTGCTCCATTTATTTAGTGACTACTAAAGAAAGCCTGCTTGCGGCGGAACGTCAAGGGGCTATCCTGACGCGCATGGATTCCTCCTCCACCAAACCCCATGATGCGTCCCCGCGCCGCCGTGGCCGGCAGGCGACCTTCGACAGGAACGAGGCGCTCGATATCGCGCTCGACCTGTTCTGGCGGCACGGCTACGAGGGCGTCAGCGTCGCCGATCTGACGAAGGCGATCGGGATCGCGGCGCCGAGCCTCTATCACGCCTTCGGCAGCAAGGCGGATCTCTACCGCGAGGTGCTGCGTCACTATGGATCCAACGGGATGAGCCCGGACGAGATCGCCGCGGCGCCGTCGAGCCAGGATGCCGCCCGCCTGATGCTGGAGCGCGGCATCGCGGCGGTCACGACGCCAGGCCGGCCGCTGGGATGCATGATCTCCAGCGGCATGCTGATGAGCTCCCCCGAGAATGCCGATCTGGTGGCCGAGCTCAGGAGGCTGCGGGCATCGCTCCGCGAGGCGCTGCAGCGCCGCATCGCACGGGACGTCGAGGAGGGGCTGCTGCCGGAAACGACGGACGCGCCGTCGCTCGCGCGCTTCTTCGCGGCCGTCCTGCAGGGCATCTCGGTCCAGGCCCTGGACGGCGCCACCGCCGCCGAACTCCGCGCGGCGGCCGCCGCGGCGCTCCGGGCTTGGCCGGCGGGGAGCCGCACCACGAGCGACGCCAACTGATTGCGCCCGCGAAGACCGGCCGGACCTAGGCGCCGGGACGGAGCCGGTTCAGGCCCTGGGCTGGCGGGAGCGCAGGGCTCCCGAATCCTCCAGGCGGATCACGGAGTTGACGATGGCGCGCTGGAACGCCTTGGCGCCGCTCGGGATCTGCATGCCGTCGCCCGTGGTCCAGAACTCGACGAAGGCGGCATCGGCATCCTCCTCGCCGGTCGGCCGCTCGATGGTGACGCCGAGTCCGATCTCGGCGGTTGAGCCGCGATAGTCCCTGACAGTGATCTGGCCTTCCCAATGGAGGCCCTGCGGAGGCTGCCCCGTGCGGACGGCGCTCCAGCTCCGGAGGTAGTCGAGGAAGCCCTCCGAAGTGCGGTCGACGCGCATGTAGGCGCTGCGGTCCATCACGCCGTGGGCGAGCTTGATCGTGTATCCCGCCGTCGCCAGCGCATCCCCGACCTCGGCCGCCAGCTTCTCCATCAGCGAGAAGGCGCGCCGCACGTTCGCGGCAAGCGCCTGGGCATAGCCCTCGCCTTCCAGCGTAGCGCGGCGCCGCTCCCGGTCGGAGCGGTACGCATCGAAAAGATCGTCCGTAGCTGCCATCGGGCGCCCTGGATTGCCGGGGTTTTGACACGCATACCCCGCTTCCTCGCACGAAAGCTATTGAGAAGCGCTTAAAACGCCGCAGCCGGCAGGCCGTGACCGTCCGCCGCCATCGTCGGAGCCCACGCGCGGGACAGCCGGTGACGACCTCCCCTTTCGATTTCATACTATGGTACCAATCATGTGCCGGGCCGTGCTCTCGGGTCCCGTCGGAGGAGTGGTGGTCAACCTGAAAGCTCTGTTGGCGGCCTGTCTCGGCGGGATCGGGCTGCTCTTCACCGTCGGCACGGCGATGCTGATCCAGGCCGAGGCGACCGGCAGGCTCCACGGCCAGATCACCGCAAAGCTCGATGCGCTTGCGCAGCAGGTCGCGGACAAGCTCGACCGCGGCATGTTCGAGCGGTGGCGCGACATGCAGATCGCTGCCTCGCTCGACACGATCCGGTCTCCCACCGCGTCGGCGGACGCGCGCCGCGCCGTGGTGCAGCGGCTCCAGGACACCTACCCGCACTACCCTTGGATCGGCTTCATCACGCCGGACGGTATCCTCCAGGCCTCCACCGGGCGCGTGCTCGAGGGCGCGAATGTCAGCGCCCGGGGATGGTGGCGGAACGGTCTGGAGCGCCCCTATGTCGGCGACGTGCACGAGGCGATCGTGCTGGCGAAGATCCTGTTTCCCGGCGACCCGGAGCCGCCGCGTTTCGTGGACCTCGCGGCGCCCGTGACGAGCGAGACCGGCGAGGTCATCGGCGTCATCTCGGCCCATCTCAGCTGGGCCTGGGCAGCCGAGATCGAGCGGTCGGTCCTGGGCGAAATGGATCCGGCACGCGAGATCGAGGCGATGATCCTGTCCACGGACGGCACCATCATCCTGGGTCCGCGGCCGCTGATGGGACGGAAGGCCGCGGACCCAGCGGCTGCAGGGTCCACCGGCGCCGCCACCCTGGTGTGGCCGGACGGGCCCGAGTACCTGACCAGCATGGCGTCGACCCGCGGCTATCGCGATTATCCCGGGCTCGGCTGGCGCGTCGTCGTCCGAGAGCCCGCCGAACTGGCGATGCAGCCCGTGTCCGCCCTTAGGAACCGCGTGCTCGCATGGGGCGCCGCGGTCAGCCTACTGGCCATCGGCCTCGGCTACCTGCTCGCCGGCTGGGTGGCGCGACCGCTCCAGGCCATGGCACGGTCGGTGGCATGTGCTCCGCTCGGGACCCTGCCCGACCTCCCGGCCGGCCGGAACTACCGGGAAATCGCGACGCTGTCGAACGCGATCGGCCGCTATGCCGCGGGTTATCAACTGGCGGACCAGGAGCTGAAGACCTCGCTCCGCGAGAAGGAGATCCTGCTGGAGGAGAAGACCGCGCTCGTCCACGAGATCAACCACCGCGTCAAGAACAACCTCCAGATCATGCTGAGCCTCGCGAGGACCGAAGTCCGCCACCTGCCCGAGGGCGATCGCGGGAGGCGGCGGATCGAGGCGCTCTCGAGCCGCATCGAAGCGATGGGACGGCTGCACGAACGGCTTTTCGCATCGGGCGGTCTGGGGCGCGTCGATCTTGCCGATTATCTGCGTGCGCTGTGCGACGCGATCGTCGCGGTGAACGGTCGCCCCGGCGTGACCATGACGGTCGAGGCCGACCCGTCGCCCTGCCGTCTCGACTTGGCGATGCCGCTGGGACTCCTGGTCAACGAGCTCGTCACGAATGCCCTCAAGCACGCCTTCCCCGGCCAGCGGCCGGGCAGAGTGACCGTGTCGCTGCGGAACGAGGGCCAGGGCATGGTTCTGCGGATCGCCGACGACGGCATCGGCTGCGACGGCGCCTCGCCGTCCGGCGGAATCGGATCCACGCTCGTGCGGATTCTCGCCCGGCAGGTCGGTGGCACGGTCGAGTTCGCCACCAGCAAGGGCTGCATCGCCACCGTCAGGCTTGCGGCGCCGGGTCAGGCACATCCGGCAGGCGAATACACCGCGCACAATCCGGTCCCGGCATAGGCCGGTCGCATCCTCCCCGGGCGGAGCACCGCGCCTTCGCGATGCAGCCTTCCGCCCCGCCACGCGTTGCGGTCCTGGGCGAAGGAGCGGAGGCGGCGATGAACGGCGTGCGGATGCTTGCGGCGCTTGGCTTGGCGGCGGGGCTCGCGGGATGCGGCACGGGCGAGCCGGCCCCGCCGCCGGTCGTCCAGGTCTGGTGCTACGACACGCTTGCCGACCCCGAATGCTACCTGGAGCCCGATGGCCTCCGCCCGGCAAGCTATATCGGCGCCTACGCGCTGACGGTTCCGGGCCCCATCGAGCGCCACGGCATCTCCGCCGCGCCGGCCCCGTCGGTCGCGCTGGCCCTGCCGCGATAGGGCGCAGGCGCCGCCGCCCAGGGCTCAGGCACGCCGGCCGCCAAGGCGCATCACATAGGTGATCAGCTCGGCCACCGCGCGGTAATGCTCCGCGGGAATTGGCTGGTCGACCTCCACGACCTTGTAGAGGGCACGCGCCAGGGGCGGGTTCTCGACCACGGGGACCCCGTGCTCCTCGGCGATGGCGCGGATGCGCAGCGCGATCAGGTCCGCACCCTTTGCCGTGCACAGCGGCGCGGGCGTGCGCCCGCGCTCGTATTCCAGCGCCACCGCGAAATGGGTGGGGTTCATGACCACCACCGTCGCCTTGGGCACGGCAGCCATCATCCGCCGCCGCGCCCGCTCGCGCCGGACCTCGCGGACCCGCGCCTTGATGTGCGGATCGCCCTCCATCTGCTTGAACTCGTCCCGGACCTCCTGCTGCGTCATGCGCAGGCTCTTGCGCCATTCCAGGCGACGCCACACGAGATCGACGCCCGCGATCAGGACCGTCGCCAGGAGCACGGCGAGGAGCAGGCGCAGGGTGAGATCGCGCAGCAGGTCCGGAAGACCGGAGATGTCGACTCCCACATACGCCTCCGTGCGGTCGAGAAGCGGACGCACAACGGTCCACCCGGCCGCCGCCACGACGCCGAGCTTCACCAGGTTCTTCATGAATTCCAGCAGCGCCATGCGCCCGAAGATCCGCCGCCATCCCGCCATCGGCGAGATGTTCGAGAGCTTCGGCTGGATGCGTTCCGACGCCACGAGCACCGGCCCCTGGGAGAAGGCCGAGACCAGCGCCCCCGCCACCAGCAGGCCGAGCACCGGCAGGAGGGCGATACCCACGCGGCCGATCAGCCCCAGCAGGCCGCCCAGCACGTCCTGCGCGCCGCCGTCGAGCCGGATGTCGTCGGCGTTCTCGATCAGCGGCAGCAGAGCCTTGCCGAGCGCGGCGACGGAGCCCGGCGCCGCCATGGCGACGGCGAGCCAAGCGGCGGCCATCATGGCGAGCGAGCCCATCTCGCGGGCGCGCGGGACATTGCCCTTCTCGACGGCCTCGCGGAGCCGCTTCTCGGTCGGCTCCTCCGTCTTCTGGTCGTCGTCGCGCTCGCCGGACATGGCGCCCTCAGGGAGCGGCGAGGAGGCCCGAGAGCGCCTCCCCGAAGCCGGCTATGGTGGCGATGGCGGTCGCGCTCAACATCGTCAGGCCGATCAGGACCATCGCCGGGGTCGCGACGAAGAAGACCGCGAGGTTCGGCAGCATGCGGTTCGCGAGCCCCAGGGCCAGGTTGAAGATCACGCCGAAGGCCATGAACGGGGCGGCGAAGCCGACGCCGAGCCGGAACGACGACGCCGTGAGCTCGGCGAAGCGGTGGGCCAGCGCCTGGGTCTCGACGGCGGCCCCGACCGGCATCCGCGCGTAGGAGCGCAGGATCGCTTCGATCATGAGGTAGTGGATGTCGGCTGCGAAGACGAAGGCGATGCCCGCGATCATGAGGGCGCCCGAGACGACCGTGCCGCCCTCGAAGCCGGTTCCCATGGGGGTGAAGGGATTGGCAAGGCCGATCGCCTGCCCCATCAGCATCCCCGCGACCTGGAGCGCCGCCAGGAACAGCCGCGCCGCGGCGCCGAGGAAGAGGCCGGCCACCAGCTCGCCCCCGATCTCGGCCACCAGGGCGCTTCCCTCGGCGGGCACGGAGACCGGCAGGGCGGGCACGGCGGGCGTCAGCGCGAGCGAGACCACGAGGCCCATGGCAAGGCGCAGACGGGCCGGCACGGCGACCTCCCCGAAGCCCGGCATCAGCATCAGCGCCGCCCCGACGCGCGCGAAGACCAGGAAGCTGCGGTAGACCTCGATGCTGAGCAGGGCCTCCAGGGAGTCCAAGTGCGCCCCCTAGACCTGGTCGATCGTCTTGACCGCCACCTTGCGGTGCAGCTCGGCATGGCTGATGACCGGGGTCATCGGGCTCACCCGTTCCAGCAGCGAGCGCACGAAGGGCCGGACCTCGGCCGAGACAAGCAGGGCCGGCCACTGCTGGGGGCTTGCATGACGCTGGATCTTCTGCCGCAGGGCGTTCAGGAATTCCTGCACCCTGCTCGGCGGCATCGTGAAGCGGCGGTCCTCGCCCTCGATCTGGATGTGCTCGAGCAGCGCCTGCTCCCATTGGGGGCCCAGGGTGATTGCCGGCACGAAGCCGTCGGGTCCCGCCAGGGCCTGACAGAGCTGCTGGCCAAGCCGGCCGCGGACATGCTCGGCGACCAGCGTCACGTTGCGGGTCCAGATCACCGCCTCGGCGACGGCCTCCAGGATCGCCGGGAAGTTCCGGATGGAGACGCGCTCGGCCAGCAGCGTCTGGAGCACGCGCTGGATCACCACCAGCGTGACCTGGCTCGGAACCAGATCGGAGAGCAGCTTCTGGTACTCGCGCCCGAGCCCCTCGGTCAGCTTCTGGACGGCGCCGTAGGTCAGCAGCGTCGGAAGGTGATCCTTGATCACTTCCGTCAGGTGGGTGGTGATGACGCTCTCGCAGTCGACCACGGTGTAGCCCTTGGCGACCGCCTCCTCGTGGCGGGAGGGATCGATCCAGCGGGCCTGCAGGCCGAAGGTCGGCTCGCGCGTCAGCTCCCCCGCGATCTCCTCGGCCTGGCCGCCGGTCGGGTCGATGGCCATCAGGCTCTTGGGCCGCACCTCGCCGCGGGCGGCCTCGACGCCCATGATGCTGATCACATAGCCCTTGGGCGGGAGATAGCTGGAATCCTTGATCCGCACCGCTGGCAGGATGAAGCCGAACTCCTTGGCGAAGCGCTTGCGAAGCGTCTTCACCTTGCTGGTCAGCGCGCCGTTCCGGTCCACGATCAGCGGCACGAGCTGGCTGCCGAGATCCACCCGGACGTCGTCGACCTTCAGCAGCTCCTCGATGGGCTCCTCGGCGGCGACCTTCGGCGCCTTGGCCTCCGTCGCCTGCTGCTCGACCGCGGCGCGCTGCGCCCGCAGCCGGGGGATGTACCATCCCGCGACGCCGAAGCCGCCGCCCAGCAGCAGAAAGGGCGCGGCGGGGATCCCGGGCGTCAGCGACATCATGGACATGATGCCGGCCGAGACCAGCAGCGCCTTGGGATAGCCGCCGAGCTGCCCGATCACCGCCTGGTCGGTCGAGCCGCGGTTGCTGCCCTTGGTGACCAGGAGGCCGGCGGCAAGCGAGACGATCAGCGCTGGGATCTGGCTGGCGAGCCCGTCGCCGACCGTCAGGATCGTGTAGGTCGAGGCCGCCTGGGCGAAGGGCATGCCCTCCTGGGCGATCCCGATGATCATCCCGCCGACGACGTTGATGACGGTGATGACCAGGCCCGCCACGGCGTCGCCGCGCACGAACTTCGATGCGCCGTCCATGGCGCCGAAGAAGGAGCTCTCGTCCTCGAGCTCCTTGCGCCGGCGGCGCGCCTCCACGTCGTCGATCATGCCGGCCGACAGGTCGGCGTCGATCGCCATCTGCTTGCCGGGGATCGCGTCGAGCGTGAAGCGGGCGCCGACCTCGGCGATGCGGGTCGCGCCCTTGGTGATGACCACGAAATTGATCACCACCAGGATGCAGAAGACGATGATCCCGATGACGAAGTTGCCGTTCATCAGGAAGCGGCTGAAGCCCTCGATCACGTGCCCGGCCGCCGAAGTGCCCGTGTGCCCCTCGCTCAGGATCATCCGGGTCGACGCGATGTTCAGCGCGAGGCGCAGCACCGTGACGACCAGCAGGATCACCGGGAAGGAAGAGAAGTGCAGCGGGCGCTCGATCCACAGCGCGACCATCAGGATCAGGACGCTCAGCGCCAGCGAGACCGCGAGGCCGAGGTCGAGCAGCCAGGTCGGGATGGGCAGGAACAGCACTGTGAGGACGGCCATGATCGCGCTGGCGAACAGGACGTCGCGGTTCGCAAGGCCGATATCGCCGAGCGTGGCCGCCCTGGCGCGGAGATTGCCGGTAAGACTCATTGCGTGCTGCAGCCGAGTTGGGAATGGGCGCCGGCCCTCGACCTCGATCCTAGGGAGGCCGGGTAAAACCGGGATTTAAGGCGGCTCAGCCGCCATGGCCGGGCAGCAGCGGCCGCGCGGGCCCGTTGGCATAGATGCCGGCCAGGAAGACCAGCCGGCCGCGGTCGGGATGGCCGCGCCCCAGGGCCCAGGGTTCGGCCGGCGCGGGCCCGCGCCCCTGCCCGGGATTGTGGCGCGCCGGCAGCGCGGCCAGGGCCTGGACGTAGTCCTCGGCGGCCGAGACCCAGCGCATGTTGCCCTGGACGCGTGCGCGATAGGCGTCCTGGCGCTCGGACTGCGCGCTGTGATACCGGCCGATGGCGGCGCCGAGATCGCCCGCCGCCCCGCCGCGCAGCGCCGTCAGGTAGCGCGCGGCGTAGCGCGCGTTGGCGGCGGGATCGAAGGCCGTCTCTATGTCGGGAAAGGCGTCGGGATGCCAGCGCAGGTTCACCTGAAGGCAGCCGACATCGACCGAGCGGACGCCGCTGGCGAGCAGGTTCTGCACATGAGCCACGGCGCTGGGCCGGTCGGGAAAGAACCGCCCCTTGCCTTCCGCCGTCACCGTCCAGGGCCAGACCGTGAAGAGTCCGTCCGGCAGGGCGCGCCCTGCCTCCGTGAAGCCCATGGCCAGGAGACGGCGGTCGGCAATGCCGGCTTCGCGCTCGGCGTCGAGGATGGCGGCGACGCAGGCCGCCTCGTCCGGAAGGGCATCCTGCACGGGCTGCTGCGGCCGGGGGGCCGAGAAGAAGCGCGGCGACCAGGCGCCGATCGCGGCCGAAGGCATCTCGGCCCCGGCGGCGCCAGCGCCGGCCATAAAGGCCAAGGCCGCCAGCGCGGACGCGATCCCGCGGATCGGCGGCGGCGCCATGGGTCCCGTCAGTCCACGGCGACGATCATGTCGGCGAGACGCTCGGAATAGGAGGCCAGCGCACCGTACATGAAAGGCAGGGACAGCACCGTCGTGACCAGGATGACGACGATCTTCGGAATGAAGGTCAGCGTCATCTCCTGGATCTGCGTCAGCGCCTGCACCAGCGAGACCGTCACGCCGACCACCAGCGCCACCAGCAGGGCGGGCGTGGCGATCAGCAGCGCCGTCCAGATGCCCGAGCGCAGGACCTCCAGGACGTCGGCCTCGTTCATGATGGCCCCGCCGGCACGGCGCTTGCCCGGGCCATGTCAGATCGGCATCCGGGTGAGGTCCTGATAGGCCTGCACCATGCGGTCTCGGATCGCGACGACGGTCTGGAGCGTCACCTCGGCGGCCATGACGGCCTGGACGACCTCCTGCGTGCTCGCCTTGCCGGCGACGGCGGCCAGCGATGCCTTCTCGGCCTTCTGGACGGTCTGGACCGTGCGGGAGATCTGCTCGTCGATGAAGGCGCCGAAATCGGTCTCGGCTGCGGCGGCCGGCGCGGGCGGCGCCACGGGCCGGAGGGCCAGCGCCTCGCCGACATTCGCCGAGCGGTTGGCGGCATAGGCGGCGGCCACGCGGCCGATCGAGATGTCGAGCATCGGTGTCCTCAGCCTTTGAGCATGTCGACGGTGCGCGTCATCATCGAGCGGGCCTGCTCGATCATGACCATGCTGGATTCGTAGGACCGGCTGGCCTCGCGCATGTCCATCATCTCGATCAGGGTCGTGACGTTGGGACGCTTGACGTAGCCGTTCTCGTCCGCCGCGGGATGCGCGGGATCGTGCACGAGCTGGAAGTCGCTGCGGTCGACCCCGATCTGCTTGATCCGCACTGTCTCGGCCCCGATCGTGCGGTCCATGGCGGTCGAGAAGGCGATGGTCTTGCGGCGATACGGGTCGCCGCCGGGCACCGTCGCGGTGCTGTCGGCGTTGGCGATGTTCTCGGCCACGACGCGCAGGCGCGTTCCCTGGGCCTCTAGGCCCGAGGCGGCGATGCGCATGGTGGCGGTCAGCGGATCGACGATCATCCGGATGCTTCCCTCGGTTTAGGCGCCGCGCGCGCTCCAGGCGACGCGCAGCATCCCCATGCTCTTCTGGTAGAGGCTGGAGACCAGCGTGTAAGCCTCGCGCGTCTCGCTGGCCTTCATCATCTCCTGCTCCAGCGACACGCTGTTCCCGTCGGGCGCGACCTCCCAGGATTCCGCGCGGCGCGCTTCCTGGGCCGTACTCCCCGCGGCCGACACCGTGAAGTGCCGGGCGTCGGTCTGCGCGGTCGTGACCGGCCGGAGGGAGTTCATGATGCCGTCGAAGGGCTTCAGGTCCTTCGCCAGATAGCCCGGCGTGTTCGCGTTCACGACGTTCTCGGCGATGACCTGATGGCGCTGCGCTAAGTATTCGAGCCGTTGACCCGCAACCTTCAACAGCGAGATGCCGCCGATGTCCATCGCAGTCGACCTCCGTTTGACGGTCAGACCATGAGGCAGCCGGTTTAAAGCCGGATTTAAACCGGCTCGACTAGGGTTACCCGAGCAACATCGGGACGGGCCCTTCACAGATGCGCGCATTGCCAGCCCTTGCGGACGGGATCGAGCGGCTTCCTTCGGCGGTCTGGCGCGGCGAGGTCCGCAACGCCGTCGGCATGACGCTGGAGCTCGACGGCCTGCAGCGGCTGCTGGGCGTCGGCGACCGCTGCCGGGTCGAGGCGCGCGACGGGCGGAGCGTCCTCTGCGAGGCCGTGGGCTTCCGGAACGGCCGCACGCTGCTGATGGCCTTCGAGTCCCTCGACGGCGTCGCGGAGGGCTGCTTCGGCTACACCGCGGGCGAGTTCTCGGCGCCCCGGCCGGGTCCCGGATGGCTCGGCCGCGTGGTCGATGCGCTGGGGCGACCGGTCGACGGCAAGGGCCCCCTGCCGAGCGGCGACACCGCGGCGCCGCTCCGCCGCCAGCCTCCCGCGGCCTATACGCGGCGCCGCGTGGGCGCCAAGCTGGACACTGGGGTGCGCGTCCTCGACTGCTTCGTGCCGATCTGCCGCGGGCAGCGCCTCGGCATCTTCGCGGGCTCGGGCGTCGGGAAGTCGACCCTTCTCTCTATGCTCGCCCGGCATGCCGATGCCGACGTGAACGTGATCGGCCTGATCGGCGAGCGCGGCCGCGAGGTCCAGGAATTCATCCAGGACGATCTCGGGCCCGAGGGGCTGGCCCGGTCGGTCGTCGTCGTCGCCACCTCGGACGAGCCGCCGCTGATGCGCCGCCAGGCGGCCCTTCTCACGCTGGCCGCGGCCGAGGCGTTCCGCGACCGGGGCGCCCACGTGCTCTGCATGATGGACAGCGTGACGCGCTTCGCCATGGCCCAGCGCGAGATCGGCCTGGCCGCCGGCGAGCCGCCGACCTCCAAGGGCTACCCGCCGACCGTCTTCGCCGAGCTTCCGGGCCTGCTGGAGCGTGCCGGCCCCGGCACCGAGGCGCAGGGCGACATCACCGGGATCTTCACCGTGCTCGTCGACGGGGACGACCACGACGAGCCCGTGGCTGACGCGGTGCGCGGCATCCTCGACGGGCACATCGTGCTGGACCGCCGGATCGGCGAGCTCGGCCGCTACCCCGCCGTGAACCTGCTGCGCAGCGTCTCGCGCACGCTTCCGGCCTGCCACACGCCCCACCAGAACCAAGTGATGCGCAAGGCCAAGGCCCTCGCCGCGACCTACGAAGCCATGCGCGAGCTCGTGCGCATCGGCGCCTACAAGCGCGGCGCCGACGCCGAGGTCGACGAGGCGGTGGCCCTGCACCCGCTGCTGGAGACCTTCCTCACACAGTGGAAGGACGACCGCACCCCGTCCGAAGGGACATTCGCCGGGCTCGAGGAGATCCTGGCGCTCAGCCACATGGAGACCCCATGACCGCAGACACTGGCCTGGCCGCCCGCGGGCTGGCGGCGACCGCCCCCGCCCGCGCGCCCGCCAAGGCCGAGACGCCGGCGGAGGCCGCGCCAGCCTTCGAGGACATCATCGACGCCCTCAACCCGCTGCACCACATCCCCGGCGTCTCACTGGTCTACGAGGCGGCGACGGGCGACGGCATCTCGGCGGCGAGCCGGCTTGCGGGCGGGTTCCTCTTCGGCGGACCGCTCGGCCTGCTGGGCGGCGCAGCGTCCCTCGCGCTGCAGGCCGCGACCGGCGACAGCCTGGGCGGGCATCTGGCCGGCCTCGCGGGCGGCGCCGGCGCGGCCGCGCCGGAAACGGCTTCGGCGCCACAGGGCCTGCCATGGATGGCGGGCGGACCGGCGAAGACTGCCCTGCCCGTCTCCACGGCCGTGGCCAGGGAGGCCTTGTCGCAGGGCCCGACGGAAAGCTCCGCAACGGTGCTCCCCGCGGCTGCGGGCCCGACGGGCGGCACGGATCCGCGGACCCTGGCCGCACTCTACGAGATGCAGGCAGGGCGAGCCACGGCGCGCAGCTGATCCGGTATGGATCACCGAGGCACGGGCGGCGGCGGGCGCTCCCCCGCCCCGCCTCCGCCCGGCCCCCGCCGGATCAGAAGCGCGGCACTTTCAGCAGCGCGAGCGTGATCGAGGGATCGATCGCGACGACGGACGCGCGCCGCGACAGCGTGATCTGCGGAACGGCCGGCGCCGAGGTGCCGGAAAGCCCCTTGCCGAGATCGCTCATGGCCGCGAACCGGCCGATGAACGTCTCGAGCTTCGCGGGATCCTTGAAGTCCTTGATGTCGAACTTCGCCTCGAGCTTGGCCTTGATCTTGTCGATGTCGCTGGCCAGCATCTCGCGCGGGATGCCCAGCGCCGTCAGCGCCACCTCGGCCATCGCCTTGTCGCCGAGCACCTGGTACCAGTTGCTGACCGACGGCGCCTTGCGCTCGAAGTAGAGCGCGAGGCGCACCGCCTCGTTCTGCTCGCCCTGCTTGACCTCCAGGCGCGTGCGGACCAGCCGGTCCACGATGGCCTGGACGACCACGGGGGATTTCAGCGACGTGCCGCCAGCCTCCTTGAAGCCGCAGATCGTCGCGATCTCCTTGAATTTCGGGTCGGTCATCTTGTTGGCCATGGCGTCCTCGTCCGTGACGCCCTCGCTGAGCACCTTGCGCATCAGCGCCTTGGCGAAGATCTGGCTCTCCAGGCCGAAGGCCTCCATCATGAAATGATAGAGCTTCGTGTCCTTCAGAAGCGCGTCGGCCGTGGTGACCTTGCCGATGTTCGCCTTGAAATAGGCGATCTCGCGCCGGGTCTGCGCGTCACGCTCGATCATCGTCGTGAAGCTGCCGATGCGGGCGCGAACGGTCCTGAGGTCCTGGAACGTGCTCATGCCTCGAGGTCCTTGCGGTCGGCTTCGCCAGCGTCGCGATCGAGCGCGTCCTCGGGATCGACATAGCGCGGCGGGATCCGCAGGATCACCTCGCCGGTCTCCCGGTCCAGCACCTCGGTGGTGAGACGCTTTGTGTCGGGATCCAGGCTGACGCGGTAGGGACGCACCTGGGGGTCCCGCCGGCTTCCCGACGTATCGGCGGCGCCCTCCTCGGCCGGGCCGGAGGCAGCGACCTCCTCGGACTTCACACGGTCGAGCTCGGCCTGGCGCTCCCGGGCCTTGAGGACCGCATCGACCCCTGGATTGGACCGCTCGGTTGTGACCCCGCTGACGGGCTCGATGGATTTCGCCATGGTCTGCTCCCTGGTGCGCCGGCCGAGTGGCCGATCAGCTTCCCTCCGCCACCCCGACGCTGCCGTCCACGCGCGGGCGAAGCGGGCGGACGCCCGGCAGGACGGTCTCCTCGTAGGCCATCACGGGACGCAGGCAAGCCAGCGCCTTGTAGTAGTCGCGCTCGCCCACGTGATCCATCGCCCGCAGGATCTGCTCCTGGTGCGCCGCCTTGGGCAGCGCCACGTACAGCTTGGCCATCATCCCGGCTATGACCTCGCCGTACTGCTCGACCGACTTCGGGTCGAGCAGCATGCTCTGGATCACGAAATAGGCCCGGCGGATCGGCGTATCGGCCTCGTCCTCCTGCAGCAGGTCGCAGCCCCGGATGATCTGGGCGAAATTCCCGATGGTGAGCGTGTAGCGCCGGCCGGCGTTCTGAACGACGCAGCCGTTGATCACCACCCTCTCGTGCGGCCTGAGACGGAGCTTAAGCGCCATTGAATGCCTCCGCGGGCTCCGCATGCGCGATGCCCCTGAGCCCCTGCATGATCGCGCGGTTGATGTCGATCAGGAGCCGGACGTCGCTCTTTCCCGCGATGATCCGCGGCGTGTGCCGATCGACGGAGAAGGCCAGCGAGATCAGCCCGGCGCGCAGGGATT
Source organism: Arenibaculum pallidiluteum (assembly GCF_017355985.1). Lineage (GTDB taxonomy): Bacteria > Pseudomonadota > Alphaproteobacteria > Azospirillales > Azospirillaceae > Arenibaculum > Arenibaculum pallidiluteum. The sequence continues at coordinate 799,410 of NZ_JAFIQU010000001.1, forward strand.
CCGGCAGCAGGTTGTCCTCGTCCATCAGGTCCGCGCGCAGCGCGCTCCAGAGCTCCATGTTCCGGGCCAGCGCCGTCTTCAGCGCCTCGGTGACGGAGCCCGAGCCGAGATGCTTCTCCAGCTCGAGCGTGACCTTCAGGAAGACCCGGTACTCCATCGCCCGCGGGTCCTCGGTCTCGGCGATGGTCTGCTGATAGGCGGCAATGCTCATTCTTCTTACCCCTCAGTGGCGAGGATGAAAGAAAATCTACCGTCCGCCAATTAAAACGGCATGAAAAACCGCGAAGATCAAATACCCGTACATAAGTTTAAAGAAAACAGACACGCCACCCTTCCGTTCTGGAAGGGTGGCGTGCCGGTTCCATGGGCGGCCGCCGGGATTCCGGATCTCGGAAGCCGGCGGCCGGACCTGGCTTAGCGGAACAGCGACAGGATGTTCTGCGGGCCCTGGTTCGCGATGGAGAGGGCCTGCGTGGCGAGCTGCTGCTGGACCTGAAGGGCCTGCAGGCGGCTCGATTCCTCGTTCATGTCCGCGTCGACCAGCAGGCCGATGCCCTTGTTCATGGCATCGACGAGCTTGGAGACGAAGTTCGTCTGGATCTCGACGCGGTTCTCGATCGAGCCCAGGACGGCGGCCTTGTCGATGACCTTGGTCAGCAGGTCGTCGATGGCCTTCAGCGAACGCTCGGCGTTGTTCGCGATGTCGATCTGCTTGATGTCAGCGAGGCCACCGAAGGCATCGCCTTCCTTGCTGCCGACCCAGAGATCCTCGATCTTCGCCGTGAAGCTGGTGTCCGTGTTCGCGTCTTCCACGGTGAAGGTCAGCTTGTCGCCGGTGAACGCGACCGAGGCGACGTTCGCGCCAAGCTGGGCATCGAGCGCCGTGTTGATCGCGGTCTCCAGGTTGCCCTGCGTCGTAGCGAGGTCGGTGTCGTAGGCTTGGCCGGACAGATCGACCGAGAAGTTGACGACGCTGCCGTCCTCCTTCGTGAACTTCATCGTCATGGCGCCCAGACCGAGGTTCTGGCCGTTGATGAAGGTCGCACCGGCGGCACCGAGCTTGATGTCGACCGAGGCCTTGTCGGCTTCGGTCGAGACGACTTCCTGCTCGATGGTCGCGCGGCCGACGATGGAGTCCGTCCGCATGTCCTGCCGGCTGAAGGTAATGTAGCTGGGCGTGACGCCGGCTTCGCCGCGGCTCAGGGTCGCCAGGATGTCGACCTGCTGGTCCTTGGCGCTGCCGTCGCCGGCATAGTTGATCTTCAGCAGGTTGTCCCCGTTGAACGAAGCGCTGGAGACAATGCTTTCGATCTGCGAGATGAACTGGTTGACTTCGTCCTGGATGAACTTCGGATCGGTGCCCTTGGACTGACCGGCAACGATACGAGCCTTCATCTCGACCAGCATGTCCTTGACCTGGTCGGCGCCGTTGGAGGCGGAGATCAGGGTCGAGGTGCCGAGGCCGAGCGCGTCCGACACCGCCTTGAAGCCGGCGACGTCCGACTTCATGGTGGTGGAGATCGACCAGTACGAGGCGTTGTCCTTGGCGACGGCGACCTTGAAACCGGTGGAGATCCGGTCCTGGGCAGCTTCGAGGTTGCTGGTGACGGCGCGCAGGGTCTGCAGCGCGGTCATCGCCGAGCCGTTGGTCATGATCGAGGCCATGGTATCTCCTTTCGAGAGATGGTCGGACGCCTTTCTGACGCCGGGGCTGCATTCGTCGCGGGCCTTCCCGTTTGACCGCCTGGGGTCTCCGGGCGCGACGGCAACGAGCTCACTTTGCCAGTCCCCGTTTAAACCGGAGTAAAAGATCGAATTGTTCGGAGGTGAATTCGGCCGGTCACGCCGAAAAGCAAAGAAGCCGGCGATTCGCCGGCTTCCCAGGGAAAGAACAGGCGCGGCCGGGCCGCGGACGTATCAGAGTTGCGCGTCGATGCCCGCCATGCCGAGCTCCACGGGGCGGAGGCTGTGGCCGGAGCTGCCGTAGACGCCGTCGCTGGCGGCCTTCTCGGCTGCGGCGAGCAGGCTGCGATTGACGGCGAGGACCGCCTCGCGCAGGGCGGTCAGCGCGCCCGTGTTGGCCTGGACGGCACGGTCGAGCCGCGCGATCAGCTCGGCCGCGCGCTCGCGCATATGGGCGTCGAGCCGCGGCGGCCCCTCTTCCGCCCTATCGGCAAGCACCACCGCCATGCGCTCGCCGAAGGCGGACTTCCGGCGCGTGAACTCGCCGAGGCCGTCGAGCCGCCCCGCCTCGATGGCGCTTGTCTCGTCTTCCAGCAGCGCGATCAGGTCCAGCATTCCGTCGGAGAAGGCGACGAAGGCCAGGGCGCTGGCGCCGTCGATCCCGCTCTCGGCGGCGACGGCGGCCTCGGCCGGGCGCGGCGGCTCGGGCGGCGGGGCGAATTCCTGGATGACGTCCTTGAGCTGCACGGTCACGACTGGTCCCCCGCCTGGGCATAGAGCCGGGCGATGTCCGCCTCGACCATGCGCGCGATGCCGAGGCCGCCCTGGTCGGCCACGGCGCGCCCGTACTCCTGCATCATGAAGCTGCGCCAGGTCCCCTCGGCATGTCCGCCGCCGAAGGCCCCGTCGGTCCGCACGCCCTCGAACATCGCCTCGAACATCTGCGCGAGCGCCATGGCCTCGAATTCCCGCGCCGCCTTCGCTGCGGGGTCGGGCCGCTGCGGCGCCTGCGCCGCCGTTGCCGGCAGGATTTCCATCCGATCCTCCTCAGAGAACTTCCAGATCCGCGTGCAGCGCGCCAGCGGCCTTGATCGCCTGCAGGATCGCGACGACGTCGCGCGGCGCGACGCCCAGGGCGTTCAACCCGGTCACGAGCTGCTGCAGGCTGACATTGCCGCCGAACTCGACGAAGGGCCGCGCCTCACCCTCGTTCACCTCGATGTCCGTGCGCGGCACCACGACCGTGTCGCCGCGGGACGCGAAGGGCTGCGGCTGCGAGACCTGGGGCGTCTCGGTCACGCGCACCGTCAGGTTGCCCTGGGTGATCGCAACGCGGCTGATGCGCACGTTCTCGCCGATCACGATGGTGCCCGTCCTCTCGTCCACCACCACGCGCGCCAGCGTGTCGGGCGCCACGGTCAGCTGCTCGACCTCGCCGATCATCCGCGCGACCTGGTTCCGGTAGGCGGCGGGGACTGTCACGTCGACGGTCGTCAGGTCGACGACCCGTGCCGGCACGCCGCCGAGCCTGCGGTTGACGACGTCGGCGATGCGGATCGCCGTGGTGAAGTCGGGGTTGCGCAGGGCCATGCGGACCGTCTGCATGCCCTCCATCGAGAACTGGACCTCGCGCTCGACGATGGCGCCGTTGGCGATCCGGCCCGCCGTCGGGACGCCCTTGGTGACCGAGGAGCCCGACTGCCCCTGGACCGAGAAGCCCGTCGCGGTGAGCGGCCCCTGCGCCACCGCATAGGCCTCGCCGTCGGCACCCATCAGCGGCGTCACCAGAAGCGTGCCGCCCAGGAGGCTGGTGGCGTCGCCCATGGTGGAGACGTTCACGTCGATGGTCGTGCCGCGGCGCGCGAAGGGCGGCAGCGTCGCCGTCACCATCACGGCGGCCACGTTGCGGGTGCGGAGCTGCTCGTCGCGGATGTTGATGCCAAGCCGCTCCAGCATGCCCTGAAGGCTCTGCTGCGTGAACGGGGTGTTGATCAGGCGGTCGCCGGACCCGTTGAGCCCGACCACGAGCCCGTAGCCCACGAGCTGGTTGCGGCGAACCCCGTCGATCGAGACGAGGTCCTTGATCCGCGACTGGGCCGCGGCCGGCGGCGGGCCAGCGAAGGCCAGCCCGGCCGCAAGGGCGAGCGCCGCGAGCAGGCGCGTCGGGGATAGGACGGGCATCGACGGTCCGGCCTCAGAGATAGTCGGTCAGGCGCAGGCGCGAGACGATGGACGTCGCGTTCATGGCGGCCTCGAGCTGCGCCTGGAGCTGGGCCAGCCTGGTCTGCGTCTCGATGGGGTCCGCGTCCTCCAGCGACGTGATCCGCTCGTTCAGGATCTTGAGACGCGCATTGTGGCGCAGCACGATCCCGTCGATCTCGGCATGCTGGACGCCCAGCTTCGCCTGAACGTCGGTCAGGCCCTTCAGGCCGGCGGACAGCTTCTCGACCGCCGCCGCCACGTAGGGCTTGTAGGCATCGAGCTCCATGGCGTTCACGTCGACCGAGGCCAGCATGAACATGCCCTGGAGCAGGTCACGCATCGCGGGATCGTTGGCTTGGATGCCATAGGGCACCTCGCGTCCATCCTCCGGTCGTGCCGAGACGCGCGGATTGGCCGCGCCACCCGGCTGCATGGCCGTGGCGCCGCGATAGATCCCGCCCTCGAAGGTGTCGGTCAGGGGCGCCGGCGCGGGCAGCGCCGGGTCCCGGACGTCGAACAGCGCGTCGAGCGTCGCGACCACCGCCACCGAATCCGCCGCCGTCACCGGCAGCGGGCCGCCGGCCGCGGCAGCGATCGCATCCTGCACGATCTGCAGCGGCGAGCGTGGCAGGATACCGTCGGATCCGTCGATCTGGCGGACCGGCGTCGTCCCGACCTCGACCCCCGAGAACAGGAATCCGCTGCCTGAACTGGCGTTCAGCAGGCCGACCATCAGCTCGAGCGCGCCGCGGGCCTGCGTGCGGATCTGCTGCATGGTCTGCGAGGGCTGGCTCAGCCCGGTGGACGCGACCGCGAGCAGGTCGCTCGCCGCCTTGTTCATCCCGGTCATCGCCTCGTTCATCAGGCCCATCTGCCCGTCGAGATACGAGGCCCCGGTCAGCAGCTCGGTCGTCTGGTCGTGGAGGTGGCGCAGGCTGATGGCTTGGTTCGTGCGCGCCCCGAGCCGGCCTGCCACGTCGAAATGCTTGCCCGAACCCAGCTCCTCGGAGGTGCGGGTCACGTCGATCTGCAGCTGCGTGAGGGCGGACTGGGTGCGCTTGGAAAGCCCCAGCGTCGAAATGGTGTTGAACAGCATGCCTACCTCCCGAGCTGCAGCAGCGTGTCGATCATACGCCCCGCGGTCTGGATCACCTGGGCGCTGGCGCCGTAGCTCTGTTCGATCAGCAGCAGCTTCTGCATCTCGGTATCCACGTTCACGCCGTCGCGGTTCACCCGCGCGGTCTGCAGCGTGTCGGCCGAGACCTTGCGCATCTTCATCTCGTTCTCGGCCGCGGCCCTTTCGGTGTGCTGGTTCGAGACGAAGGCAGTCGCGAAGGTCTCCAGTGTCGCGCTGGTGGGCAGCGGCGGTGTCGCGAAGGTCCCGACATCGGTGAAGACCTTGAGGAATTTCGCGATCTGCGTCTGGTCGCCGGGCGCCAGAGGCGCCGTCGCCTGAACGCCGCTCTGCACACGCCAGGCGTTGCCGGACAGGGCGGCGTTCACGACGATCCTGGCGGCAAGGCCCGGAACCGCGCCGATCGGACCGCCGGCATCCGTGAAGAGACCCGGCTGGGTCGGGTCCGTCTCGGCCGACGAGAAGCCGCGGATCAGCCCCTCTGCGAGCGCGTCGAGCTGCGCCAGGGCGGCGGGCACGTCCCTGTCGGCGACGTCGATCAGCCCCTTGATGCGACCGCTCTGGATCTCGCGGTCGGGATCCGCCGACAGCGAATGGGTACCCGCCATCAGCGCGCCGCCAGTGATTCGCAGCGGCGTCTCGCCAGGGGCCAGCTCACGCTCGAGCAGCATCTGTCCGTTGCGGGTCATCACCACCACCTCGCCGCCCTCGGCGGTGTAGGTGCGGATGCCGATCTCCTCCGCGATGCGGTCGAGCTGGATATCGCGCTGGTCCTGCAGGTCGGAGACGTCCCAGCCGCTGGCGAGCCCCGTCGCGATGGAGCGGTTCAGCCGGCTGACCTCGTGCAGGCTCTGGTTCACGTTGGCGACGGCCTCGGCAAGGCGCTCCTGCGCGTCGCTGCCGACCTCCGTTACCGCGGCGGCGGTCTCGCGCAGGCGGGAGGCCAGGGTCCCTGCGTCCTCGACGACGCCCGCCTGCGCGCCGGCGTTGTCGGGCATGCCGTAGAGGCTCTGGAACGAGACGCGCAGGGCCGCCACCGCCGATGCGATGGAGCGCTCCTCCTGGGGCTGGCCCAGCACGTCGGTCAGCTCCGAAAGCGCAGAGGCGCGAGCCCCGTTGCCGGAGTAGAGGCCCTGCTGGAAGCGCGTATCGCGCACCAGCAGCTCGTCGACGCCGCGCGAGACGCCGCCGATCTTCACGCCCTGGGCAATGCCGCCGATCGAGGACGAGCTGACCAGCAGCGTCTTGCGGACGAAGCCCTCGGTCGTGGCGTTCGCGATGTTGTGGGAGGTCAGGCCCGCCAGCTGCTGGGTGCTCTTCAGCCCCGACAGCGCAGCGTTGAGGGCCATCTGGATGCTCATTGCGGGAACTCCATGGACTGGCCCGGGATCAGCGCTTCAGGCGCGTGACCTCTTCCATCATCTCGTCCGCGGTCTGGACGATCTTGGCGTTGGACGAATAGGCGCGCTGCGTCTCGATCAGGGAGACCAGCTCCTCGGCAATGTCCACGTTGGCCTGCTCGACGGCGCCGCCCTGGATCTCGCCCGCCTTGCCGGATCCTGCGTCGGCCAGGAACAGCGACCCGCTGTCGTTGCTCAGCGCATAGGTGTTCCCGTCCATGGGCGTCAGCCCGTTCGGGTTCGTGACCGTGGCGACCGGCACCTGGAACAGCGCCTGGCTGGCCCCGTTGTCGAAGGTGACCCAGACCTTGCCACCCTCGTCGACCTTGACGCCGCTGACCTGTCCGGCCTTGGCACCGTCCTTGTTCACCACGGGGACGTAGTCACCATTGAACTGGGTCACGGTATCCATGCCGAGCGTGACGGTATCCGCGCCCCTGGTCAGGGTGATCGGCGGGATCGCGGCCGTCGGCAGTCCAGCGGAAGGGCCGGTCGCGTTGAAGGTGATGCCGGCGACGGTAGGCGTCGAGACGGTGTAGCCCGGCGCCGCGATGCCGACGCTCCAGGTATTCGGCCCCGTGTTGGTCCAGGTCAGCGTCAGCTCCTGGGCGTTGCCGAGGCCGTCGTAGAAGGACGAGGTGGTCGAGAAGGTGTCGCCTACCGCCGCCTGGGCGGGAAGGTTGGCGCTATAGTCGACGGTCTTGCTGGCCGAGCCCTGATAGGTCAGCCCCGCCACGTTGATGGAGACGAGGCTGCCGGTGTCGTCTCGACGAACACCCGCGGGCAGCGCCCCGGATGTCAGCGGCCAGCCCTGCAGGTACTGCCCCGCCGTGTTGCGGAGATAGCCGGCGTCGTCGGGCTCGAACCGTCCGGCGCGGGTCAGGGCGAAGCTCTGAAGGCCGCCGGCGGCATCGGCCTGCGAGGCGACCATGAAGAAGCCGTTGCCGGAGATCGCCATGTCGGTGCTGACGCCGGTGCCGACGATCGCGCCGCCGGTGCCGATGTCGTACTTTACCTTGGAGGCGACGCCGCCGGCTGCGTAGGTCGTGTCCGAGGCCTGCGCGGTCATCAAGGTCGAAAAATCGACATCGGCGCGCTTGTAGCCGACCGTGGCGGAATTGCTGATGTTGTCGGAGATCGCAGCCAGGCGCGATCCCTGCGCGGCCATACCGGAAACACCGGACCTCATGGCGGTGAACAAGCTCATCTCGTTACCCTTCCAAACTTATTCGCGACCGTCATTGTCGCAGGTCCGGGTTTCTCCGCGGCGGCACTTGGGACGAGGCAACCTTATTGCCCCCCGCTTAAAGCGACTTAAAAGATCGATTTGCGCCTATTTCACTGGGCGCGATGCGGGCTCTCGGCAGGAACCTGGCGCAGCAGGGTCAGTCCGATCCGGCGGTTTCGGGGATCGAGCGGGTTCCCTGACTCGAGATGATCGAGGTCCGCACGCCCTTCGACGCGCTTGATCCGCGACGGCGGCAAGCCCGCCGCCAGGAGTTCGCGGCGCGCCGCATTGGCCCGGTCACTCGATAGCTCCCAGTTGCCGTACTTCGCTGCGCCGCCATAGGCGAGCCCGTCGGTGTGCCCGGAGATCGCGATGCCGTTGGGCACGCTGGCCAGGATCGTCGAGAGCGCCTGCATCAGGCGCCGCCCCTTCTCGTTCATCTGCGCCGAACCGACCGCGAACATCGAGAACTGCGGCCGGTCGGTGATCTGGATGCGCATCCCTTCCGGGACCTGCTGGACCACGAGGCTATCGGCGACGCCGCGCAGGTCCGGGGCGGAAAGGGCGCGCGCGATCTCGCGCTCGAGCCGCTCGAAGCTGCGCTGCTCCTGCGCCGCGGCCTCGCGCTCGTTCATGTAGGCCTGGATGTCGTCCACACCGGCTGTTACGACCGCACCGCCGTTCAGAAGGTCGCGGAGCTCGGCCTTGCGTCCCGGGCTCGGGGGAGGCGCCGCCATGGGATCCTTCACGCCGGCGGGGTTGCGGTCGTCCTTGCCGACGGATGCCACCACTGGTGGCGCGGCGACGGGAATGGAACGCGTGCCCTCGGCATGGGGCGAGGTCAGAGAGCCGCTGTCGTCGACCGAGCGCCCGGCCAGGATGCCGTCGGCGCCCGAATGCTCCTGCGAGACGGCCACAGGATTGAAGTACTCAGCGAGCCCGTTCCGCTGCTCCGGCGTCGTCACGCTGAGAAGCCACATCAGCAGGAAGAAGGTCATCATCGCCGTGACGAAGTCGGCGTAGGCGATCTTCCAGGTGCCGCCGTGCTCCTCGTGCTCCTCGTGCTCGCCCCCCCTGCGTCGCAGGATGATCGGCGTGTCCTTGTTCGGCGCAGCCATGGCCGGTGCCTCAGGCGGCCTGACGGTCGGCGCGGCTCTTGCCCAGCGACGCCATGGAGGTGGCGCCCTCGACCTCGTCGAAGCTGGGCTGGACGTCCGCAAACAGGACCTTGCGCGCGTGCTCGGCGCAGATCTGCGGGGCGCAGCCGTTCAGATAGGCGATCAGGCCGACCTTGACGCAGATGTAGCGGTTCAGCTCGGCCTCGCGGCGCTGGCGCGCGGCCCCAGCGATCGGCCCCACGAAGCCATAGGACATCAGCACGCCCAGGAAGGTGCCGATCAGGGCGCCGCCGATCATCTGCCCCAGCACCTCGGGCGGCTGGCTGATGGCGCCCATGGCCTTGATCACGCCCAGAACGGCCGCAACGATCCCCAGCGCGGGCAACCCGTCGGCCATGCCGGCAAGCGCCTTGGGGACCTGGTTCAGCTCGCGGCTCAGCGTGACGATCTCCTCGTCCATCAGGGATTCGACCTCGTGCGGCCGCTCCAGGCCGAGCGACATTAGGCGCAGGTAGTCGCAGAGGAAGCGCAGGCTCCGCTCATGGCGCAGCACGCTCGGGAATTGCGAGAAGATCTGGCTCTCGCGCGGGTTGTCGATCTCCTTCTCAAGGCTGTTCATGCCCTTGGACTTCGCCGCCCTCAGGATGAGGTAGATCAGCGAGATCAGCTCCAGATACTCGGTGCGCCCGGCGCGGCGTCCCTTGAGGAGGCTGCCGATGGTCACCGTCGTGTCGCGGAGCACCGACATGGGGTTCGCGACGACGTAGGAGCCGATCGCCGCCCCCAGGATGATCAGGATTTCGAAGGGCTGCCAGAGCACCCAGAGATGCCCGCCCATGCCGGTGAACCCACCGAGGACGCTGCCCCCCACGATGATGAATCCCACGATGAATCGCATCGCCAAGCCTCCAGGGCCGCACCGGGCGGCGTCCGGACGACCCTAGGCGGTCGCGTTTAAAGCGGCTTTTAAGCTGCGGTCGGCGGCGCCCGTCCCAAGGCCCGGGTACCGTTCTGCGATCGCGGCGATTCACCGGGGCTTCCGGCCCGGTCCGCCCCGCTGGGGCACCTTCGTAATCAGAGGTCCCGGCACGGTTCGCGCAATATATTTCTTCAGGAAAAATCTCCCTCACCCAAAATAGTCAATCCTGATATACAAGATCATGCACATATTTGGGCCCCCGGGTTCCGGAAAATAATCCTGCCCTGGGCCGAGGGTTCGGAGATGCAAGATCCCACAATTACTTATTTCGTCACGAGCGCCCACCGAAAGTGGCTGGTACACTCTGAAAATCATTGCTACGGTCCTTTCGGCAGCTACTCCGAGGCTCTCTCGCACGCCATCGAGGAGGCCGAGGCCGCGGAAACCTTCGGGTTCGCAAGCGCGGTGCTCGCATGTCGGGCGTCCGGCGGCGCGTACGAGGTGCGGTGGCGATCCGGCTTTGGACAGTATGGAATTCCGCTGCGGCTGGTTTGAGCAGCACCCGGCACTGCGGATGCCGATGCCCACCGGAGGCTCGGCAATGACCGCGCCTGAACAGATACCGGGCTGAAACAGATATCGGCCTGAGAAAACAAGATCGGAGACTCTATGCCCGAAGGCGGAAACACGATCCCGATGGATCTTTACGAGCGCCTGGAGAGCCACCGGCTCTGGCTGGCCACGGACGGCGCCATGGGCATGCGGCTGGACCTGAGCGGTCGAGATCTGGTTGGGCGGTCCTTCTGGAGGATCGATCTCCGGAGCGCGCTCCTCGACCTCAGCGACCTCGCAGGCGCGAATCTCGACCACGCGGACCTTCGCGGGGCGTCGCTCCGAGGCACCAAGCTCGTCGGTGCGTCACTGTGGGAGGCCAGGATCGCGAATGCGGACCTCAGCGGCGCAGACCTGCAGGACGCGAAGCTGGACCACGCCGATCTCCGGGGAGCAGGGCTGGAGGGGGCGAACATGGAAGGCGTCTCGCTCCGGAATGCGTTGCTCGGAACCGTGGACTGCACAAGCGATGAGCCGTGTCGACTGACGTCCAGGCGGGCACCCCATGAGGGGTAATGCGCCCCGCCGAGGCCCCACAGCCTCCAGCCGCTTCGCCGTCGTCACCCATCGCACGAAATGGACTTCGTTCCTTCGAGGAGTCATCCCATGCGTTCAGCATCGAGCAAGCGCCCGGACTGGCCGGCCGAGATCTGGCCAGCCGTGCACGGCGACGGCTTCGCGATAGGACAGCCGATTCCGCTCCTGTCACGCGTGGGCGCCGAGGCCGGTGCCCTGGTCCCCTCGCGATCCGAAAAACGGGGTTCATGATGCAAACCACATCCGATTTCTCAGAGAAGGTCCGCAGGCGTTTCCTGGGCTTTCTTGATACGGCTCGAACGAAAATCGGCGCCGAGGCGGACGCGCGCGAGGAAGCGATCCGCCAGACCGCCAAGACCCTGCGCGCCGATGGCTTCTTCGGACTGACCGACGCCGACGTGCGGCGGAACGTCCGCGATCACGGCTGATGGTCCGTCATGCCGCTGGCCGCCGCATGGTGCCGTCGTGGCGCCACGGACCGGGCCACCGGTCCCCCGGCGACCAGCAAGGGATCAGCCTGGGGTGGGAGAGTGGGACGGGGAGAGTGATGATGCGAAGATCCAACCAGTCGGCGGTCACCCTCACGAAGCCTTTTCGGCTTAGGGCGCTGGACGAGATGGTGCCGGCCGGCACCTACACGGTCGAGACCGAGGAGGAGCAGGTCGACGGCCTGTCGGTCGTTGCCTACCGTCGGGTATCCAGCGTCGTCCTGGTACCGGGATCCCATCCGGGAGAGGTCCAGGTGGTGCCAGTCGAGCCCTCGGAACTCGAAGCAATCCTGCTTGAGGATGGAGCGGCGGGGTAGCCTGTGGTCCTACCGCGATCCTCGCCCGGCGAATGAAGGGCTGAGACGACCTCGACGCCCGACACGTCCCCTTTGAACCAAGCGATCGACGAACTTGGCCGAGGAGTATCCCGTGGGACCACGCTAGCAATTTCAGCTGACAAAATCGAAATAGTTTCCAAATGGTTAATTTCGCTATAGCTATTCCGGGGCGAATAGTGCATTATTTGACCCCGCCAAATCACCGAGAGTACTTTTGCAATGGAAACGACGTCGATCGCGCTGGTCGATCAGAACCGCTTGGCTCGCGAAGGGCTCAAAGCACTGTTTGCGGCCGAGGAATTCTCGGTGGTGAGCGAAGCCTCCTCCCTGGAGGAGGCGCTGCGGGAGATTCCGGCCGGCGCGGAGCCTCGGCTGGTGCTCGTCGATCCTGCCCCGATGGGCGACACGGCGCAGGTCGTCAGGTCCCTCAAGGACAGCTGTCGGCATGCGCATGTCGTCGTCCTTACGGGCCACCTGGAAGCTCATGACATGGCGGAAGCCATCCAGGCAGGGGCCGACGGCTTTCTGATGAAGGACATTTCCGTCGCTGGCCTGGTGCAATCGCTGCGTCTCGTGCTGATGGGCGAGAAGGTATTCCCATCTCATCTGGCAGCGATGCTGATCAGCGGCAGGACGGCCGGGCACGAGATCCTCTCCGCGGCCCCGTCACCGAGGGGGCTGTCCCGGCGCGAGACGCAGATCCTTCAGCGCCTGCTCGGCGGCGACAGCAACAAGATGATCGCGAACGCACTCGGCATCAGCGAGGCGACCATCAAGGTCCACCTCAAAGGGCTGCTGCGCAAGATCGACGCCACCAATCGCACCCAGGCCGCCATCTGGGCACTCAACAACGGCTTCGGCGCGGCTCCCGCCGCGCCGTGAGCCCCGCGCGCCAGCAGTTTCAGCCGGCGCACCCGCCATCAGGCTTTGCCGTGGGTTGACAGCGATGTGTGCGACGCTCCGCCCATCGCACGGCCCCTTGATCGGAGATCGACGAGATGAAGGCTCCCGCCGAGGCAAGCGAGGGTCCAGCCCGCCTGCGCAGATACCTGGTGGCCATTCGCACCGATACGGCCATGGCGACATGGCAGACCGTTGCAGGCCAGGAGATCGGCGATACGCGCAGGATGTATGATGCCGGCCTGATCGAGATCTGCCAGGGCCGGCATGGGGGACACTACCAGCTCTATGCGATTCCCCGCCGCACGCGATCCGCTGAGCGGAGCTACTTCTCTCCCGATGGCCGGGACATCGACTTCGGCGGATCGTGGCTTCGCGACGGCCGCAGGAAATCTTGATCCCTGCGGGGAATCGCCGGTCCGCCATCTCGGCGTGACGACGCGCCGGGCCTTTGATGGCCGGTGCGGATCGGCCCGAATGCTTTCCCGAATGAAGGAAGCGGAGTGCAGAGAATTGATTGACCGACAAGACGTTGAGACCCTGGCGCAGTTGACCTACGAGCTCGCCCATCCGATGGGCGTGCTCTGGTCCCAGCGCCGACCCGTCATCCGCGACGGCTGGCTGGACGCGGCGCGACGGCGTCTCTCCGAAATGGACGAGACCGACATGCGCCAGCGGAGCGGCTACGGCGAAGCGCCAGCCGGTGGACACGACGGCGCAGCCGCATCCGCCGCCCGCGGAGCGGCGGTGCTGGATGCGTTCGGAAGGCACAGCCGTGGCCTTCGTCCTTTGAGCCTCCATACCCTGATGCGGGAAACCGAGATGGACCCGGCGGTACTCGTCCGCACCGTGCGCCGGATGATGGGTCAGGGCGTCCTTGCCGAGATGGCGGCGACTACCGATCCATCAGGCCAGACGGCATTCCGCCTGCTCGATTCCGGCCATGCGCTTCTTGCAGGACGACGACCGCAGCCCGAGCCCAGAGTCTGAGCGCGCACTTCCCGGCCGGTTCATGGATGTGCTGGACGATGGGCAGCGAAATGCCTCCTTGGCAACGACCGGCCATCTGCCCGGTTTCCGCAAATACCGGCAGTCAGGGAAGAGTCCGCAATGACCGTCATCGTCTCCGTGAAGATCAATGACGGCATCGTCATGGCGGCAGATAGCGCCGGAACCATGGTCAGCGGGCAGGTCTATGCCCATGCGAATAAAATTGCCAACCTGTGCAGCGGACTTCCGATCGGCGCGATGTCCACGGGCTCCGGCGGCATCGGCAACGAATCCGTCGAGACGCTGATGAAGGATCTGCGGCAGCGCTTCGAAGGGCGCAGCCCAGCCCATGCTGATTGGCGCCTCGACCCCGGCGCCTACACCATGGCGGAGGTTTCCGGGAAGCTGCGGCGGTTCCTCTTCGAAGAGAAGGTGGCGGCCTGCCGGGACGAGACGAGCATCCAGCTGCGGATTTGCGGTTATTCGTCGGGCCGTCCGTTGGCCGAGGTCTGGGAGGTCAACATGACCCAGCTTGGCTGCCCGCCACCGCGGCTCATCATGGACGAGGCAAGCTTCGGCGTCCTGTGGGACGGGCAATACGAGGCCTTGAACCGGCTGATCCTGGGGCTCGGCTTCGATATCGGCAACGCCCTGGTGAAGCACGGGATCCCGCCGCATGACGCCGGCAGGCTTCAGGAGAACTTGGTCAAGGATCTATACGCGACGCTCGCCGTCCCAGCCATGCCGATCCAGGACGCGATCGATCTGGCGCGCTTCCTGGTCGAGACGACGATTGGCTTCGTGCGCTTCGCGGTTTTCATGCCGAAGTCCGTCGGTGGCGCCGTCGAGATCGCCGCGATCACCAAGCACGAAGGCTTCCGCTGGATCCAGAGCAAGGCCAGCGCCACGGCGGTCCCGAACCGTACAGCGTGAAGCCGAAATCGCCGTCTCCGGAGCCCGGCGCCCGCGCTCTACCCGGGCGCGGTCACCGCGGCGCAGCCGGCGCGGACCAGCGTGCAGCCACGCCGATCAGGTTGGCCGCTGCCTCCAACTCGCGCGTGACCTCGTCCCGCGATACCGGAGCCTGCTGCGTTGGGGCGGGCGCCCCCGCCAGCACCTCGAGCAGCCCCTCCCACCGGGTGTTCCGGAGTTCAGCGCGATAGCGCGCATTGGCCTCCCTCAGCGCGACCTCGTCGCCGGACCGGAAGGCAGCGATGCCGTAGCGTGCCACGTCGTCGGGGTTGCGGGGCGTGGCCGGCGCGGCCTCCAGGATTCCGGCATAGGCCGTCTTCGCCGCACGCCATTCGCCGGCCTCCGAGAAGACGGCGGCGCGCAGGCGGGCGGCCTCGGCTCCCTCGAGGGTCCGGACCGCCTCCAGCGCCTCCAACGGGCGCTGGCCCCGTAGCAGGGCCTCGGCGCGCAGCAGCCGAAGCCGGTCCGCCGTGGCGGTGGGCAGCGCCCGCTCGCTGACGTGCCGGAGGGTGTCGAGGGCTTCCACCGGGCGGTCGTCCGCGATCAGCAGCGCCGCAAGATCGAGCGCCGCGCCGGCAGCCGGCTCTCCTTCGAGGGATTCAGCCGCCCGGGAGAGCAGCCGCTCGGCCTCGACGCCGAAGCCGGAGCCGGCCAGCTTCGCGGCAAGGCGGCGGCGCAGCGCCCCATCAGGATCGACGGCCGCGATCAGGTCGACATAGCGAAGGTGCAGCGCCAGGGGGTCGAGCCCCTGCCCTCGATCCATCAGCGCGTCGACCAGGCCGCGGGCCGCACGGGCGCTGTCCCCGCCCTGAGGGGCACCGGTGAAGCGCCGCACCAGCAGGTCCAGGGCATCAAGCGCGCCGCCGATCCGGCCGGCGCGCATCTGCGCCTCGCCAAGCGCGCGCAGCGCCTCCGGCTCAACGTCATCGCCGCGCCAGTCCCGGCGCAGGCTCTCCAGCGCGTCGATCAGCGTCGCATCGTCGATCCGTCCGGCCGTGCGACGCAGCTCCAGAGCGGCGAGCCGCGCGCGACTGGCGGCCCGGCCGGCGCCGGCGCCGGCGCGCTCGTACTGCGCGAGGGCGGTATCGAGCTGCCCGCGCAGCTCCGAGGCTCGCCCCCTGTAGAGCTCCGTCGGCGGTGCGAGCGCCGCCAAATCGGGCGCGCCAAGCTGCGCAACGACCCGGTCGAGAGCGTCCGCGTCGCCTGCGGCCGAGGCGCCGTCGGCAAGGAAGCCCAACAGACGCAGGCGCAGCATCGGCGGATAGACCGCCAGGCGCCGCAGCGCTGCCGGAAGGTCCCGCCTGGCCTCGCGCCAGGCATCCGGCCCGGCGATGGGATGCGCCTGCGCGACGGCGCGCCAGGCCACGTGATCGTCGGTCGTCACCGGGCGGGTCGTCACGAGGAGGCCCTTCTCCGGGCCCGGCAGCCCGGACGTCACGCGGAACGCCTCCTCCAGGACCTTGGCCGTGTTGCGCTGCGGCTGCGTCGCCTGCGGCCCGAGCTCCTGAAGGGCGGCGCGCCCCTCCTCGGGCATCGCCCAGCCGAGATAGAAGCGTGCGAGCGCGAGCGCCGCCTCGGCACGCTGGGCCGGCGCGGCGGCGTCGAGCGCCCCGCGCAACTCGGCGTTCCGCCGGGAATGATCGGGGCCGGCCCAGCCGGCGGGATCAAAGGGACCTATGGCAAGGCTGGGCGCGGCCTCCCCCTCGCGCTGGCCGGGTCGAGCGGTTCGCGGAGCCGGTGCGTCCGCCGTGCCGAGCTGATCGACAGCACGCCGCACGGCATCCGCCAGGCCGGGATCGACGGACGGCCGCACACCGGGCGCCGACGCGTCGCGCGCCTGCCGCGAGCCCCTCGGCGCCGGCGGCGCGGAGGCCGGCCCCGCAGGCGCCGCGACGGGTATGGCCGCCGGCAACGGGGCATCGGCATTCGCGACGGCGTGCTCGGGCGTCGGCGACGCCGTGCGCCGGCTGGGCATGCGTCCCTCCGGCGGTATCAGCGGCTGGGGCGCCCCCGACGCGGCCACGGAAGCCGGCCCGGCCGCGCCTGCGGGAGACGCCGGCTGGGACGGCCCCGGCGGGGGAACGGGATCGGATGCCGCAGCGACCGGCACGGGGGGCGGCTCGGCCGCTGCGGGACTGCGCGCGGGTGCCGCGGCCTCGGCGAGCGGCTCGGACCGTTCGGCCGTCGAAGCTTGGGACGGCTTGTCCTGGACGGGATCAGCCACATCGACGATGAACGCGTTCCGCTCGCGCCAGGCCCTGGCCTCCGCCCCACAGGGCCAGGCGAATTCGAGCGCGCGTCCCTTGTCGGCAGTCTGGAAGTCGGACAGGCGCTTCACCCATGTCCTGTTCAGTTCGACCAGCGGCCAGCGCGACGCCCTGCCTAGAACCACGCGCCCGCCGCAACTCTGAGGCTCCAGGACCGCACGCCCCCCCTTGGGCAGCACGACCACGAGCCGGCTGTGGGCGCCGTGCTCGCCCAGCAGGACCCGCAGCGGCCCGTCGTCGGCCCGCGCCGGAGACGCAACGGACAAGGCCAAGAGCAGGCCGGCCGGGATCAGCCGGGTCGAGAAGAGGCGGTTCATGCGCACCCCAGGCAATTACATAAAATCCAATACGCGCCGTTCTGGCCGGACGACAAGTCACCACCGGGCCCGGCAAAAACGAAACGTGGCTTTAAACTCGACCACCTAGGTTAAACCCGCGTTCAAATCGCGGATGTAGACGATGGAGAACCCGCTTTATATCGGCCTTTCTCGGCAGATTGCCCTGCGGCGCCAGCTCGAGGTGGTCGCGAACAACATCGCGAATATGAATACGGTCGGATTCCGTGCCGACCGCATGCTTTTCGAAGCGGCCATCGAGCGCGCGGGACGCAAGAGCACCGAGGAGGTCGCCTTCACCATCGACCGCGCCACCTACACGGATACCCAGGCCGGACCAATGCGCCAGACCGGCAACCCGCTGGACGTCGCGATCGACGGGGATGGCTGGCTGCGGGTGGACACGCCCGAGGGCGAACGGTTCACCCGCGACGGCAGGATGGCGCGCAGCGAGGCTGGGCAGCTCGTCACCATCAGCGGTCACGCCGTGCTCGACGACGGCGGACTGCCCATCGACCTGCCGGCCGAGACGGCCGCGATCGAGATCTCGCCGGAAGGCCGGATCAGCGCCGACGGCGCGCCTCTCGCCCGGATCGGCGTCGTGCGTTTCGCCGACGAGCAGTCCATGACCCGGCAGGCCGACGGCCTCTTCGCGAGCGACCAGCCGCAGCAGGCCGCGGGCGCACGGATTGTCCAGGGCATGCTGGAGAGCGCGAATGTCCGACCCATCGTCGAGATGTCGCGGATGATGGAGCTGACCCGCGACTACCAGAGCGTCACCAAGATGATCGAGGAGGGTCAGGAGCTGCTGCGCGGCGCCATCTCCCGCCTCGGCAGACCGGCACAGGGAGCCTGAACCATGCGAGTCCTCAGCATTGCCGCCAGCGGCATGATGGCCCAGCAGCTCAACGTCGAAGTCATCTCGAACAACATCGCGAACATCAACACCACGGGCTTCAAGCGGTCGCGGGCCGAGTTCCAGGACCTGATGTACCAGAGCGAGCGGCGCCAGGGCAGCGTGTCCTCGGACACCGGCAACGTGGTGCCCGCCGGCACCGAGATCGGCCTCGGCACCAAGGCGGCCGCCGTGAACCGGATCAACACGCAGGGTAACCTGACCTCGACCGGCAACGAGCTCGACATCGCGATCGAGGGGCGCGGCTTCGTCAATGTCGAGCTGCCCAACGGCGAGACCGCCTATACCCGGGCTGGAAGCTTCAAGCTCTCGCCGGAAGGCGCGCTCGTCACCGCCGATGGCTACAAGGTCATGGGTGTGACCGAGTTCCCGGAGAACACGCGCGAGGTCGCCATCAACCGTAACGGCGAGGTCCTGGCCTATGTCGCGGATAACGCGACGGCGGAATCGAAAGGACGCATCGAGATGAGCGTCTTCGTCAATCCGGCGGGGCTCGAGGCGCTGGGCGACAATCTCTTCCGCGAGACGCCGGCCTCGGGCGCACCGACCACCGGCAATGCGGGATCGCCGGGCTTCGGGACGATCCGCCAGCGCTACCTCGAGACCTCGAACGTGAACGTGGTGCAGGAGATTACCGACCTGATCGCCGCCCAGAGGGCCTACGAGATGAACTCCAAGGTCGTCGAGGCCGGCGACCAGATGGCGGCGACCGCCAACCAGATCCGCTGAGACCGTCCGCCATGCCGTGCATCCGCCGCCGCGGCGCGACGCTCGTCCCCCGCCGCAGCGCGGCGCTCGTCCCCATTCTCGCGCTCGCCCTGCAGGCGCCGCTCGCAAGCCCAGCGCAGGCGGCCGCTGTCGAGGAGCTGCTGGCGACCGAGGTCGCCGCCACCCTCGGCCCTGCAATGCCGTCCGAGGCCAGGGTCTCGGTGCGCCTCGCCCTGCCCTTCCCAGGCCCGGCACAGGCCGTGCGGGACCTCCGCTATGACCCGCGCACGGGGCAGTTCCAGGCCGTCGTCGCCAGCGGCGAGCGGCTCTTCGATGTCGGCGGCAGCGCCGAGATCGAGGTGGACGTGCCCGTTCCGACCCGGCGCCTGCTGCCCGGCGAGGTCATCGGCGAAGGAGACCTCGCCGTCGTTCCCATGCCCGTCGACCGGCTGTCCGCCACCACCCTGACCGACCGCGCGACGCTGGTCGGCCAAGCCGCGCGGCGACAGCTCTCGCCGGGAAGGATCATCATGCGTGGGTCGGTCGGCGCGCCCATCGTGGTCGAGCGCAACAAGCCCGTGGTCCTCGTTTACGAGGACGGGGCGCTGCACCTCGCGGCGCAGGGCCGCGCCCTGCAGGACGGCGGCGTCGGCGACACGGTACGCGTCATGAACGCGGCCAGCCGCGGGGTCGTCACCGGGACCGTCACCGGACCCGAGCGGGTCGCCGTCAAGCCGTGAGGAGCCCGGACATGCGCATCGGCTGCCTGATTCCCCTTGTCGCCGCGGCTGCCCTGGGCGGCTGCGCCCGGCTGTCCGAGGTCGGCTCCGCCCCCGCCATCAGCCAGATCACCAACCCCGCGCTGCAGTCCGAGGCCAGGGTCGTCTCGCTGCCCATGCCGCCGCCGTCGATCGTCGAGTCCGAGAGCTCGTCGCTCTGGCGCGTCGGAGCGCGCAGCTTCTTCCGCGACCAGCGCGCCAAGACGATCGGCGACATCCTGACCGTGCTGATCGACATCGAGGACCAGGCGCAACTCCAGAACGAGACCCAGCGCGAACGCGAGAACAGCGAGAACGCGGCCCTTCCCTCCTTCTTCGGACTGCAGGGCAAGCTCAAGAACGTGCTTCCGGACGCGGTCGACCCCGAGAACCTGGTGGAGCTCGACAGCGGCAGCACCAGCAGGGGCACGGGTTCCGTGAACCGGGCCGAGCGGATCGCCCTGCGGGTCGCAGCGCTGGTCACCGAGGTGCTGCCGAACGGCAACCTCGTGATCGCGGGGCGCCAGGAGGTGCGGGTCAACTTCGAGCTGCGCGAGCTGCGGATCGCGGGCGTGATCAGGCCCGAGGACATCTCGAACGTGAACTCGATCCAGTACGACCGGATCGCCGAGGCGCGGATCTCCTACGGTGGGCGCGGCCAGATCACCGACGTCCAGCAGCCGCGCTACGGACAGCAGATCTTCGACATCATCATGCCGTGGTGAGGCCATGCGCGCGCTGATCCTCCTCGCCGGTGCGACAGCCGCCGCCTTCGCCGGCGGCTATGGTGCCGGCCTGCTCGCCAGGCCCTCGAATCCCGGCGCGCCGGCACCTGCCGGGACTGCGGCAGAGGAGGCCAGCGCCTCGGTCTTCGTGGATGCCGGACAGTTCGCGGTTCCCGTGATGGCGGGCGGCAGAACGACCGCGATCGTCCTCGCCCAGCTCACGGTGGAGGCGTCCGGCCCCGCCCAGGCGGAAGTCATGCGCCAAAGGCTGCCGACGCTGCGAGACGCCCTGCTCCAGGCGCTTTTCGGATTGAGCGGCAGCGGCTTCTTCGAAGGGCCGGCCGTAGACCCCGCGGCCGCGGCGCAGGTCCTGCAGAAGGCCGCGGAAGAGCGGATCGGCCCCGGCAACGTCCGCGCGGTTCTGTTCGAAAGGCTGCTGCGCCAGGACAACCGGCGCGGCTGAGCCCGCGGTCTCACCGCGCTGGCACCGCTGACGCGGTCGAGACCGCGCGATGGAGGGCTGGCGCGGTCGGCCGCTGCGAACGCGGGGTCCGGAGCGGCCGTGCCGTCAGGAGGCCGAGAGGATCTGGCCGCCCGAGACCTGGGCGCCCCCCTTCAGCACGAACACGGTGCCGCCGTCGATATAGCGGACCTCGGCCACGGTGTCCGTCACCACGGTCGCGGTGCTCACCGGACGCTTGTCCTTGCCGACCGCCGTCACCTTCATCTGATAGGCGCCGTCGGGAAGCTGCGTCCCGTCGGCCCTCCGGCCGTCCCACGAGAGCGTGTGCTTGCCCGAGGCCGTCTCGCCGGGCAGCGTGCGCACGACCTTCCCGCCGGCGTCGAGGATGTCGATGCTGACCTTCGTCGCCTCGCCCTCGAGGACGTAGACCGCCTCAGCCTTGCCGCCCGAGAGGCCGAAGACGTCCGTCTCCGCCTGGACCGAACGTCCGAGATAGGCCATGTCGAGACGCGCGCCGCTGGCCTTCATGGCCTCCAGCAGCTCGGCCATCCTCTGATTCGATTGGACCGCCTGCTCGACCGAGGAGAACTGTGCGAGCTGGGTCACGAACTGCGTTCCGTCCAACGGCGCCAGCGGATCCTGGTTCTTCAGCTGCGCCGTCAGCAGGTTCAGGAAGGACTGGTAGTCGACGCTGGCCTTCGCCGCGCCGGTGAGGCCGGCCGAGGTGGCGCTGGCGTCCGTCTTCTGCTCGGCGCCGAGCCCTGCGCCGCCGGATCCGGCGGCGCCGCTGGGTGAGGTGGTGCTGGAAATCATCAACCTGCTCCGGGATCAGACCAATACGTCGAGGACGCCCTCGGCCGTGGCGACCGCGATCTCCCGCGGCGCCCTGGCCTCCTCCGCCGTGGGATCGTCCCAGTGGCGGCGGTTCTGCCCGGCGGTGCCGTCCCGATCCGCGAAGGGCAGGCCCGAGCCACGCGGAGCGTCGTCGCCGCGCAGCTGGAATTGAAGATTGCCGGTGTCGAGCCGCATGCCGGCTTCGCCGAGCGCGCGCTGAAGGGCGGGAAGGTCCCTGCGCAGCAGGTCCAGCGTCTCGGCCCGGTCCACCTGGATCACCAGCCCGACCGCGCCATCGTCCATGGCAGCCTTAACATGCACGCGGCCGAGTTCGGGCGGCGTCAGCTCGATGCGGAACTCGTTCTTCCCGGCGACGAGCACGCGCACGACCTGCTCACGGAACTGCTCGGACGGGTGTGGCGCCGGGCCCGGGGCAGCAGCGCGGAAGGTCGTTGCCGTTGCCTCTGCCCCCTGCGGGATCGAAGGGCGCGCCGGGCCGGCAAGGGGTCCCGACGCCTCCGCCGCCGTGTCGCGGCCGGGCTCGCGCTGCGTACCGGTCTCCGGGACCATCGCCTTGATCGCGCCGGCGCCGGTCTTTTCCGGGGCGCCGGCCGCGGCCTTCGCCGCCGCGGCCCCCGCGGATTCGGCGTCGGCCCGGGGGGCGTCCGGGACCGCCGCCGGCCGCCCGGCCTGGATACGCCCCGCCTGCGGTGCGGGCCGCTCGGGCTGCGGGAGCGGCGTTGCGCCTGCGGCTGCGTCCGACGCCGTGGCCGCGACAGCATCGGGCGTGGGCACGGGGCTGGACGGGGCGCCCGGAATGGCAGGCGGCGGGACCTGCGCGCCGGCAGGCTGGATCGCGCCCGCGGGAAGCGTCGCTCCGTCCGCCGGCAATTCCCCGCCTGCAGTGGCGGCCGCGGCTCCGGCCTGGTGCAGGCCCGGGGCTGCCGGGACCGGCTGCATGGACAGGTAGGGGTTCGGAACGATCAGCGCGGCCGGCTCGGAGCCTTGCGCCTCGTCAGCGCCGGTCCAGGGCGCGGCTCCCTGTGGCCTGGCAGGCGCCTCGGCGCCGGCGCGCGGCGGGATGGGATCGGATGTCGGGGTTCGCTGCGGTTGCGATCCCGCTTCGTCCACGGCAGCGTCGAATGCGCCCTGCCGGGCATCGGACGCTGCACTCGGCGATGCTGGACGGCGCTCGGCGCGCGTGGCCGGGACCAGCTTGACGTCTTCCATGCGCTCCTCGCGGAAACAATGCGAGGATCAGCATAGGCGTCGAGTTCTAAACCAGGGTTTCGATTCCCGAGCCAGCAAGTTCCGAGGCCGCTTCGGGATCAGGCGCGTCCCATCGGAAGATCGGTCAGAAGCCTCTCGGTGGCGAGCATGCGTCGCAGGACGGGATTGTGCTCGAGCCCCTCGGGGACGTCGCAGCGGAACTCCACGAGATCCGCACCCTCGCTGAGATAGGTCAGCAGGTCGCGCAGGCGCGAAAGCCCATTTTCGTCCGACAGCTCGCAGGCCTTGACGAGAAGACCCTGAAGCTCGTGTACCACGCTGATCTCGCGATCAATCATGGCCGCCCCCCTTGGTTGCGAAAGTACCATAGCACCGGAATCTGAAGAGAAGATTTCGTGTCGCCCGACGCGGCGCGTGGCACCGCTGTTGATTCGCCTTCCCCAGCCGGACCGGGTGAATAACCCCTTTTTTAGAGACGTGACTGTGCCAATTTTGCGACGACCGGACAGGTGCCCATCAACCGAATTCGTTAAGGACGTGTAAGCGGCAGATTCCCGCCAGCGACTCGGCAAAGGGTGCTGGCGGGATTCGGTCCAAGCCCGCCGCTCGGCGCGCTGCCAAAGGTTTCGGGTATAGATTGCATTTTATACCAAATTTCTTTGCTTTAAGGAAGCCTGAGCTCCGCTGACGAAAATGGTAAACACCGGTAAAGCGCCAGTTAAATCTACAATCCTCGCGAATCCGAAAGTAGCACCACCTTATTGACTGACACCGCCTCGAATGATGACATTTGGCCACAAGCTCAGGGGGGCTGGAAGCACTTGCGTGCCCCGAACCTCCCAAGGCCGGCGAAGTGGAGAAGCCCTTATGCGCATCCTCTTGATCGAGAAGAGCCGCGGAATCGCGGTTGCTACGAGCAGCATGCTGAAGAAGGTGCGTATCTCGACCGAGATCATTTCCCCCGATGAACTTGACAGCACCATGATCGGGATGGGTCGGGAGCGCTGCGACTATGATGCCGTCGTTGTGGGATCCGGGGGCGATCCGGCAGCGATCGTGGCCGACCTGCGCCGCAACGGCGTGAGCTGCGCAGTCGTCTGCCTGCTCGATTTCAGGTGCACCGGCTCGACGGTGAAGCTCCTGCAGGCCGGGGCGGACGACGTACTCGTGAAGCCTATCAACGGACCCGAGATCGCCGCCCGCATCGAGGCCGCGCGCCGTCGCGCCCATGGCCACAACACGAGCGCGATCAGCATCGGACGTCTCACCGCCTTCCTCGACGGGCGCGATCCCGAGATCGACGGCATCCGCCTGCGGTTGAGCCAGCGCGAGCACGCGATCTTCACGGTCCTGGCGCTGAACCACCGCCGCGTCGTGTCCAAGGACCGGATCTACGAGGCCGTCTACGGGCTCTCCGGCGTCGACACGCTGGACAAGGTTATCGACGTCTACATCTGCAAGCTTCGCAAGAAGATCGCCCAGGCGACCGATGGCGGGAAGTACATCGAGACCGTCTACGGGCGCGGCTACAAGCTCGAGGCCCCGCAGGAGCTCGACGAGGCCGAGGTCGCGGCGGCCGCCGTGCTGGCGGCCCCGTCGCTGTCCATGGATGCCTTGTCCCGCGCGAAGGGCGCCGGGCTCGCGCTCGTAGCCGGAGGGGCCGGCTGAGGCCGTCCCCTCCGCATACCGCAAATTCGGCAGGAAGGAGCCGCCTTGGGACCTCGGTCCCGGGCGGCTCCTTCCTTTTGGAAGCCGCTCGGCCGCCGTCAGGCCGAGGCGGCTCGGCCTCCCGGACCACGGTCACGCAGGTGGTCAAGGGCCACCAAGGTCGCCCGGGTCAGAGGCGAAGGCAGCCCTTCGAGCGCGAACCACCCGCACTCCGCAAGTGCCGCCGGCTCCAGGATGCGCGGTTCGCCGCGCGCGTCCTCCACGAGATAGACGGGCGCCACCCAGTGCTCCTGCGCCGCGGCATCGATCTGGTCGACGACGCAGAGGAGGCGCTCGGCGCGGATCTCGATACCGAGCTCCTCCGCGATCTCGCGCGCGACCGCCCGGGGGACGGGCTCCAGCCAGTCGACCTTGCCGCCGGGCAGCCCCCAGTGCCCGGCCTCGGGCGGGCACCGTCGCCTGACGAGCAGGATCCTGCCTCCGCATGATCGCGGCGCCGCATCCGACGCGGGGCGCCGGGCCGTTTCCGCTCATGATGCCTGCTCCATGTCCTGGTGCCTCCCGCCACACCCTGCCCTGCCCCGCTGTGCCGCGCGGCCGGCGCCCGGCAGCATCATGGTCTAAGCCGGACCACCGGACCAGGCTCCGGTCCGGGAAGGCGTCACACGGGAGATCGACGGAGCGTGATGGCCCGCCGGGACCGGCAGACCCAACTGAAGTCCCAACCGCTTGCCGGCGCTCCGTGCTAGCCGAGGTAGGGCACGGATCAGCATGTCGAGCTGCCGGCCTCCCGTGCGGCCGGTTCAGACAGCAGAGGAGCACGTGATGAACCTGTCCGATTTGACCGCCCTCGTGGCCGAGACGTCCGGGCTGAGCAAGGCGGACGCCGGCAAGGCGGTGCAGGCCGTCTTCGACGGCATCACCACCTCCCTCCAGAAGGGGGACGAAGTGCGGCTGACGGGCTTCGGCACCTTCAAGGTCGCCGAGATGGCCGCGCGTGAGGGCCGCAACCCCCGCACGGGCGAGACCATCAATATCGCCGCCAGCAAGGCGCCGAAGTTCTCGGCGGGCAAGGGCCTGAAGGACGCCGTCAACGGCTGACCCTTGGCGCTTGCCCCCGGCGCATCGTCCGGATCGGACGCGCAAAGGCCCCGGAGAAATCCGGGGCCTTCATTCCCCGGGACGCCGGAGCCCCTTCGGCACGCTCGCGCCAGAGCGCGCAGCAGATCCCGCGGCGCGCGTCGTCGGCCGGCCGGACGGCGTGGAGGCGCGCCGCGGGCGGACGTTCAGCGGCAGGTGCCGGTTCTGCGACTTGCGGCCCGTTCCGCAAGGAGCGCCAGCGGGCCGACCGCCACGCCGGCGCCCATGGCCGCGAAGGCCAGGCCCCAGCCGGACGCCTCCTGGCTGCCGACCAGGTCGAGGACCGTCCCGAAGACGAGCGGCCCCGCGAAGGACCCGGCGAACCCGACAGCCGAGTAGAGCGCCATGGTCGCGCCCCGGTACGCCGGGTCCGCGACCGCCACGACATTGGAGGTCAGGGCCGCGGAATCGGCGGTGACCGTCGCGCCGTACAGGACGCACAGGGCGAGGACGCCCATGGTCGGCAGCGGCGCCGCGAAGCCGAGCACGCAGGCCAGCGCGGCGGATGTCCCCATGACCCCGACGACCCATCGCACCCGGCCGATGCGCAGGGCCATCTCGTTGCCGAGCACGCTTGCGGGGATGCCGACCAGGATCAGCAGCGCGGCCACGACCGTCGGCTCGACGGCGAAGCCGCCCGGTGGCTGGAGGCCCTGGCTGAACACCAGGAATGCGACGATCCAGGAGCGAAAGCCGAAGAGCTCGAAGTTGTGCGCCGTGTAGGCGACTACGGACGCCATGACGGGGCGGTTGGACAGGACCGGGCGGAAGTCGAGAAGGTGCCGGGCAGGTCCTTCCGGCCGGACGGGTGGCCGCGGCTCCAGCACGAGGGCGACGATCAGGAACGCCATCAGCGTTCCGACGCCTGCCAGCCCGAACGCCCAGCGCCATCCCAGCCACATCCCGACCTGGCCCGCCATCAGGAAGGAGAGGCTGGTGCCGAGGCCGAAGCTTGAGGTGTAGAACGCGGTGGCACGGGATTGCGCCGCACCGGAGAGGCGGTCGCTCAGCGCCTTGAGCCCCGGCATGTAGGTTCCGGCCAGTCCCATTCCGGCGAGCGCCTGGAAGGCCATGGCCGAGAGAAAGCCCTCCGCCAGGGCCGCGAAGCCGAGCGCGCCGGCGCCGGAGAGCAGCGTCGAGACCAGGTAGATCCGGCGCGGATCGATACGGTCCGTCAGGCTGACCAGCACCGGAACGGCCACCATGTAGCCCCCGAAATAGATGCCGCTCACCCATCCGGCCTGGGTGCTGGACAGGCCCCATTCCGCGGAAAGTTCCGGCAGCAGGGCCGCGAAGCAGGCGAACCCGGCCATGCCGAGGATCTCGGCGGCGCAAAGGGCCGGAACCAATGTCCGCATGGGCCTGGGTGACATCAGACCCTGCTCAGCGGCCGCCGCATCACCGTGGCCGAGGCAGGACACAGGCTGGCGAACTCGCGGGTGGAAGCGATCGTCGGGGGCACGTTGCGGCGCTCCACCCGCTCGAAGCCGCGCACCGCGAAGAAGTCCGCAGCGGTGGTCGTGAGCAGATATAGATCCTCGACGCCGAGCGCCGCCGCCTCGCTTGCGGCATGCTCGACGAGGCGTGTGCCGTGACCGCGCCCACGGGCCCCGTCGTCCGTCACCAGCGAGCGCAGGAGCGCCTCGCGGCCATGCAGTTCCAGCCCGACATAGCCCACGGTCGTGCCGTCAGGCGTGCCGAGCCGGAAGAACGTCCGGCCGGGTTCGCGGAGATCATCCGTCGGCAGCCCATGAGCGCGAAGCAACGCCACCAGCCCCGCATCGCCGCCGTCCACGGTCTCCAATCCGCCGAGCATCGTCCCGGTCATCGACTATCCCAGCCCTCGTTCATGCTCCCGTGCGGGCACGAGGGCCATCAACGCATAATTTCGATGATCCCGACAATACGGGATCGTGTGGCAAGGATGTCCTCGTCCCGGGCGCGCACGTCCTTCAGCGCCCGCCCTGCCTCGCCGCGCCGAGCGCTTCGGAGATCCGCGCGGCGGTCTCACGCGCGCTGCGGCCAACCCCGATCAGCGTCGCGGAGGCAGGCCCGGTCCAGCCACCGTAGCCGACGAACCAGAGCCGCGGCTCGCGGATCGAGCGGGTGCCGTCGACTTCGATGGTGCCGTCCTCTCTGATGAGGCCGAGGCCGGCGACGTGATCGAGCGCCGGCCGGAACCCGGTGCACCAGATGACCGCGTCGAATTCCGACGATGCTCCGTCGCGCCAGATCACTCCGGTTTCTGTAAATCGCGCCGGAGGCCCGACGGATCGCAGCACGCCGCGGCTCCGGGCCTCCACCACGGGCGGCACCATGACGATATCCCCGAACCCGCCCGGGATCGCGTCCGGATCGCGCCCCTCCTGCAGCGCCTTGATGCGCGCGGTGGCCCGGTGGAACAGGACCCGGCCGTCGACCTCGTCCGGCAGGAACACCGGTGGCCGCAGGGTCACCCACGTCGTCGCCGCGACTTTGGACACCTCGGCAAGGATCTGTGCGCCGGAGTTCCCGCCGCCGACGATCAGGACCCGCTGTCCCGCAAACGGCTCGGGCGCCTGGTAGTTGGCGGAGTGGATCTGGACGCCCCGGAACGTCTCAAGGCCAGGATAATCCGGGATGAGGGGATGGCGCCAGGTGCCGGTGGCGCTCACGACCATACGGGCCGTCCAGTCTCCGGCGTCGGTCACCACCCGGACGAGGTCGTCCTCCGACGTCCCGACCGAGCGGACCGTCACCGGTCGGCGGACCGGCAGTTCGTAGCGGGCCTCGTAGCGGGAGAGATAGCCGAGGATGTCGTCGCGGCCGGGATAGGTCGTCTCGCCGCCGTTGAGCAGCCACCCGGGAAGCGAGGACCACGTGGCCGGGGAGAACAGGCGCAGCGACCGCCACGCGTGCCGCCACGCCCCGCCGGGCGCGGCCTCGGCATCCAGGATGATGAAGGAGAGGCCTGCCCGCCGGAGATGATAGCCGACGGCAAGCCCGGACTGGCCGCCACCGA
Organism: Arenibaculum pallidiluteum; assembly: GCF_017355985.1. Classification (GTDB taxonomy): domain Bacteria; phylum Pseudomonadota; class Alphaproteobacteria; order Azospirillales; family Azospirillaceae; genus Arenibaculum; species Arenibaculum pallidiluteum. The sequence continues at coordinate 827,977 of NZ_JAFIQU010000001.1, forward strand.
TCACCACGACGTCCACGGCGCCCGCCATGGGACGCTAGGCCTTCCTCTCGCCGTCCATCGCGGCGGCGGCGAGGGCCTGCGCCTCGGTCTCGGCCTTCAGGGCGGCCTCGCGGCGCTCGCTGTAGCGGTCGGTCAGGTAGTCGCTGCGGTCGCGGACGAGGAGCGTGAACTTGCAGAGCTCCTCCATCACGTCCACGACGCGCTCGTAGTAGGGCGAAGGCTTCATGCGCCCTGCCTCGTCGAATTCCTGGAAGGCCTTGGCGACCGAGGACTGGTTCGGGATCGTGACCATGCGCATCCAGCGGCCGAGCAGCCGCATGGCGTTGACCGCGTTGAACGACTGCGACCCGCCCGACACCTGCATGACCGCCAGCGTACGCCCCTGTGTCGGCCGGATTCCGCCGCTCACCAGCGGCAGCCAGTCGATCTGGCACTTCATGACGCCGGTGATGGTGCCGTGCCGCTCCGGGCTGACCCAGACCTGCCCCTCGGACCACAGCGACAATGCACGCAGCTCGGCGACCTTGGGATGATCGGCGGGCACGCTGTCGGGCAAGGGCAGGCCGCGAGGGTCGAAGATCCGCGTCTCGGCGCCCATGCGCCGCAGGAGGCGGGCTGATTCCTCGGCCAGGAAGCGGCTGTAGGAGCGATCGCGCAGCGAGCCGTAGAGCAGCAGGATGCGCGGCGGGTGCGTCGAGACACGCTCCGGCCTCAGCCGATCGAGGTTGGGAGTGTCGAGGAAGCGCTCGTCCAGGCTCGGAAAGGTGTCGTCCTGGGAAATGTCCGTGTCCCGCAAGGTCCCCTCCCCTCAATCGCTGTCTGCGCGCTCGTACCACGGCCTCGTGGCCTTCGCGATCCCGACGACGCTGAGCATCACCGGCACCTCGACCAGGACGCCGACCACCGTGGCGAGCGCGGCGCCGGAGCCCAGGCCGAACAGGCTGATCGCCGTCGCCACGGCGAGTTCGAAGAAGTTCGAGGCGCCGATCAGCGCCGCAGGGGCCGCCACGCACCAGGCGACGCCGAAGCGGCGGGAAAGCCAGTAGGCGAGGCCGGCATTGAAGTAGACCTGGATCAGGATCGGTACGGCAAGCAGCAGGATCAGCATGGGCTGCGCGAGGATCTGCCCGCCCTGGAAGCCGAACAACAGCACGAGCGTCATCAGCAGCGCCAGCAGCGAGACGGGTTGGAGCACGCCCAGGGTCCGGTTCAGCGCGGCCTCGCCGCCCGATGCCAGCAGGCCGCGGCGCCAGAGCTGGGCCGCCAGCACGGGGATCACGATGTAGAGGACGACCGAGAGCAGCAGTGTGTCCCAGGGGACCGTGATCGAGGCGATGCCCAGGAGCAGACCGACCAGAGGCGCGAAGGCGAAGACCATGATCAGGTCGTTCAGCGCCACCTGGCTCAACGTGTAGTGCGGCTCGCCCTCGCACAGGTTCGACCACACGAACACCATGGCGGTGCAGGGCGCCGCCGCGAGCAGGATCAGCCCCGCGATGTAGGACGGGATCTGGTCCTGCGGCAGAAGCGGCGCGAACAGATGGCCGATGAACAGCGTGCCGAGCAGCGCCATGGAGAACGGCTTGACGGCCCAGTTGATGAACAGCGTGATGCCGACGCCGCGCCAGTGTTCCCGGACTTGCCCGAGGGCGCCCAGGTCGATTTTCAGAAGCATCGGCACGATCATCAGCCAGATCAGCACCGCAACCGGCAGGTTGACCCGGGCGATCTCGGCCGTGGCGATCGCCTGGAAGACGCCGGGCGCCAGGTGGCCGAGCGCGACGCCGGCAACGATGCAGAGCCCGACCCAGACGCTCAGATAGCGCTCGAAGATCCCCATGACGGGGCGGGCTGCCGTGATGGGATCGACATCAGCGGTCATGCCGGTCCCTCGGCCGCCGCGCCGCTGGTCTCGCGGCCGATCTCGTCCAGCCTCCGCCTCAGGGCGAGACGGTCCAGCGAGGCGATCGGCAAACTCATGAAAGCCTGGAGGCGATGCTGGATCTGGCGGAACACGTCGGCCGTGAAGGCAGCCTTCTCCGCCTCGCTTCCGTGCGCGGTGGACGGATCGGGGAAGCCCCAATGGGCCGTGACCGGCTGTCCCGGCCAGACCGGGCAGACCTCGCCGGCGGCGCTGTCGCAGACCGTGAAGACGAAGTCCATGCGGGGGGCATCTGGCGCGGCGAACTCATCCCAGCTCTTCGAGCGTAGGCTGTCAGTCGGGAAGCGAAGCCGCTCCAGGAGGTCGCGCGTGTTGGGATTGATGCGCCCGGCCGGATGGCTGCCGGCGCTGAAGGCTCGAAAGCGCCCCTTGCCGTCGCGGTTCAGAATCGCTTCCGCCATCACGCTGCGCGCGCTGTTGTGCGTGCAGAGGAAAAGTACGTTGTAGATGCGATCCTCGGCCATGGTTCCCGCTCCTCATTGATCAGGGGGCGCAGCAGCCCGCCTCGCCGGCAGCGATCACGGCCGAGTGGCGGATCCCGGCGTCAGGCACGGGAGGCCGCGCCCTTGTCGCCGCGCTCGGCGGCGTTCGCTGCATCGCCGGACGGCACGCAGATCGGGCCGCACGCGGCGGGATCGACCGGATGTCCACAGCAATTCTCGGCGAGGAAGCCGACGAGGCCGTTCATGCGGTCGAAATCGGCCGAATAGATCAGCGATCGACCTTCACGACGTTGGAGAATCAGCCCGGCATGCATGAGTTGGGTCAGATGGAAGGAGAGCGTCGCGGGGGTAACCTCCAACGCATCGGCGATGGCTCCCGCCGAGCGTCCGTCCGGACCCGCCTGGACCAGCATGCGGAAGACATCCAGGCGGGTCTCCTGCGAGAGCGCGGACAGCGCCGTCAAGGCCTCCTTTTTCTCCATGGTCCAGCCCCGCTCGAAGCGGTCTCTTCGATATTTCCAGTACCGTCTAAATATCGAAGCGGCGGCGCCGCGTCAATGGTGCGGGTCGCCTGCGCAGCGGGCACGAAGGCCGAGCGGTTCCGATGGATGCCTGAGCCCTTGGGGGCCGCGCAGGTCACGGAGGGGCTTGCCCCTTCCCTGCGTCATGAGCACCGGACCTCGCAGACTTCAGCCAGGGCGATCCGGATCCGTTCTCCCGAACAGGACGGTGTCATGTTCGGCGAGCGTCTCGGGGATCCGGAACACGTCCTGCAGGTCCCGCAGCCGCGCGATGAGCCGGTCGAGATTGGGCGTGAGAAGGATCAGATAGCGACAGGGCTCCGACGCGATTTCGTAGGTATGCGCGACGCCCGCGGGCACAAAGACGGTCGTACCCGCGGGCGCCTCGACCTCTGCGTCCGCAAAGCGGAACCGGAGCGCGCCTTCGAGCACATGCCAGGCCTCGTCGTCGGAACGGTGGATGTGCAGGTAGCGCGGCCCCGGCCCGGTCCATTCCCGCACGACGAGCGTGCTCCCTCGCGCAGCCAGCGGCGCCGAGCCTCGGCCTCCAATGATCGGTGCTGGGGCAGCATTCCCGGATGGTTCCATGGCGTGTCCCTCTCGTTCCGGGTTGGGAATGGCGCATCCGTTCCTTCCGGATCCACCTTCTTCCACCCGGCAGGCCGGGACATCCAGCGGCATGAATTCAGCGACATGCTGAACTGGATCGATCGGCATCGTCCCAGGCCCATGCCGGCGCATCCGAACACGCGCCTCCTGGATGAGCGCGAAGCCGCGCTGGCGGGAAACGCCGGCCGGCCCCTTCCGCTCTGGCGCGCCCCCCGATGGCTTTTGCGTCGCCCCGATAGGCGACGAACGATCCGCGATGGCTTATCAAATCGTATGCCAAGACTACCCGCCGGAACAAAGAAGCGCGCAGAAGTCTCCTTCTGCGCGCTCCAGCCGGTCTCCTGACGCTGCGTCGTTACTTCGCGGCTTTGACCACGCTCTGCGCAGCGCTGTGGATCGTGTCGGCGACCACCTTCGCCTGAGTCACGTAGACGGCATGGCTGGCCTTCGTCTCGACGATGGTTGCGTTGATACGCTTGGCCATGTGAACCAGCATGGCGTTGTCGAACGCCTTATCCTCGGTGGCGATCACCGCCCAGCTCGGCTTCGTCCGCCAGGCTGCGTTCTTGAGAGTGGTTTCGAAGACCGACATGTTGATCGGCACCTGCGAATCCCGCATGAATGCGGCCTCCGCATCGCTGACGTCATGGGCGAACCCCGCCTTGAAATGGTTCGGGCTCAGAAAGCCGTACCCGCTCTTCTGAACGTCGATGACGAATTCCGGGGTGGCGGCGAACCCCTTGTACTGCTGCGCGGTCGTCTCGCCGGCGTCGGGCGACAGCGCAGAGACATAGACGAGGCCGACGACCTTCGGATCGACTCCTGCCTCGGTGATGACCGTACCACCCCATGAGTGACCGACGAGGATGGTCGGACCGTCCTGGCGGTCGAGCACGCGCTGGGTGGCCGCGACGTCGTCGGCGAGCGAGGTGAGGGGATTCTGCACGATCGCGACGCGATAGCCCCTGGCGGTCAGATCGTTGTAGACGCCGCGCCAGCCCGAGCCGTCGGCGAAGGCGCCGTGTACCAGGACGACGTTGCGCACGCCGGGCGCCTGGCCTTGCGCGGACGCGTCGGAGGGTTGGAGGCCTGCGGCCAGGATGGCAGTGGCCAGAAGGGCGGAAGCGGTGGTCTTCATGGTCGGGTTCCTCTCTTCGCGTCGGAATTTGATCGGCAGCTGGCTTTGGCGGCCCGCCGCAGGGCTCGGCCGCTTGGATCTTCCGGACGGTCATCCCTCCGGCCCTGCGTCCGTCTGTCGGTGGACAGCGGCAAGGAAAGCTAGGCAGCGAGCGGGGGCTGCGACGAGTTAAGCGTTGTGAATTGATGTGTTGGTCGGGCGCCTGCGTGCCGGACGGCAGGTTTACTCGCATCCCGAGACGGTCCGGCCGAATTTGCGAAGTGGGCATCTCGCCCCGGCCCGGCATCTTGAGCAGGCGTGAGCCTGCACCGCCGAGAGGACACCCGAACCCTGTGGCGCAGATTTCAAGTCCGATGGTGACGCGCCGGCCATGGATAGGAGTTCTTTCACCGTGCCTACCAGTGTATTCATAACGTCACGGCACTGTCATCACCGGGCTGGATCAACCATAGGATTGATATACATCCGCGAGTCTTCCCGATTTCTCGCCCTGTAGAAGACATCACGGCCGCCTTCTCCGGCCCTCTCCTTTAGAAATGAGACTAATGGCCCCGGTCTTTGTTGAGTCAGCACATCGGAGGCCTTCCGGCTTACGGCCAATCAGATTGCGGCCTGTCGATCCTCCTGGCTTTCCAGCCAGGGGGAGTGGCCTTCCTTGTCCACGCAACCGCAAAGGAGACGATCATGACCCACATAACGGGTGAGGTGCAGGAGGTCGAAGGCAAGGTGGCGCTCGTCACCGGCGCTGCGAGCGGTATCGGCCGCGCCATTGCGGAGCTGCTCCATGCCCGCGGCGCCAAGGTGGTCGCCGAGGACATCAATCCGGAGGTCGAGGGCCTCGCCCGAGACGGCCTTACTCCCTTCGTTGCGGACATCACACAGGACGGCGCGGCCGAGAGAGCAGTGGGTCTCGCCGTCGAGCGCTTCGGCAGGCTCGACATCCTCGTCAACAATGCCGGCCGTATCCTCTACAAGCCCGTCGTCGAGATGACGCGCGAGGACTGGAACTGGCAGATGGAGACGAACGTCACCGGCGCCTTCCTGCATTCGCGCGAGGCCATGAAGGTGATGATGCCGAACCGGTCGGGCGCCATCGTCAACATCGCTTCCTATGCCGCCTATTTCGCGTTCCCGGGCATCGCCGCCTACACCGCCTCCAAAGGTGCCCTCGCGCAGCTCACACGCACGTTGGCCCTGGAGGCGATCGAATATGGAATCCGGGTCAATGCGATCGGCGTCGGCGACGTCGTGACCAATCTTCTGAACCACTTCATGGAAGACGGCCGCAGCTTCCTCGGCGAGCACGGCAAGAACGCCCCTATCGGCCGAGCCGCCAAGCCCGAGGAGATCGCAGAGATCGTCGCGTTCCTCGCCTCCGATAGGGCGAGCTTCATGGTCGGGTCGGTCGTGATGGCCGACGGCGGCATGAGCGTCGCCATCGGCTGAGGAAAGGACGGGGTCACGCGGGCCGGGGCAACCCGGCCCGCCAGGGGTCAAGGCTACTCCTCAGAGCGGCCCGCACCGTCACGATCGCGGTCGTACCGTCTCGCGAGTGGAAAAGGCGGCAGCCAGGATTCGCGGCGGACAGTCCAGAGTTCGTAGGTCGGCCTCAACTGGTCAGGACCGTCCAGCGATCCCAGGTTGACCTCGATCTCGTCCGCGCTGCGAGAGAAGACGGAGGAGCCGCAGCGGGGGCAGAAGAACCGTCCTGCGTAGTCGCGCGTCTCGCCTTCGATCGCCACCGCATCCTGGGGAAACACTGCGGACGCATGAAACAGCGCCCCATGGTGCTTGCGGCAGTCCAGGCAGTGGCAGAGGCCGACCCGGTATGGGCGCCCCGACGCCACGATGCGGACGCTGCCGCACAGGCAGCCGCCGGTGAACCGGTCCATGCCGCGTCTCCTCCGAAACCAGGCAGGTGGGATGTTTACGACGAACCCCGTTCGCCGTCCATGCGGGGTCTCCCCTCCCCCCGCCCGTCTCCGCTGCCGGCCCCTCTCCTGCGGAACCATCCCCAGCGGGCGGTGACGAGCAGGCAAAGAGAAGCCGCCGGGGGCTGGGCCCACGGCGGCTGGGATCTGGTTGCGGGGGCCCGCAGCCGACTTCACTTGCTGCTGAACGCACCCCGTTGCCGGGCAGCGCCCGGGATACCGAACGGCCGAAGCTCGTCACCGGAACGTGAAGCCCCGTGCCGGCAAAGCGGAACCGCGACGGGACAAGCAGGACGCCCGGCGAACCGGTCCTGCCCGCATCCACGGGAAACCGAGCCCCCGGCGACGGGCCGACTGTCATCCGCCTGAGATGCGGCTACTGCTGCTGTCCCGGCGACGGCCACGTCCGCTGCGGCCATGGACGGCCGGGCGGCAGGCTGCCGGGCGTACCGCCCGGGGACAGCGGATCCGCCTTCGTCACGTCGGTGCTTCCGCTCGCGCCCAGACTGCCGCTCGATCCGGCTTCGTCTGGGTCGATCCAACGGTCGTCCGTCGCCGTATCGAGCCGCGGCTTCCCGATCACACGGGTGTAGGCACTCCCGTATTGGATAAGGACATCCGTGCCCGGCGCGATCGCCTCCTCCCCCTGGCCACGGTTCTGCACGAGCGTCACGACACGCCCGTCCGCGGTGCGGACGACGTATTCGATGCCCGGCCGGCTTTTCGCTGTCATTTCGGCCAGATAGCCCGCCCCGGCGCCGATCAGCCCCCCAACGATCGTCGCCAAGTCGTTCCCGCGCCCCTGTCCGAACTGCAGGCCGATGCCGGCGCCCAGCGCACCGCCCGCAAGTGTTCCCGGGCCCAAGCCGCCCGGCTGGCCGGCGACGTTCACCGGGCGCGACGAGACCACGGTGCCTTCGTAGGTTTCCAGGACCCGACCGACATCGGCGGTCTCGTAGGTGTTCATGCTCGACGCGGTGCAACCGCACAGGAGCAGGACCGCGCCGAGGATCGGGGGCGCTGCTTTCATAGCTAACCCTCCTGGCCTGCCATTCAGGCTATCCGGACGCGCTGGAAAACGCGAGACACCAAGTCACCGCAGACGTAAGCTCATTATGGTTAACGCGACTGCGGGGCCACCATGCGTCCGCGGGCCGATGCGATCGATCGAAGCCGATGGCTGCCGGCGTTTGCCGCCGGCGCGATGGTCCTTGTGACGGCGGCGGGTGCGGCGGAGCCCTCGCCCTCCGACTCTCGCGACGCGGACGTCTTCCTCCCGATCCTCAACGACATGCTGGAGACCCAGCGGACCGGCATGGAGGTACCCTGGTCGAATCCGGAGACGGGACGGTCCGGAACGCTTCGGATCGAGAGAACCCACTACCGCGGCCAGCAGCCATGCCGCGATTTCACGAGGACGACCGAGGGCCGCGGAGCCTCGTCCGAGTTCGCCGGCACGGGGTGCCGGGTCGCGCCTGGGCGATGGGACGTCCTGGAGAGGGAACAGCGGACCGATGCCGCACCTGCCGCACCGGAGCGGCCCCGGCCGGACGTCGGCGGCGCTTCGCCGCCGCCTGCGGATGTCACCGCGGGGACGGCTGCCAAGCCCGACGATGTCGTGGCCGCCTGGCCCGTGCCGGCGAGAAAGCCGCCGACCTACACCCTCCCGAAGCAGTCGCAACTTTGACCGAGGCGGCGATGCCAACCCCGGAGCCAGCCAACGCCGGATCGAGCCTCGCCCCCACTCCCCAGACGGCGCCTGACGCGTTGCCGAGGAACCGGCGTATCGGCCAATACCGGGTCGAGCGGGGACTTGGGCTCGGCGGCTCCTGCCGAACCTATGTCGCGACCGATGTCGACACCGCCGAGACCGTCGCGCTCAAATGCGCCCGACCGGACGCGCACGGCGATGATCCCGGCACCGGCGAAGGTCCGGCCGAGGCGAGCCTGCGCGAGGAAGCCGAGGTGCTGCGCCGCCTCGCGCATCCGGGTGTGCCCCGGCTCGTCACGACGCTTGACGGGCCGCCCTTCTGCCTCGTGCTCGAACTCGTCGAGGGCGTGGACCTGGAGCGGCATCTCCTTGGGCGCGGCGACCGGATCGCGCAGTCCGAACTCGTCGAGATCCTGGCGGGACTCGCCGACGTTCTGGCCGCCGTCCATGACCAGGGCTTCGTGCACGGCGATTTGAAGCCCTCAAACATCATGATCAGGCCGGACGGCAGTCCGGTCATCGTCGACTTCGGGGCGGCGAGGACCATCGAGGCCGCTCGGGACGAAGATGGCGCCCGCGCGCTGACCATGGGCTATTCGGCGCCGGAGTGCCACGACCGCGGCTGCGGCACGATCGGCCCGTGGTCGGATGTCTACTCGCTGGGGGCCGTCGCCTACCGCGTCGCGACCGGCCGCCGTCCGATCTCCGCCGACGCTCGGGCCAAGGGCGTTCCGCTGCCCGCGGCGACCGAGGCAGGGCACCGCGACTTCGCATTCGCCCTCCGCGCCGTGATCGACTGGGCCCTCGAACCAGTTCCGGAGGATCGCCCTCGGTCGGTCCGGGACTGGGCGGCCGCCGTGAAGGCGGCAGCGGAACGGACGGACGACGAGGCGCCGACCCTGTTGGTCCGGCGCCGATCGGCGTCGGACGTGTCCGCGCCGGCAGGAGCCGTTACCGCACGCGGTGCCGGGCCCCGGTCCCGGAGACGCTCGAGGCTGGTTGTCGGCGCCCTCGTGCTGGGGACGGCCGCGGGCGTGTCCGCATGGGCGGCCCACCTGTACCACCAGTATTTCCTGAAGGACGAATGGCTCGTGGACCAGGCCGGCGCAGGCGACGCCTCAACCATCAGCGAGGCGCTGGCGCACGCCCGCGACGGGGCGACCATCCTCGTCCGCCCGGGCCTTTACGAGGAGAGCCTCGCCGTGGAACGCCCGGTGACGATCCTCGGGGCGCCAGGCGGCCTCCAACGCCCGGAGATCCGTCCTGTGACCGGCCACTGCGTCCGCGTGAGCGCGCGGACGGCCCGCCTCTCGGGCCTCGTGCTCAGGGGCGCTGAAGGGGCCGCGCCCGCGCCGTGCCTCGAGATCCTGGAGGGCCATGCCACGCTCGCCGGGCTTGCGATCTCGGCACCCGCGGGGGTCGCCGTCGCCGTCGCCCGCGGTGGCGACGCGAATATGCTCGACAGCGTCGTTTCCGACAGCGGAGGCGCCGCGATCTCTGTCGCCTCCGGGTCGAGGGTCGAAATCGCGAATAGCGAGATCCGCAACGCCGGCGAAGCCGGCGTCCTGGCGCGCGGGGGTGCGGCCGTGAGCTTGGACCGGACGACGATCACCGGCACGGGCCAAGCGGGTCTGTTCCTCGCCGAGGGCGCGCACGGCCGGATCCTCGGCTCCACCATCGCCGGCAGCGGCGCGTCTGGCATCGAGATCGCCGGGGCGGCGGAGGCCGCCATCGCGGACAGCGTCGTCCAGGGCTCGCAGGCCGCCGGGGTGTTCATCCGCGATGCCGGGAAGGCGGACCTCGAAAGGGTCCTGGTCGCGGGGAACAGCCTTTCAGGCGTCGTCGTCACGTCGATGGGCGCCGTCCGGGTGGTCGCAAGCATCGTCCGGGAGAACGGCGAGCATGGCGTCCTGCTGCTCGAAGCCACGCGCGGCACGGTCGACGGCACCCAAATCGGAGCCAATGCCGGCCACGGCCTCGTCGCCTTGAGGCGGGTCACGGCCGAGACGACCGACAGCATCGTCGAGGGCAACGGGCGGGAGCCGCAGATCGTCCAGGCGGATCAGCCCTGAAGCATCGGGCGGGCGGAAGGAGGCGTGCTTGGAAACCTATCTGGTGGGAAGGAGCCCGTTCGCCGACGTCGTGATCGCCGACCCGTCGGTGGCCGAGAACCATGCCGAGGTCGTCGCCACAAAGGACGGCCGTCTCTACGTCACCGATTGCGGGACCACGACGGGAACCTGGCGCCCTGCCGCCGACGGCTCCGGCCGATGGGAGCCGATCCGGCAGGACTTCATCCGTGCCGAGGACCCAGTCCGGGTTGGCGATCACGTCCTGTTCCTCGCCGACGTCCTGCCCTCGGTGGCGCCCGAGTCCGTCGCCGCGGGTCCGGGGCGGGGAACGAGCCTGCCGCGCGGCCGCGTGGAGCGGGACCCGCTGACCGGCGAGATCATCCGAAGACGGGGCTGAGCCATGGCGTCCATCGATCGCGCGCATGACGACGTCGACCTTGACGGGCATGCGGCCGGGAGAGGCGGGCTCCTCGACCACTTCCTCATCGACGCGCTGGGGATCCTGGCGGGCGTGCTGGTCATCGTCGCCGGCAATGCCTGGCTTCCGGACTGGGCTGCGACGATGCTGCTCGACCGCGGCCGATCGACCTGGCCCGTGACGGTGCAGAACATCCAATGGCTGATCTTCGGCCTCGGCGTCGGCGAACTCCTGGTGCGGACTCGGGAGGCCCGCGCCGAGAGGGCGCAGCTCCGGCGCGGCCTGCTGCCCGAAGACGAGAGCACGATTCTCCAGGCACCCGACCTCAGACGGATCTACGCCGGTGCCCGAGGCGCCCTTCGCGAGCGGCGCCCGCCGCGCCTGCTGCCGCGGCTGATCCATCGGGTGGTCGTCCAGTTCCAGACGAACCGGAAGGTCGACCAGGCGAGCACGATCCTCAACTCGACCCTCGAGCTGTTCCAGCACGAGATCGACCTGCGCTACACCTTGGTGCGCTACGTGATCTGGGCGATACCGACGCTGGGGTTCCTCGGCACTGTGCTGGGCATCTCGCTTGCTCTCAACTATGCCGGCACGGCCGACCTCCGCGATCCGAGGCTGCTTGCGGATCTGACGAGGCACATGGCGGTCGCCTTCGACACGACCCTGCTCGCGCTATCGATGTCGTCCGTGCTGGTCCTGCACCAGCACCTCGTGCAGCGGTACGAGGAAGAGGCGTTGAACGCCGTCGGCCAATATTGCCTCGACAACCTGATCAATCGCCTCTTCACGGAGTGATCGGCGCCGTGCGCAGCCGGATCCGCAACAGCTTCGAATTCATGAGCGTGTCGGCGCTGGATCTGTTCGCCTCGGCGCTCGGAGTCTTCGTTCTGCTGACCTTCGTGCTGCTTCCCCACTATCTGAAGCAGCCGTCGCTCGAGGCGGAAGTCGCAGGTGCCGCGAAGGACGCCGCCCGAACCGCAGAGCAGCTCGCGCTATACAAGGAACGGCTGATCGCGGCGCGCGCGGCCCGGGAGGACGCCGAGGGGGCCCTGCTCGCTGCGCAGCGGCAGCTCGCCGCGGCCCGACAAGACGCGGCGCGGCGGGCCGCCGTGGGCGCCCCGCCGGCTGCGATCCCGACACGGGCGAGAACGGGCCTGTCGATCCCCGACCTCGACCTCGTGATCGTGCTGGACACGACAGGCAGCATGCGCGACGAGCTCGAGGACCTGCAGGCCGGCCTGCTCGGCATCGTCCGCGTGCTTCACAGAATGGCCGCCTCGCTGTCGATCGGCGTCGTGGCGTACAGGGACGATGGGGAGGCCTACGTCACCCGCGCCCTCCCGCTCGGCCGGATCGACGGGCGAACCCTTTCAGGGGTCCTCGACTTTGTCGAGCGCCTGCGGGCCGAAGCCGGCGGAGATCCGCCCGAAGCAGTCTACCGCGCCTTGGCCCAGGCAACCGCGATGGCATGGAGGAACGGGGTCCAGAGGCAGATCCTCGTCATCGGCGACGCCCCCGCGCATCCGGCGCAAGCGCAGCGAACCCTTGATCTGGCGTCCGGCTTTCGCAACGCAGGCGGCTCCGTCCGCGCGATCTACACCGGCGCGGACGGAGCCGGACGCACCTTCTTCGAACGGCTCGCCGAGGCCGGGGGCGGCGAGTTCCGGCAGCACCGCGGGGCCATCGCCGAAAGCATCCTGCTGTCGGTCCTGGACGCCCCGCCGAAGGAGTGAACCATGCTCGACGGCAAGGATGCGCGGCAGCTTCTGGAGGGCGGGTGGTGCCTCCGGAGCGATCGCGGGGCTGCGATCCCGATCAGGTTGGTGATCGGGGACACCGAGCTGGCGCGCGCGCATCTCGGTGTGGTGGTGGGCCGACATCCGGCGCTGTGCGACCGGACGATCGACGAGATCACGGTGTCGCGGCGACATTGCCGCTTCAGCACGCGAGAGGAGCGGCTGTATGTCGAGGACCTGAACTCCCTGAACGGCACCCGCCTTGACGAAGCCGAGTTGGCGCCGTTCGATCCCACACCTGTGCGCGCGGGCCAGACCCTGTCTCTCGGGCGGCTCGTCCTCGCGATCGGCCGCCTGGACGGGGAAGGACGGGACGGATGAGGCAGGGTCGCCGGGAGTTCGCGATCTTCTCGCTATCGGCGCTCGACGTGCTGGCGATGTCGACCGGCGTGTTCCTCCTCCTGATCGTGCTGCTCATGCCCTTCTACCGCAACGCCTTCGACCTGCAGGCCGACCTGGAGGGCCTGCGCATCGCCGCGGAGGAAGACCTGGCCCAGCTCATCGAACTCCAGGCCCGGGCGGAAGAGGAGCGCTCCATGGCCTCCGCCCTGCTCGTGGAAGCCGAGAGCATCCGCAGCCAAGCGGATACCCTCGCCGCCGCGGCCGTGCCGGCAGCGCGGCCAGCGCCCAGCCCGAGCGGGCAGCAGATCATCGAGGCCTTCGATCTGGTCTTCGTCGTGGATACGACAGCCAGCATGACCCCGGTGCTCTTCGACATGACGCGGTCCATGACCGGTATCGTCCGGATCCTCGAGCGGCTGGTGCCGTCCCTGAGGGTGGGCATCGTGGCCTACAACGACCGGGACACCGGCGGCGTCCCGGTGCTTACCTTGCCTTTGGTGCCGACGCGGCAGGAACTCGGCCGCGTCATCCAGTTCCTCGAGCGCCTGAAGGCCTCCACCGTCTCCAGCAAGACCGTTCAGGAGGATGTTCACCTGGGCATGGTGGACGCGATGACGATGCCGTTCCGGCCCGCGGCGAAGCAGGCGCTGGTCGTGATCGGCGACGCCGCGGCGCATCTCGACGTCCAGGCGGAAACGCTGGCTCGGGTCCGGTCCTTCGTGGCGGCGTCCGAGGGCCGATCCGTGTCCGCGCTGTTCGTGACCACGCCGACTTCCCTGAGCATCGGCAACGCCGATCGGGATTTCTTCATCCGGCTGGCACGCGCCGGAATGGGCAACTTCACCGACCATACGGGCAGCCTGACCGAAAGCCTCCTGCTGTCGGTGATGGTCGATTAGCGGGCCTCCCGGATCGGGACGCCCTGCGTGCCCCCTGCCCTTCCGCGCCGGGCCAAAAGAGAAAGGCCCCGGGGGCTTGCGCCACCGGGGCCTCGGGATCTGGTTGCGGGGGCAGGATTTGAACCTGCGACCTTCAGGTTATGAGCCTGACGAGCTACCGGGCTGCTCCACCCCGCGTCAGAAGCGATCGTGATGAGGGAAGCTGAGAGGGGGGACAAGCGCCGCCGGCAGGCCCGGCGGTGACCTACTCTCCCACGTCTTGAGACGCAGTACCATTGGCGTGCGGGGTTTTCACGGCCGAGTTCGGGATGGGATCGGGTGGGACACCCCCGGCTATGGCCACCGGGCCGGCCGGCGGCGCTCGTCCTTCGTTCTCTCTGGTCTTGTGTGAAGCGACCGCTCTCGAGCGGGAGGTCTCTGGCGCCCTGCGACGGGCTTGCCGCTGCGCGCGGCGCGTCCCTGCCATGGCGCGAACCCAAGGGTCCGAGCTGGATGGCGGGGCGGGCGATAAAGCCGATCGGGCGATTAGTAGGGCTCAGCTTCGCATGTTGCCATGCGTCCACATGCCCCCTATCGACGTGGTGGTCTTCCACGGCCCT
>NZ_JAFIQU010000020.1 GCF_017355985.1 Arenibaculum pallidiluteum
GCACCACCGCAGCCCCCGCCGCAACCGGCAGAACGACCGCCGACAGGCGCTGAAAACGGGCGGGATTCGCAAATCGATGCATGGCGGGCTGCGGCGACGTCGGTTCCGGGGCTGCGCATCATATGTCGATGCGCACCGGGTTTTCGAGTCGCCGCTTGCGCGGCCCTGCCCCGCCGGCGGGTCGCGCGCCGGACCGCCGGCTCAGCGCGCGGGGGCCGACTCCCCGTTGCCGGCCCCCTCGGCGGGGGCGGCCTCCGAACCGGAGGTCGCCGCGCCCTCGGCCGGTCCCGACGCCTGCCCCTGTGCGTCGTTCGATGGCACCGCCGGCTGTGCCGCCAGCGCGCCGCGCGCCTGGTCCAGCGCGGCCTGCACCTCCTGGAGCTGGCGGGCATAGACGGCCACCTGCTCGGTGCGCTCGGACAGCTCGTCCGTGGCGGCGGTCAGGTTGGCGCGCGCCAGCGCCTCGCGCTGCTCGAGCGCCGCCACGCGCTCGGCCAGCGAGGCGGCCTCCTGGTTCGTGCGCGCGATGCCCTCGGTAAGCCGGCCGAGCTCGGCCTCTGCCGCCGCCACCTGCTGCTGAAGGGCGGCGGCCTGGGCGGTCAGCTCCTGGTTCGTGGCGGCGGTGCGCTGCAGGCTTTCGGTGGCGGCGCCCGCCTGGTCGTTCAGCCGCGCGAGCTCGTGCGTCGCGCGCTGGACGTCCTCGGCCATGCGGGCGCGCCGGTCCTGCAGCTCCGCCACCTGGCCCTGCAGCGCCTCGATCGTCGCCTGCAGCTCCTGGGCAGCCT
The DNA here is from genome assembly GCF_017355985.1 of Arenibaculum pallidiluteum. Taxonomy (GTDB): domain Bacteria; phylum Pseudomonadota; class Alphaproteobacteria; order Azospirillales; family Azospirillaceae; genus Arenibaculum; species Arenibaculum pallidiluteum. The sequence continues at coordinate 786 of NZ_JAFIQU010000020.1, forward strand.
GCTGGAGCAGGCCTTCGCGCTGGACCCGCTCCTCGAGCGCTGCCAGGGCCGCCACGGCCAGGTCGCGTTCCTGCGCCGCCTGCTGCAGGGCCGCGCGCTCCTGCAGGGCGGCGTCGAGCTGCCCGCGCAGCTCGGCAAGCTGGGCGTCGCGCTCGCGCCCCAGGGCCTCGACGCGCGCCTGCGCCTCGCGCCCCTGGGCTGTCAGGGCCTGCACCTCGCGCTGGGCCTCGGAGGCCTGGTGCGCGGTGTAGTCGAACCGGTCCTGGAGGTCGGTCAGCCGGCGCTGCTCGCGGTTGAGCTGGATGCCCTCGACGACCGCGATCACCAGCATCACGGCGGCCACCGCCCCCGCCGCGATGGCGGCCAGGCGCCAGCTACGGCTGCTGTCCCGGATCTCCTCGGCCATTCCGGTCCTCCCCCGCTGCATTCCGCCGAGTTAATCGCCGGAGGGGCCGCGAGGTGGCGCCGGACACGGGGATTAGTACCGACGCAACGCGCTGCCGCGCCCTTTCGCGCTGCATCTGCCTGCACCGTCCCCATTCGAGCTGGGTGCCGCGGTCACTCCAGCGCTTGGCGCAGCGCGGCCGCCCCCGCGATGGGTGCGAGCGGCAGCGTGGCCGCCAGGATGCCGCCCATCAGCAGGAGCTGGGCGCGTGCGGGAAAACCCGACAGCGCCGCATCCACGGCCGAGGCGCCGAAGATCAGGACCGGGATGTAGAGCGGCAGGATCAGCAGCGACAGCAGGACGCCGCCGCGCCGAGCGCCGAGCGTCAGCGCCGCGCCGATGGCGCCGATCAGGGACAGGGTGGGCGTGCCCACGAGCAGCGTCAGGACCAGCACGCCGAAGCCGTCGGGGTTCATGTTCAGCAGCACGGCCAGGACCGGGGCGGCGGCGATCAGAGGCAGACCGGTCACCAGCCAGTGAGCCAGGGTCTTGCCGGCGACCACGGCCTCCAGCGGCAGCCCGCCGAGCGCCAGCAGCTCCAGGCTTCCGTCCTCGTAGTCCGCCTGGAACAGCCGCTCCAGCGCCAGGAGCGAGGCGAGGAGCGCCGCGACCCAGATCACGCCCGCCGCGATCCGGGCAAGGATGTTGGGCTCGGGCCCGACGCCGAAGGGGAACAGCACGACGCAGAGCACGAAGAACATCACGGCGACCAGCGCATCGGCCCCCTGCCGCATGGCCAGCCGGATGTCGCGCCGGACGAGAACGAGGAACCGGTTCATGCCGCCTCGCCGGGCATGCCCGCCTCGTCCCGGCCGCCGCCGTCCTCGCCGCCGTCCTCGCCACCGTCCTCGTCGTCGTCGGTCAGGACCTTCGGGGCGAAATGGTCGAGGTGGAGCGTCTCGGCCCCGGGAAGATCGATCTCGGCATGGGTCGAGACGACCACCTGGCCGCCCGCCGCGCGGTGGCCCGCGATCTCCCGCTCCAGCAGGCGCACGCCGGCGCGGTCGAGCGCGACGCTGGGCTCGTCGAGCAGCCAGAGCGGGCGCGGGGTCGCGACAACCCGCGCGAGGTTCAGCCGGCGCCGCTGCCCCGCGGAGAGATAGCGCCCGGGAACCTCGGCGATGTGGGGAACGCCCATGCGGTCCAGCGCCTCGCCGGCGACCTCACCCGGGTTGGCGGCGCCCCCCATGGCCGCCCAGAAGGACAGGTTCTCGCGGGCGGACAGGACCGGCTTCACGGCGTCGTGGTGGCCGACATAGTGGATCCGGGACCGGTGGGCGTCGGGATCCCTGGCCACCGGCGCCCCACCCCATTCGAGACGGCCGGCGAAGGGCCGCAGCAGCCCCGCCATGAGGCGCAGCAGGCTCGACTTGCCGCTGCCGTTCGGACCCAGCAGGACGAGCGCGGCGCCGGGGGCGACCTGGAAGTCCAGCCCTGCGAAGACGATGCGGTCGCCGCGCAGGCAGGTCAGGGCGTGGCCGGTGAAGGCGGACATCACGGGGCCGGATGAGGAGCGGTCATGGTCGTGCTATAGCATGGCGACGCCGCCTCCTCCAGGAGACCACCGTGACCGCATCCGCGACGATCGGGACCACCATCAGACCCTGCCTGCCCGGCGACGTCGCGGCGATCCAGGCGATCTACGCGCACCACGTGCTGAACGGCGTGGCCTCCTTCGAGACCGAGGCGCCGAGCATCGAGGAGATGGCTAGCCGGCGTGACGCGGTGTTGGCGCGCGGCATGCCCTATCTGGTGGCGGAGCGGGACGGGGCGACGGTCGGCTACGCCTATGCCGGACCCTACAGGACGCGCCCGGCCTACCGCTTCACCGTCGAGAACTCCGTCTATGTCGCGCCGGGCTTCGTCGGCCAGGGGATCGGCCGAGTCCTGCTGGCGCGGCTGATCGCCGAGTGCGAGGCGCGCGGTCTGCGCCAGATGGTCGCGGTGATCGGCGACAGCGCGAACGCGGCCTCCATCGGACTGCATCAGGCCCTGGGCTTCCGCCAGGCGGGGCTGCTTCCCGCGGTGGGATTCAAGTTCGGGCGCTGGGTCGACAGCGTCCTGATGCAGCGGCCGCTCGGCGAGGCGGACACGACGCCGCCCGAGTGAGCCGCCGGACCGGGGATCACGCCTGCCTGCGGATCATGCCTGTCTGCGGGCCCCCTGCCGCACCTCCGCCGCGGCCGCCCTGTCGAGGGATTCCTCGGCCGCGACCAGCGCTTTGCGCAGGGTCGTCTCGCGGTAGGGTTTCTCGACGATGCCGACGGCCAGGCGCAGGGCCTCATCGGGGATCTCGCGCGCGCTGCCCGTGACGAACAGGCTCGGCACGTCGAACAGGCTGCGCAGGGCCAGCATCGCATCAATGCCGGTGATGCCGTCGGCGAGCATGACGTCGACCAGCGCCAGGTCGGGCCGGTGCCGCTCGGCCAGCCGCAGCGCCTCGGCATGATCGCGCGCGATGCCCACCACCTCGTGGCCGAGGTCGAAGAGCATCCCCTCCAGGGCGAGGGCCAGGATGGCCTGATCTTCGATGATCAGCAGACGCAAGGTGGCACGCGGCGTGGTGGTCGACACCGAACAGCAACTGTTTCGCACGGGATTCGGTTCCGATCCCTATCCGGATGCCGAGCGCCGTGGATGGAGGCCCAGCCGGCGCGTCCGGCCGGTCCCGAGCTGCGGACCTGAAAAGAAAACGGCCACCGCGGGGGGCACGTGCGGTGGCCGGCAGATCCAGCGGGGGCTTGGCTGGCGGCGCCCGTGCTGGGCGCCGTGATTGGGCTTCGGTGGTCGGCTTTGCCGTCCTGCCTTGCTGCGAGGAATCTCGTTCCGAAAAGTGGCGAAAATGGGGATCGCGGCGCTACGCGGGGCGTGCCTCGGGATCAAAATGGGGGTAGGCGCGAGCCGGGAGCGGGCCGGCCACGGCAGGGCAGACCGGGCGATTTTGCAGGCGGCGTCACGCGCCCCGCCGCGGTATGGGAATGCCTCTGCCCCGCCACTGGAGACGCGCCATGCGATTTTCGCCGCTCGTGAACCGGGTCGCCGGAAAGGGTGCCGCCGCCTGGGCGGTCCACACCGATGCCATGCGCCTGCGCGGAGAGGGGCGCGACGTGATCCTGCTGACGGTGGGCGATCCCGACATGGCCGCGCCCGCGCCGGTGATCGACGCCGCCGTCGCGGCCCTGCGCGCGCGGCGGACGACCTATTCGCCGATCGTGGGCTATCCCGAGCTGCGGGCCGCCGTGGCGGCCCGCTTCGCCGCGCGCACCGGCCAGCCCTGCACCGCGGAGAACGTCGTGATGGTGCCGGGCGCGCAGGCCGGCCTCTTCTGCGCGATGCAGTGCCTGGCCGGACCGGGCGATGCGGTGCTGGGCATGGAGCCGCTCTACGCGACCTACGAGGCGGTGGCGAGGGCCGCGGGCGCGCGCCTCGACACGGTGCCGCTGCGGCCCGAGCGGGGCTTCCATCCCGACCTGGACGCATTGGCGAAGGCCGTGACGCCGCAGACGCGGGTGCTGTGGCTGAACAGCCCGCACAACCCCACCGGCGCGGTGCTGGAGCGCGCCGAGATCGCGGCCATGTGCGACCTCGCCCGCCGGAACGACCTGTGGGTGCTCTCGGACGAGGTCTACCAGGACCTTGCCTATGCGCGGGAGCATCTCAGCCCCTGGGCGCTGCCGGGCATGGCGGAGCGAACCGTCGTCGTGTCCAGCCTGTCCAAGTCCCATGCCCTTCCCGGCTTCCGGCTTGGCTGGATCATCGGGCCCGTGGAGCTGGCGCGGCACCTCCACAACCTCGTGCTCTGCATGCTCTATGGCGGGCCGCCCTTCATCCAGGACGCGGCCCTGGTGGCGCTGACCGCCGAGCTGCCCGAGGTCGCCGGCATGGCCGAGGCCTACCGGCGGCGCGCCGCCCTCTTCGTCGAGGCCGTGGCCCCGGCACGCGGCTGCCGCGCCGCGGCTCCCGAGGGCGGCATGTTCGTGCTGCTGGACGTGCGCGGCACCGGGCTGGAGGCCGAGGCCTTCGCGCGCGGGCTGCTGGATCGGGAGGGTGTCGCGGTCCTGCCCTGCGACGGGTTCGGCCCGAGCGCGGCGGGGCACCTGCGCATATCGCTGGCCGCACCCGACGCCGTGCTGGCCGATGCCGCGCTGCGCATCCTTCGCTTTGCGGATTCCCTGGCCTGAATCCTGGCCCAAATCGTGGTCACGGATCACCCGTGGGCATTTTTTGGACAGGCCTATTTTTCGCTTTGATCCCCGTTCGATCGGGTGTATTCGGGACGTCCGCGAGAGCACGTGCCCCTGGCCCCCACGGTTCTTCCAAGTGGGGTTATGCAACGACGAACGCGTATCCCCGACCGTCCCTTAAACAAGGCGGCGTCTTGGAGGTTACGATGTTTGATGTTGTCCCCGGTGGGCCGGTGATGCCCGCCCCTGCCCGAAAATCCGGCCGGTACAGTCCAGGCTCCCCGAGCGCCTGATCGACGCGGCGTCCGCTTTAGGCGCCGGCACGGACCGATCGACCCAACCCGCCCCGACCTGAACCTTTGTCCCTTGGGAGCCCTGGGATGAACGAGAAGATTGCTCGTTTCCTGGACGAGCGACGTCCTGCTACCCCCTGCCTCGTCCTGGACCTCGACATCGTCGAGGGGAACTATCGCGCCCTGGCCGGCGCCCTGCCTGACGCGCGGATCTATTACGCGGTGAAGGCGAATCCCGCGCCCGAGATCCTGCGCCTGCTGGTCGGGCTGGGCTCGTCCTTCGACACGGCGAGCGTCAACGAGATCGAGATGTGCCTGGAGGCCGGCGCCACGGCGGACCGCATCTCCTACGGCAACACCATCAAGAAGGAAGCCGACATCGCCCGGGCCTACGCGCTCGGCGTGCGGCTCTACGCCTTCGACAGCATCGACGAGCTCGAGAAGATCGCCCGCTCGGCCCCGGGCTCGCGCGTGTTCTGCCGCATCCTGACCTCCGGCGAGGGCGCCGAGTGGCCGCTGTCGCGCAAGTTCGGCTGCGAGCCCGAGATGGCGCGCGCCCTGCTGCTGCAGGCGGCCTCCATGAACGTCGAGCCCTACGGCGTCAGCTTCCACGTGGGCAGCCAGCAGAAGGACGTGACCCAGTGGGACACGGCGCTGGCCCAGACGGCGCGGCTGTTCAAGGAGCTCGAGGCCCAGGGCGTCAACCTGCGCATGGTCAACCTGGGCGGCGGCTTCCCGACGCGCTACCGGACCGACGTCCCGGATTCGGGGGCCTATGGCACCGCGATCGACGAGGCGCTGCGCCGCCACTTCGGCAACCGTATCCCCGAGACGATCGTGGAGCCCGGCCGCGGCATGGTCGGCAACGCCGGCGTGATCCAGTCCGAGGTGGTGCTGATCTCGCGCAAGTCCGCCAACGACAATCGCCGCTGGGTCTATCTCGACATCGGCAAGTTCGGCGGCCTGGCCGAGACGATGGACGAGGCGATCCAGTACCCCATCAGCACCGAGCGGGCCGGCTCGGCCGAGCCGGTGATCCTGGCGGGCCCGACCTGCGACAGCGCCGACGTGCTGTACGAGAAGGCCGACTACCGGCTGCCGTCCGACCTGAAGATCGGCGACAAGGTCACGATCCACGCGGCCGGCGCCTACACGACGACCTACGCCTCGGTCGCCTTCAACGGCTTTGAGCCGCTGCGCCAGTACTGTATCTGATTGCTGCATCTGATCCCGACGGGATCCGATCCGACAGGATCGCGGGGCGGGACCGGCCATGCCGGTCCCGCCCTTTTCTTTTCCGGTTCCTTTGTTGGGCCCGCTCAGCGCAGCGCCGGCGCCAGCCGGGCCACGGCCTCCTCGAGCTTCTCGGGCGAGGAGGCGAAGCACAGGCGCAGATAGCCCTCGCCGGCATCTCCGAAGGCCGCGCCGGGCGCGAGGCCCACGCCGGTCTCGTCGATCAGGCGCTTGGCCAGCGAGACGCTGTCGGTCTCGCCCTCCACCGAGAAGAAGGCATAGAAGGCGGCGTCCGGCCGGGAGAGCCGCAGCCGCGGCAGCCGCTCCAGCGCGTCGCAGACGATGTCGCGCCCACGCCGGCAGCGCTCCACCATCTCGGCCACGAAGGGCTCGCCCTGCTCGATGGCGGCGAAGCCGGCCATCTGCACGAAGCCCGGCACGCCCGAGGTCGAGAACTGCACGAGCTTCTCGAAATGCGGGCCCATTTCCGCGGGCGCGGCCAGCCAGCCCAGCCGCCAGCCGGTCATGGCCCAGGTCTTGGAGAAGCTGTTCAGCACGATCATCCGGTCGTCGGGCGCGGCCAGCTCGAGCATCGAGGGGGCGGGACGGCCGGTGTAGCTGACGCGGGAATAGACCTCGTCCGAGATCACCCAGATCCCCCGCTCGCGGGCGAAGGCCAGGAGGCGACCGAGATCGTCCCGGCCCATGGTCCAGCCGGTGGGATTGCCCGGCGAGTTCACGAAGATCGCCCGGGTGCGCGGCCCGCAGGCCGCGAAGAGCCGCTCCAGGTCCAGGGTCCAGCCGCCATCGCCGGTGCTCAGCGGCACCTGGACGGGCACGCCGCCGACGATCCGGACCGCGGCGAAGACGTTGGGCCAGACCGGCGCCACCACGGCGACCTCGTCGCCGGGCCCGACCAGGGCCTGCATGGCCAGGACGATGCCGTGCATGCCCGAGGTGGTGACGGTGATCCGGTCGACCTCCACCGGCACCCCGTGCACGCGGCCGAGATAGGCCGAGAGCGCCGCGCGCAGCTCGGGCAGGCCGCGCTGCCAGGTGTAGAAGACGTGTCCCTCGCGCACGGCGCGGTCGCAGGCATCGGCCACGAAGGAGGGCGCGGGCACGTCGCCCTCGCCGAACCACAGCGGGATCAGGCCCGGGCGGCCGCGGCCGTAATTCGCGACCTCGACGATGGGGCTGTTGGGCAGGGCTTCGATCTCGGGGCGCAGGAGCATCGCTTGTGTCGGGTTCCGGGAATTGGCGTCGCACGCTAGCCTAGCGGCTCGCCGGCGGGTTTCCCAGGCGTCAGCGGGCCGAAGGAGCGAATGCATGGCTGAAGCGACCCAGGAGACGGTCCACGAGACCCACGAGGGCGGCTGCCTGTGCGGCGCCGTGCGCTACCGGGTGTCGGGCATCCCGGTTTCCGCCAATGCCTGCTTCTGCACGATGTGCCGGCGCCAGACCGGCTCGGCGCTGCCTGCCTTCGCGACCTGGAACCGCGCGCAGTTCGTGCTGCTGGCGGGCGAGCCCGCGGCCTACGCCGCCTCGCCCAAGGCCGAGCGGCAGTTCTGCCCGCGCTGCGGATCGGCCCTGTTCTGGATCAAGAACGGCGGCGAAGAGGTCGACGTGTTCCTCGGCAGCCTGGACGCGCCCGAGCGGATCCGCCCGCCCGACTACGCGATCTGGACGCGGCACCGCCTGCCCTGGGTCCCGCCGCTCGGCGGGCCAGAGTTCACGCAATCCCGCGGCTAGGTTCTGTCTGGCGGCCTGATGGCACCGTTTTCGTCCTTGTTGCCGGCGCCTGGGGCAGCGGAAGGTGGAGCCGATGCTACGGCATGAGCTCAATCCGGCCCTGAGTCCACGGCCCGGGCCCATGGCGTGGTAGTAAACCCCGTTTCGGTCCGAGCCGAGCCCGGATTCGCTTGCTCCTGGCCGCCGCCTGCGACCTCATCCTCGTCGAGGAGATCTGCGGCGCCTGATCGCCTGACTTCACATCCACGTGCCTCAAGCGCCTCGCTCGCGTCAAGATGACGCCGGCAAGATTACGCAGCGGATAACAGGGCCTACGACCCGAGGCATCATGTACCCGCTACTCCCGTAATAATAGCATGCATGAGCGTTTCCGTCCGGAGATAGTGTCGGCAAGACTGCAGATGGGTCTGTTTCTAACCAAGAATCCCCAATCTGGATCTCAAGGCCTTTCTCGACAGTGTAGCGGTGCCCGACCGGGCGGCAATCTCTGCTGTTGCAGCACGATGTTCCATTCTTCGCCCTAAGGTCCGAATACCAGTCGTGAGCAGATGCGTGGGGCGATGCCACCTTGATCGACAGCGCTGTCGCCAACGCCAGAATGGCACGCGACGTGACTTTGTCTTTCAGCATGAGCCGAGCTCCCCCGATACATTGGCAGCGAACCCGCCTGATGGAGCCTGAGTTTCCTTCCGCCACCCGGCAGATGCGGGGCTACGCGGCCGGCCGATCCTCGTAGCAATACCCGCTGGCATCGGGCAGACGGTTGAGGAACGGCACCGGATCTACCTCGGGGTGCGGCAGGCGCCCGACCTCCTCCGCACAGCCGTCCCGGTTCGTATCGAGCGAATACTTGCTGGTCCGGAAGTCAAAAATCAGGAAGGGCCGGCTCTCGAGTAACCTGTCGCAGGCCAAGCGGAACGCGACCAGGTCGTTCGCCCCCTCGGCTGCTTCGGAATAATACATGCCCTTCACGAGCTTGCCTTCGATCAGGACATCAGGATCGGTCTGCCGAACCATTGCATCAAGTGCCGGCATGGGGCCCACGGCAAAGCGCGCACTGCAGAACGCGTCGATCCTGCGTTGCGGTTCGGTGAAGGAGATCCCCGGCTCCACCCCGGCTAGGACCGCAGACGAAATCAGTCCGCTTGCCCCGAGCAGCACCGCCTCCAGGAATTGGGCATTTGTCATGATGCCGTCCTCTCGGTTGACAGGAGCCGCCAAGCGCTCCGGCGTCACGGGCACCGTGATCGCCCGGCCATCCTTGGGCACACTAAGGGATCGCTCCTGTCCCGTCGTCGTATGAACATACTAGGCGTCTGGACTCCGTCGCACGGTTGCATGACCCTTCCTTGCAGCGGTGGACGTATCTCAGCCGCTCGCGAGATGGGCCCGTATCGGGCGGAATGGAGGCATCGCCCGCTGGCATCAGGAGGCGTGTCCCATGGTCGCGCTGAACGATTTCGATGAACTCGTATCCGCCATCTACGACGCCGCGCTGGATGAGCAGCGGTGGGGCACTGCGCTCGATAGGTTCAGTCGAGCGTTCGAAGCGTCCCAAGTGGTATTAAGCATCGAAGACATGAGGCGTGGGACCGGGAGGACCATGACCCATGGCGCGGACGACAGCTACGTGCAGCGCTATCGCGACCACTTCATGCACTGCAATCCGATGAGCCGGCACAATGTTGCCCTCTTCGGGTGCACTGCCTTGATCGATCGCATGTTCCTGCCGAAGGAGGAGTTCCGCCGGACCGAATTCTGGAACGACTTCCTGCGGCCGCAGGACATTGACACCTGCCTCGCCTCACTCCCGTGGCGCTCCGGCGCCGAGGTCGCGGCGCTCGCGCTGTGGCGGTCCGAGCGCGCCGAACCGTGGGAGCGGCCTCACATCGAGCTGCTGACCCTGCTTACTCCCCACGTCAGGCGCGCCCTTGAGGCGAACCGGAGGATGAAGGAGCTGCACCTCACCCAAGGCATGGCATTGGATGCACTCGACCGGCTGGAGTGCGGCGTAGTTCTCCTGCGGAATGATGGCAGCATCGCATTCCTGAACCGCGCTGCGGGCGGGATCTTGATGTCCGGAGACGGAATCATGGTCGACGGAGGCCGGCTTCGCGCCATGTCCCGCTCACGGGATACCGCCCTGCAGCGTGCGATCGGGTCCGCCGCCGCAGGCGGCGCGTCGGACGGAAACTCTGGTTCTTCAATGGCGGTATCACGGCCGTCAGGACGGAGGCCCTTGATCATTCACGTCATGCCGTCGAGGGGCCGGGCAGACGGGATTGCCTTGCGGGGCGTCGGCGTTTTCGTGCTGATGGTGGATCCGGAGGTGGAGTCCAAGACATCACTGACGCAGTTGCGACAGCTCTACGGGCTAACGGCGGCGGAGGCCGCGGTTGCGGCTCTTGTCGCGCACGGCCATGGTCTGCAGGCTGCCGCTGACTCACTCGGGGTGACGCTGTCGACCGTGCGCGTCCACCTGCAGCGTGTATTCGAGAAGACGGATACTCATCGGCAGGCCGAATTGGCTCGGCTCTTAGTCAAGATCCAGTCCAATATTGGATCAGAGGATATCTGCGAGCTCCGACCACCTGACCTAAGCCACTACTGAAGACCGACCAAGTGTAGCAGCCTGAGGTTATTTGGTATCCGACCATATCTCAACGCGGCTTCCAACCCGAACTGGCTGAGACTGCAGCATGCCGTCAGCCAGGACTAAGTGCGACTGAGCCAACCATCATGAGCTCAGTCCAACAGACAAATTTGATCGCAAGCTTGACGCCCTAAGAGCGCGTGGCGGCGGGCGCAGCCCGTGTTGACAACGCCAAGCCGTGCCCTTAGTGACCGGCACAACCTCATGAAGGAGGAAACATTACCCCTTTAGGGCAGGAACCCAACGTCTCCAATGGAATAACGAAATCATGCCGGGGCAATTTCGCGCCCCTGCACGACAACAATCAGAACACGTCTTAAGAAACGAACCAAGGCTCAAGACAAAAACTATCAAGCCTTTACAAATTTGGCGAAAATCGGAAGAATGCCGTAGAAACTCAGGGTTTGCGGCATGCCGAGAAAGCTGGGGAACCTGCAGAGCGTCATCGCGGTGACTGGCGCCGTTCTGGCCGTCGGAGCGGCCGCCATGCTGAGCCTCGCCGTGGGTATCCGATCGGAACGGCAGCTCGAACGCGAGATCGGCCGGTCGCTCTCGGAAGCGGCGTTCCAGATGGCCGAGAAGCTCGATACCGACATGTGGGCCCGCTCGAACCAGGTCGCCGTACTCGCCAGGATCGACGCCCTGCGCGACGCCACCGTCGCGCAGAAGGTCGTCGACGAGTTGAAGCGCAAGGACCACACGCTAGCCTGGGTGGGCGTCCTCGACCGGGATGGTCGGATCGTTGCGGCCAGCGGCGGCATTCTGCTGGGAGCCGACGCGTCCTCGAGGCCGGTATTCCGCGAGGGCATTCGTGGGCATTTCATCGGCGACGTCCATGACGCGGTGATGCTGGCGAAGCTCCTGCCAAACCCGAGCGGCGAGCCCATGAAGTTCGTTGACGTCGCGACTCCGATGCGGAATGCGGAAGGAGACATCGACGGCGTCCTGGCGACCCATTTCTCCTGGGGCTGGGCGCGCGAGGTCGAGCGGACGCTGATGCGGCCGATGCAGGACCGTCGAGGTCTTGAGGTCTTCATCGTCGGCGCAGACGGAACGACGCTGCTCGGTCCCGAAGGCAGTCTCGGCCAAATGCTGCCGATCCACAGCGTCGGATCGGCTCGGCTTCGGGCGATCGGATGGGCGGTCGAGACCTGGCCGGACGGAGAGACGTACCTGACCGGCTACGCGCAGGGGCCCGGGCATGCCGACTACCGAGGTCTCGGCTGGACCGTTCTGGTTCGCCAGCCGGTCGAGGCGGCCTTCGCCGATGCGGCGGCGCTTCGTCGCGAGATCTTCGTCTGGGGAGCCGGATTCGCCTTGCTCTTCAGTGTCGCGGCATGGTTCGCCGCCGGATGGCTGGCGCGCCCATTGCGGGCCATTGCCGACGCCGCCGTCCGGCTGCGGCGGGGCGAGCCCGGCGTAGAGATCCCGGCGATTGGCGGGACGGCCGAGGTGGCGGACTTGTCGGCCTCGCTGCGCGACCTCGTCGCGTCGCTGACCGACACGAAGGTGGCCCTGTCACGGATGGAGGATGCCGCCTACCAGGACCGGCTGACGGCGCTGCCGAACCGGCGATTTCTCGACCGGTACCTTGAAGCGCAGGTCAGCCGGTCCGACGCCCGCCCCTTCACGCTGCTTTCCCTCGACCTCGACGGGTTCAAGCCGATCAACGATACGCTCGGGCATCAGGCCGGCGACGCCGTGCTCCGGCACGTGGCGAGTCGGATGGCGTCGTGCCTGCGCGGCGACGACGTCATCGCGCGTCTCGGGGGCGACGAGTTCGTCGCCGTGCTGAGCTCGTGTCCTGAAGGCGAAGCCGCTGCGGAGGTTGCGGATCGGCTGATCGGCGCTGTCAATGAGCCGCTGGTGGTGGGCGGCCGGGCCGTTCGCGTGGGATGCAGCATCGGCATTGCGGTTTGGCCGGACGACGGCATGACGCCTGAGCGTCTCCTGGCGACGTCCGACAAGGCGCTGTACGAGGCTAAGCGCGCCGGGCGAAACCGGGCCATGTTCGTGCGCGGCAACGCCTGCCGCGCTGGATCGCTGGCCTCGAGCTGAGCGGTCGCGACGCCGGGGATGCGAACGATGCTCTTCCGGCCATCCTCCTCGCCCAGTCCGAACGATGCGGCTGGGGGTATGGAGAGTGGTTGAGCTGGTCTACCAGCGGCGGAACCCTGTGGGCGCGGCCGGCCACGAAGTCGTCCGGGTGCCACGGCATATGCTGCGCACCTCCTTGCTCTGAGCTGAAGGAACGACGCTCAGCAGCGCCGGCGCCGCTCCTCGCTTCGGGCCCGGAGAACAGGCTCCGGATCGCAGCCCAGCGGCATCGCGGTCGCGTCGTGCAGATCCTGCCGCGCGAGCCCGATATCCGCCAGCTCGCGGTCGCTCATGGCGGCGAGTTCGATGAGCAGGCGCGGGCCACGAATGATGTTGGCAACCCTGGCGGCGAACCCGGTCGCGGCGTGACGCGCACGGATGATCCAGGACGGCCGAGCGGCGGCACACAGCGTATCGAAGGTTGTCGTCATTCCCCGTATCCTCGTCCTGCCGGGGATGCGATCCCTGGCACCGCCATCCTCGTGCCGCGGGCGCCCATCGGTCTAACGAATGTTTGACATGAGACCAATCGCGTTTCACGATCGATCTGCCATGCTCGACACCGACCAGCTCCGTTCCTTCATCGCGATCGTCGATACAGGAAGCTTCACGCGCGCGGCCGAACGCGTGAACAAGACCCAGAGCGCCGTGTCGATGCATGTGCGACGTCTGGAGGAGCGCATCGGCCGGCCGCTCTTCGTGCGCCAGGGACGCGGCGCCGTGCTGTCGCCGGACGGCGAGAGGCTGATCGACCATGCACGACGCATGCTGCAGGTCGAGGCCGAGGCGCTTGCGGAGATGGGGGCCGAGGGGCTCAAGGGCCGGGTCGTCCTGGGCATTCCCGACGATTATGCCGAGCCCTTTCTTCCAGAGATCGTCGACCGCTTCATCCGCCGGCATCCGCTGGTCGAGCTGTCGATCGTCTGCGACCCCAGCATCATGCTCGCGGAGCGTGTCAGGGCGGGGGAGATCGACGTTGCGATCGTCACCGATTGTGAACGGATCAAGGGCATCGAGATCCTGCGCGAGGAGCCGCTGCACTGGGTGGCAGGCCTGCGCGCAGGTCCGGTCGAGGAACGCCGCCCCTTGCCGCTTGCGCTCGCGGGCCCGAACTGCGCCTGGCGCCGCGCGGCGCTGACGGCGCTCGAGGCGCAGGGCGTGCCGGCACGCTTGGCCCTCGTGTCGAGCAACTACGCCGCCATAGCCCCGCTGATCCAGGCGGGGCTGGCCGTCACGGTTATGCCCGACAGCGTCCTGCGTGACGGGCACCGGGTCGTTGCGCCGGATGCCGGGCTGCCGGCACTGCCGGACTGCCGGATCGGGTTGATCCGCAACAGCGCCGGTCAGGCGCCGCAGGCAACCGCCCTTGCCGAGGTGATCAGCGACCGGCTCCAGGCGGCCGACGCCGGACGGGTGCGCATGCCGCGTGTCGCCGCCCCCGTTCCCGGCGCCGCCTGCCCCGCCTAGCCGCCGCTGCAGTCGAGCTGCAGTTCGCCGCCGACGGAGGGTGATGAAGCCTCGCCGGACGACGGCGCGGCGAAGCGCCCGTCGCGTCAGCGGATGCACGCCTCAGCGCCGCTTATCCCCGGCCTTAGGAGAATTGCCCTTCCCGGGCCGCAGCCCGCGCGGGAACATGAGCGTGGCGGCGGCTCGCCGCCGCGATCGGGAGCAGGTGGCATGGAACTCCGCGCGGTCATCTTCGATGTGGACGGCACGCTGGCCGAGACGGAGGAGCTGCACCGCCGCGCCTTCAACGAGGCCTTCGCGCGCTTCGGCCTGCCCTGGCGCTGGGACCGCGAGACCTATCGGCGGCTGCTCGCCACCACGGGCGGCAAGGAACGCCTGCGGCGCCACGCCCGGGACGTGGGCATGGCCGAGGCCGGGCTGCCGGAGAGCCTGGTGGCGGAGATCCACGCCTTCAAGAACGCCCGGTACCATGCCCTCGTGGAATCCGGAGGGGTCGCGCTCAGGCCCGGCATCGCGGAGCTGATCGGCGACGCGCTGGCGGCGGGCCTGCGGCTGGGCATCGCGACGACGACGAGCCCGTCCAACGTGGACACCCTCCTGCGGGCGACGCTGGGACCCGGCTGGCGCAGCCAGTTCGCCGCCGTCGCCGCGGGCGACCAGGTCCCACGCAAGAAGCCCGCGCCCGACGTCTACCACGCCGCCCTGGCCGATCTCGGCCTGGACGGCGACGACTGCCTGGCGCTCGAGGATTCGCGGAACGGCGTTCTCGCCGCGGTCGGTGCCGGCATACCCGTGGCCGTCACGCCGAGCCTCTACACCGCCGGTGAGGACTTCTCCGGCGCCGTGGCGGTCCTCGGCCCGGACGCGCCGCCACCGGCGCTCGCCGCCGTGGTGTCCTGGCACGCCGCGGCGCCACGGGTCCCCGGGGGACGCCCTGGGGGACGGCCCCACCCCGCGGGCGGGGCAGCCGGCCTCAGCCGTTGAGGCCCGGGCCGAGCTTGAAGTCGGGCTCGGTCTTCTGGCGGATTTCGTCGACGGTGACGCCGGGCGCCAGCTCGACCAGGGTCAGGTCGCCGCCCTTGTGCTTGTCGATGGTGAAGACCGCGAGGTCGGTGATCACCATGTCCACGACGCCGGCGCCGGTCAGCGGCAGGGAGCAGGCGTTCAGCAGCTTCTTCTCGCCGTCCTTGGCCGTGTGCTCCATCACGACGACGACCTTCTTGACGCCGGCCACCAGGTCCATGGCGCCGCCCATGCCCTTGACCATCTTGCCCGGGATCATCCAGTTCGCCAGGTCACCGTTGGCCGCCACCTGCATGGCGCCCAGGATCGACAGGTCGATATGGCCACCCCGGATCATCGCGAAGCTGTCGGCCGAGCTGAAGTAGCTCGTGGTCGGCAGCTCGGTGATGGTCTGCTTGCCGGCGTTGATCAGGTCCGGGTCCTCCTCGCCCTCGAAGGGGAAGGGGCCCATGCCGAGCATGCCGTTCTCGGACTGCAGCGCCACCGTCATCCCGGCCGGAATGTAGTTCGCGACCAGGGTCGGGATCCCGATCCCCAGGTTCACGTAGAACCCGTCGCGCAGCTCCTGCGCCGCGCGCGCGGCCATCTCCTCACGGCTCCATGCCATCGTCCGTCCCTCCCCTTCAGGCGCGCTTGCGGGTCGTGCGCTGCTCGATGCGCTTCTCGTAGTTCCGGCCCTGGATGATCCGCTGCACGAAGATGCCGGGCGTGTGGATCTGGTCGGGATCGATCTGGCCGGGCTCGACCAGCTCCTCGACCTCCGCGACCGTAAGCTTGCCGGCGGTCGCCATCATGGGGTTGAAGTTGCGGGCGGTCTTGCGGAAGACCAGGTTGCCCTCGGTGTCGCCCTTCCACGCCTTGACGATGGAGAGATCGGCCTTCAGCGCCGTCTCCATCACGTAGCGCTCGCCCTCGAACTCGCGGATCTCCTTGCCCTCGGCCACCAGCGTCCCGACGCCGGTCTTCGTGTAGAAGGCCGGGATGCCGGCACCGCCCGCGCGGATGCGCTCGGCCAGGGTGCCCTGGGGATTGAACTCCAGCTCCAGCTCGCCCGAGAGATACTGCTGGGCGAAGGTCTTGTTCTCGCCGACATAGGAAGAGACCATCTTCCGGATCTGGCGGGTGTCCAGCAGCTTGCCGAGGCCGTATCCGTCCACGCCGGCGTTGTTGGAGATCACCGTCAGGCCCTTCACCCCGCTCTCGACGAGCGCGTCGATCAGGTTCTCCGGGATCCCGCAGAGCCCGAAGCCACCGGACATGATGGTCATGCCGTCGAACAGCGCGCCCTCCAGCGCCGCCCGGGCATCCGGATACACCTTCTTCATCCCTGCAGTCCCCCTTCTTCTTGGCCGCGCCGGTCGCGGGGCATCCGCCGCGTCTGCCTATCCCGCGTTTCCGCCGGTGTCAACGGAACCGACCGCCGCTTGTCACGAGGAGCCCGGCGGATTAGACACGCGGCACGCCCATGCTCGATCTCGCCGCCACGGCCGCCATAGCCCTTCTCGTCACGCTCGATCCGCTCGGCACCGGCCCGATCTTCGCGGCGCTGACGCGCGGCGACGATCCCGCGCACCGGCGCCGGATGGCGGTGAAGGGCGTCCTGATCGCGGCCGGCATCCTCTTCGTCTTCGCTTTCGCGGGCGAGGCGCTGCTGCATGCGCTGGGGATCGGTTTCCCGGCCTTTCGCATCGCCGGCGGCATCCTGCTGCTGCTGCTGTCCGTCGACATGGTCTTCGCGCGCCCCTCCGGCCTGCGCTCGACCACCGCAGGCGAGGTGGAGGAGGCGACGAACCGGCAGGACATATCGGTCTTCCCCCTCGCGATCCCGCTGATCGCGGGTCCGGGGGCGCTGACGACCGTGCTGCTGCTGATGGGACGGGCGGACGGCGACCCCTGGGCGCAGATGCTGGTGCTGGGCGTGCTGGCCGCCGTGCTGGCGGTGGTGCTGACGGCACTGCTGGCGGCGGGCTGGATCAGCCGGGTTCTCGGCGTGACGGGGATCAACGTGGTGGACAGGGTGCTCGGGATCCTGCTGGCGGCGCTTGCCTGTCAGTTCGTGATCGATGGCATCCGGGAAAGCGGGGTGGCGGGATGAGGTGGACGATCGGCTTCGACGGGGACGACACGCTCTGGCACAACGAGACGCTGTTCTCGATGACCCAGGAGCGCTTCCGCGCGCTTCTGGCCGAGGAGGTGTCCCCCGATGACCTGGACGCGCGGCTTCTCGACACCGAGCGGCGCAACCTCGAGATCTTCGGCTACGGCATCAAGGGCTTCGTGCTCTCGATGATCGAGACGGCCGTCGAGGTGTCCGCGGAGCGCGTCCCGGCCAGCGACATCCGCCGCATCCTCGATTTCGGGAAGGAGATGCTGCGCCATCCCGTCGAGCTGCTGGACGGCGTCGCCGAGACGATTGAGGCGCTGTCCGGCCGTCACGACCTGCTGCTGATCACCAAGGGCGACCTGTTCGACCAGGAGAGCAAGATCGCGCGCAGCGGCCTGGCCGAGCACTTCCGCGGGATCGAGATCGTCTCCGAGAAGGACCCCGAGACCTATCGCCGCGTGCTGGCCCGCCACGGCGTCGGGCCCGAGCGCTTCGTGATGGTCGGCAACTCGGTGCGCTCGGACATCCTGCCGGTGCTCGCGCTCGGCGCGCGCGCCGTCCACGTGCCCTATCACGTCACCTGGGCTCACGAGCAGGCCGACCCCCCAGCCGAGGGCTACCTGCGCGCCGCATCGCTCGCCGATCTGCCGGATCTGCTGGCGGCGCTGTGAGGCCTGCGGCGGAGCGATGCTTGGCGCCACCGGTCCGCGACGCCATATTCCGTCCATGACGAGCACCGAGACCAATCCCACGCCGCGGGACGCGGCGGCCGATCCCGCCGCCGAGGAAGCAAAAGAGGGCGGCGCCCCGCCGGTTCCCCCAGTCCAGAAGCAGGGCGAGATCGGCGGCCCTCCCGGACCCGAGCCCACGCGCTACGGCGACTGGGAATTCAAGGGGCGCTGCTCCGACTTCTGATCGCGCGATTCCGATCGCGCGACTCTGATCAAGGGGCCCGCGGCGGGGATGCCCGCCCGCGAAGGATTCCCCGACCCACCCCATGGGGGCAGGCCGGAACAAGCACCGCCCACCCGTGTTCGCTTGGCATCAGCAAGACGATCGGAAGGGGCGACATGCGGATCCGCATCCTGCTGCCGGCCATGGCATGCCTGACCGTCGCCGGGGGCGCCCAGGCGGTCACCGAGAAGACTCCGCGACCGGATTCAGGCTTTGACCTCGTGGTCGTCGGATCCATGCCCAATGTGGAGCAGAACGCCTTCGTCGACGCCATCGCCCAGGCCCTTCCCCCCGCGCTGGTCGATCCGCAGGCCAACTTCACGCGCAGCCCGGCCTACCAGCCGAACCACACCTATCGCCTGGTGATGGTCTTCCACGGCGATGACGTCGTCGACGGCCAGCGCATGTGCCGCGAGCCCGAGGCGGTCCAGGCGACGCCGCCGGCCGATCCCGCGGATCTGCGCGCGACCACCCATGTGACCGGTGTCTTCTGCCGCGGGGCCGAGAAGCTCAGCGAGGCCTCGGATCGCATGTCGGGCAGCCTGCAGCCGGGACAGGCCGGCTTCCGCTTCCTTGTGGCCGACGTTGCGAAGCGGCTGTTCCCGCTCGGATTTGCGTCGATCCCCGGCGTCGTCGATTCGGCTGCCCCCAGCGAGACCGCCGACCGCCCGAACTGATCTCCCGTTCCCGGGATGACGGACACCATGCCCGGCGCGGGCTTGCGCTGCCCTGCGGGCATGAGGATCGGCGACCGGTTCCATTCCGGGACCGGCCGCCGTCCTCTGGCGGCTTCCCGCACGGGGCGCCCTTCCGCCCGGGTCACCCCCATGCTCACATGGGACTGTAGGGGCCGGTCGTGGACCGGTCGTGGCCGTCTGCGAGCGACCCGGCACCCCTGGCCGGTCCGGCGCTCGATGCCTGCGGCGGCTCGGCCGTCTTGGCCCGGCTCATGAGCGACGCCTGGGCGGACGCCGCCGAACGGACGGCGTTGAATGAGGCCAGATCCGTCGACCCCACGAACAGGTTCTCGGAGCCGATCCCCTCGTTGGCGAAGGCCGGAGCGGAGAACAGGGTGGCGGCGAGCGCCACGGAAACGATCTGCAACTTGTTCATGACAATTCTCCTTCCTGCGGCGCCCGTCATAGACGCCACCGGATGATTTGAAAGGAAGCTCAAATAGCTTTACGCCACCAGCAATGCGGAGAACACGCGAGAGAGAGCCGTCTATGGTCTGCTTTCGCAGAGCCCTTCAGGATCCATTGGGAGAGTCTGCTTCATTGCTCGCAGGATCGGATATAAATCTTGCGGACGGGACTTGCGAGTTAAGGGATGTAAAGCGCTGCTAGCGCGCGTTTGGGAAGCACGGGCCCGGCCCCGTGGGGCTGGGGAGGTCGGTTGCGCCCCTCGGTCTTCAGTTCAGGGCGGCCGCGAGCGGACGTGCAGCCCGGACAGCGGCGCGCATGCTGAGCGTGACCGTGGTGCCGCGGCCGGGCTCGGAGGCCAGCACAAGCGAACCGCGCTGCATCTCGGCCAGGCGCTTGGCGATCGGCAGGCCGAGCCCGGCGCCCTCGTGGGTGCGCGCAAGCGGTGTCTGGACCTGCTCGAAAGGCCGCATGACGCGCTCGAGTTCGTCGGACGGAATGCCGATGCCGGTATCGGAGATCCGGATCGTCACGGCATCGGCTTCGAGCCGTGTCGCCACCACGACCGAGCCGCGCGGCGGCGTGAACTTCACCGCATTGGAAAGCAGGTTGATCAGCACCTGGCGCAGCGAGCGCTCGTCCGCGAGGACGGCATCCACCGCGGGGTCGTGCTCGGCCGAGAGCGCGATGCCCGCCGCCACGGCCCGATGCTCCACCGTGCGGATTGCCTCGGCGACCGCACTCCTGACCGGCACCGGCCCCAGCCGGAGCGAGACCTTCCCGGCCTCGATCCGCGCGAGGTCGAGCAGGTCGTCCACGATCCCCAGCAGATGGGATCCGGCGGCATGGATGTCGGCGGCGTAGTCGCGGATGCGCAGCACGTCGTCCGTGACGCGGCCGTCGCGGATCACCTCGGAGAAGCCGATGATCGCGTTCAGCGGCGTCCTCAGCTCGTGGCTCATATTCGCGAGGAAGACCGATTTGGCGCGGTTCGCCTGCTCGGCCTGCTGGCGCGCGGTCTCCAGCTCCAGGCTGCGCCGGCGCTCGTGGGTCGAGCGCCGCGCCGAGCTGACGGTGAGGAATCCGAGCAGGCCGATGGAGATCGCCCCGATGAACAGCAGCGGCACCGCCGTGGTCGCCCAGCGCTCCAGAAGGCTCGCGCGCGGAACGTCGATGACGGCCGCAAGCGGCAGGTGCCCGAAATTGGCGACGGCGGCGATGTGCGGATGCCCCAGCCCGAGCGGGTCCGGCCCCTCCAGCAGGCGCGGGGCGAGATCCGTCACGGGGCGCAGCGCGGCGGCCGCGACGGTCGCCCGCGCCGGGGTGTGCGCACGCCCTTCGGCGACCGCCTCGACCAGGACGACGCCGTCCGTGCGGGCGACGGCCATCCGGCAGCCGGTGCAGCCGTCCAGCCCCTCGATCATCGGAATGTAGTAGCCGGGCTCCATGGCCGCGACGATGACGCCCTGCAGGCGTCCGCCGTCGCGCACCGGAATGCCGACCGGGAAGTACCGGCGCGCTGCCTGGCGGCCCACCGTGGGGCCGCCGATGAAGGGCAGGTCGGGCCCGGCGCCCTGAAACGCCTGGATGTAGTGCCGCTCGGAGACGTCCAGCGCCGGCGCCGGGAAATGATCGCTGTCGAGCCGCATGCGGCCCTCGGCATCGACGAGCCAGACGGAGCGGATCTGGGGAAGCTCGTTGGCGAGCGCGCGCAACTCGGTCCACAGGGGCCGCGAAGTCGCGACCTCGTCCCAGCTGCGGCCCGCGACCTCGCGGGCGAGGCGCCGTAGGGACAGCTCGGTCCCCTCCAGGGTGCGGTCGACATGCTCGCGCAGCAGCCGCGCGTAGCTCCGGGCCTCGGCGCCGGCCGCAGCCCGCGTCTTCCAGTAGTCGGTGACGAGCTGGTAGGTCAGGCCGCCTGCGACCATGGCGATGGCCAGGGCGCCGAGCACCAGGATCCGCGCGCCGGGATGCCACCAGGCCTGGATCGCGCGGCGCTTCCGGCCGGCTTCGGAGTCCCGGAAGACCTCCGGCTTCACGCCAATTCCCTTTCGTCCGCGCCACCTCACGGGCGCAGACCATAGCAGCATTTATAGAATTTTTAGCAAATACATTGTATCAGCCGGCGGCGTGTTGCGGGAGGCTCCGGCGCCTCCTTCCACGGGCGGATCGCAGCTCAGCCGGAAGGCGGAAGGCAGGCCGCAGCCGGCCCGGCGCTCCCCGGCTCCGCCGGGGAGCGCCGGGCCGCGGATCAGCCGCGGTTCATGCGGTTGTCCACGAGGTCGTTGACGACCGCGGGATCGGCCAGCGTCGAGGTGTCGCCCAGCGCTTGGTGCTCGTTGGCCGCGATCTTGCGCAGGATGCGGCGCATGATCTTGCCGGAGCGGGTCTTCGGCAGGCCGGGTGCCCACTGGATCAGGTCCGGGGTCGCGATGGGGCCGATCTCCTTGCGGACCCAGGCGACCAGCTCCTTGCGCAGGTCCTCGCTCGCGACCTCGCCGGCATTGAGCGTGACATAGGCGTAAATTCCCTGACCCTTGAGGTCATGGGGATAACCCACCACGGCCGCCTCGGCCACCTTGGGATGTGCCACCAGGGCGCTTTCGATCTCGGCCGTGCCCATGCGGTGACCGGACACGTTGATCACGTCGTCGACGCGGCCGGTGATCCAGTAATAGCCGTCCTCGTCGCGGCGGCAGCCGTCGCCCGTGAAGTACATCCCCTCGAAGGTCGAGAAGTAGGTCTGCACGAATCGCTGGTGGTCGCCGAAGACCGTGCGCATCTGGCCCGGCCAGCTGTCGGCGATGCAGAGGTTCCCCTCGGTCGCCCCTTCCAGCGTCTTGCCGTCGTTGTCGACGACGACCGGCCGCACCCCGAAGAAGGGCAGCGTCGCCGAGCCCGGCTTGGCGGCGATGGCGCCCGGCAGGGGCGAGATCAGGATGCCGCCGGTCTCGGTCTGCCACCAGGTGTCCACGATCGGGCAGCGGCTGTCACCGGCCACGCGGTGGTACCAGAGCCAGGCCTCGGGATTGATGGGCTCGCCCACCGAGCCGAGGATGCGGAGGCTGGCGCGGCTGGTGCGCTTCACGGGCTCCTCGCCCTCGCGCATCAGGGCGCGGATGGCGGTCGGCGCGGTGTAGAAGATGTTGACCTTGTGCTTGTCGATGACTTCCCAGAACCGCGACACCGTCGGGTAGTTGGGAACGCCCTCGAACATCAGCGTGGTGGCGCCGTTGGCCAGCGGCCCGTAGAGGATGTAGCTGTGCCCGGTCACCCAGCCCACGTCGGCCGTGCACCAGTAGACCTCGCCGGGCTTGTAGTCGAAGACGTACTGGTGGGTCATCGCCGCGTAGACGAGATAGCCGCCCGAGGTGTGCAGCACACCCTTGGGCTTCCCGGTCGATCCCGAGGTGTAGAGGATGAACAGCGGGTCCTCGGCGTTGACCTCGGTGGGCGGGCAGTCCGCCGGGACCTTGGCGGCCGCCTCGTGCAGCCAGACGTCGCGCCCCTCGCTCCAGTCCACGGTGCCGCCGGTGTGGCGCACCACGACGACCGTCCCGACGCCGGGGCATTGCTTCAGCGCCTCGTCCGCATTGCGCTTCAGCGGCACCTTGCGGCCGCCGCGCAGGCCCTCGTCCGCGGTGATCAGGACCCGGCTGTCGCAGTCGATGATCCGGTCCTTCAGGCTGTCCGGCGAGAAGCCGCCGAAGACGACCGAGTGGATGGCGCCGATGCGCGCGCAGGCCAGCATCGCATAGGCGGCCTCGGGGATCATGGGCAGGTAGATCGTGACCCGGTCGCCCTTGGAGACGCCGCGGGACTTCAGCACGTTGGCGAAGCGGCAGACCTGCTCGTGCAGCTCGCGATACGTGATGGCGCGGCTGGTGCCGGGGTCGTCGCCCTCGAAGATGATGGCCGTCTGGTCGCCGCGATCCCGAAGGTGCCGGTCGATGCAGTTGGCGGCGACGTTCAGCGTGCCGTCCTCGTACCATCGGATGTGCACGTCGCCGCGGTAGCTGACGTCCTTCACCTTGGTGAAGGGCTTGATCCAGTCGATGCGTCGGCCCTGCTCGGCCCAGAAACCCTCGGGATCGCTGATCGAGCGCTCGTACATCTCCTTGTACTTCGCAGCGTCGATCCAGGCCTTGGCCGCAACCGATTCGGGCGGGGTGAAAAGGGTATCGTTGGTGTTCATGGGCTGGCTCCCCCGATGTGGTTATGTCCTTGGGCGCGTGCCTTAACGCGATCGCCGCCGACTTTCCGCGGACCTTAACAATCAGGACTGCAACGCGGCAAGGCGACGAACGTAGCGGTCCGCGGCCCGTGCGGTCCGCCCCGCGAACCGCAGGGAAGCACCGGCCGATCTCTACCACTTTCGGTGGGTCATCAGCGCTTCCGGGCGAGGGAATTGATTCCCCTTGTGGCGTTTCAGTCCCTTCGCCTTAAATCCCATCATAAGCGAGGCGGGCCACGAAGCCCGCCCGACAGGGGGAGGGTTCGTCGGCCGGCGCCTCACGGGGCCGGCAGTCTGAACCGTCAGGGAGAGACAATGGACGCGAATGCTACCGCCGCCGGCGCCGGGCGCCGTGGCTTCTGGACCATTGGCCGCAAGGTCACCGCCGCCTTCACCGCATCCATCCTGCTGGGCTTCGTTGCGATGGTGGGTCTTCAGGCCCATCGCCAGCACGCCCAGTTCGTGGCGGTGGCCACGGCGGATTCCGTGACCAAGACGCAGATGCTCGCCAATGCGGCGCGCGTCGGCGTGGCCGGGCGGGACGGCGCCTCGATCGAGAGCGAGTTCCTGCCCCTGGCCCAGGCGGAGGGATCGCAGCTTGCGGCCCTTGCGGCCTTCGCCGACGCCTCCGGGCCCATCATCGCCTATCAGAACCCCGCCCATTCGGCCTTTGATGCCGCCGCCGAGAACGCGATGGTGCAGCGGGTCCTCGCCGGCGAGGGCGTGCAGACCCGGGCGACGGACGGGCATCTCGCCGTCGCCGTTCCCGTCATGAACACGCGCGGCACCCGGATCGCCGGCGCGCTCGTCGTGGCCTGGAGCCTGGACCGGCAGAACGCCGCGACCGCCTCTATGCTGGTCGAGCAGGTCGGCCTGTCCCTGGTGGTGCTGGCGCTGCAGCTCGTCGTCCTGAACCTGCTTTTGGGCAGGGTGGTGGTGGGTCCGCTGCGCGCCATGGCGGGCAGCATGGTGGCCATCGCGCGCGGCGCGCTGGATGCCGCCATCCCGGGGCTCGGGCGCCGGGACGAGATCGGCGTCATGGCGGCCTCCGTCCAGGTCTTCCGGGACAACGCCTCCGCCATTGCCCGGCACGAGGCCGAGCGCGCCGAGCAGGAGCGCCGGGCGGAGGCCGAGAAGCGGGCCGCGCTGGTTGCGCTGGCGGACCGCTTCCAGGGCACCGTCAGCGCGCTGGTGGCGGAGATCGGCGACGCGTCCCGCCGCATGGCGGGAGTCGCGGGCTCAATGGCCGAGCTGGCGGCAGTCACGGCGCAGGGCACGGACGCGGCGGCCGGCAGCTCCGCCGAGACGCTGGGAAGCGCACAGTCGGTCTCCAGCTCGGCCGCCCAGCTGGCCGGGTCGATCAACGAGATCGCGCGCCAGGTCGGCCATTCGACGGAGGTGGCGACCCGCGCCGTCGCCGATGCCGAGCGCACCGACGGCACGGTGCGCGGCCTGTCCGAAGGGGCGGCCCGCATCGGCGAGGTGGTGAAGCTGATTCACGACATCGCCGCGCAGACGAACCTTCTGGCGCTGAACGCCACGATCGAGGCGGCGCGCGCCGGCGAGGCCGGCAAGGGCTTCGCCGTGGTGGCGCAGGAGGTCAAGAACCTCGCGAACCAAACGGCAAGGGCGACCGAGGAGATCTCGGGCCAGATCGGCGCCATGCAGCAGGTCACCGGCGAGGCCGTCGGCGCGATCCAGGAGATCGGGCGGACCATCGGCGACATCAACCGCATCGCGACCCTGATCGCGAGCGCGGTCGAGGAGCAGAGCGCCGCCACCCAGGAGATCGCCCGGGCCGTCGACCAGGTCGCCAGCGGAACACAGGCCGTCTCGCGGAGCATCGGGGCCGTGACCGAAAGCGCGGGCAGCACCGGCCGGTGCGCGTCCGAGGTGCTGGAGGCCGCCCAGAGCCTGACGCGCCGCTCCGAGACCCTGAGCGACGAGGTCGCGCGCTTCCTGTCCGAGATCCGCGCGGCCTGAGGATCGGCCCGGCCCCGGGACTTAAGCCCGCGTTAACCCCGCGGGCCTAGCCTTGGGCCGGTTTCCGATCATGAGGTCAGGTCATGGCGAGGGACATCGAAGCGGGCGGCGGCCGTGGACGGGACGGGGGGCAGGACGATCCGCCCCGCTCGCCCGACACCGCCGGCCGGCTGGTCCAGATGGCCGACCGGACCTGTCTGATGGCGCTCGACGAGATCCTGCGCGCCCTTCCGGGCGAGGGACGTCCCGCCGCCACGGCCGCCCGGGATGCGAAGGCGGTCGCTCAATGCGTGGCCGCCGCGACCGACGCCTTCCTGGCCGGGGCCGCCGAGCTCCGCTGAGCCCGGCGGCCGCCAGGCGCTCAGGCGGCGACCCCCGCCAGCGTGCAGACGCGGCGCCATTCGGCCTCCGTCACCGGGCAGACCGACAGGCGCGACTGGCGGATCACGGCCATCGCCGAGAGTTCCGGATCCGATTTCATGGCCTTGAGCGTGACCGGGTTCGGCGCCGGCGCGACCGGGGCGACGTCCACCATCACGAAGCGCCCGGCTTCGTCGGACGGGTCGGGATAGGCTTCGCGCACGATCTCGCAGACACCGACGACCGCCAGCCCCTCGTTGGAATGGTAGAAGAAGGCGCGGTCGCCGACGCGCATCGCCTTCAGATTGGCGGCGGCCTGGTGGTTGCGCACGCCGTCCCAATGGGTGCGGCCGTCGGCCACCAGGCGGTCCCACGAATACTTGAAGGGCTCGGACTTCAGGAGCCAGTAGGCCATGGGATGCCTCAGCCGCGCGGCAGGACCCGGCGCCAGGGCCGGATCGTGACCTGCTCGAAGAGCCCGGCCCTGGCATAGGGATCGTCCGCGCAGAAGCGCTCGGCCTCCGCGCGGTCCTCGAAATCGACCACCAGCAGGCTGCCGGTCATCCCGGCCCCATCCTCGGTCAGGGTCGGGCCGGCGCAGAAGACCTTGTCGCCGAAGCTCTCGAGATAGGCCAGGTGCTCCGCCCGGTTGGCCGCGCGCACATCCGCGGCGCCCGGCCTGTCCTGGCACAGGATCGCATACAGCATCGTTCGCTCCTCTCCTCTTCGTTTTCGCTTGGTCGCTGTCTCGTCGCTGCCGCGTCCCCGGCAGCTTTCTCACTTCGCCAGTTCGATTCGCATGCTCAGGCGCCTTCGGCCTTCAGCGGCCGGCTCATCAGCGCGGCGATCGTCTCGTCGATGGCGCCGCCACGCGCCAGGATCGTGTCCACGGCGGCGCAGATCGGCATGTCGACGCCCAGGCGCGCGGCCAGGTCGGTCACCGCGCGCGAGGTCGCGACGCCCTCCGCCACCGAATGGCGTTCCGCCAGGATCTCGTCAAGGGTCCGGCCCTGCCCCAGCGCCATGCCGAGCGAGGTGTTGCGCGACTGCATGCTGGTGCAGGTCAGCGTCAGGTCGCCGAGCCCGGAAAGGCCCATCAGCGTCTCGGGCCGCCCGCCCAGGCGCACGCCCAGGCGCACGATCTCGGCGAGACCGCGGGTGATCAGGGCCGCGCGGGCGTTGTCGCCGAGCCCCCGCCCCGCGACGATGCCGCAGGCGATGGCCAGCACGTTCTTGACGGCCCCGCCGACCTCGGCGCCGACGAGGTCGGCGCTCCAGTACGGCCGGAAGGACAGGCTGCCGAGCGCTTCCGCCAGACTGCGGCCGATCTCCCCGTCGGCGCAGGCGAGCGTCACGGCGGTCGGCAGGCCGCGCGCCACCTCGGCCGCGAAGGTCGGGCCGGACAGCACGGCCACCGGGTTGCGCGGCAGCTCGGCCGTCACGACCTCGGTCATCAGGGCGCCGGTGCCGAGCTCGATCCCCTTCGCGCAGACGACCACCGGCGTGCCGCCGGGCAGCAGCGGCGCCAGGGTCCGGCAAACGCCGCGCAGGAACTGCGCCGGCACGACCAGCAGGACGGCGTCGCAGGCGGCAGCCTCGGCCAGGTCCGTGGTCGCCCCGGGGCCGGGATCCAGCGCGATGCCGGGGAGATAGCGCGGGTTGGCGCGGTCCCTCGCGATCGCGCGCACGGTCTCGGTCTCGCGCGCCCAGAGCACCGCCGGCCGGCCCGCGCGTTCCGCGGCCACGGCCAGCGCGGTTCCCCAGGCGCCGCCGCCGATCACCCCGATGCGCGCGATGGCCACAGCCCGTCCCCGCCCTCAGGCCTTGACGCCGGCGCCGCGGGCCGGGCGCGCCGCGGGGTCGAGCGGCCAGCGCGGCCGCGGGGCGAAGTCCAGCCCGTCCGCGCTGCCGGCGCGCAGCCGTTCGACCCCGGCCCAAGCCACCATCGCCGCATTGTCGGTGCACAGCCGCAGCGGCGGCGCGACGAACCGCAGCCCCGCGCGCTCGGCCAGCAGGCGCAGGCGCTGCCGGATCGCGGCATTGGCGGCGACGCCCCCCGCGACCACCAGGGCGGTGCCGTCGGGATGCTCGGCTCGGAAGGCCGCGATCGCCCGCTTGCAGCGGTCCGCCAGGGAGTCCGCGACCGCCTGCTGGAACGAAGCCGCCAGGTCGCTCCGGTCGGCATCGGAGAGCGGCGCCGGAAGCGAATCGACCGCCAGACGCACCGCCGTCTTCAGCCCCGAGAACGAGAAGTCGCAGCCGGGGCGGCCCTTCATGGGGCGCGGCAGGTCGAAGCGCGCGGGGTCGCCGCCCTGTGCCGCGCGCTCCAGCGCCGGCCCGCCGGGATAGCCGAGGCCCATCAGCTTGGCCGCCTTGTCGAAGGCCTCGCCCGCGGCATCGTCGATGGTGGTGCCGAGGCGCCGGTACCGGCCCACCCCCTCCACGGCCAGGAGCTGGCAGTGCCCGCCCGAGACGAGCAGCAGCAGGTAGGGGAAGCGCAGCTCGGGATCGGTGAGCCGCGCCGTCAGCGCATGCGCCTCCAGATGGTTCACCGCGACGAAGGGCAGGCGCCGCACGCTGGCGATCGCCTTTGCCGTCATCACGCCCACGAGCACGCCGCCGATCAGCCCGGGCCCGCCGGTGGCCGCGACGCCGTCGAGGTCGCCGAGGTCGATCCCGGCCTCCGCCAGGGCGCGGCCGACCAGCCCGTCCAGATGGTCGAGATGGGCGCGCGCCGCGATCTCGGGCACCACGCCGCCATAGGGCGCATGCTCCTCGAGCTGCGAGAGCACCAGGTTCGACAGGATCTCCCGCCCGTCGCTGACGACGGAGGCGGCCGTCTCGTCGCAGCTTGTCTCGATGCCGAGGACGAGCATGGCTCAGGCCCCGCCCTGCTGCGGACCGATGGGGATGCGCTTGGTGATCACCAGCGACAAGCCGCCGCTCTCGGTCTCGAGGAACTTGTCGGAGCTCCGGGGCAGCGGGATCCGGACCTTGCGGCACAGGAGGATCACCGCAGCCGCGGCCTCGCGCTCGTTCAGCGCGTGCTCGTGCAGCGTGCGCGCGCCGGCCTGCTCGATCTGGACGACGAGCTGGGTCTCGGGATCGGCCACGGTCCAGACGCGCCGGATCGCACCCATCGGCACCCGTTCGGGATGGGCCTCGCGCAGCAGGGCGACGGCGTCCTTCAGCGCCTCGTTCGAGAAGATGATCTGTCGGCGTTCGGTGATCATGCGACCTTGATGAGCCGGGCGGCCCGCATCGATTGCGGCGGCCACCATATAGGCCGCCCCGGCCGCTTGTCAGCCGTCGCGACGCTTCACAGAGGCACCGCGACGCCCTAAGACTGCGCAATGACCGAACCGCTCCGCATCGGCACGCGCGGCAGCCCGCTGGCGCTTGCGCAGGCCCATCAGACGCGCGACCGCCTGGCGGCGGCGCACCCCGCCCTCGCCGCCCCCGGCGCCATCGAGATCGTGGTGATCAGGACCACGGGCGACCGGATCCAGGACCGCACGCTGATGGAGGCCGGCGGAAAGGGCCTCTTCACCAAGGAGATCGAGGAGGACCTGGCCGCCGCCCGGATCGACCTGGCGGTCCACTCCATGAAGGACGTGCCGACCTGGCTGCCCGAGGGGCTGGAGATCGTGTGCATGCTGCCGCGCGAGGATCCGCGCGACGCCTTCATCTCGGCCAGCGGAGTGAGGCTGGATGTCCTGCCGCAGGGCGCGGTGGTGGGCACCGCCAGCCTGCGCCGCCAGGCCCAGATCCTGGCACGTCGCCCGGACCTGCGCGTGATCCCCTTCAGGGGCAACGTGCAGACGCGGCTGCGCAAGCTCGCCGATGGCGAGGCCGACGCGACCCTGCTGGCCCTGGCGGGGCTGCGCCGGCTCGGCATGGCCGATGTGGCGACGGAGATCCTGGATCCCACCGTCATGCTGCCGGCCGTGGCCCAGGGCGCCATCGGGATCGAGATCCGCTCCGACGACGCGGCGACGCGCGCCCTGCTGGCGCCGCTGGCCTGCGCCGAGACCATGGTCCGCGTCTCCGCCGAGCGCGCCCTGCTGGCCGTCCTGGACGGATCCTGCCGCACGCCGATCGGGGCGCTGGCGAGGGTCGATGGCGACACCCTGTCCCTGGACGGCCTTGTCGCCGCGCCCGACGGGCGGCAGGTGCTGCGCACGGCCGTCCATGGCCCCGCGGCCGAGGCGGAGCGGCTTGGAAGCGAGGCGGGCGCGGCGCTGAAGGCGCAGCTTCCCGCGGGCTTCTTCCGCGCCTGAGCGCGGGCCCGCCGGTGCCCGCCCCCCGCCTGCGCCTTCTGGTCACGCGCCCGCGCGAGGACGCCGAGCCGCTCGCGCGAGCGCTCGCCGCGCGCGGGCACGAGGCGGTGATCGAGCCGCTCCTGGAAATCCGGATCGCCGAGGGGCCGGCCCTCGACCTCGACGGCGTACAGGGCCTGCTGCTGACCTCGGCCAACGGCGTACGGGCCGTCGCCCGGCGCACGCCGCGCCGCGACCTCCCGGTCTGGGCGGTCGGCGATGCGACGGCCCGGGCCGCCCGCGGGGCCGGGTTCGGGCAGGTCGAAAGTGCGGCGGGCGCCGTCGAGGACCTGGCGCGGCTGATCGTCGCGCGCTGCGATCCTTCGGCCGGACGGCTCGTTCATGCGGCCGGAACGGCTGTCGCCGGCGACCTGTCGGAACTCCTCGCGCAGGCGGGTTTCACGGTCGACCGGCAGGTCCTGTACGCCGCGGAAGCCGCCGAGGATCTCTCCCCCGGGACGGTTTCTCGCCTGTACGCGGGAACAATCGACGCCATCCTGTTTTTCTCTCCCCGTACGGCTCGGAGCTTTGTTAGGCTCGCGGGGCGTGCGGGGTTGTCGGAGCGTCTGGGCCCCGTGACCGCCTTCTGCCTGAGCGAGGCGGTGGCGCATGAGGTTCGTACGCTCGGCTGGGGCGCCGTCAGGACGGCCCCGCGACCCGATCAGGCATCCCTGCTCGCCCTGATCGACCCGCTGGTCGAGACACGGCGGGAGCCGGGGAGCCATTCCGGAAGCCCGAAGGAATGCGGGCCAGAGAATAGGGGGATGCGCGATGAGTGACTTCAACGGTCCGGACGCTTCGGATCCGGCACCGGCGGGCCCCGGCGCGGCCGAGCGGATCATCGAGAGGTTCGGCGGGATCCGCCCCATGGCATCCAAGCTCGACGTGCCGGTCACCACGGTCCAGGGCTGGAAGAAGCGCGGCGCGATCCCCACCAGCCGGCATGCCGACCTGCTGGCCGCGGCCAGCAGGCACGGAATCGCCATCGACCCCGCCGAGCTGGAAGCGGCCGCGCCCGCGGACGAGCGCGGCGAGACCCATCTGGACGTGCTGCCGGGCTCGACGCTCGATGCGGGGCCGGACGGCCCGGCCGATGCGGTCGGCGAGCCCGAGGCCGACAAGCCCCCGATCGGAAGCCTCGAGCCCGAGGCGGTGGCGGTCCCGCTGTCGCCGGCGGCCATGGACAGGATCGATGAAGCCCGCGGCGCGCCAGAACCCCTGCGCGGCGCCTCCGATGATGCCGGCGGCGCGGCGCAGGGCGGCTTCGCCGCCGCGGAGCAGCCCGCGCCCGCCCCGCCGCCGGCGGTCCGCGGCGGCGCCGGCCTGGCCGGCACCGCGCTGGTCGTCTCGCTGCTGGCGCTGGCCGGCGCCGCGACCTCGCCCTGGTGGGCGCCCGCCCTGCTGACGCCAGTTCTCGGGCCGCCCGGGGGCGGCGGGAACGGCATCGAGCAGCGGCTGGCGCAGCTCGACCGACAGGTCCGGCAGATTTCCGAACGCCCGGTCGCAGCCGCGCCCGCCGCCCCGGCGGCACCGGCCGCGCCGGGGGCCGCGCCGGGGGCCGCGCCGGGCCAGCAGGCCGGCGGCGACCCGGCCATGGAGCAGCGGCTCGCCGCCCTGGAGCAACGCCTGGGCGATCTTGCGGCCCAGCCCCGGCCACAGCCGGGCGAGCCCCAGGCGGCCGAGGCGCAGTCGGCCCAGCCGGCACAGCCCGCGGTCGTGCCCGATCCGCAGCTCGACCAGCGGCTCGACCAGCTCGCGCAGGAGATCCAGCAGCTCCAGCAGATCCAGGGGGCGGTGCAGGGCAACAGCCAGCAGGTCTCGGCCGTCGAGGGCCAGACCAGCCGCCTGGCCCAGGAGCTGGCGCAGCTCCGCGACAGGACGGCCCAGCTTGGTCAGGAGCTCGCCCAGCGCCGGCGCGACGAGACGCGGATCGAGGCGCTGGCCCTGGCCTCCGCCCAGATCCGCGCCGCCGTGCAGACGGCGCGCCCCTTCGAGGCGGAGCTGACGGCACTGCGGGCGCTGGGCCCGGAGGAGCCGGCTGTGCGCGAGGCGCTCCAGGCCCTGGCGCCGCACGCCTCGGCAGGAGTGCCGACCGAGGCGCGGCTGACCGAGCGTTTCGACCGGGTCGCGGGCGAGATCGCCCGGGCCGGATCGGTGGGCGAGGAAGGCCGCTGGACCGATCGCGCGCTGTCGCGCATCACCTCCCTGGTCAGCATCCGCCGCCCTGCCGGCTCCGCCGAGGGGGACGGCCCCTCGGCGGCGGTGTCGCGGGCCGAGGCGCGGCTCGAGGAGGGTGACCTGGCGGCGGCGGTGGCCGAACTCTCGTCGCTCCAGGGCCCGGCGCGCGAGGCGGCCGAGCCGTGGCTGGCCGATGCGCGGGCGCGCGTCGCCGTGAACCGGGCCTCCGAGGCCCTGACAAACGCCGCAATCGCGCGGATGGCAGGGGCCGATGCCTCGCAGGCGGCGGCGCCCGCCGGGACGGCGCAGCCATGATCCGCGCCTTCTGGATCATCGCCAGGATCGCGATCGTCATCGCGATCGGCATCTGGCTCGTCGAGCATCCCGGCGTCCTGCGGGTCGACTGGTTCGGATACGTCGTCGAGACCACCGTCGCCGTGGCGCTCGTCGCCCTTGTGGTCCTGATCGCCGTCTGCGCGCTGGCCTACAGGCTGTACCGCGCCCTGGTGCGGACGCCGCGGCGCTACGCCCGCTGGTCGCGCGGCCGGCGGCGCGAGCGCGGGCTGCGGGCTCTGTCGCGCGGCTGGGTGGCGGTCGCGGCCGGCGACGCCCCGGCCGCCCGCCGCCATGCCGAAGAGGCGGAGCGTATGCTGCGCGACCGCGAGCTGACGGAGCTGCTGTCGGCCCAGGCCGCGCAGCTCTCGGGCGACGACCGGTCGGCGGACGCCCGTTTCCGCGCCATGATGGAGAAGCCCGAGACCGCTTTCCTGGGCGTCCGCGGCCTGCTGAACAAGGCCATGCGCGAGGGCGACCGGGACGAGGCGCTGCGGCTCGCCCGGCGCGCGCACGACCTGCGCCCGCGCACGCCCTGGGTGCTGGGCACGCTGTTCGACCTGGAGGCCCGCGCCGGCAACTGGGAGCGCGCGCAGCAGGCCCTGGACGAGGGCGAGCGTGTGGGCACCATCCCAGCCGACGATGCCCGGCGGCACCGTGCCGCCGTTCTGTTGGAGCGCAGCTTCGAGGCCGAGTTGGACGGACGCGAGGCCGAGGCGCTGACATTTGCCGGCCGGTCGCACGACCTGCAGCCGGCCTTCGCCCCGGCCGCCGCGCGCGTCGCCCGCCTGCTGGCCCGTGCCGGCCGGCACAAGCATGCGCTGCGCGCCGTCGAGCGCGCCTGGAAGCTGGAGCCCCACCCGGACTTGGCCGCCGCCTACCGCGACGTCCTGCCGGAGACCGACGCCCTGGCACGGGTCAAGCGATTCGAGCGGCTGCTGTCGCTGAGCCCCGACAGGTACGACGGCCACGTCGCCCTGGCGGAGGCCGCGCTGAAGGCGAAGCTCTGGGGCGAGGCGCGCAACCATCTGGCCAAGGCGCTGGCGATCCGTCCCTCGGCCCGGGTCTACGGGCTGCTGGCCGATCTCGCGCAGCAGGAGCACGGCGACGCCGCCGCGGCCCGCGAATGGCTGGAGAAGGCGGCCAGCGCCCCGCGCGACGCCTTCTGGGCCTGCGAGCGCTGCAACACGCCCTCGGCCCATTGGCGGGGCATCTGCCCGGGCTGCGGCAGCTTCGACACGCTGGAATGGCGCATCATGCCCGAGCCTGCCGGCACCCTGCTGCCCGTCGATGCGCCGCGCGCGGCCGTGCCGGCCGGGAACGGCGCAGGCCCGAATGGCGCGGGCCTGTACGGCTCAGGCCCGAACGGCTCGGCACCGGGCGGGGCGCGCAACGGCGTCGCCGCGGCCGGCCCGCCGGCAGGTGCACCGAAGCCGGGCGCTCCCCTTCCCGGCACCGGTTCCGCGACCAACGGGTCGGACGAGATGCCGGCGGGCAGTCCGTCGAGCAATACCCCAGGCAGTCCGCCGGGCAGCCCCCCGGCCGGGCAGGCGGCCGGCCGTCCGCCAGCCGAGAGCCGCCCGAACGCCGCCTGACCTGCGTGCCGTCCCGATCGGGCGGCACGGGCAGGAACACCCGCCTCGCGCGACCGTTTCCCAGAGGGAACGGGACGCGAGGCGGAGATGGTGCGGCTTGAGATCGACGGTGAAATGACCGCCCACATGGCGGGTGCGATCCGCGACTACGTCGCGAAGCTGCGCGAACATCAGGCGGCGAGCCCGTCCGCGGCCGAGAAGGCGAGCTACGAGCGCACCATCGAGGCCTTCCAGGCCATGCTGGCCGATATCTACGCGCAGAGCTGAGAGCTGAGCCGCGGTGCGGGGAAGGATCCCGGGCGGCGCCCCTGGAGTTCCCTTGGGCGCCGCCCGGTCCGCAGGGACTACTCGGCTGCGGGTGGAGGCTGGCCGGTCGTCCGGCCCATGTCCGGCGCGGGCGCAGCGCCGCTGGGCGACGGCATGCCCGTGCCGGCAGGGCCGGCGCCGGCGCCGGGGGCGGGATCCCGGGGCGCCGGACGGTCGAGCGACACCGTCGAGGAGTCGGGATCGTATTCCGGCATGTCGCGGATCGTCTCCTGCGTCAGGCCGCTGACGGTGATGCCCTCCTGCGGCCTTACCTGCACCCGGTCGACCTCGACCGCGACGTTCTTCTTGCCGATGCCGAGGAAGCCGCCGCTGCCGATGACCAGGCGGCGGATCTGCTTGCTGTCGGGATCGATGATCACGTCCGTGACGGATCCGAGATCCTGGCCGCTTTCGCTGTAGACCGTGCGGCCGATCATGTCGTCGGCGCTGACCCCTTCTCGGTTCCCGGCCGGCTGGCCGGCCGCAGAGCCGTTCGTCGGCGCGGCCTCGGGCGCCATGGGCGCGGGCGCGGTCGAGC
This sequence comes from Arenibaculum pallidiluteum, assembly GCF_017355985.1. Classification (GTDB taxonomy): domain Bacteria; phylum Pseudomonadota; class Alphaproteobacteria; order Azospirillales; family Azospirillaceae; genus Arenibaculum; species Arenibaculum pallidiluteum. The sequence goes on from NZ_JAFIQU010000020.1 coordinate 35,979, forward strand.
TTTGCGCGACGGCCGCGCCGGCGGCGATCACGGCGGCGAGGGAGACGGTCCCTATCAATGCGAGACGCATGGTGAACCCCCTTCTGCTTGAAGCTGCGTTTGGGCGTGCGTAACGCGGACTCGATCAACAGCGCGCCCGGCCGTGCATCTCGGTGCGGCAGGCCGGCACCCGCATCGCCCCGGGCGGCGGATGGCACGTGGATTGGCATGCCTGGCCCGGCGCGAATGGCCCTGGGACCGGCGGCGCGGCCGGTCTAGAAGGGACGATGCGAACCGACGAACGCCCCCTTCCGCTCGCCTCCAAGGACGAGACCCGCGGCCTGCTCATGGGATTCCTGGGCGTCGCCATCTTCGCCGCGACGCTGCCGATGACGCGCCTGGCCGTGGCCGAGCTCGACGCGGCCTTCGTCGGAATCGGCCGCGCCGTGCTCGCAGGGCTGCTCGCCCTGGCCTGGCTGGGGGCCACCCGGGCGCCCCTGCCGGCGCGCGGCCAGGTCGGCACGCTGGTCCTGGTGGCTGCGGGGGTCGTGCTGGGCTTTCCGCTGTTCAGCAGCCTCGCCCTGCGGGACGCGCCGGCCTCCCACGCAGCGGTGATCAACGGCCTGCTGCCGCTGGGAACCGCGCTGATGGCCGCCTGGCGCGGCGGCGAGCGGCCCTCCCCGGCCTTCTGGGGCTGCGCGGTCGCGGGCAGCGCGCTGGTGGTCGGCTTCGCGCTGGCGCAGGGCGGCGGGGGCCTGGGCGGGTCGGACTGGCTGATGCTCTGCGCCGTCGCCGCGGGGTCCCTGGGCTACGCGGAGGGCGGGCGCCTCGCGACCGTGATGGGCGGCCCCCGCGTGATCTGCTGGGCGCTGGTGGTCGCGCTGCCGCTGACGCTGCCGGTGACGGTGTGGCTCGGCTGGTCACGGGGGCTCGCGGCCTCGCCCGCGGCCTGGGCCTCCTTCGCCTATGTCGGCGTGTTCTCGATGTTCCTGGGATTCTTCGCGTGGTACCGCGGCCTGGCCCTCGGCGGGGTCGCACGGGTGGGGCAGGTGCAGCTCGTCCAGCCGTTCCTGACCCTCGCCATCGCGGCGCTGATCGGCGGCGAGGCCATCGGCCCGGTCACCTGGCTCGTCGCGGTGGCGGTCGTGGGGGTGATCGCGCTGGGCCGGCGGACGCGGGTCGCGAGATCCGCCGTGGCGCGCCCGGCTGAGCCCTCGACTCGGGCCCCCGCGGCAGGCTAGATCCCGGGGGATGACCGACGACACCATGCTGGCCTCCCGCGCGGCGGCCCTGGACCTGATCGAGGCGGTGCTGCGCCGCCGCACCCTGCTGGACGAGGCGATCGAGGCGAACCAGCCGCTCCGGGCGCTCGATCCCCGCGACCGGGCGTTTGCGCGCCTGCTGGCCGCGACGGTGCTGCGGCGGCTGGGGCAGCTCGACGCCGCGCTGGCCGAGTTCCTGAACAAGCCCGAGCCGCCGAAGGCGCCGGTCCACGACATCCTGCGCCTGGGCGCGGCCCAGCTCCTGTTCCTCGGCACGCCGGCCCATGCGGCCGTCGACACGGCGGTGGCGCTGACGGCCAGGCGGCGGCAGGAGCCCTTCCGGGGGCTCGTGAACGCGATCCTGCGGCGGGTCGCGCGGGAGTCCGACACGCTGGCCACGAACCAGGATGCCCCGCGGCTGAACACGCCGGACTGGCTGTGGCGGTCCTGGACGGCGGCCTATGGCGCCGAGACGGCGCGGCGGATCGCCGAGGCGAACCTGCACGAGGCGCCGCTCGACATCACCGCCAAGTCGGACCCCGCCGCCTGGGAGGGACCGCTCGAGGCGCAGCTCCTGCCCACGGGGACCCTGCGCCGGGCGACCGGTGGCCCGATCACCGAGCTTCCAGGCTTCGCCGAGGGCGCCTGGTGGGTGCAGGATGCCGCCGCGGCGCTGCCGGCGAAGCTGCTGGGCGACGTGGCCGGGCGCCTGGTCTACGATCTCTGCGCGGCGCCGGGCGGAAAGGCCGCGCAGCTCGCTGCCGCCGGCGCGCGGGTCGTCGCCGTCGACCGCTCGGCCAAGCGGCTGGAAAGGGTCTCGGCGAACCTCGCGCGGCTGGGCCTGCAGGCCGAGCTGGTCGCCGCCGACGCGGCGTCCTGGCAGCCCCCTGCCCCGGCCGACGCGATCCTGCTGGATGCGCCGTGCTCGGCCACCGGCGCGATCCGCCGCCATCCCGACGTCGCCCGGCTGAAAAGCCAGGAGGACGTGGACAAGCTGGCGCTCAGCCAGGATCGCCTGCTGCGGCAGGCGGTCGGCATGTTGAAGCCGGGCGGCGTCCTGGTCTACTGCACCTGCTCGATCCAGCCCGAAGAGGGCGAGGCGCGCATCGACGCGCTGCTGGAATCCGGCGCCCCCGTGACGCGCGTGCCCGTCCGCCCGAGCGAGGTCGGCGGCTTCGCCGAGCTCGTGAACGCCCGGGGCGAGCTGCGCACGCTGCCGGGACAGCTTGCGGATCTCGGCGGCATCGACGGCTTCTTCGCCGCGCGGCTGCTGCGCCGCTGACGCGGGTCGGCGCGGGGCAAGCTGCTTGCAGCCCGCGGCGGGGCTTGCTAGAGGTGCCGCCGACATGCAGCAGCCCACCCGAATCGCTCCCTCGATCCTCTCGGCCGATTTCGCGCGGCTGGGCGAGGAGGTGCGCGCGGTCGACGCCGCCGGCGCCGACTGGATCCACATCGACGTCATGGACGGCCATTTCGTGCCGAACCTGACGATCGGGCCGGGCGTCGTGAAGGCCCTGCGGCCACACAGCGCCAAGACCTTCGACGTCCACCTGATGATCGCGCCGGTCGATCCCTTCGTGGCGGATTTCGCGAAGGCCGGGGCGGACATCATCACCGTGCATCCCGAGGCCGGGCCCCACCTGCACCGCACGATCCAGCTCATCAAGTCGCTGGGTAAGAAGGCCGGCGTGTCCCTCAATCCCGGCACGCCCGTCGAAGCCGTGGACTGGGTGCTCGGCGACATCGACCTGGTGCTGGTGATGACCGTGAACCCGGGCTTCGGCGGGCAGGGCTTCATCGCCTCGCAGCTCGACAAGATCGCGGCGCTGCGCCGCCGGATCGACGCGTCCGGCCGGGCCATCGACCTCCAGGTCGATGGCGGGATCAACGCCGAGACGGCGCCCCTGGCCATCCGGGCGGGGGCCGAGGTGCTGGTCGCGGGGACCGCGACCTTCGCGGGCGGGCCCGGCGCCTATGCCGAAAACATCCGGCGCCTTCGGAGCGCGTGAGGGGCATGGGCAGCCAGCGGGACAATCCGGGCTGGTTCCGATCGCTGGCATACCGCAGTCCGCTCTACGCCCTGACGCTCGGTGGCAAGGTCCCGGCCGCGCTTGCCTGCGTGCCCACCGACCCCTGGCCGGGCGATTCCGCCAGGGGCGCCGCCCTGCTGGCGGGGCGCTACGAATTCTCCGGCGAGACCATCATCGCCGACGAGCCCGACTGGTCGCCCGAGGCGGGATCGCCGGGCTGGCGCGCCGGGCTGCACGGCTTCGAGTGGCTGCGCGACCTGCGCGCCCAGGCCGGCGACGACGCCCGCCGCCACGCGCGCATGCTGGTGGGTGGCTGGATCGACCGCAACACCGGCTGGCAGGGCGAGACCTGGTCGCCCGAGGTGCTGGGCGCGCGCATCTCCAACTGGATCGGGCTGCACGACTTCTTCTGCCTCAGCGCCGACGACGTGTTCCGCGCACGGGTCTTCGACAGCCTGGCGCGCCAGGCCCGCCACCTGTACCGCGTACTGCCCGGCCAAGCCGAGGGCGCGGGCCTGATCCAGGGCATCAAGGGGCTGGTCTTCGCGGCGGTGGCGCTGCCGGGCTCGGACAAGCACATGGCCGCCGCGCTCAGGCTCCTGCAGCGCGAGCTGCCGCGCCAGATCCTGCCCGACGGCGGACATGTGGAGCGATCGCCCCAGCGGCACCTGCACGTGCTGCGCCACCTGATCGACATCCGGGCGGCCCTGCGGGCCGGCCGGGCCGAGGTGCCGGACGCCCTGCAGCATGCCATCGACCGCATGACCCCGGCGCTCCGGTTCTTCCGGCACGGCGACAACACGCTGGCGCTGTTCAACGGGGGGCAGGAGGCGGATGCGACGACGATCGACGCGGTGCTGGCCCAGTCGGACGCGCGCGGCCGCCCGCTGAAGAGCATGCCGCACACGGGCTACGAGCGGCTTCTGGCCGGGCGAACGCTGGTGCTGATCGATGTCGGGGCCGCACCGCCCCCGGGGCTCGACCGCACGGCCCATGCAGGGCCGCTGGCCTTCGAGTTCAGCGTCGGACGCGAGCGGGTGATCGTGAACTGCGGCGCGCATCCCGCGGGCGGCGTCTGGCGCCGGGCCCTGGCCGCCACCGCCGCCCATTCGACCGTCACCGTGGCCGAGACCAACGCCGCCGAGGTCCTGGAGGCCGCCGGTCTGGGCCGGCGGCCCGCCTCCTTCGGATGCGAGCGCATCGAGAACCAGGGTGCGACGCTGGTCGAGGCCAGCCACGACGGCTATCTGCGCGCCTTCGGGCTCACGCACCACCGGCGGCTCTATCTCGCGGACGACGGCGAGGACATGCGCGGCGAGGACCTGCTGGAGGGTCCGGCGGGCCATCCCTTCGCCCTGCGCTTCCACCTGCATCCCTCCGTCCAGGTGTCGCTGGTCCAGAGCGGGGCCGCGGCGCTGCTGCGGCTGCCCAGCGGCATCGGCTGGCGCCTGCGCGCCACCGGCGGCACCATCGAGGTCGCCGAGAGCATCTATGTCGGCCAGGGCCAGGAGCCGCGCCGGACCAGCCAGATCATCGTCACGGGCACCACCGAGCCCGACCGCACCTCCGTGAAATGGGCGCTGCGGCGGGAGAGGAAGGTCCCCTGAGCGCCGATCCCGAAACCCGCCCCGGGACAGATCCCGGGGCCCGAGACCAGACCCGAGCCGAGAGATCCGCCATGACCGCCGCCCCGATCCGCGTCACCCGCGCCCTGCTGTCCGTCTCCGACAAGAGCGGCCTCGTCGAGTTCGGACGCTTCCTGGCGGGCCATGGCGTGGAGCTGCTGTCCACCGGCGGATCGGCCAAGGCCCTGCGCGAGGCCGGGCTGGCGGTGAGGGACGTCTCCGAGCATACCGGCTTCCCCGAGATGATGGACGGCCGGGTGAAGACGCTGCACCCCAAGGTCCATGGCGGGATTCTGGCGCGCCGGGACGACCACGCGGCCGCCATGGCCGAGCACGGCATCCCGCCCATCGACCTGGTCGTGGTGAACCTCTACCCGTTCGAGGCGACCGTCGCCCGCGGCGCCGGCTTCGGGGATTGCGTCGAGAACATCGACATCGGCGGACCCGCCATGATCCGCTCGGCGGCCAAGAACCACGACTTCGTGGCGGTGGTGACCGAGCCCGAGGACTATGCCGCGGTGATGGCCGAGATGGAGGCCAACGGCGGGGGCACGACGCTGGCCCTGCGCCGCCGGCTGGCCGCCGCGGCCTTCGCGAGGACCGCCGCCTACGATGCCGCCATCTCGTCCTGGTTCGCGGGCCAGACCGGCGAGGCCTGGCCGAAGCGGGTGAGCCTGACGGGAACGCTGCGCCAGACCCTGCGCTACGGCGAGAACCCGCACCAGTCCGCCGCCTTCTACGCGACCGGCGAGGAACGCCCGGGCATCGCGACGGCGCGCCAGCTCCAGGGCAAGGAGCTCAGCTACAACAACCTGAACGACACCGACGCCGCCTTCGAGCTCGTGGCCGAGTTCGACCGGCCGGCCGTCGCCATCATCAAGCATGCGAATCCCTGCGGCGTCGCCGAGGGCGCGAGCGTCGCCGAGGCCTATGGCCGGGCGCTGGCCTGCGACCCGGTTTCGGCCTTCGGGGGCATCATCGCGCTGAACCGCACCCTGGACGCGGCCACGGCCGAGGAGATCGCGAAGCTCTTCGCCGAGGTGGTGATCGCGCCCGACGCCGACGAGGCGGCCCGGGCCGTGCTGGCCTCCAAGAAGAACCTGCGGGTGCTGCTGACCGGGGCCCTGCCCGATCCCGGCGCCAAGGGGCCTTTCGTGAAGTCGGTTGCGGGCGGCTTCCTCCTGCAGGACCGCGATGCCGGCCGGATCGACCCCGGCGCGCTGAAGGTCGTCACCCGGCGCGCGCCCAGCGAGCAGGAGATGCGCGATCTCGTCTTCGCCTTCCGCGTCGCCAAGCACGTGAAGTCCAACGCCATCGTCTATGCCCGGGACCTGGCGACGGTGGGCATCGGCGCCGGCCAGATGAGCCGGGTCGACAGCTCGCGCATCGCCGCCATCAAGTCGGCAGAGGCCGCCCGGGCGGCCGGCCTGGCCCAGCCGGGCACCGTCGGCTCGGTGGTGGCGTCGGACGCGTTCTTCCCCTTCGCTGACGGACTGCTGGCGGCGGCCGAGGCGGGCGCCACCGCGGTGATCCAGCCCGGCGGCAGCGTACGCGACGAGGAGGTGATCGCCGCCGCCGACGAGAAGGGCCTGGCGATGGTCTTCACGGGCATGCGCCACTTCAGGCACTGATCCAAAGGACTGCGGCAGATTACCACGGAGGCAGGTGCGGCCCACTGTCACCGTGACATGCGCAGGGATCGGCGGTTCTATGCTCGGGCGTACGATCGCCGCCCTTCGGAGGACCCATGGACCTGGATCCCCTGCTGCTGTCGCGCCTTCAGTTCGCCTTCACGATCTCCTTCCACATCCTGTTCCCGGCCTTCACCATCGGGCTCGCCTGGTGGATCGTGGTGCTCGAGGCGGTCTGGCTGTCGACGAACCGGCCGATCTTCCGCTCGCTCTCGGAATTCTGGATGAAGATCTTCGCGATCTCCTTCGGCATGGGGGTCGTCTCGGGGATCGTGATGTCCTATCAGTTCGGGACCAACTGGTCCCGCTGGTCGGACGTGGTCGGCAACGTGCTGGGCCCGCTGATCCAGTACGAGGTGGTGACGGCCTTCTTCCTGGAGGCGGCCTTCCTGGGGATCATGTTGTTCGGGCGCGACCGGGTCCCGCGCCCGATCCATTTCGTGGCGACCTGCATGGTCGCTCTCGGCACGCTGATCTCGTCCTTCTGGATCCTGTCGGCCAATTCCTGGATGCACACGCCCGCGGGCTACGAGATCCGTGACGGTCGCTTCTTCGTGACGGACTGGTGGGAGGTCGTCTTCAACCCGTCCTTCCCCTACCGCCTCTCCCACATGCTGACGGCGACCTTCCTGACGACCTCCTTCGTGGTCGCGGGCTTCAGCGCCTGGTACCTGCTGAAGGACCGGCACGTGGAGCACGCGCGCCAGGGCCTGACCTGGAGCCTGGGGCTGATCACGGTGCTGGCGCCGCTGCAGGTGCTGCTCGGGGACATGCACGGGCTGAACACGCTGGAGCATCAGCCCGCCAAGATCGCGGCCATGGAGGGACACTGGGAAGGCGGGGCGGGCGCGCCGCTGATCCTGTTCGGCATCCCCGACATGGAGGAGGAGCGCAATCACTACGAGATCGGGATCCCGGCGCTGTCCTCTCTGATCCTGACCCATTCCCTGACGGGCGTCGTGCCGGGGCTGAAGGAATTCCCGCCCGAGAACCGGCCCAACGCGACCATCATCTTCTTCTCGTTCCGGATCATGGTGGGCATCGGGCTGCTGATGGTTCTGGCCGCGGTGCTCCACCTCTTCCTGCGCTGGCGCGGGACGCTGTTCGAGAACCGCGCCTTCATGCGCTTCCTGATCGCCATGACGCCGTCGGGCTTCGTCGCGCTCGAGATGGGCTGGATCACCACCGAGGTCGGGCGCCAGCCCTGGATCGTCAACGGCCTCTTCCGGACGGCGGATGCGGTGACCCCTGCGCTGACCGGGGCCGCGGCGCTGACGACGCTGCTCGCCTTCGTGGTGGTCTACGCGATCATCTACATCGCGGGTTCGTACTACCTCACCGTCATGCTGCGGACGGGGCCGAACCCGCCGTCGGAATACATGCAGCCGCGCGACCTCGCCCGCGAGGCCGGGCGGCCCAAGCGGCCGCTGTCCAAGGCCGACGAGACCTTCGCGGCGGGGGATTGATCCGATGACCGAGGATTGGGAGACGCTGACCCTGATCTGGACCGGCATCTGCGCCTTCGCGGTCATCATGTACGTCCTGATGGACGGCTTCGACCTGGGGCTCGGGATCCTGTTCCCCTTCGCGCCGCGCGACGCCGACCGCGACCTGATGATGAATTCGGTCGCACCCATCTGGGACTTCAACGAGACCTGGCTGATCCTGGGCGGCGCGGGTCTCTTCGCGGCGTTCCCGCTGGTCTATTCCGTGGTGCTGCCGGCGCTCTACCTGCCCCTGTTCCTGATGCTGATCGCCCTGATCTTCCGGGGCGTGGCCTTCGAGTTCCGCTTCAAGGCGCGGAGCAGCCGCCATCTCTGGGACCGCAGCTTCCATTTCGGCTCGCTCTTCGCGACCTTCGCGCAAGGGGTGGTGCTGGGCAGCCTGATCCAGGGCATCGAGGTGAGCGGCCGCAACTACGCCGGCGGGATGCTGGACTGGCTCTCGCCCTTCAGCGTGCTGACCGGCATCGCGCTGATCTTCGGCTATGCCCTGCTGGGCGCCACCTGGATGATCTGGCGCAGCGACGGCGAGCTGCAGCAATGGGCCTACCGGACGGCGCGCACGCTGCTCTTCGTGGTGCTGGCCTTCGTGCTGGTGGTCAGCGTCTGGACGCCCATCGCCGATCCCGGCATCCGCGAGCGCTGGTTCTCGGTGCCCAACATCATCTATCTCGCGCCCGTCCCGGTGGTGACCGGCCTGACGGCGCTGGCGCTCCTGCGCGCGCTGGACCGTGGCCGCGAGGTGGCGCCCTTCGTGCTGACCATGGTGCTGTTCCTGCTGTCCTTCATGGGGCTGGCCATCAGCCTGTGGCCCCATATCGTGCCGCCCTCCATCACCATCTGGGATGCCGCGTCCCCGCCCGAGAGCCAGGTCTTCCTGCTGGTCGGGATGGTGTTCCTGATCCCGACGATCCTGCTCTACACGGCCTATTGCTACTGGGTGTTCCGCGGCAAGGTCACCGGCGCCTTCTACCACTAGGACTGTTTCAGGCGGCGCGTGCGTCAGGTTCCCGGCTCGAACAGACGCACGCCGGCCTTGAGCGCGGCCCTGGACAGCGCGCCGTCCTTCGTCGCGAGCGGCAGGCCCAGCAAAAGCATGACACGCGCGGTATCGGCCGCAGTCTGTCGACCACTGCGCTCGGCCATGACGAGCACGTTGCCGATCTCGTAGGGTCAGATCGACGGCACGATGGCGTTGGTCCCACCCAGCGCCCTCAGCACGGCATCGGTTTCGGGCGTCGCTTCGTCCTCGAAGGCCCAAGCGAGCGTGACCGAGGCATCGAGAACGAACGTCACATTCGCCCCTTCTCGATCATGTCCTTGAGGCTCGGGCCTGGGCCGAGCCGCTTGCCGCGGCGCAGCTCAAGAATCGGATCGATTGTCTGGGCCGTGTCGAGACCGCCCTCATAGTCGGGCACCAGGCGCGCAACCGGACGACCACGGTTGGTGATGCGAATGGATTCGCCGCGCTCGACATCACGGAGCAGCTCGGGCAGGTGAGTCTTGGCCTCGAAGGCACCGACCTCGCGCATGAACTCCCCCGCAACCAGTCTATCGACCAGTCAAAACACATGGGGTATGGGTGCCATAGACAAGCGAGACGGGCCGGGACGGGAGCTTGCTGCTCAGCGGCGACGCAGGCCGCTGCGCACGCGCCCCATGAGGCCGCTGAGGCGCCGGCCCAGAGACCCGGGCTCGAGGCGTGGCGGCAGCAGGTCCTGCGGCATGGCCATCAGCATCAGCGGACCAGGCGCTGCGAACTCCGGCGGGAAAAGACCGGATTCGCAGAAATCCAGCTCCATTCGGTCCTGCACGGCGTGTCTCCGGCCAATGTTGCGGTCGGGGCGGACCATAACCGCAAATGCACGCCGAAGCACCGCCGCAACGAAAAATTCACGGGATCACGGCTGCAACGAAAGCTTCATTTTTCCCGGACCGCCCGGACCAGGACGAATCCCAGGACGAACAGCACCAGGATCGTGGCCATGCCGGCGCGCTGGCTCTGGAATGCTTCGGTCGCACGGGCGAACAGGAAGGGGCCGAAGAACGCGACCGCCCTCCCCGACAGGGCGTAGAGACCAAACATCTCGGTCTCGAGGCCCCGGGGCGACAGCCGCGCCATCATGGAGCGGCCCGCCGCCTGGGCCGGGCCGAAGAAGAAGCCGAGGCCGAGGGCGAAGGCCCAGAACACCCTCTTGTCGGCGGCAAGCAGGACCGGCAGGCCGCACAGCGCGAGGCCCGCCAGCGCCACGAGGATCGTGCGCCTGGCCCCGAACCGGTCGTCCACCCAGGCGAAGCCCAGCGATCCGATCCCCGCTGCCACGTTCAGGGCGATCGCGAAGACCAGGATCTCCTCGAACCCCATGCCGTAGGCGCCGGCGGCGAAGATCCCGCCGAACAGCGTCAGCGTGTTGATGCCGTCCCGGTAGAAGGCGCTGCCGAGGAACCAGCGCACGAGATTGCCGTCGCGGCCGACCGCCCGCAGCGTGCGGCCGAGCTGGGCCAGCCCCTCGGCAACGGCCCGCCCCGCCGGGATGCCCGCGCCGGGGCGGTCGGGCACCATCAGGAACAGCGGCAGGGCGAAGAGCGCCACCCAGGCCCCGACCAGGACCGAGGTCGCGCGGACATGCTCCTGCTCGCTGCGGTCCAGCAGGCCCCAGAGCGGCCGCTCGGCCTGCACCAGCAGGACCAGGCAGGCGACCAGGGCCATCAGGCCGCCGAAATAGCCGATTCCCCAGCCCCAGCCGGAGACGCGGCCGAGATGGCCCGGCGGCGCCACCTGGGGCAGCATGGCGTTGTAGAAGGTCCCCGCCAGCTCGAAGACGAGGTTGCCGACGACGATCAGTGCCAGGGCCGGCAGCACGAAGGCGGGGTCCGGCCGGACGAACCACAGGCACAGGGTGGAGACGACCGTGGCCGCCGTGAACCCGGCGAGCCATGGCTTGCGCCGGCCGGCCCGGTCGGCGATCGCGCCCAGGGCCGGCGACAGCACGGCGATCAGCAGGCCCGAGACGGTCTGGGCATCGCCCCACAGCGCTGTGCCCTCGATCTCCGACGGGGCCACGGCCCGGGTGAAGTAGACGCTGAAGACGAAGGTGCCGACCACCGTGTTGTAGGCCGAGATCGCCCAGTCGTAGAGGCACCAGCCCAGCACCCGCTTCCGCACGGCCGCGTCCATCCCGCCCCCTGCCATCCGCCATCGCCCGGGTCTGCGTAACCGGAACGCGCCGCGGGCGCCAGGGGTCTCGGCTCCCCGCGCCCTCCCGGGCACCCGCCCCCCGGCTCTTCGCCCGCCCCGGCTGGATGCTTGACGGCGGACCATGATCCCTGTCCCTTGCGCCACCATGGACCGCACGCCCCACCTCCTCGCCACCATCACCGCCAACGGGTTCGGCCATGCCGTGCAGACCGGGGCCGTGCTGCACGCGCTGCGTCGGCGCCTGCCCGGGCTGCGCCTGACGATCCAGACGGCGATCCCCGCCGCGCGGATCGCCGAGATCGCGCCACAGCCCTACGACCTGCTGCGGGTCGACCACGATTTCGGCGTGGTGATCCGCTCGGCGACCGAACTGGACCTGCCGGCGACGCGCGAGGCCTATGGCCGCCTGGCGCGCGACTGGGAGATCCTGGCCGAGGCCCAGGCCGCCACGATCCGCGGACGCGCGGTCGACCTCGTCCTGGCCAATGTCTCCTTTCTCGCCATCGAGGGGGCGGCGCGCGCAGGCGTTCCGGCGGCGGCCCTCGCCTGCCTGACCTGGTCGGACATCCTGCGAGGCCTGTTCCCCCAAGGTGACCCGGCCCTGGCCGCGCTGTGCCGGATGGAGGCGGCCTATGGCCGCGTGGCCGCCTTCCTGCAGCCCGAGCCCAGCATGCCGACCGCGGCCCCGGTCGAGGCGGTGCGGACGGGGCCGATCTCGACGCGCGGGCAGGACCGCCGGGATGCCCTGCGCAGGCAGCTCGGCATGGCGCCGGGGGAACGGCTTGTCCTGGTCGCGCTGGGTGGAATGGGGGATGCGCCGCCGGTCGCGCAGTGGCTGGAGAATCCGGGCCTGCGATGGCTGGTCCCGGCGGGAACGCCCGAGGGGCCGCGCGTCCATGCGTTGCCGGGGCTGGATCTCGGCTGGGCGGACGCGGTCGCCTCGGCCGATGCCTTCGTGGGCAAGCCCGGCTACGGCAGCATCACGAGCGCCGCGGTCAACGGCGCGCCGTTCCTGTTCATGCGGCGCGGCGACTGGCCGGAGGAGCCGCCACTGATCGCCTGGGCCCTGGACCGGATCCAGGCGCTCGAGGTGCCGCCGGGGCAGCTCTGGTCCGGCGCGATCGCCGGCGCGCTGGACGCGCTATGGGCCCGGCCGGCCCGGCCGCGCGTGGAGCCCACCGGCGCGGACGAGATCGCCGAGGCCCTGGCGGCGCTGCTGGACTGAGGGGATGGGGGCGAGGCGCCGATGCCCCCGCGGGCATCGGCGCCTCGGTCCGGATCAGGATGCCTTGAAGAAGTCCACGACCTCCTGCTGGAACAGCAGGTGGCCCTTCTGCAGGTGCATCATGTGGCCGGCGTCGGGGATCACCACGTACTTCTTGCGGGGGTTCGGAAGCTGCCCGAAGAAGGGCAGAAGCCCGTCGGTATCCGCGACGTCGTCGTACTGGCCGTGGATCATCATGGTGGGAACCGTGATCAGCCGCGCGTTCACCAGGGGCATGGCGGTCGCGAGGTCGAGCTGCGGCCCGGTCGCGCTCTTGGGCTCGGCCACGACGGCGGCCTTCGCGAAGGCGTCCACCGTCTCGGCCTCGTTGACTTCGGCCGGGGCCATGGAGACGAAGCGCGTCTTCCAGCCCGCCTCGGGGATCACGACGTAGGGGTTCTCCTCGAAGAAGCCGATGCGGGCGCGCCGGCGCGCGAGGTCCGGGCTGCCCGAATGCATCTGCGCATAGCTGACGTAGCGACCGACCTTGCCCGGATTGTCCATGACGTACATGCCGGCGTACTGGGTGCCCCACGACCAGCCGAGCAGGTCCACCTTGGTGACGCCGCGCAGCTTCAGGACGTAGTCGATGACGGCGCGCAGGTCGTCCTTCGCCTCGCCCGTGGTCATGTGCCCGGCAGGGCGGGTCGAGCGCCCGAAGCCGCGGGTGTCCAGGGCGAAGACGTCGAAGCCTTCCCGGGCGAGCCGGTCCATCAGGCTGTAGGACGGCTTGCCCGGCACCTGGAGGTCGAAGCTCTCGCGCCCGGCCGTGGCCGAGCCATGGGCGAGCACCACGACCTTCTTGCCGGCCGGCGCGTCGGCGTACTTTTCCCAGACATAGATCCGGTTGCCGGCGTTCTCCACCCAGTGCTCGGCGCCGGTGATCCCGGCGGCGGAGGCGACGGAGCAGGCCATGGCGTAGAGGGCCGCGCCCAGCCCCAGCATCAGTGCGCGTTTCATTCTGGAATGCAACCTTTGCTTGCTTCGTACCTTGCGAGGGAGCGGGGCCCGCGGCGAATGCGGGCCCCGTTCGGGCTCACGCGGCCTTCATGGTGTCGATGAACTCGGCGACCTCGCCGCGCAGGCGTTCGGCCTCGCGCGCCAAGCCCTCGCAGGCGCCCAGCATCTCGGTGGCCGCGGCCCCCGTCTGGGCGGCGGCGCGGTTCACGTCGCCGATGTTGGACGAAACCTCGCCAGTCCCGCGCGAGGCCTGGGAGACGTTGCCGGCGATGCTCTGCGTCGCGGCGTTCTGCTGCTCGATGGCCGAGGCGATGCTGGTGGCGATCTCGTTCATCTGGCCGATGGTCCGGCCGATGGTCTCGATCGCGCCGCGCGCGCCGCCGGTGGCGTTCTGGATCTCGACGACCTTGCTCTGGATCTCCTCGGTGGCCCTGGCGGTCTGGGTGGCCAGCGCCTTGACCTCGCTTGCCACGACCGCGAAGCCCTTGCCGGCCTCGCCGGCGCGCGCCGCCTCGATGGTGGCGTTCAGCGCCAGCAGGTTCGTCTGGCCCGCGATCGAGTTGATCAGCCCGACGACCTGCCCGATCTGCTGGGCGGCCTCGACCAGGGTGTTGATGGTCTCGCTGGTGCGCGAGGCCTCCTGCACCGCCTGGCCCGCGATCCGGGTCGAGGTGGAGACCTGACGCCCGATCTCCGAGATCGAGGCCGAGAGCTCCTCGGTTGCGGCTGCGACGGTCTGCACGTTGGACGAGGCCTGCTCGGACGCCGCGGCGATGGCGGCGAGCTGCTGCTGCTCGTGCGTGGCGCTGCTGGCGAGGCCTGTGGCGGAGCTGCGCATCCGCGCAGCGGCCGATGCCACCGAGTCGACGATGCCGAGAACGCTGCCTTCGAAATCGGTCGCGAGCGTCAGCAGGGTCCGGCGCTTCTCCTGCTCGGTGAGGTTGGCCATCTCCGTGCGCTCGCGCTCGAGGCGGGCCCGGGTCTCGGCATTCTCCTTGAAGATCTGCGCGGCCTTGCCCATGGCGCCGAGCTCGTCGCGGCGCGAGGCCTCGGGGAAGGCCACCGACAGGTCGCCGTCCGCGAGCGCGTGCATCTTCTTCGCGAGGCGCGCGATGGTCGCGCTGACGTTCTGCCCGATCAGCGCGATCAGCAGCACGGCCGGCAGCGCCAGGACCGCGACGACGCCCAGCAGCGTCCAGAGCTGCGTCAGGAAGGCCGCCTGCAGGTCGGCGATGGTGACGCCGGTGCTGACGAAGATCTGCCAGGGCTCGAAGCCCTTGACGTAGGAGAGCTTCTCCTCGGTCTCGCTGGAGCCCGTGTTGTTGATGAACCACGGATAGAGGTAGGTGCCCTCGCCCTGCTTGGCGATGCGGACCATGGCGGGCAGGATCGGAACGCCCTTCGCGTCCTTCAGCCCCGAGGCATCCTTGCCCATGATCTTGGGGTTGATGTGGGCGAAGCCGACATTGTCGTAGGTGTAGGAGAACAGATAGCCGCCGTTCTGGTACTTCAGCGCCAGCAGCAGCTCCTTGAAGCGTGCCTGCGCCTCGTCGCGGGTGATCTTGCCTGCGGCGGCATCGGCCTCGAGCTTCTCCGCGATGGAGTGGCCGAGATCCACCAGGTTCCTGAGGTCCGACACCCGGTCCTGGTACATGCGCTGGTAGTTCAGGTACAGGCCGCCGCCCGCGATTGCGAGCACGGCGATGCTGGCCGCGACCACGAGAGCCCAGAGCTTGGCACGGATCGACAGGTTCCAACTCGTCATGGCGTATACATCCAAAAGCATTAATACGATAGGATAGGGCGCTGGTTTAGCGCCGCGTCCTTAACAATGATTGAAGAAGCCGCCACCGGGGGCGGCGGCAGGCATCGCCTGCGGCGGCTCGCCTACAGGAGGCAGGCCGGCACGACCGGCCGGCCGAGCCCGAACCCCTGGAAGAGATCGATCCCGGCACCCTGCAGCCAGCGGTGCTCGGCTTCGGTCTCGATCCCCTCGGCCAGGATCAGGGCGCCGTTCTCGCGCGCGATCGCCGCGAGATGGGTGACGATGCTCTGGCGGAATCGGTCCTGATCGACGTCGCGGACGAGGTCCATGTCGATCTTGATCACGTCGGGCTTCACCTCGCGCAGCAGGCTGAGGCCCGAGAACCCCGCCCCCACGTCGTCGAGGGCGACCAGGAAACCGGCCCTGCGGTAGTAGTCGAGAATGGAGAGGAGGTGGGTGCGGTCGCGCACCTGCGTGCTCTCGGTGACCTCGAAGACCACCGTTCGCGGATTCAGCCCCAGCCTGCGCACGGCGTCGAAGGTGGTCCCGAGGCAGGCCTCCGGATCGTAGATGCTGGTCGGGTTGAAATTGACGAAGAGGTGACCGTTCAGGCCGGCACGTGCCGCCCCCTCGATGGCCTGGCGGCGCCCGATCTGGTCGACGGTGAACAGCATGCCGGCCTCCTCGGCCACGCCGATCAGCCGTCCGCCCCCTACCAGCGCACCGTCCTCGCCGAGCCCGCGCAGCAGGGCCTCGTGCCCGTAAGCCGCGCCGGACCGGTCGAAGATCGGCTGGAAGGCGGGGCGCAGGCGATCGCCTTCGATCATGCGCACGAGCCAGCGGCCCCGGATTGCGCCCACGACCTCTGCCAGGGGGCGGACGGCCAGCCAGTCCTGCGGGCTTGGCAACGCCTGCGCATCCAGCACCAGCGCACGCGTCTTCTGCATCTCCTCGGTCGAGAGGGTGGATTCCGCCGCCCCCGCGAGGGTCTCCAGCTCTGGGGCTGCGAGGACGATCTCGGCCGTCAGCGCCTCGGCCCCGACCCCGAGACCGCGGCCTACGGCGGCATGGAGGAATTTCGCGGCGGCATGCGCGGTCGGGAAACCGAGAAGGACGCGGTTGCGGTCATGGAAGAGGGGATCGACCCTCTCGCAGTCGGGACAGTGCATGCAGGAAGCTCCCCGCCGGCATGGGGCCGGCGGCGGAGCAAACCTACCACTTCCGAGCGGGGGAGTCCTGTGATCAGCCCGCGACCATGCCCCTGAGCTGGCGGCTTGCGACCGCCAGCATGGCGAGATCCAGCTGGCCCGCGGCCCTGAGATCCGCCAGGAGCTGGCGCACCCGCTCCACCGGGCCCGGCCGCGCCGCGATCCAGGCATCGATCGCGGCGCCTGGCTCCGCCTCGGGTCCGGTCTCGGCCAGGTCGGTCTCGAGTACGCGGGTGGTGAGCTGGCCCTGCAGGGCGAACAGGTCGTCGACGATGGCCGACACCGCCTGACGCTGCCAGTGGTTGTCCGCCCTGATCGCAGCGGCCTGCGCCCGCAGCCAGTCGAGGCCGAGCCGGTTGCCGAGCGCGAAATAGACGCCCCCGACCCCGTCGGCGGTCCGGCCCAGCCGGTCGGCGATGCGCACGATCTCGGGCGCGGCGG
The DNA here is from genome assembly GCF_017355985.1 of Arenibaculum pallidiluteum. Classification (GTDB taxonomy): domain Bacteria; phylum Pseudomonadota; class Alphaproteobacteria; order Azospirillales; family Azospirillaceae; genus Arenibaculum; species Arenibaculum pallidiluteum. Next base: position 52,905 of record NZ_JAFIQU010000020.1, read on the forward strand.
ACAGGGCCGGCAGGCTCGCGACCCTGCGTGCCAGCGCCTCGGGAACGCCCAGCGCCTGGCGGCGCCCGGTCTCGACCTCCAGCCGCTCGCGGTCGGCCGGGGGCAGCAGGTCGGCCAGCCGGGCCGCCAGCGCGGCGGTCCCGGCGGCGCAGGCCTGCCCCGTCTTGCGCAGGTCGCCGGCGGCGTTCACCAGAAGCCATGAGGTGGTGCGGTCCAGCAGGGCCTGGATCTGCAGCAGCATCTCGATCTGGAGCTCGGCCGGGGCGTGGTTGTCGAGCGCTTCGATGCCGTCCCACAGGGCGCGCAGCCCGAACGCCTCGCGCATCGCGGTATAGGCGATCGCGACATCGGCGGGGCCCATGCCGGTGCGGTCCATCTGGTCCATGACGAAGGTCGGCCCGACCCGGTTCACGAGATCGTTGGTCACGACCGTCGCCACGATCTCGCGGCGCAGCCGGTGGCCGGCGACCGCCGCCCCGAAGCGCTCGCGCAGCGGTGCCGGGAAGTAGGACGCGAGGTCCCGCTCCAGGTCGGGATCGTCGGGCAGCGGGGATTCCAGCAGGTCGTCGTAGAGCGTGATCTTGGCGTAGGCGAGCAGCACCGCCAGCTCGGGCCGGGTCAGCGGCATGCGCGAGAGCAGCCGGCCGGAGAGCTCCTCGTCGTCGGGCAGCGCCTCGACGGCGCGGTTCAGGTGGCCGCGCTTCTCCAGCGCGCGCATGAAGCGCAGATGGGCCTCGAACCGCTCCATGCCGGCCGCGCGCTCCACCGACAGCGCCTGCGTCTGCAGGTAGTTGTCGCGCAGGACCAGCGCCGCGACCTCGTCGGTCATCTCGGCCAGCAGCTCGTCGCGGTGCTTCTCCGTCATGTCGCCGCGGGCGACCACGCCATCCACCAGGACCTTGATGTTCACCTCGTGGTCCGAGGTGTCCACGCCGGCCGAATTGTCGATGGCATCGGTGTTGATGCGCACGCCGGCGAGCGCCGCCTCGATGCGCGCGCGCTGTGTCAGCGCCAGGTTCGCGCCCTCGCCGACCACGCGGGCGCGGATCTCGGCGGCGTCGATGCGCAGCGGGTCGTTGGCCTTGTCGCCGACCTCGGCGCCGCTCTCGGACGAGGCCTTCACATAGGTCCCGATGCCGCCGAACCACAGCAGGTCGACCTGGGCGCGCAGCATGGCCTGGATCAGCTCGGCCGGGCTGACGCGCTCGCGCTCGATGCCGAAGCGCTCGCGGATCTGCGGGGTCAGCGCCACCGACTTGGCAGAGCGCTCGAAGACGCCGCCGCCTTCCGAGATCAGGCTCCGGTCGTAGTCCGCCCAGGACGAGCGCGGCAGGTCGAACAGGCGCCTGCGCTCCTGCCAGCTCCGCTCGGGGTCGGGATCGGGGTCGCAGAAGACGTGCCGGTGGTCGAATGCGCCGAGCAGCCGGATGTGCCGCGAGAGCAGCATGCCGTTGCCGAACACGTCGCCCGACATGTCGCCGACGCCGACCACGGTGAAGTCCTGGGACTGGATGTCGGTGCCGAGCTCGCGGAAGTGGCGCTTCACCGCCTCCCAGGCGCCGCGGGCGGTGATGCCCATGTCCTTGTGGCTGTAGCCCCGCGACCCGCCCGAGGCGAACGCGTCGCCGAGCCAGAAGCCGTATTCCAGCGCGATGGCGTTGGCGATGTCCGAGAAGCTGGCCGTGCCCTTGTCGGCCGCCACCACCAGGTAGGGATCGTCGGCGTCGCGGCGCACCACGCCCTTGGGCGGGACGACCGTGCCGTCGGGCGCGAGCGTGTCGGCGAGGTCGAGCAGCCCGCGCATGAAGGTGCGGTAGCACTCGATCCCCTCGGCCTGGAAGGCGTCGCGCCCGGCCTCGGGCGCGGGCGGGCGCTTCACGACGAAGCCGCCCTTGGCGCCCACCGGCACGATCACGGCGTTCTTCACCATCTGGGCCTTCATCAGGCCGAGGATCTCGGTCCGGAAATCCTCGCGCCGGTCGGACCAGCGGATGCCGCCGCGAGCCACCTTGCCGCCGCGCAGGTGCACGCCCTCGACCCGGGGCGAGTAGACGAAGGTCTCGACCCAGGGCCGCGGCAGCGGCAGGTCGTCGATCTGCCGGCTGTCGAGCTTGAAGGCGATGTAGGGCTTGCCCTGGTAGTAGTTGGTCCGGAGCGTCGCCCGGACCAGGTTCACGAAGCGCCGCAGGATGCGGTCCTCGTCCAGGTTCGAGACGGCGTCGAGCCGGTGGTCGATCTCGACCAGCAGGCCGTTCACGGCCTCGCCCTTGGGCGTCGCCTCCTGCGGGCGCGCGGGATCGTGAAGGGCGTGGAACAGCCGCACCAGCAGCGCGGCGATCACCGGGTGGCTGGCCAGCGTGTCCTCGACCGTATCCTGGCTGAACTGCAGCCGGGCCTGGCGCAGGTACTTGGCATAGGCGCGCAGCACCGCGACCTCGCGCCAGGAGAGGCCGGCGCGCAGGACGAGGCGGTTGAAGCCGTCGTCCTCCATCTCGCCGGACCAGACGCGGGCGAAGGCGTCCTCGAAGGCGTCGCGCACGGCCCCGAGGTCGACGGGGCCGCCGTCGCGGCTGCGCATCTCGAAATCATGCAGCCAGACCGATTCGGCGCGCCCGGCCAGCCGCAGCTCGAAGGGGCCGGTCTCGGCCATGACCTTGGCCCCCATGTGCTCGAGCATGGGCAGCACGTCCGACAGCGGGATCGCCCCGCCGGCGCGGTAGAGCTTCAGGTGCAGCGCCTCGGCCGGGGCCTCCACGGGCCGGTACAGCGCCAGGGACAGGCCGCCCGACTGCACCGCCTGCTCGGCATGGCCGATATCGGCCACGGCGACCTCGGCCGGGAACCGCTCGCGGTAGGCCAGCGGGAAGGCGGCGGCGTAGCGGCGCTGGAGGCGCAGCCCGTGCTCCTCTCCGTGCGAGGCGGTCAGCGCGCTCTGCAGCCGGTCCGTCCAGGCGCGGCTGGCCTCGGCGATATGCGCCTCCAGCGCCACGAGGTCGATCTCGGGGATCTGCCCCGGCGTCGTCTGGATCGTGAACTGCACCCGCGCCAGCACGCTCTCGGCGAGCTGGGTGTAGAAGGCCGTGCAGGTGCCCTGGAAGGCCTGTTCCAGGATCGCCTGGATGCGCCGGCGCAGGTCCGTGTCGTAGCGGTCGCGCGGGACGTAGACGAGGCAGGTCACGAAGCGCTCGAACGGGTCGCGCCGCATGAACAGGGCCGTTCGCTGCCGCTCCTGCAGGTGCAGGACGCCCAGCGCCATGTCGTAGAGCTCGTCCTCGCCGATCTGGAAGAGCTCGTCGCGGGGGAAGGTCTCCAGGATATGGATCAGCGCCTTGCCGTCATGCCCCTCCGGCGCGAAGCCGGCGCGGGCCAGGACCCGGTCGATCTTGCGTCGGAGCAGCGGGATGTCGCGCGCCGACCGGCTGTAGGCCGCCGAGGTGAAGAGCCCGACGAAGAGGTGGTCGCCGACGACCCGTCCCCTGTCGTCGAAGACCTTGACGAACACGGCGTCCAGTGGGGTCGGGCGGTGGACCGTCGAGCGCACGTTGGACTTCGTCACCATCAGCAGGCGCGGCTGGCGCAGGAACTGCTGCACGTCCGGCGGAAGCTGCCCGAAGTTGCGCAGCCCCTGGAACACCATGAAGCCGTGGTCGCGCAGGATGCCGAGGCCGGATTCCTCGAGGACCCGCAGCGAGGTCGCCTGCTCGGCCTCGGCCTCGCCCTCGGGGAAGCGGTAGGACCGGTAGCCCAGGAAGGTGAAGTTGTCGGCGTCCAGCCAGCGCAGGAAGGCCGATGCCTCGGCGCGCTCGTCCTCGGGCACCGGCACTTCGGGCGCGCCGATGTCGGACAGGGCCTGCTCGACCCGGGCCCGCATGGGCTTCCAGTCGGCCACGGCGGCCCGCACGTCGGCCAGCACGCGCCGGATGTCGGCCGCCAGACGGGCCAGAGCCTCGGCGTCGGTCAGCTCCTCCAGATGGACGTGCATCCAGCTTTCGGCGGCGGCATCGGCCGGCGCCGCATGGGGCTCGTAGAGCTCGACCAGGGCGCCCGCGTCGTTGCGTCGCACGCGCAGCACGGGGTGGATCACGAGATGCACGCCGAGCCCGTGGCGGTTCAGCTCGGCGGTCACCGAATCGACCAGGAAGGGCATGTCGTCGTTGACGATCTCCAGCACCGAGTGGTGGCTGGTCCAGCCGTTCAGGGCCAGGTCGGGATGGTAGGCCCGGACCTGCGCCGCGCCCGGGTCGCGCGCCTGCCCGAACTGCCAGAAGGCCAGAGCGGCGCCGTAGAGCTGCTCGGGGCTCGCGCGCAGGATGTCGTCGGGCGGGACGTTGGCGTAGAACTGCCGCGCGAAGCGCTCGGTCTGGTCGGAGCGCTCGCGCCCCACGCGGTCACGGATCCGGCGGGCGACCTGCTCGGTCAGCTCGCCCTTGAGCTGCTCGGCCTTCAAGGCCATGGATGCCTCCCTGCGCCCGCCCGTACGGGCAGCGTCTTCGAATCTCGGGTTCGAATCTCAGGGCAATCTATCGGATCGGCCCGCAGCCGTAACCCGCCTTGAAGGGGTCAGGGCGTCGCGAACCGGCCGAGCGAGAGCCGGCCGGGGCCGCCCTCGGGATCGGGATCGCGCCGCAGCGTGCCGGGGGCCTCGGTCAGCACCACCTCCAGCACGGGCCGGACCACCGCTTCCAGCAGGTGGCCGCCGATGACCGAGCCGTCGGCGCGCGCCAGCACGCATTTGATCCAGGGGCTCGGGCCAGATCCGTCGATGGCGACGGTGCCGGTCATGGAGACGACCTCCACCTGCTCGTCGACGGCGATGCGGCGCCAGTTCCGCAGCTCCGGGTCGTAGAGGCCGAGAATGGCGCGCGCGAAGCCGCCGGTCCCGGCCAGCCGGCTGGCCGTGAACTCCTTCTCGCGGGCAAGCGCGTCCAGGCCGGCCAGAGGATCCTCGCCCTCGCGAAAGGCGACCACGTAGGTCCGCTCCGATCCGTCCTTGATGCGCCCCTCGTCCACGCGTCCCTCCGCCCTGCCTTGCCGCCAATCCCCATGGTCTCGGGGGCACAACAGGCGCACCGCTTGAATATCCCGTTGGGGCAGGTCTAGGCTCGCCGCGGCCGTTGAGGAGGCATCTGTGGACCAGCGTTACGACGTGGTGATCGTCGGCGGGGGCGCCATCGGCAGCGCCGTCGCCTATTTCCTGGCGGCCGAGAAGGGATTCGGCGGCTCGGTGGCGGTGATCGAGCGCGACCCCAGCTATGCCGGCGCGTCCTCCGCCCTCTCGGCGAGCTCGATCCGGCAGCAGTTCTCGACGCCCGGCAACATCGCCATGTCGCGCTTCGGGCTGGAGTTCCTGAAGTCCGACGCCCTGGCGCTGGACGGTGAGACGCCGGACCTGGGCCTGCGCGAGGACGGTTATCTCTATCTCGCGACCGCGGCCGGCCGCGGCGTGCTGGAGCGCAACCACGCGGTCCAGCGCGCGGCAGGCGCCGATGTCGCGCTGCTGGAGCCGGCGGCGCTGGCTGACAGGTTTCCCTGGATCTCGACCGAGGGGGTCGCGCTGGCCTCTCTGGGCCTGTCGGGAGAGGGCTGGTTCGATGGCTACGGCCTGCTGCAGGCGTTCCGCCGCAAGGCGCGGGCGCTGGGCGTCGACTACCTGACCGCCGAGGCCGTGGGCATCGAGCGCGAGCGCGGCCGCGTCGCCGCGGTGCGGCTGGCCGACGGCCGGCGGATCGGCTGCGGCACGCTGGTGAACGCCGCCGGGCCCCATGCCCGGGCCGTGGCCGCCATGGCGGGGCTGGAGCTGCCGGTCGCGCCGCGTCGGCGCTCGGTCTTCGTCTTCGAATGCCGCGACGCGCTGCCGGGCTGCCCGCTGGTGATCGACACCAGCGGCGTCTGGTTCCGGCCCGAGGGCACCCGCTTCATCTGCGGGACCAGCCCGGCCGAGGGCGAGCCCGACCCCGACACCACCGACCTCACCGTCGAGCACCAGCAGTTCGAGGAGGTGCTGTGGCCGGCTCTGGCGGCGCGGGTGCCGGCCTTCGAGGCCGTGCGCCAGTCGGGCGCCTGGGCGGGCCTGTACGAGATGAACACCTTCGACCACAACGCGGTGCTGGGGCCGCATCCCGAGCTGCCGAACTTCCTGTTCGCCAACGGCTTCAGCGGCCACGGCCTGCAGCAGTCGCCGGCAGCCGGCCGCGCCATCGCCGAGCTGGTCGCCTTCGGCGCGTACAGGACCCTGGACCTCCGCGAGTTCGGCTGGGAGCGCCTGCGCGAGAACCGCCCGATCCTGGAGCTGAACGTGATCTGACCGAATTCGCGGGCTGAAATACCGGGCCTTTGGAACGAATCCCCGCAAACTGCGTTTCGGCAGCGACCCACAGGAACAAAGGGAAGGGGGCTGCATCATGGACCGCAACGAACGCATCGCCGCGCGCGCCTACGCGATCTGGGAGAAGGAGGGCCGGCCCGAGGGCCGTGACGTCGAGCACTGGCATCGCGCCGCCGACGAGATCGCGGCCGAGGAGCGGTCCGCCTCCGGCCTGCTGAAGCCCATCACCCGCAAGGTGAAGGCCACCATCGAGGAGGTCGCCTCCGCCGCCATCCAGACAGCCGCGACGGCCGCCTCGAAGGGCATCCACGCCGCTGCCGGGGTGGTCGAGGAAGCCCTTCTGCCCAAGCGCGGCCGCACCCCGCGCGCGGCGAAGCCTGCGACGTCCCCCGCCACGTCCGGCGCTGCCAAGCCCGGCGACACCAAGCCCGGCAGCACAAGGCCTGCTGCCGCCAAGCCCGCTGCCGCCAAACCCGCTGCCACCAAACCTGCCGCAGAGCCGGCCCCGGCCAGGGCCCGCACGGGCCGCAAGCCCGCCGCCGGCCCTGCTGCCGCGCCGGCCGCCGCCGCGGCGCAGGACACGGCCAAGGGCGCTCCGGCGCAGGACGCCGCGAAGAAGCGCGGCCGCGCCAAGGCCGACGTGACCTGGACGCCCGAGGACATCGGCAAGACCGCCGCGGGCGGCCGCAAGCGCCGCGGCTCCGTCGCCATCCACTGAGCCCGACGGGGAGATCCCGTCCGGGATCTCCCCGTCGCCCCCGGCGGCGGCCGCTCCTGCGCCGGACGGTGGGTCTGGACCTGGGGCCGGCCGTGACCCACACTCCTTCCCGGCACAGGCGGGAAGGAGGCATGGATGCTCGGGACCCTGCACGCTCTGCGATGCTCCCTGGCGGGGGCCATGGCAGGGTGCCTCGCGCGCCTCGTGCCGGCCGCGGCGGGCGCCTGGCTCCTCTTGCCAGCCGTGGCGCAGGCCATCTGCCTTCCGGTGGCCGACCTGCCGCTGCCCCAGCGCTACGCGGCCCTGGAGGGCCCCGCGCCGCTGCCACTGCCGGCGGGAACGCGCCTCGCGCAGGCGCAGGGCGGGGTACGCATCACCTTCGTCGGCCACGCCAGCTTCCTGATCGAGAGCCCGGCCGGCGTGCGGGCGGTGACGGACTACAACGGCGTGCACCGGCCGCCGGGGATGCCCGACATCGTCACCATGAACAACGCCCACTCGACGCACCACACGGACCGTCTGGACCGCGGCATCCGGCACGTGCTGCGCGGCTGGAGCATCGAGCCCGGCAAGCCCAGCCTGCACGATGTCACCGAGCAGGACGTGCGGGTGCGCAACATCCCCACCAACGTGCGCGACTGGTCCGGGGACACGCGCTATGCCGGCAACTCCATCTTCGTCTTCGAGGTCGCGGGGCTGTGCATCGCCCATCTCGGCCACCTGCATCACGACCTGACGGAAGAGCACCTGGCGGCGCTGGGCCAGATCGACGTGCTGATGGTGCCGGTGGATGGCGGCTTCACGATGGCGCAGGAGTTCATGCTGGAGGTGATCCGGCAGATCCGGCCCGCCGTGGTGATGCCCATGCACTATTTCTCGCGCGATCGGCTGCAGCGTTTCCTGGACATGGTGGGCGAAGAGTTCCCGGCCCGGGTGCTGGACACTCCCACCATCGTGCTGAGCCGCCAGACCCTGCCCTGGAAGCAGACCATCGTGCTGCCGGGGCCGCATTGAAATGAAGATGCGGCCGGGACCACATTGACGCGGGAGTGAGAAAGGGCTGGGTACGGGGCGCGACGACGTGGCCATCGACATCCACCGCATCCTGGTTCGCAAGCAGGAGCGCGACTCGGCGCGGCTCGACGACTTCCTGTTCCGGCAGCGCGCCCGTTCGATCCGCATCCTGGCGGAATGGGCCCGCGGGCGGGCGCCCGAGGCGGCCATCGATCCCCGGGCCTTCGCGGCGCAGATCGCCGACAGGCGCGATGCCGAGCTGCTGGCTGAGCTGCGCGCCCTGGTGCCGCCGGAACGCGCCACCGAGCGGGCCTTCATGCGCGCTTTCGAGCGCGCCCGCTCCCAGGCCTACCGCGAGCTCGTCGAGGAGCTCGGCGATCCCACGCCCTGGACCCTGGCCTGAGGCATCCCTGGGCGCGGCGGGTCGCCGTTGACCTCCCGCAGGAAATCGACCAGGGCGCGAACGGCCGGCGGGGTGTTGCGCTGCCGGGGGTAGTAGAGGTGCCAGCCGGAAAAGCCCGGTGAATGCTCCTCCAGCACGGGGACGAGCCGCCCGTCCTCCAGGAGCGGGCGCAGCCAGCGCTCGGACCAGTAGACGAAGGCGATGCCAACGCCCTGCACCGCCGCTTCGAGCGCCGCGTCGCGGTGCGAGACGATCAGCGGTCCCTCGACCGCGACCGAGATCCAGCGGCCGTCCTGCTGGAATTCCCAGTTGTAGAGCTTCCTGCTGCCGGGCTTGCGCCAATTGATGCAGCGGTGGGCATGCAGATCGGCCGGCGTCCGCGGCCGGCCGTGGCGCGCGAGATAGTCCGGCGAGGCCACGGCGATCTGCCGGACCTCGCCCCCGAGCCGGACGGCGACCATGTCCTTCTCCAGCAGCTCGCCCAGGGTGATGCCGACATCGAAGCCGCCCTCGACGATGTCGATCACGGCATCGTCCAGCGCAAGCTCCAGCACGATGTCGGGGTAACGCTCCCGGAACCGGCCGAGATGCGGCTCGACCAGGGCGGCGGAGGCCGGGCGCGGCAGATGCAGGCGGACGGTGCCGGCCGGCGTGCTGCGGAGATTGGCGACATCGGCGACAGCCGCCTCCATCTCCTGCATGGCGGGCTTGAAGCGTGCCAGCAGGCGCCCACCCGCCTCGGTCAACGAGAGGCTGCGGGTCGTGCGGTTCAGCAGCCGCACGCCCAGCCGCTCCTCCAGCCCGCGGATGGTCTGGCTGAGCGTCGAGGGGGAGATCCTGAGCTGCTCTGCCGCCCGGGCGAAGCTTCCCAACTCTGCGACCATCGCGAAGGCCCGCAGGTCCGCATATTCGTGGCCACGCATTCTATCGCCGAATCCAATGAGGTTGTTCGGATCATAGGCGATAGTTCAAGGAATGACGCCCCTCTACCGTTTCACCCGTTGGGCCGGTGCGCATCCGGAGCCGGACATCGAGACGAGGAGAGAAAGATCGCGATGAGCGGAACCGACGGCAGAGTCTTCCTGATCACGGGCGTGAACTCGGGCTTCGGCCGCGCCTTCGCCGAGGCGGCGCTGGGTGCCGGGCACCGCGTCGCCGGCACGGTGCGGAACGAGGCCGCGCGGCGGGAGTTCGCCGCGATTGAGCCCGGCCGCGCCTCGGCCGTCCTTCTGGACGTGACCGACACGGCAGCCATCGGCCCGGCGATCGTCGCGGCGGAACGGGAGCTCGGTCCCGTCGACGTGCTCGTGAACAACGCCGGCTACGGCCATGAGGGCGTGCTGGAGGAATCCCCGCTGGAGGAGATGCGGCGGCAGTTCGAGGTCAACGTCTTCGGGGCCGTGGCCATGATCAAGGCGGTGCTGCCCGGCATGCGCGCGCGGCGGCGCGGCCATATCGTGAACATCACCTCGATGGGCGGCTTCATCACGATGCCGGGCATCGCTTATTACTGCGGCAGCAAGTTCGCGCTGGAGGGCATCTCCGAGGTTCTCGCCAAGGAAGTCGCCGGCTTCGGCATCAAGGTCACGGCCATCGCGCCGGGCTCGTTCCGAACCGATTGGGCCGGCCGCTCCATGGTCCGGACAGGCCGCAGCATCGCCGAGTACGACGCGCTGTTCGATCCCATCCGCAAGGCGCGCGAGGAGAAGAGCGGCCGCCAGGCCGGCGATCCCGCGAAGGCCGCGCAGGCGCTGCTCCGGATTGTCGAGGCCGAGGATCCGCCCATGCACCTGCTGCTGGGCAGTGACGCGCTGGCCCTGGTGCGCCAGAAGATCGACGCGCTGAGCGCCGAGATCGCGGCCTGGGAGGAGGTGACGCGCTCGACCGACTTCTGAGTCGCCGGCATACGGAATGGGACGACCGGTTCGGCCGTCGCGTATCGTCGACTTGTCGGGAGAAAACTGGAGCGGGCGAAGGGATTCGAACCCTCGACCCCAACCTTGGCAAGGTTGTGCTCTACCCCTGAGCTACGCCCGCATCCGGCGGCCGGTCCGGGTGGTGACCGGCGGTGAGCGGGGACTATACGCATCCCGGAACCGATTGCAAGGGAGGATTTCCCGGCGCGCCGGGGCCCTTCCGCGGGCCGGCCGGGCAGGCTATAAACCCGCGCCATGGACGACCAGACCCGGGAACCCGACACCAGGCCCACCAACGCGCCCGAGATCGGGGATGCGTCGCCGCCGACCTCGCCCGAGGCGCTGCTGGCCTATCTCGACTCGCTCGGGATCGAGACCGAGACGATCGCGCACAGGCCGCTCTTCACGGTCGAGGAGAGCCGCGAGATGCATGCCCTGATCCCCGGGGCGCACTGCAAGAACCTGTTCCTGAAGGACAAGAAGGACCAGCTCTGGCTGGTGGTGGCGCTGGCCGACACGGCCGTCGACCTGAAGCGGCTGGACAAGCGCATCGGCGCGGCCCGGCTGTCCTTCGGCCGGCCGGACCTGCTGTGGGAGGCGCTGGGCGTGCGGCCCGGCTCGGTCACCCCCTTCGCGCTGGTCAACGACCGAGCGGGGCGCGTTCGCGTGGTGCTCGAGCGGGCCATGGTCGCCGAGCCCTTGCTGAATTACCATCCGCTGGTCAACACGCGCTCGACCGTGATCCGGAGCGAGGACCTCGTGCGCTTCGTCCGGGCCACGGGCCACGAGCCGCTGATCGCTGATCTGCATTAGCCCCGCGGCGGGGCCGTCCGGCATGCGGACGCCCGCCCGGGCCGCGTGCTTGCCGAGTGGCGGGCCAGCCTCCATCTAAACTGCGAGCGGAAACGGGAAAACCCATGCAGCCCATCTTCAACAGCCAGCCTTCCGGCAACGGCGCCGGAGCCGACCTCGTGAAGGATGGCTCCGACCGCACCTTCATGGCCGACGTCATCGAGGCCTCGCGCACCGTCCCCGTGATCGTCGATTTCTGGGCGACCTGGTGCGGCCCCTGCAAGCAGCTCGGCCCGATCCTGGAAAAGGTCGTGAAGGGCGCCAAGGGCGCCGTCCGGCTCGTCAAGATCGACGTGGATAAGAGCCCGCAGATCGCGGGCCAGCTCCGCGTCCAGTCGATCCCCGCGGTCTACGCCTTCTACCAGGGCCGCCCGGTGGACGCCTTCATGGGCGCCCTGCCCGAGAGCCAGGTGAAGACCTGGGTCGACCGGCTGATCCAGATCGCCGGCGGCGCCGGCGCCGAGGGGGACGGGCTGGAGGAGGCGCTGGACGCCGCCCGCCAGGCGCTGGAGGAGGGCGACGCCGAATCCGCAGCCGCGATCTATTCCGAGATCCTGCAGGCCGAGCCCGAGAACGCCGCGGCCTATGCCGGCCTGGCCCGTGCCCTGATCGCCCTGGACCGCGCCGACGACGCCCGCCAGATGCTTGACCGGGCGCCCGAGGCGATCGCCAAGGACAAGGATCTGGCGGCGGTGCGCACGCAGCTCGAACTGGCCGAGCAGAGCCGGCAGGCAGGCCCGATCCCCGAGCTGATGGAGAAGGTCGCGCGCGCGCCCGACGACCATCAGGCGCGCTTCGACCTGGCCATGGCGCTCTATGCCCTGAACAAGCGCGAGGCCGCGGTGGACGAGCTGCTGGAGCTGGTGCGGCGCGACCGCGAGTGGAACGAGCAGGCTGCGCGCAAGCAGCTCGTGAAGTTCTTCGAGGCCTTCGGTCCCACCGACAAGCTGACCATCAACGCGCGGCGGCGGCTGTCCTCCCTGCTGTTCGCCTGACCGCCATGGGCGCCAGCGCGTTCGACCTGCGATTCGGGGAGCTGCCCGGCACGCTGCCGGTCTTCCCGCTCTCGGGCGTGCTGCTGCTGCCGCGCGCCCGGCTGCCGCTGAACATCTTCGAGCCGCGCTACCTCGCCATGACGCGCGAGGCGCTGGCCTCGCCCACCCGGCTGATCGGCATGATCCAGCCGTCCGAGGATATCCCGAAGCGCGACCCGCCGCTGTTCGGCTGCGGCTGCGCGGGCCGAATCGTCAGCTTCTCGGAGACCGATGACGGCCGCTACCTGATCACCCTGCTGGGCGTCAGCCGGTTCCGCGTGCGCGGGGAGCTGGACAGGCAGCCCGGCGGGTTCCGGGCCGTCACCCCCGACTGGGAGCAGTTCCGGAGCGACCTGGAGGCCGAGGACGCGGCCTTCGACCGGGGCCGGCTGGTCGAGGGGCTGAAGGCCTATTTCCGCCGCCACGGCATCTCGGCCGATTGGAGCACCATCGAGAAGACTCCCTCGGAGCGGCTGATCAACTCGCTCTCGATGATCTGCCCCTTCGAGCCCAACGAGAAGCAGGCGCTTCTGGAGGCACAGACCCTGGGCGAGCGGGCCGGGCTCCTGACCGCGCTGGTCGAGATGGCCGTGCTGCGGCCGGACGACGGTGATAGCCTGCCGCCTCAGTGAGCGGCCCGAACGAAACGGCGCGAACGAGGCGGCCCGCGTGACGGGGCCAGCCGAGACCCATCGGAGGATCGATGCCATGACCGAACCCGGCCGGACCGAGGACCAAGCGACGCCGCCGAGCGGCGCGCGGGTCGACCCCAAGCTGCTGGAGATCCTGGTCTGCCCGCTGACAAAGGGCCCCCTGCGCTACGATGCCGAGCACCAGGAGCTGATCAGCGACCGCGCGCACTTGGCCTATCCCATCCGCGACGGCGTGCCGATCATGCTGGTGGACGAGGCGCGCCGCCTGGACGGCGAGGCGCGGGACGCAAGACCATGACCGACGACGGGACGGAGAACAGGAACCGGCTGGAGCCCCAGCAGGAGGAGCGCCGGACCGTTCCGCGCTGGCCGGTGGAGATCCGGCTGCGCCAGGCCGAGAAGCGCCTGGAGGTGGATTTCGACGACGGCAGGAGCTTCTCCTTCCCGGCCGAGCTGCTGCGCGTCGAGAGCCCCTCGGCCGAGGTCCAGGGTCACGGGCCCGGACAGAAGCAGATCGTCGCCGGACGCAGCCAGGTCGGGATCCTGGCGGTCGAGCCGGTCGGCAACTACGCGATCCGGATCCGGTTCGACGACCTGCACGACACCGGGATCTTCTCGTGGCGCTATCTCTACGAGCTAGGCGAGCGGCAGGACGAGATCTGGGCGACCTACCTGCGCGAGCTCGAAGCTCGCGGCCTGTCCCGCGACCCGCGCCGCGGCGGCCCCGTCTTCCCGGGCCGGGGATCCGGCTGCGGCTGAGGCCGGTGGGTGGTTCGGAGCGCGCCGCCGTCACGACAATGGCGGCCGGCGCCGTATTCAGACGCTTCGCGGCTGCTCGACATCAGGAGCGGTCTTGGGACCGCCAGGGGGACCGCCAGGGGGATTTGCCTCCATTCTCGGGGTCAATTGAGCCCCGGCAGAACGAAGTCGTTCAGCACGACGCCGGGCAGCCCTCCCTCCTGGGGCTGGTTATAGCGGCCAGCGGCGATGACCACGACGAGGTCGAGACCCGGTACGATGAAGAGCCGCTGGCCGCCATTGCCGAAGCCGGCGATCACGCGTTCGCCACCAGGCAACGCGCTCAGCCACCAATGGTAGCCGTAGCGCATCTTTCCCCCGATCTCGGCATGCGGCGAATGCGACGCCTGGAGCCAAGCCTCTGAAACGATGCGGCGTCCGTCCCAGGTTCCACCGTTCAGCACCAACTGTCCGATCTTGGCGAGATCCCGGGGTCGCATCCTAAGCCCAGAGGCGGCCGCCGGCTCTCCATCCGCGCCTTCGACCCACTCGACGTCCTCGATCCCGAGCGGTCCGAACAGCTTCTCGCGAGCGTAGGACAGCAGCGGCTTGCCGGCCCCCATTGCGATCAGCCGCCCCAGGAGCGCAGTGGCACCGCCATTGTAGGCCCAGCGTTCTCCAGGCGAGTCCTTCATCGGACGGTCGAGGATGTAGCGATAGCGATCGGGAGCAAGCTCCATGGCGATCTCGCTGTTGCGCGGATCGGTGTATGGCAGCTCCTCGCTCCAATCGAGGCCGATCGTCATCGTCAGGACGTGTTCGATCGTGATGGCGCGCTTGGCTTCGGCCTCCAAGACGTCGGGATACTTCCGGAATTGCTCGAGGAGCCGCGCATCGAGCGGCGGGACGAGCCGCTCCTCGAGCGCTATTCCGTAGAGGAGGCCCACGACGCTCTTCGAGACCGAGCGCAGATCGTGCTTGAGGTCGGCGCGATGCTCGACCACCCCGAGAGCCTGACCCCAGCGCTCGTCGGCGCCAGGGTAGTAGCGCTCGATACGCAGCTTGCCGTGACGAATGACCACGACGCCGTGCAGGCCGGCGAGGGTCCCGTCGGCGAAGGCCGCATCGAGCCGATCGCCGAGCGTCGCGTCGAAACCGGCCTCGGCCAGCGGGCCGGTCTCCCAGTCGTGGTGCGGCCCGGCGGCAGCGCCGCCGCTCAGTGACAGCATGACGAGGGCCGACATGACCCAGGCAACGCACCACTTCGCCATCCAGACCTCCCCCAGCGGACATTCCGGATCCTGTTCCCGGTCATGCTCCCGATTCGGACATCTCCCCCACCGACTTGATCAAGACTAGCAGCACGGCGACGTGGAAGGTGAGGCCAAACCAGGAGAACACCAGGTCTCCTCATGGCCGGAGTCTCGGCATTGCAGGCCGCGTCGACATCACGACGGATCGCCGCACTCCGCCGCGCCGACAGCTCGGTTGCATCCGTAGCCCGATCGGCTCCTCGATCAAATCGAGCTGCAACCGAAGCCCCCGACAATCCTCCGACAACAGGAGCGGACGAGGACCGCAGCGGTCCTTGCCCGATCGGATCGGTTCATCGGGGTTGAACGAACACATGAGAAGCATCGCAGTGGGCGCACTCGCCCTCCTTCTGTCCGGACCGGCGGGTGCCGCCGAGGACCCGGTGAAACGGGGCGAGTACCTGTCCAGGATCATGGACTGCACCGGGTGTCACACGCCGGGGGGCCTGACGGGCAAGCCGGAGGCGGATCGGTATCTGTCCGGATCGGAGCTCGGCCTCGCGATCCCGGACCTCGGCGTCTTCTATCCCCCCAACCTGACACCCGACGACGAGACGGGCCTCGGGACCTGGAGCGAAGCCGACATCGTCAGGGCGCTCAGGACGGGAACGCGCCCCAATGGCCGGATCCTCGCGCCGGTCATGCCCTGGGTGTCCTACGCATCGCTGACCGATGGCGACGCGGCGGCGATCGCGGCCTACCTGAAGAGCCTGCCCGCGGTGAGCCACCGCGTGCCGCCCCCGCTCGGGCCGAAGGAGCAGCCGCGGACACCCTATCTGGGCGTCGTCGTGCCATAGGAGGGACAGCGTCTAGGACGCCCGGACCGCCGCAGGGACGATGGCCAGGGCCGCGCCGATCGCCGCGGCAGCGATGGCATCGCTGCCGGGAAGGCCGGGCTCGAAGGACGCGATGGTCATGGCCGCGACGGGGGCGTGACCGCGCACCACGCCGAGACAGGCCATGAGGTCCTCCGTGCCCAGCCCGCCGGGCGCCGCGTAGGCGTTGGCCTGTCCGACGGCGGTGTCGAGGCAGTCCAGGTCGAGATGGATGTGAAGGCGCGCACGGTCCGTCCCGTGCAGCGCCGCCCGCAGGCCGCCGGCGAAATCGGGGCGCTGCCCCGCCGCCAACGTCGAAGTCGGCGTCGCCCCGAGGACGGCCCGGATTCCGTGCGCCTCGACCTTCTCGCGCTGGCCGGGCTCGAAGTCGCGGATTCCGCAATAGACCAGCCGGCGGGGATCGAGCGGGCGGAAGCCGGGGATCGTCGCGGCCAGCCGGCGCCAGCACTGGCCGGCCAGCGTGGCGACGCCCATCCCGTCGAAATAGCCGCTGAGATGCTCGTCCGGGGTGTCGAAATCGGGATGCGCGTCGAACCACACGACGCCCGTCCCGGGATCGCCGAGCCCGGCATGGACGCCGACGCTGGCATTGCAGTTTCCGGCGAGCACCAGCGGGAAGCGGCGCGCCGCCCGGGCCGCCGACACGACCGCGGCCACATGGCGCTTTACCGCGAAGCTGCGGCCGATCTCGCCCTCGTGCTCCTCGACCGGCGGGATCTCGACGATCTCGACCCTGGCGCCGCGGGCGCGCAGGGCCTCGGCCAGCCCGGCGCGCATGAGGTGGCCGGGCCCGCGGCCGACGCGGCATTCGCGCCGGCCGGCGTGATAGGGCGCAAGGACGACGGTCACCCCCGCCGCAGACGGCGCCGCATCGCCGTCCGGATCGTCCCTTCCGTGTTTCGGTTCCATGAAATCTCTCGAATCCCCGGGCTCGGAAATTGCCGCGCGGCGCGGGCCGGGGCATGATCCCGCCAACAACGGGACCCAGGGAGACCTCACGCCATGACGACCGAACGCGATTCCAGCCGCGAGACCCAGCGCGCCGCCAAGGCCTTCACGCGCCGCACGGTGCTGCGCGCGGGCGCGGCGGCGGGTGCCATCGCCGCCGCCGGCCCCTGGTACGTGCGAAACGCGCTGGCCTCCTCGGGCGAGGTCCGGATCTTCGCCTGGGCCGGCTACTTCAGCGACGAGATCCTGGCGCAGTTCCAGAAGGATACGGGCATCAAGCCGGTCTACGTGCCCTTCGCCACCAACGACGAGCAGCTGAACCAGCTCCGCGCCTCGGGCGGCGAGGGCTTCGACATCATCATGCCGACCGTCGACCGCGTGCCGAACTACCTGGAGCTCGGCTACCTGCAGCCGCTGGACGAGAAGAAGGTCCAGATGGACCGGATCCTGCCCTCGGCCATCCAGGGCTCGGCCGAGACCGGCGGCGTCGCCGAGGGCCGGCGCTACTTCGCGCCGACCCATTGGGGCACCGAGGCCATCGCCTTCGACCGCAAGAAGGCCCCGCTGAAGTACGGCGCGTCGTTCGGCGACCTCTGGAAGCCCGAATACGCCGGCAAGGTCACGCTGCGCGGCCATTCGGGCCTGGCGGGGATCGGCCGCTGGCTCGAGGCCCAGGGCAAGCTGCCCCAGCCCTTCCGCAAGGCCTTCACCGACGAGGCCGCCATGCGGGCGAACTGGGACGAGATCCTGAAGGTCGCGATCGCCAACAAGAAGAGCGTGGGCCAGTTCTGGAGCTCGGCCAACGAGGCGCTGGGCGCTTTCCAGGCCAATGGCTGCGTGATCGGCCAGAACTGGGACGAGACCGCGGTGGCGCTGCGCGACCAGGGCCTCGACATCGGCTACATCGCTCCGGCCGAGGGCGCCTTCGCCTGGATGGAGGGCTACTGCCTCCTGAACAAGGCCCGCAACGTCGAGCAGGCCTATGCCTGGATCAACCACTTCCTGAAGCCGCAGGTCGGCGCCACCTTCGCGGCCTCGAAGGGCACCAACGCCGTCGCCCTGGGCGCCGAGCAGCACCTGCCGGAGAAGGCCAAGACCTTCTTCGCCGAGGCCTTCCCGGGCGATGCCCTGCAGAAGCTCTGGTGGTGGCCGGTCCAGCCGTCGTGGTACGTCTCGCTCCGGAACGAGTACACCGACAAGTACCTCGCGGCCTGAGGGGCTGCGGAGGGGCCCCGCTCCCTGCGGAGCCGGGGCCCCTCGCGGACCGGAATCCCATGAGCCAGGGTATCGATCTCGAAGGCGTCACTATGCGCTTCGGCGCCGTCGCGGCCGTGGACGGCGTCGACCTGTCCATCGCCGCGGGCGAGTTCTTCAGCTTCCTCGGACCCTCGGGCTGCGGGAAGACGACGCTGCTGCGCCTGATCTCGGGCTTCGAGGAGCCCACCGCAGGCACCGTTCGCATCGGCGGGCGCGACATGCGCGGCATGGGCCCGAACCGCCGGCCGACGGCTCTGATCTTCCAGAACCTGGCGCTGTTCCCGCTGATGACCGTGGCGGAGAACATCGGCTTCGGGCTGGAGGTTCGCGGGCTGCGCGCGGCCGAGCGGCGGGCCAGGGTGGAGCGGCTGCTGGAGCTGGTGGCGCTGCCCGGGCTGGGCGGGCGGCGCGTATCGGAACTGTCGGGCGGCCAGCGCCAGCGGGTCGCCATCGCACGTGCCCTGGCGGTCGAGCCGCAGGTGCTACTGCTGGACGAGCCGCTCTCGGCGCTGGACCTGAAGCTGCGCCAGCACATGCGTGCGGAGCTGAAGGCGATCCAGCGGCGCACCGGGATCACCTTCATCTACATCACGCACGACCAGGGCGAGGCCCTGACCATGTCGGACCGGATCGGCGTGATGAACCGAGGCCGGCTGGAGCAGGTCGGCGACGGCCGAACCCTGTACGACGCGCCCGAGACGCCCTTCGTCGCCAGCTTCCTCGGCGAGAGCAACCGCTTCGCCGGCACGGTGGCGCTGGCGCAGGACGGGATGGCGGCGCTCGACACCGCCTGGGGCCGGCTGGTCGGGCGCAATCCGCGGGGCCTCGCGCCGGGCGAGGCCGCCGCCCTCTTCGTGCGGCCCGAACGGCTTCGGGCCGGCGCCGGCGCCAACCAGGTGGAAGCCCGCGTCCTGCGCCAGGACTTCGAAGGTGCCTTCGTGACCACACTGCTGGAGAACGCCGCGGGCGGGCAGGTCACGGTCCAGACGCCCCATTCCGGCGACGAGCCGGCGCTGACGCCGGGCGAGGTCGCACGGCTGGGCTTCGCGCCCGCCCATGCCACCGTGCTGCCCGACGCGCCGGGGGACCGCCCGTGACGGCGTGCCGGTCCGGCCGGGCTCGCCGCGCCGCGGGCGAGGGCCGCCCCGGACCGCGCCGGCATCGGGAGCCGCGCCCGCCGATCCTGCGTCCCCCGTTCCCGCGTCCCAGGAACCCGCGCCCTGTCCAAGGGGTTGAGGTGGAGACACCTTTGGATTCCTGGAGCACGGATTATGCAATCTGGCGACGCCCTTTGGCTGTTCGGAACCATCGGCGGAGCCCTGATCCTGGGCCTCGCCTTCCTTTACGGTCTGTCGCGCAACCGGCGGCTGCGCAACCCGCCGGCCTCGGAGGCCGGGAACGGCCTGCAGCCCAACCGCCTGTCGCGGGACCAGCCGACCGCGGTCCGCGTGGGCTCGCGGGAGGGGGTGGTCAGCCCCATCCTGGCGATCTCGCTCGGCCTGGTGGTCGTCGCCATGATCCTCGCCTTCGTTTTCGCGGTCTGAGGAGGGACGGCGCGGCCGCGCCGCGCATGTCCCCGCGGAGCGCCGCATGAGGGCGGCGCTCCGCCATTACGGGCCGGTGCTGACGGCGGCGATCACGGCACTGACGGCGTTCTGGATCGTCGTGCTGATCGTGCTGCCGCAGCTTCTGATGGTGGACTTCTCGTTCCGGCCCATGCTTCCGCCGTCCAAGCTCGGCGGCCCGGAGGACGTCCACACCCTCCGCAACTACGCCACGCTGTGGGGCAACACCGTCCATCGCGGGATCTTCCTGCAGACCATCTGGGCCAGTGCGCTGGTGACACTGTCGACCCTGGCTGTCTGCTATCCCGTCGCCTTCTACATGGCCCAGGTCGCACCGCGGCGGCGATTGGCCACGCTGATGCTGCTGCTGGTGATTCCCTTCTGGATCAACGAGCTGCTGCGCACCTTCGCCTGGTATGTGATCCTGGCCTATAACGGGCCGCTGAATGCCGTGCTGATGACGCTCGGCCTCATCGACGAGCCGCAGCGCTGGCTTGGAACGCCCGGGGCGGTGATCCTGGGCATGGTGTACGTGTACGTCCTGTTCATGGTCTTCCCGATCTACAACGCGATCGAGACGCTGGACCGCGCGCAGATCGAGGCGGCCCGCGACCTGGGCGCGTCCTGGCCGCGCATCCACTGGCGCGTCGTGGTTCCCCATGCCCGGCCCGGCATCGCCGTGGGCTGCGTGATGACCTTCATGCTGGCGGCCGGCAGCTACGCCGTGCCCGCGATCCTGGGCGGCCCGAGCAGCCGCTGGTTCACCGAGATCATCTACAACTGGTTCTTCGAGGGCGGGAACTGGAACCAGGGTGCGGCCTACGCCTTCATCCTCCTGGTCCTGTGCGTGGGCTTCATCCTGCTGATGATGCGCCTGTTCCGGGTCGGCATCGGGGAGATGGCGAAGTGACGGCCCCCGCCGATGCACGGGCAGCCGACGCACAAGCAGCCGATGCACGGACGGCCGACGCACGGACGGCGGCGGACCTGCCCGGGCGCGCCGCGGCAGCCGTGCCGGCCCACGGCGCGGTGCCGGCCGGGGACCGCCTGGCCCGCGGCCTGCTGGGCCTGTGGATGGTCGCCTTCTTCGCGTACCTGTTCCTGCCGCTGGCGGTGATGGCCGCGGCGACCTTCAACACCAGCCGCTTCCCGACGGTTACGCCGTGGCTGGGCTTCACGCTGGACTGGTTCGGCGTGCTGTTCCGGGACGCCCAGCTCTGGCGCGCGCTGTGGACGAGCCTCGCCGTCGCGGTGGGCGTCGTCGCACTGGCGGTCCCGACCGGGCTCGCCGCGGCGCTGCTGCTGTGGCGGCTGCATGGCCGGGCACGCACGCTGCTCTATGCGGTGATGGTGTCGCCTCTGCTGACGCCTGGCGTGATCATCGGCATCTCGACGCTGATCTTCTGGGACCGCTGGCTCGACGTGCGCGGGGGGATCTTCCTGACCGTGATGGCCCAGTCCAGCTTCATCGCGGCCTATGCCATGCTGCTGGTGACGGCCCGGCTGCAGCGCTTCGACCCCGCGCAGGAGGAGGCCGCGCTCGACCTCGGGGCCACGCATCTTCAGACCTTCCGGCGCATCACCCTGCCCTACCTGATGCCCTCCGTGCTGTCGGCGGCATTCCTGGCCTTCCTGCAGAGCTTCGAGAACTACAACACCACGATCTTCGTGCGCGGGCTGGACACGACGCTGACGGTCTACATCGCGTCCAAGGTCCGCACCGGCCTGACGCCCGCGGTCAACGCCCTGTCTCTGATCCTGATCGCGCTGACCGTCCTGGGTGCCGTCGCCTACGAGATCGCGCGCCGCCGCCGCAGGGCCTGAGCCGCCCCCGCCGCCCCCGCCAGTGACGCGGCGCCGGCGGCCTCAGGGCAGCCGCGCCAGCCGCTCCACAAGCAGGTCACAGAAGCCCGCCCGGTCGACAGCATTCAGGACCAGCGCATTGGCTGGCCTGTGTGTCACTCCCCACCAGTCCGCGACGGACATGCCGGCTGTCAGCGGGGATTCGGTCTCGACCTCCAGGTTGACGTGCCGGCCCGCGAAGAGCCCGGGTGCCAGCAGCCAGGCGATCACGCAGGGGTCGTGCAGGGCCACGCCCTCGGCCCCGTAGCGCTCGACCGAGTAGCGCCGGGGCCGGTCCATCAGCCCCGCGACCGCCGCCCCGGCCCGGTTCCCCAGGCCGCGCAGCCGCGCCAGCTCGGCGGGGCCGATCAGCGCCCGGTGCGTCACGTCCAGGGGCACGAGCGTGACCGCCGCCCCGCTCGCCATGACCGCAGCCGCGGCATGCGGGTCGGCCAGGAAGTTGTACTCGGCCGCGGGGCTCGCATTGCCGCCGCGAAAGACGCTGCCGCCCATCACGACGACCTCGCGCAGGCGCGCGGCCAACCCGGGATCCCGGGCGAGGGCCAGGGCGAGGTTGGTCAGCGGCCCCAGGCAGCACAGGGTCAGGCCGCCCGGTCCCGTGGCGTTCGCTGCGGCCAGGATGGCGTCGACCGCGTGGCCGGGGGCCGGCGGCTGCGCAGGCTCGGGCAGGACGAGGCCTTCGAGCCCCGTGCGGCCGTGGATGTGCTCGGCCGTTTCGGGCGGGCGGCGCAGCGGAGCCGCCGCGCCGGCATGGACCGGGATGTCGGGCCGCCCGCAGAAGGACAGCACGGCGCGGGCGTTCCGCTCGGTCAGGGCCAGGGCGACGTTGCCGGCGACGGCCGTGACGGCCGCGATGGAGAGCTCGTCCGGCGAGGCGCAGGCCAGCATCAGGGCGACGGCGTCGTCCTGCCCGGGATCGGTGTCGATCAGGATGCGGCGGGGAAGGGAGCCGGGGGGCAGGGGTGTGGATGGCATCGCGCGACACTACACGCCGGCGGCGCGGCTTGTCGTCCCGCGGCTTGTTCCTTGGGCGCGCACGGAGTATGCCTAGAGCGGGTCGGGCTTCGCAGTGAAGCGCGAGCCACTCTCAACCTGCCGTGGTGGGGCGGATTCCCGCGATCGGGTGTCGACACCAGACCGCGATCCGCTCCGGGCAGTTCCGCAGCCGGGCCGCACCGTGCAGGGCATCGCCTTCTTCGATTTCGACGGCACGCTGGTCAAGGGCGACAGCCTGCTGCCATTCCTGGGCGAGCTGGCCGGACGCCGCCGCGTGCGCTGGGCGCTGGCGCGGGCGGTCAAGGCCGCGGTGCGCCAGCCGCGCAGCCCCGCGGTGCCCGACCTGCGCACGGCGGTGAAGGCCTCGCTCCTGCACCAGCTCCTGGCGGGCGTGCGGATGGAGGAGGCGCAGGCGGCGGCGCGGCGGCTGGCGGCTTGGCCGCGATGGAACCGGCGGGTGCTCGATCACCTCAGGCGCCATAAGGACGCGGGCCGGCGCGTCGTGGTCGCGACCGGCGCGCTGGAGCTCTACATGCCCGAGCTGCTGGCGGAGCTGGAGGTCGATGCGCTGCTCGCCACCGGGCTGGAATGCGTCGACGGGGTGCTGACCGGGCGCATGCAGGGCGGCAACTGCGTGCGCGCCACCAAGGCGCACCGGGTCGCCGCCTATCTGCACGAGCACGGTCCCTTCGGGGAGAGCTGGGGCTACGGAAACCGGCCCTCGGACCTGCCCATGCTGGCGCTGCTGAAGCACAGGACGGTGATATGAGCCAGGAAGCCCGACAGGCGCGCGCATCGGACCCGGAATCGCTGGCCCGGCGCTTCGTCCGCGACGGCTTCCTGGTCATCGAGCGCTTCGCCGACGAGGCGGCCTGCGACGCGCTGCGCGCGCGCATGGCCGAGCTGGTCGCGGACTTCGATCCAGCGGGCCTCGCCTCGGTCTTCTCGTCGCGGAACCAGGATGCGACCTTCGACCGCTACATCCTGGAATCCGGCGACAAGGTGCGCTTCTTCTTCGAGGAGGACGCCTTCGATGCCGAGGGACGCCTGACGCGCGCCAAGGAGCTCGCCATCAACAAGGTCGGGCACGCGCTGCACGACCTCGACCCCGTCTTCGACCGCTTCTCGCGCGACCCGCGGCTGGCCACCATCGCCGCCGCGGCCGGGCTGCGCGACCCGCGGCTGCTGCAGTCCATGTACATCTTTAAGCAGCCCTTCGTCGGCGGCGAGGTGTCGCCCCATCAGGATGCCACCTACCTCTACACCGAGCCGGTCAGCGTCACCGGCTTCTGGTTCGCGCTGGAGGATGCGAGGGCCGAGAACGGGTGCCTGTGGGCCCTGCCCGGCGGGCACCGCGGCCCGCTGCGGCGCCGCTTCCGGCGCCGGCCCGAAGGGGGCGTCGGCCATGACGAGCTCGACGCGGCGCCCTGGCCCGAGGAGGGCTGGATCCCGCTTGAGGCGCCCAAGGGCACGCTGGTCGTGCTGCACGGGCTGCTGCCGCACCGGAGCGCGCCGAACCGCTCGCCGCACTCGCGCCAGGCCTACACGCTCCATGCGGTCGACGGATCGGCAGCCTATCCCGCCGACAACTGGCTGCAGCGCCGCCCGGACCTGCCCCTGCGCGGCTTCGCCTGAGGCCGGCCCGGCGCCGCCCGCTCATGCCCGGCTCCAAGCCCGACCGGCTCCGCCACGTCCTGGTGCTGTCGCTCGCGGTGCTGGCCGCGGCGGCGGCGGGCGAGCTGCTGGTCCCGCCGGGCGTGCCGGCGCCGATCCGCGCGGTGCTGCCCGCGCTGGTGGCCGGCCTGCTGGCCTGGGTGCTCCTGGGCCGGCGTGCCGCCGGACCGGCGGAGACGCAAGCGCCCGCCGGATCGTCGCATGAGTCCCCCCCGGAGATGACTCTGGAGGTGCTGGCCGCGGCGGAGCCCGTTCCAGCCTTCCCGCCCCTCCAGGCCGTCCTGGACGCACTGCCCTTTCCGGTAGCGCTGCTCGATGCGCAGGACCGCGCGCTGGCAGCGAATGCCGCGGCCGAGGCCATGCTTCCCGCCCTGTCCGGGCTGGCCGGGACGGGGCGCGAAGAGGGCGAGCAGGGCGAGGTCGCGGGACCGGACGCGCGCATGTTCAGGATCCTGCGGCGGGAGCTTACCGGAGGCGGGTACCTGGCCTGCGGGATCGAGGTGACCGACCTGAAGCATGCCCAGGCGGCGCTCGCCGAGGCGCGCGGCGACAGGGCGCGGGCGCGCCGGTCCGCCGCCGCCGCGGATCGCGTGAAGGCCGAGTTCCTGGCCATGATCAGCCACGAGGTGCGCACGCCGCTGAACGCGGTGCTCGGGATGGTCGGGCTTCTGCTCGACACGCCGATGACGCCCGAGCAGCGGAGCTTCGCCCAGACCGCGCGCGATGCCGGGGAAGCGCTGCTGATGATCCTGAACGACATGCTGGATGCGGCGCGGCTGGAGGCCGGCCGCCTGACACTCGAGCCCGGACCCTTCGACTTGGTGGAGCTGGTGGAGAGCGTCGCCGGGCTGCTCGGCGCGCAGGCGGCGGCCAAGGGGATCGACCTCGTCTGCTGCGTTCCGGCCGGGGTGCCGCGCGCGCTGACCGGCGATGCCGGCCGCCTGCGGCAGATCCTGCTGAACCTCGGCGGCAACGCGGTCAAGTTCACCGAGCGCGGCGCGGTGGCGCTGACCGTCGGCGAGATGCCGGGCGAGGCTGGCATGGCCCGGCTGCGCTTCGAGGTCGAGGATACCGGGATCGGCATCCGGCCCGAGCACCGGGACAAGCTGTTCGGCGACTTCAGCCAGGCGGAGGCGGGGCTTGCGCGGCGCCATGGCGGCATGGGGCTGGGGCTGGCGATCGCCCGGCGCCTGACGGCGCTGTTGGGCGGGCGCATTGGGTTCGAAAGCCGCCCGGGCGAGGGCAGCCTGTTCTGGCTGGAGCTGGACCTGCCGCGGCGCGGCCGGAAGGACCGCCAGGCGGCGATGCCGCCGGGCAGCCGGGTCCTTCTGGTGTCGCCGACGGCGCTGGTCCGGCGGACGCTGTCCACCTTGCTGGGCTCCTGGGGGGCCAGCGTCTCGGCCGCCCCGTCGAGCGAGGAGGCGCTGGCGGCCGCCGGGATCGCCGCCGCCGGCGGGCGGCCCTTCGACGTGGCGCTGGCGGACGAGGGGGCGCTGCCGACGGCCGGCGTGCGCGACGACCTGAGCGAGGGACTGCGTGCCCTGTCGGTCGGGCGGCTGGTGCTGATGACGGTGATCGACCGGCGGGCCGACGGCCCGCCCGCGGGCTTCGCCGCCACGCTGTCCAAGCCCGTGCGCCAGGCGGCGCTGCTCGCGGCGCTCAGCGGCACCGCCGCCCCCGAGGCGCCAGCGCCGCCGACGGGCGCGGGGCGGCGCCTGCTGGTCGTCGAGGACAGCGCAGCCAACCAGCTCTTCGCGGCGGCCGTCCTCCGCAAGGCCGGCTACCGGGTCGACGTGGCCTCCAACGGCGTGGAGGCGGTGGAGGCCGTGCGCAAGGTGCCCTATGATCTCGTGCTGATGGACGTCGCCATGCCGGAGATGGACGGGTATGGCGCCGCACGCGCGATCCGGGCGCTGCCGCCGCCCCTGGGGCGGCTGCGGATCGTCGCGATGACCGCCGGTGCGCTGGAAGGCGACCGCGAGCGCTGCCTGGAGGCCGGCATGGACGATTATCTCGCGAAACCCGTAGGCACGCGGCAGCTTCTCGACACGGTGCAACGCTGGCTGCCCGAGACGCCCCGGGCCGAGGACGGGCTGGTCGACGGCGCCGTGCTGGCGCAGCTCGCAGCCGACCTGGACCCGCAGGTCGTTGCCGACCTGACGGAAGCCTTCCTGCGCGAGGCCGAGGCGCGCGTGCACGCCATGGCGGCCGCCGGCGCGGAGGGTGACTTCGGCCTGCTGGCGCGCGAGGCGCACAGCCTGAAGAGCAGCGCCGGCACTTTCGGCGCGGCCGGGCTGGCGGACTCCGCCCGCGAGATCGAGCGCGCCTGCAAGGGCGCCGAGACGGACCGCGCCGCCGCGCTCGCCGCAGCGCTGCCGGAACTCGGCCGCAGGACGGCCGAGGCCATGCGCGGCATCCATCCGGCGGCATAGCGGCTCCGGCGGCGCAGGGGAGCCTGGCGCCCTTGGGGTGCCGGGCGTCCGGGTTCGCGACAGATAGTTGCGCAAGCGTGACGACCGTCACTGGCCGGCGGGCCGGGCTGTGGCCATATAGGCGCGCTCCCATCCCCCTTCCTTCCGGAAAAGCCATGAAGCAGGGTCCCGATGCCGTCCGGCGCGGCAGCATGCTGACGTTGTATGCGGCCCTGTGGCGCTATGCCGCCGGCAGCCGGCACCTGGTCGTCGCCTTCTTCGCCATGCTGGCGCTGGCCCAGGCGGCGCGCCTGCTGGTGCCCTACTTCTTCGGCTCGGCCGTCAACCACCTGCAGGACACGCGCGCCCAGGACATCGCCGGGGCCGCCACGGCGCTGGGGCTGATGCTGGCGGCGGGCGTCGGCGCCTGGCTGCTGCACGGCCCAGGCCGGGTGCTGGAGCGCTTTACCTCGCTGCGGATCCGCGAGCGCTTCGCCGATACCGTCTACGGCAAGCTGATGCGCCTGCCCATGCAGTGGCACGAGACCCATCATTCCGGCGAAACCATCAGCCGGGTCGGCAAGGCCAATGCCGCGCTCTCGGGCTTCTCGCAGAACCAGTACACCTACCTGCAGAACGCGGTCGGCCTGTTCGGTCCGCTCGGGGCGCTGGCGCTGATCTCGCTGCCGGTGGCCGGCGCCGCCGTCCTGGCCTATGCCCTGGTCGGGCTGGTGGTGCTGCGGCTGGACCGCACCATGGCGCGGCTGATCGAGGCCGAGAACCGGGCCGAGCGCCGCTACGCCGCCGAGATGGTCGATGGGCTCGGCAATGTCGGCACAGTGCTGACCCTGCGCCTGGGCGATGCGATGCGGGGCGCGCTCGCCGCCCGGCTGCACGAGGTCTTCGCGCCACTGCGCCGGAACATCGTCGTGAACGAGGCCAAGTGGTGCACGATCGAGCTGCTCGGCCAGGTGCTGCGCGTGCTGCTGGTCGGCTTCTACGGCTGGCTGGCCTGGCGGCAGGACGGGCTGATCCTGGTCGGGACGGCGGTGATGGTGCACCAGTACGCCCAGCAGATCGGCGACGTGGTCGGGGCGCTGGCGAACCAGTGGCAGGATATGGTGCGCAACGGGACCGACCTGGCCGGGGCCGACGAGATCCTGGAGGCGCAGGAGCGGCGCGGGGCCGCCGTCGCCGCCCCGGCGGCATGGCGCGAGATCCGGGTCGAGGGGCTGGCCTTCCGTCATCCCAACGGCCGGGGTACCGCGCCGACCCTGGACGCGGTCGATTTCGCGATCCGGCGCGGCGAGCGCGTGGCGCTGGTCGGCGAGAGCGGATCCGGCAAGAGCTCGCTGATGCGGGTGCTGGCCGGCCTCTACGAGGCCGACCGGGCCTCCTTCCGCGTCGACGGGCAGCCGGTCGAGGGGCTTTCGGACCTCGCGGCCGTGACAACGCTGATCCCGCAGGACCCCGAGATCTTCGAGAACACGCTGGCCTACAACCTGACCATGGGCCTCGAGCATTCGGAGGAGGAGGTGCTGCGCGCGGCCGAGCTCGCCTGCCTGACCCCCGTTCTGTCGATGATGCCGGCGGGGCTGCGGACCCCCGTGGTCGAGCGCGGCGGCAACCTGTCCGGCGGGCAGAAGCAGCGCCTGGCCCTGGCGCGCGGCATCCTGGCCGCGCGCCGGAGCTCGATCCTGATGCTGGACGAGCCCACCAGCAGCCTGGACCCCGGCACCGAGGCGCAGGTCTATGACAACCTGATGGCCGATTTCCCGGATGCCGCCATCGTCTCGTCGATCCATCGCCTGCACCTGCTGCCGCGCTTCGACCGCATCGTGCTAATGGAGAAGGGCCGAATCCTCGACCAGGGCACGTTGCGCGAACTGCTGCAGCGCCAGGAGGGCTTCCGCACCCTGTGGCGGAAGGCCGCCGGTGCGGAGACGGCGCAGGGCGAGGCCGCGAACGCGGCCTGAGGGGAAGGATCCGCGGGCGGGGGCCGGTTGGCCCCCGCCGGGAGCTCAGTCCGCGGCGAGCACGCGGCGCGCGATGCCGCCCACCAGCTCGGGCAGAACCTCGAAGGCGTAGGGCGCGTGCAGGCGCTCCAGCGGCGTGTGGTAATCGCGGCCCCAGGGTCCGGCATTCACGATGGGCACCCCGCCGAGGGCCGGCCCCTCGGGCCAGGGGATCCCCGCGCCCCAGGCGGGGGTGTTCCCGGCGACGGCCGCGATCGCACCCTCGTCCGCCTGGCCGAGGAAACTCATGTCCGAGATGCCGGGGAAGTAGCGCAGCGTGCGGATCGACGTGCCACGGCGGCCTGCGACCTCCGCCGCGGCCTCGCGGGCAGCCGCCTCGAGCCGCCGGCCATCCTCGCCGAGGAGGCGCGTCGGCAGGTAGGGCATCGATGCGAAGCCGAGCACGACCGCAGGCCCCGACAGGCCGGAAAGGTCCCAGGTCCGCTCGGTGAGCACGCGGCACTGCTCCGGAAGGTCCAGGCCGCGGGACACGGCGTCGGCCGCGGCCTCGGCCAGGATGCCGGCGGCGCCGGGCACGCGCGCCTCGGCCCGGCGCCGGAGATCGGCATAGGTCATCACCGCGACCGGCAGCGGCGCCCCAGCCTGTTCCGCGGCCTGCGCCCCGAGCGCCGCCGCGCTGCGCGCGCCGAGCCGGTCGACGAGCCCCGCGACCGAGGCGCCGGCCAGGCGTTCCAGGATCGACATGATCTCTTCAGGGCCGCGGTCCTGGACCATCAGGTTCCAGAACATCCAGACCCGCTCCGGGGTCGTGACGTCGTAGCCGCGCTTGCCGTCCTTCATGCCCAGCAGGGAGAAGCCCGCCGTGACCTCGTCCTCGGTGCGCTCGGACAGCTCGGGCGCCCATTCCAGGTCGGCAGCTAGCGCGCCGGCGATGGCCCCGGCCCCGAGCCCGCGATAGGCGTCCGAGGCATGCACGGCGCGGCCGACCACCAGGGCGCTTGGCAGCAGCTTCCCGATCGTTCCGAGGGCGACCGCCCGGCCGATGGTGCCGTCGCCGTCGTCGACCAGCGCGTCCAGGTTGATCGCCGCAGCGATCTCGAGCCCGAGGCGGCTTGCGATGCCGGCCAGGGCCGGCGCCGCGGCGCGCGCCCCGGCGGAGTTCACCTCCTCGTCGGGGACGGCGAGGAACAGCAGGTTGCCCTGGCGGGCGGGATCCCGCGCCGCCTCCTCCAGCACCGCGATGCCGGCGGCCAGGCCCGACTTCATGTCGAGCAGCCCGCGCCCGGGCAGGAAGTCCGGCCCGGCGAGATCGCCCAGGGCCCTTCGCTCGGCATCCGTCGTGGCCGAGGCAGCCAGCCGCGCCGCCAGGGCGGGCTTCAGTTCGTGGGGCCGGCAGGCCAAGGGCGCCAGGTCGCCGTAATCCTCGACATGGACGGTGTCGAAATGCCCCGTCAGCACCACGGTGCGCGGGCCGCTTCCGCGCAGCAGGGCGCAGACGCAGGCGCGGCCCTCGGGCACGCCTGGCACCGGCAGGGTCCAGACATCGCCGGCACGCCCGGCGAAGGCGGGGCTGGCCCGCAGCATCGCGGCCAGGCGGTCGGCGAAGCCGGCCTCGTCCGGCGTCCCGGTCACGCTCGGGATCTCGGTCAGGGCGATCGCCCACCGGGCGGCGGGCGGAACGGCGTCGGCGGTCATGATATGGTCCGGTCTGGCTGCGGTGATCCCGCAGTCTGGGCCGGCGGCGGCGCCGGTTCAAGCCGCCGACGCCAAGGGCCGGTCAGCACCGGTCAGGCCACTCCCGGTCAGGCCCGGCCCTCGGCCTCCCAGGACAGGCGCTTGCGGTAGATCGTCGAGACGCTGATCCCGAGAAGATGCGCGGCGCGCGGAATGTTGCCGTCGCAGGCGGCGATGGCACTCTCGATCGCTTCCTTCTCGACGATCCAGAGCGGCCTCACGGGCTGAGGCTGCGGTGCCGCGGCCGCACGCGGCTGCACCGGCGCCGCGCAGCGCTCGGACAGGGGTGGGGGAAGCATGGCGGGCGAGACTGTCTCGTCGTCGTGCAGCACCACGATGTTGCGCAGCACGTTCTGGAGCTGGCGGACATTGCCGGGCCAGGGATAGGCCCGGATGATCGCCTCCACCATGGAATCGAAGCGCTTGAAGCGCTTGCCCTCCTCGCGGGCGTAGTCGACCAGGAAGTTGCGCGCGATCAGCACCACGTCGTCCTCGCGCTCGCGCAGGGGCGGCAGGTGCAGCGGGATCACGTGGAGCCGGTAGTAAAGATCCTCGCGGAAGCGCCCTTCCTCGACCTCTTTCAGCGGGTCGCGGTTGGTCGCGCAGACGATGCGCAGATCCACTTTCTCGAGCCGCGTTCCCCCGACCTTCTGGAAGGTCCCGGTCTGGATGAAGCGCAGCAGCTTGGTCTGGAGGTTGGGCTCCAGCTCGCAGATCTCGTCCAGGAAAAGCGTGCCGCCGTCGGCTCGTCCGGCCGCACCCTCGCGGTCGGAGGTGGCCCCGGTGAAGGCGCCCTTCACATGGCCGAAGATCTCGCTCTCCATCAGGTCCTTTGGGATCGCCCCGCAGTTGATGGCGACGAAAGGCCCGTCGCGGCGCGGGCTCTGGCGGTGGATGGCCTCGGCGCAGACCTCCTTGCCGGTGCCGGATTCGCCGGTGATGAAGACCGTGGCGCGCGAGCCCGCGGCGCTGTCGATGATCCGGTAAACCGCCTGCATGGCGAGCGAGGAGCCGATGAAGCCGTGGTATCGCTCGCGCCCGAGATCGTCGGCGAACCGGTCGACGATCTGTGCCAGGCGCCGGTGCTCGAGCGCATTGCGGACCGTGATCAGCAGCCGGTCCGCAGTGAAGGGCTTCACGATGAAGTCGTAGGCGCCGTAGCGCATCGCCTCGACCGCCAGGTTCACCGAGGCATGGGCGGTGATCACCACGGTGGCGACGGGGATCGCCTGCTCGTGGATGTCCCGCAGGATCTCCATCCCGTTGATGTCGGGAAGGTTCAGGTCCAGGAGCAGGAGCTGGGGCGGACGCTCGCGCAGGGCAGCCAGGGCAGCGCGCCCGGTCTCGGCCGTCTGGGCGGCGATGCCGTCCTTCTTCAGGTATTCGGCGTAGACGCGCGCAAGGGACGGCGTGTCTTCGACCAGCAGGACCGAGGCGTCGGAGATGATGCTCCCCATGGGCGCAGGTGGATGGGCTGGCTGGCGGGCCACGGCCCGCAGGCGGGGGCCCGCGGCCGTCCCGGCTGCGCCGGGTGCGGCCGCGGGCCGGGTCGCCTACTCGCGCTGGCCGAAGAGGTTCAGCAGCGAGGTGAAGAGGTTGATGAAGTTCAGGTACAGCGACAGCGCGCCGAAGATGGCGAGCTTGTTGTTGGATTCGACGCCCCAGTTCTCGTCGAAGGTCTCCTTGATGCGCTGCACGTCGAAGGCGGTCAGGCCGGTGAAGACCAGGACGCCGATCACCGAGATCGCGAACTGGAGCGCCGAGGAGCCGACGAAGATGTTCACCAGCCCCGCGATCACGATGCCGATCAGGCCCATGAGCAGGAAGCTGCCCATGCCCGTCAGGTCGCGTCGCGTGGTGTAGCCCCAGAGCGCCGTCCCCGCAAACATGCCGGCAGAGATGAAGAAGACCCGCGCGATGCTCGCCCCGGTGAAGACCAGGAAGATCGCCGCCATGGACAGGCCCATCACGGCCGAGAAGGCCCAGAAAAGCGCCTGCAGCGTCGAGGACGAGATCGTCTGAAGCCGGAAGGAGATGAAGAACACGAAGGCCAGCGGAGCCAGCATCACGACCCACTTCAGCGGCGAGCCGAAGATGAGCTGAAGCATCGCCGGACTCTGGCTGGTCATGAAGGCCACCAGCCCGGTCACGGCCAAGCCGCCGGTCATGTAGTTGAAGACACGCAGCATGTGCGTGCGCAGCCCGGCGTCGTAGACGGCCTGATCCGCCACACGCCCGGGCGCCGCATAACGGTTGAAAGGTCCGGTCGCCATTGTCGCCTCGGCAAGAAAGGGCACAGTGCGACAACTATATCAGCCGGATGGCCTGGGCTTTCAACGCCTTTCGGCGGATAGGATCTTTCGCCGCGCCGGCCCTCGTGCGCCGTCCGGCCCGGCTACTCGTTGCGCAGCAGCGGCGCCGCCGGTTGGCCGAGCGCCCGCCATGTCCCCACGAAGCCGAAGGCCAGCGTGATCACGGTGCACAGCGCGGCGACACCCAGCACCGATGCAGGAAGGAATACCCAGCGGTCCCAGCGCATCACCTCGATCAGCACGGCCCAGGCGGCCAGCGTGCCGATGGCGCCGGCGATCACCGCCGTGACGATGCCGAGAAGCCCGTATTCCAGCATGAAGGCGCGCAGGATCGCACCCCGCGTCGCGCCGAGCACCTTCAGCACCACCGCATCGTAGACCCGGCGCCGGTGCCCGGCCGCGACCGCCCCCGCGAGGACCAGCGTGCCGGCGATCAGGGTGACGGCCGCCGTCAGCCGCACGCCCGTCCCGATCTGGCCGAGCAGGGCGTTGACCTGGTCCAGCGCGTCCTTGACGCGCACGGTGGTGACGTTCGGGAAGCTGCGGGCAACCAGGCGCTGGATCTCCGGCTCGGCCTCGGGCGTGGCGCGCAGCGTCGCGATCCAGGTCTGGGGCGCTCCCTCCAGCAGGCCGGGCGCGAAGACGAGGGCGAAGTTGATGTTCAGCGACGAGAAGTCGACCTCGCGGACATTGGCGATCCGCGCTTCCATCGTGCGCCCCAGGATCGTGATGCCGAGCCGGTCGCCGGGGCCCACGCCGAAGGCGCGCGCCACGTCGCCGATCACCGAGATCAGCGGCGGCCCGGCATAGTCGCGCGGCCACCATTCGCCGGCCACGAGGCGAGAGCCCGAGGGCAGCTCGGCCGAATAGGTCAGCCCGCGGTCGCCGCGCGCCACCCAGCCCTCGGACGGGTCGACCACCGCCTTCTCGGCTTCGACGCCGTTCACGGTGGCGATGCGCCCGCGCAGCGAGGGAACCGCCATCAGCCCCTCGGCCCCGGGCACCGACTGGACGGCCTGGAACAGGCGCTCGCGCTGGTCGGGCTGGACGTCGATGAAGAAGAAGGACGGCGCGCCGGAGGGCACGGCCTCCTGCAGGCGGCGGGAGAAGTTGCCCTCCACCAGCGCGATCGCCACCAGCACCGTCAGGCCGAGCCCCAGCGAGAGCACGACCGAACCCGTCGGGTTGCCGGGACGGTGCAGGTTGGCCAGGGCTAGGCGCAGGCCGGGGTTGCGCGGGCGGCCCGCGCGCGCCGCGGCGTGCGTGACCAGCCAGGCCGCGCCGCGGAAGGCCAGCAGGGTCACGAAGGCGCCGGCCACGAACCAGGCGGCGAAGCTCCGGTCCGGAGCGGTCGCGATGGCGAGCGCGGCAAGGCCGAGAGCGGACGCGCCGGCCCCGAGCACATAGGCCTGCCGCGGCAGGGCGCGAACCGGCGCAACGGCGTCGCGGAACAGGGCCGCCGCCGGGATCTCCCCGGCCCGGCCGAGCGGCCAGAGCGAGAAGGCCAGCGCCGTCAGCAGGCCGAAGGCCGCCGCCGTGACCAGCGCCGCCGGCTGCAGCCCGACCCGGGCCGGCACCGGCAGGACATCCTCGAGCGCCGCCGCGGCGAGCGGCGGGACCAGCGCGCCGATTACCAGGCCGATGGCGATCCCGATCGCGGCCAGCGCAGTCACCTGCAGCAGGTAGGTCGCGAAGACCAGCCGCCCCGGGGCGCCCAGCGTCTTCAGCGTAGCGATGGTCTCGACCTTGCCATCGAGATAGGCGCGCACGGCATTGCCCACGCCCACTCCGCCGACCAGCAGCGCCGTCAGCCCGACCAGCGTCAGGAACAGGGCCAGACGGTTGATGAACTGCTGGAGCTGCGGCGCCGCGTCAGTGTAGTCGCGCACCCGCCAGCCGGCATCTGGGAAGGCGGCCGCCAGCTCGGACCGGACCGCCGCCACGTCGCTGCCCGGCGGCAGCGCCAGCCGGTAGGTCCAGTTCACCAGAGAGCCCGGCTGCAGGAGGCCGGTCTGCGCCAACGCCTCCAGCGGGACCATCAGACGCGGCCCCAGGGTGAATGCGCCCGACCCGGCCTTGTCGGGCTCGCGGGCGATGACGCCCCGCAGGACGAATTCTGCGTCGCCGACCCGCACCCGCTCGCCCACGGACAGGCCGAGCCGATCGAGGACGGCCTCCTCGGCCGCAACGCCCCAGGCGCCGTCGCGCTGGGCCAGAGCCGTCTCCACCGGCGCGCCGTCGCGCAGCGTCGCCGTGCCGTACAGGGGATAGGCGCCGTCCACGGCCTTCAGCTCGACGAGGGTCGAGCGGCCCTCGCCGGCGATCGCCATGGCGCGCATCTCGACGCCCTCGGCCACGCGCCCGCGGGCGCGCAGCCAGTCCTGCTGGGCATCGCTCGCAGGGCGGTAGATCAGGCGCAGGGCGATGTCGCCGCCCAGGATGGCCCGGCCGTCCTCGCGCAGCCCGTCCAGGATGCCGCCCGCGACCGACTGGACCGCGGCGATGGCCGCGACGCCCAGCGCCAGGCAGGCGATGAAGATGCGGAAGCCGCGCAGCCCGCCACGCAGCTCGCGCCGGGCCAGACGCCAGGCCTGTGCGATCATGGATGCCCGCCGACCGCCTGGAGCGCCGCCGGCGCCGCGTCCTGGCCGACGATCCGGCCGTCCACCAGGCGCACCGACCGATCGCATCGCGCGGCCAGGGCCGCGTCGTGGGTGATCAGCACCAGGGTGGTCCCGCGTTCCCGCGCGAGCTCGAACAGCAGGGCCATGATCCTGGCCCCGGTCTCGCCGTCGAGGTTGCCGGTGGGCTCGTCCGCCAGCAGGAGCCGGGGCTCGACCGCGAAGGCGCGGGCCAGGGCGACGCGCTGCTGCTCGCCCCCCGAGAGCTGGCCGGGATAATGCGTGATGCGGTGGCCCAGCCCGACGGCCTCCAGCCGCTCACGGGCGCGCTCGAAGGCGTCGGCGCGGCCTGCGAATTCCAGCGGGATCGCCACGTTCTCCAGCGC
This sequence comes from Arenibaculum pallidiluteum, assembly GCF_017355985.1. Taxonomy (GTDB): domain Bacteria; phylum Pseudomonadota; class Alphaproteobacteria; order Azospirillales; family Azospirillaceae; genus Arenibaculum; species Arenibaculum pallidiluteum. Next base: position 88,450 of record NZ_JAFIQU010000020.1, read on the forward strand.
CGTCATGGTCGGCACCAGATGGAAGGACTGGAAGACGATGCCGACATTGTCGCGCCGGAAGCGCGCCAGCGCGTCCTCGTCCATGCGGCCGAGATCCTGGCCGGCGACCATGACGCGCCCGGAGCTCGGCCGCTCCAGGCCCGCCATGATCATCATCATGGTCGATTTTCCGGAGCCCGAGGGACCCACGACGCCTAGCACCTCGCCGCGACCGACGCTGAGGTCGATTCCCCGCAGGATGTTGACGGTCCCGGCCTCGCTCTCCACCTTCAACTGCACGTCGCTCAGGGCGACGATCGCTTCATTCATCATGTCGGGAATTCGCAGCATGCGGGGAACACCCAGCGGATATGGCCCCCTGGGCCGCGTTTTCAACGCGACCGTGCTGCTGGCGGTGCTGGCGCTGCTCGTGCTGGCCACGCCGGCTCGCGCGGCGGGCACGCTGCGGATCCTGGCCCTGGGCGACAGCCTGACGGCGGGCTTCGGCCTGCCGCCGGAGGAGAGCTTCACCACGAAGCTCGAGCAGGCGCTGAAGGCCCGGGGCCACGACGTCAGCGTGATCAATGGCGGCGTCTCGGGCGACACGACGGCTGGCGGGCTGGCGCGGCTGGACTGGTCGCTGGCCGATTCGCCGGGGCTGGTGATCGTCGAGCTCGGCGCCAATGACGGCCTGCGCGGCATCGACCCGGCGGCGACCCGGGCCAACCTGGACGCGATCCTGACGCGGCTGAAGGAGCGCGGCATCCCGGTGCTGCTGGCCGGCATGTACGCCCCGCGCAACCTCGGCCGCGACTTCGCCGAAAGATTCGACCGGATCTTCCCGGAGCTTGCGGCCAAGCACGATGTCGCGCTTTATCCCTTCTTCCTGGACGGCGTCGCAACCGACCCGAAGCTGAACCAACCCGACGGCATCCACCCGAACGCCGCCGGCGTCGCGGTGATCGTCGAGCGGATCGTCCCGGCCGTGGAGCCGCTGGTCCGCGCCGCCCAGGGCTGAGCCCCGGACGGCCCCGGCCGCCCGTCATCCACGCGCCGCCCCAACGGAAGAAGAGCAAGCCAAGCCATGCGTACCCGCCGCCTCGGCCGAACCGACTTGGCCGTCACCGAGATCTGCCTCGGCACCATGACCTGGGGCCGCCAGAACACCGAAGCCGAGGGCCACGCCCAGATGGACTACGCGCTGGAGCGCGGCGTCACGTTCTGGGACACGGCCGAGATGTACGCGATCCCGCCGACGGCCGAGACCTTCGGTCGGACCGAGGAGATCATCGGGAGCTGGCTCGCGAGCCGGGGCGGTCGCGACCGCATCGTGCTGGCGAGCAAGGCCGTCGGCCGTTCCCCCGGCGGCTTCGGTTGGGTGCGCGACGGCCAGCCGCGCCTGGACCGCGCGAACCTCGTGCGCGCCGTCGAGGACAGCCTGCGGCGCCTGCGCACGGACTACATCGACCTCTACCAGCTCCACTGGCCCGACCGATCGACGAACCGGTTCGGCGCCCGAGGCTTCGCGCTCGGCGACGACGAGGGCGCAACCCCGATCGCCGAGACGCTCGAGGCGCTGGCCGGGCTGGTCCGGGCCGGGAAGATCCGCCATGTCGGCCTGTCCAACGAATCGGCCTGGGGCGTCATGACCTATCTGCGGGCGGCCGAGCTGCACGGCTACTCGCGCATCGTCTCCATCCAGAACGCCTATAGCCTGCTGAACCGGACCTTCGAGGGCGACCTGGCCGAGGTCGCGATCCGCGAGCAGGTGGGGCTGCTGGCCTATTCGCCCCTGGCGGCCGGCACCCTGACCGGCAAGTACCTCGACGGCCGGATGCCCGAGGGCACGCGCCGCGCCATCGACCACCGCAAGTCCCGCTACGCCCGCGTCAACGCCGACGCGGCGACTCGCCGGTACCTGGAGATCGCGCGCCGGCACGGGCTCGATCCCGCGCAGATGGCGATCGCCTTCGTGCTGTCTCAGCCCTTCGTCACGGCCGCGATCATCGGGGCCACCACCATGGACCACCTGAAGACCAACATCGCGGCGGGGGAGCTCCGGCTGTCCGCGGAGGTGCTGGCCGAGATCGAGGAGGCCCACGAGGCGATCCCGGACCCCTGCCCATGATCAGGCTCTTCGTCGCGCTGGAGCTGCCGGAGCCGGTACGGGCGCGCCTGGCCGGGCTCGGTGGCGGCGTGCCCGGCGCCCGCTGGACGGAGCCCGAGAACCTGCACCTGACCGTGCGCTTCATCGGCGAGGTCGGCGAGGACGTCCTCGCCGAGATCGACCTGGCGCTGGCGGCCGTGCGGGCGCCGGGCTTCGACCTGATGCTGGACGGCGTCGGCCAGTTCGGCCAGGGGCGCAAGGCGCGCGTCCTGTGGGCGGGGGTCGAGCGCAGCGACGCCCTGGTCCACCTGAACCAGAAGGTCGAGAGCGCGCTGGTGCGCGCGGGGCTTGCGCCCGAGGAGCGCCGCTTCTCCCCCCATGTCACCCTGGCCCGGCTGAAGGACGCGCCGCCGGAGCGCGTGGCCCGCTTCATGGAGGAGCGCGCGCTGTTCCGCACGGAGCCCTTCCCGATACGCCATTTCACGCTTTTCGAAAGTCGCACCGGCAACGGCGGGCCCGTCTACGTACCGCTGCGGGAATACGAGCTCGACTGAAAGGGACCGGCAAGTCACGGCGCCGGTCGCGCGCGCGGTGTGCCATCGCGCGGCCGCGCACGATTCCGTCCTTGGCTTTCCGGGGGCTTCGGTGTATCTCCCGTGCCCTTCATCGGGAGTCACGAGATCATGGCGTATAGCAACAAGGACGAGACGAGCATCCTCGGTGCCTCCGAGGCCGAGCTCGTCGGCCGCACCCGCCGTCCGGGTATTGTGGACCTGTCCGACGACCAGCTCCGCAGCCTGCTGGACGAGGTCGCCGGCAAGGAGAAGGCCCTCGGCACCAAGATCGCCGGCTTCCGCCGCGCGCTGAACGGCCGTGGCGGCCAGAAGCCTGGCGCCGCCGACGCGGGCATCGCGCGCAAGAAGCAGGTCTATGCCAAGGCCGTCCAGCGCCTGAAGCGCGAGATGGGCCGCCGCGACAGCTTCGTCACCGCCAAGAAGGCCGAGCGCCGGGCCGCGAAGAGCGCCTGAGCCCGACGCCGCCCCAGGGCGGCGTCCCGGAGCCGCCGCGAGGCGGCGCTTGTGTCCTGGCCGCCGCGAGGCAGCCCTTGTGCCCGAAGCCGCCGCGAGGCGGCTTCCGTGTGCGAGGCCCCGGCGGCACCCAGCTTCATCCGGCCCTGCCCCGTCCCGCCCTGCTCGATCCGGCCTGCCGGATCCAGGAACCGCGGATCCCGGGCAGGACCGGAAGCCGGCCGCCGATGGCGGCCAGGCCCAGGGCGATCAGCCCCATCCCCCCGAGATGCCGGAGCTCGAGCCGCTCGCCGAGTACCAGCGTGCCGAGCAGCAGCGCGCTGACAGGGATCAGGAAGGTCACGAGCACCACGTTCGTGGCCCCGGCCCGGGCCAGGATCCGGAAGAAGATCACATAGGCCAGCGCCGTGCTGAGCAGCGCAAGGCCGGTCAGGGCGGCCCAGGAGGCGGGGCCCGGCATGGGCAGCGTCCATGGCCGGTCCACCGTCAGGGCGAGCGGCACCAGCATCAGCGTGGTCATGCTCACCTGCCCCATGGCCGTGACCAGCGGCTCCTGGCCGCGGAAGCGCCGGCCGTAGATCCCGGCGAGGCCGTAGGACAGGGCCGCGCCCAGCACGGCGAGCTGGGCGGCGGTCTCGCCTCCAAGGCCGGCCAGCGCCGCCGGGCCGACCATCACCACGACGCCCGCGAATCCGGCGAGCACGCCGCCCAGCCGCGCCGGCGTCAGCCGCTCGTCCCGGGTCAGCAGATGGGCCAGCACCACGCCCCAGAGCGGCGTGGTCGCGTTCAGGATGGCGGCCAGACCGCTGCCGATCCGCGTCTGGCCCCAGAAGATCAGGGTGAAGGGGACCAGGTTGTTCAGGACGCCCATGCCTGCGAAGGCGAGCCATGGACCGCATCCGCGCGGCATGGCGAGGCCCCGCGCCCGCAGCACGATCCCGAGCGCCGCCGCGGCGAGCGCCACCCGGCCCAGCGCCAGGGTGAGGGGCGGGATCTCGGCCACGGCGATCTTCGCGAAGAAGAAGGACCCGCCCCAGAGCACCGAGAGGACACCCAGAAGCGCCCAGTCGCCCGCCCCCATCCGCGCAGCGCTCATCGCCATGCTTCCCGTCCGTCCGCCGTTTCCCGAGCGGGGAACCATGCGCCGCCGGCCGGCGGTGGGGCGACCCGGATCTTGCCCCCGGGCCTCAGAGCGGCTCGCCGCGGATCAGGCGGGGCAGCTGGCCGACCATGCCCATGGCATGGCGCATGAAGAGGCGCTTGAGCGGCGGCAGCCGGTGCACCGCCGCCATGCCCAGGTCGCGGGCCAGGCGCAGCGGCGCGATGTCGTTGGAGAACAGCCGCGTCAGCGCGTCGGTCACCGCGATCAGGCTGACATTGTCGAACCGGCGCCAGCGCTGGTAGCGCGCCAGTACGTCGGCCCCGCCGGGATCCAGGCCGAGCCGGCGCGCATCCACCACCGCCTCGGCCAGGGCGGCCACGTCGCGCAGGCCCATGTTCAGGCCCTGGCCGGCGATGGGGTGCATCGCATGGGCCGCCTCGCCCACCAGCGCGAGCCGGTCGTCGACGTAGCGCTCGGCATGCATGACGCCCAGCGGCCAGCTCCAGCGCCGGGTGACCGGGCGAATCGTCCCCAGCCAGGGGCCCGCCCGCCGCTCCAGCTCGCGCGCAAAGGCGGCGTCCGGAAGGTCGCGGTACAGGGCCAGCATGTCGTCGCGCAGGCTCCAGACGATCGAGGACCGATGGGGAACCCCCTCGACCGGACACAGCGGCAGCACGGCGAAGGGGCCGCTGGGAAGGAAATGCTCCAGCGCGATGCCGTGATGCGGCTTCTCGTGGCCGATGTTGCAGATCAGCGCCGTCTGTCCGTAGCGCAGGCGCGTCACCCCAATCCCCGCATGCTTGCGGCAGAAGGAATCCTTGCCGTCGGCGCCGACCACCAGCCGCGCCCTCACGCGGCGTCCGTCCGACAGCTCGGCCGTCGCCCCGCCCGCATCGCGCGCCAGCGCCGTCACGGCGACCGGGGCGAGGTGGAGGAGGCGGCCGCCCGCCTCGGCGGAAAGCGCCCGCGCACGTTCGGCCAGGGCGTGCCGGATCGTGGCGTTGTCGACCACGTGGCCCATGGCGCCGAGACCGACATCCTGGTGGTCGTAGTGAAGGAAGAGCGGCGAGTTCTTGTCCGCGACCCGGATGTCCCAGATGGATCCGCCCTCGGCGGCCTCGGCCATGTACGGCCACACACCCGCGCCTTCGAGCACCCGGCGCGAGCCCAGGGCGAGCGCCGTCGTGCGGCCGTCGAAGGCGTCGGTGCCCGGGACGGCAGGAAGGTCGCGGTCGGCGCAGACCACCGGGACGCCGGCCCCCGCGAGCGCGCAGGCAAGCGTCAGGCCGGACAGGCCACCGCCCACCACGAGGACGTCCGCTGCGATCTCGGATCCGGGGAAAAGGGCTGGGGCGTCGGTCATGGCGGCAGAATCGGAAGCGGCGCCGCGGATGTCCAGGACTTCGTGACATCCTGCCGCATCCGCCCCGGCGCGACGCCGGGCATGCGCACAAAAATCAGGCGTTTTCTGCCTTGATCCTGGGCAGGTCGGACGGGGTAGCGGGCGCCGGCCATCCCTGCCGCGCCGGTTGCGGTGCGGCACAATATCCGGCACGTTTCTTGAAAAGAGATCCCGGGCGGTCCTTCGGGACCCGGCGGACACAAGGAGCGGACCCGGCGGGGGGTCGGCCGAACATCGACGAGGGATAACTCCATGAAGCTCGTAATGGCCATCATCAAGCCCTTCAAGCTGGACGAGGTGCGCGAGGCGCTGACCTCGCTGGGTATCCAGGGTCTCACGGTCAGCGAAGTGAAGGGTTTCGGCCGCCAGAAGGGCCAGACCGAGATCTACCGCGGGGCGGAATACTCCGTGTCGTTCCTGCCCAAGGTGAAGGTCGAGGTCGCCGTGGACGATCCCATGGCCGATCAGGTCGTCGAGGCGATCCAGAAGGCGGCCAACACCGGGCGCATCGGCGACGGCAAGATCTTCGTGATGGAGATCGCCCAGGCCGTCCGCATCCGCACCGGCGAACAGAACGCCGAAGCGCTCTGAAACGATCCCTCGCATCCGGTTCCGGAGGGCCCGGCGCGTCGCGCCGGGCCCTTTTCCTTTGCACCAAATCTCAACGCTTCCGGCGCATCATGGACGGCCGCCGCGCACGCAGGGGCGCGGCCGCGGGCGCGCGGCAGGCCGGCCGGCCGGAATGATCCGAGGCGGATGCCGCGATCCCGATGTAAGGTGCGGGGCGGGTTCACGACCGGGCGGGGTTCCGTCCGGGACGATCCCGCTCTAGTCTCGTTCCCGTTCCGTACGCGGCCCCCGCGCCGCACGACCCGGTGGTGTCCCCCGCGCATGATCCCTCTGGCCAATCCCCGTCTCGACCGGCTTCGCGACTATCCCTTCGCCCGGCTGGCGCAGCTCCTCGAAGGCGTCGCGCCGCGCTCGAACCTGGAGCCGATCGTAATGACGATCGGCGAGCCGCAGCACGCCCCGCCCGCCCTGATCGAGGAGACGCTGCGCGCCAATGCCCATCTCTGGGGCAAGTACCCGCCGGTCTTCGGCACGCCCGAGTTCCGCAGCTCCGCGGTCCGATGGATCGGCCGCCGCTACGGCGATGCCGCGGCCGCCCTGGTGGACCCGCAGGAGGGCGTCCTGCCGGTCTCGGGCACGCGCGAAGCTCTGTTCCTGGCGGCCATGCTTGCCGTTCCCGAGCGCAAGGCCGGCGCCGTTCCGGCGGTGCTGCTGCCCAATCCCTTCTACGCCGCCTACGAGGGCGCGGCGGTGATGGCGGGCGCGGAGCCGGTCTTCCTGCCCTGCGACCGTGAGACCGGCTTCCTGCCGGACCTGGACGCTCTATCGCCCGAGCTCCTGGCGCGCACGGCACTCTTCTACCTGTGCTCGCCCTCCAATCCGCAGGGCGCCGCGGCCGACCGCGCCTATCTCGGGCGCGCCATCGCGCTGGCGCGCCGCCACGGCTTCGTCCTGGCGGTGGACGAGTGCTATTCCGAGATCTGGGACCGCACGCCGCCCCCCGGCGTGCTGGAGGTCGCGGCCGCCATGGGCGGCGGCCTCGACGGGGTGATGGTGTTCCACTCGCTCTCCAAGCGGTCGAGCGCGGCCGGGCTGCGATCTGGCTTCGTGGCCGGGCCGGTCGAGCTGATGCGCCTTTACGGCCGGCTCCGGAGCTACGGCATGGCCGGTGTGCCCCTCCCGACGCTGGCGGCCTCGGCCGCGCTCTGGGACGACGACGCCCATGTCGAGGAGAACCGGAGGCTGTACCGCGCCAAGTTCGACGCGGCCGAGGCGGCGCTCGGCGGCCGCTTCGGATTCCGCCGTCCGGACGGGGGCTTCTTCCTGTGGCTCGAGGTCGGCGATGGCGAGCAGGCGGCGCTGCGGCTTTGGCAGGAGGCCGGGGTCAAGGTCCTGCCGGGCGCCTACCTGACGCGGCCCGGCCCCGACGGGACCAATGCGGGCGTGCCCTATATCCGCGTCGCCCTGGTCCACGACGCGGAGGTCGTCGGCGAGGCCTGCGCGCGCATCGCGCAGGCGCTCTGAGCGGAACGGAGGCGGGATTCATGGCGAGTCGCACGATGACGCCCCGGAACCGGCGGGACAGGGCGCTGCTGCCCGCGGCCGTCGCCGACTTCCTGCGCCGCCGCACGGTCGAGGCCGGGGGCGGGCTCCTGGCCTCGGCGGGGCTGCTGCTGGCGGCCGTGCTGCTGACCTACGACCGCGCCGACCCGTCCTTCAACACGGCCGTCAGCCCCGAGTCGAACCAGCGCGTGGGAAACATCCTGGGCGTCCCCGGCGCCCATGTGGCGGACCTGCTGCTCCAGCCCCTGGGCGCGGCGGCCTACCTGCTGCCGCTGCTGATGCTGATGTGGGGCCTGCGCCTGATGGCGCATCGGGGCTTCGGCAGGCCGCTGCACAGGCTGCTGCCCGCCGTGCTGGCCGTGCTCCTCGCCTCCACCGGCCTGGCCGGCCTGCCGGCGTTCCCGGGCTGGCAGCTCGTTCACGACCATCTCGGCGGCGGCGGTGGCGCGCTGCTGCTCGGCGGGCTCGCAGGCCTGCTGGGCGCGGGGACGCGCAGCCTGGTCGCCCTGGGATCCGGCATCCTCGCGGCGCTGCTGACGATCCCCGCGGTCGGCCTGTCGGTCGCCGACTGGACCGCGGGCGCCCGCGGCGTCGGCCGGGCCGCCGGCGCGGCCGGGCGAGGCGCGCGCGATGTGATCGACCGGTCCGGCGAGCTGGCGGCCTGGGCGGGACGCCAAGCCGGCGAGATGATTCGCCGCGACCCCAGCTTCGGCGAAGCGCAGCCGCCGCGCGGCGCGGCCGGAGTCGGGGCCGGGACTGGGGCCGGGACTGGGGCCGGGACTGGGGCTGGGACTGGGGCCGGGCACGCCGAGATGGACGGCCCGGTGCTCCGCCCCATGCGCCCGCAGCCCGGCGACATGCCGCCCGAGATGCCGCGCGAGGAGGTCTTCGCCGAGTCGCGGCTCACCAGGAACGCGCCGGTGATCGGGCCCAAGCCAAAGCCGGTCGAGCCCGGGCGGCGGGTCGAGGCCGAGCGCCAGGCCGAGCTGCTGCCCGGCGCCAGGTACGAGCTGCCGCCTCTGGAGCTGCTCCAGCTTCCCGAGGCGGCGGCCCGCCCGGCCGCTCTGAACGAGGAGGCGCTGCAGCGCAACGCCGCCATGCTGGAGGGCGTACTGGCCGATTTCGGCGTGCGCGGCGAGATCCGCAAGGTGCATCCCGGTCCCGTCGTCACCCTCTACGAGCTCGAACCCGCTCCGGGGACCAAGTCGAGCCGGGTCATCGGCTTGGCCGACGACATCGCGCGCTCGATGAGCGCGGTGTCGGTCCGCGTCGCGGTCGTGCCCGGGCGCAACGTGATCGGCATCGAGCTGCCCAACGCCAAGCGCGAGACCGTCTACCTGCGCGAGCTGCTGGGGGCCGACGCCTACGACCGGTCCGGGGCCAAGCTGGCGCTGGTGCTGGGCAAGGATATTGGCGGCGAACCCATCATCGCGGACCTGGCGCGCTTCCCCCACCTCCTGGTGGCCGGCACCACCGGCTCGGGCAAGTCGGTCGCCGTCAACACCATGATCCTGTCGCTGCTGTACCGGCTCGCCCCGGACAAGTGCCGCTTCATCATGATCGATCCGAAAATGCTGGAGCTCTCGGTCTACGAGGGCATCCCGCACCTGCTGGCGCCGGTGGTGACGGATCCCAAGAAGGCGGTCGTCGCGCTGAAATGGACGGTCCGCGAGATGGAGGACCGCTATCGCGCCATGTCCAAGCTGGGCGTGCGCAACATCGAGGGCTACAACGCGCGCCTGCGCGAGGCCCGCAAGACCAACGAGACGCTGACCCGCCGCGTGCAGACGGGCTTCGATCCCGACACCGGCAAGCCGATCTTCGAGGACCAGCCCCTGGAGCTGGTCGAGCTGCCCTACATCGTGGTCATCGTCGACGAGATGGCCGACCTGATGCTGGTGGCGGGCAAGGAGATCGAGGGCGCGATCCAGCGCCTGGCGCAGATGGCCCGTGCGGCGGGCATCCACCTGATCATGGCGACGCAGCGGCCCTCGGTCGACGTGATCACCGGCACGATCAAGGCCAACTTCCCGACCCGCATCTCCTTCCAGGTCACCTCCAAGATCGACAGCCGCACCATCCTCGGCGAGCAGGGCGCCGAGCAGCTCCTGGGGCAGGGCGACATGCTCTACATGGCTGGCGGCGGCCGCATCACGCGCGTCCACGGCCCCTTCGTCGCAGACCACGAGGTCGAGGCGGTGGTGCGCTACCTGAAGACCCAGGGCGAGCCCTCCTACGTGGACGCCATCACCGAGGACGAGGACGAGATGTCCGTCTTCGAAGCCGAGGAGAGCGCCGGCGGATCGGGAGACGAGCTCTACGACAAGGCGGTCGCCCTGGTCCTGCGCGAGAAGAAAGCCTCGACCTCCTTCGTCCAGCGCCACCTGCAGATCGGCTACAACAAGGCCGCGCGGCTGGTGGAGCGCATGGAGGCCGAGGGGCTCGTGGGGCCCGCCAACCACGTCGGCAAGCGCGAGATCCTGGCCGGCGGCGGGATGGCAGAGGACTGAGCGGGCAGGGCCGGGGACCCGCCGTGGCGGTCCTCAGCCCAGCAGCGCCTGGAGGTCGGGCGGCAGGGCGCCGCGACGGCGCAGGACCTCCGCCTTCATCAGCAGCGCCACGCTGGTCGAATCGGTGATCCCGCCGTCCAGCGCCATGGACACGGCCTCGTCGAAGGGCAGGCGCCGGATCTCCAGCACCTCCTGCGGGTCGGCGATGCCGGGGCAGGGCTCCAGCTCCCAGGCGAGGAAGCCGTGGGTGCGCGTGCGCACCAGGGCGGCGAGCTGATCGAGCTCCAGGATCTCGAGCCAGCGGCCGGCTTTGAGGTCGACCTCCTCCGACAGCTCGCGCGTCGCGCAGGCCAGCGGCTCCTCGGCCGCGGGATCGTGTCCGCCCTTGGGCAGCTCCCAGCGCCAGGCGCCCTGGGCGAAGCGCCACTGGCCGACCAGGCGGGTGTGACCGTCGGCATCGACGGGCAGCACCGCGACGCCATGCTTGCGCATGTGGACGGTCGCGTAGCGCCCGGGATTGCCGCCGGCATCCACCACCGCGGCATCATCGAGGCGCAGCCATGCGTTCTCGAAGCGGGTGGCCGTGTCGAGGATGGTCCAGGGGTTGCGCCGCTTGTCCATGGGGAGTTCCTTTCGGGGGGCGCTCTTGTATCGCCGGGTCGAGCCGGCATATGGAGTCACATGATCGCGACACTTCTGACAAGGCGCCTGCGCGCCGGCCTGGCCGCCATCGCACTGGTCGGCCCGATGGTCCTGATGCCGAGCATTCCGGCCGCCCAGGCGGCACAGACCGCCCAGACGGCGCTCTCCGAGCAGGACCGTGCCGACATCGCCCGCGCCGAGAAGGCGCTGGACGGCATCCGCACGCTCCAGGCGCGCTTCATCCAGACCGCCGACAACGGCGGGACCGCCATGGGAACGGCCTATGTGTCGCGCCCGGGACGGATGCGGCTCCAGTACGACCCGCCTGTCCGCGACTTCATCGTCTCGGACGGGACCTTCGTTTACTACTGGGACGACGAGCTGAAGCAGCAGTCGAACACGACGCTGGGCTCGACCCTGGCCGATCTGATCCTGCGCGAGGACGTGAAGCTCTCGGGGGCGGTCACGGTGACCCGGGTGGATCGGCGCCCCGGCGTTCTGGAGATCACCGTGGTCGAGACCAAGGAGCCCGGCAAGGGAAGCCTGACCCTGGTCTTCGAGGACAACCCGCTGCAGCTCCGCAAGTGGCGGGTACTGGATGCCCAGGGCCTCACGACCGAGGTCGCGCTCCAGAACCCGCGCTACGACGTGGCGCTGGACCGGAGCCTTTTCGTGTTCCGTGAACCGACGGGCTGGGGCGGCCCGGGCAACTGAGCCCGGGCCCGACCTCCCGCGAAGGCGGCTGCGCCGCCGCGGGCCACAGGGCGGCTGTGCCGCCTTGGGATCACCATGGCGGCTGCGCCGCCGGGGATATCACCATGGCGGCTGCGCCGCCGGGATCAGCCCGCGCGGGCGACCCGCTGCAGCAGGTCGATGAGCTGCTGCTGCTCCTGCTTGTTGAGGTCGCTGGTCATCTGGCGCTCGTGGGCGCGCACCTTCGGGATCAGCTCGTCGACGAGCCGCTCGCCCTCGGGGCTCAGCTCCAGGGCGTAGGAGCGGCGGTCGGAGGGGCTCGGCGCGCGGACGACCCAGCCGCGGCCCTCGAGCCGGTCGATGACGGCCACCATGGTCGAGCGGTCGATCCCGACGGCGGTGCCGAGCTCGGACTGGCTCAGGCCGGTGTTCTCGCGGATCAGGATCAGCACGCCGAACTGGCCGGGCGTGATGTCGTAGGGCGCGACGGCAGCCTGGAAGTTCTGGAAGACGGCGATCTGCGCCTTGCGCAGGTTGTAGCCGATCAGCTCGGGCAGGAGGCCGGGGCTGAGCTTCGAGCGATCATCGCGCGGACGCTTGGTGACGGTACGGGTGCTATCGGGCAAGGGAGGCCCCATCAAGTTGGAGACCATCGGTCACATGCGGAGACCTTAGGTCGGACTGCGGCCGCAGTACAGCCGCGTTGTTCGTAATACCAAACGTTATAACGCGCATCTGCACGAAAGTCGCTGCTTTTGTTGCGCCGCAGCAAAATTTTCCCGCATCGTGGAGTGAATGCGTTTTTCACTTATCTGCCATGCGTCTGGCGCGGTGGTCGGCGCCCGCTACCGGTTCACATCGCTTTGGGGAGGGGCGGATCCGTTCGCGGGCCGCCGGCCCGGATACCGGTTTCCCCTGCCGCCCGGGCTTTCCGAAAGGTCCTTCCGGCGCCCGGCTTCCCCTGGCCGGGCGCCTCCCCTCCCCTCCGCGCGGGCCGCGGCTTGGCATCGCGGGCCGAACCCGGTACGTCTTCCCCGGAAAGCACGAACACCGACCGAGGGACCGACCGGCATGAAGTCAGCAATCCCGCTCTGGGACATCCCGAGCCTTGCGATCCAGGGACGCGCCGAGCGGTTCCCGGTCCGCCGCATCTACTGCGTGGGCCGCAACTATGCCGCCCATGCGCGGGAGATGGGCCATGATCCCGACCGCGAGCCGCCCTTCTTCTTCCTGAAGCCCGCGGATGCCATCGTCCCCGATGGCGGCACCATGCCCTACCCGCCCGCGACCGCCGATCTTCACCACGAGATCGAGCTGGTGGTGGCGCTTGCCAGAGGCGGGCGCGATGTTCCCGCCGAGCATGCCATGGACCTGGTGTTCGGCTACGCCGTCGGCCTCGACATGACCCGGCGCGACCTGCAGAACCAGGCCAAGAAGGCCGGGCGGCCCTGGGACATGGGCAAGGGGTTCGACCATTCCGCTCCCTGCGGCCCGGTCGTGCCGAAGGAGGCCGTCGGCGACGCCTCGAAGGGCGCGATCTGGCTCGACGTCAACGGCGCGCGCCGGCAGGTCGGCGACCTGTCAGATCTGATCTGGAGCGTGCCGGAGACCATCGCCTATCTCTCGGGGCTGGTGGAGCTGATGCCCGGCGACCTGATCTTCACGGGCACGCCCGAGGGCGTGGGCGCGGTGGTCCGCGGCGATCGTCTGCACGGCCATGTGGATGGCGTGGGCGACATCGAGGTCGTCATCGTCTGATGCGCATCGCGACCTGGAACATCAATTCAGTCCGGCTGCGGCTGCCGCTGGTCATGCGGCTGCTCGACGAGGCGGATCCCGACGTCCTGTGCCTGCAGGAGACGAAGTGCGTCGATGACGCCTTCCCTCGCAACGCCTTCGCGGAGCGCGGCTACACGCATGCCCACATCCATGGGATGAAGGGCTACAACGGCGTCGCCATCCTCTCGCGCCGCCCCATCGAGGGCCAGGAGGTGCTGCACTGGTGCGAGCGCCAGGACTGCCGGCACGGCGTGGCGCGCGTGGACGGGCTGGAGATCCACAACGTCTACGTCCCCGCGGGCGGCGACGTCCCCGACCCGGCGGTGAACGAGAAGTTCGCCCACAAACTGCGGTTCCTGGACGAGCTGGCCGGCTGGTGGCCGCAGGAGCGCTCGTCCGACCGGCCCATGGTGCTGGTGGGCGACCTGAACGTCGCCCCGCTGGAGAACGACGTCTGGTCGCACAAGCAGATGCTGGGCGTCGTCTCCCACACGCCGGTCGAGGTCGAGAAGCTCGGCGCGGTCCAGCGCTCCATCGGCTGGATCGACGCGATGCGGGCCTTCGTGCCGGATACCGAGAAGCTCTACACCTGGTGGAGTTACAGGGCCCAGGACTGGGCGGCATCGGACCGCGGGCGGCGGCTCGACCACGTCTGGGTGACGCCGCCGCTGCAGGACCGGCTCCGCGGCATCCGGGTCCTGCGCGAGGCGCGCGGCTGGGAGCCCAAGCCCTCGGACCACGTGCCCGTGGTGCTGGACCTGGCGGACTGATCCCGGAGCGCCGCGCGTGCCGTCGAGCACCGTCCGGGCCGGCACCTTCCGCTACGGCCGGCGCGCCCTGCGCGGCGACGCGCTGCGGGCGATAGCGGGGCTCGTCCTGACGCTGGGGCCCCTGGCGCTGCTCCCCGCCTCGCCGTGGGTTGCGGCGGCGCTGGGCGCGGCGGCCGCGGTCTTCGCCGCCTTCGGCGCCCGCACGGCCCTGCGCGCCGCCACCGCCGTGGAGTTCGACGATGCGGGCATCCGCGCCGTCGGCCCGCTCGGAGCCAGCATTGCCTGGGCCGAGCTGCGCGAGGTGCGGCTGGACTATTACGCGGCGGGGCGCAAGCGCCGCGACGGCTGGATGGTCCTGCGGCTGCGCGGGGCCGGGCGCGTCCGGCTGCGGGCCGAGAGCAGCCTGGACGGTTTCGAGTTGGTGGCGGAACGCGTCGCCGAGGCCGCCCGGGCGCGGGGTCTCGCGCTTTCGGAACGGACGCTCGCGAACTTCCTGGCCCTCGGCATCGACGCCGATCCGGCCCCACGGGACCAGGATGGCCGGGGGCGAGGAGGAAGGGGCAGCCGCCCGCAGCCCTGACCTCCGGGGCGGGGCAGCCGCGGGGCGGTCCCCGGGCAGCCCTCCTGCGCACTTGTGCCGCGGCTGCGGCTCGGCCCTAATTTCCAGAATAATTCCTGGAGGAGAGCCCAATGCAAGTGGCAGCGATCCTGAAGCGCAAGGGCGACGCGGTGGTCTCGGCCGACGCCGGTTCCAGCGTGCGGTCGGCGGCGGCCCTGCTGACGGAGTATCGCATCGGTGCCGTCCTGGTGCGCGGTCCCGACGGAACGATCCACGGCATCCTCTCGGAACGCGACATCGTCCGCGGCATCGCGCTCGAGGGCGAAAGGGTGCTGGACCTTCCGGTCGAGGCGCTGATGACCCGGGACGTCCTGACCTGCCGACCCGACACGTCCGTCGCCGAGCTGATGCGCACCATGACGGAGAAGCGCCTGCGTCACCTGCCGGTGCTCGAGGACGGGCAGCTGGTCGGCATGATCAGCATCGGCGACGTCGTGAAGGTGCGCGTCGAGGAAGCCGAGATGGAAGTGGAGATGCTGCAGGGCTATATCGCGGGCTCGCACTGAAGGGCGGGGCCGGGCCGCGGTTGCTCCGGCGCGGGCCCGCGTCGCCGGAGTCCCGTCCGCGCCCATGGCCGCCAAGCTCAGCAGGGCCCAGATCGCCCATCTCGTCCGGATCGACGCCGGCGGCAGCGACGGGCTGCCGGCCGCCGGCTACACCGGCTCGGCCGCGGAGATGCGGCTGGCCATGCTGGGGCTGATCCGCGCCTGGTCGGTCGATGTCCCGCTGGGCATCGGTGCCCTGTCCACCCGGATCCGCTTCGCGGAGCTGACGGAAGAGGGGCACAAGGTCCACGCCGCCCTCGGCCTCCCGCTGTCCGAGCGCGACGCCGACTTCCTGGCGAGACCCGGCGGCGTGTGCCGCGAGGACGACGCGCGCTACCGCACGGCTGCGGCGCGCGGCCATGTCCATCCCGTCGCCCGGTTCGAGGGCTGCGTCGTCTGGGAGCGCACGCCGGCCGGCGCCGCTGCCCTGGATACCCATCGGCCCGAATCTCCGGGAACCACCGGCCGGTCGTAGGCCGGAGCCTTCCCGCACCTCGACCTCAGAAGCCATCCCGCTGCGGCGCGGATCGGTTTCGCACATAGCCGGATCGGTTTCAAACGAAGCCGGATCGGCGCCCCGGCACATGAAATTGAAACCGAGCCCCCCGACAGTCCGCATGCGGCCTGGATGGAAACGCGCACGGGCCGCGGCGGCAGGACGGGATCGTCGCGAGTGAGTCGGGCCCCGCATCGCCCCGGGCACCCACCCCGTCCGCAGCACCGTCGTTCCGGGTGGGAGGCGTGCCGCGTCCACCGGTTCGGCCGACATGGCTGCAGGGCCCTGCTGCCCCAAGCGTGAAAGCGCCATAGTCCCGGGAGGAACAGCATGTCGTTCAAGACAGGGCCGTTGCCGTCCGCACGCCTGGCCGGCCGCATGAGATCGGCGCTGGCCGACATCGGCGTTATCGTCACGGCCATTCCGTCGCAGGTCTGCATCCAGTTGAAGGGCAACCGTACGCGCCTGTTCGCGTCGATCCTGACCATGAACCTGCTCTGGGCCGCATGGATGGTGCTCGTCGAGCGCTTCGTCGTCGGGATGTCATGGACGGCCATGGCAGAGCTTCGCTTCTCCGCAATGCTCTGGAACACGCTGGCAGCCGTCGTCTGGACGGGACACATGGAGCAGGGTCTCTCCGCGGTGTGGCACCGCGCCTCCGGCAGGCGATCGCCGTTGAGGTGGTACTGGACGGCCCTGGCCGTTTCGCTGATCTCGCAGGTTCCGGTCCAGGCCGCCGCCTATATGCCGCCGATCCTGTGGGGTGACGCGCGCTGGGAGGAGGTGAGGTGGTCGTGGGGCTTGGCACTGCTCTTCTCGCCGGTCATCGGCATCCACTTCAGCCGAATTCACTCAGGGATCGAGACGCTCCTGGATCGGGTACTCGGCCTAAGGCGCCAGCCCGGGTGGAGCTGACAAGCGACAGGACAGGAGCAGCACGGCGCCGGCGGTGCCCGTCGTTCCCGGCAGGATGATGCCGAGCTGCCATCGGTGGCCCTCTCTGCATCCATGGAGAGAAACCATGGACCGTGCCCAGATCGAGGCGATCCTCGACCGGATCACCTCGGCCGGGAGGAGCATCGTCTTCGACTTCGCGCTGCCCCGCGCGACCGCCGGGCTTCCCGGCGGCCTCGTTGGGCGGCCCCGGATCCGGGCGGCCTTGAGATCCCCCCGAGATCCCCCGCCTGGGATCGCGCCGCCGTGGCGTCCGCGCGGGGCTCGGTCGCGGTGCCCGCAGGGCTCCCCCGATTGACAAGGAAGCGCTTCCGCGCGCAGAGAAGCGGGATGAGCCAACAATCCCGCCTCATCACGCCCGTCCTCCTCGCCGGCAGCCTCGTGGTGCTGGTGGGCTTCGCGATCCGGGCCTCCTTCGGCGTCTTCCAGCTTCCGATCGCCGTGGAGTTCGGATGGCCACGCGCCGAGTTCTCGCTCGCCATCGCGATCCAGAACCTCGCCTGGGGCTTCGGACAGCCGCTCTTCGGCGCCTTGGCCGAAAAGATCGGAGACCGCAAGGCGATCGTCCTCGGGGCACTGTCCTATGCGCTGGGGCTCGTGCTCTCGGCCGGCGCGACCCTGCCGATCCAGCACCACCTCTACGAGGTGCTGGTGGGCATGGGCATTGCGGGAACCGGGTTCGGGGTGGTGCTGGCGGTCGTGGGGCGGGCCTCGTCGGACGAGAACCGCTCCATGTCGCTCGCCATCGTGACCGCTGCCGGGTCGGCCGGGCAGGTGCTGGGGCCGCCGCTGGCCGAAGGCCTGCTGGCGCACATGCCGTGGCAGGGCGTGTTCCTGGTCTTCGCGGGACTGGTCCTCGCGGTGCTGCTCGTGCTTCCCTGGATCCGCACGCCCGCCCCGGCTTCCAGGACGGAGCTCCAGCAGAGCATGGGCGCAGCGGTGATGGGTGCGCTGCGCGACCCGAGCTTCGCGATGATCTTCCTGGGCTTCTTCTCCTGCGGGTACCAGCTCGCCTTCATCACGGCCCATTTCCCCGCCTTCGTGGCCGAGGTCTGCGGGCCGATCATGTTGGGCGGCGTCCTGCACACGATGGGGATCACGACGACCAGCGCCCTGGGCGCGGTCGCGATCTCGATCATCGGGCTCGGCAACATCGTGGGAACGCTGGCCGCAGGCTGGGCCGGGAAACGCTTCACGAAGAAGTACCTGCTCGCCGGCGTCTACACGGGCCGGACCCTGGCCTCGGCCTGGTTCATCCTGACGCCCATGACGCCGACCACCGTGCTCGTGTTCTCGGCCGTGATGGGAAGCCTCTGGCTTGCGACCGTGCCGCTGACCTCGGGCCTCGTCGCGCATATCTACGGACTGCGCTACATGGGCACGCTGTACGGCATCGTTTTCCTGAGCCACCAGCTCGGAAGCTTCGTCGGGGTCTGGCTCGGCGGCCAGCTCTACGACGCCTACGGCAGCTATGACGCCGTATGGTGGATCGGCGTCGGCGTCGGCGCTTTCAGCGCGCTCGTGCACCTGCCGATCCGGGAGGGCACCCGGCCGCTCGCGGCCGTGCCGGCCGAATAGGGCGGCTGCGCCACTTCCGCGGAGGTGCTAGCGCACCTGCCAGGTGCGCTGCGGGCCCACATCCACGTGAAGGTGCTTGCTGCGGGGATAGAAGGCCCAGCCGCCGCGGCCGAGCGCCCTCGCCGCCTGGACCAGGCGATCGCCATCGACCCCCGGGATACGGATGTCCGCGGCCATGCCGCGCAGGTGGTAGCTGTTCTCGGCGACCTGTGGGTCGGTCCGCGCCAGGGTTGCGTTGGAGCGCGGCGAGCGATAGCCCGAAACCACGTGGATCGGCGCCTCCTCGGGAAGGCCGAGCCGCGTGCGGAGGTCCCAGAAGAGATCAGCCAGCGCGGGATCGAGCGGGCCGACCTCCCCGGTGCGGCGGTCGCGCATCACCTGGGCGAGGGCCGAGAGCCCCTGCGGATCGTAGACGTCGCCGCGCCTGTAGACCGCCCGGGCGGTCTCGCCGCTCCAGGGATGCTGGAGCGTCAGGCTGCGCGCAGCGCCCAGTTCGCCCACAGGTGACGGGGGCAGGGGCGGGGCGGCGGCGCAGGCGCCGAGGAGCAGCAGGGTCAGGGCGGCGAAGCGCCCGGAATGCGCCAAGTCGGGGATCCTCCGGTCTCGGTCCGATCCGGTCCAGTCCGGCCGAGGATCCCGCGTCACGCTTAAGGGATGGTTTAGGGCCGCCACCATTCAGGTGGGGCGGATTCGGTTAAGGAGGGCTGTCGCTGGTTACCTTTTGTTAAGCTTAACGAGCCTATAAAGCCTCATCGCATCTTTGGTGCGGTTCCTCCCAAACGTTGAACTCGCCCCGTCCGGTCGCCCGGGCGGGGTTTTTCTTTGGGGCTCCGGCCCGGTCGCGGGCCCCGGGCGGCTGCTCCCTCCCGACGCCCCCATCCCGTGGCACTCCCGGATCGCCCCTCCGAATGAGGTGTGTTGATCGGGCCGCCTCCTCCCACCATGTCGGTCGCGCGGTCGGCTCGGGAACCCGGCGACCGCGCAGGACGACAGCCGATCCCGGAGGAGCGCCGCGAATGACGCCCAGAAGCCTGTTGCCGATCCTTGCCGCCGCCATGCTCGCGACTGCGCCGGCCCATGCGCAGACTGCCGGCGCACGGGCCCAGGAAACCATCGTCGGGAGCGGATCGACCGCGGTGCGCGTCGAGACGCTGGCGAGCGGCCTGCAGCGGCCCTGGGGCCTCGCCTTCCTGCCGGACGGGCGCATGCTCGTGACCGAGCGGACGGGATCGCTGCGCATCGTGTCCCGCGACAGCCAGCTTTCCGAACCGGTGGCCGGCGTTCCCCAGGTGGTCGCGCGCGGGCAGGGCGGCCTGCTGGACGTCGCCCTCGATCCCGACTTCGCCACGAACCGGCTGGTCTACCTGACCTATTCAGAGCCCGGGGAGGGCGGCGCCTCGACCGCCGTCGCGCGCGGCCGCCTGGAGGGGGGCCGGCTGGAGCAGGTCCAGGTGATCTTCCGCCAGCTTCCCAAGGTGGATGGGAACAATCACTTCGGCTCGCGCCTCGCCTTCGCGCCCGACGGGACCCTGTTCGTCGGCCTGGGCGAGCGCTTCAAGTTCGATCCCGCCCAGGACCCGGCCAGCCATCTCGGCAAGGTCGTGCGAATCAACCGCGACGGCTCCGTGCCGCAGGGCAACCCCTTCGCCGGCCGCGGCGACGCGAGGCCGGAGATCTGGTCGCTGGGTCACCGCAACATCCAGGCGGCGGGCATCAACCCCGCCACGGGCGAGCTCTGGGTCGTCGAGCATGGGCCGCGCGGCGGCGACGAGGTCAATGTGGCCGAGGCCGGCCGGAACTACGGCTGGCCGCTGGTGAGCTGGGGGCGCCACTACGACGGCACGGACATCCCGGACCCGCCGAGCCGGCCCGAGCTCGCGCAGCCGATCCACCAGTGGACGCCGGTGATCGGCGCCTCGGGCATGGCCTTCTACGGTGGCGACCTGTTCCCGGAATGGAAGGGCGACATGCTGGTCGGCGGGCTGGTATCGCGCGGGATCGTGCGGCTCGATTTCGACGGAAGGCGCTTGGTCTCGGAGGACCGGCTGGACCTGGGGGCGCGGATCCGCGACGTGCGCCAGGGCCCGGACGGCGCCGTCTATGCCCTGACGGATTCCGATTCGGGCAGGATCCTGCGCCTCTCGCCCGCCGGAGAGGGCGGCGTCACCGCTCGTTGAACCAGATCACGCCGGCGATGATCCCCGCGATCACGCCGAACAGCACGGCGAGCAGGACGAGGCTGCGCAGGAACTGCGCGATCTCGCCCTGCTTCCAGGCGCTGCGGCCGAGCAGCCCCAGCAGCACCAGGAAGGCGAGGCCCGACCATTCAAGCCTATCCATGACTCAGCGCGGCCCCTTGCCGCGCGCCAGCGCCGCCACCTGGTAGAGCGCCCGGGCGCACAGCGTGCGATCGGGCATGCCGGTGCGCTTGCATTCGGCCTCGGCCTCGGTGAGCCGGTCCAGGGCCTGGCGCAGCCCGGCGGGCGTCCACCGCCGCGCCTGGGCGAGGAACTGGTTGCGGGTCTTGAAGAACAGCGGCGGCTTCAGCGCCCCCGCCGCGCGTTCCAGACTGTCCCCGCGCGCGACCTGAGCCACGACGAGCTGAAGCCGCTGGCAATGGCGCTGCGCCGCGCGCAGGATGCCGACCGGCGACTCGCCCTCGCCGTAGAGCCGGGCGAGCGCCCGATCGACCGCTGCGTAGTCGCCGTCCGCCGCCGCCCAGACGGGGGCGTCGAGCTCCATGGCGCCACTGTCGCCGATTACGGCGCGCACGTCATCCAGCCCGACCTCGCGCTCCTCCCCCATATAGGTGATCAGCTTCTCGATCTCGGCGCGCGCCAGCAGCCGGTCGCCGACCAGCGATCCCGCGAGCTGGGTCAGCGCATCGGGAGCGGCGGTCTTCCCCGCGCCGCGCAGCATCTCCGCAATCGTGCGTGAGAGCTCGCCCTCGTCCTCGACATAGCAGGGGATGGCCGTGACGTTCGCCCCGTCCTCGAACAGAGCCCGCAGCTTCGATCCCTTGCCCAGGTCGCCGGCCTCGACCACCACGAGGGTGTCGCCGGGCGGCAGGTCGCCCAGCAGCGCCGCGAAGACCGGGCACAGCGTGTCCTCGGCCCCGCGCACGCGCACGCAGCGCCGGCCGCCCGTGAGCGCCATGGCCGCCACCTCGTCCGCCAGACGCGCTTTGTCCTTGGCGAGCTGGTCGGCCGGAAGCTCGGCGATCCGGAACGGGTCTTTCAGGTCCGGCACCACCCCGCGGGCGAGCAGGTCCGCGCGCTCGCGGACGAGGCCGCCGTCCGGGCCGTAGACGAGCACGGCCCGGATCTCGGGGTCGGGCCTGCGGAGGAAGGCCTCGATGCGGTTCGCCGGAAGCTTCACACCACCACGTTGACGATGCGGTTGGGGACGAGGATCACCTTGCGCGCCGGCTTGCCCTCCATGGCCCGCTGCACGTTCGGCTCCGCCAGGGCCGCGGCCTCGGCCTCGGGCTGGGCGGCGTCACGCGGCAGGTCGATCGTGGCGCGCAGCTTGCCGTTGACCTGGACCGCCACCTTCACCGTGTCCTCGACCACGAGGGACGGATCGGCCGCCGGCCAGGACTGGTCGGCCAGCAGACCGGTGCCGCCGATCCGCTGCCACAACTCCTCGGCCAGGTGCGGCATCAGCGGGTTGACCAGCTTGATCAGGACCTCGGCGCCCTCGCGCAGGGCCCATGCCTGATCCTCCGGCGCGCCCTCGCCCGCCCCGTCCAGCTCGGCCAGGGTGTTGGTGAGCTCGCGGATGCGGGCCACGGCCTTGTTGAAATGGAAGCGGTCCAGGTCCTGGGTGACCGCGGCGATCGTCTTGTGGGTCGCGCGGCGGGCCGCCAGGGCCTTCTCTCCGAAGCTGGCCGGCGCCGGGGCGCCGTGGGGCGGCAGCGGCAGCGACGGCTCGGTCACGAAGCGCCACAGCCGGCCGACATAGCGCCAGGCGCCGTCGATCCCGGCCTCGGTCCATTCCAGGTCGCGGTCCGGCGGGCTGTCGGAGAGGAGCAGCAGGCGCACCGTGTCCGCGCCGTAGGTCTCGACCATGTGCTCGAGTCCGACGACGTTCTTCTTGGACTTCGACATCTTCTCGAGGCGGCCGACCTCGACCGACCCGCCGCCGGCCCGCTTCACCGGGCGGCCGTCGCGGATCTCGACCTCCTCGGGATAGAGCCAGTCGCCGCCGGCCTCGCGGTAGGTGGCATGGGTCACCATGCCCTGGGTCATCAGCCCCGCGAAGGGCTCGGCCAGGTCCAGGTAGCCGCAGTCGCGCATGGCGCGGGTGAAGAAGCGGGAATAGAGCAGGTGGAGCACGGCGTGCTCGACGCCGCCGATGTACTGGTCGACGGGCAGCCAGTACTGCGCGGCCTCGCGGGTGAAGGGCCCCTTGGCATACTGCGGCGACGCGAAGCGGGCGAAGTACCAGGAGCTCTCGAAGAAGGTGTCGAAGGTGTCGGTCTCGCGCCGCGCCGCGCCGCCGCATTGCGGGCAGGAGACGTGCTTCCAGGTCGGATGATGCTCCAGCGGATTGCCGGGCCGGTCGAAGCTGACGTCCTCGGGCAGAGTGACCGGGAGCTGGTCGCGGGGCACCGGCACGACGCCGCAGGCATCGCAGTGGATCACGGGGATCGGGCAGCCCCAGTAGCGCTGGCGCGACACGCCCCAGTCGCGCAGACGGTAGACCGTCGTCCCCTCGCCGCGGCCGAGCTCCTCCATGCGCGCGATGGCGGCACGCTTTGCAGCCTCCACGTCGAGCCCGTCCAGGAACCCGGAATTCCGCAGCAGGCCGGGCCCCGTATAGGCCTCGTTCTCGACGGAGAAGGTCGCAGGATCCTCGGTCTCGGGGACCACGACCGGGATCACCGGCAGGTCGTACTTGCGCGCGAAGTCGATGTCGCGCTGGTCATGCGCGGGGCAGCCGAAGATGGCGCCCGTGCCGTATTCCATCAGCACGAAGTTGGCGATCCAGACGGGCAGGGTGCGGTCCGGGTCGAAGGGATGGGCCACGCGCAGGCCGGTGTCGTGGCCGAGCTTCTCGGCCGTCTCGATGGCGGCCTCGCTGGTGCCCAGGCGGTTGCACTCGGCGATGAAGGCGGCGACCTTCGGGTCCTTCTCGGCCAGCTCGGCTGCCAGGGGATGGTTGGGCGACAGCGCCACGAAGGACGCGCCGTAGAGCGTGTCCGGGCGGGTCGTGAAGACCTCGATGGTGTCCGGCCGGCCGACCATGTCGAAGCGGAAGCGCAGGCCCGACGACTTGCCGATCCAGCGCTCCTGCATCAGGCGCACCTTGTCCGGCCAGCGGTCGAGCGTGGCGAGCGCGTCCAGCAGCTCCTCGGCATAGTGCGTGATGCGCAGGAACCACTGGGAGAGCTTGCGCTTCTCCACCGGCGCGCCGGTGCGCCAGCCGCGGCCGTCGATCACCTGCTCGTTGGCCAGCACGGTCTGGTCGACCGGGTCCCAGTTGACCCAGCTCTCCTTGCGGTAGGCCAGCCCCTTGTCGAGGAAGTCCAGGAACAGGCGCTGCTCGTGCACGTAGTATTCCGGCGTGCAGGTGGCGAGCTCGCGCGACCAGTCGTAGGACAGGCCCAGCAGGCGGAGCTGGCCACCCATCACGTCGATGTTCTGGAAGGTCCACTTCGCGGGATGGACCTTGTTGGCGATCGCCGCGTTCTCGGCCGGAAGTCCGAAGGCGTCCCAGCCCATGGGATGCAGGACGTTGAAGCCCTGGGCGCGCTTGTAGCGCGCGACCACGTCACCGAGCGCGTAGTTGCGGGCGTGGCCGACATGGAGGCGCCCCGAGGGATAGGGGAACATCTCCAGCACGTAGTATTTGGGCCTGGACGGGTCCTCGACCGCGCGGAAGGTCCCCTGCGCGTTCCAGGCGGCCTGCCATTTGGCCTCGGTTTCCTTGAAATTGTAGCGCGACATCGGCCGTCCTCATGGTCCTGTGGCGGGGCGCCCCGACCAAGGTGCGGACGGCGCCGCCGCGGCGCAACCCGACAAGCCGCGGGTTGCGCCCGATAAATGCTGCTGCTGGTCTCAGCTCTGCGGCGCGGAGGCGAGGCGGAGCTGGCGCGCGCGCGTCAGGATCGCGTCCTCGAGCTGGCGCTGCGTCTCCGGCGTCACCGCCGAGTCGCGCCACTCGGTCCCGCCGGCGCGCTGCTGGCGGAACACCGCGACGCGGATCCCGTCGGCGCGGAGCTGCCGGTCCAGGATGTAGACGTTCACCTTGAAGCGCTCGTTGGGCGTGTCGGCCGGCGAATACCAGTCCGTCAGGATCACGCCGCCGAAGGGATCGGCCGAGACAACCGGCATGAATGCCAGCGTGTCCAGCGAGGCCCGCCAGAGATAGCTGTTCACTCCGATCCCGGCCGAGCCCTGGTCGGTGTTCTCGCGCCGCCGCGGCCCGCCGAACAGGTTGAAGCCGCCCTCGCCGCCGAGGAGGCTGCCGTACTGCTCGTACTGCCGCTCCATCTCGTCCTTGGGATACTCGGGCGTGCTCTGGATGCCGCTGCATCCGCCAAGGACGGCGAGCGCGGTGCCGGCGAGAACGACGAGCGGGAATCGGCCGAGGCCGGTCGGGCGCTGGGGCTTGGAGATGCTTGGCATGCCTTGGTCGTCGATGGTTTTGCGCGAACATAGAGAGAAGGGTCCGCGCGCTCAAGCGAATCGATACCCCGAAAAGAGAAGGGGGGCCGACTGGGTCGGCCCCCCTCCGTTCCTGACTGCGGTTCGGATTAGAACAGCAGCTGGGTACGCAGCATGACGATCGTGGCGTCGTTGCCGGCCGGGATCACAGCGCCGGCGGTGTTGGCCGACTCGGAGTCCACGAAGTAGCCGTCGACCATCACGTTCAGGCCGGGAGCCACGGTGTACACCGCGCCCACGGACCAGACGGTGTCCTCGAGGTCGCCACCGGTGCCCGTGAACTCGGACTCGGTGCGGCCGTAAGCGGCGGCGACGCCGATCGGGCCGTTCTTGTACGACACGCCCGCGTTCCAGCCGGTCTGCTCGCCGGTCAGCGGCGCGCCGAGCAGCGTCGGGTAGGAGTTCGGCGACGGGTCGTTCACGAGCGGACCCTTGTTGTCGAAGTAGGTGCCGCCGACGGTGAAGCCGCCGAAGCCGACAGCAGCGCTGACGTTCCAGAGGCGCATCTCTTCCTGGATGGCGGTGTCTTCGTCACCGAAGGTGTAGCCGCCGCCCAGGTTGACCGTGGCGCCACCGAACTCGCCCTTGTAGCTGGCGGCCAGCTCGACGACGTCGTTGTAGCTGGTGCCGGGGACGCGGCGGAGCAGGCTGTTGTTGTCGCCGGTCTGGTCGTACTCGGGGGTGTAGCCGGCGCCGACCTGGAAGCCAGCGAGGTTCGGCGAGTAGTAGGTGATCTTCGTCGCGCGGTTGAAGTAGTTCGACGGAACGTACTGGAACAGACCGCTATTGGTGAAGTTCTCGTAGTTGCCGTCGAGCTGGCCGATACCAACCGCCGGGGCGAAGCCCGTCAGCTTGGTGACGGCGCCGTACTCGTCGCCCATCTCGAGGCGGCCGAAGCCACCGCCGACGTAGATGTACTTACGCTCGGCGTAAATGTTCTCGCCGTTCGTGGTGCCCGCGGTCGAGCTGGCGCCGTGGTTGGAGCCGGTGTTGCGGAGCCGGACGAAGGCGCCGTAGGTCAGGCCGTTGTCGGTCTTGCCCTCGGCGGTGATCGGGAAGCGGACTTCCTGCTGGAAGTTGATGTCCTTCGAGTTGGGCTGGTCGTCGTCAACCCAGGCGGCATCGAAACGGATGTCGCCGCCGAACTTGACGGTCACCTGAGCCGCGGCGCCCTGCGCCATCACGGCGGTGCCCAGCAGGGCGGCCGTGCCGAGAAGGATCTTCTTCATGTGATCATTTCCTTGGTTATGGAGAAGAGGTCGCCCGACCCCATCGATCGCGGCTTCAGTTAGGGCGAATTGGTAGGGGCCGGCAACATCTGTCGGTCGCCCATGTGTCTCTTTCGGACCCCCCGTTGCACCAGAGCAACACAGCTTCCCGGCAGCCCCTCCGCCGCGCTGCGCTGCGGGAGTTCGACAGCCATCCCGCGCGCCCGCGTGATGTTTCGCGCGAAGCCCTGTTCACAGGTCCGTGCACGGGCTCTAGCCCAGAAAGACAGACGGGAGAAGAACATGCGTCGTATCGCGATCTGCCTCGCCTCGGCGGCGGCCCTGATGGCCGGCTCCGCCATGGCCCAGACCACCAATTCCGGCGTGACCAGCAGCCCCAGCAGCCAGTCGGGCATGCAGCAGCTCCGGGATCCCACCGTCAGCCCCTCGGTCAACGGTCCGAACAACTTCGATTGCAGCATGCAGAAGAACGCCCCGGAATGCGCGGCCGGCGACCCCGGCGCGACGGCATTCGGGTCCAGCGACGCTCCCGGCCAGGGCTCTGCCGGCGGCAGCAGCCAGGGCAACCAGGGCACCGGCGGCGGGTCTTCGGGTGGCGCCACGGGCGGCGCGGCCCAGTAAGGCCGGCTTTCACAAGGTCTGACATCCGGCGCCGGCAGGCGCGGGTCCCGCAGGAGCGCGGGACCACTCGTTCGAGCCCGGGGCGAAACCGCCCCGGGCTTTTTCCATGCCTGGGCTTGTTCCGTGGCCCGGCGTTGCGCCTGCGGCGCGCCGGGGCTTGCGCGCCCTGCGTTGCAGGCTATGAATTCCCCGAAGCGATCAGGCGGGAAGCGGGTCCATGGCCGACCAGGAGATCAGGCACGACGTGGCGGCGGCGCTGGAGGGGCTGCGCGCGCGCATCGCCGCGGCGGCGCTCCCCGGTGCTGCGCCCAAGCTGATCGCCGTCTCCAAGTTCCAGCCGGTCGACGCGGTCGAGGCCGCCCTGGCCGCCGGACAGCGGGTCTTCGGCGAGAACCGCGTGCAGGAGGGCAAGGCGAAGTTCGGCCCCCTCCGCGAGGATTGGCCCGACATCGAGCTGCACCTGATCGGCCCGTTGCAGACCAACAAGGTCCGCGATGCCGTCGCCGCCTTCGACGTGATCCAGACGCTGGACCGGCCGCGCCTTGCCGAGGCGCTCGCGGCCGAGATCGCACGCAGCGGCCGCAGGCCGCGCCTCCTGGTCCAGGTGAATACCGGCGACGAGCCGCAGAAGGCCGGCGTGCCCACCGGCGAGGCGGACGCCTTCATCGAGTCGTGCCGCGCCGAGCATGGCCTGGCGATCGAGGGGCTGATGTGCATTCCCCCCGTCGACGAGGACCCGTCGATGCATTTCGCCCTGCTCGCGGACATGGCCCGTCGTCACGGCCTCGACGTCCTGAGCATGGGGATGAGCGCTGATTTCGAGACGGCGATCCGATTCGGCGCGACCCATGTGCGGATCGGCACCGCGATCTTCGGCGACCGCCCGCACGCGCCGGCCGGGACGGATACCGGCACCGGGGGGCCGGCCTGACTGCCCGCTATCGGGCGGGTGCCGTCTCCACAACGATCGAATCGCCGGGCCGGCAGTCCTCGAGCAGGCGCAGCAGGTCGGGCAGCGCTAGCGCCACGCAGCCCGCGGTCGGCTCGTAGCCTGCCTTGGCCACGTGCATGAACACCGCCGAGCCCGCGCCGGGCACCACGGGCTCGTCGTTGTGGCCGAGCACCACGATGGCATCGTAGACGCCGTCCTCGCGCCAGAGCTCCTCGTGGGAGGCCCCGAAGGGAAGGCTCACGGGCCGGTTGTAGTCGGCGTGGGAGGGATCGTCGCACCAGCCGTCCGCGGGCCCGATCGGCGAGACCGGGAGGCCCGTCCGCGGCGCGGCGATCCGGTCGGACCGGAAGAGGACCCGGCGCAAGGCGAAACGGCCGACCGGCGTCGCCCCGTCACCTTCGCGCTTGTCCGTCCGGATGCCGCCGCGCCCGAGCGCGCAGCGGAACGATCCGCCGGGCCAGACCAGCCGGCCGTGGGTGCCCGAAACCTCGGCGCGTACCAGGATATCCATGCCGCCTCCGGCCCTTGCGAAGTCAGGTCAGCGATTTCGCGCCGGCAGCGGACGCTGTCAAGTCGGACCCGGCGTCCGGGCCGCCTGCGCACCGGCGGGGCGGGACCCGAGCCTGGCCGAGTTCTCGTACTTGCTGAGGGCGGCCATCATGGCATCGGCGATCAGCTCCTTGGGCAGCGGCGTGGGGCCGGAGGCGGGCCCCGGGGCCGCGCCTGGGCCCGCCGATCCGGCGGAGGCCGCCCGAGGCTGAGCGGCCTGCGACGGCGGCGCCGCGCCCGGCCCGGAAGGCGCCGCCGGGGCAGTGGCCTGCGGCGCCTGCGCATTTGGTGCGGCCGGCGTCGAAAGGGCGAGCTGCGCCGCGGCGGTCTGCGCGGCACTCTGTGCCGCGACGGCGCGGCCATGCGGCTGCGCGAGGGCGAAGGCACGGCCGGCGCCGCCGTCGCGTGCGGGCACCCTGAAGCCCTGGGCCGGAACCTGCGCCTGGGCGGCGACGTGCGCGGCGGCGTTGCCAGGGCGGCCGGACGTGGCCACGGCAGCCTGCCCCGCTAGGGCGGCATCCGCCTCGGGAGTGCCCGCCCTGGCCTTCGTCATGGTCGCCAGCGATGCCGAGGCGGCCGGGCCGGCCGCTGCGACCTCAGCGGAGTGCGCGGTGGAAGGCGCGGCGGAGTTCTTGGCGACGGCCGCGGCGGGACCGATGGGGGCGGATGCAGATGCCGCGGCGGAACGCGCGCCGGCCTGCGCCGCTCCGGCCTCGGCGACCATCGACCCTCCCTCCGGTGCCGATTCGCCGCCGAACAGGGCGAGCACGTGTTCTCCTGGCCCCTTTCCGGAGACCGCTTCGACACCGACCGCGGCGACGGAGGCCATGAAGCCGATGGGGCCGCCGAACAGCGTGCCGCCCGCGACCTGGGCCGTGGGCTTGATCGTGTCGCCGGTGATCGCCCGGTAGATCGTGTTGACCACCGGGATGTGCTGGAGCGGGTTGACGACGTCCACGAAGTCCCAGAAGCCGAGCTCCTGCTCCTCGGATCCCGCCTGGGAATCCGCGATGCCGGGAAAGCGCGGGTCCGACGGGCTGTCGAACCACATGCGGCTCGGGCGGGCGGTCTCGGGCGGCGGGGCTGCGACGTCCATGGCGGTCTCCTTGCGGGGGAGACCACGCAAGGCCCGTGCCAGAGCATTGCCCGGGGCGGGGCGCCTGGATTCCTGGGGATGGTCCGCAGCCGAGGCCGCAATGCACCGGGCCGGGGCCCGGCAGGAAGTGCCGGGCGGCCAAGCCTGCCCGGTCGGTTCCGTTAGAAGTCGGCGCCGCTAGAACAGGTGGCCGCTGCGCTCGGCCTTGGTGCGCAGATAGGCCTCGTTGTGGCCGTTGCTGGCGAAGACGTGGGGCACGCGGCCGGCCACCTCGATGCCGCAGCGGGCCAGTTGGCCCAGCTTGTCGGGGTTGTTGGTCATCAGCCGCACGGCGCTGAAGCCGAGCCCGCGGAGCATCTCGGCCGCGGGAAGATAGACGCGCTCGTCGGGCTCGAAGCCCAGACGCGTATTCGCGTCCACGGTGTCGAAGCCGGAGTCCTGAAGCCGGTAGGCACGGAGCTTGTTCACGAGCCCGATGCCGCGTCCCTCCTGCGCGAGGTAGAGCACGACGCCCGCCCCCTGCGCCGCGATGGCCTTGATCGCGCCGCGGAGCTGGTCGCCGCAGTCGCAGCGCAACGACCCGAGAAGGTCGCCGGTGAAGCATTCGGAATGGATCCTCGCCAGGACCGGCCTGGCGGGATCCGGATCGCCGATCACGATCGCGAGGTGCTCGACACCGCCGTCGGCCGGGCGGAATGCGACGATCCGCGCGTTCTCGGCGTCCTCGAGCGGGACGCGGGCCTCGCCGACCCGGGTCAGGGTTCGCGCGGCATGGGTCTGGTAGTCGAGGACGGCGCGGCCGGGAACGCGCAGCAGGTCGTGGCGGGCGGCGATCCGGTCCGCCGCCGAGGTTGCGGCGGGGCTGCCGAGCTGCGCCGCGCGCAGCGGAAGAACCACGGCCGCAGGCAGCATCCGGGCGAGCTTGGCCAGCGCCACGGCGACGCCGGCCGGACCGGCGGCCTCGGCCGGCTCGGCCGTCAGCTCGCCGACCGGCATCGGCGGCTGCAGCGGGTCGACGAGACCCCGGATCCGGTCCGCGGTGATGCCGCCGGCCGTGCGCAGGACCATCACGGCGCCCGCCGCGTCCCCAATGCCGATGCCGGCGGCATCCTGGTCCGGCAGGCCAAGGGCCTCGGCGCGGGTGCGCGTGACCGCCAGCGCCGGCTCCGCGCCAGCCATGCCGGCCAGGGCATCGAGGCGGTGCTGGTCCAGCCCCTCGACCCCGGCCACCAGGGCGATGCCTGCTTCGGTCTCGACGAGCACGGCGTCGCCCCGGCGGAGCTCGGCGACCGCGCGGTCGACCGCGCGCAGCGCGCCATGGTCCAGCGGCGTCGCGCGGTCCTGGAGAAGAGCGGAGGACGAGGTCTTCATCGAGCGGGTCCGATAAGGGTCAGGCGAGACTATCGCTGCGGGACATCAAAACAAAGCCGCGCATCTTGCATCGTTCCAATGATCTGGGGACGCCCCTTCGGATCGGCCAGCCCGCACCGGCCTCGGCCTTTGGTCGGAGCGCCATCCGGGGCAGGGGCAAGGGGCACGAGCGGCGCCGGGCGGCCCCGCGCCTTACAGCAGCTCCAGCCCGCGCGGGATCCGATCGGGGGCGTCGCCGGCCAGCAGCGCGCGGACGCTCTCGACCGCCTGCACGAGGTCGTGGGGGGCCATGGGCTTTCGCAGGATGCCGAGCGCGGCGCCCCGCGCCTCCTCGGCGCGCAGGTCGAAGCCCGTCATGATCAGCGCCGGCACGCCGCAGTCCTCGCGAAGGCGGCGCGCGGTCGCGAGGCCGTCGTCGCCCTTGCCGAGACGCAGGTCGACGAGAGCCAGGTCGGGCTCGTGCTGGCGGGCCAGCCGCAGCGCCTTGGCAGCGGTGGTGGCGACGCCCAGGACATCATACCCTTCCCGTTCCAGCACCGCCTGGACGGCGGGGCCCACGAGACGGTCGTCCTCGATCACGATCAGCTTCATGGTCCACGCGCTTCCTTATGCAAGGCTGCGGACTTGGTGAATTCCCTGCCTCAGGTCAACCAGTCCCGACGATAGGCGTCGCCCGGATGGGCTCTGCGCTGAAGGCTTACCGCTACCATGGCGTGCGCAGCGCACCCCGGCGCGGACGAACGGAGCGCGGGCCTTCCAAATCGGCACGGCTTAACTATGATGCGCGCTCTTCCTGGAGCCGCGCCCGTGCCCGCCACCGATCCGTTTGTCCGCCTGTCCGTCGTCGTGCCGGTCTACAACGAGACGGAGAACGTCCTGCCGCTGCTCGCCGAGATCGAGGCCGCGCTGGCAGGCCGCGACTACGAGGTGGTCTTCGTGGACGACCAGAGCGAGGACGACACCGCCGTCCGGCTCGCGGGCGTCCTGGGTCCGCGGGTCCGGCTGATCCGCCACCGCGCCCGCGCGGGGCAGAGCGCGGCGATCCGCTCGGGCGCCCTGGCGGCCAGGGGCGAATGGATGGCGACGCTGGACGGAGACGGGCAGAACGACCCTGCTGACCTGCCGCGGCTCCTGGCGGTGGCCTGGGCCGAGGGCGGCCCCGAGCTCGTCGGCGGCCTGCGCCTGAAGCGCCGGGACACCTGGTCCAAGCGCGTCGCCACCAGGATCGGCAATGGGGTGCGCCAGGCCGTGCTGCGCGACGGCTGCCCGGACACGGGATGCGGTATCAAGGTCATCCGCCGCGACCTGTTCCTGCGCCTGCCCTTCTTCTCGGCCATGCACCGTTTCCTGCCCGCGCTGGTCCGCATCCACGGAGGAACGGCCCAGTACGTGCCGGTGAACCACCGGCCGCGGCAGCGCGGCGTATCGAAATACGGCAATCTCAGCCGGGCGCTGCTGGGCATCGTCGACATCATGGGGGTGGTGTGGCTGGGGCGCAGGACCCATCTGCCGGGCGAGGCCTCCGAGGATCTCGGATCCGGCGCAGGCGGCGACAGGAACGCGTCGGGCCGTGAGGAAGCTGCGCCAGGGGCAGCCCCATATTGACTTTCGGCGGCCCGCGGGTGCGAATCGGGCGCGCTTTCTCCGAGGTTTCGACATGAACTTAGACCTGTGGGTCGCTATCGGCATGCTCGGCCAGGGCATGTTCTCCATGCGCTTCATTTACCAGTGGATCTACAGCGAGCGCGTGAAGCGCAGCGTCATCCCCGAGGTCTTCTGGTACTTCAGCCTGGCCGGAGGGGTGATCCTGCTGGCCTATGCGATCCGCCAGCGTGACCCCGTCTTCATCCTCGGCCAGGGCGCCGGCCTGCTGATCTACCTGCGGAACATCTGGATGATCTGGCGCGAGAAGCGTGGGGCCGCGCCGCACGCCGGCAGCGCGGGCGTGGCGCCGCAATGACCACGGCCGCGGCCGGGACGGATTTGCCGGCGCGTGCCGGCATGCGGCTCGGCCGCTGGGGCGTCCAGGCGATCCTGCTGGGGCTCGCCCTTCTGTTCTTCGTGCCGGGTCAGGCATCGGTCCCGCCCACCGACCGCGACGAGGCCCGCTTCGTGCAGGCCACGCGCCAGATGCTGGAGAGCGGGGACTTCGTCGACATCCGCTTCCAGCAGGAGGCGCGTCACAAGAAGCCCGTGGGCATCTACTGGCTTCAGGCGGCCGCGGTCTCCGCGCTGGGCGGCCCCGAAGAGGCGCCGCTCTGGGCCTACCGCCTGCCTTCGCTTCTGGGAGCGGTCGCGGCCGCGATGCTGACGGGCTGGATCGCAAGCAACGCGTTCGGTCCGCTCGTCGGCCTGGCCGCGGGAGCGCTGATGGCCTCCACGCTGCTGCTCGGCGTCGAGGCGCGCATCGCCAAGACCGATGCCGTGCTCCTGGCGACGATCCTTCTGGCCCAGGTGGGGCTGGCTCGCGCCTGGCTGGAGCGCGCCGACCCGGAGCCCCTGCCGTGGAACCGCGCGGCTCCCTTCTGGGCGGCCGTCGGCCTCTCGATCCTGGTCAAGGGACCCATCGTCCTGCTGGTGACGGGGGCGACCGCGGCGGCGCTGGCGGTATTCGGCCGTGGCGCGGGCTGGCTGCGGCGCCTGCGGCCCTGGCCGGGCGTGCTCCTGGCCGTTGCGATCACCATGCCCTGGCTGGTGCTGATCACCCTCAAGACCGGCGGCGCCTTCTTCTCCGAGGCGGTCGGGCACGACATGCTGGGCAAGGTCGCGGCAGGCCAGGAAAGCAAGGGCTTTCCCCCGGGCTACTACACGCTGCTGCTGCCGGTGACGTTCTGGCCGGCGACGCTGCTCCTGCCGCCCATGATCGCCTGGGCCTGGTCGCGCCGAAAGGAACCGGCGGTCCAGTTCTGCATCGCCTGGATCGTGCCGAGCTGGCTGGTCTTCGAGGCGGTGCCCACCAAGCTCTTCCACTACGTGCTGCCGACCTACCCGGCCTTCGCGATCCTTGCCGGGGCGGCCCTGCTGGACGGCGCGGTGGCGACGTACCGGCGGCTGGCCCTGCTGGGACTTGGCCTCTGGGCCCTGGTCGGCCTGGCGCTGGCAGGCGGCATGGGGGGTCTGGCCCTTGCGGTGGAAGGACAGCTCGACGCTTTCGCCGCCCTGGCCGCCGTGAACGTGCTGGGGGTTCTGGCGGTGGCCGCCTGGATCTTCGGGCGCGGCAG
This sequence comes from Arenibaculum pallidiluteum, assembly GCF_017355985.1. Taxonomy (GTDB): domain Bacteria; phylum Pseudomonadota; class Alphaproteobacteria; order Azospirillales; family Azospirillaceae; genus Arenibaculum; species Arenibaculum pallidiluteum. The sequence goes on from NZ_JAFIQU010000020.1 coordinate 122,497, forward strand.
GCCGGGCCGGGCTCTTGGCCTTGCGGCGCTGGGCGCGCTGCTGGTCTATGCGCTGGCCTTCGCGCATGTGCTGCCGGGCCTGTCTGCGGTCTGGGTGAGCCCGCGGCTGGCCGCCGCGGTGGAGGAGAACCGGCCATGCCCCGGGAGCCTCCTGGCCTCGGCGGGCTACAGCGAGCCCAGCCTGGTCTTCCTGACCGGCGCGCATACGGTGCTGACCGAGGGCGGCGGCGCTGCCAACCACCTGCTTGCGGACCCCGCCTGCGCCCTGGCCGCGGTCGAGACCCGGCAGCGCGCTGCATTCGATGCCGCCCTGGCCGCGGCCGGGCGCGTGCCTCAGGCGGTGGCGAGCGTCTCCGGCATCAACTATTCCAAGGGCCAGAAGGTCGAGCTGACGCTCTTCCGCCTGCCCGGAGAGCCCCGGTAGGAGCCCCGGAGCAATGCCGCCCGGCCCTCCCCGTCCCCGGCCCACAACCGAGCCCGCGCCCCGGCCGAGCCGCTATCCCGCGATCGTGCGCCTCTCGGCCTTTGCGATCCTGGTGCTGGTCGCCCACCTTGCCGTCGGCTCCATCGACGTCGTTGCCGCCCTGCGGATGCGCGAGACATCCGAGGGCGTCCGCGCCTTCTTCGGCGCGCTGACCGAGCTCGGCGATTCCAAATGGTATCTGGTGCCCACGGGGGTGCTGGGGGTTGCGGGCCTGCTGCTCGTCCGATTCGCAGGCCTCGCCGCGCGGCTGCGCGCCCTGCTGCGCTGGGGGTCCGGAGCCGCACTGTTCCTCTTTGCCGCCATCGCCATCTCGGGCATCGCCGCGAACGTGATCAAGGCGCTGATCGGCCGCGCCCGGCCGAAGCTGCTGGGGTTCGACGAGGTCCTGGCGATCTCGCCCCTGACACTGCGCGGCGACCTGCATTCCTTTCCGTCGGGTCATTCCAACACGGCCTTCGCCCTGGCCCTTGCGCTCGGCCTCCTGGCGCCCCGGCTGCGCCTTCCCCTGCTGGCCGCGGCCGCCCTGGTCGCGTCCAGCCGGGTCGTGATCGGCGCGCACTACGTCACCGACGTGGTCGGAGGCGCGGCGCTCGCCGTCGTCACGACCTACTGGCTGCGCTCGCTCTGCCTCGACCGCGGCTGGCTCTTCGCCGCGGGCCCGGACGGGTCGATCCGGCCCCGCCGGCCGGCGGTGGTCCTGGCTGCGCGGCTGGCCCGCGGCGCGGCATGGGCCCGGTCGCGGCTTCGGGGAACCCGTGCTAAGCTCCGCCGCCCACCGGCGGACAAGGGCGAGGTGGACGCCCCCGGCCGCGTGAAGCCGCTGTAGCGGCAGGGCGGGCAAGGGGAGGGATCGTGGGAACGAGCGCCGGCAAGAAGATCCTCGTCGTCGACGACGACGCGCCGCTGCGCCAGTCCCTGGCCGAGCAGCTTCACCTGCTGGAGGAATTCTCGACCGCCGAGGCGGGCGACGCGGCCAGCGCGCTGATGCTGGCGCAGAAGACCCATTTCGACGCGATCCTGATGGATGTCGGGCTTCCCGACATGGACGGGCGGGACCTGTGCCGCCTGATGCGGCGCGAAGGCGTGCGCTGCCCCATCCTGATGCTGACGGGCGCCGGGAGCGAGGCCGACACGATCCTCGGCCTCGATTCGGGCGCCAACGACTACGTGGTGAAGCCGTTCCGGGTCGGCGTCCTGCTGGCGCGACTGCGCGCGCAGCTCCGCCAATTCGAACAGAGCGAGGACGCGGTCTTCGCGATCGGGCCCTACACCTTCAAGCCGGCCCTCAAACTTCTCGTGGACGAGCGCGGCGCCAAGATCCGCCTGACCGAGAAGGAGGCCGCGATCCTGAAATACCTCTACCGTGCCGGGGACCGGCCGGTGCCGCGCGAGACGCTCCTGGGCGAGGTCTGGGGCTATAATGCGGGGGTCACGACCCACACGCTGGAGACCCACGTCTACCGGCTGCGGCAGAAGATCGAGCGGGATCCCACCAATGCCCGCATCCTCGTGACCGAGCCCGGCGGCTACAAGCTCGTGCCTTAGCCGCGGTTTCGCGGCCGTCCGAAGCATTTCCGAACGGGCCGGAGCGCCGCAGAGAATTCCCTGCGGCGCTCCGGCCCGTGCGCGTTGGTCGGAGACCGAGGAAGGCCTCGCCTCCCGAAGCGGACGGCACCAGCCTGTCCGCGGATGCTGCGCGCCGCTACCAGCGATAGCTCAGGCCGACCAGCGCGGAGAGCTGATCCGCGCTGCCCTCGCGGTCCACCAGCGGGCTGTCGGCGGCATCGCC
>NZ_JAFIQU010000021.1 GCF_017355985.1 Arenibaculum pallidiluteum
CATGACCGCCTCCGGCTCCGGCCATCTCCTGGGCAGGACAACAGGTCTTGCCTCGCCTAATTACGCAGGAACTGCCAAGGTAGTGCTAGCTATGCTGGGGCATCTTCAAGCGACTGCGGCAACATGACCTTATATCCTCCGGAACAGAAATCATGATTTTCAGCTAACTTCCTGAGTAGTGCAGACTGCCACGACCCACATGTATAGAGACTATCAGTTGTAATGGCATATTGTCTCAGGTAATCCGCCACATTAGTTGGGTTTGGCGCTTCCACCATTTGACTGATATTCGCGGATCGCTCCGTTATGTACTCGATAATTTCTGACTCAATCCTCGCATTAACGTCAATTTTCTCAAACTGATACTTCATTCTTGCTTTGAGTAGTGTGTCAGCGATGGGGGCATCTGGGTCAAAGCTGACTGTTGCGGTGACGTGAGTTTCCTGTACGTCCAAATCCACTTTGATGAAGGCAACGGGTGGAATACTATCAAAATAGGGGTGAAGGAAGGTCTCCTCAGGATTCCCGCCTACTGTCGCCCCTTTCTTGCCATTGCATTCTTGGCAGCAAGCAACCAGGTTCTTCGGGTAAACAGAGAATTCCGCATACTCCTTCTTTGGAAGATGGTGGTCAAGGGTGCCGGGACGTGATCCGCCGCATCTCGGACACCGGTTAGCGGCAAGGGACTTCAATGTTGTCCGCAGGCTCTCGAGGCGCCTATTTTCATATGTCTGGATGTAAGCATTTCGAAAATCGTCCCCCAGCTCCCCTACGAAATACTCTGACGGTGATAGCAGGTCGCCCCGTCCGTGCTCCTCCTCATACCGAGCAAAAGCCTCACGTAGACGCGCCTCCTCCACCGTGGTGAGCTCCCGGCCAACTCCGAAAGCAGCACGGATCACCTCGATAGCGTCCGGCGCTTTTTCAGCAGGAAATCTGATAGACCGCATCTTTGCAACTCGCTCATCAGCTCTTTTTGCGCAGTGCGGACATAACGTACGCCAAGGCTTGAGATGACAGTGGCTCGCCAATAGCATTTTCGAGAGCGCTTACTTCTCGATGTTGTCTCAGCATTTTATCAAGAACATTGCGATAGTCAGTCGCGCCGGTGTGGAGGCCAAAGATCTCTCGTGTAAGGGCGCCGACGTTCTCGCCGAACGTCTGAGCTTCCGGTTGCCGAGTAATCCCGTGTCCTTCGACGATGATCACTTGGCTCGAAAGCGTCTCTTGCGCCACAACCGGCGAGTGAGTTGCAACAATCGCGTATGCCTGCAGCCGGTCCAACAAGCGGCGAATGCCCGTCATCAGCGCTGCCAAAAGCGGCGGATGAAGGTGGGTTTCCGGCTCGTCTATGAGTGCCAAACCTCTACGGTGGAGAGACGCTGCCATGTTTGCCAGTATAAGAAGAACAATTTTATGGCCGCTTGAGAGTGGATGGAATGCCGCGGCAGGATTGTCGCCAAGGAATCTTTTAACGCGCTCGACCTCCTCTTTCGTCGAGTCCGAGTATCCATTCAAATCGTCTTGATCTTCTTCAGCGAAGTTCGCATTAGTGAGGTTGCGGTCGTCCTCTGCTTCCTTCGGCGGCAGCCGATGCTCCATTGATGCTTCTTTAAGGACCGGCTCCATCGCTGCTGCGAAAAGACCCATCCGGCCGTTCGTCTGAATCCGCTCAACACGATCTACAAACAGCCGCTCCAATGCTCTCTGGTCTAATAGCCTCTGGGCGGCATTAGGAGAGCGGATCATTGCAGCGACGTCACGCATGCCACAGTAGACGTAACGTCCAGTTCCGGTTTCGAGCTGTTGCGCAACCTCCTCCAGATCATCACCCCGCAGTTTTGGGGGCAGAAATGTGTCAAAAGCGCTGTACGCTACGGCCAATATACCTGGAAACGCCGGGGAGCCCACGAAACGACCTTCATTCGCAAGTTCATCGCGCTCTCCAGGTGGCGCGTAGGCGAGCCTTGCTAGCGATGCGAGTAAATGGGTCTTGCCGACGCCGTTGGCACCAACCAACACGACCATCCGCCGCGGCGGCTGTGCGCCAAATCGAGGCATCTCCTTACCATCCGGGCGACCAAATCGAAACCGGATGGGAGGTGCATCAAGACTGGGCGCGAAGGAAAATTCCCACCCTCTGGGCTCTGGAGGAAGCCCCCCACTTTCGATTACGGACATAGCGTCGTCGTAATAAGTATTTACATCGCTTCGGTCCCTGTGCAGTGAAGTTCCGAAGCCGTCTTGGTCCTCAAAGCGAATCCGTCTGTTACTATCCGCTGCTAAGTCGTTGAAACGCCGTAATATTTCATGCGCTTCGACGATACCCAATTTGCTTAAGCCTGCGTAATAATCAAGGTCAGAGCCGAGAGATCCGCAATCATCCGGGAGCCTGCCGGACCGAAGTTCGCCCCGTTGGAGTGGAAGCTCCGCTTTTGACTGCCCCATCTTCAAGATTTTAATTCCGCCGATTTCGATAAGACGCTTCTTCTTGGACATCTGGTAGACGTCATAAAGCGTCCGATAACCGAAATCATTCCACGTATTTTCAACCAGCAGCCACGCATCCAATTCGGGGACGGGCTCCGGACGACGGGTCGGACCTTGGACGAAGATGCGCAATGTCTAGTAATCCGTTCGAGAGTGGGCCGTCACACTCTGCCTGCTAGCCTCAACGTCATCAAGCTGAGATCTCTGCGGCGAAGCGCGGCTTGAGGCAAATCCCAGATCTCGTACCAGCGGCATCACGCGGCCCCGGTGCTCGCCCAAGCCCTTTCGGTCCGGGCGCCCGCTGATCTCAGCCGCGATCTCGTCCAGCTATGCAATGCGGACCAGCGCCTCCATCGCGACTGCCATGGCGCTGGCCGTGCGGATCGTATAGGTGCGTCAGCGTACAATGGCCCAGCACATGCCAGACGCACTGCGCCTATCTCAGCCAGCACCCAGTAGCGGGCATATCCGTCGACTTGGACCACTCGGGCTGAGCCCGCACATGGACCGCCGGGCGCTTGGCCGCCGGTCTGGCGCGTGAAGTCTGCTCTCAAAGCCTATGCCGGAGGCGGAGGGTCGCCAGCTTGACTACGGCCAGGTAGTTGGCCGCGAGCTTCACATAGTGGTCGCGAAGCGGCGGAAGTACTCGATCCGGCCGAACAGGCACTTGATCTGGTTGCGTTTGTAGCCGCCGATGGAAAACTGACCCAGTCGCCGACTGACACCTGACTCACCGATAGATTGGGCTCTTCGTACGGAGAGCAGGGGGGCCGGATGATCGGAGGTGAGATGTCGCTGGAGATCCGGGTGCTGGTCAAGCACGAGAAGGGCGTTCGGGAGATCGCCCGGTAACTGGGGCTGTCGCGCAACACGGTGTGGCGCTATCTGCGCAAGCCCGAGGCGGGGCGCTACCAGCCGCGTCCGCCTCGGCCCAGCAAACTCGACGGGCACAAAGACTACATCGCGGGCCGGATGGCGGCCGCGGCGCCGGACGCGATCCCGGTCAGCGTGCTGCTGGCCGAATGCCGCGAGCGTGGCTATGCGGGCGGTTACACGACGCTCAAGTTGTTCGTCGCTTCACTCAGGCCCGCTGCGCCGCCCGAGCCGGTGGTTCGCTTCGAGACCGATCCCGGCCGGCAGATGCAGGTGGATTGGGCGGTCATCCGGCGCGGCGCTGATCGGCTGTCGGTGTTCGTGGCGACATTGGGCTGGAGCCGGGCGGCCTATGTCGAGTTCGTGGGCGTCGAGCGGGTCGAGACGCTGATGTCTGCCACGAGCGCGCCATCCTGGCCTTCGGCGGGGTGCCGCGCGAGGTTCTCTACGACAACATCAAGACGGTGGTGATCGGGCGCGACGCCTAAGGCCGGGGGACGCCATCGCTTCCATCCGGCCTTCCTTGACTTCGCGGGCTACCATGGCTTCCGGCCACGGCTGTGCCGGCCGTACCGAGCGCAGAGCAAGGGCAAGGTGGAGCGCTTCATCCGTTATCTGCGCGCCAGCCTCTGGGTGCCCGCTGGCCAGCCGCCACGCCCAGGACGGGCTGGCCGTCGATCGCGACGCCGCCAACGAGCGTGTGCATGGGACGACCGGCGCGGTGCCGGCGGAGCGGCTGGACGCCGAGAGCGGCCACCTGCAACCGGTCATCGGCGCGATTATTCCGCAGCCGAGGTCCCAGCGGCCCGCGAACCTTGGCGGACTGCGCAGCCAATCGCGAGCGTGTCAACGCCGGTTGAAATCTGACCCAGGTTGGGGGGTGTCGCCGGTTGTAAAATGACCCACCCTCCTTTGCCCCAGGGCGGGGCGAGCCCCGCCCTGGGCGGCGACGCATTCAGGCCATCTCCTTCGGCCGGGCGACGATGCCGGCGCGGCGCTTGTCCTTCAGGCAAAAGCTCTCGCCGCCGATCTGCACGATCGTGGAGTGGTGCAGCAGCCGGTCGAGCATGGCGGCCGTGAACACGGCGGCGCCGACGAAGGCCTGGTCCCAGCTGCCGAAGCCCGGGTTGCTGGTCAGGATGACCGAGCCGCGCTCGCAGCGCTGGCGCCGGCACAGGTAGACCCAGATTACCGCCTGCGAGTAGGTGCGGTCTGCCACCACCCGTTCTGGTCTCTGCTGCGGCGTCCCAGATCCCGCTCCACCTCCCCGCGATGAGGAGATCACCAGACACAGTCTCGGGGATCAAAACCGAACTCCATGGTGATGCAGTTCTCAGACGTTGCGGATATTAGCCTCTTTAAAAAGGGGGCGGTGCCAAATTAAGTGCAGCGCACCCCGTCAGGAGCCGTGCTTTTCAAGCAGCCTTCGAAGCTCATTCACCAGCCCGTTTTCTCCGTCATCGAGTCTTGCAATAAGTTCCTCTACCAAGGGAACCTGCGACTTGTCGTTCACCACTACCGGCTGCCCATCCAAAGCGCCAAGCTCGCGCAACGCACCGTTCAGGTAGTGCTGAAGTGAAGAGAGACCGCTGTGGCCGAGCTCGTCCGCAACGGGAATTAGAACCTCCTCAGGCCGCCAAGCTTTTCCTAGGCGGGCTCGGGTCAGAAGGTAGCGGCGGCGGACGCTGTCTTGCGCGAATCTGGCCCGAAGGCGGTGCCCGCTTCCTAAGACGCCGGCACGATTAAAGGCGTCCTTAATTTTGTCCGAGATCGCGCCGGCGGACAGGGGGCACCCGGAGCGCCTGGAAAGCCAAAGGCCGTCAGCAGGATTCTTACCAATTTTCCTAAAATCATTGAGAAGAGTGGCACGCTGGTCCCAGACGAAGTCGAGCGTCGCGGACAGCAGCCCAAAGCTCACCGGGGCGGAGCGAGTCTTGCTCTTTTCGGTGACGATGACGAACAGCAGCCTGCGACCGCTTTCCTCTATTCTGTCGAGATGGGTGGCGAGTGACCGGCGCGCATCCGCATTGCCGGAAAGTGAATTGAGGCCACCAGCCGGCGCACGCCATCCCACTTCGGCCAGCGCTGTCTCCAACGAACGGAGCGTCAAGCCCGCAACACCTTGCCGGCGGAGGCCCGCCTCGCTCATCCATCGGGCGCAAAGATAGTCTCTGGCGGCGACGTACGAGCACGCCTGATCGGCGAGTTCGTCGAGCACCCGGACGACTTCCTCGGGGCTCGGTGTCGGGCGGCTGCCGCGCACGCGAGCGGGAACCGTCGCGTAGCGAAAGCGCGTGCGGAACCTACGCACCACGCGGCCTCGCGAGGAGGTCGATACCAATTCTATCGGCTCGATCGACGTCACGATGCCCCGGCGTGTGGGATCATCAGACAGGCCCACTGCGAACAGGCGCAGGCCTGTCCTGACGAACCTGTAGAACCGGGCCAGCACGTCCAGACAATCCTGGTTTCTTCTGACGGAAACCCGGCCTTCCCGTTCCATGGCCCATTTCCGGAGGTCCTCGTCGCTCGCCGACTGCCAGTCCAGCCCGCAGGCCGCGAGCCAGGACCACCAGTCCTTGAGCACATAAGCTTCCTGCAGCAGCGTGCCTTGGCTCGCGTTCTGCCAAAGCCGCCGCTCGATCAGGTACGCTACGATCGGTTCGGACACACGCCCATCGGCGCCGGTGACGACCGGGAAACGAGACAAGTCCCTCTCGCCGAGACGGAATCCGTCCGGGCACCGCGTGATCCCGACCGGCACAATCTCGCCGGCAATGGAATGCGGGTGGGACGGCTGTCCGTTCATCCTCACCTCTTTCGGTCCTTCGTACTCTCGGCGCCCATGGCCGAACCCCAGAGGGGCGTCACGTTGGGTGCCTGACGGCCGGCTTCCTGCTGTCGTCGGAGATAGGATTGTTGCTGAAGCAGGTTCGTAAGCGTCATGAACCGCTCGATCATCTCCACGACCTGAGCGGATAGCTGACGGTTCCTCGCCTTTAACGCGGCATTCTCCGCGCGCAGCTTGGCCATACCCCTGGTTCGGCCCTGCGCGACAGCAATAGCGGACACGGCGGCGTCGAACCGGGCACGCAGATCGGCGTTTCGACCCTTGGGTGAGGCGACGTTGGGACTGACCCACCGGTAAACGCAGAGTTCGTCGTCATGCCAACGGGCCAGCGACGTCGGGCCTGCAGGCCAGACCTGACCCGGTGGAACACCGTCCGCAGCCCATTGCTCCAGGAGCTCGATCTTTCGCTGGAACGACGCCCTGGTCATCGCAGCCCGCTCAGAGGGACTCGGCATCAAGCGTCCAATCCAAGGTTAGCGGGTCCACGATCGGCCTCACATCGAGGAAGCAACGTTGGATATGGCATCTTCCTGCCTTTGCACGGGCCGCTGCCACCGTAGCGAGCAAGCCCGAGGCCGATGCAGCCGTCGCCTCGTCTGCCGTAACCTGGTCGTCCCAGTAGGCGCGGTTCTCTGTGAACTGCACATTGTGTGGGCAAGAGGAGCAGGTCATGTCGGCGGCATATGCATGGTCTGGGCCGCTTGCGCCCGTCACGTCGCCACCCGCCGCTTGCCTCGCGTTGAGGCAGGCGGCCACTGCGAGGTCTCCGTGATCCCCAGAGCACTTGCAATACGAGTGCCCCATTCCGTTCGGCTCAAGGCGGCGCGGTTTCACGAACTCGATCAGGAGTTCGTCAAATGTCTGCTCAAGGTCGGTTCCCCGTGCCGACCGGACCTCCACCATACGTTTGGCCTGACGCACGAGTTCTTGTAGCTCTGTCTTTAGTCGTTCGCCGCCGAACCCTCCAAGCGTCTCGCGCCCGCAGGCTACTGCTTTGTACCGATCCGCCCGGAATTCGGCCCCAACCTCCTGGAAGTCACTGAATGCTCTTTGCTTCTCTGCCAGTGTACGTCGGTCAGTTGACGATACGGCTGCGATCCGTCGCTCCTCGGCCATCCGGATAAGGCCTCCGCCGGCGGCCTCAGTGATATAGCGGCGCGTCATGTCCGGATCGTGGTGGCGCATAAAATCCGATAGGGCAGTGAGCGAGGGGTTTCTAAACCGGTAATAATAGGTGATTGCGAAGAACCTGCGGAACTGATGGGGACTAAAGACCCATTCGGTACCGTTTGCGAGCAGCGGTACGTGGATGAAACGCGCAAAGTCCATCAGCTTCCGAGGCAGGTCGAACTTCACATGGCGGTCATCCCGCAGAATCTCCGTCAGATTGAAAATCCAGGGGACCGCCTCTCGTTCGCGCGCCACAGAACTGAGGCGCTCGAGTATCCCTACGGCCTTTGCGACGACTTCCGGCACGGGGATCAGGTCGGAGTCCCGCTTGGTCTTTGCGATCCATGTCCCAAGCCAAGCCTCGCCATCTTCTCCACGGGTCAGGCACCCAGCCCTCAGGGATGCGATCTCCTCGCTACGTCTGGCGGAAAAAGTGGCTATAACGATTGCAGCGGCCGCCGGCAGGAGTTCCAGGATTGCGGCACGGAGCCCGACACCCTTCTGACGGTTCGTCATCCGCATTGGACCAATCGCGGTCGAGTTGAGTGGCCATGGCGCGCCCACCGCAGCCGGGCCTAGGTGCCTGGGGAAAAATCCGGAAAACGAAGCGTCCAAGCTCGCAGATAAACGAGTTTCGTAGCTATAACGCGAAAATGATCTAAAATTATTCTTGAATGATGTCAGAACCTTCTCAAGGTCTTCTGAGTAAAGCAGTACCCAGCGCAGCGCTCTGTCGATAAGGAAGCAGGCTTGCTCAGCAGGTATTGTCTTTGTTCGCCCTGAAAGTGGTGAACCTAGCGCAACCGCAACCCGGAAGGGAGATCCGCCCCCCTCGAAGGCATCAAATTCCATCGGATCATGCGGCATGCGATGGCGGACCGAGTATAGGCGCTCCCAAACGGCGATTAGGGGGGCCATCCGCATGCAGGATAGCCGACCATCACCTTCAGCTTGGTCGCTCTCGTCAAGCGCCCTGGAGGGCTCAAAAAATCCGAGGCCTCGCGAGCGCGCGGCGGTGAGCAATGCCAATCGAGCCTCATCCGAAACCTGCCGACTGTTCACGAACCCGATCCGGCGGTAGACCTCATCCAAATAGAGGAAGCGCTTCCTTCCCTTGAGCCGCACGGGGAGTTCCTCATAGCCCGCGTCTATTTCTGCCAGATAGGCGCGCATGCGACCTTCAGAGTCGACTAATCCTTCCAGTCCTCTGCGCTGCAGGCTCTGGCAGAAATCCTCGTACCATTCGCGGCCTAGATCGGCCATGCATGCAACGCCTCGACTCACCCGCCATCGAACGAGGGTGAACAGTGCGTTTACATCGATAAGGGTCACGAGCGCCTCACTGCGCCATCCGTCTGAAGCTGAGAGACCCCAGTACGCATAGAGCTTGGCGGTGAGAAGATCTCGCCCGAAACTTGGATCGGTTAGCAGCACCGGGCCCGGCGCTAATGGTACATCGAATCGGATGGTGACTGTAGCGCTTCGCTTCAACCGGTGATCGTCTGTCCGAATGGTCCAGGCATTATCGAGCACAGATCCATTCACCAGCCAGACCGGGTGCGGCAGTCTAGCCAGCACGTCATCGGGCTGCCCAGGCGGCTGCCAATTCGGATGTGCATCGCGGGCGCTCGGCATTTCTCGGGTCCTCACCAGATCCGGATCATTGCTGCGGTCCTTTCGACGGTGCGCTTCATGGCTTCCGCTTCCGCTCGGCGGAATTTGACCCTGTAGGGCCCGTCCATCAGTTTGCCGATTATCGCCTCCGTCAGGGCGAGGTAAGGGAGCCAGACAGCCTCCCAGCGCTCCGGATTTCGCGACCTAAACGACTCCTCCTGGGACTTGATGGCACGGTTGAACAGGACCAGTGAAACCAAGCCCTCGTCGGTGGGCACGAACCTACGCAACGAACAGGTGGCGCATGCGTCCACCTGAAGGCATTGCTCACCTGGCGAGACGCCCGGCTGGATGCCCTGAGTGGGGTCCAAGCAAATGAAGCCGAGGCCCGTGTCCAGGGCCGTGCGCTGGCGCCTCTCAAGAGCGGCCGCTGAGATGCCTAGCTTCGAAGCGACGTCCTGGATTTCGCCAAGAGCTGCCGCCTCGTACAGGACCTGGAATTCGCGGATCCGTCTGGCGAGTTCGGCGCGGAACCACGGCGCACTCAGGTAGCGCATGGTCATCCCAGAGCCGGAGTGGTTGGCTTTAGCCTGGGCCAAAGTATGGTCGAAGTCATTGTCCGCCGAGAGCACTTGGAGCACCGTCGGGCGGATCATCCTGCGTTGGATTGGCAATCCTCCGATCACCTTGTCGTCCTCAATCCTCTTCAGGAAGCGGTTCCACTCGCCCTTAAAGGCGACCGGGTCACACACTCTGATCGGGCCCTGATTGAGGGAGTCTCCGGCCATCAGCCACAGTTTGCCGGCAGCCGGGTTGGCGGCGCGTTCAGCCCGCTCCCTAAGCGGGGCGACCATCTCCTGCCACATTTTGATCGCCGCCACGCCGGATACGTCCTGGCCCGGGACCTTCACCATCAGATCCGCTTCTCCCTCGACCAGCGTCGCCTCTGCGATTTTGCCCCCAGCCCTCAGCTTGATGGCGGAGACGGTGGTGACGCGCTGCCTGCCGCGATTGACGCTGCCTGCGAACGGATTGGCCGCTAGGTCGTCGCAGGCTCCGATATCGAAGCCAGTGTCGATCATCGCGATGGTGTAGGCGGCCAGGAGCGCCGTCACCGTGCTCTCGAGATGCCTGACAACGTTGGTTGCCCCGCCGAGCCGAGCAACCAATTGCTGCATCGGGTATTTTTCGATCCGCACGAAAAGGCAGTTATCCCGGCGAGTCTTCACGAATCGAAGCAAGCCACCGAGTTGACCGTCAGTGTCACGAGGAAGGATCTGGATCAGCTTGGCTAGCTTCCGGGTCGCTAGTGCCGTCTCGAAGTCGGCCGGTTCTGGCAAGTCGTCCCTCGCCATCAACTCCTGGCCTCGCTTAAACACTTGGTACTCATCCACCAGTTGACGCACAGCGCAGCCGCGCAACGCGGCGAGCCGCTTCCTATTAAGTTCGGCCAGTTCGTTGATGGACTTGTTCGGGAGCGGCGTCGGGAATGTCTGTCGTCCCCTTCGGCCCGGTGTGAGTTCGGCAAGCGACGGGATGTTCCCCCCGGAGAGCTTGCCCTTACCGAAGCTCCTAAGAGGCCCTACATGGGGCATCAGCCCCTCGTCTGCCAGCGCCCTGAGACCGGCGGACAGGAAGTGAATGATGCTTCGACGGGTCAGGACATTCGGCGACTCAATGACCTCGGTGCAAGAGGTATCCCTGAGCCGATCGCAGAATGCATTCACTGTATCTCGCCAGTCGACCGGGTCTATGAGACGCCCCCGCCCATCCCGTAGGTCGCGAAAGGCTTGACCCGCCGCTGACCCTGGATGCTCAAGATCCTGGGCAGCCAGCCAATTGAGAATGCGCTTTACCGCCGCCAGCCGCTTCTCGGTGACTTGCCGGCCGTGCAATGCACAGTGCTGCTGCCAAGCGCGGGCAAGGTCCGTCGCGAAGACTCTTCCATAGAGCGGGACCAGATCGGCAAAGGAGTAGGTCCGACCGAAGAGCTCAGCCACTGGGGCTTTGCCGTTCACCATGGCCGCCTCGAGCATCAAGGTCGCTCCCGCCGCGTCACCTCGATACAGCTTGCGCGTACGTAGGCGCCGAGTCTATTCGTCCTTTGGATGTGCTAGCGCACCGCTCCTCTGTGGATATCATATTCGGCGACGGGTCTGAGAAATGAACGCGGATTCAATGACTTACGGGTATGATATGTCGCGCATGCCGTAGAATGCCGACCCTCCTTCAGCACGTCGGCAGGCGCCAGGTTCACCGTGATCCGCTTGGCCGGCAGCGACAGGCCCAGCGCGTGCAGGGCCGCGCGCACGCGCTCCCGGCTCTCGGCCACGGCCTTGTCGGGCAGGCCCACCAGGGTGAAGGCGACCAGCCCGCTGGAGACCAGCACCTGGACCTCGACCTCGGTCACGGAGATCCCGTCGAAGGCGACCGTGTTCACCCGTGCAACCAAGGCGCACCCCACCCGTGGTCCGATGCACGCGATGGTACGCGGGATCACGGCCCGCTGCCAGGGGCCTCGACCCTTTGGAGCCGCGCAGGCCGAAAGCGCCACGGCCTGAGGCTCCGGGTATTTACGCGCCGCCTGCTTCCGTGCTCTGCGCCTCGTAGCCCGGAGCATCGTCGATCAGCCGCGACCGGATCCCGGCGGGGGCTCCCTCCGCCCAGATCAGCAGGGCGTCCAGCGCCGGGCACAAGGACTGGCCCCATTCCGTCAGGTGATATTCGACCTTCGGCGGGACCTGATGGTGGACGATGCGTCCGACCACCCCGTCGTTCTCGAGCTGGCGCAGCTGCTGGATCAGCATCTTCTGGCTGATGCCCGGGATGGCGCGCTCGAGGTCGGAGAAGCGCCGCACCTTGCCGCCGAACAGCTGGAACAGGATCACGAGCTTCCACCGGCCCTCGAGGACCCGGAGCACGTTCTGCACGCCCTCGGCGGCCGAGTGCGGCGTGTAGGATGTACGCTTACCTTCGGGTAAGTCCCTTACTTTTTTGTCGGTTCTTGTCATTTCGTGAGCCTATCCGCAGCTTCTCTCCGGCACAACGCAATCCCGGAGGGAAAGATCATGGAAAAGAACCTGCCACCCCCGATCGCCGCCTATGTCGAGGCGAACGCCCGGCTCGACGCGGATGGAATGCTCGCGGCCTTCGCGCTGGAAGCGGTGGTCCTCGACGACGGCGGGCGGCACGAGGGCCGCGCGGAGCTCGGGGCCTGGATCCGGACGGCGATTCTCGCCAACCGGGCGGTCTTCAGCCCCGAAGCCTGGCGCGAAGAGGACGGCCGCATCGTGGTGGAGGGCCCGACCGCTGGCGATTTCCGCGGCAGCCCGATCCGCGTTGCCTTCCGGTTCAGGCTCGAGGACGGGGCGATCGCCGCGCTGGAGATCGCATGATGTCCGCCCGCATCGATCCAGTCGAGTTCCAGGGCCGCCGCGTCGTCGTCACCGGCGGCACCAGGGGTGCAGGCCTCGCCACCGTCCGGCGATTCGTCGCGGGCGGGGCCGATGTCATGACGGCCGCGCGCCGCGGTGGCGACGGCATGCCGGGCGCCCGGCTCGTGGAGGCGGACCTGAGCACCCCGGAGGGGACCAGGAGGCTCGCCGAGGCGGCGATGGAGCAGCTCGGCGGCGTGGACGTGCTGGTCCACGTGCTGGGCGGCTCGGCCTCGCCGGGCGGCGGCTTCGCGGCCCTGACGGACGATCACTGGCACGCCGAGCTCGACCTGAACCTGCTTGCGGCGGTGCGGCTCGACCGGGCCCTGCTGCCGCAGATGATCGAGCGCCGCCATGGCGCCGTCGTCCACGTCTCGTCCATCCAGCGGCGGCTCCCGCTGCACGAATCGACGACCGCCTATGCCGCCGCGAAGGCCGCCCTGACGACCTACAGCAAGGCGCTGTCCAAGGAGCTCGGTCCCAGGGGTGTGCGGGTCAACGTCGTCTCGCCGGGCTGGATCCATACGGAAGCCTCGGACGCCCTGATGGAACGGATCGCCGCCAGCACCGGCGGAACGATCGAGGACGCGCGCCAGAGCATCCTCGACGCGCTCGGCGGCATCCCCCTAGGACGCCCGTCCCGGCCCGAGGAGGTCGCGGAGCTCATCGCCTTCCTGGCCTCGGACCGGGCCTCGGCGATCCACGGCGCGGAGCACGTCATCGACGGCGGGACGGTGCCGACGGTGTAGCTCCGGCAGGGGGTGCTGTCCCGACCTCCTCCGCATGGCCCGATGCACGCGTCACGCGTGCCGGACTTGACCGGCACGCGGGCGCACGGGATTGATAATGCCGTCCGACCGGCGTTCGGGCGGCCGAACCCCGGCCGCGTGCCGTTCGGGCCGAACCGTGCGGGGTTGGGCATGGCTGCGCCCGAACATGTCTGGATGACCTATGCCGCCCTGGCCGAGCGCCTGGGCGTATCCGTCGACGGCGCGCGCATGAAGGCGAAGCGTGCCGGGTGGCTCAAGAGCAACGACGCCGAGGGGCGGGCGCGTATCCTGGTGCCCCTGGCGCAGATCGAACACGCGCCGGGCGGCGTGCGGGGCGAAACGTTCGCGGCCCTCGGCCTCGAACAGGCCGGGCCGGACGAACGCTTCGGACGGGGCGGACAGGCCGAACCGGGCTTCGCGCTGAGCCCGTCGGCCGCGGTCGCTGCCCTGCGCGAGGCGTTGGACCATGAGCGGCGCGACCGTGCCGCCGAGCGGCAGTCCCATGCGGACAAGCTGCGCCTGCTGACCGAGCTGGTGGAGCGCTACATGGCCGCCGCCGCGGACGAGGCCGCGCGTGAGCGCGAGGCTCATGGCGAGGAGATCGCGCGCCTGCGCGCCGAGCTGGAGGAGGTCCGCGCCGAGGCGTCGCAGGCGGTGGCCGACCTGCAGCGCCGCGCCGAGGCCGCCGAGCGTCTGGCGCGCGACCAGTCCGACCGGCTGGAGCGCGAGCGCGCGGGCCGCGACGCCCTGCACCGCGAGCGCGAGGCCGAGATCGAGGAGCACCTGCAGCTCCGCGCCGAGCGCGACCGCCTTGCAGCGGAGCTGGCGCGCGCACGACTGCCCTGGTGGCGCAGGTTCGGCTGAGGCTGGCACGGAGGATCTTCCGGCGGAGGTTCAGCGGATCGCCGACGTCGGTCTTGTTCTAATGGCCCATGGCCCAAGGACCGCATTCTGGGTTGTCCTAGGAAGTGCGCGACGGCGGCCACCGCCCAGCGGGGTCCGCCGTCGCGCCGCAGCATTCCTCCCTGTGAAACTGGCTCCGCGCACAGCGCGGGGCCGCCTCTTCTCCCTTCGCTTCGCCTCCTTCCGGGCGGAGCGCCGGCGGCAATCCGCACCCATGCATAGGGCCGCGATTTGCCGAATGGCCGATTTCGCCCGGCGGCGGAAACGATAATCTGCGGAGCCGAGGCTGCTTCATCGGAGTGGGCGATGCCGCACATCCTGTTGGCCGAGGACGAGCCGCGGCTGGCGTTCGTGCTCGAGAACATGCTCTCGGATGCCGGTTTCGCGGTGACGACGCGAAGCAACGGGGCCGAGGCGCTGGCCTTCGCCGAGCAGGAGCCGGTGGACCTGCTGCTGACCGACGTGCTGATGCCCGAGATGGACGGCTCTGCCCTATTCGACGCGCTGCGTGCGCGCCGGCCCGGCATTCCAGCCGTGGTGATGACGGGCCATCCCGACCGGGACGACGTCCGGGCCTCCCTCGCCCGGCTCTCGGCCGCCGGCGCCGTCGTCGTGCTCAAGCCCTTCGCGGCGGACGCGCTGGTGGACATCGTGCGGACGGCGCTGGCGCGCGCGGAGAGCGTCGGGCCCGTCGTCGACCGAGCGCCACGCGGCCGGCCCGCACGACGCGGCGAGCGCCGCGGCGCGGGCGGGGTCTATGCCGTCGTCCTCGCCATGAAAGGCGGCGGCGGCCCCGTCACCGTCGCCGGCCTGTTCGGCCACGAGGTCGAGGACATGGTGCGCGAACTCGCGAATGACGGGCTCGAATCCGAATACGTCTCCGTGAGGATCCTGGCCCTGCCGGGCGAGGAGGACGTCACGGACCTGTTCCGGCCTTCCTGAGCCCCTTGCCCGCCCCCTCTGCCCCGCACCCTCTGCCTTGCCCTGGGCGGCCTCAGCCGAAGCCTGGCGACTCCAGCTCCAGCATGGCGTGCATGGCGGCCGCCTTGGCCGCCTCGAGGGTGGCGGAGCGGCCTTCCTTGGTCTCGTCCTCTCCGGTGACCTGCCACTTGAACCCGTTCGCCTCGGGCCTGACGTCCGCCCTCCAGGAGCCGCTCAGCAGGAAGTAGCCTCCTGCCGGCGTGCCGTCCGGGAACGTGCTCGGCATCCACATGGTGCGCCTCCTTCCGGTGCCTTCTTCCTTCCGGTGCCTTGACGAAAGCACGGCACGTAGGGGGATCTTGGCGTGCGGCCGACGGGCTTCAAGCGGCCGGCGCCGCGCGGCATCGGAGAAGCGACGTCATGACCCCGCGGATTGCCCTGTTCCTGGCCGTTCTGCTGACAGCGCTCGCCCTCGTGCCCGGCGGTGCCCATCTGGCGGCGCTTCCCAACAAGATCGGTCTGGACCGGGCGGACTACTTCACCGCCCAGCAGATCTATGCCGGCTGGAACCTGTTCGGCATCGTCCTGTTCGCCGCCCTCGCGGCGAACCTGGCCTTGGCGCTGGTGCTGCGCCGGCATGGGCGTCCTTCCGGCTGGGCCCTGGCTGGCGGGCTGCTGGTGGCGGCGAACCTCGCGGTCTTCTTTGCCTGGACCTTTCCCGCCAACCGGGCGACAGGCAACTGGACCCACCAGCCTGCGGACTGGGAGAGGTTGCGCCTCCAGTGGGAGCTGTCCCATGCCGGCGCGGCCATCCTGATGCTCGCGGCGCTGCTCTGCGTCCTGCTCGCGGTGCTGGAGCAGCTCCCGCCCGGCCAGCACCGCCGGCTGGACCGCTAGCGGGAAGGATGCTCTCCGCGGAGATGGCGATCCCCGCTGCGATCCCACTGCGCGTCCGCTCCGCGAATATGCTAGGACGCTCCCGCAACGCCACGATCCGGCTGGCGCCGCCCATGCGCGCGGTCCGTCCATGCGCGCGACCGGGAGGTTCCGGCGAGCCGCCGGAGCCGTGTTCGCGCCGGCTACGTCAGTGCGCCGTTGCCCGTTAGACGGGAGCGCAACCCATCGATGGAGCACAGCCATGCCAGCTGAACCCGTCCTGAAGGTGCAGCCAACCCCCGGCGAGGGTGCCGTCCCCCGGCTTGGCGGGCACGCCGTGTCCGGACGGCCGCGCAACGAGGGTATCCCCCTGCGCACAGACTGGGTCGAGGCCGGCCGCGTGAACCTCAGCGCCGTCGAGCGCCGGGCCGCGACGCTGACCACCCGGCGCAGCGTGAAGAAGGAATGGCAGGCCGCCTGGCTGGTCAAGGCGATCACCTGCATCGACCTGACGACGCTGGCCGGGGACGACACGCCCGCGCGCGTGCAGCGCCTCTGCGCCAAGGCGCGCAGCCCCCTGCGCGAGGACCTGGTCGGAGCGCTCGGCCTCGACGCCATGCCGCTGGTCGGCGCCGTCTGCGTCTATCCCACCATGGTGGCGCCGGCCGTGAAGGCGCTGGAGGGCTCCGGCATTCCGGTAGCCTCGGTCGCCACGGGCTTTCCGGCCGGGCTGATGCCCCTGCCCCTGCGCCTTGCCGAGATCCGCTACGCGGTCGGCGAGGGCGCGCGGGAGATCGACATCGTGATCACCCGCGCCCACGTCCTCGACCAGAACTGGGGCGCGCTCTACGACGAGCTGCGGGCCATGCGCGAGGCCTGCGGCGAGGCGCACATGAAGGCCATCCTCGCGACAGGCGATCTCAGGACCCTGCGCAACGTCCACCGGGCCAGCATGGTCGCCATGATGGCCGGGGCGGACTTCATCAAGACCTCCACCGGCAAGGAGGAGGTGAACGCGATCCTGCCGGTCGGCCTGGTGATGGCGCGCGCGATCCGCGAGTACCGGTCCCTGACCGGGGCCGTGGTCGGCTTCAAGCCCGCGGGCGGCATCAAGGCCGCGAAGGATGCGCTGGCCTGGCAGATCCTGATGAAGGAGGAGCTCGGCAACGACTGGCTGCAGCCGGACCTTTTCCGGCTCGGCGCGAGCTCGCTGCTCGGCGACATCGACCGCCAGCTCGAGCATTTCGTCACGGGCCGCTACGCGTCCGACGCCCACCACGCCCTCGGATAAGGAAGCCCCATGCCCAGCGTCAAGGAGATCCTCGGGACCATGGACTACGGCGTCGCCCCGGAAGCCAATGACCACGTGCTGGCTTGGCTCCGGCGGCACGAGGGCCGGTTCCGCCACTTCATCGACGGCAGCTTCGCCGAGCCTGCCGAGGGCGGGAGCTTCGAGGTCGTGGACCCCGCCCGCGGGACGCGCCTCGCCACCTGCGCGCAGGGCGGCGCCGGCGACGTCGATGCCGCGGTGGCCGCCGCGCGCCGGGCCTTCCCGGCCTGGTCCGCGCTGCCGGGGCATGTGCGTGCCCGCCACCTCTACGCGATCGCCCGGCTGCTGCAGAAGCGCGAGCGCTTCTTCTCGGTCCTCGAGACCATGGACAACGGCAAGCCGATCCGCGAGAGCCGCGACATCGACGTTCCGCTCGCCGTGCGCCACTTCTACCACCATGCCGGGTGGGCCGAGCTGGCCGAGACGGAGTTCCCGGGCCATGGGCCGGTCGGCGTTTGCGGCCAGATCATCCCCTGGAACTTCCCGCTGCTGATGCTGGCCTGGAAGGTGGCGCCGGCGCTGGCCGCCGGGAACACCGTCGTCCTGAAGCCGGCCGAGCACACGCCGCTCTCGGCCCTCGCCTTCGCGGAGCTCTGCCGCGAGGCCGGCCTGCCGCCGGGCGTCGTGAACATCGTCACCGGCGACGGGGGCACGGGCGCGCTGATCGCCGCCCACCCGCAGGTCGACAAGGTCGCCTTCACGGGCTCCACCGAGGTCGGGCGCCTGATCCGCCGGGCCACGGCCGGCACCGGCAAGAAGCTCTCGCTGGAGCTCGGCGGCAAGTCGCCCTTTATCGTCTTCGACGACGCCGACCTGGACGGCGCGGTCGAGGGGATCGTCGACGCCATCTGGTTCAATCAGGGCCAGGTCTGCTGCGCGGGCTCGCGCCTGCTGGTCCAGGAGGCCGTGGCCGAGCGCTTCCACGACAGGCTGCGCGCCCGTATGGACACGCTGCGCGTCGGCGACCCGCTGGACAAGTCGACCGACATCGGCGCGATCGTGGCCGAATCCCAACTGGCCCGGATCCGCGAGCTCGTCGAGCACGGCCGCGGCGAGGGCGCCGCCTGCTGGCAGCCGAGTGCCCCGCTGCCCCCGGCCGGGCTGTTCTTCCCGCCGACGCTGTTCACCGGCGTGGCGCCGGCCTCGCGCATCGCCCAGGAGGAGATCTTCGGCCCCGTGCTGGTCAGCATGAGCTTCCGCACGCCCGACGAGGCCGTGGCGCTCGCCAACAACTCGCGCTACGGGCTCGCGGCCTCGGTCTGGTCGGAAAGCATCAACGTCGCGCTGGACGCGGCGGCGCGGGTCAAGGCGGGCGTCGTCTGGGTGAACGCGACGAACCTGTTCGACGCCGCCGCAGGCTTCGGCGGCTACCGCGAGAGCGGCTTCGGCCGCGAGGGCGGGCGCGAGGGCATGCACGAATACCTGTCGCCGTCCCGGGTGTGGACGGATGCGCAGCCCGCGCCCGCGGAGCGCAAGGCGGACTTCTCCGCGGCCCCCGCCCCCGTTCCCGACCCCGTCCCGGCCCAGGTCGAGCCGACCGCGCCGCAAACCGGGGACCCGGTGCGCCTGGACCGCACGGCCAAGCTCTATGTGGGGGGCAAGCAGGCGCGCTCCGATTCCGGCAACAGCTATACGGTCCTTGGGGTGGACGGCCGCCCCGCGGGCCAGGCCGGCCTCGGCAGCCGCAAGGACATCCGCAACGCCGTCGAGGCGGCCCACAAGGCCGGAGGCTGGTCGGCGGCCAGCGGGCACATCCGGGCCCAGGTCCTCTATTACCTGGCCGAGAACCTGGAGGCGCGCGCGGCCGAGTTCCGCGACCGCCTCGCCTCGCTGGTCGACGGCGATGTTGGGGCCGCGGAGGCCGAGGTCGCGCAGGCAATCCGGCGCATCGCCTTCTATGCGGCCCATGCCGACAAGTACGACGGCCAGGTGCATTCCACCCGTGCGCGGCACGTCACCCTCGCCATGAACGAGCCCTGGGGCGTGATGGGGGTCTGCTGCCCCGACGAGGCGCCGCTGCTGGCCTTCGTCTCGCTGGTGGTGCCGGCCATTGCCATGGGCAACCGGGTCGTCGCGACGCCCTCGCCCGTCCACCCGCTGGTCGCGACCGACTTCTACCAGGTGCTGGATACCAGCGACGTCCCGGCGGGCGTCGTCAACATCGTGACCGGCGACCGCGAGCCGCTGGCTAGGACCCTGGCCGAGCACGACGACGTGGCGGCGCTCTGGTATGCCGGCACGGCCGAGGGCAGCGCGGAGGTCGAGCGGGCTTCAGCCGGAAACCTCAAGGCGACCTGGGTGAACCACGGCCGCGTGGTCCGCTGGGCCGACCCGGTGGAGGGCCAGGGCCGCGAATACCTGCGGCGCGCGACCCAGGTGAAGAACATCTGGGTGCCCTATGGCGAATAGCTGGCCGCTTCCCGGGGCTCGTCCTGTTCAGGGCTCGTCCTGGATCGACGGCTCGGCGGGTGTCACGGGCCCGATATCCTCGATGACCTCGAACTCCTCGGAGGCAGTCGGCCCTCCGGAGCGGCCTTCGTCGACCAGGGCCGCGCGGCGCTGGGCGTACATGCTGCGCAACGCGACGTAGTAGTCCATCGAGTTCTTCTCGAGGTCGTCGGTCACCTTCAGCATGTCGGCGCGCTGGCTCACCAGGTCGGTGCCCGAGCCGACCATCTGAGCGGTCTGCACGGCATCGGCCTGCACGAAGCCGAGCGGGTTGCCCAGAATTCCGGCCACGGTGCCGACGGTATCGCGAACGTTCGATGGTCCCAGCAGCGGCAACTGGATGCTGGGTCCAGTGCCGATTCCCCAGACGCCGAAGGTCTGCCCGAAATCGGCGTCGTGATGCGGAAGGTCCCAGTCGGTCGCGACATCGAACAAGCCCGCGCCGCCGAGGGTGGTGTTGACGACAAATCGCTGCGTCGTTGTCCAGGCGCGGTCGAAATTGGCTTGAAGCACATCGTTCACGGCGATGCTGGGCGCCTCCAGATTGCGTCCGAAGTTGCGCACGCTGTTACGGACGCGGTCCGGAACGTATTCCTCGTACGCCCGGATCGGCGGCTGCAGGAGGTTGCGGTCGACCCATTGGTTACCGGCGAAGATGACCCGGTTCACCGGTTCGGCGGGATCGTTCGCCTCCTCATAGGCCGCGCGCGCCACCGGGTCAGTCGGGACTTGCGCACACCCCGGAAGGGCCAGGAGAAGGACCACCGTGGTGCTTCGGACGTGGCGGGCAACCGGCGACGGGGGACGTGGCATCGCGGCGGTGATCTTTAAGGCGCCTGGCATCGGACATCTCCAAACAAGATGCGGTGATGCACCTTATCCTGGTCGGGCCCGCTGTCAAGATGCACCAACGCATCTTATGCGGGGCTATGTCGCCAGCACAGGCTGACTCTCGGGCGCCGGCTCCTCCTTCAGCGCGTCCGTGCCCGGGTCAGCCGGGACGGATTGCGGCCGAATACGCAGAGACCTATCGGCTGCGGACCAGCGGCAGAAAGATGGCGTCGACCCATGCGGTCCGCAGCTCGGGTGGCGGGGCCGCGACGGTCATGTCCACATACGAGAAGCTCATGACGGCGTGGTGGCGGAAGAGATCCGTCAGAAGCGACGCAACCGGAGGGATCAGCTTCTCGGCCAGGATTTCGCCCCTTCCGACCGCCCGTTCCAGGATCTGATCCAGGGCGCTCGACCGGTTGGCAAGCAGGGCGCTGCGCAGATCCTGTGCCGAGGACGGAAACTCCCGCTGGAACTCGCTTGAGAACAGGGTGATGACGGCTGCCATTGCCTGGGCCCGGTCTGCCATGCGGTCGAGATACGCGAGCAGCTCCGTGCGGACATCGCCGAGATCCGGCACCTCCAGCGGGTGATTCGTCATCTCCTGTCGGATCGCCGCGATCGCCGCGATGGCGAGATCGGCCCTGCGGCTCCATCGCCGTGCGAGCACCGGCCTGCTCGTGCCGGCCCGCTCGGCCACGGCCTCCATCGTCAGGCCGGCATAGCCGCGTTCCGCAAGCACCTCCCAGGCCGCTTCCAGGATCGCCCGCTCGAGATCGGCGCCGCGCCGCCGTCGCTTCATGTCATCCACCCAAATAAGATACATTCATGCATCTTGACTCGCGCCCTGTGCGGCCTCTAAAGATGCATCAATGCACTTTATATGTGAGGTCCCCGTGATGGCAATGACCGCCCCGCACCGATCGCTGCTGGCAAGCGCTCGGCTTGTTCTCGTCTCGATCGCGTTCTGCGCGGCGGCGCCGGCACACGCGGATTCGGAGCCGGATCCGGATCATGTGACGCTCGGCGCCGGCGCCGGAGTAACGCCGCGTTTCGAGGGCTCAGACGAGTATCGGATCCAGCCGCTCCCCCTCTTCGATGTGCAGTGGGGGCGCTTCTTCGCCAGGACCGCGGACGGAATCGGCGTCGATATCCTCAGGACCTCGAGCCTCACGCTCGGGGCGAGCGTCACCTGGATGCAGGGATACGACGGGGACGACGTGCCCGAGGGCATCGGCGGCGTGGACGATGCTCTGGGAGCGCGGATCTTCGTTTCGGCACGACACTGGGGAGCGGTTGCGACGCTCTCCGCCACCCAGGCCGTCACCGAGGACGACCGGGGCCTGATCGCCGGTCTGAGCTTCGCCTATCCCGTCGAGGCGACCGAACGCCTTTCGATCACGCCCGGCATCGGCACGACATGGGCCAGCGCGAAATACGCGCGCAGCTATTTCGGCGTGAGCCCAGGCGAGGCCGCGGCGTCCGGGCTGGAGCGGTACGATCCCTCGAGCGGCTTTAAGGACGTCACTTTCCGCATCGGCGTCAGCTATCGCGTCACGGACGACATAAGCCTGCGCGGATCCGTCGGCATCGTGCATCTGCTCGATGTCGCCGCGGATAGCCCGCTCGTCGAGCAGCAGACCCACCCCATCGCCTTGATGGGGCTGACCTATACCTTCTAGAGCCTTCCCGGTTCGGCTGGAATCGCCTCCGGCGATTCCCCCGGGGCCAAGGTCCCGT
The DNA here is from genome assembly GCF_017355985.1 of Arenibaculum pallidiluteum. Taxonomy (GTDB): domain Bacteria; phylum Pseudomonadota; class Alphaproteobacteria; order Azospirillales; family Azospirillaceae; genus Arenibaculum; species Arenibaculum pallidiluteum. The sequence continues at coordinate 22,252 of NZ_JAFIQU010000021.1, forward strand.
ACGCCTCTGCAGGCTCTGCACGCTCGACCCGGACTCGCTGTATGCTGGCCTCGCCGGACCGCGGCGGCGCGGTCCCACCGCGAGGAGAGCGATGCCGTGCTGGAGCTCAGACCCAACTGCGAGTGCTGCGACAGGGACCTGCCGCCCGAGGCCGAGGACGCGGTGATCTGCTCCTTCGAGTGTACCTTCTGCCGGGACTGCCGTGACGGCGTGCTGGGCGGGCGCTGCCCGAACTGCGGGGGCGAGCTGGTGAAGCGCCCCGTCCGCCCGGCGGACAAGCTCGCCGCGAACCCGCCCTCCTCCCGGCGTGTCCTGAAGCCCGCCGGCTGCCGCGACGCCGCCTGATGCGGGTGGTGCCGCTCTCGGTGTTCGGCGGTTTACCGGCGGGCCGCCGATGTGCTCCCATGGCGGCCGGATCCTACCGCTGGAACATGCCATGCTCCTGTCCCTGTGCACCTGGCCCGAGGTCGAGGCCTATCTGAAGACGTCGACCGGGATCATTGTGCCCATCGGCTCGACCGAGCAGCACGGCCCCACCGGCCTGATCGGGACCGACGCCATCTGCGCCGAGGCGATCGCCCGCGGCATCGGCGAGCGGACCGGCGCCATGGTCGCGCCGGTCATCGCCGTCGGCATGGCCGCCCACCACATGGCCTTCGCGGGAAGCCTGACGCTGCGCCCGTCGACCCTGGTCGCCGTGATCCGCGACACGGTGCTGTCCCTGGCCGAGCACGGCTTCACCCGGATCCTGTTCGTGAACGGCCATGGCGGCAACATCGCGACGGTGCGCGCGGCCTTCTACGAGATCCACGACGAGCTGCGCACGACGCGCGGCGCGGCGGCGCCGGACCTGCGGCTGAAGGTCGTGAGCTGGTGGGAGAACGAGGCCGTCGGCCGCCTCTCGCGCGAGCTCTTCGGCGACCGCGAGGGCAGCCACGCGACCCCGTCCGAGGTCGCGGTGACCCAGCACCTGTTCCCCGACGCCATCAAGCCCGTGCCGGCCGCGCTGGGCACCGCGCCGCGCGGCGCCTTCCACGACCATCGGGACTTCCGGCGCCGCTTCCCCGACGGGCGGATCGGCTCGGATCCCTCGCTCGCCCGGCCCGAGCACGGAAAGCGGCTGATGGACGCCGCCGTGGCGGCGATCTCCGAAGGCTGGGCCGAGTTCCTGTCGGAGCCCTGAGCCCCGGGACGGAGCAGAGGCCGCCCCGGTGCCGGCGCGCCGTGGCGGCCGCGGGGCCGCGCTCAGGCGCCGCGCAGCGCCGAGACGCGGCGCTCGATGGCGTCCCAGAGGGTCACCTCGATCTGCACGCCGTCCAGGCGGTTGATCTCCTGGATGCCCGTCGGGCTGGTGACGTTGATCTCGGTCAGCCAGTCGCCGATCACGTCGATGCCGACGAAGATCAGGCCCTTCTCGCGCAGCGTCGGGCCGATCGCGGCGCAGATGTCGCGCTCGCGGGCGGTCAGGGTCGTCCGTTGCGCGGCTCCGCCGGCGTGGAAGTTGGCCCGCGCCTCGCCCTCCTGCGGCATGCGGCTGACCGCGCCAACGGGCTCGCCCTCGACGAGGATGATGCGCTTGTCGCCCTGGCGGATCTCGGGAAGGTAGCGCTGCACGATCAGCGGCTCGCGGTAGAGCTGGGTGAACAGCTCGAGCAGCGAGCCCAGGTTCTCGTCGTCGGGCTTCAGGTGGAAGATGCCGGCGCCGCCGTTTCCGTAGAGCGGCTTCACGATGATGTCCCGGTGCTCGGCCCGGAACGCCAGGACCTCCTGCTTGTCGCTGGTGATCAGCGTGGGCGGCATCAGGTCCGGAAAGCGGGTCACGAACAGCTTCTCGGGCGCGTTGCGCACCTCGGCCGGGTCGTTGACCACCAGCACGCGCGGCTGCACGTGCTCCAGGAGGTGGGTCGCCGTGATGTAGGCCATGTCGAAGGGCGGGTCCTGGCGCATCAGGATCACGTCCACCGTCGACAGGTCCAGCACCTCCTCGGGCCCGAAGCTGTGGTGGTTGCCGTACTCGCGCCGCACCGTCAGCGGGCGCGCCCGGGCCACCAGCCGGCCGTGCCGGAGGCTCATCTCCTTCGGCATGTAGTGGAACAGCGCATGGCCCCGGCGCTGGGCCTCCAGCGCCATCATGAAGCTGCTGTCCCCGTCGATGTTGATGGACTCCATGGGATCCATCTGGATCGCGACGGCGAGCGGCATGGCGGTTCCCTTCCCGGGTCTCGTTCGTTCGGTTCGGCTTGGTTCAGTTCAGCTTGGAGCGGAGCTGCTGCAGCAGCAGCGCGGTCTGGTGCTTCAGCGTCTCGTTCTGGCTCAGCGCGATGAAGGTCTCAAGCGCGGTGACGGCGGCATCGAGGTTTCCCGCATGGGCATGCAGCAGGCCTGCCTCGCGCCACAGCGTCGGCTCGTCCGGGGCGAACAGGAGCATGCCGTCGACGATCTCGGCGGCCTTGTCGACGCGCTCGCCCTTCATGAAGCGGAGCTTCAGGTTGTTCTGGAGCCGCAGCAGGATGTCGCGGTTGCCGACGGGCTGGTAGTGCTCGGGCGTCAGCTCGGCGTCCAGCCCCGCCGCGACCTTCAGCAGGTCGCGCAGCTCGTGCGGGCCGCGCGGACGCCCCTCGTCGAAGGGGTCGATGATGGCGCGCTCGCCCATGGCCTCCAGCCGGATCAGGAAATGGCCCGGGAAATTCAGCCCCTCCACCTCCCAGCCCTGGGCCCGCGCGGCATGGATGAACAGGATCCCGATCGCGACCGGCAGTCCCTTGCGGCGCTCCACCACGCTGATCAGGTTCGCGTTCCGGATGTCGTCATAAGTCAGCTGGTCGCCGCGATAGCCGTAGCGCTCCACCAGCACCGTGCGCAGCGCGCCGGTCCGCGCCTCCAGGGCGGGCGCATCGCCGGCCTCGGCGCCGACGGCCTCGGCGAGCTCGGCCAGGTGCCGGCGGCAGACCTCGGCGTCCGCGTCCGGACGTTCCAGCACCGCAAGCGCCAGCGCCGCCTCGGCGAGGTCGATCGCCTCGTCGGGCTGGGTGCCGATGCGGCGCAGGAGGTCCTGGGCTTGCTGGCGCGTTGTCACGGGTCGTTCTGCTCCGTTCTCGGCTCGCGCCGGAATAGCCCATCTTTCCGGCCCAAGTCGATCCGGAAAAGCACCTCAGCCATCGGTGGGGGTCCACGCACCCCGAAGGTGCCGCGGCCAACGCCAGGGCAGCACGAGCATGGCATCGAAGCGAAGGTCCAGCTCCTGGAGCTCCGGCCGGGCGGCCACGGCCTGCCGGGCCGCCCTTTCCAGGCGGCGGCGCTGGTGGGCGGAGACGGCGCCGTGGGCCAGCTCGGCATCCGGACGGGCCTTCACCTCGACCACCGCCAGGACGCCGCCGCGCCGCGCCAGGATGTCGATCTCGCCCCAGGGCGAGCGCAGCCCGGCCGCGACGATCCGGTAGCCGCGGAGCCTCAGCGCCAGCCGGCAAAGGGCCTCGGCCCAGCGCCCGCGCAGGCGCGCCGCCCGGCCGCGGTCCGCCCTGCCACGGTCCACCCTGTCGCGGTCCGTCCGGCGCCCGTCCCTTCCCTGCGCAGTCCTACCGCCCGCCACCCCCATTCCCCTTCGCCAGCTCCAGCGCCCGCGCATAGACCTCGCGCCGCGGCAGGCCCAGCGCCGCCGCCACCTCGGCGGCGGCATCCTTCACGCTGAGCCGCCCGAGCGCGTCGCGCAGCGCCGCCTCCATGTCGCCGGGCGCCGCGGCCTCCTCGCCGGGCGGGCCGATCACCACGACCACTTCGCCTTTGGGCGGGCCGGCCGCGGCGTAATGGGCCGCCAGCGCGTCCAGCGGCCCGCGCCGGACCTCCTCGAACAGCTTGGTCAGCTCGCGCGCCACGGCGGCCTCGCGCGGGCCCAGCAGCTCGGCCGCCTGGGCCAGCATCTCGGGCAGGCGCTGGGCCGATTCGAACAGGACAAGCGTCGCCCGCACCGGCCTCAGCTCGGCCAGGGCGGTCGCCCGGGCGCCCGCCTTGGGCGGCAGGAAGCCCGCGAACAGGAACCGGTCCGTCGGCAGCCCCGAAAGCACCAGCGCCGCCATGGGCGCGCTGGGCCCGGGCAGCGCGGTGACGGCCAGCCCCTCGGCCACCGCCTCGCGCACGAGCTTGTAGCCGGGGTCCGAGACCAGCGGCGTCCCGGCATCCGTGACCAGCGCCAGGCTCTGCCCGCCGCGGAGGCGCTCCAGCAGCACGGGGCGCATGCGCGCCGCGTTGTGCTCGTGATAGGTCAGCAGCGGCCGGTCGATGCCGTGGATCGTCAGGAGACGCCGCGTGACCCGCGTGTCCTCGCAGACGATGGCATCCACCCCGCCGAGGACCGACAGGGCGCGCAGGGTCAGGTCGGCCGCATTGCCGATGGGGGTCGCCACGAGATAGAGCCCGGGCCTCGGCCGGTCAGGACCCGGTGCCCGTGGGGTCGGTTTACTTGAGGCTGCGGCGCCGCTACCTTCGTCGCCTTCCTTCGCTGGATCGGACACGGAGATCCCCGGTGGCACGTTTGGCTGTTCCTTCCTGGGTGCGGATCCTCGCGGTCCTGGCCCTCCCGGCCTGCGCGCCCACCGTAGCGGCGCCGCCGACGACCGCGCAAGCGCCCCAGGAGCCGCCGCCCTTCGCGGTGGAGCCGCCGCCCTCGGTGATCACCGAACCGCTCGGGCCCGGGACTGCCGACGGGCGGGTCCAGGTGGCGCTGCTGCTGCCCCTGAGCGGGTCCGCCGCGGAGATCGGCCAGGGCATGCTGAACGCGGCGCAGCTCGCCCTCTTCGACGTGGCCGGCGACCAGTTCGAGCTGCTGCCGCGCGACACCAAGGGCACGCCCCAGGGGGCTGTCGCCGCCGCGAACGACGCGGTCGCCGCTGGTGCCGATCTGATCCTGGGGCCGCTCTTCGCGGCCGAGGTGTCGGCGGTGAAGCCGGTCGCCCAGTCCGCGAACCTGCGTATGCTGGCGTTCTCAAACGACTGGTCCCTGGCGGGCCAGGGCACCTGGACCATGGGCCTCGTCCCCATGGAGCAGGTGCGCCGCGTCACGGGCTATGCGCGGTCCCAGGGCATCTCCCGGCTGGGCGGGCTCGTGCCCCGCTCGGCCTATGGCGATGCGGTCATGCGCGCGCTGCAGGACGCGACGCAGCCGGGCGGCTCGACGCTGGTCCGGGTCGAGCGCTACGATCCCGCGGCGCCGGACCCGTCCTCGGCCGTCCGGGCGCTGGCCTCGGGCGGAACCTCCGCCTTCGACGGGGTGGTGCTGGCCGAGGGCGGCGATCGGCTGCGCGTGCTCGCCCCCATGCTGCCCTTCTACGAGATCGATCCCCGCCGGGTGCGCCTGCTGGGGACCGGCCTGTGGGACGAGCCCGCCACCTGGCGCGAGCCGCAGCTCGCCGGCGGCTGGTATGCGGCCCCGGATCCCGAGGCGCGGGCGGATTTCGAGCAGCGCTATCAAGAGTTCTTCGGCCGCCGGCCGCCGCGCCTGGCCACCCTTGCCTACGACGCGGCGGCCCTGTCGGCCGTCCTCGCGCGCAATGCCGGGCCTGCGCCCTTTGGCGATGCGAACCTGACGAACCCCAACGGCTTCGCCGGCGCCGACGGCATCTTCCGCCTGCTGCCGAACGGGCTGGTCGAGCGCGGCCTCGCCGTGCTGGAGATCCAGCCCTCGGGTCCGCGCGTCGTCGACCCCGCGCCGGAGACCTTCCAGGCCATCGGCTTCTAGGCCGGGACGCGACGGATCATGCGTTCCTGACGGATCCGGCTGGAAGGCGGTTCGGATCGCCACGAACCGCGAGGAGAGGCCGTTTCGATCATCGGCCTATGGCAGTGACGGGGATCCCGGAGCCGCCATCCTCCTAGGATTTTCCCGCGGCTCGCCGGACGACCCTGACTTTCCCGCTGGATCCGCCACCGCAGAAGAACCGGCCGCCACCATCGGACTCGAGCCCCGACACGCCGGTTCCGGGCGGCATCTCGAGCCGCTCGAGGACCTCTCCGGTCCGGGGATCGACGCGGCGCAGATCGCTTTCCTCGCCCTCCCAGCTGCCGTGCCAGAGTTCTCCATCGATCCAGGTGACGCCGGTGACGACGCGACTGGATTCGAGGCTGCGGAGAACTACCCCGGTTTCGGGATCGAGCTGATGGATCTTCCGCTCGCGATATTGCCCCACCCATAGCGACCCGTCGGCCCAGGCAAGCCCCGAGACGCCGTTGCCGGCAGGCACGGGGATCGTCGAGAGCACCTGGCCGGTCTGCGGATCGATCTTCTGGATGCGGTCGCCGGCGATCTGGAACAGGTGCAGACCGTCGAAAGCCGTCCCCGCCTCGGCCGCGACCTCGATGGAACGAACCATCCTCCCGCTTTCGGGGTCGATGGCGTTCAGCCTGTCTCCGGAGGCGAACCAGACATGCCGGCCGTCATAGGTGACGCCATGCACGTGGTCGGCGCCCGGGAAGGGCCCATATTCGCGAAGAATTTCTGCCGGTGATCGGGTCATGGGTCGATCCTAGCCGCCCGGCAGGGGAGCCGGGAGCAACAAGGCTGTCGTGAATCCCGGATCGGGCGGCATCATCCAGCGCCGTGCCCGCCCGCGACCGAACGACTGCACCTTGCCCGCCGATGCCAATGCGTCGAGTGCCCGCTGGACAGTGCGCTGGCTGGTTCCCAGCGCAAGCGCCAGGGCCGAGCTCGACCATGCCTCGCCATCGGCGAGCAGGGCCGACACCGCCGCGTGCGGCCCCTCGACGGGCCGCGCCAGAACGATCACCTCGGCCGTCTCGCGCGGCGCCAGCACGAAGCCGCCCTTCGTCGCGCACACGCCGGCCAGCGGCCGCAGCGCCGCGCGGAGGCGGCCGATCTCGACCCGCAGCCGGGCACGATGGGACTCGTCGGCATGCCTGGCACCGAAAGCCCGTGCCACGAGCCTGTCCCTCGGCACGTCGTCGGGCCAGGCCTCCGCCAGCACGCGCACGAGCGCGAACAGAACCGGGCGCGTCGCGAGCGGGACCATCACGCCCTGTCCCCGCACGGCATGTCGGCATGCATCCACGACCAGCGCCGGCGCGGTCTGCAGCGCCTCGACGTCCTCAAGCAGGAGAGGTTGCTCCCCGCCCCTCGTGACCAGGCGTGCCGCGGGCGCGTCCAGCATGCGGGATGCGCTTTCGACCTCCGCCGCGAGCGCGGGGATGCCGGCGCGGTGCGCGGCCCGTTCAGCCCTGGCCAGCGCCGCGCGCGCCACCTTCGCGCGCAGGCGTCTGACCGCTATTCCCGCGACGACCAGCTCGTGGGCAGCCCTCCATGCGGGCGGCAAGGGCTCGGGCTCGATCTCGGCGAGCCTGCGCTCTGCCTCATCGAGCTGCCCGATCAGGAGCAGGCGCCGCACTTCGAGATGCCGCGCATGCGCTGCGTTCAACCGGTCGCCATGCTTCTCGAGCGTCGTCCGCGCCGCGTCGAGCGCCTTCGGAGACCAGCCCAGGTCACGCGAGACGAGCGCGATCTCGGCCTCGGCCACGATGCATCGTGCGCGGGCGACGGCTGCATCGGGGCCGAAGGCGCGCACCGCGTTCCGCAAGAGGACCTTCGCGCGAACGAGGTCGCCGAGCTGCGCCATCGCGATGCCCCGAAGCGCGAGCGAAGGCGCGTCGTCGCGCAAGGCGACCCGGTTCAGCGCGCCGAGGGGATCCCCTGCCGCGAGCGCGCGGGCCGCCGACGTGATCAGCGCGTCATCCGAATCCCGCCACACTTGTAACTCCCCGCTCTCCGACGGCCGGCACTAAGCCATTCCAGCACGCAACCAGCACGTCGTGCCGATTACGGACCGGCCGGCGAAGCGCAGCAAGGAGAGACGAAGGATGGTGGGGCACGTGACCGGGACACGCAAGGAATGGCTGGCTGCACGCCTAGAGCTCCTGGAGGCGGAGAAGGAGCTGACGCGGCGCAGCGACGAACTGGCCCGGCGGCGCCAGGAGCTGCCATGGGTCCGGATCGACAAGGCGTACCGCTTCGAAACGGAGGAGGGCGAAGCATCGCTGGCGGATCTGTTCGGGGGGCGTTCGCAGCTCCTCGTCTACCACTTCATGTTCGGGCCCGACTACGAGGCGGGGTGTCCGTCCTGCTCGACGATCGCGGATGGCTTCGACGGCTTCTCCGTCCATCTCGCCAATCATGACGTGGCGCTGTGGGCCGTCTCGCGGGCACCGCTCCCGAAGCTGCAGGCGTACAGGCGGCGGATGGGCTGGTCCTTCCCCTGGGCATCCTCCGCCCCGGGCGACTTCAATTTCGACTTCAACATCGCGTTCACGGAAGAGCAGGAGCGCGAGGGACAGGTCGAATACAACTACCGGGCCGAGGCCGAGCCCCGTTGGCGCGCCGGCCAGGAGGGTGGCGGCGAGAAGGCGGAATCCCTGCTCGCCACCATGTGCGGAACCGACACGGCCACGTACCATCGCGACAGGCCCGGCATGAGCGCGTTCGCGCTCGAGGACGGCGTCGTCTATCACACCTATTCCGCCTATTCGCGCGGGCTGGACGCCCTCTGGGGCATGTACCAGTGGCTCGATCGCGCTCCTCGCGGACGTAACGAGACCGGCATCTGGTGGCTCCGCCGCGACGAGTACGGCAAAGGCGGAAAGGGCCGGGACGCTCCGTGCTGCGCCTGAGCCCGGCCCTCGGTGCGGCCTGGGAAGGAAAGGGTTCCGGGCGGATCGTGTCCGCCCGAGCCTCCCGGGCCTTCTTCGCCGTCCAGGCGGTTCTGTTCGGCGCCAGCGCCGCCGCGACCTTCGCCTGGTCCGCATCCATGTCCGCGATGGGCGGGATGCCCATGCCGGGCGGCTGGACGATGTCCATGGCGTGGATACGGATGTGCGGGCAGACCTGGCCCGGCGCCGCGGCGTCGTTCCTCGGCATGTGGGTCGTAATGATGACGGCGATGATGCTGCCGTCTCTCGTGCCGATGCTGTGGCGCTACCGGCGGGCCCTCGACTGCACGGCCGGGGCACGCGCGGAGCCGCTGACGGCTTTCGTGGGCGCAGGGTATTTCTGCGTGTGGACCCTCATCGGCCTCGCCGTCTTCGTCCTGGGAAGCGCGCTGGCCACGGTCTCGATGCAGCTGCCGGCGCTGTCGCGGGCCGTTCCGGGCGCCGTCGTTGCGGTCGTCCTTGCCGCCGGCGCGCTCCAGTTCACGGCATGGAAGGCGCGTCATCTGGCCGCCTGCCGCGAGGCGCCGGACCCCGATCCTGCGTCGCCAGCCGGCGCCTGGGCGGCCTGGCGTCACGGGCTGGGCCTCGGGATCCGCTGCGGCTGCAGCTGTGCCGGGCCAGTGGCCGTCCTTCTCGTTTGGGGGGTCATGGACCTGCGCGCGATGACCGTCGTGACGCTGGCCGTCACGGCCGAGCGTCTCGCGCCGGGCGGGGCGCAGGTCGCGCGGGCGATCGGCGCGATCCTCATCCTGGCAGGGCTGTTCCTGCTCGGGCGGGCATCCTGGGTCGGATGAGGCTTGGAGCCCAATCGCGGCGCGCGCCTCAGGGCAGCAGGGCCGCCAGCACGGCGTTCAGTCGCTGTCGCCCGGCGAGGGTCGCCCGCAGGCGGGCCGGGGTGATCTCCAGGAAACCGCCGGCGACCAGCCGGTCCAGCGCCGCGGGCTCCACCAGCTCGGCCAGCGGCGTGCCCGCCTCCTCCGAGATGCGGGCAAGCGGCACGCCCTCGGCAAGGCGCAGGCCCATCATCAGCAGCTCGGTCGCGCGCGCCTCGGCCGGGACGGGCTCGTGGGGATGGGCGCCGTGGCCCCCGCGGGCCGTGCGCTCCAGCCAGACCTCGGGGGCGCGGTGGGCGCGCGTGGCCCATTTGGTTCCGTCCAGCGTCAGCCGGCCATGGGCACCGGGCCCGATCCCCACATAGTCGCCGTAGCGCCAATAGGTCAGGTTGTGGCGTCCCTCCTCGCCCGGGCGGGCATGGTTCGAGATCTCGTAGGCCGGCAGGCCCGCGGCCTCGAGCTCCTCCTGAGTCGCCTCGTAGAGCGCGCCGGCCAGGTCGTCGTCGGGCATCGCGAAGGCGCCGCGCCGGTGCAGCGCGTGGAACTGCGTCCCCTCCTCGATGGTGAGCTGGTAGACCGAGAGATGGCCCACGGCCATGGCCAGGGCGCGCCTGAGCTCGTCGCGCCAGGCCGCCACCGTCTGCTCCGGCCGCGCGTAGATGAGGTCGAAGGAGAAGCGGTCGAAGCTGCGCGCGGCGAGCTCCACCGCCGCGCAGGCCTCGGCCACGTCGTGGCCGCGGCCGAGAAAGCGCAGGGCCCGGTCGTCCAGCGCCTGGATCCCCAGCGACAGCCGGTTGACCCCGGCGGCCCGGAACCCGGCCAGGCTCTGCGCCTCGGTGGATGTCGGATTGGCCTCCAGCGTCACCTCGGCGCCGGGCGCCAGCGTCCAGCGCGCGGCGATGCGCTCCAGCACGGCGGCGGCGGTCGCGGGGTCCATCAGCGATGGCGTGCCCCCGCCGAAGAAGACGGAGGTCACCGTGCGGCCGGGCGTCAGCGCGGCGTAGTGGTCGATCTCGCGCAGCAGCCCCTGCCGCCAGTCCGCCTGGTCGACCCGCTCGCGGACATGGCTGTTGAAGTCGCAGTAGGGGCACTTCGACAGACAGAACGGCCAGTGGACGTAGACCCCGAAGCCCGGCGCCCCAGCCTCCGCGCCCGCAGCCTCCGCGCCTACAGCCTCCGGCACCGCGGCCTCTGCCGCCGTGGCCTCGATCTCGGTCACCGGAAGCACCGCTCCACGAGCTGGCGGAAGGCGTCGGCCCGGTGGCTGATCGCGTGCTTGGCGTCGGGATCCATCTCGCCGAAGGTCTGCTCGTGCCCGTCGGGCAGGAACATGGGATCGTAGCCGAAGCCGCGGCTGCCCCGCGGCGGCCAGACCAGCGTGCCGTGCACCTTGCCCTCGACCGTCTCGACATGGCCGTCGGGCCAGGCGAGCGTCAGGGCACAGACGAAATGGGCCCGCCGGTCTGCCGAACCGAGGCGCGCGTTCACGCGCTCCATGGCGCTCCGGAAGTCCTTGGCGGGACCGGCCCAGCGTGCGGAATAGATGCCGGGCTCGCCGCCGATGGCGGGCACCACCAGGCCGCTGTCGTCCGCCAGGGCGATCGTTCCGGATCCCTCGGCCGCGGCCAGGGCCTTCAGCTCGGCATTGGCGCGGAAGGTGGTCCCGGTCTCCTCGGGCTCCGGCAGGCCCGCCTCGGCCGCCGAGCGGAAGCTGGCGACGTGGGACCGCAGCAGCTCCGCGATCTCGCGGACCTTGCCGGGGTTGTGGCTGGCGATCACCAGCGTGTCGCCCTTGAACTTGCGGGTCATCTCGGAATGTCCGTCCGAACCAGGGCGTTCCTGGAGGTGGGGCCTGGAGGCGTGGTCTCTCAGCAGGCATATGGGGCCGCGCGCCCGCCGGCGTAACCCGGCAGGTGCGCAGGCGGCATCAGCCCTCGACCACGGCCTTCTGCAGCGCCGTCAGCTCGGTCACGCCCTTGCGGGCGAGGCGCAGCAGCTCCATGAACTGCTCCTCGGAGAAGGGCCGCTCCTCGGCGGTGCCCTGGACCTCGACGATCCCGCCGGAGCCCGTCAGCACGAAGTTGGTGTCGGCCTGACAGGCGCTGTCCTCGGCATAGTCGAGGTCGAGCACGGCGGCGCCGTTGTAGAGGCCGCAGCTCACGGCCGCCACGGAATCGACCAGCGGGATCCGCTGCAGCTTGCCGATCCGCACCAAGTGCCGGAAGGCCTGATGGAGCGCCACGTAGCTGCCGGTGATGGCGGCGGTGCGGGTGCCGCCGTCGGCCTGCAGCACGTCGCAGTCGACCTTGATCTGCAGCTCGCCCATGCCCTGGCGGTCGGTCACGGCGCGCAGCGCCCGGCCGATCAGGCGCTGGATCTCCTGCGTGCGACCGGACTGCTTGCCCTTGGCCGCCTCGCGGTCGGTGCGGGTATGGGTCGAGCGCGGCAGCATGCCGTATTCCGCAGTCACCCAGCCGAGGCCGGTGTTGCGCAGGAACGGGGGCACCTTCTCGTCGACGCTGGCCGTGCACAGCACGTGCGTGTCGCCGAAGCGGACGAGGCACGACCCCTCGGCATGCTTGGCAAAGCCCGGCTCCAGGCTGATGGGGCGCAAGGCGTCGGGGGCACGGCCGGACGGGCGCATGGTGTCGTTCACTCCGCTTTCCTCGGGGGGCAGCAGGCTAGCGGGGGGTCCCTCTCCCGTCCAGCACGGATCGGGGCGCGGGGCGGGGCGGGAAGAGCCAGGGGGGGAGCCAGGGGGGAGCCAGGAGGGGAGCCACGGGTGGTGGCGTTGATATGCCGCCTTGGCCTGACTACATTCGAAGCGCCGTCGCAGCCGGTTCTCTACGCCGAAGGACATGATCAGCGAACTGAACCAACGGTCGCGCGAGATCTTCAGGACCATCGTCGACGCCTATGTCGAGACCGGCGAGCCCATTGGCTCGCGCACGATCTCGCGGCGTCTCGGGATCACGCTCTCGCCCGCGACCATCCGCAACGTCATGGCGGATCTGGAGGAGCAGGGTCTCCTCTACGCGCCCCACACCTCGGCGGGCCGCTTGCCCACCGAGGCGGGGCTGCGCCTGTTCGTGCACGGCCTGCTGGAGCTCGGCGGGCTGACCGACAAGGAGCGCGAGAGCATCGAGCTGAAGTGCCAGGCCTCGGGCCGCTCGCTGCGCGACGTGCTGGACGAGGCCACGACCATGCTCTCGGGCCTGTCGAGCTGCGCCGGCCTCGTGCTCGCGCCCAAGACGGACCAGCCGCTGCGCCACATGGAATTCGTGAACCTGGCGCCCGGACGGGCCCTGGTGGTGATGGTCACCGCCGACGGGCTGGTCGAGAACCGCGTCATGGACGTGCCGATGGGCCTGCCCGCCTCGACGCTGCAGATGGCTTCCAACTACCTGAACGCGAAGCTGGTGGGCCGCACGCTGGACGAGGTGCGCTCCGAGGTGCTGCGCGAGATGGAGGCGCAGAAGAGCCAGCTCGACGCGCTCTCCTCCAAGGTGGTCGAGGCCGGCCTCGCCACCTGGTCGGGCTCGACCGGGCAGCTCATCGTGCGCGGCCAGGCGCGCCTCCTGGAGGATGTGACGGCGCTCTCGGACCTCGAGCGCATCCGCTCGCTCTTCGAGGCGCTGGAGACCAAGGAGGCGATGCTGCGCCTGATCGAGGCGACCGGCCGCGCCGACGGCGTGCAGATCTTCATCGGGGCCGAGAACCAGCTCTTCAACCATGCCGGCTGCTCGCTGGTGATCGCGCCCTACCAGAACAGCCGCGAGCAGATCGTCGGCGCCATCGGCGTGATCGGCCCGACGCGCATTAACTACGCCCGCATCATCCCCATGGTCGACTACACCGCCAAGGTGATCAGCCGCCTGCTCGGCTGAGCCCTGCGGGACGCGACGACACCACTGACGCCACACAGACAACGGATCGAAGAGCCATGCACGCGGAAGAGAACAAGAACGGCGCCGGGACCGAGGCTCCGCACCCCGACGAGGCGACCCAGGCCGCGCCGGACCCGCAGGTCGAGAGCGCGCCTGCGGACGAGGCGGTCCGCCTGAAGGAACAGGTCTCGCAGCTCAAGGACCAGCTCCTGCGCGCGCTGGCCGAGACCGAGAACGTCCGCCGGCGCGCCGAGCGCGACCGGGAGGAGGCCTCGAAGTTCGCCGTCGGCAAGTTCGCCCGCGACATGGTCTCGGTCGCCGACAACCTGCGCCGCGCGCTCGAGGCCGTGCTGCCCGAGCAGCGCTCGGCGGACTCGGCGCTGGAGAACCTCATGGTCGGGATCGAGGCCACCGAGCGCCAGCTCTCCGCGGCCCTGGAGCGCGCCGGGATCCAGCGCATGGAGGCGCTGGGCCAGCCCTTCGATCCGAACTTCCACCAGGTCATGTTCGAGGTCGAGAACAGCGGCAAGCCCGGCGGCACCATCGTCCAGGTGCTGCAGGACGGCTACACGATCAGCGGCCGCCTCCTGCGCGAGGCCATGGTCGGCGTCGCCAAGCGCGACGGGTCGGAAGCCCCGGGGCATCTCGACACGCACGCCTGATCCCGGGCCGGGCTGGTCGGGGTCGTCGCCCCTTCCGGGCTCAGCCCCGCGGCGCCAGCGCCTGGCCTAACCCCGCGGCGCCAGCGCCTGGCCTAGCCCCGAGGCGCCAGCGCCTCGGCGGCGGGATCGTGGGCGGCCCTGCGGCGCAGCGCGGCTGAGCGGCCGGACACGGCATAGCAATAGGCGCAGCCCTGCAGGCAGGTGTCGTAGGCGCCGATGTCGCGGCTCTCGGCGCACAGGCAGCCGGGCCGGTTGCCTCGCTCCCGCGCGCGCAGCGGCCGGCCCGCGACGTCCGACAGGCGGGCCGCGTCGACGCAGCGCGCGGGCGCCGTCCCGGGCGTGTCGGCCAGCGCGGGCTGGGCGCACAGGCTCAGCCGCATGCCGTGCTCCCCCGCGATCGCCGCGAGCTCCGCCATCAGCTCCCGCTTCTCGGGCTCCTCGGGGTCGCGCCAGGCCAGGCCGGCCTGGGCCAGGTTCCGCGCCGTCTTGCGGTATGGGGCGACGAACGAGGCCACGACCTCGTCCGTTGCCCCCCTCAGCGCCCGCGCCAGCCGGGCGAAGCCCTCGCGGTGCCAGGCCGCATCCATCTCCGCCGTCACCAGGATGGGATCGTAGCGCCACACCACGGCGCGCGGCCCGTGGCGCGCCGCGAGGTGCCGAAGCATGGCGACGGCGGCCTCGGGCCCGGGGACGTGCGGCTCGACAGCGCGGGGATAGCCCGTGATCGTCATCTGGACGAAGAAAGGCGTGCCCCGCGCGCGTACAACCTCGAAGGCGGCGTCGAACGGGCCGGGATTGCGGGTCCAGAACACGAAGCCGTCGACCTCCCCGGGGCTCAGGCCGACCCGCGCCGGCGGCCCGCCATAGGGGTTCGGCACCATGCAGTGGCCGGCTTCCAGCCGGTTCAGGAACCAGCGGCCGTAATGGGCAGGGATGTCGGTCCGGTAGCTCGCGGAGACGATCACGTTTCCTCGATGGTCACGGCTCCCCCGCGATCACGGTTTTCCCCATGATGGCGGTTTCCCGGTGCCGGGCGGCGCTCTATAGACGGGATGTCCGCGGAGGAGCCCTGCGACCATGACGCCCCTGAAGGAGATCGTCCATGCCGACCTGCTGCGCTTGCGGCTGCCCGCCGACTGGCGCGGGGCGCCCGAGGAGGACGGTGTCTCCTGCTGGACGCCGGATCCGCCGGATGGCGGAGCCCTGAGGATCCTGCTCGAGACGCTGTCCGGAGGCGATGCGGCGGTCCGGATGCTGGAGATGGCTACCCGGTTCCTCCAGCCCGGGGATGTTCGCGCCGCCGACCGCACGCTCGAGCAGCTCGAGGACGGGGCGCTGCTGGCGACGCTGCACGCCCAGGCCGAGGCCGATGGGGCGCCGGCGGCCTTCTATCTCTGGATGAAGGGGGTCGCGGCCGATCCGGGCGCGCTCTGCGCGCTGTTCAGCTTCTCCCTGCCGGCGGCGCGGGACGGCGATCCGCATTTCGCGGCCTTGCTGTCGATGCTGGATGCCGAGATCCGCGCCTGCCGCCTCGGGTAAGCGGCGGTCAGCAGTGGCCGGCGCTGCCGGACATCAGGCCCTTCAGCATGTCGCCCCGCGGGTCGGCGGCGCGCGCGGCCTCCTCGGCGGCCAGCGCCGCGAGCCCCACGAAATGGGCGAGTTCGGCCAGGTCGGCGCGGGCGGCGTCCTCGGCCAGGCTGTCGAGACAGGATTTGATGGCGAGGGCGAGATCGCGGCGCTGGACCGACATCGGAATTCTCCATGTGATGGCGTGGCTTCGGCCATCGCCGGCAGGCCCTTACCTGCCCTAAAGACATATACCACGATCGATCGGCGCGATCATCTGTGCGAAGAGCCTTCACAAGCAGGAATCATGGCAACCGGCAATTGCTTGCATACATAGAGAGACGCGCGGCCGTAGAACGCTCCGGGGCGAACAGTCATTGTGCGCGCGCCTGTTGCCGGCGCTCCTGCCATAGCTTGCATCCACCGCGCATCTTGAAGGAAGATTCGAAGATCCCGGGCGCCGGAGACTCGGTTTACTGCATCGCGGCATATGCGAACTCTGCGGCTGCGGGGCCATGCCCCGGGGGCCGCCGCGGCCTGCTCTCGCCGATTCGCGACAGGCAGGGCGGTTGCAGCCCCCCCGGGACCTGCCTATATCTGCGTCGAGACGGAAATCCTCCTCCCGGAACCATGGGGGCCGTGGCGGTGCCGCGACAGCGGGCCGACGCCGGCCTGCCGCAACGAAGAGGCTTGAAATGAGCAAAGTCATCGGGATCGACCTTGGCACGACGAACTCCTGCGTCGCCGTGATGGAGGGCACCACGGCGAAGGTGATCGAGAATGCCGAGGGCACGCGCACCACGCCGTCGATGGTCGCCTTCACGCAGGGCGGCGAGCGCCTCGTCGGCCAGCCGGCCAAGCGCCAGGCGGTGACGAACCCCGAAAGCACGCTTTTCGCGATCAAGCGACTGATCGGCCGTCGCGCCGAGGACCCGATCGTCCAGAAGGACAAGGATCTGGTCCCCTACAAGATCGTCGGCGGCGACAACGGCGACGCCTGGGTCGAGAGCTTCGGCAAGAAGTACTCCCCGAGCCAGATCAGCGCCTTCATCTTGCAGAAGATGAAGGAAACCGCGGAGAACTACCTCGGCGAGAAGGTCACCCAGGCGGTGATCACGGTGCCGGCCTACTTCAACGACGCCCAGCGCCAGGCCACCAAGGACGCCGGCAAGATCGCCGGACTCGAGGTCCTGCGCATCATCAACGAGCCGACTGCCGCGGCGCTCGCCTACGGCATGGAGAAGAAGGCGACCGGCACCATCGCGGTCTATGACCTCGGCGGCGGCACCTTCGACGTGTCGGTCCTGGAGATCGGCGATGGCGTCTTCGAGGTGAAGGCCACGAACGGCGACACCTTCCTGGGCGGCGAGGATTTCGACAAGCGGATCATCGATTATCTCGCGGACGAGTTCCAGAAGGAGCAGGGCATCGACCTGCGCAAGGATCGCCTCGCGCTGCAGCGCCTGAAGGAGGCCGCGGAAAAGGCTAAGATCGAGCTGAGCTCGACGACCCAGACCGAGGTCAACCTGCCCTTCATCACGGCCGACCAGAGCGGCCCGAAGCACCTGAACATCAAGCTGACCCGGGCGAAGCTCGAGGCGCTGGTGGACGACCTGGTGCAGCGGACGATCGAGCCCTGCAAGGCGGCGCTGCGCGACGCCGGGCTGAAGGCGTCCGAGATCGACGAGGTGATCCTGGTCGGCGGCATGACCCGCATGCCCAAGATCATCGAGACCGTGAAGCAGTTCTTCGGCCGCGAGCCGCACCGGGGCGTGAACCCCGACGAGGTCGTGGCGGTGGGCGCCGCCATCCAGGGCGCCGTCCTCAAGGGCGAGGTGAAGGACGTCCTGCTGCTGGACGTGACGCCCCTGTCCCTGGGCATCGAGACCCTGGGCGGCGTGTTCACCCGGCTGATCGACCGCAACACCACGATCCCGACCCGCAAGAGCCAGGTCTTCTCGACCGCCGAGGACAACCAGAACGCGGTGACCATCCGCGTCTTCCAGGGCGAGCGCGAGATGGCGGCTGACAACAAGCTGCTCGGCCAGTTCGACCTGGTGGGCATCCCGGCGGCGCCGCGCGGGGTCCCGCAGATCGAGGTGACCTTCGACATCGACGCCAACGGCATCGTCCACGTCTCGGCCAAGGACAAGGCGACCAACAAGGAGCAGTCGATCCGCATCCAGGCCTCCGGCGGCCTCAGCGATGCCGACATCGACCGCATGGTCAAGGATGCCGAGGCCCATGCGGCCGACGACAAGAAGCGCAAGGAGCTGGTCGAGGCGCGGAACCAGGCCGACGCCCTGATCCACACCTCCGAGCGTACGATCAAGGATGCCGGCGACAAGGTGTCGGCCGCGGACCGGTCCGCCGTCGAGACCGCCGTCGCCGAGCTGAAGGAGGCGCTGAACGGCGAGGACGTGGCTGCGATCAAGGCCAAGACCGACGCCCTGGCCCAGGCTTCCATGAAGCTCGGCGAGGCGCTCTACAAGGCGGGGCAGGACGAGGGCGCGGCCGGTGCGGCCGGCGGGGCTCAGCAGTCCGGCGATCCGTCGGTCGTCGACGCCGACTTCGAGGAGGTCGACGACGACAAGAAGAGCAAGTCCGCGTAAACGCTTGTCGGCTACGCTGACTGATCGGATCGGGCCGAGGCCCCGGCGCGCCCTCCTCGGGGGACGCGCCGGGGCTGTTTGCGGCCGGCATGGGCAGGGACTCGGAGCCTGATGGCGAAGCAGGACTATTACGAGCTGTTGGGCGTCGCGCGCGGGGCGAGCGCCGACGAGCTCAAGCGGGCCTATCGCAAGATGGCCATGCAGTACCATCCGGACCGCAACCCCGGCGACAAGGAAGCCGAGGCCAAGTTCAAGGAGATCAGCGAGGCCTATGACGTCCTGAAGGACGAGCAGAAGCGGGCGGCCTACGACCGCTTTGGCCACGCGGCCTTCGAGCAGGGCGGCGGACGCGCGGGGGCGGGCGGCTTCGACTTCAACTTCGCGACGGGCTTCGCGGACATCTTCGACGAGATGTTCGGCGAGTTCATGGGCGGCCGGCGCGGTGGCGGCGGCGGCAGCCGGGGCGCCGATCTTCGCTTCAACCTCGAGATCTCGCTGGAGGACGCCTTCAAGGGCTCCACCGCGACGATCCGCGTGCCGACCTCGGTGATGTGCGAGCCCTGCTCGGGCACCGGCGCCGAGCCCGGCACCCAGCCGATCACCTGCCCCACCTGCAACGGCGTCGGCAAGGTGCGCGCCCAGCAGGGATTCTTCACGATCGAGCGGGCCTGCCCGTCCTGCAGCGGCGCCGGCCGCGTCATCAAGGATCCCTGCAAGGCCTGCGGCGGCGCGGGCCGCGTCCGCAAGGAGAAGAACCTCCAGGTCAACATCCCCGCGGGGGTGGAGGACGGCACGCGCATCCGCCTGGCCGGCGAGGGCGAGGCGGGGCTGCGGGGCTCGGCCCCGGGCGACCTCTACATCTTCCTGGCGATCGCGCCGCACCGGTTCTTCCAGCGCGAGGGCGCAAACCTCCACTGCCGGGTGCCGATTCCCATGACCACCGCGGCGCTGGGCGGCACGGTCGAGGTCCCGACCATCGAGGGCAACCGGGCCAAGCTGAACGTGCCCGCGGGAACCCAGTCGGGCCACCAGTTCCGCCTGAAGGGCAAGGGCATGTCGGTCCTGCGCAGCCCGAATCGCGGCGATCTCTACATCCAGGCGGTGATCGAGACGCCGGTCAACCTGACCAAGCGCCAGCAGGAGCTGCTGCGCGAGTTCGAGAAGGCCGGCAACAAGGAAGGCACCCACCCGGAGAGCGAGGGCTTCTTCGCCAAGGTGCGGGAGCTCTGGGAGGACCTGAAGGACTGATACCGGCGGCGCATGAAGAGGTCATGATCTGCCGCCGGCATCACCATTTCGCTCCTTGCTGCGCAAGGAGCTGTCGGGTTTGAACGCAAGGCGCTTGATGGAAGCCATCAAGCGCCTTGCGTATGATACGGTCCTCCGCAGCCCGTCACGGCTTCCTGCGGACAGAAGAAAGGCGCCGCGGACCCCAAGGTCCGGGCGCCTTTTCCCTTGTCGCCCGGCAGGGAGGGGGCGGGCCCCCTCCCGACCGGCTCCGCCTTAGCGGAAGCGGATTTCCGCGCGGCGGTTGGACGGCTCGCGCACGCCGTCGCCGGTGGCGATCAGCGGCTGCGACTCGCCGCGGCCCGAGGTGGCGATCACGCCGGTCGGAACGCCGCCGCGGACCAGCGAGTCACGGACCGAGGACGCGCGGCGCTCGGACAGACGCTGGTTGTAGCGGGTCGAGCCCGAGGTGTCGGTGTGGCCGACCACGTTCACGCCGGCCGCGTTGTTGCGGCGGAAGTCGGCGATGACCGTGTTGATGATGTCCTGGGCGGCCGGGGTGATGTTCGACCGGTCGAAGTCGAAGAACACGAAGTAGACCGAATCCTGGACGCGCTGCTGCGGCGCCGGGGCCGGGGCGGGCGCCGGGGCGACGGCGGCGGCGACGGGCGGGCAGGGGACGGTGAAGCTGTGGATCACCGGGCCGGGTGTGGCCGAACCGGGGAAGACCGGGTTGCTGCTGCTGTCGAGCAAGGGGTTGCAGACCGTCGCGGCGGTCTGCGCACTGGCCGGCGCGGCGCCGAAGGCCGTCGCGAGCGCCACCAGGGCGAAGGCGGAAGAAGCGAGGTTGAAGTTGCGCTGCACGAGGTGACCCCCCATCAGTGGAAGAACAGTGTCGGTACGCGCCGGATGGAGCGTAGAACCCTTTCCGCCCGGATGTCCGAAGCGGGGTCTTGATCCCCGCATCCGAACCGTATCCGACCAGACCTAAACCCACATCCGAAGGCACAGCCACAAGCCGAATCTCCGTGGCTTGGACCCCGGAGTTGCGTTTCGTTATATCAGAACCCCGTACTGCCACAAGCCGGCCAGCCGTCCTATCGGTGTACGGAATCCCTGATAGAACGAGGTTTTCCGCCGTTTTGTGCCCCTTGGGACCAATTCTGCGGGGCGGTGATGCATCGAAGCAACACAGTTGCAGCCGTGCGGCTTACCCAGCCGGGGTGCCGTCGGCAGCGGTGCTGTGCTAAGCCGGGATCCCCGCCAAGACTCGGAGGACGGCATGAAGGTCGGTATCGTCGGCTGCTCGGGAAGAATGGGCCAGATGCTCCTGCGCGAGGTCCTGGCGACCCCCGGCTGCACCCTCGTGGGCGGCACCGACCGGCCCGGCAGCCCGGTGCTGGGGCGCGACCTCGGCCTTCTCGCGGGTCAGGACAGCCTGGGCGTGACGGTGACCGAGGACCCGGTGCCCCTGTTCGCCGAGGCCGAGGCGGTGATCGACTTCACCACGCCCGAGGCGACCGAGCGCCACGCCGCCCTGGCGGCCCAGGCGACGACGGCGCTGGTGATCGGGACCACCGGGCTGAACCGGACGCAGCTCGACGCCATCGCGGTGGCCGCCCAGCACACCGCCATCGTGCAGTCCGCGAATATGAGCCTCGGGGTGAACCTGGTCCTCGCGCTGGTCGAGCAGGTCTCGCGCACCCTCGGGCCCGAGTTCGACGTCGAAATCCTCGAGATGCACCACCGGAACAAGGTCGATGCCCCGTCGGGCACGGCGCTGGCGCTCGGCCGGGCCGCGGCGGCCGGTCGCGGTGTCGATCTCGACGCGGTGTCCCAGCGCGTGCGCGACGGGCATACCGGCGCTCGCCGGCCCGGCGACATCGGCTTCGCCACGCTGCGCGGGGGCGACGTCGTGGGCGACCACGTGGTCACCTTCGCCGGCGAGGGCGAGCGGATCGAGATCGCGCACCGCGCCGGCGGCCGGCAGATCTACGCATCCGGCGCCGTGCGCGCGGCGCTCTGGGCGCGCACCCAGCCCGCCGGGCTGTACGGCATGCGCGACGTGCTCGGCCTCTGAGGACCGGCAGGACGGGCGGACAGCAAGAAGCGGGTGTCCGCGCCGCTCCTCTCCGCCGCAGGATCCTCCGGCCAGCAACGCCGGAGGACATCCATGGACTTCCGCATCAGGGGGCTGCAGGCCGGCCCCTTCCTGCCGCTCTTCGCCCTGGACGAGGTGCGCCTCGCCGAAATGGGGGCGCAACGCGTCACCGCCGAGGATAGCCGCGGCTACCCCTGCCGGATCAGCCTGCGCGACGCCGCGCCCGGGGAGACCCTGATCCTGCTGCCCTACCAGCACCAGCCCGCGGCCTCGCCCTACCGGGCCTCGGGGCCGATCTTCGTGCGCGAGGCCGCGCGCGAGACCTACGACCGCGTGAACGCGGTTCCCGAGCAGATGCGCCGGCGCCTCGTATCGCTGCGGGCCTATGACGGGCGCGACTGGATCATCGACGCCGACGTGGTGGAGGGGGCGCGGGTCGAGACGTTGATCGCCCGGCTTCTCGCCGACCCGCGCACCGCCTACATGCACGCCCACTGGGCGCGGTACGGATGCTATGCCTGCCGCATCGACCGCGCTGCATGACGACCTGAAGGACGCGCCGGGTCAGGCGCGGCGGGCGGCCTCCAGGGCCAGCATCGCCCGCTTGGTCCCGGCGCCCCAGCGGTAGTTGTGAACGGCGCCGCTCTGCAGGATCACGCGGTGGCAGGGGATCAGCCAGGACACCGGGTTGCGGCCCACGGCGGCGCCGACGGCGCGGCCCGCCTGCGGGCTTCCGATCTCGCGGGCGAGGGCGCCGTAGCTCGTGCAACTCCCCGGCGGGATCCGCAGCAGTGCCTCCCAGACCTTCAGCTGGAACGGCGTGCCGCGCAGCAGGACGGGCAGGGGGCCCGGGGCGCCCTGCAGCGCGAAGGCCCTTGCCGCCGCCTCGGCCACCGCGCCGGGATCCTCGACCAGGCGAGCCGCCGGGTACTGCCCGGCCATCTCCGCCAGGGCGCGGCCGGTGCCCGCCTCGCCGAGGAAGGCCAGCCAGCACAGACCGCGCTCGGTGAGCCCGATCAGCGCCGGGCCGAAGGGGCTGTCCTGGACGCCCCAGCGGATCGTCAGCCCGGCCCCGGCCGCCTTGTAGTCCCCGGGGGTCATGGCCTCCCAGGTCACGAACAGGTCGTGGAGCCGGCCTGGCCCCGACAGGCCGACCTCGAGCGCGGTGTCGAGCAGGCTCGCCTGCTCGTCCAGCATCGTCTTGGCGCGGCCGAGCGTCACGAACTGGCCGAAGCGCTTCGGGCTGACGCCGGCCCAGCGCGTGAAGAGCCGCTGGAAGTGGAAAGGGCTGAGCCCGGCGGCCGAGGCCGCGTCGTCGAGGGACGGCTGGTCCTCGGCATGCTCGACGAGGTAGCGCAGCGCGCGGCCGATGGCACGGTAGGACGAGGCCTGGTCGGGCTCGAAGGGAAGGGTCTCTGCGGCCATGATGGCTGTCCTCGCAAATGGTCGGCCGCCAGCTTGCCGCTGCGCGCGCGGCCGCCCAACCCGTTTCTTGCGGGCATTCGGGGCGGTGGGCCGGCGCGACCGCCGGCCCGCGGCTCAGGTCAGGAGCGGGCTGCGCATGCGGTCGAGCGCAGCGCGCAGCGCGCGGGCGAAGTCCAGCCGCTCCTCCGGCGACAGGAAGGACCCCACCACCAGGTGGCGGCCGTGGCTGCTCAGCAGGACCTGGCTGTCGTGCTCGGGCGGGTCGTCCATGCTGACGCGCAGCCAATGGGGCTGGAACTGCCAGGTGCGCCCATGGCCCCGGTGATCGATGCGCTGGACCGTCAGCGCCCGCTCGGTCAGGCGCACGCGCTCGTGCAGGCGTGCGCGGCCGTAATTGATGCGGAAGGCCAGCCAGACCAGCAGGACGTCCAGCCCCAGGAGGCCGAAGACCGGCCAGGCTCCGATCATCAGGAAGGCGCTGCCCAGCACCAGCGAGACGCCGCCGAGGCACGCCATCAGGATCCCGAAGCCGCGCGGGCTCAGGCTCCGGTTGGGGTGCAGCACGGCATCGAAGAGGACCGGGTCCTCGCCGGCGGCTGGGACGGGCTCGATCATCCGAATAAGCTAAGTACGTCCCGGCCCGGCAGCAAGCGTCGCGCCGTTGCCTGGCCGTTCCCGGGCCTTTCTCGGCGCCGCCGGCGCTGCTACCGTCCCGGACGCGACGCCCCCACGACGGTCCCATGACGCCCCAGGACATCGACGCCTTCTTCGCCCGCTTGGCCGCCCGCGATCCCGAGCCGCGGTCAGAGCTGTCCTACGTGAACCCCTACACGCTTCTGGTCGCCGTGGTGCTGTCCGCCCAGGCGACGGATGCCGGCGTGAACCGGGCGACGGGGCCGCTCTTCGCCAAGGTCACGACGCCCGCCGGGATGCTGGCCCTGGGCGAGGAGGCGCTGCGTGAGCACATCAAGACGATCGGCCTATTCAACACCAAGGCCAAGAACGTGATGGCGCTGTCCGAGATCCTGGTGCGCGAGCATGGCGGCGCGGTGCCGCGCGACCGCGAGAGCCTGGAGCGCCTGCCCGGCGTCGGGCGCAAGACCGCCAACGTCGTGCTGAACGTCGCCTTCGGCGAGCCGACGATCGCCGTCGACACGCACATCTTCAGGGTCGCCAACCGGACGGGCATGGCGCCGGGCCGCACCCCCGAGGAGGTCGAGCGCGGCCTGCTGCAGGTGGTCCCCGAGGCATGGCGGCTGCACGCCCATCACTGGCTGATCCTGCACGGCCGCTACATCTGCAAGGCACGCCGCCCGGATTGCTTCCGATGCCCGGTGCACGACCTCTGCGCCTATCCCGACAAGACACCGGGCCCTCCGGCGCCGGCAGGTCCCGTCCCGGTCCTCTGACCGGCCCCGAAAAGACGATCCCCGCCCGGCGGGCCGGGCGGGGATCATTGGTCCTCGTTCCTCCGGCGGCCCAGGAGCGGGACCGCCGGCGGCGAGCGCGGTCAGGCGTTGGTGCCGTCCGCCAGAACCGACACGAAGGGCGCGGCCGGAGCCGCGGCCGGGGCGGCCGGGACCGCCTTGGGGGCCGAGCCGGCCTCGATCACCTGGATGTCGCCCTTGAGGCGGCCGCCGGCCTCGACCTCGAGCTCGCCATAGCGGATCGAGCCGTTGATCCGGCCGCTGCTGCGGACCCTCAGGCGGCCGCGCACGGTGATGTCGCCCTCGAACCGGCCGGCGATGTCCGCCTCGTCGATCTCGACGCTGCCCTTGAAGAGGCCGGTCTCGGCGATCTCGATGCTGCGGCCGTCCTTGAGGCGCGCCTCGACGGTGCCCTCGACCACCAGCACGTCGCAGGCGGCGATCTCGCCGGACAGCGAGATGTCGCGGCCGACGATCAGCTTGCGCGTGTCCGTGGCCTGGCCCGGCAGCGAGCCCGGGCCGTCAAGGCCGGCCCGGCGCGGCGGCGTGCCGGGGATGTCCACCACGCGGCGGGGAACCTCCGGCTGCTTCAGGCTGCTCGGGGCGGTCGGGGCAGGCGGGGCGGGCGGCTTGCTGATCGGGTTCATCTCGGGTCCCTTGTCGGCGAACGGGCTGCGCGGCGTCGGCTCGGAGGCCAGGCTATCGGTCTTGATGGGCATATCGATCGGCCCCGGACGGTCGGGCCCGACTGACGGCCCGGCAGGCGGGTTCTTGCGGAACAACATCGGCTCAGGCCTCCATTCGGTGCGGCTGCGGCGACGAGTACATTAGGCCGCCATGGTTAACGCACACTTACCATGAACCCGAAGCCCTTTGCCGCTCCTTTAGGCCGTGGAAAACATGGGTCATGAAGGCAGTGCCCACGACGGGAACCAGCAGGTTCAGCAGGGGCAGCGTCGACAGGAAGGCGACGGCCATGCCGCCCAGCAGCAGCCTGACCCCGTATGCCCGCCGCATCAGCCTTGCGCGCGCCGGTTCCAGGCGCCGGAAGGCCACGGCCTCGAAGTACTCGCGCCCCAGCAGGTAGCCGTTCAGGAGGTAGAAGACGAAGGGCGCCAGGGGCGGCATCGCCAGATAGACGGGCAGCGCCACGAGGTTCAGCGCCGCGACCACCAGGAAGAAGCGCAGGGCCAGCCAGGCCTGCTCGCCCAGCCCCTGCTCGCGCGGGGGCGGCAGGCCGGGATAGTGCCGCCGCTCCACCGCCGTGACGATGCCGTCCACCAGCAGGCCCGAGATCGAGACCACCACGGCCGGAAACAGGATCCAGGCCAGCACCAGGACGCCGACCCCGCCCAGCACCTCGATCAGGGCGTCGAGCCAGCCGATGCCGGTGATCCCGATATGGGCGAAGGTCCAGCCCAGCCCCGTGGCGACCGCGAGGAAAAGCAGCAGCGCGCCCAGGATCCCCAGCCAGAGGACGCGGCGGACGGCGCCGTCGGAGAGCTGCGCGAAGGCGAGAAAGAGCGCTCTGATCATCCCTCTTTGTAGCGCATGGGCCGCCATCCGGCAGCCCTTCCGGGCTTCGCCCGGCCGCATCTGCCAGAATCGTGGCTTGTCGGCCCGGACGGCGCGGCTATAGTCCCGCGCGCCCCCACCTTGAACGGAACCGCTTCATGACCCAGGCCGCCCTCGACGTCGTCGGCATCGGCAACGCCATCGTCGACGTGATCGCCAAAGCGGACGACGCCTTCCTGGCGGCGAACGGCATCGAGAAGGGCGCCATGACCCTGATCGACACGGCCCGCGCCGAGGAGCTCTACGGCCGCATGGGTCCCGGCATCGAGATGTCGGGCGGCTCCGCCGCCAACACGATGGCGGGCATCGCCTCGCTGGGCGGCAAGGGGGCCTATATCGGCAAGGTGCGCGACGACCAGCTCGGTACCGTGTTCCGCCACGACATCAGCGCGATCGGCGTTCGGTTCGAAACGCCGGCCTCGAATTCCGGGGCGCCCACGGCGCGCTGCCTGATCCTCGTCACGCCGGATGCCCAGCGCAGCATGAACACCTATCTCGGTGCCTGCGTCGAGCTCGGCCCCGAGGACATCGACGCCGCGCTGATCCAGTCGGCCCAGGTCACCTACATGGAAGGCTACCTGTTCGATCCGCCGCGCGCGAAGGAGGCCTTCCGCAAGGCCGCGGACCTGGCCCATGCCGCCGGGCGCAAGGTCTCGCTCACCCTGTCCGACAGCTTCTGCGTCGGGCGCTACCGGGACGAGTTCGCCGATCTCGTCGACCGCCGGATCGATATCCTGTTCGGCAACGAGCACGAGGTGAAGTCGCTCTACCAGGTCGACGACTTCGACGCGGCGGTGGCCGCCGTGCGTGGACGCTGCGAGATCGCCGTGCTGACGCGCAGCGAGAAGGGATCGGTGGTGGTCACCCGCGATGCCGTGCAGGCGATCCCGGCCGAGCCGGTGAGCAAGCTCGTCGACACGACGGGGGCGGGCGACCTCTTCGCAGCCGGGTTCCTGCACGGCTACACCACGGGGCGCGACCTGGCGACCTGCGCCCGCATCGGCGCCATCGCGGCCGCCGAGGTGATCTCCCACATCGGCGCGCGGCCGGACGCCTCGCTGGCGGAGCTCGTCCGCGCGCGGCTCGGCTGAGCGCGGGCCGCAGCCACCCTTGCCCCTGACGCCCGAGGACATCCGGGACCGCGTCCTTCACCTGGACGCGGACATGCTGGTCCTGGACAAGCCCTCGGGCCTGCCCGTCCATGCCGGCACGAAGATCCAGCAGCACCTCGAGGAGCTGCTGGACCTCGTCCGCTTCGGCCTTGAGGCGCCGCCGCGCCTCGCCCACCGGCTGGACAAGGACACCAGCGGCTGCCTCGTCCTCGGACGCACCGACGCGGCGCTGTCCGCACTCGGCCGCCTTTTCAAGGGCAACCGGGTCGAGAAGGTCTACTGGGCCCTCGTCCTGGGCGATCCGCCGCAGGCCGAGGGGCGGATCGACCTGCCGCTGCTGAAGGTCGCGGGGCCCACCGGCGCCATGGTCGAGGTGCGGCCGGAGGGCCGGGCGGCGGTCACGGACTACCGCGTGCTGGCCAGGAGCGGGGGTCGCGCCTGGCTGGAGCTGCGGCCCGGCACCGGCCGCACCCACCAGCTCCGCGCCCATTGCCGCGCCATGGGCACGCCGATCCTGGGAGATCCCATCTACGGGCCCGAACGCCCGGCGCCATGTCCGCTGCACCTCCATGCCAGGGCCGTTCGCCTGCGGCTCCGGCCGGAGTCCGGCCCCGTGACCGTCCGCGCGCCGCTGCCGCCCCACATGGCGCAGAGCTTCGCCGCCCTCGGCTGGGATCCCGCCGCAGCGCCCGATCCCTTCCCCGGTTAGCGCGTCACGTCGCCAGCGCGGCCGCCATGGAGCCCGGGCCGCCGTCGCCCACGGGGCGGCCGTCCACCGCCACGACAGGGCGAATCGACAGGCTGCTGGTCAGCACGATCTCGGTGGCGCGCGCGAGGTCCGAAAGCGCGACCGGCCGCTCCACGGCACCGAGCCGTGCGATCGCCTCGGCCCGCGCGATGCCGGGCAGCGCGCCCTCCTCGACCGGCGGCGTCACGGGGCGGCCGTCGATCACGGCGAAAAGGTTGGCGGCCGTCGCCTCGGCCAGCCGGCCCGCCCCGTTCAGCATCAGCGCGTCGTCGGCGCCGCGCCGCGCGGCCTCCTGCCGGGCCATGACGCCGTCGAGGTAGTTCAGCGTCTTCAGGCGCGAGAGCGGCGAGCGCTCGTTCCGGCGGGTCACGGTGGCGACCACAACCCGGGCCGGCGGCAGGGACGGGCCCGCCGGTGCCGCCGTGGCGAGCACCGTCGGCCGCGGGGTGCCCGGGGGCAGCAGGCCGCGCGGACCCGGCCCGCGGGTCAGCGTCAGCCGCAGCGACCCGCTGCCGATCCGGGCCGCGCCGGCGAGGCCGGCCAGCGCCGAGGCCAGGGCGTCGTCGCCATAGGGCAGGGGGATCTCCAGCACCGCGGCGCCGGCGCGCAGCCGCGCCAGATGGGCCGCCAGACGGTCGGGGCGGCCGTCCAGCACCCGGATCGTCTCGAAGAGCCCGTCGCCCAGCAGAAAGCCGCGGTCGGCAGGGTCGATGCGCGCCGCGGCGGCATCCAGCAGCGCGCCGTCGAGCCAGACCGGCGTCACGGCCAACCGCCCAGGGTCGCCAGCAGCGGCCGCAGCTTGGTCAGCATCTCCTCCCATTCGGCCCCGGGGTCCGAATCGGCGACGATGCCTCCGCCCGCCTGGGCCGTCACGGTCCCGGCGGTCAGCACCAGCGTGCGGATCACGATGCTGCTGTCCATGGCGCCGTCGCGCCCGATCCAGAGCACCGACCCGCAATAGGGGCCGCGGCGCGAGGCCTCCAGCTCGTCGATGATCTCCATGGCCCGGATCTTCGGCGCGCCGGTGATCGACCCGCCGGGAAAGCTCGCCCGCAGCAGGTCCACCGGCCCCAGCCCGGCGCGCAGCCGGGCCTCGACCGAGGAGACCAGGTGGTGAACGCTCGCGAAGCTCTCGATTCGGCACAGCTCGGGAACCCGCACGCTGCCGGGCTCGGCCACTCGCGACAGGTCGTTGCGCAGGAGATCGACGATCATCAGGTTCTCGGCCCGGTCCTTGACCGATGCGGCCAGGGCCTCGGCCTCGGCGCGGTCCTCCGCGGGATCGCGGCGGCGCGGGCGCGTGCCCTTGATGGGCCGGGTCTCGATCCGCCCGCCGGCATCCAGGCGCAGGAACCGCTCGGGCGAGGCGCTGGCGACCTGCAGTCCGGGCCCGAGGTTCAGGAAGGCCGCGAAGGGCGCGGGGCTGAGCCCGCGCAGCCGCCGGTACAGGGCATAGGCGTCGAGGTCGGGCGCGCGCGGCGCGGTGAAGCGCTGGGTGAAGTTGGCCTGGTAGATGTCGCCTGCCGCGATGTAGCCGAGCACCCGGCGCAGCCGGGCCGCGTATTCGTCCCGCGTCAGGTCCGGGCGCCAGGACGACCGGGGCAGGGCGCCCGGATCCGCATCCGGGGGCGCCGCCCGGGATCCCGCGCTCTCCAGCGCATCGGCCAGGCGCCGCGCCCTTCCGGCATCGTCCGAGACGACCCAGGCGCGGCGCTCCACCACGTCGAAGGCCGCGATCGTGTCGTAGAGGCCGACCGCCATGTCGGGCAGGCCCGCGGCGCCCCCGTGGCGCGCGGGCAGCCGCTCGAGCCAGCGGCCGAGCTCGTATCCCAGGAAGCCCACGGCGCCGCCGCGGAAGGGGGCCGGGCAATCGCCTTCCAGGGGGCCCAGCCGGGCCAGCGCGGCCTCGAGCGCGGCGAAGGGGTCGCCGGCCACGGCCTCGCCGTCCAGCAGGACCCGGTCGTCCTCCGCCGTGACGCGGTGCCTGGGATCGGTGCAGAGATAGGCCCAGCGTCCGCGCCCCGCCTCGGGGACGGCGCCGTCCAGCAGCATGGACCATGGCCGTCCCGCGAAGGGCAGGAAGGCGTCGGCGGGGTCGCGGAACGGGATCGGAAGGACGATCATGGCCGGGACCACCAGGTCTCGACCGCGAATCCGTAGAGCGGCACGGTCCGCGGGCGGCGGAGGCTGTCGCGATAGGCCACGCGGTCCTCGGGCAGGTGATACAGCGGGATCAAGTAATGGCCCCACATCACGGCCCTGTCGAGGGCGCGGGCGCCAGCGACCAGCTCGGCGCGGGTGCGTGCCGTCGCGAGCCCGGCCGCCAGCGCGTCGACGGCAGGGCTGCGGATCCCCGCGAGGTTCCGGCCTCCGGGCGCATCGGCCGCCGCGGCCGACCAGTAGGAAAGCTGCTCGTTGCCCGGCGACAGGGTGGAGCCCCACCGGCCGATGGTCATGTCGAAGTCGAAGGCTGCCGCCCGGGCCTGGTACTGGGCGCTGTCGACGGTGCGCACCCGGGCGGCGACGCCAAGCCGGTCCAGGCCGCGGGCGAATTCCAGCGCGACCTTCTCGTCCGCGGGATCGGCCAGAAGGATCTCGAAGGACAGCGGCGTGCCCGCCGGGTCCAGGCGCCGGCCGTCACGGACCTCCCAGCCCGCCGCGCGCAGCAGCCGGTCCGCCTCGCGCAGGTTGGCGCGATGTCCCGCGGGGCCGCTGCCGTCGGTGCGCGGCGGTGCGAAGGGCCGCTCGAACAGGTCCGGCGGCAGGACCGCGCGCCAGGGATCGAGCAGCCGCAGCTCCGCCGCGTCCGGAGCCGCGGCGGCGGCAAGCTCCGAATTCGGGAAGAGGCTGGCCGTGCGCCGGTAGGCGCCCCGGAACAGCGTACGGTTGATCCATTCGAAGTCGAAGGCGAAGCCCAGCGCCTCGCGCAGGCGGATGTCGCCGAAGAGCGGCCGGCGGGTGTTGAAGACGAAGCCGCGCAGAGGCTCGGTCCGCCCATGGGGCAGAGCCTCGCGGCGGATGCGTCCGGCCCGCAGCGCGGGCCCCTCATAGGCGCCGGCCCAGCGGACGGGGTCCGTCTCGCGCCGGAAGTCGACCTGGCCCGCCAGGAACGCTTCCAGCGCCACATGCTCGTCCCGGTAGACGTCGTAGCGGACCCGGTCGAAATTGTGCTGCCCGCGGCCGATCGCGAGCCCGCGGCCCCACCAGCCCGGCACCCGCGCATAGGTGACGCTGCGGCCGGGCTCCGCCGCCTCGACCCGGTAGGGCCCGCTGCCCAGCGGCGGATCGAGCGTCGTCTCGTCGAATCGTCGCCCCTCCCAATGGTGGCGCGGCAGGATCGGCATCAGCCCCATGATCAGCGGCAGCTCGCGATCCTCGCCCTGGCCGAAGCCGAAGCGCAGGCTGCGCGGGCCCGAGGGCCCGGCGTCCCGCACGCGGGCGTAGCTCAGCCGCGGCCCCGGCCGGCCATGGTCCCGCAGGACCCGCCAGGAGAACAGGACATCCTCGACCGTCACCGGCAGGCCGTCGTGCCAGCGCGCGCCGGGCCGCAGCGTGAACTCGACCCAGGAGCGGTCCTCGGGCGTCCGCAGCGTCTCGGCCAGAAGGCCGTAGAGGCTGAACGGCTCGTCCAGGCTGCGGCCGAGCAGCGTCTCGTATGTCAGGCTCAGGCCCGGCGCGGGCCGGCCGCGCGGGATGTGCGGGTGCAGGCTGTCGAAGCCGGCCGTCACGGCCATGCGCAGCGTCCCGCCTTGGGGCGCCTCGGGATCGACATAGCGGAAATGGGCGAAGCCCGGGCCGTAGGCGGGCTCGCCGTGCATGGCGAGCCCGTGCCGCGGCGGCGGGTCGTCCGCTCCCGGCGCGCGGGCACGTGGCGCTGCGGCGGGCACGAGCGTCGCGATCATCGCGGCCAGGAAGGAGCGCCGTCTCATGCGCGGGAACATGTCGCCGGGCCCGTCCGTTCGCAAGCCAGGGCGGCGGGTGCGGGCGGCATCGCAGGCCGCCGGATGCGGCCGCCTCCCTTTGCTGCGACGCGTCAAGCGGAACGTTGGCGGGAACGGGCCTTTCCCCTAGACTGCGCCGCGCTTCGGCGGTCCCGGCCATGCCTGCTTCGGACGCGACCGCCGCCCAGGGTGACAGAGGACCTCAGAACATGGACATCAGCAAGATCCCGGTCGGCAAGAACCCGCCTTGGGACGTCAACGTCATCATCGAGATTCCGCTCGGCGGCGAGCCCATCAAGTACGAGGTCGACAAGGAGTCCGGCGCACTCTACGTGGACCGGTTCCTGCACACGGCCATGTATTACCCCACCAACTACGGCTTCATCCCGCATACGCTGTCCGACGACGGCGACCCCTGCGATGTGATGGTGGTCGGCCGCAACGCCGTGATCCCCGGTGCCGTCCTGCGCTCGCGGCCGGTCGGCGTGCTGCTGATGGAGGACGAGTCCGGCGAGGACGAGAAGGTCCTGGCGGTTCCCGTGGACAAGCTCCATCCCTTCTACACCAACATCCAGTCCTACAAGGACCTGCCGGACATCCTGGTCGACCAGATCGCGCACTTCTTCCAGCACTACAAGGACCTGGAGAAGGGCAAGTGGGTGAAGATCAAGCGCTGGGGCGACGCCGACGAGGCCGCTCGCGTGATCCAGGAATCCATCGACCGCTACGGCCGGAGCCAGTCGTGACCCCGGGGGCCCGGACCGCCGTGTCCGGGCCCCTGGCCGCCCGCGCGGAAAGCCCAGCGGGGCGGAGTACTTAGGAACTATCACCAAGTTGGTAGCCGCGCGGTCTCGACGCGGGGCGCGTCTTCTGGTTCGCTCGACGCCAGGGGAAGGGCGGGGGCGTGATGCTGCGGGTGCTCGTTGTCGAGGACGAGATCCTCGTGCAGATGGGCTTGATCTGCTTCTTGGAGGCGCTGGGCCATCAGGTCTGCGGCGGCGCGGCGAACGCCGCCGACGCGGTCGCCCTGGCCGAGGAGCAGCGGCCGGACCTGGTCCTGATGGACATCCGGCTGGCCGCCGACGGGGACGGCGTGACCGTCGCGCAGGAGATCCGGGACCGCTGCGACATCCCCTCGGTCTTCATCAGCGCCAATCTCGACAACGCCACCGTGGCGCGCGCCCGGCGGGCAAGGCCCCTGGCCTTCATCCACAAGCCCTTCGATCCCGGCGACCTGCAGCGGGTGCTCGAAGGCGCGGACGCCCCCCGGAGCTGAGGCTCCCGGGGCGCGGCGGCCGCCGGCGCAGGAAATCCCGGCCGCTATCCCGCCAGAGTTGTGGGTTTCCTTCGGCTTTCCGGCCAATCTCTTAGGGACTCCCCTGATTGCGGGCGTCGCTGCCCGCACCATATGGTGCGCCGCACATGAACGGCGCCGCGGGTCCGATCCGCCGGTGCGGCTCCATCGGTGTCCGGAGAGCAGGCCATGACGATCCGAAATCTCGACTGCCTTCTGAAGCCCGGCTCGATCGCGCTGATCGGCGCCAGCAGGCGGCCCAAATCCGTCGGCGCGGTGGTTGCCCGCAACCTGTTCAACGCGGGATTCGACGGCCCCGTCATGCCGGTGAACCCGCACGAGCGGTCGATCGAGGGCGTGCTCTGCTACAAGGGCGTGGACGATCTGCCGGTAACGCCGGACCTGGCGGTGATCTGCACGCCGCCGCCGACCGTTCCCGGCCTGATCGACGAGCTCGGGCGCCGGGGCACGCGCGCCGCCGTAGTGATCACCGCCGGTTTCAGCGAATCGGGCGAGGAGGGGCGCCGGCTCCAGCAGGAAATGCTGGACGCCGCCAAGCCGCACCTGCTGCGCATCAGCGGCCCCAACTGCCTGGGCATCATGGTGCCCGGCCGCGGCATCAACGCCAGCTTCGTGCACGTGAATCCGCTCAAGGGCGACATCGCCTTCGTCGGGCAGTCGGGTGCCGTCGTCACCTCCATCGTCGACTGGGCGACCTCGCGCGGGATCGGCTTCAGCCACCTGATCTCGCTGGGCACCATGGCCGACGTGGACTTCGGCGACCTGCTGGACTACCTGGCCGCCGATCCCGGCACCCGCGCGATCCTCCTCTACATCGAGGCGATCACAAACGCGCGCAAGTTCATGTCGGCGGCACGCGCCGCGGCGCGCCAGAAGCCCGTGATCGTGATCAAGGCCGGCCGCACCGACGAGGCGGCCAGGGCCGCGTCCAGCCACACGGGGGCGCTGGCCGGGTCAGACGACGTCTACGACGCGGCTTTCCGGCGCGCGGGCGTGCTGCGCGTGGACGGGCTGGGCGAGCTGTTCGCCGCGGCGGAGACCCTGGCCATGGGCGTCCAGATCCAGGGCGACCGACTGGCGATCCTGACCAATGGCGGAGGCATCGGCGTGCTCGCCACCGACACGCTGATCCAGTCGGGGGGCCGGCTGGCCGGCATCGACGAGGCCGTGATGCAGCGCCTGGACTCCGTCCTGCCGGCGACCTGGAGCCGCGGCAATCCCGTCGACATCATCGGCGACGCCCCGGGCAAGCGCTATGCGGATGCCCTCGGCGCGCTGCTGGACGACCGCAGCAATGACGCGATCCTGATCCTGAACTGCCCGACGGCGGTCGCCGATTCGACCGAGGCCGCCCAGGCCTGCATCCAGGCGATGAAGGGGCGCCGCCACCCGGTCCTGACGAGCTGGCTCGGCGAGGCCGGGGCGGCCGAGGCGCGGCGGCTCTTCGCGGCGAACCGTATCCCGAGCTACGAGACGCCGGGGCAGGCGGTGCGCGCCTTCATGCACCTCGTGAACTTCCGCCGGAACCAGGAGCTGCTGATGGAGACGCCGGCGAGCGTCCCCGAGCAGTTCACGGCCGACGAGGCGGCGGCCAGGACCATCATCGACGCGGCCCTCGCCGAGGACAGGGCCTGGCTCTCGGAGTTCGAGGCCAAGCAGGTCCTGAGGGCCTACGGCATCCCAGTGGTCGAGACGCTGACGGCGCGCACCCCCGAGGAGGCCATGGAGGCCGCCCGCCAGATCGGCGGCATGGTGGCCCTGAAGATCATGTCGCCGGACATCCTCCACAAATCCGATGTCGGCGGCGTCGCGCTCAGGATCAAGACGCCCGAGGAGGTCTGCGCCAAGGCCCACGCCATGCTCGAGCGCGTGCGCCAGCTCAAGCCCGATGCCCGGATCGAGGGCTTCACCGTGCAGGAGATGGCCTCGCGCCCCGACGCTCATGAGCTGATCCTGGGCGTCGCCGACGACGTCCTGTTCGGCCCGGTGATCCTGTTCGGGCAGGGCGGCACCGCGGTCGAGGTGCTCGCGGACAAGGCGCTGGGCCTGCCGCCGCTGAACATGCATCTGGCCTGCGACATGATGAGCCGCACCCGGGTGTGGAAGCTGATGCAGGGCTACAGGGGCCGGCCAGCCGCGGCCATCCACCAGGTTGCGCTGATCCTGGTGAAGATCAGCCAGCTCCTGACCGACTTCGCCGAGGTCGCGGAGCTGGACATCAACCCGCTTCTCGCCGATGAGGCGGGGGTTCTCGCGCTGGACGCGCGGATCCGGGTGCAGCGCCCCAAGGTCGCCTCGACCCGGCGCCTGGCGATCCGCCCCTATCCCAAGCGGCTGGAGCACCGCGTGTCCCTGCGCGACGGGCGCAGCTTCCTGGTCAGGCCGATCCGGCCCGAGGACGAGCCGGCCATGCATGCGATGTTCGAGCAGATGACGCCCGAGGACGTGCGGCTGCGCTTCTTCGCGCCCATCAAGCGCATGTCGCACCAGATGGCCGCCAAGTTCACGCAGATCGACTACGACCGGGAGATGGCGCTCGCCGCCTTCGCCCCCGCCGAGGACGGCCGCGGCGAGGTCATGTACGGCGTCGTGCGCATCGCGGCCGATCCCGACAACCAGAAGGCCGAATACGCCGTGATGGTCCGCTCCGACATGAAGGGGCTCGGGCTCGGCTACGCGCTGATGAGCGCGATCCTGGACTACGCGCGCGAGCGCGGGATCCAGGAAGTGTTCGGCGAGGTCCTGCGCGAGAACACCAACATGCTGGCGCTTTGCGCCGACCTCGGCTTCACCCGGCGCGAGCACCGCGACGAGCCCGGCGTCGTCGAGGTGCGCAAGGTCTTCCTGGACCGGCCGGCGGCCTGACCCGCCCCGCCGCGCCCAGGGGCTTCCGGCCGCGACTGGCCGGGAGCTCAGGCGACGGCGCTGCGCGGCATCCGGCGGCCGATATGCTCGGCAAGGGCGCTGACCTGCCGGCGGATGTCGGGAACGGCCGTGCTCTCCCAGTAGAGGGAGCGGGTCGGCGGGCCGGCCACGAAGAGCGTGTCCGACGGCAGGCCGTCGGCCCCGATCAGGGCGCCGTCGGCGGCGATCGCCACCGACAGGCCCAGCGTGTCCCGCACGGCGAGGCCCCGGGCCACCAGCGCGCGGGGCAGCGGATCGGGAAGGCGCGACCAGTCGCCCGCGGGCCCCGTGCAGTTCAGGATGCGGGCGACCGCCACCGTCTCCGGGGCGCCGGCCCCGCGGGGCCGGAAGGTCACCAGCGCGCCGCCGGGACCGGGCACGGCCGCGACCGGGCGCCCGGCGCGGATCCGCAGCCGCCCCTCTGCCGTCGCCCGCGCGATCCGTTCGCCCACGGCCGGGGCCAGCCGGTGCCGGTGCACGTCCCACCAGGGCCGCAGGTGCCGCAACAGCCGGTCCTGGCAGGCGCGATCCAGCGAGAGCCAGAGATCCTGGGTCCGTGGCCGCAGCGAATCGACGACCTCGCGCCAGTCGCCCCGCTCGGCCACGGCTCGCCGCACCGTCCGCACCAGGGCCGTGGCGGGGCCGGCGGCCAGGCCCTCGGGCGGCGGACCCGCGGCATCGCCCCGCGCGGTGTGGGCCAGCGGGGCCAAGCCACGCCGCGACAGCGCGAGCACGGGCCCGCGGTGGCCTCGGTCCTCGAGCGAGAGCACCATGTCGACCATGGTGAGCCCTGTTCCCGCCAGGAGCACGGGCGCATCGGCGTCGAGCCCGTCCAGCGCGTCGGGCGCCCAGGGATCGTTGCGATAGGCCGCGCCCGCCCCGGCCAGGGCCGAAAGCGGCTGCGGCGCGGCATTGCCGACCGCGAGCACCGCGGCATGCGCCAGGATATGGGGGCCGGCCTCCATGTGCAGGACGACGCCTTTGGTCCCCGGGCCCGCCACCGGCTCGATGTCGGTCACGGAGCCGACGATGCGGCGCAGCCGTCCGGGCCAGCGCGCCTCCGCCTCGGCCAGCAGCCCCTCGAGATAGCGGCCATAGGCCCGGCGCGGCGCGAAGCTGCGGGAATCGGCCGTGCCCGCGAGCATCCCGGCCTCCGCCGGGTGGGCGCGCAGCCAGGCCGTGAAATGGTCCGGCCTGTCCGGGAAGGCGCTCATGTTGCCGGCCGGCACGTTCAGAAGGTGGCTGGCATTCGGCGTGCCGTAGGCGAGCCCCCGCCCGAACCGGCCGCTGCGCTCGATCAGCAGGACGGGGGTCTCGGGACCGCAGGTGTCCAGGAGATGGATGGCCGCCAGCGTTCCGCTGAAGCCTGCCCCGACGACGGCGATGCCTGCAGGGTGTTCGGCCGAGGCTGATGGCGGCATGAGGGTCCCGTGGTTGTGTCCGGCCCCGAGCCTACGTGCCGGGCCGGGAATTCACAAGCCGTTGCGGGGAAAAGGTGCTTTCGGGGGATGCCGGATTCGCGAAGGGACGCGCGCCCGGAGCCTCGTCCGAAACCGGGGCTCAGCCCTCGTCGCGGTGGCGCCAGATCTCGCGCCGGACCTGCTTCCAGACCGCCGAGGCGAGATAGACGTAGCCGAAGCCGATGGCATTCAGGACCAGCACGACCATGATCATGCCGATCTTGGACTGCCGGTCCAGGAAGTCCCGGAGCGTCCCATTCAGGTGCAGGACGATCGCGAGCGCGATGGTGCCCCCGATCAGCAGGACGGCCAGGGTCGCGCGCGACAGCGTCCCGGCGCGCCGCCGGATGCGGACGCGTTGGCCCTCGGGGGCCTGGGGGGCATGGCGCAGCTCGTCCATCGGTCCCGCATTATAGACCGAAGCCCGCCTGCCGCACGAGTGGATCAGAGCATCGCTTCGATCACGCGGTCCGGCGGCGCATGGCCGTCCACGAAGGTCTTCACGTTGATGATCACCTTCTCGCCCATGTCGATGCGCCCCTCGATCGTGGCCGAGCCCATATGCGGCAGCAGCACGACGTTCTCGAGGTTGCGCAGCTTGGGACTGACGGCGGGCTCGTGCTCGAAGACGTCGAGCCCGGCGCCGGCGAGCTCGCCCTTCTCCAGCATCCGGGTCAGGGCATTCTCGTCGATGACCTCGCCGCGTGCCGTGTTGACGAGATAGCAGTGCGGGCGCATCAGCTTCAGCCGGCGCGCCGAGAGCAGGTGGTAGGTGGCCGGCGTGTGCGGGCAGTTGACCGAGACGACGTCCATCCGGGCCAGCATCTGGTCCAGGCTGTCCCAGTAGGTCGCCTCCAGCTCGGCCTCCACCTCGGGATGGACGCGCCGGCGGTTGTGGTAGTGGATCGACAGGCCGAAGCCGCGGGCGCGGCGCGCCAGCGCCTGGCCGATCCTTCCCATCCCGACGATGCCGAGCCGCTTGCCCCACAGCCGGTGGCCCAGCATGGTGGTCGGCCCCCAGCCGTTCCATTCGCCCGAGCGCACCAGCCGCTCGCCCTCGGCGATCCGGCGCGAGACCGCCAGGATCAGCGCCATGGTCATGTCGGCGGTGTCCTCGGTCAGGACGCCGGGCGTGTTGGTGACCGTGATCCCGCGCTGGCGCGCCGTCTTCAGGTCGATATGGTCGACGCCGGTGCCGAACGATGCAACCAGGCGGAGCTGCGGCCCGGCCTCCGCCAGAATCCGCGCGTCGATCCGGTCGGTCACCGTCGGCACCAGTACGTCGGCGACCCGGACCGCCTCGATCAGCTGCTCCGCCGACATCGGAGCGTCCTCGATGTTCAGGCGGGTATCGAACAGCTCCATCATCCGCGTCTCGATCACGTCCGGCAGCTTGCGGGTGACCACGACCAGCGGCTTCTTCTTCTCGGACATCGGG
Source organism: Arenibaculum pallidiluteum (assembly GCF_017355985.1). Taxonomy (GTDB): domain Bacteria; phylum Pseudomonadota; class Alphaproteobacteria; order Azospirillales; family Azospirillaceae; genus Arenibaculum; species Arenibaculum pallidiluteum. The sequence goes on from NZ_JAFIQU010000021.1 coordinate 61,191, forward strand.
GCTGCTCCACCAGGGCTCGGTCGATTCCCTATCAAGCGTTCCTGCGGCTTGTCCAGCGGCGCCACGGCGCAACACCCCTGTGGAATCCGGGGTGCGGCCCGCACCGCGCCTTGACCGGCCGGGGCCGCTGAACCTAATCCTTCGGCGCAGAGATTTACCCATTCCGGCGGAGCCGATCTCCTTGCCCACCCGAATCGCCCTCGCGGCGACCCTGATCCTCGGTCTTTTCGCCGCACCCGCCGCCCTCGGCGCGGGCGACGGCGCCGGCGCGAGCGCCATCAAGCGGTCCGGCCTCCCCCTGCCGCGCTTCGTCACCCTGCGTTCGGCCGAGGTCAACGTGCGGACCGGCCCGGGCACCCAGTATCCCGTCGAATGGGTCTTCGTGCGCAAGGACCTGCCGGTGGAGATCACCACCGAGTTCGACACCTGGCGCCGCATCCGCGACGCCGAGGGGACCGAGGGCTGGGTCCACCAGAGCATGCTGTCGGGCAAGCGTGGGGTCGTCGTGACCGGCCAGGTCCGCAGCCTGCGCCGCTCGCCCGGTGCCACCGCCGCGGTGGTGGCGCGGGTCGAGCCCGGCGTCATGGGCACGCTGCGCAAGTGCCAGGACCAGTGGTGCGAGGTCGACCTCGAAGGCTATCGCGGCTGGCTGAACCGCGCCGAGTTCTGGGGCGTCTACCCCGACGAGGCCGTCGACGACTGACAGGGGCGGGAGCCGGGTGTCCACCCGGCTCCCGCCCCTGTCGCCGGTCTTCCCTCTTGCGTCTCTGATCGGGCTCAGCGGCCCGCGGCCAGCCGGCCCATCACCGCCGCATGGCTGCGGATGCCGTTCTGAAGGCAGCGAAGCTCGAACTTCTCGTTCGGTGAATGGATGCGGTCGTCGTCGAGGCCGAAGCCCACCAGCGCCGCGTCCAGCCCCAGATGCTCCTTGAACCAGCCGACGATGGGGATGGATCCGCCGCTGCCGATCAGCACGGGCTCGTTGCCGGTGGCATCCTTCAGCCCGGCGCGCACGGCGCCCATCCAGGGCGTGTCCGTGGGCACCTCGACGCCGGGCGAGTTGCCGAAGCGGCGGAAGCTGACCTTGCAGTCGGGCGGCAGGCGCTGCTCGAAGAAGCGGCGGATTGACGCCTCCACCGCCGCCGGGTCCTGACCTGGCACCAGGCGGCAGCTCAGCTTGCAGGACGCCTTGGCGGCGATCACGGTCTTCGAGCCCTCGCCGGTATAGCCGCCCCAGATGCCGTTGATATCGCAGGTCGGCCGCGTCCACAGCCGCTCCAGAAGCGTCCGGCCGGCCTCGCCCTGGCCATGGGCGAGGCCGGCCGAGCCGAGGAAGCGCGCCTCGTCGAAGGGCAGGCCGCGGATCTGCGCCGCCTGCTCGGCCGAGGGCTCGCGGATGGAATCGTAGAAGCCGTCGAACTGGACGCGCCCCTCGGCGTCGTGGATCTGCCCCAGGATCCCCACCAGCACGTTGATGGGGTTCGGGACCGCGCCGCCGAACAGGCCCGAATGCAGGTCGTGGCTGGGCCCGGCGAGGGTGACCTCCATGTACAGCATCCCCCGCAGGCGCGTGGTGATGGCGGGGGCGTCGACGTCCCAGGCATTGGTGTCGGTGACCAGGCAGAAATCGGCCTGCAGCTCGGCGGCGTTCGCCTTCAGGAACGGCACCAGCGACGGACTGCCCGTTTCCTCCTCGCCCTCGAGCAGGACGGTCGCGCGGATCGGGATCGTCCCGTGGACCTCCTTCCAGGCGCGGAAGGCCTCGATGAAGGTCATCACCTGGCCCTTGTCGTCGACGGCGCCGCGCGCGACGACGCGCCGGCCGCGCTCGGCCTCGACGATCTGCGGCTCGAAGGGCGGGCTGGTCCAGAGGTCCAGCGGGTCCGGCGGCTGGACGTCGTAGTGGCCGTAGTAGAGGACGTGGGGCACGGCGCCCTCGCTTCCGCTGCCTGCAGGCCCCGGGTGATGCGCGACCACCATGGGATGGCCCGCCGTCTCGCGGATCGAGGCGTCGAAGCCGAGCTCGCTCAGCGTGTCGACGCACCACTGCGCGGCGCGGCGCACCTCGCCCGCATGGGCCGGGTCGGTGCTGACCGAGGGAATGCGCAGCAGTTCGCAGAGCCGACCGACCGACCCTTCGAACCCTTCGTCAACGCGGCGCAGAACGGGCTCGACCGGTAGCATGGGGACACCTCCGTGTCTCAGGGAACGGGAATGATCAGGGCAGGTCCCGGGACAAGGCCCTGCGCGTGGCCTCCGGCATGACGACGCGGAGCGCGCAGCCGGGAGCCTCCGAGGCCACCACCACCTGGATGTTGGCTTGGCGGAAGCGCTCGACCTGGCCGGGCGTGAGGGCGAAGCGGGCGATCCCCGGCACCGCCGCGCCCGCTCGGACGGTCTCTCCCGCGAACTCCAGGGCGAGGCCGGCGGCCACCGCCGCCGGGTCCGGTGCGTCTCCGGCCTCTGCGGGGAGCACCGCCGCCACCAGCTCGGGCCCGTCGGGGATCAGGGCATTGGCCTCGCGCAGCGCCGCCACCAGCTCGGCTTCCGAGCGGCCACGCGCGCGCAGGCGCTCGTGGGCCGCGACCCAGGCGGATGCGAAGGAGGCGAAGCGCAGCGCGATCGTGGGGCCGAGTGGCAGGCTCCGCTCGCGCGCGGCCGCCTCGGCCTCGCGCAGCCGGGCCTCGCGCACGAGCTCGTAGTCCGCTTCGGACAGCAGCTCGTGGCGCAGCAGTTCCTTCCTGGGGGGCGGCAGCATAGGCCGGCCCGCCTCAGGCGACGGGCTTCAGGCGGATGATGACGTCGACGCGGGCCACCTCGGTCCCGGCGGGGGCCGCGGGAATCGCGGCCACCGCGACCTGCTCGCCGGGGATGTCCTCCAGCCGGCCGGAACCCTCGTGGAAGAAGTGGTGGTGGTCGTCGATGTTGGTGTCGAAGTAGGAGCGTCCGGCCTCGACCACGACCTCGCGCAGCAGGCCGGCATCGGTGAACTGGTGCAGGGTGTTGTACACCGTCGCCAGCGAAACCTTCAGGTTCGCGCCCGCCGCCTCGCCATGGAGCTGCTCGGCGGTCACGTGCCGGTCGCTGCCCTCGAACAGCAGACGCGCCAGGCCCAGACGCTGCCGGGTCGGGCGCAGTCCCGCCTGCTGCAGGCGATCCAGGGTATGCTTGAAGGGTCTGGTCGGGGTCATGCTCTGAAGGTATGGCAGCGGCTTTGTCCGATCCCGATTTGGAACGAATCCAGGCCGCATTGCAAGTCCTTGCGATAAGGGGGCGCGCAGATCCCGCCGCGGGGGCACCCGCGCGGACATCCCCGGGACCGGCCCGACGCCTCGGTCCACCGCGTCAGTCCGCAGCCTCCGGCCCTGCCTGCTGGCGGGCCCACAGCGCGGCATAGGCGCCGCCCCTTGCCAGAAGCACGGCATGGGGCCCGCGCTCGACCACCCGGCCGCCGTCCAGCACGAGGATCTCGTCGCAGTCGACCACGGTCGAGAGCCGATGGGCGATCACCAGCGTGGTGGTGCCGCGGCTGACCGCAGACAGGCTTTCCTGGATCGCGCGCTCGGTGTGGCTGTCCAGCGCGGAAGTCGCCTCGTCGAAAAGGAACAGGCGTGGACGCTTCAGGATCGCACGGGCGATCGCCACGCGCTGCTTCTCGCCGCCCGAGAGCTTCAGCCCGCGCTCGCCGACGAAGGTCTCGTAGCCGTCGGGCAGCGTGCGCACGAAGGCGTCCAGCCGGGCGAGGCGCGCCGCCTCCTCGACCTCCTCGGGCGTGGCGCCGGGCCGGCCGAAGGCGATGTTGTAGCGGATCGTCTCGTTGAACAGCACGGCGTCCTGGGGCACAACCGCCACGGCGGCGCGCAGGCTCTTCTGCGTGATCTCGCGCAGGTCGGCACCGTCCAGCAGGATGCGTCCCTGCGTCGGGTCGTAGAAGCGGAACAACAGGCGCCCGATGGTCGACTTGCCGGCGCCCGACGCGCCGACGATCGCGAGCCGATGACCCGGCGGGATCGCGAAGCTGACGTCGCGCAGAACCGGGCGCCGCGGGTCATAGGCGAAGCCGACGCCCTCGAAGCGCAGGGCGCCGGCGCCCGCCGGCAGGGGCCGCGCGCCGGGCCGGTCCCGCACCTCCTGCCGCTCGTCGAGCAGGGCCATCATCTGCTCCAGGTCGGTCAGCGCCTGCTTGATGGATCGGTAGAGCTGGCCCAGCCGGTCCAGCGGGCGGATCAGCTGCAGCAGATAGGTGTTGACCAGCACCAGATCGCCGACGCTCATCGCTCCGGTCTCGACGCGCTGGGCGCCGAGCACCACCATGGCGGCAAGGCCGGCCCCCAGGATCGACACCTGCAGCGCCCCCGTCAGGCTCCGCCACATCGTGGAGCGGACCGTCAGGGCCTCGACCCGCGCGAGCGCCCGGTCGTAGCGCTCGACCACATGGGATTCGTTGCCGAAATACTTGACGGTCTCGTAGTTCAGCAGGCTGTCGACGGCGCGGCCATGGGCCTCGGCCCCCTCGGCCACGGCCCTGCGCTGGAACTTGCGCAGCCATTCCGAACCCACGACCAGGCAGGCGCCGTAGAGCGACAGCGTCGTGATGGTCAGGCCGGCGAAGACGGATTCGAACCGTCCCAGCAGGATCGCGCAGATGAAGACGATCTCGGCGAAGAGCGGCAGGATCAGGAAGACCAGGTCGAACAGCAGCTCCCGCACGCCGCGCATGCCGTTGTCGAGCACGCGCGAGAGCTGGCCGGTCCGGCGCGCCAGGTGAAAGGACAGCGAGAGCTCGTGCACATGGGCGAAGACGGCGAGCCCGACCCTGCGCTGCACCCTCTGCTCGATCGGCCCGTAGAGGGTCCAGCGCAGCTCGTTGCCGACCTTCGACAGCCAGTGCAGCGCGCCGTAGCCCAGAAGCACCGCGACCGGTGACAGGACGGCAGCCCGGGCATCGGCGGGCACCGACAGCGCGTCCACCGCCCTGGCGAAGAGCATGGGGACGACGGCGTTCAGCAGTGCCGTCGTCCCGAGTACCAGGACCGATCCGACGAGCCGCACCTTCAGCGCGCGATCGCCGGACGGCCAGAGGAATGGCAGCAGCATGCGGATCGCGCGGCGGTCCCACGCGGCGCCGGAGGGCACCGGCGACGGGGCCGGCGCCCCAGGTGGCGCCCCAGGTGGCGCCTCGGTCGGTTGGGAGGCGGTCGAGGTCATGGCCCAGAGGGTGGTGGCTCCGCCCCGCCGTGGCAATGCACGATCGGCGCAGGACCGGCCTCCGACAGGGCGATGCCGGCCGGGACGGCACTTGATCCCGGCCCGGAGTCTCCGCCACCCTGTCGGCGATCCTCGGCAGAGGAGGGCGTGGCTTCTGGTCGTCGGGCCCGCACGCATCGGAGACGCGACCATGGCCCGGCTTCCCGGCCCAACCTCCCCTCCGGCATCCGTGCCGATCCCGCGAAGGCCATCATGGCGCCTGCGGCGGGCGCTCCTTGCGCTGGTCCTGGCGCTTCCGGGCGCCTGCGGCCATAGCCTGCCCCAAGGAGCGCCTCCCGAGGTGCCATCTGCCCCGCCGGCGGCAGAGATCCCCGCCATTTCCGGCGAAGGCGGATGGGTTCCCAGCGCCCGCGAGGCGCGGATCTGGCAGCTCGCCGAGCGGCGGGCGCGGATCGCGCCGCGCTGCTCCGTGGCGCTGGCCGCGAGCTGCGCCGTCCTCGAGAATCCCTGGTCGCATCCGCCGGAGGCGATCCTGGCTGCCGGGCTGGAGGTGATCGCTGCGGTGGATCCCAACCTGCTCCGCGGCGAGACCGCGATCTTCCTCGATACGCACAACCGCTACTGGGCGTTTCTCGTCTTCGCGCTGCGCGAGCCCGAGGCTGCGCCCCATGCCGCGGAGCACCGGCACCTCCTGCTGGAGGCGATGGCGGCATCGACCCTTCTGAGGCTGCTCGTCGGCACCTCCGACCTGTGACAGCGAACGGACGGCATCTTGATGCAGGTCAAGGGATTCCCGCGGTTCCGGCGCGACACTTGGTCTGCCCATCAATCGTTCTTTCCAGGAGGCCGTCATGAAGGCGATGGACGTCATGACCACCGACGTGGTCACCATCGGTCCCCAGGCATCCGTGAAGGATGTCGCAAAGCTGCTGCTGGACAAGGGGATCAGCGCCGTCCCGGTGGTGGACGAGGCGCGGCGGGTCGTCGGCATGGTCAGCGAGGGCGACCTCGTCCACCGTCCCGAGATCCAGACCGAGCGCCGCCGCCCCTGGTGGCTCCAGGCCTTCGTGGACAATGCCACGCTGGCGGAGGACTACGCCAAGGCACGCGGCACCAAGGTTCGCGACGTCATGACCACCCCGGTGATCTCGGTCGAGCCCGGCACGACGCTGGGCGAGGTCGCGGCGCTGCTGGACCGGCACCGGATCAAGCGGGTTCCAATCGTGCGGGACGGGGTCCTGGTGGGCGTCGTCAGCCGGGCCGACTTGTTGCGGGCCGTCGCCGCCTCGGCCGCCTCCCCCGAACGCCTGGACAGCGACCACGCCATCCGGACGCTGATCCTGGACAAGCTCAAGGGGCAGCGCTGGACCGCGCTCGGCGAGCGCAACGTCGACGTCGTGGATGGCGTCGTCCGCTTCTGGGGGGGCGTCGGTTCCGAGGAGGAGAAGCGCGCCCTGCAGGCCGTCGCCGACAGCATCGAAGGCGTGAAGCGGGTCGAGGTGCACGCGACCGTTCCGCCCATCCTGCCCTTCGGCGCCGCTCTCTGAGGACCGGGCCGGGCCCCGCGCCCACGGGGGCGGGGCCCAGGGATCAGTGCGACATCAGGACGGGGAGCGTCGCGGTGGCGAGCATGCCCGCCGTGACGCCGCCCAGGATGCGCTCGCGCAGCCGCGAATGGCCGTAGCCACCCATCACCAGCAGGTCGGCGCCGCGGTCTGCCGCGAAGTCCAGGATCAGGTCGATGGGCTGCACGTCCGCCGAGACCAGCCGGTGCGCGCTGGCCTCGAAGCCGTGCCGGCCCAGGTGCAGGGCGATGTCGGCGCCGGGGCTCCGCTCCTCCGCGCCGTCGCGGCGGGCGACGGTCAGCACGTCCACGCGCGCGCCGGGACTCATCAGCGGCAGCGCGTCGTGGACGGCGCGGGCCACCTCGGGGCTGCCGTTCCAGGCGACGAGCACCCGGTTGCCCAGGCTCGGGAACTGGCCCGCGTGGGGGATCATCAGCACCGGGCGGCCGCTGCCGAACAGCAGCTCGTCCGGGCGGGCGGGCGTCACTTCGCCCCAGCTCGCGTCCCGTGGCTGCATCGCCACGCACAGATCGGCGGAATGGGCCGCGGTGGCGGCGATATCCGCCGGGTCGCCCGCGCGCACCTGCCAGACGGCGCGGCTGCCGGCGCCGGCCTGTTCGACGCAGCGCCGGAACCGGGCCGCGGTCGCCTCGGTCCTCTCCTGCAGCCAGGACCGCTGCGCATCGACCATCTCGGCCGTGGTCTCCGCGAACATCCAGAGGGGAGGAGGCTGCACGAACAGCCCCGTCAGCCGAGCATCGTGCCGGGCCGCGAGGCCGACGCCGGCCTCGATCGCCGCATTACCGGTGTCGCTGCCGAGCACGAAGAGAATGTCCCTGAGCGCCATGCCGAGTCCCCCTTGCCTGAGGTCCCGTCCCGCCGGTCCCGGCGGGACGGGTCATCGCGGCCATGGGGCCGCCCACGCCGGAAGGGTTGCCGCCGCCGGGCCTCGCCGCCTTGAGCCAGGTCAAGCCGCCCGCGGCGGCGGGGCTCAGTCGCCGGTCGCGATGCGCTCGACGAGCTGGCGCACGGTCGGGATGAACCCGTTGGCGTAGAACGGGTCCTCGGCGAACCGGTAGGCATTGTGCCCGGCGAACATCAGCTGGTTGTCGGGGTCGCCGCCATGGCTGATCGACCGCAGCGTCTTCTGGATGCAGAAGGAGCGCGGGTCGGCCTTCTTGCCCGTGGTCCCCTCCTCGTTCTGCGCCCAGTTGCTGAACATGCAGGCCGAGAGGCAGCCCATGCACTCGATCTGGTCGGTGACGATCTGATCGGCCTTGGCGGGGGTCACGAAGATCAGCGTGCCGTCCGGCGTCTTCATGGCGGTGGTGAAGCCGGCCTCGGTCCATGCAAAGGCCATGCGGCGGTCGTGCTCGGTGAGGTAGACCGGCCGACCGCGCGGTCCCACCGGGAATTCGGCGGTGTGCTCGCCCACGGGATGGGGCGAATAGGCGACCTGCCGTGCCGAGCGGGCCTGCAGCTCCTCCAGGAAGCTGTTGCGCACCGCCGAGCTGTAGAAGCCCGTCGGCGAGAACTTGTTCAGGATCACGTCGCCGGGCTTCAGCGTCAGCAGCTTGCGCTTCCAGGCCTCGGTAATCGGACTCTCCTGCGTCAGCAGGGGGCGGGTCCCGAACTGGAAGGCGACGGGGCCCAGGTCGGGGTTGTCCAGCCACTCCTCCCATTCGCGCAGGAACCAGACGCCGCCCGCCATCACGATGGGAGTGCGGTCCAGCCCGAAGCTGTTCATCATCTGGCGCAGCGCCAGGACGCGCGGGAACGGATCCTCGGGGATCTCGGGATCCTCGCTGTTCGAAAGCCCGTTGTGCCCGCCCGCGCGCCAGGGATCCTCGTAGACCACGCCGCCGAGATGCTCGGGGAAGCGGTGGTAGGCGCGCTTCCACAGGGCCCTGAAGGCGCGGGCCGAGGACACGATGGGGTAGTAGGCGATGCCGTGCCGGACCGCGATCTCCGCGACCTTGTAGGGCATGCCGGCGCCGCAGGTGACGCCGTGGATCAGGCCCTTCGCGCCGTCGAGCACGCCGTTCAGGATGTCCTCGGCGCCGCCCATCTCCCATAGGACGTTCATGTGGATGCGGCCCTGGCCGCCGCTGACCTCGTGGGCGATGCGCGCCTGGGTCACGCCGCCGGCAATTCCGTAGGCGATCAGCTCCTCGTGGCGCTCCCGCCGGGTCTTGCCGTGGTAGACCTGATCGACGAGGCAACCCTCCTCGTCGAAGCTGTCGGCGTTCACGCCGGAGAAGGTTCCGATGCCGCCGGCCGCTGCCCAGGCACCGGAGCTCTCGCCATTGGACACGGCGATGCCCTTGCCGCCCTCGACCACGGGAAGGACCTCGCGACCGGACATCACCAATGGCTTCAGAGCCTTCAACGCTAACCTCCAGGACTACGAAACGAACGCCGCATAGGCCGAGTACGCTCCGGATGTCGCACCGGAACGGCGTCGGCCTGCCCCCCTCGGAACGCATATAGGTCGGGGATTCGGCCGGGAAGAGTCCCCCGGCCGCAATTTTGCGGACAGTAGCGTCAAGCGCCCAGGCCCGCCAGCATTTCCCGTGGCGCATCGGTGAACACGGCGCTGACGCCCCAGTCCAGCAGAACCCGTGCCCGCTCCGGATCGTTCACGGTGTAGCAGAGCACAGGGCGCCCGGTGGCGCGGTAGGCCGCCACCGTCTCGGCGGTCTGGCGCTTCGCGTTCACGTTGATGGTGGCGGCCGCCAGCCGGTCGGCCACGGCGCGCCAGTCCGGCGCCTCCTCGTCCATGAGGTATCCGCGCGGCCAGTCGGGCGCCACGGCCATGGCCGCCTCCAGGCTCTCGACGGCGAAGCTGGACACCAGCACTGGCAGCCCGCCCCGCCAGTAGCGGCGCGCCGTCTCAAGCGCGGTGCGGGCGGTCTCGCCCTCGCGCCCGGCGCAGGGCTTGATCTCCAGGTTGATCCCGAGGCCGAGCCCTGCCGCGAGGTCCAGGAACTCCTCCAGGGTCGGCACGCGCTCGCCCGCGTACTCCGCCGAGAACCAGCGCCCGGCGTCCAGGCGGCGGAGTTCGGCCAGGGTCATCTCGCGCACCGCGCCCTGCCCGTCGGTGGTGCGCTCGACCCTGTCGTCGTGCATCAGGATCGGGGCGCCGTCCGCCGTCAGCTTCACGTCGACCTCGACCCAGCGCGCGCCTTGGGCATGGGCGAGCCGGATCGAGGCCAGCGTGTTCTCGGGCGCGTGGGACTTGGCGCCGCGGTGACCGATAACCCTGGGAAGCTCGAGCATGGAAGCCTTCGTGGAATGATCGCTGACGGGGCTGGACCGATACCATATGGTTCGCATCCGATCAGCCCCGGTCAGATCGCAGCCAGGTCCCCTTCGATCCCATGGACAACGCCCGACCGGCGCGCGGCCTGGACGCCCTCGTGGCGGCGGGCGTGCTCGATTCCGAGCGCGCAGCCGGCCTCGGCGGGGTGGCCGAGCGCTACGCCATCTCCGTGACGCCCTACCTGCTCGACCGCATCGCCGCCGGATCGGCGGCCCTCGCGCGCCAGTACATCCCCGACGCCGCCGAGGCCGAGACCGCGCCCGAGGAGCGCGCGGACCCGATCGGCGACGAGGCCCACAGCCCCGTCCGCGGCATCGTGCACCGCTATCCCGACCGCGTCCTGCTGAAGCTGCTGCATGCCTGCCCGGTCTACTGCCGCTTCTGCTTCCGGCGCGAGATGGTGGGGCCGGGCGGCGACGCGCTGGACGGTCCCGCACTGGAAGCCGCGCTGGCCTATATCCGCGAGCGCCCGGAGGTGTGGGAGGTGGTCCTGACCGGGGGCGACCCGCTGGCGCTGAGCCCCCGCCGCCTCGATGCCGTGCTGTCGGCGCTGGACGGCATCGCCCATCTCGGCGTGGTGCGCATCCACAGCCGCGTCCCGGTGGCCGATCCGGCCCGGGTGACGCCCGAGCTGGTCTCCGCCCTGCGCGGTCGCGACAAGGCGGTGTGGCTCGCCGTGCACGCCAACCACCCGGACGAGCTCGGCCCCGAGCCGCGCTCGGCTCTCGCCCGGCTCGCCGATGCCGGGATCCCGCTGCTGTCCCAGACGGTGCTGCTGCGCGGGGTCAACGATGATGCGGCGACGCTGGAGGCCCTGTTCCGCGCCCTGGTGCGCAACCGGGTGAAGCCCTACTACCTGCACCATCCGGACCTGGCGCCGGGCACCGGCCATTTCCGCGTCGACCTCGCGCGCGGCCGGGACCTCGTCGCCGGCCTGCGCGGCCGGGTCTCCGGGCTCTGCCAGCCGACCTACGTGCTCGACCTGCCGGGCGGCCATGGAAAGGTCCCCGCCGCGCGCCCGCACCTCGTGCCCGACGGGGAGGGACGCTTCGCCGCGGAGGACTGGCAGGGCCGCCGGCACGCATACCCGCCCTGCGGCGAGCCCGGGAACGGGAGTTGTGGGCCTGTGGACGAAGTGTTGTCGTAAGGGCAACAATTCGTCGCAAACGCGGCGACTTACCGGTTGCAGATTTCATTATCCGACGACAGGCTTGCCCGGGGCGGCGATCCCTGCCGGGAGCAGCCGGATGGCCGCGGAACGATCGGAGGCTTGTGTTGATGAGGATCTTCGCTGCCGCTGCCATGGCCGGGCTGTTGCTGGCCGGCGCGGGTGTCGCCGGAGCCCAGTCGGTTTCGAGCTCGGGCGCCACCATCAAGGAGCGCCAGGAGCACATGAAGGCCATGGGCGGCGCGATGCGCACCCTCGGCAACTACGTGAAGAAGGAAGGCGGCGTCAGCCTGGACGACGCCAAGAAGGCGGCGACGACCCTGAACGAGCGGGCCTCGGGTCCCGTCTGGACGCTGTTCCCGGCCGGCAGCATCGGCGACAGCGCGGCGCGTCCCGAGATCTGGTCGCAGGAAGCCCAGTTCAAGAAGGCCGCGGCCGACTTCCAGCAGGCCAGCTCCCAGCTCGTCCAGGCCGTGAATGCCGGCCAGGACGCGCAGATCGCCCAGGCCTTCGGCGCGACCGGAAAAACCTGCGGCACGTGCCACGAGGCCTTCCGCGTCAAGAAGTGACCGGCCGGCCCTTTTCCGCCGCCCTGCTGACGCTCGCGCTTGCCGCGGGCGTCGGCACGGCTTTCGTCGGCATCGCGGCCGCTCAGGACGTGGCGCCCGGTGCCAAGCCGGACGCAACGCCGGGCGCCGCAGTCGACGCCACCGCGGCCGACGCCGCCGCGGTCGAGCGCGGCGCCTATGTCTTCAACGCCGCCGGATGCGTGGGCTGCCACACGGCTAAGGACGGCCAGCGCCTCGCCGGCGGGCGCGGGATCGAAACGCCCTTCGGCACCTTCTACGCCCCCAACATCACGCCGGACCCGGGGACCGGGATCGGCCGCTGGACGGAGGGCGACCTCGCCCGGGCTTTGCGCGAGGGTAGGGCGCCGGACGGATCCGCCTACTACCCGGCCTTTCCCTACACGTCCTACACCGCCATGACGGACGGGGACGTCCGCGACCTCTGGGCCTATCTCATGGCCCAGCCCGCGGCGGTCCAGCCGAACCGCCAGCACGAGCTGTCGCCCCCCTTCGGCTGGCGGTTCCTGATGACGGCCTGGCAGGCCCTGTTCTTCGATTCCGGGCCGCTGCCGGACCAATCCGCGAGGCCGGCGGAATGGCGCCGCGGCGAGTATCTCGTGCGCGTGCTCGGCCATTGCGGGGAATGCCATACGCCGCGCAACACCCTCGGCGTCACCGATGGCGGCGAGCTGCTGGCGGGCGCGGCCAAGGGGCCCGAGGGCAAGCCGATCCCCAATCTGACCCCCCATGCAGACGGGCTCGCCGACTGGTCCGCGGGCGACATCGCGACGGTGCTGGAAATCGGGATGCTGCCCGATGGCGACTTCGTCGGCGGCGGAATGAACGAGGTCGTCCAGAACCAGACCTCGAAGCTGAGCGCCGAGGACCGCCGCGCCATCGTGGCCTATCTGCGGGACATCCCGGCGCTGCCGACGCCGAAATAGCGGCGGGCCGGCGCTCCGGCCCGGCTCCGAACGAGAACGGGGCGGCGATGCCCGTCGCCGCCCCGCCCGCTCCGGCTCAGCTCGGCCGCCCGCCTACTCGGCGGCCTGGCTCTGCGAGCCGCCCTCGACGATGGGCTTGCGCATGCCGCCCAGGACCTCCTCGGCGCTGGCCCTGTAGTTCTTCACCGAGCTCGTCCACTGGCCCCAGACGGTCGTGTCGATCTTGTCGCCGTTGTTGCCGAGGTTCTGCAGCCGGCGCTGGTCTTCCTCGGTCAGCACCTGCTTGGGCAGGGGCTGCAGCTTGCGCACGTCGTCGGCGGTCATGCCCAGGATCTCGCCGACACGGCGGCCGTAGTCGTCATGGACCAGGAAGAAGTGCCAGAGCATGCGCTCCTGCACGTCGCGTTCGCACTGGCCGAGCAGCGTGCCCATGTTGAGCACGAGGTCGTCCCGCTCCCAGTCCATCATGGTGCAGTACCGGCCGCGCGCCTGGACGTAGTCGTTGCGCCGCTCGATCACGCTGCGGGTCAGCCGCCCGCGGATCTCGGGCGGGTTGTTGGGCTGCTCCTCGGCGACCTGCAGGCCGTTGTGGATCGACGGCTCGAAGTTCACGTGCGGGTTCTGCCCCGGCGCCTTGTCGCGGTAGAACGACATCTGGCCGCCCGACTGGTTGGTCGCGACCTTGCCGCCCTTGGGCTGGTTCACCGGGAGCTGCAGGTAGTTCGGGCCGACGCGATAGCGCTGGGTGTCGGAATAGGAGAAGGTCCGGCCCACCAGCATCTTGTCGTCGGAGAAGTCTAGTCCGTCCACGAGCACGCCGGTGCCCATGGCGATCTGCTCGTTCTCGTTGAAAAAGTCCTCGACGTTGCGGTTCAGCGTCATGACGCCGACATGGCGCAGCGGGAAGTCCTTCTCCGGCCAGATCTTCGTGTCGTCCAGCGGATCCCAGTCCAGCTCGGGATGGTCGTGGTCCTCCATGATCTGAACGAAAAGGTCCCACTTCGGGTGGTCGCCCCGCTCGATCGCCTCGAACAGATCCTTGGAGGCCGAGCCGAGATCCTGCCCCTGCACCTTGGCCGCCTCCTCGGCGGTCAGGCTGGCGATGCCCTGGCGCGGGTGGAAATGGTACTTCACCAGCACGGTCTCGCCCTGGGCGTTGACCATCTTGTAGGTGTTGACGCCGAAGCCCTCCATGTGCCGGTAGCTCGCCGGGATCCCGCGCGGGCTGAACAGATGCGTCAGCATGTGCATGGATTCCGGCGTCTGGCTCATGAAGTCGAAGATCCGATTTGGCTCCTGGCGGAACGTGATGGGATCCGGCTTCAGCGAGTGGATGACGTCGGGGAACTTGATGGCGTCGCGGATGAAGAAGATCGCGAGATTGTTGCCGACGAGGTCCCAGTTGCCGTCCTCGGTGTAGAACTTGACCGCGAAGCCGCGGGGATCGCGGGCGACCTCGGAGGAGTCGCGGCCGCCGATCACGGTCGAGAACCGGATCGCCAGCGGGGTTTTCTTTCCGGCCTGCTGGAACAGCTTGGCGCGGGTGTACTTGGAGGCCGGCTCGTCGCCGATCTTCCCGGTCGCCTCGAACTCGCCGTAGCAGACGAAGCCGCGGGCATGCACGACGCGCTCGGGAATGCGCTCGCGGTCGAAATGGGAGATCTTCTCGAGGAAATGGTAGTTCTCGAGGGTGGCCGGACCGCGGCTGCCGACGGTGCGCTGGGACTGGTTGTTGCTGACGGGATGCCCCTGCCGGGTGGTCAGGATGCCTTCCGACGGCCGCGGTGCGCCGCTCGCGCCCGAGCGGGACTCGCTGAGATCCTTGTCCATTGCTTTCTCCCTTAGGTGTTCTTGGCAATCATGAAAGCGGCACCCGGCCGGCGGGCGTCCATGGACGCACCCGGGAAGGTCGGGTCCGGCCTTGCGGCCGATCTGGCACGGATGCGGTTCTCCACCGTGCTAGGGCTCGATCCGGCTCCGCGGCCCGCGCGGCCCGTCGAAGCGGCTTGCCTTGGAATTAGAATGATTCTAAGAAGGGGGTGTCAAGGAGGATCGCCATGGCCATCCTTAATCGTCTGATCCAGAGCATCGAAGCGTCCGGCGGCTCGCTCGCCATGGACGAGGGCCGTCTCACGATCCGTGGCTCCGTACCCAGCCGCCTGCTGATGCAGGTCCACCGGCACCGTCGGCGGCTCGAACGCCTGCTGTCCGAGACCACCGCCCTGCACGGCTGATGAACCGTGTTCCTATCCGAACGTTCCCTTGCTGCGGCAAGATCGTTCGTTAGGCTGATTATCACCATAGCCAACGCCTGGCGAGGTTCCAAGGGAGGACCGCCGATGGCTCAGCTGATTCCCCTCAATGCCCACCGGGAGGTCGAGGCCTTCGCCGAGAAAGTGGCGGATGTCTGCCGGCGGCGCCTGCTGGAAAGGCCCCGCGATCCGGTTCCGATCGAGCACATCATGGACCAGACCGCCGCGGCCCGGCCACGGGTCGAGGCCGCCGTCGCCTGGCTCAGCCGCGCGGGCAGGCTGCACCTCGGCCATTATGCGCTGCGCTCGCGCCCGCATGTCGCGATCGACGCGGTCGACCGGATCGACGATGTGTCCGCGCGTGCCGGGCGGGCCGCCGATGCGCCTCACGCCTAGCCGCCCCGCAAGCAGCGGGCTCGCACGGGGGGCTGCCCATGCCCCATAGGCGGCGGAGCGGCCCTACGGCCGACCAGCTCCACCAGATCGGCCTGCGGGCGACCGAGCAGCGGGTGGCGCTCCTGTCCCTGCTGTTCGGCGGGGCGGACCGGCACGTCACGGCCGACTCCCTGTACCGCGAGGCCCGCGCTGCCGGGATCGCCGTCGTCCGGGCGACGGTCTACAACACGCTGCATGCCCTGGCGCAGCACGGGCTGCTGCGGGCGATCGTGGTCGATGCCGAGCGCACCTATTTCGACACCAACACCACGCACAGCTGTCATCTCTACTGCGAGGACAGCGGCACGCTGCATAATCTCGACGACGACCTGCCTGCCCTGCGCGAGCTGCTGGAGCAGCTCGGCGCCCCGCCGGCCGACCGGGTCGACGTCCTGATCCGGCTGAAGGCGGGCGCCCGTCCCCCCGGCCACGCCGCGGCCCTCCCCCTGAATTCGTCTGACACTCCAGATGGCCATCCGGCCGACCATCCGCCGGCCGCCGTCACGCTTCGGCCGCCCCCGAAACAACAGCCTGCCGATCGGCGCTAGGATCGCCGCGTTCCAACCCGGACCGCGGAGGACCCATGAGCCAATCACCTTCCGCCGGCGCCCCGAGCGCCGGACCCGACGCCGGCGTCTCGCGGGCGATCGCCGTGATCTTCGAGGTCCGGCCCGCCGCGGGGCACATGCAGGACTATCTCGACATCGCCGCCGACCTGCGCGCCGAGCTCGAGCAGATCGACGGGTTCCTGTCGGTCGAGCGGTTCCAGAGCCTGTCGGACCCTGGAAAGCTGCTGTCCCTGTCGTTCTGGCGCGACGAGGATGCGGTGCGGCGGTGGCGCGGCCGCGCCGCGCACCGGGTGGCGCAGGCCCGCGGACGGGGCGGCGTGTTCGTGGACTATCGCCTGCGGGTCGCGGCCGTCCTGCGCGACTATGGCATGGAGGCGCGGGACCAGGCGCCTGCCGACAGCCGCGAGGCCCTGGAGACCGGCCGCTGATGCCGCCGATCCCGGACCTGGTTGCGACGGCGCTCGTCTTCGTGCTGGCGGGCTTCGTCAAGGGCGTGATCGGCCTCGGCCTGCCCACGATCGCCATCGGGCTGCTCGTTCTCGTGATGGCACCGGCGCAGGCCGCCGCGGTCCTGATCCTGCCGTCGCTTGCGACCAATGCCTGGCAGCTCGCGGGGCCGGGCCTCGTGCCGCTGCTCCGCCGGCTCTGGCCCATGATGGTGGCGATCGTCGCGGGAACCCTTGGTGCGGGAACCATCGGTGCGGGCTGGCTGGCCGGTGACGGCCGGCTCGCCATCGGCGGGCTCGGCGCGGCGCTGGCGGCCTATGGACTGCTCGGCCTCTCGGGTGCGCGCTTCTCGGTTCCCGCGCGGCTCGAGCCCTGGCTCTCCCCCGCGGTCGGCGCCGCGACCGGCGCGATCACGGGTGCGACCGGCGTCTTCGTCGTTCCGGCCGTGCCCTACCTTCAGGCGCTCGGCCTCGGGCGGGACGCGCTGGTCCAGGCGCTGGGGCTGTCCTTCACCGTGTCGACGGTGGCGCTGGCCGCGAGCCTGGCCGGGCAAGGGGCCTTCCGCCTGCCGGAGGCCGGGATGTCGCTGCTGGCCCTCGCGCCGGCGCTCGCGGGAATGGCGCTGGGCCGCCGGATCCGCGGCCGCATCGGCCAGCGCGCCTTCCGCCTGTGCTTCTTCCTGGGGCTGCTCGCCCTCGGCGGACACCTGCTGCTCCAGGCGCGGAGCTGACCCCCGGCGTCCGGGCGCGGGATCGCAAGCGCGATCAAGCCGCGGCGCCGTATGCTCCACCGCGGGCATTCGATGCGGGCATCCGAGCGGAGGGCGGCATGCGGCTGCGGTTCGTCGCGATCGACGAGGACCGGCCCGGCGCGCGTTGGGCAGTCCGGTTCCGCGAGGTGTTCCCGCGCTTTCGCGGCTGGCTCGCCGGTCAGGCCGATCCGCCGTCGCCTGCGGCCTGCGCGCGCGCCCTGGCCAGACACATGCCCGAGCTTGTCCCGCTCTACCGCACGCTGTGCGGTCTCGCGGGCGACGACCCGCTCGCGCACCGCCTGCTGACCCAATGGTGCCCGCCGCCGCTGCCGCTGGGATGCAGCGTCGCCGTGGAGACCCAGGGCGAGCCGCTGCTCGTGCGCAACTACGACTTCACCCCGGACTTCTTCGAGGGAACGGTGCTGCGCGGCCGATGGAGCGGCCACGGGGTCATCGCCATGGTCGAGGCCGCCTGGGGAACCCTGGACGGCGTCAACGAGGCGGGGCTGGCCATCGCCATCACCTATGGCGGGCGGCCGGTGCTGGGCGAGGGCTTCGCGATCCCGCTGGTCGCCCGCTATGTGCTGGAGACCTGCGGCACCTGCGCGGAGCGTTGGCGGCGCTTCGCCGGGTTCCCGTAAGGACCCCGCAGAACGTCGCCGTGCTGGATGGGACGGGGCGCCATGGGGTCGCGTATCTGTCGCCGGACCGCGGGACCGTCTGGCGCGAGGCTGCGACGGCGGCCAATCACCAGTGGCCGGACGGGCCGGCCGGCTACGGCGCGACGACCAGCTTCCTGCGCGAGGCCGCCATGGCCGAGGCCCTCGCCGCACCGGCGGACGGGGCGGCGCTGATCGCCGCGTTCCTCCGCCCGCCGCTCCTGCACGGCGCCGGTCCCACGCTGTACACCGCGGCCTACCGGCCTGAAGGGGGCCGGGCGGACTTCCTGTGGCCGGAGGGCGGCTGGTCCTTCTCCATGGACGGTTTCGAGCCCGGCGCGCGGGAGAGGGACCTGCCGCGTTGAGCCGCCGTCAGGCGGCGCGGCTCTGCAGCCGTCCGGCCACGTAGCGATGCTCCTGCGTGACGCCGCCATAGCCGTAGGCGTCGGCCCTGACCTCGTGCACGTAGGCGTAGCTCTCCTCGTGCAGCTCGCCCAGCGTCCCGGCCATGAAGGCGAAGACTTCGCGCAGGTATTCCGCCTTCTCGTCCTTGGTGTTGGTTCCCTCCACGACCTTGATGTCGAGCCAGAAGCTGCGCTTGCCCTGCTCGGCCAGCGAGCGGCCGCCGACGATCCAGTGCTCCGGGGCCACGTGGTCGATGGCGACGGCGGTGATCGCGGGGTTCTTGCGGAGCACGCGCGCGGTGATCTCGACGAGACCGCGGGCGATGGCGGCCGCGAGGTCGGGAGTGGGCCGGGCCGAGATCTTCACGTTCAGGATGGGCATGACAGGCCTCCAGTGTTTGGACTGGCAAACGGTGCCGGGCCTGTCGTGATTTTGTAAAACTCGTTTATCAGAAGATGTGATTGAGATATTCTGAACGCATGGCGACACGCAATCTCGACATCGGCATGGTACGCTCCTTCCTGCTGATCGCGGGCGGGCACAGCTTCGCCGAGACCGCTGATATCGTCGGGCGTTCGCCCTCGGCCGTGAGCCTGCAGATCCAGCGGCTCGAGGAGGATCTCGGCGCCCGGCTGCTGTTCCGCAGCAACCGGGAGACCAGCCTGACGCTTGCCGGCGAGCGGTTCCTCGGCCTCGCCCGCGGCCTCGTCCGGATCAACGACGAGGCGGTTGCGGGCTTCCGCCCGTCGGCCGAGGACCGGCCGATCCGCTTCGGAATCACCCAGGATTTCGCCGAGGGCATCCTGTCGGACATCCTGGGCCGCTTCGCGCGCGAGCATCCGCGGGTCGAGCTGACCCTGCGCGTCGACCGCTCCGCCGCCCTGATCGCGGGGGTGCACGGGGGCGAGCTCGACCTGGCCGTTGCGATCCGCCGCGAGGACGCCACGCTGGGCGAGACGCTCCTGGAGGCGCCGATGCTCTGGATCGGGCGCGAGGGGCGGCCGGAGCCGGAATCCGGCCTGCCGCTGGTCCTCTTCGAGGCGCCCTGCAGCTTCCGCGCGGCGGCGCTCGACGCCCTGTCCCGCGCCGGGCGGGACTACAGGATCCGCTTCACCAGCCCCAGCCTGCCGGGCCTGCGCTCGGCAGTGGCGGCGGGGCTCGGCGTCACCGCCCGGACCGCGCATTTCCTGGCCCCGGGGCTGACCGAGGTCGCGGGCCTGCCGGCCCTGCCGACGGTCGCCTTCGCCGCCTACCGCCCGGCCTCGGCCGGCGGGGCTGCCCTGGACGACCTCGTCGAGATCGCCCGCCGCGCGCTCAACGGCCGGCCGGTCTGAGCGCGGGTCCAAACGCGGATCTGGACGCGGATCTGGACGCGGGGCTGGGCGCGGCGGCTCCGCGCTAACCCTCGTCCTGGATCTCGGGCAGGGCCTCGAAGCAGCGGACCGCATGGTCCAGGAAGGCCCGCACCTTCGGCGGCAGCGCTCCCCCGCTGGGCACCACGACCTGGACCGGCAGCGGGTCGGGCTCGAAGGCCCGAAGCAGGCGGACCATGCGGCCGGCGGCTAGATCCTCGGCTGCCTGGTAGGACAGCGCCCGGGCGATGCCGCGGCCGGCGCGCACGGCCTGAAGCGCCGCGTCCACGTCGTTGACGCGCAGGCGCGGGGCCAGCCGGACCGAGCGGCCTCCCTTGCCGAGGGCGGCGCCGATATCCGCTCCGGGGCCGAAACGCCATTCGCTGACCGTGGTGACCCCGGTCGCCACGATGGTGTCGTGCCCCAGAAGGTCCTCCGGCGCCTGCGGGCTGCCGCGCCGCGCGAGATAGTCCGGCGCGGCCACCACCACCCGCCGGACCGATCCCACCCGGCGCGCGACGAGGCCCGAATCCGAGAGCCTCCCGATGCGGACCGCGATATGCAGCCGCTCCTCGATCAGGTCCAGGTTGCGATCGTGAAGGTTGAGCTCGACGTCGATCCCGGGATGAAGGTCCAGGAAGGACGCGACGGCAGCCGTCACGTGCCGGCGCCCGAAAGCGAGCGGCGCCGTGATGCGCAGAAGGCCGCGCAGGGGCGCGGACGACGCGGCGCTGATCGCGCCCTCGTACTCGGACGCGAGCCGGCGCCCCTGGTCCGCCAGCTCCCGTCCGGCTTCGGTGGGCGCGAGGCGCCGTGTCGTGCGCTCGACCAGGCGCAGGCCGACGCGCCGCTCGAGCGCCGCGAGCCCCCGGGTCACGGCCGGCGCGGAGCGTCCGAGCCGGCGCGCCGCACCGGCGAGGCTGCCTGTCTCGACGACCGCGACCAGGATCTCCAGCTCGTCGATGCGGTCCATGGCCATCCTTCCGTTTTGCGAAATTCTGTCTTCGGATCTGTCCCGTTTCCGTCGATCCGTGCAAGGGCGATGATCGGTGCAGAGGCAGCGGGGCGTCCCGCGGAACGGAGGAAATGCGATGAACCAGAGCGCAATCGTCCTGCACGGGACCGAACTGTCCGGGCACACGCACCGCGTCGTGCTACTGCTGCGGGCGCTCGGCCTGCCTTACCGGTTCGAGGTCGCGGATGGGGCCCGCCGCGCCAGCGCGGAGTTTCGCGCCTTGAACCCGCTGGGCCAGATCCCGGTGCTGCAGGACGGCGGCCTGATCCTGGCGGACAGCAACGCCATCCTGGTCTATCTCGTCAGGCGCTACGCGCCGGACTCGTCCTGGCTGCCTGAGGAGCCGGCGGCGGCGGCGTCCGTCCAGCGCTGGCTCTCCATCGCGGCGGGCGAGGTCCGCTACGGCCCCTCCATGGCGCGGATCACCCTGCAATGGGGAGGGCCCGGCGACCCGGTGGCCGCCGCGGGCATCGCCAGGCGCCTCCTGGCCTTCATGGACCAGCACCTGTCGGGAAGGACTTGGCTGGCTGCCGACCACGTCACGCTCGCCGACCTTGCCTGCTATTCCTACGTCGCCCACGCGCCGGAAGGCGGAATTCCGCTGTCGCCCTATCCCTTCGTGCGGAAGTGGATCAGCATGGTGGAGGCGCAGCCCTGGTTCCAGGCGATGCCGGCCTCGCCGCTGCCGGAACCGCTTCTCGAGCCGCTCGCGGAGCGGGCGTGAGGCCGCCATGGACGTGCCGTACGGCGAAGGGCCATTCCACCAGGGCGAGCGTCGCGCGCAGGCCTTGGCCGGCGGGGGGCCTTCCGGAGCCGCCATCCGGACCTTCATGCCGGACCAGCACCGCGACTTCTTCGCGCTGCTGCCCATGATCCTCGTCGGGATCCCCGACGCGGACGGGTGGCCCGTCGCCACCATGCTGACGGGACCCCGCGGCTTCGTATCAAGCCCCGATGCCACCACCCTGCATATCGCGGCGACGCCCCGCCCCGGCGACCCTGCCGCCGGCCGGATCGGCCCAGGCAGCCCTGTCGGCCTGCTCGGGCTCGATTTCGCGACGCGGCGGCGCAACCGCGCCAACGGAACGGTCATGGAGGCGGATGGCGCGGGGTTCCGCGTCGCGGTCACGCAGAGCTTCGGCAACTGTCCCAAATACATCCAGACGCGCAGTCTGCGGGAAACAGCCGCGCCGGGACCGGGGTCGGAGTTCGGGCCGGGGGCCGGGGCAGTCGAGCCGCTGTCCGGGCTCGATGCCGAGGCCGTCGCCCTGATCCGGGGCGCCGACACCTTCTTCGTCGCATCGGGCTTCGTCGCATCGGGCTTCGTCGCATCGGGCTTCGCCGCGTCGGGCCATTCCGGCGCCACGGCCAATGGCGGCATGGACGTCTCGCACCGGGGTGGGCGGCCCGGCTTCGTCCGGGTGTCCGGGGAAGACCTGCTCGTCCCCGAGTTCCGCGGCAACCGCTTCTACAACACGCTCGGCAACCTGCTTGCCGATCCGCGGGCGGGGCTGCTGTTCGTGGATTTCGGCACGGGCGACCTTCTGCATCTGCGCGGCCGGGTCTCCACCGACTGGGCCCCCGCACCTGGCCTTCCCACAGGCGCCGAGCGGTTCTGGCGGTTCGAGACTCACGGCGCAATCCGGCGCCGCGCGGCGATCCCGCTGCGCTGGGACCTCGCCGAGTTCTCCCCTGCCACGCTCGCCACCGGCATCTGGTAGGCCCTGCGGTACGCGCCACCGGCCTTTGCGGCAGAGGCCGGTGGCCATGCGGGCTCAATCGCCGGTCAGCCGTGGAGCGCGGGTCGTCTGCTCGATCACCTCGACGACGCCGAGGATGAAGTCCGTCCCCGTCCCGTCACGCGACAGGGGGCAGTCCAGGGATTCGAACGAGATCCACGACCGCTCGCCGACGCGCTCCAGGGTTCCTACGCAACGGCGGCACGTCGACCGCGTCGCGGTCCCGCTATAGTGCTCGTGGATGGCCTGGCCGAATTCCCCCAGCGCTGCAGCCTCGGAAATCAGCTGCCCGGTGCTGTTGGCGCCGAAAAGGCTGATCACGGATTCGCCTTGCAGGCGCATCAGGAACTGCCCGCCGGGCAGCGCCTCGACCAGAAAGAGGTTGGGGGCCATGTCCCAGTGGTCCAGTACGTCGAATTCACGGCGCAGCGGAAGCCGCCCCGCCGCCGTGCGGTGCCACCATGAATGCAGCCGGCCAGCCTTCCGCGTCAGGAAAGCCGTGTCGGCACCAACCGTCTCCTCGCGAATCCCATGGATCCGCGAGAACATCGAATCTCGCACCATTGTCCGGCTTCTCCATCGGACGCTCGAAATGCCGCGACATCCCATGCGGGAGCGTCGCGCCGGTGCGGCAACTCATTCTCGCTGCCGAACCGTCCGGATCATTCTGCAATCCGGCGCATCCATAGAACGCCCTGACGCGCGATCGGCTGCAAGCTGGAATTGAAAAGCCGGGCTCCCGGACGCGGAATCAGCCCGGTCCGACACCATCCGGCCCGAGATTCGCGGGCTGCGGCGCAATTTTCTGCCTAGTCCGAGGTCAATGCCGACATTTTGGCATAGGGCTCAGAGGTATTCATGGCGAGGAACGGCGTGCCGAGTCGCATCGATGAGTCGGCCGGGCGGCGGGAATGACGGGCAGCGCCAGGGCGGCAGGATCTCGGAACTCCGCCCATGCCGGAGCCGTCCTGACGACGGCCCGGCGGCAATCCTCGCGGCGTGAAACGAGACCGGCGCCCGTGCCGTTTCCGCCCTGCCCGATCCTACCAGAGGGTCTCGGCGTAGTGCTTCTCGCCACGCGCCATGAACAGGAAGCGCTCCGCGGCCTGCTCGTGGCTGCGCCAAGCGCCGGCGGCCACCAGGGCCATGCCTTCCGGCGTGTCGTCGGCCTCGCGGCGGTCGGGGCAGTCCAGCGAGTAGACCCGCCCGTTGCGGGCTTCGATCACCGCGCAGCGGCCCAGCGCATCGGCGATCATGCGGTAGGGCTCGGCTTCATGAACGATCCGGATGCCCATGGCGACCTCCCGTGGCAGCATTGCTTCAGCCGTAACGGTAGGCCGTCGCCACGCCCGCAGCGCCCTGCATCCGGGTAAGCAAATCAATCCAATGGATTAGTCTATCTGTACTAATCTGCTGAACGGAGCCCTGGAAAGCGAACGGGGACCCCGAAGGGTCCCCGCCGCAGCACGCGAGCCTGTCCCGGAGGTCAGCTCGCCTTCTTGCTGAGGTCCTCGCCGGTCTCCTGGTCGACCGTCTTCATGGACAGCTTGACCTTGCCGCGGTCGTCGAAGCCGAGGACCTTCACCTTCACGGTGTCGCCCTGCTTCAGCACGTCCGAGACCTTGGCCACACGCTCGTTCTTGAGCTCCGAGATGTGGACGAGGCCATCGCGGGATCCCAGGAAGTTCACGAAGGCGCCGAAATCGACGATCTTGACGACCTTGCCGTTGTAGATCTCGCCGACCTCGGGCTCGGCGACGATGCCCTTGATCCAGTCGATGGCGGCTTGGCTGGCCGAGGCGTCGACCGCCGCGACCTTCACCGTGCCGTCGTCCTCGATGTCGATCTTGGCGCCGGTCTGCTCGACGATTTCACGGATCACCTTGCCGCCGGAGCCGATCACGTCGCGGATCTTCTCCTTGGGGATGGAGATGACCGTGATGCGCGGGGCGTTCTGGTTCACCGCCTCGCGGGCGCCGGTCAGCGCCTTGGCCATCTCGCCCAGGATGTGCATCCGGCCGTCCTTGGCCTGGTTTAGGGCGATGCGCATGATCTCCTCGGTAATCGAGGTGATCTTGATGTCCATCTGGAGCGAGGTGACGCCCTTCTCGGTGCCGGCCACCTTGAAGTCCATGTCGCCGAGATGGTCCTCGTCGCCGAGGATGTCGGAGAGCACGGCGAAGCGGTCGCCCTCCTTGATCAGGCCCATGGCGATGCCGGCGACGGGGCGGGGCAGGGGTACGCCCGCATCCATCAGCGAGAGGGAGGTGCCGCAGACCGTCGCCATGGACGAGGAGCCGTTGGACTCCGTGACCTCGGAGACGACGCGCAGCGTGTAGGGGAACTGCTCCTTGCTCGGCAGCAGCGGACGGATCGCCCGCCATGCGAGCTTGCCGTGCCCGATCTCGCGCCGGCCGGGGGAGCCCATGCGGCCCGCCTCGCCCACGGAGTAGGGCGGGAAGTTGTAGTGCAGCATGAACCGCTCGCGGTACTCGCCCTCGAGCGCGTCCACGATCTGCTCGTCCTGGGCGGTGCCCAGCGTGGTCACGGCCAGCGCCTGGGTCTCGCCGCGGGTGAACAGGGCCGAGCCGTGGGTCCGGGGCAGCACGCCGACCTCGGCCACGATCTGGCGGATGTCCGCCGTGCCGCGGCCGTCGATGCGCTTCTGCGTGTCGAGGACGGCGCCTCGCAGGACGTCGGCCTCGGCCTCCTTGAACTGCGCGCCGATCGCCTCGGGCGCGAAGCCCTCGGCCATCAGGGTCTCGAGCGCGCGGACCTTGGCGGCACCGAGCTTCTCGTGACGGGCCTGCTTCAGCGTCTCGGTATAGGCCGCGCGGATGTCGGCGCCGGCGACCTCGACCACGCGGCGCTTCACGGCCTGCGCGTCGTAGGACGGCTCGGGCATCTCCCAGGGGTCCTTGGCCGCCATCTCGGCGAGCTCGATGATCGCGCGGATCACCGGCTGGAAGTGCTGGTGGCCGTACATCACCGCGCCGAGCATCACGTCCTCGGGCAGCTCCTTGGCCTCGGACTCGACCATCAGCACGCCCTCGGTCGTGCCGGCGACCACCAGGTCGAGCGCGCTGCCCTCGATCTGGTCGGCGGTCGGGTTCAGGATGAACTGGCCGTCCTTGTAGCCGACGCGCGCCGCGCCGATCGGACCCAGGAAGGGCACGCCCGAGATGGTCAGCGCCGCCGAGGTGCCGACCATGGCGACGATGTCGGGGTCGTTCTCAAGGTCGTGGCTGAGGACGGTGCAGATGACCTGCGTCTCGTTCTTGAAGCCGTCCGCGAAGAGCGGGCGGATCGGCCGGTCGACCAGGCGGCTGACGAGGGTCTCCTTCTCGGTCGGCCGGCCTTCGCGCTTGAAGAAGCCACCGGGGATCTTGCCGGCGGCGAAGGCCTTCTCCTGGTAGTTCACCGTCAAGGGGAAGAAGTCCACCCCCGGCTTGGGCGTCTTCGCGAAGACAACGGTGCACAGGACCGTCGTCTCGCCATAGGTCGCGATCACGGCCCCGTCGGCCTGCCGCGCGATCTTGCCGGTCTCGAGGACCAGCTTGCGCCCGCCCCAGTCCAGTTCCTTCCGAAAAACCTTGAACATCGTCGTTTCCTTCCTTCCGACACCCGTCCGCTCCGGATTGAGGGATGGGCCGGGGCTGATGTCGTTCTACCCCGCGTGAAAATGACAAAAGGGCCGCGCCCGCGATGCGCAGGCCGGCCGGCACGAAAGTCGAATCCAATGTGCAACAGGACGGAGGGGCGCTGGTCGCGCCCCGGGGGCGACCCCCCGCGCCGCCCTTCCCCGCGAACGGGGAAGGGAGCCATGCAACGAACCGTTTCGGTCGTGCGGCCTCGGCGACAAGGGGGTCCGGCCGGTCAGCGACGCAGGCCCAGGCGGTTGATGATCGCCTCGTAGCGGCCGTTGTCCTTCCGCTTCAGATAGTCCAGCAGGCGACGACGCTGGCCGACCATCATCAGCAGGCCGCGGCGGCTGTGGAAATCCTTCTTGTGGGTCTGCAGGTGCTCGGTCAGGTTCCGAATGCGCTCCGAGAGGATCGCCACCTGCACCTCGGGCGAACCGGTGTCGCCTTCCTTGGTCCGGTACTCTTCGACGAGCGCGGTCTTGCGCTCAGGCGTGATCGACATCGCAGTCTCCTGGTGTCAGATGTTGAGAACGCGCATCGGGCGGATCTCCGCGCCCTCGACACGGACGAGTGCCACCGGCTTGCCGCCGGAAATGGCCAAAGCGACGCTGCCCGCGTCCGTCAGGACCTGGTTCAGCTCGTCGAGCCGTTCCCGATCCTGGCGCCGCAGCAACGCCACCGTCTGTCCGAGTCTCAGCCGTTGCGCTTCCTGCTCCGTCAGGGCCAGCGCCGGGATGTCGTCCAGCGCGGTCTCGATGGGAAGCAGGTGTCTTTCGACGGCCGCACCTTGCTCCATGGCGGCCAGATCGTCCAGAGGAATCGCCGATTCAAGCGTGAATTTCCCGACCGAGAGCCGCCGCAGCGCGACCACATGCGCACAGCCGCCGAGCGCCCTGCCGATATCCCGCGCGAGCGAGCGCACATAGGTGCCCTTGCCGCAGTCGACCTCGAACTCGGCATGCTCCGCGTCGGGAATGCCGACGAGGCGCAGCGCGTCGATGCGCACGCGCCGGGACGCCAGCTCGAAGACCTCGCCCCCACGGGCGAGATCGTAGGCCCGCTCCCCGTCGAGCTTGATCGCGGAATAGCGCGGCGGCACCTGCTCGATCTCTCCGACGAAGGCGGGGATCGCAGCGCGGATCGCCGCCTCGTCCGGGCGCACGGGCGAGGTGGCGCAGACCATGCCCTCGGCGTCCTCGGTCGTGGTCTCCTCGCCCCACTTCACGCGGAACCGGTAGGTCTTGGCCCCGTCCATGGCCCAGGCGACCGTCTTGGTCGCCTCGCCCAGGGCGATGGGCAGGACACCCGTCGCGAGCGGGTCGAGCGTGCCGCCATGCCCGGCCTTCTCGGCGTCGAGGATCCGGCGCGCCCGCGCGAGCGCCTGGGTCGAGGTAACGCCCAGCGGCTTGTCGATCACCAGCCAGCCATGGATGGGCTGGCCGCGGCGCTTACGGGCCAAGCTTGTCCCCGCGGCCGCCGTCCGCGCCGCCCCCATCCGCGCCATCCTCATCCGCCCCGGCATCCTCCGCCTCCGTGTCGGAACCGGCCGGCGGGCCGTCGCGCAGGTCGCGCTGGACCGCCGGGTCGTGCAGGAGGTCGTTGATGTGGCTGGCGTAGTCGAAGGAGGTGTCGGCCTCGAAGAACAGGTTCGGGGCCATGCGCAGCCGCATGGACCGGGCGATCTGGCCGCGCAGGAAGGGCGCCGCGCGCTTGAGCGCCTTCACCGCGGCCTCGGCGCCGCTGCCGCCCAGCGGCGTCACGAAGGCCGTCGCGTTGCGCAGGTCCGGACTGATCCGCACCTCGGTGACCGTGACGTTCAGGCTGGCCAGCTCGGGGTCGCGGAAATCGCCCCGCCGAAGCAGGTCTGCCAGCTCGTGCCGGATCTCCTCGCCGACGCGCAGCTGGCGCTGGGACGGCCCATGTTGATGGCCGGTGCCCCGTTTCGTCGCCATGCGTATCCCTCGTCCGCGCCCGGTGTCAGTCCAGGGCGTAGTGTTCGACCTCGGGGAAGGGGTCGTAGAAATGATGCAGGAGCCGCTTCCACTCCTGGTAGTCCGCGGAGCCGCGGAACCCCTCTGTGTGGTCCGTCAGCGTCTCCCACCAGACCTGGAGCAGGTAGCGTCCCGGGCGGCTTTCGACGCTGCGCAGCAGCGCGTTGCGGACATGACCCTTCTGTCGCGCGATCAGCGGCCGTGCCTCGGCGAAGGCTGCCTCGAAGGCGGCTTCGCGGCCGGGCACGACCTGCAGGATCGCGATCTCGAGGATCATGCGATGGGGTGGGCGGCGAGCCTCAGAGCTCGCGCGCCACCTCCTCCATCTCGTAGGCCTCGATCACGTCGCCGGTCTTGATGTCGTCGTAGTTCTCGAAGGCCATGCCGCACTCGTAGCCCTCGCGCACCTCGCGGACCTCGTCCTTGAAGCGCTTGAGCGTCTTCAGCGTGCCGGTATGGATCACCACGTTGTCGCGCAGCAGGCGGACGCCGGCGCCGCGCTTGACGACGCCATCTGTGACGAAGCAGCCCGCCACCTTGCCGACGCGGGTGATGTTGAACACGTCCCGGATCTCGGCATGGCCCAGGAAGCGCTCGCGCAGGATCGGCGAGAGCATGCCCGTGAGCGCCGCCCTCACGTCGTCCATGACGTCGTAGATCACGGAGTAGTACCGGATCTCGATGCCGTCGCGCTTGGCCATGTCGCGGGCCTGCGGGTTGGCGCGCACGTTGAAGCCGATGATCATCGCCTTCGACGCGTTGGCCAGCGTCACGTCGGACTCGTTGATGGCGCCGACCGAGCTGTGCAGGACGCGGACCTTGACCTCGGTGTTGTCGCTGGTGAGCTTCTCCAGCGCACCGGCGATCGCCTCGATCGAGCCCTGCACGTCGCCCTTGATGACGACCGGCAGCTCCTTCGCCTCGCCCGCCTGGATGCGGTTGAACATCTGCTCCAGCGTGCCGCGCGTCGCCGCGTTCGCGACCTCGCGCTTCTTGCGCTGGCGGAACTCCGCGATCTCGCGGGCCCGCGCCTCGCTCTCGACGACGGTGAAGTCGTCGCCCGCAAGCGGCGTTCCGTTCAGGCCCAGCACCTCGATCGGGGTGGCCGGGCCGGCCTCGGTGACGTTCTGGCCGCGATCGTTGATCAGCGCGCGAACCTTGCCCCATTCGGACCCGGTCACGAAGGTGTCGCCGACATGCAGCGTGCCCTTCTGGACCAGCACCGTCGCGACCGAGCCGCGGCCACGCTCCAGCTTGGCCTCGATCACGGTTCCCAGGGCGGCGCGGTCCGGGTTGGCGCGCAGCTCGAGCAGCTCGGCCTGCAGGAGGATGGCCTCCTCCAGCCTGTCCAGGTTCAGCTTGGTCTTGGCCGAGACGTCGACCGCCAGGATGTCGCCGCCGAGCTCCTCGACCACGAGTTCGTGCTGCAGCAGCTCCTGGCGCACGCGGGCGCTGTTGGCCGTCGGCAGGTCGGACTTGTTGATCGCGACGATGATCGGAACCTTGGCCGCCTTGGCGTGGTGGATGGCCTCCACCGTCTGCGGCATGATGCCGTCATCGGCCGCCACCACCAGCACGACCACGTCCGTGACGTTGGCGCCGCGCGCCCGCATCTCGGTGAAGGCCGCGTGGCCGGGGGTGTCGATGAAGGTGATGCGCGCGCCGGATTCCAGCGTCACCTGGTAGGCGCCGATGTGCTGCGTGATGCCGCCGGCCTCGCGGGAGGCGACGTCGGTCTGGCGCAGCGCGTCGAGCAGCGAGGTCTTGCCGTGGTCGACGTGGCCCATGATGGTGACGACCGGCGGCCGCGGGATCAGGTTCTCCGCGACGTCCTCGTCCCCGCCGATGCCGAGCTCGACATCCGCCTCCGAGACGCGCCGCATGCGGTGGCCGAACTCGGTCACCACCAGCTCGGCCGTGTCGGCGTCGATGGTCTGGTTGATGGTGGCCATCACGCCCATGCGCATCAGCGCCTTGATGACGTCGGCGCCGCGCTCGGCCATGCGGTTGGCGAGCTCCTGCACCGTGATGGCCTCGGGGATAACGACGTCGCGAGTCACCTTCTGGGTCTCCTGGCGGCCAGCCATGCGCAGCCGCTCGCGCTCACGCTGCCGCTTCCAGCTCGCGACGGAACGCTGGCGCTCGCTCTCGTCGGAGAGCGCCTGCGTGACGGTCATCTTGCCGCCGCGGCGCTTGTCGGCGCCGCGTGCCGGAGGCTTGGCGGGAGCCGGGGCCTTGGCCGGCGCGCCGCCACGTCCGCGCTTGCGGCGGCTGTCCTCGTCCTCGTCCTCCACGGCGCGGCCGGGAACGGCCGCAGCCGGGCGGGCCGCCACGTCGTCGGGGCGGGCCGGGGCGCCGGGGCGGGCCGGCTGACCCGGACGTGCCGCGACGCCACCGGGGCGCGCGCCGTCGGGACGGCGCGCATCGCCGTCCGCCGCCCGACGGGCGGCCTCGGCCTCGCGCCGCTTGGCCTCTTCCTCCTGGCGCCGGCGCTCGGCCTCCTCGGCCGCGCGGCGTTGCTCGTCCTGAATCTGGCGCAGCTCGTCGAGCTCGCGCTTGCGCAGCGCCTCGGCGTCGAGGATCACCGGCTCCTCGACGACGGGCGCGGCCTCCTCGGCGACCAGGTCGTGCTCGAGCACGTCCTCGATGGCCAGCTCGGCGTCGTGGTGACGGACCTCCTCCTCGCTGCGGCGCGCGGCGGCGTCCTGCAGCGCGCGGATCCGCGCCTCGCGCTCCTCGCTGGTGAGCTGGCGCGCAGGCGCCTGGCCGCGCTGGCCGCCGCGTTGGCCCTGGGCGGGCCGCGCGGGCAGGCCCTCGGCCGCACGGCGCGCGGCGGCGCCGCCGTCCGCGATGCCGGGGACGGCGCCCTTCTCCAATGTGCGCTTGCGTTTGACCTCGACCGTCACGGTCTTGGACCGCCCATGCGAGAAGCTCTGGCGCACCGATCCCGAACCGGCGTCCATGGGCTTCTTCAGCTCCAGCTTGCCCCGGTTCCCGAGGCTCAAGGTCTTCCGGTCCTGATCGCTATGGTCCGTCATCTGTATCCGACTAATTGGTCGTTTCGTCCCGCTGCCCGGTCACCGGACCCGGCATCACCATGTCCACGCGGCCCCCGGCGAAGGCGGCGTAGCGCCGGCAATCCGCCAGGAACCCCTTGGCCAGCCTGCCGCGGGACACGCAGGCATGGACCGCGATGTCGCGCCCCAATGCCGCCCCGATGGCCGCCGCCTCGAACAGCTCGACCAGCGCGATTCCGGGTGCCGCGTTCGCCGCGAGCGCCCGGAGCTTGGCCTTGCCGTCCTCCGCTCCGTCCTTGGCCGCAAGGAGCACCGCGGCCTCGCCGGCCCGGAGCGCCTCGCGCACCTTCTCGAACCCCGCCAGCGCCTGTCCGCTCCGCCGGGCCATGCCCAGCAGCGCGAGGCAACGGGCCTCGAGCAGCTTCCCTACCCGCTCGGCCAGATCGGGCTCCGCCCGAACCGTCCGGCGCGCCGCCCGGGAGAAGCCACCCCGGTCGGCAACCTTGCGGATCAGCGCCGGGTCGGCGGTGATCCAAAACCCGCGGCCCGGAAGCCGCTCCTCCACGTCCGGCACCACCGTGCCGTCGGGCCCGACGACGAAGCGGACCATGCCGTCCTTCGCCTGGACCGTCCCCGTGGCGATGCAGCGCCGCAGGGGACTGTTCCTTCCACCGACCGCCTCCGGCTCGTCCTCGGGGCCCTCGGGCCCCGGTCCGTCGCCGGCCGGGTCCATTCCGGATCCCGGCATCAGGCCGTGGCGCCCGTCCCGGCGCCGTCATCGGCGAACCAGTGCGCCCGGGCGGCCATGATGATCTCGTTGGCCTCGTCGGGCGATACCGCATCCTTGCCCACGATGTCGCGCAGCTCGTCGCCGGCCAGGTCCGCAAGGTCGTCCAGGGTCTTCACCCCGTTCTCTCCGAGCTTGACCAGCATGGTCGGCGTCAGCTTGCCGTCCACCAGCTCCGCCACTTCGTCGCTGACGCCGAGCTGCTTGCGCCGCTCGGTCATCTCCTCGTCCTGGACCGCGAGCCAGGCCTGGGCGCGCTCCTGGAGCTCGGCCGCCACGTCGGCGTCGAAGCCCTCGATCTCGGCGAGCTCGTCGGTGTCGACGAAGGCGATCTCCTCGACCGTGGTGAAGCCTTCGGCCACCAGCAGATGGGCAATCACGTCGTCAACGTCCAGGGCCTGGATGAAGAGCTGGCTGCGCGTCCGGGTCTCCTCGGACCGCTTCTCCGACTCCTCGGCCTCGGTCATGATGTCGATGTCCCAGCCGGTGAGCTGGCTGGCAAGCCGCACGTTCTGGCCGCGGCGGCCGATGGCCAGCGAAAGCTGGTCGTCCGGCACCACGACCTCGATGCGGTTGTTTTCCTCGTCCAGCACGACCTTGGACACCTCGGCCGGGGCCAGGGCGTTCACCACGAAGGTGGCGGCGTCCTGGGACCACGGGATGATGTCGATCTTCTCGCCCTGCAGCTCGCCGACCACGGCCTGGACACGGCTGCCGCGCATGCCGACGCAGGCGCCGACGGGGTCGATGGAGCTGTCGTGGCTGACCACCGCGATCTTGGCGCGCGAGCCCGGGTCGCGGGCGACCGCCTTGATCTCGATGATGCCGTCGTAGATCTCCGGGACTTCCTGGGCGAACAGCTTCGCCATGAAGCCGGGATGGGTCCGCGACAGGAAGATCTGCGGGCCGCGCGCCTCCTTGCGGACGTCGTAGATGTAGGCCCTGACGCGGTCGCCGTTGCGGAAGTTCTCGCGCGGCAGCAGCTCGTCGCGGCGCAGGATCGCCTCGGCCCGGCCGAGGTCCACCGTCACGTTGCCGTACTCGACGCGCTTGACCAGGCCGTTCACGATCTCGGTGACGCGGTCCTTGTACTCGTTGTACTGGCGCTCGCGCTCGGCCTCGCGGACCTTCTGGACGATGACCTGCTTGGCGGTCTGGGCGGCGATGCGGCCGAAATCGATGGGCGGCAGCTCGTCGATCAGGAACTCGCCGAGTTCGGCGTCGCGCTTCATGCGGCGCGCCTGGTCCAGCGTCAGCTGGGTCGCCTCGTTCTCGACCTGCTCCACGACCTCCATGAAGCGCATCAGCCGGATGTCGCCGGTCTTGCGGTCGATCCGCGCGCGGATGTCGTGCTCGTGCCCGTACTTGGACCGGCCGGCCTTCTGGATAGCCTGCTCCATCGCTTCCAGGACCTGTTCCCGGTCGATGCTTTTCTCGCGGGCAACCGCGTCGGCTACAGTCAGGAGTTCCATCAGAGCGCTTCCCAGCCTTGTCCTTCGTTTCGTTCCGGCCTTCCGGCCGGCCTCAGTTGGGCCCGGTTCCGTCCTCGGTCCCGTCATCCGCCCCGTCGTCAGCCCCGTCGTCAGCCCCGTCGCCGGCATGTGCCGCATACCGCTTCTTCGCGGCCTCGATCAGCGCGTCGGTCAGAACCAGCTTGGCCCGCTGCACCTCGACCCAGGGGAGGAGAACGTTCCCCTCGGGCATGTCCAACAGGATGTTCTCGCCCTCGACGCCGCGGATCATGCCGCGGAACCGCTTGCGCCCGTCCACGGGCAGGCGCATCTCGACCCGCGCCTCGAACCCCGCGAAGCGCGCGAAGTCCTTCAGCCGGGTCAGGGGGCGGTCGATTCCGGGGGAGCTGACCTCGAGGGTGTAGGCCCCGCTGATCGGGTCCTCGACGTCCAGCAGGGCCGAGAGGGCACGGCTGATGTCCGCGCAGTCGTCCACGGTCATCGGCGCACCGTCGGACCGGTCGGCCATCACCTGCAGCACCGGGCGTTGCGCACCCGATATCTGCACCCGCACGATCTCGAACCCCATGTCCTCGATCGTCGGCGTGATGAGCTTCTCTAGCCGGTCTGTTGCGTCCATGCCGTCAGGGCTACCTGCTGAAAATAAAAAAGTGGGCCAGTGGCCCACCCGCAAAGCGACACCGCCGTCCGAACTTTTCAGTCCGGCGGGTCGTATGGGATCACGGACCGGAAATATAGTCATTCGCGGTCCCGGAGCAAGGCAATTCCACCATCCCCCACTCTTGCGCGGAGCGGTGCGTTCCTGCGGGGGATCAGGCCAGGGATTCCGGCTCCAGCCGGTCGATGCGGCGCAGGGACGGAAAGATCGCGATCCAGGCCGCCACCACGGCCAGCGTTCCGATGCCGCCGACCACGATGGCCGGCACCGCGCCCCAGAGGGCGGCCGTGGCGCCGGACTCGAACTCGCCGAGCTGGTTGGAAGTCCCGATGAACAGCGCGTTGACCGCCGAGACCCGTCCGCGCATCACGTCCGGCGTCGCGAGCTGGACCAGCGTCTGGCGGATCACCACCGAGACCATGTCGGCGGCGCCCAGCACGGTCAGCGCCGCCATCGAGACCCAGACCGATTCCGAGACGCCGAAGACGATGGTCGCGACGCCGAAGACCGCCACGGCCGAGAACATGAGCGGCCCGGTCCGGCGCCGCAGCGGGAAGCGCGCGAGCCAGAGCCCGACCGCGAGGGCTCCCACCGCCGGGGCGCTGCGCAGCAGCCCCAGCATGAAGGGCCCGGCGTGCAGCACCTCGGCCGACACGATGGGCAGCAGCGCGGTCGCCCCGCCCAGCAGAACCGCCATCATGTCCAGCGAGATGGCGCCCAGCACGACCGGCTTGGAGCGCACGAAGGCGATGCCGGCGACCAGCTCGCTCCAGGTCGCGGGGCGCCGCTCGATGACCTGGGGCGTCATGCGGATCAGCGAGACCAGCAGCGCCGAACCCAGGAGCAGCAGCGCGCACAGGCCGAAGACGGTGCCCGCCCCGAAGGCGAAGAGAAGGCCACCCAGCGCCGGGCCCGCGATGCTGGCGCCCTGCACGGCCGAGGAGTTCAGCGCCACGGCGTTCGGGAAGTCGCGCGCCGGGACCAGGTTCGGCACCAGCGCCGAGGCCGAGGGCATCACGAAGGCCTGCGCCGCCCCCAGCAGGGCGACGACGGCGTAGATCGGCCATGTCCGCGTGTCGCCGGAAACCACCAGCCCCAGCAGGATCAGCATCCCGACCCCCTCGGTCAGGTAGCAGAGCCGCAGGATCACCCGCCGATCGAAGCGGTCGGCGACGGTGCCGGAGACCAGCAGCAGCAGCGCGTTCGGGACGAACTGGACGAGCCCGACCAGCCCCAGAGCGAAGGCGCTGCCGGTCACCGAATAGAGGTGCCAGCCGATGGCGACCACCTGCATCTGGACCGCCAGCGTCGCGCACAGGCGCGCCAGCCAGAACAGCAGGAAGGACCGGTGCCGCAGCGCGCCCGGGCGGCGGACCTCTTCCGCCTGCGCCGTCATCGCGCGCGCCGCCGGAAGCGCATGAAGACCGGCTTGCGGCCGGCGGCCCGGGCCTTCTGCTCGTAGCGCGTCTCGGGCCAGTCCGACGGACGCTCGCGCCAGTCGGCGGGCCCCCGGGCGAGCCATTCGAAATCGGGGTGGCGCCAGGCGTGCTCGAACATCCAGGGGATCAGCGTGGGGTCGTCGCTGGCAAGGCGCAGCTCGGCGCCGTCCCGGAGAATGCGGGAGAGGCGCGGCAGGTTCGCTGGGCCGATGAAGCGGCGTTCGGCGTGCCGGGCCTTGGGCCAGGGGTCCGGGAACAGGACGAAGCAGCGGCCGATGCTGGCCTCGGGCAGGGCGTCGAGCAGCGGCCGCGCGTCATCGTCCAGGATGCGCACGCGCGCGCCCAGATCCTGCCGCTCCACATGCTCGAGCAGGCTCGCGACGCCGTTCACGAAAGGCTCGCAGCCGATCAGTCCGATGCCGGGATGGGTCGCGGCCTGCCATGCGAGGTGCTCGCCGCCGCCGAACCCGATCTCCAGCCAGCATTCCGAGACCGGCGGGTCGAACAGGCCGCGCGGGTCCAGCACGGTGCCGCGTTCCGGCCGCGGAATCCGCAGCGGGGGCAGGACCGTCTCGACGAGGCGGGACTTGTTGACTCGGAGCGGGCGGCCGCGCCGGCGGCCATAGACCTTCTCGAGGGGACCGGCCGGCGCGTCCTCGCGCCGGCCGGGCATGCGCTCAGGCAAAGGCGGACCTGAGCTGGTCGACGAGGTCGAGGCGTTCCCAGGAGAAGCCGCCGTCGATCTCGGGAGCGCGGCCGAAATGGCCGTAGGCGGCGGTGCGGGCATAGATCGGCTTGTTCAGGCCGAGATGCTCGCGGATGCCGCGCGGGCTCAGGTTCACGAGCTCCTGCAGCACCGCCGAGAGCTTGTCCTCGTCGACCCGGCCGGTGCCGTGGGTGTCGATGTACACCGCCAGCGGCTTCGAGACGCCGATCGCATAGGCGACCTGGATCGTGCAGCGGTCCGCCAGCTCCGCCCCCACAACGTTCTTGGCGAGATAGCGCGCCGCATAGGCCGC
>NZ_JAFIQU010000022.1 GCF_017355985.1 Arenibaculum pallidiluteum
AGACCGGCCGGCTCCGCCTGGAGGACCCGGTGACCCGGTGGCTGCCGGAGTTTCGACCGCGACTCTCAGACGGTACCGAACCGGTTATCGCCGTGACGCACCTGCTGACACACACCGCCGGTCTCGGCTACGGCTTCCAAGAACCGCCAGAAGGTGCGTACCACGTCCTCGGCATCTCGGATGGATTGGCTGAACCGGGCATGAGTCTTGAGGAGAACCTCCGCCGCCTGGCGCAGGCTCCTCTTGCCTTTCCGGCCGGCACGTCATGGCGCTACTCGCTCGGCACGGACGTGCTGGGCGCTGTCATGGAGCGGGCTGCCGGCACAGGGCTCGCCCAGCTCGTCCGCGATACAGTGACAGGACCGCTCGACATGCCCGATACCGGGTTCACCGTTGCCGATCCCGGGCGCTTGGTGACCCCCTATGCCGACGGCAAGCCGGAGCCCGTGCGCATGCACGATGGCATCGGCGTTCCAGTCCACGGCAGAGTGGCCCGTTTCGCGCCGAGCCGCATCCTTGATCCGCGATCCTATCCCTCCGGCGGGGCCGGCATGGTCGGGACGGCCGGGGACGTCCTGAAGTTCCTGGAGGCGATCCGAACGGGCGGCGCACCGATCCTGGCACGGTCGACGGTAGAGGCGATGATGGCCGACCAGGTTGGGATGCAAGCCCAGACCCAAGGGCCCGGCTGGGGCTTCGGATATGGCTGGGCGGTCCTGGTGGATCCTGCGTCATCGCGCACGCCGCAGTCGAAGGGAACCATCCAGTGGGGTGGCGCCTACGGACACAGCTGGTTCGTCGACCCCGTCGAAAGACTCAGCGTCGTCGCCCTGACGAACACGGCGTTTGAGGGGATGTCGGGCGGCGGCACCTTTCCCGTGGAGATAAGGGATGCCGTCTACCGAAAGCCGGGGGCCGGCATGTCCGCCCGTTAGGTCCCGCTCCAAAGTGGCGTAACGGATTGCTGGCACTCGCCGCACAGGATGTGGGAGCCGCCGCTGGCCGTCGTTGCAGGCGAGGGGTCTGGGGTATCTCAGATCCTTTCGACGGCCAGCCTAGCAGCGAGAATGTCAGCGAAGGCGCGGGTTCGGGCCGGAAGGACAGGGACAGCTGGCCAGACAACATGGACCGGGGTCGGCTCCGCCTCGTAGTCGGACAGGAGGAGCTCGACACGGCCCGCATCGAGCAGGGGCCTGACCTGCCAGAGCGGGGCATACCCGATCCCGAGACCGAGGGCGACCGCCTCATTACAGACCGCTGCGCCAGAAGAGCGGAAGCGGCCGTCGATCTCCACCGCGAGCGTGTCCCCGCCCACTCTGAACCGCCAAGAACATGGGGCCTGAGCGGCGGTACGCACCACGCAGTCGTGCCGCTTGAGATCGGAAGGTTCTTCCGGCCTTCCGTGCCTGGCGAGATACCCCGGTGCCGCAAAGACGACCCGGCGTAGGTCGCCCAGCTTGCGGGCGACGAGGCGGCTGTCGGGCAGATCGCCGATCCGCACCGCCAGGTCGAGGCTTGCCGCGATCAGGTCGACATAGTCGTCGGCCAGGTCGAGTTCGATCCGCACGGCTGGGTACCGGTTCATGAAGGCAGCGGCGATCGGAGTGATAAATGCCGGCGCGAACAGGGTTGAGGCCCCGACGCGCAGCGACCCGGCGATCTCACCCTCGGTCGAGGCAGCCTCCTGGCGCGCGCTCTCGATGTCGGCGAGTGCCGCGCAGATGCGCGCATGGAAGGCTAGGCCCGCCGCTGTCGGTTGCAGGCGTCGCGTGGTCCGCCGGATCAGGGTGACGCCGAGATCCTTCTCCAGCAGGGCGAGCGAGCGGCTGACCGCCTGGACCGACCGCCCAAGCCGGCGTGCCGCCGCCGTCAGGTGGCCTTCGTCCACGATGGCAACGAAGGTCCGGTAGTCGACGAGCGAGATCATCGCATTTTCCAACGTGGTTGGAGAATGTTTCTCAATGCTAACTCATTATCACGTTTGCTGCTGAGCTCCATCTTTGCGCCGTCCGAACCGCGCGACGGAGCTTGACATTGCCGAGCCAAGGAACAGATGCGTCGACCATGGTCACGACCAGCAAGGATTCCGCTGATCGCATGAAGCTGATCGGGGCCCTTGCCGAGTTCTACCCCGCGCTCGTCTGCGGCGACCTTGCACTGATCGACGCAAATTGGGGATCCGCCCGCGTCCAGGTCGACCTCCGTCAGCGTGTGATCCACCGCTACGGCGATGGGCTCGCGGCTGCGTGGCAGGAGACGGGCCCGGCCGCGGTCTCGGGCTGGGCCGTCGAGCTGAGGATCCGCACCGGCCGGCTGTTTCGACGGATCGCAGAGTGGTGGCGCCGAGGCTATCACCTCGGCTCCTTTGGTGCGCTCGAGCGCCTGGAGCGGTATCAGGCGGCAGTGCTCGGGAGCAGCGCTCATGGCTGAGGGGGCGCCGTCGCCACGCATGCAGGCGCTGTTCGGCGCGATAGTGGCGCTTGTTGTGCTGAACCTATACGCCAGCCAGCCCCTGGTCGGCATGATTGCTGCTGCCTTCGCGCTGAATGACGCAGCGACGGGCTACGTCACCTCGGCAACGCTGCTCGGTTACGGCACCGGGCTACTGGCCATCGTCCCGCTCGCTGACCGCCTTGAGAACCGCCGCCTGGCCGTTGTGACGCTGTCCGTCAACATCGCCTCCCTGCTGCTGTGCGCTGCGGCGCCGACCTATGCATGGCTCGTCGGCGCGAGCTTCGCTGCCGGAGCCACGTCAAGCGCGATCCAGATCCTGGTGCTGCTGGTCGCCTCGCTCTGCGTGGAAAGCCGGCGAGGGCAAGTGATCGGGAATGTGATGGGCGGACTAATGGTCGGCATCCTCCTGTCGCGTCCGCTCGCGAGCTTTGTCGGTGGGGCGTTAGGTTGGCGCGCCTTCTATGTCGTGGCGGCCACGGCGTCGGCATCGGCCCTTCTCGCCCTCGTTCTGTGCGCACCCGAGCGGCGCCCCGAAGGCGGCGTGCGCCTTTCTGACCTCTTCGCCTCGCTGTGGACGCTGGTGCGCGAGGAGCCCGTGCTGCGCCGATCGGCGCTACGCCAGGGGGCCTGCATGGCAGCATTCAACATGTTCTGGACAAGCGTGGCACTGCGGCTGGCCGGGGAGCCGTTCGTGCTGACCCCCACGGGCATCGCCGGTTTCTCCCTGGCGGGGGCAGCCGGGGCTGTTGCAGCCCCTCTGGCTGGGCTGGCCGGGGATCGCGGTCGCGGGCGCGTTATCCAGGCCCTCGCCTGCTGCGGCGTGGTTGTGGCGTGTCTGCTGGCCGGGGCGGCAGGATTCGTGGAGGCCGGCCAAACCGATATGTGGCCGGGCGCGATGCTGGGCCTCTTGTGCGCGAGCGCCGTCCTGCTCGACTTCTGCGTGATAGCTGACCAGACGCTCGGTCGGCGCGCCGTCAACCTGATAAGGCCGGAGGCGCGCGGTCGCCTCAACGGCCTCTACACGGGGCTCTTCTTCGTCGGAAGTGCAGTCGGGGCAGCGCTCTCCGGAGCCGTCCTTGCCGCAGGCGGATGGGGCGCAGTCTGCATGGCGGGCGCCACGTTCGGCATCCTGGCATTGCTCGCCTGCGCCCGTGATCCGACCGAACGTCGGCAGTGTGGCCCGGAGCGCTCCAGGCCCCATGGCGCTTCGGTCCGACTAGGACCTTCAAGCAAACAGTAAGTGACAGAACGTGCGACGCGGAGCTTCCCAGCACGGTGAACCGCAGCAAAGGTCCCATCGTCGAGACCGAGATCATTCATGAACCCCGGTCCGCTGCTGCGGGCCGGGCGCTCGCGATGGCATTCAAGGAGATTGGCGCCCGCCGAATGCGGGTGCGATCC
This sequence comes from Arenibaculum pallidiluteum, assembly GCF_017355985.1. Taxonomy (GTDB): domain Bacteria; phylum Pseudomonadota; class Alphaproteobacteria; order Azospirillales; family Azospirillaceae; genus Arenibaculum; species Arenibaculum pallidiluteum. The sequence goes on from NZ_JAFIQU010000022.1 coordinate 3,856, forward strand.
GCCCTGCTTCTATCAGCGGCACGAGCTCGCGGCATGCCGTGGGCGGTCCATGCGGTTTCTCTAAGCATTAGCTCCGGAGGCTCGGGTCAAGGTACTCCGCTGGCTGACGAACTGTGTCCCGGTCACGTGCCGCCACAACCCGAAGAGCTGCGACCGGGCGTGGGCATCCTCTACCAGAAAGCCGAATACGCTTCGATCGGTCTAACCGATCCTAAAAATCCGTACCAGCAACGAGGATTTCGGCCAAAATCTCGCACCCGTGTCGATCGCGGTCGTCGAAGCGGGCGGGGGAGGCACTGTCGAGGTCCATCACCCCGACGACGGAGTCGCCGCGGAGCAAGGGCACGGCAAGTTCGGACCATGACGCTGCGTCACACGAGATGTGTCCTGGAAAATTGTTGACATCCGGTACCAACACCGTTCTTCGCCACAGCGCTGCGGCTCCGCACACTCCGCGGCCAATGGCGATCTGCGGGGATGCAGGTTTGCCCTGGAATGGACCGAGCACCAGCTCGCCGCCCTTGGCCAGATAGAATCCGGCCCAGTTCAGGTCGGGCAAAAGTTGCCAGATCAGGGCGGCCGCATTGGCGGTGTTGGCAATCGGATCCCGCCCCTCGACAAGGCGATAAAGCCGGTCGGCAATCTCCTCATAGATCTCAGCTTTTGTGGCGGATGCGGCAGCTAGGTCCAACATGGAAACCCCCGAGCGCAGCGGTCACGATAGCGTCGCTTCACACCGAGCAAGCATGCCTCATAGTTCGGGATGACGAGAGAGCTCGATGAGCGAAGCAGGCATGCTCCTGAGCCGGTTCCGCAACTCCGGCATCGATGGGACAGCACAAGCTGGCATAGTCGAATGGTCAGGCTTTGCATGGACTGATGCGCAGCCGCTTTCCAGAAGCCTGACCTGTTAGACGACCCTTACACCAAGAGAAAGAACGTAGCATAAAGACAGCGTCCACCTGCTGGTCTCGGGGGCATCGCTTGGTAGGACGCCGGTCACGCAATGCGGATACTGCATGTTCCCTGGAGTAGGGGCCGGCATTCCCTCCTCTAGAAGACGCATCAAAATGGACGCGTGGCACGGCACAACGTGGCTCCAATCAACTTCGGGCTGCGATCCCCGGAGAGCTCCGTCCAAACGCAGGATCACGAGCAGGGTAGGGTCGATGAGGCCCTGATCAGGTGCATGTCCGCGAGAGCGGCCCAGCTGGCACCCTAACCGGACGGGAGGTCGCTTCCCCGATATGTTCCGGGTTTGCGCGCCAAGGCATGAGTCAGCTGGCCATGGCGGGCCGCGCAGCGCGAAGACCCCTTGAGGCTATAAGGAAGGCCAAGGCGGTCGCTGCAACGGGAATCAGCAGCGCCAGACGCAGCGCCGCAAGTCTCGCCTCTGGGGACAGCGCGTCGCCTAGCGCCAGCGTACTAACAGCCGCCGCCGCCGATAGGCCGAGCCCAGCACCAAACTGGAAGGCGGTATTGAAGAGACCGCTCGCGAGGCCCTGCTCCTCCGGAGCAATGCCGTTGGTGGCAAGGATCGTCATCGGACCGTAGGCGAGCGCAAAGGCGAGGCCCAGGAGAATCATCGTCGGGAAGAGCGCGGCGTAGGTCCAGTCCAGGTCGACCCGTAGAAACAGAGCATAAGCCAGGGTAGCCAGAGCCAGGCCGCCGACGATCACGCGCAGGGTACCATAGCGGTTCACGAACCACGGCGTCACGGTCGGAGCAAGGACTGCATCGACGGCTACCGCCAGCAAGGCGAGGCTGGTCTGCAAGGCCGTCCAGCCCAGCAGTTCCTGAAGGTAGAGCGAAACCAAGAACTGGAAGCTGAAAAAGGAGCCCGCAAAAAGCAAAGCGATGGCGTTGGTGCGCAACAATGCAGCAGAGCTCAGCATACCGAAGCGGACCAGAGGGGCGCGCGATCGGCTCTCGACGGCGACGAAGGCAAGCCCCATGCCGGCGGCAGCGGCGAAGACGGCGAGCGTCGTCATGGCACCCTCGGTTGGCCGCTCGAGCCTCGTCACGCCATAGGCCGCGAGCAGCATGGCCGAGGTAAGCGTGAGGGCACCTGGAATATCGAACGGCATATCGCGGCGGTCGCTGTCCTCCGGCACGAACACGGGTGTCAGGACGAGGATTAGAGTGGCAAGCACCACGGGCGCAAAGAAGACGAGCCGCCACTCGATTGCGGCCAAAAATCCGCCAGCGACGAGCCCAAGTGAAAAACCGGCTGCTGCGGTGCCAGCGTACACGAGAACCGCGCGGTTGCGCCGTGGCCCCTCGGGGAATGTCGTTGTAATGAGGGCCAGGCCGGCAGGCGTCATGAAGGCTGCAGCGATTCCAGTGACGAAGCGGGCTGCGAGCAGCATCCACGCATCGGCCGCCAGGCCGCCGAGCCCTGAGAAGGCGACGAAGACGGCGAGCGCCGCGAGAAATACTCGGCGCTTGCCGAACAGGTCAGCTGCGCGACCGCCGAGCAGCATAAAGCCGGCATAGCCGAGGACGTAAGCGCTGACGACGGCGCTGAGGGCTGTGGTTGGCATCCCGAGCTCCGCGCGGATCGCCGGCAGGGCAACGTTCAGCATGGCCACATCGATGCCTTCCAAAAAGATGGCACCACACAGCACGACGAGCGCACCGGCGGCCCGCGTCGGAGAGATGTCTTGGGATGGCGACGTGTCAGCAAGCCGCATGGATCTCCTCCTGCATGGATATGAGCGGGAGTGCGCTTTCCGCATTCAGTTCCCTTTCGTAACCAAAATGCTGAGACGGTTCTGCCGCGGCGGGAAGTAGGCACTTTCAGTTCACCGAGTGAGATGGTCTGCACCATAGCTGGTCGCGGTGCAAAGTGGCGTGCCCGCCGGGTTGGTCCGGATGAGGAAGACAGATGGCGCGTTGGACGCAGACAGCGAAATGGCGTCTAACGGACGCGACCTCAGTCACCTTGGACGCGCACGTTGACCCCGCCGGCGGAAGCCTGGGCATCTCTGGTAGTGCCCTTATCTCATCATTGTGGATGAAAAGCGGGGACTCTGACTTTTTCCCGCGCTCGATTTGTTTCAGCTCGAGATAGGCCGTACACCGGCAACGCCATCAACTTGCTCACCTGCCGGAAACCCGATCGTTGCAATACGGGCCTGTGCCTCAAGGCGGGGAAGGGGAAGAGTGTTGGAGGTTGGACGTCCGCTGCATGCAAGCGCTGAACCGCGGTGCCATCGAGCCGTACATGGCAACGCGGCCTTTGCCGGATCCCTGTTGGAAGCGCTTCTCTCCGCACGTCTTGAGAGATTGGTTCGGTCAGTTAGTCCGGCGTGCCTTCGAGAGCATCGTAGCGGCGTCGTGCGGCGGCGATAGCGGCCTGGTTCTTCTCGGTCCATACCACCAGCGCCCGAATCGTCTTGTGCAGGCTACACCCGAGGTCCGTCAGCTCGTACTCCACGCGCGGAGGTACGACTGGATAGACCGTGCGTTTGACGATCCCGTCACGCTCGAGCTGGCGAAGTGTCGTGGTCAGCATCCGCTGACTTACGCCGTCGATGCTGGTCTTGAGTTCGGTGAAGCGGAGCTTGCGGCGCTCCAGCAGTGAAATCACCAAGAGTGACCACTTGTCGGCAATGCGGTCGAGAATTTGGCGAACCTCGCAGCCTTCGCGCACGTCCCACTGACGGACATCATAGTCAGCATCATCGCAGCAGGATGGTGGGTCGGCAGCGGGATTGGCGGTGCTCATAACTCAAAACCTTGGAGCAGGTGGATCTTGGTTACAAGAGGGACCCGAATCCACATTGAACGCCCTCCCGCAGGAAGAACCGTAGCGTCTCGACGACCTCCACCGTCGGCACGGGCGGACGTCCGGGGCCGGGAGGCCGATCCCCGGTCCGGTCAATAATCCCCGCCACAAGCTCCGCCGCCGTCGGTCCCATGTTTACTCCCGTGCCAAAGGCACCGGAACCGGCTGACCGTCACCGGATTGCTATAGGCTCTCGGGTTCTGACAACCGCGCCTAAGGTCGCCCGCCTCAGAACGAACCAGGAAACGTCCCGTGGCGCAGAGGCGTCAGCTTCGCTTCTTGGACTTGGTCCGAGTTGGCAGGCAGACCCTGTGGCCGGCCGGCGTTGGCGGAAACGGCGGGGTCCACGGCATCAGCGTTCAGAGAAGCCTGTAAAGGGCTACGGACGGGATCGCCGGTCCGAAGCCGGCCTTCTCATAAGCGCGTCGTGCAGGGGCGTGGCTCGGATCTCCGCCCGTGCTGACCGTTGCGAGCACGGCTCCGAGGTCCTTCATGTGCGTCAGGACGCGCCCGTACATCCACGTCCCGATACCTTGGCCTGCATGATCCGGATGCACGGCGTTCAGGCCGATCTCACCTATGCGCATGTCGGCGTGGATGGTGAATGACACGAAGCCAACGATGTCCTCACCGAGCATGACGACCATCACATGATGGCCGGATCCGTCCGCGCAGATGTCGTCCAGGAACTTTGCCTGCTCGGAATCGGCATGGGCGAAGGCAACGGTGGCGATCTCCGCGCCCACGATCTCGCGGAATGACCGGAACACCGGCTCGAACGCGGCCCGGCGAATGCGCTGGAGCGCGGGGAGGACCCCGGGGTCGAAGGGCCGGATGGTCGGATTGCATGCCATCGCAAGCGTCCCCTCCTTCGATGTTCCCGAGCGCTTTTCGCCGCAGCCGTGACCGGCGCCGCAATCCCACGTGTCCGCTCATTGGCCGACGATGCGGTCGAGCGCGCAACTTCGCGCGCTTGCCACCGCGGCAACGGCAAGTTCCCGACCTGTCGAAGTCAGCGTGAAGCTGTACAGTTCTCTTGTCGTCGTCCTGCCATGCGAGCCGGTCGGCGATCGGATCGCCGCGACACCGTCATGCCTGGGGGCCGCTGGCGAAGGAGGGCACGCGGAACTTGCGCCGATAGGCACCCGGGGCCAGCCCGGTCGTGCGCTTGAACAGGCGGCGGAAGAAGGCGGGGTCCTCGTAGCCGACCTGCCAGCTGATCTCGTCGACCGACACCTCCGTCCGTTCCAGGCGGCGCTTCGCATCCTCGACCCGCAGGCGCTGCGCGTAGTCCAGCGGCGACAGGCCCGTGGCTGCGGTGAATCGCCGGCTGAAGGTGCGCTCGGCCATGCCGGAGCGCCGCACCATCTCCTCGACCGGGTTTGCCACCGCGAAGTGCTTCTCGAGCCACGCCTGGGCGTCCTTGATGAGGGCATCGCCGTGGTCCGTGCGTCCGCGGAAGACGATGTAGGGCGCAAGTCCCTCATGATGCCATTGCAGCGCGAAGTATCGGGCGACCGCCTGGGCGGCCGTGGTTCCGACATGACGTGCGATCAAATAGAGGACGAGGTCGTGCCATGTCATGGAGGCGCCCGAGGTGACCAGGTCCTCGCGCTCGCCGGACACGACCAGCACGCGGTCCGGCAGGAGCGGCACCTGAGGGAAAGCTCGGCTGAAATGCTCGGCGTAGCCCCAGTGCACGGTCGCGGGTTGGCCGTCGAACAGTCCAGTCTCGGCCAGCAGGAAGACGCCCGAGCAGGCCGAGCACAGGATGGCGCCGGCCTCATGCATGCGCGAGACCCAGGCGACCAAGTCGGGGTAGCGTCCGCTCCGCCAGCCAGCCCCGCCGACAAGCACGGACGGCGCGATCACGATATCGGTCATGTCGACATCGTGAACGGCGCGCTGGACCACGAGCGGCATGCCGCCCGCCAAGGCCACCGGACCCGGCCGGGCCCCGACAACCTCCAAGTGGAACGGCGGGTCGACGGGAAGCGCCTCGTCCGCCCCCGCCAGCATGCGAAACCCGTTCAGGACGTCGTAGATGCCGGTCAGCGTCGAAAGGCCGGCATCGGGAAAGGCCAACAGGCTGACGCGGAGCGGTCTGGAGATCCCTGTCATCACGGCCCCGTGGCGGAAATGGACCGATCGTGGCGGCTGTCGCTCTCGTCTCAGGTAGCGGCTGCGCGCACATTCCGCTCTCGAAACGACGCAATGGCGCGTCTTTCGAGAATGCAGGGAGGCACGGATGCAGGTCAATCCACAAGAACTCGAGACGCTCGTCGGTCGGCTGTTCGCCGATCTCTCGGCGGGATACGGCGGCGTCATGGTCAGCATCGGCGCCAAGCTGGGCCTCTACAAGACCATGGCCGGCGCGGGTCCGCTGAGCTCCGCCGAGGTCGCGCGCAGAGCTGGCTGCGCCGAGCGCTATGTCCGGGAATGGCTGAACTCCCAGGTCGCCGGCGGCTACGTCGCCTATCATCCGACCAGCCGGACCTACGAGCTGACCCCCGAGCAGGCCGTCGTCCTGGCCGAGGACACGAGCCCGTATTACCTGCCGCACGGCTGGCTGGTCGTGGCTTCGATGTGGGCCGACGAGGAGAAGACACTCGAGGCCGTCCGCACCGGGAAGGGCGTCGCCTGGGGCGAGCATGACGAGCGGTTGTTCTGCGGTGTCGCGGGCTTCTTCCGCAACTCCTACAGCGCCAGCCTGGTCGGCGATTGGCTTCCCGCGCTCGACGGCGTGGTCGAGCGGTTGGAGGCGGGCGCCACCGTGGCCGACGTGGGCTGCGGACATGGCCATTCTACGGTGCTGATGGCCAAGGCCTTCCCCAACTCGCGCTTCTGGGGCTTCGACGTCCACGAGGGATCGGTCGCGGCCGCCCGCCGCACCGCGGCCGAGGCCGGCGTGGCCGACCGGGTCAGCTTCGAGGTCGCCGGGGCCGACGCCTATCCCGACCGCCGCTACGACCTGATCTGCTTCTTCGACAGCCTGCACGATATGGGTCGGCCGGTTGCGGCCGTCGAGCACGCGGGCCGCACGCTGGCTTCCGACGGCACGGTGATGCTGATCGAGCCCTTCGCGGGCGACCGGATCGAAAACAATATCAACCCGGTGGGCCGACTGTACTACGCGGCCTCGACCACCATGTGCTGCGCCCATGCGATCTCGGAGAACGGAACCCATGTCCTGGGGGCCCAGGCCGGCGAGATGCGCCTCGCCGAGATCTTCCGCCAGGCGGGATTCCATCGGCTCCGGAGAGCCGCCGAAAGCCCGTTCAACCTGGTCATCGAAGCCCGTCGGTGAGCCGGGCGAGGCCTCTGCGGCCGTGACACCCATCACGTCGCGATCATGCGGCCGGCACGGTGTCCAAGTCGCACGTCCGCCGGCATGACAGCCCCAGGCGCCATGGCGCGTCACCCGAATGTAGGAGAAGCGGACATGTAGGAATACTTGGGCCCAATCCGGCGACCATTTCGGCAATCGGCCGTGGTCGGCCTCTTACCGAAGCGAGGCGCGTGCAGGCGTCCGATCCCCGACGCGCCTTCAACGATGCTCCCGCATCGTCCCCCATTTCCACGGCGCCATGCCATCCGGCAAGACCGCCACGACGGCCCCGCAATCGGTGTGGGTCGGCGGACGGACGCGGCATGGCCATCCAAAAGGACACGCGATCATGGACATCAACGGTTCCAACCGCAGCGAGACGCTTGCTGGCACCTCTGGTGCCGACACCATCAGGGGGCTCCGTGGCGACGACGTCCTGTCCGGCGGCGGCGGCAACGACACGCTCCTCGGCGGTGAAGACGGAGACATCCTCGACGGCGGCATCGGCAGTGACATTCTCGACGGCGGCTCCATCCTCGATCAGGGTGTCGACACCGCCGACTACCGCAGCATCAAGAGCAACGGCGTGACAGTCGATCTCGTGAAGGGCACGGCCAACGACGGCACCGGCACCGACACGTTGATCGAAATCGAAAACGTACAGGGCACCAACCTCACCGATACGATCACCGGCGACGGGGAGAACAACTTCCTGATCGGCAATGGCGGGGTCGACTTCCTCAATGGCGGTGGCGGCGGCGACATCATCATGGGCGGGATCAACAAGGACTTCATCAACGGCGGTTCAGGAGCGGACAAGATCGCCGGCGGCGAGGGAGGCGACAACCTGACGGGGGGCAGCGGCGCCGACACATTCCAATTCTCCTTCCTCAAGGACGTCGGGGTCGGCGCCAGCGGCCGCGACGTCATCACGGACCTCGAAAAGGGGCTCGACAAGATCGACGTCTCCGTGCTCGACGCCAACGCCGCCCTTTCGGGCAATCAGGCCTTCTCGTTTATCGGCACCAAGGGGTTCAGCGATGAGGGCCAGGTCCGCGCGATCGCGCAGAACAACGGCCAGCTGATCCAGTTCAACACGACCGGCGACGGCGCGGCCGAGTTCGAGATCTTCGTGGAAACGCCGCTCTCGATCTCGGGATCGGACTTCTTCCTCTGATCCACCCTTGTCCCGAGCGGTTCGAAAGCCGCCGTAGGCTTCGAGCCGCTCGCCACTACCGATCCGGAGCGGATGCCCCGGTGCCGGTTGGCCCGACAGCAATCGGAACGCCCGCCACCGTGGCTCCGCACCATTCGCCCACCCGGCTTCGGGAGCGTCCCTGGCGCAGGTCGCTCTTCCTGCGAGCTCAGCGGTTTATGCCGACATGGCGAGAGCCCTGCGCGACCGAGACTCGAGCGCGCGCCATCCGGTTCTGATTCCAGGTGACCATCTCCATGGCGCTGCCATTCGGCACGACGATCCGCACCCGCGAGATTGCTGCCTGCTCTGTGGTCATCGAGCGAGGAGAGCAGAATACGACTGAGGACATGGAAGCCGCAGGCAGCAGGCAGGCTGCCGGCTGGCAGCCTGCCTACACGCCGTTTGCATGATCGTGGCCGCTTCTGGCTTCAAGGAAAAGGGACGGGGTTTTCCTGCTCACGGCGCATGCCCTCGACGAACAGCGCCTGATCGTCATCGTGGACAGCTGGCCACCTCATATTGACAATATGATGTCAATGTGGTGATGTGTGGACATGCTGGGAGCCGCTGCCATCACCGAGCTGATCCTGGAGAGCTTCCGCCTCAACGGCCGCCTGCTCGCCGCAGGTGATGCCCTCGTCCGCGACCTCGGTCTTACAAGCGCGCGCTGGCAGGTCCTTGGGGCTATCGCTCTATCGCCGGTTCCACTGCCGGTGTCCCACATCGCGCGGAACATGGGCCTGTCCCGGCAGAACGTGCAGCGCATTGCCAATGAGTTGGAGGCTCAGGGCATCCTCCGTTTTGAACCGAACCCGCACCATCAGCGGGCCAAGCTCGTTTCACTGACCGCGCGAGGGCGCGCTCTCTACGATACCGCGGCCGAGCGTCAGCAGCCTTGGGCTGCGGCACTCGGGGACGGCGTGGCCACGAACGAAATTGAGGCCGCTACTGCGCTGCTCCGGACCGTGCGACAGCGCCTTGACTCCCAGTCCGCGAGCGGAGAGGGCGATGAAGTTTAGAGGGGCCCGAAGCCCAGAAAGGACAGCATGTTCGTCGGTCAACTTGCGCTCCTTACGGCCGCCCTCTTCACGGGCGCTGCGCTTTACATCAACCTCGTCGAGCAACCCGCCCGCCTGCGGTTGGACAACCAGTCTCTGCTGACCGAGTGGAAACCGGCTTACAAGCGCGGCACGGCCATGCAGGCGCCGCTGGCCGTCATCGGCTTTCTACTCGGGCTGGCGGCATGGTGGCAGACGGGCCACGTTGGATGGGTCATCGGTGGGCTGCTGATGGTTGCCAACTGGCCCTTCACCCTCTTCGCCATCATGCCCACGAACCACAGGCTGATGGGGATCAACCCTGTGATGGCCGGCCCCGAAAGTCGTTCCATGATCGAACGCTGGGGCTCGCTCCACGCGGTCCGGACCGCTCTAGGCTTCGCAGCGGCCCTGGTTTTTCTCTGGGCGTCGGCTTCGTGACCACGCCATCCAGCGAGGTCAAACGAAGGATCAACGAGCCTTACGCCGGTCGCCAGAGGCAATGACACCGAGCCGACCTGCTTGCACGTAGACCAGGCAGGTTTTCCCGGGCCAAGACGGCTGCGCGCTCCTCATTGCACAATGCTACATTGCCTTCACCTGTCGGCCGGCCAGGACGTGCATGATCTCGCGTGTCGTCGGTGGAGCGCCGCGCGTGAAGACGGTCTTCTGGACTTATGCCCTGCCAACAGGAGGGCTGATCGCACTCGGTCCTTCGGGTTCGGAGATCAGGGCCGTACCCGGCTTCTGGGCCGCACTGGCCTGGCTGTTCCTCCTCCTGAACCTCCTGGGCTTCTACGGCCTTGCCTACCGGAGGCCGATTCTGGGTCAAACCTTCTGGAAGGCGGTCTTCGTCGCCAAGATCGGCTATCTGCTCGGGACTCCGACCACGATCGAACTCTCTCCCGAGGAGCATCGCCAACTTGCGGAGGGCGCCGAGGCCCTGATGGCGCTGATCACTGACCCAGTCGGTTTCACCATCGTCTTGGCCATTAGCCTGATGATCCTGGTGGGCATTGGGTTCCCCCTGCTGCCAATTGTCGCGACTTACCTCTATGCCTTCCGGCGACCCGAGATCTGGGGGGCCGTGGCTGTGCAGCCACGCCACGGCAGCGTCATCCCTCCCGAGTGGCGCGCCGCGTCGGCATCCGAAACAGCGTACCACGAGACGTGGCTCTCTCGTTGCTCGCGGGGATCAGGTTATATCGCCGTAGATGCTGCCAATCCGGCGCTGATCCCCTTCGGCCCTGGCTCGCCGAAAGCGGTCAACGCAGAGCAGGCAGCCGAACAGGGGCCAAAGCTCCCGCATGGCGTCGAACACGGCTTTCGGGCTATTGGAGCGACTGCGGCCCCAATCCTCCCAGACGACCTCTGGGCGGCGATTGAGCCGCCCATCCAGCCCGGATCCACCTCGGCTCCCTGGATCTCGCGCAGCGCTCATCTCGTGGCGCCTCATCAGGCGATGGTTCTGTTCGGCCTTCTTGTGGCGACCTGTCAATGGCAACCAATCTGGCTCCAGATGAGGTGCTCTCCCTTCGCCACCCAGACGCATTCAAGCCGCTATCCCCGAGGGCAGGAGCGGTTTACTCCGAATTGGCCAGCACAAGCCCATGCCGCCCGACGAAGTCGAGAAAGGTCCGGAAGGCGGAGGACATCTGGCGCCGACTGGGATAGTACAGGAACCAGCTCGGCAAACTTGGACACCAGTCCTCCAGCACTGGCACGAGGTGACCTGCCGCAATTCCAGGTCGCACATAGCCCTCTGGGAGACGGATCAGGCCCAGGCCGTCCAGCCCGGCGCGCAAGGTCATGCGCGGATCGTTCACCGTCAGCGGACCCTCGGGTGTGATGGTCACCTCCCGTCCGTTCTTCTCGAACTCCCATTGGAAAATGCTTCCGCCAGGGAAGCGGTGCCGCACGCATCGGTGCCGCAGCAGGTCCTCCGGCTGCTTCGGCGTGCCATGCCGCCGCAGATAGTCCGGCGCCCCGGCCACGAGGTAGCGCAGCGGGCCACCCAGCGGCACCGCGATCATGTCCCGCGCCAGGTCCTCGCCGAAGCGCACGCCCGCATCGAAGCCGCCCTCCACGATGTCGACGCGCGCGGCATCGCTCACCAACTCGAGCGAGACATCCGGGTTGGCCGCGAGGAACGGACGCACCAGGGGCGCGAGGCAGATCTCCAGAGCGGGGATCGGCGCGTTGATCCGGACGGTGCCGATGGGGCGATCGCGGAAGTCGTTCACCATGTCCACGGCCGCGGCGATGTCATCCAGGGCGGGCTGCAGCCGCTCCAGCAGCCGCTGCCCGGCCTCGGTGGGCGAGACGCTGCGGGTGGTGCGATGGAGCAGGCGCACCCCCATGCGCTCCTCAAGGTTCCGCATGGTCAGGCTCAGCGCCGAGACGGAGACGCCGCGTTCCGCAGCCGCCTTGCGGAAGCTCCGCGCTCTGGCAATGGCCGCGAAGGCGTCCAACTCGGCCAGGTTGCGCGACGCCATTGTTGAGTTTCCCTTCACGGTCCAGGAAGTGAAGTCCAGATTATCAAACGGCCGTTTCCAGGGCACAAGATCACCCATCGACCTCGGCCAACCTGGAGCCAGCCATGAACATCACCGGCAACACCGTCCTCATCACCGGTGGCGGCACCGGCATCGGCCGCGGCCTTGCCGAGGCCCTGCACGCTGCAGGCAACACCGTGATTGTCGCCGGGCGCCGCAACGGGCCGCTGGAGGCCGTGGCGGCAGCCAATCCTGGCATGCACCTCGCTCTGCTCGACATCGACGATGCTGCCGCCATCAGCGACTTCGCCGCGCGCGTGGTGGCGGAGCACCCGGGCCTCAACGTCCTGGTCAACAACGCGGGCATCATGCGGTTCGAGCATGTGCTCACCGACCCGGAAGCCCTGGCCACCGCAGAGGCCACGATCACCACCAACCTGCTGGGTCCGATCCGACTGACCTTGGCCCTGCTGCCGCACCTGCTGGCGCAGCCGAAAGCCACAGTGGTGAATGTCTCCTCCGGCCTGGCCTTCGTACCGCGCGCGGACACGCCCACCTACTCGGCCACCAAGGCCGCGATCCACTCCTACACCATGTCCCTGCGCCACCAGCTTCGTGATACGGCCGTGCAGGTCATCGAGTGGGTGCCGCCGCTGGTCGCCACCGATCTGACGCCCGGCCAGCGCGACAACCCGCACGCCCTGCCGCTCGCAGACTTCATCCACGAGAGCATGGCACTGCTGGCCGCGAACCCGGACGCCGCCGAAATCCTGGTAGAGCGGGTGAAGCCGCAACGGGCGGCGGAATCCACCGCCCGTTTCGACGCTGTGTTCAACCTCATCAACCCGCGCTGAGGCACGGGCGGCCCGGCCGGGAACGCGGGGCGAGGATCATCATCCACGGCCGCTTGGGAACTCTACGCCCCGCCTGGAGGGAGTCGGGAGGCTGCTGTGAGTCCTGAGCTTGGCGTTGCGGGTGGACCGGTGGCCAGGCCCGCCGTCATGCCGGTGCATCGAGCAGTACGAAGACGACCAGGGCTTTTACCTGTTCTGCCTGGACGCATCAGGCGAAGAGCAGAACGATATCTTTCACGAAACTTTTCACTTGGCCAGCACTTCCGCAAGTTCGGGGTCGAACGCTTAGAAAGGCGCTCAGTCCATGGCGCCAAGTCAGGCATTTCGGGTGAAGTACCAGCCCTGCGCCACCCTCACCGCCATCACGTCTAGTTCCGCGAACGGCTGTCAAAGCCCGGCATCGCATCCACGCCGGGATCGTCAGCCCAGTCCGAAGGTGTCCGATACTTCTAGCGGATCGCACTCATCGGTGGCCTGGCTCGAATTGATTGCCACTTTCCGGCTCAAGATGCGTGATGCGGAGGCGTCACCTGAGCTCGCACTGAGTGAGACTCGGCTCACGCTTTTTGGCACCAGCCTGCAATCATCGGCTCGGGCCCAAATCACGTGGAATGCCGGAGGCCGCTGCTGAATGTCGCTCGCCCAGCGTCAGGATACTTGATTGACAGGGACAAACCGCGCGCAGCGCCCGGCTGGCGCCGGTCCGGCTTGATGTCCAGGAGCGGCGTGCACCGAGCCGGCTTCCGCCCGTGCCTTGGCGCTGCCTGGAGATCCGTACTTGTCCATTCTGAAGCATGCGACCGCCTGTGCAGCGGACATGGATTGTCCTCTTGGGTTCTGGTTGCAGGCCACGCAACCGATCGCCGATCTCGATGAACTCACGGGTCTTGCGCGCGGTCAGGTGATGCCGGTCAAGTAGTAGACCCCGATCACCACGAAGACCGCAGCCGTTTTCGTGCAGGTGATGGCAAAGATGTCGCCGTAGGCCTGCCGGTGCGTCAGCCCGGTAACTGCGAGCAGCGTGATCACGGCGCCATTGTGCGGCAGCGTGTCCATGCCACCGCTCGCCATGGACGCGACCCGATGCAGGACCTCCAGGGGAATGCCCGCAGCGTTCGCCCCTTCGATGAACTGGTCCGCCATTGCGGCGAGCGCGATGCTCATGCCGCCAGAAGCCGAGCCTGTTATGCCGGCAAGCGCGGTCACGCTGATCGCCTCGTTGATCAGCGGGTCCGGGATGGACCGGAGCGCGTCGCGGATCACGAGGAAACCCGGCAGGGCGGCGATGACCGCTCCGAAGCCGTATTCCGACGCCGTGTTCATGGAGGCAAGGAGCGCACCGCCGATCGCAGCCTTCGTGCCCTCGGCGAAACGCTGGGTCACGGGCCGCCAGGCGAAGGCCAGGACGGTCAAGATGCCCACTAGCAGGGCACCCTGGACCGCCCAGATCGCCGCCACCGACGAGACGTCCGTGACCAGCGGCTTCGCCATGCCTTCCAGGCGGACCTCATGGGTGGTCCCGTAGATCCCCGCCACGAGCGACGTGAAGACCTTGTTCATGACGCCGACCACGATCAGCGGCAGGATGGCGATTGCGGGATGCGCGAGCCCCTTTTCCCCGACGGGTTCGGGCTCGTTGATGTGGTCATCGCCATAGCCTTCGCCTGCCGCGGCGGCCTGCCGGCGGCGCCATTCCAGGTAGCTGAGGCCGACCACGAGGATGAAGGCCGCGCCGAGCGTGCCCAGGATCGGGGCGGCCCAAGTGTCGGTCTTGAAGAACGTCGTGGGAATGATGTTTTGGATCTGAGGCGTGCCGGGGAGGGAATCCATGGTGAAGGTGAAGGCGCCGAGCGCGATCGTGCCGGGGATCAGGCGCTTGGGGATGTCGCTCTGGCGGAACATCTCGGCCGCAAAGGGATAGATCGCGAAGACCACAACGAACAGCGATACGCCGCCATAGGTCAGCAGGGCTCCGACCAGCACGATGGCCAGCATGGCGCGCTGGCGGCCGACGATACGGATCACTGCGGCGACAATGGATTTCGAGAAGCCTGATAGTTCGATGACCTTGCCGAAGACGGCACCAAGAAGGAAGACCGGGAAGTAGAGCTTCACGAAGCCGACCATCTTGTCCATGAACAGGCCGGTGAAGATCGGCGGCACCGCGCTCGGGTCGGTCAGCAGCACGGCAAGCAGGGCGGCGACGGGGGCGAATAGGATGACACTGAAGCCGCGATAAGCGACAAACATCAGGAAGACCAGCGCCGCCACGGCGATCAGAAAACTCATGGGCAGCTCCCCGTTGGCTTGTCAGGTGGTTTTCTTTTGAACGGCCGGCCGTCTGTGCGGCCCATCCGGAGCGGACGCCTCGACCCGAGGGTGCGCGCTAATAAGTGCCCGTATTCGTGGTCATCCTCAGGCGCTCGGTCTCGAGATCGTGGATGAGATGCTGGTCCTCGGAGATCATCTCCTCGAGGACGTCGCGACTGGACAGTACGCCGACCACGCGGTCGTCCTCGAGCACGGGCAGGTGCCGCAGCCGATCCCTTGCCATTAGCCCCACGCACCGTTCGATCGTATGTGCAAGCGTCACGCACAGCACGTCCGTCGTCATGATCTCGCTCACCGCCGTGCCCCGGGCCGTCCGCCCCAGCAGCTCGACCTTCCGGGCGCAATCGCGTTCGGAGACGATGCCGACCAGCCGTTCCCCGTTACACACGATCAAGGCGCCGACGTCCTTCTCCGCCAGGCTCTCCAGGGCTGAAAGGACGCTTGCCTCCGGGGAGATCCGGAACACCGCGCGCCGATCGCCCAACAGTTCCGCAACCGTCTTTCCGAGCCGGTCCATGATCACTGCTCCTCATCGCTTTTCCGCGAGTTCACGAGGGGGCCTCGGTATCGCGCCCGAGGTCGCGCAGGTAGCGCTCCGCCTCTTCGCGGCTCTCGTAAATATGCGGAGAGACGGCGCGCCGCTGGAGCGCGCCGCCGAACTTCATGTGCAGGAACGCGCTCGTGGTGTAGCGGGTCACGCCGGAGTAGAACCGGTCGACCAATCCCTTGACCATGTCGGTGTACGCGTCCAACAGCTCGGGGAGGATTGTGAAATTGTCGTAGTTGACGATCGCCAGAACCTTGCGGCCGATCGGTTCCAGGCGCTCCTCGACCGCTCGACGGACGCGTTCGATGTCTTCGGGGCGGCGGATCTGGAACCCTTCGAAGTTGATGAAGAACAGGTTCTCCGTCGGTTCGAAGGTCAGGCGGGACTCCAGGGGCAGGCTCAGCCACTCCTCGCGGTACTGCATCGGGCCGGGCTGGAAGATGCGCGGGTCCATGGGCGCCGGGTCGCGCGTGACGACGGGCGCAAAGGCCATCTGAGCCAGGATGTCGCGCTCGACATCGATGCCTGGCGCCACCTCGGTCAGTTCCAGCCCATCGGGAGTCAGGCGGAAGACGCAGCGGTCCGTGACATAGAGCACCGGCTGGTCGCGGCGCACCGCCAGGGGGCCGCTGAAGGTGCGATGCTCGACCCGTTCGAGGAACTTCGGAACCCCGCGTGCCTCGAAGGTGCCGAGGAACACCAGCTTCTTGGCGTTCTGGCTGATGTTGATGAAGCCGCCGGCGCCCGCCACCCTGCGGCCGAACTTGCTCACGTTCACATTGCCCTCGCGGTCGACCTGCGCCATGCCGAGGAAAGCCACATCGAGCCCTCCGCCGTCGTAGAAATCGAACTGCGCGGGCTGGTCGACGAGCGCCTGGATGTTGCTCGCGGCGCCGAAATTGAGCCCGCCAGCCGGCATCCCGCCGATCGTCCCGGGCTCGGTCGTCAGGGTCAGGTATTCGAGGATCCGCTCTTCGTTGGCGACGTTCGCGATGCCTTCCGGCATGCCGATGCCGAGATTGACCACGCTGTTGGGCCGCAATTCGAAGGCCGCGCGGCGAGCGATGATCTTGCGAGGCCCCATCTCCATCGGCGGGATGCTGCGTATCGGCGCGCGGATCTCGCCGCTAAAGGCAGGGTTGTAGGCGGTGCCGAAGGTCTGCCAGTGCTGCTCCGGCGGAGCCACGACGACGCAATCGACCAGGATCCCGGGTATACGGACTAGCCTGGGGTTGAGGCTGCCGGGCTCGGCGATCCGCTCGACCTGCACGATGACAACACCGCCGGAGTTCCGGGCCGCTGTGGCGATCGCCAGAGCTTCCAGGACCAGGGCTTCCCTTTCCATGGTGATGTTGCCGTCCGGGTCGGCCGTGGTGCCGCGCAGGATCGCCACGTCGATCGGGCGTGCCTTGTAGAAGAGGTATTCCTCGCCTCCGAGCGTGACGGTCTCCACGATGTCCGCGGTCGTGCGGGCATTGATCTTGCCGCCGCCATGGCGCGGATCGACGAAGGTGTCCGTGCCGACCCGGGTGATGGTGCCGGGCTTGCCGGCCGCGATGTCGCGGAACAGGTGGCTGATGACGCCCTGCGGGAGGTTGTAGGCTTCGATCTCGCCGTCGATGGCGAGCTGCTGCAGCTTCGGGCAAAGACCCCAGTGTCCGCCTATCACCCGAGCAAGCAGCCCCTTGTGGCCGAGATGGTTGAGACCGCTTTCCTTGCCGTCGCCCTGGCCCGCTGCGTATATCAGGGTCAGATCGCGGGGGCGGCCGGTGTCCAGAAATTGCCGCTCGATCCGCACTGCGATGGCTTCAGCGAAGCCGATCCCCACGAAGCCGCCTGTCGCGACGGTGGCGCCGTCGCGGATCAGACGGACGGCATCGTCGGCAGTGACGATCTTGTCCTTCGGGATAATCTTTCCGCCGTTCAGCAGCGGATGACCTTCCTGTTCCGGCAATGGACGAATCCTCCCCGCTTTCCAGCTCCACGTCCGAGGTGAAGCTCGGCGGCGCCGATTGACGCCTCGGACATGTGGTTCGACGACTTTGACCGCCAGGCGGGCCATGGCCACGGCGCCATGGCAATCGATCGGACGTAACAGGACGCGGCTGTTCGAACTTCAGTGGCCCTTGCGCCGGTTACCGATCGGCTGCACGGCCGACCGGATCCGGCTCCAGGCGCCTCGCAGATGGTGAACAGGGGCAACCGGCTCCCGTTGCAGTGGCCGAGGCGCAGCGCGTTGCATCTCCCCAACGGAATTCCGGCCCGAGCACCTGCCTCGCCTCGAAGTGCCCTTCCCACGGATCCCACGCGCGTAGGCGCCTCTCCGCAGTCAGGATAGAAGGCCGGCGGCCGTCAGCGGTGCACCGTCATGCAGCGGGCTGAGCCTCGGCGTGGCGATGTCGAAGCCGCGAGGCCACTGGCGCCCCAGTCACGCTGCGCGGGGCGCTGGCGGACCTTGTTGACAACGCCGCGAGGTACGGTGGTTCGGGAGGTATCGTCGAGGTGCCGTTCGGGGCAGCACCAGAGCCCGACCTGCAAAGTGCAGATCCCATTCGCGAAGCCATCGGCCGAACCGTAAAAACACCTACCTCCATTGCGTGCCCGTTTGGGACCGCGGTCCTTTTATTTCCGTTAACCATAGCGCGTTAAGAACCCCTCACGGATCGTGAGGGAGACAAGATGTCCGCAGCGCGAAAAATCTCGGCACAAGAGGATCGTGGCTTCATCCAGGCATCGTTTGCGATGTCGGACGCGGAGATTGACGCTGAGGTCGCGCGTCGCTACGCCGCGGGCGAGAGCTCATCGGAAATCGCGCAGGCGCTCGGTCTCGGAATGATCGACATCGTCGGCCGCATTCGGCGTCTCGGCATTCAGCCGCCGGGCATGGGCGCCCGTCGCGTCCGGACGACGGAAGGAGATTCGGGCGGCACGGTGCATCCCTTCGCTCCCGTCAGCACACGCACCGTCGAGCCCGCGCTGCCAAATCCGCCAGTCGCCATGCCGGTAGCGGATTCGACGGAGGCCGCGGTGCGCACCGTCCGGCCCGAGGCTCGCCGCCCCGCTGCCAAAAGCACGCGCAGCACCACCGTCGCAGTCGAGGTCGAGCGCAAGCGCCCCCGCCTTGTCGAAGCCGTGGCAGAAGCCGCCTCGTTATCGGACGACGACGATGACGACATGGTCGTCCGCGCCGGCTGCCCGCGTGGCTGGCTGATCAGCGAGCGCGAGTTCGACGTTCTGTTCGACCCTAAGTTCGGCCGCTTCGAGGACCATGTTCCGCCGAAGCCCAAGCCCAAGACATACAAGCCACTTCCGAGCTTGATGGGCCAGGACTCACGCACAACCCGGCCGTCCACGCCTACCGGTGCGTGAGGCGCCTTGGTCGAACAGCTTCGTCCGACAAGGCGCTGTACGAGGCTAAGCGGGCCGGGCGAAACCGGGCTATGTTCATGCGCGGCAACGCCTGCCTGGCTGGATCGCTGGCCTCGATCTGAGCGGTCGCGACGGCTGTGCTTCGACGCGCTCCCCCTTCAGGCGGCTCGATCTGCGGACTGCGAGCAGGGACACCGATTTCCGGAGTGGCGAACGCCACCGAGGAAGCACTGGTCATCGCGGAAGCTGTCGGGCCGTATGTGGCGGTCATCGATATCCGCCTGGGTCCGGGACCCGATGGCATCCGTGTTGCGGAGCGCCTGCGCAAGGACCACCGGTGCGGGCTGATCTTTGTGTCCGGATCGCGCGAGCGGGAGACCCTTGAGCGGATCTCGATGGTCGAGGGCGCCGTGTTCCTCCAGAAGCCCGTCGATCCGACTGCACTTGTCGAACATGTCAAAGGCCTGTTGGCTGGATAGCGATTAGCCCGCCCCCTTGAACATGGCCTCCGCTGCGGCTGGCGCGCCGCATGCAGTCCGAAAGCGCTATCAGGGCCGCCGAGGGTTTCCCCGGGTCTCGGCGCGCGAAGCCGGTCCGGAACCCGGATGTCATCATGCCCCCGGGGGCCGACGATGCTGTGGCTCGCACCTTGATATGGGTAATGGACGTCGCCAGAGAGATTGGCGTCCTCAGAGGTCGCGAGCGGTCAAACAGGCTCGCCGCGGCGACAATGCCGGTGCGGTCCGCTAGCCATTCATGCCATTATCGCTCGCAACCTGGCCTGGCCTTCCGCGAGCAGTCTCCGATGAAATTCCTGCGCCCGGCCTGGCTTCTCGCCTTGGCGGCATTGCTGCCCCTCGTCATTCTCTCCGCAAGCCTCGGTACCGCATGGTTGCGCCAACAGCACGCCGCCATGGAGCAGGACGCCCTTGCACGCACCGATCGGATCGCTACGGCCGTCGCACGCGAACTGACTACCCAAATCACCCTCCTGAGAGCACTTGCGGAATCGCCGCTGCTGGACGGCCCCGTCGACAGGACGGTTTTCACCGAAGCCGCCGACCGAGTTCGTCGCATGATGCCGCTGTGGAGCGTGGTGGCGTTGAGCGACGATGCTGGAAACCGGCTTGTCGAGACGCCGGAACTCATGCCGACCGCAACCGGCAAGGTCGTCGATCTGGACAGCCATGTGCGGGCCGTCGCGCGGCGGGAAGCCGTTATCGGTGCCGTACGACGGGGGCCGCGTGGTCGGCCCGCCTTCGCCATCCGTGTCCCGGTCATCAGGGACGGTCGTCCCGTCTTGGTCCTGTCGGCCGTCGTCATGCCGGATGCTGTCCGGGACATCCTGTTCGCCGCTGGCCTGCCGCAGACCTGGATTGGCGCAGTGGTCGACGGCGACGGCAATTTGGCAGCGCGCACGGTTGGTCCCGCCACGTTGATCGGCGAACCGGCGAGCGACAGTGTCCGGGCAGCGCGGGATCGGGCCGACGAAGGCATCCATGAGAGTGTGACGATCGAGGGGCTTCGCACAGTCAGCGTGTTCAAGGTCCTTCCTGGCACGCGATGGTCCGTCCATGTTGGTATCCCGCGGGGCGTCTACAGGGCACCACTGGTCCGCGCTGCATGGCTGCTGGGAACAGGCGCCGCCGTCAGTCTGGCGATGGTGGCTGCGATGATGTGGCTGCTCGTGCGCGAGTTCCGCCACCGGCGCCGCGAGGCCGTGGCGCGTGAGGAGAGCGAACGGCTGGAGGCTTTGGGCCGGCTGACGGGCGGTGTCGCGCACGATTTCAACAACCTGCTCATGGTTGCACGTGCCGGCGCCGATCTCATCAAGCGCCGAAAGGGCGACGCAGCCCAGGTAGAGCGGATCGCTGACAGCTTGATCGCGGCGGTCGAGCGGGGAGCCGCTCTGACCCGCCAGTTGCTGGCTTTCGCGCGGCGCAGCGAGTACCGCCCCGTCGATCTGGACCTTCGGCAACGGGCAGGCGGCTGGGCGGATCTGCTGCGGCAGGCCGTCGGCGCCGGCATCAACGTTTCACTGGCGCTGCCGGAGAGCCTGTGGTCGGTCCGCACAGATCCGCAGGCACTGGAGACTGCATTGGTCAATCTTGCGGTCAACGCCCGGGATGCCATGCCCTCCGGTGGCAGCCTGTTGGTAACCGCGACGAACGTCGTAATGCGCGGAACGCGCGCCGATGCGGGACTTCACGGCGAATTCGTTTCGCTGAACGTGCAGGACACAGGTCACGGCATTCCCGCCGAGGTCCTCGGCCGGATCTTCGAACCTTTCTTCACGACCAAGCCAGCTGGCAAAGGCACCGGTTTGGGGTTGAGCCAAGTTTTTGGCTTCGCGAAGCAATCGGGCGGCGCCGTTACCGTGGTCAGCGGTCCTGGGCGCGGCGCGACGTTTACCCTCTTCCTGCCACGCTCCCCGAACATCGCCGAGCCATCGGCGTCGGATCCCGGAATCGTGGTAGCGGTGGGCGGTACGCGGGTTCTAGTCGTCGAGGATAACGCAGAGGTCGCGCAGGCCCTGGAGGCAATGCTGGACACAGCCGGTTATCGTCCGACTGTCGTAACGGGCGCGGCGGCGGCCCTCGCGATGCTCGACGGCGGCCTAGGCGTTGACGTTGTGCTCAGCGACATCATGCTGGGGAGCGGCATGTCGGGCCTCGATCTCGCTTCGGAGATCCGGAAGCGCCATGCCAGCCTACCCGTCGTGCTCATGACGGGATACAGCCAGGCACTATCAGTGGGTGCAGGTCGTGGCTTTACGATCCTGACGAAGCCATTCGGAGTCGAGGACTTCACGGCGGCCCTCCAATCGGTCGGCTCACGTAGCCAGCCGGATCTCGGCCAAGGCAATATTGTGCAGTTTCCGAGAGCGTGACGCGGGTGCCACGGTCGACGGTAGGATCTTTCGCCCGCCGTCTCCTCTGCCGTGCAACTCCCTGAACCCCCGCGTTTCGTGTGCTCCCAGCCGTCTGGTCCCGGACAGGCCATGATCACGATCTTATCTGAGTGGTGCTCACGGTGATGCTGACGTCCTCGGTCCTGCTGCTGCAGCGATACCGCCAGATGTCGGCAGGGTAGCAGAACGAACTACGCCGGCCACTGTGGGGTGGCGGACAACATTGAGGCCCATCGGGCCTTGCGCCGGCTCCTGGCGGTCGCCGGCACCTCGCATGTCGGCACCGCCGCAAGAGAAGGACCCTCAGCTGCACGCATTCGCACTGTACAGCGCCACCCCGTATGGGGGGTAAAAGCTAAGGCAAATGGAGGTATTGAAACGATTCGATGTCTAACGTAATTCCGTGTCAAAACCTTGGGGACACCTTGGGAAACTGAAAAGGCGCAATGTATTGCGCCACAACTTCAGACCGAGACGTACCTGAATCTTTGTTCGCCGTGTTCATTGCGGGCGAGGCGCTGCAGTCCCGCGTCCATGTCGTTGCGTCCGGTAGCCCATCGGTCGGTAATCGAGGACGGTGAGAAGTCGAAGCCTTTGGCTGCGAGCTCGTGGTTTGCCGCCCGATACGCCAAGTGGACCAGAGTCGCTGACGAACCCCGCGGATCGATCCGCTCCCGCAGCGCAGATTCCCGGCGCAGCCACTCCACGCTCCGGCGGGCATGGCTTGCAAAAAGAATGTCCTGGGTCCGCTCGATCGAGGCATCCAGGGAAGCCGGTCTCTCGCTCCGAAGACTGAAGAGTTCGACGGCGAAGCAGAGAAGGTCGCAGTCGGAGGGTTCCCGGAAAGGCACATCCAAGGGCATGTTGTTGGCGTATCCGGGGTCGCAGAACAGGCGCCCGCCGATCTCGACGGGCGGAAACGCGGGGGTGATCGCGGCGCTCGCCAGGATGTGCTCCGGCCGGATCTCGTCCCGCTCCGTGTCGAAGAACACCTCTTCCCCGCTCTCCATGTCCACGCAGCCGACGGTGAGCCGCACGGCACCGCTGTTCAGTCGATCGAAATCGACGTGGCGCACAAGCGTCTCCCGAAGTGGCGAGGCGTCGTACAGCGCGACATCGTTCGGCATCCATGGCAGCACGGACCAGGCGCCGGGGAACCGGTGTCGGAACATGTTCGGTCGGCACGCAAGAGCGGCGAGCGCGGCATGGGCGCCATTGTAGACCTTGCGCGACATGGAGTGTCCGCCTAGGGAGGTTGCCATAGTGTGCTGGGTTGCCTCGCTCCAGAATACGCGCAGCTTGTCCAACCGATGCTCAGGCGGGTTTCCGGCCAGAATGGCTGCCGTAACCGCTCCGATTGACGCGCCAATGATCCAGTCGGGGGAAAAACCATCCTCGCTGAGTCGTTCATAGGCGCCCGCCAGATACGCGCCGAGCGCATTCCCACCTCCGAGCACCAGGGCGACGCGAGCTCCAGCAGGGCTTTGACGGGTTGCCGCGGCGGGCCCGGCTTGCTGCGGATGATGCGTGTCCATTGATTTCCTCAACCCGCTGAAAGATTCATCTCGCACCTGCGAGAGACCGAGGCTCAACGGCGATACCCGCGATCAGTTCCACTTGCGCAGTTCTCGATTAATTTCGTCGGTAATATTTCCACTTTGCAAGAAGGTGGCAAATCCCTTGTTCCGGGCGTCGGTATTGCGTGTGCTGTAGAGCTTTCGGGCTCCGAGAAATTGTCCGGCGGCTGGTCCGGTCCGCAACGAGAAAGCCATGTCCCGCTGCCAGGTTCGTAAACGGCGCTCCCTGGACGCCCGAGGACCGCGTAACCTATTGTCGCCGGATGCGCGCGCCCCGCTCTCCGATCAGCGTCTTCGCAGGCCCCGGCCAGGTCAGGGCCCTCGGGCGCACGCTCGACTGGTCGAGCACCCCGCTCGGCCACGAGGCGTCCTGGCCGCAGAGCCTACGCTCGACTGTCAGGACGCTGCTCTCCTCTCAGTACCCCATGGTGCTGACCTGGGGACGGCAGTTCACTCAGATCTATAACGACGCCTACGCCCTGCTCATCGGAAAGGGGCATCCCGCGGCCTTCGGAGGCGACATTCGCGTCACCCTCGCAGCCAGCTGGGACACGCTGGGGCCTATGATCGACAAGGTCATGACGACCGGCGTGGCGAACTGGACCCCGGCACTCCCCCTCCTGATGGAGCGGGCCGGATATAGGGAGGAGGCGTACTTCAGCGTCTCGCACGCCCCGGCGGAAGATGATGAGGGCCGTGTTGCCGGCATGCTCGCCGTCTGCAGCGAGGTGACCGCGCAGGTTGTCGGCGAACGCCGGCTCAAGCTGCTGCGCGACCTCGCCGCCAACGCCGCCGACCTCCGCAGCGTCGAGGCAACCTGCCGGGACGTCGCGGCCGCCATCGCCTCGGACCCGCTGGACGTGCCCTTCGCCCTCCTTTACCTGATGGACGTCGGAGGTTCGACCCTGAGTCTCCGCGGGACGGCCGGGTTGCGGTCCGGGGATCCGAGCGCCGCGCCCTCGATCGGTGCGAACGACGTCGTCCCGTGGCCGTCGGCCAAGGTCCTCGCCGGCGAAACCGTCATGTGCGACGGCATCGGACAAATGCTCGGCCTCGAGTGCGGGATCTGGTCCGACCAGGTCCGTTCGGCCGTCGCCATGCCTCTGTTTGGTCCGGGCAGATCCGGTCCTCTCGGGATCCTCGTCGCAGGGGTCAGTCCGAACCGGGCGCTCGACGACGGCTACCGCTCCTTCTTCGACCTCCTCGCCGGGCAGGTGTCCACCAGCGTCCGCAACGCTCGGGCCCACGAGGAGGAGCGCCGGCGGGCGGACGCGCTGGCGGAGCTCGACCGCGCCAAGACGCGCTTTTTCTCCAATGTCTCCCACGAATTCCGCACGCCCCTGACGCTCATGCTGGGGCCCGTCGAGGACGTGCTCGCGCGTGCCGACCTGCCGGAGGACGTCCGCGGCGAGTTGACCATCGCGCATCGCAACGCGCTGCGGCTGCTTCGCCTCGTCAACACGCTCCTCGACTTCTCGCGCGTCGAGGCCGGGCGCGCCGAGGCGAGCTTCGAGCCGAGCGATCTGGCGGCGCTGACGTCCGAGATCGCGAGCACATTCCGTTCGGCGGTCGAGAAAGCCGGCGTCGCCTTCGAGGTCGACTGCGCGCCGATCGCCGAGCCGGCTTACGTCGATCGCGACATGTGGGAAAAGATCGTCCTCAATCTCGTGTCGAATGCCTTCAAACACACTTTCGTCGGTCGCATCGCGGTGACGTTGCGGGAGGACGGCGACGGCATGATCCGGCTGAAGGTCGTGGACACGGGCGTGGGCATCCCGGCCCAGGAACTCGGGCGCATCTTCGAACGCTTCCACCGGATCGAGGGTACGACGAGCCGAACCCACGAGGGCTCGGGCATCGGTCTGGCGCTCGTGCGCGAGCTCGTTGCTCTCCACGGCGGTGCGGTGTCGGTCGAAAGTGAGGAGGGCCGCGGGACGACCTTTACGGTCACGATCCCGGTGGGCTCCGCCCATCTGCCGGCCGATCGGATCGCCGCGCCGCGCCGTCTCGCCGGCACCACCACGGGCTCGGCGCCCTTCGTCGAAGAGGCCCTGCGTTGGTCTGCCGCAGCCCCATTACCCGAGCCCCGCGCGGTTCCGGCGAACGTGGTTACGCTGCGGCCGGCATCACCCCTGCCTGCGGGATCCCATCCCATCTGGACTGGGCGTGCCCGTATCGTGCTCGCCGACGACAACGCGGACATGCGCGCCTATGTCGAACGCCTGTTGGCGCCGTATCACGACGTGGAGGGCGTTGCGGACGGGGCAGCGGCCTTGGCCGCTCTGCGTGCGCGGCCCACGGACATGCTCGTCACCGATGTCATGATGCCGGTGATGGACGGGATCGCGTTGGTACGCGCGGTCCGCAACGATCCAGCGCTGAGGACGCTTCCGATCGTCATGCTGTCGGCCCGCGCCGGCGAGGAGGCGGGCGTTGAGGGCCTCGAGGCCGGCGCTGATGACTATCTTGTCAAGCCGTTCTCGGCCCGCGAGCTGCAGGCCCGCGTGCGTACTCACCTCGAGCTGTCGCGGCTCCGGCACGAGGCCGAGGAGCAGGCGCACCAAGCGCGGAAGATGGAGGCGGTCGGCCAGCTCACCGGCGGCATCGCGCACGATTTCAATAACCTCCTCCAGGCCGTACTCGGCTCGCTCGAGCTCGCCGAGCGACGGGTGGGAGCGGACGAACGCGTGCTTCACCATCTGCGCAATGGGATGCAGGCCGCCCGTCGCGGAGCCAGGTTGACCGCGCAGCTCCTGGCGTTCGCACGGCGCCAACGCCTGGAGAAGTGCCCGACTGACCTGAATCGGGTCATTTCGGGCATGGGAGATCTCCTGCACCGGACGCTCAGCGGTGTCGTCGGCGTGTCGCTTCGTCTCGGCCAGGGGCTCTGGCCGGCCATAGCCGATGCCAACCAGATTGAGCTGGCGGTCCTGAACCTGGCGATCAACGCCCGCGACGCCATGCCCGAGGGCGGCGAGCTCGCAATCGAGACGCGGAATGTCGCCGCCGCGGCCGAAAACCGGCCGGCGGTCCTGCAGTCCGGCGACCACGTTTTGATTGAGGTGCGCGACACCGGCGTCGGAATGACGCCGGAGGTGCTCGCCCGACTCTTCGAACCGTTCTTCACGACGAAGGGAATAGGGAAAGGGACAGGCCTGGGACTCGCGCAGGTCTACGGAACGGTGAAGCAGCTCGGCGGCGAGGTGACAGTCGACAGCCGTGTCGGAGAGGGTACGCGGGTTTGCCTCTACCTGCCCCGGGCGCAGGAGGAGGCCGGCTATCCAGAACCGCCGTCCTCCGTCTGGGACGGGGTCGAGGGAGGCGGCGGCGCGACGATCCTGCTGGTCGACGACGACCCTGAGGCACGCGCCGCCTGCGGTGCTATGCTGCAGGAACTCGGGCATAACGTAATCGCCGCGCGGAATGGGATCGAGGCGCTGGCCCGGATCGAAAGCGGCGAGGGTGTCGACCTCGTCCTCACGGATCACGCGATGCCGGGCATGACGGGGATCGAGCTCGCCGCGCGCATCCGGTCGCTGCGTCCGGATCTCGGCGTGCTGGTCGCGACTGGATACGTCGAGACCGACACGCTGGCGGCCGATGCCGTCATCGTGCTTCGGAAGCCGTTCGGCGTGCGTGATCTCCAGGCGGTCCTGGCCGAGGCCTTAACCAGCTCGCCGCGCCCCGGATGAGGGAGGATCGTCGCGCTGCGGACGGGTTCCTGGTCGAACGGAGGGGACGTGGGCGGCGCGGGAGCCCACCAAATCCCGGAGGCGCAAGACGAGTGCTCCGCCGGCTTCGGCGGGAATGTCAGGAGGTTCATCGCGGCGAGCCCGATCCTGCTGGTCGCATCCCGCGGCCATGACGAGCGCCTTGATGTTTCTCCGAAGCAATCCGCCGGACTTTGTCGCGGTTCTCGACGAGAAGACGCTGGCGATCCCCGACCGACCCAGCAAACACCGTTTAGATACGTTCGCGAACGTGACCGAGTGTGCGGATGTCGCGCTGATCTTCATGGCGTCGGCCCCGATAAAGGCGGGGCGGCACGCGATGCAAGCAAGATCCACTCGTGAGTCGCTCGCGATGTCAAATTCGCCCGGTCCGTCTCGTCGATGGGGTGGGAGAACATCTCCCGACGTCGATCATATTGGGGGTCCCGGCCGGGCGCACCATTTACGTTGCCGGCCAGGGAGGTAAGGACCGCAACGGCATCCTGGCCTCTGGCTTCGAGGCGCAGGTGCGCCGTGCATTCACGAATTTCGCAGCGGTACTGTCCGCCGCGGGTGCCGAACCGCGGCACGTCGCCAAGATAACGACCTTCGTTGTCGACCATGACCAGTCGAAGCTCGGGCCGCTCACCGAGGCGGTGCGTGAACTGTTCGGCACGGCGCTGCTCGGCAGGATCCGCACCGAGTAGCCGAGCCGCGTCAACCGCGGCTCAAGGTCATCGAGCTGCCTGGACAGGATGCTCTCGACAACGTCGCTGGTGACCGGCCGCACGTCGACCCGGAACGCCTCCTCGAAGGCCGTGGTCAGGTGCTGCTCGATCTGCAGCGGTATTTTCATTCGGTCGGCCAGCATCTCGACCGCCGCATCATCGATTATGTCGCTGACGGCAACGCCCTCGCTGGCGCAGGTCTGGAGCAGCCACCGGATGTAGGGAAGCTGGGCCCCGATCATGCCCTCGGACTCGAAGATTGCGGTCTGGAAGTCGATCTCCTGGATGGACGGCCGGCACAGGTCGTTGCGCAGCTTGGGATGCCCGACCAGCACGACCGACAGCATGCCGCCGTCGGCCGTGGCCTCCATCAGCCGCTTCAGGCCGATCAGCGTCTTGACGTGCGGGTCGTGCGCCTCGTCGACGAACAGAGCCACCGGTTTGCGGCCCCGTCGGATGTGCTGCTGGAGCACGCGCTCCCGCGTCTCGCCCCTTGCCTTGGGTTAGAATCTTCGGATCCTTGTCCGCCGAGAGATCGTGGAAAAGAGCGGTGATCAGCGTCGGGATCGTGGCGCGATCCTTATCGACCGACAGGCTTTCGAGACGATCACCTTGCCGCCGCGGCCCAGGTCCTCCCGGAGCTGGCGCAGAATGATCGTCTTGCCGCAACCGACGACGCCGGCGACCACGACCAAGTGGCCGTTTAGGGATGGCCGCCCGCACGGAAGTCTACTGTTCGTCGTCATGGTCTCGGGAGCGAGCCTTGCGAACGCGCAAGACGCCACCGCCGATGGCGGCCGCGGTCGGGATATGCACGACCGCGGGAATGACAATGACCTTCTTCTCGGCCAGGCAGGCGACGATACCTTGCGCGGAGGGAATGCCGCATACGTCCTGATCGGCGGACATGGGCCGGATCTCTTCGTCGTATCCGGCGATGAGATCGTCGATTCCAACGCGTTAGAGGGCGACCGGGTCCGAAGCGCGGTTTCCTCATACGACGTCGGCGAGTAGGTAGGTGTCCAGGCAGGCCTTGATCATTGGCCTGCCTGACGGGCGCGCCGAGATCCCACTTGGCATGCCGCTGTGTCGTAGCCAGCGCGGACCAGCAGCCTGCGAGCGGCGGGTCAGGGGGGTGGAAGGGGAGCCGCTGGGCTTAGGATCCCATCGGCTCCGGAGCGACACGGAGGCCCAGCGAGGTCCTCTCGCGATGCAATGCCCGCATCGCGCCCTTCGGTGCGACGGATCGCACGCTGCCCCGCGCCAAATTGTCAGGGGGTATTTGCCGAGCGATGGCCAGTACGGCCAATTCAGGTAAACTTGGGCGACCCCGCTCCCGCGCAGACTTGTCGCCCCTGCATTGGACTCACAACGAGGTCGTTCTCATGACGGTGCCAATGGAGATCCAACATGCCTCTGAGGATTTTGACAGGTTTCTGGTCGATGTTGTCGAAGCGGCGCACCTTACGACACGGAATCAGGCTTACACAGTTGTGCAGGGCGTGCTGCTCGTATTCCGTCGGCGCCTGGCCGTGAGAGAAGCGAACCTCTTCGCGAACGTACTGCCGCCGGTTCTACGAGCGATTTTTGTTTCGGACTGGAACGTCGATGAACCGCGACTCCCCTTCGGCGACCGCGCGGCGATGACCATGGAAGTCCAAGTCCTGCGCAGGCATCACAATTTCGCACCGGACACCTGCATTCGGAATGTCGCAACGGCCTTGCGCAAGCACGTCGACACTGTCGTTCTGGATCGAGTGCTTTCAGAGTTGCCCGAAGGCGCAGCGGAGTACTGGGCCGATTTGCAATAGCTCTCGGCGATCTCCCGCAGACCTTCCGTCAGGCACTTTTCAAGGCGGCTCAGGGCGCGGCGATCCCCGCTGCAAGCCTCAAGCTTCAGCCGCTCAATCGCGAGTGCATCGCGCTGGATTGCGTTCTGACCCACCACCCGCCAGGTACGAGTGCCAGGGGCAACGCGAGTAGCCGAAAATGCTGGGACCCCGGGCCCTCCTTCGGATCGTCATCATCGGCCATCGGCAGTATCGCCTGCTGGATCAGTGCCCCGGCGCGCCGCCCGCGCAGGCCAGACAGCAAGGAACCCAGGCATGAACATCGACACTGGCGAGCTTGACGTCTCACTGGCAGGCGGCCGAACCGCAGTTATGCGCCGCGGCAACACAGTCGTGAGGGTGGCGGGTCCCTGGGCACCCTCGGTGCACACCTTCCTCAGGCATCGCGAGCGCGTCGGCTTCGCGGCGGCGTCGCGCGTCGTTAGTCCTGGCTTCGACGACCAGAGCCGCGAGCTCCTCACCTTCATCGAAGGGGTCATCAACCCGGCGCCCTGGACGGACGATGCGATCCATGAACTCGGCGCCATTCTGCGGCGCCTACACGACGCCTCTGCAGAATTCCGAGCGCCAGAACGCGCCATCTGGCGCCCCTGGTTTGGCCGCGAGATCGGGACACCGGACACCATCGGCCACTGCGATGCGGCGCCGTGGAACATCGTCTCCCGGAACGGCCTTCCCGTTGCCCTGATCGACTGGGAGGTTGCGGGACCCGTAGATCGCCTGACCGAACTCGCCATGGCCGCCTGGAACAACGCCCAGCTCTACGACGATGATGTGGCGGCAATGAACGGGCTGCCGGACGCGGCGCACCGATTGCGTCAGGTCCGCATCCTGGCGGACGCCTATGAGCTGCCTGCGCCGGCACGCCACCGCGTCGCGTACCGGATCATCGAGTTCGCGGCCCAGAGCGCCGCGAATGAGGTGGTCGAGCAGCAGATCGGACCTAAAACGGAACATGCCCCGCGCATCTGGGGCGTTGCGTGGCAGACCCGCAGCGTCGCCTGGCTCATCCGAAACCGTGCCGGCCTCGAGGCCGCACTGACGTGAGCAGTTGCGGAGCCTCCTGCCGAAAATGGAGGCCCATGGCCGAGCCCAACATCATGGCGACGCGGAAGGACCTCGCCCGGCTGCTCGCCCCACTCGATAAGGCGGAACGGGCCAGGTGAGCCGGTACAAGAACGACAAGCGCAGCTCCTGAGAAGAAGGCCTCCTGATCCACCAATCTCTGATGGCGATGCCGGGGTCTCGCTGCGCCAAGAGCTCAGAAGCAGGCAGACGGCTCATTCCCCTCGATGCTCGTGATGCGGTCGGCGACGGCGCGCCAAGGGACGATCCAGGTGGTTGCGCATCCGAATCCCGGGGAGCGCGTCAGCTTCGCCGTGCGTGAACGGTCGCCCTCGGGTTCCGCAGGCTCAAAGCCCTCTGACGAGAGCTCGCGCACGAGGGCGGTTTCGCCGGATCCCATCGGGAAGCGGTCCTGGACCCATTCACCGAAGCTCAGCGGTTTCGATCCTTCGAGCGGGTCCGGCCAGGGCGGGGTAAGCGAGCAGGCCGTCACGACGGCCATCAGGTGATCGTCAGTCCGCCATCGATATCGAAGATCGCCCCCGTGGTCCATTCGGCCTCCGCCGACGCCAGGAACACGGCGATGCCGCCCAAATCCGATGCCCTTCCGATGCGGCCAAGGGGGTAGAGCCGCTTCACCAGCTCGCCCATCGCACGCTGAGCCTCCTCCGGCATGGCGGCAATGGTGCGGCGGCGCAGCTCGGTATCCACAGTGCCGGGCGCTATGGCGTTCACGCGGATGCCGCGCGGCGCCAGCTCGTAGGCTTGCGCCTTGGTCAGCGAATTGAGCGCCCCCTTGGTCAGGGAATAGATGCTGGAGGGACGACCAGGCAGCATCTTGTGCGCGAAGTAGGAGGAGATGTTGATGACCGACGCGCCCCCGGCCGGCATCAGCGGCACCAACGCCTGCGTCAGAAAGAACGGGACGGTGACGTTCAGGTTGACACTGTGGTCGTACTGCTCGCGTGAGGCCTCGACATAAGGGATGAAGGTCGAGGTGCCGGCGTTGTTGACCAGCACATTGATGGGCCGGCCGAGATTCTTCAGCGCAGAGGCCGCCTCCTGCACGCCGTCCGGCGCGCCGAGATCCACCGATAGGGCCGTCACCTTGGTTCCGGTCGCCTCCAGCGTCGCGGCGGCGGCGTTCAGCTTGTCGGGACTGCGGGCGATGATGCAGACATCCGCACCGTTCCGCGCGAAAGCCTCCGCGATGCCGAAGCCGATGCCGTCCGAGCCGCCAGTGACGACTGCGAACATCCCTGAGAGCCGCATGGGTGTTGATCCCTCTTGATTGGTCAGTGGGTGGAGACGCCCAGGTAGCGGTGCTGCATCTCCTCGTCCTCCCAGAGCTGCTTGGAGCTGGTGACCAGCGCTATCTGGCCGCCGGACATGATGGCGACGCGCTCTGACGCGGTGGTGCCGACGCGCAGGTTCTGCTCAACGATCAGGATCGACGTGCCCTCCATGTTCACCGCGCGCAGCACGTCGAGCAAATCATCGACGATCTTCGGCGCCAGCCCTTCCGACGGTTCGTCCAGCACCAGCAGCTTCGGGTTCGTCAGCAGGGCGCGGGCGATGGCGAGCATCTGCTGCTCGCCGCCGGAGAGGTGGTTGCCATGGTTGCGGCGGCGCTGGGCGAGGCGCGGAAAGACGTCGTGTATGCGCGGAATCGTCCACGGTCCCGGCCGCCGCCCGGCTACGAGACGCAGATGCTCCTCCACGGTCAGCGAGGCAAAGACGCGGCGTCCCTGGGGAACGATGGTCAGGCCATGCTCCGCGATCTGGTGCGGTTTCAGCCCGGCGAGTTCGACGCCGTTGAAGCGGATGGAGCCCTTCTCCGCCCGCAGCAGGCCCAGGAGCGTGTTGCACAGCGTCGTCTTCCCCGCCCCGTTGCGGCCTAGGATGGCCAGCGTCTGCCCATCGAGCTGGAGGTCCACGCCGTGCAGCACCGGAACCACGCCGCGGTGGACTTCCAGGCCGCTGATGACCAGCGCGTTAGTGCTTGCCGCCAAGGTAGATCTCCCGAACCAGGGGGGTGGCACGGATCTCCGCCGGGGTGCCGGATGCCACGATGGCGCCGTCACGCATCACCGTGATGCGGTCGGCCAGCGACAGGGCCACGTCCATGTCGTGCTCCACAAAGAGCATGGTGATGCTGCGCGGCAGGGAGCGCAGAACCTCGATCAGCCGGCCGCGCGCCTGTGGCGACATGCCCGCCGCCGGTTCGTCCAGCAGCAGCAGCTCGGGGTCGCTGGCCAGGGCCATTGCGATCTCCAGCTCCCGCTGCTGGCCGTAGGATAGAGTCGCCACCGGCTGTTCCATCACCTCGTCCAGCCGGAAGCGGGACGCAACGGCACGCGCCGCCTGCACTTGCGCCCCGTAGCGGTTCCAGGTGCCGATGGCGAAGCGCGGGCCGTGGCTGCCCATCACCGCGACGCGCAGATTGTCCTCCACCGTGCGGTCAGCGAAGGTCAGCGTCGTCTGAAAGGTGCGCCCGATGCCCAGCCGGGCGCGCCGATGGATGGGCAGGCGCGAAATGGTCCGCCCCTTGTACTCGATGCTGCCTTCCGACAGCTTCACGTCGCCGGAGATGGCGTTGAACAGCGTGGTCTTGCCCGCGCCGTTGGTGCCGAGCAGCCCATGCCTCTCTCCCGGCTCCAGGCTCAGCGAGACGCGGTCGACCGCGCGCACGGCACCGAAGCTGATCGATAGGTCGCGCACCCTCAGGATCGGTGCCGTGTGCATGGTGCGGCTCCTCAGTTGCAGGGTGGGTTGTCGCGGCTGGCCGGACCGAGGCTGAGGAACTTGGCGCGGTCCATGCCGAGCGTCTGGTCGACGGCCTTCGCCACCTTCACGATCTGGCTGTAGTAGGTGCCGTCCGGCTTCTGCGCGACCTCGGTGACGAAGTTGTCGGCGATGGCCTGCCGATTCTGGTCGAGCTTGATGGGCCCGGTCGGCGAGTTCGTAGTGACCTCTGTCTTCGCCAGCGCCGCCTGGAAGGTCTTCTGGTCATTGGACAGGTCACCCTTCACCTGCTCCAATGCCTGGAGCACGGCCAGCGTGCTGACGTAATAGCCGTGTGCGAACAGCGACGGCGACTGCAGCCCATCCGGGAACTTCTTCTTGTAGGCGTTGACGAACTCGACCCACTTCGGGTCCTCGTTGGAGTCTGCCACCGGGCCGGCGGCCAGCATGCCGACAACCTTTTGGCGGAACGGCCCCTTGGAGCTGAGCACGGTCTGGTCCACTGTGACGCTGCTGCCGATCAGCGGTGCCGTGCCGCCTGACTGGTAGTACTGCGTCAGGAAGTTCACCGCGTCGGCGCCGCCCAGCAGCACGTACACGGCGTCCACATTGTCGGGCAGCTTGGCGATCACCGAGGTGAAGTCCTTGGTGCCGACGGGGACCCAGTTCTTCTGCGCGATCTTGCCACCCAGCGTGCAGTACTCGGCCTGGAAGCCCATCACCTGGGCGTAGGGGAACGAGTAGTCCTCGCCGATGACCGCGATGTTGCGGTAGCCCTTGTTCTGGTAGGCGTAGCTGCCCAGGCCGGCCTGCCATTGCGCTCCGTCAAGCGTGAAGCGGTAGAAGTTCGGCGCCGGGTCGCGCAGTGTGGTGTCCTGGGCTCCTGAGGTGCCGTTGACGAAGGTCTTGTCGGGCACCGACTTTGCGTACTCCTTGACCGCGATGCCTTCGCCGCCGGACAGCGGGCCGACAACGATGTCGGCCTTGTCCTGCTCGATCAGCTTGCGGGTCTTGGCGACCGCGACGTCCGGCTTGGCATTGGAGGATTCCTTGACCAGGGTGATCTTCTTGCCCGCAACCGTGTAGTTGTACTTCTCCAGCGCCAGCTCGACGCCGCGCAGGCCGTCCAGGCCGGACTGGGCGAACGGCCCCTCCAGCGTCGCCAGGGCGCCGAGGCGGATGTCGTCGGCGAGCGCCGTGGTGGACAGGAGGGCGGAAACGCCGACCGCGCCCAATACAGTGCCGATGGTCTTCCTCATGCTGCTTTCCTCCGGGTTTTCGCGCGCCGGCCGCCGGTCCACGCCGGGTTGAGATGGACGCGCAGTTGATTGATGAGGCCGCTCAGTCCGTCCTTGGCGAACAGGACGATGACGATGAAAACGACGCCGATGACGAGGTTGAATCGCTCGCGATCGATCACCGAGGCGGCGTAGTTCTCAAGAAGGACGAAGGTGATGGCGCCGAGAAAGGCGCCGAGCGGGTGGCGGATGCCGCCGAGCACTGCGACGACCAGTAGGTTGACCGCCGCGTGCACGTCCACCGCACCGGGTGACATCTGCCCGCTGAACCAGGTGTTGAGAACACCGCCAACCGAGGCGATGAAGCCCGCCACGCCAAAGGCGACAATACGCAGCGCCACGGCATTGAACCCCAGCGCGGAAACCCGTCGCGGCGCATTACGCAGTGCGTGCAGTTGGGAGCCGAACGGCGTGCGGTCAAGGTAGAGGACGGCCGCCGCCGACAGCACCGCGGCGGTCAGCGCCATGCCGTAAAAGGGCAGAGGCGCGCGCAGGTCGATGCCCCAGACCACCGGCGCCTTCAGCCCGTTGATGCCGTCGAAGCCATTGAACACCTCGGTGTTCTGCGAGACGAGGTAGAACAGGCTGACCGACATCGCCAGCGTGATCATCAGCAAGTAGATGCCGCTGGAGCGCACGGAGACCCAACCGACCAGCACGCCGGCCAGTGTCCCCATGAGGAGCGCGGCGCCCACCGCCAGTGGCCACGCCACCTCGACCCCGACGCCGGTGACGTTCGGCGACAGCAGCGCCAGCGTGTAGCCTGCTACCCCCGCAACGCCGGCCTGGGCGAAGGACACCAGTCCGGCGGTGGAAGTCAGGAAGGTGAGGCTCAACGCCATGGTGCCGATGATCAGCGCGCGGGCGGCGACGGTGCCGACCCAGAACTCGCTGCCCACCAGCGGGAACAGCACGCCGGCCAGCACCAGCAGCAGGTAGGGATGGCGGACGAGGAAGCGGGGAGGCATGCGCATCACCCTCTGCCAAAGAGGCCTTGGGGCCGGACCGCCAGCACGGCGATCATGAGAAGGAAGGTCAGCAGCGTCGCGTAGTTCGGGATGAAGGCGAGGCCGAATTGCTCGGCGAAGCCGATCAGCAGGGCGCCCAGCGCGGCGCCGGCCAGACTGCCCATGCCGCCGACGATCACCACCACCAGCGAGGACAGCAGAAACCGCGCATCCTCGCCCGGCGAGATTGACAGGGCGCTGCCGCCGATCACGCCCGCCAGCCCGGCCAGGCCGGCGCCGAGCGCGAAGACCAGCAGCAGCACGCGCTGCACATTGAAGCCCATGGCCGACAGGATATCGCGGTCGTCCACCCCGGCGCGGATCAGCATGCCCAGCCGTGTCTTGTGGATCAGCAGCCAGAGCCCCAGCCCGATGATCAGCGCGCTGGCGATCACCACGATGCGGATGGTCGGATAGCCCTTCACCACCGGCATCGGCGTGGTGCCGTACAGCGCGTCGGGCGGCGTGAACTGGTAAGTAATGCCGCCGTAGTGCGCCAGGAGCAGGTCGCCGACGACAATGGCGAAGCCGATGGTGACCAGCGCCTGCCGCAGCTCATCGTTGCCCAGCGTGCGCAGCAGCAGCTGGTGCATGGCCAGCCCGACCGCGGCCACCGCCACCGCCGCGCCCACCAACCCGAGCACCCACGAGCCGCTGTAGGAGGCGATGTCGTACCCGACATAGGCGCCCAGCAGGTAGAAGGCGCCGTGCGCCATGTTGACCGTGCGCAGCAGTCCGAAGATCAGCGAAAAGCCGCTCGCCACCAGGAAGTACAGCGACGCCACGGTCAGCGCGTTGAGCGAGAGGAGGATGTAAAATCTCATCGGGGCAGCCGGCGTGCAGGTTGCGGAGGTTTGCCTCCTCCCCATCCCACCCCCGCTTCGCGGGAGAGGGGGCGTTGTTCCCTCCATCGCAACGCGGGGAGGGTTCAGGGAGAGGGCAATAAGCACACGATCAGACCGCCAAGCGTGGTGGAGAAGCGGGGCGCCTGGAGGTTCGGTCGGTCCCGCCTATTCGGCGGCGACGCGCATGTCGGTCGCGCGGCCCTGGAACGGCTTGTGGAAAAGGCCGTCCTTCATGATCGCGAGCAGCGAATGACGGTCCTGGAGCAGGCTCAGGTCGTAGAGGGGATTGCCATCGACCAGCAGGATGTCGGCGAGGTAGCCGGGCTGGACCCGTCCCATCTTCTCGCCCGACTTGCCGGCCCAGGCCTCGCCGCCCCACGCGGTGGCCGCACGCAGCACCTCCCAGGGCTCGTAGCCGAACAGGTTGACGAAGTGCTCAAGGTCACGCGCCTCGGTCCCGTGCGGCAGCCAGGCGAAGCCGTAGTCGCCGAAAGGCAGCACCTTGATGCCGGCGGCCCGCATCTTGCGCATCACCTTGATGCCTTCTTCGAGCTCGCGCTTGTTGCCGATGATCTCGGCGACATCGGTCGTGATGCCCCAATCCTTGGCCTCGTAGGTGGTGTTGTAGCGCGCCGCGATCGCCGGCGAGACGTAGTGCCGGTCCTTCACCTTCTCGAGCTGCTCGATCGTCTCGTCGGTCGCGAAGGTGGCGTGGAAGATGAATTCGACGCCGTACTTCATGCACTGCCGGACCGAGGAGTCCGCATGGGCATGGGCCGCCAGGCGCTTGCCGATGTTGTTGGCGGTGTCGCAGATCGCTGCCACTTCGGCATCCGTCATGGGGTTGTCATAGGCCGCCATGCGCGGGAAGCAGAAGCTGTCGCCGGAGTTGTTGAACTTGATGAGGTCCACGCCCTCCCGGATCATCGTGCGGACGACCTTCCGGAACTCGTCCGGGGTGTCGCAGATGATCGAAATCGACGGGTGCTTCTGATCGTACTTGTTGTCGTCGGCGAGGCCGCCCGTGACGGTCAGCTCCGGCGAACCGGCGAGCAGCCGGGGGCCGGGGATCTTGCCGGCGTTGATTTCGTTGCGGATGACGATGTCGAGGCGGGGCTTGGCCGAGGCGGCGCCGATCGCCGCGGTGAAGCCCATGTCCAGCGCCAGCCTGGCGTTGTGCATGGTCAGGAGCACATGCTCCTCGACCGGCAACGCGGTCAGCTCGGCGACCGTCGTGCCGTTGTTGTAGGTCAGGTGGCAGTGGGTGTTGACCATGCCGGGCATGAGTGTGGCGCCGCCGGCATCGAGGATCTCGGCGCCCTCGCGTGGGAGGCTCTCGCCGGGGCCGGCGACCGCCTGGATCCGGTTCCCCTGGACGAGCACCTCGCCCGGACGAAGATCCTTCTCAGTCCCCTCGAAGATCATCACATTTGAGATCAGTATCCTGGACATGTACTCCTCCGTATTCTTGCGTTTTTGCCAAGCATCCACCGATAAAAGTCCGCCTCGCACCGTTGGGAAGGACGGGTCCTCTTCTGGTCGCCCGAGTCAGGGCGCGAACCCGGGGAGGGCCGGGACTGGGTCATGGACCAAACCATGCTCGGAAACCGGCGGCACGACGCCCCGGACCGGTGGTATCCGGTCCGACACCTTGCAGCGGAGGTGTTCCGGGAAGTCCCGGAGCGGCACGTCGCCGTCCATGCTGGCGGCATAGCGTTCCGCGATCTCAAGGAGTGCGGGGGCGTCGCCTGCCGACAGGCCCGAGAAGCGGATCACGTACTTGCCCGGCTGGCGCAGCGCCGCGGCACACGGCTTGGGGCAGTTGTTCAGGCAGACGACGGTCCGGATCGCCACGGGTCCCCGGCGGCCCCCTTCGATCGCGATCATCGCCTCGGCAAGCTTCTGCCCGGGCGTGGGCTCGCCCGGCGGGGCGTGGGCATAGCGGTTGCAGGTCGTGCAGACGAAGATCTTGCCGGCCATCCACGCCTCCTCAGGGCTGGAAGCCCGGCACGGGCACAGCTTCGGGCTGGGCCGGAGCGTCGCCCTCCCCCGGGGCCTGCTGGGGCTTGCGCAGCCGCGCGTAGAACAGGCTCAAGGCGTAGTTGACCTGCTTGGCGCGCTCGACCGTCGGCCAGTGGCCGCAGCCCGGGAGGAGCACGAACTCGGCACCCCTGACGGCGCTGACGATCGCACGGCCCACATCCGGCGGCGCCGTGCGGTCCTGGTCGCCATTGAGCACCAGGGTCGGGCAGGCGATGCGGGAGAGATCGGCCGCCTTGGCCCCGGCGAGTGCCTCGCAATTCGCAGCATAGCCTTCCGGGGGCTGGGCCATCAGCGACTCCCGCACGAAGGCGAGCACGGCGGGCTGGTTGGTCTTGG
Organism: Arenibaculum pallidiluteum; assembly: GCF_017355985.1. GTDB lineage: Bacteria > Pseudomonadota > Alphaproteobacteria > Azospirillales > Azospirillaceae > Arenibaculum > Arenibaculum pallidiluteum. The sequence continues at coordinate 42,920 of NZ_JAFIQU010000022.1, forward strand.
TGTCGTCCGAGGTTCCGCCCGCGACGATCGCGTCGGCAATGCCGCGCATGCCCTCGGCCCGCGCCTTCGCAGCGCGCTCGCGCAGCGCATTGCGGGCGGCCTCGGGAGGTTCGGGAAACGCTCCGAGCAGCGCCAGGCTCGCGACGAGTTCGGGATGCTCGGCGGCAAAGTATTGGCAGACGATCGTGCCCATCGAGTGCCCGGCCAGGTGGACCCGGGGGGAGCCCGTGTCGTGGACGACTGCGAGGAGATCCTCGACGTGCCGCGCCATGGAGATGTCGCCCGCTGCCCGGGATCGGGCGGACCCCGCGAGGTCGTAGGCGACGATGCGGAAGTCGCGCTTGAGGACCTGGGCCTGGGGGAACCAGGTGTTCGTGCTGCCGCCGAGCCCGTGCACCAGGACGAGAGTCTCGCCCTGGCCGCCCAGCTCCTCAAGACCGATGGTGCGGGAATCCTGCTGCATCGTTTCCTCCTGTGGATCGTGTCGGTCCCGGCCCTCCGGCCGGGGGGCCGAAGAGGACGGCGCGCCGTCCCCCCGAAGCGCCTGGCCCGGGCTCAGGCGAGCACGTTGCTGAGGCGGCCGAGGCCGCCGATCTCAATGGTCACGCGGTCTCCGGGCCGCAGGAACTTCGGCGGGTCGAAGCCGATCCCGACGCCCACCGGCGTGCCGGTCGCGATGACATCGCCCGGAACGAGCGTGATGCCGGCGGAGATCGTCTCGATCAGGGTCGGGATGTCGAAGATCAGGTCGCGGGTGTTCGCGTCCTGGCGCAGCTCGTCGTTGACCCAGCAGCGCAGCGCGAGGTTCTCCGGATCCACCTCGTCCGCGGTGACCAGCCAGGGCCCCATCGGGCAGAAGGTGTCGAGACCCTTGCCCAGGAACCACTGCTTGTGCTGGCTCTGCAGGTCGCGCGCGGTCACGTCGTTGACGATGGTGTAGCCGAAGACATGGCCGTAGGCGTCGGCGCGCTTGATGCCGCGGCCGCCCCTGCCGATCACGACGCCGAGCTCGGCCTCGTAGTCGATGCTGTCGCTGACGCCATGCGGGTAGCGGATCGGCTCACCGTCAGCGATGACCGTCTCTGGGGGCTTGGAGAAGACGATCGGCCTGGTGGGGATCGCCTCCTCGATCCTGGCGCCGGCGTCGAAGCCGCTGCGGGTGAACTCCTCGGCGTGCGCATGGTAATTCTTGCCGACGCAGATGACGTTGCGCGGCGGGCGTGGGATCGGGGCCAGGATGCGGACGTCGGACAGGGCGACGGTTTCTCCGCGTTCCTCGAGACCGGCCTTGAGTTCGTCGTAGCGCCGGATGAGCGCGAGCATGTCCGAGCCCGCGTCGCCCAGCACCCCGTCAAGGATGCGGACGAGGCCGGCGTCAGGGTCCACCACGCCAACCGTGAGCCGGCCGTTGAGTTCGAGGGTCGCGAGCTTCATCCAGTGTTCTCCTGCGGTCGGGCAATCGTGACCCAATCCGCCCTTTTCCGCTCGATTGGATCACTAGGCGGTTCGTTTCAGCGCAAAATGGATCACGTATGGGACAATGAGGTCAACGCCAATCGTCACCCATACCTACTAATCGACGCTATCATCTCCGTTGTCGAGGCGACCGGCCCTTGCCAATAGAGGCAGGGGCAGCTAAAAATGGCTCACGAATGGATCATTATGAGGTCGGGCATGACGCTGGAGAACATCCGGGATCGCGCCGCCGAGCGGGTCGACGCGGTGCTCGCGTTCATCGAGCGCGGGATCGCGGAGGGCACTTGGCAGCCGGGCGACAAGCTGCCGACGGAGCGCGAGCTGGAGCGGATGTTCGGCCTGTCAAGAAACACGCTTCGCAAGACGCTCAAGCCGCTCGAGGACAGCGGCCGGATCGTCCGGCACGTCGGCCGTGGCTCCTTCGTGGGGACCACGAAGCCGGCGTCCGCACCCGAAGGTGAGAGCCTGCTCCGGCGCATTGTCGGAGCGAGCCCCGCCGAGGTGATGGAGGTCCGGCTCATGCTTGAGCCGCACGCTGCGGAACTGGCGGCCGGGCGGGCGAACGCCGAGGACCTGCGTCTGCTGGAGGAATGCCTGGCACGCTCGGAGGCGGCCGGGGATGTGCCCGAGTTCGAGCACTGGGATGGCAGGCTCCACGTCACCATCGTCGGGGCGACGAAGAACGGCCTCCTGATGGACCTCTACGAAGCGATCAACGACGTCCGCCGACAAGCCGAGTGGGGCAAGCTCAAGGCCCGGACCGTCACGACGGAACGGCGAAAGGTCTACATGGAGCAGCACCGGAGGATAGTCACGGCCCTTCGCGACCGTGACCCGGACGAGGCTCGTAGAAGCCTGCGTGAGCACCTTGAGGTCGTGCGGGCCAATCTTCTGGGCGGGTGATCGCGGGTACGCTCCGGCCACGTCGCCAGGCCGACACGGTATCGGCCGAGGACATGTTGGCAGAGGCCCCCACATCACTCCGAAGGGATGATCCTGGAAATGCTTTGCGCCCTGTGCCTGGTGGCCACGGCCTTGCTCCTGGTCCCACAGCTTGCCTTGGGCGTGAGCCCAAAGGCATCTCCGCCGCCTCTCGCTCGCAGCCCGCTGCTCTCGCGCGACGCAATGACGGATTGGTGCGCCTCGGGGCAATCCGCGGCCCCGACGTGCCGCAGCGCGATCCTGCAGGCATACGACAGCCTGCTCCTCGGCTATTCGGACGGGCTCTCAAAACCGCTGCAGCAGTTCTGCGATCTCCCCACGGACCCCGAGGTCATCGTGGAGAGGGTGATGGACTATCGAGGACGGAATGTCGAAACGGGCATCCCGTTTGTCCTGTCGCTCACATCGGTGGTCGATAACATCCTGCACACGCAGTACCGGTGCCCGCAGTAGCTCCTCTCCATGGGCAATGCTGGCTAGAACGCGCCGCACCATGCGACCAACCGCGCAGTCCCTCTCACCCGGCTTCCGATGCAGGCTCGAGGCGCAACCAGGAAGGCTTTGCCGATGCTCGGATGGCTGAACCGTCTTCTGACCTCGGCCTTCGGGAACACCGGCCGGGATCCTGAAGAGCGCGAGCCTCTGTCCTGCACCTATGTCGCGTCGCTGAGCAAGTTGCTCGCGGACGGGCTGATCCCCGCTCGCACCTGGGTCTGGGCTCTGCGGGCGCGGCCTGCCTCGGTCTGCGGGCGCGGCGGCGGCTATGCCGTCGCGAGTTGGCCTCGCCAGGCGGACCTAACGGATCCGGATAGCTAGCCTGATAGACGATCGTCGCGTGATGCGCTCCCCGTAGGCGAGCGAAGCCAGCCCACGCGATCCGGGAAGCGCCGTCATCCGCACCATGCCGCATGGTGGGCCTTGAACGAAGCCCACGATCCGCTACGGTGAAACCCGTTGAATCCGGGGTGCCCGCATCTGCGGGCTGAGATCACACCCGCGAACCTGATCTGGGTCATTCCAGCGAAGGGAGTATTCCGGTGATCCCGAACATCCTGACCATTGCCGGGTCCGATCCCAGCGGCGGAGCCGGGATCCAGGCCGGCCTGAAGACCATCTCGGCCTGCGGCGCCTACGGCGCCGCGGTCATCACAGCCCTAACCGCCCAGAACACCCGCGCCGTCACAGGGGTCCACGAGGTCCCGCCGGAGTTCGTCGCACTCCAGATCGACACCGTGTTCGCCGACCTCCGCATCGACGCGGTCACGATCGGCATGGTCGCGAACGCCACCCTGGCTTCCGTAATCGGAAAGCGCCTGCGGCAGCACGGCGCCCGCGCCGTCGTCCTGGACCCGGTCATGGTGGCTAAGAGCGGCGATCGACTGCTCGCGCCCGACGCCGTCGAGGCGGTCCGGCAATTTCTGCTCCCCATGGCCATGCTGATCACACCGAACCTGCCAGAGGCTGCCGTCCTGCTTGGGAGCGAGCCGCCAACGGATTTGGAGGGGATGCGTGAGACCTGCCGCGCGCTGCACCGGCTGGGCCCCGCAAACGTCCTGCTCAAGGGTGGACATCTCGGCGGCGAGACAAGTCCCGATGTGCTCTTTGACGGATCTGCCTTCACCACCTTCGAGGCTCCGCGCATTCGCACGAAGAACACCCATGGCACCGGTGACACGCTCGCCTCTGCGATCGCCTCTCTGCTGCCGCAAAGGCCCGACATCGCGAGCGCAATCCGCGACGCCAAGACCTACACGTCAGAGGCGATCGCTGCGAGCGGAGAGTTGGACGTCGGGACGGGACATGGCCCCGTCCACCATTTCCACACCTTGTGGTCCGCCTTGCGAGGTGGCTTCAGGGCTTGGTAAAGTCAGCCGGTCACGAATTGGGTGCGGGTTCGTCAAGTCGTGAGATGGTCGTCCGAACGGAGATAGGCGCCCCGCGGTGCGGGCGCGCGGAGACGCCGTTGCGGCCATGACGAGCGTTGAAACCGGTGTTCGATCAGGCCTGATGGCCTGTGTTGCGGTCAATTATGGCCCGGGCCGTAACCTTTGCCGCGTCCCGAGGCGTCATGTCCGAGTGTTCCTCGCACAGCTCAGACACCGCGGCCTGTATGGCGACGACCTCCTCGGCGCCCTCCAGCCGTGCGGTCTCGTAGGTGCTGAGTGCGCTTGCAGCGTCCCGGTCGATCATGTCCACCCTCTTATTGGAGAAACTCAGAATACGCTTGCCTACCGCCGCTCTGCCGGCGCGTCCGCCCCCTCCGCGTCGACGCCGCTGTTGGCAGTGGAGGACAGCATGGTTTCGGCCGACTGCACGGCTGTGGTGCAGCGCCCTTCGTTGCCGTTACGCGCGTAGGTCTCGGCCTCCTCGACGAGACGAAGGACGTCCTGCCGCTGGTCGGGGCTCAGTGCCTGGGGCTCCTCGTGCGCCTGGCTGCTGGGTCCCTTGCCGCCGTCGCGCATCGGCTGCCCGGCTTCGAGGGTCTGCCGGACCGAGCGGATCTGGCTGCGGCAGTCGGCGCCCTGCTCGGCGATCGCCAAGCCGGGCGTGAGGGTCAGTGTTGCCAGCGCAAGTTGCAGGATGCGCATCGGATGACTTCGGACAGGTCTGCGACACGGTCTGGAACAAGCGCTGAAGGTCATTGTCATCATGCGTCACGGAAGGTTCATGGCACAGGCGCGGCCGCCCGGACGCAGGACGAGCCAGAGGCGCGCAGGTCCCAGCCGCAGCTTGCCCGCGCCCGTCCTGTTCTGCCCTTCGCCCGCTCCTGTCATCGGCCCGTACCCGTCAAGAAACGGCAACCCCTCGCACCTAGCCTTCCCCGCTCAACCGGCAAGAGGGCTTGGCCATATGGTTCGATCGCGAAGTCGCGCGCCTTGGTATCGATCGCCGCCAGCTGCTGAAGGGAGCGGCCGGCATGGGCCTGCTGGCCATCACCCCGACGGCTTTCGCAAGCCGCGTCGGGGCCAAGCCCGTCTTCTCGCGCTATCCCTTCTCCCTCGGCGTCGCGTCCGGCGATCCCGCGCCCGACGGCGCTGTCATCTGGACGCGCCTTGCCCCGGAGCCGCTCGAGGAAGGCGGCATGCCCATGAAGGCCGTGGAGGTCGGCTGGGAAGTGGCCTCGGACGAGCGCATGCGCCAGGTCGTCGCCAAGGGCAACGCGATCGCACCGCCGGACCTCGGCCATTCAGCGCATGTCGAGCTGCAGTGCCTGGAGCCCGGCCGCGAGTACTGGTACCGGTCCCGCGCCGGCGACGAGGCCAGCCAGATCGGTCGCTTCGTCACCGCGCCCGCGCCGGGCGCCACGGTCGGCCGGCTCCGCTTCGCCCTGTGCGGCTGCCAGCACGACGAGACCGGCTACTTCAAGGCTTTCAGGCACCTCGCCGCCGAGCGGCCGGACTTCGTCTTCCACACCGGGGATTACATCTACGAGTACCGCGCCGAGGGCGCCGCGCGGCCCGGGCGGGTGCGCCAGCACAACGGCGACGAGATCTACACCCTGGTCGACTACCGGAACCGCTACGCCCTCTACAAATCCGATGCCGACCTGATGGCGGCGCACCACGCTGCGCCGTTTATTGTCACCTGGGACGACCACGAGGTCGACAACAACTGGGCCGGGACCGCCGACCAGGACGGCACCGATCCCCAGCTCTTCCTGCTGCGCCGGGACATGGCCTTCCAGGCTTGGTACGAGAACATGCCAGTCCGGCGCGCGCAGCTGCCCAAGGGGCCGGACCTGCAGCTGTACCGGACCCTTCGCTTCGGCAGCCTGATCGACTTCCATTCCCTGGTCACGCGCCAGTACCGCTCGGACCAGGCCTGCGGCGACCGCAGCTCGCGGGCTGCGCCGAGGCCGCTAATCCGAATCGGACAATCCTCGGCGGTGCGCAGGAGCAGTGGCTGGACCGGCAGCTCGCGGCTGGTCAGGCGACCTGGACGGTGCTCGGGCAGCAGGTTGCGATCTACCAGCGCGACTTCGACGGCGAGCCCGGCGAGCGCAGGGTGAGCATGGGCAAGTGGGATGGCTACCGCGTCTCGCGGGATCGCCTCATGGCATCGTTGAAGGGCCATGGAGTCCGCAACCCGGTCGCGCTGTCGGGCGACGTGCACCTGCACTACGCGTCCGAACTCAAGGAGAGCTACGATGAGCCGGCTTCAGCGACGCTGGGCGTCGAGTTCACGAACACCAGCATCTCGTCGAATAGCGACGGCAGTGAGGTGGCAGAGGGTTGGGAGGACGCCAAGGCCGACCGCCCGCACATCAAGTACCATTTAGCCCGGCGCGGCTATGTCGCCTTTGATGTGACGCCGACGCGCTGGGATGCGCGCTTCGTGGTGCTCGACAAGGTCTCGGAGCCGGGCGCGCCGGGGCGCACCGGCGGCGCGCCGGTCGCTGAGGCGGGAAAGGCTGCGCTCAACGTGGCGCGGGGCCAGATCTAGATGCAGGGGCACGCGAGGGGAGGGAGCCCCCTGGGCGTCGCCGGAGGCGACATTGCCTGTCCCCTGGTTGGGAGCCGCGCGAACGCACGGGCTCGGGCGCGAGCATCAGGAGGCGCGGGTTTCCAACAGGTGATCCCGTGCTTCCTCGGCCCTCTGCATGGAGGAGAGATCGCTGCAAGGCACCGCTCCCGCGAAGAGGAAGCCCTGCATCTGATTGCATCCGGACCGTGCCAGGAACTCCAGCTGCTCCGAGGTCTCGACGCCTTCGGCCGTGACCTGGACGCCCATGGACTGGCCCATGGTGATGATGGCCTGCACGATCGAGGACGAGTTGTCCGAGCTGCCGAGATGGCGCACGAATGACTGGTCGATCTTGATCTTGTCCACCTGGAAGCGTCGAAGGTAGCTGAGGCTCGAATAGCCGGTCCCGAAATCGTCGAGCGCGATCCGGAACCCGGCGGCGCGCAGCCGCATCAGGGCGCCATGGCAGGCGGCGTTCTCGTCGAGCAGGGCGCGTTCCGTGATCTCGAGCTCGATGCGCCGCGGGCTGACACCGTGCAGCGTCACCGTTCCCATGAGACGTTCGTAAAGGTCGTCCGTGAAGAACTGCGCGGGCGACAGGTTCACGGCGACCGGCACGTCCGGCAGCGTGGGCAGGGCGCGGCATGTCTGATCCAGGACCCACTGGTCGAGCCTCACCGAAAGGCCGCACTCCTCGGCCACCGGCAGGAACCTGGACGGCGGCAGCATGCCCAGGACCGGATGGTCCCACCGGATCAGCGCCTCGAGGCCCGTCAGCGTCCGCCCATCCCGCGACATCAGGGGCTGATAGTGAACCAGCAGCCCTTCGCCGGTATCAAGGGCGGCCCTCAGCTCGGCCTCTATCCTTCCGCGCTCCAGCACCGATGCGTCCATGCCCTCGGCGAAGATGCAGTACCGGTCCCGGCCTTCGGCCTTGGCGCGGTAGAGTGCGATGTCCGCCTTGCGCATGAGGTCGGATCCGTCGATGCCCGTATCCGGCGCGAGCGCCACGCCGATGGTGACGCCGACATTCGCGCGCATGCCGCGCGAGAATGCGAAGGGCTGATGCGCGCATTCGAGGATGCGTCGGCACAAGCCCTCGACATCGTCCAGGTCGCGGATGCCGATCTGGATGATTGCGAACTCGTCGCCACCGAGCCGCGCGACCAGGTCGCCCCGCCGGACGAGGGCGGAGAGCCGGGCCGCGAACTCCCGGATCAGCTCGTCTCCCGCCTGGTGCCCCAGCGTGTCGTTGACCTGCTTGAAGCGGTCGAGGTCCAAGAGCAGGAGCGCGAACCTCGTCTCGTCCCTCGGGGCGGACCGCCGGACCCGGGCGACGGCCTGCTCGAGCCTCTCCGCCAGAAGCGCCCGGTTGGGCTGCCCGGTCAGGACATCGTGCAGCGCGAGGTGCTGGGCGTGGGCCTCGCTCGCGCGGAGCTCGCCGGAGGCCTTCCACAGCACGCGGACGAGGAGAAGCATGATCCCGACGACGCCGACCGCCGTCAGCGCGTAGAGCGGCAGGATCCTGTGCAGGATCTGGGCTCCTGGAGCTTCGGGCCGCCACAGCAGGTATCCTATCGGCTTCTCTGCATCCATCAGGGACAGGACCCTCTCCCCCTCCCGGGCGTCCGGCACGACGGAGAAGCGGGCGCCGTCCATGAGATCCCTCGTGCGGAGATCCTCAAGGAAGGACCCGTCCAGGAAGCGCACAGCGACCAGCAGGCTCTCCTCTCCCGCTACTGGCGACGGACCGTCGTCGCCGTAGGGGACGACCCGCATGATGCTGGCCACGGCCGGTCGCCCGCCGACACGCGTCAGCCGCGTCGCGTGCACGGCCCGGCCGGTCGACTTTCGCTCCTTGTGGTCCGCAAGAGAGCCGAACAGGCGCACCTCCGCCACCAGCCCGGCCAAGTCGGCTCGCACGGCGGCATACCGCTGGGGATCGGTCTGGACACCGTCCTCCATCACATAGACGGCCTGGTTGACCGCGTTGAGGACGTAGAGCCGGTCATGCCCGAACATCTGGTGCAGCCACACGCCCAGATTTTCGTCGATCCAGGCGATGTCCAGGCCCTCGGCACTGGTGCGGGTCACGGCATCGTCCCACACGGCCACGACCTCGAGCTCGTGCGCCATCTCGGTGAGGACATGAGCGAGGTTGTGGTTGGCGACCCGGATCTGCCGGGCGATCGATGCGTCGTTGCTCTCCCGCGCCGCCCGAACGATGCCGTAGGCCGTGAAACCGAGCACCATTGCCGTCACGACCATGATGGGCGCGGCGATCTTCATCGAGAAACGCCACCCGCCGGGACGGAGAACTGTCTGTAGAGCGGACATGCAGGGGGAGAGGGCCGGGTGATGATTGCCGCGGGATCTTCACCCAAAAGAACTAAAACTCCCTTGCTCGCCCCGGCGGCCCGGGGCGGCGATGGCGGAAAAGGCGTCTGCGCTCCTGGCCGAGATTCTCGGAACGCCCTCGATCGCGGCCGGAACGATGGCTTCGTCGCCGCTTGCCGGTGCTCCGGCGGACATCTGTACAGCCGGTCACACGAATGTCATGGCCATGACCGGCATCGATAGCCGCCCGGCGGCGCTGCGGCGATACACCGCGCATTCCTGAAGGATAAGTGGAGACTCCATCTTCGCACTGCAGCAATTTCAAAGGATCGAGCGATGCAACCCTGCATAGAAGCTGGATAGTTTGAGGCATCGAATCCAAAGTAGATGATGTTCATCATCGTAGAGGACGGATTTCTTGTATACTAAAGGAGAGGGCTGTCCGCTTTTTGTCTCTTACGTGAGGCGGGGTCTGCGGGGTGATATGCGCCTCGCCTTGGAACGAGGAGGTTTCATTCAAAGAAGTCCTTTGAAGCACGCCTGACTTTCTCTGATTCCCACCGACTTTTCGCTCCTGCCCACAGGGCAGCGGAGTCGTGGGGACATGCCGCAAATTCCCACCCCCCTCGCGGCATGCCGAGGTCCTCACGCAACTGACCCCCGGAAATCCCGAACGGCGCGATTCAACTCGCGACGAAAGCGAACGCGTCCGTCCGCGGCAACCGGCCCGCAGAGGAAACAATTAAAATGGCTGATCTCTACGTCTCGACGAGTGGTTCGGACAGCGGTTCCGGGACTTCGTCCTCACCCTTCCGCACGATCGCCAAGGCTTCGCAGATGGCCCAGCCCGGGACGACTGTGCATGTCGCGCCCGGTACCTACGAGGGCGGCTTCTCGACCTCGAAGAGCGGCACCGCCTCCGCCCCCATCACCTATGTCTCGGACGTGAAGTGGGGCGCCAAGATCGTCCCGCCCGGCAACTCGGGCAACGGCGTCGCCTGGAACAACCGCGGCGACTACGTGCACATCGAAGGTTTTGAGGTCGATGGCACGAACCACAAGTCCGGCACGCCGTGGAACTTCGGCATCTACACCACCGGCACCGGCTCGGTGGTCGAGGACAACAAGGTCCACGATATCGCCACCCGGGTCGGCAATGGCGGCTCCAGCGGCGGTGCCGGCATCGAGGGCGACGGCTATTACGGCGACACCAACATCAAGCTGCTGAACAACGTCGTCTACGACATCGGCGCGGGCGTCGGCTCCAGCGGCACCATCCAGGGCATCTATCACACCACGACCGGCGAGGTGTCCGGCAACACCGTCCACAACGTCGCGGCAGCGGGCATCAGCCTGTGGCACGATGCCCGGAACATCGAGGTCTCCGGCAACACGGTTCACGATTCCGACTTCGGGATCTGGGTCGGTGGTGGCGACTACGTCACGGGCGATGGTCCCGCGGACAACATCCGGGTGAGCGACAACGTCATCTACGACAACGCCAGATATGGCATCGCCGAAGGTGGAGACACCGGCCGGAACAATGTCTATGTGAACAACGACGTCTCCCAGAACGGCACCGACTGGCGCCTTCAGAACGGCCTGAAGCCGACCAGCACGGAACCCTCCGAGACCAGGGCCGATCCCGCCGAGGACATCGACGGCGCGGCCCGCGACGAGGGCTCCACGACCAATGCAGGCAACGCCGCGGAGGACCTGGATCAGGACTCGAAGGAGGCCCAGAGCCAGGATCAGGCCCAGGACGAGGATCAGGCCCAGCCCCGGGATGGGGATCAGGCCCAGGACGAGGGCCAGGACCAGCCTCCTTCGACGGAGGCCGGGGACGACGGCGTGGCCGCGGGTGGCGAGGACGACGACGTCATCGACACGCGTGCGGATGTGGGCGACGGTACGGGGGATAGCGATTCCGACGGCCTCGTCGAGGCCCGGGATGGGGACGGCGGCCGGAACGCCGACCTCGAAGTCAATGACCCCGCAGATCAGGGGGCGCCCAGGCTCTTCGAGGGCTTCAGTGGAGTGGCCAAGCTGGTCAAGTCCGGCGACGTCTGGACCATCGAACTCCCCGACGGACACGGGACGTTCGAGCTCGACGGGTTCTCCGGGCTGAGCAACGCGGATATCCACTTCATCGGATAGCTTCCGCGGCGTTTTCGCTGGGGGGAGCGTCGCCGGCCCTTGCGGCCGGCGACGCTTCGTCATGCCCGGTCGATTTCCCGCCAGGGCGCTGCCCGATCTGCAAGTTCCGCATCACCACGGAGCGAGAAAAGTCGCCGCCGACGCCCATGCTCATCCCGAAACTGGAGTATTAATGGAGACGCCAGTTTTGAGGGCAATGAAGTTCCTGCGAGCAGACCTGAGGAGTCTGAGGGGCTGTCCGAAGATGGCCGCCGTCTAGTGTGCACGTACCGAGTTGCAATCATGAAAAATGCAGATATCCACTTTATGTCAGAACCTATGACCCGTTTTTGACTCTATCCGTCAGGGGTAATCTGTTCGATACATACGGCGCCTCGGCTTGGAGAGCGGCGCCTCGAACTACCCGTTCATATGCGCCGAACCTTTCCGTGCCGGCCGAAACCTCCCTCTGCGGAGGAGACGGTTCCGCGACGGACGTGCCACCGGTCTCCAACCCCGGCGGCATGCCGAGGTCCGCACGCAACTGAAGACCGGCTGCTGTAGACGGCATGATTTCGCGTCGACCGCGAACCCGTCCGCCGCGCCCGGCCCGCACAGGAAACGATTGCAAATGGCTGATCTCTACGTCTCGACGAGTGGTTCGGACAGCGGTTCCGGGACGTCGTCCTCGCCTTTCCGCACGATCGCTAAGGCCGCGCAGGCGGCCCAGCCCGGGACGACTGTGCATGTCGCGCCCGGCACCTACGAGGGCGGCTTCTCGACCTCGAAGAGCGGCACCGCCTCCGCCCCCATTACCTTCGTCTCGGACGTGAAGTGGGGCGCCAAGATCGTCCCGCCGGCCAGCTCGGGCAACGGCGTCGCCTGGAACAACAGCGGCGACTACGTGCACATCAAGGGCTTCGAGGTCGACGGCACGAACCACAAGTCCGGCACGCCGTGGAACTTCGGCATCTACACCACCGGCACCGGCTCGGTGGTCGAGGGCAACAAGGTCCATGATATCGCCACCCGGGTTGGCACCGGCGGCTCCAGCGGCGGCGCCGGCATCGAGGGCGACGGCTATTACGGCGACACCAACATCAAGCTGCTGAACAACGTCGTCTACGACATCGGCGCGGGCGTCGGCTCCAGCGGCACCATCCAGGGCATCTATCACACCACGACCGGCGAAGTGTCGGGCAACCTGATCCACAACGTCGCGGCAGCGGGCATCAGCCTGTGGCACGATCCCCGGAACATCGACGTCGTCAACAACACCGTGTTCCAGTCCGACATGGGCATCTGGGTCGGTGCGGGCGACCACGTGACGGGCTCGGCCCCGGCCGACAACATCCGCGTGCTCAACAACCTCGTCTACGACAACGCCCGCTACGGCATCGTCGAGGGCGGCCAGACCGGCACGAACAACGTCTACGACAACAACCTCGTCTATGACAGCGGCACGAACTGGCGGCTGCAGAACGGATTGAAGCACACGGACACGATCACGGCCGATCCGAAGTTCGTGAACTACAAGGCCGATGGGTCGGGCGACTATCATCTCGCCACCGGGTCTCCGGCGATCAACACGGGCACCAGCACCAAGCTGACCTCGACGGATCTCGACGGCCAGGCCCGCGTCCAGGGCTCGGCACCCGATATCGGCGCCTACGAGTACAAGGCGACCACCCAGGCGCCGACGCCGACGCCGACGCCGACGCCCACCCCCAGCCCCACGCCGACCCCGGCGCCGACCACGTCCGTTCCGACGACCGCCCCCAAGGGCAGCTGGTCGGAGACTCCCACCGCCACGAAGGCGATCGACGGGACCGTCAACAACGAGACGCTGTATGGCACCAGCGCGAACGAAATCCTCGGCGGCAACGGCGGGGACGACAAGATGGTCGGGGGCGGCGGCCACGATACCTACGTCGTCAGCAGCTACGGCGACACGATCGTCGAGTACGGCAGTGGCGGCGTCGACGTGGTGCACCAGTACGTGAAGACCTATACCCTGCCGGCGAACGTCAACAACCTGATCGTCAAGATCAACTACGGCGCGACGGCGACCGGCAACTCCGCCGACAACATCATCACGGGCGGCACCGGCAACGACGTCATCAACGGCGGCGGCGGGCGCGACAAGACGATCGGCGGCGGCGGCTACGACACCTTCGTGCTCCGCAAGGGCCAGGCACACGGCGATCTGATCACCGACTTCAATGGCAATGGTGACCAGGCCGGCGACGTGCTCCGCCTCGAGGGCTACGGCACGGGCGCCAAGCTGGTCCATGCCGGGGACGTGTGGACGATCCAGTACAGCGGCGGCCAGGAGACCTTCGAGATCGACGGTGTCACCAGCCTCCACGGCACGGACGTTCTCTACGCCTGATGACATCCCGGGACGTCGGCCTTCCCGCAAGGGAGCCGACGGATCCGAAACGATAGAAACGCCGGCGGTCCCCGTGACCGCCGGCGTTTCGTCATGAGCGACACCCAACCTTCTTCCAGGCTCCACCGCCGTCTCCGGATCCGGGGTCGTGACGATCGGCGCTGTGCGGGAGCGCGCCAGGGTCCTTTCGGTGCTGTCCGGCAATCATCGATCCTGGAAGTCCGTAGCGTCTTTCCGTATTATCTTTTTCTTTTCTGTCGTGCCGGGTGATTAAGATCACCAAGCGAGCGATCCGCCGCAGCACCGCCGTGCAGCGGCCCGCCCAGTTCGAAAGGAGCCAGGGGCCGGGGACCGCATAGGAGAGAACGCCCGCGCCGAAGCAGCCGCCTGCGACGCGGACATGCCTGCGAACGACGGCAGGGCGAGAAAGGGACGCCGACATGCGACGCAGCCGGTTCAGCGTGGAGCGGATGAAGGAGATCCTGCGCGAACAGGAAAGCGGTGCGACCGTCGGCGAAATCTGCCGCCGGCACGGCATCAGCGAGTCGACCTTCTACAATTGGAAGCAGCGGCTCGGAAACCACCGGACGGTGGAGGCGCGACGATTGAAGGCGCTCAAGGAGGAGAATGCGCGCCTGAAGAGGCTGCTGGCCGAGGCGATGCTCGAGAACGCAAGGCTGAAGGACCATAAGCACTGAAGCCGATGCCGTTTTCCCTGCCTCCCGGCCCGCCGCTTCATCGGGCGGGCCGCTCCGGAGCGCTCGCGGGATGTCGAGGCTTCAGCAGCGAGGACAGGACCGCGCCTTGCGGAAGAACCCGGCAGAGCAGGCGATCCAGGACGTGCAATGCGTCGTTCACGACCTCCAGCCCAGTAGGCTCGCTCCTAGCCAGCAGCCTGGCCGACCCGAAGTTGAGGCATCCGAAGGCCGCCATCCTGACCTCGTATCCGGCCAGAGCGGCCACGAAGGCTTCGGGGCGGAAATACGTCCACCTGTTCCGCCCGGCGCCGAAGCGCTTGCGAAGCCGATCGACGGCGCCGACATGGCCGTTGTCGAGGGTGATGATGCTCCCTCCGCGGGTGAGGTGGCCCGCGATCCCGCCCACGGCCGCCGCAAGGGCGCCGTAGTCGTCGTCCCGGCAGAGCCCGCCCAGCACCGACTTCATCACGATGAGGTCGTATTCGCCGGGGATGTCCCGCGCGTCGATCTCGACCAGCGGAACGGGCGGAAGGGCGTATTTCTCGGACACGGCCAGCAGGCGGCCGTTCCGCACCGCCTCCTCCGGAACGCCATAATAGGAGCACGTCGTCTCGGCCCCCATGGCCGCAAAGATCGGGGCCAGACACGACTCCCGCCCGGCCCCCAGTTCCAGCACCCTCGCGCCCGCAAGGTCCGCAGGCAGCCACGTCAGGGCGAACTCGGCGGCATCGGCCCAGACCTTCCTGTTCCAGCCGCAGCAATCCTCGACGAGCGCGCGAAACCGCCCCGCTCCATCGGGCGTTTTCCTTTTGGCCCGCGGATCGGCTTTGCGCGTGGGGCCCGATCCCGGGGCCCGCCCGGATCCAGCGATGGCGCGAACATCCATATCTCTCGGTCCTGTCTCCCGCGGTCGCCCGCCCTGTCGGCGTAATGCCGGTCCAACGGCTTCTTATTGGCCCTTGATTGCCAATAAGATCATCTTTACGGACCGATAACAACAAGATACCTTTTCGCCAGAAATCTTTTCGTCCGCCCACTCGCGGGCCAGGCAACCGGCAGCAGAGGGAACACATGGATCGCATCGAGACGATCGGGCGCAGGCCTCAGGACGCCATTGCCCCAACGGAAAGGCGCGCCGCCGCAACCTCCGCCGATGTCGAGGACCTGCTCCGCAAGTTCAGGGAGCGCGAGGCGCGCATCGGCGTCGTCGGCCTCGGCTATGTCGGCCTGCCCCTGTCCCTGGCGGCATGCGAGGCGGGATACAGCGTCGTCGGCTTCGACATCAACGAACAGGTGGTCGAGGAGCTCAATGGCGCGCATAGCCCGTTCCCGCATATCGCAGCGGAGCGGATCCAGGCCGCACGCAAGGATGACCGGTTCGTCGCGACCGGCAACGGCCCGCTCCTCGGCGAGGTCGATGCCATCCTGATCTGCGTTCCGACGCCGCTCGGCCCGCACCGTGAGCCCGACCTGTCCTTCGTCGTCGCGACGGCCGAGACCGTGGCCCAGCATCTGCGGCCGGGCCAGCTCGTGGTCCTCGAATCGACGACCTATCCCGGCACCACGCGCGAGGTGGTGAAGCCCATTCTGGAGGCGACCGGGCTGCGCTCGGGCATCGATTTCTTCCTGGCCTATTCGCCCGAGCGCGAGGATCCCGGCAATCTCGACTTCCAGACCTCGCGCATTCCGAAGGTCGTCGCAGGCGACGGCGAGGCCGCGTTGCGCCTGGCCTCGACGATGTACCAGCAATTCGTCATCAGCACCGTGCCGGTCTCCTCGCCGGAGACGGCCGAGGCGGTCAAGCTGACTGAGAACGTCTTCCGTGCGGTGAACATCGCGCTGGTCAACGAGCTGAAGACCGTCTACGGCGCTATTGGCGTCGACATCTTCGAGGTCGTCGACGCCGCCAGCACAAAGCCCTTCGGCTACATGCCCTTCTATCCCGGTCCCGGCCTGGGAGGGCACTGCATCCCCATCGACCCCTTCTACCTGACCTGGAAGGCCCGGGAGCTCGGCATATCCACCCGCTTCATCGAGCTCGCGGGGGAGGTCAACACGAGCATGCCGCGCTATGTCGTGGACCGGCTGCGCGAGGAGCTGGACCGCCGATACGCGAAGGCGCTCTCGGGAGCCCGCATCCTGGTGGTCGGCATCGCCTACAAGAAGAACGTCGCCGACCTGCGGGAAAGCCCCGCCCTGACGATCATGGAGCTTCTGGATGCGCTCGGCGCGCGGGTCGACTACCACGATCCCCATTTCCCGATGATTCCCCCGACGCGTCGGCATGCGGCGCTCGCCGGCAAGGCCGTCATTCCGCTCGAGCCCTGCTATCTCGCCCGGTATGACGCGGTCGTGATCGTCACGGACCATGACGAGGTCGACTACCTGACGCTCCTGCGGTACTCGAAACTGGTCGTCGACACCCGGAACGTCGTGGCGGGCCTTGCCGGCCCCGAGCACGCAAGCGTGGTGGTCAAGGCATGACGTCGCCCCGGACGGACGGGGCCGCGGCCCCGCGCGTCGCCGTGGTCGGATGCGGCTACTGGGGACGCAACCTGGTCAGGAACTTTCACGAACTCGGCGCCCTCGCCGCGGTGTCCGAGGCCGATCCCCAGCGCGCCGCCGAGCTGGAAGGCCGTTTCGGCGTCCCGTCGCTTGCCTTCGAGGATGTCCTGCTGCGGCCGGACATCGAGGGCGTCGCGATCGCGACGCCGGCAGGCAGCCATGCGGCCCTGGCGCTGCGCGCGCTCGATGCCGGGAAGCACGTCTTCGTCGAGAAGCCCCTGGCGCTGAAGGTCGAGGATGCGGAACGCGTGCGCTCCGCGGCGAAGGCGCGCGACCGGGTCGTCATGGTCGGGCATCTCCTGCGATACCACCCGGCATTCATCGAACTGCACCGGCAGGTCGCCGAGGGTAGGCTCGGCAGGCTCCGGTACATCTACTCGAACCGTCTGAACCTCGGCCGCTTCCGCCGCGAGGAGGACGTGTTCTGGAGCTTCGCCCCCCACGACCTGTCCATGATCATCGCGCTGGCCGGCACGGAACCGGACCGGGTCGAATCCGTCGGCTGCGGCTATCTGCACGAGACGAT
Organism: Arenibaculum pallidiluteum; assembly: GCF_017355985.1. Taxonomy (GTDB): domain Bacteria; phylum Pseudomonadota; class Alphaproteobacteria; order Azospirillales; family Azospirillaceae; genus Arenibaculum; species Arenibaculum pallidiluteum. The sequence goes on from NZ_JAFIQU010000022.1 coordinate 60,456, forward strand.
CGCGGACGTCACCACGACCCACCTGCGGTTTCCCGGCGGCCTGAACGCCCACATCTTCGTGTCCTGGCTGCACCCCTTCAAGGAGCAGAAGCTCGTCGTCGTCGGCGAGGAGGGCATGGCCGTCTTCGACGACCGCGCGCCCTGGCCGGGAAAGCTGGTGCTGTACCCCCACCGCATCGCCTGGCGCGGCGGCGCCCCCGAGCCGGTTCCCGCCGACGCGCAGCCCGTCGCGATCGAGCCGACCGAGCCGCTGCGCATGGAATGCCTGCACTTCCTCGATTGCGCGCGCGAGAACCGCAGGCCCGTCACGGATCTCCGCGACGGGATCGGCGTCCTGCGCGTCCTGGATGCGGCCCGGCGATCGCTCGGGACCGGCGGGCCGGTGTCTCTGATGCAAGATGCCGCGGGGGCACCCTATTTCGTGCATCCCTCCTCCTTCGTGGACGAGGAATGCAGCATCGGCCCCGGCACGCGGATCTGGCACTTCAGCCACATCCTCCCGGGCTCCCGGATCGGCCGGGACTGCACCATCGGCCAGAACGTCGCGATCGGACCGGACGTCACCGTCGGCGACGGCTGCAAGATCCAGAACAACGTCAGCCTCTACAAGGGCGTGCGGCTCGGCGACGGGGTGTTCTGCGGGCCGTCCTGCGTCTTCACGAACGTGAACACGCCCCGGGCCGAGGTGGACCGCAAGGCGGACTTCCGCCCGACGCCGGTCGGGCGCGGGGCGACGATCGGCGCGAACGCGACGGTCGTCTGCGGCCACAGCCTGGGAGACTACTGCTTCGTCGCGGCCGGCGCGGTGGTCACGCGCGACGTGCCCGCCCACGCGCTCGTCGCAGGCAATCCGGCACGGCAGATCGGCTGGGTCAGCCACGCCGGGGAGCGCCTGGGGGAGGATCTCGTCTGCCCGCGCACCGGAGCCCGCTACGAGATCGACGGAGAAGGACGGCTCGTCGAGGCCACCGAGGTCAGGAGGATCGCATGAACCAGGCAAGCGCGCCGACGGCCCGGCCTCCGGCAGAGCGGCGTATCGACCTGATCGACCTCGCGCGGCAGCAGGCGCCGATCCGGGCCCGGATCGAGGCCGCGATCGCCCGCATTCTCGATCACGGCCACTACATCATGGGACCGGAGGTGGCGGAGCTCGAGCGCAGGCTCGCCGCCTTCTCCGGGGCGCGCCACGCCGTCTCATGCGCCAGCGGCACCGATGCCCTGGTGATGGCGCTGATGGCCCTGGGGCTGCGCCCGGGCGATGCCGTCGTGGTTCCGAGCTTCACCTTCTGCGCGACGGCCGAGGCGGTCATGCTGCTCGGCGGCGTCCCGATCCTCGCGGATGTCCGGGAAGATACCTTCAATCTGGATCCGGCCAGCCTCAAGGAGGCCGTGCTCACCGCCCGCGCCCAGGGGCTTCCCCTGCGCGGCGTCATAACGGTCGACCTGTTCGGGCAGCCCTGCGACTACGGCGCGATCGAGCCCATCGTCCGCGAGAGCGGGTGCTGGCTGGTCTGCGATGCGGCCCAGGCCTTCGGAGCCGAATGGAATGGCCGGAAGGTCGGAACCATCGGCGACATCACCACGACGAGCTTCTTCCCGGCCAAGCCGCTCGGCTGCTACGGGGACGGCGGCGCCCTGTTCACCGAGCACGACGAGACCGCGGAGATCCTGCGCTCCCTGCGCGTCCACGGGCAGGGCCAGGACAAGTACGACAATGTCCGCATCGGCCTGAACGGCCGCCTCGACACGATCCAGGCGGCGATCCTGATCGAGAAGCTCGCGGTGTTCGAGGCCGAGATCGCCGCGCGGAACCGCGTCGCGGTCCGATACGGGAAGCTTCTGCCCCCCGGGCTGATCTGCCCGGTCCTGGCTGCGGGCGCCACCTCCGTCTGGGCGCAGTTCACGGTGCGCACGCCCGACCGCGACGCTCTGCTGGGCCGCCTCCGGGCCCAGGGGCTGCCGGCTGCCGTCTACTATGCCCGGCCTCTCCACAGGCAGCAGGCCTACCGGCACTGCCCTTGTGCGAGCGAGGATCTCCCAACGAGCGATCGCCTCGCGGGCAGCGTGCTGAGCCTGCCGATGCATCCCTACGTGACGGCCGAGGAGCAGGCCCACGTCGCGGATGCCCTCGGGGCGTCCTCCCGCGAGCTCCGCGGGGCGGCCGAATGACCGGCTGCGCTCCGCCCCGGGCGGCACCTTGAGGGGCGTGCCGGCATGACCTCGGACGCCCACCTCCTCGACAGACGGCCCGGCGGGAGCGGCGGGGCGATCCGCATGCCGCTCCTGTCCGATCTCGTGTCGATCGAGGCAGTGTTCGTCCTTTTCATCTTCGCCGGCCGCTACAAGGCGCTTCCGGAGCTGCAGATCTTTCCGGTCGACCTCACCGTCGCCTTCATGCTGGCGACCCTGGGCCTCGTGGCGCTGGCCGTCGCGGCGGGCACCTTGCGCCTGCCGCCGCAGGACACGCAGACACTGCTGATGGGCGCCTTCGCCGGCGTCGTCTGCACGAGCGTGTTCTGGTCCAGCCTGGAATGGGCGAACACGGACAAGATCTGGCGCTTCGTCCTGCTGACGCTGCCGACGTTCTACATTGCGCTGATGCTCGGCCGCGACGTCGTGCGCAGGCGGCGCCTGCTCCGCCTGATCATCTGGTTCAGCATCGCGCTCCTCGCCTACTACATGGTCCACCGCTGGGTGCTCGGGACGACCGGCGTGGACGCGCCGACCGGGCGGTTCGCAGGCAACAACTACCTCGAGTACGGCGCGCACGCGAACATCCTGTTCATCGCCTGCCTGTCCGTCGCGCTGGCCGGAGCCCGCGGAGGGGCCGGGCCCGCCGTCGCGGGCGCGTGCCTCTCGATGTTCCTCCTCCTGGCGATCGGGGGGCGGGGACCCCTCGTGTTCGCTCTTCTCGCAGTGCCGCTGGCGGTGCTCGGCCTGATCCTGCGCCTGCACACGAACCTGCTGCGCCTGAGGCGCGTCCTGGTTCTCGCCGCGGTGCTCTGCGGCCTCGGCGGGGTGGCCTATGGGGTCGTCCTGCACCTCGGCGAGCAGAACGAGGCGTCCAGCCAGATGCTCACGCTGCAGCGGGCGCAGCTTCAGCTCTCCCATGAAGGGACCTATTCCCTGGATGTTCGCGGCCAGGCCCGCGGCTACGCGTTCCGGCAGTGGCTGGAGAGACCGATCTTCGGCTGGGGCATCGGGGAGTTCCGGGTCCAGCACAGCCTGGACTATCCCCACAACCTGCTGCTCGAGCTCCTGATGGAGGTCGGGCTGGCGGGCGCCTTCCTGTTCTTCGCGGTCTGCGTGGCCGGCCTCGGGCGCTGTGCCGCCGCGGCCCGGCAGGGAATGGACGACTGGACCGTCGCGACGATCGCGCTGCTCTACGTCACGGAGCTGCTGTCCCACCTGACGGTCCAGGGCTACCTCGGCGACGACCGGATCTTCTTCGCCTATCTCGGCCTCGCCCTTTGCCTGCCCGGCGGTGCCGGGCGGCCGCACGCCCATCCATCCATGAGGGCATGGACATGAGGATCCTGCTGATCAACCACTATGCCGGATCGGACAGCCTGGGGATGGAGTACCGGCCCTTCTATCTCGCGCGCGAATGGAAGGCATTGGGCTATGCGACGACGATCCTGGGCGCTGATTTCTCGCATCTGCGCCATCACCAGCCGGACATCCATGCCGATCTCGAGGCGACAGAGGAGGAGGGAGTCCGGTTCCGGTGGATCCGCACGCCGCCCTATGCGGGCAACGGGATGGCCCGGGTCGCCAACATGCTCGGCTTCGCCGGGAAGCTGCTGTTCCATGCCGGGCGCATCGCCCGCGAGGAGAAGCCCGACATCGTCGTCTGCTCCTCGACCTATCCGCTCGACATCCACGGCGGCGCCCGCATCGCCCGGAACTGCGGCGCACGCCTCGTCTTCGAGGTCCACGACCTCTGGCCGCTCACCCCGATGCTTCTCGGCGGCTATGGGCGCGCGCATCCCTACGTGATGCTGCTCCAGCACGCCGAGGACTACGCCTACCGCCATGCCGACACGGTCGTCTCGATCATTCCGAACACGCGCGATTACATGATCGGCCGGGGGCTGGAGCCCAGGAAGTTCGCGCATGTCCCGAACGGCATCGTGACATCGCACGCGCCGGCCGGCGGCCTTTCGTCCGGCGTGGCGGACAGCATCGAACGCGAAAGGACCCGCGGGCGCTTCCTGGTCGGCTATGCCGGCGGGCTCAACACCGCCGACGCCGTCGAATACCTCGTCGAGGCTGCGCTGCGCCTCTCGGGCAGCGGCGTATCGCTCCTGATCGTGGGGGACGGGCCCAAGGCACGGCAGCTGCGCGAGCAGGCCGCGGGAGCCGACAGCATCCATCTGCTGGGCCGGATCCCGAAGACGGCCGTGCCGGATTTCCTCTCGCGCATGGACGTCCTCGCCCTGTCCTGGCACCGAAGCCCGCTCTACCGGTTCGGAATGTCGCCGAACAAGGTCTTCGACTACATGCATGCCGGAAAGCCGATCGTGCAGGCCTGCGAGGCCGGCAACGACCTGCCCGCCGCGGCGGAATGTGGCGTCACCGTCCCGCCGGAGGACGCAGCCGCCCTGGCATGCGAGATCCTGCGCATGCGCGATCTGCCACAGCCGGAACGCCAGAGGCTCGGCGAGAACGGGCGCCGCTTCGTCCTCCAGAACCATGACTACCGAGTCCTGGCGCGCCGCTTCCTCGATGTGGTGGCCGCCTCCCGCGTGCCCGAAGCCGCCGGGACCGGAAGTCTCGCGCCAACGGCGGGGGGCTGATCGGAAGGAGGGCAGGCGCCGTCGGGTTTTGAAGGGCCGAAAAGCGATGCATGCGCGGTTCATGACGGTCGACATCACGCCGGAGGTTCCGCTTCCGCTCGCCGGATATGCCGGCCGGGGGCAGGAATTCACGCGGGTCGACGCGCCGCTGGAGGCGAACCTGGCCGCATTCGAGGGCCAGGACGGTGCCGCGGTGGTGCTCGCAAGCGTTGACACGCTCTTCCTCGACGACAGGCTGGCCGACATGATCGCGCGGGCCTCCGGCGTCCCGCGCCGGAACCTCCTGCTGGTGGCCAGCCACACCCACAACGCACCGTCGCTTGCACCTTCCGTGCCGCGGCTCGGGCGCTTCGACGACAGTTACGGGGCCGCAGTGGCCGGCCGTATCGCCGGGGCGATCCGGCGCCTGACGGATGGGCCGGGCGTGCCCGTCTCGGCACGGTTCGGCAAGCGGCAGATTCCCATCAACGTCAACCGCCGGCGCCCGGCATGGACCGTCGACTACGGGGCAGTCCTGCGCGGGCGGCGTCCTCGCTGCGGGCGGACGGTCGCCATGGCGTCGTGGCGGCGCGGCATCGTCGATCCGGACCTGCGCTGCATCGTCTTCGCGAGTGGAGCCGGGCAGGTCATGGCGGTCCTCTGGTCCTACTGCTGCCATCCCGCCTTCTACCCGTCGGGGCTCCATGTCTCGCCGGACTTTCCGGGAGCCGTGAGGGAGGCGCTCCGCGATGCCTTCGGACGGAGCTGCGCGGTGCTCTACTTCCCGGGCTTCGCCGGCTCCGCGATCCCCGACATCCCATTCCACATGCCGCGCTCGGCCCGCGAACTGCTGTCCCGCGCGCTGCCTTTCAATCCCGGGCTCCGCTCCTTCACGCCGGCGGCCTACGCGGCCTGGACCCGCGAACTCGTCCGCGCCGCCGTCGCATGCGCGGAGGAGGCCGGCGAGAGGGCTCTCGCATCCGGCGTCGTCCGGCGTTCCGCCGCCTCTGCCGAGGTGTTCCTTCCGAAGGCTCCGGCCGCAGGGCCCGGCATCCGGCTCGAAGCCGCCCGCATCGACTTCGGCGACGGGCTCGCCGTCGTCGCCGTGAATGGCGAGATGATCGGCGAATGGGCGCCCCTCCTTGGACGGCTCCTGCCCGATACGGGGCTGGCGACGGGATACCTGGCGGGCCCCTGCCTCTACGTTCCGACCGATGACGCGGTCGCGGCCGGCGGCTACGAGGCCGACCGCTTCCGCGGAGCCTTCGGTCTCGAGGGGGAGTTCGCGGGCGGGCTCGACGACATCGTACGCAGGACATTTTCGGAACTCGACGGCCGGGCCGGACGGGAGCGCCGGCCTGCGCAGGAGGCGGACCGCTCCCGGGAGGTGGATAGCCATGATCACCAGCAGCGACATCGCGCGTGACCTGGTCGGGATGGGCGTGCGGGCAGGCGACACGCTCTATGTGCGTTCGAAGGCTTCCGCGGTCGGGCGGATGGCGCCGCCCGCCGGACAGACGCTCGTCGCGGGTCTGCTGGAGGCCGTCGGTCCCGAGGGCACCATCGTGGTACCAGCCTTTACCGATCCGGGCTTCCGGTGGTCACGGAACAAGGCGCGCTTCACCCCCGACCAGCCGCCGAACACCGGCGTGCTCAGCAAGATCGTGCTGAAGCAGGCGGGGGCGTTCCGCTCGGCGCATCCGACGCATTCCTTCGCGGCGATCGGCCCGCGGGCCAGGGAGATCCTCGGCGATCACGACGCGTCGAAGCCGGCCTTCCATCCGATGGGCCGGCTGATCGACCTCGATGCCTCGATGATCCTTCTCGGCTGCGCGACGGACAGCCCCGGCTTCTCGACGGTGCACTTCGTTCAGAACGAGCTCGGACTTTCGTCCAGGCACTGGACCCGTTTCCTCTACGAGGTCGAGGTGCCGGGCGCGGACGGAACCACGCGCTGGCACCCGTCCGAGGATCCCGGCTGCAGCCGCGGCTTCGACAAGATGTACCGCCACTACATCGCTCGGGAGAACTTCACGACCGGGCATGTCGGCGCTGCCTACACGATCCTGGTCCGGGCGCGCGGCGCGTACCAGTGCGAGCGCGACGTACTCTCGCGGGATCCCTGCGCCCTGCTCTGCGACAGGGCGGACTGCGTCTCCTGCAGGATCCTCAGGGCCTATAATCTCGGTGCGATCCCGGCTGCGTTGACCCGGCGCGTCTGGCGAAGCATGGCAGGGCGTCCCGTCAGGAGGGCAGATGCCTGACGACGAGGGCACCGTGCTGACGGCGTCCCGGTCCATTCTGGCCCTCGCCGGCATCCGGGACCGGCCGTTCCTGCGCCAGGTCTCCGTCCTCGTCGGCGGGACGGCCTTCGCCCATGCGCTCGCGCTCGCGGCGACGCCTGTCCTCACCCGTCTCTATGGCCCCGAGGAGATCGGGCTCCTGTCGCTCTACGTCGCCTTCGTGGCGCTGTGGAGCAGCTTCCTGTCGCTCCGCTACGAATCCGCGGTGTGCATCGCGCGGGCGGGATGGGACGTCGGCGCGCTCCTGATCCTCGGCGGCGTCCTCGTCCTGGCGATGTCCCTGCTCGGCACGGCGGTCCTTTTTCTGCTCGGCCGGCACGGCGTCCTTGGCTTCGACGCGCTTCCCGCCTGGGCGGCCGCCCTATGCCTGCCGGCGTCCCTCGCCTGGGGGGCAGCACTGCTGGCGAGGGCATGGCAGGTGCGGATACGCCGGTTCTGGCTGATCACGCATTCCGTCGTCACGCGATCGTTGCTGGGCATCCTTCTCTCCCTGGCGTTCGGGGTCCTTTCGTTCGGCGCCGCGGGCCTGCTGGCCGCCGAAACGCTCTCGGTGATCGTCGGCATGCTGATCCTGGTTCTGCCCCTGAGGCCTCGCATCAGGACATGGGTCAGGCGCATCCCGCGGCGAAGGATCCTGGCCGTGGGCGGGATCTACCGCAGGTTCCCGCTGCACGAGCTTCCCTCGACGGTGCTCGACAAGGTCGCCTTCGCGCTGCCGGTCCTGCTGGTGACGTCCCTTTTCGACGTGGCCGCCGCCGGCCTGTTCGGCCTGGCGTTCCGGATCGTCGGTGCGCCCGCCGCGCAGATCGGCCCCGCACTGGGAGACGTTTTCGTGTCCCGCTACGCGGAGCTTCATCGAAAAGGGCGTTACCGCGAGGGGGAGCGCCTGTTCCGTAAGACGCTGTCGCGGCTCGCGCTGGCCGGCCTCGCGCCGCTCGTCCTGTTCGTCGCGCTCGCTCCGGCTGCCTTCCCCCTGGTTCTCGGGCCGGCCTGGGGCGAGGCGGGGGCGATGGCAGCCTGGCTTTCGCTATGGATGTACGGCCTGACGGTCGTCAGCCCTCTGAGCCGGCTTCTGGCAGTCACGCAGCGGCAGGCGCTGAAGTTCACCTACGACTTCTCTGCGATCGCCGCCAGCCTCGGGGCGTTCTGGCTGGCGCAGGCGTATCGGCTGCCGCCGGATGCCATGGTGGCGGTTCTTTCGCTTCTGCATTTCCTTGCATACGGGATCTATCTGGCGATCCTTCTCCACGTTGTCCGGCGCGCCGCGAAGGCGGAGCCGGTAACGTCGCGCCGGAAGGACTAACCGCCCGAGGTACGCACGGAAGGCGGCGTCCGAGACTTTGTTATACGATATACTTCTTTTCGACTTTGAGCTAAGCTTCCTGAAAGCCGGCAGAGCGATGCGTGCTCCGCGGCGCGGTCCGCCCATAAACAAAAAATGAGGCGGCTTTCGCAGCCGTTGAATAAGGGTTCCGCTCGCTCATATCCTTTGCACGCGAAGCGTTGCGGTTAATCGCCGGGCGATGAGGACGACCTTGGAAAAGCGCCAAAAGGGGAAAATTCCGCATTCCGAGTGGCCGGCGATCCGAGCCCGCCATGCCTCGGGCGAATCCTTCGCGGGCATTGCGCGCGACTACGGCTGCACGGGTCCGGCGATCCGCTACATCATCGAACGTGGCCGGCATGCCGAAGCTCCCGTAGGCCCTGCCGAGATCCTGCCCGTGCCGGTGGAGGATCGGCCTGCCCCAGACGGGAAGGCCGAGCCCCGGCCGGCGGAGGTCCCTGACGGCGGATGGCGGGCGCGGCCGGACGCGGCGCAAGCGGCGGCATACGGCATCAATACCGAGCTGCGTCAGCGCGTCAGCAGTGACATCGCCTCCTTCCTCGCCAGTTTCGATTCCTTCCTCGACGCGGGCACAGCGGAGGACCTGGACAGCCTGCTGGACGCGACGGACCGTCTGATGCGTGCGACCGCGCGCACGCGCATTGAGCTGGAGCGGATAAGGAGTCTCGAGGTCCGTCCCGCCAGCGGCGCATCGCCGGCGGCGGCGTTCCGTGCCGCTTCGCGCCGGCGGTCCTGAGACGGCAGGTCTGCGGCGCCGGGAGAGGATCCGCCCCGCCGACCCACCTCTCCCGTCGCACGCTCATCGCGCATTGGGCGCAATGCTCGTCGCACCCGGCGCGATGGCCGTTACGCCTACGCGCGATGGTTGGCCGCCTCCAGGATCAGGCACGTGATCTCGTCAGGGCGCGAGATCAGCGAGAGGTGGCTGGCCTTCACCTCGATGGTCTTCGCGCCCATCCGCCGGGCCATGAATCGCTGGAGGTCGGGCTCGATGGTCCGGTCCTCCGTGGACACCGCATAGAAGCTCGGCTTCGAGCGCCAGGCCGCCTGCGTCGTCTTGCCGGTGAGCAGGGGCCTCTGGAAAGGCTGCTGGACGGCATACAGCACCTTCGCCTTCGCTTCCGGCAGGTCGCCCGCAAAGTCGCGCAGGAACGCCGCTTCGCTCAGCCGGCCCTCGTCCCCGTCGAAGACGATGCCAGCCGACGCCGGCGGGGTCGGGAAGGTCTTGGCGAGGGCGGTGTAGTCTTCCCCCGCATCCGGCGCGCGGGCGGCCACATAGACGACGGCCGAGACGTTGGGATGGAGGCCGGCCTGCGTCACGATCATGCCACCGAAGGAATGCCCGACCAGGACCGTCGGGCCGTCCTGGCGCGCCAGCACGCGCTCGGCAGAGGCAACGGCTTCCGGAAGCGTCGTGAGGGGGTTCTGGACGGAGGTGGTGTTCAAGCCACTCGCCTGCAGGCGGGCGATCACGTCGGTCCAGCAGGACCCGTCCGCGAACAGGCCATGCACGAAGACGACGTTGCGCGCAACGGTCGGCGTGGACGTCGCGGCCCAGCCGCGGCTCGCGACCAGCGAGGCCGCGGCGCCTGCCGCGAGGACGGTTGTGAAGGTACGGCGGTTGATCATCACATTCTCCGATCTGCAGGTTCAGGAGAGCTTCAAGCGAGCTCGAAACGAGCGGCTCCCGAGCGAAGCGCGCACTTCATTGGAGTCTTTCGACGGCACGGCCTCCGGCGTTACACGCCCGTGCCCGGTCTGAAACCAGAGAATTTCTTCTGCCCGGAATCGAGGCTTTGACTGCCGGAGGCCCGCTCCCACCGAGTCCCACTCCCGCCGCTTGCCGACAGCATCGAAAGGATCGAGGCTTGGTCCGGATGGCGCCCGGTCCGGGGCAGGGCGGAGAGACGTTTCTTTCGAGAGCGCGTAACAGGCACGAGGCTGCGGACGAAGGGCACTGAATGGATTCGCGCGAGGTGATCTGGGCACAGGCCATGCGGGCGGAGCGACAGGGCGATAGCGCCGCCTATGCGAGGTTTCTCACGGAATTCGCGAGATCGCTGCGCCGCGTCGTCCGCCTGCGCTTTCGCCAGCTCGGCCTCGGTGACCATGAGACCGAGGATATCGTGCAGGAAGTCCTGATCGCGGTGCATTCCCGACGCGGGCAGTGGGACGAGGAGAGGCCGCTGCTTCCATGGCTGAACGCGATCGCACGCTACAAGACGATCGACGCCATGCGCCGGCTGCGGCGGGACCTCAGCAGGCGGGTGGACCTCTCTGACGAGCAGTGGTCGTCGATGTTCGCGGCATCGGAAAGCGATGTCGAGACCGGTGCCATGGATGTAGAGAAGCTCATAGCCGAGCTCCCGCCGAGGCAGCAGTCTACCATCCGCGTGGTCGGCATAGAGGGCGCGTCGCATCGCGAGGCGGCGGAGCGCCTCGGCACCAGCGAGGGCGCGGTCCGGGTCGCGTTCCACAGGTCCCTGAAGAAGCTGATGGCGATCGCGCAGCGGAGGTTGGAAGGATGAGGCAGGGCAAGGCCGCCAGGCCGGTGCGGACCGACGATCTGATCCAGGGGCTGGCCATGGAGGCCGGCCAGAGCCGCGCTGGCCGGCTCTCCTTCGAGCTGGTCCTCTCGCTCGGCATCGTGGCAGCGATTATCGGCGCCTTCGCCATCGTGCTTCTGCTCGCAGGCCCGAGGCCCGGCCTGCCGTTACTGGCGCAGAGCTGGATCTTCCAGTTCAAGGTGATCGCGATGGTCTTGCTTGCCGGCGGTGCCGCATGGCTCGTCCGGGACGCGGCGAGGCCCGGCGCGCCGACACGGCTCGGCGGGGCCCTGGCGCCGGCCCTTCTGTTCCTGGCGGCGAATGTGGTCCTCGACCGCTCGGGTTATCCGCTTTCCGGCGCGCGCGCCCTGTCGGTCCCGGTCTGCGTCGGGACGATCGTGCTGGCCTCCCTGCCGGCTTTGATGCTGATGCTGGCAAGCATGCGGCGCGGCATTCCGACCCGGCTCGGCCGCGCGGGCTTCTTCGCGGGGCTGCTTGCGGGCACGCTTGGCGCCCTGGCCTACACGGTCGCCTGCGTGAACGACGGGGCGGCCTTCGTCTCCGTCTGGTACGTGGCAGCCATTCTCATCGTGGCCGGGCTCGGCGCCGTCGCCGGGCCGCGGGCGCTGGCATGGTAGATCGCCGGCGCCGAGCCGCGGGGAGGCCGGGTCCGCCCTCCGCTAGAGCCCGAAGGTGCGCTGCTCCTCGGCCAGTATGGGCGAGAAGACGTTCGGGAAGTTCCTGATCATGTAGTGCCGGAGCTCCGCCGTGCGGCGTGCGCGCAGCATGTCCCAGAACTGCTCCAGTGAATCGACGCCGCACCACCACTCCGGATGCAGCAGGAGCTGGAGGCAGGGGCGGCGATCGTCGATCCATGCCATCACCGTCCGGTGGAAGGCCATGCTGCGGCGCGAATCCGACAGGTAGGAATCGGGATCGAAGACGCGGTCGTCATAGGCGCTGACGAAGCGCTGGTAGCGGCGGCCGAGAACCTGGGGCGAAGGTCGATGGAAGCTCACCGCCCGGTCGATCCCGACGATCTGGCCAGCGACCCAGTCGAGGGTGCTCGCGATCGCCGGCTCCTCCCGGCCCACCAGCGTCTCGTCGATATGGACGCCCACGCAGTGCCCCATCTCGCGCAGCCGCCGGATAATCGCGAGCGTCCCGGGAACGAGGAAGGAATAGGTCTCGGCGTTGAGCTGGAAGAAGAAGTTGCCGGCGACGCCGTGCTCATGCTCGATCTCGCCGAGGCGCAGGGCCATGATCGGCGAGATGTCGACGTCGTGGCGCAGGCGGATGAGCGGAGTCGCGCGCTCCGCCGCGTCCACCGCCCGGTCGAGCCTCTGGAAGGAATAGCCGGACCGCAGGGCATGGGTGATCACGCCGCGGAAGGTGTCCTCCCGGAAGGGCTGGACCGGTTCCGCCGGCATTTCCGCCAGGGCGGCGGCGTCTTGTGTCTTTGGCATTGCTTCCGCTCTTCACGATGGATCGTACGTTCGCGCGGAACCGCCGCGCCGAGGCCGCGGCCGTCACCGGGCTCCGGCATGGTCCGTTCCCTTGCCCAGGCGTGGCCCGGCCGTCCCGGCCGGGTCCGCCGCGAGGACGCCGCCGAGCCGCTGCGGCGGACCGAGGAGCCGCTCATACAAGCGCACGAGCTCGCGTTCCTGGCTCTCCCAGTTCAGCGAGCCCTCGACGAGGCTGCGGCCGCGCCGGCCCATCTCCTCCGCCTCCTCGGGATGCCCGAGAAGCCATCCGATGGCGGCTGCGATGGCGGTCTCGTCACGCGGCGGCACGCACAACCCGCATCCGTTGCGCTCGACCAGATCCCGGAAGGCCGGAAAGTCGGCGGCCAGGACCGGAATGCCCGCCGCCATGTACTCGAAGATTTTGAGCGGCTGGCTTTCCATGTAGTTGCGCTGCGGCCGGTAGAGCGCGAGGCCGAGGCGGGACTCGCCGTAGAGACGCTCGATCCCCGGGCGATCCTGGTGCCCGCGGTAGTCGGCTCTCGCCCAGCCCGGCATCGCGGCCAGCGCGTCCAGCAGGGACGGAGGGTCCGCGCTTCCCGCGAGCAGGAGCCGAGCCTCGGGAAAGCCGTCGAGGCGGCCCATGGCGCCGACGATCTCCACGATGCAGCGGTCCTGCGTGAGCCCGCCGGCATAGGCGATCCCCTGGCGCTCGCGATAGGGGATCCCGGACACGCCGGCCGCGGCCGGCGCCGGAGGATAGTTCTGCACCAGGACCGTCCGCCCGGGCGGGAAACGCCGTCCGATGGTCGGGGTCGCCGCGACGACGCCCGAGAGAAGCCGCCCCGCAGTCCATTCCGCGCCAGCGGCGGCATGCGAGACGAGGCGGCGCAGGATCGGCGGGATCCAGTCCTTCGTCAGGATGTCGAGCGGCAGGTCCTCGTGCACGTCATAGACCACGCGCTTCCCGAGAAGGCGCAGCAGCACGCCCCAGGGGATCAGCTCGGGGTCGTGGAAATGGTAGACGACGCCTCCGCGCCGGAGACCGGCAAGAACCACCTCGGCCGTCGTCCCCGCCATGCGCGCGAGGCGCCCGGAACGGCGCCTGACCGGTACGATGTCGACGCCGTGCCGCCGCGTGGCGCGGCATTCCTCGGCGGAGCGGGGATCCGGGACAACGAAGGCGACCGCATAGCCGGCACGCGCGAGACCCACGCACTCTCGCCAGAAGATTCGAGGGTCGTCGGCCTGGTGGGCCGAGGACAGGTGTATGACCTCGGCCCGATGGGGCTCCGTCCGCGGCGCCATGCGTTCCCATCCTCCCCGTTCGACGCCTCGGCGCGCCAGGCAATGCCGGGCCACCCGGGCGTATCTTTTCTTATGATACACACGCGCCTTGCAAAAGCAAAAGATACGGGCCGTCCGCTGGGTTTGTTTACACCTTCGGATCGGTAAGATAACATGCCGGGCGAGGCGGCTGCGCGGGCGCCATCGGCGGCCGAAAGGACTGTCCGGGGCGGGCATCCGAAGCGGCGCATCCGAAAAGGACGGGGAAGGGCGATGAGCGACGGGCGGGGTATGCTGATGGTACCGGCGTCTCACACTTCCCCGCCGGCAGGCGGCGAAATTTCGTCGAGCGGCCCCGAGATCAGCATTTTCGAGGCGGTCCGGCGCCACAAGCTGATGGTGGCGGGACTCGTCGGGACCGCGACCATTGCCGCCATCGCCCTCGGCCAGTGCCTGACGCCGCTCTATTCGGCGGAAGCGGTCGTTCTGATCGAGCCACGGGAGCCCAGCCGCACCGCGCTGAGCAGCGATCCGACGGCGCTGCCGCCCTCGGAGGAGACGCTCAGGAAGAACGAAATCGCGGTCATACAATCGCGCAACCTGGCCGAAGAAGTCGTCGAGCGCCTGTCGCTCGAGGACGTCCCCGAGTTCAATCCGGTGCTGCGCCCCCCGGCGCTGACGGCCAGAATCCGCGGATGGATCGAGGCCAGGCTGGCCGCGCTGCTGCCGGCCGCGCTGCTCCCGACGCAGCGAGAGCCGCCGCCGGAATCGGAGGATCAGGCCACAGCCGGCGTCGTCGATTCTTTCCGCAGAAGCCTCGATACGATCTCCGGCGACGCCTCGCGCGTGGTCGGCATCCTTTTCCAGTCCGAGGATCCAGTTCGCGCCGCGCGCGTCGCGAACGCGGTGGCCGAGCAGTACATTTCGCAGAAGCGCGAGGCGGAGATCGCCGCGGCGACGAGTGCCATTCAGACGCTCGAAACGCGCATCGAGGAGATCGACAGGGAGATCTACGATACCGAGCGCCGCGTCGAGGAAGCCCGCAGGGAGAGCGAGGGCCGGCATGGCGGCAATGCCCGGACGCTGGCGGAGCAGTTCACCGAGATGAGCCGGCAGCTGGCCGCCGCGACCGGCGAGAGGATGCGCCACGAGGGGCGGCTCGACCAGCTGCAGCGGGAGGGCGGGCGCCCGGGCGAGGCTGATGCGGCGGTGCTCGACTCGCTGCTCGTGCAGCGGCTCCAGGGCGACGCCGCGGTGCTGTCGGCCCGCATAGGCCAGATGCGGACGACCCTGGGCGAGAACCACCCCGCGATGATCCAGGCGCGTGCCGAGCTTCGGGACCTGCGGGCGAGGATCGGCCAGGAGACCGACAAGATCATCGAATCGCGGCGCCGCTTGTGGGCCGACGCCGTCGAGAACGAAGCGCTGCTTCGCGCTGAGGTCGAACGGATCCGTGACCGACTCATGGAGGTCGAGGCCTCCGAGGTCGATCTCAGGGTCCTGGACCGCGAGGCCGCCGCGAAGCGGGCCCTGCTGGCGCAGCTCGTCGACCGGCTCAACGACACCAAGGCGCAGATGAACCTGATCCGCCTGCAGGGGCCGGAGGCGCGCCAGATCGCCCGAGCCGTCGTGCCGCCACGTCCGAGCTATCCCCCGAAGCTCGCGATGGCGGCGGTGGCGTTCCTGATGTCTGCCACAGCGGCCACGGTTCTGGCGGTGATGCGCGAGCGCGGGAACGAGTCCGTCCGAAGTCTCGTCCAGCTTCGCGCCCTGGCCGCGGCGCCCATCCTCGGTGCCGTCCCGGTCGTTCGGAGGCGCCGCCGCGGCCCGCCGCCCGTGCAGGTCCTGACGGACGCACAGTCCCCCCTCACGGAGAACCTGCGCGCGATCTGGTTCCAGATCGTCAGCGCCGCCCCTGCGTCCAGCAGGGTGGTGCTGATCACGTCGTCGGTCGCCGGCGAGGGCAAGAGCAGCACGGCCGCATCGCTTGCCCGCGTGCTCGCTTTGTCCGGCCACCGCGTTGTGCTTGTCGATGCGGACCTGCGCAACCCGACGGTCCACAAGGCCTTGGGCCTATCGGCCTCGCCCGGGATCGCGGAGGTCGTTCTGGACGGGCTCGACATCGCCGACGCCGTGCGCCGCGACGAGCCGTCCGGCTGCTTCGTGGTCACCTCCGGCAGGTCGGTTCCTTCCCCCGCCGACCTGCTGCAGACCGCCCGGTTCGCCGCGCTCGTCCGGGAGCTGTCCGCAGCCTTCGATGCCGTGATCGTCGACTCCCCGCCGATCCTCGCCGTCCATGACGCCGGTATTCTCGCGCTGCGCGCGCACATGACCGTCATGGCCGTCCGGTGGCGCTCGACCAAGGTCCCGGCCCTTGTCGCGGCGCTGCAGCGCCTGCGGGACCTCAGGACGCCGATCGGGGGCGTCGTGATGACGATGGTCGACGGGCCGGAATACCGCTCGCTCCGCTACGAGGAATCGGATGCCTTCGCGATTCCCTTCAACAGGTGGCTCGCAAGGTGAGGATCAGGCGGGACCGCCGCGGGCCTGCATCGGCGGACGGCAGCAGCTTCAGGAGGCATCCGGAGGAGGACGGGCATGTGCGGCATTGCCGGGATCGTGGCGCGTCATGGCGGCCTTGAGGTAGGGCGGCTGATCAGGGAGATGACGACGCGGGTCCGCCATCGCGGCCCCGACGACGAGGGCTGGCTGGTCGAGGGGCGGGTCGCGCTCGGGCACCGGCGCCTGGCGATCCTCGACCTGTCGGCGGCGGGACACCAGCCGATGACCTCGGCCGATGGTCGGTTTGCGATCACCTACAACGGCGAGATCTACAATTTCATCGAGCTGCGCTCAGAGCTCGAGGCGATGGGGCACCGGTTCCGGACGGGTACCGACACCGAGGTGGTGCTGACGGCCTTTGCGGCCTGGGGACCCGAGTGCCTGGCGCGGCTCAACGGCATGTGGTCCTTCGCGATCCATGACCGCCTGCGCCGCACGATCTTCGCCTCGCGCGACCGCTTCGGCGAGAAGCCGTTCTACTACGTGCGGACCGAGGCCTGCTTCGCCTTCGGCTCGGAGATCCGCCAATTGCTGCCCCTGCTGCCCTCGACCAGGGCGAACGCGGCGCTGGTGGCCGATTTCCTGCTGACCGGCTCGCCCGCGCAGTCGACCGAGACCTTCTTCGAAGGCGTCTCCAGCCTGGCCGCGGGGCACTTCCTCGTCTACGACATCAAGGCCGACCGCTGCGCACACGGCCGCTACTACAGCCTGGCGGAAAGGCTCGCGGCCGCCGACCCGTCGCCCGCCGAGGAGCCCGTCGCGGCGCTCCGGCGCACATTCGAGGACGCCGTACGCCTCCGCCTGCGCTCGGACGTTCAGGTCGGCGCCTGCCTCAGCGGCGGTCTCGACAGCTCCAGCATCTCCCTGATCGCGGCGCGACAGAATGCCCGTGCCGGGGCACGCTTCAACGCCGTGACGGCGATCAGCGAGGACCCCCGCAACAACGAGGAGACCTACGCCGCCGAAGTCGTGAAGGCGGGGGACCTGCGCTGGATCACCACGCGCCCGGGCTACGACGATTTCCGCGCGCTGCTCCCCCATGTCGTCGAGCACCAGGAGGAGCCCTTTCCCGGCCCGTCGATCTGCATGCAGGCCTTCGTCATGCGGGCCGCTCGGGAAAACGGCGTCGTCGTGCTTCTCGATGGCCAGGGTGGCGACGAGACGCTGCTGGGCTACGAGCGCTACTGCTCGCCCTACTGCTATGCGCTGTGGCGCGAGAAGGGGATCCTGGAGGCCATCAGGGGCGCCCGGGAGGCAATCCGGAACACCGCAGGGATGAGCGCATGGCGCCTGATCGCCCAGTCGCTGCTCTGGTTCGTGCCGGCTGCCAGATATCGCTACTTCATCCGTCGCGGCCGCTACCTGTCGCCGCGTCCGGCGCTGCCGGGCTGGGTCGGCAGCTTCGCCCGGTCCTGCCTCGACGTCCGGGCGCTGCAGATCCTGGAGATGGAGGCGACCGGCCTGCCGGCATTGCT
The DNA here is from genome assembly GCF_017355985.1 of Arenibaculum pallidiluteum. Classification (GTDB taxonomy): domain Bacteria; phylum Pseudomonadota; class Alphaproteobacteria; order Azospirillales; family Azospirillaceae; genus Arenibaculum; species Arenibaculum pallidiluteum. The sequence goes on from NZ_JAFIQU010000022.1 coordinate 78,215, forward strand.
GCGCTACGAGGACAAGAACTCCATGGCCTATTCCGTCGAGGCGCGCCTGCCCTTCCTGGACCACCGGCTGGTGGAGCAGTGCATCTCCCTGGAGCCCCAGCTCAAGATGCAGGGCGGATGGACGAAGTGGGTGCTGCGCCGAGCGATGGCGGACCTGCTTCCCGAGGGCATCGCATGGAGGCGCAACAAGATCGGCTTCGCCGCTCCCACCGACCTCTGGCTGGCCCGGCATCGTGATGTCATGGCCCGTGCCGTGACGACATCCCCCCTGATCGCCCGTTTCTGCGACCAGAGCCGTCTTACGCACCAGTTCGGCGCGCTCGACCGCGACAGCCAATGGCGACTCTACAGCCTCGCGCTCTGGGAGGAGCGCTTCAGCGTGGCGGTCTAGTTCGTATGTACTCCGGCGCGGGGTGTTCGGTCGCCAAGCTGGGACAATGGAATTCAGCCTTTTGAACGATTCTTCGTCGGGAAGAGCATGGGGCTAAAGGATCGAAAGGGCTGTCCGTTGGTGGAGGCAGCGGAAGGCGTAATCTGGGCCTCTCCAATTGCACTCCCCATTTTTCCCCCTTGCGCCCCGATGGCTAGACACCGCGGCGCATCCACGCAGTGTTCGGACCATCGGAGTTGCGGACACCTCAATTCCATCCTCCTAAGATATAGACCCTTCGCACGTGGGAGGCGGTGCGCCACTACAGCCCAAAGGCTTATACCCGGCCTTTGGGCGAAAGGCCGCCACCCTTGAGACGAAGACGCCACAGACGGAGAAACCGGCACAGAAAGATGGCCGGGAATTTGGTCCAGAGAAGGCCGAGATCAAAACGATCGTGGGAGGGACAGCATGCTCGCGGTGTACTTGAGCGGTTTGCCTGTGGATACAGCTGAAAAGATAATTGCGCAGGTCTTTTGCAGGGCGGAAGAGCTGGGAATCGTCGCGCCGAGGCTCAGTTTCGACTTTCGCGTCCAGGGAACGGTCGGGCTGACGATCTTCTGCTCCCGGCACGGCGACCTGCTGCGCCTGGTCCGGCGGCTTTCGGACCATATCGCCCTGGACTTCTCGCGGCTGGAACGCGTCAACCGGCTGCACCACCAGATTTCCGAAGCGCGCCGGATCCCCGGACTGGCCGAGAGCGCGGACATGCCAGCTTCCGCTCGCCGTCGGAGAGTGCCGGCGGGGCGCATAGCGCGCGTGCCGGGGTTTCGTCCCGGCTCGCACCTGACGCTCCTCGATCTCAGGGTCGCACTGAGGGCGATGACCGCGAACCACCCGAGCGGGCGGCGCATGAAGCGCAGCACCGACGGCGCGGCGCCAGGGATGTTCATCCGCGGACGCGCACGGGCGGCCTTCAAGTCACGCTGAGGCGCAGTCCCGCGCTGATCCGTCCGGGCCGTCCGTCTTCCGCGGACGGCGCCGGCGGCCGCGCGCGAAGACCACTCTGCATGGGGCGGGGATCGTCGCGCCGATCTGGGAATCAGCACCGCAGCGATCCTCGTCGCACCCCGCCTCGGCCGGGCCTGGCAGGCCCGCAGCGCCGCCGGCGGGACACGCTCGGTCAAGCCGCGGATAGGAGGCCTCGCCGGCACCAGCGAAAAACAACCTGACCTCTTGTTATCTTTACAGACCCCCTCCAATAAGATAGCGTCTTCAGAAAAGAAAAGATCGGCTGCTACCCGCAGTGCCGGGGCTCGGGCGACAGCAGAGCCGCGCACCACTCCTGGAGGATTAGATGAAAGCCGTCATTCAATCCGGTGGAATGGGGACTCGTCTCAGGCCATACACGATGATCCTGCCGAAGCCCCTCATGCCGGTGGGATCCAAGCCGGTCCTGGAGCTTCTTCTGAAGTGGCTCCGGCGTAACGACATCCAGGACGTCTACATCACCACCGGCTATCTCGGTCATCTCATCCGCACGGTGTGTGGCGACGGCCGGCAGTGGGGCCTGAAGATCAGGTACACCGAGGAGCCGGAGCCTCTCGGGACGGTCGGCCCGCTCGCCATGCTGCGCGACGCGCTGGACAGCACCTTCCTCGTCATCAACGGCGACGTGCTGACGGATCTAAACCTGGACGCCTTCGCGGCCGCCCATCGGCGCTACGGATCCCTGCTGACGATCGCCACCGCGCGCCGGCTCCTGCGGACGGACTTCGGCATCATCGAGTCCGAGGATGGGCGCGTCACCCGCTTCCAGGAGAAGCCGACGCTCACCCAGCAGGTCAGCATGGGCGTCTATTGCATGGAGCCCGACGTTCTCGACTACATCCCTGAAGGCGTTCCTTTCGGCTTCGACAATCTGATGTGCACGATGATGGCCCGGAACATTCCCGTCGGCACGTTCCTGCACGGCGGCTTCTGGCTCGACATCGGGCGGGTGGAGGACTTCAACAAGGCTCAGGAGCTGAGCTGGGACGAGCAGACTCCCGCCTTCGATACGCTCGCGCTCGCCTGAGCCGCTTGGCACCGGAGGCGGCGCCAGATTCTGGACGCCTCCGTCGCCGGCCGGGCCCGTATCTGGAAACCGTGTCGGGGGAACCGATGCTGCTCGTAGCCAAGCCCGTCCTGGGCAATGCGGAAAAGATCGCGCTTGCCGAAGTCATCGACAGCGAGTGGATCACGCAGGGCGACCGGGTCAAGGCCTTCGAGCGCGCCTTCGCGGAGCGGCACGGCATCGGCGACGCAGTGGCCGTCAGCTCCTGCACCGCGGGCCTCCACCTTGCGATGCTCGCGCTGGGCATAGGGCCGGGGGACGAGGTGCTGGTCCCGTCGCTGACCTTCGTGGCGACAGCGAACAGTGCCCTCTATGCCGGGGCGACGCCCGTCTTCGTGGACATCGAGGGCATCGATGCGCCGCTCATGAGCCTTGCGGACGCCGCTGCGAAATGCACCACGAGGACGAAGGCCCTCATCCTCGTGCATTACGCGGGCTACCTGGCCGACCTGGCGGCATGGCGCTCCTTCGCCGAGCGGCGCGGCCTTCTGCTTGTCGAGGACGCAGCGCATGCCGCGGGGCTCGTGCAGAACCGCCACCAATCGGACGCCGCGGTCTACAGCTTCTACGGCAATAAGAACATGACTACCGCCGAAGGCGGAATGGTCGCCGCGCGCGACCCGGGGGTGCTCGAGACCATCCGGCTGATGCGCGGCCACGGCATGACCGCGACGGCCCAGCAGCGTCTGACGGCACGCGCGCCGGCCTACGACGTGACGGTGCTCGGCTACAACTACCGCATGGACGAGCTTCGCGCTGCGATCGGGCTGGTCCAACTGGAGCGGCTCGCCGTCTGGAACGAGCGCCGCGCGCGCCTCGCGCGATCGTATCGGAGCCTCCTGGCCGCACGCTGCCCGGCGGTTTCCGTACCGTTCGCCGAGGCATGGACGTCCGCGCACCACATCCTTCCCATCGTCCTGCCGGAATGGGCGGATCGCCAACACGTCATGGAACGGCTGAGGGGCGACGGGATCCAGACGACCGTCCATTACCCGCCGGTCCATCGCCTCACGCTCTACCGGGACCGCGTTCCCGCGGGCTCCCTGCCGATCACGGAGGCCTTCGCCGCGCGCGAGCTGACGCTGCCGCTGCACCCGGAGATGGACGAGGGGCAGGTGGAGACCGTGGTCGGCGCCCTGGCGTCGGCACTGGGCTGAATTGGCACCGGGCTGAAAGGGAGGATTCCATGGAGAGATTGATGAAGCGGGTCGTCGTGCGCAGGCGGCCGCATGGTCCTCGCTCCCTGCCGCGTCGCGCCATCGATATCCTCGTGGCTCTTGCGGGCCTGGTGATCCTTGCGCCGCTGATGCTGCTCATCGCGCTCGCGGTGCGTCTCGAGACCCCGGGCCCGGCCCTCTTCTCGCAGATCCGCATCGGGCGCGAGGGCCGCCATTTCGTGCTGTACAAGTTCCGGAAGTTCCATTGCCGCACGCAGGCCGGCGACAGGCCGCTGACGCTGCGCGACGACCCCCGCTTCACCCGGCTGGGCCGCGTGCTCGAGAGGACGAAGCTGGACGAGCTGCCGCAGCTCTGGAACGTCCTCAGGGGCGACATGTCCCTCGTCGGGCCGCGGCCCGAGACGCTGGATTTCGCGGATTGCTTCCAGGGGCCCTACCGCGCCGTCCTCGATCACACGCCGGGCATCTTCGGCCCCTCCCAGGTGGCGTGCCGCCACGAGGCCACGCTCTACCCGGAAGGCTGCGATCCCCGCGAGTTCTACCGGGCCTTCCTCTTCCCCATGAAGGCGCGGCTGGATCTCGCCTACTACGCCCGGCGCACGGTTCTGAGCGACCTGGCATGGGCCTGGCGCGGCATCTGGTCGGTGTTCTCGCTGTCGTCGATGCCGGGCGAGGCCGGCGACCGCTTCGCCGCGCTGGAGGACTGGGTCGTCGGTCACGGCACGCGCAGAGGCCGCGCCGATCCCGCAGCCAGCTTGCGCCGCTAACCGCCGGAGGAAACCATGCCCGCCCAGCCGATCAGCGCATTCGCGGACGTCCTTCCCCGCTCCGCGGACCGCTCCAGAACGCCGGTCTCCGGAACGCCGGTCGTCTGCGTCCAGGGACTGGGCTTCGTCGGCGCGGCCATGGCCGCGGCCGTCGCGAGCGCCCGCGGCGAGGACGGCCGGCCGGCCTATGCCGTGATCGGGGTGGACCTGCCGACTGAGGACGGCCGCTCGCGCATAGCCGCAATGAACCGCGGCGCCTTCCCCTTCGCGACGACGGACGAGGAGCTCAAGGCCCGCATCGCAGCAGCCCACGAGGCCGGAAACCTGTCGGCCTGCGACGACCCCGCCGCCTTCGCCAGCGCCTCGGTCATCCTGGTCGACGTGCCGCTGGACGTTGAGCGTCACCGGGACGTCCCGCGTCTGGCCCTGAGGCCGTTCCTGGCCGCGCTGGCGACGGTCGGCGCGCATATGGCGCCGGATGCCCTCGTCATCATCGAGACGACCGTGCCGCCGGGAACCACCGAGCGCGTGGCCGCCCCAATCCTGAGGGAGGAGCTGTCGCGCCGCGGTCTCCCGACGGACCGGATGAGGCTGGCCCACGCCTACGAACGGCTCATGCCGGGCGACCGGTACTACGATTCCGTCGTCAACATGCCGCGGGTCTTCGCGGGCATCGATGCAAGGTCCGCCGAGGCCTGCGAGGCGTTCCTCGCGACCGTGATCGACGTGGAGCGCCATCCGCTGACGCGGCTGTCCGGCACCACGGCTTCCGAGGTCGGGAAGGTCCTCGAGAACACCTTCCGGGCGGTGACGATCGCGCTGATGGACGAATGGGGCGGCTTCGCCGAGAGGACCGGCGTCGACCTGTTCGAGGTGGTCTCGGCCATCCGCAACCGGCCCACCCACCGCAATATCCGGACGCCCGGCTTCGGCGTCGGCGGCTACTGCCTGACCAAGGATCCCCTGATGGGCTGGCTGGCGGCGCGGGAGATCTTCGGCTTCGAGCAGGATTTCCCGATCTCCCGGCTGGCCGTCGAAATCAACCGGGACATGCCGATGCGGACGCTCGATACCGTCCGGCGCCTCCTCGACGGCAGCCTCGAGGGACGCCGAATCCTGCTGCTCGGCCTCAGCTATCGCGAGGGGGTCGGCGATACGCGCTCCTCGCCGTCCGAGGTCTTCTACCGCGCGGCGCGCGAGCAGGGGGCCGAGGTGGCCGTGCACGATCCGCTCGTCGGACGCTGGCGCGAGCAGGACCTAGACGTGCCCGCCGAGATCCCGCCGGCCGAGGGGTTCGATGCGGTCGTGACCGCCGTGCCGCACGAGGAATACAGGAGCTTCGATTTCCGGCGCTGGCTCGGCGGCCGCCGCCTGCTGTTCGTGGATGCCTTCGACGTCCTCGGATCCGGCCGGCGCCGGGAACTGCGGGCGCTTGGCTGTCGCGTCGAGAGCATCGGAAGGGGGGAAGGGCTGTGAGCCGGGTCCTGATCACCGGAGGGTGCGGCTTCATCGGCCACCACCTGGCCAGACGGCTGCTCGAAGCGGGATACGAGGTCGACGTTCTCGATCGCGACGCGGGCCCGGAAAACGACCCCGATATTGCTGCGCTCGAGGCCACCGGGCGGTATCGGGTCTTCCGCCGCAATCTCGGCGCGGCCGGGGCGCTTGACGGGCTGGGGCGCGACTACGGCCTCGTCTTCCACATGGCGGCTGCGCTCGGCGTGCGGAACGTCATGGCGCAACCCTACGCGGTGCTCCGAGACAATGTCGGACTTCTCGCGCGGATGATCGAGTTCGCGCAGGGCCAGGACCGCCTGGAGCGATTCGTCTTCCCGTCCACGAGCGAAGTCTATGCGGGCACCCTCGAGCGTTTCGGGATGCCGTTGCCGACCCCCGAGACGACGCCGCTCGCCATTTCCGAACTGGCGCAGCCGAGGACGTCCTACATGCTTTCGAAGATCTGCGGCGAGGCGCTGTGCCATTACGGCGGCATCCCTTTCACCATCGTCCGTCCGCACAATGTCTATGGACCACGCATGGGGATGCGGCACGTCGTCCCCGAGCTGCTGGCACGCGCCCATGCCTGCCCGCCGGGCGGGCGGCTGACGGTCTACTCGCCGCAGCATCGGCGGACATTCTGCTACATCGACGACGCCGTCGAGCTCATCGTGAGGCTCGCCGAGGCGCCCGAGGCGGAGAACGGGACCTTCAACATCGGCGCCCCCGATGGCGAGACGTCCATGGAGGACTTGGCCCGCCTGGTGGCGCGGACGGTCGGCAAGCGGCTGGATATCGAAGGGGGGCCGGACACGCCCGGCTCTCCGGCCCGGCGCTGGCCCGACATCCGCCGCGCCGTGGCGGCCACGTCCTTCGTTCCGGCAACGCCCCTGGGTGACGGAGTCCGAAGGACCTACGACTGGTACCGCGCGCGCGTCTTCGAGACTGTGGAGACGTTCGAATAGATCCAGAACAGCGAGCTTCCATAGGCGTATTCGTCGACCCGCATCAGCCAGTCCCGGCTTCGGAAGGCGGCCTCCAGGTCCCGCGGGTTGTTGACGATCAGCCAGACGCGGCGCGGCCTTCTCCTGAGCGAGGCATCGATGTTCCGCAGCACGGAAACCATGACCGCGTCCCTGAACGGGTTGAAGAAGAAGAAGACGTTCTCGTCGTCCCGGACCGCATAGTTCGCGGCGTCCGCCTCGACGATCTCGAACACGGCCCGCCCGCGGCGGCGGCACCGGAAGGCATCGACGTTGCGCCGGCAGATCTCGCACAGCTCAGGGGCGAACTCCACGCCAACAATCCGGTGGAAGGGATGGCTGGCCGCCGCGAAGAGCGCCCGTCCCTTGCCGCAGCCGAAATCGACGAAGACGCCGCCATACGGCAGGCCGAGCCTGCGCATCAGCATGCGGAACGCCCTCACGCGCGTCGGCACGTAGGAGACGCCGAGATGCCTGTTCGGGCTCGAGATGCTCAATCCGTCGAGCTCGACCGGCGCCGACGTCTCGACCCCGAGAACCGCGTCGAAGAGCGCGTCCTCGACGGCAACCGCCGCATTCTCGATGGTTCTGCGGAGACCTTGCCGAGGCACGCTTCTCATCACCCGCGAGACGAGGCTCGGCGATCCTGAGGGTGAGGGCGCGCATGCGACGCCCGGGACATGGTCATCTGCCATGGCGGCTCCGGGGTATGTGAGAGCGCGATCGGGGTTCAGGCGTAGCGCAGGTGCTCGTGGACACCGTCGCCGAGGTTGAAGAGCGCGTCGACTATGCTCAGGCCGGGAAGGAAGGCCGAGCCGGGCTGCTGATAGGGGCGAGGCCGGTATTCCCGGACATGCAGCGCGATGCCTGCCCGGGCGAACTTCTCGGGGTCCTGGTAGTTCTGCCCCCCGCCGCCCGAGACATAGCCCGTGCCGCCGGCCGCCTTGACGAGTTCGATGATGCGGTCGTCGCGACAGGAATCCACCGCGTAGGAGCTCGAGACCTGCAGCCGGCAGGAAAGGCCGAGATGCCGCGCGAGCCTCGTGACGGCCTCGATGTTGAACTCGCAGAGATACTCCGTCTCCAGGGACAGGATTTCGGCGGCCAAATCCATGGCCTCATCGAATTTCGGCGCCCGGCGGTACGTGTGCCGCAGGGTCTGCAGGTGGCGCCGGCGCCAGTTGGGGTCGGCGAACTTCACGTCCCTGATGAGCTGCCGCTCGCCGCGGGAGACCGGGATCGACAGCCATGTCCCGTCATTCGGCGAATGGATCCGCGTGCGGGAAACGTAGCTGCGGCCCTGGGGGAACTGCACGTCGTCGAGAAAGACGAAGATGTCGGCCTGGGCCATCTTCGCGAAGTACCCGAGCCAGGGCAGATAGTTGGGCTGATGGACGGCGACCGTGACGGGGCGGTCCTCGTCCGGACGGACATCGGGCAGAGGGGCAAGTGACGTTTGCATCACCGGCTTCGCGCCTCCGATGGAGGGGGGCCCCGCCCTGGGGGGACGAGCGGCGCCGGGTCCCGCATCCGGGCCCGGCGGTCCGTCGCGCGGACGAAAATGACAATAACCATGTATGGATGAAAAGAAAATATACCCGATTCCCATAGGCCTGCCTTTTTGCAACTGCTTCCGGCCGCAGGATCGGACCAGGCACGGGCGCCGCAGCAGATCAATGCCGCCTGGGGAGGAGAGGCGTGCATCGCGCCTGAAGGACCTTCGACACCACGGATCTTTTCGGTTATCTTACCGAGGCTTCAGGAGGTCGTCCGCTCCGCCCCTGCGAAGGAGGAGGGCATGCCCGGCGATACCAGCGGCTCCGGCATCCGCGGGATCGAGGCTCCGGCATCGGGAGGCCTCGCCAGGAAGATGCTCCTCGCCGCCGCCCTGACACTGGCCGCGCTCGTGCTTCCGGCGTTTCTGGTGCCTTCTGACGATGCGCGCCTGGGCCTTCCCGGCGAAGGTCCTGCCCTCCCGGATCTGCACGTGTCCACGTTGGGATCGGACGAAGGTGCAGGAACGGCATCCTCGCCTTTTCGCACGATCGAAAGGGCTGCTAGGGCGGCGCGGCCGGGTACCACCGTGCGTGTCGCTCCGGGTACCTACGAGGGCGGCTTCACGACGGACAGGAGCGGCACCGCGCGGGACCCCATACGCTTCGTCTCGGATGTGCGTTGGGGCGCCAGGATCGTTCCGCCGGAGAACTCCGCAAGCCCCGTCGCCTGGAACAACAGCGGCGACCATGTCCGCATCGAGGGCTTCGAGGTCGATGGCACCGGACATCGGTCCGGTACGCCCTGGCGGCTCGGTATCTATACCACCGGCACGGGATCGGTCGTCGTGGGCAACAAGGTGCACCACATCGCCACGAGGCCCGACGCGGCGGCGGAGCCGGATGGTGGCGCCGGTATCGAGGGGGACGGATACAAAGGCGGCACGGGGATCAGGATCCTCGACAACCTCGTTCACCACATCGGACCCGGCATCGGATCGACCAATCTGATCCAGGGCATCTATCACACGGGCACCGGCGTCGTGTCCGGCAACCTGGTCCACAACGTCGCTGCGGCAGGGATCAGCCTCTGGCACGACGTCCGCTCGGTCGATGTCGTCAACAACACCGTGTTCCGATCCGACTTCGGCATCTGGGTCGGCGGAGGCGATTACGTCACGGGCTCGGGACCGGCCGACGACATCCGGGTCCTCAACAACCTAGTCTACGACAACGCGCGCTACGGAATCGCCGAAGGCGGCGACACCGGCAGGAGCAACGTCTACGAAAGCAACCTGGTGCATGGGAACGGGACCGACTGGCGGCTCCAGAACGGGCTGACGCATGTGCGCTCCATCGCGGCGGACCCGGGTTTCGTGCATTACGACCCGGCCGGGAACGGCGACTACCGCCTGTCGGCCGGTTCCCCCGCCATCGACGCGGGAACCGCGCTCATCCCGGACGCGGAAGGGGACGGGGACCTTCTCCGCGTCCAGGGGCGCGCGCCGGATATCGGCGCCTACGAGCGCCGCTCCGACGGCGGGGAAAGCTCGCTGGCCGACCGGCGGTAGCAGGGGCGCGCCCGCTTCCCCGCGCCGGGGCTGTGTCTTTACTCGACGGTGACGCTCTTGGCGAGGTTTCTGGGCTGGTCGACGTCGGTGCCCTTGGCGACGGCCGTGTGATAGGCCAGGAGCTGCAT
>NZ_JAFIQU010000023.1 GCF_017355985.1 Arenibaculum pallidiluteum
CTGCCCGCCACCATCTGGACGGCCGCGGCCGCGCAGAGGGCCGCCGCCAGGAGCGGCCCTCGGCCTAAGGATGTGCTTGTCACGTTGATTGCGCCTTATGCTTGGGTCGGGAATGGCGCGGACCCTGCCATCCGTGCCTGAACCGGACCTGAACGCGGCCGCACGGCAACTCAGCTTCGCTTCAGGTTCCCATGAGACCTTGTCGCCGTGCTGACAGGGAGTGAGACATGCGAATCCTGCTCGTCGAGGACGACCCGCTGATCGGCGACGCCATTCGCGCCCGCCTGACCCGGTCCGGCATGACCGTCGACTGGCTCCCGGACGGCGCGAGCCTCGAAGGAATCACGGAGCTGGATGCCTTCGACCTGATGGTCCTGGACCTGGGCCTGCCGGACCGCGATGGCCTCGAGATCCTGCGGGAGCAGCGGGCGGGCGGCCACAGCCTGCCGATCCTGATCCTCAGCGCACGCTACGAGATGGATACCCGGGTCCGCGGCCTCGACCTCGGCGCCGACGACTACCTGGTCAAGCCCTTCGCCATGGAGGAGCTGATGGCCCGCTGCCGCGCGCTCGCCCGGCGCCGCGGCGACCGCCGGCCGGATCTGCTGCAGTACAGGGACCTGCGGATCGATCCCGGGTCCTTCACCGTGCGGCGCGGCGGCGAGAGCATCACGCTGACGCCGAAGGTCTTCGCGCTGCTGCGCCTGCTCGTCGAGAACCAGGGCCGGGTCCTGACCCGGCATGCCCTCGAGGACCACCTCTATGGCTGGGGCGGGGAGGCCGAGAGCAACACGCTGGAGGTGTTCGTCTCGCAGATCCGCCGCAAGCTCGGCCCCGACCTGATCCAGACGATCCGCGGGGTCGGCTACATGCTGCCGAGGGAATAGCATGCCGTCGATCCGCACGCGCCTGCAGCGCAGGCTGGCCTGGCTCATCGCGGCTGTCTGGATCCCGGCATCCGCCCTGATCTGGGTCGCGGTCGCCGTGGAGTACAACGAGTCATTCCACAGCCGAACCGCCCACACGGCGCAGGTGATGCTGGCCTTCGCCTCGGCACAGCCGGCTTCGCCGACGGTGCTGCCGGTCTTCGAGCAGCAGCGAAGCTCTGCCTTCGACCTCAACGACTACCTGGTCGTGATCAGCCGGGACGGGCAGCTGCTCTATGCCTCGGAGGCTCTGTCGCCGGGTCAGCTGCTGGCCCTGCCCAGGAAGGGCAAGGCCCACATCGATGACACTGCGTGGATCGTCGACACCTTCGAGGACGAGCGGACCGGCACGCAGGTCGTGATCGGCTTCGACGCTTACGAGGACCTGTTCTCCTCGGCGCAGGTCGCCGGCCTGGTGGCGACCTATGTCCTGTGCACGACGGCACTGGTGGCCATCGCCCTGGCCGTGGGCATCCGCTCCGGCCTGACGCCGCTCGGTGCCTTCGCCGGGCAGGTCCGAGACCGCAGCGAGGACAACCTCGCGCCGCTGGACGAGGCGGAGGTGCCGAGCGAGCTGCGTGGGGTCGCTCACGCGCTGAACGGCCTGATGGCACGGCTGCAACTGGTGCTGGAACGCGAGCGCGACTTCGTCTCGAACGCGGCGCACGAGCTGCGCACGCCGCTGACCGCGATCCGGGCACAGGTGGAAACCCTCGAAGGCGAGCTGCCCGCGAGCATCCGGCCGCGCTTCGCCAAGATCCTGGAGGCCACCGACCGGGCCGGCCGGATGGTCGCGCAGCTGCTCGACGTCGCCCGGTCGCAGTCCCTGGATCTGACGCGGAGCCCCGGGAGCCGGTTCGACCTTGTCCAGCTCGTGCAGTCCGGCGTGGCCGAGCTGGTGCCCTCGGCCAACGAGCGCAATGTGGAGATCACGCTGGAGGCGCCGCGCTCGGCCGCGGTCACGGCTCATCCGGAACTGCTGGCGATCGTGCTGCGCAACCTCGTCGAGAACGCCGTGAAGTATGCTGCCTCGCCGGGTCGGGTCACCGTGGCGGTCGCGGGCGACCGGCGAGGCGCAATGGACCTGCTGGTGGAGGACGACGGACCCGGGTTGTCGGCGGACGCGTTCGAGCGCGCCTTCGAACGCTTCCAGCGGCTCGGGCGCTCCGGCGGCGACGGGGTCGGCCTCGGCCTCTCGATCGTCGCCGAGCTGTGCCGGCGCATGGGTGTCTCCATGGAGCGACTGGAGCCGGGCGTGCTCGGCGGGCTGCGCGTCCGCCTGCGGTTGCCTTGCGCGCCGGCGCCGGAGCTGCCCGACCACCGGACGTCCTTCTACGGCTGAGGGCCCCGGGCTCGGGCACCCCGAACCGACCCTTCAGGTCCCGCTGTCTGAATGGGACCTGCAGCCGGGCCTCGGCCTACAGGATGGGGATCGACGGCCCGCCGTCGGATCCGTGGTCATGGATCCAGCGGGCCCTCAGGCACCACCGGAGAGCCGCCGGATCACCTCGTCGAGCTGGTCGAGGTTCTGGTATTGGATGGTCACGGTGCCGCCGGGCCCCTGGGGCCCGATGGTGACCTTGAGCCCGAGCCGTTCCGTCAGTTCGCGCTCCAGGGCCAGGGTATCGGGGTCCTTCGCCTGGGCCGCCGCGCGGGCGACCGCCCGCCCGGCGGCGGAGACGGGGTCGGCCTTGGTGGCCTGGGCCTCGCGGGCGAGCTGTTCGACCTGGCGAACGTTCAGCCCCTTCTCGACGACCTGGCGCGCCACCGCCACCGGCTCCGGCACGCCGAGCAGCGCGCGGGCGTGGCCGGCGGTCAGCCGCCCGTCGCCGACCATCTCCTTGATGGGGTCGGGCAGGGACAGCAGGCGCAGCATGTTCGCGATGTGGCTGCGGCTCTTGCCCAGGGCCTTGGCCAGGTTCTCCTGCGTATGCGCGAACTCGTCCATCAGGCGGCGGTAGCCCTCGGCCTCCTCGAGCGGCGTCAGGTCCTGGCGCTGGATGTTCTCGATCAGCGCGATCTCGAGCGCCTCGCGGTCGCTCAGCTCGCGCAGGACCACGGGAACCTCGTGGAGCCCTGCGATCTGCGCGGCGCGCCAGCGGCGCTCGCCCGCGATCAGCTCGTACTCGCTCGGCGATTCCGGATGCCGGCGCACCAGGAGCGGCTGCAGGATCCCGCGCTCGCGCACGGATTCCACCAGCGCCTGGATCGCCTCCTGGTCGAAGCGCTTGCGCGGCTGGAAGCGGCCGGGGTGAACGAACTCTATCGGCACTGTCCGCGGCGGACGCCCTGCCGACTCGACCACATCCTCGGCGGCTTCCCCGAACAGGGCGGAAAGGCCCCGGCCGAGGCTCGGGCGACGCTTGTTCTCTTCCATCAGGCGATCAGCCTTCTCTTCTCGCGCTTGAGGACCTCGCCGGCCAGGTGGACGTAGGCCTGGGCGCCTGGGCAGCGGAGGTCGTAGATCAGAACCGGCTTGCCGTGGGACGGCGCCTCGGAAACCTTCACGTTCCGCGGGATCACGGTCTCGTAGACCTTGTCCCCGAAGAAGCCGCGCACATCGGCCGCGACCATTTCCGAGAGGTTGTTGCGCTTGTCGAACATCGTCAGCACGACGCCATGGATGTCGAGGCCGGGATTGAAGGCCCGCTTCACCCGCTCGATGGTGCGGATCAGGTGTGACAGGCCCTCGAGGGCGTAGAATTCGCACTGGAGCGGGACCATCACCGCATCCGAGGCGACCAGAGCGTTCAGCGTCAGCAGGCCGAGCGCGGGCGGGCAGTCGATCAGGACATAGTCGAAGGCCAGCGCGCTGTTGGCGAGCGCCTGTCGCAGGCGGTACTCACGGCGCTCCGAGCTCACCAGCTCGATCTCGGCTCCCGAAAGGTCGACCGAGGCCGTCACGATCGACAGGTTGGGCACGGTGGTCGCCGTCGCAGCCTGCTCGATGGTGATCTCGTCGAACAGGAGCTGGTAAGTGCCGTACTCGCGCGCCTGACGGTCGATGCCCAGGCCGGTCGAGGCGTTGCCCTGCGGATCCATGTCGATCAGCAGCACACGCTTGCCCACCGCGGCAAGGGCAGTCGCAAGGTTCACGGCGGTGGTGGTCTTGCCGACGCCGCCCTTCTGGTTCGCTATGGAGATGATGCGGGCGCGTGTCATGGGGCCTCGGAAGGCGGCTGCGTCAGGTGTTCAGGCACGAACGATCCCGGACAGGCGCAGAACACTCGCCCTGGGATCCGATAGGCTTGCCAGCCTCTCGACCTGCATTTTCCAAGCTTTGGTGGCTTCGGTCAATTCGGCATCCACATTTTGTCCCTTAGGGAACAGACAAAGTGTTCGGGGGCCGACGAACCGTTCGGCCAGGGGAAGCAGCTCGACCAGAGGGGCGAGCGCTCGTGCCGTAACGATGTCGACCTCGAACGGCGCGACCTCCTCGATCCGTCTCGCATGCACGGTGACGCTCGTGCCGGTCGCGCGCGCCGCCTCGCGCAGGAAGGCGGCCTTGCGGGTGTCGCTCTCGATCAAGTGAACCTCGGCAATCCCGAGGATCGCCAGCACGAGGCCGGGAAAGCCGGCCCCGCTGCCGAGATCCACGAGCACCCGCGCCTCGGCCGGGATCAGCGCCCGGAGCTGGGCGGAATCGAGGAAATGCCGCGTCCAGACCTCCTCCAGGGTGCGCGGTCCCACGAGGTTGATGGACTTCTGCCACTTCGCGAGCACGGCGGCATAGGCTGCCAGGCGATCGCATGTTTCACGTGAAACGTCGGGCAGGGCGCGCCGCAGCAGCGCGGCGCCGGTCTCAGGCGCCAAGACGCTCACCCCGGCGTTTCACGTGGCGGAGCAGGGCTGTCAGCGCCGCCGGCGTGACGCCCGGGATTCGGGCCGCCGCTCCCAGCGTCGCCGGCCGGGCTTGGTTCAGCTTCTGCCGGATCTCGGCAGACAGGCTGCCGATCCCGTCGAAATCCAGATCGTCCGGCAGGGCCAGAGCCTCGTCCCGGCGGAAGGCCCGGATGTCCGCCTCCTGCCGGTCCACATAGCCGGCATAGCGCCCATCGATCTCGAGCTGCTCGGCGACATCGGGTCGCAGGGACTCGAGTTCGGGCCAGACCCGCGCCAGACGCGCCAGGTCGATGTCGGGATAGCGCAGCAGGTCGGCGACGCTGCGCCGGACGCCGTCCTGGTTCACAGAGAGGCCATGGCGCTGCAGCTCGTTGGGCGTCGCCTGGAGCGAGGCCGCAAGGCGGCGCGCCTCCGCCAGCCCTGCGGCCTTGTTCCCGAAGGCGGCGGCGCGCGCGCTGCCGACGCAGCCGACGGCGAGGCCCCGCGGCGTCAGGCGCTGGTCGGCATTGTCGGCCCGCAGCAGCAGCCGGTACTCCGCCCGGGAGGTGAACATCCGGTAGGGCTCGTTGGTCCCACGGGTCACCAGGTCGTCGACCAGCACGCCGATATAGGCCTCGGCCCGGTCGAGGACGAAGCCTTCGCGCCCGCCGCCGGCGGAGAGCGCGGCGTTGATCCCCGCCATCAGCCCCTGGGCCGCGGCCTCCTCGTATCCCGTGGTGCCGTTGATCTGCCCCGCCAGGAAGAGGCCTGGCGCCCGGCGCGTCTCCAGCGTCGGACGCAGCTCCCGAGGGTCGACGAAGTCGTACTCGATGGCATAGCCCGGCCGGACCATGACGGCACGCTCGAGCCCGGGGATCGTCTTCAGCAGCTCCGCCTGGACGTCGCGGGGTAGGGAGGTCGAGATGCCGTTGGGATAGACCGTGTCGTCGTCCAGCCCCTCGGGCTCCAGGAAGATCTGATGGCGCTCCTTGTCCGAGAAACGAACCACCTTGTCCTCGATGGAGGGGCAGTAGCGCGGGCCAATGCTCTCGATCTGGCCGCTGTACATCGGGGCGCGATGCAAGTTGGCGCGGATCAGCGAATGGGCCTCGGCGCTCGTCCAGGTGACGGCGCAGGCGACCTGGGGCGTCGTGATGCGCTCGGTCAGGGTCGAGAAGGGCGGGGGCGGCTCGTCGCCGGGCTGAGACTCCAGCCCGGCCCAATCGATGGTCCGCCCATCGATGCGCGGCGGCGTCCCGGTCTTCAGCCGGCCCAGCGGGAAGCCGAGGCGCGCCAGCGCAGCGGACAGGCCCAGCGCGGGCGCCTCGCCCACGCGGCCGGCCGGGGCCCGCTCCTCCCCGATATGGATCAGACCGCGCAGGAAGGTGCCGGTGGTCAGCACCACGGCACCGGCGGAATAGAGTGTGCCCGATGCGCCGCGAACGCCGGTCACGCGCCCGTCGGCATCCGTGACCAGGTCCTCGCAGGCATCGGCCAGCAACGTCAGATCGGGCTGCTCGGCCAGCGCCGATTGCATGGCCTGGCGGTAGAGCTTGCGGTCCGCCTGCGCGCGCGGCCCCCGCACGGCAGGACCCTTGCTGCGGTTCAGGATGCGGAACTGGATGCCGGCCCGGTCGATCACGCGGGCCATCAGCCCATCCAGCGCGTCGATCTCGCGCACCAGATGCCCCTTGCCCAGGCCCCCGATTGCGGGGTTGCAGGACATCTCGCCGATGGTCTCGATCCGGTGGGTCAGCAGCAGCGTCCGCGCACCCAGCCGCGCCGAGGCGGCCGCAGCCTCGCACCCGGCGTGACCGCCGCCCACCACGATGACGTCGAAGCTCTGCATGGCGGCGAATGTAGGGGGTCGGCCCATCCCCGTCAAAGCTGCGTGCGGCGTTTCACGTGAAACAACGGAAGGCCCGGCCGCACTGAGCCGCCGAGGCGGTCCAACCGGACCACTCCTCACTTCCCGATGCAGAAGTCCCGGAAGATCACGTCCAGCAGATCCTCGACATCGACCCGGCCCGTGATCCGGCCCAGCGCCCGAACGGCCAGGCGCACGTCCTCCGCGGCCAGCTCGGGCAGCGGCGCCTCGAGCGCGCCTGCAAGCGCGCGGCGGCAGTCCTCCAGCGCGGCCCTGTGCCGCGCCCGCGTCAGCGCCGGCGCCTGGCCGACGCCGAAGCGCTCGGCCACCAGCGCTTCCAGGCGGCCCATCACCGCGGCCACGCCCGCCCCGGTCTTGGCCGACAGGGCCATCATCCCGTTCGGCACCACCGCCCCGGGATGCGCATCGATCTTGTTCACGACGGCGAGGGTCGACCCGCCCAGCAGCGCCGCCGTGCGCGCGTCCAGCGCGGGCAGGGCGGCCGCGTCGAAGACGGCGATGCGCAGGTCCGCGGCCTCGGCGCGCGCCAGCGCGCGCCGGATGCCCTCGGTCTCGACGGCATCCGTCGCCTCGCGGAGGCCGGCGGTGTCGGCCAGCACGACGGGATAGCCGCCGAGGTCAAGGTGCACCTCGATCACGTCGCGCGTCGTGCCGGCGGTCTCGGACACGATCGCCGCGTCGCGCCGGGCCAGCGCGTTCAGCAGGCTCGACTTCCCGGCATTGGGCGCACCCAGGATCGCGACGGAGATCCCGTCCCGCAACCGCTCGCCGCGATGCCCGTCGTCCAGGTGATCCGCGATCTCGCCGGCCAGCGCCTCCAGCACCGGCCGCACGGCTGCGCCGACGCCGCCGGGCAGATCCTCGTCCGGAAAATCGATCTCGGCCTCGAGATGGGCGAGCGCCCGCATCAGCCGCCCGCGCCAGTCCTCGTAGAGCCGGCCCAGCGCGCCGTCCATCTGCCGCAGCGCCTGCCGGCGCTGGGCCGATGTCTCGGCATCCACGAGATCCGCAATCGCCTCGGCCTCGGTCAGGTCGAGCCGCCCGTTCTCGAAGGCACGCCGGCTGAACTCGCCGGGTTCCGCAGGCCGGAGCCCTGGTCGGGCCGCCAGCGCCTCGGCCAGCGCGGCGACGACGGCCCGGCCACCATGGACCTGGATCTCGGCCACGTCCTCGCCGGTGAAGCTCGCCGGGCCGGGGAACCACAGGACGATGCCCGTATCGATGGGGTCCCCAGTCCCGGGGTCGCGCAGCCGCGCCAGGCTCGCACGCCTGGCGGGGGGCAGGGAGCGGCCCGTCAGGGCGGACAGCGCACCGCCGGCCGCGGGGCCGGAGACGCGCATCACGGCCACGCCGCCCCGGCCCGGCGCCGAGGCCAGCGCGAAGACCGTATCGGTCACGCCGCGGGCTCGACCTGGTCCGGACGCAGCATCAGCCGCTCCACCCGACCGCCCCCTGCGAGATGGGTCAGCAGGATCTCGTCCACGTCTTCCTCGGACCGGTAGGTGTACCAGACACCCTCGGGATAGATCACCATGATCGGGCCGAGCTCGCAGCGATCCAGGCAGCCCGCGGAGTTCACCCGCATCCGCCCGCGGATCCGCCCCTCGAGGCCGAGCTCCTTGGCCCGCGCTTTCATGTAATCGCGCAGCCGCTCGGACCCCCGGGCGGCGCAGGACCCCCGCGGATGACCGGCCGGGCGCTGGTTCGTGCAGCAGAAGACGTGGGCGTCGAAATAGGGCTCAGGATCGCTCACTTCCACCAGTCCTTCCCATGGCCGCGGTCATCTGCGACCAGAAGGCCTTCTGAATCTGCTCGATACCCTGGATGCTCGCGGGCAGCCAGGTCTTCAGCATGGTTTCGGGATCCATCGCCTGCAGGTTGGCGCTCAACCGCTCCTGAAGCTGTTGCATCAGGGCGTCCTGCATAGGGCGCACATCGGGGAGCCCCAGGAACTGGCGCGCCTCCTCCGGCGTGCAATCGACGTCGACCGTGATTTTCATCGCCTGACCCTCGGCGCATTCGGGTTGAGCCCGCGCAGGGGCGGGGCCCATCATATAGGTGCCGGTCGTCCCGCGCAAAGCGGCCCGGCCGCGGGAAGGAGCGCTCGCCATGACCTCCGCAGAACAGACCGCCCCGCAGCAATCCGCGAACCTGCTCGGCGCCGAGACCAGCCCCTATCTCCTCCAGCACCGGGACAACCCCGTGCACTGGATGCCGTGGGGCGAGGCCGCGCTGGCGCGCGCCCAGGCCGAGGACAGGCCAATCCTGCTTTCCGTGGGCTATGCGGCCTGCCACTGGTGCCACGTGATGGCCCATGAGAGCTTCGAAGATCCCGAGACGGCGGAGGTGATGAACGCGCTGTTCGTCCCCGTGAAGGTCGACCGCGAGGAGCGGCCCGACATCGACCAGATCTACCAGTCCGCCCTGGCCATGCTCGGCCAGCCCGGCGGCTGGCCGCTGACCATGTTCCTGACGCCGAAGGGCGAGCCCTTCTGGGGCGGGACCTACTTCCCGCCCGAGACACGCTGGGGCCGTCCAGGCTTCCGCGACGTGCTACGCGGCGTGGCCGAGGCCTATCGAGCGGATCCCGCCAAGGTCACCCAGAACGTGACCGCCCTGCGCGAGGCGCTCGAGCGCCTGTCGCGGAGCCAGGCCGGCGGCCCGATCGACCCCGCGATCCTGGATCAGGTCGCCGAGCGCCTGGTCGTCGAGATCGATCCCGTCCATGGCGGGATCGGCTCCGCCCCGAAATTCCCGCAGACCTCGATCCTCGGGCTGCTCTGGCGCGCCTGGAAGCGCACCGAGCGCATCGAGTTCCGCATGGCCGTTGAGACCACGCTGCGCCACATGGCCCAGGGCGGCATCTACGATCATCTCGGTGGCGGCTTCGCGCGCTATTCGACGGACGAGCGCTGGCTCGTGCCGCACTTCGAGAAGATGCTCTACGACAACGCGCTGCTGATCCAGCTGATGACGCTGGTTTGGCAGGACACACGGGATCCCGTGCTCGCGGCCCGGGTCCGCGAGACCGTGGCCTGGAGCCTGCGCGAGATGACGGCGGGCGAGGGTGGCGGCTTCGCGAGCACGCTGGACGCCGACAGCGAGGGCGAGGAGGGGCGCTTCTACGTCTGGACCGAGGCGGAGATCGACGCCGTGCTCGGCCCCGACGCCACCGCCTTCAAGCAGGCCTATGACGTCACGCCGCAGGGCAACTGGGCCGAGGGCAACCGGGAAGGCGCCACCATCCTGAACCGCCTCGGCCGCATGGAGCTCGGCACCGGCGAGGAGGAGGCGCGTCTGGCCGAGGCGCGCGAGCGGCTGCTGGCCGCGCGGTCGCGCCGGGTGCGGCCCGGCTGGGACGACAAGGTTCTCGCCGACTGGAATGGCCTGATGATCACGGCCCTGGCCGAGGCCGGCTTCGCCTTCTCCGAGGCGGAGTGGATCGCCGCCGCCGAGCGCGCCTTCGCCTTCGTCTCGGGCACCATGGCCGAGGACGGCCGGCTGCGCCACAGCTGGCGGAACGGGATCGCGAAGCCGCTGGGCACGCTGGACGACCTCGCCGCCATGGCACGCGCGGGCCTGGCCCTCTTCGAGGTGACCGGCCGGCAGGCCCATCTCGACCAGGCCGCCGCCTGGGTCGGAATCCTGGACCAGCACCACTGGGACACGGCATTGGGCGGCTACTTCCTGACCGCCGATGACGGCGAAAGGCTGATCGTGCGCACCAAGAGCGCGGCAGATAGCGCCACGCCCTCCGGCAACGGCGTCATGGTCGAGGTGCTGGCCCGGCTTTGGTGCCTTACCGGAGAGCCGCGCTACCGCGAGCGCGCCGAGGCGCTAGTCGCCGCATTCTCCGGCGAGCTTGCACGCAACTTCTTCCCGCTGGCGACGCTGATGAACGGGGCCGAGCTGCTGGGCTCCGCCCGGCAGATCGTGATCGTGGGGGAGCCCGGCTCACCCGACACCGCGGCGCTGCTCGACGCCGTGCGCACCACCTCCATGCCGGACCGGGTCCTGAGCGTGCTGGGTCCCGGCTCGGCCCTGCCGACGGGCCATCCCGCGCATGGGAAGGGCATGGTCGGGGGCAGGGCAGCGGCGTATCTTTGCGCCGAGATGGTCTGCCTCGCGCCCGTCACCGATGCGGCGGACCTGAAGGCGAACCTGACCGCACGCTGAGCCCCGCCACCCATCGCTCGACACGCATGGCCCGATTGCCAGTCCCCAGCCCGCTCGGCCCCCTGACGCTGACGGCCTCGTCCGGCGCGCTGACGGCCCTGGATTGGGGCGATCTCGGCGCCGAGGGGGATGACCCCGTGCTCATGAGGGCGGCGGCGCAGCTCGCCGACTACTTCGCCGAGCGGCGCCGCGCCTTCGACCTGCCCCTGCGGCCGGCAGGCACCGACTTCCAGCGGCGCGTCTGGGACGTCCTGGCTGGCATTCCTTGCGGGTGCGTCGCGACCTATGGCGAAGTTGCGCGCCGGGTGGGATCCTCCGCCCGTGCGGTCGGCGGCGCCTGCGGTGCCAATCCGCTGCCCATCGTGATCCCCTGCCACCGCGTGGTCGGGACCGGCGGGGCAGGCGGCTACTCGGGCCAGGGCGGCCTGTCGACCAAGGAATGGCTGATGCGCTTCGAGGCCGGGGTCCGGACCCTGCTGTAGCGCGCGACGAAAGGGAGGAAGAGCATGGTGCATGCGATCCGGATCCACCGGACCGGCGGTCCCGAGGTGCTGCAATGGGAGGAGGTCGAGGTCGGCGAGCCCGGGCCCGGGCAGGTCCGCCTGCGCCAGACGGCGATCGGCCTCAACTACATCGACGTCTACCACCGGACCGGCCTCTATCCCGTCGCAACGCCGGCGGTCCCCGGCATGGAAGGCGCAGGCGTGGTCGAGGCGGTCGGGAGCGGGGTGGAGGGGCTGTCCGTCGGCGACCGGGTCGCCTACGCGGCTCCGCCAATGGGGGCCTATGCCGAGGCACGCCTGATGCCGGCCGACCGGCTCGTGAGGATCCCGGACGGGATCGCGGACGCGCAGGCCGCCTCCATGATGCTTCAGGGCATGACGGCGCAGATCCTGCTGCGCGCGACCTATGCCGTGCAGCCCGGCGACACGATCCTGGTCCACGCCGCGGCCGGCGGCGTCGGCACCATCCTGACGCAATGGGCGCGGCGTCTCGGGGCCACCGTGATCGGCACCGTCGGCTCTGACGAGAAGGCCGAGCAGGCACGGGCCAATGGCTGCCACCACACCATCGTCTACACGCGCGAGGATTTCGTCGCCCGTGTGAAGGAGATCACCGGCGGCGCCGGCCTTCCCGTTGTCTACGACTCCGTCGGGCAGGCGACCTTCATGAAGAGCCTGGACTGCCTGCGCCCGCGCGGGCTGGCCGTCCTCTTCGGGCAAAGCTCCGGGGCAGTCGCACCCTTCGACCTCAACATCCTGGCCGCCAAGGGTTCGCTCTACGTCACCCGGCCCACGCTGTTCGTCTACATCGCCCAGCGCGAGAACCTCGTCCGCAGCGCGCAGGAGCTCTTCGACGTCGTCGGCAGCGGCGCCGTGAGGTTGGCGGTTAACCAGACTTTTGCCCTGAAGGACGCCGCCGCGGCCCACCGGGCGCTGGAGGCACGCAGCACCACGGGGTCGACGGTCCTGATCCCCTGAGCCGGGCGAGTCCGGAACGGCAGGACGGCGCCCCTGCGCCGTCCCAACCCGACGTTCTCCCCCGTTCACGTATTTTTTCTTCCATGCTCGCCACCATGCCGTTATTTTTGCGGCCATGGATGAAGCAGACAGGAAGATCATCGCCTTCGTTCAGGCGAACGGACGCGCTGGCTACGCCGAGATCGCGGCCGCGGCCGGATTGTCGGTCTCGGCGGCGAACGAACGTCTGCGCAAGCTGCAGGACCGCGGGGTGATCCAGGGCTGGGGCGCGCGTGTCTCGGCCCCGAGCCTCGGCCTCGGCGTGCTCGCCTTCGTGCATGTGCTGATCGACCGGCCCGAGCACAACGAGGCTTTCCTCGCGCGGGCCTGCGCCGTCCCCGAGGTGCTGGAGGTCCACCACGTCACCGGCGCGTGGTCCTACCTCCTCAAGATCCGCGCCCGCGGCATCCCGGACCTGGAGCGGCTCCTGTCGGAGGTGCTGAAGACGGTACCCGGCGTGCTGCGGACGGAAACCGTAATCGTGCTCTCCTCGCCCAAGGAAAGCGCGGTGCTGCCGGAGGAATGATCCCTTGGACGCCGTTTCCTTCCTGGCGAAGGGCCTGCTGCTGGGATTCTCGATCGCAGCCCCTGTCGGGCCGATCGGGCTTCTGTGCATCCGCCGCACGCTGTCCGGTGGCATGGTCCTGGGCTTCGCCAGCGGGCTTGGCGCCGCGGCCGCGGATGCCTTCTATGGTGCCGTCGCGGCCTTCGGCCTGACCGCCGTGTCTCAGGTCCTGATGGGCCAGCAGGTCGCCCTGCGGGTCGTGGGCGGGGCCGTGCTGCTCTGGCTCGCCATCGGCACCTTCCGAGCGAAGCCCGCCTCCGAGGCGGCGCCCGCCGGAAACGGGCGCGGCGTGCTGGCGGCCTTCCTGTCGACCGCGGCGCTGACGGTCGCGAACCCGGCCACGATCCTGAGCTTCGTCGCGGTGTTCGGTGCGCTGGGCGTCGGGATCGGAAGCGATGCGGGGGGAGCCAGCGCAATGGTCGCAGGCGTCTTCCTCGGCTCGGCCGCCTGGTGGCTGCTGCTGGCAGGGGGCGTCGCGCTGGCCCGGGACCGCATTGGTCCGGAAACGCTGCGCTGGATAAACCGCGGCTCGGGCCTGGTGCTCGGCGCCTTTGCGCTCTATGCCCTGGCTGGAGTGGTCGTCGGAGCCTGACCGACGGGCATCGGCAGGCGGCTCCGGGTTTACCGGGGTAGGGCGTTGTTTCACGTGAAACGCCTGTCTTCACCCGAAGGGCGAGGGCGGACCCCTGGGACGATCCGGCGGCGTCAGCGTCGCAGGCGCTCGAAGAAGGTCAGCAGGTTGCCGTCGGGATCGACGATCGCGAACTCCCGCACTCCCCAGGGCCGTTCTCCCAGGGAGGCGTCGGGATGCACGATCCCCGCGGCAGAACAGGCCGTGTGCAGGGAATCGATCGCTGCCGCCTCGATCCGGAAGCCCGTCGCGCGAGGGATCGCGGGGTCGTGGCAGCGCCACAGATGGAACTCGGCCGCACCACGGACCAGCGCCGCATAGTCTTCGGTCCTGAACAGGACGGTGAAGCCGAGCTGCTCCTGGTAGAATGCCAGGCTCCTGCCGAGATCCAGCGACGGCACCACCGGCACCGCCCGCCGGAACCGGACGGCCGCGCGCCGGGGCCCCTCCGCCAGCAGCGCCAGCATTTCGTCGACCGTGGCCGCATCCAGCCGGCGGATGCGCTCCGAGAGTTGGTTCGCGAGCTCCGTCGCGCGCGGGCTCAGGCCGGAGGTGTCTACGGTGACCCGCGGATGGCTGACCTGGGCCAGGCGCTCCAGCGCCTCGGCCTCGTCCCAGAACAGGCCGAAATAGGCGCAGATCTGTCGGACGAGCTGGGGTGAGGGCTGGCCCCGGCGCCCGTGCTCCAGGGCCGAGAGATAGGCCGAGGAGATCTCCAGCGCCTCGGCCATGTCCTTGAGGTTTAGCCCGCGCTGCGCCCTGAGCTCGCGGATCCGCGCGCCGAAGGGCGTCATGAAGGACTGCCCCTGCGCCGCTTCAGGAGAACGTAGAGCGCGCCTTCGCCGCCATGGCGCGGCTGCGCGTGCTTGACCGTCAGGACGAGCGGACGGAGCGGCGCCTCGTTCAACCAGCGGGGCACGGCGCTGCGTAGAATGCCGCCGCCGCGCTGCCCCTTTCCCGTGATCACGAGAACGGTCCGCCGCTGGTCGCTCCAGCACCGCAGCAGGAACCCGACCAGCGCCCCATGCGCCTCGTCCTGGCTCATGCCGTGCAGGTCGATTCGCGCGTCGATGTCGAGCCGGCCGCGTCTCAGCCGCTCGTCCGTGCGGCGGTCGATGCCGGCCGGCCGCTGCGGGTCCAGCTCTGGAAGGGCCGGAGGCGGAGCCGGCCGCGAGGCCACACTGGACAGAGGGCCGCCGGCCGGCTTCGCGCCGTCGGCGGGCGCCTGGCCCGCAGGCGGAGCAGGGGGCTCCGGCTCAGGGGGATGGGCCGCCCGTCCGGGCAGCGGCTCCGCATCGCGCATGGCGAGCCGCCAGAGACGGATCTCCTCGGCAGAGGGCAGTCGGCGTCGGGTCATGCTCGTCCTTGCGCGACTGCTCCGCCCGGCGGCCCTCAGGCGCCGGCCTGCTCCACCAGCAGGACGTGAAGGCGCCGGGGCCCGTGGGCACCGAGCTGGATCGTCTGCTCGATGTCGCCGGTTCGGGACGGTCCGGTGATGAAGTTCACGGTGCGCGGCACGGGGCCGCGCGCCCGCAGCACGTCCCAGGCGTCCTCGTAGGTGCCGACGATCCGGTCCGCGCGCAGCACGACAATGTGGGTGTCGGGCATCAGGTTCAAGGTCGTCGGATGCTCGGCGCCCGAGGTCATCACCAGCGTTCCGGTCTCGGCGACGCCCGCCGCGGCCCCGGTCAGGCTGGTGGGATCGCGGTCCTCGGCCCGACCAGTGGTGATGGTCAGGGTCGGCCGCCGTTCCCACGGGATCCCTTCCAGGTCGGGATCGGGGGCCATGCGCAGCTCGGCAGGCAGGTTCTGGCTCGCCAGGTAGTCCGCCACCGCGTCCGGCACCGCTTCGAGCCCTGGCAGGCGCTGCACCGTCGCCGCGACCTCGCCCAGCATGGAAACGAACAGCTCGACCTGCTCGGGGTGGGGCAGCTGGGCCCGCGCCGGGATCAGGTTCCTGGGATGCCGCTCGATGCGCTCGGCGCAGGCCTGGGCGTCGGACGGGGCAGGGGCGTCACGCCGGAGGGACCGGCGGATCCCGGCAAGGATCTGGTCGCGCGCGCTCGTCATGGCTCAGGCCGCCTCCCGGCCGCGGGCGCGCTCGGCCCAGAGCTGCTGGAACGTCTTTCCCTGGGGCGCCGGCATGTCGCGGCCACCCGTCCAGCCGCCGGCCAGCGGCAGCGAGGCGATGCGCCCGCGTCCCCGACCGAGCCGGCCGAGCAAGCCCGCGGCCAGCCTGGTGCCCAGGTGATAGAGCGCGGGGCGCCGAGCGAACCACGCCCAAATGCCGAGCCCGTAGCGGTAGGCCGCGGGCTGCAGCTTGCTCTCGTACTCGCGCTCGCGCCAATGGCGCATCATCTTCGGCAGCGGGATCTTCATGGGGCAGACGCTCTCGCAGCGCCCGCAGAAGGTCGATGCGTTGGGCAGGTGCCCGGCCTCCTGCACGCCAATCAGCGACGGCGTCAGGACCGATCCCATCGGGCCTGGATAGACCCAGCCATAGGCATGGCCGCCCACGGCCGCGTAGACCGGGCAGTGGTTCATGCAGGCGCCGCAGCGGATGCAGCGGAGCATCTCCTGGAACTCCGTGCCCAGCATGGCGGTGCGGCCGTTGTCGACCAGGACCACGTGGAACTGCTCGGGCCCATCCAGGTCGCCGGGGCGGCGCGGCCCTGTCGAGAAGGTCGTGTAGGCCGAGAACTCCTGCCCGGTCGCCGAGCGCGCCAAGAGGCGCAGGATCGTGCTGGCGTCCTCCAGCGTCGGCACCACCTTCTCCAGGCTGGCCAGGACGATGTGGACCTTGGGCAGGGTCTGCGTCAGGTCCCCGTTGCCCTCGTTGGTCACGATCACGGTCGAGCCGGTCTCGGCGATCAGGAAGTTCGCCCCGGTGATGCCGACATCGGCCTCCTGGAACTTGCGCCTCAGGACCTCGCGCGCCTCGTTCACCAGGGCGCGCGGCTCGGCCAGGACCCGCGCCGGATCCATCCATGTGTGGATCTCGCGGAAGGACTGCTCCACGTCCTCCTTCGAGAGATGGACCGCCGGGGCGATGATGTGCGACGGCGGCTCGTTCCGGAGCTGGATGATGTACTCGCCGAGATCCGTCTCGATCGGGGTCAGCCCCTGCTCCTCGAGGTAGTCGTTGATCGCGATCTCCTCGGCGACCATCGACTTGCCCTTGGTCACGGTGCGTGCGCCGATGCTCCGGCAGATGCCCAGGATCGCCTCGCGCGCCTCGGCGGCGTTGCGGCACCAGTGCACCTGGCCGCCGGCCTCCACGACCTTGCTCTCGAAGCGCTCGAGATAGACGTCGAGATTGGCGAGGACGTGGTCCTTGATCGCCTTGCCTTCCTCGCGCAGGCGCTCGAACTCCGGCAGCCGCGACAGGGCGCGGGCGCGCCGGTCCTGGAAGCCCGGCTTCATCAGCCCCATGGCCTTGCGGATGCGCGGATCGCCGACTGCCTGGCGGGCGTTGTCCTTGAAGGCGTGGCTGGTGCTCTGCATGGCTGCGCTCCCTGCGCTCAGGCTTCGCCGATGGGCGGCACCGAGGCAGCCTGCCCGGCCAGGACCTCGGCAACGTGGCGGACCTGCACCGCCGAGCCGCGCCGCTTGAGCTTTCCCGCGATGTTCAGCAGGCAGCCCATGTCGCCGGCCAGGACGGTGCCGGCGCCGGTCGCCTCGATCTCCACGGCCTTGTCCTCGACCATCTTGTTGGAGATGTCGGGATACTTGATGCAGAAGGTCCCGCCGAAGCCGCAGCAGACCTCCGCCCCCGGCAGCTCGCGCAGCTCAAGCCCCCCGACGCTGGCGAGCAGGCGGCGCGGTTGCTGCTTGACCCCGAGCTCGCGCAGGCCGGAGCAGGAATCGTGGTAGGTGACCGTCCCCTCGAAGCGCGCCTCGACCCGCTCCAGGCCGCGCACGTCCACCAGGAAGCTGAGGAGCTCGTAGGTGCGGTGCCGCAGATGCTGCGCCCTCTGGAACCAGGCGGGATCGTCGGCGAACAGTTCGACGTAATGCTCCTTGATCATGCCGGCGCAGGAGCCCGAGGGCGCGACGACGTAGTCGAAACCCTCGAAGGCCTCGATCACCTGGCGCGCAAGCGCCTTGGCATCGGCGCGGTCACCCGAGTTATAGGCAGGCTGGCCGCAGCAGGTCTGGGCGCGCGGCACCTCGACGGTGCAGCCGGCGCGTTCCAGCAGCTCGATGGCCGAGAAGCCGACGCTGGGACGATAGATGTCGACGAGGCAGGTGACGAAGAGGGCGACGCGGGGCTTATGGCTCGGCTGGGCCATCAGGCGGGATCCGGGGCTTGTCCTAAGTCAAGTGGTAATACCACTCACCGCGCAGGGGCGGAAGCTCCCAAATCCGGAGCCACCCCCCGGGGCAGCAACAGCCACCAGACACCGCGGCTGCGCATGCGGCCGGCGCGCTCCTCGGCGTCTGCCCCGTGCCCCCAGAAGACATCGCCGCGCACCGGGCCGCGGATCGCCCCGCCGGTATCCTGCGCCACCATCAGCCGGCGCAGCGGGGCAGGGGCGCCCAGCGGGTCCTCGGCCTCCAGCCAGACGGGCACGCCGTAGGGAATGAAGCGGGGATCGACGGCGATGCTGCGCCGCGGGGTCAGTTCGACGCCCTGCGCGCCCTCGGGCCCCTCGCCGGCGAGTTTGCGGAAGAAGACGTAGGACGGGTTCAGGTCCATCAGGCTCTGCGCCTGCCCCGGATTGGCGCGCATCCACGCCCGGATCGATTGAAGCGACACCTGCTCGCGCGTCAGCACCCCGCGGGCCACCAGCTCCCGCCCGACCGCCACATAGGGATGTCCGTTCTGGCCGTCATAGCCCACGCGCAGAACGCTGCCGTCCTCGAGCACGACACGGCCGGATCCCTGGATATGAAGGAAGAAGGCGTCAACGGCATCGTCGACCCAGACGAGCTCCAGCCCCTTGCCGTCCAGGGCGCCAGAGGCGATGGCGCCACGGTCCTCGAAGGGCCTCAGCCGCCCGCCGACCACGCGTCCCGCGATCCGCTCGCCCCGCAGCGCCGGCCGGAACTCGCCGAGATCCACCATCACCAGGTCGGGGGGGCGGCGCAGCAGCGCCGTTCGGTAGCGGGCGTCGGGCCTGGTGGAACCGCGGAGCTCGGGTTCGTAATAGCCCGTGAAGAGCCCTTCGCGGCCATTGCCGTCGGAGGCGCTTCCGTCGCCGGCGGACCCATCGCCGGCGGACCACGGCCGGAACCACGCCTCGATGAAGCCGCGCGCCGCTGCCCTGTCGCCGGGCGGCACCGAAGGCAGCGCGCCGCAGGGACCCGCCCAGTCACCGGCCTTGCCCGCGACCCCAAGGCCGCGGTCGGGCGGCAGCGCCATCAGCTTCGCACAGGATCGCGCCAGGGCCGGAAGGGCCTCGTCCAGGGCGTCGGCGTCCCAGCCCGGCAGGTCTGAGAAGGCGGCGGGCGCAAGGGCCAGGCGCGGTTCCGGGGCGGGCGGCTTTTCCGCCTCGCGCGGCGCGCAGGCGGCTGCCAGCAGGGCCAGGGACAGGGCCGGCAGCGCGGCGCGGAATGCCCTCACTGCGGGACGCGCGTCTCGACCAGGGTCCAGTTGGGATCGCGCGAACGGGTGTCGCGCGCGAAGGTCCAGATGTCCACGACCTCGACGGGACGCTCGGCATCGCCATCGACGACCGCCCCCTGGGCATCGCGCGTGACGTTGATCTGGTGGCTGACGAACCTCACCGTGATCAGCGCCGTGCGGCCGTCCAGCGCCGCCTCGGCCAGGTCGGTGTCGTCGATGGCGACGATCCGGGTCTCCAGCGTCTCGCGCCGGGCCTGGCGCTCGCGGATCGCAGCGGCGAAGTTCCCGTAGACCTCGTCCGACAGCAGCGGCCGCAGCGTCGCGGTATCGCCCTCGGCGAAGGCGCCGACGATCATGCCGAAGGCTGCCCGGGCGCCTTCCAGGAAGGTCTTTTCATCGAAGGTCGGATCGGCCGCCCGCACCGCGGCGATGGACGCTGCCAGGGACTGCGGCTCGTCCGCCGCGGCGCCGGGCTCGGCAGAGGCGGGTCGCGGCCGACCGGGCAGCGGGACGACGTTGTCGCGGCTCTCGGGCACGGCAGTCTTCGGCGGCGCGGCGAAGGGATTCGGCCGCTGCCGTTCCTCGCCATGCCGGCGCCCCAGCACGCTGCGCAGGCGATACACCAGAAAAACCGCGATCATCCCGAAGATGACGACGTCGATCAGTAAGGAGCCCTCACCCATGCGCGGTTCCCGTCGCGTCCTTCGCCAAGAGGAATGCGCCCTGGATCGGAAGCCTCGGGCACATTACCTGTGATGTGATCGAGCGGAATCGCGGCATCGCCCAACCGTCGTTCAGACATAGGCCGTCGAGGCCCGAAGAGCAAGGACGCCCATGTATCTTCTGCTCGCCATCCTCCTGGTTCCCATCGTCGAGATCGCCCTGTTCATCCAGGTCGGCGGGCTGATCGGCCTGTGGCCGACCCTGGGGATCATCGTCGCGACGGCGGTGCTCGGGACGGTCCTGATGCGCACCCAGGGCTTCGCCGTGCTGGCGCGCGCCCAGGCGGCGATGGGCCGCGGCGACCTGCCGGTGGGCGAGGTCTTCGACGGCGCCTGCGTCCTCCTGGGCGGGCTGCTGCTGCTGCTGCCGGGCTTCTTCACGGACGTCCTCGGCATCCTGCTGCTGATCCCTCCGCTGCGCCGCTGGGTCGGGCGGCGCGCCATGGCCTGGCTGCTGCGCAACGGGCGCGTGCAGGTCTGGGCCACGGCCGAGACCCGCAGGACCGGGCCGGTGGTGATCGACGGAGAGTTCCGCGAGCTCGGCGCCGATCCCGCGCGCCTGCCGCGCTCCGACAGCCATGAACCGCCGCCGGGCCGGCGCGCATGATCCTGCTCCGCCACGGCGAGAGCCACTTCAACAGGCTGTTCTCGCGGAGCCGGGTCGACCCGGGCATCCACGACCCCGAGCTGACCGAGACCGGGCAGGCCCAGGCGATGGCCGCCGCCACGGCCCTTTCGGGCGAGCGGATCGAGTCAATCGTCGCGAGCCCCTACACCCGCGCGCTGCAGACGGCTTCGATCATCGCCGAGGTGCTCGGGGTTCCGGTCGAGGTCGATCCGCTGGTCGGCGAGCGGGCGGCCATGTCCTGCGACATCGGGACGCCGACGGGCGAGCTGGCGATCCGCTGGCCGCATCTCGATCTCTCCCACCTGGCCGAGACCTGGTGGCCGGATTTCGGGGAGCCCGAGAGCGGCATCGCCCGCCGCGCGTCCGAGTTCCTGGAGCTAGCCCGCGCACGCGCGAACCGGGAACACATGCTGGTGGTCTCGCACTGGGGCTTCATCCGCGCCCTGACCGGCCGCGAGGTCCACAACTGTCAAATCGTCCGGTTCGACTGGCGAACATTGTCCGCGGCACCGGATCCGTGCTAGGCACGGCGCCCGACCCGGATTGGATGCCCAGGAGCACGCCATGACCGACCAGACCAGCGCCGGCAGCGGCAACGGCAACGACGAGAACGGCGGCCCGGCCGCTCTGCCGATCATGATCAACGCGCAGTACGTGAAGGACCTCTCCTTCGAGAGCCCGAACGCGCCGCACAGCCTGCTGCCGAACCAGCCGCAGCCCCAGGTCGACATCGGGGTCGACGTCCGCCCGCAGCAGCTCGGCGAGGACGTCTTCGAGGTCACCCTCGCGATCCGGGCCGAGGCCAAGGCCGCCGACAAGACGGTCTTCATCGTCGAGCTCTCCTACGGCGGCATCTTCACCCTCAAGGGCATCCCGCAGGAGCACCTGCGTCCGGTCCTGATGATCGAGGGCCCGCGTCTGCTCTTCCCCTTCGCGCGCGCGATCGTGTCGGAGACCACGCGCGACGGCGGCTTCCCGCCCCTGATGCTGAACCCGATCGACTTCGCCGAGCTCTACCGGCGCCAGATCGCCCAGGCGGGCGCGGGCGGCACGAACGGCATCGCCCAGGCCTGACCCGCGCGGCGGCCGAGGCCGAGAGCCCCTGCCGCCGGTTTCCTGGCCGTGCTAGCGTGACGGCCGGGTCATGAACGGGATCGTCCGGCGCGGCATGCTCGCCAACTGCACGACAGACGAGCTGCACGAGCTCCTCGAGGCGAACGGCTCCGCGGCCTTCGCGCTCGACGTGCTACCGGAAGGCGGGACGGTCCTGGCGGGATGGAACGCCCGGCTCGGGATGCTGGCCGGGCTGGACCGCGCCGCGGGTCCCGGCCGGCGCTGGGGCGACCTGCTTCCCGTGGACGATGCGGCGCTGCTCGACGAGCAGGCCGCACGCTGCGCCGCCTCGGCGCGGCGGGTCGAGTTCGAGGCGCGGATCGATTTCCCGACGGGCGGGCGTCGGTGGCGCGTCGTCCTGGTTCCCGTGCAGGACCGCGAGGGGCGCGTCGCGCGCCTGTTCGGGACCGGCATGGATATCGAGCCGCCCGCCCAGGCGCCCGCGCCCCAGCTGACCACGCGGCCCCACCTCGCCGCCCTGCTCCAGGGCGCTTCCATCGGCATCCTGACGGTCGACGAGGACGGCGACCTGATCCTGCATGCGAACGCTCATGCCGAGGCGCTGTTCGCCCGGCCCGGGCCGCTGGCGGGAACCCGGTACCGCGACCTGGTGACCGAGGAGGATGCCGAGGCCGTTCTCGCGAAGCGCGCCGAGGCGCTGTCCGGCAGGCGGAAACCCTACCGCTCCGAGCGGTGCTTCGTGCGCGGTGACGGCAGCACCTTCATGGCCGAGGTCTCGGTCTTCTTCCATACCGAACCCGGTACCGGACGCATTCTCTGGATCACCATGATCCAGGAGCTGCCGGCGGCGCGGCTGATGCAGCGTCGCCTGCGCGAGGCGCTGGACGTCAGCACCGAGGCCTTCGCCCTGTTCGACCCGGAAGACCGGCTGGCGCTGTGCAATCGCGCCTTCGCGAGCGTCTACGACACGCCTCCCGACGCGTTGGTGGGCAGCAGCTTCGAATCCCTCCAGCGCCGCATCCTCGGCGGCGCCCGGGGCCCCGCCAAGATGCCGGACGGCGTCGAGGCCTGGCTGTCCCAGCGCATGGAACGCCACCGCCAAGCCGATGGAACGCCGGTCCTGGTCGAAGCCAGCGGCGACCACTGGTTCCTGATCCGCGAGGCCCGGACCTCCGAAGGCTACACCGCCCTCGTGCGCTCCGACGTCACGGACCTCAAGCGGCGCGAGGCCGAGCTGGTCGAGCGCGAGACGCTGCTTCGCCATGCGGCCGCCATGGCGAAGCTCGGCTACTGGGTCTGGGACGAGACCGAGGACCGATGCCTGCACTGCTCGGACGAGCTGGCAGCGATCCACGAGACAACGCCCGAGGACTACATCGCGCGGCTCGGCACGACGCCCGCGCTGATGGAGCGCATGCACCCCGAGGACCGCGAGCGCTATCGCGTCGCCGTCCGGCGCGGGCTGGCCACGGGGGAGACCTACGACATCGAGCTGCGCCTGGTCCTGCCCTCGGGGACGCTGCGCTACGTCCGCGAGAAGTCGGAATACGTCGTCGACGCGGCCGGCCGCACGATCCGCTCGCTGGGGATCCTGCAGGACATCACGGACCAGAAGCTGCGCGAGCAGGAGCTGGAACTAGCCCGCGAGGAGGCCGAGCGCTCCAACCGCGCGAAGTCGAAGTTCCTGGCCCATATGAGCCACGAGCTGCGCACGCCGCTGAACGCGATCCTGGGCTTCTCGGAGCTGCTCCAGCTCCAGCTCAACGGGCCGCTGGGATCGGACCGCTACCTCGCCTATGCCGGCGACATCCGGGCCAGCGCCGGGCACCTGCTGGAGCTCATCAACGACCTTCTGGATCTCGCCAAGATCGAGGCCGAGCGCTTCGAACTCGACGAGCATGCGCTCGATCTCGCCCGGATCCTGTCCCGGTCGCTCCGCTTCGTCTCGGAGACGGCGACCCGCAAGAACGTGCACATCGACGTGGAGGCCGGGCCCGTGCCCGCCTTCATCGGCGACGAGCGCGCACTGCGCCAGATCGTCGTGAACCTGCTGTCCAACGCCGTGAAGTTCACGCCGGAGGGCGGCCGCATCGCATTGCGGCTCCACCTGGCGGAGGCCGGCCCCGTGATCGAGGTCGAGGACACCGGCATAGGGATCCCGGCTCAGGACCTGCCGCGCATCCTGGAGCCCTTCACCCAGGCGAGCCACACCCGCCGCCTGGCCGATTCCGGCACCGGGCTGGGCCTCGCCATCGTGCGCTCCCTCGTGCAGCTCCACGGCGGCAGGCTCTCGATCGCCAGCGAACCCGGACGCGGCACGACCGTCACGGTGGCGCTGCCGGCCTCGCGCCTGGTCGCGGCGAGCTAGCAGGGCAGGCGGGCCCGCGCCGTTCCGCGGGCCCGGGCACCCCGCGGGACTACTGGTTCATACTGTCGAAGAAGTCGGCGTTCGTCTTCGTGTGCTTGAGCTTGTCCAGCAGGAAGTCGACCGCGTCCGTCGGACCCATGGGCATCAGGATGCGCCGCAGGACCCACATCTTCGAGATCGTGCCGCGGTCGACCAGCAGCTCCTCCTTGCGGGTGCCGGACTTCGTGATGTCGATCGCGGGGAAGGTCCTGCGGTCCGAAAGCTTGCGGTCCAGGATGATCTCGGAGTTGCCGGTGCCCTTGAACTCCTCGAAGATCACCTCGTCCATGCGCGAGCCGGTATCGATCAGCGCGGTCGCGATGATCGTCAGCGAGCCGCCCTCCTCGATGTTGCGCGCGGCGCCGAAGAAGCGCTTCGGGCGCTGCAGCGCGTTCGCGTCGACACCGCCGGTCAGCACCTTGCCCGAACTCGGCACGACCGTGTTGTAGGCACGCGCGAGGCGCGTGATCGAGTCCAGCAGGATAACCACGTCGCGCTTGTGCTCGACCAGGCGCTTGGCCTTCTCGATCACCATCTCGGCGACCTGGACGTGGCGTGCGGCAGGCTCGTCGAAGGTCGAGCTGATCACCTCGCCGCGCACGCTGCGCGCCATGTCGGTGACCTCCTCGGGCCGCTCGTCGATCAGCAGCACGATCAGGTAGCACTCGGGGTGGTTGGTCGCGATGGAGTGCGCGATGTTCTGCAGCATCACCGTCTTGCCGGTGCGCGGCGGCGCCACGATCAGGGCGCGCTGCCCTTTGCCCAGCGGGGAGACCAGGTCGATGATGCGGCCGGTGAAGTTCTTCTTGGTGGGGTCCTCGACCTCCATGCGCAGCTTCTCTTCGGGATAGAGCGGCGTCAGGTTGTCGAAGTTGATGCGGTGGCGGACCTTGTCCGGCGCATCGAAGTTGATCGTGTTGACCTTGAGAAGGGCGAAGTACCGCTCGCCGTCCTTGGGGGCGCGGATCTGCCCCTCGACCGTGTCGCCCGTGCGCAGGCCGAAGCGGCGGACCTGGCTGGGGCTCACGTAGATGTCGTCAGGCCCCGGCAGGTAGTTGGCCTCGGGAGAGCGCAGGAAGCCGAACCCGTCCTGAAGGATCTCGAGCACGCCGTCGCCGAAGATCGGAACCTCGTTCTCTGCGAGCTGCTTCAGGATCGCAAACATCATGTCCTGCTTGCGCAGGCTGCTGGCATTCTCGATCTGCAGCTCCTCGGCGAAGGCCAGGAGTTCAGCGGGGGTCTTGCACTTCAGTTCGTTGAGGTTCATGGGTCCCTGTGGGGGCGGTGCGGGCCGCGCGGCGGGCCGGCGCAATGTCGTGGGATCGGGTCCGGGCCACCGACGGCACCCTGGGGAAGGGTGCCGGAGCAGGAATGCTGATTCTCAGGGAGTGACCTTTCGGACGCCAGATGGTTACCCGATGGTGGCGTTCAAGTCAAACAAATCGCGGGGCCAGATCGCCGCGGCAGGATGAAGGGGGCGCGAAGGCGCCCCACCGCAGTGACCGAACGCTTGGGCGCAGGGCCCCGGGCCTCGGCACCCCGTCAGAAGGGCTTCACGATCACCAGCACCACGATCCCGATCATCAGCAGCGTCGGGACCTCGTTCACGATCCGGAAGAAGCGCTGGCTGCGGGTGCTGCGGTCCTCGGCGAACTCGCGCCGCCAGCGCCCCATGAAGTGGTGAGCGCCCGTCAGCAGCAGGACCAGCAGGATCTTCGCGTGCAACCAGCCCATGGTGAGCCATGCCGGCTCCAGGACCAGTAGCACGATCCCGAAGCCGTAGGTCGCGCCCATGGCCGGCGTCATGATCGCCCGCAGCAGGCGCCGCTCCATCACCTTGAACGTCTCGGACGCCTCGGATCCCTTGGCGGCCACGGAATGATAGACGTACAGCCGCGGCAGGTACAGCAGCCCCGCCATCCAGGCGATGATGCTGATCACGTGCAGCGCCTTGATCCAGTTGTAGAGATCGGGATTGTCCAGCACGCTTGCCCCCTTGGTTATGCCGCCTGCGGACAGCCGCGCCAGCCGGCCGGGCACAGCTGGCCCCCGCGCTCGCTGCACACGCCACAGGCCGTCTCGGCCGTGCGCCCGACCAGGGCCGCCAGTCCCTGGATGAAGGCGGGCTCCGCCCCGACGGCGGGCACCCGCTCGAACCATGGCACGCCATGCGTCTGCGCAAGGTGCCGGTACTCGATCTCGATCTCCACCAGCGTTTCGGAGTGCTCGGAGACGAAGGTGATGGGGACCACCACCACGGGCGCGCCGTCGCGGCCGGCGCGCTCGATCTCCTGGTCGGTCGAGGGACCGATCCATTCCAGCGGGCCGACGCGGCTCTGGTAGCAGTTCGTCCAGTCGAGCCCCGGAATGCC
This sequence comes from Arenibaculum pallidiluteum, assembly GCF_017355985.1. GTDB lineage: Bacteria > Pseudomonadota > Alphaproteobacteria > Azospirillales > Azospirillaceae > Arenibaculum > Arenibaculum pallidiluteum. The sequence continues at coordinate 26,301 of NZ_JAFIQU010000023.1, forward strand.
GAGCCGGGCCACCAGCGCCTCGGTCGTGCGCTCGCACTGCCACTGGTAGGGATCGCCGCCCCTCACGACGCGCCTGGGCAGCCCGTGCGCCGAGAACAGCACCCGGGGCCTGCCATGGGCGCTGGCGCGATCGTAGGCCTCCCGCACGAGCTTCGCCGAGGCCTCGATGAAGCCCTGCTCCGTGGGATAGCAGCAGATCGTCGAGGTCGGCACATCGACCCCGGCCGCCCGCGTCGCGAGGTCCCAGACCCGGATGCTCGACGCGGTCGTCGTCGTCGAGAACTGCGGGTACAGCGGCAGCAGGATGATCCGCTTGGGATCGAAGGCCTTCACCGCATGGGCCGTCTCGTCGCTCATGGGGTGCCAGTAGCGCATGGCGACGAAGCAGCGCGCGTCGTAGCGGTCCGCCAGCGCCGCCTCCAGCGCCCGGGCCTGCGCCTCGGTGTTCGCGAGAAGCGGCGAGCCCCCGCCGAGCTGCCGGTAGATCGGCACCGCCTGCCTGGCGCGCCGGCGCGACAGCGCGTAGGCCAGCGGAATCCGCAGGATGGCCGGGGTCCGGATGATGGCGGGATCGGCGAAGAGGTTGAACAGGAACGGGCGTACGGCATCCAGCCGGTCGGGGCCGCCGAGGTTGAAGAGCACGACGGCGATCCTGGGCTTGTCCATCGACGGTTCCGGCTGCGGGGTCGGGTCAGGTCGACAACAGGTCAGGCGGACAAGGTGGGCCAGGCCCGGATCAGCGCAGCCAGTTGCCCCACATGCTCGGGCGGTGTGTGCTGGACGACGCCGTGGCCGAGATTGAACACGAAGGGCCCGCCCGAGAGCTTGGTCAGGATCTCGCGTGCGGCGCTCGCCAGCGCCTCGCCCCCGGCGACGAGCATCAGCGGGTCCAGATTCCCCTGCACGGGAAGCTTCGTCTGCAGGGCCAGCGCCGCCCAGTCGACCGGCACCGCGGTGTCGAGGCCCAGCGCGTCGACCCCGGCCTCCACGGCGTAGTCCGCGTAGAGCACGCCCGCCTGCCGCGGGAAGCCGATCACCGGCACTCCCGGATGCCGCTCCTTCAGCCGCGCCACGATGCGCCGGGTCGGCTCAATCACCCAGCGCCGGAACTCCGGCGCCGGCAGCACGCCCGCCCAGCTGTCGAAGAGCTGGACCGCCTCGGCGCCGGCTTCGATCTGGGCACCGAGATGCTCGGCCGTCGCATCGACGACGAGATCGATCAGCGCCCCGAACCCGGCGGGGTCGCGATAGGCCCAGGACTTGACCTGCGCGAACTCCTTCGACCCGCCGCCTTCGACCATGTAGGCGGCGACGGTCCACGGCGACCCCGCAAAGCCGATCAGCGCCGTCGTCTCCGGAATCGCGGAGGAAAGGCGCCGCACCGTCTCGTAGACCGGCGCCAGACGCTCGCGCAGATGCGCCCCCGACAGCCTGTTCAGCTCGCCCGCGCTGCGCACGGGGTCGAGCTTGGGCCCTTCCCCCTCGAGGTAATCGAGCTTCTGGCCCAGAGCGTGCGGCACGACGAGGATGTCGCTGAACAGGATTGCCGCATCCATGCCGTACCGGCGCAGCGGCTGCAGCGTCACCTCGACCGCGAGCTCGGGATTGTAGCAGAGGTCCAGGAAGCTTCCGGCCTGCGCCCGCGTCGCCCGGTACTCCGGCAAGTACCGGCCCGCCTGGCGCATCAGCCAGAACGGCGGCCGCTCGCAGGTCTCGCCGGAAAGGGCGCGCAGGAAGAGCTTTCCTTGGGTCGACAAGCCGGTCTCCTCGGGCGGGAACGCCCTGCTTCTACACATAGGTAAATGATCTTGAAAAGGGTTGTAGGAGGTGTGGGTGCCTGTGGATATCGGGAATCCCCGCTGACGCGGATTCGATCCACAGGCACGGGGACCGTCGTCGCCGGGGTGTGGACCGACGACGCGCTTAACGGCCGGGGGCCCGCGATGCTATGAGGAATCCGGTTTCGGGGAAAATGTGGATAACCCCGGCCCGGCCGACGCCCTTCCGCGGTTTCCGAAGCGGCGGCAGATTCTTTTCCGGCGCTGCGCGGAATCCGGGAGCGACTGGGGACGCATCCGGGACCGCGCCGCGCCAGGGCGATTCGTCCACCGGCGAATCCCATTGATCCACAAGGGGCTGGGGAATGAGCGCGATCCTGAAGCAGTTCCACCTGCATCTCGTGTCCGATGCCACGGGCGAGACCATCAACAGCGTGGCCCGAGCCTGCGTCGCCCAGTTCGACGAGGTGAAGCCCATCGAGCACTTCTGGAACCTGGTCCGAACGCCGCGGCAGCTCGAGATGGTCATCGAGGGAATCAAGGACAATCCGGGCCTGGTGATGTTCACCCTGGTGGACGAGTCCCTGCGGCGCCGCCTTCAGGAGATCTGCCGGGAACTGCAGGTCCCCTGCATCCCCGTGCTCGACCCGCTGATCAACGCGCTTGCGGCCTATCTCGGGCTGGAGAGCCATGGCCAGCCCGGCCGCCAGCACATCCTCGACGCCGAGTATTTCGGGCGCATGGACGCGATGGACTTCGCGCTGTCCCACGACGACGGACAGGCGACCTGGGATCTTCACGAGGCCGACGTGATCCTGGTCGGCGTCTCGCGCACCTCCAAGACGCCGACCTGCATCTATCTCGCGAACCGCGGGGTGAAGGCCGCCAACATCCCCTTCGTGCCGGGCTGCCCCCTGCCGCCCGAGATCGACCAGATGACCAAGCCGCTCTTCGTGGGCCTGACCAAGGACCCGGACCGGCTGATCCAGATCCGGCGCAATCGCCTGCGCCTCCTGAACCAGACCGAGGACACGAGCTACGTCGACCCCGAGGTCGTGCGCGCCGAAGTGACCGAGGCGCGGCGTCTGTACAGCCGCAAGGGCTGGCCGGTGATCGACGTGTCCCGCCGCTCGATCGAGGAGACGGCGGCCGAGATCCTGATGCTGCTGGCGCGCCGCAATCCCGCCTCAAGCGTCGAGGTGTCGTGGTGACTCCTCGCATCGTCCTGGCCTCGGGCTCGGCCACGCGCGCCGCCATGCTGGAGCGGGCCGGCGTCGCGGCCGAGCGCGCCGTTCCCGCCGTCGACGAGGAGGAGGTGAAGCTCTCCTGCAAGGCCGCGGGGATGGAGGCCGGCGAGGTCGCGGAAGCCCTGGCCGAGCTCAAGGCCCAGCGCATCTCGCCCCGCCATCCCGGCGCGCTGGTGATCGGCGCCGACCAGATGCTGGAATGCGAGGGCGCCTGGTTCGACAAGCCCGTCGACCGCGAGGCCGCGCGCCAGCAGCTCCTGGCGCTGGCGGGCCGCCGGCACCGCCTGGTCTCCTGCGTGGTCGTCGTCCAGGACGGGCAGCGGCTCTGGCACCATTCCGAGGCCGCGCAGATGACCATGCGCCGGTTCTCGCCGGAGTTCCTGGAAACCTATCTGGACCGGGCTGGCGAGGCGGTGCTGGGCTCCGTCGGCGCCTACCAGGTCGAGGGGCTGGGCGCCCAGCTCTTCGCGCGCATCCAGGGCGACCACTTCACGATCTTGGGTCTGCCGCTGCTGCCGCTCCTGGACTTCCTGCGGATCCGCGGGGCGCTGCCGTCATGAGCCCGTACGGCATGCTCCCCTCCGGAAAGGCGCTGGTGGCCGGCGTGATGGGGTGGCCCGTGGGCCACAGCCGGTCGCCCCGCCTGCACGGCTTCTGGCTGCGCGAGTACGGCATCGATGGGGCGTACGTCCCGCTGGCTGTGCCGCCCGACCGGATCGAACAGGCCGTCCGCGCCCTGCCGGCGCTGGGTCTGCGCGGGGCGAACGTGACGATCCCCCACAAGGAGGCGGTGGTGGCTGCGCTCGACCGGGTCGAGCCCGCGGCCCGGCGCATCGGGGCGGTGAACACGATCGTCGTGCTGCCCGACGGCACGCTGGAGGGGCGCAACACGGACGGCTTCGGCTTCATCGAGAACCTGCGGGCCGGCGCGCCGGGATGGCGGGCCGTTGCGGGCCCGGCGGTCGTGCTCGGCGCGGGCGGCGCCGCCCGCGCGATCCTGGTGGCGCTCGCCGATGCCGGCGCGCCGGAGATCCGGCTGCTGAACCGCACCGCCGACCGGGCGGACCGCCTCGCGGACGAGCTCGGCGGTCCGGTCCGCGTCCTGCCGTGGGAGGCGCGGCCTGCCGCGCTCGACGGCGCGGCGCTCGTGGTCAACACCACGAGCCAGGGCATGGCGGGCCACCCGCCGCTGGACATCGGGCTGGGCGCCCTGCCCCCGGATGCCGTCGTCACCGACATCGTCTACACCCCGCTGGAGACGCCGCTTCTGGCGGCAGCCCGCGCCCGGGGCAATCCCGTCGTGGACGGGCTCGGCATGCTGCTGCACCAGGCCCGGCCCGGCTTCGAGGCCTGGTTCGGCCGCCGGCCCGAGGTGACGCCGGCGCTGCGCGCCTTCGTTCTGGAGACGACGTGATCGTCCTGGGCCTCACGGGCTCGATCGGCATGGGAAAGACCACGGCGGCACGCATGCTGCGCCGCCTGGGCTGCCCCGTGCACGACTCCGACGCGGTGGTGCATGCCCTCATGGCGCGCGGCGGCGCTGCCGTCGCTGCCGTCGGCGCGGCTTTTCCGGGATCCGTGCGCGACGGCGCGGTGGACCGCGCGGCGCTGGGCGCCAGCGTCTTCGGCGATGCGGCCGCGCTGAAGCGCCTCGAGGCGATCCTGCACCCGCGGGTCCGCGCCTCCCAGATCCGCTTTCTCGCGCGCAGCGCGCGCCGGGGCGTGCGCATCGCGGTGCTGGACATCCCGCTGCTCTTCGAGAGCGGCTCCGAAGGCCGGGTCGACGTCGTCGCCGTGGTCTCGGCCCCCTTCGCGGTGCAGCGCGCGCGGGTGCTGGCGCGCCCCGGCATGACCGAAGCGAAGTTCCGAGCCATCCTGGCGCGCCAGATGCCCGATGCGGAAAAGCGCCGGCGCGCGGATTTCGTCGTGCAGACGGGGCTCGGGCGCTCTGCGACCTTGAAGGCGCTGAAGCGGATCGTCACACTGCTGGCGCGGCGGCGCGGCCGGGCCTGGCCGCCCCCTTCCTTCCTACCCCGCCGGCCGGGATGGCGTCCGATTCATGCGTGAGATCGCGCTCGACACCGAGACCACGGGCTTCGACCCGCTGCAGGGCCACCGGATCGTGGAGATCGGCTGCGTCGAGCTGATCAACCACATTCCCACCGGCGTGCATTTCCACCGCTACATCAATCCCGAGCGGGACGTTCCGGCCGAGGCGGTGGCGGTGCACGGGCTGACCACCGAGCGCCTGATGAAGGAGCCGGTCTTCTCCGAGGTCGTGGGCGATTTCCTGGAGTTCATCGGCGGCGATCCGCTGGTGATCCACAACGCCGCCTTCGACATGAACTTCCTGAACGCGGAGCTCGTGCGGCTCGGCCTGCCGGCCATGCCCATGGCGCGCGCGCTCGACACCGTCGGCATGGCCCGGCGCATGTTCCCGGGCGCACCGGCCAGCCTGGACGCGCTGTGCCGGCGCTACGGCATCGACAACTCGAACCGCGTGCTGCACGGCGCGCTGCTCGACGCCCAGCTGCTGGGCGAGGTCTATCTGGAGCTGCGCGGAGGCCGCCAGCCCGATCTGGTGCTGGGCGCCGCGCGCAGCGACGGCGAGAGCGCCGCCGCCGTCACGATCACCCGCATCGCCCGGCCGCCGCGGCCTCACGCTCCCACCGAGGCGGAGCTTGCCGCCCATGCCGAGCTGCTGGGCAAGCTGAAGAACCCCATCTGGACAGCCGAGGCCAAGCCGGCCTGACGCGCCGCCAGCCCTGCCGCTTTCCTACAGGAAGCCGATCAGCCGGCCGGCCAGGACCGTGCCGGTCCAGAGCGTCAGCGATCCCCAGGCCCCGGCCCTGAGGCGGGCATCAGGCCGCCCGGCCGCGGGATGGCGGCGCAGCGCGGCATGGAAGGCCGCGACATTGGCCAGCGCCAGCGCGATCAGACCGAGCTTCGTGAGGAAGGCAGGGTTCCTCGCGTACTCCGTCGCCTGGGTCGAGAACAGGACGATGCCGGTGACCGCGGCCAGGCCGAATCCCGCCCGCGCGAGCGGGACGAGCTCGGCGATCCCCTCGCGCCAGAGGGCAGGACGAAGGATCCCGGCGACGCGCAGGTCGACGACGGCGATGGAGCCCACCAGAAGGCCGAGCCCGAGGATGTGCACCGCGCTGACCAGGGCATAGACGTATTGCGAGCGGCGCAGGGCGGCGACGGGACCCGCCGCCTCGATCCAGGCCAGCGCGTCCATGACCTCGGCGACGATGACCTCGGCGACCATGGCGGCCGTCCCGTCGCCCTGCCCGGGCCCGCGCTACAGGATGAAGCGGCTGAGGTCGCTGTTCCGGGCGAGCTCGGCCACCCGGCGGCGCACCAGCTCGCCGTCGATCACCACGGTCTGTCCGGAATTGTCCGAGGCCGTGAAGCTGATCTCCTCCAGCAGGCGCTCCAGCACGGTGTGCAGGCGCCGCGCGCCGATGTTCTCCACCGTGCCGTTGATCTCGGCGGCAAGCCGCGCGAGCTCGTCGATCGCCTCCTCGGTGAAGTCCAGCGTCACCTGCTCGGTTGCCATCAGCGCCTTGTACTGGCGCAGCAGGCTCGCCTCCGGCTCGGTGAGGATCCGGCGGAAGTCCTCGCGCGTCAGCGCCTTCAGCTCGACCCGGATAGGCAGGCGGCCCTGCAGCTCGGGCAGCAGGTCCGACGGCTTGGCCAGGTGGAAGGCGCCCGAGGCGATGAACAGGATGTGGTCGGTCTTCACGGGCCCGTGGCGGGTGTTCACGGTCGTGCCCTCGATCAGCGGCAGCAGGTCGCGCTGCACGCCCTCGCGGCTGACGTCTCCCCCGCCGCGCTGCTCGGACCGGGCGGTGATCTTGTCGATCTCGTCCAGGAAGACGATGCCGTTCTGCTCGGTCGCCTCGATGGCGGCAGCGATGACCTTTTCCTGGTCCAGGAGCTTGTCGCTCTCCTCGGCGATCAGGACCTTGTGGCTCTCGGCCACGGTCAGGCGGCGCGGCTTGGTTCGGCCGCCAAAGGCCTTGCCCAGCATCTCCTGCAGGTTGACCATGCCCATCTGCGCACCGGGCATGCCGGGGATCTCGAAGGTCGGCAGCGCGCCCGCGCCACTGTCCTGAACCTGGATCTCGATCTCGCGGTCGTTCAGCGAGCCCTCGCGCAGCATCTTGCGGAACTTCTGGCGCGTCTCGGCCGAGGCGCCCTCGCCCACCAGCGCGTCCAGGACCCGCTCCTCGGCGCGCAGCTCGGCCTTGGCCTCGACCTCCTTGCGCATGCGCTCGCGGGTCAGGCCGATGGCGATGTCCAGGAGATCGCGCACGATCTGCTCGACGTCGCGGCCGACATAGCCGACCTCGGTGAACTTGGTCGCCTCGACCTTCAGGAACGGCGCCTGGGCCAGCTTGGCCAGGCGGCGCGCGATCTCGGTCTTGCCGACGCCGGTCGGGCCGATCATCAGGATGTTCTTGGGCAGCACCTCCTCGCGCAGGGCCTCGGGGAGCTGCTGGCGGCGCCAGCGGTTGCGCAGCGCGATGGCGACCGCGCGCTTGGCCTCGTGCTGGCCGACGATGTGGCGGTCCAGCTCCGAGACGATCTCGCGCGGGCTGAAGGCGGCGGTGGCGATCATGGCTCTTCTCTCAATGGCGCCGGGGCTCACGCCTCCAGCACCTCCACGGTCAGGTTCTCGTTGGTGTAGACGCAGATTCCGGCGGCGATCTTCAGCGCGCGCCGGGCGATCGCCTCGGCGTCCATGTCGGGCCGGTCGATCAGCGCGCGGGCGGCCGCCAGCGCGAAGGCGCCGCCGGACCCGATGCCGATCAGCCCGTCCTCGGGCTCCAGCACGTCGCCATTGCCGGTCAGCACTAGGCTGACCTGGGCGTCGGAGACGGCCATCATGGCTTCCAGCCGGCGCAGGTAGCGGTCGGTGCGCCAGTCCTTCGCCATCTCGACACAGGCGCGGGTCAGCTGGTTCGGGTACTGCTCGAGCTTGGCCTCGAGCCGCTCGAAAAGGGTCAGCGCGTCGGCCGTGGCGCCGGCGAAGCCGGCCATCACGCCACCGCCGGCCAGGCGGCGCACCTTGCGCGCATTGGACTTCATCACGGTCTGGCCCATGGAGACCTGGCCGTCGCCCGCGATCACGACCTTGCCGTCCTTGCGGACCGAAAGGATCGTGGTGCCGTGCCATTGGATGGGATCGTTGGAACTCATGGTGGGGGAACGGGACCTCGCCGCCTTCTGGGATCCCCGACATGTTGGCCGGCGGAGGTGGCGGGTCAAGGACGGCGGTCCATGCGCGTCCGCCCCGGCGGCACCGGAACCCTTCCGCTGGCGCCTCGCCCGGATGTTCTGCTAGAAAGCGCGCATGGACGCAGCCCCGAAGACCCCAGCGCGCCGCGCCAAGCTCGAGCGCGCGACGACCGAGACGCGCATCGCGGTCGAACTCGACCTCGACGGCGCGGGCGCCTACGACGTCAAGACCGGCGTCGGCTTCCTCGACCACATGCTCGAGCAGCTCTCGCGGCACGGGCTGATCGACCTGCGCGTGCGGGCCGAGGGCGACCTGCACATCGACTTCCACCACACGACCGAGGACAGCGGCATCGCGATCGGCACCGCCATCTCGCAGGCGCTGGGCGACCGCCGCGGGATCCGCCGCTACGGCGACGCGCTGATCCCCATGGACGAGACGCTGACCCGCGTCGCCATCGACCTGTCGAACCGGCCCTATCTCGTCTGGAAGGTCGCCTTCACGCGCGACAAGATCGGCGAGATGGACACCGAGCTGTTCCGCGAGTGGTTCCAGGCCTTCGCGGTCGCCGCCGGCGCCACGCTGCACGTCGAGACGCTCTACGGCGAGAACAACCACCACATCGTCGAGAGCTGCTTCAAAGCGCTTGCGCGTGCGCTGCGCGCGGCAGTCGAGATCGATCCGCGGAAGGCCGATGCCGTGCCCTCGACCAAGGGCGTCCTCGGCGGCTCGCTCTGAGGGCGCCATGACCATCGCCGTCGTCGACTACGGATCGGGCAATCTCCGCTCCGCCGCCAAAGCCTTCGAGCGCGCCGTCGCCGAGACCGGCGCCGGCGGCCCCGTCGAGGTCACCGCCGACGCCGAGCGCGTCCGGCGCGCCGACCGCATCGTGCTCCCCGGCCAGGGCGCCTTCGCCGACTGCATGCGCGGCCTCGCGGCCGTCCCCGGCATGGTCGAGGCGATCGGCGAAGCCGTGCTCCGCCGCGGCGTGCCGTTCTTCGGGATCTGCGTGGGGATGCAGCTCATGGCCTCGCGCGGGCTCGAGCACGGGACCCATGACGGGCTCGGCTGGATCCCCGGCGAGGTGGTGCCGCTGGAGCCCGCCGACCCTTCCCTGAAGATCCCGCAGATGGGCTGGAACGACTTGGTCCTGGACCGGCCGGACCACCCCGTCCTCGCGGGTCTCCCCCCGGGGGCCCACGCCTATTTCGTGCACAGCTACCGCTATGCCGTGGCCGATCCCGGGCACCTGCTGGCCCATGTCGATTATGGCGGCCTCGTCACCGCCGTGATCGGGCGCGACAACATGGTCGGCGCCCAGTTCCACCCCGAGAAGAGCCAGTCGACCGGCCTGACGCTGATCGCCAACTTCCTGCGGTGGCGGCCGTGAGCGAGCTGCGGCGCGGCGTCCTGGTCCAGAAGGCGGAGAAGCTCCGGCCCTCGGACCTGGAGGCGCTGTGCGACGCCGCCGAGGAGGCGATCCGCCATGGCGGCGGCTTCGGCTGGCTGGTCCCGCCCCCGCGCGAGGTGATGGAGCGCTACTGGCGCGGGGTGCTGCTGGTGCCCGAGCGCACGCTGTTCGTGGCCCGGCTCGACGGGATGATCTGCGGCTCGGCCCAGCTCGTCCGGCCGCCGCGCAACAACGAGGCGCAGGCCCACACGGCGCAGCTCACCACCAGCTTCGTCGCCCCCTGGGCGCGCGGCCACGGCATCGCGCGCGCGCTGACCGTCGCGGTGGAGACCGCGGCCCGCGAGGCCGGCTTCAAGGTGCTGAACCTCGATGTCCGCGAGACCCAGACGGCGGCGCTGGCGCTCTACGAGCGACTGGGCTTCATCCGCTTCGGAACGCACCCCCACTACGCCCTGGTGGAAGGCCGGTACGTCACCGGTCATTTCTACTACAAGGACCTGACGGCCACCGAGCCGCCCGAAAGCCACCCGTCCGGACAGATCCCATGATCCTCTACCCCGCCATCGACCTGAAGGAGGGCGCCTGCGTTCGCCTGCTGAGGGGCGAGATGGACCAGGCCACGGTCTTCAACACCGATCCCGCAGACCAGGCCCGCTCGTTCCAGGCGCAGGGCTTCCGCTGGCTGCATCTGGTCGACCTGGACGGGGCCTTCGCGGGCCGGCCGAAGAACGCCGCGGCGGTCGAGGCGATCCTTGCCGCCACGGACCTGCCGGTACAGCTCGGCGGCGGCATCCGCGACATGGCGACCATCGAGGCCTGGCTCGGCCACGGCGTGCGGCGCGTGATCCTCGGCACGGTGGCGCTGCGCGATCCCGCCCTGGTCAGGGAAGCCTGCCGCCGGTTCCCGGGCAGGATCGTGGTGGGCATCGATGCGCGCAACGGCTTCGTGGCGGTCGAGGGCTGGGCCGAGACCTCGGAGATCCGGGCGCTGGACCTCGCCATGCGCTTCGAGGACGCGGGCGTCGCGGCCATCGTCTACACCGACATCGACCGCGACGGCGCGTTGCGCGGCGTCAATGTCGAGGCGACCACCGACCTCGCCTTCGCGCTGACGACGCCGGTGATCGCCTCGGGCGGGGTGTCCAGCCTGGACGACCTGCGGCTTCTCAAGGCGCAGGAATCCGCGGGCATCGAGGGCGTGATCTGCGGGCGCGCGCTCTATGACGGGCGCATCGATCCCGCCGCCGCGCTCCAGATCCTTGGGAGCCCGGCGCCATGATGAAGATGCGGCTGATCCCCTGCCTGGACGTCAAGGACGGCCGGGTGGTGAAGGGCGTGAACTTCGTCGACCTCGTGGATGCCGGCGACCCTGTCGAGCAGGCCCGGCTCTACGACCGCGAGGGCGCGGACGAGCTGACCTTTCTGGACATCGCCGCCTCGCACGAGGGGCGCGACACGCTGTACGACGTGGTTCGCCGGACCGCCGAGCAGGTCTTCATGCCGCTCACCGTGGGCGGCGGCGTCCGGACGGTCGAGGACATCCGCCGGCTGCTGCTGGCCGGCGCCGACAAGGTCTCCATCAACACGGCGGCGGTGAACCGCCCGGACTTCGTGCGCGAGGCCGCCGAGAAGTTCGGCAGCCAATGCGTGGTGGTTGCGGTCGACGCCAAGGCCACCGGCCCCGGCAAGTGGGAGATCTTCACCCATGGCGGGCGCAAGCCCACGGGGCTGGACGCCATCGACTGGGCGCGCCGCATGGCCGAGCTCGGCGCCGGCGAGATCCTCCTGACCTCCATGGACCGGGACGGTACGCGCAGCGGCTTCGACATCGGGCTGACCCGGGCGGTTTCTGACGCCGTGCGGTTGCCGGTGATCGCCTCGGGCGGCGTCGGCACGCTGGAGCACCTGGTCGAGGGCGTCCGCGACGGCGGGGCCACGGCGGTGCTCGCCGCCTCGATCTTCCATTTCGGGATCTTCTCGATCCGCCAGGCCAAGGCCCACATGGCCGCGGCGGGCATACCGATGCGGATGAGCGAGCATGGCTGAGAACCCCGCCGGCCCCCGGGCCGAGGTCCCCCGGGCCGAAGTGCTGGAGCGGCTGTTCGCCACCGTCGCCTCGCGGCGCGGCGCCGATCCCGAGACGTCCTACACCGCCAAGCTGTTCCACAAGGGCACGCCCAAGATCGCCCAGAAGCTCGGCGAGGAGGCGGTCGAGGCGGTGATCGAGGCCATGCGCGGCGATCCCGCGAAGCTGGCCGAGGAATCCGCGGATCTTCTCTATCACCTGATGGTGCTCTGGGCGCAGTGCGGGGTCGTGCCCGGGGATGTCTGGGCGATCCTGGCCCGGCGCGAGGGCACCAGCGGCATCGACGAGAAGAAGGCGCGCAAGCACGGGGGAGCGAGCTGATGTACGACCCGAACAACGTGTTCGCCCGGATCCTGCGCGGGGAGATCCCCTGCAAGAAGGTCGCCGAGGACGAGCACACCCTGGCCTTCCACGACATCAACCCGCAGGCGCCGGTCCATGTGCTGGTGATCCCGAAAGGCGCCTACCTGTCCTGGGACGACTTCTCGGCCCGGGCGACCGACGCCGAGCAAGCGGCGCTGACCCGCATGGTCGGCCGCGTCGCGCGCGAAGCCGGCCTTGCCGAGACCGGCTATCGGGTGCTCGCCAACACCGGGCGCGACGGCCACCAGGACGTACCGCACCTGCACCTGCACGTGCTCGGCGGCCGGCCGCTCGGCCCCATGCTGCAACGGCCCCGCGACTGACACGGGGCGCCTGGGCGTCCGGACGAACGCCCTCCGGGGCTCAGGGCTCCTCGGCCAGGACGGTGAAGGCGCCTTCGGGGCAGCGGGGCGCCGCGCGCGGCGCGTTCCCGCGCGGCTCGATCAAGGCCGCCTCCTCGGCCGTGCAGGCGATCGCGAAGGGCTGGTCCGCCGCTGCGTCGGCCCCCGGCATGGAGGTCTCGACCCGCGCCCGTGGCGCCGCCCGGGGCGGCGGCTCGCCGGCGGGCCCGGCCGGCGGCATCACAAACTCCCGCGGCCTGCCTCCGTCCGCGGCGGGCGCGGCCACCGGCGCCGGGCCTGCCAGCAGCGCAGGCAGCGCGGTCGCCACGACGATCGACAGAATGTGCAGCCGGGCGGGGATGGACATGCCGGGGGTCTAGCACGGCCCGCCCGCCCGCCGGGATCCCCGACGACGAGCCTCACCCCAATGCACCGGTCCCGGCGGCCCCTGCCCCGTCCGACCGGTCTCCCGGGTCGGCCCCGGTCGGTCTCCCTCAGCCCCGATGCGCAACCAGCATCGTGCCCAGCGCCACGGCGCCGACGCCGATCCAGTTGACCAGGGACAGCCGCTCGCCCAGCAGCGTCGCGCCGAAGACCGCGACGAGCACCACGCTGAGCTTGTCGATCGGCGCGACCCGCGCGGCGTCGCCCAGGCTCAGCGCCCGGAAGTAGCAGAGCCAGGACGCGCCCGTGGCGAGCCCGGACAGCGCCAGGAAAAGGAGCGTGCGCGGCGGGACGGTTGCGGGCGGCTGCCACTGCCCCGTGCCGGCGACGATCGCGCCCAGGACCAGCACCACCACGACCGTGCGCAGGAAGGTCGCATAGTCCGGGTTCACGCCGGCGACGCCGAGCTTGGCGAGGATCGCGGTCAGGGCGGCGAAGGCTGCGGACAGCAGCGCCCAGGCCTGCCAGGACAGAAGGCTCGTCTTCATGGCGTCTCGGGGTTCTCCGGCGGGCGGCTTTCTCGGGCCGCCATCATGGCGGTCGACGCCCGCCGGGGCCAGGGCCACTCGCGGCGTGTCAGCCGAAGGCGGGGGCGATGGCGCTCCAGAGCTGCTGGATGCCCAGCACCAGGAACAGCAGGGCGGTGATCCCCAGCGCGATGTTGGTGTGCAGCCTGTTCGACCACTCCTTAGGAATGCGCCGGCCGTTGAGCAGCCCCAGCAGGGTGATTGCCAGGAACGGCATGAACAGCGCTCCGAGCGCCCCATAGGCGAGGATCAGGCCGATCGGCCGGTCCAGGAACAGCAGGAGCATCGGCGGGAAGGTCAGCCATATCAGGTAGAACTTGAAATACTTGCCCCCGACCCGGGTGTCCGGGTGGTCCGAGCCGATGCCGCGCATGTTGCCCCAGAAGTCGGCGAACATCAGCGAGACGCCGTTCCACACGCCGATCACGGAGGAGAAGGCGGCGGCCCAAAAGCCGACCAGGAAGGCATTGCCGATCACGGTGCCGTAGCGGTCCTTCAGCACCTCGGCCAGGTCCAGGAGGCCCTCGTCACCGGCGCTCAGGGCGACGCCCGCGGCCTGCACGACCTCGACGCCGACGATCAGCATCGAGATCACGAAGACGCCGGTCAGGACATAGGCCATGGTGTTGTCGATGCGCATGACCCGCATCCACTTCGGCGTGTACCAGCCCTTCTCACGAAGCCAGTAGCCGTAGGCGGCCAGCGTGATCGTGCCGCCGACGCCGCCGGCCAGGGCCAGCGTGTACAGCAGACCGCCCTCCGGGATGATGGGCACGAGGCCGCCGAGCATCTCGGGAAGATTGGGCAGGGCGATCGCCGCCAGGAGGATGATGGTGACGAACATCACCCCCACGAGGACGGCCGTGATCTTCTCGAAGGTCGCGTATCTGTTGAACCAGACCATGACGAAGCCGGCCAGGCCCATCAGGATCGCCCAGACCTTCAGGTCGATTGCCGGGAACAGCGCGGCCAGGGGCAGCGCCGTCGACGACATGGCGGAAGCGCCGTAGACCAAACCCCAGATGATGATGTAGGGCCCGAAGTACCAGGTGGTCCAGCGGCCCAGCGAGCGCCAGCCTTCGAAGATCGTGTAGCCCGTCGCCAGCGTGTAGCGGCCCGCGCCCTCCACCAGGACGATCTTGAGGATCACGCCGACGACGATGGCCCATAGCAGGCCGTAGCCGTACCGCGAACCGGCCGTCAGCGTGGCCACCATGTCGGCCGCGCCGACACCGGTGGCCGCCACGACGAGGCCGGGCCCGATGATCTTCCACCGCGGCTGAACGCCCCTGTCGTCGTCGATCCGCGTCTCGTGACCGAGTTTGCGCCCCTGGTTGTCCTGACTCATCTGCGGGTCCCCTCGCCGTGCCGATGACGTGTCTTCCATGCTCCGACGGAGTGTGAACAGCAGAAGGACCCAGATCGCATGCACGGCGCGGTGGCGGGGCGTCGGCGAAAGGGGGCGACGGCATGCCCGGAGGACTCGCGGAGCCTCAGGCCGTGGGCTCCATGCGCCGGTAGGACAGCGCCTCGGCGACATGGGCGCGGCGCACGCCGCCCCCGCCGTCGAGGTCGGCCAGGGTGCGCGCGACCTTCAGCACGCGATGGTAGCCCCGGGCCGAGAGGCCGAAGCGTTCGGCCGCCTCGACCAGCAGGTGCCTGCCGGGCTCGTCCGGCGTGGCCGCGGCCTCCAGCAGCGCGCCCGACAGCTCGGCATTGCTGCGCGGGGCCGTGGCGCCCTCGCCGGCATCCCGGGCCAGCTCGCGGGCGCGGCCGTGCTGGATCTCGCGGGCCGCCGCGACCCGGGCGGCCACCTCGGCCGTGCCCTCCCCGGCCGCGGGCAGCGACAGGTCGGCGACGGCGACCGCCGGCACGTCCACATGCAGGTCGATGCGGTCCAGCAGCGGGCCGCTGATCTTGGCCTGGTAGTCGACCGCGCATTTCGGCGCCCGCGCGCAGGCGTGGGCCGGGTCGTCCAGATGCCCGCACCGGCAGGGATTCATGGCCGCGACGAGCTGGAAGCGGGCGGGATAGGTCACATGGGCGGCGGCCCGGGCGATGGTGACCGTGCCGGTTTCCAGCGGCTGGCGCAGCGCTTCCAGCGTCTGGCGCGGGAATTCCGGAAGCTCGTCCAGGAACAGCACCCCGCCATGGGCGAGGCTGATCTCGCCGGGCCTGGCCCTCGCGCCGCCGCCGACCAGGGCGGGCAGCGAGGCCCCGTGATGGGGGTCGCGGAAGGGCCGGCGGCGCAGCAGCCGCCCGCCCTCCAGCCGGCCGGCCACGCTGTGGATCATGGAGACCTCCAGCGCCTCGGCGGGCTCCATCGGCGGCAGAAGGCCCGGCAGGCGTTGGGCGAGCATGGACTTGCCGCTGCCCGGCGGGCCGGTCATCAGCAGATTATGGGCACCTGCCGCCGCGACCTCGAGCGCGCGCTTCGCGGTCTCCTGCCCCCGCACGTCGCGCAGGTCCGGAATCCGGCCGGGCGTCTCGGCCAGCTCGGCCTTCGGCGGGGACAGGACCTGCGTTCCCTTGAAATGGTTCACCAGCGCGATCAGCGAGGCCGGCGCCAGCACCTCCAGCCCCTCGCCCGCCCAGGCGGCCTCGGCCCCGCAGGCCGAGGGGCAGATAAGCCCCCGGCCGCGCGCCAACGCGCCGATCGCAGCCGGCAGCACCCCTGCCACCGGCAGGATCGAGCCGTCCAGCGCCAGCTCGCCCAGGGCGGTGTAGCTTGTCATCTCGTCCAGCGGCAGCACGCCCATGGCCGTCAGCAGCCCCAGGGCGATGGGCAGGTCGAAATGGCTGCTTTTCACGTTTAGCGAAACCGTATTCAAGTGCATAGAACCTAGCCTGTACCCGGAGTCCACAGGCGCGCAGCGCCGAGCGGACTGTGCCCAGCCCGCGCGCTTTCGAGCGCGCAGGCGGGCTGGGACAGGAAGCGAGGGGACCTGTGGGCACCCGGGGGCAGGCGGGTCCAGCCACTCCGATTCTTGGCACCGAGCTGGTCCGAGACACTGCGAGCGTCGAGACCTTCAACGCTGCATTCTGATGCTCAAATACGCCCGCAATTTTCCTTCAATCGCTTGCCTCGCCACCAGATTCTGGGAATGAACGTAGAACCCAAAACTCTCGGGCATGTCACCGTGATCGAGATCCCTCTCAATTAAGAAGTCTGCGAATCTCCGGCCCTCGGCCTGACCGTCGCCTAGATCGTTGTCAAAGCTGACGTAGATCGGCCACCCGTGCATCTCGACCCAGGCGATCGCCTCGGCCACAGATCGGACCACGACCCAGCCCGTTCCGACGGGATCGCGCTCATCGTCCAGGAACATCTTCATCGAGTTCCGACCACGATCTTCATGGTTCGTAACGATCTGTGCGCGACTAGGGACATCCATCGAGAGGCAGAACTCGAAGTAGCTGCCTGATGTACTTAAACATATCTGAAAATATCTTGAAAATCGCAAATTATCAACTCTCACTCTTTGATGTCAACTCCCAGAGAACAGCGTTATTGGTTGTGCGTCCAACCTCGCTCGCGATCCCTGTCGCCTCGCAGCGTCGAAGGAAGGAAAGTACCATTAGGCCAAGTCTGTGAAAGTGAGGACCTGAGAGGGTTATTTGTCGTCTGGTGCAGATAGTTTTCGCAAGCTCGGGGGTCGACAGAGGCGTGATGGCACTGCGCAGAATTAGCATCACTTCTTCTTTGATCTCGTGACGCGCCAAATCCCAGTACCGAACGGAAGGAAATGGTTTCGGGGGTGACTGCGATGCCCGTAAGTCAGCGCTGCGGAAAACTCGCATGGCACCTTCAAGACAGACCAGTTCCTGGTCGAGTGCAGCCATTTGCTGTGAAAGCTGTGCCCGGCGCGCGTCGAGTTCCGCGTATTTCTCGGACAGAACGGACATGATCGACCAACAGCGTCCGTCCGTCGGGGACGTCGCTGGTGAGGGCTCAGCGATGGGGTTCGACATGAATTGCTACCCGAGGGTGTCCTTCGAACGTTTGGCAGCCTGCGGACCATTCCGGCTTCCGCCTGGGTGACCAACCAGCCGATCAAGTCTGCCTGCAGGACTTAAGATATATCTTATGGTGAATGCTGCTGCAACGCCGTGCATTCGCATGGATGGACAGCATCGCCATTCAGTTTGGCGCCATTCTTCGTGATCTGCGTACGGCTAAAGGCCTCTCACAGGAGGAGCTGGCGTTCCGCGCCGGAATGAGCTCGCCGTATCTCAGCGACCTCGAACGTGGCCGCTCGAGCCCCTCGCTCGCGATGGTGGTCGACTTGGCGCGTGCCCTAGAGACACACCCCGCCGACATGCTGGCGGACTTGGTCATCGAGGGAACCGCTGAGCTGCCACGACGAAAGCGGCCGAAGGACTGAGGACCCCCATCAGATTTTGATGGGGCCCGGCCTTGCCGGCATAGGCAGGAGCCCTCGGTCTCGCTAATCTCGGCCTCTGCGACAGGTCAGGGCGCAATCTGCCCTCAGATCGCTGCATCGCCGCGCATTCCATGCTGCACAGCTCCAGTTCACCAGCATGCGGCGCGGTTATCCATTTGCCAGCAAGCCAGGTTCATGAACGACCCCATCGAGCAATCCAGAACTCCGATAGGCACAGTCACTCATGCAGACGTCGAAGCCATGGTTCGGTTCTTCGATCCGCAGAAAGGCTTTGGCTTCGTGCAGGTGTCCGACGGCTCGCCGGACGCCTTCCTTCCCGCCTCTGTGCTCGACCTCCGGCAGGATGACCTGCAGGCCGGAGACGTGATCTTCTGTTCCATCGCCGTCGGGGCAAAGGCACCGGAAGTCGTAGCCGTCCACTACGTCGACAGGAACCCGTACGGCAAGGCAGCGGGCTATACGCCCGGCCTCCCGGGTGGGTCTGGTGGTGCTCAGGTCAGGCGGACTGAAGACTCGCAGCGACGCTGGGTCCGTCCGGCGCGGTGACCGCCAAAAGGTGTGTGGCACGCCGTAGCCGATCCGAACGGACTGGCGTAAGTCGTGAATTTATCGGGCCTCGCCTCCGGCACCTCGGCAGTTCTTCGCAATCTTTTGCGAGGCGACTAGCTGCAGTTACGCACAGTGAGCGGTCCTGAAGCCCGAAAGGACACATTTTATGATCATGCCTCCGTGGGCTCTCCCACCTACCGCGGTCTCGTGGCACCATCGCCGGACCTGGATGTGGATGCCTGCCCGCGATGGATGAGCCTGCGCCTGACACAGCTTTGAGGATGGCGGCTTTCGAGCATGTCCGCCGTCTCTCGGAGTCGCATGCATATCTCACGCATACTGATCTTGCGCCGGGGTTCACCCACCGCGGCGAACGCGTCCCGCTGATCAATCCGCAGCGCGGGATATTCAAGCCGCGGCAAGCGCGCTTCCTGCTTTCGATCAAGACCGTATTCCCGAAACCCGGCGGTCGAGTCTGGTACGACGACCAGCGCGATGTGCACCGTCAGATCTATGACGGTGACGAGGCGGTCGAGTACGCTTTCATGGGGCGGAATCCAGAAGCCGCGGATAACCGGTGGCTTCGCGACGCCTATGAGAACCAAGTTCCGCTCATCTACTTCCTCGGAATCGCGCCGGGACGCTACCAAGCGCTACTGCCGACCTTCATCACGGGCTGGGACGCAGTATCGCTGAAGGCCCGCGTGGCCTTCAGTCCTCCGGAGCAGAGATCCTTGGCGCCCCCTGAGACGGTAGCAGAGCGCCGCTACGCCTTGCGCCAGGTGAAGCAACGGCTCCACCAAGCCTCATTTCGCGAAGCCGTCATCACGGCATACCAGGGAAGGTGCGCCCTCTCCGGCCTCCCGGAGCCGCTTCTGCTGGACGCAGCCCACATTGTGTCGGACACGCACGAGCTGTTGGGGCAACCCGTGGTGCGCAACGGCATACCCCTGTCGAAGATCCACCATGCCGCCTTCGACGCGCACCTGATTGGCATCGATCCGGACCTGGGGATCCACGTCTCGCCAAGACTGATGGACCAGAACGACGGCCCAATGCTCGAAGCCCTCAAGCGCCAGCATGGCGGTCGGCTCCGGACGCCGGTCAGGGCGCAGGACATGCCGGATCGCGACAGGCTGGCTATGCGTTTCGAGCGCTTCAAGGCCATCGCGTGACATCAGCCCAGGATATCGTCGCCGCCTATGATCGCCTCGCTAGCCGCCTTGCCGGCAGCTACGAGACCGTGTCCGCCGACGATGTTCTCGCCCCGTTCGTTCCCTTTATCCGGCGCGGCCCGGGGCTCGCCCTCGACATCGGTGCGGGGACCGGGCGTGATGCCGCGTGGTTAGCCTCGTGCGGCTACGACACGGTGGCCGTCGAGCCCTCGGCCGGCATGAGAGCGGAGGCCTGCCGTCTCCGTCCAGACGTGCCGGTGCGATGGGTCGACGATACACTGCCGGATCTGAGAGCCGTCCAACGGCTGGGACTGTCGTTCGATCTCGTGCTGTTGAGTGCCGTATGGATGCATGTTGCCCCAGACGAGCGCCCTCGCGCCTTCAGGAAGATAGCCGCGCTCCTGAAGCCGGGCGGCCTGCTGCTCATGACCTTGCGCAATGGCCCCGGCGATCCCGAGCGCAGGATGTGGCCGGCTCCACTTGGCGAGATCGAGGCCTTGGCACAGGACCACGGGCTGTCCGTCGTCAGGGTGTCCCAGGAGGCCGACTGCCTCGGCAGGTCGGATGTACGCTGGACCTCCGTCTGCCTACGCATGCCCGATGATGGATCGGGCTCACTCGCCCTGCTCCGTGGCATCATTCTCAACGACAGCAAGTCCTCGACCTACAAGCTTGCCTTGCTGCGCGCTGTCGCACGGGTTGCCGACACAGCTTCCGGCCTCGTGTCGGAGGCGCCAGGCGAGGATGCGGTCGAGGTGCCGCTGGGAGCTGTCGCGCTGCATTGGCTGCAGGCTTATCTCCCCCTCCTCACAGCGCGGCTGCCGCAGGCGCCTGGCAACGACGGGCTCCACCGGCTCGGGTTCTGCGGCCCGGGATTCCGCTCGCTGCACCCCCTTGGTGTCATGGCCTCGGACATCCGGATCGGAGCCGTATTCTCCGGCGAGCGCGCCGACGCAGTCGCGACTGCCTTGCGCGAGGCGCGCGACACGATCGCGCGCATGCCGGCCCATCATACCCGCTATCCGAATGGCGGCGGGCAGGTGTTCGTACCGCGCTTGTCTCGGATCGCTCCCGCGAAGGGCGAGCTCGTCCTGGACGCGGCCACGCTGGGCAGCATGGGCAGCTTGCGCGTGCCGGGTCATCTCTGGCGCTCGCTCCAGAGGCTATCGGCATGGGTCGAGCCTGTTCTTGTGGCCGAGTGGGCACGCCTCGTGCGCGGCTACGGCGAACGGATGGGACGGCCTGTTGCGCCAGGCGAAGTCGAATCGGCGCTGACCTGGCAAGACCCGGTGCGTGACACAGGGTTGGCCAAGTTGGCAGCCCGGCGCATCACCAGGTCAGGCCGGCCCCTCGCCTGCGTCTGGTCCGGGGATGTCGTTCCAATGTCCGCATTGGATATCGACCACTGTCTTCCTTGGTCCGCTTGGCCATGCGGCGACCTGTGGAACCTGCTTCCTGCCAGCCGTCGAGTTAACCAGCGTCAGAAGCGGGACCGATTGCCGTCCGCTCGCGCGCTGGCCGAGGCGAGATCTCGAGTCGTCGCATGGTGGCAGGACGCATGGCTCGCGGATTCCGGTCTCCAAGCGCGGTTTCGACGGGAGGCCTCGGCGGCGCTGCCACTCGCCGGCGCGGCAACGGCAGAGGAGGTGTTCTCGGGCCTCGAGTGGCGGCGCCTCAGGCTGGCTCAGGACCAGCAGGTGCCGGAATGGAACGGCCTTCGAGGCGGCGCTGATTCGCCGAACAGCGTTTCATGAAAGGCACATTGCTCGTCGCTTCCCCGCCGTAGGGAGGAGCTCTCCAGTCCTCAATCCTGCGCGGTCATCGGCACAACGGCCGTGCTTGGTGTGGACCAGGAGACACTGGATCCTGCTCAGTGACATGCCGCCGTCGGCGCAGGTCGCACCATCACGATCGGAAGCGATCACGCAATGGGATACGGTTAGCAGGTGAGGGAGAACGGCACGGACCGACACCAGGCGCGCCCCGTGCTGGCCTTGTACCTGTTTCGAAGTTTCTGCGGGAGGCGCCCTCGTGAAGACCTTGCTTGCGGCGAGCCTGATTGCCCTGATCCTCGTCGGCCAGCCGGCCAATGCCGCAGATGCCGCGTGTCCGCAACATTTCCATGGCTCCTCGGCCCCCGAGATCGCTAATCCGAAACTCGCTCCCAAGACGCGTTTGCTGTGCTTCAGGGCCTTCGCGGTCCTGCATTCCGGGCTGACCCGGACACCGCTTTGGGTGGCGGAGCGATTGACCCACTCCGGCCTGCAGCGGGCCGCCGATACGCCGCGGGAGGACAGCTTTCATCCGGAAGCCCGATTGCCTGCGGACGAGCGAGCCGAACTCGCCGACTATGCCCGATCGGGGTTCGATCGCGGGCATCTCGCGCCGGCGGCCGACATGCCGAGCAAGCCTGCGCAGGCCGAGAGCTTTTCCCTCGCCAACATGGTTCCCCAGGACCCGCAGTCGAACCGGGGGGTATGGGCCGGCATCGAAGCCGTCGCACGCGATTTGGCTCGGGACGGCGGCGAAGCCTTTGTCGTCAGCGGCGCCCTCTTCGAGGGTGAGACGCTGCGGCGCATCAACGAGCGGGTCTTCGTACCAACGCGGCTGTGGAAGGCCATTTATGTGCCAAGGACGGGATTGGCTGGGGCCTACGTCGTTGAGAACGGACCCGTGCAGGAGTGGCGCGAGGTTTCCATCAAGGAGTTAAGCACGATTGCTGGCATCAACCCGTTTCCTGCCCTCCAGGGCAGCGCCCGAACTCGGGTTGTGGATCTTCCCGACCCGCGGCTGCCGGGCGAGCGCCGGCGCGGCAAAACCCCTCAGGATGGGCCCGAGGGGATCCTCAAGGGGTTGATCGAGCAGCTGACCCGTTGAGCTGGAGCTCTCATGGCGAAGAAGAAGTCCGGATCCGCCTTCAGACCGTTCGCGAACGAGAACCAGACGCTGACCCTGGGGGACCTCAATGTGGAGAACCGAGAAGACCGCGTCGCGGTCTTCGGCTCGGTCGACCTGACTCGCGACCGCAAAGGGTTGGAGAAGGCCAGGGCTCTCAAGGCTGTGATCGACGCGGTGGTCACAACGCTTGAGGCGGATGCGGAGCTGCCTGACGGCGTCGCGCCGCCGAAGCCTCCCGGCACTGCAGTGAACCCCTTCGGTTGAGCCGCATCTGCGGCCGTTCAGGCTTCCGTGTCCGGGTGTTCGTGCGCCCGCTGTGCACCACCAGGGGCGTCCGCGCCTACCAGTCACCAGGACCATCCTGGTTGTACTCGTTGCGGCGGCGTTGCTGCCTCTGGGCCGTCCAGGCCTTCGTCCCCTCGGGATCCGCGGCAATCCGCTGCCAGTGCTCCCTTGCTGCGACATAGGAAGGCGAGGCCGCTGCGAGGGCCGCCTCGAGAGCTCCGTACCGCCAGAGCCTCCCGTCCAGGAGCGAGACAAGGCTGGGGTTCGGGGCCATTCGACTGTCCAGGTCGGTCCTGAGCAGTCGGGAGACGGCCTCAGCCTCTTCCGCTGGGCCGAGCTCATCCGCCAACACGCCCAGCGCGATCGCCGCCGAACGGCTGCGGCCCTTCTCGCAGTGGATGGCGAGGCAAGCGTCGGGCTGGTCGGCACGCAGCCTCCGCACGAAATCGAGCGCCTGTGCGGCCTGTTCGTCCGGCGGCCCGGTCTGGCGTCCCAGCTCAGGTACGCCGATGTCGTCAAAGCGCAGGACCAGGATTGCCTCCACATCACCAAGCACGGCCTGTGCGACCGCAGCATCCAGCTCACGCGAGGGCGCGCGCGACGAGGTGCTGCGGATCGAGATCAGTGCGTCTGTGCCACAGGCGGCGCCGGTTTCGATCTCGGCCCGCGAGAAGACCCGCACCGTCAACGGCATCTGGTATAGCCCTGTGGCTTGGGGGTCATGGATGGGAGAGGCTCTTGCTGCGGATCACGGTGGGGCCGAACGGTATGACGGGGCAGGACTGCATCCCGGCGATGGTCATCGGAACGCACGCCGCCAGCAGGTGGAACCACAAGGTTCCTCCGCGCTCTGCGTTGCCTGGCACGATCCAGACGGTTGTATGGCAGGGCTGACCATGGGAGTCGATCTCGAGTCGGCGGCGGCTCTGCTCGAGGCGAGCGATCGCTATGTCGTCCTGCGCAAATTCGAGCCACGGCCGCGCTATCACGAGCACGACGGCTGTGCGACCCGCATCGGCCTGGTCGTCGACACCGAAACGACGGGCCTCAGCGCCGACGATCCGATCATCCAGCTCGCAGTGGTCAAGTTCCGGTACGGGGTCGAATGCGGACGGGTGTTCGAGGCCCTCGGCAGCTGGTCATGGTATGAGGACCCAGGCCGGCCAATCCCGCCCGATGTGACGAAGCTGACCGGCATCACCGATGACATCGTCCACGGGCAGCGCATTGATGATGGCGCAGTCGAGTCGATCCTGATCGACAGCTCGCTGGTCAGCGCCCACAACGCCGCCTTTGACCGGCCGAGGCTTGAAGAGCGCATTCCGGGCTTCGCGAACAAGCCCTGGGCCTGCTCGCATGCCGAGATCGCATGGGCGGACGAGGGCGTGGCCTCTACGAAGCTGGACTATCTCGCCTACCGACTCGGCTTCTTCTATGCGGCGCATCGGGCCGAGGACGACTGCCTCGCGCTCCTGCACATGCTGGCCCAGCCGCTCCCGGAAACCGGGCACCTTGCGCTCTCCGCCCTGCTCGAGCAGGCACGATGCCGAACAGCACGAGTCTGGGCGATCGGCAGCGCCTTCGAGCACCGCGAGATGCTGAAGGCCCGCGGCTATCGCTGGTGCGATGGCCAGCGTGGCCGGGTCAAGAGCTGGTACCGTGACGTTCCCGAGGTGGAAGCCGAGGCCGAGCTGGATTGGCTGGCGACCGAGGCACACTGCGAGTTAGGCCGCTTCGTCTCGATGTCCGCGCTCACCCGCCACAGCGAGCGCGCCTTCCTGCTCTGATCATTGCAGGGCGTATCCTCGGTCGATTGGCGTTCCGCACTCGCCGATTGCCGCGCTGATCGGCCGCCAAGTGGCTGCGCCCGCGCAGTCGCCCTGCTCGAGCGGATCATCCGCGCGCATCGCCGCATGCTGGGTAACGTCGTCTCCGTGCTGCCGAATCGGGAGTGCCGCGGCGCGGTGGCTGATCATACCGCATGGTATCGAGGCCACCATGGCGACTTTCGGCCGGCATTTCCCGTGCCATGCCGGTGGTTCTGTCGCGAATCCTTCTCATGACTCGACACGTAAAAGTGGTGAGGATAGCGTATCGGACAAAACAGGGAGGGTTGATCATGAAACGTCTGTTGCTCTGCCTGGCGCTTGTCGCCACGGCTATGCCCGCCTTGGCGGATTCCTATGTCAGGGGGTACACGCGCCGCGACGGCACCTATGTCCAGCCGCACGTGCGATCCTCGCCGAACGGCACGACGCTCGATAATTGGACAACGCGGGGCAACGTGAACCCCTACACCGGTCAGCCGGGCACTCGCAGCCCGGCATACCAGGCGCCGTCGCGCGGCACTCCGTACATGAACCCCTATGGAACACAGCGCCCCTGCTACGGGCTGGGTTGCAACTAAGCCGAGTTGAGCCGCTCGATCAGATCCGGCCGGTCATTCCGCACGTTGCCGACGTCCCTGTGCACTGGCCAGGCAGTCATTGCCTCGGCTGGATAGGGTTTGAGCAGCGCGGCGAGCTCGTCCGGGCTCGCCTCCTCCTCGCCGAGCCACTGGCCCCACGCGTCTGGTGGCAGGATCGCAGGCATGCGGTCGTGGATCGGCGCGGCAACCGCGTTCGGCTCACCCGTGATGATCGTGTAGGTGTGCTCCCACAGCTGGGTCGCCGGGTTCTTCCAGCCTTCCCAGAGGCCCGCGAACGCGAAGAGCGACTGGTCCGCCATGGCGATGGCGTAGGGCTGCTTGGTCTTGGCGTCGAGCTTCTTCCACTCGTAGAAGGCGTCCGTTGGCACCAGGCAGCGCCGCTTGGCGAAAGCGGTCTTGAAGGCGCCCGAGGTGCGGACGGTCTCCTGCCGGGCGTTGATCATCCGGCTGTCGATGGTGGGGTCCTTGGCCCAGGACGGCACCAACCCCCAGCGCAGCAGGTCGAGGCGCCGCTCCTTGGTCTCCGAGTTGAATCGGATGACCGGGAGCTGCTGCAGGGGCGCCGCATTATATCGAGGCTCGAAGTTTGGTAGCGATCCGGTGACGCCGAAGCGCTCGGCAATCAGCGACGGGGAGCTGTGAATCGTGTAGCGGCCACACATGCCAGGACCATAACCCAGATTTGCCGGCGCCGCTTCCACTCCGAAGTTACGCGGCGGGCCAATGCGGAACTCGGCGAAGGGCTGGCCCCGCATGTCGCGGATGATCTCGTTCGCGGCGCTGTAGAGCGGCATCATCGCGCTGCCGCCGAAGGCCTGCAGCAGGGCCCGTACCTTCTCTTCCGGCACGCCACTTCGCCTGAGGAGCTCGGCCGTGAGCTTGCTCACCACGTCCACCCGCCATCCCAAGGACCGATCTCGATCCTCTCGCCCATCCGCTTCCATCGCCACCCCCCAAACAACCGAACAAACCTAGAACACGCCATGACGGGGAGTCGAGGGCTAGGCGCCACAAGGGCTCAACTGCTGGTGATCTTCGGCTGTGCTGGGGGAACTCCGCGATCTCCATAATCGGCCGTGGAGGCGTTGTACCAGTGGCGCCGGAGCAGCACGGCGGTCGTCCGATCAGCCTTCAGCCCGACAAGTGATGGCACGAGGCTGTTAGTGAATAATTTTGCATTAAGGCTTCATTTATGGCTTATGGGGTGGACTGGCGCAGGCAATGCCCAGCCTAGGGCTCGGCGAGGCTGGGGCAGACGGACAGCCAGGATGCGGATCGTTTTCATCCACCAGAATATGCCCGGTCAGTTCAAGCACCTGGCGCGTCATCTGGCGGCCGACGCTGACAACGAAGTCGTCTTTCTGACACGACGGCGTGACGTGGACATTCCTGGCGTGCGGCGAATCACCTACGCGCCCCGGCGTGAGCCCGCTCGCAGCACGCACCGCTATCTTGTCGGTACCGAAAGAGCCGTTCTGCACGGGCAGCAGGTCGCGCGGGTGCTGGGTGAGTTGAAGGCGGAGGGATTTCTGCCGGACATCATTTACGCTCACCCCGGTTGGGGTGAAGCATTGTTCATCAAGGATGTCTTCCCACAGGTTCCGCTGCTAGGGTTCTTCGAGTTCTATTATTCCAGTATGGGCGCCGATCTGGGATTCGACCCGGCATCGCCAGCGAGTTTAAACGACTCCTGTAGGGTGCGCGTAAAGAACATCACAAACCTTCTGAGCCTGGAGGCAGTGGATGCTGGAATTTCTCCCACGGGCTGGCAGGCCAGTCGGTACCCAAAGGAGTATCGTTACAAGCTCTCAGTGATATTCGACGGGATCGATACCAATGTTTGCCTCCCGAATGATGACACGTGCCTCATTCTGCCGAGCGGGCGAGTGCTGACGAAGCGTGACGAGGTTGTAACCTATGTGTCGCGAAGCTTAGAACCGTACCGAGGTTTTCCGCAGTTCATGCGTGCGGTGGATATCCTATGCCGCGAGCGATCAAACGCGCAATTCGTCGTAATCGGCGCTGACACGGTCAGCTACGGACAGCCGGCGCCAGCAGGCAAGACGTACCGTGAGTTGGCGCTCGCTGAAGTCGAAATCGACCCGGAGCGTGTGCATTTCCTGGGCCGCGTACCCTATTCGACATACTTGGAAGCCCTCCGCGTCTCATCGGCGCACGTGTACCTGACCTATCCCTTTGTCCTGTCCTGGTCGATGCTGGAGGCCATGGCATGCGGTTGCACCGTGGTAGGCTCGCGCACGGCACCGGTCGAGGAGGTGATCGAGGACGGAGTGAATGGCTGGCTGGTCGACTTCTTCGATTCCCGTGCAATCGCAGACCGTGTCATTGCGGTTCTTGATAGCAGAACTGGCCCACCTAGCCTGAGCCTGGCCGCTCGCGAGACCGTGATGGTCCGCTACGAACTCAGTCGTTGCCTCGCCGCTCAGCTCGGGCTCATCGCGGCACTCATCGATGGCTGGCGACCTCGTCCGGACGGATTGTCTTGGAACCACCACGGTGCCGGCGTGCATGCGCCGCGGTCTCGGATCCCGGATCTTGCGGCCGCGCGGGTATGAGCCCGTCTATTCTGCCGTCCGGGACCTATCTGGGGACGTGCAGGCGCTAGGCAACTTAAGAAGGAGATCCATGCGTGTTGAAGATCAATACCCTGCAGAGAACACTGATGGCCGCCGATGGGGAGTGCCGCGCATGACCTCAGGAAAGAAGCCCGAAGGCGTGCAGGGTCCTGGCATTAAGCCAACTCCCGCGCCACAGGCAGGCCACATTGGTGGCCAGACCACGCTGGCTGGTATCTTCGGCGAGATCGTTTGGCTCCTGTCGCAGTCCAGCGGCCACAAGTTCCTGTTCATCGCCGACCTTGAATGGTTCCTGATGCCGGCGCTGATGCTGGGTCAGTTCCGCACCTTTCGCGATGGCGAGCGTATCGTCGGCCTAGCGATGTGGGCGCACCTGTCGGAGGAGGTCGAGGCACGGGTGAACCAAGGTATCGTCAAGCTGGCGCCGAGCGACTGGAAATCGGGCGACCGCACTTGGCTGGTCGAACTCATCACGCCATTCGGTGGCGTCGAGGCAATGATCGAGGATCTGCGCAAGACGGCGTTGAAGGGCCACAGCTTCAGCTTTCATGTGACCGGGCCTGATGGACAACGCCAGATCCGCACGCTGCCGGTCGAGGGGTGAACCTGCTGGCGCGCTCTTGGTCCTCGCGGGACGGGTCGCCGACGGCACGCGCAGCCACACATCCCGTCGAGAATATCGATCTGGAATTTATGGTCACGCTGATCAGAGTGCACGCTCAAATGGCTCGGCTGTGGTAGGTGCTGTTCTGGGCGCGGTTTAGAGCGCCTAACAGAATCATCTCTGGACGAAGCGCCAGCAGATGAGGCTGGCAGCGATGTGATGGAATGCTCTGAAGGTGTCGGCGCGCCGCTCGTAGCGGACAGCGATGCGGCGGACGCGGGCGAACCAAGCCAGTGTGCGCGCGACCACCCTTCGGTCTCGGCTCAGGCGCTCGCTGCTCTCGATGCCGCGCCGGGCGATCCGGGGGATGATGGCGCGTCGGCGCAGCGCCCAACGGCGGCGCGCATAGTCATAGCCCTTGTCGGCGTGGAGCTTGGCGGGCCTTCGGCGCGGCCGACCGACACACTGGCGGATCGGCGGCATGGCATCGACGAGATCCTCCAGGAGCAGGCTGTCGTGGCGGTTCGCCGGGGAGACCTTCAGGGCGAGCGGAATGCCGTCGGCAGCGACAAGGAGGTGGCGCTTCGAGCCCGTCTTGCCACGGTCCGTCGGGTTCGGACCGGTCTCCTCGCCCCCCCTTTTGGCAGGAACGCTGGAGCTGTCCACCGCAGCAGGCGACCAGACGATCGCGTTGGCCCAGCCGAGCCGGTCGAGCAGGATACGGTGCAGGCGCTCCCACACGCCGGCCTGCTGCCATTCGTGGAGCCGACGCTAGCACGTCATGCCCGATACGCCGTCACTTGTTGGCGAACAAGCACGGCTGGCGCTGATCGAGGCCCGGTCGACCAGCTCCCAAACATTCTTCGACGCGACCCCATCAGCCTAGGCGCTTGCATCCACGCACTTTAATTTGTCATTAACAGTAATATAAAATAGAATTATCGGCTTCTGCGGTGTATGATGACCGCTAGGTTAATGTTGTGGATCGCATGGTTGGCGGATGCATGAAACCCATGTGACCAACGGTGGAGCAATCGGCTCACCGAATGTTCGCGATGCGTCCTGTAATCCGGCTGTGTGACCGATTGAAATGCAGTCATGAGAACAAGGTGCCTCCATGCGTATCCTGCTCTGTGCACCGTTACTGCGCGTAACGATTATAATATACATTATTTCCTTGGCTTTTTCATCGAGGTTAGTACTTGCAGACATCGTGGCATTCGAGCTCCTCGACTATGATCTCCACTATGCCTACACAAAAGACGGCAAGGATTACATAAAGGCGAAGCGGTACGGCATCCCATTAGATGACTATTACTCTATTGCTGTTAACGAATCAAGTATTGAACCCTTTAAAGAGGGGGCGGATCTATCTGGAATACGAATCGCCTCACCAGAATTCTCTTACCAGCTTTCGGTGCAGGATAGTCTCCATCTTGATTACCCATATGGAAGCTCCTGTGCAGTCGGGTTTGGGCCGATTCTTACCCTAAGGAGCGGAGATCACATATCAAAATGGATGGCCTTTGAGAAGGCACCAGTGAAAGAAATAACGAACGAACTATGCGATATTACTCTTGGAATTTCCGATATTGAGTTGTCCTATTCTCCGATCGGTATGACGTTATTTGTACTGCCCAACGGAAACGTCGTTATTCCAATATTGAACACTTACCTACTAGCTCGCAGCGGTGGGGCGACCGCTATCAAGGATTTGTCCATATCTAATGAACGACTCCTGCTAATACCTGCAGATGAGATTCTTGAGCGATTTAATCGTGAGGTTAAGCAGCACGTCGGAGAGCGTGACACGGTGCACCGGTATTTGAGCTTTATTCAGGAGCTTCAAGGGCATCTTCGCCGTATTGACCATTCTGTTAAATTGGAAACTAAGCCATGAGCGGCCCTAAGCATATTACCCTCGCGATCCGCAATGTCGAGGGCGGAGGCTACCATATTAGCGCTGCCGGCAAGGACGATAGCGGCTATTCCTTCGGGCCAACTCAGGGTGATTTAAGAAAGAATCGGGAAGCGAGGCAGACTCTTGACGGGCTAATTACCAACTTTGGGGAACGCTACGGCATTACTGGAGCTCTCGCGGAAACTATTAAGAAATCTTTCACTATACAAGGAAAAATGGATCCAAACGACCCTATCTGGTCAAACCGCGATAAACTTAATGCATTGCTGGGTTCTGCTGAGGCTCGGCCATTCATTGACAGAATGGCAGATATCCATGTTGCAAGCGCAGTGGCGGAAGTTAAGACGGTTTCCGATGCTGTCTCGAGAAAATGGAATGTGACGCTAGATCCTGCAAGCGAGGCTCTTCTCGCGACCTGGACAAATATGACCGGGAACCTGGATACAGCAGAAAGGTATTTTGGCGGTGAGGAGGTCACTTACAACGGGAAAGAACAAACTCTACATCATCCGCCAACGTTCGATGATGTTTACGAATATCTTCGCGATAATGATTATTACAGGAGAAATCCGCGGAATTTTGAGAACAATATTGAAAAAGTTTTTAAGGCGCTCGACGCTGCGGGAATTCCGCGCCCAGTTCTACCATCAAGCCTTCTAGAAGGTGGTGATCCTGATTCACCGGGTGGCTCAGATGAAACCCTGAACGGAGGCTCTGGCGAGGATTCACTTCATGACGCAGGGGGCGCCGACTCCGGTGACCAGAGGCCTATTATCGACCTTCCAAGCTTGGAAGACTTTCAGAAGGCCGGCGTTGCTGGCCTGGGTAGTATTGCCGGAGCGCTGACATCCATCATTTCCGGCGATAACTTTATCGGAAATGTAGTGGCGTCGCCACTCGCATCATTGATTAGCACGGACATATTTTCTTCCGCGCTCGGAATGGAGGTGGCAGGAGACCTCATCTCCACATTTGGAGAATCTCTCCCCGTCTCGACGGTATCCTTCTTTACGGACCGCCTAACTGACATTCTAGGCCTTGAGGGGCTTGCCGATTCGCTGGTCGATTTGGCTCTGAATGCGGTAATCGTCAGCCCACTTATGAACGCGACGTTGGACGTGGGTACGTCGCTCGGTGAAGCCCTCTCAGGTGTTGGACTCACAAACCTTCTTGATGCCGGAATGGGCACCATCGGTGCATTTCTCGGCAGCAAACTGATTGGAGCTGAAACGCTCGGAGGGCAGATCCTTGGCGCCGGCGGTAGCGCCGCTGGATCGATCATCGGCCAAGCCGCGATCCCGATTCCCGGAGTTGGTGCGCTCATCGGGTCCTTTATCGGGAGCACAGTCGGTCGTCTTGTCGGGAACCTCTTCGGCGGCAAGCCTTCCGCAGGCCCTATGGCATTTGCGGACGTCGACTACGAGGACGGCGAATACCGCGTCGTCTCGGTCGGGCAGGATAACCACGGCGACCTCGGCGTCGCACGTGCCATGGGCGAGAAGGTTGCCGATGCGCTGAACGCTGTGCTCGCACTGACAGGAGGGGAGCCATCCAAAGGGAACCCGACTCCCTTCACGGTGGGCTATCACAAGGGCGAGTTCCTGTGTCAGGAGCCGTATGACTCCAACCGCGAGAAGTTCGGCACCGATGCAAACCGCGCTGTGTTCGAGGCGGTACAACGAGCGATCGCCGACATGCAGCTTGCCGGTGGCGATCCGATCGTCATGCATGCGCTTCAGGCGGCGCAAACTGGCAATCTGCAGGAGCTCCTGAACAACCTGCAGGCGGCAGCTGATTACAGCGCGCTCGTGGAAGCCGGGATGGACCCGGATGAGGTGCTTGCCGATCCCGAGCAAGCCGGTGCCTGGAGGTCAGTGCTCGAGAAAGCCAAGGAGCTTGGGCTCGATGAAGCCGCGAAGAACGCCGCCGCCGAACAAGCGGCCGCGGCCGCCTTAGACGTCACACCAGCACCAGAGTGGGAGGCTGAACAGGGCGGAGAAACTCCTGATGCCGTGTTCTTCGAGCCGACGTCCTTTGTCGACCCGACGGAGCTCGACGAAGATGGGCTCCCGCCGGAGTTGCAGGCTCTGCAGGGCGGCGCGACTTCCGAGCACCGCCCGGCGAGCGGCGACATTGGCTTCGGGGCCAGCTCCACGGCCGCCAGCGCCGTCAATTGGGTTGAGGCAGAGTATCACGGCGGCGGAGAGGGCGAGGCCGGCGGAGGAGGCAGTTCCGTCCTGGGGCCAATCCTCGGTACTGGTGGAATCGATGCGATTGCCGGTTCCCACGACCTGAAAGATACCGGAATCGAGTTTGCAGTCGGCTCGGCGGGCAATGACCGGGTTACGGGAGGCAATATCGCCGAGACTATATCTGGGGCTCAAGGCGCGGACACCCTGGTTGGCGGCGGCGGTGCAGATCTCCTGCGGGGCGGAAGTGGTGACGATGAGCTCCGCGGTGGCATCGGTGACGATGTTCTCATTGGTGGTACGGGCGACGACCTGTTGTCGGGCGGTGCCGGCGACGACGTGTTGGCAGGTGGTGGCGGCGACGACAAGCTGACAGGTGGTGAAGGCTCTGACGCCCTCGATGGCGGCGCGGGGGAAGATCTTCTGCGTGGAGGGACGGGCGCGGACCTCCTTCTCGGCGGTTCAGGAGATGACCGGCTCGAAGGCGAGGCCGGTAACGACCGTCTGCTTGGTGGAGCGGGCGACGACACGCTCGACGGTGGTGCCGGCGCAGACCGGATGTGGGGCGGTGACGGCAACGACGTCCTGAAGGGAGGAACAGGAGCGGACCTGCTGTCAGGCGGCGCTGGCGACGATGTCCTCGTCGGCGGCAGCGGCGCCGACAGGCTCGACGGTGGGGATGGAACCGACTCGGTTTCTTACTCGGCTTCCTACGCGGGCGTGAACGTAGACCTGGCTACAGGCGTCGGCAGAGGAGGCGAGGCCAGTGGCGACGTGCTGTCGTCCGTCGAGAACGTTATCGGATCCCGGTTCGCCGATGTCCTGCACGGAGACGCAGGGGCCAACATTCTGTCTGGCATGGGCGGAGACGACATTCTGGCAGGCGGCGCTGGTGCAGACACGCTGGTTGGTGGATCCGGACGAGATACGGTCGACTACGCGCATTCGAACAGCGCGGTCTATGTGAACCTCGCCGAGGGCCTGGGGGGCGGTGGCCATGCAGACGGCGATCACTACAGCGGCATCGAGGATGCCGTAGGCTCGCGCCACAACGACGGACTGCGTGGCACGGACGCAGCAAACCGGCTCGATGGCGGGGCGGGCAATGACCTGCTGCGGGGAGACGGCGGGGCCGACACGCTGATCGGCGGCGACGGATCTGATACTGCCATCTACCGCGGCTCCTCCAGGGGCGTTGCCATCGATCTCGAGGCCGGGCGTGGGCGCGGAGGCGAGGCCGAAGGCGACGTCCTCTCCAGCATCGAAAACGTGATCGGCTCGGCCCATGCCGACATCCTGAAGGGCGACGCTGCCGACAATGTGCTGACCGGTGGTGAAGGCGCCGACACGCTGATCGGTGGGGCCGGCTCCGACACAGCGTCCTATCACGAAGCGTCCGGCAGCGTGCATGTTGACCTCTCGCAGGGACGCGGGCTGTCGGGTGAAGCCGAAGGGGACGTGCTCTCGGGCATCGAGAACTTGACCGGCTCACGCTTTGACGACGAGCTGATCGGCAATTCCGGAAACAACGTCCTGGTCGGCGGTGGCGGAGATGACCTGCTCGCAGGGGGCGCCGGGAACGACACCTATATCTGGCGCCGCGGCGACGGGCAGGATCGAGTTGTCGACACGGGCGGCAATGATGCCATCGCGCTGGCAGACGTCTCCGGCCGTGACGTCCGCCTGAGCTGGGACGGTCAGCGCCTGACGATCGCGCTGCCCGGCGGCGGCGCTATGGTGCTGGAAGGCCACATCGAGAAGCTGCGCTTCCCCGACGGCAGCGAGCGCGAGCTGCCGCGCGACGCCGGCTCGCCGGACCTGCAGCGTCTGGCTGCGATGGCGGCGCAGCTCGACGGCGGCGACAGCCGCCAGATGGCGCTGATGGCCGGTACCGGCGGCGAGGCTGCCGTGGCTGCGCTTGTCGAGCGTGCCGTCGCCTACGCCAGCGCCACCATGCGGTCCTATGCAGACCAACTCGAACAGGCCATCCAGGACAGGCACGACAACAATTTCGCTGACGCGTCACGTTCCCACGCCGAAATACGCGCGCTCTCTTTTGATGAGCAGGCGGGCGAGCGCGCAGCCGACCGGACGGCTGCCGCCGAGGCGGCACTGCAAAATGCCCGCGCCACGGGGATGGAGGCCGAGCACGTCGTTGCGGTGCCGGAAGCCCAGGCCGAGCCGAGCGCGCTGCAGACGGCGCGCGCGACCATCGACCAGGCGCGGACGCAACGCACGGACGCCACCGAGGCGGCCGTTTCGCCGCCCGCCGAAGACACGGCCGCGCGTCCGGCATCGACGACGGCCGCCGCTGTCGTGGGAGCCAGCGTCGGAGATGCAGAAGCCGCGGCGCGCGATGCCCTAGAGGACGCACGCACCTCAATAGCGGCAGAGGCGGCATTGGTTGTCTCTGAGTCCGGCGGCGCCACTGGAGATCTTGCCGAAGCCGCCCGGATGGCCGAGGGCGCGTTGGCTTCGGCCCGCGAAGCGGTCGACTTGGCGCGCGCCATGGCGGAAGCCGAGGCGCAGGGGACCGCGATTGATGCCAGCGGCACCGGCGACGCACGCGCGGAACAGCGGCGTGCTCCGGAGGGGGGCAGCACCCGCAATCCGCCCGCCTCGACCGGCGCCGACGCTTCGCGGACGGTATCCGCGACCGAACAGGCCTTGGCCGCGGCGCGCGCCGCCGCCGAACGAGCGCGCGTGGCGGCGCTCGCGGGGGCGGCGACCCTCGCCACGGTCCAGGCCGCTGCCGCCCGTGGCGCGGCTGATCTGGTCGCCTCCGGAGCGCTGACACCCGACGGAATCGCTGCCGCGGCCGACGAGATGGCCCTGGCAGCCGCCGTGGGGCTTTCGGACGCCATGACCATCGGCACCGTTGCGGAGCTCGCTCCAGCTGACAGGGCCGCGGCTCAGGAGGATGCCGTTCCCGTTGTGATCGCGGCCGAAGACTTGCGCTCTTCGGAGCCCGGCGACGAGACCACGGCATCGGCCGGTCGGGCGACAGGCGGCACCGCGGCAACCAGGTCTGGCGACGAGGATCAGGCGGCATTTCCGGCCGAGGGGATCGCCCCCGACGGATCTTCTGGCACGTTCCAGCAACCGCCAGCTTCGGTCACCAGCGCTGGCACACAGACAGGGGCGAGGGACACCTCGCTCGCAGCGCCGGAAGATGACACGGCCCTCGATGGGAGCAGGGCGGGTTGGATGTCCGCTCCGGCATCCTCCGAGGACGCGGCATCCGGCGAGCCTGCTGACGCCGACATGGAGAGGGACTCGCGAGCTGCGGTGACACCGATCACCGCGCCAAAGACCGCGACCGTTGCCGATTGGGAGGCCTACGACTCTTCGGAACTGCTGGACTTTTCCACTTCTCCCTCGCCGGTCACCGCGGACCTCGCCGATTGGCAGGCCACCACCAACGCGGCAGCGAAGAAGCATCTCCGGGGCTCGGTGTTTGGCGACACCCTGACTGGGACCGACACCGCCAACAGGATCGAGGGTGGTTCCGGCGACGATCTGCTGGTCGGGGGCGCAGGCAGCGACAGCCTCGATGGCGGCGAGGGCATCGATACGGCGGATTATTCCGGATCTGGTGCCGGCGTCACCGTTGATCTCGCGTTCGGTATCGGTACAGGCGGTGACGCCGAGGGCGACCGTCTGGTCGCGGTCGAGAACCTGCGGGGCTCGGCCCATGCGGATCGGCTCATTGGCGACGGGGAAGCCAACAGGATCGAAGCCGGCGCCGGTGCCGACACGCTGTCGGGTGCTGGCGGGGCCGATACGCTGGCCGGCGGTACAGGCCTGGATTGGGCCGATTATAGCGCCTCGGCTGCTGGCGTCGCGGTGGACCTCGCCGCTGGCGTCGGATCAGGCGGGGACGCCGAAGGCGATGTCCTCAGCGGGATAGAGAACTTGGCAGGCTCAGCCGGCGGCGACCGTCTGGCTGGCGATGCTGGTGCCAACAGGCTCGAGGGCGGCGGTGGCGACGACCAGCTGTCCGGCGGTGCTGGTGCCGACACGTTGTCAGGCGGCGCCGGCAGGGATGTTGCGGATTACTCCGCCTCGGGCGCAGCGGTGGTGGTCGACCTTGCCGGCGGCACGGGTGCCGGTGGCGATGCGGAAGGCGATGTGCTGTCAGGTCTCGAGGACGTGATCGGATCGGCTCATGGCGACCGGATTTCCGGCGATGCCGGTGCCAACTCCCTCGATGGTGCCGCCGGTAACGATACGCTTTCGGGCGGCGCCGGTGCCGACACGCTGCAGGGCGGCGCCGGTATCGACACGGCCGACTATTCCGGCTCGAACACGGCCGTCTCGGTCGATCTCGCCGTAGGCTCCGGCCGGGGCGGTGATGCCCAGGGCGACGTTCTGGGCGGGATCGAAAACCTGACGGGTACCGGACAAGACGATGCGCTCGCCGGCGATGGTGGTGCCAATCGACTGGACGGCGGTGCCGGCGACGACACGCTGTCGGGGAGGGGCGGAGCCGACACCCTGTCCGGAGGCGCCGGCACGGACCGTGCGGATTACTCCGGTTCGGGCGCGGCCGTCACCGTCAGCCTGGCATCCGGATCCGGGACCGGCGGCGATGCCGAGGGCGACCACCTATCCGGGATTGAGGACATCACAGGCTCAGCGTTTGACGACCGTCTCACGGGAGGTGGCGGTTCGAACCGGCTCGACGGTGGCGAAGGGGCCGATACACTGGTTGGCGGTGCCGGGGCGGATTCGCTTGCCGGTGGTGCGGGAACCGACCTCGCAGATTACAGGGGCGCCGGTTCAGGGGTCTCGGTGAGCCTGGAGGCGGGCGTCGGGGCCGCAGGGGATGCCGCGGGCGATGTCCTCAGCGGGATCGAGGACCTTGCCGGCTCCGACTTCAGCGACCGGCTCACCGGTGATGCCGGCAGCAATCGGCTGGATGGCGGCGCCGGCAACGATTTTCTGTCGGGTGGCGGCAGCGCCGATACGCTGACAGGGGGGCTCGGCGACGACACGCTCGCCGGTGGTACGGGCGCCGACCTGCTTGAGGGTGGCGCCGGTGCCGATACGGGCGACTACTCCAACTCCTCGGCAGCAGTTGCGATCGATCTCTCCAGTGGAACTGCCGCCGGTGGCGATGCCGAAGGCGACGTGCTGTCGAGCATCGAGAATCTCGTGGGCTCGGCTCTTGCCGACGCGCTGACAGGTGATGCCGGCAGCAACCGCATCGAGGGTGGCGCGGGAGCCGACACGCTGACGGGCGGGGCCGGGGCTGACACGCTGGCAGGCGGCGCGGGGTATGACCTCGTGGACTATGCGGCGTCGGATGCCGGGGTTTCTGTCGATCTTGCGCTTGGGATGGGATCCGGCGGCGACGCCGAGGGCGACGTCCTTTCGGACGTTGAGGACGTGATCGGGTCGGATCTGGACGACGTTCTCGGCGGCGATGCAGCCGCCAACTGGCTGCAGGGCGGGAGGGGCGATGACACCATTGCTGGCGGCGCGGGCGCGGACATCCTGGAAGGTGGCGAGGGTCGCGACACCCTGAGCTATAGCGGCTCGGCATCGGGCGTGACGGTCGATCTCGCGGCAGGGGCAGGTGTCGGCGGCGACGCCGACGGCGACGTCCTCGCGGGGTTCGAGCACGTCGTGGGATCCGCCCAAGACGACATGCTGCTTGGCTCGATTGCCGGCGAGATGCTGGACGGCGGCGCGGGAGCCGACCTGCTGGATGGCATTGCCGGCGATGACACGTTGGTGGCCGGCGCAGGTGACGACACGGTGTTCGGCGGGGCCGGATCGGATTCCATCGACGGTGGCGACGGCGCTGACTTGTTGGTCGGCGGTTCGGGGGCAGACGTGCTTCTGGGCGGCACCGGCGATGATGTTCTGCAGGGCGGCGACGGCGCCGATACTCTGCAGGGGGGCGCAGGGATGGACCTCATCTCCTATGCCGACGCGGGGGCTGGCATTGCGATCGACCTCGCGAACGGACAGGGGGCTGCCGGCGACGTGGTCTCCGGGATCGAGGGAGCCATCGGCTCGGCCTATGCCGACAGCCTTGCAGGCGATGCCGGTGCCAATTGGCTCGAGGGTGGCGCGGGCCATGACACCCTGGCAGGTGCGGCCGGAGCGGACACGCTCGTCGGCGGGGCTGGTACCGATCTGGCGGACTACGCCGGCTCCTCGGCTGGTGTCATCGTCGACTTGGCTCTTGGTGCCGGTGCGGGTGGTGATGCCGAAGGCGACTTACTCGACGGGGTCGAGGATCTGCGCGGATCGGACCATGACGACCAGCTTGCCGGTGATGCCGGGGGCAACCGGATCGACGGCGGATCCGGCAACGACATACTCTCGGGCGCCGGTGGGGCAGACACGCTCGTGGGGGGCGCTGGCACGGACCGGGCTGACTACGCGAGTTCCAACACCGGCGTCTCGGTGGACCTCTCTGTCGGGGCGGGCACCGGCGGCGATGCTGAAGGCGACCGGCTGGAGGGCGTCGAAGACCTTGCCGGATCGGCACATGACGACCGTCTCTTGGGCAATGGCGGAAGCAACCGCATCGAGGGCGGCGCCGGCAACGACACCCTGGTTGGCGCGGCCGGGGCCGACACGCTGATCGGCGGGGCGGGAGCGGACCGCGCCAACTACTCAAGCTCAGGAACCGCGGTCACGGTTGATCTTGCGGCTGGAACGGGGCTTGGTGGCGATGCCGCTGGCGACCGGCTGTCTGGCGTCGAAGACGTCACGGGCTCGGGGTATGCCGACCTTCTGTTGGGTGATGGTGGCGGCAACCGGCTCGACGGTGCGTCTGGCGACGATACGCTGGATGGCGCGGCGGGCAGCGACACGCTGACCGGCGGCGGCGGTGCCGATGCGCTTCTGGGCGGGGACGGGGACGACCTTGTGCAGGGTGGCGACGGTGACGACCTGCTCGCCGGCGACGGCGGTGCCGACCGGCTCGAAGGGGGTGCCGGGGACGACCTGCTGCAGGGCGGGGCCGGCGCGGATGTGATCGACGGCGGTTCCGGCACGGACACGCTCTCCTATGTCGGTGCTGGTTCCGGCATTTCAGTCGATCTTGCTGCCGGTCTCGGCACGGTCGGGGATGCCGCGGGCGATTCGATCTCCGGGATCGAGGCTGTGGTCGGGTCCGCCTACGCCGACACAATCGCCGGTGGCACGGTGGCAGAGCGGATCGAGGGAGGTGCCGGCAACGATCTCTTGGCAGGCGGCGGCGGCGCAGACACCTTGGCGGGCGGCGCTGGTATCGATACGGCGGACTACTCGACCTCGGCCGGAGCGGTATCCGTCGACCTGGGCGCCGGAACCGGTATAGGCGGCGACGCCGATGGCGACCTGCTCTTGGGAATTGAGGATCTGACGGGCTCGGCTCACGCTGACCAGCTCATCGGCGATGCCGGGGCTAACCGCCTCGATGGTGGCGCGGGTAGCGACACGCTGAAGGGCGGCGCAGGAGCCGACACGCTGGCGGGCGGCGCCGGTACGGACCTTGCCGATTACGCCGCGTCGGGCTCGGCCGTGGCGGTGAACCTCACCGTCGGCCTCGGCTCCGGCGGCGAAGCGGCGGGCGATCATTTGTCGGGGATCGAGGACCTGCGGGGGTCTGGCTTCGCCGATATCCTGGCTGGCGACGGCGGGACGAACCGGCTGGAGGGTGGCGCCGGCGCCGACACCATCGATGGTGCAGCGGGCGACGACAACCTTGGCGGCGGCTCTGGGGACGATGCGCTGTTCGGCGGAACCGGCTCGGATCGTCTCGATGGGGGCGATGGCGACGATCTGCTTTCGGGTGGCGGAGACGCTGATTTCCTGACGGGCGGCGCCGGCGCTGATACGGCGAGCTATGCAGGCTCGGCAGACGGGGTTGCCGTCGACCTTGCGACAGGCCTGGGCAGTGGTGGCGATGCCGCGGGCGACAGGCTGGCGGGCATAGAAAACCTGTTGGGCTCGGCGCATGCCGATGGGCTGACCGGCGATGCATCTGGCAACCGGCTGGATGGCGCCGATGGTGCCGACACGCTGGCAGGCGGCGCCGGTGCGGACACGCTGGTTGGTGGTGAGGGGCGTGACCGGGCCGACTATGGCACCTCTTCGGCGGGCGTGCGGGTCGATCTTGCGGCCGGGACAGGCACGGGTGGGGATGCCGAAGGCGACGTGCTCTCGGGCATCGAGGATCTCACGGGCTCGTCGCAGGATGATCGGCTGTCCGGCGACGCCGGCGCGAACGCGATCGAAGGCGGCGCGGGCGACGAT
Organism: Arenibaculum pallidiluteum; assembly: GCF_017355985.1. Classification (GTDB taxonomy): domain Bacteria; phylum Pseudomonadota; class Alphaproteobacteria; order Azospirillales; family Azospirillaceae; genus Arenibaculum; species Arenibaculum pallidiluteum. Next base: position 67,057 of record NZ_JAFIQU010000023.1, read on the forward strand.
ACCCTCGCGGGTGGCGCGGGCGCTGACACGCTGTCGGGCGGAGCGGGAGCTGACCTGGCGGATTATTCTGGTTCCTCGGCCGGGGTCGCGGTCGACCTCGCCACCGGGATCGGCACAGGCGGCGATGCGGATGGTGACACACTGTCCGGGATCGAGAACCTGCAGGGCTCCAGCCTGGCTGACCGTCTGACCGGCGATGCCGGGGGGAACAGCCTGGCCGGCGGTGCAGGGGCCGACACGCTGGCCGGCGGGGCCGGGGCGGATACGCTGGCTGGCGGTGCCGGGCTCGACCGTGCGGACTACTCGGCCTCCCAAACCGGGGTGACGGTCGACCTCGCCGCCGGGACGGGGGCGGGTGGGGATGCGCAGGGAGACGTCCTATCGGAAATCGATGAGGTTCTCGGCTCGGCCAAGGGGGACACGCTGCTGGGCGACGGCGCGGCCAACCGGCTGGATGGTGGAGCGGGCGATGACGCGCTGGCGGGCGGTACCGGCGCGGACACGCTGATCGGTGGTGCCGGAAGGGATCTCGCGAACTACGAGGCCTCCTCCTCGGGAGTAACCGTGGACCTTGCCGCTGGTTCGGGGATTGGCGGAGATGCCGCCGGAGATGTGCTCGCCGGTATCGAAGATCTGTCCGGATCGGCTTATGCCGACATCCTGCTCGGCGACAGCTTGGACAACCGTCTCGACGGCAACTCAGGCAATGACACGCTGGACGGCGGCGCCGGGGCGGATTCGCTGCTGGGCGGTGCGGGCGACGATGCCCTGCTGGGCGGCGCGGGCGATGACCGGGTCGAAGGCGAGGCCGGTACCGACCTGCTGGTGGGCGATGCAGGAGACGACGTGCTCCTGGGTGGTGACGGCGACGACATCCTGGTCGGCGGCGCAGGCGCTGATACGCTCGACGGTGGCGCTGGTGTCGACCAGGTCTCGTATGAAGAGTCCACGGCCGCCGTAGCGATCGACCTCGGCATCGGCGTAGGCACGGCAGGTGAAGCGGCTGGCGACGTCTTCATCGGGATCGAGGGCGTCGTCGGATCCACCTTTGGCGATGCGCTGACAGGCGATGCGGCTGCCAACCGACTCGATGGCGGCGCCGGAGACGACGTGCTCATCGGCGGAGCCGGCGCCGATACGCTGTCCGGTGGGACCGGGCGCGACGTTGCGGATTATTCCGCTTCGGGCGGCGGAGTGACGGTCGACCTCATGGCCGGGACAGGCTCGGGTGGCGATGCGCAGGGCGACGTTCTGTCGTGGATTGAGGAGGTCGTCGGCTCCGCCGAGGCAGACACGTTGCTGGGCGACGGGGCGGCCAACCGCCTGGATGGTGGTGCGGGCGACGACGTGCTGGCCGGCGGCGCCGGGCCAGATACGCTGTCGGGAGGCGCTGGCCGTGACACGGCGACTTACGCCGGGTCGGGGGCCGCGGTCTCCGTTGACCTTGTTTCCGGAAACGGGTCCGGCGGCGATGCCGCGGGAGACCGGCTTTCCGGCATCGAGGATCTGGTCGGGTCTGACCATTCCGACACCTTGCTTGGCGACGACGATGCGAACGTCGTCTCTGGCGGGCTCGGCGCCGACACGATGGAGGGCGGTGGCGGAGCGGACACGCTCCTGGGCGGCGCGGGCGACGACGTCATGGGCGGTGGCAGCGGCGCGGACCAGCTGCAGGGCGGCGATGGAGCCGACATCCTGTTCGGCGGCGATGGCGACGACACGCTCGACGGCGGCGCCGGCGACGACGTCCTTCAGGGCGGCGCCGGGTCCGATCGTCTTGTCGGCGGCGATGGGCATGACCTCGTCTCCTATGCGGGATCCACCTCCGGGCTCGCGATTGACCTGACCCTCGGAGAGGGCACCGCGGGCGAGGCGGCCGGCGACAGCTTCGACGGCGTGGAAGGAATCGTCGGGTCCGCCCACGCCGACACCTTGTCCGGCGGCGCCTCGGACGACCGTTTCGAAGGCAATGCCGGAAACGACCTGCTGTCGGGCGCCGCGGGGGCGGACTCGCTGTATGGCGGCATGGGGCTCGACACGCTCGTCGGTGGGGCTGGCGACGATGCCCTCTACGGAGACGACGGCGACGACCTCCTGGACGGCGGCGACGGCGATGACGTCCTGGACGGCGGAGCCGGCAACGACACGATCCGGGCTGGCGCTGGAAACGACTACATCGTCCTCAGCGGCGGTGTCGACCTGGTCGACGGCGGCGACGGTTACGACGCGATCAGCTTCCAGCAGGCGGCGTCCGGTGTGGTCATCGATGTCGGCACCGCGCTCGGCATCGAGGTCGTCTACGGCTCGTCCCATGGCGACATCCTGACGGGCGGTGCCGCCTCGGAACGCATCGACGGCGCCGAGGGCTCCGACACCCTGAGCGGTGGTGGCGGCAACGATGTGCTCCTGGGGGGCGCCGACAACGACACGGTGTCGGGCGGCGAGGCAGACGACTACCTGCAGGGTGACGGTGGCAACGACCTGCTCTCGGGCGACGCTGGCGTCGATGAGCTGCACGGCGGCGATGGCGACGACCGGCTGGTCGGCGGAGCTGGGGGCGACGCGCTCTACGGTGGGAGCGGGGCGGATCGCCTCGAGGGTGGGACCGAGGATGATGTTCTCGACGGCGGATCGGGCGTCGACGACCTCTGGGGTGGCAGCGGCAATGACGTTCTACGCGGTGGCGACGGCGCCGATGTCGTGCGTGGCGAGGACGGCAACGACCTGATCGAGGGCGGCTATGGCGCAGACGTGCTGGATGCCGGCACGGGCAACGATTTCGTGGACGGCGGCGCCGATGACGACACCATCCTCGGCAGCGACGGGGCGGATACGCTCCAGGGCGGTTCCGGTCAGGACCTGCTGGACTATGCCAATTCCGGGGCGGCCGTCGCCATCAACCTGGAAACAGGACTGGGTGTGGGGGGCCTAGCCGAGGGCGATGTCCTCTCCGGCTTCGAGATCGTTCGCGGCAGTGCCGGCAACGACAACATCGTCGGGTCCTATGCCGACGAGACGCTCGCGGGTGGGGACGGAGCGGACCTCCTTGACGGGCGCGGTGGGCAGGATCGGCTGGTCGGGGGCGCCGGCCACGACATCCTGTCCGGCGGCGATGGCGAAGACACACTGATCGGTGGTGCCGGTGCCGATGCCCTGAGCGGCGGTTCGGGACGCGACCGGATCGATTACTCCGCTTCCTGGGCCGCGATCGACGTTCGGCTCTGGTCGGGCAGCGCCGGCATCGGCGGCGAAGCGGACGGCGACACCTTCTCGGGTATCGAGGACATCGTCGGCACCGCCTACGCCGACATCCTGGCGGGCGATGGATACGACAACGAGATCCATGGTGGCGGCGGAAACGACACGATCCGCGGCCGCGAGGGCAATGACAGCATCTACGGCGATGATGGCGACGACCTGATCTACAACGGCCCTGGGTACGAGTACGTGGACGGCGGTGCCGGCAACGACATGATCTCGTACTACGGCAGCAATGGCCCTGTTTCCGTGTATCTCCAGGGCAGCTGGGCTTCGGTGAGCGGCGCCGATGTCGGCGAGAGTATCATCTACAACTTCGAAGGGGTCGCCGGCTCGAACGGCTTCGGCGACCTTCTCTACGGCGATGGCAACGCGAATCTCATCCATGGAGAGGGCGGAAACGACACGCTCGGCGGCGGCTGGGGCGCCGACACGCTGAACGGCGGCGACGGTCGCGATCTCGTGGACTACCGGGGCTCGAGCGCCGTCGAGGTCCGCCTGAACGAGGGCTATGGCCGTGGCGGCGATGCCGAAGGAGATCGGTATTCCGGAATCGAGGACATCTACGGCTCGAACGACAGCGACACGCTGATCGGCAACAACAGCGCCAACACGATCTACGGCGGCGACGGCTGGGGCAACGACACCATCTCCGGCATGGGCGGCAACGATACGATCTACGCCGGAGAAGGCGATGATGTGATCGTCATCGATGGTGGCTACGAGGCCGTAGACGGAGGCGGTGGCCGCGACGCGGTCGCCTTCTGGAACGCCGGATCCGGCGTTACGGTCCGGCTCTTCAACGGCGACAATGCCGGCATAGCCGCGGGCGATTACTACACCAACGTCGAGGATGTGTTCGGGTCGAATTATGACGACGTGATCGCGGGCGATGCCGGAAGCAACGTTCTGCGCGGGCGTGCCGGCAACGACACTTTCAACGCCCGCGAAGGGTACAATGAAGTCTACGGCGATGAGGGCAACGACCTGATCTGGCTCAGCCAGTACCAGGATACCCAGATCTGGGGAGGCTCCGGGGCCGACACGGTTGCATTCTCGGACGCCTCGGCGAACGTCACGATCCAGTCGGGCTGGGGCGCCTTTGATGTCTACGGCAGCTTCGGGCACGGCACAATCCGTGAGGTCGAGTACCTGCAGTTCTCCGACCGGACGATCGGAACCGGGGGCCTCGCCCCAATCGTCATCGACCTGGATCGCGACGGCGTCGAGCTGATCGATGCCGTCGCCTCCAACGTCTCCATTCTCCACCCCGCCTCGGGTGCGAAGGTGCGCAGTGGCTGGGTCGGCGCCGACGATGGGCTGCTGTTCTTTGATGCTGATGGCGATGGTGTCGCCGGTTCGGTCGAGGAGTATGCGTTCTCGGGGTACCACCCGGACGCGATGACGGACCTCCAGGGGCTCGCGCTGGCCTTCGACGAAAACCAGGACGGTCGCCTGGATGAGGCGGATTCTCGCTGGTCGCAGTTCGCGGTCTGGCAGGACGTCAACTCCGACGGTTTCTCCGACGCTGAGGAGATCCTGTCGCTCGCGACCTTGGGCATTGTCTCGATCGATCTCCTCGCGAAAGAGCCGGGCCGCTTCCAGGACGGTAACATCGTGATGGGCGAAGTCGCCGCTCACACCGCGGATGGCGGGTCCTACACGGCAGCGGACGTCATCTTCGGTTTCGACACGACCGGCTTGGCCCGGTTCGCGGAGCCGCAGGACGAGGATCTTCCGAATCTCTCGCCCTTGCCCGCCGGCAGCGCCACCGCCGAACCCGGTCCGGAGGCCGAAGGGCCGGTGGCGTCCACCGCAGAGGCTGTCGACACGGCAGTCGCGGATTCCGCTCGGACCGAGCAGGAGATGGCGGTTCGTGGCGGGGAGAGCTCCGTTGCCGCCGATTTCCGTGCCGACACGGCGGCAGCTTCCGAAGCCCCGGACGAGGGCGCCGTCCAGAGTGCAAGTGAAGCCGAGCAGATGGCGGCGGCAATGGCGTCCTTCGATGCCGCTTTCGGCGCCAACGATACCGAACCCGATCAGGGCTGGGAGGCGTCGGTGATGGTGTATCCGGCGCCCGACGACCCGCCGCGCGAGCTCGAAGAGGCCGCGTAGTTCATTCCGATCACGCCTGAGAGCCAACGAAACGGAAATGGCGAAGCTCGCATCCATCACGCCTGTCACGCAGGCGGCATCCGGCCCTGACAGTGGGCTGAAGGCCTTGGCACTCGTGCTGGCCTTCGGTGGCCAGCCGGTCGGGGCCGACCAGCTCGGCCAGGAGCTCGGGCTCGCCGACCGGCACGCCATTGCGGAGGATCTCGTGCGCCTTGCACGGATGCGTGGGCGCGAGGCCTCGGTCCGGAAGGTGGCGCGCCGCCGCCTCGCGACGGTCGGGTTGCCGGCGATCGCCGAATGGTGCGATGGCGGTTTCGTGGTACTGGCCCGGGTTGGTCCTGGCGAGGTGCTGATTCACGACCCCGTCGAGGGGCGGCCGAAGACGATCCCGAAGTCGGAATTCGAGGCTGCCTGGACCGGTCGGCTGGTCCGGGTCGGGCCCGCAGCCGGCCGTGAGGAGGACCAGCTCTCATTCCGCAGGTTCGGCTTCGGCTGGTTCCTGCCGATTCTGGCCAAGTACAAGCTCGTTCTGGGGCAGGTGGCGCTCGCCTCGTTGCTTCTTCAGCTCTTCGGTCTGGCTGCTCCCATGGTCGTCATGACGATCATGGACAAGGTGCTGACAACCGGCGGCCTTTCGACCCTGGACATGCTGGCCATCGGCCTGCTCGTGGCGGGCATCTTCGAGTTGCTGATGGGCCTCGTCCGGGGGCATCTGCAGGCCTTCGCGTCGAACCGGCTTGACGTCGAGCTGCAAGCGAGGCTGTTCAGCCATCTGTCCCGTCTGCCGGTCAGCTATTTCGCCGGCACCCAGACAGGCGCAACGGCGGCGCGTGTGCAGGAGCTGCAGTCGATCCGCAGCTTCCTGACCGGTGCCACCGTGACGACCGGCATCGATCTGTGCTTCACCGTCGTTTACCTGGCCGTGATGGCGCACTACGCGCCGGTCCTGACGCTGATCGTCGTCGCTATCGTGATAGCGATCTTCCTGATCTACGGCGTCGTGACGCCCGCGCTGAAGACGCGGCTGGCCCGCAAGACCGGTCAGGCCGCCGATGGACAGGCCTTCCTCGTCGAGACGGTGGGTGGGATCGAGACCGTCAAGAGCCTGGCCGTGGAGCCTCAGCTGCAGCGCAACTGGGAGGAGCACGTCGCCAAGCACACCCGAGCCGCCTACGACGCCGAGCAGCTGTCGTCGGGGATGAACCAGCTCGTCTCCTTCCTGAGCCGGCTCATGACGGTGATCACCCTGTGGCTGGGCGCGACGCTCGTGATCGGTGGCTCCATGACCGCCGGCCAGCTGATGGCCTTCAACATGATGTCGGGGCGCGTCCTGGCGCCGGCGCAACGCCTCGCGCAGCTGTGGCAGCAGTTCCAACAGACGCGGATCTCCGTCAAGCGCATCGGCGAAATCATGAACGCCCAACGCGAGCTCGCTCGGGCGACCGCCGCGAACCTGCCGGACGTGCGCGGGCGCGTCACCTTCGACCAGGTCACCTTCCGCTACCGCCCGGACCGTCCAGAGGTTCTGCGGCGCCTGTCCTTCGACGTGAGGCCGGGCGAGGTGATCGGGATCGTTGGATCCTCGGGCTCCGGCAAGAGCACCATCGCCCGGCTGATCCAGCGGCTTTATGCCCCCGAGGGTGGAAAGGTCCTGATCGACGGCGTCGACCTGACGCTGGTAGACCCGTCCTGGCTGCGTCGGCGCGTCGGCATGGTGCTGCAGGAGAACTTCCTGTTCAATCGCACTGTCCGCGAGAACATCGCGTTGGCCGATCCGACCATGCCTCTCGAGAGGATCATGGAGGCTGCGAAGCTCTCGGGCGCGCATGACTTCATCCTCGCCCTGCCGGAGGCCTACGACACGGTTGTCGGGGAGCGTGGCGCGACGCTGTCGGGCGGGCAGCGCCAGCGGATCGCCCTCGCCCGCGCGCTCGCCACCGATCCGCGGATCCTGATCCTCGACGAGGCGACCAGCGCGCTCGACTACGAATCCGAACGCGTCATCCACGACAACATGCGCCGCATCAGTGCCGGCAGAACGGTCTTCGTGATTGCCCATCGCCTGGCGGCGGTGCGCGATGCCGACCGGATCCTGGTCATTGAGAACGGGGAGTTGGTCGAGGAAGGCAATCATGCGGACCTGCTGCGCCGGTCAGGCGGGCGCTACGCGGCCTTGCATCATCATCAGGTCGGCGGCGCCTTCGCGGCCATGTCTGAAGCCCTCAGCCCGGCGGAGTAAAGCATGTCCGTTGCCGAAGTCAGAGATGGCCACGAAGACGCGCTGACTGCCGCAGCGCGCGCGCGTCCGCATGAGCCGCTGTCGGCGCTGGTGCGCGCGGATCGCTTCTCTCCCGCGCTGGTCGAAGTGGCGGAACGGGCGCCCACCGGCGTCGTGGTGTGGCTGCCTATGCTGATGGCCGTGATCCTCGCGGCCTTCGCAGGCTGGGCCTCATTCGCCCGGATCGACATCATCTCCAGTGCTCAGGGGAGGATCGTGCCCTCGGCGCGAGTGAAGCTGGTTCAGCCTCTCGAGACGGGGATCGTGCGGGCCATCCACGTGCGCAACGGCGACCGGGTGCGGGCCGGCGATCCCGTCCTGGAGCTCGATCCGACGGAAACCGGGGTGGAGCGTGAGACCCTCGATCGGCGCCTTGTCACCACACGGCTCGAGGCCGCGGCGCTGGAAGCCGAGCTGGCGGCCGTCGGTGGGGACAAGGCGCCGCCAACCGACCTGTTCGAGGCCGCGATGCCGACAGTCCGGGCATTGGCCCAGGCGGACGATCCCGATATGTGGTCGCCGCGGGCCGAAGCCGAACTGCACCGCACGGCGGCCCTTCGGGCTCAGCTGCTGGCAGGGGCATGGACATCGTTCCGAGGCAAGGTCTCCGCGGCTGAGGCCGAGATCGTCAAGCTTCGGGCGGCGCGTGCAGCGACCCAGGCCCAGGTCGCCAAGCTCGTTGCCGTCCAGCCGATTCTGCGGGAACGGGTCGAAACCCGGGCATATCTGGTCTCGCGCCAGCTGACGGCGAAGTCCGAGCTTCTGGAACTGCAGCAGGCGCTCGTCGAGAATGAGCGCGAACAGGACGTCCTGCGCCAGGGGCTCGCCCAGGCGGAGTCGGAACTCGGGCTCGCCGAGGAGCGCCGACGACAGCTCCTCGCTGATCGCCGGGAGGAGTTGCTGCGGCGCTTGAGTGAGCAGGACCAGCAGATCACGATCCTGTCGGCCGATCTCCGCAAGGCGCGGGAGCGTATCGCCAGGCGCATGCTGGTCGCCCCTGTCGACGGTGTCGTTTCCGAGCTGTCCGTGCATACGCTCGGGGGCGTCGTCAAGGAGGCTGAGCCGCTGCTGAAGATCGTGCCGGACGACGACCGGCTGGAGGTTGAGGCGCTAATCCCGAACCGCGACGTGGGGTTCGTGCAGCCGGGCCAGCATGTGGTCGTCAAGGTCGATGCATTTCCCTACACCCGCTATGGCTCCATTGCCGGGACGGTTCAGAGCCTGTCTGCGGACGCCATGGGCAGCAGCGATCCTTCGCCGGGCGCGATGCGCCCCGACCAGACGGCCTACAAGGCCCGAGTCGCATTGGCCCGCGAGACCATGAACCTCGATGGACGGGAGATCCGGCTGATTCCGGGAATGACCGTAGTTGTCGACATCAGGACGGGTGACCGGACCGTTATGGAATACCTCTTGAACCCGGTGCTTAAATATCAGTCCGAGGCCCTGCGAGAGCGCTGAGATCGAGTGCGAGGACCGTCTCCGCGTTCCAGCAGGTTTCAACCGCATGAGGCGGTCGGCAGCTTCGCGACGGCGGAATGCAGACTGGTATCAGAGCGGTCACCGACGTGACCCCGCTGGCGGCGGGGTCAGATCAGGCGCAGGCAAAGCAACAGGTGAGCGGCGGAGCAGGCATGGCCGAGTTCATGGTATGCCGTCTTCCACAGCAGCTCCTCTCGCATGTGCCGCCCGGCGCGAGAAGTGCCAGGCTATGTCGCCCCCTGTCCGTCCAGGCAAGCTTGTGCTGTCCGTGAGGACCCCATTTGGTGATCGAGACGATTGCCGAGGGCGCTGCGGTGCGACCAGAGCCGAGAACTCGCGGCGTCCGCGGGGCGCCGCACCGCACCTCAGCGCCACCATCCTCCATAGGGGTTTCGACAGCCGTGGTCGGTGGAGCCGTCAAGCAAAGCCGCCGTTGCGAACGGTGTCTAGATGGGCGAGCACGGCATCGCTATGGCCGCCGGCCATCAGCTCCTCGGCTGTCACACCATCGAAGTCCGACAGGGGGTGATAGCGGAACCACAGGACTGCCTTAGTGGTGTCGCCGCCTAGGATCTCGGAAGCCATTGTGATCACGCGCGCCACCTTCTCTAGGTGCCCCTGCACAGCAGGTGATTCCGGGTTCTGCGAGAGACTGTTCCGAGGAACATTCGCGACGCGAGCGAGCTGCGCGATGGACATCCGGAGCGTCTCGCTCATTCGCCGCGGTGAAATGACCCCTCGCTGGTCCGTCACCTTCTGCAGAAAAGTGCTAGGCTTCATGACTTTCTGTGCGTGTCGCGTGAATCATGTGCATACGATGCGCACACGTCTCAGTTGCGGACTATCCTGCCAGCCCGTGGCGGTCATCGCTGTCGCCAGAATCACGAGATGCCGAAGCAAACAGGGACATCTGGGCCGGTAGCACTTCGAGGTCAGGCTCCGCAATGCGCGAAGCCCAAGAGGACCGGCACCTTGTTCACGTCGAAATGCGACTGGCCGGGCATGGCTTAGCCGGCGGTCGAATTGGCCCGCTTCACAATCCGGTAAACAGTTGTGCGGTCAATTCCGAGTTCGCGCGCTACCACGGCCGGGCCTTTGCCCTGGTTGAGCAGAGCGATAACCCTATCGCGGGGGACGGACGGTGGACGTCCCCTGTAAACGCCCCGCGCCTTTGCTTTTGCTATGCCTTCCATCTGCCGTTCGCGCCGTAGGCTCGTTTCGAATTCGGCAAAGACGCCGAGCATGTCCAGGAAAGCCTTGCCGGCCGCAGTCGAGGTGTCGATCGCTTGGTCAGTCGCCTTCAGGGCTATGCCCCGGAGCCTCAGGTCGTGAACCATATCCTGAAGGTCCTTCACCGAGCGTGCTAGCCGATCGACCCTGGTCACCATCAGTGTGTCGCCCGGCCTGAGGAACTGGAGGAGGATCTCCAGTTCGGACCGGCCGTGGCGGCTTGATCCGCTTGCCTTCTCGGAACGGACGATGTCGCAGCCTGCCCGACGCAATGCTTCTTCCTGGATCGACAGGTCCTGGTCTGCGGTGCTGACACGGGCGTACCCGAAGACGGCCACGGCGGGCTCCGACGATGCGGTTGACCTTTAACCCAATGCAACGGAGGTTGCATAAGGCCGTCAACAACCCAAAAGCGACACGCCGCGGCGCAATCGCCGACCGTTGTGCTAGGGTGCACCCATCTGCAACGAACCCCCCGGCCGGCGAACCGACCGGGAAACTCGTCAGACGGCTCAGCCGAAGAGCCACCTGCGCGCTCGCTGCAACAGGGTCGGTCGTTCCGGTTGCCTCTGCGCGCCCGGCGGCGTTGTGACCTCATTAATGCCGGAATTCTCTGTCCCATAGTAGCGCGCCTTGGCTGCCCGGTCGCGGCGGCGCTGCACCGCCACCTGCTCGTCCGTCCAAGGACCGGCCTCGATGACCTTGCCACGGTCGATCACGTAGTGCGACCGACATGGGAGAGTCCAACTGCCTATCGATGGAAGAAGCGAGATCTTGTCGCCGTCGAAGGTCATCTTCCAATCCGTCGGCGTGAACGGCGTCACGACCTCCTCGCCACAACCGCAGCAGCAACTGTGGGCAGCGGTCGCGTACTCCATTGAAACGTAGAGGACGCCAGGATCGAGCTTCTCTGGGATGTGCCCTACGAATCGGTGCTCCAAGCGCATGTGCCGCATCATCCGAGATCTCCATTTAGGAGCATGTTGCCGTCAGTCGTGTAGGTGCAATGGTGTTCCCGCTCGAGGTCGCGGTAGAAGCCACGGATCTTCTTCCACTTGACCACGGCAAGCACAGCGTTCAGTGCGTTGAGGTCGGCCACCTGGATGTTGGACGAATAGAGATCATCCGCGCCGCCGCCGACAAAAGAGATGCGACCCTGGTACACATGATTGCGCTTGAAGGGTGTACTTGCGGTCACCCGAAGGATGCCGCCGAGCGATCCATCATCGAGTTCCAGGCCCATGCCGACGTCGACGAAAGAGGCTCCGATCGCTTTGAGCTTCTCGATAATGCCTCTCTTCGCATCCCCCGCGTCGACGCAGAGGAAGGCGAAGGTGACGCCGTTAAGAAGATCTAGGTTGCCATCATGCAGCGCCACCGGATGCGCGCTGATGAACCGGTGCATGCGGTCGTAGATTGTTTTCAGGTAATCGACCTTCTTCGGCGCCTCCCGCAGTTCACCCAAAGATGCCGCACCAGGGGTGCGGAAGGCGTTGTGTTGAAGGAACTCATCTTGGTCAAAGAGCCTGATCTCACGGACTGGCGACTTTGCAACGAAGTCCAGGACGTATGATCCCGTGCCCCCGACCCCGATGATCGCTACCCTCTCAGCGTGCAGCCGCTCGGTCAGCGCGCCGATGCCGGCCCGGTCGGATGCCGTGTCGATGTAGTTGAAGACGCTGTCTTCCCCGTCCTCAGGCGCGCGGAACACCCTCGGGGTGATGCCTGGTCTCACCACCGCGGCGGGCCCGGACAGGATGCCCGCATAGCTCGTCATCTTGTGGTAGTAATCAGTATAGCCGGTGTCGGGCTTGCTGGAGAAGGCCTGCCTAGCGGTCAGGCCATGGCCCAAGCTGAGCACGGTGTTGGTCTGGTGTGAGATTCCTTGGATCGGCGTCCCGTCGGCCCGACACGGATAGTCGCCATCGAAGTAGACGACGTGGGTGTCGGGCGAACGGGTCTCATCCCCGGCCATGGTCAGGCTGGAGATGAGGGTTCCGGTCCGCACCTGCCTCTGCCCGTCGACGTAGGGAACTTCACGCATCACCAGGAACCCGCCCTGGATGCGCACGAAATACCCCTCATCACGGAGGCGCTTGAGGTCGGCGCTACGACTGAACGGTGCGGGTGACATTGAAGATCGTCCCCTTCTTCTTCACTTCGACGGACCCACCGGCGCCGAGCTCGCCGGAGGGAGGCTTCGAGGCGGCGTGGCGGTAGGTCATCGAGAACTCGACGTTCGGCTCGTGCTGGCCCGGGAAGGCGAACTGGACGACCTGCTCGAAGGTCACCCGACGGTCATTGACCGTGCGGGGTCGCGAGTTGATGATGATCTCGTAGGTCGGTGGCCCATTCGGCGCGGTAATGAACCGCTCGATGCCCGGCCCATCGAGGTCGATCAGGTCGCCCGGTTCAATCAGCCGGTCTTCGCCGCCGCGCACCTCGAGAAACACGGCCTCGTTCTCGCCAGGCGTGGCGAGCCCATAGAGCACCGCACCGCTGATGACCGGCTTGCCCCACGCGAGCTGCCTATCGTCGAGCGTCAGCTTGAAGTCGCGATCAGTCCGGAAGGCGACGAAACGCTCAGCCCCGCGCTCGCGAAGGTCGAAGGGTTCATCGAGGCGCACGTCCTCGAATTCGCCCGACGGCAGGATGCCAAACAAGCTGAAGCTGTCGCGAGGCTCCAGCCCAGCCGCTTCCAAGATTTGCCGACCGAGCGGCACAGGGTCGGTCACCGTCAGCGAGATGAAGTTGAGGTCGCCCTGCGCGAAGAGGATGCGATATCCACGCGCCGAACGTAAAGCCCGGCCTTCGCGCAGGGCATCGCCGAGGTCGTCGTATTCGAGGGGGTCCTGAGTGCTCATCCGATTGGAACCTTGTGATCGACCGGGGCGGCGCCCCAGCTCCAAGGATCCAATCGGTGCGAGCTTGGCTGAACGGTAAGTTTAGGCGAACTTTTTTCGCAGTGAACCTTCTGGCGTGGGCCCGCAAATGAAGAAGGCCGGGCATCCAGGGCACGTCCGAGACGACAGCTTGGCCGGAAACTTGCCGCGGTGGATGTCCCTGAGGAAGCCGGCAAGCTTCTCGCGCCGGTTCTGCAGGTCGCGATGCGACAAGACGATGGCCACCGCCTTCTCATCGGAAAGGTGGACGAGTTCCACAACCGCGTCCGGAAGGGTTTGGCGTGCAGCGATCACGAACGCTGCGGCGCCGACGTCCTTGCTCTCGGTTGAGCGGATGTGCCCTGTTCGGACGCGTCGCAGAACGGGCACGCCGTCGGGGCGCACGAGCACGTCGTCGGGGCGCACGACGATCCGCGCGTCGCCGAAGGTGAGGCTGAACGCGGGCGGCGTTTGTGGTGTGTGGCCTCTCCGGCTTGCGGCAAAAAAGCGGATCATCTCGAGCGCCAATGCACGGAATTGAGCATGGTAGCCGTGCTCCGACAAACCGTGCGTCACCAACGCCTCTGTGACGCGCCGCTCCAATTCGATATCACCAACCGGCGCCGCGTCGGCAATACATGCCTCCACTACAGCCCACACCGCCTCGTGCAGTTGCATGAAGGCGGTCGCTGATCGGCGACCGCCGATCTTGAGCACATGCGTGTAGAAGAACCGGCGCGGACACGACTCGTAAAGAGCGACCTGCGACGCGTCAAAGTTGAGGCCACCCTCGATGGCGAGGGCGATGTCGCCGTCCTCTGGCGCGGGCGGGAGCGGTCTCGATGGCGTTGCCGCTTTCTTCGCTAGGGTTTGTCCCAACCGATCGATGAAGGGGGATAGAGGGCGGCTGTGGCCATTCGACTTCTGCGTCGGCGCGTATAGGAACAGCCGGTCTTGCGCGCGTGACAACGCGACATAGAAGAGGCACTCCTGCTCCTCGGCTTGACCGGCCCGGAACAGGTTGAGCGAACTCCCTTGATCGCCCTCGATCATGCCGTCAGGCGCCGGACAGGGCGGAGCCGGCGGCGTCCGCGGCAGCGTGTCTGCGTTCAGGCCGGGGACATGGACCACCGGGAACTCCAAGCCCTTGGCGCCGTGGATCGTCATCAGCCGCACGGCATCGAGACCTTGCGCAGCGGCGGGCAGTTGCCGGAGGTCCCTGTCGTCGCCAAGCCGCACCAGTCGACGCACGCGGTCGAGCAGGCGTACGATCGGAAGTCCTTGGCCGCTTGGTTGGACCCGGAGGAAGTTCATGAACTGCCAGATCGCGATCGTGCGGGTACGGTCTGCAAGATCTACGGACGTCGACAGGCGGGTCGCCAAGCGAGTCCGATCGAGCAGCACACTCGCCAGCACGAGCCAAGGCGACGATGTCTGATCCCAGCCAAGCAGGGCAGTGGCCAACATGTTGAGGGCAGCGAGCCCGGCCGGAGACAAGCCCGGGATTGCCGCAGGGTTGCTAAGCCAAGCCGCAGGCGCGGCCTCGGTGGTCCGCAGATGGTCGAAGACGATCGCGACATCGTCGAACGACATCGCGAACTCGCGCCAGCAGGCGACTCTGGCTAGGCCCATGGCGCGGCGGTCTGTAAGGATCGAGAGCAAGGACAGCAGGTCCTTTACCTCCGGGCGCTCGAACAGGCTGCCCAGGAACAGCACCGGCACACCGAGGCGTTCGAGTTCCTGGGCCATTGTTGCCAGCTTTTCGTTGCCTGTGCAGAGGATCGCCTGGTCGCGATAGGAGTGTCCGGCATCCCGCATCTCCTCGATGGCGTCCGCCAGCGCAACCGTCTGCTGCTCGGCACGTCCGACGGTACGAAGCTCGGGCCGAGTTCCACTCGGACCACGATCGGCTTCAAGACTGCTTTCGGCGTCTCCTGCGCGCATGCCGACCGCGAAGGCTGAAAAAGCTTTCGTTATTTCGTCGACCGAACGGTAGTTCCGCTTCAGGCGTCCGCGCCTGCCGCTCGGGAAGTCCGCTCCTCCGAAGCGGACCATGTTGAACGATGAGGCTCCGCGAAAGCGGTATAGCGACTGCTTGGCGTCGCCGACCACCCAGAGATTGCACCCGTTGGGTCGCAATGCGGACAATAGTCGGACGCTGCTGCGGTTCACGTCCTGATACTCGTCCACGAGGACGTGATCGTACTGCTCCTGCAAATGAATGCGGATGGCTCCGTCGCGCTCGAGCAACTGAACCGGGAGCGAGACGAGATCGCCAAAGTCGACGCGGTGCGCGTCCCGCTTGAGCGCTTCGTAGACATCGTAGACGCGCGCGACTTCGGCTGCGCGTTCCGCTGCCTCGATCGCCTCGGGCGTTACGGCACGCTGTAGCATGCGGTCGGCAAGTTCCGCGTATTGCGTGGCATCTACCACCTCGTCCTTGGCGCGCGAGATGGCCGCGAGCATATCGGCAATTATCTGCGTCGGGTCGTAGAGGTTGCGGTAGTGCGCAAGGCCCAGCCGCGGGAACTCATTTTCCAAGAGCTCGACCGCCTCCGCGCGGTCCATCATACGTGGGTCTCTGGGCAAGCCGAGCTCCACGTGGAAGCGGCGGATCAGGTCGAGGCCGAAGGCGTGGAAGGTGCCGATCCACATTGCGGCGGCCGCATCCTTGCGCTTGCGCGCTATCCTCTCCGCCATCTCGCCAGCGGCCTTGTTGGAGAATGTGAGCAACAGGATGCGGCGCGGATCGACCCCGTCGTCGAGCAAACCGGCGACCCGAGCCGTCAGCGTCTGAGTCTTGCCAGTCCCAGGGCCGGCTTCGAGTAGATAGGCCTCGCCTCGGTGTAGGGCCGCCGCCGCTTGCAGGTGGTTCGGCGGCCGTTCCGGCTTCACCTCGTCCGCGGCCGACGCGACCGGCGGCAGCAAGAGCGCGTCGAGGAGTTGCTGCGCAACGACCTCGAACGGCGCGCCGAAACGATCGGCGATCTGAGTTGCAGTTAGTCCATGGTCGACGTGGAGCGTCCGCACAACGGGACGCGGGAGAAGGAATTCGCGCGCGAACAGGTCCATCTGTATTTCGCGCCGTTGCCGCCGGCCATAGTCCACGACTCTGTCCATGCCGACCGGAGACGGCTCCGCGGACCTCGCCGGGATGATGTCGCGAGCGGGCTCGTCGTCGATGCCGTCGCCAAGCTCGACATGCCCGATTTCGTGGGCAACGAGGAAAGCCTGCTCGAACAGTGTGCCGACATTCTCGTGTAGGATGAGGTCGTCGGCCGACGCGAACGTGGCTCGTGCCCCGTTCAGGACCGCTGCTCCGGGCGCCGTCGACTCGACATCGATACCACGTCGTTCGGCCTCCGCAAGGGCAAAGGCGTAGGGCAATCTGGGATCCATGCCGCGCGCGACCGCCCGGTTGTGGAGCTCAGCTGCAACCTGCCTGGCGAGCTCCACAGCCTCCATGTCACTCGGCGTCCGCCAGCAACTGCGAGCGTTTATCGGCTGGAACTCCGGCGTCGATCAACAAACGTTCGAAGCTCACCGGGCCTTCGTTCACGGGCTTGCCATCGGCCTTGTAGCTGCGTGCAGGAACCGGTCTTGAACCCGGTGCAAGCGTCTGGATCAGCGTATCAAGTGAACAGTTCAGACTGTCTGCGAAACGTTCCAGAAATTGCCGCGGCACCGTCTCCAGGATCACGCGATGCTCGCGGAAGGCGGTAATAATTTGCCGAGGCACATCGAGTCGCTTGGCAACTTCACGAAGTTGGTGCGGGGGAGCGTTGGTGAATGGGTCGGTCACCGTCTTCGGCGCCGCCTCGGCGTGCTGAAGCCAAGCCTTGTCAATCTGAGCCTGGTCCGCTGGCGAAAGCGGTTTTTCGTCCTCGCAGATATCGCGGGCGAGCTCCCGCGAGAGATCGATGAGCTCTACCGCGTAGGCCGGATATGCACGGAGATAACGCTCGAGCGTCGCGCGGTTCGGATTTAGCTCGACGGCGAATGCGCCGAGGACATCCTCCCGCGATGGCGGATGAACGGCGGGGCTCACGACTCGTCTCCTTCCAAGAGCGCTGCCCGCAGAACGGCGAACGCTTTATCCCGATACGTTCTAACCGTTTTTTCCGAGCGCCTAAGCGCTTTGGCTATGGTCATGGCGCCCGGTTCTTTCGAGTCGATGGGAAACCCCTGTCGCAACATATGAATGATCCTGCTTTGTTCCGGTGGCAAGTCGGCAATCGCCGCATCGAGGCGCAACCGGTAAACCGCGTCATCGACTATAGATGCCGCGAACGGATCAAACTGGCCTGCAGCCTTCTCGACCTCTGCCGTGACCTCGCCGGTCTCGGCATCGCATTCCAACGGAACGGACCGGTTCTCGTCACGCCAAGCTTGCTCTTGAGCATCCCGGCGCAAATTGGCCAAGGCACCATCAAATCGAATCTCAAAGTAATCGAGTTGTTCTAAGTACGTCGCGCGGTCAGTTGACAGGAGCTCAACAAACCGGCCAAATACCTTATCGCGGATTGTCTCTTTGCTGAGAGATCTTGTTCTGCCGTCAGAGCTATCGGCCCTCGGCAGACACCTAAGGACACGCTCTGTCAAGATTCTGTAGAGACGTTCGAACCAAGCGTCAGAATTGTCCAGCCGACTGGAACGGATGAAATGGACGAGGCACTCGGATGGAACGTACTGGGGGTCATCTCGCCGCAATATCCGCGCCCTCTCGATGAGTTCCCCGCGGGGGATGCTTGAGAGTTCGACCAGCATTGCTTCGATTTTCGGGTCGCGGGTGTATAGGTCGCCCGTCAGCGTCCTTTTCCTCAACGGCGCAATCACGCCATTCCCCCACTCATCAGATTAACACGTATTTACAGCAAATTTCCTAATAATGAAATGGATGGCACGTTTGAGCCGAATTGTCCAGCGAGAACAATTCTTGGATGTGGAGGCGGCAATGGGTGCCAGCCGTCCCGGATTGGATGGCATAGCCCTACTATGGCCAGCGAACCCTTCGCCCAGCTAAAACCGCGGCTTATTGAAGGCAATCTGCATGCCTGGACAAACACTGATCTGGTCAGAGCTTTCTGTGCACCTCTTCGCCATGATTCCTGTGGCCGCGGCAGCAGCGTTCCGGTTGGGACAAGACATACTCGACCGCATGGCCGCTCGGTGTGATCCGTAGCAAGTTCATCGTGCCGATTATTCCGAGCCGCGCCAACCTGCCCGCAAACCCCGACTTCGGCCGCGACACATACCGGCAAAGGAACCTAGCTCTACTTTGGCAGTTCTACTCGCACCTGTGCTGGACAAGCCAGCACCGACAGTGCGGGCATCGGATGGGCGCCGTCTCGAGGAT
>NZ_JAFIQU010000024.1:0-79548 GCF_017355985.1 Arenibaculum pallidiluteum
ATCCTCGAGACGGCGCCCATCCGATGCCCGCACTGTCGGTGCTGGCTTGTCCAGCACAGGTGCGAGTAGAACTGCCAAAGTAGAGCTAGTGGAGTGCGCCGGAAGGATCGTTAGGTTTGTTCCTCAGCGACGGCAGCTGCAAACGGCCAAATTGCCAAGCTACAAACGAAACGATTTGTCTGACCCATTCCTCCAGGGGCTTGCAAACTCCTATAGCTGAAGCGACAATGACTATAACGAAGACATCGAGGGGGCATTCCAAGAATGGCTGACAATATAATCAAGGGTCCCGCTTCTTATTTTCCATCGATTGAAAAGAAATATGGCCGCCCAATAAGTGAGTGGCAAGAAATGATTCGCCGCCATCTACCGGCAAAGCATATGGAATTGGTTGCCATGCTGAAGGAAGATCATGGAATGGGCCATGGTCACGCTAACGCTTTGGTCGCCCATACATTGGCAGCCAGCCAGAGGAAAGCGGACTGCTGACGCGGCTAATGGCCCGCGCGTGACGCTCGTTTAACCTTGTTGATGCTGGTTACAGCCCGGCCACGTCCTGGACCCGTTCAGTGAATCGTGGATCGCGGGGGAGCCTGAAAGCACGCACCCGATGTGGCTTGAGGCCGTGTGCGCGCCAGATCCGGCATACGCTGGTGGTGCCCACCCCAATTGCTACCGCCATCGTGCGGCTGCTCCAGTACGTGGCTTCGCCGGGCGGCTCCTGGAGCGTCATCTCCACCACGCGCTCGACCACCTCCGGCACCAAGGCTGGGATGCGCGACGAGCGCGTCTTGTCGCTCAGCAGCCCTTCCACGCCCTGCTCCTGGACCCGGCGCTGCCAGCGGTGCACGGTCGGCAGGGCGACGCCGACCTCTTGGACAATCTCGCCGTTCAGACGCGTGCCGTCGCTCAGCAGAGCGATCCGGGCGCGCGGCACCAGCTTCTGCGGCGAGTTGCCGCTGTGGATGAGGACCTCCAACCGATTCTGGTCAGCAGCAGCCAGCTTCAGGTCAATGGCCTGATCCTGAGGCTCAAGAGCGTAGGGAGAGCATCGAGGCGGAGGTAACCCAGGCCGAGGAGGTGGGCAAGGTCCCGTTCGAGCCCCAGGTGCCTAGGGTCGAACGGTCAGAAATCGCTGATCTCTTCGGTGAGGATGAAGATGCAAGCCGCCACCAAGAGCGAGCGGATGATGGGCAACGAGCGGTCCTATTGCCGATTGAGGCGCCTACAACGGAGCAACTTCTCGATGACCCTCCCGACGACGTTTCTGGCGCCGCTAGACCATTCCTGTCCGTTCCAAGCCAGACGGCGTTAGTTCACGGCTGCGAACAAATCGTGTGGCGACCCCACCAAGGCCGGGGCGTCGCGAAAAGCCGGACGTGGTGAACGAGGGCAGTTCCTCCGCCGAGCCGCAATGGGCCGCTCACTAACCATTATTTTGTCCACTTCCTCCAACATGAAGCTCGCGCCCGCGACTTTCGATCGGGATGTGTGACGGAGCGCGTGCGCCGCCCATCCCGGCGCTCCAGGAGGAAGCCATTCTTGCTCTACGACCTGACCAGCAGAGGCTTCCCCCTTGCGGTCGAGAACCTGTGCATGACGCCGAGCTGCAAAGCAGAGATCCTGCTGCCGATCATGCTGAGCATTTTGTCTGCGGCCGTCTTCGGATACGGATACGTGACCTGGTTCAGGGCATGGGATCGGACGAAACCCTCTCAAATCGCCGGATTGTACATGGCCGGCGGGCTCCTTCAGATTATCGGCGGCATGGTCCTGGCACTGGCCACCTGGCTTTTTCTGGGTTGAGCCGCGCCGCACCCGCAGCTGCTTACGCCCGCGGCTTTCGAAGGCGCCACGGCCCTCATTACGTATTGGCAGGATAATGCGACGGCAGCCTCTCGTATCTCCGTGAGTATGCCAAAACGGCGGCGCTCTATGAATGGCGAGGCGAGTGGCAGATATTTAGATGACGGCATCATAACCTGCCTCACGGCCTTCCCGCAAACGAATGAAACTCAGCAGCCAGGGTGAAGCCGGACGATAATTTCCGCAACGGGATTTTGGATCCTCTCGGACGGGCTGTTCCGACCGCAAGAAACACGGACGTTTACCTTGCGCCAACCATTTGGGCCGATGAAATGTTTGGTCCTGTCAATGATGCCGTCTCTGGCTGGGAAGGGCTTTGGACAGCTTCAGGCGGGCAGAAAGGTGCAGCCTCGACCCTCTCCGACGACGGCGACCAAGGTACGGTATAAGGAAGCCAGGGTTGTCTGCGTCAGCACCTCCGCAAACTACGGCCGTCGAGAATCATCTGAATGCTCTTCAAGATACTGCCGGCGACAGGTCACAGCCATCGCCAATCCCGGCGCGACGCCCTTGATCGGAGACGAGTGAAGCCGACATGGAAGCGCGGTCGCGCTCGTCGGTTCGCCGCAGCTCTGGGAATGCCTTCCAGTCGTCGCAGGCAATGTGAGCCAGCAACGATGTTTGCGAGCCTGTCTCATCCATTGTGAGCCTGGGGGCACATAATATGAGCCCATATGGTGGTTCAATCTCAACGATCTTGAGCCGAAAATCGGCGATCAAGTCGAGCCGGGCCGTCGAGGAGTACGAGCCGCTACTGCTATGCAGCAAAGCTCTTCCTTGGCCACGGCACGGCGGACCGGACCTGCTGACATGACCCAGCGGCTGGCAGCCCGCCTGCGGGCGAGCGGCCGCGTGCTTGAGTTGCATTTCTATGAAGGGTAGCATCATCTCCCAGGCAGCGACACCGACAACGAACACCATAAGTATCTTCTCGCGTTCTTCCGGCAGCATTTGATCGAGGGGGGACGCAGAGCGGAACGGTGCCGGATCAACGCGGCCCGCTTTGCGCCGCCGTGAATTGGTGCCCCTTTAATGTATTGACCCCATAATAGGTGAAGTAAGCTGCCGGTCCAAACGACGTCACGGATGTGCGATGCGCGTGCTGCTTGCCGACGACCACAACCTGGTCTGTGACGCGCTGAAGAGCTACATCGAGCGCCTGGAGCCCAGCGCCGAGGTGCTGACCGCTGATTCCCTCGGCGCCGCGATGGAGATCGCCGACACAGGCACGGCCCTCGACCTCGTTATCCTCGACCTGACGATGCCAGGCATGAACGGGCTGCAGGGCCTCGCCCGCATGCGGGAGAAGGTAGGGCAGGTCCCGGTCGTCCTGATGTCCGGCGGCGCCACCCAGGAGGAGGTCCGCGGGGCGCTCGACATCGGGGCCAAGGGCTTTCTGCCGAAGACGCTGACGGGGCCGGCCCTGGTCTCCGCCATCAAGCTGATCCTGGCCGGCGAGCGCTTCGTCCCCTTCGAGGCCTTCGAGGCGCAGGTCGAGGAGCCGGACGGCCCCGGCCCCGAGGGCATGACCCCTCTGACCCAGCGCGAGTGCGAGGTGCTGGGTTATCTCGAGAAGGGCTGGTCCAACAAGGAGATCGCCCGGGCGCTGGACCTCCAGGAGGTCACGATCAAGCTCCACATCCGCGGCATCTGCCGCAAGCTCGGCGCCAAGAACCGGACCCAAGCCGCGCTACGCGCGCAGAGATTCTTCCGTGTCCGCCAAGTTTTCTGACACCGGACGAGCGTCATTCAGCGTCGGTGTTGGGCGTCTCACGGATTATGAGCCCTCGGCAATGATTGCAGGCTGGTGTCAAAGATCGAGAGCCCAGTCTCACTCAATGCGAGCCCAACGGTGTCCACGATCTCAACGGAAGTGAGTTGGGCTTTGTCGTCAAAGGCAGCGGACGAAAAGGTCTGCTGCCCTCATGCCTTGGCTGCGTCGCGGACCGCCTCGTTCCAGATCGTCGCTTTCCCCGCCTCCGGTCTTCGCATTCAGTGGGCCATCAGAATCGGAAGCGCTTGGGGCGCACGCAGGATGTCCTGGGTGACGCCTCCCCGCATCATCTCGCGCAACCGGCTGTGGCCGTAAGCGCCCATCACCAGCAGGTCGCAGCCGAGCGATGCCGCCGTTTCGACCAGCGCCCGGCTCACGGCCCGGTCGGCTGCGGCCACCGGGTGAACCGACGCGGCGACGCCGTGCAGACCTAGATACTCCGCCAGGTGGTGCGGATCGGCGGATCGGCTTGGGTTCTGGACCTCGGCGGCCAGGACGCGGATCCGGTCGGCACGGTGCAGGAAGGGCAGCGCCGCCGCAACGGCGCGTGCCGCGGCGGAGCCGCCGTCCCAGGCGACGGCGACCTCGTCGCCCAGGCTCGGCGGCATTGTCACGGGAACCGGGCCAGCACGTATAATGCCCAGAACCCCAGGCGAACCTCATGCCGCCGAGGTTGCCATCTGCCACTGGGCCATGGCCTCGGCCCGGAAGGTGCGGAGGGTCCGGCGGGAGACCAGGTAACTCTGCAGGTTGAACGTGTTGTAGACGGCTCCGTGGACCGCGAGGAAGCGCTGGGCCGATCCCGCCGACTTGAACCGCTGCATCTTGCGCTCCCGTCTTCGCACCGGCTGGTGCGAGACCTCGGCCCGGTTGTTCTTGCGCCAACCCCGCTCGGGGTCGGCCCTCAGCCCGATCTCCGCGAACGCCGCCCCGTAGGACGGCAGCCTGTCGGTCGTGACCCGCGTGGGCGCGAAGCCGTGCCCCTTGGGCCTGTTCGGAAATCACTCTGGCCCAGCTGCAGACCTGGCTAGCCGCCGAGCATGGGGTGCGCCGGAGCAACGGGGCGATTAGGGACGCCGTGAACCGGCTCGGCCTGTCATAAAAAAACCCTGCGCGCTGCCGAGCAGCAGCGCCCCGGGGTCGCGCCCGGCGCCGGATCTGGCAGGCAGCCCAGCCTTTCATCGATCCTGAGCGCCTGGTCCTTCTCGACGAGACCGGGCTGAGCACCAAGATGGTCCGGGTCGACGGCCGGACCCCGCGCGGCCAACGGCTGAATGCCACGGCGCCGTTCGGCCATTGGAAGACCGCAACCTTCGTGGCCGGGCTGCGCCAGTCGGGTCTGTGTGCGCCCATGGTGTTGGACGGCCCTATGAACGCCTGCGCCTTCCTGGCCTATGTCCGCCAGGTGCTCGCCTCCGAGCTCGCGCCCGGCGACCTTCTTGTCATGGACAACCTGCCGGCCCACAAAGGTCCAGGAGACCCGAGCCGCCATCAAGGCGACCGGCGCCCAGCTCTTCTTCCTGCTGCCCTACAGCCCCGACCTCAACCCGATCGAGATGGTTTTCGCCAAGCTCAAGGCCTTGCTTCGGCACCAGCCCGAGCGAACACTTGAAGGCCGCTGGCACCATGCGCGCGAGAGCGAAGTCGTCGCCGAGCTGCTCGGCCGCGACATCGAGGGCCGCGCCGCGCCAATCCCGCTCCTGCTCCACCTCCTCGACCAACGCCTCTGGCGCTACGGCGCGCTTGAGGCAGCCCTCGCCGCAGCCAGCCCCGCCTACCTGGCAGCCAGCGATCACTGGGCTGCCGTAGCTACCGATCCCCAGGGTGTCATGAAGGCCCGCACCGAACGCCGCCGGCGGCCGAAGCGCAATAACTTCGACCAGGATGTGCCCGGCGGATCGCCTCGTTGTTTCCGAGTTCGGTCGCCTGCGTGAGATTGCCTTCGGTAGCGAGCCGCGCAATTTCTGTACGGCTGTCGATGAAGGGTTTCGCGCTTGCACGGAGTTCCTGGAGGGATCGGACGGGAGGAGCATGTCCCGCTCGTTCAGGCGCTGCTCGAAAAGCTTAACCGTAGCCTGGAGAGCCTTGACGAACGTGGCCGCGCTCTAGACGTCATCTGCTGCGTAAATGCCACGGGAATCTATGACCATCTTAAAGACGAGGCCGTTCACCTGCTCGCCGAGAATGGCCCGCTGTGAGAGATTCTGGATGTCGTCGATCCTTCGATCATGGGCGTGCCGAACAGCCCCATCAAAGTGTCACGCGCTGTTCACGGCAACTCCTGAAACGTCTCGGCGAAACCGCGCACAAGCTCCGTCGGCTTTATCAGATAGAAGCCGCCCCTGTTAAGGTCGGCAGAAGCTGCCTGATAAGGATGGCCGCATTGGCGGCGCTGGCCACACGGCATGCGCCGGTGACGACGCCGTCGATTTGAGAATTGAAGGTTTAGGCGGTTCCGCCGTCGTAGCGCCGGAGTCCTCTATCATGCCCCCCCATCCCGATGACGCCTGTGAATGTGGCAGCGGACTGCGTGCGGCGCGCTGCTGCCGGCCAGTGCTACCACACGCGTCGGCAGAGCCGGCGGAGCTTGCAGCCTTGATCGAACAGGCGATGGACGCCTTCGACCGGGGAGACGACGATAGCGCAAGGCGCTTGTGCCTGGATGTTCTCGACAATGTCCCAAATCACGTCGACGCGCTGAGCTTGCTGGCAAGCGTGCTGCAAACCACCGGCCCGGTAACAGCGGTAATCGCGCTGTTGCAACGGATTCAGAGGCTGATGCCTAACGATCTCGCTGTGACGCAGGAGCTGGCTGGTCTGCTTCTGCGTGAGGGGCGGCTGAGGGAGGCGGAGATCCAGGCCCGCAATGCCGTCCGCTTGTCGCCCAACAGCCCAATGCCGCATACGCTGCTGGCAATGGCGCTGACCGATAACCATCAGCCCCAGGCCGGCGAGTTCCATTACCGGCGGGTACTGGAACTGGCGCCGCCCGACGCGATCACCGTCGCAAATCTCGCCTGGAACCTTAAGCTTCAGGGCCGGCTGGCAGAAGCACGGCAACTGTACGAACACGCAACGGCGCTCGATCCGGCGATCCCGCTGACTTGGCTGGGCTGGGCGCAGACAGAGGAGGCCGGGGGGAATCTAGTCCGCGCCGCGCACTTTCTGGACCGGGCGAGGCGCCTCGACCCCGGGCGAGACACATACACATTCCAGGCAACTCTGCTGGCGCGCCAGGGAGAGCTGCACGCGGCGCTCACGGTGATGAATGAGGTTACCGGCCGCCCCGATGCCACCGGCAATGACTGGCTGGAGCGGGGCCGCATCCTCGACCGTGTGGGTCGCTTCGACGACGCGTTCGCTGCCTTCACCACCGGCAAGACGATGCTGCGGCAGGCCGGCCAGCGCTACGCCGACGAAGAAGTGGCAGAGCTGTTCGCACGCCTCACCGGCTTCTTCATTGCCGAGCGCCTGAAACTGTTTCCAACGCCGCCGGTGATGGCGGAGGGGCCTCAGCCGGTCTTCATCACTGGTGCCCCTCGTTCGGGCACCACGCTTGTGGAACAGGTCCTGTCGGCCCATCCGGCCGTGGCAGCCGGCGACGAGTTGCCCGCTCTCGCCGCCGTTGCGGCCGGAGTGACCCGGATGCTGGGCAGTCCGCTGGCGTACCCCGAGGCGCTGTCCGAGCTGTGGATGGGCGACCAGCGCGATGGGCTGGAGAGAATGCGCGACGAGTATCTACGCCGCGCCCTCAAGTTGGTTCCTCTGGCTCCTGGAAGCAGGCTTTTCACCGACAAGATGCCATTCAATGAAATGCATCTGGGCTTGATTGCGCTGCTATTTCCCAGCGCTTCGGTTGTGCATGTGCTGCGCCATCCTCTGGATATTGTCATTTCCATGCTGTCCCACAACATGACCCACGGCTTCAATTGTGCCAGTGAGCTTGAGACGGCGGCGCTCCACTGCGCCCGCGTGCTGGACCTGGTGTCGCATTACCGGCGTGAGATGCCGCTGCGCTATCTGCCAATACGTTACGAGGATTTGGTGGGGGATTTGGAGCCGAATGTCCGGCGCTTGCTAGGCTTCGTTGGACTGGGGTTCGATCGGCGTTGTCTGCGCTTTGACGAGAACCGCCGCTACGCCCGCACAGCCAGTTACGCCCAGGTCACGGAAAAGCTCTACAGCCGGTCGGTCTATCGCTACCGCCGTTACCTGCGCCATTTGGAACCCGTCATCCCGATTCTCGAGCCGGCCATGCATAGCCTGGGTTACTCGATCTGAAACGGTGCGGGCAGGGGCTCCCGACATACTACGGCTGGCGGCCCTCGCTGACCGCCATCTAGGCACGATGAGGCGGGGGCGCGCGCACCGCCAATTCCCGACTCGAACCCGCCGACCGGGCAATGCTGCCAGAGGGCGCTGAACATTCAACTGGGATGTCTCGATCGCGCTACTGACCTGCACGTCCTGACCCAAGGTGCCATCACGCCACGGCGGCCTATCCTGATACGAGAAGGCCAGCCGCGTGGCTGGCGGAGGCAGCTGGGTCGCAATAACCCGCGAGGGTGCCCGGCGGCAGCCCAGCACCATCAATCTGACCAACGTCTCAATAATATATGTGAATATCAAACTATGTGGTATTTCGTCGTGTCTGCGCATCTCTGAATAGCTACGATAACAATCGACTGGAAACAAAATATTAACTTTTGGCATTGGCGCCAGAAGAGCCTCGCGTATTAACATTATGCTAAGGATCTCTGCGGTAGCTCATAAAAAAATCTAACGCGAGAACCGGCTGGATTTATCTTCTCCATGCCATTCATAGGTTCGAGCTAGCAAGACACATTTTTCTTTGGGTGGTTCTCGAATGGCAACGCGCGCGCTCACAAACGACCGTATCCGCAGCCGATTTCTATCAACAGCTCGCCTCCCGGTTGCGGCCGCGGCGCCGCTTGCGCTTGGCGTCTCCCTGGCCGGTACCGCGACACAGGCGGATGAGGTGCTATCGACCAATCGAAACACCAGCCTGTACACCGGTCAGAGCAATATTCGCATCACCAACACCGGCAGCATTACTGACAGTGGAACTGGCACCGACGTCGAGGACTTGCTGACCGGTCTTGGGATTCAATCCAGTCCTGGCTGGACGTTCACAAACGACGGTACGATCTACATTACGGGGAAGGGTCAGTTCACCCAAGCCGATGCCGTCTATGCATCGAGCAGTGGCACCATCACGAACAATGGGCTTATCAGCGCCCCAAATGCTTATGTCGGCGTTTATTTTACGAACGGCGGCTCCAACAAATCCACAATTGCAAATAGTGGAACCATTATTGGCAATCTCAACGCAATACGCTCCAGGGCTCCGATTGATATCGTTAACGGCTCGGCTGCTGACTCGAATGCGTTGATCAAAAACACTGTAGGCCAGAGTTATCCCCAGAGCCTCGCTGCAGTTCGCCTCGACGTTCCCTTTCATCTCAGTACGATCACCAACTACGGAACGATCGAGGGGCCCAGAGATGCGATCAGTTCAACAGGAACTGTGAACATCACCAATTATGGCAAGATTGCTGCCGGCTCTAACTACGACGCTATCAAACTAACGAGCGGCATGAACAGTTCGGTGACGCTGAAGGACGGAAGTCTGCTGATCGGCAGGATGTCGTCTTTCATACCGCTGAATTCGTCGTTGCGCCTGGAAGGCGGCGGCGTGCTTTCTGATGCGATCACGGATTTCTCGACCCTTACTCTCGATGGGACAGACTGGACGCTGGGCGGCACCGAATCGACGATCACCAGCACGACCATCCAGAGCGGAATCCTCCGCATTGACGGCAGTCTAACCAGCACCGTCGGAATCGGCAGCGGGGGAACCCTTGCCGGCAGCGGCGCAATTACCGGCAATGTCAGCGCGCAGAGCGGTAGCAAGGTGCGGCCAGGTGGCGCAAACACACCAGGCGAGTTGACTGTGACAGGCGACTTTACGCAAGACGGCGGCAGCAGCCTGCTGATCCTTACGACCCCCACGACCGCGAGCAAGCTGAAGGTCGCCGGCAACGCCAGCCTGGCGGGAGATCTGTCGGTCGTGGCGACCGGTACCGGGTACGGCGCCACCTCCAGCTACACGATCCTGACCGCCACTGGCACGCTCGGCGGCGGCTTCAGCTCCATCATCAGCACCGACGGCACCCTAACGCCCACTGCTAACATTGATATTGCCAACAAGCAGGTGGTGCTGACGCTGACCGCGGCACCTTCCTCCCCCTCGCAACCTGTCTTGCCACCGGTTTCGCCGCCGATAACCCCACCTTCGTCCCCTGTCTCACCCACTCCTCCGGCGACCGCGGGCGTCATCGACACCAGCCAGCCGAACTTCTCCAATGCCGACGGTGCGGTTCAGGCCAATACCGTCACTTTTGACGGCGGCACACTGCGCCCGACGACATTGCTGACGCTGCCGCAATCTGTTGTCGTCACGGACGCTAATGGCACCATCACGCCTAACGGCACCACCGTGACCCTGTCGGGTGCCGTCAGTGGCAGCGGCGCGCTGACCGTGGCGGGAGTCGGAAATCTAGTGGTGAGCGGCAGCCTCGCCAACGGCGGTGGTGTTAGCGTGCGGGACGGAAGCACGCTAACCGTGACCAGCGGCGGGCAGGCCACTGCTCCGCTGACCCTGTCGGATGGCGGGTCAGCTACTGTCGGCGGCATCGTCGGTGCACCGGTCACCGTGGCCGAAGGCGGCGCACTGACAGTGGCTGCCGGCGGTGGAATCGGCGGAACCGTAAGCGTCCAGGGTGGAAAAGTCACCGTTCTCGGGGACGGCATCGTCAACGGTGCGGTTACCATCCAGTCCGGCGGCAGTGCGACCGTTCAGGGGGCCGTGATGGCTCCGGTCGCGGTGCGGGACGGAACACTGCAGGTGGACGGATCCGGTAGCGCTGGCGCAGTTACCGTGGATGCGGGCGGAACCGCGACCATCAACGGCACGGCGCTCAGCAGCGTCGAAATCGGGTCCGGCGCAATCCTGGGCGGCAATGGCACGATTATTGGACCGGCCACTCTGTCGGGCGTGCTGTCTCCTGGCAACTCGCCGGGCGTCCTGACCTTCCGTTCGGCCGTCACCCTGACCGGAAGCAATCTCCTGCTCGCCGAGATCGACGGGCCCTCGGCCGGCAATGGCGCCGGCCATTACGACCAAGTGGTTGTGAATGGCGGCGGCATCACGGCAGCTGGTACGCTGCGGCCGCTGCTACGTGGCCTGAGTGGCAGCGCTACCAACACGTATATGCCGTCGCTCGGCGAGACTTTCACGATCGTCTCGGCTAGCGGCGGTATCGCCGGCCAGTTCGACGGACTGGACCAGCCGGCCGCAGGGCTTCCCCCCGGTGCCCGTCTTGACGCGATCTACAGTGTCACCACGGTGGACCTGGCGGTCACACCCGTCAGCTATGCTAACCTCGCGGGCGCCGGTGTTGCGGAGACCGCCAACCGTAGGGCCGTCGGTACCGGTCTCGAGACGATCCGCCCGGCCCCTGGCGGCCGCCCGCAGGATGAGGTCAAGCCGCTCTTCGACGGGCTCTATCGCCTCTCGGCCAATGGTATTGCCAGTGCTCTCGACCAGCTCTCAGGCCAGGTCCATGCCGACACGCTGGCAGCCGATCTTTCGGCCCGACGCCTGTTCGGGCGCGCCATTGAGGAGCGCCAGGCATTCACGCGCGGAGCGGGCGGCCTCGCGCAGAACGGTACCGCGGCATTCTCAAGCGAGACCGGAGCCGAGACCAGAGTGGCCGCGTCCCCTGGCGGGGAAGCGCCCGCGCGGCCGGGTATCACCGCCTGGGTGCGGCCGTTGCTTTCCCGTGGCACGACCCAGGGTGAAGGCACCGGCGAGGCGACGCGGCATGCCGGCGGCTTCGTCGCAGGCGCTGACGTGAGCACCGACGAGGGGCTGACGGCGGGTGTGGCCGCCGGCTATGTCCGCGGCACGACCCGGACCGAAGGTGGTGTCGGAAAGGGTGATCTCGACACGTACCAGACCACGGCCTACGCGGGCTGG
Source organism: Arenibaculum pallidiluteum (assembly GCF_017355985.1). GTDB lineage: Bacteria > Pseudomonadota > Alphaproteobacteria > Azospirillales > Azospirillaceae > Arenibaculum > Arenibaculum pallidiluteum. The sequence goes on from NZ_JAFIQU010000024.1 coordinate 11,703, forward strand.
AGTTCCGGCAGAGCCTTCGTGGAAGGGGCCGTGAGCTACGGCTTCACCCAAACCGAGACACGGCGCGAGGTCGCGTTCGGCGGATTCTCGCAGCGGGCCTCGAGCGAGGCAGACGGACACGGCTTCTCGGCAGAGATCGCGGCGGGATACCGCTTCGGCAATCCTGGTGCCTGGATCGAACCGCGCTCCGGCCTGCGCTGGGACCGCCTGTATCGCATGGGTTTCGCGGAGACTGGCGCGGGAGCCCTGAGCCTGGACGTCGAAGACGCTTCCCTGACGGGGCTGCGCAGCTCGGCAGGGATCCGGCTAGGAACGACGGTCCGGCTGGGCGATACAATCGCGGAGCCGACGGCGCTGATCGCCTGGGAGCATGATCTCCTCGACAGCGGCGCTTCCAGCCGGAATTCGCTCGCGGGCAGCGCCTTCACGATCGACTCGGCCAAGCCGGGACGTGATGCTCTGATACTGGGTGCGGGGATTGCTGCTGCGCTCGACGACACCATTTCGGTCCAGGCGTCCTATACGGGCGAGCTCCGCCAGCGCGACATCGGGCACTCCATTGCAGCTGGCATGCGGATCCGGTTCTGAGCGATGTGGGACGCGAGCCGCAGTTGTCGAGGTCTGCCTTTTGTCGGGATCGATCTCAACAAGTTCCAGCCAGCCGAATGCAGCGACTACTTCGCAGCGGCAGGCTATGCACACTCAATCTAAAGTTGCTCTAGCGGCTGGGTGCACACTTGCGTGCTCGAGCTGCCATGATCTTTAGTTCACCGCGCAGCCACGACGAAACGTAGAGTTGGCGGAGCCGCACGGCGGAGGGTCTGTGTAGGCAAAGCGAAGCAGAATGTCCTCGATGATCCTCACTTCCGGGGACATTCCATCCTCGCCCCCCTGCCCTTTTCTATCATTCACCAGCACACTAGGGCGACGCTTTCCGACCGCGTGCCTGTGTACAGCAGCAACATTCGCTCGCTGTGCCGCATCAGCGCCGACATGCTGACCGCGCGCGATGTCGCCGTCGCCGAACAGGCTGGTCTGGGGCTCAGCGTGCCGCAGGCAGCCTACAAGGCCCGCTCAGCGTGTTCTGCCCGTTCTATGTCGCCTCCCCGTGATGCCGCGCAGGGCTGAGATGCCCGGCGACCCGGACGGACGGCCCGCGATCCCGCCCGGGGAGCTGCCGCCCGCCTCCCGCCGCCGATCGATAGGCCTGAAGGCTCGCCGACCAGTGGACTTTGGCAGCGCGTCAGAATTTTAACAAATGTTAACTCCGTCTTAATGGGCGGATGTCAGCCTGGGCCCCCGTGGCGAGAGACATGATGTGAGCGAACCCACCCTTCTGGTCGTCGACGACAGCAAGCTCGCCCGGATGCTGGTGCATGGCATACTGTCCCGGGTACGCCCCGGCTGGCGGATGGTCGAGGCCGTAAATGCTGAGCAGGCTCTCGACGCCATGGACGAGCATAGCATCCAGATCGCATTGATCGACTTCAACATGCCGGGCATGAACGGCCTCGATCTGGCGGCCAGCATCCGCTCGCACCGCCGGGACATCCCCCTGGCGATCCTGTCTGCCAATGCCCAGGACGAGATCATCCAGCGCACACGAGCCCTGGACGCGGCCTTTCTGGAGAAGCCCGTCAAGGAGCAGGCGCTCTCCGCCTTCCTGGCGGGTGCGGCCCTCCCTCTCCGGTTTGCCGAATGACCGCATTTCCAAGCAGCTCATTCTCCCTGCTGGGACTCTCGGGGCTCGAGCAGGATGCGTTGCTGGAGCTGATCAACCTCGGGGTTGGCAGGGCCGCGACGAATTTGAGCCGCATGCTCGACGAGCATGTCGTCCTCTCGGTGCCCAAGGCCGAGATCCAGCCGCTGACCGCGGCCGCGGACGCCCTGTGGGCGCGCGAGCAGAAGGGGCTCGTCGCGGTCGAGCAGGTGTTTTCCGGAGCCTTCTCGGGCAGTGCGCTGCTGATCTTCCCCGAGCGCAAGAGCCTGGAGCTCGTCCGCGCCATCATCGGCCCGGCGCCGCCGGTGGACGAGATCGGCGACCTCGAGCAGGAGGCGCTGACCGAGATCGGCAACGTCATCCTGAACGGGTGCCTTGCGATCATCGCCAACACGCTCGGGGGTGGCCTACGCATCTCGCTGCCCACGCTGCTGCGGGGGGACGGCCGGGCCATCCTGCTGTCCGAGCGGGAGCCGAAACCCGACGAGCTCGTGCTGTTTCTATACATCGATTTCGTCGTAAGGTCGCGCAACCTCCACGGCTACATTGCCCTTCTCATGGACCTTCCTTCGCTCGAGGGCCTAAAAGCACTGATCCAGGCGTTCATCGCGAACATCGGAATCCCCGGACGGCTATCCCCATGACCAGCCTTGAAGACCTCCAACTGAGCCTCGCCGGGCTGGACGAGGTCGAAGCCGGCATCCTGGTCCTCGACACCGCATACGAGGTCGTTCACTGGAATTCGTGCCTAGAGCGCCTTTCCGGCATTTCGTCGCGGGAAGTCGTGGGCGTGCGCCTGTGGGACCTGTTCCCCGAAATGGCCGGCTCCCAATTTCGGCGCGCGGTCGACGAGGCGCTTTCCTCGGGCGTGCCAAGCCTCCTGTCCCACGCCCTGCACCCCGCGCTGTTCCCGCTGCGCCACCGGGATGGCAGGCCGCTGCTCCACGACGTCATCACGCGCCGCTTCCATGGCCATCCGGAGCCTCTGTGCTTCGTGCAGATCAAGGACGCGACCGAGCGGCGTCACCTGCAGATGGCGCTAGACCACAGCCGCTTGCAGTACCGCTCCGTGTTCGAGGGAGCCGCCGTCGGCATCTGCGAGTTGACGCGTGACGGGGAGTACATCCGAGCGAACGAGCATTTCTGCGCAATGCTGGGCTATAACGCGACCGAGCTTCTCGGCCGAAGGTTCCAGGAATTTACCCATCCCGACGATGTAAAGGTCAGCCTGGAACTGGTTCGCGGCCTGTTTTCCAACGAGACCCCAAACTTCAGGGTCGAGAAGCGCTACGTCCGGAAGGACGGCAGCGTGATTTGGGCCTGCGTGACCGGCTCGAAGACCAAGGCCGCCATGCCCGGCACGGAGACCGCGGTCGCCGTCATCGAGGACATCTCCGAACGCAAGGCGCTGGAGGCGGAGCGCCAGCTGCTCCTCGAGCAGAAGGACCTGCTGGTGCGCGAGGTGCATCACCGCGTCAAAAACAGCCTTGCGCTGGTGGCGAGCCTCCTCTCGATGCAGAACCGCCAGATCGAGGACCCGCGGGCGCGGGCCCACATCGCGGCCGCCCACCGGCGTGTGGCCGCCATCGCCCAGGTCCACGACCGCCTGCATCGTGGCAGCCAGATGAACCGTGTCGCCCTGGGCCCGTTCATCACCGATCTCTGCGTCGATCTGGAAGGCATGGTGATGGCGGTCGAGGGAGGCCAGCAGGTCGTCAGCCAGATCGATGTCGACCTGGAACTGTCGATCGATCAGGCTCTGCCCATCGCCATGATCGTATCCGAACTCGTGGGTAACGCCTTCAAGCATGCCCAGCCGCACGGCCTCCCCGGACGGGTCGACGTCGTGTGCCGCCTGGATGCCGGCGCGCTGAAGCTGAACATCCGCGACAACGGCGTCGGCCTTCCCGAAGGCTTCGATCCCAGCGGCGGCCACGGTCTCGGCATGCTCATCGTCACGCGGCTCACCCAGCAGCTGCAGGGCCGGCTCGAAGCCCGGAACCTCCCTTCCGGCGCGGAGTTCTCCTTTACGTTTGAGCCGGGCCGCTGGGGACGTCACCACCCCGACCTTCCGGGTTAGACGCCAATTTCTAGAGCACCTTCAGATTGAGTGTGCATAGCCTGCGGCTGCGAACCAGTTGCTGCATTTGGCTGGCTGAAACTGGTTGACATGGGCGACCCGGCGCCAGAGGCCTTCACGTGTTCGCTCGGGCTCGTGCCGGAGCAAGGCCTTGAGCTTAGCAAAGACCATCTCGATCCGGTTGAGGTCCGGGTTGTAGAACTGCAGGAACCTCTCAGCGGGGACACGCAGTCCCGGGCCCCTGCCCCATTTTCCCCATCTACCAGCACGCCACGGCAACGCCTTCCGACGCCCTGTCCTACAGCAGGAACGCCCGCTCGCTGTGCCGCGTCAGCGCCGACATGCTGACAGTGCGCGCGGTGTCGCAATGCGCCTCGGTGGCCGGCCAGTCCAGCTCCGCCTCGGCCTCCTCCTCCGAAACGTCCCGGTACCAGCTCTTCACACGGCCTCGCTGGCCGTCGCACCAGCGATAGCCCCGGGCCTTCAGCATCGTCCGGTGCTCGTAGGCGCTGCCCAAAGCCCAGACCCGCACCGTCCGCCGCCGCGCCTGGTCCAGCAGCGCCGTGAGCGCTAGGCGCCCGCTCGCCGGCAGCGGCTGCGCCAGCACATGCAGCAGCGCATGGCAGTCGTCCTCCGCCCGGTGCGCGGCATAGAAGAAGCCGAGCCGGTAAGCCAGGTAGTCCAGCTTGGTCGAGCCCACCCCCTCCTCGGACCAGGCGATCTCCGCATGCGAGCAGGCCCAGGGCTTGCCTTCGAAGGCCGGGAGCCGCTCCTCCAACCGAGGCCGGTCGAAGCCGGTATTGTGAGCGACCACCAGAGAAGCCCGCGCCAGGATCGCCTCGGCCGCCGCGTCGTCGATGCGCTGGCCGCGGACCATCTCATCCGTGATCCCCGTCAGCTTCGTCACCTCGGGCGGAATCGGCCGGCCGGGATCCTCGTACCAGGACCAGCTTCCGAGCACCTCGAAGATGCGGCCGCACTCGACGCCGTAGCGGAACTCCATGAGCGCGAGCTGGATGATGGGATCCTCCGCCTCCAGCCCGGTCGTCTCGGTGTCGATGATCAGCCCGGTGCGGGTCGTGCAGCCATCGTGCTCGTGATAGCGCCGCTGCGGCTCGAACCGGCGCAGGACGACGTAGCGGCCGCTGGCGGCCAGCAGCGCCGCGGCCGCCTAGAAATCCCCGCTCACCGCAGCCATCCCCTATCCTGCTCCGGCACCCGCACAGGCCTGGAGCCGTCGCATCCAGCGGCCATGGCGCCCGGGGCTGGCACCGGCAGCACCGGCATGCTCCAATTCACTGATCCCGCTGCCGGACACACCACCACAGAATGGCACTGCATGTCAGGATCTTCGCGCGCGAGGAGATCGTGGCCGGCACCGCGGCGGGCTTCGATGCCGTGATCTCGGTCCGCGGCACGTCGAGCAGGTCTCCCACCCGGGAACTCGACGCCGCGATCGCCGAGGCCGTGCTCGGCGAGGTCGACGCCATGCTGGTGCTGCGCTTCGGCGACATCGGGTTGCCCGCCTTCGGCCGGCAGACAGGTCCCGCGGACGAGCACGCCCTGGCCGTTCTGGACTTCGCGCGGAGCCTCGGGACGCGCCTGCCCGACGCACGGATCGCGATCCACTGCGAGATGGGCCGCAGCCGGTCCGCGGCCATCGCCCTGGGCATCATCGCCGACGAGCTCGGGCCCGAGCGCGAGAGCGAAGCCGTTGCCGAGCTGCTCGGCCGCGACATCGAGGGCCACGTCGCGCCGAACCCGCTCCTGGTCCACCTCCCCGACCAACGTCTCTGGCGCTACGGAGCGCTCGAGGCGGCCCCCGCCACTGCCAGCCCCGCCTACGTGGTAGCCCGCGATCACTGGGCTGCCGTGGCTGCCCATCCACAGGGCGCGCTGCAGGCGCGCACAGAGCGCGGTCGGCGGCCGAGGCGCAATGACTTCGACCAGGACGTGTCCGGCGACTGGAGCTGACGCGGCGGCCGACTGCGGCGGCGAACGCGCGACCTGCAATGAAGGCGGAAGCACGCATTTCGGCCACGTGCGCGTCGGGGTGACGCGAACCGGGGCTGTGAACTCGGGCTCTCCAGGCGCCGCGACAATAGTTGGCGCTGCCTGCGCGAGGGCATCCGTCGTAGGATTCCAAAGGGCGGCAGTGGGTTTGGATCTGGCCTGGGCGTGGTCCGAACGGCGGTCGAGCGTGTCATAGGGTTCGCATTGCGATTTGTTCGCGGGCGTACGCTAAGCTCCCCTAGAGACGACCAGCGTCGGACGCTGAAACGGCCGCCGCGTCACGGCGGCGGATCGGAGACTCGGCCGCGCAGTTCCTCGACGAGGACGCGGGTGTTCTCGGAGTAGTCGACCGGCACGGCCACGACATGGACGCCGCCGGCCCGGAACGCAGCCTCCAATGTCGGGAGGAAGTCCACAGCCCGCCCGACCCGATGGCCATGGGCCCCGTAGGCCCGGGCATAGGACGCGAAGTCGGGATTGCCGAACGTCATGCCGAAATCTACAAAGCCGTCGACCGCCTGCTTCCAGCGGATCATCCCGTAGGCGCCGTCGTCGAGCACCAGGACCACGAGATCGAGGCCAAGCCGGACCGCCGTCTCGAGCTCCTGCGAGTTCATCATGAACCCGCCATCGCCACATACGGCCAGGACGCGCCGTCCAGGATGGACCAGCTTCGCCGTTATGGCCGAAGGCAAGCCCGCGCCCATGGTGGCGAGCGCGTTGTCGAGGAGCAGCGTGTTGGCCACATGCGTCCGGTAGTTCCGGGCGAACCAGATCTTGTACATGCCGTTGTCCAGGCACACGACGCCATCCTCCGGCATCGCCGCACGCACGTCATGGACGAGACGCTGGGGCGTCATCGGGAAACGATCCTCGTCAGCGCGCTCGTTGATGCGCGCCAGGATCCCCGGTCTCAGGACCAGCAGAGAGCCGTCGTCCGGCCGTCCCTCAAGCCTGTCGGCGAGCAGCGCCAGGGTGCAGCCGAGATCGCCGATCACCTCGGCGTGGGGGAAGAATACCTGCTCGACATGCGCCGAGGTGAAGCCGACATGGATCACGGTCGGCCCGCCCTGGCCCATCAGGAAGGGCGGCTTCTCGACTGTGTCGTGGCCGATCGCAATGATCAGGTCGGCTTGGTCGATCGCCCGGTGCACGTGGTCGCGCTCAGACAGCGCCGCCGTTCCCATGTAGAGGTTCGAGCCGCCGGTGACCGCCCCCTTGCCCATCTGCGTGTTGAAGAAGGGCAGCTGAGTCCGGCGCACGAAGTCCGACAGGGGCTCGACCAGGCGCGGGCGGTTCCCGGCGGCGCCGATCATCACGAGCGGACGCTTGGCGGCGAGGATCAGTGCGGCCGCGCGGTCGAGGGCGGCTGGGTGCGCGACCGGCCGCTCGATCGGGTGCACCGGCACCGGAGCGCCCTCGGCCTCCTCGGCGGCCACATCTTCCGGCAACTCCAGGTGGACCGGTCCGGGCCGCTCCTCTACGGCAACCCTGAAGGCGTCGCGCACGATCGCCGGGACGGAGGCGGCGCTGACGATCTGGCGCGACGCCTTGGTCAGGGGCCGCATCGAAGCGACCACGTCGACGATCTGGAACCGGGCTTGGCGCGCAGTCCTGATTGGCTTCTGCCCGGTGATCATGACCATGGGCATGGCGCCGAGATGCGCGTAGGCGGCACCGGTGGCAAGGTTCAGCGCGCCGGGGCCGAGTGTCGAGATGCAGACGCCCGGCCGGCCGGTGAGCCGTCCATAGGTCGCCGCCATGAACGCCGCGGCCTGCTCGTGTCGGGTCAGCACCAGCTCGATGCGCGACGATCGAAGCGCCTCGACCACGTCGAGGTTCTCCTCGCCGGGAATGCCGAAGATCCGCTCGACCCCTTCATTCTCGAGGGCCGCGACGAGCAGTTCGGATCCTTTGGCCATATCGCGCCCTCCACTGGTCGTCCCCGGCACCTTACGCCTGAGCTGGCGCGCTGGCGAGCCTGCGGACCGGTCCGCCCAATCCAATCTGGGCCGCCACTTTTCGGGACTCCCTGGTCGTTGCGCTCGCTCTCGTTGGGCGCGATCGGCTGGAGGTCACGCCTCGCCTGGCTGCGCGACTACGCGGAGGCGCCGACCCCGACCAACATCGTCGGCGGGCTCGACCGCCTCGCGATCCCGCAGCTGAGATGGCTTCATTGGCTGGGCGGCGGCCTGGCTGGCGCAGCGGCCGGCGTATACGGCCTCACCGCGGAGAACGCGCTGGCCTGGGGGATGCCGGGAACTCGGATCCTTCCCGCGAGGCTGCCGTCTATGTGACCGACGGCATGATGGCATGTCGGACGGAGGACGGCCTGAGAGAGGTCGTCAAGGCCGCGCACGCCAGGGACAGCAAGCGGTTCAGCGGCGTATCGGGGTGCACGCTGACCAAGCCTGGCCAACCGGCCGAAGTAAAGAAGCTCGCGCTCGTATCGTGACAGGGGGCGTGCGCCAGTCTGGCCAAACTATGCTAGCGGTCTTCCAAGCCATGTAGCAGAGCGTGTGCTGGAGAAGATCCCCAGGCTTCTCCAGCCGGGCACCGGACTTGAGCAGTCTCGGGCTGCAGATCAGGACGACTACCGTGTCGAACAGCCGGTCCGACCGCGCGCGCTCATACCTCCCTGTACCAAACCGGATCGCGACATCGACGTCATCGGCAACAAAATCCCGTATCTGGTCCGTGATATCGAACGTCAGCTCCAGGGAGCTGCCGAGATGCTCAGAGGAGTTACGATGGGCATTGTCAGGCGGCAGCTGGATCTCCTCGGTGTTCCCCAGCGCGTCCAAGCGATTACGTTTTCGGAGCTACCGACGTTGGCCGGGGCTGCCGTCATGAACTCATGGACCCCGGGCGTCGCGGTACAGCGGATCGGGTCTGTCGCCTTGCCGGAAGCGCCGTCCTTCTTGCAATTGCTTCACCGGGCCTACCAGGCCGAACCATTCGCCGCGCCGTGACGGCCGCTGCGACCACACACCCTTGGATTGAATGGCCGGAGCATGGCCGTCGGCATGCCGGTGGAGCGAAATCCGTTCCGCGTTCAGCCGTCTAATCGTAGTTCGGTTCGTATCCAATGACGAAGCGCGCGGATCGGTCCCGTGTCATGGGCTTCGGCGCGATAGACCAGCCAGTGCTGATGGCCGTCCATGGTCAGCTGGAAAGGCTTCACGAGGGTTCCGCGCTCGATTTCGTCGGAAACCAGCAGCAGGCTAGCAAGCGCCACCCCCTTTCCCGCGACCGCCGCCTGAATGGCGTGGCTCTCGTCCGTGAAGACAAGGTTCGCCTTCGGGCGAATGGTGCCCAGGCCTGCCACCTCCAGCCATCTCGGCCACGTCGGGTTGCTGCGCCGCGCCTGGTGCCATTCGAAATGGATCAAGGTCTGCGCCGTCAATTCCTCCGGCTGGGCGAGCGCGAGCGCCGGGCTGCAGATGGGTGCAAAGACGTCCTGCAGGAGAGGCTCCGCCTCCAGCCCCGGATAGCCGCCGTCGCCGTAGCGAATGGCGGCATCGGCCATGCCCGCGTGGAGGTCCGCGGGCTCGTCGGAGGCATGCAGCCGCAGATCCATGTCTGGGTTGGCACGGTGGAACGCTGAAACCCGCGGTACGAGCCAGCGCGCGGTGAAGGCGACCGTGGCGGACAGCGTAACGACTGCGCGCACCCGCGACGCGTGCAGGCGAGTGACCGCATCGGCGATCGCGTCGAAGCTCTCCCGCAGCACCGGGTAGAGGTCATGGCCCGCCGACGTGAGGGAAACCGCTCGCGTGCGCCTGTCGAAAAGGGCCACGCCGAGCATCTCCTCCAGCAGCCTCACATGGTGGCTGATCGCGGTCGGCGTCACCGCCAGCTCCGCCGCAGCCTCTTTGAAGCTGAGGCGACGGGCGGCCGCTTCGAAGGCCCTCAAGGCATGAAGTGGCGGCAGCTTGCGACGTGCATTATGGCTGAGCATGACTCATCTATAGCATGAGAACATTGCTTTTGTCGTCGATGGCTGCCTGCAATCTAATGCGCGGGTGAGCGCATCGGCGTGGCCGGTAGCGCGCTGACCAACAGATGAGGAGAACTCAGCATGCTTGTTCAGCATGTCACCACCGAGCCGGATCCGTACAAGCCCTTCCGCCTGTCACAGGGCTACCGGGTCGGCGATCTCCTGTTCATATCCGGCCAGGCCGCCATCGACGATGAAGGCCGGATCGTCGCGCTGGGCGACTTCGACGCGCAGGCGAAGCGGGCCTTCGCCAATCTCGAACGCGCCCTCAATGGGGGCGGATCGAGCCTGCGCAACGTCGTGAAGGTCACGATCTTCCTGACTGACATGTCCAACTTCGACAGGATCGTCGAGCTGCGCGGCAGATACTTCTCCCCGCCTTATCCGGCGGACACGATCGTCGAGGTGCGTTCGCTCTACTCGAAGGACGCCCTGATCGAGATCGAGGCCATCGCTGTGGTCGACGATGCGGTGGAACGGAGGTGAAGCCGATGGCTTCACATTGGTCGTCGCGAATGGGCCGCTCTCGACTGGTTCAAGGCTTGGTGCGGCGTTGGTCCGGCCGACGACCTCAGTCCGGCTTGTGAGCCACGAACAGGTAATAGTTCAGGCTGAAGAAGTAGCTGCCCCGGCCGATCTGATGCCGGATATCGGCCACCCAGGTGTCCACCTCGACCGGCGAGAGCTGGCCCGTGCCGCGGACGTAGTCGGCCACGATGTGCAGCAGCATGGTGCTGAAGGCGTTCGGGCCCTCATCGGTGTTCAAGATGACGAATGGCTCGACCCGCTCGACCCGGAATCCTGTCCGGCTGAGCAGTAGCTTCAGGTGCCGTGGCAGGTGGTTGTGGGCGAGATGGCCGTCCCAGGCCGCCGCCACGCGCGCGCCGAGGTCCGCATCCTCGGCGTGCCAGATCAGCGTCTGCCAATCCGTGTCGAGGAGCGCAGCTCGGGCGCCGGGCCGCAGCACGCGAAAGGCCTCCGCCACGGCCCGCGCCACGTCTGGCACGTACTCGAAGACCTGCGCAGAACCGACGAAATCGAATACGCCGTCCGGAAACGGGAGCGCCTCCGCATCGCCCTCCCGTAGATCAAGCCGGTCGAGCAGGCCGTCGCGTGCGGCGCGCCGCTCGGTCAAGGTAAGCATGGTCGCGTTCTTTTCGACGACGGCCAAGCGTCCGGTCGGCCCGAGTTCCCGGGCGATATCGCAGGGCGCCAAACCAGGCCCGGAGCCGATGTACAGCCCGCACTCCCCGGGACTGAGTTGCAAACCCTGCCGCAGCGCCTGACGCCGCGCGACGGCTTCGTCGGTCAAATAGAGGGCCTCCAGCTTGCGACCGGCCTCTTCATCGAAGACAAGCATCCCGCTCTTTGATTGATTGCGACTGCTTGCAGCCATCGTCTCCTCCCTTGAGCATCCCACTGCCCTACGGACCACGACGTGCTGGATTGTAGGCAGCTTCTTTCCCGATGCTGACCTGCCACCGGCCACTGCACCTCGGCCGGCCCATGTCCCTCGACACTTCAAGCGTAAGGGTACGAAGCAGAGCCGTGAATGGTTTCGGCCGCGTTACACGACGCCATTCTATCACGACAAACAACGAAATGGGCCCAGTGGAGGCAACTGTCTCGCCATTCGTTCACCGCACTTGGGGTGAAATGCGCCATGTTGAAGGCTGGGAGGACGGCAAGCGCTAACAGGGCCTAGTGCAGCGTCGTTCCGGCCCCTGGCTGCACCGACCGGAGTTCCCCGATCGCCGCCCGGATGCGGCGCCAGACATCGTAGCCGCCGCGGTCGCCGTGCTGACCGAGTGCGTCGACCCGTTCCTCGGCACGCCGCTCCGCCGCGTCCCGTACAGCCGCATTACGAGCTCGGCGGAGATAGATATCGCGGTCGCCCAGCATGTGCGTCCCTGCCCTGCTCCGGTTGCGGCATTAGGAGCCGACAAACGCACCGGCCGCGACAGTCAAGCAGGGGGCACTGCTAGGATTAGCACCTATCCAACGCCTGGAATGATGCGGCTGAACATAGGGGAGTACGCCAAGTCGACGGTCGTGACCGCGCTCAAGAGCTTTCCCAGGCGCAGCCATTTCCTCATCGCCACCCCTGGCTGGGAGGAGATCGCCGACCAGGGCCTGCACTGGGCCGAGGTGCAGGTCGGCACGCCCACGGCCGAACGCCGCGGGGTGTGATCGCGGGTATCTCCGTTTCATCTCGAGCGAGACGCACCATGATGTCCGGGATGTCCCGCCGCACACTGCTCACCCGCGCAGCGGTCCGCGTGGCCCGCAGGGCCAGTGTTTCGTCAATCGTCATTCTGTCCACGGGATCGCGAGATCCGCCAATAACACGGGTGCTGTGCACCGGCCAGTATCGGCCTAATCTGCCGACGCGTCCATTTTGATGCGTCCTCTAGAGGAGAAAATGCCGGCCCCTATTCCAGGGATCATGCAGTCGGGTTGGAAATCGCGATGAGATCTGGTCGGGTGCCAGATGATCTCGGGGCGCTACATCTAGCTATCTCTCGAAGCGGCGTATGCCCCATCCCGCCTGGCCCATGGTCGCGCCCCTGCTTAACCCTGCGGCCTGCAGCCAAGCGGCCCGCTTTGCGCTACCGTGAATCGGCGCCCCTTTAAGGTACCGACCCGATGAGGGTCGCGGAGGAGGTAGACCCGGTTTGGCGCCATCTGCCAATCAAATGGCGCGCTCTGTCACTGTAAAAGTTCGCCGCCAAGCTACCTTTAGGACCATCGAAGCCGGCGTCCGGTGGCGCCCATGAGAAAGAAGGCGGCTGTGAACAACCTCATCAAAGATGCTCGTCATATCCCGGTCGACGAGGCGCGCACGACGATTTCGATCAGTCCGATCACACTGGCCGCGCCCGAACGGGCGCTGCCGCTCGAGCTGCGCGTTACTGGGCCGATCTCGGGCGCGGGGCTCCCGATTGTGCTGCTGTCGCACGGTCATGGGCCCTCGCTGTATATACCTTCCAAGGACGGCTACGGGCCGCTGGTCAACTTCTACGCTGAGCACGGCTTCGTCGTGATCCAGCCCACCCATCTGAATTCCAAGGTCGCGGGGCTCCCGGCTGACGCCGAGGGGGGGCCCCTATTCTGGCGCTCTCGCGTGAGGGACATGAGCCTGATCCTGGATCGCCTCGACGAGATCGAGGCTGCGGCGCCCGCCTTCAAGGGTCGCCTTGACCACGGCAAGGTTGCGGTTGTGGGCCACTCGATGGGCGGGCACACAGCCGGCATGCTGCTGGGAGCGCGGCTCACCGATCCCAAGGACGAAGCGGCGAAGAACGTCGACCTGCTCGAACGCCGCATCAAGGCCGGCGTGCTTCTCGCCGCACCCGGCAACGGGGGTGACAGTCTGAGTGAGATGGCCGCCCGGAACTACAGCTTCTTCAATCCCGACTTTTCCCACATGACGACGAAGAATTTGGTGGTCGTCGGCAGCGAGGACGCCTCGCCCCACCTGACTGTGCGAGGTCCGGCATGGCACGCCGACGCCTTCCACGACAGCCCCGGGGCCGACGCGCTGATGACGGTCCTGGGCGCCAAGCATGGTCTCGGCGGCGTTTCCGGCTACGACGCCAAGGAGACCGACGACGAGGACCCCGACCGCCTGGAGATCGTGCTGCGCATGACGTGGGCCTATCTTCGCTCCGCGTTGGATGGAGACAGCCGTGCCTGGACGGCCGCCCGCGAGGCCCTGCAGACTCACGCTGCGGCCCAGGCGCGCGTGGACCTGCGCTAGCGAACCCAGAGCCCTGGCCATTCCAAACGAATGGATCAGGGGCCCAAGAAGAGGGAGGACCGCACATGACGTCGCCAGTGATCGACAGAGGGCGGTTTCCGGCGACGCTTTGGCGCGCCATGCGAAGCGCCAGCCTGGAGCCGTCCAAGGTGCTGCGGATGGCTGGCCTGCCGTCGAGCTTGCATCTCGACACGGCGGCGATGCTGTCCACCGCGCAGCTGTTCGCGATATGGAAGGCCGCCGAGACGATGGCGGGCGATGAAGGGCTGGCGCTGCGGTTACTTCAGGGGGCCAATCGCTCTGGCCATCAGCCCGCATTCATTGCGGCGCTCTATGCATCCGACTTTCGGGACGCCGTACGGCGGATCGAGCGCTACAAACGAATGGGCGCCTGCGAAGTCTTCAGGACTGAGGAAACGGCGGGACTTTGGTCCATCATCAAGGAATGGCCATTCGCGACGGAGGCCGAGCCCGCGGTTTCGGTTGATCTCAGCTTTGTGTTTCTACTGGAGCTCGGACGTCGCGGGACCGGCAGGCACATCACTCCCGCACGAATTGAATACTGCCGATTAGCTCCTCGGAGCCCGGTGATCGAACAATACTTCGGTGCGTCGATCCAATATGGATCGTCACGCAACGCCATGACCTTCCATCTCGACGATCTCGCGGCTCCCTTCCCAGGCCACAGCCCCGAGTTTCTCGATCTCGTCACGCCCAGCCTGGCCGCGGCTTTCGCGGAGATCCAAGAAAGCCACGAAATCGCCGATCGCGTAAAGACGGTGCTCAAGCGCTCTCTCGCCAGCGGCCGCCCGGAGGTCGCTCACGTCGCGCGCGATCTGGGGATGAGCGAGCGTACACTGCAGAGGCGTATCACTAACGAAGCCACGACCTTCCGGGCTCTGCTGGCGGATGCACGACGCGAACTCAGTCAGCAATTGCTCGCCGATCCAGCTATCCAGATCGACGAGGTGACTTACCTGCTCGGCTATCAGGACACCACATCCTTCTATCGAGCATTCAAGGACTGGTCCGGCATCTCTCCGGGTGAATGGCGTGCACGTATTGAGGCCGGCTCTCGTACGCCGCACGTTCTAAAATAACGCCCACCAGCTGGCCTGCTGACGTTGCGACTACGTTTCCGAGTTCCTCCGCCGCGTTCTGCAGAAGCGCAACGGCTACTGTGCGCCTGTGGTATGTCGAGCGGCCGGCAATTAGAGCGCCTAACGAAACCTGATCGGTTCTGTCAGGTTTCGGGGCCATCCGTATGCGGGGCAGAGCAGTCACCGAGGCCTGCGTCAGGCGGCGGAGACGAGGTCGCGCAGCGCAGCGACGCGCCGGAGCAGCGGCCCTTGATCCCGCGGTGGTCCTGCTCCCGGAGGTTGTTCCTGTAGCGGCTGGTCCGGTGCTCGACGGCCCCGCTGAGTTCGGCGGCGATCGCATGCGGGTAGCTGGCGTGGCCGTCGGTCGTCACCCGGTCCGGCTCGACCTGGATAACCGACCTGGCGGAGCGGAAGAACGCCTGGGCGGCGGCGAGGTCGCGGGTTTCGCTCAGGTAGACGTCGACCAGGTTTCCGTCGCGGTCGATCGCCCGGTACAGGTAGCACCACCGGCCGTTGACCTTGAGGTAGGTCTCGTCGGCGTGCCAAGCCCAGGTGGCCCGCGGCTATCACGTCTGCGGGCTCGATCGGTCTCCCGAACTGGTTGATATCGCCAGGAACCGCGCGGCAAGCCAGGGACATCCCTCCCGCTTCCTGGTCGGCGACCTAACGAAGCTAGCCTTGCCGGAGACGCGTGACGCCGTTCTGTGCCGTGGCGTGCTGAACGACTTCGTCGAAGAGGCGGACCGGCACGCGGCCCTCGCGCAGTTCGCCCGCTGGCTGCGCCCGGGTGGCACCTTGATCTTCGACGTCCGCGACTGGGCAGTCTCTGTGGCGCGCTATGTTGACGCGCCGGTCCATGAGCGATGCGTCCCCGTCGAAGGCGGCACGCTGATGTTCCAAAGCACGACCCGTCCCAGCCATGGAGACCAGAGGCTGAACATCACGGAGCGATTCGTGCTGAAGCGGGTCGACACGGAGGTGGTCGTGGAGAACGAGTTCGCGATGCGCTGCTGGTCTCGTGAGGAAGTTCAGGCGCGGCTGGCGGATGCCTTTCAGGACGTGAAGGTTTCCGCGTCCTACGGTGAGGGTGGGGACTCATGGACCGATCGGCTCGTCGTCGTGGCAAGCCGCAGAAGGGCGTGAATTCGGTCGGCAGGTCGAATCCGAAGCGGCCGAAAGCCCAGACGTCGTGTGGTGGAAAAAGGTGATGAGATCTATTTCTGACGCGCCGTGAGCCTCCTGTGGACGGTGCTCGCGTCGTCTTGCATGCCGTCCAATCCAGGAGCCTTTGTCTCCGGAATGCGTGTGGCGGATGCGATCATGAGCCAGCAACGGCATGCGCTGTAGATTCGGGCGAGGAAACGTCTCTCAGAGCCGGCTTTGCCGCGAGGCGTCGTCGCAGCACTTGCCGGAAACGCCTCCAACCGGGCCGCCTGGCGCACCACCGCCTCCATCGCGCCGAATATCGTCATGTCCGCCACCATGTGCTGACCCGATCCGAGACAGGCTGGACGGAATGACGAGGCGCTTGAAACGAATAACCCTTATGGCGCCATCACGGATCGTGATGAGATTGCCGCCGCAAGCGCTCCCTGGTTGAATGCCGCCATGGCTGCCAATCTCGACACCGATCTGCTGCGCGCGTTTGTCGCCGTCGCCGAGAGCTGCAGCTTCACCCGGGCCGCGTCGGCGCTCCTGCGCACGCAGGCGGCGGTCAGCCAGCAGATCAGGCGGCTGGAGGAGGTCATCGGCCAGCGGGTGTTCGAGCGCGACGCCAAAGGCGTGCGCCTGACGCCGGATGGCGAGGTGTTGCTCGCCTACGCGCGACGCATGCTGACGCTGAACGACGAGGCCATGGCCGTGATGCTCCGAGGCACCCGGGCAGCCTCCGTGCGGATCGGTACGCCCGACGACTATGCGGTCATGCTGTTACCGCCCGTGTTGGCGCGGTTCGCCGAAGCCTATCCCGAGATCGCAGTCGAGGTGGTCTGCGACAACAGCCCCGATCTGGTGTCGGAGGTCGCGAAGGGGCGCTGCGATCTGGCGCTTGTCACCCAACGTCCTGGGACTGGGATAGGTGAACGCGTCCGGCGCGAGCCGGTGTGCTGGGTCGCCCCGCCGCAAGGGGCTCTCGAGTGCAAGGACCCGCTGCCGCTGGCGCTGTTCCCCAAGGGCTGCCTGATCCGCGACCTGGTGATGGCGGCGCTCGACGAGTCTGCCCGATCCTGGCGCGTCGCCTTCACGTCCGAGAGCATAGTGGCGGTGCACGGCGCGGTGCTGGGCGGCGTCGCCATCAGCGCCATGGAAGCTTGCACCGTTCCGCCGGCCCTGCGGTTCCTGAAGGATGGCTTGCCCACATTGGGGCCGGTGGACATCGCCCTGCACCGCACGACCGGTCAGGCGTCAGGGCCGGTGCACCGGCTGGCTGAGGCGATCCACGATCTGCTGCGTGAGTGAACGAGGGCGCGCTCTGTCAGGATCGTCTCGACGCGACACACTCTGTCCGGACTGGTGGTCCGACATCTGCTTGGCGGCCACAAAGGCTAAAACCAGGTTTCGACCGCGCCTCCGCGTACCGCCTCGGCGGCACATCCCGTGAGAAGCAGCAGGGTTGCCAGGATCGCCAGGCCGACGAACCGCAAGCCTGAGCCCTCCGCCGGGAACCTGCGGATCGGACGCTGCCTGCCGGCGTCGGTCTTCAACAAGGATGGACGTCCTTCATTCAGCAGCCTCTCGGCTGCTCGGTCATGGACAAGCGACCGTGCCGCCAAGTGGCCAGGTTAGTCGATTTCACGTCAATTTTGCCGCAAGATCCGCGGGCTAGGGGCGTGGCGCATTCGCACGGGCATCGAGCTAGGTCCAGGGTGGGCCGCGGAACGGCGGGCGACATCCATCGGCGAGCGCATCGATGCGGCTGCGCCGTTCGGATGTGCAGCGGACGAACTCGAAGCACTCCGGCGCGATCTCGCGTGCGCGGCGGAAGGGAGCGGCGCCGGCTCAACACGGTCCACTTTGCGCTACCGTGAATCGGTGCCCGTTTAATGTACCGACCCGAGCGCGGACGGGGCTGTCACCGGACAATCCGCCGCCGGGTCAACCTTCGTCCGCGCCCTGCCCATTGTGATCCGGCGGATAGAGTCGCACGACATTCGGCTCGCTGTAGGATCCCTTCCGCTTCACGATCAGGCGCCGCTGCACGAGCGTCATCACGCAGGCCGTCGGGGCACTGTTCGGCCGCAGCTCGCGGACCCGGGGATCCGCCGTGATGTCCGCATAGCTGCAGCCCGGCGTGCGGAAGACGACGTCGCGCACGGCCTGCTGCAGATCGGTCAAGGGTCGGTCCAGCATTCTCTGCCGCGCCTCCCGCTGCATGCGCTGTCGGTGCTCACGCGAAGGGCTCGGCCGCTTCTGCTCGTGTCACCCGACATCATTCCGCCTCCCCTTCGCTCTCTGGGCCTGCTCGGGCATCTGGGACAAGCCTAGCGAGAGCCGCAGGGCCACGAGGATGCGCGCGATGACGCACCGCGGCGGGTGCCGGTGCGCCGTCAATCGCATCCCCTCCAGGGCCGTCCGGCCTGCGACATCCGGCGCAGGGTTCGCGCGAGGGATCTTGCCCAGGATCGCATGCACGCCGGCGCGCGCCACCTTGAGCATCGTGGTCTCGCCCCTTCATGGGCGGTGACGACCACGACCCTGACGGGGGCTCCGCTCCGTCCGGACAGCAGATGGGCGAGCACGTCGAGCCCATTGACGCCCGCCATCCGGAGGTCGGTGACCAGGACCTGGACGGCACTCGCTTCCATGAGGCGGATCGCCTCCTCGCCGCTTGTTGCCTCGAGCACGGTGGCTGCCGCGCCGCGAAGGCTACTGGACAGTGTCGCACGCTGGAACATGTCGTCTTCCAGAAGCAGCACCGTGACGCCGGCGAGCGGGCCGTTGTCTGCGGCTTGATGGCGCAAGAAGGCTCGCGTCGCGTAAATCACGGCCACGCCGGTTGGAGTTCGACGCTCTGCGCGCTGCGGCGGACATGCAGATGCGGCCGGATGGAACGATCAGAGCGTAGACAGACTTACGTATTATGAAGCCGCCCTTCTCTTTCTGCGTTCCTGGCAGAATTGGAAGATGGCTTCACCTGCGCTCCCGGCGAAAGCAACGAACACAGCAAATGCGGAGAAGACGGACAATCTTAGTCGCGCCTCGCCGTCTAGAAACGCGGGTTCCTGTGCCAGACGTTTGGCTTCCCGGATCGTACCAAGGCCTCTGTTAACTGCAGGAAGGAACGAGTCCAATTCATCATTGTTCCGCCAGTTTACAAAATCCGATGGAGTCTCTCTGTTGCGCATTATCCATGGCCCGAGCGAATTGTCGATTATGGTGAAGTCGTGGCAAGAGTTCTTCAATTGCAGATCGGCCATGTTCCTAGAACACGCTATGGCACGATGATAACTTGTTTGAAATTTAAGACGATAGAACTCTTGCTCAAGGAACTTGGCGCTGTTGTCGTTCAATGTCCTGGCCGTCTGTTCTAAAGAGACTAGCGCTGCCAGTAAGCCAATCCCACCTATGAAAACTGAAACAACTTTGATGAAACGCCATTTGACAACGAAACTGTCATTTCTGCTGTCGCGCCATCCCGAAACGATCGCCCATGCAATAAATGTTACGCCCACGCTCGCTATGACGAGCCAGGCGCCGCGCACAAATTCCTGCGTAGTCATAGAGTGGCGGTGCTCCCAGCCATTCTGCTCCGATCAATCCATGCCATGGCTAGCTGGCGAGCAGGATTGTCCGCAAGTAGGTGTCTTGTTGAAGGATCGAAGGTGTCGACCTGACGGCACGCCCCGCCCGAGTTCATGACCTCGGGGTAGGCGTACACGGCCTACACGAACTGGCGCAGCAGGCTTGCAAAGAAGATCGCCATCTTCGGATTGCCGAGATCGCTGACAAGACCCTGGCGGAAGGCCGAGGTCGCCGAAAGGCGCCTCCCGGGTCCTCGGGACGGGACAGCGGTCTCGGCCTGCGCGCCATCGGGCCATAGTGCGGCACGAAGAGCGTGGATTCCGAGATACACGAGATAGGCAGCGCCCGCATATTTCATGGTGAGGAACAGCGGCTCGGACGCGATCAGCAGCGCCACGATGCCGAGGCTGGTGGCGAAGGCCCAGACGGTCTGGCCGCAGGCGATACCCAGGGCCGTGAAGATGCCAGCAGGGCGGCCACCAAGCAGCGTGTTGCGGATCGTCACCGCCGTATCGGGCCCGGGCGTCATGATGACGACCAGGGAAACACCCAGAAAGGCTAGGAAGCTCTGCATCGCGCTCGGTCCCACCGGTGGCGTTGCAGCGCCGGCCCATCAGTCTAGACGGATGGGAGGCGCGCGGGAAGGCGCGGCGCTATGCCACCGCTCCTGCCCGCGGGGATAGCGGCTTGGATGCGTCTGGGTGGCGAAGGAAGAGCACCTCATCTGGAGCCAGATGGGGACGCGTCTCCACAAGAGATCGTGCGCCTCCGTCGTCCCGACTGACACGTACCCGCACATCGCCGCTATACCAGCATTACACGACCGTTGCATGAGGAGAGTGTCATGAGCGACCCCCTGAAAGTCTTCCTCGGTAGTCTGGTGGCAGGTCAGCCTCCTTCAAGCGCTCCGGCATTGCTTCGCGCAGTCTGGCATGGACTGCACGGAGAATGGGACCAGGCGCACGAGATCGCTCAGGAGGACGAGACAGCCGATGGCGCATGGGTCCATGCCTGGCTGCACCGCATCGAGGGAGACGCCGCCAACGCGGGCTACTGGTATCGCCGCGCCGGCCGGCCTGTCGCTGCCGGCGATACCCGACGCGAGGGCGAGACGATTGCTGAGGCGTTTTTGAACCGCTGAATGCGAGCCGCTTTTCCACCAGGCGGAGTGATCGAGCCCATCGTCACGCATTCAAACTCTGGCCAGATCCGCGAGCTATTGCTGTTCGACCTGGTGCGCGTTTTCACAGACGCTGTGATTGTTCATGCCGTACGCACAGTCAGAGATTCTCGGCTCACGTGCTGGCCTTGAGGCAGCTCTCGATGCGCGGACGCCATCCATCGATCATCTGCTTATAGGCGTTCGGTGTCAGGTCAGCCAAATAGGATGCCCCCGCCTGGCTCAGAGCGGTCAAGATGTAGCGGATGGAAGCTTCCGTCTGTTGCGGCGAAGTCTCACGACAGAGAACCTCGACGAAGCCGAAGCGCGAACCGGGCGTAACACGGGCATAACGAACGCGATGAGCGTCCGGATCCCAAGCAATGCAGGACCACAGCGTCTCCTCATTGCCATGGGTCGTCCGGAAAATCATGCCGTCGCGCGCTTCGCCGCTCTCGGGAAAGATAAAATCTGGTTCCCAGCCGTCTACCCACAGCATTTCGCCGATCGGCGTGAACAGCGGAAAGACACGGTCAATGGCCCCCTCGATCAAGATGCGGTGCTCACGTTCAAGATGGGTCATGGTCGGCATTTCCCCCGTCCTCCTTCAAGCGGTGGCTATCTGCGGCCGTCAATTCCAGACCGTAGACTTGCTTCAGCTGCGCGATCGTCTCCAACGTCTCTTCGGAGAAGGGTGTCCGGCCCTCAAACGCATGAAGCACGATTCCTTCGATAAGATCTCCCAAGCTCATGTCGCGATGCTCGGCCAGCGCCTTGAGCACCTTCACCAGCCTCTTTTCGAGGCGCACCCCTGTCTGAATACGTTCGAAAGCCATGGCCCTTACTACCATGGTACCTTGGTATCATCAAGACTACGTTTTCGGCTTTGCGTTTCCGAGGAACTAAGTCCTCGACGAATGCGGTAACTCCAGATCCGCATTCGGATTTGCCTCACGCGGAGGCGAGCGCGCTTGATGATAGCGCCCCGATCAAGACACACCGGCATCCGATGGGAGGAAACAATGCCTGGTTTCATCGACGACGGCATCGCGTGGGTGGACGACCGTATCGACGAGGCCGCCGACATCGCAGCGGACCTTGCCCGAACGGCAGCGGTCGCAGCGGATCTCCAAAGAGACGGATTGATGCAGGTCGCGTCCGACTGGCTGGCGTCAAACTCGGTCTCGATCCAGTCTGTCCCGGGCACCGGGACGCTCGACGTCGAGGTGGGGGACGCCGACTACGTCGCCACGTTCGACGACCAAGCGCTCCGGTTCTTCAGCGATCCCGACAATGACGGCACCGGCGATCAGCTGCTTTTCGCCGGCTCGGCCGTGCTCACACCCGCGGGTGCCGAGCTCTCCCGGGACACCGATGGCGACGGCAATCCCGACACGGTAGTCGCCACGACGACGCTCGGCGGGCTGCTGACGCCGGCTCCGGAAGTTCCCGCGGGCGGGCTGATGGCGTTCGCTTCGGACCTGCTGGCGGCGAACCCGGTTTCGATCCAGTCGGTTCCCGGCACCTCGACGCTTGATGTCCAGGTGGGGGACGCCGACTATGTCACCACGCTGGACGGCCAGGCGCTCCGATTGTTCAGCGATCCCGACGACGACGGCACGGGCGATCAGGTGCTGTTCGCCGGGTCGGCCGAGCTCACGCCTGCAGGCGTCCAGCTCTCGCAGGACACCGATGGCGACGGCATCCCCGACACGGTGGTCGCCACGACGACGATCGGCGGACTGCTGGACATGTTCGTCTGAAGGACCGGCCCATCCGGCGGCCGTCGGCCCGTTCACGCATCGGCGGCCCCTTGGGCCCGTTAGACAACCAGTCGAGAGCAGCTGCGAGATAGAGGCCGCCGAGGAAACTCTCGGCGGTCTTGTCGTATCGGGTGGCGAGGGCGCGCCATCCCGTGAGCCGGGCCGAGAGGTTCTCGACGCGGTGGCGGCGCCGGTAGGGCTCGGGGTCGTGTCGGGGCGCGTTGCGGTGGGTTGGTTGGGCTGGCACCACCGGCTCGGCGCCGGCTGCCCGGATGGACGCTCGCCAACGCTCCGCAGAGTAGCCGCGGTTGCACACCACGCGCCCAGGCCGGCCAACCGCCGTGACCTTCGCGACCAGGTCCGGCGCTGTTCTGAATTCAGAGGCCTTGCCGGGGATCACGGTGAAGGCGCGCGCCGGCCGAAGCGGTCGCACGCCGTGCACGCCTTGGAGCCCCAGCCGCCGCGCGAGCGGCCAAGGGCGTGCCGGCATCCCCCCTTTGGCGCCCGCCGCCTTGTGTTGGGCGCGCACGCTGGTGCCGTCCAGAAAGACCTCGCGGAGGTCAGGTCGCCCGCGCTCAGGGTGGAGCAACTGGCCGAGGCCGCGGCCATGAGCGTGTCGTCGTTTCATGAACACTTCAGGGCCATCACGTCCCTGACGCCGCTTCAGTTCCAGAAGCAGCTCAGGCTGTTCGAGGCGCGCCGGATGATGCTCACGGACGGCGCGATGGTCAGCAACGCCACCTATGAAGTGGGATACGAAAGCATCTCCCAGTTCACGCGGTAGTATGGCCGCATGTTCGGGCGGCCTCCGGCCCGCGACATGCGTGCCGTCAGAACGCGAATGCAGCAGGCGGCACAGCCGGTAGCCACGCGGCATTGAACCTGTTGATCGTCTTGTCCTCCTACCGCGCGTCCACCTGATCCCCGGTGGTCGGGGCTCAGCGCGGAACCAGGCCGCGCAGGCGTTCTGAGCGGCGGCGCAGCCCCTCCATGGCGACCAGCAGCCCGACCGACAGGAGCGTCAGGATCACGGCGGCGGCGGTGATGGTCGGGCTGATGTTCTCGCGGATGCCGCTGAACATCTCGCGCGGCAGGGTGCGCTGCTCGGGGCCGGCCAGCAGGAGGACGGTCACCACCTCGTCGAAGCTGGTGGCGAAGGCGAAAAGCGCGCCCGAGGCGACTCCCGGCAGGATCAGCGGCAGGACCACCCGGCGGAACGCGGTGAGGGGCGATGCGCCCAGGGATGAGGCCGCCCTCAGCAGGTTCATGTCGAAGCCCTGCAGCGTGGCGCTGACCGTGATCACGACGAATGGCGCGGCCAGCGCCGTATGGGCAAGGATCAGGCCGGCGTGGCTGGCGGTCAGGCCCAGCGGCGCGAAGAAGAAGTAGAGACCGACCGCGGTGATCACCACGGGCACGATCATGGGCGACAGGACGACGGCAAGGACAATGGGCTTCAGCCGGCTGCGCCAGCGTGCGAGGCCGAAGGCCGCAAGCGAACCCAGAACCGTCGCCAGCACGGTCGAGGCGATGCCGATGATCACGCTGTTCCGGAGCGCCGAGGTCCAGCGCGGCGCCGTGAAGAACTCCTCGTACCAGCGCAGTGAAAGCCCCGGCAGTGGATATGTGAGATAGCTGCCGCTGCTGAAGGAGAGAGGCAGGATGGCAAGGATCGGGGCCATCAGGAAGAAGAGGACCAGGGCGGACAGGATGACCGTCAGCCTCCAGGCGATGCGCTGCTGCCAGGTCCGGGGGGCGCCGCCGTTCATAGTCCGCGGTCCCCGGTTCCGGACCGGCCCTGGACCAGGCGGCCATAGACGCCGGCCAGCAGCAGCGTTGCCAGCAGCATCACGGCGCCCAGCGCCGAGGCGAGGCCCCAGTTCACCGTCTCGGTCGTGTAGAAGGCGATGAAGTAGCTGATCATCTGGTCGCCGCCGCCACCGACCAGCGCCGGCGTGATGTAGTAGCCGATGGCCAGGATGAAGACGAGCAGGCAGCCGGCTCCGACCCCTGGCAGCGCCAGCGGCAGGTAGACACGCCTGAACGCCGTCAGGGGGGATGCCCCCAGGGACGATGCCGCGCGCATGTAGGAGGGCGGGATGCCCTTCATGACGCTGTAGAGCGGCAGGATCATGTAGGGCAGCAGCACGTGGGTCATGGCGACGTAGACCCCGAACCGGTTGTAGATCAGCCGCAGCGGCTCGTCGACCAGCCCCGTCCAGACGAGCAGCCCGTTGACCAACCCCTCGCTCTGGAGCAGCACGACCCAGGCGGTGGTGCGCACCAGCAGTGAGGTCCAGAAGGGCAGCAGCACCAGGACCATCAGCAGGTTCGAGCGGCGCGGCGGCAGGGCGGCCAGGAGATAAGCGATTGGGAAACCCAGCAGCAGACACAGCAGCGTGACACTAGCCCCGATGCCGAGCGTGCGGCCGAACACGTCGAGATAGATCGCCGTGTCCTCGGGCGCGCGCACGATGGTGCCGTCGGCGGTGCGCTTCAGGTCGAGGGCTGCCAGGAGATAGAAATCGGTCAGCGGCCCGCGTGCCCGCGCGATGGCGCCCCAGGTCTCGACCTCGCCCCAGCGTGGGCTGATGTCCAGCAGGGTTTCGGCAGCCCTGCCGGGCTCCGGTGG
This sequence comes from Arenibaculum pallidiluteum, assembly GCF_017355985.1. Lineage (GTDB taxonomy): Bacteria > Pseudomonadota > Alphaproteobacteria > Azospirillales > Azospirillaceae > Arenibaculum > Arenibaculum pallidiluteum. Next base: position 36,670 of record NZ_JAFIQU010000024.1, read on the forward strand.
CGAGGGCAGGCGCCTTGCCGTGGTGGTCAACAGGGTGCGATAGCCGTTGACGTCGTAGTTCAGGCGCCGCGCCGCGGCCGGCAGGGCGCCGGCCTCACGGGCCTCCCGCAGGTCTGCGGCGAGCGCCGCGAAGGCGGGCTCGCCTGGCAGGTCCCGTCCGTCCCAGCCGGCGAGCGCCTCGACCGTGCGTGGCAGGACCGTGGCCACCTCGCCATCCTCGACCGAGCGCCACAGCATGCCGGCGATCGGCACGAGAAAGGTAAGGGCGAGAAAGGCCAATAGCGGCAGGACGAGGGCGAAGGCCTTCAGTCGCTGACCACGTTCGGCGCGGCGCAGCCGAAGCCTGAGCGAAGGCTCGCCAATGCGGAGGGCGCTGCTCGTCATGTCCGGATCGGGTTGGTCGGCGGCCCCCCCTCCCGGCAGGGGAGGGAGGCCTTCAGCCTGATTTAGCGCGCGACCCACTTGTTGAAGCGCTCGTTCAGCCGGTCCAGATTCTCCAGCCAGAACGCATCGCTGATCTCGATCGCGTTCTCCATGTTCTCGGGCGCGGTCGGCAGGTTCGCCAGAACCGCCTTGTCGATCAGGGCCGTCGCCTGCTTGTTGGTCACGCCATAGGCGATGTGCGTCGGCAGGTTCTTCTGGTTCTCGGCCTTGCCCACGAAGTCCAGGAACTTGTAGGCCGCTTCCTTGTTCGGGCTGCCCTTCAGGATCACCCAGCTGTCGACGGTGAACAGCGCGCCGTTCCAGGCGATGCCGAAGTTCTTCTTCTCGGCCTTGTTCGCGGCGTCGATGCGGCCGTTGTAGACCGAGGTCATGACGACCTCGCCGGATGCCAGGAGCTGGGGCGGCTGGGCGCCGGCCTTCCACCACACCAGGTCGTTCTTGATGCTTTCGAGCTTCTTGAAGGCGCGTTCGACACCCGCTTCGGTCGCCAGCACCTTGTAGACGTCCTTGGGCGCGACCCCATCGCCCATCAGCGCGATCTCGAGCGTCGTCTTGGGCCCCTGACGAAGGCCGCGCTTGCCGGGATACTTGGCGGTGTCGAAGAAGTCGGCCCAGCCCTTGGGCGCTTCCTTCAGCCTGTCCTTGTCGTAGCCGAGCACGAAGTCGTAAATGATGGCGCCGACGCCGCAGTCGTCCACGGCCTCTTCCAGGTACGCGTCGCGGCCGCCGATCCGCGCGAAGTCAAGCTTCTCGTACAGGCCCTCCTCGCAGCCGAGCGCCAGCTCCTCGCTCTCGACCTGGACCACGTCCCAGGTGGAGGCGCCGCCCTCGACCTTGGCACGAAGCACGCCGATGCCGCCGTCCCAGGACTCGTCGTTCATGGGAAGGCCGGACGCCTGCTTGAAGGGCTCGAAATAGACCTTCTTCTGCGCCTCCTGGTAAGCGCCGCCCCAGGAGACCACGGTCAGGTCCCGGGCCGACGCATTTGCCGCAACGCCCAGCACGAGAGTCGCCGCCACGCCGATCGACAGGTTCCTCAGCTTCATTGTCACCTCCCTTGTTCGCGGCGCCAGGGCGCCATTCTTGAAGCGATCTCGTGCTATGCGGGGTCGAGGGCCCGGCAGTCCTCCGGCGCGAAGGCGACCATCGCCGGCTCACCCGCAGCCGGCGGCGGCATCCCCGCCGAAGCCGGCAGCTTGACCATGAAGTCGGGATTGCCCGGGATGGACACGAGAATGCGGCTGTGGTCGCCGAGATAGATCACCTCGCTCACCGTCCCCATCAGGCCGTTGGTCCCGGTCTGCATGCCGTCGCCGAGCAGCGCCCGCTCCGGCCGTAGCGAGAGGCTGGTGCGTGCGCACGTCTCGGCCCGGACGGCAAGCGCCCGGACCCGCTGCCCGCCGTCGAGCCGGACCGTGCAGAAGCGGCCCTCCACCGCCTCGACCATACCGTGCAGCATGTTGTTCTCGCCGAGGAAGTTGGCGACGAAGCTGGTTGCAGGCCGCTCGTACAGCGCTTCCGGGCGGTCGATCTGCTGGATCGCCCCGTCGTTGAAGACGGCGATGCGGTCCGACATGGTCAGGGCCTCGCCCTGGTCGTGCGTGACGTAGACGACCGTGATCCCCGTGGTCGCGTGGATGTGCTTGATCTCGATCTGCATGTGCTCGCGCAGGCGCTTGTCCAGCGCGCCCAGCGGCTCGTCCATCAGCACCAGGCGGGGATCGAAGACGAGCGCGCGGGCGAGCGCCACGCGCTGCTGCTGTCCGCCCGAGAGCTGCGCAGGGCGCCGGCGCCCGAAGCCGTCGAGCTGGACCATGCCGAGAGCCCGCTCGACCCTTTCGCGAATCTCGGCCTTGCCCAGGCCGCGCACGGACAGAGGGAAGGCAACGTTCTCGGCGACCGTCATGTGCGGGAACAGGGCATAGTTCTGGAACACCATGCCGATGTCGCGCCGGTGCGGCGGCACGTCGGTGATGGGGCGGCCATCCAGCAGGATCTCGCCATGGGTTGGGACCTCGAAGCCGGCCAGCATCATCAGCGTGGTCGTCTTGCCCGAGCCCGACGGGCCCAGAAGCGTCAGAAATTCGCCCTTGCGGATCTCCAGGTCGAGACCGCGCACCGCTAGGTGGTCGCCGTCATAAGTCTTCTGCACGCCGGAAAAGCGGACCAGGATCTCGCCCTCGGGACGGTCCCGGTGCTGGCGTGCGCTCCCCGTCGATGAGACCGCGTCAGGCGCGCGGCTGGTTGCGACCTGCATGCATCCTCATTCTGGACGGCCCGGCGCCGCTCCCATGCGGAGGGGTGCTGAACCGGCGGTAGCAGCCTAACATCTTGTGACGCGCTGCCAAGACCTTGTGACGCGCTGCGAAGACTGTCGGTGCATCGCGGAGAACGCCTGCGCGCCCGTGCTCGTCCGGCGTCCCGGAATCACGTCCGGCTCCGGTGCTTCCGACCGGCTCCGAAGGGGGAGGGCGACGCCAGCTGCGAAATAAAGGCGTCATCGGCACAGGGAATGACAAGTAAAGGTAGAGGATTCGACGTGACATCGGCGAAGGCGGATTCCGGCATGCTCCGGGCCGCTCGACGATCGGTCCAGGTAGACTTGATCCCACCATCGCCCAGCCGGGTTCAGCACCGATCGGGACGAGCACGCAGCAGGAGCAGCAGAAGTGGAGTTCACCATGAAGGTCTTTCCGCATGTCCTCGCAGCGGGGTTCCTGGTCGCCGCCGTTCCCGCCATGGCTGGCGACGGAATCTCGGGAGCAACATGTTCCACGGGTCCGCGCCGCAGCGCTTGTTCAACGCGCAGGCGAGCGTAGCTCTGGCGGCGCCCGCAACGGCGTCCCAGAGCCAGAGTCTGGCCAACCTGCCCCAGCCGTCGGCCGGACCGGTCGCCTACGCGCCCCCCATGCAGGACAGCAGCATGAAGAGCCCGTTCGACGCCTCCACAGTCGGGCCCTAGGGCACTGTCCAGTCCAAGTAGGGCGAAATCACGCGGACGGGCGTTCACACCCCTCCGCGATCCGCTCCGGCGCCGCCACGGCGTCGGCCCAGGGACCGTAGGGATGGGCGCGGCCGATGCGCGTGCCCTCGACCAGGCGCATTACGGCCGAGGGGACCTTTTGTGCCGCGACGGGATCCCGGCCCCGAAGCCCCACGCCATGGCCGTCGGTGATCCTGTCGCGCCCCTGCTTGTGCGTGGTTTCGGTTTGGTCTCAGTTCCCGTTGTTTGCGGAACGACCAACGCGATGCCCTCGGATGCGCCGGACGTGATCGCCAGTTAGACGACGGCGACCAGCCCCCCGCCGGCCTCGGCGTCGTCCGGAAGCACCTTCGCCAGCCATGTCCACCACGCGACGGGGACGGCGGTGCCGATCAGTCCGCTACCGTGGTTCGTTACGTTCGAGCCCGGAGCGCGCTCAACATCGGCCCGGCCACGGAGGAGGACATCGGGCCATTGCGCCAGGAGATTCATTCGTCCGACAAGCCCGCGCGTGGCACGCTGACTGACTGGCGCCTGCTGACCCGACATGCGGGCGGCCATGCGGCGCGGGCCGCTCGAGAGCCGGACCGATACAATGGACTGGATCGAAGCGAATGAGACGCACAGACCAGCCGAGGTAAGCGACCCGACTATCACCGCTCCGAGAGACATGTTGACGCTGAAAATGTCAGGCCAGATGTAATTGTTTGCACTCTATGGTTGGTACATATTTAGAAGCGTCTGTAGACGTCATAGAGCATCGGCGTGGAGATGAATAAAACATGCTCTGCCTCTTATTCGGCCCGGATATAGTTGATGCCGCTATCCGCTTAGTGACGTTCAGTTTGGATTGTAAAGCCATTTTGCTAAGCATTTAATCGGGAACCTTAGCGAGGAACGATCAATCCGAAATCGCGAGTGCCACTTGGAGTGTCTATGCGATAGTTTTGAAAGTCTTCGCGATCGCGACCGTGTGGTTCGGCGCCGATAGGGGTGCCGGGACAATGTCTTGATTTTTATACTTTTGCGTGACTATCATCCTGAGCTTGTCGACCATGTCGCCAGTGCGCCACGAACATCCTGGGATCGGCATCCTGCGTAAGATTCCGCACAGTTCGTCGGAGGAGTCTGCCAAACGGGCGGTGGCGGACGGATCTGCCATGACGACGACCAAGGCCGCTGCCGAGTTGCTCGACGATCTGTGTCGCCGTTATCACCTACGCGGCTACCGCAGTGGCCTGAATTCGGCACAATGGGCGGCGCTGCGCTTCTTCGCCCGGGATATCACCGACGCAAAGACAGCGAATGCCTTGGCGCGTTACCAGGGCATCAGTCGGCCCAGCGCGAACACCACCGTCAGGGTGCTCGTGGAACGCGGCCTGCTGAACCGCGAGCCGTCAGAACTTGATGCACGCCGTCTGGACGTGTCCTTGACCGAAGCGGGACGCACTATGCTCGACGAGGATCCGATTCTCCTGCTCGTGCAGGCGATCGAGGATCTAAGCGAGGCGAAGCGGCTTGTGTTCGCTGAGATCATTCTCGATGTCCTTAGGCACCTTCCACTGGCCGACAACGCTTAGTTCAGGCGGTGAAAATCTGGTGTGGGGAAACGCGGTCCCGATTGAGGCTCTAACCGTGCGACCTCGCTCCAGTCCCTCCGAGTAGAGGACTGCTCGGAAGGAGCGACGGAAATCACGTCCTGGAGATTGTGGCGCGGCCCATCGACTAGGTGGAGCGCAACGTGCGGCATTCGTCCTGCCCGGCGGGCACGGCGCCTTTGCGCTTATCGATCCGGAAGGACTGTATAGAACACGTGGCAAACCTGATCTTGCAAGACACGACAGTGCAATACGCCACGCTCGCCGCGTCCCGTATTTTGCCTGCCTATCTAAGCGCGCCGCGGTCAAGCCTGTCCGTTGTTGCCGAAGAGGCTCCTCAGCAGCCGCTCGCGCCCGAATGGCTTGAACAGCACGGCCTCCGCGCCGCGTACCTTGGCCACCGAAAGGGCCTGCAATCCTGATATTTCCCGGCTTCCTCCCGACATTGCGATGATGCGGGCGGAGCAGCCATCCTGACGGAGACGCTGAATGAATTGCGCTCCGTTCTCGCCTGGTAGGATGATGTCAACCAGAAGCGCGGAGTAGGATGAGGGGTCGAGGGCCAGAGCTTGATCAGTGCTGGATGCGACATCGACTTCCACGACGTCTTCGAGATATCCCGCAATCGTGCAGCAGATCAGCGGGTCATCATCCAGTACCAATATCCGCATCTGCATCTCCGCTCTCTGTTAACCCGGGACATCTTCCGCATGCCTCGGGTCTGGGAAGCGGCGAACCGTGGCGTGATGCCAGTGAATAAGCGGTTAAGCGCTGGTCCGTGCATCGCCCGTGAAAGCGGCTAGGCCTTTGTAACTTGACGGAACAGTAAGTACAACATACGTTTTGTGGACAGACGGAGCGGCCGCAAACGCCCATGAGAAGCACTACGTCGATCTGCGGGACGAGAATGGCGTGCAGGCGGGCCCCTTGCGGAACCACGCCTCGGGAATCGGCCCTACCAGCCACCGGCCGCGACCGCCCGTTGGGCAGCCAGCACTTTCCACGTCCGGATCGGTAGCGTGGTGGTGACGTCCATGCCAGGTGCCGGAGTTCGCCGGATCCTTATGGCAGAGGACGATCTGCTGGTCGCCGCGGCGCTCCAGGCAATCCTGGCGGAGGCTGGTTTCACGGTCGTTGCCGCCAGCCACGGCGTTGAGGCGCTCTCGGCTTTCGAGCGTGAGCCCTTTGATCTCCTGCTGACCGATATCGTGATGCCGGAGATGGACGGCTTCACGCTCTTCGATGAGGTCCGGGCCAGAAAACCGGATCTGCCGGTCGTCGTGATGACCGGCTATACTTTCAGCAGCGACAAGGACTCGCTCGCGCGCCTCTCGGCCGCCGGAGCCGTCGTCGTGCACAAGCCGATCGGGGCCGACCCTCTGGTCAACGTCGTAAGAGACGCGCTCGCACGATCCACAGGCAGAGGTATCTCGGGCGCGGAACAAGCGCCACTGAATCGAGAACTGCCGCCGCGGCGCGCGGGGCCACTCTATGCGGTGGTCTTCGCTTCCGAAGGCGGACACAGCTTCGCCCTCGGTGGTCTTCGTGTTGATGAGGTCCTGGAGGCGATCCACACTGTTCGAAATGAAACGGACGCCCGGGAGTTCCGGTCGCCCCGTGTGTTCCTCCTCCCGGGTATGGTGGACGTGACGAACATGTTCAGGTCTCTGCTGTAGCTCCGCAGGGCTCAGGTGAGCTCGCGGATCCGGTCGTCTTTGCTTCTTTCCATGCCTGCCAATGTCTTGCCGACCGTCGCCCTAGGAACGCCTGGCAGGATTTCCTCGGTTCCGGAATGCAGGCCCACGCAAGGAACGATGCGGGCGCCGACGCGGCTCAGGCGATCCGCTCGACCGTTTCGGCCAGCTTCTCGGGCATGAAAGGCTTCGCTATGAAGCCGTAAGGCCGGATCGCCTGCATGGTCTTCGTGAGCCAACCATCGATGCGCCCACTGACGAAGATCGAGCGCAGATTCCAGCGGACATAGGCATAGGTCGCGACGTCGACGCCGCTTCCGAGATCCTCAAGCTCCACGTCCACGAGCAGAGCATCCGGTCGGATCCCTTCGATCAAGCCATATGCGTCTGGAACCGATCGCGGGGTGCCGACCACCTCGCGCACCTCTGCATCTTCCAGGCACCTCGCCGACTCTCGACCAGCGTGCCGCATGGCGCATTCATGGTAGGATCATGTCGAAAGGGAGGGGTAGGGCCCATGAGGGAACGGCGACACCACAACAGAGACGGCCGCCAGATCAAGCGCGGCAAGACGGCGAAGTCCCTGCGGCAAATCGCCAAGCGGCTGCGGCTTCCGTTCAACGACGGCTTCGCGCACGGAGAGAAGCCGGCCTCCAAACCTGAGAAATGATGAGCGCGGAGCTAGAGCAATCTCAGATTGGGTGTACATAGCCGGCGGCTGCGAAATAGTTGCGGCATTCGGTTGGCTGGAACTGGTCGAGATGGGATCCGACACGGCGCCAGAGGCCGTTTCGGGATCGCTCGGGCTGATGCCGGAGAAGCGCCTTGAGCTTGGCGAGGACATCTCGATCGGGTTGAGGTCCGGGCTGTAGGGCGGCAGGAAGAAAAGCTGCGCGCCAGTTGCCTTGATGGCGGCGCGGACGTCCTGGACCTTGTGGGCCGGTAGGTTGTCCATCACGACGATGTCCTCGGGCGTGAGCTCGGGGGTGAGCACCTGGCGGACATAGGCGAGGAAGGCCCGGGCGTTCATCGGGCCGTCGAGCACCAGGGGCGCGCACAGGCCCGAAGGCCACAACCCGGCCACGAACGTCGTGGTCTTACAATGGCCAAAGGGAGCGGCCGCGTTCAGGCACTGGCCGCGCGGCGCCGCCCGTAGAGCCGGATCATCTTGGTGCTCAGGCCGGTAGCGTCGAGGAAGACCAGGCACTCGGGATCGAGGAAGGGCTGCGCCGCCTGCCAGATCCGGCGCCGGAGTGCCACGTCCGGGCGCCGCTGCTCGGCGGCGCGCAGGGTTTTTTTGAAGGACAGGCCGAGCCGGTCCACGGCGTCCCACATCGTGCCGTTGCTCAGGCGCACGCCGTGCTCGGCCGCGAGCCGGGTCTGGAGCCTGGCCAAGGTGATGTCGGGATGGGTCGCGATGTAGGCCACGAGCGCCGCCTCCTGGGCCGGCGAGAGCTTGCGGGGCCGATGGCCGCGCCGGGCGCTGGCCACGACCTCGCCGGTGCTCAAGCCGGGGCGAAGGGAGCCCGCAGCAGCCATATGGCATTCGCGATGCATGAGATGCCCGACAGTGATGCTGCGAAGACGAGTGTCGCTCTCCCCCGAACAACTCTCCGACCGAGCTGCATCGGCGAGCAGGGCTCACCCATGTGCCCCTCGCGAACGCGTACTGCGCCCATCTCGGTCTTTGTCTAATCGGAGCCTCCGATGAGAACATTCGGATATTCCCGTTTCCAATCCACACCGTCTTGCAGGAGAAAGCCTCAAGGGCGGCCACACGCATCCTTCATCTAGGTGGCCCTCAGAGGAGGCTCTATGATTTCTTCGAATCCGGAAGGGAAAACTGAACGCGCCCTCGTCGTCGGCGGCAGCTCTGGCATGGGACTTGCTCTTGCCCGGAGCCTACTGGTGGATGGGGCGGAGGTAACGATCGTCGGCCGCTCCGAAGCTCGATTGGCAGAGGCTCAGAAACGCCTGCCGGAGTCCGCACGCTTGCGGACCATAGCCGCGGACGTGACGCAGGAAGATCAAGTCGCGCGCCTTTTTCAGAGGACTGGCCCACTCGACCATATCGTCACGACCGCCGCCGACATCGAAGGGGCGTACCAGCTTCTCCCGTCCCTCGAGATCGCAGCAGCACGACGTGTCGTCGATTCAAAATTCCTCGGCCCATTATTGCTGGCCAAGTACGGCGCGCCGGTGCTCTCGCCGACTGGGTCGATCACCTTCACCTCCGGCATCGCAGCTTACCGCCCGGCGCCGCGCGGCTCCGTCGTTGCCGCGATCAATGGCGCACTAGCTTCGCTCGCTGCTGCACTTGCAGTCGAGCTCGGTCCGATCCGGGTCAACGTGGTCTCGCCCGGCTGGGTCGACACACCGATCTGGACGCACGTTGCAGGGGATGCCAAGGCATCAACCCTGGACGCAATGGCCAGGCGCTTGCCGGTCGGTCGGGTCGGTCAACCGGATGATATCGCCGACGCAATCCGGTTCCTCATGCGCAACGGTTTCGTCACAGGGACCGTGTTGCATGTCGAGGGTGGGCATCGTCTGGCCTGATCGTCGCGATGCTTTGGCGTGCGGCCTCGAGGAGGTGACGCAAGGCCAGCGGCTGGACCCGCTGCCGGCGCCAGATCATGGAAACCGGAACGGACCTGACATCGCCGCCCCATGGTGATACCGCAAGGCTTCCGCCGGTCTCGGCGGCGACGATACGGGGAACGAGCGCGTAACCGACACCGGACTCCACTAGCCGCCGGATGGCCGCAATGCTGCTGAATTCCCCAGCGAGGCGCGGGCGGCCGGGTTGCCCTGCGGGGAACGCGCTTTCGAATATCTGCCGGTAGACGCAGCCCATCTCCGTGACCAGAAAAGGCTCGCCGGCAAGATCCTCAGCCTGGATCATCTCCCGTCCGGCCAGCCTATGCCTTGGCGGTGCAATGATGACGAGGCCTTCCTCGGCGACGAGCTCGTGTTGGAGTTCCTCTTCGAAGGGGCCGGCGCCGAAGGTGAAGCACACGTCGATGACGCCGCTTCTCACAGCACTGCGCAACTCGCCACTGCCCGCAACCTTCAACTGGAGGCGGACAGCCGAGTGCTCCGCTTGGTATGTGGCCAGGACCGGCGGCAGCCAATTGGCGCACAGCGTCTCCAGTGCACCGATGGTGAGCCTACCCGTGCTGAGACGGGCGGCATCCGCGACGGCAGCCCGCGCCTCTTCGGCGCGGGCCAACAGATCGCCGGCATATTCGAGCAGCCTCTGCCCGGGTTCCGTTAGTTGCAGTCTGCGTCGAGAGCGGTCAAACAGAGCTGTTCCGAGATCAGCTTCCAGCGCCTGGATCTGATCGGTCACGCTCGATTGAGCGAGATGAACCTGTTCGGCCGCTCGGGTGACGTTGAGGGTCGAGGCCACGGCCATAAAGGTCTTGAGATGGCGGAGTTGCATGCTTTTTTAACGCCATGACTGACGATAAAGTCCAGATTCCACGTCACGTTCAATCGCTGTAGGAAGGTTTCTTCTCAGATTAGGCGCATAACAGCCAAGGGGTTGAGCTCTCACACCTCGGCAGCTCAAGGAACGCCAGCGCTTGAGCGCCCGAGTCGACCACGTTTTTGGGCCCCATGCGTCTGCTGAAGGGACAGGCCGCTCTGGCGAGATCGAGCCTGCGGTGGAGCGCTGCTCGGATTTGCTGGGTCACCGGACCTGTAGAGACGCTCCAGCACGTGACGGTTCCAAACGGCGGGTTTTAGGAGAAGGCGCCGCATGGAACGTGCTTTGCCGGCGACGTGATTAGTTCCTCACGGCAATCGTTGCAGCTGCACCACCCATGAAGGCAGCAGCTCCTCGGTTTAGAATGCGCATTGCTCTTGGTGACTGTAACGCCCGGCGGGTTTTGGCTCCGGCAATGGTAAACGGGAACTGGACGCCGGTTAAGATTATGGCGGTGATTGCCAAGAGAATAAACGTATCCGACTGAGCAAGTGTATTGATGTCGATGACGGTTGGCAGGATGGAGATATAGAACAAGATAGACTTTGGGTTCCCGAGCGTCACGAGAACACCGGAAATCAAGGCATTCTTCCCGCTTACAGGCGATGCTACGTCAGCGGCGTTGATGGTTTCGCTGGACTTCCAGAACTGCATAGCCAGCCAGCAAAGATAGGCCACACCCGCCCACTTTATGAAAATCAATATGTAGCTGAAGGTTTCCGCGATAAATGCAAGGCCCGCAAGAACAATAGCAAGATAAAGTACGTCACCAAAAACCATGCCGGCCGTCATCCAGCCTGCTTGCCGGTACCCGCTCCTTATTGCCTGGGCGACAATCGCAACAATCTGAGGGCCGGGTGTGATAGCAGCAATTGCCAGAGCACCTGAATATGCAATGAATCCTGACAGTTCCATTATACCACCATATTTCTCAATAGTATTATTCAGACGTTGATCAGTAAAACCGCATTGTGCCGCCAGCCGGCCAACCACAGGTTTTTTGCCACACTATCAGCGTCTCGTTTGCGTAGGAGACTCTCCTAATGCTAAATCTCAGTCGGTAACCTCCGAATTGTGACACCTAAAGGGCATGGCTTCCACGGCGATATTGCATCGGCCTGTGTCCAGTCAGGCGGCGAAAGGCGTTGCTGAAAGCGGCTTCGGACTCGTAGCCTACTGCAAAGCCGATAGTGGCGACACTCTCGCTCGTGCGTTGTAGACGATCAGCGGCGATCCGCATCCGCCATCCCGTGAGATAGTCGAGCGGCGTCTGTCCGACGATCTCACGGAACCGCACCGCAAAGACAGTGCGCGACATACCGGTAAGTGCTGCAAGATCGGCAACCGTCCAGCGGCGCGCTGGATCAGTATGCATCGCGCCGATGGCTCGGGCAAGGCGTGGATCGGCAAGTGCGCTGAGCCAGCCGGCGTGCCGCGCATCATCCGAAGCGAGCCACAGCCTAAGCACCTGGAGCAGCATGATTTGTGCCAGATGATCGGCCATCAGTGCGCTGCCGGGCGAGCCCCGCTTCAGCTCTGTCGCCAATTGCTCCAGCGACCATCGCAGGACAGCAGCCTGGTTCGAAGCATCGCGGATGTGAACGATAGCTGGAAGCGCGTCGAACAGAAGACCGGCATGGTCCCCCTCAAAGAAGAACCGCCCTCCAATGAGGAAGAATTCGCCGCCTCCATGGCAAGTTGCAATGCCGTCAACGGCGTGATCATAAATCAGTTCTGATTGGATCGGCGTGACATTCCGGTCGGTCGTGAGGAGAAATGGTCTGCCACGTGTCAGCAGGAAGCAGTCACCTGCCTCGATCCGAACCGGATCGTCTTCCCCCTCCACACTGACCCAGCACGCTCCCTTGAGGACTGCATTGAATTTGACACCCTCATGAGAGGGAAACTGGATTGCCCAGTCTCCGCCAGCATCGAGGCCCGCGCTGATCGCGCTTCTTGGTCTCAGCAAGGAAAGAACATCGGAAAGAGGATCCATAGCGCCATATCCGAACGTTCGCGAAAGATAATCGTACTCTGCAGTATGGCTAGGTCTGACGCCGTCCTCCATTCTCTTGCGTATGTCAACGTCACCAGCCGTGAGGGTTGGGCGCTGTCAGTTCTGGAGAACGGGAATGGTAGACTACCAAAAACCTTTTGGTTCCGGTTTCGGGCAACGGAGCACCGCGTCAGAAGTCTTGAATGGCCTCGACCTAAAGGGCAAATACGCCATTGTCACCGGCGGCCATTCCGGACTCGGACTTGAGACCACAAAGGCGCTGACGGCCGCCGGTGTCGATGTGCTCGTCGCCGCGCGCAACCGCGATGTGGCGACGACCGCCACGCACAATATCTCCAATGTCACTGTCGATACGCTCGATCTGTCGGATCTGGCCAGCGTGCATCGGTTCGCCAAGCATGTTTTGGACGCCGGCCGGCACATTGACATGCTCATCAATAACGCGGGGATTATGGCGTGTCCGGAAACGCGGCTCGGACCCGGATGGGAAGCGCAGTTCGCAACGAACCATCTCGGCCACTTCGCGCTGACTAATCTGCTCTGGCCTCTGCTTGAAGGCGACGCGCGCATCGTTTCGGTATCGTCGGCGGGACACCACAATTCTCCGATCTGCTGGAGCGATGTGCAGTTCATGCATGGCTACGATAAGTGGCGCGCCTATGGACAGTCGAAAACCGCAAACGCGTTGTTCGCCGCCCACCTCGACCGCCTCGGGCGCGGTAAGGGCGTCCGCGCGTTCGCCGTTCATCCAGGCAAAATTTTCACGCCTCTCCAGCGTCACCTGACGCAGAGCGAAATGGTCGCGGAAGGCTGGCTCAACAGTAACGGTACTCCGGCCGACCCGACATTCAAGACTCCTGAACAAGGCGCTGCCACTCAGGTCTGGGCAGCCACATCGCCGCAACTTGACGGCCTCGGAGGTCTCTATTGCGAGGACTGCGACATCGCTGTGCGCGCTGAGACGACTCATGAACCGTTCGTAGGCGTTACGGCCTACGCTACCGATCCTGATGAGGCGGAACGGCTTTGGAGGCTTTCGGCTGATCTCACGACGATCAACGCCTTCCCGGACGCATGAGCGTGGCTTCTCAAAATTCGTCCTCATCTCTTAAGCAGGGGCTTCGGGGGCAGTGCATCCAGCAAACGATCGGTGAAGCACAGCCATACATAAGTGTGAAAAAAAGGTTTCCCATAACGGAAACCGTTGTTGCATGACACTTCCGATCGTGATAATAGTTTCCTGACTTGGAAACTTCGGAGCTGCCATGTCATTGACGCTATATCTTCATCCGCTCGCCTCATTCTGCCACAAGGTTCTCATAAGCCTTTACGAGAGCGGCGTGTCCTTCGAGGCGAAGATCGTCAATTTTGCCGAGCCGGCATCAGCTGGCGCACACTTCGAGCGCTGGCCGGTAGGAAAGATCCCAGTGCTCCACGATCATGCGACAGGTCGGGTTGTGCCCGAAACCAGCATTATCATCGAGTACCTTCAGCAGCACTATCCTGAAAAATTCTCGCTGTTGCCAAGTGATCCTGAGCAGCTTCTGGAAGTGCGCCTTTGGGACCGGTTCTACGATCTCTACGTCAGCGCACCCATGCAGAAGATCGTCACTGACCGCATTCGACCAGCTGATGCTAACGATCCGCATGGTGTCGGTGAGGCGCACGCTACTCTCGAAACCGCTTACGCGATGATCGAGGTGCAGCTATACGGCAAAACTTGGACGACCGGCGAGAATTTCACCATGGCAGACTGCGCCGCCTTCCCAGCCCTATTCTTTGCTTCCATGGTCCATCCATTCCGGGAAGATCAGCCTCTGCTGGCAGGCTATCTGGACCGACTTCTACGGCGTCCATCTGTCGAGCATGTGATCGCGGAGGCGCAGCCCTATTTCAAGTTCTTCCCATACAAGGAGGCTCTGCCTAAACGCTTCCTGGAGGCGGCCGAGTGAAGGACATGTCTTCAGCACATTTCGATCGGATGTTTCACGCTTTGGCGGACCCCTACCGGCGTAGCTTCATCGAGCAACTCGCCAAGGGGCCGGCGTCAGTAAAGGAACTCGCCGAACCGGCCGATGTTCAACTGCCGGCGGTCGTCAAGCACCTGCGTGTGTTAGAAGAGGGCGGCATAGTCAGCTCCGAGAAGGTCGGCCGGGTGCGTACCTACCGCATGCGTCCGGATGCTTTCGGAGCCATGACAAGCTGGATCGAACAGCGTCAACTCGAAATGAATGCCGCGTTCGACAGATTGGCGATGCTTATGGCAGAGACCCCGGAGTCGAAGGACCACTAATGGGTGTGAATGTGAAGCACCGCACTTTCGTCATCGTGCGGGAACTGCCCGGCAGCCCTGCCCACGCCTTCCGTTTCTGGTCCGACCATGAATTGAAGCGGCGCTGGAATGCTTGCCATCCCAGTTGGGAAGTGATTGAGGACCGATTCGATTTCCGCGTAGATGGCGGTGAACGCATGATCTGGCGCATGCCAGATGGAACCGAACAGACGATGCTCGCTCACCTCCTCGAAATCGCTCCTCGGCAGCGCATCGTCTACGCTTACACCATGCGAACTAAAGATGAGATTATCTCTTCATCACTCGTGACCGTTGAATTCGAAGGAATCTCTGGCAGGACAACCATGACCTTTACGGAGCAGGCGGTGTTTCTCGACGAAAGACACGGCGACATTCGTGAAAGTGGCACCGGCCTTGGGTTTGATCGGCTGCGCGACGTGATCGGACAGGATCTCGTCGCTGTACAGCAGCCCACGACAACACAGAGATATGATTGAGGCGATGGGATGCTTGATGGCCACTTGATCCAATCAGTCAATTTCTCGTATTGCGAGGTCCTCGCCATGGTGACCCCGCCGGGGCAACAGTCATATCCTCATGCAAGATCAAAGGCCGTTAGGACCGTTCTCGCACTGAATGTTGCCCTGACCTAGCAGATCTGAAGCTGAGTAGCGCGAGGGTCACCAGTACGCCGTCGGTGATCCCCAGCCCAACGCCAATCAGCGCCATTCCAGCAAGCTGACGAGGCGCAAAGTGCTCGTCCAGTAGCAAATGGCTCAGGATGGTTGCGCTGACTGGTACAAGAAAGCCAACGAGGAGAGTGTTGGTTGCCCCGGCTGCGGCGAGCACACGGAAGTAGAGGAAGTAGGCCAGAGCCGTCGACAGCAGTGTCAGGCCAAGTAAGGCCGCGACCACGTCGAGACTGGGAACGGTAAGCAGCCATGGTCGGTCGAACCAAAGCACGGGCGGCACCAGGACCAGGGCCGCGGTCGTTACCTGCCCGGCCGCGGTGGCCAGCGGCGTTAGACCGAACCGGAGGAAGAACCGACCGAAGACGCTGGCCGACGCTGCGGACAGGGCCGCTCCGAGGACCGCGAACTGCCCGATGAGATCGTCGCCGATTCCGCCGACCACCTGCGGGCCGGTCAAGACAACCACCCCAAGAAACCCGCACGCGATACCAAGGAGGCGGCGGAGCGTGATCTTGTCGTCCGGGGTCGTGAAATGCGCGATCAGGACACCGAAGAGCGGTGCTGTGGCAGAGAGAATCGAGGCTAGCCCGGCGGTGACGTGGGTTTGTCCCCAGGCGATCAAACTGATCGGCATTGCGCTGTTGAAGATGCCCATGAAGAGCAAGGCGCCCCAGACCCGCTGCCGGGCAGGGAGGAGTTCGCCACGCGCCCAGAGCACTCCGTGGAGCAGGAGCGCGGCAAAACCGAGCCGTATCAGGGCGATGGTCAGTGGCGGCAGGGCGACGATCGTAATTGCCGTGAAGACGTATGAGCCACCCCAGAGGACCGAGAGGACAATCATCATGAGCCAGCCGGAAAGCGTCATCTGCGACCGGCGTGGCAGCAACGATCTCTGTGTCATGGGTCCGTCCCGCTGGGCATTGCCGCGGCTGTGAGGTCCGTCTCGGCAAAGGTGTCTACGCCGACCTGATTGAACTGACGCTGGACCATCGGCAGCCACGCGATCTTGGGGATGCCATGGCGAATGCCTGCTTCAGCTGTACCCGGCGAGCAAACGCGCCACCCGGTCCCGAACCGGTGGGAACCGCGCTGCCGTGCTGATGAGCGCGTTGCGTGCAACCCGCAGCGCCGGGCTACGGAGGGTGGCCACGGTGGTCAGGCGATGGGTTAGATCCAGGACGCGCCGCGCTTCGGTCCGCTGCTCGAGCGCATAGGCATCCAGCGGCTTATCGGCCCCGCTGTCTTGCAGGCTAAATGCGAGCGCCGCCGAGAGAGCGATGGCGTCACGGAGCCCGAGATTCATCCCTTGGCCTCCCGCCGGACTGTGCACGTGGGCGGCGTCGCCGGCCAGCAGCAGCGGTCCTGCCCGGAAAGTCTCCGCCAGCTTGTGATGGACCTGGAATCGGGAGCCCCAAATCAGCTCCCGCACCTGCACGCCGGTCCACGGACCGCGCCTATCGATCAGGCTCTGCACGTCCTTGATGGTGGGAGCAGAGGGCGCGTCGGCGAGCTGGGCGACAATCCTGAACCGGCGGTCGGTCATCGGGGCGACGACAAGGGTGCCCTCGCGGGAGAAGAACAGGCTGACTTCGTCGGTAGTGATCGGCCACGTCATTCGGACGTCAGCAAGCAGGAACGAGCCGTAGGTCTGGCCTGGGAAGCCAATACCTGCGGCTTGACGGGTAAGGCTGTTCTGGCCATCTGCCCCCACCACGTAGCGGGCTCGGAGGGATCCGGAACGCCCCATCGCCACGTAGCGGACTGCCGTCTCGTTGGGATGCGGTACAATGGCGACGACCTCCGCTGGGCGCGTGACCGCGCCGCCGAGGGCCTCCAGCCGTTCGATAAGGATTGCCTCCGTCTCGTCCTGGGGGATCATCAGGGCGTATGGGTTCGGGCTGGGCAAGCACGAGAAATCCGCGTGCATGAGCACCCGGTCGCGCTCGCGCACGCGGAACCGGTGCGCCTTCAGTCCCCGGCCTATCAGGGACTCCCGCACGCCGAGGTGTTCCAGTTCCTCTAGGGTACGGGCGTGGATCACGGCTGCGCGTGACGTGGTTTCTCGCACGTGCAGGCGATCGAGAATGACAAAGTCAATGCCGCGTTGGGCGAGGCCGATGGCCACCGCAAGGCCCGTCGGGCCGGAGCCGATGATCGCAACTGTGGTTTCGCCGGGCAGGGGGTGCGTCGCCGCGATCATGCGACCTCCGTTCAGGAGGCGGCCGGCCGCAATCCTGCGGCAATCAATGCCAGCGCAGCTGCCATCATCAGCCATCCCGGCGAGCGGCCACGTGTCGCCCATAAGTTGATGACACCACCAGCGGTGTACGATGCGGCCACCAGGACCGCTACGGCGCTCCGAGCCCCATCGTCGAGAACACCCGCGGCCAGGATCAAGGCGATGCCGCCCCCGAACCATTCCAGGGTGCTGAACTGAAGCAGCGGCGCGATCAGCCTGCGGATGGAAGCCGGTTGGCCCTGGGCACGCTCGCGTGCAGGGCGAACGAAGTAGCGCTGCACGAGCGCCCCGTGGAAGCCTGCGGTGACGCAGCCAATAACCCCGGCGGCGGTGAGGCAGAAATCCGGGTCGGCGAGTTCCATACACAGGTGTATAGTCCGGCTAACTGACCAGGTCAATACACGAGTGTATGGTTGGGTATGAACGATCGACTGACGAAGACCGACTGGATCCGACATGGGCTTCGGCGCTTGGCACAGGACGGCCCGGAAGCCCTGAAGGTGGTGCCCCTTGCCAATGCGCTGAACGTCTCGAGGGGGAGCTTTTATTGGCATTTCCGCGACCTGGCGGACTTCCATGCGGAGGTATTGGGCCACTGGCGCTTGCGCTCCACCGAGCGGATCATCCGGGATCTGGAGACGCACCCCCCAGGTGCACGTCGCCTGCATGACCTGATGCGGCGCGGCTTCGACGTCACCTCGGGCGGAGGCCCCCAGCCCCTGGAGCGGGCAATCCGGTCGTGGGCGGCACGCGACGAGTCGGTGGCGCGCGTCGTAGCGGAGGTTGACGCTCAGAGGATTGGCTACTTGGCCGACCAGCTGGTCGCCTCTGGCGTGAGTGCCTCCGACGCTCGTGAGCGAGCGCTCTTTCTTTACTGGGCCTATCTCGGCCAGTCACTCGTGATGGACCCCGATTCCGCCGCGATGTCGGTGGAAGGACTCGATCGCATTGCCACACTGCTGGAGAGGTAAGAAACACCCCAACGTCTTTCAGACCGGACCTTGGGAGTGCCCGAAGCCAGGGACGTTGCCTTGACCGACAATGAGGCACTTGCTTGGGCGACTGGCTATCCGCTACGCGCAGGTTCAGTGCCTGGCCTCAACGGGAGCCGAGTAGGCGGCCGCGTGCGCGGATTGGACGCGCTCTCGAAGGCGGAGGAGGCCCTATCTCCGCTCAGGACGGGACCGCTCCGGCTCGGGAGAACTCTTCGCGACGGCATAGCTGCCGCTGCGGCCGCAGACTGCGGCCGGTCTCGCCCGCAGGGCCCAGATCCAGGTGTGCACGGGGATCAGGCCGTCGGCGAGCAGCCCGCTCAGCGATGCGACATAGGCGCATGACAGAGGCTCGCGCTCATCGGGATCCCGGCCGGTGTGCCCGAAGGCCGAGGTCAGAAGACGGTTCAGCCATCCGAGCATCGGCGAAGCCCCCTGGTTGCGCCTCGAGCCTGCTTCGGAAGCCGGGTGAGAGGGACTGCGGGTTGGTCGCATGGTACGGCGCGTCCTAGCCGGCATTGTCCATAGAGAGGGGCTACCGTGGGCACCGGAACTCCGTGTGCAGGACGTTATCGACGACCGATGTGAGCGACAGGACGACTGGAATGCCCGTTTCGACATTCCGCCTTCGGTAGTCCATCACCCTCTCCACGATGACCTCAGGGTCCGTCGGGAGATCGCAGAACTGCCGCAGCGGCTTCGACAGCCCCTCCGAGTAGCCGAAGAGCAGGCTGTCGTACGCTAGCAAAATCGCGCTGCGGCACGTCGGACCTGCTGCCTGCCCCGGCTCGCACCAATCCGTCATCGCATCGCGCGAGAGCAGCGGGCCGCGGGCGTAGGGCGGTGGAGAAGCCTTTGGGCTCACGCCGAAGGCAAGCTGGGGGATCAGGAGCAAGGCCGCAGCCGTCAGGAACCGCGCGCGAAGCAATTCCAGGACCATCCCTTCAGACTGATGTGGCCGGCCGCGGCGCCGTTCCCGGCCGGTGGAGTTCAGGCCATTTCCGCATTCACGGCATCGAGGAGGCGAACAGTGTCGCCCTCGGCGACGCCCGGAAGGCACGCTCGGCACGGGGTGTCCGTCTTCGTCTCGGACGCCCATCCGGCGACGCGATGCATCCGCCCCGACAGGTGGCATCCGGCAAGGGGATGGCGTGCTTTGGTCAGCGCAAAGCGTTAGCCCGTGCTTCCTCCCAGTGGGGATAGGTTACGTACGCGGTCAACGCGCCGTTGTTCGATGCATGGATAGTGACCCGTTCGCCTTCGGGCATGTAAACAATGCCTCCGGGTTCAGCAGTCACTGTTCCACTGTTGCTCGTGACCGAGACCTCTCCCGCGATCACGATCATCGTGTCGTAAACAGCGATGACCTCTTCCAAAACCGCTCCTGGGCCATAGCGACCGAATCCGACCGTAACTGGTCCGCCTTGACGCCGATCCACGAGGTTGCGGTCTCGATCAGCGCTTCCTGCTCATCCAGACGCTCGAAATGGGCATCAACGACGGCGAACTTCTGCACGGGCATGGAGTTCTCCTATTTCTTGCTGGGACGCGAAGAGCGCGCCGGGCGGCGAGCGTTGACCCACGCTCAGCGTTTCACGGCCGCGCCGAGATTATCGAGCGCGCCGAGTTGCTTCAGCCAGATGGACAGTTGGTTGTAGCAGTGAAAAGCCGCGACCTTGCCGCTCCTGAGACGGAACACGTCGCAGCAAGGCACATCGAACCTGCGGCCGGTCGCCGGCAAGACCCCTTCGCCGGTGTGGAAATCGCCCGAGTGCGTGCCTTGCAGCCTAAGCTCGACGATCACTGCCTCCCCCGTCGTATAGATCCGAAGCAGCTCGCGGTGCATGTCAGGGAAGGCGCTTGAAACAGCTTCGATCAGCTGGCCAACGTCCCGACCGTGTAACCGAATTCCAGACGACTCGTCCTGAAAGTAGCCGTCCTCATGGAACAGCGAGGCGAATTTTTCGGCGTCCCGGCGATCGCCTTCGGCCACCGCGTAGAGTTCTCTGATGATTTCTTCGTTCGTCGCCATGTGAACATCCTTTGAATAAGCCTGATTATGAGAGCCGAGGCCGGCGTTATATCAGGGCTCGAGGCCGTGAGTGTACTGGTCAGCTTTGCGGCCCGAACGTTGGAATATCGGGTAAAGTGCCGTTCCGATGATTGATGCCGCGAAAAGGTCGCCCGGCCGTTCTTGTCACTCCGTCGTTGTCCGCGCCGCAAGTGGTGTTCAGTGCCGATCGATCCAGTACGTATTCTAGGTGAGTGCTTGCGAGACCTCCTTGCAAGGGGGCGTCAGCCGCGATCGGCGGACTGGGCGATTTCGCGCCGCATTTGGTCGACCTTCGCGCTGGCCCACTGTCGGGCGTCATCGCCGAACACGAACCGCGACGGCGCCTCGCCCTGCGAAGCAAGCGCTACGATCCGCGCGGCGAGCAGCTTCGGGTCGCCCGGCTGATTGCCGTTGGCCTCCTTGACGAACGCGCGGTACTGGGCGATCGCCTCGGCATAGTCGGGAATGTCGATGCTGCCGAAGCTCGCCGACTTCTGGTCCATGAAGTCGGTGCGCAGCATCCCCGGCTCGACCAGGAGCGAGCGGACGCCAAACGGCGCGAGCTCCTGCGCAAAGCCCTCCATCCATCCCTCGACCGCGAATTTGGAAGCCGAGTAGACCGCCCCTCCTGCGTTGGAGACCAGTCCGCTCACCGACGAGATGGTAACGATGAGGCCTGAGCGACGCTCCCGCATGTGGGGGACGACCGCGCGCGCGACGTTCATCGTACCAAACAGGTTGACCTCGAACTGACGCCGCACTGCGGCATCGGTGAAGGTCTCGAAGAAACCCAGTTCGGCATAGCCGGCATTGTTGACCAGCACGTCGATCGCACCGAACCGCGCAACGACCTCAGCCACGACCGATTTCGCCGCTTCGCTATCGACGATATCGAGCGCCAGGGCGTGTAATCGATCGTTGTCGCTTCCGAAGGCATCGCGCACCCCGTCGGCGGATCGCGCCGTTGCGACCACGGTTTCACCCGCGTCGAACGCCGCGCGCGCGATCTCGCGCCCAAGTCCCCGGCTTGCGCCGGTCACCAGCCAAATTTTACCCATTCGCTTGGTCCTCTTTTCTTCCGACCTGTGCTTACCCGCCGTCCGGCGGCACAGGGCCGAGCAGCAAACCCCCATCGACCACATAGTCGGACCCGGTCATGAAGGCCGATTCGTCGGAACTGAGGAACAGGACGAGCCGCGTGATCTCCTCTGGCTCTGCCATGCGCCGCACGGCGAAGGGCACCGCCGTCATGCTTGCGCCGGTGCACTCGTCGGACCTTGCCATTGCCAGTTCCTCGTTCCTTGCACTGTCACTGACTAGGTAGATGTGCTAATTGATCGAGATAATGGCCTAATCAGTAATAGGGCTCAGTAGCGAGATTCATCAATGCGTCCAGGCCAGTTCGGCGACCTCGCCATCTTTGCCGCGATCGCCGCCGACCGCAGCTTCACGCGAGCCGCGAGGCGGCTCGGAGTCACGCAGTCGGCGTTGAGCCAGACCATGAAGCGGCTGGAGGGCCAGCTCGGCTTTCGCCTACTCTCCCGCACGACGCGGAGCGTCGCCCCGACGGCTGCCGGCGAGCGCCTGCTTGCCGCGCTGTCGCCGGCGCTGGGCGCGCTGGACAAGGAGATCGAGGCGCTGTCCCAGACAAGCGGAGCAGCGATCGGGACCGTTCGCATCACGACGGGCAAGCACGCCGCGGACACGGTTCTATGGCCGATGCTTCCGGCCTTCATGCGCCTCCACCCCGACGTCGAGGTGGAGGTGTGCGTGGAGGATGCGATGACCGACGTCGTGGCGGGCCGATACGATGCGGGCATCCGGCTCGGCGAGCGACTGGAGAAGGACATGATCGCGGTGCCAGTCGGCCCTCGGCTTCGCGTCGCAGTGGTGGCCGCTCCCGTCTATCTAGGCGACCATCCGGCGCCGATGGAGCCCGCTGACCTCGCGGGCCATCGCTGTATCGCCTATCGCGACGCCAACGGCGACCTGTCTCCCTGGTCGTTCGATCGCGGCGGCCATGTGGTGACGGTCGCGCCGGGACGCGGACCGGTGTTCAACGACGGCGACCTGCTGGTGGCCGCCGCCGTCGAGGGGTTCGGCATCCTCTACATCCTGGAGGATCTGGTGGCGGCCCCGATTGCCGATGGCCGTCTTACCCGCCTGCTGGAGCCCTGGTGCGAACCGTTCGCCGGCTACCACCTCTATTTCCCCAATCGGCATGGCACGACGGCCTTTGAGCTGTTCAAGGAAGCGCTTCGAGCATCAGCGCGCCCGTGTTGAATGGTTAGCGGAAAGTCATCCCCTGCGTCCGAGCCTTCGTCCCGGCCGACCCCTTCTGAGGGGAGACCCCACGCCGAAACACAGGCGACGTGAGCCGCCGATTCCTCGATGGGGAGGTCGCGGATGCGGAGCGCGCCTTGGCGTCGGCGAAGGAAGCGGCCGAGCGCCTGCCGTGGGGCTTGGCCGCCGGCGTGGCAGGCGGGTGCGCGGTCTTTGGCTACGGACTCGGCGGCCTCGCCGGGGTCGTCGTCGGACCCCTGGTCGGATTCTTCCTGGGCCACGGCACCATCGATAGAGCCCGGTCGGGCGGCCGGCACAGAATCGCGACCGCTGAGGACCAACTTGCATCCATCAGGGAAATCCGCCGGGTCGCGACGGCCCTGCCGGAGATCTTCAGCCTGACCGAGGAGTTGTCCGGCGTCCCAGACGACAAGCCTGCGGCCTATCGGGCGACGTAGGCCTCGACCGCGCTTCCCGCCTCCACCGCCCTGCCGCCGAAATACGATGCTTTGACCCTGGCCCGGTCAATCAACTCCGGCCGGAACGACGCTACCTTGTCGCTCCCCAAACTGTCGGCTGCGAAGGACCGAACCTCAGCCCCTACGCCCCCAGGATTGCGCGCACGATGCTCTGGAGCGGGCTCACTCGATGCTGGGTTCCGTCGCCTGTCCGGTCCTGACGCCATAGAGGACAGCTGCAGCTGCGCGCCGAATGCTCTTTGCCCAGCGGTGGGTCACGCCATAACGAAAACCGCCCGGCGCTATCAGCCCCGGGCGGCGTGGATCAGAAGGCAAGCTAGATCAGGTGTTTGCAGGTTTATGCGTTACAGAACACACAACTACACGTCCAGGTTCGCGACCTTCAGGGCGTTCTCCTGGATGAACTCTCGCCGGGGCTCGACGACGTCGCCCATCAGGGTCGAGAAGACCTGCTCGGCTTCGTCGGCCTGGGAGACGCGGACCTGGAGCAGCGAGCGCACGGTGGGGTCCAGCGTGGTCTCCCAGAGCTGCTCGGGGTTCATCTCGCCGAGACCCTTGTAGCGCTGGATCGCGACGCCGTGGCGGCCCTGCTCGAACACCGCGTCCAGCAGGCCCATGGGCCCGTCGATGCGGCGCAGCTCCTTCTCCTTGGCGAGGAGCCGGCCGCCCTGGCCATAGTGGCGCGCCATCTCGGCCGTGAAGGCCGCGAGGCGCCGCACCTCGATGCTGTTCAGCAGGTCCCGGTCGAAGACGTGGCGGTGCGTCACGCCGCGGCGGGTGCGGAACAGGAACAGGGCATCGGGCGTCACGTCGAAGGTCCAGGTGCTGGGCGCGCCGTCGGCGGCGCCCGGCAGGGCGTTCAGCCGGGCCAGCAGCGCCTCGGCCGCGGCCGTCGCGCGATCGTCCTGCTCCAGCAGGTCGGGCACCAGCACACCCGCGATCGCGGCCTGCTCGACGAGAACCTGGCTGCCCACGCGGCGGGCCAGCGTCTCGAGCGCCGGTCGCGCGGTGCGGGCATGCTCGACCAGCTCGCGCAGGGCCTGCCCCGACAGCGCCGTGCCGTCGGCGAGGACCAGCGACAGGTCCTCCAGCCCCTCGGCGATCAGGTAATCGTCGAGCGCCTTGTCGTCCTTCAGGTAGCGCTCCTTCTGGCTGCCGCGCTTGATGCGGTAGAGCGGCGGCTGGGCGATGTAGAGATAGCCGCGCTCGATCAGCTCGCGCATCTGGCGGTAGAAGAAGGTCAGCAGAAGGGTGCGGATGTGGCTGCCGTCCACATCCGCGTCCGTCATGATGATGATCTTGTGGTAGCGCGCCTTGCTGGCGTCGAAGGTGCTGGAGATGCCGGTGCCCAGCGCCGAGATCAGCGTGCCGATCTCGGCCGAGCTCAGCATCTTGTGCTCGCGCGCGCGCTCGACGTTCAGGATCTTGCCGCGCAGCGGCAGGATCGCCTGGTTCTGGCGCGAGCGCCCCTGCTTGGCCGAGCCGCCCGCCGAATCGCCCTCGACGATGAAGAGCTCGGAGAGCGCCGGGTCGCGCTCCTGGCAGTCCGCGAGCTTGCCCGGCAGCGAGTTGATGTTGTTCAGCGGGTTCTTGCGGCTCATGTCGCGGGCCTTGCGCGCGGCCTCGCGCGCGGCGGCCGCGTCGACGACCTTGCCGACGATCTTCTTGGCCTCGGTCGGGTGCTCCTCCAGCCAGGTCTGCAGCGCCTCGGTCACCACCGCGTCGACGATCGGCCGCACCTCGGAGGAGACCAGCTTCTCCTTGGTCTGCGACGAGAACTTGGGGTCCGGCACCTTGACCGAGATGATGCAGGTCAGCCCCTCGCGGGCGTCGTCGCCGACGAGCTGCACCTTCTCCTTCTTTACGAGGCCGCTGTCGTTGGCATAGGCCGTGACCACGCGCGTCAGCGCCGCGCGGAAGCCCGCCAGATGCGTGCCGCCGTCCTTCTGCGGGATGTTGTTGGTGAAGCAGAGGACGGTCTCGTGATAGGCGTCCGTCCACTCCAGCGCGACCTCGACCGCGATCTCGACCCCTGTGTCCGAGCTGCGGGTGCCGCCGGCCACGATGGTCTTGTGCAGGGCCTGCTTGGAGCGGTCGAGATAGCCCACGAAGGCCTCCAGCCCGCCCTCGTAGAACAGCTCGACCGTCTTGCGCTCGACGCCGCGCGCATCGGTCAGCGCGATGAACACGCCGGAGTTCAGGAAGGCCAGCTCGCGCAGCCGGTGCTCCAGCGTGCCGAAGTCGAACTCGACCTGGGTGAAGGTCTCGGTTGAGGGCTTGAAGGTCACCTCGGTGCCGGTCAGCGGCTTCTCGCCGGCAATGGGCGCGGGGCCCTTGTCGGCCAGCGGGGCCACGGGCTCGCCGTGGTGGAACTCCATCTCGTGGAAGCGGCCGCCGCGCCAGATCCGGAGGCGCAGGGTCTCCGAGAGGGCGTTCACCACCGAGACGCCGACCCCGTGCAGGCCGCCCGAGACCTTGTAGGAGTTCTGGTTGAACTTGCCGCCGGCATGAAGCTGCGTCATCACCACCTCGGCGGCGGAGACGCCCTCCTCGGGGTGGATGTCGGTGGGGATGCCGCGCCCATTGTCGCGCACCGTGACCGAGCCGTCGGGGTTCAGGATCACGTCGACCCGGTCGCAATAGCCCGCCAGCGCCTCGTCGACGGCGTTGTCCACGACCTCGTACACCATGTGGTGCAGGCCAGACCCGTCGTCGGTGTCGCCGATATACATGCCCGGGCGCTTGCGCACGGCATCGAGGCCGCGCAAAACGGTGATCGATCCCGCGCCGTAGTCCTCAGTATTCGAGGGTTGCGCGCCGGTGCCGTCGGTCTTCAGAGCTTCTTGTGCCATCGGGTTATACTATCAGAAGGGAGCGGGAAAAGTCCGTTCGTTTTCACGCACGGGCACGGAAATCACGTATGCGCTAATCACGTATGCACCACATGGGCATCCTCGACCCGGAAGGCCGTCGCCGCGCCGTCGAGCTCGGCGAAGGTCGCCCGGTCGGTGCCGGTCATCCAGGCCTGCGCACCGAGGTCCAGCAGTTCGGCGAACAGCGCGAGGCGCCGCGCCTCGTCCAGATGCGCCGCCACCTCGTCCAGCAGCAGCAGCGGCGGCGAGCCGCGCTCGGCCGTCATCAGCCGGGCATTGGCGAGCACGATCGAGACCAGCAGCGCCTTTTGCTCGCCGGTCGAGCACAGCTCGGCCGGCATCGCCTTGCCGCGGTGGCGCACCAGCAGGTCCGAACGGTGCGGGCCCACGCCCGCGCCGCCGGCCTCGCCGTCCTGGCGCCGCCGCTCGGCCAGCCGCCGGCGCAGCCCTTCCTCGACCGCCAGCGCCGGCTCCTCGCCGAGGCCGTCCTCGAGCGTGCCTGACACCGCGATCTCGGCCTGCGGAAAGGGGCCCACAGCCTGGTCGATGGCGGCCTGCAGCCGCTCGATCAGCTCGCGCCGGGCGGCCGCCACGGCGACGCCGGTGGCCGCCATCTCGGCCTCCAGCCCGGCCAGCCAGGCATCGTCGCGCGAGCCCTCGCGCAGCAGCCGCGCGCGTTCGCGCAGGGCCAGCTCGTAGCGGGCGAGCCGTCCGGCATGGGCGGGGTCGAAGCCAAAGACCAGCCGGTCCAGGAAGCGCCGGCGCCCCGAGGCCCCCTCGGAGAAGAGCCGGTCCATCTGCGGGGTCAGCCAGACCACCGCGACATGCTCGGCCAGGGCGACCTGGCCGCGCACGGGCCGGCCGTCGATGCGCACCAGGCGGCGCTCCGAGCGCTCGCCCGCCGCGGCGTCGCGGCCGGTGCCGATGTCGACCTCGCCGAAGGGGGTCGTCACCTGGGCGGCCACCGCCCAGCCCTGCCCCGCCGGCGCGCCCAGCCGCTCGACCTCGGACAGCCGCGCGCGGCGCAGGCCGCGACCCGGGGCGAGGAAGCTGACGGCCTCCAGCAGGTTGGTCTTGCCGGCCCCGTTCGGGCCGGTCAGCACCACGGGGCGCGCGTCCAGGTGCAGGCGCGCCGATTCGTAGCAGCGGAACTGGCTGAGCGTCAGGCGCGTCACCGCGAGCCGGTCGAGTGGCCGGGGGGCGGCGTCTTCGGGAACCATGGGCGCGGGCGCAGGGCGCAACGGCTTCGATACTCCGGCGCGGCCCCTCGGGGCCGGGCCTCAAGGGACCGGGGGCGGCGGACGGCCGGCGGGCATGCCGCGGCGTCCGGCCCCCGGCCGCCGTCGTCACACCCGCATCGGCATCAGCACGTAGAGCGCCGCGCCGTCCGCCACGTCGCGGACCACCGTGGGCGAGGCGGCATCCGCCATGCTGAAGCGGGCGAACTCGCCCTCGATCTGCTGCGTGATGTCCAACAGATAGCGAGAGTTGAAGCCGATTTCGAGGGGCGCCGAGTCGTAGGAGACCTCGATTTCCTCGGTGGCGCTGCCGGCCTCGGGGCTGGTCGCCGAGAGCGTCAGGACGCCCTTGCCGAGGGCGAGCTTCACCGCCCGGCTCTTCTCCGTGGAGATGGTGGCGACGCGGTCGACGGCGGCGGCGAAGCTCCGCGCATCCACCTCCATCAGCTTGTCGTTGCCGGTCGGGATCACCCGCTCGTAGTCGGGGAAGGTGCCGTCGATCAGCTTCGAGGTCACAACCACCGTGTCGAAGGTGAAGCGGATCTTGGTCTCGGACAGGCCGATCTCGATGCGGTCGGCGGCCTCGTCGGCGAGCTTGCGGATCTCCAGCACGGTCTTACGCGGCACGATCACGCCGGGGATGCCGTCGGCGCCGTCGGGCAGCGGCATCTCGACCTTGGCCAGGCGGTGGCCGTCGGTCGCGACCGCCCGCAGCACCGGCAGCTCGGCCTCGCCGGAGCGCGCGCGGGCGGCATGCAGGTAGATGCCGTTGAGATAGTAGCGCGTCTCCTCGGTCGAGATCGCGAACTTGGTCCGGTCCACCAGCGTGCGCAGGTCCGCGGCCGAGACCGAGAAGCGGTGGGCCATCTCGCCCCCCGACATCTGCGGGAAGTCCTCGGTCGGCAGGCAGCCCAGGCGGAAGTTGGAGCGCCCGGAGCGCAGGGTCATCACCCCCGATTCGGCCGAGGCCTCGAGCTCCACCTGGCTGCCGTCGGGCAGCTTGCGCACGATGTCGAACAGCGTATGCGCGGGCGCCGTGGTGGCCCCGGCCCGCAGCACCTCGGCCTGGGCCGATTCGACGATCTCCAGGTCCATGTCGGTCGCGGTCAGGGACAGCTCGTTCCCCTCGGCCCGCAGCAGCACGTTCGACAGGATCGGGATCGTGTTGCGGCGCTCCACCACGCTTTGGACGTGCCCGAGGGACCGGAGGAGGGCGGCGCGTTCGATGGTGATCTTCATGGATCCGAGAAGGGCTGGGGGTGGCGGGCAGGTCCCCGTCCCGCCGGCGCGGAGCCCGGCTGAACGGGGCGCAAATATAGCACGAAGCCCGGGAATCCGAAGTCTTTCGCGCAGGCCGTTCCCGCCCGCCGCCGCCCGGCCGGAAAGCCGTTCGGGGAAAGCCGTTCAGAGCGGCGGGGTCGCGGGCACGCCGACCAGCCAGCCGTGGCCGTGCAGCAGCACCGCATAGAGCAGCACCGCGACGCCCAGGCGCCGCCAGCCGATCTCGCGCACGGCGCGCTGCAGCGACTGCCGGCCCGAGGCGACCGCCGCGAAGGGCAGGTTCGAGGTCTCGGCCGCGAAGGCCAGCCACGAGGCGCCGTGCCGGCGCGCCTTCTTGGCGTCGATCAGCACGGCGCCCAGCAGGGCGAGCACGGCCAGCGTGCCGAAGAACAGCATCCCCGCGAGGTCCCCGTTGGGCACCATGTGGGACGCCGCCCACAGGCCGATGCCCCACATCACGGGGTTGCGGGTGATGCGCAGGATGCCGTGCGGCGCCTCGCCCCGGTCCACCATGCCGCCCTGGCCCACGGCGCTCGGGTTCGGCTGGGACAGACCGCAGACCACCAGCACCAAGGCCAGCGGCATCACGGCGATGGGCAGGAACCACTGCCAGGCCGACCAGCCCCACAGCGGCACGAAGGGCGCGTCCCGCCAGGCCAGGACCAGCCAGGCCAGCGCCAGCGCCGCCAGGGCAGAATAGGCCGCGAGGAAGCCGCGCTCGCCGAAGGTCCGGACCAGCGCCGCGCGCAGCGGCGTGCTGGACAGGCCGAAATGGGTCGCGAGCAGGAACAGCGCCGCCAGCGCCAGCGCCCCCATGGATCCCGTCACAGCCAGCCCCGCTTCCGGAAGTAGAGAAGCGGCAGGATCGCCGAGACCACCATCAGGCACAAGGCGAGCGGATAACCCCAGGGCCAGTCCAGCTCGGGTATGTGGTGGAAGTTCATGCCGTAGATGCTGGCGATCAGCGTCGGCGGCAGGAAGACGACCGCCATCACCGAGAAGATCTTGATGATCGCGTTCTGCTCGACGTTGATGGCGCCCAGCGTGGCGTCCAGCAGGAAGCTGGTCTGGTGCGCGAGGAAGGCCGCGTGCTCGCCCAGCGAGCGCAGGTCGCGGATGATGGTCTTCAGCGCCGCCTTCTGCTCCTTGTTCAGGCGCCCGGTGCTGACCGTGGTCAGGAAGGCGACCAGCCGGTCGAGCCCGGCCAGACTGTCGCGCAGCTTGTGCGTCAGGTCGCCGACCCGGCCGATGCCGCGGATCACGTCGGTCAGCTCGGCCTTGGGCGGGCCCGGCCGGCCGGCCGAGGGCGGGTCGGCGAAGACCTGCCGGCCCAGCGCGTCGAGCTGGCCGCCGATGAACTCCAGCACGTCGGCGGCGCGGTCGGCGACCGCGTCCATCAGGCCCAGCATGGCGTCGTCGGTCGAGCGCAGCAGCTCGGGCTGGCGCAGGACGCGGGTCCGGAAGGTCTCCAGCGACTTGGGCTCGGAGAAGCGCACGGTCAGGAGGCAGCGCTCCGTCATCACGCAGGTCAGCGGGCCCAGCATGGGGTCCGGGGAATCGGCGCCGGTGATCAGGGGGGTCGTCAGGTAGGCGGCGCCGTTCTCGACATAGAGCCGCGAGGAGACCTCGATCTCCTTCATGTCCTCGTGGGTCGGCGTTTCGATGCCCAGCAGCGCGTCGGCATGGCGGCGCTCGGCCTCCGTGGGGCGCAGCAGGTCGAGCCAGGCCGTGCCCTCGGGCAGCGCGTCGCCGGGCCGCAGCTCGACCTCGGCGGGGCCGCCGCCGGGCCTCAGGAGATAGGCGCGGATCAAGCGGCCTCCGGGACCGGCACGCCATGGATGGCACAGGCGGCGTGCAGCGTGTTGTGCAGCAGGCAGGCGATGGTCATGGGCCCGACGCCGCCCGGCACCGGCGTGATGGCGCCGGCCACCTCCACCGCCTCGGCGAAGTCGACGTCGCCGACCAGCCGCGTCTTGCCGGGCTCGTCCCCGGGCTCCTTCGCGGCGACGCGGTTGATGCCCACGTCGATCACCGTGGCGCCCGGGCGGATCCAGTCGCCGCGCACCATTCCGGGCCGGCCGACGGCCGCCACCAGGATCTCGGCGCGCCGGCACTCCTCGACCAGATCGCGGGTGCGCGAATGGGCGATCGTCACCGTGCAGTCCGCCCCCAACAGGAGCTGCGCCATCGGCCGCCCCACGATGGTCGAGCGGCCGAGCACCAGCGCCCGCCGCCCCGACAGGTCGCCCAGAACGTCCCTCAGCAGCATCAGGCAGCCCAGCGGCGTGCAAGGGACGAGGCCCGGCAGGCCCAGCGCCAGGCGGCCGGCATTGTAGGGGTGGAAGCCGTCGACGTCCTTGGCCGGGTCGATCGCCTCGATCACCGCCCCGGCATCGATGCCGCGCGGCAGCGGGAGCTGCACCAGGATGCCATGGACCTCGGGATCGCGGTTCAGCCGGTCGATCACGGCCAGCAGGGTCGCCTGGTCGGTGCTCTCGGGCAGCCGGTGCTCGAAGGAGCGCATGCCGGCCTCGACGGTCGCGCGGCCCTTGCTGCGCACGTAGACCTGGCTCGCCGGGTCCTCGCCGACCAGGACGACCGCGAGGCCCGGCACCGGCCCGTGCCGGCGCGCGAGATCCTCCACCTGCCCCTTCAGCCGCGCGCGCAGGCGCTCGGCGAAGGCCTTTCCGTCGATGATCCGGGCCTGGGACATGTCATCCTCCTCGAGAGATCAGGCGCGGCCTCCGCCGAGGCCGGCAAGCCACGATTCCAGCCGCGCCCGCAGCACCGCCGCGTCGCCTGCCACCGCCACCACCTTGTTCCGGTCGGTCGCGCCGGAAACCACCGAGAGGGACGAAGGCGGCAGGCCCCAGGCCTTGGCGAGCAGCCGGACCAAGGCCGCGTTGGCCTTGCCGGCCTCGGGGACCGCCGTCACCGAGACTTTGAGCTGGCGCCCGCCCTCGACGGTCTCCGCCAGCCCCTGCACGCCCTCGCGCGCCGCACGCGGCGTCAGCCGGATCGCCGCGCGCAGGCCCTCGGGCGTCTCGCGCAGCCAGCCGGGCCCCGCTGGCGTTGGGGCCGCCACGGGCGTGCGTCAGTACACCAGCCGTGGCGTATATTCGCTCAGCAGGTTCTGGGCGAAGGACAGCAGCAGGATCAGCACGATGGGCGAGATGTCGATGCCGCCGAGATTGGGAAGGATGCCGCGGATCGGGCGCAGCAGCGGGTCGGTCACCCGCTCCAGGAAGTCGCCGATCATGTAGACCACGCGATTGCGGGTGTTGATGACGTTGAACGCCACCAGCCAGCTCAGCACCGCCGAGGCGATCAGCAGCCAGATCAGGATTTCGAGGATCGTTTGGATCAGGGCGATCAACGACAGCATGCGCGCGGGGCCCGGGCTCTTCGAAGGTGTGGCGCACCCTAACCGCGGCTACCCCCACTGGCAAGCCTGGACCGGGCCGCCGGCCCCTCCGCCGAGACGAAGCGCCGGGCCCGGTGCCGCCGGTCGCCCGGCGCCGCCGGGCCCTGCACCCCGCGATCGTCTGAGGCAAGCGCCCGCTCCCTCGCGGAGGGTCGAACCCCTGCATCCGCCATGATGCACCTGCGAAGGGGGCCGGGCAAGCTGTACGTCTGTACAAGGCAGCCATGGTGGGCAGCCATGCCAGGGCAGGCATGACGGAGCCGGCGTTTCGGGGCAGCCATGATGGGCAGCCATGCCGACGCCCGCGGAAGATCACCGCCGACGCGGCCTTGCGCTATTGACAGTGGGGGGTCCGATGACCAATATCCCGACCGTCTCGTCGCCGGGCCCGTCCCGCGGCGGGCCCAGCACGGTGGGGCCGTAGCTCAGCTGGGAGAGCGACGCGTTCGCAATGCGTAGGTCGGGAGTTCGATCCTCCTCGGCTCCACCAATTCCTCCCCGATCAGTTCCAGCGTGATTTCAGAGACGGCACCCGCCCCTCGACGGGTTGCCGCGAGCTTTTCACGTCCGTTCGTGCACGCCGCGCGGGATCCCTGGGTAATCCGGGTCCGGAACTGACCCGGGCGTGGCTACCGCCAAGAGCGAAGCCCTGCCCGGCCGGCGAGCCGCACCCGCCCGAAAGCCGCTTCCCTCGATGCCCAGGCCCGTTCCCGTGCGCGCTGGCATAGCCTGCTTTCCGAAACCTCCGGGAAGCCGTGTGCCATGTCTGCGATCGATCACGTCGAGAAGTTGAAGCGGGAGATGCTGCTGATCCGCTCGGCCTACCAGCTGGGGCTGATCGAGGCCTCGTCGAGGCCGCGGCCCGAGAAGGACCTCTCGCGCTGGCTGCCCTCGGTGCGCACGGCCTACCTCTTCGCCCTGCTGGTCCAGTCGCCAGACGCCGTCACCTCCGAGGAGCTGACGCTGATGGACTGGAACGTCCTGTCCGGGATCGAGATCCGCCACGCGCAGAAATAGGCGGCGGGCGCGCTCGCGCCCCGCGCCGCGCCGCGCCGCGCTGCGGGATCCACGGCCCCGCGGCCTCCCTCCACGGCGCGCATGGATGAAACGCGCCCTTCCGGCTATCTCTTGTTCACGCGGCGCGGCCGGGCCATCTGCCCCGCCGGAACGGGGGGCAGGAATGCTGGGGGCGAGGCTGCAGGTCTGGCGAGATGCGTTCGGGCGTGACCTCGGCCCGCTCGGGGTGCTGTTCGCGGCGCTTCTGGGGGTCCTCAGCTTCGGCATGATCGCGGCCGAGGTCGTCGAGGGCGACACCCATGGCTTCGACCGCATGCTGCTGCTGGGGCTGCGCAGCGCGGCCGATCCCAACGACCCGCTGGGCCCGCCCTGGGCCGAACGCATGGCCCAGGACATCACCAGCCTGGGCAGCTTCACGGTGCTGGGCCTCGTGACGCTGGGCGTCATCGGCTACCTGCTGGTCGCGCGCCGGGCCCGGGCGGCGCTGCTGGTGCTGGCCTCGATCGGCGGCGGCATGGCGCTGAGCTCGCTGACGAAGCTGGTCTTCGAGCGGCCGCGCCCGGACCTCGTCTCCCATCTGACGGCGTTCCAGACCGCGAGCTTCCCCAGCGGGCACGCCATGCTCTCGGCCGTCACCTACCTGACTCTGGGGGCGCTGCTGACCCGCATCGCCGCCGGGCGCGCGCTGAAGGCCTATTTCCTGGGGGCGGCGTTGACGCTGAGCCTTCTGGTGGGGTCGAGTCGGGTCTATCTCGGCGTCCACTGGCCGACCGACGTGCTGGCCGGCTGGTGCCTGGGCGCGGCCTGGGCCATGACCTGCTGGGCCGTCGCGCTGTGGCTGCAGCGCAGGGGCGAGATCTCGCCGCCGGAATAGGATCGGCTGGGCCCGCGCGGCCGGTCGAAGGGACGCGGGGTCAGCCCGCGGCGCGGGAGGCGGCAGCGCTGGCGGCTGTCGGGGCCGGGCGCAGGCGCGCGGCGGGAAAGACCAGCCGCACGGTCGTCCCCTCGCCGGGGGTGCTGTCGAGCCGCAGGCGGCCGCCATGCAGCTCCACGAGTCCGCGCGTGAGCGGCAGGCCGAGCCCGGTGCCCTCGTAGGGCCGGTCCAGTCCGGCGGCTGCCTGGCCGAACGGCACCATCACGCGCTCGAGATCCTCGGCCGCGATGCCGATGCCGGTGTCGCGCACGATGATGGCGAGTTCGGCCTCGGGCGTCACCTCGATGGCGACGCTCACGCGGCCGCCCTCGGGGGTGAACTTCAGCGCGTTGCCGATCACGTTGAACAGCATCTGCTTGAGCTTGCGCTCGTCGGCCAGCAGGCCGACCGGCGCCGCCCCGGCGGTCAGGTCGACCAGCGCCACCCCGGCCTGGTCGGCGCGCTGGCGCAGCAGGCGCAGGCAGGTGCCCACGGCCGCGGCGGGCATCACCAGATCCTCGCGCAGGGTCATCTGGCCGGCCTCGACCTTGGCGAGGTCCAGAATGTCGTTGATGACCTGCAGCAGGTGGCTGCCGCTGTCGTGCACGTCCCGGGCGTACTCGGAATAGAGAGGGTTGCCGATCGGACCCACGAGCTGGTCGCGGATGATCTCCGCGAAGCCGAGGATCGCGTTCAGCGGCGTGCGCAGCTCGTGGCTCATGTTCGCGATGAACTCGGTCCGGCCCCGCCGCGCCAGCTCGGCCAGCTCATGCGCCTCGCGCAGCCGCTCCTCGGCCTCCAGCCGCGCGCGCAAGTCGCGCAGGACCACGAGCCTGTGCCCCGCGACCGGCGGCCCGGCCGCGAGCTCCACCGGGATCCGGCCTCCATCGTCCCGCGGCGCCCAGCCGCGCGTCGATGCCGTCTCCTCGTCCGGCAGGCCGCAGCCCAGCAGGTCCTCCAGGGTCCGCCCCGCGGCCCGGCCGGCAGGGATGCCGAGAAGCTGCTCGGCCGCGCGGTTGCATCCGGCGACGGAGCCGTGGGGGTCGATCTCCAGCACGGCTTCGGGCAGCCCGTCCAGCAGCGCGGCGCACCGCCGCGCCCGCATCCCGGCAACCCTGCGGCGCAGGGTCGCGGGACGCGCGCCGTGCGACGGAAGCGCGAATGGCTCGACGGGAGGAACGGGCTGCGTCATGAACCGTGAGTACAGGGAACCGACTAGAACCACCTTATTGCAACGAATTTCGGAATAAACCAGGGCAGAGTAACTACCCCTTTGGTCAGGTTGCGCGGCGGAGATGCGGCGTCAGACGCCATTCGACCAGGCTGATTACGCGGGAAACCACGAAATTCATCAGCAGGTAGATGGCACCCGCGATGATGAATATCTCGAATACTGCGAAAGTTTGCGATATCAGGCGCCGGGCGATGCCCGTGATCTCCAGCAGGGTGATGGTGCTGGCCAGCGAGCTGGCCTTCACCATCAGGATGATCTCGTTGCCATAGGCCGGCAGCGCCTGGCGCAGGGCGATGGGCGCGACGATGCGCCGATAGATCTGCATGCGCCCCATGCCCAGCGCCCGCGCCGCCTCGATCTGCCCGAAGGGCACCGACTGGACGCCGCCGCGGATGATCTCGCTGGTATAGGCCGCCGTGTTCAGCGCCAGCGCCAGGACGGCGCACCAGTAGGCCTCGCGCAGGAAGGGCCAGGCGAAGCTCTCGCGCAGGGCGGGGAACTGGCCGAGCCCGTAGTAGATCAGGAAGATCTGCACCAGCAGCGGCGTGCCGCGGAACACGAAGACGTAGGCCGCGGCCGGCCCGGACAGCAGCGGGTTGCGCGACAGGCGCATGACCGCCAGTCCGACCGCGATGCACAGGCCCAGCAGCAGCGAGAGGCCGACGAGCTGCAGCGTCAGCGGGGCGCCGCCCAGAAGGCGCGGCAGGCTCTCCCACATCAGGGTCAGGTCCATGCCGTCCTCATGCGCGCCGGACGCCGCGGCCCGCGTGCCGCTCGGCGCGCGCGAACGCGTAGGTCGAAAGGGAGGTCAGCAGCAGGTAGAGCACCGCCGCGGTCGAATAGAACAGGAAGGGGTTGCGGGTGGAGCCCGCCGCCAGATGGGCCGTGCGCATGATCTCGGCCAGCGCCGTGACGGAGATCAGCGAGGTGTCCTTCAGCGTGAGCTGCCAGACATTGCCGAGCCCGGGCAGGGCAAAGCGCAGCATCTGCGGCAGCAGGATCCGGAAGGTCACCTGGCGCGGCCGCATGCCGAGCGCGCGGGCCGCCTCGAGCTGGCCGTGGGGTACCGCCTGGATGGCGCCGCGGATCACCTCGGTCGAATAGGAGCCGGAGATCAGGCCCACGGCGATCACGCCCACGGTGAAGGCGTTGGGCTCGAAATAGCCGTCCAGCCCCATCAGCCCCGCGAACCAGCGCAGCAGGTTCCCGGAACCGAAGAACAGCAGGTAGATCACCAGCAGCTCGGGGATGCCGCGCACCAGCGTCGTGTAGACGTCGGCGATGGCGGCCGGGATCCGGCGCCCGGACAGCTTGGCCGTGGCGCCCAGCAGGCCGAAGACCTGGCCCAGCAGGAACGCGCCCAGCGACACCGCGACGGTCATCGCGGTGCCGGCCAGGAGCTCGTCGCCCCACCCCGTGTCGCCGTAGGCCAGCAGTTCGAACATGGTTCGGATGCGAAAGGGGCAGCGCCGCCCGGGGACGGCGCAGCCCTCCCTCCTCTGGAGCGGCCCGAGGCTCGCCTTGAGCCTCGGATCGCCCCCGGTTCATTGGAGTCGGAGCGGTTTCACGCGATCCGGCGTCCACACCGGATCGCGGTCCGCCCTAGCGGGAGGTCACTTCTTGATGGAAATGTCGAAGCCGAACCACTGGGTGCTCAGCTTGCCGATCGTCCCGTCGGCGGTCGCGGCCTGGATCGCCTTGTCGAGGTTGGCCTTGAGCTGCGCGTCGTCCTTGCGCACCCCCGCGCCGACTCCCACGCCGAGCACGCCGCCGGTGAAGCCAGGGCCGAACAGCGTGATGTCCTTGCCGCCCTCGGCCTGGGCCAGGGCCGCCGCGGCCGACCGGTCGGCCAGCACGGCGTCGATGCGCCCGGCGACGAGATCCAGCCCCGCGCTGTCGATCTTGTCGTAGGTCTTCATGCTGACGTCGGGGAAGTGCTTCTCCAGCATGTTGGCCTGGATCGTCGAGACCTGGACACCGACCGTCTTGCCCTTCAGGGCGGCCTTCAGCGCATCGATGGACTTCTGCTCGTCGCCGTCGACCTGGTCCAGCGTGACGCGCTCGGCGAAGCTGCCCTTGAGCAGCGGGCTGTTCTTCAGCGCCGCGAAGGAGGTCGGCTCCGAGGCGTAGGGCCCGGCGAAGTCGATGACCTTCTTGCGCTCGTCGGTGACCGACATGCCGGCCATGATCACGTCGTACTTCTTGGCCTGCAGCGAGGGGATGATGCCGTCCCAGTCCTGGGCGACGATCTCGCACTGGGCGGAGAGGCGCTTGCAGAGCTCGTTGGCGAGATCGATCTCGAAGCCCTCGAGCTTGCCG
The DNA here is from genome assembly GCF_017355985.1 of Arenibaculum pallidiluteum. Taxonomy (GTDB): domain Bacteria; phylum Pseudomonadota; class Alphaproteobacteria; order Azospirillales; family Azospirillaceae; genus Arenibaculum; species Arenibaculum pallidiluteum. The sequence continues at coordinate 74,226 of NZ_JAFIQU010000024.1, forward strand.
GCGGCGTTGGTGGCGTTCCACGGAGGATAGGCGCCCTCGGTGGCGACGCGGATCTTGCTTCCCTGCGCCTGCGCGACGCTGGCGGTCATCGCCAGGGCCGCGGCGGCGGCCAGCACCGTCAACGACTTCTTCACTTCACAGCCTCCTGATCCTGCTTTGTTGGTTCGATTTGATTCGTTGGCTAGGCGTACTTTTCCGGCCGTCCGTGTACGGCCGCGAAGATTCGACAACGCTTTCCGATTTCGTAGGGGGCGTCAAGCCTGACCGGCCAGCCAGGAATTGCGCATCAGGGATTGCGCGTCAGGAACTGGCGCGTGCGCTCTGAACGCGGGTCGCCGAAGACCTGGTCGGGCGGGCCCTGCTCCTCGATCCGGCCCTGGTGCAGGAAGATCACCTGGTTCGAGACCTCGCGGGCGAAGGCCATCTCGTGGGTCACCACGATCATGGTCGTCCCCTCCTCGGCGAGCTGGCGCATCACCCGCAGCACCTCGCCCACCAGCTCGGGATCGAGCGCCGAGGTCGGCTCGTCGAACAGCATCACCCGCGGCTGCATGGCCAGCGCCCGCGCGATGGCGACGCGCTGCTGCTGCCCGCCCGAGAGGTGGGCGGGATAGGTGTCCTCCTTCCCGTGCAGCCCGACCTTGTCGAGGAGGTCGCGCGCCCGGGCGACGGCCTCGTCCCGGGACACGCCGAGCACGTGGACCGGCGCCTCGATGATGTTCTGGAGCACGGTCATGTGGCTCCACAGGTTGAAGCTCTGGAACACCATTCCGAGCCGGGTGCGGATCCGGTCCACCTGACGGGCGTCCGCCGGCACGGTCCGGCCCAGCCGGTCGCGGCGCATGCGGATCAGCTCGCCGGTGATCCAGACCCGGCCGCTGTCCGGCGTCTCCAGCAGATTGATGCAGCGCAGGAAGGTCGACTTGCCGGAGCCCGAGGACCCGATCATGGAGATCACGTCGCCCTGGTGCGCCACCAGGGAGACGCCCTTCAGCACCTCGAGCTCGCCGAAATGCTTGTGCAGGTCCTCGACCACCACGGCAGCGGACGGATCGGGGGACGCGGGATCGGCGGAAGCGTCGTCCGGAAGGCCGGCGGAAGCCGTCTGCATGGGGCGGGAAACCGATTGGTCGTCTGTGATCGGAAGCTAGCTTGCGCCGCGAAGCGGTCTCAAGGGGTTTCTCGCCGCGGTGGCTGCGGCAGCCGCAGCGTGATTGCGTTGGTGAAGAGCTGCTGGTTGGGGATCAGGATCCGCGTGTCCTCGGTCTGCAGGACCGTGTAGCGCAGGTCGATGCGCATCACGGTGCCGTCGAAGCCCGCGACGACGATGTGATCGCCCCGGCGGAACGGACGATAGGCCAGCACCAGGACGCCGGCGAGCAGGTTCGACACGGCGTCCTTCAGCGCGAAGCCAAGGGCGAAGCCGGTCAGGCCCAGCCCCGCGATCAGGGCGCCGACGTTCAGGCCCATGGTACCGAGGCCGGTCACCACGCCGAAGGCGACGACGGCCCAGAGGGCGACCGTGCCGGCGAGGTCCCAGAGGTCGCCGTGATCGGGATGGGCCCGCTGGGCAAGGCCGCGGAACACGCGGCGCAGGACGAGCGCGGCGACAAGGGAGGCCAGGATGACGACGAGCCCGGCGCCGATGGCGGGAAGGGCTGCCGCCAGCCTGGCCACAAGGAGTTCCGAGGCATCCAACGACATGATACGCCGGAGCTAACGCGCGAGGGCGCCGGGGGTTGCATCCGCCAGGCGCGGGCCGCAGGGGACAGCAGACGGAGATCGGGCGCGGGCGTAAAGGATCCTTACAGCCCCCGGCCGCGGAACCGTCGGCGCGCTTTACAGTCCGGCCCGGCACCCGCCGCCATGCCCTTGACACGCCAACAATATTGCATTTGGCGTAATTCCTGCATGACCTCCACCAAACCCATAGGAGGAAGGCACGAATGCCGTTCGCCCGCATCCCCACCCTCGCCCGCACCCTCGCCCGGCCCCTCGCCGCAGCCGTCGTCGCGACCCTTCTGGCCTCCCGCGCCGCCGGAGCCGCGCCCGTGACCTTCGACTTCACGTCCCTTGGCTCCGACGGCACCCTGCTCGGCAGCGAGGCGACGGTGAACGGGATCAGGGCCTCGGGCTACACGCTGGGCCTCGCCTATGCGGGCCGCGCGAAGCTGTGGCTGAGCGACCGCGCGGGCGACCACGGGCTGGGCGTGTGCTCGGAGGGGCCGGCAGCCTGCCTCGCGGGGAGCGGCGATGCCGGCGAGATCGACGATCGCGGCAGCTTCGAGGGAATCCTTCTCGAGAACACGCTGGGCGGCCAATGGACGAGCCTCGTCCTGTCGTCCCTGGACGGACGCGGGACGGGCACCGTGCTCTGGGGCGACAGCCTCCTGGGCCTGCTGACGGGGGGCGGCCACACCTTCTCCCTCGGGGCCTTCGGCGCCTCGGCAGAGGCCGATGTCATGTCCCTGGTCGGGTCGTCCATCGACCGGTCGGCCCGCTACCTCGCCGTCATCGCCGGGCCGAGCCTCTGGGGCGACGGCAACGACTTCCTGGTCTGGAAGGGCGCCGTGGAGGTGCCTGGCCCCGTCGACGTGCCGGAGCCCGCGACCCTGGCGCTGCTGGGCTTGGGGCTCGCGGGGCTGGCGCGCCTGCGCCGCCGCGGCTGACCCCGCAGGGGCGGCGGATGGCGCGTCCGTCCCGCCGCTGGTACAAGGCGGGACGGGACGGACGGGGGATGAAGACGTGGACCGGGAGCAGCTTCAGGCCTACCTGCACCACGAGATCCCCCTCTCGCGCGAGATGGGTGTCGAGGTCGGCGCCATCACGCCCGCAAGCGTCACCCTCGCCGCCCCGCTCGAGCCGAACATCAACCACAAGTCGACGGTCTTCGGCGGCAGCATCTCGGCGCTCGGCATCCTGTCGGGATGGGCGCTGGTCCATCTCCGCCTGCGCCTTGCCGGGGTCGACGCCGAGCTGGTGATCCGGGCCAACCAGGTCGCCTATGGCGCGCCGGCCCGCTCGCGCTTCGCCGCGACCGCGATGCCATCGGGGACGGAAGCCTGGGACGGCGCCATCCGCCAGCTTCGCCGCGGGCGCATGGCGCGCTTCGCGGTATCGGCGGAAATCGAGGCCGATGGCGCCGTCTGTGCGCGGTTCACCGGTGAATACGTCGCGGTCCCGCGACGCTCCGCCGGCGGAGCGCAGGGCGCCTAACCGCGCTGAGCCAAAGCCCGGCGGCCCGGACCCTGAGGCCCGGGCCTAGCCTCAGGTCCGGGCCTCAGGGTCCGGGCTTCAGGGTTTCGGTGGGTTGCGGCGCAGCCAGTCCTGGAATTGCGCGACCTCCTGCGCCTGGGTCGCGACGACGGCCTCGGCGATCTTCCGGAGCTCGGGATCCCGGCCGTAGCGGAGCTGGATCTCGGCCATCGCGATGGCGCCGCGGTGGTGCGGGATCATCGCCGCGGCGAAATCGCGGTCGGGATCCCCGGTGAAGGGGATGTCCATCTCGGCATGCATGCGCTCGTTGGCCCGGCGGTACCGGTCCGCGACCTCGCGGGCGCGGGGGTCGGCAGGGGCCGCCGCCTCATGGGCTGAACCGTGGGCGGAGCCGTGCCCGGAGCCATGTCCGGACCCGTGATCCTGCTGCCCGGCCACGGGAATCGCGGCAAGGGTGGCGCCGGCCAGCGCCGCGGCAGCGACGCAGCGGAGGATGCGTGATTTCATGGTGCGCTCCCCCTTCAGGCCGAGGCCGCGGGGCCGACCACCTGGTAGCCCTCCTCCTCGATGGCGCCGCGGACCGCGGCCTCGTCGGGATCGCCATCGATCGACACCTCGCCGGTCTTGATGTCGACCAGCGCGCGCTCGACCTGGGGCAGCGCCTCGACCGCGCGCGTCACGGCCTGGGCGCAGTGCCCGCAGGTCATTCCAGTTACCTTGAGACGCAGCATCTGCGGATCCTCCTCATTCGTCGTGGGACGCAGGATGGGGCTTCCAGCGGCTGGAAGGTCAATGCCCCTTTCCGGGCCGGCAGGCGCGGAGGAACGGCACCGGCGGAGCGACGCGGGCAACCGCGCCGGCACTCAGCCGCCCTTCAGCGCCGCGATCCTGCCGTTCAGCTCGGCATGGGCCGGGGAGGCGGGGTCGAGCTGGCGCAGCAGGCGCTGCCAGAGCTCGCGCGCCCGCGCGGCATCGGCCGTGCGTGCCGCCTCCTGCCCGAGGTAGTAGAGAGCCTGCGGGTCGTCGGGCCGCTTCTGGAGAACGCTGGCCAGGGCGGCCGCGGCCTCGGCCGGAAGCGGCCCGCCCTGGCTGGGGTCCTCTGGCGCGGCATCGATCAGCGCCTCGGCATAGGCCGACAGCACCTCGGGATCCTCGGGCGCCGCCTGGCGCGCGGAATCCAGCGCGGCGCGGGCCTGCTCGGCCTCGCCGAGGACACGATAGGACCGGGCGAGCCGCAGCCAGCCCTGGGCATCGCCGGGATTCTCGCGCAGGCGCGCGGCAAGCCCCTCGACCATGCCGCGGACCATGCCCTGACGCTGCTCCGGCGTCAGGGCGGCGGCCTGGTCCATCTGCTCGCGGGTCGGACCGGCGCCCGAGCCGGTGGCCGGCGGGGAAGCCGCTTCCGGCGCCGCGGCGACGGCACGGGGCTCGGGCGTCACCGTGGCGGGATCGAGGTTGAGCTGCGCCGCGGCCTCGCCGATACGCTGGCGCACCACCGGCAGCCAGGGCGCGTCGGCCGGGCTGCGCCGGACCAGCTCGGCCCAGCGGTCGAGCGCGCCACGCCAGTCGCCGACCTGGGCCCGGGCCAGGGCCAGATAGTAGCGCGCCCGCGGATCGTCGGGATTGGCGGCCAGCGCCGCCTCGAAGACCTTCTCGGCCTCGCCGCTCACGCGGCCCTCGGCGGCCTTGAACAGCGCCTCGCCGAAGCTGGACGCCACCTCGGCATTGCCGCTGCTGACGCCCACGGCCTTGCGGTACGCCTCGGCGCTGTCCTCGAAGCGGCCCATGCGGTCGTAGACCTGGCCGAGCAGCAGCCATCCCTGGAGATCGCCGGGATTCGTCTCCAGGTGGCGCATGAGGTTCGCAAGCGCCGTCATCACCTCGGAGGGGGGGCCGGGGCGCTCGATCCGGCGCTCGGCGAAGGGCTGGGCCGGCAGGTCAGGCCGGCCCTGGTGGACATAGAGGCCCAGGGCGCTCAGCGGGATCACGACGCAGAGCACCGCTGCCACCCGGCCCGCATGGGCCGGCCGGGCCGCCGGCGTTCCGGCGCCGCGCGCCACCGGGGGCGCGGGGGAGGGGGGGGCCGGGGGGGGGCCGGGGGGGGGGG
>NZ_JAFIQU010000024.1:79558-83916 GCF_017355985.1 Arenibaculum pallidiluteum
CGGGCGCCGCCGGGCCCGCCGCCGCCCCGGCGCCGCCCGCCCCCGCCGCGCGGGGGGCGCGCGGCGCCGGATCTCCCCCGCGCTCCGCGGTGCCGGCGGCGGCGATCATGCGCCGGCCGATCTCGGCGCGGGCGGCCTCGGCCTGGGCCGGGCCGATCACCCCGCGGGCGAGGTCGCGGTCGAGCTCCTTGAGCTGGTCGCGATAGACCTCCAGGTCGTAGGCGGAGCGGTCGGGGGTGGCCTGCCCGGGCGAGGCTTCCGGGCCGCGCATCAGCGGGCGCAGCACGAAGGCGGTCGCCGCCGCGGTCAGCGCGGCCGCCAGGATCCAGAACAGCATCTCAGCGCTCCTCGCCGCCGAGCAGCGCGGCGATGCGGCGCTCCTCCTCGGCGGTCAGCGGCACCTCGGTGCCCGCGGTGCGCCGTCGTCGGCGCAGGAAGATCAGGACCCCGCAGAGCCCAGCGGCCAGGATCGCCGCGGGGCCCAGCCAGAGCGCCAGCGTCTCCGGCTTGAAGGGGGGGCGCAGCAGCACGAAGTCGCCATAGCGCCCGACCACGAAGTCCAGGACCTGGGTGTCGGTGTCGCCGGCCGTGATGCGCTCGCGCACGATGACACGGAGATCCCGCGCCAGGGGGGCGTTGCTGTCGTCGATGCTCTGGTTCTGGCAGACCAGGCAGCGCAGCTCGCGGCTGATCTCGCGCGCCCGCGCCTCCTGCGCCGGGTCGGGCAGGACCTCGTCCGGCTGGACGGCCCAGGCCCCGGGGCCCGGCGCCGCCAGGACCAGGACCGCGAACAGCATCGCCGCGAAGGATCGGATCATCCCTGCAGTTCCCGGATGATCGGCAGGATCTTCGCGTCCAGGTCCTGGGGCATGATCGGGCCGACATGGCGGTAGCGGATGCGCCCGTCCCGGTCGACCACGAAGGTCTCGGGAATGCCGTAGACGCCCCATTCGATCGAGGCGCGACCATCCGTATCGGCGCCGATGCGCGCGAAGGGGTTGCCCTCGCGCTCCAGCATCTCGCGGGCGTCGGCGGGCTTGTCCTTCTGGTTGATCCCCGCGATCTCGATCCCGTACTCGCGCGCAAGGCGCATCAACACGGGATGCTCGATCCGGCAGGGCGCGCACCAGGACGCGAAGATGTTCACGAGCCGCACCTTGCCCTTCAGGTCGGCCGTCGCGAGGCCGGGGGCATCGGAGCCCTCCAGCGGCGCCAGGGAGAACTGGGGAACCGGCTTGTCGATCAGCGCCGAAGGAACCGCGCGGGGGTCACGGGTCAACCCCACGGCGAAATAGACCGCCAGCACCCCGAACAGGATCAGCGGCAACAGGAACAGAAGGCGTTTCATGGGTTCATTCCGCCGGGTTCATTCCGCGGGAACCGGCGCCGCCGGCCGGGCGCGCCGCTCGGGCACGCCGACCCTGAAGCGGCGGTCCGACAGGCTGATGCAGCCGCCGGCGGCCATCACGATGGCGCCGATCCAGATCCAGGGGACCAGCGGGTGGTGATAGATCCGGACCACATGGGCGCCCTGCTCGTCGGGCTTGCCCAGCACGACGTAGAGGTCCGAGACCCAGTTGGTGTGGATCGCGGCCTCGGTGGTCGACTGCCGGGTCACCGGGAAGAAGCGCTCGGAGGGGCGCAGGTCGGCGACCAGGCTGTTCCCCGCGGTGACGCGGAAGCTGCCCAGGGTCGCCACGTAGTTCTCGGCGCGCTCCTGGCCCAGGCCGGTGAAGGCAATGTCGTAGCCCGCGACCTGGACCGTCTCGCCCGGCCGCATCAGCGTGATCTTCTCGGTCATCCAAGCGGTGGAGCCGGTCATTCCGGCGATGGCGATGCCGAGCCCCGCATGGGCGACGGCCGTGCCCCAGGCCGAGCGCGGCAGGTTCACGGCGCGGCGCAGGCTTTCGGCCAAGGGGGCGCGGAACAGCTTCACGCGGTCCGCCAGCTCGGCCAGGGCGCCGAAGAACGCCCAGGCCGCCATGGCGATGCCCACCAGCGCCAGCACCGGCCCGCCCTGATAGGCGTAGAGCGTCGCCAGCACGCAGATCGCCGTCAGCGCCGCCGCGGCCTTCAGCCGGCCGAGCGCGCCGGCGAGGTCCGCGCGCTTCCAGGCCAGCAGGGGTCCGACCGCCATGGCCGCGACCAGCGGCACCATCAGCGGAACAAAGGTCGCATTGAAGAAGGGCGGGCCGACCGAGACCTTGCCGCCGCCGACCGCGTCCAGGAACAGCGGGTACATGGTGCCCAGGAAGACCGTGGCGGTGGCGGTCGAGAGCAGCAGGTTGTTCAGCACCAGCGCGCCTTCGCGCGAGATCGGCGCGAACAGGCCGCCGAGCTTCAGCACCGGCGCGCGCAAACCGTAGAGCAGCAGCGAGCCGCCCATGGCGATCATCAGCAGGGCCAGGATGAAGACGCCGCGCGCGGGATCGACCGCGAAGGCATGGACGGAGGACAGCACGCCCGAGCGCACCAGGAAGGTGCCGACAAGCGACAGGCCGAAGGTCAGGATCGCGAGCAGGATCGTCCAGCTCTTCAGCGCGTCGCGCTTCTCGACGACGATGGCCGAGTGCAGCAGCGCCGTCCCGGCCAGCCAGGGCATGAAGGAGGCGTTCTCGACGGGGTCCCAGAACCACCAGCCGCCCCAGCCGAGCTCGTAATAGGCCCACCAGGAGCCCAGCGCGATGCCGACAGTCAGGCCGCACCAGGCGGCGAGAGTCCAGGGGCGCACCCAGCGCGCCCAGGCGGGATCGACCCGTCCCTCGATCAGGGCTGCCGCCGCGAAGGAGAAGGCGACCGAGAACCCGACATAGCCGAGATAGAGGAAGGGCGGATGGAAGGCGAGGCCGGGATCCTGCAGCAGCGGGTTCAGGTCCTGCCCGTCCAGCGGCGGCGGGTCGATCCGCACGAAGGGGTTCGAGGTCAGCAGGATGAACAGCAGGAAGCCGACACCGATCAGCCCCTGGACCGACAGGACGCGCGCCTTCAGGGTCGGCGGCAGGTTGCGCCCGAACAGCGCGACCGCGGCGCCGAACAGCGACAGGATCAGGACCCACAGGAGCATGGAGCCCTCGTGGTTCCCCCAGACGCCCGTCACCTTGTAGAGCATGGGCTTGCTGGTGTGGCTGTTCTGGACCACGTTCAGCACGCTGAAGTCGCTGACGACATAGGCGTGCATCAGCGCGGCGAAGGCGAGCGCCACCAGCGCGAACTGGCCTAGCGCGGCGGGCTTTCCGACCTCCATCCAGGCGGGCACGCCGCGGGCGGCCCCGGCCAGGGGGAGGCTCGACTGGACGAGGGCGAGGAACAGCGCCAGGACCAGCGCGTAGTGGCCGAGCTCCGGGATCAGGTCCGTTACTCCTTGAGCGTCTTGGTCGCGTGCTCCGGGCCGCCGGCCCGCTTGATCGCGTCGCCGACCTCCGGGGGCATGTAGTTCTCGTCGTGCTTGGCCAGGACCTCGCGGGCGACGAAGGTGCCGTCCGGGCCGAGCCTGCCTTCGGCGACCACGCCCTGCCCCTCGCGGAACAGGTCCGGCACGATGCCCTTGTAGACTACGGGCACCGTATGCGCCGTGTCGGTCACCCGGAAGGCGATGGTCACGCCGTCGGCCAGCCGCTGCACGGAGCCGGTCTCGACCATGCCGCCGAGGCGGAAGCTGCGATCGCCCACTTCGCGGGCCTGCAGGTCGGACGGGCTGTAGAAGAAGACGATGTTGTCCTGGAAGGCGGTCAGCGCCAGGGCCGTGGCGGTGCCGAGGCCGAGGGCAGCCAGCACCAGCATCGAGAGGCGGCGCTTCTTGCGCGTCATGGCTCGGCTCTCCTGGGCTCGGCTCTCCTGGGCTCGCCCCTCCCGGGCTCGACCCTTCCGGCCAGGGGCGCGGACGCGTTCACCTCGGCGGCGCGGCGCCGCCGCGGCCGCTCGCCCTCAAGCGCGCGCAGCAGCGCCTCGCTGCGGCGAAGCCCGCGCAGGGTGGAGACCAGCAGGCCGAGCAGCACGATGGCGGCGATCGCATAGCTGGGCCAGACGTAGGCGGCGTACCCGCCCATGCTGAGGAATTCCGTCATCGTCCTTCGTCACGACCGGGCAAATGTGCCGCCCGTCCCATATGGTCCGATCCCGTGCGGTCCGGAAGGCCCGGCGCCCTCCGCGCGACGGCCTGCCGCACCGGCGCAGGCCGCATTCGTAGCTCCGGGGCCGCGATGGCGCCTTGAGCTAGATCAGAGAACGCGCATCGGCGCAAGCCAAGCGCAGCGCGCGCCGCTCCCGGCGCGCTCACGATCCCGTGTACTGCGCGGCATGGGCCTGAGCGAGGCGGATCATCTGGACCTTGCGCAGGGCGATCTCGGCACGCAGGCGGA
>NZ_JAFIQU010000025.1 GCF_017355985.1 Arenibaculum pallidiluteum
CGTAGCCCCGGTACTCCAGCCGCCGCAAACCCTCCACCAGGAGAGGAGCCGCCTCGCCGTTGCCGATGATGCCGATGATGCCGCACATGATCGGGTTCTCCGCCATCGCCTGTGCCGGCCCGTCCCGTCGGGCCGGGAAGAAAGAAAGTCTGCCACGAATCGAAAAGAAATCCCAAGGCGCCGGAGGCTGTCCACCCACGGCGGACCCCACGCCCGGCTTAGTGCGAAAAGATTTCCGATCTTCTTGAGGGGTAGGTTCGACCGATCCCGCCTGATCGGCCTTGCGGATAAGGCGTTATCTTTTCATACTGGACCAATAAGAAAATTCCTGCGCAGCAGGACGACGAGGATTTCCGGAGGGCGCTCATGTCCGGCAAGAGCGAAACGATCTACGGGACCGACGGCAACGACGTTATCAGGGCAGGGGGCGGCGACGACAACGTATACGCCGGTATGGGAGACGACGTGCTCCTGGGCGGAACGGGAAAGGACAGGCTGTTCGGCGAGGAGGGCAACGATACGCTTCGTGGCGGAAGCACGGCCGATCACCTTGACGGAGGCCTGGGCGACGACCGGCTCTGCGGAGGAAGCGGCGACGATCTCCTGTACTTCTATTCCGGTCATGATGTCGTGACTGGTGGGTCCGGGCAGGACTATTTCATGATCAATGGCATCCGCCCCCAGACGCCCGGCAGCACGCTCACGATCACCGACTACGAGATGGGAGAGGACTGGCTCTACATCACCGACTATCTCGAGGTTACCGGGGTCAATTCGATAAACAATGGCCACGACACCGAGTTCGTGGTTTCGGATACGCTGCACGACGACAATCCGGGATCGCCTTACTCCATGATCCTTCGCGGCGTGTCGGTCGGCGAAATCCAGGAATATCTGGAACCGATCAACGGTGGCACCAGCCTCGCGCCCCTGTTCACGAATATGTTCGATATTCCCTGGTTCTGATCGAGGCTATCGGGAAGTCCGGCGATCCCCGGACGACGGCGGATCGCTGGCTCTCCGCTGCAGCGGCGTTGTGGCGGGTCAGCCGCCGCCGTTCTCGGTGAAGCCGTTGTTCAGCGCCCAGATCGCGGCCTGCGTCCGGTTCGAGACGCCGAGCTTGCGGAGCAGGCCCTTGAGGTGGACCTTGATGGTCGCCTCCGTGATCCCCAGCCGGTTCGCGATCTCCTTGTTGCTCTCGCCGGCGACGAGGCGGCGCAGGATCTCCCGCTCGCGCGGGGAGAGCCCCTTGCGGCCGCCACCCAGGGCGAGGGCGGCGGCCTCGCCGCGGCCCTGAACCAGGACCATCGCGAGCTGTGTCGGAAACACCTTCTCGCCCGTCATCACCAGGCGAAGCGACTGGATCAGCGCCTCCGGCGAGATGTCCTTGAACAGGCAGCCGTCCACGCCAGCCCGGAACGGCATCACCAGGGCCTGCGGGTCCGGCGAGGCCGAAAGGACCACGACCCGGGCGGATGGGAAGCGCCTGCGCAACGCGCCGATGCTGTCCTGGATATCGCCGGTCGCGTTCAGGTCGCAGAGCACGAGATCGACCGTCCTGGCCTTCATCTCGGCAGTTTCGGAGACCGTCGCCGCCTCGCCGACGACCTCCAGATCTCCCCCTGCCAGCAGCGCGCGCAGTCCTTGCCGGAACAGCTTGTTGGGGTCGATCAGGACAAGCGAGATGCTCAGCATCGGAACCGCCTTGAGGACTGGAAAGGCTTCAATCCTCGCGCGAGCGGCACAACGCGGCCATACGACTTTTTAGAGTAATTCTATTTACCTTCGCGCTTCCCGGTCCGCGGCTCCTTCCGGGTCACCCTCCGGGGCATCTGCCGGGATGAGCGCTTACCCGCCGGCGAGCTGACCCTCGTATTCGGACCGGAAGCGCTGCAGGCTGCTCGCCACCACGGTCACCGCGCCGTCGATCAGTCCGCACCGGCCGCTGCCCGGAAGCAGGTCGCAGAGATGCTCGACCGCGTCCAGGTCGGCCCGGGTCGCGAGGCCGGTGTCGATCCGCTGCAGCAGATGGGCGAGCTGGTAGCTGCCGGTCTTGCAGGGCGGGCATTGTCCGCAGGATCCCGCCGCGAAGAAGTTCACGTATTCCGCGACTTTGCGCACGATGCTCGTTCCTTCCGAGACGACGATCATGGCACCGGTGCCCAGGCGCGAGCCGCGCGCCCGCACGCTCTCGAAGTCCATGGGCACGTCGAGCTCGTCGCGCGTCAGCAGCGTATTGGACGGCCCTCCCGTGAACACCGCCTTGAACTCCTTGCCGAGCAGCATGCCCCCGCCATGCACGAAGATCAGCTCGGACAGCGGCGTGCCCATGGGCAGCTCGTACAGGCCTGGGCGCTGCACGTCGCCCGACAGCGAGAAGAGCTTGGTTCCCGCAGCGCCGTTCCGGCCGAGCCCGCGGTACCAGGCGGCGCCATGCCTGACGATGTGCGACACCGTGGCGAGCGTCTCGACGTTGTTGATCACCGTCGGATGCCCTCCGACGCCCGAGGCGGCGGGGAAGGGAGGCTTGCGCCGCGGGAAGGGGAAGCCGCCCTCGACCGCCGAGACGACGGCGGTCTCCTCGCCACCGATATAGAGGCCGGGGCTGCGCATCGCCTCGAGGCGCAGGGGGCCCCCCACGGCCGCCCCGACGGCGGCCAGCAGCGGATGTTCCTGCCATTGGGCCACGGCCTTCGCGACGGCGTCGAAAGCCCCGCGCGCATGGGGATTGACATAGAGCACGACCCGGCGCGCGCGGATCGCCAGCCCGGCGATCAGGGCGCCCTCGATCACTTGGTGGGGCGTCTCGCGCAGCAGGAAGACGTCCTTGAATGTGCCGGGCTCGTCCTCGTTTCCGTTGCAGACGACGACCTTCTCGGGGTCGGGCTCGGCCGCCGCCGCAGCCCATTTGCGGAAGGTCGGGAAGCCCGCGCCGCCGAGGCCGCGCAGCCCTGCCGCCTCCATCAGCGAGATCAGGCCGGACGGGGTCTCGAGGGCGAGGCGAAGGCCGAGACCGCCGCTGCCGGAGAGCCAGGCATCGAGATCCGCTCCGACGCGGTGCTCGGGTGCCGTCAGCACGAGGTTTGTCGTCATTTCGGGTGCCATCAGAGGACCTGCAGGGCGGCTTCGAGGGATCGGGCCGACAGGTCGGACCGGCCGAGGGCCCGGTCGGCCGCGAGGTCGAAGCCCGCGATTGGGGGGAACAGGACCGGCGCCTTCACGTCGAGCGGCAGGCCGGCCGCCACCAGCGCCCGGCGCCATTCCTGGACATGGCCGAGATTGGCCCTTCCGCTCGGCCTGACGGGCTGGAAGGCGGCAGCGGCGGCCCCGGCCCGGCGTCCGAAGCCGACGAGTTCGAGCAGCGCATTGCCCATCAGCCGGTTGCGGCCGTGGATCCCGCCCGAGACCTCGCCCGCGCAATAGAGGCCGGGCACCTCCGTTCCGCCGTCGGTGCCGATCGCGATGCCGCCGTTCTGGTAGTGCAGCGTCGGATAGACGGGGACGGGCTCGCGCGCCGGGTCGATCCCGGCCTTGTGGGCGAGGTGGCACAGCGTGACCAGGGTCGTCTTCAGGATCCCCGGCCTCGCCCGCTCCAGCGCCGGCGTGTCCAGCAGGACGCCGACGCATCCGTCGCGCAGCACGCCGCGTCCCTCGCCGCATTCGCGCAGGATCGCCGCGGCGACGACGTCGCGCGGCGACAGCTCGTCGACGAAGCGATGGCCGTGTCCGTTGACCAGCGTCGCGCCCAGCGAGCGCGCCGCCTCGCTGATGAGCTGTCCGCGCAGCGCCGGCGGCCAGGCGATGCCGGTCGGATGGTACTGGAAGCTGTCGGGCTCGCGCAGCCTCGCCCCCATGCGGTAGGCGAGCACCAGCCCGTCCGCCGTGGCGCCGAGATGGTTGGAGGTCGGGAAGCCGTTGAGGTGCAGCCGCCCGGCGCCGCCCGTCGCCATCACCACGGAGCGCGCACGGATCAGCACGAAGCGGTGGAGGTGCAGGCTGTAGATCACGGCGCCGACGCATCCCCCGGTCTCGTCGGAAAGCAGCTCGACCACCGGGGAGCGGTTCCAGACGGTGATGCGCGGATGCAGGCCCGCGGCCTCGCGCAGAACCCGCATCATCTCGAGGCCGGTGACGTCGCGGAACGACAGGATGCGGGGGACCCGGGTGCCGCCGGCGCGCTTGCGCCGCAGCCGGCCGGACGGGCCCTGGCCCTCCTCCATGTCGAAGGTCATGCCGCGCTCGATCAGCCAGCGCACCGAGGCCGGGCCGTCGCCCACCAGGGCCGCGACCAGGGCGCGGTCGCCCGCCATCTGCCCGCCACGGAGCGTGTCCTCGAAATGGGTCTGGAGCGAATCCTCGGCGCCGACGGCGCACTGGATTCCGCCCTCGGCCATGACCGTGTTGCTGTCGCCGAGGCCGAGCTTCGTCGTCAGCAGGACCTTGGCGCCAGCCTCGGCCGCCGTCAGCGCGGCAATGCAGCCGGCACCGCCGCCCCCGATCACCAGCACCTCGGTGGAGACGGTGGCGCAGCCGGCGATGTCGATGTCGTCGATCAGCGCGTCGGCCTGCAGCAGATCGGCAAGGGCGGCCGGGCAATCCTGCCCGGCGCTGGCGCCCACCGCCAGGCGGCGCGGGCCGCCCGCGCTGTGGTCGGGATGCCAGTGCCGCAGCAGGGGCTGCGCGTCCGTGATGGCGGGCGGCGGCGCGCTGCCGCCGTCGAGCGCGGCGATGGCCTCGCTCCAGGGAATGCCCGCCGCGGGGATCTCTGTCGGGTTCATGGCTGCTTGTCCGTGCAGGCGTCGGCGTCGATGGTCATGGCGCCCGAGGTGATCTCGTGCAGGCGGCGGATCAGGTCCGCGGGCCGCTGCGTCCCAGCCGCGGCGAGGCGCCGCGCGAACAGGCCGAGATGGTTGGGCGCGATGTGCTCGGGGCAGGCGGCGACGCACAGGTTGCACATAACGCAGAGGTCGAAGACGGCCGCGGCGCCGGCGATGTCCCCCGAGGCCGCGAGGTTCACGCCCTTCTGCACCTCCAGCCCCTTCGGGCAGGCCCGGTCGCAGCCCGAGCAGTGGCGGCAGCGGACCGCCTCGGGGAACACCGCGAGCACGCGCTCGTAGGCGGTCCAGCCGTCCACCAGGTCAGTCTCTGAATAGGCGTGGGGGCGGCGCGGCGCGACGCGGTCCAGGAAGCTGACCTGCATGCCGTCCTCGACCGGCGTCTCGCAGGCGAGGGCCGTTCGCACCTCGGGCTCGCCGGTGCGGCGCACCAGCGCGCGGCAGGCACCGCAGACGCCTTGCCCCATGCAGCCGACATTGGTGGTGAGCGCGATCCCGGCGGTGGCCGCGGCGAGCACGATGGTCGTCCCCTCCGGCACGCTCGCAGGGCGCCCGTCGATCGTCAGATTGACCATCACAGCTCCGTTCAGGACAGGTTTGTTTCTCGGCCCCGGAAAATAATCCCCGGATCCGGCCAGGCCTTGAGGGAGATCAAACCACGACGATTCGAGCGCGATTTGCGTCGACTTTGATGTGCGTCAACGACGTCCTGCCTGGCCTGCGCAAGGCTTTCGGAAATTGGAAGAACATCTTGCGAAAGAGCCCGCCTGACTCTGGATGGATGGGCCCGCGCAACTTGGGTTCCCTGAATCTCAGGAGGCGAAAGTGGTCAGTGTCAGAATTGATGCGCCGGAACGTCAATCCCGATGGCGCGCAGCGATCCTGCCGATGCTGCCAATCCTGCTGGCAGCCACGATCGCCGTCCTGCCGGCGCCCGAAGGGCTCTCCCAGCACGCCTGGTACTACGTCGCGATCTTCGCCGGCGTCATCGCCGGGCTGATCATCGAGCCGATCCCGGCCGCAGCGGTCGGCCTGACCGGCGTCGCCATCGTGGCTGCCCTGTCGCGCTTCGTGTTCTTCTCGCCCGAACAGCTCGCGAAGCCCGACTTCAACGCGACCTCGGCTGCGATCTCCTGGGCACTGTCGGGCTTCTCCAACGCGACGGTCTGGCTGATCTTCGCCGCCTTCATCTTCTCCCTGGGCTACGAGAAGACAGGGCTGGGCCGGCGCCTGTCGCTGCTGCTGGTCCGCGGCCTGGGTGGCCGCACCGTGTCCCTGGGCTATGCGGTGATGCTCGCCGATCTCGTCCTGGCCCCGTTCACCCCGTCGAACACGGCACGCAGCGGCGGAACGATCTATCCCATCATCAAGCACCTGCCGAGCCTCTACGGCTCGCAGCCCAAGGATCCAAGCGCGCGCCGCATCGGCAGCTATCTGATGTGGGTTGCGATCATGTCGACCTGCGTCACCAGCTCGCTGTTCCTGACCGGTCTCGCGCCGAACCTGCTGGCGGTCGAACTCGTGCGCAAGACCGCCAATGTGTCGCTGGACTGGACGACCTGGTTCGTCGCCTTCCTGCCGGTCGGCGTCATCCTGCTGGCGGCGACGCCGCTGCTCGCCCTCGTCCTCTACCCGCCGGAGGTCCGGCGGAGCCCGGAGGTGCCGGTCTGGGCGGCCGGCGAGCTGCGCAAGCTCGGCCCGCTCGGGCGCGGCGAGATCATGCTGGCCGCACTGGTGGCGCTGGCCCTCGCCCTGTGGATCTTCGGGACTGCCTATGTCGACCCGGCGCTGGCCGCCATTCTGGTGGTCGTGATGCTGGTCGTCACCGGGACGGTCACCTGGGACGATGTGATGGCCAAGAAGAACGCCTGGAACACACTGGTCTGGTTCGGCACCCTCGTGCCCCTGGCCGGCGGCCTTGCCCAGGTGGGTGTGGTCAAATGGGCGGCCGGCCTGATCGGGACCTCGCTTGCCGGCGTGCCCGTGATCCCCGCCATGGTGGCTCTGGTGGCCAGCTTCTTCCTGCTGCACTACCTGTTCGCGAGCGTCACGGCCCATGTCACGGCCCTGCTGCCGGTGATGCTGACGGTCGCCGCGGGCATCCCGGGCATGCCCCTGGAGACGGTGGCGCTGCTGCTCTGCCTGAGCCTCGGCATCATGGGCGCGATCTCGCCGTTCGCCACGGGTCCGAGCCCGATCTACGCCGGCAGCGGCTATCTGCCCTCGGCCGATTACTGGCGCCTGGGCGCGATCTTCGGGGCGATCTACCTGGTGGTGTTCCTGGCCGTCGGCGTGCCCTGGGTCCTGCTGATCCAGTAGGCCCCGGTCCAGCCGCAGCCGGGCAGCAAAGGGGCCGCATCGCAGGCGCGATGCGGCCTCTCCTCGTTCCACGGCCCTCATACCCCTAGGGCATAGCCGCACGGGAAGTGCAGATCCCATCCGCCCGGCACTGTTAGCGTCGGGTGGATGCCGCCCTCACAGTCCGGCCGCGCAGCCGCGGCCTGAACTCAACCAGAGGAACGACGAGCATGTCCGATGCCAACGCAAAGCGATCCGGCACCTTCAGGATCGGCGGTGAGCTGGAGGTCAACCGCCTGGGCTTCGGCGCCATGCGCATCACCGGCTCCGGGGTCTGGGGCGAGCCTGCGGACCGGCCCGAGGCGCTTCGCACGCTGCGGCGGCTGCCGGCTCTCGGCGTGAACTTCATCGACACCGCGGATTCCTATGGGCCCGACGTGTCCGAAGAGCTGATCCGCGAGGCTCTCCATCCTTTTTCCGGCATCACTGTCGCGACCAAGGCCGGCCTCACGCGGACCGGGCCCGACAAGTGGACGCCGCTGGGACGGCCGGACTACCTGATCCAGCAGGCCTACCGGAGCCGGCGCAAGCTCGGGGTCGAGCGGATCGATCTGTGGCAGCTCCACCGGATCGACCAGACGGTTCCGCGGGACGAGCAGTTCGGCGCCATCCGGACGCTCCTGGACGACGGCGTGATCCGGCATGCGGGTCTCAGCGAGGTCTCGGTCGCCGACATCGAGGCGGCCTCCAAGGTCTTCAAGGTCGCCACCGTGCAGAACCGCTACAACCTCGTCGACCGCGGCAGCGAGGAGGTTCTCGATTACTGCGCGCGGAACGGGATCGGCTTCATCCCCTGGTACCCGCTCGCCGCCGGCGACCTCGCCAAGCCGGGATCCCTGCTCGACACCATCGCCAGGCGCCACGGCGCGGCTCCCAGCCAGATCGCGCTCGCCTGGGTGCTCAGGCGCAGCCCCGTGATGCTGCCGATCCCCGGCACGTCGAAGGTCGCGCATCTCGACGAGAACATCGCCGCGGCTGCCATCGCGCTGAGCGACGAGGAGTTCGCGGAACTCGACCGTGCAGGCGGGGACGAGTTCCGCCGCCGCGGCTGAGACGCCGGCGCGGCGACTGCCGCCGCGCCGCGGCGACAGCGAACCCGTCATTGCCGCCGCGCCGTGCCCGTCCGTGCGGGCGGCGCCTTCGAGCCGATCGCGGCGCCCAGGACGGAACCATCGAGTTCTGCGGCATGGTCGAGGGCGGACGAGCGGCCTCGGCCCCGACATCCTGGCGCGCATGCCGCGGACGCCCGTGGTCACCCATGCCCGTGGCTTGACGGGGCGCCGCCTCGACGGGGGCTGATCCGGAAGCCTCATCCTATGTCGGCGCCGGGAAGCGGATCCTGAGTGTCTTCGCCCTGGAAGACCATGCCCGCCGAAAATGCCCGTCGAGGACGTCATGCGCTACGATGTCCTGCTCGTCGATCGCGTCGACGGCGAACCCATCGCGATTCGGAACATGAGACCCTATCTGGTAATCTATCCGCTCGACGCGCATTTCGAGCTGAGGAACGATCAGTACTTCGCCCGCAGCGTCTGGCAGGTGGTCTCCATCAGGGTGAAGTGAAGATCTTGCGGATGCGGCAGAACACGAGGGCCCCCGGTTCCCTCCCGGCGGAGCCGAGGCTTCGGCGGCCGAGTCTGGTCCGCTTCGCGCCGTTCATCGCCCTGGGGACCCTGGTGCTGCTGGCCTGCGCCGCGATCGCCGGCCTCCAGATCGTCGAGCGGGACGCCATCCACCGGTTCTCCGTCTCGCGCTACGACAATGAGAACTGGGCTTTCTCCCAACTCGTCACCGAGGCGCTCCGGCTTCAGCTCGCCGTGCACGAGTTGGATCCCGCGGATGCGCGCTCGGTGCGGGAGCTGGGCGCACGCTACGAGGTGTTCGTCAGCCGTATTCAGCTCGCCGGAGAGGGCGCCCCGCGCGACCTGATGCAGACCAGCGAGCGGTACCTGCGCGTCATGCGCGAGCTCGGCGATCTCGTCCGGCAGGCGGATGCGGTGGTCGGAGCGCCGGAGCGGCTGGCGATGCTGCTCATGGAGAACCTCGCCCCGCTGCGCGCGGACATGCAGCGCTTGGCCGCCGAGGCCTTGGGCGCCGGTACGGTCAAGCTGAACGCGCAACGCCAGAAGGCACTGGAGATCAACCAGCTCGGCGGGGTCGCCGCGGCCGTCCAGATGATGTTCGTCCTGCTCTTCGCGGCGGCGCTCGCGCGCGGGATCTGGCGCAGCGAGAAGGCCCGGCTTCAGATGGCCACCACGGCCCTCGCCCTTGCCGAGGCGAGGGACGCCGCCGAGGCGGCCAACCGCGCGAAGTCCGAATTCCTCGCCAATATGAGCCACGAGCTGCGCACGCCGCTCAACGCGGTGATCGGCTTCTCCCATCTCATGGTGCAGAGGACCTATGGCGACCTGCCTGCCAAATACGCGGAGTACGCCTCGGACATCAACCAGGCCGGCATCCATCTGCTGGACCTTGTCAACGAGGTGCTCGACTTCGCCAAGGCCGAGGCCGGGCAGATGCGTTACGAGAGCGAGCTGATCGACCTCTGCGACGTCGCGGTGCAGAGCACCCGCCTCGTCGCCAAGCAGGCCGAGATCGTCGGCCTGCGCATCGAGGAGAGCCTGCCGCCCGGGCGCGTCGTCGTGATCGGGGACCGCACGCGCATGCGCCAGGTGATGCTGAACCTGCTGTCCAACAGCATCAAGTTCACGCCCGGCGGCGGTACCGTGACCGTCTCGGTGGGCAGCGACCAGCAGCGCGGCTGGGTGCGCGTCTCGGACACGGGCGTCGGCATGACCAGCGAGGGGCTTTCCATTGCCCTGGAGCCGTTCCGCCAGATCGAGAGCCACATGACCCGCCGCGGCGAGGGCACCGGCCTGGGCCTGCCGCTGACCAAGCGGTTGGTCACGGGAATGGGCGGGCAGTTCGAGATCGACAGCCTGGTGGGGTCGGGAACGGTGGTGACCGTCTCATTTCCACTGGCCGATGCGGGCACGGCCCGCGGCGCGGCGCCCTGAGCGCATCTCTGGCGCCCCGCCTCCTACGCCCCGTCTCGGCTGGCTGCCGCCGTCAGCGCCGGGCGCCGACCTCGTCGATGTGGTGGAGCAGTTCGGCCGGGTCCTCGTAGACGCGCAGGGCTCCCGCGCGTTCCAGCTCGTCGCGGCCATAGCCGCCGGACAGCAGGCCGATCCCGAGGGCCCGAGCGCGGCGCGCGGCCAGCAGGTCCCAGATGCTGTCCCCGACCACCAGCGCGCTCTCGATGGCAATGCCGAGCTTGTCGGCCGCAGCCAGGAACAGGTCGGGGTCGGGCTTCGCATACTTGACCTCGTCCCGGGTGACCACCGGCGTGCGCGCGGGATCGATGCCGAGCTTATCGAGCCCGGGCCGCGCCGTCTCGATGCGCCCGCTGGTGGCAACCGCCCAGGGGATCCCGACCTCGCTGAGATGGGCCAGGAGCTCGCGCGCGCCCGGCAGCGCCTTGACCGTGCCGGAGCGCCGGTGGAAGGCCTCGGCATGGCGCCGGCGCAGGCGATCCAGCAACACCTCGTCCGCATCCAGGCCTGTCTCGCGCAGAAGCATGTTGGTGAACAGCCCGCCGCTCATGCCGATTTTGCGGTGGATGCGCCAGACCGAAAGCTCGATCCCTTCGGCGTCCAGCGCCTCCTTCCAGGCGAGCACGTGCTGGTAGACGCTGTCGATCAGCGTGCCGTCGAGGTCGAACAGGAAGGCCGTGTCGATCCGTGGCATGGGGATGCTCCGAAGGGCTGTGGATGCGTGGCGGCGGGGCTCGGAGCCAGTCTACCCGCGGTCGCGCCAGCCGCACAGCCGCGATGCGGGCCAGTCGCGCCCGGATCCTGTCCGGGTCCGTCCGGGACCTGCCCGTTGCGCCACCCGGTTGCCGCTCAGGTCTCGGCGCGTGGCTGGTAGTCGGCGGCGGGAAGCCCGAAGGTCCAGGCCACGGCCGCGCGCGGCGAGGTCACGGTCGGCGGGACGCGCAGCCAGTAGTCGCGGTAGGTGCCGTCGGGCTCCTGGGTGCTGTTGCGCACCTTCACCATCACCAGGGGCTCGCCGTCGAACGCATCGAGGCGCCAGAGCTCGCCGGTCCCGTCCGCCGCCACCATCCGCCCCCGGCCGTTGCGCATTAGCCTGGCGGGGCCGTAGCGCTCCAGCAGCAGGCGGCGCAGGTCCACGTCCGGCTCCATCTGGATGCGGGCGGGCGAGAGCCGGTCCGGCTCCAGGCAGATCCGCGGATCCGCCGGAGTGCGTCCTTCGAAGGCGAAGAGCTCGCTGCCGTCCGCCCAGCGCAGCGCCGGGCCCTGCGTGTTGTGGAACCGGCCGCGCGCGTCGATGTGCGCCTCGACCGGCGGTGCCAGGATGATGGCGATCTCGTCGAAGGCGAAGAGCGCATCCACGTGGAAGGCGAGGTCCCGGCAGGCCCGGGCACGCGACCGCCCCGGGCCGGTCTCACCGTGCCGCTCCAGCATCGCCAGCCGCCCGGGCCAGCCGATCAGCCCGACCGGGACGACCCAGCCGGGAAGCAGCCCAGGCAATGTCGCCCGGAAGCCGTGCATGGCACCCAGCAGTCGGCTCGTCGGACCGAAATCCATGCGCGCAGCTCCGGGGCCGCGGCCGGTCGTGCGCAGCATCGTCTCGATACGCCGGTTCACCGCGCGGGCGCGCCAATGCCGGAGCCGGCCGCGAACCCGCCGGTACCAGAGCAGGCCGAGCGCCGACAGGAAGCACAGCAGGCCGATCGCGGCGGCCGGGCGCTCGACATCGACCGAGCCCGGCGCCAGGGACGGGCCCACGAGGAAGGCGAAGATGGAGACCAGCGCCAGCCCGCGCCAGAAATGCGCCCTTCCTTCTCCGAAGCCGCCGGGGTGGAGGTCCGGAAGCATGGCGAGGATCAGCGCCGAGAGCAGGAAGGCAGCGCCGCCGAGAAGGATCACCGCCGGCGGCGGCATCAGCGTCCAGGACAGCAGGATGGCGGCCGCCGCAGCGGCCGCGGTCAGCCCCGCGGCCGCCCAGGGCAGCCATGCGTGCAGCCCCGTGCCGGCCAGCAGCTCCTCGGCCTCGCGGACGCCCGACGCCCAGAGGATCCGCTGCGGGCGCGGCAGCCCCGCAGCCTCGTAGGCGGCGAGGACCGCCTGCTCGGCCGGCTCCCGCTCAGTCTTCCGGCGCCAGGCCAGGCGCGGCTCCCACGAGGCGACCAGATCCTGCGCGCCGGGTCCGCCCTCGGCGCCCACCGATTAGTCCGCGACGAGCGAGGGGCGCGCCTCGGGCCTGTACTCGCGCTGCAGGCGGACCTCGTAGACGCCCGGCTCGACCTCGATGGGACCATGTTCCTCGTGGACAAGCGCGGTGGTGCCTGGCCCGAAGACCTGGATGAAGCCGCGTCCACTACCGTCCTCGCGGAAGTACCGGACCCGGTCCGCGCCCATGGTGTGGGAATGCCCCGTCACCTCGCCGAGCGCCAGGACGACCCGCCCGCTCTGGCCTTCCAGCGCCTGGGCCCGCTCGGGAAGGGACGGGGCGGGAATGAGAAGGACGTCGCCCTGCCTGTACTGCATGCCAGTCGACATATCCGACCTCGCTTGTGAGCATGTCCCCAACAGGAAGCGTAGCACCGGCCCCTCCGGGGCCGGAGCGCAATGCCGCAGGAGCCTTCCCCTGCGGGGTAGCCCTTCGGGCAGGGGGCTTCGCGGTTGGGGCGGGTCAACGGGCTTGGCGCGATGCCGTGGCCGGCGGCGTCCCCGGCTTCCAGGCCGACGGACTGCCGCCGCACGGTGCGGGGTCAGGCCGCCGCTGCGCCGCGCCGGGTCACATGGGCCAGGATCCCGATGCAGATCGCGATGAACGCCGCCGTGCCGAGCCAGGTCGCCGTGGCGGCGAAGCCGGGGCCGACCAGGGCCAGCGGCTCCTGGCTGCCCGTGGCGCCGATCACCGCGGCGAGCAGCACGCCGAACAGGCTCTCGCCCACGATCAGGCCGGAGGCGAGCAGCACGCCGCGCCGGCGCGGGAACTCGGCGAAGGCGTCCCAGTCCCCGGCAGGCGTGCCGGCGTTGGCGGCGTGCCGCCGTGTCCGCCGGTCGGCGATCCAGGACAGGACGGCGCCGACGAAGATCGCGCAGGTCACCGAGGCCGGCAGGTAGATGCCGATCCCGACGGCCAGGACCGGCAGGCGCACGGCCGCGTGCCGCCGCCGCAGCATCTCGTCGATGGCGATCAGCAGGATGCCGACCGCCATGCCGATCAGGATCATCGCCCAGTTCAGCCCGCCGCTGAAGATCCCCGTGGCGATGGCCGCCATCAGCGTCGCCTGAGGGGCCGCCAGGGCCTCGCCGGGGTCCATGCCCGGGCGGGGCAGGGCGCCGGGGAACCCATAGGCCCCGTAGAGCAGGTCCAGGACGGGCGGGATCACCGCCGCCCCCACCAGCACGCCGAAGACCAGGGCGACCTGCTGGCGCCACGGAGTCGCGCCGACCAGCCATCCTGTCTTGAGGTCCTGCAGGTTGTCGTTGGAGATCGCGGCGATCGCGATCACCGCCGAGGTCACGAAGATCACCAGCGCGATCCCGGCTCCTCCCGCCGCCGTGGCCTGCGCACGCCCGCCGAGAACGGCCAGGAGCAGCAGCGAGACCAGCATCACCGCCACGATCCCGATCCCCGAGATCGGGCTGTTGGACGAGCCGACCAGGCCGGCCATGTAGCCGCACGCCGCGGCGATCAGGAAGCCGAAGACGAAGGCGAAGAGGACGGCGCAGGCGACCAGCAGCCAGGCCGGCTCTCCGGTAGGCGTGCCGGGATTGCCGGTGGCGCCGACGAAGTCCGCGAAGAGCCAGGCCAGCGGCAGGATCAGGAACAGGCAGGCGGCGGCGACGTAGTGGAATGGCAGGTCTCGCTCGCTGCGCGGGATCGCCGGCCCGCCGCCGCGCGCCTGGGTCATGGCCGCGAAGGAGGAGCGCACGCCCTCGGCCATCGGGCGCAGCAGCATCCCGAGCGTCCAGACCGCGGCGACGGCGATGCAGCCAGCACCGATGAAGCGGACCTCCGTGCTCCAGACCGTGGTTCCGTATTCCGCGATGTCCGTCCCCGCCGGCGCGGGGGTCAGCGCGGTGATGATGGGCACGGCGAAGCCCCAGGCGATCACCACGCCCAGCAGCATGGCGCTGCCCACCGCGATGCCGACGAGCCAGCCGGCGCCGACCAGCGCCAGCGAGAAGCCCGTGCCGATGCTGGTGACGCCGGGGCCGACGCGAACCCACCAGGCGACGGAATCCGCGAGGATGCGGAATCCGCCGGACAGGAGCCCGAACCCGGCTGCCACGGCGCCGCCCAGCGCGATGTCGCGCAGGCCCGGGGCGCGCCGCCCGTGCAGCGCGACGCCTTCGGCCGCGGCCTGGACGCGTGCAGGGTCGGGGCTGCCGACGCGCAGGATCTCCGCGGCCGCGACGCCCTCGGGATAGGGCAGGTCGCTCTGCACCACCATTGCGCGGCGCAGCGGGATCGTGTACATCACGCCCAGCGTTCCGCCGATGGCGCAGATCCCGGCGGTGTACCAGAAGGGAAAGCCCTGCCAGGCACCCACCATGACGAGGCCCGGCAGGATGAAGATCACGGAGGACAGCGTGCCGGCGGCCGAGGCGACCGTCTGCACCATGTTGTTCTCGAGGATGTTGCTGTCCCGCGCCAGCCTCAGGATCGCCATGGAGATCACGGCCGCGGGGATCGAGGACGAGAAGGTCAGCCCGACCCGCAGGCCCAGATAGATGTTGGACGCCGTGAAGACCACGGTGATCAGCGCGCCCAGCACCAGGCCGCGCAGCGTCAGCTCGGGCAGAGTGACGTGGTCGGGCACGCGTTCGGTCATGGGGTTCCTGCAGGGCGACGCTCGGGCGATCCCGGGATGACAATCGCCGGCTGTGATGGTTCCGCGCCGTGGATCCGGCAGGCCGGCCTATGTTCTTGATGCGTTCGCATCCGCGCCATATTCTGGGGACCTTGACCCGGGTTTGCTGGAACGGGCGGAAGCGTGGCCATGGGCACCCTGATCATCACCGAGAAGAGCAGCCAGGCGCGCGACCTGCGCGCGGCGCTGGGCAGCCGGTTCGGCCGTATCCTACCGGCCGAAGGCCACCTGCTGCGCCTTGCCGAGCCCGAGGAGGTGGACCCTGCCTGGAAGCGCTGGTCGGCGACGCTTCTGAAACCGCAGGGCCTCTATCCCACGCGCCCGGATCGCGGCGGCGGTAAGGCCGCCAAGCTGAAGGCCATCGCCGAGGCGCTGAAGGGCTGCGATCAGGTGATTCTCGCCACCGACTGCGACCGCGAGGGGCAGCTTATCGGCCAGGAGATCCTGGAGCATGTCGGATACAGGGGGCGCGTGCTGCGCGCGCTCTTCACCGCCCAGGATCCCGAGACCCTGCGCCAGGCCTTCGCCCGCCTGAAGCCCAACGGCGAGATGCGTGCCCTCTACGAGGCCGCGGTGGCACGCCAGCAGGCCGACCAGATCTTCAACCTGTCGCTGACCCGCACGGCGACCAAGAGCCTTCTGGCGCCGGGCGCCCGCGGCGTCATCGGCATCGGCCGCGTCAAGACGCCCACGCTGGCGATCCTGTGCCTGCGCGAGATCGAGATCCGCGATTTCAGGCCCGAGGACTATTTCGAGGTCGCGGCCACGGCCGAGGTGGCCGCCGGGCGCTTCCAGATGCGGCACGCGCCGCCGCCGAAGTCGCGGATCAAGGAGCGCGCGCGGGCCGAGGCGATCGCCCGCGCGGCCGAGGGTCACCAGGGGCCGCTCGGCGTCGCGGTCGAGGACCGGCGCCAGGCGCCGCCCCGGCTCTTCGACCTGCCGGCCCTGCAGAAGACCTGCGGCCAGCGCTGGGGCTGGACCGCGGAACGCACCCTGGCTGTCGCGCAGGAGCTCTACGACGGCGAGGGGAAGAAGCTGATCACCTATCCGCGGGCGGAGGCGCGCCACCTTCCGGAAAGCCAGATCGCCGACGTCCCCGTGATCGCCGGCGCGCTGGGACGGCTGCGCGGCTTCTCGGGGCTCGACCTGTCGAAGCCCGTGATCCGGCGCGGCAAGTCCGGCCATTTCTGCGACGGCGCCCTGAAGGGCGTGTCGCACCATGCGGTGGTGCCCAACCGAAACGTGATGGACGACCTGGAGGCCCGGCTCGCGCGGCTCTCCGAGGACGAGAAGCGGCTCTTCGCCCTGATCTGCCGCTCCTATCTCGCGGCGGTGATGCCGGACTACGAGTACCGTCAGACCACCGCGACCATGACCGTTCCGGTTCCGGGCGGGCCCGAGGCCGAGTTCCGTGCGACCGGGCGCATCCCCCTGCGCCTGGGCTGGAAGGCCGTCTACACCGCGGCCGAGCAGCAGGCGCCCGCGGAAAAGGAGGCCGAGGCCGAAGGGGCGCAGGAGCTTCCGGAGTTGCGCGACGGCGAGCCCGCTTGCCTGCGCGATGCCCGCGTCGAGGCCAAGCGCACCCAGGCGCCGCCGCGCTACAACGAGGGCACCCTGATCGACGCCATGCAGAACGCCTGGCGCTTCGTCGAGGACCCGGCGCTCCGGGACCGGCTGAAGGAGGCCAAGGGCATCGGCACGCCCGCCACCCGGGCCGAGATCATCAAGGGTCTGAAGCGCCAGAGCCTCGTCGGGGCCGAGGGCAAGTGGCTGGTCCCCACGCCGGCCGGCATGACCCTGTTCGAGACGCTGCGCGGGGCCGCGCCGGCGCTCGTCGATCCCGGCACCACGGCACTCTGGGAGATGCGCCTCGACGAGGTGGCCACAGAGCGCGCCGACTTCCGCGCCGTGATCGATGCCATCGCGGAGGAGGCCGATCGCCTGATCGACACGCTGAAGGGCCAGACGCCCCCCGGCATCGATCTTGGCGCTCCGCCGCCGCGAGGGCGTGGCGGGCGCGGACGGCTCGCGCGGGCCGGTGGCGGTCCGGCCAAGGGCGCGCTCCGGAAGCGGATCCGCCGTGCCGCCAGGGCACCGGCCGATGCGGGAGCGGGGGCGTCCGGGCCGGGCGCGGCCCAGCCTGCGTCGCTCCGGCCGCCGGCGAAGCGTGCGGGGCGCGGAGCGGGAGGAGGCCGCAAAGCCGCGCCGCCCACCGAGCGCATGCTGGCCTTCGCCCGCAGCCTGGCCCAGCGCAAGGGGGTGCCGCTGCCGGCCGAGGCGGCCGAGGATTTCGAGGCGTGCCGCCGCTTCCTCGACCAGCATGCCGGAGCCGTCACCGCACGGGATGCACCCGCAGCCCCGTGAGCTTTCTTTGAGCCTCCTAAAAGATCCCGGCTTCGAGCCCCGCAGCCACCAGCAGGCCCAGCTCCTCGCAACGTTCCGTGAACTCGTCGCGGAATGGACCGCGCAGGACCAGCGGCGCCTGAACGGGGTTCCAGCGCAGGCCGGTCGCGATGCCTTCGACGGCGCGGCGGGTTCCCGTGCCGTCGTGCCCG
This sequence comes from Arenibaculum pallidiluteum, assembly GCF_017355985.1. Taxonomy (GTDB): domain Bacteria; phylum Pseudomonadota; class Alphaproteobacteria; order Azospirillales; family Azospirillaceae; genus Arenibaculum; species Arenibaculum pallidiluteum. Next base: position 17,658 of record NZ_JAFIQU010000025.1, read on the forward strand.
GCCCGCACGAACAGCGCATAGGGCAGGCCCTGTGTGCGATCCAGGCAGGGATAGTAGATGCGGTCGAAGAAGTCCTTCAGCGCCCCGCTCATGTAACCGAGATTCTCGGGCGTTCCGAGGATCACGGCCTGGGCCGCCAGCACGTCCTCCGGCACCGCCTCCAGCGGCGGTCGCGCGACGACCTCGATCCCGGCGACCTCGGGCGAGCGCGCGCCGCGCAGGACCGCGTCCCGCAGCAGGGCGGTGTTCGGCGAAGGGGCGTGGCAGACGACGAGCAGGCGCCTGGCCGCCGGGGGCTCTGGTTGCATGGGTCGGATCCGCTTCCGCTGGTCGGCCTTGGCGGCAGATGGTGTCCCGGCGAGTGCCCGCCGTCGAGCCCATGTGAGCGGCTCATGTGACATCCGCTCGGCCCGGTTCTCGGCGGGGCTGACGGACGGCGTCCGACGCCCTATGGTCCCCTCCCTTTGCCGCGATTCCCTCCCGCTGCCCCAAGCGCATCAAGCCCCATGCCGTCCGATGCCACCGCCCGCACCGTTCCGGCTGCCGGGCAGACCGTGCCGTTCAGCCAGGATGACATCGCGCGGACCTTCGACCAGAAGGCCATGCAGCGCGGGCGGGCCCTGATTCTGTCCGGCGCCGTGCGGCTCGTCGCCGCCGATGGCCGCATCGAGGCGGTGGCGAAGGACTACGGGCGGGAGTTCGCCGTGGTCGTCAGCCCGGTCCAGACGGGGCGGCGGCTCTATCTCGAGCGGCGCTGCCCCTGCGGCGGCCGCGCCTGCGCCCATGCCGCCGCGGCCGCCATGCTGGCGCTGGAGACGGCGCCGCAGTGGCGGCGGGCGGTCCAGACTTCGCTGCTCGACATGGTCGATCGCCCGGACCCCATCCAGGCGGTCCCGGCCCAGGGAGGGCCCGCCCAGGCGGTCCCCGTTCAGGCGATCCCGGTCCGGTCCGCGCCGGTCGCGCCGGCGCCTACCGGCCGGGACGCCCTGCGCGCCGCCCTGGCCGCTGCGCCGCGGCCCGTCTCGACGCCGGGCGAGCAGTCTGCGCCTCCGCAGGTCGCTGCGCACTGGACGCTGGAGCCCGGGCGCGGCGACGCCGCGCTGTTCGTGACTGCGGTGCTGAAGCGCGCCGACGGCGATCGGCCCGCCACGCCGGCCGGGGTCGCGGCGGCGGTGCCGCCGGGACCGCGCGGCGAGGCCGACCGGACGGTCGCGCGGCTGCTCGGCCAGGGAGAGCACATCCGCACGGCAGTGCCCCGCGCAAAGGCGGAGGTGGTGGACCAGGTGCTGCGGGCGCTCCTTTCCTCGGGGCGCCTGCGCTGGCATGCCGGCCAGGCGCTTTCCGAGGGGCCGCGCCGCACCCTGCGCGTCTTCCGGGACGCCGGCGCCGGGAAGCTGCGGCCGACGGGAATCCCCGAGGGCGGGGCGCTCGTGAAAGGGATCGGCTACTGGGTGATCGATCCCGCCGCTGGCCACATCTGCCCGGTCGACCTGCAGGTGGTCGCCGCCCCGGCGCCCAGGGCGGCGACGCCCAAGGCAGCGCCCAGGGCACTCGCGCGGCCGGCGCCAGCCCCGTCCTACGCCACGCCGATCGCCGCCGCCGCGCGCGCGGCGGAGCCCACGATCATCGAGCGGACCCCGCGCGTCCTCGCCCGGATGGGGCGGGTGGTGTTCCCCGAGGAAGGCCTGATCGACGTCCTGCGCCTGTCCTTCGACTACGGGGAGCCCGGCCGACCGGAGGAGATCGAGGCCGACGACCAGCGTCAGTTCGCGCGCGTCTCCGATGCCGGCGGCGACGTCTTCGTGCGGCGCGACCGGGTGCTGGAGCAGGCGGCTGTCGAGCGGCTGCTGGGCTGCGGCTTCGGCCAGCTCCGGATCGAGGCCGGCGGCGGGCTGCTCGGCGGGCGGGGCAGCCGCGTCTTCCGGTTTCCCGGCGCCGACGCGGCAAAGCGCTGGGACGCGTTCCTCGCCACCGAGGTCGAGTCGCTGCGGGCGGCGGGCTGGACCGTGGAACTCGGCGCCGATTTCGGCACGCGCGTCGTGGACGGGGACGAATCCGTCTCGGTCGCCGTGCGCGACGCCGGGGACGGCTGGTTCGACCTGGATGTCGGCATCGACGTGGACGGCAGGAAGCTGCCGCTGCTGCCGATCCTGATGCAGGCGATCGCGCGCGGCGGCATGGCGGCCGTGCGCGTGATCGACGGGCGAGCCCAGCTCCTGATGGAGGACGGCACGGTGCTCTCGCTGCCGGCCGACCGCGTCTCGCGGCTGGTCAGCGTCGTCGAGGCCATGGTCGATTCGGGGAAGCGGCTCGACGACCGGTTGCGGGTTCCGCTCGGCGAGGCCGACGCCCTGCTCGACATCGACGAGCTGGTCGCCCGGCGCTCCGGCGAGGCGCAGCAGATCGAGGCCTATCTCCGCCGTATCCGCGAGACCGGTGCGCCGCCCGCGGTCGCCGTGCCGGCCAGCTTCCTTGGCGAGCTCAGGGACTACCAGCGCGACGGGCTGGCCTGGCTGCAGGGGCTCAGGGCCAACGGCATCGCCGGCATCCTCGCCGACGACATGGGCCTGGGCAAGACGGCGCAGACCCTGGCCCATATCGCACTGGAGCACGAGGAGGGGCGGCTCACCGATCCCTGCCTGGTGGTGGTGCCGACCAGCCTGGTTCCGAACTGGGCTGCCGAGGCGGCGCGCTTCGTTCCCCATCTGCGCCTGGTCGTCCTGCACGGGGCCGAGCGCCGGGCGGCCTGGGACGAGGTCGAGGGCGCCGGGATCGTCGTGACGACTTACGGCGTCGTCGCCCGGGACCTCGCCCTGATGCGCGGGCGGAGCTGGCACCTGCTGGTGCTCGACGAGGCGCAGGCGATCAAGAACCCCGAAGCCCAGGCAACGCGCGCGGTCTGCAGCCTGTCGGCGCGCCATCGCCTGTGCCTGTCGGGAACGCCGGTCGAGAACAACCTGGGCGAGCTCTGGAGCCAGTTCGCCTTCCTGATGCCGGGCCTGCTGGGAGACCGGAAGGAATTCCAGAAGCGCTTCCGCACGCCGATCGAAAAGCGCGGCGACGCCACGCGGGCGGCGCTGCTCTGGCGCCGTACCCGACCCTTCCTGCTCCGCCGGACCAAGGACGCCGTCGCCCGCGAGCTGCCGCCCAAGACCGAGATCGTGCGACGCGTCGAGCTGGAGCCGGCCCAGCGCGATCTCTACGAGACCATCCGCCTGTCGGTCCATGAATCCGTGCGCGCGGCCATCGCCGCCACCGGCCTCGCGCGCAACGCCATCACGGTGATCGATGCGCTGCTGAAGCTGCGCCAGGCCTGCTGCGACCCCCGCCTCGTTAAGCTCGCGGCCGCCGCCGAGGTGCGGGAGAGCGCCAAGCTGGAGGCGCTCGTCGATATGCTCCAGGAGATGGTCGCCGAGGGCCGGCGGATCCTGGTCTTCTCCCAGTTCACCTCCATGCTCGACCTGATCCGGGCCGAGCTCGTGGCGGCGGGTATCGCCTTCGTGGAGCTGACCGGCAAGACCGCGGACCGGGCCGAGCCGGTGGCGCGCTTCCAGGCCGGGGAGGTTCCGGTCTTCCTGATCAGCCTGAAGGCCGGCGGGCGGGGCCTCAATCTGACGGCCGCCGACACCGTGATCCACTACGATCCCTGGTGGAACCCCGCGGCCGAGGCCCAGGCCACCGACCGCGCCTACCGCATCGGCCAGGACAAACCGGTCTTCGTCTACAAGCTGATCGCCGCCGAGACGGTGGAGGAGCGCATCCTGGAGCTGCAGCGCCGCAAGGGCGACCTGACGGCCGCGACCGTGGAGGGCGCCGGGCTGGCCGGCGCCCTGGGCGACGCCGACGTGGACTACCTCTTGGGCCAGGGGGACTGAGCGACCCGCCTGCCTCGGCCCGCATGCCTCAGCCGGCCCGGCGGACACGCTCCCCGGCCGGGGCCGCCACGCGGGCGAGCGGCAGGCGGAGCTCGCAGCGCACGCCCTCGGGCGGGAAGTCCAGCCGAGCCGTGCCCCCGAACTCATAGGCGACCACGCGCTCGATCAGCAGGCGCCCGAACCCGCGGCGGGTCGGCGGGGCGACCGGTTGTCCACCCCTTTCGATCCAGCTCAGGCGCAGGATCGGGCCATCCGCCTCGGGCTGGATCGACCATTCCACGGCGATCGCGCCTTCCGGAACCAGCAGCGCGCCGTACTTCGCCGCATTGGTCACGAGCTCGTGCAGCACGAGCCCGAGCGACTGCGCGGCCTTCGGGACGAGATCCAGGTCCTCCCCCCTGATGCGGACCGCCTCAGAGGGGTATGGGGCGAATTCGGCCTGGAGGACGCGGCGCAGCGAGGCTCCCATCCAGCCGCTTTCCGTCAGCAGCGCATGGGTCTGCGCCAGCGCGTTGATACGGCCCCGGAAGGCCAGCCCGGCTGCCTCCGGATCGACCGAGCCGCGCATGCTCTGCGCCGCGATGGACTGCACCGTCGCCAGGATGTTCTTGGCGCGGTGATTCAGCTCCGCCGCCAGGAGCCGCTGGCGCTCCTCGGCTTCGCGCCGCTCGGTCACGTCGAAGCAGACGCCCAGCAGTCGCGCGTCGCATTGGCCGGCGGCGCGGCCCCGGCACAGGACCCATCGGATCCGGCCGTCCGGCAGCGCGACCCGGTATTCGGTCTCGACGGGCTGGCCGGCGGCCGCGGCTTCCGCGAGGCTTGACCTCGTGCGCTCCCGGTCCTCGGGAAGGATGCGTGCCATCCAGTCCTCCAGCGCGGTGTCGCCGGCGCTGGGATCGACCCCGTGCAGGCGGGAGCAGTCCTCGGACCAGTTGAAGGCCCGTCGGTCGGGGGCCCAATCCCAGGACCCGGCATCGGCCGCGCTCTGCGCGAGCCGCAGGCGCTCCTCGCTCTCGGCCAGGGCACGGGCATGCCGGTCGCGCTCGCGCTGGCGCAGGAAGATGAAGGTGGTCAGCAGCAGGACGGCCGCGAGCATGGCGGCGAGCCCGATGGCGGCAAGGCGGAAGACCTCGGCGCGTCGTTCCTCCGCCGCGGCCTCCGCCCGGCGCTGGGCCAGCAGCCGCTCTTCCTCGGCGACGAGCCCGTCCGAGAGACGGCGGATGTCCTCCATCAGTCGCATTCCCTCGTCGGTCCGCACGATTGCGAGCGCCGCGCCGAGATCGCCGTTCTGCGCGAGGTCGACGGTGCGGGCCAGCTCGTCCAGCTTTGCGGACACGGACCGCTTCAGTGCTGCGAGGCGTTCCTGCTGGGCGGGGTTGTCGGAGGTGCGGACGGTCACCGCCTCGAGCAGGCCGAGGGCCTCGCCGGCGCCCTTGGCGTAGGGCTCGAGATAGCGATCATCCCGCGTCAGCAGGAACCCGCGCTGCCCGGTCTCGGCATCCTGGAGGCTCGAGAACAGGCGCTGCAGCTCGATCAGCACGGTGTAGGTGTGCGCGACGCCAAGCTCCTCGGCCCAGGCGGCGCCGGCGGAGAGAGGATAGTCCTTTGCGCTGTGCGCGGCGTGGGTCAGAAGCCCGGCAATCAGCCCCGAAACAAGGAGGAAACGTCTACCAGGAACCGGCAATTTGCTACGCACCGCGGTTAGGGACCGCCCCGCGGCCATGGAAGGGGGGCTATCCCCAGTTCCCGCTACGGATCGTCCTTTAGGATGGGCCCAAGTCGGTGTCCTCTGGCAAGCCGGTAATACCGAGCCTCCCGAAGAATCAGGAAGATTAGTTCGCAATAAAACGATTTTCTTCTCGACGCCGCACTGCCGATACCTGCCGCTGCATTGCGTGGAGCCCATATCCTGCCGGGCAGGGCGAGCGCGCCCTATCGCTGCCGGGTGCGCGGCCACCGTTGGCCATATCATGGAGCGGCGGGCGGCACGGCCTGTTGGCGCAACGGTGCATGGAAACGAAGGAGAAGGGCATGGCTGGAATGCAGAGGCTCCAGGGGCGCGCGGCCCTCGTCACCGGAGCGTCGCGGGGCATCGGCCGGGCGGTCGCGATCCGCTTCGCGGAAGAGGGGGCGGCGGTCGCCGTCAACTACAACGGATCGAGGGATGCCGCCGAGGAGACGCTGGAGCAGGTGCGCGAGGCCTCGCGCCGGGCGGGCGGACCCGTGGAGCGCCACCGCATCGTCCAGGCCAATGTCGGCGAGGAGGCCGCCGCGCAGGCCATGGTCGAGGAGACCGTCGGTGCCTGGGGACGGCTCGACATCCTCGTGAACAACGCAGGCGTCCAGTCCGAGGCGCCGAGCCATGCCTATTCCATCGACGAGTACAGGCGCATCCTCGACGTGAACCTGACCGGCGCCTTGGTCTGCTCGCAGGCGGCGATCCGGCACTACCTGTCGCGGCCGGGCGGTGGCACTATCGTGAACTGCTCCAGCGTCCATCAGCTCATCCCGAAACCCGGTTACATCGCCTATTCGATCAGCAAGGGCGGGCTCGGCAATCTGACGCGAACGCTGGCGCTCGAATATGCCGACCGCGGGATCCGGGTGAACGCGGTGGCCCCAGGAGCGATCGTGACCGACATCAACGCGGCCTGGAAGGACGATCCCAAGGCGCGCGCCGAGGTGGAGAGCCACATCCCGATGGGCCGCGCCGGCTCGCCCGAGGAGATGGCGGCGGTTTTCGCCTTCCTCGCCTCGGACGAGGCCTCCTATGTCACGGGCCAGACCCTCTATGCCTGCGGCGGGCTGACGCTCTTCAACGAGTTCCGGACCAACTGGGCGTCCTGACGGGCGGCGGGCCAGGCCTGCTCCACCAAAGAGGTGGCGGCTCGATTATCCGCGGAGCAAACGGATGATGAGGTCTTCGGCGGCTTGATGGAGCCGCGGGCCGGCGACCAGTATTTCGCCCGGAGGCAAGGGCCTCCGGCGGTCGGGGAGCCGCGGTCGCAGGCCGATGGTCCTGCCGTCCTTCCCGGCCCGTTGCCGGGGCGGCCGGTCGGGCCGGCGGAGGAGGGCGGGCGATGGCGGCGGAGACGGGCGGACGGGTGCCCAGGCTGGAGATGCGCAGCGTCTCCAAGACATTCCCGGGTGTCAAAGCGCTCGACGGCGTGCGCCTGAAGGCCTGGGGCGGCGAGGTGCTCGCGCTGATGGGCGAGAACGGCGCCGGCAAGTCGACGCTCATGAAGATCCTGTCGGGCGCCTATCAACCCGATCCCGGGGCGGAGATCCTGATCGACGGCGAGCCCGTCGCGATCGCCGATCCCATCGCCGCCAAGCGGCACGGCATCGCCATCATCTACCAGGAAATGGCGCTGGCTCCCAATCTCAGCGTCGCCGAGAACATCTTCCTGGGCGCCGAGCTGCGCCGTGGGGGCCTGATCGATCGCAGGTCCATGTACGAGCAGTGCCGGCCGGTGCTCGACCGGCTCGGCGCGCCCTTCGGCCCTGAGACGGTGGTCGGAACCCTGTCGATCGCCGAGCAGCAGCTCGTCGAGATCGCCAGGGCGGTCCATGCCAGGTCGAGGATCCTGGTGCTGGACGAGCCGACGACGGCCCTGTCCTCCCGCGAGACCGAGCGCCTGTTCGCGCTGGTGCGCCAGCTCCGCGCCGACGGGATCGCGCTGATCTACATCAGCCATCGCATGGCCGAGGTCTACGAACTCGCGGACCGCGTCTCGGTCCTGCGCGACGGCACGTATGTCGGGACGCTCGACCGGGGCCAGATCAACGCGGAAGCGCTGGTCAGGATGATGGTCGGGCGCGACCTCTCGACCTTCTACAAGAAGGAGCACGACCCCAGCGCCGTACGAGGCCCCGTGATCCTGGAGGTCCGGGACCTGACGGACGGAGGCCGGCGCGTGCATCCCTGCAGCCTGCAGCTCCACCGCGGCGAGGTCCTGGGGATCGCGGGACTGGTGGGATCCGGCCGCACCGAGCTGGCCCGGCTGATCTTCGGCGCGGACCCCAGGGCCGGCGGCGAGGTGCTGGTCGAGGGCCGCGCCGTCTCCATCGACCACCCGCGCCACGCCATCGATGCCGGCATCGCCTATCTGACCGAGGACCGGAAGGCGCTCGGCCTCTTCCTCGACATGACCTGCGCCGAGAACATCAATATCGGCGTGATCGACCGCGATGCGCGGCGGGGTGGGATCCTGGACGCCGCGGCGGCGCGGCGGCGTGCCGAGGCGGCGTTCCGCGCGCTCCGGGTGCGCGCAGCCAGCCCGCTCGTCACCGTGGGCAGCCTGTCGGGGGGCAATCAGCAGAAGGTCCTGCTGTCGCGCTGGCTGGAGACCGGGCCGAAGGCGCTGATCCTGGACGAGCCGACGCGCGGCGTCGACATCGGCGCCAAGTCCGAGATCTACCGCATCATCGACGATCTCGCCGCCCGCGGGATCGGAATCGTCGTGATCTCCAGCGAGCTGCCCGAGATCGTCGGTATCTGCGACCGCGTCCTTGTCATGCGCGAGGGGCGCATCGTCGGCGAGGTCGGTGGCGCGTCGGGCCGTCCCGTCACGCAGGAATCCATCATGACCTATGCCGCCGGGGCGGCTGCCTGAGGCGACACGCCGGCTGAGGGAGGACGGACATGGCCGAGAACGAGGTCGTCGACACCGCCGGCACGGGGCGCTCCGGTCATGGCGCCGGGCTTTCGGGGCGGCAGGTGCGGGTCCGCGCGATGCTCCAGGCGGCAGGCATGCTGCCGGTGCTGGTGATCCTCTGCGTCGCCTTCCACTTCATGACCGACGGGCGGTTCTTCACGGCGCAGAACATCTCGATCGTCGCCCAGCAGGCGTCCATCAACACGGTGCTCGCCACGGGCATGACCTTCGTGATCCTGACCGGCGGCATCGACCTGTCGGTCGGATCGATCCTCGCGGCCTCGGCCATGGCGGGCGTGATGGCGTCGCTGATCCCGGGCTGGGGAATGCTGGGCATCCCGGCGGCGATGCTCACCGGCCTGTTCTTCGGCCTTCTGAACGGCGTGCTGATCGCCTTTGGGCGGCTGCCGCCCTTCATCGTGACCCTGGGCGCATTGACCGCGGTCCGCGGCATCGCCCGGCTGATGGGAAACGATACCACGCTGTTCAACCCCGACCTGCCCTTCGCCTTCATCGGCAACGCCTCGCTGCTCGGGGTGGTGCCCTGGCTCGCGGTGATCGCACTGGTCGTGGTGGTGCTTGCCTGGTTCATCCTGCGCCGCACCGTGCTGGGCACGCGGATCTACGCCGTCGGCGGCAACCCGGCGGCGGCCAGGCTCTCGGGCATCAAGGTCTGGTCGGTCCTGCTCTTCGTCTACTGCGCCTCGGGCTTTCTCGCAGGCGTCGGCGGCGTGATGTCGGTCTCGCGCCTCTTCGCGGCCAACGGCCTGCAGCTCGGCCAGGCTTACGAACTCGACGCGATCGCGGCGGTGATCCTGGGCGGGACCAGCTTCGTGGGCGGCATCGGATCGATCTGGGGCACGCTGATCGGGGCGCTGATCATCGCGGTGCTGTCGAACGGGCTGATCCTGCTGGGCGTTTCGGACATCTGGCAGTTCATCATCAAGGGGCTGGTCATCATCGGCGCCGTGGCGCTGGACCGGGCGCGCCTTCAGGGCAGCGCCCGGACCTGAGTATCGGGGCCTGAGTTTTCCCGGCCGCCCCGCGGGGCGGCGGCACGGGGCACCGGTGGCGGGCTGGCCGTCGCCGGAACGGCCATACCACAGGCCAGGGAGGAAAGTCGGACATGGTGATGAAGACGCTGCTGCTCGCGGGCGTTGCCCTCATGGTCAGCGCCGGCGCCGCCGGGGCCAAGGAGCTCAAGGCCATCGGCATCACGCTGGGCTCGCTCGGCAATCCCTTCTTCGTCGCGCTCGCGAACGGAGCGCAGGCCAAGGCACAGCAGATCAACCCGGGCGTGAAGGTCACCTCGACCTCGGCGGACTACGACCTGAACAAGCAGTTCAACCAGATCGACAACTTCATCGCGGCGGGGGTCGACATGATCCTCCTCAACGCGGTCGACCCCAAGGCCATCACGCCGGCGGTGAAGCGCGCCCAGGCGGCCGGCATCGTCGTCATGGCGGTCGACGTGGCGGCCGAAGGGGTCGATGCCACGGTGCAGACGGACAACGTCCAGGCCGGCGAGATCGCGTGCCAGTACCTCGCCGACAGGATCGGCGGGAAGGGCAATGTGATCATCCAGAACGGGCCGCCGGTCTCAGCCGTGCTCGACCGGGTCAAGGGATGCAAGGCGGTGCTCGCGAAGTTCCCGCAGGTCAAGGTCCTGTCGGACGACCAGGACGCCAAGGGCTCGCGCGAGGGCGGCCTCAACGTGATGCAGGGTCATCTCACGCGCTTCCCCGAGATCGCCGGCCTCTTCGCCATCAACGACCCGCAGGCGATCGGGTCCGATCTGGCCGCGCGGCAGCTCAACCGCCAAGGCATCGTGATCACCTCGGTGGATGGTGCTCCCGACATCGAGGCGGCGCTGAAGGGCAATACGCAGATCCAGGCCTCGGCGAGCCAGGACCCCTACGCCATGGCGCAGCTGGCGGTCGAGATCGGCTATGGCATCATGAACGGCAAGAAGCCGGAGAACCCCATGACCCTGATGCCGTCGCGGCTCGTCACACGCGAGAACGTGGCGCAGTACCAGGGCTGGTCCAAGCCGCGCTGACGGATTCCCCGCCCGGGGCCCCGGCCCCGGGCTTCCCTTGGGTGAGGTGCCGTCATGGCCGAAGTCGTGGCCTTGGGTGAGCTGCTCATTGACTTCGTGCCGACCACGACCGGGCAGGGCCTCGGCGCGGCCGAGACCTTCAAGAAGGCGGCGGGCGGCGCCCCGGCCAACGTGGCGGTCGGCCTCGCCAGGCTCGGCGTTCCCAGCGCATTCATGGGCATGGTGGGCGACGACGGGTTCGGGCATTTCCTGCGCGGCACCCTGGCCGAGGCGGGCGTCGACGTCTCGCCCCTGCGCATGACGACCGAGGCGCGGACCGGCCTGGCCTTCGTGTCCCTGCATGCGGACGGGGAGCGCGAGTTCCTGTTCTACCGCAGCCCTGCCGCGGACATGCTGATGACCCCCGCGGATGTCGACGAGGCCGCCATCGCGGGGGCTCGGGCCCTGCATTTCGGCTCGATCAGCCTGATCGCCGAGCCATCGCGGGCGGCCACGCTCCACGCTGTCGCCGTGGCACGCCGCGCAGGCAAGCTCGTGACCTACGACCCGAACCTGCGCCTTGCGCTCTGGTCGGACGCGGAGGCCGCGCGGGAGGGCATGCGGCTCGGCTTGGCGGAGGCCGATATCGTGAAGATCGGCGACGAGGAGCTGGATTTCCTGACCGGAATTTCAGAGCCGGTCGCAGCGGCCCGCAGTCTCTGGACGCCGCGCCTGCGCATCATGGCGGTCACGCGCGGCGCGGCCGGCTGCCTGTGGCTCACGCCTCGGGACCAGGGCGAGGTGCCGGGCTATGCCGTCGAGGCGGTGGATGCCACCGGCGCGGGCGATGCCTTCATGGCGGGACTGATCGCCGGGCTGCTGGCGGAGGAGGCCGGAGGGCTGGAGCTGCCGCCCGAGCCTGCCCGCCTGGATGCCATCTGCCGCTTCGCCAATGCGGCGGGCGCCCTGACGGCCGCGGGCCGCGGCGCGATCCCGTCCCTGCCGGGGCGGGGGGCGGTGGAGGCGCTGATGAAGCGGGCGCCGGTGGACCGGTCGCGCTGAGACAGGCGCACTGGCTCAGCCGCCGCCTAAGGCACGGTTCTCAGAATTCCGTGAGCGTCCATCACGAGACATGGGCTGAGTTGAAGTCCGTGTCGATGGACAGCCGCCATGCAGGCTCCGACAGGCGCTCGACAAAGAAGTCGGCCAGAACCCCGACCTTCGCCGGGCGTGTGCGGGCCGTGGGCGTGATGAAGTAGAGTGCTCCTTTTGGCAGCGACCAGTCGGTCAGGATGGCGGTGAGCCGTCCGTCTGCCAGATGGTCCGCGGCCATGAATTCCGGCAGTTCGGCAATTGCCAAGCCTTCCAGGAGCATCGGCACCAGGGCCTCGGAATTGGTGACGCGCAGCAGACCGGACGGCGTGACACTCTCTTCCTCGCCGGCGCTGTTGGTGAAATGCCAGATATCTTGCCGCCGCCGGTAAGCGTAGCCCAGGCAATGGTGGTCTTTCAGGTCACGCGGATGACGGGGCAGGCCATAGCGGGAAATGTAGCTGGGAGCGGCAAGAACCACGGGAGCGACCGGGCATAGCCGCCGGGCCACCAGCGAGCTGTCCGGCAGCACTGCAATCCGGAGCGCGGCGTCGAAGCCTTCGCCCACCAGATCGACGGTCGCGTCGCTTAGATGCAGGTCGATGGAAATCTCCGGATAGAGACGGAAGAAGTCCGGCAGCAGGGGCGCCACCCAGCGCAGCCCGAACGACATGGGTACCGCCAGACGAATCAAACCGCGCGGCCGGCTGGACATCTCGCGCGCCGCATTCTCCGCCGCTTCCGCCTCGTCATAGAGGCGCATCGCGCGCTCCGCCAAGGAATGACCGAAATCCGTCAAGGCCAGCCGGCGCGAGGTGCGGTTGAGCAGCCGGGCGCCCAACCGCTCTTCAAGCCGGCTGACCGCACGCGACACCGTGGCGACCGATACTCCCATGGCCCGGGCCGCACCGGCGAAGGAGCGTTCCTCCACCACCTTGGCGAACATCGCCAAGCCTTCAAAATCCGGCAGCTTCGACATCGACAATCCCGCAACGATGCTTTTCATTCATTCCTATTTGGATGTTTCGCCGCCGTCGATAGCTTCGTGACCAGCAGATGACCCAAACCAAGAGAAACTCGGATGTCACGCAAGCTTGACGGCAAGATCGCCCTCGTTACCGGTGCCACCAGCGGCATCGGCCTCGCCGCGGCCAAGCGCTTCGCCGCCGAAGGCGCCGTCGTTTATCTTACCGGCCGCCGCCAGTCCGAACTGGAGGTCGCCGTCGCAGCGATCCGTGCCGCCGGCGGTACGGCGACGGGGGTGCAGGCGGATTCATCCAATCTGGCCGATCTCGATCGGCTCTATTCCCGAATCCAGAGCGAGGTGGGCCGGCTCGACGTGCTTTACGCCAATGCCGGTGGCGGCGGCATGCTGCCGCTGGGCGCCATCACGGAGGAACAGTACGAGGACACGTTCAACCGCAATGTGAAGGGCGTGCTGTTCACCGTACAGAAGGCGCTGCCGCTGCTCGGCGAGGGCGCTTCGGTGATCCTGGCCGGGTCCACCGCCGGCAGCATGGGCACGGCAGCCTTCAGCGTCTACAGCGCCAGCAAGGCGGCGGTGCGCAACTTCGCCCGCAGCTGGATCCTGGACCTGAAGGATCGGGGTATCCGGGTCAACACGCTCAGCCCGGGTCCGATCCGCACCCCGGGTCTGGTCGAACTGGCGGGTCCGGACGCGACGCAGCAGCAGGGGCTGGTGGATCACTTGGCTGCACAGGTGCCGCTGGGCCGTGTCGGCGATCCCGACGAAATCGCGAAGGCCGCCGTCTTCTTGGCGTCCGACGACAGCAGCTTCGTCAATGGCGTGGAGCTGTTCGCCGATGGCGGCATGGCCCAGGTCTGAGTTGGGAGGGGCCGGGGGAGCGGCTTCCGATCCCTCGTCTATCTCCATAACGGCGGAAGCCCCCTGATCTGGCGTCGGCTTCCTGTGCCTTTGGCACAGAGAGGCGGGCACGGGACCGGCAGCTGCGGACCTGGTGGCGGGGATTATCGACCGGATCGAGAATCAGCCTCTCGGCTCTGGGCGTCCGCCGATGCCCACCGCGGAAGTCATTGAAACATTTCACTTCTTCTTGCGTGTGGGCATTCAATGGCGCGGGCTTCGGGCGACGGACGGGCATGCCTCGGGCTCGGCCCTGCGCCGTCGCCCGAACGAGTGGCACACGGCGGCGTTGCCTCGCCGTTGTCCATGCCCTCCCTGCCCGCATGGCGCGCTCGGGTCCGGATGCGGGCGCATGGGACGTCGGGGTCGACAGTTGCTCGGTGTGGGCCAAAGGTGGCGGCGAGTCGACTGGCCCAAATCCGACCGAACGCGGCAAGCCCGGAACCAAGGACCACGTCGTGGTCTCGACTGATGGCATCCCTCAGGCGGTCATACCGTCCGCCGCGAATGTCAAAGATACCAAACTCTTCACCGACTGTTGCGCTTGGGCTTGGTCGTCTGCGTCGCCATCGGCACGCTCTACGCCGACGCGGGATACGACAGCGCCGACAATCGTTGGATGCGCCTGCGCGATGGCATTCGCCCCCAGATCCGTAAAACCGGGGAGCGGCACGGCTCCGGGCTCGAGAAGGTCCGGAGCATCGTCGAGTACGGTTGTGCTTGGATGCTGGCCAACAGGCGGCTGGACCGACGGCAGGACAGGCTGAGCGGGATAATCCGCGCCCTGCTCACCGCCGCGGCTATTGTCTTCATTGCCAAGCGCCGCACCCAGTTCTGAAAACCGTCTCCTAGCCGCCGCCTTAGCCGCCGTGGTGTCCAGACGCGATCAGATTTCCGAGCGTGACATCGAGTTCATGCCGCTCGCGCGGGCTCAGCGCCGCCAGTTCCGCGCCCTCGCGCCGCGCCGCGCGCCAAGCGGAGAACCGCTCGCCGAACTGCTGCGTCAGGGATCTCAGGAAGGGCGGAAGGGGCGGGGTGAGCGTGCCGGTGGTGCTCGTCATAGGGCTCTCCTGTGCAGGAGGGCGGTTCGCTCCCTTTTTCCGGCGCCATCGTCGAGTGCCGTTGTGCGGTGCAACATGATAGTTCGCACAGGCTGGCGCAACCCCGATCGATCGGGGCGGGGCAGCCATGCGGACTTCGCTCCTCCCACGCCGTCGTACGGCGTCGCCGCGAATACCTGGTCCCAGGGCGCGACGGCGGAACCTGCCGCGGCGCGGGGGGTTCTCTGCTCGGTGCGCGGCGGCGCTGGGGCGCCGGGCCGGCACTGGGCACGGAGAGAAGACTTCCATGGATGCACTGTCGGATGGCCAGCAGATGGAACAGGCGCGGCGGCCGGCTCCGACGCGTCCGCCCCCACACCCACCCGGGCTCAGCTCGGTGCTGGAGAAGAATATTCGCGCCTTGCAGGAGCGGCGACGGCGCGAAGAGGCCGAGGCGACGCTGGAGGTGCGGATTGCCGACGGGATCACCCAGTTCACCGGCAGCATGCTCTTCGTCTATCTACATCTCGGTTTCTTTGGAACCTGGATCCTGTCGAACCTCGGCTGGATCCCGGGCGTGCCGCAATGGGACCCGTCCTTTGTCGTGCTTGCCATGATCGCATCGGTGGAGGCGATCTTCCTGTCGACCTTCGTGCTGATCAGCCAGAACCGGATGGCGGAGAACGCCGACAAGCGGGCGGATCTCGACCTGCAGATCAGCCTTCTCGCCGAGCATGAGATCACGAAGCTGACCGAGTTGGTCACGGCCATCGCCAAGCGCCTCGACGTGCGCACCGAGGTCGTCCCGGAGCTCGGTGAAATCACCGAGGACGTCGCGCCCGAGGCGGTTCTCGACGAGATCGAGGCGAGCAAGCCAAGGGACTGATGTCCTCGGCCGGGAGGGTCACCTCCCACCCTCGACGAACCACGCGAAGGCTCCGGATGCGATCTCGGCGGGGATCGTGTGGCCGTCGGGAAACTCGTGGTAGCGCACGTCGTATCCCTGGTGCTCCAGCGCAGGAACGATGCGTCGGCTGCAGGGGCCGACGGGCAGCACTGCGTCAGCGACCCCATGGGAAATGTAGACGGATGGCGAGCCCTGCCGGCGCGGCGATGCCACGAAGCCCGGCGAGAATGCGACGATGTGGGTGAACAGCTCGCCGTTGCCGAGCCCCAGAGAGAGCGCATAGGAGGCGCCGTCCGAGAACCCGGCGGCGGCCACGCGCGCTGGGTCCACGGAATAGTCCGTGAAGACCTCGTCCAATGCGCGGTCGATCGCTGCCACGTCGGGTCCGAAGCCGCCGCGGATCACATCCCAGGTGGCGCCGCGCGAACTCGGCGCCAGGAGAATGATGCCGGCCGCCTCGGCCCGATCGGAGAAGGCCGGCAGGGTGTGCCCCGCATCCCCGCCGGCGCCGTGGAGGAAGACCATCAGCGGTGCCGGCCTCACGGGATCGTAGCCGTCCGGCACGTAGAGGAGGGTCCGCTTCGGCCCTTCGGGGCCGAGCGTGCGGAGGCCGCCTGCGGCGGGCGCCGGCCTCGCGCCGGGGGCCGGGCGGGACTGCAGTTCCCCGGCGCGGGCCGCGGGGCCGGGCGCGATTATCTCAGCCACCGCGGATCCCCCGGGAGTAGGGGCCAAGGGAACGGCCGGAGACGCGGCAGTCCTGCGTCCCTGTCCAGGTCCTTTCAGAAGGACCGTGCCCCGTGCTCCTCCAGGGCCTGCGACCGGAAGCGGGATATGAGCCATGCCGCGGCGGGCCCGGGAGGCGAGTCCGTCCTGTAGATCGCCTCCATCTCGTAAGTCCCGCGCCTGCTGTCGGGCAGGTCGAGCTCGACGAGCCGGCCGCCATCGAGATCCTCCTGAACCATGGGGAGGGGCATGTTGCCCCAGCCGATCCCCTCGCGAAGCAGCATGAGCTTGGAACCAAGATCGGCGAGCCTCCATGTCCGGGGGCTGACGACCGCAAAGTCGATGCCCTGCGTCAGGGGTGAGCGATCCCTTAGAACAAGCTGGACATGCCGTCGTCCCGCACCCGGAGGGTTGGCCCTCGCGAGCGCAAGCGGGTGTGACGGCGCCGCAACGGGCACCAGTTCGACGCTTCCGACCCCGATGCGCTCGATGCTGTCGGACGTGGCACGTCCCGGAAGCGGTCCGGTAATCCCGATCCCTGCCACACGGTCGAGCACGAGCTGCGTCACTGCTCCGAGCGCCTCGATGTGGAGGTGCAGCGACACCGTCGGGAACTCCGTCCGGAAGACCTTGAGCGCATCGACGATGCGCGCCGCCGGCAGCATCACGTCCACCACGAGGTGCACCTCTGCCTCGATCCCCTGGAGGAGCCCCTTCACCTTGGCGCGCAGGCCGTCGATCCCGCTCGAGATCGTGCGGGCCTCCGAGAGGACGGCGCGGCCGGCTTCGGTCAGCTGAGGCCTTTTTGTGGACTCCCGGTCGAAGAGCGACACGCCGAGCTGGGCCTCGAGATTGGCGATCGAATAGCTGATCACCGAGGTCGCGCGTCCGAGCCTGCGTGCAGCGCCTGCGAAGCTGCCGACATCGACCACGGTCAGGAATACGCGCAGCTGATCCAGCGTGGGCGTGCCGGGATTCGTCGACATACCGAAATCCTCGAACTCAAAGATCGATATTATGCCGGTTTTTTAGACCAGAGGACCAGCGTAGATCTTCTCCCACACGATGAAGCCAAGCCCGAGAGGAGATCACCATGACGGTTCCTTCCAACGACGCCGCGGTCGAACGGGTCATTCTGCCGGCCGTGCGCGACATCGGCGGCTTCGCGGTGCGCCGTGCGCTGCCCTCGGCGCAGCGCCGGATGGTCGGGCCCTTCATCTTCCTGGACAGCATGGGGCCCGTGACCTTCCGCTCCGGCGAAGGGATCGATACGCGACCGCATCCTCACATCGGGCTCGCGACGCTGACCTACCTTCTGGAAGGCGAGATCGTGCATCGGGACAGCGAAGGCTACGTCCAGGCGATCCGGCCGGGAGAGGTCAACCTGATGACGGCCGGGCGCGGGATCGTCCATTCCGAGCGAACCGGCGCGGAGGCCCGTGCCCGCGGCGGCCCCCTACTCGGCTTCCAGAGTTGGATCGCGCTGCCTGCGGCCCAGGAGGAGACGGATCCGGGCTTCCAGCATGTCGGGTCCGATGCCCTGCCCGTGGCGGAGGCGGAAGGCGTGTCCCTGCGCCTGATCGCGGGCTCGCTTCACGGGTTGCGGGCACCGACCCGGACCTTCTCGGACGTCTTCAACGCGGATGTGGTCATGGCTGCCGGCGCCCGGCTCCGGATCGATGCCGAGCATGTGGAGCGCGCTGCCTACGTCGCCGCCGGCGCTGTCGAGATCGTCGGCCAGACCGGCAGCTTCGGCAAGGACCAGCTGATCGTCTTCAAGCCGGGCGCGGAGATCGTCCTGCGCGCATCCGAAGCCACGCGCCTGATGCTGCTGGGTGGCGAGCCGCTTCCCGAGAAGCGGCACATCTACTGGAATTTCGTGTCAACCCGCCGCGAGCGCATCGAACAGGCCGCTCGGGACTGGCAGGACCGTCGCTTCCCCGGTGTCCCTGGCGAGACGGAGTTCATCCCGCTTCCCGAAATTAAGCCCCATCGCTCCGCGTAACGCCGCCCCATCGCGGGGAGCGCCACGGAACAGAGGCCGTCACCCCGCGCCTGACCTGAAGGAAACCAGCCATGACCTATTCGATCCTCGGTTCCGGCGCGATCGGCAGCGCGCTCGCGAGCCAGTTCGCCCGCAAGGGCATCCCCGTCGCCCTCGCCAACAGCCGGGGACCCGCCTCACTCTCCGAACTCGCTGGCCGGCTCGGCCCGTTCGTGACCGCGGCACCTGTGGACGAGGCCCTGCGGGCTGATGTCGTGATCCTCGCGGTGCCGTTCACGGCGGTTGGCGGGGCGGTCGCCGGCGCCCCCGCCTGGGACGGCCGGATCGTGATCGACGCCACCAACGCGATCGATTTCCCGGCCTTCACGCCGAAGGATCTCGGCGGGCGGCTCTCGAGCGAGATCGTTGCCGAGGCCGTCCCGGGCGCCCGGCTGGTGAAGGCGTTCAACACCCTTCCGGCGGCGGTGCTGGCCAGGGATCCCGCGCAGGACGGTGGACGGCGCGTCGTCTTCCTGTCCGGAAACGACAATGCCGCCAATGCCGTGGTCGCGGATCTGGCCGAGCGGCTCGGCTTTGCGCCGATCACCCTCGGAACGCTCTCGGAGGGCGGGCGGCTCCAGCAGTTCGGAGCGCCGCTCGTCGCCCAGAACCTGACGAAACACGCCTGAGCACGGGAATCCCGCCGGAAGCGGCGACGCTCCGACGAGAGATTCCGGCCATCCCCTAACCGATCCATACGCCGCAGCAGCAGACGCCGGCGGCACCAGACGCGCCATGGTGGCGCGTCGTCTTGAAAGAAGGAGTCCAGATCATGTCGTTCGCTTCCCTCACCCGCCAGGTTGACGACCGCTTCGCCAATCCTGTCCTCTCGAATGCGGTCCCGGCGCTCGGCCGCCTCTTGATCGCCGCGATCTTCCTGCTATCCGGTGCGAGCAAGGTCATGGATCCCGCGACGACCATCGGCTACATCGCGGCAGTTGGCCTGCCTCTTCCCGAGATCGCTTACATCCTGGCCGTGCTGGCCGAGGTGGGCGGTGGCATCGCGCTCGTCCTCGGCTTCCAGGCCCGCCTCGTGGCCCTTGCCCTGGCCGGCTTCTCCATCGTGACGGCCCTGGTGTTCCACAGCGCGCTCGGCGAGCTGGACCAGTTCATCCACTTCTTCAAGAACATCGCCATGGCTGGGGGGCTGCTCCAGATCGTGGCGTTCGGCGCCGGCCGGTTCAGCGTGGACGGACTGCGCCGCTGAGGTGGCGCCGCCGCGAGCCATTCCTGATGATGGGCTCCTGTTCCCGGGCATGGACGTGGGTGGATCCACGGGCCGTGAACCGGGACGGGGGTCGCCCGCCCTGTCCAAGGGACATAAGTCCGCTGCGCGCGCCCGATCGGA
The DNA here is from genome assembly GCF_017355985.1 of Arenibaculum pallidiluteum. Taxonomy (GTDB): domain Bacteria; phylum Pseudomonadota; class Alphaproteobacteria; order Azospirillales; family Azospirillaceae; genus Arenibaculum; species Arenibaculum pallidiluteum. Next base: position 37,268 of record NZ_JAFIQU010000025.1, read on the forward strand.
GGTGCATGCCCTGTTCGCCCTTCATGCAGAGGCGAAAGGACACTCCATGGAACTGCTGATCGTGATGGCCGTGGCGGGCGTCATCTCGTTGCTGGTCATAGACACCATCGGCGATATCTAATCCTCAGGGCGCTCTGGTCATGGCTTCGGGGGACCCCCGCCGGGAAGCGGGCCTCCCTCCGCCGCGCGGGCTCGGAGATCCACCTCGCGCAGCATCCCGCGCAGGACTTCGTCCCCAATGCGGTTCTCCTCGCGGAGGGCCAGCAGGGCACGACGGGCGGCATCCAGCCGCTCGCCCGTGACCACCCCCGCGCCGGCATCGCCCAGCGCGCGCCTAGCCAGATCCTTCTCGCAGCGTTCCTCGTCCTCGTCGGCAAGTCCGGCTCGGCGGACTACGATCCGCAGCGTGACACCCTGCACGACCACGGAGCAGACGACGATCAGCGCGGCCATGACCAGCACCAGGTCGCGTTCGGCGAAGGACTGGCCGCCCGGCAGCTCCATCGGAAGCGAAAGTGCCAGAACCAGCCCGATCACCGAGCGGGTCGAGGCCCAGGCCATCATGCCGGCGGCCCCGCTGTGCGTCCGGCCCCGGCGGGGCTCCAAGGCCTCGGCGACGGGGCTGGCGAGGGTGGTTGACAGCGAAGTGACGTATTGGATCCCCAGGACGGCGGCCAGGGCAGCCGCGGCTGCACCCAGGACGAGCCAGACGGGCCGGTCGTCGAGGGCCGACACGGCTTCCGGCAGCGCCCGTCCGGCCATCAGGAAGAGCATCGAGGACACGAGAAGGCTTGCCGCCTCCCAGAACGCGACCGCGTTGATCCGGGCCTCGGTGGAAGAGGCGCTCCTGCCCGTGCGCCGGTCGATGCGCACTGTCGAGACGACGAGCGCGGCGGTGATTACGACCACCACCATGGACAGTCCAAGCTCGCGCGCGGCAACCGCGCCGAGATAGGGCGTCGCCAGCGACACCGCGATCTCCACCGGCGCAGCATCGACCCGGTCGCGCAGGCGCTGTACCAGCCAGCCAATCGCAAGCCCGGCGGCCGCACCGCCCACCACGTCCCAGGCATAGGAACCCAGCACGGCCGCCGCCGAGGGGGCCTCCGTCAAGGCCTGCACGGCCACGGGGAAGCTGGAGACCACCACGATGCGGGACGCCATCTCTCGGGTCTTGAGCGCATCCGCCACGGCCCGTGGCACCTGCGGGCGCCCCTTGGCCTCATGGAACGCGCGGGTGTCGAAGACTGCCGCGATGATCCCGATCAGCACCGCGCCGGGCCAGGAAAGGCCGGGCAGCAAGGTGTGGCTCGCCAACGCCACTGCGGCGATGGTCGCGAAGGCGAGCAGTACTCCCGCCAGCAGGCCGGTGACCAGCGTGAAGCGCAGCAGGTGGAACGAGACCCGCGCCGTCGAGGCGTAAATGATGGGTGGCAGGAAAAGGCCGAGGACAAGGTCCGGTTCCACCCGCATGGCAGGCAGGCCCGGCAGCCATGCGGTAGACGCCCCCGCGGCGAAAAGAAGGATCGAGGGCGGCAGCCGAAGAAAGCCTGCGACCACCAGCAGCGGGCCGATGGCCGCGAGCGTCAATGCGAGCTGGTTGGTCTCGCTCACGGGGACCTCTCGCGGAGTGGTGAGCCGTCAGACGCGCCAGGCCGTCCGAACTTCCTTCCGAGTTGGCGTGGCTCTAGGCTTCCTTCAGCCAAGCAATGTCCGCTCCGGCCCAGAGTGGGTCGACCTGCCGCGAACCGCGCATCGGAACGGCGCTGAAATAAGCCTCGAGCCCGGTCTCGAGGGAGGGCATGACGTTGCCGCGTTCGCTCGCGAGCACGCTGTAAAGCGGCCGTCGGGCCCGCCAGCCGGTCTCGTGAACCGGCACGCCGCGGACGAGGCCGGGGTCCAGCCTGGCACGCCGCGCGGCCTCGCGGGCCAGTTCGGCCCAGCTGATCGCACCCGCGTTGGCGAGATGCCAGAGGCCGGTCTCGCCATCGATGAGCAGGTCCAGGGCGGCGCTCACGAGGTCGGGCACGTAGGTCGGCGAAACGACGACGTCCTGCGGGGCCGCGAAGGGCTGCCCACGCTGCAGCGCCTGCAGTGCCCTGGTCACGAAGTTCCTGGAATCCCAGGGTCCAAAGAACGCACCGGTCCGAACCACGAGGGCACGCTCGAAAGTCACGGCTGCTCTCTCTGCCTCGACCTTTGTGGCACCGTACACGTTCAGCGGATTGACGGCGTCGCTTTCCACATACGGCGCAGCCTTTTCTCCATCGAAGACGAGATCGGACGAGAAGGTCAGGAGTGGAATTCCCGCCTCGGCACAGGCGGTTGCCAATGTCGTGGCGCCGCAGGCATTGGCACTTCGGCAGGTCTCCGCAGCCGAGTTCTCGGCGGCGTCGACATCCACGAACCCCGCTGCATTGACAACGGCCCACGGGCGTCGGGCCGCGAGCGCTCCCATGACCGCGGAAGCGTCGGTTATGTCGATCTCCCGGCGTCCGATCAGGTCATAGGGGAGCCCGCGCAGTGTGCAGAGCCGTGCGAAGGCGTTCCCCAGGGTGCCGGTCCGGCCGATGATCATGAGGCGCCGCGGCTCGTATCCGGCCGACACGCTTCCTGGGCGTCTTCGATGCGCGGCGGTGTAAGGGCAGCATCGGATGGGCGCGAAGGCCAGGCGATCGGTGCGATGCCATCTGCCCGGGCTATCCAGCACCGGGTGATCGGCCTTTCCCCTTTCGCCAAGCTGGCGCACCAGGCCCGCAAGGGCGGTCTCGCGCGGCGTCGGGGAGCGGACGTCGAAGGGGCCGGGTTCGTAGTAGCCCACGCAGTTCGTCAGCAGGCGGTTCCAGTCATAGCTGCCGAGAAGCGACCAGACCGTGACGGCGCGCATGTCGATTCCGTCTGCACGCAGCCGGAGGGCGGTCTCCCAGACTTCGTGAAGCCACCGAAGCTGCTCGTCGCGGGTCGAGCCGTCATGAGCCTCGGTCACCGCCATCGGCAGGCCGAACCGCTCCCAGGCTTCGCACAGCAGGCGCTCGAGCCCGACCGGACCCTCGACAAGTATGCTCATGGCCTCGATGTCGGCGTACCGGTCCCTGCCCGTCGCCCCCCAGGACCAGCGGTCGTACCGCTGGTAGCGGTGATCCAGGAATCGCTCACTGGTCGGGTAGTGATTGAATCCCAGGATGTCCGGAGGGCAGGGATCATCGTTGATCGCTGCGATCTCGCGCGCCAGGCCTGCCGCCTGGAACCGCGGCCAGAACAGGTGCGTATGGTCGACACGCCCCAGCAGCAGGTCGATGCTGAGCCAGCGGCGTTCGTTCTGGAACTCCGCCACATGGGCGAGCTGCGGCGTGCTGTGGACCTTGCCGAGATCCTCGGTCTGGACGAGCTGTGCCGCGGGACTGACGCGGCGGATCGCAGCCATGGCCTGTTGCGTCGCGAGTGTTTCGTTGACGAGCATGCGCAGGAAGCGCCGCTCGTCCATGGCATGCGGGTACCAGAACCCGTAGAGCCCGCTGAACCGCGCCGTCGTGAGCGGCTCGTTCACCGGCGTGTAGGCATCGATCCAGGGATAGCGCTCGGCCACGCGCGCGGCGAAGTCGGCGAGGCCGGACGCAAAGCCGGGGTCCTCGAGGCTGGTGTGCCGTGGTCCGCTGCCGTGATGGACGAGACCAACGATCGGTCGGATACCGACCTCGCGGAGCCGGTTCAGGCGCTGATCCGTCCAGCGCCAATCGGCGCGGTCAAGATCGTCCGGAGCCACACGCTCCCAGAGGACTGGATAACGGATCCTTTTGATGCCGAGCGAGGCGAACCTGTCGATGTCGTCCAGTCGGTGCTCGTGGCCGTTCATGACGGTCTGGTCTACGTAGGCGTCGCGGACGCGGGCGACCGTGCACTCAAGGCCTCCCCAGATCTCGAGGGACGTCATGACCGGCTTACTCCTCGTCTTCGAGCGGCCCGAGGGGCCATGCGGGGCAAACGATTCCGGGCGTGGCGGGTACCGCGCGGCGCAGTTCAGGCGCCGACGAGGCTGCGGGAGGGGCAACCGTCCCGCAGCCGAGAACTCTCTCGGGCTTCCCGGCGTATGCAGTTGGTGCGCCTTCCGCCCGAAGCAGTCGCCAGCAGCGACCTTCCGGCACAGGCCGTGGGATACGCGAGGCCGGTGCGGGCTGCCTCGGCGGCGCCGATCGCCCATGGGATGGCCCTTGGGCGGACATGCCTGCGGCGATCAGGTCCGAGCATGCGCACCTAATGCGTATTTCCTCCGAAACCTCCCGGCTTCGGGGCTGGAGGAGAACCGGGGCTGTTGGAGGAAGGCCTGGGCCACAATGCGGATGGGGAATGCAGCTCCGATCGGACCCTTGGGCCGGGGCGCCGCCACCGGGAACCGTCTCGCCCGACCACCTTGCGCGCCCGCATGTCTGCCTTTTCACGGCCAGCGAGGAGCCGTCCGGCATGGGCGAGCACATGCTGGCACTGGCTGGTGCATTGAAGGACCAATGCCAGCTGTCCTTCATTTGCCCGCCGACGGCAGCCGGGCAGTCGTTCATCGATCGAGCGGTCGCGGCTGGGCTGGAGGTCTTTGCCTGGGAGCTCGCGGACGGAGCGCGCCGGCGCCTGCTCGCATGGCTCGGCGCCCGGTCGGTCGATGTCTTCCATATCCATGCCGGGATCGCCTGGGAGGCGACCGCGGCGGCCGGCATCGCTCGAGAGGCCGGCATTCCCGTGGTCCTGCGCACCGAGCATCTGCCGTACCAGGTCTGGAGCGCCCGGCAGGCTGATCGCCACAGGCGCATGCTGCACCATCTGGACCGCATCATCTGCGTGTCGCAGGCGTCGCGCGCGAGCTTCCTGCATCATGGCCTGCCGAGCGGCGTCGACATCTCCGTCGTCCGGAACGGGATTCCCGCCTTGCCGCCGGCGCGCGAGCGCGAAGCCTTTCGCGCCGAGCTCGGCTTAGGGCCTGGGACGCTTGCGGTCCTGACCGTCGCGCGCTTCACCGAGCAGAAGGACCATGCGACCCTGGTCTCGGCCATGCCGGCCATCGTCGGGAGGTTCCCGGACATACGCTTCCTGTGGGTCGGCACCGGTCCGCTGAAGCCCAAGCTGCAGGTGATGCTGGATCAGGCCGGCATGACCCCATATGTCGTCTGGCTCGGGCGGCGCACCGACGTGCCGGACCTGCTGCGGGCCTGCGACCTGTTCGTGCTGCCCTCGCGCTACGAGGGCTTGCCGCTGGTGGCTATCGAGGCAATGGCCTCGGGACTGCCGGTGGTCGGGACCAGGGTCAGCGGAACCGCCGAAGTGGTGAACCATGGCGAGACCGGGCTGCTGGTTCCGTCGGGCGATGCCCAGGGGCTTGCCGGGGCCGTCTGCGAGCTGCTCTCGAACCCGGCCCTTGCCGCACGTCTCGTCGAGCTCGGACGTGCCGCTGCCGCGGGCCCCTTCAGCGCCACGCGCATGGCCGCAGAAACCTTGACCGTCTACCGGGACCTGCTTCGCCGATCCGAAACGGGCGACCAGACCGTGGCACGCCGGAAAGCCTCCTGATGCCTTCCTGGCCGAAGCGGAGCCCGCGTTCCTGAACGGGCGCGCCGGATCAACCCCCAATCCAGAGTCCCCCGTAGCCCATGAACCTCAAGCCGGATTCCGTGATCCTTCCGTCCGATGTAGAGCGCGGCAAGCGTGCGCTCGTGCAGGACGGCGCCTGGGCCAACGTCGTGGGAACGCTCTCGGGGGGCGTCATGCTGGTGGGGCTTGCGCTCGCGCTGGGAGCCGGTCCCCGTCTGATTGGCGTGCTTGCGGCGATTCCCTTCTTCGCGCAGCTTGCCCAGATACCGGCCATCGGTCTCGTGGAACGGATCCGGCAGCGCCGGAAGATCGCCGTCCTAACGATCACCGGCGGCCGTGTCCTGATCCTCGGCATGGCGTGCCTCCCCCTGATCGAAGACCGGTCCCTGGCGCTCGGTCTCCTCGTGGCGGGCCAGGTCTGCGTCGGCGTGCTGGGGGCGGTCGGGGCATGCTCCTGGAACTCCTGGATGCACGAGTTCCTTCCGAGGGAAGGGCTGGGCACCTTCTTCGCTCGCAGGCTGTTCTGGGCGACGAGCTTCGCCCTGATCAGCGGTCTCGCGGTGGGAGCGGCGGTCGATCACTGGCCGTCCTCGGACAAGGCCGATGCCTATTCGGCGGCGTTCGTGATGGCCGCCTTGGCAGGCTTCGTCAGCTCGTGGTGGCTGTCGCGCGTCCCGGAACCCGTCATGGCCCCGCGCGAGGCGCAGCCACCGCTGCTTCGGGCCCTGCGCGAGCCCTTCCAGGACCCCGACTTCCGGCAGCTCATCGTCTTCATGGTGTCGTGGAATTTCGCAACGAACCTAGCCGCCCCCTTCTTCACGGTCTACCTTCTGCAGCAACTCGGTTTCGGCATGGGCGAGGTCGTGGTGCTCTGGGCCGTCAGCCAGCTCGCGAACGCGCTGACGCTCGGCCTGTGGGGACGGCTGTCGGATCAGCTCTCGAACAAATCGATCCTGGGATTGGCGGCCCCGGTCTTTCTTGGGTGCGTGCTGGCACTGCCCTTCAGCGCGTTGCCGGAGCGGCACGCCTACACCTTTCCCATTCTGATCCTGATCCACGCCATGATGGGGGCCGCGACCGGCGGGACCGGCCTCGCCGTCGGAAACATCGGACTGAAGATGGCCCCTTCGGGAAGGGCGACCGCTTATCTGGCGGCGGTTAGTCTCTCGGGGTCGCTGGCGGCTGGAATCGCGCCGATCGTCGGCGGCCTCTTCGCCGAATGGTTTGCAGCGCGCGAGTTCTCGCTGGTAATCCACTGGATGGCGCCCGAGGAGGACCTCCAGGCCGTCGCGATGCGTCTGCGCAACTGGGAGTTCTTCTTCGTCTTTGCCTTCCTGCTTGGCCTTTACGCCCTGCATGCGCTGACGCTTCTGCGAGAGGGCGCCGAGGCCAGCGATCGCAACGTGGTCCGGCAGTTCCGTCTGGAGCTGCGGCGCAGCATGCGCAGCCTGTCCTCGGTCGGGGGGCTGCGCGTCGCGACCGCGTTTCCAGTCGGCAGGTTCGTCGACCGGGATCCCGGAGCACCGCAGGAAGATGCGCGCGCGTAGCCGTACCGATCGGGCTCAGCGATCCGTCGGCAGGGCGTCGGACACCGCGGTCGCGGCTTGCTGATCGGCAGATCCGGCCGCGGCGACGTGGATTTCCTGCGGCGGGGCAAAGCGGCCGGCGGCGAAGCCAACCGAGGCGAGGGTCGCGAAGACGAAGAAGGCGAGGCGCATGGTGAGACCCGTGCAAGACTTGCTCGAAGGGTTTCACCATGGCCGCCATGGGTTAACGCGGCCCTGCGCGTGCTGAGACAAAGAACGGTCCGAGCTGGCCAGCACCAGCTCGGATCGGCCGGGATCGCTGTTCAGGAGATCCGGGGCAACTCGTTGAATGCGTGCATGGGAGGTGGGCTGCTGACCGTCCACTCCATGAGGTCGGTCGCCGGCGCCTGATGCCAAGTCTCCCAGTTCCGCGGCGCGCCGCCGGCCGTCGGCTCAGTCTCGACGGCAAGGCGGGTATCTCCCGGTCCCCCTGCGCGTCCCCCGTTCCTTCGGGCGGACGCCCATTCCGGCTCAATACCGCGGTGGCGCCGCAGCGTCGGGAATTCCGCCGGCCTGCGGCTTCTCTGCAGACGGCAGGTTCTTTGGTGCAGGCGGCGTTCAGCTCCGGCCGCGGGGGACGGCTGCCGTCCCGCGCATGGGTGCTGCCACGGCCGGGGTGCTCGCCTCTCCCGGTGCCGGGTCGGTGATCAGCCTGGCGCCGCGCTGATGGGTCGCATAGCGCCAGAGCCATTGGATGCTGACCAGCAGGCGCTTCTCGAAGCCGACGAGCAGATAGACATGGACGATGGCCCAGAGCACCCAGGCGAGGAAGCCTCTGAGCTGGCGTCGTCCGAAGTCGAAGACGGCGGCGTTTCGCCCGATGATCGCCGTGTTGCCGCGGTTCCGGAAGCGGAAGGGCGGCATGGGCTCGCCGTGCCGGATGCTGGCTGCCAGCGCCCGCCCGAGATGCTCGCCCTGCTGCTTGGCGACCTGGGCCAAGCCGGGCAGGGGGCTGCCGTCCTCGCCCATGGCCAGCGCCGTGTCGCCCAGCGCATAGACCCCGTCCAGCCCCGGCACCGACAGGTCGGGCGCCACCCGGATGCGCCCGGCGCGGTCGGTCTCCACGCCCAGCCACCGCCCGGCGGGCGATGCGGCGACGCCGGCGCCCCAGACGATCGTGCCGGCCGGAATGAGGGTCGTGTCCACCTGGACCTGCTCGGGCCCGATGTCCACAACCTTGCGCCCGGTCAGCACCGTCACCCCCTTGCGCTCGAGCGCGCGGTGCGCGTAGGAGGCGAGCGGCTCGGGGAAGCTCGGCAGGATCCGGGGGCCGGCTTCCACCAGGTATACCTTGGCGGCCCGGGGATCGATGCGCCGGAAGTCGCGCGCCAGGGTATGGCGCGCCAGCTCCGCGATCGAGCCCGCCATCTCGACGCCGGTCGGTCCGCCGCCGACCACCACGGTGGTCATCAGCATCCCGCGCCGCTCCCCGTCGGGGCACATCTCGGCGCGCTCGAAGGCGGTGAGCAGCCGGGTGCGGATCGTCCGGGCATCCTCGATGGTCTTCAAACCAGGGGCATGGCGCGCCCATTCGTCCCGGCCGAAATAGCTGTGGGTCGAGCCGGTCGCGATCACGAGCCGGTCATAGGGCACGAAGCCGCCCTCGGCCAGGCGGACCATGCGGCGTTCGACGTCGATTCCGACGACCTCGCCCAGGATCACTTCGACGTTCCGATGGCGGTTCAGGACGTGCCGGATGGGTTCGGCGATGTCCGCCGGCGACAGCGCCGCGGTGGCCACCTGATAGAGCAGCGGCACGAAGAGATGGTAGTTGCGCCGGTCGATCACCGTGACCCGGATGCCGCTGCCGCCCAGGGTCTGCGCCAGGCTCAGCCCGGCGAAGCCGGCGCCGATCACCACCACATGAGGAAAGTCCCCGGCGTGCGGGGCGCTGGCAGGGTCGGGCATGGCGGCGTTCCCCCGTGTCGGCATCGTCCCGCCGGGTTCAACAACCGGCACGGCCGCTCCGCACCACGGCGCGGCTCCGCGACCGGCCGTGCCCCCAGTGCCGGAGGGCGGGAAGACCCATCGGTGTCCCTCATTAGGCTCCGTATATCGCGGTGTACAACATGGCCGCGCTGGTCCATGGTGCGGCCGATGGCCGGCCCGGGATCCTTTTCGACGAAATGGATGCTGCGCGTCCGGGGCTCCGCCCCGGTCTCGCGGGCCATTGCCGCGCTGGCCTCTGCCGTCTTCGTCCTTCTGGCACTGGGCTCGGGCCCGCCGGGTGGGCGGGGCGGCTCGCAGGTCGCCGGCGCTCTGGGCGTCGGGGCCGAGGCGCCGCTTCTGCGGGCCGAGCGCGACGGGCTCGCCAAGGGCATCGGCCGCCCGGACCCGCGAAGGGCAACCCTGGCCTCTCCGAAGCCCTGGCTTCCGACGCCGGCCGAGCTGGACCCTCCCTCGGCCTTCGTCGGTGCCCTGGGCACCGCTTCGACGGCGTGCGACGGCGCCGGGGCCGCGCCCCTCTTCTCGGACGTGCCGGCCGCGCTGGCGGGCCGGCGGGGTGCCTGTCAGCCGACGGGACCGCCAGTGGCCTGATCTACAGGTCCTGCCCGACGTCCCCGGCACCATCGGCGCCTGGGACACGTACAGTCTCCCACGCCCGGAGGGGCGAGGTACACGATGCTTCATTTCTCGCGATTCAAGACGACCGTGATCGTCGTGATCTGCGCGCTCGGCGTGCTGCTGACGATCCCCAACTTCATTCCCCAGGGCACGCTGCCGAGCTGGGCGCCGCATCCCCATGTCAATCTCGGCCTCGACCTGCAGGGCGGATCGTACCTGCTGCTGGAGGTCGACACCCAGGCGGTCGCGCGCGAGCGCCTTGACGCGGCGGTCGAGGCGGCTCGGACGGCCCTGCGCTCGGCTGGCCTGCGATACACCGACCTCGGCGTGCGCGGCGATGCGGTCTCCGTGCGGCTGTCGGATCCGTCCCAGGTCGATGTGCTGCGCGGCGCGCTGGGCGACCTGCTGGCGGCGACGCCCGGTCCGGACGGGGTTCCGCGCGCCGAGTTCTCCTTCGACGCCGCGCCCGACGGGCTGATCACCATCCGGCTCTCCGATGTGGCGCTCCAGGCCCGCGCCTCCCGCGCTGTCGAGCAGTCGCTCGAGATCGTGCGGCGGCGCATCGACGAGACCGGCGTGAACGAGCCGATCGTCGCGCGCCAGGGGGCACAGCGCATCCTGGTTCAGCTTCCCGGCGTCGCCGACCCGTCGCGCATCAAGCGGCTGCTCGGCCAGACCGCGAAGATGACCTTCCGCCTGCTCGCCGACGACCAGGGCGTCACCGGCACCGCGCCTCCGGGCACGGAATGGCTGGTCTCCACGGATTCCAGTGCCCGCGGCCAGAGAATGCTGGTCCGGCGCAAGGTCGAGGTGGACGGCGCCAACCTGTCGGACGCGAACGCCAGCATGGACCAGCGCACCGGCGGCTGGGTCGTCAACTTCTCGTTCGACTCCGTGGGCGCCAGGCGCTTTGCCGATGTGACGCGGAACAATGTCGGCCGTCCCTTCGCCATCGTGCTCGACGACAAGGTGATCAGCGCCCCCGTGATCCGCGAGCCGATCACCGGCGGCAGCGGCCAGATCAGCGGCAGCTACACCGCGCAGTCCGCGACCGAGCTGGCAGTGCTGCTGCGCGCCGGCGCCCTGCCGGCCCCGCTGACCATCGTCGAGGAGCGTACCATCGGCCCGGATCTCGGCGCCGATTCCATCCGCGCCGGCATCCTGTCCTGCATCGTCGGCTTCGTGCTGGTGGTCGGCTTCATGGCGCTGAAGTACGGCCGGTTCGGCATCTATGCGAATGTCGCGCTGATCTTCAACCTATTCCTGACCGTGGCGATCCTGAGCCTGCTCGAGGCCACGCTGACGCTGCCCGGCATCGCCGGCATCCTGCTGACCCTCGGCATGTCGGTGGACGCCAACATCCTGATCAACGAGCGCATCCGCGAGGAGACGCGGCGCGGCCGCTCGCCCTTCGCGGCGATGGAGGCCGGGTTCTCCCGCGCCTTCGCGACGATCACGGACTCGAACCTGACGACGCTGATCAAGATGGCGATCCTGTACGCGGTCGGTACGGGCGCGATCCGCGGCTTTGCGGTCACCATCACCTTCGGCATCCTGACCTCGATGTTCACGGCGACGGTCGTGACGCGGCTGCTGATGGTGAACTGGCTGCGGCGCAAGCGGCCGGCGGCGCTGCCGGTCAGCTCGCGCTTCGAGCTGCTGCCCCATGAGACGAAGATCCCCTTCATGCGGGGCAAGAAGGCGGGGCTGATCATGTCGGTGATCCTCAGCCTGGCCTCCATCGGGCTGTTCTTCAAGCCGGGGCTGAACTACGGCATCGACTTCGCGGGCGGCATCGCCATCGAGATCCGCACCGAGCAGCCCGCCGACTTCGCGACGCTTCGCGAGTCCGTTGGCCGGCTGAACCTCGGCCCCGTGCAGCTCCAGCAGTTCGGCGCGCCCACCGACGTGCTGATCCGCCTCGAGCGCCAGCCCGGCGGCGAGGCGCAGCAGCAGACCGCCGTCCGGACCGTCCAGGAAACCCTGGCCCGGGAGTTCCCGGGCACCACGGTGCGCCGGGTCGAATCCGTCGGCGCCTCGGTCAGCGGCGAGCTGTTCCGCGACGGCATGATCGCGCTGGCGATCGCGGCGGTCGCCATGCTGGGCTACATCTGGTTCCGCTTCGAATGGCAGTTCGGCGTGGGCGCGGTCGTGACCATGCTGCTGGACGTGACCAAGACGATCGGCTTCTTCGCCCTGACGGGCCTCCAATTCAATCTGGTGGCCATCGCGGCGATCCTCACGATCATGGGCTTCTCGATCAACGACAAGGTCGTGGTCTACGACCGGGTGCGCGAGAACCTGCGGCTCTACCGGAAGATGCCGCTGGGCGAGCTGATCGACCGCAGCATCAACGAGACCATGGGAAGGACCATCGCAACCTCTCTCGCGATCTTCCTGTCGATCGTGCCGCTGGCACTGTTCGGCGGCGAGGCGCTGGAGGAGTTCGCCCTGGTCCTGCTGTTCGGCGTGGTGCTGGCGACCTCGTCCTCCATCTTCATCGCGGCGCCGATCCTCCTTTATCTCGGCGAGCACCGGCTGCGCCGGGGCACGGACGAGGCGGGCCAGCCCGCCGGGCGGGAGGCGCGCGCCGAAGGCGCCTGAGCCCGGATGGGCATTGCCCGGCCCCGACGGAGCCTGGCCGTGACCTGTGAAGAGGCCGCTCCCTGCGACGCAACGTCGTCGGGGGCGGCCTCTTTTGCTTTTCGCAGGCGCAAAATGGTCTTATATGGCGCCAAACAAGGATCGTCATGACCTCGCAGACCCTGACCCCCGACGCGGCCGAGCATCGCCGCTCGTCCTTCGGCACCCTGCTCGTCGGGGCCATCGGCGTCGTCTTCGGCGACATCGGCACCAGCCCGCTCTACGCGATCAAGGAGACCTTCGCGGGGCCGCATCCGCTGGTGCTCGACCGGGCGCACGTCCTCGGCGTGCTGTCCCTCGTCTTCTGGTCGCTGATGGTGGTGGTCTCGATCAAGTACGTCGCCCTGATCATGCGGGCGGACAACCGCGGCGAGGGCGGCAGCCTGGCGCTGCTGGCGCTGCTGGGGCGCGCGGTGGAGCGGCTGCCCGGCCTGGCCGCCGCAGTCGGGGCCTGCGGCATCTTCGCCGCCGCGCTGTTCTACGGCGACAGCGTCATCACCCCGGCGATCTCCGTCCTGAGCGCGGTGGAGGGCCTGCAGGTCGGGCGGCCGGAGCTCGCGAGCGCGGTCGAGCCATTGACGCTGGTGGTCCTGGTCCTGCTCTTCATGATCCAGCGGCATGGCTCGGCGATGGTCGGCAAGCTGTTCGGTCCCGTCATGCTGCTCTGGTTCCTGACGCTCGCCTGGCTCGGCATCGCCAATATCGGGAACGCGCCGGGCGTCCTGCTGGCGGTGTCGCCCCACTATGCGCTGAGCTTCATCGCCCAGGACGGCTTCACGGCCTTCCTGGCCTTCGGCTCCGTCGTCCTGGCCGTGACCGGGGCCGAGGCGCTCTATGCCGACATGGGGCATTTCGGGAAGCTGCCGATCCGGCTTGCCTGGTACCTGCTGGTCTGGCCGTCGCTGCTGCTGAACTATTTCGGCCAGGGCGCGCTGCTCCTGTCGGATCCCGGGGCGGTCGAGAACCCGTTCTTCCGCATGGCGCCGGACTGGGCGGCCCTGCCGCTGGTGGGCCTCGCGACCGCGGCGGCGGTGATCGCGTCCCAGGCGGTGATCACCGGCGCCTTCTCGGTCACGCGGCAGGCCATCCAGCTCGGCTACCTGCCGCGCATGACGATCATCCACACCTCCGAGCGCGAGATCGGCCAGATCTACCTGCCCTTCGTGAACTGGATGCTGCTGGCCGGCGTGACCGGCCTGGTCCTCGGCTTCCAGTCCTCCAGCAACCTGGCGTCGGCCTACGGCATCGCGGTCACGGGCACCATGCTGATCACCTCGGTGATGCTGGGCTTCGTGATGGTCCATCTCTGGGGATGGCGAAAGCGCATCGCCATGATCGCCGCCGGATCCTTCGCCCTGGTCGACCTGGCGTTCTTCCTGGCCAATGCCACCAAGATCACCCATGGCGGGTGGTTCCCCCTGGCGGTCGGGGTCGTGCTCTTCACGGTGCTGCGGACATGGAAGCGCGGGCGCGACACCATGCGCGAGCGCATCATCGCCGACGCGCCGCCCGCGGCCGAGTTCATCGGTGCGCTGTCGGGCCGCGCCGTGCGCGTCAAGGGCACGGCCGTGTTCCTGACCTCGGCCGCGGACGGCGTGCCGCCCGCGCTGCTGCACAACCTCAAGCACAACCAGGTCCTGCATGAACGGGTCGTGCTGCTGAAGGTCGTGGTCTCCGAAAGCCCGACGGTCCCTCCGGAGCGGCGGGTGGAGGCCGAGAAGCTCAGCGACGGGCTTCACCGGATCCTGCTGAATTTCGGGTTCATGGAGGATCCGGACGTGCCGAAGGCGCTGGCCAACGCCAAGCGGGACGAGCTCGGCTTCTTCTACGAGCCGCTCTCGACCTCCTACTTCCTCAGCCGGGAGATCGTCGTGCCGGCGGGCCGCTCATCGCTGCCGCCCTGGCGGGCGAAGACCTTCGCGGTGCTGTCCCGCGCCGCCAGCTCGGCCCCGGACTATTTCCGGCTGCCGGTCAACCGCGTCCTCGAGCTGGGCACCCAGGTGGAGATCTGAGGGGCTGGGTCCGGGCGCGCCCGCCCTCCGCGGCGCTTCTGATCGGTCGCCCTGCGAACCATTGTCGGTGATAACGATTGGTGCCATAACCGATTGAAATAAATCGGGAGGAATGCAGATGGCATCGATCGCGACCCGTCGCGCCTTTCTGGCGGGATCCGCCGCCCTTGCGGGGGCCGTGTCCATGCCCGCCATCGTCCGGGCGCAGCGGCGCGTCCTGAAGATCAGCCATTATCTGGCGCCGACCCACGGGATCGAGACCGACTTCCTGCGGCCCTGGGCCGAGGAGGTGAAGGCGCGCACCGGCGGCGCCGTCAATTTCGAGATCTTCCCCGTCAGCAGTGCCTTCGGCAAGGCCGAGCGCCAGGCCGACCAGGCCCGCGCGGGCATCGTCGACATCGCTTTCGGCCTGTCGGGCATCCCGCGCGGCCGGTTCCCGCACACTTCGCTCATCGAGCTGCCCTTCGTCGTCGAGCGGGCCGAGGCGGGCTCGGCCGCCCTCTGGCAGCTCTACCGGAGCGGCGATCTCGGCAACGAGTACGACGACTTCAAGGTGCTCATGCTGATGACGCACCATGGCGGGCTGTTCCACACGGTCAACCGCCCCGTGCGCACGCTCGAGGATCTGCGCGGCATGCGCATCCGCTCGCCCGGCCCGGCCGTCAACGCGATGCTGGAGTTCCTCGGTGCGAGCCCCGTCGGCATGCCGCCCGCCCAGATCTACGAGAGCCTGGAGCGCGGCGCGCTGGACGGTCTGGCCACGACCTGGGATCTCGTGGCCGCCGTGCGCGCCAACGAAGTGCTGAAGCATCATACGGACGCCCGGCTCTACGCCGCCGCCTTCTATACCGTGATGAACAGGCGCAGCTACGACGCCCTTCCCCAGGAGGTGCGGCAGGTCATCGACGAGACGACCGGCGACGCCCTGCAGCCGAAGATCGGCCCGTGGTGGGACAAGTGGGACGCGATCGGCAAGCAGGACGCAGTGAAGCGCGGCCATGCCGTCGTCGAGGTCGGCCAGGAGACGCGCGAGCAGTGGCGCCAGCAGCTTCAGCCCATGATCGCGCAGTATCTCCAGAGCGTGAAGGCGGAGGGCGTGAAGGATCCCGAGGCGCTGTACCAGAAGATGCTCCAGCTGGCGCAGCAGAAGTCTAGGTGAAGCCACGGGGTGACGCTGCGGGAATGACGGACATGGGACTGGGAGGCGACGCGCCTGAGGCGGGCTCGGGCATCGCGCGGCCGCGCGATGCCCTGGCGCGGTTCGTCTGGCTCTGCGCCGTGCTGGGGGTGGCCAGCCTCGTCGTGGCGATCCTGCTGACCGTTGCGGACATCGTCTGGCGCAGGGTCGTGGGCGGCGCCTTCGTGGACACCGCCGACATCACCCGGCTCTGCCTCGTCACGGCGGCGTCCGCCTCGATCCCCTACGGCTTCATCCGCGGCACGCATGTCAGCGTGGACCTGCTGGTCGAGCGGTTTCCGCCGCGCCTGCAGACGGCGATGGAAGTCGCAACCTCGCTCGCGGGTGCGGTCTTCTTCGCGTTCCTCGCTTGGCTCGCCTGGCAGAGCGCGGCCATCCACCTCGCCTATGGGGACACGACGCTGAACCTGCGCCTGCCCGTCGTTCTCTACGACGCCATCTTTCTGGCCGGCCTCGGCCTCGCGATACTGGCCTGTCTCTGGCGGGCCGGATTGGCCCTCAGGACCGGCAGCGCCACCCATGAGGAGCCGTTCGGATGAGTTCCGGTCTCGCGGGGATCATCGGCTTCCTCGCCGTGCTCGGCCTGATCGCAGTGCGGGTGCCGATCGCGCTCGCCATGGCCTTCGTCGGGGTGATCGGCTCGATCGCGCTCGGCGGATGGGCGCAAGCCTCCTACATCCTGGCGAACCTGCCCTTCGAGGCGGTGTCGAGCGCCGGTATGGAGATCGTGCCGCTGTTCATCTTCATGGGCGTCTTCGCGGCCTTCTCCGGCCTCTCGGGAAATCTCTACGGCGGGGTGCAGGCGCTGGTCGGCCATTGGCGCGGCGGCGTCGCCATCGCGACGATCGGCGCCTCCGCGGGCTTCGGCGCGATCTGCGGGTCGTCTCTCGCGACGGCCGCCACCATGGGTCGCGTCGCAATGCCGGAGATGCGGGCGCGCGGCTATGCCGACAGCCTGCTCTCGGCCTCGGTGGCGGCTGGAGGGACGCTGGGCGTGCTGATCCCGCCCTCGATCATCCTGGCGCTCTACGCACTTCTGACGGGGCAGTCGATTGGGGCGCTCTTCTCGGCAGCCCTGATCCCGGGGCTGGTCGCAACGGCGCTGTACATGGCGGCGGTTCTCCTGCAGGTGACGCGCAGGCCGCATCTGGCGCCACCGGGGCCGCGGCTGCCCTGGCGCCAGCGGGGGAGGGCACTGCTGCGCATCTGGGACGCGGCGCTGTTGATCGTCGTGGTCATCGGCGGCATCTACGGGCAAGTCTTCTCGCCGACCGAGGCCGCCGCGGTCGGTGCCGGCGGCACGCTCCTCGTCACCTTCTTCCGCGGCAGGCTCAGCGCCGCGGTGCTGCGCCGGGGCATCGCCGAGACGGCCGGGATGTCCGGCATGATCTTCCTGATCCTGATCGGGGCGAGCGTCTTCAACTACTTCATCGAGCTCAGCGGCCTCACCGCGACGCTGACCCAGGCGATCCAGGGCTCGGGTCTGCCGCCGCTCGGCATTCTGCTGCTGGTGGTCCTCTTCTACGTTGTGCTCGGCTGCTTCATGGACAGCCTGTCCATGGTGCTGCTCACGGTAGTGCCGATGTACCAGCTCGTCACCGGGCTCGGCTATGATCCCGTCTGGTTCGGCATCATCGTCGTGACGGTGGCGGAGATCGGGCTGATCACGCCGCCGATCGGAATGAATCTGTTCGTGATCCAGGCAGTGATGCCGGATCTGAAGCTGCCGACCGTGATCCAGGGCATTCTTCCCTTCATCCTGGCCGACCTCGTGCGCGTCGCCGTGCTGATCGCCTTTCCTGGGCTGGTCCTCTTCCTCCCGCGGCTCCTCGGCCTCGTCTAACGCTGCCTGGGGCGACGATCAGGCGCGTCCGCGCTCGTCGCGCCAGAGCCCCAGCTTCTCCTGGACGACGCGGTCGGAGCAGAAGAACATGAAGCAGTCCTCTTCGGCGCGAAAGGTCCGCCAGGTCCAGTTCGGCACGACGAAGATGTCGCGCGGTCCGAAGCTCAACTTCTGCTCGCCGGCCGAGACGGTGCCGCGGCCCTCGACGACCGCGCAGATCAGGCCGTCCGTTGAGCGCGCCGGCGCCGTCGAAAGGCCGGCAGGCAGATGCGTCATCCAGGATGCGATGGTCGGAAGCGCCCAGCCGCCGTCCAGCGGGTTTGCGTAGCGCAGCGTATAGCCCCAGTGCGCGTCGGGATCGCCGCTTCGGGACAGGCGCCCCAGCGCCTCGCGGCTCCGCTCGTAGGGGTAGTTGAAGACCGGTGAGCTCTTGCCGTATGGGCTGCCGCCCTCCAGCGGAAGCAGGCCCGAGCCGTAGCGGGCCAGGGCGTCGCCCTCCGGCCGCGTGATCGACTGGCGCGCGTCGTTGTGGTGCTGCGCGAAGCCGCCTTCGAAGAACGAGACGATGGGAAGGTCGAGCACGTCCATCCACAAGGCCGGACCGTCGGTGTCGTTGCCGTGGTCGTGGAAGGACCAGGCCGGGGTCGTGACGAAGTCGCCGGGCCGCATCGTCGTGCGCTCGCCGCCCACGGCGGTGTAGCCGCCGCTGCTCTCCAGCACGAAGCGCAGGGCCGATTGGGTATGGCGGTGCGCGGGCGCCACCTCGCCCGGGAGGACGAGTTGCACGCCGGCATAGAGAGTTGAGGTGGCGCGCGACTGGCCGCGATAGGCCGGGTTCTCGAGGACGAGCACGCGGCGCTCGGCCTCTTCCGCCGTCAGCAGCCGTCCCGCCTCCATCAGGCAGTCGCGCACGAGGTCCCAGCGCCAGACATGCGCCTTGGCGACAGGCCGCGGCTCGGGCGGGACCAGCCCGCGCAGAACCTCCCACAGGGGCGCCATGGCGTGCGGGCCGATCCTGTCGTAAAAAGCTTGGCGCCGCGCCCTGGTTTCGGCGTCGACGGCGTTCTGTGGATGCGTGTCCAAGATGCGTCTCCTCTGCTTGTCGCGGTGCCCTGCCGCGGGCGTCATTCCGCGGCCCGGACGGTGACCTCCATCCGGCCGATGCCTTCGAAGCTGGCCAGGATTCGGTCCCCGGGCGCCACCGGGCCGACGCCCTCGGGCGTGCCCGTCATCAGCACGTCGCCTGGGTACAGGGTGTAGAAGGACGAGCACCAGGCGATCAGTTGCGGGATCCCGATCACGAGGTCGCGGGTATTGGCGTTCTGCCGCACCTCGCCGTTCACGCCGAGTTCGAAGGAGAGCCGCGCGGGATCGGGAATCTCGTCGGCCGTCACCAGCCAGGGACCCAGGACCGAGTAGCTGTCGATGGACTTGCGCATGGAACGCTCCTCGGGCCCGCGCAGCGTCATGTCCACGGCGATGGCATAGCCCGCCACATAGTCCAGCGCATGCTCGGCCGGCACCCGGTCGCAGGTCCGGCCGATCACGACGGCGAGCTCGATCTCATGGTCGTTGCGCCGGTCCGGAAAACGGATGGCGACACCCTCGCCAGGGCCGACCAGAGAGCTTGACGCTTTCAGGAAGATGCCGACCTCCTCGATCTTCCTGACGTGATGGCGCGCGAATGTCTCTGCGTCGGCCTCGGCCTCCTGGAGGTGCTTAAGATAGTTCACGGGGGCTGCCGCGATCTTTGTCGGGTTCGCGACCGGGCTCAGCAGCCTGACCGAGGAAAGCGGCACCCGCCGCGCTCCGGCACGCAGGTGCTCGATTTCCTCCATGACGCGCGGCAGGTTGGCGATCAGCAGATCACCCCGGGGCAGGGGCCATCGCAGGACGGGCAGCACGGTGGCAGCTTCGCTCACGTCGAGGATCTCGTCTCCCTCCACGACGCCGAGGCGGTCTTCGTTGAAACGGCAGATGCGCATGCGGCTCCCCCCGGGGTTCCGGCCGTCCGCCTGCGCGACGACCTCCCCAGCCGACCATGCCAGCCGTTAGTCTTCTCAGCAATCCGTCATCGCAGCGACCTCGCCTGTTCCGGGCCTAGGCGTCCGGGGGAGGGGGCCGATGCGCGGACGGGGGCTTGGCTTCTGCCAGGGAGCCGTCCGCGCGGAGCGCTCAGGTCGCGTCCTTGCGGCGGGCCCTTGCCATGTGGCCGCGGCTCGACGCGCCTGGCGAGACCGGATCCTCGGCCGCGGGGGCATCGCGGCGCCCGGCGGCCGCAGCCGACAGGGTCGGCAGGCCGAGCTCGGACGCGGCCTGCCGCCAATGCTCGTCGTGGCGACCCTCGGGCCGGCCCTCCGCCTCCCAGATCGCATGGGCCCGGCGGCGGATCTCGTCCTCGGCGGCGTCCATGGTGGTCCTTACACGTCGTAGACGGGACCCGGCACCTGCTTGTTGGCGCCTCCGGTCTCGTCCTCTTCCTTCTCGGTCAAGGTCTTCTCGCGGCCGTCCTCGGCGGGTTCGGGCTTGTCCTTGGTCTCGGGCCGGTTCCGGTCTTGCGCCACGGGGCTTCTCCGATGCTGGTGGGTCCGATCCCCTTCCAACAGCCGGGCGGCCGGGCCGTCTCAGCCCGAGCCGCCCTCCTTCTGGGCGAACCACTTGCTGCCGAGAACGCCCTTGTTGGCGATGCCGACCCCGGCGCGCATGAAGTCGTCGGCTGCATCGATCACGCCGTACCAGGGCTCGATGTAGTCGTCGCCGATCAGGATGCCCCCGGGGCGCACCAGCGGCCACCACGCCGCGATGTCCTGGCGCACCGAGTCGAAGTCATGGGCGCCGTCCAGATAGACCATCGGGATCGACAGGCCCAGGGCCCGCAGGATCTCCGCGGCCTGGGCGCTGGGCATGGACATCGGCACCACGGAATCGGCGCAACCGGCATCGACGACGTTCACCATGAACTGATCGTAGATCCGTGGCCGCCCGTTCCGGATCAGCAGCGAGGCTTTCCATTCCGGGTTCAGCCAATGCTCGACCGAACCCAGCCAGGTGTCCACGCAGACCATGGTAAGCGGGCGGAACGCGGAAGCGCGCCGCGCCATGTGGACTGCCGAGCGGCCCTTCCAGCTCCCGACCTCGACGATCAGGTCCGGCTGCAGGACGTCGATCGCTCGGTCAATCAGGGACAAGTCCGAGGGCCAGCTCTCCAGGTCGGGACGAAGGTCGGAGGCGAACCCGGCGAAGGGGGAGCCGCCGTAGAGCAGTTGCCAGAGTTGCTCCGTCAGGGTCATGGATCCGCCTCGTGACTGGCCGCCGGTTTCCGCCGTCGGGAGCATGCCGCGACCCCGGCCTCAGCGCCCGCGCCGGACCGCCTGGATCGCGTCCTCGAGCGCGGAGAGAAAGCGCGAGCGGTCCTGGCGGGTGAAGCCGGACGGCCCGCCGGTGATCTCCCCGGTCTCCCGCAGATGGGCGGAAAGGTCGCGCATGGCGAGCGCCATTCCGATAGAATCCGGCGTGAGGGGGCGCCCCGTCGGACCCAGCGCCCTGGCGCCGCGGTCCAGGCAGCGCTTCGCCAGGGGGATGTCGGCGGTCACGGCGATGTCGCCGCGGCCGATCCGCTCGGCGATCCAGTCGTCGGCCGCGTCCGGGCCCTCCGGCACCACGACCTGCCGGATCGCCGGGTCATCGTAGCCGCGCAGCCACCGGTTTCCCACGATATGGACAGTCAGGCCGTGCCGACGCGCGACCTTGCAGACCTCGTCCTTCACCGGGCAGGCGTCGCCATCCACGTAGATCTCGAGCATCGCCGTCACGTCCTCCGGGGGCCACGAGCCTGCCCGGAACGGCAGGCGGGGACAATCCGTTCCAAGTTTGGAACCAGTTCGGAGGGGACGATGTACGTGATGGGCGGCACGGGTCTTATCGTGCTGATCGTTGTGCTGCTGGTCCTGCTGACCTGACGGCTGCGCGACGGCGCGGGCGGGGCCGCGCTCAGCCGCCCCGCCCGTAGGCGCGCATGAAGGTCTCGACGGCGCGATCCACCGCGACGCGGAGCCGCGCCTCGTCGGGCTCCTCGATGACGCCGAGGAGCCGGTGCATGTGCAGCGGCACCATCAGGAGCCCGATGAACTGCTCGGCTGCGACCGCTGGGTCGGGCACCGAAAGGAGGCCGCGGCGCCCGGCCTCGGCCAGGTAGGCGAGGATCCGCTCGCGTACCCGCGCGGGCCCGGAGGCGAAGAAGACCCGGCCGAGTTCGGGGAAGCGCGGGGTCTCCGAGACGACCATCCGGTAGACCGCCAGGGCGGGCGCGGACATCAGCAGGCCGAGGAACGCCGCGCCGATCTCCGTCAGCGCCGCCCGCGGATCCCTTTCGTCGCACTCCGCCGCCTCCATGAGGCGCGCGTGCTTCACGCACTCCGCCCGGACCATGTCGGCGAAGAGCTGCTCCTTGCTTTCGAAATGCGCGTACAGCGTCGCCTTCGAGACCGTCGCCACCTTGGCGATCGCGTCCATGCTGGCAGCGCCGAAGCCCTGCTCCATGAAGACGGTCCGGGCAGCCGCCAGGATCTGGGCCGGCTTGGACCCAGCGGCAGGGCCAGCTTCGGATGCCCGCGCGGGTACGTGTTGGGTCATGCTCATGGGGCTAAACTAAACCGTTCAGTTTCCCGTTGACAAGTCCATAGGCCGTCGGCAACCTCATATTACAAACTGAACCGTTCAGTTTTTACCGACATCGAACCCTCCGTTGGACGCTACCGCCATGCGCAAGATCCTCCTTCCCCTGATGGCACTGGGCATTCTGGGGGGCGGGGGCTATGCGGGATGGGGATGGTGGACCACGGGCCGCTTTCTGGAATCCACGGACAACGCCCAGATCGAGAGCGACATCACGGTGCTGACGCCCAAGGTGTCGGGCACCGTCCTCGAACTGCTGGTCGGCGACAACCAGCCCGTCGCCGCGGGGGAGGTCCTGCTGCGGCTTGACGATGCCGACTACCGGGCGAGGCTCGACGAGGCCACGGCGGCTGTCGAGGCGGCGCGGGCCGCCCTTCTCACCATCGAGAGCAGGGTTGCGCTGGAGCGCTCGCTGATCGCCCAGCGCGACGCGGACATCCCGGCGGCCGAGGCCGATCTGCGCCGGGCCCGCCAGGACTGGGAACGCGCCCGCAGCCTGATCAGCACGGACAATGTGACCCGGCAGCGCTTCGACTTGGCCGAGGCCGACCTGCGCAAGGCCGAGGCAGCCCTGCAGCGCGCCCGCGCCGCCGCGGCGGCCGAACGCGACCAGCTCGGCGTCGTCGAGGCCGGCCGGGCCGAGGCGATCGCCCGCATCCGCGAGACCGAGGCCCGCGCCGACCTTGCCCGGCGGGAGCTCGAGGACACGGTGATCCGCGCCCCGGTCGCCGGCGTCGTGGGGAACCGGGCCGTGCAGCTCGGCCAGCAGGTGCGCCCCGGCGCGCAGCTCATGGCCGTCGTGCCTCTGCCCCAGGTCCACGTGGTCGCCAATTTCAAGGAGACCCAGGTCGCCCGCATGCGGCCGGGACAGCGGGTCGAGGTATTGGTCGACGCGTTCCCGGGCGTGCCGGTTCCCGGTGTCGTCGAAAGCTTCGCGCCGGCGAGCGGCAGCCAGTTCAGCCTGCTCCCGCCCGAGAACGCGACCGGCAACTTCACCAAGATCGTGCAGCGCCTGCCCGTGCGCATCCGCCTGGACACCGACAACCCGCTGGCGGGCAGTCTGCGGCCTGGCCTGTCGGTCGAGGTGTCGGTGGACATTCGCGGGCGCGGCGACGGGACGGCCGGCGCGGCCAAGGTCGCCGCAGCCGCCCCGGCCGAGGGCGCGGGGGTCCGCTAGCGGTGCCCGACGCTTCGGCCACCGGCGCCGCCGCGGGCACGGCCGGGACCCCGCCCGCCGCCATGCAGGCATCCGCCGCTGCCCCGGCCCCGCGTGTCGTCTCGACGCGGGATCAGCTGGGTTTTCTGGCGATGACCTTCGGCATGTTCATGGCGATCCTGGACATCCAGATCGTCTCGAGCAGCCTGTCCGAGATCCAGGCCGGCCTTTCGGCCTCCGCGGACGAGATCTCCTGGATCCAGACCTCTTACCTGATCGCGGAGGTCGTCATGATCCCGCTCTCGGGCATCCTGGGCCGTCTGCTGTCGACGCGGGTCCTCTACACCCTCTCCGCCGCCGGGTTCACGCTGATGAGCCTGGCCTGCGCCTTCGCCTCGAACATCGAATCCATGATCGTGTTCCGGGCGCTGCAGGGCTTCCTCGGCGGCGCCATGATCCCGACGGTCTTCGCGACGAGCTATGCGCTCTTCCCGCGCGAACGCCAGGCCGGGGTCAGCGTGATGATCGGGCTCGTGGCGACCATGGCGCCGACGCTCGGCCCGACGCTGGGCGGCTATCTCACCCAGGCCTTCTCATGGCACTGGCTGTTCCTGATCAATGTGGTGCCCGGGATCCTCGTCGCGAGCCTGGTCTGGACCTGCCTGGACATCGACCGTGGCGACCGCTCGCTGCTGCGCGGCTTCGACCTGCCCGGCCTTCTGCTGATGGCCTGCTTCCTCGGGGCGCTTGAATACGTGATGGAGGAGGGGCCGCGCGACGACTGGTTCGAGGACGAGACCATCCTGGTGCTGGCGATCGTCGCCGCCGTCTCGGGCCTGGGCTTCTTTTCGCGTGTCCTGACCTATGAGCAGCCCATCGTCGAGCTGCGGGCCTTCCGTGACCGCAATTTCGCAATTGGCAGCATCTACAGCTTCATCATCGGAATCGGCCTCTACGGCGCGGTCTATATCACGCCGCTCTTCCTGGCGCGGGTGCGCGGCCTGAACAGCCTGCAGATCGGCGAGATCATGGCGGTGACCGGCGCCTTCCAGTTCATGTCGGCGCCGATCGCGGGGATGCTGTCGAAGAAGCTGGATCTCCGGATCATGCTGACGCTCGGCCTCGGGATGTTCGGGACCGGCGTCTACCTGAACTCGCTGCTGACGCACGAATCCGACTTCTGGGAGCTCTTCCTGCCCCAGGCGATCCGCGGCCTGTCGCTGATGCTGTGCTTCATCCCCGTCAATGCGATCGCCTTCGGCACGCTGCGGCCCGACCAGCTCAAGAACGCCAGCGGGCTCTACAACCTGATGCGCAACCTGGGCGGGGCGATCGGGCTCGCGGCCATCAATACCGTGCTGACGGACCGCTTCGCGCTCCATCTGAGCCGGCTCGCCGACTCCGTGACCTGGTCCCGCCCCGGAATTCCGGACTGGCTCGACGGCATGGCGGCGCAGCTCGGCGCGGCCATGCCCGAGGAGGCGGCCCAGCGCGCCGCGCTGAAGATCCTCGATGGCATTGTGCAGCGCGAGGCCTTCGTCATGACCTTCTCGGACTGCCTGATGATCATGGCCGGCGTCTTCGCGGCCGCGCTGCTCCTGATGCCGCTGGTGCGGCGGCCCCGCATGGCCGGCGGCGGGGGGCACTGAGCCTGTTTCCGGAGCTCCGTCCGAGGGGCGCTCTGGTACCTCAGTCGACGGCGTAGGCATCCATGGCGAGCACGCCATGCTCGTAGCTCCGGTGCAGCGGGCGCGCGCGGCTCCCGGCGCCGAGGGCGACGTAGAGAGGCAGCAGATGCTCCTCGGTCGGGTGGTTCCGGGCTGCGTCGGGCGCGCGCGTCCGGTACTCCAGCAGGTCCTCTGTCCTCCCGTCCTCCAGCGCCGCCTGCATCCAGTCGCCGAAGCCCGAGACCCAGCCCGGCACCGCGGCGTCGCTCCCACGGCGTCCGCCGCTGAAGAACTCGAACAGGTTGTGGGTCAGGGACCCGGAGGCCAGGATCAGGACGCCGCGCTCGCGCAGCGGACGAAGCGCCTCGCCGAGCCTGGCGTGGTGCCGGGCCCCCATCTGCGGTTGGACCGAAAGCTGCGTCACGGGGATATCGGCCCCGGGATACATCAGGGACAGCGGCACCCAGGCGCCGTGGTCGAGGCCGCGTCCTGCGTCCTCGCGTCCCTCGATCCCGGCCTCCGCCAGCAGGGCCAGCGCCTCGCGGGCGAGATCCGGCGCGCCCGGCGCCGGGTAGCGGATCTCGTACAGCGCGCGGGGGAAGCCGCCGAAGTCATGGATGGTCTCCGGCGCCTGCACGGTCGAGGCTCGCGGCTCGCGCGTCTCCCAATGGGCCGAGACCGCGAGGACCGCCCGCGGCCGCGCGAGCTCCCGGCCGAGCCCCGTCAGGAAGCGGTGCGCCGGCGTTTCGGAGATCGCCATCATGGGCGAGCCGTGCGAGACGAAGACGGCGGGAAGGGCGGCCATGGCAGGATTCCTCCGGTGAATTCTGGCAGCATCATCGCCCGGAACGGACCATTCATGAAATCATCGTTGCGGATCAGTGGTATTCATGCTGTGAATGCCTCGTGGAGCTGACCCGGTTCGATCTCAACCTGCTGCGCGTCTTCGAGGCCGTCTACAGGGAGCGCAGCGTGACCCGCGCCGCTGAGCGCCTGCACCTGACCCAGGCGGCCGTGAGCAACGCCCTGGCACGACTGCGCGCGGCCTTCGGCGACCGGCTGTTCCTGCGCGGGCCCGGCGGCATGACGCCGACGGCCCTGGCCGAGGAGCTGCACCGTCCGATCCTGGGCGCTCTCGACGGCGTGCGCGCGGCGTTCGACCTGCGGCTTCCCTTCGATCCCGCCTCCGCCGAGGCGGCCATGGTTCTCGGCGTCTCGGACCATGCGGAGTTCGTGCTGGGCCCTGCGCTGCTCGCGCGCGTCGCGGCCGAGGCGCCGGGCCTTGCCCTGACGCTGCGGCACTGCGACCGGCGGAACGCGCTGCCCCTGCTGGACGAAGGCGCGATCCAGCTTGCCCTCGGCGTGCTGCCGGAGCCGCCGGAGCGCATGACCCGGCAGATGCTGCTGCGGGACGAGCTGGCGGTCATGGTGCGGGCAGGCCATCCCGCCGCGGGCCCGTCCGTGGCTTCCCTCGACCTCGACGCCTATCTCGCCTGGCCGCATTTGCTGGTCTCGGCCGCGGCCGAGCGGACGGGCGCGGTCGACCGCGCGCTCGAGGCGATCGGGCGCACGCGGCGTGTCGCGGTCGTGATCTCGCACCTGCTCTCGGCGGGGCCGCTGCTGGCGCGCAGCGATCTCGTCTGCACGCTTCCCGGGCGCGTGGCGCGGCCGCTGGCTGCGGCCTTCGGCCTT
The DNA here is from genome assembly GCF_017355985.1 of Arenibaculum pallidiluteum. Lineage (GTDB taxonomy): Bacteria > Pseudomonadota > Alphaproteobacteria > Azospirillales > Azospirillaceae > Arenibaculum > Arenibaculum pallidiluteum. Next base: position 63,878 of record NZ_JAFIQU010000025.1, read on the forward strand.
GTGGTGTTCCCGGTGCCCGCTGGTCTTTCCCTGGCCGCGGCATCCCTGTCGCAGGTCTGGCACGGCCGGTACGACCGCCAGCCGGCCCATGGCTGGCTGCGGCGCATCGTGGCCGAGATCGCGCGGGAGCAGCCGTGAGGGAGACCGATCTCTACGATCCCGTGAAGGCCTATCTGGAGGCCCAGGGCTTCCAGGTGCGCGGGGAGGTCGGGGCCTGCGACATGCTGGCCCTGCGCGAGGAGACCGTGATCGCGGTCGAGCTGAAGCTCTCCTTCGGCCTGCCGGTGCTGTACCAGGCGATCGCACGCCAGGCGATCGCCGACCTCGTCTACGTTGCCGTGGCGGAATCCGAGGGCAAGGCCGCCCGCCGCGCCTGGGAGCGCCAGCGCGGCGATGCCGTCCGGCTCTGCCGGCTGCTCGGCCTGGGGCTGTTGACGGTGCGGGGCACCGCCGTCTCTGCCCATGCGGATCCGGGGCCGTACAAGCCGCGCCGGAACCCGAGGCTTCGCACGCGCCTGCTGCGCGAGTTCCGCGGGCGCACGGGCGATCACAACCGCGGCGGCTCGCGCGGGGTCGCCGTGGTGACGGCCTATCGCGAGGATGCTCTACGCTGCGCTGCCTATCTCGCCCGCGAGGGGCCGCGCCGGGTGGCCGAGATACGCGCCGCGACCGGGGTCGAGCGCGCAGGAACGATCCTGCTGCGGGACGTCTATGGCTGGTTCGAGAAGGCCGCGCGCGGGACCTACGGCGTCTCGCCCGGCGGCCTCGCGGCGCTGGATCAGTTCGCCGCCGTGCTGGACGGCTTCGCGGCGACCCAGTAGAGCCTGCAGCCGCCCTATGCGGGCTCCTCGTAGGCGGCGTCGAAGAACGCTTCCTCCAGCGCCATCATGCGCCGGAAGGTCTCGCCCATCATGCGCCTCGTGTCGGGACCGGCGGATGCGCCCGTCCTGTCGGTCTCCTCGCGCAGCCAGGTCACGAAGGCCTCGAAGGGCGGGATCGCGTGCAGCTCGATCCATTCGGAGAGCCAGAAGCGGCCCGGACGCGCGGCCGGGCAGGCCTTGGCCCAGGTCAGGTAGCTCCATTCCGCGGCCACGAGGACGGCGAGCACCCTGGGATAGCTGTCGCTGCGCGCGGCCCCCTGCAGCACCTCCAGGAAGTCGCGGGTGACCGGATGCAGGCGGGGACTGCTCCAGGCCTCCTCGGGGATGCCCAGCGCCGCGAAGCTGCGCAGGAAGAAGTCGTTCTCGTCCGACGTGACGGCCGCCGCGAACTGCGCGAAGGCGCGCTTGGACGGCATCGTCGGCGCCAGCGAGATGGCCGTGCCCAGCAGCGACACGAAAGCGCCGACGAAGGCGTAGTCCTGGACGAGATAGCGCCCGGCGACGGCATCGTCGAGCGAGTCGGCGCCAAGCTCGCGCGCGAAGCGGTGCGTGGTCATCCGGGTCCAGTGCGGCTCGGCCTGGTCCCGCATCCAGTCGGTGAAACGGACGCCCGGGGCGCCGGCATGGAACTCATGGAGGGTCACGATGGATCTCGCAGCTGCTGTGGCGCCGGAGAATAGCGCTTTTCCGCCGAGGGGCGAGCCCTCTGGCGAGCCCGCAGCCATCAGCCGGTGTGCTCCGGACACGGGCGGGCCGTCCGTACTTTCGGCATACGCGCTCAGCGACCGGCCGTCCCGGCGGCGATGCGCTGTTGACTGGATGCCGGGCTGTTTTGCCCTTCGCCGTCGCTCCGATGTCCGTGGTGAACCCCGTGAGTGCCTTGGCGGGGTTGGGTGATCCGGCCCGGCACCCGTTGCTGAACCGCATGTCCCACTAAAAAGGGGGCGCCCGTTGGGCGCCCCCTTCTTTCGTCTCCGGCCGATCGGTTCAGCTCTGCAGCCGGGCCATGCGGGTGATGCCCGCGCGGCGTGCCAGCGCCGGCAGCTGCGAGGGCTCTAGAGCGACCCGGAGATGGGCCTGGTCGCCCTCGTCCTCGCGTTCGAGGACCGATCCCTTGGCGTAGAGCCAGGACAGCGTCTCGCCCTCCGCAAGGTTCACGTCCATCTCGAACACGCCGCGCGCGGAGGCGAGCGTGTGAGCGATGGCCGCGTTCAACCCTTCGATGCCGTCCCCGGTGCGGGCCGAGATGGCAGCCGCTGCGCCGCGCGCGGCCTGGGCCTCGACGCGCTCGCGCTCCTCCGGCGCCAGCAGGTCGATCTTGTTCAGGACCTCGATGACCCGCGCGTCGGTTCCTGCCTCGATGCCGAGATCGCGCAGGATATCTTCGACGTCCTGCTTCTGAGCCTCGGTGTCGGGGTGCGAGACGTCGCGCACGTGCAGGATCACGTCGGCCGCCTGGACCTCTTCCAGCGTCGCCCGGAACGCCGCCACCAGATGCGTCGGCAGGTCCGAGACGAACCCCACCGTGTCCGACAGGATCGCCTTGGTGCCATCGGGCAGCGCGATGGCGCGCATGGTCGGGTCGAGCGTCGCGAACAGCATGTCGTGCGCGAACGCCCCGGCCCCCGTCATCCGGTTGAACAGCGTGGACTTGCCGGCGTTCGTGTAGCCGACGAGCGCCACGACAGGGTAGGGGACCCGCTCCCGGGCCCTGCGGTGCAGACCGCGGGTGCGGCGGACGCGCTCCAGCTCCTTCTTCAGCTTCACGATGCGGTCCGAGATCAGCCGCCTGTCCATCTCCAGCTGGCTTTCGCCGGGGCCGCCGAGGAAGCCGAAGCCGCCGCGCTGCCGCTCAAGGTGGGTCCAGGACCGGACCAGCCGGGATCGCTGGTAGGTCAGCGCCGCCAGCTCGACCTGGAGCTGGCCCTCCCGGGTGCGCGCCCGCTCGCCGAAGATCTCGAGGATCAGGCCCGTGCGGTCGATCACCTTGGTCTTGAAGGCGCGCTCGAGGTTGCGTTGCTGCACCGGCGTCAGCGGGTGGTCGATCACCACCAGGTCGACACCCTCGCCGTCCATCTCGTCTCCCGACGCCATGGCGGCGATGCGCTCCACCGCGCCGGCGCCGAGCAGGGTCGCCGGCCGCGGCCGGTCGAGGTTCACGGACATGGAGCCGACCACTGCGAGGTCGATGGCCTTGGCAAGGCCGACGGCCTCGGCAAGCGACGCTTCCGGGCTGCGGCCCTGGGGCTCGCCCCGCCGGACTGGATGGATCACGAGCGCGCGCCCGGTCGCACCGCGCTCGCCGTCTCTTTGGATTCTGCTTCCCATCAAGTAGGTCTCCGCCGCGCAGGGGCGCAGCCGGTCAGGGCGCGCGGGCACGGCAAGGCAAGGGGTTTCCGGACAGGCTCAACAGCCGGAAAGATGGTCCGTCAGCCTGTCCCGATGCTGGACGGACCCGGCGAAAAGGGTAAGGGAGAGCCTTCAATGCGGCTCAGGGCCGGACCATCAGGCCCGGACCATCAGGCCCGGACCATCAGGCCTGGACCATCAGGCCTGGACCAGTGAGCCCAGAAGGCCGAGTGCCAGAACCGCGGTGCCGATCCCGATGCCGAGCCGTTCGGCCGTCGACCACCGCTTCCAGTCGCGCCGGAAGCTCCGCAGGTCCTTGATGATTGCGTTCATGGCGGAAGCGCAGGCGCCCCCTGGGCGCTCGGATGGAGGAAAACAGAAGTCCCTCCCCGGCGCGGGCCCGCGCCAGTACGGCGAGGAGCCAACGCGGCAGCCAGCCCAGGGGGCCGGGAAGGGTTCGCGTGCGGGCGGGGCCCGCAAGTCGGAGAGCGTTGGGCGGGATCGGGCAAGTGAGGAAGACATCGTGACTTCGACTGCGCCTGCCCCCCTCGGAAGGGCGGGCAGGTCGCGGCAGATGCATCCGGCGCAGGCTTTCCGCTGCGCACGGCGTCCTTGGAGAAGAGAGTTGAAGCCGATCGGGCGATTAGTAGGGCTCAGCTTCGCATGTTGCCATGCGTCCACATGCCCCCTATCGACGTGGTGGTCTTCCACGGCCCT
>NZ_JAFIQU010000026.1 GCF_017355985.1 Arenibaculum pallidiluteum
TCCTCGAGACGGCGCCCATCCGATGCCCGCACTGTCGGTGCTGGCTTGTCCAGCACAGGTGCGAGTAGAACTGCCAAAGTAGAGCTAGGCCATGTCGCCAAAGAGGTTTGCGCGAGGGCGATCTGATCGCATCTGGGCGGGGTGAAGATCAGGACAATGCTGGCCGAGGCCATGTGGCGTCGGCTTTCACCCCTGCTGCCACCACAGAAGCCCAGGACGGGCCGGCCTTGTCTCGATCACCGGCGATTCATCGAGGCTATCCTCTGGCTTGCCCGAACCGGTTCGCCCTGGCGCGATCTTCCGGCGGAGGTGATGAATTGGCGCAGCGCCTGGCGGCGGCTGCAACGTTGGACCGCCGCCGGTATCTGGGGCCGCGTCGTTGCGGAGCTGCGTGCCATGGCGCCGGACGCCGGTTGGGAGGTACACATGCTCGACAGCAGTGTGATCCGCGCCCACGCTCATGCCGCCGGGGCACGGAAAGCGGCAGGCGAGCAGGCTCTCGGCCGCTCGCGCGGCGGCTTCTCGACCAAGCTCCACCTGCGCGCCGACGCCTACGGACGCCCGGTGGCGCTGCATGTGACGGCCGGCGAACGCCACGACCTGCTCGGTGTCGGGCCGCTGTTCGAGCAGGGAGCCCTGCGCACCGGCAGACCCGGACGGCCGCGCTGGAAGCCCGCGACCGTGATCGTGGACAAGGCATACTCGACTGCCGGGCTGCTCGCCGCGTTCCGCTGCAAGCACATCGTGCCGATCATCCCGAGCCGCGCCGACCAGCCCGCGAACCCCGACTTCGACCGCGATGCCTACCGAAGACGGAACCTCGTCGAGCGGTTGGTCGGCAAGCTGAAGCAGTTCCGCCGTGTTGCTACCCGCTATGACAAGCTCGATGCCCACTACCTCGCCTTCGTCCAACTCGCCTCGGTCATGGTTTGGCTTCGGAGCCTCAACGACATTTATTAGGCACACTTGAGAGCTGGCGATCCAGGGCAGCAACGCAGTAGGGCAGGCGAGCTCACAGCGGGCGAATCATTTGCTCGGCACGAGGAAAGGATCCTCCGGCGGGCTTACCTGGAAAATCACGACCCTCACGGGCGTCGTGTCCCGGTTGGCGGCCCGCATTTTGACATTGACAGGTTCCAGCATCGCTTGTCCGGACTTCAACGACACGGTCCGATCCTCCATCTCGAGCGTGAAGGTTCCGTCGACGACATAGACGGCCACAGGAGCCGAGTGCGTATGCCAGGGTGAGGTCGTCCCTGGCTCCAGGGTCGCCGTCATGACCCTCGCCTCGAGCGCACCTCCGGTCGGGAAGTCCTTGGAGACCTCCTTCAGGGCCGGAGGATCGGGGCGGGCGCTTCCCTCGGGCACGTGCTGGACATGCTGCGCATGTACCGGCCCGACGCACATCAGGACCCCGAGAAAGACGGCCTGGCGCTTCATCGCTCCCTCCATCCAGATCATGGCTGCGCATCCGAACGGCCGCGGCTCCTCGGAGCCTGCGCCGCGCCGCCAGCTCGGCAGGTGATGCGGTTGATGGTCGTCAGGCTAAGCCACGGTCGCCGCCCAGGACACCCGCAGCATTGCGGAAGGGGGCCGCAAATCTGCATGATGCCTCGACGGCGAACCGATCGGCCGAGGCATGTTCGTCTGGGACGACCTTAAGCATCTGCTCGCGGTGGCGCAGCACGGCAGCACGCTGGCCGCGGCGCGCGTCCTGGGCGTCAACCAGTCGACCGTGCAGCGCCGCCTCGCCGAACTCGAGCGCCAGCTCGGTGAGCGTCTCGTAGAACGGCATCCGAGCGGGTACCGGCTGACCGATCTTGGAAAGGCGATGCTCCCTCATGCCGAGAGCATTGCCTCCGCCGCCGCGGCTTTCGAGCAGCACCTGAAGGAAGCCCAGCGCGCGCAGGCCGGCACGGTCCGCTTGACCTGTCCGGAGCCGATTGCCTATCGCCTGACGCAATCAGGCCTTCTCGACCGCTTCCATGCCCGCCACCCGGACCTGAAGGTCGAGTTCGTCCTCAGCGACCGCTACGTCGATCTGTCCAAGGGCGAGGCGGACGTGGCGTTGCGGTCCGGCGATACGGATGACGGCGTGCTCGTCGGCCGCAAGATCGCTGACTCGATCTGGGCGATCTACGCCAGCCATGCCTATGTCGCGGGCCACGGTGCGCCGTCGTCGATCGAGGAACTGAGGACCCGTTCGCTAATCGGCTTCGACGAGACGCTCACCCTGCACCGCATCAGCACGTGGCTGCGCGAGATCGCTCCGCATGCCGAGTTCGTGGCGCGCACGAACAGCGTCCTCGGACTCGTCTCCTCCGCAAAGGCCGGGGTCGGCATCGCTCCGCTGCCGATTGCGCTCGGCGACTGCGAGCCGGATCTGATACGCGTTCTCGGCCCGGTTCCGGAACTGACGCGAGCTTGGCGGCTGCTCACTCATCCCGACCAACGGAACAGCCGCCGGGTCTCCGCATTCTTCGACTTCATCATCTCGGAGCTCGACGCCCTCAAGCCGATCCTGACCGGCTGACACCCGACCAGGATGCGATCACGTCAGGTTCACATCACCCCTTTGGCGACACGGCGTAGTCCTTGCTTCCAACCTTTGGCACTCTCCGGAACCACTCAGGACGCGGAGCCGGAAGTTCCCTTATGCGCGGGATTGAGCCTGGGGACAATTACCTCCGGGTTCCGCTTCGACACCGCTTCGGAACGGTGATTGGCGCTCTGCCCAAGCCAGATGCTGCCGATGACGAGCATGCCGCCGGCGATCTGAAGCGCGGTCAGCGTCTGGTCCAGGAACAGCCAGCCGAGCAGCACGGCTGTGACTGGACTGAGCAGGAGGAGCGGTGAAACCACCGACGAATCCAGGCGCGTGACGCCGCGCAGCCAGAGAAAGTAGGTCAGGGCCATGCCGACCAGGCCGAGCCATGTCAGCGCGAGCACGTTGGTCATGGTCGGGACCGGAATGGCTGGTTCGAAGATGAGGGCCGCTGGAACCAGAAGGAGACCACCGGCGGTCAATTGCCATGCGGTGAATGTCAGCAGGGAGACCGGCGGCTGCCACTTGCGGCTCAGAACCATCCCGCACGCCATGGAAGCGGCTCCGGCAAGTCCCGCCATGATGCCGACCGGATCGAGGGCGGCACCCGGGGTCAGCACAAGCAGCGCCACCCCCGCGGCCCCGACGATGGCGGCGAGAACGGATAGGAGACGGATCGGGCTGGCGAGCACGAAATAGGCCAGGAACACCACCAGCAGCGGCTGTATGGCCCCAATGGTAGCGGCAACGCCGCCGGGAAGCCGGTAGGCCGCGATGAACAGCATGCTCAGGAAGATCGAGAAGTTCAGGGCACCGAGCAGGAGGATGCGCGCCCACCAGATCCCGGTCGGCAGCTTCCGCACGAGCAGAAGCAGAATCAGCCCCGCCGGCAGGGCGCGAAGCATCGCGACCGTCAGCGGCGAGAAATTCGGAAGGAACTCGGTGGTGACGGCATAGGTGCTGCCCCAGATAGCGGGCGCGGCGGCCGTCAACAGCAAGTCGGAAGCATTCGTTCTCATGCGATCTCGAGGACCTCGGCAAGCGGGCGGCGCGGCTTCTGCGGCCAGTTTCCCGGAGCGGCGCGGCCGACCGCGACCAGCATCACGGGCACCTGCTTCGGCCCGAGGCCGAACTCACGCGCCACGCCTTCGGCATCGAACCCGACCATTGGCCCCGAGGCGAGGCCCAGCGCTTCGGCGGCATGGATCAGCGTCGCGGCGCCCAGGGACGCCGAGCGCACGGCCTCGTCGCGGGCTCGCTGGGGATCGGCATATTGCGCGCGGGCACCTTCCTGCCAGCCCGCGACCATGTCCGCCGGCATGTACCCGGCCTCCACGAAAGAACGCAGCCGGTCCGGGATGGTGGCGTGGTCGGGCAGCAGGCCGCAAACGATGAAAGTGACAGCAGCGTCCGACACCTTGGCCTGACCATGGGCGAGGCTTTGCAGTCGCGCCTTGGCCTCAGGCGTCCGCACGGCGACGAAGCGCCAGTTCTGCAGGTTGTAGGCGGTCGGCGCGCGTGTCGCGAGGCGCGTCAGCTCCTCGATCTCGGCGTCCGACAGCGCATGGCCGGCATCGAACCGGTTGGCCGAGACACGCCTCTCGATGAGAGCGATGGCAGGGTTGGTCATCACTCCGTCTCCGTAGGTGGGAAAAGGTGTCGGAGGAGATGGTGAAGCCTTCGCTTCGAGTTGATAATCGCGTATCTGGTAAAAATATTATTCACTATCGGTGCACGATTCGATGGACCGCTTCACCGCCTTGCAGGTGTTCCGCCACGTGGCCGAGCTGAACGGGTTCGCCGAGGCCGGACGGCGGCTCGGGCTGTCGCCGGCAGCGGTCAGCAAGAACATCGCCGAGCTGGAGGCGCACGTTGGCGCCAGGCTCATCAACCGGACGACGCGGCGCATGGCCCTTACGGACGCGGGCCGGATCTATCTGGAGCACGTCGTGCGCGGATTGGACGCGTTCTCGGAGGCGGAGGAGGCCCTGTCCCCGCTCAGGACGGGACCGAGCGGCACCTTGCGTGTCAGCGCGCCGATGACCGTCACCCTGACACGGATCTCCGCAGCAATACCCCGCTTCCTGTCGCGCTATCCGCAGGTCACCCTGGACCTCCATCTCGACGACAGGCGGGTCGACCTCATTCGGGAAGGCTTCGACCTCGCCATCCGCGGCAGCGACAGGCTTGAGGATTCGAACCTGATCGCCAGGAAGCTCGCGGTCATGCCGCACGTGCTCTGCGCAGCCCCGTCCTATTTCGAGGCCCGGGGCCGGCCGAAGACGCCGTCCGATCTGAGATCGCACGAGTGCGTCCGCTTCAGCCTCTCGGGACATGCGGACGTCTGGGAATTCAGGAAGAACGGGCGCACCGAGCGAATCCCGGTCAACGCCCGGTATTCCGTGACTTCGAGCCTTGCCGTGCGCGACGCGCTACGCGAGGGTTTCGCCCTCAGCCTGATGCCCTATCCCTATGTCGAGGACGACCTGAGGGAAGGGCGCCTCCAATGCGCCCTGGAGGATTGGAGCACGGTCGAGACCACGCTTTATGCCATCTACCCGTCGCGGCAGCACCTTGCTCCGAAGATTCAGGCATTCCTCGCCTTCCTCGCTGAGGAGTTCGGCCGGCAGTGAGGGCGGTCATTCAGCCCTCGGTCACTTGTGCGCACGGGCTGAGGCGTGACCCAGTACGTCCCGGTATGCGCCGCGTGCACTGTTTGTTTGTCGTACGTTCGGATTTCGCCGTATGTGCGCGGAATGTTCGCGCTCCGAGTCGGAAGCGGCGCCCCGACGCCGCCACTTCCGTCCCGTTCCGGCTTCCCGTTCGGCCCGCCGGCATCAGCCGACAGGCATCACCCGAGGGGGCTCAGGCGATCACGACCTCGGCGATCTGGACTGCGTTCAGGGCCGCGCCCTTCAGCAGCTGGTCGCCGCACACGAAGAACTCCAGCCCGTTGCGGCCGAAGATCAGGTTCTGCCGGATGCGGCCGACCTCGACGTCGAACTGCGTCGCCGCGGTTAGGGGCATCGGATAGAGGTTGCGCGCGGGGTCGTCCACCAGCTTCACGCCCGGGGCCTCGCCCAGGATGTTGCGGGCGATGGCGGGGTCCACGGGCTTCTCGGTCTCGATCACCACGCTCTCGGAATGCGCGCGCAGCGTCGGGATCCGGACGGCCGTGCAGCTCACCGGCAGGTCGGGAAGGCCCATGATCTTCCGGGTCTCCCAGACGACCTTCATCTCCTCCTTGGTGTAGCCGTTGTCCTGGAACGCATCGATGTGCGGGATCAGGTTGAACGGGATCGGATGGACGAAGGTCTTGTGCTCGACCGGGCGGCCCTCCAGCAGGTTCCGCGACTGCGTCGTCAGCTCTTCCATGCCGGCGGCGCCCGCGCCGCTGGTGGCCTGGTAGGTCGAGACGATCACCTTGCGCAGGCCGAAGGCCTTGTGCAGGGGGTTCAGCGCCACGACCAGGATCGCCGTGGTGCAGTTCGGGTTCGCGATCAGCCGGTGGCCCTTGGCGGCCCCGGGGTTGATCTCGGGCACGACCAGCGGGATCTCGGGCTCGTAGCGGAAGGCCGAGGAGTTGTCGATCACGACCGCACCCTCGGCCGTGATGTCGCGGGCATACTGCTTCGCGAAATCCCCCGAGACCGCCAGCAGGACGATGTCGTGCCGGCGCGCGGCGTCCAGGGTGAACGGTTTGACGGTTTTGGTCCCGAACGGAGTCTCGAGGGTCCGCTCCGCGCTCCGCTCGGAGGCGAACAGGGTCAGCTCGGACACCGGGAACCCGCGGCGGTGCAGCACCGAGACCATCTCGGTGCCGACGGCGCCCGTCGCACCGACGACCGCCACCCGCTTCCCGTCAACACGCATGGACATGGGGAATGCTCCTTCACCCCTGATTGGTTGGGTCGGGGGTGAAGCTGGTATCACGAATCGGCAGAGCGCGGGTAGAAACCTTTGTCGCGGCTGCGAAGCCTATTCGGCGGGGCCGAGCGGGAATGACAGCAGGACGGACCCGAAGCTGTCGCCGAAGTCCTGGCCGCGGAACTCCTGCGTGCGGAAGCTCTGCACGTAGGTCAGGCGCCAGCGTCCGAAGGTCAGTCCTGCCCCGACCTGGACGTCCGCCACGAAGGTCGATCGGTCGACGTCGGGGCTGTTGTCGCGGAAGGTATTGCCGTCCAGGAACAGGTTGCGGGCGACGGCCCGCCCCTCTGTCCCCGCGAAGACGTACCAGCCAAGCTCCTCGTCGCCGCGCTCCGGCAGCGCGCCGCCGATGCTGCGCAGCAGCGGGGCGCCCAGCAGGCGCGGCAGGTTCTGCCCGATCCTGACCGTCCCGCCCGCCCCGGCGAAGGTGAAGACGTTGCCCAGGCTGGCCGTGACATGGGGCGTCAGCTCCACGTCCAGCGGACCCAGGACGCGGGTGCCGCGCAGCGGCAGGCTGCGCTCCCAGCTCGCGACCAGGCCCGGCTCGTTCTGGATCTGCGAGCCCCAGCCGCGGGGCTCCTGGAAGCCCCAGGTGCGATGCCACCAGCGCTGCGTGTCGGCGGCGAGCGAGTAGGGGCCGACCATGCCGACATCCAGGTCGAACCGGTCCACGGGGGCGAGGCGCCAGGCCGGCGCGTCGACCGCAGGAGCCACGGGCGGCGGCGCCTCGGCCGCAACCAGGCTCAGACGTCCGAAGAGCCAGCCGGCGTAGGGGCGGTCGTCGGGATCGGGCGGCCGCAGCCCGATATCAGAAGGTGTGTACATCTGCTGGGACAGCGCGGCGCCGGCCAGCAGCTCCCGCCCTGCCATGGCCTCGGGCAGGATCGCCTTCGCGGTCTCGGCCAGCCGCTGCGGGGGCGCGCCAAGCGCGCCGAAATACAGCCCGTTGGTGTAGTGCCGGTCGGTCCCGCCTAGGAATGCGTCATTCTGGATGTTCACCGTTCCCGAGGCGCCCGCGCAGGCGCCGAGCGCAAGGGCGAACGGGATGGCGCGCAGCCGCAGGAGCAACGCCTTGTGGCTCGTCTTCATGCAGGCGACCTCATGGGATTGGCCGGGTGGGGCCGACCGGATGGGGCTGACCGGGTGCGGATGGCCGGGGAGGGGCGACGGCTCCGTCGGAGCGGCTCTCCGCAGCTTCTAGCGAAGCGCGGCCCTGGTGCCAACCGGCCTTCCGGGGGGCCGCGCTACTCCGCGGCCTCGCCCAGCGCGCCCAGGCGGTCGAGGGCCATGTCGCCCGCCCGTCGCATCCCCGCGAACGCCGCCTGCAGCGCCATGCTCTCGCCCGACCGGGCGAGAGCCTCCAGGCGCCGCGCCTCGCGCGAGAGCTCGGTCAGGCCGAGATTCCCCGCCAGCGAGACCATTGCATGGGCGTGGAAGGCGACGGTGGCGGAGTCGCCGAGGTCGGCTTCGATCGCGCCGATGCGGGAGCGGATGTCCGCGGCCGAGGACGAGACGAAGTCGCGGAAGGCGATCCTCCCGAAGACGCTGCGCAGGTCGGTGACGACGCGCTCGTCGACCGAGGGCTCCGGCGCGGCAGGAGTGGGCTCGGCCGCGGCGCCGGGCTTTGCGGTGGAAGGCTTTGTGGCGGCTCCGGCCCAGCTCGCGACCTTCTCCAGCAGGTGGGCGAAGGCGAAGGGCTTCACAATGGTGTCGTTCATGCCCGCCGCCATGCAGCGGTCGAGCTCCTCGCGCACCGCATTGGCGGTGAGCGCCAGGATCGGCACCCGGCCCTCGCTTCCGGCCATGGCGCGGATCCGCCGCGTCGCCTCGATGCCGTCGAGCACGGGCATCTGGACATCCATCAGGATCAGGTCGTAGGTGCCCTTGCGGGCGGCCGCGACCGCCTCGGCGCCGTCCCCGACGATGTCGACGCGGTGCCCGGCGGAGCGCAGGACCCGGGCCGCGAGCTCCTGGTTCATGGGCACGTCCTCGGCCAGCAGGATGCGTGCGGCGCGCTCGGCCTTCGCCACCGGGTCGCCGGGGCTCGGAAGCGTGCCCAGCGGCAGCGGCAGGTCGAACCAGAAGCGGCTGCCCTCGCCCGGCCTGCTCTCCACGCCGATGGTCCCGCCCATCAGACCCACGAGCTGCTTGCAGATGGCGAGGCCGAGCCCCGTCCCGCCGAAGCGCCGGCTCGTCGAGGCGTCGATCTGGCTGAACCGCTCGAAGAGATGCTCCATGCGCTCGGGCGGGATGCCGATCCCGGTATCCGTCACGGCGAAGCGCACATGGCCGGCCCCCGTGCTTGCGGGGGGACGGGGCGATGGGGAGGCGGACAGGACGATCCCGCCGCGGGCGGTGAACTTGACGGCGTTGCCAAGCAGGTTCAGCAGCACCTGGCGGAGCCGCATGCCGTCCCCGAAGACGGTCTGCGGAAGGTCGCCCGCGGCTTCCAGCCGGATCGTCAGGCCCTTGCGCTCGGCCGCCTCGGAGAACAGGCCCTCGCAGCCGCGCAGCAGTTCGTGGAGGTCGAAGGGATGCGGCTCCACCTCCAGCTTGCCGGCCTCGATCTTGGCCCAGTCCAGGATGTCGTTCACCACCGCCAGAAGGGTCCGCCCTGCCTCGCGCTGGAAGGTGACGTAGCGGCGCTGCTCGTCGTCGAGCGGCGTCTCCAGCAGCAGGTCTGCGAAACCGATGACGCCGTTGAGCGGGGTGCGGATCTCGTGGCTCATGGCGGCCAGGAACTCCGACTTCGCGGCGTTCGCGGCCTCGGCGCGTGCCCGCTCGGCGTCGTAGCGCGCGGCCAGCTCGGCCAGGCGCTCGGCCTGGCCTTCGATCCGCTCCCGCGCGGCGGTCACGTCGGCCAGCGCCTGCTCGAGCTCGAGCTGGTTCCGGCGCAGGGCCTCCTCTTGGCGCTTCAGGCGCGTCACGTCGGTGCGCACGCCGACCCAGCCGCCCACCGTCGTGCGCCGGTCCGAGACCAGCAGGACCTTGCCGTCGCCCAGACGCTGTTCCAGCGGCTCGCCGGTGCTGCGGCGCCGGCTCGTCAGGGCGGGGTCGAGCCAGAGATTCTCGTGCCCGGGCTCCGCGAACTGGCCGCGCGCGGCCATCCCGCGGACGATGTCCGCGTGCCGCGTTCCCGGCACCAGCAGGTCGGCGGAGAGGGCGTAGAGCTCGCGGTACTTGGAGTTCGTGACGACCAGCCGGTCCTCTGCATCGTACAGCACGAAGCCTTCGGAGAGCTGCTCGATCGCGTCGCGGAACAGGGCTTCGCTGCGCCTCATCGCCTCCTCGGCGACGTGCAGCTCCGTCACGTCCTGGATCGTGCCGCAGGCCCGCAGGGGGCGGCCAGACCCGTCGCGCTCGACCACCATCCCGCGCGAGGACATCCAGTGCCAGCGTCCGTCGGCGGCGCGGAGCCTGTACTGGACGTCGTAGCTTGCGGTCGTACCGTCCAGATGCGCCTGGAAGGCGGAGAGGACCCGCCCGGAATCCTCCGGGTGCACGTTCTCCAGCCACTTGGCCGCGATATCGGCGATATCCTCGGCGCGGTAGCCCAGCAGCTCGGGCAGATGCTCGCTGACCAGGATGCGGTTTTCGCCGAAGTGAAATTCCCACCAGCCGATGGCGGCGGCGCGCAGCACGGACTGCAGCCGTTCCTCGCTGGCGCGCACCGCGGTGCCCCGGGCCTCGATCTGGGCGGCCATCCCGTCGAGCGAGGACGAAAGCTGGCGCAGCTCGCCGACCAGACCCGGGCCGCCCTCGTCGGGGCGGCCGCCGGAGCCCAGCGTCTCGGCCTTGGCGACGAGATGCGCTATGCCGCGCGCGATGCTCCTTCCCGCGAAGGACCAGGCTGCGAGGCCTGCCGCGGCGACGACGGCCGCCACGGACAGGAGCGCGATTCGCGTCTCCTGGTCGATCAAAGCCAAGGCCCGGTCGCGCGGCACCGAAATGGCGACCATGGCCGGCGTTCCGGTCAGCCTGGTGAATCCCACGATCTGCTCGGACCCGTCGAGCCCGGGCGCTTCCACCGCCCCGGCGCCGGCCTCGGACAGCGTCCGGAACAGCGGGTGCGTCACGAAGGACCTACCGACGATGCCGCCGGGATCGGGCTGGTGGACGAGGGCGGTGCCGTTCGCATCGAAGATCAGCAGCGTCCCGTCGATGGAACGCGCCGCCTCCTCGCCGACCCGGCCCAACAGGGCCAGGTCGATGCCGACATGCAGGACGCCATCAGCGGCGCCCTTTCTGTCGCCGAAGGCGAGGCTGGCGACGATGACCGGCCGCCCCGAGCTGCGGCCGAGGGTGAACTCGCCCAGCGTGAACACGTGCGTGTCCATCGCGCGGTGGAAATAGGGTCGGCCCGTCATGGATAAGGCGTAGGATTCCGGACGGGTCGAGCAGGCGATGGTTCCGTCCGGCCGCGAGATCCACAGGTCCGTCATCCAGGCGTTCCGCGCCGTGATCGGCTTCAGCCGCGCCTCGCAGGAGGCGCGGTCGCCCTGCGTGGCCTCCGGCGACAGGGACAGCACTTCGAGGAGGTTGCGCGCCTCGCGGATCAGGCCGTCCTGCTCGGCAGCGCCCCAGCGGGCGAGCTGCAGGGCCTGCTCCTGGACGTGCCGGATCTCGGACCGGCGGGCCTCGAGCATCAGGAGGACGGTCGTTGCGGCGAGCGGCAGGACGGCGAGAAGGATCACCAGGAGGAGACGTACGCGCATCACTGCCTTCCCGGGCCGCGCCGGCTCCGCCGTCCCGTCCGGGTCGGCAGCTTCGTTGTTTCCTGCAATCCTCTGCGGAGTATCGCAGAAGTTACCTATTTATGCAATCGCGAGGGATTTGAGGGAATATCGCGGAAGCCGCTCGGGGGAGGATGCGCAATTCCCTAGACGCCGGCGCCGGGAACGAAGGTGTAGGTCGAGAGGCCGCGCAGGTTCTCGTCGATCAGCAGACGCTGGTTCAGCGGCGGGAAGGCGCGCTGCGAGCAGTCCAGCCGCGGGCAGAGCCGGCAGTTGACGCCGATCGGCGTCGCTGCTTCGGTGTTCTGCAGGTCGATGCCGTCGGCATAGACGAGCTGCCCGGCATGCTGCACCTCGCATCCCAAGGCGATGGCGAACTGCTGGGGCGGACTGCGGAAGCCGCCGCTCGACTTCGTGACGGTGCGCGCGACCGAGAAATAGGCCGTGCCGTCCGGCATACGGGCGAGCTGTGTCAGCATCTGTCCCGGCGTGCGGAAGGCGTCGTGCACGGTCCAGCGCGGACATGCGCCGCCGAACCGCGCGAAATGCAGCGAGGTCGCGGAGAAGCGCTTGGAGACGTTGCCGGCCTTGTCGACCCGGACCATGAAGAAGGGAACGCCCTTGGCGCCGGGGCGCTGCATCGTCGTCAGCCGGTGGCAGACCTGCTCGAAGCTCGCGTTGAACCGGCTTTCCAGGATCTCGATGTCGTAGCGCACCGCCCGCGCCGCATCGAGGAAGCGCTGATACGGCATCATGACGGCGCCGGCGAAGTAGTTGGCGAGGCCGATGCGCACGAGCCGGCGCGTCTCCTCCACGGAGAAGGTGTGGGAGGCCGTCACCGCGTCCAGCAGGTCGCGGTGCTGCAGCAGGGCGATCTGGTAGGCGAGCTGGAAGGTCCGGCCGGAACCCGGCAGCAGCTCGGACAGGAGAATGCGGCGGCTGTGCCTGTCGAAGCGGCGAAGGCTCTGGCCCATTACCTCGCCCGGCATCACCTTGACCCGGACGTTGACCTCGCGGTTCAGGAAGTCCACCAGCGCGCCGAACACGTCGCCATGCTCGACGGTCAGCGCCCGCCACAGCGTCTCGGCCGCCTCCTCGATCTCGGGGAAGTGGTTGCTCTGGGCGTGGAAGAACTCGCGCGCCTCCTCGATCGGGAAGGCCTGGGTCTGCACGATCTGCAGCTTGTCCCGGTCGGCCACCCGCTCGGCCAGGGTCTCCATGTCCTCGCGGGTCTCGCGATAGGCCTGGTACAGCGTCACCACCGCCTGGGCGAGCGCGGGGTTCACCGAGGCGAGCTCGCGGAAGTCCTGCCGCTTCAGGTCGCTCGTTCCGAAGAGGGGGTCGGCGAAGACCTCCTTCAGCGAGGCCAGGAGCCGCGTCTCCTCGTCCTCGGCGAAGGCCTGGAGGTCGACGTCGAAGGCGTTCCCGAGCTTGAGCAGCAGGGGCACGGTCAGCGGACGCTGGTTGTTCTCGATAAGGTTGAGATAGGAGGGCGAGATCCCGAGCATCTCGGCCATCTGCGCCTGGGTCAGGCCACGCTCGCGCCGGAGCCTCCTGACCTTGTGCCCCAGCATCGCCTTGCGTTCCACCGGAGCTCCCCTCGTCCATCCATCCGCAGCCTGTCGAGTTTACAAAATTTACTGATTTACAGCAACCCCGGTCAGACTTGTGACAGCTGCACCACTTTACAAACCGGACATCCTTGCTGGTCCGGTGTTTCACGTCATACCTGTGAAGAACGTGCTGCGCCGCAACGCGGCCTCACACAAGAATGCAAGGGAACGGACATGGCACCTCTCGACGACAGCGCCCGCAAGGCCGAGCAGATCCACGCAGCCCGCTGGGAAGGCATCCGCCGCGACTACACGGCCGAGGATGTGAAGCGGCTGAGCGGCTCGGTAAAGATCGAGTACACGCTGGCCGAGATGGGCGCGCGCCGGTTGTGGGAACTCCTGCACACGCGGCCCTACGTCCACTCGCTGGGCGCGTTCACGGGCAACCAGGCCATGCAGATGGTCAAGGCCGGCCTCGAGGCGATCTACCTCTCCGGCTGGCAGGTCGCCGGCGACGCCAACCTGGCGGGCCAGATGTATCCGGACCAGAGCCTCTACCCCGCGAACTCCGTGCCCGCGGTGGTCAAGCGCATCAACAGCACGCTGAAGCGCGCCGACGAGATCCACCACATGGAGGGCAAGAGCGGCACCTACTGGTTCGCTCCCATCGTCGCCGACGCCGAGGCCGGCTTCGGCGGGCCGCTGAACGCCTTCGAGCTGATGAAGGCCATGATCGAGGCCGGCGCCGCCGGCGTCCACTTCGAGGACCAGCTCGCCTCCGAGAAGAAGTGCGGCCATCTCGGCGGCAAGGTGCTGATCCCGACCCAGCAGTTCATCCGCATCCTGAACGCCGCCCGCATGGGCGCCGACGTGTGCGGCACCTCGACGCTGCTGCTGGCGCGCACCGATGCCGAGAGCGCGCAGCTCATCACCTCGGACATCGACGAGCGCGACCATCCCTTCATCGACTTCGAGCAGGGCCGTACCTCCGAGGGCTTCTACCGCCTGAAGAAGGGCATGGGCGTCGACCACTGCATCGCCCGCGGCCTGGCCTACGCGCCCTATGCGGACCTGCTGTGGTGGGAGACCTCGAAGCCGAACCTCGCCGAGGCGCGGCGCTTCGCCGAGGCCGTTCAGAAGCAGTTTCCGGGCAAGATGCTGGCCTACAACTGCTCCCCGAGCTTCAACTGGAAGGCCAACCTGGACGAGGCCACCATCGCGAACTTCCAGCGCGAGCTGGGCGCCATGGGCTACAAGTACCAGTTCGTCACGCTGGCGAGCTTCCACAACCTGAACTACACGACCTTCAAGCTCGCCAAGGGCTACAAGGAGCGTGGCATGGCGGCCTATTCCGAGCTCCAGCAGGCGGAGTTCGCGGCCGAGAAGGACGGCTTCACCGCGGTGAAGCACCAGCGCGAGGTCGGCACCGGATACTTCGACGCGGTCAGCGTCGCGATCTCCGGCGGGCAGTCCTCGACGACCGCCATGAAGGACAGCACCGAATCCGACCAGTTCCACTGATCCCGGCGGGCCCGGCCCCGCGGGAAAAGCACATTCGGCACATGAAGGCAGGAGAAGACGTCATGAGCATCGCCAACCGTTTCTGGGTCGTCGGCGGCGAGTACAAGGACACCCGCTTCGACGAGATCGCGGACGGCACGTGCCAGGTCTACGGCCCCTTCGACAGCTACGAGAAGGCTCGATCGAAGTGGCAGACAGCGGTCGAGTTGACGCGCAGCAACGCCTATATGCGCTTTACGATCGCCCGCGAGGGCGCTCCGTAAGGGCTGAGCACGCCCACCCTCGCGGGTGAGCACGCCACCGCTCCCGCGAGGGACCGGTCCGGACGGCGGGGGCGGTTGGCGCCCCCGCCGATCCCGTGCGGGATGCGGGCCATGCCCATCCCGCCGGTCCGCCATGCGGGCCGTCCGCCGGCGCCACGATCCGCCCGTCCTGGGCCGCGCCGGCCGCTTCACTGGATCGTTCCGCCCTGCGTCACTTGCGGGACGCAGGCTCTTTCCCCATTGACTTGGCTCGCTGCACGGGCCACTTAAGGCCCATGCCGACATGACGCCCCGGCGCGTCCCGATCCCGATCGCGGGCCTCCCTGGTCCGCGCAGCGGTTTCTGCACTCGTGCATGGCTCCCCGGGCGCCACGATGTACCTCGTCGGGCGGAGGGGCCGACACTTGCGTGCAGTCCGACCGGATGGGGAGGAATGCCTCGGAACCCATTCCGGACGGAGGCGTTACCGATGCGCCGGCACCGAGCAACAACCAAGGAGGTTCTCTAAGATGGATCAACCGCTTGCCGGAAAGACCATCGCCATCCTCGTCGCCAACGGCTTCGAGGAGATCGAGATGACCGAGCCGCAACGCGCATTGCTGAAGGCCGGAGCCACCGTCCGCGTGATCTCGCCCGAGCAGGGCCTGGTCAACGGCTGGCACGGGGCGGCCTGGGGCCACTACTTCCCGGTCGACCGCGGCATCGCCGAGGTGCTGGGTGCCGATTTCGACATGCTGGTCCTGCCGGGCGGTACGCGCTCCGTCGCGAAGCTCAGCCAGAACCCGCACACCAAGCGCATCCTGTCGGGCTTCATGGACGGCGGAAAGCCGGTGGCCGCGATCGGCGATGGCGTCGAGCTGCTGGTCCATGTCCAGAAGGCCAAGGGCCGGACCGTGGCCGCGCCCGAGGCGGCTCGTGCGGCGCTGACCGAAGCCGGCGCGACGATCTCCGAGGATGCCGTCGTGACGGACAAGGTCCTGGTGACCGCCGTCGGGCAGGACGCCGTCGGCAGCTTCGTCGAGACGCTGCTGAAGGTCTTCGGCGAGGCCGCGCAGGTCAAAAAGGCCGCCTGACGCCGAAATGGTGTGGTTCCCCGGCCGCAAGGCCGGGATGTCCTGGAGAAAAGGCGCCGCCCGCGAGGGCCGGCGCCTTTTTCTGTGCCGTTCGCCGGTCCATCACCCGGCGGTGGGCGTCGGCGTGTCCCAGAAATGGCAGGCCGCGCCGTGGCCGGGGCCGACGGGGTAGAGCTCCGGCGCGCGCTCGGCGCAGACCGGCTGGGCCTTGGGGCAGCGGGTACGGAAGTAGCAGCCCGAGGGCGGCGAGAGCGGCGAGGGCAGCTCGGCCCTGAGCACGATGCGGCGCTTTGCGCGCTCCCGATCGGGGTCCGGCAGGGGCACCGCCGAGATCAGCGCCTGCGTGTAGGGGTGGCGCGGCGCCCGGTATATGGCGTCCCGGTCGGCGATCTCGGCCACCTTGCCGAGATAGAGCACCATCACGCGGTGCGAGATGTGCCGCACCACCGACAGGTCGTGGCTGATGAAGACAAGCGCCAGACCGTGCTCGCGCTGGAGGCGCACCAGCAGGTTCACGATCTGCGCCTGGATCGAGACGTCGAGCGCCGAGACCGGCTCGTCGCAGATGACCAGTCGCGGCCGCAGCACCATGGCGCGGGCGATGCCGATGCGCTGCGCCTGGCCGCCGGAGAACTCGTGCGGGTAGCGGTTGATCATCTCGGGCACCAGCCCGACCTTGCGCATGGTCTCCTCGACCCGCCGGCGGCGCTCGGCGCGGGGCAGGCCGCCCTCGAAGGTCGCCAACGGTTCGCCGATGATGTCGCCGACCGTCATGCGCGGGTCGAGCGATGCCAGCGGATCCTGGAAGATGATCTGCATGTCGCGCCGGTGCGCGCGCAGCGCGCCGGGGGGCAGGGCGGCCAAATCCTCGCCGAGCCAGGCCACCCGGCCGGCACTGGGCTCGACCAGGCGCAGGATCGCGCGGCCGAGGGTGGACTTGCCGCAGCCGGATTCGCCGACCACGCCGAGCGTCTCTCCGGGATGCAGGTCGAAGCTGACCCCGTCCACGGCGCGCAGCAGGAACGGCTTGCGCAGGAAGCCGGATGCTATCGGGAAATGCACCCGCAGGTCGCGCACCGACAGCAGCGGCGCGCCGGAGCCGTCGTCGGGCGCCCGCGACCGCGCGCCGTCCTGCTCCTGCGTCGTGACGCGCGGTGCGCTCATGGCACGCCTCCCGGTCGCGCCCGGTGGCAGGCCGAGAGCCGGCTCGCGGGATCGGCAGGGTGGGAGCCAGCATCCGTGGGCAGCAGGGCCGGCGGCTCGCGCAGGCACAGGTCGAAGACGTAGGGGCAGCGGTCCTGGAAGGCACAGCCGGGGGGCAGGCGCTGCAGGTTCGGCGGCTGGCCCCCGATGGTCGGCAGCTCTCCGAACGCCTCGCCCTCGTCCAGGCGCGGCATGCTGCGCAGCAGCGCCTCGGTATAGGGATGTCCGGGCTCGTAGAAGATCCGGCGCACCGGCCCGCGCTCGACGAGCCGGCCCGCATACATCACGGCCACGCGGTCGGCCAGCCCGGCGATCACGCCGAGGTCGTGGGTGATCATCACGATGGCGGTGTCGAACTCGCGCTTGAGATCGGCCATCAGGTCCAGGATCTGGGCCTGGACCGTCACGTCCAGCGCGGTCGTCGGCTCGTCCGCGATCAGCAGGTCCGGCTGGCACAGGAGAGCCATGGCGATCATGACCCGCTGGCGCATGCCGCCGGAGAACTCGTGCGGGTACATGGCGATGCGCCGCGCGGCCTCGGGGATGCGCACGAGGTCGAGCATCTCGACGGCGCGGCGCAGGGCGTCGCGCTCGGACATGCCCTTGTGCAGCCGCAGGACCTCGGTCATCTGCGCCGAGATGCGCAGATAGGGGTTCAGCGAGGTCATGGGGTCCTGAAAGATCATCGCGATCCGGGACCCCCGGATCCGGTTCAGCCGGGCAGTCGGCAGGCCCAGGATCTCCTCGCCGCGGAAGCGCACCGATCCCGAGGCGCGCCCGTTGGCGGCCAGAAGCCCCATCACCGCCATGAAGAGCTGGCTCTTGCCCGAGCCGGATTCGCCGACGACCCCCAGCGTCTCGCCGGGAGCGATGGTGAAGCTGACATCGGCGACGGCGTGCACGGGCCCCTCGGGCGTCTCGAAGCCGACGGTGAGGTGCTCGACCGCCAGGACCGGAACCGCGGCGGCAAGCGGTGCGGGACCGCCGATCGCGTCTTGCTGGGCGGCATCGGGGCGGGCACCATCGGGGCGGGCGGCGTTGGGAAGGGCCATGGGGTCAGCGGTCCCGCGGGTCGAGGGCGTCGCGCACCCCGTCGCCGATGAAGTTCAGGGAGAACAGCGCGACCGCCAGGAAGCCTGCCGGGAAGACCAGCATCCACCAGGCCGCCTCCATGTTCGCGGCCCCTTCCGAGATCAGCACGCCCCAGCTCGTCATCGGCTCCTGCACGCCGAGGCCCAGGAAGCTCAGGAAGCTCTCCAGCAGGATCACCTTGGGGACGGTCAGCGTCATGTAGACGACGACTGGTCCCAGCGCGTTGGGGATCACGTGCCGGCGCACGATGGCGAAGCCGTGCACGCCGCCCGCCCGCGCGGCCTCGATGAACTCCTTGCGCTTGATGCTCAGGGTCTGGCCGCGGACGATGCGCGCCATGTCCAGCCACTCCACCGCACCGATGGCGACGAAGATCAGCAGGATGTTCCGCCCGAAGAAGACCATCAGCAGGATCACGAAGAACATGAAGGGCAGCGAGTAGAGGATGTCGACCACCCGCATCATCACGGAATCGACCCGCCCACCGGCATAGCCCGCGATGGCGCCGTAGCTCACCCCGATCACCAGGCTGACCAGCGTCGCGACCAGCCCGACCATCAGCGAGACACGGCCGCCGTGGAGGGTCCGGACCAGCAGGTCGCGGCCGTTGGCGTCGGTGCCGAAGGGATGCCCGGCCTCCAGGCTCGGCGGCGCCTGGATCGCGTCCCAGAAGATGTCGTCCAGCGCGTACGGGATCAGCATGGGCCCGGCCACGCAGGCCAGGGCCATCAGGACCAGGATCGTCGCGCCGGCCACGGCGGCGCGGTTGCGCAGCAGCCGGCGCCAGGCGTCGGCCCAGAGCGAGCGGCCCCGCACCGGCCGCGGCGGAGCGGGCAGGGGCGCGATCGGGGGGACCGGCTGGTTGGGGTGGGTCGCGGACAGGTCGGTCGGCATGGAGGCCCGCTCAGTCGTAGCGCACGCGCGGGTCGAGCGCGCCGTACAGCAGGTCGACCAGCAGGTTGAACAGGATGATCAGCGCGCCGTAGAAGACCACGACGCCCATCACCAGCGTGTAGTCGCGGTTCAGCGCGCCCTGGACGAAGTAACGGCCGATGCCGGGAATCCCGAAGATCTGCTCGATCACCACCGATCCCGTGATGATCCCCGCGGTCGCGGGGCCGAGGTAGGAAACGACCGGCAGCAGCGCCCCCTTGAGCGCGTGGCGGCGCAGCATGGTCCCCTCGGGCAGGCCCTTGGCGCGGGCCGTCCGCACGAAGTTCGAGCGCAGCGTCTCGATCATGGAGGCGCGGGTCAGGCGCGCGATGTAGGCGATCTGCGGCAGGGCGAGGGCGACCACGGGCAGCAGCAGGTTCCGCCACGACCCGTCGCCGTAGCCGCCCACCGGCAGCAGCCCGAGATGGACGCCCAGCACCAGCGTCAGCAGCGGGGCGACGACGAAGTTCGGGATGGTGATGCCGGTCATGGCCAGCGCCATCACCCCGTGGTCGAGGCCCGAGTTCTGGCGCAGGGCGGCGAGCGCGCCCAGGGTCGTGCCGACCACCGCGGCCAGCGCGATCGCGATGCCGCCGATGCGCAGAGACACCGGGAAGCCGCCCCAGATCAGCTGGTTGACCGTGAAGTCCCGGTACTTGAAGGACGGGCCGAAATCCCCGCGCAGCACGCCGCCGAGATAGCGCAGGTACTGCACCGGGAGGGGCTGGTCCAGGTTGTAGGCGGCCTTCATGTTCGCCTCGATCTCGGCCGGCAGCGTCCGCTCGTCGTCGAAGGGGCCGCCCGGCGCCAGCCGGATCATGAAGAAGGCGATGGTCAGGATCACCAGCAGGGTCGGTATGGCGCCCAGCAGGCGCCGGACGGCGTAGCTAAGCACGCTTGCCCTCCACCGCGGCTCCGGGGCGGGGGAGGGCGCGCCGGCGCACCGGCGCGCCCGCCGTCACTTCTGCACCGTGATGAAGCGAGTCGGGTGGTAGTTCAGGATGTTGTCCTGCCAGCCCTTGACGTAGCTCGCCACCATCAGGGGCCGCGTGTAGTAGTAGAGCGGGATGATCGGGTGATCCTCCAGCATCAGCGCCTCGGCCTCGGTCATGATGCGGCCGCGCTCCTGCAGGTCGGCGGTCCTGCCGGCCTTGCTCAGCAGCTCGTTGTAGCGGGGATTGTCGTAGGCCGCGGGGTTCTGCGGGCCGATGTCGCCGCGCAGCAGCTCCAGGAACGTGTTGGGATCGTTGTAGTCGCCGATCCAGCCGACGCGGATCACGTCCTTGTAGGTCTTCTGGTTCCGCGCATCCAGGTAGACCTTCCATTCCTGGTTCGTCAGCGTCGTGTTGATGCCGAGCTTCTGCTTGAGCATGCCGCCGACGGCGATGGCGATCTTCTTGTGGCGATCGTTGGTGTTGTAGAAGATCTCGAGGTCCAGCGGCTTGCCGGGCCCGTAGCCGGCTTCGGCGAACAGCTTCTTGGCGAGCGCGTCGCGGTCCTTCTGGGGCATGCCGGCATAGTCGAGCGTCGCCGACTGGTAGTTCACGATGCCCGGCGGCACGAAGCCGTAGGCCGGCAGCTCGCCCGCCTGGGTGATCTTCTCCACCAGGATCTCGCGGTCGACGGCCAGCGACACCGCCTTGCGCAGCTTCGCGTTCGACTTCCAGGGCTCGTGGGTCAGGTTGAAGGCGTAGTAGTAGCTGCCGAGATAGGCCGGGGCGCGGAATGAATCCGCCATGTTCGCCTTGGCCCAGGGGATCTGCTGGGGCGGCATCTCGTAGGTGGCGTCGAGGTCGCCCGCGCGGAAGCGCTTGAGCTCGGCGTCGATGTCCTCGGTCACGTAGAAGTAGACCGTGTCGACCTTGACGTCCTTGGCACCGTAATAGGCCGGGTTCTTCACGAGCTTCACGTGGCTCTGGGGCACGTGCTCGGCCAGCGTGTAGGCGCCGTTGCTGACGAGGTTGCCGGGCTTCAGGTAGTCGGCCCCGAACTTCTCGACATTGGCCTTGGAGACCGGGAACAGCGCGTGGTGGAGCTGCGCGGACAGGAAATAGGGTGTCGGCGCGCGCAGCGTGACCTTCAGGGTCTTCTGGTCCACGGCCTCGACCGCCAGCGCGTCGGGCGGCATCTCCCCCTTGGTGATCGCCTCGCCGTTCTTCACGGGCCAGATGAAGAAGGCGTACTGGGACGCGGTCGCGGGATCGGCCAGGCGGCGCCAGGAGAAGACGAAATCCTCGGCGGTGACGGGCGAGCCGTCGGACCATTTCGCATCGGAGCGCAACTTGAACGTGTAGACCGTTCCGTCGTCGCTGATGGTCCAGCTCTCGGCCGCGCCGGGGATCGGCTTGGCCTCGGGGTCCGAGGCCAGAAGGCCTTCGAACAGGTCCATCTGGATGTAGCTTTCGGGCACGCCCGTGGACTTGTGGGTGTCCAGCGTCGCCGGCTCGGCGCCGTTGCCGCGCCGCAGAACCACCTCGGCCTGCGCCACGCCCATGGCGGCGGCCGTCAGCGCGATCCCGAGCGCGAGCCCCGTCGCGAGCCGGCCCAGCATCCTTGGGATATCCTGCATCTCTGTCCTGCTCCTGTTCGGGTTCCTTGGACGGCGGTCTTCTGCGGACGCGCAGCGAAACGGTAGGTTGTCGTCCTGGGCCGATCAACGGGAAAACCCGGCTTCTGCGCCGCGCTTTCGGGTGACGTGCCGAACCCCGAACTCGCGTGTTGTCCCCTTCTGATGAGATGGTCCCCGCGCATGCGCTTCGTCCTGGGCGTCCTGCTCGCAGCCGCGCTGCTGGCGGGCCTGGCGGCGCTCTGGCACTTCACGCCGCTCTCGGCCCTGGCCGAACCCGGCCGCCTCGTGGACTGGGCCGAGCGGGTGGCGGATTTGGGCGCGCTGGGCCCGCCGGTGATCGTGGCGCTCTTCGTGCTGGGCGGATGCCTGATGTTCCCGGTGCTCGTGCTGATCGCGGTCACCGCGATGGCGCTGGGACCGGTCGCGGGCTTCCTGACGGCGCTGGCGGGGTGCCTCGCCTCGGCGGCGACGGTCTTCTGGCTGGGGCGGCTGTCGGGCGCGCGGCTGGTGCGGCGCTTCGGCGGCCCCGGGGTGAACCGGGCGAGCCACTGGTTCGCCCGCCAGGGCGTCCTGGCCGTGGCGGTGGTGCGGATCGTGCCGACCGCACCCTTCACCGTGGTGAATCTGGTGGCGGGGGCATCGCATCTGCGGTTCACTCACTTCCTTGCCGGGACGGCGATCGGCATGGCGCCGGGGACGCTGGCCTTCAGCCTGTTCGGCACCCAGATCGGCAGGGCCCTGCGCGATCCGCGGCCGGAGACGCTGGGGCTCGTCGTGGCGGCGGCAGGCGCGGCGCTGGCGCTGGGCTGGGCCGCGGGCCGGCTGCTGGGAAGCGGGGATATCAGGGACGGAAGCGAGGAGCGCGCGTGAACGAGTTCCGAGACGAGCTGGCCGATGAACCGGAGGAGGTCCAGGACGAGCGCACCGGCACGCCGCCCGCGGGGCTCGCGAGCTTCCGGATCGCGACGTACAACGTCCATAGCTGCGTCGGCATCGACGCCAAGTTCTCGCCCGAGCGGGTGGCCGAGGTGGTGCGCGGCCTGGAATGCGACGTGGTCGGCCTGCAGGAGGTCGGCTGGCATCACCGCGGCGAGATCGGGCGCGACCAGTTCGCCGCCATCTCCCAGGGATCCGGCCTGAAGGCCTATCCGGGCCCGACCAAGCACAACGAGCGCGCCCATTACGGCAACGCGCTGCTGACCAACCTGCCGGTTCTCGCGGTGCGGCCCATCGACCTCTCATTGCCCATGCGCGAGCCCCGCGGCGCCATCGACGCCGACATCCAGGTCGGCGACCGGGTCGTGCGCGTGATCGTGGCGCATCTCGGCCTCGACCCGTGGGAGCGCAACGCCCAGATCACGCGCGTCCTGCACGCGATGGAAGCCGGCCCGCCGCGGCCCACCGTCTTCATGGGCGACCTGAACGAATGGCGCGGCCGCTCGCCCCGGCTCAAGCGGCTGGCACGCAGCTTCGACGACTGCGCCGCGCCGCGCAGCTTCCACGTTCGCCTGCCGGCGCTGCGGCTGGACCGGATCTACGTGACCGGCGAACTCCAGCTCGCCAGCTTCGAGGTCGTGAAGACGAAGCACACCCGCCGCGCCTCCGACCACCTGCCGGTGCGCGCGACGATCGCCGTGCGGCGCTGAGTAGGCTGCGGCGGCCACAGGCCGCCGCAGCCGCCCCTATCGGGAGGTCTCCGCTCGGAGTCCCTCAGGCAGCCTGGGGCCGCCGGATCTCGTGCAGGAACCAGGCGAGCAGGCTGATCACCACCAGCGCGCCCGCCTGGTGGGCCGCGGCGATGCCGACGGCGACGCCCGAATGCAGCGTTCCGATGCCGAGGGTGACCTGGCCCAGCGCCGCAAGGCCCAGGGCCACGCCCAGCGCGCGCCCGCGCGCCGTCATGCCCTGGGCCGACCAGGCGCGCCAGCCGAGCGCCAGCACGGCCAGGGCCGCGGCCGCTGCCAGCCACCGGTGGGCGAACTGCACGGTGGCGTGGTTCTCGAACAGGTTGGACCAGGTCGGGGCGAGGTCCCAGGCCTCGGCCGGGACGAGGCGCCCGCCCATCAGCGGCCAGGTCGGGTAGACGAGCCCCGCGTCCAGCCCGGCCGTGAAGGCGCCCCAGACCACGGTGACCGCCACCGCCGCCGAGGCCGCGCGGGCATGCCGGCGCAGGCTGCCCGCGGGCGCGGCCCGGTGGCCGCCGGACGCGGGATCCAGCAGGTCCAGCGCCACGCGCAGCAGCAGCACGTAGATCAGGAAGGCCATGGAGAGGTGCATGGCCAGGCGGTAATGGCTCACCGAGGGGCGGTCGACCAGCCCGCTCAGCACCATGAACCACCCGACCAGCCCCTGAAACCCGCCCAGGACGAACAGCCCGGCCAGCCGGGGCATCAGGCCCTTCGGAATGCGCCGCGTGAGCCAGAACCACAGGAAGGGCAGCAGGAACACGAAGCCGATCAGCTGGCCCCAGAGCCGGTGGAACCATTCCCAGAAGAAGATGCCCCGGAACTGCTCGATGGTCATGCCGGCGTTCCGCAGCCGGTATTCCGGAAACTGCTTGTAGAGCTCGAAGACGCGCTGCCACTCGGCCTCGGAGAGCGGCGGCAGGATCCCGATCAGCGGCCGCCACTCCACCATGGAGAGGCCCGATTCCGTCAGCCGGGTCACCGCCCCGATCACGGCCATCGCGAAGACCATGGCCGCGCAGACCAGCAGCCAGACGGCGATGGCCCGCGGCGTGCCGGCCCGGTGCGCGGCCGCGGCCGCCGGGGTGTGGGTGAGCGAGGTCACTGTCCGTCCGATCCTCTGAGGTCCGCGCAGATTCGATGGTGCAGATGGGCTGCCGCGCCGCGCGGCCAAGGGAGGCCGGCTGCGGCAAGCGGCCGCATCCATAGCATGCGCGCGCGGAGATTCCAGTTTCCACGGCAACCATTGCGGGGCTGGGCATCGCGCCCCGGCTGCGCTACATCACGGGGGCTCAGGAGGACCCCGATGAAGGCGAAGTGCGCGAAATACGGTATCGGAGACGTGGTGAAGCACCGGATCTTCGAGTTCCGCGGCGTCGTCTTCGACATCGATCCCGAATTCAACAACACCGAGGAATGGTACCAGGCCATCCCGGCGGAGGCGCGTCCCCGCAAGGACCAGCCCTTCTACCATCTCTATGCGGTGAACCCCGAAACCGCCTACGTCGCCTACGTTTCCGAGCAGAACCTGGTGCCGGATTCCGAGAACGGGCCGGTGGCGCATCCGCTGGTCGACGCCTCCTTCGAGAAGTTCGACGGAACGCGCTACCGCCTGCGTGCCCAGTCGCTCCAATAGGCGCGGCCGCCGCGGGGGTGTGACGGCGGCCATGGCCCGGGCGCGCGGCTTGGTGTATTGAGCCCGCCATGCGCGCCCTGACCCGTCTCCTGATCCTCGCCGCCGCCATCGCCGCCACCTTCGGTCTGTGGGCCCTGCCGAACCGGCCGGTGCCCCTGGAGGAGCTGCCCGGCGGAAAGCTGCCCAGCGTCTCCTTCGCGCCCTTCCGCGCGAATCAGAGCCCGCTGACCGAGACCTTCCCGACGCGCGAGCAGATCGCCGAGGACCTGAAGCTGCTCTCCACAGAGGTGCACGGCGTGCGCACCTATACGGCGCGCGAGGGACTCGAAGCCGTCCCGCCGCTCGCCCGCGAGTTCGGCCTGACGGTCACGCACAGCGCCTGGATCGACACCAAGCCCGAGATCAACCGGGCCGAGGTCGCGGCGCTGATCCAGGCCGCCAACGCCTATCCCGACGTGATCCGGCGGGTGATCGTGGGCAACGAGGTGCTGCTGCGGCGCAGCCAGACCCCGGAGCAGCTCATCGCCTATATCGACGAGGTCCGCGCCGCGATCGCCCAGCCCGTCGGCTATGCGGATGTCTGGGAGTTCTGGCTGCAGAACCCCCAGGTCGCCGAGCATGTCGACTTCATCGTGATCCATATCCTGCCCTACTGGGAGGACATCCCGGTCTCGGCCGAGCAGTCCGAGGAGCGGATCCTGGAGGCGCTGCACGTCATCAAGGAGCGCTTCCCCGGCAAGCCGATCCTGGTGGGCGAGATCGGCTGGCCGACGGCGGGCCGCTCGCGCGGGCCGGCCACCACGGGGCTGGTGGACAAGGCGCGCTTCATCAACATGGTGATCCGCTTGGCCGCCCGCGAAGGCTTCGACTACAACCTGATCGAGGCCTTCGACCAACCCTGGAAGTCCCTGAACGAGGGGACCGTGGGCGCCAACTGGGGCCTGTTCTCGGCCGAGCGCGAGCGCAAGTTCCACCTGACGGGCTCGGTGGTCGCGAACCCGTCCTGGCGCCTTCATTTCGGCTTCTCGACGGCGGCGGCGCTGGCCCTGTTGGGCATCGGCGCGGTGCGCACGCGGCAGGTCGGCACGGCCGGCTTCGCGGCAGGCTGCGTGGCGGCCTTCGTGCTCGGCAGCGGCCTCGTCTGGGCCTGGCACGTCGGGGCGACCCAGACCTACTATCCCTTCGAGACGGTCCGCGCCTGGCTGCTGTGGGCGCTGCACGCGGCGCTGGCCGTGACCCTGGTCCCGGCGGTGCTGCGGCTGTTCTCGGAGAGCGTGGGCCCGGCGGCCGAGCCCGGGCGGGAGTGCGCGGTCTTCGCGGAGATGGAGACCCCGGGCACGCGCCTTGCCGGCTTCGGCGGGCTGGTGCTGGCGGTGATGGCCGGCGTCGCGGTGCTGGCGACCTATCTGCTGGTGTTCAACGGGCGCTACCGCGACTTTCCGATCCCCGACTTCGCAGGGCCGGTGCTGGTGCTGATCGGGCTCGGCATCCTGCGCGCCTGGCGGCGCGGCGGCGGCTTCTCGGCCTTCGCCTTCGCGGGGCTGCTCTCGGGCGGCACCCCGGTCCCGGCCGCACGGGTGCGCAGCCTGGGCCAGGCAGCAAGGCTTGCGCCCTTCGCTGCCGCGCTGGCGGCGCTGCTGCCCCTGGGCGCGCTGGGGCTGGTCGTCAGCGAGGGAATCCAGAACCGCGAGGCCCTGGCCTGGGCAGGGCTGCTGGTCCTGCTGGCGGTACCCTTCGCGGCCGAGGTCCGGGCGCTGCGCAAGGCATGACGCCGCGGGGCGCCCGCGCCCGTCACATCTGCCCGGAACGCCTCCTCTCCCGCGAGACGGATTGCAGCAGGCGAAGGAGATCGTCGATCCGGTAGGGCTTGGCCAGGATACGCACGCCCTCCGCCTGCGCCACCCGCTCGCTGTAGCCTGTGGTCAGCACGATGGGCAGGTCGGGCCGCATGCGCCGGGCCTCGCGGGCAAGCTCCACGCCCCCGATACGGCCGGGCATCACCACGTCGGAGAACAGAAGGTCGACTTGCGCATCGCCCGCAAGGAGCGGCAGGGCCTCGTCCGCGGTGGCGACCCGCGTCACCTCGTAGCCGGCGTCCTCCAGCCCCGCCGCGACGATCGAGGCCACGATGGTGTCGTCCTCGACCAGCAGCACGCGGCCGCTGCAGCCCGCCATCGGCGCCGCGACCGCGGCGGCCGTCTCCATCGCCGCGGCAGAGCGAGCCGAGCGGCGCAGCAGCAGGATCACCGAGGTGCCGCGGCCGAGCTCGCTGTCGATCCAGGCGCTCCCGCCCGCCTGTCGCGCCAGGCCGTAGACCTGGGCCAGCCCCAGGCCGCTGCCCTTGCCGACCTCCTTGGTGGTGAAGAACGGGTCGAAGGCCTTGTCGCGCACTTCCTCCGACATGCCGGTTCCGGTATCGCAGATGCGCAGGCGGACGAATTCCCCCACCAGCCCCGTCGGGTCCCCCGGCTCCAGGACGACGTTCTCCGCCTCGATGGTCATCCGACCGCCTTCCGGCATCGCGTCACGGGCGTTCACCGCGAGGTTGATGAGCGCCAGCTCGAACTGCGTCGGATCCGCCTCCACCGGCCAGAGGCCCGGCGCGAATCGCGTCTCGAGCCGGATATCGGCGCGCAGGGCGCGCTCCAGAAGCGCCGTCATCGCGAGCACCCGGTCGCGCACGCTGATCGCCTCCGGGCGCAGGCCCTCGCGCCGGGCGAAGGCCATGAGCTGCTGCACGAGCTTGGCCCCACGATCGACGGCCTGCTGGCCCGCGTCCAGCAGCGGTCCGAGCTTCGGCTCCGCCGTGCGCCGGCGGATCATGTTGAGGCAGCCGCCGAGCGCCTGCAGCAGGTTGTTGAAGTCATGGGCAAGCCCGCCGGTGAGCTGCCCGACCGCCTCCAGCTTCTGCGCCTGGCGCAGCTGGTCCTCGGCCTGCTGGAGGGCCGCCTCGCTTTCCTTCTCGGCCGTGACGTCGCGCCCGACGGCGTGGACGAGGCTGCCGTCGGGAACGGCCGTCCACGAGATCCAGCGATAGCTGCCGTCCCGGTGCCGCAGGCGGTTCAGGAACCGGTGCGTCGTGCGCCCTGCCGCGAGCCTTTCGTTCTCGACGTGGGTCGCCTTCAGATCGTCGGGGTGGATGAGGCCGAGGGCCGAGGCTCCGAGCAGCTCCTCCTCCGACCAGCCCAGCACCGTGCCCCAGGCCGGATTGACCGCCGTGATGGTGGAGTCGAGGCGATGCACGATCATGACGTCGGTCGAAAGGCGCCACATACGGTCGCGGTCGGCGGTGCGCTCGGCGACGCGCATCTCGAGCGTGGCATTGAGCTCCCGCAGGGCTGCCTCGTTCTCCTTGGCCTTGCTGATGTCCAGGACGAACTCGAAGCCGGTCCTGTCATCGATCATCGTGGCCGCGAACAGGCCCCACCAGCGCGAGCCGTCCTTGCGCAGGTACTCCTTCTCGTAGGGCGTGGTCTGCCCGATGGCCTTCAGCTCGGCGAAGGCCGTCTCGGAATGCTCCATCCATTCGGGCGGGGTCATGCGCTGCCAGGTCACGAGCCCCGAGCGCAGGTCCTCGTGGCTGTAGCCGCTCATCTCGAGGAAGGCATCGTTGGCATCGGTGATCCGGCCATCCATGTCGAAATAGATCGCGCCGACCGTCCTGATCTCCAGCGCGGCCCGGAAGCGCGCCTCGCTCGCGCGCAAGGCGGCTTCGACCCGCTTGGCCTCCGTGACGTCGCTTCCCTGGACGAAAAGGCCCGTCACCTGCCCGTCGGCATCACGGATGGGCTGGAAGATGAAGGTGACGAAACGCTCCTCCAGCGGCTGCCCGGGGTGCCGCTGGAGCCTGGCCGGCACGTCGCGGCCGACGAAGGCCTCGCCCGTGGCATAGGCCCGGTCCGCCCATTCGAAGAAACCCTGTCCCTCGATCTCGGGCAGGGCTTCACGGGCGGGCCTCCCGATGATGTCGCGTCGCCCGACGAGCTGGAAATAGGCGTCGTTCGCCATCTCGTAGACGTGATCGGGGCCGCGCCAGACGTAGCAGAACCCTGGCGCCTGCCGGAACAGCTCGCGGAGCCGGTCGCTCTCCGCCGCCAGGCGCCGCTTTCCGAGAACCTCCTCGGTGGTCTCGATGCACGGGCAGAAAAGCCCTGCGACCGCGCCCGTCTCGTCGCGCACCGGCGTGTAGGAGAATGCGAAATGGGTTTCCTCGGGATAGCCCTTGCGGTGCATGACGAGCGTGATGTCGTCCATGCGCACCGCCCGCCCGGCGTAGGCCTCGGCCACGATGGGCGCGAGATCGTCCCGGATCTCGGACCAGACGTCGAGGAACGGACGGCCGAGCGCCTCTGGATGCTTCCGCCCGAGGATCTCGGAATAGGCGTCGTTGTAGAGAAGGGTCCGTTCCGTTCCCCAGGCCACGAACATCGGCTGGTGCGAGCTCAGCAGCACCGAGACGAGCGTGCGCAAGGGCACGGCCCAGCGCTCCGGCGGGCCGAGCGGGGAGGCGGCCCAGTCATGAGCCCGCATCAAGGTGCCCATTTCGCCTCCTTCCGCCAGGAAGGAAACGCACGACAAACCGTCAGCGATGGCGTCGTTCATCGGATACCGAACGTTTCCGGGCGCCTCTTTGGTCCAAGGGCTCTTCGCGCTTCAGCAGGCGCATGCCGGCCGGGACGAGGCCATCGGCGGTTTGCCGGCGGCCGAATGCTGCTTCCGCCCCGACCAAGCAGGTAGCCTTGGGGCGGGACGACGCGTCAAGGAGGCAGGGTTCGTTCTCATGCCGGCGGTATACCCGCACGGACCTGCCGATCACAACGCCCTGATCTCTGCGAAATTGGGGATCTGGCCGGACGATGCCGGCGGGTGGCGGCCGGAGCCCGGATGCTCAGGTACCCGCCTGGTTCCGCAGGATGATGAGCTGGACGATCCTGCCGTCGGACACCGAGCAGTAGAAGGCGAGCACCAGGGGTTCCGGCAGGCCGCGCGTGTCGAAATCGCCATCGACATTCGCCGTGAGGATGATGTTGCCGTAGTGCTCGACGCATCTGACGACGTGCATGGCGAGCCTGTCGCCGATGACGTCCCGGATGGCCCAGTCGCGGATCGCGCTCTTTCCCCAGTAGTCGAGCAGCTGGTCGTTCACAAGAGCATCCTCGGCGAAGGTCGCCAGCAGGGTCTCCAGATCGCCGTCGTTCGTCGCGCGGACGAAGGCGGCGAGCGGCGGGGGAAGGTCCGGCGTCCGGCTGGGCGCGATGCTCACCCGCCGGATGCTTCCGGCCGTCAGCGCGAAGCGGCAGTCGAAGGTGCCGAGCGCGCCGGGCCTGCCGTTCCGCCCGACCATCACCGTCAGCAGCAGCTCTCCGGACTGCCGGTCGTGGCTGATGATCCGGAAGGTCAGCGGCGCCCGTCTGAACAGGCGCTCCGCCCAGGCGCGGATGGCATGTCCCTCGAGCGTTCTCTTGCGGAAATGGAGGACACCGCCCCCGTGGATCGCGGATGCGACGAGGTCGGGATCGTTGGACTGCGCCGCGCGCAGGAACGTCTCCACCGCGGGGGGAAGGATCCGGGAGGACATCGGGCGCCTTTGCTGGCGGGATGGCGAAAGCCGAGACCTGAACCTTCGCCGCGCGGCTCGCGCCCGTCGCGTTCAGTGGTGCTAAGGCGCGTAAATTCCGTGGCCGGGCGCCTGCGCCCCCTTCCAGCCGCTCCCATGCCCGCGGCCAATCAATGCGCCCGCGCCAGACGCCGGTTCAGGGCGTGCCCCGGACCGCCCCTAGGCGGTGAGACCCATATGCTCCGCCTCGTGGAGGAGGCGCCGGGCCTCGCGCAGGTCGGCGGTGCCGAAGCCCTCCGTGAACTGGTGCAGGGCTGCCGAGAGCATCTCGCGCGCCTCGGCGCGGCGCCCCTGGCGCAGCCACAGCCGTGCCAACGGCAGCGCGGCCCGCAGCTCCCAGCCCGGCGCCGATTGCGTCTGGGCGCATTGCACCGCGCGCAGCAGCGCGGCCTCCGCCGCAGCCAGGTCCGGTCCCGGTGCCGTGAGGAGGATCTCTCCCCGCGCGCGCAGGAGGTCCGGCAGGTGGAAGGCCTCGCCGCGCTCCCTGGCCCGTGCCAGGGTGCCGTCTATGGTCGCCGAAGCCTCGTCGAACTGCCCGCACTCGGCCAGCCCCTCGGCGAGCGCGCGCAGGAACGGCGTCGTCAGGATCTGGTGCTGCTCCGCACGGAGCGCCCCCAGCGCCTCGCGCAGCAACGAGACGCCCCGCGGCGCCTGCCGCATGCGGATGGCGATCTCGCCCTGCAGCGCCAGGCCGACGGCATGGTAGGGCCCCAGCGAGTGCTTCGCGGCATGCTCCACGAGGCGCGCCGCCCGCTGCCCGGCCGTCTCCAGCTCTCCGGCCCAGATCGAGGCCGTGGTCGTATAGATCAGGGCGATGCACAGCGTGACCGGCTGCTCGCGCCTTTCGGCCTCGGCGATCGCCTGGACCGCGACCCGCGCCGACTGATCCGCAAAGCCCCGCAGCCACAAGGCCCGGACGAGCACGATGAGGGCCCGGACGCGATGGTCGAAACCGAAGAAGTCCACATGCATCACCCCGGCGGCGGCGCGGCGGAGGCCGCGCTCGCAATACCGCAGCGCTTCGGCGTGGTCGCCGATCAGGTGGTACGCGGTGCCGAGCATCCAGTCCGCCATCACGCCTGCGGAGGGATCCCCGATGGCTGCCGCCACAGTGGCGCTGCGCTCGGCCACCCTCACGGCGTCGTGGAACTCCCCGATCCGGGTCAGGAAGATGTGCAGCCCGGCCAGAAGGTGAAGCTCGTACTCGCTGCTGCCGAGCGCGCTGGCGAGGTTCAGGCCGCGCTCGATGGCCGCCCGGATCTCCCGGCCGTTGCCCTTGGTGAACATGGCCGAGATCGCCAGCGCCGCCTGGAGTGAGAGCTCCTTGGCGCTGCCGCGGTCGGCCTCGTCGAGGCGGGCCAGGCCCAGCTCGCACCAGCGCTGGCAGTCGTGCAGCAGGGACAGGCCCAGGAACAGGGGCGCCGCGCGGGCGGCGAGGTCGACCCCGAGGGCGCCGTCGCCGTGCCCGGAGAAGCTCCATTCCAGCGCGGCGCGGATGTTGCCCATGAGGAGCGCCTGGGCCGGGAGGTCGCCGCCGCCCGCGATCAGCGACGGCGTCGTCTCCGGCGCAAGCCGGCGGCAGTAGTGCAAGGCGTGGCGGCGGGCGACCGCGTCTGCCTCGTCACTCTGGGCGAGCTTCAGCGCGGCGTAGGACCGCGTGGTGTCCAGCAGCCGGTAATAGGCTGCGCCGGAATAGGCGGAAGCCCAGACCAGGGACCTGTCCACGAGACTCGACAGCGCCTCGGCCACCTCCGTCGGCGGAACGTCCAAGTCGGAGGCGACGTCCTGCGCGGCCTCGAGCGTGAAGATACCGGCAAAGGTCGACAGCCGGCGCAGGACGCAGCGGTCGCGCTCGCTGAGCAGGTTGTAGCTCCAGTCCAGCATGGCCTGCATGGTCTGGTGCCGGGGCAGGGCGCTGCGCCGCCCCTGCCAGAGGAGCTTGAAGCGGTTGTCGAGCAGTTCGGCCGTGCCCCGGATGCCGTATGAGCCGACGCGGCCCGCGGCCAGCTCGATCGCGAGGGCGAGACCGTCGAGCCGCTGGCATATGCCGGCGACGATGGGCGCGTCCTCGTCCGTGAGCGCGGACCGGTATCCTCCCGATGCCGCGCGCTCCATGAAGAGCTGGATGGCCGGCCAGGCCAGCGCCTGCGCCGCCGTCAGCCCCTCCTCCGAAGGCGGGGTGTCAAGGGGATGCAGCAGGTGCACGTGCTCGCCCTCGGCACGAAGCGCCTCGCGGCTCGTCGTCAGGATGAACAGGTGCGGCGCCTGGCTGTACAGGCGCTCGGCGAGCGTCGCCGCCGCGTCGACGACATGCTCGCAGTTGTCGAGCACCAGCAGGATGCGTCGGCCCGCCAGGAAGGCGAGCAGGCCGGGCAGGGGATCCTCGGCCTGCGGCACGAAGCCGAGCGCCGTGGCCACAGCCGCATTGACGAGCGTACTGTCAGCAAGCGATCCCAGGTCCACGAAGAAGACGGCCTGCCCGAAATCGTCGAGAACGGAATGGGCGACGGAGACGGCGACCGTCGTCTTGCCCATCCCCCCGGGTCCGACCACGCTGACGAAGCGATGTCGTGCCAGCGAGCCGGACAGGGCGGCGACGGTCTCGTCGCGCCCGACCATCCGCGCCAAGCGCGGCGGCAGCCTCGGGACACTCGGCAGGGCGGCTGGCCCCGCCGCGGCAGCCGCACCCGCCCCCGCCGCGATGTTCCCCGCCATGTCGGCCGGCGGCGGGGCTTCGCGCCCCACCGGCGCGACGAAGCAGTAGCCGCGTCCCGGGATGTTCGCGACATAGCGCGCGCCGTCCCGCCCGTCCCCGAGGACGCGGCGCAGATTGGCGATGTGGACGCGGAGATTGCCCTCCTCGACCACGAGGTCGGGCCAGACCCGGTCGATCAGATCGCGCCGCGGCACGACCTCCCCGGCCCGCTCCACCAGCGCGACCAGGATATCGAGGGCGCGGCTGCCCAGCTGCACCGGCTCGCCGTCGCGGAAAAGGGCACGCCGCGTGGGGAAAAGGCGGAACGCGCCGAAGGATACGACGTCGCCTTCCCGAATATCATATCCGCCCGCCATGAACGCCTCATGCGCACAGCCCCCTCCCGAACATAGTGTCCGGCAGCGAAGCCAGTGCAATACGCCCATTGTGGGTGCGAATTCACATCATCGTGACCCTGAAGTCATCTGCATATCTATTGCAGAGTTCGCCTTGTCACTGGGTGCGCACCCGTCCGTCGCGGGGCTCGTTGCGCGTATCGGATCGCGATCGGAGCGGACGCCGGGCCGGGCCCGCGCCCGCCCCGCCGGGCTCAGCCCCGGATGAAGGCCAGGATGTCCGGATTGATGATTTCCGGATGGGTGGCGAACAGTCCGTGGGACAGGCCCTCATAGACCTTCAGCGTGCCGGCGCCGAGGAGCTTGATCGCGAGCTTGGCCGAGTTCTCGATCGGGACGACCTGGTCGTCGCTGCCGTGCATGATCAACACCGGCACGTCGATCAACTTCAGGTCCTCGGTGAAGTCCGTCTCCGAGAAGGCCTTGATGCAGTCGTAGTGCGGCTTGGCCCCGCCCATCATGCCCTGGCGCCACCAGTTCCGGATCAGCCCCTCGGAAACCTTCGCGCCGGGCCGGTTGAAGCCGTAGAAGGGCCCGCTCGGGATATCGAGGAAGAACTGCGCGCGGTTGGCGGCCAGCGCCGCGCGGAAGCCGTCGAACACCTCCATCGGCAGGCCGCCGGGGTTCCGGTCGGAGCGGACCATGACCGGGGGGACGGCGCCGATCAGCACGGCCCTGGCGACCCGTCCCTTGCCATGCCGGGCCACGTAGCGCGCGACCTCGCCGCCGCCCGTCGAGTGGCCGACATGGACGGCATCGCGCAGGTCGAGCGCCGCAGCCAGATCGGCGACGTCGGCGGCATAGGTGTCCATGTCGTTGCCCGTGTCGGTCTGGGCCGAGCGGCCGTGGCCGCGCCGGTCGTGGGCGATGACGCGGTAGCCGTTCTCCAGGAAGAACAGCATCTGGTTGTCCCAGTCGTCCGCGCTGAGCGGCCAACCGTGGTGGAAGACGATGGGCTGCCCCTTGCCCCAGTCCTTGTAGAAGATCTCGGTGCCGTCCCTGGTCGTGATCGTCGGCATGGTCCTGTCTCCCCTGGTTGATGGCCGAGGTCCGGCGCAGCCGGCGGAACGGCGCGACGGTGCCGCCCCGGATGCAGTGTCTCAGGAAGCTGGGCGGGGCGGGTGTTAATCGTCGTAAAGCGCGGCGCAGAAGGCTCCGTCAGTCCAGGAAGATGTCGGGCACGAGCCGTGCGCCCGGCGCGTAGGCATAGCCCGAGAGATCGGTCACGCCGCTCTCGGCCAGCACGTCCTCGTCCAGGAAGAAGTTGCCTGTGCACTGCCGGCTGTCGCGCACCAGGATCGCATGGGCGGCGTCGGCGACGATCTCTGGCCTGCGGCCGAGCTCCGGCCCGGCGCCGGGGATCATCTGCAGCGCCGCGGTCGCGATCAGCGTGCGCGGCCACAGAGCGTTGGCGGCGATGCCGTCCTCGCGGAACTCCTCGGCCCAGCCGAGCACGCAGAGGCTCATCCCGTATTTCGCGATGGTGTAGGCCACGTGGTCCTTGAACCAGCGCGGGTTCAGGTTCGGCGGCGGGGCGAGGGCCAGGATGTGCGGGTTCGCCGCCTTCCTGAGCCAGGGCAGGCAGGCCTGCGTGGCCGCGAAGGTCCCGCGCACATTGACGCCGAACATCAGGTCGAAACGCTTCATCGGCGTCTCGGCCGTGCCCGTCAGGCTGATGGCGCTGGCATTGTTCACGACGATGTCGATGCCGCCGAATGTCTCGGCGGCCTGCGCCGCCGCCTCGGCGAGCTGGATCTCGTCGCGGATGTCGACCTTGAGGGCCAGCGCGCGGCCGCCGGCGGCCTCGACGGCCTCCGCGGCGGTGTGGATGGTGCCCGGCAGCCTCGGGTGCGGTGCGTCGGTCTTGGCAACGATGGCAAGGTTGGCGCCGTCGCGCGCCGCGCGCAGGGCGATCGCGAGGCCGATGCCGCGCGACGCCCCGGTCACGAACAGGGTCTTGCCCCTGAGGCTCGTGATGGGGAGGCTCGTCATGGACTTGCCCTCACCGGCCCTGGAAGACCGGCTTGCGCTTGGCGACGAAGGCGGCGACGCCCTCGGCGAAGTCGCGCGTCGCCGCGCCGGCGGCGAAGCTCTCGGCCTCGGCCTGGAGCTGGGATTCCAGCGGCCGGTCCAGGCTGGCGTTGAGCAGCGCCTTGGTGCGCGCATAGGCGGCAGTGGGCCCCGCCGCCAGGCGGTGCGCCAGGGAAAGGGTCTCGGCCTCGAGGCTTGCCGCTGGCACGACCCTGTTGACCAGTCCGAGCCGCTCGGCCTCGGCGGCGCCGAAGCGGTCGCCCAGCAGCGCGATCTCGGCCGCCCGGCGGGCGCCCACCACTCGCGGCAGGTGGAAGGTCGCCCCGCCGTCGGGACTGGCGCCGATGTGGCAGTAGGCTAGCGTCAGCACCGCGTCCTCGGCCGCGACCGCCAGGTCGCAGGCCAGCATCAGGCTGAAGCCGAAGCCCGCGCAAGGCCCCTCGACCGCGGCGATCACCGGCTTCGGCATGCGGCGCAGCAGGATCACCGACTGGTGCACGGTGGAGATCAGCTTCTCGAAGAAGGCGCGCGGGCTGCCGCCTGGCTCGGCCAGCAGGCCCGCGAACATCTTCACGTCTCCGCCCGCCATGAAGGCGCCGCCGGCACCTCGGATCACCACGGCGCGCACGGCCTCGTCGGCCTCGCAGCGTGCAAGCGCCGCGTGGAGCCCCTCGGCCATGGCGGGATCCAGCGCGTTCAACGCTTCCGGGCGATCCAGGGTGACGGTGGCGACGGCCTCGGACACCTCCAGCCGGACTCGGTTGTTCAGGTCGGTCAAGGAACTCTCCTCCCGGGGCGGCAGTTTGCTCGTGGACCCGTGCCGCGCCGCTGGGGCCGGGCCTGGAAGGCTATCGCCAATGCCGGGCCCGCTCAACGCGGGCGCTCCATGACGCCCCGTGGCATAAGGGGTCCGGCGCCCTCCGCGCGGAGGCGGCGGGCACGGGGGAAGGGGCACCACGGGTGGATGCCGCTTCGCCGATCGTGGTGCGGCGGACGCAGAGTGGGGCTGCGCGGGCGAGCGTGCCATTGATGGCGTAAGTGAGGGCGATCCTGACGGCGGGACGGCTGTGACCAAGCAATCCGACAAGATCCTGTGGGTCCAGTGCGCACGTGGCCTGACCATCAGCCTGGTGGTGCTGGGCCACATGCTCTTCGGCGTCGACGACGCGGTCGGGATCGACCCGACCGTGTTCCTGTACTCGACGACGACCCTCGCGATGTTCCGGATGCCGCTGTTCTTCTTCGTGGCGGGCATCTTCGCCTACCGCAGCATCGCGCGGCCCACGGACGTCCTGGTGAACCGGACGATCATGCAGCTCGTCTGGGTCTACCTGCTGTGGTCGCTGGTGCACTGGGCCATTAAGGTGCCGTTCGGAGCCATGGGCAACAACGGCATGCCGCTCGACGCGATCCTGAAGATCGCTTACCGGCCCATCGACGTGCTGTGGTTCATCTACGTCCTGATCCTGTTCTATCTCGTCACCTGGGCGACCCGGAAGCTTCCGGCGTTCCTGATGGTGGCGCTGGCCGCGACCATCGCCTCGGCCGGGATCGAGACCGATCCGAAATGGATCACCCGCGCCAGCCACATGTACGTCTACTTCCTGATGGGCTACATGGGCTCGGAGCTGGTGCTGGCCTACGGCCAGCGGGTGAAGGCCTGGTACGCCGTTGCCGCCGTTCCCGCCTTCGCGGTGGTGTCGGTCGGCATGGTGGCGCTGGATGTCTGGCGGGACCACACGCTGTGGTTCATCGCGGCATGCCTGGGCATCGTCGCGATGTCCTGCCTCTGCATCACGATCGCCGAGACGTGGCTCGGTTCCATGCTGCGCTTCCTGGGCGACCGCTCGCTGCCGATCTTCGTGATGCACACGATCGTGGGGCCGACGACCCGGGTCATCCTGACCAAGACGGGGCTGGTCACCGAGCCGCTGCTGCTGGTTCCCATCTGCACCGTGGTGGCCATCGCCGTGCCCGTCGCGGCCGCGGTGATCGCCGATCGGCTCGGTCTGTCCTGGGTCTTCATCAAGCCCGCGTGGTTCCAGATTCCGTTTTCCGGCAGCTCGGGCGCACGCCCGGCGGACACTTCCGCTCCGCTGCCGGGGAGCGGGATGCCGGCCTCGCCTGGATTGGGACGCGCGGGGCGCTGAGGGCCGTCCCGGCAGCCGTCCCGCCTCATGGCCTGCGCTGTGCCCGTCGGCATTCTAGGGCCTTCGCCGCCGTCCGGGCGCCGGTCGGGAGCCGCGCCCCGCGGGCCGCAGGGCCGCCTCGGCCGCTTCCGCAGGCTGGAAACAAAAAATTCTTAGGATTTTAAGAAGTTCTTTCCCGTGCCGTGCTGCACTGCAGGATCGCGGTGCAGCGGAAGGGATAGCCAAGCCGTTCCCGCCGCTGCGCCGACGCTGCGGAACAGCAATGGACGGGACATCACCATGCTTGCGGACTGGCGCATTCAGACGAAGACGACCGTCGCCGCGGCGGTCGTCGGACTGTTCTCCGTGGCAATTGCCGCCGCCGGCTTCATCGCGCTGCAAAGGACGGAATTAGCCGTTGGCGAGCTCGTCCGGACACAGGCGGCCCAGCTCGAGGCCTTCGACCTGCGCGTCGACATCATCGCGCTGAGCCGCATGGAATACGAACTCGGCAACGAGCCCACCCAGGTGGAGAAGTTCTCGGCCCAGGCCGACAAGCGCATTGCCGAGATGAACGGGCGCCTGGACAAGCTGGCGGCGGCCACGGCCGGCGATCAGGCCAGCCAGGTGGCTGCCATCCGCTCCGGCTTCGGCACCTACGAGGCCAAGGTGCGGGGCATGCTGGGCACCGCGCGGGAGTTCAACGCCAAGGGCGCCGGGGCCGACAGGGCCGTGATCCTGGAGGGGCTGCAGACCAGCCGCGCGGGCCAGATGGCCATGACCGATGCCGTGAAGGCGTATAACGCCGGCGTCTCGCAGCGCGCGGACCAGGCGACGGAAGCGGCGCTGGGCCTCGCGCGGACCATGAAGCTGATCCTGGCTGCGACGGCGTTCCTGGCGCTCGCGA
The DNA here is from genome assembly GCF_017355985.1 of Arenibaculum pallidiluteum. GTDB lineage: Bacteria > Pseudomonadota > Alphaproteobacteria > Azospirillales > Azospirillaceae > Arenibaculum > Arenibaculum pallidiluteum. The sequence continues at coordinate 38,529 of NZ_JAFIQU010000026.1, forward strand.
TCGGCATTACGGTCGCCGTCCTGATCTCGCGCGTCGGCCTCGTCCTGCCGCTGCGCGCCCTGATGCAGGAGGTGCGCCGTCTCGCCGCGGGGCAGCTCGACCGCCAGGTGGTGGGCATCGCACGCAGGGACGAGGTCGGCGAGCTGGCCCGTTCGGTCGAAGGCTTCCGCCAGGACCTCGTCAAGGCGCGGGACCTGGAGGTCGAGACCGGCCAGCAGCGTGAACGGGCGCTCGAACTCGCGCGCCAGCGCGACGGCATGCTGCGCGACTTCGACGGCGCCGTCTCGACGATCCTGCGCGGCTTGGCCGCCGCCGCCGCCGAGCTGGAGGGCACGGCCCGCGGCATGACCGACATCGCGCATCAGGCGACGGACCGCGCGGCCTCCTCCGCCACGGCTTCGGACGAGACCTCGGCCAATGTGAACGCCGTGGCCGCCGCCATCGAGGAGATGAACGCCTCCATCGCCGAGATCGCCCGCCAGGTCGAGGACAGCGCCGGCGTGGCGAGCGCCGCCATGCGCGAGGCCGAGCAGACCAACGCGGTGGTCGGCGATCTCTCGCAGTCGGCCCAGCGGATCGGCGAGGTGGTGGAGCTGATCAGCAGCATCGCGGCCCAGACGAACCTGCTGGCGCTGAACGCGACCATCGAGGCCGCCCGCGCCGGCGAGGCCGGCAAGGGCTTCGCGGTCGTGGCCTCCGAGGTCAAGAACCTCGCCAGCCAGACCGCCAAGGCCACCGAGGACATCTCGGCCCAGATCGCCGCCATGCAGTCGGTGACCGGCTCGGCGGTCGGGGCGATCAAGGGCATCGCGGGGACCATCGCGCGGGTGCACGAGATCAGCTCGGCCATCGCCAGCGCGGTCGCGCAGCAGAATGCGACCACGGGCGAGATCAGCCGCTCGGTCCAGCAGGCCTCGCAGGCGACGGCCAGCGTCTCGGCATCGCTGTCCGACGTCTCGGACGCCGCGGCCCAGACCGGCAAGGCCGGCACCCAGGTTCTCTCGGCTGCGCAGGAGCTTTCCCGCAAGTCCGAGGCGCTTCACCAGGAGGTCGACGGCTTCCTCGCGCGCATCCGGGCCGCCTGATCACGGTGGGGCGCCCAGAGGTCCGGGCGCCCCTGCCCCGGCGAATGTTCCGGGGCCGGGGATCCATGTTCGCCGCCGGACGGCATCGAGCCGCACGGCGCCGCATCCGCGCGCCGCTGTGACATTTCGCGGCGGCCATCGTGGTCGCTGCTGTCAAAGGGAACAGAAGCCCATACTTCTGGCTTAAGGAACGGCGCCGAGGTTGGAGGCCCGGTCCGGCGCACGCAGACGCCCCCAATGCGGCACGTCCGGTCCGGGCCGCGGTTGGAGACCCTGTGGATCATCGCCCGTGCGGCGCACGCGCCGCGCCGGGCGCATCAGGTTTCCGGGGCCGACCCGCCGCATCGCATGGAAATGTCTGCCTGGCGATCATGAGCCTTCTTCACCGGCTTTCAGTCCTCTTCATCTTCGTTCTGCTGCCCCTTATCGCGATCGAGGTCTGGAACCAGTTCGACCTGCGGCGGATGCGGGAGGCCGAGGTCCGCGACCAGGCGGCGCGCGTGCTCGGCCTGATCGAGGCCGAGCATGTCAGGCTCGTCGACGGCATCAGGCACATCATGGTCACCCTCAGGCAGACGCGGTCGCTGCGCGAGCAGAACATGGCGGCCTGCCAGGACCTTCTGGACCGCGTGCGCCGCGACTATCCCCCCTATCTCGACATCTATGTCGGGGACCGGAACGGACAGGTCGGCTGCTCGACCGACAAGGGAGGCATCGGCATCAATTTCAGTGGCGTCTTCCACGTCCGCCGCGCCATGGAGACGGGCACCTTCGTCGTCGGCCATTACGTGAAGCGGCTGTCCGACGGGCTGCCTGTCCTCCCCTTCGCCATCCCCTACAGCGACGGTGTCGGGCAGCCGATCGGTGTCCTGACCGCGGTGCTCGACCTTCGCTGGCTCGGGGACTATATCGCCACGACCGGAATGCCACCGAACACCGCCGTGACGTTGGTGGACGCCGCCGGGGTCGTCCTGGCCCGAATTCCCGAGATGCCGGACATCATCGGACGTCCGATTCCGCTGTCCTACAGGCACCTCCTGATGGGACGGGAGCGTGGCACGGTCGAACTCCCCGGCCTGGACGGCGTGACGCGGATCCTCGCCTATTCACCTCCCGGCGCCGACGCCACGAACCTGCTCATCACGGTCGGCTTCGACCGGGACCAAGCGTACCAGGGCATCGAACAGGCGCTGTGGCGATCGCTTGCGCTGATCTTCGCCGTGCTGGCCGGCAGCTTGCTCTGCGCGTGGTGGGGCGTGAGCCAGTATCTGCACCGGCCTATCTCGGTCCTGAGAGCGGCGACGGACCGGTGGCGGTCGGGGGACCAAGCGGCGCGGGCACAGCTCGGCGGTGGCGTCTCCGAGATCGTGTCGCTCGCGGCCGCCTTCGACTCCATGGCCGAGGACCTCCAGCGCAAGGGCACCGAGCGCGAGCGGGCCTTCGCCGAGACCCGGAAGGCCGAGGCGCGGCTGCGGGCCATCTTCGACACGGCGGCGGACGCGATCGTCGTGCTGGACGATTCCGGCGCGATCCAGGCCTTCAACTCCGCGACCACGCAGATGTTCGGCTATGAATCCGAGGAGCTGGCCGGGCGCGGCCTGGAGCTTCTGGTGACGGATCCGCCGGGCTGCGCGTGCAGGCTTTCCGACTGCCTTCGCCCCAACGAAGCCGGGATCGTTGGCTCCCGCTGCGAGCTGGAAGGGCGCAGGAAGGACGGATCGGTCTTCCCGATCGACGTGTCCATCGGCGAATGGAGAGCCGATGGAAGGCGATTCCTGACCGTGATGACGCGCGACGTGACGGAGCGGCGCGAGGCGGAGCGCCGGGTCCAGAGCAGCAGCGCATTGCTGGAGACGATCATCGAGAGCATCCCCGATCCGATCTTCGTGAAGGATATGGAGGGCCAGTATCTCGTCGCGAACGGAAGCACCTGCCGGGTCTTCGGCATCGAGCCCGACAGGCTGCATGGACTGCGGGACCAGGACCTGTTCCCGGCCGACGTCGTCGCGGGGATCGAGGCCGGCGAGCGCCGCATCCGCAGCACAGGCAGCATGATCGCCGTGGAGGAGGAGATCCCCGACGCCACCAGCGGCGAGATGCGCTTCTACCTGACCACCAAGGCGCCATTGCGGGATGCGACCGGGGCGATCGTCGGCGTCGTCGGCATCGCCCGCGACATCACCGAGCGCAAGCGCTCCGAGGACGTCCTGCGCGCCGCGAAGGCCGAGGCCGAGCGGGCGAGCGTCGCCAAGTCCAAGTTCCTTGCGGCCGCCAGCCACGACCTGCGCCAGCCCGTCCAGTCGCTGGTCCTGTTCATGGCGGTGCTCAGGGACCGCCTGGAGGGGCAGGCTTCGGGCGCCGTGCTGGACGCCATGGAGCAGGCGCTGCACAGCCTTCGCGGCCTGCTGGACAGCCTGCTCGACGTCTCGCGCCTCGATGCCGGCCTCGTCGTGGCCAGCCCGGTGCCGCTGCCCGTCGGCCCGCTCCTTCAGGGCCTCGCGGCCGAGTATGCGCCCAGGGCGGCGGCACAGGGGCTCGGGCTGCGCGTGGTCGAGAGCGGGGCGGTGGTGCTCAGCGATCCGACCCTGCTGGAACGGATGCTGAGGAACCTCGTCGAGAATGCGGTTCGCTACACCGAGCGGGGCGGCATCCTGATCGGATGCAGGATGCAGGGTGAAAGGCTGCGCATCGATGTCGTCGATACCGGGATCGGGATCGCGCCGGAGCGCCAGGGCGAGGTGTTCGAAGAGTTCTTCCAGATCGGCAATCCCGAGCGCGACCGCAGCAAGGGCCTGGGCCTCGGGCTTGCGGTGGTGCGGCGCCTGGCGCGGCTGCTCGGGCATGAACTTCGCGTCCGCTCCGTCCCCGGGCGGGGATCGACCTTCTCGGTCGAGGTCCCGCTCGCCGCGCCGGCGGCCCCCGCCCTGGGCGCGGCGGACGGGCGCGAGCCCCTGCACGAGGCGGGGCGCGTCCTCGTCGTGGATGACGAGGCGCTCGTGCGCATGGGCCTGCAGGCCATGATCGAAGGCTGGGGCTACGACGTGGCGTCCGCGGGGACCGTGGCCGAGGCGGTGGAGGTCGTGCAGCGCGGCTTCAGCCCGGAGGTGCTGCTGGTGGATTACCGGCTGCGTGCGGGCGAGACCGGCCTTCACGTGATCCGCGCCGTGAAGGGCCGGATCGGCGACGATGTGCCGGCCGCCATCGTGACCGGCGACACCGCCCCGGAACGCCTGGCCGAGGCAAAGGCCGGCGGATACCGCCTGCTTCACAAGCCCGTTGCCGCCCGCGAGCTGCGCAGCGTGGTCAGCGATCTGATGGCACGCGCCCGCGCGGTGTGAGCCCGGGGAGCGACCGAGGAATGCACCTGCCGGAAGTCGGGAGGCCGCCGGCATCCTCGCCGCGGGCAATCCCTGCCGCGTAATCCGCGAGATCACGGAGTGAGCGGGGACGGGCGGGAGCGATCCGGCCCGGCGTTCCGGCGACGGCGCCGAAGAGGGCGGGACAAGGCCTTCCCCACTGTGTATAGTGACCGCGCTAGACGAGCCGTTCACGCTTGGTTCTGGCCGGCGCGCCCGTAGCTCAGCAGGATAGAGCACAGGATTCCTAATCCTGGGGCCGTGGGTTCGAATCCCGCCGGGCGCACCATCTCTCCGCCAGGTCCTTGTTCAGGCGAATAGAGTTTCTGCGGTTTCCAGCGCCTCTTTCCCTTGGCACCCGCGATCCCGCTGAAGCGTGGCACTTCGCCGTCATGCGGGCGGCCGGTGCTGCTTGATCGCGCCGACGGCATGCGCAGTGGTCGGTCGAGGTGCCGAAATCGAGAAACGGTGCAGGCCCGCCGGGTCGAGGCGTGCCGTCCACCGCAAATGGCGTCGGCAAGCGCGTGCTTGCGAGCCGGCCATCATCTCTCGGTTGCCCGCCAGCGCCGAGCCGGCGAGGACAATGGTGGACGGGAGTCCGCGCCAGCCCAGGGCGATCCAAGCCACCTCTGAGCTCGGGGGCCCGTCCACCGATCCCACCGTGACCCCGAACAGTCGCCTAGGCCACGAGGCGAAGGCCGCATTCGCAAGGACGGGCATGGACCAGCTTCCCTCAGCACCGTGCTTCGTCAGAATTGAAATCGTTTGCCGTTAGCTTGGCTTAGCGGAACTCGTGCGCCTTATGCACTCGTACTCCTGGGATCGGGGATGATGGTAGCTGACGGTGCAAGGGGGCACTGTCCGAAGCTGCCACTTAGCTCGTGGTGGTATTGCTGGTTTATTGCGGTGGCGATATCTAACGCCGACCCTGGCGTCGCATCTGGGCAATACTTCCACATGCACCAGTTGGCGGATTGAATTATCGTCCGTCAGGCTGCTGCAGTTCAGCCAGGGGTTGAATGTCGGACCGTATTCTTTCTACTATGATGCGGGTTGTTTTGCGATATCCAGATGCCGCTGCAAAATTCAGCGCCCTTTCGGTGAATGTCTTATCATGTACGCATCTGGACTTGAAAGTCTCAACCGCCCGACATGCCAGCGTCGGCGTCAGAAAGCCCCAAGTATATTTCTCAACAACGTATTCTAAGTTGTCTAGTTCAGCAAAGACCCACATGTCAAACAGGGAGACTCCAACGGGATCTGGAGGAGTGTAGACGTTAAATGGAGGGAGGGTTCCTGGCGTGGCTTGGCTCCACGACTGATCGACCATCGCTCCAAGCCTATTGTTAGCGACATCAAGTCTATCGTAAAATTTATCGAGAGATGACTCGTAACGAGCCATAATCCACTGGATGTAACCAAAAACAAATCCAAATATTATTACTGATATTTCTACTGCATCTTTGGCAGTTTCCTGGGAGGAGGTGTTGGCTTTGGCGTCGTCCGGAATGGGCTGTTTGAGCCAGAGGAGTATGAGAAGGAGTATCAAGAGTATGACAGCTCCTATGAGCCATGGCCTTACCATAACCCACATGTTGGGCTTTATTCCATAATAAGCTAGTTTCCCTCGCTCTGCGGATATTCTGCACACGTCATTATCTCCCGGTGCGTTTTTCGGTCGAGAGATTTATTTTGGTCGTTGTGGTCGCGATAGAAATTGCTTTGAGACATCAAGTTCTATTTTTATTGGAGACTGTGATTTTGATTATGTGCCTTTTGCATTCGCGGTTCCACAGCGTATACCGCATCGGCATGTATTCCCGTGTGCATTGGGCCCGAAGACCGGCAACCAGTCAATGGACTGCATTTGGCGAGAGCGCTCGCGAGTTCGGGAACAGGACCTGAGGCCGTGCGCAAGTTTGCGCGCGGGTAAAAGAAGTGGCATCGACAAAGATCAAGCTCGCGGAGGCCCTGACTTCCGGGAAGAATGGTCGCCCATCCGCCGGGCGCACCATTTCCTCCCGGTTTCGCCCTTGATTGGGTTCGAGGCCCGGCTCGTACATGGCTGTCACAGCCAGCCCTGCGATGCTATTTGCATCGTCTTCGAGTGGATCCTCGGCGAGAGGCATCGAATGCCCTCTCGCCGAGGGCAGGGCGCGACCACCTTCACCGGATGATGTCCCGGTGGTAGGTGCGACGCTTCGAGTCAGGCAGCCCGGGGCTGGGCTGCGAGCATAGTCAGCACATCTCCGAGCAATTGGCGGCTTCCGGCAGGGGATCCGTACTGCCACGCTGCATGGCAAATCGGGGGTGGCGGTCGCCACCCCCAGGTCCGGCACCGGGGCGGGGAGGAGCGCACCGGAGCCTTACTTGACGCGACCCTCCTTCCAGGCCTGGAGGAGCGAGTCGTAGCCGACGGTCTCGCCCGGCGGCTTCTCGTTGGCGAGCTTGGGCTTGGGCGCGCCGGGCTGGTCGAACCAGTACTGAGCGTCCTGGACCTTGTTCAGCTTCGGGCCGCACTCGGTCATCACATTGGCGCGCTCAAGCCGCGCCAGCACCGAATCCTGGGCCTCGGCCAGGCTGTCCATGGCCTGCTGCGGGGTCTTCTCGCCGGTCACGGCCTCGGCGACGTTCTGCCACCAGAGCTGCGCGAGCTTGGGATAGTCCGGCACGTTGGTGCCGGTCGGCGTCCAGGCGACGCGCGCCGGGCTGCGGTAGAACTCGACCAGCCCGCCCAGCTTCGGCGCCATTTCGCTCATGGCGGCGCTCTTCAGGTCGCTCTCGCGGATCGGCGTCAGCCCGACGATGGTCTTCTTCAGCGAGGTCGACTTGGCGACCGTGAACTGGGCGTAGAGCCAGGCGGCCTTGCGGCGCTCCACGGGGGTCGACTTCAGCAGCGTCCAGGACCCGGTATCCTGGTAGCCGAGCTTCTGCCCCTCCTCCCAGTAGGGGCCGTGGGGCGAGGGGGCCATGCGCCATTTCGGGGTGCCGTCGGGGTTCACCACCGGCAGGCCGGGCTTCGCCATGTCCGCGGTGAAGGCGGTGTACCAGAAGATCTGCTGCGCGACGTTGCCCTGGGCGGGCACCGGGCCGGCCTCGCTGAAGGTCATGCCCTGGGCCTGGGGCGGGGCGTACTTCTTCAGCCAGTCGATGTACTTGGTCAGCGCGTAGACGGCCGCAGGTCCGTTGGTGTCGCCGCCGCGCGTGACCGAGGATCCCGCGGGGTTGCACCCCTCGACCCGGATGCCCCATTCGTCGACGGGCTTGCCGTTGGGGATGCCCTTGTCGCCGGCCCCGGCCATGCTGAGCCAGGCGTCGGTGAAGCGCCAGCCCAGCGACGGGTCCTTCTTGCCGTAGTCCATGTGGCCGTAGACGCGCACGCCGTCGATCTCCTTCACGTCGTTGGTGAAGAAGTCCGCGATGTCCTCGTAGGCCGACCAGTTGACGGGAACGCCGAGGTCGTAGCCGTACTTGGCCTTGAACCGCTGCTGCAGGTCCGGCCGCGCGAACCAGTCGGCCCGGAACCAGTAGAGGTTCGCGAACTGCTGGTCGGGAAGCTGGTAGAGCTTGCCGTCGGGGCCCGTGGTGAAGCTCTTCCCGATGAAGTCGTCGATGTCCAGGGTCGGCAGGGTCACGTCCTTGCCTTCGCCGCTCATCCAGTCCGAGAGCGGGACCACGGCGCCGTAGCGGAAATGCGTGCCGATCAGGTCGCTGTCGTTGACGTAGGCGTCGTAGACGTTGCGCCCCGACTGCATCTGCGTCTGCAGCTTCTCGATGACGTCGCCCTCCTGGATCAGGTCGTGCTTCAGGCGTATGCCCGTGATCTCGGAGAAGGCGCGGGCCAGCGTCCTGGCCTCGTAGTCATGGGTGGTGATGGTCTCGGAGACGACGTTGATGTCCATCCCGCGGAACGGCTCGGCCGCCTTGATGAACCACTCCATCTCCCGCATCTGCTCCTCCTTCGACAGCGTCGAAGGCTGGAACTCCTGGTCGATCCAGCGCCGCGCCGCATCGCGGTACTGGTCCTGGGCCGCGGCCGGCCCCGCCGCCAGCAGGAACGCGGCGCCGAGGGCGCCTGCCAGCACGGTGCCGGAGCCGAGCCGGCGCGCCATCCTCCCTGAACGCTTGGGCGTCATCTGGGTCCTCCTTTGACGTTCCTTATCCGGGCTCCCCGGGGGAGCCGCTCTTGTCCGGGCCCCGAGGAGCCCCGCCGCGGAATGCGCGCCCCCTGCGAGGGGGCGCTCACCCGAGCCGCATGACGACCGCCATCCAGACGATCGCGATCCCGAAGGCAATCCAGAGGCTGGCATCGCCGAGGGCGAGCCAGGCCAGGTGGATGTAGGCGCTGCCCAGCAGGCCGATGAAGAGACGGTCGCCGCGCGTCGTCTCCATCGGCAGGAAACCCCGGCGCGCCACCGTAGGCGAGGCGATCTCCCACGCCGTCATGGCCGCGAGGATCAGGGCGATGGCCGCGAAGAACAGGGCCGTCGGCCAGGTCCAGGCCATCCATTGCAGGTCCATGGCGCCGTCTCCTTCCCGCCGGTCAGACGCGGCCCAGGGCGAAGCCCTTGGCGATGTAGTTGCGCACGAACCAGATCACGAGCGCGCCCGGGACGATGGTCAGCACCCCGGCCGCGGCCAGCAGGCCCCAGTCCATGCCCGCGGCGCTGACGGTCCTCGTCATGGTCGCCGCGATGGGCTTCGCGTTCACGCTGGTCAGCGTGCGCGCCAGCAGCAGCTCGACCCAGCTGAACATGAAGCAGAAGAAGGCGGTGACCCCGATGCCGGATCGGATCAGCGGCAGGAACACCGTCAGGAAGAAGCGCGGGAAGCCGTAGCCGTCCATGGCCGCGGTCTCGTCGATCTCGCGTGGGACGCCGGACATGAATCCCTCGAGGATCCACACCGCCAGCGGCACGTTGAACAGGCAATGGGCCAGGGCCACCGCGATATGCGTGTCGAACAGCCCGATCGTGGAATAGAGCTGGAAGAACGGCAGCAGGAAGACCGCCGGCGGCGCCATCCGGTTGGTCAGCAGCCAGAAGAACATGTGCCGGTCGCCGAGGAAGCGATAGCGCGAGAAGGCGTAGGCCGCCGGCAGCGCCACCACCAGCGAGATCACGGTGTTCAGCGCCACGTAGTGGATCGAGTTCAAATAGCCCGAGTACCAGCTGGGATCCGTGAAGATCGTGACGTAGTTCTGCAGCGTCGGATTCCGCGGATACAGCGTCAGGCCGGACAGGATCTCGGCGTTCGTCTTCAGCGACATGTTGACCATCCAGTAGATGGGCAGCATCAGGAAGACGATGTAGAGGACCAGGGCGATGCCGCGGGCCGAGACCCGCGCCCGCGCGCGGTCCCTGGGGCCGGCCGTGCCGGCCGGAGCCGCCGGCAGCCCATCGGCGGTGGGGGATTGCACGCTCATCGGGCGTCTCCCGTGCCGACCTTCGTGATGAAGGTGTAGAAGACGTAGGAAAAGAGCAGCACGATCAGGAAGTAGATGATCGAGAAGGCCGCGGCGACGCCGAGGTCGAACTGCCCGACCGCCATGCGCGTCAGGAACTGGCTCAGGAAGGTGGTGGCGTTGCCGGGCCCGCCGCCGGTGAGGACGAAGGGCTCGGTGTAGATCATGAAGCTGTCCATGAAGCGCAGCAGGACGGCGATGATCAGAACGCCGCGCATCTTCGGGAGCTGGATGTACCGGAACACCGACCAGCGCGAGGCGCCGTCGATTTTCGCCGCCTGGTAGAAGGCCGGCGGGATCGCCTGCAGCCCGGCATAGGCCAGCAGCGCCACCAGCGAGGTCCAGTGCCAGACATCCATGGCGAGCACGGTGAGCCAGGCGTCCAGCGGATCGCCGGTGTAGTTGTAGTCGAGCCCGAGGCGCTGCAGCGCGGCGCCGCCGAGGCCGATGTCGCCGCGCGCGAAGATCTGCCAGATGGTGCCGACCACGTTCCACGGGATCAGCAGGGGCAGGGCCAGCAGCACCAGGGTCAGCGAGGTCCGCCAGCCCTTGCCCGAGGGCATGCAGAGCGCGATGGCGACGCCCAGCGGGATCTCGATCGCCAGCACCGCCAGCGAGTACAGCATCTGGCGCAGCAGCGCGTCGCGCAGCCGCTCGTCCTCCAGCACCTTGCGGTACCACTCGGTGCCGACCCAGTAGGCCTGGCCGGGGCCGAAGATGTCCTGGACCGAGTAGTTGACCACCGTCATCAGCGGCAGGATCGCGCTGAAGGCGACGATCGCGACGACGGGGAGGACGAGCAGCCAGGCGCGGTTGTTCCAGGGCTTGTCCATGGCCGGGCTCCCTTCAGTTCACCAGCACGCCGTCGCGGTAGAGCTTGGTCCTGCCCGGCGGGAAGCGCAGGCCGGGGTCCCCGGGCACCGGGCGCCCCTCGTCCAGCTTGACCTTGACGGTGTGCCGCCCCAGGCGGGCCGTCACGATCCTGTGGGTGCCCAGGAAGGCGACGTCGGTGACGTCAACGGGCACGAGGCCGGGCGCGGCGCCGCCGTTCCCCGCCGCGCGGCCGAGATGGTCGATCTCCAGGAATTCCGGACGGATGCCGATCTCGTAGCGGGCGCCCGGGCCGGCGTGAGGGCCGGCGTCGGGGCGCGGGCCCGCGGGCAGCGGGATCGGGATGCCGTCGACCCGCGCCCCGCCCTCGGCAAGCTCGCAGGGCAGCAGGTTCATGCCCGGGCTGCCGATGAAGTAGCCGACGAAGGTGTGGGCGGGCTCTTCGAACAGCTCCTGGGGCGTGCCGACCTGGACGATGGCGCCGTCGACCATGACCGCGACCTGGTCCGCGAAGGTCAGCGCCTCGACCTGGTCGTGGGTCACGTAAATCAGGCTGAGCCGCACCTCCTTGTGGATCTCGCGGAGCTTGCGGCGGAGCTGCCACTTCATGTGCGGGTCGATCACGGTCAGCGGCTCGTCGAACAGGATCGCCGCCACGTCCTCGCGCACGAGGCCGCGCCCCAGCGAGATCTTCTGCTTGGCGTCGGGGGTGAGCCGCTGCGCGCGGCGCTTGAGATCGCCCGTGAGATCCAGCAGCTCGGCCACGCGGCGCACGCGCCGGTCCAGGTCGGGCCGCGCCATGCCGCGGTTGCGCAGCGGGAAGGCCAGGTTGTCGTAGACCGTCATGGTGTCGTAGATGACGGGGAACTGGAATACCTGGGCGATGTTCCGGCGCTCCGGCGACAGGCCGGTGACGTCCCGGCCGCCGAACAGGATGCGACCCTCGCTGGGCGTGATCAGGCCCGAGATGATGTTCAGCAGCGTGGTCTTGCCGCATCCCGACGGGCCCAGCAGCGCGCAGGCCGTGCCGTCCTCCCAGCTCCGGCTGAGCCGCCGCAGGGCGTAGTCGGAGGGCCCCCGCGGATCCGGGCGGTAGCTGTGGGCGATGTCGCGGAGCTCGATGGTCGCCATGGCCCGATCCTCCTCTCAGGCGACGCCGCGCCGGCGCTGCGGCACCCGGGCGGGCGCCGCCTGCAGCGTGCCGTCGGGCGCAAAGACGAAGATCCGCGTGGGATCCACGTAGAGCGCGATGGTTTCGCCGATCTGGTGCGGATGCACGCCGTGCTCCTGGGCGACCAGGGGGACGCCGGCATGCCCGACATGGATGAAGGTCTCGGACCCGCTGATCTCGGCCAGCTCGACCCGCGCGCGGATCGCCACGGCCATGTCGTTGGGCCGGACCACCGACAGGTGGTTCGCGCGGATCCCGACGCGGCAGGGACCCGGCGGCAGGCCGCGGTCGTGGGCGGCCAGCGGCAGCGCCGTGCCGTCGCCCAGCATCAGGCGGTCGTCCGACAGGATCGCGTCCAGGAAGTTCATGGGCGGGTCGCTGAAGATCGCCGCGCAATCGGCGGTCACCGGCTGGCCGTAGACCTCGGCCGTGGGCCCGTGCTGGATCAGGCGCCCCTCGTGGAGGACGGCGGTGTTGCCCCCCATGATCAGCGCCTCGGCCGGCTCGGTGGTCGCGTAGACGACGATCGTCCCGGTATCCCGGAAGAGCTGCCTGAGCTCGGCGCGCAGCTCCTCGCGCAGCTTGTAGTCGAGGTTCACCAGCGGCTCGTCCAGGAGCAGCAGACGGGCGCCCTTGACCAGCGCCCGGGCGATCGCCGTGCGCTGCTGCTGCCCGCCCGAGAGCTGCCCCGGCAGCCGGTCGAGCAGACCCTCGATGTGGAGCATGGCGGCGGTGCCGCGCACGCGCCGGTCGATCTCGTCGCGCCCGAGGCCCTGGCGCCGCAGGGGGGAGGCGATGTTCTCGTAGACCGTGAAGGACGGGTAGTTGATGAACTGCTGGTAGACCATGGCGACGTCGCGGCGGCCCGCCGGCACGCCGGTCACGTCGCGCCCGTCCTCGAGGATCCGGCCGCCCGTCGGCTTGTCGAGTCCCGCCATCAGGCGCAGGAGCGAGGTCTTGCCGGCCAGCGTCCGGCCCAGCAGCACGTTGAAGCTGCCGGGCTCCAGCGCCAGCGAGATCCCGTCCAGATGCAGCGCGGCGCCGACCCGCTTGGAGACGTCTTCGAGGCGCAGGGTCATCGGCTGCCTCCAGCGGTCCTGAGCCGGCGCGTGCCGTCGGCGCGGCGGGCGAACCAGGCCGCGACGGCCTCCCGGGCTGCCGCGTCCAGATGCAGGCCGAGCTTGCTGCGCCGCCACAGGAAGTCTTCGGCCGTGCGCACGAACTCGTGGCGGATGCCGTATTCCAGCTCGGCCGCGTAGAGATCGCCGCCCATATGCTCTCCGAGATCAGCGAGATCGGCGGCTTCGCCGAGCAGCAGCGGCGCGCGCGTGCCGTAGGCGCGGGCCAGCCGCCGCGCCATGGCGGGCGGAAGCCAGGGGTGCCGGCGCTGGAGCCCGGCCAGGAAGCCCTCGAAATCGGCGTTCGGGATGTCGCCGCCCGGCAGCGGCGTGCCGCCGGTCCAGGGGCGCCCGTCTCGGCCCAGCGCCTTCTGGACCATGTCCACCGCCTGCTCGGCCAGTCGGCGATATGTCGTGATCTTGCCGCCGAACACCGATAGGAGCGGCGGCGCGGCGCCGTCCGCGGTGTCGAGCTCCAGCACGTAGTCCCGCGTGACCGCCGAGGCATCCTCGGTTCGGTCATCGTAAAGCGGGCGCACGCCGCTGTAGCTCCAGGCGACGTCGGCGGGGGTGAGCTGCCGCTCGAAGTAGCGGTCGACCAGACGGCAGAGATAGGCCGTCTCGTCCTCGCTGATGGCGACCTTCGCGGGATCCCCGCGGTAGTCGACGTCGGTGGTGCCGATCAGCGTGAAGCGGTGCTCGTAGGGGATCGCGAAGACGATGCGGCGGTCCTCGTTCTGCAGGATGTAAGCGTGATCGCCCTCGTAGAGCCGGGGCACGACGATGTGGCTGCCCTTGACCAGCCGCACCCCGTAGCGCGCGGCGAGGCCCAGCCCCGCGCTCAGCACGTCGCCGACCCAGGGACCGGCGGCGTTCACCACGGCGCGCGCCGCGACCTCGCGGACCTCGCCGGTCCCCTCCGCCTGCAGCCGGGCGCGCCAGGCCGCGCCCTCGCGCCGCGCCTCGGCGCAGCGCGTGCGCGTCAGCACCTCGGCCCCGCGCAGCCCGGCGTCCGTGGCGTTCAGCAGCACCAGGCGGCTGTCCTCGACCCAGCAGTCGGAATACTCGAAGCCGCGGGTGTAGACGGGCTTCAGCGGCCGCCCGGCGGGGTGGCGCCGCAGGTCGATCCCGCGCGATGGCGGCAGCAGCCTGCGCCCGCCGAGATGGTCGTAGAGGAACAGGCCCAGGCGCAGCATCCAGGCCGGCCGCATGCTGCGGTCGTGGGGCAGCACGAAGCGCAGCGGCCAGATGATGTGCGGCGCCGCGCGCAGCAGCACCTCGCGCTCGATCAGCGCCTCGCGGACCAGCCGGAACTCGTAATGCTCGAGGTAGCGCAGCCCGCCATGGATCAGCTTGGAGCTCGCCGAGGAGGTGGCGCTGCCGAGATCGTCCTTCTCGCAGAGCAGGACCGAGAGCCCGCGCCCCGCGGCGTCACGCGCGATCCCCGCTCCGTTCACGCCGCCGCCGATCACGAGAAGGTCGAAGGGATTGGGTCCGGAACCGGCCATCGACACCTTCCCGTGTTCACATCGGGCGCGTTTTCATATCGGCCCAGTGTTCGCATGCGCGGCCCAGCGCGCATTCACATGTTCGTATAAGAAACTGCTGCCCGACGTACAATTGCGCAAAAGAACAAGCATGGCCTTGGGGTGCACCTCTCCGGGGCTGTTGACGCGGCAAGGAGGCGGGTGAGGGGCTGTGGCCGACGCTGCGGCCGACGCTGCGGCCGACGCTGCGGCCGACGCTGCGGCGGACGCTGCGAGGGGCGCTGGGGCGAAGCCCCCGCAACGGGACCTGGGGCGGCTTCGCCGCGCGGTCGTCTATACCCTTGCCGCCCGCCGGTGCGGGCGCCATCCTGGCGCGCCTCTGGCGATGGGGCCCGGAGGACGGAGGAGTTGCGATGGCGATGGGCGGGAAGGCGGATCTCGGGCTGGTCGGCCTCGGCGTGATGGGGCGGAGCCTGGCGGCCAACCTGGCGGACCATGGATATCGCGTGGCCGGGCTGGACCTGGACCCGGGCCGCCGCGCCGCCTTCGCGGCCGATGCCGCCTCCGCCGTCCCATGCGCCGGGCCGGCCGAGCTGGTGGCGGCGCTGGCAGGCCCGCGCGCTGTGCTGCTGATGGTGCCCGCGGGCGCGCCGGTGGACGCGGTGATCGCCGATCTCGCGCCGCATCTGGCGCCCGGCGACCTGCTGGTGGACGGCGGCAACTCCCACTTCGCCGATACCGGCCGGCGCGCGGCTGCGGCGGCCGATCGCGGGCTGCTCTATGTCGGCCTGGGCGTCTCGGGCGGGGAGGAGGGCGCGCGCCGCGGCCCCTCGCTGATGGCCGGCGGGACCGAGGCGGCGGTGGCGCGGGTCGCGCCCATGCTCTCGGCCATCGCGGCCCGGGCCGAGGGCGAGCCCTGCTTCGCGCGGGTCGGGCCCGGCGGCGCCGGCCACTTCGTGAAGACCATCCACAACGGCATCGAGTATGCCGACATGCAGCTGATCGCCGAGGCGTATTTCGTCCTGCGGCATCTCGGCGGCTTCTCCCATGCGCGCCTGGCCGAGACCTTCGCGCTGTGGAACCAGGGCGAGCTCGGCTCCTACCTGCTGGAGATCACGGCCGACATCCTGCGCAAGACGGATCCCGAGACCGGGGCTCCGATGCTCGACGTGATCCTGGATGCGGCCGGGCAGAAGGGTACCGGCCACTGGGCCGCCACCACGGCGCTGGAGCTCGGCATGCCGGCCCCGACCATCGCCGAGGCCGTCCATGCGCGCTGCCTGTCGGCCCTGAAGGCAGAGCGGGTCCGAGCCTCCCGGGGGCTGGCCGCGGCGCGCCCGCCGGTGCCCCCGCCGGCGGAGACCCCGGACCAACTCGCGAAGGCCGTGCACGATGCGCTGCTGTGCGGACGCATCGCGACCTACGCCCAGGGCTTCGCGGTGATGCGGGCCGCCGCCGAGGCCTTCGGCTGGGACATGGACCTGGCCGCCGTCGCCAGGGTGTGGCGGGCCGGCTGCATCATCCGCGCGAAGCTGATCGACCGCATCCTCGACGCGCTGCGCGGCGACCCCACCCTGCCGAACCTGATGCTGGATCCCGGGATCGGCCTGCTGGTCGCGCGCGCCGAGCCGGGCTGGCGGCGCGCCCTGGTGCTGGCCGCCGAGGCCGGCCTGCCGGTGCCCTGCACGGCCTCGGCCCTGTCCTATTGGGATGGCTACCGAAGCGAGAAGCTCTGGGCCAACGTGATCCAGGCGCAGCGGGACTATTTCGGCGCCCATGGCTACCGCCGTCTCGACCGCCCGGACGCGGTCGTGCACACCGACTGGACGCGCCCGTGATCGTGCTGGTGATGGGCGTCAGCGGCGCCGGGAAGAGCACCGTGGGCCGCGCCCTGGCCGCGACGCTGGGCGCCGTCTTCCTGGAGGCCGACGACTTCCACCCGCCCGCCAACGTCGCGAAGATGGCCCGCGGGACCCCGCTCGAGGATGCCGACCGCTGGCCTTGGCTGGACGCGCTGGCCGCTGCCATGGGGGCCGAGGCCGATGCCGGCCGCGACGTGGTCGTCGCCTGCTCGGCGCTGAAGAAGACCTATCGCGAGCGGCTGCTGGCCGGCCGCGAGGACGTGGCGCGCGTCGTCCATCTCCGCGGCGACGAGGCGCTGATCGCGGCGCGGCTGCGGGAACGGCCCGGCCATTTCATGCCGCCCGCCCTGCTGCCGACCCAGATCGCCACGCTGGAGGCGCCGGACGACGCCCTGACGGTCGAGGTCACGGCGCCGCCCGACGTGCTGGTCGCCGGCATCGCGCAAGCCCTGCGCGGGTCCTGAGGCCCGCGCAGGGTCGCGGCCGGACGTCCTCGCCCGTGGCCGCGCCCGCAGCTCAGCCGCGGTTCGGGCCGGCGCCCGACCCGTCGCCCGACCCGTTGCCCTCTGGCCTGAGCGGCAGGGGGACGAAGTTCTGGGCGTCCTCGCGCTGGCGCAGGATCAGCACGGCCTCGCGGTTCTGCTCGCGCGCCTGCCGGACCGCCTCGGCCACCTGGCTAGGCTCCGAGACCTTCTGCCGGCCGACCCGGGTGATCACGTCGCCCGGGCGGAAGCCCTGGCGGTCGGCCGGGCTGCCCTCGCGCACGTCGGCGACCAGGACGCCCTCGTCGGCGCTCTCCAGGCCGAAGCGCTGGCGCAGCTCCGGCGTGATCTCGGCAAGCGCCAGGCCGAGCGCTCCCTCCACCGCCGTCGAGGGCGGCTGGGTCTCGGCCCGGGCCAGGCGGGCCGCAGCCTCCTCGAGCCGAGCGATGGTCGGGTTCAGCGTCACCCGCTGGCTGTCGCGCCAGACCACCATCTCCACCCGCTTGCCGACGGGGGTCCTGGCGACCGCGCGGGTCAGGTCCCGCAGCTCGCCGACCGCCGATCCCTCGTAGCTCAGGATCACGTCGCCGACCTCGACGCCCGCCTGGCCTGCTGGGCTGCTCTCGGTCAGGCCGCTGACCAGGGCGCCCTCGGGCTTCTCGAGGCCGAGGGCCTGGGCGATCTCGGGCGAGACCGGCTGGATCTGCACGCCGAGCCAGCCGCGCTCGACGCCGCCGGACTGGCGGAGCTGGGCGACGATGTCCCGCGCGATGGCGGACGGCACCGCGAAGCCGATGCCGACGGAGCCGCCGCTCGGCGAGAAGATCGCGGTGTTCACGCCGACCACCTCGCCGTTCATGTTGAAGAGCGGGCCGCCGGAATTGCCCTGGTTGATCGCCGCGTCGGTCTGCAGGAAGTCGTCATAGGGGCCGGCGTTGATATCGCGGGCACGCGCCGAGACGATGCCGGCCGTGACCGTGCCGCCGAGTCCGAACGGGTTGCCGATGGCGAGCACCCAGTCGCCGACCAGGGTCTTCTCGGAATCGCCCCAGGCGACGGCGGGAAGCGGCTGCGGCGGCTCGACCTTGACCAGCGCAAGGTCGGTGCGCGCGTCGCGGCCGACCAGCTTGGCCGGCAGCTCCGTCTTGTCCTGCAGGATCACCGTGATCTCGTCGGCATTCTCGACCACGTGGTTGTTGGTGACGATGTAGCCCGTGGAATCGATCACGAAGCCGGAGCCCAGCGCGCGCTGCGGGCCCGGCGGCAGCTCGGGCAGGCCGAATCGGTCGCGCAGCTCGGGCGGGATCTGGGGCAGGCCGGGGATCGGCGGCAGGCCAGGAATAGGCCCGCGCCCGCGGGGACCCGGCCCCGGGCCCGGCCCTGGGCCCGGAATGACGCCGGGCCCCGTCGGCGGGGTGTCGTTCAGCGTCGTCGCGATGCTCACGACCGCGGGCAGCTTTTCCTGGACCAGGGGGTTGAAGCTGTCCGGGGCCTGCCGCATGGGGCTGCCGGCTCCCGTCTGCTGGGCGGCTGCCGGAAGCGGGCCTGCCGCCGCCAGGGCGACCGCGCCTGCAAGGGCGCTCGCGAGGACGCGCGCGTTCATGGGTTCCTCCTCTGTGCTGTCGCCGCTGCAACCCGTCGCGCCTGCGGAGGTTCCGCCGTGGCCGGACCCGGAGGAGGGGGCGGGACGCCCGCCGCTCAGCCGACGCTGCGCGCGCCGAAGGGCAGCACGTAGCGGCCCGAGCCGGGCTCGAAGCCGAAGCGCCGCCCGTAGAAGGGCAGCAAGGCGGCCTCGGCGCCGGGATCGTCGGGCCGCACGACCACCGTGCGCACGGCGCCGTCGGGATCGAAGGCCACGTCCTCGACCGTGCCGTAGGACTGCCCGTCGACGAAGGTGACGAGGTCGCCCAGCAGCGCCGCGACGCTCCACCCGCCGGAGGTGGATGCGGCGGGCGCTGTGGCCGGGGGTACCCCGGCGGGGCCGGCGACGCGCAGCACCGCGCCTTCGGCCTGCACGGCCGCCCAGGGCATGGCGGCCTGCCCGGCCGGACCCTCGACCATCACGGCGGCCAGCCGCTCGTCCGGGCCTACCATCAGATCGATCACCTGTCCCACCGGGCCCGCCGGTCCCATGACGGCCATGCCCATCAGTGTCCGGGCGCGCAGCGTTCCCGCGGGGTCGGGCTGCTTCCAGTCGGGCAGGACGAAGCTGCGGTCGCCGGCGCCGAGCCGGTCCGGAAGGGTGTCGCCGCAGGCGGGTAGAAGACAGAGGCCCAAGGCCTGCGCTGCAAGGATGGCGGTTCGCATGCGGGCAAATGGCATCGGCAGGCTCGTGCAGGAGGCGCTCGACAATCCAACAATCTGGACGATCCAACAATAAGGTATGGCAGGACTCTCGAAACCTCCCGGTAACGCACGGACGGGCATCATGGCGCAGCGCAGGGGGCGGGACGGGGGTTACGGGTTGCCGGGGACGAGCCGGGCGGGAGCGGGCCAGGAACGGGCGGTGCGGCCGGCAGGGCCGGTCGAGGCGGCAGGGCCGGCGGGGCCGGCTGGGGCGGCAGGTCCGTCAGAGACGGCCGGGGCGGCGGGCCGGGTGCCCGACTCCGCCAAAGGATCGTCCATGCCCTCTGCCGGCCTGCCCGATGCCTGGGACGCGCTGCCCGAGGCCGCGCTGGCCTGGGATGGGGCAGGTCGCATCCTGAGGGCCAACGCCGCGGCGCAGCGCCTGTTCGGCGCCCCGATGCTGGGCGATTCGCTGGATCTCTGGCTGCCGGGACTGATCCGCGGGGATGGCGCCGCCGCCGGGCCGGGCCTGGCCGAGGCCGAGGCACGCCAGGCCGACGGCGGGCGCTTCCCGGCCGAGATCGCGCTGGGCGTGGCCCAGGACGGCGTCGTCTTCGCGCTGGTGCGCGACATGACCGAGCGCCGACGCCTGGAGGCCGCGCGCGCCCAGCTCGGCGACCAGCGGTTCCGGGATTTCGCCGAGACCGCCTCCGACTGGCTCTGGGAGACCGGCCCCGACCACCGCTTCACCTATCTTTCGGACGCGCTGCTGGCCTCGGAATGCCTGGGACATTCCCGGATCGAGCTGACCCGGCGCGAGCCCGGGGACGAGCCCGCCTGGGACGATCACCACGCCGACCTGGCGGCGCACCGGCCGTTCCGCGACTTCCAGCACGTGATGATGCTGCGGGCGACCGGGCTGCGCTATGTCAGCGTGAACGGCCGCCCGGTCTTCGATCCCGACGGGAGCTTCCGCGGCTATCGCGGCTCCGCGACCGACATCACCGAGGCAGTGCTCTGGCGCCGCATGCGCGCCGAGACCGAGATCCGGCTCAAGGCGATCCTGGAGGCGGCGCTCGACGGCATCGTGACGGTCGGCGTCAACGGCGGGATCGAGAGTTTCAACCCCGCGGCGGAGCGGATCTTCGGCTACCGCCCGGGCGAGGTGATCGGCCGGAACCTGCGCATGCTGATCCCCGGCGCCTGGTCCGACCAGGCGGGGCCCGCGGCGCTGGTGGGCTCGGGCCGGCTGCTGACGGGCCGGCGCGAGGACGGCACCGCCTTCCCGCTGGAGCTGTCGGTCTCGGAGGCGGATCTGGCCGGCGAGGGACGCTTCTACGTCGCGATCCTGCGCGACGTCACCGAGCGCCGACGGGTCGAGCAGGAGCTCGAGACCTACCGCGAGCACCTGGAGAACCTGGTCGAGCAGCGCACGGCCGCCCTGGGCGAGAGCGAGGCGCGGCTGCGCTCGATCCTGTCCAGCTCGGTGGTGCCCATGGTGGTGGCGGCCGAGGCCGACGGGTCCCTGCGCTTTGCCAACGAGGCGGCGTCCCGCCTCCTGGGCTTCGCGGGCGAGCTGGCCGGGGGCACGGACGCGGCGCTCTACGGGCGCCCCGAGGACCGGGCCCTGGTAACGACCGAGCTGGCCCGTCGCGGCCGGGTGCTCGACCTGGAGCTGCGCCTGCGCAAGCGCGACGGCGGGGGCTTCTGGGCGTCGCTGTCGGCGATCCCCATGCGCTTCGACGGCGATCCCTGCGTCCTGCTGACCTGCATCGACATCAGCCGCCGCAAGGAATCCGAGCTGGCCATGGTCGAGGCGCTGCAGAAGGAGAAGTCGCTGAACGAGCAGCAGCAGCGCTTCTTCTCGATGGCCTCGCACGAGTTCAGGACGCCGCTGGCGATCATCGACACGGTGACCCAGATGCTGTCCCGATTCGACGATGCGCTGTCGACCGAGGAGCGTCGTCAGGAATACGACACGATTCGCGCCGCCGTCGCCCGCATGACGAACCTGATGGAGAGCGTGCTCTCGGCCTCCCGCGCCGAAGCGGGGACGCTGCGCCTGAACCTGACCGAGGTCGACCTCCCGACTCTCCTGCGCGAGGCCGTCAAGCGCCAGCAGCTGATCGCGCCCGATCACCGAATCGACCTCGACGTGACGGCCCTGCCCGCGACGCTGCGCGGCGATGCGCGCCTGCTGGAGCAGGTGCTCGCAAACCTGCTGTCCAACGCCGTGAAATACTCCCCCGAGAGGCGCCCCATAAAGGTCACAGGCACGGCGCGCCGGGGCGAGGCCGTGATCGCGGTGCAGGACCGCGGCATCGGCATCCCCAAGGCCGAGATGGGCGGGCTCTTCCGCAAGTATTTCCGCGCCTCGACGGGTGCTACGATCGCGGGAACCGGGATCGGCCTGCACCTCGTGCAGCTGGTCGTCGGGCTTCACCAGGGTCGCGTCGCGGTAGAAAGCGTCGAGGGCGAAGGCAGTACCTTCACGGTCGCGCTGCCGCTGGAAGGCCCATCGGGCGAGGTGCCATAGCCCTTCGTCCAGCTCGGTCCGACCCGGCCGAACGGGGTCTACCATCAGTACGGCTATCCCGTCCTTCCGAAACAGAATCGAATGCGGCCTGTTCCTGGATGTCCAGGTCGGGGTTATCCTGGTCATGTCCGAAGCCACAGATTTTACAAAGGAAAATACTCCTTTCCGGAATGTCGAAGGGCGATTTGGATGATCAGCGTCATCATGCCGGCCTTTCAGGCTGAGGAATTCATCGGGGCGGCAATCGAGAGTATTCGCAACCAGTCGCTGCGCGACTGGGAGTTGATTGTCTCTGACGACGGGTCGACCGACGGGACCCTTGCCATCGCCGAGCGGCATGCGGCCGAGGATTCGCGGATCCGCGTGCTGCGGAACGATCACGTGGGCGTCGCGGCCAATGGCAACCGGTGCCTGGAGGCCGCGCGATTCCCCTGGGTCGCCCGCATGGACGCCGACGACGTTGCGCTGGAGCACCGGCTCGCGCGGCTGATGCAGGCGGCGCTGGAATCGCCCGAGGTCGTCCTGTGGGGCGGCCGGGCAATCCTGATCGACCGGAATGGCCGTCACATGCGCGACGTCAATCTCGGCCCGCGGAGCACCGAGGAGTTCCGCGCCATGCGCGCCGAGGGCAAGGTGATATACGTCTGCGGCCCGACCTCGATGATGCGGCGCGACGTGGCGCTGCGGGCCGGCGGATACGATCCCGGCCTGAAGGCCTCGGTCGACGTGGAGCTGATGGACCGCATGGCCGATTTCGGCGAGGTCCGGACGATTCCCGACGTTCTGACGCTGTACCGGCTGCATGGCGGCAGCATCAGCTCCGCACGGGTCCTGGAGCAGCAGCGCACCTTCTCCTTCGTGCGCGCCCGCAACCTGGCGCGGCTCGAAGGCCGGATGCTGACCTATCCCGAATACCTGCAGGAGCTCGACTCGCAGCCCTGGAGCCGGCGTGCGCTGCGCCGCCTGCGTGCGCACGGCCAGCGCTACTACCGCAACGGCCTCGTGCATCTGGCCGAGCGGCGCTTTGCCGCCGCCACCGGCGCGCTCGGACTTGCGCTGATCTTCGATCCCACCAACACGCTCAAGCGGGCCGGCCGCCGCGTCGGCGGCAACGTCAAGCGGCGCCTGGTCTCCGCCTGATCTCCGCCTGATCGGCGGGGCCGGCCCAACCCGGCCCCGCACCCGATCCCGATCCCGATGGGCTTGCGGCCCGCGCGACGCTGGCGCGGGCCGCAAGCCCATGGGCCCGGCGCGGCAAGGCTCAGCCCCGCATCAGCTCAGATCGGCCGACCGGGTCGCGACCTCGGCATCGTGCTGCCGGATGCGGCGGATCACGACGGGCGTCATGGCCAGGTGCTGCGCGATGCCGATCAGGGCATAGGCTGCGACGCCGGACAGCGGCGCGGAGTAGGCCGCCGCGATCGGGAAGACGAGGAGCCGCGGTATCAGCGCCGCGATCTCGGCCACCAGGACGAAGCGCTGCAGGTCGAAGACCGGCGCCAGCATGAAGGCCGGGACGCTGACGAAGCGCATGAACCACCATACGACGATCCACTGCGCATAGACGCCAGCCTCGCGCCAGGCCTCGCCGAAGACCAGCGCGTAGAGCTGGGGCCCGACGAGCATCAGCACGACCGTGGGCGCGACCGCGAGCACGGCCATGCTGCCCGTGATCCGCAGGAAGAAGCCCATCACCGGAGCGCGGCGCCGCACCCGCGCGACGGCCTCGCCGTAGAAGACGCGGCGCGTCGCCGTGCCGATCAGGTTCATGGGCAGCTCGAGCAGCCGGTAGGTGAACCAGTAGAGGCCGGCCATGGTCGGGCTGAACAACGCCGTCATCAGCAGCGGCGGCAGGGTCACCGTCGTCGAGTTCACCAGCGCTGCCGGAGCGTTGTAGAGCGGGAAGCTCGCGTGCTCCCGGGCCATCCTGCCCATCTCGCTCCAGCTCAGGCTGGACAGGATCGCGCGGAGTTCGCCCTTGAACTGGCGGGTCAGGGCGACCGTCGCCATCATGGAGCCGCCGATCTGGCCCAGGATCAGGCCCGGCGTGCCCCAGCGCGCGAGGCCGGCCATGATCTGCAGCACAGCGACGCCGAAGGAGCGCCAGATCTGCGAGACGGCGATCGCCTTGAAGTTCGCATCGCGCGTGCCCCAGAAGGTGAGAACCGTGTTGCTGCTGGACGCGAAGACCGCGAGCGGCAGGAACCAGGCCAGCGCACCCAGCTCGCCGGCGCCGAACAGGTTCAGGATCTGCTCGCCCGCCGCCGCCACCGCCCCGGCCGTGAGCGCCACCGCCCCCATGACCACCAGCATGGCGAGCGCCAGGATGTTCATGGCCTCCTCGGGCGTCCGGGCCAGGACGATCGCGAGCTCGTAGCGCCCGCTCGCCACCACCACCATGGTCATGTTGAGCGCGCCGAACAGCGCGAAGAGGCCGAATTCCGCGGGGCTGAACAGCCGGACCAGCAGCGGGTAGGCCAGCGCCGTCAGCACCTGGGCCGCCGCCGTGCCGGTGGCCAGCACGGCGACGTTGCGCAGGAAGGGCGAGCGCGCGAGGCGGCGGACGGGGGCGGGAAGGCGCCGGCCCAGCATGGCGGGGAAGCTCAACCGACGCTCCGGCCGATGCTCGCGGCGCCGCGGGGTGCGGGACGGCGAACCCCGCGGCGGCTCCGGGCGGCGCTCATCCGCGTTGCGGGCTGCGCCCGCCGAAGGAGGTCGGAGGAGCGGCGATATGCACCGGGCGGGGCGCCGTGCGGACAGCCGGCACACGCTGCGGCGTCAGCCAGAACGAGGTCATCAGGAACAGCGCCCACATCAGGTTGCTCTGCTCCAGGATCACCCGCTCCGGGAAGCTGTAGACCAGCAGGAAGGCCAGGAAGAGCGCATAGAAGACGCCGACGTTGTCGGTCGAGGTCACGAGGCGCTGCCACACGCGCTTGACCGTCTTGGCGAAGGCAAGGCCCAGCAGCACGCAGCCGGCGATGCCGAGCTCGAGCCAGACGTCGAGATAGCCGTTGTGGCCGTTGCGCATGCCCTCCCAGGAGAGCTGCGCATAGACGTTCCGCGCGCCCGCCTCCGTCCAGAAGGTCCGGTAGCCGACGCCGAACCAGGCGTTCTTCATGCCCTCGTGGATGGCCGCGG
The DNA here is from genome assembly GCF_017355985.1 of Arenibaculum pallidiluteum. Classification (GTDB taxonomy): domain Bacteria; phylum Pseudomonadota; class Alphaproteobacteria; order Azospirillales; family Azospirillaceae; genus Arenibaculum; species Arenibaculum pallidiluteum. Next base: position 63,348 of record NZ_JAFIQU010000026.1, read on the forward strand.
TCCACAGCGTCGTGCGGCCCGTCAGCGTTTCGCTGCGGCCCAGCGCCTCCAGGCCGAGCGTCAGGATCTGGACCCCCGCGACCAGCACGATGCCGAAGGTGACGATCAGGACCACCGGCAGCTTCACGTTCAGCGGAAGGCGGCCGCGCCGCAGCGCCCGGACGGCCGGCCAGGTGGCGATCACGCCCACCAGCGTCGCGATGCTGGTCGCCGAATTCGCCATGTAGAGCAGGCCGATGGCCGCCCCGATGGTCGCCCACCACAGCCAGCGGATGGGGCCGCGGCTGTCGGCCTGCAGCAGCAGCATGACGAACACGGTCATGGCCGCGAAGAGGCCCTGGACGTTCTTGTGCCCGAAGGTGCCGCGCCACAGGCCGGTATGGGGCCCGATCCGGTGCTTTCCCCAGACCGTGAACAGCGCGAAGAAGTAGCTCATGGCGCAGGCCAGCACGAAGGCCCAGCCCAGCAGGACCAGCAGCTCCTTCGGCGAGAACCGCAGCACCAGGTACATGGCGAAGGCGGTCGTCAGCACCAGCGCGAATCCACGCCGGAACGTCGTCGCGGGATAGGGTGACCAGAAGGCCGAGAAGAGCAGGTAGATCAGCAGCGCGAAGATCAGCGGGTTGCCCGCGATCAGCTTCCAAGCGCGCCGGTAGTCCATCAGCAGGAAGGTGATGCCGATGGAATAGATCGACAGCGACAGGATCTGGAATCGGATGTCGCCGCTCCCGCCGGTGTCGACCGCCAAGTCCTGGCGCGGCGTCCAGCTCGAAATGAAGGGCTCCATGCCGCCCATCAGGAACACCAGGGCGATCACGACGAAGACCCGCTCGAGCGTGCGGATCATCGAGTACTGCAGCGGATTCATGCCGCTTCCTCTCCTGCCGGGGACGGCGCTCTTGGCGGGGACTTTAGAGGCCGGGCGGAGGGCTGAACGACTCCGCGTCGGTGGTATACACCCGCGGCTAGGCCGTCCGGACCTCCCTATCCACGCCAGAACGGCCGGAAACGGCCACTGTTCCAGCCGCGCAAAAAAGCGCTTGCCACCCGGTTGGGCTAGGCCTATATACCGGCTCCCGACGCGGCGGGGGGCGATGAGCCCGGCGCCGACGGGCCCCAGGAAAGGTAGCGGGTACAGCGCGCTCCGGCGTGCGTGGCCCGCTTCGTTCCCGGGTCGGGAGGTTCGCCTCCCTGGATCTATGACATCGTCGAAAATGGTTCGAGAAGGGATGCGCAGGCGGCGGTCCCATGGGTGTCCCGGTTTGTGGGCAGCACATGGATC
>NZ_JAFIQU010000027.1 GCF_017355985.1 Arenibaculum pallidiluteum
GCACTCGTCCGCGAACAGCCCCACGGCCGTCTCGATGTCGCCCGCGGCCAGCGCCGCATCGAACCGCGCCAGCAGAGCCTGAACGCGCGCCGTCGGAGTCACGTCGAGCATGGTGTTCCTCCCCTATCGTTGCGGATCCGGATTCATCTGCATTGAGGGCGGCGCGGCCAGGACGAGGAAGGGCGCCGCCGCGGCTGTTCCGCGGCCGGCGGCGCATGTCAGGGTGAACCCGATCTCCCCGACATGGGGCCTGGTCGAAGCCATCGCGCGATGCCCGTTGCTCCCGGAACGACGCTCGCACAGGCCCGTCCGGGCGGCAAGGGAGATTGGTTCGCCAAGCGAACGATCGAGCGGCGGTGCGTCCTGCCCTGCGCGACTGGCGCCGGGGAAGGTTCAGGAGGGGTTCGAGGCGACCTTGCTGCGCTCGGCCTCCGGCGGTTCCCAGGGGACCCGGTCGGCGCCGCTGGGCAGGCGCGTGCCGGGCATGCGCAGCCAGGCCAGCACGTCCTTCCAGACCGCTTCTGCCTGCAGGTCGCGCAGCAGCATGTGGTAGCCGCGCTCGTAGACGCCGACCTGGGTGCCCGGGCGGGCCGTCTCCAGCGCCGCGAGCGCCCTGCCGATGGCGGGCTTCGGCAGGACCTCCTCGTGCCGTCCGTAGAGCACCAGGAGGGGCAGGCGCGGCGGCAGCGCCGGCATGGCGTCCTCGGCCCGCGTCATCAGGTCCACCAGCCCCTTCACCGCATCGACCCGGGTGCGCTTGATCACCAGCGGGTCGCGGCCGAGGGCGCGCAGCATCTCGATGTTGTCCGAGGGCTGGATCTTCAGGTCGCGCGGCGGCTCCAGCACCAGCCCCGGCACCATGCTGTAGGCCAGCCAGAGCGTGAAGCGGTAGAGCGGGTTCAGCGAGGCCCGGCCCCAGACCGCGGGCGCGGACAGCACCGCGCCCGCGACGCGCTCGGCCAGCGGCGGCCGCCCCGGCGCCGGCGCCGCCGTCAGGGCCGCGGCGACCACGGCGCCGCCCATGCTCTCGCCCAGCAGGAAGACCGGCACACCGGGATGCCGGGCAGCGACGGCCTGCACGGCCGCGTCGAGGTCGGCCGCCATCGTCTCGGTGTCGGCCCAGACGCCCGGCCGCGGACCGGCGCCGAACCCGCGCTGGTCGTAGGCATAGGTGGCGACGCCATGCCGGGCCCAGAACCGGCCCGGCATGTCGAAGGCGTTGGAGTAGTCGTTCATGCCGTGGAGCGCGACCACCACGGCCGAGGGGCGCCCCTCGGGCAGCCAAGAGCGAAGCGGAAGCGCGACGCCGTCGGGCGCCACGAAGGCGTCCGCAACCAGGGCCGGCGGCTGCACGGGCGGGCCCATGGGCTGGCGCTCCATGGCGCAGCCCGCGCAGAGCAGCGCGAACGCCAGCATCCACCATCGGAATGGGCGCCCGAATGGGTGCCGGAATGGCCGCCGTTCGGCTCGCCGGGCGGGCTCAGCCGGTGCGGCGCGTGAGCTGGAGGAAGATGTCCTCAAGGTCGGTCTGTTCCGTGGTCAGGTCCTGGATCCCGAGCCCCGCCGCCTGCACGGCGGCCAGGATGTCGCCCACCTGCGTCTGGCGCGGATCGTAGCGGATCGCGAGCTGCCGCGGCGCACGCAGCTCGGGCGCGAAGGCCGCCAGCTGCCCGGGCACCCCCGACAGGTCGTGGTCGGTCTGCAGGATCAGGGTCTTGCCCTCGATCCGGCGCAGAAGGTTGGTCGTGCTGTCATGGGCGACCACCCGGCCGTGGTTGATGATCGCGATTGTATCGCAGAGCTCCTCGGCCTCTTCCAGGTAGTGGGTCGTCAGCAGCACGGTGGTCCCGGTCCGGTTCAGGGCCCGGACCTGATCCCACAACATGCGCCGCAGCTCGATGTCCACGCCGGCGGTCGGCTCGTCCAGCACCAGGACCGGGGGCGCATGGACCATGGCCTTGGCCACCATCAGCCGCCGCCGCATGCCGCCCGACAGCGTACGGGCATAGGAGTCCGCCTTGTCGCTGAGGCCGACCGCGGCCAGGATCGCGTCGGTCCGGCGCTCCGCCTTGGGCACGCCGTAGAGCCCGGCATGCAGGTCCAGCAGCTCGCGCGGGGTGAAGAAGGGATCGATATTCAGCTCCTGCGGGACCACGCCGATCGCCGAGCGGGAGCTGCGCGGGTCGGCGTCGATGTCGCGGCCCCAGATCCGCACCGTGCCGGAGGTCTTCATGACCAGGCCCGCCATGATGTTGATCAGGGTCGACTTGCCCGCCCCGTTGGGGCCGAGCAGCCCGAACAGCGAGCCGCTGGGGATCTCCAGGTCGATGCCGTGCAGCGCCGTCTTCTCGGGCACGCGGCCGGCGGCGCGGTAGGTCTTCACGAGGCCCCGCACCTCGACCGCGAGGCGTGGCGCGGAGACGGGGTGTGCGGCTTCGGGCCGCTGTGCGGGCTGTGCCATGGGTTTTCCGGCGAATCTCGTTGATCGGGACCCGGCCTTGGGTATCATCCGCGCGGCTTCACGGAAAGCCTCAGCCGAAGCGTGGCAGGGTCGATAAGATGGCGCAGACTAACCCGGTCGAGGTGATCGAGGTCGAGACGGACACGGTCGGGTGCGACGGCGGCGGCGGCCCCCTTGGGCATCCCGTGAGCTATCTGACGCTGGGCCGCGAAGGCTTCGTCGAATGCCCATACTGCTCGCGCCGCTTCGTGGCCAAGCCTGGCGCCCGCTTCGGCGGGCATCACTGAGCCCCGCAGCCACGCCGGCCGCCGCAGGCCACCCCGTGGAGCCGGCGGCCGTGAGCCCACAGCCTTGAGCCCGCAGCCTTGAGCCCACAGGCGCGCCCGGCTCCATCCGCGCCCGCGGCCCCCGTCATCGCCGGCCGCGTCACGCTGCGCACGCTGATCCTGATCCGCTGGGTGGCCGTGGCCGGGCAGCTGGCGACGGTGATGCTGGTCTACGGGCTCCTGGACTTCGAGCTGCCCCTGGGTCCGGCGCTGGGCGTCATCGGGGCGTCGGTGCTGCTGAACTTGGCCTCCTCGGCCCAGCCGGGCCCGCGGCCGCGGCTCACGGACCGCACCGCGGCCCTGTTCCTGGGCTGGGACGTGATCCAGCTCTCGCTGCTGCTGTACCTGACGGGCGGCATCCAGAACCCCTTCTCCGTGCTGATCCTGGCGCCGCTCACCGTGGCCGCGACGATCCTGTCGCTGGGCAGCGTCGTGCTGCTGGTTACGCTCGCCGTGTCGTGCCTGTCGGGGCTGGCGCTCTGGCATTATGCGCTGCCCTGGCCGGGCGCCCTGCCGCTGCCGGGGCTCTACTCCTTCGGGATCTGGATGGCGCTTGTCTGCTCGGCGGTCTTCGTCAGCGGCTATGTCTGGCGCGTCGCGCGCGAGACGCGCCAGACCTACGAGGCGCTGGCCGCCAGCCAGGAGGCGCTGGCCCGCGCCCAGAAGCTCTCGGCCCTGGGCGGGCTCGCCGCCGCCGCGGCGCACGAGCTGGGCACGCCGCTGGGCACCATCAGCCTCGTGGCCAAGGAGCTCGCCCGCGAAGTCCCGCCGGACAGCCCGATCGCCGAGGACATCGCCCTGCTCCAGAGCCAGGCGGTGCGCTGCCGCGACATCCTGGCCGAGCTGTCGCGCCGCCCCGACACCGAGGGCGGCGAGCCCTACGAGCGGCTGACGCTGCGCGCGCTGGTCGAGACGGCGGCGGCCGGGCACAAGCGGCCCGGCATCGCGCTGACGATAACGGAGCGTCCAGGGGCCGGCGCGGATGTGCCGCAGGTGCCCATGATCCGCCGCAGCCCCGAGATCATCCACGGGCTCGGCAACATCATGCAGAACGCCATGCAGTTCGCGCGGAGCGCCGTCGAGGTCACCGCGGAATGGGATCTCAGGCAGCTCAGTCTCACCATCGTGGACGACGGGCCGGGCTTTCCCGGCGGCCTGCTGGCGCGGATCGGCGAGCCCTACATCTCGTCGCGCAGCGACGGGGGCGGCATGGGGCTGGGGATCTTCATCGCCCGTACGCTCCTGGAGCGTACCGGGGCCAGGGTGGCCTTCACCAACGGTCGTGGCGGTGGGGCGCAAGTTGTCGTAACCTGGGCGCCGCCGGTCTACGCTGACAAGTACGAGGCTACGAGCGAATCATGAATGCCGATATCGTCCCGGGCGATGGCCAGAAGTTGACCTTCACCGGCGACGCGGCGCGCAGCCTCCTGATCGTGGACGACGACATGCCGTTCCGCACGCGGCTGGCCCGCGCGATGGAGAAGCGGGGCTTCGACGTGGTCGCGGTGGACAGCGTGTCCCTGGGCATCGAGGTCGCGCACGAGTCGGCCCCCGCCTATGCGGTCGTCGACCTGCGGCTGGGCGACGGCAGCGGCCTCGACGTCGTGGCGGCGCTACGCGACGCCAGGCCCGAGGCGCGCATCGTGATGCTGACGGGCTACGGGAACATCGCGACCGCGGTCGCCGCTGTGAAGGCCGGGGCGGTCGACTACCTGCCCAAGCCCGCCGATGCCGACGCGGTCGAGGCGGCGTTGCTGGCCGATGGCCGTCCGCTCCCGCCGCCGCCGGAGAACCCGATGTCGGCCGACCGGGTGCGCTGGGAACACATCCAGCGCGTCTTCGAGCAGTGCGAGCGCAACGTCTCCGAGACCGCGCGGCGCCTGAAGATGCATCGCCGCACCCTGCAGCGCATCCTGAACAAGCACGCCCCGCGGGCCTGAGCGCCGCGCCTTCGCGGGGCGGTCCGGCCGGCGCTCAGGCGGCGCCGGGCCGCTGGCCGCGTGCCAGCCGCTCCACATGGCGGCCCTGGAAGAGCGAGATGCCGGCCGCGCGGCCGGTCTCGATGGCGGCGGCGCCGTCGCAGCGCCCGAGGATCACGTTGGCCTGGCCGTTCTCGGCGACGAAGCGGCGGATGTCCTGGGCCAGCTCGCCGCGCCCCTCCGCGATCTCGGGCGCCCAGCGCAGCTTGACGAGGTCGAAGCCGAGCCGCGCGCGGTCGACGAAGGGCAGGGTCAGGTGGGTCAGCCCGTCCAGGCAGATCCGGTGCCCACGCTCGCGCAGCAGGTCGCGGGCGAACAGGAACGCGCCCATGTCCGCGAAGACGTCCAGCGTCTGCAGCTCGATCACCATACGCCCGCGCAGCCGGCCGTTCAGCGTCTCGTCGAAGCGCCGGAATTCCGGTGAGAGCAGCGTCGCGACGTTCAGGTTCAGGCTGAACGGAGTCTCCCGCGGCGAGCGGGCCATGTGGGCGAGAACCCGCCGGTCGAGCGTGCGCGTCAGGACCTGGAACAGCCACGGGTTCGCCGTCAGGTCAACCCCCGGAAGCACGGCCTCGGCCAGGTGCCGGGTCGAGACGTAGACCTCGTCGAAGACGCGGCTGGGGGCCTGTCCGGGGAAGATCGCGCAGACCGACTGGTTGCGCAGGAAGTTCGAGAGGTCCGCCCGCGCCAGCATGTCCTCGAGACCGGCAAGCTGCGAGGCGATCAGCGGGGCGCCCTCGGATGCGGGCTCGTCCTCGGACGGGCCGCCCGCGATGCCCGCGAGCTCCTGCCGGTCGCGCGCCTGGGCCAGGAAGCGCGGCAGGTCGCGCTCGAGCCGGTACCAAGTGCAGAAGCTGCGCCCGCCGTCGCGCAGCACCAGGGCGTCCTCGGCGAAGAGGAAGCGCAGCCGCTGCACGGCCTGGTCGATCGGGGCCGTGTCCGCTTGGCGCGAGACGAAGACGAGGTCGCCGCAGGAGAGCACGAAGACACGCCCCTCCAGCGTACGGAGTGCCGCCTGGAACAGGTCGGCCGCGACCCGCAGATGGTGCTCGCGCCGGTTCCGCCCCTCCAGCAGGGAGAGGTGCACCCAGCAGGCGAGGCGAGCCGAGCGGCTGCGGGTCAGGCGCTCGGCGTGGTCGAGCAGCTCCGCCTCCGGGCTACGGCCGGGATTGGGGAGCAGGCGGCCCGAAGGCAGGACTGAGAGCGTCGGCTTCATGGGACGAACTCTGCACGGCACCCGCCAAGCCTTCCATCAAGCGTATGGCGACGCGCCTCCTCACTTTCGAAAGGAGTGTTCGAGACCGGAATCCATCCGATCGTAAGTGGTGGGATATGGATGGTAACCCCTCCCCGCGGCTCCCTCGCCGCGGGATGCAGCCGCTAGGGTATGGCCCGGACGCAAGGTGAGGATGCCATGGCGGTGATATTCGTGACCGGCGGGGCCGGCTATCTCGGCAGCCATCTCTGCGCGGGCCTCTGGGCGTCGGGCCATCTGCCCGTGGCCTACGACGACCTGTCCTCCGGCAAGCTCGCCGCAGTCCGGTGGGGGCCGCTGGTCCTCGGCGACGTCGGCGACCGCGAGCGGCTGGAGGAGGCCCTGATCCTCTACGGCCCCGATCTCATCGTCCATCTGGCGCAGGCGCGAAGCGGCGCGGCCGAGCTGCGCCGCGCCGGAGAGGTGCGGGCCGCGCTTACGCTGCTGGAGGCGATGCAGGCGCGCGGCCTGCGGCGCCTCGTCGCGCCCGGCCATGCGGCGGCGCTGGGCGTCGGGGCGCCGGGCAGGGAACCAGATCCCGCCGCGGAGACGATCGTCGAGCAGATGCTGCGGGATGCCGACCGCGGCCACGGCCTGCACTCGGTGCTGCTCCGCCTTCCCCGCATCGCCGGGCGCTGGGCCGGAGCCGCGGCGCCGCCCGCGGTGGATCCGGACGGGCAGGGGCGGGATGCCGGGGCCGGCCGCTGCCTGGACGTCGCCGAGGCGGTGGCGGCCATGGTGACCGCCGTGAACTATCTGCTGCAGGGCGGGGCGAGCGCGACCCTGGATCTCGGACCCGATGCCGCCGGGCTCGGCGAGCTGCTTCCCGGCTGGCAGACCCATGCCGGGGCGGAGACGCTGCTGGATCCCACCTGGCATGGCGTCGTCGAACCCGCCTGGGCCGATTCCAGCCGGCCCGGCCTCCCGCACGCCGCCCGCAACGCGGCCTGAGGCGCGTCCCGCCTTCGGGCGGGCCGATCACGCCGTGCCGGAAGTGATTGCGAGTCATTATCACTCGCGATAGTGTCCTCGGAGACGAAGACGGAGGCCGCCGTGATATTCCGCATCGACGAGGAGACGCCGCTGCCGGACCGCATCGACGCGCTGACGGCGGGCGAGCGCCTGCTGCTCTGCGCGTTCCGGCGTTGGGTGGCGGGGCTCCGGGACAGCGATATCCGCCAGTGGGAGCGGACCTGGAGCGACTTCTGCTTCGAATTCGGAAGCCATGCCGGCCGCGAGGCGACGACCGCCATCTCGACGCTGGTCGGCGCGATCCGCGAGGGGGCCAGGCGCCGCATCCGCCATCACGAGCCGTGCTGCCCGTTCCTGACGGCGGACGAGATCACGATCGCGGGGCTGGTGGCGGCGGCCCAGCGCGCCGACCTGTTCACGGCCCGCAGCCTGGCCGTGTGGCTGGTGCGCGGCGACAGCTCGGGCACCCTGCTGGCCGCCGCGGGGGCGCTTGCGGACCGCATGCGCGAGACGGGGATCATCCTGCCCGACCGGCGGCACCGCCCGGCGCCAGTGCCGGCGCGTGGCCCAACGGTGCGCGAGGCCGTGACAGAGGCGTCGGCGCGCCTCAGGGTCGTGGTCTGAGGGGGCGGAAGGAATTCCGAGCCGGGGTCCCGCCGTCGCCCGCGGGACCTCTTCCGGCCCTCAGTCGTCCATCACCTTGGCGGTCTTGATGGCGTCGGACAGGTGGACGCCCTTGCGCAGGATGTTGTCGACGATCCGGCCCTGAACCAGGTCGATCCCGTGCTTGTGGGCGAACAGCAGCCCCGAGACGGTGCCGCAGCGGGCCAGGATGAAGCGGCAGTTCTCCTGCTGGGCGATCTTCTCGGTGAAGGCGTCCAGCTCGGCCGCGCTCATGTCGGCCATGTCCGGGGACCAGAACACCTTGGCGTAGTCGGCCGCCATGTATTCCAGGTCCATGTGGCTCACCCAGAACGGCGTCAGCCCGTCGATGCAGATCCGGTAGCCCCGCTGCGTCGCGAAGTCGACGACCTCCTTGTAGAGGCTCTCGTTCTCGACGAGATCGGACTTGTTGACCTCCAGCACGACGTTGTTGCGAAGATCGGCGGTCAGCCGCTCGTCGAACTTCACGAAGGCCGCCGACAGGATCGTCGTCAGGTTCAGGTTCAGACCGATGCGCTGGCCCCTGATGAAGTCGGTGCCGTAGTTCAGCGCCCGCAGGACCGAGTTGTCCAGGCTGGAGGTGAAGTAGTTGAACAGCCAGCGATTCGCGGTGATGTCGAATTCCGGGCTGAGCCTGTCCTCGAGCGTCTTCACGGCGATATAAAGCTCGAAATACTCGCGCTCGCTGCGGTCCTCGGCCCGGATGTCCACGACCGGCTGGTTCAGCATGAAGGGCGACAGATCGAAGATCGTCATCTGGCGCTCGATCTTCGCGAGCTCCTCCAGCGTGATCGGCGGCTTGGTCTTCGGCTTTCCGGCGCCGTCGGCATTCCCGCCCGCCAGCCCTTCGATGAAGCGGATGACGTTGACGAAGTTCAGCGACAGCTCGAGGATCGAGAAGAGCGAATCTTCCTTGTAGGGATTCAGTCCTGTAGCCGAAGTCCTCGAGAGCATCAGCTTCTCGATCTTCTGGCAGACATCGGTGATGCTCGAGAACTTGATGCCCTTGTAGAGGATGATGATGTCGTCGTTCGACAGCGCGAAGATCTGAAGGAAGGCGGAGTTCTCGGCGATCTCCTGGAAGGCGCGCTTGATCCCGGAGAGATCGCCGTAGGTCTTGTCCTTCAGCAGGGACAGGTGAAGATGGACGAGGCGCAGGCCCTGAAGCTCGCGCTTGGCGGAGTGGAGAAGCGCCAGGAGCTTCTCGTCGTCATATTGCGGCTTCTCGGGGACGGCCGTCGTTTTCTCGCCGGGCTTGACGCGAACCCAGTCGCGCGCCGGACGGCCAGCATCCCGAGAACGGTACACCTGGTTCACTCGATCGCTCCGCTATGCGTCTGCGGCCCGCCTTCAGCCGGGGCGTCGCGGTGCCCAAGGGCGGCCGCCGACACGCTTCCCGGCATCATAGAGAATTCGAAGGGATTTCTGCTAACATTTAATTTCCGCCCCGCGTGAGCGGATCAAAAATGCCGCGAACTTTACCATCCCGGACAGCGAAAGGTCCATTGTTCCGCCGTCCAGGCGAGGCCCCGCATGGCTGTGAAGGGTTGCGTCCCACCGCCTTCCGGCGTATCGGAGAGGAAGAATTACCTCTTTAGGGGGTGACGTGTCCCTTCCCACCTTGGCCGACCCGGCCCTGCCGGTCGCCGCGGCGGCCCTGCTGCTGTGCGCGGCCGCCTGCATCCTGTGCCTGGTGCTGCGCGGCCGCCTGCGCCGCGCCCGCGCCGAGATGGCCGGCCTCCGCGCGGAGCTGGACGCCGCCGCCGGGCGCGAGGCGCTGCTGCGCGGCGGCTTCGACGGCCTGCCATGGCCCGCGCTGCTGTGCGACGCGTCCGGCACGGCGATCGCGACCAGCACGGCGGGCGGGCGCCGCGGGCTGGACCGGCGCGGCCGGCTGAAGGACCGCCTGGGCGAGGCGCGGGCGCTCGGCGGGCCGCTGGTCGTTGTCGAGCGTGCGCCCGACGGCGGCACGGTGCGACTCAGCCATCTGCCGCTGGCGTCCGGGACCTACCTCGTCTTCGAGGAGCCTCTCGAAGACACGGCGTCGCCGGCCCAGGCGCTCGCCGCGGTCTGAGGCCGGGCGGGCCTTCCGGGCCCCTGCAGGAGGGGGCGGCCTCCGGTGGCCCGAAGCCGGGCCGCAGAATGACGCCTTGATTTCGCCAGCCGGCACGGGGCACAGTCCCGCCGCCGTCCCGGGGTGGCGACGCGCGGCCGTGCCGGGGTGATCCGCAGCCCGGAGTCCGTCCGATCGCCATGCCCCTGCATCCCGACCGCCGTACGGCCGCCCCGCTCTTTCGCCTCCTGTGCGCCGTCCTGCTCGCCGCCGGCCTCGCCGGGGCCATGCCCGCCATGGCGCAGGTGCCGGCCGCGCCCGCGCAGGGCAACGCCGCGCCCAAGCCGGAGGTCGACCGCGCCCAGCTCGAATCCGTCCTGAAGACGCTCCAGGACCCCGCCGCGCGCGAGCGGCTGGCCCAGCAGATCCAGGCGCTGGTGGCGGTCCAGGAGCAGGCCGAGCCCGAGGAGATCGTGCCCGGGGCGCTGGGCGCGCAGACCCTGCGCTTCTTCTCGGGCCAGATCGCGGCCTTCGGCCAGCAGGTCACGTCCGTGATCGCGGCCTTCCGGGACCTGCCGCTGGCCGTGGAGTGGTTCGAGCGCCAGCTCACGGACGACTACCGGCGCGACCGGTGGAGCGATCTCGCGATCCAGCTTGCGGGGGCCATCTTCGTGGGCTTCCTGGCCGCGGGCGCGCTGCGCTGGCTGCTGCGGCGGCCCCATGCGGCGACGGAGGCGCACGTCGTCGAGGGGTATGCCGCGCGGATCCCGTTCCTGCTGGCCCGCACCGCGCTGGAGCTGCTGCCTATCGGCGCCTTCACGCTCGCGGGCTATGGGCTGCTGTCCTTCAGCGACCCGCCGCGGCTGATCCGCGTCGTCGCCCTGACCGTCATCAACGCGACCATCATGATCCAGCTCGTGATGGTGCTGGCGCGCGCGATCCTCACGCCCGGGGCCCAGAACCTGCGGCTGTTCCACTGCGACGAGGAGACCGCCCACTACATCTACATCTGGATCCGGCGCCTGGCCTACACGGCCGTCTACGGCTATCTCGTCAGCAACGCTGCCTTCGTCCTCGGCCTGCCGCTCGGCGCCTACACGGCGCTGCTCAAGGTGGTCGGGCTGGTCGTCGTCGGCATGCTGATCGTGCTGATCCTGCAGAACCGCACCGCCGTCGCCGACTGGATGCGCGGCCATCCCCTGAGCGGCGGCAGCGCCACCCAGGAGGCGAAGGAGATCGCGCGCGGCGCGCGCGACCGGTCGCTCCGCCAGGCCAGACGGCGCCTGGCCGATGTCTGGCACGTCCTCGCCATCGCCTATGTGATCGTGATCTACGGGATCTGGCTGCTGAACGTCGCCGGCGGCTTCGAATTCATGGTGCGGGCGACCGGCATGACGCTCGTCGTTCTGGTGGTGGCACGGCTGGCTGTCTCGGCGGTCGAGCGGCTCGTGAACCGGTTCTTCGCCATCGCGCCGGACATCCACAAGCGCTATCCCCGGCTGGAGATGCGGGCCAACCGCTACCTGCCGGTCTTCCTGCGGGTGCTGAAAGGCTTCATCTGGATCGTCGCGGGGCTCGCGCTGCTCAATGCCTGGGGCGTGGACAGCTTCGCCTGGATCGAAAGCCCGCTCGGCCAACGCATCACGGCCAGCGTGCTGACCATCGTGCTGGTCCTGGTCGCGGCCCTCGTGTCCTGGGAGGTCGTCAGCAGCCTGATCGAGCGCTACCTGACAGGCAGCATGAAGGGCGGCACCCGGGTCGAGCGATCCGCCCGCGTGCGCACGCTCCTGCCGCTCCTGCGCAACGCCTTCCTGGTGCTGCTGGTCACCGTGGTGACCCTGATCGTCCTCTCTGAGCTTGGACTGAACATAGCGCCGCTTCTGGCCGGTGCCGGCGTGATCGGCCTCGCCATAGGCTTCGGGTCGCAGACGCTCGTGAAGGACGTCATCACCGGCCTGTTCATCCTGTTCGAGGACACGATCTCGGTGGGCGACGTGGTGGACGTGGGCGGCGGCCACAGCGGCGTGGTGGAGGCGATCTCCATCCGCTCGATCCGGCTTCGCGACACGGCGGGCGCGGTCCATTCCGTGCCGTTCAGCCAGGTCAACACCGTGGTCAACATGACCAAGGACTTCTCCTTCTACGTCTTCGACATCTCGGTGGCGTACAAGGAGGATCCCGACCGCGTGACGGCGGTGGTTCGCGATCTCGGCGCCGAGCTTCAGTCCGACCCGGACTACGCCGCGCTGATCCTCGAGCCCGTCGAGATCATGGGCGTCGATGCCTTCCTGGACAATTCGGTGCTGATCAAGGCCCGCTTCAAGACGCGGCCCATCATGCAGTGGAAGGTCGGGCGCGAGTTCAACAGGCGCCTCAAGAAGCGCTTCGACGAGCTCGGCATCGAGATCCCGTACCCGCAGCGCACGATCCACGTCCGCGCCGAGCCGTCCCTGGGGCCGGACGCGATCCAGCAGGCCGTCGGCCAGGGCGCCGGCGCCAGCTGAAAGCCGGCGGGACGGCTGCTCCGGCGCCCTCGGCAGACCGGATGCCCGCCGTGTCGCGCCGCCGGGCGCTCAGTAGCCGCGCCGGGAGTCGACCACGTTCTCCAGCGGCAGGCCGCGCTCGTGGCGGCGGATCTGCTCTGCGATGGACGCGGCGGCGGTGCGCGCATGGGTCTTTGCCGCCACATGGGGCGTCACCACCACCGCGGGGTGGCGCCAGAACGGATGACCGGCAGGCAGCGGCTCCTCTGTGAAGACGTCGAGGCTCGCGCCGCGCAGCCGCCCGCCCGCCAGCGCGGCGAGGAGGTCCCCCTCGACCAGGTGGGCGCCGCGCGCGGCGTTGATGACCACGGCGCCCGGCGGAAGCGCCGCGAACAGCTCCGCATCGAGGATGCCGCGCGTCTCTGCGGTCAGCGGCAGCAGGCAGACCAGGATGTCGCTTCGGGCCAGCAGGGCGGCCAGCCCGTCCGGCCCGGAATGGCAGGCGATGCCGGGGATCTCCCGCGGCGACCTGCTCCAGCCCGCGACATCGAAGCCGAGGGCGGCGAGCGCGCGGGCGGCCGCCGCGCCGAGCTCGCCCAGGCCCAGGATGCCGACGCGCCGCTCCTGGGCCAGGAACTCGTCCAGCGGCTGCCACACGCCGCGGGCCTGCTGGGCCGAATAGGCGTGCTGGTTGCGGTGCCAGTAAAGGACCTGCGCCGCGACCCATTCCGTCATGCCGAGCACGAGGCCGGGCTCGACCATCCGCACGAGGGGAAGGTCGGGGAGGGTGGGGTCCGCCAGCATCGCGTCGACGCCCGCTCCGAGGGACAGGATCACCTCGAGCCGCGGCAGCGAGGCAAGCAGGCCCGGCGGCGGCTTCCAGGCGACGGCATAGCGGATCGCGGCATCATCGCCGCGCTCGGGCCAGACGCGGACCGGATGCTCCGGCAGCAGGCGGTTCAGCTCGCGCAGCCAGGGGCCGGGGTCGTCGGTTGCGGAGACGAAGAGGATGCTCATGGGGTCTCGTTTCCCGGAAGCGTCGCGGTCCCGGCCTTCGGAAGTCTGGCGCCCTTGAGGTCGGCGCCCTTGAGCAGGGCCATGTTGGCCCTGGCGCCGGTCAGGTCGGCGAAGCGCAGCAGCGCGCCGTCAGCGCTCGCGACCCGCAGGTCGGCCTCGACCAGCCGGGCGTATTGCAGGTTGGTGGGCCAGTCGCGGCCGGCGCCCGCCAGCGGCATGCCGTCCATCGCGGCGTCGCGCAGGACGGCACGCGTCATGTTCACCCGGCGCAGGGTGCAGCCCGACAGGTTCGCCCCCGTCAGGTCCGCCTCGCCCATGGAGCAGTAGGACAGGTCCGCCAGCACCAGGTGCGCGCCCTGCAGGTTCGCGCGCCTCAGGTCGCAGCGCTGGATGCGTGCGCCGGAGAGGTCGGTCTCGGCCAGGGGGGCATCGGTCAGGTCCACCATGTCCAGCTCGAGGCGCCGCCCCTCCCGTCCGTTGGTGTCGAGCCAGAGGCGGTGCAGCGCGACCAGCTCGAACAGCCGCTCTCCCAGCGGCTCCATCCGGCCCTCGGGCTCGATGCCCATCTGGACCATCTGCGCGACCACCCGGTCGTCGAGCACCGCGCCGGACAGCAGGGCGCCGTGAAGCTGCGCGCCCTTGATGGTGGCGCCGGACAGGTCGGTCGAAACCAGGATCGCCCCGGACAGATCGGCCCCGGTGAGATCGGCGTCCACCAGCTCGGCCCCTGTCAGATCGCAGTTCCCGAGATTGCTGCCGACCAGGATCGCGCGGGTCAGCCGGGCGTCGAGCAGGGTCGTGCGGCGCGACAGCGGCGCGTCCTGCCCCGGGCGCCGCTTCGTGCTGACGGCGCCGACCTCACCCGTGCGCAGGTCCGCGCCGGCCAGGTTGGCCTCGTTCAGGTTGGCCCAGTTCAGCACCGTGCCACGCAGGTCGGCGCCCAGGAGGTTGGCCCGGGTCAGGTCCGCCGCCTCCAGGTCGGACATCATCAGGATCGCGGCGGACAGGTCGGCGCGGCTCAGATTGCTGCGCGCGAGGTTGGCGCCGACCAGCTTCGCGTTGCGCAGCACGGCGCCCGCCAGCGGCAGGTGCGAGAGATCGTAGAAGCTGAGATCGGCCTGGACCCCGCCGCGCAGACCCTTGACCCAGCGCTGGTGGCGCTGAAGCAGCCGCTTCACCTCCTCGATGTACTCGGCGCTGTGGCCAGGATCGGACGGGACGGGCAGCTTCGACGGCGGGGACAGCATGATGATCCATGGGTACCACGGCCGGGTCCCCAGGGGGAGCCCCCACGGGCCCGCACAGGGGCGGTGGGGCCGGCCGTCAGCTTCGGACGGCTGCGGTCTCGACGGTGCGGTGGTCCAGCGCCGCGGCCAGCAGGGCGCGCGTATAGGGCTCGCGGGGCTCCTCGAAGATGCGGCGGGTGGCGCCGCGCTCGACCACCCGGCCGTCCTTCATCACGATCACCTCGTTGCTGAGCGCGCGCACGACGCGGAGATCGTGGCTGATGAAGAGATAGGCCAGGTTGTTGCGGGCCTGGAGGTCGCGCAGCAGATCGACGATCTGCGCCTGCACCGACATGTCGAGCGCCGAGGTCGGCTCGTCCAGCACCACGAATCGGGGCTTCAGGACCATGGCCCTGGCGATGGCGATGCGCTGGCGCTGGCCGCCCGAGAACTCGTGCGGGTAGCGGTTGCGGCTCGCCGGATCGAGCCCGACCTCCTCCAGCGCGCGGGCGATCATGGCCTCGCGCTCGCGCGCGGTGCCGATGCGATGGACCTTCAGCCCCTCCTCGATGATCTGCCCGACCGAGAGGCGCGGGCTCAGCGAGCCGTAGGGGTCCTGGAAGACCACCTGCATCTCGCGGCGCAGCGGGCGCATCTGCGCGGGCTGCAGGCCATGCACCTCGCGTCCGTCGAAGCGGATGGCGCCCTGGCTCTGCTGCAGGCGCAGGAGGGCGAGGCCAAGCGTCGTCTTGCCCGAGCCCGACTCGCCGACGACGCCGACGGTATGTCCCGCGCAGACCCGCAGGGACACGCCGTCCACGGCCTTCACATGGTCCACGGTCCGCCGCAGCAGCCCCGCCTTGATGGGGAACCAGACCTTCACGTCCTCGGCGGCCATAACCTCGGGGGCGTCGGTGGGCGGCGGGACCGGGTTGCCCCGCGGCTCGGCCTTCAGCAGGCGCTGCGTGTAGGGGTGCCGGGGGGCGGTGAAGAGCTGCTCGGTGGGCGCCGTCTCGACGATCTCGCCGCCGCTCATCACGCAGACCCGGTCCGCCATGCGCCGCACGATGCCGAGATCGTGGGTGATCAGCAGCAGCGCCATGCCGAAGCGGCGCTGCAGGTCCTTCAGCAGCTCCAGGATCTGCGCCTGGATCGTCACGTCCAGCGCCGTGGTGGGCTCGTCCGCGATCAGCAGGTCGGGCTCGTTCGCCAGGGCCATGGCGATCATCACGCGCTGGCGCTGGCCGCCCGACAGCTCATGCGGGTAGGCGCCCAGGCGCTTCTCCGGCGACGGGATGCCGACCAGGCGCAGCAGCTCCAGCGTCCTGCGGCGCGCGGCGTCCCGCGTCAGCCCCTTGTGCAGGAACAGCGTCTCGTTGATCTGCCGCTCGATGGTGTGGAGCGGGTTCAGCGAGGTCATGGGCTCCTGGAAGATCATGGCGATCCGGTCGCCACGGACCTCGCGGAGCACCCGTTCCTCGGCGCCCAGCAGCTCGGTCCCGCGGAACCGGATGCTGCCCGAGGGGTGGTGGGCCATGGGATAGGCCAGGAGCTGCAGGATCGAGAGCGCCGTCACCGACTTGCCCGAGCCCGATTCGCCGACCAGCGCCAGGGTCTCGCCGGGCTCGATGTGGAAGGAGACGCCGCGCACGGCATGGACCGTTCCGCTGCCCATGCGGAAGTCGACCGTCAGGTTCCGCACATCCAGAAGCCGCTCCGCCATCGGGCCGTCCCGTCCTGCGCCGTCCATCCCAGGCATCCCTTACTCCGCCGCCTTGCCGTGGGGAAGGGACGGCGTCTCCGGCGGCGCCTGGCTGCCCTTCGCGGCGCCGGGCAGCGGTCCCACGGTCTTGCGCGGATCGAAGGCATCGCGCACGGCCTCGCCGATGAAGATCAGCAGGCTCAGCATGGTCGCAAGCACGAAGAAGGCCGTCAGGCCCAGCCAGGGCGCCTGGATGTTCGCCTTGCCCTGGGCCAGCAGTTCGCCCAGCGAGGGCGAGCCCGGCGGCAGGCCGAAGCCCAGGAAGTCCAGAGCCGTCAGTGTGGTGATGGAGCCGTTCAGGATGAAGGGCATGAAGGTCAGCGTCGCCACCATGGCGTTGGGCAGCACGTGGCGGAACATGATGACGGGATCGCTGACGCCCAGGGCGCGCGCCGCGCGGACATAGTCGAAGTTGCGCGCGCGCAGGAACTCGGCCCGCACCACGCCCACCAGGCTCATCCAGGAGAAGAGGAGCAGCAGGCCCAGCAGCCACCAGAAGTTCGGCTCGACCACGCTGGCCAGGATGATCAGGAGGTAGAGCGTCGGCAGCCCCGACCAGATCTCGATGAAGCGCTGGAACAGCAGGTCGGTGAAGCCGCCGAAATAGCCCTGCACCGCGCCCGCGGCCACGCCGATGATCGAGGAGAACAGCGTCAGCGTCAGCCCGAACAGGACCGAGATGCGGAAGCCGTAGATCAGGCGCGCCAGGACGTCGCGCCCCTGGTCGTCCGTGCCCAGCCAGTTCACCGCTGAGGGCGGGGCCGGGGCGGGCACCGGCAGGTCGTAGTTGATGGTGTTGTAGCTGAAGGGGATCGGCGGCCAGACAATCCAGCCCTTCTGTCGGATCAGGTCGCTGACATAGGGGTCGCGGTAGTCGGTCTCGGTCTCGAACTCCCCGCCGAAGGTCGTCTCCGGGTAGGAGGTGGCGAAGGGGAAGTAGAAGGACCCGTCGTAGCGCACCAGCAGGGGGCGGTCGTTGGCGATCAGCTCCGCGAACAGCGTGACCAGGAAGATCGCGAGGAAAATCCAGAGCGACCACCAGCCGCGCCGGTTGGCCTTGAAGTTGTACCAGCGCCGCCGCGTCAGCGGCGTGACGCGGATGCCGAGGACGCGCTCGCCGCCCGCGGCCCCGGGCGCGGCGCCGGGCGGAGCATGCACGGGGCCGGATGCGGCGGGGCCCGTCATGTCCGCCTCGCTTCGAAGTCGATGCGCGGGTCGACCGCCACATAGGCGAGGTCGCCGACCAGGTTCATCAGCAGCCCTACCAGGGTGAAGAAGTACAGCGTCGCGAACATCACGGGATAGTCGCGGTTGATGGCGGCCTCGAAGCCCAGGAGGCCAAGCCCGTCCAGCGAGAAGATCACCTCGATCAGCAGCGAGCCCGTGAAGAGGATCCCGATGAAGGCACCGGGAAAGCCGGCTATCACGATCAGCATCGCATTGCGGAAGACGTGGCCGTAGAGCACGCGGCCCTGGGTCAGCCCCTTGGCGCGGGCGGTGACCACGTACTGCTTGTTGATCTCCTCGAGGAAGCTGTTCTTGGTCAGCATGGTGAGGCCGGCGAAGCCCCCCACCACCATGGCCGCGACCGGCAGCGTCATGTGCCAGAGATAGTCGAGGATCTGCTGCCACCACGGCATGAAGGCCCATCCGTCGCTGACGAGCCCGCGCAGGGGGAACCAGGCGAGATAGCGTCCGCCCGCGAAGACCACGATCAGCAGCACGGCGAACAGGAAGCTGGGAATCGCGTAGCCGACGATCACCACGGCGCTGCTCCAGACATCGAAGCGCGAGCCGTCCTTGACGGCCTTGCGGATGCCCAGCGGAATCGAGATCAGGTAGACGATCAGCGTCGTCCACAGCCCCAGCGAGATGGAGACCGGCATCTTCTCGAGCACGAGATCGACGACGCGGCGGTCGCGGAAGTAGCTGGTCCCGAAATCGAAGACGAGATAGTTCCCCATCATCTGCAGGAACCGCTCGTGCAGCGGCTTGTCGAAGCCGAACTGCCGCTCGAGCTCCTCGATGAAGCGGGGATCGAGCCCCCGGGCCCCGCGATAGCGGCTGGTGGCGTCGCCCGCCGCGGCGGTGGCCGCCTGTTGCTGGCCCCCTTCCCCGCCCGAGCCGCCGATACGGGCCGTCGCCTCGACTGCCGTGCCCTCGAGCTGGGCCAGCATCTGCTCGATCGGGCCGCCCGGGGCGGCCTGCACGATCACGAAGTTGGTGATCATGATGCCGATCAGCGTCGGCACGATCAGCAGCAGGCGCCGGACGATGTAGGCGAGCATCCCTCAGGCTCCCAGGATGGACGCGGCACTCACCGTCCGCCCCGGTCCAGCGAGGCGAGCCGCGCGTCCTTGGCGGGGTCGATCCACCAAGTGTCGGGGAAGCCGATGCCGTAGCGCGGCGGCTGCGCGGGATGGCCGAACCGGTTCCAGTAGGCGACGTTGTTCTTGTCCGAGTGATATTGCGGGATCACGTAATGGCCCCACAGCAGCAGGCGGTCCAGCGCGCGCGTGTGGTTCACGAGGTCCTCGCGGCTCTCGGCCCGGATCAGCCGTTCGATCAGGTCGTCGATCGCGGGGTCGCGGATGCCGGCGAGGTTCTGACCGCCGGGCACGTCGGCCGCGGCCGAGGACCACAGGTCGCGCTGCTCGTTCCCCGGCGAGAGCGACTGCCCGATGACCTCGGTGGTCACGTCGAAGTCGTAGGCGTCCGTCCGGTTCTTGTACTGGGCGGTGTCGACGATCCTCAGCACGGGCTTGATGCCGGCGCGCTCGAGATTGCGCATCCAGGGCTGCACGATGCGCTCGAGCGCGGGATCGTCCAGCAGGATCTCGAACTGCATCTGCTGGCCGGCGGCGTTCAGCAGCGCCCCGTTCCGCAGGGTCCAGCCGGCCTCCTTGAACAGGTCGAGCGCGGTCCTGAGATTGGCCCTGATGTTGCCGGAGCCGTCGGTCTCTGAGGGCTTGTACTCGGTCGTGAAGACCTCGTCCGGGACCTTGCCGCGATAGGGCTCCAGGATCTTCAGCTCGGCCGGCGAGGGCAGGCCCGACGACGCCAGCTCCGAATTCGAGAAATAGCTGCGGGTGCGCTTGTACTGGTCGTAGAAGATGTTCTTGTTCAGCCACTCGAAATCGAAGAGCTCGCCCAGCGCCGCGCGCACGCGGCGGTCCTGGAACAGCGGGCGGCGCGTGTTCAGAACGAATCCCTGCATGCCGCGGGGGTCCTCGGTCCTGATCTCCTCGCGCACGATGCGGCCGTCACGCACGGCCGGGATGTCGTAGCCCGTGGCCCAGTCCTTGGCGGTAGACTCCAGGCGGAAGTCGTAGGCGCCGGCCTTGAAGGCCTCCAGCAGCACGCCGCGGTCGCGGTAGTAGTCGTAGCGGATCCTGTCGAAGTTCCAGCGGCCGCGGTTGATCGGCAGGTCCTTTCCCCACCAGTCGGCCACGCGCTCGTAGGTGATGGCGCGGCCGGGCTCGACCTGGGCCACGCGGTAGGGGCCGCTGCCGAGCGTCGGCTCCAGCGTGGTCGCGCCGAAGTCGCGCCCCTCCCACCAGTGCTTCGGCAGCACGGGAAGCTGGCCCAGGATCAGCGGCAGCTCGGCGTTGCCACCGGACTTGAAGGTGAAGCGCACCTGCCGGTCGCCGACCTTCTCGGCACGGACCACGTCGCCGTAATAGGTCCGGTAGATCGGGCTGCCCTCGCGCATCAGCGTCTCGAAGGTCCAGATCACGTCCTCGGCCGTGATCGGCCGCCCGTCGTGCCAGCGCGCCTCGGGGCGCAGGGCGAAGGTGGTCGAGCTGCGGTCGGCGGGCACGCTGATCGATTCGGCGACGGAGCCGTACATGCTGAACGGCTCGTCGGCGTTCTGCGTCATCAGCGTCTCGAAGACGAGCCCGATCCCGGCCGGCGCGATGCCCCTCAGGATGAAGGGGTGCAGGTTGTCGAACCCGCCCATGGCCGCCAGCTTGATCTCGCCGCCCTTGGGCGCCTGCGGGTTCACGTAGTCGAAATGGGCGAAGCCGGGCTTGTACTTGGGCTCGCCGTGCAGCGCCAGGCCCGCGGCGTTCTCGACCGCGCCGGCGGCATGCCCGGGCACGGCATGGGCGGCGCAGGCGAGACCCATGGCCATGGCGGCAAGGACGGAACGCAGGCGGCTTCGCATCGGATCTCCCTCAGACGCGGGGCGCAACCCCAGGAATCTGTGCGGGGTTCATGACGAGAACAAGGCGTGCCGTCACCTGGTGCCGGCGGCCGCTGACTTCCGCGGATCCACCCACCAGGTGTCCAGGAAGCCGACACCGTATTTCGGCGCCCGGTCGGGCCTGCCGAAGATGTCCTTGTACGCGACCCAGGACTCGGTCTTGTGCCAGCGCGGCACCACGTACCAGCCCCACAGCAGCACGCGGTCCAGCGCGCGGGTCGCCGCCACCAGCGTCTCGTGGTCCCGGGCGGTCACGATCCGCTCCAGCATGGCGTCGACGACGGGATCCTTGATCCCGGTCATGTTGGCGGAGCCCTGCACGTCGGCCTCGGCCGAGCCGAAGCGGCTGACCAGCTCGGTGCCCGGCGGCGGGAAGAAGGTGTAGGTGGCGGTGAAGAGGTCGAAGTCGAACTGGTCGGCGCGGCGCTCCCAGGTCGCCGTGTCGGGCAGCCGGACGTGGCGCGCCTCGATCCCGGACTTCCTCAGGTTCTCCACATAGGCATTGGTCCAGCGCTCATCGTCCGGGAGGATGGTCAGGATCTCGAGCGTGAAGGGCTGGCCCTGGGCGTTGACCAGCCTGCCGTCCTTGAGCTCCCAGCCGGCCTCCTTGAAAAGCTGGAGCGCCCGCCGCTGGTTCGCGCGGATGTTGCCGCTGCCGTCCGTCTTCGGCGGCTCGAAGGGCTGCGTGAAGACGCGCGCCGGCAACCGGTCGCGGAACGGCTCCAGCAGCTCCAGCTCGCGCCCCGTCGGCAGGCCCGAGGAGCCGTACTCGCTCTGGATGAAATAGCTGGTATTGCGCTTGTAGTAGCCGAAGAAGATGTTCTTCTGGATCCACTCGAAATCGAAGAGATGGTTGATCGCCTCGCGCACCCGGGGGTCGGCGAGGTGCGGCCTGCGCGTGTTGATGAAGAAGGCCGACATGCCGCCGGGGGTCTGCACCGGGATCTCGCGCTTCACCACGCGCCCTTCGGCCAGGGCGGGGAAGTCGTAGCCCGTCGCCCAGCGCAGGGGCGATGTCTCCTCCCGGAAATCGTAGGCGTTGCCTTTGAACGCCTCGAACATCACCGTCTGGTCCCGGTAGAAGTCGTAGATGATCCGGTCGAAGTTGTTGCGTCCCCGGTTCGTCGGCAGGTCGGCGCCCCAATGGTCGGGCACGCGCTCGTAGACGAGGCGCCGGCCCGGCTCGACGGTGACGAGCCGGTACGGGCCGCTGCCGAGCGGCGGCTCCAGGAAGGTCTGGCTGGGGTCCCGCCCGTTCTGCGACCACCAGTGCTTCGGCCAGGGCGACATCCCGGCGGCCAGGATCAGCGGCTTCCTCTTCCCCTTGGTGGAGAAGGCGAACCTGATCCGGTGCGGCGACAGGATCTCGGCGGAGGCGACGGGATCGTAGATCGCGCGCAGGAAGGGCCGGCCGTGCTGCTTCAGGATGTCGAAGGCGAACTTCACGTCCTCGGCCGTGATCGGCGCGCCGTCGTGCCAGCGCGCCTCGGGCCGCAGATTGAAGATGGCCCAGGAATAGTCCTCGGGATACTCGACGCTCTCGGCCACCGCGCCATAGACCACGCCGATCTCGTCGGCCGAGCCCTCCATCAGGCTGTCCGAGATCAGCCCGATATTGGTGCGCTGCCACTCGCCGCGCGGGATCATGGTGTTGAAGCTGTCGAACCCCCCGAAGGCGGCCAGAGTCACCGTTCCGCCCTTGGGCGCGTCGGGCCGGACATAGGGGAAATGGGGCATGTCCGGGCCGTAGAGCGGCTCGCCCCATTCGGCGATGGCCCAGGCCTTGGTCACCTTCTCCTGACCGGGGGCCTCCTGACCGGGGGCCTCCTGGGCGGAGGCCGCGCTGGAGAGCGGCGCCGCAAGCCCGAGGGCCAGGCCGAGAACTGCGCCGAGCAGGCCGAGTCGCATGGGATCTCCCGTGGTGGACCGGACGTGTCGGCCAAGTCTAGGCGGAAGGCTCCGCCGCCCTCAATCCTCGTCCTCGCCGCTGATCGCCTCGTAGTAGTCCTCGACGAGCTCGAGGATGGCGTCGTAGTCGGGATTCGCCTCCACGAACTTCAGGAAGCGCTCCTCGTTGCCGGGCTGCTCCAGCCAGGCCTGCGCCGCCTCCAGGTGCTCGGGATGGCAGGACAGGAGGTAGAAGGCGACCTGCTCCGGCCCGGTGATCTCCTGCTCCTCCAGGCGCTCCAGGGCGGCGCCCACATAGAAGGTCACGATTTCGGCGAAGCCGTCGGCCTCCTCCATCTCGTCCTCCTCGCCGCCCGCGGCCTCCTCCCCGCCTTCGCCGGCCTCCGCCTGCTCCTCCTCGGATTCGGCGTCGTTCATGGCGAGGTCGAGCGCATCGACCATCTCGACCAGCACCGCCGGGCGCTGTGTCCAGTCAGGTAGGCCCTGCAGTTCCGACACGACCTGGTCGATCAGGGCGCGGATCTCGGGAGAGGCCTCGTCGTAGGCCGATTCGGCTGGGCGGGCGATGGTCATGGGTCCTCCTCGGCTCGGGGCCTCTGCTTTGGGTTCAGCGCTCAGCGTTCAGGCGCGCGACGGCTTCGGCATGGGTCGCGGCGTCCCCGGCCGCGAGGACCTGCGCGCCGTCGCGCCGGCCGAGCGGGGCGCCGCTCCAGTCCGTCAACAATCCTCCGGCGCCTTCGACCACCGGGACCAGCGCCGCATAATCGTGGAGCTTCAGCCCGGCCTCGACTACGAGATCCAGGAAGCCCGCGGCCAGCAGGCCGTAGCCGTAGCAGTCGCCGCCGTACATCGCGAGCTTGGCGCCCTCCGCGACCCGGCGGAAGGCCGCATATTCCGACGGCGAGAACAGGTCGGGCGAGGTCGTGTTCACCGTCGCCGCCGCCAGGCCCGGGCAGGGCCGCACCCGGGCCGGCGCCCCGTTGAACAGCGTCGGGCGCCCCGCGGCACCCACCCACCGGTCGCCCATGATCGGCTGGTCGATCACGCCCAGCACCGGCACGTCGCGGTGCAGGAGCGCCACCAGCGTGCCGAAGGTCGCCCGCCCGGTGATGTAGGCCTTGGTCCCGTCGATGGGATCGATCACCCAGACCCATTCGGCGTCGGGATCGAGGCTGCCGTGCTCCTCGCCGACGATGCCATGCCCGGGCTGCTCGGCCGCGAGGATGGCGCGCACGGCGGCCTCGGCCTCGCGGTCGGCGATGGTGACGGGTGAGGCGTCCGCCTTGTCGTCCACGGCCAGGGGGGTGCGGAAGTGCCGCCGCGCCACGGCTCCCGCGGCATCGGCCAGGCGGAGCGCCAGATCGACAAGCGGAGCGGGGCAGGACTCGGGCATGGCGCGTCTTCGGACGGATGCGGTCGGCGGCATCCTAGCCGCCGCCGCGGCCCGCCGAAACGGCAAATCCGTGAGGCGGGCGTCGCCTGGATGCTCCACGGACGGGCGAGCCCGGAAACGACGAAGGGCGCCCGGAGGCGCCCTTCGATCCCGTCCGACCGGGCGGGCCCGACGTTACTGCGCGGCGGGCGCGTTGCCCTGCGGCTCGGGCGCGACGGTCACCGGCTGATCGGGGACGGTGCCGGGCTCGCGGTTGTCCGCGTTGGTCGTGCCCTCCGGCGGCGTGCCCTGGGGCGCGGTCATGGCCTTCTCGCCCTGGCCTTCCGGCGCGTTGTTGGGCATGGCGGGCTGGGCCGCCGGCGCCGCCGTGGCGCCCGACGCCGTGGCGTTGTTCAGGCCCTCGGAAGCCGGGGCGTCCGCCGCCTTCTGGGCGGGCTCGCCCGCCGGGGTCGCGTCGGAGGCCGGCGGCGGCGGCGCGTTCGGGCTGATCGAACGCAGATAGGCGATCAGGTTCGCGCGGTCCTGGTCGTTCTTCAGCCCCGCGAAGGTCATCTTGGTGCCCGGCGCGTAGGCCTTGGGATCGTAGAGGAAGTGGTTCAGCTCCTCGTAGCTCCAGGGGCCCTGCTTGCTCTTGATCGCGTCCGAGTAGGCGAAGCCCTCGGCATGGCCGTGGGGGGCGCCCACGATGCCGTAGAGGTTCGGGCCAACCTTGTTGGCGCCGCCCTGCTCGAAGCTGTGGCAGGAAGCGCAGGCTCGCGAGGCCTTCTGGCCGGCCTCGGCGCTGGCCGAGGCGAGCAGCGGGCCGATGGGGGCCGGCCCCGTGGGCGCGGCGGCGGCGGGCGACTGCGCGGCGACCGCGCTGACATCCACCACATAGGCGTTCTGGGCGAGCTTCTTCGGCGCCACGAGCTGGTCCGCGATGAATCCCGACATCATCGCGATCAGCCCGGCCAGAAGCACGGCGGCGAACGCCTTGTTCAGTTCCATGCTCATCAATCAGTCCCCTACGTCCTGGGCCGCGGCACAACGCTTCAACCCGCCGGACCGCCCTTCGTGGCGGTGCCCGATCGTTCGAGGCGCCAAAATAGGGCGAGATGCCGCACCGCGCAGCCGCGTCCATGCTTGACCGGCGGGGCGAAATGTCGCACGCCACTCCTATTATGAACGACCCGACTTCCGCAAGGCCGCGCGATCCCATCGTGATTGTTCCGGCGCGCATGGCCTCGACCCGCCTTCCGGGCAAGCCGCTGGCCGACATCCAGGGCGCCCCCATGATCGTCCATGTCTGGCGCCGCGCAGCCGAGGCGCAGATCGGCCCGGTGGTCGTCGCCTGTGCCGAGCCCGAGATCGCCGCCGCGGTCGAATCGGCCGGCGGGCGCGCCGTGCTGACCGATCCGGACCACCCCTCGGGCTCGGACCGGATCTTCGAGGCGCTGCGCAAGGTTGATCCGGGCGGCCGGCACGACGCCGTCGTGAACGTGCAGGGCGACCTGCCCACCATCGAGCCCGGCGCCATCCGCGCCGTCTTCGCGCCGCTCGAGGATGGGCGGGTCGACATCGCGACGCTGGCAGTGGAGATCACGGACCCGGCCGAGCGCGACAATCCCAATGTCGTGAAGGCGGTGGTCGAGCGCGATCCCGGCGCGCTGCGCGGACGGGCCCTGTACTTCACCCGCGCGACGGCCCCCTGGGGCGAGGGGGCGCTGCTGCACCATGTCGGGCTCTACGCCTACCGGCGCGAGGCGCTGGAGCGGTTTGTGACCCTGCCGCCGGCGGCGCTGGAGCGGCGCGAGAAGCTCGAGCAGCTCCGGGCGCTGGCGGCGGGCATGCGCATCGACGTGGCCGTCGTTGACGCGGTTCCGCTCGGCGTCGATACTCCGGCCGAGCTCGACCGGGCCCGCGCCTTGCTGGCCCCCTGACGGGGTTCGATCCATCCGGGTTCAATCCGTCCGGTTCAGCCCATCCCGGTTCACACCTTCCCGGTTTCCCCCATGGCCGACGACCTGATCGCCTTCCAGGGCTCCTTGGGAGCCTATTCGGACCTCGCCTGCCGGACCGTCTTCCCCGGCATGGGCACGCTGCCCTGCCCGAGCTTCGAGGACGTGTTCGAGGCCGTGCGGGAGGGGCGCGCAAGGCTCGCGATGCTGCCCATCGAGAACTCGGTGGCGGGGCGGGTCGCGGACAACCACATCCTGCTGCCCAATGGCGGGCTGCACATCATCGGCGAGCATTACCAGCGGGTGAACCACTGCCTTCTGGCCGTTTCCGGCGCATCGCTGGAGACGATCAAGACCGTGCGCAGCCACGTCCAGGCGCTGTCGCAGTGCTCGAAGCTCACGCGGCGCCTGGGCCTGCGCGCGGTCGCGCATGCCGACACGGCCGGCGCGGCGGCCGAGATCGCGCGCCTGGGCGATCCCACGGTCGCGGCCATCGCGTCCAGCCTCGCGGCCGAGACCTACGGCCTGCAGATCCTGATGAAGGACATCGAGGACGCCGACCACAACACGACCCGCTTCCTGATCATGGCCCGCGAGCCGAAGATGCCGCCGGCGGGTACGCCCTCGGTCACCACCTTCGTCTTCCGGGTGCGCAGCGTGCCGGCGGCGCTCTACAAGGCGCTCGGCGGCTTCGCCACCAACGGCGTGAACATGACCAAGCTCGAGAGCTATCTCGTGGGCGGCCGCTTCACCGCCGCCCAGTTCTACGTGGATGTGGAGGGCCATCCCGAGGAGCGGCCGCTGCGCCTCGCGCTGGAGGAGCTCGGCTTCTTCGCGCGCGAGGTCAAGATCCTCGGCGTCTATCCCGCCAACGCGTTCCGCAGGGCCGCGGCCCAAAGCGCCGAGGG
This sequence comes from Arenibaculum pallidiluteum, assembly GCF_017355985.1. Lineage (GTDB taxonomy): Bacteria > Pseudomonadota > Alphaproteobacteria > Azospirillales > Azospirillaceae > Arenibaculum > Arenibaculum pallidiluteum. The sequence continues at coordinate 26,551 of NZ_JAFIQU010000027.1, forward strand.
CGACGACTGATCGCACGCCGCGCCGGGCGTCGTCCCGCGCACACACGACATCGTTCGGCTCCGACCTGTACTTCCGGGTCGTCCGTCGTCCTGCGTGCAACCTTCGAAAGGCCCGGAGGTTCCATCCTCGCTTAATGCGCTTGCGGGGAGGGACGATGGCTCAGCTCACGACGACGCGCGGGATCTTCCTGGCGGGCGGACCGCTGTATCCCGACCTGATCTGGGACAGCTATGTCCAGACCGGGTCCAGCCCGACGGCCCTGTCCTTCCGCTACACGCTGGGCGGTGTCGCGGTCTTCGACGGGACGATGACCGGCAGCTTCGACCTCTCGACCGGCAGCGGCACGCTGACCGGCTTCACCTATTCCCAGCCCGCAGGGGCGGCCTTCCTGACGCTGTCGGGCCTGAACCTGCCCTTCGCCTCGTCCGACGAGCTGAACGACCGCCTCCAGGCCGCCACCCTGCTGTCCGGGAACGACGCCATCACCGGATCGGCGTTCACGGACGTCCTCATGGGCTATGCCGGGAACGATTCCATCGATGCCGGCGGCGGCTACGACCAGGTTGCCTATCTGGGGCGCTATCTCGACTACACCATCGAGCGCAACGGGTCGGTCGTCACGGTCTCGGGTCCGGGAGGCACCGACGTCCTGACGAATGTCGAGCGGATCCGCTTCGCTGATTTCATCGACCTGGGCGTGGTGCCCGGCATCCAGACGGCGCGGAGCTCGCTGGTCGGCGAGAGCGGTGGGGTGGCAGTCACGGTGGAGCAGGTCCCGATCTCCCCGGTCGAGGATCCCGTCCGCGGCACGCTCACGTCCGAGGTCCAGATCAACGGCACCGACCCCGCGGGCGGCCCTGCGCAGCTGAAGGAGGGCTGGGAGATCGGGACGCTTGCGGATCTCGACGCAGACGGGCGGTCGGAGATCTTCTTCTTCTCGCGCGCGGGCGAGGGGCAGGGAGCCGGGCTCGGCGCCAGCGCGACCTGGGAGCTCAACGCCCAGGGGCAGATCGTCGGAACCCAGACGCAATGGCAGATGCGGGTCCCCGGCTGGGATGTCGCGGGGGCGGCCGACGTGAACGGCATTCCCGGCGACGAGATCCTCCTGCAGAACATGCTGACCGGGGCGAAGGCGGTCTGGACCGACACCAACCGCGACGGCGCGATCGATGCCGGCTACACCCTGCCCGCAATCAGCGGCACGCGGGAGCACCGCCTGGTGGGCGTCACGGACCTGGACAGGGACGGCGCGGAGGAGCTGCTGCGCTTCAACGACGCGACCGGCAGCATCTCGGCATGGGAGGCCCGGCCGGGCGCCGCAGGCGTCATCACCCTGGGTCCCCCGCAGACCTTCCCCGATGCCGCGACCTTCGTCCAGACGGCACAGGCCACCGGGGCGACCTACGAGTTCTTCCCCTTCCTGGTCTGAGGCCGGATCCGGGAGGGGCCGGGCCGCTCAACCGCCGGAGCGCAGCCAGCCCTCCACCAGGAAGCGGGCGATCGAATCGGGGCGGGGAAGGCGGAACGACCCATCGCCCTCGCTCGACAGGATCTCGTCGCGCGTGAACCAGCGGGCGTCCTCCAGCTCCTCGGGGTCGACGCGCAGCTCGGTGGTCAGGGCCTTCGCCGTGAAGCCCAGCATCACCGAGCTCGGGAAGGGCCAGGGCTGCGAGGCGACGTAGCGGATTTCGCCGACCTCCACGCCGGCCTCCTCGCGCACCTCGCGGGCGACGGCCTCCTCAAGGCTTTCGCCGGGCTCCACGAATCCCGCCAGGGTCGAGTACATGCCGGGCGGAAAGCGCGACTGGCGGCCCAGCAGCGCGCGGTCGCCGTCATGGACCAGCATGATCACGGCGGGATCGGTTCGCGGGAAGTGGTGCGTCCCGCAGCTCTCGCGGGTGCAGTGCCGGACATGGCCGGCATCGGCGCTGACGGTCGGCGCGCCGCAGACCCCGCAGAAGAGGTGGCGCGAATGCCACCAAGCGAGGCCGCGCGCATAGGCCAGCAGCGTCGCCTCGGGGCGCGGCAGCAGCGGGCCGAAGCCGCGCAGGTCCGAGAAGCGCCCGGCGGAGGCCAGCGCCGGGACCGCCGCGGGATCCTCGACCGCCGAGACATCGTAGGCGAAGACGGGGCCGTCCGCGCCGTTGCCCAGCAGCGCCATGTCGGACGGCGACGCGCCGAGCGCGATCGCGTCTGCGACGCTCAGGAAGCCCGCGCGCGGGCCGGACTCGCCCTCGGACATCAGGTTCTGCGTGCGCCAGATGGGCACCACGCGGGCGCCCTGCGCGGAGAGCAGCGAGGAGATCCATCCGGCGTCGCGGCGGCGCTCGGTCGCGCGGTCGAGGCCGAGGCCGGTATAAAACAGGGATGCGTCGGTCATGCCCGATTCCTGGCACGGCGGGAGCCCGACCGGAAGGGCTTTGAATCGCCGGCGCCGGGCGGCTGCCCTCCGGCGATTGTCCTTGCTGCGGCAGGCCCGGATGCCCATATATGGCGACGGGAGGTTGGCGGCGGACGGGCTCCTCGCCAACCCGGTCAGGTCCGGAAGGAAGCAGCCGTAACGAGTTCCGGTCCGGGTCGCTCGTCCAGCCTCCCACCTCAGCCCCGCCCGCCAGCCGAGCCCTTTTTCCGGTACGCGTTGCCGGCCGCAGCCACTAGACTGGCGGCCGAGGGATACGCCCGCCTCCGGAGCCTGCCGGTGAACGACCAGACCATCGTGACGCCAACCGACGCCGAAGGGGCCGACGCCGAAGGGGCCGCCATGGAAGCGGCCGACGCGCCGCAGGGCGCGGGCTCGCCCTACCGGGTTCTCGCGCGCAAGTACCGGCCGTCCGACTTCGGCCAGATGGTCGGGCAGGAGGCGCTGGTCCGCACGCTCACCAATGCGATCCGGTCCGGCCGGCTGGCCCATGCCTTCATGCTGACCGGCGTGCGCGGCGTCGGCAAGACGACGACCGCCCGCATCATCGCGCGTGCGTTGAACTGCGTGGGGCCCGATGGATCGGGCGGCCCGACCGTGACGCCCTGCGGCGTCTGCGAGCATTGCACGGCCATCGCCCAGGACCGGCACGTCGACGTGATGGAGATGGACGCCGCCAGCCGCACCGGCGTCAACGACATCCGCGAGATCATCGACGGCGTCCGTTACGGCCCGGTCTCGGCGCGCTACAAGGTCTACATCATCGACGAGGTCCACATGCTCTCCACCAGCGCGTTTAACGCGCTGCTGAAGACGCTGGAGGAGCCGCCGGAGCACGCGAAGTTCGTCTTCGCCACCACCGAGATCCGCAAGGTCCCCGTGACCGTGCTGTCGCGCTGCCAGCGCTTCGACCTGCGCCGCGTCGACGCGCCGACCCTGGTCGCCCATTTCAGCCGGATCGCCGAGCGCGAGGGCGTCGAGGCCGAGGCCGAGGCGGTCGCGCTGATCGCCCGGGCGGCCGATGGATCCGTGCGCGACGGCCTTTCGCTGCTCGACCAGGCCATCGCGCTGGGCGGCGGCCGCGTCACGGCCGTCCAGGTGCGCGACATGCTGGGCCTGGCCGACCGCACCCGGGTGGTCGAGCTGTTCGAGGCTACCATGGGCGGCCGGCCGCGCGACGCGCTGGACATCCTGGCGGACCTGCACCGGGCCGGTGCGGACCCGGTCGTGGTGATGCAGGACCTGCTGGACCTCACCCATTTCCTGACGCGCCTGAAGGTCGTGCCCGAGACCGCCCAGGACCCGGCCACGCCGGAGATCGAGCGGACCCAGGGGGCGGCGCTCGCCCAACGCCTGTCCATGCCGGTGCTGAGCCGTGCCTGGCAGCTCCTGCTGAAGGGGCTCGGGGAGGTGCAGACCGCCCCGGTGCCCATCGATGCGGCCGAGATGGTGATCGTGCGCCTGGCCTACGCGGCCGACCTGCCTGCGCCTGCGGACCTGATCCGCCAGCTCCAGGGCGCCTCGTCCGGCGGCGTCGGCGGCGCTCCCCCCGGTGGCCAGGGCGGGGGCCCCGTCCAGGGCGGAGGGGGCGGCGCGCGGGCGTCCGTGGCGGCGCCCGCCGCCGCGCAGGCGTCCCAGGCCATGGCCCAGCCCGTTTCCCATGCGCAGCCGCTGGCGACCCAGGCGGCGCAGCCGCTGGCGACCCAGGCGGCGCGGCCGCGTGCTCATCTTGCGGTCGCGGCGGATCCCGCGCCGGCCGCCGTGCCCGAGGGGGCCATGCCGGCCGAGGGACGGCAGCCGGACCAGGTCCGGCCTGTGGCGGTGCCGGAACCCGCGCCCGATGCCGAGGCGGCGCTGGCGCCGATGCCGCGGACCTATGCCGAGGTGGTCGCGCTGTTCGAGGAGCGGAAGGAGATTCATCTCTGGATGTCCCTCTACAACTACGTGCATCCCGTCCGCTGCGAGCCCGGCCTGCTGGAGATCCGGCCGGGGCGGGACGCGGTGCCGAACCTCGCGGGCCGCGTCGGCGCGCTGCTGACCGAATGGACCGGCCGGCGCTGGATGGTCTCGGTCTCGGGCGCCCCCGGCGAGGCTCCCCTGGCCGAGCAGAAGCGCAGCGCCGAGCAGGCCAAGCTGGAGGAGGCGTCGCGCCATCCGCTGGTGCGTGCGGTGCTGGACGCCTTCCCCGGGGCGGCGCTGCAGCTGCGCGAGGTGGCCGACCCGGCGGCCGGGGCCGCGGGCGCGGACGGGCTCGGCGACGAGCTTGCGGACGGTTCCGAGGATCCCGACCTGATCGTTGAAAGCGCGTCCTGGATGGAAGACGAAGGAGAGTTCTGAGCGATGAAGAACCTTGGCCAGATGATGAAGCAGGCGCAGCAGATGCAGCAGCGCATGCAGGAGATGCAGCAGAAGCTGGCCGAGGTCGAGGCGACCGGCCAGGCCGGCGGCGGCATGGTGACGGTCGTGGTGAACGGCAAGGGCGACCTGCGCAAGGTCAAGCTCGACAAGTCCGTGGTCGACCCCGAGGACACCGAGGTGCTGGAGGACCTGCTGGTCGCCGCCTTCAACGATGCCAAGCAGAAGGTCGAGCGCCACGTCGCCGACGAGACACAGAAGCTGATGGGCGGACTGAACCTGCCGCCCGGCTTCAAGCTTCCGTTCTGACACGCCGCCCCCCGCCGGAGACACCGGCGGGGGGCGCTTTCCGGGAACACGATGAACAGCCCCGAGATCGAACGCCTGATCCAGCTGCTTGCCAAGCTGCCGGGTCTGGGTCCCCGTTCCGCGCGCCGCGTGGCGCTCCATCTGATGAAGAAGCGGGACGGGCTGCTGACCCCCCTGGCCGAGGCGCTGGGGGCCGCGGCCGAGGCGGTCCGTACCTGCTCGGTATGCGGGAACCTTGACACCCGCGATCCCTGCCACGTCTGCACGGACCCGCGGCGCGACCAGTCGACCCTGTGCGTGGTCGAGGAGGTCGGCGACCTGTGGGCGCTGGAGCGCACGAATTCCTTCAAGGGGCTCTACCACGTGCTCGGCGGCACCCTGTCGGCGCTGGAGGGGATCGGCCCCGATGACCTGTCCATCGCGGCGCTGGTGAACCGCGCCCGCAGGCCGGAGGTGAGCGAGGTGATCCTGGCCCTCAACGCGACGGTCGAGGGGCAGACCACCGCTCATTACGTGACCGACCGCCTGACGGAGTGCGACGTGACGGTATCGCGCCTGGCCCACGGCGTGCCGGTGGGCGGCGAGCTCGACTATCTCGACGAGGGGACGCTGACCGCGGCGCTGCGGGCCCGCCGGCCTTTCTGAGCCCGCGCGGCACGGAGACGGACGCGGCGGCCCTCAGGCCGGCGTGGCCGCGGCCGGCGCGCGGGGCGCCGCCTTCCGGACGAGCAGCGCCGACAGGATCGTGGCGCCCAGGCTCGCGGCGATCAAAGTCATCGCGGCCGCCGGGCGCCCGCCGTCCAGCAGCAGGCCGAGCACCAGCGGCGCGAGGCACGCGCCCAGGTCGAGGCCGGAATAGACGAAGCCGAACACCTTGCCCGTGGCGCCGGCCGGCGCCGAGGAGCGCACGAGCATGTCGCGCGCCGGGGTCGTCGCGCCCGCAAGGAAGCCCGCGAGACCGATCGTGGCGAACAGCGCGACCGCCCCCATGGGGACGTGCCCGACGGCGAGCAGCATCGCGGCGGCCCCGGCGAGGCCCAGCGCGACCATGGTTTCGTGACGGTCGGTCCGCCCCGCGACGATGCCGCCCGCCAACGTCCCCGCACCATTGGCGATCATGTAGCCCGTCAGCATCAGGCTGGCCGTCGCCAGGTCCACCGCGTGCAGCTCGGGCAGGGCCGTGGGCAGGAAGGTCTGCACGCCGGTCAGCGACACCGAGAGCAGCGCGAAATAGGCGAAGCAGGTCAGGATCGGCACGGTGATCAGAACGCCGCCCGGACCCTGCCGGGCGCCGTCCTCCCGGGGCGTCGGCGCCGCTTGGCGCGGGGTCACGTCGAGCGTCTGCCGCGATGCCGCCAGGACCAGCGCGACCACGAGCCCGAAGGCGCCCACCGCGCCCAGGGCGAAGGTCCAGGATAGGGAGGCGGCGAGGAACAGGAGCACGGCCGGCGCCGCCGCCCAGCCGAGAACGCCGCCCAGCGTGTGGATGCTGTAGGCCAGCGCCATGCGCCGCGGCGTCACCGCATGGGTCAGGATCGCGTAGTCCGCGGGGTGGAAGACGCTGTTGCCGAGCCCTGCCAGGATCATCAGCGGCGCGAAGAGCCAGAACGAGGTCACCAGGCTGCCGAGCGCCACGCTGCCCGCCAGCAGCAGGAAGCCCCCCACGAGCACCCTGTGGGCGCCGAACCGGTCCACCAGGAACCCCGACGGCGTCTGCGCCAGCCCGGAGGCGGCGTAGAACAGCGTCATGACCAGCCCGAGCTCGGCATAGCTGACATCGAAGTTGCCGCGAAGAACCGGGAACAGCGGCGGCAGGACGAGCTGGAAAAAATGGCTGAAGAAATGGCCGATGCCGACCAGCGCGATGACTTTCGTGTCCCCGGTCTTCTTCTTTTCGGGCCTGGTGGGCGGCATTCGGGGTTCGGTCTGCTGCTGAGGGCGTGCGGCGGCGTTGCCGCCTGGCGCTGGGTATACAGCCGCAGCGGGCGGGTTTCGCCATTCCGATAACGCATGGCTGATGGTTCGGGCGCCCAGCCGCGCGGCCAAGCGCCGTCGCCATTCCGGACGCGTCGCCGCGCCGGTCCCGCCGGCGCGGCGGCCCGTCCTACGGCGTGGTCCGCGGTATGGCGCCGGGCGCCACGACCCGGCGGTACAGGTGCCAGGTGGCATGCCCCAGCACCGGCATCACCACGATCAGGCCGACCAGCAGCGGGATCGATCCGATCACCAGCCCTGCCGTGACGATCAGGCCCCATACCGCCATGGTTCCGGGATTCGCCATTACCGCGCGGACCGACGTCCAGACCGCCGTCGCCACCCCGACGCGCCGGTCGAGCAGGAGCGGGAAGGAGACGACGCTGATGGTCAGGACCAGCACGGCGAAAAGGAATCCGACCCCGACGCCGGCGATGATCAGCGTCCAGCCCTGAGACGTGGTGAACACCTCGTTCAGGAAGGACCCCATGTCTGCCGGCGGCGCCGGGCCGAGGGTCGCGGCATAGATCGCCTGGGCTGCCAGGAGCCACGCCAGGAAGATCGCCAGCAGCACCAGCCCCAGGCCGAGGATCGCGCCGAAGGAGGGCGACCAGAGCACGCCGAAGGCGTCGGCCCAGGAGACCGGCAGGCCCTCCTCCCGCCGGCGGCTCATCTCGTAGAGACCGATCGCGGCGAAGGGGCCGATCAGGGCGAAGCCCGAGGCCAGCGGGAAGAGCATCTGCAGCATGTCGCCGCCGAAGAGAGCCGCCAGGAGCAGGCCTGCGACGGGATAGATCAGGCACACGAAGATGACGTCGGTCCGGTAGACGCCGAAATCCTCGAAGCCCTTCGACAGGGCGTATTTCAGGTCGGCGACGCCGATCCTGCGGATGGACGGGGTCAGCGCATTAACGCCCTGGCCGTCCCCGTAGGCGGCGCGTCCGCCCGAGGCCGCCGCCCGAGACAAGCTCGTGGCCTGATGGTAGCTCCATTCAATGGGATTGCGGATGGTCATGCACATGCCTCCCGAACGGGCAGTTCGGAGGGGCGCAGATCAGCCATGACAGCATGCCCGGTCGGCTGCCGGTCACGACACGCCGCGACCCGCCAAGTCAGCGAAGCATACTCCCGCAGCCGGAGAGCGGGCCTGCAATTAAGGGCGGCACCCGCCGGAAATATCGTATCTCAGTTCCATCCTGCAGCCCGCTGTTCACCGTCCCCGGTCTTCTACCTGTCGTCTGGGAAATGAAACGAGGGACGACGCCGGCGGTTCTTGGATTGTGACGCTCGCCTTGCCTTGAGGAGGTCGCGGGCCATGCTGCACCAGATAACCGGACCGGTGTTTCTTTGCGCTGCCGTTGTGCTCGTGCTGATCGGCCTAGCCTGGGCGGTCGGCGGGTACGACGGCATGAGCCTCGGAGCCGGCCTTGCGCTGACGCTGGGGATCGCGGCGCCCGTCGCGGTCGGCTTCGCCTTCATGGAGATCATCGTCAAGGGCCGGCGCAGCCGGCGCGACAGGATGGTGGACCGCACCCGCGGAAGCGACGGCTAGGGGCGCCGCTTCCGGATCCCGGACGGCGGCGCCCCTGACCGTGTCAGAGGTGCCGTCCGAACGCGTAGCCGGTCTGGTAGTACGCCATCGAAAGCTGCGTCAGGCCCTTGGGGTCCATGCTCTCGGGATCGAGGCCCGCGATGGACGGCAGGTGGATCTTGATGTTCAGCACGTTGCTGTTCAGCGGCGAGAAGCGGTGGGCCCGGGCATCCGAGATGCCGGCCTGAAGCATGCGGTTCAGCAGCCAGCGCTGGTTGAGCCTGTCCGGATGGACGAAGTGGCTGACCTTCGCGTCCGGCGCATAGTAGGCGGCGTGTCCGGCCGCGCGCAGCTCGAGATACACGATGCCTTCGCTGCCGCCCAGCGCCCCGCCGCTGCGCCCGAGGTCGGTCCGGAAGCGCCGGTCGCCGAGCACCGAGCGCCGGATCGCGCAGTTGCCCTCGCCGAACCATTCGTGGCCATCCAGGAAGCGCGGCTCCGTGTCCCAGCCCCAGCGGCATGAGAAGGCATGCAGCAGCTCGTCCACGAGCCAGGATGGACGGCTGGCGTCGCCGAAATTGGGCTCGACCTCGCCGCCGACCATGGCCACGGACGGGCCGATCTCGACGAAGGGCGCCGTCAGGCGGTCCAGCCAGCCCGGCTGCGCCTCCTCGTCATCGTCGATCCAGCAGATGATCTCGTGCTGCGTTTCCTCGATGCCGCGATTGCGCCCGTGGGAAATGCCCGGGCGCGTCTCGTTCACGTACTTGAAGCCGATGCCGGCCGGCTCGAATTCGTGACGGTGCCGCTCGCAGAGCTCACGGGCGCTGCCCTGCGGGCAATTGTCGACGACGACGATCTCGGTCCTGCCGTGGCGGTTGCGCTGGTCGCGCAGGCTCCTGAGGCAGAGGTCCAGCAGGGCCTGCCGCTGAAAGGTCGTCACGACGATGCTGACATCCATGCTGCATCACTCCGGCGAATGAACGATATCGAGGCCGGGCAGCGCCCAGCATGAATATCCCATGTCCCGCGCCATGGCCGCGAGGCCCTCGGTCTCGATGTAGCCGCGGTAGCTCGCGGGCGGGAAGACCAGCCCCTCGCGGTGAAGGTCGGCGCGCACCAGCAGCGCCGTCCCGCCGACGGCATCGACCTGGACCAGGGGCTCGTCCCGGAACGCGTCGAGGTAGAGGCGGCCGACGCCGCGCGGGGGCTGGAAGATGCCGTCGACGAGATGGGCGTCGTCCTCGGGGACCCCGGGCCCCCTGGCAAGCCTGAAGGTGTTGAGGTCGAAGGTCCGCCCGTCGGGCAGCGTGCAGTGGGGCACGACGATGTCCTTGCCGGCGCCGAGCAGGCGGCTCAGCAGGTCCGGCGGGTAGTCCAGGAGGTCGGCGTCGAGCCAGAGCACCCAGGCCTCGTTCCGCAGCGCCCGGCTGAGAAGCCGGTTGCGCGAGCGCGCGAGGACCTCGCGGCGGCGGCGCTGGATCTGAACGTCCCAGCGCGGGCCGGCGTGGCGGAAGCCGAAATCCCGCTTGTGCAGCTCGACCCTGCCGAAACGCCGCCGCATGTCGGGCAGCCTGGCGGCGAGATCGTCATGGGTCCCGTCGCGGCTGTCGCCCTCGAGGAAGGCGACGGCGATGCGCCGAGGGTCGTGGTCGAGGCCCGAGAGGAGCCCGACATAGCGATCGAGGTGCCGGCGTGCGTCCTTGACAGGGGTGAGGACCAGGATGTCGGGCTCGGCGTCGCCCCGCAACGCGGGCGATCCGCAGGCCCGCGGTGCAGCGGCCTCGCTGGCCTGCGCAGCCGGGATCTCCGGGATGCGCTTGGACATCTCGGCCAGCACGGCGCGGCAGCGGGCGTCCTGGAACCGGGCCGTGGCGGTCGCCCAGTGCACCTCGAAATGGTCGGGACCGAAGGTGTTCGCGCCATGGACCCGGTAGACGTAGAGCCTGGGCAGGTCGAACAGCGCGACGCGGGCGGTGGCAAGCAGGTGATCGACGACGGGCGTGTCCTCGCCGCGGCGCAGGCCGGGATAGCGCGTCATCGCGGACTTCAGGCACAGGAGGGACCCCTCCCAGGTCCGCCGGCTCGACACGGCCAGCCTTTCCTGGCCGGGCCACCAGACCATCCAGCGCTGCAGCATGCAGGCATGGGCCTTCGTCCGGGCGAGCACCGCGTGCTGGACCTCGAGCCTCCGGGGATCGTAGAGGTCGTCGTCGTCCCACTGGCAGACCAGGGGGCCGCTCGCCTGCTCGACGGCGACGTTGCGCAGTTCGCCGAGCGTGGGCGTGCCGCCGCGGACCAGGACCACCTTGATCAGGTTCCCGGGCTTAGAGCGCACATGGTCGAGGAGCTCCGGATCCTCCTCCTCGGACACGATCACCAGCTCCTTGTCGGGATAGGTCTGCCGCAGGAAGCTGTCTATGGCGGCCTTCGCGAGGGCGGTCCGGCCGCGGGTCACCATCAGGCAGGAGATGCGCGGCTTGCCGGGAGGAAGCTCGGCCGGTCCGGTCGCCCCGACGACCTGGACCGGGACGCCCGCCGGCAGCCCGAAGGGCTCGGGGGCGTTGCGGAACCACGTGCCGTCCCAGTGGTGCAGGACATAGGCATCGCGCGTGGACCGCTCCCAATGCTCGATGTCGTGGACGCGGCCGTCCCAGCACTCGTTCTTGTCGAGCGGGGAGACAAGCTCGGGCGGCGCCAGGGTCAGCGATGCGGCGTCGGGATGGCCGGCCAGCGCCCGCGCCAGCAGGAAGGGGCCGGTCGCATCCAGCGGGTCGGGTTCGTGGCGGGCTCGCTGGACCTCGGCGAGGATATGGTTCCAGATGGGATGGCCCGGCTCCGTCGCGATGAAGGAGGGGCAGGGCAGGTCCCTCAGGCCGCGCTGGACGGCCTTTTCGAGCGCCGAGTGGGAGCGCGGCTCCAGCCCGATCACGAAGCGTCTGCCTTCGATCAGCGAACCGATCGGTTTCAGGCACTCGCAGTCGAGATCGGCATAGATGCCGCCGAAATGGCGCAGGACCAGGTAGCGGCCGAGATCGGCCCGGCAGATGTTCTCCTGATAGCTATGATAAAGCTCGAGAAGATCCGGGAACTCTCGCCCGATGAATGAGGCCAGGTCCCCGTCGGTCCATGTTACAATCTGCAGCCCGGGGTTGAATAGCCTCCAGGTGTCCTGCATTCTTATGTACCGGTCCGGGAGATATTCGTCTTTCCAGAGCTGATGGAGAACAAAAGGTACTGCCATGGCTAGCTGCAATACTTGCGTGTAGGGGGGGCGGCGTCCCGGAGATGCCGTCGGTCACAATGGTCCGACATGGTTAATGCACGGTGAAGGCGGATGACCGGATGGTCACCCGCGCTCCCATGGCGAGTCCGGGAAGGCTATGCGACGGCGCCCGGAGATTTCCGCGGTCAGTGCTGAATACGGCAATAAATCCCGTGTCTCTTATTTGGGTAATGTTGCGCCGCAAAAATGAGCCCAAATGGGCATTAAGTCTCAAGCATATTCGTGCTGATGCAATTTTGGGAGTACAAGTTGTATTGCGGTGTGCGGGATGCGCGTTATTGCAAGTCCCGGCAGAGCTGTTTTGCGTAGGTTCGAGGGTTTAGCGCGTCTCCATGCCCAGCGGAAACAGAAGCGGGAACGGATCGACATGGCTGTAGGAGTCATATTGGCCGCGCTCGTCGTGGGCTCGGTGATATTCAGCCTTCTAAGCCCATGGTGGTTCACACCCCTCGCATCGAACTGGGGAACGATCGACGACACGTTGATCATCACCTTCGTGATCACCGGCGCGGTCTTTGCCGTCCTGATGCTGTTCATGGCCTATGCCGTGGCCCGGTTCCGGCACCGGGACGGCGCCCGGGCGGACTACGAGCCCGAGAACCGCAGGCTGGAGCTGTGGCTGACCGGCGCGACCTCGGTGGGGATCGCCGCCATGCTGGCCCCCGGCCTGATCGTCTGGAACGACTTCATCCGCGTGCCGGAGGGCGCGTCGACGGTCGAGGCGCTCGGCCAGCAATGGTCCTGGAGCTTCCGCTTCCCCGGCGCGGATGGCGTGCTCGGCACCGCCGACACGTCCCGCATCACGGCCGAGAACCCCTTCGGTCTCGATCCCGACGATCCCCGCGGCCGGGACGACGTCCTCGTCTCCGGGGGCGAGCTGCACCTGCCTGCCGGCACACCGGTCAAGGTCGTCCTGCGCTCCACCGACGTGCTGCACAATTTCTACGTGCCGCAGTTCCGGGCCAAGATGGATCTGGTTCCGGGCATGGTGTCGTATTTCTGGTTCACGCCCGAGAAGACCGGGACCTACGAGATCCTGTGCGCCGAGCTGTGCGGGGTCGGTCACTCCCTGATGCGCGGCACCGTCGTGGTCGAGGACGAGGGGACGTTCCGGCCATGGCTCGAGCAGAACCCGACCTTCGCCCAGTCGCTCGGCCGGCGGCCGGAACAGGACGTGGCCGAGATCCGGGACGAGGTCCAGGGGGAGGGCGGCGCGGAGCCGTGAGCCGCGCGGGGGCGCGCGAACGGACTGGCAGGGAGGGTCCAGGGCGATGGCACAGACCGCATTCGTCGACGAAGGCCTCGATCACGAGCACGGCCACGAGCCGCAAGGCTTCATCGCGAAATACATCTGGAGCCAGGACCACAAGGTCATCGCCATCCAGTACACGCTGACGGCCATTGCCGTCGGGCTGCTGGCGCTGGTGATGTCCTGGCTGATGCGGATGCAGATCGGTTTCCCCGGCAGCCTGGAGATGGTCGACCAGGAACGCTACTACCAGTTCGTCACCATGCACGGCATGATCATGGTGATCTACCTGCTGACCGCGCTGTTCCTCGGCGGCTTCGGCAACTACCTGATCCCGCTGATGATCGGCGCGCGGGACATGGTCTTCCCCTATGTGAACATGCTGAGCTACTGGACCTACCTGCTGTCGGTCCTGGTGCTGGTCGCGTCGTTCTTCGTGCCCGGCGGGCCGACGGGGGCCGGCTGGACCCTCTACCCGCCGCAGGCGATCCTGCCGGGCACGCCCGGGCGGGACTGGGGCATCATCCTGATGCTGGTCTCGCTGGTGATCTTCGTGGCCGCCTTCACCATGGGCGGGCTCAACTACATCACCACGGTCCTCCAGGCGCGTACGCGCGGCATGACCATGATGCGCCTGCCCCTGACGGTCTGGGGCATCTTCGTCGCCACCGTCCTGGGCCTCCTGGCCTTCCCGGCGCTGTTCGTCAGCGGCGTCATGATGCTGCTCGACCGGCTGCTGGGGACCAGCTTCTTCATGCCGGCCGTGCTCTCTCAGGGCGAGATGCTGGAGTATTCCGGCGGCAGCCCGCTGCTGTTCCAGCACCTGTTCTGGTTCTTCGGCCATCCCGAGGTCTACATCGTGGCGCTGCCGGGCTTCGGCATCGTCTCGGACCTGATCAGCACCCATGCGCGAAAGAACATCTTCGGCTACCGGATGATGGTCTGGGCGATCCTGGCGATCGGGGGGCTCAGCTTCGTGGTCTGGGCACATCACATGTACGTCAGCGGCATGAACCCCTATTTCGGGTTCTTCTTCGCCTTCACGACGCTGATCATCGCGATTCCGACGGCGATCAAGGTCTACAACTGGGTGCTGACGCTGTGGCGCGGCGACATCCACCTGACCGTGCCGATGCTGTTCTCGCTGGCCTTCATCCTGACCTTCGTGGCCGGCGGGATGTCGGGCCTGTTCCTCGGGAACGTCGTCGTCGACGTGCCGCTGTCCGACACCTATTTCGTCGTGGCCCATTTCCACATGGTGATGGGCGTGGCGCCGATCCTGGTCATCTTCGGCGGGCTCTACCACTGGTACCCCAAGGTGACCGGCCGGATGCTGAACGACACGCTCGGCAAGATCCATTTCTGGATCACCTTCCTCGGCACCTACGCGATCTTCTTCCCGATGCACTATCTCGGCTTCGTGGGCATCCCGCGGCGTTACTTCGAGTTCGAGGGCATCGCGTTCATTCCGGATTCCGCGCATCTGCTGAACGAATGGATCACCATCGCGGCCCTCGTGGTCGGCGCCGCGCAGTTCCTGTTCCTGTTCAACCTGGCCTGGAGCGCCGTCCGGGGCCGCCCCTCGGGCGCCAATCCCTGGCGCTCCACGACGCTGGAGTGGCAGACGCCCGAGACGCCGCCGGGGCACGGAAACTGGGGGGCCAGGCTGCCGATCGTCTATCGCTGGGCCTATGATTTCAGCGTGCCGGGCGCAGCCGAGGATTACATCCCGCAGAACCGCCCGCCGGAACGCGACGCGCCGGGCCTGCATGGATCCCTGCGGGCGGAAGGAGCCGCGCCGTGAACCCCCTCGGGTCGCTTGGCGCGAAGCCCTGGCTGCAGCCCGCCCAGGACGTCCCGGCCTGGGGCCGGCTTCCCTTCGCCCCGGCGCAGGTAGGGCTTGCCATCTTCATGGCGGTCGTCACGGCGCTGTTCGGCCTGCTGGCCGCGGCCTACCTGATGCGCATGACGCTCGGCGACTGGCGGCCGCTGCCCGAGCCGCCGATCCTGTGGCTGAACACGCTGGCGCTGGCGCTGGGCAGCGCCGCCCTGCAGCGTTCGTCGACGCTCCTGCGCCGCGGGGACCCGGCCCGGGCCTCGACCGCCTTCGTGGCGGGCGGGGGCTGCGCGGGCGCCTTCCTGGCGGGCCAGATCGCCGCCTGGGCCCAGCTCGATGCGTTGGGCTACTTCGTCGCGACCAATCCCGCGAACACCTTCTTCTATCTGCTGACGGCGCTGCATGGGCTGCACCTGCTGGGCGGGCTCGCGGCCTGGGCCAGGACGGCATGGCATCTGCGCAGCGCCCCCGGCGCACGCGCGACCCGGCTCGGCGTCGGGCTCTGCGCGGCCTACTGGCATTTCCTCCTGGTCGTCTGGCTGGCGCTGCTTGCCCTGCTGATGGCCGACGACGCGGGCTGGATGCCCGCCATGCATCACGGGGCAGGAACCGGCTGAGGGGAGCGCGAGCCGATGGTGAGCCAGGACACGATGCACGAGCCCGCCCTCCGCGTGGAGCCCGCGGCCGAGGGCGGCTGGGAGGGCATGGTCGCCGACCTCTCGGCCGACCGGCAGGCCTTCAGGGATGTTCCCTGGGGCAAGGCCATGATGTGGATCTTCCTGCTGAGCGACACCTTCATCTTCGGCTGCTTTTTGACCTCGTACATGACGGTGCGCATGTCGACCACGGTGCCGTGGCCGAACCCGAGCGAGGTCTTCGCGCTGACCATCGCCGGCACCCATGTCCCGCTGCTGCTGATCGCGATCATGACCTTCGTCCTGATCAGCAGCAGCGGCACCATGGCCATGGCGGTCAACTTCGCCTACAGGCGCCAGCGCGGGGCCACGGCGGCGCTGATGCTGGCGACGGCCGTGCTGGGGGCGACCTTCGTCGGCATGCAGGCCTTCGAGTGGTCCAAGCTGATCGAGGAAGGCGTGCGTCCCTGGGGGAACCCCATGGGCGCGGCCCAGTTCGGCTCGACCTTCTTCATGATCACGGGCTTCCACGGCTTCCACGTCACGGTGGGCGTGATCTACCTGCTCGTCGTGGCGTTCAAGGTCCGGCGCGGCGACTACGAGCGGCGCGGGAACTACCAGATCGTCGAGATCGCCGGCCTCTACTGGCACTTCGTCGATCTCGTCTGGGTCTTCATCTTCGCGCTCTTCTACCTGTGGTGAGGGGGCGGACATGGCGCATGCGGAAACCCAGCAGCACCCCATCAGCACCTACTTCAAGGTCTGGGGGATCCTCTTCGTCCTCAGCGCGCTGTCGTACATGGTCGACTTCTTCCAGGTGCAGGGCTATGCCCGCTGGTTCCTGATCATCCTGTTCATGATGCTGAAGGCCGGGCTGATCGTCGCCGTCTTCATGCACCTGCAATGGGAGAGGCTGGCGCTGCGCTGCGCCATCCTGGTGCCGCCCCTGAGCCTCCTGGTGCTCGTCGCGCTGATGGCGCTGGAGGCGGACTACGTCCACCTGACAAGGGTCCTTTTCCTCGGCGGATGAGGGCGGCGCCTCGGCCTCGCCACCGGGCTCAGTGCATTGGCCGAGGGGCGGCGTGCCCCTGCTGTCCATGCCCGTGCTCCTGCCCCTGTCCATGCCCTTGTCCGGGCGCCATGCCGCCATGGGCCGCGCCCTCGGGCCCGCCGGCGCCGGGCCCCGCGACGGAGACGGTGACGGTGGCGGCGGCGCCGCGCGCGAAGGTCAGGGTGAGCGGGAAGCTCTCGCCGCGGCGCAGCGGCTGGCGCAGCCCCATCAGCATCAGGTGCAGCCCGCCGGGCCCGAAGACGGCCTCGGCGCCCGGGGCGAGGTCGACACCCTCGACCTCGCGCATGCGCATCACGCCGCCCTCGTGCAGATGGGTGTGGATCTCGACCCGCTCGGCCACGGGCGAGGTCGCCGAGACCAGCCTGTCGGGCTGCGAACCGCCGTTCACGAGCGTCACGTAGGCGGCGCCGGTCGGGGCGCTGGGGGCGGTCGCGCGGGCCCAGGCGCGGGTGATCCGCACCTCGCCGGCCGAGGCCGTCTCCTGCGCCAGGGCAGGCGCTGCCGGAAGGGCGATGCCCAGGCCGGGGCCCAGGACGAGGCTCGCCAGGGCAAGGAAGGCGGTCGGCTTCATGGCGGCGGTCCAGCTTGTTCCAGGCGCCGACAATCTATGGGCGCCGCCGGGCCCTGTCCATTGGGGGACCCTGCGACGGAAAAGCCCGCCGGCACTGCCGGCGGGCCTTCCAATTGCGGGTTGCCCAGTTGCGGGTTGCCCCGGCGCGGGTGCTACAGGCCGCTCACGCGGCCTGCCACACCGCCGGGGACTCCTTCAGCCGCTCGAGCAGCCGCTGCCGCTCGCGCTCCATCTCGTCCGGCAGGCGCGGGCCGAACTCGCTGAACAGCTTCTCCTGGTCCTCGGCCTCGGCCACGGCCTCGCCGCGGTCGATGTCCATGATCCGGCGGAACTGCTCCTTGGAGAAGTCGAGCCCCTCCCAGTTCAGGTCCTCGTAGCGCGGCATGTAGCCGAAGGGGCTGGAGACCGGCTCGGGCGCGCGGCCGTGAACGCGGTCGACGATCCACTTCAGCACCCGCATGTTGTGGCCGAACCCCGGCCAGGCGAAGCGGCCGTCCTCGTCCTTGCGGAACCAGTTGACGCGGTAGATGCGCGGCAGGTTCTGGTAGCAGTCGCCGAGCTCCAGCCAGTGCTGCCAGTAATCCGCCATGTTGTAGCCGCAGAACGGCAGCATGGCGAAGGGGTCGCGGCGGATCGCCGCCTGGCCCACGGCGGCGGCGGTCGCCTCGGATCCCATGGTGGCCGCCCAGTACACGCCCTGGCGCCAGTCGAAGGCCTCGAATACCAGCGGGAAGGTCCTGGACAGCCGCCCGCCGAAGATGAAGGCGCTGATGGGGACGCCCGCGGGGCTCTCCCAGGCCGGGTCGATGGACGGGCACTGCCCGGCGGGCGCGGTGAAGCGGGCGTTCGGATGCGCGGCCTTGCGCCCGCAGTCCGGCGTCCAGTCCTTGCCCTGCCAATCGATCAGGTGGGCCGGCACCTCGTCGGTCATGCCCTCCCACCAGACGTCGCCGTCGTCCGTCAGCGCGCAGTTCGTGAAGATCGCGTTGCGCTCCAGCGTGCGCATGGCATTGGGATTGGACTTCAGGCTCGTTCCGGGGGCCACGCCGAAGAACCCGGCCTCGGGATTGATGGCGCGCAGCGTCCCGTCGGCCTGGGGCTTGATCCAGGCGATGTCGTCGCCGACGGTCCGGATCTTCCAACCCTCGAAGCCCTCGGGGGGCACCAGCATCGCGAAGTTCGTCTTGCCGCAGGCGGAGGGGAAGGCGGCGGCGACGTAAGTGCGCTCGCCCTCGGGGCTCTCGACGCCCAGGATCAGCATGTGCTCGGCCAGCCAGCCCTGCTTGCGGCCGAGGTCCGAGGCGATGCGCAGCGCGAAGCACTTCTTGCCGAGCAGCGCATTGCCGCCGTAGCCGGAGCCGTAGGAGACGATGGAGTGCTGCTCCGGGAAGTGGACGATGTACTTGTTCTCGCCGTTGCAGGGCCAGGCCACGTCGGGCTGCCCCGGCTCCAGCGGCATGCCGACGGAATGCAGGCAGGGAACGAAGCTGCCGTCCTCGCCGAGATGCTTCAGCACCGCGCTTCCCATGCGCGTCATCAGCCGCATGCTGACGACGACGTAGGGGCTATCGGTGAGCTCGACGCCGATATGCGAGATGTCGGAGCCCAGCGGCCCCATGCTGAACGGGACCACGTAGAGGGTCCGGCCGCGCATGCAGCCGTCGAGCAGGCGATCCAGGATCGCCTTCATCTCCTTGGGGTCCATCCAGTTGTTGGTGGGCCCGGCATCCTCGCGCCGCTCGGTGCAGATGAAGGTGCGGTCCTCGACGCGGGCGACGTCGGCGGGGTCGGAGCGGCAGAGATAGGAGTTCGGACGCTTCTGCTCGTTCAGCTTGATGAACGTCCCTTGAGCGACCATCTCGGCGCAGAGCCGGTCATATTCTTCCTGCGAACCGTCGCACCAATAGATGTTGTCCGGCTTGCACTTGCTTGCGACTTCCTCGACCCATCGCAGAAGTTTTCGGTTGGTCGTGGGGGCATTCGACACGTCTTGCTCCATCCCGTTTGTTTTATTATGCCCGCCTGGAGCGGGCGTGGTTCACAAGTCGAACGAGTTCCGTCCGGGCCGCTTTCGGGTCCGTGACGGGGGTATCGAACTCGAGCCTCGCCAGCTCGGCCTCGCGCCGGAGGTCGCAGCCCTCCGGATCGATGCCGACCATCCGCCATCCCTCGCCGCCGCGCCCGAGCAGCTCGTTCGCATAGAGATCCACCGCATCGGCGTGATCTTCGTTCATGTGCTCTACGATACCAGCCTCACTTTGGGCCAGTCCTTCCGTCAGCGGTCGGGGGAGCAGAATGTCGCGCCCGTCGATCCAGTGGATGCGCCCGAACCCCGCCACCAGATGAGCCCGCTCGATCCGCACGCGCAGGAAACGGAAATCCCCGAAGCCCGCGTAGAAGCGGGCGCCGGGGTGCCGCGCCAGGTAGCGCTCGGCCAGCCGCGGCTCCTCGGCCGGCTCGGCGCGGCCGAGCACCGAGACGCGGGGGCCGGTCAGCGGCTCGGCCAGGCCGGCCGTGCCGTCGAAAAGGAGGCCGAGCCGGTCGTCGGCCTTGATATTACGCGCATGCTCCGCCAAGTCGGAGACCAGCAGCAGCGGCGCCGCGTCGAGGTCGAACCCCACCAGCACCAGGGACGGCAGCGGCCAGCCCGCGGCATCCGCCTGGGCCGTGGCGAGCGCGGCCCGGTCGCAGCGCCGCATCACGCGGCGGGCGGTCTCGGCAGGACTGGCCTCGGCAGGGCTCGGCGTCGGCGCGGTGGTCATGGCAGGATGGTCCGGTCGGCGTTCGCAGTGCATTCGGGCAGGCGCCGCGGCAGGGCCTGCCCAGCATCGCCGTGATCGTGCCACATTGAAGCACGAATTTGCCGCCGCAAAGGGGTAGATACCCGGGTCGGAGGAATTGTTCCATACCGCCCAGGAGGGATTCGATGGCGCAGACGATCGCCCTGGTCGACGACGACCGCAACATCCTGACCTCGGTCTCCATGGCACTGGAGGCCGAAGGATACGAGGTGCGCACCTACGCGGACGGGGACGAGGCGCTGCGCGGACTGTCGACGCGCCCCGCGGACCTGGCGGTGCTCGACATCAAGATGCCGCGCATGGACGGGATGGAGCTGCTGTCCCGGCTGCGCCAGGGATCGGCCATGCCGGTGATCTTCCTGACCTCGAAGGACGACGAGGTCGACGAGGTGCTCGGCCTGCGCATGGGCGCCGACGACTACATCAAGAAACCCTTCAGCCAGCGCCTGCTGATCGAGCGGATCCGCGCGCTGCTCCGCCGCGGCACCCTGGCCGACAGCAAGGCTGCGGGCGATCCCGGCAGCATCATGGTGCGCGGCGACCTGGTGCTCGACTCCGCGCGGCACAGCTGCCTGTGGCGCGACCAGCAGGTCGAGCTGACGGTGACCGAGTTCCTTCTGGTCAAGGCCCTGGCCCAGAGGCCGGGCCACGTGAAGAGCCGTGACCAGCTGATGGACGCGGCCTATGGCGAGCACGTCTACGTGGACGACCGGACCATCGACAGCCACGTCAAGCGGCTGCGCAAGAAGTTCAAGACGGTCGATCCCGACTTCGCGCAGATCGAGACGCTCTACGGCGTCGGCTACCGCTACCGCGAAGGTTGAGCCGCCATGGCGCTGGCCTGGCCCCGGCGCGACGCGGCGCCCGCGGAAGCCGCGGCGCCGGGCCTCTCCCCCGCGGCGGCGTCGGAGCGCCGGGCGGGCCGGCGCTGCCGGCCGCTCGTCTCGCCGCTGACGCTGCGGATCCTGGCGGTCAACGTCCTGGCGCTCGCCATGCTGGTGGGCGGGCTGCTCTATCTCGGCCGCTACCAGGACCGGCTGATCGAGGCCGAGCTCGATGCGCTCCGCGTCGAGGGGCGGATCTTCGCCGGGGCGCTCGGCGAGGGGGCCGTCGCGCGCGAGGGCGAGGAGGAGGGCGCCCTCTCGCCGGAGCAGGCGCGGCTGATGATCCGGCGCCTGGTGGAGACGACGGAGACGCGCACGCGCCTTTACGGCATCGACGGCACGCTGCTCGCCGACAGCCGCCAGCTCATGGGCACCGACGGCGTGATCCAGGTGGAGCGGCTTCCGGCGCCGGACGAGACCCCGTCGCTGGGCGAATGGCTGGTCGACACCTATGACCGGCTGGTGACCGCCCTCCTGCCGCGCCGGCGCGACCTGCCGGTCTATGGCGAGCACCGGCTGCAGATGGACGCGCAGCGCCGCGACATCGCCCGGGCACTGGCCGGCGAGCCGGCCTCGGCCGTGTGGTCCACGGCCCAGGGCCAGCTCGTCCTGACGGTCGCGGTGCCGGTGCAGCGCTTCAAGCAGGTGCTGGGCGCGGTGCTGCTGTCGCGCTCGGGCGGCGAGATCGACAGGGCGGTGCGCCAGGTCCGCCTCGACATCCTGAAGATCTTCGCCGTCGCCCTGGGCGTGACGGTCCTCCTGTCCTTCTACCTCGCGGGCGCCATCGGGCGGCCGATCCGCCGCCTCGCGCAGGCGGCGGACCAGGTGCGCCGCGGCCATGGGCGCCATACCGCGATCCCCGACTTCACCGGCCGCCACGACGAGATCGGGGACCTGTCGCGCGCGCTGCGCGACATGACCGAGGCGCTGTGGGCGCGGCTCGACGCCATCGAGCGCTTCGCGGCAGACGTCTCGCATGAGATCAAGAACCCGCTGACCTCGCTGCGCAGCGCGGTCGAGACCGCGGCGCGCGTGACCGATCCGTCGCGCCGCGCCCGGCTGATGGAGATCATCGAGGACGACGTGCGCCGGCTTGACCGGCTGATCAGCGACATCTCGGATGCCTCGCGCCTGGATGCCGAGCTCAGCCGCGCATCGGTGGAGCCCGTGGACCTGAGGCGCGTCCTGCGCATGCTGGCCGACATGCACGAGGACATGCGCTCCGGCGAGGCGGAGGCGGCGCCGCGCCTCGCGCTCGACCTGCCCGAGGGCGGCGACCTGACGGTGCAGGGGCTCGAGGGCCGGCTGGTGCAGGTGCTGCGGAACCTGATCGCCAACGCGCTGTCGTTCTCGCCGCACGGGGGCACCGTGACGCTGGGCGCGCGGGATCTCGGCGACCGGGTCGCCATTACGGTGGCCGACGAGGGGCCCGGCATCCCCGAGGGCAAGCTGGAGGCGATCTTCGATCGCTTTTACACCGAGCGCCCACGGGGCGAGAAGTTCGGGACCCATTCCGGGCTCGGGCTCAGCATCTCGCGCCAGATCGTCGAGGCGCATGGCGGGACCATCCGGGCCGAGAACCGCCGCGCCCAGGATGGCGGCATCGCCGGGGCGCTCTTCACGATCACCCTGCCGCGCTCCTGAGCCGGCGCGGCGTGGCCGGTCGCCCCGCCCCGGCCACCCCACCACTCGGCCGGCCCGTTCCGGTTGAGCTCTCCCTGGCGGGCACGCGCCGGCCGTGCTAGCGTTCCGTCATGGCCGACGCCCTTTCCATCGCCCTGTCGGGCGCTCAGGCGCAGACCGTGCGCCTCGCCGCGAGCGCCGGAAACACGGCCAACATGCGCACCCGTGGGCAGCTTCCGGCGGCAGGCGCCGCGCCGTCGGAGACCGATCCATACCGGCCTGTCCAAGCGGTGCAGCAGAGCCGTACGCTGCCCGGCGGCGCCGGCGCGGGCACCGTCGCGGGCGTGCGCCCTTCGGTTCCGGCCTTCCTGGCTGAGTACGATCCCCGCTCGCCGGAGGCCGGCGCGGACGGGGTCGTCGGCGCGCCGAACGTGGACGCCGCGCAAGAAATCGTGCAGCAGAAGATCTCGCTCCGGGCCTATCAGGCAAATCTTCGCACCGTGCGCGCGGCGGACGAGATGCAGCGGGCCTTGCTGGACGCCATGGCCTGAACTGGCCTGGACGGGCGAAGCGTTAAACTTCGAGTAAACTTCGCAGGACTATCCTGTCTTCCGATTGCTGGCGTGGTCACTGGACCGCCACGCATCCCGCCTCCACGGGGCATCATGGTCCCGCGCCAAGGACCGACGCAGCCATGTCCATCGCGAAGCTCGATCTCGGCCGACGTCTCTTCCTCGCCTACGCGCTGTTCCTGCTGCCGGTCGCCTATCTGCTGTACAGCCTGGTCGCCCAGCAGAACATCGCGATCGACTTCGCCCTGAAGGAACGGCAGGGCAACGCCTACCTGACCGCGCTGCGCGAGGCGCAGACCGCGCTGCACGCGCGGCTGCGGACCGGCGATGCGGCGGGCGCGACAGGGATCGTGCCGGCGCTGCGCGCGGCCGAGGCAGCGCATGGCCAGGGCATGGACAGCGCCGCCCTCTCGGCCGAGCTGGCCGGGAAGGTCGCGGCGCTCGGGGGCAGGCCCTCCGCCGAGGCGGGGGAGGCGGCGCTGGCCGCGCTGCGCGCGCTGGTGGTGCGGGTCGGGGACAAGTCGAACCTGATCCTCGACCCCGACCTCGACAGCTACTACGCCATGGACATCGTGCTGATCAAAGGTCCGGACCTTCTGGACCGCATCGGCGGCATGGCGACGCTGGCGGCCGCCCTGGCCGCCGACGGCGCGCTCGATGCCGAGGAGCGCACCGAGTACCTGATCCAGAAGGGCGGCCTGTCGGCCCTGGTCGAGGGGATCGCCGCCTCGGTGGATTCCGGCTATCGCGCCAATGCCGACGGCTCCCTGCGCGCCAATCTGGACGCGGGATACCGGTCGGCGGACCAGGCGGTCCGCCGCCTGATGGAGACGCTGGACCGCGGGCTGCTGGCCGGCAGCGGGAGGGTCGCGCTGGAGCCGGGCGCCGTCGCCGGCGCCGAGGCCGAGGCCATGCTCGCCTCCGCCTCCTTCCTCGCCACGACTTCGCGCGAGCTCGACCGGCTTCTCGACATCCGCACCGGTGGCTTCCGCATGGGCCAGGTGAAGGTGCTCGCGGTCACGGCGGTGCTGTTCGTCCTGGCGCTGGGCGTGATCGTCCTGATGGTCAGCCGCGGCGTGTCCCTGCCGATCCGCCGCATGACCTCCGCCATGGAGGCGCTGTCCCGCGGCGATCTGGGGGTGGAGATCCCCGGCGCCGGTCGCGGCGACGAGGTCGGCGTCATGGCCCGCGCGGTGGAGGTCTTCAGGACCGGGCTGGTCGAGGCGCGCCGCCTGGGCGAGGAGCAGGCCGCCTCGCATGCCCGCGAGGCCAGCCGCGCGAAGGTGCTGGCGCAGCTCACCCAGGAGTTCGACTCCGCGGTGTCGCGCGTGATGTCCACGGTCGACACCGCAGCGCACCAGGTCCAGGACGTCTCCTCCGCCCTGAGCTCGGCCGCGACCCGGGCCGTGCAGCAGAGCTCCACCGTCGCCGCCTCGGCCCAGCAGGCCTCGGCCAATGTCGAGACCGTGGCGGCCGCGACCGAGGAGCTGTCGGCCTCGATCCGCGAGATCCAGTTCCAGATCAGCGATGCCGGACGCGTCAGCCGCGAGGGGGTGGAGGCCGTCGACGGCGCGGACCGCACCATCTCGGGCCTCGCCGAGGCGGCGGGGCGCATCGGGGACGTCGTGAGCCTGATCAACGACATCGCCGCGCGCACCAACCTGCTGGCCCTGAACGCGACGATCGAGGCGGCCCGCGCCGGAGAGGCCGGAAAGGGCTTCGCGGTCGTCGCCAACGAGGTCAAGCACCTGGCGAACCAGACGGCCAAGGCGACCGAGGAGATCACGGCCCAGATCACCGCCATGCAGGAGACGACGCATCAGGCGGTCGCCGCGGTGAAGTCCGTCGGCGGGGCAATGCTGAAGGTCGACCAGGTGATGGGCGTGATCGCCGGCGCGGCCGAGCAGCAGACGGCGGCCACCCTGGAGATCGCCCGCAACGCCCAGGAGGCTGCCATCGGCAATGCCGAGGTGACGCGGGAGATCGCCGGCGTCTCCGACGATGCCGCGGCGAGCGGGGAGACGACAGGGGCGCTGGTGCGCTCGGCCGACGGGCTGATCGGCGCGACGCAGGACCTGCGCGGCACCGTCCAGACCTTCCTGTCCCAGGTCGGCGCGGCCTGACGCCGCGCCGCCTTGATCTTCCCGGCCTCTTCCCGGGCCGCCTCAGCGCCGGTCGATGGACGCCGCCGCGAACAGCTCCTTGTGCTGGCGCGGTTGCGAGCGCCAGTACTGGCGGGGCGCCCTGATCTCCGCGCCGAGCTCGGCCGCGGCGTGCCAGGGCCAGCGCGGGTCGTAGAGGATCCCGCGGGCGATGGCCACCATGTCGGCCTGGCCGGTGGCCAGGATCGTCTCGGCCTGGGTTGGCTCGGTGATCAGCCCGACGGCGATCGTCGGAAGGCCGGTGGCGCGCTTCACCGCATCGGCGAAGGGCACCTGGTAGCCGGGCGCCAGCGGAATCCGCTGCTGGGCCGACAGACCGCCCGAGGAGACGTCGATGAAGTCGCAGCCCCGGTCCTTCAGCGCCTGGGCGAAAGCGATGGTCTGCTCCAGGTTCCAGCCGTCCTCGACCCAGTCGGTGGCCGAGACGCGCACGCCCACGGGCCGCCCTGCGGGAAAGGCCGCGCGGACGGCCTCGAACACCTCCAGCGGGAAGCGCATGCGGTTCTCGAAGCTGCCGCCATAGGCGTCGGTGCGCCGATTCGACAGGGGCGACAGGAACTGGTGCAGCAGGTAGCCGTGGGCCGCGTGCACCTCGGCGACGTCCAGGCCCAGCCGCCCGGCGCGCCGCGCGGTCGCGGCGAAGGCCTCGCGCACCCGCGCGAAGTCCTGCGCCTCGAAAGCCGCGGGCTCGCGCTCGCCGGCATGCACCGGAACGGCCGAAGGGGCCAGGCACGTCCATCCGCCTTCGCCGAGCGGGATCTGCGCGCCGCCGTCCCAGGGCGCGCGGCTCGACCCCTTGCGCCCGGCATGGGAGATCTGGATGCCGAAGGGCACCGCCGAATGGCGGCGCACGGAATCCAGCACCCGGCCCAGGGCGGCCTCGGTGGCATCGGACCAGAGGCCCAGATCGGCAGGGCTGATGCGCCCGTCCGGCTCGACCGCCGTCGCCTCGATGAACAGGAGCCCGGCGCCCGACAGCGCCAGATGGCCGAGATGGATCACGTGCCAGTCGCCGGCCTCGCCGTCGCGGAGCGAGTACTGGCACATCGGCGCTATGACGATCCGGTTCTCGAGCTGCAGGTCGCCGAGGGAGATCGGCCGGAACAGGTGGGGGGTCATGGGGATGTGTCGCCTCGCCGCCGGAAGAACGTCAGCCGTCGATAGCATCCGAGCGAAAGGCGGGCCAGAGGGCGCGTCATCTGCGGACCCGCAGCCGATCCCCCCGAATGAGCAGGTGACGGTGCTGCCTGGCGCATGTTAATAACTGACTGGTCAGTTATAAAAGGTAGCGCCATGAGCGTGCCGAAGGACGAGGGACAGGGGAATGGCGCCGCGCCGCGCTGGCGCCGGCGCAAGGATGCGCGGCCCGACGAGATCGTGGAGGCCGCGCTGGAGGTCTTCGCGCGGCGCGGCTTCGCGGCGGCGCGGCTGGAGGACGTGGCGGCGCGCGCCGGGATCAGCAAGGGCACGCTCTACCTGTACTTTCCGAACAAGGAGGAGCTGTTCAAGGCGGCGGTGCGCACCGCCATCGTGCCCGGCATCGCGGCGGGCGAGCGGCTGGCGGCCGATCCCGCCACGCCCAGCCTGGAGGTCCTGCGATCCATCGTCGGCGGCATCGCGGCCCGGATGATGACCTCGCCCGCCGGGGTGATCCCCAAGCTGATGATCGCCGAGGCCGGAAACTTCCCAGAGCTCGCCCGCTTTTATTTCGACGAGGTGATCCGCAGGGGCTTCGCCCTGCTCTCCTCTGTGCTGGAGCATGGGATCGCGCGGGGCGAGTTCCGGCCGGTCCCGGTCGCCGCGACGGTCCGGCTCGTTATCGCGCCGGTCCTGCTGATGGCGGTCTGGCGCACCTCCTTCGAGGCCGTCGAGGGCAAGCCCCAGGACGTGGACGGCATCGTCGCCGCCCATCTGGACGCGATGGGGCGGAGCCTCGCACCCGATGGCGCCGAAAGGCGCCCGGCGTCCGGCGGCGCCGCGCGGACCCGTGCGGGCGGAGATCCGCCATGAGACGGCGCCTCGCCGCGGCACTGGCCCTGCTCGTGGCGGCCGGCGGCATCGTCGCCTGGCGGCTGGACCTGCCGGCCCGTCTGGGCTGGCGAGAGCGCCCCGCGGCCGGGCTGACGCTGTACGGCAATGTCGACATCCGCCAGGTCCAGCTCGGCTTCCGTGTCTCCGGGCGCATCGCGGGCATGGCGGTGGACGAGGGCGACAGGGTCGTCGCCGGGACGGAGCTGGCACGGCTGGACCCGCGCCCATACGAGGACGGACGCCGCGCCGCGGCGGCGCAGGCTGCCGGCAGCGCGGCCACCCTCGCCAGGCTCGAGGCCGGCCCCCGCAAGGCGGAGATCGCGCAGGCCGCCGCCACCCTGGCCGAGCGCGAGGCCGACCTCGCCAATGCCGTGCTGGCGCTGGAGCGCGCGCGCCAGCTCGCGCTCCGCGGGACGGCGCCCGAGGCCGCGCTCGACCAGGCGCGCGCGGCCAAGGAAATGGCGGCCGCGCGGGTGGCCTCGGCGCAGGCGGCGCTGCGGCTCCTCGAGGAAGGGTCGCGAAGCGAGGACATCGCCTTTGCCCGCGCCGAGCTGCAGGCGGCGGAGGCGAACCTGTCGGCGGCGGACACGCAGCTCCAGGACACGCTTCTGCAGGCGCCCGCCGAGGGCGTGGTGCTGTCCCGGGTGCGCGAGCCCGGCGCCATCGTCTCGCCGGGCGATGCCGTCTACGTCGTCTCGCTCGACCGGCCGGTCTGGGTGCGCGCCTACGTGGCCGAGCCCGATCTCGGGCGCATCCACCCCGGCCTGACCGTCGAGGTCGTGACCGACACGGCCCCGGACAGGCCGTATCGCGGGCGCGTCGGCTTCATATCCCCGGTCGCCGAGTTCACGCCGAAATCGGTCGAGACCCCGGAACTGAGGACCGACCTCGTCTACCGCCTGCGGGTCGTCGTGGAGAACGCGGATGCCGCGCTGCGCCAGGGCATGCCGGTAACCCTGCGCGTGCCGGCCGAGGACCCCGCGACCCCCGCCGGGCGCGGGCCGTGAGCGCGCCATGGCGGAGATCGTCCGCATGTCCGGCCTCACCAAGCGCTTCGGCGGCGCGGCCCCCGCCCTGGACGCGGTGTCGGGCTCCGTTGCCGCGGGCGAGATCACCGGGCTGGTCGGGCCGGACGGCGCGGGCAAGACGACGCTGATCCGCCTGATGACGGGGCTGATGGCCCCCGAGGGCGGCGAACTGGAGGTCTTTGGCCTCGACGCGCGGCGCGCTGCCGCCGCGATCCAGGCCGACATCGGGTACATGCCGCAGCGCTTCGGCCTCTACGAGGATCTGACGGTGCGGGAGAACCTCGACCTCTATGCCGATCTGCGGGGCCTGCCGCGTGCCGAGCGCCCCGAGGCCTTCGGCCGGCTGCTGGCCTTCACCGGGCTCGAGCCCTTCGCCGCGCGCCTTGCGGGCAAGCTCTCGGGCGGCATGAAGCAGAAGCTCGGCCTGGCCTGCGCGCTGCTGCGCAAGCCGCGGCTCCTGCTCCTGGACGAGCCCGGGGTCGGCGTGGACCCGATCTCGCGGCGGGATCTCTGGTCCATGGTGCGCGGCCTCGCCGGCGAGGGGGTGGGGGTCGTCTGGTCCACGGCCTATCTCGACGAGGCGGAGGCCTGCGACCGCGTCCTCCTGCTCGACCGGGGCAGGCTGCTCTTCACCGGCAGGCCGTCGGAGCTGACCGGCCGCGTCGCGGGCCGGGTCTTCAAGGTCTCCGGCGTGGAAGGTCGCCGCAGGCCGGTCCTGGCGCGCGCCTTGGACGAGCCCGGTATCGTCGACGGCGTGATCCAGGGCGAGGCGATCCGGCTGGTGGTCGCGTCCGGCCGCGACGCGGGCGCCGTACCGGCCGCGGTCGCCGCGCCGCCCGCGCGCGTGCAGCCCGCGCCGCCGCGCTTCGAGGACGCCTATGTCGACCTGCTCGGCGGCGGGCCCGGCGGCCGCTCCAGGCTCGCCGAGGCGACGGCGGCGCGCCCGGGCTCCGGCGACGGTCCCGGAGACCGGCCGGTCATCGAGGCGCGCGGCCTGACCAAGCGCTTCGGCGACTTCACGGCGGCGCGCGACATCACCTTCGCGATCCCGCGCGGGCAGATCTTCGGCCTGCTGGGCCCCAACGGCGCCGGCAAGTCCACGACCTTCAAGATGCTGTGCGGGCTGCTGCGGCCGACCGGGGGCGAGGGCCGCATCGCGGGGTTCGACCTGCGCCGCGACGGCGCGGCGGCCCGCAACCGCCTGGGCTACATGGCGCAGAAATTCTCGCTCTACGGCGATCTCAGCGTCGCGCAGAACCTGGCCTTCTTCGCCGGGGCCTACGGGCTCGGCGGCCGGCTCCGGCGCGAGCGGACGGCGCTGATGACGGAGATCTTCGACCTCGCGCCCCATGCCGGCATGTCGGCCAAGCTCCTGCCGCTCGGGCTCAAGCAGCGGCTGGCCCTGGCCTGCGCGGTCATGCACGAGCCCGAGGCGCTGTTCCTGGACGAGCCCACCTCGGGCGTCGACCCCATCACCCGGCGCGAGTTCTGGACCCACATCAACGGCCTCGTCGAGAAGGGCGTCACCGTCCTGGTCACGACCCACTTCATGGACGAGGCGGAGTATTGCGACCGCATCGCGCTGATCGACCGCGGCCGCGCCATCGCCCTGGGATCGCCCGACGAGCTCAAGGCACGCGTCGCGGACGCCGCGAACCCGGATCCCAGCATGGAGGACGCCTTCGTCGCTCTGGTGCGGGATGCCGGCCGGGAGGGGGCGGCATGAGCGCGCAGGGTGCAGGCAGCCGCGCGCCCCGGCGCGCCCGCGGCCCGCGACGCTTCGCCGCCCTGGTCCGCAAGGAGGTCCGGCAGATCCTGCGCGATCCCAGCAGCCTCCTGATCGCCTTCGCCCTGCCGCTGGTGCTGCTGTTCCTGTTCGGCTACGGCGTGTCCCTGGACGCGACCCGCAACCGGGTGGGCCTCGTCGTCGAGTCATCGACGCCGGTGGCGCAGGACCTCGCCGCGGCCTTCCGCGCCTCGCGCTATTTCGAGGTCATGTCCGGGCGCGACCGCCGCGCCTTCGAGGAGGACCTGGTCCGGGGCCGGATCCGGGGAATCCTGGTGATCCCCGCCGATTTCGCCGCCGACATGGCCTCGGGCGCCGCCGCTTCCGTCCAGGGGCCTTCCGCCCGGGGGCCGTCCATGCAGGTGATCGTGGACGGCTCCGATCCCAACACGGCGGGCTTCGTGCAGAACTATGCCAGGGGCGTCGTCGAGACCTGGGCGCGGCAGCGGGCCGCCGAGGCGGCGCCCCGGGCCCCGGCGATCACCGTCGAGCGGCGGTTCTGGTTTAACCCCGAGCTCGCCAGCCGCAACTTCCTGGTCCCCGGCTCCATCGCCATCGTGATGACGCTGGTCGGAACCCTTCTGACCTCGCTGGTCGTCGCGCGGGAGTGGGAGCGCGGGACCATGGAGGCCATGATGGCGACGCCGGTCAGCGCGGCGGAGCTGCTGGCCGGCAAGATCCTGCCCTACTTCGTGCTGGGCCTCGCCTCGATGACCCTGTGCGTGCTGCTCGCCGTGCTGGTCTTCGACGTGCCTTTCCGGGGCTCGGCCGCGGCGCTCTATGCGGTCTCGGCCAGCTTCCTAATGCCGGCGCTGGGCCAGGGTCTGCTGATCTCGGCCGCGACGAAGAACCAGTTCCTGGCCTCGCAGCTCGCCCTGCTGTCGGGATTCCTGCCGGCCTTCCTGCTGTCGGGCTTCCTGTTCGAGATCGATTCCATGCCGCGGCCGATCCAGTGGATCACGGCGATCGTGCCGGCGCGCTACCTGATCCCATGCCTGCAGACCGTCTTCCTGGCCGGCGACGTCTGGCCCATGTTCCTGCGCGCCATGGCGACGATGCTCCTGATCGGCGCCGTCCTCTTCCTGCTGGCCGCGCGCAGCACCCGCAAGAGGATCGGATGATGGCCTGGATACGGCTCAGGGCGCTGATCCTGAAGGAGCTCCTCGCGATCCTGCGGGATCCCAGGAGCCGCGTGATCCTGATTGGCCCGCCGATCGTGCAGCTCATGGTCTTCTCCTTCGCGGCGACGCTGGAGGTGCGGAACGCCGACCTGCTGATCCTGAACCGCGACGCCGGCTACTGGGGGCAGGAGCTCGTGCACCGGCTGGACGGCGCGCCGACCTTCCGGAGCATCCGGCCCGTGGACGGGCCGGCGGCGCTGCGTGCCGGCATCGACCGGCAGGAGGCGATCGCGGCGATCCAGATCGGCTCCGGCTTCTCGCGCGATCTCGCGGCGGGGAATGCCGCCGACCTGCAGATCATCCTGGACGGGCGCCGCTCGAATGCCGCTCAGATCGTGGCCGGCTATCTCGATGGCATCGTCGAGGGGCTGGCGGCGGATGCCGCCCAGGTTGCTGCCCCGCATGCCGGTCCAGCGTCGGCGGCAGTGCGGGTCGTGCCGCGCAACTGGTTCAATCCGAACCTGACCTTCCAGTGGTTCATGGTGCCGAACCTGGTGGCGGCCATCGCCATGCTGATCGGCCTGGTGGTCACCGCCCTGTCGATCGCGCGCGAGCGCGAGCTCGGGACCTTCGACCAGCTCATGGTCTCGCCGCTGCGCACGCACGAGATCCTGATCGGCAAGGTGATCCCGCCCATGCTGATCGGCTCCTTCCACATCACGGTCTACGTGCTGGCCGCGCTCTTCGTCTTCGGCGTGCCCCTGCGCGGCTCGCTGCTGCTGCTTTACGGCAGCGCCGTCTTCTACCTGCTGGCCGTGGTCGGCCTCGGCCTGTTCATCTCGGCCCTGGCGGCGACCCAGCAGCAGGCGATCCTGGGGGCCTTCCTGTTCATGGTGCCGGGGATGCTGCTGTCGGGCTTCGCCACGCCGATCGAGAACATGCCGGGCTGGCTCCAGGCGGTCACGCTGGTGAACCCGCTGCGCTACTTCCTCGTCGTCGTCCGGGGCGTGTTCCTGAAGGACCTGCCGGTCGGCGAGGCCGTCGCCAACACCGCCCCGCTGCTGCTGATCGCCTGCGTCACCCTGGGCGCCGCCGCCTGGCTGTTCCGCCGCCGGCTGGAGTGACCGGCCGCCGGCTGCGCGCCTTGTTATCGCAGGTGATCCCGTTCAGGCTCGTGTGGCACCCCGGACCTGATCCGGCGGGAGGGACACGGGAGGAAGGCGCGTGGTGGAGATCATCAGGATGGGTGGCCTGACGCTGGAGTTCCTGCACGACAAGGAGAGTACCGGCGAAAGCCTGGACATGTTCAGGATGACGGTGCAGCCAAACGCACGGATGCCCGTGCCCCACTATCACGAAAGCTGGGACGAGACCGTGTACGGGCTCAGCGGGACACTGAAGTTCCGCGTCGACGGCCATGACGTTCCCCTGGAGCCCGGGCAGTCGGTCTTCATCAGGCGCGGGGTCGTGCACGGCTTCAGCAACGAGACCCAGGAGCCCGCGACCTGCCTCTCAGTCCTGACGCCGGGCGTTCTGGGTGCTGCCTATTTCCGCGAGGTCGCCGGGCTGATCGCCGCCGGCGTGCCGGATCCCGCGAGGATGACGGAGGTGATGCTGCGCTACGGGCTTGTTCCGGTTCCGCCCGGCGGCTGAAGCGGATCGCCCGGTTTCTGCGCCGACCGCGCCCGCTTCGGGACACGGGAACGGCGCCGTACGGAACCGGCGCTGCCGCCGCGGGTTCCGCCACGGGTGGGAACGGGCGGGCGGCATGGCGATCCGGATCGGCACATCGGGCTGGCAGTATTCCCACTGGAAGGGCCGGGTCTTCGCGGGCGGCGTGCGCATCGCGGGGCTTGCGGACTACCAGCGGCTGTTCGACACCGTCGAGATCAACAACACCCATTACCGCTGGCCGCGGCCGGAGAACGTCGCATCCTGGCGCGACGGCTCGGAGCCGGGCTTCCTCTTCGCGGTCAAGGCGCACCGCCTGGTCTCCCACCGGACCAAGCTGAACGCCCCGGCCAAGGGGGCGGAGTTCGTGGAGGCCGTGCGCCCGCTCGGCCCCAAGCTGGGACCGGTGCTGTTCCAGATGCCGGATCGGTTCGGCGCGAATCCGGACCGGCTCGCGGCCTTCCTGGATGGCCTGCCCCGCGGCCCCGGCTGCGCCTATGCCTTCGAGTTCCGGGACCGGAGCTGGCTGGCCGACCCGGTCTTCCGCCTGCTGGAGGCCCATCGTGCCGCCGCGGTGATCTACGACATCGGCGGCTTCATGGCGCCCGAGGTCGTGACGGCGCCCTTCGTCTATTTGCGCTTCCATGGTCCCGGCGCGGCGTACCGCGACCCCTACGGCCCGGACTTCCTCGCGGACTGGGCGGGGCGGATCCGGCGCTGGGACGCGGCCGGGCTCGACGTCTACTGCTATTTCGACAACGACATGGGCGGGCATGCGGTCGACAACGCGCTCGACCTGCTGGCGATGGTACGCGCTGGCTAGCACTACCTTGGCAGTTCCCGCGTAATTAGGCGAGGCAAGACCTGTTGTCCTGCCCAGGAGATGGCCGGAGCCGGAGGCGGTCATGCTGGAGGTGCAGACATGGGAAGC
>NZ_JAFIQU010000028.1 GCF_017355985.1 Arenibaculum pallidiluteum
GTGCTGCAGGAGCTCGTGAACCTGAGCCCGCGCGGCATCCGCGAGCATCTCGGCCTGAACAAGCCGATCTATGCCCGCACCGCCGCCTATGGCCATTTCGGCCGCGCTCCCGAGATCGACGGCGGCTTCTCCTGGGAACGCCTCGACCTCGTCGACCAGCTCAGGTCCGCCTTCGGCGCTCGGCCGCGTTGAAGGCGGCTGTGCGAACCGCCCTACCTGCCGACCTGTCCTGCCGCACAGCAGCAGGTGGCGACGGCGGCGGCATGATCGATGACCCTATCGGGCGGCCGATCTTCGCGTGCCCGGAGCCCGCGTGACGGTGCCAGGAGAGGGGGCGGCCTGAACGCGCAGGTCGCGCCCCGCTCCCTCAGAGCGGCGACACGACGCCCGGCAGCTTCAGCGTGCTGATGAACCGGGAATAGGTGTCCGAGAGGTTTGCCATGATCTCGGCGTCGATGCGTTCCACGGCCTTCCCCAGCTTCGCCTCGTCCTGCAACGCCTCCTGGCACAGCTTCAACGTCGCTTTCGGAAGATTCGCCTCACCCTCAAGGTACTTTTCATAGAGGCTTTTCAGATCCGACTGCTTCTTCACTTTTTTGAGAGCGACCATAATGTCGAGGTTCACCGTCGAGAATTCCTGGTCGCAGTATTTGCGGAATTCGCTGAATTTCCGCGTTTTCAAGCGCTTGATCTGCTCGAAAAGGTGAACCTGCGTGTCTCGCTTGGCGTCGCCAACGGCCTCGGCGAGTCCTTTGGAAAGGGCGACGACGGCGGCCACGTAGTCCGGATCGGATTTCTTCGAAACGGCCTCGGCTTCCTTCTTCAAGGTCTTCATGTAGGCGGCGGCCTGTGCGGCGAGCACATGCAGGGCTTTAACCTTCAGCTGGTAAGTGGGCATCAACTCGACGGCCTTGAACGCCTTGTCAAGGCCGCTCGATTTCACGGCGATGCCAAACACTTTCGTTTTCGGTTTACTCTTCCCCGTCGCGGCCGTGAATTCATCCTTCTTGCGCTTCCAAGTCTCAGAGCCACTCAATCCTGCACCCTCCCACAACAAACTTTGTCGTTTACACCCTTTGACAATCGGGCGAGCCGAAGCCGGCAGCCGCAATACGAAGGACCAAACTCGTTCCCGAAGTTTAATTAAACGTTTCGGGAAACGCGTGTCCAGGGGCGGCTAACAGGTGATTGCGAGAATGCTCGATGCCTTCCCGGCCTTGCAGATTTGAGGTCTGCAAGCGAAGAGCATGAGCCGGTTCAAGCGGTCGGCCGGGATTTTGACGGCTTTCCGTCACTGGCCCGACGCATCGCACGGCGCGCCGCCTCTGCCGCATCGAAGACGACCGTGCGGACGACGCGCTCCATTGCCTCCGTGTCATCGAACACGGCCGTCAGCAGCGTTGCCCCCTCCAGCCTGATGAGGGCGTCGGACGCGACCGTCTCCGCCCTTTCCCGGGGCATCGCCCGAGCCAGGATCCCGCCCAGGCGGTCCCGAAGTGACTGGAAGAAGGCCCGGACCGCTTCCTTGGCAACGGGCGTGTCGTCGCCCACGCCATAGGCCAGATGCAAACCGACGCAACGCTTGCGGTCGGACAGGTCGGCGGCGATGGCCCTGACCAGGGCTTCATAGGCGACGTTCCAGGGACGGTCGTCCATGTCGGGCCGAGAAAGGGTTTCCCGAAGCGTGAGATCGAGAACTTCGGGAACCAGCGCCTCCTTGTTCGGAAAGCGCATGTAAAGTGATGCCTTTCTCAGGCCGACGCGATCGGCGAGATCCTGCATGGACGCGCCGGCGTATCCCCGTTCGCGGAACAGCTCGCGTGCGGCAACGACGATCTCTTCCTTCGCGACCTTCATGCTCCCCCCTTCCGAGGCCTCCGGCGGCGTTCGCCGGAGGCCGTGGTGATCCCTAGCAGAATCCACCCCCCTTTACAACCGACCGATCGGTAGTATTTTGGAAGGACGGCCAGGGCAGGCGGATGTGCCGTCCGAGCCCGAATGGCCGCCAAGCCGGTCGGAGGTTTCGATGACGGTGAGCTACAGAACACGGAAGGTCGGGGATGTGGAGGTGTTCTACAGGGAAGCGGGCGCGAAGGACGCCCCGGTCGTGCTGCTGCTGCACGGCTTCCCGACGTCGAGCCACATGTTCCGCGAACTTATTCCGCGGCTTGCGGACCGCTACCGCGTGATCGCACCGGATCTTCCCGGCTTCGGCTATACCAAGGCGCCGCCGCGCGGGGAGTTCACCTACACCTTCGACACCCTGGCGAAGGTGATCGACGGCTTCACCCTGGCCATGGAGCTCGAGCGCTACGCGCTTTACGTATTCGATTACGGGGCGCCGGTCGGGCTGAGGCTGGCGAGCGCGCATCCCGAGCGCGTGACCGCGCTGATAAGCCAGAACGGCAACGCCTACATGGAGGGCTTCAGCGACGAATGGGGAGCCTGGCAGGCCTACTGGCGGGATCCGAGCCCCGCGAACCGCGAGGCCTGCCGCGTATCGCTTTCCGCCGACGCGATCGAGAACTGGCAATACCGGACAGGCGCGGATCCGAGCCGGCTCGGCCCCGACGGCTATATGCTCGATATCGCCCTGATGTCCCGGCCCGGCGCCGAGGAGATCCAGCTGGACCTCATCCGGGACTACTCCAGCAATATCGATCGCTATCCCGAGTTCCAGGCCTATTTCCGCAAGCATCAGCCGCCGTTCCTTGCCGTCTGGGGACGGCACGATCCGGCGTTTCTCCCTGCCGGGGCGGAAGCCTACAAGCGCGACCTGCCCAGAGGCCACGTGCATCTGCTCGACACCGGGCATTTCGCGCTCGAAACGCATGCGAGCGAGATCGCCGGGATCATCCGCAGCTTCCTCGGCCAGCACCTCTGAGGGCGCGCGGCTCCCGGCACGGGACCGATGCGGAAATGCGAACGGAGCCGGCGACGGCTCCGTTCGAGGCGGCTGGCCGCCCCTCCCGACGGGCGGTCCGTCGGGAGGGACCGGCTACCGCCGGCCTGCGCAGTGGGATCAGAGAGCGAAGTCGGACGCGGCCAGCGAGGTCACGCCATGGACCTCGATCTGGAAGTCCGCGACCTTGTCGCCGTTCACGTCGCCCTCGACCAGCACATGGCCGGAGCCCGCGACGACGTGGATCTGCCCGGCCTTGCCCGAGAAAGCGCCCGAGCCCAAGAAGGTGAAGGCCTGGTTGCCCGACGACTTCGTGCTGGCGTCGATCTCGGAGAGGACGATCTTGTCGCCCTCGGCACGGGAGAAGTCCTGGATCACGTCCCGGTTCTCCGATCCCGCCCGGCTGTGCTCGATCTTCTGGTAGATGAAGCGGTCGGCGCCCTGCCCGCCCACCAGGACATCCTTGCCCCAGTTGCCGGTCAGTTCGTCGTTGCCGGCACCGCCGTACAGGCGGTCGTTGCCGTTGCCGCCCAGCAGCTTGTCGGCGCCGTTCGCGCCATAGAGGGAGTCGTTGCCGTCGCCACCGCTCAAGGTGTTGGCGCCGCCGTTGCCGATCAGCGTGTTGTCCTTGGCATTGCCGGTGCCGTTCCAGTCGCCCGTCCCCGTCAGGACCAGGTTCGTCTGGCTGGACGAGAGCGTCGTGCTGGCGCCCTTCTGCACCGTCGTGCCCGTGAGCTCGCCCACCGAGGGGATCCCGGTCGAGGGCGCGGGTGCCGGGGCAGGAGCGGGTGCCGGCGCAGGAGCCGTCGAGCCCGTGAGCTGGAACTGCCCGGCCGAGAAGCTCGAGAGCGTCTTGCCGAGGAAGGTCAGCGTCTCGCCATTGCCGAGCGACAGGACCACGTCGCTTCCGACCTGCTTCAGCGCGGCCAGCACCTGGGCCGTCGTGGCGAAGGGGGTCTTGTCCAGGATGACCTTGTCGGCGCCATTCCCGAAATCCGTGATCACGTCGCTGCCGTTGCCGGCCGTGACCACGAAGGTGTCGGCCCCCGCGCCACCGGTCAGCTTGTCGCTGCCGGCGCCGCCGTTGATCCGGTCGGCCCCGATTCCGCCCTTGATCAGGTTGTCGAGCGCATTGCCGACGACGCTGGCGCCCGTGTTCAGCCGGATCTCCAGGTTCTCGACATGGTCGGCCATGGCGTAGCTGCCGGTCCACACCAGCGCAGTGTCGACGCCTTCGCCGGCCTTCTCGACGATCTTGTCGTCCGGATGGCCGATCGCGTAGGTGTCGTCGCCCTTGCCGCCGGTCATCGTGTCGGCGCCGGAACGGCCGTCGAGATACTCGTTGGCGATGGTGCCCGTCAGGGAGTCGGTCTTGCCCGAGGTGGTCGAGCCGTAGAGGCTCTTGGTCCAGGCCTTGCTTTCGACCCACTTGGCCGGCTCGACAGGGGCCGGGACGGGCGTGGACGGCTCGGCCGGGACCACGATCGGGCCGGGAACGACCGGCGGCTCGGCCGGCACCGGGATGGGAACGGGGACAACATCATCGGCGCTGCCGATGCCCTCGATGAAGTCCTTGATGTCCCCGAGGGTCGCACCGGCCTGCAGCGTGTTCGGGCCGACCTTGTTGCCGGTCACCACGTAGCCCTTGGACTCGCCGGCCTCGGGCTTGAAGAAATCGCTCCTCGCGGTCGTGTTATTGATAATCTTGTTATTATAGGAGTGGTAGTTGAACAGGCCCTTGCTTTCCTCCAGGTGGTTCACCGACTGGACGATGCCGCCGATGTAGTTTTCCTGAAGGATGGAGTCCTTGGCGCCGATGAAATTGACGCTGGTCGAGTGGCCGGAGCCGAAGACGTTGCCGTGGACATTCACGCGCGCGGCGTCGTAGCCGCCCCACTCCTCGCCGTCGAAGGACCGCTCGCCGGTGACGTGCGAGTTTCCGAAGCCGCCGACGAACAGGGCCGTGCCGCCCGTGCCGACGAACTCGTTGCCGACGATCTCAATGTCGCGCGAGCCCGTCTTCACCGTCAGGCCGGTGTAGCCGAAGGTACCCTTGATGGTGTTGTACGCGTAGGTGGTGTCCTCGACCGACACGTTGTCGATCGCTTCCTGCCGCCAGGTGCCGTTGATGGTGTTGCCGACGATCAGGCAGTCCTTGGCGCCGTTGAACAGCTTGAAGCCGTCCTGGCCCTTGCCCGTGATCAGGTTTCCCGCGATCACGAGGTTCTTGGCCGGGTTATCCCACGAGCCCGCGAGCTTGAAGCCGCCGATGTCGCCCTCGGTGGAATTCGAGACGACGTGGAAATCCTTGATGATCAGGTTGCTGAGGCCCCAGCCGGAAACCGTCGCGGCGCTCGGCCCGCCGACGATCTTCGCGGCCTGGGGTCCGTCGGCCGAGACCAGCATGATCGGCTTGTCATCGGTGCCGTGCAGGCCGTCCAGCTTGATGTTCTCGTTGTAGGTGCCACCCTTCACCATGATGGCGGTGCCGGGGCTGCCCTTGGCCTTGTTGATGGCCGCCTGAATGCTTTTCAGCGGCGAGCCTTCGGAACCGCTGTTGGTGTTGCTGCCGGTCGGCGAAACCCAGATGGTCCGGGTCGGCTCGAAGCCGGCGAAGGGATCAACGATGGCCATTCCTTGAAAATCCTTTTTCCGTGCACCACCCCGCGCACCAGTTGGCGCGCCTGACGGCTGGTATATATCGATAGTGGTAATCTGATCGGATTGGCCAAGGCGCTCTAGTGACAATGAGCGGTGCAAAGATGTGACACAGCGTTAAATATTGTTTTGCTTCGATTTTCTCACAAGAACGCTGCCGTCGCGGTCCGGACCCGCAGGCGATTGTTCCTGCTGCGGCATGCAGCGGTTTCCGTCCCGGCTGTCGGGGCAGGGAAAGGGTGGGATCCCGCCGGCATTCCGGGCGGGCGGGTCAACTCCCGGCGCTGACCGGGCGGGCAAAGACGACGCCGACCTTCTCTCCGACGGCGAAGCAGCCGGGGTCGTCCACGACGAAGCGCCGCCGGCCGGCCTGGATGCCGTAGCGCCAGGTTCCGCCGGGATAGGCGATCCACTCGATCCGTCCGGCGAGGACCGGACCCACATGCCGCATCGCGTCCAACGGGACGAGCCCTGCCCGCCGTGGCCGCCGGAGCTGCGGTTGGCCCGTCGCCGCCTGGGCCGCATCGATTGCGGTGACCCGTTCCATGCCGGCTCCTTGGAGAAAGGTCCCGCCGGCGCGGGGCCGGCGGGGCAAGGGGGTCGTATCGGGCCCTCCTCACAGGACCGCCGGGACGCTACCGCAGCCGGCCGCAGGGGGACAGTGAAGGTCTGATGACTCCGGGCGGACGTCGCGCTGCAGTACCCATGCCGGCCAGGAGCATCAGGGTTCCCGGCCCGGCATGGACGGCAGGCGCAGGCCGGATTGAGCATGTGCGAGGCGCCGGATAGGGTGGCGTGCCGACTGCAGCCGTGCGGGCGGAGGGGGGACGGGATGTCGGAAACTGGGGAACGCGTCGTGACGCACCCCGTCGCGGTGATCGCGGCCGAGGCGCCGCTGCGCACCAGACGGTCCAACTATCCCGAGCCCTTCGCCACGCGCATGGAGGGCCGGCAGAAGCGGCCGCTGGGCGACCTGTTCGGCCTCGGGAATTTCGGGGTCAA
The DNA here is from genome assembly GCF_017355985.1 of Arenibaculum pallidiluteum. Lineage (GTDB taxonomy): Bacteria > Pseudomonadota > Alphaproteobacteria > Azospirillales > Azospirillaceae > Arenibaculum > Arenibaculum pallidiluteum. Next base: position 6,563 of record NZ_JAFIQU010000028.1, read on the forward strand.
CCTGACCCGGCTTCCACCGGGCAGCGTCTCGGCCCTGCTGCACCGGCACTCGCGCCAGGACGAGTTCATCTACGTCCTCGAAGGCACTCCGACCCTGGTCACGGACGGCGTGGAGACGGTCCTGCGGCCCGGCATGTGCGCGGGGTTCCCCGCGGGCGGGGCCGCGCACCAGCTCGTCAACCGCTCCGCCGGGGATGTCGTGTATCTCGAGATCGGCGACCGCTCGGCGGGGGACGAGGTGGGCTATCCCGCCGACGACCTCCAGGCCGTCCTCCACCCCGACGGTACCTGGCGGTTCGCGCGCAAGGACGGAACGCCGTACTGACGGAGGGGCCGCGCCCCCGAAAAGGACCAAGGATGACGCCCTCCGGCCTGTCCCTACCCCATGCGCTGCTGGCGCTCGCCGTGGTCGCGGTGTGGGGCACCAACTTCGTGATCATCAGCATCGCCCTGCACGAGATGCCGCCGCTGCTCTTTGCGACGCTGCGCTTCGTCTTCGCCCTGCTGCCGGCCGCCATGTTCCTGAAGCGCCCGGCAGTGCCGTGGCGGCACCTCGCGGCCTACGGCCTGCTGATCGGCGCGGGGCAGTTCGGCCTGCTCTATATCGCGATGCGCGGGCACATCTCGCCGGGCCTCGCCTCGCTGATCGTGCAGATGCAGGTGTTCTTCACCATCGGCCTGTCGGTCCGCCTGGCCGGCGAGCGGGTGATGGGCTTCCAGTGGGTCGCGCTGGCGCTGGGCACCGCCGGGATCGCGGTGATCGCGTCCAACACCGATTCCACGACCACGCCGCTCGGCCTCGCGCTGGTGCTGATGGCCGCGCTGAGCTGGGCCGGGGGCAACCTGGTCGCAAAGGCCAGCGGCCGGGCCAACATGCTGGCCTATGTCGTCTGGGCCAGCCTGTTCTCCGTGCCGCCGCTGCTGGTCCTCTCCCTGCTGGTCGAGGGCTGGCCGACGATCCTCGGAAGCCTGCGCCATGCCGGCGCGGCGACCTGGGCCGCCGTCCTCTGGCAGTCGGTGGGCAACACGCTGTTCGGATACGCCGCCTGGGCCTGGCTGCTGGCACGCTACCCGGCTGCCACGATCAGCCCCATGGCGCTGCTGGTCCCGGTTTTCGGGATGGGGGCCTCCGCCTGGTGGCTGGCGGAGCCGCTGCCGCCGTGGAAGCTCGCCGCGGCTGCGCTGGTCCTGGGGGGCCTTGCCCTCAACATCCTGTACCCCCGCTGGCGGAACCGGCTGGCATTCGGTCGGGTGCCGGGCGGATCGTGACGTTCCGGGATCTGCCGCCGGCAGGCCCAACGGCAAGCGCCACCCCAGCGCCGGCGCAGGCGACGGAGACCAGCTCGACCAGACCCAGCGCCTCCCCCAGCAGGACCAGGCCGCCCAGCGCGGCGAGCGCAGGGGCAAGCGCGCTGAAGGCGGAGGCCCGAACGGCGCCGAGCCGCCGCACGGAGATGCCGTAGGCGACGATCGCCGCCAATCCCGACAGGATCCCCTGGGCCGACGCCTGGAGCGCGAGCTCCGCCGGGGGCACCGAGGACAGGGCGGTTCCGAGGACGAGCGCCGGCACCGCAAGGATTGCCGCGGACCAGGCAGCCACCAGCGCAGCCGCCTGCAGAGCCGACAGGCCGCTGCGCCGGAACGCATGCGTATACACCGCCCAGAGCGCCGAGGCCGTGAGAAGCAGGAGATGCCCCTGCCAGGCCCCGCCGGACCCCATGAGGTCGGCCCCGACCACGACGGCCACCGCCGCGGCGATCAGCGCATATCCAAACGACCGCGCCCCCGCGAGCCGCTCGCGCAGGAGCACCAGCGAGATCAGCGCCGCCCAGAGCGGCATGGTGCCCGGCAGCAGCGCCCCGACATGGGCTGCGGGGGCGAAGCGCATGCCGGCCGAGGCGATCAGGAAAAAGGGCGCGCCCGACCCCACGACCATCAGCGCCAGCATGGCCAGGGGCACGCCGCGGGGCAGCAGCCCGGTCCTGAGCCAGACCGGGACGAGCACAAGCGCCGGCACGCCATAGCGCAGAAGTCCGACATCGACGAGCCCCAGGCTCGACACCGCGGCATGGCGCGTCGCAACGATCCACCCCGCCCAAATCGAGACGGTGACCAGCGCCGCCACAATGCCCCCGAGCCTGCCCCGCGGAACCGGCGCAGCATCCTTGACCGCATGAGCCATCGTGACCTCCCTGCCGCGGGGAACGACATCCCCGCAGCCCCAGGATTCCGCAGCCAGACCCGGCATGTCCTTGCCATCTTTTCTATCCCTGACGATGCTCACCGCAATATCTACGCAACATCCTGGGTAAAGGAGGCAGAGCATGCCAAACCACGTGCTCGACAACACGGACCTGAAAATCCTGCGAGCCCTACAGGAGGACGGGCGGCTCGCGAATGTCGACCTCGCCGAGCGGGTGAACCTGTCGCCGTCACCCTGCCTGCGTCGGACGAAGCGCCTCGAGGAGGAAGGGGTGATCCGCGGTTACCGCGCCGACATCGACCGGACAAGCGTCGGTTTGGGATTGACGGTCTTCGTGGAGATCAAGGTCGCGCGGCATTCGCGTCGCAATGCCGATGCCCTGACGGCGGCCTTACGCCACATGCCGGAGGTGGTCTCGTGCTTCATGGTCTCGGGAGGCGCCGACTTCCTGGCCGAAGTGGTGGTCCCCGACCTCGCGTCCTACGAGCGTCTGCTGACCGAGCGCCTGCTGACCCTGCCCATGGTGGCGGACATCCGATCGAACTTCGCGTTGCGGACCATCAAGATCGCGGGCCCGCTCGCCCTGCCGGCCTGAGCAGGCCCGGCGCCGCGGTCCAGCGCCGGCGTCAGAGCCGGCGGTAACGGGTGGTGATGCGCTGGTCCTTGCGCGGGCCGGCGACCTGCCATTCGACCCACCATTCATCGGCGTCCGCGGCGCCGTAGACGCCGCGGTACTGGTCGTCGCCGCAGACATGGCTGACGGCGGCACGGCCGCGCGACAGGTCGAGCTCGTGGAAGAACTGGCCGTCGTGGCGGCTGATCGAGGCGTGGGACGGCGCGTCGAAGTCGTAGAAATAGCTCTGCTCGGCGGTGCCCTCATAAGCGCCGAAGCGCAGGATCCCGCTTTCGCTGTAGAGCAGCCGGTCCCGGCCGGACGGCGCGAACAGCGCCGTGCCCGCCATGCTGCCGCCCTGCCCGATCCGACCGTCGACCAGCATGCGCTCGAGCCTCCAGACGCCCTGGAGATAGCTGCGCAGATCGGGCACCGGCCAGAGTCTCGCGTTCCCGTCCGCCACGTCAGCCCCTAAGATGGTCCCGAGCCCGCATCAGAACACGGCGCCCGTTAAGATTTATGAAGGCCATAGACATAGAACCGGACGAACGGATCGTCATCCTGACCGGTGCCGGTATTTCCAAGGAGTCCGGCCTGGACACCTTCCGGTGCGCGGGCGGCCTCTGGTCAAAGGTCCGCATCGAGGACGTGGCAACGCCCGAGGCTTACGCCAGGGATCCCGCCCGTGTCCTCGGTTTCTACGACGCGCGCCGGCGCGGGCTGCTGGAGCAGGGCGTGGAGCCCAACGCCGCACACCGCGCCCTGGTCGAGCTCGAGCGCCGCTGGCCGGCCGAGGTGCTCGTCGTCACCCAGAACATCGACGACCTGCACGACCGCGCGGGCCAGGGCAACCTGATCCACATGCATGGCGAGCTGCTGAAGGCGCGCTGCACCAGCTGCGGCGCCGTGAGCCCCTGGCTGACCGACATGCCGCGCGAGGCGGCCTGCCCGGCCTGCGCGGCGCGCGGCACCCTGCGCCCCCATGTGGTGTGGTTCGGCGAGATGCCCCTGGAGATGGACCGGATCTACGCGGCGCTGGCGGGCTGCGGCCTGTTCGTGTCCATCGGCACCTCGGGCCAGGTCTATCCGGCCGCGGGCTTCGTGCGCGAGGCGCGCTCCGCCGGCGCACGCACGCTCGAGCTGAACCTGGACCCGTCGGACGGGGCGCCCCTGTTCGAGGACGCGGTGTACGGACCGGCCACCGAGACGGTGCCCGCCTTCGTCGCGGGGCTGCTGGGGCGGGGCTGACGGGCGGTCATACGCAAAGCGCTTGGTGGCTTCCATCAAGCGCCTTGCGTATCAGACGACCTCCAGCGGGCGGTGCGGTCCGGCGGGCGGCTCGGTGCGTATGGGATCACCGGGCCAGACGTCGCCGCCGGCCAGCACGATGCCCATGATGCCGGCCTTGCGGACCAGGCCGCCCCGCGCATCCCGCCCCAGGCAGGCCCTCATCAGCCCCGGCAGGAAGCGGTCCATCTGGATGCAGGGATTCCGCAGCCCGGTGACCTGCACCACGGCCGAGGCGCCGAGATGGAGCAGCGTGCCGGCCGAAAGCCCCAGCAGGTCGAGGCCGCGGGTCGTGACGTTCTCCCCCATCTGCCCGGCGGAGACCGGGAAGCCGGCGGCGCAGAGCGCGTCGAGCAGCTCGGCATGGATCAGGTGCACCTGGCGCTGGTTCGGCTGCGCCGGATCGCGGGTGACGCGCGAGCGGTGCTTCACCGTCCGTCCGCCATGGGCATCGCCCGCAACGCCATGCCCGGCGATCAGCCGGATCTGAAGCAGGTTCTGCTTGCTGAAGGCGTGCCCTGCGGCGGCGCTGACGGCCGTGACGACGCTGGCGGGGGTGGCGATCATGATGCCTGCGATCCCTCCATGGTCAGACCGCCTCCGGCTGCGGCCGGCGGCTCAGGCACGCCTCCGCGACGCTGCGCTCGGCCGCGCGGACCTCCTCCACGAAGCGCTCCTCGATCCCGGACAGCGGGCGGCGCGCGTTCACGACCAGGTTCATGTCATAGGACAGCGCCGGGGTCAGCGGCCGGACCGCCACCTGGGCCGGGTTGGCCGAGGCGGCGGTGTACGGGTCCACGATGGCGCCGCCACCTCCATGCGCGACCAGCGACATGGCGATCCGGTTCGTCTTCACCTCGATGCTCGGCTGCAGGTCGATGCCGGCCTCCAGGGCGGCGGCGCGGATCACGGCCCCGATCGGGTCGTCGGTGTAGAGGCCGACATAGGACGAGCCCGCGAAGGTGCCGAGCGTCGCGGTCGATGGTAGGGCCGGCGCCTGCGCGGCCGGGAAGATGGCCACCAGCTCGCCCGCGGCCAGCTTCACCAGGTCCAGCCCGGGCGCCGGCCGCGCGTTGAAGGTGAATCCCAGGTCCGTGTCCTGAACCAGCACGGCGTCGAGCAGGTCCCCGTAGTGATGCGTCTCGACCCGGAAGTTGACATCCGGGTACTTGGCGCGGAAGCGGCCGATCGCCAGCGGCAGGACATCGGTGGCCAACGCGGGGGCCGAAGCCACGCGGATGCGTCCGCCATGTCCGGCCCTCAGATTGCCGGCCAGGCTCCGCAGGTTCTCGATCCCCGCGAAGATCTTCTCGATCTCGCCATGGAGCACGCGGGCCTCCGGCGTGCTGTGCAGTCTGCCCCTGATGCGCTGGAACAGCTTGAGGCCGAGCTGGTCCTCGGCATGGTGAAGCACCTTCGTGACGGCCGGCTGCGAGACGTTCAGCAGCCGCGACGCCTCGCTGACCGTGCCGGTCAGCATCACGGCACGGAAGACCTCCATCTGGCGGAGCCGCAAATGGCCAGGCCTTGACGGCGCCGCCGCCCCGGCGGCCTCCGGCCGCGATCGCGCCCCGTCCGCCCGACCGGTGGCGCGGCCGTCCTTTCCCTTGGGCATCGGTCCCTCCCCACAGCCCTGGCGGGCTTTTCTTGTGCGCCGGCATTCGGCCGGGCCGGTTCCGGACGTCCGCGCCGCGGACGTCCGGAACCGGCGGGAATTCTCGCACGGATAGGGGCGAGACGGGCGAAAAAGCGGCTCCCGCGGCGCTCCGCCGATGCGAACACGAACGGCGGCCCCGTCTCCGCCGTCCGGCCTACCGCCACCGCCGAGGCAACCTGCGGCGCCCCTTCCCTGTTGTCTGATACGAGGACCTGGAACGGGACCGCACGGCGGGGCACGAGCGTCGATCGTCCGGCCTGTTCCCTGTGTCCGACCCAGGGTTGGCTCCCCGCCGTCGTCCGATCGGCTTCCGCCCTGGCTCCGTACGCGACCGCGAGGCACGCGCATGACCGTCTGGACGCGCATCGGCATTCCGGCCGGCCCCTGGGGCCGTAAAGGATCCCGCTGGGCCCGCCTGACGCTGCCGGGCCTTCGGCGGACGAATCCGCGCACGCTGCTTGCGGTGCGTGGCCAGCGCCGCGTTCCTTCCCCGCCCTGACGGGCGACGGCTTCCGCCGTCCCCAGGACCGCGCCTCCCGCAGGGGGCATCCGAACGGCCGCGCCACGGGCGCGCGCCGCCCGCAGGGCTTCGAGGACCACAATGAGGATCACTCCGGAAACGAAACCGGAAAAGCGGCGTATCGACTGGATGGACGCGCTGAGAGGCATCGCGATCATGCTCGTCGTGTTCGAGCATTCGACGCGGTTCGTTCATATCGAACTCGAGCAGGCGTTCATTGCCGTCATTGATCCGCTCAGCGACACGCTGAACCCGGTCCGGATGCCGGCCATGGCCTTCCTGTCCGGCCTTCTGCTCGCCCCGTCCCTGGCCAAGGGTCCGGGTGCCTATGTCTGGGGCAAGGTCCGCAACGTGCTTTGGCCGTTCCTGGTCTGGTCGTTCCTCTACATCACGGCCTGGATCGCAGCGATGCCCATCACTGGGACGCCGCATTCCTATGTCGAGATGGCCGCCGTGCTCTGGGACCCGCCGGGCCATCTCTGGTACCTGCGGGATCTCTTCGTCTTCTATCTGCTGGGGCTCGCGATCCACGCCCTGCCCGCCGCCCGCAGGCCGGCGGGGCGCACGGCGCTGATGCTGGGCTTCGCCGCCGCCTCGGTCCTGGCCTGCGCGCTGGCGCAGGCCGCGGGGCTCGAATCGGTGCAGCGCCTCTTCTTCCTTGCGGCATTCTTCCTGCTGGGCGGCTGGTTCTCGGCAGCGCCGGTCCGGCTGGACACCATGCTCCGCACCCCCTCGGCCGGGGTCGCGGTGGTGGTTCTGGCCGCGCTGCTGGTGCCGGTCGCGGCCTATTACGGGAACATCCGCTACGACTGGCGCGGGGTGCCGCTGACCCTGGCCGGCATCGGGGCCCTGATGCTGGTGGCGCGCGTCCTGTGCCGCACGCCCGCCTCGGCGCCGCTGCGCTACATGGGGCGGAACTCGCTGACGATCTACGTCTTCCACTGGATCGTGGTCTCGTCCGCCACGATCCTGGTCGTCAGGCTGGTCCCCGGCATCACGGCGGCCGCTCTGACCGTCCTGATCTTCGGCCTCGGGATGGGGGCATCCATCGCCATGGTGGAGCTGGTCCGCCGCATCCCCGCGCTGGACGCGCTCTTCTCCTTTCCTCGAATGCATCGCCGCCGGGCGGCCGGTGACAGCCAGCCGGCCCCCGCCGCGGCGACAGGAAAGCGCTGAGCCTTCGCGCCGGCCCGCCGCCCGCAGTTGCGGGGACGGCTGCGGCCGGCGCACGCCCTGCGGTGCTTTGGCAAAGACATGATCTTTACTTAGCGCTCCCATAAGCCGACGAGCCTATTGCTTCCGAGACGGGGATTGCACAGCGACCCCAATGTAAGATCCATGTAATTGGACAAAAAATGAACCCCGGCTGCACCTGGCGCCGCACGGAGGGCAATCCGCATGCGGCATGCGACGGAAGGCGGCTTGCCGCGCCTTCGTGACGGATCTGCGCGAGTCCTGCGAAAGCCACCGGAACGGGGAGGATCACATGACGATGGTCAGGCGGACGTCGGCCGAGTTCCTGGGAACGTTCTGGCTGGTCTTCGGCGGCTGCGGCAGCGCCGTCTTCGCGGCAGCCTTTCCGCAAGGCGGGATCGGGCTGCTGGGCGTGTCCCTGGCCTTCGGCCTGACCGTGTTGACCATGGCCTATTCGATCGGACACATCTCGGGCTGCCATTTGAACCCGGCAGTGACGCTGGGCCTGTGGGCGGGTGGACGCTTCCCTGCCAGGGACATCCTGCCCTACGCCCTGGCCCAGGTCGTCGGCGCCCTCGCCGCCGCCATCTGCCTCTACGCCATCGCCACCGGCAAGTTCGACTACAGCCTGGCGACGAACGGCCTCGCGGCCAACGGCTACGGCGTGAACTCGCCGGGCCAGTACGCGATGGTGTCGGGCCTCGTCGCGGAGGCCGTGCTGACGTTCTTCTTCGTCCTCGTCATCCTCGGCTCGACCGACCGCCGCGCGCCCGCGGGCTTCGCGCCCATCGCCATCGGCCTAGCCCTCACCCTCATCCACTTGATCAGCATCCCCATCACCAACACCTCCGTGAACCCCGCGCGCAGCACCGGCCCCGCCCTGGTGGTCGGCGGATGGGCGCTGCAGCAGCTCTGGCTGTTCTGGGTCGCGCCGCTGCTCGGGGGCGTCGCCGGGGGACTCGCCTACAAGGTGCTGGCCGAGGAGGCGCCGCCGAGGCCTGCAATCACGGGCGAGGCGAAGCCATCGACCTGACCTCCCCGGATCGTCTCGTCCGCGCAGGCGGCGGGCGGGAGGCAGCCGCGTCCCGGGCTCGCGGACCCTCCGTCAGCCCTCCTCGTCCACGGCGGCCTCCAGCGCCTCCATGTCCGCGTCCGAAAGGCCGAAATGGTGGCCGATCTCGTGGATCAGCACGTGGCGGACGAGATGGCCGAGGTCCTCCCCGGTCTCACACCAGTAATCCAGCAGCGGCCGACGGTAGAGGAAGATCATGTCGGGCCCGAGCGGCGGGTCCGACACGCTGCGACGGGTCAGGTCGACGCCGCGGTACAGCCCCAGGAGATCGAAGGGGCTCTCCAGCTCCATCTCCTGCTCGGTTTCGGTGTCGGGGAATTCCTCCACCCGGATCACAACGTTCTGCACTTGGCGCGCCAATTCCGAAGGGATCGTGCGCAACGCTTCGGTCGCGAGCTGTTCTATGTCGTCGAGGCTCGGCGCCGTGGTGAAGGTGGTCATGGTCGGATTCCTAGGCCGGCTTGACCGTCGCGCCGCCCGGCGCCGGGATCATCCAGGCGACGAGACGGAGGAGACGATTCCATGGCGGACAGGCTGCTGGGCGCGCACAGGCAGGCGGCGCTTGCCGAACTGCATGGCTGGGTCGAGGTGGTGGACCGCGACGCGATTCGGAAGACCTACCATTTCCCGAACTTCAACGAGGCCTGGGGTTTCCTGAGCCGCGTGGCCCTCAAGGCGGAAAGCATGGACCACCACCCGGAATGGTTCAACGTCGCCGACCGGGTCGAGGTCGTGCTGACCACCCACGACGCCGGCGGCGTCACGGACAAGGACATCGAGCTCGCCCGCTTCATGGACGGCATCGCCCTCGCCCACGACCGCTGAATCCCCGGCGCCCGGCGGCGCGTGCCGCCGGGGCGACCGGCCGCCCCTTCCCGCCGCGTCGCGCAACCCGCGCCGGGCGGTCATCTCGGCTGCATGCGGATCGCCCCGTCCAGACGGATCACCTCGCCGTTCAGCATCGCGTTCTCGACGATGTGCCGGACCAGCAGCGCATACTCCGACGGATCCCCGAGGCGGTTCGGAAAGGGCACCGAGGCGGAGAGGCTGTCCTGCACCTCCTGTGGCATGCCCAGCAGCATCGGCGTCGCGATCAGGCCCGGCGCGATAGTCATCACCCGCACGCCGAAGCGCGCGAACTCGCGCGCGGCGGGCAGGGCGAGGCTGACGACGCCGCCCTTCGAGGCCGCATAGGCGGCCTGGCCGATCTGCCCCTCGAAGGCCGCGACCGAGGCCGTGTTCACGATCACGCCGCGCTCGCCGCCTTCGAGCGGATCCAGCGCCGACATGCCGAATGCGGCGAGGCGCAGCACGTTGAAGGTGCCCACCAGGTTCACGTCGATGACGCGCTTGAACGCCGCAAGGTCCAGCGGCCCATCCCGCCCGACGATGCGCCCGGCCGTCGCGACGCCGGCGCAGTTCACCGCGATGCGGGCGGCGCCGTGCTGCGCCCGCGCCTCGGCAAGGGCGGATTCGACGCTGCCGGCGTCAGAGACGTCGCAGCCGATGGCTATGCCGCCGATCTCCTGCGCCACGGTGGCGGCCGCGCCGCGGTTCACGTCCAGCAGCGCCACCCGGGCGCCGCAGCCTGCCAGCATCCGCGCCGTCGCCGCCCCCATGCCGGAGCCGCCGCCCGTCACGATCGCCGAGTGACCCTGGATCTGCATGTTTCCTCCCTTCGGCCTTCGCCCTGTCCACGGGATGCAGGTCCCGGGACGCCCCCTGGAGCATAGACCTAAGGAACGGAATCCCCCAGGCGTGAGCCCCTGGCCGCTGCGCTGTTCTCGAAGGCGTGCCCGCCGCAGCTGACGGCGGCCGGACCGGAGGACAGCAAGGGGCGAAGGCGATGACGCGCGGTGGCGAGGCGGTACGACACCGCCGAATGGACCTGGACGGGCTCGGCGTCTTCTACAGGGAAGCCGGACCGGAGGACGCGCCGGCGATTCTCCTCCCGCATGGCTATCCCTGCTCGTCCTACGAGTTCCGCAACTACATGCCGCGCCTTGCGGACCGCTGGAGGCTGGTGGCGCCGGACTTCCCAGGATGCGGGTACAGCGACACGCCCGAGGATTTCGCCTACGGCTTCGACGGCTATGCCGACTTCCTGGATCGGTTCACGATGCGGCTCGGGCTGGGACGCTTTGCGATCTACCTGCACGACTTCGGATCGCAGATCGGATTGCGCCTTGCCATGAGGCGCCCCGAGCGCATCGCCGCGCTCATCATCCAGAACGGCGACATCTACGAGGACGAGCTCGGCCCGAAATACGCGCCCCTTAAGGCGTATTTCAGGGACCCGACGCCCGAGCGCCGCGCTGCGCTCGGAGAAGCCGTGAGCGAGGAGGGTTTCCGGGACGAGTTCCTGAACGACGTCCGTCCCGCGCTCGCCGAGCGAATCCCGCCGGACCTCTGGCGGCTTCACTGGTCGCTGATGACGCCGCGCAGACGCGAGATCGCCATCGGCGTGATCGCAGGGCTCAAGGAAAACCTCGCATGGTTCCCCCGCTACCAGGCCTATCTGCGCGAACACAGGCCGCCGACGCTGATCGTCTGGGGCCCGCAGGACGGATACATGCCCGAGGGATCCGCACGTGCCTATCTGCGCGACCTGCCGGATGCAGAGCTGCACCTCCTCGACGGCGGCCACTGGCTGCTGGAGACGAATCTCGACGAAGCCGTAGCGCTGACGCGGGACTTCCTGTCGAGGGTCCATCCGGGCTCCCCGTAGCATGCGGCAGCGCCCGCCGCTCCTGGGGGCTGCCCATTCCGGCGGAATTGCGGGGACGCGGCGGCGCGCCCATATCAGGAGGCATGATGGATGCCGGAACCTCCGCCGAAAGCCCCGATCCCCGCAAGGTCGAGAGCGACGAGCGCCTGGTGCGCCGGCGCTTCTGGCGCAAGCTCGCCGCCTCGATGGAGCGGATTCCCTTCGCGGCCGACCTGCTCGCGGCCTACTACGCCGCGCTAGACCCCGTGACGCCGTGGCGGGTGAAGGCGACGCTCCTGGGGGCGCTGGCCTATTTCATCATGCCCGCCGACATGGTGCCCGACGTGATCGCGGGACTCGGCTTCACCGACGATGCCGCGGTTCTGGCGGCGGCCGTCCAGGCCGTGCGCAGCGCCATCCTGCCGTCCCACCGCGAGCGGGCCGCAGCGGCCCTGGCGCGCGGCGGCACCGAGGGAGCGGAGCCGCGCGGCGGTACCGCGGGGCAGGCGGGCGCCTAAGCGCCGTCTGTCGGGCAGCTCGATCAGCGCCGGGCGCGGCGCGCCACCAGCGCCTCGCGGTGCAGGACGTAAAGGGTCGAGCCGGCGATCACCGCCGCGCCCAGCCAGCTCCACGCGTCCACCACCTGGCCGAAGGCGAGCCAGCCCAGCAGGGCGGAAATCGGAAGCTTTAGATAATCGATGGGCATCACCTGCGAGGCCTCGCCAAGGGCCATGGCGCGGCTGATCCCGATCTGGCCCAGCGAGGCGATCGCGCCCAGCACGACCACGACCGCCCATGTGCCGGGCTCCGGCCATTGCCAGACGAAGAGCGCTGGCGCCAGGGTCATGGGTGTCATCAGGAGGCTCATATAGGTCACCATGGCGACCGCCGGTTCGGTGCGCGAGAGCGCCTTCACCTGAAGCGCCGAGGCCGCCGCGAAGCCGGCCGAGACCAGCATGATCAGGGCCGGCCAGGAGATCGCGTCGGTGCTCGGCCGCAGGATTACCAGCACGCCCACGAAGCCGACCGCTACGGCGGTCCAGCGGCGCGCCCGCACGACCTCGCCCAGCACCAGCGCAGCCCCGATCGTCGTGAACAGCGGCTGGGTAAAGCCCAGGGCAACCGCTTCGGCCAGGGGAAGCAGGCTGACCGCCAGGAACGAGCTCAGCATTGCAGCCACGCCGGTCAGCGACCGCGTGGCGTAAAGGCCGAGCTTCTCGGTTCGCAGGCCGGAGATGCCCATGCGCCACACCCAGGGCAGCATCACGGCCAAGCCGAAGGCGCTCCGGAAGAACGCGATCTGGAAGGGGTGGAGGTCGCGCGCGGCGACCTGGATCAGCAGGTTGACGACCGAGAAGGCGCTGGTCGCGAGCACCATCCACAGGGCTGCCGCGACGGGCGCCGTGGCCGCGGCGCTTCGAACCGTCGAGAGCGGGCTGGGCATGAGTGCACTATGCTTCAGGGGGGCGGCGCGACGCCCTGCCGGTTGCACGGGGCAGGATTGCGGCGGACGGCACCGGCGCAGAGGCGCCTGTTAGCATTTTTGCAGCGGGATACCGGCAGCGGGCACGCATCGCACCGGCCCACTCCGGCGTGTCGACCAGGCCATCAGCCCGGGAAAGCCGGCACCCGAGAGGATTCGCCCCTCCCGGACCATTCGGCCTGGGAAGGGGCGCTGGACCTCGGGCATCGGGCGCACCCGTCAGTTGGCGTAGGCGCGGCTGAAGTCGGTCTCGCCGAAGGCCATCTCGGAGGCGGCGGGCTGCCCGCCGGCGATCTGGACCCAGTCCTGGCCCGAGAGGTTGCCGTAGATGGGGTCGACCGCGGCTTCGCCGGAAACCAGCGAACGGAAGCCCTGCGCGCTCCGGACGGCCTCCTGGCGCACCGCGACCGGCGCCGGGCCCTGCAGGTTCGGCTGGGCGCCGAAGGAGACGAGGTCGGAGGCGCCGTGGAACTGGTTCACGCCGGGGTTGCCTTCGCCGGCGAAGGCCGGGGCGGCGGACAGGATGCCGATCAGGGCGGCAGCGATGGACAGCGTCTTCATGGTCGGGGGTCCTTTCAGGTCTGGCTGGTTGGGTGGTCGGGGGTTTGAAGGCGGGTTCGGCTGGCTGGATGCTCGGCAGGGCCGGCGGTCAGTTGGCGTAGGCGCGGCTGAAGTCGGTCTCGCTGGAAGCCATCGCGGTGGCGGCGGGCTGCCCGGCGGTGGCGATGACCAGGCTCTGGGCCGAGAGGTTGTCGTAGAGCGGGTCGACCGCGGCCTCGCCCCAGACCAGGGCCTTGTCGGCCAGGCCGGGCGTGGCGGCGTCCTGGCGGACGGCGACGGAGCCGGTCTCGGCCCGGGCGCTCGGCTGGGCGCCGTAGGAGACGAGAGTGCTGGAGCCGTGGAACTGGTTGGTGCCGGCGCTGCCTTCGCCATTGGCCATGGCGGGGGCGGCGGCGAGGATGCCGATCAGGGCGGCGGCGAGGGTCAGGGTCTTCATGGCGTGGGTTCCTTTGCTGTTTGGGTGGTTGGGTTGGTGTCGCTTGGGTGTGTGTTGGTGTCCCGTGCTGGGGTGGGAGGACCATCTCATACGATCAGATCGTGCGCGATATATAATCCTGCAATGCAGGTGTGCAGGTAAAGCGTTTGCGACTTTTTCGCGCGCGATCTGTCCGGGCGGAGACAGTTGCCGGGTGACATGCGCCGGTCATGCCAGCCGCACCCCGATCTGCGGGCGCCCGCGCCCCGGAACACGGACCTCTCCCGCGCCGGGAGTTCCGCGCTATCCTCACGGGGGCGGCCCCATCCGCGTTGGACCGGGGTCCCCATACGGCCCCCGGTTACGGAGAGACGTGATGCAGTTCCTGATCATTGCCCGCGACGGCCAGGACGAGGGGGCGCCGGCAAGGCGCATGGCGGCGCGCGAGGCTCATCTCGCCAATGTCAGGCCCATGTTCGCGGACGGACGCCTGATCGAGGGCGGAGCCATCCTGGACGAGGACGGCCGCATGGTCGGGTCCGCCGTGATCGCCGAGCTCCCGGACCGCGTCGCGCTGGACGCGTGGCTGGCCGGTGACCCCTACGTGACGGGCGGGGTCTGGCGCGACATCCAGGTGATGCCTTTCCGCTGCGCCCCACGCTGAAGCGCCGGAACCAGTTCGCGCCGACGGGGTTGGCACCTGACCGGCACCGAACTGGAGGATCCCATGGCAAAGGCGCAGGACGGCCAGGACAAGGACCTGCACAGGATCGGCGGACAGGCCGACCAGCCGCACGGCACACAAGGGCCGCCGACCGACCGCAACGCGGACGAGCCGCGCCATGCCAAGCCCGGCAAGGCCAGCGACGCCCACAACGCGACCAAGCCCACCAACCCGATCGAGGGCACGGAGGTACGGTCAGGAAAGCCCGGCTGAGCCGCCGCCGGGACCCAGGCGGTCCCGGAACCGCTGAAGCAGCCGGATCGCCTGGTGCGGCGAGTCCGCATAGGCGCGGTCGTCGAACGAGGGCAGGAGGAACGGGCTGAACCCCGCCCGGTCCTCTGCCTGGATCCCGTCGATATCGGCGAATCCCATGGACCAGTCGGGAAAGCTGCGGGCCGGGATAGCGAACTTGATCAGGGTCGTCACGCCCCTGTGGCGCGCATCCATGGCGATCCGCCGGTAGAGGGCAAGGACCGTATCCTGCTCGCCCTCGAGGGCCTGCATGAACCGCCCCTCCATGTAGAGGAGCAGGCCCGTAACCCCCGTGCGCTCGTTGTTGCGCCGGCTCTGCCGCAGAAGCGCGAGGAGGTCGTCCTCGCCCATCGGCCGCGTCGCGGCGCTGACATAGACAAGGCACATCTCCATAGGCCCGGCGTCATCCCCTGTGGCCGCATCCCGCACATTGGCAGCAGCTTATCGCCTTGCCGCGACAGGCGGAACACGGATCTCGGCCACAGGACTCCAGGGGCAGGCTCAGGCCTCGGCGCGGCCGCGCAGCTCTGCCAGCAGGAGGGCGGCGGCCTCGGGGTCGCGCTCGGCCAGCTCGGTCGCATCCTGGATCTCGCGCAGGAACCCGGCGTTGCGGCGTATCTTCTCCTGGGCCTGACCCAGCCCGTCGCCGAATCTGCGAAGGCCCTCCTCCAGCGCGCGCGAACTCGCACCCACGGCATCCGCGATTGCCGCGAACTCGCCATGGATCCGGCCGACGAGGCGGTTCGTCAGGGCGTTCGCCGCGTCGGGCCCCGTGACCACCCTGGCCAGCGGGAAGGGAATCACGGAACCCATGCTCGGCCTCGCGCGTCTCTCCGCGCTCACGGCACGGCAGTGATCACGGTAGCGTCAGGCCGGCCGTCTTGCCAGCAATACGAGCAAAGCGATCAGTCTTTAAAAAGCAAGAAAATATCGAAACAGACGCCGCAGCGGACGCGTCAGCCCTGCTCGTCCGTCAGGACCGTAAAGCTCAGGACGGCCAGCGGATCGGTATCCCCGTCCTTTCCGACCTGCAGGATGATCCGGTTCTTTCGGGGCTCGTCGCGCCATTCGAGAACCCGCCCGGCGCCCGCGACCGTCTCCGAGACCGGATCGCCGAGACGGGTGCGCAGCTTCGTCTCCACCAGATCGGCCGTGTCCAGCGTCTGCGTCGCCGGCAGCAGGTCGATGCGCGCGAGCTGGTTGTCGTTGAAGAAGAAGCGCGTCTCGTAGGCCAGCAGGTCGGTGTGGTGATGCCCCTTCAGCCCGGGATACTCGACGCCCGGCGCGGGCTTGACCTCGACCACGATCCTGGTGGCGCCCTTGGAAGCCTTCAGCACGTCGGTGGGGGTCATGCCCCAGCGCGTGTACTGCCAGTCGGCATGGGCGGCACCGCTCGCCAGGACGGCGAGGGCCGCAGCGAAAGCGATGCGAAGCACGGCAGGCTCCCTGCGACGTCAGGTTGGGACAACATAGCCTTTTTGCGTCGCGGCGACCAGCGGATCGCCGAAGCGACCCGGACGCGGCGACCATGCCCCTGCTCAGCGCTCCCGCGCATCCGCGCAGCAATGACAGGCGCGCCCCGCGATCCCCTCCCCTCGGCGCACCAGGCCGCGCGGGCGGGGCCGAGGGTGGGGCCGAGGTCGGGTCCCTCCGCCAGGACCCTGGGTCAGGCCAGGTCTTCGGACAGGATCGCCATGGTCAGCGTGTAGGAGACCTCGCCGTCCTCCTCGTCGCGGTCCAGCGTCGCGATGAACTCGTCGCCGACATAGACCTCCGACGGGCCCTTCCCCTTGGCCGGGGCGACCCGGATCGTGCGGTTGCCGAAGGTCCGCTGGAGGAAGGCCTGCAGTTTTTCCACTTCCTTGGCGTTCATGTCTCTGTCCGAATGTCGGTCGTGGTGACGGGGCCATATAGGCAATCGGTGGATCCACGTCCATCGTGATCGCCGCCATTGGGGCTGATGGACATGTGCTGATCGGCGGGACCGAAGGCGCCTGCCCTTCGCCTCCGCCATAGGCCCTTCGTCGGATATGCAGAAAGTCCTGCTGGCGATTTGCTTTTTGCGATTTCCGGCGCAGCCATGGTAGCTCCTCCAGGCACAGTTACGAAATCGTTCCACCATGAGCGTCCCCCTGAGACACGGCGGATTCCGAACCGGCCATCGGCAGCAACGCCGGCCCCGCGGGCCTGGAACCGCCCAAACACCGCCAAGACGTGGGCGCCGGGCCGGCACGAGGGAGCGGTATGATCGGTGAGGATGCCCGGCGCTTCCTGCAGGGCACGACGAAATCCGTCTGGGCGCTGGAGCTGCTGCTCCTGATGCGACGCTGCGCCGACCGCTCCTGGTCGGCCGAGGAGCTGATCCAGGAGACCCGGAGCAGCGATCTGGTGGTCCGCGAGGGGCTAGGCAATCTCAAGCAGGCCGGCCTGCTCGTCGAGGAGACGCCGGGGCTTTTCCGCTACCAGCCGGCGGCGCCGATGCTGGACGACTGGGTCGCCGAGATCGAGATGGCCTACGCCCAGAAACCGTCCGTCGTCATCCGGGAAATCTTCTCCGCCCCCGACAGCAAGGTGCAGATCTTCGCGGACGCGTTTCGCCTCCGTGGGAAGGAATGACTATGGAAGCGCTGAAGTCCACCGTCTATTTCCTGTGCTTCGCAACAGCGGTCTTCTGCACGTTTCTGCTGGCCCGAAGTTACCTGCGGACACGGAGCAGGCTGCTCCTGTGGGCCGTGCTCTGCTTCATCCTGCTGGCCATGAACAACGTCATGCTGTTCCTCGACGTCGTCGTCTTTCCGACCGAGATCAACCTCCTGCCCTTCCGCAATATCTCGGTCCTGGCAGGTCTCGGCATCCTTCTCTACGGCTTCATCTGGGACGCGGACTGATGGACGCCACGGCATACACCTTCCTGTCCGGCATGATCACCATGGGCTATGTGATTGCCGGGATCTTCTTCCTGAAATTCTGGCACCGCACGCGGGATTCGCTGTTCGTGATCTTCTCGGCGGCCTTCCTGCTGCTGGCGCTGAACCAGGCGGTGCTGGCCCTCGGCAACATCGTGCGCGAGGAGCAGAGCTGGATCTATCTCCTGCGCCTGGCAGGCTTCACCCTGATCATCGTCGCGATTATCCGCAAGAACATGAGCCGGTCGCGGCGCTAGCGCCGACCGGCCGCCCCTCGGAAAGGCACCGCCATGAACGACGAGATGCTGGATGCCTTCGTCGCCCTCCGGGACCTGGTCGTCAGGCTGCAGGTCGAGCAGGTCGAGACGCTCAGGACCATGCAGCTTGCCATCGCCAAGCTCGCCGAGCAGGCGGCCGCGCAGGAAGGGCGCCTCGAGCTCCTGCAGGGCCAGGTGGAGGCGCTGCTCGGCGCCCTCGAGACTCAGGAGCCGCCCCACAGGATGAACTGAGGCACGTGCGGGGCACCCGAGCAGGGGCGTGCGGCGGGAGCGTGCGGGCGCGGGTCCGGGCCGCAGCGGGCCGTCGCGCCCGCGCTGGCGTCAATGCGGCAGGCGGCTCAGGGGCCGGTCGACGTAGTGGATCGCGCTCACCTCGGGGCCGCGCTGGCCGGGGATGATCTCGCAGAAGATCACGGTGCCCGCCTCGAGATTGCCCTGCCCCGACCGCTCGATCACGGCGGCCGGCAGATACGCGTCCGGGGACCCGTCCGAGACCCTCACGAAACCGTAGCCCTTTTCACGGTCGAAGAACTTCACCATCGCCTCGATGTCGTCGTGCGCCGAAGCCATCACGGGTCGATACCTTCTCGGGATTGCTGGGAAAACCGCGCCGCATTCCGGCGCGCACCCCTGAAACGTGTACCCGGCGAAGGCGTTCCGCAACCCGTCCATCCGCCCGACGGGACTCGCATGGATGATCTTGGGTCCGGCCGATTGGCTAGCCCTACAGGAAATTTGCCCCTTTCGATCGCGCCGCGCGTTCGTCCGGCGTGAGGTTCGCGGAACAGGAATCGGGTGAAACCATGAATGTCGGACTCCGTCCCTACAACGGCGTCTTCGTCTTCGAGCCGCTCCTTCCCGTCCGTCCCGTCCAGGCGCTGCAGCCCCGGGAAACGGTCGAGGAGCCGGTGCTCGATCTCGACGACGAGACCGATGCCGATGACGACGACCTGCCGCCGGCGGACCCGAACCGCCCGCGCGGCTGGTTGGTCTCCGAACGCGAGTTCGAGCGGGTGTTCGACTCCGCGCGCGGGCGTTTCGAAGACGTGCCCCGCCGCAAGCGGCCGCCGGCCTCCGTTCCCCCGCTCTTCGGCTGCTGATCCCGTCCTGCCGCACCGGGGCATGCATGCGCGAAGGGCCGGCGGAAATCCGCCGGCCCCCGCAGGATGCAGCCGAATGCAGCCGTGACTTCGAAGGTCAGGCCAGGACGTCGTCCAGCGTGACGCCGTTGCCGACGCCGGCCAGAGTGATCGAGTTGTCGCCGGGCAAGTCCAGGACCATCGACCCGTCCTTGAAGAACACCTTCACGGCCGAGGACGCCACGCTCGCATCGAGGTCGATGTGGTCCTGACCGACCACGAAGCCCTTGATCAGGTCGTGGCCGTTCTCCTTGACGAACTTGAAGAGGTCGGCCGTCCTGGCCTGCGCCGTCAGCAGGTTGTCGAGGTCGTTGTCGGTGACGACCGGCTTCCCGGAGGTCTGGCGGATCTCCAGATTCTCCACGTGGGAGGCCATCTTCCAGCTGTTGCCCCAGAGCAGCGCGGTGTCGGTCCCGCCACCGGCCTTCTCGACGACCTTGTCGCCAGGAGCGCCGATCGCGTAGGTGTCGTCACCCCCGCCGCCGGTCATCGTGTCGTTGCCCGAGCGGCCATCCAGATACTCCTTGGCGCTGGTGCCGGTCAGCGTGTCCGCCTTGCCCTGGGTGTTCGAGCCGTAGAGGGTCTTGGTCCAGGCGGCGCTGGCCTTCCAGGAGCCAGAGACCGGCGCCTCGGACGACGGAGCCTCGGACGGCTTCGCCTCAGTGGGCATTGCCTCGGACGGCGCCGCGGCGGGCGAGGCCTTGCCGGGCTGGTTCGCGGCGCCGGTCTTCACGGACCAGGAACCGCTCGCGCTGTTGCCGGACTGGGTGATGTTCTTGGAACCGCCCGCGATGGTCAGCCAGTCGCCCCCGCCGGTGATGTTGCCGGAGAAATGGACGTTCTTGGAGATCCAGCCGCTGTTGTCCTTGTCGACATGGGCATGCGATTCGTAGCTGCCCTTCGGGTTCAGGTAGTTGTTCTTGACCTGGGAATCCCAGCCGGACAGCACGTTGATCGCCCGCTTCCCGACATCCAGGATCTCGTTGCTCTCGACCTTGATGTTCTTGGCCTCGAACCCGGTCTTCGGGAACAGCGCCCCGGTGTTGGTGGACCAGCCGCCGATCAGGATCCCGTCGGTCTTCATGCCCTTGATGTAGTTGTGGTGGATCGAGATGTTCTCGGATGCACCCTTCACCGTGATGGCAGAGAGACCATTCAGGTTCTTGAAGGTGTTGTAGGCGAAGACCGAGTTGGTCGTGTAGACGTTGTCCAGGCCCTCCTCGCCGACGCCACCCTCGATGGTGTTGCCGACAACGACGAAGTTCTGGGCCTGCGACAGCTTGATGCCGTCGTCGATCTTCACGTTCTTGATGATGTTGTCCTGGATCACGACGTTCTTCGTCATGCCTTGGGCGCCCATCTTCCGGATGTCGGAACCCGACATCGAGAACTGGATGCCGTTCTTGCCGCCCTGGGTCTCGAAGCCCTTGATGATCCAGTTGTCCTCGCCATGGGCGTAGATCGGCCCGTTCGAGGTCGAGGACGAGACGATCTTGGCGGCACCGATGCCGTCGGCCGAGGTCAGCCAGATCGGCTTGTCGGTGGTGCCGTCCTTGGTGAGCTGCACCGACTCCTTGTAGGTCCCCGCCTTGACCATGATGGCCGTCCCGGGGGTTGCCTTGTTCACTGCCGCCTGGATGGTCTTCAGCGGCGATCCCTGGCTGCCGGAGTTGCTGTTGCTGCCATTCGGCGAGACCCAAAGATACTTGGTGGGCTTCGCATTCTCGAACGGGATGTAGGCATTCGCCACCGGGCTGATGGAAAGGGGATCGTAAGCCATTGTGCCTCCTGATACTTCGGGCCGGGAGATCCCGCGCCCCGGAACGTCCGGGGCATGCACGCCCCTGGGCCCGTTCCAAACTCATGGGTCGGGAGGGCGCGGCACACCTTTGGCTGTGGCACTGCCCGTTTCCCAACGTTCGGTGGCACATACTTACGTTGGTGGTACCCCTTTCAGGCGTGACAAGGCGGCGACAGGCAAAGACGATCCGAGGTCATTCCGGAGACAAAACCGGGACGCTCCCACCCCTGGCGGGTTCCGTCCAGCTTGCCGTGCCGGTGACCGCGCCTGAGCCTGCGCCGCCCCGTAACCGTCGTGCGTGTCTTGAAAGAAGGCCGGAATGGAGTTGGCCGGCCTTGGACAACCCTCCCTGGAGAGGATCATCCCGGAGGGATCAGTGAGGGATCAGTGAGGGATCAGTTCAGGATGTCGAGCAGCCCGACGGAGCTGCCCAGACCGGTCAATGTGATGGAGTTGTCGCCGGGAAGGTCGAGGATCAGGTTCCCATCCCGGTGCTGCACAGTGATTTCGGACTGCGTGATGCCGTCGAGCTCGATGCGGTCCTGACCGACCTCGAACCCGTCCACCCGGTCGTGGCCGTTGTCTTCGACGAAGTGGAAGAGGTCCTGCGACCTGTCCTGGGCGACCAGGACATTGTCGAGGGTGTTGTCCGTCACGGCCGCCGTGCCGCCGGCCAGCCGGATCTCGATGTTCTCCACCTGGGCCGGCAGGGTCCAGCCGGGCGTATGGATCAGGACGGTGTCGGTACCGCCGCCGGCCTTCTCGATCACGGCGTCGAGCGGATGGCCCACCACATAGGTGTCGTCCCCGCCGCCGCCGATCATTCTGTCGGCCCCGGACCGCCCGTCGAGCAGTTCGTGCGCGCCCGTGCCGTTCAGCGTGTCCACCTTGCCCTGGGAGCTGGCGCCATGGAGCGTGCTGGTCCAGGCGGCGCTGTCCTTCCAGCTCCCCTGCGTAGCGTCATTCTGAGGAGCGTCATTCTGCGGGGCGCTCTCCTCCTCCGCTTCGGCCGGCGCAGCCGCGGGCTCGAGTTCGGCCGACAGGACCTCGGCAGTCGAAGCGCTCGCGCCGCCCCCGCCAGGGGGGTGGTCCGCTCCGGCCCTCACGGACCAGGAACCATCGGCGTCGTTGCCGGACTGGGTGACGTTCTTCGAGCCGCCGCCGATCGACAGCCAGTCGCTCCTGCTGGTGATGTTGTCGGCGAAGTGGACGTTCTTGGAGATCCAGCCCAGGTTGTCCTTGTCCACATGGGCGACCGTCATGTAGTCGCCCTGCGGGTCGAACTTGTTGTCGCGAACCTCCGAGTCCCAGCCGGACAGCACGGTTACCGCGCGCTTGCCGACATCCTGGATCGCGTTGTTGTGGACGTCGATGTCCCGGGCCTCGTAGCCGCTCTTCGGGAACAGCGTTCCTGCGTTGGTCGACCAGCCGCCGACCACGATCCCGTCGGCCTTGATGCCGTCGATGAAGTTGTGGTGGACGTCGATGTCCGAGGACGCCCCCTTCACGGTGATCGCGGAAAGGCCCTTCAAGTCCTTGAAGGTGTTGTAAGCGAAGACCGAATTGGTCGTGTAGACGTTGTCGAGCCCTTCCTGGCTGGCTCCGTTCTTGACGGTATTGCCGACTACAACGAAGTTCTGGGCCTGCGACAGCTTGATGCCGTCCTCCTTGGCGCTCGTGATGACGTTGTCCTGGATCACCACGTTCTTGGCCAGGCCCTGGCTGCCCATGCTGTTGAGGTTGTTGCCGGACATCGAGAACTGGATGCCGTTCTTGCCGCCCTGGATCGCGAAGCCCTTGATGACCCAGTTGTCCTCGCCATGGGCGTAGATCGGCCCCTTCGAGCCCGAGGACGAAACAATCTTCGCGGCGCCTTCGCCGTCGGCTGAGGTCAGCCAGATCGGCTTGCTGGACGAGCCGTCCTTGGTGAGCTGCACGGACTCGTTGTAGGTCCCGGCCTTCACCATGATGGCCGTGCCAGGCGCCGCCTTCTCCACGGCGGCCTGGATCGTCTTCAGCGGCGATCCCTCGGACCCGCTGTTGGAATTGCTGCCCTTGGGCGAAACCCAGAGATACTTCGTGGGCTTGGCGCCGTCCCAGGGAACGTAGCCGTCGGCCAGTGGCGAAATGGACAGGGGATTGTAAGCCATGTGTGCCTCCTCGTCGGTTGGCGGCGGAAGGTCGCACGCCGGTCGAGCCGAGGACGGTACGGCGGGGGCTTGCGCCCGCCGCTGCCGCCCAGGTCGGCCAGAGGCCCGAATTAAGAGATAATTAACCTTGTCATCGGGGTGACAATGCCGCGACAGAGGGGCGAATTATCGGCCCTTTTTGCGACAAAGCTTGGATCCGGGCTCAGCTCGCCCGCGTGACGACCGGATCCGGGGAGGCTGCCGGCGATGCGGCGGCGGCCGTGGATGCCGTAGCCGCACCAGCGGGCGCGCCGCGGCGCGGCCCGTCGGCACCGTTGAAGAGCAGGCGCAGCAGCGCATACCGCTCGATCAGCAGGAAGTGGATGGCGAAGGGCACGGCGACGGCAACGAGCGCGATCGCTGCGAACTCCGCGAGCGGCGGAAGTCCGATTCCCAGCATCAGGAGGCCACCCGCAAGCACGATGGGATGGTGCAGCAGGTAGACCGTGAAGGCGGCCGCGGTGAAGCGCTGCACCGTGGCATTCGGCGCAGCGAAGACCGAGCGCGCGAAGGACAGGACCAGATGGCAGCCCATCCAGGCGGCGATGCCCCGCAGGGCGTGGTGCGCGAACTTTCCGGCCACCGAAGTGGTGTCGGGTAGCAGCAGGAATGCGGCGATCGCCGCCGCGGCGGCCAGCACGGAGAGCGGACTCGGCCCGGACAGGCGGTCGAAGGCCTTGGGCAGGCGGCCCAGCAGCAGGCCCCCGAGGAAAAAGGGCAGGTTGAACAGGAACCGCTGGATCTCGACTGTGCCGAACAGCATGTAGCCGTCCAGGGCGGGCACGGCGCGGCTGAGCCCCGAGACCCCCACGGAATAGGCGGCCGCCAGGGCCAGCAGCGGCAGCGGGCTGCGCAGCGTATCGGGCACGGCGCCGGCCACCCGCTCGGCCAAGCCGTGCACGCCCAGCGCCTGCAGGAGGGCGAACCCCGCCGCCGCGATGGCGCAGTAGAGAAAGAGGTCGATTAGGAACCACAGGTGAAGGACCCAGGCGCCCGAGCGCCACGCGGTGACGAAGGCGTCCGAGGCCGCGAAGCGCAGAAAGTTCGCCTCGCCCGCCGCCAGCCCGTAGACCAGATAGACCTGCAGGATCCCGACCGTCAGCGCCGCCGTCGCCAGGGGCAGCAGGAGGCGCCGCGCCCGCGTGGCGACGAAGCGCCCGGCCCCGATTCGCGACAGCACGGCGGGCACCAGCAGGCCTGCCAGGATGAAGAAGCAGGGCATGCGGAAGGCGTGGAGCAGCTCGGCCAGAAGCCCCAGCGCCCCGTTGACGTCGGGCGAGGCGACGCGCCAATGGGCGTCCGGCGCATAGATCAGCGCCGTATGGTAGGGAATGCCGAACAGCATCAGGAAGCTACGCGCGGCGTCCAGATGGTGCAGGCGCGGCTTCTGGCTCATGACGCGGCTCCGACGGCTGCGGCGGGCTCCCGGCCGGGCGGTCCCGGGCGGAGCGCCGGGGGCTCGGCGGCGAGCTGGAGGTCGTGCCGCCGGACCCGGTGGAGGACGATGAGCGTGGCGGCGAGATGGTGCAGCAGGCCCACCAGCGAATAGCCGATCACTGCTCCGTAGATGTCGGAATGCATGGCGGCCAGCGGGATCACGCCCAGCCGCGGCACCAGCACGGCCAGCTCGAGGGCCAGAAAGCGCCGCTGCAGGCCCAGCACGGGCATCAGCATGAAGGAGGGCAGCGAGACGAACCGCACCAGCCACCACGCGGCCATCCAGCGGATGTAGGAACCGGCCTCGCGCCATTCGGCGCCGAAGGCGAACTCGAAGAGCCATGGCCCTGCCAGCACCAGCACCAGCGCCGGCCCGAGCGCCACCAGGCCCAGGCCACCGCTGGCCCGCAGGAAGGCGCCGCCGATGGGCCGCCCGGTGCGGTGCAGCTCGGCCGCGCGCTGATAGAAGACGCGGCAGGCGGCGTCGCCCAGCATCGTGACCGGCAGCTCCAGGAGCCGGTAGGCGAACCAGTAGAGCCCGGCCGCGACGGGACCGAAGAACGGCGTCAGCAGGATCGCCGGCGCCGTCACCACGGTGGAGTACAGCAGCGACATGGGGGCGTTGTAGAACGCGAAATGCCGGTGCTCCCGCGCGGCCCGGAGGATGCCATCGCGGTCCACCGACTTCCAGAGGTCGCGCCAGCCGCGCGCGAAGACCTGCCGCGCGAGCACGAGCATCGCGACGCCCTGGCCCAGGATCTGCCCGAGCACGAGCCCGAAGGCGCCGGTATGCGCGAAGCCCATCGAGAGCTGGAACGCCGATACGCCGAAGGAGCGCGAGAGCTGCGCTGCGCCCAGGCGCGAGAACTCCTTTCGCCGGGTCGGCCAGTAGGACAGTACCTGGTAGCCCGCATGGACGAGCACCGAGAGCGGCAACAGCGGCAGCAGCGGGACGAGGTTCTCGATCTCCAGGACGCGCATCAGCGGCACGCCTGCCACGGCCAGGAAGAACCCGGTCGCCGCCGATGTCGCCAGGACAAGGCCCAGGGCGAGGGCGAGCACGTTCGCCGCTCCGGAATCCTCGCGCTCGAGGACCACGGCCAGCTCGTAGCGGCCGCTGGCCACCACGACCGCGGTCATCACGATAGCGCCGAACAGCGCGAAATGCCCGAAATCCGCGGGGTCGAAAAGCCTCATGAGGATGGGATAGGCAAGGATCGTCAGGACCTGCCCGAGAGCCGTCCCGGAGGCGATGCCGGCCACGCCGCGTAAGGCTGGAATCGCGGCAAATCGCGCCACGATGGAGGAGCGCCGGCGACCCTCGTCCTGGCCACCACCCCGCCGAAGGCTCATCGTCCCATCCTCTCGCCGCCGAACCCGCGGCCGATGCCCTGGCCGCGGGGGCGGCCACAAGCACCCCTATGAAACCCTCCCGCCGGCCGGCGTTCAGCACAGGGATCGGAGTACCACGCGCGCGCGAATGCACATCCCCGCCCCGGGTCGGGGGCACCTAGAACGCGCGCTGCAGTCCCAAAAGCAGACGGAAGTCGGGCGAATCCGGGCCGAGGCCAACGCCCGCGCCGCCGGCAAGCACGAAGCCCTCCGCGATGGAATGGCGCAATCCCGCCTCGACCAACTTGTCGACTTCGTCCCGGCCGCGGGCGGGTTCCCGCACGAGGTCGAGGACCAGCGCCGTCGCCCCGCCCACCGGCAGGCTGGCGCCGACTGCCGCGAACGTGCGGTCCGCGCGCTCGTCGGGGTCCGCGTCCACGAGGTGGCGCCACGCCAGGTTCACGTGCAGCCGGGGCGCATCCTTCCCCGTGCCAAGTCCGCGGCTGGCGAGAAGCATCAGCTCGAACTGCGCGGCCTCGTCTCCGGAGCCGTAGGGAAGCGTGATCTCGGGCTGGATGGTCAGGCCGAACCCGCCATCGCGGGGTTCCACCAGGTTGTATTCGAGCTGGAAGCCCACATCGCCCCGATCCGCGTCCTCTGCGCTGCCGAAGGTGTAGGAAGGCGCGACCGAGACCGAGAGCCCGCGCGCCAGGGATAGCTCGACCTCGGGATCCGCGACGATGGCATTGCGCCCGCCGTCCGTGCGCTCGAAACCGAATCGGAGCTTCAGCTCCCGCTCGCCGGCGTCGATCCGGGACGCGGCATCGATCGTGATCGGCAGGCCGCCCGAGGGATCCACTGGCGGCTCCGCCCGTACCCCTGGCGCGCCGAGCCAGAGAGCTGCCGCAACCGTCGCCGCCGCGATCGCCGATGCCCGCGCCATGGCCGCCTCCGTCCTGTATGCCCGCGGCCTCAACATCCGCGCAGGCGGGGCGGTTGCGCGGACCTTTCCGGCTGCACCCCATGCGGCCGGCAGGCCCGGCGGCCTTGCCGCGCTGATCGTCGGAAGTACGTCTTCGGTCTGGACTCGGCAACATTTCTCCATCGGCCCGTGTTGCCCACCCGTCAAGAACAACAGGGCAGGGGTCGAAGCGTCGTTGACCGGGCGACCCCGTACTTAAGGGAAGGGGTCGTATGTGCGGCATCAGTGGTGAGATCCGGTTCGACGGACGTCCTGCCGCCCTATCGGCTGTCGAGGCCATGGCCGAGGTCCTCGTCCGCCGCGGGCCCGATGCGGCCGGCATCTTCGCGCAGGGGCGGCTCGCCTTCGGACACCGCCGGCTCAGCGTCATCGACCTGTCCTCGGCGGCCCAGCAGCCGATGGTGGATGCGGAGCTGGGGCTCGGCATCGTCTTCAACGGCTGCATCTACAACTATCCGGAGCTGCGCGCCGAGTTGCAGGCGAAGGGCTACCGGTTCTTCTCGCACGGCGATACCGAGGTGATGCTCAAGGCCTACCATGCCTGGGGCCGCCGCTTCGTCGAGCGGCTTTACGGCATGTTCGCCTTCGCGATCTGGGAGCGCGACAGCGGGCGGGTCACGCTCGGCCGTGACAGGCTCGGCATCAAGCCGCTCTACCTTGCCGAGATCGGGGGCGGCCTGCGGTTCGCGTCCTCCCTGCCCGCGCTGCTCGCGGCTGGCGGGATCGACACGGCCATCGATCCCGTCGGCCTGCACCACTACATGAGCTTCCACGCGGTGGTGCCGGCGCCACGCACGATCCTGAAGGGCGTGCGGAAGCTGCCGCCGGCGACGCTCCTGACCATCGAGCCCGACGGCGCGCGTACCGAGGAGACCTACTGGACGCTGTCCTTCGAGCCACGCCCCGGTGATGCCGAGCTCTCGGAGCGCGACTGGCAGGACGCCGTCCTGGCGAGCCTGCGCAAGGCGGTCGAGCGACGGCTGGTCTCCGACGTGCCGGTCGGGGTTCTGCTGTCCGGCGGCCTCGACAGCTCGGTGATCGTCGCACTGCTGGCCGAGGCCGGCCAGACCGGGCTGAAGACGTTCTCGATCGGCTTCGAGACCGTGGGCACGGAGCGCGGGGACGAGTTCCAGTACTCCGACCTGATCGCCCAGCGCTTCGAGACCGACCACAACAAGCTCTTCATCGACAGCAGCCGCGCGCTGCCAGCGCTGGCCGACTGCATTGGCGCCATGTCCGAGCCCATGGTCAGCCACGACGCGATCGGCTTCTTCCTGCTCTCGCAGGAGGTCGCCAGGCACGTGAAGGTCGTGCAGAGCGGCCAGGGAGCCGACGAGATCTTCGCGGGCTACCACTGGTACCCGCCCATGATGGATGCCGCCGATCCCGTCGGCGCCTATGCCGGCGTCTTCTTCGACCGCGACCACCGGGAGATGGCCGAGGCGCTCGACCCCGCCTGGCTCGCCGACCACGACGCCAGCCGCGCCTTCGTGGAAGGGCATTTCGCCCGGCCGGGTGCACCCGGCCCGCTGGAGAAGGCGCTGCGCCTGGACACCACCGTGATGCTGGTCGAGGACCCCGTGAAGCGGGTCGACAACATGACCATGGCTTGGGGGCTCGAAGGGCGCGTACCCTTCCTCGACCACGAGCTGGTCGAGCTGGCGGCCCGGGTCCCGGGCCGGCTGAAGGTCCGAGACGGCGGCAAATGGGTCCTCAAGGAGGCGGCGCGGCGCGTCGTGCCAGCCGAGGTCATCGACCGGCCCAAGGGCTATTTCCCGGTGCCCGCCCTGAAATACCTCCGCGGCCCCTATCTGGACATGGTCCGCGACGTGCTGAACCAACCGGCCGCGCGCGAGCGGCGGCTCTTCAACCCGGCCTATGTCGAGCGGCTCCTGGCCGACCCGGAGGCGCACATCACGCCGCTGCGGGGCTCGAAGCTCTGGCAGGTCGCCCTGCTCGAATCCTGGCTGCAGATCCACGGCCTCTGAGACGAAGATGCCCCACAATCACCAGTTCAGGCTGACCCCTCCCCCCCTGTGGCTCGACGGCATGGCGAACACCGGCTGGGCCGGGGAAGAGCCGCCTGCCTCGGCCCCTGCCGAGCGCGCGATCGTGGAATGCGGCTGGGGCCGGCTGATCTTCGCCCATACCTTCGCCGAGACCCAGGACCTGATCCGGACCATGCGCGAGGAACGGTCTGGGCAGCGCGACATCGCGATCTACCTGAACGATCCGCACGTGGTCCTGTCCCAGGCCCATACCGAGCTGTTCCTGGACCCCTCGCACACCTACCGCCTGCACCTGTCCCGGTACCGGGCGGGCCGGCGGCGCGCCCTGGGCATCGAGATCATGCGCATGCGCCGCCGCGAGGACGTGGACGAGGTCAACCGGGTGCTGGCGGCGCGCGGCATGGTCCAGGTCGACAAGGAGTTCTACTGGTCCTCCCGCGACAGCCGCGTGCTGACGCCGCTGGTGGCGATCGACAAGGGCACCGGCGCCGTGGTCGGATCCGTGATCGGCGTCGACCACGTCCTGGCCTTCGACGATCCCGAGCGGGGCTCCTCGCTGTGGTGCCTCGCCGTCGATCCGCAGGCGGCCCATCCCGGGATCGGCGAGGCGCTGGTCCGCGCCCTGGCCGAGCACTACAAGCGGCGCGGCCGGGCCTTCATGGACCTGTCGGTGATGCACGACAACAAGAACGCCATCGCGCTCTACGACAAGCTGGGATTCCAACGTGTGCCGGTGTTCGCCGTGAAGACGAAGAACTCGATCAACGAAAAGCTGTTTGCCGGCCCGACCACGGACGCGCGGCTGAACCCCTATGCGATGATCATCATCAACGAGGCCCGCCGCCGCGGCATCGCGGTCGAGGTCCTCGATTGCGAGGCCGGTTATTTCCGCCTGACCTATGGCGGCCGCAGCGTGATTTGCCGCGAGAGCCTGACCGAGCTGACCTCCGCGATCGCCATGAGCCGCTGCGACGACAAGGCGGTGACGCGGCGGGTGCTGGCCAAGGCGGGGCTCTTGGTTCCCGACCAGACGGTGTCCGCGGGGCCGGAGGCGGACGGCGATTTCCTGGAACGCCACGGCAGCGTGGTGGTGAAGCCGGCGCGCGGGGAACAGGGCCAGGGCATCACGGTCGACGTGCGCGATCCCGGCACGCTGGCCAGCGCCATCGAGCGGGCCAAGGCCTTCTGCAGCACCGTGCTGCTGGAACAGTTCGTCAGCGGCATGGACCTGCGGGTCCTGGTCATCGACTACCGGGTCGTGGCGGCGGCGATCCGCCGCCCGGCCGAGATCGTGGGCACCGGCGAGCACACCATCGCCGAGCTGATCGAGGTGCAGAGCCGCCGCAGAGCCGCCGCCACCGGCGGCGAGAGCCGGATCCCCATGGACAGCGAGACCGAGCGCTGCGTGCGCGACGCCGGCTACGCCATGACCGACGTGCTGCCCGACGGCCAGATCCTGGCGGTGCGCAAGACCGCCAATCTCCATACCGGCGGCACGCTGCATGATGTCACAGACCGGCTGCACAGACGTCTGGTAGATGCGTCGATCGAGGCAGCGCGCGCTCTTGACATCCCGGTGGTCGGGCTCGACCTTCTAGTCAAGGACGTTTCGGGGCCGGATTATGTGATCATCGAGGCCAACGAGCGGCCCGGGCTCGCCAACCACGAGCCCCAGCCGACTGCGGAACGCTTCGTCGATCTGCTGTTCCCCTATTCTGCGCCTTAGGACCGCCGAACGCGCAACTGGAGAAGGTATGGATCAGGCTTTCACGCCGACACCGGTCATCGAACGGCCGGCCATCGACATGGACTATGTGACTGGCCTGCTCCGCCGCCTTCTCGAGATCCCCAGCCCGACGGGCTTCACCGATCAGATCACGGACTTCTGCTGCGAGGAGCTGCGCAGCCTCGGCATCCCGTTCCAGTTGACCCGCCGGGGCGCCATCCGCGCGGACCTCGTGGGCAAGCACAGCCGCAACGACCGCGCCGTGGTCGCGCATGTCGACACGCTTGGCGCCATGGTGAAGGCGCTGAAGCCCAACGGTCGGCTGGAGCTCGTCCAGATCGGCACCTGGTCGGCCCGCTTCGCCGAGGGCGCGCGCTGCACGCTGTTCACGGATACGGGCAGCTACCGCGGGACGATCCTGCCGCTCAAGGCATCGGGCCACGCCTTCAACACGGGCGTGGACGAGCAGCCGGTGGGCTGGACCAATGTCGAGCTGCGGGTCGATGCGCAGTGCGCGAGCGAGATCGATCTCCTCGCCCATGGCATCAATGTCGGGGATTTCGTCGCGATCGACTCCCAGCCCGAGTTCGACCCGGGCGGGTTCGTCAACGCGCGCCATCTCGACGACAAGGCCGGCGTCGCCGCGATGCTGGGCGCGGCCAAGGCGATCCTGGACGCTGGCATCACCCTGCCGGTCGACTGCCATCTCGTCCTGACGGTATCCGAGGAGATCGGCACGGGCGCCCGCGCCGTGCTGGACCGCGACGTGGCCGAGGTGCTGGCCATCGACATCGCGACGCCGGCCCCCGGGCAGAACAGCCGCGAGACCGGCGTGACCATCGCCATGGCCGACAGCTCCGGCCCCTTCGACCGGCAGCTCACCCAGAAGCTGCTGGGCCTGTGCCGGACCCACGACATCCCGCACCAGCGCGACGTGTTCCGCTTCTACCGCAGCGACGCCGCGGGCGTGATCGAGGCCGGCTACGACCTGCGAACGGCGCTGGCCTGCTTCGGCGCCGACAGCTCGCACGGCTACGAGCGCACGCACCTGTCCTCGCTGCGTGCGCTGGCCGAGCTGATCGCGGTCTATGTGCAGACCGGAACGGCCTCCACCCTCCAGGACCTCGGCGAAGGGCTGGTGCTGACCTGACCGGAGCGCGGCGGCCTGCACACGGCGGTCAGGAGGCCGCCGCCCGCGTCCGCGCCTGGCTCGACTTCCTCGTCTCGTCCAGGAAGATCGGCCGACGCTCGGCCAGGTTGAAGGAATCGCCAGTGCTGAGGACGTGCAGGCGCACGTCGTGAATCGACAGGGCGCGCTCCGGCTCGGCCTCGGCGATGTTCGAATGCGTGACGCCGTGGCCGTCGACGACGTAGACCGCGCCGTTGCCGATCACGCGGAAACGGTTCCCCTCGACCACGACGGCCGTGTCCTCGTCAATGCCGATCCCGAGGCCCCGCGGGTTGTGGGCGACGGCCCCGAGCAGCCGTCCGATCCTGCCGCGCTCCGCGAAGTGCTGGTCGATGATCACGTCGCGGATCAGGCCCAGTCCCGGGGCCATGTGAAGATCGCCGATCCGGTACGATTCCCGGTTCGGCCCCTTCACCAGCATGGTGTCGCTCATCACTGACGCGCCGGCCGAGGTGCCGGCGACGACTCCGCCGGCCTCGAAGATCTCGCGGACCCGGAGCTCCACCGGCGTGTCGCCGATCTGGCTGCTGATGCGCAGCTGATCGCCGCCCGAGAAGAACACGCCGGCGGCGCCGTCGAACATCCGCAGCTTCGCCTCGTCCGCGGTCTCGGACCGCTCGTTGACGTAGAGCTCCTCCATCTCCGTGACCCCGAGGTCCTGGAAGGCGCGGCGGTAGGCATCGAAGTATCCCTCGGGCGCGTGCGAGGCGACGGTCGCGACCACCAGCTTGCCGCCGCCGAGACGGCGCGCGACCTCGCGCAGGATCGTGCGCTCCCCCTCCTTGTCCTCGCCGCCGCCGATGATCACGAGCGGTCCGCGCCCGGGCCTGCCCTCGGGCCCTGCAGCGCCACCGGAATTGCCGGCGCCTCCTGACTGGTCGCCCCCGGATCCGTCCCTCTTCATGCAACGCCCCTCAGCCGGTTCCGGTCGTCATGCTGCCCGTCCTCTCCGGGCCGTACCGCGCGCGCGGGGTCGAAGGTCAGGACCTGCTTCCACATGTCCTCCACTTCGGTCGGCGTCAGCACGACCAGGTCGCCGGGCTGGGCCAGCGACAGGCAGACATTGGCCGCCTGCTGCTCGTCGAGGATGCAGTGGGTCCGCTCGCGCGGGAACCCGGCCCAGAACGCTCCCTCGGCCAGCAGGTCGACGATCTCGCCGGGCTTGCGGCCGCGGCGCGCGGGATCCTCGCGGAACACGATCTCGTCGAAGATGCCCGCCGCGATCTCCCCCATCTGGCGGATGTCGTCGTCCCGCCGGTCGCCCGGAATGTTCACCATACCGATCACCCGGCGGTGCTGGCTGCGCAGCCCCTTGACCAGCCCGCCCAGTGCCCGCATTCCGGCAGGGTTATGGGCATAGTCCAGCAGCACGCGGAAGCCGTGGCCGTCATAGACGTTGAGCCGGCCCGGCGACTGCTCGAAGGAGGTCGAGAAGGCCGCAAGCGCGCCCCGGATGGTCTTCAGCGGCACCCCATGGGCATGGGCCATCGCGACGGCGGCCAGGGCGTTCTGGATGTTGAACTCGGCCAGCCCGCCGAAGGTCGCCGGAATCTCGGCCGCGCACATCAGGGACAGGCGCTCGCCGTCCTCGTGGATCACGATCTCGCCGCCCCGCGCGCCGTGCTCCCGCAGGACGGCGAGGCCGCCGCGCCCGACATGCCGGCGCAGGAGTTCCGGCATGTCGTCGCCGCCGCGCATGGAGAAGTAAACCGTCCGGCCCCCGGCGCGGCGGGCCATGCGCGCCGTCAGCGGGTCGTCGGCGTTCAGCACGCTGTGGCCGTCCCGGTGCACCGCCTCGACGACCACGGACTTCACCCAGGCCAGGTCCTCGATGGTCTCGACACCCTTCAGCCCCAGATGGTCCTCCTCGACGTTCAGGACGGCGCCCACGTCGCAGCGGTCGAAGCCCAGCCCCTCTCGCAGGATGCCGCCGCGGGCGGTCTCCAGCACGGCGGCGTCCACCGTGGGGTCGCGCAGAACCATGCGGGCGCTGCGCGGGCCGCTGGCGTCCCAGTCGGCGATCCGCTCGCCGTCCACGTAGACGCCGGTCGTCGTGGTGAAGCCGACGCAAAGGCCGTGGTGACGCAGGATGTGCGCCAGCATTCGTACGGTGGTCGACTTGCCGTTGGTGCCCGTGATGGCGAAGATGGGGATCCGGCCGGCGGTGCCGCGGGGGAACATCATCTCGACCACCGGGCGCGCCACGTTGCGCGGGCGCCCGGCCGAGGGCTCCAGGTGCATGCGGAAGCCGGGCGCGGCATTCACCTCGACGACTCCGCCGCCGGTGTCGCGCACCGAGCGCGCGATGTCGGGGGCGATCAGGTCGATCCCCGCGATGTCGAGTCCTATGGCCTGCGCCGCGCGGCGCGCGATGACGGCATTCTCCGGGTGGATCTCGTCGGTCCGGTCGATGGCCGTGCCGCCCGTCGAAAGATTGGCGGTGTCGCGCAGCCAGACGACCTGGCCGGCCTCGGGCACGCTGTCGAGGCCCAGGCCGGCCCGCTCCAGCAGGGCCAGGACATGGTCGTCGACGGTGATCCGGGTCATCACGGATTCGTGCCCCTCGCCGCGCCGGGGATCGCGGTTCACCTCCTCGATCAAGGCGGCGACGGTGCCGGCGCCGTCGCCGACCACATGGGCCGGCACGCGCTCGGCGACCGCGACCACTTCGCCGCCGACGACCAGGACGCGGTAGTCGCGACCCTGGAAATGCTGCTCGACGATCACGCGGCGCCCGTGCCGCGCGGCCTGCTCGTAGCCCCAGCGCACCTCGTCCGCAGTGACGAGCCCGAGGCTGACGCCGCGCCCGTGATTCCCGTCCAGCGGCTTGGTGACGACGGGATGGCCGAGCCGGGCCGCCTGCACGGCGGCCTCCTCGGCCCCGCGCACGACCACGCCCTTGGGGACCGGCACGCCCGCCTCGGTCAGGATCAGCTTCGTCAGGTTCTTGTCGCTCGCGGTCTCGGTCGCGATGTACGAGGTCATCCCGGAGATGCTGGCGCGCAGCCGCTGCTGCTGCCTGCCGTGGCCGAGCTGGACGAGGCTGAGGTCGTCGAGCCGCAGGACGGGAATGCCGCGGCGTACGGCCTCGGCCACGATGGCGCCTGTCGTCGGCCCGAATGCCACCTTGCGGTTCATACGCCGAAGCAGATCCAGCGCGGCCGAAAGGTCGAAGGCGCCGGACAGGACCGGCTCCTGGTCGTCGCGGTAGGCCAGGTCCAGCCCCTCGACCCCGTGGAGATCCTCGGGCAGCAGGGAATCGACGAGCTGCAGGGCCAAGCGCCCGGCAAGCAACCCCACCTTTGCCTCGCGGTACTGGAACAGGATGTCGTAGACGCCAGGCCGGCCCTTGACCGAGCGTGTTTTGCCCCGCGTCGCCGGCGAGCCGGCGCTGGTCTGCAGCTCCAGGGCGACATGCTCGGCCACATGGCCGAGCCAGGTGCCCTCCTCCAGCCTGCGCACGAATCCGCCGGGCTCCTGGTAGCTGCAGCCGTGCCTGCGCAGCCCCGGCAGCAGAGCGAGCAGGCTGTCCGAGAACCCCGGCAGCCGGTCCGTGGGCCATGCCTCCAGCGCCCGCAGATCCACCTGGATGTGGACCATGGGGATATCGCCGAAAAGATTCGGCCCGCGATAGACCTTGCTCGCGATGACGCGGATCCCCTCCTTGCTGGCAGCCCCCTCCGTCATCGATGCCCCCCGGCCGCGCCGATCCGTCCCAGCTTCATCACGCCTTTGGCCTCTTCGCCTTCCGTAGCAGTCCCAACCCTCCCGGATGGGAGCGGGGACCATCCAGTTAGGCAAACAATCCTTGAGAGCCGGCGCCCGCAAAGCTGGGAGAGCTATTCCTTTCGTAGAGCGCGCCTGGGCTGCGTGCGGCCGGCGATCACGCCGACCTGCGCCACCGGTTCAGCGCGAGCATGCCGAGCGGCACCGCCACTAGCGCCGTGGCAAGCAGCGGCACCCCGCCATCGTTCGGCCCCTTCCGCCAGCCGCCACGGACCGGCCGCCCGTCGCGCATGGGCTCGAACAGGGTTCCCTTCGTCTCCGGGGACGGGTCCGAGGCCAGGAAGCCGTAGTTCAGCGCACGGCCGTTGATCCGCGTCATGACGCCCGGGGCGATCCGCTTCAGGGTGACAGCCACCTTTCCCGCCCCGCCGATCACAACCTCGGCGCGGGGGCGGCCGGCCAGCGCCACGACGGTTTCGGCGACCTTCTCGGGCGTGTAGACCGGGGGTGCCGCACGCACGCGGTGGTGGCTGAAGTTTGCGGCGTGGTGGAAGAACGGCGTGTCGATCACTGCGGGCAGGATCGTGCAGACATGAATGCCGGGCTGGTCGAGCACCTCCTGGCGGAGGGCCTCGGCAAAGCCGCGGACCGCGAACTTGCTCGTCGCATAGGCCGTGGAGTCCGGCTTGGCCAGACGCCCGACGATGGAGGCGTTGTTGATCAGTATTCCGCGGCCCTGCCGGCGGAACACCGGCATCACGGCCCGCGCGCCGTGGACGTAGCCGAAGAGGTTGGTCTCGATCACCCGCCGCCAGACATCCGACGGGATGTCCTTGAAGCGTCCGAAGACGCCGACGCCGGCATTGTTGAACCAGACATCGATCCTGCCGAAGCGCTCGAGTGCGCGCAGTGCCAGCTCCTGCACCTGATCCTCGTCGGTTACGTCGGTGGGCACGGCGAGCGCCGCGCCCCCAAGCGCGCGGCACTCGCGCGCCACGTCCTGCAGCATGTCGGCGCGCCGTGCGGCGAGGACGAGGCTGGCTCCGCGCATGGCGAAGGCATGGGCCGTTGCGCGGCCGATGCCGCTGGAAGCGCCCGTGATCACGACCACGGATCTGCCGGCTGAAAGGGGCATGGGCCCTCTCCCCTGGTGAGTTTTCGGTGATGAGCGTCGATCCGCAGCTGCGCCTTTGCTGCACTGCGGAAAGATTTCAGAACAGCCGGGGGTTCCGGGGGTTCCCGGCCGGGATACCTCCGAACCCGGCAGACCGCGGGGGACGCAGGGATATGAGAAGGCATATGCAATTGGGGATGGGCCAGACAGAACCGATGCAGTCCATCAAGACCCAGGAAAGCATATCATTTGCCCAAACAAGAAAGGCCGCCCTTTCGGGCGGCCTTTCCATTGTCAAACCGCAATAGCGGTTGGACCAGTAAGCGTCAGCTCAAGCAAAGATCTTGCTGGAGGCGACGATCCTGGCTGCCATGACCCGCGGATGCGGCATAAGACAATGAGACACAGGATCACCTCCTTTCTGTTGTTGCGACAGTACGAACCATATGGTCCGGCGGCCGCACTGCAGCAAGGGGAATAATCGTCCGGCGCAGGAAATTCACGGGCCTCGCAGCGGCGGATGAAAGGCCCCCTTGACCTTCCCATCTTTGGAAGGTCCATCTGTGATGGCGGCAGGAGAACCACAGGAGCCGACCATGGCCCATGCAGCCCAACGGGCGCCGGAGACCCGGCCCCCCGCCCCGGAGATCGATGCCGCCGCGGAGATCGATCTCGGGATCGGCGGGATGACCTGCGCGTCCTGCGTCGGGCGCGTCGAGCGGGCGATCCGCAAGGTGCCCGGCGTCGCAGACGTCGCCGTGAACCTCGCGACCGAGCGCGCGCATGTCGCCTTCGCGGGGTCCGTCCCGGACACGGCCGCCGTTGTGCAGGCTGTCCAGAAGGCGGGATACGAGCCCGTGCCGGCCGAGCTGGACCTCGAGCTGGAGGGCATGACCTGCGCATCGTGCGTCGGGCGCGTCGAGCGTGCGCTGGCCAGGGTGCCCGGGGTCGCCGCGGCCTCGGTGAACCTCGCGACCGAGCGTGCGCGCGTGACCGGCCATGCCCTGGATCCCGCCGCCCTGGTCGCCGCGGTCGAGAAGGCCGGCTATCATGCCCGCCCCATCACCCCCGATGCGGACGAGGCGGCGGGGGGAGCCGCGGACGCGGCGCATGCGCGCAGCCGCCGCGAGCTCGGCCACGTCCTGATCGCGGCCGCCCTTTCGGCGCCGCTGGTCGTGGGCATGGCCGGCGAGCTCCTGGGGATCGGCGTGATGCCGCCGGGCTGGGTCCAGCTCCTGCTGGCAACGCCCGTGCAGTTCTGGCTCGGCGCGCGCTTCTACCGGGCAGCCTGGAAGGCGGTGCGCGCCCGTGCCGGCAACATGGACCTGCTGGTCGCCATCGGCACCACGGCGGCCTGGGGGCTCAGCACCTACATGCTGGCGACCGCCCATCCCGGCCATGACCCGCATCTCTATTTCGAGGGCTCGGCGGTCCTGATCACCTTCGTGCTCCTGGGCAAGTGGCTGGAGACCCGGGCCAAGGGCCAGACCGCCGCGGCGATCCGCGCGCTGATGGGCCTGCGGCCCGACAGGGCCCGGCTGCGCCGAGGCGGCGCCGAGGTCGAGGTGCCGATCGGGCATGTCCGGCCCGGCGACCTGGTCGTGATCCGCCCGGGCGAGCGCGTTCCCGTGGACGGCCGCATCGTCGAGGGCGGCGGCGGCGTCGACGAGTCCATGCTGACCGGCGAGCCGATCCCCGTGGAGAAGGCCGCCGGCGACCGGGTGACCGGCGGGTCCATCAACCTGGACGGGCTACTGCTGGTCGAGACCACGGCGGTCGGAGCCGAGACGGCGCTCGCCAGGATCGTGCGGCTGGTGGAGGGGGCCCAGGCATCCAAGGCGCCGATCCAGCGCACGGTGGACCGCGTCAGCGCCGTCTTCGTACCGGTCGTTCTGGCGGTCGCCGCCGCGACCTTCGCGGCCTGGTGGGTCCTGGCCGGCGATGCCGAGGCCGCCATCATCGCGGCCGTCTCCGTGCTGGTGATCGCCTGTCCCTGCGCGCTGGGCCTTGCGACGCCGACCGCCGTGATGGTCGGCACCGGCGCCGCGGCGCGCCACGGCATCCTGATCAAGGACGCCGAGGCGCTGGAGCGTGCGCACGCCGTCACCACCGTGGCCTTCGACAAGACCGGGACGCTGACCGAAGGCCGGCCCGAGGTCGTGGACGTCGTTCCGGCCCCCGGCACGGACGCGGCGGAGGTGCTGCGCCTGGCCGCGTCCCTCCAGCAGGGCAGCGAGCATCCGCTGGCCCGGGCCGTCCGGAGCCGCGCGGCGGCAGAGGGCCTCGGGGCGGCGGGGCTGGCCGAATTCAGGGCGCTGGCGGGCCATGGCGTGTCCGGCACGGTGGAGGGCCGCGCGCTCGCGCTGGGCGCGGCGCGGCTGATCGCCGAAGCCGGCCTCGCCGATGCGGACCTGGCGCTGCGAGCGGCCGCGATCGAGGCGGAGGGGCGCACCGTGTCCTGGCTCGCCGAGACGGCGCCGGCCGGGCGTGTCCTGGGCCTCGTCTCGTTCGGGGACCGGGTCAAGCCCGGCGCCGCCGAGGCGGTGCGCACCCTGCATGCCCGCGGAGTCGCGACGGCGCTGGTGACCGGCGACAACCGCGGCGCAGCTGGGATGGTGGCGGCGGCGCTCGGCATCCACCGCGTCTTCGCGGAGGTGCTGCCCGGCGACAAGGCCGGTATCGTCGAGATCCTGCGGGACGACGGCAAGGTCGTCGCCATGGTGGGCGACGGCATCAACGATGCCCCGGCCCTGGCCGCCGCCGATGTCGGCATCGCCATGGCGACGGGGACGGACGTCGCGATGCACACGGCGGGCATCACCCTGATGCGCGGGGATCCCGCGCTGGTGGGCGCCGCCATCGACGTGTCCCGCCGCACCTACGCCAAGATCCGGCAAGGCCTGTTCTGGGCCTTCGCCTACAACGTGGTCGGTATCCCGCTGGCCGCTGCGGGGTATCTGAGCCCGGTACTGGCCGGCGCGGCCATGGCGCTGAGCTCGGTCAGCGTCGTGCTGAACGCGCTGACGCTCCGGGGCTGGCGCCCCGACACGCGTTCCGGCACGCAGGACGTGCGGGGCGAAGGGAGGACGGCATGAACATCGGCCAGGCGTCGAAGGCGAGCGGGGTCAGCGCCAAGCTGATCCGCTACTACGAGGGTATCGGCCTGATCCCCGAGGCGGGGCGGACCGCCTCGGGCTACCGGGTCTACACGCCCCAGGACGTGAACATCCTGCGCTTCGTGAGAAGGGCCAGGACGCTGGGCTTCGGGATCGAGCGCATCAGGCATCTGGTCGGTCTCTGGCGCGACCGGAACCGGGCCAGCGCCGAGGTCAAGCGCATCGCGCTGGAGCATGTCCGTGAGCTGGAGGCCAAGATCGCCGAGCTGCGCGCCATGAGCGACACGCTGCAGGACCTCGCCAACGCCTGCCACGGCGACGACCGGCCTGACTGCCCGATCCTGCGGGACCTTGAAAGCCCCGGTTCCGGCAGCGCCGCAGCTGCGTGTTGCACGGACGCCACCGCGGCTGGCGAACATGCCATCCGTCCGTAACGTCTCGTTGCACCGGGCGCGGCCGCTGCATAGCTTCCCGGCCGGCACATAAACGTGCCGCTCTTGGGATCAAAAACAATCATGAAAAAGACTTTATGTTTCGCCTTTGCGGCCTCCCTGCTGTCGTCCGCCCCGGCTTTCGCCCAAGTCGTGCAGAAGGACGGCTTCTACGGCAGCCTGAGCGCGGGCTATCTCCAGCTCCGCGACCGCGAGGGCACCGCCGAGGGCGTCTCGGGCGAGCTCGAATATGACGCCGGATACGCCATCACCGGCGCCGTCGGCTACAAGTCCGGCCCCTTCCGCGGCGAGCTGGAGCTCGGATACGCCCGCTCGGGCGTGGACACGGTCACGGGCGGCGGCCTCGAGTTAGGCGCCGATGCCGACATCGACATCTTCACCGCGTCGGTCAACGGCTACTACGACATCCAGACGGGCACGGCGTTCACGCCCTATCTCGGCGCCGGCATCGGGCTCGCCCACTCCAGCATCGACGACGTCACGGTGAGCTTCGGCGGCCAGAGCGAGACCTTCGACGGCGACAGCTCGACCGACCTGCTGCTCCAGGCCGAGGCCGGCCTCAGCTACGCCGTGGCCCCCAACGTCTCGGTGGTCCCCGCGTATCGCTTCGTCTGGATCAACAATGGCGGGAACGGTATCGACGACGACACCGCCCACCTCTTCAAGATCGGCGTCCGCGTCGGCTTCTGAGCCGGCTGCGCTCGCGAGGCGGATCTCCCACCTGCAACGGCGGGGGATCCGCGTCACTCCATGACGCCCGCTCGGCCGGCTTGGCCGTCCTCCTCGTCCAGCGCCTTGCGCGCAAGGTCCTGGATGGTATCCAGCCGGATCACCAGCTCGTTCTCGCACAGGGCCGCACGCGCCGCCGCCGCCTCTTGCCCGGCGGCCCGCAACGCCTCGGAAAGGCGGCGGATGCGGCGGTCCCGCGGATCCTCGTCCATCGGGCGTTCCCTCGGCTTTCCCCCGGCCGACACGCTGCCCGGGACCGTGTCAGGGGCCGCGGCGGCGCGGCGGGAAGCGGCTGGAGGTCGAGCGGAGGCCGCCCCGGGACTGCCCGTCCTCGCCCGTTCCGCCAATCTCGGAATCCTGCGCCGCGCGGGCCTCGCGCTCGCGCTTCTTGTTGGCCTCGGCATCCGCGATCTCGCCCTCGAGCTTGCGGATCTGCTCCTTGAGGGCCATCACCATGGGGCCGCCCGGCTTGCGCGCGGAGTACTGCTCCACGTCCCGCTTCAGCATCGCGAGCTGGTTGCGCATGGCCGCGATGCTCTTCTTCGCGTTGCCGGAGGAGATGTAGACCCGTTCCTCGTACTTGCTCACTGGAATCCTCTCGGAGGTTCGTACACTACATGATGCGCTTGCCGGCGAGTTCAAATGCCGGCCGCGCGAAAACCCGTGCCGGGACGGCAGGGGCCGGGGCACAGCCCGGCGCGCAGCGAGCATACGCCCTGAAGCCGCAGGTTCCGATCGTCCGAAGGGCTGTGCCGACCTAGCCATCCCGCCAATGCCCCGGGATGATCAGCCGGCGGAGAGCAGCGCCGCTGCGGCCTGGCGCAGCGGATTGGCGGGATCCGCCAGGAGCCGCACGGCCATCAGGCAGGAGATGACGACCAGCAGCGGCCGGATCAGCCGGGCGCCCAGCCGGATCGCGAGGCGGGAGCCGATCTGGGCGCCCAGCACGGCCCCCGCCGCCATGGTAAGCCCGACGGGCCAGACCACGGCGCCGGTCGCCGCGAACAGGGCGAGGCTCCCCACATTGCTGGCTGCATTCGCGAGCTTGGTATGGGCGGTCGCGCGCACCACGCCGTAGCCCAGCAGGGTCACGAAGCCAACCATGTAGAAGGACCCCGCCCCGGGCCCGAAGATGCCGTCGTAGAAGCCGACCGCCGGCACGACGGTCGCGCCGAAGGCCAGGGCCGGGATCCGGGCATGGGCATCGGCATCGCCCATGCGCCGCGCGGTCGCGAAATAGACCGCGATCCCGATCAGCAGGACCGGCACCATGGCGGCGAGCACCGGCGCGGGCAGCGAGCTCGCCGAAAGGGCCCCCGCGACCGAGGCGAGCGCCGCGACCGCCGCGAAGGGCAGGGCCGAGCGCCAGCCGATCAGCCCCCGCCGGGCGAAGGCCACGGTCGCCGAGAGCGTCCCGGCCGAACCCTGCAACTTGTTGGTCGCGATCGCCGCCACAGGGTCGAGTCCCGCGATCAGCAGCGCCGGAACCGTCAGCAGCCCGCCGCCCCCCGCAATGGCGTCGAAGCATCCGGCCACCGCGGCGACGGCGAAGAGCGCCGCGATGACCTCGAACTCCACGCCCCCCGCCATGCCGTCCCCGCCCCACCGAATCTCGGGCGTGGATGTAGCCCGCCGCGCACGCCTGCGCCAGCACGGTCCTGTGGCACGCATGGAATAGCGGGTTTGCACCCGACCGGTCCGAGCGCTCGACCGAAGGTGGGATTGCCCATCCGGCCTCGACGGGGATAGGGTCTATCATTGAAAAAGTAACAATCAGTCCCACCCCCGATCACAAGGGGGATTGGGACCCCGCTCCCCGTCGAGACAGGAGGCATCCCGTGGTCAGTCTCATAATCAACGGAACCGCCCACGACTTCGACGTGGAGCCCGACACGCCGCTGCTCTGGGCGATCCGCGAGCAAGCAGGCCTGACCGGCACCAAGTACGGCTGCGGCGTCGGGCAGTGCGGAGCCTGCACGGTCCATGTGGACGGCGCCGCCGTGCGGTCCTGCACCCTGCCGGTCAGCGCGGTCGAGCCCGGCCAGAAGATCGTCACCATCGAGGGGCTGTCCCCGGATGGCAGCCACCCCGTGCAGAAGGCGTGGGTGGCGCTCGACGTGCCGCAATGCGGCTACTGCCAGTCCGGCCAGATCATGGCCGCCGTCGCCCTGCTCCAGGACAACCCGCGCCCCAGCGACGAGGACATCAACGCCGGCATGGCGAACATCTGTCGGTGCGGCACCTACAACCGGATCCGGGCCGCCATCCGGCTCGTCGCCGAGGGCGGGGAGACCAGCCGTGGCTGAGCCAGCATCGAGGGAGGACGGGATGGAGATCGCACACGGTCCATCGCGGCGCGGGTTCCTTGCGGGCGCGGCCGCCGCGGCCGGCGGCTTGGCGCTGGGCTTCCACGTGCCGTTCCCGGCATCCGCCGCGGCGCAGACGGCGCCGGGCACGTCGCAGTCAGCCGCCAGCGCCCCCGAGATCAACGCCTGGGTGGTGGTGCGCCCGGACGAGACGGTGGTGGTCCGCATCGGCCGGGTCGAGATGGGCCAGGGCACGCTGACCGGCCTCGCCCAGCTCGTCGCCGAGGAGCTCGACTGCGACTGGGCCAGGGTCACCACCGAATACCCGACGCCTGGCCAGAACGTCGCGCGCAACCGCGTCTGGGGGAATTTCCAGACCGCGGGCAGCCGCGGCATCCGCGACTCCCAGGACTACATGCGCAAGGGCGGCGGCGCCGCGCGCCAGATGCTGATCCAGGCGGCGGCGGACGGATGGGGCGTGCCAGCCGCGGAATGCTCGACCTCGGCCGGCGTGATAACCCACGGCCCGTCCGGCCGCACGACGACCTACGGGAAGGTCGCGGCCGCTGCGGCAACGCTCCAGCCGCCAGCCGAGGTCCAGCTCAAGGACCCCAGGGACTGGAAGATCGCCGGCAAGCCGCTGCCCCGGCTCGACACGGCGGACAAGACCACCGGCAGGCAGGTCTACTCCATGGACGTGAAGCTGCCGGGCATGGTCCACGCGGCGATCCGGGA
Source organism: Arenibaculum pallidiluteum (assembly GCF_017355985.1). Taxonomy (GTDB): domain Bacteria; phylum Pseudomonadota; class Alphaproteobacteria; order Azospirillales; family Azospirillaceae; genus Arenibaculum; species Arenibaculum pallidiluteum. Next base: position 50,417 of record NZ_JAFIQU010000028.1, read on the forward strand.
CTGCCCGGTCTTCGGCGGCAAGGTGAAGAGCTTCGATGCCGCCCAGGTTCAGGGCATGCCGGGCGTCCAGCGCGTGGTCGCGGTGGGCGAGACCGGGGTCGCGGTCGTCGCGGACACCTGGTGGCGCGCCAAGAGCGCGCTCGACGCGCTATCCGTCGAGTGGGACGAGGGGCCGAACGCCGGCATCTCCAGCGCCAGCATCGCCGAGATGCTGCGCGAGGGGCTGGACGCGAAGGAGGCCTTCGTCGGCAACCAAGCCGGCGACGTGCGCGCCGCCATCGCCGGGGCCGCGAAGCTGGTGGAGGCCGAGTACGGCTATCCCTACCAGCACCACGCGACCATGGAGCCTATGAACGCCACGGCGCTGTTCACGGGCGACCGGTGCGAGGTCTGGACCTCGACGCAGAACGCCGAGGCCGCGCTCGCGACCACTGCGGACGCCGCCGGGCTACCGATCCCCCAATGCGAGGTCCACCGCACGATCCTGGGCGGCGGCTTCGGCCGGCGCGCCACCAGCCACGACTACGTGCGCCAGGCAGTCCTGATCGCCAGGCAGATGCCTGGCACGCCGGTGAAGCTGATCTGGTCGCGCGAGGAGGACATGCTGCACGGGCGCTACCACCCCGTGACCCAGTGCCGGATGGTGGGCGCGCTGGATGCCCAGGGCAACGTGACCGGCCTGCACATGCGCATCTCGGGCCAGTCGATCCTCGCCGCGGTGAACCCGCAGGCGCTGCAGGGCGGACGCGATCCCGCGACCTTCCAGGGGCTGAACCCCGGCGGAACCGAGGGGGTGCTCGGCTATTCCATCCCCAACCTGCTGATCGACCACGCCATGCGGAACCCGCCGGTGCCGCCGGGCTTCTGGCGCGGGGTGAACAACAACCAGAACGCCCTCTACCTCGAATCCTTCATCGACGAGATGGCCCATGCGGCCGGCCAGGATCCGCTGGAGTTCCGGCGCAGGCTGCTGGTGAACCACCCGAAGCACCTGGCCGTGCTGAACGCCGTCGCCGAGCGCGCGGGCTGGGGCAAGCCGGCTCCGGAGGGCGTCTTCCGCGGCCTGGCGCAGCATATGGGCTATGGCAGCTACGTGGCGGCCTGCGCCGAGGTCTCGGTCAGCGACGAGGGGAAGCTCAGGATCCACCGGATCGTGGCGGCGACGGATTGCGGCCATGCCGTGAACCCGCAGCAGATCGCCGCCCAGATCGAGGGATCCTTCGCCTATGGGCTGTCGGCGCTGCTCCATGGCGAGATCACGCTGAAGGGTGGGCGGGTCGAGCAGGAGAACTTCGACAGCTATCCCGTGATGCTGATGGACGAGATGCCGAAGGTGGAGTCCATCGTGATGCCCTCGGGTGGGTTCTGGGGCGGCGTCGGCGAGCCCACGATCTTCGTGGCTGCCCCGGCGGTGCTGAACGCGATCTTCGCGGCGACCGGCAAGCGGATCCGGAAGGTTCCGCTGACCACGGCCGACCTCCGCAGGGCCTGAGACGGGACGGATGCGGACTGCGATCGCGATGGGCCTCGTGCTGCTCGCGGGGGCGCCGGCCGCCGGCGCTCCCGCGCCCGCCGGGGCGGAGGCCTGTACCGGCTGCCATGCCGTGCGGCCCGGCCAGAACTCGGCGGGCAGCATCCCGTCGCTGGCGGGCCGCAGCGCCGGCGACATCACCTCCGCCATGCTTGCCTTCCGCACGGGAAAGGGTGACCCCACGGTGATGGACCGGATCGCCAAGGGCTTCGACGAAGCCGAGATCCGCGCCATCGCCGACTGGATCGCCGGCCAACGATGAAAGGCAAGACGGGCAGGCCGGTCCCCGGCCGCAGGACCGTTCTGAGGACCCTTGCGCTGGGCGCCGCGGCAGCGGCGCTTGCGCGGCCGGCCCTGGCCCGGGGCGGCCCCGCGGGTCCGGCCCGCGTGGTGGTGGTCGGCGGCGGCTTCGCCGGCACCGCCTGCGCGCGCGCCCTGGCGCGGTCCGGCGTCGCGGTGACGCTGGTCGAGCCTAGCCCCGTCTTCACCGCATGCCCCTTCAGCAATGCGGTGATCGCCGGGCTGCGCGGGATCGAGGGCCAGCGGTTCGGCTACGATGGCGTGCGGCGCGACGGCGTGGCCGTGGCGTACCGTGCCGCCAGCCGCGTCGACGCCGAGAACCGGCGGGTGATCCTGGACGACGGCTCGGCGCTGGAATACGACCGGCTCGTCATGGCGCCCGGCATTGACATGCGCTTCGATGCGCTGCCGGGTTACGACGCCGCGGCGGCGGAGGCCATGCCCCATGCCTGGAAGGCCGGCGAGCAGACGCTGCTGCTGCGCCGAAAGCTCGAGGCGATGGAGGATGGCGGCGTCTTTGTGATGGCGGTCCCTGCCAACCCCTACCGCTGCCCGCCCGGCCCCTACGAGCGTGCGAGCCTGATCGCGCACTACCTGAAGACCCGCAAGCCGCGCTCGAAGCTGCTGGTTCTCGACGCCAAGGACGCCTTCTCGAAGCAGAGGCTGTTCCAGGCCGCCTGGCAGGCCCTCTATCCCGGGCTGATCGAATGGATCCCGCTCTCCGAGGGCGGCAAGGTGACCGAGGTGGACCCGGGCACCGGCACGCTGGTCACCGAGTTCGGCGAGCACCGTGCCGACGTTGCCAACGTGATCCCGCCGCAGCGCGCGGGGTCCATCGCCATTGCGGCGGGCGTCGCCGACCGCACCGGCTGGTGCCCCATCGATCCCGTGACGTTCGAATCGCGCCTGCAGCCGAACATCCATGTGATCGGCGACGCGGCGATCGCCGGCGGCATGCCGAAGTCGGCCTTCGCCGCCAACGCCCAGGCGAAGGCCTGCGCCGCCGCCGTGGAGACGCTGCTGCGCGGCGAGGCGCCGGCCCCGCCGAAGCTGATCAACACGTGCTACAGCCTGGTGGCGCCGGACTACGGGATCTCGGTTGCCGGGGTCTATGCCCCGGCCAAGGGGCTGCTGGCCGACGTGGAAGGGGCGGGCGGTGTCAGCCCTGCCGAGGCGCCGGCGTCCTTCCGCACCCGCGAGGCCGCCCATGCCCAGGCCTGGTTCGACACCGTCACCGCCGAGACCTTCGGCTGAGGGCGCCATGACGGGCGCCGCCGCAGGGCTGGTCCTCGCTCTGGCGCTGTCCGCCATGCCGGCCCAGGTGCGGGCGGCTGGGCCTGCCCCGGCGGGCGAGCCGGCCTATGCCGTCGTCGGGGACGAGATCCCGGCGCCGCTGACCGGCCAGCCGGGCGACGCGGCGCGTGGCCGGGCCATTGCCGCCAGCCGGCAGAAGGGATTGTGCCTGCTGTGCCATTCCGGCCCCTTTCCGGAGGAGCGCTTCCAGGGCAACCTGGCCCCGGACCTTGCCGGAGTCGGCGCACGGCTTTCCGAAGGCCGGCTGCGCCTGAGGCTGGTGGACGGGCGCCGCCTCGATCCCGACACCATCATGCCCTCCTACTACCGCACGGACGGGCTGAACCGCGTCGGCGCCGCCTGGCGCGACAGGACCCTGCTGACCGCCCAGGAGATCGAGGATCTGGTCGCCTTCCTGGCGACGCTGCGCAACTGAGGGGACCAAGGGTTGGCGAAAGCACGGGTAAGGACGACGGAGAAGGCGGGGGCGACGCGGCGTCAGGTCCTGCGCGCCGGGATCGCGGCCGCGGCCGTCCCGCTGCTCCTGGTCCGGCCGGCGCGCGCCACGCCCAGGGAGATGGAGGCGGCGATCCGCGCCTTCACCGGCGGGGCCGAGATGCGCCCGGGCAAGGTCGCGCTCGACCTGCCGCCGCTGGTGGAGAACGGCAACTCCGTCCCCGTCACGGTCACGGTGGACCATCCCATGGCGCCCGAGGACCACGTGCAGGCGATCGCGCTGTTCAACGAGCGCAATCCCCAGCCCAACGTTGCGGTGTTCCACCTGACGCCGCGGGCCGGCCGCGCGGCGGTGTCGACGCGCATCCGGCTCGGCGATTCCCAGAAGATTGTGGCCATCGCCCGGCTCGCCGACGGCAGCTACTGGTCCGACGAGGCCGAGGTGATCGTCACGCTTCCCGCCTGCGTGGAGAACTGAGCATGGCCAGGACCCTGATCAACATTCCCAAGCAGACCCGGCGCGGGGAGGTCATCGAGATCAAGACGCTGATCGCGCACCCCATGGAAACCGGCTTCCGCCCTCTGGCCAACGGGTCGCTGGCGCCGCGCGACATCATCAACCGCCTGGTCTGCACCTACAACGGCGAGGAGGTCTTCCGCGCCGACCTCTTCCCCGCGATCACCGCGAACCCCTACGTCGCCTTCACCACCGTCGCCACCGAGAGCGGCGAGATCGCGCTGAGCTGGACCGACGACCGCGGCCAGACGCAGACCGAGACGGTCGCGATCAAGGTCGAATGACGCCCCGGCAGCCCGGCCGGATGACAGCGCGCGCGGCCCTGGCGGGCCTCGCCGCGGCGCTGCCGGCCGTGGCCTGCCTCGCGCAGCAGGACGGCCGGCAGGACGGGCGGCTGTCGGGATCCGCCTTCATGAGCGCCGAGACCCGGGAGATGCAGGCGGACGACGCGGCCAATCCCGGCATGCTCTCGGTCCTGGACGGCGAGGCGCTGTGGAGCCGAAAGGAGGGGGCCGCGGGCCGCGCCTGCGCCGACTGCCACAGCGATGCGGCGACCTCGATGCGGGGAGTGGCGGCGCGCTTCCCGGCCTTCGACGCGGCGCGGAACGCGCCCGTCAATCTCGACCAGCGCATCAACATCTGCCGTGCCGAGAAGCAGGGCGCGGCACCCTTCGCCTGGGAAAGCCCGGAGATCCTGGCGCTCTCGGCCTATGTCGGGCTCCAGTCGCGCGGCCTGCCCATCACGGCCGGCGAGGATCCGCGGCTGGCGCCCTTCATCGAGCGCGGGCGCGGCTTCTACAGCCTGCGCCAGGGCCAGCTCGACCTCGCCTGCGCGAGCTGTCACGACGACAACTGGGGCCGGTTGCTGGGCAGCAGCCCCATCCCCCAGGCGCACCCGACGGGCTATCCCATCTACCGGCTGGAATGGCAGGGCATGGGCTCGCTCCAGCGCCGGCTGCGCAACTGCCTCGCCGGCGTGCGGGCAGAGCCTTTCGCCTACGGCGCGCCGGAATACGTGGAGCTGGAGCTGTTCCTGATGACGCGGGCGCACGGGATGGTCATGGAGACGCCTGCCGTCCGCCCCTGAGTGGTCCGCGCTTGAGTGGTCCGCGCCTGAGTGGTCCGCCCCTAAGAGGCCGGGGCCGGCGGCGCACGGAAATCGGCCCGGCCCCCATGGGGACCGGGCCGTTCCGACACGCCGGCCGCCGGTCGTGGGCTTCCCCGCGACGGGGCTCAGGCCGAGGCGAGGGCCGCGTTATCCTCTGCAAAGCCGTTGTTCAGCGCCCAGATGGCGGCCTGGGTGCGGTTGGACGCGCTGATCTTGCGCAGCAGGCTCTTGAGGTGGACCTTCACGGTCGCCTCGGTGATGCCCAGCCGGTTGGCGATCATCTTGTTGCTGTCGCCGTTCACGAGGCAGCGCAGGATCTCGGCCTCGCGGGGCGAGAGGCCCTTGCGCGAGGCCGGCACCGCCAGCTCGCCGCCCTGCACCCGGCCGCTGACCAGCAGCGCCGCGAGATGGGTCGGGAACACCTTCTCGCCCATCATCACCAAGCGCAGCGACTGCTGCAGCGCGTCCGGCGAGATGTCCTTGACGAGGCAGCCGTCGACGCCGGCCTGGATGGCCGAGACCATGGCCTGCGGGTCCACGGTGGCCGTCAGGACGACGACCCGCGCCCCCGGGAACAGCAGGCGCAGCTCGGACACGGTCTCCTGCGCCGTCGATCCCGCGGCGGGATCGCAGAGCACGAGCTGGACGTCCTTTCCGGATTCGGCCAGCGGCGCCGCCTCGTCGAGACGGGCGCCCTCGCCGACGATTTCCAGGTCGCCCCCCCGGAGAAGGGCCTTCAGGCCCTCGCGAAAGAGCTTGTTCGGGTCGATCAGCACGATGGAAGTGGTCTGCATGGAAACTCCACATGTCCGGGGTCGGCAACGGTCCTACCCCGAACGTTCGGATTGGCCCTTTGGTTCCCTCAGCCGCCGAGTGGAAGGCTGAAAGGTGGCGCAATCATGTCCGGCCTGCCGCGGACGGGCCGTCCGTACCGCCAGGGGGCACCTCGTCGCCCACGCCGATACCTGCGAAATCGAGTTGCACCGCGACGAGGTCCGCCTGCCGCGCGGTGGGCTCCTCGAGGGTCATCAGGAAGGGTCCGAAATCGGCCTCGCGGGTCCGTGCGATCAGCACGACCCCCGCCGGCAACACGATCACCTGCCAAAGCGCCGTCTCTGGTTCGGTGCTGGCGGTGACCGGGCCTATCCCGCTCGCCGCGAGCGCCGTCATGCGCAGGAAGGTGACCAGCCCCGCGGCATCCCGCATGGCCGCGCGGTAGGCCGGGTGCCCGGACACCACCACCGGTCCCATGGCCGGCGGCAGGCCGAGGGTTGCCGCGATCCTGGGACCGAAGACGGTGTCGAGCAGGCGTCCCTCGACCACCACCGCCGGCGCCCCGAAGGCCCGCATCAGCGAGCGGCAGCAGGCAAGCACGGGGTCCCAGAGGGGCGGCGGGTTCCTGACCAGGACGGGGTGAAGGCTCGACATCACCTCCAGATGGGCCCCCGGGCGACCGAAGTCGAGTCACAGCAAACAGGGCGTCGCGGCGGCAGATTGCATGCAGTATCCGCGTCAAAACGGCAGTCAGCAGCGACAAACCGCGCACTCCGCACCACCCAGAAACCGCTATTGCATGCAATGAGCTGACGCAGTATCTGTTGGCCACGCCGATGATCGCGCCAACGAAGGGAGGACCCGATGAGTGAATCCAAGCCATTCCCCGTGAACGCGTGGTATGCGGCGGCCTGGAACTACGAGATCAAGCGCGAGCTGACGGCGCGTCGGATCTGCGGCAAGGACGTGGTCCTGTACCGCCGCAGCGACGGGCAGGTGGCGGCGCTCGAGGATGCCTGCTGGCACCGGCTGCTGCC
>NZ_JAFIQU010000029.1 GCF_017355985.1 Arenibaculum pallidiluteum
TCGAACTCCGGCTCGGCCACCCCGAGCCGCCCCAGAGCCCGCGGCACCGCCCGCCCCGCATGGTCCGCCAGAAGCAGAACCGGCGCCCGCCCCTCTCCGTGAAACACCACATACGGCGCAGCCTCGTCCGCCCCCAGAAGCGAACCAGCGGCCCATGGCGCCTCGGCGTCCATCACGGGTGCGGTCAGGGGACCGTGCGGCACGGCGGAACTCTCCGGAGCGGGCAGGAAACCGCCCGGGCAGGGGCCGCGAAGGCACGGAAGCACGGGCGCGGAAGGGCTGGCGCGACCGATTATGTCGGCGTTGCCGCCAACGCACAAACGAGCTTATCTTCACGATCATTGAGGAAATCTAAAAGGTCGTCATGGACTGGGCTGGGCTGCCCTCGCTGAACGCCGTCCGCGCCTTTGAGGTGGTGGCCCGACACGGCAGCTTCTCGCGCGCGGCCGAGGAGCTGCACGTGACTCCAGCGGCCGTCAGCCACCAGATCCGCGCGCTGGAGGCGACACTGGGCGTGGCGCTGCTGCGCCGGACAAGCCGCCGGGTCGAGCTGACGGAGGCCGGCCGCGCCTGCTATCCCGCGATCCGCGACGGCTTCGAGCAGCTCCGGGCGGCGCTGAATGAGGTCCGGGCGCCTGCGCAGCGCGCCAGCCTGACGGTGACCTCGGGCCCAGGCTTCGCGTCCAAGATCCTGGCGCCGCGTCTGCATCGCTTCGCCGAGCGCTGCCCCGGCATCGAGACGCGGCTCTCCGCCTCCTGGCCCTATGCCGATCTGGAGGCCGAGGGGATCGACGTGGCGATCCGTTTCGGCATCCCCGAGCGGGTCGAGGCTGCCGGATCCGCCCTGCATGTGGAGCGGCTGGTCGAGGACTCCGTGCTGCCCCTGTGCAGCCCCGAGCTGGTCCGCCGGGCCGGGCTGCATGCGCCTGGGGACCTGCGCCGCGCCCCGCTGATCCACGACGACTCCCTGAAGCTCGTCGATCCCGAAGCGCCGGACTGGCGCCGCTGGGCACGGGAGGCCGGCATCGGCCCCGGCGGCCTGAAGCTCGCCGGCGGCGTGCATTTCAACCACCCAGACAATGCCCTGGAGGCGGCGGCGGATTCGGCCGGCGTCGTCCTGGGGCGGCGCGTCCTGGCCGCGGCCGACATGGCGCGCGGGCGCCTCGTCAGCCCCTTCGGGCCGGAGCTTCCCTCGGGCCTGTGGTTCCATCTCGTCTCCCCGAGGTCCCAGGCCGACCGGCCGGAGGTCTCGACCTTCCGAGACTGGATCCGCGCCGAGCTGGCGGCTGGCTGAGGCGGGACCGCCGCTTGCGCGGCCCCGCGCGGCCATGCCAAGGTCGGCGCATTCCGGAATCTGGCACGGGTGGAGCATGGCGGCGAGCGGCGCGGGCACGGGGGCGGCGCGGTCGGGCAGGTTGCCGGCCTGGACGGACTATGCGCTGCTGCCGGTCCTGAACCTGTTCGCGGCGCTCGTCGTCTCGGGGATCGTGATCCTGCTGATCGGCGAGAACCCGCTCTCGGCCATGGCCGTGCTGGTGGAGGGTGCCTTCGGCTATCCCGAAGCGATCGGCTTCACCCTCTACTACGCGACCAACTTCATCTTCACGGGGCTGGCGGTCGCGGTGGCCTTCCATTGCGGCCTCTTCAACATCGGCGGCGAGGGCCAGGCGATGCTGGGGGGCCTGGGGGTCGCACTGGTGGCGCTGGCGCTGGACGGCTGGCCATGGCCCGCAGCGGCGCTGCTGGGGATCCTCGCCTCGGCGCTGTTCGGCGCCGCCTGGGCCTTCGTGCCGGCGGTGCTGCAGGCCAAGCGCGGCAGCCACATCGTGATCACCACGATCATGTTCAATTTCATCGCGGCCTCGCTGATGACCTGGCTGCTGGTGGACGTGATGCGCCCGGCAGGGCAGCAGTCGCCGGAGACCCGCGGCTTCCCGGAGAGCACCTGGCTGCCCAGCATGCAGGAGGCGCTGGCCACGGTTGGCATCCCGATCCCGGCCTCCCCGCTGAACGTGTCCTTCCTGTGGGCGCTGGCCTGCGGCGTGCTCGTCTATCTCTTCATCTGGCGCACGCGCTGGGGCTACGCGATCCGCACGGTCGGGCAGAACGAGAGGGCCGCGGTCTATGCCGGGATCTCGCCGGCCCGCGCCATCATCCTCGCCATGGCGATCTCGGGCGCGCTGGCGGGCTTCGTCGGCTTCAACGAGGTGCTGGGCGTGCACCACCGGCTGATGCTGGGCTTCACCAACGAGGCCGGCTTCGTGGGCATCGCGGTGGCGCTGATGGGCCGGAACCACCCCTTCGGCATCGTGCTCGCCGCGATCCTGTTCGGCGCGCTGTACCAGGGCGGATCCGAGCTGTCCTTCGAGTTCCCGTCCATCAACCGTGAGATGGTCGTTGTGATCCAGGGCCTGGTGATCCTCTTCGCAGGCGCGCTGGGGAACCTGTTCCGCCCCGCGGTCGCGACGCTCTTCCGCCGCGCGGGACGCCCGGCGCCGGCACCGGCGGAGTGACGGCGATGGAAGGCTTCGACATCCTGATATCGGTGCTGGCCTCGACGCTCCGCGTCGCGACGCCCCTGGTTCTGGCTGCGCTGGCCGGCCTCTTCGCCGAGCGCTCGGGCGTGGTGGACATCGGGCTCGAAGGCAAGATGCTGGCGGGCGCCTTCGCCGCTGCCGCCGCTGCCAGTGTCACCGGATCCCCGGTGATCGGCCTGACCGCGGCGGTGGGGGCCGCGGTGGCGCTCGCCATGGTGCACGCCTATGCCTGCGTGACCCATGCCGGCAACCAGGTGGTCAGCGGCATGGCCATCAACATCCTGGTGGCGGGCTTGGCGCCCACACTCGCCTTCGCCTGGTTCTCCCAAGGCGGCCAGACGCCGCTGCTGGAGCAGGGCAGCCGCTTCGGGCCCATCGCCCTGCCCTTCGCGCGCAGCCTGGACGGTGTCCCCGTACTGGGGCCGCTCTATGGCGGGATCGTCAGCGGCCATAATGTGATCGTTTACGCGACGGCCCTGCTGGTGCCGCTTTCCGCCTGGGTGCTCTACCGCACGCGATTCGGCCTGCGTCTGCGGGCCGTCGGCGAGAGCCCGGCGGCGGTGGACACGGCGGGGATCGACGTGGCCGCCATGCGATACCGCGCCATGGTGATCTGCGGCGTGCTGACCGGCGTCGCCGGCGCGTATCTCTCGACCGCGCAGGGCGGCGGCTTCGTGCGCAACATGACGGCAGGCTCCGGCTACCTGGCTCTGGCGGCCCTCATCTTCGGCAAGTGGCGGCCGGTCCCCACGCTTTTCGCCTGCCTGCTCTTCGCCTTCACCGACGCGATCCAGGTGCGCCTCCAGGGCGTGGCGCTGCCCGGCCTCGGCACGATCCCCGTGCAGTTCATCCAGATGCTGCCCTATGCGCTGACCGTCTTCCTGCTGGCCGGCTTCGTGGGCCGCGCCATCCCGCCGAAGGCGAGCGGCATCCCCTACGTCAAGGAGCGGTAGGGAAGCGGGATGGCCGAGGAGACGACGCCGTCGGGATCGTAGCGCCGCTTGGCCTCGACCAGCCGGCCGGCATTGTCGCTGAAGGCGATCGCGGCGCGGTCCGCGTCGCCCGGGCACAGGAGATCGGTGTGGGCGCCAGGGAGCGCGACCGCCTCGAACGCCCGGAGCGCGGAACAGGCGCAATGACGCTGCCCTCCCATAGGGATCGGCTCGCCCAGTCGTGCCGCCCGCCGCGAACCGACAGCGGAAGACCGCAGTCGCGTGCGGCGCGCACCGCGGCCCGGGCCGGGCCGTTCCGCCGGCGCCCGCGCTGCCGAGGCGCGATGCGTCAGCGTCCGCGCTCCTCAGCCACGAGGTCCACGAAGGCCCGCAGGGGCGCCGGCATCAAGCGGCGCGCGAAATAGAGGCGCGGACCGTCGTAGCGCGGCCACCAGTCCTGGAGGACCGGCACGAGCGCCCCGCTCGCGTAATGGGGATCGAGCCAGTTCCGGAACATGTAGATGATGCCCCGGCCTGACAGGGCGAGGCTGATGGCGGCCAGGGCCCCGCCAGTGCTGACGGTCAGCCGGGCCGGCGGATCGACGGTCAGCTCCTCGCCTTCGCGCTCGAATTCCCAGGGGGCCAGCGCAGCCCCGGCGATCCTCGTCCGGATGCAGCCGTGGTCCAGAAGCTCGCGCGGATGGGTGGGGAGGCCATGGCGCGCGAGATAGGACGGGCAAGCCCCGAGGGCGGCCTGCTGATGGCGCGGCCCTATGGGGATGGCGATCACGTCCTGCTCCAGATGCTCGCCATAGCGGATGCCGGCATCGCAGTCGGCCGCCGTTATGTCCACCAGCCGCTCCTCGACCACGATCTCGACCCGCACGTCGGGATGGGCCGCCATGTATCGGTCAATCAGGGGCGGCAGGATGTCCACCATGACTGCGCCGGGAACGTTCAGCTTCAGGCGGCCGCGCACCCCGTCCCGCGAGCTTGCGGCCTCGTCCAGCGCCGCGCGCGCTTCCGAGACCAGCGGGGCCAGGCGCTCCGCCAGGAGACGGCCGGCTTCGGTCAGCATGACGCTGCGGGTCGTCCGGTTGAAGAGCGATACGCCGAGCCGGGTTTCCAGCCGCGTGATCGTCTCGCTGACGGTGGAGGCCGATACGCCGAGTTGCCGCGCCGCGGTTCGGAAGCCGCCGGCATCCGAAACCGCAAGGAACACCCGGAGGTCGTCGAGGGAGGAAAGGGCGTCATTGTTCGGCATGGCGAACAGGTTGCTCGTCCCATCGCAGATTATCAATGCCGAAGCGAACAGACATCTTGGGCGGGCAAGAAGGAGTTCACCATGACCGATACGACCATCACCGCCGCGGCCGCCGGCCGCTTCACCTTTCCCGGGACCTCGATCTCGGTGAACCGCATGGGCTACGGCGCCATGCAGCTCGCCGGCCCCCATGTGTTCGGCGAGCCCAAGGATCCGGACGAGGCCAGGGCCGTCCTGACCGAGGCGCTCGCGCTCGGCATCGACCACATCGACACCAGTGACTACTACGGCCCCCATGTCACGAACCGCCTGATCCGCGAGGCGCTGTTTCCCTATCCCGAAGCCCTGACGCTCGTGACCAAGATTGGGGCATGGCGCGACGAGAAGGGCGACTGGATCCTCGAGCGCAGCCCCGACTTCCTGCGCAGGTCCGTCAAGGAGAATCTTGAACGGCTCGGCCTCCAGCGGCTGGCGATCGTGAACCTGCGCATGGGCGGACCAGAGGACGACATCGCGACGCCCATGCGGGCCATGCGACGGATGCAGGACGAGGGGCTCCTCGCCCATATCGGGATCAGCACGGTCGATGCAAACCAGGTGAGGATCGCCCGGGACATCGCGCCGATCGTTTGCGTGCAGAACCAGTACAACCTCGTGCATCGGACCGACGACGCGCTGATCGACGCCCTGGCGGCGGAGGGGATCGCCTATGTTCCCTACTTCCCGCTCGGCGGCTTCACGCCCCTGCAGGTCGAAGAGCTGAGCAGGATCGCCACCGAGCTGGGGCAGACGCCGCAGGCGGTCGCGCTGGCCTGGCTTCTTCAGCGCAGCCCGAACGTGCTGGTGATACCCGGCACGTCGAAGCGGACGCATCTGCGTGCCAACATCGCCGCGGCCGGGCTGAGACTGGGGCAGGATCATCTCCGCCGGCTCGACGGCCTCGCCCACATGGGCAAGGGGCCCGCATGAGCTAGGAGGCTGCCGCGGCTCCCGCCTGGGACAAGCCCCCGGTGCAAGGCGGCGGCGCTCGGGACCGGTGCGCGCCCGAGCTCCGCCGCCGGCGTCGGGAACGACGCGATCAGGTCCTGCCGATGGGCGGCTTCGCGGTGATCAGGGCGGATGGCGCGAAGACGAATGATCCTCGCCGCGGTTGACCATGATGCACGTCAGGAAAGTCGGGCCACCGGACCATGAACGACAAACTGATCGACTATATCGGCGAGCTTCAGCAGCGGATCGCCGTCCTGCGCGACCGCAAGTTCGAAGAGGGTCCGGAAGAGCGATTGACGTCCGAGGCCGTGGTCGATGCGCTGGAGCTGGTCGTTCGCGAGCTGACCGACCTGCTCGAGGTGCGGTGAGCCTCCGGCCGCGGCTGCGCCCGACGGGGATCGACCGATGCCGCTGCCCGCAGCCTCAGTATGCCGCGATGAGGTTCTGGCGGACCGTCCAGACCAGCGTCCAGCGGCCGTCCTCGCCGAGATACCGGATCCGCGGATAGTATTTCGACGTGTCCACCAGCTCGGCCGGTCGGCCTTGCGGCGTCACGTGGCAGCTCGGTGGAAGCGGGGCGTCGGCGCGCGCCGGGTTGCGCCGGATCTCCTTGAGCACGTGGCGCGTTGCGCACCCCACATAGCCGCCCGTCCGGTAAACCTCGACGCCGGCAGAGCCGGCTTCGTACGGATAGGTCGTGGCCAGCAGGATGCCGGCCACGCAGGATCCACCTGCAAGGTGCTTCAACGCCGTCGACAACATGGCGCAATCAATAGCATCCCCGTGGCCACAGGCCGAGATCTTCACCGAGGTGCCCCCATGGCCGGACCTCTACCGATTTTGAGTAGAGATCTACGTACCTCCGACATGCCGGCGACGCGCCGGTCATCCCGACTTAGCGCCATCCGGCACCTCTCCGCTCCGCCGATGCGATGCCGGAGAAGGTGGTACCACCCCGGAACACCCAACCGGGAATGGCACTGGCTGGAAGGGACGGGCCAAGTGGAGCGCAAGGAGGGGATCGCCCCTTCGAGGCAATCCATTTCATTGCTCAAAAACCTTTATTCACGAAACAAGATTCCGATTCCAACTTGCTCGTCGTGGCACGCAATTCATAACTTAGCAATTAAGCAGCGCAGCGAAGCGCCATAATATTTCTCCGTGCTGCAGCTTGGATCGGGCAAGTCCTGCTGGTGCCGTCGGAACACCGGCATCCGTATCGCGGAAGCGCCTGCCGAGCCGTCTCGAAGGCGCCGGGGCTGGACTTCCGAATGTCGCGTCTCGGACAGCTCCGTGCTCCCCATGCCCTTTCGGGATACGGCAGCGAGACGCCCTGCAGCACTGCGGACAGACGCTGAGCACCCGGCCCAGGGCCGTTCGGAAAGGGAACCGGAAACACAGTGACAGGGAGGTGGATCATGGCATTACCGCTGGTCGCCATCGCGGCATCATTGCTGCCCGATCTCGTGAAGCTGGTCGCCGGGGACCGTGCGGGCGGCGTTGCGAAGGAGGTCGCCGAGGTCGTCACCACCGTGACCGGAACGGCCGACCCGGCCGAAGCGAGGCGCGCGATCGAGGCGGATCCGCAGCTCGCCGCCAACCTGCGCATCCGGCTCGCCGAGATCGCGCTTGCGCAGGAGAAGGTGCAGCGGGACGCGGAAGACCAGAAGCGCCAGGCGGAGCTTGCCGAACTGCGCGCGCAGATGGAGAACACGCGTGACGCGCGGGGCGCCATGCTCTCGCTCGCGCAGTCAGGCAACGACCTCGCCTGGGGCGCGCCGGTGATCTCCATCGTCGTGACCGTCGGCTTCTTCGGCATCCTGTCGCTGATGATCTTCCGGGCGGGCGCCTGGACACAGAACGAAGCGCTGAACGCGCTCCTGAACATCACGATCGGGACGTTGGGCGCAGCCTTTGCCGCCGTCGTGAATTTCTGGATCGGCTCGTCCCAGGGATCGCGCGAGAAGGACCAGACGGTCCGCGAGTTTCAGAGATCCCAGAACATCGGGACGCTCGAGGCCGTGCGCCGCGCGGTGCGCGCGCCGGCATCGGCTGCTCCCGCCCCGAGCCCCGCCCAAGCGAGCCAGGCCGCGGAATTGAAGCAGGACACCTTCGACAAGTGCGTCGAAGTCGTCCTGGCGGCCGAGGGCGGCTATGTCGACGATCCCGACGATCCCGGCGGCGCGACCAACTTCGGCATCACGAAGGCGACTCTGGAGGCCTGGCGCGAGCGCACCGTCACCAAGGCCGAGGTGGAGGCGCTTTCAAGGAACGAGGCCAAGGAGATCTATCGTGCCCGCTACTGGCTGCCGATGCGCTGCAACGACCTGCCTCCAGGAGTTGACCTGATGGTCTTCCACTTCGGCGTGAACGCGGGCCCGTCGCGGTCGGTGAAGCTTCTCCAGCGCGCCGCCGGCGTCACGGAGGACGGCTCCGTCGGGCCGCTGACGCTGAAGGCGATCGCCGAGACCGACTGCAAGGACCTGGTAGACGCGCTCTCGCGGCTGCAGGGCGAATACTATCGGAGCCTCTCCACCTTCCCGAAATTCGGCAAGGGCTGGCTGAACCGGATCGCCGACGCCAGCAGGATGGCACAGGTCATGCTGGCCTAGCAGCGGGGGCGCCGGAAATGGAAAGGCCGGCGATCCTGGAGGATCGCCGGCCTTTCGAACTGGTGGGCGCGACAGGGATTGAACCTGTGACCCCTACGATGTCAACGTAGTGCTCTCCCGCTGAGCTACGCGCCCTCAGGCGGCGGTGGGTTCGTGCCCCCCGCCGTGGGGAGCCGTTCTTTAGCACCGCCCATCGGCGCCATGCAACCCCAATTATGGACGCCGCGTTATGGTCACGCGGCCAGGATCCGGTCGATCTGGCGGGGCAGCTCACGCAGGTGGATCGGCTTGGACGGGATGCGCGCGGCGAAGCCTTCTGCCGGTGCGAAGGGCACCGCGACGAAGCCGGAGATGAACAGCACGCGCAGCTCCAGGGTCTGGCGCAGGGCGAGGGAGGCAAGCGCCGCCGCATCGGGCGCGCCGGGCCGTCCGCTCGGCAGATCCAGGTCGGCGATCAGCAAGTCCCAGCCGAGCGCGCGCGCCGCCGGGTCGCGAAGCACCGCCAGCACCTCGGCCCCGTCGGCGACCCCCTCGGCCACGTGCCCTGCCCGCCGCAGCCTTGCGCATAGCGCGCGCCTCAGCGCCTCGTCGCCACCTGCCACCAGGATTCGCGCCATCCCCCCTCCTCGCCCTTGCCGGGTTCTCTCGCCCGCATGGTGCGCGCGGACGACCACGATTCCGACACGCCGGCATGGGGAAGGTCACGCCCTACCGACGGCCTACCCCAAGCCAGCTATCCTGAAGGGGGATGCCTTCCTTGCCGGGGCTGACACCCGCGCGGCAGCCCGGTAGTTACAGACGCAGCATGGACCGCGACATCCCAGACCTGCCGGGCCCCGGCTCCGGACCCGGCGTCATCGAGAGCGGCGCAGGCGGCGCCTTCGAGATCCTCCGCCCCGCCGAGCACAGCCTGCCGCTGGTCCTCGCCTCGCCGCACAGTGGCACCGACTATCCGCCCGAGTTCGTCGCCGCGGCACGGCTCGACGGAAGGGCCCTGCGCAAGTCCGAGGACAGCTTCGTCGACGAGATCTTCGCGGACGCCGCGGCGCGCGGCGCGCCGATGATCCGGGCGCGCTTCCCGCGCGCCTTCCTGGATGCCAACCGCGAGGCCTTCGAGCTCGACCCCGACATGTTCCACGACATGCTCCCGGCCTATGTGAACACGCGCAGCCCGCGCGTGGCGGCCGGGCTCGGCACCATCGCCCGGGTGGTCGCCACGGGCGAGGAGATCTACCGCGGGAAGCTGCGCTTCGCCGAGGCGCTGGCGCGCGTGAACCGGCTCTATCACCCCTACCATGCCGCGCTGCGCGCGCTGCTGGACGATACGCGGGAGCGCTTCGGCCGCTGCCTGCTGGTGGATTGCCATTCCATGCCGTCGTCGGGCGCGCCAGCCCTCGGCGACGGGCGCGCCGGCCGCGTCGATTTCGTGCTCGGCGACTGCTACGGCAGTTCCTGCGCCCCGGAGGTCACCGAGGCGGCCGAGCGGCACCTGACCGGGCTCGGCTATCGCGTCAGCCGCAACGCGCCCTATGCCGGCGGCTTCACCACGCGCCACTACGGCCGGCCCCGGACGGGTTCGCACGCTCTGCAGATCGAGATCAACCGCGCCCTGTACATGGACGAGGCGCGCCTTGCGCGGAAGCCGTACCTGACGATCCTCGCGAGTCACATGGCCGAACTCGTCGAGCGCCTGGGGCACCTGCCCTACGAGAACGAGGGCTGATCCTCCGGAGGGCCTCAACCCGGCCCGAATGGCATCCGAGCCCGCCTGACCCAAAGAAAAAGGGCCGCGGCGAACCGCGGCCCGAGTCTAGGGAGGAAACGCCCAAGAAGTGCGTTACGCCATCTGCCTGGTCTCGGACCGGACCGATGTCGCACTGCAAAATATGCCCGTGCCCCCCGGCGGGATCAAGCGGCGGTTTCATAAAATACCGTCAAATCAATATCTTGTTGGCCCAGCAAAGTGATCGTTCCGTTGTCAGCACGCCAATGCCTTGTGCAATGCGGCATCGTTCCGGATCAGGCGAGCAAGAATTATTCCAGATCGGCGGCGGCATTGTACAGAGTATGCACAGTTCCATGCGCCGGCCGCATACCTGTATTGCCGTTGCGCCCGAGGCCTGACCCGGGGTGTTCCCCTCCCGACTGAACAATGGAAGCCGATGCCGCAGCACATTGACGACCTGCTCCTCGATGAGGCTCCGGGATGGGCTCTTTTCCTGGATTTCGACGGCACGCTGGTCGATCTCGCCCCCCGGCCGGACGCGATCACCGTGCCGGAAGGCCTGCCCATCCTGCTGACGCAGCTCCGCGACCTGCTGGGCGGCGCCCTCGCGGTGGTCAGCGGGCGCCCGATCGCCGAGCTCGACCGGTTCCTGTCTCCCGCGCAGCTCGCGGCCGCAGGGCAGCACGGGCTCGAGCGGCGCGACGCGGATGGCCGGCACCGGGTGGCCCCGGTCGACCAGCGCGCCCTGGCGGCCATCGCCGCATCCATGGACGGCCTCGCTGCCCGCCACCCCGGCGTCCGCGTCGAACGCAAGTCGCTGTCGGTCGCCCTGCATTACCGAGAGGCGCCGGCCGCCACCGAGGCGGCCCGCCAGCTTGCCGAGGAACTCGGACGCGCGCATGCCTCGGCCTTCCAGGTGCAGGCCGGCAAAATGGTCTTCGAGCTGAAACCCCGCGGCGCCGACAAGGGGGCCGCCGTGGCGGCCTTCATGGCGGAGTCCCCCTTCGCGGGGCGCAGACCCGTCTTCGCCGGCGACGACCTCACCGACGAGTACGGCTTCGCCGCCGCCACCGCGGCAGCCGGGATCGCCATCCAGGTCGGCCGGCGCGAGCCGAACGGGGCGGGCTGGAACGCTCAGGACCCCCAGGCCTTCCGCGGCTGGCTCGAAAAGCTGGCGCGCCACATCGGCTCGACGGCATCCTGAGGCCGCCGGATCCGTTGAAGGAATGCCGTCGCCGTCACGGTCGTGCGGCCAAGAATACCGGAGGAACGAACATGGCGCGTCTGGTCGTGGTGTCGAACCGCGTCGCCCCCATCGAGGAGGGCAAGCAGCAGGCTGGCGGTCTCGCCGTCGCGGTAATGGCGGCGCTGAAAAAGACCGGCGGGGTCTGGTTCGGCTGGAGCGGCGAGACCGTCGACGCCGACAGCGGAGAGCTCACCATCGCCCGGGCCGGAGCCATCACGCGCGCCACTATCGATCTGAGCAGGCGCGACTACGACGAGTACTACAACGGCTTCGCCAACTCGGTCCTCTGGCCGCTCTTCCACTATCGTATCGGCCTGCTCAGCTTCAGCCGCCGGACCTGGGAAGGGTATCTGCGGGTGAACGCCCTCTTCGCCGAGAAGCTGGCGCCGCTGCTGCGCGGCAGCGACATGGTGTGGGTCCACGACTACCACCTGATTCCCGTGGGCGAGCGGCTGCGCGAACGCGGCCTCGAGAACCCCATGGGCTTCTTCCTGCACACACCCTGGCCGGCGCCCGAAGTGCTGATCGCCGTGCCGACCCATGCCGCGCTGGTGAAGGCGATGTGCGCCTACGACGTCGTGGGCTTCCACACGGAATCCGACCTGCACAGCTTCGCCAACTACATCAGGGACGAGACCGGGGGCACGGTCGAGCATCTCGGCGAGGAGGGTATGCGGATCCGCGCCTACGGCCGGACGGTGCTCGCTCGGGCCTTCCCGATCTCCATCGACACCGGGGCCATGACGGCCGTCGCCCAGCAGGCCGGCCGCACGGTCGCGGCGCGGCGCCTGCGTGAAAGCCTGGTCGGGCGCGACCTGATCATCGGTGTCGACCGGCTGGACTATTCGAAGGGCCTGCCGCAGCGCTTCGAGGCCTTCCAGTGCCTGCTCGACAACTATCCCGAGCTCCGCGGCAAGGTCTCCTTCATGCAGATCGCGCCCCCCTCGCGCTCGGACGTACCGGAATACGCCGCCATTCGCCGCGAGCTGGAGGCCGCCGCAGGGCACATCAACGGCCGCTTCGCCGATTTCGACTGGGTGCCGCTGCGTTACCTGAACAAGAGCTTCTCGCAGAAGGCGCTGGCAGGCTTCTTCCGGACCGCCCGCATCGGACTGGTGACGCCGCTGCGCGACGGCATGAATCTCGTCGCCAAGGAATACGTCGCCTGCCAGGATCCCGACGATCCCGGCGTCCTGGTGCTCTCGCGCTTCGCGGGCGCGGCGGCCGAGATGCGGGAGGCGCTGATCGTGAACCCCTTCGATGCCGAGGGCGTCGCCGACGCCATCCAGCGCGGTCTTACCATGCGTCTGGAGGAGCGGCGCGAGCGCCATGCGGCGCTGATGGCACATCTGCGACGCTGGGATATCGTACGCTGGCGCGAAGAGTTCGTGGCGGCCCTGGCCTCGGTGCCGACCGCCGCCGAGCGCCGCCGCAACATCGCCTGATCCGGAGCAGACCCTTGACCGCGCGGCCGTCAGCCCTCGTCGCCGACATCGGCGCCACCAATGCCCGCTTCGGCCTGTTGGATGCCGGCGGCACGCTGGCCCACAGTGAGATCCTGAGCTGTGCGGCGTTCCCGACCCTCGATGAGGCGGCCCGAGCCTATCTCGCGCGGGCCGCGGACCGGCCCCGCCGGGCCGCCTTCGCGGTGGCGGGCCCGGTCACGGGCGACCGGATCGCCATGACCAACCACCCCTGGTCCTTCTCGGTGGCCGAGACGCGGGCGGCGCTCGACCTCGACCGGCTGGAGGTCGTGAACGACTTCACCGCGGTCGCGCTCTCTGTGCCGCTGCTCGGCACCGAGCACCGCGCGCAGATCGGCGGGGGCGCGCCCGTCGCGGGCTCGGCCATCGGCGTGATCGGCCCCGGATCCGGGCTGGGCGTCTCGGGTCTCGTGCCGGTGCCCGGGGGCGGTTGGCGCGCCCTGTCCGGCGAGGGCGGGCACGTGACCATGGCCGCCGTCAACGACCGGGAGTCGGCGATCCTGACCGAGCTGCGCCGCGACTTCGATCACGTCTCGGCCGAGCGTGTCTGCTCGGGAATGGGCATCCCCGCGCTCTACGCCGCGATCCAGCGCATACGCGGGGCGGTGCCCGAGCCGCTGGCCGCGCCCGAGATCACCAGCCGCGGCCTGGCATCGCGCGACGAGGCCTGCGCCGAGGCGCTCGAGACCTTCTGCGCAATGCTGGGGACCACCGCGGGGAACCTGGCGCTGACCCTGGGCGCACGGGGCGGCATCTACATCGCCGGCGGCATCGTGCCACGGTTCCTGGACTTCTTCGGCCGCTCCGCCTTCCGCGCGCGGTTCGAGCAGAAGGGACGCATGAGGGCGTTCCTGGCGCCGATCCCGACCTATGTCGTGACCCACCCGCTGCCCGCCTTCCTGGGCCTGCGCGCGGTGCTGGAAAGCTGAGGACCGAAGGCCGGAGGGCCGGCGCCACGGTGGGCTACCGCAGCCGGAACATCGCCTCCAGCTCCGCCACGCGCTCCGCGGACAGCGGCCGCACGTCCATGGACCGGGTCAGCAGAACGATCTTCGCGGTCTCCTCCAGCTCCTCGGCGGCGAAGACCGCGTTCTCGAAGGAGGTCCCGGCCACCACGGGGCCGTGATTGCTCAGCAGCATGGCCGCATGGCGCGGCGCGCGCGCGAGCACGTGCGGCACCACCTCGGCCGATCCCGGATGGGTGTAGGGAACGAGCGGCACGCGGCCGACGCGCATCACGACGTAGGGCGTCACCGGCGGCACCGCATCCTCGGGGTCGAGGTCGGACAGGCAGGACAGCGCGGTCGCGAAGGTGGAATGCAGGTGCACCACCCCGCCGCAGCTCGGCCGCGCCGCATAGAAGGCCATGTGCAGCGGCAGCTCCTTCGTGGGCGGATCCCCGTCAAGGTGCCGGCCATCGGGATCGAGCCGGGACAGGCGTCCGGGTTCGAGGAAGCCGAGGCAGGAGTTCGTGGGCGTCACCAGGAACCCGTCGGCGATGCGGGCGCTCAGGTTGCCCGAGGAGCCCGGGGACAGGTTACGCTCGAACAGCGACCGGCCCCAGCGGCACATCGCCTCGCGAAGCTCGGTTTCGGTCATGATCCGTCTCCCGTTTCGCCGAGCTGGCGGACGGCCCGCGCGAAGAAGTCGGCGGCGCCGAAGTTCCCGGATTTCAGCGTCAATGCGAGGCGAGGCGCACCGATCGTCTCGAGCGCCGGCACGCCGGGGTCGATCTCGGGCCCGATGCGCAGCGCGGCCGGGCGCAGCGCCGCGACCACCGCACCGGACGTCTCGCCCCCGGCGACGACGAGGCGCGTCCATCCCGCCTGGACGAGGCCACGCGCAAGCCCGCCGAAGAAATCCTCCAGCGCGGCCGACACCGCCTCGCGCCCGTGGCGCCGCTGGCGCGCGGAGACGGCGTCGGGCTCCTCGGACGAGGAGACCAGCGGCACCGCGTCGCGCATTTTCTCCAGCGCGGCAAGGGCCCGCTCCACCGTCATGCGCCCCTCGACCACCTCGGCCGCATCGACCCGCAGCACGGGATGATCGGCGGAAAACGCCGCGACCTGCCCGCGGGTCGCGGTCGAGCAGCTGCCGGCCAGCACGACGGCGGGCCCCGGCACGGCGACGGCGTCGGGAGCCGCGGGCTCGATGGCTCCTTCGCGGATGAGGTTCCCCGGCAGGCCGAGCGCCACGCCGGACCCGCCGACCAGCAGCGGCGCCGCGGCGCAGGCATTGCCGATCGCGATAAGATCCGCATCCGAGACGGCGTCGACCACGCAGAGGTCGCGCCCTTCCCCGCCCTGCCCGGCAAGGGCGCCGGCGATCGCGGCGGCTCCCGCCGCGACCGTGTCCAGCGCCACCAGCCCGACATCGCCCCGGGTCTGGCGGCGCAGCCACCGGCGGATGTCCGGATCGGTCATGGGCGTGAGCGGGTGACGCTCCATGCCGGATTCGCTGAGCAGGCGGTCGCCCACGAATAGGTGGCCCATGAAGACGCGGCGACCCGCCCCCGGAAAAGCCGGGCAGACGGCCACGCCGCGGGCATCCAGCGCGGTGGCCAGCGCCTCGGCCACGGGGCCGATGTTGCCGGCGGGCGTCGAATCGAATGTGGAGCAGACCTTGAAGACGATCTGCCGGCAGCCCTGGGCGCGCAGCCAGGCCAGCGCCGCGAGCGACTGGCGCACGGCCTCGGCCGAATCGATCGACCGGGTCTTCAGGGCGACGACCCCGGCGTCGCACGCGGCCGCGCCCGGGCCGGTGGGCACCCCGTTGAAGAGCAGCGTGCGCATCCCGCCCTTCGCCAGCGTGTTCGCGATATCGCTGGCCCCGGTGAAGTCGTCGGCAATGCAGCCCAGCAGCATGGCGGTTCCTCGCTCCGGAATGGCGTCGGGTCAGGGGACGAAGCGTCCACCCATCTCGTGGGCGATGTGGGCCTCGATGATCGCCCGGATGCCCTCGTCCACCGGGAAGCCCAGCTCCCGCGCCTGCGCGGTCTCGAAGGCTCGGGGCCAGGAGCGGACGATGCGCGCCACCACGGGATCCTCGGTGGGGCGGATCCTGGCGGCCACGGCGGGGCCCGCCACCTCGGACAGGGCTTCGATCATCTCCCCGACCGTGACCGACACGCCGCGCCCGGTGAGGCAGCGGCGCGAGCCGATGCGCTCCGACTGCAGTCCGGCTGCATGCAGCAGCGTCTCGACGGCGATGCGGGGCGAGGCGATCCACGCCGCGACGTCGCGCGGCACCGGCAGCGGCGCCTCGACCCCGCGCAGCGGCTCCCGGATGATCCCCGACAGGAACCCCGAGGCGGCCGCGTTCGGCGCGCCCGGCCGGACGACGATGGTGGGCAGGCGGATCCCGATGCCGTCGACGAAACCCTTGCGCGTGAAATCCGATAGCAGGAACTCCCCGATCGCCTTCTGGGCCCCGTAGGAGGACTGCGGCAGGAGCGCGAAATCGTCGGGCACCACGTCCGGGAAGGGAGGCCCATAGACCGCAAGGGACGAGGCGAAGACGAGGCGCGGCGCGGTTCCGGAAAGCCGGAACGCCTCGAGCAGCGCCCAGGTCGCGTCGACATTCACCCGATAGCCCTTCGAGAAGTCGGCCTCCGCTTCGCCGGAGACGACGGCCGCGAGGTGGAACACGACGTCCGGCCGCCACGCCGCGAGCTGCCGCGCGGCCGCGGGGTCGGCCACATCGGCCGCAAGCGTCTCGGCGGCGAGCCCGCCGGAAAGGCTGCCGGGCACGGCGGGCGCCGCGCGGTCCGCCAGCAGCATGGCGGCCACGGGCCGGCCCGCCACGGTGCCGGCGGAGGCGATCGCCTCGGCCAAGCGGGCGCCGATCATGCCTGCCGCCCCGATGATCAGGATTCGCATCGTTCGTTTCCTCCCTGGCCGCCGTCTGTGGGCGGGCCGGCCGACAGGATAGGCGGCCACGGCGGGATGGTGAAGGCGCGGGATGGTGAAAGGCGCGGGATGGTGAAAGGCGCGGGATGGAATGCGCGCAGCCTGGATGGCCGCGCTGGCGATGGGGCGTCAGGGCCGCGGCGGCGGCAGGACCACCGAGAAGCGCACGCCCGGGCCGCTCCGCACATCCAGCTCGGCCCTGAGCTGCCCCGCGAGGATCCGGGCCAGCTTCAGGCCGAGCCCGCCGCGGACCTCCGTCTCGGGAGGCAGGCCGCGGCCCTCGTCCTCCACGGACACCGCCAGGCGGCCATCGGCGCGCGGCAGCGCGGTGACCCGGATCGTGCCGGCCTGCCCGGCGGGATAGGCGTGGCGCAGCGCGTTCGCGATCAGCTCGTTCAGCAGCAGCCCGAGCGGCACCGCCGCCTCGAGGGGCAGGCAGGCATAGCCCAGGTCGACAAGGACGGAGACGTCTGGCCGGTCGTGGTGCAGCTTCAGGCCGCTGGCGATCCGCTCGACCAGCGGACCCAGCTCGACCCGGGTGTAGTCCTGGGTCTGGTAGGCTGTGTCCTGGGTAAGCCCCAGGGCCTGGACCCTCTGGACGGTCTCGCCTAAAAGCGCGCGCGCGTCGGGATCGGACGTGTTCGCAGCCTGCAGGTTCAGCAGGCCGATCACGGTCTGGAGCGTGTTGCGCGTGCGATGGTGCACCTCCAGCAGCAGCGCCTCCTTCTCGGCGACCTCGCGGCGCGCGCGCTCCTCCGCCTCGCGGCGCTCGGTGACGTCGTGTGCGGAGCCGCAATAGCCCTCGAAGACGCCGCCCTCCAGGACGCAGGGGCACCCATGGTCGAGAATCCACCGCCATGCGCCGTCGTGACGCCGCAGCCGGTACTCGACCTCGAAGGAGTCGCGCGCGGCGAGGGCCGACGCCATGACCGCCGTGACGCGCGGCGCATCGTCGGGATGGATGCCGTCGGTCCAGCCCAGCCCCACCTCGTCCTCGGCGGGGCGGCCGGTGAAGCGCAGCCACTGCGCGTTCAGGAAGATGCGGCCGAGATCGGGTCCGGCCTGCCAGATCATGACCGGAGCATGGTCGGCCAGCAGCCGGAAACGGTCGTCTCCGCCCTGGCCGGTCATCGTCTCGTCCTCATCCGCGGAACACTGGGTCTCGCGTTGGGAACGCACGAAACCGCGGCCCGTTCCGCGAGAACGGGCCGCAACGCCGCCGTGGCCGGTGCTCAGGGCCGAAGGATTCCGAAGCGTATCTCGGCGGCGCTCTGCTGGCGGTCATGAGGCGGCCGCCGCTCGTCATCGTCCATGCGACGCAGCTCGAAGCGGATCATGCGCAGATCGGCCTGGACGGTCTCGACGGCCGCGCTCACCAGCGGCGGCAGGGTCAGCGTCCCGAACCCCTCGCAGGCCGTGATGCTGTCGGAGATGGAGCGAGCCATGGTCGCGTTGATCGCCGCCCAGGCGGCTGGGCCGAGGGCCGCCCCCTGCTGCACCGCACGACAGCGCGCCGCCCCTTGGGGCGTCCCGGCCAGGATCGGCCGGCCGCCGAGGCGGAGCTGAAGATGCGCGATCTCCTGCGCCGAGGCGGCGCAGTCGCCGGCGAGCCGACGGAGCAGCTGCGCCGCCTCGGCATCGCGCGCCATGGCGCCGCAAGCCTCGAGAAGCGCCGCGTTGTCGAGGCAGAAGGCGATCAGCCGGTTCAGGATCCAATGGGACATGGGCCGACATCGAAGGGAGGGGACCTTCGAAGAACATGCCGGGCGCCCGGTTGTTCCGGCCCCGGACCCACCGCGCGATCATGCCCGGCTCAGGGCCCGAAAGTGGCCGTGGCGTTGACGGCCAGCTCCCCCGCGGGGCCGGCGACCCAGAGCTCGGCGCCCGTGCCGGCGGCACGGCCGTTCAGCGTGAAGGCCGCGGTGTCGAAGACCGGCGCCATGCCCCGGAAGGCGAAGTGCCTGACAGGCGGCGCGCCCGCCTCCCGCTCCAGAAGATCGAGCAGAAGCGTCGCCATCAGCGGCGCATGGACGACCAGGCCGGGATAGCCCTCCACCCCGGTCGCATAGGAGAGGTCGTAATGGATCCGGTGGCCGTTGAAGGTCAGTGCCGAGTAGCGGAACAGCAGCACTGGATCCGGGACCACCCTGCGCGTCCAGCTTGCCCCGCCCGGCGCCGGCTGCGCCGCAGGTGCGGGATCGCCCGGGCGCGGGTCGGCGCGGTAGACGATGTCGTGCTCCTCCGCGACCGCAGGCCCCTCGCCGCCGTCGATGGTGTGGCGCACCGTCACGAAGATCAGCGGGCCGGTGCGGCCCTGGCGCCCCTCGACCGACAGGATCTCGGAGACCCGGACCGCCCTGGCGCCGACGCGCAGCGTGCCTGGAAAGGACAGCCGCCCGCCTGCCCACATGCGCCGCGGCAGCGGCACGGGAGGCAGGAAGCCCCCGCGCCGGGGATGTCCGTCGCGCCCCAGGGCCGTGGCGGGCGCCGCCTCGCGGAAGAAGGCCCAGTGCCAGCCCGGCGGAAGCGGGTCGCCGGCCTCCGGGACGCCGGGCCGGCCGAGGGTCGCGGCCATCGCCCGCGCGGTCCAGGGATCCAGGTGGTCGGATCGGGTCTCCGTGCGGCCGACCCAGGCGCGGAGCTCCTCGATGTCGGGCAAGGCTTCGGTCACGGCTCCCCCTCACGGTCGCGCGCGGAATCTGTTACACCCGCCGCGTCTGTGGATCCAGCGGCGGGGCAAACCCCGCCCAAGAAGCCGGGGAGATCGGGGTTCCATGCTGCCATTCGTCGAATACGCGCAGCCCTCAGACGCGCGATCGGAGGTTCGGCTCGCCATCATCGGCGAGGCGCCCGGCGCCGAGGAGGCCCGTCTGGGCAAGCCCTTCGTGGGCCGCAGCGGCCGCCTGCTCGACGAGAACCTGGAGGCGATCGGGATCGACCGACGGGCCTGCCTGGTCGGCAACGTCTTCCGGTACCAGCCGCCCGGTAACAAGGTCGATCATTTCTTCGCGAGCCGCGCCCGCGCCCGCAAGGAGGGCTTCGGCGTCGCCGAGAGCTGGGGCCCCTTCGGCACCAACTACGTCCGTGCCGAGTTCGCGCCCGAGATGGAGCATCTCCGCAGCGTCCTGGAGCGGCTGCGTCCGGCTGCCATCGTGGCGCTGGGCCGCACGCCGCTCTGGGCGCTGACCGGCGAGAACGGCATCATGAAGCTGCGCGGCCAGGTGCTGGACTGCCGGCTGCTGCCCGGAGCCAAGGTCGTCCCGACCTTCCACCCCAGCTACATCCTTCGCGGCCAGCGGGCAGAGGAACCCCTGTTCCGCGCCGACATCGCCCGCGCCTGGAGCCTCGCGCAGGGCTGACGCGTCGGCTGCAGGCAGCGGCGGGCCGACTGCAGGCAGCGGCGGGTCGACTGCAGGCAGCGGCGGGCCGACTGCGGACAGCGGCGGACCGGATCAGATCAGCTCGACCGCGGTGGCCAGCACGTAGCCAGCGCCACGCTCTGTGCGGATCAGCCGTGGCTCGCCCGGATCGATCTCGAGCTTGCGGCGCAGTCGCAGGATCAGCACGTCGATGCTGCGGTCGCAGACCTCCTCGTCGTGGACCCGCGTCGCCGCGAGGAGCTGCTCGCGGCTGAGCACCTTCTGGGGCGCGCGCAGGAAGGCGACCAGCAGGTTGAACTCCGCGGCGGTGAGCTTGGTGGGTTCGATCTCCGGTCGGGTCAGGCGACGCATCCGCGTATCCAGCTGCCAGTTCCCGAATCGGTATGACCGACGCTCGCGGCGCCGCGGCCGCCGCTCGGTCCGATCGGCCCGCCGCAGCACGGCACGAATCCGCGCCAGCAGCTCGCGGGTGCTGAACGGCTTCGTCAGATAGTCGTCCGCCCCGAGCTCGAGCCCCTGCACCTTGTCCTCCTCCCCGTCCCGGTCGCCGGAGACGATGATCACCGGCGCATCGGACAGCGAATTGAGGTCGCGCAGTATGTCGAGGCCGTAATCCGGACAGACGCTCGGGTCGAGCACGATAAGGTCCACGGGCTTCTGGGCGAGAATGCGCGCGACCGCGCCACTATGGGACGCCGTGCTCACCTCGTAGGCGTGATCGCAGAGATAGTCGCTGATCAGACCGCGCGCCGCCGGGTCACAGTCCGCGACGAGAATGTGGCTGCCCTTCATGCTATCCCCCTGGCTCCTTGCGACGCAGCCTTGGTCATGAAGCGATGGCCTGCGCCGCTGCGCCGCTACCGCGCCATAACCAGGCGTCCTGGTCGAAGGACGCATCTTGATCTTCACGCCCCATCGGCGTGCGGAACCGAGGTTGCACGCGTCGCCGGCGCCGCTCTGTGGAGAACTTCACAAGGGAGACGGTCTTTCCGGGGTCTCGGACCGCCGGGACGTCTCGGCCGCGCGCCAGGGTCGCATGTGCTCGATGGACGATCCTGCTGTTGGGCGGGCTCAAACTAGGCGAGCGCGGCAGTCTGGAAAAATTCTAAATCGTAAAGTTCGTATTAACGAAAACTTATGAGTCGAATCGAGACTGCGCATCCTGCGAGATGGGCCGCTCGGGCGGCTGACCGCCGCACCGGCCCCGCCCGCCGCAGGATGGTTCGCATCCTATCGCGCCGGCGGAAATCACCGTGAACAGGGCTCGCCCCTTCCCGGCCTGTCGGCCTGGGAAGGGGCGTTGGACCTCGGGCATCGGGGCACCGTCAGTTGGCGTAGGCGCGGCTGAAGTCGGTCTCGCCGAAGGCCATCTCGGAGGCGGCGGGCTGCCCGCCGGCGATCTGGCTCCAGCCCTGGCCCGAGAGGTTGTCGTAGATGGGGTCGACCGCGGCTTCGCCGGAAACCAGCGAACGGAAGCCCTGCGCGCTCCGGACCGCCTCCTGGCGCACCGCGACCGGCGCCGGGCCCTGCGGGTTCGGCTGGGCGCCGAAGGAGACGAGGTCGGAGGAGCCGTGGAACTGGTTCACGCCGGGGTTGCCTTCGCCGGCGAAGGCCGGGGCGGCGGACAGGATGCCGAGCAGGGCGGCGGCGATGGACAGCGTCTTCATGGTCGGGGTTCCTTTCGTGTCTGGCTGGTTGGGTGGTCGGTGGGTTCGGCTGGCTGGATGCTCGGCAGGGCCGGCGGTCAGTTGGCGTAGGCGCGGCTGAAGTCGGTCTCGCCCGAGGCCATCTCGGTGGCGGCGGGCTGCCCGGCGGTGGCGATGACCAGGCCCTGGGCCGAGAGGTTGTCGTAGAGCGGGTCGACCGCGGCCTCGCCCCAGACCAGGGCCCTGTCGGCCAGGCCGGGCCTGCCGGCGTCCTGGCGGACAGTGACGGGGCCGGTCTCAGCCTGGGCGCTCGGCTGGGCGCCGTAGGAGACGAGAGTGCTGGAGCCGTGGAACTGGTTGGTGCCGGCGCTGCCTTCGCCATTGGCCATGGCGGGGGCGGCGGCGAGGATGCTGATCAGGGCGGCGGCGAGGGTCAGGGTCTTCATGGCGTGGGTTCCTTTGCTGTTTGGGTAGCTGGTTTGGTGTCGCTTGGGTGTGTGTTGGCGTCCCGTGCTGGGGTGAGAGGATCATCTCATACGATCAGATCGTGCGCGATACATATTCCTGCAACCCTGCTGCGCGCTGGACGCGCTTGCGATAACATCGTGCGCGATATATCGGCCCTGATTCGCCGCCTACGGACCGCTACCATCAATCGCTAGCCAACGGGCGCAACTGGTTTGGCCGGCGCCGAACAAGCAGCTGGTTCTACGGCAAGACTGCTTGAGGAAATGACGGCCGCTCTTCAGGCCGGTGTGGCGACGACCACCGACAGGGGGGCACCCTGGGACACGAGCACCCGGGATGGTTTCCAGCCGGTGCTCGTCAGCAACGCCTCGAGCTCAGCCATGGTGCGCTGGCGCCCTCCGCCGAGACAGAGCATGTGGATGTCGAGGATCTTCGCGGGGTGCGGCTTGCCGTCCTCGGGCACCACCGACTCGCAGAGATAGAGGCCGACGCCGCTCGTTGCCGTCCTGCGCATGACCCCGAGGACCTGCCGGCATTCATCGTCGCTCCAGCTCCTCAGCACATGCTTCATGAGATACGCGTCGGCAGGCGGCACGCTCGTGAACATGTCGCCGCCGATATGCACGCAGCGGCCATCGCGCACCACTGCGCCCGTCTGATGATTGGCCCAGTCGTCCGCGATCTCGGGCAGATCGAAGACAACGCCGAATGCCATCGGATGGTCCTCCAGAAGCCCTGCGAGCAGATGGCCGCTGCCGCCTCCGATGTCGCAGAGAATCGGCGCGTATCCGAAGGAGAACGGCCTCAGCAGGGCGCGCACGACATCGGTCTCGCTGGCCGAGAGGGCCGACATCGCCTGACGGAAGAGGCGTGCATGGGACGGGTCGCGCCTGAAGTATCCGGAAGCCGTCGTCCGGAAGGCGCGCAGGAACCCATCCTGCGCGCCGGTCCTCACGAGATCGGGCAGATGGCTCCAAACCGACCGGTGCACCGGGCCTTCCTCGAGCAGAACGACCGGCCGCAGGGAATTCCTCTCGTCCCGTCTCAGAAGGCGGCCGGCCGACGATACCGCGAAGGTCGTGCCCCCATGCTCGATAAGCAGCCCAAGTGCTGCGAGCGCTCGCAGCAGCCGGCAAAGCCGGTCGGGATCGACCCCGGCACTGCGCGCGATCTCGTCCTGTCGGCGTGGCCCGTCGTCGGGGAACTGCTCGAACACGCCGATCTCGACGGCGGCATGGACGATCTCGCTGCGCCAGCGGCCCGCAATCAGGTCGAGGAGAATGGCCGCATCCGATGCCGGCTGCTGCGTCATGCTTGATCCCCTCAATTGTCCCTTTCGAAGCGGGACATCCGCCGGCCAGCGCATCGATATTGCCAGCAAACGACACAAGCCCCCCGCTCAGCCGCCAAGCCGGTTCGAAAAATCATCAGTCATTCCAATGATTAGTCTTCTGTGAACCGCCGGGATTTTACTGTTCCTGGAACACAGGTAACCGCGGCCGGTTGCCCGGATATTTCACCGGAAGTGCTGATTATTACTGATGTAACCGGATTCGGAATTGGCGCATTCGCCGCGCCCTCCCCGCCAAAGGCGGGAAGCACGACGAACCCTTGCCGCAGCGCGCTGGCCGACGGACGGCGCACGACGGTTCTGATACCCCGCTGCGCCCGCGAGCCGAGGGGGCTCCCGAGAGCGGCGCTCCTGCTGCCATCTATCTCCGCCCTATCTCCGCCAGGCGCCCCCACATGGGCGCGCGGCCGGCTCAGGCGTCCACGAGCGCGAAGCGGTCGACGTCCACCAGTCCCATATCGGTGATCTTCAGATGCGGGATCACCGGCAGCGGCAGAAAGGCGAGCTGCAGGAAGGGCTCGGGCAGATCACAGCCCATGGCGCGCACGGTGGCGCGCAGGTCGTGGAGCCGTCGCTCGACCTCCTCATGGGCGAGATCGCTCATGAGCCCGGCGATGGGCAAGGCCATCTCGCCCACGACCTGGCCGTCGACCACAGCGACGAAGCCGCCCTGCAGATCGATAAGCCGGTTCACAGCCACGGCCATGTCCGCGTCCGAGGCCCCGACGACGGCGACGTTGTGACTGTCGTGCCCGACCGACGATGCGAGTGCGCCCCGGCGGAGGCCGAAGCCCCGCACGAAACCGCGGCCGACGTTCCGGTTCACGCCGTGCCTTGCCAGCACGCAGACCTTGAGCATATCCGCCTCGGGATCCGGTAGCCGCTCGCCGTTACGATACGGCAACGTAACGACCAGCTTCTCCGTCAGTATCTTTCCCGGAATGATCCCGATCGCCAGCCCGGTCGGGCCCGAAGCAGGCACCCGGAACACGCAGGGATCCACAGGATCGAGCTTCACCGACTGCAGCCCGACCGCCGGCACGGTCGGGCGGTCCGCAAAGGTCTCGGGGCCGACCGGACGGCCGTTGCGGATCACGCGCGCAACCCGGCAGTCGGCGAGGTCCTCGAGCAGCACGATGTCGGCGCGCTGCCCGGGGGCGATCAGCCCGCGGTCCGCCAGGCCGAAATGGCGCGCCGCCGACCAGGTCGCGGCCCGGTACACCGCCTCGACCGGCGCGCCGAGCCGGATGGCCTGCCGGATCAGGTGGTCCAGATGCCCTTCCTCGCTGATGTCCAGCGGGTTGCGGTCATCCGTGCAGAAACCCAGGAAGGGCGCCGTTCCCACGTCGATCAGGGATGCCAGCGCGGCCACGTCCTTGGAAACGGTCCCGTCGCGGATCAGAACCTGCATGCCCTTGCGCAGCTTCTCCCGGGCCTCGTCCAGCCCGGTGGTCTCGTGGCAGTTGCGGACGCCGCAGGACAGGTAGGCGTTGAGCTCGCGCCCCGAGAGAAGCGGGCTGTGACCGTCGACATGCCGATCGGCGAAGGCCACGAGCTTGTCGAGCACGGCGGGATCCTTGTTGAGGACACCCGGGAAATTCATGAACTCGGCCAGCCCGATGACCTGGGGGTGGTCGCGGTAGCGCAAGAGGTCCGCCGCGTCCAGCCTTGCGCCCGCGGTCTCCAGTTCGGTCGCCGGCACGCAGGACGAAAGCTGCACCCGCAGATCCAGGGCCATGCGCCCCGCGCTGTCCAGGAAGTACTCCAGTCCCGCCGCGCCGAGCACGTTGCAGATCTCGTGCGGGTCGCAGACTGCCGTGGTGGTGCCGCGCGGCAGCACGCAGCGGTCGAACTCCGACGGCGTCACCAGCGTGCTCTCGCAATGAACGTGGGTGTCGATGAAGCCGGGAACGGCGACCAGCCCGCGGCCATCGATCTCCACTGTGCCGTCATAGCGGTCGTAGGTTCCGACGATCCGGTCGCCGCAGACGGCGATGTCGCTCTCGGCGATCTCGCCCGTGGCTACGTTCAGGAACCGCGTGTTCTTGATGACCAGGTCGGCGCGCCCGCGGCCCATGGCCTGATCGATCCGCCGCTCCAGCTCGGCCCTGGTGGGCCCTGCGGCGTCGGATGTCGCCGAGGCAGTGCCGGTCATGGATCCCCCTCCCCGCTGGCTTTGCCGGAAGTTTAAACCCAGGTGGACTTCGGGATCAGCCCCTTCCGCGGCTGGCGATGGAACCGCAGGCCGATTTCACCCGCACGGCACGATGGATTTCTCCAACGCAACGCGGCCCTTGGCTTCTTTCCTACAGATTCAAAGTTTCTCTCTAAAGTAGCAAACATGGCGGGTAGCGCCGCCCTTCCGAAGCTGGTCGTTCCGATACGCCCCCTGCAGATGCTGCGGCTCGACGCCGGCCGCCGCCAGCCCGAGGCTGTGACGGAGGAGCCGACAGGCGCATCGCAGCCCTTCCCATCGAAACGCCGGCTGTTCATCGGCCGCGAGATCGTCCTGTCGGGCGAGCTTACCAATTGCGAGCTGCTGTCGGTCGAAGGAACCGTCGTCCTGCGGCTCCGCAAGGGCGGCACCCTCGAGATCGCCGAAGGCGGATGCTTCCGCGGCCATTCCGAGGTCGAGGATGCCGAGATCCGCGGCCGGCTCGAAGGAGAGCTGGTGGTCCGCGGAACGCTGAGGCTGCGCCCGAGCGGCAGGATCAGCGGGCACATCCGTTGCGGATGCATCGAGGTCGAGAAGGGCGGCCAAGTAAGCGGCGTGATCGAGATCCTGGGCAGGGGCGATCCCGCGAAGACGGCGGGCTGAGCAGCCGCCTCCCATCCCCGCGGCCAGTCCCGCTGCCGATCGGCGCGAGCCGCCCTACCCCCAGAGCTCCGTCCCGGCCGGGTAGACGGTGGAACCGTCGTAGCGCAGGCCCGGCTCCCGGTCGCGCGCCAGCAGCAGCGGCCCGTCCAGGTCGACAAAGCGCGCCCCTTGGGCGACCAGCAGGCCGGGCGCCATGGCCAGCGAAGTCCCGACCATGCAGCCGACCATCACCGCGAAGCCCGCCTCCTCCGCCGCGCGCTTGAGCGCCAGCGCCTCCGTCAGCCCCCCGGTCTTGTCGAGCTTCACGTTGACGAGCTGGTACTTGCCCCGGAGCCCTTCGAGCGAGGCGCGGTCATGGCAGCTCTCGTCGGCGCCCAGCGGCACCGGGCAGTGATAGCCCAGTAGCGCGTCGTCGGCCCCGGCAGGCAGCGGCTGCTCGATCAGTTCGACGCCGAGCTCGGCAAGGGCCGGGGCGAAGCGGTCGAGCAGGTCGATGCTCCAGGCCTCGTTGGCATCGACGACCAGCCGCGCGCGGGGCGCGTTGGCGCGCACCGCGCGGACCCGCTCGACGTCTCCCTCTCCGGTCAGCTTCAGCTTCAGGAGCGGCCGGTCCGCCGCCGCGCGAGCCGCCTCGGCCATGTTCTCGACCGTATCGACCGACAGCGTGAAGGCGGTGGTCACCGGCCCCGGCGGCCCGTCCATGTCGGCGAGCTCCCAGACCGGCTGTCCCGTCAGCTTGGCCGCAAGGTCCCAGAGCGCGCAGTCGACCGCGTTGCGCGCCGCACCCGGCGGCAGGGCCTTCTGGAGCGCCGCCCAGTCGAGGCCCGAGGCCACGGCCTCGGCCAGGGATTCGATCTGGGCGACGACGCCGTCCACGGTCTCGCCGTAGCGGGCATAGGGCACGCATTCGCCGCGCCCGACGACCTGGTCGTCGCGGATCTCTGCGACCACCACCTCAGCCTCGGTCCGCGCCCCGCGCGAGATGCGGAAGACGCCGCGGATCGGGAACTTCTCGCGGCGGACGGTCAGAGTCCGCCGGGCAGTCGGCACGGCCATCTCGCCCCCGCTCAGCGCAGCGCGTCGACGATCGGGCCGACCCCGGTGCGCACCGGGTCGGCACAGGGCAGCCCCAGCTCGCGTCCGGTCCGGGCGATCAGCTCGAGGGCCGCGGCCTCGTCGAGCGCGGCCGTGTTGAGGCTGATCCCGACGACGCGGGCCTCGGGGTTCGTGACGCGCGCCGCCTGCTCGTGCACGGCGATGCAGGTCCGGAGGTCGGGAACCGGGCGCCCCGGCAGGCCGCGCATGTGCGGGCGCGCGGGCTCGTGGCACATCACCAGAGCGTCGGGCTGGCTGCCATGCACGAGCCCCAGCGTCACCCCCGCATAGGAAGGGTGCAGGAGCGATGCCTGGCCTTCGACCACGTCCCAATGGTCGGGATCGGCGGCCGGCGTCAGCCATTCGACCGCGCCGGAGACGAAGTCGGACACCACGGCGTCGATCGAGACGCCGTCACCCGAGATCAGGATCCCGGTCTGGCCGGTCGCGCGGAAATCCGCCTTCATGCCGCGGCGGCGCATCTCGGCTTCCAGCGCCAGCGCCGTGAACATCTTCCCGATGGAGCAGTCGGTCCCCACCGTCAGCAGCCGCTTCCCCGGGCGGCGTGCGCCGGTGCCGATGTCGAAGGTGCGGTTGGGATGGCGCACGTCGAAGATCTGGCGGCCCAGGGTCTCGGCCTTGTCGCGCACGACGGCGATGTCCGCGACCTTGTTGTGCAGGCCGCTGGCGATGTCGAGCCCAAGCTCCAGCGCGCGAACCATGGTTTCGGTCCAGGTGTCGGCGATGCGCCCGCCGCGGTTGGCGACGCCGATCACAAGGGTTCGCGCGCCGCGCGCCACGGCCTCGTCCAAGGTGGTGTCGGGAAGGCCCACATCGGCCTTGCACCCCGGCAGCCTGAGCTGGCCCAGGCACCAGTCGGGGCGCCAGCGGGCGATGCCGTCGGCGACCTTGGCGGCGAGCTGGTCCGGCGCATCGCCGAGGAAAAGCAGATAGGGATGAGCGATCGACACGACTTCCTCCGAGCGGGGTCGGCCGATCTTACCGGCTCCGGCGGGGCCCGCAAGCTGCAGTACCGGGTACCCGGCCGCGATGCCGCGGGCGGGCGGACCTCAGCGCCGGAGCGCCGGGTTCGACGGCGTCTCCAACAGCACGCTGCCGTCCACGGGATCCCGATAGGGGCCGGGCTGCGGTGAGACGGAGGGACGGTCCAGCGCGCCGCGTTCGGTGCGCCGTTCCATCAGGTCACGCCGGCCCGTGGAATCCAGATTGCCGCCGAGCGATCGGCGGTCGAGCTCCTGGATCTGGCCGCCGAGCCGGTCCTTGTGGAAGCCTCGGTTCAGCGACCCGGGATCGGGCGCCTGGGCCTGCGCTGGCCCAATCGCGATGACGGCGAGCAGCGCCGTGACGGAAATCAGGGTCCGGACCATTTCAAGACCTTCGGATCGGGGGTGCACCGGCCCGCTGCCGTTGCCCGCCCCACATCCTGTCAATCGCGCGGAGGCCCGGATCGTTCCGCGCGGGGTGTGCCTTCAGGCCGGCCGGACACCGCCCCCGGCCGCGGCCTGACGGCGACGCTGGGCGGCGACCGCCGGCGGCGGCAGCTCGATGTTCACCTCGAGCGTCGAGAAGTCGCCGCCACGCTCGAGCTTCACCTCGACCTTGTCCTCGTCGATCCGGACGTATTTCTTGATCACGTCCAGCAGCTCCTTCTGGAGCATGGGCAGGTAGTCGGGGCTGGAGCCGGCGCCGCGCTCGTGGGCGAGCACGATCTGCAGCCGCTCCTTGGCCTCCTCGGCGACGGTCTTCTTCTGGGTGCGGAAGAAGTTGAAGATGCTCATGCGGTCCTCCGGAGGAGGCGGTCCAGCAGGCCCTTCTTCTCGGGCTTCATGAAGCGGTGCTCGACCGTCTCGCCCAGGAAGCGGGCGACCGCGTCCAGGTAGGCCTGGCCGGCATTGCTCTTCTCGTCCAGGATCACCGGCATGCCGACGTTGCTCGCGCGCAGCACGGCGGGGCTCTCGGGCACGACGCCCAGCAGCGGGATCGCCAGGATCTCCAGCACGTCCTCGACCTTCAGCATGTCGCCGCGCTCGACCCGCTCCGGGTCGTAGCGGGTCAGCAGAAGGTGCTCCTGCACGGGCTCCTGGTTCTTCTCGGCGCGGCGCGACTTGGAAGCGAGGACGCCGAGGATGCGGTCGCTGTCGCGCACCGAGGAAACCTCGGGGTTGGTCACGACGATCGCATGGTCGGCGAAGTAGAGCGCCATCAGGGCGCCCTTTTCGATGCCGGCCGGGCTGTCGCAGATGATGTAGTCGAATTCCTTCTTCAGCTCGTCCAGCACCTTCTCGACGCCGTCGCGGCTCAGCGCGTCCTTGTCGCGGGTCTGGCTGGTCGGAAGGATGAACAGGTTCTCGACCCGCTTGTCCTTGATCAGCGCCTGGTTGAGCTTCGCCTCGCCATTGATGACGTTGATAAAGTCGAATACGACGCGCCGCTCGCATCCCATGATCAGGTCGAGGTTGCGCAGGCCCACGTCGAAGTCGACCACGACCGTCTTGAAGCCGCGCAGGGCGAGGCCGGTCGCGAAAGCGGCGCTGGAGGTGGTCTTGCCCACGCCGCCCTTGCCCGACGTCATGACGATTACCTTGGCCAAGGAAGCTTCTCCATCTCGCTATGGTTGTTGCCTGACACGCCGCCCGTCAGCCCAACGGGTCAATCCTGAGATAGCCTTCGTCCAGCCAGATCTGGACCGGCTTGCGCTGCACTGCCGGGTCCATGTCTTCGCTGATCCTGTAGAGCCCCGCGATGGACACCATCTCGGCCTCGAGGCTCTGGCAGAAGATGCGGGCGTTCCGGTCGCCCGACAGCCCCGCCAGCGCACGGCCGCGCAATGGACCATAGACGTGGATGTTGCCGTCGGCCAGCAATTCGGCCCCGGGGCTGACCGGCCCCAGGACGACAAGGTCGCCCCTGGCCGCATAGACCTGGCGGCCGGACCGGATCGGCTCCGAGACGACGAGTGCGCGGGCCGCATCCCCCGAGGGCTGGGGCATCGCCACGGGAGCCGCCGCCACGGGAGCCGTCGCGACGGCTCCCGTGGCGGCCGCGGCGGGGCGCCGGCTTGTGGGGCGGGGGCGCCGCCCCGGCCCCCCCCCCCCGGGGCCCCGCCGCGCCGCCCCCCGGGGCGGCCGCGGCGGCCGCCGTCTTGGGCGGCATGGGATCGGTGGGCGCACGGCCGGGCGCCAAGCCGAATCGCCCGCCCTCGACCGGCTGGCGCGGCGCCACCGGCGCCTCGGCTTCGACGCGGCCCGGGCGCCCCGCAGGGATCGTGGGCAGCCCGGCCTCGTCCAGGGCCAGGCGCTGCATCTCCGGCGTGCCGCCCTGGACGGCGACCGGCAGCAGCCCGTGCGAGCGTAGGGTGACCACGAAATCCAGCAGATCCAGGGCGGCCGGGTCGGCGATCTCGTCGAGATCCAGCACGACCGGGGCGTTCCGGAAGAAGTTCGGCGCCTGCCGGATCTTGTTCACGAGCTGGGGAAAGAAGCTGGGGTCGCCTGGCGCCGTTGCCTTCAGCACCATCATGGTGAAGCTGCCGCCCCGGAGCTGGAACGGAGCCTCGTGCTCGCTGACCTGACTGGCGTTCCTCACGACCCTCTTCCCGTGGCTGCGGCCGCGGCCCGGCCTGCCTTGGCCGGGCGGCTCAATACCGTCGGCAGACCCGCTTGTCCAGCACGCGCAGGGACGACGCACCTGGACGGCGCGCTCGTACGGTCAGCGATGATGAGGAGCGGAAACCCTACCAAACACTAGGAATGGTATCGCCCTGCCCGCTGATTCGCAAAGATTTTGATGTTACCCCTGCTCTTTGCGCCCCAAAAGGTCACGGCGCCGCGTCGCATATTCCGCTTCCCCGATCAGCCCGCGCCGATGCATCGCGTCCAGCGCCTGGATCGAGCGGCGCAGGTCGTCCGCGGCATCGCTCCCGCTCTCGGCGTCGGCAGCCGCGCCCGCGGCGCCGGGGGATGCGGCGGGGGTGCCGGCCGGACCGCCCGCGGGCTTCGGCTTCGTGCTGCGGCCGGGTTTCGCCGCCCCCCAGACGGGGATGAACTTTGGCGCCATGGAACCTCCATATTTTGTGTGAATCTTTCGTGAGACCCCAAAATCTCCTGTAACCAAAAGAGGCCTTCGCCTATTGTACCAGAAGCGAGACGCCCTCGGAGGGAACGACGCCCGTGCCAGGAAGGACACTGTCCGATCCGACGCCGCCACCCGGCAGCCCAGGCAGCCGACCTTGCTCCTCCGCCGCGTTTTCGCATCGCACCTCCCGGTCACGGCCGGGGGGTTTTTTTGTGCCTGCTTTCGTCCCACGGTTGAGGAGAGCGATATGGCCAAGCGCCAGTCCAGAGCGATGCCAGTGACCAGCGGCGACTCCAAGGTGACCAGCCTCTTCTTCGAGCCCGCCGGCAACGGCTGGGATCCGGTCGAGGATCGGCGGGACCAGAGCTACGTGCGCACGGTCAAGCCCATGAGCGCCAACCAGAAGGACCTGATGGAGGCGATCGACGGGCACAACCTGGTGGTGGCGCTGGGGCCGGCGGGCACGGGCAAGACCTATCTGGCGATCAGCAAGGCGGTGGAGGCTCTCGAGGCGGGACGGGTGGACCGCATCGTGCTGTCGCGGCCCGCCATCGAGGCCGGCGAGAGCCTGGGCTTCCTGCCGGGCGACATGCACGAGAAGATGGCGCCCTACCTGCGCCCGCTCTACGACGCGCTGTCCGACCGCCTGGGCGGCAAGCGGCTGCGCTCGCTGCTCGCCGACGGCACCATCGAGATCGCGCCCGTCGCGTTCATGCGCGGGCGCACGCTGAACAATGCCTTCGTGGTGATCGACGAGGCGCAGAACTGCACCTATCCGCAGATCAAGATGCTCCTGACGCGGCTGGGCTGGCACAGCACCATGGTGCTGACCGGCGATCCCGACCAGAGCGATCTGCTCGACGGGCTTTCCGGCCTGTCCGACATCGCCCGGCGCCTCGACACACTTCCCAACGTCTCGGTCGTCCGCCTGACCGAGCAGGACATCGTGCGCCATCCGCTGGTGGCCGAGATGCTGACGGTGCTGTAGGTCCGAAGGCCCGCCCCCGCTCCCGCGGCGGGCGGGCCCCTTCCTCCGGCCCCCGTCAATGCCGGGCGGCGGCCTCGGCCGGCGGGCGGCTGGGTGTCGGCACCCGCTCCCGCGGGGCGACCCGCAGCAGGGCCCAGCCGGCGAGCCCCGAGAGCAGCGAGCCGCCGAAGACGCCGAGCTTGACCGCATCCACCAGCTCCGGCCGGCCCGGGAAGGCCAGGGCGCCGATGAACAGGCTCATGGTGAACCCGATCCCGCACAGCAGCGCGACGCCGTAGACCTGGATCATGGTCGCGCCGGCGGGCACGTCCGCATAGCCCAGACGGACCGTCGCCCAGACGGCGCCGAAGACGCCGATCTGCTTGCCCAGGAACAGGCCGAGTGCGATGCCCAGCGGCACCGGGCTCGCCAGCATGGCGGGCTCGATCCCTGAAAGGGAGACGCCCGCATTGGCGAAGCCGAAGACCGGGATGACCAGGAAGGCGACCCAGCCGGCAAGCCCGTGCTCCAGCCGGTGCAGCGGGGAATGCGCGTCGTCCGGACGTCCGGGCGCCGGCCTGATCGGGATGGTCAGGGCCAGGGCCACGCCGGCCAGCGTCGCGTGGACGCCCGACTGCAGGACCAGCGCCCACAGCGCCGCCCCCAGGGCGATATACGGCCACAGGCTCTGCACCCGGAACCGGTTCAGCGCCATGAGCAGCGCGAGCACCAGCGCCGCGCCGCCCAGCGCGGCCAGCGACAGGTCGGCGGTATAGAACAGTGCGATGATCACCACCGCGCCGAGATCGTCCAAAATCGCGAGCGCCGTCAGGAACACCTTGAGCGTGACGGGGACGCGCGGCCCCAGCAGCGACAGCACGCCCAGGGCGAAGGCGATGTCCGTTGCGGCAGGGATCGCCCAGCCCGCCAGGGTCTCCGGTGTGTCCAGGTTAAGGCCGACATAGATCAGCGCCGGCACCAACATGCCGCCGGCCGCGGCGATGCCGGGCAGGATCCGGCGCGGCCAGGTCGCGAGTTGGCCGTCCAGCAGCTCGCGCTTGATCTCCAGCCCGACCAGCAGGAAGAACACTGCCATCAGGCCGTCATTGATCCAGTGCGCGACGCTCATCCCCAGCACATAGGCGTGCAGCGTGTCGAAATAGACGCCCGCCAGCGGCGAGTTCGCCACCACCAGCGCCAGGGCGGCGGCGGCCATCAGGACGAGGCCGCCAGATGCCTCGCTGTCCATCAATCGGCGGATCACGGAAAGCGGGCGGCGCAGGCGCGGTGTGCTGTGGGATGCCATCCCGTCTCCTTCGGAAGCGCGGCCGGTATCGGACGACGCGCGAGGCAAGGAATTAGTCCCAGCCGATCTGCCCGGAGCCTTTTTCCGGGCGAGCGGCGCGATCAAGGTGCGGGGCCGCTGTTCTCGGGGGCCGACCATCCCATCGGAGACGGACCGATGCGCAGACGCCTGCTCCTCCCACTCTCGTTCGTTGCGCTCTCGGCCTCGATGCTCATGGGGCCGCCGGTCTCCGGCTGGGTGCCCGGCCCGGGCGGCGCGATGGCTCAGCCATCCGCCATTGCTCCGGTCGAAGCAGGGCCCGGCACGACAACAGGTCCGGACGAGGAGCGTGCCGCGGAGGCGCTCGAGGATGGATCGGCCATGGATGGCTCGGCGCTGGCCAGCGCCGAGGCGCTGATCGGCAAGCGGGTGCTCGGCGCCGACGGAGCGGAGATCGGCGAGGTCACCGACGTGATCCTCACCGCCGCCGGCGAGCCCGAGCAGATCGTCCTGACCAGCGGCGGATTTCTCGGTCTGGGGGCCAAGCAGGTCGCCCTCGCCTTCGACGAGATCCTGGTCCAGGACGACGGCACGCTGAGCGTCGAGACCATCACGCTGGACGAGATCGAGGCGATGCCGGAATTCGAGTGGGACGACAGCATCACCTCGCTCGGCCGCGGCGGCTCGCCGCCCGACACGGCCGTCCCCGCCCGGTAATCACCCGCGGCGCAAGCCTCGGCCGGGCGGCCGGGGCTCTGCCGGGGCGGGTCATTCGCGGCCGCCGGGTGCCTCGTGGCCGGTTTCCTGGCCATCGGCGCGAAGGTCCTCCCCGGGCGGCAGCGACGCGTAGTAGGCCGCGACGGCCTGGACCTGCGGCTCGGTGATGCCGCGCACGGCCGCCGCCATGATCCCCGAGAGCGCCGTGTCGCCGCGCTTGCCCTGCTGCCACAGGCGGAGCTGATCCGCGATGTAGCGCGCATGCTGGCCCGCAAGCCGTGGAAACCGCGGATCCGTCGGATGCCCGGGCCCGTGGCAGCTCGCGCAGGGGGCGACGCCGGCGCGCAGATCGCCGGCCAGGGCCAGCGCGCGGCCGCGCTCGACGAGCCCGGCATCGACGGCGCCGCGTGGCGGGGCGGACGGGCTCGGCTGGCGCGCGTAATACTCCGCGAGAACGCGCCGGTCCTCCGCGCTCAGCACGGCGGCAACGGCCTTCATGATGCCGCTCGGCCGGGCGCCGCTGGCATAGGCGTCGAGCGCCCCCTGCAGATAGGCGGCGTTCTGGCCCGCGAGCCGGGGGAAGGCTCCGGTCCCGCGGCCCAGCCCGTCGTAGCCGTGACACCGCGCGCAGCCCTGCAGCGCCGCGCCGGCGGGACCGGCGAGATCGTCGATCGGCGATTGCCTGTCGGGGGGAACGTCCTCGCCGAAGGCGAGCCGCCGGTATTCCTCCGGCTTCATGCCGTCCAGGCGCACCAGGAAGGCAGCGAGAGCCCACGGCTCGTCGTCGCGCTGCGGCGCCGGCCAGGCGGGCATGCCCGCGTATTTCACGCCATGGCGCGTGATCCAGTAGAGCTCCTCCGGCTTCCAGGCCGCGACCTCGTCCGGGAGATAGGGCGGTGCCGGCAGCATGTAGGCCGCGATCGGCCCCTGCGGCGCTCCCGGGGCGCCGTGGCAAGGCGCGCAGCCGCCCTCGTAGTGACCGGCTCCGCGCTGGATCAGGGCGATGTCGTCGAGATCCGGCGCGCCGAGGCCCATCGCATGGGTCTCGATGGAGTTGCGCATGCCGAACTCCAGGAACCAGCGGGTCACCGCCCAGTGCCCGGCGCTGGCGCCGATGTCGTAGAGGCCGGACCACGCGAACAGGAAGGCGCCGGCCGCCTGGCAGGCGAGAACCGCGGCGATCGTCCTGAAGACACCGGCCATGGCGCGCTCCGTGGCGGGCGGCGCCCCGTCGGCACCCCACTCGAAGGGCAAACGGTCCCGGCGGCCGCATGTTGCGCGGATTTCGCTCGAAGACATTGAACCCGCGTCGCCTGTCGCGAGTTGAAGGGATGGCGGCGCCCGCCGGCATCGCCCGCCGCCGCGGAGCGGAAAGGGCGTGGGGCGAGCACGGAGGGCGACGTGGAGCCTGATGCATGACCCGGCGGTCGCGCCGGACCGGTCCGGTAGGTCCGATGGCGTTGCGCGCCGGCGTTCTCGCCGCCGCTCTCGCCTCCCTGGCGGCCTGCGGGGGCCCGCAATCCGCGCTGACGCCCGGCGGCCGCAGCGCCGCGGAGATCCACGACCTTTCGATGATCCTCTTCGTCGGCGGCACCGTGACCTTCGCCGCGGTGATGGCGCTTGCGCTCTACGCCGTGCTGGCTGCGCCCGGACGCTTTCCCGGGGCGCGGGGCTGGGTCCTCGGCGGCGGCATCGCCTTTCCGGTGATCGCGCTGACCGCGCTTCAGGTCTACGAATTCGGCATCGCGCGGCGCCTTGCCGCGATTGGCGGCCCCGACGCACTGCGCATCGAGGTCACCGCCCATATGTGGTGGTGGGACGTGCGCTATCCCGGCGCGGGGGCGCCCGGGACGGGCGGCCTGCGCACGGCCAACGAGATCGTGATCCCCGCGGGCCGTCCCGTCGAGCTCGTGGTCTCGGCGGCCGACGTGATCCACAGCATCTGGATCCCCAGCCTCGCGGGAAAGATCGACATGATCCCCGGGCATGTGAACCGCCTGGGCATCCTGGCCGAGAGGCCCGGCGTCTATCGCGGCCAGTGCGCGGAGTATTGCGGTGCGCAGCACGCCCTGATGGCCTTCGATGTGGTGGTGGAGCCGCCCGACCGGTTCGAGGCGTGGCTTGCGGCACGGAACCGCCACCTGCCCGAGCCCGCCGACCCGCGTCTCGCGGCCGGACGGGACGCCTTCCTGCGGCTGGGCTGCGGTGCCTGCCATAGGGTCTACGGCGTCGCCTCGGGGATGCTCGGGCCCGACCTGACCCATATGGGCGCCCGGGGCACCATCGGCGCCGGGGCGCTCGCCAACGGCCCCGAGGCATTGGCCGGCTGGATCGCCGACGCCCAGCACGCCAAGCCGGGAAATGCCATGCCGTCCTACGGACCGGTTGGGGCCGAGGCCCTGGACGCGATCTCGGCCTGGCTGTGGAGCCTGAAATGACGCGGCCCCAACCCGGTAGCCCGCTGCCGAGCCCGTTGCCGCGCCCCGCGGAGGAGCTGGAGACGCTCCGCCGCGTCTGGCGGCCGCCGGGCGGGCTCGCCATCGTCACGGCAGTGAACAACAACATCATCGGCCTCTTCTATATCGGCACGGCGCTGCTGTTCTTCGTGATGGCGGGGCTGCTGGCGCTGGCCATGCGCGCCCAGCTCGCCGTGCCCGGGAACGACCTGCTGGATCACGGCACCTACAACCAGTTCTTCACCGTGCACGGCACCGGAATGATGTTCCTGTTCGCCGTGCCCATGGTCGAGGCGATCGGCGTCTTCCTGCTTCCGGCCATGCTGGCAGCCCGCGACCTGCCCTTCCCGCGGCTGTCGGCCTTCGCCTTCTGGGCCTATTTCTTCGGCGGCATCGCCTTCTTCTGCTCGCTCCTGTTCGATGCGGCGCCGGACGGCGGGTGGTTCATGTACCCGCCGCTCACGGGCGCCCGGTTCTCGCCGGGCATCAACGCGGACTTCTGGCTGCTCGGCATCGGCTTCATCGAGATCTCGGCCATCGCCGGGGCCATCGAGATCGTGGTGGGCATCCTGCGCACCCGGCCGCCGGGCATGTCGCTGGACAAGCTGCCGGTCTACGGCTGGGCCATGCTGGTGATGGCCGGCATGATCATCTTCGCCTTTCCCGCGGTGATCGTCGCCACGCTGCTGCTGGAGGTCGAGCGGGTCTTCGCCTGGCCGTTCTTCCAGGCCGAGCTCGGCGGCGACCCGCTGCTGTGGCAGCACCTGTTCTGGTTCTTCGGCCATCCCGAGGTCTACATCATCTTCCTGCCCG
Source organism: Arenibaculum pallidiluteum (assembly GCF_017355985.1). GTDB lineage: Bacteria > Pseudomonadota > Alphaproteobacteria > Azospirillales > Azospirillaceae > Arenibaculum > Arenibaculum pallidiluteum. The sequence goes on from NZ_JAFIQU010000029.1 coordinate 37,791, forward strand.
CGGCCGGGCTGGTGTCCATGATGGTCCCCACGATCGCCCAGCATCCGCTGATCGGGCACCGGCTGATCGTGCTGGCGCTGGTCGGCACCGGCTTCTTCAGCTTCGGGCTTTGGGTGCATCACATGTTCGCGACCGGCATCCCGTCGCTGTCGCTGAGCTTCTTCTCGGCCGCCAGCATGGCCGTGGCCGTCCCCGCGGGCATCCAGGTCTTCTCCTGGATCGCGACGCTGGGGCGCGGCCGGGTCCGGATGTCGGTGCCGGCGCTGTTCGTCCTGGGCTTCCTGTTCATCTTCGTGCTGGGCGGGCTCACAGGCGTGATGGTGGCCGCCGTGCCCTTCGACTGGCAGGCCCACGACAGCTACTTCGTGGTCGCGCACCTGCACTACGTGCTGATCGGCGGCATGGTCTTCCCCATGTTCGCCGCGATCTACTACTGGTGGCCGATGGTGAACGGGCGGCTGCTTTCGAAGCGGCTCGGCACCGCGGCCTTCTGGCTGATGTTCGGCGGCTTCAATCTCGCCTTCTTCCCCATGCATCTGACGGGTCTGCGCGGCATGCCGCGGCGCGTCTACACCTACCCGCCCGATCTCGGCTGGGACTGGCTGAACCTGGCCTCGACCGTCGGGGCCTTCGTCTTCGCGGCGGGGGTTCTGGCCGTGCTGGCCGACATCGCGCGCAGCGTTCTCGGACACGGCGAGCGGGCCTCGCCGAACCCGTGGCGGGCCGGCACGCTGGAATGGCTTCCCAACGAGTACTTCGCGACCCGCAGCATCCCTCGGGTCTCGAGCCTCTATCCCCTGTGGGACGCCCCCGACCTGCCGCGGCAGGTCGAGGCGGGCGGCCATTTCCTGCCGGGCGCCCCCACCCGGCGACGCGAGACGATCGTGACCAGCCCCGTCGAGGCCCGTCCCCAGTACCTGATGCCCATGCCTGGTCCCCATTGGGGGCCTTTCCTCGCAGGGCTCTTCACCGCGGCCCATTTCCTGATGCTGACGGTCCAGCTCTATACCCTCTCCATCGTGCCCGGCGTCCTCGCGATCGCCATGGTGTTCTGGTGGCTCTGGGAACTCGACAAGGGCGAGGACTTCCCGCCCCAGGACATCGGCGGCGGGATCCGGGTGCCGGTCTACGTCCAGGGACCGAGGAGCCATTCCTGGTGGGCAATGGCCGTGCTGCTCCTCGTGGACGGCACGGCCTTCGCCTGCCTTCTATTCACCTACCTGTTCCTGTGGACGGTCAGTCCCGACGTCTGGCCGGCCGGCCCCGCGGCCCTTCCCGCGATCTGGCGGCTCGCGGCCGGTCTCGCCCTGTGGGCGGCGGCGGCCGGCGCCATGGCCTGGGCCAGCCGCGCGCTCGCGCAGGACCGGCACTGGCGCATGCGGCTCGGCATGCTGCTCGGGCTCGTGCTGGCGGGGGCGGCCATGGCGACGGACGTGACGGCGCAGGTCTCCACCGGCCTGCGCGGCAGCGACAGCGCCTACGGCGCGACCGTGTCCATGCTGCTGGCCTACCAGAGCTTCCACCTGGCCGTAACGGTCCTGATGGCCGGCTACACCCTGGCCCGGTCGGCTGCGGGGCGGCTGGCCGCGCGCCGGCGAGTGACCTTCGACAACACCATGCTGTTCTGGCAGTACACATGCGCCCAGGGGACCGCCATGCTCCTGGTCCTGCACCTGTTCCCGCGCCTGACCGGGTGAGGCGCCATGACCGAGCGCAGCTTCGTGCCCTTCCTTCTCGAGATGCTCGCGCCCTTCCTGGTGTGGGGCGCGCATTTCGGCGCCGTCTACGGCATCAATGGGATCGCCTGCGCCCGCGGGCTGGACGCGGGCGCCTCGGGACCCGTCGGGATCGCGCCCGCGTCCCTGGCGATTCTCGGCGTCTCGGCGGCGGCGCTCGTGGCCGTCGGCTGGCTTCTGGTCAGGGCCCTGCGGCGCGCCCAGGCAGGACGGCAGCACCGCGCCGAAGGCGGCTCCCCGGGCCGGGACGCCGTCGACTTCGCGCGGTGGTTCGCCGCCGCGGGCGCCGGCGCGGCGCTGATTGCGGTCCTGTGGGTCACGCTTCCGGTCCTGCAGGTGCCGGCCTGCGCCTGAGTGGTAAGCCGGAGGAACGTCCCCTTCCGCACCCTGTTGCATCTGGGAGCCGAGACTGCAGGACACCGGCGCATGCGCAGGCTTCGCCCTACATCCCTGGCCTGCCTCGCAGCGGCGGCGTTCGGGCTCGCCGCCTGCGGCGAGAACGCGTCGCTCGCCGTCGCCGAAGGCATGGGCCCCGACCCCAAGCTTCCGCCTCCCCGGTCCGGGCTGATCCCGACCGTGAAGGTCGCCCCGGCGAAGGGCTGGACCGAGGGGACCAAGCCGCACGCGGCACGCGGCCTGACGGTCGCGGCCTTTGCAGACGGCCTCGACCATCCCCGCTGGCTCCACGTCCTGCCCAATGGCGACGTCCTGGTCGCGGAAAGCAATGCCCCGCCCAGGCCCGACGATGGCCAGGGCATCCGAGGCTGGGCCATGAGGATGCTGATGAGCCGGGCCGGCGCGGGCGTGCCCAGCGCCAACCGCATCACGCTGCTGCGCGACGCTGATGGCGACGGTGTCGCCGAGACCCGCTCCGCCTTCCTCGAGGGGCTGAACTCCCCCATCGGCATGGCCCTGGTGGGCGGGGACCTGTACGTCGCCAACACCGACGCGGTGGTCCGCTTCCCCTACCGCAGGGGAGAGACGCGCATCACGGCGCCGGGAACCAAGGTGACGGACCTGCCGGGCGGACCGATCAACCGCCACTGGACGAAGTCCCTGATCGCCAGCCCGGACGGCAGCCGGCTCTATGTCGGGGTCGGCTCCAACAGCAATGTCGGCGAACGCGGCATGGAAGCCGAGGAGGGGCGCGCCGCGATCTGGGAGATCGACCCGCGGAGCGGAGATCACCGCATCTTTGCCTCCGGCCTGCGCAACCCCGTCGGCATGGCATGGGAGCCCCGGACGGGCGCCCTGTGGGTCGCCGTGAACGAGCGCGACGAGATCGGCAGCGACCTCGTGCCGGACTACATGACCGCGGTCAGGGAGGGCGGCTTCTATGGCTGGCCCTACAGCTACTACGGCCAGCACCTGGACGAGCGGGTGAAGCCGCAGCGTCCGGACCTCGTCGCCAGGGCGATCAAGCCCGACTACGCGCTGGGTCCCCACACCGCCTCGCTTGGCCTGACCATCGTCCAGGCGCCCGGCCTGGCCCCGGGCTTCGAGGAGGGCGCGTTCGTCGGCCAGCACGGCTCCTGGAACCGCGACCCGCCCAGCGGATACGAGGTGATCTTCGTTCCCTTCTCGGACGGGCGTCCGTCGGGGCCGGCCGTGGAGGTCCTGACGGACTTCCTGGACGGCGGCGAGGCCCGCGGCCGCCCCGTCGGCGTGACCATGGACGACCGAGGCGGCCTGCTGGTCGCCGACGACGTCGGAAACACCGTCTGGCGCGTCACCGGCGAGCCGCCGGCGACGGCCGCGGTCGGCCAGTAGGCCGGCAGGCGCGGCGGTGGCCCGCGCCTGCCGGCGCCCATGCCTCCCGCGCCTGCCGGCGCCCATGCCTCCCGCGCCTGCCGGCGCCCATGCCTCCCGCGCCTGCCGGCGGCCTAGGCCCCGCCGGCGCGCGCGGCCCTGCCGGGTTCCTGCTGGTCCTCGCGCCGCAGGCCGTTCGAGAGCTCCAGCGCCTGCTGCTCGAAGAGCCGGCGATAGATCCCGCCGTCCAGCCGGATCAGCGCATCATGCCGGCCCTGCTCCACGATCCGTCCGCGGTCGAAGACCAGCAGCCGGTCCAGCGCCCGCACGGTCGAGAGCCGGTGCGCGATCACGATCGTCGTGCGCCCGACCATCAGCCGCTCCATGGCCTGCTGCACGAGCAGCTCGGATTCGGAATCGAGGCTCGACGTCGCCTCGTCCAGCACCAGGATCGGGGCGTCGGCCAGGAAGGCCCGCGCGATCGCGACGCGCTGGCGCTCGCCACCCGAAAGCTTGACCCCGCGCTCGCCGACCAGCGTCTCGTATCCGTCCGGCAGCCGCGGGATGAAGTCGTGCGCCCCGGCAAGGCGCGCGGCCTGCTCGAGCTCCCTGCGCGAGGCGCCCGGACGCCCGTAGGCGATGTTCTCGGCCAGCGAACGGTGGAACAGGACGGGTTCCTGCTGGACGATCGCGATGCGCGCGCGCAGGGACGCCTGGGTCACCCGCGAGATGTCCTGCCCGTCGATCAGGATCCGCCCGCCGGTCGTGTCGTGCAGCCGCTGGATCAGCTTCACGAAGGTCGTCTTGCCGGACCCCGACCGCCCCACCAGGCCCACCTTCTCTCCGGCCGCGATGGTGACCGACAAATTCTCGTAGAGCGGCGTCGCGTGCCCACGGTAGTGGAAGGTCACGTCCTGGAACTCGACGCGCCCGTGCTCGATACGGATCGGCCGGGCCCCCGGGGCGTCCTCGATCCCGAGTGGTTGCCCGTACAGCGCCACCAGCTCCTCCATGTCGTTGACCGAGCGCTGGAGGTTCCGGATGTGCATGCCGACCTCGCGCAGGTATCCCTGCAGCACGAAGAAGGTCGTGAGCACGAAGGCGATGTCGCCGGCGGTGGCGAGCCCCTGGCTCCACAGCGCCAGCGCCGTGCCGAGAATGCCGCCGCGCAGCAGCACCAGGATGGCCGCCTGGGCCGTGCCGTTGTTGGTGCCGCGAATCCAGGCGCGCGCCGTGCGGCGGCTCCATGCCTCGACGACCCGCGCCAGCCGGCGGTCCTCGCGCTCCTCGGCGCCGAAGCCCTTCACCACGGCATTGCAGCTCACGGCATCGGCCAGCGCCCCACCCATGCGGGTGTCCCAAGCATTGGCGGCCCGCGCCGCCGGGGCGACGTAGCCCAGCGATAGCGCGACCGTGGCGGCGACGTAGACGACCGACCCGAGGGCGACGATCGCGCCCATCACCGGCCACTGCCAACCCAGCAGCACCGTCGAGCCCACCAGCATCACGGTCGAAGGCAGCAGCGCCAGCAGGATCGTGTCGTTCAGCAGGTCGAGCGCCCACATGCCGCGGGTCACCTTGCGCACGGTGGACCCAGCGAAGCTGTTGGCGTGCCATTCCGACGAGAAGCGCTGCACCCGGTGGAACGTGCCCCGGACGATGTCCGACATCATCCGCAGCGTCAGCGCGGTGATCCCGAGATAGGCCAGGTGCCGCATCGCCATGGCCGCGACGCCGAGCCCCAGCAGCGCCAGGAACGCGCCCACCGCGGCATCCCAGGGCTCGGCCGCCGAGGGCGCGCCGGACGCCACCGCGTCGACCAGCCGGCCGGCATAGAGCGGTGTCAGGACGTCGGCGAGCGTGGTCAGCAGCATGGCGGCGCCGACGCCGAGCATGCGCCAGGGCTGCCTGCGCCAGTGCCCGGCGGCGAAGGCGAAGACGGTGCGGAACGCGCCCGCCCGGCGGTCGAGACGGAGTGACGTCATATTGTTCCCGGGCGCGAGAACCGCGCCTGGTCCCGAAATCAGGTGACGGACGGCCCTCGGACGGAATGTCCTGGGCCAGCGACGATCAAGAAGCGAAGGGGATTTGGCGGCGAAAGCCCGGACCCGTCCGGATCGGGGCTGCGGCGTGCTCTAGGAGCGGCCGGATCGCCCAGGGACGACCATGCGTGATTTCATGCGGTCCTCCCTGATCTGCGTTGCGAGGGGATCTTTATAGGGCAAAGCGGCCCGCCGGCCAAGGGGGGATCCGACGCCGCGGCGGTCCGCGGAACTTCCCTGCAAAACCGCTGGTCATTCCGCGCCCGATGTCCATAGTGCATCCCAGGTGGAATTGGATGGCGAAGCATGCGCTTCCTGGTGCTGGAGAATGACGAGGACCAGGCCGAGCTGCTGTGCCAGCTTCTTCGGGACCTCGACCACGGCGTCTGCGGGATCGCGCGCTCGGCCCGGCAGGCCAGGACCCTGATCGCGCTCTCCAGGCCGAAGGCCCTTCTGGTCGACGTGGCGATGAGCGGCGCCATCGCGGTCGCGCGGGAAAGCTATCAGCGGGACGGGATCCGCTCCCTGTTCGTCGGCGGGATCGAGGACGAGGTGCTGATCCGCGGGCTGCAGCCGATCCAGCCCTACGGCTTCATCGCAAGGCCGATGCCGGTGCCGGATCCGCCGGCCTCGACCGGAGAGGCGGACTAAGGTCGAAGGGACCCAGAGCAGCGCCGGCAGCCCCGGGGCTGCCAGCACTGCCGGGCTCAAGCGACGGATACGATGATCTTGCCCCTCGCCCGGCCGGATTCCTGGTGCCGGAGCCCCGCATTCGCCTCCTGAAGCGTCATCTTGCGATCCACCAGGACCTTCAGGTCGCCTCTGTCGATCGCCTGCACGACCTGCTGCAGGCGGGGACCGTCGGATCGGTGGAAGACGAAGGCCGCCTTGACCTTGTGCGCCCTGGCGAGCGCCTCGTCGGGGGGCATGGTGGTCGCGACGAGAATGCCGCCGGAACGCAGCACACCGAACGAGAGCTGCTGCGTCTCGCCGCCAGCCGTGTCGAGCACGACATCCGTATCGGACACCCGCTCGGCAAAGCGCTCCGAGCGGTAGTCGATTACCCGGTCCGCGCCGAGGCGGCGGGCGATCTCGATCCCCTCGCCCGAGGCGGTTGCGATCACGCGTGCCCCGGCGGCGCGGGCGAACTGGATGGCGAAGCTGCCGACGCCGCCGGCACCGGCATGCACCAGGACAGTCTGGCCGCGCCGGAGCCGCGCGATCTCGAACAGCGCCTGCCAGGCGGTCCCGGCCGCGGTCGGGATCCCCGCCGCCTCGTCGAGCGGCATGGCGCTGGGAACGGCGGCCAGATCGGCGGCGGGCACGGCCACGAACTCGGCCAGGGCACCGCCGCGGGTGGGGTCCAGGCGCGCGACGACGGGATCGCCCCTGCGCCAGCGGGATCCAAGCGGTCCCGGATGCTCGACGGTGCCGGCCAGGTCGGTTCCCATGGTGTAGGGGAAGCCCAGGGGGAAGAACTCCCGCATGGCGCCCCGGAGCAGCTTCACGTCGAGGGGGTTCAGGCTGGCCGCCCTGACGCGGACGAGGACCTCGTCCGCACCGGTCTCGGGCACCGGCACCTCCTCGAACGCCGGCGCCGCGTCGTAGCCGTGGATGCGCAGGGTCCTCATCGGGCGGCCTCCCCGTCGTAGCCCGCGGGGCGGACGGGCCAGGCTCCGACCTGGGACAGCCATCCGAACCAGTCCTCGAGGTGCCAGGTGCGCGTCACCTTGCCCTCGGCGATGTGGTGGAACTCGTGGATCGGTATCCGGAAGGCGCGGCCGGTCGGCGCGATGCCGAACCACTGGCCGGTATGACGGCCGGTGATCACGGCCCGCACCGCCGCGCGGCCCGAAGCGCCGATGATCTCGTGCACGGTGATCCTCAGGTCCTGGAACGCGCCCGCGAACTCCCGGATCAGCGGCTTCATGCCGTCGCGGCCGGGCTGCTGGTGCGGGGCCAGCGGAATGTCTTGCCAGTCGGCCGCGACGGCCTCGTCGAGAAGATCGGGATCGTTCTCGCTGAAGGCGCGATAGAGCGTCTCGACCGCACGGCGCTCCTCCGGCGAAACGCCGTGGACCTGCAGCTCCTGATCGTTGCTGTCCATCCTGTCCTCCTTCATGGCGCCCTCGACGGCATCAGCATCAGCGCCGCGGTGGCTCCCGGGACCAGATCTAGGCCGCCCCCGCACATCATTGAAATTGATATGCAGTATGCGCCATCATCCATTTCATGGATCTTCATGGCATAGACCTGAACCTGCTCGTCGCCTTCGATGCGCTGATGGCCGAGAGGAGCGTCACCCGGGCCGGGACGCGGATCGGCCGCACCCAGCCCGCCATGAGCGCGGCGCTGGCGCGGCTGCGGAGCCTTCTGAAGGACGAGCTGTTCATCCGCGGACCCGATGGCCTGCAGCCCACCCCGCGCGCGCTCGACTTGGCCGAGCCGCTCGGGCACGCGCTCGCGCAGATCCAGCGGACCCTTGAGTTCACGCAGGCTTTCGATCCATCGACATCGGCCGCGACCTTTTCGCTGGGCCTCTCGGACCACCCGACCTTCGTGCTGCTGCCGCGCCTGCTCGAGGCGCTGCGGGTCCAAGCACCCGGCGTCACCCTTCGCGTGCGCAACTTCTCGGCACGCGACGATGCGATCACGTTGCTGGATTCAGGCGCGGTCGATCTGACCGTCGGGGTTCCCCCGAGCCCGGCGGGGCGGATCCTGAGCCGGCCGCTCTTCGAGGAACGCTTCGTCTGCATCCTGCGCAGGGACCATCCGGCTGCGCAGGCGCCGCTGGACCTCGATGCGTTCCTTGCGCTGCCCCACCTGCTGGTCTCGCCCGAGAACGACAGGTTCGGACGGGTCGACGCCGCCCTTGCCAGGCTGGGGCTGAAACGGCGCCTGGCGCTGACGCTTCCTCACATGTACGCGGCGCCCTTGCTGATCGCCCGCTCGGACATGATAGCCACCCTGCTGGAAGGCGTGATCCCGGCATCCGGGCAAGCCGACGGGCTGCGTGTCCTGCCGCCGCCGGTCGCGCTGGAGCCCGTGCCGTTCGTCCTGTCCTGGCACCGCCGCAACGACGCCCACCCCGCGCAACGCTGGTTCAGGAACTGCATCGCCTCGCTGCCGGCCGCGCCGGCAGCCTGACGAACGGGGTCGTCGCGACGGGGCGTCAGACCTTCAGCTTGTCCGCGGCTTCCTTCAGGATCTCGGCGCTGCGCCGGAGCGCCGCGCGCTCGGCGGGATCGAGATGGGGCACGACGGTGCCCATGATGCCGCGGGCGCCGAGAATCCGCGGCAGCGACAGGGCGACCTCGGGGATGCCCTCGGCCTCCGCGGTGAGGATCGAGCAGGTCACGACGGCGCGCTCGTCATGGGCGATCGCCTGGGCGAGCCGCGCGAGGCCGCCGCCGATCCCATACCAAGTCGCGCCCTTTCCCCTGATGATCCGGGCGGCCGCCCCTCGCACCGCGGCGTCGACCTCGTCGCGCAGCGCCTGATCCACCGGCCGTCCGACGGCACGGCCGAACTCGGCGATGGGCAGGCCGCCGGCGGTGGCGCCGCTCCAGTGCATGACCTCGCTGTCGCCGTGCTCGCCCAGCACATTGGCGTGGACCGAGCCCGGCGCGACGCCGAATCGGGCGGCCAGCAGCCCGCGGAACCGCGCGGTGTCGAGCACCGTGCCCGAGCCGATCACCCGCTCCGGCGGGACGCCGCGCCCGGCCGCGACGCGGGCGGTGACCTGCGTCATCACGTCCACCGGGTTCGATGCGACCAGCAGGACAGCCTCGGGCGCTGCCTCCAGGACCCGCGGGACCAGGTCCTGGAACACCGCGGCATTGCGCTCCAGCAGCGCCAGGCGCGTCTCTCCGGGCTTCTGGTTGGCGCCGGCCGCCAGCACGACGACGCCGGCGCCCGCGAGATCCCCGAACCCTCCGGCCGAGACGCGAACTGGATGCGCGAAGGGAGTCGCATGCAGGATGTCCTGCGCCTGGGCATCGGCCAGGCCCTCGTCGCGGTCCACCAGCACGATCTCGCTGCCGACCCCGCGCAGCACCATGGCGTAGGCGGCGGCGCTGCCGACATGGCCCGTGCCGACGATGCCGATCTTCATAGGAACCTCTCCTGCGGCGGGTGTAGGGTGCGCCCGCGCCGGCGGCGGCCAGGGCGTCGTCCGGGCGCCGCGGCGGCCGCGGCGCCCCATATTAAGGGCAGAACCTTCTCGGGGGATCCATATCCATGTGGAGGACACGGCTGCTACGCATGGCCGTTGCGGGCGCGGCGGCGCTCGCCGTGGCGGCGCTCGTCGTCTGGTGGCAGGTCGGCCATCTCGCCGGGCCCGCGACACCGGGCACGATGGCCGGCGCAGCGAGGGTCGGCGGCGCGTTCAACCTGACCGACCAGGCCGGCCGGACGGTCACCGACCAGACCTACCGTGGCCGGCTGATGCTGGTCTATTTCGGCTTCACCTTCTGCCCGGACGTGTGCCCGACCGACCTGCAGGTGATGGCGCAGGCGCTCGACCTGCTGGGCCCGTCCTCCGCCGAGGTGCAGCCGCTCTTCGTGACGGTGGACCCCGAGCGCGACACGCCCGGGCGCATGGCCGAGTACGTGGGGCTGTTCGACGAGCGCATCGGCGGGCTGACCGGCACCCCCGAGCAGATCGCAGAGATCGCCAAGGGCTACAAGGTCTACTACAGGAAGGCCAAGGGCTCGGACCCCGAGAGCTACACCATGGACCACTCGGCCTTCATCTACCTGATGGGGCGCGACGGCGCGTTCCTGGAGGTCTTCCCCCATGGAACCACCCCCGAGCGGCTTGCGGAAGCCGTCCGCAAGCACCTCTGAGCGCCGCCCCGGCAGGCCTGCAACCGTGGCGGTGTACGGGGCCGCGTTGTCCTCTCGCGCGCGGCGCTGGCGCCTGCGGCCCGAGAGGCGCCGAGCGCCTGCCCGTCCATCGCCGAAACCCGCGGAAATCCTGGGGTTCCGTGGCGTCCACACGGCGGGATTGCGACTTGACAGGGTCCGGACCGGACCGTATGGTGCCGCCGCTTTCGGGCGGCTGGGGGCCGACCGAGCGGTGGAGTGCGGCCATGAGCGATGATCGCCCCCCGTCTCTGGACGACCTTGACGCCCGATTGCGGAAGGCGCGTGAGCGCAGTGCCCCGCCCGTCGAGGCACAGGCGCGTGACGGAGTGCCGCACTCGGCCTTCGGCATCGCCTTCCGGATCGGGATCGAACTGGTCGCTGCCCTGGTTGTGGGTCTTGCGATCGGGCTCCTTTTCGATCGGTGGCTGGAAACCGGTCCCTGGGGTCTGTTGGCAGGTCTGCTGCTGGGCTTCGGGGCGGGGATCATGAATGTGTACCGGGCCGTGAACGGCCTTGGCATGGCGGTGGGCTACCGCCGCGAGCCGGGGCAAGGGAACGGACCGGAGGCATAACGAGAAGCTGGCGCAGAACCCAAGCCCGGAGAGACCATCCCGTGGATCCGCTTCACCAGTTCCAGATCCGGCCAATCGTTCCGATCCGCATCGGCGGCCTGGATCTCTCCTTCACGAACTCGGCGCTGTTCATGGTGGTGGCGGTGCTGCTGGTGACGGCGCTGCTGGTCTACGGCATGCGCGGGCGGGCGCTGGTCCCAGGCCGCCTCCAGTCCGCAGCCGAGCTCTTCTACGAATTCATCGCGAACATGGTGCGCGAGAACGCCGGTCCCGACGCCCGGCGCTACTTCCCCTTCGTGTTCTCGCTGTTCATGTTCATCCTGGTCGGAAACATGCTGGGCATGATCCCCGGCGCCTTCACCTTCACGAGCCACATCATCGTCACCTTCGCGCTGGCGCTGACGGTGTTCGCCTTCGTGACCCTGCTGGGCCTGGTGAAGCACGGGCTGCATTTCTTCAGCCTGTTCATGCCGAGCGGCGCGCCCCTGGTGCTCGCGCCGCTGCTGATCCCGATCGAGATCATCTCCTACCTGTCCCGCCCGGTCAGCCTGTCCGTCCGACTTTTCGCGAACATGCTGGCGGGCCACACGATGCTGAAGGTCTTCGCCAGCTTCACCGCCCTGCTGGGCGGCGCGCTGGGGGCCTCCGGCTTCGCGATCGGGATCCTGCCGCTTCTGGTCAATATCGGCCTGATCGGCTTCGAGATCCTGGTGGCGTTCCTGCAGGCCTACGTCTTCACCCTGCTGACCTGCCTCTACATCCGCGACGCGCTCGAACTGCACTGAGCGCCGTCCGGCCCCGCCAACCCACCCTCAGCTTTTCTCAGGAGAGGTATTCTACCATGGAAGCAGAAGCCGCTAAGTACATCGGAGCCGGCCTCGCGGTCTTCGCGCTGTTCGGTGTCGGCCTGGGCATCGGCAACATCTTCTCGACGCTGATCGCCTCGGTCGCCCGCAACCCCGCCGCGCGCGCCCAGGTCTTCCCGATCGGCATTCTCGGCTTCGCGCTGACGGAAGCCGTTGCGCTCTTCGCGCTCGTCATCGCGTTCCTGATCCTCTTCACCTGAGCCGGACCCCGTCCGGCTCCTGCACGGGTGGCGCACGTCCCGGCGGCCGGGCTCCTTCGCGAGTCCGGCTGCCGGTGGGCGCGCCCTCAGCCTCAGGGGACCCCGAATGCCCACACCGCAGCCCCGCTTCCGGGCGGGCAGGCTGACCGGGCTGGCGGCCGCGGCCGGAACGGCGCTGACCCTCTGGGCCGGCGCCGCCCTCGCGGCGGACCCGGTCGAAGGCGAACACGCCGGCGGCCTGCCGCAGCTCGACCCGTCGACCTTTCCGCCCCAGCTCGTCTGGCTGGCGATCAGTTTCGCGGCGCTCTACCTCCTGATGTCGAAGGTGGCCCTGCCGAAGGTCGGCGAGATCGTCGAGCAGCGCCAGGACCGCATCACCTCGGATCTCGAGAAGGCGCAGTCCATGCGCGACGAGGCCGGGTCGGTCATCTCTTCCTATGAAAAGGCGATCGCCGACGCGCGTGCGCAGGCCCAGGCCGCCATGGCCAAGGCCAGCACCGAGATCAGCCAGAGCCAGTCGGCCCGCCAGTCCGCCTTCGCGGCCGATGCCGCGGTGAAGGCCAAGGCCGCCGAGGAGCGGATCGCCGCCGCCCGCGACCAGGCCGTCACGAACGTGCGCTCGGTTGCGGTGGAGGTCGTCCAGGCGGCCGCCGAGCGGGTCGCCGGCGTGCGCGTCGACGCCTCCGAGGCGGATGCCGCGGTCGGCGCCAGCATGGTCGGGAGGGCCTGATGTTCTTCGTACCCGAGTTCTGGGTCGCCGTCGCCTTCGTCGTCTTCGTGGTCCTCGTCTTCCGCAAGGCCAAGACCATCATCCTGAGCACGCTGGATGAGCGTGCCGAGAAGATCCGCCGCGAGCTCGAGGAGGCCCAGCGCCTGCGCGAGGAGGCCCAGGCCCTGCTGGCGCAGTCCCAGCGCAAGCAGCGCGAGGCCCTGAAGGAGGCCGAGGACATCGTCGCCCACGCCCGGGACGAGGCCGAGCGGCTGCGCCGCACGGCCGAGACCGAGATGGAGGAGCACATCCGGCGCCGCGAGGCCCAGGCGGTCGACAAGATCGCCCAGGCCGAGGCGAGCGCGCTGCAGCAGGTCCGCGACATGACCGTCGACATCGCGATCGACGCCACCCGCCGGATCCTGACGGAGCGGATGGACGAGCGCCAATCGTCCGCCCTGGTCGAAGAGTCGATCCGCGAGCTGCCCAAGAATCTGCACTGACCGTTCGCGGTCGGGACGGTTTGCGAAAGGGACGCTTCGGCGTCCCTTTTTCTTTTCCGGCCCCGAGCCGCGCCCTCCCGGCGGGCGCCCGACTTCCGGAGGCCGGCGCCACCAGCACGACCGGAAAATACCGGGAAAATCGTGGTATCCCGGGAACCAGCCGGCCGCCGCGGCCGTTCCTCGCGCAGGTAATCGTGCCAAGGATCCCGTCGCCCGATCGCTAGAGTTCTGGGATCCACGAGTAACCGGCTCGGTCCGGCGCCGCCGGGTCCTTTCGTTGGTCAAGGCGCCGGGGCTGGGAAGTCCGCTTCCCACCCCCCCCAGTATCCCTAGCCTCTCGATGTTAGCCTCGTACTGACGCGGCGCTCCCTTCCCGGGGGCGCCGCTTTTTCTTCGTGGCTGCGGCCCCGACCGCAGGGTTGAAAACAGGATCGTCGGGCCTCGGCCGCCGGGGTTACCCGGCTGAGCCCTGGAAGCCCTTTCGGGCCGGTGGCATGGTGCGGGCGCCCTTCTCTTTGCGGGATCCGGAATGACCGCTTCTACCAGCGTGGACCATGTGGATTGCATCGTCGTCGGCGCCGGCGTCGTGGGGCTCGCGGTGGCGCGCACCCTGGCCCGAGCCGGCATCGAGGTCGTCGTGCTCGAAGCCGCCGACTGCATCGGCAGCGGCACCAGCTCTCGCAACAGCGAGGTCATCCACGCGGGCATCTACTATCCCACGGGAAGCCTGAAGGCGCGGCTCTGCGTGCGCGGCCGCGACATGCTCTACGAGTACTGCCGCACGCGGGGCGTCGCGCACCGCGCCTGCGGCAAGGTCATCGTCGCCGTGGACGAGGAGCAGCGCGGAAAGCTCGAGGCGCTGCATCGCAAGGCCGTCGACAACGACGTGGATTGCCTGATCCCGCTCGACGCGGCCGGCCTGCGGGCCCGCGAGCCGGAGGTGGTGGGGGTGGCCGCGCTGTGGTCGCCGATCACCGGGATCGTCGATACCCATGGGCTGATGCTGGCCTATCAGGGGGAGGCCGAGGACCACGGCGCGATGATCGCCTTCGAGAGTCCCATCGCGGCGGGCACCGTCCGCCCCGACGGGATCGAGATCATGACCGGCGGGCGCGAGCCCATGCGCCTGCGCTGCCGCATGCTGGTGAACGCGGCCGGCCTGCAGGCCCAGGAGGTCGCGTCGCGGATCGAGGGCGTGCCGGCGCACAGCGTTCCGCCGCGCTATCTCGCGAAGGGCAACTACTTCACCCTGGCGCGCCGCTCGCCCTTCTCGAGCCTGGTCTATCCGATCCCCGAGCCCGGCGGCCTGGGCGTCCATGCGACGCTGGACCTCGCGGGGCAGTGCCGCTTCGGGCCCGACGTCCAGTGGATCGACGAGATCGACTATACCGTCGACCCGGCGCGCGGAGACCGGTTCTACGCCGCGATCCGCCGCTACTGGCCGGCCCTCCCCGACGGGGCGCTGCAGCCTGGCTACGCCGGGATCCGTCCGAAGCTGGTGCCGCAGGGCACGGCGGATTCCGATTTCGTGATCCAGGGCCCGGCGGTGCACGGGATCCCGGGCCTCGTGAATCTCTACGGGATCGAATCGCCCGGCATCACGGCTTCGCTCGCCATCGCCGAGCAGGTTAGCGCGGAATTGCTGGAACGGCAGCCGGCCGCGGTCGCAGCGCGGTGAGAAGGCTGGCTGTTGGCGTGACGGCACCGGCCGCAGGGCCGGACCGACAGGACGCGACCCGCGGGGACGCGGGAACTGCAACGGCCGGTGTAACGGCCGGCGGGGGTTGGAAAAGGGAGGTGCGGGGCATGCGCATCGGCGCAGCGCTGGCGGCGGTGCTGTTCCTGGGATGGACAGGCACCGCGGCGGCAACGGTGGAGGACGCCCAGGCGCGGGCGGTCAAGGCGCTGGAGCAGCTCGCGAAGAACGGCAGCCCGCGGGCGGCCTACGAGCTGGGGCGACGCTATGAGACCGGCGTCGGCGTGGCGGCAGACCTCGCGAAGGCCTTCGATCTCTACTGCGAGGCGGCCGAGTCCGGGTATGCCCAGGGAGCCTACGGCGTCGCCCGTCTCTATCTCTCGGGCCAGGGGATCGGCGCGAACAAGCGGGCGGCCGCCGCCTGGGCCGCGAAGGCCGCCGCGCTGGGCCACCCCTATGCCCGCGAGCTGCTGGCGGACATGCCGCAGGTCAAGAGCATTGGCGATCCCGGCTGCAAGCGCCTTCCGACCTATGCCGGAGCGCCGCTCGTCGTGGCGCCGCCGCGCGAGATCGCCGCGATGGTCCGCAAGATGGCGCCCGAGTATGGGCTCGACGCCGAGCTGGTCCTGGCCGTGATCCAGGCTGAAAGCGGCTTCCGGACCGACGCCGTGTCGCCGCGCAACGCCCATGGGCTGATGCAGCTGATCCCCGACACGGCCGAGCGGTTCGGCGTGCGCAACCTGCACGATGCGCGGGACAACATCCGCGGCGGCATGCGCTACCTGCGCTGGCTTCTCTCCTACTTCGAGGGGGAGGTGGCACTGGCCCTGGCAGCCTACAATGCCGGCGAGGGGGCCGTGCTCCGTTATGGCGGCATCCCACCCTTCCGCGAGACCCAGGATTACGTGGCGCGCATCCTGTCGATCTATCCGAAGCAGCGGCACCCCTACGACCGGACCGCGGCGCCGAAGGCGCAAAGGGCTGCCCAGCCGGCGGCGCTGGCCGCCACGGACTGACCGCGCCCCGCCGCCCCCTGCCCCGCTGCGCCTCCCCGCTGCCGCCTGGCCCCCTCCCCTGCCCGGCTCGCAGATCGATGAATGATTCCTGCGAATCGGGGCTGGACAGGGCGACCGGCGATCCCATATAAGCGCTCCCCCGGGCGCATGGTCGGCGGCGCCACGGGAAGCGGGTCCGAAGACGGACCCAGTGGTTCTTTGGATGCCGATCACCCAGATAGAGATCAGGACGGTCCTGGTGGGCAATCCCGCCAGGAGGTGATGCCGCTC
>NZ_JAFIQU010000002.1:0-632345 GCF_017355985.1 Arenibaculum pallidiluteum
GGCCGGCGCGGCCCCGGACAGCGCGTCCGAAACCCGGCTTCCCGGCCGGTCCGTCGCGCCGCGGCCAGGGCCGCCATCGCGTCGGGAGCCGGTATATAGGCCGGGCCGGATCGGCTGGCAAGCGGTTTCTTTCACTCCCGTGACAGCGCGGTGCAGGCGCGATCCGGGACATGCCGTTCCCGCCATGCCCCCGCAGGCCCATGGCCGGCCTAGGCGGGCGGCTCCTCGGAATGGGTCTCCGCCCCGGCAGGGATCACGACGCCCGGCAGCTTCCGGGACGTCCATATATGGATGGCTCCCGACAGGTCGAGCGGCGCATCGAGCGAGCCGCCCTTGACGCTGACCACGGCGTCGCGGTGCCGGTCGCCGTGCCACAGCCTCGACCCGCAGCTCGGGCAGAAGGCGCAGTCCAGCGTAACGCCGACGGTCGCCGCACGGGTCCAGATCCCCGGCGTGCCGGACAGGAGCACGAGATCGGCGGAACGCACCATGACCGAGATGCCGAAAGCGGATGCCGACTGCTTGCGGCATTCGCGACAGTGGCAGACGTAGATGCCGACGGGCCGTCCGCGGATCTCGTAGCGGACCCGGCCGCACTGGCAGCCCCCCTCCAGCACGCCGCCCGAAGACAGATCGGACATGGTCTTCCCCATGGTCTCTTCCTTTGAAAACACTGCCCGCAGGCGCGAATCCCCGGCCGGCCCGCCCCCGAGTCATAGCCCATTCGGCGGAGCTTCGTGTCAGTGCCATCCTCTCCCTGAAGGACGTTTCGCCGCAGAAAGCTGGACTAGACCAGCGACTTGGCACAGGATCCTCACACGGAGCGGCAAGCTGCGGCGAGGATCTGGCGGGTCAAGGAAAAACTCCGCGATTCGTCATACATTCTCGTTGACAGTGATAAATCTGAACCTCATCGTCGCTCCACCAGTCCACACCAAGCCCTTCCCCCCAGAAAACGAAGGAACGGGACAGTGCGCGACACCATCAGGGAGGCCCGGCCTTGCGTCGTTGGGTAGTCATCCTGCCCGCCGCCGCGGCCGTCACCGCAGGACTCATGGGCGTCTCCGCCCATCTGAGCTTCGAAGCGGGATCCGACGCCGAGGCGCCCGCCATCGCACAGGACGCGGCGCCCCCGCTCGCCCCCTCGACGTCCGGTCTTCCGGCGACGGTCCAAGACCAGCCCGCGGCCGCGGAGGAGCTGCCTGCAGTCGCGGCGGACGCACCGGCACCGGCCGCCGATGGCCCCGAGAGCGATGTCATCGCCGACCCGGCCGGAACCGCGCTCGCCGACATCGAAGCGACGGAGTCGCCGGCGGAGGACGAGGCCAGCCTGCGCCACATGGTGGTCGAGGTCGGTCGCGGCGACACGCTGCTGGGCGTCCTCGTGAACGCAGCGGTGCCGCGCGACGAGGCAATCCAGGCGATCGACGCCCTGCGCCGCGTCTTCAACCCGCGCCTGCTGCAGGCCGGACAGGAGATCGCGGTGATGTTCGACCGCGCCGGCGGCCAGGACCGCTTCATGGGCCTGACCATCACCCCCAACGTCCAGCGCTCGGTCACGGTCCAGCGCAGCCCCGACGACTCTTACGAGGCGAAGGCCGTCGACCGGCCCCTCGAGACGAAGCTCGTCGCGGCATCGGCCCGCATCTCGTCCAGCCTGTTCGAGGCGGGCGTCTCGGCGGGGGTTCCGATCGCCGTCCTGAGCGAGGTGATCAAGCTCTTCTCCTATGACGTCGACTTCCAGCGCGACATCCAGCGCGACGACGAGTTCCGCGTGCTCTACCAGCGGCAGTTCACGGACCAGGGGGACGCCGCCGGCGAGGGCGACATCCTTGTCGCCGAGCTGACGATGTCGGGAAAGCCGACGACCTTCTACCGGTACAAGACCCGCGACGGAGTGATCGACTACTTCAACAGCCAGGGCGAGAGCATCCGCAAGGCCCTTCTGCGCACGCCGGTAGACGGCGCCCGGCTGACCTCCGGCTTCGGCCTGCGCCGCCACCCGATCCTCGGCTACAGCAAGCTGCATGCGGGCATCGACTTCGGCGCGCCTCCCGGCACCCCGATCTACGCCGCCGGCGCGGGGACCGTGGACGAGGCGGGAGCCAAGGGGGCCTACGGCAACTACGTGCGGATCCGCCACAACAAGGAAATCTCGACCGCCTACGCCCATATGAGCCGGTTCGCGCCGGGGGTGAAGCGCGGCGGGCGCGTCCGCCAGGGCGACGTGATCGGGTATGTCGGGTCCACCGGCCGGTCCACCGGGCCGCACCTGCACTACGAGGTCCTGCGGAACGAGCGGCAGGTGAACCCCATGAGCATCGACCTGCCCACCGGCCAGATGCTCGAGGGCAAGGAGCTCGCGGCGTTCCGCACGATGATCGCGGAGCTCGAGCGGCAGTATGCCGAGATCCGCAGCAGCGAGCCGCAGATCGCGGAGACGGTCGGCCTCAAGGGCGTGGCCGCCAAGGACCAGCCCTCCGCGGCGCAGAAGGCGTGTACCGACGCCCCCTGCTGAGAGGACCGCCTCCGGAACGACCCGCCTTCGAAACAAAAAGGCCCCCGCCGCGAGGCGGGGGCCTTTCGCATTCCGGGCGGCCCGGCGTCCGGGTGCGCCCCGGCCCTCAGTGCACGGTGCCGGCCGACCCGCTCCAGCCCTGCGCGGGAGCGGGGCTGACCGGGCGCGTCCCCAGGGTGACCGGCTGGCCGTTGATCGTCAGGGTCCCGGCCTCCGCCCCGATATGGAGCGTGTCACCGTCCTTGACCCGGCCTTCCAGGATCATGGTCGCCAGCGGGTTCTGCAGCGAGCGCTGGATCACCCGCTTCAGCGGCCGCGCGCCGTAGACCGGGTCGTAGCCGGCCTCCGCGAGCAACTGGCGCGCGTCCTCGTCGAGTTCGAGCCGGATGTCGCGCTCCGCCAGCATCCCGCGCAGGCGCCCGAGCTGGATCTCGACGATGCCCGTCATGTGCCCGCGGCTGAGGCGCCGGAACAGCAGGATCTCGTCGAGCCGGTTCAGGAACTCCGGCCTGAAGGCGCCCCGCACGACCTCCATCACGTCGCCGCGCACGGCCTCCACGTCCTCGCCCTCGGCCTGGGCCGCGAGCACCTCGGAGCCGAGGTTCGAGGTCATGATGATGACCGTGTTGCGGAAGTCGACCGTACGCCCCTGCCCGTCCGTCAGGCGCCCGTCATCGAGCACCTGCAGCAGCACGTTGAAGACGTCGGGATGGGCCTTCTCGATCTCGTCGAACAGGATGACCTGGTACGGCCGCCGGCGGACCGCCTCGGTCAGCGCCCCGCCCTCCTCGTAGCCGACATAGCCCGGAGGCGCGCCGATCATGCGGGCCACCGAGTGCTTCTCCATGTATTCCGACATGTCGAGGCGCACCATGGCCGTCTCGTCGTCGAACAGGAACTCGGCCAGCGCCTTGGTCAGCTCGGTCTTGCCGACGCCCGTGGGTCCCAGGAACAGGAACGAGCCGATCGGCCGGTTCGGGTCCTGCAGCCCGGCACGCGCACGCCGGACCGCATTGGCGACGGCCACCACCGCGTCGTCCTGCCCGACCACCCGCAGGCGCAGGCGCTCCTCCATCGCCAGCAGCTTCTCGCGCTCGCCCGTCATCATCTTGTCGACGGGGATGCCGGTCCAGCGGCTGACGACGCCCGCGATGTCCTCCTCGCGGACCTCCTCCTGCAGCATGCGGCTGGCGGCGCTCGCCTCGGCCGCCTGGATCTTGCGCTCGAGCTCGGGCACGATTCCGTAGGCAAGCTCGGCCACCCGGTTCCAGTCGCCGCGGCGCTGGGCCTCCTCCTGCTCGTGGCGGGCGCGGTCGAGCTGCTCCTTGAGCTTCTGGGCCCCCTGGAGCTGGTCCTTCTCGGCCTGCCACTTCGCCGTCAGCTCGGCCGAGCGGGCCTCCAGGTCCGCGAGCTCGTCCTCGAGCCTGCCGAGCCGATCGCGCGAGCCCTGGTCCGTCTCCTTCTTCAGCGCCTCCCGCTCGATCTTGAGCTGGATGATGCGCCGGTCGAGCTCGTCGATCGCCTCGGGCTTGCTGTCGACCTCCATGCGCAGCCGCGAGGCGGCCTCATCCACGAGGTCAATCGCCTTGTCCGGCAGGAACCGGTCCGTGATGTAGCGGTTCGAGAGCGTCGCCGCCGCCACGATCGCGGCATCGGTGATGCGCACGCCGTGATGGACCTCGTAGCGCTCCTTCAGGCCGCGCAGGATCGAGATCGTATCCTCCACCGAGGGCTCGTTCACGAAGACGGACTGGAAGCGCCGGGCGAGCGCCGCGTCCTTCTCGATGTACTTGCGGTACTCGTCCAGCGTCGTCGCGCCGATGCAGTGCAGCTCGCCGCGGGCCAGCGCCGGCTTCAGCATGTTGGACGCGTCCATGGCGCCCTCCGCCTTGCCCGCGCCGACCAGGGTGTGGATCTCGTCGATGAAGAGGACGATCTCGCCCTCGGCTGCCGTGATCTCCTGCAGGACGGCCTTCAGCCGCTCCTCGAACTCGCCGCGGAACTTGGCGCCGGCCACCAGCGCGCCCAGATCGAGCGCGAGCAGGCGCTTGTCCTTCAGCCCCTCGGGCACGTCGCCCTTCACGATGCGCTGGGCCAGCCCCTCGACGATAGCGGTCTTGCCGACGCCGGGCTCGCCGATCAGGACGGGGTTGTTCTTGGTCCGCCGCGCCAGCACCTGAATGCAGCGCCGGACCTCCTCGTCGCGGCCGATGACGGGATCGAGCTTGTTCTCGCGCGCGGCCTCGGTCAGGTCCCGGGCATACTTCTTCAGCGCGTCGTAGCCCTGCTCGGCCGAGGCGGTGTCCGCGGTGCGGCCCTTGCGGACCTCGTTGACGGCCTGGTTCAGCGCCTGCGGCGTGATCCCGCCGGACTTCAGCGCCTTCGAAGCAGGGGACCCCTCGGCCATGGCCAGGGCGAGCAGCATACGCTCGGCCGTCACGAAGCTGTCGCCGGCCTTCTCCGCGAGCTTCTCGGCACTCTCGAAGACGCGCGCCAGCTCGGGCGTCAGGTATACCTGCCCGGCGCCGCTGCCTTCGACCTTGGGCATCCGGTCGATCTCGGCGTCCACCGCCGCCAGGGCACGGGCAGGATCGCCACCGGCCGCACGGATCAGGTTGGCCGCCAGCCCTTCCTTGTCGTCGAGCAGCGTCTTCAGGAGGTGCTCGGGCGTCAGCCGCTGATGGCCACGACGCAGCGCAAGCGTCTGGGCAGCCTGGACGAACCCGCGCGAGCGCTCGGTGTACTTCTCGAAATCCATGTTCTCTCCCCTCTCGTGCGGGCGCCCTGTCAGGCACGCCCGGCTCCGACCCACGTCTGTGCAGTCCTGGAGGACTGACCCGGATGTGGTCGCAGCTCCCCCTTCGCGCAAGGGGACCGCCGGGAAGAACCCACATTTATCCTGTGGTCTTTCGGCCGCGCCGAATTCGTCAGCGACACGGATTGCTTAGTACAAGAGTCTATTTCTCGCGCCGAGGCTGCTTGATGTACGGTTTTCAGGGCGCCCGGAGGCTCGGGACCGCCCCCGCACCAGAACCGTACCGCAACCAGGGAGGACGAGATGACCAAGTGGAAGTCCCCGAAGGTCGTCGAGATCGCGTGCGGCATGGAGATCAACTGCTACGCGAGCGCGCGGGTCTAGCCGCCCTTTGCAACCGTCCGCACCGCCGGGTCGCGCGGACGGAGCCGCGAGGGGTGAATCCGCGGAAACCGCCGCACGGGACGTGCGCCGCGGACCGGGGAGACGTGCGTCCATGAGGGCCGGACATTCGGACCGGTTCTGCCTGCATCAAGAATCGGGGGCCGCCGGACGGCCGCCCGGAATCGAGGGAGGATCCAGATGCTTCGGACACTGCTGGCCGCGTCCACCGCCCTGGCGATCGCGGCGGGCCTCGTCGCGACGGCCCAGGCCCAGACGGCGGCCCCCGCCGACAACATCGAGAAGCTCCGCCAGTTCAAGGGAACGGGCGCCCCGCTCGAGATCAAGCAGATCCCGCAGGAGGGCCGGAAGGCCGACCAGCTCCGCAAGAACCTGGAGAAGGTGAAGCTGCCGCCTGGCTTCAGGATCGAACTCTATGCCGTGGTCCCCGACGCCCGGCACATGGCGGTCGGCACCAATGCCGGCGTCGTCTTCGTCGGCACGAGGAAATCCGACGTGTGGGCGGTGACGGACCGCGACCGGGATCGCGTCGGCGACGAGGTCAAGCGCTTCGCACCCTCGATCAATCTGAAGGTGCCAAACGGCACCTGCTTCAGCCCCGACGGCTTCCTCTATGTCGTCGAGCACAACCGCATCATGGTCTATCCCGCGGCCGAATTCTTCTACGAGAGTCCCGACGTGGCGGTCGACGTGGTCGTGCCGCAGGGCGAGCTGATCCCGCCCGAGGAGGAGTCCTTCAACCACGGCGCGCGCACCTGCGTGATCGGCCCCGACAACAAGCTCTACGTCACGCTCGGCCAGCCCTTCAACGTGCCGGCACCGGAGAAGCTGTCGGTCTACGACAAGTGGGGAATCGGCGGCATCATCCGTATGGACCGCGACGGCAAGAACCGCGAGGTGCTCGCGCGCGGCGTCCGCAACTCCGTCGGCATGGACGTCAACCCGGCCAACGGACAGCTCTGGTTCACCGACAACCAGGTCGACGGCATGGGCGACGACAAGCCGGCGGGCGAGCTCAACCGCCTGACACAGGTCGGGCAGAACTTCGGCTTCCCCTGGTACGGCGGCGGCAGGACGCAAACCGCGGAATACCAGGGCAAGGAGCCGCCCCAAGGGGTCGTCTTCCCCGAGGTCGAGATGGACGCCCATGCGGCCGATCTCGGCATGACCTTCTACCGGGGAGAAGCCTTCCCCGCCAAGTACCGGAACGGGATCTTCAGCGCCCAGCACGGCTCCTGGAACAGGACCAAGCCGATCGGCGCGCGGGTGATGTTCACGCCGGTGAAGGAGGACGGGAGCGCCGGTCAGACCGAGATCTTCGCCGATGGCTGGCTGCAGCCGACCGGCGAGTATCTGGGCCGGCCCGTCGACGTGAAGATGATGCAGGACGGCTCGCTGCTGGTCTCGGACGATTTCGCGGGCGCCATCTACCGCATCTCCTACAGCGCCCAGTAGCGGCGCGCCGCCTCCGCCTTGGCGGCACCCGGCCTGCTCCGGGTGCCGCATTCTTTTCCCTTCCTTCCGCCCTGCCCCTTCGCTGCCGATGCGGTCGAGATGAACGGTTTCCGGACGATCCTCCTGGGCTCTGCCCTCGCGGCCCTTTGCCACGCCGCGCCTGTCCATGCGGCGGAGGTGGCCGCCGGGAAGGCCAAGGCCGCCATGTGCGCCGTCTGCCACGGGATGGATGGCATGGCCAAGCAGCCCGATGCCGCCAATATCGGCGGCGAGAGCCCGGCCTATCTGGAGCGCCAGCTTCGCGCGTTCCGCTCGGGCGAACGCAAGCACGAGCAGATGTCGGTGATCGCCCAGGGCCTCTCGGACGAGGATATCGCGAATCTTGCGGCCTATTACGCCGCCATCAAGATCGAGGTGGTCGAGGTCCCCTGACCTGGCAGCACCGCGGCAGCGACGTCACCCAGCGAATTTCCCGGACCGGCGCAAGACTTCTTGCGTTTCAAAGTTAACAAATCTCACCGAATCCGAAACACGCCGGCAACCGGCCAGCGGTATCCTTCACGCGTGGCTGCCGTACTTTTGGCGCCACCCTGCAGAGGGCACAACTTTATTTTTGCATATCTCGATCCGCCCCGTGCAGAGCAAGTAACACGATGCATGGGGAGATGATATGCCAGAGGATCCAATTATCTCCCGGCGCGACACGCCATTTCGCGCCGGCCGCGCAAGGCCCGTTGCGTGCCTTCCATCGGGCGCCCGAAGGCACGACAACCTCCGGGAGACCCCACCACGCGAAGCCGCCGGCCGATTGTCCAGCATATGCAGGTGCAGGCGGTCGACATGCTGACGGGGACGCTCGATGACATCCTGGCCCTGCTTCTCGCATTCGTCGGCATGGCCAGCCTGGCCCTGTGGCCTCTCCTGCATGGGCGCGCGGCCATGCTGCTCCTGCAACTCGCGGGGATCGCGAGCCTTGCGCTTCATTACACGCTGACCGGAGCCGCCACGGCCGCCGCCGTCAATACGCTGGGCGCAGCCCAGATCAGCGCCTCGCTCCTTTTCGGGGCGCGTTCGAACCTGCGATGGATCCCCTATGCGCTGGCGCCGCTCGTGGTCACCGCCGCCGCCCTGACCTGGAACGGGCTCCCGTCGCTGCTGGCGGTTGCCGGCACCGCCTTCATCGTCATCGGCCGGGTTCTGGAGAGCCCCGAGCGAACGCGCCTCCTCGTGGTCGCCGGCGCGCCGTTCTGGCTTGCTCACGATCTCCTGATCTGGTCCCCGGTCGTCCTGGCGGACGCAGCCACCCTGGTCGCCGGGACGGTCGCGGTGATCCGGCAGCAACGCAGGACCCGACCCGCTTCGTGTCTTCACCAGGACCAGGCCGTCCGGGGAGAGACGCCCGGGCGGCGCCCCCGCGCGGCCCGGGCAGAAACCTGGCCGTCGGCATCCGTGGAGGCACAGCCCCCTGCCAAGGAAGCGCCGCGCCGGATAGGCGTCTCCCTGTCTAGGGCATCGTAGGTGGAGAACCCGCACGCCGGCCCCGCGCCTCATCTCCATCCCGCCACGCCCTGCTGCGTGCTCCGTTGCGTGCCCTAGGGCTACCCCGTTCTGGAAACCGAGGGATGAAAGCCATGCAAGACAGCATCACGAGACAGCTGAGCGCGCGGATCGGCGGTGCCACGCTCCTGGGCCTTCTCGCCGCGTCGGCACCCGGCATCGCCTGGGCGGGCAGCCTGCCGGTCACCGACCCGGCCAGGGTCGGGATGTCGGCCGAGAGGCTGGGGAAGATCGAGCAGGTCTTCCGCTCCGAGGTCGACGCGGGCAGGCTGGCAGGCGTGGTGATGCTCGTCGCGCGCAACGGCATGCTCGCCTATTCCAGCACGATCGGGTTCCAGGACAAGCAGGCAGGCAAGCCGATGACGGAGGACGCCATCTTCCGCATCTACTCCATGACCAAGCCCCTGGCCTCGGTCGGCGCCATGCTGCTCATGGAGGATGGCCGGCTCCAGCTCACCGACCCCGTCTCCAGGTATCTCCCGGAATTCGCGAGCACTCCGGTCAGCGTCGGGCGGACCGACCCGTACGGAAAGATCACCTACACGACGGTGGCGGCGGAGCGCCAGGCGACGGTGCAGGACCTGCTGCGCCACACCGCGGGGCTGACCTATGGCGAGACCACCGAGAACACGGCCGTGAAGGAGGGCTACGCCAAGGCCGGGGTCTACCAGGCCGACGGGACGGAATACGAGTTGCGGGACGTGACGCCCGAGGACCAGGTCAGGGCGCTCGCCCAGGCGCCGCTCGTCCATCAGCCTGGCACCCGGTGGGAATACAGCCTGGCCACGGACGTCCTGGGCCGCGTCGTCGAGAAGGTGTCGGGGATGCGCCTCGGCGAGTTCCTGCGCCAGCGGCTGTTCGAACCCCTCAGGATGAACGACACGGGGTTCTCCGTGCCGCAGCAGGCCCTGGCCCGGCTGGCGGAACCCCTGCCGACCGGCCCTGCGGCCGGCTCCGCGACCGGGTCCGCGAGCGGCGCGCGGAACGCGATGCTCGACGTCTCGACCCCGCCGCGGAACGACTCCGGCGGTGCGGGCGGCGTCTCGACGGCCGGGGATTATCTCCGCTTCCTGCAGATGCTCGCCAATGGCGGCGAGCTCGACGGCGTCAGGGTCCTCAGCCCGACTACGGTGCGGCTAATGACCTCGGACCATCTCGGGACCCGCATCACGCCGGTGGTCAGCCCGGGCGAGCTGCTGCTCGGAACGCCGGGCTACACCTTCGGCCTGGGCTTCGCGGTGCGCGAGGGCGATGGCATCGCCGGCGTGCCGGGATCGAAGGGCGAGTTCCTGTGGGCGGGCTACGGCGGGACCTATTTCTGGGTCGACCCGCAGGAGCGGATCGCCGCCGTGATGATGAGCCAGTCGATGGGACCGGGCCGGACCTATCACCGCAAGCTGTTCAAGCAGATGGTCTATCAGGCGATCACGGACGGCCCCCAGGCGGGGCAGGTCGCGGGCCGGTGATCGCCTTTCAGTGATGACCCTCCAGTGATCGCCCGTGGGGGATCCCTGCGGTGAGCCCGGCCAAGGCGCGCCGCGCATCCCGTCGGGCGGGCCCGCGGGCGAGAGATGACGCTGCGTGGGATTGTCGCAGCGCGGACCCTGGCGATCGGCAGCGCCAGCGGCGGGGTGCTCCCATTCACCTACGCCGGGCCGCGAGGACCGCGCCCGGAGAGCGCCGAAGCCGCGACCGAGCCATTGATCGGTACCCCAAAGCATTGATCCGCATCAATGTGCATTGCGATGGAGTGGACCGACCCTCCAGCCATCAAGGCTAGGAGGCACCAACGATGAAATTTCTTCTGACGGTCACGTCCCTGCTGGCGGTCGCGCTGGCGGCGGGGCAGGCGTCGGCCGCGGACCCGCTGCTCGAACGCGCGAGGGAGGTCTTCAAGCCGATTCCGTCGGTCCTTCCGGCGGTCAAGGACAATGCGGTCACCCGCGACAAGATCGAGCTCGGCAAGCAGCTGTTCTTCGACCCGCGCCTCTCGGCCAGCGGGCTGCTGAGCTGCAACACCTGCCACAACCTCGGCATGGGCGGCGGCGACAACCTAGAGACGTCGATCGGGCACGGCTGGGCCAAGGGCCCGCGCAACGCGCCGACCGTCCTGAATGCCGTCCTCAACCAGGCGCAGTTCTGGGACGGCCGCGCCGAGGATCTCAAGGCTCAGGCCAAGGGCCCGATCCAGGCCGGCGTCGAGATGAACAGCAAGCCGGAGCGCGTGGTCACGATCCTGAACTCGATCCCCGCCTACGTCCGGACCTTCGAGGGCGCGTTTCCGGGCGAGAAGAAGCCCGTGAGCTTCGACAACGTCGCCAGGGCCATCGAGGCCTTCGAGGCGACGCTGATCACGCCGGGCGCGCGGTTCGACCAGTATCTCGAAGGCAAGACCGACGCGCTGACGGCGGCCGAGAAGAGCGGCCTGGCGCTGTTCATGGACAAGGGCTGCTCCGCCTGCCACAACGGCATCAACATCGGCGGCAACGGCTACTATCCCTTCGGCGTCATCGAGAAGCCCGGCGCCGACATCCTGCCTGCGGACGACAAGGGTCGCTTCGCGGTCACCAACACGGCCGACGACAACTACGTCTTCCGGGCCCCGCCGCTCCGGAACGTCGCGCTGACCTATCCCTACTTCCACTCGGGCAAGGTCTGGGACCTCCGCCAGGCGGTCGCGATCATGGGCCAGAGCCAACTCGGCGAGAAGCTCAGCGACGCCGACGTCACCTCCATCGTGGCCTTCCTCGGCACCCTGACCGGCGAGCAGCCGCGGATCGAGTATCCGATCCTCCCGCCCAGCACCGCGAAGACCCCGACGCCCGTCGGCATGAACTGACGGCCCCAGGCGCGCCCCTCTCCACGCGGGGAGGGGCGCCTTTCCGCAAATGGCGTCTTTCCTCCTTCCCGGAGTTCCAGAGCCCGGCCGAACATCGCGGCCGGTGACCGAGTCCCGCTCCCGCGTGTTGAACCTCGCGCCGGCCCTCGGGCGCGGCCTGCCGGAACTGGTTCGACGGGAGCCCCCGCCTTGAGCACAGGACTGATCGCGCTGCTCGACGACGTCGCCGCCCTGGCGAAGGTCGCCGCTGCCTCCCTCGACGATGCCGCCGGCCAGGCCGCGCGGGCGGGCGCCAAGGCCGCGGGGGTCGTCGTGGACGATGCCGCCGTGACGCCGCGCTACGTGGTGGGCTTCACGGCCGAGCGGGAGCTGCCGATCATCGGCCGGATCGCCCTTGGCTCGCTGAAGAACAAGCTGCTGTACCTCCTGCCCGCGGCCCTGCTGCTCAGCCTGGTCGCGCCCTGGGCGATCACCCCGCTGCTGATGCTGGGCGGCGCTTTCCTGTGCTACGAGGGCGCAGAAAAGGTCATCGAGGCCGTTTGGCCCCATGCCGCGCATCATGGCCATGGCGGCGAGCCTCCCGGCCCTGCGGGCACCCCACACCAGTTCGAGGAGCAGAAGGTCCGCAGCGCGATCAAGACGGACCTGATCCTTTCCGCGGAGATCATGGCCATAACCCTGTCCACCGTCGCCGCGGAGACCTCGTCGTTCTGGACGCAGGTGCTCGTGCTCGCACTGGTCGGCGCGGGGATCACCGTGCTCGTCTACGGGGCCGTCGCGCTGATCGTGAAGGCGGACGATGCCGGCGTTGCGCTGGCGCAGAACGGCGCCCCCGCCTCGACTCTGCTCGGGCTCCGCGGGCGGGCGACGACGGCGCGCGGTGGAGCCGACCGGGCGTTGGCTCCCCTGACCAGGGCGCTCGGCCGCGGCCTCGTCATCGGCATGCCGATCTTCCTCAGGCTGCTCGCCCTGGTCGGGACCGCCGCGATGCTCTGGGTCGGCGGCGGAATCATCGTCCACGGGCTCGAGGAGTACGGCCTTCCGGGCATCGGACATGCGATCCACGACGCCGCCGCAGCCGCCGCCCACGCGGTGCCGGTGGCAGGAGCAGCGATCGAATGGCTCGCCACCGCGGCCGCATCGGGCTTGGTCGGCCTCGTCCTCGGTGTCCTGATCGTCGTCCTGATCCACCAGGTGGCGCAGCCCGTCCTGGCACGCCTGCGCGGCCCCGCGGGCCGGGCGGCAGGCACGCCACACACCTGAAAGCGGCGGATCGGGCGCCTGCGAAAGAAATTTTTCCAACCTGCGTCGGGTATCGCCCTTCCGCGCGTGTAAGCAGCGGAAGGACGCTCGATCTTCACGCTTGATCAGACTTCGCATGATCGACTGGGCAATGCTGGTGCTGACCGGCACGAACCCTGCGCTCGCCACACCCTGGCATCACCACAGGCGTGGCCACTTCCCCTATTTCGGCGCGTCGGCGACGTCTTCGCGGCGCTGGCGGTCGCCCCGCCGCCCACGGTGGTCGTGGTCCCGGGCGCCCCGGCAGCGGCAGCGCCCGTCCAGGCCGTCCCCGCCTCGGAAGCCTATCGCCGGCCAGACGGGCAGACCTGCCGTGAGTATCAGACGGCGGTCCAGGTCGGAGGTCGGCTGCAGGCCGCCTACGGCACGACATGCCTGGCACCCGACGGAAGCTGGCGCGTCGCCGGCCGCTGGATCGCCGCCGGAATCATGACCGGCGCGGTCGCGGCCGGTGTCTCCTTCGGCCTCGCCGTGATGCCGGCGTCCTACGGCGTGCCCGGCTACGGCATTCTGCACGTCGCCTATGCCCCCTCGCCTCTCCTGGCCATGGTGGAGTGAAGCCTTGCCGGTCCCGAGACGAGACACTGGCCGCTGATCGCGTCCCTGGCCCTGAACCTGTTCCTTGCGGGAGCGCTGGTGCCGGCCCTTTTGTTCCGCCCGCCGCCCCCGGTCCCGGGCGGGCGCCACGGCTTCCCCAACCCCGACGTCGTGCGCCATCTGACGGCTGGGCTCTCGGAAGAGGACGCCCGCATCCTGCGCGAGGCCCTGAGCCCCGGCCCCGAGGCCGAGGAGTTCCGCTCGCGCCTGCGCGAGGAGCGGGCCCGGCTGGATGCCATCGTCGGGACCGAGCCGTTCGATGCGGCCGCGTTCCGGGCGGTGCTGGACGACGGCACGGAACGCCGAAGCCGTGCCGAGCTGCGCCAGCACGCCGTGCTGGCGGAGGCGCTGGCCCGGATCTCGCCGGCGGGAAGGCAGGCCGTGGCGCGGGCGCCGAAGCCGCCGCCCTTCGAGGGCCCGCCCGGCCCGGCGCCGGGACGCTGAGCGGCCTTCCTACACGTTCGGGCCGCCCTGGGTTGGAAAGGCCCTCAGGATCTGGCGCTCGATCTGGTCCCGCACCTGACGGTAGGCATCGAGCCGGGCCTCGCGGCTGCCCTCGATCAGGGTCGGATCGAAGGTGTTCCAGAAGATGACGTCGCAGGCCATGGTGCGCGTCAGCTCGACCGCCCGGTGCTGCGCTTCGGGCGAGAGCGAGACGACGAGGTCGAAGCTCGTATCCTCGAGGTCATCGAAGGTCTTGGGATGGTGGCGCCGGACGTCGATGCCGATCTCGTCCATCACGGCGACCATGAAGGGATCCAGGTCGCCCTCGCGCACCCCCACGGAATCCACGTAGATCCGATGGCCATGGTAGTGCTTCATCAGCGCCTCGGCCATGGGCGAGCGGATGGCGTTGTAGGTGCAGGCGAAGAGGACGCTGGTGACCGGAGGCAGCGTGCTGTCGGACATCCCGCCGCTCCCCGCGCTCAGGCCCGGATGTGCAGGACGCAGACGAGCGTGAACAGCCGGCGTGCCGTGTTGCGGTCGATCTCTACCTTGGCGGACAGACGCTCGCGCAGCAGCTCGGCCCCCTCGTTGTGCAGGCCGCGCCGGCCCATGTCGATGGCTTCGATCTGCGACGGCGAGGAGCGGCGGATCGCCTGGTAGTAGCTGTCGCAGATCATGAAGTAGTCGCGCACGATCGTCTTGAACGGCGAGATCGGGAGCTGGATCCGCGTCAGCTCGCGCTCCGCCGGATCGCGCACGTCGAGGACGAGGCGGTTGTCCTCGATCCCCAGATGCAGGTGGAAGGGGCCCGCATCCGGGCATTCGATGGGGCGGAAGACATTCTCCTCGAGCAGGTCGAAGATGGCCACCGCGCGTTCGTGCTCCACCTCGGGCTTGCGGCGGATCACCGTGCGCTCGTCGAGCGTGACGTGGACGATGCGGTGCCGGTCCTCCGCAGCCACGAGCCCCTCACCCCCGCAGGGCGTTCAGGCGCACGGCGACGGAGAGCGCATGCCCCTGCAGGCCCTCGGCCTCCGCGAGGCGCACGGCCGCCGGGCCGATGGCCGCCAGGCTCCTGGCGTCACAGGCCACGAAGGTCGTGCGCTTCATGAAGTCCAGCACGTTGAGCCCCGAGGAGAAGCGTGCGCTTCGGGCCGTCGGCAGGACATGGTTCGGTCCCGCGACGTAGTCGCCGATCACCTCCGGCGTGTGGCGCCCGAGGAAGATCGCGCCGGCATTCCGCACCCTTTCGGCGAGCGGGCCGGGCTCCGCCACGGCGAGCTCCAGATGCTCGGGCGCGATGCGGTCGATGAGCGGGACCGCCTGGTCCAGCTCGCGCAGAACGATGACCGCGCCGTGGTCGCGCCACGATGCCCCGGCGATCGCGGCGCGCGGCAGCTTCGCCAGATGGGCTTCCACGGCCGCCGTCACCCGGTCGGCGAAGCCGGCATCGTCGGTGATCAGGATCGCCTGGGCGGATTCGTCATGCTCGGCCTGGGATAGCAGGTCGGCCGCGATCCAGGACGGGTCGTTGTCGCCGTCCGCGACCACCAGGATCTCGGAAGGGCCCGCGATCATGTCGATGCCGACGGTGCCGAAGACATGCCGCTTGGCGGCGGCCACATAGGCGTTGCCAGGCCCCACGATCTTGTCCACGGGCCGGATCGTCTCGGTGCCGAAGGCCAGCGCGCCGACCGCCTGCGCGCCCCCTATGCGGTAGACCTCGTGCACGCCGCCCAGGCGCGCCGCCGCCAGGACCAGGGGGTTCAGCGTGCCGTCCGGCGTGGGCACGACCATCACGACGCGCGGCACGCCGGCGACACGCGCCGGGATCGCGTTCATCAGGACCGAGCTCGGATAGGCCGCAAGCCCGCCGGGCACGTAGAGGCCGACGGCTCCGACCGCCGTCCACCGCGCCCCGAGGCGCACGCCCGTCTCATCCACGTAGTCCAGGGTTTCGGGCGTCTGGCGCCGGTGGAACGCCTCGATCCGCCCGGCCGCGAGGCGGAGCGCCTCCATCAGCCCGGGCTCGATGCGCGCGCAGGCATCATCGATCTCGGCCTCGGTCACACGCAGGCGGCCGGGCGTAAGCTCCATCCGGTCGAAGCGCTTTGTATAATCCAGCAGCGCGGCATCGCCGCGGGCGCGGACGGCTTCCAGGATCGACGCGACCGCGGCCTGGACGTCCTCCTGGATCTCCCGCTTGGTCGCGAGGAGGCGCCGGAACTCCGCTTCGAAACCAGGATCCCCGATATCAAGCCTGAATGCCATCTATGACCTCCCGGAACTTCTCGATCCACCCGCCGATCTCATCGGGCCGGGTCTTGAGAGCGGCACGGTTCACCACCAGCCGCGAGGAGACGTCGGCGATGTGCTCGATCTCCAAGAGCCCGTTTGCGCGCAGGGTCGATCCCGTGGAGACGAGGTCGACGATCCGCCGGCACAGGCCGAGGGTGGGTGCGAGCTCCATGGCGCCGTTGAGCTTGATACATTCCGCCTGGACCCCGCGCGCCGCGAAGTGGCGCTTGGTCACTTCGGGATATTTGGTGGCAACCCGCACGTGGCTCCAGCGGGTCGGATCGTCGCCCTCGACGAGCGTGGCCGGCTCGGCGACCGCAAGGCGGCACTTGCCGATCTTGAGGTCGAGCGGCGCGTAGATCTCGGGATAGTCGAACTCCATCAGCACGTCGTTGCCCGCCACGCCCAGATGCGCGGCGCCGAATGCCACGAAGGTCGCCACGTCGAAGGAGCGCACGCGGATGATGGAGAGGCCGGGCACATTGGTCGAGAAACGCAGGGCCCGGCTGCCCGGGTCGTCGAAAGCGGGCTCGGGATGGATGCCCGCCGCTTCCATCAGCGGGCGCAGCTCGTCCAGGATCCGGCCCTTCGGCAGGGCGAGGACCAGGGGCTCGGGCGCGTCGGGCGCACCGGCCGCGGCTTGCCGCATCGGTGTCAACGGACTCTCCGGATAGGCACTCACTCGGGGCGGTTAGATACCACACTTCGCCGCCTTGTCACCCTGTTGCCGCGGCCGGCCGCCCGGCCGGGGCAAGCCTGCTGCCGCTTTGCGGGCCCCGGTGTCGGTTCCCTAGGATGCGCTGCCCGGCCCTGCCGTTCCTTCGACGGCCGGCGGCCCGCGGCATGACGGTGTGACGGAGAGGCTTGATGGAACGGCGTAAACGCATCCTGGTCACCGGCGGGGCCGGCTTCCTCGGCTCGTTCCTGTGCGAGCGGCTGCTCGCCGAGGGACACGAGGTGCTGTGCGCCGACAACTATTTCACGGGATCGCGGAACAACATCCTGCACCTTCTCGGCAACCCGCGGTTCGAGGCGCTGCGTCACGACATCACCTTCCCGCTCTACGTCGAGGTCGACGAGATCTACAACCTGGCCTGCCCGGCCTCGCCGATCCACTACCAGTTCGACCCCGTTCAGACGATCAAGACCAGCGTGCACGGCGCCATCAACATGCTGGGGCTGGCCAAGCGGACGAAGGCGCGGATCTTCCAGGCCTCCACCTCCGAGGTCTATGGCGATCCCAACGTCCATCCCCAGCGCGAGGACTACTGGGGCAACGTGAACCCGGTCGGCCCGCGCGCCTGCTACGACGAGGGCAAGCGCTGCGCGGAGACGCTGTTCTTCGACTACCATCGCCAGTACGGCCTCGACATCCGCGTCGCCCGCATCTTCAACACCTACGGCCCGCGCATGCATCCCCGCGACGGCCGTGTGGTCTCGAACTTCGTGGTCCAGGCGCTCCAGTCCAAGCCGATCACCATCTACGGCGACGGCAGCCAGACGCGGTCCTTCTGCTTCGTCGACGACCTGATCGAGGGATTCGTGCGACTGATGGCGGCGCCGTCCGACGTGACGGGCCCAGTCAACCTCGGCAATCCAGGCGAGTTCACGATCCGCGAGCTCGCCGAGATCGTGGTGGAGATGACGGGCTCCCGCTCCGAAATCGTCCACAAGCCGCTGCCCCAGGACGATCCGATGCAGCGCCAGCCGGACATCAGCCGCGCCAAGGCGCTGCTGGACTGGGAGCCGCGGGTGCCGCTGCGCGACGGTCTGGGCCGCACCATCGCCTATTTCGACGAGATGCTGCGGACCCAGGGCCCCGTCGAGGTCTGAGCGCGTCACGGAGCCCGGCCTGGGAAGCCCCCACCCTTCCCGGCCCCGCGGATGGATGAGGATCGGATCTCCCGCGTTCTCGGGGGTTAACTCCGCCACGGGCCGCGCGGCTCGCTTCGATGCGCCGCGCGGCCCGCGCCTATCTGACTGAGGGGGCTTTTGACCATGGACGGCCTGCTTGCCCTTGCCGCCGATCCGGCTGCATGGGCCGCACTCGCGACCCTGATCGCCATGGAGGTGGTGCTCGGGATCGACAACCTGATTTTCATCTCGATCCTGACCAACAAGCTGCCCGAGCATCAGCGGGAACGGGCCAGGCGCATGGGGATCGGCGCGGCGCTGCTGCTGCGCCTTGGCCTGCTGGGCACCGTGGCGATCATCGTGCAGCTGACCGAACCGGTCGTCACGCTGTTCGGCCAGGGCTTCTCCTGGCGCGACCTGATCCTGATCGCGGGCGGCCTCTTCCTGGTCTGGAAGGCGACGAAGGAGATCCACCACAACGTCGACCCGGATCCCGCCCCGGACATGTTCGACAGCAAGGCGCCGGCGATCGGGTTCGGCGCCGCCATCGTGCAGATCCTGATCCTCGACATGGTCTTCTCCATCGACAGCATCATCACCGCGGTGGGCATGACCGAGCACGTTCCCATTATGGTGATCGCGGTCGTGGTCACGGTGGCGGTGATGCTGGTGGCA
Organism: Arenibaculum pallidiluteum; assembly: GCF_017355985.1. GTDB lineage: Bacteria > Pseudomonadota > Alphaproteobacteria > Azospirillales > Azospirillaceae > Arenibaculum > Arenibaculum pallidiluteum. The sequence goes on from NZ_JAFIQU010000002.1 coordinate 18,700, forward strand.
GCTACGCCGCTGGCGAACTTCATCCACGCCAATCCGACGATCGTCATGCTGGCGCTCGGTTTCCTGCTGATGATCGGAATGACGCTCATCGCCGAGGGCTTCGGGGCCCATGTGCCCAAGGGCTACATCTACGCCGCCATGGCCTTCTCGGGGCTTATCGAAGGGCTGAACATGCTGGCGCGCCGCGCCAAGCGGAACCGCGTGAGTTCCGGCCCGGCCGCGCCCACCGCCGGCCGGCCGGCGCGCTGAGGCACGCGCGTCGACGCATCGCAACCCGCGGACGGTCTTGAAGCCGCCCGCGGGTCGCACAATCTAGAATGCCGAAGGATCCGGGCCCCTCTGGCGGCCGCCCCGGCCGCGATGTCGGATCCCCCACCTGCCCTCGCGCCCTGGCGCGATCGCATCTGGAGGGATTGCCGACCAATGCCCGAGTTCTTCGATCTTCCCTCATGGACCACCCACAAGCCGCACCGCAGGTGCGGGGCCACGGGGCCATGCCCGATGCCATGCCCGGCGCGGGCGATGGATGCGCGGCCTCGCGCGTTCTTCCGGTGACGCAACCCACCCGGTGAAAACGACCATGTTCGACCAGCAACCCAGCCGCTTCGGGGCCTTTGGCCGCACCATCGACCAGGCCTCGTTCGATGCGGGCCTGCGGCAGCACATGCTGCGGGTCTACAACTTCATGACCCTCGGCCTCGGCGTGACCGGACTGGTCGCGCTCCTGGTCGCCAGCACCCCGGCGCTCTACGTGCCGATCTTCACGACGCCGCTGAAATGGGTCGTGATGCTGGCGCCGCTGGCCTTCATCCTCGTGCTGTCCTGGCGCTTCGACCGCATGTCGTCGTCGGCGCTGCAAGGCACGTTCTGGGCCTTCTGCGCCGTCATGGGCCTGTCGATGGCCTCGATCTTCCTTGTCTTCACGGGCGCGAGCATCGCGCGCGTCTTCTTCATCACGGCGGCGATGTTCGCCGGCACGAGCCTGTGGGGTTACACGACCAAGGCCGACCTGACGCGGATGGGCTCCTTCTTGATGATGGGCCTGATCGGCATCGTGGTCGCGAGCCTCGTCAACATCTTCCTGGGCTCGAGCGCGCTGCAGTTCGCGATCTCGGTGATCGGCGTGGTCGTGTTCAGCGGCCTGACGGCCTACGACACGCAGCGCATTAAGGAGGAGTACGCCGAGCACTACGGCCACGAGGCGAACACGAAGCTCGCGGTCATGGGCGCTCTGTCGCTCTACCTGAACTTCATCAACCTCTTCCAGATGCTGCTGCATCTGATGGGCCAGCGCGAGGAGTGATCCTCGCGCCGGCACGTTCCGCCGGCACGCCCCTTCCCTCAACGCGAGACACGCAGACCACCATGGACCAGACCGAACGCCAGATCATCGACGAGCTCTTCGCCAAGCTGCGTCAGGCCGAGGCCCAGTCGGGCCCGCGCGACCCGCAGGCGGAGGCCCATATCCGCGACCACATGGCACGCCAGCCGGCCGCGCCGTACCTGATGGCCCAGGCCATCGTGATGCTGGAGCAGGCGCTCTCGGCCTCCCAGGCGCGCAACCAGGAGCTCGAGCAGCAGTTGCGCGACCGGCCGGCCGCCGGAGGCGGCGGACTGCTGGCCGGGCTGTTCGGGGGCGGCCGGCCGGCGGCGCCGCAGCCGTCCCGGCCCGCTCACGCAGGCTCGCCCTGGGGAGCCGCGCCCACCCCGGGCCACGGCGATCCCCGACTCGCCGCCTATGCCGCGGGCCAGCAGCGCCACGGCGGCGGCTTCATGGCCGGAGCCATGCAGACCGCGATGGGCGTGGCAGGCGGCATGCTGATCGGCAATGCGCTGGCCGGTATGTTCTCGGATGGCGAGGCCATGGCCCAGGACGCCGTGCAGCAGGCGTCCGAGCACCTGCCCGAGGATCCCGGCTTCGACGACCTCGGTTTTGGTGACGAGGAGATCTGAGCGATCGGATCTGCGGCCCCGGTGCCGCGGGACAGTTCACCCGCGGGACCGGGTTCGCGGCGCGGGCCCGGGGCGCGGGGTTCGGAGCGTGGGTGTCAGGAGCGGGCGACGCCCGCCGCCGGCTCCTCGAAGAGATGGCAGGGACGCCGCGCGGTCGGCCAGGGCTCGCCGAGATCCTCGATGCGACAGGTCCAGTCGGGGCCGTCCAGCCTGATGCAGGCCCCGCCCGAGAAGTGCATGACGATCCCGCCGTCCTCGACGCCGATGGTCAGCAGGTTCAGGATCTGGCTGCGATCACGCAGGTCGACCCCGCGGGTGCGGGCCGCCTCGATCCCCTCAATGCAGATACCGCAATGCACGCGCTCGTAGCAGGCGGCATCCTCGAGCCCGGCATCGCCCTCAGGGCGAGGTGCGGCGGTCGCAGCGTCGCCCTTGCAGGCTTCCCAGCGGAAGCGGCTGACCACCATGGCGAAGCGCCGGTCGGCCGGCAGGTAGCACATCTCCCCGATAGGAACGATGGCGTCCTGGAGGAAACCCGAGACGACCTGCAGGTCTTCGGCATCGCAGGCGCGGAGTTTCAACGGACGGCTCATAGCGGGCTTTCTCCGGGCATCGGGGATCGTGCAAGGATTTCGGTCCGCGGAGGCGGGAGTTCAAGACGTGTTGCGGAACTCCAGACCGGCCTGCGGAGGCACTCCGGTGCCGCCACACGGCCGCCGCGCGCGGACTTCGCGTCCGGGCTCCGGCGCGGCGGCAAGGGGCGGCCGGGCGCGGCCGCCGACAGCGAAGCGCTTGCCGCTCAGGCTTTCCTGCCGAGCTCTCCCTCGATCGCCGCGGCAAGATCCTCGACGTGATAGGGCTTCGCGAGGATGCGGAACCCCTTCAGGCTCACGAGGTCCTCGCTGTAGCCCGTCGAGAGCAGGACCGGCAGGCTCGGCCGGAGGATGCGCGCCTCCCGGGCGAGCGTCACGCCGCTGAGATGCCCGGGCATCACGACGTCCGAGAAGAGCAGGTCCACCCTCTCTCCTGCCTTCAGGCGGATCAGAGCCTCGTCGCCGGTCGGGACCCAGACGACGAAGTAGCCGAACTCCTCCAGGGCGGCCTTCACGACTGGGGCTACGACCGGATCATCCTCGACGAACAGGATCCGGGCACCAAGCCCCTCGCTGGACCCGGACGCGCGCGTCTGCTCCGAGCCCGGGACCTCGGACGAGCGCGGCAGGATCAGCGCGACGGTCGATCCGGCGCCCATGCTGCTCTCGACGGTCGCGGTTCCGCCCGACTGCTGGCAGAAGCCGTAGACTTGGCTGAGACCGAGCCCCGTGCCCTTGCCGACGGCCTTGGTCGTGAAGAAGGGCTCGAAGGCGCGCCGCACCGTATCCGGTCCCATGCCGCTGCCGGTGTCGGTGACGCGGATCTCCACGAATGCGCCGGACAGGCGCTCCGCCCCGAACCCGTCCAGGATCCGGTTGCGCGCCGCGACCACGATCCTGCCATCCGAGGCGATCGCATCACGGGCATTCACGACGAGATTGAGCACCGCCAGCTCGAACTGGACGGGATCCGCGAGCACCGGCCAGAGGCCGGCCGAGATGTCGATCTCGAGCTGGATGTCCGCCCGGACGGCCCGCTCCAGCAGGCCGCGCATGCCGAGCATCCGATCCCGCACGTCGAAGGTTTCCGGGCGCAGCGCCTGCTTGCGCGAGAAGGCCAGCAACTGCCGCACGAGGCTGGCGCCGCGGTCCACCGCCTGCCGTCCCGCATCCAGCAGAGGCTCGATGTCCGGCACCCCCTTGGCCTTGCGGCCGAGGATCTGGAAGCAGGCCTGGATCGCCTGGAGCAGATTGTTGAAGTCGTGGGCCATGCCGCCCGTCAACTGCCCCACCGCCTCCATCTTCTGGCTCTGCAGCAGGGCTTCCTCGGCACGCCGGCGCTCCGCCGCCTCCAGTCGCAGCTCGGCGGTCCGCTCCTCGATCCTGGTCTCCAGGGTCGCATTCAGGTGGCGCAGCTCGCTCTCGGCGCGCTTGCGGGCGGTGACGTCGCGCAGGATCCCGGTCAGGAACTGGTGCCGGTCGGTGTTCCATCCGCCGACCGAGACCTCCAGATCGAACAGGGTCCCGTCCTGGCGGCGGCCGGTCAGCTCGAGCGAGGCTCCGCGCTTACGGTTCACGGCGGCGGGGCCGCGGGGCCATCGCGCCGAGGCGTCCGGGGCCAGCAGCATGCCGATGTCCCGCCCGACGAGGTCGCCGGGCGCATAGCCGAAGTTGCGCCGGACGGCGCTGTTAGCCCACTGGATGTTCCCGGCCAGGTCGGTCGTGACGATCGCTTCCGGCGCCGTGTCCACGATCGCCCTGTACCGTGCGTCGCCCCGCTGGCGCAGCAACTGCTCCCGCGCCACGATCCCCGTCTGGTCGTCCACCTGGAAGAGGCAGAAGCGGCCCTCGGCGGTGTCGACCGGCCTGACGCGGACGTTGAGCAGAAGAGGCTGCCCATCGGGCTGGAGCGGCGGCAGCAGGTCCGGATTGAGGCTGTGCGAGAAGAAGCTGGAGGCGCCGGTCAGGAGGGCGTCCTCGACGGCACCGAAGAGACGCGTCTGCTTCAGGTCCGGGAGGACCTGCCACAGCGTCCGGCCGAGCACCTGCTCGCTGGGCAGTCCGGAGGCCTCCGCCATCCACGTGTTCCATGCGAGGACGCAATGGTCCTGGTCGAGCAGGAACACTCCGAGCCCTAGCTGGTCGATGAGTCCGAAGGCGACCGGCCCGAGCTTGGGCATCTCCCCGGTCATTCCTCGACTTCCTTGCCGTCGAGGTTGTCGATGAAGGATCGGATCAGCTCGCGCAGCGATGCGAGCGAGGGAAGATCCATCAGGAGCGCGATGTAGCCCTCGATGTCCCGCGCCGAAACCTTGAAATCGATCCGCAGGAACAGGACGGGCTCGCTGGAGGATCCGTTCTCTGCGTCCAGGATCCGGCTGCCGCTGCCACGGTTCACCTGGGGCAGCGACATCGTCAGGCCGCGCCGCAGCATGTTGGCGACGACCACAAGGCAGCCATTGAGGATCACGTTGCCGATCTCGGCCAGCGCCTCCTGTTCGAGATCGATGATCTCGTTGAGGTCCATGGCATCGCCGAGGACTGCCCTTACGAGTTCGAGGCTGTTTGCCTCCGGGAAGATCAGGAGCGCCTGGCCGGAGAAGGGTCCCTGGAACTTCTGCCCGACCGAGACAAGTCCTGCTCCGCCACGCCCGGACAGCACCTTCGCTGCCTCGGACCGGAGCAGCAGCTCGGTGCGGGGAACCGAAAGCTGCACCGGCGCCTTGATCATCACGCTGAGGTTTCTGGCGGCACGCCCGACACCGATGTTCACGATCTCGGTCAGCGCGTCACGCTCCAGCTCCGACAGAGCGAATGCGGGGCTCCTCATCGGCCGAGACGCTTCAGCCGAAGCGCCGCACCCGACAGGAACGGCTTCAGCGTCTCGTCCTTCAGAGGCTTCTCGATGAAGGCGGCGTCAAGCGCCCGGGCGCGCGCGATGATGTCGTCCTGGGCATTCGCCGAGACGACGGCCACGGGCATGTCAGGGTGGCTTTCCCGGATTCTCGCGATCAGCGTAAGCCCGTCGATGTCCGGCATATTGAAGTCGACGAGGGCGATGTCGGCGCGGTTCTCGCGGATGAGATCCAGCGCCTCCTGCGCATTCGCGGCCTCGATGAGGGTCCAGTCGGGCTGGATCCGCCCCACGATGCCGGTCACGACCATGCGCGCCAGCTTGCTGTCATCGACCAAAATGATCGTCCGCACCATCGCCCTCCGGGCTCCCTGCTCCTAAAACCGCGCGTTCCCGGCGCGGAGCGCATAAAAGCCTGAACGATGAGCACACGCCAGGGTGATTGTAGCCGCCGACCGGGAGCATCTGTCCAGCGTCGGCATCAGGCCTCGGCCTGCGACGATAGTGCCGCAGCCACGCGAAGTCGCAGGAACTGGTCCCTGGGAGACCCGGTGAGTGTCGCGCGGGCAGCCATCAGAACCTGGAGCACCGCGGTATGAAGGCCCTCACATTCCGACCAGTCGACCGGCAGGCCGGGATTGGCAAGCAGCGCCTGCAGCACGATCTCGGCCTCGTCCACCGGACAATCGCCTTTCAGATGGATGGCGTCCATCTCCACGAGCACGGTCACCGCAATATCTCCTTCAGGTCGAGCACGAGCAGCACCTCGCCATTGCCCAGGAGCGTGGTCCCGAGATAGCCGTGGATTCCCGAGAGAAGACCGTCCATGGGCCGCAGAACGGCGTCCAGCCGCTCTGCGAAGCCGTCCACCTCCACGCCCGCGACTCGACCGTCGACCTCCACCACGAGCAGCCGCGCATCCTCGCCAGCGGATCGCACCGGGCTTTCCAGGCCCAGAAGCCGGCTGAGCTCGACCACCGGTATGACCCGATCACGCAGCACGAAGACCTCGTGCTCCTTCACGCGCCTGATCTGGCCGCGCGGCAGACGGATCGTCTGGCTCACGACATCCATTGGAACGCCGAGGCGCCGGCCGCCGGCCTGGACCGTCAGGATGCGGACGGACGAAAGGGTCAGAGGCAAGGCCAGGCGCACGGTGGTTCCCTGGCCGGGCCTGCTCCGGACCGTCACGCTGCCGCCGGTCTTCTCGACCGCGGCACGGACGGCATCCATGCCGACGCCACGCCCGGAAAGCTCGGATACGGCCTCAGCGGTCGTAAGCCCCGGCGCGAAGACGAGCTGGACCGCGTCCTCGTCGGTCAGCTCGGCCGCGGCCGCGGCATCCAAAAGACCTCGCTCGACCGCCCTGCGCCTGATCGCGGCGGCATCGATGCCCCTGCCGTCGTCCTCGACCTCGACGATGATCTGGCCACGGCTCTGAAACCCGCGCAGCGTCAGCGTAGCCTCATTCGGCTTGCCGGCCGTGCGCCGATGCTCCTGCGCCTCGACGCCATGGTCCAGGCTGTTCCGCACGAGGTGCAGGACCGGCTCGAAGAGCTGCTCGACGATCGCCTTGTCAGCCTCCGCATCCTCGCCCTCGAGAACGAGGCGCACCGGCTTTCCGAGGCGGTTCGACAGATCCCGGACGAGGCGTGGGAAGGACTGGAACACCTGCCGCAGCGGGAGCATGCGGATCCGCAGCACGGCACCATGCATCTCGCGCGTCAGACGGTCGAGCGTGCCATGGAGATCCTGGAGGCGACGCACGGTGGCGTCGTCGGCACCGGATGACCGGACCAGCCATTCCAGGCCGTTCTTCGCAACGGCCATCTCGCCCACGAGCCGCATCAGATGATCAACCCGCGCCTCGTCGACGCGCAGCACGCGCTGCGCCGCGCCGGTCCTCACCGTATCCTGATCCTGGCCGGCTGCCGCCGTGAGCGGGGCCGAGGCCGCGGATGCTCCGCCCTCGGCCAGGCGGTGTTCGGCCCTGCGGTGCTCGGCCATGCGGAGGATCGCCGCGGAGAGGATTCTCGGGTCGGCCTTCGCAAGGGCCTCGTCGGCGGCCATCTCCACGGCGCCGACATCGTCCTGCCGGCCCTCGTAGAGAAGCACGTTGATCACCGCGGCGGCGGCCGAGCCGATCCTTCCTGCGACCTCGGGACGCGGGCAACCCGGCATGTGGAGAAGCCGCACCTGCTCCGCGATCACCGCGTCGGCGACGGCAGTTCCCTTCCGGACTGCCGGACCTTCGGGCATCTCCAGGTCCAGGGGGACGATGCGCACCTGATCGGAGACGAGGCGGAAGGCGTTCCTCACGCGCTCCTCCTGGCCGACCGCGAGGGCACGGAACACCAGTGAGCAGGAGAACGGGTCGAACTCCTCCAGCACCGGCCAGGGAGAGCCGGCCTCGATCCGGAATGCCGCGAGGCCCGGCAGTCCGCGAAACAGCTCCAGCGGGTCGTCGCCGTCGAAGAAGCAGCCCGCGCGCGGTTCATACCGGATTGCAAGGATGCCGGCACCGGGGCCGGCCTCGCGAAGCAGCCGAAGCGCCTCGCGGCGCTCGCCTTCACCGAAGGCGGCAAGGAAGTCGGCCCCCGCATCCGCCGCCCCCGCTTGGGGGGCGGGGCTGCCGCCGTCGCGCACGGCCGGACCGCCCAGCCCTGCGGCGCTGCGCAAGGTGGAGATCAGGCTATCGGCATCCCGGTCGGCCCCGTCCGGGAGCTCACCGCTCGCCTCGAGCGTGTCGAGCCATTGCCCGACCTGGTCCAGACAGGCCAGCAGCGCGTCGACGAGCCCAGCGCCGATCACGGTCCTGCCCTCCCGGATCCCGGCCAGCAGATCCTCGGCGACGTGGAGCATCCGCGTCATGGCGCCGACCTCGAAGAGGCCCGAGGAGCCCTTGAGCGTATGGAAGGCCCGGAACACGATGGCCGTGCCCTCGCGGCTCTCGCCTTCGCGCTCGAGGACGAGCAGATGCCGGGTGGCCTCCTGGATCAGGCCACGGCCCTCGTCGAGGAACTGCCGCAGCAGAGGGGTCATGCCGATGCTCCGGTCAGCACGGCGGCGTGCAGCACGAGCGAGTCCTCGGAAACCGGCTTGGTCAGATAGAAGTTCGCGCCGGCCGCGCGTGCGGCGTCGCGGTCGTGCTCGGCACTTTCGGTGCTGGTGACGATGGCGGGAAGCGAGCCTATCTCCGGCTGCGCGCGCAGGGCCCGAAGAAAGCTCAGCCCATCCATCTTCGGCATGTTGATGTCGACGATGACGAGATCGAAATGCCCGGACAGCAGCTTCTCCATGGCCTCGATGCCATTGACCGCCTCGTCGACCCCGAAGCCGGAGCGCTCGAGCGCCTTCCTGTAGTAGATCCGGATCAACGTGCCGTCGTCGACCACGAGAACGCGCCGCGCCGCGCCGGCGCGGCGCCGGTAGGGATGCGTTGCGTCAGGCATCGGAGGGCCCCTCCGGCTTCTGGTAGACGATGGCGTCGGCGAACCGGCAGACCTGGAACAGCGACGAAATCCTGCTCATCGATTCCGTATGGCCCAGGCAGATGAATCCGCCGGGAGCGAGGGAATCATACAGGTTGTCGGCGGCCTCGCGGCGGGATTTGTCGTCGAAGTAGATCAGCATGTTGCGGCAAAATATGACGTCGAAGCTCCCGTGGCGAGCCATGGCGTTCCGATCCATGACGTTCACCTGGCTGAACCTGACGGAGCCCCGGAGATCCTCTGCCAGGAGGTATTGGCTTTCATCGAGTCGCGTGAAGTACTTGCTGACGAGATATGGCGGCAGCCGCATCAGAGAGCGTTCGGAATAGATGCCGGCCTCAGCCGCGCGCAGAGCCTCGGTGTCGATGTCCGAGCCGACGATCTCGATATCCCAGGAATCCACCTGAGACCAGTTCTCCAGCAGCCAGATGCCGATGGAATAGGGCTCCTCTCCGGTCGAGCACGGCACCGACCACAGGCGGATCGTAGCCCCCGGCCGCCGTCCGGCGACGACCCGCTCGAGGATTGCCGAGGTCAGGCACCGAAGCTGGTGGTCCTCGCGGAAGAAATAGGTCTCGTTGATCGTGAAGGCATTGATCAGCTGCTCGACCTCCGCCGCGTCGACGAGAAGCCGTGCGAAGTAGGCTGCGAAGGTGCCGCTACCCGTCGCCGCGATCCGGTTGCGAAGGCGCCGGTCGACGAAGTAGCGCTTGGCGTCGCTGAACGTCATTCCCGTCCGGCGATAGAAGAATTCGCACAAGCGACGGAACTCCTCGTCGTGGATCGGGATCTCGACGGCGCTCGGCGATTGGTTTCGCGGGGGCATGGAAGATTTCAGAGCAGCCCATCCCCATCTCGATGCCCCTCGATGCGGGCCATCGCGACCTGCACAGCGAAGGGAACGAACGGGTCGCCGGCGAAGCGTTCGGCTATGCGGCGCAGCGTCGGCAGGGCATCGGTCGTCCCGACCTCGGTCAGCACGTCGAGAGCGGCTCCACAGGCGTTCGGGTGCGTTTCACTGTCGAGCATCGCGCAGAGCAATGCCGTCGCAACCGCCGGCGAGAGGCCCCGGGCGATCTCGGCCGCAAGGATCCTGACATCGGAGTCCCCATCGGCCAGCAATGCGGGGAGATGGGCCGCTGCGGCTTCCGGCATCGACCGGAGCGCCTCCAGGGCCCCGTTCCGGAGGCCTGCATCCTCCGACCTCAGCGCTGAGATCAGCGCGAGGGCAGCGGCCTCGTCACCGATATCGGACAGCGCGGCGAGGATTGCCTCGCGCACGGCGGCGTCGCCCTCTACGCCCAGCGCCTGGACGAGAGCAGGGACGGCGCCCGGACAGGTTGTCAGCGCGCGCGCCGCATGGCGCCTCTGCGCGGGATCGGGCGACCGGAGCAGCGCCCCGGTTTCGTCGGGCGCGGTTGCGCCTGGGGCCTTCTCCCGGGCCTCAGGGTCTCTTCTGACCAGCGGCATGCGGCATCACCTCCCTGATGATCGCGGCGGCGATGTCCTGCAACGGGATCACCTGACCCGCGCCGCCGCGCCTCGTCAGCTCGCCCGGCATGCCCCACACCACGGCCGTCTCCTCGGCTTCCGCGATGGTGCGTCCGCCTTCGGCCGCGATGCGGGCCAAGCTCTGGGCTCCGTCGTTGCCCATTCCCGTCAGAAGCACGCCCAGCAGCCGGGAGGCGCCGAGATGCTGCAGCGTGCTCTGGGCAAGCCGGTCCACGCTCGGGTGCCAGACGAAGGATGGCGAGGCGGGAACCGGAAGCACGATCAGGCCCGAGGGCCGGCGCGCCACGACCATGTCGGCATCCCCCCGCGCGACATAGGCGCATGCGGGCTCCAGGGGCCGTGGGCGATCCACCTCGACCACGGCCAGGCGGCACAACCGGTCCAGCCGCTGGGCGAAGATCCCGGTGAAGGTCGCCGGCATGTGCTGCGCGATCAGCACCGGCCAAGGAAGATCCTCCGGCAGGCCGGAAAGGATTGTTTCGAGTGCCTGAGGACCACCGGTCGACGCTCCGATCAGGACCAGCCCATCCGGCTCGCCCGCGTTTGCCTGGGGTCGTGCCGCCGATGTCCGAGGGCGCTGGACGGTGGGCACCGGCACGGCATCGCGCGGGGAACGGTTCTCGACGCTTCCGATCTGATGGCGGACCCTCTCCTTGAGCCTCAGCGCCTTGCGCAGGCGCACCTTGGCCGCCTGGCGGACCTTCTCGACGAGCACCGGCCTGATCCGGTCGATGCTCAGCGATACCGTTCCCTCCGGCTTCGCCACGTAGTCGACCGCTCCCAGGTCCAGCGCCTCCAGCGTGGCCTCGGCCGCGCTCCGCGTCAGCGAGGAGACCATGACGACCGGACATGGCGCCTCGATCATCAGGCGGCTCAGGCAGGTCAGACCGTCCATCACCGGCATGTTGACGTCCAGGGTGACGACGTCCGGCCGGAAGGTCGCCGCCAGATCCAGCACCTCGGCCCCGTTCCGCGCCAATGCGATCTCGAAATCACCCTCGGCCCGGAATATCTCCGCAAGCAGCTTGCGCATGAGTGCGGAGTCGTCCGCGATCAGGAGGCGCGTCATTCCGGTCCATCGGCGGCTCCGGACGCGACCTCGGCGAGGGTGCCGACCTCCTCCGCACTGGCCAAGTTCTCCGGCGACAGCAGGAGCACGACCCTATCCCCGAGATTCGCGATACGCGAGATCAGGCGGGACTGCTCCGACGACAGCTCTGGCGCCGGGCCGATCGCATCGGCAGGCACCTTCAGGACGGATGTCACGGAATCCACCATGAGGCCGACGCGGATGCTCCCCAGGGCGATCACGACGATATGGCGCGCCGTCGCTTCGGAGGCCGGCAGGTCGAACCGCCGCCGCTGGTCGATCACCGGCACCACGGTCCCGCGCCGGTTCACGACGCCCGCGACATAGGCCGGGGCTTTGGGGATCTCGGTCAGTTGCTCGGGCACGCCGATGACCTCGTCGACGACGCCGATCGGGAGCCCGTACTCGACCCGTCCGACGCGGAACGTGATGAACTGCTCCGTCTCGGCCTCGCCGCCGACCCGGGCCTCCCTCATGGCTGCCTCCTGCTGGCCGCCCACCGCCAGGGCATGGACGACGGCGTCGCTGCGCAGCAGGTGGCTTGGCGAGATAATGGACACCAGCCGGCGGCCGCCGTCGAGCCGGCAGATCCCCTCGATGTCACCGGACATGTCGCGGGCGAGCAGGACGGGTACGGGCTCAACCGCCCCCTCCTCGACGCGCAGGATCTCGCGCGGCTGGTCCACCACTAGCCCGACGAGCGCCTGATCCTCCACTGACAGGACCAGGACCTTGCCGCCGCTGCCGGCCGGAGCCGGAGGCAGGCCCAGCAGCGCTCGCGCCGAGACCAGCGGCACGAGGCGGTCCCGCAACGTCACGACCCCGAGAACGTGGTCCTGCGCATGGGGCACGCGCGATACCGTGGCGGGCAGCGCGACGATCTCGCGGACGGCCGTGATCGGCACGGCGTACTCCTCGCCGTCCGAAACGAAGCTCACGAGAACGCGCTCGTGCGAAACGGTCGTGGTAAGCGCACGCTCCGCCGCCTGGCGTGCGGGGATCGCGGTGGACGTCCGACGGGCTGCGGCCGTGAAGACACGGCCGAGCAGCCTGTCGAGGTCCACTATCAGTGTGGCCGAGCCGTGCCGGGATCCGCGCAGGATGCCCGAGAGGATATCACCGGTCTCCGGGGTTTCGGCCGAGGCGGGCTCGATCTCGTCCAGGGCGACCTCGACAACGCCCTGCAACTGGTCGACGAGCAGCCCGACCGGCGTCTCGTGCTCCAGCACGATCACGCGGGACCTGTCCGTGATCGCGGCCTCGGGCAGGCGCATCGCAGCATGCAGCCCGATGATCGCGGTGACAGAGCCCCTGAGATTGGCGAGTCCGAGAACGGCCCTAGGGCTCAAGGGCAGGTCCGTGATCTCGGGCGGCCGAACGACCGTGCTGACCCGGGACAGGGGAATGGCAGCCCGTTCACCGCCGACCAGAAAGGCGAGATGGGCGCCCCGGCTGACGGCGGCGGACTGCTCGTGCTCGAGAGCGGCGACGGCCATGCTAATCGGCCGAGTTCTGGAGTTCGTCGGCCAGCGAAGCGATCTCCTCGACCGCGGCCGCCATATCCTCGGCGCCACGGGCCTGCTGGCGGGCCGCAGCGGCCGCCTCCGACGACGAGCGGCTCGCCTGCTCGGCGGCCGTGGCGATCGCCTCCGTACCGGCCATCGCCTGCCCGACGGCCACGAGGATGGCCGAGGCTCCGCCCGCGATCTCCTGATTGCCGGCAACGACGGCGCTCACCTCCGCCGTCACGCTCTCGATCGTGCGGATGATCGCGCGGTTGCGCTGCACCTCCAGCTCGCCGGCCGTCACGGTCTGCTCGAGCTCGCGCCGGACGGTGAGGACCTGATCGTGCATGTCGCGCACGGTATCCCGGATGCGGTCGGCGTTCTCCGCGGATTCGCGGGCAAGGCCGCGGATGTCCGCCGAAACGACCGCGAACCCCCTGCCGGCATCGCCTGCGCGCGCGGCCTCGACCGAACCACTGATGGCGAGCATGTTGGTCTGGATCGACGCGGTGTTGATGGCATCGACGATCTTGTCGATGCGCCGGCCGACCTGTTCCAGCCCGGTCATCAGCTTCATGGTCTCGCGCGTGTTCCCCAGGCCGCGCTCGACGCCGGAGATCAGGCCCTGGATGCCTGCCTGGCTGGCGCGGACGAGGCTGGCCATCTCTTCGGCGTCGCGAAGAGCACCTGCCGTGGTGCTCTCCACCATCTTCGCGCTGCGCTCGATCTGGGTCAGCGCCGCGCCCGACTGCTGCGCGGCCGCGGCCTGCTGCTGCGCCCCCCGGCTGATCTGGCCGACCGCCGCCATGATCTCGGCCGCCGCACCCGACAGTTCCTGGACGGTCGCCGACAGCTCCTCCGAGGCCGACGCCACATCCTCGGCACTGCGGATCAGATCGTTCGAGTGGCGCAGGTCGTCGGACAGGGTTGCCAGCTCCTGGGCCGCTACCTGACTCTGATCCAGAGCCTGACTCTGCTGGGCGATGCTGCGCAGCGATTCCTCGGCCGCCGAGGACTGCTCCTCGGCGGCGGCGGCGATCTGCTCCGATCCTTTCTGGACCTCGTGGGCTGCGCGTTCAGCCTCCTGGGCCGCCGAAAGGATCGCGACGCTGCCTTCGGCAAGCGTCGCCATGCTGGTCCGAATCCTCTCGAGCGTACCGGTCACCTGCCGGCCGCTCTCGACCTCCTGCTGGGCAGCAGTGGCAGCGGAGCTGATCCCTGCAGTGATGGCGCCGACCTCGTCCTGGATACGGCGGACGAGCTCCGCGATGTCGCGCGCGCTGCGTTCCGCGGTCTCGGCCAGGATGCGCACCTCGTCCGCGACCACGGCGAAGCCCGCTCCCGCCTGCCCGGCGCGCGAGGCTTCGATCGCGGCATTCAGCGCCAGCAGGTTCGTCTGGTCGGCGATATGCGCGACCGTGCGAACGACGTCGCCGATGCCCGTCGCCTGCCGCTCGAGATCCTGGACCAGTGCGGCCGTGGCGACCTGGCGCTCCGCGCTGGCGCTGATGCTGGCGATGGTCCCCGTGACCTGGACGCCGCTTTCCGCAAGCAGGACCTGAAGGCTGTCCGTCTTCTGGCGCGAAGCGCCGGCCTTCTCGCGCGCCTGGGAGAAGGATGCGCCGATCTCCGTGATCGCGGCCAGCGACTGGTGGGATGCGCCGGCGGCGGACTGCGCGCCACTGGCGATCTGCTCCATGGCGCGGCGCAGTTCCTCGGCCGCGGATGCGGCTTGCGAGATGCTGCTGGCCACCTCCGCCGAGGCGGCGGCCACCCTCTCAGCGATCTTCTGCTGGCGGGCGAAGGTCCGCGTCCGTTTGCGCTGCGCGGCGGCGCGGCCGTTCGCGGCCGGCGCCGCGACCGTGGCCTGGCCGGCATCGGCCGAAGCGCGCGCAGGCGCCCCCTGCATCTCGAAACGCGACTTCTTCACCAATGCCATGACAACCCCTGCTCCTCTGGTCCGCCCGAGAGGCTCCCGACCGAGGAGGCCGGGGAGCCGTCAGGGAACGAGGCACATTAGTTGCCCGGGGCGCGGCTGCAAAGGGTCCGAAATGGACGATACCGGAAGGCAGCCCAGTGGTCGGAGGAACCCGGCCTCGCCGGTCTATTCGGAGCCCTTGATGCGCTCGATTTCGGCGCCGCAGGCCGCCAGCTTCTCCTCGAGCCGCTCGTAGCCGCGGTCGAGGTGGTAGACGCGGTTGATCTCGGTCTCGCCCTCGGCGGCGAGCCCGGCCAGCACGAGGCTGACCGAGGCGCGCAGGTCGGTCGCCATCACGGGCGCGCCGGTCAGCCGCGGCGTGCCGCGCACCAGGGCCGAGGCACCGTGGATCGTGATGTTGGCACCCATGCGCGCCAGTTCCGGCACGTGCATGAAGCGGTTCTCGAAGATGGTCTCGGTGATCATGGCGGCGCCCTGGGCCACGCACATCAGCGCCATCATCTGCGCCTGGAGATCCGTGGGGAACCCCGGGAACGGCTCGGTCATCACGTCGACGCCGTGCAGCCCGTTCGCCCGCGCGACGCTGAAGCCGCGCTCCGTGCGCTCGAAGACAACGCCTGCGGCGCCCAGCACCTTCTCCACGGCCTGGATCTGGTCGAGATCGCCGCCCAGGATCTCCAGCGAGCCCCCCGTGATGGCAGCGGCCATGGCATAGGTCCCGGTCTCGATGCGATCCGAGATCACCCGGTGGACGGCGCCGTGCAGGCGCTCCTTGCCCTGGATCCGCAGCGTGTCCGTGCCGATCCCGTCGATTTCGGCGCCCATTGCGACGAGGCAGCGGGCCAGGTCGCCCACCTCGGGCTCGCGGGCGGCATTGACGAGGACCGTCTCGCCCCTGGCGAGCGAGGCGGCCATCAGCAGGTTCTCGGTGGCGCCCACGGAGACCATGGGGAAGACGATATGCGCACCGCGCAGGCCATCCGGCGCCGCGGCGTTGATGTAGCCGCCGTCGAGTTCGATGCGCGCGCCCATCTGCTCGAGCCCCTTGATGTGCAGGTCGACGGGCCGCGCGCCGATGGCGCAGCCGCCGGGCAGCGACACGCGCGCCTGGCCGCACCGGGCGACCAGCGGACCCAGCACCAGCACGCTCGCGCGCATCTTGCGCACGAGGTCGTAGGGGGCCGTGACGTCGGTGATCTCGCGCGCCCGCAGCGACACGACCCTACCGGTTGCCGCAGAGGCCGGCGCATCGACGGCAATGCCGACGCCGTGGCGCTCCAGCAGGCGCGTCAACGTCTGAATGTCCGCAAGATCCGGCAGGTTGACGAGGGTCAGCGTCTCGTCGGTGAGAAGGCTGGCCGTCATCAGGGGAAGGGCGGCGTTCTTCGCGCCGCCGACCGCGATGCTCCCCTTGAGGGGGCTACCGCCGCGGATGCGGATCCTGTCCATTCTGTTCCATCCGACTCATGGCTTCCGCGGCTCAAGCGCCGCGCGGGCACCTCTTTCTATAGGACGCTGCGAAGGGGTGTCCACCATGCCCCCGGCGAGATCCCAAACTTGCCACGTCCGTATTAACCCGAAGCTCCGCGGAGCCCTCCGCCTTACCCGGGGCCGTGCAGCGGCACGGGCTCGTCGTCGAACCTTGCGGCGAGCCGCGGGATCACGCCGCTCCACAGCCGCACGCTGACGCCGCCCTCCTGCAGGATCGCCCGGGAGGCCGCATGATGGTGCTCGCTGCCGAAGCGAGCCGAGTCGTTGCCGGGGTGCTCGCGGTGCAGGATCACCTCGGCCAGACCCGCCTGCACGATGCCGCGGGCGCAGTCCGAGCAGGGCATGAAGGGCAGGTAGATCCGACAGCCCTTGAGCGAGGTGCCCATGCGCGCCGCGTTGTAGATGGCGTTCCGCTCGGCATGCTCGAAGAACAGGTGCTTGGCCGGGGATACCGCCCGCTCCGGACGGTCGTCGTCCATGCCGCGGGGAAAGGAGTTGTAGCCGGTGGTCCGGATCTCGTTGTCGGGCCCGACGATCACGGCGCCGACCCGCGTCCGCGGGTCCTTGGACTTCATGGCGACCAGATAGGCCAGGCTCATGAAGTAGGTGTCCCAGTCCAGCGCCATTGCGCCGCCGTCTTCCTGCGGCACGTGCTTGCGGCTCATGGGGATCCCCCTGCCCCGTGGGGCCTTGGCGGGACCGCGTGGCGCCGGTCCCTGCGGGGCCCCTCCGGGGCGGCGGGTGCTGTCATGCCGCCCTTCTACCCCAGCGGGCAGCGGGGCTCAAGCAGCGGGGCTCAAGCCGCCGGCCCATCCCCATCGCGGGAATGGACCGCGAAGCCGGCAGCCCCGTCCTCCGGCGCCTCGCCGTCCGCCGCCGAGTCCGCGCGCCGTCGCGCCTGCTCCTTGCGACGGCGAAGGTTCTCGCGCAGAGCGGCCGCCTGCTTCTCCCGGCGCGCCGCAAGGGACGATCCCGGTCCTCCTGCTTGCGTCATCCTCCCCCCAGTCTCTCCGGGTCCCGGCCCGGCTGCTGCCTTGATGCCGGAACGCGGGACCCGGGACAAGGATCAGTCGCGGCCGCGCGGGCTGCGCCCGAGATCGGCTTCCAGCTCGGCGATCTTCTTCTGAATGGACTCGCGCAGCGCCGGGGAGACATGGGACTTCAGCCCCGCGAGCTGGTCGCGCAGCTGGCGCAGCTGCTGCTCCTTTTCCTTGAAACTGCGCTTGATCACGGCGTTGTCGGAACGCTGGCCCGAATAGGCGCGCATGGCGGTCTCCCATCCTCGAAGGCGCTGATGGATGCCGCGCGGCGGCGCCGAACTCAACTGCAAAGATCGCTTGACGGGGACTCGCAGGACCGCCCCGCCGGACCGTTCACGGGCCGCAGACTACCACTTTTTCGCGGTGCGCGGCTAAGGTTGCATTAACCAACCGGACGCATCCTGATCTCCCAAAACGGAGGTAGGACCCATGACGATCCCGTCGCTGAGCACCAATCAGAGCCGCGCCATCGTGGATGCGTATCGAGGCTGTCTGGAGCAAGGCCACGCCGTCGCCATGAGCGCGGCGATCGGGGTCTACCGTCATTTCTTCGGGAAGGTCCCGGCGACGCTCGCCGCCGACGAGGTGGCGACGCTGGTCGCCTGCGCGCCGCTGGCCGTGGCTGCCGCGGCCGTGCCCTACCGGTTCTGCGAGTAGCTCTGCAGGAGGATGGTGCTGCTGGAGAGGATTGAACTCTCGACCTCTCCCTTACCAAGGGAGTGCTCTACCACTGAGCTACAGCAGCCCGCCGTCGGACGCCGGCTTATGCCATACGGGGGCAGGCGACGCAACCGCCTATGGGGCTCCGCCGGGCCGTCCTAGAACTCGCTGTATCTCAGGAAGCGGTCCGTCCTGGTCTTCGCCTCGTTCTCGGGGACCGAACCGGTGATCGACCAGAACACCGCGTCCCCGATCTCGCCGTCGAGCTCGACGGGCGCGGACTGCATGACCTCCACGGGAAGAAAGCGCATCCGGACGCCGCCGGGCCCGCCCCGGCCGTTCAGGAACACGCACGCGAGCGCCGCCTGGTCGAGATGCCAGTAGGCCGAGGGTTCGCAGTGCAGGAGATGCCAGAGGTAGCGGCGAACCGACCGGAAATAGGCCTCGGCGCCAGGCCCGGGACGCACCAGCACCACCGACGCCGAGAAGAACGAGCAGAGATTGATGGCGTTCAGCGGGTCGTGGATCAGTGCGACGTCCCAGTCCTCGCCCTCCAGGAGCGGCCGGATCGGCTTCACCGCGAGCTGGTCCACATCGGCGCAGAGGATGGCGCGGCCGGGAAAGGCCGCGGCCAGGTCCGGCAGAACGAAGAAGCGCCGGCAGGCGAAGAAGGTGCGGCGCGCCTGATCGCTGACGCCCTGCAGGTCGACGCTCTCTTCGCTCCAGGTCAGGCGCGCGCCGTGACGGGCCGAAAGGCGCGCCAGCAGGGCCTGCGAGCCGGCCGTCGGGTTGACGACATGCGCATGCACGGCCGCTGCGTCGCCGGCGTTCTCGAAATACGCGTTCACCGAAGCCGCAAGGAATCGCTCGGCATAGACACCATCGCAGCACAGGAGGCAGAGCAGGTCGGCATGGGGATCGGGCCGGACCGACGGAAGCCCCGGAAGAACGTCGGCCTCCCGGACTGAGGCCATGACTTCCTCGTAGGCCTTCCCGAAGCGGAGGACGCGCGTACTGATGGACAGCGTCGCCGAGATCGGCAGCTCGATGTCGAAGGCGAAGACGCGGCCCGCCTCCTCCAGCGCTCCGCCCGCGGCGAAGGCGCCGCCGAGGAAGTAGACGAGCCACGGATCTGGCCGCCCCTGCTCGCGCCCCTGCCACAGGACCTGGACCGCTTCCCCGATCCGGCCCTGGGCGGCGAGCAGGCTCGCCAGGTTGGTCCAGGAGTCGGTGTTCGTGGGATCGCGGGCGACAGCCCCGCGGAAGGCCTGCTCGGCGCCGGCGACGTCCCTCAGCATCCGGCAG
The DNA here is from genome assembly GCF_017355985.1 of Arenibaculum pallidiluteum. Classification (GTDB taxonomy): domain Bacteria; phylum Pseudomonadota; class Alphaproteobacteria; order Azospirillales; family Azospirillaceae; genus Arenibaculum; species Arenibaculum pallidiluteum. The sequence continues at coordinate 38,133 of NZ_JAFIQU010000002.1, forward strand.
GCCCGGCCGAGCTGGACCCAGGACGAGGCCGGTCCGCCGAGCCGGACGGCATGCTGGAAGCAGTCCCTCGCGGCCGCCACCTGCCCGTCCCACAGGGCGGTCATGCCCATGCTCTCCCAGACCGCAGGATCCGCGGCCCGGGCCTGCTCCACGGCGCCAGGCATGTCGGGAATGGGCCCGGAGGTGTCGCTGTCGCTCGTCCCCATCGCGTCACCTCGCCCGTCAGGATTCGTCGATCGAGGCCGTCCGCCTGCGCGGAGCGCCCCATACAAATCAGAATGCCGGCGCGGGCTCGAACCCGGCGCCGAGAACCCCGGCCGAGGCCTTGGACTCCAGCCACTTGAAATAGTTGTCGAACTTGGCCGCCTGGGCATCCGCCCCGGAGTCGCGCAGCCGTGCCGCATGACGCCGCATCTCGTCCAGCGGGGCCGTCGGCGCATAGGCGAAGCTGCTGCCGACGGCGCCCTGCAGGACGCCCCAGAGCTCGCCGACCACGGGCGCCGGGCTCTGCCCGCGCATGAGGTAAAGACGCGCGCGCAGCTCTTCGGCCGCCTGCGGCGCGACCACCGCTCCGACCGCCTCGACCAGCCGCTCGAAGAGCAGCCGGCCCAGACCAGCCTGGACGAGGATCGCCCCACCGTCGATCAGGATCCGGGTGCAGACCTCGATTGCGGCGCAAGCCTGCACGGGATCGTTCCAGTCGAGGTCCGGCAGCAGGTCGGCCAGCCGGTTCCTGTTCAGCAGGTCGGCGCAGGCCCGCGCGCTGTCGAAGATGCCGCGCTCGGGGAAGCTCGTCGTCGCCTGGGTGGCGTAGGTCCGCGTGAAGACGGTGGACCGGTCGATGAAATGGAGGCGCTCCGTGCGGCTGGCGTGCAGCCAGAATGCAAAGTCCTGCCCCCAGGGGTAGCGAAGATCGAATCGGCCCAGCCGCGCGAACACGTCGCGATGGATCGCGATCGTGATCCCGTTCACGTAGTTGAACCCGCAGAAGGCAATGGTCTGCCAGGGCGGCGCCGGCGCGCGCCCCTGGCTGAAGTCGCTGACGTTGCGGCGCCACTCCAGGGTATCGCCGTCCAGGACGCCGTAATCGCCGTGGAAGAAGCGCGCCTCGGGTTCGGACCGGATCGCGTTCCGGACGACTTCCAGGCGGTCGTGCTCGAACAGGTCGTCGGAGGAGAGCCAGAGGATCCAGGTGCCGCGCGCCTCCTCGAGGCCGCGGTTCAGGGCCGAGGCCGTGCCGCCGTTCTCCTTCCGGAAGACGCGGAACCGCGGGTCGCGCGCGGACCAGGAGGCGAGCTCCTGGGGCGTCGCGTCCGTCGATCCGTCGTCGACGATCACCGCCTCCCAGTCCGGGTCCGATTGGGCGAGCAGACTACCGAGCGATTCCGCGAGGAAATGCGCTTGGTTGTAGGTTGGGACGAGGATCGAGAAGGTCGGCGCGGTCGGCACGGCGTGGCTCCGCTCGTCAGAGATCGCTGGACAGGACAAGACGGGCGACGATCGAGGACACGTCGGGCCGAAGGTATTCCGGCGGCACGCTGGGGCTGGCCCCGAGCGCCAGCGCCGCGACGGCGGCCTGCTCGATGGCGCCGGCCTCGACGCCCGAGAGGATGGATCCGCCGAACTCGCGGATCTCCGGCCGCTCGGTCGTGTCGCGCAGCGTGACCTGGGGGACGCCGAAGATCGCGCATTCCTCCTGCACCGTGCCGCTGTCGGACATCACGAGCTTCGCGTGGCGTTCCAGATGCACGAAGTCGAAGAAGCGCAATGGGGGCAGGAAGCGCAGGCCCGGCCCGTCGAGGGCGATGCCCGCGGCCTCGGCCTTGGCGCGGGTGCGCGGATGGGTGCTGCAGATCACCGGCAGCGCGAGCCTGGCCGCGACGGCCCGGAGACCGCCGAGAAGCGAGGCGAGCCGCACGGGGTCGTCCACGTTCTCGGCCCGGTGGAAGGTCACGAGCACGTAGCCACCGGGCTCCACCCCGAGCCGGGCGAGCGCGTCCGACTGCGCGGTGGCGGCCGCGTGGTGCTCGATCACCTCGTGGATGGGATTGCCCGTGACGAAGATCCTGCGCCCCGGGATGCTTTCGTCCAGCAGGTTCTGCCGGCTGCGCTCGGTGTACGGCATCAGCACGTCGCTGGCATGGTCGATCAGCCGGCGGTTGACCTCCTCCGGCACCCGGTCGTCGTAGCAGCGGTTGCCGGCCTCCATGTGCAGGACCGGAATGCCCATGCGCTTGGCCATGAAGGCGCAGAGCGCGCTGTCCGTGTCGCCGAGCACCAGCAGCCGGTCCGGACGCTCGGCCGCGAAGACGGCCTCGCAGCCCGCCAGGATCGCGCCGATCCGCTCGCCCGCCGTGTCGCCCCGGATGCCGAGGCTGACATCGGGCGCGCGGACGCCGAGATCCGCGAAGAACACATCGCTCAGCGCGGGATCAAAGTTCTGGCCGGTGAAGACGACCCTGTGCTCGCACAGCCCGTCCAGCCGTGCGATCACCCGCGACAGGCGGATGATCTCCGGGCGTGTCCCGAGGACAGTGACGACCTTCATCGCAGCAGCTCGTCCTCGTCTTCGGCGACGTCACCGATCAGCAGGCGGTTGCGCGCCAGCAAGTCGCGCACCCCGGCCAGGTCCAGGAGATCGTCGCTGGAGCAGAACCGGCCGATACCCGGCTCGGCGGCGTCGGCAGCGCTGCGCAGGTCTGGCAGCAGCGGGCCGATCACATAGTAGCCATGGCGCGCCCGCGTGCGCGCAGCCTCTTCCTGGGAGACCAGCACCTCGTGCAGCTTCTCGCCGGGGCGGATGCCGACGACCTTGGTTGCCACGGGCCGATCACCCACCAGAACCCTGGCGACATCCGTGATGAGCGCCCCGGGTACCCGAGGGATGAAGGTCTCGCCACGTGCCCCGTGCTCGACCGCCGCCAGGACGGTGTCCACGGCGTCCTCCAGGGTCAGCAGGAACCGGGTCATTCCGGGATCGGTGATGGTGACGGGCCCGCCCTTGCGGATCTGCTCGTGGAACAGCGGGATCACCGACCCGCGCGAGGCCAGCACGTTGCCGTAGCGCACCAGGACGAAGCGGGTGTCGGGACAATCGAGGTTCGCGCCGGCGAAGACGCGCTCCTGGATCGCCTTGGTCATGCCCATCACGTTGACGGGCTCGACCGCCTTGTCGGTGGAGATGCCGACGACGACCTGGACCGGAGCGTCGAGCTCCCGGATCGCGCGGACGATGTTGTGGGGGCCGCCGACATTGGTCAGCACGGCCTCGTGCGGGAAGTACTCGCAGGTCGGCACCTGCTTGAGCGCCGCCGCGTTGAAGATCACGTCGGCGTCGCGGACGGCCGCGGCAACGGATGCGAAGTCCCGGACGTCGCCGATCCGGAACCGTACGATGTCGTCGAAGTTCCGGTAGACGATATCGTCGGTGGCCACCGCCTGCCGGGCGTAGCGCGTACGCAGCGCGTGCTGCTTGGCCTCGTCGCGCGAGAAGATCGTGATGCGCGCGGGCCGGCCGGCCGACCCGCCCAGCAGCCGCTTAAGCAGGACCTTGCCGAGGGACCCGGTCCCGCCGGTGACAAGAACCCGCTTGTTGTCGAGGAAGGCCATCTTCGGTTCCGTTCTCAGCTTCGTTCGTAGGCCGCATCGTCGGCGGCAAGTTCGCGGACCATGTCCGGCCAGGCCGGGATGGCGATCCCCGTGGCCTCGAGGAACCGGGATCCGTCCAGGCTCCGGTCGATCGCCACGCCGTCGTCGGACTCGATCGCGATGGCCGATCCGAACGCCTGAGCCAGCAGCTGCAGCAGGTCGAGCTTGGCGATCGGCGCGCTGGCGACCTGCCAGACGCCTTCAAGCGCGGGATGGTCGCGCACGACCCGCTCGACGACCTCGGCGGCGACCGCCGTCGTCAGCCCCGAGAAGACCGCGCGCCGGTAGCCCTTCACGGGACCGCGCTGCGCGAGGAACCACTCGACAAGGCCGACCGGCGACCAGGGGCAGCGTCCGATCAGCGAGGTGCGCAGCGTGATGCATCCCGGCCCGCCGACCTCGCCGAGCCATTTCGTGCGCCCGTAGACGTCCTCGGCGTCGGCGGTATCGGTCTCGCGGTAGCCTCCACGCCTGCCGCTGAAGACGCAGTCGGTGGAGAAGGACACGAGACGTGCGCCGCGCCGGCCGCAGAGCGCCGCCAGCCGATGCGGGAAAAGCGCGTTCACCGCAATCTGCGTGGCCGTGTCGACCTGGAGCTGCTTGATCACGCCCACCGCATTGACGACGACCTCGGGCGCGAAGGCATCCATCGCCGCTTCCAGGGCCGGCTCGTCCCGCACGTCCACGCCGGCGAAGATCTCGGCCCCATCGAGGAAGGGCGCCGCGCCGGGAGGCAGGCGGCGCAGGACGGCGGCCACGGAATGCGTGCGGACGAGCCGCTGGACGACCTTGTGGCCGAGCATCCCGGCTGCACCGACGACGAGGATCCGCACGCCCGACCGACTCCGATGTCCCTGAGGCGCCGCAAGCGGCGCGGCGCCCCGCGGCAGGTTGCCGAACGGCCAGCGCCGGTCACAAGGATGTGCGGGATAAGGGTTTATAAGTCCTTAAACCACGGGTTCGGCGCGGCCGCTCAAGGGCTCTCTTCCTGGGAATATTGCAGACTCGAAGTAACGTGCCGCCGCATTCCTGGAGACGGCCGCGCAGACGGTCGATCAGGTCAGTTCGGCCATGGCGAAGACGCGTTCCATGTCCTCTGCGAAGCGTCGCTCCGAGAAGCAGCCTTCGGCCCGCAGTCGGGCGGCCGCGCCGTGTTCGACGCGCTGTACAGGGTCGGCCAGGATGGACAGGGCGTCGATGAACTGGGGCACCATCTCGAAGCTGTCGAGATCGATCAGGAATCCAGTGTCCCCCAGCACCTCGGGAAGGCCGCCGACGCGGCTGGCGATCACCGGTCTGCCCTTGGCCATGGCCTCGGCCGGCGCCAGGCCGAATCCCTCGTTCCTGGACAGGTGGATCAGGACGTCGGCGGAATCCAGCAGCATTTGGGGATGCGGATCCCAGCCGGCGAAGTTCAACAGGTCGCCAATGCCGGCTTCTGCGACGCGGCTGCGCATGTCCGCCAGCATGGCGCCGTCGCCGGCCCAGGTGAAGCGGCATCCCAGGCTCCGCAGCGCGGACGCATGGTGCTCGACCAGGCGCACCAGGAGATCGGGCGCCTTGTAGTCGACGACATGGCCCATGGTCATGCAGTGGAGCTGGCCCGGGGCGACGCCCAGGCGCGCCCGGGTCGCGGCGGCGGCGGCGTCATCGGGCGGCCGGAAGAAGTCCGCCCGCACGGGATTCCAGACCACGCGGATCCTCTCGCGCGGCACGGAGAAGACGTCCGCCAGGAGCCCGGCATTGTAGTGGGACACGCAGACCGAGCCGGCAGATGCAGCGTTCAGGGTGATGAAGTCTTCGACCAGCACACCCGGGACCGCCCCCACGAGGTCGGGGGCGCAATTGTGCTCGACCGTGATCCAGCGGCACCCGGCATAGCGCGCCGCACGGCGGGCGCCCAGGTTCGAGACGGCGCAGTTGTTGCTGAAGACCACGAGGTCCGGCCGCTCCGCCTCGAGGAACTCCAGCGCCGGGCGGACGGAGAATGCCTGGGCGAGGATCGGCGGCTGGATCCCCTCGGGCAACGGGATCCGGACATGCCCCGCGAAGCGCACCGCGTCGGGATCGTCCAGCCGAAGGTCCCATTCCTCGATGTGAGCAAAGCGCGCCGCAGTCCCGCGCGCCTCGAGCCAGCGCGCCAGGCTGCGCAGATAGGTGCCTCCCCCGCCGGACAGGTCGCAGTCCGCCCACACGACGACGCGGTTCGGCATGCCGGCCCTCCTCGGCCTGTCCTGAACGGACCCCCGGGGTCAGGCGGGACGCCGGAAATGGCCCCAGTGCCAGAGCGCCGTCTCGGCCACCCGATCGGTCCGGATCTCGGCCTGCAGGCCCACGGCCTCGGCTAGATCCATGATGTCCCAGCACGTCCAGTTGACGGAGGGCTCGTAGGTCGCGAGCTCCGCATCCTGCTGCCCGTAACCCCGGCTCTCCAGGAACTGGATCACCATCGATCCCCCGGGGGCCAGCTTGCGCGCGAAGCCAGCGAAGTAGTCGCGCACGAGGTCCCGCGTCAGGTGCTGCATCACGACGATCGAGAAGACGAGGTCGATGCCGTCGGGAATCCCGTCGCGCCAGAGCTCGGCGAGGACCGGCGTGAAGTTGCGGACGCCATGCTCCTCGAGGAAACGGTGAGCCTTCGTCAGGATCCTGGCGCTGACGTCGATGCCGTAGACATGCGCGACCTGCGGAGCGATCTGGAGCGTGTCGCGGCCATAACCGCACCCGACCACCGCGACCTGCATGTCGGGCCGCAGGGACAGAAAGCGCGCCAGCGTGTCAGTGGCGTCCCGGCCGAAGGCCTTCAGGCCGCCATAGCACTGATGATTCTCGAAATAGTCGGCGTCCTGAAGCGCCCGCCAGTGGGCGACGTTCGACCGGAGCGCCCCGGCCCCTTCCGCGGTCATGGGAGGTTCCCGACAGATTGCGTCGGCGGCAGGATACCACACCGCGCGCCGATCCACACGGGCGGCGCGCAAAGGAGGCCCGGACTGCGCCTCAGCGTGGCGGAATCGCCGCGACCTGGCGGGCGATGTCGCAGAGGCGGCCTGCGACGCGGTCGGCGTCCAGCGTCGTCCGGCTGGCGTTCAATGCCCCTTCCGAGCAGGTCCGGTAGAGCCCCGGATTGTCGAGCAGCATCTCGACCGTCGCAGCGAAGCTCTCGGCGTTGGTCTGGCCGGCGATCAGCCCTGTGCGGCCATGCTCGACCTGCTCGACAAGCCCTCCGACCGGCATCGCCACGACAGGGAGGCCCAGCGAATAGGCTGCCGGGATCACGCCCGACTGGCTCGCCTCGCGGTAGGGCGCGACGATCAGGTCGGCCTCGTTCAGGATCGGCCCGATCTCGCGCTCGGGGATCCAGCGCAGATCAAGCGTCACGCCCGGCTTGCCGTGCAGCCCGCCGACCAGTGCGGACCGGCCGGTGCCGACGATTCGCAGCTCGACCTCTCGCCGCCCTCGCAGGAGCCTGTAGGCCTTGGCCAGCAGGTCGAGGCCCTTGTATTCGAGGAGACGGCCGAAGAAGAGAAGCCGCGGCGGACGGTCGGTCGGCAGGCTCCGCGGGCTCTCGCGCCGTGCGGGCGGGTCGAAGACGAAGCCGGCATGGGGGACGGTCCAGATCCGGTCGGCGGGATAGTTGTGCGTCGCCAGCGCCGCGCGGCGCACATGCTCGGAGAGCACGACCAGGCCGTCCGTCGCGGCCAAGTCCATGGCAAGGTGCTGCTGCCAGAACGGATAGCTCTCGCCGGGATGCGGCTCGGCGTCGTGGAGCTCCATCAGGACCCGCGCGCCGGCCTCGCGGAAGGCCGGGAACACCACGCTGCTCCAGGGATGGCGCATCACGCAGAGCACGACATGGATATTCCGTTCGCGGACCAGCCGCGCCATGCGCGCACGGAGGATCGGCAACCTCAGGCTGTTCACCAGGGCCGAGCCGATCCCCGTGTACGTATCCACATGGAATCCGGGCAGGCCGAGCTCAGAGGTCTCGTAGAACAGCTCGGACTGTCGCGAGAGGGAGACAGAGAGATCGACGTCGTCCCTGGCGCGCAGCGACTTCACGAGATCATGGGTCAGCCTGACGGATCCGCCGCGCCGGCCCCAGCACCAGACGAGAAGGTTCAACCTCCGCTCGCCTAGCTGGGACACCTCCTGACCATCTCTGAACAGGGTGTCAGAGAACACTCAACCACCGCCCTTTTGATGCGCCCCGGCGCGACGCGAACAAGGCCGCACCGTAGCCGCTCGCCCCTCGCCTGTCCATTGCCGGGTCGCCCGGGATGCGCCGCAATCCGTGCGCGGCGATAGGCGGCGCCCGCCCTGCGTGCGCCACTCCGCACCTCGTTTGTACCCCACTATGCGACCGGCGCAGGCTTCGGGACGAGGTTCGGGTTGTCGCCGGGATTGTCGCCGCGGAACACGAAGACGAGCCAGCGATAGAAAGCCACGCCCACGACGTTCCTGGTGATCCAGGGTACGTCCCCGGAGAAGCTGGCAAGATGTGGCCATTCGGCGCAGGGGAAGCCGGGAGGCCAGTAGTTCACGTGATCCGTGAGGTTGCGCAGGGCGTTGATGACGACGTTATTGAAGTCGGACACTACGCCGCCGGTATCCTCCATCACGAAGATGCCGTGCTGCGAGAGTTGAGGGAAGAACGTTTCGAAGGCCTTGATCTGGTGGTGCGGAAGATGGCTGCCGTCGTCGACCACCAGGTCGAAGGGGCCGCGATGGAGGACGCTCGCCAGGAACTCGTCGTCGTTCTGGTCGCCGATATGGACGAGGACGCGCCCTTTTTCGTGGCGCTTGCAGTCCGGGTCTATATCGATTCCGTGGATCAGCGCGTTCGGAAAGAACTCCTCCCACATGCGCAGGGAGGCCCCGGTCTGGACGCCGATCTCGAGCACGGAGCGGACCTCCTCCCTGAGATCGCGCAGATGCGTCCAGTAATGCTGGAGATAGTTGTGCGCCTGCTTCGTGGCGCCGTGCTTTATCCCGAGCTCCTCAAGAGGGTTCGACCTGTACTGCAAACGACGCTCCGTTGCTGGGCTCGGCGGGATCTTGCAAATCGGCCCCGCAACAAGGCTAGCACGGCTCCCACCGGCCTCAAAGCTCGCCGCCAAGGAACCGTGGGCGCAGCGGGCCTGCGCCTAGCCGATCAGCGGTTCGACGACGCGCCGGTACGCCTCGAGCCCGAGCCGCTGGCGCAGTGTGGCGGCCGCCAAGCCGCCCATGCGCGTGCGCAGGCCGGCATCCTCGGCCAGCCGCCGGAGCCAGGCCGCGGCGGCGCCCGTGTAGGGGTCGGCCCAGAGCGTCCGGCCGAGCTCGTAGGTGCCCTGCGGATCGGTCGCGGGCACCAGCCGGAAATCCACCAGCGCCGCCGTCTCCGGCGTCATGAAGTCAAGATTGCCGGACCATGCCGTGGCGACGACCGGCTTTCCCAGCAGCATGGCCTCTGCAGGGACCAGGCCGAATCCTTCAGCCCTGTGCAGGGACAGCACGATGTCGGCGCAGGCCATCAGAGCCGCGAGCGTTGCGGCGTCCTGGCGCTGCTCCAGGACGCGCACGTTTGGGGCCCCGCCGATCGCATCACGGAGCGCACGATAAAGCTCCGGCGCGTGGTCGGCATTCACGAGCTTGAGTACCAGGATGCGCCGGGGATCATCGCCGAAGGCGGTCTTGAATGCGCGCAGGGCGCCTAGCGGGTTCTTGCGGGTGAAGCCCGAGGCAAGGTTGAAGACCGTGAGGACGACCAGCGCGTCGGCGGGAAGCCCGAAAGCGGCACGGTCCAGCGGCGCCGGAACAGGAGGCCGGTAGCCGACGGGATGCGGGACCACATGCACGGGAATCCCGAGGCCGCGGCCGAGCGCCTCGGCCGTGAAGCGGCTGGGAGCCCAGACCTCGTGGACGAAGGGAAGCCCGGCCCTCCAGGTCGGCGGCACCTCGGGCAGCTCCCACGCCCAGTAGCCGATGACGCGGCGCCCGGTGATGTGCCTGCGGCCCAGCCGCATCAGCGCATAGGGCATGTGCGGCGCGTTGACATGCACGATCAGGGGACCGTCGTCTCCGGGCCGGCCTTCCGGCCCGAGCGGCAGGTCGACCATGTCGCGGGTGCGGAACGCAGCGCTGACGTCGAGATGACGAACCTCGCGCCCCAGCGCGCCCATGGCATCCATCATCAGCCGGGCCCCCTCGCCCAGCCCGTTCGCCGCGCGCAGCAGCCCGGCGACGGTGACGGGCTGGCCCGGGTGCGGCGCCGGCGCCGGCCGGCTTGGGCGCGCGGCGAGGATCGCCGGGATCCCGGCGGCGATCCGGCGCCGGGGTTCACGCGGCAGTCGGCGCCAGACGCCGTGGAGAAGGGTCAGGACCTTTGACACGGGACGTCCTGCTGCATCGGTGGGGCAATCTAGGCAGGCCTGACGCCGAGCGCCAGCGGAAGGCAGCGTCCCCGATCAGACGAGGACGATGTCCTCCGGCCGCACCGTGGTCCGCTCGAACCGGGCGAGCCGGACGGCCTCCTGGCCGGGCGCACCGGCCAGCAGGTGGCTGTCCGACCCGTCGAAGGCGATCCACACCCCCGCGCCACCACCTGTAATTCCTGCCATGGCGGTCTGGAAGGCGGCAACGCCACCCTCGGACCTCAGCTCGACGTTCTTGACGGGGCCGGCGCCGGCGAGGCCGGGAAGTCGGTCGAGGACCACCGCGTCCATCCCGGACCGGAAGCCGAGAACCGCGTCCCCACCCTCGCCGAGGTCGCGGAAGACGATCCGGTCGGCGGCCGCCCCGGACCACAGCGTGATCACGTCGGCACCGCCGCCGCCCGTGATCACGGACCCTCCGCCGACGACGTCCACGATATCGTCCCCGGCCGAGCCGATCAGGGCCTCGACGTTCTCGACGACGATCCGCGGCACGTCGGCGCCGATCGCGATCTCGTCGAAGCCGGCCCCTCCCCGCAGGCGGTCGATGCCCGAGACGGTCAGGCGGTTTCCGCCATCGGGCAGCGCCGGCGCATCGGCCAGCGCCGCGGCCGTGGCCGCGGTGGTGGCCCGGAAATCGTTGGCGACGACCGAGCCCCCGCGAACGTCCCACCAACCGAACGCGCCGACCGAATCCTCGGCGAGCAGGTCCATGGCGCCGTCAAGGTTATAGTCGCCGATACCGACGACCTCGGCACCCGAGGGATCTGCGTCGCGGATCACGCCTGCCCCGACCGCGCCGGTGCCGTTCAGCGCCCATCGGACCACCCCGTAGTCCGGGCGCTGCCAAACGAGGTCCGCACGCCCGTCGCCGTTGGTGTCGCCGACCGCCGCGAGGCGCCAGCTCTCCGGGACCCCCGTGCCGACGACGCTGCTGACGAGAACGGAGGTTCCGGCCATCCGCCACACGGCGACGCTTCCATTCCCATGCCGGAACACGAGGTCCGCGCGCGCATCGCCATCGGCATCGGCGGCCGAGACAAGCTGCCATTGCAGGTCGCGAAGCTGCCCGAGCGACGCGTACTGGCGGACCGAGCCGGCGCCGTCCATGATCCAGGCGGCGAGCCCGCCATTGGGGTTCTGCATGATCAGGTCGGGACGGCGGTCGCCGTCGAGATCGGCTGTCCCACGGATGGTCCAGAAGGGGTCCCGCAGGGTCCCAATCACCTTCGTGGCCTCGACTGCGGCCCCGTTCATCGTCCACAGCGCAATTGTTCCGTCGCTGCGCTGGAACAGGATGTCGGCCCTGCCGTCGCCCGTGAGGTCGGCAGTACCAGCAACCTGCCAGCGGGGATCCCGCAGGGTGCTGACCACGGATTCTGCGTAGGTGCCGTTCGATCCGACCCGCCACAGGACGAGTGCTGCGTCCTCGCGGCGGAACAGCACGTCGGTGAGGCCGTTGCCGTCGAAGTCGCCTCCGATGCCACGGAAGGGACTGCCCGGCGCGCTGGAGGACCCGCCTGTCCCGCCGCCCGAGCCGCTGCCCACGGGGATGGCCAGCGTGCTGTCGATCCACCCAGCGAAGGACGAGATTCGCGTGTCGACACCGAACTCGCCGAACGAGAAGTTGATGCCGGCGACCGCGTCGGTCGGCCCCCAATAGGTCATGCCGTAGGAGGTGATCCCGGCGATTCTGTTCCCGATGAAGACGGGACCCCCGGAATCGCCGCTGGTCGCCGACACCTCGCCAAGTCCGAGGCCGAGGTTGGATAGGCCGTAGTAGTGGCCGAAGGCATCCCGCTCCACCGTGCCGTCGTCGAAGTCGTAGGCGAGCTGCGTCCCCGCAGGATCGCCGTCGCCGACGAAGATCGACCCGAGCGCATCGTACCGGTTCAGCCCCTGCCGCTTCGTCGGAGCTCCCGTCCCTGAGGTGACGCGGCCGTTGGCGCCGGTGCCGGGCACCCCGTAGCCCACCCGCCTGACCGTCTGGCCGACTTCGTCCGTCCCGCGATGGATCTCGTAGCGCTCGGCGCCGGTTGGGGCCGGCGCCGCCAGCTCCACGATCGCGATGTCGTTGATCAGCCGGGAGGTGTCCCAGCCGGGATTGATCCGCACCGTGTTGATGCCGATCAGGTGGCTTCCCGAGCTCATGTTGAAGATCACGTACGCGTTGCTGCCGGTCCAATGCTCCGCCACATGGGCCGCGGTGAGCACGTGCTGGCCTGTCGACAGCAGCGCCCCGCTTCCGTAGATCCCGCCGAAGGTGACCATCCCGACGCCGTCGTAGCCCGTGCCTGGGCTGACCAGGTAACGGGAATCGAACGCGTTGGCGGCGGATACCGAGACCAGGGGAAGGATCGTGCTCTGTGCCACGATGATGCCATGAATACGGGAGCGGGCGCAGGGAAGCGCAACCGCGGAACGCAATCGCAGCTTGGATGGCCTGGGATTAATGGCTTGCTAACGGCCGGGACGGCAGCGCACCGTCATGCCGATTGCACGCGCCAAGCCCTGCGCGACCTCAGCACCGCCCAGGGATTGGCGGTGGAGCGGAACTCAACTATGGCACAGGCGATGTTCATGTCGCCCATGGGTCCGGGCAGCCGAGGCAAGTAGGCGGCAGGGAACCGGCTGCTCGCGCACCATGCCCGCGAAGAGCCCATCCGTGACCTTCTCAGCGCCGCAAGCTGGTGCAGGGCCAGCAGAAGCTGCTTGCCCTGCATGCCGATCAATCCGGGCGCATCGCGTCCCGGACAGCGCCCTCAATCGGCCCCGGTAAGGGCTCTTGCGAAGGGCGAGGCGACGGGATCGATGCCGTTGCCCTTGGGATCCATGACGTGCAGGTCGCTGCGCACCATCTCCGCGACGAGATCGCGGAAGGACGTGCTGTGCGTCCAGCCCAGCCTGTCGCGAGCCTTGCTCGGGTCGCCCAGCAGAAGGTCGACCTCGGTCGGGCGGAAGTAGCGCGGGTCGATGCGCACCCGCACCGCCCCCGTCGCCGCGTCCACCCCGGTCTCCTCGACACCCTCGCCCTGCCACACGATGCGCCGCCCGGTCTCCGCGAAGGCGAGCTCGACGAACTCGCGCACGCTGTGCGTCTCGCCCGTCGCCAGGACATAGTCGTCCGGCTGCGGCTGCTGCAGCATCCGCCACATGCCCTCGACATAGTCCCGCGCATGGCCCCAGTCGCGCTTGGCGTCCAGGTTGCCCAGGAACAAGGTCTCCTGAAGCCCGTGATGGATCGCCGCCACCGCCCGCGTGATCTTGCGCGTCACGAAGGTCTCGCCGCGCGTCGGCCCCTCGTGGTTGAACAGGATGCCGTTGGAGGCATGCATCCCGTAGGCCTCGCGGTAGTTCACCGTGATCCAGTAGGCATACAGCTTCGCTGCGGCATAGGGGCTGCGCGGGTAGAACGGTGTCGTCTCGCGCTGCGGCGTCTCCTGCACCTTGCCATAGAGCTCCGAGGTCGAGGCCTGGTAGAACCGGGTCTTGTCCTCGCGCTTCAGGATCCGGATCGCCTCGAGCAGGCGCAGCGTCCCGAGCCCGTCGGCATTGGCGGTGTATTCCGGCGTCTCGAAGCTGACCTGCACGTGGCTCTGGGCCGCGAGGTTGTAGATCTCGTCGGGCTGGGTCTCCTGGACCAGGCGGATCAGGTTGGTCGCGTCCGTCAGGTCGCCGTAATGCATCAGGAAGCGCACGCCGGCCTCGTGCGGGTCCCGGTACAGGTGCTCGACACGGCCCGTGTTGAACGACGACGAGCGCCGCTTCACCCCGTGCACCGTGTAGCCCTTCCCCAGAAGGAGCTCCGCAAGATACGCACCGTCCTGTCCCGTGATGCCCGTAATCAGCGCTGTCTTCGACACGTCCTGTTTCCCTTCAAACCCCGCCGACGCACCCGAAACACCACCCGGACGCGCGACTGCGCACCATAACCGCCCGCCCGGGCCCCTTCCAGGGCGTTTCGGGTACAAAAATCGGACACAACGCATCGGCAGGTCTGGCGCTTGCCCTTCCGCGAGCACGCCCCTAAGAACAGAACCAAGTTCTGTATGGAGACCTTTATGTCCACCGCTGCCGAAACCTTCGACCTCCGGGGCCGGCGTGTCTGGGTCGCCGGCCACCGCGGCATGGTCGGTTCGGCCCTCGTCCGCCGCCTTGCGCGGGAGCATTGCGAGATCCTGACCGCGGACCGCCAAGCGGTCGACCTGCGCCGGCAGGCCGATGTCGAAGCGTGGATGGACGCGCACCGCCCGGACGCGATCGTGCTGGCCGCGGCGCGTGTCGGCGGGATCCTCGCCAACGACCGGCATCCCGCCGAGTTCCTCTACGACAATCTCGCCATCGAGGCGAACGTGATCCACGCCGCCTGGCGGGCCGGCGTGCGCAAGCTGCTGTTCCTGGGATCATCCTGCATCTACCCGAAGCTCGCCCCGCAGCCCCTGCAGGAGAGCGCGCTTCTGACAGGCCCGCTCGAGCCGACCAACGAATGGTACGCCATCGCCAAGATCGCCGGCATCAAGCTGTGCCAGGCGTATCGCCGCCAGTACGGCTGCGACTTCATCTCGGCGATGCCGACCAACCTCTACGGCGTCGGGGACAATTTCGACCTGGCCGGCAGCCACGTCCTGCCGGCGCTGATGCGCAAGATCCACACGGCCCGGGAGACCCGCGCCCCGACCGTCGAGATCTGGGGATCCGGCACGCCGCTGCGCGAGTTCCTGTTCGTCGACGACCTCGCCGACGGCCTGGTCTTCCTGCTCCGCAACTACTCGGGGGAGGAGCACGTGAATATCGGGACCGGTTCCGAGGTCACGATCCGGGATCTGGCCCGGACCATCGCCGAGGTGGTGGGCTGGACCGGAGAGTTTGTCTTCGACACCTCCAAGCCGGATGGAACCCCGCGCAAGCTGATGGACGTCTCGCGCATGGCCCGCATGGGCTGGACCGCCAGGACCGAGCTGCGCGCCGGCATCGAGGCGACCTATCGCTGGTATCTCGAGACCACGCCCGAGACCGTGCGCGGCCACGGATGAGGCCGAAGCCCCGGACGGCGGCCGGACCGGATATGAAACGAGCTGCGAGGCTGCCGAAGGAATGACGACCTCCGCCCCGATCCCCCTGCAGGTCCAGGGCCTCGGCCGGTCTCTAGCGATGCGGGTGCACGACCGGACCGACATCTTCGTGTCGGCGAGCATCCGGCAGCACGGATACTGGGAGCCGCAGGAGACTCTGGCCTTCTGCAACGCCGTCCAGCCGGGCATGACCGTCGTCGATATCGGCGCGAACATCGGCTACTACACGATCCTGGCGGCGGCGCGGGTCGGCGCCTCCGGGCGCGTCTTCGCCTTCGAGCCGGATCCCGTCAACGCGGCGCTGCTCCGCGAGAACGTGGCGCTGAACCAGCTCGACAACGTCCAGGTCATCGAGGCGGCGATCGGCGCCGATGACGGAGTTCTCCCGCTTCACATCAGCCCGACGAACCTCGGCGACCACCGGCTCTACGACACGGGCGAGGTGCGCGAGGTCCGGCAGGTGGCCGTGCGCTCGCTGGACCGCTTCCTGCGGGCCGGGGCGCTGGTGCCCGGCCTCGTCAAGATCGACACGCAGGGCTTCGAGCCCGTTATCTTCGGCTCGCTCCTGCCCTGGTGTCGCGCGACCGGCCACTGGCCCACGATCTTCTCGGAATTCTGGCCCTACGCCATCGAGAGGGCGGGCGGCTCATACGTCGCCTTCCTGGAGATGCTCCACGAGGCCAATCTCGACTACTGGCTGATCCTCGAGGAATCCCGGCGCGCCGTGCCGCTCCATATCTCCGAGATGCTGCGCCTCTCCCAGGCGGGCTACCGCGAGGCCGCGAACAACGACTTCGCCTTCAACTTCATAGCCCGCAAGCCCCGTTTCCGGGCATGAGCACGCCGCCCCCGGATCGGGACCTTCGGCTTCCGCTCGATCGCGTCGAAGATCCTGAGGATCTAATGCGAGATCCACACCGGGCTCTGAGCCGCCGGGACGCCGCTGGCAATCGGCGGCGACTCCAACGCCCTGGCGAAGGCGGTCAGGCCGCAGCGCTCGGCGATGGCGGCGCTGCCCGCCTCGCCCAGGCGCCGCCGCGTCTCGAAATCCGCAGCGAGCCGCCTCAGCCATGCCGCGGCATGACCGGTATCGGGCTCGGCCCAGTGGCTGCCGTCCCCGTAGATCGCCTCGGGATCCGCGACGGGAACGAGGCAGTGCTCGACGAGGGCGGCGCTGCCGTCCGGCATAAAGTCCAGGTTGCCGGACCAGGCCGTCGCGACGACCGGGATCCCGAGCTGCATCGCCTCCGCCAGCACGAGCCCGAAGCCCTCCGAGCGGTGCAGCGACAGCAGCACGTCCGAGCAGGCCATCAGGGCCGTCAGCTCCGCGTCGGGCAGATCGCCGCGCAGCACCGCGATGTCCGGCCCGGCGCCGCCCGCCTGGGCAAGGACCCCGTCCAGCCACGGCAGCGGACCTTCGCCCCCGATCTTCAGCACAAGGACGGCGCCCGGCCGCCCGCCGAAGGCCTCCCGGAAGGCCCGGATGGTTCCCAGGGGATTCTTCCGCTCGATCCCCGAGGCGGGATGAAAGGCCGTCAGGGCCACGAAATCCTGCTCCCGCAGGCCGAACGCGGCGCGGCCGAGGGCAGCACGCCCGGGCTGCGCGATGGCGACCGGATGCGGCACGACCCGGACGGGTTTCTCGGTCGCCGCGGCGATCGCAGCGGCGCTGAAGGCCGACGGCGTCCAGACCTCGTGCAGATGGACAAGAGCAGGAAGCCAGGCAGCAGGGAGCACCGGCAGTTCCCACGCCCAGTAGCCGACGATGCGCCGCCCCCTGATCCGGCGACGCCCGAGCGCCGCCAGGGCATGGCGCAGGTTGGGAGCGTTGAGATGCACGATCACCGGGCCGCGCGGCGGAGGGGCTCCCGCCTCGCGCGCGGTCCAGCGCGGAGCGGGCAGACCGGGATCGGGGTCATGGAACAGCGCGGTCAGGTCGGCGGCCTCGGGGCACCGGCCGAGCGCGCGAAAGGCTTCCCCCTGCAGGCGCGCGCCGCGCCCGAGGCCGGTCGGGCTGCGCAGCAGCCCCGCGACGGTGGGGCTCCCGTCGCCGGGCGGCGATCCGGCCGCGCGCGGCACCACAATGTCAAGCGCAAGGCCGAGCAGGCGCCGGCGCAGGCCCGGCGGGCAGCCAAGCCAGAGGCGGCGCGCCAGGGCCGCTGGTGTTATGGAGACCAAGGACGATCCGGGTGGGCGGTCAGATCTCGTCGCGGACGATCCGCATCAGGTACTGCCCATATTCGGTCTTCAGCAAGGGACGGGCAAGCCTCTCCAGCGCGTCCTTGCCGATGAAGCCGGACCGGAAGGCGACCTCCTCGATGCAGGCGATCTTGAGGCCCTGCCGCTGCTCAAGGGTGTGGACGAACTGGCCGGCCTCGAGAAGGCTGTCATGGGTTCCGGTATCGAGCCAGGCATAGCCGCGGCCCAGGCGCTCGACTTCCAGCATCCCTTCCGCGAGATAGCGGCGATTGACGTCCGTGATCTCCAGTTCGCCGCGGGGCGACGGCCTGACCTCGGCCGCGTAGTCGGCCACGCGCCCGTCATAGAAATACAGACCCGTCACGGCGTAGTTGGAGCGTGGCCGCGCAGGCTTCTCCTCGAGGCTGAGCGCGCGTCCATGCGCGTCGAACTCGACGACGCCGTAGCGCTCGGGATCGCGCACGGGATAGGCAAAGACCAGCGCGCCACGGTCGAGCTGGGCTGCGCGGCGCAGCTTCAGCTCGAACTGGTGGCCGTAGAAAATGTTGTCGCCGAGGATCAGGCAGCAGGGCTGCCCTGCGATGAAGTCGCGTCCGATCACGAAGGCCTGCGCCAGCCCCTCGGGGCGCGGCTGGACCTCGTAGCGGATGCTGATGCCCCACTGGCTGCCGTCGCCCAGGAGCGCGCGGAACGGCTCGCGATCCTGCGGCGTCGTGATCACCAGGATGTCCCGGATCCCCGCCAGCATCAGCACGGAGAGCGGGTAGTAGATCATCGGCTTGTCGTAGACCGGCAGGAGCTGCTTGCACACCGCCAGAGTGACCGGGTGCAGGCGCGTTCCCGCCCCTCCGGCCAGGATGATGCCCTTCACGATGCCGCCACCCGCTCGGGGCAGAGTACGTCCATGGCCGCGGCCAGCCCCGCCCGCCAGTCGGCGGGCGCGATCCCGTAGGCTAAGCCGATATGGCTGCAGTCCAGGCGGGAATTCGCCGGTCGCCGGGCCCGGACGGGATATTCCGCGGTCGAAATCGGACGGAGCCGCGGGGCGGGAGCGCCGGTCCGCCGCTCGGCCTCGGTGAAGATGGCCTGGGCGAAGCCGAACCAGGTGGTCGCCTCGCGTCCCGTGAAATGGAAGGTTCCCCACCTGGCGGAGCCATCCCGCACCGCCATGGCCACCCGCAGGACGGCGCGCGCGATATCGGTGGCAGGCGTGGGGCAGCCGACCTGGTCGGCGACGATCGCGAGCTCCGGGCGCTGGGTGCCCAGGCGCAGCATCGTCTTCACGAAGTTCGCGCCATGGGACGCGAAAACCCAGGACGTCCGCAGGATCACGTGTCTGTCCAGCGTCCCTGCCACCGCCATCTCGCCGGCGAGCTTGCTGGCGCCGTAGACGTTCAGCGGACAGGGAGCGTCCGCCTCGTCATAGGGCATGGGCTTGCTGCCGTCGAAGACGTAATCCGTGGAGATGTGCACGAGCGGACGGCCCGCGCGGGCGCAGGCGCGCGCCAGGAACAGCGGCCCATCCCGGTTCACCGCGAAGGCCAATCCGGGCTCGTCCTCGGCGCGGTCGACTGCGGTATAGGCCGCTGCGTTCACCACCAGATCCGCGGGATGCCGCTCGATCGCGGCCGCGACCACCTCGGGGTCCGCAAGGTCGGCCTCGACCCGCGACAGCGCGGTGACGGCAACGCCGGGACCATTCAACCCGGCCAGCGCGTCCCCGACCTGCCCCGAGCGTCCGAAGACCAGGATCCGCATGGGGGCCATGCTCAGACGGGCTCCAGCTCGGCGACGGCGGGCGCGGCGCCGAGGCGCGCGCCGTCGTAGCGCTCGCCGCGGATCTCGCGCCACCAATCCTCGTTATCGAGATACCAGCGGACCGTCTGCAGCAGCCCGCTCTCGAAGGTCATGCGGGGCCGCCAGCCGAGCTCGTCCTGGATCTTCGTGGCATCGATCGCGTAGCGCTGGTCATGCCCGGGCCGGTCCTCGACGAAGACGATCTGCGAGCGGCGCGACGGACCGGCCGACGGGCGCAGGGCGTCCAGCACGTCGCAGATCGTCCGCACCACGTCGAGGTTCCGGCGCTCGCTGTCGCCGCCGATGTTGTAGGTCTCGCCCAGACGTCCGCGGGTCAGCACGGTCCACAGCGCCCGCGCGTGATCGTCCACGTGGAGCCAGTCGCGTATGTTCTCGCCGCGCCCATAGACCGGCAAGGGTTTGCCCTCATACCCGTTGATGGTCATCAACGGGATGAGCTTCTCCGGAAACTGATAGGGGCCGTAGTTGTTCGAGCAGTTGCTCGTCACGGTGGGCAGGCCGAAGGTGTGGTGCCATGCCCGGACGAGGTGATCGGAGCTGGCCTTGCTCGCGGAATAGGGCGAATTCGGCGCATAGGCCGTCGTCTCGGTGAAGCGCCCATCGGGCCCCAGCGAGCCGTAGACCTCGTCCGTCGAGACGTGGTGGAAGCGGAAGGCCGCGCGCCGCGCCGGGTCGAGCCCGCGCCAATAGGCCAGCGACGTCTCCAGCAGCGTGTAGGTGCCCACGATGTTCGTCTCGATGAAGGCCGCCGGCGCATCGATCGAACGGTCGACATGGGATTCCGCGGCGAGGTGCATCACGGCATCGGGCCGATGCTCGGCGAAGACCCGGTCGAGGCCGGCGCGGTCGCAGATGTCCACGCGCTCGAACCGGTAGCCGGGATGCGTCTCCACCGATGCCAGAGCAGCCGGGCTCGCCGCATAGGTGAGCTTGTCGACGTTCACCACCTGGACCTTGGCCTCGCGCAGGAGGAACCGGACCAGGGCCGAGCCGATGAAGCCGGAACCACCCGTCACCAGGATCTTCAAGGGAGCTTCCTTTCGATGGAGGTATCCTCGGAGAGGATGCCAGAGCGCGCCGCCGAATGGCGAGGCATCTTTCGGTCGTGGTAATACGCAGGAATAGGACGAGACTTGCTCATGCGGCAGTCGCGCCGAGCTTGCGGGCCGCAGGCACGACCATGATGCGGGACCGGTCATGCCATGCCGCGAAGGCCAGGCGCTCGCCCATGGAGAGCCGCACCGGCGTCTCGAATGTGTGGAGCACCGCGGGCCAGGCGCCGCCCGGCACGGCGCCCGGCCTCTGCTCGAAGATGTGGCCGGGAGCCAAGCCGGCCGAGACCCAGCGCACGACCCCGTAGCAGAGGCCGGTCTTGGCCGCCGGAACGGCGAAATCCCTGCGCCGCGCCTCGAAGCGGCGGGTCCGCAGGTCGAAGCGGAAGAGCTCGAAGGCCACCGACAGCATGTCGGGAACGGTGCCGGGCGGCATGGCGACCTGCCGAGGCCGGAGCGCGTTCATGGGGCTGAGATCGAGCCCGGCAAGGGTGCCGAGGTTCACGAGCCGCTCCACATCCGGGCCGCCGACGAGGGCACCCTGGATGGTGACCGTCTCCGGGACCACCCTGGCCGAGGGATCCAGCAGCCGTGCCCAGGCGTCCTCGATCCGCCCGAGAAGCCCCCCGGACAGAAGATCGCCCGCCGAGGGAGACAGAACGAGCAGGTCGGCGCGACGCGGGAGGTCACGGCCGACCTCGAGCTCGCGGGAGGGCCGCGGCACGATCTCGACCCGGCCGGAAAGCCCGTTCCGCGCCACGGCCTCGCGCGCCACCGCCGCAACCGGCGCGCTGACGCCGCAGCCGACGACGCGCTCTGCGCCGGCCTTCGCCGCCACCATGGAGAGGAGGCCTGGGCCCGCGTCCGGATCGAGGACCAGGTGGCGCGGCTCGACGACGCGGCGCATGGCCGCGCCGAACGCTTCGGCAATCCGGGGGTCGTTCAGCATCGGCACGTCACGCGCCGGCGCCAGCGCCTCAGTCACGTTGTCGAGCGCGCCCTGGGCCTCGAGGCAGCCGGGATCCAGGGTGATAGCGGCCGTCAGGCAGGCATGGGCCTCGACCGATCGCCCGAGGCGGTGCAGCAGGACGCCGAGGCAGGTCTGGGCCAGCGCAACGTCGGGGCGCAGCTCCGTCGACCGGCGGTAGGCTGCCAGCGCCTCGTCGAGACGGCCCCTCGCCTCCAGGACGGTGCCACGGTGCATGTGCGCGGCGGCGAGCCCGGAATCGAGCGCGATGGCGCGCTCGTAGCAGGCGAAGGCATCGTCGACCTGGCCGAGCCGCTGCAATACGGTGCCGAGATGCATATGGCCGAGCGCGTAGCCGGGCTGCCGTCGCAGCAGCTCGCGGTAGCAGGCAAGCGCCTCGTCGAACTGGCCGAGATCCTTCAGCGCGGCGCCGAGATTGTTGAGCGCCTCCAGGAAGTCGGGCTTTAGCGCCAGGGCTTTGCGGTATCCCTGCGCTGCATCGGCGGTGCGGCCGAGGAGGCGTAGAATCTCGGCCCGATTGTTGTGAGAGACCGCGACGCCTGCATCGGCCGCGATCGCAGCGTCCAGATGCCGCAGCGCGCCTTCGTTGTCGCCGCGCTGGCGCCGGACCAGCCCCTGGATATGATACGCCTCCGCGACATCGGGCCGTTGGGCCACGATCTGCGCGAGCACGCGCTCGGCATCATCCAGTTGCCCCGCCTTGAGGAGACCGATCGCGAGTTGGATGGCTTCTTGGATCTGCATGGATTTCCGGCGGCCAGCCACGGCCGCGTATCGCTGCGCCGCGCATCGAAGGGGATGCCAAATTCCGGTTAATAAAACCTCAAGACCGCCGGTTAATAAAACCTCAAGACCGCCGGGCTAGGGTCGCTTCCGGCGGGTCGCAGGGCACGCTGGAACGCCAGCTGAACACCATGGAAAGGCCGAGATGACGGTCCTCGCACCGGAGCTGCGAAGCCAACTGGCCGAGGCGCTCGAACTCCGCCGCGGCGGGAGGATCGGCGTAGCGCGCTCCATGGTCGAGGCGCTGTCGGCCGCCTGGCCCGGGAACGCGATCGTGCACCATCTCCTGGGCACGATCGCGCACGAGGACGGCGACACGCAGGCAGCCATCGCATCCCTCGAGCGCGCCGTTGCGCTCGGCCCCGACGATCCCGAGGCGCACTACAATCTCGGCGTCTGCCGCCAGGCCGCCGGCGACACCCCGGGCGCCGTGGCCGCCTATGACCGCGCGCTCGGCATCAGGCCCGACCATGTCCGCGCGCTGCACGCCCGTGGCAATGCGCTCGCCGCCCTCGGGCGCAGCGACGACGCCAGGGCGGACTATGAACGCGCTCTCGCGACGGATCCCGGCGACGAGGCCGCGGCGGTGAACCTGGCAAGCCAGCTCTTCGCGGAAGGGCGCTACGCCGAGATGGAGGCGATCTGCCGGGCCACCCTGCTCCGATGCCCGGAAAGCGCGAAGCTGCACCAGAACCTCGGCGTCGCGCTGACCCGTATGCAGCGCTGGCCGGAGGCGACGGCCGCCCTGGCCGAAGCCGCCCGTCTGGACCCAGCGAACGCCGAGATCCTCCTGAACCACGCGGCCGCGCTGAACGGCGCCAAGGACACCGCCGGCGCGATCCGCATGTACCAGAATGCGCTGGCCCTTGCGCCTGACCGCGCCGCCGCCTGGACTGCCCTCGGGAATACCCTGCAGGCGCTCGGCAACATGGCCGAGGCCGTCGCGGCGTACCAGAGCGCGCTCGCCCGGGACCCCGCCGTTGCCGAGACGCTGTCGGCCCTCGCGACGGCCCTGCGGTGCCAGGGCCGCCTCGACGAGGCCATCGCCGTTCAGCGCAGGGCGGCGGCGCTGGCGCCCGAGGACGCGAGCGTCGCGTCGGCGCTGCTGTTCCTGATGAACTGCATGCCTGAACTGCCCGCGATCGCCGTGACGCGGGCACACGGCCTCTGGGGCAGCCGGCAGGAGAGCCTTCCGCGGCCGGCCGCCAGGGCGCGCATGCCCGGAGACAGGCTCCGGATCGGTTTCGTCTCGGCCGATCTGCGCGAGCACTCGGTGAGCCACTTTCTGGAGCCGCTCCTGCGCGGGACCGACCGCAACCGCTTCGCGCTGCACTGCTTCTCGGTCAACGAGGCTGCGGACGCCGTGACGGCGCGCCTGCGCAGCCTGTCCGATGCCTGGCACGATGCCGCCGGGCTGGGAGACGAGGCTCTGGCATCGCGCATCCGCGAGGCAGGCATCGACGTGCTCGTCGACCTGAACGGCCACACGCCCGGCAACCGCCTGCGCACCTTCGCGCTGCGTCCCGCGCCGGTGCTCGCCAGCTGGCTCGGCTACGCCAACACGACGGGCCTGCCGGCGATGGACTAC
Organism: Arenibaculum pallidiluteum; assembly: GCF_017355985.1. Classification (GTDB taxonomy): domain Bacteria; phylum Pseudomonadota; class Alphaproteobacteria; order Azospirillales; family Azospirillaceae; genus Arenibaculum; species Arenibaculum pallidiluteum. The sequence goes on from NZ_JAFIQU010000002.1 coordinate 61,694, forward strand.
CGGATCGTCGATGCCGTGACCGATCCGCCGGGAAGCGAGGCGTTCGCGACCGAGCGGCTGCTCAGGCTTCCCGGCTGCTTCCTATGCTACAGCCCCCCCGAGGACGCGCCCGAAGTGACCCCGCCTCCGTCCTCGGCGGCGATCACGCTGGGATCCTTCAACGACCTCGCCAAGATCAACGGGCAGGTCGTCGGGGCATGGGCGGCGATCATGCGGGCCGAGCCGCGAGCCCGCCTGCTCCTGAAGAGCGGACCGCTGCGGGATGTCGAGGCTCGGATCAGGCTGCTGCGGGCCTTCGCGGACGCGGGTGTCGAGGCCCACAGGATCGAGACGGTGCCCTGGCTTCCCTCCAAGCGGGACCATCTGGCGCTCTATGGGCGCATCGACCTTTGCCTCGACACCTTTCCCTATGCCGGGACCACCACCACCTGCGAAAGCCTGTGGATGGGCGTGCCCGTCCTCACCCTGGCCGGCGACAGCCACGTCGCGCGCGTCGGAGCGAGCCTGCTGGGCACGCTCGGGCTTACGGATCTCGTCGCGACGGATCTCGATGACTACAAGGCCCGCGCGCTGGCGCTCATGGCCGAGCGTCCGCGCCTTGCCGCGCTGCGCACCGAGCTGCGGCCGCGCTTCGCAGCATCGCCGCTGACCGACGCCGCCGGCTTTGCAGAGAGAATGGGCGAGGCCTTCACCACCATGTGGCGGGAGACCGCCGCCGGCCCGGCGACGTCCCATGCCGCCCCCCTGCCCCTCCGGAGACAGACTTGACCGACCTCCGCCCCGCCGTCGAAGCCCTGAACGCGGGCACCCCGCAGACCGCCGCGGCAATCGCGCGGTCGGTCCTCGCCGGACGACCGGGCGATCCCGCGGCCCTCCAGGTGCTTGGCGCCGCGAGCCTCGCGCTCGGGGACACCGCGTCGGCGGTCGACGCGCTCTCCGCGCTCGCGGCCGCGCGGCCGGCGGATCCAGTCGCGGGCTGCAACCTGGGCCTCGCCCTGCGCGCCCACGGCGACGACGCCGGCGCCGAGAAAGTCCTGGAGCGGGCGACAGCCCTGCCCGGCGCGCGGGCAGAGGCCTGGTTCGAACTCGGCATGCTGCGGCTTGCCGCCGGGCGCCCTGCTGCGGCGCGGGCCTGCTTCGATGCAGTAAAGGATCATCCGCGCCTCGGAGCGGAGGCCGCGGAGAACGCGGCCCACTGCCGGCGCTTCGGCGACCCCCTGCCCTCTCCCGCCGCCGCGGCGCCACTGGTCTCGGTCGTGATCCCCTGCTTCAACCATGGAGCCTTCGTCGAGGAGGCTGTCAACTCGGCGCTGGAGCAGGGCTACCGGAACGTCGAGGTCGTGGTGGTCGAGGGCGGCAGCACCGACGGGACCTCGGCCGAAGCGGTGCGGCGACTCTCGCACAGCCGAGTCCGGACACTGTTCCGGACGGCGCCGACCCCCGCGGGCGACAACCGCAACCACGGCATCGCGGCCGCGCGCGGCAAGTATGTCTGCTGCCTGGACGCCGATGACCGGCTCGCCCCCGACTGCCTGGAGAAGGCCGTCTTCTGGCTGGAGGAGCTTGGCTACGATATCGTCGGCTTCGGCGCGCAGGAGTTCGGCGGCGGTGCCCGACGCCGGAACTTCAAGCGCAACCCGACCACCGCGGATCTGCTGGCGGCGAACGAGTTCGTCATCTCAGCGGTGCACCGCCGGACCCTGTGGCAGCGCAGCGGCGGCTTCGTGGATTTCGACCGCTCGGCAGGGCTCGTGCACGAGGACTGGAACTACTGGCTGCGCCTGATGGCGCTTGGCGCCCGCGCGGCGAACCTGACCTGGGAGCGGCTGGCCCTGGTGCGCAACCACGAGGGCGCGCGACAGAGCCTCGACCCTGCCCATCTGCCGAAGGCCGAGCAGATCGCGATCATGCGCGCGGCCAACCGCGATGTGCTGCCGGGCGCCTGACCGCGCCGGGCTCAGCCGCGCCCACTCAGCCGCGCCCACTCAGCCCCGCGGTGCCAGCCCGTCGAGCGCTCGGGCCACCGCGGCGACCACCGCGTCCCAGTCGCCTGCCCGGGACTGGCGGAAGAGGCGCATGGTGGGGTACCAGGGCGTCGTCTCGCCCCCCAGCATCCAGCGCCAGTCCGGCACGTAGGGCAGCAACGTCCACACCGGCCGCCCAAGAGCGCCGGCAAGATGAGCGGCCGAGGTGTCGACGCTGACCAGCAGGTCGAGCTGCTCGATCAGCGCGGCGCTGTCCGCGAAATCCCTCACATGCTCGCCCATCTGCCGGAACTCCGGATGGGCCGCGAGGAAGGCCTGGTCGCCGGCCCGCACTCCCACCTGGACGCCCAGGAACTCGAACCGCCTGTCGGACAGAAGGGGAGCGAGGGAGGCAGCCGTCATGGACCGGTTGCGGTCGTTGAGATGCGCCGTGCTGCCGGACCAGACGAGGCCGATCCGGGGTCGCATCCGCGGGCCGAGCCGTTCGGCCCAGGGCGCCGCCCAGGACGGGTCCGTGCGGAGATAGGGAATATCGGCCGGCACGGTCTCGAGGCGCGTCCCGAAGGCGCGCGGCAGGCTCAGCAACGGGACATGGAAGTCGCAGGCGGGCATGGGATCGCCGTTGCAAAGCAGCCCATCGAGCACACCAGCCCCCCTGAGGAGCCGCTCCAGTTGCGGCTGGCATGTCATGACCATGCGGCCGCCGGCCGCCCGCACGAGGGCACCGTACCGCAGGAACTGCAGGGTATCGCCGAATCCCTGCTCGGTGATCGCCAGCAGCGTCCGGCCGGCCAGGGACGTGCCGTCCCATCTAGGGCAGCGCAGGCGCGCGCGATCGAGCACGAGGCCGTGGTCGGGCAGGTTCAGCCGCGCCTCGTAGAGACGGAACCCCTCTGGAAGGTCCCCGCGCAGCAGCACGAACTCGCTCAGATTTCGCTCGGCCTCGGCCAGGCCGGGCCGAATCGCCAATGCCTGACGCAGCGCCGCCTCGCCCTCGGCGTAGCATCCGCGGGCATGCAGCGCCTTGCCAAGGTTCACCAGCGCCGCCAGATCGCCGGGAGCCGCCGCAAGAGCGCGGCGCAGCAGGGTCTCAGCCTCTTCGATATCGCCGCGCCCCATCAGGACGACGGATAGATTCGACAGCGCGCTCGCATGGGCGTCATCGACCGCCAGGGCCTGCCGGAATGCCGCCTCCGCCTCCGCGAGGCGTCCCAGGCGGCGCAGGCAGAAGCCGACCCCGTTCAGAACGTCGGGGTGTCCCGGGACCTGCGCCAGCATCGGCTCCAGAACCGCCAGCGCGCCCGCGGCGTCGCCGGTCTGGGCCAAGGCCACGCCACGCGTGAAGGCATCGCTGGGCGAGGATTGGCCGTCCGGGGCTTCCGCGGCGGCGCCACCAGAGGTGCTACCGGCGGCTTGCGGCCGCCGGCCGGCGCGCGCGCACCAGCCGCGCCAGAGATCGCGCAGCGCCGCCTCCATGCGGCTGGCGAAGCCCCGGGCGTCGCACAGGGGTGCGGCCGCCATGCGGCTCCGCAGGCCGGCGCGCAGCGTGGCGAGCTCCTGGAGGTTCCCGGCCAGGCTCCTGGCCATCGCGGCATAGGCCGCCTCGTCGGGCGCGACCAGCCGGTCAAGCCCGAGGCCCCGCAGCAGGCTGACGCCCACGCGCCCGGCATGGCGCTCGCCCTCGAGGGTGAGCACGGGCACGCCCATCCAGAGCGCCTCGCAGGTGGTCGTGGTGCCGTTGTAGGGAAAGGGGTCGAGCGCCAGGTCCACTTGGCCGTAGGCGCCGAGATGTCCGTCCCTGTGCGGGATATGACCGAGGAGGTCCAGGCGCGCGGGATCGATCCCGTGGCGGGCGAACTGCGCCTCGACGTCGCGGCGGGTTCCCTCGTCCGCAAGCGGGCGGCTCTTCAGCAGCAGGCGGGATCCCGGCGTCTCGGCCAGGATGCGCGACCAGACGCGCACCACCTCGGGCGTCATCTTGGCGAGGTTGTTGAAGGATCCGAAGGTCACGTACCCGCGCGATAGGGCCGGCACGGGCCCGACTTCGGGCGCATCCGCCGGCGGCGCATAGCATAGGAAGCCGTCCTTCAGGCGGATCAGCCGCTCCCGGCTGAGCCGGTCGGCCACGGGCGCGGGATCCGTCACGGCATCCACGATGCGCGCGTCCATCGCCGCCATTCCGGTAGTGTTGGGATAGCCCAGCCAGGTCACCTGGACGGGCGCGGGCTTGCGCGCCAGCGCCGGCAGGCGGTTGTCGCCGGTATGTCCGGACAGGTCCACGATCACGTCGATCCCGTCGGCCCGGATCATCGTATCCATGGCGGCATCGCTCTGTCCGACCGTCGAGCGCCAGTGATCGGACAGCTCGCGTAGCCGGGCCGTGATCCCGTCGACCCGCCGCACCTCGGAATAGCAGAAGACCTCCATCCGTCCCCGGTCGCGCATCTCCAGGAGCGGGAGCAGGAAATGCGCGACCGAATGGCTCCTGAAGTCGGCCGAGACGAAACCGACCCTCAGGCGGCGCTCGGGATCCGGCACGTTGGCGTGGCCGGGCGCCGCCGCCGTCAGGCGATCCGGCGCCGCGGCCCAGTCCAGATGGGCGCGGTACACCTCCTCGGCCGAAAGGTCCGCGCCGTAGTTCAGGCACATCAGGAGGTTGCTCGCGACGCCGGGCGCGTCGGGCCGGAGCTCCAGCACGCGCCGGTACAGCGATCGCGCCTCGGCGAAGTCGCCCCGGTCGTTCAGCACGTTCGCGAGATTGTTCATCGCGTCGCTGAAGTTCGGGTCGATCTGGAGCGCGCGGCGGAGTGCGCTCCGGGCTTGGAAATAGAGGCCCCGTTCCTTCAGCGCGGTGCCGAGATTGCTGTAGGTCGGCGCGTAATCCGGCCGCACGGCAATGCCCGCGCGGTAGATCTCAGCTGCCTGGCCCGGCGCTCCGCGCTCGTAATAGGCGGTGGCCAGGTTGTTCAGGACCACCCCGGACAGCGGATCCAGCGACAGCGCCTTGCGATACGATGCGATGGCCTCGTCCAGCCGACCAAGGCGCTGCAGTGTGGAACCCAGCCCCTCGTGCGCGGCCGGCAGGTTCGGATCGAGCGCGATGGCACGCTCGTGAAGCGCGACTGCCTCGGCCGGGCGGCCGAGATCGAGCAGCAGACGTCCGAGGCCGTTCAGCGTCTCCGGGTGATCAGGCCGGAGCGACAGCGCCTTCCTGTAAACCTTCTCGGCTTGGTCCTTGCGGCCGAGATCGGACAGGACGATGGCGAGGTTCTGAAAGCCGGAGGCGTTCGTCCCGTCGATGGTCAGCAGGCGCTGGAAAACCACCAGCGCCTCGTCCAGCCGTCCCAGGGAGTGCAGGACCGCACCGAAATTGGCGAGGCAAGGCTTGTCGTCGGGATCGATGCGGACGGCATGGGCGAGGTGGGGCACGGCCTCCGCGGCCCGGCCCGCCTGGAACAGGAAGATCCCAGCGGCGTGGCGGCAGGCGGGGTCGTCGGGTGCCTGGGCAAGCGCGTGTCCGATCACCTGGAGCGCCCGGTCCAGCAGGCCCGCGCGGGCGAGGGCGGCGGCCTCCTGCAGCAGCTGCCGCGAGGCCAGCTGCGGCCGGTCGGCGGGGGGACTTGCCATGCTCGAGATCGCCCCGCCAGCTTCCAAGTCCGTCCCCATCGAAATCCAGGCCTGACGCCGTTCGAGACGCACCCTGGCAGGCAGGTCTTGTCAATTTCTTAATGGTTTGGTGACCAAAACCACGACCATTCCGCGTCACACAGGAACCAGGTTCCCGAGCCCAGCATGAACCTGCCCCTCGCCTTCACCTGGAGCCTCTCGGAAATGCACGGCTGGGGCCTGGTGGGCGTCCATGCTGCGCTCTACCTCGCCGAGATCGGCGAGCCGCCGCTGCTGCTCGAGAAGCCGGCGCTGTCGACCCTGAGGCCGCTCAACCGCGAAAGGCTCGGCGGCTTGGTCTCGGGATACGAGCGCATGATGGCGCTGGCGGCGGCGCAGCCGGGCGGGACGCTGGCGATCGACGCCGACGTGCTGCACGCGCTCGGCAACGGCTTCGAAGCCGGCGGAAGCTCGGAGCGGTTTCGGGGACGCCACAGCGTAGCGGTCGTCGCCTTCGAGGACACGCGCATGGATGGCGCAATCAGGGCTCGCGCAGGCCAGTACGAGCGCATGATCGTCCACTCGACCTACAACAAGGCCCTGCTGGAGGCAGAGGGGCTGCCGGACGTGCGGCTCACATTCCAGGGCATCGACCCGACCGAAATGGGGCCGATGGCGCCGTCGCGGCGGTTCGGCGACCGCTTCGTCGTCTTCTCGGGCGGCAAGCTCGAGTTCCGCAAGGGTCAGGATATCGTCCTTGCGGCCTTCAAGCGCTTCCACGCGCGGCACCCCGACGCCCTGCTGGTGACCGCCTGGCACAATCCCTGGCCGGCCACCGCCATGAACATGGCGGAATCCCCGCTTGCCGCGGCACCGCCCCGGGTCGGCGCCGACGGGCGGCTCGACATCCGCGCCTGGGCTGCCGAGAACGGCGTGCCGCAATCGGCCTTCGTCGATCTCGGCTTCATCGGTCGCGACAGCATCGCGCCGGTTCTGGCGGACTGCCATGCGGCGGTCTTCCCGAACCGCTGCGAGGGCGCGACCAACCTGGTCGCCATGGAGGCCCTGGCCTGCGGCGTGCCGACCATCCTGTCTGCCAATACCGGGCATCTCGACCTGCTGGGCCGCGACATCGCCTTCCCGCTCGCCGACCAGTCCATGGTGCCGGACGCCGCGGGTGCCCGGATCGGGTGGGGCGAATCCAGCGTGGACGAGCTGGTCGAGGTGCTGGAGACGGTGCGCACCGACACGGCCGAGGCGCGGCGGCGCGCCGAGCGGGCCATCACCTTCATGAAGACGGAGCGAACCTGGCGCTCCTTCGCGGAAAGCTTCGTGGCGGCTTGCCGGGGCTGACGGTTCCGCGGTCTGCCCCCGAAGCCAGCAGCCCCACACCGAGGACGAGTGACGCGCATGAGTTCCCTGTCGCGCCAGCAGAGACGAGCCGCCCAGAAAGCCGCGGCGAAGGGCCGCCCGGTCGCCAGTGCCAGCATGTCCGCACCTTCCGCCGACGCTTCGATCGCGACGCTCTTCGACAAGGCCGTCGCAGCGCACCATGCCGGCCGGCTCGACGAGGCCGAGGCGGCCTATCGCGAGATCGCGGCCAGGCAGCCCGACCACACGGACGCACTGAGCAACCTGGGTGTCCTGCTGAAGGCGACCGGCCGCCTGGACGAGGCGATCGCGACCTACGAGCGCGCGCTGGCGATCCGCCCCGCGCCCATGGTCCTGAACAATCTGAGCTGCGCGCTGATGGAGGCCGGGCGCGCCGTGGAGGCGGTCGAGGCCGTTACGCGCGCCGTCGCCGGCAAACCCGACTACGCCGAGGGGCATTACAACCTCGGCAACGCCCTGCGCCAGGCGGGTCGGTTCGACGAGGCCAAGGCCGCCTACCTCAAGGCGGTCTCGCTCAAGGCCGATTTCGCCGCGCCGTGGAGCAATCTCGGCGACATGCTCAAGGGCCGCAACCAGTTCACCGAAGCCGTCGAGTGCTTCGTCAACGCGATCCGGCGCCAGCCCGGCCTAGTCGAGGCCTACAACAACCTCGCCGAGACGCTGAAGGACCAAGGCCGCCACCGGGAGGCCCGCCAGATCCTCGAGAAGGGGCTGGAGCTCGCCCCGGGCCATGCCGTGATGCGGTCCAACTACGCCTTCTGCCTGTGCTACATGGCCGATATCCCGCCGGAGCAGATCCTGCGCGAGCACGAGGCCTGGGGCCGCATCGTCGCGGCGCCGCTGGCGCGCGGCTCCCGCCCGTTCGCGAACCGCCCCGAACCCCAGCGCCGGCTGCGCATCGGATACGTCTCGCCCGACTTCAACGGCCACTCGGTCAGCCATTTCTTCGAAGGCGTCCTGCGCCAGCACGACCGGGCCGCGGTCGAGGTCTTCTGTTATTCCAACGGCCAGGTGGTCGACGAGACGACGGAGCGGCTGCGCAGGCTGGCCGACCACTGGCGGGTGATCCGCAAGGTCCCGGACGAGACGGTCGCGCGGATGATCGAGGCCGACGGGATCGACATCCTGGTGGACCTGGCCGGCCACACGGCCAACCACCGGCTGACCGTCTTCGCCCGGCGGCCGGCCCCCGTGCAGGCCACCTGGATCGGCTATCCCAACACCACCGGCATGGCGGCCATGGACTACCGCATCGTCGACGCGGTAACCGATCCGCCGGGAAGCGCCAACGCGCTGTGCACGGAAAAGCTCTGGCGCCTGCCCGATACCTTCCTGTGCTACCGGCCGCAACCGGGAACACCCGAAGTGGCGCCGCTTCCGGCCGCGGTGGGCGCGCCCTTCACCTTTGGGTCCTTCAACAACCTCGCCAAGGTCACGGACCACGTAATCGCGACCTGGTCCGAGATCCTCCGGCGCGTCCCCGGCGCACGCCTGCTGCTGAAGGCGAAGCAGTTCCTGGACGGCGGCACCCGCGACCGGGTCGTCGCGGCCTTCGCGGCCCAGGGCATCGAGGCCGGGCGGCTGGTGCTGCTCGGCGCCACGGCCTCGCCGAGGGACCATCTCGCCCTCTATGGCCAGGTGGACCTGGCGCTCGACCCCTTCCCCTACAACGGCACCACGACCACCTGCGAGGCGCTCTGGATGGGCGTCCCGACGGTGACCCTGCTGGGCCGCACCCATGTGGCGCGGGTCGGAGCGACGCTGAACCTCGCCTGCGGCCTGGGTCACCTGGTGGCGCCGGATCTCGCGGCCTATGTCGAGACCGCCGTCGCCCAGGCGGCCGACACGGCCGGCCTTGCGGCGCTGCGCGCCCGCCTGCGCGAGCAGGTCGCGGCCTCGCCGCTGTGCGACGCTCCGCGCTTCACCCGCAACCTCGAATTCGCCTACAGGGGCATGTGGCAGGCCTGGTGCGCGTCGGGCCAGGTGGCCGCGACGAGGCCGGCCGCGGAGGCCGTCCCGGCATGATCATCGACGCCTTCACCTTCTTCAACGAGCTCGACGTCCTCGAGCTTCGCCTGCGCGAGCTCCACGGCGTGGTCGACCGCTTCGTCCTCGTCGAGGCGACGCGCACCCATGCCGGCCGTCCCAAGCCGCTCTACTTCGCGGATTCCCGCAGCCGCTTCGCTCCCTGGGCGGACAAGATCCGCCACATCGTCGTCGACGACCTGCCGGCCGACGGCGATGCATGGGTGCGCGAGAACATGCAGCGAGACGCCATCCTGCGCGGCCTCGACGGCATCACCGGCGACGACGTGATCCTGGTGTCGGATGCCGACGAAATCGTCCGCGCCGGGGTGGTGGCGGGCCTGCAGGCCGAGCGGACCCAGGTCTGGGGCTTCCGCCTGGCGCTCTTCTACCTGCGCCTGAACTACCTGAACGCTGCCGGCCCCGAGGCACACGTCGTCTGGCCGGTCGGTGTGAGGGCGCGCCTGCTGGCGCGGTACAGCCCTCAGAAGCTCAGAGACAGCCGGTTCTGGCTGCAGCTCGGCGAGAACGGCCGCCTGCCCGACCATGCGCGCGTCTTCGACCGCGCCGGCTGGCACTTCTCGTTCATCGGCGATCAGGCGCATGTCCTGAACAAGATCAGGAACTACGCCCACCAGGAGAACAACACGCCCGAGACCACGGCCGCGATCGACGTGGAGCGGGCGCTGGCCGAGCGCCGCGACCTTTTCGGCCGCGACAACTATCTCTGGGAACGCATCCCGCTGGGAGGCGACCTGCCGCGAAGCCTTTCGGAGCGCCCGCAGGACTGGGCCCGGCACCTGCTTCTCGAGCCCGAGGAGCTGCTGGCCCTGGTGCGCCGAGCCGAGGCCGACGGCGCGCCCCAGCGCGCGGCCGAGCTGCGCGCCCGGCTCGTCGCGGCGACGACTCCCGCGGCAGGCCCTGGCGGTGCGACTCCCGTGCGTGCCGGCGCCGGCTCTACGTCTGGAAGCGTCGAGCACCACGCCGGGCACCACATCGAGCGCATCACCGGCCTTGAACGCGAGGGTCGGCTCACCGAGGCGCTGGAGGCCTGCGCGGAGGCGCTGCGCCGCTGTGCGGCGCTGTCGCGCGCCGACGGTCCCATGCCGGCGACGCTGTTCGCGCTGGGCGTCAGGCTCTGGCAGGCCGGTGCCTTCGCGGACGCCGACCGCTGCTTCCGCATGGCCGACGCGCTGAAGCCCTGCGATGCCGCGACGCGCCGGAACATCGCGATGACCTTCGGCTCGCTCGCGAATGCGGCGATGGAGCGGGACCCGGTTGCTGCGGTGGGCCTTCTGCGGACCGGCCTCGCCTATGCGCCTGACGTGGCCGAGCTGCATGCCGCCATGGCGATCGCATGCCAGAAGACCAATCCCTATGATGCCGCCGTCCACCTGTTGACGGCGAGCCGGCTTGCCCCGGACGATGCCGGCCATGCCGACAACGCCTGGCGCGTCCTTTCGAAGCTCGGCGGTGAGCTGGCCGGCGACGTCGACTTTGCCGGCCTCGTGGCTCTCGGCCGCGGCCCATATCCCGCCTGGATCGGCCTCGGCAACCAGCGCCGCGCCGCGGGAGACCTCGCGGGGGCCGAGGCGGCCTTCCGCACGGCTCTCGCGCTGGCGCCCGACCTGCCCTTCGCCGCGAGCCGCCTCGCCTGCCTGCAGGCCGAACTGGGCCGGTTGGAAGAGGCCGACGCCCTGTTCCAGCAAGCGGCGCGCCAGCCCGGAACCCGCGACGCGGCGATCCGGCTCTCAGACAGCTTCATGCGCGGGCTGCTGGGCGAACGCGTCGTCCAGGCCCGGCTATCGGTGCAGGGCGCCGCGCCGGCCGCATCGGCCGGGATCGTCGTCTTCGCCGGCGCCGACATGGGCTATCTCCGCCGTTTCGGCACCAGCTTCGCCGCCTCGCTCGCGGGGTCGGGCCTGCCGGGAGCGCATCTCCACCTGCATGTGGTGAACCCGGACGAGGGTCTTGCGGCGGAGATGGAGGCTATTTCGGGGCGGCTTCCCGGCTGGACGCTGGCCTGCAGCACGGAGCGTGTCGACCTGGCGCCTTTCGGGGCCGAGGCGCGGACCTACTTCGCCTGCGCGCGCTTCCAGGTGCTGCCCGAGCTGCTGGCGCGCTATGGCCGGCGCATGCTGTGCCTGGACATCGACCTGATCGTGCAGCGCGACCCGGCGCCGTTGCTGGCCGTGCTGGACGAGGCAGAGCTCGCCATGGTCGAGAGCCCCGGCGCCGACGTCTGGAACCGGTACTGGGCGGACGTGATTCTGCTTCGGCCGAGCCCGCGGACGATCGAGACACTGAGGGTGGCCGCCGCCTACATGCGCAGCTTCCTGAAGACGGGGCGGGCACGCTGGTTCCTCGACCAGATCGCGCTCTTCGCGGCGCTGCGCTGCCGCCCGGCTGGCGAACGCCCGGGCTTCGCATCGCTGCCGACCTCGATCCATCGGCTGCAGATGCGGCTGATGAGGGACGGAAGCCTCGTCGGTGACGAGGACGCCTATTTCTGGTCCATCAGGGCCAGCCTGCCGAGCGCCGCGGCGCAGATCGCATCGACCGCCTTCACGCGCTATGCGCAGGGAGGGCAGCCGTGACCGCGCCCGCGATGGCGCTGGCAGCGCAGGTGGGTGCCGTGCCGCCCGACCAGCTCCTGCAGGCCGCGGCGGCCGCCCACCGGGACGGCCGACTCGACGAAGCGGAGCTGCTGTACCGCCGCGTGCTGGATGAGGCGCCGGACGATCCCGATGCCCTGCATCTTCTCGGAGTGCTCCTGGGGCGCCGGGGCTCGGACGGGCTTGCTCTGATCGAGCGAGCCCTGGCACGCAGGCCGGACTGGCCGGACGCCCTCTACAACCTCGCGAACGGACGCATGCGCGAGGGCGGGATCGAGGCCGCCATGGCGCTGCTGCGCCGGGTGCTCGAGCTGGAGCCCGACCACAGGCCCGCGCGGAACCTGCTGCCGATCGTGATCGACCGCGCCATCTACGCCTGCGGAGGCGCCCCTGTGCCGCCCGAGGGCGACGTGGTGCTTTTCCTGAACAAGCGCGGCCTCGGCGACAACCTGCTGTTCTCGACCCTGCCCGGCCTGTTCGCCGCCACGGGGCGGCGGTTCTTCGTCTCGGACCAGAATCCCGTCCGCAATCCCGAGATCCACGAGCTCGTCTGGGGCTGCAATCCGCATGTGGCGGGGATCTCGAAGGCCTTCCCGAATGCCGGGGTGGCTCCGATGCTGAAGGGCTTCGACCGGCTGACCGAGATCACCAACTGGCTGACGCGCATGGAGGTCCTGCACGGCTTCGCGCCGTCCAACGACCTGCCGCGCCTCCACTACGCGCCGTCGCGGCACGCGCAGCTCGCCGGGGCGGTGCTCGTGGACCTCCACTCGAAGACCATCCACTACAGGCCCGAGAGCCTGCGCGCGTATCTCGACATGATCTGCGCGCGCTTCCATTACGCACGCGCGGATCTCGTGCAGATCGCCTTCGCGGGCCCCGATGTCGGCGATCCCAACCTGCGGCTCGAGGGCGTTCCGACCTATACGGTGAAGAGCATCTTCGACTATTGCGACGCCATCGCTTCGGCCAGGGCGCTGATCACCGTGCATTCCGGCGCGAACTCAATGGCGGCGGCGCTCAGGCGCGACGCGCCTTCGCCGATGCTGCACTGCGCCGTCGACGCCGAGCACTTCAATCAGAAGTGCTACATCTGGCGCAACATCGACTACACGATCGTCTGAAGGCGGACGGGGGGATCGGAGACAATGACTGCCCAAGCGGCCCTTGCCGGCACCGACCTGGCGGCGCTCCTGTCCGAGGGGCTCGCCCATCACGGGCGGGGCGACCTGCCGCGGGCGACGGCCTGCTACCGCGCCGTTCTCGCCGCCGAGCCCGGCCATGCGGAGGCGCTGCACCTCTCGGGCGTGGCCGCCTACCAGCTCGGCCGCAACGACGAGGCGGCGAGACTAATCCGCCAGGCGATCGCCCGCAGGCCCGACAGCGCGCACTACCACAACAATCTCGGCAGCGCCCTGAAGCGTCTGGGCCGCCACGACGAGGCGTTGGAGGCCTATCGGGAGGCGCTGCGCCTGGAGCCGCGCCAGGCGGATGCCGCGGGAAACATGGCGCGCCTGCTGCGGGACCTCGGCCGCACCGGCGAGGCGCTGGACGCGTTTCGCCAGGCACTGGCCAACCATCCGTCGGATGCGGACCTGGCGCTCCAGGCCGGCTCGCTGATGCTGAACGCGGGCGCGGTCGAGGAGGCCATCGCGCTGTACCGGCGAACTGCCGAGCGGCCGCCGGGCCATGCCGGCGCCTTCAGCAATCTCGGAGTCGCGCTGCGCCGGCTGGGCCGGCTGGACGAGGCGGTGGATGCTTACCGGGCGTCTCTGCGCCTGGACGGCGCCGCCGCCGGGACATGGTCAAACCTGGGGGTCGTGCTGGCCGACCTGGACCGGTACGCGGAGGCGATCTCCTGCCAGCAGCGCGCCATTTCCCATAGCCCTGCCTATGCGGAGGCCCATCTGAACCTGTCGCTGGCCCTGATGGCCGAGCGTCGCCACGACAAGGCGCTTGCCGCGGCGCGCGAGGCGGTGCGGCTGAAGCCCGACCTCGCCGAGGGCCACACGCAGCTCGCCTCCGTCCTGCTGATGCTGGGCCGCTACGCCGAGGGCTGGGCCGCCTACGAGTGGCGGACGCGGATGCCCGACTTCCCGTCCCCCGTCCGCAGCTTCCCCACGCCGCGCTGGGACGGCGGTCCGCTGTCCGGACGCTGCATTCTCGTGCATGACGAGCAGGGCGTCGGCGATGCCTTCCAGTTCGCGCGGTTCGTGCCGCTTCTGGCACGGCAGGGCGCGACCGTGATCCTCGAGTGCAATGCGCGGATCACCGGCGTGATGCGGGGGCTCGATGGTGCCGCCGAGGTGGTGGCCCGCGGCATGCCCGTTCCGGCCCACGATGTCCACGTGCCGTTGCTGAGCCTGCCGCACCTGCTGGGCACGACGCTGGCGACGATCCCCACTGCGGTGCCCTATCTGCGGCCGGAGCCCGAGCGCCAGCGGCGTTGGGCCGAGCTGCTGAAGGCGCGGGACGGCGGCCGACGCCTGCGCGTGGGGCTGGTCTGGGCAGGCAATCCCGAATACAAGGCCGACCGGATCCGCTCGCCGGGGCTGAAGCCCTATCTGCCGCTGCTGGACGTGCCGGACATCGCCTTCTACGCCCTGCAGCAGGGCGCCGGGCGGCGCGACCTCGACGGGTTTCCGGGGCACCCCAGCTTCACCGACCTGGTCGAGGCCGGCAACTGGGACGACACGGCCGCCGTCATGGCGAACCTGGACCTCGTGATCTCGTCCTGCACCGGCCCGGCCCACCTGGCAGGGGCGCTGGGCCGCCCGCTCTGGGTCGTGCTTCCCCATGCGGCGGAGTGGCGCTGGCTCGAGGACATCGACGACAGCCCCTGGTATCCGACGGCACGCCTCTACCGCCAGCCGCGGCAGGGCGACTGGGATTCCGTCCTGCTCCGCGTACGCGACGACCTGCGCCGGCGCGTGGGCCGTTGAAGGAGACGGACATCTTGACCGCCGACATCCCGACCCGAACCGGCCTCGCACAACGGCTGATGACCCTCGGCGCGGCGTCGGTCGCCGTATTCGCGAGCTCGCCCGAGCGCAAGCAGCTCGCCGACCTCCAGCGCTGCGGCGAGACGGCGCTCCAGCCGCTGCCCGAGGTCGACCGTCGCTTTTTCGCGGAAAAGGTGCGCCCGGAGCTGCACAGCGGCTCCCAGCGTCGCGCCGGCCTGGCACGGGTCGCGGCGACGCTCTTCCTGGCGCCGCACGAGCTGGACGACCCCGCATTCGACGCGGTGCCCCTCCAGATGCTCGAGGACTATCTTCGCTGGGCCCTCACACCGCCGGCGCTGCTGACGAGCGGGAACGACGGCAATACGCAGGTCGTGATTCAGGAGACCCTGCTCGCCGTCATCACGGCCCGGCTCGCCGTCGAACCTGAGTCCCCGTTTTGGAACCAGGCAGCGGCGGTGGCGGTCACGCGTCTGAACCTGATCGCCGCCTATATGTCGACCCGGAACCTGAAGGCGCTCTGCCGCCTGCGGGCCGAGCTGCTGGATCGATGGCTGCGCAGGAACGGCCACGCCGTCGACTGGGCCCCACCCCCGCGCCGGCCGGGCCGGATCCGGCTCGGCGTGCTGCTCGGCGACCTGACGCCGCGCACGGAGACCTTCACGACGCTTCCCGTCTTCGCGGGGCTCGACCGTTCCAGGTACGAGGTCACGATCTTCCTGCAGCACCCGACCGGCGGCGCCATCGAGCAGGCCCGGCGCGCGGCGGGCGACAGCGTGCTGGCCCTGCCCGAGGACACCGGCGAGGCGGTGCGCCTGATCCGCAGCCGCGACCTCGACATTCTGCATATCGGGATGAACGTCACGGCGGTCACCCACCGGGTGGCGCTCGTGGCGCTCCACAAGCTCGCCCGCGTGCAGTGCACGGGCTTCTCCTCTCCGATCACGACGGGCTTTCCATCGGTCGACTTCTACGTCAGCGGCGAACTGTCGGATGACCGGGCGGAAGCGCATCAGCACTACACGGAGACGCCGCTTCTGCTCCCGGGCGCCGGCTTCTGCTTCGACTACTCCATGGCACCTGCCCCGTCCGTCCGGATCCCGGACCGCAGGGCCATGGGCACCGTGGGACGGACCGTCTTCGTCAGCGGGGCCAATTTCTACAAGATCGGTCCAGATCTGCGCGCCAGCTGGACGCGCATCCTTGCATCGGTGCCCGGATCCCTGCTGGTGCTCTATCCGTTTAGCCGCGCGTGGAGCAGCGCCTACCCCGAGGAGCGTTTCCTCGAGACCTTCAAGGCAGAACTCTCTGCCGCAGGCGTGGTCGACGGCATCCGGATCATCAAGGGCCTGCCAACGCGCAGCGATGTGGTCTCCCTGCTGCGCCAGTGCGACATCTATCTCGACTCCTTCCCTTATGGCGGCGCCAACACGACCTTTGATCCGCTGGAGGCGGGCCTGCCGGTCGTGGCGGCGGCCGGTGCGACCCTGCGCAACCAGCAGGGAGCCGCGATGCTGCTGGAGCTCGGCCTCGGCGAGCTGGTCTGCCAGGATGCCGAAGCCTATGTGGCCCGCGCGGTGCGGCTGGGTCTCGACGCGGCCTACAGGAAGGCCGCAGCGGCGGCCGTCACTGCCCAGATGGCCAAGCGCCCAACCTTCGCGGATCCCGCCGCATACGGCACGCTGATGGATCTCGCCTTCCGCCGCATGCTGGAGCGCAAGGCCGTGCCGCTGGCGGCCTGAGGGCCGGCCCCGCGCTCTATCCCGCAGCCGGCGCCGCGTATGCCGCGCCGATGCCGAGATGGGGCGCGGACTGCTCGGCCGCCGCGATCCAGCCGCCGCCGAGGACGCGCTCGCCGCGATAGAAAACGCAGGCCTGGCCGGGCGCGATGCCGTATTGCGGCTCGGCCAGCGCCACTACGGCACCGCCTTCGGCACCGGGGACGACCGTCGCCGGAACCGCCGGCTGGGCCGAGCGCAGCTTGACGGTGACGCTCTCTCCCCGCGGGTCGGGATCGGTCAGCCAGTTCACCTCGCGCAGGATTACGCGGTCGCGCGCCAGCGCCGTGCGCGGGCCCACCACGACGCGCCGCGCCGCGGGGTCGAGCCCGACGACGTAGAGCGGCTCCCCCGCCTCTCCGCGGATGCCGCCGATGCCAAGCCCGCGGCGCTGTCCGACGGTGTAGCCGATCACCCCGTCGTGCCGGCCGAGAACGCGGCCGTCGACATGCACGATCTCGCCGGGATCGATGGCGCCCGGGCGCAGTTTCGCGACCACGCCCGCATAGTCGCCGTCGGGAACGAAGCAGATGTCCTGACTGTCAGGCTTGTCGGCGACGGCCAGGCCGAACCGTTCGGCAAGCGCCCGCGTCTCGGCCTTGCTGGCGAGCCCGCCCAGGGGAAAGCGTAGGTAGTCGAGCTGCGGCTGGGTCGTCGCGAACAGGAAATAGCTCTGGTCCCGGGACGGGTCGGCGGCACGGTGCAGCTCGGCGCCCCGTGGCCCGGCGACCCGGCGCACGTAGTGGCCGGTCGCGAGACAGTCGCCGCCGAGATCGCGCGCGGTGTCCAGCAGGTCGCGGAACTTGACGCGCTGATTGCAGCGCACGCAGGGGATCGGGGTCTCGCCGCGCAGGTAGGAATCCGCGAAGTCGTCGATGACGGCCTGCCCGAACCGGCTTTCGTAATCCAGGACGTAGTGCGGGAAGCCCAGCCGGTCGGCGACCTGGCGGGCATCGTAAATGTCCTGCCCCGCGCAGCAGGCACCCTTGCGCCCCACGGTCAGGCCGTGGTCGTAGAGCTGCAGGGTGATCCCGACGACGTCGTAGCCCTCGGCCTGGAGGAGCGCGGCCGTGACCGAGCTGTCGACGCCGCCGGACATGGCGACGACGACCCGGGTAGCGGAAGCGGGCTTGTCGATCCCAAGGCTGTTCATGGGGCGCGATATAGACAGCATCCGCGCCCGGCGCAATGCCGCCCGGCGGTCAAGGCGTGTCGCGGAGCCGTCGCAAGAAGCCAGCGCCGGCGGCCCCGCCCCGGGAGCCGCCGGCGCCGAACGGCGTGCCGCGCCGTTACTTCTTGATCGCGGCCTTGGCGCGCTCGTCCAGCGTGGTCTTGTCCTCGAGCCCCTCGTTCATCGAGGCGCCCGCCGTGGCGCCGCCGACGCCGCCGACCACGGCGCCGACGGGACCGCCCACGACCGCGCCGCCGAGGGCACCCGCGCCGCCGCCGCTCGCCGCGCGGCTGGTATCGTTGTTGCCGCAGGCGGCCAGGACGCCCAGGGACAGAAGGGCGATACCGATCTTGTACATGCGAACCCCCTATTCGATGGTGACACCGGTCGCGAAGGCAACACGGCGTCACATGGGAGGTTCCGCCAAGGACTAGGCCGAGAGGTCGTACCCCATTTGCCAAAAACCGGCCTCAAGGCGGCAGGCGGCAGAGAAATCGCGCGTCAGCGCAGTAAAGCGCGCCTCGCCCCCGCGCCGCGCGGCCAAGTCGTCGAGCAGCGCCACCTTGTCGCGCGCGACGGCCTGGTAGTCATCGGCAGAGTAGGCCTCGATCCAGGCTCGGTAGGGATTGCCGTCGAGCCGCATCCGGGGATCGCGCTGCAAGGCGGCGGCGATCTCGGCATAGCCCACGACGCAGGGCGCCAGCGCCACGTTCAGGTCCAGCAGGTCGCCGGACATCCCGCGCTCCAGCACGAAGCGGGTATAGGCGAGCGTCGCGGTCGCCTCCGGGGTGGCGGCCATGGCGGCCTCGTCTAGGCCCCAGCCCGCGCAGTACTCGACATGCAGCGCCATCTCACGGTCGAGGATGGCACCCATCGCGCCGGCGGCACGCCGCATGTCCCCGAGCGTATCGCTCTTGTACGCCGACAGCGCATAGGCGCGGGCGAACTGGATCAGGAACAGGTAATCCTGAACGAGATAATGGCGGAAGCACCGCTCGGGCAGCGACCCGTCGCCGAGCCCGCGGACGAAGGCATGGCCGACATAGGCCTCCCAGTCCGGCCGGCAGGCCTCCTTCAGGCGGGAGAAGAGACCGGCCATGGCGGCGGCGCCCTCAGCCCTTCATGTTGTTGCGGGTCGCCGCCGGCAGGCGCACGGTCAGCCCGTCCAGCTCCTCGCTGATGATGATCTGGCAGCCCAGGCGCGAGGTCTTGGTCAGGCCGAAGGCCAGATCCAGCATGTCCTCCTCGTCCTCGCTCGCATCGTTCAGCAGGTCGTACCATTCGGGCTCGACCACAACATGGCAGGTCGAGCAGGCGAGGGAGCCCTCGCAGGCTCCCTCGAGGTCGATGCGGTTGCGGTGCGCGATCTCGAGCACGGACAGGCCGACCGGCGCGTCGACCTCGCGGCGGGTGCCGTCCTTCTCGATGAAAACCATCTTCGGCATGGGACCTTTTCTCCTCGTCCGGCCGCGGTCATACAGCCAAGTCGCCGCCGAGGCAACGGCTTCGCCTGCTGCCGGGGCAACGGCTTCGCCTGCTGCACGCGGCCCTCAGCGGCCAGCGGTGAAGGATCTTAGCGCATCCGACAGAAGGTCGGCCGCGCGCTCGACCTCGGCCCGGGTCGTGAAGCGGCCGATGCCGATGCGCAGCGACGAGGCGGCCTCCTCGGGACCGAGACCGAGGGCCAGCAGCACGTGCGAGGGCCCTGGCCGTCCAGAGGCGCAGGCGGCGCCGCTGGCGAGCGCCAGCTCCGGAAGCGCCAGCATCAGCGCCTCGGCATCAACCCCGGGAAGCGTCACGTTCAGGTTTCCGGGCAGCCGGCGCACGGCATCGCCGTTCAGCCGAAGCTCCGGGCAGGCGGCGCGCAGACGCGTCAGCAGGAAGTCCCGCAGCGCCGCGATCCGGCGTCCCTCCTCCGCCATCTGCGCCCCTGCGATCGCAGCCGCAGCCCCGAACCCGACCGCCAGCGCCACCGGCACCGTGCCGGGCCTCAGGCCCCGCTCCTGGCCTCCGCCCTCGAGGAGCGGCTCCAGCGCGATGCCGCGCCGGACCCGCAGCGCGCCGATGCCGGGGGGGCCGTGCAGCTTGTGGGCGCAGACGCTGACGAGGTCGGCCGCACCCTCCAGCGGCACGCGCCCGAAGGCCTGGGCGGCGTCGGTGTGGAAGGGCACGTCCCGGTCGCGGCAGGCCTCGGCGATCGCCGCGATCGGCTGCAGCGTCCCGATCTCGTTGTTGGCGGCCATGACCGAGACCAGAGCCGTGCGCGGCGTCAGCGCCGCCGCCACGGCGTCGGGCGTCATCAGGCCGCCGGTCCCCACAGGCAGCATCTCGATCCTGCAGCCTTCCGATTCCAGCCGCCGGCAGGGTTCGAGCACGCTGGGATGCTCGATCGCCGTGGTCACCACATGGTCCCGCCCCTGCGCCCGCGCCGCCCGGGCGATCCCCTTGAGCGCGAGGTTGTTGGCCTCGGTCGCCCCCGAGGTCCAGATGATCTCCAGCGGGTTCGCCCCCAGCAGCGCCGCCACCTGGGCGCGCGCCTTCTCCAGCGCCTCGGCGGCGCGATAGCCCAGCGGATTGCGGGCGTGGGGATTGGCGGCGGGCGCGCGCAGCCAGGGATCCATGGCGTCAAGCACGCGGGGATCGATCGGCGTCGTCGCCTGATGGTCGAGGTGGATCGCGAGGGGGATCGGGGCCCCGCCGCTCACGCAGCGGCGCTCCGCCGGGCGCGCAGGGCCGTCCAGGCCTCCACAATCCGGTCGATCTCGGCTTCGGTTGTGCCGGGGCCCAGCGAGATCCGCACCGCGCAGGCGGCCTCGGCCGCAGGCAGGCCCATGGCGGCCAGCACGTGGCTCGGCTTCACCTTCCCGGACGAGCAGGCAGAGCCCGCGCTAACGGCGATGCCGGCGAGGTCGAACGCCATGACCTGGACCTCGCTGGGAACGCCGGCCATGCCGACGCAGCTCGTGTTGGCGACGCGCGGCGCCCCCGCGCCATGGAGGGGCGTGCCGGGGGCCCGCGCGGAAAGCGCCGCCTCGAGCCGGTCGCGCAGGGCGGCGACGGCGTGCTGGCGATCGAGCTCCGCGAGGGCCAGCTCGGCCGCCCGGCCGAAGCCCACGATGCCCGCCACGTTCTCGGTTCCCGCACGCATCCGCCGCTCCTGCCCGCCGCCACGGAGCAGCGGCGACAGCGCCAATCCCGGACGCAGCGCCAGTGCGCCGACGCCCTTCGGGCCGCCGATCTTGTGGGCCGAGAGCGTCAGAAGGTCCGCGCCCAGCGCGTCGAGGTCGAGCGGGACGCGCCCGGCGGCCTGGACAGCGTCGCAATGGAGCAGCGCGCCGTGCCGATGCGCGATGGCGGCGGCCTCGGCCACAGGCTGGATCACGCCGGTCTCGTTGTTGACCAGCATCAGGGAGACGAGCGCCGGCCCTTCCGTTGCCGCCAGGACGCGGTCTAGGGTGCCGAGGTCAAGGACGCCGTGCCGGTCGACCGGCAGCAGCGCGCCATCCGGCGCCGCCTGGAGCACGGAGTCATGCTCGACGGCGCTTGCCAGGATTCGGCGGCCGCTGCCGGCGCCGGCGAGCGCCAGGTTGTTTGCCTCGGTCCCGCCGGAGGTGAAGGCGATCCAGGCGGGATCGGCGCCGGCGAGCACGGCGACGGCAGCCCGGGCCCCCTCGACCGCGGCGCGGGCAGCACGCCCCTCGGCATGCACCGACGACGGGTTGCCGACGAGATCCAGCGCGGCCGCCATGGCGTCCCGGACCTCCGGGCGCAGCGGCGCCGTCGCGTTGTGGTCGAGATAGATCCTCAGTCGACAGCCTCCCTGCGCAGGCGCTCCCGCATCTCGTCCGAAAGGCCGCTGGTGCCGAGCACGCGCCGCTCGACCACGTCGGCCACGGTGACGCTGCTGAGAAAGAGATGGATTTGGTTGCCGAGCTCCTCCCACAGGTCGTGGGTGATGCAGCGCGAGCGGTCGGCATGGCAGCCCGATGCGGATCCCGCCGTGCAGCGCGTCGCGCGGATCGGCTCGTCGACGGCCAGGACGATGTCGCTGATGCGGGTCTGAACCGCCGCCCGTCCGAGCATGTACCCGCCGCCCGGGCCGCGCACGCTCCGGACCAGCCCGGCACGGCGCAGCTTCGCGAAGAGCTGCTCGAGATAGGACAGCGAGATTTCCTGCCGGCGGGCTATGTCGGCCAGGGCCACGGGGCCTTCCCGGCCGGTGCTGGCGAGGTCGACCATCGCCATGACGGCGTACCGGCCCTTGGTGCTCAGTCGCATGCGATCTCCGTCGCCGCCATCGGACCCCCTGCATGCCTCTTGAGGCGCGCCTCAAGAGGCTTGAATTCGCGCGGGCGCCGCGTGGTATAGTCCGCCGCCCCGGCGTAGACCGGCGGGATCGATGCGCGGACCGTGCGGCGACCGCACGGACCCGTGCGTCCGGCCACGCCTCGGGGATATAGGATTACCCAGCGGGGTGGTCAAGTTTAGGCCGGGAGGCCGTCGAGCGCCGTGGCCGCTTACCCGAGTCCAGGACTCGGGTGCATGCGGCAGGCGCGCCTCCCGCCGCTCGATGCCCCGCGCAGGACCAGGGACGCGATGCCTGAAGTGATCATGAATGGGCCGGCAGGCCGGCTCGAAGGGCGCTACCACCACAGCAAGCAGCCCAACGCTCCGATCGCGCTGTTCCTGCACCCGCACCCGCAGCAGGGCGGGACGATGAACAACAAGGTCGTCTACACGCTCTTCCATGCCTTCGCGCGGCGTGGCTTCTCCTGCCTGCGCTTCAACTTCCGTGGCGTCGGGCGGAGCCAGGGCACCTACGACCGCGGCGAGGGCGAGCTGTCCGATGCCGCATCGGCGCTGGACTGGCTGCAGACCTACAACCCGAACGCCTCGACCTGCTGGATCGCCGGCTTCTCCTTCGGCGCCTGGATCGGCATGCAGCTCCTGATGCGGCGGCCGGAGATCGACGGCTTCGTCTCCATCGCGCCGCCGGCGAACGTCTTCGACTTCAGCTTCCTGGCGCCCTGCCCCGCCTCGGGGCTGATCATCCATGGCAAGAGCGACGAGCACGTCCCAGAGGCGTCGGTCGCCAAGCTCGTGAACAAGCTTTCGAGCCAGCGCGACATCCGCATCGACTTCCGCCAGGTCGAGGGCGCGAACCACTTCTTCGGCAACCATGTCGAGGAGCTGGACCGGCATGTCGGGGATTATCTGGACCGCATCCTCGGAGGCGGCCAGCGGGTCGCCGCGGTCGCGGAATAGTTCGAAAGGCCAGTCCGCCTCTCCGTTTCGGAGCGTCCGGTGGATTGGCCTTCCCCGCAAGCCCGTGCTATCGTCCGGGCAGGCAACGGGGAAGAGCCATGGACGACGCGGTCAAGGCTCGGTATTTCGTCCTCTGGGCGAAAGGCGGAAAGGTGCCCCGGCCTTTCCGCGTGCTGGATTCGCAGACAGGCGAGCAACACCCCTTCGCCACCTACGACGAGGCCGAGGCCGAGGCGACGCGGCTGAACCTTGCCGACGCGACCAGCCAAGTTCCGGATCACGCCTGATTCCACCCCGAGCATCTGCGGGCCGCACCCGAAGCCCGGGCGCTGCGCTCATCCGGTGACGGGGTGGAAGCGCCCGCCCGGCTGCGGCGCCGGCACGCCGGTGGTGCCGGGAAAGGACAGCGGCAGACCCAGCCGGCTGCGCACTGCAAGATAGGCGAAGGCCTGGGCCTCGATCGCGTCGCCCTCCCAGCCCACCGATTCGACGGGCTCGACGGGAACGCCAAGGCGCTCGCGCAGCATCGCCATCAGCACGCGGTTCAGCCGCCCGCCCCCCGCCACGAGCCAGCGCGCAGGCGCCACCGGCAGGCTGGCTGCCGCCTTCGCCACGGAACCGGCCGTGAAGGCGGCCAGGGTCGCGGCCCCGTCCTCCACCGACAGCCCCTGGACCGGCGACGGATCCCAGGCGTCGCGGTCCAGCGACTTGGGCGGCGGCAAGTCGAACCAGGAATGGGACAGCATCGCGGCGAGCGCGCCGGCATCGACCTTTCCGGCGGCGGCAAGCGCCCCGTCCGCGTCGAAGGCGCGGCCGGCGCGGCGCAGGACCCAATCGTCGATCAGGGCGTTGCCGGGCCCGGTGTCGAAGGCGAGCAGCTCGCCGTGGGGCCCGATCCAGGTCACGTTGGCGACGCCGCCGATGTTCAGTACCGCGAGCGGGCGGCCAAGAGCCGCCGCAAGCGCGCCATGATAGACCGGCACCAGCGGCGCGCCCTGGCCGCCCGCCGCCACGTCGGCGGTGCGGAAATCGGCGACCACGGCGATCCCCGTCAGCCTGGCGAGCAGCGCACCGTCGCCGATCTGCCAGGTCCGGCGTTGCTCGGGCGCGTGCAGGATGGTCTGTCCGTGGAAGCCCACGAGGTCCACAGCGTCGGCGGCCAGCCCGGCGGCCGCCAGGAGGCGCGCCACCGCCTCGGCATGCAGCTCGGTCAACTCGCGCTCGACCTCGGCGACCGGCCCCCGGCCGCCGAAGGTCGCGCGCACCCTTTCCCGGAAGGCGGACTCGTAGGGAAGGGTCAGGTGCGGGCCGGTCTCGACGCGCTCGCGCCCGTCGGTCCGGACCAGGGCCGCATCGATGCCGTCGAGCGAGGTCCCGCTCATCAGCCCGATCGCCGTCTGCATGCCTTGCCTCCGCATTGCGGCCGCCCCGTGCGGCCTCTGGGATGTGGTCCCAGGGGGTGTGGTCCCCGGCCGGCTTTCATGCTAACAGACGCGGCCTCCGCCACCCGCGTCAACCCGGATCCGCCGAGATGAGCAGCTTCCGTTCGGACTTCCTGCGCACCCTGCACGAGCGCGGCTTCATCCATCAGTGCACCGACCCCGAGGGGCTGGATGCCCTGGCCGCCGCGGGCGGCCTGCCGGGCTATATCGGATTCGATGCGACGGCGGACAGCCTGCATGTCGGCTCGCTGGTGCAGATCATGATGCTGCGCTGGCTGCAGAAGACCGGGAACAAGCCCGTCGTGCTGATGGGCGGCGGCACGACAAAGGTCGGCGACCCCTCGGGTCGCGACGAGAGCCGGAGGATGCTCACCGACGAGCAGATCGGCCAGAACATGGCCGGCATCCGCAAGGTCTTCTCGCAGTTCCTGAGCTTCGGGGAGGGCGCGGCGGACGCCGTGATGGTGAACAATGCGGACTGGCTGGACCGGATCGAGTACATCCCGTTCCTGCGCGACGTCGGCCGCCACTTCACCATCAACCGCATGCTGAGCTTCGAGAGCGTCCGGCTGCGCCTGGAGCGCGAGCAGCCGCTGACCTTCCTCGAATTCAACTACATGATCCTGCAGGCCTACGACTTCATGGAGCTGTCGCGCCGCCTCGGCTGCCAGCTCCAGATGGGCGGTTCGGACCAGTGGGGCAATATCGTGAACGGCATCGAGCTGACGCGCCGCATCGACGGGCGCGAACTGTTCGGCCTGACGACGCCGCTGATCACGCTGGCCTCGGGCGCGAAGATGGGCAAGACGGCCTCGGGCGCGGTCTGGCTCAACACCGAGCGCCTGTCGGCCTACGACTACTGGCAGTTCTGGCGCAACACCGAGGATGCGGATGTCGGCCGCTTCCTGCGCCTGTTCACCGAGCTGCCGCTGGACGAGATCGCGCGCCTCGAGCGCCTCGGCGGCTCCGAGATCAACGAGGCGAAGAAGATCCTGGCGAACGAGGCGACCACGCTGTGCCGCGGCGCCGCAGCCGCCGAGGAGGCCGCCGAGACGGCGCGGCGCACCTTCGAGGAGGGCAGCCTGGCCGAGGGCCTGCCGACGATCGAGGTCGCCGCCCCCGAGATCGAGGCCGGCATCCCCGTGGTCGACCTGCTGGTCCGCGCCGGCCTCGCCGCAAGCAAGGGCGAGGCACGCCGCCTGATCCGAGGCAACGGGGCACGGCTCAACGACGCCGCCGTGGCCGACGAGGCCGCGGCCCTGCGCACGGCCGACCTGACCGGCGACGGCACCGCCAAGCTCTCGGCCGGGCGCAAGCGCCACGTCCTCGTCAAGGTCCTCTGAGCGAAGGCCGTCTGAGCGTCAAGGCCCTGTGAGCGTCACGGCGGCGGCGTGACCGCCTGCGGCGGAGACGCCGTCAGTTTCCGCCGCCCGACTGTTCCGGCCCCCATCCCGGCGACCCGCCGGGCGGCGGGGTGCCCGGCGGCGGGGGCTTGCGCTCCTCGCCGGGCGCATCGCCGAGGAAGAAGAGGTTCCTGAGGAAGCCCGGCGTCAGCACGGACAGCGGGTTGACGGTCACCGCGGGGTCGTCCATGGGCCCGCGCAGGGAATAGGTGAAGGCGAAGATCCCCTGCCCCTCGCCGCCGGTCAGCAGCCTGCCGAGCAGCGGGATCGAGCCGATGATCCTGTTCAGCCCGTAGATCGGAACGATCGTCCCCTCGAAATCCAGGCGGTCCTCGTTGAGGTCGACGAGCCCGTCCGCCGTCAGCCCCAGCGCCGCGCCGGCCGTCCGGCCCTTGCGGACGAGGATGCGGTTTCCCTTCCATTCCCACTCGGCCGAGAGCCGGTCGAAGCGGATGTCGCGGCTGGACAGCAGCTCGGCGAAGCCGGTCGGCGAGACCGCGTTCAGCAGCCTGGCCAGCGCCGGCGCCTCTGTCAGCGAGAAGTCCTGGAGCTCGATCGATCCCTGCAACGGGGCGTCCGGGTCGCGCGCGTCCGTCGTGCCCGAGACCAGCAGCCGCCCCCCGCGCACGGTCTCGTAGATGCCGAGGGCGCGCAGCGCCGACCCGCCGTCCATGGTCTCGAGGGTGAGCCGCCGGACCGCTCCGTCGGGCACGTATTGCAGCAGCATCGGCACGCCGTCGCCCACCCGTGCATCCACCGAGGCGCGCGTCCATTGCCGCCCGTCGCCCGCCAGCGTTCCGCCGGCCTCCCTCAAGACGCGCTCCGCCCCGAGCAGCAACCGGCCGAGCCGGAACTGGACCTCCAGCGGAAACTCGGGCGCGGTGCGCCGCGGCTTCCCGGGGTCGCGGACGGGCGGCGTCTTCTCCATGTCGTCGTGAAGCGGACCCAGGTCGAGCGAGGCGCCCTGCAGGTTCACGCGCCAGGGTCCCTGCCCCTCGTGCCGGATCTCGGCGCGGAGCTGCCGGTTCTCGCCCTGGGTCAGCTCGTCGACCTGGATGCGCGTCGGCCGGAAATCGGCCGCAAGGTCGGCCCTCCCGCGCAGGCGCATGCCCGCGCCGTCCAGCGAGAAGGCCGGAAGCCCCACGGGCTTGCCCGCGCGGAAGGCCAGCTCGAACCGGCCCCTGGCCTCGGTGCCCGGCGGCTTGCGCCAGCCCAGCGGTGCCGCGGCGAGTTCGGCCTCGGCCAGGGCAAGGTCGCCCGACAGCGTGGCGCGGCCGGGCTCGGGCACGAGGTAGGTCACGTTGAAGCCGACCGGCCCGGCGAGCCAGGGCGCGAGGTCGTGGCCGAGCCGGACCCTGTCCGCCTCGGCCAGGGTGCCGCGGGCCCGCACCCGCGTCGAGAATTCGGCCTTGCGCGCGAAGTTCTCGTCCCAGGCGAAGGACAGGGGCACGCCCGCGAGCCTGGCCGTCCCCTCGACGGCGAGCTTGCGCGGGTCCAGAGTCAGGGTGCCCGCGCCCTCGGTGACCGGCATGTCGCCGACCACCTCCTGCAGCGCCACCTCCGCGAGCTGGGCCTTGGCGCCGAAGACGATCTCGTCCAGCGTCAGCGCGTTCACGAGGGGGAAGGCGAATGTCAGCACGCCGTCAACGCGCCCCCCGGCCGTCGCCGGCTTGATGCCGAGGCGCGACGGATAGCCCAGCGGCTTCATGTCGACGACCTCCAGCACCGTGCGCAGCGGCCCGGTCAGGGGAATGCGGATGTCGATCGCCTGGGTCTCGGCATCGAGGCCGGAGATCACGATGCGCGAGCGCCCGAGCACCGCATCGCGCAGCCTTCCGCCCTCGCCGTCGACCTCCAGGCGCGCCCGGTCGATCCGGGCGGTCCCCGAGACGCCGGTCACCGGCGGCAGGTCCCCGAAATACCGCACGGTGACGTCGCGGAAATGGATCTGGGTGTCGAGGGTGCGGATCTCCTGGACTGCGCCGTCCAGCCCCAGCCGCGCCGAGACCTTGGCCTCGGCGGCGTCGACGGTTCCGTGCGACAGGTTCTCGGTGATCCAGCCCCGCGGACTGGGTGCGACCGAGGCCGGCCAGAGCCGCCCCAGCCCATCCAGCGCGACGTCCTGCAGGCGCGCCTGCGCGTCGAGATCCAGCGCGCCGCCGAGGTCGCGCAGCGTGCCGTGCAGGGCCAGGCGCGGCCCGTCGAGATCGGCTTCCAGCCCCTCGATCGTCAGGAGGCGGGCCGCCGCGTCGAGATGTCCCCTGAGCCGCGCGCGAGCGACATGCAGCGGCTCCGCCCAGAGTTCGGGGAGGTTCACCGCCCCGTCCTCGCCCGAGAGGTCGAAGCGTGCCTCGCGCAGCAGCAGGCCGCGGTCGAAACGGGCGCTGGCGGTGCCGCCCAGGGTCAGCGAGACGGCCGCGAGCGAGGCCAGCTCCGGCGCGCGCGCGGCGAGATCGGCGGGACGCAGCCCATGGAGCTCCGCCTCCACCTCGGCGCCCACGCCGAGGCGCAGCGAGAAGCGCGTGCCGAGCCGGACTTGGCCCTGCCCGACCGCGAGGTCGAGCCCGGCGGCCCCGCGCACCCCGCCCGCGTCCCTGTGCAGCACGCCATCGAACCGCGGCGCATGCCAGAACCGGCCGGTGCGCAGGTCCTCGAGGGTCAGGGCTGCGCCCTCGATCCCGACCTCGCGCAGTTCGGCCAGCACGCCTTCGCCCTCGCCGGGCGCGCGGGAGAGCGCCTGGAGCAGGCCCATCCCCACATCGGGGGCATCGGCCGGCTGGGGCCGCGGATCGGCATTCTCGAAGATGTCGAGATGGATTTCGCCGGCTTCGTCGCGCACGGCGCGGATGCGCGGGCGCACGAGCTCGAGCCGGGTCGGCGCCAGCGTTCCGGTCACCAGCCGGCGCAGGTCGAGCCCGATTCCGAGCTCGGGCAGGGAGGCGACCTCGACCCCCTCGGTCCCCACCACGCGCACGCCGCGCGCCCGCAGCTCCAGAACGCTGTCCCCTCCGCCCCAGCTCAGCAGCGTGTCTTGGATGTCGACCTGCAGCCCCGCGCCTGTCAGGGCACGTTCGATGACGGGGGTCAGGAAGCCGACCGCGACCGGCCCCTGCGACAGGCGCCAGATGGCTGCCCCGGCCAGCACCAGCAGCAGCACCAGGATGATGCTGACCCCTTCGGCGGCGAGGCGGAAGGCCGGGCGGATCACGGCCGGTCACCGTTGACCGGCGCCCGTCGGACGCGCATGGTCGCCTGGCCTGCACCACCGAAGAGGACCAGCGCGGTGACCCCGGCCTTCCCGTCCCTGCCCCGCCCGGGCGATCTCCAGGCCGCTGCGCTTGGCCTGACGCACTGGCACGAGCAGGCGGACCGGCTCGACGACGCGGAGCTGCGCGCCTTCGCCAGGTCCTTCGCCGAGGCGCCGCACGGCCGCGCGGTGCTGGAGGCGGTCTTCGGGAACAGTCCGTATCTCAGCCAGTCGCTGGTCCGCGAGATCGCCTTCGCGCGCCGGCTCGTGGAGGACGGCCCCGACGACGCCTTCGGCGCGCTGCTGCGCGAGCAGGAGGCGCAGTGCCGCGGAGTCGAGGACACCGACCGGCTGATGGAGGTCCTGCGCGTGACCAAGCGCCGCGCGGCGCTGCTGATCGCGCTGGCCGACATAGGCGGCGCCTGGCCGCTGGAGCGGGTCACGGGCGCGCTGTCCGAGCTGGCCGAGGCAGCCCTGCGGCAGGCCTGCGGCCACCTCCTGCGCAAGGCGGCGCGCGGCGGGTCGCTCATCATTCCGGACCCGGAAAATCCGGAGATCGGCTCGGGTCTCATCGTCCTCGGCATGGGCAAGCTGGGCGCGCGCGAACTCAACTATTCCAGCGATATAGACCTGATCGTCCTGTATGACGACCAGGTCGTCCAGACCGCCCAACCCGACCTGATGGCCCGGACCTTCATCCGGCTGGCGCGCGACCTGGTTCGCATTATGGAGGAACGCACAAAGGACGGCTATGTCTTCCGCACGGACCTGCGCCTGCGCCCGGATCCCGGCGCGACGCCCCTGGCCGTGTCGGTCTCGGCGGCCGAGGCCTATTACGGCAGCCTCGGCCAGAACTGGGAGCGCGCCGCGATGATCAAGGCGCGCCCGGTGGCGGGCGACGGCGAGGCGGCGCGGCACCTGCTGGGCGTGCTTCGCTCCTTTGTCTGGCGGCGCCACCTGGACTTCGCGGCGATCCAGGACATCCATTCGATCAAGCGGCAGATCAACGCCCATCGCGGCTTCCGTACGACCGCGGTGGAGGGGCACGACGTGAAGATCGGCCGCGGCGGCATCCGCGAGATCGAGTTCTTCGCGCAGACCCAGCAGCTGATCTTCGGCGGGCGCGACCCGCGCCTGCGCACCAGCGGCACGGTCGAGAGCCTGCACGCCCTGGTCGCCGCCGGGCGGGTGGCGCCGGAGACCGCCGGGGATCTCGAGCGCGCCTACGGCTTCCTGCGCCGGGTCGAGCACCGCGTGCAGATGATCGAGGACCACCAGACCCACCGGCTGCCCGCCGATCCCGCGGCGGTCGACAGGCTGGCCGTCTTCCTGGGCTACGACGACCCGGCCGCCTTCCGGGCGGAGCTGACGGCGACGCTGGCGACGGTCGAGGACCATTACGCCGCGCTCTTCGAGGAGGCGCCGGCGCTCTCGGGCCCCGGCAACCTCGTCTTCACCGGCACCGAGGACGACCCCGAGACGCTGAAGACGCTGGAGCGGCTGGGATTCCGCAACGCCCCCGCGATCGCCGCGACGATCCGCGGCTGGCATCACGGCCGCTACCGCGCGACGCGCAGCACCCGCGCCCGCGAGCTGCTGACCGAGCTGACCCCCGCGCTGCTGGAGGCGCTGGCGACGACCCCGAGCCCGGACGAGGCCTTCCTGCGCTTCGACGAGTTCCTGGGGCGCCTGCCGGCAGGCGTGCAGCTCTTCACGATGTTCTACAGCAACCCGGCGCTGCTGGGCCTCGTGGCCGAGGTGATGGGGACCGCCCCGCGGCTGGCCGAGATCCTGGCGCGCTCGCCCTCGCGGCTCGATGCCGTGCTGACGCCGGGCTTCTTCGAGCACCTTCCGGAGCGCGACGAGCTGGAGGCCGACCTTGCGGCCGTGGTCGGGGTCGCGGCCGGGTTCGAGGACGTCCTGGACGCGGCGCGGCGCTGGTCCAACGACCAGCGCTTCCGGGCCGGCCTGCACATCCTGAGGAACATCACCGACGGCGATGCCTGCGGCCCCTTCCTGTCGGACATCGCCGATCTCTCGGTGGGCGCGCTGGTGCCCAGCGTCCTCGACGAGTTCTCGCGCCGCCATGGCCGCTTCGCCGAAGGCGGCATGGCGATCCTTGCGCTGGGAAAGCTCGGCAGCCGCCAGATGACGATCCGGTCCGACCTGGACCTGATCATCGTCTACGAGCCGCCGGCGGACGGCAGCCTTTCGGACGGGCCGAAGCCGCTGTCCGCGACCGAGTACTACACCAAGGTCACCCAGCGCCTCGTCAACGCCGTCACGGTGCAGACCGGCGAGGGCGCGCTGTACGAGGTCGACATGCGGCTGCGCCCCTCGGGCAACAAGGGCCCGCTGGCCGTCAGCATCGACGGCTTCGCGGCCTATCAGCGCGATGCCGCCTGGACCTGGGAGCACATGGCGCTGACCCGGGGGCGCGTGATCTGGGGGCCGGCCGCGCTTTGCCGCCGGCTCGACGCCGAGGTGGCGGCAGTCCTGACGCGGCCCCGCGATCCCGACGCGCTGCTGCGCGACGTGGCCAGCATGCGCGCGCGCATCGACCGGGAGTTCGGGACCCGGGACCTCTGGGACACGAAATACGTCCGCGGCGGGCAGATCGACGCCGAGTTCGTGGCCCAGTACCTGATGCTGCGGCACGCAGCCCGGGATCCCTCGGTCCTGTCGGCCAACATGGCGACGGCGCTGGACAATCTCGCCACGGCGGGCCTCCTCGATCTCGCGGCCGCGCGCGACCTCGTCGAGGCGCTGCGCATGTGGCGCCGGATCCAGGGCTTCCTGCGGCTGACCACCGAAGGCGGCTTCGATGCCGAAGCCGCGCCCGAGGCACTGAAGCGCGCGCTGTTCCGCGCCGTGATGGCCCCCGAGCGCGACTTCGACTTCGCCGCCATGACAGATCACATCGCCGCGGTCGCCGGCCGCACCCACGCGCATTTCCGCGCGCTGGTGGAGGATCCGGCGGCCCGGCTTTCCCCGGCACCGGACCAGGAGAGACCATGAGCCTCGACATCGGGCAGCCCGCCCCCGACTTCACCATGCCCACCGACGGCGGCGGGACCGTCGGCCTGCGGGATCTCCGCGGCAAGACCGTGGTGCTCTACTTCTATCCCAAGGACGACACCTCGGGCTGCACGGCCGAGGCCTGCGGCTTCCGCGATGCCTTGCCCGACTACTCGGGGATCGACGCGGTGGTGATCGGCGTCTCCAGGGATTCGGTCGCGAGCCACGACAAGTTCAAGGGCAAGCACGGCCTGACCTTCACCCTGGCCTCGGACGAGGACGGCGCCGTGTGCGAGCGCTATGGGACCTGGGTCGAGAAGAGCATGTACGGGCGCAAGTACATGGGCGTGGACCGCGCGACCTTCCTGATCGACCGGGAGGGGATCCTGCGCGCCATCTGGCGCAAGGTGAAGGTGCCCGGCCACGTGGCCGAGGTGCTGAAGGCTGCCAAGGGCCTGTAGCAGGACCTGCGGCGCGGCCCGCGGCCGGGCCTTCGGGCCGCGTTTCCGCGGCACCCGGCGCAACGCCGGCGCGCCCGCGCTGTTGGTCGGGGCTCCACCGCAAGCGGAGCCCCGCCATGGCCAGCAAGGAATTCGAGGACTACGCCCGCGAGAAGCGCGCCGAGGGCAAGCGGATCGAGGAGGGCGAGGCCCACCCCATCGCCAACCCCGCCCCCAAGACCCGCGATGCGCTGGACGCCGCCAATGCCGGCATGCACACGGCGGAGGAGCGCGACGTTCCGCCCGACGCCGAGGGCCAGGAGGGCAAGGGCCACATCGAGCAGACCACCACGCCCGAGGGCTTCACCCAGACGCGCTGAGCGCCGCCCAGCCCCCCGCGCCCGTGCCCTCGCCTCTTGGCCCGGGATTGGTTTCGTGGGAGAACTGCGCCCGGTCCCATCGTGTTGGGGCGAGCACGCCCAGGACGATGAGACCGGGCGAAGACGCAGGGCAGCATGGCCGTGATCTACGTGGCGCGCAGCGCCAACCTGACGAAATGGGCCTCGGACGTCGGCCTGGGCAAGCATGTGTACAAGGTCGGCGTCGCCGAGGAGCCCGTGAAGCCGCTGATCGAGACCGGCTGGGCCGGCGAGACGGACTGGACGCTGGTGAAGAAGCAGGAGGTCGAGGGCCTCACCGAGGAGCAGGCGCTGGAGCGCCTGGCGGCCAAGGTGAAGCCCGTCGATCCCTTCTACTATCCCCGGATCAAGGGGGCCGCCGGCATCTTCCGCGTGCCCCAGGCCAATGTGGAGAACCATCTGCTGGTGGCCCGCGCCATGGCCGGCGCCGAGGAGCTGGTGCCGCCCAAGGTGAAGGCCGCCGATTTCGCGGCCTATCTCATCAAGTCTGCGATCCCGGGCTGAGCCCCCTTTCCGCCCCGCGACCGCAAACGACCTGACCGGGGGCCGCAACGGCCGCGCGGCCCCCGACGGGCCGGCGCAATCCGCGATCCTGCGCTGTTCACCTCTGGAAGCGCCGCGAAGGCGCGGCCCGGGGGAGAATGCGATGGACGAGGCGGGACGGCCGGCAGCGACGGGAGCAAGGCTTCCGGCGGCGGAGACGGGCTTCAGCGCGGCCGAGATGGGCGTGCTGGCCCATCTGTACCGGGGCGAGCTCTACCGCAGCACGGTCTGGCGGACGCGGCTGGACACCACCACCAACTGGGCCGTGGTGAGCACGGGGCTGGCCTTGTCGCTGACCTTCGCGGACCCGTCGGCCTCGCCCCTGCCGCTGATGCTGGTGGGGCTGCTGGTCGGGGTGTTCCTGTTCATCGAGGCGCGGCGCTACCGGTTCTTCGATTTCTGGCGCATCCGCGCGCATATCCTGGAGGTCTACTTCTTCGGCCCGATCCTGCGCGGCGAGCGGGGCCGCCGCGACCGGGAATGGAGCCGGATCCTCTACCGGGACTATCGCAATCCCGTCCTGCACATCACCATGGCCGAGGCGTTGGGCCGGCGGCTGCGGCACAACTATGCCTGGATCTTCCTGATCCAGGTGACGGCCTATCTCGGCAAGCTGATCATCCACCCGGTCCCGATCACGACGTTGGACGAGTTCTGGGCGCGGGCGGCCATCGGGCCGATCTCGGGCATGGCGGTGCTGCTCTGCGGCTGCCTGTTCCACGGCACCTGGCTGCTGATCGCCATCGTCACGGCGAATAGCCGCCGCGGCGCGGACCGTCCGCACGAGGAGCGCCCCGAGCGCGACCTGGTGCTGGAGCTTGCCCGGAGCGGCCCGCCGGAATAGGTGCCCTTCCCTCCTGCGCATCGGCGCAGGGCAGGAGCCGGCCGCGCGCCAAGCCGCCGTGCTGGCGCACTGGGCAAGGCCCTGCGCCTGGCGTCGTCAGTCTGCCCCGGGGCCTTCGCCAAGGATGCCGCGGACGAAGGCCAGCAGGTCGCCGCCGGGGAAGAGATGGCCGGGAAGGCCGGCCGCGCACGCCGCCTCCAGGTCGGTCTCCTTGTCGCCGATCAGGAAGCTGCCCTCCCTGCGGACGGGCCAGGCCGCCATCAGGTCGAGCAGCATGCCGGGCCTGGGCTTCCGGCAGGCGCAGTCGCCGTCGAAATCGGGGTGATGCGGGCACAGGGCGAAGGCATCCACATGGGCGCCCAGGCGACCCAGCTCCGCCTGCATGTGGGCATGCAGCGCATCGACCGCCGCACGCCCGAAGAAGCCGCGGGCGATGCCCGACTGGTTCGTTACCACGAAGACGAGATAGCCCCGCCGGTTCAGCAGGAGCACGGCTTCCGGCGCGTTCCCGACCCATTCGAGCTGGTCCGGCCGGTGCACATAGCCGCGGTCGATGTTGAGCACGCCGTCACGGTCGAGGAAGGCCGCGGGGCGGGACATCTTTTCCTGCGGCGTTCGGCTGGATTCCGGCGCGAGCATGGCGCTGCAATCTACTTCATCAAACTGATCAAGCCCGCGCCGGACGGCTATGGGAGAGCTTAGCCCGCAGATCCGTGTTTGTCACCGGCTCGCGCCTCGTGCTCTTCCTCTTTGGTTCAGCCTCGCACGAATACGGTATTGATCGTGTCTCGGTAGACCTCGCGGTATCCGGCAGCGCTAAAGATCTCCCGGACCTTCCGGGATCCGGCCGAGGTCACGTCATCCGACTTCAGGTCCGGATGATCGTCGGAAAGCTCCGCAATCGCCATCTTCGGCTTCCAATGGGTCAGGTCGAAGCTGTGCATAACGTCCAGTTCGCGCCCCTCGACATCGATCACCAGCAGGTCAAAGCCGGGAGGGACCTGATATGTCTCGAGGAGCGTTTCCAGCCGTCTCTGTGGGACCGTGATGGTCTTGCCCTGCGCGTGCAGCGTTTTGGCCCAGTCGATGGTCGCATACATGTCCCGAACGGTGGGGGCTGCTGTCGTCAGCACGCCGGCGACAAAGATCTCGATGTCCTGCTCGGTTGAGCCCACGGCGTACTGGGCCACCTCGATCCCGATGCTGTGGCGGTGGCGCTTCAAGCACAGGCGGGCGTACTCCGGAACCGGCTCGATATAGAGACCGGACCATCCGAGGTCGGCCAAAAATTCGGTGTTGCTGGTAGTCGCGCCGTCGAAAGCTCCGACTTCGACAAAGCGGCCGTCCGTCTTACGGCCAAGATGATGTTCGAGAAGAGCCCCCAGGCCGCGCACCTGGCAGGTCTGGTTCGGCAGGTAGAAGGGCTCGCACTGCTCCCGCGACGCACGGACCGAAGCCTGGAGTCCCTTCTGCAAGGCCAGTTGGTGCTGGAGCGCCTTCACCTGGGCCTGCTGAGGAACGACGCGGAGAATGGCCTCATAGAGAGCCGCCGCATCATCCAGGCGACCCGCCGCATGGTGCTGAAGGGCATAGCAAAGCGCATCGTTGACGGAGATTTGCATCATGTCGCTCTGAGTGATCGGCGCCTGCCGCGCCAGCGCACAACGATGGACAATCCTGGATAACAATCCGTTACCGCCCCACCCAGCCAGCCCCTTCGGCTTGACGCCGCGGGCGACATGCCAATGCGGCGCGGATTGCAAGCTCATACGATCTTAAGACTTGATTCACCGAACTCCCGGATGGTCCCGGATGTGGCACATGAAGGGCATGCACATGCGGAAAGTCTTTATCGACCTCGGCGCGAACCATGGAGTGGTGACCGAAAAATTCGGCCGGGAGCATCCGGACTTCGAACTCTTCACCTTCGAGCCGAACCAAGCCCTTCGTAACGATATCGCTGCCGTTGCGCAGAAACTCGGCCGCAACATCGTCCATCACTCCGCAGCGGCCTGGATCCGCGATGGGCAGATCAGCTTCTTCCAGTCGAACGAAGACGTTGCTTCAACGATCGTCAGCGGAAAGCGCGAGCACCCGCAGTACGGCTTCAGCCAAATCGACTACTCCAAGCATGTCACGGTTCCTTGCGTCGACATAAGCCGCTGGATCGTGAGCGCTTTCACTGCAAACGACTTTATTGTTCTCAAGATGGATATCGAGGGAGCAGAGTACGCCGTACTCACAAAAATGATCTTCGATGGCAGCCTTGGAATGGTCCGCGAGCTGATCTGCGAATGGCATTACGACCGGTATCCGCACATGACGCCCGAGGAGCATGTGATGATCCGCAACAAGGCCGCCCAGATCTGCAAACTGGTGGACTGGCACTGATCTTCTGCCCGTCGATCACCCTGACGTAATCCAAGGTATGTAACGCCGACGCCGGCATCGTTCCGAGTTTCGCTTTCTGATTTCCGTTGCCGGTTGCCTGAAGCTCCCTTAAGGCAAGCGGTGAAGACGGGGAGAACCGGGCGGCTCCGGCGTCTCCTGAACCTGTTGCCGCCCGGGCGGTCGCGCCGCGGCCGTCCAGTGCACGACTTGGCGCGAACCGCACGCGCGGTGCCGGAGCAACTGCAGCGGCACGAGGCGGCGATACCTGCTGAAGGAAAGCCTGGGTCTGGCGACCATGGGCGAGCGAAGTTGTCGTCAGGCCGACATCAGCACCACGCCCGCCCGCCAGCAGGCGATCGGCACAAAGCCGGAGCGGGAGCGCAAGGTGCTCAACCGCTCACACGGTGTTTGTCTCTTATATCCCACCCAAGGACGTCGCCGCCAATAACCTAGTCCTGGCTGACCACGCCCGACCTACCCCCTGGCTTCAAATTGCCATCCAGTCTCCTGGGCAGAGATCCTTCGTACTCTTGGCAGACTGCCCCGCAAACCACTGGCGAGGATAGATCACGGTCTTGCTCTGCGTCGGATTGAGCCAAGCCCCCCACCAGCTATAGCTACTATTCGCAATGATGTGGTGATCGCACATTGCCATGATTTGAAGATCTATGTAGGGCGAGGTTGTTTCCACATACTGCGCTTCCAGGTCCGAGAACTCTTCGCGACACCAATCCAGGTCATCCGAAAAAATAAGAAATCTTCGCCCTGCGCCCACACGATCTGCGGCAACCCTATAATATTCATTTTGCAATGCATAATGAAGGTTGGCGGCGCCAACGTAATCCGTCCGGCGGACATGAAGCGAAACCAACTCACAATCGCCTCGCCTGACATCACGAAGGTAGCTTTCGGCCTCAAGCCGCCAAGCGTTCTTGAACGTGAAAAGTCTCCTTACATCAGCAGCGCACTCTAAAAAATATCTGAAGCTCTGAAAATAGCCCCGGAATGCAGTTCCATCTGGTGTCCGAAGAACATCAGCGCTGTACTCAAACCCGGGCTCATTGAACAGAAATTTTATATGAGAACGGATCTGCTCAAGCGGCCTCAAACAGTCCGTATTCAGATCAAATGCGTCAAAGAGGTCCAGTTTAACCGGCATGGGATTGCCTGTTTGAGCATCTGCCGGGCCGAGCGGCCTGAAGCTTGTGTTCTCAAGCGGCAAGCGAAGATCAAATCCACCACTCTTCGCTCTTGCATATAGGGCAGCTAGCTGGAACATCTGGTTGCCGAGTCGGCCGTTGTAGCCGATATCAAACATCGTAATCATTCCGACCGCTCTCTAAATCATTTACTATAATTTACAGACGGCATTCCAAAATCCATAACGCTCGCGCTAGGCACAGTATCTGCTCACCGTGATTACGCCACCTAACTGCCGCCCTACACCACCCAGGATTTATTCCTACTCGCCCTCCATACCGCATGGCCGCATCCACTGGTAGTCAAAATCCATTAGAGAGAACCGTCCGGAGACACACCCGTTTATAAGGTTCTCGAAAAACCTTGACTTCTGCACATGGTAATCATTCCCCATCTGATTATAGTTACTGCCCTTTCTATAGTGGACAACAGCCCCCTCCAAAATCTGAATGCAAAATTCATCTCGGTATAAAGGCCTGACCTCCTCCGGCAGAAGAAACAGGTTGTCCGCCCGTGCTTCAATTGCACCGCTGTCATAAATGTGCTTGAATCGCAACCTGTCTGCGTACTTGTTCATCCAATGAAACAAGTTACCACCAACGTCGACCGGCACAGCGTCGACATAGCCACCATGCCAATTCATTTCATTCAAGCCAGGAATTGCCGCTGGCCGCATGACCACCAGACCATTCCAAATATAACGAACGTGGCGACGTCGCTGGCGTAGAGCCGCCAAATGAAAATCACCGAGAAACTCGGAAAACGACCAACCCTTTAGAAGAAACATATCCGAGTCGATAATGACGCTTACGTCATTATCGTAGCGGATTATGTTCTCCATAGACCATTGGATGCTATATGAACACGCGATTCCAGGTGTATCATGCCGCCTGCCTTCTACCGGTATACATTTGATACCCCGATTGCGGCAGGCTTGGTCGACAGCCTCAACCAATTGGGGAGTCGACCCGTTGTTGAATACGACGAACTCATACGGTTCGCGCATGAATTTCCTAAAGCATACATCTTGAGCGGCGATGAAGTCCGGCCGCTTGTCAGCGTATGTGTATATTCTGACAGTCATTTTCGCGCTCTGGCTGTCTGTTACCGAATATGCGCCTTGAGGGCCGAGATAATCCCGTCAGCCACCGTATCGAGCGCAGCACTTTTTTCGTCCGCATCGGATCGGATCATCTCGATCACGGGCGCAGCCTGCTGGTAGCGCTGCATCACGTCAACCTGCGGCCGGCGCTTGGCCGCCAAGGCCAGGTAGCTGGACGTATGGAACCCGTTCAAGTCGGGCAAAGACATCAGGTAAGGGCGGGCCTTCTGGACCACCCCCAGGAACGCGTCTTGAACAGGACTGCGCACATCACCTTCAGCCCAGAAATCGAATCCTCCCAAGGGCCCCGCGTACGTAACATCGAAGCCCAGCAACTCCAGCACCCTTGACCAGGCCTCCGTGTTCATCGACGGGACGTAATGGGTCGAATAGTTTCTGCCATCTAGGAACTTGTGAAGGATGCGCTGCAGGATCCCCGAGAAGTTTGGAGCTCCGAGAACTATTGTTCCGCCCGGCACCACGAGCTTTGCATGATGGGCGATGATGCTCGGCCACTCCACGAAGTGCTCAAGAAAGCCAAGAGAATAGACGAACGAGTATGATTTCTCTGGCGCCCACTCCGTGAAATCCTGTCGAACGAACTGCCCGATTTCATAGGAAAGGCCCCGCAGCCAAGTGGGAAGCGCGTCATCCGTTCCAGGCGCCAGATCGATCCCGTTAAGCCTCAAACCGAGATCGCCAAGGATCGGCAGGAACTGGCCGGGAAAGCATCCGATCTCGATGCATTCACCCGTGAGCCCCGCTGCTGAGTTCTTAAGAAACCTGGCCACGCTGCTGCTCTCATCCGCCTTTGCGAACCGGACGGCAGCATAACTTTGATCCCACGACGCCTGACTGCGCAGATTGGTCATTGACTAAGATCTTTCACGGCGGGTTGCTAATCCGGTTTATCGGCTGCCTTCGGCTTTGAAATGGCTGTCGAGCTCGTCAGCCCATCCCGTCGCTCACAAGGATCTTACCTCGGCATGATCCTTCTTG
Source organism: Arenibaculum pallidiluteum (assembly GCF_017355985.1). Taxonomy (GTDB): domain Bacteria; phylum Pseudomonadota; class Alphaproteobacteria; order Azospirillales; family Azospirillaceae; genus Arenibaculum; species Arenibaculum pallidiluteum. The sequence goes on from NZ_JAFIQU010000002.1 coordinate 101,539, forward strand.
AGGGCCATGATCTTTCTCTTCATGGGAAGGTGCAGGTTGGTCCCCTCGGGATAGCAGTAAGCCGGTGTAAGGGTCATGACAGCACCGGCATGCGCGGAAAAGTAGCGGTTGAGGTGCGATTCGTCATGCCAGACAGCTGTTGTCCCGCGGCGCGCATCCTCATCGACCGCACGCGCAAGAGCAACGCACATGTCGAGGAATGCGTCCGCCCTGCCCCCGTTGAAGCCCCCGGCCCAGTAGCAGTAGCGTGACTGAGTGGCAGGCAGGAACGCCACGGATTCGCTCCGTGTTTCAGGAGTTCCGAGATAGTTCTGCATGCAGAAGAAGCCAGGATGAGCGACGCCGACGAGCGTCCGGCCGTAGCTTGGAATGACCTCGTCACCGACGACATCACACACGGACATATCGGCATCTAGATAGAAGATGTAGTCAAACCCACGAAGAACATCATACATGCTGGCAAAATAATGATATCGGTACAGCGTATCTCCAGGAAACCCCTTCCGAGAGACCTTCTGCACGTGAACGTCATCCGACGTCGACTTATACGTATCCGAGAAGACGAAAATTTTTACATCATGAGATGTGAGGAAATTTGCGCGAAGCGATGAGACGAGAGGATCGACAAACCTAAAGTACTTTCCGGTTGCGACTGCGACAACGGCGATATTGAGCTTCTTCGCTGGAACCGTAGCCTGCCGCTCGAGTTCCTTCTCGGCGGCATGAATAATCTGATGCACCAGGAAGTGCCAGCCGGACTCGGTCACGGGTCCAGCAGTATCGAGCACCTGCTTGCCGACCTGCCTGACTTCAACAAACCGCCCCTGCGCGAACAGCCCCTCGACAAGCCTGAGACCAGACAAAATATTTTGGTTTTGGTCCTGCATGTCCATTTCACTTCTACTGCGAGGATCTCACGACAAGAGAGGGACCTCTGAACTTCGGCCGTTCTCCCATGGGCTAGCATAGGTGTCAAGTTTAGCCCCTGGAGGCTACAATTCGTCACCGTCCTCTAAGGCCATTGAGATTCGAGGATGAACTCCATCCTCTCTACAGCGCGCATTTCACGACTGCGAGCTGCAACACGTCGTCGCCATCCCACGCTGAATCCCTCGATTTGTCACGAGCGCTGGGTGGCGGCTTGAGATCCGAGCCCGGGATCGCTCCAAGTTCTGCTGAAGCGCTTCTTTCTCCGTGCCCGTGCAGCGCGCCGCGCTACACCCAGCCCTGCGCTCGGCAGTGCGTTCGAACCCTGAAGGCGGCCGCGATCGGCTGTGACGGCATTGCCAGCCGGTACGCCAAAAAAAATGGGGGCAGCCTTGCGGCTGCCCCCGGTAGAGACCCAATGCTGAGGTTATCAGCCCAGGTTGAGGTTGGTCCCGGTCAGGATCACGCCATTGAAGCGACCCAGGAGGCGCACTTCGTTGGACGCGACCGTGCCGTTGCCGTCGGTGTCGGTGACCAGGTACAGGCCCGTGTCGCTGCCGTTGTTGGCAAGGACCAGGGCATCCGCACCGGCGCTGCTGCCGGCGACGTTGCCGAGAGCCGTCCGGAAGGCCGCGAAGCCCGCGTCGTCCAGCGCCGAGACGGTGGTGGTCAGGACGACCGCCTCGCTCGTCGTGAAGTTCGCAGTCCCCGTGGTCGCCGTGTTCACCTGGAGGACGCTGTTAGGATTGTCGTCCACCAGCGTACGCAGTTCACCCACGATCGAGATCGTGTCGCTCGTCTGGAAGTTGGTGATCGTGTCGGCACCGGTCGCGGTACCGAGCGCGCTGCCGTCAGCCGCCGCGGCGTAGACCACCACGTCGGTGTTGGTACCAGCAACCAGGGTCAGCGAGTCGGCACCCGCGTTTCCGCGGAAGGTCATGCCGGTCCCGCCGGTGACGACCACGACGTCGGCCGAGGCGCCGCCGGTGAGCGTCTCGATGGCCGAGACGGTCAGGGTGTTGCCGCGATTGCCGAGGCTAACGACGTCAGTGCCCGCACCGCCCGTGAGGCTGTCAAGGCCGACCAGGATGATGGTGTTGCCAGTATCACCCAGCCGCACGTCGTCCACGCCAGCACCGCCGAACAGCGTCTCGATGCCCGAGACTGTCATCGTCGAGCCACGCGCGCCGAGGGTCACGCTGTCGGCACCCGCACCGCCCGTCAGCGTCTCGACGCCCACGAGGATGATGGAGTTGCCGGTCGAGCCCAGCGTGACATTGTCACCCAGGTCGCCACCGAACAGCGTCTCGATACCCGAGACGGTGATCACCTGCGCCGCGTTGCCGAGCGTGATCCGCTCCGCCCCCGCGCCGCCGCGCAGCGTTTCGATGGCCGAGACGGTCATCGTCGCGCCGCGGGCACCGAGAGTGATCAGGTCGGAGCCAGTGCCACCGGTCAGCGTCTCGATGCCGACCAGGATCATCGTGGAGCCGTCCGTGCCCAGCGTCACGCTGTCAGCGCCCGCACCGCCGAAGAGCGTCTCGATCGCCGAGACAGTCATCGTCGAACCACGGTTGCCCAGGGTGACGTTGTCAGCACCAGCGGTGTTGCCAACGAGCGTCTCGACCCCGACCAGGATCAAGGTGCTGCCGGCCGTCGCGCCGAGGGTGACGCTATCATTGGCCGTGCCACCGAACAGGGTCTCGACGCCGGTGACCGTGATCACCTCCGCGACCGTGCCAAGCGTCACGCTGTCGGCGCCCGCGCCTGCGTTCAGAACGTCGATCCCCTGGATGGAGATCACGTCACCGCCCGAGCTGAGCGTAACAGTCTCGGTGCCCGTACCGATCAGCGTCTCGATACCCGAGACGGTGATCACGCTGGTGCCGGACAGAGTGATGCGGTCGGACCCGCTGCCACCATTCAGCACCTCGACGGCCGAGACCGTCATGGTGTTGCCGCGCGCACCCAGCGAGACGACGTCGCGAGCCGTGACGGCCGAGTCACCCACGAGGGTCTCGACGCCGACCAGGATCATGGTCGTGCCGCTGGTGTTCGCCAGCGTGATGGCATCGCTGCCAGCGCCGCCAAACAGCGTGTCGATGGCCGTGACGTTCATCGTGTTGCCACGTGCGCCGAGCGTCACGCTGTCGCCGGCCCGCGTGGAACCAACCAGGGCGTCAACATCGACGAGGGTGATCGTCGTGCCGGCGGTACCAAGCGAAACGTTCGTAGTTCCGGCCGTGGCTCCGAACAGCGTCTCGATGCCGCTAACCGAGAGCTCCGTCCCGGAGGCACCGACCGTAATGCGGTCAGCGCCAGCGCCGCCGTTGATGATCTCGACGCCGGAGATCGTCATGACGACGCCGGTCGACGCGAGGTTCACCTGGTCGCTGGTGGCGCCGCTTCCGACGAGCGTCTCGATGCCGATCACCGCGAGCGTCTGGCTGCCCACACCGCCCAGCGTAATGCTGTCAACGCCCGAGCCGCCGATCAGGGTGTCGATGCCCGAAACAGTGAGCGTGTTGCTCGCGTTGCCGAGCGTGATGACGTCGCGCGTGCCGCTGAGGCCCGAACCCGTGATCGTCTCGATGCCCGAGAAGGTGGCCGTCGTCCCGGCGGAACCGAGGATGACGTTCTCGCTGTAGACCGTCTCAACGCCGGTCGCGGTGTCCGTCGTCGAAGCGGCGCCCACGAGGCTCTCAATGCCGCTGACGGTGAGCTGGTAGGTGGCCGTGCCCGAAGCGGCGAGCGTGACGACGTCGACGCCGGCGCCGCCAACGAGGGTTTCGATGCCCGAGAGGGTGATGACGTTACCGCCGGAGGCGAGCGTGACGGCATCCGTAGCATAGGTCGAGCCAACAAGCGTCTCGATGCCCGAGATCGTGACGTTGACGCCACCCGTGGCGAAAGTGATGCGCTCAGCGCCCGATCCGCCGTTCAGCACGTCGATGGCCGAAATGGTCATCGTGCTGCCGGCCGCACCGAGCGTGATAACGTCGGAGCCGGAGCTGCCCGTCAGCGACTCGACGCCGATCAGAATCATCGTGTTGCCAGCAGCATTGCTGAGGCTGACCACGTCAACGCTGGCGGTGCCGAAGGAGCCGAACAGGGTCTCGACGCCGGAAACCACGACGTCATTGCCGCCGGTCCCGAGGGTCACACGGTCCGCACCGGTCCCGCCGGTGATGGTGTCAACGCCCGAAACCGTCAGGGTCTGACCGGAGGCATTGCTGAGCGTGACGCCGTAGGAAGTGCCGGCACCGCCGATGACCTGCTCGACGTTGCGGACCTCTACGGTCTGGTTCGAGGTTCCCAGCAGAACGACATCGGTGCCGATGCTGCCGGTGATGCTCTCGAACAGGTCGACCGTGGTGGTCTGACCGCCCGCGAGCAGCGTCAGCGACTCACCGCCAAACGTGCTGCCGATGATGGTCTCGACACCGCTGACCGAGATGGCCGCCCCGACGCTGCTGCCGACGATCGTGACGCGATCGGACCCGCTGCCGCCGATCACCGCCTCGATGCCCGCCACCGCGATCGTCTCGCCGAAGGTGCCGGCGGTGATCGTCGTGGAGCCAAGAGTCTGTGCGGCAGTAAACGTGCTGCGGAGCGCGGAACCGGTGCCAAGAAGCACAATGGTCTGCGTGCCGGCACCGACCGCACTAATCGACTCGACGCCGGTGACGGCGGTCGTCGCCGCAGCCGGATCGAGCACCACCTGATCGTTGGTGCCAGCAGTACCGATGATCGTTTCCACCGGGGCGATGGAAACGGTCAGGGCATCGGTGGCACCGGTGCCCAGATACAGCACGTCGTTTGCCGACGACGTACCATTAAAAGTCGCCATGGGTTATCCCTCAAGCGCAGTTGCCCGACGGGGAGCCCCTTTGGACCCACCCGTTCGGAGTAACTGCTACCTGAAAAAAGGGGGAAGTTGCAACCGACAAAAGCGCTGGGACACCGGAGGTTACAGGCCTCCTGGCCCCTTACCGCGACCTTTGCCGAAATTCTCGGCAAAGGCGTTGCACCGGCGCCGCACTGCGCGTGCGCGCGGGCTCAGGCGCCGTCGCCGCCCACCAGCAGATCGAGCCGCGGGTCGACATAGGTCTCGGGCTGGCGGCCCTCGATCAGGGCGTCGAAAAGCGCACGGAACCTGGGCACCGAGATGGTTTTGGCGTCAAAGCGCAGGACGGCGGTGCGCCGAGCGGCCTCGCGCTGCGCGCGCATGCGATTCGGATGGTCCAGCACCCGGTCGACGGCATCGGCGATCTGCGTCGTCGAGAAGAAATCGACCAGCAGCCCGTTCACGCCGTCGGCGATCACCTCCTGCACCGGCGGCGTGGCCGAGCCCACCACCATGCAGCCCGCCGACATGGCCTCGATCATCGACCAGGACAGCACGAAAGGATAGGTCAGGTAGATGTGCACCGAGGAGAGCTGCAGCACCGCCAGGTACTGCTCGAACGGCACGCGGCCCAGGAAATGGACCCGGCTGATGTCCAGGCGCGGGCCGAGCTCCTCGGTCAGCGCCTGGCGGAAGGTCCGGCCGTCCGACAGCGCGCCGCCATAGCTGACATCGTCGCCGCCGATCACGATCACCGTCGCGGCGGGACGCCGGCGCAGGATCTCGGGCAGGCTGCGCATGAAGATGTGGAAGCCGCGATAGGGCTCCAGGCTGCGCGAGACATAGGTGATCACCTCGTCCTCGGGCGTCAGCACCCGCCCCGCCCCGGCCAGGTTCACCCGGATCCCGGGGTTCGGGCGCACGGCCGCGGTGTCGATCCCCTCGTGGATCACCGAGATCCTGGACCTGTGCACCCGCGGATATTGGCGCCGCTGCCAATGGGTCGCGCAGTGGCCCCAGTCGGCGGCATCGAGGCCCAGCAGGTTCACCGTGTTCTGGATGCGCAGGCGCGCGTCCGCATCGGCCCGCGGCTTGGCTATGGACAGGTCGAACCCGGCATCGGCGCCCTTGGCGCGGTAGAAGAACTCGAACAGCCCAAGGAGGGGCACGTCGGGCCAGACGTCCTTCAGGAACAGGATCTCGCCCCAGGCGTTGTGCCCGACCATCAGGTCGGGCCGGAACCCCTCGGCCGCGAGCTGCTTCGCCACCTTCCACACCGCCTCGGCGTTGCGCATGGCGGGCTCGACCGGGCCCAGATAAGGCGACATCCCCTGCGGCGCCGAGAGCTCGGGCCGGTACTCGATCTTGCGCACGCCCGCCATGGTCTTGGCGTTGGGCTGCGTCAGGAACACGATCTCGTTCGCGGGATCCGCGACCAGGTCCTGGACGACCTGCCTGTACTGGGCCGGGAAGTTCTGGTGGACGAACAGGTAGCGCATCGGCGTGTCGGCAATCCCGTCAGTTGCGTGCAGCGGCGGCCCGAAGCGCCGCGACCAGCGGTTCCGTCACGGCGGCCCAGGAGAAGCCGCCATGCACGTGCCGCGGCCCCGTGAAGCGGGCGCGCTCGCGCCAGGCGCCGTCCGTGATCACCGCGGAAAGGCAGGCCTCCAGGTCGTCCTCCTCGATCCGGAGGTGGCGGTAGCCGCCGCCGGTCTCCACGACGCGGGCGGCGATCCGCCGGGCAAAGCCGTCCGCCACGAAGTCGTCGGTGGGCCCGCCGGCCGTGCAGACCGCAGGAAGGCCGCAGGCCGCCGCCTCAAGCACGGGCATGTTGAAGCCCTCGGCGCTGTAGGGGGAGACGTAGCAGTCCGCCGCCTGGTAGAGCTCGGCCATCTCCTGGAAGCCCAGGGTCGAGCCGTCATAGACGATGCGCTCGGCGACGAGGGCCCGCTGCGCCGCCGGAAGCGCGCCGAGAACCTCGGAGAAGAGCTGGCGCGAGCGGTAGGTGTGATCGCCGCCCTTGAACACCATCAGCAGCTCGGGATGCCGCGGGGCCAGGCGCGCGACGGCCCGGATCGCCTCGGCCACGCCCTTGTTGGCGGTCATCGCGCCCACGTTCAGCAGCACGAACCGCCCGGTCCAGCCGCGGCGGGCCCGCAGCTCGGCCCGCCGCTCGGCCGAGGCCGGGCGGAAGCAGGCGGGGTCGACGCCATGGGGCACCACGAAGACGCGGTCGGGGTCGACGCCGGTACGCACCAGCCCGTCCCGCGACCAGCGCGACGGCGTCAGGATGAAAGCCCCCGTCTCGCGCTGCACGGCGGCGGCCGGGCGCTTTCCCACGACCATCTCGTCGGGAAGGCGCCCCATGTCGGCGGTCACGAACACCATGGTCGCCCCGGCCTCGGCGGCCGACAGGTCGTAGGGCACGGTCAGCCGCAGCACGATGTCGGGCACCAGCCCCGGCGGGGGTGGCGGCACCGCCGCGATCGTCGCCTCTGCATCGGCCGGGAACAGGCCGCGCAGCGGCGTCCACTTGGCCCCGTAATAGGGGCGGTCGCGGTGGAACAGGCGCAGGCCCGGCCGGCGCGCCAGCTCCACCAGATGGTACTGGTTCACGATCGCGTAGGAGTGGAGCACCCAGCGCCACCCCTCGACCACCACCGTCAGCGGGACGTCCGCCGTCATGCCGCGGCCGGCCTGTCGTGAGTCGGCGTATCGTAGGTCTGCGGCCGGCGGCCCGACGCGATCGCCTCGATCAGGGTCCGGTAGCGCGGCAGCGACACGCGCTCCAGGTCGTAGCCGTCGACGATGGTCTGGCGCGCCGCGGCGCGGATCGGGCCCAGCTCGGCCCGCCGGGCCAGCGCCTCGACCACCGTATCCGCAACGGCCGAGGGCGATCCGAACTCGCACAGGAAGCCGTTGACGCCGTGGCGGACGACCTCCTCGACCGGCGGCGTCGCCGAGCCGACCAGCACGCAGCCTGAAGCCATGGCCTCCATCATCGACCAGGACAGGACGAAGGGATGGGTCAGGTAGACATGGGCCGCCGAGACGCGCAGCAGGCCCAGATAGGATTCGAACGGGACCCAGCCCAGGAAGCTCACGCGCTCGCGCGGCAGGCGGTCGCCGAGCTCGGCCAGCATGCGCGCGAGATACGTCTCGCCGTTGGGGAGCGGCGAGTTGTACGCGGTCTGGGGCGATCCCACCACGACGACCCGGGCCTGCGGCCGGCGGGCCAGGATCTCGGGCAGCGCCCGCATGAAGACGGGGAAGCCGCGGTAGGGCTCGAGCCCACGCGCGACATAGGTGACGATCTCCTCGCCGGCCCGCAGCACGGTGCCGTCGGCCAGGCGCACGACCTGCGCGGGATCGGGGCGCGCCCGCGCCGTGTCGACGCCGTCATGGATCACCGAGATGCGGTCGCGGTAATGGGCGGGGTACTGCAGCCGCTGCCAGACCATCGGCGAGATGCCCCAGTCGGCGGCCTCGAGCGACATCAGGTTGACGGCGTTCTTGGTGCGCACGCGCATCATGTCATCGAAAGGCAGCGGCTCGGCGCGGTCGAAACCCGCCAGCAGCCCGCGGCCGTCGTAGTAGTACTCGAAATACGAGACCAGCGGCACGTCCGGCCAGACGTCCTTGAGGTACAGCCCCTCGCCCCAGCCGGCATGGCCGATCATGACGTCGGGGCGGAACCCCTCGGCCTTCAGCGCCATGGCCGCGCGGGCGATGCCCTCGCCGTGGCGGACCGCCAGGTCCGCCTCGCGCAGGAAGCGGTGCGGGTTCGCCTTGGGATCGCCGTCGATCTCGTAGGTCCGGACCTCGAGGCCCGGAAGGGTCTCCGAGACCGGACGGCGGCCCAGGCACAAGACCCGGTTGCCCGGCTCCGCCGCGAGCCGGGTCGCCACACGCTCGAACTGACCGGGCGTCGTCTGGTGGAAGAACAGGAAGTGCATGGACGTGTCCGTGCCCCCGGTCAGGGTTCCGTCAGGCTCTCGTCGAAGGTCCTGACCAGCGGATACAGGAAGTAGGACAGCACCGAGCGCGTGCCGAGCTTGATCTCGGCGCCCACCGTCATGCCGGGCAGCAGGCGGTAGTTCTCGGGCATGGCGCGCAGCTTGATCTCGTCCAGTCCGACCCGCGCCCGGTAGAAGCTGCGGTTGTCCTGCTGGTTCTGGGGCTTGATCGTGTTCTCGCTGATCGTGCGCAGGTCGCCATGGATCATCCCGTGCTTCTGGTACGGGAAGGCGTCCAGCTTGACCTGCACCGGCATGCCGGTCGCGATCAGGCCGACGTCCCTCGGATCCACCTTGACCTCGGCCTCAAGCTTCGAGTTCAGCGGGACCAGGGTCATCAGCGGCTCGGCCTCCTGCTGGATCGAGCCGACGGACCGGTCGACCACCGAGAGCACGACCGCGTCCTCGGGCGCCGTCAGCGTCACTAGCTCGCTGCGGCGTACCGCCTTCTGCAGCTGCTCCTCGACGCTGTCGAGCCGGCGCGACGCCTCCACCAGGAAGCTCGCGGCCTCCTGGCGCCAGTTCTGGACGATCGCCTCGCGCCGCGCCTGCAGCCCGCTCAGGCGGTGGCGCTGTTCGGCCAGCGAGTTGCGGGCGCGGTCGAGATCGCGCGTCACCGTCAGCCGGTCCGACCGGGCGATCAGCACGTTGAGCTTGGAGCCCACGGCCGTGCGCTCCAGGTCGTTGCGCATCTTCTCGACCTCGGTGACGACGCCCATGCGCTGCTCGTTGACCTGGATGTCGGCGATCAGCGTGCGGATGTTCGCCTCGGTCTGCGCGATGTCCTGCTCGGCGACCTCGACCTGCGAGCGGAACGAGGCGATGCGGCGCTGGTGGATCGTCGCCTGCAGCAGCTCGTCGGCCGAGGCGTTGGGTCCGGGCGCGTAGGGCTTGCCGTCGACCTCGGCGCGCAGGCGCGCGACCTCGGCCACCAGGCTGCTCTTGCGGGTCTGCAGATCGGAGACGTCGGCCTTCACGAAGGTGGAATCGAGCGTCGCCAGCACCTGCCCCTTGCGCACGACCTGCCCGACCTGGGCGTCGATGCTGCGGATCACCCCGACCTCGTAGGGCTGTACGACGATCTGCGGGTCGGTGGTGACCAGCGTGCCGGTCGCGCTCACGATCCGGTCGACCTCGGCCAGCGAGCCCCAGGTCACCGCCACCGCGAAGAGCGCCAGCAGCATGTAGGTCGTGATCAGCGCGACGCGCGGGGGCGGGCCGTGTTCGATCTCGACGGAGTCCGACTGGAACTCGACGATCAGCTCGTTGATGTCGCGCTGGCGCGCCGCCTTGCGGGCGGCCTCGCGCCGGGCGCGGCGTCCGGCGCCGGACCTGGCGTCCGGCTGCAGGGCACCGAGGGTCAGGCCCGGCTGCCCGCCCTTGGGATCGGCTTCGTGGCTCATGATCTGGTCCCGCTCAGGCGATGTGCTTGGTCTGCTGGTTCCACAGCCCGCGATAGACGAGGCTGCGCGCCAGCAGTTCGTGGTGCCGGCCGATGCTCTCGATCCGGCCGCGGTCCATGACCATGATCGCGTCGGCCTCGACCAGCGAGGACAGCCGGTGCGAGACGATCACCAGGGTGCGCCCCTTGGCGATCTGCTTCAGGTTGCGCTGGACGATCGCCTCGCTCTCGGGGTCGAGCGCGCTCGTCGCCTCGTCGAGGATCAGGATGCGCGGGTTGGTCACGAGCGCACGGGCGATCGCGAGGCGCTGCTTCTGCCCGCCCGAGAGGTTCGCCGCGTTCTCCTCGAGCTGGGTGTCGAAGCCGCGCGGCAGGCGCTCGATGAATTCGTCCGCGCCGGCGAGCCTGGCGGCCTCCATCACCTCGAGCAGCGTGCAGTCCGGGCGGGCCGCCGCGATGTTCTCGCGCACGGAGCCGCGGAACAGGAAGTTGTCCTGCAGCACGACGCCGGTATGGGTGCGCAGATGGACGAGGTCGATCTCGCGCATGTCGTAGCCGTCGATCCGGATCACGCCGCCATGGGGCGGGTAGAGGCCCTGGATCATGCGGGTGACGGTCGTCTTGCCCGACCCGCTGCGGCCGACCAGGCCGAAGATCATGCCCTCGGCGATGGTGAAGGACGCCTCGTTCAGGACCGGCGCGCTGTCCGGGGAATAGCGGAAGGACACGTTGTCGAACTCGATCCGACCGCGCAGCGGCGGCCGCAGGCCGGCGTTCCCGCGCTCGGGCGTCTCGTTCATGATCGAGCCCAGCATCTTCACCGACAGGGAGACCTGCTGGTAGCTGTGGACGAGCCCGACCATCTGGACCAGCGGGCCGGTGACGCGGCCCGACAGCATGTTGAAGGCGACCAGCGCGCCGATGGTCAGCGTGCCGTCGAAGACCGAATGGGTGCCCACGAACAGCACCGCGACCGTCATGAAGGTCGACAGGAACTGCACCACGGCCATGGCGCTGAGCGAAATCTTGCCGACGCGGAACTGCATGGCGACGCTGCGCGCCGAGCTGTCGTTCCAATGGCGGCGCTGGTGCGGCTCGAGCGCCAGCGACTTGACCGTCCGCATGCCCTGGATGGTCTCGACCAGCAGGGCCTGGCGCTCGCCCTCGGCCTCGTAGAGCTCCTTCAGGCGCCGCTGGAACGGCTTCATCACGATCGCGATCACCGAGGCGATCAGCAGCGCGAAGAGCACGACCAGGACGGTCAGCTTCACGCTGTACATCAGCAGCATGGGCACGGCGACCAGCAGGACGGTGGCGTCGAGCATGGTCATGAACAGCGAGCCCGTCAGGAACTGGCGAATGCTCGCGGCCTGCTGCATGTGCTTCACGAGCATGCCGGTCGAGGCGCGCTCGAAGAAGTGGATCGGCAGGCTCAGCAGGCGCGTGAAGATCCGGTCGTTGACCCGGACGTCGATCTTGTTGGTGGCGTAGAGGGCGAGATACTGGCGCAGGGCGCCGAAGCACGCCTCGAACAGCATGGCGCAGGAGATGCCGATGGTCAGCACGTAGAGGGTCGAGTAGCCCTCGTGCGTCAGCACCTTGTCCAGGACGAGCTGCATGAAGATCGGCGACAGCAGCGCCAGGAAGTGCATCACCAGCGCGACGATGCCGATGTCGCGGAACAGCTTCCACTGCCGCATGATCTCCGGCACGAACCAGCCGATGCCGAAGCGGCGGTTGGGATCGTCGGCGGTCTGGGCGCGCTTCACGAACAGCACGTCGCCCGTCCAGGCGGAGCAGAACGCGTCCTCGGACAGGAACATCATCTCCGGGACGTCGGCCAGCGGGTCGAAGACCGCCACGTGGTCGTCGGCCTCGCGATAGCCCGCCAGCACGACCCAGTTCCCGTTCTTGAGCGGGACCAGGAGCGGATAGGCCTCGCCGACCTTGCGCAGGTCCGACCAGCGCAGCCGCCCGAGCTTCGCGCGCAGCTTCGCGTCACGCGCGATGCGCAGCAGCATGGGCCGGGACGGCGCCTCGTCGCCGATGGCGTAGTCGTGAAGCATGCGCTGCACCGACAGCTCGACGCCACGGTGGCGCGCCACCAGCATGAGGCAGTGGAGCGAGGTGTGATTCTGGTTGTCGGGGACGGACATGTGCGGCGTCACACCCTCTCGAGCTGGTCCGCGCTGGCCGGAAAGTTCGGCGAGCGCGGCGTGCGGGCGGGAACGGCCCGGGTGGCAGTGTCGGCCGGGGCCTGGGCCGCGGCTGCGGCCGGGGCCGCGTCGGGCTCAGGCGCGGGTGCCTCCGCCTCGACGGCCCGCAGCGGGACGGCCGCCGGTGCGCCCGGAAGCGCACCGCGCTCGCGCAGCGACTGGGCCGCGATCTGAAGACCGTTCACGAGATCGACGAAGCCCTGCGCGCTCAGCACCAGGCGCTGGCGCAGCTCCGGCTTCGGCTGGCCCTGTGCGTTCTTCTCGACCGCCGACAGGCTGTAGAGGTCCACGCGCACGATGCCGCGCGCGAAGGACACGTCGAGCAGGCCATCGACGAAGAGTTCGGATGCTGCGTTGGATGACATTCTTGTCTGATTCCGGCTGAGCGAGGTTGCGCTGCGACAATGGCCTAGGGCGGAGCCAATGGGCGTAATTCGTTCGTCCCCGCTCACCCGTATAGTCTCGCCGAGACGGCAAGGCAAAGCGCGTTGTGACGGCACGCGCCGCCGCCCGCTTTCGTCACAGGCGCCCTGCCGGCCTCCGCATGACGCGGGGTGAGCCCGGGAAAGCTTGTCCGCTACCCGGTTGACAATTGGTAAAGCAATGCCTAACTCTATCGATAGAGCAAGCGCTGTTGCCCGACAGGCGAGCCCTGAAAAGAGGAAGGCCTGCCCGACCGGGCAGGCCTTCCTGCTTTCACGCCCCGGACGGCCCCGCACTCAGCGGTAGCGGTTCTCCGCAGCCAGGAAATCGCGGACATAGGTGCCCACGGCGTCCTCCAGCGGCGTGAACGGCTCGGCGTAGCCGGCCGCGCGCAGCCGTTCCATGCGGGCCTGGGTGAAGTACTGGTACTGGCCGCGGATCTCCTGCGGCATGTCCACGAAGGTGATGGCAGGCTCCCGCCCGACGGCGCGGTAGGCCGCCGAGACCAGCGCCTCGAAGCTGCGCGCCTGCCCCGTCCCCACGTTGAAGATCCCGCTGACCCCGGGATTGTCCAGCAGCCAGAGCATCACGGCGACGACGTCGCCGACCCAGACGAAGTCCCGGAGCTGGCCGCCATCGGCATAGTCCGGCCGGTGCGAGCGGAAGAGCCGCGCCGGCCGGCCCGCGTCGACGTCCGGCCAGACCTTCGCCACCAGGCTCTGCATGGCGCCCTTGTGGTACTCGTTGGGCCCGAAGACGTTGAAGAACTTCAGCCCCGCCCACTGGGGCGGCCGCGTCGCCTGATGCTCGGCGCGGCGCAGCGCCAGCAGGTCGAACTGCTGCTTGCTCCAGCCATAGAGGTTCAGCGGCCGCAGCGCCGCATGCGCCTCGAAGGCGGGGTCGTCGTCGAAGCCCAGCTCGCCGCCCCCGTAGGTCGCGGCCGAGGAGGCGTAGATGAACGGCGTGCGCGTGCGCGTGCACCAGTCCCAGAGCGCGTGGGAGAAGCGGAAGTTGGTCTCGAAGACCAGGTCCCCGTCGGTCGCGGTGGTGGACGAGATCGCGCCCAGGTGGAAGACAGCCCGGATCCCGCTGCCGGCCTCCATATGCGCCAGCAGCGCCTCCGGCGCCACCACGTCGGCAAGGACGCGCTTCCTGAGGTTCCGCCACTTCCCGTCCGAGCGCAGCCGGTCGCAGACGAGGATCTCCCGCTCGCCGCGCGCGTTCAGGGCCGCGACGAGGTTGGAGCCGATGAAGCCGGCGCCGCCGGTAACCACGATCATTCTTCACCCCAGCGTCTGCCTGACCCCGGGTCTCTTAATGATACCAGCCTTCCTGGGCAACACCTTCGACAGGTCCAGGCCCATGCACTATAACGGGCCGCCACGGCCGGTGACCGGCCCGATGCGGGATGCGCGGGATGGACAGCAAGTTCCTGTTCGATCAGACCTTCGAAGAGCACATGGCCGTCGCCCGCGCCTGCGCGGACACCCTGAGGGATCCCTTCGCACGGTTCGTCGATGTCTGCGCCGGCGCCCTTCGTGACGGGCGCAAGCTGCTGTTCTTCGGCAATGGCGGCAGCGCGGCCGACGCCCAGCACATCGCGACCGAGCTGACGGTCCGGTTCGAGCGCAACCGCGCGGCCATGGCGGCGCTGGCCCTGACCACCGACAGCTCGGCCCTGACGGCGATCGGCAACGACTTCGGCTTCGAGCGGCTCTTCGCGCGCCAGATCGAGGCGATCGGCGCGCCGGGAGACGTGGCCGTCGGCATCACGACCTCGGGCCGCAGCGCGAACATCACCGCGGCGCTGCGCACCGCGCGCGAGCGCGGGCTGGTCGCGGCGGGCCTGAGCGGACGCGACGGCGGCGATCTCCGCGGGCTCGCGGACCCGCTGCTGATCGTTCCCGCCGACAGCACCGCCCGCATCCAGGAGATGCACATCACGCTGGGCCACATGCTGTGCGCGGCGCTCGAACGCCAGGCCGCGGCCTGAGGACCCGCCCATGACGGAGCTCTCGGACCTCACCACCCTGATCGGCCGCTGCACGGGCGCCCAGGTGCTCTGCATCGGCGACCTGATGCTCGACCGCTTCGTGGACGGGACGGTCGAGCGCATCTCGCCCGAGGCGCCGATCCCGGTCCTGCGCAAGCGGCACGAGGCTGCCATGCTGGGCGGCGTCGGCAACGTGGTGCGCAATCTCTCGGCCATCGGCGCCTCCTCGACCGTGGTCGCGGTCGTCGGGACCGACGGACCGGGCGAGCAGGTGGCAGCGCTCCTGGCCGCCGAGCCCGGCGTGACCGCCCGCCTGGAACGGCTGGCGGCGCGTCCGACCACCGTGAAGACCCGGTTCCTGTCCGGCGGCCACCAGCTCCTGCGCGTGGACGACGAGACCACCGCGGCGCTCGCCGCCGAGGCCGAGGCGCGGCTCGCCGCCGCCTGCGCGCAGGCGCTTCCCGGCTGCGGCGCCGTCGCGCTGTCGGACTACGGCAAGGGTGTCCTGACGCCGCGCCTAATCGCGGCCGTGATGGAGGCCGCGGCGCAGGCAGGCGTACCGGTGATCGTCGACCCCAAGGGCCGGGACTTCGCGCGCTACCGCGGGGCCGCGCTGCTGACGCCCAACCGGGCCGAGCTCGCCCATGCCACCGGGCTGCCCACGCGGACGGACGAGGAGGTCGTCGCGGCGGCGCGCCGGGTGCTCGCCGAGTGCGGCGTCGCGGCCGTGCTGGTGACGCGCAGCGAGGACGGCATGACGCTTGTCACCGCCGCCGGCGAGGTCGAGCACATCCAGGCCCAGGCGCGGGAGGTCTTCGACGTCTCCGGTGCCGGGGACACGGTGGTGGCCCTGCTCTCGGCCGCCATCGCGGCCGGCGCCCCGGCCGCCGCGGCGGCCCGGCTCGCCAATCTCGGCGGCGGCATCGTCGTGGGCAAGGTCGGGACGGCGGTCGTCCGCCCGGACGAGCTGATGCAGGCCCTCGTCGACCGCCAAGCCCACGAGGGCAGCGGCAAGCTGATGACGCTGCCGGAGACCGTGGACCGCGTCGAGCGCTGGCGCCGCGCCGGGCTGCGGGTGGGCTTCACCAACGGCTGCTTCGACCTCCTGCATCCCGGGCACATCTCGCTGCTGGAGCAGGCGCGCCGCGCCTGCGACCGGCTGGTGGTCGGGCTGAACAGCGACGCATCCGTGGGCCGGCTCAAGGGTCCCGAGCGGCCGGTCCAGCACGAGGTCGCGCGGGCCACCGTGCTGGCCTCGCTGGCAAGCGTCGACGCGGTGGTGGTCTTCGACGAGGACACGCCGCTGGAGCTGATCCGCACGCTGCGCCCGGACGTCCTGGTCAAGGGATCGGACTACACGGTGGAGCAGGTCGTCGGCGCGGACGTCGTGCAGGGATATGGCGGCCGCGTGATGCTGGCCGAGCTCGTGCCCCAGCAGAGCACGACCCGCCTCGTCGCGCGCATGCGCCGGCAGCCCGGCGCCGTCGGCGGCTGACCGGCGGCCGGTCAGCCGCCGGTCAGCCGCGCGCCTTCGACGCGCAGCCCGGCCTCGCCGAGATGGCTGACCCGCAGCTCGAAAGGCGCGCTCGTCCCATTGGGCCCGATCTCCTCGGGGCCGACGCGGAACTCCATCCGCAGCGGGCCCTGCGCCAGGTCCGCGACGCGGGCGCGGCGCTCGGCCACCACCTCGCCGCCCAGCACGATCTCGACCGCCACGGCGTGCGCCCGCGGCTGGCCATGGGCGCGCAGCGCGAGCTCGACCGCGTAAGCGCCGGCCGGCAGCGGCAGGTAGGGGCCATAGAGCACGTGGCCCGAAGGAGCCTGGGCATCCACCGCGACCGCATCCCCCTCGCGGCGCGCGGAGCCCGCCAGCGAGAGCTGGGGCAGCAGGTCGACGCCCAGGGCCTGGCTCCCCTCCGCCGCCCGGGCGAGGTCCAGCGCCCGGATCTCGAAGCCGGCATCGCCCTCGGCGCTCACCAGGAATTCCAGCGGCTCGGAAAGCCCCCCGGGCGCATCCACCTCGGTGATCCCGAAGCCGATCTCGACGGGTTCTCCGCCCAGAAGGGACGCGTTGACCCGGCGACTGCCGAAGCTGCGGCGGTCCGGCGTCGTCACGGTGACGGACAGGGCCGGCCGCTCAGGTCCGCCCTGCCCGTCCAGCGGCACGGCCGACAGCAGCAGGCGATAGCTGCCGGGCGACAGCCGCAGATACGGGCCGAAGAGCAGCAGCCCCGGCGCATATCCGGGCTCGGCACGCACCGGACCGGCGGGGTGCCCGCCCCCTACCAGGCGCATGGCGCCGAGCTGCGGGCCCAGCAGCTCCTCGCCCCAGGCTTCGCGGAACTCGCGCCAGCCCTCGGCGCCGGTCGCCGCCTCCTTGCGCGCGAACCAGGTGCAGGGCATCAGCAGGTCGGGGCCGTCGGGCGCCGCGAAGGGCGCGATGGGCGCCGCGGCATCCGGTCCCACGCGGTCGAGCGTGGCGGGATCGAGGGCGGCCGAGAACGGCGCGGCCGCCCGCAGGCCCGCCCTGGCCAGCAGCGCGTCCAGCCGCCCCGAGGACAGCGTCCCCGCGGGGATCCAGGGGCCCTGCCGCGTCCCGGTGACCAGGGCGTTGGCCCCGATCGCCAGGACGCCTCCGGGGGCGAGAAGCGGCACCACCCGCTCCAGCATCGCACCGGCCCCGGCCCACCCCTCCGCGAAGAGCGTGTTGTGCGGCATCACGACGAGATCGAAGCCATCCGCACCGCGATCCGGGGCGTCCTCCGCGCCATGAACGAGCCGCAGCTTGGCGAGGGCGGGAAGCTCGCTGGTCTGGCACCACTCGGCGACCTTCTCCGGCGTGGCAGGGGGATCGCCGATGTTCAGCACCTCGACCGCCGCCACATGCTCCGTCAGAGCGACGTAGAGTGGGTCGGGCAGCCGCGCCACCACCAGCGCGCGTCGGCCGGGCCCGAACGCGCCAAGCCTTTCCGCGCCCCAGAGGAGCTGCGCGTGCTCCCAGGCCCAGCCGCTGCGGTGCTGGATGTCGGCGGCAAGCAGCCGGCCGAAATGCGCCTCGTCGTAGTGGCGCCAGTCCGGCCGCTCCCAGGCCCGGACGGTCGCCATCCCGTTGAGGACCTCGGCGCCGGGATCCGCCGCCAGAGGCAGGCGGAGCATGCCCTGCAGCCGCGGCGCCGCACGGCCGCCCTCCAGCCGGGCGCGTAGCGCGGCCAGCGCCGGGGCACCGGCGCCGGTCAGCGCTGCGATCTCGCCGGCATCGGCGTCCATCAGATCCAGAAGGGGCGCGGCGAGCGCCGCGGCGTCGGTCTCGGCGCCCCCGTCTCTAGCGCCTCCGTCCAGCGCGCCGCGCAGCGTCCGCAGCAGCAGCGCTGTCTCGCGCAGCCTGGGGGCGCTGCGGCCGGACCGCCCGGCCGCCCGGCGCCCGAGCCGTTCCAGCAGCGCCGCGCCGTCGCCGCCGAGCGGCCAGGCTGGCGGATCGGTCAGCGCGCCGATCGGCGTGAAGGCCGGCTGCCCGAACCCGAGATCCTCGGCCAGGGGAACGGGGGTGCAGCGCGCGTCGATCCAGCGGACGCAGAAATTGGCGAAGCGCAGCAGGTAGGGATCGTCCAGCTCCGCCGGAACGGGTCCCAGCGCCGCATCGCGAGCGGCGGCGAAGGCTTCCGCGGTGCCGTTCCCGCCGCGGGCGCGGTCCAGCGCATAGCGGTGAAGACCGCGCCCGAAGGCCAGCCACAGCGCCTGGCTGTAGGCCTGCGGGTGCTTCAAGTGCAGCGCCAGCGGCCCCTGGACCTGGCGCAGCGGCACGTCAGCGAAGGCCGCGGCCAGCGGCACCCAGTAGTCCCACCAGGGCTCGCCCAGGATCAGCCCCATGTCGCCGATGCGGCCCGGCAGGTCCGCGTCGAACACGAAGAGGTCGACGCCGAGCTCGTAGGCCAGCCCCGCGTCATCGAAGGGGTCGGCGACGTCGCATCGCTTGCCGATCAGCAGCCCGCCCGCGGCCGAGGCCTCCATGGCGGCGCCGAGCCCGGGCCCGCCCGCCAGGAGGATGTCGGCATTCACGATGCCTGCGCGCGGCACGCCCGCCGCAGCGATCGCGGCGAACAGGGTCGCGATGCGTGGCTTCTTGTTGGCGCCGTCCTCGGGACGGCGCGGCAGGAAATGGTAGACGACCCCCGGCAGCGGATCGCTGATAAGGGCCCTTTCGTCCTCGTAATGAACGGAGTGCGGCTCCAGCCCGCAGCGCCGCCAGGACGCGATGCAGGCGCGCAGGTATTCCGGGCCCACATCGCCGCCGTCGCGCAGCGGACGGCGCAGGCGCGGCGGGATCGAGGTGAACGCGGCCAGCGGCGTGGGGATGGGCGTGCTCATCGGCGCCTCGTGCCCGAAGCCCGGGCCTGTACGGGGAGTGATGCGGCCATGCTCGTGCGCCGCCGGCTCAGGTCGATCCCGACAGCCAGCGCAGCGTCCGCACGATGCGGAGCAGCCGGTGCGCGAAGAGATGGTTCCCGAGCGCGTGCAGGTGCCGTCGGCGCGCGGCGCCGGCGCCGCCGGCATCGAACAGCTCCAGCGCGCGCCGGTGGGCCCTGATCACGCCCTCGGGGCTCGGATCGGCATAGCGAACGACCGGCAGGTCGCGCTGCAGCTCGGGCCCGATCAGCGCGTCGAAGCCATGGACGTTGGACGCCACCAGCGGGATCTGCCCGGCCAGAAGCGCCTCGAACAGGCGGTATGGCATGTCCTGGCGGACCGAGACGCTGATGGAGACCTTGTAGCGCATCCATTCCCGGAAGCGCTCGTCCGGTCCCATCGAGAAATAGTCCGCCTGCGCCTCCGCGAAGCTGCGGATCTGCAGCGCACCGCCCGGGATCGCCGCCACGTAGCTCTCGACCAGCGCGTTGCGCGGCTGCCCCTCATGGGCGACGAACCGGCCGTAGAGCGCGTCCAGCCGCGGCTCGTGCTCGAAGCGGCCAAAATACTCGGCCGCCTGGGAGCCCGACCATTGCTTCACGCCGCAGGGCACGCCGCTGAAGACGAGATCGTTGAAGGCGTGGAGATAGCGCGTCCCGATGTCGTGGGCCGAGAAGACGATGTCGAAGTCCCGCGCGAACTCGGCGCTGTAGCGGTACAGGTGATGGTTGTCGACGAGCAGGATCACGCTCAGCGCGTCGGGGTTCGCGGCCCTGAGATCGGCGAGCACCGCCCGGTAGTCGTTGAACAGCGCCCAATTGCTCTGCACCAGCAGGAGGTCGGCGGGCCCGCCGGCATCGGCCTCGATCGCCGGCCCGCCGAGCCGGCGCACGTCCTCGACGATCTCAGGCTGGAAATTGCCGCGTTCGGTCGGGATGCGCAGGCGCACAACCGGACGCGCGAAGGTGCCGCGCAGGCGCCGCAGCGCATCCTGGCGGCGGGCCGCCTTGAACTCCGCCAGGTCCGGATCGTCCTCGAGCTGCTGCAGCCGCCGCATCGTCTCCTCGACGCGGACGATCTGGTCCTCGATGCGGGCTGGATCTGGGGAGGCGGTCACGGATTCATCCTGTCGCGGGCGGGCGGGCCCCCTTATCGGCGGCGCCGCGCCCCGGGGTCAAGGGCGGGGCCAAGGGTGGGTCAAAGGGCGGGGCGGCACGCCGCGGCGGGATCAATCGCCGCGCAGCGCGCGCCGGACGCGCCCCTGCACCGCGGAATGCAGCGGCTGGTCGAGGCTGGTGACCAGACGGATATCCGCCATCCTGTCGGCGATCAGCCCCTCGATCCGCGCGAGCTCGCGCGCCGCGCCCTCCTCGCCGCGGAAGGTCACGCCGCGCGCGTTCAGGGCATCGACCGTCCCCCCATATCCCAGCCGGCGCAGGCGCTCGGCCCCGAGCGCGTCCAGCAGGATCGAGAGCTCGCCGTCGTCGAAGACGCCCTGCCACCCGCCCACGGAATCCTGGTGCGGCCGGTCCGTCTCCAGGATCTTGCTGTCGCCGAAGCCCTGCCCCCTGCCCCCGCCCGCGCCGAAGCGGGTCAGCGAGGCCGTTCCCTCCGGCGGCGGCGCAAGGCCCAGATGCTCAAGGATCCGCTCGAGCCCCGCCTCGGGCTCGGCGACCAGCTGCTCGTAGCCGACGGTCAGGACCGCTTCGCCCCGCGCGGCCGCGAACCGCTCCAGGCGGTCGAGGCCGGCTACGAGATCGAAGACCGCGGGCTCGTCCAGCCCCTCGGCGATCGCGGAGGCCAGGTTCACCTGCCAGGTCGTGCGGTAGGATGCGGCGACATCCAGCGGATCCCGCTTCAGCCAGATGAAGCGCGCCTCGGGGAAGATCTCCGCCAGGAAGTCGAGGATCAGGTAGTAGCGCGGGGTCTTGTCGACCAGGAAGGTCTTTCCCGTCCGCTCCAGCGCGGCGCCGTAGAGGGCCGAGGCCGCGCCGCGGATCGCTGCGCGCCGGCTGTCCTCGATCCAGAAGCGGCCGACCGCGGAGCCGACGAGCTGGGCGTTCGCGGGATGGCGCACGTCCACGCAGCCGAGCTGCTCCAGCGCGAGCATGATCCAGGGCTCCGCGGGCGAGGCGATGGCGGGGTGACGCTCCAGCATCGTCGAGAGCAGCGTCGTGCCCGAACGCGGCACGCCGAGCAGGAAGCCGAGGCCCTGTCCCGTGGATCCGATCATCAGCGACATTCTCCGGTCTGGTGGCTCCGGCTTGGGGCTCCGGGCGGCCCGGCCCTACAGCGAGGTCCGCTTGAACACCGGCTCCGGCAGCCCGCGGATCACCGCCATCACGAGGCGCCAGACCGGCCGTACGTACACGATGTCGCGCCGCTTCTCCTCGGCGGCGAGGACCGCGCGAGCGACCTCGTCGGGCTCGGCCGTCAGGGCGCCCGGCAGGTCCCGGCCGGCGGTCATGCGGGTGCGCACGAAGCCCGGCTTGACGGTGATCACATGGACGCCGTGGCGCGCCAGCCGGTTGCGCATGCCGGACAGGAGGGCCGTGAACCCCGCCTTGGCGGCACCGTAGACGTAGTTGCTGGCGCGGCCGCGATCCCCCGCCACCGAGCTGATGCCGATGATCGTGCCGGAGCCGCGGGCCTGCATCCGGTTCGCGACCTCGCCCAGGATGCTGGCAGGTCCCTCCAGGTTGGTCCGCAGCACGAGCGCCGCCTGCGAGGCGTCGCGCTCCGATTCGGACTGCTCGCCCATCAGTCCCACGACGCAGACGACCGTGGCCGGCAGACCCGGCAGCCCGTCCAGGAAGGCCCCGTGCCCGGCGGTGTCCAGCACGTCGAAGGCGACCGCCGTGACCCGGC
This sequence comes from Arenibaculum pallidiluteum, assembly GCF_017355985.1. Taxonomy (GTDB): domain Bacteria; phylum Pseudomonadota; class Alphaproteobacteria; order Azospirillales; family Azospirillaceae; genus Arenibaculum; species Arenibaculum pallidiluteum. Next base: position 123,635 of record NZ_JAFIQU010000002.1, read on the forward strand.
CGCCATGGCGGATCTCGAGGTCCGAGACATCGGGGGCGAGCCGTGCCGGATCGCGGGCGGCGAGGATCAGCGGCCTGCCGGCCGCGGCGTAGCGGCGCGCGATCGCACGCGCGATGTCCGAGGTGGCGCCAAGGATCAGGACGGTGTCGGCGCGGTCGGCTGTCATGGTCCTCCGGGGGGGCAGAGCTCGGCCGGGCGCGGCGCGGGATCGAAGACGAAGCGGCGGTCCAGCCGGTATTTCAGCCAATACCCGATCGCGAGCCCGACCGCACCGCCCGGCAGCGCCCAGCCCTCGCCGAACAAGGCGTGGAACAACAGCTCGGTGCCCCAGAAGACGGCGGTCGTCACCAGCCCCATGGCCGTATACAGCGAGAACCTGCGGGCATGGGCGCCCGCGCCGGTCGAGCGGTCGTCGAAGATCCAGCGCTTGTCCAGCAGGTACTTCACCACCAGCCCGGCCAGCGTTCCGACGGCCATGGCCGCGCCCAGGGCCAGCGGGCCGCCATAGAGCGCCAGCGTGGCCCACTGGCTCGCCAGATTGATGGCGGTCGCGATGATTGCGAAGGCGACGTAGCGGGCGGCGATGCCGACCGGGGTGGACGGCGCGGAGGTCACAGCGACGCCGCCACGACGATCGCGCCCAGCGCCGCGCCGGCAGCCAGGCTGGACCGGTCGGTCATGGCGAACACGACGGGATCCTCGTGCATCTCGCCGCGATGCGTCAGGATCAGGATCCGCCCGATCCAGCAGATCAGGACAAGGCCCGCCAGCCGCAGCAGCTCGGGATGCCGGTACAGCGGCAGCACCTCGGGACTGTCCACGTAGAAGGCCATCACGAGCACGGCCGCAAAGCCGCTGGCCGTCGCCAGCATCTCGAGCACGGGAAGATCCTGCAGCCGGTACGCCCGGCCCGCGGGATCCGGACGCCCCTCCTTCAGGCGGTTGGCCAGCTCCGCCGCGCGCTTGACCAGGGCGAGGCTGAGGAACAGGAAGATGGAGAAGGCGATCAGCCATTTCGACAGCGGCAGCCCCAGCGCCACCGCGCCCGCGACGACGCGCATTCCGTAGAGGCAGGCCAGGACGACGACGTCCACCATCAGCTTGCGCTTGATCAGCAGCGAGTAGCCGAGCGTCAGCGCGTAGTAGCAGACCAGCACCAGCAGGAAGCCCGGCGACACCGCGACCGCCAGGAGCAGGGCCGCCGCCAGCAGGACCGGGAACATCAGCACGCCGTGGACCAGCGGCACGGTGCCCGCGGCGAAGGGGCGGTGCCGCTTGGTCGCATGGGCGCGGTCGCTCCCGAGGTCCAGGAGGTCGTTCAGCAGGTAGACGCTGGAGGCGCACAGGCTGAAGCTGAGAAACGCCAGCAGCGCGGCAAGGATCGCCGCGGGATCCAGGAGCACGTGCGCCGCCAGGCCCGGCACCAGGATCAGGAGGTTCTTGAGCCACTGGTGCATGCGCAGCGCGCGCAGGTAGTCGGAAACGCGCCGCGCCCTCGGGGACAGGATGCGCACGTCGGCGCACACGCGGTTCGCCGCGCGGATCAGGCCAGGCGCAGCGTCCACCACATAGGCCGTCCGCGCGGAGCGCCAGACGCCGAGGTCGACCGTGGCGTTGCCGACATAGTCGAAGCCGCCGGCGCCGAAGGCTTCGACCAGCACGCGCTCCTTCGCGGCGCCCGCGAGGTTGGTGTGCGCATCGGTCGCGAACACGCCGTCGAACAGGCCGAGATGGTCCGCAAGCGCCCTGACGTAGCGCGCGTCCGAGGCGGAGGCCAGGTACACCGGTCGGCCCTCGGCCTTCGCCGTGCGGACGAGGTCGAGGACGGCCTCGTTCAGCGGCATCTCGTGCAGGCGAAGGACCGCGACGTCCGCGAGGCGGATCTTGAAGCCCGCCTTGCCGCCGCGCAGCCACAGCGGCGTGCGCAGCGCCCTCAGGGGCGCCGTCGCCAGCAGCTCGAACAGCGCCTCGAAGAGCAGGTCGGTCTTCAGCAGCGTCCCGTCGAGATCGACGACGAGCGGAAGCTGTCGCTTCTCAGGGGCGACGGCGCCGCCCTGCGGTTCCATGACGTCCATGCCCCTCTGGCCCCCGCCTGCTGCTGCCCCCTGTCCGCCGGTCAGCGGGTGTTGCGCGCGGAGAGGCCCGCACGCAGGAAGTCGCGGAAAGCACCGCGGCGCGCGACGCCGTGAATGCGCTCGTCACGGACGACCTCGCCAATGTCGGCCTCGGCGAAACCCACGTCCAGGCACCAGTCGCGCAGGCACTCGGGCGTCGGCAGGAAGTAGTTCCAGCCGCCGCGGCTGAGCTCCTCGTCGTTGATCCGGTAGAAGCGGCTCGGCCCCTCGTAGCGGCACAGGCTGCCCGGCGCGTCCGTCCCCGCGGTCTCGATGAAGCAGCGCCCGCCGTCCTTGAGCGCCGAGAAGATCTGGCGCAGGGACAGCAGCGGGTCGGTCACGTGGTAGATCACGCCCGAATAGATCACCATGTCGAAGTGATCGGCATATTTCGGCAGGAAGTCGTAGAGGCTCTCGGGCACGGCGACCAGCCGGTCGCCGAGGCTGAAGGTCTCGGCGAGGACGTTGACGGTGTCGACGTACTTCCGGACCTCGTCGATGGCGATCACCCTGGCTCCGAGCGCGGTCAGCAGGAGGGAGACCCCGCCCGTCCAGCAGCCGATGTCCAGGATCGTGAGCCCCGACAGATCGCGCTCCAGGCCGAACCTGTCCATGAAGCGGGCGACGATGTCGATGTGGCGGTCGCCCATCCGGCCCTGGACGGTGAACTCGTCGTCGAGCCGGTGGTTGTGGCCCCAGTGGTACTTGACGGACAGGTCGCGCTGGAAAGTGTGGTCGACGAAACCCTCGCCGCGTCCGTCGACCGTGCCGATCCGCTCGGAGATGTAGCGCTTCAGCGCCGCGGTCCGCTCGGGGCTCAGGCTCCGAGCCGAGAAGCGGTCATCGAAGGTCGCGCGCAGAAAGTCTTGGGTCGACATCACCTACTCCAGAGCTCGGGGCGGCAGCCGGCGCCGCTGCCGGTGCTTAGCCCAGTTGCGCCCTCTCCGTCCATGGGCCCGTCCATGGGCCCGTCCATGAGCACACCCCGTGGACCGGCCACCGCGCAGGGTGCCGCCGGGCTCAGGCGACGTCACGCCGCGCGATCACCACGTCGCAGAGCGGCAGGCCCATCAGGGTCTCGCGCCCGACAGGGTCGAGCATGCCGGTCTCCGCGATGCGCCAGAAGCGGAAGCCCTGCGTCTCGAGGTCGCGCACATGCTCGGCCACGTCGCCGGACCGGGCCTTCATCATGGAAACGGCCCATTCGGCCACGATCACGATATCGGGCGAATTCCGCAGGATCCGCCGTGCGCCGTGCAGCACCAGCGGCTCGACTCCCTCCACATCCATGCGCAGGAGAGCGACCGGCCGGGTGTCGAGCACAATGTCGTCGAGCGCGACGCACTCCACCGGGACGATCTCCTCGCTTTCGGGCAGGACATCGAAGGATGCGGCCACGGCCTCGACCTGCTCGCCCCAGACCACCCAGCGCTCGCCTGTCGGATCGAGATCGAGCCAACCACCGAGCCGTCCGCCGCCCACCGCGCCGTCGAAGCCCATGGCACGCCCGACGCGGTCGCGGACCGCCAGCGGCAGGCGCTCCCACGCGGATAGGGCGCGCCCGAGCCGGAGCACCAGTGCGGACCACGCCTCGACCCGCACGGAATCCACGGCCAGCCAGCGCCCGAGCTCGGCGTCCGCCGTGCCTTCCGAGCCCAGGCGACGCGCAACCACCTCCCGCATTCCGGCGTTCAGGCCCGACCAGATCCGGCGCGTCTTCAGCCAGGTGGCGGCGCCCAGCCGATCGGCCGCGAACCCCCACGGCCCCGTCCCGTCGCCGAGCAGCGCATCCGCATCCAGTACGTGGCCACCGCCCACCGCGGTCGGATCGATCTCGAAGAGCAGCTTGCAGGCCCTGTCGAGCGCAGCTTTCGGGACGAGCGTGACACGGTCCGAGAGGCCGTTGGCCGCGAGCGAGGCGCGCAGCAGCGGGATCAGCTTCCGGTTGGCCTCGAAGGTGTAGAGCCAGCCGTCGGGGCCGATGCGCTCGGCCATGGCGACGGTGTGATAGCCCATGTTGGCACCGACCTCGATGGCGAGGTCGCCCGGGCGCAGCAGGCGGTGCACCACATCCTCGGTGGACCGTTCCCACACGCCCGACAGGGCTAGGTGGGGTGCGATCGTCAGGTCGGCCGTGTCGATGAACAGAAGATGGCCGCGGTGCGTGCGCGTGACGGCACGCCCGCCCCCGAGATAGGCATAGACCGGCCGCGCACCGTCGCGGGACGCAGCGGCCATGCGCTCGAGGTGCACCAGCCGCTCCGCGAGATCCGAGATCGTGGCTGGCGGGCTAACATTGGCACCGGCTGCGCCGCGCTTACCGGATGCCGACAGCCACCCCATCAGCCATCGTCTCATCCCAGGACTTTCGCGTAGGCGGCGGCCAGGCGCTCGGCATAGCGCTCCCGGCTGAAGAGCTTGGCCTGCTCCAGCGACCTGCGCGACAGGTCCGCGTGCAGCTGCCGGCTGCCGATGACGGCTTCGAGCTTCGCGCGGATGTCCGCCACGTCGTAGGGATCCGCCTGGAGTCCCGCGCTGCCGGCGACCTCGGGCAGCGAGGAGACATTGGACGTTACGACGGGGATCCCCGACACCATGGCCTCCAGCACGGGAAGCCCGAAGCCCTCGTAGAGCGAGGGGAACGCGAAGCAGTAGGCGCCCTTGTAGAGCAGCGGCAGGTCTAGCTCGGGCATGTAGTCGACGAAGCGCAGCCTGTGCCGGCAGGCCGCCTCTCCATAAGCGAGATGCAGATCGCCGATCTGGCTCTTCCACATCCAGGCCTTCTTGCCCGCGATCACCAGCGGCATGTCGGTGTCGATCTGCATGTAGGCGTCGATCAGGCCGCGCACGTTCTTCTTGGGCTCGATCGCGCCCACGAACAGGAGGTAGCGGCCGGGCTCGATCCGATAGGGCGCGAGCCGCGCGGCCAGCACGTCCGGCGAGACAGTCGCCGGCCTCAGCCGGGCCGGCTGGTAGGTGACCTCCACCCTGTCCGGGTTCACCCGCAGGTACTTCACGATGTCCCGCTTTGAGGCTTCGGACACCGTCAGGATCAGGTCCGCGTTCTCGACGACCCAGCGGTGCCGCCTGAAGATCTCGACCTTGTCGTCCAGCGTCGTCGTCGGGAGACGCATGGGAACGAGATCGTGGATGGTGGCGACCATGCGCGCGCCGGGAATCCGCAGCGGCATCGGATAGGTCATGTGCCAGACGTCGAAGGGCTTCGGCACGCCCACGCTGACGCCGCGTCCGAAGCTGCGGAATGCGCGGAAGGCCAGCGAGTAGCAGTGCCTTGCGTTCAGGATCTCCGACACGCCCGGGGGGATCGCTCGGGTGAGCACCATGTCGCTGATCGGCACGTGCCGGGCCTTTGCCGCCGTGCCGAGCAGGCCTCGAATGCCCAGGGTGATCGCCCGGAGGCGAGCGCCCCAGCGTGACGGATGGACCTGCGCATCGAAGAACGCCAGCTCCGTCAGGTAGTCGTCCTCGTACTTGCCCGTCGGGCGCGAATAGAGAAGGCTCGGCTCCGCTCCCAGGGCGTCCAGGGTCTCGATCAGGGTCTGTCCGTAGGTCTTGATGCCGGTCCCCTGCGGCAGCTGGATGTTGAAGGCATCGACCAGCACCCGCGCACCCTGAAGGCTCATCGTCGACCTCGGCTTCCTTGATTGGGACGGCGCTTCGCACCTGTCCGGCGAGAAGGGATACGGACAGGTGGAGCCGAATGCAACCGTGCGGGCCTTCACGGCTCCGCCGCGATCGCTTCCATCCCAACGCGCGCCCGGCTCACGCCCGGTTCAGGTCGACCCTGGATATCCGCAGGCCGGCAGCGCCGAGATGGGAGATCCGGATCTCGACCGTCGCCTCGGCGTCTCCGCCGCCGACCCTGAACTCCAGGCGGACCGGCCCCGCCTCCAGCTCGGAGCGTCCCACCTCGCGCTGTGCGACGATGCGGCCGTCGGCCACCGCCTCGAGCGCAAGCACCGGGATGCCTGGTATCGACGGCCGTTGCGCGCTGCCTTCCAGCTTCACGGCATAGCGCCCGGGCAGAAGCTTCACGTAGGGGCCATAAAGCACGTGCCCGGACGGAGCCGCCGCATCGACGACGACCGCTCCCGCCTCGTCCCGCGCGATCCCGGTGCGCGACAGTCTCGCGAGGATGGGGCCGGGCCCGTCCTGTTGCCCGCCTTCCGCCGGTGCCGGGTCGCCGTCTAGCGCCGCGAGATCGACCGCCGAGATCTCGAGACCGGACACTCCCAGCCGTGCCATGCGGAACTCGGCCTCTCCGGCGCCGCCGATGCGGAGCGCCTGATGGTGAGGCACCGAGAAGCACAGGCGCGCCTGTCCCTGGGCGAGGTCCGCCCCCGTGACCAAGGTCCGGCCCAGCTGGTGCTCGCCGCCGACGACGCATTCCATGGTAGCCGCCGGCACGTCCGGCGCCGCGCCATCGGCGCGGCCGCGCGCCGTCAACTGGTAGCGCCCGCCCGGAAGGCGGAGATAGGCGCCATGAAGGAAATGCCCGTCCGCCCCGCCCGCCGGCACCTGGATCGTCCCTTCCGTCCCGGCCTGCGCCGCAGGGCCGAGCCGCATCTGCGGCAGGATCCGGCTCGACATGGTGCCGAGGCGCTCGGCGAGGGCGAGCCACTCCCGCGCGGTCGTCGCACGGCCGCGGCGGAACGTCCAGACCGCGCCCGTCACATGCCCGTGCTCTCCCAGGAAGACGAAGGCGCCGCGCCCGTCGGACCGGACGTCCAGCCGCTCCAGCGTCGGCGGGCCGGCGGCCGCCTCCTCCCCGACCGGATGGAGCCCCGTCAGCTCGGCCAGTGCCCTCGGAAGGGCGGAGGGTTGCCCCAGGACGACATCCGCGGCGATCGCGAGCAGCCCTCCGACGCGCAGATGGGCATCCGCCCAGGACAGGATCCCCGCAATCCCACCCGGCCCATGCGCCATGATGACGTTCTGCGGCAGGAGGACGGCGTCATGGACGGCGTCGAGCTCGGGTTGGACCAGTTCGACCCGCGAGGACCGCCCGATGGAAAGCGGCGCGCGCCAGCGCGGCAGCGCCTCGGCCTCGACCGCGCCGATCGGGAGGATTCTGACCTGCCCGATGCTGTCGCTGAGCGCCCCCGCAAGAGGTTCCGGCGCGGCGGCGACCATCAGGACGCGGGCATTCTCGCGCAGCAGACCCTCTTCGCCGAGGACGCGGAGCATCTGCCCACGCTCCCAGAGCCATCGGGTGCGCTCGAAATAATCGGCGCTGCCGGGGCCGAAGAATCTCAGGACGGGGCCGACCCATTCCGGATCCTCCCAGTCGAGCACATCCGCCATGGCGGTTGCGGACCACTGGCGCGGCTTCTGCACCTCGGCCGCACCCAGCAGATCCCTGGCGGCTCCGGCCGCCTCGGGCGCGTGCGGCACCACCGAGTCCAGGCCGGGGAAGGACAGCGCGGCGCGCAGCGGAGTCGCCGCCGCCGCGAGGTCGGGTGCGAGCGGGCGCCCCGCGGCCGCGTCCGCCAGCAGGCGCGCCACCATGCGCTCCACCGTCGAAACCTCGGATCGCACCGGCCGGGCACGGCCCTGCCGCTCGGCCAGCCAGGCGCCGAAGGCCTCCCGCGGATTGCTCCCGCGCCCGCCCTGCGGCACGTCGGGCATCTGGATGAATCCCTGGCGCACCCGGGTCGAGAAGGGGGTCTGGACCAGCGACAGCGCCCCGGCCGCGACCGGCTCGAAGGCGTTGTGGATCGCGTTGACGATCACGAAGCGCCGCGGCGTCGCCCCGCCCGCGACCGCCTCCCGCTCCGCCTGGACCGCGCGCTCGAAGGCGAGCCGAAGGCCGGCCAGGCGCTCGGCGTCCTCCGCCGGCTCCGCCCCGCCATCCTCCGAAGGGTTGCCGACCTCGAAGACGAGGAGCCCTGCGCGGTCCAGGGCATGCGGATCGACCGCCGCCCCTTCGCCGAGCGCGGCGAAGGCGGGTTCGACCATGATGGGACCCGTGAAGCCCATGGCATCCCACACCCTGCGGAACAGGGCGAGGGTTCGCGGCCGGCACCCGTACCATGCCAGCGCCAGGCCGCGCGGGAACGGGTTCAGGAGATCGGCGAGATAGGGAAGCACGTGCTCGGGGACATAGCGGCGGTCGTCGAAGGTGCGCTCGTCCTTCTGCGTCACGTAGGCGTCCGCGGGCGCCTCGGACAGGACGGCGGCCAGGACCTCCGCGAAGGCGGACGCGCGCGCCCGGCTCGGCCGGAACTCCTCGATCTCGCAGTCGGCCAGTCCCCAGCGTTCCGCCTGGTCCGGCAGACCGGGTTCGGTGACCTCCTCGACGAAGCGAACCCAGTCGTTCTCCGTCCGGCTGCCGCCATGGGTCGCGGTAGCCGTGCGCGTGTGGCCGCAGTGGTAGCCCGACAGCTCGTGCTCCAGCAGCGTGACGCCGCCACGCAGCAGCGAGATGCGACGTGCGATGTTCGGGTCCAGATGCCAGCCCAGCAGCATCTCTTCGTCGAAGCCCTGCACCGCGAACAGGTCCTCGCGCAGGATCAGCTGGAAGTCGCCGGGCGAATCCACGAGATGCGGGGGCGACGTGCGGACGATCTCGCGCAGGTGAAGCCGCTGCGCGACCCCGTCCAGGCTTCCGAGGATCGCCTGGGGATCGCGCCGGTCGAAACCCTCCCACAGCGATTCCGGCAGCTCGTAGCGCGGCAGGTGGTACATGCCGTCGGCGAGGCCGCCCGCGATGGATCCGAGGGAGCGGCCGGGCCGGGCCGGCACGAAGATCATGTCCGTGTTGGTGCAGAGGATCCAGCGGTTATCGGGATTCGAGCGCCGGATCGCCACGTTCCGGGCGATCGCCTCCAGGACCGGAAGATGCGTGCGCGTGGTGAAGCGGGCGTGATGTTCGGGACGGATCCGCAGCACCCGAATGCGCGAGAGCGCGCGCTCGGTGAGCATGTCCTGGACCGCCTCGACGAAGGTCGGGTGGTCGTCGGGCGTGTTGTAGTCGGCGAACAGGATCTCGTCGCCCGGGTCGTCCAGCAGTTCCGCGATGCAGTTCAGGCTGAGGACGGCACGCTTGTGCAGGTTGTAGCCGTGGCTGTCGTTGCGACCATAGACGACGATGGAGAGCATGCCTTTCCCGCGAACTGCCTTGTGCAGCCCGAGGCTGACGCCGACCCGCGAGCTGCTTCCATTCCTGATCCAGCACGGTCTCGCTGCGTCCGATGCCGTGACGGGACCGCCTCGAATTTTCGAGGCCGGGGCGGCTCGCTATCCGGCATCCCATCCGGACCGCGCCCTGCCCTAGCCGACGTGTTCCCCGGCCTGACGACCGTGGTAGAGGGCGATCACCTCCTGCACTGGGCCGAAGGCGAGCATCGCGCCGCGCTCCATCAGGATCGCCTTGTCGCACCATTCCGTCAGCAGCGTCTCGGTATGCGAGGCGAGAACCAGGATGCTGGACCGTTCGACGAAATCCGTAAGCCGGCGCCGCGCCTTCTCGAGGAAATGCGCGTCCCCCGCCAGCAGCCATTCGTCCATCAGGAGGATCTCGGGGTGCGAGGCGGTGGCGACAGCGAAGGCGAGACGCAGCGTCATGCCGGCCGAGTAGGTCCGGACCGGCATGGACAGGTAGTCGCCGAGCTCCGTGAACTCGGCGATCTCCTCCATGCGCTCACGGATCTCCTGGGGGTGCATCCCCATGAGAAGCCCGCGCATGCGGATGTTCTCGAGTCCCGTGGCATCTGGGTTAAGGCCGAGCCCCACGTCGAACAGCGGCGAGACGTGCCCCTCGATGGCGACTTGGCCGGAGGTCGGCTCGTAGACCCCCGCCATCACGCGCAGCAGGGTCGTCTTGCCTGCGCCGTTGGAGCCGATGAGCGCGACCCGGTCCCCATGCTCGATGGTCGCGCTGATCCCGTTCAGGGCCTTCACGGTGACCCTGTTCGCCGCGTCGCGCGCGATGCCGCCGCCTGTGCCGGCGCGCAGAAGCGCCTTCTTCAGGGACCGGCTGCCGCCCTGGTAGATCGGGAACTCGACCGAGACGTTCTGGAGCGATATCGATGCCTGCACGTCTCAGACCCAGTATGCGATGCGGGAGCGGAACTTCGCGAACAGCGCGAGCGCCAGGGCGCAGCCGCCCGCGCTGACCGCGAGGGCGACGACCCAGCTCATCGCGTGCGGCGCCTGCCCCAGCAGCGGCGCCCGGATCAGGTCGACGAAGGCGAAGAACGGGTTCAGATGCGCCAGGTATTCGTTCGGGCCCAGCAGTTCGGGCTTCCACAGGATCGGTGTCATGAAGAAGGCGATCTGGATCAGGCTGGCGATGATCTGCGGAATGTCGCGAAAGCGCGCGCACAGCATTCCAAGCAGCAGCGCGACCCAGATCCCGTTCGCCGCCACCAGCGCGATGCCCGGCACGACCAGCAGGGTGACCGCGCCGACCGGGACGTCGAACAGGAACAGGACGACCACATAGACCACGAAGTTGTGCGCGGCGATGATCAGGGCGCGCCAGACCAGCCTGAAGGCATGGGTGGAGAGCGGCAGCCTGATCTGCTTGATGATGTTCTCGGCCGCCACGAAGGTCTGGCAGCCGTCCGTGATCAGGGTCGAGATCAGGTTCCAGGCCAGCAGCCCCAGCGTCAGGAACGGCAGGTACTCGCCGATCTCCATCTTGAACAGCGCCGAGTACAGGACCCCCATCGTGGAGATCATGATCGCGGTGCTGATGGTCAGCCAGAAGGGCCCCAGGAGCGATCCGCGATAGCGCTGCATCACGTCCTGCCAAGCCATGGCGCTCCACAGCCACCGTCGGGACATGCCGTCGGTGATGTCGTTGAGCGCGAGGCGCATGGGCGTCCGCTTCGGTGCCTGCCCGGGTGCCACGTCGCGGCCGGCCTGGGATGCAGCGCCTGCGCCGGCGGCGGTCAGTCTGCTCATGATGTGGTTTTCTTACGGCGTCAGGACACCTTCGGCCAGCCGGAACGAGCGATGCCTCGTTGCGCGGCCGCGGACCGACGAGCCTCAACAGAGGGCGGGACTCTAGCCGGGTGGCCCCACCTGTCAAGCGCCGGCACCCCCATGCGGCATGGTGCCCGGGGTCGCCGTTTGGCTGGCGTCCCGGTCACGAAGCGCGCTCGGCCGAGATGCAGGTCACGTAGGGCAGCGTCTCGGCCGTGCTCAGCAGCTCGGCCACGGACATCGCTCTGGCGCCTTCGGGCAGGAGCAGCCGGAAGCGGAAGCCGAGCTGCCCCAGCCCGTCCAGGACCTCCTTCGCGGAATGCCCCTGCCCCGCCCAGCCCGACGGGCTCAGCTCAATGACGAGTCGGAGGCGGCGCGACCGTTCGATGGTTGCCCGGGCACCGGCGAGGACCTCCGGCTCGAAGCCCTCCACGTCGATCTTCATCACATGGACCTCCGGAACCTCGGCCAGGGCGCCATCCAGCGTCCTGACCTCGACCTCGACCGGGACCAGCCCGGATGCCGTCGCATCCGCGGCGGGATCGTTGGTGATATAGCCGCCGCCTGCCGCGTTGCGCGAGGTCCAGAGCCTGGCCCGTCCGGGCCGCGAGCCGAGGGCGCAGGCATGGGCGCGCCCCGCCAGGCCGTTGATGGAGAGATTCTTCGCCAGGAGCTCGTGAAGGCGCGGGTTCGGCTCGAAGGCGTGCACGAAGCCCGACGCGCCGACGACGCGGCCCGCGATCACCGAATAATAGCCCATGTTCGCCCCGGCATCGACGAAGACCGAGCCTGGCGCCAGAACGTCCGTGATGTGCGGCTCGATCCACGGCTCCCATCGCCCGTGGACCATCAGGCTCACCGAAATGTCCAGGCTGTCGGTATCGACGACGAAATGCGACCCGTCATGGAGCTGCACCAGGGCGGAGCGGTTCCCGAGATAGCGATAGGGCGGCTGGCCCGGCTGCCGCGGCTCCCTCGGACCCTGCTCGGGCGGGGCGGCGAGATAGCTCCGCGCAAGACGGCTCAGCACGGATTTCAGGACCATTCCACCTCCGGAACAAACCGAGCGACGGAGCCTCCTCGCCCCGTCTCCTGCGGTCATCGGGGCTGGTTCTATCCGCAAGCGCAATCCTGCCCAAGGCTCCTTTCGGGTGGTCCCTCGTTCCACCTGCGCAGGGCGCATCGGTGCAGGCCGCTTCGCACGGCCTTGTGAGCGGCCGCGCGAGCCGATATCCAGGGCCCCCTCGGGCTTGCACCACCTGGACGGGACCATGCTGGCAGGACGCGTTGCAAGAAGCATCAGGACCCTGGCCTACCGATCCGGCCTGTTCCATCCCGCCTGCCTTCCTGTCGACGGCGGGCGATGGCTCGTTAGGACAGCGCAGGGCTTTCCCCTGTACTGCCTCGCAGCGGACCAGTCGGTGTCGCCGGGCCTCGCGCTCTCGGGAATCTGGGAACCGCGCGTGACCCGCGCGTTCGAGCGCTGCATCCGGTCCGACAGCGACGTTGTCGTCGAGGTCGGCGCCAATATCGGCTACTTCACCGTGGCGATGGCCCGCCGCATTCCTGCGGGAAGGTATTTCGCGTTCGAGGCCAATCCGGCCGCCTTCGGACTGCTGAAGTCCAACATCGCGCTGAACCTGCTGTGGAACGTGACGGCAGAGCAGAGCCTCGTCGCCGACCGGAAGCGGAGCATCGAGTTCAACTGCCTCGGCCGTCATCTGGGTTCCGGTTCGATCGCCGACTTCGGCAAGGACTATCTGGATGCCCATGCCGACACGAAGACCACCATCGTGATGGAGGCGATCACCCTGGACGAGCGGCTGGCCGGCACCGGCCGCGTCGACGTGCTGAAGATCGACGCGGAAGGGGCCGAGCCCCTGATCCTTGCCGGCGCCCGCGACCTGATCCGGAACAACCGGAATCTCCGAATCGTGATGGAACTGAACGGGCCCATGGTGGCGAACTTCGAGGATCCGCAGAAGCTCGTCTCCTCGCTGGTCGACCAGGGCTTCGAGGTCTTCGAGATATCGCATGCGCGCCAGCCGCGAAGGATCGCATGGCGCGAGATCGACGCCCGCCGCCAGTACGAGCTCATGTGCACCCGCTGACCCGGCGCATTGCATCGTGCAGCGTCCGGTCGCACCGGCGATTGGATTTGCGCCCGCCTTGCATCCTGGCGTAATAACCGCCCCAGAGAACACATATCTTCCCCGGCCGACCCCTCCTCCCGGCGACTGGATCCGATGACAGCCGACAAGCAGGCGATCAATCCCGACAGCTACGTCGTGTCGATCGTCATCCCCTGCTACAACGAACGCAGCAGCATCCGCGAGATCGTCGAACGAGTCCGGTCGTCGAACGTCCCCCGCAAAGAGATCATCATCGTCGATGACTGTTCCGTCGACGGCACCCGCGACATCCTGCGGACCGAGATCGAGCCGCTGGTGGACAGGGTCATCTACCACCAGCGGAACCAGGGCAAGGGAGCGGCGCTGCGCACGGCGTTCGCGGCGGCCACCGGCGATGTCGTGCTGATCCAGGATGCGGATCTCGAATACGATCCCACCGACTACCCGAAGCTGCTGGGACCGATCCTGAACGCCGGAGCCGACGTGGTCTACGGCTCGCGCTTCGTCGGCGGCGAGGCGCACCGCGTGGTCTATTTCTGGCACATGATGGGCAACCGGTTCCTGACCCTGCTCTCCAACGCCTTCACCGACCTCAATCTCACGGACATGGAGACCTGCTACAAGGCGTTCCGCCGCGAGGTGATCCAGTCGATCCGGATCGAGGAGGACCGTTTCGGCGTCGAGCCGGAGATCACGGCCAAGCTCGCCAGGAAGCGCTACGTGTTCTACGAGGTCGGCATCTCGTATCATGGCCGCACCTACGAGCAGGGCAAGAAGATCGGGGTCAAGGACGGCTTCCGAGCGCTGTACTGCATCGCGAAGTACTCGCTGGCGGGGTAGATGGCCGAGCTGATCCGGAGCGTCGGACACTACGTTCCCGCCTTTGCGGTCTATGTGGGCGTCGGCGGCGTCAGCGCGCTGGTCGAGTGGGCGGTCTTCCTGGCCGTCTCGACCACGACCGGCATCCACTATGTTCCAGCGTCCCTCGCAGGATTCACGGTCGCGACGCTCGTCAACTATCTTCTGTCGACGCGTGTCGCCTTCCTGCGCAGGGGCAGGTCGGCCGCCGAGGAGTTCGCGCTGGTCTACATCGTCAGCGGAGTGGGCCTTGCCATCAATCTGGCGACCATGGCGTTGCTGGTCGAATGGGCGGTCCTGCACACCATGCTGGCCAAGATCGCGGGCACGGGCGTGGCATTCCTCTGGAACTACGGCGCACGCCAGTTCTACATATTCTCCCGCCAGCCGCGGTGGAGCGCAGCTCCCACCCCAGCGCCGCGCCAGCCCTGAGAGGGATCGGCGGCCGCCTCTTCCGGGGTGCGCCACTTCAACGGGCGGGGTGGTAGCCCCATGTCCTGACAGGAGCGCCCTGATGGTGCCCGGCGGCTGGCAAATTCGTTTCGGCTCAGCAACCCACCGCCGGGGGGATCGTCTACCCCTTTTGTGCAGCGCCGTGCTAGTATGGAAATGCGCGTTGCCCCGAAGCCGTGGCGCGGTTCAGGACGAGTCCCAGCACGATGAACGTGATAACCCGCTACGTGCTGCTGGCTCGCGTGATCGAGCAGTGCGACTACGCGCTCCTCGCCGGGACCAACATCGTCTCGGCCCTGCGGCAGTGGAAGCCGGCCTCTCCCGAGGACGCGAAGCGGCGCCACCTGCTGATCTGGTTCCATGTTCAGGCCTTCGTGGTCGCCGTGGGCAACGTTGCGAAGATCCTGAATCCCAGGCCGGTCCGCGCGACGCGCACCCTGCCCCGCCAGGAGGCCGAGCGCCGGACCGAGGAGATGGAGCGCCGCGCCGCAAGCCTGCGTACCGAGCTCGGCATCTCCGACGACAGCATCATCCTGAGCAAGCAGGTGCGAAACCGGTTCGAGCATTATGACGAACACGTCCACGCCCTGGACGTCTGGGGCCAGGCTCCGCATTTCGACATCATCGACAAGGCCATCGTGCCGCCCGGCTTCATCCGGATCCAGGGCAAGAAGGCGTCGTACCTGCGCGCCATCGACCCGCAGACCCTGACGATCAGCTTCCTCGATCAGCCGATGCCAGGCTCCATTCCCGACTATCTCCGCGAGCTTTCGGCGCTGCGCGACGCGGCGACCGCCATGCAGACCAAGCTCTCGGGCCCGGCTCCGGCCGCCGAGAGCGACCCGGAGGGCGGGCCCGCCGATCACACCGGACAGGGTCAGGAATAGCCTCTTGCCGTCTCACCCGAAGCTTCTCTACCTCGTCACCGAGGACTGGTACTTCTGGTCCCACCGCCTGCCCATGGCGCGGGCGGCCCGCGAGGCCGGCTTCGACGTGGCTGTCGCGACCCGCGTTGCAGCCCATGGCGAGCGGATTGCTGCCGAGGGATTCCGGCTTCACCCCCTGCGCTGGCGCCGGCGCAGCCACAACCCCTTCGCCGCTCTTGCCGCGATCGCCGAGATTGCCGGCCTCTACCGGCGGGAGAGGCCGGACATCGTCCACCACGTGGCCTTGAAGCCGGCGGTGCTCGGCGGCATCGCGGCCTGGATCGCCGGCATCCCGGCCGTGGTCGGCGCCCTGACCGGCCTGGGCTTCGCCTTCACCGATCCCGGGCCGCGCGCGGCAGTGATCCGCACCGCCATCACGGCGGTCCTGCGGCTGCTGAGCCGGCGGCATGGAACGGTCCTGCTGCTGCAGAACGGGGATGACCTGGAGCGGCTGCTGGCGCTTGGGGCCGCCGTGCCCGGGCACACCGCCGTGATACGCGGTTCCGGTATCGATCTCGGCCGCTATCCCGCGCTGCCCGAGCCATCCGGGCCCGTCACTGTCGCCTATGTGGGGCGAATGATCGCGATCAAGGGCCTGCGTACGCTTGTCGAAGCGCACCGGCTTCTGCGCGCCCGCGGCTCGGATACGCACCTGCTGCTGGCCGGTGCGCCCGATCCCGAGAATCCCGGATCGCTGCCGGAGGACGAGCTGCGCCGCCTGGCCGCGGAGCCGGGCATCACCTGGCGCGGGCATGTGGACGACATCCGCACCGTCTGGGCCGAGGCCCACATCGCCGTGCAGCCCTCGCTGGGCGGCGAGGGGCTGCCCAAGAGCCTGCTGGAGGCCGCTGCCTGCGGCCGGCCGGTGATCGCGTCCGACGTTCCGGGATGCCGCGAGATCGCGCTCCCCGGCGTCGACGGGCTGCGCGTGCCCCCCGGTGATCCCGACGCCCTGGCGGCGGCCATCGCGACCCTGGCTGACGACACCGCACTCAGGGCGCGGTTCGGCGCGGCGGCGCGACACCTGGTCGAGGAGTGCTTCGATTCGGCCGCGATCGGTGCCGAGACGGTGGCGCTCTACCGGCGTCTGCTGGATGGACCGGCAGCGCCCGAGCGGGGCTCCGGCTAGGCAGCCGCCCTGATGCCGGCCCCCTTCTGGGCCTCCTGCCAAGCCTGCAGCATCAGCACTGTCCAAAGGGGCTGATGGAGATTGCGCCGGCCCGACAGATGCTGCGCCCAGGCAGCCCGCACGGGTACAGGATCGATCAGCCCGCCTTCCGCCAGACGCCTCTCGGACAGCAGCGATTCCGCCCAGTCGCGGAGCGGCCCGCGCAGCCAGGCCGCCAGGGGCACGCTGAAGCCCATCTTCGGGCGCTCGACCAGCGCCTGCGGCACGTGGCGGTAAAGCACGCGGCGCAGTGGCAGCTTGCCCCCATTGGGACCCAGGAGCGCCTCGCGCGGGAGGCGCCATGCGAACTCGACCACCCTGTGGTCCAGGAGCGGCACGCGGGCTTCCAACCCGACCGACATACTGGCGCGGTCCACCTTGGTCAGGACGTCGTCCGGCAGATAGGTGAGCAGGTCCAGGTAGCGCATGCGCGCGACGGGGTCGGCGAGGAAGCCGGCAGCGCCCTGCGCCATCACGGGGCTCGGCGCCTCGGCCTCGGCGCGCACGAGATCCAGCGGAGCTCGCCACTGGCTGACGACTTGGCGATAGATCGCGTCAGGGCCGTCGGCGCCCAGCGCGTCCAGCGCCTTGTGGGCGCGGTCGGCAAGCTGCGCCGGCCGGATCCGGCCGGGAATGGCACGGCCGATCGCCTGCCAGACGTCGGGGCTTAGCGCGCCCAGCGCGCGCGAGGCGAGGCACCGCAGCGGACGCGGGATCGGCGCCAGCCGGCGCCACATCGCCGGCACCGCCGCGTGGCGGTAATAGCCCGCGAACAGCTCGTCGCCGCCATCGCCCGACAGGGCGACGGTGACGTGCTGGCGCGTCAGCGCCGAGAGCAGCAGCGTGGGAATCTGCGAGATGTCGGCGAAGGGCTCGTCATAGTGGCGCGGCAGCTCGGGTACCAGGGCCAGCGCGTCACCCGGCGTAGCGATCAGCTCGGTGTGGTCGGTTCCCAGATGGCGGGCCACGGCGCGGGCATGCGCGCTCTCGTCGAAGCCGGCCTCCCCGAAGCCGATGGAGAAAGTGCGCACGGGCCTGTCGGCCTGCGCCTGCATCAGCGCAACCACCGTAGAGCTGTCGATTCCGCCCGACAGGAAGGCGCCAAGGGGCACGTCGCTCACGAGCTGCAGGCCGACGGCATCGCGCAGCAGCGCTTCGAGCCTGTCGGCGATCTCCTCGGGCGGCGCCCGCAGCGGGTCCCCCTGCCCCGCTGCCGCGACCTCCGCCAGGTCCCAGAAGCAGTCGAGCCGGGGTTCGCCGGTCGCGGGTATCGTCAGGATGTGGCCGGGCGGCAGCTTGTGGACGCCGTGATAGATGCTGCTCGGCGCAGGCACGTAGGCGAAGCGCAGATAGGCAGCGACCGCGGCGGGGTCGATGCCGAAGGCGCCGGGGGAGCCGGCGCGCAGGGCCTTCAGCTCCGAGCCGAACAAGAAGGACTCGCCTTGCCGCGCCCAGTACAGCGGCTTGATGCCGAGCCGGTCGCGCGCGAGGTACAGGCAGCGCTCCTGCCTGTCCCACAGCGCCACGGCGAACATTCCGTTCGCGCGCTCCAGCGTCTCCCGCACGCCCCACAGGGAGAAGCCCTCCAGCAGCACGGCCGTGTCCGAGCCGCCGCGGGGCGGCCTTCCCGCGGCCTCGAGCGCGCGGGCGAGCTCGCGGAAATTGTAGATCTCGCCGTTGTAGACGGTCGTCCAGCGGCCGTCGGCGGAGGTCATGGGCTGATGGCCGGCCGGCGACAGATCCACGATCGCAAGGCGGCGGTGTCCCAGCGCGACGCCGACGCGCGGGTCGGCCCAGGCGCCGGCGCTGTCAGGACCTCGATGGCTCAGTGCACCGGCCATGGCCCGGACGCGCCGTTCCAACGCCTCGGCGGGCATGGCGGCATCGCGCTCGAAGATGCCGGTCAAGCCGCACATATGCCCTCACATGCCATAGGCGTCGAGCGTCTGCTCGACCATGTCGTCGATCCGCAGGCCGAGATCGAAGCTCCTGCGCCCGGCCTCGCCGAGCCGGTTGCGTAGCGCCGGGTCCCGCAGGCGAAGCATGGCGGCTGCCAGGCGCTGGGGGTCCTCGGGCGGAACGAGCAGCCCCGTGACCTCGTCCTCGACGAGCTCGGGAATGGCGCTGACGCGGCTCGCAACCACCGGGCGCGCGGCGGCCATGGCCTCCAGGAGGACGAGACCGAAGCCTTCCCAGCGCGAGGACAGCGCGAAAGCGTCGAAGGCCTTCATGTGGAGCGGCACGTCGGTGCGCTGCCCGGCCCAGATCACCTGGGACCCGACGCCAAGCCCGTCGGCCTGGGCGCGCAGCTCGCCCTCCAGTGGCCCCGACCCGACCATCACGAGGCGTGCTCCGGGCCCAAGCTCCGCGCAGGCGCGGGCGAAGGCGGTGAGCAGGACGTCGAGCCCCTTCTGGCGGACCAGGCGGGCGACGGTGCCGAAGACCGGAACGCCTTCGGCCACACCCCAGCTCTGCCGGAGAGCCTGAACCTGGTCGTGGCCGACGGTGTCGAAGGGTTCGGCATCGAGGCCGTAGGGGATGACGCTCATACGCTCGGAGGGCAGGCGCCACGGGCGGTCGGCGAAGTAGCGCTCGACGGCCTGGGAGATCACGATGATCCGGGCCGCGCGCGCCGCCGTCCAGCGCGCCAGACGCGTGCTGCCGGGAAGACGGGCGAAGGGCTCGTCGTTGTGCTTCGTGATCACGAAGCGCGTATGCCGGTCTCCGATCAGGGCGAGGCGGGCATACACCTCGGCAGGCGGCATATGTGCGTGCACGATGTCGGGATCGAGCTCGCGGATCAGCCGGCGCAGCGTTCTCAGAGGCGCGATATCGCCGTAATGCAGGAGCTTCAGCGGATAGACCCGAACGCCCATCTCCTCGAAGGTCCGGGCCCAGTACCCGTCGCCCTTCAGGAACGCCACCGCCACGTCCTGGCCACGCTTGACCTGTCCCCGGACGAGTTCCGCCAGATGGTTTTCGGCGCCGCCGCGGTTGATGGTCGTGATGACGTGGAGGATCATTTTGCTTGCGAGGGGCTGAGCCCAAAGGTCATACTTCGGCCGCGACGAAAACGCCACTGCCGGGCAGCCGCCGCCCACATCGGGGCGCTCCAAGCTCACCGAAATTCCATGAACCATTGTGCCCAGCCCTCCGGGGTGCGGGGCTGGCACGACCGATGCCGTTCCGCACGCAGCATGTGCGAAGTCCTCATGGACCTCTGCACAAGAGTTCGTACGCCGATCCGAGTTTACAACAGCCTAAGAACCCCGAATCGGAAATCCGGTCCGCGTGACCGCCGGCCGCTGCTGCGCCTCCCGGCGGCCGTGCGCCCGGCAGCAGGCGGGCGGGATTGACGCCGGAACGCATGAGAGCCGCGGCCGCGCCGCTCCTCGGCGGCGTCGCGGGCCGCCTGTTCCGCGGCGGCGCGGCCACCTTTCTGGTGAACGCGGTCGGCATGGCGCTGGGCTTCCTGCTGCAGGTGACCCTGGCCCATTGGCTCGGGGCTGAGACCTTCGGCGTCTACGCCTATGTCTGGACCTGGCTGAACCTGCTCGCCTGGGCCGCCGTGATGGGGCACGACATGCTGGTCCTGCGCGAGGTTGCGGCCCTGCGCGCGACGGCAGCCTGGGCCCTCCTGCTGGGCCTGCGCCGCCACGTCCGCCTCCTGGTCTCGGGCCTGAGCGTCGCGCTCGCGGCGGGCGGTGCCATGCTGGTCTCGGAATTCGCCCCGGATCGGGAGCTGAAGGCGACGTTCCTCGTCGGCCTCGCCGCGCTGGTGCCCATGGCGCTCTTGCGGCTCCATGCGGCGCTCCTGTGCGGGGTCGGCCGCGTGATCCACGGAATCCTTCCGGAGCGGGTGGGTCGCGACGCGATCGTCCTGTCACTGCTCGGCGCGGCCGCTCTCGGGGGGCTCGCGCCGGCGCCTCAGCTCGCCATGACCTTCACGGCCATCGGCATCCTCGCCGCGCTGGTCGCCGTGGTGGCAATGGAGCCAGCGACGATCCGCGGCGCGCTGCCGGGAACGCCCCGTGAGGCGCGCCCGCGCGCCTGGCTGGGTTCCGCGCTGGCACTGGGGACCATGGCCGGGACGCAGCTCGTGATGCAGCGCACCGACATCGTGATGTTGGGCGCCCTGGACGGGGTCGCGGGGGTCGGGATCTACACCGTCGCGGCGGCGCTGGCCGACCTCGTCTACTTCACCCATAATGCTGTCGGCTCGGTCTTCGGGTCGGTGCTTGCAACCCATTTCGCCCGCGGCGAGCGCGAGGAGATGCTGCAGGCCCTCCGGGTCACCGCGCGCTTGGGGGCCGGAGGCGGCATCGCTGCGGCGATCCCGCTGATCGCCTTCGCGCCGTGGATCCTCGACCTGTTCGGCCCGGGCTTCGACGAGGGCGCCATCGCGCTGCGAATCCTTGCCGTCGCCTTCGCGATCCGGTGCTTCATGGGTCCGGTCGCGCTGCTGCTGACAATGACCGGCCACGAACGGGACGCGGCGCGGTCATTCGCGGCCTCGGCCCTCGCCAACGTGATCCTGAACCTGGCGCTGATCCCTCCGCTGGGGATCTTGGGGGCGGCGCTGGCCACGGGAGCAGCCAGCCTGGGCGTTGCCGTGACCATGGCCGTTATGGCGAGACGCAGGCTCGGGATCACCCCAGCCCAGGCCCTCGGCTTCGGGAGGCCGGCATAGTCGCGGGCTCCTGCCCACCGCCTCCGCCCGCCCCGGGTTCGATTGACATCGGGAGCCCGTTCGATATTAAGAAGCGCCGCCCGAAGCGCTCGCGCCTCGTCCGAACGGCCGCACGCACAATTGGGGCCAGTCCTCATCGCAGCACGCAGGCCGGCCCACCGCACTCGCCGGGTCCACGCGTCACCACGGGATCAGTCTGATATGCCGCTTTCGCCCGCCTCCCCCCATTTGCGCTGGAATGCCGTCAAGGGGTGGGCCGCGGCCACGCTGCTGTTCCTCGCGGCGGTCACCTTCTGCTTCTTTGCGCTTTATTACGAACAGCTGATGCACAAAGGCTTCATCATCGATGACGCCTACATTTCCCTGCGTCATGCCAAGAACTTCGTCCTGGGGCACGGCTTCAACTTCAACGCTGACGAGAGGGTCGAGGGATACACGAACTTCCTGTGGACCCTGCTGATGACGCCGCCGCTCTACTTCGGCTATCCGGCGGAGCCGCTGGTGAAGGTGCTCGGCATCCTGTCGGCCGTGGGGATCATCGTCGCCGTCTTCCTGCTCGCGCGTCACACGGTGGGCACGCTGCCCGGCATCCTGCTCGCCGCCGCCCTGGCCCTGGATCCGCGGCTGGCCGTCCTGTCCACCTGGGGGCTCGAGATCACCTTCTATCCGATGCTGTACGGCTTCGCGATCTACGCGCTGCTCACCGGCAGGACCGTGCTGGCTGCGCTTCTGTTCGCGGGCGCATGCATGACCCGGATCGAGGGCGTCCTCCTGGTCGGCCTCTCCGCGCTGTACCTGCTGTGGTCGGACCGGCATCTCGCGCCCTCCTCAGGCTGGCTCGAGCTCCGGACGCTGATGCCCTGGACCCGCCGCTTCCTCGTTTTCTCCGGGGTATTCGCGGCCATCTTCGGGACGTATTTCGCGCTGCGCTGGGCCTATTACGGCTACATGCTGCCGAACACATTCTATGCAAAGGTCGGCACGCCCTGGAACAGCGCCGCGCGGGGACTGAAGTACATCCACGAGATGCTGTCGCGGATGGGCCTGTTCGGCGTCGTCATGCTCGCCCTGGCGCTCGCGGCAGGCATCGGCGTGTGGCTGCTGGTCCGCGCGATCCGCCGCCACCGCCAGGCCCTGGCGATCGAACCCCTGGCGGCCGACCAGAAGGAACGCGACCGGCTGCTGCTGATCGCCATGCTCTTCGTCTATCTCGCCTACACGGTGGCAGTCGGTGGAGACCACTTCGGCGAGAGGTTCATCTATCACGCTCTCGTCATCGTTCTGGTCGGCACGGTCGTCGCCCTGTCCTTCGCCGTGGACCAGGCCGCCCGCGCGCTCTCGTCCCGCCACCAGGGGATCCAGGCGGCACGCCCGGTCCTCCGGACCACCATTGCCAGCGTGGTGGCGGCCGTGGTCCTCCATGGCCTCGCAACCCATCCGCACCGCTTCGGGGACATGCCGGGACTGATCGGCTGGGCCTCCCTGGGCGTCTACCTCAAGAACAACGCCCCCCAGGGCGCCAGCGTCGCCACGGACGCAGCCGGCGCCATCCCGTACTTCAGCGAACTGCCCTCGATCGACACGCTCGGGCTCGGCGACATCCACATCGCCCACAAGAAGGTTCCCAATCTCGGCCGGGGGGCCGCGGGACACGAGAAGGGCGATCCCCAATACGTCCTCGACCGCAAGCCGACCTATTTCGCTTCCTGGGTCGGGCCGTCGGGCGAGATGGGGCGCGACTACAACCGGTTCTTCGACTACCGGACGAACTACGCCTTCGAAGGCCTCGTCGACATGGGCCGCTGGGACCTGAACGGGAACCGGGTGCATCTGGCGCCCGCCGGCGCGACGGAGGACGAGATCCGCGCCTTCATCAAGCGCCTGGCGCCGGAGGGATCGCCGTTCGGCCTCGCCAAGCGCCTGCCCGCGGCGCGACCCGAGGTCTCGCTGCGGCATTCCGACCTGCGCTCGCGACTCGTCGATCCCCTTCCGATCCTTCCCGACGCCATCCTGGTCGCCAAGGCCGGCCATCAGCCCACACACGTCCTCTTCGGGCCCTATTTCCGGTTCGGCCCAGGAAGCTACGAGTGGAAGGTGACGCTGTCCTTCGCCAATGTCCCGAGCGAGCCGACGCAGCTCTGCCAGTTCGAGGCGCTGTCGGGCAGCGGGCGGGGAGAGGCCGTGACCTATTCGGCTCCGTTGAATTCGGTCGAGGCCGCGGAGCGGGCGGAGATTGTCCTCTCGCACACATTCACCATCGCCGGAGAGGCCACGGATGCCGACCAGAACATCCGGCTGTGGTGCGAGGGGAAGGCTGACCTCGTCGTGAGGAGCGTGGTTGTCTCGCGGAAATAGGCCGGGTGAGCCTACAGGATCCCGCAGTCCCGCCCGTGTCGCAGCGCATTCCGGAGCTCGCCGCGCGCAAGGCCGATATCGTCGAGCATGAAGGCGTCAGCGCGTTTGAGCCGGCGGAACCGGCGCCGGAACCGGCGCCGGAGCAGGCGCCCTAGGGCCCTCCGGATGCGGTTCAGGAACACGCCCGCCCCCTCGTCCCGGCACGTAAAAGCGGTGCCAGCGCGCCGCCTCAGGACACGGACCAGCCGACGCGCAGTTCCGATACGCGACGGATGCCGGAATGCCCGGAGATCACGAACGGGGCGCCGATCGGGCGGAGCTGCGGCCGACGCTCCGCCTGCGCGGCCGGCCCTTCCTGCAGCTCCGCGCGTGCGCGTGCCTCGCCGAGGCACCGATGTGGCCCGGCACCGAACGCCATATGCGCGCGCGGATGGTCCGTGCGCCTGTTGTCGTAGCGATCCGGATCAGCATAGACGGCGGGATCCCGCATGGCCGGCAACGTGGAGGGAATGAGGCGGCTTCCGGCCGGGGTGACGTATTCGCCGATCTCGCGGTCCTCGAGGGTGAATCGCTGCATGTGCGCTTGGGCTTCGGACACGATCGTCGATCCCTTTCCCGGACCCGGATCCTGCGCGGCGCCGAGGCGCTGGTCCGGGACATGCCGGGCCTCGCGCCGACCGCTTGGTCCGGAGGAAACTAGGCCGAGCATGTTATCCGCCGATTTCAGCCCTCCGGGATCGCGTTACATCCGAAGGCGCGCCTCCGCGCCAGGGAGGCGGTTCCGCGCCGCGGGCGATTATAGGACCTCCACTGGAACCGCGAGCACGTAGCCGACACCACGTTCCGTCTTGATGAGCGTCGGATCGCTCGGATTGGCCTCGAGCTTGCGTCGCAGGCGCAGGATCAGCACGTCGATGCTGCGGTCGTAGACCTCCTCGTCGTGCACCCGGCTCGCCGCCAAAAGCTGCTCCCGCGTCAGGACCTGCTGGGGCGAACGCAGAAAGGCCATCAGGAGATTGAACTCGCCCGCGGTCAGCCGCAGCGCCTCGGAGGTCGGAGAGATCAGGCGGCGCATGCGCGTCTCGAGCTGCCACCCGGCGAACCGGTAGGTGTGCCGTTCGGCCCTGCGGCTCACCCGCTGCATGCGCTCGGCCCGCCGCAGAACGGCCCGGATCCTCGCGACGAGTTCGCGCAGGCCAAGCGGCTTGGTCATGTAGTCGTCGGCCCCGAGTTCGAGCCCGACGACCTTGTCCGCCTCCTCGCCGCGATGCCCCGTGACGATGATGACGGGGGCGTCCGTCGCGCCTGTGAGCTCCCGCATGAGATCCAGGCCGTTCTCGTGGGCCAGCTTCAGGTCGAGAACGATCAAGTCGACGGGCTTGCGCGCGACGATGCGTG
Organism: Arenibaculum pallidiluteum; assembly: GCF_017355985.1. Taxonomy (GTDB): domain Bacteria; phylum Pseudomonadota; class Alphaproteobacteria; order Azospirillales; family Azospirillaceae; genus Arenibaculum; species Arenibaculum pallidiluteum. The sequence goes on from NZ_JAFIQU010000002.1 coordinate 148,681, forward strand.
CCATCGAGCTGCCGTCAGCCGCGGTGCTCACCTCGAAATCATGGCTGGCTAGATAATTGCTGATCATGTCGCGCATCGCCGGATCGTCATCCACGATGAGCACGTGCTTGGTCGCCATGTCTTCTGCACCTCACGCTCCGCGCCACCGGAGCGAATTCCGGTCGGTGCCGCGGCAGATTTACAACTGGAGTCCCGTGGCATTGCCCCGGCGTTTACGAATTGACCATCCCGCTATATCGGGATCTCGCTCCGGGATTTCTGGACGGCCGCAAGTTGCCTCGCGATGCACTCCGCGAGCGGTCGCGAACGCAGTGGCTTGCGCAGGACCTCCCGGATGCCAGCGGCCTGCCGGCGCGGCGTGCTGCTGGCCGCCGAATACCCCGTCATCAGGACGATGGGCACATCCGGGCTGATGCGGTGGAGACGACCCGCCAGCTCGGTGCCCGTCATCTCGGGCATGACCTCGTCCGTCAGTACGATGTTGAACCGCTGCGGAGCGGCCCGGAAGGCGGCAAGCGCCGCCTTGGGGCTGTCGAAGCCGACCGCCTCGTACCCGAGCGCGGCCAGCATCTCCTCGCCCAGCAGGACGAGCTGCTTCTCGTCGTCGATGATCAGGATCGTCTCGCCGCTTCCGCGCGGGGTAGGCGTGTCCACGACATCGTCATCGAGGACCGCGGGATCATCGGTCCGGGGGAAATAGGCCTCGAACGTGCTCCCTGCCCCGGGTCGGCTGCGGACGTTCAGTGCCCCGCCATGGCCCGTGACGATCCCGTGCACCGCCGGCAGGCCGAGTCCCGTGCCGCTTCCAACCGCCTTCGTGGTGTAGAACGGCTCGAAGATGCGCTCCATGGCGCCCGCCGCGATTCCATGGCCCGTGTCCCTCACCGTCAGGCGGACATAGCTTCCCGGCGCGAGCCGGCCGTGCGACAGCACCTGGTCCCTTATGATGTCGATGCGGTCGAGCCCGACCTCCAGCGTTCCCTGCGCGTCCATGGCATGCGCCGCGTTGGTGCACAGGTTCATGACCACCTGCTGCAGTTCGGTGGCATCGCCCATGATCGTGGCGTCCGGAGCCCCCTTGCGCAGCTCGAGGACGAGCGTCGCCGGGAAGGACGCGCGGATCAGCTCGATCGCCTCCGCAACGACCGGCGCGGCGGCGATCGGCCGGTACTGGCGCTCGCGGCGGCGGCTGAAGGCGAGGATCTGGTCGATGATCGCCTGCGCCCGGGTGCCCGCACGCATGATCTGCTCGACGTGTCGCCGCGTCGTGCTATCCCGGTGCATCGCCGACAGCGCCAGCTCGCCGTAGCCCAGGATCGCGCCGAGGATGTTGTTGAACTCGTGGGCGATGCCGCCCGCCAGGGTTCCCAGCGACTCCAGGCGGTGGGCCTGAGCCAGCCGCGCCTCCAGCGCCTCGCGCTCCTGCTCGTTGCGCTGGCGCTCGATCGCGTTGGCGAAGATCTCGCCGGCCATGCGCAGCAGGGCCAGGTCGTCCTCGGGCCAGTACTTCTCCTTCCTGAAGGTCTCGAAGATCAGATAGCCCAGGCGCCTATCTGGGTGGCCCAGCGGGATCGAAAGCCAGCTCCTCATCCCGCGGGAGATCAGGCTGTCCTTCTTAGGCCCATCCGGGAGCGAGGCCACGCGCGGCGCGTAGACCATCCCGTGGAGCCCCGCCATCGAGCCGGGAACATCCGTGGCCAGGGCCACAAGATCGCAGTACTCGCCGGTGGCATCCACGGTTCCGTCCCGCTGCCAGGCGTATTCCCGCCGAACCGAGGACTCCTCCCCGGCCGGGCCGATCAGGATGCGCGCGCGGTCCACATCTGCGTGCTCAGCCAGCCTGGCGAGCCCGTCGGCGATCTCCTCCTCGATGTGCTCCAGCGGGACGCTGATGAACCGCGTGGAGATGGCCGCGATCACGCCTTCGACCTTGAGGCGTTCCTCCAGGGTCTGGGCGTTCCGGCGCAGCTTCAGGACCAGGTAGCCGACATAGGCCGCGAGCGCCGAGGCCGCGGCGAAGAGGCAGATCCGGAACAACCCCGCGCGCGCCGCGGCGTGCCCATAGGCATCGAGGTACCGTTCCTGCAGGGCCTGGGCCCTGTCGATCATCGGCACGGCCTGCAGCCGCACAAGCAGTTCGTCCACCGCAGGCTGGAGCGCGACGATGATCTGCCCGTGCGCGATCAGCGTCCGCACGCCCTCGACCGAATGATAGCCCAGCGTCTGCAGGAGCGCGGCGATCTCGGGGATCGACTCCTTCCGTGAATCCAATGAGAAGCGGAACATCGCATTGGCGAGTTCGCCGAGTTCGGCCGCGGCTCTGCTGCCATCCGCCGCGATCGGTCCGAGACGACCGAGCATGTTGCTGAACGCTCCCAGCGAATTCTGGAGCAGCGCGTTCCGCGACTTGAACTCCTCCGTCGCCGTCTCGAGAGCGTCGATGGCGCCCATCAGCCCGGAGACCTCGCGCTCGATCGCGACGCGCGCGTCCCCTTCCGCGATCTGCCCGGCGGCCTGGAGGCTCTTGGCAGCGTGGTGCAGCGTATCGATGGATCGCACTAGCGGATCGTAGTTGCGCAGCATTCCTGCCCGGGCGCGCAGCGCGTCGCGCTGCAGCGACGCATTCTCGAGGTCGAGCGCCCGCAGCGCGTCGAGGATGCGGGCATGCTGCCTTTCGTTGGGCGTCGCGCTGTGCACCAGCAGGATTGTCAGGCCCAGCAGCAGCCCGAAGACGATCAGGAACGGAAATGGCGCCCGGATGAACATCAGGGCAGCCCGAAATTGAGAGGCTGCGGCTGCGGACCGTCCGGATGCTCGCCGGTCAGCGTCTCCAGGAACTTGACGATCAGGGTCACATCCTGGCGCGGGATCTCCCGGCCGAGCTGTTTGCGCGCCATTACGTCGACGGCCTTGTCCAGCGTGGCCACACGCCCGTCGTGGAAATACGGGGCGGTGACGGCAACGTTGCGAAGGCTGGGAACGCGGAACACGAACCGATCCTCGTCCCGGCCGGTGATGCTGTAGCGTCCGAGATCCGCATCGGTCGGAACCTCGCCGTTTCCGAAGCCGAAGGCCTGGGCGAAGATGCCGAACCTCTGGAACAGGTTGCCGCCGAAGTTCTCCCCCTGGTGGCAGGCCACGCAGCCATAGGTCTTGAAGAGCTGGTAGCCCTGCTCCTCGTCCAGCGTGATGGCGGCGGCCTCGCCGTTGAGCCGGCGGTCGAAGCGGGAGTTCGGTGTCACCAGCGAGCGCTGGTAGGTGGCCAGCACATCCAGAACGCCTTCCCGGGAGGGCACCGAGCCATAGATGCGATAGAATTCGGCGGCGTAGCCCCTGTCGGCGCGCAGCTTCGGGAGAACGTCCTGCCAGCGCGCGTTCATCAGGCGCGGGTCGGTCAGCACGGCCTCGTTCTGCTCCTCGAGGCTTCGGAAATTGCCGCGCCAGTTGAGCCGGAAGTTGCGCGCGGCGTTGAACACGGACGGCGTGTTGAAGTCGAGTGCCTTGCCGTCCGCACCGACCGCCCGCGCGAGGCCGTCGTCCCCACCCTGTTCGAGGATGTGGCAGGACGCGCAGGACCGGGTTCCGTCGCGCGACAGCCTGACATCGCCGAAGAGCCTGCGGCCGAGTTCCACCTTCCGGGGGTCGAGGTTCTCCGCCGAGGCGACCGGCGTCACCGGCTCGATCTCCGACATGTGCGCCAAGCGGCCGTCGGAGCCGGCGGGCAAGGAGAGCAGCGCAAGCCCCACGCATGCGATGCCGACGAGGGCAGCGCGCCTCCCGGCGAATATCCTGCCGGCGCGACTGCCCTCTCGTTCCTGCGGACAATCCCCTGGCAACGCGAGCATGACGCCGCCGCTTTCACGAGCAACCAAAGATCGTGACCAGTGTACACGGGTGCGGCTCAAAGGATCCACAGCCCTGCGCCTCCATCCGCCGTAGGAACATGCCGCCACCCGGCCCGCAGCGCGGCCGAGAACCGACATGCCGGCCAAGGCACGACGGGGTGGGGACGACGATCACGCCCGCCCCCTGCCCTGGCCGCGAAGCCGCCTGTGATCCCAGGCATCATCGCTCGACCTGGACGAACCGGACCGTCCCCTCGAGCTCGACACGGCGCAGGCCGACATCGCGCAGGTGGTGATCCGACAGCCTCAGGAGGCACTCGTGGTCCAGGCGCTGGCGGCGGTACTCCATCAACCGGCACCAGAGTGCGCGCAATGCCTCGCTGACCAGCACCACGCCGCCGCCATTGCCGTCGCGGCGCGGGCGCAGGTTCCCGGTCCCGCGGCGCGGGCCGGTGCGCTCGGGTGTCGTCAGGAAATGCATTTCATACATGGCGTCCCTCCGATCATGCGAGCTCTCGGCGCCTGAGTGCGTCGGGACGGGGCCTGGAGAAGCCGGCATCGAAGATGCCGTTGCACCGTGTACGCACTGTCCCGCGCGACTAGCTAGATGTCGGCAGCCCGTGAATGCCGCATTTCAAAGCCGGACTTTTCGGTTACATCCGAAACGTGAATCGCCCGTGCGGCGGCAATGTCACAGAAATCGTAAAACAATATTCGAGCCCGGTTCAGAGATCTGCATAAAAAATGAAGGCGCGACACATCGTGCCGCACCTTCGATGCCTAATCTTTGCCGATTAAATGCTTGTCGTCATTAGCGGCGCGAGAAGGGCCCGGTCACGGCCTGGTCGAAATTGTTCTTTGCGACTGTGTCGTCGGAACCGCTCCGGGCGTAGGACCGGCGCCGCATGGAGTCGACGGTCGGCGAGGTGTCGGGGCGCACGTCCCGCGCCTTTTCATTGGCATATGCATCACCCCGCTGCGAGAGTTGAACCGCGCCGCGGGAAGAGTTCCCCTGGGCAGGCGGCTCGTCTGCGACGGCTGCACCGGCCGCAAGAGAGATCGCCAGGGCAGAAGCGCGCAGAATAATCTTCATGATGAACCTCTATCGTTTACTCTAGCAGAATAGCGACTTCTCGGTCGCAGCCGGGAACATCGAACCAGCATGTTTCTCCTTTATGTGCAGTGCGGAATAATTCGTTACACTTGAAATTTTTTCCACGCCCGCAAAATGGTGGCCATCGAGCCTCCGAGACGGTGCTCGGCCTCGGGCGGCCACCCGCAGGCGATCGGGCACTTTCGGGCGTTGGGGCCGCCCTCCCCTCCGGCCATCCGGCAGGGGGCAACTCACGGCAGGCTTCGCCCTTTCGGCGAGGCGCAACCCCTTAGGTGCAAGGCGCCCGCGCCCGGCGCCCCTCGCTCATTCGCTATGGCCTGCACCACCGGAAATGCGGTATGCCGCCAGAAGGCAGCCCGTTCCAGCGGGCTCTAGGCTTTCTGTCAGCTCAGGACCCCGCATGACGACGATCGTGACCGGCGCGGCAGGCTTCATCGGGTTCCATGTGGCGGCCGCGCTGCTCGACCGCGGCGAGTCGGTGGTCGGCATCGACAACCTGAACGACTACTATAGCGTGGACCTCAAGAAGGCCCGCCTGTCCCGTCTCGCGGACCGGCCTGGCTTCCGCTTCTTCCAGGCCGACGTCTCGGACCGCGCCGCCATCGCCGACGCCTTCGCCGCCGCCGGGCCGGTTCGGCGCGTCGCGCATCTGGCTGCCCAGGCCGGCGTGCGCTATTCGCTCGAGAACCCCTATGCCTATGCCGAAGCGAACGTCATGGGCCAGGTCGTCATGCTGGAGGCGGCCCGACAGATGAAGGGGTTCGAGCATTTCGTCTATGCGAGCACGTCCTCGGTCTACGGCGCCAACGAGAGGCTGCCCTTCTCGGTGGAGGACCGCGTCGATCGGCCGATCTCGCTCTACGCCGCGACCAAGCGGGCGGGCGAGCTGATCGCCTACAGCTACTGCCACACGCAGGGCATGACCGCGACCGGCCTGCGCTTCTTCACGGTCTACGGGCCGTGGGGACGCCCGGACATGGCGCTCTATCTCTTCTGCGATGCCATCGCCAACGACCGGCCGATCCGTGTCTTCAACGGCGGCCAGATGGAGCGCGACTTCACCTATATCGACGACGTCGTCGCCGGCGTGCTGGCGGCGCTGGACCGGCCCGCCGAACCCGACGCCCTGGGCGTGCGCCACACCCTCTACAACCTCGGGAACAACCGGTCCGAGAAGCTGATGCGGTTCATCGAGCTGATCCAGCAGGCGATGGGCCGCGAAGCGCAGCTTCAGTTCGAGCCCATGCAGCCCGGCGACGTGCGGGCGACCTTCGCGGACATCGACGCGAGCCGCCGGGACCTCGGCTACGAGCCGCGCACGCCGATCGAAATCGGTGTCCCGAACTTCGTGGCGTGGTACAAGCGTTACCACGGCATCGACTGACGCTCCTTCGAGATTGCTCCTGGAAACGCCGCCCGGCCAGGCGCTCGCCCTGGCAGCCGTCATGCTCGCATGCGCCCTGGTCTCGACGGCGTTGACCCGCCTCGTGCTCGCCTGGCTGCGCCGGCGGGCGATCCTTGACCTACCCAACGAACGAAGCAGCCATGTCGTGCCGACGCCACGCGGCGGCGGCTGGGGCATCATGCTGACCCTGCTGCCCGCCATGGTGCTCGCGGCGCTGGCGGGCGGAGCCCCTCCGGCGGCCTTCCCGGTGCTCGGCGGCTGCTGCCTGCTGCTTGCCGTGTCCTGGGCCGACGATCGCCGCAACCTGACCGCACGCCTGCGCCTGCTGACGCAGGCCGCGGCGGTTGCCGCGGGGCTCGCGGCCATGCCTGCCGACGCGCTGATCCTGCAGGGCCTGCTGCCGCTGTGGGGCGACCGGCTCGTGGCGGGGCTGGCCTGGGTGTGGTTCGTGAACCTCTACAACTTCATGGACGGGATCGACGGGATTGCGGGATCCGAGACCGCGGCCGTCGGCATCGGCGTCGCCGCCGTGGCGCTTGCCGCGGGGCTCGAGCCGGGGCCCGGCTGGATCGGGGCCGCTGCGGCAGGCGCTGCGCTCGGCTTCCTCGTTTGGAACTGGCACCCCGCGAAGCTCTTCATGGGGGATGTCGGCAGCGTGCCGCTGGGCTATGTGCTGGGCTGGCTGCTTCTGACGCTGGCGGGCCGTGGGCAATGGGTGGCGGCGGTGCTGCTGCCGTCCTACTTCCTGGCCGACGCCACCATCACGCTGCTGCGCCGGCTGATCCGAGGCGAACAGGTCTGGAAGGCCCATCGCGAGCACTTCTATCAGCGTGCGGTGCAGGCGGGCCTAAGTCACGCCCGGGTGGTCCGGCGGGTGATTGCGGCCGACGCCGCCCTCGTGGCGCTGGCGCTCGCCGCGGTCGCATCCGGACCCGCCATGCTTCTGCCGGGCGCCGCCGTCGTGCTCGCCCTCCTGCGCTCCCTGGCGCGGGCCGGGCGCTGACATGAGGGTCCTCGTCACCGGCGCCACGGGCTTCGTCGGACGGGCCACGCTTGCCGCCCTCGCGCGCCGCGGCCATGTCGTGCGCGCAGCGCTGCGGCGCCCGCCCGACGGCGGCACCCCCGCCATGGCGCACGAGGCCGCCGTGGTCGGCGACATCGGCCCTCAGACCGACTGGAGCGCCGCGCTGGCGGGCGTCGACGCGGTGATCCATCTGGCCGCGCGCGTGCACCGGATGCGGGAGGACGACACCGATCCGCTTGCGGCATACCGCCACGTAAACGCCGCAGGCACCGTCGCGCTGGCCCGGACCGCCGCCGCCGTGGGCGTGCGCCGGCTGGTCCTGGCCAGCAGCGTGAAATCGGTGGCCGACGGGCCGCTTGCGGCTCCCTTGACCGACGCGGCGGTGCCGGCACCGACCAGCCCCTACGGCATCTCCAAGCTGGAGGCCGAGCGCGGCCTTTTCGACGTCGCCTCCGCCTCCGCGCTCGAGGCCGTGGTGCTGCGCCCGCCCCTGGTCTACGGGCCGGGTGTCGGCGCCAACTTCCTGAGGCTGCTCGCCACCGTCCGGCGAGGAATGCCGCTGCCGCTCGGGGCCGTGGCGAACCGGCGCTCGCTGGTGCATGTGGAGAACCTCGCTGACGCGCTGGCTCTCGCAGCCGAGCATCCCCGCGCGCCGGGGCATGCATTCCTCGTCCAGGACGGGCCCGCCCTCTCGACGCCCGATCTGGTGCAGGCGCTGGCGCAGGCGATGGGCCGGCCGGCACGGCTGGTTCCCGTGCCGCCCGCGCTGATCCGGGCCGGCGCGCGGCTGCTTGGCCGGGGCGATGCCGCCGACCGGCTGCTGGGCTCCTACGAGGTCGACGATTCCGGCATCAGGACGATCCTCGGCTGGCAGCCTCCGGTGGCGGCGAAGGACGGCTTGCGCGCCACGGCGGAATGGTTCATGACTGCCCGATCGGGACAGCCGGAGCGCCCTTCCTGAGGGGCGGCGCATGGCCGTCCGGCCGTCCCCGCCCGCTGCGAGACCGACTTCCCAGGCCCATGAGATCCGGACGCGCCACCCTCGCCTATGTGCACGACGTGGCCATGACGGGCCTGGCCTTCGCCTTCGCCATGTATCTGCGCGTCGGCAGCGAGATGTGGGGCGAGTTCAGGCAGGCGCTGCTGCTGGGAATTCCCGTCTCGATGGCGTGTGGGGCCCTGATCTACCGCGTCTTCGGGCTCTATCGCGGAATTTGGCGCTACGCCTCCATGCCGGATCTGACCCAGGTCGTGAAGGCCGCCTCGGCGGTCTGCCTCGCCACGGTGCTGGTGGCCTTCCTCGCCAGCCGCCTCGACGCCTTCCCGCGGTCGGTTCCGCTGATCCAGTGGTTCGTCCTGATCGCCCTGCTCGGCGGGCCGCGCTTCGGCTACCGGCTCCTGAAGGACGGCCGGATCAGCTTCAACGACTCCGCCCGGCGCGAGGGCCGGGTCCCCGTGCTCCTGGTCGGCGCGGGCGACGAGGCGGACCATTTCATCCGCGCCCTGACCGGGAACCCGCACGCTCCCTACTGGGTGGTTGGCGTCGTCGACGACAAGGGACGGCGCGTCGGGCGCACCATCCAGCGCGTTCCGGTGCTGGGGACCGTCGAGTCGCTTGCCGGCATCGTCGAGGATCTCCGGCGCAAGGGAATCCAGCCCCAGCGGCTGGTGCTCACCCGCCAGCACGACGACGGCGAGGGAGCGCTGATCCGGAGCCTGCTGGAAAAGGCTGAGGAGCTGGGCCTGACCCTGAGCCGCCTGCCATCGCTCACCGAGTTCAAGGACGCCCTGGGCGAGGGCAAGATCGAGCTGCGGCCCGTGGCGGTCGAGGACCTGCTGGGCCGCCCGCAGGCGCGGCTGGACCGCGGCGCGATCAGCGATCTCGTCGCCGGACGCCGGGTCCTGGTCACCGGAGCGGGCGGCACGATCGGCGGCGAGCTGACGCGGCAGATTGCGGCGCTTGGTCCGGCCGAGCTGACCATGGTCGATTTCGGCGAGTTCAACCTCTACACGATCGACCAGGAGATCCGCGGCCGCCATCCCGGCCTCGCCTGCCGCACGGTGCTGTGCGACGTCAGGGACCGCGAGCGCGTTCTGCGCGTGATGCAGGAGGCGCAGCCCGAGCTCGTCTTCCATGCCGCCGCCTTCAAGCACGTCCCCTTGGTCGAGCTGAACCCGGACGAGGGTATCCTCACCAACGCCATCGGCACCCGCAATGTCGCGGACGCGGCGAGCGCCGTCGGCACGCGGGCCATGGTCCTGATCTCGACCGACAAGGCCGTGAACCCGACCAGCGTGATGGGCGCCAGCAAGCGCATCGCGGAAGCCTACTGCCAGGCTCTCGACATGGTGGGCCTGCAGGACGGCTCCGGCGGCTCGACCCGCTTCATGACCGTGCGCTTCGGCAACGTGCTGGGATCCTCCGGCTCCGTGGTGCCGCTGTTCCAGCGCCAGCTCGCGGCGGGCGGCCCGCTGACGGTCACCCATCCCGAGATGCGGCGCTTCTTCATGACCGTGCGCGAGGCGGTGGAGCTGGTGCTCCAGGCCTCGGCCTATGGCTGGAGCCATCCGGACGAGCGCGGCCGCGTCTTCGTCCTCGACATGGGCGAACCCGTCCGCATCGTGGACCTCGCCCGGCAGATGATTCGCCTGGCGGGCCTGCGCCCGGACAAGGACGTGCGGATCGAGTTCACGGGCCTGCGCCCAGGCGAGAAGCTGTTCGAGGAGATCCTCCTGCCGAGCGAATCCTTCAGCCGCACGGAAAGCGACGGGATCTTCCGGGCCTCCCCCCGCGTCATCGACTACGCGCTGATCTCGAAGGCGCTGCGCGACCTGGAGGCGGCCGCCCGCGCCGGCGACGTCGACCGCGCCCTGGCCCTGGTCGGCACGCTCGTCCCGGACTTCAAGCACGCCGTCCTCCAGACGCAGGCTTCCGCGCCCTGAGCGGCGCGCTGCCGGCGTGGCCCCCTTCGCCAACTCCGCCTTGCTCCCTTCGTCCTGCCCAGGGTAACGATAGCTGATGCTCCCTCCACGGAAGCCCCGCCCCATCGTGTCCTCCAGGTTCCGCCTCGCCCTGTTGTCGGGCCTCATCGTCGCCGGAGCGCTCGCCGCAGCCGGCGCCCGCGCCCAGCAGCCCCAGGCGCAGGCACCGGCGCAGCCCCCCGCGGGCGCGCCCGGAAGCCAGGAGCCCGTCCTGCTGAACGCGGACACGCTGACCTATGACGAGCAGCTGAACGTCGTCGTGGCTTCGGGCAAGGTCGAGATGGCGCAGGGCGACCGCGTGCTGCTCGCCGACTCCGTCACCTTCAACCGCAGCACCGACGTCGTCACGGCGACCGGCAACGTGGTGATGCTGGAGCCGACGGCCGAGGTCTACTTCGCGGACTATGTCGAGCTCACGCGCGACATGAAGGAGGGCTTCATCCAGGGCGTGCGCGCCCTGCTCTCGGACAATTCCCGCATGGCCGCGCCCGAGGGCGAGCGCACCCAGGACGGCCGCTACACGCGGCTGAACAATGCGGTCTACTCGCCCTGCAATCTCTGCGCGAAGGACCCGACCAGGCCGCCGCTCTGGCAGGTCAAGGCGGTCCGCGTCGTCCATGACCGCGACGAGAAGAACGTCTACTACCGCGACGCCTGGCTGGAGATGTTCGGCGTCCCGACCTTCTACACGCCCTTCCTGTCCCATCCGGACCCCTCGGTCGAGCAACGCAGCGGGTTCCTGGCCCCGACCTTCTCGCTGGGCGGGAACCTCGGCGGATACGCCAGCGTCCCCTATTACATCGGAATCGCGCCCGACAAGGATCTGACGCTCGCCCCGAGCTACAGCAGCGAGGACGGCCCGCGCCTGGCCGGAACCTACCGCCAGCGCTTCGGGCGCGGCGAGCTGCGCCTGGACGGCAGCATCCTGAACGCCGACCGCATCGAGACGATCACCGGCACCCCCGTGCGGCGCGAGGATCAGTGGCGCGGCCACCTGTTCGGCAACGCGCGCGTCGACCTCGACGACACCTGGCGGGCCGGAGCGCAGATCCAGCGGACCAGCGACGACACCTATCTGCAGCGCTACGGCGTCTCCAGCCAGTCGCTGCTGCGCTCCAGCGCCATTATCGAAGGATTCCGCGGGCGCAACTACGCCGCGGCCAGCGGCTACTACTTCCAGGACCTGCGCCCCTTCGTCACCAGCAGCGACGAGCCGCTGATCCTCCCGCTCGGCGAGGTCAGCCTGCTTGGCGACCCCGGGTCGGCGCTGGGCGGTCGCTGGTCGCTCGACCTCGGGATGCTCGGCCTGCACCGCGACGAGGGCACCAATGTGCGGCGCCTGTCCAGCGAGGCCGGCTGGGAGCGCACGATGATCTCCGGGACGGGTCTGGTCACGACGATCACCGCCAGCACCCGCGCCGATTTCTACGACGTCGAGCTCGTCAACCAGGCCCGCGCGCCGGGCGAGAACGGCGACGATCAGACCCTGCGTCTCTTCCCGCAGGCCCAGATCACGACCCGCTATCCGATGGCGACGGAGATCGGGACGGTGCAGGCCGTCGTCGACCCGGTGGTCCAGCTCACCGTGGCCCCGCGACTGGGCACCGATCCCGCGATCCCGAACGAGGACAGCGCCACCGTCGATTTCGCCGACACCAACCTGTTCCGGGCCAGCCGCTATGCCGGCATCGACAGGCTGGAGACCGGAAGCCGCATCACCTACGGCGTCGAGACCGGCGTCTACGGCTTCGGCTCCGGCTTCTCCGACCTGTTCCTGGGGCAGAGCTACCGGCTTATCGACGAGCAGGGCTTCCCGCGGGGATCGGGCCTGGAGGACAGGGCCTCGGATTTCGTGGGTCGCCTGCGGATCCAGCCGAACGACTATTTCCGGACCACGACGCGGTTCCGGCTGGATTCCGACAACCTGGAGCAGCGCCTGACCGAGGTCACGGCGTCGGGCGGCGTGCCGGCGCTGCGCGTCGGTGTGGTCTACCGCTACACCGACGAGGTCACGGGGCCGGCCGGCCGGCCGGAGGACGAGAGCCTGATCGTGAACGCGACCTCGCGCCTGAACCGGTACTGGAGCGTCGGCGTTGCGCAGAGCCGGGACCTGGACCAGGAGCGTCCGGTGGAATCCCTCCTGGTGGGAACCTATGCGGACGAGTGCCTGATCTTCCAGATCAGCGCCTCGCGAAATCACACGCTGAGACGGGTCGAGTCCGACACCGGCACCGCCGTGTTCTTCCGCCTGATCTTCAAGAACCTCGGCGAGTTCGAAGCTCCGCTGACCGGCGGCACACGGGTCGACCCGGGCAGCCCGCAGTTCTGAGGCCCGGCACCGGCGCGAACGCCGCGCCGCAAAGCCCGAAGCGCATCGCGCCGGGGGCGGAACGCTCGGGACGGGAATGTCGCGCCGGGGCGCCGCATGGCGAGACGCGGCCATGAGGCGCCCTGTCAGGCGTTGAGCCTGTGCCGCTTCATGGCGGCGGTCATCCGCTAGGAGCTGCGACCGGCGACGGCGAGAAGGACCGGCGCGACGATCCGGAGCCGGTCGCCCACGGCGAGATCCCCGACGACACGAAGGATCGCATCCTCCACCTTCTTCCGCTCATCATCGCTGAGCGCGACATACGGCGCCATGTAGCGATTCAGGGCGCGCACCTCCTCGAGATAGGCCGGGCCTGCCGGCCCATGCCAGACGGCCTGGATCTCCTCGACCTCGACATCGGCGAAGCCGGCCGATCGCATTTCGGCGGCAAGCCGGGATGGATCGGACAGGGCGACGAAACCCTCTGCTGGCGCCGGCGGCGCCCGGTCGGGAAAGACGGAGCGCAAGGCCTGCGCCATGATCATGAATGGCCCGCCGCCCGGAGGCCTCTGCCAGGTCGCGACGCACGCCATGCCGCCGGGCCGGACGACGCGCGCCTGTTCCCGCAATCCCCTGCGCCAATCCGCGAAGAGACTGACGCCGAATATCGAGAAGGCGGCATCGAAGCTGTCGTCCGCGATCTGCAGGTCCTGCCCGTCCATCACGCGCGCCTCCGCCTTGGGGAATGGCGCCAGACGCTCCGACAGGAGGTTCACCATGCCCGGGGCGATGTCCACGGCGAGGACGGACGCGCCGCTGTAGGCCGCCGGGACGCTCAGCGCGCCGGCACCGGCGGCGATGTCGAGCACGCGCGTGCCCTCGCCGATGGATCCGACCCGGCGGAAGCCCTCCATGGCGATCGGCGCGGTGATGCGATTGCCCGTCCGCTCGTATATTCGCGCGAAGTCGTCGGTCATGTGCGGGTTCTCGGCTGGCGACAGCCCTTTCGGGATCCATGCCGCGCTTCCCGGTGGCGGATTTCCCGCTGATGGATTTCCCGCTGATGGATTTCCCGCTGATGGATTTCCCGCTGATGGATTTCCCGCTGATGGATTTCCCGCTGATGGATTTCCCGCTGCCGATGGCTGCTGCATGCGTCGCTCCCCTCGTGCTGTTGGCATGTGCCGGAGGCAAGTGAGGGGAGGCTAATCGGGGCAGGCGGCGGCGATCGTGTAGATTCTTGCGCGACTTCAGCGGCCGCCAGCCAGTTGCATCGGCGAGGCGCCATAGACCCGCCGGATCCAGTTGCTGAGGTGGCTCTGGTCGCTGAAGCCCGTTGCCGCAGCGATCTGCGCAAGCGGCCCCTCGCCCACGCGCAGCAGGGCGCGAGCCCGTTGAAGACGCCGGCGGACGACGTAGCGGTGCGGGCTCACGCCCACGGTTGCGCGGAAGAGGCGGGCGAAATGAAAGCGGCTGCAGCCGACGACGGCGGCAAGGCTGTCGAGGTCGAGCGGCTCGGCCAGATTGTCGTGGATATACTCCTCCAGACGCTTCAGCGCCGAAGCGTTCATCGGCGCGCGCCGCGGTGCAGGCGCCGCGGAGACGTGGTGCGCGGCCAGATGCGCCAGCAGCGCGTCGGTGACGCTGCTCCAGAACAGCATGCCATTCGGATGATCCGCCGCGGCTTCGGCCTCGAGTACCCGCGCGATCCGAGTCAGGACGCGGTCCGCACCCTCCACCCGCGGGATGAGCGTGGCGCCGGACACGGCGAGATCCGCCTTGGCGAGCGCCAGGCACTCGGGCGAGACCTGCATGACGATGCCGTCCATGGGACCGCCGAACGCCGTGAAATGCCGTGCGCCAGCTGGACAGATGCACAGGCCGCCGGGACCGGTTCGATGATGGACGCGCCGGCCATCGATCATGTGCTCTGCGGGAACCGGGTCCGAGCACACGACGCCGATCATGTGATGCGTCGTCGTGCCGCTGATCGACGTTCCGCCGCCGAACGAGACATGCGCGACCGCCACGCCGTACTTCTCGGTCGGGCAGGACTGGACGGAAACCTTCACCCGGCCGCCGCCCTGCGGCACGACGACCATGCTCGAGGGGGCGACGAACCGTATCGCGGCGTCCGCCCGCGGCTGGGATACTGGCATGGGCACCACGCTGGCCGGCATTCCTGACCGCAGGTTACCATCATGCCGGCCTGGCGCCGGGTGACCTGTCGCGGCAGGCCCTTCTTTGCAGAGCGCAACAGGCCCCGGAAGCCCGATGGATGGCTAGCTGGCGTCGCGGGCCAGGAATAGGGAGATCCGGCGCGTCAGGTCGCCGGCGACCTGATCGATGGCACGGTCGTAAGCATCCTGCTGGTTCACGAACAGCGCGAACTGGCCGCTGACGGGGGTCTTGTAGATCACCGCGTTGGCTGTCCCGACATTGACCGCGCGTCCGGTCCGGTCGACCAGTTGGTAGCTCGCCGTCAGGGACACCGAGCTGGCAAGCTGGGCACTGTCGAGCGAGTCGTCGAACAGGTTGTCGAAGACGTTCAGCCGGATGTTCAGGACGTAGTCCGGTCCTGCTGCGGAACGGGGCGTCGTCTGGAACCGGTCGATCAGCTGGTTGCGCAGCCGCTGGCCGACGCGCCCTTCCACGGTGGCGACCTCGACGCGCGAGAGGTCGGCGTTCGCGGTGGTCCCCTGGTCGCCGTAGATCGGCCGGAGTCCGCAGGCCGGCAGCAGCAGACAGAGCGCGATGACGGCGCCGCGACGCCAGGACGTCATGGGGAACCTCGAGGAAAGGACCGGCCGAACTTAGCCACAACGCCGTTGTGCGGCAAGCCGCCGGGCACCGAGGCTTCCGGCCGGGGGGAAAATCGGGTAGCGTCCCCGGCCTTCACGCAGCGCGGGCCAACCCATGCAACACCTCGATCAGCTAGAAGCGCGGACCATCTACATCCTGAGGGAGGCCTTCGCGCGTGTCGATCCGCTGGCGATGCTCTGGTCGATCGGAAAGGACAGCAACGCCCTGCTGTGGATGGCCCGCAAGGCCTTCTTCGGGCGCGTCCCCTTCCCTCTGATCCAGCTCGACACCGGCATGGAGCTGCCCGAGGTCTATGCCTTCCGCGACCGCATCGCCGCCGAGTGGGAGCTGAACCTGATCGTCCACGACTGCCCGCCCGAGAGCGAAATGGACCCCACCCTGCCGCCCGCGACCCGGGCGGCCGCGCGCAAGACCGAGGGGCTGAAGCAGGTCCTGCAGCAAGGCTACCGCGGGATCCTGGCCGGCATCCGGCGCGACGAGCAGGCCACCCGCGCCAAGGAGCGCGTCTTCTCGCCGCGCACGCTGGACGGCGCCTGGGACTTCCGCGACCAGCCGCCGGAGTTCTGGGACCAGTACAAGACCGAGTTCCCCGAGGGCACCCACGTGCGCATCCACCCGCTGCTGCACTGGACCGAGATCGACATCTGGCGCTACACGCAGCGGGAGGGCATCCCCGTCGTGCCGCTCTACTTCGCCCGCGAAGGCAAGCGCTACCGCTCCCTCGGCGAGAAGAACATCACCTTCCCCGTCGCCAGCACCGCCTCGACCATCGAGGAGATCATCGCCGAGCTGGAGACGACGAAGGTCTCGGAGCGGGCCGGCCGCGCCATGGACCACGAGGCCGAGGACAGCTTCGAACGCCTGCGTTCCAGCGGGTACATGTAAGGGGCGCAGCAAGGCCCCTGCGCCGCGCGAAGGCTCGTCCGGGAGGGCGTCGGCGGGCCGTTTTACGATGCATTTACCTTTCGCCCGGAGAATGGAACGCATCGCGGCCCGGCCACTTTTCCCGGCCGCCCGTCGGATTCGGCGCAGAGCCTCCGGAAGGGAATGATGCCGGATACGGACGACCGGACACACGCGCCCCTGATCCCCGCGCCTCCCATTCCCGCGCCCTCGATCCCGATGTCCCTCCCGCAGCTCGGCGAAGAGGAAGCGGCGGCCGCGCGCCGCGCGATCCTTTCGGGCTGGGTGACCCAGGGACCGGAGGTCGCCGCCTTCGAGCGGGAGTTCGCCGCCTTCGTCGGCGCGCCCCATGCCTGTGCCGTTTCCAGCTGCACGACCGCCCTCCATCTGGCCCTGGCCGCGCTGGGCGTCGGACCGGGGAGCGAGGTCGTCACGGTCTCCAGCTCCTTCATCGCGACGGCCAACGCCGTCCGGTACGTGGGCGCGATCCCCGTCTTCGCGGATGTCGAGGCCGACAGCGGCAACATCGACCCGGACCAGGTCGCGCGCGCCATCGGTCCCCGCACCCGGGCCATCCTGGTCGTGCATCAGATCGGCCTTCCCTGCAATCTCGACAGGATCCTCGCCATCGCGGCGGAGCGTGGCGTCCCCGTGATCGAGGATGCGGCCTGCGCCATCGGCAGCGAGATCCTGAGGGACGGCGAATGGGTGCGGATCGGCCGTCCGCTCGGCCATGTCGCCTGCTTCTCCTTCCATCCCCGCAAGATGCTGACCACGGGCGACGGCGGCATGCTGACGACCGCGGATCCCGAACTCGACCGGCGCTTCCGCCTGCTCCGCCAGCACGGGATGAGCGTGAACGACCTGGCGCGCCATGGCTCGCGCGAGGTCGTCTTCGAAAGCTACGACGAAGTCGGCTACAACTACCGGATGACCGACATCCAGGCCGCCATCGGCCGGGTGCAGCTTGCACGGCTGCCGGATTTCCTGGCGCTGCGGCGGGAGCAAGCCGCGTGCTACGCCGATCTGCTGGCCGGGATCCCCGGCCTGGACCTGCCCCGTGAGCCGTCCTGGGCACGGACGAACTGGCAGAGCTACTGCGTCCGCCTCAGCGGCGGCCAGGACCAGCGACGCGTGATGCAGGCGCTGCTGGATCGCGGAATCAGCACGCGGCGTGGTGTCATGTGCGCGCATCTGGAACCGGCCTGGCCCAGCGGAACTTGGCGCTGCACCGGGCATTACGGCTGCGGATGTTCGGAGGAACGCGCCTGCGCGGCCCTGGCGCAGAGCGTGGCGTGGCGTGACCAGGGGCTGATGCTGCCGATCCACCACCGCCTGAGCGCGGACGACCAGCGCCGGGTCGCTGCCGCCCTTCGGGAAGTCCTCGCCCCCACCATGGAGACGGCCTGATGCCGATCGCTCCCGACGTCGTCCTCGCCGATGGCGTCGCGATTCCCCATCCGAGCCTCGTCAACCTGTATGGCTGCCGCATCGGCCCGGACACGAAGGTCGGGACATTCGTCGAGATCCAGCGCGGCGTCGAGATCGGAGCGCGCTGCAAGATCTCGTCCCATAGCTTCCTGTGCGAGGGCGTCACCATCGAGGACGAGGTCTTCGTCGGGCACGGCGTCATGTTCATCAATGACCGCCATCCGCGGGCGGCCAAGGACGGGCGCCTCCAGACGGCCGAGGACTGGACGATGGAGACGACGCGCATCTGCCGCGGCGCCTCCGTCGGCAGCGGCGCCGTGATCCTGTGCGGCGTCACCGTGGGCGCAGGCGCCCTCGTGGGCGCAGGCGCCGTGGTGACGGAGGACGTGCCGCCAGGGACGACCGTCGCGGGCGTGCCCGCGCGGACCATGCTGCGCCGGATTGCGGGGGCATCATGAGCGGTGACCGCATCCTCGTCACCGGCGGCGCCGGGTTCATCGGCAGCCACCTGGTCGACCAGCTCGTTGCGGAGGGACGGGCCGTCACGGTCCTGGACGACCTTTCGACCGGCGAGCGCGAGAACCTGGCCGAGGCGCAGGCGCGCGGCGACGTCCGGCTGATCGAGGGATCGGTGCTCCGGCAGGATGCGCTGGACGCGGCCATGGAGGGCTGCGGAGCCGTCTTCCACATGGCGGTGCAATCGGTACGGCGTTCGCTCGGCCGGCCCGTGGAGAACCACGAGGTCAACGCCACCGGAACGCTGCTGACGCTGGAGGCGGCGCGGCGGCACGGGATCGGCCGCTTCGTCTACTGCTCGTCCTCGGAGGTCTACGGCAACGCCTCGGACGGCATCCTCGAGGAGGACCGCACCGTCTGCGCTCCCGTTACCGTCTACGGAGCGGCAAAGCTCGCCGGCGAGCATTACACGCTGGCCTACGGGCAGACCTACGGCCTTTCGACCGTGGTCGTCCGGCCTTTCAATGCCTTCGGCCCGCGCGAGCACGACCGCGGCGACATGGCCGAGGTGATCCCCCGTTTCGTGATCCGCGTCCTGAATGGCCTGCCACCGGTGGTCTTCGGCGACGGGAGCCAGGGGCGCGACTTCACGCACGTGACCGACACGGCGCGCGGGCTGCGCCTTGCGGCGGACTGCGCGGCGCTGACCGGCCGGACCGTCAATATCGGCCACGGCCGCCTCGTCACGGTCCGTGAGGTCGCAGAAGCGGTGATCCGCGCCTGTGGCCGCAATGATCTTGCAGTGGATTTCGCCGCTCCGCGCCCCGGCGACGTCTACCGGCTGACGGCCGGCACGCAGCGCGCTGCGGAGACCCTCGGCTTCGCCCCTCGTGTCGGCTTCGACGATGGCCTGCGCGATTATGTGTCTTGGTTCCGGGCGCACCGTCCCGATCCCTCGCAAATGCTCGAAGCAGACGTCGCGAACTGGAAGATGCCGGAATGAGCGGCCCCGAACCTGCAGCCCCTCCTCCATCCCTGGATGAAATTCTGGATCGGCTCCAGTCGGGCGCCCCCGTATCGCCCGACGACATGGCCTTGCATCTGACAGTGGGCCCGCCGGGCGAACGTATCGCCAATAATGCACGGATCGCTCTTTCGCTTCTTGCCAGCGGGAGGGCTGCCGACGCGCGCCGTTTCGCCGAGCGCGCATGGACCCTCTCTCGGCATGCGCCCCAGCTTCTCGACCTGTTTCATGCGACGCTCGGGCAGGACCTCGAGGCAAAACGGAAGTCGCTGCGCGATGCGGCGCGACGGACGGCAAGGGAAGGGCAGATCGGCGCTACGATCGGGCTCCTCGACCACTACACCCACTTTCGTGCCATCAACGGGCACGACAACTGGTACGAATTCGATTGGGACGCCCTGGCATCCCTGCGCGCGCTCGCCGAGAGGTGGGCCTGCCCGAGGCGCCCCATAGAGCCGCTCGAGGGTCGCCGTCTCAAAGTCGCGATACTCATCTACGGTGCGGACCATGTGGGCTCGATCATCACGCGCGAGGCCGTCGCGTTCGCATCGCATCACGACCGCAACCGCGTGGACCTGCGCTTCTACGTGCCCGTCCCCCGGGAGCGAGTCTCGCCTTCCTCCCTCGCCGAGCTTGCGCGCGCCGCGGAACAGGGCGTCGCGGTCGAGTTCGCGCCATCGGACGCAGGCGACACGGCTCTCGTCGCACTCGGCCACGGCATCGCGCGCTGGGGCGCCGACATCCTCTTCACGACGGCGGTGCTCGCATCCACGGCACTCTACTTCGTCCAGTCCCTGCGCCCCGCTCATGTGAACGTCGCGCTGGTCCAAGGGCAGATACCGATCTACACGTCGCCGGAAACTGACTTTGCAATTCTTCGCCGCGCCGAGTACGCGCTCGACTGTCCGTGCGAATGCGCCCATATCCCGCACGAGATGGAATTGCCGGACCTCGCCTCGGTCCACCCGGCAAGCCGGCGGGATATCGGCGTCCCCGAAGATGCCTTCGTGATTGCGGCAAGCGGCCGCACGGTCAAGTTCGCCTCGCCACAATACTGGGACATGATCACCGGCGCGCTGATGCGGCGGCCGGATGCCTGGTTCGTCGCGATCGGTCCAGGAACGCCGGACGGTTCCACGCCCCAGGTTCCCCTTTCCGCTCCCGAAGACGTGCTGACGCGGATCCGGTTCCTTCCCTGGACCCCGACGCCGCTGTCGTTCATCTCCCTGGCCGATGTCGTCGTCGACACCTTCCCGATCGGCGGGAGTGCAACACTGGCGGAAGCCATGGCGCTCGGAAAGCCGTGCATCGGCTTCCGCCGGCCGGCCATGATCTTCTACGACCACAACGATCACGGCGACAACGGGATGGTGCTGCAGCTGCCCGAGCTGCGCGTCCCGCTGGGCGATCGGAACGCCTTCATCAGCCTCGTTGATCGCCTGGGCAGCGATGCTGCGTTCCGGACCGAGCTCGGAAAGGCCTGCCAGCGCCAGGTGCATGAAGTCTACGGCCAGCCCTGGCGAAGCGTGGCCCGTTATGAAGCGATCTGGTTCGACCTTATTCGCCGGCGTCTGGAGGGAGCAGCATGATGGGTCCGACCGACTGGCCAAAGGACCTCGATCCGCGCACCGTCTGCCTCAGCGTCGATGTCGAGTGGGCCGCGGCCGACGTGCTGCAGGACCTCATCCGGCTCTTCGACGAGCGCGGACTGCCGGCGACCTTCTTCTGCACCCACGACGGTGTGCATGTAGGGTCCGGCCATGAGCGTGGCCTCCATCCGAACTACCGCCGCAATGGGCATACCATGCGCCGAATCCGAGAGGAGATCGCCGCCGGGGCGCCCGATGCCGAGGAGTACATCTACCGACGCGTTCTCGAGATCACGAAGACCTTTGCCCCCGAGGCGCAGGGCGTGCGAAGCCACAGCCTGTTCTACGATTCCCAGATCCTGGAAATCTATTCCACGCTCGGCCTTCTATATGACGGAACTTACGCCCTGCCCTTGACGAACGGCCTTCACCCGATCTGGAAGGAGTATGGCGTCCTCGAAATGCCCGTCTACTACAACGATCATTTCGACCTGAAGACGGGCGCCACGGGTTTCGATGCGTCAGCGCTGCAACTCGACCAACCCGGCCTGAAGATCATCGAGCTGCACCCGAACATGGTCTTCATCAATGCGCGCGACAACGCGCATTACTTAGAGACCAAATCCTTTTATCACGACAGTGCACGGCTGCTCGAAGCGCGCCATGACGGCCCCGGGATCCGCACGTTGGTACTCGACCTGCTGGACAGGCTCGTATCCGAACAGCTGCCCTGCCTGCTGATGGGTGACGTCTCGCGGAAATGGCGCCAATCGGTCGCCCCCTGGCCACGATCGCGCTGAGCCGCACTCGCCCCCTTCCCTTTCAGGCGCCCTCCAGTCACGGACACACACCGGCTATCCCGGATCCTGCCCGGTTCGGTTTTGCCCTTCGGTGGCGCACTGGTCCCGCCGCGCAAGGCGGTGGGACCAGGGATCCTTATGCGGTTGCGCCGGAAAGACGGGCGGGCCGCTCGGCGCTCGCGACGCTCACCCGGCGGGGAACCACCAGTCATAGTCCCCGGTGTACCCGGCCTGCTCGAACAATGACACCCAGTCATCAGGGGACAGGACGGACTGCGCCACCGTGAAATGCGCGCGGTCCTCGTCGTTCCGACAGGCACCAACCACCAGGAAGCCCGGGCCGCGGGAGACGCGCTGCAGTTCGGCCAGCGCGGCCTTGGCGCCCTTGGGATCCAGGATGTTGTGAAGGGCCCCTATCGAGATTACGAGATCGAAGTGGCCGGTCGGATAGGGAAGCTTCGCAGCGTTGGCCAGGGCAAGATGCGGCTTCGCCCCTTCCACCGCGTGGGTCAGCGCATAGAGCGAGATATCCACGCCCATGGCCTCGATACCGGGAACCTCCTCCAGGAAGTCGTTGACCAGGAAACCCTTGGCGCAGCCGACATCGAGGATCCGGCTCCCCTTCCCCAGACCATAATGGGCCGCCATGCGCCGCGCCACCGCGCGCCAGCGCCCGTCATACCGATAACCGCCGTAGCCCTGCTCGCGCGTCCCGTCGAAATAGGCCTCGCCGAGTTGCTGGGCCAGGCGCACGTCGTCTTCGGACGCCTTCGGCTTTCCCGACGGCGGTTTGCGGGGAAGATCGACCAGCAGGTTAAGCTGACGTCCCATTGCTCCCCCTCGTATTCGCGATTTCCTTGAGCAGGCCGAAGTGGTCCGTGGCTTCGGTCAGCATGACCGGAACGCCCTCGACCACGGGATAGGTCTGCCCGCAGTCATTGCAGGCGAGGTCACCCGCCACCTCACTCAGCGCCCCTCCCCCTGCAGGCGCACAGGCCGGGCAACGCAGATTAACGAGTTGTTGAAGGACCATGCAGCACACTCTCCACAGATCGGCAGGGATCGTGGCTAGAAAGCGGTTAAGTGCCAGTTAATGGCCACCTTCGGTCAAATTTAGGCAGAGGAGACGGGCTTGAGCATAAGGGTGGCGGTTGCCGGTCTTGGCTATTGGGGCCCAAATCTCGTCCGGAATTTTTCCGCAAGCTCAAGCTATACGCTGGTCGCGGCCGCGGACCGCAGCGAGTCCGCGCGTCGGGCCGCAGGGGCCAACATTGGACGCCCCCTCCGGATCGTGGAGGATGCCGAGGAACTGATACGGTCGCCCGACATCGACGCCATCGCGATCGCGACGCCGGTCAGTACGCATTACAAGCTTGCCGCCATGGCACTCGACGCCGGCAAGCATGTTCTCGTCGAGAAGCCGATGTGCACATCGAGCCTCGAGGCCGAGGATCTGACGGCACGCGCCCGCCGCGCCGGCCGCGCGCTGATGGTCGATCACACGTATCTCTTCACCGGTGCCGTCCAAGCCATCAAATCCACGATCTCTTCGGGTCAGCTCGGAAAGATCTGCTATATCGACGGCATGCGGGTCAATCTCGGCCTCTTCCAGCCCGACGTGAACGTTCTGTGGGACCTCGCGCCGCACGACCTTGCAATCCTCGACCATCTTCTTGGGATGGACCCACAGCACGTGGAAGCCTCCGGCTACTGCCACGTGAACCCCGACCTGCCCGACATCGTTTACCTGACGATGTATTTCGGCCAGGCCGTCTGCCACCTGAACCTGAGCTGGATGTCGCCGGTGAAGGTCCGTCGCATGGTGATCGGCGGAAACGAGCGGATGCTCGTCTGGGACGACCTGAACCCGGACGAGAAACTCAAGGTCTACAACAGCGGTATCAGCTTCCAGCCGCCGAGTGAGCGGTCGATCATCGTTCCCGACTATCGCACAGGCGACGTCTTCTCGCCGCGCCTGCCGCGCCACGAACCGCTGGCGGCGGCGGTCGAGCATTTCGCGCGCGTGATCCGTGGCGAGGAGCAGCCGATCATGGGAGCGGACATGGGCCTGCGCGTCGTGCGCACGCTGGAGCGTGCCCAGCAGGCGCTCGACGCAAGCCTCCGCCGCGTCGCGGCCGCCCAGTAGGCGTCATCGCGGCCCGCGGGTCGCCCGCGCTGCGGATCGCTCAGGTCCAGATCCTGAAATCCGGCCCCAGCAGCGCGGACAGGCGCCGGTTGGGCTCGGCATACCGCGCCGTTAGCGCCGGACGGGCGGCGGCGAGCACCCGCTCCTCCCGGGCGACGGCCCCCTCGTTGATGCGCCCGAGGTCACGGGCGACTTCGGGCATCGGCCGGGCGCCGACGAAGCCGTGAGCCGTCGCGGCGACGGCCCCCGGGTTTTCGGCGATGTCCTCGTAGCGCAGCACGAGGATCCGCTCGCGCGGGAGGCGCGCGAAAAAGGGCGCCAGCAGGTCGGCATACAGGCCGCGCGAGAAATAGGCGTGGGCTCTCACCCGATCACCCGCCGCGCTGGCCGCCGCGTCGCGCTCCGCCTCGAGAGCGAGCGCCTCCGTGAAATTCTCGGTCTCGCGCCCGTTCTGCACGGACCAGCGCCAGTTCGAGTAGGCGCGGTCGACGGGATCGCGGAGCACGAAGATCATCCGGACCTCCGGGAGCGCGTCGGCGATCCGCGCCGCGGCCTGCGGCGATTCCAGGTAGTTCGTGCTCTTCTCGCCTGTGACCAGACCCTCCGGCAGGTCCGCGAACCAGCTCCGGGAATAGTATCCAAGCCCCTGCCCGTACCGGTCCTCGTCGATGAAGAACTTCGGCTCGGGCTTGACGGGCTTCGCCAGGGCGATGCCCGGATGGGCATCCATCGCGTGGTAGAGCCAGGTGGTTCCCGAGCGGGCAGCACCGCCGATGATGAAGTCAGGCAGGCGCATGGGCGTCAGCCGCGCCCATAGAAGCCGCGGACAGCTTCCGTCACGGCCTGGACCTGAACGTCGGCCATTCCAGGATGCATGGGCAGCGACAGGCACTGCTCCGCCCAGCGCACGGAGACAGCGAACTCGTCAGCCCCGTGTCCCAGCCCTGCGAGGCAGGGCTGGCGGTGCAGCGGCACCGGATAGTGCAGACCCGTCTCGATGCCCCGTTCATGGAGCCATGCCTTGAGGGCGTCGCGCTCGGGCGTGCGGACGACGTAGAGATGCCAGACATGGCCAGGCACGCGCCCGGGTCTGACGAGCGGGAGGCCCGCCAGCATCTCGTCGTACAGCCCCGCGATCCGGCCGCGCCGCGCGTTCCAGTCGTCGAGATGCCGGAGCTTGTGGCCGAGAACGACGCCCTGCAGCCCCTCCATCCGGTAGTTGAAGCCGAGCTCGTCGTGCACGTAGCGGGCGCCCTGGGCGTGGTTGCGCAGGGAACGCATCCGTGCCGCCGCTTCGGCGTCGTTGGTGGCGATCGCCCCCGCCTCGCCTGCGGCGCCCAGGTTCTTGCCGGGATAGAAGCTGAAGCAGCCGGCATAGCCGTGGCCGCCGACACGGCGGCCGCGCCACTCCGCCCCCTGTGCCTGGGCGGCGTCCTCGATCACGACCAGGCCACGGCGCGCCGCAAAGGCTCCGACCGCGTCCATGTCGACGGCCCGGCCGTACAGATGCACCGGCATGATCGCCTTCACCGTGGGATCGCACCTCCGCTCCGCATCGGCGAGGTCGATCAGCCCGCTATCCTCATCCACATCGCACAGGACCGGCCGCGCGCCGACATAAAGCACGGCCCAGGCCGTGGCCACGAAGGTATGGGCGGGCAGCAGAACCGCATCCCCCGGGCCGATGCCGGCGGCGATCATCGCCAGATGCAGGGCCGATGTGCCCGAGTTGACGCCCACCACGTAGGCGACGCCGAGATAGTCCGCGAAGCGGCGCTCGAACGCCTCGACCGCGGGGCCGAGGCAGAAGGCGCTGGTCTCGAAGGTCCGCTCGATGTCGGGCCGCGCCGCCTCGGCGATCACGCGCCACTGCCAGGCCAGATCCATGAATGGCACATGCGGACGGTTCTCGGACACCGGGTATTCCTCTCGCTCCCCTGGCAAGGCTATGAAGCTGCGGTTAAGGAACTATTAGCTCTGTATCTCCGACGCTGCGGGGTCACGTGCCGGTTCGCCGGGAAAAATGCCGTCCCGCGCCAGTTTCCCCTTCATTCTGGCGGCCGGGCTGGTAATCAGATCGGGACGGGCCGGCGCGCGCAGGCCCATGGAGGGAACGCTGCGCGTGGCGTTCCCGGTGGATAGCAGGTCTCGGTTACCGGGAGTTTGGATCGATGGAGCGCAACCAGCTCAGGATCGTGGTGGTCGGCCACGTCGATCATGGCAAGTCGACGCTGATCGGCCGGCTGCTTCACGACACCGGCTCCCTGCCCGACGGCAAGGTCGAGGAGCTCAGAGCTGTGTCCGAGCGCCGGGGCATGCCGCTGGAGTGGAGCTTCGTACTCGACGCCTTCCAGGCCGAGCGAGACCAGGCGATCACCATCGACACCACGCAGATCTGGTTCAAGAGCGCGCTGCGCGACTACGTGATCATCGATGCGCCTGGCCACCGCGAGTTCCTGAAGAACATGGTGTCGGGCGCGGCGCAGGCCGACGCGGCGGTGCTGGTGGTCGACGCCCAGGAGGGCGTGCGCGAGCAGTCCCGCCGCCATGCCTATCTGCTGCGCCTGCTGGGGCTGCGGCAGGTGGTGGTGGTCGTCAACAAGATGGATGCGGTGGCGCATGACGCGGCCCGCTTCGCCGCCGTCCGGGGCGAGATCGAGGCCTATCTCGCCGAGATCGGCGTTCCGGCCAGCGCCATCGTGCCGGTCTCGGCGCGCCATGGCGAGAATCTCGCGATCCGCGCGACAAGCATGGATTGGTACGAGGGCGATACGCTGCTCGAGGTGCTGGACCGCTTCGCGCCCCAGACCAGCCCCGTGGACCAGCCGCTGCGCCTGCCGATCCAGGACGTCTACAAGTTCGACGAGCGGCGCATCCTGGTGGGGCGGATCGAGACCGGGCGTCTCGGCGTCGGCGACACGGTGCTGTTCTCGCCGACCAACCGCACCGCCCGGATCCGCTCCATCGAGCACTGGGGGCCGGGCGCGGCGCCCGTGGAGGCGCGCGCCGGACAATGCGTGGGCATCACCCTCGACGAGCAGATCTTCGCCGAGCGCGGCGACGTGCTCAGCCATGCCGAAAGCGCCCCGATGCTCTCGAACGTGTTCCGGGCGCATCTGTTCTGGCTCGGCCGCGAGCCGCTGCGCGCCGGCAAGCAGCTGAAGCTGAAGCTCGCCACCGCCGAGGCGAGCGTCAGGGTCGAGGCGATCGAGCGCGTCATCGACACGCAGTCCCTGGGCTCCGGCCAGGCGGAGGAAGTCCGCACCAACGAGGTGGCGGAGGTCGTCCTGCGCTCGCGCGAGACGCTTGCCCTGGACGAGGGCAGCCGCACGCCGGCGACGGGCCGTTGCGTCCTGGTGGACGTCTACGACACCGTGGCCGGGGGCGTGATCTCTATGAAGGGCTATCCCGACCAGCGCCAGCTCACCGTCCGCAAGGCCACGAACATCCACGAGGTCGACCACCTGCTGACGCGGGACCTGCGCTCCGCCCGCAACGGGCACAAGGGCGCCGTGGTCTGGCTGACCGGCCTGTCGGGCGCAGGCAAGTCGACCCTTGCCATGCGGCTGGAGAAGCGGCTCTTCGACCGCGGCGTGCAGACCTACGTGCTGGACGGAGACAACGTGCGCGCGGGGCTCTGCGCGGATCTCGGCTTCTCGCCGCAGGACCGGGCGGAGAACATCCGCCGGGTCGGCGAGGTGGCTGCGCTGTTCGCCGATGCCGGGCTCGTGGTGCTGACGGCCTTCATCTCGCCCTACCGCTCCGACCGCGACCGGGCCCGCCAAGCGGCCGGCGACGCCTTCCACGAGATCCATGTGCAGGCCGACCTCGCCACCTGCGAGGGTCGCGACCCCAAGGGCCTGTACCGCAAGGCGCGCGAAGGAAAGATCCCGGAGTTCACCGGCATATCCGCGCCCTACGAGGAGCCCGAGAAGCCGGAGCTCGTCGTCGACACGGCCGCGCTGGGCATCGAGGAATGCGTCGAGCGGGTGATGGCCTACCTGGAGGAGCGGCTACGCCCCGGGGCCTGACGGATCGTAGGGCGCGTAGGACTTTTCCTCGCGGATCTCGCTGCCGAGGAGATCGTTGATCTGGCGCTTCACCTCGGCCCGGCGGTCGTTGGTGTGATAGACCGCGCGCGCGAGCCGGATGAACTCGGGGCCGAAATCCTTCGCCCGCTCGCACTCCCGGATCTCGTCCTCGATGACCCACAGGGCCTCGTTGATGGACTTGAGCTCGGCGCGCAGCGCGTTCAGCGCCTGGCTGTCCTCGACCGATTCCTCGAGCGCGCGGGTCAGGATGTCGAACTCGATGGCGACGTTGCGCCGCTTGGCCTCGTCCCCGATCCGCTCCAGCTTGATCTCGAGGATCGACAGCTTGTCGATCAGCTCGCCAGGGGCGACCTCGATCTGAATGCCCATGTGAAAGCTCCTCCTGGCCGGGCGCTATAGCATGGCTCCGGGCCCGGGCCTATAGGGGCCGCTTCACATGGCATCGGGCTCTCCCGCGAGGACAGGCGGGCCGGAACCCCGAAGGCTCCGGCCCGCGTACCTTGGCAAGGTATCTCCGGCCTCGGGCAGTACGCCTGCCGCCTGCCCGAGGCCGCCGGTCAGGCCGCTGCCTTCCGGCGCCGCACCGCGCCGAAGCCGGCGATGCCGGCGCCCAGCAGCGCGAGCGTCGCGGGCTCGGGCACCGCCTTGAAGTCCGCGGTGATGTACATCTTCGACGTCTTGCCCTCGGGGTTGAACCAGGCCTGGCCGTTGAGGCTGCCCGGATCGCCGCCGGCGAGGCTGTACTTCAGATCCGAGACCAGGATGCCGTTCAGGTTGAACGAGAGGTTCGAGAGGTCCGCCAGGGTGAGGCCGAAGAGCTTGTCGCCCGGGGGGTTGATGGAGTTCAGGATCTCGAGCGAGAAGGCCTCGACATCGCCCGCGGCGTTCGGCTGCGTGAAGTTGATCGACAGCGTGTACTTCACGTTGAAGTCGTCGGGCGTGATGCTGGAGGAGGTGGCGCGGTTGGTCCAGACCAGCTCCGCCAGGATCACGTCGTTGGCGTCAGTGGCGACATTCCAGGTACGGTCGACCGCCGTCAGGGTCGAGCCAGCCGAGGGGAACCAGCCACCCTGGTAACCCCACTCGACCATGGTGTTCTGGCCGTTCGCCTGAGTGTCGGAGATTCTGCAGGTCTCGCCGTAGGTGCAGCCCGAAAGGTTCGAGAATGCACCGCCCGAGGTGCCGGCCACGATGGCGGCCTCGGCCATGGACCCGGCGAAGAGCACCGGCGCGAACATTCCGGCGGCGATGGCGAGCGTGCGAAGCTTGGTCATGATGTCCTCCCCTAGAGGGCCGCCCGGGCTGGGCCGGCCATGCGGGGAGAAAAGCTAAAACTGTGCCAATCTCAAAAATCGCGTAAAATCAAATACTTATTCACGCCGACGAGACGCGGCTGTAAAGTTCCCGGACTCCCGGGCCCGCCGCTGCGGGCCGTCACTGGCGCGCCGCTCGCGGCGCCTCCTGGATGCGGACGGCGATCTCGCGACGGCTGCCGCCGCGCTCGACCGTCATGGCCACGCTTTCACCAACGCGCTTGAGCCCCACTCGGTTGCGCACCTGTGTCGCGCTGCGCACCGGGGTGCCGTCGATGGCCAGCACGATGTCGCCCGAGCGCAGTCCCGCGCGCTCCGCGGGAGAGCCCGGTTCGACGCCGCCGATCACCGCCCCCTCCATCAGGGACACGCCAGCCGCCTCGGCGAGATCCGGTGTCAGGTCCTGGATCGCCACGCCGATCCGGCCGCGGCGCACCTCGCCATACTCGACGATCTGCTCCATCACGGCGCGTGCCATGTTGACCGGCACGGCGAAGCCGATGCCCACATTGCCGCCGCTCGGCGCGAGGATCGCCGTGTTGATGCCGATCAGCCTCCCCCGGAGGTCGACCAGCGCCCCGCCGGAATTCCCGGGGTTGATCGAAGCGTCGGTCTGGATGAAGTCCTCGTAGCCCTCGACCTCGATGCCGCTGCGGCCGAGGGCGCTGATGATCCCCGAGGTCACCGTCTGGCCGAGCCCGAACGGGTTGCCGATCGCCACCACGTAATCGCCGACCTCGATCCGGTCGCTGTCACCCAGCGGCACGGCCGTCAGGTTCGCGCCCTGGATGCGCAGCACGGCGATGTCGGTCCCGGGATCACGCCCGACGAGCTGGGCCTGGAAGCGGCGGTTGTCCTTGGTCGTCACCTCGATCGCGTCCGCGTTCTCCACCACATGGTTGTTGGTGAGCACGAAGCCCCGGCGGGCATCGACGATCACGCCCGACCCGCTCGAGCGCGTCTCGCGCTGACGCGGCATGTTGGGCAGATCGAAGAAGCGCCGGAAGAAGGGATCGTTGAACAGCGGGTTCTGGTTCGGCGCGCGGCCGCGCACGGCGATGTTCACGACCCCGGGCGTCACTTCCTGCAGCATCGGCGCCAAGGTGGGGACCGGTGCAGTCTGGGACAGGACGGGCTGAGGAGCGGCAAGGCCGCATGCGAGCGCGAGGACGGCGATCCGGGCAATCTTCATCGACAACTCTCCCTCCCGAGGCAGGCCTGGACGTCCATGCGGCGGGCCCGGCCGGGCGGTTTCGAGATATGCAGGGCCGGCCCGCGCGCAAGGGCGCGCGGCGCCCTGCCCCTCGGATCGACGCCCGCAGATCGAACGGTCGGGCCCGGGTCCTCGTTCCGCACCCTTGCCGGCCCCGCCGGGACGGCATACCTCTGGGACCTGCTGCGGGAAACCGGGAACGATCATGGCGCAGGGCGACAGGGGCTATGCAATGCTGGAGGGCCGCGGCGTGCTGGCGGTGGGCGGCGCGGAACGCGTTGAGTTCCTCCAGGGTCTGGTGACCAACGACATGCGTCGCGCCGGACCCGACCGCGCGGTCTGGTCGGCGTTGCTGACGCCCCAGGGCAAGTATCTCCACGACTTCCTTGTCGTGGGCCTGGGCGAGACGCTGTTGCTCGACTGCGAGGCCGAGCGGCGCGACGATCTGATGCGCCGCCTGAAGATCTATCGCCTGCGCGCCAAGGTTACCATCGAGGACGTCACCGCCACCCTGACGGTCGCGGCAGCCTTCGGGCAGGGCGCCGCCGAGGCGCTGGGCCTTCCGGCCGAGGAGCCGGGTGCGGCGCGTCCCCTGGATGCCGGCATCGCCTTCGTCGACCCGCGCCTGCCGGCGCTCGGCGCCCGCGCCATTCTGCCGCGCGAGGAGGCCACCACCGCCCTTGCCGCGGCGGGCCTGCCGGCCCTGCCGGCCGACAGGTGGCAGGAGCTGCGACTACGCCTCGGCGTGCCCGAGGGGAGCGGCGACATGGAGGTCGAGAAGGCCATCCTGCTGGAGAACGGCTTCGACGCCCTGGACGGGGTTGCGTGGGACAAGGGTTGCTACGTCGGGCAGGAGCTGACGGCCCGGACCCGCTATCGCGGCCTCGTGAAGAAGCGCCTGGTACCGGTTCGCGTCGAGGGGCCGATGCCGCCGCCCGGAACGCCCGTGACCCTCGGCGGGCGCGATGCAGGCCAGCTCCGCGCTGGCCTCGGAGACCGGGCGCTCGCCCTCCTCCGGATCGAGGAGCTCGACCGCCTGGCCGAGGAAGGGGGCGAGCTGACGGCCGGCGAGGCGCGGCTGCACCCCGAACGGGCTGCCTGGAACACCCGGCTGTAGCCTTGGCGTCGCGGCGCCGGGCTGCGAAGCTGTGCCCGGCCCGCGCATCCGCGCGGGCGCAGCGCTGACAACGACGGGTGGGGTGAGATGGCGGGTGTTCTCGTGACCGGCGGCGCCGGCTTCGTCGGATCGCATGTTGCCAAGGCGCTCGCCGCGCGCGGCCACCGGCCGGTGGTGCTGGACGATCTTTCCCAGGGGCACAGGGACGCCGTGCGCTGGGGGCCGCTGGAGGTCGCGTCGCTGCACGACACCGGCGCCTTGGAGGAAATCCTGGCCCGCCACGGGATCGAATGCGTGATCCACTGCGCGGCCTCGATCTCCGTTGGCGAATCCGTCAGCGACCCCGGCCGCTACTACCACAACAACGTCCGCGGCACCCTCTCCCTGCTTGAGGCGATGCGGACGGCCGGCGTCGGCGCGCTGGTCTTCTCCAGCACGGCCGCCGTCTACGGTACGCCGCAGG
Source organism: Arenibaculum pallidiluteum (assembly GCF_017355985.1). Taxonomy (GTDB): domain Bacteria; phylum Pseudomonadota; class Alphaproteobacteria; order Azospirillales; family Azospirillaceae; genus Arenibaculum; species Arenibaculum pallidiluteum. Next base: position 180,689 of record NZ_JAFIQU010000002.1, read on the forward strand.
CGGTGCCGCTGACCGAGGACCATCCGATCGCGCCGATCAATCCCTATGGCGCGGGGAAGGTCATGGCCGAGACCATGATGCGCGATTTCGGCAGCGCGCATGGGCTGCGGACCGTCGTGCTGCGCTACTTCAACGCCTCGGGCGCGGACCCCGACGGCGAGCTCGGCGAGCGACACGATCCGGAGACCCACGCGATCCCGCTGCTGCTCTTCGCCGCCATGGGGCACCGGCCCGCCTTCCGCGTCTTCGGCACCGACTACGCGACCCCCGACGGCACGGCCGTGCGCGACTACGTGCACGTCTCCGACCTGGCGCAGGCCCATTGCGCCGCCGTCGACCGGCTGCTGTCCGGAGGGTCGGGGCTGACGCTGAACCTCGGCAGCGGCGCGGGCACCTCGGTCGCGACCCTGATAGAGGCCGTGCGCCGCGTCACCGGCTCCGCCGTCCCCGTCGAGATGGCGCCGAAGCGCGCGGGCGACCCGCCCGTCCTGGTCGCCGATTCAACCCGGGCGCGCGAGCTGCTGGAGTGGCGGCCGCGCTTTGAGGACGTCGAGACCATCGTGGGCACGGCCTGGCGCTGGTACCTGCGCAACCCGCCCCGCCCTGCCTGAGGTGACCCGCCTGAGGCGCGCGTCGGCCAACGCGGACCGGGCCGCCCGGCGGGAGCGGCCCGGCGTGCGACCTGTGACGATCCTTGGCCGCCGGGTGGCTTCCTTGATGGCCCGGGACACCGCGTGATATCCCTCCAAAGCGCACGGGAAAAAGTGCCGCGGCCGGTTCGGCCCGGGACGGCCCGCCGCGGCCTCGTGAGGGTTTCATGGATACGCCGATCGCGCTGCTCGTCTTCAACCGCCCTGACGTGACGGCACAGGTCTTCGCGCGCATCGCCGCCCAGAAGCCCAGGACGCTGCTGGTCGTCGCGGATGGTCCGCGCGCAGACCGGCCCGGCGAGGCCGAGCTGTGCGAGCAGACCCGGCGCATCGCGACCGCCGTCGACTGGGACTGCCGGGTTCTGACGAACTTCTCGGATACCAACCTCGGCTGCGGGCTGCGCGTGTCCTCCGGGCTCGACTGGGTGTTCGAGACCGTCGATCGCGCCATCATCCTGGAGGATGACTGCCTGGCCGGGCCCGACTTCTTCCGTTTCTGCGAGGAGATGCTGGACCGCTACGCCGACGATCCCCGCATCGGCGTGATCAGCGGCAACTATCACCTGTCCGAGGACTTCCGGCCGCCCGGCAGCTATTTCTTCTCACGCTATCCCTTCATCTGGGGCTGGGCCACCTGGCGGCGCACATGGCGCCATTACGACTGGCGGGTCGCGCGCCTGGCCGAGGCCGAGCGCGAGGGCGTGCTCGACAACCTGTTCGATCCCCCCGTGGCCCATTACTGGAAGGCGATCTTCCGCCGCATCCAGGCCGACCCGCACTTCACCTGGGACTATCAGCTCAGCTTTGCGCTGATGGCCCAGGGCCTGCTGAACATCGTCCCCTCCGTGAACCTTGTGTCGAACATCGGCTTCGCCAGGCCGGACGCCACCCACACCCCGCACGACAGCCCGCTTGCCAACCGGCCCTGCGGCACCCTTCCGGCGGAGCTCGAGCATCCCGCCTTCGTCGTCGCGAACCGAGAGGCCGACCGCCAGCACGCGCGGGTGGTCTACGGCATCGTCGACAACGCGTCCGAGGCCGCGGGCGTCCTGCTGGACCTCGCGGTCGAGCAGCTCGGCAAGGGGAAGGACCACGAGGCGCGCGTCCTGCTGCAGCACACGCTGTCCCGCGGCAGCCTGACGCCCGAGGAGGCGGCGCTCGCGGGCGTCACCGCATGGCGCCTGGGATATGCGGAGGCGGCGTTCGACCTGCTGGCCGGCGCCGCCTCGCAGCGGCCGGCCAACTGGATGATCAGCGCCAATCTCGGTCTGGTCGCACGCGCCATGGGACGCCCGGCAGAGGCAAGGCGGGCGCTGGAGCGCGCGGTCGCACTCCAGGAGGAATCGGCCGAGCTGCACTTGAACCTCGCCGGGGTCCTGACCGAAATCGGCGACCACGCCGGTGCCTTGCATCACCAGCGCCGCGGCCTGGAGCTGGAGCCCGGGAACGCCGCGGCACGGCAGGACCTCGCGCGCATGGAAACGGCCGCGAGCCTCGCGTGACGGTCTCGGCCCGCCCCACGGGAAAGTCCACGCCGATCGCCACACGCCAGCCCCGGGCAACAATCGGCCATTGCCTCGGGACCGGAGCGTTGTCGGATTGAGTGGAACTGCTGCGGGCAGCGCCGGAACGGAGCCGACCGCCCCAGGACTGGCCGATGCGCACGCTGCCTCCGCATAGGCGATCGTCTGGGTCCGGATCGCCGGCACGTTTCAGGCGACGGTCGCGCCTGCGTCTACGGCCCAGGCCGCGCCGTTCACATGCGCCGCCTCCGCCGACAGGAGAAAGGCGACGACCCCCGCCACGTCCTCCGGCCGTCCGTAGGCTGCGGACATGGCTGCCCGCCGGATGCCGCCGTCCTTCCGGGCCTGGGCGTCGAGCGCGCGGATCATGCGCGTCTCGATCGGGCCCGTTAGGACCGCGTTGACCCGGATCGCGGTGCCCGCGACGTCGAGCGCGGCGACGCGCGTGAGCCCGAGGACGGCGTGCTTCGTCGCAACGTAGCCTGCGAGCCCCGGCCGGCCGCGGACGGCCGAGCTGGAGGCGGTATTCACGACCGCCCCCGTCCCGCGCCGGCGCATGCGGCCGAGGACGTGCTTGAGGCCGAGGAATACGCCCCTCGCGTTCACGGCCATGAGCTGGTCGAACACCTCGTCTGGATAGTCGAAGATGGGAGCGACGACGCCTTCGACTCCCGCATTGTTGGCGAATGCGTCGATCGCCCCCAGACGCTCCTCGGTCGCTGCGACGAAGCCCTCGACCTCGGCGCTGCGCGAGACGTCGGCCTTCAGGAAGAGGGCCCTGCGTCCCATGGCCTCGACAAGCCGGGCGGTCTGCGCACCGCGGTCGCCGTCCAGGTCGACGACCGCCACGTCGGCGCCGCCAGCGGCGAGCCGCAGGGCGATGGCACGTCCGATGCCACCGCCCCCGCCCGTCACCAGCGCCACGCTCACGACTTCACCAGGGGGCAGCCGCCTTCGTTCAGTGGACGCCAGACCTGCTCGGCCGGGATCGTCCGCAGGACATGGTAGTAGTCCCAGGGATACCTGGATTCCGCCGGCATCTTCACCTGGAACAGGTACATCGGATGGACCTTGCGCCCGTCGACGCGGATGCTGCCCTTGCCGAACAGCGGATCATCGGTCGGCAGCGCCTTCATCCTGGCGACGACCTCGGCGCCGTCCGCGCTGCCGCCCGCGGCCTCCACGGCGCGGAGATAGTGCAGCACCGAAGCGTAGGCGCCGGCATGGAGCGCGCTGGGATAGCGGCCTTCGTTGCGCGGCGCGAAGCGCTTCGTCCACGCGCGCGTCTCGTCGTTGAGATCCCAGTAGAATGCCTCGGTGAACTGCAGCCCCTTGGCGACGTCGAGCCCGAGGGAGTGGACATCGGTGACGTAGAGGACGGTCGCGACCAGGCGCTGGCCGCCCTGGGGCACGCCGAACTCCACCGCCTGCTTGATGGAGGTGATGGTGTCGCCGCCGGCGTTGATGAGGCCGATCACCTGGGCCTGCGAGGTCTGCGCCTGTAGGATGTAGGAGGAGAAGTCCGGCGTGTTCAGGGGGGCGCGCACGCTGCCGATGACCTGGCCGCCGTTGCGGGCCACGACGTTCTTGACGTCCTGCTCCATGGCATGGCCGAAGGCGTAGTCGGCCGTCAGGGTGAACCAGGTCTTGCCGCCGGACTGCACGACGGCCGTGGCGGCGCCGGTGGCGAGCGCGTAGGTGTCGTAGGTCCAGTGGATGGTGTTGGGCGAGCAGGCCTTGCCGGTCAGGTCCGAGGACGACGGGCCCGACGCCAGCATGACCTTGTTCTTGTCGCGCACGATGTTGCCGACCGCGAGCGCCACCGCGGAGTTGGGGACGTCGACGATCACGTCGACGCCGTCCTGGTCGATCCATCGGCGCGCGGTGGCGGCCGCGATATCCGCCTTGTTCTGGTGGTCGGCGCCGATGACCTCCACCTTCAGCTTGCCGCCGGCAGCATTGAAGTCTTCGACAGCCATCTGCGCCGCGAGGACCGAGCCCTTGCCCGTCACGTCGGCGTAGAGGCTCGACATGTCGGTGAGCACGCCGATGCGCAGCGGCTTCGCGTCCTGCGCCGAGGCAGCCCAGGGCGCTGCGGCGAGGGCAAGCGCCCCCGCGAGGGCGAGGGTGCCCAGCCGGCCGATCCGCCTGACGCTGTCGAAGATGTCCGCGTTCATCTCGTGGTCCTCCCGATGGTTGTTCTCTCTTCAGGTCCGGCGAACATGGTCGGCCGGGATCAGGCGGTCGGCGATCAGCGAGTCAGGGGATCAGGGAGTTAGGGGATCAGGCGCTTCAGGAGCCGCCGGTCTTCCACGGCGAAGCCGCCGCCATAGACGTCGGACACCATGAACTGCGCCGACAGGATTTCGGGCTCGAGCGCGGTGAGGGGATCGAACCGGCTCGGGTGGAGCTTCATGGCGGCGTAGCCCGGCACCGGCGCCGAATAGGAGAGCGGCGTGCGCCGGTACACGACGTCGGCATAGGCGGTCTCGAGACGCTCCGGATGGGGCAGGCGCCGCACATGGATCTCGCCGGCCGGCTGCTCGGCGCCGTCGACGAGCCGCACGACCGGGGCCGTCGGGTCCGGCGCGAAGGAGAAGTCCGCAAGCTGGCCGCCGCGCCGGTTGACCCAGCCCTCGATCGCGCCGTTGGGGGTCTCGTCGAAGCGGTAGGTGCAGTCCTTCTTCGTGTAGCCGAAGAGCTCACGCCCCGCAGCGATACCCATGGGATCGCTGCAGTACATGTAGATGTGGGTCTGGGTGAAAAGCCCCTCGTAGCGCACGGGGACGGTGACCATCAGGTCGAACATCCGGCCGTTGTGCAGCGACAGGGTATGCCCGGGCGAGGCCATGAAGCGGAACGCCACCCGATCGTTGACGAGCTCGAAGGGTGTGTCGGCCAGCAGGGCCTCCGTCTTCCTCCGATCGACCCGCGTCATCACCTCGAGCGTGCGCAGCGCGCATTCCCATTCCACCGGATAGGCCGGCGAATAGGGCGGGTTCACGCCGCTGCCGGGGTGCATCTCGTAGTCGCCGAACATCTTGTCCATCTTGTGACCTCCCAGAGCCGGCCGCACCGACGGCCGACGATGCCGTTTTCACGCGAGCTGCCGGATCAGGTCCTTGTCCGGCACCGGCAGAATGACCCTTTCCGCATCCGCGATGTCGGTGATGCCGCAGAGCGCCATCGTCAGGTCCAGCTCCCGGTGCATGATCTCGAGGCAGCGGGTGACGCCGTCCTCGCCGAGTGCACCGAGGCCGTAGAGGAAGGCGCGGCCGATCATCACGCCCTTGGCCCCGAGCGCGAGCGCCTTCAGGACGTCCTGCCCCGACCGGATGCCGCTGTCGAACAGCACCTCGATGCTCCCGCCGACCGCCTCCGCGATCCGCGGGAGCATGGCAATCGACGAGGGGGCACCGTCGAGCTGTCGCCCGCCATGGTTCGAGACGACGAGCGCGTCCGCGCCAGTCGAGGCCGCGATGCGGGCGTCCTCCACGTCGAGAATTCCCTTGAGGATCAGCTTGCGGTCCCAGAGCCGCCGCACCCAGCGCACGTCATCCCAGCTCAGCGTCTGGTCGAACTGCGCGCTGACCCAATGGGCGAGCGACGAGACGTCCCCGACCCCCTCGACATGCCCCACGATGTTCCGGAAGGTCCGGCGCCGTGTGCGCAGCATGGCGAGGCACCAGGCGGGCCTCCTCGCCAGGTCGGCGAGGTTCCGGAGCGTCGGCTTGGGAGGCGTCGAGAGGCCGTTCTTGATGTCCTTGTGGCGCTGCCCCTGGACCTGAAGGTCCAGCGTCAGGACCAGCGCCGAACAGCCTGCCGCGTGCGCCCTCCTGATCAGCCGCTCCATGAAGGCGCGGTCCCTCATCATGTAGAGCTGGAACCAGAAGGGGCGCGTCGTGTGCTCGGCCACGTCCTCGATCGAGCAGACGCTGACGGTCGAGAGGGTGAAGGGCACGCCGAACAGCTCTGCCGCGCGGGCCGCCAGGATCTCGCCATCGGCCCATTGCATGCCGGCAAGCCCGGTAGGCGCCAGCGCCACGGGCATCGTGACTGGCTCGCCGAGCATGGACGAGCGCTGGTTGCGCATGGCGATGTTCACGCCCACGCGCTGGCGCAGCCTGATCCGCGCGAGGTCCTCGGCGTTCGAGAGGTAGGTCTGCTCGGTCCAGGAGCCGGCATCCACGTAGTCGTAGAACATCCGCGGCACGCGCCGTGCCGCCAGACGGCGCAGATCCTCGATGCTGGTGATGCTGGCCTGCGGCGCCGTCACTGATCCGCCCCGTCGTTTCCTGTCCCGCCCGTGTCCCATTCGCGGGCATGCGGCTTAGCGCAAGCCTGCTTTCGTACTTTGCATCCAAAATACGTTTCCGTATAAAACTATCCGCGGGGCGTCGTCAAGGCTGCAGCAGCCGGTCGCGCGTGCTTGCAGTGGGCATGCGGCCTCGGGTAGCTCCTCAGGGCTCGCCTGGCGAGGCCTGTGGGACGAAATCGGGAGGCGCTAACGCCGATGAAGAACGCCGAGACCGCCGTTCGGACGGACGGGAAAGCCGATCGGGAGGGATCGCTGCGGGAACGCGCCTACCGGCTGCTGCGGGGCATGATCGAGGACGGCCAGATCAAGAGGGGTGAACGCCTGCTGGAGGCCGAGATCGTGCGCGCCTTCGGAATCAGCCGGTCGCCCGCGCGGCAAGCGCTGAAGTGGCTGTGCCGCGACGGCCTGGTCGAGGAGCTGCCCGGCCGCGGCTACCGCGTCGCCGGGGCGCCGGCGGGGACGGTCGGCGACGCCGTTCTCGACCCCGTCAAGATCTCCACCCCGCGGCAATGGGAGCGCATGTACAAGGAGGTCGAACAGCAGCTCTTCGCCCAGACGCTGTTCGGCTCGGTCCGGATCAACGAGCAGCGCCTCGCCCAGCATTTCGACGTGAGCCGGACCGTGACGCGCGATCTGCTGGCGCGCATGCATGGCTTCGGCCTCGTCACCAAGGACAGCGCCGGGCATTGGATTGCCGGCCGGATGAATCCGGACCGTATCCGCGACCTCTACGAGATGCGCTGGCTGCTCGAGCCCCCGGCCCTGCTGCAGGCAGCCCGAATCGCGCCGCGTGCGACGCTTGCAGCCATGCGCGACCACGTGGTCGCCACGCGGGCCGCGTCGCCCATCGACAGCGCCGAGTTCAACGGGGTGGAGAAGGAGCTCCACATCGATCTGCTGGGCCTGTGCCCGAACCAGGAGATCCTGTCGGCGCTGCGCCGGACGCACCTCCTGTTCGGCCCGACGCGCTACCTCTTCGACCCTTACCTGGGCATCCCCATCGAAATGATCGAGGACGCCCTGAACGAGCATCTCGCCATCATCGACCTTCTCCTGGCCGGCCAGCCGGAGCGTGCGGCCGAGGCGCTGCGCACGCATCTGGTGGACGCCGTCGACCGCTGGCTGAGACGATTCGAGATCACAAGGCGCATGAGCCCTCAGCAATGTCCGCCCTGGCTGGCGCAGGTGTAGGGGGACGAGAGCAACCGGGAACCCGTTCTGAAGTCCATGACGGCTCGGCGCAGCGGCGCGGAGCCCGGCCAAGCCTCACCCGTATTCGCACTTGACTCGAACAATCCGCAAGGCGGACGATCGCGTTCGGAATTCCGAATTCGGAAATCTGAAACATGACCGTGCCGGAGGCGGTATGAGGCCCCTGGAATCCCAGCCGAGCCTGATCGCGCAGGTCCATGCGCGGCTGGTCGAGGCGATCACCGAGGGCCTTCTCGAGCCCGGCGAACGCATCCGCCAGGACGAGCTGGCTGCCACCCTGGGCGTCTCGCGCCAGCCGGTCAGCCACGCCCTTCAGCTCCTGCGGCACCAGGGGCTGCTGGAGGAGACGGGTCGGCGCGGCCTCATCGTCGCGCGCATCGAGCCCGGCCGTATCCGCGATCTCTATCAGGTTCGCAGCGCACTGGACTCGCTGGCCGCGCGCCTTGCCGCCGGGCGGGTGGCGGCTGGATCCGCACCCGCCGGGGACCGCGCGTCCCTCGGCGAGACGCTGGCGCGCGGCGCGGCCCTGGGGACAGAGGATCCCGTGGCCGCGTTCGTCGCGGCCGATGTCGCCTTCCACGGCGCGGTCTACCGCCTGTCCGGCAACGCCGCCATCGAGGAGACGCTCGCCGCCCAATGGCCGCACCTGAAGCGGTCCATGGGCATGGTGCTGGTGAATGCGGGCGAGCGCCCCCTGGTCTGGGAGGAGCACGCCGCCATCGCCGACCGGATCCTGGTGGGCGATGCCGACGGGGCCGAGAAGGCGGCCCGCGCCCATACGATGCGCGCGGCGGAGGCGACGAACCTGCGCCTTGCCGCCCTGTCGACCGCCGCCTGACCGCCCTTCCCGCCCCGCACTCCGCGGCGACCGAGCCCGCGGAGCCGACCTCGGCTCAACACACGACGGCCCAACGGAGGAACCATCCATGAAGCTCACCCCCGCGCAGCTCCAGGAGTTCGAAGAGCAGGGCTACATCTTCCTGCCCGAGGTCTTCTCGCAGGAGGAGGTCGATCTCCTGCGCCGGGAGGCAGAGACCATCTACAGGAGCCCCCGCCAGGAGGTCTGGCGCGAGAAGAACGGCTCGCCCCGCACCGCCTTCGCGGCGCATACCTACAATGAGGCCTTCCGCATCCTGGGCGCCCATCCGAGGCTGATCGAGCCGGTGGAGCAGTTCTTCGGCGAGAAGCTCTACATGCACCAGTACAAGATCAACGCCAAGTCGGCCTTCGACGGCGAGGTCTGGCAGTGGCACCAGGACTACGGCACCTGGGCGCGCGACGACGGCATGCCCGAGCCGCGGGCCATGAACATCTCGGTCTTCATCGATGAGGTGATGCCGATCAACGGCCCGCTGATGCTGATCCCGCGCAGCCACACGCACGGGACCCTGGCGGCCGGCCATGACCGCAGCACGACCTCCTACCCGCTGTGGACGCTCGACAACGACACGGTTGCGCGGCTGGTGGAGGAAGGCGGGATCGTCGCGCCCACGGGCAAGCCGGGCTCGGTCCTGATGTTCCACGGCAACCTCGTCCACGGCTCCGCCGGCAACATCACGCCCTATCCCCGGAAGATCGTGTACCTGACGCTCTGCACGGTCTCGAACCATATCCGCAAGCCGACCCGTCCCGAGTGGATCGCGCATACCGACTTCACGCCCATCGCGACGGTCGCGGACGACGCCCTGCTGCGCTACGCGCAGGCGCACCGCATCGCCGCCGAATGACGTGAGATCGAGGCCCGGGCATCCAACCGGAACGCCCGGGCCCTTCGCCGGAACGATCGCGGAAGGACCCGCCCCATGAACCTCCATCACCTGCTCCAGGCACGGATCCGGGCCGGCCGCCCGGTCAGGGTCGGCCTGATCGGGGCCGGCAAGTTCGGCTCCATGTTCCTGTCCCAGGTCCCGACCACGCCCGGGGTGGAGGTGGCGGTGATCGCCGATCTCGATCCCGACCGGGCGCGGGAGGCCTGCCGCCGCGTCGGCTGGGACGAGGCGCGCATCGGACGCACCGCCTTCGTCGGGAGCGGCCTTGATGCCTGCGCCGCGCCCGGGGTCGAGGTGGTGATCGAGGCGACCGGCTCGCCCGCGGCCGGGATCGCGCATGCGCGCGCGGCCATCGCCGCGGGCAGGCATGTGGTGATGGTGAACGTCGAGGCCGACGTGCTGGCCGGCGCGCTCCTGGCCGAGGAGGCCCGCGAGCGGGGCGTCGTCTATTCCATGGCCTATGGCGACCAGCCGGCCCTGACCTCCGAGATGGTGGACTGGGCGCGCGCCTGCGGCTTCCAGGTAGTGGCCGCCGGCAAAGGCACGAAGTACCTCCCGGCCTACCATACGGTGACGCCGGACGACGTCTGGGGCCATTACGGCCTGACGCCCGAGGAGGCGCAGCGCGCGGGCATGAACCCGCAGATGTTCAACTCCTTCCTGGACGGGACCAAGTCGGCCATCGAGATGGCGGCCATCGCCAATGGCTGCGACCTCGCCGTACCCGCGGACGGGCTCGCCTTCCCGCCCTGCGGCGTCGACGACCTGCCGCATGTGCTGCGGCCGCGCGCGGCCGGCGGCATGCTGGAGGCCGAAGGCACCGTCGAGGTCGTCTCGTCGCTGGAGCGCGACGGGCGCCCGGTCTTCCGGGACCTGCGCTGGGGCGTCTATGTCGTGCTGAAGGCGCCCAACGACTATGCCCGGTCCTGCTTCCGCCAGTACGGGCTGCGGACCGACGACAGCGGCTGGTTCGCCGCCATGTACAAGCCCTATCACCTGATCGGGCTCGAGCTTGGCATCTCGGTGCTCTCGGCCGCCCTTCGGGGCGAGCCCACGGGCCAGACCCGCGCCTTCCGAGGCGACGTGGTGGCGGTCGCCAAGCGTGACCTCCGGGCAGGCGAGATGCTGGACGGCGAAGGCGGCTACACCGTCTGGGGCAAGGTGGTCCCGGCCGAGCGCAGCCTGCGCGAGGGCGGCCTGCCCATCGGCCTCGCCCACAGGGTCCGGCTGCTGCGCGACGTGCCGGCCGGCACCATGGTGCGCTGGGCCGACGCCGAGGTTCCCGACAGCGAGGCCGTGCGCACCCGGCGCGAGATGGAGCGGCGCTTCGCCGTGCCCGCCAGCGCCGCCGCGGAGTGACGCTGGCGCGCGGGCACGTGCCCCGGTGCAGGATCAAGACCGACAACGGAACGGGAGGGAAGCACCCATGATCACACGGCGAAGCCTCATCGGGGCCCTGGCGGCCGTCGCCCTGCTTGCCGGAAGCGCAGCCCATGCGGCCGAGGGGACGACCAGGCGCATCATGGTCTACGGAGATTCCAACACCTGGGGCTACATCCCCGTCGAGAGCGGCGTGACCACGCGCTATCCCAAGGACGTGCGCTGGCCAGGGGTCCTCCAGGCCGCGCTGGGATCCGGCTACGAGGTCGTCGAGGAGGGGCTGAGCGCGCGCACGACCGACGTGCCCGACCCGACGCTGCCCCACATCTCGGGCGCGGGGTTGGACGGGTCGGCCTATCTCTCGGCGGCGGTCGCGACGCACCATCCGCTCGACCTCGTCGTGATCATGCTGGGCACGAACGACGTCAAGACGATGTTCGACCGTTCGGCCTACCGCATCGCGCTCGGCATGGGGAAGCTGATCGACATCGTGGCCCAGACCAAGGGCGGCGTCGGCACGGCCTACCCCGCCCCGAAAGTCCTCGTCCTCGCGCCGCCGCCCCTCGGCAAGCTCGCCCCGCCATCGCGCGCGGAGCGCTTCGCCGGGGGCGTCGAGAAGACGAAGGAGCTGCCGCGCTACTACGAGCCCGTCGCCAGGGCCGCCGGGGCCGAGTTCCTCGACGTCGGCAAGCTCGCATCGACCGACGGCGTCGACGGGGTGCATCTGAGCCCCGAGGCCCACAAGGCGATCGGCACCGGCGTCGCCGAGAAGATCAAGGCGATGCTGCCGGCGCGGCCCTGACCTCGGGGCAGCCCTGATTGGGGCGGGGCACCCCGGCCCCCTCAGAACCGGTCGATCACCGTGATGCCGACGCCGGCATAGCCGTCCATGGCGGCCAGCGCGTCCCCGGCCTCTGCCAGCGGGATGCGCTTGGTCACCAGCCGCGCGGGGTCCAGGCGCCCCGCCGCAATCATCTCCAGCAAGGCCGGCACGCGGCTCGCGGGAATGCCGCGGGTGCCGAGGATCGCGATCTGGCGGGAATAGACGGTCTCGAGCAGCGGGATCGGCGGCTCGGCATGGCGGCCCAGAGGCATGCCGATCTGCACGTGCCGGCCGAGCTTGCGCAACCCGCGGATCGAGTTGTGGAAGGTCTCCGTGACGCCGAGCGCGTCGATGGAGACATGCGCGCCGCCGCCGGTCAGGTCCCTCACCGCCTCGGCGACCTTGTCCTGACCGGCGGCGTTCAGCGTGAGCGTGGCGCCCAGGGACCGGGCCATCTCCAGTGCGCCCTCGTTGACGTCGATGGCCAGCACGGGCGCGCCGATCGCGGCGGCGATCGCCACCGCCGAGAGCCCGACGCCGCCGCAGCCATGCACCGCCAGCCATTCGCCGGGTGCGAGCCGGGCGCGGTCCACGAGCCCGCGGAAGGCGGTGGTGACCCGGCAGCCCATGCCGGCGGCCTCGACGAAGCCGATCGCCTCGGGCAGGCGCACGAGGTTGAAATCCGCTCGCGGTACGGGCAGAAGCTCGGCATAGGCGCCCCAGGCGGTGAAGCCGATCACCTGCTGCCGGTCGCACACGGTGGGATCGCCGCCCAGGCAGTCCGGGCATTGCCCGCAGGCCAGGATGAAGGGGGCGGTGACACGGTCGCCGACCTGGAAGCGGCGGCATTCGGGCCCCACCGCCTCGATGACCCCGGCGAACTCGTGGCCGGGCACATGAGGCGCCGCCACGTCGGGATCGGCGCCCTTCCAGGCGTGCCAGTCGGACCGGCAGACCCCGCAGGCCTCGACCCGCACCACGACCCCGTCGGGAGGACAGGAGGGATCCGGGACCTCCACCACCCCGATGGGACCCCCGAACCTCTCGAAGAGCGCGGCTCTCATGGCGACTGTCACTCCTGCAGCGGCAAGGCCCGGCGGCGCGGCCGGGCCGGAAACGCAGAGCTAGCGCCCCGCCGCGGCCGGCGCAACGGCGCACGAGGCCGGCGCCTTCCAGGCATGGACGATCATAACCGCCAACGCGGTCTGCCCAGGACGGCTTCCAAATGGAAAGGGCCCGCGCGTTTCCGCGCGGGCCCCTGCCCTACGTAGCATGGCCGGCCGCCGGGGCGGCCGTCAGTCGCGGGCCGTGCGCTCCTTGCTGATAGCCGCCTGGGCGGCCGCCAGGCGGGCGATCGGGACGCGGTAGGGCGAGCAGGAGACGTAGTCGAGGCCCACGGTCTCGCAGAAATGGACCGAGGCCGGGTCGCCGCCGTGCTCGCCGCAGATGCCGAGCTTGATGTCGGCGCGCGTCTTGCGGCCGCGCTCGGCGGCCAGGCGCACCAGCTCGCCCACGCCCTCCTGGTCCAGGGTCACGAAGGGATCCTGCTCGAAGATCCCCTGGCGCTGGTATTCCGGCAGGAACGAGGCCGCGTCGTCACGGCTGATGCCGAGCGTAGTCTGGGTCAGGTCGTTCGTGCCGAAGCTGAAGAACTCGGCGCTCTCGGCGATCTCGGCGGCGCGCAGGGCAGCCCGCGGCAGCTCGATCATGGTTCCGACGAGATAGTCGAACTTCACGCCCGAGCTCTGCTGCACCTCGCCCGCCACCCGGTCGATCACCGCCTTCAGGATGTCGAGCTCGCGCTTCGTGCCCACCAGCGGGATCATCACCTCCGGGGTGACGGTCTCGCCGGAGCTCTTCTGCACCTCGGCGGCGGCCTCGAAGATGGCCCGGGCCTGCATCTCGTAGATCTCGGGATAGGAGACGCCGAGACGGCAGCCGCGATGGCCGAGCATCGGGTTGGCCTCGTGGAGCTGCAGGGCGCGCTGGCGCACCTTCGGCACGTCCTGCCCCGCGGCCTTGGCGACCTCGGCCATGTCCTCCTCGGAGGTCGGCAGGAACTCGTGCAGCGGCGGATCCAGCAGGCGGATCGTGACCGGCAGGCCCTTCATGATCGAGAACAGCTCGACGAAGTCGCGGCGCTGCATGGGCTCGATCTTGGCGAGCGCCGCCCGCCGGCCGGCCTCGTCCTCGGCCAGGATCATCTCGCGCACCGCAAGGATGCGCTCGGGATCGAAGAACATGTGCTCGGTCCGGCACAGGCCGATGCCCTCGGCGCCGAAGCGCCGCGCGGTGCGGGCGTCGAGCGGCGTCTCGGCATTGGTGCGAACCTTCATGCGCCGGATCTCGTCGGCCCAGCCCATCAGGGTCGCGAAGTCGCCGGAGAGCTCGGGCTGCACGGTCGGCACCTCGCCCAGCATCACCTCGCCGGTCGAGCCGTCGATGGTCAGCATCTCGCCGGCCTTGATGGTGACGTTGCGCACCGAGATCGTCTGCGTCTTGTGGTCGATGCGCAGCTCGCCGGCGCCGGCCACGCAGGCCCGGCCCATGCCGCGGGCCACGACCGCCGCGTGGCTGGTCATGCCGCCGCGGGTGGTCAGGATGCCGCGGGCGGCGTGCATGCCGTGGATGTCCTCGGGGCTGGTCTCGACCCGGCACAGGATTACCGCCTCGCCGCGACCGGAGAGCTGCTCGGCCTCGTCGGCGGTGAAGACCACCTTGCCCGAGGCGGCGCCGGGGCTTGCAGGCAGGCCGCGGGCGATCACGGTCTTGTTCGCCTTCGGGTCCAGCGTCGGGTGCAGAAGCTGGTCCAGCGAGGCCGGGTCGATGCGCTTGATCGCCTCGCGGCGGTCGACCAGCCCCTCCTCAGCCATGTCGACGGCGATCTTGAGGGCGGCGGCCGCGGTGCGCTTCCCGGTCCGCGTCTGCAGCATGTAGAGCTTGCCCTGCTGCACCGTGAACTCGATGTCCTGCATGTCGCGGTAGTGCCGCTCCAGCTTCAGGCGCACGGCGTCGAGCTGGGCGAAGACCTCCGGCATCACCTCTTCCATGGCGGGCAGGTCGGACTTGTTCGCGACCTTGCCGGCGATCGTCAGGTGCTGCGGGGTGCGGATGCCGGCGACCACGTCCTCGCCCTGGGCGTTGACGAGGTACTCGCCGTAGAACTTGTTCTCGCCGGTCGAGGGATTGCGCGTGAAGGCGACGCCGGTGGCGCAGTCCTGGCCCATGTTGCCGAAGACCATGGCCTGCACGTTGACGGCCGTGCCCCAGCTCGCCGGGATCTCGTGGAGCCGGCGGTAGGTGATGGCGCGCTGGTTCATCCACGAGCCGAAGACGGCGCCGATGGCGCCCCAGAGCTGCTCCTGGACGTCCTGCGGGAAGGGCCGGCCCAGCTCGGACTCGACCATCTTCTTGTAGTCCTTGATGACGGCCTGCCAGTCCTCGGCCTTCATGTCGGTATCGAGGTCGATGCCGCGGTCGCGCTTGGCGTGCTCGAGGATCTCCTCGAAATGGTGGTGGTCCACGCCGAGGACGACATTGCCGTACATCTGGATGAAGCGGCGGTAGCTGTCATAGGCGAAGCGCGGATCGCCCGAGCGCTTCGCCAGCCCCTCGGCGGTCGTGTCGTTCAGCCCAAGGTTCAGCACCGTGTCCATCATGCCCGGCATGGACGCGCGGGCGCCCGAGCGGACCGAGACCAGCAGCGGATTCGCGGGTTCGCCGAACCTTGCGCCGACGCTCGCCTCGATGCGGGCGACGGCCGCTGCGACCTGGTCCTTCAGCTCGGGCGGGTAGGTCTTCCCGTTGTCGTAGAAATAGGTGCAGACCTCGGTGGTGATGGTGAAGCCGGGCGGGACGGGCAGTCCCAGATTGCTCATCTCGGCCAGGTTCGCGCCCTTGCCGCCGAGGAGGTTCTTCATGTCCGCCCGGCCCTCGGCGCTTCCATCGCCGAAGCCGTAGACCCACTTGGCCTGGCTCGCCATCTCGATCCCTCTCTTATCCTTCGACCCGCGAGAACTCGGCCACCTGGTCGAGCGTGGCGCGGATCTGGCTCAGCAGCCGCAGACGATTGGCCCGCAGCTCCGCTCTGTCCGTGTTGACGGTCACACGGTCGAAGAACGCATCGACCGGCCCCCGGAGATCCGAGAGCGAGGCCATGCATCCGGAAAAGTCTTCCCGCTCCAGCAGGGGTACCGCCCGCGCCCGTGCGTCGCGCAGCGCGCGGAACAGGGCTTTCTCCTCCTCCTGATCGAGAAGCGCGTCGGCGGGATCGCCGCCGTAGACGGCGCCGTCCTTCTTCTCCTCGATGCGCACGATGTTCGTGGCGCGGCGATAGGCCGCAAGCAGGTTCGCCCCCGCATCCGAGCCGACGAAGTCCTGCAGCGCCCGCACCCGGGCCAGCAGCCGCACCAGGTCGTGCTCGTCGCCCAGGGCGAAGACGGCGTCCACGAGGTCGTGGCGCACGCCCTGGTCGCGCAGCACGACCTTCAGCCGATCGGCGAAGAACTCGATCAGCTCGCCGGGCACGGCCTCGGCGCGCGCGGCGGCCGCGGCGATTCCGGCCCCGGCATAGAGCCGGACGGCCTCGCCCAGCACGGCGCGGAGCGGCAGGCGCAAGCCGTTCTCGACGATCAGCCGGATGACGCCCAGCGCCGCCCGGCGCAGCGCATAGGGATCCTTGGAGCCCGTGGGCTTCTCGTCGATGGCGAAGAAGCCGGCCAGCGTGTCCAGCTTGTCGGCCAGGGCCACGCAGACCGAGACCGGCGCCTGCGGGCAGCGGTCCGACGGCCCCAGCGGCTTGTAGTGCTCGGCAACGGCGTCGGCGATCGCGACGTCGGCGCCCTGCTGCAGGGCATAGTAGCGCCCCATGACGCCCTGGAGCTCGGGGAACTCGCCGACCATGCCGGTGACGAGATCCGCCTTGGCGAGGCGGGCCGCGGCGCGCGCCTGGTCGGCATCCGCGCCGAGGCGCCGGGCCAGGTCCGCAGCCAGGCACTCCAGGCGCGAGACCTTGTCCGCCAGGGTCCCCAGCTTCGCGTGGAAGACGATGTCCTTCAGCGCGGGGACCCGCTCCTCGAGCGGCGTCTTGCGGTCCTGGTCCCAGAAGAACTTGGCGTCCGACAGGCGGGCGCGCAGCACGCGCTCGTTGCCGTGGACGATGGTCGCCCCGCCGTCGCTCGGCACGATGTTGGCCGCCACCACGAAGCGCGGGGCCAAGCGCCCGTCCGCGCCGCGCAGGGCGAAGTAGCGCTGGTGCGTGCGCATGGAGGTGATCAGCACCTCGGGCGGCACGTCCATGAACTGCTCGTCGATGCGGCCCATGAACAGCACGGGCCATTCGACCAGACCCGCGACCTCGTCCAGCAGGCCCTCGTCCTCGATCAGCTCGAGCCCCTCGGCCGCGGCCAGGCGGTGCGCCTCGGAAAGGATCGTCGCCTTCCGCTCGTCGCGGTCCAGCACCACATGGGCGGCGCGCAGCCGGTCGCGATACTCCGCGAAGGAGACGACCTCGAAGACGCCTGGGGTGAGGAAGCGGTGGCCACGGGTCGTGGCGCCGAAGGGGCGGTCCCCGCCATCACGGCGGAAGGACGGCGCCTCGCCGGTCACGGCGCTGCCGAGCGCGATGCCGCCCGAAAGGGGCTTCCCGTCGAAGACCGCCAGGATCGTGTGCAGCGGGCGCACCCAGCGCATGGCATGCCCGGCCCAGCGCATGGATTTCGGCCAGGGCATCTCGAGGATGGCGCCGGCGATCAGCTCGGGCAGCACCTCGGCCGTGCGCCGGCCCTCGCGGTGGATCGTCGCGAAGTAGAAGACGCCCTTGCCGGTATCGCGCTGCTCGCACTGCTCCAGCGTGACGCCTGCGGCCTTCAGGAAGCCGTCCAGGGCCGCCTGCGGTGCGCCCACGCGCGGGCCGCGGCGCTCCTCGGTGACGGCCTCCTGCTGGGGCGGGATTCCCTCGACCACGAGCGTCAGCCGGCGCGGCGTGACGTAGGAGCGCGCGGTCGCGTGGACGATGCCGTTGGCGGCCAGCCTCTGCGTGACCAGCCGGTGGAGGTCCTCCGCCGCCTTCGCCTGCATGCGGGCGGGGATCTCCTCGGAGAAGAGTTCGATCAGGAGTTCGGCCATGGTTCGCGTCCCGGGCTCAGGCTTCGGCCGCGGCGAGGCCGGCCATCCAGGCCTCGCAGCAGGCGCGGGCCAGGGTGCGCACCCGGCCGATATAGGCGGCGCGCTCGACGACCGAAATCACGCCGCGCGCATCCAGCAGGTTGAAGACGTGCCCGGCCTTCAGGCAGTACTCGTAGGCCGGCAGCGCCAGGCCCGCCTCCAGCAGCACCTTGCACTCGGCCTCGTAGTCGCCGAACCAGCGGAACAGCCGCTCCACCGTCGAATGCTCGAAGGTGTAGGCGGAATGCTCGTATTCCGGCCGACGGAAGACGTCCCCGTAGGAGAAGCCGGCGGCGTTGAAGTCGAGATCGTAGACGTTCTCGATGCCCTGGATGTACATGGCCAGCCGCTCGAGCCCGTAGGTCAGCTCCGCCGCCACGGGGGTACAGTCGAAGCCGCCGAGCTGCTGGAAGTAGGTGAACTGCGTCACCTCCATCCCGTCGCACCAGACTTCCCAGCCCAGGCCCCAGGCGCCCAGCGTCGGGTTTTCCCAGTCGTCCTCGACGAAGCGGATGTCGTGCTGAAGCGTGTCGACCCCGAGCGCCCGCAGGCTTTCCAGGTACAGCTCCTGCACGTTCTCGGGCGAGGGCTTCAGGATCACCTGGAACTGGTGGTGCTGGTAGAGCCGGTTGGGGTTGTCGCCGTAGCGGCCGTCCTTCGGCCGGCGGGACGGCTGCACATAGGCCGTGCGCCAGGGGTTCGGCCCCAGGGTCCGCAGCGTGGTCGCGGGATGCGATGTGCCCGCGCCCACCTCCATGTCATAGGGCTGCAGGATCACGCATCCCTGCCTCGCCCAGAACTCCTGAAGCTTGAGGATCAGCCCCTGGAAGGCTAGGGGCCGGTCGCCGGACCCGGTAGCGGCCGGGGGCGCGCTGGCTGGCGCCATTCTCGTCACATGGGTTTCGTTGCGGTGCGGCGCACGATACGCGGGCGATACCCCGGAATCAAGGCTGCCAGCCCGGCCGCGCGGTGCCCTGCCGGGGTCGCCCGGACGGCTTCCGGGCGCGGAGGGGCGGCCCCGTTCGGGCAGCAGGCAGCGCTCGGCGGCTGCTTGGCGGTTGACGCTCGCGGCTCTCCTACGGGAACCTTGCCGGGCCCGTCCGAGGTCGCATCACCCGCGGCCGGCACCGGGCCAGCCCAGCCCTGCCATTACCGGCCTGCCATCACCGCCCCGCAACCGTAGCCCGAGGCGCAGACCCATGAACGGAATCCCCGACATCGAGGCCCATGAGCTCGCCGCCCTGTACCGCCGCCGGGCGCTGCGGCCGAGCGAGGTGGCCGAGGCGGTGATCGGGCGTATCGCGGCGTGGGAGCCGCACCTCCGGGCGCTCTACGCCTTCGATCCCGAAGCGGCACTGGCATCGGCCGCGGCATCGGACGCGCGCTGGCTGGCCGGCGAGCCGCTCGGCCCGCTGGACGGCGTGCCGGTGACCATCAAGGAGAACATCGCCACCGCCGGGACACCGGTCCCGCTCGGCACCGCGGCCAGGCCGCTGGAGCCCGCGCGGGCGGACGCCCCGCCCGCGGCCCGCCTGCGGGAGGGCGGCGCCGTGATCCTCGGCAAGACGACGATGCCGGACTTCGGGATGCTGTCCTCCGGACTCTCCAGCTTCCATCCGCTGACGCGCAACCCCTGGCAGCCCGCCTGCAATCCCGGCGGATCCAGCGCGGGGGCAGCCGCCGCCGCTGCGGCGGGCTACGGCCCGCTGCATCTCGGGACCGACATCGGCGGTTCGATCCGCCTTCCCGCCGCCTGGTGCGGGATCGTCGGCTTGAAGCCCAGCAATGGTCGGGTTCCCATCGATCCCGCCTATCTCGGCCGGGTCGCGGGGCCCATGACGCGCACGGTGGCCGATGCGGCGCTTGCGATGTCGGTCCTGTCCCGGCCGGACTGGCGCGACTGGTCGAGCCTGCCGCCCGCGGAGATCGACTGGTCGGACCTCGGCATCGACCTGCGCGGCCTGCGGCTGGGCCTGATGCTGGACATCGGAGCGGGCATGGATCCCCGGCCGGAGATTCTCGACGCGGTCGCCGCGGCGGCCCGGCTGCTGGAGGAGGCGGGCTGCCACATCGTTCCGGTCGCGCCCGTGTTGACCCGGGCGATGCTGGACGGGCTCGACGATTTCTGGCGTGCCCGGGCCTGGGACGACATCTCGCGCCTGTCGCCGGGCGAGCGGGACCGCATCCTGCCCTATATCAGGCAATGGGCGGAGTCCGGGGCGACCCGCTCCGGCCTGGACGTGATGCGCGGCTACAACCGCACCGTCGAGATGGCGCAGGGCGCCGCCCTGCTGTTCCGCGACCTCGACTTCGTCCTGTCCCCGACCTCGCCGAACGGCGCCTTCCCGGCCGACTGGGCCTCGCCTGTCAACGACCCCGAGCGCCCCTTCGAGCATATCGGCTACACGGTCGTCTGGAACATGGCCGCCAATCCCGCGGTCTCGCTGAACTGCGGCTTCGGTCCCGACGGCATGCCCATCGGGCTGCAGATCGTCGGGCGCCGCTTCGACGACCTGGGCGTGCTGCGCCTGGCCCGCGCCTACGAGGAGCGCCGCGGCCCCCGGCGCCCCTGGCCGGAGCCGCCCGCAGCGCGGGGCTGAGGGCGGCGGAGGGGCTTCCACTCAGCGGGGCCCCTCCGCCCGCTGGCCTGGTCAGAGAGGCAACCCCTGCAACGACGAGACCGCGGTCATCACGCCGCGGATCTCGGCGAGGCCGCGCAGCCGTCCGATCATCGGATAGCCCGGGTGGGTCTTCTTGCCGATGTCGTCCAGCAGCTCGTGGCCGTGGTCGGGACGGAACGGGATCCGCCAGCGCTCCTGGCCGGCATCGCGGCGTCGCTTCTGCTCCTGGAGCAGGGTCGTGACCACCGAGACCATGTCCACGTCGCCGCCCAGGTGGGCGGCCTCCTCGAACGAGCCGTCGGGGTCCTTGCGGACGTTGCGCAGATGGGCGAAGTGGACGTGCCGCGCGAAGCGCCTGGCCATGGCCGGGACGTCGTTGGTCTGCCCCGCCCCCAGAGACCCCGTGCAGAAGGTCAGGCCGTTTGCCGGCGAATCGACCGCGCCCACGATGAAGGCCAGATCGTCCTCGGTGCTGACGATCCGCGGCAGGCCCAGCAGCGGCCGCGGCGGGTCGTCGGGGTGGATCGCCATGGTGATCCCGACCTCCTCGGCCGTGGGGATCACCTCGCGCAGGAAGCGGGCGAGGTTCTCGCGCAGACGGTTGCGGTCGATGTCGCGGTAGCGGTCGAGCATGCGCCGCAGGCCCGGGGCGTCGTAGCGGTCGAATGCGCCAGGAAGCCCGGCCATGATGTTGCCGAGGAGCTTGGCCTTGTCGCTCTCCGAGGCCTTTTCGAACCAGGCGCGGGCGCGCGCCATCACCTCGGGCGCGTGGTCGTTCTCGGCGCCCGGACGCTCCAGGATGAAGCAGTCGAAGGCGGCGTACTCATGGGCGTTGAAGCGCAGGGAGCGGCCGCCGCCCGGAACCGGCGCGGCCAGGTCGGTGCGGGTCCAGTCGAGGACCGGCATGAAGTTGTAGCAGATGTTGGTGATGCCGCAGGCTGCCAGGTTGCGCATGGAGCGCCGGTAGTTCTCGAAGAGCGGCTCCAGGTCGCCCTCCCCGATCTTGATGGATTCGTGGACCGGCAGGCTCTCGACCACGCTCCAGCGCAGGCCGAGCGCGGGATCGGCTGCGATCTCGGCCTTGCGCTTCTCGATCTCCTCGACGGTCCATTCGACGCCGTAGGGGATGTGGTGCAGCGCCGTCACGATGCCGCTCGCCCCGGCCTGGGTAATGTGCGGAAGCCGGATCGCATCCTCCGGTCCGAACCAGCGCCACGTCTGTTCCATTCTCGTCTCTCCTCAAGCTCGCGCCCGGCCGTGCGGCGGCGTGGCGTCGTCGTTCCCGGGCGCCGCGGCACAGGGCCCGGCGCTCCGGCGGTTTCAAGTCATTCGTCCGCGGCGATCAGTTCGGGATGGGCAGCCGCGAGGTCGTCCACCACCTTCAGCACCTCGGCCATGTGGCGCCGCATGGCACCCTCGGCCGCGGCGGCATCGCGCGCCATGACCGCGCTGAAGATCGCGCGGTGCTGCTCGATCAGCAGGTCGACCGGCGTCGCCCGCGACAGGCTGAGGAACCGGATCCGGTCGAACTGGGCCTTCTCCCGCTCGACCACGGCCCAGACCTCGCCCAGCCCGATACCGACCGCAAGCGCCTGATGGAAGCGCTCGTCGGCGACAGTGAAGCGCACGGGGACCGCCCTCTCAGCCTCCTGCTCGGCCAGGGCGGCCTCGATCTCCGCGATCGCGGCGGCCGACAGCCCGTCCTCCGCCGCCTTGCGCACGATCGCGACCTCGAGGGCGAGGCGCACGAAGCGGGCGCGCCGCACTGCGCGCAGCGAGATCCGGGTCACGAAGCTGCCGCGCTGCGGACGCACCTCGATCAGCCCCTCCTCGGCCAGGCGGATCAGCGCCTCGCGCACGGGGGTGCGGCTGGTGCCGAAGCGCTCCGCCAGCTCGTTCTCCGAGAGGCGCGTGCCCGGCCGCAGGCCCAGCACCACGATGTCCCGGCGCAGCGCGGCATGGATGCCGGGCGCGCTGGCCGGCCCCTCGGCCGCCTGGGCGCGCTGCCGGTCCATCACGGTTCCCCGCGCCAGGACCATCGCTCCCTCAGTCCAGCAGCAGGTTGGGCAGCCACAGCGAGATCGCCGGGACGAAGGAGACCAGGAACAGGATCAGGATGTTGCAGACCAGGAAGGGCCAGACCGCGCGGGTGATGGCGCCCAGCGAGATCTTGGCGATGTTGGCCGCGACGAAGAGGCAGACGCCCACCGGGGGTGTCGTCAGCCCGATCATCAGGTTCAGCACCGCGAAGGTCGCGAAGTGGATGGGATCGATGCCCACCTGGGTCGCCACGGCCAGCAGCGGCGGGAACAGGATGATCAGCGCCGCGATCGTCTCCATGAAGGTGCCGACGATCAGCAGCAGGATGTTGATCAGCAGGATGATGATGTACTTGTTGGTCGTCACCGAGAGCATCGCCGCGGCGATGGCCTGCGGGATCTGCTCGCTGGTCAGGATCCAGCCGAACACGTTGGCGAGGCCGACCAGCAGGATCAGCCCGCCGGATCCGATGGCGCTCTCCAGCATGATCCCCGGCAGGTCGGACAGCCGGAAGCCCTTGTAGACGAAGAGGCCGATCACGAAGGCGTAGAGGGCCGCGACGATCGAGGCCTCGGTCGGCGTGAAGTAGCCGCCGATGATGCCGAACAGGATGATCGCCGTCATCAGCAGCGCCCAGAAGGCGCCGCGGCTCGACCGCAGGAGCTCCCGGAAGCCCACCCAGGTCCCCTTGGGATAGCCGCGCCGGCGGGCCAGGATCCAGACCGTGAGCATCATCCCGAGCCCGAGGAGCAGCCCGGGGATGGCGCCCGCCAGGAACATCTTGCCGACGGAAAGGCCCGTCAGCGTGCCCACGATGATCATCGGCACGCTGGGCGGGATGATGGGCCCGACCGTCGAGGCCGCCGCCGTCACCGCCGCCGCGAAGGGCGCGTCGTAGCCGGACTTGCGCATGGCGGGGATCATCACCGAGCCGATGGAGGCGGTCTCGGCGACCGCGGTCCCGGAGATTCCGGCGAAGATCATGGAGCCCGTCACGTTGGCGAGGCCGAGCCCGCCGCGTATATGGCCGACAAGGCAGTTGCCGAAGCGGACGATCTGGTCGGTGATGCCGCCGCCGTTCATCAGGTTGCCGGCCAGCACGAAGCCGGGGATGCAGAGAAGGACGAAGGAATCCATCCCCGCGAACATGAACTGCGACACGACCGCGAGGTCGATATCCGCCATGAAGAGATAGACCGCCGAGGCGAGGCCGAGCGAGATGCCGACCGGGACCCCCAGGATAAGGGCGACCGCGAAGGTGCCGAAAAGCGCAGCGACCATATCAGACGAGCTCCCCATGGCTGGCCGGATGCGCGGTTGGCGCGGCGCCGATGAGCCGGATGAAGGCGAAGAAGGCGAGCGAGACCGGGATGATCAGCACGACCAGATAGACCGCGACCATGGGCAGGTCGATGGAGCGCGCCCGCTCGCCGAAGCTGTTCATGACGTAGAGATAGGCGCCCGGAATGATCGCCAGCGAGAAGAGCAGGATGACCAGGTCCACGACGCGGTCGACGACGCGCCGGGCCCCCTCGGACAGCGGGGCGACGAAGAGGTCGACGTTCACGAGCTCGCCCCGGAGCAGCGCAAGGCCGCAGGAGAAGGCCACGAGATAGACCAGGGCGAAGCGCGCCACCTCCTCGGTCCAGGAGGGCGAGGGGAAGCCCGGGATCCGTCCCAGCACCTGCAACGTGACGACGGCCACCAGGACGGCGAAGGCCGCCAGCGTGCCGTACCGGCAGATCGCGCCGACGACGGCGACCAGCCCCCCGAGGATCCCACGCATCCCGAACTCCTGCCCCTTGTCCCGTGCTTGTCGTCTCGTGCCTGAAGCGCCGCGCGGCGCCGATGCCTCAGGCCGCGAGGATTTCCTCGTAGATCGGCTTGACCTCGGGATTCAGGGCCGCGACGACCGCGGCGCGCCCCTTTTCGGCGAAGGCCTTCTTGTCGACCTCCACGAACTGCATGCCCTTGGCCTTTAGGTCGGCGGCGAGCTGCCTCTCGTCCTCGACGAAGAGGCCGCGCTCGTAGGCCTGGGCGGCCTTCGCGGCCTCTGCGATGGCCTGCTGCTGGGCCTGCGGCATGCGGGAGAGCTTGCGCGCGCCGCCCACGAGATAGATCCAGCTGATCACGTGCTCGGTGAGGTTCAGGTGGGACTGAACCTCGTGGAAGCTCGCCGACTTGATCAGGGCCAGCGGGTTCTCCTGCGCCTCGATCACATGGCTCTGCAGGCCGGTGAAAACCTCGGAGAAGGCCATGGGCGTGGGCTTGGCACCGAGGGATTCCCAGAACTTCACGAAGAGTGGCACGTTGGGCACGCGCATCTTCAGGCCGTTCAGCTCGTCCGGCGTGCGGATCGGCCGGTTCGAGGTCAGGTTCCGCGGCCCGCGGGCGAAGAAGGCCAGCGTCCGGAGCTGGGTCTTGTCCTCGATATTGGCCGAGATCTTCTGCCCGACCGCGCCGTTCACGATCTTGTCGAGGTGGTCGAGGTCGCGGATCGCATAGGGCACCGCCAGCAGGGCGGCGCTGGGTGCCCAGTTCTGCAGCGATTCGCCGGTGATGGTGAAGTCCACGGTGCCGAGCTGGATCCCCTTGATCAGGTCGGTCTCCTTGCCGAGCTGCTCGTTGGGGAAGACGCGGACCTCGATCTCGCCGTTGGTGCGCTTGGCGACTTCCTCGGCGAAGCGCAGCGCCGCCTTGTGCCAGACATTGTCCTCGTTGCCGAGATGGCCGAGCTTCAGCGTCGTCTTGGCTTGGGCGCGCACGATGGCCGGGGCCATGCCGAGCGCGAAGGCGGCGCCGAGGCCGACGGTGGCGGCGCGGCGGGTGATCGGGGTCTTCAGAACCATGGCATCCTCTCCTATGGCAGGGCGGCTGGCTTCCGCCCGCTTTCGTTGACTGACACGCGGTGGCTGGGAGCGATCCGCTCTAGGCGTCGAAGGCGAGCTGGACCTTCACGGTCGAGCCCGGGTCCTTCTCAATCAGGGCGAAGGCATCGGGCGCCGCCTCGATCGGGAAGGTCTGGGTGATCATCGCGGCAGGAGACAGGCGGCCCGTCTCGAGCCACTGGATGACCTGCGGCAGAAGGGCCCGGTTCAGGCGCGAGCCGACCAGGGTCAGCTCCTTCTTGACGATCTCCTGCTGGCTGATGTTGCAGGGCGCGGGCGAGAAGCCCAGCACGCCGATGCGACCGGCCGGGCTCGCAACGCGGCACGCCTCCTCGAGCAGCGCCGGCACGCCCGCGCCATCGATCACGATGGTCGGGCCCAGGCCGTCGTTCTCGTCCCGGACGGCGTCCGGCACCGGCTGACGGCGCGGGTTCACCACGACATCGGCGCCAAAGGCGCGGGCGCGTTCCAGCCGCGAATCATCGAGGTCCGTCACGATGCAACGCGCGCCGTGCATGCGCGCGACCTGCAGCACGGTCAGGCCGACCGTGCCGGCTCCGTAGATCAGCACCGTATCGCCGGAATCGATCCCGGTCCGCAGGAGCACGTTGGCCGCGATGGAGAAGGGCTCGGCGAGCGCCGCGATCGGCAGGGGCAGGTCGGGCGCGACCTTCACGACATTGCCGGCGGGCACGGGAACCCGGGTCCGGAAGCCGCCGTCCCGGTGCACGCCGAACACCTCGAGATTGGCGCAGACGTTCGGCCGGCCGACCCGGCAGGCATAGCAGTGCCCACAGGCGACCACGGGGTCGACCACCACGTGGTCGCCGGGCGAGATCCCCTCGACCCCGCTTCCGACCTGCTCCACCACTCCCGCGAATTCATGGCCGATGATCCGCGGATAGCGCGCGAAGGGGTTCGAGCCATGGAAGATGTGCAGGTCGGAGCCGCAGATCCCCGCCCGCGCCACCTTGACGAGCACCTCGCCGGCCCGAGGTGCGGGCGCCTCGTCCTCGCGGAGAGTCAGTACGTGCGGCTTATCGACGGCCAGGGCAACCATGAGCAACCTTCCGAAATAATTTTGTATACTAGTATACAAGTTCCGACGCGATCAAGCCGAGGCGACATACCCCGTCCGGCTTAAGCCGCCGCGCTGGATGTCCCCGGCCCGTCATGCTCGAACAGATCGGGGAACCGTCGCTCGAGTTCGGGCAGCGAGCTCAGGATCTCCCGCAGGTGCAGCCGCATGGCGCTCTCGGCGCGCTCGGCGTCGTGGGCGATGATGCCGTCCACGACCTCCTGATGCTGCTCGATCAGTCGCTCGATGGGCGTGGCGTTCGGAAGGCTCAGATAACGCACGCGGTCCATTTGCGCCTTGGCTTCCTCGACGACGCGCCACGCCCGCTCGCACCCGGCGCCGAGCGCGATGGCGCGATGGAACGCCTCGTCCAGCTCCAGGAAACGCTCGTTGTCCCGCGCCTCCGCGGCCGCGCGCTGAGCGGCCATGTTCGCATGGATCTCGTCGAGCGACTCGGCCGAAAGCGCCTCGCAGGCCCTGCGCACGACGGCCAGCTCCACCGCCTCCCGGACGAATCGCACGTCGAAGACCTGCTTCACCGAGATCTTCACGACGAAGGTCCCGCGCTGCGGGCGCACCGTCACCAGGCCGGCCTCGCTGAGCTTGATGAAGGCCTCGCGCACGGGCTGGCGGCTGACACCGAGCTGGCGCGCGATCTCCTGCTCGGACAGGGCGCGGCCGGGCCGGAACCGCATGGATACAATGGCGTTCCGCAGCTCCCGGAACACCCGCTTCGCGATTGGCTCGTCGGAGTTGGTGTCGAGCTTTGCCAGCATCGCGGGATGGTCCCCTCGGAGGTGTGGAAAGTAGGCCATTGCCAATTGCTTGGCCAACATACTACCATACCACGCGTCGAACAAGGCCGCCGCAACGGCGCGCACACTCCCTGGAGGAAACGATGACCTTGCTGACAAGCCTGCGTGCCGCTGCTCTTGGCGCGGCCTTCGCGGTCTCCGCCACCGGCGCCTGGGCCGCCGACTACACGCTGAACGTCAACACCGCGCTGACCATGGAGGACCCGCTCTACAAGGGTCTTGAGGAGTTCAAGGCGCGCGTCGAGACGAAGACCCAGGGCAAGGTCGCGGTGCGCCTGTTCCCGGGCTCGCAGCTCGGCAAGGACGAGGACGTGCTGGAGCAGGCCCGTGCCGGCGCCGGCGTCGCGGTCGTCGTCGATGGCGGCCGCCTGGCCGTCTACACCAAGGAATTCGGCGTCCTCGGCGCCCCCTACCTGGCCTCGGGCTTCGAGGGCGTGCGCAAGGTCGTGACCTCGCCGCAGTTCGAGGGCTGGTCGGAGAAGCTGCGCAAGTCCGCCGGCCTGCAGGTCCTGTCCTTCAACTGGTGGCAGGGCGAGCGCCACCTGTTGACCAACAAGCCGGTGAAGACGCCCGCCGACCTGGCAGGCCTGCGCATGCGCACCCCGGGCGCGCCGGTCTGGATGGAGACGATCCGCGCCATGGGCGCGACGCCGACGCCCATGGGCTGGTCCGAGGTCTACCCCGCCCTGCAGCAGAAGGTGATCGACGCGGTCGAAGCCCAGCACCCCGCCAGCTTCGGCGCGCGACTCTACGAGGTCACCAACCGCATCACCAAGACCGGCCACATCAACCTGATCACCGGCATCGTCACCAGCGCCGCCTGGTTCGACAAGCTGCCGGCCGACCACAAGAAGGTCCTGCGCGAGGAGGCCCTGGCGGCCGGCGACAACGCCTCGCGGGCGACCCAGGCCTCGCTCGCCGACTTCGAGAAGAAGATGCAGGAAAAGGGCGTCACCATCGAGGAGATCGATGTCGCCCCGTTCCGCCAGGCCACCGCGGGCGTCTACGAGAAGCTCGGCTACTCCGACCTGAAGAAGGAGTTGGACCAGGCCGTCAAGTAAGGCCCTCCGGCATCCGCCTTACCAGATGATCGCGACCGGGCGGAGACGCCCGGTCGCTTCTTCCCCTTCGTCCCGGCAACGTCATTGGACTGCGTCACCATGTCCAACACGATCTACTTCATCGAGTCAGTCGTCGGCAGGATCCTCCTGGCCACGATCGTCCTCCTGGTCTTCTGCGCGGGCGTATCGCGCTCGTTCGGCTACCCGCTCGTTTGGTCGATGGACGTGGCGCAGCTGCTGTTCGTCTGGACAACGTTCATCGGCGCCGACATGACCATGCGCAAGCGCAGCCTGATCGCCGTCGACCTCTTCATCCGCTGGACGTCGCCGCGCCAGCGCGCCTTCGTCGACCTCTTCTGCGGCGTGCTGATCCTGGCCTTTCTCGTCACCATGGTGGTGATGGGCTACCGGCTCGTCATGCTCAACCTCGAGCGCGAGTTCGGCGACAGCGGCATCAGCTATGCCTGGGTCACCTCGGCCGTGCCGGTGGGCTGTCTGCTGCTGGCGATCACGCTCACGGGCCAGCTGATCGAGACGGTGCGCTCGCTCTGGAACCAGCCCCTGCCGGTCTTCACGAGCCCGCGCGCCGCGGTGCCGAACTTCGAGGAGACCGCGCTGTGACGCTCCTTGCCGTCATCTTCTTCGGCCTGATGGTGCTGGGCGCGCCGGTCGCCTTCGCCATCGGCCTCTCGGGCTTCTCCTTCTTCGTCATGAGCGACATGATCCCGCTGTCGATCAGCGTGCAGCAGGTCGCGACCGCCTCGCAGAGCTTCCCGCTCCTGGCCGTGCCGTTCTTCGTGCTCGCCGGGCACATGATGAACAAGACCGGCATCACCAGCCGCCTGATCCGCTGCTCCGAGGTCCTGGTCTCCTGGATGTCGGGCGGCCTGGCCCAGGTCTGCATCGTGCTGTCCACGCTGATGGGTGGCGTCTCCGGCTCGGCCGTGGCCGACGCCGCCATGGAGGCGCGGATCCTGGGGCCGGACCTGATCCGGAACGGCTATTCCAAGGGCTTCACCTGCGCCACTATCGCGGTGGGCTCGCTGATCACCGCCACCATCCCGCCGAGCCTGGGGCTGATCCTGTACGGCTTCGTCGGCAACGTCTCAATCGGCCGGCTCTTCCTGGCTGGCGTGATTCCCGGCCTGCTGATGATGGCCGGCCTGATGTTCACGGTCTGGTTCATCTCGCGCCGGCGCGGCTACAAGTCCGCGACGCTGCATCGGCCGACCCTGGCGCAGATCGGCGCCGCGGTGTGGGACGCCAAATGGGCGCTGCTGTTCCCGATCGCGCTCCTGGTCGTGATCCGTGGCGGCGTCTTCACCCCGTCCGAGGTCGGCGCCTTCGCGGTGGTCTATGCCGTGATCGTCGGCGTGCTTCTGCACAGGGAACTGACCTGGCAGGGCGCGGCCGAGGCCCTGCTGCACGGCGTGATCGACAACGGCATGATCGTGCTGATCATCATGCTGTCCGGCATGGTCGGCTACGCGATCATCTTCGAGCAAGGTCCCCAGACCATCGCCGCGGCAATGCTGGAGCTCACGACCAACCCGATCGCACTGGTGTTCCTGATCGTCGTGTTCCTGCTGATCGCCGGCTGCTTCGTCGAATCGACCGTGCTGGTCCTGCTGCTGACGCCGATTTTCCTGCCGATCGTCCGGCAGCTCGGCGTGGACGACGTCCATTTCGGCATCGTGATGATGACGATCGTGACCTTCGGCGGCATGACCCCGCCGGTTGGCGTCGCCATGTTCGCGGTGTGCAGCCTGCTCGACTGCACGATCGAGGAATACTTCGTGGAGGCGCTTCCGCACATCGCCACGATCCTGATCCTCGTGACGGTGCTGGTCCTCTTCCCACAGATCTCGCTGTTCCTGCCGAACCTCCTGATGTGAGGCCGGAACAAGTCGACGAGATCCGCCGCCGTCGGCGGGGCCGGTGGGGTACCGGCTGAACGACGGCTGCGTCTCAGGACGCATCTCCTCCCAGGACTGGCCGGGCCTGCGGGCCCGGCTTTTTTTGCGGCGGCAGGAAGGAGCGCGGATCGGTTGAAAACCCGTCGCGCCGGCCTGCGCGCGCGACTATTGTCTGCCCGAGCGACCGAAGGAACGGAGGTCGGATTGGGCTCGTTCAGCTTGATGCACTGGATCGTGGTGCTGGTTGTCGTGATCCTGCTCTTCGGGGCGGGACGCATCCCCCAGGCCATGGGCGACCTTGCGAAGGGCATGAAATCGTTCAAGCGCGGCCTCAGCGAGGACGAGCCGGACCAGGTCACAGCCAAGAAGCTCGACAGCAAGCCGGAAGAACCGCGCCCGCCCGCGGCCTGAGCCCTGCCGGCGCCGTCCGGCGCAGCCAGCCGTCGGAAGCGGCGGTTCAGGCTCGGCGGGCGCGCTGCGGGCAGTCCGGCCGCGCGCAGGGCGCCGCATCGGCGGCGATGTAGACGCCGCAGGCGGGGCACTGGCGCATGTCCTCGGACGTGCGGGAAGCCGGCGCCGCGCCGGCGCGTACGCGGCCGCGCTCCTCGGCCCGGATGCGCTTGGTCCGCTCGTACCAGCGATAGCCGTACCAGAGTGCGAGAACCACCAGGGCCAGGAAGATCCACTTGCTCATGGCGCCTGCCTACGCGTCGGCCGCAGCATGGTCAAGAGGACCGATATCGACCCCGTCTCCGGCGCCCTCAAAGGCCGTAGCGGGCCCACAGAGCCCGCTCCTCTGCGGCGGCGACCACGCCGTGCCCGACCTCGGCGGCCCAGTCGCCCAGCCGGTCGGCACCGATCAATCCCCCTCCGCGGCCCGACCCGGGCCCCATCAGCCTGAGGCCGCGCGGCAGCCAGCGTCGCTCGGTCGGCACGGCACGAAGCCGGATCTTGTCTCCGAAGCGTCCGCGCAGCACGGTGCGCAGATCACCGAGCCCGTCGACCAGGCCCAGCTCCAGCGCGCGGCGGCCGGTCCACACGTCGCCCGTGAAGATCTCGCTTTCCTCGGCCCTGAGCCGGCCGCCGCGGCGGCGACGCACCATGTCCTTGAACTGGTCGTGGATCTCGACCTGGATGCGCTTCAGCCGGACCACGTCTTCCGGGTCCTCGGGCCGGAAGGGATCGAGGAGCGCCTTGCGCTCCCCGGCCGTGTGGACGCGCCGCTCGATGCCCCATCGGTCGATCAGGGCATGGAAGCCGAAGCCGGCGCTGACGACGCCGATCGAACCCACGATCGAGGAAGGGTCGGCCCAGATCTCGTCGGCGGCGCAGGCAAGCCAGTAGCCGCCCGAGGCCGCGACGTCCTCGCAGAAGGCCAGGACCGGGACGCCCTTCTCCTCGGCAAGCTGGCGGATCCGGCCGGCGACGAGGGCCGACTGCACCGGCGAGCCGCCGGGCGAGTTGATGGCGAGCGCCACGGCCGGCCGGTCGGGGACCGCGAAGGCGCGTTCGATGGCTCCGGCCAGCGCGGCCAGATGGATGCCGGGGCGCAGGCCGCCGCCGGCGGAGATCACGCCCGAAAGGCGGATAACGGGGACGACGGGCGCGGGTGTCCGCCCCAGCGCCTTGAGGACGCGATTCACGATCATGTTCCAGAGATGGGGCTGCCCGGCCGGGTTGCAACGGCCCCCTGCTCCGCGCTCCTCTGCCCTGCGCCCCCCTGCCCTGCGAGCGTCAGTGCAGCCGCGTCGCGCAGCACCGCCTCGGCCTCCGCGGTGTAGCGGCCATCGGGGCCATGCAGGATCAGGCCCGGCAGCACGCGCGCCGGACCGCGCGCGCCCTTGCACGCCTGCACCAGCACCCGGCGCGCCGGCACGCCCGCCCGCGGCCAGAGTGGGAACAGCGCGATGCTTCCGAAGCGCGGCCGCAGGCAGGCCACGACCTCGTCGAAGCGGTCGGCCCTATGGACAAGGGTCAGCAAGCCCCGAGGGCGCAGCATCCGCGCGGCCGCCGCGATCCAGGCCGCAAGGTCCGCCTCCCCCTCGCCATGGGCTGCCGCGCGCGAGGCATCGGGGGGCGGCGTGTGGGTGCCGGCCCTGAGATAAGGCGGGTTCGCGAGCACGTGATCGTAGCCTGCCGCCCCGGCCTGAAGGTCACGCAGGTCTCCCTCGGCGATCGAGACGCGGTCCGCGATACCCGTCTGGGCGGCGTTCAGCCGGGCCAGCGCCGCGAGCTGTGGCTGCAGCTCGATCCCAGCGACCCTCAGCCCGGGGATGCGGACGGCGAGGCAAAGCGTCGCAGCGCCGACGCCGCAACCGAGGTCGAGCGCGCGCTCGCCGGGCGCGGCCGGCACCGCGGCCGCCAGCAGCACGGGATCGATGGCCGCGCGATAGCCCGACTCCGGCTGGGACAGCACGACCCGCCCGCCCAGCAGGCGGTCACGCCTGGATGCCGCCCCCGTCGCATCGCGGCCTGGTTCGGAGCCACCAGGCTCGGCACCACCAGGCTCGGGGCCGCCGGCTTCCGGCGCGCTCACGGGCCTGCAGCCCCCGCGGCCGGAGGCAGCACGCCCGCCTCGCGCAGCAGCGCGCAGGCCTCGGCATGATCGTCGTCGTCGACCACCAGCCGGCGCTGGATGGCGCCGATGCTGCCCTCGACCACGCTGGCATGGGCGTCCAGGACGATCACCTCGATCCCCTCGCCGGCCAGCAGCGCCTGGACCCAGGACAGCAGGACGGCATCGTTCGTGCGCAGGAGTTCCTTCATGGGACCGGAACGGTGGAAGGGAGTGCGGCCGGAGAGCGGCCTTGACCGGAGATTCCGCCCCCTTATGCTCGCCGGAGCGATCGGGACCGTCAATCCGTGGAGACCAGTTTGGCCGTCGTCACCAATTTCGACCCCGGCCGGCGCAAGCCGGAGACGAACGCGCTGGACGCGTTGACGGCCCTGGTCGCCGAGGATCTGGAAGCCTGCAACGAGCTGATCGTCCAGCGCATGCAGTCCTCGGTCGACCTGATCCCCCAGCTCGCCGGCTACATCGTCGCCGCCGGCGGCAAGCGGCTGCGGCCGCTGCTGACGCTCGCCTCGGCGCGCTTGTGCGGCTACGAGGGCCGGCGCCAGCTCATGCTGGCGGCCTGCGTCGAGTTCATCCACACGGCGACGCTGCTGCACGACGACGTGGTGGACGAAAGCGACCTGCGCCGTGGGCGCGCCTCGGCCAATGCGGTGTTCGGCAACAAGGCCAGCGTCCTGGTCGGCGACTTCCTGTTCTCCCGCGCCTTCCAGCTGATGGTGGAGGACGGCTCGCTCGACGTCCTGCGGATCCTCGCCAACGCCTCGGCCGTGATCGCCGAGGGCGAGGTCCTCCAGCTCACCACGACCAACGACACCGAGACCAGCGAGCAGGCCTATCTCGAGGTGATCCGCTCGAAGACGGCGGAGCTGTTCGCCGCCGCCTGCCAGATCGGCGCGGTCGTCGCATCCCGCCCCTCGGCGGAGGAACGGGCGCTGCGCGACTACGGCATGAATCTCGGCATCGCCTTCCAGCTCGTGGACGACGTGCTGGACTACTCCGCCCGTCAGGCCCGGCTCGGCAAGACCGTCGGCGACGACTTCCGCGAGGGCAAGATCACCCTGCCCGTGGTCCTGGCCTTCCGCCGCGGCACCGACGAGGAACGCGGCTTCTGGCGCCGGACCCTCGAGGAGATGGACCAGCAGGACGGCGACCTCGAGCGCGGCATCGAGATCATGGCGCGCCATGGCGCGCTGAAGGACTCCGTCGAGCGGGCGCGCCACTACGCCGCCATCGCGCGGGACGCGCTCGGCCTCTTCCCGGAAAGCCCGGTGAAGCGGAGCATGCTGGACGTGCTCGACTTCGTGGTCGACCGCGAATTCTGATCGCCGATCTTGGGCTTGCGGCGGCCGTCCCGGGCCGCTATAACGCCGGTCCACGCGATGCCGGAGAGTAGCTCAGCCTGGTAGAGCACTGCTTTCGGGAGGCAGGGGCCGGAGGTTCGAATCCTCTCTCTCCGACCAGACGTGGCAAGGGCCCGGACGCCGGAAGGCGCCGGGCCCTTGGCTTTTCCGCGACAGGCATCCTTGTGAGGACGGCGCTGCGTGCCGGCGTCGAAAGCTCCCCCGACGCGACATCCCGGGTGCTGGCGGGTTGTTGAAAACAGACGAGGTTCGCCAGCACGGAGCGCGAAATGGTGGAAGATGGAGACCATCAGGAGAAGCGCCAGCCGGCCAGCAGCCATTACTTGGAAATCATGGCGGATTTCAGCCGCGCGATCGGTGACGCCACGGACCTGGGAAGCCTCCTGAACCTCGCGTGCTTGCAGGCTGCCCGCGCGACCGCGGTGGAGCGATCTAAGATCATGCGCTACGAGCGCGAGCATGGCGACATGCTGACGGTCGCCGGCGTGGGATGGAAGCCGCGCGTCGTGGGTCACGTCCGCGTCGGCACCGATATCGCCTCGCCGCCCGGCCGCTGCCTGCAGACGGGAGTGCCGGTCGTCATCGAGGACCTGCCGAACGACCCGGAGTTCCGCTATTCGCCTGTTCTGCGCGACCATGGCATCGTTTCCGCGATGAATGTCCCGATCCGCGTCGACGGCGAGGTCTGGGGCGTGCTGGAGATCGACAGCGAACGGCCGAGGAGCTTCGGCCGGCCCGAGATCGCCTTCCTGTCGGCGCTGGCGAACACGCTCGGCCAGGCCGTCGCCTTCCGGCAGCAGGCCGCGCGCACCGACGAGGCTTTTGCCGAGGCCGCGGCGTCCCTGGCGGCCCAGAAGACGCTGCTGCGCGAGTTGCTGCACCGGGACAGGAACGATTTCCAGCTGATCACCCTTCTGCTGATGCAGCAGATGCGCAAGCAGGCCGACGAGGAGGCCCGCCGCGGATTCCTGCACGTCATCGACCGCGTCGCCGCAATCGGCCTTGCCCATGACCAGCTCGCGGCACGCGACGGCAAGGGGCTCGTCCAGCTCGGGCAGTATCTGGGCGCCCTGTGCGGCAATCTCACCCATCGGAGCGAGCGGGTCGGGATCCGGCACGAGCTCGCGGAGATCGAGATCGCCCATGACCGTGCGGTGCCCGTCGGCCTGATCGTCAACGAGCTCGTGACGAACGCCATCAAGCATGCCTTCCCCAACGGTCGGGAGGGCACCATCACCGTATCGCTGAGCCTGGCCTCCGAGGCAAAGGAGGCGGTGATCACGGTTGCCGATGACGGCGTCGGCATGGGACCGCCGCGGCCCGGCGGCTCGGGCCTGGAGCTCGTGGCTGGGCTGGCGCGGCAGATCGGGGGGCGCGTGCAGCAGCTTCCCAGCCGGGCCGGCACAGCCACGGAGATCAGCTTCCCGCTCGTCGTCTGAGCCCGCCCGCGGATCCTTCGCCGCTCCCCTGGCGGCCGCTAACCCTCATGGCGGAAACGGGGCTGCCCGCCTTCTCCTCGTCCGGTCCCGCTCAGCGCCGCACGAATGGCTTCGGCGAGTTCGCTGCGCCGGTAGGGCTTGCTCAGCACCCGCATCGTCGAACCGGGTGCAGAGCCGTGGGATGCCACGTCGTCGGTGTAGCCCGTCGTCAGCAGGACGGGCGTCCCCGGATGCTGCTCCCGGACGCGCTGCGCGAGGACGAGGCCGCCCATGCCCCCTGGCATCACGAGATCGGTGAAGAGCAGGTCGACGGGTCCTTGCCGTTCCAGCAGTTCCAGCGCCTCCTCGCCGCTGCGTGCCGGCACGACGCGGTAGCCGAGGCCACGCAGATGCGTCTCGGCGACCTGCCGCACATCGTCGCTGTCCTCGACGAGCAGGATGGTCTCGGCACCGGGCGCGGGACCTTCGCCGGGCTCCACGCTCGGCTGCGGCGGCACGGCGCGCTCGACATCCACGGGGAAGATCATGCGCACCGTCGTGCCGCGGC
Organism: Arenibaculum pallidiluteum; assembly: GCF_017355985.1. Taxonomy (GTDB): domain Bacteria; phylum Pseudomonadota; class Alphaproteobacteria; order Azospirillales; family Azospirillaceae; genus Arenibaculum; species Arenibaculum pallidiluteum. Next base: position 216,870 of record NZ_JAFIQU010000002.1, read on the forward strand.
CCGGGGTGCTGTCGATCTCGAGCCGCCCGTGGGACTGCTGCAGGAAACCATGGACCATGGAGAGGCCGAGGCCGGTGCCGGGACGCTTGGTCGTGAAGAACGGTTCGGCGGCGCGCTGAAGAATCTCGGGCGGCATGCCCGGCCCTTCGTCCGTGACGCACAGCACCACGTAGTTGCCCGACGGCAGGTGATGGGCCGCGGCATTGCCGTCCAGGCTGAGCGTCGCGGTGGCGACGGTGACCTTTCCGCCGCCTGACATCGCGTCGCGCGCATTGATCAGCACATTCAGGAGCGCCATCTCGAGCTGAACGGGGTCGATCGTGCAGGTGGGCAGGCCCGGTTTCAGGTCGAGACGCAGGTCCACCCTGTCGCTGAGCGTTCGCATCAGCATCTCGCTGAACTCGAGCACCAGCGTGTTCAGGCTGACCCGCTTCGGGTCCAGCCGCTGCTTGCGCGCAAATGCCAGGAGTTGCTGGGTAAGCCTGGCTCCATGCCTGGCCGCCCGGTCGGCATGACCGATGGCGCGGCGCAGGGCCTCGTCGCTGCCGGCGCGGGCGGTGGCGATCTCAAGGTTCCCGGTGATGACCTGGAGCAGGTTGTTGAAGTCGTGCGCGAGGCCGGCCGTGAGCTGGCCGATCGCCTCCATCTTCTGGGCCTGCCGGGCGGCATGCTCCGAGGTGCGCCGGCGGGTCACGTCCATCTGCGAGGCGAACCAGTAGAGGAGTCGGCCGTCCCTGTCGAAGACCGGGCCGATGAAGAGCGCGTTCCAGAAGGGTGATCCGTCGCGCTTGTAGTTCAGGATATCGACGGCGATGGCGCGCTGATCCGCTAGGGCGGCGCGGACTTCGCCGACGGTGTGGGGATCTGTCTCGGGCCCCTGCAGGAACCGGCAGTTCCGCCCCAGCACCTCGTCCTCGGCGTACAGCGTCAGGTCGAGGAAGGCGCGGTTCACGAAGACGATGGGATTGTCGGGCTGGTTCGCATCGGTCACGACCATCGGCATCCGCGTCATCTCGACGGCGGCGAAGAAGACACTGCTGCGGTCGTCGAGGCCCGGCCGCGTGATGTACCCGCTTTGCCAGTGCCGCAGGCCCGGATTGCCTATGGGCGAGTAGCTCTGGCCTTCGTGCTCGCCGGCGGCAGGTATCCCGGCGCTCTGGCCGTCCCCCTGCACGTCGAGGTGCTTGTCTTCGTCCCGCTTCCTGTCATCCATGCCGGTGCTCATGCATTGCCGATGTCTGCAGGACCGCAGGCAACGGCAGCACGGCGTCCCGACGGGCCATCCCAGCCCGGGCCGCGCAAACAGCGCCCATAGGAACAGGTCCTGTCACCACAACGGCAATGGTCTTGCGACGTTCCGGCCCGGCGCCCGAATGCGCTCGGGCGGGTCGGAACGCCCTGCCGGCGGTTGCCGGCGGGTGTCATGTTTCGGTATCGCGCCGCCGCCGCATTGCGGTAGAGTCCGGCTGCTTCGCCTTCAGGCCCGATCCGCCCCGGCAGGTTTTCATGCCCGACGAGATGTCCTCCGTTCCCGCGCCGGACCTGGCAAGCGCCGTCGTCGACGTCTACAACCGCCGCCGCCGCTCAGTCCAGGGACCCGAGTACCATGCCTGGATCGCGGCCCGGGACGAAGTGCGCCGCCTGCGCCCGGACCTGGACCTGCAGGCCGCCGCGCTGCTGGCGACCCAGATCCTGGCCCTGGAAACCGAGCGCAACCTCGAGAGCCGCTAACAACGCCCATGTGGATCGCCTTCAATCTGATCGGGCCCCTGCTGGTGGGCATCGCCTCGATGATCGTGCGGGAGGCCCGCTACGGCCTCGGGGCCGAGATCCTGCTGGGCCTCGGGGCCGCGTGGCTCGCCCTGTCCCTGGTCTGCCTCCTTCTGGGCATCAGGCCGCTCCGCCGACGCTGAGGCGGCGCGCTCAGGGGCCGGTCGGCCCGCGCCTGGCCTGCCGGACGAGGCGCAGGAGGTAGAGCCCGACCAGCGTGACCAGCAGGCCCAGAACGAACAGGCCGGCGTAATCGGCGATGCCCGGCAGCCGCGCCTGGAGCAGGAATCCGCCCGAGGCGAGCACGAAGCTCCACAGCCCCGATCCGGCCGCAGCGAAGAGCAGGAAGGTCAGGACGGGCAGCCGGCACGCTCCGGCCGGCACGGAGATCAGCGTGCGCAGCCCCGGAAGCGGTTGGCACAGGAACACGGCGACCCCGCCGTGCCGCTGGAACCAGCGGGTCGCGCGGCGGACCTCCTCGGGCTTCACGGTCAGCCAATGCCCGTGCCGGCCCAGAAAGGCCGAGAGCCGCTCGGGACCGATCAGCCGGCTGGGCAGATACCAGAAAAGCTCGCCCACGGCGGAGCCCAGGCCGGCGGCGACGGCGACGCCGACGAGATCGAACTCGCCGCGCATGACGCCCATCCCCGCGAGCGGGATCACGGTCTCCGCCGGGACCGGCGGCGCCATCCGCGCCAGGACCAGGGCCAGGAAGATCCCGCCATAGCCCATGGTGTCGAGGATCTGGTGAAGCCACTCCGTCACGCCCGCCTCCTCGACCCTGCCAACCGGGCAGCGGCGCGCCGGGTTCCCGGAGGATCCCGGTGAGAGTGGGCGCCGGTCAGGCGGCTGCGCGCAGCCTCAGACGCTTCTCGAGCGCCGAGATCACCTCGGCATCGATGGCCATGTCGAACTTCCTTCCGAAGAAGGCGGTGCTGGTCTCGAGCTCGGGAAGGTTGGCCATGGTCAAAAGCTTCGGATGGCCGGAGCCGCCGCCCCAGTTTATGTGGCGCTTGTTGTCGAGCACCACGGTGTCGCGGAAGGGGCTGGCCATGATCATCGCCTGCAGCCAGTGCTCGTGCGGGTGCCAAGTCCGCCGGAAATACCGCCGGCACTCCTCCATCAGCGGCGTCTCGGTCAGCCAGGTGCAGAAGGCGCGGCTGAGCACGTGGAAGCCGATGCCGTAATAGGCGTTGCGGAAGCCTCGGGGCGGCAGGTTCGGGATTGGCAGACGGCGGACCTTCTTGGGCGTCTCCCAGCAAAGCCAGCGGCTCCGCCGTGCGAAATGGGGCGGAAGCTCGTCGATCCGGCGAATGTCCATATAGTTCGCGCCGGGGTGCCGGGCGAGCTCCGCCAGCATCTCGTCACGGCGCTTCAGCGGGAAGTCCTGGACCGTGATGTTGGCGAGATAGTCCCATTCGCCCTGCGTCACGAGCCAGGTGAGGCAGCGCCATTCGGCCTCGCACAGGCCGAACCCGCCCCAGGCCACCGGGATCGGGTCCACGAAATGGACGTTCTCGCGCCCGGCCGCCGCGGCCTGGAAGGCCACGCGGACCGTTGTCGGTGTCTTTGCGTCCACATGGACGGCGAAGGCGTCGTCGGGGTGCCACAGGGCGTCGAGCAGGCGCTTGAACTGCTCGGGCTGCTTGTAGGCCGTGATGATGTAGGCGAGACGCATCAATTCCCTCCGGCGCGGCGCTCAGGCGACCGCGGTTTGCGCTGGCACGGCCGGGACATGGTCCAGCAGGGTCTTCTCGAACCCCTCGGCCATCCGTTCCACCGTGAAGGCCCTGGCCCTGGCCTTCGCACGGGCGCCGAGCTCGGCCCGTCGGCCCGGGTCGGCGCAGAGCGCGGACAGGGCTGCCGCCCAGCCGGGACCGTCGTCGAGATCCACCAGGATCCCGGCGGGCTGCTCGCCGGGCTCGCCCAGCGTCTCGACCTGCGGCGGGATGCGGCTGGCAATCACGGGCAGCCCTTCGTTCAGGGCCTCGAGCAGCGCGTTGCTCTGGCCCTCGTAGCGCGAGGGCTGGACGAAGATATCGACGGCCCGGAGCAGGTGCGGCACCTCCTGGCGCGCGACCTTGCCCAGGAAGACGACGCGGTCCGATACCCCGCGCGCCCGGGCCAGCGCGGCGAGCTCGTCGCGGTCCTCGCCGTCGCCCGCCAGCACCAGGACGGCATCGGGGGTGGCCGTCAGGGCCTCGACCGCGACGGCCTGGTTCTTCTGGTCGCACAGGCGGCCGAGCACCAGCGCCAGCGGCGGCGCCGCGGGAAGGTCGAAGCGGGCCCTTGCCTGCCCCGGGTCGAGGTCCGACCCCGCCCATTCGATGCCGTTGTAGACCAGCGAGATGCGGCGCCGATAGGCGGCGGGATGGCTATCGAAGCTCTGGCGCACGGCCCGCGAGTTCACGACGTTGCCGGTATAGAAGCCGAGGCTCCCGACGATCCGGTCGGCCCGCTGCATGGCGGGCTCGTAGGTCCAGCCGGGATTGCGCTGCGAGGCAATGCGGCACCGCACCCCGGTCAGCCGTGCAGCCACCTGCCCCAGGACATTGGCGAGAGGCAGGAACGAGACGACCGCGTCCGGGCGCCGCCGCGCCAGTGCCGAGACGAGCCGGACCGCGATGCGCGCATAGCCCGACACGCCCGGACGGGCCCGCGGCAGGAGGACCCGGGTATGGGGCTCGGCGGCGTAGTGCGCGTCCTTCTGGTACAGGAACCAGACCTCGGCCCTGTGTCCGCGCGCCCTGAGCTGCCGCGCAAGGCGCAGGATCGCCTCCTGCGCGCCGCCCTGGTCCATATGCGTGATCAGGCAGACGACGTCGAGCCGCCGCGCCGGAACGCCAGCCAACTCGCCGCTCATCGCGCCGGCTCCAGGACCAGCTCAAGGTACCGGTCGACCGCGCGCTCCACCGCGAAGTCGGACGCCCGCGCCTTCAGGCGCTCGGCCGTGACCGGGGCATCGAGCGCCTGTTCCATCGCCAGGGCCAGCGCGTCGGCGTCGCCCACGGGCACGAGCCCGCCCAGCGCCCCGTCCTCGAGGATTTCGCGCGGGCCGCTCGGGCAATCGGTGGCGACGACGGGGGTGCCGCAGGCCATTGCCTCGACCAGCACCGTTGGCAGCCCTTCGAAGCGCGAGCTGAGGACGAACAGGCTGGCCTTCGCCATGTGGGCATACGGGTTGTCGACGAAGCCCGGCATGTCGACCTCGTTGGCCACGCCCAGCTCGCCCGCCAGGCGCTGGAGCGCCGCACGCTCGTCCCCTTCGCCCAGGATGATCAGCCTGGCCGCGCGCCGTGCGCGCAACGCGGCGAAGGCCCGGATCAGCGTCTCGAAATCCTTCTGGGGGTTCAGCCGGCCGACCGCCATCACCACGGGCGGCTGCCCGGGCCTGAGCCAGGGATGCGAGACCGGCTCGGCGGCGCGCGCCGGCAGATCGGCGGCGACGATGGGATTGTGCACGACGTCGATGCGGCGGCGGTCCAGCCCGCTGAAGCGGTGCAGGTCGTCGGCGACGCCGGAGGAGACCGCGACGATCCGCGCGGCACGGCGGTAGAGCTGCGGAACCAGGCGGTATGCGGCACGCAGCAGCGGCGAGCGCAGGGCCGCGTAGTTCCGGGAGATCTGATTGTGCTCGGTCACGATGACGCGCGTGCGTCCCGCCAGCATCGCGGCGAGGAGCGCGCCCACGTTCACATGCACCAGTGCGGTCAGCACCGCCTCGGGCCGCTCGGCGCGCAGGTAGCGCGCGAGGGCCCCGACGCTTTTCGACATGCGCCGGGTGCCGAGCTCGTGGACCCGCACGCCGGGCGGCACCTGTTCCAGATAGGCGCCCTCGCGCCGGATCAGGACGAGGTCCACATCGACACCGCGCCGCGCGATCGCACCGGCCAGCAGAAGCATCACCCGCTCCGCGCCGCCGCCGTAGAGATCCTGAAGGAATACCGCGATCCTGCGGCGACGGGACGCGGCGCGCGAGGCGGTCGCCGTGGCGCGGCCGGCTTCGAGCTCAATGTCCTGGATGGTCAAGACGGCGGAATCCCTGTCTGAGAACGGCCTGGGCCCGCTGGTACAATGTTTTCCGGTCTTGATCGGATCAATGCGCAAATCGGTCAGCCCCCCTACCCCGATAGGGACTCCTGAAGGTGTCCCCCAACGCTCGGATTCCTTAGGACAAAAAGCGGTTCCTAGGTGTTGAATACTTGCGGACCCGCATCGGGCGAGCCCGCGCATCACATCAGGTCCCGGTTCTGGCATGAAGACGCCATTCCGTCCCGTTTTCGTCGTCGGCTGCCAGCGCAGCGGCTCGACCCTGCTCGGCGCCATGCTGGGATCGCATCCGGACGTCGTCTGCATTCCCGAAGCCCAGTTCCTGGCCGAGCTGATGCCGCCGTCGCCGCGCAACCAAGAGATCGCGCCGCGCCCGCTGATCGATGCGGTGGAGCGCCACTGGCGGTTCCGAGCCTGGGAGTGGGCGTTGGACGGGCGTCGCCCGGGGCCCGGCGATTGCCCCGCCACCTATCGTGGCGCCATGGAGTGGCTGGTACGCCAATACGACCGCGACACCAAGGGCGGCCATTCATCGGTGTGGGTCGAGCAGCAACCGGGGCACGTACGCCATCTGCAGCGGCTGTTCCAGCATTTTCCAGATGCCAGGGCGATTCACATCATCCGCGACGGGCGGGCGGTCGCGGCCTCGCTGATGCCGCTCGACTGGGGTCCCAACGAGATCCTTCCCGCTGCGAACTTCTGGGAGCAGCGGGTGGCGCGCGGATTCGCGGCCGGCGCATTCCTGGGATCCGAGCGCCTGATCCACGTCCATTACGAGGATCTCGTCCGGGAGCCCGAGCAGACAATGCGTCGCATCGCAGGCTTCGTCGGCATCCCTTTCGACGACGCCATGACCGAGTCCGGCGGGCTTCGCGTGCCGCGCTTCACCCGGAGCCAGCATCGCCTCGTGGGGGCATTGCCGGATCCGGCCCGCATCGATGCCTGGAAGCGGCGCCTAACGAGCCGGGAGATCGAGATCTTCGAGGCCGTCAGCGGCGACCTGCTGGGCTATCTCGGCTACGAGCCCATGCTTGGAAACCCGCGCCCGCCGAGTTACCTGGAGAAGCTTGGCCAGCTCGCACGCGACCAGGCCCGGAAGGGCCTCAACTGGGCCCGCTTTCACCGCCGGACCCGGCCCTACAGGGTTGCCGGCGCGCGCCCTGCGGCCACGCCCGAGCCCGCCCCGCCCAAGCCGCTGGCCGGCACGGTCGAGGCCGGCGAATAGGTCCGCCCCCCTCAGGAGCGCAGCGGAGCCTTCGCCGCCTCGTCCCAGCGCCATGCCGGCTCCCCGGGCACGATCCGGACGCCACCGACCCAGCGCGCCTCGGGGCCGAGCGACAGCCAGTCCGCGCGGCCTTCGAGGACAGCGCGCCCGGCATCCGTCAGCTCGAGCCGGTGTTGCGGCCAGGGTAGCTCCGGCGCCCCTGACGGACCCCGGAAGGGCGGCGCTGCGGCGCGCCCCATCGCCTCCACCACGGCCAGAAACATCACATCGCCGAGCCAGGGCAAGGGTTCGCGCTCGCGCATCAGACGGGAGAAGGCTGTACCGATGCTGTGCCCGCCCTCCGACAGAATACCGAGCGTCAGGCGCTCCGTGAGGGACAGGCCGTCCGCCGTCCAGGGCAGCTCGCGCAGGTGACGCAGAAGCGCGGGCGCGAGGTCCGGCAGTCCGGCCGCCGGCGAACGGCCGATGGCGGCCAGCGCCGTCGGATCGGCGCTGCGCAGGGCATCCCACGCGCGGCTTCCGAGGTCGAGATCCGCTCGGCCGAGCGGCCGGCGCGCGTGCCACAGCATGCGCAGCGCCTCCGGTGGCAGCTGGCCCAGCCCGATGAAGCGTGCCGAGCCGGGAAAGCGATTGACGGAGACAAGCTCCAGCGAGCGCGACACCCCGGCCTCCCGAAGCGCTGCGAGGCAGCGTGCCAGCACGAGCTGGTCGTAGCTGTCGTGCTCGAACCAGAGCACCACGCGGTCATAGGCTTCCGCCGCGCGCGCCAATGCCTCTTCGGCGCGGCGCAGGGAGTTCAGCACCGTGGCCTCGGACAGGGCGAGCGCCCGGCCATAGGCCTCGGCGATGAAGCGCGCGCGCAGGGCAGGCAGGTCGGCAGCCTCGGGAACGGGGCCATGGCAGACCGGATCGGCGTATTCCAGGAAGTCGCCGACGAACCCGGCCTCGCGAAGGGTCTCGCAGATGTCGGAGCCGCAGCGGACATGCAGGGTCGGCCGGTCGCCGTCCGGTGCGGGATCCGCCGCAATCGCGCGCCTGGACCGTGCCAAGGCACCGGCATGTTCTTTCAGTGCAGGCCAGCCCGGAAGGCCGAGCTCGCGTGCGATCACGCGCTGGGCGTCGGCCAGGCGGAATGTCGGCCGGTTCCCGAGCACCGTTCCGCCGGCTGCATGGAAACCGTGCGCGCGCCAGCGCGAAAGGGCCCAGGGCTCGGCCTCGCGCAGGCCGCGGAGAAGCTCCTTCGCGCGCTTGCGCTGCTGTTCGAAATCGATCCGGAATGGTAATCCGGCCCGGCCGGCCAGGTCGGTCATGGCAGACTCCCTTTTCCTGCGTCCGTGCCCGCGGTCAGACGGAAAAAGGGGTCGGCGGAACCTGTCAGCGGTGCCGGTGGGTCGCGGGCGCAGCCCTTTCCGCGGGCGGGAAGGCTCGACCAAGCCTGCGGGGATGATGGCGCCGCGGCCCGCCGCGCGCAAGCCCTGCGCTCCCAAGCGGCCGGACCGGCGGGCGGGGCCTAGCCGCGTGGAACCCGGTCCTGCGGCCGCATGGTGTAGAGAGGCCCCAGGGCCCAGCTCGGCGGCAGGTCCAGATCCGACTGCCCGAGATAGGTCAGCCGTCCCGAGCGGTAGGCGTCGCTCTCGGCGAGCTCGGTGTGGACGCACCGCATCGCGTGCATCAGAGCCTGGACGCCGTCTATTCCGGGAACACTGCGCTCCTGCTCGCGGTCGGGCCAGACGATGGTCCAGCGGCATCGGAACTCGCCGCCGGGCGCTGGCATGGGCGTGTAGAACCGCGCGACGACCTCTTCATCGCCGAGCTCGAAAAGCCGCTCGGCGAACACCGTTCCGTCCATGTGCCCTGCCCTCGCAGGCCGTCTCGGACACCAGCCTTGCCATGCGGGATCGCGCCCTGGCAAGGCCGGGATGCGCCATCTAGTAGACGTCCTTGTTGCGCCAGATCATCACGAAGGTCAGCAGGATGATCTTCACGTCGTTCAGGACGGAGTATTCGCGCACATAGCGGAGGTCGTAGTCGACGCGGTCCTGCATCACGTCCACGGTCGCGGTCTCGCCACGGTTGTGGTTGATCTGGGCGAGCCCGGTGAGGCCGGGCGGCAGGCGGTGCCGGGCGAAGAGCCGCTCGACCATCGGCTCGTAGCGCTCGTTCAGCTCCAGCGGGTGGGGCCGCGGCCCGACCAGGCTCATGCTCCCGCCGATCACGTTGAAGAGCTGCGGCAGCTCGTCGAGGCTGGTCTTCCGGAGGAAGGCGCCGACGCGGGTGACACGGGGATCGTTGCGGCGCGCCTGCTCGAAGGCGGCGTTCGGCCGATGCTGCATGGTCCGGAACTTCAGGATGCTGAAGGGCCGGTTGTTCATGCCGTGGCGCGCCTGGCGGAAGAACACGGGTCCGGGGCTGTCGAGCTTGATGGCCAGCGCGATCATCGCCAGCAGCGGCCCGATCAGCAGCAGCCCCACCGAGGCGATCGACAGGTCGAGGGTGCGCTTGGCCACCCACTGCGCCGGCGACAGCGACGGCGGCTGGAGCAGGAACGAGCTGTCCGCGCCGAGGGCGACCGACAGCGCGCCGCGCCGCAGGCGCAGGGCCGGCAAGACCGCCATGCGGACTGCGAAGCAGGTCTCGTAGAGCTGGTGGAGCAGCGGCTGGACCGCGGGATCCTGCGCATCCCGCACGACGACCACGATCTGGGTCGTCGGCGGAAGACTGGCGAGCAGGCTCCGGTTGCCTGGAACGGTGTCGATCCGCCCGAGCCTGGGCAGGTCCGGCAGGACGGGACCGCTGCCCTCGGTCGCGATGTAGCCCACCACTTGGCGGAGACGGTCGGGATCGCGGCTGAAGGCGATGCGCGTCTCGTCAAGGAACTCGCGGACGTCCTCGGCGCGGCCGACCAGGACCAGGGGGTCGTCCATGGGCCGCGCCGCGGCGCGCATGTAGGCCAGCCAGCCGAGCCGGACCAGGACCAGTGCCGCCCAGCTTGCGGCGGCATGGCCGGCGACAGCACCGGAGACCGCGGGCATGCCCGTAACGACGGACGCGCCCGAGGCGAGCTGGCCCATGGCCAGCGAAGCCAGGACCACGAAGGCCGCGGGCAGCGCCGTTGCGCGGAAGATGCGGCCCGCACTCCGCAGGATGCGGCGGTCGTAGAGGCCGTTGGCGAGGAAGAGCGCCAGCAGCGCCATCTGGTTCATGGCGAGGCCGAAAAGTGCCCAGCGCCCCTGGAGCGACGCCGTATCCAGGCTCGCCGTCGCGAAGGCGAGAATGGAGAAGCATGCGGCCAGATCGAGGACCGGCAGGATTACCGGGCTCGCGGGTCGTCCCATCCGCGCCAGCTCGCCGAGCGCCGTCTCGGTCTCGTTTGCAGGCACTGGCTGGGGAACGGCCTTGCCCTGGCTGGCAGCCACAAGAAGGCCGTCGCGGCCGACATCCGGATCGACGAGGAACGAACGCTCCGATGACATGCTCTCTCCAGCTCCATGCGGCCGCCGGCCCAGGGCAGCCCGTTCTCCCGCGGCCGAGGCCGTCGGTCGTGACGTCGGCAGGGCACAGCATCAGCATCACGCACAAAGACGAACCGGAATGCTTTTTATAGAATTCCGTTCAACCCGCGAGGGCCCGTCAAATGCGTAATGTTGGCTCTCCCAACCTGTTCTTAGTCTGTCTTTGAACAGGGACGTCGACGGCATCAACGCTGCCTTCCAAACACGCGAAGGGCCACTTCATTTCCAGGCCGGAAGGAACATCCTACGGATTAGCCGTGGGGGATTAGACGCCTTCTCCGGGCGCCGAGGTACCCTCCCTGCATGCACGCTGGACAGCAAAAGGCACTGGCGGAATCTTCCGCCAGCGCCTCTTATTTTGTCCATTCATTACTCGACCGAGAAGACCTTGTCGCTCAGGCGGCGTCGGCATCCTTCAGATGATCCGCGAGGCGCAGCGCCAGCGCGACGATCGTCAGCGTCGGATTGATGTTGCCCCCCGTCGGGAAGACGGAGCTCCCGGCTATGTAGAGGTTTCGGACCCCATGGACCTGGCAGTCGCCGTCAACCACGCCCTGGCGCGGGTCGGCCGCCATGCGGGTCGTCCCCATGTGGTGGTATCCACCTTCCATCCTGGGCGACCAGGACATGCTCTCGTCCTCCACCCAGGGCTCGATCCGGAAGATCCCGGCGCCCGTCCGCGAGAACTCCGCCCCCAGCGCCCGGGCGTGCCGCATCACGGTCCGCTTGTCGAGCTCGCCGGTGCGCCAGTCGAGCCGGACCCGCTGCATGCCGAACCTGTCCCGGTCGCCCGTCAGGGTGACGCGGCTGTCCGGGTTCGGCGCCTGCTCGTTGTGACAGACGAAGGAGATCGCCTGCAGATCCTCGGGCTTGGGCAGCACCGGCAGGCCGAGCATCTTCCGCCGGTAGACGTTGTAGGCGAACATGTCCAGGTCCTGGACGATGTTCCAGACCCCGGCGGCGAGATTGTCGGGGAGCCGGCCCGCCTTCACCTGGTTCTGCAGGCGCTTCATCGTCTTCACGGCGTCGCCGCTCGCCGAGTAGCGCATCATCACCGAGCAGTTCAGGACCTGCTCGCGCTCCTGCGCCGCCTCGGACATCATGATCCCGGCGGTGTAGCCGTGCTTGCCGAGCCAGGTCGAACCGAAGCGCTCGATCATCGCGAGAGGGTCGTCGGTGACGACTGTCCCCAGCACGTCCAGGATGTGCTCCTGGAAGTAGCGGCCCACCAGGTCGTGGCGGTTGCCCACGCCCGTGCTCTCCACGCTGTTGGAGGCGAGAAGCAGCCGGGCGTTCTCGATGCCGCCGCAGGCGAGCACGTAGCTCTGCGCGGTGACGGTCGCCGTCTTCCCCTCCAGCGTGCGGAGGTCGAGGCGCGTCACAGCGCCGCCTTCGGGATCCGTCTGGACGTTCACCACATTGGCGTGGAGCAGGACCCTGACGTTCGGCGCGTCCTTCAGCGGCTGGCGGTAGGCCTCGCCGAACCGGACCGGACCGGCGAACTCCCAGAACCGGTAGTCGAGGTGGGCGGGATCAAGCGGCAGCGGATCGACGCGCAGCGAGTTCCAGATGGCCTCGAGCGGCCGGTGCCGGTCGAGACCGCAGATCGGGCGCGCCCGGGCATAGTAGGGCTCTAGATCCGACTCGCCGATGGGCCAGCCGCTGTGAGGGACCCAGTCGCGCCTGCGGAAGTCGATCCCGGTCATCTGGTTGCACCAGTTGTCCCAGTGCCCGGACGTCCCGCCGAAGTAGCGCAGGCGCGCGGCGGTCAGGTCGAAGTAAGGGAGCCCCGCGGTCTCGCCGTCATAGAGGTCCTGCGTGTCGGGCTCGAACTCGAAGCCCCCGCTCTCCAGGAGGAGGACCCGCGTCCTCGTCCCGGCAAGGGCCATCGCCATGCTGATGCCGGCTGGCCCGGCGCCGACGATGCAGACGTCCGTCTCCAGCGTGGAGCCGGATTCCAGGTCCCGAAGATCGGAGAACATCGATTTCCCTTATGCGGCTCACGCAACCGCCACGGCCGCGCAGACGCGGACGAGGGCGCGCGGCAGGACCCACCCCTCGATCGTAACGACATCATGCTGATCGAGGTTCCGGCGCATGTCCTCGCCCAGGACCCTGCGCAGAACGACGCGATCCAGTCCGCCAGCCGCATCGATCCGCGTGCGCAGGGCACGGGCGGCATCGATCTCGTCGGGTCGCGCGTCCAGATGAAGCCGGCCGATCCGCCGCATCGCGTCCAGGCTCGGGAGAAGCGGCCCCGTGGCCTGCCCCGCCGCGGGGCTGGCGATCCCCGCGGCTGCGCCGGGCCGGGCGCCCGCAGCGAGACCGAGCCCCGTCACGGTTGCCGAGAACTTGAGGAAGCTTCGACGCTTCATGATTTTCCTTCAGCGGTTCGGCAGGGCGCCGTGCATGGAGCCCGGCGAACCCGACAGGGGCCGCGGCGCCACGGCCCTGCGGAATGCGAGCGAATAGACGGCGACGAGGTTCAGGACCGGTACGGCGAGCAGCAGGACGGCCCAGCCCGACCGGCCGCGCCGGGTCAGAAACCGCCATCCGAGCGCTAGCGGCATGAGGACCAGCAGGCCGAGGACGGAAGCCATCAGGATCTGGAAGGCGAGAAAGCTCATGGCATCACCCGTTGCGTCCGCCGGCGGCGGCCCAGGTCTGGTTCGTGGGCTTCTGAAGAATCAGGAGGAGGGCCAGGAAGCCCGCATATGGAACGAACAGCAGCAGCGCGTACCAGCCATTCCGCCCCTCGCTCCGCAGCAGGCGCCAGGCCGCCGGGACGGCCAGCGGCGCCAGGAGCACCCACCCGAGGAGCAGAAGGAAAAGCAGGGAAATCAGCGTGGACATGCAAGTAACCCCGTCAGTGCGCGGCAGCGGCCACCACCGGCATCCGGACGTCCAAGCCACCGGGCACCGACTTCGCCTCCCCGTGCCGCGGATCGTCGCAAATGCGGGCCTCCGCGCCACCCATTGCAGCGGGGTTAGCCCAAGCGCCATGCAGGGTCGCCGGAAGGCCTTCTCCGGACGGACGTGCCGCCCGTGCAGGATAGCCTCGCGGCCAATGGGCGCGCCGGTGCATCCCGATGCAACGTCTGAACAACGGTGACGCGGGCCACCCCGCGCCACGGCGCGAGGGGATTACCCAACCGGCAGGGTCGTGGCCTCTCCGACCGCAAGCCCGGACACGACGAAGGACGGGTTGTCGAAACCGGGCTTGCCGTAGGCCAGCGGCCGCCCCTCCAGATCCTCGACCCTTCCCCCGGCGGCGCGGACCACGGCATCGCCCGCCGCCGTGTCCCATTCCATGGTGCGCCCGAACCTCGGATAGAGATCGGCCTCGCCCGCGGCGACGAGGCACAGCTTGAGCGAGCTGCCGATGGCGCGCTCCGCCGCGATGCGGCGCCCGCCCAGGAACCGGGCGGTCGCGTCGGGGTCGCCGTGCTCGCGGCTGCGGACCACGACCAAGCCTTCGGCCCCCGGGGTGCGCGCGCGGATCGCCCGCGCCGGCTCGCCCTGGCGCAGGACCATCGCGCTGCCTGCGCAGCCCGCATAGGTCAGCCCGAGGGCCGGCGCGTGGACGACTCCCAGGATCGGCCGGCCATCCTCGATCAGGGCGATGTTCACGGTGTACTCGCCGCTGCGCCGGATGAACTCCTTGGTGCCGTCCAGGGGATCGACCAGCCAGAAGCGTCCGGCCGGCACCGCGGGAATGCCCGTGGCCGCGGCCTGCTCCTCGGACACGATCGCGATGCCGGGCGCGGCGGCCGCCAGCGCCGGAAGAATCACGGCCTCGGCCGCCTCGTCGGCCTCGGTCACCGGGCTGCCGTCGTCCTTGCAGCGTGCGGCGGCCGTGTCGGCAACGGCGAGGATCGCGCTGCCGGCCTGGTGCGCGATGGCGACGACCCGGTCCAGGAGGTCGCGCAGTACCGGATCCATCGGAACCCCTGCGGCTGGGAGCTGGGAATTGCGTCATCGGGGAGGCCCCGTCCTCCGTTGTTAGTGCAGCCGGGCTCGAAACCCAAGCGCCTCGTCACGCGGCCGCGATCCGGCGGCCCGGCGCCGCGGACGCGGCAGGCGATTTCGGGTAACCCGACGGACTCGCCCTGGGCGTAAGGAGTAAATGCTGCTGGGTCCGCATCTTGACCGCGTGCGCGTTCGTTGATGCAGCACTGACACCATAGGCTTTGCCAGCGCTGACCGGCCCGCCTCGGGCGCAAACCGCGTCCTGCGCCCCGCCGGACTTGCAACTGACCGGATACGCGAATGAACAAGATCCTCACGCCGGACCGCCAGGACTACGACCGGGGCGAGTACACGACCTTCGAACAGGGCGCCCCGCCGGGCGTCCCGCAGCTCAGCCTGGCCGACCTCCTGATGGTCCTGAAGCGCCGGAAATGGTGGCTTATCGGGACCGTCGCCATCATCACGCTCCTGGGGATCGTGGCGGCGACGACGATGACGCCGCTCTACTCCGCGACGACCTCCGTCATGGTGGACCCGCGCGAGGAGCGCGTGGTCAACGTGGAGGACATCCTGACCGGCCTTCCGGCCGATGCGGGCACCCTCGAGAGCGAGATCGAGGTCCTGAAGTCCGACGCCCTGGCCAAGCGGGTGATCGCCCAGACCGGCCTGGACGCGACGGCGGAGTTCAACCCGCTGATCGCCAGGGCGCAGGCGGAGGCGAACCCGCCGCTGATCGACGTCGACCGCTGGATCTCGGCGGTCAACCCCATCCCCGCCATCAAGCGCTGGGTGGCCGGCGCCGAGGAGGAGCCCGTCGATCCCGACGCGTCCGCCCGCCGGGCCGAGACGGCCATGCTGGGCAAGTTCATGAGCCGGGTGGACGTGCGGACCGTAGGCCGGTCGCGGGTGCTGGAGGTGACCTTCACCTCCGAGGATCCCGCGCTCGCCCAGCGGGTCGCCGACACGATCGCCCAGCTCTACATCACCCAGCAGCTGGAAGCGAAGTTCGACGCCCGGCAGCGCGCCAACCAGTGGCTGGGCGAGCGTCTCAGCAAGCTGCGTGAGGAGGTCGAGAAGGCCGACCGCGCGGTCGAGCAGTACCGTGCCCAGGCGGGCATCGTCGAAGGCCGCGACACGCGGCTCATCAACGAGCAGATCAGCGGTCTGAACGCCCAGCTGATCATCGCCCGCAGCGACCTCAACGCCGCCCGCGCGCAGCTCTCGGCGGCCGAGAGCGCCGTCCGCCAGCGCGGCGGCCGCGCCGCCTTCGACGCGGTCGACAGCCCCATCGTCACCAACCTGCGCAACCAGGAGACGCTCCTGCGTCAGCGCGAGGCCGAGCTGCTGAACACGCTGGGCCCGCGCCATCCGCAGGTGATCGACTTGAAGGAGCAGATCCGCGAGATCCAGAACGCGATCGGAGCCGAGGCCGGCAATCGCCTCAACGGCCTGCGCAGCCAGGTCCAGGTCGCTCAGGAGCGCGTGAGCAGCCTGGAGGCGAACGCGCGCCGGCTCGAGCAGGAGGCCGGGCGCCTGGGCGGCGTCGAGGTCGAGTACCGCCAGCTCGAGCGGGTGGCCGAGGCGAACCGGACGCTCTACCAGAACTTCCTGAGCCGCTCGCGCGAGACCGAGGAAGTCAATTTCGAGCGCCCGAACGCCTACATCGTCTCCAACGCCTCCATGCCGCTGGATGCGTCCTTCCCCAACAAGAAGCTGGTGGTCGCGGCCGCCTTCGTGATCGCCTGCTTCCTCGGCCTGGTCCTCGTCTTCGTGGCCGAGCAGATGGAGACGGGCCTGCAGACGCAGGACGATGTCGAGCGGCTGCTGCGCGAGCGGACGCTGTCCCTGATCCCGGTCATCCCCGGGGCGCTGGGCCGCCGGCGTCCCCAGGACTACGTGCTGGAGAAGCCGTCCTCGGCTTTCGCCCAGGCCGTGAAGTCACTCTTCACCTCGCTGGTGATCGCCCATCAGCGCCAGGGCGGCGGCAACGTGATCCTGGTGACCTCGGCCGTGCCCGGCGAGGGCAAGTCGACCACCGCGGCCTCGCTGGCCCGGATCATGAGTGTCGCCGGCCGCAAGGCGCTGCTGATCGACTGCGACCTGCGCCGCCCGCAGGTCCACGAGGCGCTGAAGCTCGACAACAAGCTCGGCCTCGCTGACTTCCTGGCCGGCGGCGCCACGCTTCCCCAGGTCCTGAAGAAGGACCCGAAGAGCGGCGCCGACGTGATCACGGCGGGCAGCCACGTCGACCATCCCGAGGAGATCCTGCGCAACCCGCTGTTCGAGCAGCTGCTCGTCAACATGGGTCCGCAGTACAGCCTGATCGTCCTCGACACGCCGCCGGTGACGCCGGTGTCGGACACGCTGGTTCTCGCCGACAAGGCGTCCCAGTGCGTGATGGTCGCGCGCTGGCGCCGCACCCCGGCCAAGCTCGTCGAGAAGGCCCTGCGGCGGCTCAAGGAGGCCGGCGGCAACGTGGTCGGCATCGCGCTGACCCAGGTCGACACCCGCAAGGCCGCAAGGTACGGCTCCGGCGAAGCGGACTACTACATCGGCAAGCGCGGATCCTACTTCAAGAACTGAGGATCCGTCCGTTCCGGGGCGGCGCCGGCGGGCGCCGCCCCCTTTTCCTTGTCCGCCCCTTCACCGAGGAGGAGATCCTTGGCGATCGCGCTGCCCACCACCCGGCTCTGCGGCATCCCCATCACGCCCGTCACCATGGACGAGATGTTCGTGCTGATGGAGGAGGCCGTCGGCCAGCGGACCCGGCTGGTCGTCGCCAGCCAGAACCTGCATGGCCTCTACATCCATGCCCGCGACCCCGAGTTCCGGGCCCTGCACGACGATCCGTCGACCTGCGTGCATATCGACGGCATGCCCATCGTCTGGCTCGGCCGGGCCGCCGGCCTGGGACTGAACGGCGAACACCGGACAACCTGGATCGACATCTTCCCGCCCATGATGCGCATGGCCGCCCGGAAGGGCTGGCGGGTCTTCTATCTCGGCGCCGAGCCCAGCGTCCTTGAGCGCGGTCTCGGCAACCTGCGCACCCTCGTCCCCGATCTCGCCGTCGGTGGCCGCAGCGGCTACTTCCGGCCCGAGGACGAGGCATCAATCGCCGACGAGATCAACGCCTTCCGCCCGGACTTGCTGATCACGGGCATGGGCATGGGACGCCAGGAGCGCTGGATCATGCGCAACCGCGACCGCATCGAGGTGCCCGTGATCGCCACCTCGGGAGCCTGCATCGAGTACTTCGCCGGCGCGGTCCGCACGCCGCCGCGCTGGATGGGGCGCGCGGGGCTCGAATGGGCCTTCCGCCTGGCCGACGATCCCGGCCGGTTCTGGCGCCGCTATCTCGTCGAGCCCTGGACGGTGGCAGGCTATCTCGCCCTCAACGCCATGCGCCACGGGATCGCACGAAAGCCGCCGGCACCCGCCGAGTGAGGCTTGCGTCCGCAGGCGTGCCCCCTCCATCGTGGGCTGCGGCTTCTCCGGAAGAAGGACGGACGGCCACGGCCTCCACCCCTAGACTGCGGGCCGCCCCCAGGCCCCTCCAGAGTCGCCCAGACAGGATCCAGCCTTCATGACAGACACCGTGCTCGTGACCGGCGGCGCCGGATACATCGGCAGCCACTGCGTCCTGGCCCTGCGCGATGCCGGATACGGCGTCGTGGTCGTCGACGACCTGTCGACCGGCCGCCGCGCGTCGGTGCCCGCCGACGTGCCCCTCGTGGTCGGGAACGTCGGCGACGGCAGGCTGATGGAGGCCACGTTGCGCGAACACCGCGCCGTCGCGGCGCTGCATTTCGCCGGCAGCATCGTCGTGCCGGAATCGGTTGCGCAGCCGCTGAAGTACTACCGGAACAATCCCGCGAACAGCCAGACGCTGATGGATGCCTGCCGTCGCGCGGGCGTCGCCAACTTCATCTTCAGCTCGACCGCCGCGGTCTATGGCCAGCCGGACACGATCCCGCTGGACGAGGACACGCCGACCCGGCCGATCAATCCCTATGGCTGGTCAAAGTTGATGACCGAATGGATGCTGCGGGACTACGCGGCCGCCTATGGTCTCCGCTACGCGGTGCTGCGCTACTTCAACGTGGCGGGCGCCGACCCGGCCGGCCGGACCGGGCAGTCCTTCCCGGGGGCAACGCACCTCCTGAAGCTCGCCTGCCAGACCGCGCTGGGGCAGCGGCCACGGCTCTCGATCTTCGGAACCGACTATCCGACGGCGGACGGGACCTGCATCCGCGACTACATCCATGTCAGCGATCTGGCCCAGGCTCATGTGGATGCGCTTCGGCATCTCCTGGGCGGCGGCGGCTCGCTGACCGCCAACTGCGGCTATGGCCGGGGCTTCTCCGTCCGCGAGGTCGTCCGCGCGGTCGAGAAGGTGACCGGGGCCGAGCTGCCGGTCGAATTCGCCGAGCGCCGGCTAGGCGACCCGGCGGCGCTGGTGTCCTCTCCCGGGCGGATCCGGGCCGTGCTCGGCTGGACGCCGAGGCACGACGATCTCGAGTACATCGTGCGCACGGCCCTGGACTGGGAGCGGAAGCTGGCTGGCGAGCAGGGCCGCAGCGCGGCCTGAGCGCCCCGGCCCGGGGCGCCCAGGGCAACTCAGGGCTTCTCGCCCACCGTGTCGGCCACGTAGGCGTCGCGTGCGCCCAGCGGACGTCCGGTCCGGTTTCCGTCTCGGGACGTCGTGTCGCGGGCCGTCTGATGCTCCATCTCGGCATTCAGCTCGCCGCCCAGCAGGATCACGTAGGCCGTAAGGTTCAGCCAGAGCAGCAGGATGACCACGGCGCCCACGGACCCGTAGGTCTCGTCATAGCTGCCGAAGTTCGAGACGTAGACCGAGAAGGCGATGGAGCCCAGAAGCCAGAGCGCCGTCGCGAGCACCGCGCCCCAGCTCGTCCAGCGCCAGCGTGGCGTGCGGCGGTCGGGAGCGTAGCGATACAGCACCGCCAACCCGGCCATCACCATGACGGCGAGGAGCGGCCAGCGCAGCAGGCGGACAACCCATTCGAGCGGCCCCGTGAGGCCGATATAGGCGATCACGGCCGGGATGCCCGCAATGGTCCCGAGCGTCACCAGCAGGAACAGCACGGCGGCGAAGGTCAGGAGCAGCGCCATCGCGTTGAAGCGGATGAAGCCGCGCGTCTCCTCCTCGTCGTAGACGATGTTCAGCGACGTCATCAGCGCCTTGACGCCCTGCGAGGCGCTCCAGAGCGCGACGATGATGCCGATGGCCGCGCCGATTCCGAGGCCTTCGCGCGGCTGGCTCGTCAGGCTCTTGAGCTGATCGTTGAGCAGGGTCGTCGCCTCGGCGGGCAGCACCGCGCCGACCGAGGCGATCTGCGCCTCCACGTCCCGGGGATCGAAGGCGAGCCCGTAGACCGACACCATGGCCGCTAGCGCCGGGAAAACGGCCAGCAACGCGTAATAGGCGACGCCCGCCGCGATCATGGACAGGTTGTCCTTGGACTGCTCGTTCTTCACGCGCAGCAGGATGTCCCGCCATCCCGCCTTCGGGATCTCGCCAGGCCGGTCCGCGTTGCGTCCGCGCCCGGCCTCGCCACGGTCTATGGCCTGCTGATGATGACGACGGCTGAGCCCCAGCATCCGGCCCCCCTCAGGTCGCAGTGTCGAGGGATGCCAGCCGGTTGTGCACCTGCTCCATGGCATGGAACTGGGCACCGACGGCTATCCGGGCCGGCTCTGGCAGGTCGTGCCGGAGCGTGTCCCGGAACGCGTCGAGTACCACCGAGGAGCCCTGCCGAGCGGCGCTGAGGAGCGCCGTGCGGTCGTGGGTGGCGGCGACCCGGCGCACCTCGCCCCAGGACATGCCCGCGGCGGAGGCAGGCTCGGCACCAGTCCCTGCGCCATCCGCTCCCGCGCCGTCGGCGGCCCTGTCGGCTGCACCTTCCGCGTGGGTCCGCATCTCGCCGTCGATCACGGCGGCCGCGCGCTCGTACTCGCGGGCGTAATCGTCCAGCAGGCCGCCGAAGGCTGCATCGGTGGTCGCGGAGGCGGCATCGCGCAGCGCCAGCGCCCCTTCGCGCACGGCCACTGCGAGCCGCGCCAGCGACGCCGCCGCGGGGCCCGACACGGTGGTCGGGCCCGATACGCGTTGCCCCTCCCGCATGGCTGCGAAGGCAAGCCAGATCGCACCGATGCCGATCAGCGCGACCGGAATCGGGTTGTTGCGGATCGCCATGGCGAGCCGGTTCTGCGGGTTCCCCTCGACGATGTCCCGCAGCGTGTCGCGCACGGATGCGGTCATCTGGCCCGGGGACAGGCGGTATTCGATCTCGTCCAGGGTCCGGTCCATGCGCTCGCGCGCGGCGGCGATATCCCGTTCGATGTCGGCCGGGCTGCGGCTGCGTGCCTGACCCTGGCGGTCGCTGTCCGGGTTGATCTCGTCGGTGCGGGACATTCCTGCTGCTCCTGGCCCAATCCGAGCCTACAACAGCAGCGTGCCCGGCGGTGTTCCAGGACCCGCGCCGGCAATGGTGCGGTGCCGAGACGGCGCACCCCTCGCCTTCCCTCGGCGCCGCCCTCAGGCGGCGGGCCGGATCATGTCGCTGAGCTTGTCGAGGAGATAGTCGAGATCCTCTGACCCCATATCCTCGTACTGGGTCAGGATCCGCTCGATCATGCGGCGGCGGTGCCGTTCCAGGTCGCCGGGCTCGCCGTCGAAGTCGGTCTCGCGGGCGACGTTCAGCGCGACCCGGATGGCGGGAAGCAGGCCCGGCGGAAGGCCGGCCTTGTCGTAGATCGATTTCATCCCGAGCGTGCCGGCATCGTGGATCAGCAGGCGGGCGTTGCTGAGCGGCACGCGCGCGAGAAGGGACAGGCTGGCCTCGATGAACGCCACGTCGCCCATGCAGAGCGCGCGCAGCATCAGCGACGGCGTCAGGCGCCCATTGGCATGCAGCTGGGCGACGAGCCGCTCCACGTCTCCGTCCTCCGCGTCGCCGGCGAAGAGTGTCGCGGTGGCGCGCTCCCGGCTCTTGAGGACGAGGTCCGAGGCCATCGTGGCCGGCAGCTCGTGATGGGTCACGAGATAGTCCCGCAGCCGGTCCGAGACCAGAGCCACCAACCGCTCGGAGACGGTGACCGGCAGCTTGCGGCGATGGACCAGCGGTTCCTGCACGCTGGGGCTGGCGCCGAACCGGTCGATGACCTTGACCAGGCTGCGCTCACCGATTTCGGCGCCCTCGTTGGCGACGAGCGCCGCCACCGCCCCTTCCGCGCCGTGGTCGATCAGCGCGTCGGCGACGGCGGCCGGCACCTCGTGGCGCCTGGCGATGGCGGTCTGCTTGGAGATGTTGCCCGAACGCACGAGGTCGACCAGGTCGGTCTCGGTCAGGACCAGGGAGGCTTCGAGGATCGGCAGCGCCACGCTCTCGACGTCGCGGGCGAGCAGCAGGGCCACGTCCCGCGGCAGCGCGGTCGAGGACTTGAGGTTGTCGGCAAGCGCCTCCCGGACCCGGAGGGCGGCATCGCGGGCCATCAGCCGGACGATGCTCTGGGCGAGGTCGCGCTCGGAGGCGCTCATCTCGCTGAGCTCGAGCTGTCCGGCGACCTTCGCCGCCAGCTCCGCGCGGGTCTGCGGCGACGGGTCCTTCAGCAGACGCTCGACGTCATGCTTGCTGAGATGCTCCGTCATTGGACCAGCTTTTCTTCGGGAACCGCCCGGAAGTGTCGGCCAGCAAGGATGAAGGTTCGGTTAAGCGGGCAGGCCAGGGGCCCCTCACTCCCTGGGAAGGCGCCCGAGAGTCCAGCTCACCGCGCCCTGCAGGACCAGCTCGACGGCTTGGTCGAAGGCCTCGATCACCGCCGCGAAGGAGGCGTCGCGCGCAGGCACCACGGCCTCGAAGGTCTCGCTCGCCTCGATGGACCTGCGCTGGGACGAGATCAGCTTGCCGTTCAGCGCCACCCGCACGGATGGAACCGTGCGCGCGGGGTCCCCGGGGTACTCCGCCTCGAAGTCGCGGAGCTCGGAGCGCAGCACCCAGTCGGCGCGCAGGCCCGAGGTGTCGCGCCCGACGGCCCGGATGGCGCGCGAGCGCTCGAAGCTCTCGACCAGCAGGTTCTGGACCATCGAGGGCGCGCGGTCCGTCCAGTTGACGTTGGCGAAGTAATCGAGGTTCGTGGGCGCCGTGCGCAGGGCGATCCGCGCCGTGTCCAGGCCTGCCGGCGCGGACGGTGCCTCGATCAGGAGCTGCTCGGAGGTCCGCGCCAGGGGTGCGGAAAACGTCTCCACGGGCGTCAGCGTGTAGAGGCGCGGCGGCTCCTGGAAGCCGGGAACGGGCACGCAGGCGGCGAGAAGGGCGGCGAGCGCAGCCGCCGGAAGAGGAAGGCGCATCACTTCACCTCGACGCCGCGGCGACTGTCGCCCAGCAGGAAGTCCGTGGGGTTCCGCTCGATGCGGATCGCCAGCCGGGACAGGTTGGTCGTGAGATCGCGGAGCTCCGCCACGAGCTGGCTGATGTCATAGAGTCCCCTGCCCGTGAAGTCCCGGATGGGCTGGCGGTTCTCGGCCAGGATCTGGTCGAGCCGGCCGGCCGCCTTGTTCAGCGTGTCGACGAGCTGGCTGACGTCCTGCGCGGTTCCGCTGAGCTGCGCGGCAGTCTGCGAGGCCTCGCGCCCGACAGCGTCGATGCTGCCGCGGACGCTCTTCAGCGCCCCCCTCGCCTCGCCGCTGAGCTCGTCCACGCTGCTCTGGAGCGACCCGATCAGGGCGTCGGCGCGCTGCACGGTCCCGCCGGCCTGCTCGGTCGTCATGGCGAGCGCGGCCGTCAGGGCGCGCAGGTTGACGATGGTGTCCGACACCGCCTCGATGTTCTCCGGCGAAAGCAGGCCCCTGGCCTGCTGCGACACGGCGATCAGGTTGGCCAGCAGCTCGGGGGCGCGGTCCACGACCTCCGACAGGGTCGAGGGGCGCGAGGGGATCACGCGGTAGCCGTCGGCGCCGGGTTCCAGCTCCGGGGCCTCCTGCGTGCCGCCGGTGATCTGGACGAAGGCGAGGCCGGTCACGCCCTGCGGCTCCAGCATCGCGATGGCGTCGCGCTTGATCGGCACGTCGGGCGGCAGGGAGACGGTCACCAGCACCCGCTCCACATTGGTGGGGTCGATCCGGATGTCCTCGACCGTCCCCAGGCGGACGCCGCGGTAGCGCACCGGGCTGCCGGTCTGAAGCCCGGTCACGGATCCCCTGAAATAAATCCTGTAAGTCGTCGAGCTGGTCTCGAGCGCCGTGCGGGCGAACCACAGGCCGGCCCCCACGATGCCGGCCAGCAGGACCAGCACGAAGGTGCCCACCAGCAGGTAGGATGGCCGTTGCTCCATGCCTCAGCGCGCCTCCTGCGCGTCGATCGCCGCCCGGCCGCGAGGCCCGTGGAAGTAGTTGCGGATCCAGGGATGGGACTCCGTCAGCATCTCCGCCACCGTCCCCGTCCGCACGCGCCGGTCCACCAGCGCCGCGATCCTGTCGCACACCGTGATCAGGCTGTCGAGATCGTGGGTGACCATGAAGACCGTCAGCCCCAGGCTCCGCTGCAGCCCACCGACAAGCTCGTCGAAGGCAGCCGCCCCGATGGGATCGAGACCGGCCGTCGGCTCGTCCAGGAACAGGATCTCGGGATCCAGGGCCAGGGCCCGGGCGAGGCCCGCGCGCTTGCGCATGCCGCCCGACAGCTGCGAGGGCTTCTTGCTGCAGGAATCCTCCGGCAGGCCGGCCATGCGGATCTTGATGCGGACGGCGGCCTCGATGGTCGCGTTGTCCAGGTCCGTGTGCTCGCGCAGGGGGACCGCAACGTTCTCCGCCACCGTCATGGAGCTGAAGAGCGCGCCATCCTGGAACAGCACGCCCCAGCGCCGCTGCAGCGCCACCCGCGCCGGCTCGGAGAGCGCGGTGATGTCGTGCCCCAGCACTTCGATGCTGCCCGCCGCCGGCCGGATCAGGCCCAGGATCTCCTTGAGCAGGACGGACTTGCCGGTGCCCGATCCGCCGACGACGCCGAGCACCTCGCCCCGGCGCACGTCGAGGTCCAGCCCGTCATGGATCACCTGGGGGCCGAAGCGCGTGCGCAGTCCGCGCACGCGGATCACGGTCTCGTCGCCGGAATAAGGGGGCTGCGCGTCCATGCCTAGAGACCGAAAGATGCGAAAAGGATCGAGAACAGTGCGTCGAGCACGATGACGAGGAAGATGCTGACCACCACCGACTTCGTGGTCAGCCGTCCCACACTGTCGGCACTTCCAGAGACCTTCAACCCCTCGTAGCAGCCGACCAGCGCGATGACGGCGGCGAAGACCGGCGCCTTGGCAAGGCCGACCAGCATCGTGCCGACCGGGACGGCCGTCTGGAGCTGGCGCAGGAACTGGGCGAGCGTGACGTCGAGCACGGCATAGGACGCGGCGGCCCCGCCCAGAAGCCCCATGGCGGCGGCATAGAAGCTCAGCAGCGGCAGCGCCAGCACCAGCGCGATCATGCGCGGCAGCACCAGGATCTCGACGGGATCCAGGCCCAGCGTGCGCATGGCGTCGACCTCCTGGTTGACCTGCATGGTGCCGATCTGCGCCGTGAAGGCCGAGCCGGACCGTCCGGCCACGATGATCGAGGTCATCAGCACGCCGATCTCGCGCAGGATCGATATGCCGACGAGGTTCACCACGAAGAGCTGGGCGCCGAACCGGCGGAGCTGGTCGGCCCCCTGGTAGGCCAGCACGACCCCGATCAGGAAGGAGAGCAGGCCCACGATCGGAAGCGCGTCGAGCCCGGTCTTCTCCATGTGATGGATGATCGCCGACCCGCGAAGCCGCGCCGGCCGGAGGGCCGTTCGGCCCAGGGTGATCGCGACCATGCCGACGAAGGCCAGGAGGTCCAGCGTCTCGTCCAGCATCGCATAGGCCGCGCGGCCCGCTCGCTCGACCACCGCGATGATCGGGCGCTCGACCGGCCGGCCGATCGGCGGGGCGCACTCGGCCTTCCGGGCGGCGTCCAGCAGCCCCTGGCGGACGGGGTCGAGCCCCGCGATCTCGACCGGGCCGAGCGCCTCCAGCCGCCGCGCGAGACGCGCGAGCTCGATCGCCCCCACGGTGTCCAGCGCCTCGATACCCTGCGCCTCGATGCGCACCGCGCCGGCTCCCGCAAGGCCGGCGGCCGCCCCCTCGACCGCTTGGGACAGGCCGTCCCAGGCGCCGAGAACCCAGCGCCCGCGCGCGGCCAGCACGCGCGCCGTCCCGGCCGTGCCGGCCGGAACCAGGAACGCCGCCGCGGGCTCGGCCGTGCCGGTCACGCGCCACCCGCCCGGCGTTTACGGCCGGCCGCACCACCGCTACGATGCGCGGCCTTCACAGCCGCGAGCCGGGCCTGCAGCGTCATGGACATCAAGCAGCACATCCGCAACATCCCCGATTTCCCGAAGCCGGGCATCCTCTTCTACGATATTTCGACGCTGCTCGCCCATGCCGAGGCTTGGCGGGCTACCGTCGACAACCTTGCCGGGCAGGTCTCGGCGCACCGTCCCGACGTGCTGGTCGGCATCGAGTCCCGCGGCTTCCTGGTGGCCGCGCCGCTGGCGCTGCGCCTCGGCCTGGGCTTCGTGATGGTGCGCAAGCGCGGCAAGCTGCCCGGCGACGTGGTGGCCCATACCTACGACCTGGAATACGGCACCGACAGCATCGAGATCCAGCGCGACGCCGTCCGACCCGGCCAGCGGGTCGTGGTTCTCGACGACCTGCTGGCGACCGGCGGCACCATGGCGGCCACGATCGGCCTGCTGCGCCAGATCGGCGCCGATGTCCGGGCCGCCGCCTTCATCATCGAACTCACCTTCCTGAAGGGCCGCGAGCGCCTGGACGTGCCGGTTCACAGCGTCGTCGCCTACGAATCGTAATACGGGAATCCTCATACGGGACCCCATCGGGTCCTGACCGGCTCGATTTCATTCGGAACTACCGCCCCAAGAGCCCTCCCCCGCTGCCCGCACGCCAATCCGCCCACGATACGAACGGCCGGGGCGCCCCACGGTTCAAGGGTCCGTCGGCGGATCCCGGGGGCTCGCCGCCCGGGGCGCGGCGTTCCGCCCCTTCCTACTCGGCGGGCTCGACACGCGTCATCGCGTGCACGATGGGCCCGTGCTGGACCGCGATCTCCGCGTCGTCGCCCGCCTGCCGCTTGCGGCCGAGATAGCTGTAGACCGTCGGCACCACGAACAGCGTCAGCACCGTGCCCAGCGTCATGCCGCCGACGATCACCGCGCCGATTGCCTGGCGGCTCTCCGCGCCGGCCCCGGTCGCATAGGCCAGCGGCACCGCGCCGAGCACCATGGCGCCGGTCGTCATCAGAATCGGCCGCAGGCGCAGGGAGGCGGCTTCAGTGACGGCGTCGCGCACCGTCCGGCCGGCGCGCTGGAGCTGGTTCGCGAACTCCACGATCAGGATGCCGTGCTTGGTGATCAGGCCGACCAGCGTGACGAGGCCGATCTGGCTGTAGACGTTCAGCGTCCCGCCCCAGAGCCAGAGCAGGCCGAGCGCGCCCGTCATCGACAGCGGCACCGTCAACATGATCACGACGGGGTCGACGAAGCTCTCGAACTGGGCCGCCAGCACGAGATAGATGAAGGCGAGCGCCATCAGGAAGGTCAGGTAGAGGCCGGCACTGGCCTCGCGGAACTCCCGGCTCTGGCCGGCATAGTCGACGGTGGCGGAGCCCGGCAGGACCCGGTCCGCCGTGGTGGCCAGGAACTGCAGGGCCTCGCCCAGCGCGTAGCCGGGCGCGAGCGTCGCGGTCACCGTCACCGAGCGCAGCTTGTTGAAGTGGTTGAGCTCGCGCGGCGCCACGCCCTCGACGACCTGCACCAGATTCGCGAGGCTGACCATCTCGCCCTTGGAGCCGCGCACGTAGATGCTGGCGATGTCGTCGGGATTCGAGCGGTCGGTTCCGGCGACCTGGACGACCACGTCGTACTGCTTGCCCTCCTGCTTGTAGCGGGTCACCTGGCGACCGCCCAGCAGCGTCTCGAGCGTGCGCCCCACCGTCTCGACCTCGATGCCGAGGTCGGCCGCCTTGTCGCGGTCGACCCGGACGCGCAGCTCGGGCTTGTTCAGCTTCAGGTCGGTGTCGATGTTCACGAGGCCGGGGTTCTTGCGCGCCTCGGCCAGCAGGAGATCCGTCAGGCGCCCGAGCTCGTCATAGGGGAGCGAGCTCTGGATCACGAAGTTGATGGGCTTCTCGTTGGGGCTCTGGCCCAGCGACGGCGGGTTCGAGGGGAAGGCCAGGATCCCGGGGATGCCGAAGAGCTTGGGCGCGAGCTGGCCCACGACCTGCTGCTGCGCGACGGCCCGCTCGTCCCAGTCCTTCAGGCGCACGAAGGCGATGCCCTGGTTCAGCACCGGGAAACCGATCACCGTGAAGAAGCCCTCGGCCTCCGGGAGGCCGGCCAGATGCTCCTCGGCCGTGCGGACGTAGCGGTCCATGTAGTCGACGGTCGCACCTTCGGGCCCGATCAGGATCGCGACCACGGTCCCGCGGTCCTCGACGGGCGACAGCTCCGACTTCAGGACCCCGAAGAGCCACCAGCTCGTCGCCGCGACGGCGATGCCGGCCAGCACCACCAGCGGACGGACGCGGAGGCTCCAACCGAGGATGCGGCGGTACGCCGCCGTCAGTCCGTTCAGGAAGCCCTCGATCAGGTTGTAGACGATCCCGTGCCGCTCCTGGTGGCGCAGCAGCTTCGAGCACATCATGGGCGAGAGCGTCAGCGCGACGAAGCCAGAGACGATCACCGCCCCCGCGAGCGTCAGGGCGAACTCGGTGAAGAGCCGCCCGGTCCGGCCGGTCTGAAAGCCCAGCGGCGCGTAGACCGCCGCAAGCGTGATCGTCATGGCGACCACCGCGAAGCCGATCTCGGAAGCCCCCTTCAGCGCCGCCCGGAAGGGCGTCATCCCCTCCTCGACATGGCGATAGATGTTCTCCAGCACGACGATGGCGTCGTCCACGACGAGCCCGATCGCCAGCACCATGGCGAGCAGCGTCAGCGTGTTGATGGAGAAGCCGAAGACGTACATCAGCATGAAGGCGCCGACCAGCGAGACCGGGATCGTCACCAGCGGCACCAGCGTCGCCCGCAGAGAGCGCAGGAAGAAGAAGATCACCACGACGACCAGCACCACCGCCTCGCCGATGGTGTGGTAGACGGCGTCGATGGACTTGGCGATGAAGATCGAGCTGTCGTAGCCGATGTCGACGCTCATGCCCGCGGGCAGGTCCTGCTGGATGCGCGGCAGCGCGCCGCGGATCGCGGTCGAGACGTCCAGCGGGTTCGCGACCGACTGCTTCACGACGCCCAGCGCGACCGCGCTGCGGCCGCGGAAGCGGGCGCTCACGCGCTCCTCGCGGGCCCCGACCTCGGCCCGGCCGACATCGCCCAGCCGCACGAGATAGCCACTTTCCTCGCGCAGGATCACGCGGTCGAACTCGGCGGGGGTCGCAAGATCCGTCTGGGAGACGACCGTGAACTCGCGCTGGCTGCTCTCGACACGGCCCGCCGGGATCTCCACGTTCTGGCGGCGGAGCGCGTCCTCGACGTCCTGGGGCGTGATCCGGTAGGCCGCCATGCGCGCGGGATCCAGCCAGATCCGCATCGAGAAGCGGCGCTCGCCGAAGATCCGGACCTCGGCGACGCCGGGAAGGTTCTGCAGCCGGTCCCGCACGTAGCGGTCGGCGTAATCCGTGACTTCGAGCGGCGTCAGCCGGTCGCTCGAGAAGGCGAGATAGATGATCGGCTGGGCGTCGGCCTCGACCTTCGCGATCACGGGCTCGTCGATCTCGTCGGGCAGGCGGTTGCGAACCCGGGCCGTGCGGTCGCGCACGTCGTTCGCAGCCACGTCCACGTCGCGCCCGGTGCGGAAGCGCAGCGTGATCTGGCTGCGCTCGGACCGGCTGATCGACGACATCACGTCGATCCCCTCGATACCCGCAAGACTGTCCTCGAGCGGCGTCGTGACCTGACTCTCGATGATCTCGGCCGAGGCGCCGAGATACGTCGTCGTCACGGTGACGACGGGCTCGTCGATGTTGGGATACTCCCGCACCGACAGCCGCTGGTACGCGACGAGCCCGACCAGCAGGATCGCAAGGCTCATCACGGTGGCGAAGACCGGACGGCGGATCGAGATCTCGGAGAGGCGCATGGATCAGCTCCCGGCCTTGGACGCCTGCGCCGGTCCTCCGGGGGGCGATGCGGAGGGTGCTGCGGCCGGCGCAGCCGCGGGTGTCGAGACGGGCACCGCGATGGGGCTCACCGGGACACCGTCCCTGATCTTGAGCTGGCCCGAGGTCACCACCGTGTCGGCCGGCCCGAGGCCCCGGACGACCTCGACCTCGCCGGCGCGACGCTGACCCAGCAGGACCTTGGCGAGCTGCGCCTTGCCCTCGACCACCCGGTAGACCGCCTGGTCCGCACCGACGGCGAAAACCGACTGCTCGGGCACGATCACCGCGTTCTCGCGTGTCGCGATCGTCAGCGCCACCCGGGCGAACAGGCCGGGGCGGAGCACATGCCCGCGGTTGTCGAGCCGCGCGCGGATGCTGATCGACCGGCCGTTCACGTCCACCAGCGGGTCGATGGCGTAGACCTCGGCCGTGAACCGGTGCTCCGGAAGCGCATCCACCTGGATCGCGAGGCTCTGACCGATGCCGACCGCCGGCAGGTATAGCTCCGGCACCCGGAAATCGATCTTCAGCGTGTCGATCGCCTCCAGGTTCACGATGGCCTGGCCGGGCTGGACGACCTCGCCGACGCTCGCGCGGCGCAGGCCGACGACGCCGTCGAAGGGCGCTGCGATCACGGTCTTGGCGAGCTGGGCGCGCGCCATGGCGACCGCCGCCTCGTCCGCCAGGAGTTTGGCGCGTGCCTGGTCGCGCTGGCGGGCGGAGCCGCTGCCTTGGCGGAAAAGCTCGTCGGCACGGCTCTCCTCGACACGGCTCAGGGCCAAGCTGGCGAGCGCCTGCTCCAGTGTCGCGCGCTGGACCGCGTCGTCGAGGCGGACCAGCACGTCGCCGCGCCGCACGGGCGTTCCCTCCTGGAAGCCGATCTCGCCGATGCGGCCGAGAATCTCGGGCCGGACGACGACCGATTCGGAGGACAGCAGCGTTCCGACCGAGCTGACGTCGCGCGCGACCGTCCCGATGCGGACCTGCTGTGCCTCGACCCCGATGCCGCGCGGCGCGGCTCCGGCCGCTCCCGCGCCGGATCCGGTGGCCGGCGCGGGCGTGGTCACAGGAGCGCCGCCCAACACGCGCGTCTGCAGCGCGGCGAGCTGTGCCCCGCCCTCGGGCGTGCGCACGTACCAGATGCCGGCGCCGCCGGCAGCAAGGAGCGCCGCCGTCAAGAGCACGCGAAAAGAAGTCTTCATGGGAGTTTTGCGGCTCGAAGCCGGCTCTTTGTTCCTGTACCGAAGGACTATGGTTTGATGCCGCGGCCTTGTCGAGGACGGCGCAACCGGAGCCCTCAGATCCGATCTTTGAGTGCATCCAGCGGAAAACGGGCAACCTCCGCGAGCAGGCCGACCAGGGCGCCAGCGGCCTTCTCGACCAGCGCCTGACCGTGACGCGCCTCGGCCAAGCGTGCGTCGCCGCAGACCCCGAGAGGGTTGAGATCCTGGGCCGCCCAGGCGAAGGCGACCGGGCCCGTCGCGCTGAGGTGGCGGAACTCGGCCTCGGCCTCGCGGCCGAGGGACTCGAAGTTCCGGATCTCGCCCCGGTTCACGAGCGGCGCAGCCAGATGCAACATCATCGAGGTTTCGACGGCGCCGCCATGGATCCCGTGGGCGAGTTCGGCCGAGGGGAACAGATTGTCCGGCATGCCGAGACGCCACCACGAGCACGGCACGACCAGCATGCCAAGCCGCATGCGCAGCTCGCGAGCCACGATGTCCAGAACCTGCGTCTGGCCACCGTGCCCGTTCAGGATCACCAAGCGGCGCAGGCCGGTGCGGTGCACGCCCTCGCCGATCTCCACCAGCAGGCGCACCAGGGTTTCCGCGGAGATGCTCAGCGTCCCCGGATAGGCCGTGTGCTCCATGGAGAAGCCGTAGGGCAGCATGGGCATCGCGAGCACCGGCATATCCGGCGGCATCCGTGCCGCTGCCCCGTCCAGGATCCCTTCCACCAGGGCGCCGTCGCACCACACCGGCAGATGCGGGCCATGCTGCTCGACCGAGCCGACGGGCAGCACGGCGACGACTCGTTCAGGCTCCTCGACGGCTGCGAACTCCTTCGCCGTCATGTCCTGCCAGCGGCGGCGGGGCAGTTCCATTCGCCTTCTCCGGGCTTGATCTCGGCCCATGCGAATTCAATCGCCATGCCATGCCCGCCAGGGCGGAGCAGCGGCGGCGGCTCCCAGACGGGCGGTGCCGGCCACGGAATCTTTCGCACAAAAAGCCGGCGCCTGCACCCCGGCCGGGCACGGCCCCCTGAGCGCGGGACGGCGCGCCGGGATCGGCGGTGCCGGCTTGACGGCCCGGCACCGAGGCGCAAGCTTCACCCCAGGCCATTCTGGGGATCGGCGGGCGATCCCGGCCCTGCCCCGTGGAAGCGTTATGAAGAACTGGCTCCTGGTGACCGGCGCCGCCAAGCGGATCGGTCGCGAGATCGCGATTTTGGCCGCAAGCCATGGCTGGGGCGTGGTCGTGCACTACCATGCTTCCGCCCAGGAGGCATCGGACCTCGTGGCGCTGCTGCGCGCCCGGGGTGCCCGCGCCGAATCCGTGGCAGCCGATCTCAGGGATCCCGATGCGGTCGCGCATCTGGTCGAGACGGCGGCCTCGCGCGCCGGCGCGGCGCTCACGGGGCTCGTCAACTGCGCGTCGGTGTTCAAGTGGGACGATCTCAGAACGGTCACGCCCGAGAGCTTCGCCGAGCACGCGGGCACGAACCTCTACGCCCCGCTGGTGCTGTGCCGCGGGCTTGCGGCCGCGCTGCCTCCCGGCGCCGAGGGCGCGATCGTGAACATCCTGGATTTCAAGCTGCAGAGCCCGAACCCCGACCATCTCTCCTACAGCCTGTCCAAATACGGCCTCGCCGGCCTGACGCAGCTTCTGGCCCGGGACCTGGCGCCGCGGATCCGCGTCAATGCGGTCTGTCCCGGCTATGTCCTGCCCGCTCCCGGGCAGGATGAGGAGGATTTCGAGCGGCGCAGCCGGGCGACGCCGCTCGGCAGACGAGCTCAAGTATCGGACGTGGCCTCGTCCGTGCTGTTCCTGCTGGAGAACCGCTCCGTCACCGGCCAGTCGGTGACCGTCGACTGCGGGCTTCACTTCCTCGCCAGTCGCCGAGACGTCGCCCTTGCCGAATGAAGCCGACCCGAAGCGTCCGAGGAAAGTCTTCCCTGACATCCGGTCGCAGCGATCTCAGGACCGCCAGCGGGCCACCCAGGCATACCCCTGCGCGAGTCCTTCCGATCCTCCGTCGCGGGGACGGCACTTCGGAGGCTCATCGTCATGAGCCCTGCGCGATCCGACGGGGTCACGCAATAGATTGCATTTTTCTCTTTTGCACAGCCTCGGCTGCGCTGGCCGGGTGGATGTTGTCAAGGCCCCAGAAATTCGTAGGAGCTTCGCCGCGGCAGATTGACAGGAAGAATACTATATCTTATCAATGCCTTAGGGAAAACGCCCAAAATATGGGCAATCGCCGCAACGCCACGGCGGCACTGGTTCGATGCCGAATATCCAGAATTTTTCGACAAACTTATCCACAGGCTCCGGGGATATTTTCCCAGCGCGCCGGAATGCCGGTGACGCAGCTTGATTCGGGGCGTTGACCCTGTAGAACGGGCATCCAACATAGCGGCGGCCATGTCCGATCAGCCCTCCTCCGACTCAACCAAGGTCCCGCAGGCCGGCGGCCCGGCCCTGCCGCCGGAGGCGCCGCCGGAATCGCGCCGCACGCGGTCCGGCCACGGCGCCCTGGCCGACGGGGCGGAGGTGATACGCGGATACCTGCGCACCCTGCCGAACACACCCGGCGTCTACCGCATGCTGAACGCCGGCGGCGATGTGCTCTATGTCGGCAAGGCGAAGAGCCTGAAGAAGCGCGTCGCCAACTACACCCACGTCTCCAAGCTTCCGAACCGCCTCCAGCGGATGGTGGCCGAGACCGTAGCAATGGAGTTCGTGCAGACCCACACGGAGGTGGAGGCTCTGCTGCTCGAGGCGAACATGATCAAGCGGTTCGCCCCGCGCTACAACGTGCTGCTGCGCGACGACAAGTCGTTCCCCTACATCATGATCACCCGCAGCGAGTTCCCGCAGCTCTGGAAGCATCGCGGAGCGCGGGACGCCAGCGCCGACTATTTCGGCCCCTTCGCATCGGGCAGCGCGGTCAACCGGACGATCGTGGCGCTGCAGCGCGCCTTCCAGCTCCGCAACTGCGCCGATACCGTGTTCCAGTCGCGCACGCGTCCCTGCCTGCAGCACCAGATCAAGCGCTGCACCGCGCCTTGCGTCGGCCGCGTCACGCCCGAGCAGTACCGCGAGCAGGTGAATCTGGCGCGGGCCTTCCTGTCGGGGCGCTCGCAGCAGATCCAGGCCGAGCTCGGCCGCGCCATGCAGGCCGCCAGCGCCGACATGCGCTTCGAGGAGGCCGCGGCGATCCGGGACCGCATCCGGGCGCTCACGGCCATTCAGGCCCATCAGGACATCAACGTTGAGGGCATCGATGACGCAGACGTGATCGCCCTGCACCAGGAGGGCGGCCACACCTGCATCCAGGTCTTCTTCTTCCGCGGCGGCAGCAACTACGGCAACCGCGCCTATTTCCCCAGCCACGACAAGGGGGAGGAAGCCGCCGACATCCTCGGCGCCTTCGTGGGGCAGTTCTACGAGAACAAGCCGGTCCCGCGCCTGGTGCTGCTGAGCCAGCAGCCCGCGGAACACGAGCTGATCGCCGAGGCGCTGACCCTGCATTCCGGCCAGAGGGTCGAGCTGGCCGTCCCGCAGCGCGGGGACAAGCGCCGGCTGGTCGAACATGCGCTCTTGAACGCGCGCGAGGCGCTCGGCCGGCGACTGTCCGAAACCGCCTCGCAGGGCCGTCTCCTGGACGGCGTCGCCGAGGTCTTCGGGCTCGACGGCCCGCCCGCCCGCATCGAGGTCTACGACAACAGCCACATCCAGGGCACCAACGCCATCGGCGCCATGATCGTGGCCGGCCCCGAGGGGCTGATGAAGAACGCCTACAGGAAGTTCAACATCCGCGGCCCGGTGAAGCCCGGCGACGACTACGCCATGATGCGCGAGGTCCTGCAGCGGCGTTTCGAGCGCGCGCTCAAGGAGGATCCCGGCCGCGCGAGCGGGAGCTGGCCCGACCTCGTGCTGATCGACGGCGGACAGGGACAGCTCTCGGCCGCGACCGAGGTCCTCGACGAGCTCGGCATCACCGACCTGCCTATCGCGGCGATCGCCAAGGGGCCCGACCGCAATGCCGGACGCGAGCGCTTCTTCATGCCGGACCGGGCCCCGTTCTCGCTCGAGCCCCGCGATCCCGTGCTCTACTTCCTGCAGCGCCTGCGCGACGAGGCGCACCGCTTCGCGATCGGGACGCACCGGGCGCGCCGCACCAAGGCCATCGGCAAATCCGTGATCGACGAGATCCCCGGCATCGGACCCAGCCGCAAGAAGGCCCTGCTGCACCATTTCGGCTCCGCCAGGGGCGTCGAGAGGGCCGGTCTCGCCGATCTGGAGGCGGTGCCCGGCATCAGCCGGGCCGTCGCCCGGAAGATCTACGACCACTTCCACGACGACGCAAAGTAGCGGCGGCCGGGCGGCGCCGGTTTGCCCTCGCCGGCTGTCCGCGGTCGGCTCCGTTGACACCTGCATGGGATCCCGGCTCTATTGGCGGTGCCGCGTCATCGGGTCATGGCCGGGGATGTGGGAGGCCGGGAAACCATCGGGACCATCCGCCCCCATCCCGACGGATCGAAGGCCCAGCCGGACCGGGTAACACGCGCCAGCCAGCGACGAGCGGCCTTCCCATGCTGACCAATCTGCCCAACCTGCTGACGCTGTCGCGGATCGCGATCATTCCCGTGGTGATCGCGCTGCTGTTCGTACGCACCGACTGGGCGGACGTCACAGCCTGCATCCTCTACGCGGCCGCCTGCATCACCGACTGGTTCGACGGGTATCTGGCGCGGGCGTGGGACCAGGTCTCGCCGATCGGCAAGTTCCTGGACCCTATCGCGGACAAGCTCCTGGTGGCGGCGGTCCTCTTCATGCTGGTCGCCGTCGACCGGCTGACCGGCATATCGGTACTCCCCGCGGTCGTGATCCTGCTGCGCGAGGTCCTGGTCTCCGGCCTGCGCGAGTTCCTGGCCGGGCTCCAGGTGAGCGTCCCGGTGAGCCGGCTGGCCAAATGGAAGACGACGATCCAGATGGTGGCCCTGGGCGTGCTGATCGTTGGCGATGCGGGCCCCGACGGCGTCCCGGTCGAGGCGATCGGGATTGTCGGACTGTGGATCGCAGGGGCGCTGACGCTGTTCACTGGGTGGGACTACATGCGCGTCGGCTGGGCCCACATGGCAGCCTCGCCCGCGCCCCAGCGCGTCGCGCCGCCGCATGGGCGGCCCGCGCAGCCCGCCAGATGAGACGAGGACCATGAAGCTGCTTTACTTCGCCTGGCTGCGCAGCAAGACCGGCATCGGCCAGGAGACGGTGGACCCGCCGGAGGAGGTGCGAACGGTTGCCGACCTCCTGGCATGGCTGCCGACCCGCGGGCCTGGCTTCGCCGCCGCGCTGGCGAACCCGGCTGTGGTCCGCGTCGCGGTGAACCAGGAATACGCGCGCCCGGACCATCCGCTCCGGCGCGGGGACGAGGTGGCCCTGTTCCCGCCCGTGACCGGGGGCTGATCGGGTGGGCGTCAGCGTCCAGCGCGAGGATTTCGACCCCGGCCGCGAGATCGAGGCGGCCGTGGCCGGGCGGACCGATGCCGGCGCGGTCTGCTGCTTCGTGGGGCTCGTGCGCGACGTCGTCCCGGGTGCCGGCGCCTCGGCGCTGACGCTCGAGCACTATCCCGGCATGACCGAACGGCAGCTGGAAGCCATCGAGGCCGAGGCGCGGGACCGCTGGCCGCTGCTCGCCACGCGGATCGTGCACCGCTACGGACGCCTGGAGCCTGGCGACCGGATCGTGCTGGTGGTGACTGCCTCCGCCCACCGGCAGGCGGCCTTCGAGAGCTGCGAGTTCCTGATGGACTGGCTCAAGACCAAGGCCCCCTTCTGGAAGCTCGAGGAGACTCCGGAAGGCGAGCACTGGGTCGAGGCCAGGGACACCGACGAGGCGGCGGCGTCACGCTGGCAGTCCTCCGGACAAAGCAGCGTGCCTCGCGAAATCAAATCTTAACCAGTAGCTGCGACATCTGCCTGTGCAGGCGCCGCTAGGACGGTCGTCCTGCGGAGGAATTGGCGTGGCCAGCCCGAACCAGATCGTCGATTACGTTCGCCGTCTGGCGATCACCGGCCAGGACCTGTCGTCCTTCGCCGCCGAGGACGCGGTCGAGACCCTGCTCGAAAGCTGGAAGGCCGCAATCCACGACGGGCTGGACCTGCGCGTCCTGCTGGACGACGTGAACGGCGTGATCGAGCATCTACAGGTCTTCCGCGAGCGGGTGCTGCTGCTCTTCCCCGAACTCACCCTTTCCGAGCGCGACGACGAATAGGGCGCGGCCTACCCCCGCGCCGGAGCGGCGGGCGGGACCTGACCGGCCCCGCCCAGGCGCTCACGGATCCTGCTTGGGGGCAGGCTCTTCCGTCTTCTCCGTCGACGGGTTCTGAGGGACGGCGAAGCCGTTCCCATGAACGACGGGCCAGACCGCGGCCGGTTCGTCGTCGCGCGCATCGCAAGCGTCTGACATGGCGATCTCCCGATTGTTCTTCCGATTGCAGGCGTCCCCGCCGGCCGCCACACGCGTGAGCCGCCGGTCCGCCCCTGGGTGGCGCGGTGCATTCCGCACCGCAGCAAAATGGATGCGGCGCGCCGATGTTCCCAGCGGAATAAGTTGGGGAAGCCCCGCGGCGGCGCGGGACAGGCATGCGTCCGCGCCGTCAGGGCGCGGACGCATCACTCCTGTTCAGGCCGCTGCGGCGGCCGCGCTACGGACCAGCGCGTCGTAGTCCTTGATCAGGGTCTCGCAGACGCGGCCGGGCGTGAAGCGCGTCCCGTCGATCTCGCCGACCGGCGTGACCTCGGCGGCCGTGCCGGTCAGGAAGATCTCCTCGGCGGATTTCAACTCCTCCGGGCGGATCGCCCGCTCGACCACCTCGATGCCGCGCCTGCGGGCGAGGTCCATGACCGTGCGGCGGGTGATCCCGTCCAGGAAGCAGTCCGCCGTAGGCGTATGCAGGCGGCCGTCCTGGACCATGAAGAAGTTGGCGCCCGTGGCTTCGGCGACGAGGCCGCGGTAGTCCAGCATCAGGGCGTCGTGGAACCCTGCCTGCTCGGCCTGGTGCTTGCTCAGGGTGCAGATCATGTAGAGCCCCGCCGCCTTGCTCTGGGTCGGCGCGCTGTCGGGGGCCGGGCGCCGCCAGGGGCTCATGGTCAGGCGGATCCCCGCCATGCGCGCCTCGGGCGAGAAGTAGCTCGGCCACACCCAGCAGGCGATGGCGACATGGATCCGGTTCTGCTGGGCGGCCACGCCCATCATCTCGCTGCCGCGCCAGGCCACGGGGCGGACATACCCGTCGACGATGCCCATCGCCTCGACCGTCCTGCGTGTGGCCGCGTCGATCTCGGCGACGCTGTAGGGCAGCTCGAATCCAAGGATCTCGGCCGACTTCGCGAGGCGCTCGGAATGCTCCGTCAGCTTGAAGACGGAACCGTTGTAAACCCGCTCTCCTTCGAATACACAGCTCGCGTAATGCAGCCCATGCGTGAGTACGTGTATCCTGGCATCGCGCCACGGGACCAGCGCGCCATCGAACCAGATGACGCCATCACGATCGTCGAAGGGCAGAACGGACATAGGCACATTTCCTTTGAACGAAAATTTCGCTGCCGGGTCCAAGACAGGTAACAAACGGCCGCAGATATGTCAACATGGCTGACGTAAAATCGGGTGTGAATCCGCTCTTCCTGCGCGAGGAGGAGCTTCGCCAGGGCATGGAGCTTCTGTTCTATGCGTATCGCGACTTCACGGCCGAGGCCGACGACATGCTGGAGCGGCTCGGCTTCGGACGCGCCCATCACCGCGTGATCTACTTCGTGGGCCGCAATCCCTCGATCCCGGTGACCGAGCTGCTGTCGATCCTGAGGATCACGAAGCAGAGCCTGTCGCGCGTGCTCGGCGAGCTGGTCCGCCGCGGCTACATCACCCAGCGCCCGGGCCTGCGCGACCGCCGCCAGCGCCTGCTGGAGCTGACGCCCGAAGGGATCGAGCTCGAGCGCCAGCTTTCCGAGACGCAGCGCCAGCGGGTGGCGCGGGCCTACCGCCATGCCGGGGCCGAGGCCGTGGAGGGCTTCCGGAAGGTGATGCTGGGCATGGTCGAGGAGCGCGACCGCGACAAGCTGGCCGCGCGCTCCGCGGACCGGCCCGTGGCGGTCCGCCGGTAGGGAGGGCGTCGTGACGACCGAGGACATGCCGCACATCCTGGTGGTCGATGACGACACCCGCCTGCGCGAGGTCCTGAAACGCTATCTCTTGCGCAACGGCTTCCTGGTGACGACGGCAGAGGATGCCGCAGACGCCCGGGCCAAAATCGCGTCGCTGAGCTTCGATCTCCTCGTCCTCGACATCATGATGCCCGGCGAGAGCGGCCTCGAGCTGACCGAGAGCCTACGCCGCGAAAGCCAGCTTCCCATCGTGCTGCTGACCGCCCGCGGCGAGCCCGACGACCGCATCGCCGGGCTCGAGGCCGGGGCGGACGACTATCTCGCCAAGCCCTTCGAACCGCGCGAGCTGGTGCTGCGCATCAATTCGATCCTCAGGCGCGTCCCCCGACCGCAGGAGGCCGCGGAGCTGCGCCTGGGCCGCTGGACCTTCGTGCCCGAGCGCGAGGAGCTCCGCTGCGGCGACGAGACGATTCGCCTGACCTCGGCGGAGGCCAGCCTTCTCAAGGTGCTTGCGTCGAGCCCGGGCATGGTCCTCACCCGCGAGGAGCTGACCGAGCGCAGCCGGATCTCCGGCAACGCCCGCACGGTGGATGTCCAGGTCACCCGCCTGCGCCGGAAGATTGAGCCCGACCCGCGCCTGCCCCGCTATCTGCATACGGTCCGTGGCGAGGGATACGTGCTGAGGCCCGACTGATGGCGGTCCCGGAGCTCTCGCGCGCCGCCCTGATGCAACCCCGCCCGGGGCCGGTGGGCGCCGTGAAGCGGCTCCTGCCCCGCACCCTGTTCGGCCGGGCCCTTCTGATCATCGTGACGCCCGTCGTGCTGCTCCAGGTCGTGGCGACCTGGATCTTCTACGACCGCCACTGGGACACCATGACGCACCGCCTAGCCCATGCCGTCGCGGGCGAGGTCGCCATGGTCGTCGAGCAGCTCGACCGCGACGCGGGACCCGAGGAGCGCCGGCGGACGCTGGAGATGGCGGCGCGCCACATGGACCTGATCATCACCTTCGAGCCCGGCGGACGGCTGACCGAGCCCTGGAGCCCGTCCGGCAACACGCTCGAGCAGACGCTGAGCCGCGCCATCGACGAGCGGGTCTACCTGCCCCATTCCATCGACACCCGCGTCGCCCACGAATGGATCGAGATGCGCATCGAGGTGCCCGATGGGCTGCTCTCGGTGATGTCGCCGGAGCGCAGGCTCTACAGCTCCACCACCTACATCTTCCTGCTGTGGATGGTCGGCGCCGCCATGGTGCTGTTCGCGATCGCCATCATCTTCATGCGCAACCAGATCAGGCCGATCCGCAGGCTCGCCGCCGCAGCCGACAGTTTCGGGAAGGGCCGCGACCTGTCCCCGTCCTTCCGGCTCGAAGGCGCCGCCGAGGTGCGCCAGGCCGCCGCGGCCTTCCTGATGATGCGCGAGCGCCTGAAGCGGCAGATCAGCCAGCGCACCGAGATGCTTGCCGGAGTCAGCCACGACCTGCGCACGCCACTCACGCGCATGAAGCTGCAACTCGAGATGTTCGGCGACGAGCCCGAGGTCGAGGAGCTCAAGGCCGACGTCGTCGAGATGCAGGACATGATCGACGGCTATCTTGCCTTCGCGCGCGGCGAGGGAACGGAGGCGCCGGTCCCCGTCGATCTTGCCCGGCTGGTCCAGGACGTCGCGGCGGGCGCCCGCCGCGACGGCGCCTCGGTCGAGGTCGAGACCGGTGGCGATCTTCTCGTCCAGCTGCGCCCGAACGCGGTGAAGCGCTGCCTCGCCAACCTCGTGAACAATGCGCGGCGCCATGCAAAGCACGTCCGGATCACGGCTGCCCGCGCTGCTGGGGTGGTCGAGGTCCTGGTGGACGACGACGGTCCCGGCATCCCCGCGGCCGTCCGGGACGAGGTCTTCAAGCCCTTCTTCCGCCTGGACGGGCCCAAAGGGCGAGCCGGGGGTGGCGTCGGCCTGGGCCTGACCATCGCCCGGGACGTGGCCCGCAGCCATGGCGGCGACATCCACCTGCAGGAAAGCCCCTCGGGGGGGCTCCGGGCGGTGCTGCGTCTTCCCGTCTGACCGAGACCCCCGGGCGCGCGGGCTCGGGCGACCGGACTATCCGAATGACATAGCGGGGCAAGCGGACCTGGCCGAAATTCGTGCCTGGACCGGCGCCCTGACCGGATTACCTCTTCCGGAAATTCTCGGAAAGAGGCTTAGGAATGTCATTTTCGAATCTCAGGATCGTCCACAAGCTGCTGGTCCTCGTGGGCGCCCTGTCGCTGGCGACCGCTGCCGTCAGCGGCGTTGGCGTCTTCGGGATCCGCTCGCTGAGCGAGGCGGCGACGTCGATCGAGCGCGCAGGTGGCCAGAGCCTGGCTGCTTCCCGAATCAACCAGTCGGTGGTGGCGCTGAACCGGGCTGAGTTCCGCATCGCGGCCGATCCCAGTGCGGAGAACATGGCGGAGGCGCTCCGCACCATCGAGCAGCAGCGCAAGGCGCTGGCCAGCGGCGTCGAGGAGCTGCGGGCGGCACGCGACGAGACGACGCGGCGGCTGCTCCAGGAGGCGGAAGCGAAGTATGCGACCTACAGCCGCGCCCTGGAAACCATGATCGAGACGGCGCGGCGCAACCAGGACAAGATCGCCCTGGACGCAGCACAGAAGGAGATCCGCGACGCGGCGCTGGCCAGCCGGGCCGCGGCATCCGAGGTGACGGCGGGCTTCCGCGCGGTCGCCGACTACACCGACAGGAAAGCCGAGCAGATCACGAACGCTGCTTCGGACTCGGCCGCGCGTATAGAGCTCATCATGTTCGGCGTGGCGGGTCTCGGCGTGGTGGGCGGCCTCGCCATCGGCTACGCCATGGCGAGGTTCGGCGTCGCAGCGCCGCTGGTCCGGTCCGTCGCAGGGCTTCGCCGGCTGGCCGAGGGGCAGACCGAAATCGACATCTACGGCCTGGGCCGCCGGGACGAGATCGGCGACATCGCGGGGACGATGCAGGTCTTCCGCGACAACATCGTCCGGAACCGCGAGATGGAGCGCGCCGCCCGCGAGGCGGAGCAGCGGGCGGCCGAGGAGCGCCGCCGTGCCATGCTGACCCTCGCGGACCGCTTCGACAGCCAAGTGGGCGGCGTCGTGGATACGCTCGGCAACGCGGCGACCGGCCTGCAGGCAACGGCCCAGCAGCTCGCCGCGGCGGTGGAGGAGACATCACGCCAGAGCACGGCCGTTGCCGTCTCGGCGACCCAGGCCAGTGCCAACGTGCAGACCGTCGCCTCGGCCGCGGAGGAACTCTCCGCGGCGATCCGGGAGGTCTCGGGTCAGGTGGCCGAGACGGCGAACCGCTCTCGCAGCACGACCGAGCACGCACGCACGGCTCAGGCCCGACTGGATGGTCTGGCTGCGGCCGTCGGCCAGGTCGCCGAGATCGTCAACGCCATCAGCGACGTGGCAAGCCAGACGAACCTGCTGGCGCTGAACGCCACGATCGAGGCGGCGCGCGCCGGCGAGGCCGGCAAGGGCTTTGCCGTCGTGGCCAGCGAGGTGAAGAGCCTGGCCAACCAGACCCGCG
This sequence comes from Arenibaculum pallidiluteum, assembly GCF_017355985.1. Classification (GTDB taxonomy): domain Bacteria; phylum Pseudomonadota; class Alphaproteobacteria; order Azospirillales; family Azospirillaceae; genus Arenibaculum; species Arenibaculum pallidiluteum. Next base: position 259,570 of record NZ_JAFIQU010000002.1, read on the forward strand.
CCATGACCGACCGGATCCGGGAACAGATGGCGGCGGTGCAGGGTGCGTCGGAGGCGACCGTCGCCGCGATGCGCGGCATCATCGGCCAGGTCGAGGAGATCGACCATGCCGCCGCGGGCATGGCCTCGGCGGTCGAGCAGCAATCCGCCGCGACGGTGGAGATCAGCCGCAACGCCCAGCAGGCCGCGACCGGCACGGAGGAGGTGACCGGCAGCATCTCCGGTGTCCGCACGGCGGCCGAGCAGACCGGCCAGGCCTCGGTCAGCGTCAGGGATTCCGCATCGGATCTCGCGGGCCAGGCGGCGGAGCTGAGGGCGGCCGTAAGGTCGTTCCTGGCGGAGGTCAGAGCAGCCTGATGATCGGCCGAGGCCTTTCGTCAGGCCTCGGCCACCTCCTTCGCGATTAAGGGTTATACCACTCCCCCAAGGGGGCAGTTTTGGGAAGTGCCTTCGGGACTACCGCGCCAGCTAAGTAGAACAACCGACCCTCTCGAACGATTCTCTCCCTGTCAGTCAGCCCAAGGGAGGGAAAGATGCTGGCACTTGGTCGCAGCGTGTCCTTCAAGGGTCGCAACGGCACTGTGGTGGCGAGGACGTTCGAGACCTCCCCCCGCTACGATATCCGTTGCGAGGAGGGGAACGTGGTGAAGTACGTCACCGAGGAGGAGATCGACGAGATCACCGGCTGGGGCATCGACCCGACCCGGATCGTCGGCACCCTCGGCGAGATGCCCGTCCACTGAGCTGAGCGGCACCCCAGTCGAGTGCGGATCGGCCGGCTCAGTAGAGCCGGCCGCCGTCGGCCACGGGGCTGTCCGGCCGGATCAGCACGACTGCCCCGCCCTCGCCGGGCAGGCCGAGGACCAGGACCTCTGACAGGAAAGGGCCGATCCGCTTGGGCGGGAAGTTCACGACCGCACAGACCTGCCGGCCGACGAGATCCCCGGCGGCATAGAGGTCCGTGACCTGCGCGGAGCTGCGCTTGACCCCGATCTCGGGCCCGAAGTCGATGCGGAGCTTGTATGCGGGCTTGCGCGCCTCGGGAAAGGGCTCGACCTCGAGGATCGTACCGACGCGAATGTCGACCTTCGCGAAATCCTCGTAGCCGATCGCCATGCTCGCCCCCGCCGTCTTGCCGCGCGGGACGCTAGCACGGTCGCCCTGAAGCGCAAACAGCCCGGAGCGGATCGCGATCTGGCTCGAACGCCAGATCGCGTGAATCCGCTCCGGCTTCAATGTATCGGGAGCGACTTGAGGTTCGGAGCGAACTTCAAATCGCTCTTGTGCCGCCCCCGGCGCTGGGAGGCGGCACGCGAGCAATCGTCAGGCCGCGGCACACCGCAGCAGGGCGAGACCTACTTCTTGGCCTTCTGGACGGCAGTCTTCAGCTCGTCCAGGCTGTCGCTGACGCGCTTGCTCAGCAGGTTGGCCGCGTCCGTGTTGGAGCGCGCGACCATCTCGGCGAGCTCCTTCATATTGGAGAGCGCCTTCTCGAAGGCCTGCTTCACGATCTCCGTCTGCTTCGCGACCTTGTCCTCGGGCGTACCCGCGGCCATCAGCTCGTTCAGCATGGAGCTCGCCTGCTCCATGGTCTGGCGCAGGATCTCGGCCTGCCGGCGCAGAACGGTCTGAACGCCGTCAAAGGCGACCTGGTTGGCGGCCGTCAAGGCTTCGATGTTGCGGCGCTGCGCCTCGAGCACGACGTTCATGTCGACGCCCGGAAGCTTGTACTCGGCCAGCAGCTTCGAGACGTCCATCATCTTGGTCATGTCGATGTCGAAAAAGGGGCCATTCTTCGCCATCTCGGGGTTTCCTTCTGAATTGTTGGGGCGCTGTCTATCAACAGCGGGCGGCGCGGATGATGCCGGCCGCCTAATTTTGCGTCAACGATTTTTGTGCAGTGCAGCAAAGCGTCGCGCCCCCCTACCCCTCCTGCGCTGGCGCAGCCGAGGCGGCCTCGGGGGCTCCGCGACGCCGCAGCAGCCCGGACAGCTCCTCGAGCCGGCGTAGCTGACCGTCCAGCGAAGCCATGGTGCGCGACAGGTCCACGCTTTCATCCGAGAGCCAGACCCGCATGGCGCGCAGATACACGAAGGACAGGGCCTTCACCCTGAGGGCCCCGCGAATCCCGGCGGCGGGCAGCCCCGCCGCCTCCAGCGTCCAGGCCATCGAGCGGCCGAGCCGCGGCACCAGGGGCAGCAGGGCTGCAGGGTCCCGCGGCAGGTCCTCGGCAATGCGGCGCAGGCCGGCCCGGTAGGGCAGCAGCGCGTCAAAGCGCCGCATCACACGGTCGAACAGCCGATCCCGGACCGGCTCGCCACGATCCAGGTCAGCCTCGCCATCCAGCATCGCGGCGTCGGCCACGCGGCCGAGCTCGGCCAGGATGTCGGCGCGCGAGGGAAAACGGCGCAACAGCTCCGCCAGAGGGACCCCGGCCCGCGACGCCACATCCTCGAGCGGGAGGTCGCGCCAGCCGCGCTCGGCGGCAAGGGCCATCGCCGCCTCCAGGACGCGGCTGGATGGGTCCGCCCCGGCCCCGGCAGCGGGATCTGGCGTAGCGGGATCTGGCACGGCTTCCGGAGCGGCTTCGGGACTGGCGGGGCGCTTGCGCGGCATGGCTCTCTCTCGTCTGTGCTGCCCGAGAATCTGGGAAGGCCGGGCCGTCCGGCAACACCTTCGTCCCACCCAGCGAGCCGATTGGCCTACAAGGCGGTTGACTGTCCGGCGACGCATGCGATTCTCGGTTGACAGATGTTCGACACGCCAACGATGGACCTGCCTCTCGCCGCCCTGCGCCAACCCATGCTGACCCCGGACGAGGAACGGGAGCTGGCGCTTCGTACTGCGGCGGGCGATCCTGCCGCGGAGCAGCGTCTGATCACCAGCCATCTGCGTCTGGTCGTCGGCCTCGCACGCCGCTACGGCCGCTTTGGCCTGCCCGAAAGCGATCTGGTCCAGGAGGGGACGGTCGGGCTGATCCACGCGGCCCGGAAGTTCGATCCCGATAGGGACGTCCGCTTCGCGACCTATGCGGCATGGTGGGTGCGCGCGGCGATCCAGGACCATGTCCTGCGATCCTGGTCGCTGGTCCGGGTCGGCCGGTCCGCAGGACACCGCATGCTGTTCTTCGCGCTGCGACGCAAGGCCGCCGAGCTGCGGACCTCGGTGGACGGCATCGGGGACGAGATCCTCGGGCGGATGGCGAGCCGCGTGCGCCTCTCCCTGGCCGAGGCCCAGGGCCTGGCCCGGCGCATCGCCGGCCGTGACCAGTCCCTGGACCAGCCGTCCGGCGACGACCCCGAGGGCCCTAGCCTGCTCGACGGGCTGCCCTCGCATCTGCCGACCCCCGAGGAGGCAGTCGCCATCACCGGTGCCGCCCGGCTCTGGGGCGCCATGCTCGACCGGGCACTGTCCATGCTGCCGGCACGGGAGGCGGCGATCATCCGCAAGCGCCACCTTACTGAGATCCCGCCGACCTTCGAGGCGATCGGGCGCGAGCTCGGCATCTCGAAGGACCGGGTTCGGCAGCTCGAGCGGCGCGCGCTCGCCCGCCTGCGGGAGATGCTGCAGCCGGCGGCGCTGTCACACGGACTGCCCGGCGGCTCCTGACGGCGCCGCCTGGCCCGTTCGCCGGCCGGGATCAGCTCGCCAGCCGCGTCGACCGCAGCGCGCCGACGCGCTCCAGCAGCGGATGCGCGGTGGCCGCGATATGCGCCTCGATCCGCTTCAGGTCGCGCGCGAGGTCGAGATGGAGGCTCGACGCCTCCTCGACGCCCGGCGAGCCGCTGCGCATCCCGTCGAAGTGGCGCTGGCGCGCGCGCCCCTCAAGCTCGCGGAACCGCTCCTTCTCCTCGACGAGGCGCCGCGCGGCCGCGGAATCGCCAAGCATGAAGACGGCAATGGCCAGGTGCAGGTGGTCGACCAGCCTGAGATGCATGTCCTCGGCATCCGCGAGGCTGTCCGGCGGCAGGCTGAGATGCAGGCGCATGCGCTTGGCGAGCAGCTCCATCACGCTCTTGTCCACGATGTCCCCGATATGCTCGAGGTTGATCGCGAAGGCGAGGATCTCCGACAGGCGCCGTGTCTCGGTCTCCGAGAGCGTCGCGCGGCTGGCCGCTGCGAGATAGCGCTGGATCTCGCCATGGAGCCGGTCGAGCCGGTCGTCGAGCCGCCGCAGCTCGGCCAGGCGGTCCCGGTCGTCCGTGCGCAGGAGGTCGAGCGAGCCGCGCAGCATGGTCTCGACCACGTCGGCCATGCGCAGGACCTCGCGCTCGGCATTGGCCAGCGCGACCGAAGGCGTCGCCAGGGCCGCGGGATCGAGATACACCGGCGCCGCGGGATCCGCGCTGGCCGCCCGCCGGGGCAGCAGCCATTCCAGGGCGCGCGCCGCGGGCGACAGCAACGGCATGGCCACCAGCGCCGCGGCGAGGTTGAAGGCCGTGTGGAAATCCACCGCATGCCGGGCCGCGCCGGCGCCGGTCATCTCGAACAGGCCGGCGATGGGCCCGAGCAGCGGCAGCATGAGAGCGCAGCCGATCAGCCGGTTCAGCAGGTTGCCCAGAGGCATGCGCAGGCGCACGGGATCCCCGCCCAGCGCCGCGACCACCGGATTGACGGCGCTGCCCAAATTGGCGCCCAGAACCATGGCGAGCGCCGCCTCGGTCGTCACGACGCCGGCCCCGGCCAGCGACATCACGAAGAGGATCGCCGCGACGCTGGAATGGGCGGCCCAGGTCAGCAGGGCCGCCAGGACGAGGTTCAGGACGGCGTCCTGAGTGATCGCCCGCAGGAAGTCGCGGGCCACCGCCGAGCCCTCGACCGGAGCCACGGTTCCGAGGAGAAGATGCAGGGACAGCAGCATCAGGCCGAGGCCCATGGACACGCGCCCCAGTTCGCGGGGGCGGGCGCGCCGAGCCCTGCGATAGGTCAGGAACCCCGCGAAGATCAGCACCGGGAAGACGAGCGTGATGTCGAACGAAAGGACCTGCACGATCAGCGTCGTGCCGACATTGGCGCCCAGCATCACCGCCAGTGCCGGGACGAGGCCGACTGAGGCGCTGGCCGTGAAGGACGTCGTCATCAGCGCGGTCGCCGTGCTGCTCTGCAGTGCGGCGGTTACACCGAGCCCTGCCAGGAAGGCCCGCGGCCTGTCGGCGAGGCCGACCTCGAGCAGGCGGCGCAGATCACTGCCGAAGGCACGAAGCACGCCGTCGTGCACCATGTGGATTCCCCACAGGAGCAGTGCCACCTCGCCGAGCAGATCGACGAGGGCATGGGTCATGGACATCCCGTCTCCCACCGGCCCGATCGCCGGAAACCACTGAGCACCATCGGACCATTTTTACACTGTCCGATGCAACGGAGCTTTAAACACCGTAGGGGTGGGAAATGGGCAACTCAGACGACAGGGCCGACCACGCCCCCGGTGATCGCGACCAGCTCGTCGAAGCTCAGCCGGAAGACGGCGTTCGGGGTCCCGGCCGCGGCCCAGATGGGCTCATGCCTTGCCAGATCCTCGTCGATCAGCACGATGGGCGGGACCGTGTGCCCGATGGGCGGCACGCCCCCGATCGCGAAGCCGGTGGCCGAGCGCACGAATTCGGGGTCCGCGCGCTGGAACCGCTCGCCGCCGAGCTCTGCTGCGAAGTGGAGGGCAACTGCCTTCTCGTTCACGCGGTTCGCCCCGCTCGCGACCACGAGCACGGGACGTCCGCTGTCTCGGGTCCGGAAGATCAGGGACTTGGCGATCTGCGCGACCGTGCAGCCGACGGCGTCGGCTGCCTCCTGGGAGGTGCGGGTCGGGGCCGCGAACTCGACGACACGATGTCCGCGCCCGAAGGCATCCAGCAGGTCCTGGACCCTGCGGGCGGAGGGGCTGAGCGCGGCGTCAGCCACCGTCAGGAGGCGAGTTCGCGGGATCGGCGCGTTGCTGCGGCGACCGCCTCGGTCATCAGGGCGGCGAGCCCGCTCGGCGCCATCAGCACGTCGAGCGCGGCCTGGGTCGTGCCGTTGGGGCTGGTGACGTTGCGGCGGAGCTGGCCCGCGCTCTCCGGCGAGCGGTGCAGAAGCTCGCCCGCGCCCGAGACCGTGGCCCGCGCCAGCCGCGTCGCCAGGTCCTCCGGCAGGCCGGCCGCGCGGCCGGCCTCGGCCAGGGCCTCGCACAGAAGGAAGACGTAGGCGGGACCGCTGCCGGAGACGCCGGTGACGGCGTCGATCAGCGACTCGTCCTCGACCCATCCGACCTCGCCGACGGCCGCAAGCAGCGATTCGCACAGAACCCGCTGGGCGGGCGTCACCTGGGCGTTGGCGCAGGCGACGGTGATGCCGCGACCGATTGCGGCCGGGGTGTTGGGCATGGCCCGGACGACCGCGGCACCGGCGCCGAGGCGCGCCTCGAAATATCCGATCGTCTTGCCGGCGGCGATGGAGAGGACGACCGCTCCGGCCCCCGCGGATCCGGCATAGGGCGCAACGGCGGCGTCCATGACCTGCGGCTTGACCGCCATGACCAGCGCATCGGGGCGGAAACCCGACGGGATGCCCGCGGCATCCGCGCAGCGGATGACCCTCGGGTCCGCGCCGCCCGAGCCCTGTGGGCTCTCCGACTGCGGCTCGACCACCACGATCCGGTCCGCGACGCCGGAGGCCAGCCAGCCTTCCAGCATCGCGGACCCCATCTTGCCGCAGCCGACCAGCAGCAGCGAAGCGGCCACGCTCAGGCCTCGCCCACGGTGTCCAGGATCGCGGCCTCGACGGCCTCCTTCGCGGTCTTTCCGCCCCAGATGGCGAACTGGAAGGCGGGGTAGTAGCGCTCGCACTCGGAGAGCGCGATCTCGACGAGATCCTCGAGCTGCTCGACGCTGGCGGCGCGCGCACCGCGCAGGAGCGTGGTGTGGCGGAACATCGGCGACTGCTCCTCCGAGCAGACGTCGAAATGGCCCAGCCACATGCGGCCGTTCACCTCGGCCAGCAGCTCGTTGACGGTGTTCCTGCGGGCCGGGGGGACCTTCATGTCGAACTGGCAGGAGAACTGCATCGCGCTGACCTCCTCCTGCCAGACGAAATAGAGTCGGTAGTCGCACCAGCGCCCGGCGATCTCGACGATCATCTCGTCTTCGCTCGACCGGTCGAACGGCCATTCATTGGCCGTGACGATCTCCTCCACGATATCGAGGGGATTGTGGGTGTTCGTGGTGGTGTCGACGGCAACTGCCGACATGCCTGCGCCCTCCTTACTGGGCAAGGGTGGAAGGCCTCCACGGCTGGTCCGAGGCCGACACCGGGGCACTTCCCGATATGTTGTGGCCCACGAACCGGCCATCTACTAATGAAAGCACGGTGCCAGAAGGGGAAAAGCCCCGCAACAGGATTCCCGAAAGCGCGGGCAACCAAGCAAAGGCTTGTCGCGAAATCGTCACGTACCCGCCGAATCCGTCGTCGGCGCGGTCTGGTGATGGGCGGGGCGCTTCGGCGCGGGCTTGCTCTGGAGGAGCTCGCGCTCCGCCGTCAGGGTCGCGACCAGCGCCTCCAGCGCCGTGACGCGCTCGGAAAGCACCTCCTGTTCCTCGCGCGCCTTCACCGCCATCTCGCGCACGGCTTCGAAATCCTCGCGCTGGACGACGTCCATCTGGGACAGGATGCGCTCGAACTGCTGGCGCATCTGCCCCTCGACTTCGTTGCGCAGGCCCGACAGGGCACCGAGGGCGCCGCCCGCCACGCGGGCAAGATCGTCCAGGAGCTTGTTCTCGACTTGCATGGAACCGGTATCCTCCGTTTCCCTTGCATTATGGTCACCGCCCCTCGCAGGTGCAACGGCGCCCGGAGCGCGGCCCGGCTTGCGACCCGGCGTGGCGCGTGCCTATAAGGGCGAACCCGCGGGCGGGTGCCAGGGTTCCCTGCCCGTCTTTCCCTCCAGGCACGCCAGGGCCCCCGCGCATGCTCGCCATCGCCTTTCCCAACATCGATCCGGTGGCGGTCCAGCTAGGTCCCATCGCGATCCGCTGGTATGCGCTTGCCTATCTCGTCGGCTTCGTGGCGGGATGGCGGTACTGCCTAAGCCTCGCCCGCACCAACCCCGCCCCGCCCGGTCCCAAAGACTTCGACGACTTCCTGACCTGGGCCGTGATCGGCGTGATCCTGGGCGGCCGCATCGGCTACGTCCTCTTCTACAATTTCTCCTTCTACCTGACGGAACCGCTGCAGGCCCTGGCGGTCTGGCAGGGCGGCATGTCCTTCCACGGCGGCATGGCCGGCGTGGTCATCGCCATATTCGTCTTCTCCTGGCGGCGCGGCTTCTCGCCACTCGCCCTGGGCGACCTGGTGGCCGCGGCGGCGCCGATCGGCCTCTTCTTCGGGCGCCTCGCGAATTTCGTGAACGGCGAGCTCTTCGGGCGGCCCACCGACGTGCCGTGGGGCGTCGTCTTCCCGCGCGGCGGGCCGCTGCCCCGGCATCCCAGCCAGATCTACGAGGCCGTGCTGGAAGGCTTGGTCCTCTTCGTGGTGCTGCACCTGCTGGCGCGCCGCCGCGAGATCCGCGCTCGGCCCGGCACGGTCGCGGGCGTGTTCTTCATCGGCTACGGTCTCGCGCGCATCACGGCGGAGCTCTTCCGGGAGCCCGACGCCCAGCTCGGCTTCCTGCTGGGCGGTCACGCCACGATGGGCCAGCTCCTCTCGATCCCCATGGTGCTGGCCGGGGTGGCCCTGGTGGCCTATGCCCGCCGCCCGTCGCGCGCGGCGGGCGGCGGACCCGAGGCCCGCCCGAGCGCATCCCCGAAGGCGTCAGAGGCGCCCGAGACCCGGGGATGAGCCGCCCGCCCGCGACGCTGGCCGAGCACCTGGCCCGCCGCATCGAGGCCGAGGGCCCGCTGACCCTCGCCGCCTGGATGGCGGAGTGCCTCGGCAACGAGCGCTGGGGCTACTACCGCACCCGCGATCCCCTGGGCGCTCGGGGCGACTTCACCACGGCGCCCGAGATCAGCCAGGTCTTCGGCGAGCTCCTGGGGCTGTGGGCCGCCGACTGCTGGGCCCGGATGGGAGCGCCTTCGGCCGTCCGGGTCGTCGAGCTCGGCCCCGGCCGCGGGACGCTGATGCAGGACTTCCTGCGAGCCGCCAGGGTCCTGCCGGCCTTCCGGGCGGCCATCGACCTGCACCTGGTCGAGACGAGCCCCGTGCTGCGCGCCCGTCAGGCCGAGGCGCTGGCCGGTGCCGGCGCCACCTGGCACGACAGCCTCGACACCGTGCCCGACGGGCCGGTGATCGCGATCGCCAACGAGTTCTTCGACGCCCTGCCGATCCATCAGATCGAGCGCACGCCCGCCGGCTGGGCCGAGCGCCGCGTGGACCTGGCCGAGAATGGCGGCTTCCGCCTGGCGCTCGACCCGCGGCCCACGGCGCTTGCGGCCACGCTGCCGCCGGCGCTCGCCGCCCTGCCGCCGGGAGCGGTCGTCGAGCTCTGCCCGGCCGCGGCGGCCATCGCCCGGGACCTCGGCCAGAGGCTGGCCCGGTGGGGTGGCGCAGCGCTCGCCATCGATTACGGGCATGCGAGGCCTGGCGCCGGCGAGACGCTGCAGGCCATGCGCCGGCATGCATTCGCCCCGGTCCTTGAAGCGCCGGGCGAGGCCGACCTCACGGCCCATGTGGATTTCGGCGCCCTCGCCGCCGCCGCCCGCGCCGGCGGCGCCGAGAGCTGGGGCCCCGTCCCGCAGGGCGACCTCCTGCGCGTCCTCGGCGCGGCCGAGCGCGGCCGCCGCCTTGCCGCCAGCGCCGCCCCCGCACAGGCCGAGGCGATCCGGACGGCGCTGGCGCGCTTGATCGATGCGGACCAGATGGGCACCCTGTTCAAGGCGCTGGCGCTGACCGCCCCCGGCTTCGGGCCGCCCGCCGGGTTCGCCGTCACCCCAACCCCAGGTCCCGCCGCCGTCCCGGCCCCCACGCCCCCCAAACCCATGGAACAGCCTTGATCACCCTGCCCCTCTTCGATGCCATGCGCGGTGTCCGCCACGCCTTCTTCACGCGCGAGGGCGGCGTCAGCGACGGGCTCTACGCCTCGCGCAACTGCGGGCTCGGGTCCGGCGACGACAGCGACAGGGTGCGGCGCAACCGCGCCCGCTGCGCGGACGACCTGGGCCTGCCCGCGGACCGGCTGCTGACGGTCTACCAAGTCCACAGCCCCGACGTGGCCGTCGTCGAGCGTCCCTTCGAGGGCACACCGCCGCGGGCCGATGCGCTGGTGACAGCGACCCCGGGGCTGGCGCTCGGGGTCCTCAGCGCCGATTGCGCGCCCGTCCTGTTCGCCGATGCCGAGGCGGGGGTGATCGGCGCCGCGCATGCGGGCTGGAAGGGCGCCGTCGGTGGTGTGCTGGAGAACACGGTTGCGGCCATGGTCCGGCTGGGGGCACGGCGGGGCTCGATCAGGGCGGCGCTCGGCCCCTGCATCGCCCAGGCCTCCTACGAGGTCGGGCCCGAGTTCCCGGAGCGGCTGACCGGCCGCGACCCCGCGGATGCCGACCTGTTCGCCCCCTCCTCGCGCGAGGGCCATTTCATGTTCGATCTCGGCGGCTACGTGGTGCGGCGGCTGAAGGCGGCCGGGGTGGCGGAGGTCGCCGTCGCGGCACATGACACCTGCGCCGAGGACGACCGCTTCTTCAGCTACCGTCGCGCGACGCTCCGGGGCGAGCCCGACTACGGCCGCGGCCTGTCCGCGATCGCGCTGGAGGGCTGATCCGTGCCGCATCTGATCACCCTCCTGATCCTTTGCATCCTCGGCCTCTTCGTGGGCTGCGCGCTGCTGACCTGAGGCGCCGCGCGGCTTCCGCCGGGGCACCCGCAGCCAGGGGAAACCGCAAGACATCGAACGTTTACACGGCGGGACCGGGCTGTTATGGTCCGGCCCGTTTCCGCCCCGGCCGCCCCACCCGTCGCCGGGGCGGCCGCTTTTGGCGTATCCGGGTGATGCAGGTCCAGACCACATGAAAGTGATTGCCGGCAACAGCAATCGCCCTCTGGCGGAGGCGATCTCGGCCGCCCTCAACGTTCCTCTGACCAAGGCGAACATCCGCCGGTTCTCGGACATGGAAGTGTTCGTCGAGATCCTGGAGAACGTGCGCGGAGAGGACGTGTTCGTCGTCCAGTCGACCTCGCACCCCGCCAACGACAACCTGATGGAGCTGCTGGTCACGATCGACGCGCTCAAGCGCGGATCGGCCCGGCGCATCACGGCGGTCATTCCCTATTTCGGCTACGCCCGGCAGGACCGGAAGACCGGCCCCCGGACGCCGATCTCGGCCAAGCTGGTGGCGAACCTGATCACCACGGCCGGCGCCGACAGGGTGCTGACCATGGACCTGCATGCCGGCCAGATCCAGGGCTTCTTCGACATCCCCCTGGACAACCTGATGGCCGCGCCCGAGTTCGTGAAGGACATCAAGCGCACGACGCCGGACGGCGACCAGCTCATGATCGTCTCGCCCGACGTGGGCGGCGTGGTGCGGGCCCGCGCGCTGGCCAAGCGCCTGGACGCCGACCTCGCGATCATTGACAAGCGGCGCGAGCGCGCCGGCGTGTCCGAGGTGATGAACATCATCGGCGACGTCTCGAACCGCCGCTGCATCCTGGTGGACGACATCGTCGATTCCGGCGGCACGCTGTGCAACGCCGCCGTGGCGCTGATGGATGCCGGGGCCAAGTCGGTCTCGGCCTATGTCACGCACGGGGTGCTCTCGGGTGGCGCGGTCGCCCGGGTGGCCGCCTCCCCGCTGCAGGAGCTCGTCACCACCGACAGCATCCAGGCGACCGAGGCAGTGCGTGTCTCGCGCAACGTCCGCCAGATGACTATCTCGCAGCTGATGGCCGAGGCCATCACGCGCATCAGCGAGGAACGCTCGGTATCGAGCCTCTTCGACTAATTTTCAAGGGACCGGCCGCCCATCCCCGAGGGACGGCGGCGGTAGGGACGGCACCCCTGGAGGCCGGCCCTCGACAATGAGGAGAAAGACATGTCTCAGATCGTCACGATCGGCGCCGAGCCGCGGGACCGGGCAGGTAAGGGGGCAGCCCGCCAGACCCGCCGCGAGGGCCGCATTCCCGCCGTGATCTACGGCGGCAAGGAGCAGCCGCTCCTGATCTCGCTGGAGTTCCGCCAGTTCGACCGCGTGCTGCGGACGCCGGGCTTCTTCACCCACCTGTTCGACGTCAGCGTCGGCGGCGCCAACCATCGCGTCCTGCCCCGCGACGTGCAGTTCGACCCGATCACCGATCGGCCGACCCATGTGGACTTCCTTCGGATCTCCGCGGGCTCCACGATCACGCTGATGATCCCGGTCGAGTTCGCGAACCAGGAGAAGTCGCCGGGCCTGAAGCGCGGCGGCGTGCTCACCATCGTCCGGCACGAGATCGAGTTCACGGTCCCCGCCGATGCGATCCCCGAGCACATCACGGTGGACTGCACCGGGTTCGACGTGGGCGAATCGATCCACATCAGCGCGGTGAAGCTCCCCGCGGGCGTGAAGCCGGTCATCTCGGACCGCGACTTCACCATCGCGACCATCACCGCTCCGTCGGGCCTGAAGTCCGAGGAAGGCGCGGCGGCGGCGGAGACGCCCGCGGCCTGACCGACCGCGGCGCAACCGAGGCACGGCGATGATGCTGCTGGTGGGCCTGGGCAACCCCGGCCCGGAATACGCCCGCAACCGGCACAACATCGGCTTCATGGCGGTGGACGCGATCGTCCGCCGCCATGGCTTCGGCCCCTGGCGCAAGCGCTTCCAGGGACAGACCTGCGACGGCACGGTGGGCGACGAGAAGATCCTCGCCATCGAGCCCCAGACTTACATGAACCTGTCCGGGCAGTCGGTCGGCGAAGCCATGCGCTTCTTCAAGCTGACCCCGGCGGACGTCGTCGTCATCCACGACGAGCTGGACCTACCGCCCGGCCGTCTGCGCGCCAAGCGCGGCGGTGGGCATGGCGGCCACAACGGGCTGCGCTCGATCGACGAGCATATCGGCAAGGACTACTGGCGCATCCGCATCGGCATCGGCCATCCCGGCCACAAAGATGCCGTCTCGGGCTACGTGCTGCACGACTTCCACAAGGCCGAGACCGCCTGGGTCGACCCGCTGCTGGACACCCTGGCCGCGGAGTTCCCGCTGCTCGCCAAGGGCGATCCCGAGCGCTACCTGCAGCGCGTGAGCACCATCCTGAACCCGCCCCCGCCCCGCCGCGAGAAGCCTGCCGACGGCGCGGCCCAGGGGAAGCAGGCCCCCGGCAAGCAGGTTCCTGGAAAGCAGGCCGGGGGAAAGCCGGACGAGGCGCCCCCTGCCTCGGCGCCGCCGGCGGAGTCCTGACTTCCGCCCCTGACGCAAAAGGGGTATGAAGGCGCCATGTCGACGATCCGGCTGATTCCCCCCCTGCTCGCGGCGCTCCTTGCCGCCGCATGCTCGTCCACGCCGCCGACCGCCTCTCCCGAGACGATCGCGCTCACCTGGTGCAACAGCAACCGGCCCGGCGACCAGGCCTGCCTGGCGACGGCCGAGGAGGCGCACCGTCAGTGCATCGTGGCGCCCGGCCGCTACGACGACTGCCGGGCCCGCCTGCTGGGCACGCCGCAGAACGCGAATCCGCGCTGAGCTGATCCGGCGGCGCAGGACCGGTCCGCTGGCCGAACCTCGGGGGCGCTCAATCTTTCCTGGGCTTCCGAAGCGCTTCCATCAGGCGGGTGCGGAACTTCCCGCCATCCTGCTTGCTGGCCAGGAACTGGCGCACCGCCTCCTGGGCGGTGGCGTGGTCGTAGGGCACCTTCCCCTGCTTCGCCAGCTCGAGCCGCTCGACCACCGCGGGGTCCAGCCCGGCGCGCAGGGCACGCATCTGGCGCAGCAGAAGCTGGCGTGGGTCCTCGCCTCCGGACTTGCGATCGCGGGACTCTGAATCGTCGGGCATGGGCCGGGTGCTCCGAAGGGGTGCCCGATCCTAGCGGTCTCCCGGCCCCCGATCCAGGACGGCGCGGGCGAGCCGGTCGGGCGTGTCCGCCGCGCCCATGCGGCGGGCGGCATCCTCGGCGGTCATGCCGCCGGCGTCCCGGGCCGCGGGATCGGCGCCGCGCGCCAGCAGAAGGTCTACGATCTCCATCCGGTCGAACATGGCAGCCGTCATCAGCGCCGTACGCCCGTCCGGGCCGCAGCCGTCCACCGCCGCCCCGCCGTCGAGCAGCAGCGCGACCATCCCGGCGTCCCCCTTAAACGCGGCGGCGGCCAGCGGAGTCTGGCCGCGGTCGTTGGCAAGCTCGGGATCCGCGCCATGCTTCAGCAGGATGCGGACCGCCTCGGCCCGGCCGTGATAGGCCGCCAGCATCAGCAGGCTGTCGCCCTTCTCGTTGCGGAGGTTCGGGGGCAGCCCGGCCTCCAGCAGCGGCGCAAGCTCTCCGGCATCCCCTGCCCTGGCGTAATGGAAGACGCGCCCGACGAAGGCGATGGTCTCCTCGTCCAGCGGCTCGCGCCCACCGGTTGCCCCGCCCTCTTCCGGGTCCTGCATGACGACCTCCTCCGTTCCCGCCGACGGAACCGAGCTTAGGACACCCGGCAGGCCCAGGCGACAGCGCATGCGCGCCGGCACCGATCACTTCGCTCAGCGCCAGGACCGGTTGATCAGGGCCGTCTCCTCGTTCGGCGACAGCTCCCGCACCACGTCCGGAGTGCGCGGCTCGTTCGCGATCGGATCGTCGACCCAGCTCCAGCCGCGCCGCGCGGGCGCGGCCTCGCGCTGCAGGTCCGCGAAACGCGTCGGCCCAGGCGAGACCTGGCGGGCCACCGCCGTGCCGCCGAGCACGCTCAGGCTGCCGCGCGCGGCGCGGCCGAGCGCCGCCGGATCGCCGCGGTTGAAGTTGCCGCCCTCCGCGCCGGTCGAGAAGCTCGCGGCGCGGCCCGTGGCATCGGGCCCGGAGGTGCCAGGGGACGTACCCGGCGATGCGCCGGGACCGGCGGCTGCCGAGGACCCCGTCGCCGCCCCCGCTGTCGAGGTGCCGGATGTCGATGACCCGGTGGCTGCGCCCCCCGCCGCGCCGGTCGAGCCCGTGGACCCCGCGGTGCCGCCGGCTGTCCCGGATCCGCTGCCGCTGCCAGCGCCCGCCTGGCCGCCGGACCCGCTGCCCGCTCCGCCGGCCGAGCCGCCGGCGTTGCCGCCGGTCGAGCCTCCGGCGCCTGCCGAGCCCGAGCCGGATCCCCCGCTGCTGTTCCCGCTGCCGCTGTTGCTCCCACTGCCGCTCCCCGTGCCGCCGCCGGACGAGCTTCCGGTTCCGCCCGCGGTGGAACCGCCGAGGCTGCCGCCGGAGCCTCCAAGCCCGCCGAGGCCACCAAGGCCGCCCAGGCCTCCGAGGCCGCCCAGCCCTCCCAGGCCGCCACCGAGACCTCCACCGCCGGAGCCCGAGCCGGAACCGCTGGCGCCGCCAGAGCTCCCGCCACCGCCGGAGCCGGAACCAGCGCCGCCCGAGCCGGAACCGCCTGCTCCACCGCCACCGGAACCGTTGCCCCCACCGGCACCGCCGCCGCCCGAGCCGCCGGATCCTGCACCACCGCCACCGGCTCCGCCACCACTGCTGGAGCCGCCACCGGCTCCGCCACCACCGCCGGCCCCACCGCCCGAGCCACCACCCGAACCGCTGCCTCCACCAGCACCGCCCCCGCCGGAGCCGCCACCACCGGAGCCGCCACCGCCGGAGCCGCCACCACCGGAGCCGCCACCACCGGAGCCGCCGCCACCGGAGCCGCCGCCACCGGAGCCGCCACCGCCGTCTCCCCCGCCCGCGCCCCCGGAACCGCCGCCAGAGCCGCTGCCCGAGCCGCCTCCGGCGCCACCGAGGCCGCCCCCAAGGCCGCCGCGGCCGCCGCCGCCGAGCCCTCCCAGGCCACCGCGGCCGCCACCGAGGCCGCCCAGCCCCCCGCCGAGGCCGCCGCGGCCGCCACCGCCCGAGGCCTGCGCGAGATGGAGCATCCCGGCATCCAATGTCGGCGCCTCGGCCCCTTCGGGCGCCGGCACCGGCGCCGTGACGGCAAGGCAGGGCGATGCCAAAAGCAAGGCCGCGGCTGAGACGGACAGGTGAAGCAGTGGCCGCATGGCGCGGTTCTCCTGTAACCAGCGGTATGATTCCAGGGTATGAGCCCCTGAGTTCGAACAGGACATTCCGCAAAAGCGTCCGCTGTCGGATCCGAGGCGCCACGCATGGGCGACCCCGTGCGGATTAGGGCTGCGAGGGCTGCCCCCGCGGAGATGGCAAACCAGCGCTCCGGGGCGAGAATGGAGGCGCCCCGCCCGGAGGATGGCGGGGGTCGTTCACGGCCGCCGGCCGCGGCAGTCGCACTCTGAGCGCGAGGCTGCCGCGCTGCGCACGACGCGGGCCCGGATCCAGGCGGAGGGGAGGCGTCTCAGCGCTGCGGGTCGATCACCACGCGGCCGCGCACGCGGCCTTTCAGGATCTCACCCGCAAGGCGGTCGAGATCGCCGAGGCCGGCTTCCTCCGTCAGCGAGTCGAGCAGGTCGAGGGGCAGCGACGCCGCAATGCGGCGCCAGGCCTCAAGCCGGTCCGGAATCGGCCGGACCACGCTGTCGATGCCGAGGACGGCCACGCCACGCAGCAGGAAGGGCAGGACGCTCGCTTCGAAGCTGACGCCACCGGCGTTGCCGACGGCCGCCAGCGCGCCGCCATGGCGGAGCTGGCCCAGCACGCGCGCCAGCATGGCGCCGCCCACGGCGTCGATGCAGGCGGCCCAGCGCTCGGATTCCAGAGGCTTCCGGCTGGGCTCGGCGATCTCGGCCCGCTCGATGATGGTGCGCGCGCCCAGGCGGCGCAGGTAGTCGTGCTGCTCGGCCCGGCCGGTGGAGGCCGCGACCGCATACCCCAGCCGCGACAGGAGGGCGGTCGCGATGCTGCCGACGCCTCCCGCGGCCCCGGTGACCAGCACCTCGCCCGCCTCCGGCGTCAGGCCGCGGCGCTCCAGCTCCATGATCGCCAGCATCGCAGTGAAGCCCGCGGTGCCCACCGCCATCGCTTGGCGTGACGTCAGGCCGGCCGGCAGCGGCACCAACCACTCGCCCCTGACACGGGCGCGGGCGGCGTAGCCGCCCCAGCGCAGCTCGCCGACCCTCCAGCCGGTGAGCACCACGGCGTCGCCGGGCTGCCAATCGGGGTGCCGGCTCTCGATCACCCGCCCCGCCAGGTCGACGCCGGGAACGTGCGGATAGCTCCGGACGAGCCGCCCGAGCCCCTTCACGATCATCCCGTCCTTGTAGTTCAGGGTCGACCATTCGACGGCGATCGTGACGTCGCCTTCAGGAAGGCGGTCCTCGGCCACCTCCTGCACCGATGCCGATACCTTGCCGTCCGCCTCGTCGAGAACCAGCGCCCTGACCATGGCCCGACCTTCCGTTCCGTTGGGGGCACCGATCATAGCGCCGCCCGGTCGGGCGCAGGCAAGCCCCGCCAGCGCTCAGGCTTCAGGCTCCGCAGGGCCGAGAGCCGCCATGATGGCCGGGATCTCGGCCAGCAGCTCGCGGGCGAGAAAACCCAAAGGCCCCATTCGCCGGGTCAACCGGTTCCCGGCCTCGCCATGCAGGAAGACGGCCCAGACCGCCGCCTGCCCGGGCGTCGCCCCGCGGGCGAGCAGCCCGGCGACGATACCCGCCAGCGTGTCCCCCGAACCCGACGTCGCGAGCCCTACGCGCCCCCCGTCATAGGTCCAGGCCTCGCCCTCGGGCGAGACGATCCAGGTGCAACCGCCCTTCAGCGCCACCACCGCCCGCAGGTCCGCCGCGGCCCTGCGCGCGGCGGAGAGCGGATCGGCAGTCACGGCGTCGCGTTCGATCCCCAGCAGCGCGGCCATCTCGCCGGAATGGGGCGTGACGACGATCCGCCCGGCGTGGCGGGCGGGGATCGCTTGGCTGCCGAGGCAGACCAGGGCCTCGGCATCCAGGACGAAGGCGGGCCCCTCGGCGCCCGCGAGCAAGGCCGTGGTCAGCGCCGCGACGGCAGGCGGGTCCGTCATGCCGGGCCCCACCAGGACCGCGTCGCAACGCCCCACGCGCGGAACCAGCGCCTCGACCGAGGCAGGGTCGATGCCGCCGGCCGGAGTCTCCGGCAGACCCGAGACCAGGGCCTCGGGCACGGCCAAGCCGAGCGCGACCGAAGCGCTGCGGACGGTCGCGATCTGCAGCTTGCCCGCCCCCGCGCGCAGGGCGCCAATGCCGGCCAGCAGGGCTCCGCCGGGGACCTCGACGCTGCCGCCGACCACCAGGACGCGCCCGCGCTGCTCCTTGTCGCCGTCACCGTCCGGCTGGGGCAGCGGCATGCGGCGCAGAAGGTCCGGCGTGATGCGGACGGGATCGGTCACCGGGCACCCACGGGCCCGTCGGGCTCGGCGGTCACGGGGGCGCCCGCCTCCTCCAGGGGCGCCACGAAGTTGTAGCGGTGCAGGACCAGGCCCCCGTCATGACCGGCGCCGGGCTCGAAGCGGTACTCGGTGACCGAGCAGTTGGCCACCTCGGCCTCGGCGTCGATCGCCAGGATCTCGGCCTCCGTCATGTTCTCGATGAGATAGCGCAGGCACAGCACGACCACCTGATGCCCGACGATCAGGACGCGCCGCCCGCCGTGGTGCAGGCTGACGGTGTCCAGCGCGCTGCGCAGGCGCAGGATGACGTCGCACCAGCTCTCGCCCCCTGGCGGCCGGTGGTAGAACTTGCCGAGAAGTCGGCGGAACGCGGCCTGGTCCGGAAAGTCCTGCTCGATGCCCTTGCGCGTCAGGCGGTCGAGCACGCCGAACTCCTTCTCGCGCAGGCGCTCGTCGACCACGAAGTCCTTGGGATGCACGTGCAGGCCGCAGGCGGCGTGGATCCGCTCGGCGGTGTGGCGCGCGCGCAGATAGGGCGAGGTCATGACCACGTCGGGCCGCTCCTCGGCCGGGAGCGATGCGAACCAGCGGCCGAGCGCGTCGGACTGCCGCTCGCCAAGCGGGCTCAGCGGGACGTCGACGTCCCGCTGCTCGATGTCGATGCGCGCGAGCCCCGCCGCATGGGCGGCATCGCGCGCCACGTTCCCCGCGCTCTCGCCGTGCCGGACCACCCACAGCCGGTCCGGCCAGTGCTGCTGCACGAAATGTCCTGGGCTTCGCCTATCCATGCAGGCATAACCCGGCAGCGGCGCTTATGTTCGCCGCCGGCCCGGCGGCATCCGGCGTGCAGCCTAGTTCTGGGCCGTCTGGTCCCAGCCCGGCGGCACCCCCTGCATGTCGGGCAGGCGATGGGCGATGCCCTTGTGGCAGTCGATGCAGGTCCGGTCGCCGGTGAACAGGAACTGCTGGTGGATCGCGGCCGCCCGGGCACCCTGCTTGGTGATGTCCATGGATTCGGCGCTGTGGCAGTTCCGGCATTCCAGGCTGTTGTTTGCCTTCAGCCGCGCCCATTCGTGCTCGGCGAGTTCGCGGCGCATGGCCACGAACTTGTCGCGGGTATCGATGGTGCCGAAGATCTTGCCCCAGACCTCCTTGGACGCCTGCATCTTGCGGGCGATCTTGTCGGTCCATTCATGGGGGACGTGGCAGTCCGGGCAGGTCGTGCGCACGCCCGAACGGTTGGCGAAATGAGTCGTGGTCTTCAGCTCCTCGTAGACGTTGTCGCGCATCTCGTGGCATGAGACGCAGAACCGCTCGGTGTTCGTCAGCTCCAGCGCCGTGTTGAAGCCGCCCCAGAACACGACCCCGGCGGCGAAGCCGCCCAGCGTCAGGAAGCCCAGGCTGAGATAGGAGCTGGGACTGGCGATCACCCGCCAGGTCGTGAGCAGGAATCCGGGAAGCTTGGGTCTCGGGTCCGTCGCGTCGAGCGTCACCTTGTTGATCAGGCGCGAGGAATCGAACCAGGGAACGAAGAAGGCGCCGCCGAGCGCGATGACGCCGCAGAGCCAGAACGCGCCCTATTCCGACAGGGCGGAAGGGGCCGAGCCCTAGGGATCGCCGGTGGAAACGCCGGGGCTTGCCTTGAGGGCGTCCAGCATCTCCCGGAAACCCGTCCGGCAGACGAAACCGAGCCGGCGCGCCGCCCTGGAGGGATCGTAGACCCGGTCGATGGACTGGAACATCGTCCAGCCCAGCCGCGCGTAGGCCGCGGGATAGTCCGGGAAGTAGCGCGCGACCACCGCCGGCGCATCCTGGATCAGGGCGGCACAGTCCCCGCGCGAGAAGGGCGGCATGGCCGAGACGATGAAGACGTCGAAGCCGATCTGCGATGCGCGGTCCAGCGCCATCAGATGCGCCTCCGCCGCGTCCTCGACCGTGAGGCGCCGGAACAGCAGCTCGTTCGCCTTCGTGTTCGCGTCGGACTGGACGATGGCATGCGCCATGTCGTCGGCTTCCGGGAAGAAGCGCGCGGTGCGCAGCACCACGACGGGCAGCCCGGACTGCTCGTGGTAGAGGCGGCAGAGATGCTCGGCCGCGAGCTTGGTGACGCCGTAGATGTTGCGGGGCTCGGCCGGCGCCTCCTCGGTCAGCCAGGCGGCCTCGGCCGCGCCGCCCGCGCGTCCGGCCCGGATCGCGCGCGAGATCATCACCGACGTGGTCGAGGTGAAGACGAAGGCGCGCACGCCCTGAGCGAGGGCCTCCTCCAGCAGGTTGAAGGTGCCCTGCACGTTGACGGCCAGGAAGTCGGCTCGCCCGCGGCGCTCGATATCGGGCTTGTGGAGCGCCCCGGAATGCACGACCGCCTCGATGCCATGCCGGGCGATCGCCGCGGCGACGAAGGCGCGGTCCGCCACCGATCCGACCAACGCCGTGGTCGCGCCCGGCACGGGGTCCAGCCCGACCACCTCGTGCCCGGCCTCGCGAAGGCGCGGCACGAGCCGCCGCCCCAGCCACCCCGACGATCCCGTCACCAGCACCCGCATGGCCACCCCCTGCCCCGTCGTTCCTGCCCCTCCCCGCCGAGCGACCTTCTTGCCATCCGGCGCGGACGGGATGAACGTATTGTTTATGCGCGAGGGGAGAGGAGGCATGACCGCAAGGGAACTGCAGGCGCCGGAGGACGGTGCTCCCCCGACCATCGTCGGGCTCGGCCCGACGCTGGCGACTTGGCGCGCCGTACGGGGGATCAAGCAGAGCCATGCCGCGGAGCTCTGCGGCGTGTCGCAGGCAACCATCTCGCGCTGGGAAAGCGGGACGCAGGAGCCGACGCCCGGCCAGGCGGCCCGGCTGCGCCGCCTCATGGCGGCCCGGGCCGACAGTGCGGCCGACCGCGCCCTGCTGCGGCTCGTCCAGACCTCCCCGCACGAGATCCACCTCGTCTGCGATCTGACGCACCGGCTGCTCGCCGCCTCGCCGCGGCGGGTGGGCGCCTGGCGCGTTCCCGCAAACGCTCTGCTGGGCGTCTCCATGTGGCGCTTCGCGAGCCCCGAGATCGTCGCGGCCGAGCAACGCCTGGCCACCCTCGGCTGGTTCGGCGCCGCCCCTCCGGAGGTCCCGGTGGAGACCGGCGAGAATGCCTCGCAGGACGTGCCGATCCGGCGCGGGCGCTTCCGCTGGATCCGCCTCCAGCTCGCCGACGGCTCCTTCGCGCGGCTGGTGGAATCCGAGGGCTGATAGAGGCGCCTGAGCTCGGGGCGGAGCTTCGCCGGGCCTGAATTTTGCCGCAGGCGGAACCTATCTTGGGGATGCGGCGGCTTCGTGAGAGCGCCGGCGACAGGACCGGGGTTCCAGATGCGGCTGCTTCGCCTTGCCATGACACCGCTGTTGGCGGCCGGGGTGCTCGTCGCGGTGCCGTCGGACGGCTCGGCCAAGGGCGCCTGCCCGCCGGCCCCGGACGAGCCCACGGTGGCATTCCGGCCGCGCGAGGCCAGCCCCGAGATCATCGAGCGGCTCCCGCGCGCGGAGATCCAGCGGATCGCAAGGCGCGATCCCGGGATCCGGACCCGCGGTGGGCACGTCAACGGCCTGACCCAGGCGGAGTTCGCGCTGAAGATCAGCGGCAGCGTGACGGCGGTCCGGCTCCCGCAGGGCGGCTTCTGCGTCTATCCCGGGCGGCTCGAGGTCGAGTACGGCTATCCCACGACGCGGGTCTACCTGCCGCGGGAATACGGCGCGGACGGGATGGAATGCGCCCGCGAGGCCGTGCGCGAGCACGAGCTGACCCATGTGCGCTTCAACCAGGAGACGCTGGAGCGGCATGGACCGCGGATCGAGGAGGCCGCGCGCCGGGCCGTGGACGAGGTCTCGGCCGGGATCGTGGCGCGCAGTGTCGATGCGGGCGGACGGCGGATCTATGAGCGCGTGGCGAGCGTTGCGGGCAAGGCGGTGAAGGCCATGGAGCGCGAGCGCAATGCCCTTCATGCCGGCATCGACACGGCCGACAGCTACCGGCAGACGACCGCCCGCTGCGCCCAATGGTGAGCGCCCCTGCGGCCGTGCTGGCTGCCACGATGGTGCCGTGGCGGGGCCACGGCGGAGATTGACCTTTGCGTCGCGGCGGCGCGCAGGATAAAACCCCGGCGTTTCCGGAACGGATCAAGGACGGCGGGCTCCCATGGGCTTCAACTGCGGCATCGTCGGGCTGCCCAATGTCGGCAAGTCGACCCTCTTCAACGCATTGACCGCCACCCAGGCGGCCGAGGCCGCGAATTTCCCGTTCTGCACCAAGGAGCCCAATGTGGGGCGCCTGGGCGTCCCCGATCCGCGCCTGACCCGCCTGGCCGAGATCGCCAAGTCCGCCAAGGTGATCCCGACCCAGCTCGAGATCGTGGACATCGCCGGGCTGATCCGCGGCGCCAGCAAGGGCGAGGGGCTGGGCAACCAGTTCCTGGCGAACATCCGCGAGGTCGACGCCATCATCCATGTCCTGCGCTGCTTCGAAGACGGTGACGTCACCCATGTCGAGGGCGACATCGATCCGCTGCGCGACGCCGAGACCGTGGATACCGAGCTGATGCTGGCCGACCTCGACAGCCTTGAGCGGCGGCTGGTCGCGACCCAGAAGAAGGCGAAGACCGGCGACAAGGAGGCCAAGGCCCAGGCCGACGTGATGGAGAAGGCTGTCGCAGCCCTGCAGGCCGGCCGCCCCGCGCGTACGGTGCTGCCCGACCTTTCCGACGAGCAGCGGGAGGTGTTCAAGGCGCTGACCCTGCTGACCGGGAAGCCCGTGCTTTACGTCGCCAATGTCGAGGAGGCCTCGGCCGCCGCCGGAAACGCCCTGTCCGAGCGCGTCGCGCGCATGGCCCGGGAGCAGGGCGCGGAGGCGATCGTCGTCTCCGCCGCCATCGAGGCCGAGGTGGCGCAGCTCGCCGATCCCGCCGAGAAGCAGGAGTTCCTGGAGACCCTCGGCCTCGAGGAGCCCGGGCTCAACAAGGTGATCCGAGCGGGCTACAAGCTGCTCGATCTCATCACCTTCTTCACGGTCGGCCCCAAGGAGGCGCGCGCCTGGACCGTCCGGCGCGGCGCGAAGGCGCCAGAGGCTGCCGGCGTGATCCACACGGACTTCGAGCGCGGCTTCATCCGGGCCGAGACGATCGCCTATGACGACTTCGTGGCGCTGGGCGGCGAGCAGGGCGCCAAGGAGGCCGGAAAAATGCGGCAGGAAGGCAAGGAATACCTCGTCCAGGACGGCGACATCTTCCATTTCCGCTTCAACGTCTGAGTCCGGGAACCCACAGCCGGGGCAATCCCCCAATAAAGGAAAAATCACCGGGATCTCACGGGCCGCTGCCTGTTGAGCGTGCCATCCTCGCCCTCGGCCGCATCCGCGGCCAGTGATACCGCGCGGGGACGTTCGGACGGCCGATGGTCAGGAATCCGGAGAGGCGGGGCGCCAGCCTCGACGATGCCGCCACACAGCCTGTGGCCGTTATCGAGTGCGGCCCCAGCGCGACCTTCCTTGTCCTGACAGCCAACGAGAGCTTCGCGGCCCTGCTGGGCCTCGTCCCCTCCACAGTGGTCGGCCGGCGGCTCGGCGAGCTGGCCGGCCAGGTGCCGGCAGCCCGACCGCTCGCGGAACTGCTCGCGGCAGGTATCGAGGCAGCGGCCCTCCTGCCCATGGGCCCCGGCGTACTGCGCTGCGAGCCGCTCCCACCGGAGCCGGACGGGCGGCGCCTGGTCGTGGTCACCGGGCAGGACGAGACCGCGTCCGAGGCCGCCGCGCCGCCCGACGATGCCGCCCTGCAGGCCCTTTTCGCGGGTGCGCCATTCGGCATCGCGATCGGCGGGGCCGATGGCCGCCTGCTCCAGGCCAACCCGGCCCTCTGGACGTGGTTGGGAGCTTCCGAAACCGACACCGCGGGCCGCCGGCTTCTCGACGTGCTTCAGATCGAGGAGCGCAGCGGCGTGGAGGCCGCGCTGGACGACATCCTCTCGGGCCAAACGCGGACCTGGCGCGGCGAGGTCCGCCTGCGTCCCGGCGCCGGCAGCGGCCGGGTCGTTCGGGCACGCCTTTCCGCCTGGACGGTGCCGGGATCGCCGGCCGAAGGCAGCCGCGCCCCGGCCCTGGTGCTCACCCTGGAGGACCTGACCGACTCGCGCCGGGCCGAAGCCGAGGCACGCCGCGCCGCGCGCTACGACCCGGTCACGGGCCTTCCAGGCCGGCCGCTCTTTCTGCGCCGCGTGGCCGACGCGCTGGCCCGCGCCGACGGCCGGCCGGCATCCCTTGTCGCCATCGGATTTGAGCGCCTCCCCGCCCTGTTGCTGGCGCTGGAGCCGACGGAGGCGGAGCGGTTGGCGCTCAGCGTCGTCGACCGGATCCGCCAGCATGCAGGCCCCCGCGCGGTGCTTGGCCAGCTGGGCGACGGCGTTTTCGGCGCCGTGCTGCCCGATGCGGACACGCCCGAGGCTGCCGAGGCCGCGCTGAGCCGCCTTGCGGAAGCCTTCGCGCGGCCGCTCTCCGCCGAGGGCGGCGGCCTGGTCCTGACGCCGACGCTGGGCGCCGGCCTGCACCCCCGCGACGCCGCCGACGCGGCCGGGCTGATCCGGACCGCCGGCGCCGCGCTGGAGCGCGCGCGTGGACGTCCGACGCGACGCTGGGCGCTCTACGAGCCGAGGATGGCCGGCGCGGCGCTGGCCCGCATGACGCTGGAGGGCAAGCTGCGCCGCGCCATCGAGCGCGGCGATCTGGAGCTGCACTACCAGCCCCAGGCCGAGACGACGGGCCTTGCCGTCACGGGCTTCGAGGCGCTGGTGCGCTGGCGGGACGCCGACACCGGCAGCCCGGTGCCGCCCTCAGAATTCATACCCGTGGCCGAGGAGAGCGGGCTGATCCTGCCGCTGGGAGAATGGGTCCTCGGCGAGGCCTGCCGGCAGATCGCCGCGTGGCGCACGGCCGGCCTGCCCCTGGTGCCGGTCTCGGTCAATCTGTCGGGCCGGCAGCTCGCCGACCCGCTGCTCTGCCAAAAGGCGCTCGATGCGCTGGCGCGCTATGGCGTCGCGCCCGAGCACCTGAAGATCGAGCTGACCGAGACGGCCCTTTTCGGGAGCTCCGGAGGCGATCGGGAGGCGCTGGCCCAGCTCCACGAGGCCGGCGTTCGGCTCTTGCTGGACGATTTCGGGACCGGCTATTCGTCGCTGAGCTACCTGAAGCGCTTTCCCATCGAAGCGCTGAAGATCGACCGGAGCTTCGTGCACGGCATGACCGAGGACCCCGATTCCGCGGTCATCGTGCAGGCGACGATCAACATGGCCCATGCCCTGGGGATGCGCGTGGTCGCCGAGGGCGTCGAGACTCCCGAGGAGCTGACCTTCCTGCGGGCCTACCGCTGCGACCAGGTTCAGGGCTACCTGATCGCGAAGCCGCTGCCGGCGGCAGAAGTGGCCGCCATGCTGCACGGCCCGACGGGCTGAGGGCCGGCGGCCGCAGCCGCGTCCCAGGCCGTCAGACCGGAGGCAGCACGATGCGGTGGCGCGTCCCGCCGCCGGTCTCGGTCTCGATCCTTGCGGCGGCCTGGCCGCACAGCCGCCGCACGAGCCTGAATCCCAGCGTCCGCGGCCGGTCGGGAAAGGAATCCGGCGGCAGGCCGATGCCGTCATCGGTCACGGTGACGACGACCGTTCCGTCCACCCCGCCCAGCGCCTCTATCCGCACGGTTCCGGTCCGCCCGCCGGGGAAGGCATGGCGGACGGCGTTGGTCAGAAGCTCGTTCACGATCAGGCCCAACGGCACCGTCCGGTCCAGCGGGAGGCTGATGTCCCCGGCCTCGACTGTCACGGCGATGTCCTTGCGCTCCTGCAGGATACCGGCAGGGCGGGCCAGCGAGCGCAGGTAGTCGCCGAGGTCGATATTCGCAAAATTGCCGCCCTCGTGCAGGCGCTCCTGCGTCAGCGCGATGGAGCGCACCCGGCCTGCCGTCTCGATGAGCTTGGCCCTGGCCTCGGTGCCCGCACCCGTGGCCTGCAGCTCCAGCAGGCTGAGAATAAGCTGCATGTTGTTCCGGACCCTGTGGTGGACCTCCCGCAGGAGCACCTCCTTGTCCTCCACGGCCTGCTTCATGTCGGTAATGTCGATGCAGGACCCGAAATAGCCCGCGAAAGCCCCGTCGTCCCCGAGGAAAGGCCGCCCGTTGTCCAGGAGCCAACGGTACTCGCCGTCGTGCCGGCGCAGCCGGTACGGCATGGTGAAGGGCTCGCGCGCATCGAAGGCGCTGGTGTAGATCGCGATGCAGCGATCATGGTCGTCCGGATGGACTCTCTCGGCCCAGCCGAACCCGAGCTCCTGCTCCATGGTCCGACCGGTGAAATCGAGCCAGGGCTTGTTGAAGAAGTCGCAGGCTTTCGTCGTATCGGCGCGCCAGATCATCACGGGCGCGTCGTCGGCCAGCAAGCGGAACTGGTCGTCACCGCCAGACTTCGTCCTGGACATCGAACCCACTCCCCTCGGTCCCGCTGCAGCCCGGCCGCGATCATGCACGTCCGGCACCCGTAACGAGTGAGCGTCGGGACATGGATGGCATGGCGGATATGCGACGTCCAGGCGCGTTGGCCTACGGACATCGTCGCGGCCGCGCGGTCACGGCCGCCGGCATCAGCGTCGGAAGGTCACGACGCGGTAGAGATAGAAGGCGACCAGCGCGATCAGGATGAATTTCGAGACGGGGTCTACATACCCCGCGACCCGTGAATACTGGTCTTCCAGCAGGTAGCCGGCGCAGGCGAGCAGCGTCGACCATAGGGCCGTGCCCAGGGACGAATAGACCATGAACCTGCCGATCGACATGCCGGAGACCCCGGCCGGCACCGAGATCAGCGTACGTACGGCGGGAACCAGCCGCCCCGCCAGCACGGTGCGTCCCGCATGACCCTGGAACCACCGGGTGGCCTTGTCGATCTCCTCGGGATGCAGGGTGATCCAGCGCCCGTGGCGGTCGGCCCAGCGCTTCAGCCGCTCGGTGCCGAACCAGAGCCCGACGAAATACCAGAACACGGCCCCCGCGACGGCGCCAGCCGTGCCCGAGAGCACCACCAGCGAGAGCTGCAGGTCGCCCTTGGCCGAGGCGAAACCCGCAAGCGGCATGATCAGCTCGGACGGAATGGGCGGAAAGACGTTCTCCAGGAACATGAGGACCGCCACCCCCACATAGCCCGTCCGCTCGACCACCCCGACGATCCACTCGAACACGCCGATCCCCCTCCGGCCGCACCATGCTGAGAACGGCCGCGCAGCCGTTTCATCCGCGGGAATAACGGATAACCGCCCGGCCACCCCTGCCGGGCGAGGCGCCGGCGACGCGTGCTACTCGATGGTATCCGGCAGCAGCAGCCGCGCACGCAGCCCGCCCTCGGGCCGGTTCTCCAGGATCACGTCGCCGCCATGGGCGCGCGCGACCGTGCGGGCGACCGAGAGCCCGAGCCCCGTTCCGCCGGTGTCGCGCGAGCGCGAGCGCTCGATCCGGTAGAAGGGCTGGAAGACCTTCTCGAGCTCGGCCTCGGGAATGCCGGGGCCGGAATCCTCGACCACGACCGCCACCTGCCCGGGCTGCTCGTCGAGATGGATGCGCGCGGTGCCGCCGTATTTCAGCGCGTTGTCCACGAGGTTCGATACGGCGCGGCGCAGCGCCACGGGACGGCAGGCCAGCGTGCGGTGGTTCGGCCCCTCGTAGACAACCTGCAGGCCAGCATCGGCGAGATCGTCCGCGAGCGTCGCCAGCATCGCGCCGACATCGAGCAGCGCGCGCTGCTCCTTGCGCGCGTCGTCCCGGGCGAAGGCCAGGGTGGAGGCGATCATCGCCTCCATCTGGTCGAGATCCTCGAGCATCCGGCGCTGCTGCTCGGGATCGTCCACGAACTCCGCCCGCAGCCGCATGCGCGTCAGCGGCGTGCGCAGATCGTGGCTGATCGCGGCCAGCATCTGGGTGCGATCCTCGACGAAGCGGCGCAGGCGCTCCTGCATGCGGTTGAAGGCACGCGTCGCGATGCGCAGCTCGCGCGGGCCGGTCTCCGGCAGCAGCGGGGCCTCGCCATCGACGCCGAGCCGCTCGGCCGCCCGGGCGAAGGCGGCGACGGGGGCGGTCACGCGCCGCGCCGCCCACCACGACAGGCCCACGATCACCAGCGCCACCAGCCCCATCCAGAGCGCGAACCGGATCAGGCGGAACGGGCCGTCCCGCTCGGGATCGGCCGTGAACCCGACCCAGCTCCCGTCGTTCAGGGCCACGGCCAGGTGCAGCGTTCCCGCGGGCTCGCGCGGCGAGCCCGCGGACAGCGGACCCGGCGGCAGCAGGATCGAGCGCTCGAAGCCCACCAGGACCGGGCGGTCGCCGTCGCCGAGCGCCCGGCGGATGCGGCCGCGCACGAAGTCGCCGGGAAAGCCTGGGCCGGCATCCAGCCCGCGCGGCGGGCGCTCGGACCACGAGACCGAAAGCCCGGGCGCATCGACCGCCTCGACGACGCGCCCGCGCTCGGAGGGCGGCGTCGTCTCGACCAGCCGGACGATGGCGGCGACCCGCCGCGAGAGGACGCCGGGCCCATGCGGGGGCGGGCCGCCCTCGCCGCGGTCCGTCACGTAGACCAGGGCGCTGACAGCCTGGGCCAGCAGCAGCGCCACCACCACTGTCAGCGCGATGCGGGATGCGATGCCCAGCGGCTCGCGCGGCCAGAGGCGGATCATCGCGGCGCCACCGAGGGGGTGAAGAGATAGCCGCCGCCGCGCACGGTCTTGATCAGGGTCGGCTCCTTGGGATCCGGCTCGATCTTGCGGCGCAGCCGGCCCACCTGCACGTCGACGCTGCGGTCGAAGGGGGCCGCGGCCCGCCCGCGGGCGAGGTCCAGGAGCTGGTCGCGCGAGAGCACGCGGCGCGGATGCTCGGCGAAGGCCGTCAACAGGTCGAACTCGCCGGCGCTGAGCTGCACGAGGGCGCCCGCAGGGTCGCGCAGCTCGCGCCGGGCCAGGTCGAGCTCCCAGCCCTCGAAGGCCAGCACGCGGCCGGTGGCGCCGGGCTCCTCGGCCTCGCCGGACCGCCGCAGCACGGCCTTGATGCGGGCCAGCAGCTCGCGCGGGTTGAAGGGCTTCGGCAGGTAGTCGTCGGCCCCCATCTCCAGCCCCACGATGCGATCCGTCTCCTCGCCCACGGCGGTCAGCATCACGATCGGGATGCGGCTCGTCGCACGCAGGCGGCGGGTCAGGCTCAGCCCGTCCTCGCCCGGCATCATCAGGTCCAGGACGATCAGGTCGATCCGGGAATCCTGCAGCACGCGGAACATCTCGGCGCCGTCCCGGGCGGGGGTGACGCGATAACCATGCTTGTCCAGGAACCGGGCGACGAGGTCCCGGATCTCCCGGTCGTCGTCGACAACGAGCAGGTGCGGCTGGCGGTCCATGAAGCGCACCATCGGTCGGCGCGCGTGCGCGGGAAAGCGGAAAATTGTAACCGTCGGTAACCGTCTCCGGGGACGTTACCGACGGTTACAAAATCGGCCCCGGAGCGACATGAAGGGGTTACAGGTCGCGGCGAGAGTGGGCCCATCGAAACCATCCGCCTCGGAGGACGGAGATGAAGACGAAATCCCTGATCGGTGCCGCGGTCGTGCTCGGCGCGCTGACGGTGTCCGCCCCGCTGATGGCGCAGAGCGGCGGGCCCGGCGGCCCGGGCCGCGGTCCCGGCGGCCCCATGTTCGGCGCCGCCCGCATGTGCGAGAACCGCGAGGCCCGCACCGCCGGCATGCTGGCCTATGCCGAGAAGCGCCTGAACATCACCGAGAGCCAGCGTGGCGCCTGGGACACCTTCAGGCAGGCGGCGGAAGCCAGCGGCGCTCCCGTCGCGCAGGCATGCAGCGAGCTGGCCGCGGCCCAGCCACCCCGCACCCTGCCCGAGCGCATGGCGCGCATGGAACGTTTCCACGAGGCCACGCTGCAGCAGATGAAGACGCTGCGTCCGGCGGTCGAGACGCTCTACGCACAGCTCACGCCGGAGCAGCGCCAGACCGCCGACCAGCTGATGTCCCGCGGCGGCTGGCGCGGACGCGGTCATGGACACGGCGGTTTCGGACCCGGCGGCCATGCCCCCAGCGAGCCGGGCGAACACCAGCGCGGCTGACCGTCGGCGGGCGGAGCTTCGGCTCCGCCCGCAACTCTTCGGAGATCAGAACAGCTTCACGGCGGCGAAGCCGAGGATGACCAGCACGACGGCCGCCGTCGTGACCAGGGTCAGGCGCTTCTCGACGAAGGTCTGGATCGGCGGACCGAACTTGTAGAGCAGCGCCGCCACCAGAAAGAAGCGCATGGAGCGCGAGACCACCGAGGCCGCGATGAAGACCCAGAGGTCCAGGCGCGCCACGCCGGCGGTGATCGTCAGCAGCTTGTAAGGGATCGGCGTCATCCCCTTGATCAGCAGGATCTCGCCCCCGTAGTTCTGGAAGAGTTCCCTGAACTCCGCGAACTTGGCGTCCAGGTGATAGAAGGCGACGATATGCTCGCCGATGGCCTCGAACAGGAAGAGGCCGATCGCGTATCCCGCGAGGCCGCCCAGGACCGAGGTCAAGGTGCACCAGGCCGCAAGCCGCCACCACTGCTCGCGCCGCGCCAGCACCATGGGGATCAGCATGATGTCGGGCGGGATCGGGAAGAAGGAGCTCTCGGCGAAGGAGACGGCGCCCAGCCATGCGGGGCCGGAACGGCTGCCGGCCTTGGCCATGGTCCAGCGGTAGAGGCGCTCCAGCGCCGAGGGGCGGCGCTCGGCCGCGGCCTCCACGCTCACGAACGCACCTCCGGCGAGCGCACGGAGGCGCCAGGCGCTGCCTGCTCGCCCTCATGCGCCGAGACCTGGAGCGGCGCCTCCGCCGGCTCGTCCTTCAGCCCGGACTTGAAGCTGCGGATCCCCTTGCCGAGGTCGCCCATCACGGACGGCAGCTTGCCGGCTCCGAAGATGATCAGGACGATCAGCAGGATGACCAGGATTTCAGTTACTCCGAGGCTCATCTCTCAATTCCGTCCCCGACGGCGCAAAGGCATGGCGCGGCCGGTCGGCCGCGCGTCAGGCGACATGCTCCACAGATGCCCGCCGGGCGCAAGCGTCAAAGAAGGCCACGCCCGACGGAGCATCGACCTCAGGCGGCGGGCACGCCCTTGCTGGTGGAGTATTCGAAATGCAGGACCTCGCCGGGATGGACCAGCGGGAAGATCGCATGGGCCGCGTGGGCCGCTTCGGCGAAGCCCGTGAGGATCAGCTTCAGCTTGGTCGGATATGTCGCGATGTCGCCGATGGCGAAGATCCCGGGCGCGCTGGTCGCCGCCGTGCCGTGCTCGACCGTGATGTGGTTGCGCTCGAGGTTCAGCCCCCATTCGGCGATCGGGCCCAGGTTCATGGCGAGGCCGAAGAAGGGCAGCAGGGCGTCGGCCTCCAGCAGCCGGGTCTCCCCTTCCAGGGTCTCGACCCGCACGCCGGTGATCTGCCCGTCCGCCCCCTCCAGCCCGGCGAGCTGGTAGGGCACCACCAGCTCGATCCTTCCGTCCCGTGCGAGCTGGTCCAGGCGGGCCGTGCTCTCCGGCGCCGCGCGGAACTTCGGCCGCCGGTGCACGACCATCACCCGGGATGCCACTTCGGAGAGCGAGATGGCCCAGTCGACGGCGCTGTCGCCGCCGCCGGCGATCACGACGCGCTTGCCGGCGAAGTCCTGGCGGCGCTTCACGAGATAATGGACGGACCTGCCCTCGTAGGCCTCGATCCCGTCCAGGGGCGGGCGGTTCGGGCCGAAGGCGCCGACTCCCGCCGCGATCACCACGGCCCGCGCTTCGATCACGGTCCCGGCCGAGGTCTCCAGCCGCCAGCGGCCGCCGTCCAGCGGCGACAGCCTCTCGACGCGCTGGCCGAGATGGTAGACGGGCTCGAAGGGTGCCGCCTGCTCCTCCAGCCTTGCGATCAGGTCGCCCGCATCGATCGCGGGATGGGCGGGGATGTCGTAGATCGGCTTCTCGGGATAGAGCGCCGTGCACTGCCCGCCCACCATGTCGAGGCTGTCCACCACATGGCAGCGCATGCGCAGCATGCCGCATTCGAAGATCGCGAAGAGGCCGACCGGCCCCGCGCCGATGATGGCGACGTCGGTGCTGTGGACGGTGCTGGACATGGCGGGTCTCCGGCGCTGGGGGCGGAGCGTGTTTTCCCCGGTTTGCGGGCGGACATCAACCCCCGAAGCGAGGACGCGCGGCCGCGCCATTCGCATGAGCCCGTGTGTCCCGGTCTTGGCCCTTGAAGCGGCCCCGCCGGCGCACCACACTGCGCCGCCATGCCGACCGCCGCATCGACGCCACCCATCGACCTGCCTGACGAGGACGCGACCCGCGCCCTCGCGACGCGCCTGGCCCCGCGCCTGCGCCAGGGTGACCTGGTGGCGCTGCGCGGCGATCTCGGCGCGGGGAAGACAGCCTTCGCCCGCGCTCTCATCCGGGCCCTGACCGACCCGGAGGAGGAAGTGCCGAGCCCGACCTTCACCCTGGTCCAGACCTACGACGCGCCGTCGGGGACGATATGGCATTTCGACCTCTATCGCCTTGCCGGGCCGGAGGAGGTGCTCGAGCTCGGCTGGGACGAGGCCGCGGGCGGCATCGCCCTGGTCGAATGGCCCGAGCGCCTGGGCCGTATGCTGCCGCCCGACCGGCTGGAGCTTGAGCTGGCCGTGACCGGGCCCGGCTCGCGCAGGGCCGTCCTGGCGGGCGGCCCATCCTGGGCCGGGCGTCTGGCAGGGCTGGAGGGCAGATCGTGAGCGCCGACCGCATCACCGCCTTCCTCGACCTCGCCGGCTGGGCCGGCGCCAGGCGCCGGCCGCTCGCCGGCGACGCCTCGGCCCGGCGCTACGAAAGGCTGGCGCGCCCCGGCGGCACGGCGATCCTGATGGATTCCCCCGATCCCGCGAACGACGTGGTCCCGTTCCTGAAGGTCGCCGCGATCCTGCGCGAGATCGGCCTATCGGTCCCCGCCGTGCTGGCGGCCGACCCCGGCCAGGGCCTCCTGCTGCTCGAGGATTTCGGCGATTCGACCTTCACCAGGCTGATGGAGGCGGGCGAGGATCCTGCCGCGCTGTACCGCCTGGCGACCGACGCGTTGGTCCGCCTCCACCGGTTCTTCGATCCCGCCGCGGCGGAGGACCTGCCGCGCTACGACGCCGACCTGTTCGTGGGGCAGGTCATGCTCTTCGCCGAGACGTACCTGCCCCACGCGCTGGGCCGCGAGCCCACAGGCGCGGAGCGGAGTGCGCTCGAGGCCGCGTGGCGCCGCGTGGTCAGGCCCGCCTGCGAGGCCGTGCCCTCGTCGCTCCTGCACCGGGACTGGCACGTCGACAACCTGATGCGGCTCGAAGGGCGGCAGGGCGCCGCGGCCTGCGGCATCCTGGACTTCCAGCAGGCGGGGCTCGGCCCGGTCTCCTACGACCTCGTCTCGATCCTCGAGGATGCGCGCCGGGATGTGCCCGACGCCGTCCGGCAGGCCGAGATCGATCATTACCTCGCGGCGTTTCCCGGGCTCGACCGGGGCCGGTTCCTGGGATCCTACGGCGTGATGGGGGCGGTCCGGCACACCCGGATCCTCGCGGTCTTCGCGCGGCTCTGGCTCCGGGACGGGCGGGCGGGATACCTTCAGCACATGCCCCGGGTCTGGCGGCTGCTGGAGGGCCAGCTGGCCCGGGCCGAGCTGGCGCCCGTGCGCGCCTGGTTCGATGCCACCCTGCCGCCCGAGACCCGCGCCCCCCTGTTCGTATCGAAGTCGGAATGATGATCTCCCTGACCCACGCCATGGTGCTGGCCGCAGGCCTGGGCACGCGCATGCGCCCGCTGACGCTGGAACGCCCGAAGCCGCTGATCGAGGTCTGCGGCCGCACGCTGCTCGACCATGCCCTGGACCGGATCCAGGAGGCCGGCATCGGGAACGCGGTCGTGAACACCCATTACATGGGCGAAATGATCGCCTCGCATCTCGCCGGCCGCACGACGCCGCGGATCGACCTCTCGCCGGAGCCCGAGCTCCTGGAAACCGGCGGTGGCGTCGCGCGCGCCCTGCCAAAGCTCGGCGGCGGGCCCTTCCTGGTCGCCAATGCCGACAATCTCTGGTTCGACGGCCCCCGGCCGGCGGTGGAGCGCATGGTCCGGGCCTTCGATCCCGAGGCCATGGACACCCTGCTGCTTCTCGTGCCCACGGTCGCCTCCTACGGCTATGACGGGCCCGGCGACTACACCATGGACCAGGTCGGCCGCCTGACTCGGCGCGCGCCTGGCCGCGTCGCACCCTTCGTCTTCAGCGGCGTGATGATCGCCGCCCCCGCGGCCTACGCCGACGTGCCGGCGGGCGCCTTCTCGAACAACCTGCTTTTCGACCGGGCCCAGGAGCGCGGACGCCTGTTCGGCATCCGGCACGACGGGCTGTGGTTCCATGTCGGGACGCCCGATGCGATCGCGGAGGTCGAGCGGGTCATGGATTACAAGCCGCCCGCATGACCGGCGCGCCGGATCCCCGCGACGGCACGTTCCCCGGCGGCACGTCCTCCGACGGAACGGCCCGCGTCTACGCCGTCGATCCGGGCCGGCCCTTCGCCGACGCCCTGGCCGCGGGCATCCTGGACCATGTCGGAAGGGATCCGCTGGCGCTCTCGGGCTGCATCGTCCTGATGCCGACCCGCCGCGCCTGCCGCGCCCTGCGCGAGGCGTTCCTGCGGCTGTCCGGCGGCGAGCCGCTGCTGCTGCCGCGCCTCGCGCCGCTCGGCCAGCTCGACGCCGACGAGCTGGATCTGATGTCCACCGCCCTACCCGGCGGCGGCGACCTGGATCTGCCGCCGGCCTTCACGCCGCTCCGCCGGCAGCTCCTGCTGACCAAGCTGGTCCAGGGGACCGGCCTGACGCCGACCCCAGCCCAGGCGGCACGGCTCGCGGCCGAGCTTGCGCGGCTGCGCGACCAGATGCTGGCCGAGGGCATCGGCCTGGACCGCCTCGCGGGCCTGGTGCCCGACGACCATGCCCTGCACTGGCAGATCACGCTCGACTTCCTGAAGATCATCGGCGAGCACTGGCCCGCCATTGAGGCCGAGGAAGGCGCTATCGATGCAAGCGCCCGGCACAACCTCCTGATGCGCCGCCAGGCCGAGCTGTGGCGCGCCCGGCCGCCGACGGAGCCCGTGATCGCCGTCGCGGATCCGGGATCGAGCCGCGGAACGGCCGAGCTGCTGGCCGTCGTCGCCCGCCTGCCGCAGGGCGCCGTGGTGCTGCCGGGGCTGGACCTGGGCCTGGACGACGGCGCCTGGTCGGCGCTGGACGACGCCCATCCCCAGTTCGGCCTCTCCCGCATGATGGACGCCCTGGGCGTCGGACGCGCCGAGGTGCGCCCCTGGCCCTGCCCCGGCATCCCGGCGACGCCCCCCGCCCGCCCGCGCCTGCTCGGCGAGGCGCTGCGCCCCGCCGCCACCACCGAGGCCTGGCGCGAGCTCTCGGGCTTCTCCGAGGGGGATCTGGACGGGCTGTGGCGGATCGACTGCCCGACGCCCCAGGAGGAGGCGGCATCCATCGCGCTGCTGATGCGCCAAGCGCTGGAGACGCCGGAGCGCACGGCGGCACTGGTGACCCCGGATCGGGCCCTCGCCCGCCGGGTGGCGATGGCGCTGGAGCGCTGGGGCATCGCGGTCGACGATTCCGGCGGGCGCCCCCTGAGCGACACCGCCGTCGGCACGTTCCTGCGCCTGGTCTCGGACTGCGCGCTGAGGAATGCCGAGCCCGTGGCCCTGCTGACGCTGCTCAAGCACCCGCTGGCGGCCGGTGGGCGCGATCCCGCGGCCTTCCGCTCCCGCGCCCGGGCACTGGAACGGGCGGTACTGCGCGGCCCGCGGCCGGGCGCCGGTTTCGCCGGGCTGCGCGCAGCGCTGGAGGCGGCCGAGGACCGGCGCTTCGCGCGCCGGGACGCGCGACGGGAGCTGCTGGGCTGGGTGGAAGGGCTGGAGTCGCTGACCGAGCCCTGGCGCGCGGCGCTGGCCGACGGCGCGCCACGGCCCCTGGCGACCTGGCTGAAGCTTCATGGCGAGCTGGCCGAGGCGCTGGCCGCCACCGACCACGAGATCGGGCCACAGCGGCTCTGGCGCCACGAGGACGGCGAGGCGGCCGCCGGCTTCCTGAACGACCTGCTACGCGCCGCGGGCGATTTCGGCGACGTGGCCGGGACCGACTATCCCGCCCTGTTCGAGGCGCTGCTCGCCGCCGCGGCGCCGGTGCGCCCGCGCTATGGCCGGCACCCGCGCCTCAGCATCCTGGGCCTGCTGGAGGCGCGGCTGCAGCAGGCGGACGTGATCGTGCTGGGCGGCCTGAACGAGGGCACCTGGCCGCCCGAGCCCGCGGCGGATCCCTGGCTGTCGCGCCCCATGCGCAAGGCGCTGGGCCTGGCCTCGCCCGAGTTCCGGCTGGGGCTCGCGGCCCACGACTTCGCCATGCTGGCCTGCGCCCCACGGGTGGTGCTGACGCGGGCCGAGCGCGTCGACGGCACCCCGACGGTCCCGTCGCGCTGGCTGCTGCGCCTGGACGCCGTGCTGGACGGACTCGGCCTCGGCGGGATCATCGGGACAGGCGCCGAGACCTGGCTGTACTGGGCGGCGGAGCTCGACCGTCCCGCAAGGGTGCGCCCGGTCGGGCCGCCCGAACCGCGCCCGCCGGTCGCGGCGCGGCCGCGCAGGCTCTCGGTGACCCAGGTCGAGACCTGGATGCGCGATCCCTATGCCGTGTACGCGCGGCACGTGCTGGGCCTGTCGGCGCTGGACCCGATCGCCGCCGATCCGGGCGCGGCGGAGCGCGGCCAGTTCATCCACCTGGCCCTGGACGCCTTCGTGCGCGAGCATCCTGGCGCGCTTCCACCGGACGCGGTGCGCCGCCTGCTCGCGCTCGGCGAGCAGGCCTTCGGCGACCATCTCGCCCAGCCCGACGTCTGGGCATTCTGGTGGCCTCGCTTCGAGCGGGTCGCACGCTGGTTCGTCGCCCAGGAGCAGGCCCGGCGCGAGACGACCCGCCCCTTGCTGACCGAGGCATCGGGACGCATGGAGCTGGCGGGGCCGGCCGGCCCCTTCACCCTCGTCGCAAAGGCGGACAGGATCGACCTCATGCCCGATGGATCGCTGGCGATCCTGGACTACAAGACGGGCGCGCCGCCGAGCACGCGCGAGGTCGAGCTCGGCTTCGCCCCGCAGCTTCCGCTGGAGGCGGCGATCGCCGAGGCCGGCGGCTTCGAGCCGATCGAGGCAAGGCAAGTCTCGTCCCTGGCCTTCTGGAGGCTCTCGGGCGGAGATCCCCCGGGTGAGGAGAAGGCACTGCCGCCCGATGCGCTGCCGCGGCTCGTCGCCGAGGCGCGTGCAGGCCTGCTCGCCCTGATCCACGCCTTTGACGATCCCCGCACGCCGTACCGCGCCCTGCCCCGGCCCGAACGCGCCCCGCGCTACAGCGACTATGCCCATCTGGCCCGGGTCCAGGAATGGTCCACCGCCGGCGGCGACGGAGGCGAATAGCGCCATCGTGGCAAAGTCGCGGGGTGACTAAACAATTAGGCGAATTTCCATGGAAATTCAGGTAGAATTCTCGGCATAGAGCCATGCCGAATCCCACGTCCCCGAGTCCCAGCCGCCGGACGCCCCCCGCAAGCCGCCGTCCAGTGCGGTTCTGGGCCATGGCGGCGCTCGGGCTCGCATTTTACAACGGGCTGATCGCGTTTCAGGTCTGGCGGGACCGCGAGGCCCTGCTCCGCGCCGCCGCACTGGAGGCCGACCGCGCGACGCACCTGCTGGGCGAGCAGTTCGCCTCGGCCCTGGCCTTCATTTCGGCATCGCTCGAGACGCTGGACCTGCTGCTGGGGCGGCTGCCGGAGGCCTCTCGGGATGGCGGGACCGGGATCGAGACCGTGCGGGCGGTGATGGAAGCGAAGGCGCACCGGCTCGGCCTCGCACGCGGGTTCCTTGCGACGAGGCCCGACGGGCGGCTGCTGGTCGACGAGCTCGGCCCGCCGGCCCAGGCGCTGGACCTGTCGGACCGCGACTACTTCCGGGCCCATCTGCAGTCGCCCGGAAAGCGGCTCTATATCGGCGAGCCGGTCCTCGGACGCACCTCGGGCCAGTGGTTCATCGGCGTCAGCACGCCCCGCTCGGATCCCGAGAACCGCTTCGCCGGCGTGCTGGCGGCGATCGTCGACCCTGTCCGCATGGCCCGGGTGCTGGCCGAGGCGATCCCAGACGACGCGGTCGGCGCCGTGGTGGACGACCGCGGCCTCGTCCTGGCGCGCACCGGAGGACTGGAGGACCGGATCGGCCGGCCGGCCGGCCGCGACCCGGAGCTGAGCCCCGCGCCGGGGCGGCTGCGCGCGGCCTTCGCGGTGCCGGAGTTCCCGCTGACGGTCATCGTCTCCATGGAGGCTGCGGACGCCCTGCGGCCCTGGCACGACAAGCTGCCCTATTTCGGCCTCGTCATGGTCCTGCCCTCGGTCGCCGGACTGGCCGCGCTCGCCCTGATCCGGCGGAACCAGCGCGCGCTGGATGCCAGCCGCCAGGCGCTGGAAAGGCATGTGGCCGAGCTCCAGGCGACCCGCGCCCGCCTGGAGGAGCAGGCGACCATGATGCAGGCCCTGGCCGGGCAGAACGCCTTGGCGCGCTCGCGCGCGGAAGCGGCCAACATGGCGAAGTCGGTCTTCCTCGCCAACATGTCCCACGAGCTGCGCACGCCGCTGAATGCGATCATCGGCTTCGGAGAGATCATTGCGCGCCAGGAGCTCGGCCCCCTCGGCCATCTCGAGTACGTCTCCTTCGCCGCGGACATCCAGACGGCGGGGCGGCACCTGCTGGACATGATCAACGACATCCTGGACATCTCGAAGATCGAGGCCAACAAGTACGTCCTGAACCCGGAGACGATCTCGCTGCATGCCGTTGTGGACGCCTGCGTCCGGATCGTCCGGGGACGTGCCCGCGATGCCGGGATCGAGGTGACCAGCACGCTGCCGCCACTCGACCCGCTCGTGGCGGACGAGCGCGCGATCCGGCAGGTGCTGATCAACCTGCTGGCCAACGCGATCAAGTTCACGGGACCGGGCGGGAGGGTCACCCTGGGCGCAGAGGTCGAGGACGACCGGATGCGGATCTCGGTCACCGACACCGGCGTCGGCATCAGGGCCGAGGACATCCCGAAGCTCGGCCGCCCCTTCGAGCAGGCCGGCAACCAGCCCCGGGACAAGGCCTCCGGGACGGGGCTGGGCCTCGCGCTGAGCCGCAGGCTGGTGGAACTGCACGGCGGGCGGCTGCAGATCGAGAGCGAGCTTGGCAGGGGAACGACCGTCTGGTTCACGCTGCCCCTGAACGGACCTCCGCCGGCCCTGCCAGGCCTGCCGCATATTGAGGCCGGCGAGGGAATCTGAGCCGGCCGGAGCCGTCGCCCGAAAGCTGTGACGGAAAGCTGTGACGGGGCGCAGGCGCGAGGCGGGTTCCTTCCCTCGGCGGCGCTTCTCGCCTAAAAGACGGGTGACGCAGCCCCGGGCCTCGATGACCGTCGCCGACCGAACCCTCCCCATTGATCCCAACGTCAAGCAGCGCGCGGCGTCGGATCCCGAATGCTCCGTCTGGGTCGGCGCCTCGGCCGGCACCGGCAAGACCAAGGTGCTGACGGACCGGGTGCTACGGCTGATGCTGGCCGGCACGCCGCCCCACCGGATCCTGTGCCTGACCTTCACCAAGGCGGCGGCGGCCGAGATGGCCAACCGCATCAACGGGACGCTGGCCCGCTGGGCCACCGTGAGCGACGCCGAGCTGGAGGACGCGCTGGCGGCGCTGTGCGGCGAGCGGCCGTCCTCGGCGGCCCGGACGGCAGCGCGCCGGCTCTTCGCCCAGGTCGTGGACTGCCCCGGCGGCATGAAGATCCAGACGATCCATGCCTTCTGCCAGTCGCTTCTGCGCCGCTTTCCGCTGGAGGCGCGCCTTCCACCGCATTTTGAGGTGATGGACGACCGCACGGCCGAGGAGCTGCTGGCGGGCGCCAAGGACGCCGTGCTGCGCCGTGCCCGGGCCGAGCCCGAGACGCTGCTCGGACAATCCCTGGCGCGCCTGACCCGGGACGTGTCCCAAGAGGATTTCGCGACGCTGCTGCGCGACCTGACGGCGGAGCGCGGCCGCCTGCGCCGGATCCTGGAGGCCATGGGCGGGGTCGAGGGCGCGATCGCCGCGGTCTACGCCCATCTCGGCGTGGCGCCGGGATCGGACGACAGTGCCGTGCTGGAGGAGATCTGCCGCGACGGCGCCTTCGACCGCGACGGACTGGACCGCGCCTGCCAGGCGCTGGATGGCGGCAGCGACACGGACAGAGAGCGCGGCCGTGTGATCCGCGGCTGGCTGGCCCAGGCGGGCGACAGGGCGGAAGGTTTCCTGGACTTCGCACGGGCGTTCCTGACCACCGAGGGGCAGGTCCGCAAGACGCTGATCACCCGCAAGGCCGCCGACGCCTTCGGCGGCGCCCGCGAGGCGCTGGAGGCCGAGGCGGCGCGTCTGCTGCTGGCCATGGAGCGGGTGAAGGCTGCGGGCGTCGCCGGGTCGACGGCGGCCCTGATGCGCCTCGCCGAGGCGCTCCTGGACGCCTATGAGGAGGCGAAGCGCGGTCGCGCCCGGCTGGACTACGACGACCTGATCCTGAACGCGCTGGCGCTGCTGCGCGACCCCGGGGCTCCGTGGGTGCTGTTCAAGCTCGACGGCGGGCTCGACCACCTGCTGATCGACGAGGCCCAGGACACCAACCCCGAGCAGTGGCAGGTGGTCGCCGCCCTGGCCGAGGAGTTCTTTGCCGGCCTGGGCTCCCGGGACGGCGTGCGCACCCTGTTCGCGGTCGGTGACGAGAAGCAGTCGATCTTCAGCTTCCAGCGGGCCGATCCCGCCGAATTCGCGCGCATGCGCGGCCACTTCCAGGCCCGGGTCGAGGCGGCCGAGGCCCGCTGGGCCAAGGTCGACCTGGAGATCTCGTTCCGATCCACAGGAGCGGTGCTGGAAGCGGTCGACGCCGTCTTCACGCTGCAGACCGCGCGCGACGGCGTCGCCTTCGAGACCGGGACGGTGATCCGCCACATCCCGTTCCGCCGGGGCCATGCCGGACTGGTGGAGCTGTGGCCCCCCGTCGCCCCCGAGGAGCCGCCCGAACCCGCCCCGTGGGAACCCCCGGTCGAGCGCCGCCGGGCCGATGCCCCATCGGCCCGGCTGGCCGCGGTGATCGCCTCGACGGTGCGCCGCTGGCTCGACAGCGGGGAAAGGCTGGAGGCGCGCGGCCGCCCGATCCTCGCGGGGGACGTGATGGTGCTGGTACGCCGGCGCTCGCGCTTCGTCGAGGAGCTCGTGCGCGCCTGCAAGGAACGGGGCGTGCCGGTCGCGGGCGTCGACCGGATGGTCCTGACCGAGCAGCTCAGCGTCATGGACCTGATGGCGCTCGGCCGGTTCCTGCTGCTGCCCGAGGACGACCTGACGCTGGCGACCGTGCTGAAGGGACCGTTCCTGGGCCTCTCGGAGGAGCAGCTCTTCGAACTCGCCTGGAACCGGCGCGGAACGCTGTTCTCGGCGCTGGCGGCCAAGGCCGATTCCGACCCCCTCTTCCTGGGCCCCGCATTCGCGTGGCTGCGAGCCCTGCTGGACCGCACGGACTTCGCCCCGCCCTTCGAGTTCTTCGCGCGCGTCCTGTCCCAGCCCTGCCCGGCCGATCCAGGGCCGGGCGGGACCGGACGCCGCGCGCTGCTGGCCCGGCTCGGCCCAGAGGCGCAGGACCCCGTGGACGAGTTCCTGTCCGCCTGCCTCGCCTTCGAGCGCAGCCATGCGCCGTCGCTGCAGGGCTTCCTGCATTGGCTCGAGGCCAGCGAGGCGGAGATCAAGCGCGAGCTCGACGCCGACCGGGGCGAGGACGGCGGCAAGCTGCGCATCATGACGGTCCACGGCTCCAAGGGGCTTCAGGCGCCGATCGTGTTCCTCCCCGACACCATGGGCGTGCCGATCCAGGGCCCGCGGATCCTCTGGCCGGACGGGGCGCTGCCCGTGCCGCTCTTCTCGGCCCGGCGCGCGCAGGAGGACAGGACCAGCGCGGGGGCCCGGGCCCGCGCCGACCTGCGGCGCGACCAGGAGTACCGCCGGCTTCTCTACGTCGCACTGACGAGGGCGGAGGACAGGCTCTATGTCTGCGGCTGGCAGGGCCGCAGGCCGCCCGGGCCGGACTGTTGGTACCGGCTGACCGAGGCCGCCATGCAGGAGCATGGCGAGCCCTGCGCCTTCGACTTCTCGGAGCTGTGCCCCGAGGGCTGGGCGGGACCGGGCTGGCGCCTGCGCGGCCCGCAGACGGTGCCGGCGAGGCCGGACGGGCTCGGCCTCGTCGAGGCGGCTGCCGCCGCGCCGCTGCCGGGCTGGGCCGCCGCCGCCGCGCCGGAGGAGCCGAGCCCTGCCCGCCCGCTGACGCCCTCGCGCCCGGACACGCCGGAGCCCGCGCTGCGCTCCCCGCTCGGCGCCGACGACGGTGCGCGCTTCCTGCGCGGCACGCTTGTCCATCGCCTGCTCCAGACCCTACCCGAGCTGGAGGCGCCCGCGCGCGAGCAGGCCGCGCGGCGCTACCTGTCGCGGCCCGCACACAGGCTCGCCGCCGAGCAGCAGGACGAGATCGCGCTGGAGACGCTGGCGGTGCTCGCGGACCCGCGTTTCGCACCCTATTTCGGTCCGGGTTCCCGGGCCGAGGTACCGGTGGTCGGGGTCGTCGGCCAGGACCGGGTGATCGCGGGTCAGGTCGACAGGCTCTTGGTCACGGAGGACGAGGTCTGGATCCTCGACTACAAGACCAACAGGCCCGCCCCCATGGCCGAGGAGGATGTCTCGCCAGCCTATCTCCAACAGATGGCGGCATACCGCGCGGCGCTGCGGCGGATCTATCCCGGCCGCGACGTACGCTGCGCCCTGATCTGGACCGATGGGCCGAGGCCCATGCCGCTCTCCTCGGCGCTGCTCGACCGCTGGGCACCCTGAGACTGAGGGCCGCGCTGCGGCCGCGACGGCCGCCCCGCCGGCCGGGATGACACGACCTCGCCGTCCTGGAAGACCACGAAGCAGCCGGGATCAAGGACCTGCCAGGTCTCGTCCCGGGTGAGCGGGCGCGTCGCCACCACCGTCACGACGTCGTGAGGCGTGGTCTCGCGGGCGAAGTCGACCGTCAGGTCCTCGTCCAGCAGGGTCGCCGCGCCGAACGGAGCGCGGCGGGTGATCCAGGCCAGCTTGGTGCTGCAGAAGCAGAAGAGCGCACGCCCGTCGGACAGCAGCAGGTTGAAGACTCCCAGCCGGTTCAAGTCGCGTGCAAGACGGCCGATCTCGGCCGCGAGGGTGCGCACCGGCGGCGCCTTGTCCCATTTCGCGCGCAGCCGATCGAGGATCCAGCAGAAGGCATGCTCGCTGTCCGTCGTCCCGACGGGGCGGTAGAAGTCCAGCGGCCGCGCCTTGACGCCCCTGAGCTGGCCATTGTGGGCGAAGGCCCAGATGCGGCCCCAGAGCTCGCGCGTGAAGGGATGGGTGTTCTCGAGCGCGACACGCCCGCGGTTGGCACGCCGGATGTGGCTGATGACGGTCCGGCTCTTGATGGAATAGCCGCGGATGAAGCGCGCGATCTCGGATTCCGCGCTGGGCGCGGGATCATGGAACATGCGGCAGCCCTTGCCGTCGTAGAAGGCGATGCCCCAGCCGTCGCCGTGCGGGCCGGTCTGCCCGCCCCGGCGCATCAGGCCAGCGAAGCTGAAGCAGATGTCGGTGGGCGTGTTGGCGGACATGCCGAGGAGTTCGCACATGGCAGGACAAGCGCCGGTCAGCGGGAGGGCCTCCATCGAGCCTCGGATCGCCGCATATTTCAAGCTGCGAGACGGGATGGCCGCGCCTGGCCGCTGCGCGCCGGCAGCGATGAATGGGCCCCGTGCCTGTTTCCTGACCCGGATGTAGAACGGAAGAGAGGTGCCCATGAGGGCCGGCGAGCCAGTGCGATGCGAACGATGCGGACGGTTCCATATCGTCGCGACCGCGGCCAAGGACGAGGTTCCGG
Organism: Arenibaculum pallidiluteum; assembly: GCF_017355985.1. Taxonomy (GTDB): domain Bacteria; phylum Pseudomonadota; class Alphaproteobacteria; order Azospirillales; family Azospirillaceae; genus Arenibaculum; species Arenibaculum pallidiluteum. The sequence continues at coordinate 304,081 of NZ_JAFIQU010000002.1, forward strand.
ACAAGTGCCAGTGCGGTGCTCCGGCGACCGAGGGCAGCATGAGGCCGTGCGGCGTCGACGACATCCCTCACGAGACCCCGCTTGCCCAGATCCGGATGAGGACCGACACCTAGGGTCGGCATCGCCCGGCTGCGCCCGCCCGATGGGGTGGCCGCGTGGGGTTGGCCGCGTGGGGTTGGCGGCGTGGGGTTGGCGGCGTGGGGTTGGCGGCGTGGGGTTGGCCCCGGAGATCCCCCCCCCGGAGATCAGTCTCTGGAGTCAAGCCGCCGGCGGATCCTCGCCCGAGAAGGCACGTGCCACGTCGGCGGCCTTCTCCAGCTCGGCCAGCACGTGCTCGACCGCAACCCTGACCGCCAACGGATGGTCCGCCCTGCAGGCGACGATCAGAGACGCGCAGGCGGAGACCAGCGCCGAGAAGCCGAGTATCCCCGCGCTGCCGCGAAGGGTCTGGCCGAGTTCTCCGAGCTGTCGGACATCGTCGCCAGCCTCGGACAGCTCCCGCGTCACCACCGCCGCCTGCTCCACGAAGGCGGCAAGCAGCACGCCCAGATTCTCCGCACCCAGGGTGGCCCGGAGCTCCGCGAGATTCCTGGCGGGCTCCTCGACGGCGCGCGGCGTCCTGCGTGCCCGCCGGTGGCGCATCACGGCGTCGAGGATGTCCGCGGCGGCGGCAGGCTTGCGCAGGACCGCATCCATGCCGGCGGCAAGGCAGTCCGCGACGCCCTCGCCGTCGGCGGTCAGGCCGATGACGGGGACGCCCGCCGCATCGCCCTCCGTGCGGCGGAGCAGGCGGACGGCCTCGATGCCGTCCATCACCGGCATCCAGAGATCCATCACGACCACGTCGAAGGCCCCGCCGGCCGCGATCGACAGGACCTCGGCGCCGTTCGCGGCCTCCACCACGGTGTGCCCCGCCCGCTCGAGCACCTCCCGCAGAAGCATGCGGTTGATCTGCAGGTCCTCGGCCACCAGGATGCGCAGCCCCTCGGCAGCGGGCGGCAGCGAGGGCGCGGCGCCCTCGCGAGAGGCGGGCTGATCCGCCGCGATCCCGAACGGCACCACCAGGCCGAAGGTGCTGCCGACGCCGGGCTCGCTCCGGACGTCGATGTCGCCCCCCATCATCCGGGCGAGCCCCCGCGCGATGGCGAGACCGAGCCCCGTTCCGCCGAAGCGCCTCTGGGTCCCGGGCTCGGCTTGGCCGAAGCGTTCGAAGATCGCCCCCAGCCGGTCCTCGGGAATGCCGATGCCGGTGTCGGCGACCTCCAGGCGCAGGAGGACCCGGTCGTCCGAGCGCTCGAGCACCGACAGGCCGATGGCGACTTTTCCGGTGCCGGTGAACTTCACGGCGTTGCCGAGCAGGTTCATCAGGATCTGGCGCAGCCGCATCGGGTCCCCGAGCACGCGCCGAGGCGTTACCGGATCCACCGCGATGGTCGTCTGCAGGTCCTTTTGCGCGGCCATGGGCAGGATCATGGCCCGGCATTCCTCCATGAGCGCCAGCAGGTCGAAGGGCACCTGCTCGAGCTCAATGCGGCCTTCCTCGATGCGCGAGAAGTCCAGGATGTCGTTCACGAGCGCCAGAAGGCAGCGGGCCGCAGAGCGCTGGAGCGACACGTAGCCCCGGCGCTGCTCGCCGATCGCGTCGTCGTCGAGCAGCTCCGAATAACCCATGATCCCGTGGAGCGGCGTCCGCAGCTCGTGGCTGATCATGGCAAGGAACCGGGACTTGGCCACGCTCGCCGCCTCCGCGGCCCTACGTGCGTGATCGCGCTCCTCCGCCAGCGAGCGCATCTCATCCGCCAGCGAGCGCAGCACCTCGGCCTGCCGCTCGACCTCCAGCCGCGCCTCGACCAGATCGGTGACGTCGGCATGGGTTCCAAGCATGCGGACCGGCGCCCCGGCCTCGTCGCGGATCAGCCGTCCGCGGTCAAGGACCCAGCGCCACTCCCCATTCTGGCGCCGGATCCTGTGGGTGTGCTGGTAGAAGTCCGTCCGGTCCTGGAGATGGTCGATGATGCCCGCCAAGGCCCCGTCCACATCGTCGGGATGGATGCGCGCGCCCCATCCAGCCTCCCGGTCGCCGGGCTCGGCCTCGTCGGAGCCGAGAAGCGCCTTGCCGTCCCCGGAGAAGAGGAATCGACCGGTCCGCAGGTCCCAGTCCCAGAGCTCCTCGCGCGAGCCCAGCAACGCGAGGCGCAGCCGCTCCTCGCTCGCGCGGAGGTCCTCTCCGCGCGAGCGCAGCTCCTCCGCCATGGAGGCGAAGAGGGTCAGCGCCTCGCGGAGCTCCGGCGCGGCGCACCGGGGCAGGGCCTGGGCGGGCGCGGGAATGCCCCGTGACAGGTCGCGGATGGCGCAGACAAGGCGCCGCGCAGGGGCGACGACCTGGCGCTCGGCGGCATGCCATGCGCCATATCCGGACAGTGTCAGGATGGCGATCGCGACCACGCCGACCCCGAGGATGCTGCGCTCGTCCGGGCCGAAGATCTCATCCCTGGCGTAGTCGACGAACAGCCGCGCCCCTGTCCCCTCGAGCGTCGTGAGGACCCCGATCCGCCAGACGCCGTCGGCGCCCTTGCCCTCAACCACGGTCTGCCCGTCCGCCACCTGCCTGTCGGACGGGACGGGCGAGTGGAACTCCGTTCCGGGAAAATCCGCTCCCCCAGGCGCGTCGCTGGCTGGGTGCCAGGCCAGGACTCTGCCCGTGCCGTCGACGAGAACCGCCGAGCCCCCGGTCATGGCCCGGGTGCGCGCAGAAAGCTCGTCGAACCACCGCAGGTCGATCCCTGCCGAGACGACGCCGGAGACCGTGCCGGCACCGTCCGTCACCGGCGCGCTCGCGACGATCGCCGGCATCCCGGTGGTGCGTCCGACGACATAGTCGCTGAGGACGAAGCGTCCGGTCCGCAGCGTTCGCGTGAAGTAGTCCCGTCCGTCGATGGCGACCGGCGCCTCCTCGGCGGAACTGCAGACAGGCACGCCGTCGGCGCGGGTGACCAACAGCAGTGTGAGCCATGCGTAGCGGGGGGCGTGCTCGCGGAGAAGCCGCGAGCACGCGGGCCCCTCGAAGGCCATGACCTCCGGCATGCGGGCAGCCAGCTCGACGAGGCCCCGCGCCTCCTGGATCACCCGCTCATGGGCGGCCGCGCCGTGACTGGCGAGCAGCAGCGTCGCCGTTCGCGCCTCGTTGAGCCGCGAGTCCAGCAATCGTCCCGCCAGGGCCACGATCAGCATCGCCGCGGGCAACAGCAACAGCACGATGAGGACGAGGATGCGCCATTTCAGGCTGATCGACCGCATCAAGCCGCCCATGCTGAACCTCGGCAACGGCAACCCTGACTGAATACCACATGGCCGCATTCGCAACGAGACGTTTAAAGTGAGAATCTAATTTTCTTAAACTACATAAATATTGATTCAATCAAGATTGTTCGGCGTCCGGCAAGCCCAACATCGGTTCACGAGGATGCCATGGCGATACCATTAAAGACATCAACAGGTGATCATCAGGACACCGGCATTACTGACTGCCTAAAAATCTCTTCTCTACGCGCGCAAAAACTGTGCAGCGCCACGCGCTATCCTGGATCGCAACGGATCAATCCATATGACCACTGGCTGTTCCTCCACAGCATCGGCCCGGTCGCCGGCCCTTGGCATTCTCGTCGCCGGAACGGTGCATGCGGCAAGGCGAAGCACCCGCGCAGCATCGGGGCGCCCGGCTGCATCGCGTCCGCGTGAGTCCCGACCGTCCCGACTGTTGACATGGAGGAGGAGCGATCCGCGATGCCCTTGCCCGAATCTGCCGCCACCCGCCCCCTTCACTCCCGCCTGCGCGGGCCCGCCGAGAAGGAGCCCTTCGACGTCGACGAGGCGTTCCGGCGCCTCCGCCTCGCCGTGGCCGGGCTCCCCAAGGCGGCGATGTTCGAGCTACGCGACCGCGGCTTCTCCACGCCCTTCGAGCAACTCGTCGGCGCCCTGGTCTCGGCGCGAACGCTCGACGAGACCACCATCGCGGTGTGTCTTCGCCTCTTCGCGGCGGCGCGCACGCCCGAGGCCATGGCTGCGCTGGACGAGGCGGAACTGATCCGGCTCCTGCACGGCGCCACCTTTCCAGAGCCCAAGGCGCGTGCGCTGCGGGCGCTCTCGCGCGAGATCGTCGAGCGCCATGGTGGCCGGGTCCCCGATACCGAGGAGGGGCTGACCGCGTTTCACGGCGTCGGGCCGAAGATCGCGGCGCTGACCCTCGGCGTGGGCTTCGGCAAGCCTGCGGTCTCGGTGGACATCCATGTCCATCGAATCACCAACCGCTGGGGGCTGGTCGCGACCCGTTCTCCCGAACGCACCATGGAGGCATTGCGGCGGACGCTGCCGCAGAGGTACTGGGTGGAGATCAACGAGCGCCTCGTCCCCTTTGGCAAGGCCGTGTGCACGGGCATCCGGCCGCGCTGCTCGACCTGCCCGATGCTCTCGATGTGCCGCCAGGTCGGCGTGACGGAGCACCGGTGAAGGTGCACTTGCAAGGAGCGAGCCCATGGCGTGCAGTCGTATCGAGATCGCCGGCCGGGCGGCCGCCGCCGCCGTCCTGATCGCGCTGGCGGGCTGCGCAAGCCCGGAGGCCGAGCGCGCCGCCGTCGCCCCGCAGGCGCTGGTGGGTCTAAGCAAGGAGGCGCTGCTGGCCTGCGCGGGCGTGCCGCTCCGCAGCGCGCGCACCGGGGACGGCGAGGTGCTGGAGTACGAGCGGAACGTCGTGAACGTGAACCGCAACGTGGATATCGACGAGAGCCCGGCGTCGCGGATCCTGCGATCGCGCCGTGGCGGCGTGGGGATCCCCTTCTACGAGAGCACGGTGACCGAGACGCGCTTCCCCTATAGCTGCCGGGCGACCTTCACCCTGCGCGACGGCATCGTGCGGCAGCTCAGCTACAACCAGGACCGCGACCTCAGCCTCTGCCACCAGATCGTCGGCAACTGCGCCCCGCCTGGCCGCTGAGCCCGCCACGTACGGGCCCAGGGCCGACACGCCCGGGGCTCTGCACCCGCGGGTCAGATGTCCTCGCTTCCGCCGTCGTCGAAGCCGCCCCCGTCATCCGCGCCACCGTATCCAGAATCGTCGTAGGAGGCCTGCTCGTAGCCCGGCGCTTGCTGGTCGGGTTCGGGCTCGTAGCCCTGGTCGGCCGCGGCCTCGTGGCCGAGCCCCCCGGCATCGGCGGCCTCCGCATGCCCGGCGTCCGGCGTCAGCATGTCCATGATCAGGTTCCCCGCGACGATGCCGCCCGCCACGGCGACCGCCGTCTGCAGCGCGCCACCCATGAAGCCACCGCCCGGGCGGCCATAGCCGGCGGAGGCATTGGCCCACGGGCCGCCGGCACCCGGGGCCGGGCCCCAGGGGCTGGGGGCTCCGTAGGCGGGCCCCGAGGCAGGCGAGGCCACCCCGGCGGTCCCGCGGGCGCGCTCGGCTGGACGCGGCTGCTGGCCGCCGAAGATACCTGCCAGGAAGCCGCCGCCGCCCGCCGGGCGGGACTGCACCTCGCGCTCGAACTCCTGGATCCGCGCCTGGGCCGCGTTCAGGGCCTGCTCCTGCACGAGGATCGCCTGGGCCATGTAGTAGGGAGCGGCCGGCTGCCGGGCCAGGTGATCGGCGATCAGGCGCTCGGCCTCGGCATCGCGGGGGCCCGTGCGGTCCTGCGCCTCGCGCAGCTTGCCGAAAAGCCCGTCGATGATCTCGCGTTCGTTGCGGTCCATGAGCTTCCTCGCTGCGGCCCAGCCACTTCGCCCGGAGAGGTGGCGCCGCCATCCTTCGGATCAAGAGGGCGATGCTCTTGGAACAGCCGGCGGGCCAGAGGGTTGTCCGCTCGGAAGGCCATGACGCGAAGGAGATCGGCATGACCGAGGACAGGACCAGCAAGGCCAAGGCACGGGAGCTGGCGGAGAAGGCGCTCGACAAGGCGGCCGAGGGCGACGAGCGGCAGAGCGAGAAGCTGCTCGAGGAGGCGCGCAAGATCGATCCGGCGGCGGTCGCCGAGGTGTCGGACGAGATCGAGGAGGACCGCCGGCAGGCCGAGCGCTACTCGGACCTCTGAGCGCCGCGCCCGGCGTGCAGGGCGGACCTGCGCAGGGGGTCGCCTTGACCGCCCGGCGACCCAATGCCTACATTCGATGGGAACTCTTCCGGCATGCCGCCGGGCGAAAGAAAGACGCAGGAATCCCATGAGCAGCACGACCGCGGTCACCGATTCAAGCTTCGATTCCGACGTGCTGAAGGCGTCGGGACCGGTCCTGGTGGACTTCTGGGCGGAGTGGTGCGGCCCCTGCAAGATGATCGCGCCCGCGCTCGAGGAGCTCGCCAAGGACAAGGCCGGCGCCCTCACCGTCGCCAAGATCAACATCGACGAGAACCCCAAGACTCCCGGCCAGTACGGCGTCCGCGGCATCCCGACCCTGATGCTGTTCAAGGACGGCAAGGTCGCCGCCACGCGGATCGGCGCCATGGCGAAGGGCCAGCTCTACACCTGGGTCGAATCCGTCATCTGACGCTCGACAGCATCCGGTCCGGGGCCCCGCCCCGGACCGGTCCCGTGCCCCCGATCGGGCTCAGGCGACCCGCCCGCGGCGGACCTCCCGGTAGAAGGTGTAGAGGCCGCTCGCGACGATGATCGCGGCGCCCACGGCGTTCCACAGGTCCGGCAGGTCGCCGAAGGCGAACCACCCGACGGGCACCACCCAGATCAGCTGCGTATAGGTGAAGGGCGCGACGACCACCGCCGGCGAGGCCGTGTAGGCGACGATCATCAGGTAGTGCGAGACGCAGCCGAGCACGCCCAGCGCCACCATCAGCGTCCAGCCCCACGCATCCGGACTCGACCACGCGAAGGGCACAGCGGCGCTCGCGACGGTGAAGCCGACCAGCGAGGTCCAGAACAGGGTCGTGGTTGCCGGCTCGGTGTGCGAGAGCAGCCGCGTCGCGATCTGGTAGAAGGCGTTCATCAAGGCCGCCGCGATGGGCAGCAGCATCGCCGGATGCATCGCCGGGCTCGGCCGGATCAGGATCAGCACGCCCGCGAAGCCGGCCGCCACGGCAAGCCAGCGGCGGATCCCCACCCTCTCGCGCAGCAGCGGAACCGACAGCGCCGTGATCAGCAGCGGCGTCAGGAAGCCGATCGCGTTCACCGTCGCGAGCGGCAGGAAGCGCAGGGCCGTGTAGACCAGGAAGGTGACCACCAGCAGCAGCAGCGAGCGCGTGACCTGCAGCCCCGGCCGGGTCGTCCGCACGTTGACGCGGCCAGCAAGAACGAAGGGGAGCATGGCCGCCAGGTGGAAGGCGTAGCGGGCCCAGGTGACCTGCCAGACCGGAATTCCCCATCCCACCAGGGTCTTGCCGATGGTGTCCATGGCGACCCATCCGAGCACGGCCAGGAGCATCAACATGATGCCGCGGCCGGGATGGGCCGCGCGCTCGGCCGGAAGCGTGATCGTCATGGCCGCGACCATGGCAGAACCCCGGAGGCTCAGGGCGTGCAAATTCGGGCGCTCAGCCCCGCATGCGCTGAATGCGCAGGGCCGCCCGCGGCGGCTCAGGACCTCGGCAGCGCATAGGCGATGACGTAGTCGCCGGGCTTCGTGCCGATGGACCCGTGCCCCCCCGCGACCTGGACGACGAACTGGCGGTCGCCGACGGCATAGGTCATCGGGGTCGCCTGCCCGCCCGCCGGCAGCCTGTGCTGCCAGAGCTGCCGTCCCGTGGCGAGGTCGTAGGCACGCAGATAGTTGTCGATGCTGGCTGCCAGGAAGACCACGCCCCCGGCCGTGATCATGGGCCCGCCGAGGCCGGGCACGCCGAGCCTGATGGGCGGCAGCGGCACGGGCCCCGCATCCTGGATCGTCCCGTTCCTGTGCATCCACGCCGTCCGGCCCGTGCGCAGGTCCACGCCCGCGACGTAGCCCCAGGGCGGTGTCTGGCACGGCAGCATGATCGGCGACATGAAGGGCTGCATGATCACCGCATAGGGACCGCCGGTGTTTAGGTTCAGCCCTGCCTCGCCGGCATTGACAGGCTGCCCGGGGCCGACCTCGTCGCTCGGGATCAGCCGAGAGGTGAAGGCGAGATAGGTCGGCATGCCGAACATCACCTGGCGCACGGGATCCACCGCCACCGAGCCCCAGTTGAAGACGCCGAAATTGCCGGGATAGACCAGCGTCCCCTCGGTCGAGGGCGGCGTGTAGCGCCCCGCGTAGCGAAGCGAGCGGAAGCGGATGCGGCAGGCGAGCTGGTCGAACAGGCTGACGCCCCACATGTCGGCCTCGCGCATGGGGGGCGGCATGAAGGTGAGGCCCGAAACCGGCTGCGTGGGCGCGGAGAAGTCCTCGGGGATCGTCCCCGACGGCGCCGGCACCTCGCGGATCGGAACGATGGGTTCGCCCGAGCGCCGGTCGAGCACGTAGATGTCGCCCTGTTTGGTGGGCGCGATCAGCGCCGGCACGGGCCCGTTGACCGTCGCGATGTCGATCAGCACCGGCTGGGCCGGGACGTCCATGTCCCAGAGATCGTGATGCACCGTCTGGCGCACCCAGCGGACCTCGCCGGTGCCGAGGTCGAGCGCCACGATCGAGGAGGAGAAGCGCTCGACCGCCTCGCTGCGGCCCATGCCAAGCTGGTCGGGAGTGCGGTTGCCGAGCGGGACATAGAGCAGGCCCAGCTCCTCGTCGGCGCTGGAGACCGACCAGCTGTTCGGCGAGTTCGGCGTGTAGGTCTCCTCCGCTCCCAGCGGCTCGGTGCGGTCGGGATTGCCGGAGTCCCAGTTCCAGACGAGCGCGCCCGTGTTGACGTCGTAGGCGCGGATCACCCCCGACGGCGCCTGGACCGCGTAGTTGTCGTTGACGGCCCCGCCCACGATGACGAGGCCCCGCGCCACCACCGGGGGCGACGTCGAATAGTAGAAGCCGCTCTGCCTGTTCGGCATGTTGGCCCAGAGGTCCACCGCGCCGTTCCGGCCGAAGCCCTCGCATACGGCGCCGCTCAGCGCGTCGAGCGCGATCAGCCGGGCGTCCGCCGTCGGCAGGAAGACGCGCGCCGCGCAGGGCTGCCCGGCGCGGGCCGGATCGGCGTGGTAGGAGACGCCCCGACAGGTCTGGTGCTGGCGGTTGGGATCCTGGGGGGTCGCTGCGTCGAAACGCCAGCGCTCCTGCCCGGTGGCGGCGTCCAGTGCGATCGCGATGTCATGCGGCGTGCAGACGTAGAGCAGGTCCCCGGCCTTCAGCGGCGTGACCTGATACGTCGTCTCCAGCACATCGTCGGGGCGGATGAGATCGCCCGTCCGGTACGTCCAGGCGACCTCCAGGCGGCCGATATTCTCGGGCGTGATCTCCGCGAGCGGCGAGTAGCGCTGGCCGTCGAGCGTGCGCCCGTAATGGTGCCATTCGCCGGGTGGGACCGCGCCCGAAGGGGCGGCCCCGGCAACCGGCTCGAGGTTCAGGCGGCCCGCGACGTCATGGGGATCGCGGAGCATGGACAGGCCCGCGACCACCAGCGTGAGGAGGACGGATGCCGCGAGCGCGATCCGGCCCGGATGCCAGCGCCGGACCCCTTCGGGGCGCCGGCCATCGGCCTGCGCTCCGCCGGTGGCCGGCGCTTGGGCGGAGGCGACGGAGGCCGCTGGGCGGCTGCCGAGCGACCAGGGCGTCAGCAGCCAGAGGCCGAGCAGGACTACCAGGCCTCCGCGCGTGCCGAGCTGCCACCAGTCGAGCCCGACCTCCCACAGGGCCCAGGCCAGCGTCACCAGGATGATCCCGGCATAGACCGCGCGGGCCGCGGGATTGCGCCGCAGGACCAGCACGGCTGTCGCTGCGAAGGCGAGCCCGGCCAGCAGATAGAACCAGCTCCCGCCGAGCACGGCCAGCCATGCCCCGCCGATCACGAGATAAAGCGCGACGGCGAGAAGTAGAAGGAAAGTGACGATCATCGGCCCGAGCCCCCCTGCTCCCCTGCTGCATGGGCGAACGCAGGCAGAGGAGCAGGCGTTCCGGGGAAGGCCACGGCGCCGGTGCCGGACCTTGCAGCCAGAGGATGAGAAATCGCCGGCGAGGCTTGATTTTTCGCCATTTCCGGGCGGTTCGCGGGATCAACGCACTTCCGGCAGGCACCCTTCGGACAGGGCGGCAGCGCCGCGCTCAGGCGAGGGTGCCGTCGACCCAGCTGTCGACCGCCAGCAGCTGCGCGCCGCTGAGGCGCTCCAGCATTCCCGAGCCGTCGCGGTCCAGGACGTCGCGCCGAGAATCCGTGCCGATCATGATGCGGAAATCCGCCCTGCCGTCGCGGTCGACACCGAGAAGGCCGATGGCCCCGGACCGGCTGGTCTCGTTCGCGCCCACGGCTTGGCGGATCTGTCCTGCGAGGCGCCGGCCGATGGAGCCTTCCACGGCCTCGCGGAACTTCCGCTGCTGCTCGGCGAGATGCTGCGCCAGCACCGCGTCGCGGCCCGTCGCGGCAGGTGTCCCGCGGTCCCTCTCGCGGCCGCGCGCGTCCATGGCCACCGTCAGGGTGCCGCCGCCACTGCGGGCATCCATCTGTGCGGTGATCACCGCGACCTCGTCATCCGGCCGCCCCGTGGGCTTCTCGATCCTGCTGCCCTTGGGCGGCGGCACGCCTTCGAGAGCGAGAAGGCGCTGGAACAGCCGCCGCGCCGCACGGTTCAGCGTCACCCCCTCGATGCCGCCGATGCCGAGCACGTCCCTCACCTTCGCGGCCAGCTTCTGCTCGTACTCCTTGTCGACGCTCTGCAGGGCGGGAGCGTCGATGGCGACGCCCGGCGGCAGGGCTGCGCCGACAGGTGCCGGGGCAGCCCTGCCGTCCGCGGGGCGCCCCGCCGCTCCGGCGACCGGCAGCGCCGCACCCTGCAGTTTATCGACCAGCATCGGCGATCCCGCTTTGCGTGTTTCGGCAGCACCGTATCAGAGCTCGGTCGCGCGGTCGACGGCATCGGCGCCCCGTGCGCCTCAGGATTTTCCCAAGGCGCGCCTTACGAGCCTCAGGAAAGTCTGCGTGCCGGCGAGCGCCAGTCTGTCGGCCCCGGTGTGCGCCAGGGTGCTGCGCAGGGCTGCCGTACAGGCTTCGGCATCGTCGTAGCGCAGGCGCCCCGCGATGGCGCCCGATGCCTCGGCCAGTGCGTGGGAGAGGCGGCCGCGCTCGCCCTCGAGCACCAGATGCTGCACAGGAATGCCGAGCCCGGCGAAGGCGGCGGCGACCCCGGACACGTCCTTGTCGTCCGGCAGCGACAGCAAAGCCAGCGGCCGACGGCCGCGGCCGAGCTCGCGCCGCCAGAACGCCGCATCGAAGGAGTCCGCCGCGATCAGGCCCTCATAGGTGACCGGCACGCCTCCCGTCCAGGCACGCCCGAAGGACGGTAGCGAGGGTAGCGGGTCCGGCGGCGCGCAGGCGCGGCCGAGATAGGCCCCGGCGGCTGCCGCCGCGATCGCGGCGTCCTCCGCCAGCCAGGAGGGCGCCTCGGCAAGCGGCAGCGTCGGCGGCTCCACGCCGATGAACGCTCCACCCGGCGCCGCGAAGGGCCGGGCCAGCGGCCCCAGCACGGCGATCTCCGACCCGTCGAGCATCGCGAGCTTGTCGGCGGCGATCTCCGACAGCGTCGGGCCGAGATATTCCGGATGCTCCAGGAAGATGCTGGTGACGACCCCAACGCGCGAACGCAACCGGCCGACCTCGTCCCAGCGCACGCCGCGCCCGCCTTCCAGCACGACATGGGCGACGCCGCGCTCGCGGAACCAGGCGAGCCCGACCAGCAGGAACAAGCCCGAAGGCGACAGGTAGCGCCCCGGAGGCAGCGCCCGCGCCGCCGTCTCCACCTCGGGTGCCAGCGCAGCCCAGATCCGCGCGAACTCGGCCTCGGTGATCGGCCTTCCGTCCACCTGGATCCGATCCGTGTGCTCGATCTCCTCGGGCGAGGTGATGCGGCCCACAGGCTCGCCGGGGCGTGCCTGCGCCAGCATGGCGGCGACTAGGCGCGTCACCGAGCCCTTGCCCTTGCTGCCGCTGACCCGCACCAGCCGGGCCGGGTCGGGAACCAGAGCCAGCCGCTCCGCCAGCGCCACCAGCGCCTCAGGCGTCCTCACCTCGCGGTCGGGACGCCCGGCGATGCGGTCCTTCTCGCGCAGATAGCCCGCGAAGATCGCGTCCAGCGCGCCCTGATAGGCGGCAGAGACACTCACGGCACGGCCAGGCCGTTCACCCGCAGCGCCTCGGCGACCAGCGCCAGGGATCCGGTGACGAGAACCCGGCCGCGCTCGCGCCCCGCGGCACCCTCCAGGGCGGCGGACAGGTCCGCGGCCGTGTCCATGGCGATCCCCACCGTCGCCGCGGCCGCGGCGCAGGCCTCCGGTGGCAAGGCGCGCGGCTCGCCGGGGATCGGGACCGCGGTCGCCGAGGAGAACCGCGACTCCAGAAGACGCAGGAACTCGGCCGGGTCGCGGTCGGACAGCATTCCGAAGACGAGATGGAGCGGCCGGTCGCCCCAGCCCGCGAGCACGGCTGCGAGCGCCCGCGCGCCACCGGGATTGTGGGCGGCGTCGAGCCAGAGATCCTGGCCCGCCGCGGCCTCGGCGAGGCGCCCTTCGGAAAGCCGCTGCAGCCGTCCCGGCCAGACCGCCTGCCGCAGGCCCTCCTCGATGGCCTTGGGAGGGACGGCGAGCCCGGAAGCCGCCGCGAGGCAGCGAATTGCGGTCGCCGCATTGACGGCCTGGTGCGGTCCCGGCAGCACCGGCGAGGGATACCATGCGGCCGTCCCGCCCGCCTGGAGGGTGAAGCCCGCTGCCTCGGGCGCGACGTGCCAGTCGCGGCCATGGAGGTCGAGCGGCGTAGACAGGGCCTCGGCCCGGGCGCGGATTACGGCTTCCGCGGCAGCCTCCTGCGGTCCGATCACGGCGGGCACGCCGGTCTTCAGGATCCCTGCCTTCTCGCCCGCGATGGCGGCGAGCGTGTCGCCGAGATAGTCCATGTGGTCCATGGAGACCGGCGTGATCACGGTGACCGCCGGCCGGGCAACCAGGTTCGTCGCGTCCAGCCGGCCGCCGAGCCCGACCTCCAGCAGGAGCGCGTCCGCGGGCTCGCGCGCGAAGGCCAGGAGGGCCGCGGCGGTGGTGGATTCGAAGAAGGTGACGGGATCGCCCGCGTTGGTGCGCTCGACCTCCTCAAGGAGATCGGCCAGGTGGTCGTCCTCGATGGGACGGCCGGCCAGCCGGATGCGCTCGTGAAATCGGACGAGATGGGGAGAGGTGTAGACGTGCACGCGCCGCCCGGCCGCCTCCAGCATCGCGCGCAGGAACGCGATGGTGGAGCCCTTGCCGTTGGTGCCCGCCACGTGAACGACGGGCGGCAGCCGGCGCTGCGGATCGCCCAGGCGCGCCATGAGCCGCTCGACCCGTCCCAGGGAAAGGTCGATCACCCGGGGGTGGAGGCGCTTCAGGCGCTCGAGGACGGGCCCCGCGCGCTCAGCGCTCGGCGGGTTCGCCGGCGGGCTCACGGCCGTCCTTGGAAGCCGCGGCGGCGGGCGGCGGAACCGCTTCCGCCTCGACCTCGGCCACGGCGATCGGCATCGCGACGACTTCCGCGACGGGCGCCGGCCGGCGCAGCAGGTCCAGGAGCTTGGAAAGCGTGCGGCGCAGGTCCTTGCGGTGGACGACCATGTCCACCATGCCATGCTCCATCAGGTATTCCGCGCGCTGGAAGCCCTCGGGCAGGGTCTCGCGGATCGTGTCCTCGATCACGCGGGCGCCGGCGAAGCCGATCTGGGCGCCCCGCTCGGCAATGTGCACGTCGCCCAGCATGGCGAAGCTGGCGGTGACGCCCCCGGTGGTGGGATCGGTCAGGACGACCACGTAGGGCAGCCCCGCCTCCTTGACCATCTCGACCGCGATCACGGTGCGCGGCATCTGCATCAGCGACAGGATGCCTTCCTGCATGCGCGCCCCGCCCGAGGCCGGGACGACCACCAGCGGCGCGTCCTGCAGCACGGCGAGCCGCGCCGCCGCGACGAGCCCCTCGCCCACCGCGATGCCCATCGAGCCGCCCATGAACCCGAAGTCGAAGGCGGCGACCACGACGGGCATTCCGTCCATCCGGCCATGCGCGACCAGGATCGCGTCCGGGCGCCCGGTCTTGGACTGCGCCTCCTTCAGGCGGTCCGCATAGCGCTTCTGGTCGCGGAAGCGCAGCGGATCCGGCGGCGCCTTCGGCAGCTCGATGGTCTGATACTCGCCGCCGTCGAACAGCATCTGCATCCGGCGCACCGGGTCGATGCGCATGTGGAAGCCGCAATGCTGGCAGACCCTGAGATTCTCCTCGAGGTCGCGGTGGAACAGCATCGCCTCGCAGTTCGGGCACTTGAGCCAGAGATTGTCCGGTACGTCCTTCTTCGCGTAGAGCGCGCGGATCTTGGGTCGGACGAAATTGGTGAGCCAGTTCATGGCGGAACTTCCTTCAGACACGGCGGGCCTCCCGGACGCCATCGGCGAGCCTGCGTACGAAGCCGAGCACATCCTCGACAAGCCCGGGGCCCGGCATTCCGGCCCCGTCCAGCCCGGCCGCGATGCGCGAGACGATCGCGGAGCCGACGACCGCGGCGTCGGCGACGCGGGCCACGGCTGCTGCGCGCTCGGGGCTGTTGATGCCGAAGCCCACGGCGACGGGCAGGTCGGTATGGCGGCGCAGCCGCGCGACGGCGGCCGCGATGTCCCCGGCCTCGGCGGACCCCGCTCCGGTGATCCCGGTGATCGAGACGTAGTAGACGAAGCCCGAGGTATTCGCGAGCACCGCCGGCAGGCGGCGATCGTCGGTCGTGGGCGTCGCCAGGCGGATGAAGCTGACGCCTTTGGCGAGCGCCGGCAGGCACAGCTCCGCGTCCTCCTCGGGCGGCAGGTCGACGACGATCAGCCCGTCGACCCCGGCCTCCAGCGCCGCCGTCAGGAAGCGGTCGACCCCGAAGCTGTAGATGGGGTTGTAGTATCCCATCAGGATGATCGGAGTCGACTGGTCCTCCTGCCGGAAGGCCGTGACCAGATCCAGCGTCCGGCGCAGCGTCGCCCCCGCCTTCAGCGCCCGCAGGCCGGCCGCCTGGATGGCCGGACCGTCCGCCATTGGGTCGGTGAAGGGCATGCCGAGCTCGATCACGTCGGCGCCGGCGGCCGGCAGCCCGCGCAGGATCGCGAGACTGGTTGCGGCATCGGGGTCGCCAGCCGTGACGAAGGTGACGAGGCCGGCCCGTCCCTCGGCGCGGAGCGCGGCGAAACGCGCCGCAATACGCGACGGGGCGCTCACAGCGCCACCCCGAGCTTCTCGGCGACGGCGAATATGTCCTTGTCCCCGCGCCCGCAGAGATTCATCACGATCAGATGGTCGGCCGGCAGCTTCGGCGCCTCCTTCACCACCTGGGCCAGCGCGTGGGAGGGCTCCAGCGCCGGCAGGATGCCCTCGGTCCTGGCCAGGAGCTGGAAGGCGTCCAGCGCCTCCTTGTCGGTAACGGCCTCGTAGCGTACCCGGCCGACGTCGCGCAGCCAGGCATGCTCGGGACCGACCCCGGGATAGTCCAGCCCCGCCGAGATCGAATGGCCCTCGATGATCTGCCCGTCCTCGTCCTGGAGCAGGTAGGTGCGGTTGCCGTGCAGGACGCCCGGCCGCCCGCCCGTCAGGGAGGCCGCGTGGGAATGGATGTCATGGAGGCCGTAGCCGCCGGCCTCGACACCGATCATCTGCACGCCGGGATCGTCCAGGAACGGGTGGAACAGCCCCATGGCATTGGAGCCGCCGCCGATCGCGGCCACCAGCGTGTCGGGCAGCCGGCCCTCGGCCGCCATCATCTGCTCACGCACCTCGTTGCCGATCACCGACTGGAAGTCACGGACCATGGCGGGATAGGGATGCGGACCCGCCACCGTGCCGATGATGTAGAAGGTGTCCTCGACATTCGTTACCCAGTCGCGGAGCGCCTCGTTCATGGCGTCCTTCAGGGTGCGCGCGCCGGATTCCACCGGCACCACCTCGGCTCCCAGCAGCTTCATGCGGAAGACGTTGGGCTTTTGCCGCTCGACGTCCACGGCACCCATGTAGACCGTGCAGGGCAGACCGAAGAGGGCCGCCACCGTCGCCGTGGCGACGCCGTGCTGCCCCGCGCCGGTCTCGGCGATGATCCGCCGCTTTCCCATGCGCCGGGCCAGCAGGATCTGGCCGATGCAGTTGTTGATCTTGTGCGCGCCGGTGTGGTTCAGCTCGTCGCGCTTCATGTAGATCTTGGCGCCGCCGAGGCGGGCGGTCAGCCGCTCCGCGAAGTAGAGCGGATTCGGCCGGCCGACGTAATGCGTCAGGTAATATCGCAGCTCGTCGGCAAAGGCGGGATCGCGCCGGGCCTCGCCGTAGGCCTTCTCAAGATCCAGGATCAGCGGCATCAGCGTCTCGGCCACGAAGCGGCCGCCGTAGATGCCGAAATGCCCGTGCTCGTCGGGCCCGGACCGATAGGTGTTCAGCGGTTGCTGGGGGATGTTCGTCACGAGGCAAGACCCGATCGCTGGGGGGAGGCGCCCCTCCCCCGTCGGAGGCGCCACCATAGCGGCCGCCCCGGGCTTTTCCAAGCCCGGGTCACGCATCCGCGCGTGCTGCCGCGACGAACGCCGCGACCTCGCGCAGATGCCCGATCACGGGCACCCCGTCAGGCGGGACCAGCGACGCCCCTTCCGCCCGGTAGGCAAGAACGCGCATCCCGGCCGCGAGCGCGCCGGCGATTCCGGGAAGGCTGTCCTCCACGACCAGACAGGCCGAGGGATCGACGCCGAGGCTGCGCGCCGCATGGAGAAAGAGGCGCGGATCCGGCTTCCAGGCGTCGAGCTCGTAGGCACTGAAGATCCGCCCCTCGAAATAGGGCAGAAGCCCCGTGAGCGCGAGGCAGAGCTCGATCTTGTCCCGGGGGCCGTTGGAGGCGATCGCCATCGGCATCCGCAGACCCGCGACGAGGTCCGAGGCGCCCTCCATCGCCCTGAGCCTTCCGCGGAACGCCTCGGCCGTGGCTGCTCGGAAATCGGGCATGAAGCTCTCCGGCAGCTGCGTTCCGAGCCGCACCTCGATTTCGGCGATGCATTCGGCCATGCGGCGCCCGCGGAAGGCCGCCACCGCCTCCTCGGCGGTCAGCGCCAGGCCGAATCCCGCGAGGCGCTCGGCCAGCACAGCATTGGCCAGGCTCTCGCTGTCCACCAGCGTTCCATCGCAATCGAAGATCACCGCCCGCAGCGGCCCGACGCCCATCTGCCGCACGGCGCTCAGCCGGACTTCTTCAGGAGCATGTCGTGGCTGGCGAGCAACGCGCCGCCGACGATCAGCCCGCAGGCCGCCCAGACGGTCCAGTGCCCCTGCGCGAGGCCCAGCAGGATCAGCAGGAGGGTCGAAAGGAGGGGCGTCGCATAGGACAGCGCGCCCAGCGCCCGGATGTCGCCGTGCTTGACCCCATGGTCCCAGACGAAGAAGGCGGCCCCGACCGGCCCGATCCCGAGGGCCAGCAGCGCGATCCAGCCGACGCCCTCCTGCGGCCAGGCGGTCGTCTCGAAGACGAGGTGGCAGAGCAGCGCCAGGACCGCGGTCGCCAGGCAGAAGCCGCCGACGGCATCCGTCGGAACATCGCCGAAGCGCCGGCTCAGCACGGAATAGGCGGCCCAGGTGACGGCGCAGGCCAGCGCCGCGAGATAGCCCGGAATGTAGGCGACCTCGACCGCGAAGCCACCGCCGCGCGTCACCAGCAGCACCGTCCCGGCGAGGCCCAGCAGCGCACCTGCGGCGTGCCACCAGCGCAGCCGCTCGCCCGGCAGCAGCGCCGAGAACAGCACGATCAGCAGCGGCCACAGGTAGTTCAGCAGGTTCGCCTCGACCGCCGGGGCCGATTTCACCGCGAGGAAGTAGAAGAAGTGGTAGCCGAAGAGGCCCCCGATCCCGATCAGCCAGACCACCGGCCGCTGGCGCAGGTGGCCCAGCGGGCTGCCTCCGCGCAGCAGCGAGCCGGCGATGCCCACCAGGAAGGCGATCCCGAAGGCGACCGCCACCATCTGGAAGGGCGGCATGGTGCCGGTGAGCGCGGTCAGCGCCGCCAGCGTGGACCACATCAGGATGGCGGAGGATCCCACCAGGGTCGCGCGGCGGACGTGCCGCTGGGGGGCCGCGGTCGTGGCGAGGCTCGCTGTCATGGTGATCGCGTCCTGATCGGGCCTTTCGGGGGTCAGGTGTTTCCGGCGGCGGCGGCTGCCGTCTTCCGGATGGTCTCGACCATCGCGTAGAAGCCGTTGCGGCGGTTCGGGCTGATATGGCTGCCGAGGTCCATGCGATCGAGCACTGCGCCGGCGTCTGTGTCCAGGATCTCGCGCGCGGTCTTGCCGTCGTAGAGGACCATCAGCACGGCGATCAGGCCCTTCACGATCGCGCTGTCGCTGTCGGCGCGGAAGTGCAACCGCCCGTCCTCGGCGCCGGGGACGAGCCAGACCTGGCTCATGCATCCCTCGACCTTGTAGGCGTCGGACCGGAGCTCTGCAGGGAGATCGGGAAGCCGGCGGCCAAGGTCGATCAGGTACTTGTAGCGCTCCTCCCAGTCGTCGAAGAGGGAGAAGTTCTCGATCAGCTCGTCCTCGGTCATTCACAGCCTCCGCCCGCGTGGTTATAGCGCCCAGGGCGCCGCTGGCAACCCAAGGCGCACCGGCGCCGTTCGCAGACGCCCGCCAAAAGGACTAGGCCGCCTGCGAGGTGGCCCCCACGGCGGTCGCGATGGTATGTACGGAACCGTACATATCCCGAACGGAGCGGGCGGGTGCGCGATCCGGTTCCGGCCGGCATCATCGCTGCTGCAGCCGGCTTCCCGCTCGCGGTGCCAAGCCAGCCCGCCTGCCGACTCCCCGGACCAGGCGCGCCCGCGACGACCGATACCGCCAACAGCGCACGAGCCCCATGCGGATCCTGATCGCCGAGGACGAGGCGCTGATCGCCCTGGACATCGAGGCCATGGTCACCGCGATGGGGTATCAGGTCTGCGGCGTCGCCGCGCGGGGCGCCGAGGCCGTCCTGCTCGCGCGCGAGACCAGTCCGGACCTCGCGCTGATCGACGTGACCCTTGCCGACGGCAGCTCCGGGTTGGATGCCGCGGCGGCCATCACGGCCGAACTGGCGATCCCCATCGTGCTGGTGACCGCCAATGTCGCGGCGCTGGCGACGGCCGCCATCCCCTTCTGCCCGGCCGGTTTCGTGGCGAAGCCCTATTCGGAGCGAAGCCTGCGCCGCGCCCTCGACCAGGCGCTTGAAATCCAGCCGCAGCCCGTCCCAAACGGCTGATCCGATACCCGTGCCGGTCATCCCGGCGCGCCGTACGGAAGCGGACAGACGCCGGAGCATCCGACGTGCTCCAGCAGGAGGTGCGGACTGCAGGCCGGCAGCCCGCCGGTCCCACGGTTTCGAACCGGCCGCCTCCTCGCGTGTTTCGCAGAGACTGGAACGATCCAATCCCGGAACGAACTTGATGCGCATGACGGCGCGCACGGAATACCGAAACACCCTTCTGGCGACCCTCGACCCCGATGACATCGCCCTGATCGAGCCTCATCTGGAGCCGGTGGACCTGCCACTCAGGAAGCCTCTCTACTTCGCGAACGAGCCGATCCGGACCGTCCATTTCGTCGAGGCCGGGCTCGCCTCCGTGGTCACGCGCTTCGGCGACGGGCAGACCATCGAATGCGCCGTGGTCGGCCGCGAAGGCATGGTCGGAGTGCCGCACCTCCTCGGCTCCGACACGACGAACACGGAATGCATGGTGCAGGTCCCAGGCCGCGGCTGGCGCATGGAGGCCACCGCCCTGCGTGCCGCCATCACGCGCAGCCCGCCATTGCGGGCAAGGCTTCTCCGATACGCCATGGCATTCCTCAGCCAGGTGTCCCAGACCGCGGCGTGCAACGGCGTGCATGCCGTCCGGCAACGCCTCGTCCGCTGGCTGCTGATGACCCACGACCGCGGCGACGGCGACAGGATCCCGCTGACGCAGGAGACGATCTCGACCATGCTCGGCGTGCGCCGCGCCGGCGTCACGGTGGCCGCCGGCGACCTGCAGAAGGCCGGGCTGATCACATACGGCAAGGGTTTCATCACGATCCTGGACCGCCCGGGGCTCGAAGCCGCGGCCTGCGAATGCTACGCCGCGGTCAAGGACCAGTTTCGCCACCTGCAGGCCTGAAACCACGCCCGAAACGGCATCAGAGGCCGAAGGGGAAGGTCTCCTCCGCGCCGGGCTCCTCGGGGCCCGGCAGCGGCGTGACGGCCGAGGTCTCGTCGAAGAACACGTAATGATCGAACTGGCGGGACAGCCGCGCCTCCACGTAATGGCTCCAGCGCTCGGTGCCGGGCCGGTAGACGACGCCGATGAAGCGCTCGATCCGCGGCTTGGCCAGGGCCTCGATCAGTCCGGGATCCTGCTCCGGGGCGCCGGGCCGCAGGTCGAGCCAGAGGCGCGGGATGCCCGCGTCGTGGAACGGCCGCTCGATGCTGTCCGGGCGCGACGGCAGCACCCGCATTACCTCCATGGGCTCGTCCCAGTCGTCCGCGGCCGCAACGGTTCCAGTATGGGTACCGAAGCCCACCAGCACAGCATCCTGCCCGTACCGCTCGCGGCAGAGCTGTCCAAGGTTCAGCTCGCCGCGCTCGGTCATGCCTGTCGCCCGGGCATCGCCGATATGCGAGTTGTGGGCCCAGACCACCGCCTTCGCCCCGGCATGCCAGTCGAGCAGCGCCCCGAGCGTTTCGGCCATGTGGCTGTCGCGAAGGTTCCAGCTCTCGTCGTCTCCATGGAACATCGCCCGGTAGTATCGCTCGGCCGCCGCGACCACCCGGGCATTGCGGGCCGCGTCGAAGAAGGCCGTCCTGCCGGAGGCGCCATAGGCGAGCCGACGCTCCAGGAGTTCGGTCAGCACCTTCAGGACGCCGGCCTCGCAGCGCCCGAAACCCTCCGTCATGGACACGCGCCCATACACCTCGGGATGGCGCTGCCAGGGTTCCAGGCAGGCGTAGCGCCGCCGCGCCTCCCTGGCGGTTTCGGGATCGACCCCGTCGAGATAGGCCAGGACCGCCTCGATGGAGGCATCGAGACTGTAGAGGTCTAGACCGAAGAACCCGGCGCAGCGTGCGGGATCATCGAGCGCTGCGTTGTGCGCGCGCAGCCAGCCGAGCAGCCCGGCCATCTCGCGGTTGCGCCACATCCAGGTCGGAAAGCGGCGGAATGGCGGTCCATCGGCCTGGGAGGGTCGCTCGCCTCCGCGGACGAAGGCGTCGATCTGCGCGGCGTCGGGCCAGTCCGCCTCGACCGCCACGATGGTGAAGCCGTGCCGCTCGACCAGCCGCCGGGTGATCGCGGCGCGCGCCCTGTAGAATTCGGACGTGCCGTGCGAGGCTTCGCCCAGCAGCACGACGCGCGCAGAGCCCAGCACGTCGGAAGGCGCAGCGAATTCCGGATCGTCGAGCTCCGCCAAGGGACGGGCTGCGCGCGCGATCCTCCGTGAAAGGCGTTCGGCGTCCGCTTCCGTGCCGGTCATGACCGCTTCCTCCTCCGCGACGCCGTGGCGCTGGGGCCCGACTGAACAACAGCCGCGCGGACGGTTCGGCAGGCGTGTTCGGAAACGGACCGGCCGCCGCGCGCGAACGCCGTCAGGCGCGCGCCGCGTCGAGGGCCGCGCGCATCCGGCGGGCGAGATCGTCGAAGTCCACCGGCTTGGCGACAATGGCCCGGATGTTGCTCGGCAGATCGCCCTGCGGCGGGGAGAAGCCCGTACAGATCACAACCGGCATCTCGGGACGCAGCGCGGCCAGGCGGGCTGCGAGTTCCACCCCCGTCAGCCCGGGCATGCGCTGGTCGGTCAGCACCAGATCGAAGGCCGAGGGATCCTCCGCAACCGCATCGAGCGCCTCGTCGGCGTCCACGCAGCTCGCAACCTCGTAGCCAAGGCGCTCCAGGGCAAGCGACAGCATGGCGCCGACCCTTTCCTCGTCGTCGACCACCAGCACGCTCTCGCGTCCGCGCGCGCCGGGCGCGGCTGCGGAGGCCGCGGCCGAGACCGGCTCGTCCCCCGCGGGCAGGACCAGGTCGAAGCGGGCACCCCGCCCGGGCGCCGTCTCGACGAGGATCGCGCCGCCCAGCGAGGCGACGATGCCGTGAACCGCCGCGAGGCCGAGGCCCGTCCCCTCGCCGGCGCGCCTGGTCGTGAAGAAGGGCTCGAACAGGCGGTCGAGCACGGCACGCTCCATGCCCGGGCCGTCATCGGCCACGGAGAGCAGCAGATGGGGCCCCTCGGCGGACAGGCGGCCCGACCAGAGCCGCAGCATCCCGTCGGCGCCCTCCTCGATCAGCCGCCGGGCGGCCGGATGCGGCATGGCGCGCAGGCGGACGAGCCTCGGATCGGCATCGTCCAGCCGCTCCAGCATCACCGTGACGCGCCCGCCCTGCTGGCCCAGCACGTCGGCGGCGTTGAGGCAAAGGTTCACCAGGATCTGGTTGACCTGGCTGGAATTCGCGGCAACGGTCGCGTCGTCCGCACCGACCCGCAGCTCCAGCACGATGCTCTTGTGGAGCGTCGCGCGGAGCAGGGGCTCGGCCCGGGCAAGCAGCGCGCCCAGATCGACGCTTCGCCGCCCGGTCTCGTGCCGGGCGCTGAAGACCAGGATCTGCTCGACGAGGTCGCGGGCCTTCTCGCCGCTCGCGAGGATCTGGCGGGAGAAGCGGTTCTGATCGGTGCCGCCGGGCAGATCCTCCGCCAGGAAGGTGGCGTAGCCCATCATGGCTGCGAGGATGTTGTTGAAGTCGTGGGCGAAGCCGCCGGCCACGCGCCCGATCGCCTCCAGCTTCTGCGCCTGCAGCATCTGCTCGCGCAGCCGCGCCTGCGCGGTGATGTCCAGCAACACGCAGACATGCCCGCCGTCGGCGAGCCGCCGGATCCGGGCCTCGGCCAGGAACCCTGCCCCGTCGGGGCGGCACCCCGGCAGCGCCCCGGTCCAGAGGCCCGTACGCGACAGCGCGCCGTCGATCTCCGAGCGCGGCACGGCGGCGAAGGGTTCAGTCCAGGCCCGCCCCGCCAGAGCCGCCGGGCTCGGGGCACCATAGAGGGCCGCCACGGCCGGGTTCGCATAGGTGAACCGCCCCTGCTCGTCCAGCAGGCCGATGCCGTCGGGAGCGGCGTCCAGGGCAGCGAGCTTCTGGCCCAGCGCATCGAGCGCACGGCACCGCTCGTCGCCATCGCGATGCATCCGCTCGATGGTGGGGATCCACTGCACGATGCCCACGCAGACAAGGGCGCAGCCCAGCGTGTTCAGGGCCGTGTTCAGGAACTGCAGCAATTCGTCGGGCCGTGCGCCCACCCGCAGGACCTCGCCCGCGAGGTCGAAGCCTGCCGACAGGACGACGAGCACGGCGCCCGTCATGATCAGGCCCCAGCCCGGACGCACGAACGCCGCGCGGCTGCGGATCCTGGACACCAACCAGGCCAGCAGCGCGACCAGCAGGACCAGCCGCAGGGCCTCGACCAGGATCCCGTAGTCCATGGCTCCCTTCAGTCCACCGCAAGCGCCAGGCGGATGATGCGCCGGGTCTCGTCCCATGCCACCAGCGCGTCGATCTCGTCGGGAGCGGCCCAGCACACCTCCAAGGCGTCGTCGCCCGCCCGCGCCTCGCCTTCGGGGCTTTCCGCCACGATCTCGACCAGCGTGTAGTGATACTCGACGCGCAGGGACGTATCGCGCGTGATCGCGTCCACCGCCGTCAGGATGCGCGGGTTCTCGATCCTCAGCCCGGTCTCCTCGAGCACCTCGCGCGCCGCGGCCTCGGCCAGGGTCTCGCCCAGGCGCTGCGCCCCGCCGGGGATGCCCCATTCCCCCATACGCGGCGGCCGTCCGCGGCGCACCAGCAGCACGCGGCCGCCCCGGCGCACGCAGACGCCCACGCCCACCCAGGGCCGGTCGGGATAGATGCGGCGCGGCTCGGCTGATGCGGTCAAGCGGGGCTCCGGACATGCGAAGGGCGCCTTCCGCTGGAAGGCGCCCCGAGCATAGACCGCTTCTGCGGCGGTCAGCACATCAATACATGTGTCGGTCAGTACATATGCTGGCCGCCGTTGATCGACAGGGTCGATCCCGTGATGAAGCCGGCATCGTCCCCGACCAGGAACAGCACGCCGCGGGCGATCTCCTCGGCCTTGCCGAGACGGCCGACCGGGATCCGCGCCACGATCTTCTCCAGGACCTGGGCGGGCACGGCGCGGACCATGTCGGTGTCGATGTAGCCCGGTGCGATCGCGTTCACGGTGATGCCTTTTCCGGCGCCTTCCTGGGCGAGGGCCTTGGTGAAGCCGTGGATGCCGGACTTGGCCGCCGCGTAGTTCACCTGCCCGTACTGGCCGGCCTGCCCGTTGATCGAGCCGATGTTGACGATCCGGCCGAAGCCGCGCTCGCGCATGCCGTCGATCACCACGCGGCACATGTTGAAGCAGGAGCCGAGATTCGTCTGGATCACGGCGTTCCACTGCTCGAAGGTCATGCGGTGCATCACGCCGTCGCGCGTGATGCCGGCATTGTTGACCAGCACCTCGACCGGGCCGCCGAGGGCCTGCTCGATCTCGGCCACCCCCTTCCTGCAGGCCTCGAAGTCCGCCACGTCGAACTTGAAGGCGGCGATGCCGGTGCGCTCGGTGAAGGCTCGCGCGGCCTCGTCGTTGCCGCCGTAATTGGCGGCGACCTTGTAGCCGGCGTTCTTCAACCCGAGGCAGATCGCCTCTCCGATCCCGCGCGTTCCGCCAGTGACGACTGCGACACGTGCCATGGTGCTTCCTCCCCTTCTTTGGTTTGGTAGAGACCGCGAAGGTCACCGGGGCGGCATCGCCGCCCCGGTGACCGGGATCAGGCGCGCTCGACGCACATGGCGATGCCCATGCCGCCGCCGATGCAGAGCGTCGCCAGGCCCTTGCGGGCGTCGCGCTTCTGCATCTCGTAAAGGAGCGTCGTCAGAACCCGGGCGCCCGAGGCGCCGATCGGATGTCCGAGCGCGATCGCCCCGCCGTTCACGTTCACCTTGCCGGTGTCCCAGCCGAGATCTTTGTTCACCGCGCAGGCCTGGGCGGCGAAGGCTTCGTTGGCCTCGATCAGGTCCAGGTCGTCGATGGTCCAGCCGGCCTTCTTCAGGGCCATGCGCGATGCCGGGATCGGACCCGAGCCCATGATCGCCGGATCGACGCCGGCCGTGGCCCAGGAGACGATGCGGGCCAGGGGCTGGGCGCCGCGCCGCTGCGCGGTCTCGGCCGACATGAGCACGAGGGCGGCTGCCCCGTCGTTGATGCCGGAGGCGTTCCCCGCGGTTACCGTCCCCTCCTTGTTGAAGGCGGGCCGCAGCTTGCCCAGGGTCTCCAGCGTCGTGTCGGGCTTCGGATACTCGTCGTCGGAGACCGTCACCTCGCCCTTGCGGGTCTTCACGGTGACCGGCGCGATCTCGTCCTTGAAGCGGCCGGATCGCACGGCCTCGCTGGCCTTCATCTGCGAGGCCAGGGCGAACTTGTCCTGGTCCTCGCGGGTGATCTGCCATTTCTGCGCGACGTTCTCGGCCGTCTGGCCCATGTGATAGCCCTGGAAGGCATCCCAGAGCCCGTCCTTGAGCATGGTGTCCAGCATCTCGGCCGGGCCCATCTTCACGCCGCCGCGGAGATAGACCGCATGGGGCGCCTGGCTCATGCTCTCCTGGCCGCCGGCGATCACGATGTCCGCATCGCCGTTACGGATCGCCTGGAAGCCCAGGGCAACCGTCCGCAGGCCAGAGCCGCAGAGCTGGTTGATTCCGTAGGCGGTCTTCTCGACCGGGATCCCCGCGTTCACAGCCGCCTGGCGCGCCGGGTTCTGCCCCTGCCCGGCCATCAGGACCTGGCCGAGCACGACCTCGTCGACTTCGCCCGGATCGACGCCGGCGCGCTTCAGCGCCTCGCGGATCGCGACCTCGCCAAGGTAATGGGCGGAAACGCTGCTGAGCGCACCGTTGAACGAACCGATGGGGGTGCGGGCGGCGCTTGCGATGACGACGTCGGTCATGGCTTCACTCCTCTGTGCGGCCGATCATTCCGATCGCGCCTGTTTTCCGAAGGCAGCCTAGCCCTCACCCTGTTGCGCCGCAACGGCCGGGCAACCCAGGCGACGCGGAGCTTGCTCCAGGCATTCGCCCCCACAAGACATTCGCCGCGCCGTCCTTCATTGACGGAAATCAAATGCTCCCGCGACCTGTCCTGATGGGTCGTGTCCCCTGGTCCGCGCTGTCGGCAACATCCGGATCCCGCGCGGGATCAGCGCCCCTTCTGCCCCTCAACCGGGGATGCCCTTTCCCGTTCCGCGCAATGCGGTCTGCCGCGACGCACCGATTCCGCCGAGCCAGGCCAGGATCGGCTCCCAGGCCAGCGTCCCTGCCGAGGCGCTGGCCATCATCCCGATGTGACCCAGCGGCGGCGCCAGCAGCTCGGCTCCGGGGATCGCCTCGGCCAGAGCGCGGGCTGATGCCGGCGGGACGATCCGGTCACGCGCCGGCACCAGCGCGAGCACGGGCAGGCGCAGCGCCTCGGGCCGCACCGGGCGGCCGCCAACGCGCCATTCGCCGCGCGCCGGCTCGTTCCGGCCGTACCAGCCGCCTAGGCACTCCCGCGCGACCGGAGCCGCCAGCGGCACGCCGTCGTTCAGCCAGTCCTCGAGGGCCACGAAGGCGTGCGCTTCGTCCCCGTCGGGATCGAGCGCCGCGAAGCGCACGAACTTGCGGAGCGCGAGCGCTGGGTCGAGCATGGCGAACAGGGTCTGCAGGACATCGGTCGGCATCTCGTCCAGCGCCGCCAGCAGCGGTTCGGCGAGCGGCAGCGCCGCCGCAGCGCGGCGCGCGGCGCCCGCATCCTCCGCATGGAAGTCCCATGGCGTCGCCATCAGGAGCAGCCCCGCGATCTGTTCGGGATGCAGGCCGGCCAGCGCCGTGGCGAGAAGGCCGCCCATGCAGTACCCGGCCACGACGACCGGCCCGCCCGCCGCCGCCACCGCGGCCTGAAGCGCACGGGCGAGGCATCCCGACACGTAATCGTCCAGCGTGAACCGCCGCTCCCGGGGGCCGGGCCGGCCCCAGTCCAGAAGCAGCGGCCGGACGCCGCGCGCGGCAAGCCACCGGGCGAAGCTGCGCCCGGGCGCGAGGTCCAGGATGTAGCCGCGATTGATCAGCGACGGAACCAGCAGCAGCGGCAGGCCGCCATCGCCTCCCGCCCCCAGGGATCCGAAATCGAGAAGGCGTGCGTCGCCCTCGGCCCAGATGGCGGGCACGGGCGGCATCGCCCGCCTGTAAACGTGGCCCCGGTAGCGGGCGACGCCCGTCAGGAAGCGATCGAGGCGGCGACGGGCCTCACGGTCCACCGCGCTTGCCAGCCCCGCCGGGTCGGCGGTCGCCAGCAGAGGCCGCAGCTGCTCGGCCCGCTCCGCGAGCTCGGGCCTCCAGGGCAGCGAGCCGCTCCTCGACAGCGCCAAGGCGGGCTTCGATCCCGGCCAGACTGCCAGGGCCGCTGCCAGATGAAGGCTCAGCGGCCGCGGTCCCAACCGCGGTGCCGGATCGGGCGGGGTCATGGGCGCCACCTCCAGGTTGCAGGCTCGCACCGCCCGGGCCGGCGAACGCGGCCGTGCCGCTCGCTGCCGCGGAGAAGGCCGCGACCTGAGAGCGCATCAGGCGCGCAAGGCCGTCCGTGAGCTCGGGGTCCGCGGCCATGGCGGCCCACTGCTCCTGCCAGAGGTCCAGGTAGCGGCGCGCCAGCGCCTCCAGGGACGGCGGATCGGTATCGGCATCGTCGGCCATGGCGGCACTATAGAGCGCGGCCGGCGGGGCTGCCAGTGGCGCACCTGCCGGTTGATCCCGTCAACCTGATGCAAAGCAGCATGACGCTTGCGCGCGACCTGCGATGTCGCGTAATTGTTTGTTTGCCCAAAAAAAGATGTGCGGATCGCCATGACCAAAGCCGCCCCCACCGCGGAAAAAGAAGATCCGAGGACCGCCCCGATCACGATCAAGAAGTACGCGAATCGGCGCCTCTACAACACGGCGACGAGCAGCTACGTGACGCTG
Source organism: Arenibaculum pallidiluteum (assembly GCF_017355985.1). Classification (GTDB taxonomy): domain Bacteria; phylum Pseudomonadota; class Alphaproteobacteria; order Azospirillales; family Azospirillaceae; genus Arenibaculum; species Arenibaculum pallidiluteum. The sequence continues at coordinate 332,247 of NZ_JAFIQU010000002.1, forward strand.
GACCATCTTTGCCAGATGGTGAAGGACGGGAAGGACTTCGTCGTCTATGACGCCAAGACCGGGGAGGATATCACCCGCTCGGTTCTGACCCAGATCATCGTAGAAGAGGAAAGCAAAGGGCAGAACCTCTTGCCCATCAGCTTCCTGCGCCAGCTCATCGGGTTCTACGGCGACAACATGCAATGGGTGGTTCCGCGCTACCTCGAGTACAGCATGCAGGCACTGGCCCGTAACCAGGAGCAGATGCGCGACTATTTCCAGAATACGCTTGGCGGCATGTTCCCGTTCGGCACCTTCGAGGAAATGGGGAAGCAGAACCTCGCCATGTTCGAGCGCGCGATGCGCATGTTTTCGCCCTTCGGGCCGGGCGAAGCCGGCAAGGGTGAGGAGGGCGAGGCCGGGCGCGGCAAACCCGACAGCGAGAAGGCGCTGGAAGAGATGCAGCAGCGGCTGGCCGAGATGCAGCGCCAGCTCGCGAGCCTCGGCAGCCGCAAGTCCGGCGAGTAGCGCGCGCCGCAGCCTAACCCCATGGAAAGGGGCAGGCTCCTTGTATCCGGGTTCATGAACGCGCCGCCGCTCCTGCAAGGGATCTACCCAGCGGGGCCGGCGGCGCTCGCTTTTTGCCTCCGGGCCGATGGGCGGCCGTCAGCCTAGACTGGTGGTCCCTTCCGAACCGGAGACCATACGGCTTTGATTGGCCCTCAACTCCTGCTCCCCCCGCCCGACGCAGCCCGGAGCCGCGCGCTCGTCCGGAGCGTTGCGGCGCCGGTGCCGGAGGCATTCCGGGGGCATGCCCGTCCGGCGGCCCCGGTCCTGGCACAGCCTCGGCGCGGAGGCAGGGATGAGGACGGCCATACCCCATCGCCGCCGCCCGGCGGACAGCCCTCACCCGCGGCCACGCCGAAACCCGAATCCAGCCGGGCCGGCCAGTTCATGGCTCCGCTGATGGCTCAGGTCATCGCGCAGGAACGGATCGGGGCAGGACTCCATATCGAGCTATGGAAGGATGGTCTCGCCGCCTATGAGCGGGCAGCCGCACAGATGCCCTGACACCGGGCAAGTGGCATATTTCTAAAATTATTCGATTTTCCCATATTTTATTTTGCGCAGCGCAGCAGAAGACAGCACAGCTCCAGCATGCGTAAAATTCAGCATACTTTGCGCACGGTAACTATTGATGGTGGTAACTCAGAAAGTTGCGAAACCTTAGTTGCCCACCCTCTCGGATTTCCATATAATGCAGAAAATCTCGACATCGAGGAGAGTTGAGCGTGCGGGGAATACCTCCGGTGGGGACCCTATTCCGGTCTGATGGCGAAGTTTCCGCCATCGAGACGATGGCCGGACTGGGCTGCTGGGAGGTCGACTACGCGCACAACTCCGTCATCTGGTCCGCCGGCGCCTACCGCCTCCACGGCGTGACGCCATTGAGCTACCGGCCGAGCATCGGCGGCTACGGGATCTTCATACCGGCCGAGGATCGTTCCGCCTTCCGCGATCTCGTGGACCGTATCGAGTGTGGCGTCGCGAAGGGGGATGCCGTCTACAGGATCACGACGCCCCAGGGCGAGGTTCGCTGGCTGAAGGTCACCTGGACGACCGAACGGCAGGACGACGGCGATCTCCGGCGTGCCCTCGGCACGTTCCAGGACGTCACGGCCTTCAAGCGCGTCGAGCATGACCTGGAACTGGCGCGCAGCCTCGCGCAGGAGGGATCGGCGGACAAGGTCCGCTTCCTTGCCGCCGCGAGCCACGATCTCCGCCAGCCCGTCCAGTCCATCGAGCTTCTGACGGCCGTCCTTCAGCGCCGGGTGAGCGGGAGCGAGCTGTCGCCGGTCGTCGACATGCTTCGCAAGGTCACGGCGGATCTCAGCGGCATGCTGACCTCCCTGCTCGACATCACCCGCCATCAGGCGGGTGCCGTCCAGGCCGTGCTGGAGCCTGTGCCCCTGGCGCCGCTGCTCGAGGGGATCGTGGCATCCTCGCGCCCGGTGGCCGAGACGAAGAACCTGCGGCTCCGCTATCGCGCCCCGGAGATGACCGTGCTGGCCGACAGCGGGCTGCTGCAGCAGATCGTCCGGAACCTGCTTGCCAATGCTGTGAAGTACACGGACCGCGGCGGCATCCTGGTCGGCGCGCGACGCCGTGGCCGCTATGCCGAGATCCTGGTCAGCGACACCGGTGCCGGAATTCCGGCGGACAAGCTCGACGTGATCTTCGAGGAGTTCCAGCGCCTCGACGGTCCCCTGACGGATTCGGTGCCCGGAGTCGGGCTCGGACTTGCGATCGTCCGCAAGGCGGCAGCGCTGATGGGAACGCGGATCCGGGTCAGCAGCCGCCCCGGACGCGGCTCGACCTTCTCGCTGCTGGTGGAGATCCAGCCGCCGCCCGCGTCCCTCGCCGCGGTCCCGGGCGCGGGCGGGCACGAATTCGCCTTTCCCGGGGTCGAGGTCTGCGTCGCCATGGCCGACGACGAAGCCCGCTCGGCCGTAACCTCCAGTCTGAGATCCTGGGGCGCGAGACCGCTAGAAGCCCGCGACATCGGATCCCTGATGGTGACGGTGTCGACACGCCCCGCACCGCCACAGCTGATCGTCTGCGATCGGCAGCTCGCCCTCGGCGAGGACGGGATCGAGGCGATTCGGGTGCTCCGGCGCTACCATGGTTCGGTGATCCCCGCCGTGCTGATGACGGGACAGGACAGCGTGCCTTCCCCTCGGGAGAGGCCCGAGGCGGTGGTCGTGCTGCGCATGCCGGCCGGCCCACGCGACCTGGGCGCCGCCATCGAGCAGGTCCTGGCCGGCGGCCCCGCCCTTCCCGGCAAGCGCGGCATGAACAAGCGCCGGCGTTCCGCGCTCGCCTCGTAGGGCGATTCGAGGCTCGCCTCGAACCTCAAACCGCGTCCGTTTCATGCAAACTGGAGCGGACTCACGCGACCTGACGGCCATACGGGATCGCGATCCGCTCTCGGACGGCCACACACGGCCGCGACAGCCCTGCCGTTGCGGTCAGGCGGCGGGCCGATGCGGCCCGCCGCTCCGCCGCTCACTCCGGCTCGCCCTCGCCCATCTGCTGCTGCAGGTAATTCTGGAGTCCGACCTTGTCGATGAGGCCCAGCTGGGTCTCGAGCCAGTCGATATGCTCCTCGGTGTCATTGAGGATCGTCAGCAGGACGTCCTTGCTGGCGTAGTCGCGGACTTCCTCGCAATACGCCATCGCCTCGATCAGGCAGTTCCGGTTGTGCGTCTCGATGCCAAGGTCCGAGGTGAACATCTCCGGCACGTCCTCGCCGATGCGGAGCTTCAGGAGGTCCTGAAGATTCGGCAGCCCGTCGAGGAACAGGATGCGCTCGATCAGGTAATCGGCGTGCTTCATCTCGCCGATCGATTCCTCGTACACCTTCTTGGCCAAGCGTTCGATGCCCCAGTTCTTCAGCATGCGCGCATGCAGGAAGTACTGATTGATGGCAGTCAGCTCGTTGGTCAGGATCGTGTTGAGGTGGCGGATGACCTTGGGATCGCCCTTCATGTCCTAATGCCTCGTCTTCTTATTCGGGGGACCCCGGACGGCCCGAGCGGATCAGCCCTCGGCCTCGAAGAGACCGACCGGGAAGGATCGCAGCAGATCGCCCACGGCGATGGCGCCATCCTCTCCGGGGGAGAGTTTCAGTCCGAACAACCTGTCGGTCAAGGCGGATCCTCCGCCCTGCCCGCCCAGCCGCAGCCTCGTGTTGCCCCAGGCCTCGGCAGGCACGAGCGGCGTGCGCGCCTCTCCGATGAGGCCGGCTGCCAGGCGCGGAACGACCACCAGCATGGTGCAGCCCTCGTGCCGGCGCAGGAACGCCAGCACGCGCTCGGCGTGCTCGCCTTCGGCTGCGACCGGCACGTACTCGCCCAACGCGAACAGCGCGGGGCAGCGCTGGCGCCATCTCAGGGTCGAGGCGATCACGTGCTGCTTGATCCGGCCATCGCGCCAGCTCTCCAACAACGCCGAGGCATCCGCCGCGTCGCCGCCGGCCTCCAGCGCCTGCCGCCGCGCCTCCCAGTCGGGCGGGCGGCGGTTGTCGGGGTCCACCAGCGACTGGTCCCAGAACTCCGTGCCCTGGTAGAGATCGGGCACTCCGGGCACGGTCAGCCGCAGCAGGGTCTGCGCCAGCCCGTTCACCGCGCCCGCGACCGCGATGCGTTTCTGGAAAGCTACGAGATCACGCAGGAATTCGCCGGACTGGGCGGGATCGAGGACGGTGCGCACGAAGCTCTCCAGCGCCTTCTCGTAGCGCTGGTCCGGCGCCGTCCAGCTCGTGCGGTGCTTGCTCTCGCGCGTGGCCTTCAGCATGTAGGCCAGGATCCGCTCGGCGAAGTCGCCGAGGCCGTCTGAATCGGGCGCGCGCAGTTCCAGTGGCCAGGCGCCGACGACTGTCTGGTAGAACAGATACTGGTCGTTCAAGCCCGGAGCCGGCCGGCCGTCGATCCGAGCGACCCGCGCCCGGTTCATGCCGGCCCAGCGCTCCACACGTGCCGCCCAGTCCGCCGCGATCTCGCTGATCACGTCGATCCTGACGCGGGTATCCTCGCCGCGCTTGTGGTCGTGGGTCGCCGTCGCCAGCATGGAGAAAGGCAGGGCCCGCAGCCGCTCGTCATTGGCCTTGTGGAACGTCTCGGGCCGGGTCCCCCAGACGGCCGGTTCGCCGCCGACCTCGTTCAGCGAAACCAGCCGGAAGAAGCGGTAGAAGGTCGTGTCCTCGACCGCCTTCGCGGTGACCGGCCCGGTGAACTGCTGGAACTTCATCGCAAAGCGGATCACGTCCTCGGCCACGTAGCCCTTGCCGGGATCGCGCGCGAGGTCGGTGGTCAGCACGCTGCGCAGGAAGTCGTAGATGCTGAGATCCGGGGCCCGCGTGTTCAGCTTCGCGGCTTCCACCGCCCGGTCGATGTACATGCGGTCGGTCTCGTCGATGTGCTCTCCTGTCACGTAGGTGCGGTAGACCGGGAAGTAGGTCGCGACGTCGACCAGGGCCCCCCGCAGCCCGGTCAGCGTGAAGTCGCGCGTGGACCAGTTCTGGCGCGCCAGCCGGTAGAGCATGCTGCTCAGCACCTTCAGCTCGCTGGCGAGATTGCTGGTGATGATCAGGCGCTTGGCCTCCGCCGCGACCTCGCCGTAATCGGCCTCGCGCCGGATGAAGCGCTCGTAGGCCTCGGTCAGCGGCTGCTCGCCGGCAGGGTCCACGAAGAGCCCATGCACGAGGTTCATGAACTCGTAGCCCGTGGTCCCCGAGACCGGCCAGTCCGGCCGCAGCTTCTCGTCATGGGCCAGGATCTTCTCGACCAACAGGTAGAGCGGCTCGCGCAGGGCGAGCGTGGGGTGCTGCGGCGGCGCCATGCCGCGCCCCGAGGCATGGGCCTGGATCAGCAGGTAGCCCGCCCGGTCCTGCAGCTTGCGGCAATAGGCGACGGGATCGTAGAGCCCGTCGATATGGTCGAGCCGCAGGCCCTGCAGCTTGCCGTCCCCGATCAGGCGGAAGACGAGCTGGTGGGCGAGCTCGAAGAGCTGGTCGTTCTCGATGATCCGCAGTCCCGCCAGGTCGTTCACGTCGAAGAAGCGGCGGTAGTTGATCTCGTCCGAGGCGACGCGCCAGAAGGCAAGGCGGTAGGCCTGCGCCTCGATCAGCTCGTGCAGGGGCACCCAGCTCCCGGGATCCTCGGGGCTGCCCTTGTAGGCGGCGACGGCGCTCCGCACCGCCTCGGCCGCGGCGGGATCCGACACCAGCAGCGCCGCGAGCTGGCGGCGCAGCTCGTCGGCCTCGCGCCGGGCCAGTGCCTGCTCCTGCACGCTCGGCCCGGCATGACCGATCCGCTCGAAGCCCTCGATCAGCGGGTCGAGCGCCTTGCCGGACTCGCCCAGCGCCTCGCGGGCACGTGCGAAGACGCCGGGATAGCACGCGGGCGCGACCGGGAAGCGGTGGTCGTAGTACCAGACGCTGAGCGTGCCACGCTGCTCGTCGAGCCGCAGCTCCAGCTCTCCGCGTTCCAGCACGAGCCCGTAATGATCGCCCAGCACCGGCAGCAGGACCTTGCCGGACAGCGCGCTTTCCACCGGGTCCCATTCGATGTCGAAGAACGACGCGAAGGGCGAGGTGCGCCCCCATTCCAGCACGTCGAGCCACCAGGCGTTGTCGTGCCCGCCGACACCCATGTGGTTCGGCACGAAATCGAGGATCAGCCCCATGCCATGGGCGTGCAGCGCCACGACCATGCGCTCGAAGTCCTCGTGCGAGCCGATCTCCGGGTTGAACTCGGCATGGCCGATGATGTCGTAGCCATGGGTCGAACCGCTGCGCGCCTTCAAAAAGGGCGAGGCGTAGATATGGCTGATCCCCAGTGAGGCCAGATAGGGCACCAGCGCCGCCGCGTGCTCGAAGCGGAAGTCCTTGGTGAACTGGAAGCGGACCGTCGCGAGCGGCACCGCCGGGGGGGCCGTGCGCTGCTCGGAGGACGGGTTGGAAGTCTGCTCGGACATGGCGGCTCAGCCTCTTGTTCGGCGGCCGGCGCGCGTGGCCTCGACCACGGCCTTCAGGAAGGGGTTTCCCGCGAGGTCCTCGAGGTCGAGCGGCAGGCGGCGGCGCCAGTTCGGGTGTTCGGTCGTCGTGCCCGGCAGGTTCGGCTGCTCCTCCTCGCCGAGGGCGTCCTCGATCTGGATCAGCATGATGCTTCCGGGTGTCTCGGCGAGGAAACGGTGCACCGCCGCCGCGAGTTCCGGCCCGACCTCGTCCGGTGGCGGCGCGTCGGACGGCCACGCGTCCGCCTCGACCAGCGCCTTGACCAGGCGTCCGCGATCCTGCTCGCGATCGGACTTCTCCTTGCGGTAGGCGTCCTCGTCCTTGAAGAGATGGAGCTCGCGGCGCCATTCCTGGTCCCGCCTGACCCACCAGCCCTTGAGCGTCGCGAGGTCGTGGGTCGTCACCGAGACCAGCGCATCCCGGGGATAGGCCTCGCGCGGCCTAAAGGAATCGTCCTTCTCGCGCTCGAAGTAGAGCAGCGAGTAGGCCTGGATCCCGGCCTCCGCCAGCTCGTCCAGGAAGCCCTCGGGGACGGTCCCCAGCGCCTCCCCGATCACGGCGCAGCGCTCGCGGTGGCTCTCCAGCGCGACGAGCCGCAGCAGGTCGCGCTGCGGATAGCGCACATAGGCGCCGCCTTCGTGGTTCTCGCGCGCGGGGATCCAGTAGAGCTGCCGCAGGCCCATGGCGTGGTCGATCCGGATGGCGCCCGCATGGCGCATGGTCGCCCGCACCGCCTCGATGAACGGCAGGTAGGCATGCTCGAGCAACCCCACGGGCGAGAGCGGCGCCAGGCCCCAGTTCTGGCCCTTGGGGTTGAAGATGTCCGGCGGCGCGCCGACCGAGGCGTCCGCGAGCACGACGTCTGGGTCGGACCAGGACGCGGCGCCGCCAGGGTTGCTGGCGATCGCGAGGTCCCGATAGAAGCCGATCCCGAGCCCTGCCCGCCGTCCGCGCTCGGCCGCGGCCTCGAACTGGCGGTCGGAGACCCACTGCAGCCAGGCGAAGAAGGTCACGCGGTCGGCCCTGTCGCGCGCGAAGGCCACTGCCCCCTCGCCGTCGGGCCGCCGGAACCCCTCGGGCCAGCGGCGCCAGTCCCACAGCTCCTCGCCGCCATAGAACCGCTCGTGCAGCGCGTCGAACAGCGCCTGCCGCTCGAGCGCCACGCCGCGCTCGGCCCGCCAGGCGTCGAAGGCGCGGTCGCCGCCGCGCGCCTGGAACGCTTCGAACAGCCGCTCCAGCGCGGGCATCTTCAAGGCCGATACGGCGGGGTAGTCGATCAGCTCGGCCCCGCGCAGGGCTGCGATCCGGCCCTGCGTCTCCGCATCCCCGGGAAGCTGCTGGCCGAGCTCCTGGGCAAGGCCGGCGATGTCGATGTAGAGGACGTTCAGGAAGGTCCGGTTCGACGGCGAATAGGGGCCGTAGTTGTTGGGATCGGCCGGGAACATGGCGTGCATGGGGTTCAGCCCGACCACGTCCGCGCCGAGCTCCGCGGCGATCTCGGCGAAGCGGCCGAGATCCGCGAGATCGCCCATGCCCCAGTTGTCGCCGCTGCGCAGCGAATAGAGCTGTATCCCGAAACCCCAGGGCCGCCGGTCGGGGACCAGATCCGCAGGGACCAGGCAGCGCACCGGCGCCACGATCAGGCTCATGGAGGCTTCGACCGGTCCGCTCACGGTCAGCCGGTGATAGCCCAGCGGCAGGTCCTGCGGCAGCCCGTGCAGACGCCAGCGCTTGACGGGCGCGCCGTCGACCTGGCGCTCCTCGAGCCATTCCAGCTCGGTCCCGGAGGCGCGGCCGGAACGCTCGGAGCCATCCTCGAGCCGGATCGTCCAGGCCACCGCCGCGGCCCCGTCCGGCAGCACGATCTCGATCGCGGCGTAGCCGCCCTGGTCCAGGATGCCGACGGGGCTGAGTGGCCTGCGCCACGGCCGCTCCTCCAGCTCGTGCAGGGCGCGCGAGATCTCCTCGGACGTGCCGCAGGCATATCCCATCGCCGCGACCAGATCGCGCTTGGTGCTCTCGGCGACCTGGCGCCGCTCCCCCCAGATGTCCGTGTAGAAGGGGTCGATCCCCAATAGCCGCGCGAGCCGGTCGAGTTCGTCCGAAGAGGCCATTCGCCGTTTCCTCAATCCACCAGATGGAAGCCGGCCGACCAGGCCGGAAGCTGACCTTCCGCGCGCGAGCCCGCATGAGTCTCGAACAGGGCGCGGCCGCCGGAACGCTCGGCGTCCGAGATCGGCGCGTCGCCGAGATTGGCGAGCAGGCGCAGCGTCCCCCCGCCCTGGAGCGGCCATTCTACCGCGAGCCCGCTGCGATCCCAGAGACGGTAGCGGCCGCCCGGCATGGCCCGCGCGAGCACCGGAGCCATGTCGCCCGCCCGCAGGCGCAGCAGGCCGCGAACGAAGGACAGCATCCGGGCGTTCTCGGGCTTGTCCTTTTCGGACCAGTCGAGATGCGAGCGCTGGAACGTCTCGTCGGCGTTGGGATCCGGAATCCTGGCCCGCATCTCAGGATCCTGGAACTCCTTGAAGGATCCGAACTCCTTGCGCCGCCCTTCGCGCACCGCGTCCGCGAGCTCGCCGTGGAAGTCCACGAAGAACTGGAACGGCGTCCGCGCGCCCCATTCCTCGCCCATGAACAGCATGGGCGTCTGGGGGGCCAGAAGCGTGACGGCCAGCAGGGCGCGCAGCCCCTCCTCCGGCGCAAGCGTCGCCAGCCGGTCGCCGAAGGCGCGGTTGCCGATCTGGTCGTGGTTCTGCAGGAAATTGACCATGGCCGCGGGCGGCAGATGGGTCGAGGGCTCGCCCCGCGGATGTCCCTCGAACTCGGACTTCTCGCCCTGGAAGATGTATCCCTCGGCCAGCGACCGCCCGAGCATGCGCAGCGGCTCGGCCGCGAAGTCGGCGTAATAGCCGCCGGATTCGCCCGTGAGCAGCACATGGGCGGCATGGTGGTAGTCGTCGTTCCACTGGCCGTCATAGCGCAGGGCGCCGCCCTGGTCCCGGCCGAGGAAACGGGACTCGTTGGCCGCGTTCTCGAGCACCAGGTGGATCTCGCGACCCTGGGCCTGCGCCTCGGCACGTACGCGCTCGGCCAGCTCGAACAGGATGTGCGGCTTCGAATCGTCGATGATCGCGTGCACCGCATCGAAGCGGATGCCGTCGAAGCGGTACTCGTTGAGCCAGTAGAGCGCGTTGTTGATGTAGAAGTCCCGGACCGGCCGCGCGTCCGAGCCGTCGAAGTTGATGGCGGCGCCCCAGGGCGTGTGATGGCGCTCGGTGAAGAACGACCCCGCATAGGCGTGCAGGTAGTTCCCCTCGGGGCCGAAGTGGTTGTAGACGACGTCGATGAAGACCATCAGGCCGCGCTCGTGCGCCGCGTCGACGAGTGCCTTCAGCTCCTCGGGCCTGCCATAGGCGGCCTCCGGCGCGAACAGCATGACGCCGTCGTAGCCCCAGTTGCGGCGCCCGGGACATTCGGCCAGGGGCAGCAGCTCGACCGCCGTCACGCCGGTCTCGGCCAGATGGTCCAGCCGGCGCAGCAGCCCCTCATAGGTGCCCTCGGGGCTGAAGGTGCCGACGTGCAGCTCGTAGAGGACGGTCTCGTTCCAGGGCCGTCCCTTCCAGGCCGTGTTCCGCCATTCATAGCTGCGCGGATCGACGACCGTGGAGAAGCCATGGACGTCGTCTTGCTGGAACCGGGAGGCGGGATCGGGGACCTGCAGCCCGTCCGGAAGCCGGAAGGCATAGCGGCTGCCGGCGCGCGCTGCATCGGTCGTCAGCTCGTGCCAGCCGCCGTCGAGCCTTTCCATGGGCAGCTCCGGCCCTCCCTCGACGACCAGGCGCACATCGGCAGCCGACGGCGCCCAGAGCCTGAAGCGTACGCCACCATCGCCGATCTCGGCACCGAACGGCATGGTATGGGCGAAGCGGGCCATGGGATCCTCGCGCTGTGGGGACGGGGTAAACGCAACGGGTAACGTTCCAGACGCCCGCTTGCTCCGCCGCCCCGGCGGCATATCTTCCCTGCCCCACCGGAACCCGTCCGCCCCGCCGCTCGGCCCGCTTGCCGGCGCGCTGCCGGACCTGTCCCGGCCGGCCCGTGCCTCAGCCCGAGGACGGTACTTCGGTGGGCTCCGCGCCCGCCGCAGCATCCGCAGCCGGGGCGGCTTCCGCAGCCGCTGCCGCCGCGGCCCGGGCCTGGATGAAGCGCTCGATCCGCTCGCGGTAGGCGGCGGTGGCGGCCTCGACCTCGGCGATGATGGCCTCGCGGTCGCGCGCCGGAGCCACCTCCACCACCAGCTCGGCCACGCTGACCAGGAGCGGGCCGAGATCGACGGGCATCCCGCCGGCGACGCTCCGGCGCGCCTGCTCCGCCGCGGCGACGATCGTCTGGGCCAGGGCCGACGCGTGGGGCAGCTTTCCCTCGGCATGGCCGGGGATTCGCGCGGCGAGATCGTTGAGCAACGCCGGGACACGGCCGAGATGCTCGAAGGCGAGCCGGTCATGCGTGCGGGCCGCGAGGCCGGGCCGCGCGAATGCGATCAGGAATGCCGCCTGGAAGGCCATGCGCTCCAGCTTGCGCTCGTTCACCTCGGCCGAGGCCGCCTCGACGAGCTCGTGCAGGTTCACCTTTGCCGCGGTCCCCGTCACCTTCAGGCGCAGGGTGTTCGGCACCTCGACGAGCTGGGCTTGGCCGCCTTCGCGCGGGCCCTTGCGGCGGTCGGGCCCGACATAGTCGGCGGTCACCACGAAGTTCCGCGCCGCCTCGACGAGGCCCACGATGCGGTCGCGGATCTGGCGCGGCGCCACCGGTTTCACAAGCAGCGCGTCCGCGCCGCTGTTGGTCACCTTGACGAGAAGCTGCTGGGTGGGCGTGAAGGCGGTCCCGATCAGGCCGCAGAAGGGATTGCCGCCAAACGCACCGTTCCGAAGCTGCACGAAGATGCCAAGAACCTCACCGTCCGCGGCTGCGCAGTCGGCGATCACGAGGTCGGCCCCCGCCCCGGCCTGAAGCGCGGCGCGGAGCTGCGACACGGTCTCGCAGGCATGGACCCGGTTGAGCTTCAGCGTGCCGAGAACGTCGCGCACGAGGCGCCGGATATTGGCCTCCGGCTCGTAGAGCACGCAGTCGACATGGCTGAAATCATAGTCTGGCATGGGTCGCGACCGGTGCGGCGGATGAACACGATTTTTATGATGCGCCCTAGGGATTACCAGAAGAGTAAATCAGCTCGAACAGCAGCAGCGACCGTCCTCCGACCTTGAAGCGGGTCTCGGCGGGCCACGGCGTCGGATCCGGCTCCCCGGCGGGATGCATGGTGTCGAGCAGGCAGCGCCAGGACTTCGCCCCGGGAATCCTGGGAAGCACGAAGGGCACGACGCCATGGAAGGCGTTGAGCACGAGCAGCAGGGTGCTGTCGTGTGCGGGCGCCCCGTCGGGCGCCATGTAGAAGCCGGCTTCCCCGTTCAGCAGGACCCCGAGGGTGCGGGCCTCGGGATCCCGCCACTGGTCCGAGGTCTTCTCGACTCCGTCGGGCGTATACCAGGTGATGTCCCGGACGCCACTGCCCGAGGTCTGCCGCCCGTGCAGGAAGACTGGACGGCGCAGGACCGGATGCTGGCGCCGCAGCCGCAGCAGGCGCTTGACGAAGGCCGTCAGCTCGTGGCCGGTCTCGCGGCGGGACCAGTCGAACCAGCTTATCTCGTTGTCCTGACAGTAGGCGTTGTTGTTGCCGCGCTGGGTGCGGCCGATCTCGTCCCCGCCAAGCAGCATGGGCGTGCCCTGGGAGAGCAGCACCGTCGCCAGCATGTTGCGCTTCTGACGATCGCGCAGGGCGCGTAGCTGCGGATCCGCGGTTGGCCCCTCGGCGCCGTGGTTGGACGAGTGGTTGGCGTCGTGGCCGTCGCGATTGCCTTCCTTGTTCGCCTCGTTGTGCTTGCGCTCGTAGCTCACGAGGTCGTCCAGGGTGAAGCCGTCATGGGCCGTGACGAAGTTGACCGAGGCCCATGGCCTGCGCCCCTTGCGCTCGAACAGGTCCGCCGAGCCCGTAATGCGCGCGGCGAGCTCCGGCAGCACGCCGGCATCGCCTCGCCAGTAGCGCCGGACTGCGTCGCGGTAGCGGTCGTTCCATTCGGCCCAGCCCGGCGGGAAGGCGCCAACCTGGTAGCCGCCAGGTCCGATGTCCCAGGGCTCGGCGATCAGCTTCGCGGTCTGCAGCACGGGATCCTGGCGGCAGGCGTCCAGGAAGCCCGAGCCGGGATCGTAGCCATGCGCCTCGCGCGCGAGCGTGGTCGCGAGATCGAAGCGGAACCCGTCCACATGCATCTCGGTCACCCAGTAGCGCAGCGAATCCATGACAAGCTGGAGGACGCGCGGGTGGGTGAGGTCGAGCGTGTTGCCGGTCCCGGTGTCGTCGACGTAGTAGCGCCGGTTGTCCTGGCGGAGACGGTAGTAGGACGCGTTGTCGATGCCGCGGAAGCTCAGCGTCGGGCCCATCTGGTTGCCCTCGCCGGTGTGGTTGTAGACCACGTCCAGGATCACTTCGATCCCGGCCTCGTGCAGGCGCGCGACCATGGTCCTGAACTCCGCGATCGCCCCCGACGATAGGTAGCGCGGCTCCGGCGCGAAGAAGTTGAGCGTATTGTAGCCCCAGTAGTTCCGGAGGTTCTGCTGCACGAGGTGGCGGTCGTCGCAGAAGGCATGGACCGGCAGCAGCTCGACCGAGGTGACGCCGAGCTCGCGCAGATGGGCGATCACGGGCTGCGATGACAGGCCCGCGCAGGTGCCGCGCAGCGGCGCCGGAACGTCGGGATGCCGCATGGTGTGGCCGCGCAGATGCGTCTCGTACAGCACCACGTCGGACCACGGCACCCGCGGCGGGCGGTCGTCGCCCCAGGTGAAGGCCGGGTCGACCACGCGGCATTTGGGCATGGCGCGGGCGTTGTCCCGTCGGTCGAAGGACAGGTCCAGGCGCGAGCTGCCGACGCGGTAGCCGAAATGGGCGTCCGACCAGCGGATGGCGCCGTGCAGCGCGCGGGCGTAAGGGTCGACCAGCAGCTTGTTCGGATTGAACCGATGGCCGGCCGAGGGCTCGTAGGGCCCATGGACCCGGTAGCCATAGAGTAGGCCCGGCCGCGCGTCCGGCAGGTATCCGTGCCAGATCTCGTCGGTGTATTCCGGCAGCGGGATTCGCTCGACCTCTCTGGTGCCGGACTTATCGAAGAGGCACAGCTCGACCTTCGTCGCATTGGCCGAGAAGATCGCGAAGTTCACGCCGTTGCCGTCCCAGGTGGCGCCCAGCGGATGCGGCCTCCCGGGCCTGACTGTCGTGCGCGGGCCCGCGGCGGGGCGGACGGACGGGCTGGGGACGGTTCTATCCTGCATGCGCACCTCGGGCCGGCGTGGTCCTTCCGACCCGGCAACCGCTCGTAAGATCGTATGGTCCGGGACGGGTTCGCAGGGCCGGTCCTGTTGGCACGGACGCGATCCGCTCCGGATGGGGCCAGGAAGGTTAGCAATCGCGCGGGGCTTGGCAAGCACGGGCCCCATCCTACCCCGCGTCCCGCGCCCCGAGGGGACCGATGCCTCACAACGGCCACACCGCAATGCGATAGCCTCGCGCCTTTCCGCAGCCGAAGGAGGGATCTGCGCGATGGCTGAGAGCTGGACTGTCGGGGCGACCGCCCTGCTTGGGGTCTGGGCGGCGCTGGCCGCGGGCTGCGCGACGCTGGAGCAGGCTGGATCCGGGTATGAGGCCCGGCTGGCGAGCATGCTCGGTGGAGCGGTCCAGCCGCCGGGAGCGGGTCAAGCCGCGCAGCCCGCAGCCCCTGTGGCGCCGGCGGAGGAGCCGGTGTCCCTGGAGCAGCTCGGCGTGCCGCTGAAGAGGGTCGCCGACGGCATCGTCGCGGGCCCGCGCCCGCCCGATCTCGTCGGCAAGGCGGCGGCGGAGATCGCCCGCGAGTACGGGCCCGGCCTTGCCGGACGGCTCGTGATCGGCACGCTGACCGGTGGCCTGGGCGCCGCACAGGGGCTTCCTGCAGGAGCCCGGCACGCCTGGGATGCGACGGCGTCGCTGAAGGCCGCGGCGGACGAGCAGCGCATCCTGGAAGAGGCCTATGCCGAGGCCGAGCGCTCGCGCGAGGCCACGGCGCTGGTGCCCGACAAGGACCGGCCGGCCGAGGCCGCGGCGCTGCTGAAGATCGCCGAGGCGCCCGCACAGGCCGAGACCGCCTGGACCAACCCCGCCACGGGCGCCGCCGGCCGCGTGGCCGTCGGTGCCGCCGAGCCAAGCGAGGACGAAACGGTCTGCCGCGCCGTGGTCCGCGAATACCGCACGAACGGATTCGAGCGCCAGGGCAAGGGCTTGATCTGCCGTCAGGACGGGGTCTGGTACGATCTGAGCTGAAGGCACGGATCCGCGGGCCTCAATACAGCGCACCTCAGCTCAGGGCGTGGTCCGGCACCGTCCGCGGCTGGCGCACGCCGATGCGGCGCAGAACGAAGAAGCGCTCCGGTGCCTGGCCGACCAGGCGCCACCCCGGGCTCGACCATATGTCCCCGCACCCGACGAGGCTGACGACGATCTGCCCGTTGGAGAAGGCCCGATGCCCCTCGACCCGGCTGAAGCCGCACCGGGCCAGATAGGTGTCCACCAGCAGCTCCGGCATGCCGGCGAGCACGTGGAAGATTCCATCCCATTCGGTGACGTATTTGGGGCGATACATGACATAGCCCGGTCCCGAGGCCCTCGGGCAGGCAGGATAGGCGCAACCGCCGGGAAGCGCCAGATCGCCCTTCCTACCGATCTTCCGTGCTGCGACGGTCTTCCGTCCCGCGCGGCTTCCAGCTCGGCCGTTCGGCATCGGTCGGACCGGCCGGACCTTCCCTGCGCCGGTCTTCGTCGCTGGCTTCGTGATGGGGGCCGAGACGCCGCCAATCCGGCATGTCGGGCCGGGTCTTATCCTCGCGTGCCATGGGATATCCTCCTGTCCGCTCCGACAACCGCTCAACAGTGGCGGACGGGCGGCATCGCCATGCCCTGCCGAAGGGACAGGTGCCCTCGGAGGTCCCGGTCAGGCGAGATGGGCCCGCCCGGCCAGCAGGCTCCGGCCGATCCGCTCGGCCCTGTCGACGAAGATGGCGGCCGCGGCGGGGGTACAGACCTCGGCCGCGGTCTCGCGGAAGAGCTCGAGCCAGCGGGAGAAATGCCCGACGCCGATATCCATCCGGGCATGGGTCTGCATGGGTCGGCCGTTGAACCGCCCGGTCATCAGGGTCACCGAGGACCAGAAGTCCATAAGATGACGCAGGTGCGTCTCCCAGTCGGAGATCGCGGCCTCGAAGACGGGACCGAGCAGCGGGTCCTGCCGCACCTTGCCGTAGAAGGCGCGCACGAGCCTCTCGATCACCGCTTCGTCGATACCCGTGCTGGCGATGCGTTCGACGATCTGCGCCTGCCGCTCGGCAGGCGTGAGGGATGCACGATCCATCCAGGGGCCTCGCTTGGCGGGGAGCGGTCTTGCCGCGGCGCGCGCCGGGACGCGGCCTGCCTGCCGCGACCAAGGAGCGACCGGCATCCGATCCTCCGAAGGTTGCACTCCGCCCCCGGGCCTTCACACCGGACAGAATGCCGCAGGCAGTGCCGGGACGGCGCCATGCGCCGTTCCTGCGGCCTCAGACGGTGGCGGAGAGCGACTCCGCCGCCACTGACATGGGGACGGTTGCGCCGCCCAGCGCCGCCACGGCACCGACGATCACCAGGGTCGGCCCCCGCCCCGGCAATTCGGCCCGGACCCGGTCGGGCAGCTCGCCCAGGGGCGCACGGCAACGCCGCTCGTCCAGGCGGGTCCCATTCTCGATGGCGATGGCCGGCGTGTCGGCGGGCATGCCGGCCTCGGCCAGGCGCGCCGCGAGGGCCGGCAGCGCCTCGCGCCCCATATAGACTGCGATGGTGCCGCCGGCCCGGGCCAGCGCCTCCCAGTCGATGTCGCCCGGCAGGCCGCCATCGCGCGAATGACCGGTGACCAGATGCAGCGCCCGCGCCACGCCGCGATGGGTCAGCGGGATCCCGGCCGAGGCGGCGCAGCCCAGCGCCGCGGTCACGCCGGGGATCACGCGCACGGCGACGCCGTGCGCCGCGAGGTGCTCGGCCTCCTCGCCCCCGCGGCCGAACAGGAAGGGATCGCCGCCCTTCAGCCGGACGACGCGCGCACCGGTGCGCGCATGCTTCAGCAGCAGGGCGTTGATCTCCTCCTGTCGGGCCGAATGCTGTCCTGCCCGCTTGCCGACGCGGATCAGCCGCGCATCCCGCCGCGCCAGATCGAGGATGCCGGGCCCAACCAGGTCGTCGTGCAGGATCACGTCCGCCCCCTGGATCGCGCGGACCGCGGCGACCGTCAGTAGCTCGGGCGAGCCGGGCCCCGCGCCGACCAGCAGGACCGGCGGCGCCGGCTCGTCCAGCCCGGCCGCATGGGCGTCCAGCAGGCGCTCGAAGGCGATCCGCCCCTCGGCATCGCGCTCGGCCAGCACCAGCTCGGCAGGGGGGCCCGCCAGCGCCGCGTCCCAGAAGCGCAGGCGCCGCTCGCCCGCGGGAAGGCGCGCTGCGACGAGCCCGCGCATGGACCCCGCCAGGCGGGCGAGCCGACCGAAGGCCGCGGGGATCGCCAGCTCCAGCCGCTGGCGTATCAGGCGCGCCAGCGCCGGGGCCAGCCCACCGGTCGAGATTGCGACCATGACCGGGCTGCGGTCGAGGATCGCGGGAAAGATGAAGTCGCAGAAGGCCGGCCGGTCCACCACGTTCAGCGGCACGCGGGCGGCCCGGGCGGCTGCCACCACGCGCGGCGTCAGCGCCTCGTCCCCGCTGGCGTCGACCGCCAGCACCGCACCGTCCAGGTCGTCCTCCTCGAAACCCCGGGCGCGGTGCTCGACAGCGCCCGTCATCGCCAGCAGCGCCAGCTCGGCCTCGAGCGTGTGGGCGACGACGCGCACGCGCATGCCGGCGCGGCGCAGCAGCGCCGTCTTGGCGACGGCAGCGGCCCCGCCGCCGAGGACCAGGGCCGTGCGCCCGCCGGCTTCCAGGAACAGCGGAAGGTAGGGCAGACCCGGCTGGGCGGGCTCAGGCGGCAGGCCGATGTCGGGCATGGGCGATCAGCTCCTTGAGTTCCGGGATGCAGGATCCGCAGTTGGTGCCGGCGCCCGTGGCGACGCCCAGCGATTCGACGCTGGCGGCACCGCCTTCCCGGCAGGCCGCCAGGATCCGGTCGCGGCCCACCTGCATGCAGGCGCAGACGACGGGCCCCTCGTCCGGGCGCGCAGCCGGGCTCCGGCCGCTGAGCAGCCAGCGCCGCTCCTCGGAGGTCAGCGCCGTGCGCGAGAACAGCTCCTCGATCCAGGCGCCGGGCTGCGTGGGGCCGCCCGGCGCGACGAACAGGCAGGCGAGCAGCCGGTCGCCCTGCAGCCGTGCCCAGCGGTAGCGGCCGCGGCCCAGGTCGGTCAGCTCGATCTCCTCGGCCCCGCCGGCGGCGCCAAGAAGGGCCGCGGGGGACAGGTCCGGCAGGTCCTGTCCGGCCAGGGCATGGATCTGGCAGTCGCGGCCCTGGCGCCGCGCCCAGTAGGGCGCCACGTCCAGCGCGACCGGCTCCCGCGCGATCAGGAAGCCGCTCCAGGCCGGGATCCATGCCTCGATACGGGCCGGCGCATGCTTGAGCTCGGGCTGGCCGGACACGGGATCGACGGCCGCGCTGGCCAGCGGCCCCGCCCCGCCGGCCGCGGCGGTGCTGCGGCTCCAGTGCATGGGCATGAACAGAGTGCCGGGGCGCTGCCCCGCATCGGCGCGCAGGCGCAGGAGCGCGCGGCCCGCCTCCGTCTCGACCGCAGCGAAGCCCCCGTCAGCGAGGCCGGGCGGCAGCGCGTCGGGATGCGCGGCGACGAAGGGCTCGGGCTCGTGGGCGGACAGCCGGGCCGACCTTCCGGTGCGCGTCATGGTGTGCCACTGGTCGCGCAGCCGGCCGGTGTTGAGCACCAGGGGGAAGTCCGGTCCCGGCATGCGCGCGGGATCCTCCGGCGCGACCGCCACGAGGCGGGCCCGCCCGTCGGGCGTCTGGAAGCGCCCATTGGCGAAGAGCCGGGCAGTGCCGCAGGCGGCATGGGCCGGTACCGGCCACTGGACGGGGGCCAACGCGTCGTAGGCGGTATCGTCCAGCCCCGCGAGCCCGCCCAGGTCGAAGGCCCGGCCGCCGTCGTTCTCGAAGGCGGATAGCGCGCAGTGCTCGCGGAAGATCTCGGCCGGGCTCTCGTAGGGAAAGCGGTCCGCCCAGCCCATGCGCCGCGCGACCTGGGTCACGATCCACCAGTCCGGCCGCGCATCGCCCGGCGGCGCCACGAAGGCGCGCTGGCGCGAGATCCGCCGCTCGGAATTGGTGACGGTGCCGTCCTTCTCGCCCCAGCCGGCGGCGGGCAGCAGAACATGGGCGGCGCGCACGGTGTCGGTGCGGCGCACGCAGTCCGACACCACGACGAAGTCGCAGCCCGCAAGCGCCGCCGCGACGCGGTCCGCCTCGGGCAGGCTGGCCGCGGGGTTGGTCGCCATCACCCAGACAGCCCTTACGCGCCCCTGCCCGACCGCGCGGAAAAGGTCCACGGCCTTGAGCCCCGGCCCTGGCGCGACGGCGGGCGCCCCCCAGAACCGGGCCACGCGGTCCCGCGCCTCGTCCGAGAAGCCCATATGGGCGGCAAGCTGGTTCGCCAGCCCGCCGACCTCGCGCCCACCCATGGCATTCGGCTGGCCCGTCAGGGAAAGCGGGCCCATTCCGGGCCGCCCGATGCGCCCCGTCGCGAGGTGCAGGTTCAGGATGGCGTTGACCTTGTCGGTGCCGCGGCTGGCCTGGTTGACGCCCTGGGACCAGCAGGTGACCGCCCGTTCGGTGGCCGCGAACCAGTCGAAGAAGCGGGCGACGTCGGTCTCGTCCAGGCCGCAGGCGCGCGCGGTGGCGGCCGCGTCCGGGCAGGACGCCCGTGCGGCGGCGAGCGCCGCATCGAAGCCGGTGGTGCGGGATTCCAGGAAGTCCCGGTCGACCGCGCCGGTCCGGTCCATATGGGCGAGCAGGCCGGCGAGCAGCGCCACGTCGGTGCCCGGGCGCAGGGCCAGATGCAGGTCCGCCCCGTCGCAGGTGGCCGTGCGCCGGGGATCGATCACAACCAGACGCGTGCCGCGCCGCTCGCGCGCGGCCTGCAGGCGGCGGAACAGCACGGGATGGCACCAGGCGGCATTGCTGCCGACCAGCACGACGAGATCCGCGAGTTCGAGGTCCTCGTAGCAGCCGGGCACCAGGTCGGCGCCGAAGGCCCGGACATGCCCCGCCACGGTCGAGGCCATGCACAGGCGCGAGTTGGTGTCGATGTTGGCGCTGCCGATGAAGCCCTTCATCAGCTTGTTGGCGACGTAGTAATCCTCGGTCAGGAGCTGCCCGGAGACGTAGAAGGCCACGGAATCCGGTCCGTAGGCCGCGATCGTCTCGGCGAAGCGCCGGGCCACCAGCCCGAGCGCCTCGTCCCAGCCGGCCTGGCGCCCGCCGATCTCGGGCGCCAGCAGCCGCCCCTCGGGCCCCAGCGTCTCGGCAAGGGCGCCGCCCTTCGAGCACAGCCGGCCGGCATTGGCGGGATGGGCGGGGTCGCCCGAGACCCTCCCCGGCGCGGCCAAAACACCACAGCCGACCCCGCAATAGGGACAGGTGGTCGCGGTGGCTGCCCCATCCGCTGCCCCATCCGCCGCTCCGTCCGCCAATGAGGCGACGGTGCCCGGGAGGTGCAGGTCAGGCATTGGCGAAGCTCGGCACCAGGGCGAGGCGGATCACCCCGTCCTCCCCGACCTGGACCGGCAGCGTCGGCGTGCAGCCGGTATCAGGGTCCCTCATGCGGCCCGTGGCCAAGCTGATCACCCGCCCGTGCAGGGGGCAGGTGACGTGCCGGTCGTGCACGATGCCTTCCGAAAGCGGCCCGTTCGCGTGCGGGCAGCGGTTCATCAGGGCGAAGACCTCGCCCGCGCCGGTCCGGAACACCGCCACCTCGCCGAGCGGGGTCGCGATCGTCCGGGCGCCGCGCGCCGGAATGTCCTCGACGAGGCCGACATCGATCCAGTTGACGCGGTCCAGCATGGCTCACCCCACCTCGGCAAGTTTCGAGAATTCGTGGCGGTCCACGCCGCCGGTCGCGCGCTGGGCCCAGGGGTCGTCCTGGGAGAAGCTCTGGGAGAAGAGGAAGCGCGCGTGCAGGTCGCGCCGGCCCTCGGCATCCTCGACGATGCGGCGCTTCACGTAGTCGAGGCCGACGCGCTCGATCCAGGGCGCGGTGCGCTCCAGATAGCGGGCCTCCTCGCGGTAGAGCTGCAGGAAGGCGCCGCAATACTCCAGCACCTCCTCCTCGGTCGCGACCTTGCACAGGAAGTCGCAGGCCCGGACCTTCATGCCGCCGTTGCCGCCGACATGGAGTTCCCAGCCGCTGTCGACTGCCACCACGCCGAAGTCCTTGATGGTGGCCTCGGCGCAATTGCGCGGGCAGCCCGAGACTGCGAGCTTGATCTTGTGCGGGGCCCAGGACCCCCAGGTCATGCGCTCGAGCTTCACGCCCATGCCGGTGGAATCCTGCGTGCCGAACCGGCACCATTCCGAGCCGACGCAGGTCTTCACCGTGCGCAGCCCCTTGGCATAGGCGTGGCCCGAGACCATCCCGGCCGCATTCAGGTCGGCCCAGACCGCCGGCAGGTCCTCCTTGCGCACGCCGAGAAGATCGATGCGCTGGCCGCCCGTCACCTTCACGGTCGGGATCCTGAACTTGTCCACGACGTCGGCGATGGCGCGCAGCTCGGCGGCGTTGGTGAGGCCGCCCCACATGCGCGGGACCACCGAATAGGTGCCGTCCTTCTGGATGTTGGCGTGCACGCGCTCGTTCACGAAGCGCGATTGGGAATCGTCCACGTACTCGCCAGGCCAGGCGGCCAGCAGATAGTAGTTCAGGGCCGGGCGGCAATGGCCGCAACCCTCTGCCGTGCGCCATTCCAGCTCCTGCATGATCTCGGGGATCGAGCGCAGGTTCTTGGCCTTGATCAGGCGCCGCACGTCGTCGTGCGGATGGGCCGTGCATTTGCACATGGGCTTGGCCGTCGCGGATTCCGCGGCATACCCGTCGCCCAGCGTGAGCGAGAGGAGCTGCTCGACCAGCCCGGTGCAGGACCCGCACGAGGCCGAGGCCTTCGTGTGGCTGCGCACGTCGTCCAGGGTCGTCAGGCCCTTCTCGGCGATGGCCGAGACGATCTTACCCTTGCACACGCCGTTGCAGCCGCAGATCTCCGCCTCGTCGGAGAGCGCCGCAACGGCGGCCCTAGGGTCGCGGGCGGCGGCCCCCGCCCCCTGGCCGAAGATCAGCGTCTCGCGGAGGTCCGAGACATCGGCCCCGTCCTTCAGGAGCTGGAAGTACCACGGCCCATCGGCGACGTCGCCGTAGAGCACGGCGCCCTCGATGCGCCCGTCCTTGACCACCAGCCGCTTGTAGACCCCGCGGGCCGCATCGCGGAACACGATGTCCTCGCCGTCGCTGCCGTCGAAGCGGCCGGCCGAGAAGACGTCGATCCCGGTCACCTTCAGCTTCGTGCTGGTCACCGAGCCCTGGTAGAGGCTGTCGGCCCGGCCGGCGAGCTGGTCGGCCGCCACCTTCGCCATCTCCCAGAGCGGGGCGACGAGGCCGTAGGTCGCGCCGCGATGCTGGACGCATTCTCCGACTGCCAGGACCGCCGGGTCCGAGGTAAGCATGCGATCGTCGACCACGACGCCGCGCTCGACCGCGAGGCCCGCCGCGCGGGCCAGGGCGGTGCTCGGCCGGATGCCGACCGCCATCACCACCAGCCCGGCCGGGATCTCACGCCCGTCCTTCAGGCGCACGCCCTCGACCCGGCCGGTTCCGTAGATCTCGCCGGTATCCGCGCCTGTCAGGACTGTGATCCCGCGGGTCTCCAGCGCGCGCTGCAGCAGGAAGCCCGCCGCCTTGTCGAGCTGGCGCTCCATCACGGTCGCCATCAGGTGGAGGACGGTCACCCTCATGCCGCGCGCGGCAAGGCCGTTGGCGGCCTCGAGCCCGAGAAGCCCGCCGCCGATCACCACCGCCTCGCCGCCCCGGGCAGAGGCCGCCAGCATCGCATCCACGTCCGCGAGGTCGCGGAACGTCACGACGCCCGGAAGGTCGCGGCCGGGGACGGGGATCATGATCGGGTCCGACCCCGTCGCCAGCAGCAGTCTGTCGTAGGCCATGCTGCGCCCTGCGGCCGAGAGCACGGTCCTGGACGCCAGGTCCACGGACTCGACGCGCTCGCCGGTCACGAGCGTGATCCCGTTGGCTTCGTACCAGGCGCGGTCGTTGAGGACGATCTCCTCGAACCGCTTCTCGCCGGCCAGCACCGGCGACAGCATGATGCGGTTGTAGTTCGGGTGCGGCTCGGCGCCGAAGACCGTGATGTCGTAGCGGTCGGGAGCCCGGGCGAGCAGCTCCTCGAGCGTGCGCACGCCGGCCATGCCGTTGCCGACGAGGATGAGCTTTTCCTTCATGGGATCGCCTTTCGGGGCTCAGGCCGCGGGACGCTGGTGCCGCTCGTAGAGGAAGCGGATCACCTCGCCGCGGCAGCGCGCGTAGTCGGGGTCCGAGGCGAGCGCCAGGCGGTCGCGCGGCCGGGCCAGCGGAACCTCCAGCACCTCGCCGATCGTGGCGGCGGGACCGTTGGTCATCATCACGATGCGGTCCGAGAGGAGCACCGCCTCGTCCACGTCGTGGGTGATCATGATCACCGTGTTGCCGAGGGCCGAGTGGATCTCCATCAGGCTGTCCTGGAGATGCGCGCGGGTCAGCGCGTCAAGCGCGCCGAAGGGCTCGTCCATCAGCAGGACCTTGGGCTCCATGGCAAGGGCGCGCGCGATGCCGACGCGCTGCTTCATGCCGCCCGAGATCTCGTCCGGCAGCTTCCTCGCCGCCTGCTCCATGTGGACGAGGCGCAGGTTGTGCATGACCCAGTCGTGCCTCTCGGCCCGGCTGCGCTTTGCGCCCGAGACCTTGTCGACCGCCAGGCGGACGTTGTCGTAGACGCTGAGCCAGGGCAGGAGCGAATGGTTCTGGAAGACGACCGCGCGGTCGGGCCCCGGCTCGTCGACCTCGCGGCCCTCCAGCACGACCCCGCCGCGCGTGCTCTTCAGCAGGCCGGCGACGATGTTCAGGACCGTGGACTTGCCGCAGCCGGAATGGCCGATGATGGAGACGAACTCGCCCTTCGCGATGCGCAGCGAGACGTCCTTGAGGGCCATGAAGGCGGCGCGGCCCTTGCCGAACTCCATGGAGACGCCCTCGATCCCGAGATAGGCGGCGGTCATGACGACCTCCCTCAGTTCCGGGCCACGCGCCGACCCGAGACCAGCCGGCCCACGCCGGCGATCAGGCGGTCGAGCACGAAGCCCACGATGCCGACATAGACGAGCGCCAGGACGATCTCGCTCATCAGCGAGCTGTTCCAGGCGTCCCAGATGAAGAAGCCGATGCCCACGCCGCCGATCAGCATCTCGGCCGCGACGATGGCGAGCCAGGACAGGCCGATGCCGATCCTGAGGCCCGTGAACATGTAGGGCACCGTCGCCGGCAGCATGATCCGGAAGAAGTATTCGAGCGGCGAGAGCCGAATCACGCGGGCGACGTTCCGGTAGTCCTCGGGGATCTGCCGGATGCCGACGGCCGTGTTTAGGATGATCGGCCAGATCGCGGTGATGAAGATCACGAAGATCGCCGAGGGGTCGGCGTTCCGGAAGGCCGCGAGCGAGATCGGCAGCCAGGCCAGCGGCGGCACCGTGCGCAGGACCTGGAACAGTGGATCGAGACCCTTGAAGGCCAGCCGGCTCTGGCCGATCAGCACGCCCAGCAGGATCCCGGCGGCCGCGGCCAGGGAGAACCCGGTCGCGACCCGCTTCAGGCTTGCCGACAGGTGCCAGAACAGGCCCTTGTCGGTGCCGCCGTTGTCGAAGAACGGGTCGGCGATCAGGCCCCAGGTGTCCGCGACCACCTTCGCGGGCGAGGGAAGCGCCGCGCCGGGCTGGCTGCACAGGATCTGCCAGGCGCCCAGCACGAGGACAAGCGCCGCGAGCGGCGGCAGCACGCCGCGCAGGGCGTCGAGCAGACGCCCGCCGGCCCGGCGGAGAAGACGGCCGGCGGCGGAATCGCCAGCGAGGATGCGCGTTTCGGTGATGGCCGACATGGTCGGTCTCCTGGGCTTGCGGCGCTCAGACGCGGGCGATGGGAAGGCTGGCGAGATAGGCCCCGGGGTTCTCGGGATCGAAGACCTTGCCGTCGAAGAAGGTCTCCACGCCGCGCGAGGTCGAGCCGGGGATCTCGCCGGCCGGCACGTCCAGGCCCTTGGCGGCGGCGCGCCAGAGGTCCTCGCGGTTGACCTCGGCGACCATCGCCTTCAGGTCCGTCGAGGACGGCAGGTAGCCCCAGCGCACGTCCTCGGTCAGGAACCAGAGATCATGGCTGCGGAAGGGATAGGAGGCGTGGTCGCGCCAGAACTTCATCAGGTGCGGGCTGTCCTGGACGACCTTGCCGCGCCCGTAGTCCAGGGTGCCGCGCGCGCGGCCGAGCACGTCGGACACGTCGATCTTCAACCATTCCCGCTTGGCGATGATCCGGCACATCTCCTCCTTGTTCTCGGGCTTGTCGCACCAGATCTGCGCTTCCAGGACGGCGCTCAGCAGGGCCTTGGCGGCCTTCGGGTTCTTCTCGACCCAGTCGGCGCGCAGCGCGAAGCTCTTCTCGGGGTGGCGGCTCCACAGCTCGCCCGTGGACGCGGCGGTGAAGCCGATGCCCTGGGTGACGAGCTGGGCGTTCCAGGGCTCGCCCACGCAGAAGGCCTCCATGGTGCCGGTCTTCATGTTGGCGACCATCTGGGGCGGCGGCACGACGATGGTGGAGACGTCACGGTCGGGGTCGATGCCGCCGGCGGCCAGCCAATAGCGGATCCACAGATCGTGGGTGCCGCCCGGGAAGGTCATGGCGCACTTGACCTCCCGGCCCGCCTTCCGGGCGTCGGCGAAGGCGGCCTTGAGGGGCGAGGAGTCGAGCCCCACCGGCAGGTCCTTATAGGACGCCGCCACCGAGATGGCCTGACCGTCGGTGTTCAGCCGGGCCAGGATATGCATGGGCAGCTTGATGTTGTTCTTGGTGATCCGGCCCGCGCTCATCAGGTAGGGCATCGGCGTCAGGATGTGCGCGCCGTCGATCCCGCCGCCCGTCGAGCCCAGCTCCAGGTTGTCGCGGGTCGTGCCCCAGGACGCCTGCTTCTGGACCTGGACCTCGGTCATGCCGTGCTTGGCGAAGAGGCCGCGCTCCTGGGCGACGATCAGCGGCGCGGCATCGGTCAGCGCGATGAAGCCCAGCACCGCCCGGGTGGTCTCGGGCGTGTCGAGAGCGGCCGCCCATGCGCCGCCCGGAAAGGCCGCACGGGCCAGGGCGCCCGCGCCCACCGCGGCCGCACCGGATTTCAGGAGCGTGCGCCGGCTGAGCGCCGCGGCGGGGGCGGAGGGGTTCGGGGTCCGGTCGGTCATGGCGGGCTCCTTCTCATGCTGGCGGGCTCATGCGTGCCGGCACGTGGCTGGCGGGGGGTCAGGCGGGGGGTCAGGCGGGGGGTCAGGCGGCTGTGACGCCGGTGGCGGCGGAAGGCGCGCGATCGCTCTTGATGGGCAGGTCGCGCAGGTAGCTCAGCGGGTCGGCCGCATCGAAGACGCGGCCGTCCAGGAAGCGGTCGGGGCCCATGGCGATCGGCGTTCCGCCCGCATCCAGGGTCCAGGGTCCGGCATGCGCCCCCTCGGGCTTGTGGTCGGAGACCGGGCAGACGAGCCCGAGGCCGGCCACGGCCTCTCGGAAGATGTCCGGGCGGAACGCGGCATCGGCCGTCGCCGCGAGGTCCAGCGGACGGTCGACCTGGCCCCACCGCAGCATCTGCGTCAGGTACCAGACCGCCTGGCTGCGCCAGGGGAAGTTGGCGGCGTGCCGATGGAAGGCGTAGAAGCCGGGCTCCGCGGTGGGGGCCGCCCCCGGCGCGCGCCGGATCCGGCCGGCCAGGGAGGCCTCGATCATCGAGGCCGGCGCGTCCACGAAGCCCGGCGCGGCCAGCAGGCGCGCCGCCTCGGCGTGGTTGCAGGGCTCGTCGAGCCAGCGCCCGGCCTCGATCAGCGCGCGGATCAGGGCGCGGTGGGTCGCGGGGTGGCGGGCGGCCCAGTCCTCGGTCACGCCCAGCACCTTCTCGATGCGGCCGGACCAGATCTCGCCGCTGGTGGCCACGATGCGGCCGAGCCCTGCCTCGACCGTGCGGCTGTTCCATGGCTCGCCGACGCAGTACCCGTCGACCAGGCCGAGGCGCAGGCTTTCGGCCATGCGCGGCGGCGGCACGACCGTCAGGCGCAGGTCACGGTCGGGATCGATGCCCCCCGCGGCCAGCCAGTAGCGGAGCTCGTAGTTGTGCGGGCTGAACGGGAAGACGGAGGCGAAGACGGGCGGCTCCCGACCTGCGGCGCGGTCGGCCTCGATCACGGTCTTCAGCGCGCGGGCCGAGGCCGGGTGGGTGGCCATGGCCTCCGGGTCGGCGTCGCTCATCCGGCGCCACAGCGTCTCCGAGACGGTGATCGCGTTGCCCCCGAGATTGAATGCGAAGGCCGTCAGAAATGGCGTCCCGAAGCGGCCGGGGTCCAGGCGCGCGGCCAGCGTCATCGGCGCCAGCATGTGCGCGGCGTCCAGCGCGCCGATCGCGACCCGGTCCCGGATGTTGGCCCAGGAAGCCTGGCGCGCCAGCACGGGCTCCAGCCCCTGCGCCGCGAAAAACCCCTTCTCGGCCGCGACGATCAGAGGCGCCGCATCGGCCAGGGGCACGAAGCCCAGCACCGGCCTCGGGCGCTCTGGCGCCTCGTTGCCGGATGCTGTCGTCTGAATCGCGTCTGCAACCATGGGGACCTCGGACGGGGGTGTCGTAGGGCAATAAAAAAGGCGCCGGAACGGGAGCAGCGAACTGCCCTCCATTCGGACGCCTTTGCCCGGACCGGCCCTGCGCTGGCCGGCGATATGACAGGGACGTCGCCATCCTCGGCGCCGTCCACTCAGCCCAGCAGCGCCATTGCCGCCCGGCACCGACTAACTTAGCAATCCGCGTGCCAGTTTTTCTGCGGATGCGCGAAGCAAGAGATTCCCTGGGTTTGCGGCGCGCCCGAAGAACGCCACTACAGGCGTGCCGGAGCCGCGAATGCCGCAGTGCAGTGCAGCACCTGCACGGATTTTACGCAGGTGCGGAAGAAGCCTGTTTTTCAGACAGGTTCAGCGGCGTATCACGTCCGCCAGGGCCAGAACCGCCTCGGCGATGTCGCGGAGCTTCTTGCCCTGGTCCATGGCCATCTTGCGCAGGGCCTTGTAGGCCTCCTCCTCGCTGAGGCCTCGGCCCGACATCAGGACGCCCTTGGCGCGCTCGACGACCTTGCGCTCGTCGAGCGCCAGGCGCGAGCGCTCCAGCTCCTTCTCCAGCGCCCGGTGGCGGCTGAACTGCGCGACGGCGATGCCCAGGACCGAGTGCACAAGTTTTGCGCTCAGCCCGTCGACGGCGTAGACGCTGACGCCGGTCTCCAGCGCCCGTGCGCTGAGGGCGCGATCCTCCTCGCCCACGAACATGGCGATGGGCCGCGGGCTTTCGCGGTTGATGGAGATCAGGTCCTCGAGATAGTCGCGATAGGGGCTTTCCAGGTCGATCACCACGATATCCGGGGCATGCCGGGCGATGGCCTGCCGCAGGTCGTCAGCGATCCCCAACACGGCCACGATATCGTGCCCCTCCGCACGCAGTCCTTCGATCACCTCGGCCGAGCGGTGCGGATTTTCATCGACGACGAGGATTCGCAAGGCGTGATCCCGGGGAAACGGTCAGCCCCGGAGGACAGCAAGACTCGGGCCAAAGCTCCATCGCGCCCCGCCGAGCCCGTCTTCCCGGCGGGGCGACCCTCACGCCACCAGCGGCCACAGCGTCGCGGCGAGCAGCGCGCCCATAGCGAGGTTGAAGCATTTCAGCCGCACAGGGTCGGAGAGGAAGCCCCGCAGGAGCAGCCCGAAGGCGGCCCAGGCCGAGACGCTCGGCAGGTTCACCAGCGCGAAGGCGGCGGAGATCACGACGGCCGAGGATACCGGCGCGTCGGGGCTGGCGTGGACAGCCATGGCCGTGGCGGCCACCACCCAGGCCTTGGGGTTGATCCACTGGAACGCCGCGGATTCCAGGAAGGTCAGAGGCCTGCCCGCAGCACCTGCGCCCGCAGCAGCTCCGTCTGGCCCGGCCATCGCGCGCGATGTGGCGATGCGCCAGGCGAGATACAGGAGATAGCCCCCTCCGGCGACCTTCAGCCCGACATGCAGCGGCGGAAAGGCCGCAAGCAGCGCGCCCAGGCCGAGGCCCATGCCCAGCAGCAGCGCCTTGAAGCCGGCCGTGATCCCGAGCACCTGCGGAAGGCTCCGCGCGAAGCCGAAATTCGCGCCCGAGGCAAGCAGCATGAAGTTGCTCGGCCCCGGCGTCACCGAGGTGACGAAGGCATAGCCGCACAGCGCAAGCAGCGATTCCCAGGACATGGCTTCCTCCCCCGTACGCCAGAACGGCGCGATGGAAGCCTTTGTGATCTCCCCGCGGCGCATTCGGGGGTCCGGAATCCGAACCCCCGCGCGAGGCGCCGGCTCAGCCGATCGATGCGCCCCGCTCGGCCAGCAGGGCGCGGAGGACCGAGCGGTGGCACCGGGCCTCGTCCTCGCAGTAGCAGCCGACCGAGAAATCGGCGCCGTGCGAGAGCGCCGCCAGCAAGTCGAGCGTCCGCCTGGGCGTCGGCTCCTCCATCTCGGCACGGAAAGCCCGGATGAACCTGTCCCAGTCCTCGGGTGTCGCTGCGTCCCTGCCCCACGCCATCAGCTCCGGGATCGGCGCCAGATCCGGGTACCAGACATCGAACCAGTCCTCGGCCGCATAGCGCTCCTTCCGGACCCCGCGGGGCGGCCGCCGCACGGTGCCAATCCGCGTGCCCTCGGCCGGAAGCCGCGGCGTGCCGAGGCGAACGACCCGAAGGGTCATGGCCCTGACCCTGCGCCGGCGACGGCGGCGGGAGCGATGTGGGCGAAGAGATAGCGCTCGAACCAGTCCGGGAAGGCGCGCGCGAGGGGCCTCGCCCCTTCGACCGCGAGCCCCATGCGCCGGGCCTCCGGGAAGCCGAGGTCGCCGCGCCACCACGCGGCAAGGGCTGCGAGCGGACCGTGGATTCGCAGGGCCTCGGGAAAGCCGGGGTTGTGCGTGCACAGCGACGCCTCGGCCGCCCTGAGCAGCATGAAGCGTGCCTGCTGGCCACGGATCTCGAACCGGACCACGAGGGGATCGCCGGGCAGCGCGGCGAAGCGCACGCGTCTGCACATGTCCACGAGCAGGGGCTCGAGGTCGAGATCCTCCTCCGCCGCCCGCCGCGGCAGCCATCGCTGACCCCAGGTGCCGAGCCCGCCGACGAGGCCGTCGAGCTCCCTCCCGGCATCGGTGAGCACGTATTCGGGGCCGTGCTCGCCCTCGACCCGTGTCACCGCGCCGATCAGCGCCAGCGCCTGCAGCCGCTCCGAGAGCATGGTGCGCGAGATCCGCGGGATGCCGCGGCGAATATCATTGAAGCGCCGGCTTCCGCACAGAAGCTCGCGCACGACGAGCAGGGTCCAACGCCCACCGAGAACCTCGTGGGCGCGCGCGACCGAACAGAACTGACCGTAGCCTGCCATGGCCGCACGATACCACCGGCGGCGGCGTCTGCCGCGGTCCGGAATCCGGACCGCGGCCGGGCCACCTCGGCGCGCCGGCATGCCCCATCATCCCGCGGCGGCCGGCACCTTCTCCGCGATGGGAACGATCTTGC
Source organism: Arenibaculum pallidiluteum (assembly GCF_017355985.1). GTDB lineage: Bacteria > Pseudomonadota > Alphaproteobacteria > Azospirillales > Azospirillaceae > Arenibaculum > Arenibaculum pallidiluteum. The sequence goes on from NZ_JAFIQU010000002.1 coordinate 362,781, forward strand.
CACTCTCGTCCGGCGCCGGGGCGGCATCGACGGGGCTCGGAACCGTCTTGCGGCGCGGGGTCGCCGCGATCTCCTGGAGCAGCGCCTCGACCTTGGGCATGTGCACGATCTGCTGGTCGAAGGGCATCTGGATGCCGTGCGCGCGGAACTCCTCGAGGATCCGCATCCGGAGTTCGTTGCGCACCGCGACGATGAAGTCCGTGTTGGCGACGAAGATCCGAAGCTCGAAATCCAGCGCGCTCGGCCCGAACTCCTTGAAGACCACGGCCGGCTCCGGCGTCCGCAGCACGAGATGGTGCTCCCGCCCGATCTTCAGGAGCAGATCGTAGACGAGGCGGACATCGGAGTCGTACGCCGCGCGAACCTTGATTTCGACGCGCGTCGTGCGGTCTTTCAGCGTCCAGTTGACGACGGCCTTCGAGATGAACTCGGAGTTCGGGACGATCACCGAGGCGCGCTGGAAGGTCTGGATCTCGGTCGCTCGCACGCTGATGCGCCGCACGGTGCCCTCCATCCCGTTCACGACGACCCAGTCGCCGACCTTGATCGGCCGTTCGACCAGCATGATCAGGCCGGAGATGAAGTTGCTGACGACGTTCTGCAGGCCGAAGCCGATGCCGACGGACAGGGCGCCTGCGATCATCGCCAGGCTCGAGAGATCGAGCCCGAGCGTCCCGACCGAGGCCAGGACCGCCAGCGTCGTGCCGAGATAGCCGACGCCGGTCCGGATCGAGTTGCGCACGCCCAGGTCGATGGCGAGGCTGCCGAGGATCCGCTCGTCGAGCTGGCGCTGCACGAAGCGCGTCGCAGCGATGGCCGCGGCCAAGACCAGCGCCGCCGAGAGAATGTCGCCCGGCGCGATGCGCACGCCGCCCACCGTGACGCCCCGCAGGAAGGTGTCGGCGACCCCGCGCATTTCGGACACCGTCATGCCCGTGAGCGGCATCAGCAGCGCCACCGCGGCGGCGACGAGAGCCAAGTCGATCAGCGCGCGCCCGACCTGGCCCAGGACCTGCTGGCCGCCGCCGGTGCCCGCGACGATGTCCCGGACCTCGGCGAGCCGGCCGCCGCGCTCCAGCAGGATGCACAGCAGCTCGCGCAGGATGCCGCGCGCCACCAACAGCATGCCGCCCACAATGATCGTGGCGAGCATCAGCTTCGAGGCGTAGATCCCAAGCGCGAGGTATCCCGCCCCCGCGGCCGCCAGCGAGGCGAGCGCCACCGCGCCGACCAGGATGCGCAGGCGCGGCCAGACCGGGCGCGGCTTCACCGGCTCGGCAACCGGGGGTGCGTCGGCCGCGGGGTCGGGGCAGCCGCAATCGGCCTCCGCCGCGGCCGTCGAAAGCCAGAGCCGCCCGGGCAGGAGCGACAGCAGCGCCGCGGCGACCACCGCCATGGTGCCGAAGCCCAGGATCGAGCGGAGCTCCGGCGGGACGAACATGCCCTCGATCAGCGCGATGCCGGTGCCGCCGGCCGCCAGGCCGATTGCGGCGACGGCAATGCGCCGCACGAGGCGACGCGCGCTGTCGGGGTCCAGCTCGGCGAGCTGCCACGCAGGGTGGTCCGGCGCCAGCGTTGCCCGGGCGATACCCGTCGTCAGGAAGAAGGACACGATGCCGCCCGAGACGCCGGCGACCAGAGCCGCGACGGGCGCAGCCTCGGGCAGGCCCTGGAGCAGCCCCACCAGCGAGGTGGTGAAGGCGACCGTTGGGACGACCGGGATCAGGCAGCGCGCCAGCGCCTCGACGGCCATGGCGGCGACCCGCTGCCGGTAGCTCGGACGCTCCGCCACGTCGCGGTGCCCGTATCGGCGCAGCAGGAAGCGCCGCGCCGGCCAGGCCACCAGCACCACCAGCGCAGCGAGGCCGCCGAGACCGTAGATCCGCTCGCGCCATACATCGTCCGACAGCACGAAGGCGAAGGCGCCGCGGATCCTGTCCTGCACATAGGCTGCCTGGACCGGAAGCGCGGCCCAGCTCGCAGGCGCGAGCGGCACTGGGCCGCGCTTGAGGATCTGCTCCGTCAGCTCGGTCATGCGCTGGTCGGCCGCGGTGCGCAGCAGGATGTCGATGCGGGTGACGACCAGGTCGACCTGCTTGACCCGCCCCTCGGACTCGGCGATCGCCTGGGACAGGCGCTTGCGCTCGGTGGCGACGGGGGCCGCCTCGGCCGGCTCTCCCTGGGCCGGCGCGGCGCCCAGCGAGGCCAGCATCTGCTGGTCGGAATCGCGCGCCGCGATGACGGTCGCGGCCGCCTCGCGGGCTTCCTTCTGGATCTGCGCCAGCTCGCCCCGCAGGGCCTCGTACTCGTCATTGGCAAGGTCGCCCTCGGCGACCCGGTTCGTCGTCCTGGCGAGAGTGGCCTGCCATTTCGCGAGGCGCCCCTTGAAGTCGGCCGTCTCGGCCTGGACCGCGGGGGCCGCCTGGGCGAAGGCGCCCGGCTGGGGAGCCGCGGCGGCGAGCAGCAGACCGGCGAGCAGCGCCGGAACCAGACGGCGGCGGAGCATGGAGGCAGTGGTCATCGGGCTCACGTCGTAGAAAGGCGGGGGAGCAACCGTTCCCGGAATGGGGACGACCGCCCCGGCGGAACGGGTCGGGCCGGGAATTCGGGCATGGAGTCGCACGGCGCGCGGAGACGCGCCGGCCGCAGACGGCTTTATACGCCAGCCGCCATGGGCGGCTATATGCGCCAGCCGTCGCAGGCTGCCTGTTGCATCAGCCGCCGCGGGCGGCGTGCCGCTCCTCGGTCAGGGAGTGCTCGCACCAGTCGGCCGAGACTTCCATGAAGCCGCGCCGGCCGGGCACGGCCGCGAAGCGATATTCCTTGCTCTTGTAGACGAAGGCGTGGTGCAGCGGCAGCTTCCCGCTGATCTCCTGGCGCGGGCCGCCGAGCGGCGCGAAGGCCACGGTCACGGGCTTGGCGGGATCGAACCATCCGGCCCGGCCGTCCTCGGCGGCGGCCCCGGCCGCGGAGACGGTAACGATATCGTCGAAGCGGACCCAGGTGTTTGCGCCGTCGTAGTTCTCGGTCCGCACGATCAGGCGGCGCGTATCGACGGGCGCGCAGTCGCGGGCCTCCTGGGCCTGAGCCACGAAGAAGGCGATCCGCTCGGCGGGGACGCCCTCGGCCAGCTTGGCCTGGGCCCGGGCGAGGATCTCGCGGACCGCGGCCGGCGCCACCTCGTCGTAGCGCTGGCGATACTGTGCGGCGCTCGCCTGGGCTTCGGCGAGCGAGGCACGCAGCTCCGCCTGCTCCTCAGCCTGCTGGTGCCCGGCCTCGGCCAGGCGCTGGGCCTCGGCCTTGGCCGCCGCGGCCTCGTTGGCCGAGACCTGCCGGCCGGTGTCGTAGGCGTAGTAGCTTGCCGAGCCCAGCACGGCCGCGGCCAGCGCCAGTTTGAGAACGCCCTTGCGGATCCGTTTCGAGCGTTCGCGGTCGCGGCGGCTGCGCTGCATCGTCTTCCTCCCTCGGTCCGAGCCCACCGAGGTGCCAAGCGGCGGCCTCCGGCTCCAGAAACAACGATGTGACATGCCCGAATCCGGCATCGGCCGGGGGAACAAAAATCGAGACGCGGATCGAGGATCGCCGCCGCGACAACGAAGCCACAGGGCGCGGTGATCCGCCTGAACGGCGCGCTCAGCCGCGGCGCAGGCGGTCGATCAGCCAGCGGCCTGCCGGGCCGGGCGGCGCATCACGGCGGTAGACCGCCATCATCCCGATCTTCGATGCAGCGCCTTCGACCTGGATCTCCACGAGATCGCCCGCAGCGAGATCCGGCTCGACCATCGCGCGGGGCATGCTGCCCCAGCCGAAGCCGGCGCGCAGGAAGGCATGCTTGGCGCCGAGATCGGCAAGCCGCCAGCTCTGCGACGAGACGACTCCGAAATCCCTCCCCTCCGTCAGCCGGCTGCGGTCGGTCAGGACGAGCTGCACATGGTCCTTCGCCAGCCGCCGCGAGATGATGCCCCGATGGGCCGCCAGCGGATGCCCAGGCGCCGCGACCATCACCAGCGGCATCTCGACCAGCGGTTCCGTCACCATGATGTCGGGAATATCGGGCAGGGTACCGATCACGCCGATGCGGCAGCGGCCGTCCAGAAGCGGCCCGACGGCAGCGCCCAGCGCCTCCACATGCATGCGCAGCGGCGTGTTCGGGAACACCTCGCGGAAGGACCCGACCATCTCCGTGAGGATCGGCATGGGGAACATGACGTCCATGACCACGGAGAGCTCAGGCTCCAGCCCTTCGGCCAGTCCGCGCGCCCGGGCCTTGAGGTCGTCGACCCCGGCGGCGACGACGCGCGCGTCGGCGAGAAGCGCGCGCCCCTGCTCGGTCAGGCGCGGCAGCCGGGTGCTGCGGTCGAATAGCCTGACGCCGAGCTGCCCTTCGAGATTGGCCAGGGTCTGGCTCACCACGGACTGCGCCCGCCCGAGCTTGCGCCCCGCGGCCGAGAAGCTGCCCTCCTCCGCCGCGGCGATGAAGGTGCGTAGCTGGTCCAGCGAGAGGGCGTCGAGCATCTATCGTTCTCATCGATGGATTCGATCGAGAATGATAGGCTACGCAGGGAGAAGGATGGGGTCTAGCTTTCCTTCATCAGCGGCGCACGCCGCCTCTCGCAGAAGGAACCCAGCCATGAAGACCCTCTCCACGGCTCTCATCGCCGCCGCCCTGCTGGGCGCCGCTCCCGCCGTCGCCAGCGACGTCGCCTCCGGCCAGAACCTGTTCCACGGCTCGGCCTCGCTGCGCTCCTATGCCGCCCAGGACCGTGCCGCTCAGGCCCCTGCCGCCGCCCAGCAGGCCGCCCCCGTTGCGCAGACGAAGGCCGCGCCCGTGTTGGTCTGGGGCGACCGTGCCGTCGACCCGATCTACTTCAGCAATCCGGTCGCCGGTGTCTCCGCCAAGGCCGAGGCCGACCAGGACCAAATCCAGCTCGCCGGGACGGACTTCCTCCGGCCCTACGCCAACTGAGCGCGCTGCACACCCGCCGCCACGACCCTTCCCCGGCAGCGCCGGGAAAGGGCCGGCCGGCACCGGGCCCTCAGCCGTGCAGCGCGAGGCCCTTGGTCGCCTTGTCCACGGCCTTCTTGGCGCCCCTGAGCGCGAGGCCGACGAGGTCCAGGTCCTCGGGATCCTCGGACGCGAAGACGGCGCGGTTGGCGGCATCGTGCCCCGTCGAGAACATGGCGGCCACATACGGGATGACGCTGAGCCCGCGCGCCAGCGCCTCGCGATGCGCCGACTGGAGCCCGTCCCTGTCGGCCGCGAAGACCAGCATCGGCTGGCCGAGCATGCGGCCGTAGACGCGGCCAGACCTGTCCACATAAGGCTCGCCAATGGCGTCCGGCGCCGCCGCCGCGACCCCCGTCGCCAGGAACGCCGCCACGTTGAGCTTCTGCCAGACCGCGAGATCCGCGCGGACGATCACGGCAACCTTGGTGTCAAACATTCTGGGCCTCCTTCGCCGCAACCCTGGCGGAAGGCGGGCCGTCAGTCTGGAACGTTCGTGCAGATGCGGCGGTAGGCCGCCGGAGTCATGCCGTAGGCGCGCCGGAACCAACGGCCCAGATGGCTCTGGTCGGCGAAGCCCACCTCCGCCGCGACGGCCGCGGGGCTCTCGCCCGCAGCCAGGCGCCGCCGGGCGGCCTTCAGGCGCAGCCGCACGAGATAGGCGTGCGGCGATTGACCGAACGCCTCGCGGAAGAGCCGGTTCAGCCGGAAGCGGTCCACCCCCGCCAGCGCCGCCAGCTCCTCGAGGCCGGGATCCTCGGCCATCCGGGCATGAAGCGCATCGCGCGCCCGCGCCGCCGCCGCCGAAAACCCAATGCGGCGCCCGGGCAGCTCCGGCGCCACGTGTCCGGCGAGATGCGCCCTCAGCCGGTCGAGGGCGAGATCGCGGGCAAGCCGCCCCTCGCCGCCATGGACCGCCTGGAAGGCGGAGCGGATGATCGCCGCCAGCGCGGGATCGTCGGCCAGGGTGTGCCGGAACCCCGGCGCGCGGGAATATTCCGCCGGCGCCGCGAAAAGGAGCGCCGGCAGGTACAGCATGGCATAGGTGAAGCCGTCGTCGCGCGGCGCGCGCCCGTCATGCACCTCGCCGGGCTCGATCAGGATCACGCGCCCGGGCGTGCTGACATGCACGCTCCGGCGGCAGCGGAACTCCTGCACGCCCTGCTCGGTGACGCCGACCAGGAAGTCGTCGTGATCGTGCGGGTCATAGGCGTGGCCCTTGAAATGGGCGCGGATCGTCTCGATGCCGGTCTCCGCGTCGCGGCGGAGCGACATCCAGCCGTCGCCCGCTGCCGGCCTCCCACCATCCCTGCCTGCCGATTCCGCCATGGGCTCCATCCCCCTCCGCCCCACCCGGCAGCCTGCCGCAGACCGGCGCCGAAGGTAAGCCCCCGGCGGGGCCGCATTTCCCCTTGAGGGAGCGCGCCTGGTCGGTGTCTTCTTGCCCCGCGGCGTCCCGCCGCCGGGAGGGCCCGCCGCGAGGCGGGCGAAAGAAGGAATGAGCGATCTCGATGCCATGATCGCGGCCGCGCGCGAGGTCATGGGCCGCGCCTACGCCCCCTATTCCCGGTTCCAGGTCGGGGCCTGCCTGCGGTCGGAATCCGGGCAGATCTACGCCGCCTGCAATGTCGAGAACGCCGCCTATCCCCAGGGCCAGTGCGCCGAGGCCTCCGCGATCGGCATGATGGTGGCGGCCGGCGACCGCCGGATCGCCGAGGTGGTGGTGATGGGCGGGGGCGAGGGGGATGGCGGCCTGTGCACACCCTGCGGCGGCTGCCGCCAGCGCCTGCGGGAGTTCGCGGCCCCCGATACACGGATCCATGTCTGTGGCCCGGAGGGACTGCGGCGCAGCTTCACGCTGGACGAGCTGCTGCCGGCCTCCTTCGGGCCCGAGAACCTGGGCTTCTGATCCATACCGGGGAGCGCCCGCCCATGACCGAGAATGCCAGACGCTCCGCCGCCGCGGTTCAGGCCCGGGTCCCGGGATTCGTGCCGCGGGTCGGCATCGTGCTCGGCTCCGGCCTCGGAGGCTTTGCGGAGCGCATCGAGGACGCCGTGGCGATCCCTTACGGGGACCTTCCGGGCTTCCCGCGGCCGAGCGTCCACGGCCATGCCGGGCGCATGGTGCTGGGGAGCCTGGGCGGGCAGCGCGTCGTCTGCCTGCAGGGCCGCGTCCACCTGTATGAGGGCACCGGCCCCGAAGGCGTGAAGACGCTTGTGCGCACGCTGAAGCTGCTGGGATGCGAGATCCTGGTCCTGACCAACGCCGCCGGATCGCTCCGCCGCGATGTCGGGCCGGGCTCCCTGATGGCGATCTCGGACCACATCAACCTGCTGGGCACCAACCCGCTGGTGGGGCCCAACGACGACGATTTCGGGCCGCGCTTCCCACCCATGGCCGATGCCTGGGACCCCGCCCTGCGCGCCGTGCTCGGGCAGGCGGCGGCGCGGCGCGGCGTCGCGCTGGCGGAGGGGGTGTACTGCGCGCTGCTCGGCCCCGCCTTCGAGACGCCGGCCGAGGTGCGCATGGTGAAGCTGCTGGGCGCCGATGCCGTCGGCATGTCGACCGTGCCGGAATGCATCGTGGCGCGCCATTGCGGGCTGCGGGTGGTGGGCTGCGCCGTGATCACCAATCTGGGGGTCGGCCTCGACGACGGCGAGGTCAGCCACGCCCAGACGCTGAACGCCGCGGCCGGCGCCGCCGGGCGGCTGGAGGCGCTGCTGACCGGCTTCCTGGAGGCGCTGGACCCGTGAGCCGCATCCCCGGCGGCGCCACCGCATCATCCCGTACGACGACCTGAAACGAGGACGACGAAGCCCATGCTGCCCCAGGAGACCATCCGCCGGAAACGCGACGGCCAGGCGCTGACCGAGGCCGAGATCGCCGAGTTCGTCGGCGGCGTGACTGCGGGCACCGTGACCGAGGGCCAGGTCGCCGCCTTCGCGATGGCTGTCTTCTTCCAGGGCATGACGCTGGACGAGCGGGTGGCGCTGACCCGCGCGATGACGCGCTCGGGCCGGGTGATGGACTGGCGGCCGCTGAAGCTCGGCGGGCCGGTGCTGGACAAGCATTCGACCGGCGGCGTCGGCGACAAGGTCAGCCTGCCGCTGGCCCCGATCGTGGCGGCCTGCGGGGGCTACGTGCCCATGGTCTCGGGCCGCGGCCTCGGCCATACCGGCGGCACGCTGGACAAGATGGGGAGCATTCCGGGCTACGTGGCCCTGCCGGACGGCGAAACCTTCGCCCGCGTCGTGCGGGAGGTCGGATGCGCCATCATCGGCGCGACGAACGACATCGCCCCCGCCGACAGGACGATCTACGCGGTCCGCGACGTCACCGCGACGGTGGAATCGATCCCGCTGATCACCGCGTCGATCCTGTCGAAGAAGCTGGCAGCCGGGCTGGACGGCCTGGCCATGGACGTGAAGTTCGGCAGCGGCGCCTTCATGGCGCGCTTCGAGGACGCGCTGGAGCTCGCCGGCAGCATCGCCGCGGTCGCCCGCGGTGCGGGTCTTCCGACGACGGCGCTGCTGACCGACATGAACGCCGTGCTCGGCCGCACGGCCGGCAACGCCGTGGAGGTGCGGGAGTCCATCGACATGCTCGCGGGGCGCCCCGCAGACCCGCGCCTGGTCGCGGTGACGCTGGACCTCGCGGCCGAGATGCTCGTCCTGGGGCGGCTCGCCGCCGACCCGGCGGAGGGCCGCGCCAAGGCCGAGCAGGCGCTGGCATCGGGCGCCGCGGCCGAGCGCTTCGGTCGGATGGTCGTGGCGCTGGGCGGCCCGACGGACCTGATGGAGGCGCCGGACCGCCACCTCGCCAGGGCCCCGGTCGTCCGCGAGGTCCACGCGGCAGCGCCTGGCGTGGTGACGTCCATCGACGTGCGCGCCGTCGGCATCGCGATCGTCGGGCTGGGCGGCGGGCGCACCCGTGTCCAGGACCCGATCGACCCGGCCGTCGGCCTGACCGGGGTGGCGGGGATCGGCGAGCAGGTCGGCCCCGGCGGCGCGCCGCTTGCGCTGATGCATGCCCCCAGCGAAGCGGCGGCCGATGCCGCGATGGAGTCGGTGCGCGCAGCCTTCACCCTTGGCGCCGGAGCCCTGCCCTCGACGCCAGTCGTGGCACGGCGCCTGGCTGCCGCCTGAACACCGATTGAACAGGGCGGCACGCCCTGGGAGGGAGGGTTTTTCATGACGCTCGAACTCTGGATCGTCTACGCGCTGGCGGCGCTCGGCCTGTCGCTGACGCCGGGCCCGAACGGTCTTCTGTCCTTGACGCACGGCGTCCGGTTCGGCCTCGCCCGCACCGTCTTCACCGTCCTCGGCGGCGTCTGCGGCTTCATGGTCCTTGTCGCCGCGTCGCTGGCGGGTCTGGGCGCGCTGCTCGCCGCGTCCGAGGCCGCCTTCACCGTCGCGAAATGGGTCGGCGCCGCCTACCTCGTCTATCTCGGCTTCCGGTTGTGGAGGGCGCCCGCGCCCCGCGTGGCCACGGCCGAGGCGCAGGGGCCAGGCGGCGAGGACGGCGGCCTCCGCCTGTTCGTCCAGGGCTTCCTCGTTGCCGTGTCGAACCCCAAGGCGCTGATCTTCTTCGCGGCCTTCCTGCCCCAGTTCATGGTGCCGGGCGCGTCCTACTGGCTGCAGTTCGCGATCCTGGGCGGCACCTTCGGGTTCGTCGAGTTCGTCTACGAGCTGGTCCTGGCCGGCATGGCGCAGCGAATCGCCCCCTGGCTCGGCCGCCACGGCCGCTGGTTCAACCGCGTCACCGGAGCGACCTTCGTCGGCATCGGCGGCCTCCTGACGACGGCCAACCGCGTCTGATTCCGGCGCGGCCATGGCCAACCTCCTGATCCCGGAATTGCCGACGTCCTGGACCGGCACCTCAACCGCGGCAAACGGAATATCGATCTAATGTAAAGGCATTGGGTGATGCCTCGGCCGCCGCTGGATGATGCCCCGGCGGCCGCTCCAGGACAAAGGGACGGCGCTTCTGGATCAGGAAGACAGCCATGCCCAGCTCTTTCGAGCAGACCTGGAACAGCGCGAAGACGGCCTTCGAGAACGCCACGGGGAAGAAGAAGCCCTCGGCTGGCTTTCTCGGAGTCTTCAACCGCAGCGGCCTCCAGGGGGTCTGCAGGGACCTCGACGGCGCCTTCGGCAGGGATGCCGATGCCATGCAGAAGGCCTTCGACCGGTTCCGCAAGGAGGCCGCGGACTACCAGAAGACCCTTGCCGCGGCCGAGAAGAAGGAGGCGGGCGACTACCAGAGGGAACTCCAGAAGCTCTCGGGCGTCCTCGATGCCATGGCGCGCGAGTACCAGCGTGCGCTCGAGGTCAGGCTGCCCAGGCAGATCACCCTGCCCGATGCGATCAGCCGCTCCGACAACATCTTCGCGCGCGTCCGGACCAAGGCCTTCCTGCTGAAGCCAGTGAGGGTATCGGTCGGCTTCTCCGAGCGCTCGGTCCGCATCAGCCGCATGGTGGCGGCCGAGTTCGACGGGCTCGTCCAGACCCTGATCCAGCGCAGCAGCAACATCATGCGCGATCTCGAGATCGAGGTCGCGAAGCTCGTGGCGGCGGCCGAGGCGAAGGCCGCGAGCACGAGGAACGAGGCGGCCATCGAGAAGATCACCGCGGCCCTCCGAAAGGACGTCGCCGCCGTGGTCGAGCATCACAAGGCCCTGGCCGATGCCACCGTCGACAAGCTCTGCGCCGACTGGTTCCGCAAGTACGACCTGGCGGCCCAGTACAAGCGCGGCTTCGTGAAGACCATGGTGGTCGGGACCATCGGCATCACGGCCTCGGTCACGATGCTGGCGGTCACCGGCGGTGGCGCGGCGCCCGCCATCGCGCTCGCCATCGTCAGCAACGTGAAGATCCTGCTGACCGCCTGCTCCGCGGCCCACAATTACGGCCGCGCCATCTCGAAGACCGAAAAGGAGCTGGTCTCGCAGACGGCCGCCGTGATCGAGCGCTTCGCGAGGGCGGGGCCCGAATGGAAGGGCAAGGTGAAGATCGAAAGCCGGGAGCTGCTGGCGACGATCGGGCTGCCGGTCAGCGCCGTGGGTGCCATGGAGAATACCCTGGCGGAATACGCGAGGAAGTGCGTGGACTACGAGGCGAAGCACCTGCGCCCGTTGCAGACGGCGTTCCGGACGATCATGCGCGACGTTCACGCGCTCGTGGGAGAGGACCCCAAGCTCGGCCGGCGGATCGCCAAGGCCTTCGAGCGGGCCTTCGACGCGCTGGCCAAGGAGAACGTGGCCATGCAGGCGCGTGCCGACCTGCGCATCCGGACCAGGGAGAACCTGGACGTGCTGAACGGCCGCAGGGCCGACGCCGTCAAGCGCCTGAACCAGACCGTCGAGGCCGGCCTGGGACTGGCCGGCATCGCCGCGATCCTCAAGAACGTCGCCGAGATCGCGATGAAGGTCGCGGCTTAGCCTCGTCGCCCCAGGCCGGGTCAGCACTTTCGAGGCATCCGATATGCAGCGGCGCGACCGATGGGAGAAGTCCGCATCCGGACGGATGTGACGCGCGGCACAGGCGCGGCGCCCCAGGGCGGTATCGTCCTGGCGAAGATTGGCTTCGGCGGGGATGGAGGAACGGCGGATGGCTCCGGTTGGCACGACGAACCGGACCGGCCCTGCCGCGGCGACGTTGCCCGCATGGGCCATGGCCGGGATCCTCTGCCTCGTGCCGGGAAGCGGCCGCGCCGGGGTGCCCGACGCGTGGTGGAGCATCCCGCTGCCCGAGCCGATGCTCTCCACGGCGGCGAGGGATATCCAGACGCAGCTCGTGAACCTCGACTGCTTCACCGGCCGCGTCGACGGCGTCATCGGCGCCGACACCGCGGCCGCGATCCGGTCCTGGCAGAGGGCGAGCGGACATCCCGTGACGGGGATCGTCTCGGAGCCGCTGATGGTCGTCCTTCTGACCGGAAAGCCCTGGGACCTGCCGAAATGCCCGCGCCGGACCTCGCTCCACGTCGCCGAGTGAGGCTTGCGCGGACGGATCAACCCACGATGGCGGGCCCCGCTGGCCCCCCGCCGGGCAGCGCCGGCGTCTCGTCCTTCAGCCCGATGCCGGTCAGGCCGCGGCGTGACGCCTCGACCATGAGCCAGGCGAGCTTGGCGCCGGCCGCGGCATGGCCGAGCCCCTCGGGCGGACGTATGTTCGAGATGCAGTTGCGCTCGGCGTCGCGGCGCCCCGGGCGCGGCTCCCAGGTCAGGTAGGCGCCCAGGCTGTCGGCGGCGCTGAGCCCGGGACGCTCGCCCACCAGCAGCGCGACCAGCCGGGCGCCGAGCCGGATGCCGATCTCGTCGCCGAGCGCGACGCGCCCCTGGCTCGCCAGGACGACCGGCCCGATTCGCCAGCCCGGCAGATGCTTGAGGGTCTCCCGCACCACCGGCGCGGCATGGGCGTGGACCGCTGCGGCCGACAGCCCGTCGGCGACCACGAAGACGGCATCCCAGTCGCCGGGCTCCAGCAGCGCCTCGTCCGAGGGGTCGAGCAGCCGTCCCAGGTCGGGCCGCTGGAGATAGGCCGCGCGGTCGGGGGCGCGGCTCCGCACGGCGACGGTCGGAAGCGGCGCCAGCGCCGCCGCCATCCCCACGGCATCGAACTCCGCATGCACGGCGTCCCGGGCCCTTGCATGGGCGAGCTGGAAGTCCAGCAGCGCCCGCGTCGGCAGCCCGTCGCCGCAGCGCCCGAGGCCGATGCGCGCCCGCGTCAGCCCGCGCATGCGCGCCCAAGGATCGACGGTCCCGGTGTCCGTGCCGCCGGGGTCGGTACCGGGATCGACAGCCCGTGAAGCGGTGTCGGCAGGGTCCGTCATGCGGCGTCCTCCATGCCGCCGAGCAGGCGGCGCACGGCCTCGCTGGCCGGCGGGAGGGCCCGAACGCGGCCGTCGCCTCCCAGCATGCCCATGCCGTCGAGCCAGGTCTCGAACTCGGGCGCGGGCCGCAGGCCCAGCGCGCCGCGCAGGTAGAGCGCATCGTGGAAGGACGTGCTCTGGTACTGCAGCATCACGTCGTCGGCGCCGGGGACGCCCATCACGAAGTTCACGCCGGCCACCCCCAGCAGCGTCAGCAGGGCGTCCATGTCGTCCTGGTCGGCCTCGGCATGGTTCGTGTAGCAGACGTCCACCCCCATGGGGACGCCGAGGAGCTTGCCGCAGAAATGATCCTCGAGCCCCGCGCGGATGATCTGCTTCCCGTCGAAAAGGTATTCGGGGCCGATGAACCCGACCACGGTATTCACGAGGAAGGGCGAGAAGGCGCGTGCCACGGCGTAGGCACGCGCCTCGACGGTCTGCTGGTCGACGCCGTGATGCGCCTCGGCCGACAGCGCCGAGCCCTGGCCGGTCTCGAAATACATCACGTTGGTGCCGACGGTGCCGCGCCCGAGCGACAGCGTCGCCGCCTGTGCCTCGCGCAGCAGGGCCAGATCGACGCCGAAGGACCGGTTCGCCGCCTCGGTGCCCGCGATGGACTGGAAGGCCAGGTCGACCGGTGCCCCGCGGCCGATCGCCTCCAGCGTGGTGGTGACATGGGCGAGCACGCAGGACTGGGTCGGGATCGCGTAGCGCGTGCGCACGCCCTCGATCAGGGCCAGCAGCTCCGTCACGGCGGCCGTGCTGTCGGTGGCGGGGTTGATCCCGATCACCGCGTCCCCGCAGCCGTAGAGAAGCCCGTCGAGGATCGAGGCGGCGATCCCCCGGGCGTCGTCGGTCGGGTGGTTCGGCTGCAGCCGGACCGAGAGGCGGCCCGGCAGCCCCACCGTGGTACGGAAGGCCGTGACCACGCGCGCCTTGCGCGCCACCGCGATCAGGTCCTGGTTGCGCATCAGCTTGCTGACCGCCGCCGCCATCTCCGGCGTCAGGCCGGGCGCCAGACCCGCGAGGGCCGGCCCGTCGGCCGCGTCGGAGAGCAGCCATTCCCTGAAGCCGCCCACCGTCATCGCCGAGACCGGGGCGAAGGCCGCGGCATCATGGCTGTCGAGGATCAGCCGCGTCACCTCGTCCGTTTCATAGGGGACCACCGCCTCGGCCAGGAAGGTCGCGAGCGGCAGGTCGGCCAGCACGTGGCGCGCGGCCACGCGCCGCTCGTCGCTGGGCGCGGCGATCCCGGCCAGCGCGTCGCCCGAGCGGTGGGGGCTGGCCTCGGCCAGGACGGCCTTCAGGTCCGGGAAGACGTGCCTGGTGCCGCCCAGGGTCGTCGCGTACATGGGTCCCTCCGCTTCGGGCCGTGCTGCGCCGCATTGGAGTTTTGGAGATTTGTGCACCTGCGTCTAGGGTGAGCGTGCCTTGCACAGCGTATGGGGGTCCGGATGCAGGAGATCGACGAGCTCGCGGCCTTCGCCGAAACCATGGCCGAGGCGACGCGTCCCGTGATCGGCCGCTACTTCCGCCAAGCGCTGGCCGTCGAGACCAAGCCCGACGAATCCCCCGTGACAGTCGCCGACCGCACGGTCGAGGAGCTGCTGCGCCGCATGGTCCGCGAGCGTCACCCCGATCACGGCATCCTGGGCGAGGAATACGGGCGCGAAGGGCTCGACAGCCGGCATGTCTGGGTGATCGATCCCATCGACGGCACCAAGAGCTTCATCACGGGCATGCCGCTCTTCGGCACGCTGATCGCGCTGCTGGAGGACCGGCGCCCGGTCCTGGGCGTGATCGAGGTGCAGCCCCTGCGCGAGCGCTGGCTGGGCGTCGCGGGGCGCCCGACCACGCTGAACGGGCGGCCGTGCCGGACAAGCGGCTGCACGCGGATCGAGGATGCATCGCTCTACGCGACCTCCCCCGACGCCTTCCAGGGCGGCGAGCGGGACAGCTTCGAGCGGGTCAGCCGCCGCGCACGACTGCGCCGCTTCGGCGGGGACTGCTACGCCTATGGCCTGCTGGCGGCGGGCTTCGTGGACGCGGTGGTCGAGACGGGTCTGCAGCCATACGACTACCTGCCGCTGGTGTCCGTGATCGAGGGAGCCGGCGGCGTGATCACGGACTGGCAGGGCTGCCCGCCCGGGATCGGCTCGGACGGGCGGATCGTCGCCGCGGCGACCGCAGCCCTGCACGAAACGCTGCTGGACGCGCTCTGAGAGCGGCGGCGCATCCGCTCAGCCCAGCAGCGCCGTCGCCTCGGCGAGCGCCGGCGCCGAATCGGCGGCGCCCGCCCGGGTGGTCGCAAGCGCGCCGCAGGCGGCCGCGAAGCGCACCGCCGCGTCCAGCCCGTCGCCGCGTGCCAGCGCGAAAGCCAGCCCGCCGTTGAAGCAGTCGCCCGCCGCGACCGTGTCGACGGCGCGCACCGGGAAGGCCGGCACGAATCCCTCGCGCTCGCCCCCGCGGAAATAGACGCCTTGGGCGCCCATCTTGACGATCGCCACCGGCACGCCCCGCCCGAGCAGGAGCGCCGCGGCGGCGCGGGCCTCCTCCGGCGTGGTGGGGCGGATGCCCACCAGCGCCTCGGTCTCTGTCTCGTTGGGCGTCAGGATGTCGACGGCGCGGAACGCCTCGTCGGGAAGGCCGCCCCTGGGCGCCGGGGCGGGATCCAGGATCACGCGCCCGCCGCCGGCCCGAGTCTCGGCGGCGGCGGCGAGCCCCGCCGCCAGAGGGATCTCGAGCTGGAGCAGCAGGACCGAGGCCCTGCGGAACAGGGGCAAGGCCGCGGCGACATCGGCCGCAGCGACCGCCATATTGGCCCCGCCGATTACCGTAATGCAGTTCTCGCCCGAAGCTTCGACGCCGATCGCCGCGATGCCGGTGGGGCTCCCGGGATCGGACCGGAGATGGCCGGTGCGCACGCCGAATTCCGCAAGGCGCGTGCGCGCCATCTCGCCGAAGACGTCGGTGCCGGTACGGCCCACCATCTCGACATAGCCGCCCAGGCG
Source organism: Arenibaculum pallidiluteum (assembly GCF_017355985.1). Taxonomy (GTDB): domain Bacteria; phylum Pseudomonadota; class Alphaproteobacteria; order Azospirillales; family Azospirillaceae; genus Arenibaculum; species Arenibaculum pallidiluteum. The sequence goes on from NZ_JAFIQU010000002.1 coordinate 378,670, forward strand.
CGCGGCGGCGGCGGCCTGGTTGGCGCCCTTGCCGCCCAGGCCCATCGCGTAGCCCGTGCCGGGCACGGTCTCGCCGGGGCGCGGCAGGCGCTCGCAATAGGCGCAGACGTCGATGTTGACGCTGCCAAGGACGAGGATGGCGGGCGCGGTGCTGGCGGGCATGGCTTCCCCGGACGCGATCATCCTGCCGGAATGCAGGAGAGGGCGGAATCATAGCCGCCGCCGCGGCGCGCGGCTCGGGTGAAAGCGCGAAGACCTGCCGTGCCCTGGCCGTACCCCGCCATGTCTGGAAACCGGAGCGCGGCTGAGCGACAATCCCGGCGCACCATCAATGGCCGTGCGGCACTTCTGGGGACGCGAAAAGAAAATGGACAACCGGAACGATCTCTGGCGTCACGTCGATGCGAGCAAGGAGCGACTTATCGCGCTGAGCGACCGCGTCTGGGGCATGCCCGAGGTCTGCTACACCGAGCAGCGCTCCGCGGCCGAACACCTCGCCGAGCTGCGCCACCAGGGCTTCCGGGTCACCGAGAACGTCGCCGGCATCCCGACCGCCCTGATGGGCGAGGCCGGAGAGGGCGGCCCCATCATCGCCTTCCTGGGCGAATACGACGCGCTGCCGGGTCTGAGCCAGGAGGCGGGGATCGCCGAGCCGCGCCCGGTGGAGACCGGCGGCAACGGCCATGGCTGCGGCCACAACCTGCTGGGCTCCGCCGCGCTGCTGGCCGCCACGGCCATGAAGAACTGGCTGGCCGAGAACAACCTGCCGGGACGCGTGCGCTACTACGGCTGCCCCGCCGAGGAAGGCGGCGCGGCCAAGGCCTTCATGGTGCGCGCCGGCGCCTTCGAGGGCGTCGATGCCGCGATCTCGTGGCATCCCTCGGGCTTCTGGGAGGTCGCGCCCGCCCTCTCGCTGGCCAACACGCGCGCCGACTTCATCTTCACCGGCAAGGCCGCGCATGCCGCCGCGGTGCCGCATCTCGGCCGCAGCGCGCTGGACGCCGTCGAGCTGATGAATGTCGGCGTCAACTACATGCGGGAGCACATGCCCAGCGACGCGCGGGTCCACTACGCGCTGCTCGACGCCGGCGGCATCGCGCCCAACGTGGTGCAGGCCCATGCCCGCGTGCGCTATGCGATCCGGGCCCGCGACCTGCCCGGCATGCTCGAGCTCGTCCAGCGCGTCCGCAAGATCGCGGAAGGCGCGGCGCTGATGACCGAGACGAAGATGGAGATGCGCATCGTCAGCGCGGTCTCGAACCTCCTCGGCAACACGCCGCTGGAGCGCGCGATGCACGCGATCCTGGAGGATCTCGGGCCGCCCCACTTCGACGACGAGGACCGCGCCTTCGCCAGCGAGATCCGCTCGACCCTCTCCGAGCAGGAGATCGCCGCGGCATGGCGGTCCATCGGTCTCGAGCCCACGGACGCCCCCCTGGCCGATTTCACGGTGCCGCTGGACGCCCCGCGCAACCCGATGATCGGGTCGACCGACATCGGCGACGTCAGCTGGGTGGTGCCGACGGTGCAGGCCCACGCCCCCTCCATCGCGATCGGCACGCCGCTCCATACCTGGCAGGTGGTCGCCCAGGGCAAGTCCCCCGCCGCCCACAAGGCCATGGTGCATGTCGCCAAGGCCATGGCCGGCACGGGCGCCGCGCTCCTGAAGGACGCCGAACTCCTTGCCGCCGCGAAGGCGGATCTTGCGAGGCGCGTCGGAAAGGGGGGCTATGTCTCACCGATCCCGCCCGAAGTGAACCCGCCGCTGGACATGTCGCGAGGCTGACCTAGCCCCCGGATGGCCGGGCCGGCGGCAAGCCGGCCCGTTCCGGAACCTCGCGGCGGAGCGCTCAGGGCTGGCTTGCGTCGAGGGCGGTCCGGCGCTCCATGGCGCGCAGCCAAAGGGCGAAGCCGACGAGGCTGCCCGCGACGAACAGCAGGCCTCCCGGAACCCACATCAGCAGGCCGCCGAGCTGCTGGTCCTCGAGCGGTGTCAGACCCCATGCCCAGGTCGTCGCGGCATGGGCCTCGAACAGCGGTTTCGGGGCCAGGGTCAGCAGCGCCCCCAGCAGGCTCATCTGGATCGCCGTCAGGAAGCTGCCGAGCGCGACGACATGGGGGCGCGACGGGTCCAGGAGCCCGCTCCACAGCCAGACGGCGGCGGCGAACAGCGACAGGTGCATGGACCAGTAGACCCAATCGCTCGCCAGCGTCGCGCCATAGGGGCCCGACAGGTGCCAGGTCCACAGCAAGGCGGCGAAGCACGCGACCGACGCCATGGATCCCAGCGCGCGGCGCGCGGCTCCCGATCGATGCCCCGGCGCGAAGGCGATGAGCATCAGGCCCGGGCGCCCGGCTGCGACGAGCGGGGCTGCGACGAGGGTGAGGACGATGTGCTGGCCGACCCGCGCGCCGAAGAGCGCGACGCTGAGATTGCAGAGCGGCGAGACGAGGGCCAGCGCGGCAATAGCCCAGCCGGCGACGAAGGGCCAGGCGGGCGGGGCCGGATGTCCCGCCCGCCGCGACCGGAGCCACCCGATCCGATGGCAGACGAGAATGCCGGACAGGACCGCCAGCAGCCAGGGATCCAGGTTCCATTCCAGTCCGCCGGGCACCGGCGGGGCGCCGCAGTAGGGAATGTAGCCGGTGTCCGCCGCCATGCCCGGTCTCCCGATCGTCCCATGCCTCGCAATCCAAACACCTCGGCCGGATCGCCGTTTCAAGACCAGCATTCCGTTTGCATTGCGGCAACCGGCCCCATAGGTTGCGGGCGACGGTTCCCCTTGGGGATCAAAAGGGAACGCGGTGGGGGCTCCGGCCCGAAGCCGCGGCTGCCCCCGCAACTGTAAGCGGCGAGTCCTCCGTCATCATCCGCCACTGGGAACTCGGGACCCGGGAAGGCGACGGAAGGGCGGCGACCCGCGAGCCAGGAGACCTGCCGTCGACCGTGGTCACACGCGGAAACGTCGGGCGGGGTGCACCGATCGTGGACGAACCTTCGGCCGCCAGGGCCGGGGCGAGACCTGTCGCGGTGACGTGCCACCTCTGCCGCCCGAGGTCTCCCATGCATGATTGCGCCGGACTGCCGGCCCGTTTCGCCACCACAGCGCGTCTTCGCACGCTCCTGGTGCTCGCCCCCGTCGCCGGCGCGGCATCGCTGCCGTCCCTCGCCTGGGGACAGGAGCCGCCCGCGGCGCCCGTACTGCTGGATCCGGTCTCTGTCACGGCCAACCTCGTGCCCACGACGGCCGAAGCGGTCGGCAGCGCGGTGACGGTCTTCCGCGCCGAGGAGCTGGAGGCGCGCCAGACCCGGACCGTCGCCGACGTGCTGCGCGAGGTTCCCGGCGTCGCCCTCAACCGCTCGGGCCCTGCCGGGCAGCTCACGCGGCTGCGTATCCGCGGATCCGAAAGCAACCAGACGCTCGTCGTGATCGACGGGATCAAGGCCAACGACCCCTCGGCCGAATCCGAGTTCGACTTCGCGCATCTGATGGCCGAGGAGGTCGACCGGGTCGAGGTCCTGCGCGGCCCGCAAAGCGCGCTCTACGGCTCCGAGGCGCTCGGCGGCGTCGTGAACATCGTGACCAGGCGCGGGGCCGGGCGCCCCGGCTCCGGCACAGGCGCCGAGGCCACGGCGGAGGGGGGCTCCTTCGGGACGCGCCGCGGCCACGCGGCCGTCGGCAGCTCGGGAGAGACCTACGATTTCCGGCTCGGCGGCATGGGCTTCCGGACCGACGGCGTCTCGGTCGCGGACGCGCGAAACGGCAATACCGAACGCGACGGCTACCGCAACACCACCGGCTTCGCGAGCTTCGGCCTTCGGCCCTCCGAGCGGCTGGAGCTCTCGCTGGTCGGCCGGTACACGGACTACCGGACGGAGACCGACGGCTTCGTGGGCGGCCCGGGCGCCGTCGACGACGATTCGGACACGGTCGGCCGGCAGCTGTTCGGGCGGGCCGAGGCGAAGGCTAGGCTGCTCGACGGCCGCTGGGAGCATGTGGCCGGCGCCTCGGTGGCCGACCACGACCGCGACTATCGCGGCGCCGGGGCCGTGACCGCCCGCTACGAGGGGCGGACGACGCGCCTCGACTACCGGACCAGCCTGCTCTTCGACACCCCGGCCGCGGCCGATGCCGCCCATGCCGTGACGCTGGCGGTCCAGCGGGAGCGGAGCGAGGCGGTCTCGACCAGCGCCTGGTCGAGCTTCGAGCGGTCGATCGATTCGACGGGCTTCGTCGGCCAGTACCAGGCGACCCTCCTCGAGAGCCTGACGCTGACGGGCGCGCTGCGCCACGACGAGAACGAGCTGTTCGAGGACGCCACGACCTACCGCCTGACCGGCGCCTACGCCATGGCGGAGACCGGGACGAAGCTGCGCGCCTCGCTGGGCACCGGCGTCAAGAACCCGACGCTGTTCGAGCTCTACGGCTATACCGGCACCTACCGGGGCAACCCCGCGCTCGCCCCGGAGCGGGGCCGCGGCTGGGATTTCGGCGTCGAGCAGGAGGTTCCCGGCCTTCCCATGCGCGTCGAGGCCACCTGGTTCGACCAGCGGATCTCCGACCTCATCACGGGGACAGGGATCAGCTCGGTCAACCTGCCGGGCGAGTCGCGGATCCACGGCCTCGAGCTCGGCCTGTCTGCCCGGCCCGTCGAGGCGGTCACCCTCCGCGCCGCCTACACCCTCGCCCAGGGCGAGGACGCGACCGGCGCCCGGCTCGTCCACCAGCCCCGCCACGTCGCCAGCCTGGACGTCACATGGCGTCTTCTCGACGACAGGGCGACGGCGAATCTCGGCGTCGTCTACAACGGACGGCAGGACGACTGGGCCTATGACGCGGCCTACGACAGGTCGATGCTGGGATTGGAGGGCTATACGCTCGTGAACCTCGCGGCATCCTACCGGGTCACGGAGACGACCGAGCTCTTCGGCCGGGTCGAGAACCTCTTCGACGCCCGGTATCAGGAGGTCTTCACCTACGGCGCCCCGGGCCGCGCGGCCTATGCCGGGCTGAGGATCGCCTATTGATGGCCAGGCGGCTCCTCGGTGTGGTGCTGGCCGGACTGGTGCTGGCCGGATTGGTGCCGACCGGCCCGGCGCTGGCCTCGTCCAGGACCGCCGCGGCGGGACCGCGGCGCATCGTGTCGCTGAACCTGTGCGCGGACGAGCTCCTGGTCCGCCTCGCCGACCGCGAGCAGATCGCCTCCGTGACCTGGCTCGCGCGCGATCCACGCGCCTCGACCGTAGCGGCGGCGGCCGCGGACCTGCCCGTCAACCACGGCATGACCGAGGAGATCGCGGCGGCCCGGCCGGACCTGGTGCTTGTCGGCCGGCACACGACGCGGACGCCGGTCGCCCTGCTCCGGCGGCTCGGCATCACGGTCGTCGAGCTCGACCTTCCGCGCAGCCTCGATGACGTGCGCGCCCAGATCCGCGCGGTCGCCGCGGCCGTCGGGCACCCCGCGCGCGGCGAGGCGGCGGTCGCGGCGCTCGACCGCCATCTCGCCGCCGTGGCCGCCCCTGCCCCCGCCCCTGATCCTGGACCCGTGCCGGGCGCGCGGGCCCTGGTCCTGCGCCCGGCCGGGTACACGGTCGGGCCGGGTTCGCTGGTGGACACGATCCTGGAGCGGGCAGGCCTGCGCAACGTCGCTGCCGAGCTCGGCATCGACGGCTACGGCCAGGTCCCGCTGGAGACCGTGGTCATGGCGGGCGCGGAGGTGCTGGTCGTGGACGGCGAGGCGGAATCCCCGTCGCTGGCGACCGAGATCCTGGGCCATCCGGTGATCGGCCGGCTTGCGGGCCGCGTCAGGCTGGTTCCGGTTCCCGTGCGGCTCTGGGCCTGCGGCGGCCCGCAGGTCGCCGACGCGGTCCGCATTCTGGCCGCGGCAGCCCGCCAGGATTCCGCGCCATGAGCGGGCGGGGCCGGCACGGCCTGCTCGCCACGGCGCTCGGCGCCCTCGCGCTCCTGTGCGCGGCGGCCTCGACGATGGTCGGCTACGCGCCGCTCGACGTGGCCGCCGCCGCAGGGGATCTCCTGTCCGGCCGCGACACGCTCGGGGCGCTGGTCCTGCTCGAGCTGCGGGTGCCGCGCGCGCTGCTCGGCCTGCTCGTCGGCTTCAGCCTGGGGATCGCGGGGGCCGCGATGCAAGGGCTGCTGCGCAACCCGCTGGCGGAGCCCGGCATCGTCGGCGTCTCCGGCGCGGCGGCCCTCGGCGCCGTGCTGGTCTTCTACTTCGGCGCGGCCGGCGCCTTCTCCCTGGCCCTGCCGCTCGGCGGGATCGCGGGCGCCGCGGCGGCGGCCGGCGCGCTGCTCGCGCTCGCCCGCGGGAACACCGGCACGACGGCTCTGATCCTGGCTGGCGTTGCGGTCAACAGCCTTGCGGGCGCGCTGACCTCGCTCGCCCTGAACCTGTCGCCGAGCCCCTATGCGGCGCTCGAGATCGTGTTCTGGCTGATGGGCTCACTGGCCGACCGCAGCCTGGCGCATGTCGGACTGGTCATCGCCCCCATGGCCGCGGGATGGCTGCTTCTCCTGCGGGCGGCGCCCGCACTGGACGCCCTGACGCTCGGCGAGGACGTGGCCGCGAGCCTCGGCTTCGATCTCCGCCGTCTGCGCGCCGGGCTGATCGCCGGCACCGCCCTGGCCGTCGGCAGCGCCGTCTCGGTGAGCGGCGCGGTCGGCTTCGTCGGCCTCGTCGTGCCGCATCTCCTGCGCCCGCTCGTCGGGCAGAAGCCGGGACAGCTGCTCCTCGTCAGCGGGCTCGGCGGCGCCGTGCTGACCCTGGTCGCGGATACGGGCCTTCGCCTCCTGCCGGTTCGGCCCGAGCTCAAGCTCGGCGTCGTCACCGCCATCCTGGGCGCGCCGTTTCTCCTGCACCTCCTGCTGCGGACGAGGAACCCGAACCCGTGAACATCGAGGCGCGCGGCATCACCGTGGAGAAGGGCGGATCGGCGATCCTGTCGGGCCTCGACCTTTCGGTCCGCCCTGGAGAGCTGCTCGGGCTCGTCGGGCCGAACGGGGCCGGCAAGTCGACGCTCCTGCGCGTGCTGGCGGGGATCGAGCCTCCGACGGCAGGCGCCGTCCTGTACGACGGCGCGCGCAGCGTCGGCGGACCGGCCCTCGCGCGGCGGCTCGCCTATCTCCCGCAGGGCGGAGAGGTGAACTGGTCCGTGACCGTCGAGGACGCGGTGGCGCTCGGCCGTCTCCCGCATCGGGGCCTCGACACTGCGCGGGACGCGGCGGCCATCGCGGCGGCCATGGCTGCGACCGGTGTGGCTGCGCTGAAGGACAGGCGCATCGATACCCTGTCGGGCGGCGAGCGCATGCGGACGCTGCTTGCCCGGGCGCTGGCGGTTGAGGCCGAGATCCTTCTGGCCGACGAGCCCATCGCGGCGCTGGACCCGGCAAGCCAGCTCGACGCCATGGCGCTGCTGCGGCGCCTGGCCCGGGCCGGCACCGGCGTGGTGGCGGTGCTTCACGACCTCTCCCTCGCAGTCCGGTGGTGCGACCGCCTGGTGCTGATGGCCACGGGCTCGGTGGTCGCCGAGGGTGCGCCCTCCGCGGTCCTGGACGCTCGCAACCTGGCGGAGATCTTCGGGATCGAGGCCCTCCGCACGGAATGGGAGGGACAGCCCGTCGTGGTGCCCTGGCGCCGCGCCGAACGCACCGGCCGCACCGGACCAGGTTGAGGCCGGGCGCGGCGGCCGCGGCTCCTCAGGCGGCCAGCTCGCGCGCGATGTCCAGGAAGGCGCGCACGACCGCCAGCCGCCGGCGCTCGCGCAGGCAGACCACGGATTCCTCCATCACCACCGGCGCTCCGGCGATGGGGACGGCAGACAGCCGCCGGTCCTCGACGAACTCGGCGGCCGAGACGTAGCCGACCCCGAGCCCCGCCGCGACCGCCTCCAGCACCGCCTCGCGGCTCTCGATCTCCAGCACGGCGGCGGGCACGATCCCGGCCTCGGCCAGGGCGCGCTCGACCAGCAGGCGCGTCATGGAGCCCTGCTCGCGCTGGACCAGGCGTTCGGCCCGGATCTCGTCCAGGGGGACCGCGGCCCAACCGGCGAAGCGATGGTCGCGCGGCACCAGCAGCATCACGGGGTCCCTGCGGAAGGGCAGGACGGCGAGGCGCGGATCCGCGGGATCGCCGGCCAGCACGGCCACGTCGATCCGGGTGTCCAGCAGCCCCTGCAGCAGATTCCTGGAATTGCCGACCGACAGCGTCACGGTCGGGCCAGGATGGCGGCGGGCGAAGGCTGCCAGCAGCGGAACGGCGTGGAACGGCCCGTCGGCCCCGATGGCGAGGGTCCCGCCTTCCAGGTGGCGCACGCCGGCCAGCAGCTCCAGCGCCTCCTGCTCGGCGGCGAAGAGGCGGCGCGTCACGGCGAAGAGGCTCTGCCCGATCTCGGTCGGCGTCACCGAGCGCCGCGACCGGTCGAGCAGCGTGACCCCGTGGGCCGCCTCCAGCGCCCGGACCTCCTGCGAAAGCGTCGGCTGCGTCACGTTCAGCAGGCGGGCCGCCCGGGTGAAGCTGCCCTCGGCCGCGACCGCGTGGAAGGCACGGAGATGGGCATGGTTTATGGATGCCATCTATGCCTGCATAGACAGAATGGATTTGAGCAATGCTAGGACGGGTGGTCTCATCGGTCCAGCCCTTCAACCGGTTCCGAGGCGTGCCCATGTCCGACCCCTTCCTGCTGACGCCCGGCCCGCTCACGACCTCGGCCACCGTGAAGCAGGCGATGCTCCGGGACTGGGGCTCCAGGGACGGCGCCTTCATCGCCATGAACGCCCGCGTCCGCGAGCGTCTGGCCGGGCTCGCCGGCGCCGGCGAGACCCATGTGGCGGTGCCGCTGCAGGGATCCGGCACCTTCGCCGTCGAGGCGATGATCGGCACGCTGGTGCCGCGCTCGGGAAAGCTGCTGGTGCTCGTGAACGGCGCCTATGGGCACCGCATGGCGCGCATGGCCGCGGTGATGGGGCGCGCCGTCGCCATCCTGGAGGTGCCGGAGGACCGGCCTGTCGATCCCGCCGCGCTCGACCGGGCGCTGGCTGCGGACACCGCGCTGAGCCACGTGGCCGTCGTCCACTGCGAAACCACCTCGGGCATCCTGAACCCCGTCGCCGAGGTGGCCGGCATCGTCGCGGCCCACGGGCGCGCGCTGCTGATCGATTCCATGAGCGCCTTCGGCGCGCTTCCCGTCGATGCGCGGACGGTTCCCTTCACGGCGCTGGCTGCGTCCTCCAACAAATGCCTAGAGGGCGTTCCGGGCATGGGCTTCGTGATCGTGCGCCGGGACGCGCTGGCGGCGGCCGGGGGCAACGCCCATTCACTGAGCCTGGACCTCCACGACCAGGCCCGCGGCTTCGAGGCCAATGCCCAGTGGCGCTTCACCCCGCCAACCCATGTGCTGGCCGCCTTCTCCCAGGCGCTGGACGAGCATGCGGCCGAGGGCGGCGTCGAGGGGCGCGGCGCGCGCTATGCCGGCAACTGCCGGATCCTGGTCGAGGGCATGCGCACCCTGGGCTTCCAGACGCTGCTGCCCGACGCGCTGCAGGCCCCGATCATCGTGACTTTCCGGATGCCGCGCGACCCCGCCTTCGCCTTCCAGGCCTTCTACGACCGGCTGCGCGAGCGCGGCTTCGTGATCTACCCCGGCAAGCTGACGGTGGCCGACAGCTTCCGCATCGGCTGCATCGGCCGCCTCGGCCTGGCCGAGATGCGCGCCGCCCTCGACGCAGTCCGCGCGACGCTGGCCGAGATGGGCGTCTCCTCCGGCGCCCCCTGAAGCCCGCCCATCCCACTGGAGAAGGCATCATGAGCCACACCTACACGCGGCGCTACACGGGGCCGCTCAGGGCCGTCATCCTGGATTGGGCGGGGACCACCGTGGATTTCGGCTGCCTCGCCCCCGCCGCCGCCTTCATGGAGGCCTTCCGCCAGTCCGGAGTGGAGATCACGCTGGAGCAGGCGCGCGCGCCCATGGGCATGGCCAAGTGGCACCACATCCAGGCCATCACGCGCATGCCCGCCGTCGCCGCGGCCTGGACCGGGCGCCATGGCGCCGCGCCCGGCGATGCCGATGTGGACGCGCTCTACGAACGGTTCCTGCCCCTGCAGGTCTCCGTCGTCGGCGAGCATGCCGGGCTGATCCCCGGCGCCGCCGAGGCCGTCGCGGCCATGCGGGCGCGCGGCCTCAGGATCGGGTCGACGACAGGCTATCCGCGGGTGGTCATGGACGTGGTCGCGGCCGCTGCGGCCCGCCAGGGCTACGAGCCCGACTGCACGGTCTGCGCGGGCGAGACGCCGCTGGGCCGCCCCGGTCCCTTCATGGCGCTGAAATGCCTGATCGAGCTCTCGGTATCGCCGGTCGAGGCCTGCGTTAAGATCGGCGATACGACCGTCGACGTCGAGGAAGGGCTGAACGCCGGCATGTGGACCATCGCGGTGGCCGACACCGGCAACGAGGTCGGCCTGCCGCTCGATGCTTGGCAGGCGCTGGACGCGGGGCGCCGGGCCGCCCTGAGCGCGGCGGCCGTGGACAGGCTCCGCCGGGCCGGAGCCCACTACGTGGTGCCCAGCCTGGCCGAGGCCCTGCCGCTGCTCGACGCCATCGAGGCCCGCCTCGCCCGCGGCGAGAAGCCCTGACCGGGACCATGACGCTGCCCCTGGCGGGGCTGGTGCTGCTCTCGGCGGCGCTGCACCCGCTGTGGAACGCGCTGGTCAAGCGCGACGCCAGCCCCGCAGGCGCCTTCCTCGGCCTCGCCGCGGTGCTGGCCGCGATCGGCCTGGTCCAGGTCGCGGCGGGCGGCGGCGCGATCTGCCCGCCGCCGGGAACCTGGCCGCTCCTGGCCGCCTCGGTCGCGGGCCAGACGGTCTACGGCGTCGCCCTGGTGACGGCGCTGCGGCGCGGCGACCTGTCGGCCTACTATCCGCTGGTGCGGTCATCCCCTGTCGCCATCGTGGCCTATGGCTGGCTGTTCGAGGGACAGAGCTACGGCTGGCCCCTGCTGGCCGGGATCGCCCTGGTCCTTGCCGGGGGCTACGCCCTCCAGACCGGCCCAGGCCGGCGGGTGCACGATCCGCGGACGCTTGCGGCGGCGGTGATCGCCATGCTGGGCACCGCCGTCTACTCGGTGGCGGACGGAGCCGCCATGCGGCACATGACGCCCGAGGCGCTGCTGTTCTGGACACAGCTCGGCGCGATCCCGCCCCTCACCCTGGGGTTCCGCCTCGCCGGAGCTCCGATCCGCGGCGGCGGCCGGGGCGCCCTGCCGCGGGCGCTTGCCGGGGGCGCGATCAGCTATGCGTCATACTACCTGATCCTCCTGGCCTACGGGCTCGGCGGCGACGTCGCGGCGGTCGCCAGCGTGCGCCAGGCCTCGATCCCGATGGCCGTGCTCGTCGGCGCCCTGTGGTTGGGCGAGCCGGCGCTGGGCCGGCGGCTCGGCGCCTCCCTGCTGGTGGCCTTCGGCATCGTGCTGATCGTGCTCGGCCGATAGGCCGCCCGGGAACCACCTCACAGGCGGCTTTGGGGCTCGATCGTTTCGATACCGATGAAGCCTTCGTCGGGCGACGGCGGCTCGTAATGCTTCCGGAACGAAAAGAAGGCGACCGGGGGCAGCGGCTTGTCAGCGCGCAGGGCAGCGCGGCGCCGGCACTCCTGGATGGGCACCGCAAAGCAGACGGCGAACTTGTCGTGGTTCGGAAAGAACGCCATGCGGCGGGCACGCTCGGCCCGCGTGCCGTTGGTCATGTCCAGGACCACGTCGTCCGACGAGGCGCCGGCCTCGGCAAGCGCCGCGAGCAGCCGTCGCGAGGCGGTCTTGGCGAAGCGCCGCAGCGCCTTGTCGTAGGGAAGGCGGCCGGCGTTCAGCCGCTCGACCTCGGCATCGCGGGAGATCACGCGGATGGCCGGGTCGGCCGCCGCCAGCCGCGCCGCATAGGTGGACTTCCCGGATCCCTGCATGCCCACCAGCACGATCAGCCGGGGCCGCGCGGGCATGCCGAACCCCCGCGACCGATCCGCGCTCAGTCCGCCGGCGCGGCGGTGCGGTCGGCCTTGCGCAGGACCGGCCAGGGCTCGCGGGTGGCAAGGACCTCGACCGCGTCGCCCACGCGCAGCATCCCCTGCCCGCGCGGTACCGCGTTCCAGCCGAAGAGCAGGCCGGGCACACGCCCGTCGCCGGACCGGCGCAGCCTGCGCAGCATCTTCAGCGGCTCGTCCCCGGCAACGACGCCCAGTGTCTGGTCGGTGGTGGTCATGACGCAGCGGGCGCAGGGCTTCACGAGATCGAGCTCGATCCCGCCGACCGACAGGCGCGCCCAGCCGTCCTCGGCCCAGTGCATGCTGCCCTCGACCACGAGGTTGGGCCGGAACCGCCCCATATCCACCGGCGCCATCGCCTCGCCGCCGGCGGCGCGTAGCGCCTCCAGCGAGGCCGTGGTCGTCACCAGGAGGGGGAACCCATCGGCCAAGCTGACCCGGTCGCCAGCCGCGCCCCATTCCGCGCTGACCGGGCGGATGGTCCCGGTGGGCTGGTGGACGAGGCGCAGCGGCAGGCCGCACAGCCGCGACAGCCAGGGTGCGGCGGCCGGCGCCTGCGGCAGAACGAGGTCGTCGCGCCAGACGCGCACGGCGATGTGCGGCGCATCCGGCCCCGGCACCGGGACCGCGAGGCTTTCGCCGTCGAGGGAGAGGCGAAGCCCGCCCTCCTCAGGCGTCGCCTTCAGCCGGGCGAGCATCGGCAGCGCCCGCTGGGTGACGAAGGCGCCATCCGCATCGACGACCATCCAGCGCCGGTCGCCGGCAAGCCCGTCCGGCCGCAGCTCGGCTTCCTCCAGGGCGATGCCGGCGCCGCTCTTCACGGGATAGATGCTGAGACTTGCGAGGCGCATGGCTCCGGCCCTCCTGCCGCGTTCGGTTCAGTAGGTTCGGTTCAGTAGAGTGTTTGGCGCACCCGGTCGGGCAGCGCGCGGTCGTAGGCTTCGCCGTCGAACCCGGCGGCCAGCTCGGCCAGGATGCGCCCAGGGGTCGGCACGGCGGCGCGCTCCACATGCCCCGCGGGATCCCAGAGCCGCGCGCGCACCACGGCGCGCGAGCACTGGAAGAAGACCTTCTCTACGCGGATCACCAGCACGGTGCGCGGCGCCTTGCCATCCACGACGAAGCGCTGGAGCAGCGCCGGCGCGGCCGAGATGGCGGCGCGGCCATTCACCCGCAGCGTCTCGCCGATGCCGGGGATCAGGAACAGCAGGGCGACTCGCGGATCGCCGACGATGTTCCGCAGGCTGTCGATGCGCTCGTTGCCGCGCCGGTCCGGCAGCAGCAGCGTGCGCTCGTCCTCCACGGCGACGAAGCCGGGCTGGTCACCGCGCGGAGAGGCGTCGAGCCCCTCAGGCCCGTTGGTGGCGAGCACCAAGAAGGGCGAGGACTCGACCATGGCCCTGTAGCCCGGCGTGAGCCGGTCGGTCTCCTTGCGCAGCGACGCCTCGCCCGGCGTGCCGTAGAGCCGCTCCAGCGCGGCCAAGTCGGTGATCAGGTGCTCGTCGGCCATGCCCCCTCCCGGCCAGGTTCGGCGGGCGGAGCATGCCCGGGCCGGAGCCGCGCGTCCACCCGCCCGTCGCGCCCGGGAAGAGCGGGCGGCCGCGCGGGTGGCGCAGAGGGGTGGTGCAGAGAAGGTGCAGAGAAGTCGCAGGGACTTAGCTGGGATGCCCCTCGGACTCGTCCTCCTGCCGGTTCTGCTGGTCCTTGATCTCCGGCAGCTTCTCGATCTTGCGCTCGTATTCCTTCTGGCCGGGGCTTTCGGTGGCCTCGTCCGGCGCTTGTCTGAGCTGGTCGTTGCCCATCGGCGTCCTCCTGCGCGGGCGGTGGAGAACCGTCAACAGGAGGCGCCGCGAAGCATCGCGCGCAGATTACCCCGCGGCACGACTCAGCGGACGGGCGCCGTGATCCCAAGGGTACGCGCTGCCGCCCGGGCACGATCGGCGGCGCGGGGCTGCCCCTCGGACGCGACGGGCGCGAACACCTCGCGCCCCGCGCGCCAGGCCTCGAACGTCCCCTCGAAATCGGCCATGGCCGCGGCGAGCGCCGGGGCCAGCTCCACGTCGTCGGCCTGGAGACCGTGCTCGACCGCCGCGAGATCGGCGCCGAGACGCATCGCCGCCGCGATCTCGGCGCTCTCCGGCACGATGGGGATCGGCTTTCCGGGAAGGCCCCGACGGCGCTTGTCGAGATCGCCTTCGCATGCGGTCCGGCTGCCCGAGAGATGGCCCGCGCAGGCACCTGGCCGCACGGGATAGACCGTGCAGCGGCGCCCGGCCAACAGCGGGCACGGGCCCACCCTCCCGCGGACCGGCCGGCCGCGATCGCGCTCGGCGGCGCCCCGGACCCGGTCCAGGAGCGCCGCGTGGGCGCCTGGCTCCAGCGACGCCCTGAGCCAAGCCGCGATCACCAGCACCTCGGCCGGCGCGGCAAGGACGGTGTTGTGGCAGCAGGCCGCGCAGCCCGGCGCGCAGGCGATGCGCTCGCCCGGAGCCATCATGCCGCGGATCGCAGCGTTATAGTGATCCTGCGCCTCGTTGCGCGAGAGGGCATTGGCCGAGAGCGCCGTGATCTCCGCCCCGGCGTCCAGCACCTCTCCCAGGTTCCGCCGGGCCAGCTCGACCATCCGCCGCGCCCCCTCCGGATGGAGGCCCATGGACCGCTCCTTCACCTTGGACGCGCCGCCGCGGCGCGCTCCTCCGGCGCGAGGATAGCGCACCGGCGCAACACCGGAAGCCGGCTTTGCCCGCGATCGGATATCCGTATGGATGGGCGCCGACCCTTCCTGTACGCCTTGATCGTCGAACGGGGAGAGAGGGCGGGAATGGGGCGTTGGACGGACGGGGTCGGCCTGGGGCTCCGCTGGGGCATGCCCTTCGTCATCAGCACCGGTCTTTCCGGCATGGTCTTCGGCTGGCTCAGCGCGCAGAAGGGGATCTCGCTGACCCTCGCCTCGCTGATGAGCGCGATCGCCTTCTCCGGAACGGCGCAGCTGACCACCATCCAGTTCTGGGGCGACGCGCTGCCGTTGGCCGCGATCCTGCTGGCCGCGGCTTCGGTGAACGCGCGCTATCTCGCGATGGGCGCCGTGCTGCGGCCGCTGCTGGCCCCAGGCGGGGGCCACCGGCCCGGCCCGCGCCATTACGGGCTGATGGCGCTGCTGACGGATCCGGGCTGGGTGCTCGCGCTCAAGGCTTCGCAGACCGGCCGCGACACCTGGGGCGTGCTGCTCGGCAGCAGCCTGGGGATGTACGTGGCCTGGATCGCCGGGACCACCATCGGCCACGTCCTGCCGAAGCCGCCCGAAGGCTATCTCGCCACGGCCGCGGGCTTCCTGACCCTGACCATGTTCGCGGTGATGCTGCCGGATCTCTGGAAGGGCCGGCGCGACCTTCCGGGCTGGGTCGTGGCGGTGCTCGTCGCGGCGCTGGCCCTGCCCTGGATCGGAACGAGCTGGGCCGTGCTGGCGGGCGGCTTCACGGGAGCCCTGGTCAGGATGGCCGGCGATGAGCGGTGACGCCATGGCCGTCGGGACCATCCTGGCGCTCGGGCTCGTCTGCTTCCTCGCCCGCGCGGCGGGGTTCTGGGCCGCGGGCATCATGCCCCTGCCGGGCTGGCTCCTGCGCCTGCTGAAGCACCTGCCGGGAACGCTGCTGGCCGCCATGGTGGCGGCCAGCGCGCTCGCCTCGGGCGGGCTCGCGGGTCCCTGCGGCGCCGTGGTCGGCGCGCTCGCCATGACGGCAACGCGCAACGCGCTGCTCTCCGCCTTCGCGGGCGCGGGGGCCGCGGCGCTGGTGGTCGCGGCCGGCGCCTAGGAGCCGCCTGCTCGGCCCGGGCAGGGCAATTTCCTTCAATACGCGGCGCCGGTCCTCCTTCAAGAAAGCGGCTGTAACCCCGCCTTCCAGAGGACGACGTGACGCGCACCGCCTTCGTGATCGACCGGTCCCTGCCCCCGGGACTGATCGCCAACACCGCCGCCATCCTGGCAATGTCGCTGGGCCGGGCCCGCCCCGAACTCGTCGGGCCGGACGTGCTCGACGGGGACGGCCTGCGCCATCCCGGGATCACCACGGTCGTGCTGCCGATTCTCGCCGCCGATGCGGAGGGGCTGCGCGACCTGCGCGCCAGGGCGGAACGGCAGGAGCCGGCCGGGCTGTACCTCGTCGACGTCACGGAGACCGCGCAGCGCGCGAAGACCTACCAGGACTACACGGCGGATATCGCCGACATCCGCCGCGACGGGCTGCGCTATCTCGGCCTCGGCCTCCATGGCCCGGCGGCGCTGGTGCGCTCGCTGACCGGCCATCTGCCTCTGATGAGATAGATGCGTCATGTCGGTCGCTCTCCTTCTGGCCATGGCGTCCTTCGCACTGGCCGCCTCGATCTCCCCGGGCCCCGTCAATGCCCTCGCGCTCGCGAGCGGCGTGCACCATGGCTTCCGCCGCAGCATCGCCTTCGTCACGGGGGCGACGGTCGGCTTCGCGGCGCTGCTGCTGGTTGCCGGCCTTGGCCTCGCCGAGGCGCTCGTGCGTGCGCCCGCGCTGGCGGACGCATCGCGCGTGGCCGGGATCGCTTTCCTGCTCCACATGGCGTGGCGGCTCTGGCGGGCCTCCGGGCGCGTCTCGGCCGGCACCGCGGCATCCCCGCCGTCGCTGCTGGCAGGAGCGACGCTGCAATGGCTGAATCCCAAGGCCTGGATCGCCGCGATGGCCGGCATGGGCGCCTTTGCCTCCGGGGGCGGCGCGGTCCTGGTCTGGAGCTTCGTCGCGCTCTACTTCGTGATCTGCTACGGATCGATCGCCCTGTGGGCCTATGCCGGCGCCCGTCTGGCCGAGCTGCTCGCCGATCCGCGCCGCATGCGGCTCTTCAACCGGGCCATGGCGGTGCTGCTGGCGCTCGGGGCCGCCGGCATGGCGGCCGGGCCGTAGCCATAGACCGTCGGCCGGCTTGCGCCGCGCAGGAGGCCGGCCCAGTATCGCCCTTCGGATCGCGATCAGCCCCCTGTGGAAGCAGCCTCCATGCCCCGCCGTCCCGTCGATCCCCATCGCTTCTGGCGCGATCCCGGCCTGCCGCATCTGGAGGCGCGGGAGGTCTCGAACGGCCGCGCGACCTGCTACGACCCGCACAGCCACCCGACCTTCTCCATCGGCGCCATCACCGGCGGGCAAAACGAATTCCGCATCGGCGGCGCCCGCCACGAGGTCGCGGCCGGCGCCGTGGTTCTGATGAACCCCGACGAGGTCCATGCCTGCAACCCGCTGGGGGACCTGCCCTGGTCCTATCGCATGCTCTATGTGGATCCCGGCTGGCTGGCGGAGGTCCAGGAGAGGGCGGAGTTCCAGCCCCTCGGCCCGGCCGTGAGCACCAGCCCGGCCCTCCATGCGGCCCTGAACCGCCTTTTCGACGTCCTTTTCGATGCTACGACCGGGGCTCCGGCCAAGAACGACGCGGCAACCGCCTTCTTCGCCGCGCTGGACGGCCGGCTCGCCGGAAAGGATGAAGGGACGGCCGGTCACCTGGCGTTGTCGCGGGCGGCCGACTTCATCGCCATGAACTGCACGCGTCCGCTGCGGCTCGAGGAGATCGCCGAGGCCTCCGGCCTGTCGCCGTCCTATCTCGTCCGCGCGTTCAAGGCCCGCTACGGGCTGACCCCGCACGCCTACCAGACGAACCGGCGCATCAGGTTCGGACAGCAGGAGCTGCGGCGCGGCCGGCCCATCGTCGAGGTCGCGCTGGAGGCCGGCTTCGCCGACCAGGCCCATTTCCAGCGCGTCTTCAAGCGCCACGTCGCGGCAACGCCGGGGCAGTATGCGGGGGCCACCCCGACCTGAGGCGCGGGCCCTGCCGGCGGCGCTCCGGCGCATGCCCCCGGGTCAGAACCAGGTCAGGCGCCGCCGCCCTCGCCCATGTCGCGCTCGGGAGCCCGGCGGCGCGCCTTCCGCCCGCCCACGTCGACCCGCTCCGGCGCGCCGCCTCCCTCGGCCGGCCGGTCCTCAGCCGGCCGGTCGACGGCATCGCTGCCGTGCAGGGCCTCGGCATCGACCGGCATCGTCCATCCGGTGCCGCCTCCGGTGCCGCTGCGGCTGCCGTTCTCGTCGGCGAGTTCCAGGCGCGCCCGGTTCCAATGCTCGGCCTCCATCCCCTGGGGCCGCCCCTCGCGCTCCCAGATCTCGTAGGCGCGGCGGCGGATCGCATCCTCGTCCATGGCATCCTCCCGGTCGGGTCGTGCGGGTCCTCGGTGCCGGCCTCAACAGGAAGGGTCGGGTCTGGGTTGCGCGGGCGCCGCCTCGTTTCCGCGCGCGGGGACGGGTATGGTCGGACGATGACCGCAATGCCCTCCGCCGGCGCCGCGCCCGCCGCCTCGGAAACCCTGCGAGGTATCGTCAGCATTCTGCTGGCGATCGCCCTGTTCGGGGTGATGGACGCCATGATCAAGGCGCTGGCCTCGGCCTACCCGACGGCCCAGCTCGTCTTCTTCCGCTCCTGCTTCGCGCTTCTGCCGCTGGGGGTCGCCGTGGCCCGGTCGGGCGGCCTGGGGATGCTGAAGACGCGGCGCCCGCTGGCCCATGTGGCGCGGTCCTGCGCGGGCCTCGGCTCCATGGCCTGCTTCTTCGCGAGCTACGCGAGCCTGCCGCTGGCCGAGGTCTACGCGATCGCCTTCGCCGCCCCGCTGATGCTGACCGCGCTCGCCGGGCCGATGCTGGGCGAGCAGGTCGGCTGGCGGCGCTGGTGCGCGGTGCTGGTCGGCTTCGCGGGCGTCCTCGTGATCCTGCGCCCGGGCTCCGATGTCCTTTCCGCCGCGGCTCTGCTGTGCCTGGCCGGCACGGTGCTCTATGCCCTGGCGATGGTGACGATCCGGAAGCTGAGCGCGACCGAGACGACGGTCTCCATCGTCTTCTACTTCACGCTGACCTGCACCCTCGCGGGCGCCGCCGCGATGCTGCCGGCCTGGGTGACCCCGCGCAGCGCCGCCGACCTCGCCATGCTGGTGGGCACGGGCATCGTGGGCGGCCTCGCCCAGCTCCTCATGACCAACGCGTTCCGCCGGGCCCCGGCGGCGACCCTCGCGCCGTTCGAGTATACCGGCCTGCTCTGGGGCATCAGCTTCGGCTGGCTGTTCTTCGGCGAATGGCCGGATTCCATCGTGTTCGTCGGGGCCGGGATCGTGGCGGCGGCCGGACTCTACATCGTCCACCGCGAGGCCGTGCGGCACCGCGCCCTGCGCGCTGGCGCGGCGACGGCCGAGCACCCGTTCTGAAGCGCCGCCTTGGACGCGCAGCCGAGCCTCCCGACGGACGACAGGCTTCCCAAGGCCGAGTTGCACGTCCATCTCGAGGGTACCGCAACGCCGACGCTGGTCCGGCGCCTGGCCGCGCGCAACGGCATGAGCCTGCCAGAGGGGCTCTTCTCCGCGGACGGGCGGTTCCTGTGGACGGGCTTCCTGCATTTCCTGCGGGCCTATGACGACGCGGCCTCGGCGATCCGCACGGAGGAGGACTACCGCGACGTCACGCGCGAGTATCTCGGCCACTGCGCGGCCGAGGGCGCGATCTATGTGGAGGTGATGGCCTCGCCCGATCATGCCGCGCTCGCCGGCCTGTCCTTCGAGGCGCATCTGGCGGGCGTCGCGTCCGGCATCGAGGATGCCCGCGCGGCCCATGGGATCGAGGCGAGGATCATCGTCACCTGCGTTCGCCATTTCGGGCCGGAGCGCGCGATCGAGCTGGCGCGCGCCTGCGCCCGGAACCCGCATCCGCTGCTGACCGGCTTCGGAATGGGCGGTGACGAGAACCGGCATTCCGCGGCAGCCTTCGCGCCGGCCTTCCGCATCGCGCGCGAGGAAGCCGGCCTCGGCTGCACCGCCCATGCCGGCGAGGCGGCCGGACCCGACAGCGTGCGCGACGTGCTGGATCATCTGCCGGTGTCCCGGATCGGACACGGCGTCCGGGCGTCCGAGGACCCCGCCCTGCTCGACCGGCTCGCCGCCGCCGGGACCGTGCTGGAGGTCTGCCCCACCAGCAACCTGCGCACGGGCGTCTACCCGGATGCCGCGGCCCATCCGCTGAACCGGCTGCGCGACGCCGGCTGCGCGGTCACGCTGAACAGCGACGACCCGCCTTACTTCGGCACGACGATCGGCGGGGAATACGCCTTCGCGCGCGCCGGCTTCGGCTGGACCGAAGCCGCGCTTCTGGCGGCGACCCGCACGGCGCTTGAGGGTGCCTTCCTGGACGAGCCGGCGCGCGGGCGGCTTCTGGCGAGGCTGCCCGAGGCGCCCTAGCGGTCCCGGCCGCGACTCGGCCGCACCACGGACCGCGGTCACTGGACCACCGGTGCCCCCCGATGGACCGGCCCCTGGGCATGCCGGCCCAATTAGCGGTTCAAATCGTGCCGCGACTTGCACTAGGGTGCCCCGACCCAGCCCCGGACCCCAGAGCCGCCGTGAGACACATCGCGCTTCTTTCCGCCGCCTCCTGGATCCTGCTCGGGGCCGCCGCGGCCCAGGCGCAGACTGCCGGCCAGGGCGCCCAGTCCCCAACCCGCCCCCAGGGTGCGGCGGCCGCCGCGCCGGCCGAGCCCGCGGCGCCCGCGGCCGACTGGCGGATCACGCAGGTCGCGGGCCAGGGCGGCGCCCTGGCCTACTGCGTCGCCGAGGCACGCTATTCCAACGGCCTGGCGCTGATCGTCGCGCGCACGCCGCGCGGCGAGGTCAACCTCGCCGTCGGCATCCCCAAGGCCGGGCTGACCAAGGGCACCAAGTTCCCGCTGACGGTCTCGCTGGACGGGAAGATCCAGCGTCGGCTCGAGGGCGTCGCCAACGAGCAGGACCTGATCGTGGTGCCCACCGGCACCGACAGCGAGCTCTTCGACGGGATGCGGCGCGGCAACCGGCTCAGCATCCAGGGGCCGCAGGACACGGCCGTGTTCCAGCTCAAGGGCACCGGGAAGGCGCTGGGCGAGCTCAGGACCTGCTCCGAGCGCGGGGCCGGCGGCAAGCCTGCCGGCGCGCGGAGTGCCGGCGCCCAGCAGGGCCAGCCCCCCGGCCCGCCGCCGATCCCGGACGCGCTGCGCATGCTGCTGGTCCAGGCGGGGATCGAGCAGATCCAGCTTCTCGACCTGTCGCGCCTGCCGCCCGAGCAGCGCCCGGCCGACTTCGCATGGCGCGTGGGCCCCGTCTACAGCGGCGTACGCGAGATCCAGGCCCCGCCGGACGCCACGCTCGACAAGCTCAGCGAGGTCTATCTCGGCGGCCTGAAGGAACGCTGCCCCGGGCCCTTCGTGGCGAACCCGGCGGCCACCAGCACCGTGGCCGGGATCGACATCCGCACCGCCGAGGCGACCTGCGACCAGCAGGGCCGCCAGATCACGGTGGCGATGCTGTTCTACCTGACCAAGAACCGCCTCTTCACGGTGTTCTTCAACGAGGCCGGCGAGGCCGAGAAGGCCCAGGCGGTCAAGATCCGCGACGACATCGCGGGCGTGGTCCGCAGGCTTGCCGCCGCGCCGCCGCCGGCGGCCGAGCCTGCGAAGCCCAAGGGCTGACCCCGCCGGGGAAGCCCTCCGGAATCTCAGTACTCCCATTCGAACTGGACGCCGACCGAGCTGCCCTTCCGGCCGCCCAGGTCGGCCTCCAGCTTGGTGGTGTCGGTGACGTCCATCTCGACCGTCGCGCGGCTTCCGCCGCCCACGTCCTGCTCCACACCCACATAGACTCGGTCGCTGACGTAGCGTCCGGCCGCCAGGCCCGGCTCGACCGCCGAGCCGCCCGACTGGCCGCCGCTGCCGCCGGTCACCTCCAGCCGGTCGACTCCGACCGCGCGCCGGATACGGTCCAGGAATCCCGAGCCGCCGCCGCCGATGCCCGCGAGCTGGGCCGCGCTCTGGGCCAGCTGCACGGCCTCGAAGGCCGAGAGCTCATTCACGCCCTTTCCGAACAGGACCCTCGCCAGCACCTCGTCCTGGGGCAGGGGCGGGTCCGAGGTGAATGTGATCTCGGGCGACGCGACGCGTCCGGTCACGGTGACGCGACCCGTCACGTCACCCGCATCGGCCTCGGCCGCGAGATCCAGCACCGGGGTGGTGTCTCCAACGAAATTGATACTGCCCTGGTCGAAGACGAACCGCTTCCCGATCACGTTGATCTCGCCCTTGATCAGCGACAGCGCCCCGTTGATCGCCGGGTCGGCGGCCGTGCCGTCGATGTTCAGCCGGCCGCCGAGCTCGGCGTCCAGACCGCGCCCGCGCACGAAGATCTGGTTCTGCGCCTCGACCACCATGGAGAGCGCCAGCACGAAGGCACCCTGCGGCGCCCCGCCCTGCCCCGCCGGTCCGCCCGCGGCCGCTCCCCCGGCCCCGGCCTGGGGCTTGCGCCGTGGCGGCATCGGCAGCGAGGCCGTGCGCAGGTTGCGCGGCGCATTGGCCCCGCTCCGATCGACCTCGATCACGTCCAGGGAGACCACGCTCGGCGGCAGCCGGTCGGGCACCGAGATCTCGGCCCGCCGGACGCGGACCGTGCCCCGGGCCTCGCTGCGGGCGAAGGTGCCGCGGACGGTCACGTCCGCATCGGTCGTGACGATGGCAAGCTCGTTCTGCACCACCCGCGCCTGGTCGAGAACGACGCGGAGATCGATGGGGCGCGGCGCGCCCGGCGCGAGGTCCAGCGCGCCTTCGGCGCGCACCGTTCCGCCCTCGGGCGTATTGCCGGTGAAGCGCTCGATGCGGAGCGCCCGCCCGGACCCCACCAGCCGTGCCTCAATGGCCTCGATCACCGTTCCCGCCGCCTGGTTCTGGTAGCGGCCGCCGGTCAGATCGGCGGTGCCGGAGAGGGCCGGGTCGGCGAGCGTCCCGCCGACGCGCAGGTCCACGGACGCCCGCCCGGCCACCCTGTCGCCGCTCGCGGCCAGCAGGTCGTTCAGCGGCTCCAGCCGCAGGCCACCCGTGACCGTGCCGGTCAGCGGCGCCGCCTGCGACAGGACGGGGACGAGGTCCGGGCCGACACGCACCGGAAGCCCCGCATTCGCGCGCAGGTCGACGGCGCGATCCTCGGAGCGCAGAGACAGGTCGCCGTCGAGCCGGCCACGGGCCAGCCGCGCGCTCAACGTCGCATCGACGGGCCGCACGCCGGTACCGCGCAATGCTGCCTGGTTCGCCCCGGCGACCCGGAGGTCGAGCGCTGCGCGGGGATCCTGCCGCGTCCCGGAGAGCGTGGCCTCGCCCTCGACCGCGCCCTCCAGCGCCAGGCCGGGACTCACCAGCCGCGCGAGCGCCAGGGGAACCCGCTCCAGCGCGATGCGCCCGTCGAGCTGCCGCTCGCCGAGCCTCGCCCGGGCGGAGATGCGCCCGCCGCCCGATGCCTCGACCGTCAGGTCGTCGACGACCAGCGTGTTCCCGGCGGTGATGGTCGCCGGCCGCACCAGGGTGAAGCTCTGGTCCGGCACCTGGGCCCGCAGGCGATCCAGCCGGATGCGCGGGCCCTCCCGCACCTGGGAATAGGCTCCCGCGACCGACAGCGCGGTCTGCCCCTCGGCATCGGCGGAAAATCTGGCATCGGCGGCAGACCCTTCGGCCTGCGCGGTCAGCCGCGGGAAGGCGAGCCCGCCCGCCGCCACGTCGGCGCCCTGGAGCTCGACCCGGCCCTGCGGCCTGCCCAGCAGGTCCGAGGCCCTGGCGGCGAGGTCGAGGCGCCGCGCCCCGGCGGTCGGCGTTCCGACCGGCCCGAGCCTTGGGTCCGAGAGCGCCACCGTCAGCTCCGCGGCTTGGCGGCCCTGGGGCGCCGAGAGCACGAGGGCCAATGTTCCCGCCCCGCCCAGGGGCTGTCCCGCGAGCCCCGAAAAGGCGCCGAGATCGGCCACGCGGCCATCGAGCCGGCCGATGGCCGCGGGCCCGGAGGCCCCGGCGAGATCCACGTCGACGCGCCCGGCAAGGCGCGCGGGGCCGATTCCGAGCCCAAGCTCCGAAAGCGCCAGGCGCTGCCCGTCGAGAGCATAGTCGCCGCCGAGCTCCACGGGCTGGTCGGCATAGCTCAGACGCGCGTCCACCCGTCCGCGCGGCGCCGCCGGAAGGCCGGCCGCGGTCGCCGTGACGGTCGGTGCCCCGAGCGGCGTTCCCGCCGCCACGAGGTCCTGCCCCTCGACGCGGGCCTGGACCCCGATGGCGTCGAGCGGGCCGCTTGCCGTGCCGTCCAGCGCCACCGCGCCCGACAGGTCCGTCCCGAGCGCCTGGCCCAGCGGGCGCAGGTCGGGCGCCTGAAGGCGCCAGCCGGCCTCGATGCGCCCGTCCGACAGCCCGGCCTGGCCGGTCAGCCTGGCATGCCCGGCATCGAGGGCGAGATCCTCGACCGCAAGCGCCCCCTCGGCCGTCCTGAGGACCCGGGCCGCGAGGTCGAGCCTGCCGTCCAGCAGGGCATCGGCCGGGGCGATCCCGGTCCGCAGCCCGGTGGCGCCTCCGCCGAGCCTGGCCTCGGCGCGCCCCTCGTCGAGGGTGGCATCGGCCGTGAGGGCCAGACCGCCTTCGAGCGGCAGGCCGGCCAGCGGGGCGAGCGCGGCGAGCTGCGGCACCTCGGTTCGCGCCTGCAGCCGGGCCGTGCGCCCCCATGCCGCGGCGGAGCCGGTCCCGCTCACCGAACCGGCGGCCAAGGCCGTGCGGAAATCGTCGAGACGGATATCGCCGCTGGCGAGGTCGACCTCGCCCCGCCCGGTGAGCGTCGGGGCCTCGCCCACCAGCGGGGCGAGCTGCGGGTCCAGCCCAGCGACCTCCTGCACCGCGCCGTCGACCGTGAAGGCGATCCGGCCGTCGGCACCCTCCACTGGGCGCGCGAACAGGGCGACGCGCGCCCCGGAAGCCCCATAGGGTCCGTATCCCGGGGCCTGGAGCTCGGCCGTGGCGGTCACGGCAGGCATGTCGATTCGCCCTTCGGCGCGGCCAGCCAGCACCGCGTTGTCCCAGCGCGCATCGGGCGCAAGCGCCCGCAGCGCGGAATCGGCCCCGGCCTCGATGCGCCAGTCCATCGCAAGCGTCCCAGCCGCCGTATCCAGGTCGCCGCGCAAGTTTGCGAGTCCCGCGGCCAGGCGTAGCGTCGCGGGGTCCAGGCGGATGCCGCCCGCAGGCGGGAAGACGACCTGGGCGTCCAGGCGCGGATCGGCGCCCACCAGCGGCTTCGCGGCATCGGGCAGGACGGCGTCGGCCCGTCCCGTCCCGGCAACGGTCAGCCGGTAGTTCTCGCCCTCGCGCCGGACGGTCGCGTCGGCGCTTGCGCCCAGGCCGGGGCCGGCCTCCGCCTCCAGGTGGCCGGCCCAGTCCGAGAGCTGGCCGCGGCCGGCCAGGGCCAGCGAGACGGGCGGACGCCCCTCGAGCCCGATCAGGCCCGCCACGAGCCCGCCCTCGGGCTCCTGCGCGCGGAGGTCGATGTCGAGCTGGTTATTGGCCGGGGCATAGACGAGATCGAGGTTCAGGCTGCCTGTGCGCCCGTCCACCCGCTCGCCGGTCAGCTTCGCACCGAGCCCCTGCTCCGGGTCGCCGAGCCGCGCGGACCCGGCGAGGCGCAGCGCTGCAGGCTCTCCCAGCACCGGCGCCCCGAGGTCGAGCCGGTCGAGCTGCATCCGGTCGATCACCACGTTGACCGGCAGGTCGGGAAGTTGGGGAAGGCCCGGCCGTCCGCCGGGTTCGGGCTGAGGCTCGGGCTGCTGCCCGCCCTCGGGCAGGCGCTCGATGGCGACTGTCCCGGCCTCCA
The DNA here is from genome assembly GCF_017355985.1 of Arenibaculum pallidiluteum. Taxonomy (GTDB): domain Bacteria; phylum Pseudomonadota; class Alphaproteobacteria; order Azospirillales; family Azospirillaceae; genus Arenibaculum; species Arenibaculum pallidiluteum. The sequence goes on from NZ_JAFIQU010000002.1 coordinate 404,445, forward strand.
TGGCCTCGATGTGCAGCGTTCCCCGCGCCAGCTCGGTCGGATGCAGCGAGAGCCGGGCCCGGTCGATGCGCAGCCAGATTCCGGTGCCGTCGGCAAGCGTGATGTCGCGGGCATCGAAGCCCGTCAGCGAGGCGCGGTCCAGGCTGCCGATCTTCAGTCCTGGCACGGCGTTCTCGACCTGGCCGGCCAGGAGGCCGCGGATCCGGCCGCCCAGCCAGCCGCGGCCGAACCAGCCGCTGCCGTCCTCCTGGGCGAGCGCCGCTGCGGGAACGACGGCCAGCGAAAGGACGATGAGAAGGGGTTTCAGGCTTTTCACGAAGCGACTTTCGCGGAGGAGTGCGGCAGGCCTGCGGCACGGCAAGAGCGATGCGCCTCTACCAACCGCGGGCGAACGCCTGGGTTCACGGGATTTCCACGGTTCACGGGATTTCCGCGTCCGCGCGCCGGGGGGAACGGCATGTCAGAACGCCTGGCCGATGCTGATGTAGAAGGCCCAGCTCGCATCGCCGGGCTCCTTGTTCAGCGGGACGGCAACGTCGGCGCGCAGCGGGCCGAAGCCGGTGTAGTAGCGCGCGCCCAGGCCGGCCGCGTATTTGAGGTCCGACCCGATCTTCGGAAAGTTGGTGTCGTAGACGTTGCCTGCATCCACGAAGGGCACGACGCCGATGCTCTCGGTGAGCTTGTAGCGGAGCTCGATGCTGCTCTCGAACAGGCTGAGCCCGCCGCGCGGGTCTCCGAAGCTGTCCCGCGGACCGACCTCCTGGTATCCGTAGCCGCGGATGGAGCCGCCGCCGCCGGAGAAGAAGCGCCGGTGCGGCGGGATTCCCGAGAGCGAGGATCCGACGATCGACCCGAGGCTGACCCGGCCCGCCAGGACGTAGTTCCCATCCGCGGCGATGTCATGGTAGCCCGAGGTCGTCCAGCGCCCGACCACGAAGTCCGACCCCTCGGCAAGCTGCTTCAGCGGCGTCACCTCCAGGTCGGTGCGGAAGCCGCGGGTCGGATTTAGCAGGTCGTCTGATTTGTCCCAGGCGATCCCGAGCGGCAGCCCCACCAGCGTGCCCGAGGTCCTGAACTCGTTGGCGCGATCGCGGTACTTGTCGCCCTGGATGCCGTAGCGCACCGACAGGTCGGGCGTCAGCCGGTACTCGAAGCCCGCGTTCAGCACCACCGCGTCGCGGATATAGGCCTCGGCGTTCTCGCGCAGCACCTGGATGCCCAGGAGCAGGGTCTGGTTCCGCAGCAGGTAGTCCGGCTTGCGGAAGGCGACCTCGGCCGAGAAGTTCGAGTCCTCGACGCTGTCGGTGCTGGCATCCAGCCCGATGCGCGACCAGCGGATGTTGGCGTCGAGGCTCTCCGAGCCGCCGAACAGGTTGCGGTGGCCCCAGCGGGCGTTCGCGCCGAACCCGTCGATCGAGGAGTATTCGAAGCCGAAGCCGATCACCCGGGGCGGCCGCTCGTCGATCGTGATCGAGAGCGGCGTCACCCCTTCGGGCCCGGGCTCTTCCGCCAGCGCGACCCGCACTGCCCCGAAGGGCCCGAGCGCCGCGATGGACTGGCGCGCCTCCTCGACCAGGGCGGCGTCGTAGACCTGGCCCTCGGTCCAGGGCAGGCGGTTGCGGACGATGCGCTCCTCGACCTGCTCGAGGCCGGTGATCGTGGCGGGCCCGAAGCGCACCAGCGGCCCGCGCTCGACCACATAGGTGATGTCCATGGTCTTGTCCGAGCGATCGATCACGACGCGCCGGTCGGCAACCTTCGCGAAGGCGAAGCCCTTGCCGGCGAGCTGCCCCGTCAGGCGCCCCTCCGCATCGACCACGTTGCGCGCGCGGGCCGGCTCCCCCTCCTCGAGGCCGAGCGCCCGCCGGTCGATCTCGAGCTCGGGAACGGCCTCGTCCTCCGGGCCGGTGACGGCGAGGTCGTCGTAGCGATAGAGCGGCCCCGGCTCGATGGCGACCTCGACCTTCGCCGGGCTCGCCGCCGTATCGATGCGGATGTCGATCGCGCTCTCGTAATAGCCGAAGGAGCGGAGCGCCGCGACCATGCTGTCTCGGTCGGAATCGGCGCGGCGCTGCAGGCCGACGGGAGAGGGAGGCGGTTCGTCGCGCAGGCGAAACAGAGAGGCGGTCGAGCGGATCAGATCGGCGAGTTCGCCGTCGTCGACCCCCGTCAGCGTGGGCTCGTAGGGCGTCTGCTGGGCCCGGGCTGGCGCACCGGCGAAGCAGAGGGCAAGCACGGCGAACACCGCCGCCAGTCGCATCGGATGCAGCGGTCCCGCCACCAAGTCCTCCCCTTTGTTATGACATTTGAGCGAAAACACCGCCTGGCCCGCCATGTTCCTGAAAAAAGCCCCTTGTCACCCGGGCCGCCAGGGACAATCTGTGGCGCGCGCGGCTTGCAACAATGCGCAGGATTCATATACTGCGCCGCAGCAGGAACCCGGCCCGAGTCCATCGAGGCCGGTTGTTTCTTTTTATGCGGCCCGGTGCCGCGCGCACCAGCCACGGCCAGGACAGAGACCCGATACATGGATCTGCGGAACATCGCCATCATCGCCCACGTCGACCATGGGAAGACCACCCTCGTCGACGCCCTGCTGCGTCAGTCCGGCGCCTTCCGCGAGAACCAGCAGGTCGCTGAGCGCGCGATGGACAGCAACGACCTCGAGCGGGAGCGGGGCATCACCATCCTGGCCAAGGCCACCTCGGTCCTCTGGGACGGCACGCGCATCAACATCGTGGACACGCCGGGCCACGCCGACTTCGGCGGCGAGGTCGAGCGCATCCTGAGCATGGTCGACGGCGTGGTGGTGCTGGTCGACGCGGCCGAGGGCCCCCTGCCCCAGACCAAGTTCGTCGTCGGCAAGGCGCTGAAGCTCGGCCTGCGTCCGATCGTCGTGATCAACAAGGTAGACCGTCCCGACGCCCGCGCACACGAGGTCCATGACGAGATCTTCGACCTGTTCGCGAGCCTGGACGCCAGCGACGAGCAGCTCGACTTTCCGACGCTGTTCGCCTCGGGCCGCAACGGCTGGGCCACCGACGACCTCGAGAATGGCGAGCGCAAGGACCTGCGGCCGCTGTTCGAGCTCGTCCGCAGGCACGTCCCGGCGCCCAAGGTCGATCCCGACGCGCCCTTCACCATGCTGGCGACGACGCTGGAGGCGAACCCCTATCTCGGACGGCTGCTGACCGGCCGCATCGCCTCGGGCAAGGTCCGCCCGAACATGAGCATCAAGGCCCTGTCGCGCGACGGCAAGGTCATCGAGACCGGGCGCGTGAGCAAGGTCCTGGCCTTCCGCGGCCTGGAGCGCGTCGGCATCGAGGAGGCCGAGGCCGGCGACATCGTCGCCCTGGCCGGCCTGCAGGAGGCGACCGTCGCCGACACGATCTGCGATCCCGCGGTCTCCGAGGCGATCCCGGCCCAGCCGATCGATCCGCCGACCCTCGCCATGACCTTCTCGGTCAATGACAGCCCGCTGGCCGGCCGCGAGGGCGACAAGGTGACCTCGCGCATGATCCGCGACCGCCTGCTGCGCGAGGCCGAGGGCAACGTTGCGCTGCGCATCACGCCGACCCCGGACGGCGACGCCTTCGAGGTGGCCGGCCGCGGCGAGCTGCAGCTCGGCATCCTGATCGAGACCATGCGCCGCGAGGGCTTCGAGCTGTCGATCTCGCGCCCGCGGGTTCTCTTCAAGTCCGATGCCGTCAGCGGCCAGCGCCTCGAGCCCATCGAGGAGGTCGTGATCGACGTGGACGAGGAGTACTCGGGCGCGGTCGTCCAGAAGCTCTCCGAACGCAAGGCCGACCTGATCGAGATGCGTCCCTCGGGCGGCGGCAAGACGCGGCTGGTCTTCCATGCTCCGTCGCGCGGCCTGATCGGCTACATCTCGGAGTTCCTGACGGACACGCGCGGCACGGGGGTGATGAACCGCCTGTTCCACGGCTACGCCCCGTACAAGGGCCCGATCGCATCGCGCCATACCGGCGTGCTGATCAGCAACGGCGACGGCGAGGCGGTCGCCTATGCGCTGTGGAACCTTGAGGATCGGGGGCCGATGCTGATCGACGCCGGCGTTCCGGTCTACCAGGGCATGATCATCGGCGAGCACACCCGGGGCAACGACCTCGAGGTGAACGTGCTGAAGGGCAAGCAGCTCACCAACATCCGCGCCGCCGGCAAGGACGAGGCGGTGAAGCTGACGCCGCCGATCAAGATGACGCTGGAGCGCGCGCTCAGCTACATCAACGACGAGGAGCTGGTCGAGGTCACGCCCAAGTCGATCCGGCTGCGCAAGCGCCTGCTCGACCCGAACGAGCGCAAGAAGGCCGAGCGCCAGGCCGCCGAGGGCTGATCGAGCGAGACGAGGAAGGGCCCGCCACCTGGCGGGCCTTTTTCTTGCCCGGAAGTCCGCTTCGCACCACTAGCCGCGGTCGGGCCCGGACCCGCCGCCCGGGATCACCTCGGGCGTCCAGCGCGGCCCGGGCCGGGCCTTCCCTACGGGGCCCGTCCCGGCGCCGCTCTCCTCGGTTCCCGCGCGAAAGCGCAGCCAGCCCTGCACCAGCTCCACCTGGCGGTCGAGCCGCTCCGTCCGCAGGGCGGGGGGCAGGCTGTCGCGGATCCGGTCGATGCGCGCGACTGTCTGGTCCGTGGTGGCGACGCCGGCATCGATCATGAGGCTCAGCGCCGTGACCGCCATGACGAAGGACGCGCGGCGGTCCTCGTCGGCACGCTTCACGAAATCCTCGAGCACGTCGAACAGGGCCTGCGGCGGGGTGGGTCCCGGCTCCATGCCGCTACTCCGAATGGGGTATTCCTACCCAAAACTAACAGGCTGCGGCTGCGGCGGCGCCCCTGTCCGCATTCGGTCGCGCTTTTGTCCCAGGCAGCCGCCGCGATGCGCCTCCCCCCGCCCCTCAGTCACCCCGGTCCCGCGCCTGCCCGAGCAGGCCGTCGGGGCGGAGGATCAGGAACGCGGTCAGCAGGACGAAGATGGCGATATCCTTCTGCCCGGTGTCGAAGTAGCCCGTCCAGAGAGTCTCCAGCAGGCCGATCAGCACGCCGCCCAGCAGCGCCCCCGGGACCGATCCGATCCCGCCCACGACCGCAGCGGCCAGGGCCTTGAACCCGATGGCCCAGCCCATGAAGAAGTTCACGCCGCCGTAGTGCAGCGCCACCACCAGTCCCGCCGCCGCGGCCAGCGCGCCGCCGAGCGCGAAGGCGGCGGCAACGGCGCGCCGGGTATCGACGCCGACCAGCGCCGCGGCGCCCATATCGTCCGCGCAGGCCCTCAGGGCGCGTCCGAGGCCCGTCCGGCGCAGCAGGGAGAGCACGCCGCCCGCGAGGGCGGCGGTCAGGGCCAGCACCGCGATCTGGCCGAGGGTGACGGTCAGCGGGAAGCCGGGCGCGTCCACCAGCACCAGCGTGCCGGAGAAGGGCTGCGCCAGCCAGCGGTCGCGGGTGCCCTGGAGCAGCCGCACACCCTCGGACAGGGCGATGGCAAGGCCGAGGGAGGCGACCAGCGGCGCCTGGCCACGCGTGCCGACCAGCGGCCGGTGCACGAGCCGCTCGACGGCCCAGCCCTGCAGCCCCACCAGGCCCATGACCAGGGCCAGGACAGGCGCGAGCAGGAGCGGCTGCCCGCCAAGGCCGGCCATGCCGAGCAGCACCACGAGGATCACTGCGGCATAGGCGCCGGTCATCAGGAGCCCGCCGAAGGCCAAGTCGACCCGGCGCAGGACGCCGTAGACCAGGGAATAGCCCATTGCCAGCAGACCGTAGACGCAGCAGAGACCGGTCGCGTTCAGGAGTTGCTGGGCGAGATAAAGCGCCGACCGTCCGGCTGCCGCTGGACGAGCGGCCTGATCAGCCGAGGGTCCTGGCAGCGCCAAGGGCGCGCGCGGCGGCGCCAGCGCGATTTCCATGAACCGCATCTGGGCGGGGTTCAGGGCGCCAGTCCGGTCGGTCGCCACGCCTTCCAGCGCGAGGCGCCCTTCCGAGAACGCGCCGCCCCTGAAACTGCAGGCGATCCAATGCTCGCCACCTGCCGGGCCGGGCGCCGCATAGGGCAGGCGCACCCCATGCGGCGCCGTTGGGTGCGGCTCGGCCGGGCGCCAGGACAGGGCGGCCGGATCGTCCTCGAAAGCCGCGATCAGGGATCGGCATATGCGCGCCTGCCCATCGTCGATGCCGCACCCCACCAGGAGCAGGGCGCATGCGACGGCCGCCGGTCCCAGGCGGTGCGCGGTCCCCGATGGAACCTGCGGATCAGCCAAGCGGGCCATCGGTGAAGGCCGCGCGCAGCCGGGCAGCGGCGTCGTCGCGGGCATCGGGCGCGTAGCGCTCTCCGAGCCCCGAGCCCCAGACGGGGTTTGGCCAGGCCGGGTCGTCCTTCCGGCGCGCCACTACGTGGACGTGGAGCTGCTCGACGATGTTGCCGATGGCAGCGACGTTCAGCTTGTCGGGGGCGTGGAGGCGCTGGAGAACGCGCGAGGCGGCCGCGGTCTCCTCGACCAGGAGGGTCCTGTCGGCGGCGGCGAGATCGTGGATCTCGCGCAGGCCCGGGCGGCGCGGCACCAGGATCAGCCAGGGCCATGCGGCGTTGTCCATCAGCAGCACCTCGCATAGCGTCAGCGCCGCCACAGGCGCCGTATCCGACGCAAGACGTTCGTGGAGAGTGAACATGAGGTTTCTCCGGTCCCTGGTCATGGCATCGACCGTCCTACTGCCCATCGCGGCAACGGTCCAGGGCGCCGAGACACGGGGTGCCGAGACACGGCCCACCGAGATGGCGACGCCCCGGCTCGGCCTTTCCGGGATCAGCTATGCTCCCTATCAGCGAGGCCAGGATCCCAACCGGGGCGACGCCCCGACCGCGGAGCAGGTCGCGCGCGACGTCGCGCTGATGGCGCCGCATTGCCGCGGGCTGCGGACCTATGCCGCCAGCAACGGCTCGCAGCACGTGCCTCCCGCCGCGGCACGCGAGGGGCTTCGGGTCGTCCAGGGCGCCTGGATCTCCCACGAGCCCGCCTGGAACGCGGCCGAGCTCGACCGGCTGGTCGCGCTCTCCAGAAACCATCCGGGGGCGGTGACGCGGCTGCTCGTCGGCAACGAAGCGATCTGGCGGGCCGATGTCCGGCCGGACGAGCTCGCCGCGATGATGGCCCAGGCGCGTGCGCGGACCGGGCTGCCGGTCTCGACCTCGGAGCCATGGCATGTCTGGCTGAAGACACCCGCCCTGGCCGAGGCTGCTGACTTCCTTGCCGTTCACCTGTTGCCGTACTGGGACGGTGTTCCCGCCGAGCAGGCGCCAGCCTACCTGCTGGGCCGCATCGAGGAGCTGCGCAGAGCATATCCCGGAAAGCCCGTCGTGGTGACCGAGATCGGATGGCCGCGGCAGGGGCCGGTGCGCGGGGGCGCGGTCCCGAGCCCTGGGAACCAGGAGCTCTTCCTGGATCTCTGGCGGGACGCGACGCGCGGGACGGACCTCGAATGGTACTGGCTGGAAGGCTTCGACCAGCCGTGGAAGGACGTGGAGGAGGCGGGACTGGGCGGTCATTGGGGCCTCTGGCATGCGGACAGGGGCCCGGCCGTTCGGCAACTCCGCAATTAGGCCGGATGGCCGAATGTAACGACCACGGAAGGATTAAGCCCACGGCGATGCGCTGGAGGCACGGCCGCCGGGTTACGCTGTTTGCGCGTTCTAGGGAGCAGCACCAATGGCTGAGACGGCACTGGACCTCACCCGTTCCGAGAAGATTGCGCGGTTTGATACCCGCAAGTCCGAGGAGGAACGACGCGAACGGCTGATGCGGCTGCTGCAGCGCGTCCGGGCCCGGAGCACGGGGCTCGTCGCGGCACTCAGCGCCGAGGACAAGATGATCCAGTCGATGCCCGAGGCGAGCCCGGTGAAATGGCATCTCGCGCATACGACATGGCTTCTCGAGCACCTGGTGCTGGTCGGCCAGTGCCAGGGCTACACCGCCTTCGACGATTCCTACGGTTACCTCTTCGACGGGCACCAGCGGCGCGGCGGCCACCACCTTTCCGCGGACCAGCGCGGGCGGCTATCGCGCCCCTCGCTGGATGAGGTGACACGCTACCGTGACCACGTGAATGCCGCCGTCGTCCGGCTGATCCGGCAGGTTCCCGGCGCGCGCCTGGACGCGGTCGAGCGGGCCGTGACCATCGCCGTCCAGCACGAACTGCGCCATCAGGAGCATATGCTGTCCGACGCAAAGCACGCGTTGTGGTCGCTGCCCCAGCAGCCGGCGCTGCGCGACGCTCCCGGCGGACCGTCGGGCAACGCCATGCCACAGCGCTGGATCACCCAGGCGGGAGGCCTCGTCGAGATCGGGCACGAGGGACCCGGCTTCGCCTTCGACGACGAGGGGCCGCGGCACCGCGCCTGGCAGGATCCCTACAAGTTCGCGGGACGCCTCGTCACCTGCGGCGAGTACCGCGATTTCGTGAACGACGGCGGATACGAGAAGCCCTCGCTCTGGCTTGCAGAGGGCTGGGCGCTGGCCGAGCGCGAGGGCTGGCGCGCGCCGCTCTACTGGCAGAAGCGCCACGGCGAGTGGGCGGTCTTCACGCTGGCCGGGCTGCGCCCCCTGGCCGATGCCGAGCCCGTATGCCACGTCAGCTTCTACGAGGCCGCCGCCTTCGCCCGCTGGGCCGGAAAGCGCCTGCCGACCGGGACCGAATGGGAGCTGTTCGCCCAGGATCGCCCGGTCGAGGGCAACCTGCTCCAGAACGACCGGCTCCATCCCGTCCCGGCCAGCTGCGCCGAGGAGGGCCCCTGGCAGATGTTCGGCGACTGCTGGGAATGGACGGTCTCGTCCTACGCGCCCTACCCGCGCTTCAAGGCGAGCCACGAGGGCTTCGCCGAATGGAACGGGCGCTTCCTGTCGGGGCTGATGGTCCTGCGCGGCGGGTCCTGCCTGACCCCGGCCGAGCTGATGCGGCCGACCTTCCGGCAAGCCCTTGCGCCGCAAATGCGCCACTGCATGACCGGCATCCGCCTGGCCCAGGACGCCTGAATGGCACGGCGGGCTGGGTCTTCCGCGGGAGACCCGGCCCGCCGCATCATTCCTGCGGCTCGCGGCGGTCCTTGACGACCGAGAGCGGCACGCCCTCGGCCGAGATTTCGATCACCGGCTGCCCGTCCAGGAGCTGCGGGCAGCGGCGGACCTGGGTGAAGGCCATGAAGAAGTCGGCGTTGCGCCATTCGGCCGTCCCGTCGACGATGCGAAGCCAGGAAGGCAGTTCGCCGCGCACGGCCAGCGGGTTTCCGCAGATCGAGAGCGTGTAGGTGCGGTCCGGCGGATTGCCGTCGTTCTCGCGCTCGACCAGCGCCACCAACTCGCGGGTCGCCTCCTGCAGCGAGTTCCCCCAGTAGTCCATCTCGAAGCGGCCGTAGGCGCCCTGGATGCCACCCACGAACTGGTTGTAGTACACGTATTGGTTCGGATGCATCTTGCCAAGCTGGAAGGCGTACAGCAGGCACACGGTCGCAAGCACCGCCGCGGCCGCCTGGCCGGCGCGCCGGCCGAGACGCTCGACCGCCGCCCAGGCGTCGTCGAAGAAGCGCGCGGCAATCACGGCCATGGGCGGCACGATGAAGAGGAAGTGCCTGATGCCGTTGTAGATCGTCGGCCTGAAGATCATGAACAGCACGATTGGCAGGAAGGCGGCCAGCCCCACCATCAGCCAGGGTCTTGCCGCGGCCCAGCCGCCGCGGCGCGAAGCCGCGAGCCAGATGGCGCCGCGAAGCGCCCCCAGGATGGTCCCGATCACCAGCGCCTCGGGCAGCTTGATCAGGAGATAGGCCGGCAGGTACAGGGCCGGCGGATCGCTGGCGTAGACGAGCTCGCCGAAGTACAGGGTCTGCAGCGTGAACGGGATGTGCGAGAAGGCCTGAAGCGCCACGATCGGATTCAGCGGCTCGAACACCGACCAGGGCCAGAGCGCAGCCATCAGCGCGTAAATCACCGGGAGGCAGGGCCAGAGCGCGACCACCGTCCCCCAGGCGTCGCCCAGGGCCGCCCCGAAGCCGCCCCGGCGCCAGACATGGACGAGATGGGCCAGGATCGCGACGCCGAGATAGAGTCCGAGGAACAGCGCGCCCACCCGGATGCCCAGGGTGAGGCCGACGGCCGCGCCGAAGCGCAGCACGAGGCCCAGCCGCGGCCGGGGCAGGAGCAGCACCAGACGCGTTGCATAGTAGAGCGACCACACCATCCCGGCCGCGAAGGGGACGTCCTTCGTGTTGTTGAACATGCCCCCGTAGTAGACCCCGCTCAGGGCCAGCAGCAGCGCCGCCATGAAGCCGGCGCGCGGACCCGCGACCAGCCGGCCCAGCCGCCAGGTGCCGGCGACGCCGACGACGCCGAACAGCGCCGAGAGCAGGTGGCGCGTCTCGTACTCCTCGAACGGCGAGACGGGGATCAGGACCGCCACCATCAGGTCGAACAACCCGCCGTACCGGAACAGGTCCTTGAAGGTGAAGGCCGACATGTCCTGGAACCCCGAGAGGTAGAAGGACAGCAGGCGCTTTCCGTAGATGTGCTGGACCTCCTCGTCGGTCGTCACGCCGTAGTCGAGGAAGGTCATGCAGGAGAGGACGAGCAGCGCCAGCAGCAGCAGCCGGGCGCACTGGTCCCAGGCCGAGCGCTGGACCTGCGGGATTGACCGCGCAGGCGAGGCGCCGATGCTGGTGTCGAAGCCGATGAAGTCGGCGGTCTGCTGGCTCACGGGGATGGGCTCATTCGGCGGCGCGGACGGCCGCCGCATCGGCGGCGGCTATGGGATCGACATCGGGGGAGTCGAGCCCGTGGGCGGAACGGACGATATAGAGCGGCCGGCCCTTCACCTCGTTGAAGACCCGGCCGAGATAGTCGCCGATGATCCCAAGCGTCAGGAGCTGGATGCCGCCCAGGAACAGGACGGTGACGATGATCGATTCATAGCCCGGCACATCGATGCCGAAGATCGCCGTGCGCAGCAGGCGGATCACGATGTAGACGAACGCGAAGAGCGAGATCAGGCCGCCGATCAGGCCCCAGACCCGCAGGGGGAAGACCGAGAAGGCCGTCAGCCCGTCCAGCGAGAAGCGCAGCAGCCTCAGGAAGTTCCACGTGGTCTTGCCGCCCGCCCGGTCGCCCTGCTCGTAACGGATCGAGGTCTGGCGGAAGCCGACCCAGGCAAAGATGCCCTTCATGAAGCGCGTACGCTCGGGCATCCGGTTCACGATGTCGACGACCTTGCGGTCCATCAGGCGGAAGTCGCCGGCCTCCCGGGGCAGCGGCACCTCGGACATGCGATCGAAGGCCCAGTAGAAGGCCCGAGCCATCACCCTGTGGCGCAGGCTCTGGCCGACGCGGGCATGGCGCACGGCGATGACGACGTCATAACCCTCCTGCCAGCGGGCGACGAGCTCGGGCAGCAGCTCGGGCGGGTGCTGCAGGTCGGCGTCCATGGGAATGATGGCGTCGCCCCGCGCGTGGGCCAGGCCGGCGCTCAACGCGGCCTCTTTCCCGAAGTTGCGGGACAGGTCGACGACCTTGACCTGCGGACGTTGGTGATGGACCTCCATCAGCCGTGCCAACGTGTCGTCGCGGCTGCCGTCGTTCACGCAGACGACTTCCCAGGCGACGGGCATGGCGTCGAGAACCGGCAGCAGCCGCTCGAACAGGGCGGTGATGTTCTGGGCCTCGTTGTAGCAGGGGATCACGACCGACACGGTCGGCGTGCGTGGGGTGCGGAATCCCGGCGCGGCGACAAAGGCGGCCGAGCCTTCAAGGGACGACATGGCGAGATCCCGATTCAGCGACGCCCGTGGCGTCAATTTGGCCCAAGTGCCGGGGACCGGTCTTCCGTGGTCTATACCACGGCGAAGGTAAATTTATCCACTCGCCCGCCCGGCCCCTATGCGCGCCGTCACAGACTTGTCGGCGCGTCGGTTCACTTGACTGCGCGCGCGGGTCGGCGCAAGACCCGCCGCCATGACGCAGCAGCCCCGCTGGGCGCAGCCGCCGCGGGCCGAGATCGGCTGGCGCGACGGCGTGCCCTTCTCCACACGCTTCGATGACGTCTACTTCTCGGCCCAGGACGGGCTTGCGGAGTCGCGCGCCGTCTTCCTGGCAGGCGTGGGCCTGCCCGAGGCCTGGCGGGGGCGCCGGCGCTTCGCCATCGGCGAGACGGGTTTCGGCACCGGGCTGAACTTCTTGGCGGCCTGGGACCTCTGGGCGCGCGACCCCGGCCGCCCCGACAGGCTCGACTTCGTCTCGGTTGAGGGATTTCCCCTCGCCCGCGAGGAGGCGGCCAGAGCCCTTTCCCGCTGGCCCGAGCTGGCCGGCCACGCCGATGCCCTGGCCTCCGCATGGCCGGAGCCGCATCCGGGCTTCCACCGGATGGCGTTCGCGGACGGGCGCGTCAGCCTGACGCTGCTGCTGGGTCCGGTGGAACCGATGCTGGCGGCGCTCGAGGCCCGGCTCGACGCATGGTTCCTGGACGGCTTCGCCCCTGCCCGCAACCCCGAGATGTGGACGGAGGGCGTCTTCTCCGCCGTCGCGCGGCTGAGCCGGCCTGGAGCGCGGCTGGGCACCTTCACCGCCGCCGGCCGGGTGCGCCGCGGGCTGGAGGCCGCGGGCTTCCGCTGCGCCAAGGTCCCCGGGCACGGCCGCAAGCGCGAGATGATCCGTGCGGTCTTCGATGGACCGGCGCCCGAGGCACGCGGCACGCGGCATACGCCCTGGTTCGCCGCGGCGCCGGCGCGCCAGCCCGGGCGGGCCCTGGTCCTGGGCGGGGGCATCGCCGGCGCCTGCGCCGCGAGGGCACTGTCGCGCCGTGGCTGGGAGGTGACGCTGGCCGAGCGGGGCTCCGGCCTGGGGGGCGAGGCATCGGGCAATCCCGGCGGCATCGTGATGCCGCGCCTCGTGCTCGGCGACGGGCCGGAGCGCGCCTTCCATGCCCAGGCCTTCCAGCACGCCGTCCGGACCTATGGATCCTCCCCGGCCTATCGGCGGACCGGCGTTCTGCATCTGGGCGGCGACCCGCGCTTGGCCGAAGCCGGGATCCTGCCCCCGGGCTGGATCGAGGCCGTCGATGCCGCGCAGGCGGGCGCGCTCGCTGGAGCGGCGCTCCCTGAAGGCGGCCTCTGGCTTCCGGCGGCCGGGTGGCTCGACCCGCGGGAGGAGATCGCGCGCCTGACGATCGGGACGCGCGTCCTGCTGGTGACGCCGGTGCTTCGGATCGAGCGCATGGCGGGTGGCTGGCTGGCCCGCGGCGCCGGGGACACGGCCCTGGCCGAGGCCGAGCTGGTGGTGCTGGCCGGCGGGCCCGACCTGCGTCTGATCGAGCAGGCCGCCTGGCTTCCGCTGGTTCCGCGCCGCGGCCAGGTCACGCTGCTGCGGCCCCCGCCGGGCGCCGCCCCGCGCTGCGTGCTGGGCGGGGGCTCCTATCTGGTGCCCCTGGCCGACGGGCGCCTGCTCGTCGGGGCGACCTTCGATCCCGTGGCCGATGCCGTGCCCGCACCGGTCCAGGCGCCGCAGGACCGAGACGACCGGCGGAACTTGGCTGCCCTGGCCGCCATGGCGCCCGGCCTGGCGTCCGGGACGGAGGTCCTGGAGGCCCGGGCGGGGCTGCGCGCGACCACTGCGGACCACCTGCCCTTCGCGGGACCCCTGCCCGACCGAGAAGCCTGGCTCGCGGACTATGCGGCGCTGCGTACCGGCGACCGCCGCCGCCCTGCCCCGCCGCCAACCCTGCACGACGGCGTCATGGTGCTGTCGGGCCTGGGCGCGCGCGGCCTCACCACCGCGCCCCTCTGCGCCGAGCTGGTCGCCGCCCAGGTCTCGGGCGAGCCCTGGCCCGTGCCGCGTCAGGTGGCAGAGGCGCTGCATCCCGGGCGGGCGATCGTCAGGGCCCTGAGGACCCGCCGGGCCTGAAAGGCTCCGGGACCCCGCCGAAGCTGAGCCGGATCCGCGCATCGCTCAGTTGTAGAGCGCGTTCGGCAGCCACAGCACGATTCCCGGAAACACGTAGACGAGCACGAGGCTGAAGACGACGATGTACAGGAAGGGCATAACGCCCGCGAAGATGGATTCGATCGTCACCGATTTGGGCGCGACGCCCTTCAGGTAGAACGGCGCCATCGCGACGGGCGGCGACAGGAACGACGTCTGCAGGTTCAGCGCGACGAGGATCCCGAAGAAGAGCGGGTCGATGCCGAAATTGTCCAGCAGGGGCAGGAAGATCGGCACGAAGATCACGATGATCTCGGTCCATTCGAGCGGCCACCCCAGCACGAAGATGATCGCCTGCGTCACGATGAGGAAGGTGATGGGATCGAGGTTCAGCGAGACCACGAAATTCTCGACGACCTGCTGCCCGCCGAGATAGCCGAAGACCGACGAGAAGACGAAGGAGCCGACGAAAAGCCAGCATACCATCGCGGAGGTGCGGGCCGTCAGGAACACGGATTCCTTGACCCCTTCGAAGGTCAGTGTCCGGTAGGCAAGGGCCAGGATCAGCGCGCCTATGACGCCCATGGCCGCCGCCTCCGACGGCGTCGCGAGACCCATCAGGATGGCCCCGAGCACGGACGAGATCAGGAGCGCGAGCGGCACGAACGAGGTCAGCAGCGCCAGGAAGACGGTGGTGAAGGGAACGTTTCGCTCCTCGGCCGGGAGCTTCGGCGCCAGCGCCGGGTTCAGCCAGGCGCGCACGATCATGTAGGCGATGTAGAGGCCGGTCAGCATCAGGCCCGGAATGAACGCGGCGGCATAGAGCTGGACCACCGAGACGCCCGCCGTGGCTCCGTAGAGGATCAGCATGACCGAGGGCGGGATCAGGATGCCGAGGCATCCCCCCGCGCAGACTGTGCCGGCCGCGAGCCGGACGTCGTAGCCCGCGCGCAGCATCGCCGGAAAGGCCAGCAGGCCCATCAGCGTCACCGTGGCGCCGACGATGCCGGTCGCGGTTGCGAACATGGCGCAGGTCAGCATGGTCGCGACGGCGAGCGAGGCCGGAAGGTTTCCGGCCGCGAGCTGAACGGACCTGAACAGGCGGTCCAGGATGTTCGCGCGCTCGACGATGTAGCCCATGAAGACGAAGAGCGGGATCGAGATCAGCACGTCGTTCGACATCACCGCGAATGTGCGTTGCACGAACAGGTTGAAGATAATGTCGCCCATGCCGAGGTAGCCGAAGAACAGGCCGAGGGCCATCAGCGTGAAGGCGATCGGAAAGCCGAGGAGGATCGCGCCGACGAACAGCGCGAGCATCAGGACGCCGAGGGCGGGATCGCTCATCGCGCGGCCTCCCCGACGAGCATCGGGCGCTCGTCCTCGGCCTGCTTCTGCGCGGCCTGCTCGAGGATGACCAGCTCGAGCTCCTGGACGTCATGAAGCCGTTGCGGCCACTCGCCGGTCCTGATGCAGATGACGCAGCGGGTGACCTCCGCCAGCCCCTGCAGGAGCATCAGCACGCCGACCAGCGGGATCAGCCCCTTGAACGGCCACAGGATGGGGCCGTCAGGGCTGAAGGACGACCGCTCGTTCATCAGCCAGCTCAGGTGGAAGAAGCCCCAGCCGGCATAGATCAGCGCCAGGATCCCGGGGAAGAAGAAGACGATGTAGAGGACGAGATCCAGGCTCGCCTGAACGCGCGGCGACCACTTGCGGTACAGGAAGTCGCCCCGGACATGACCATTGCGGGACAGCGTATAGGCGCCCGCCATCATGAACAGGGTGCCGTAGAGGATGTAGCTGGCATCGAACGCCCAGGTGGTCGGCGCGCCCAGCAGGTACCGCGAGAACACCTCGTAGCCGATCGCGAAGGTCAGGAGGAGAATGCACCACGCGAAGGCCTTGCCGACCCAAGTGTTGATACCGTCGATGACAAGCAGAAGGCGCTGAACCATCCCGGGCCCCGTTCGTTTCCAACCGCTGCACGCCTCGCGGACGCCGATGAAGGGCCGGCCAGGCATGCGGCCGGCCCCTCCGGACGAGAGCGCAACCGCTCCTGACCGAGCGATCCCGCGTCAGGCCTTGAAGAAGTGCTGGAAGGCCATCCTCGCGTCGGCGTCATAGAGGTTGTAGAAGCCGGCGACGCGCTGGACCCAGGCCTTCTGGCTCTCGACGACCTTCTTGAAGTAGGGGTCGCCCGACAGGCTGTCGATCACCTTGTCCCAGGCCCTCAACTGGGCTTCCAGCACGGGCTTCGGCGTCGGGACGGCCTTGACGCCCTTCTGCTGCTGCATCTCCTGCAGGTCCTTGGAATAGCGGTCCTGCTGCTTCCAGCCCATATCCGCCGACGCCGCTTCGGCGGCATAGCGAAGGATCGCCTTCTGCTCGGCGGCGAGCGCATCGAACTTCTGCTTGTTGAAGATGATCTCGAAGCACTCGACGCGCTGATGGAAGCTCTGCAGGTAGTAGTTCTTCGCGACGTCCGGGAAGCCCAGCACGCGATCCGAGGACGGGTTGTTGAACTCGGCGCCGTCGATCAGCCCGCGGTCGATCGCAGGCACGATCTCGCCGCCCGGCAGGATGGTGACGGCGACGCCGAGCTCCTTCATGAGATCGGCCGCGAGGCCGACCGTCCGGTACTTGAGATTCTTGAGGTCATCGGCCGAGTTGATCTCGCGCTTGAACCAGCCGAGCGGCTGCGTCGGCATCGGGCCCGACATGAAGCCCACGACGTTCAGCTTCAGCATGTCGTTGACGAGCTCGCGGTAGAGGGCCTCGCCGCCCCCGTAATAGAACCAGCCGAGCAGGTGATTGGCGTCCCACCCGTAGGGAGGCGCCGTGCCGAACAGCGAGAAGGCCTTGTTCTTCCCGTACCAGTAGGCGGCGACGCCGTGCCCGCCGTCCAGGGCGCCGGCATGCACCGCGTCCTGCATCTGGAAGGCGCCGACGACGGCGCCTGCCGCCAGCAGATCGAGCTTGAGCCGGCTCCCGCCCATCTCGTTCGCGCGCTTCACGAAGTCCTGGGCGAATTCGTGAAAGATGTCCTTCTGGGGCCAGGTGCTCTGGAAGCGCCAGGTCACGGTCTGCGCCCTGGAGACGTTGGGCATCGCGACGGCCCCCACCGCGGCTGCGCCGCCGAGACCGAGCCCCCGCAGGAAGCGGCGGCGCCCAACGCCGGGGCCTGCCGCTTCGGCAGGCCTGGAAACCGAATTCAAGACGGAGTAACGGCGCTTCTTCATGGCTTCACTCCCTGATTATGATTTCGAGAAGCAAGCTCGATCGAACTGCCGGCCATCTCGCTTCGCGATCCGCAAAGCTCTTTTCCAACTCCGTACGGCTTTGCCGAACAGCCCAAGACGGCGGCGGGACCTCTGCCCCACGGCCTCTTCCCAGACACGAGCCCTACAAAAGTACATTCGAGGGATTTTCGGACAAGTGGAAAGTCCGCTTTACCAACTATTCGGCCGCAAGGCTGCATGCGCGCTCGCCGGGCGGGCGCGGGCGCCGCGGCAGTCCGGTGCCTGAAAGCGTCTCCTGCTCGCCTATTCGCGCCGGATCGGGCGGAAAGGGCCGGCCCGGCCACCGAATCGGGCCATCCAATCGGGCCCCTTGATCGGGACGGAAGGGCGAAGTTGCGGCGCGCGCCGTCCCGCGCCTGCGGCCTCAGTCAGGCGCTCTCAGACCGGCCGCGTCGGGAACAAGGGTCAGAAGTCCGTGCCGGCGACCAGGATCGCGGCCAGGGCCTCGCAGCCGCGGCGGTCGTCCTCGTCGAAGCGCGACGGGAGCGGGCTGTCCAGGTCCAGGACGCCGATCACGCGGCCGTCGCTGACCAGCGGGACGACCAATTCCGACCGGGATGCCGCGTCGCATGCGATATGGCCGGGGAAATCGTGCACGTCCGGCACGAGGACCGACTCCCGTCGCTCGGCGGCCGTCCCGCAGACGCCCCGGCCGACGGGGATGCGCACGCAGGCGGGCTTGCCCTGGAAGGGCCCGAGAACCAGCTCGCCCCCCTTCATCAGGTAGAAGCCGGCCCAATTCAGGTCGGGCAGGAGATGCCAGATCAGGGCCGACGCATTGGCGGCGTTGGCGATCGGGTCACGCTCGCCCGCCAGCAGGCCTTGGAGCTGGCGGGCAGCCTCTTCATAGATGTCCGGCTTGGTACCGGCGACCGGTGCGATGGCGAACATCGTGTTCCTGTGGAAGCCGCTCGGGCGGGGCTCCCACCATAGCGTCACTTCACGCGGCGCAGCAGCCAGTTCTCGTTGGCGACGTCACGGGTGAGGTAATCGCGGAGCTGGATCTCGGTCAGGTAATCCGTCCCGTCGATGAAGTCGCGGCCGCAGCGGCCGCTGACCGTGGCGACGTACTCCGTCACCACCGCGGCCGCGGCGATTGCCGGCGCGGTCGCGCCGTAGTTCCACATCCAGTAGGCGGCAAGCTGCGGATCCAGGCCATCGACCGTCGCCTCCTCGGCGCGGGAGGCGGCCGGCACCGGCGCCTCCCACGGGGCGGGCGCGGCCTTGCCGCTCAGCGCGGCCAGCAGGGCGGGATCAAAGTCCGCGCCCGTCACGATGCCGTTCTGGGCGAGCAGGTTGAGATCCATGTCCATCGTTCGCTGTCCCGCGCATCGTTAATCGATGGTTAACCTTACCCGTCCGTTAAGCTTTCAGCAACGATTTCGGAGAGATGACCACCATCCGGGGTGGTGACAAAGAGCGGTCCCGGCGGTCGCCCCCTCCGTCGCATTCGGCTGCACGGCGGTGGTTACCCCGATGAACGCGGGTGGCGCGGAAAGGATCCACGGCTACCACTATCGTTTTCTCGCGGACCTTAGTCCTATCCGTTTCCGCGGATGGCACGGAGGCTGAGGCGGATGGTCCTGCGCGATCGCGCGTCCATCCTAATCCGACTGTCTCGCTCCACGTCATGGCGGGATCCGTGATATTCGGTGGCCCCGGTCCGCCGAGCCCCCTAGTCCCCTCGGCGCCTACACACCGTCAGGTGCGGCGAGGGAGGTGCCGAATGGCAAGGCGGAACCAAGACCAACCGGCCCAGGTAGGCTGGACGGGCCTCGAGATCGACGAGGACATGCGGTTCCAGCGCCGCGACTGGACGTTCGAACGCATCTCGTGGAGCCTGCTAGCGCTGCTCGTGCTCGCAGCGCTGCTCGGCGCGTTCTCGCGCGGGCCGCTCAGCAAGGCGGTGGCGAGCGATCCCGACGGCATCCTGCGCATCACCTACGATCGCTTTCTCCGCGACGACGCGGCCTCCTCGATCGAGATCGAGCTCGCACGCGGCGCGACCGCCGGCGATCAGGTCGAACTGCTCCTGCGCGGCCCAATGCTGCGCGACCTCCAGCTCCGGAACCTGAGTCCCGAACCGCTGGAGAGCCGCCTCGCCGAGGACGGATGGGCGCTTCGTTTTCCGGTTCGCGACCGGCAGGCACCAAGCCTGATCCGGATGGAGCTCCGGCCCGAGACGGTGGGATGGCTCGACGGCGAAATCGCCGCCGAGGGGCGGCAGCCCGTGCCGATCCGCGCCTTTGTCTACCCCTGAGGCGGTCGATGGACTCGATCCTCCGCGCCGCGGCAATCTACCTGATCCTTCTGGTGCTGTTCCGCGCGGCTGGCCGGCGGACGCTGTCCGAGATGACGGCCTTCGATTTCGTCCTGCTCCTCGTCATTGGCGAGGCGACCCAGCAGGCGCTGCTGGGCGAGGATTTCTCGCTGACCAACGCCATCCTGGTGATCGCGACGCTCATCCTCCTGGATGTCCTGCTCTCCTGGGCCGCCCAGCGCTCGCGCAGGATCGCCAAGCTGATCCAGGGCGTGCCGATGGTGATCGTCGCGGACGGCAAGCCGCTGCGCGACCGCATGCGCAAGGCCCGGGTCGATGAGGCGGACGTCATGACGGCCGCCCGGCAGTCCCAGGGTCTCGAACGGATGGAGCAGATAAAGTACGCCATCGTCGAGACGAGCGGCGGCATCTCCATCATCCCCAGGGATCGGTGACCGCGCCCTGCCCTCACACCGGCAGAGGCGCGCGAACGCGCATCCCGGGTCCTCCAGGGCTCGCGGAGCCGCCGGCCCGGGCCGGTCGGTTCGGCGTCCGGTGCGTCCGGATCGCCAGGGGGCGCGGGTTCAGGCGGCGACAGCGGTGTAGACGGATATGCCCGCGCGCGTGGGAATGAGGCCGGCCGGCTCGAACCCGGCCCGTCGGACGAGCCCGTCCATCTCGGCCTCCGTGCGCTCGCGGCCCGCGCCCATATAGACGAGCATCTGGAGGTCGAAGAGCTTGGCGGCGCGTCCCGCCGGCCCGTCCGCAACGATAAACTCGACGATCAGGACCCGCCCCCCGGCAGGCAGCGCCGCCCGGCAGTTCGCGAGGATGCGCTGGCACTGCTCGTCGCCCCAGTTGTGGAGCACCCGGCTGAGCAGGATCGCATCCGAGCCCTGCGGCACCCCTGCGAAGAAATCGCCGGCGACGACCTGGATCCGGTCCCCGACCCCGCTTTCCGCCAGCGCCGCCCGGGCGTCGGCCGCCACGGCCGCGGTTTCCAGCAGCACCCCGGACAGCCCGGCATGGCGGCGCAGGATCGCCGCCAGGAAGCCGCCCCGCCCCCCGCCGACATCGGCAATGGATGTGCTGCCCGGAAAGTCGTAGGCGTCGAGGATCGCCTCGTGCATCTGCGCCGATAATGCCTGCATGCCGTCGCCGAACAGGCGCGCATCGGCCGGGTGGTGCTCTAGATAGGGGAAATGGGTCATCCCGTGCGCCGCGGAGAAGGCGGACTGGCCGGTGGCGATCGCATGCGGCAGCTCGGCCCAGGCCTCCCAGTACATCCGGCTCCCGCGCAGGCGAACGAAGTCGCGCAAGCTTCCGGGAACGTCCGAGCGCATGCGCGCGGAAACCGGTGTTAAACCGAACCGCCCGGACCGGTCCTCGGAAAAGAGGCCGACGGCGGCGAGCGCACGCAGCAGGCGGAGCAGCGCGCCGGCATCCGCTCCGACCTGGGCGGCCAGGGTCTCCGCGGACACGGGGCCGCCCGAGAGCCGATCCGGGATGCCGAGATCAGCCGCCACGGCTATCGAGCGCACGATCGCATGGCCGCTCATGAGCTCGAGGATCCGCTCGATGCCGTCGTCCTCGGAAGGATCCATCGGTCCGGCCTCCTCAGCATCGCGGCGTCCGGCTGGGATGGCGCCGGCGCCCAGGTGGCGGGTCGCGCCGCTTCGGCTGGGGCAATTCTGCCCGTCCTCCCCGATCACCGCCGCAGCAACAAAGGAGGGGCCGGCGCATCCCCCTGCGGCGGACCTACTCGTACCGGCGCTGATCGTCGATGATCTTGCCATCGTTCGGCAGGCTACCGGGGGGTACCAGCTCGACATGCCCGCGCAGCTTGGTGACGGCCTGCAGGGACCCCGCGACCGCCTCCGCCAGCGCCGGGTCCGGTGCCGGCGCCTCGGCGCGCAGGGTCATGGCGTCGGCGCCGTCGGCGCGCGCGACCACTAGCCGTGCCCGCCCGAGGCCGTCGTGGCGCGCCACGACCTCGGCTACCTGCCTGGGGTGGACGAACATGCCCTTGACCTTGGTGGTCTGGTCGGCGCGGCCCATCCAGCCCTTGATGCGGGCATTGGTGCGGCCGCAGGGGCTGGCGCCCGGAAGGATCGCGGACAGGTCGCCGGTCGCGAAGCGGACCAGGGGATAGTCCGGGTTCAGGACCGTGACGACGATCTCGCCGACCTCGCCGTCGGGAACGGGATCGCCGGTGCCGGGGCGCACGATCTCGACGATCACGTGCTCGTCCAGGACCAGCCCCTCCCGCGCGGCGGTCTCGTAGGCGACGAGGCCGAGATCGGCGGTGCCGTAGCTCTGCAGCACGTCGAGCCCCCGCTCGGCGTAGAAGCGTCGCACGTCAGGCATGAAGGCCCCGCCGGTGACATGGGCGGAGCGGATGGAGGAGACGTCACGGCCGGTGGCCTCGGCCTTCTCGATGATCGCCTTCAGGAAGTCCGGGGTGCCGGTGTAGCAGTGCGGGCGGATGGCCTCGATCGCCTCGACCTGCTGTTCGGTCTGCCCGGTTCCCGCGGGGAAGACCGCGGCGCCCAGGGCCTGCGCCGCCCCGTCCATCATCAGGCCGGCCGGGGTGAAGTGATAGGAGAAGCAGTTGTGCAGGACCTGCCCCGGTCGCAGCCCCGCGGCCCACAGCGCGCGCGCGAAGCGCCAGTAGTCCGGCCGCCTCCCCTCGGGCTCGAAGATGGGGCCCGGAGAGGCGAAGACCCGGGCGAGCGCACCCGGCGACGTGGCGGCAAGGCCGCCGAATGGCGGCTCCTTGGGCTGCAGTTCCGCCAGATCGGACTTGCGCGTCAGGGGAAGCCGCGCGAGGTCGGCACGCGTGTGGACGCCCTCCGGCTCGATATCCGCCAGGATCCGGGCCCAGCCCGGCGCACGCGCCTTGGCGAGCGCGACATGCCCCGGCAGCGCCTCCAGCAGCGCTGCCTCGCGCCGGTCTGCCGGGCGCGACTCCAGCTCGTCGTAGAAGGGGCGTTCCATCGGGCGGTCCTCGGCTGAAATGTAAAAATCGAATTTAAATCGAAACTAAGTCGCTCAGGATTGGATTCGAAAAACTTTGCCTTTCGGGAGTGGTATTCGTACCCTTGCTGCAAGGACTCTCAGAATGGGGAGGCTGCCTTGGAAGATTGGACGACAGTTCAATTCGCGGAGACGCCCGATCTGCCGACGCGCAAGGCGATCCTGAGCTGGGTCGAGCGCGAGGTCGGCGGACGCGTCCTGCACTTCAGCACCATGGACTGGTCCGGGCGCCGGCAATACGGCTTCCGATTCCAGCAGGCCGAGGATGCGCGGCGCTTCACCCATCGGTGGCTTCCCGCCAGGATCGACGCCTAGAGCCACCGCTTGCGGCGCTTGAAGCTCTTGAGGTTCCTGAAGCTGCGCCGCTCATCGCCGCCGCCGAGGTAGAACTCCTTCACGTCCTCGTTGCCTTCGAGCTCGGACGCGGTGCCGTCGAGCACGACCTTCCCCGATTCCATGATGTAGCCGTAGCTCGCCGCCTGCAGCGCCATGCGGGCGTTCTGCTCGACCAGCAGGATCGTGACGCCGAGGTCGCGGTTGATCTGGCGGATGATGCCGAAGACCTCCTTCACGAGCAGCGGCGACAGGCCCATGGACGGCTCGTCCATCAGGATCAGCCGCGGCCGCGCCATCAGCGCGCGCCCGATGGCCAGCATCTGCTGCTCGCCGCCCGACAGGTAGCCCGCCAGCCCCGTGCGCTCCTTCAGGCGGGGGAAGTACTCGTAGACCATCTCAATGTCCTGCTTCACCCCCGCATCGCGGCGGGTGAAGGCGCCCAGACGCAGGTTTTCGAGGCAGGTCATGTCGGCGATGATCCGGCGCCCCTCCATCACCTGGAAGATGCCCTTGCGGACGATGCGGTCCGGGTCGGTGCCGTCGATGCGCTCGCCGGCGAAGACCACCTCGCCGCGCGTCACCTCGCCGTCCTCGGTCTTCAGCAGGCCCGAGATCGCCTTCAGCGTGGTCGACTTCCCGGCCCCGTTCGCCCCCAGCAGCGCGACGATCTCGCCCTCCGGCACCTGGAGGCTGAGGCCGCGCAGCACCAGGATCACGTCGTTGTAGACGACCTCGATGTTGTTGACCGAGAGCAGCGGCGGCTTGGCCGCGCCCTGCGCCGGTCGTTCGGACGGGCGGGCGCCCGCATCGGTCGTGACGGACATGGCGTTCCCTGCTTCGCGTGGGGTTCCGATCGGCGAAGGGCGGCCCCCGGCCCGTCGACGGGACGGGGGCCGCGCTCAGCGCGCGGGGCCTACCAGCCCAGCCATTCCGGCTTGCGCTCGAGCTGGACGGTGTCGACCTTCTCGAGCTTGATGGCGCCGCTCTTCACGAGCTCGGACACCGGCGCCTCGGTCGGGCCCGACACCTTCGCGCGGTACAGCGCCACGGTCGTCGTGCCGCGGTGGTCCTCGGCGGTCCAGGAGGACGGGAAGCAGACGCCTTCGAGGCCGGCGGGCACCCAGTCCTTCTTCTGGTACATCCCCTTCTTGATGTTCGGCCCGGTGATGCCGCCGTTCTTGGCGGCCCACTCCATGCTCTCCTTCATGTAGTAGGCCGAGCAGATGCCGGCGAGATAGTGCACCGGCCGGTAGGCGGTGCCCGCCGCGTCGGTGACCTTGGAGATCTCCTGCACGAGCTGCATGCCCGGCGCGCTCTCGCTGAAGGTGACGCCGGTGCGCAGCGGGAAGACCACGCCGTCGGCGGCCTTGCCGGCGGCCTTGGCGGCGTTCTCGTCCATGCCCCAGACATTGCCGAGGAACTGGACGCTGGCCCCGACCGTCTCGCAGGCCTTCAGCACGGAGATGTTGGAGCCCGCGGTGTTGCCGAGATAGGCGTAGTTGGCGCCGCTGGTCTTCAGGGTCAGGCACTGGGCCGTATAGTCGCCGGGGGTCAGGGCGAACTGGATCGCCGGCAGCACCTCGAAGCCGAGCTGCTTGGCCAGCTCCTCGCCCGCGGCCTTGGGCGCGTTGGGATAGGGATGGTTGGCGCCCATGTGGACGTATTTCGGCGCGCCCTGGCCGCCCTTCGCCTTCCAGTCCTTGGCCGCCCACATCAGCATGGCGCGCAGCCCGTCGGAATAGCTGGGCCCGTAGAAGAAGTTGTAGGGCGCCGCCTTCTCGGAACGCTCGCCCTTGCCATTGGGATCGGTCAGCGCGCCCGCGTAAGAGCCGGAGAAGTACGGGATCTCGTCCTTGGCGACGAAGGTGATCAGCGCCTCGGTGTCGGCGGTGCCCCAGCCCTGGATGGCCGGGACCTTGTCGCGGCCCGACCACTTCTTGTACTGGCTGATGGCACGCGGCACCTGGTAGCCGTAGTCGTAGGTCTCGACCGCCATCTGCCGGCCCGCGACGCCGCCCTGCTTGTTGATGTAGGCCAGAGCGTCGGCCACGCCCTGGCCGAAGGGCACGCCCACGTCGGAGGTCGCGCCGCTGTAGTCCGCCAGGTGGCCGACCGAAATCTTCTCCTGCGCCGTGGCCGGAGCGCCCGCGAACGCCGCGCCGAGCGCCACCGTGGCCGTCGCGGCCGCGAGAACCGTCTTCAGGGTCATTGAACGCCTCCTCTCCGTGCTTTTCTGGTTGTGGTTCGCTGCGGAATCTTCCGGTCCGTCGCCTCAGTGCGAGAACGGATAGAGCTTCCAGTAGGCCTTCACCTGCTTCCAGCGGTGCGCGAGGCCGTCGGGCTCGAAGATCAGGAAAAGGATGATGGCGAGGCCGATCGCCATCTCCCGCAGGTAGGACAGGCTGTCCTTCAGGTTCAGCGCCCGGTCGATGGCGCCGCCCGCAAGGGCGTCGGTGACGGCCCCCATCAGCTCGGGCAGCAGGACCATGAACACCGTCCCCATCAGCGACCCCATGATCGAGCCGAGCCCGCCGATGATGATCATGCCGAGGAACTGGATCGAGAGCAGGATCGTGACGCCCTCGACCGACACGAACTGCAGGTAGTGGGCGTAGAGCGCGCCGCCGATGCCCGCGTAGAAGGAGCTGATGCCGAAGGACATCGTCCTGTACTTCGTCAGGTTGATGCCCATCATCTCGGCCGAGAGATAGTGGTCGCGGACGGCGACCAGGGCGCGCCCGTCGCGCGTGCGCATCAGGTTGGTCGCCAGGACGTACATCGCGACCATCCAGGCCAGCACCACGTAGAAGTACCGCTCGTCCGTGTCGAAGACGAAGCCGAACAGCGAGAACGGCTCGGCGATGGTGCCGGCGACCCCGCCGGTGAACCATTCGGCCCGCCCCAGGAAGTCCTCGATGATGTACTGCGCGGCCAGGGTGGCGATGGCGAGATAGAGCCCCTTGAGCCGGGCCGCGGGGATGCCGAAGATCAGGCCCACCGCCGTCGTCATCACCCCGGCCAGCGGGATCGAGAGCGCGACCGGGATGCCGAAATGATTCGAAAGCCAGGGCGAGGCGAAGCCCCCGAAGCCGAAGAAGGCGGCGTGGCCGATCGAGATCTGCCCGGTGAACCCCACGAGGATGTTCAGCCCCAGCGCCGCGATGGACAGGAAGCCGATCTGGATCATGATCGACAGCCAATACTTGTCGAGCACCAGCGGGCAGAGCGCCAGCAGCACGACCCCGGCGATCGCGAAGTTCCGGCTGGTCGCCGTCGGGAAGATCGTCGTGTCGGCGGCGTAGCTGGTCTTGAAGTCGCCGGCGGGGATCAGGGTCGTCATGGCACCGTCCTCATACCCGCTCGATGTCCTTGGTGCCGAACAGGCCGTACGGCTTGATCATCAGGATCACGATCAACACGTAGAAGGGCGCCACCTGATACATGTTGCCCCAGTTCAGGTACTCGGCATCGAGGAAGTGGGCGAAGTTCTCCAGCAGGCCGACGATCAGGCCGCCGAGCACGGCGCCCACCACGCTGTCGAGCCCGCCCAGGATCACCGCCGGGAAGACCTTGATCCCGTAGAAGGACAGGGCCGAGGAAACGCCGTTCACCACGGCCACCACCACCCCCGCGACCGAGGACACCACGGCCGAGATGGCCCAGCTCAGCGCGAAGACGGTGCGCACCGAGATGCCGAGGCTCTGCGCGACCTGCTGGTTGAAGGCGGTGGCCCGCATGGCGAGCCCCATGCGTGAGAATTTGAAGAACCAGGCGAAGACCGCCATGATCACCACCGAGATCCCCAGGCTCATCACGTAGACCGTCTGGATCCTGAGGCCGAGCACGTCCACCTGCCCGGTCTCGAAGATCGGCGGGAAGGGCTGGGCGAAGACGCCGAACATCCACTTCATCAGTGCCTGGAAAAAGATCGAGAGCCCGATCGTCACCATGATGACCGAGATGATCGGCTCGCCGATCATCGGCCGCAGCACCACGACCTGCAGCAACAGTCCGAACAGCGTCATGAAGACGAGGGTGAAGCCGAAGCCCCAGATGAAGGGAAGCTGCCACTTCGTCAGCAGCCACCAGCAGGTCCAGGCGCCGATCAGCAGGAACTCGCCCTGGGCGAAGTTCACGACCTGGCTCGCCTTGTAGATCAGCACGAAGGACATGGCGACGACGCCGTAGAGCGCCCCCACGACGATCCCGTTGATCAGGAGCTGGCCCAGAAGCTCGGTGTTCACGCGGTGCTCCTCCCCTGTGCTTTCTGTCCGGTGCTTTCCGTCCGGTGCTTTCTGTTCGGTGCTTTCCGCCCGCGCCGCTCAGGCCGCGACCGCGGGCTCGCGCGGCCGCGCGGGCCCCGGCGCCAGCTCGACGACCTTGAGCCGCGTGCGGATGCGCTGCCGCGTCCCGTCCTGGAAGGTGATGGTGGTGTCCACGTCGATCGCGTCGCGGTCGCCGTAGATCGCCTCGATGATGTCGCCGTACTTCTCGGCGATCACGCCGCGCCGGACCTTGCGGGTGCGCGTCAGCTCGCCGTCATCGGCGTCGAGCTCCTTGTAGAGCAGCAGGAACTTCCGGATGCGCTGGGATTCCGGGAGCGAGGCATTGACCGTCTCGACCTCGCGGCGCAGCAGGTCGTAGACCTCGTCCCGGCTCGAGAGGTCGGTGTAGGTGGTGAAGGCGATCCGGTTCTTCTCCGCCCATTTCGAGACGATGGGAAAGCGGATGCAGACCATGGCCGAAAGGTACGGGCGCCCATCCCCCAGGATCACCGCCTCCGCCACGTAGGGGCTGAACTTCAGCTTGTTCTCGATGTATTGCGGGCTGAAGCGGTCGCCGCCGCTCGTGGTCGCGATGTCCTTGATCCGGTCGATCACGACCAGGTGGCCCTTGGCGTCGAAGTAGCCGGCATCGCCCGTGTGCATCCAGCCGCCGCGCAGGTCCGCGCGGGTCGCCTCCTCGTTCCTGTAGTAGCCCGAGAACATGTGCGGGTGGCGCGTCACGATCTCGCCGACGCCGTTGTGGTCGGGGTTCTCGATGCGGACCTCGATCCCCTCGTCGAAGGGCACGCCGACCGTGTCGAAGTCGACCTCGCCCGCCCGGTGCACGGTGTAGGCGCCGATCAGCTCGGTCTGGCCGTAGAGCTGGCGCAGCGGGACGCCCATGGCCTGGAAGAAGCGGAAGGTGTCGGGCCCGAGGGCGGCGCCGCCGGTCGCGGCGCTCCTGAGCCGCGTGAAGCCCAGCCGGTCGCGCAACGCGCGGAACAGCAGCAGCTCGGCAAGGCGCGAGCGCCGGCTCTCGGCCAGGGCCTTCAGCCCCAGGCGCATGCCGAGTTCGTACAGGCGCTGCTTCAGCGGCGAGGCATCCATAACCCGCGAGCGGACATCGGCCGCGATCTGCTCCCACACCCGCGGCGCGAAGAGCACGAAGCTGGGCCCGATCTCGCGGAAGTCGTTCATCGCCGTCTCGGGTTCCTCGACGAAGTTCACGACCATCCGGGCCTGCAGCGCCTTACCGAGCCCGTAGATCTGCTCCATGATCCAGGGCAGCGGCAGCATGGAGACGTATTCGTCGCCCGGCGCGCGCGGATCGGCCTTCAGGTAGCTCGCGCAGTGGCGCAGCAGGGCCGCGGAGGTCAGCATGGCGAGCTTGGGATTGGCGGTCGTGCCCGAGGTCGTGCACAGGATCGCGACCTGCGAGCCGTCCCCCGCCTCCACCAGCCTCTCGTAGAGGCCTGGCTCGGCGGCCTCGGCCTCCGCGCCCAAGCCGACCAGCGCATCCACCGAAAGAAGCCGGGGATCCCGGTACTTCCGCATGCCGCGGGGATCGGAATAGACGATGTGGCGCAGGCTCGGGATGCGGTCGCCAAGGCCCAGCAGCTTGTCCACCTGCTCCTCGTCTTCGGCGAAGACGAGGCGCACCTCGGCGTAGTTCACGAGGTAGGCAACCTCCTCGTCGAGGGCGTCGCGGTACATGCCGAGGCTCATCGCGCCCGCGGCATGGGTCGCGATCTCGCCGCAGACCCAGTCAGGCCGGTTGTCGCCGATCAGCGCCACGACGTCGCCGGACCCGATGCCGAGGCGCCGCAGGCCCAGCGCGAAGGCACGCACGCGGTCGTGGTACTGCGCCCAGGTCAGGCTGCGCCAGATCCCGAAGTGCTTCTCGCGCAGCGCGGTCTCGGCGCCATGGGCGCGGGCGTTGTGGGCCAGCAGCTTCGGCAGCGTGTCTAGCCGGCGGAGGTCCGGCATTTCCGGGGGCGCGCTCACGCCACCCTCCCCGGCCGCAGGGCCGCGTCCTCGGGATCGACCAGGACCTCGTCCTCCTCGCCGAGATAGGCGCGGCGGACATGCTCGTCGCGCAGCACCGCCTCAGGCAGGCCCTCGGCGATCTTCCGGCCGAAATCCAGCACCATCACCCGGTGCGAGATGTCCATCACGACGCCCATGTCGTGCTCGATCATCACGACGGTCATGCCGAACTCCTCGTTGAGGTCGACGATGTACCGGGCCATGTCCTCCTTCTCCTCGAGGTTCATGCCGGCCATGGGCTCGTCCAGGAGGATCAGGTCCGGCTTCAGTGCCATGGCGCGCGCGAGCTCCACCCGCTTGCGCACGCCGTAGCTCAGGGTGCCCGCGACCGCCTTGCGGACGTTCTGGAGGTCCAGGAAATCGATGATCTCCTCGACGGCCCGGCGGTGCTCCAGCTCCTCGCGGCGCGCGCGGCTCAGCCAGTAGAGCGAGCCCGTCAGGAAGTTGTTCCGCAGCAGGTGGTGGCGCCCGACCATGATGTTGTCGAGCACGGTCATGTGCCCGAACAGCGCCAGATTCTGGAAGGTGCGGCCGATTCCGATGGTGGCACGCTGGTTCGGCGTCAGCGCGGTGATGTCGCGCCCCTTGTAGAAGACCGCCCCCTGCGTCGGCCGGTAGCGCCCGGAGATGCAGTTGACCATGGAGGTCTTGCCGGCGCCGTTCGGGCCGATGATCGAGAACAGCTCGCCCGGCAGGATCGAGAACCCCACCTCGGTCAGCGCGCGCACGCCGCCGAAGCGGAGCGAGACGTCCCGGGCCTCGAAGATGGGCGCCCCGGCCATGGGGGCCACGGGGTCGGTCGCCTGGGCGGGCGGGGATGCGCCAGGCCGCTTCACGGGCTCGCCGGACATGTCTCCTCCGTTCCGTTTCGCCCGGCCTTCTGGGTGCCGGTGCCGATCCGACGACGGAGTTCCACGATATGGAACCATCCGGGACGGCCGGCTCGGAAAACTATAGCCACGCGTCGGGAATGTTTTCAATGCTGATAATCAGCGCTCGCAGTTTTCCTGCGTGACACGGCCAGGAACGTCCATATTATGGACCTTCATGACGACCAGCAGCGCGACAGCCGCATCACCGGCCGGTGGGACCCAGAGCCTGGAAAGGGCCATCGCGCTTCTGCGCGCGGTCGCGGCCCGCGCGCCCGACGGCGCCCGCCTCGTCGAGCTGATGGCCGCGGCCGGCCTGTCCAAGCCGACAGCGCACCGGCTGCTGACGGCGCTCGCCCGCGAGGGGCTCGTGCGCCAGGACGAGCGCAGCCGACGCTATCATCTCGGCCCCGAGCTGGCCGCGCTGGGACTTATCGCCGCCTCGCCCGGCCCGGCGCCGGCTGGCGCCCCCGGCGAGGCCCGCCCGGATGCGCCCTCCTCGGCCTTCCTGCGCCCGGAATACCGCGGCGGCGCGATCGCCCTGGCGCAGCTGCTGTGCGACCGCCATGCCAGGGCCGGCGGAGCCCATCCTGCCCTTCTTCACGAGAGCGTCGCCGGGCAGACGACCGAGCTCAGCTTCGCGCGCCTCGCGCAGGATTCGGCGCGCTTCGCGAGCGTCCTGGCCGGACTCGGCGTCGGCCGCGGGGACCGGGTGGCGGTGCTGCTGCCCAAGGGGCCCGAACTGCTGATCGCGGCCCTCGCGATCTGGAGGCTCGGCGGGGTCTACACGCCGCTCTTCACGACCTACAGCCCGGCCGCCATCTCGTTCCGGCTGGCGGACAGCGGAGCCCGGGCCGTGGTCACCAACGGCTTCCTGAGCCGGAAGCTGCCGGCCGCACCGGACGCGCGCCCGCCGGCCGTGGTGACGGTCGAGGACGAGGAGGTGCTCGGCGAGAGCACCGATGCCGTCCTCTTCTGGTCGGCGCTGCACACCGCCGCGCCGGCCGAACACGTGGCGCGCTACGGCGAGGACGAGGCCTTCCTGCAGATCTACACCTCGGAGGCCGAGGCCAAGCCGCTGGGCGTCGGCGTCCCCGTCAAGGCACTCGCCGGCATCGAGCAGTACATGCGCGTCGGCCTCGACCTCCGCGACGACGACATCTACTGGAACATGGCCGATCCCGGCTGGGCCTACGGCGCGTATTACGGGCTGGTCGGCCCGCTGCTGCTGGGCCGCACCACGATCTTCTGCGACGGTCCCTACGACGTGCGGCAGGGCTACCGGATGCTGACGAAGTTCGGCGTCACCAACCTGACGGCAGCGCCCTCGCAGGTTCGGGCCTGGCACCGCGCGGGACCGCTCCAGGTCCCGCACAAGCTGGCGCTGCGCATCATGTCCGTGGTGGGCGAGCCGCTGCCGCCCGAGCTGATCACCTGGGCGACCCAGACGCTGAAGGTTCCGCTGCTCGACCAGTACGGCCAGCGCGAGACCGGAATCATCATCGTCAACCGCTACGGAATCGACAGGTCCGGGCGTGACGGGGCGCCGCAGCCCGATGCGGGATCGCTGGGCCGGCCCATGCCGGGCTACCGCATCGTGGTGCTCGACCAGGACGGGCGGGAGGCGCCGGTCGGCGGCGCCGGCGAGATCGCCATCGACACGGAGCGCTCGCCGCTGTTCTGGTTCGAGGCCTACAGCAACGACGCCGAGCTGACGGCACGCCGCTTCCGCCATGGCCCCCGCTACTATCTCACGGGCGACTGGGCGTTCATGGACGCCGATGGGGCCATCCACTACCGCGGCCGCGTCTCCGATGCGGTTCTGATGCAGCAGAGCGGCGCCCCGGCCGAGACCCGCGGCGAGGCCGCGGGCGAGGTCCTCGGGGGCCGTGCCGCGGCCGGACAGGGCCGCTGAGCCGGCACCGGACCCAAGCATTTCCGCGGCTCCTGCGCCGCCCACACCCGCGCCCAGGCCTTCGCGGATCGGCACGCCCCCCCGCGCATGGGGGCATTTGAACTCCACCCGATTCTGCGGTACAGGACGGGCCGCAGAAGGTAGGTCGCCTGCCGACCAGAACCTCCGCCCTACAGAAGACTGGGGGAACCACAGTGACGACGTTCACCGGCCAAGACACGCTCAAGACGCGCCGCACGCTCGAGGCGGGCGGCAAGTCCTACGACTATTTCAGCCTGAAGGCTGCGGAGGCGGCCGGACTGGGCGATCTGTCCCGCCTGCCCTTCTCGCTGAAGATCCTGCTCGAGAACCTGCTGCGCTTCGAGGACGGGCGCACGGTTTCCGTGGACGACGTCAAGGCGTGCGCTGCCTGGCTGAAGGACCGCCGCAGCGATACGGAGATCGCCTACCGTCCGGCGCGCGTGCTGATGCAGGACTTCACGGGCGTCCCCGCGGTGGCCGACCTGGCCGCAATGCGCGAGGCCGTGAAGACCCTGGGCGGCGACGTCTCGAAGGTGAACCCGCTCTGCCCCGTCGACCTGGTGATCGACCACTCGGTCATGGTCGACGAGTTCGGCAATCCCACGGCCTTCGAGAAGAACGTCCAGCTCGAGTTCGAGCGCAACAACGAGCGCTACGCGTTCCTGCGCTGGGGCCAGACCGCCTTCGACAATTTCCGCGTCGTGCCCCCCGGCACCGGCATCTGCCACCAGGTCAACGTCGAGTACCTCGCCCAGACCGTCTGGACCGACAAGGACCAGACCGGCAAGACCGTGGCCTATCCCGACACGCTGGTCGGCACCGACAGCCACACCACCATGGTGAACGGCCAGGGCGTGCTCGGCTGGGGCGTCGGCGGCATCGAGGCCGAGGCGGCCATGCTGGGCCAGCCGATCTCCATGCTGATCCCCGAGGTCGTCGGCTTCCGCCTGACCGGCAGGCTGAAGGAGGGCTCGACCGCCACCGACCTGGTGCTCACGGTCACCCAGATGCTGCGCAAGAAGGGCGTGGTCGGCAAGTTCGTGGAGTTCTTCGGCCCCGGCCTCGACAACCTGCCGCTGGCCGACCGGGCGACGATCGCCAACATGGCGCCCGAGTACGGCGCCACCTGTGGCATCTTCCCGATCGACGCCGAGACCATCAAGTTCCTGGCCTTCACCGGCCGCGACGCCGACCGCATCGCGCTGGTCGAGGCCTACGCCAAGGCCCAGGGCATGTGGCGCGACGCGTCCTCGCCCGAGCCGGTTTTCACCGACGTGCTCGAGCTCGACCTCGCGACGGTCGAGCCGTCGCTCGCCGGCCCGCGCCGGCCGCAGGACCGCGTTCCGCTCTCGAACGTCTCCGCCTCCTTCAAGGAGGAGTTCACCGGCGCCTTCAAGATGAATGCCGCCGACTACGACAAGGCGACGCCGGTCAATGGCGCGGGCTATGACCTGCCCCAGGGCGCGGTGGTGATCGCCGCGATCACCTCCTGCACCAACACCTCGAACCCGAGCGTGCTGGTGGCGGCGGGCCTCGTCGCCAAGAAGGCCGCCGAGAAGGGCCTGACGCGCAAGCCCTGGGTGAAGACCTCGCTGGCCCCCGGTTCGCAGGTCGTGACGGACTACCTGGCCGCCGCGGGCCTGACGCCCTACCTGGACCAGCTCGGCTTCAACCTGGTCGGCTACGGATGCACCACCTGCATCGGCAATTCGGGCCCCCTGCCCGAGCCGATCGCCCAGGCGGTCGAGGAAGGTGACCTGGTGGTGGCGGCGGTGCTCTCGGGCAACCGCAACTTCGAGGGCCGCGTCAACCCGCACACCCGCGCCAACTACCTGGCCTCGCCGCCGCTCTGCGTGGCCTATGCCATCGCCGGCAACGTGAAGCTGGACCTGACGCGCGAGCCCATCGGCACCGGATCCGACGGCAAGCCCGTCTACCTCGCCGACATCTGGCCGAGCGCCCAGGAGGTGCAGGAGACGATCCAGCGCGCCCTGACGCCCGAGATGTACCGGAACCGCTACGCCAATGTCTTCGAGGGCCCGGCCGAGTGGCGGAGCATCGAGACCGCGACGGGCGAGACTTACCAGTGGGCCGCCGGCTCCACCTACGTGAAGCTGCCGCCGCTCTTCGAGGACATGAAGCCCGAGCCCGCGCCCGTCAGCGACGTGCACCGCGCCCGCGCGCTGGCAATCCTCGGCGACTCGATCACCACCGACCACATCTCGCCGGCCGGCTCCATCAAGAAGACGAGCCC
Organism: Arenibaculum pallidiluteum; assembly: GCF_017355985.1. GTDB lineage: Bacteria > Pseudomonadota > Alphaproteobacteria > Azospirillales > Azospirillaceae > Arenibaculum > Arenibaculum pallidiluteum. Next base: position 438,716 of record NZ_JAFIQU010000002.1, read on the forward strand.
GGCGGGCGAGTACCTGATGGACTATCAGGTGCGTCCGGCGGACTTCAACTCCTACGGCGCGCGCCGCGGGAACCACGAAGTCATGATGCGGGGCACCTTCGCCAACATCCGCATCCGGAACGAGATGGTCCCCGGCCAGGAGGGCGGCATCACCAAGCACCAGCCCTCGGGCGAGGTGCTGCCGATCTACACCGCCTCCATGCGCTACCAGGAGGAGGGCGTGCCGCTGGTGGTGATCGCCGGCAAGGAGTACGGCACCGGATCGTCCCGCGACTGGGCCGCCAAGGGCACCCGCCTTCTGGGCGTCAAGGCCGTGATCGCCGAGAGCTTCGAGCGCATCCACCGCTCGAACCTGGTCGGCATGGGCGTGCTGCCGCTGCAGTTCAAGGACGGCGTGAACCGCCAGACCCTGGGCCTGGACGGCACCGAGACCTTCGACATCGAGGGGGTCGAGGCCGGGCTGAAGCCGCGCATGGACCTGACGCTGCGCATCCACCGCGCCGACGGCCGCACCGAGACGCTGGCGGTCACCTGCCGCATCGATACGCTGGACGAGGTCGACTACTACAAGAACGGCGGGATCCTGCAGTACGTGCTGCGGAACATGGTCAAGGCCGCCTGACGGCCCTTCCGGGGCCCCGCAAGGGGCCCCTTCCTGCCCGCCCCGCCGGTCCTGCCGGCGGGGCTTTTTCATGCCCGGGCCGCGGGTCCTGCCGGCGGGGCTTTTTCATGCCCGGGCCGCCGGCGCGGGCCTTCATCCCACGGCCCCCCGCCCTATGGGGCCTCGCGATCGAGCTCGGGATCGCGGGTCTCGCGGCAGAGTTCCAGGAACCGCCGCAGCGGCGCGGCGAGCGGCGCATCCTTGCGGGTCGCGATCAGCAGGCGCCGCTGGGCCCAGGCATCGCCCAGCGGCGCCGCGACCAGGTCGGTTCCCGCCAGCAGGTGAAGGCTGGTGCGGCGCAGGAAGCCGATGCCGAAGCCTGCCTCGACCATGCGGACCAGGGCGGGGAAGCTGTCGACCCGCACCCGCTCGCCCAGGGACCGGCCCAGCTTGCGCGCGGCCTCGTTGATCAGCCGGTCGAGCGCGCCGGTCTGCCGCACCCCGACGACCTCGTGGACCGTGGCCTCGGCGAAGGGGATCTCGCCGCCCTCGGCGATGCGCGCGGCCAGCGGATGGCCCGGCGGCGCGATCACCCAGACCCGGTCGGCCTCGAAGGGCTCCACCGCAAAGGCAGCGAAGTCGTAGTAGTCGGCGACGATCGCCACGTCGGCGCGCGCGTCCTCGAGCACGCTGAGCGCCGCCGCCGCGGTCATCTCCTGGATCTGCAGGCTGACCGTCGGCTGCTCGCGCGCGAAGAGCGCCAGCAGCTCGGGCAGGCGCCCGGACAGGGCCGAGCTGGTCGAGGCGAGCCGCAGGGACCCGCGCCGCCCCGTCGCATGGTCGGCCATGACGACGTCCAGGTCCTCGACCTGCCTCAGGATCGCACGGCAGCCGTCGGCATAGGCCTGCCCCGCATCGGTCAGGCGCACGCCCTGGGGCGTGCGGTCGAACAGCGAGACGCCGAGGCGCGCCTCCAGGTCCGCGATGCGGCGGCTGACGGCCGATGGCGCGATGCTCTCCCGCTCCGCCGCCCGGGCGATCGACCCGTCCCGAGCCAGGGCAAGGACCAGCCTCGCCGTCACCACATCGAACTGCGCCATGCCACCCCGCCCGCCTGGCCGCAACCTAGCGCGTCCGGCGTGCCGGGACGAGGCCCCTCTTCAGACCGCCCGAGGCGCGGTCCCGGCCAGGGGCAGGTGGATCTCGGTAAGCCAGTCCGCGGGCGGCAGGCTGCGCGGGCTGTTCAGGTAGACCTCGAAGCAGGGCCGGTCGGCCGCCTCCTCACCGCTGCCGGGCAGCCAGTCCTGGTACAGCCAGCGATAGGCGCGCTCCAGCTCGGCATAGGGGCCGCGGTGGAGAATCACGGCATGGCGCCCGCCATCCAGGGTCAGCAGGCGGATGGGGCCGTCGTCCGCGCACTCCGCGGCGACGGCGGCCTCCGCGGCCGCGTCGAGCGTCACGCCGGCATCCGAACGCAACGCCGCCGCCGGCACCGATCCGGGATCGTCGTGGTAGATGCCGACCATCCGCGCATCGCCGCGCGTGATATTCCGGGCCTCGGCCCAGGCGCCGAGGCGGTCGAAGCAGGGTCCGATCCCGATATAGGGACCGACATGGCGGATGGCGGCCAGGCGCAGCGGCGCCATCTCGCGGAACTCGACGCGGTACATGGGGTGGATCTCCTGTCCATGGAGGACGGCCAGCCTTCGGCGCTGGCGGTAGGCCGCGGGCGGAACGCCGTAGGCCGAGCGGAAGGCGCGGGTGAAGGCGACGGTGTCGCCGTAGCCGGCCCCCCTGGCGATCTCGCCGACGGGTTCCGCGCCGTCGACCAGCGCCTTGGCCGCACGGTTCAGGCGCAGCCGGCGCACTGTCTCGGCTGCCGTCTCGCCGGCGAGGTAGCGGTAGATGCGGTGGAAGTGGCAGGGCGAGAAGCAGGCCACGGCGGCAAGCCTCTCCAGGTCCAGCGGTGCGTCCAGATGCGCGGCGATATGGGCGATCGCGCGCTCGACCCTCCGGGCATAGTCGATACGGGTCGCATGGCGTGTCGTGATCCGGCTTCTCACCGCGGGCCCCCTGCGAAACGGACCTGATCCTAGCCCGGCCGGCCTTGATCGCGCTTGCGCAACCTCGCGCGCCCTGGCGCTACGGGCGCCGAGCCCCCACATCACCTCCGCCCAGCAGGAGGACCCCTTGGCGTATACGGATCATGACGCGGTGATAGACGGGCTGTTCCGGCGGCTCGAGCGCCGGCTGCCCCGGAGCTTCTCGGGCCGGCTCCGCTGGCTTCGTGGCCGCCGCGGCACGCGCGTGCGGGTGCCGGCGGCCGTGCTGCTGATGGCGGGCGGCGTCCTCGGCTTCCTGCCGATCCTGGGCTTCTGGATGCTGCCGCTCGGCGTCCTGCTGCTCGCGCTCGACCTGCCGGTCCTGCGGCCGCCGATCGCCGCCCTGGCGCGCTGGTTCGAGGGGCGCCGGGAACGGCGCCGCTGGACCGACGCCTGATCCCGGCTCAGGCGCTCCTCAGCCGTCCTTGCCGGCGTCCCCGGTTTCCACCTTTCCGGACTCCACGTTCTCGGCGCCCTTGCGGGTGCCGCCGAAGGCTTCGTTGCCCTCCTTCTCGTTCTGGGGACGCTCCTCGTGGTTCCAGGTGTGCTGCTGCCCGCGGATCGTGGCGACAGGGATATCCTCGTCGGCGCGGGTCGGGCCGGGGTTCTCGGGCGTGCGGGACATGCCGCTCCTCCTGCGAAGGGTTCGCCCGGTCAACCGCGCGCCGGGCGCCGGGGTTCCCGAGGCGGTGCCGGCGGGCGGCGCATGTCCGCGGGAGCGATCGGCGAGGAACGGGTCAGCGCGGGATCCGCGGCGCCAGCTCGGCCACGACGGCACGGTAGATGTCGCGCTTGAAGGGAACGATCAGCTCGACCGTCTCCTCCGGGCGGACCCAGCGCCAGGCGTCGAACTCGGGATGGGCGGTGGCCAGGTTCACGTCGGCATCGCGGCCCGTGAAGCGGCAGAGCACCCATTTTTGCTCCTGCCCTCGCCAGCGGCCGCCCCAGACCTTGCCGAGCAGGTCGGGCGGCAGGTCGTAGCGCAGCCAGCCCTGGGTTTCGGCCAGGATCTCGGCCCTGGCGGTTCCGATCTCCTCCTCCAGCTCGCGCAGCGCGGCCTGGCCGGGGGTCTCGCCGGGGTCGATGCCGCCCTGCGGCATCTGCCAGGCCTCCGGCGTATCCTTGCGCCGGCCCACGAAGACGAGCCCCTCGTCATTGGCAAGCATGATGCCGACGCAGGGGCGGTAGGGAAGATCGGCGGCTTTGGTCATCGGCCTCTCATCGCGTCTTGCGCTACGCCGTGCGGGTCAGCGGTCCGCCTGGCGGTTCACCACGGCGCTGACCGGCGCTAGGACGAAGCCCTTGTCCCGAAGCGTCGGAATCCAGGCCGCCAGCCGCTGGAGCGTCAGCGGATAGGCGCCGACGATCCCGACCGCGGCGGTGCGGCGCTTGGCGATCTCCTCCAGGGCGCCCAGTTCGGCGTCGATCGCGGCGGCGCTCGGTACGGCGTCCAGGAAGCCGTCGCCCAGGGCGCGCGGAATTCCGAGCTCGGTCGCCTGGCGCGCCAGAAGGCTGCGCGAGGTCACACGGCCGTCGAGGACAAGCAGCCCCCGCTGCCCGATCTCGCGCGAGACCGGCAGCAGCGCGTCGCGCTGCCCCGTGAAGCGCGACCCGGTCAGGCTGGTGACGCCCACATAGCCGGTGGCCCGCGACAGGGCCCAGAGCAGGCGCTCGCGGTTCTGGTCCGCCCCGATCCCGGTCAGCAGCGTGTTGGGCCCGGGATCGTCGGCGGGATAGCCCTGCGGTTCCATGGGCAGGTCCAGCAGGACCTCGTGGCCGTCGGCGCGGGCCTTCTCGACGCCTGCCTGGATCCCGGGGGCCGCCGCCGGGAAGGCCATGGTCACGGCCCCCGGAAGCTGCCGGATCGCGGCCTCCGTGGCGGTGGCGGAGACGCCCATGTCCGCGACCACCAGCACGATGCGCGGTCGTGGATCGTCCTGCACGAAGGGCCGCGCATAGGCCTGCCACGGCCTCCGCCCGTCCTCGGCGACCCGCGGCAGCGGTCCCGCCGGCCCCTGCTCGACCAGCCCATCCGCGGGCGCGGCAAGCAGCGGCACCTGCGCATCGGGCAGGTTGATGTCGGCCAGCGACGGCTTGGGCGGGGGCGGCCGGCGCTCCTGGACGGGCACCACCACATGCGGCCCTTCGAGCTCCACCGTCTCGCCGGTGGATTCGGCCGCGGAATCGGCGCCGTCACCGGCCGAGAAGACGTACCACAGCACGCCGGCCCCGATCACGACGGCCGCAGCGAAGCCGAGGATCAGCGCTATCCGGGCCTTTCCGCTCGGCGGCTCGTCGAGCTCCACCGCCGCCTCGGCCGTGCGGCCGCCGCGCCAGCGGAGCGGGAGCAGGCGGCGCAGGCCGCCCCCCGCTCTCCGGCGCCCCCCGGCGCCCACGGCCGCAGCCATGCTCCCCCCGGTCCGGTCAGCCGCCCTGGCGGGCGCTGTTGAACAGGGTCACGCCGCGCAGCAGATCGACCGCCCGAACGAGCTGGTAGTCCACGTCATCGCTGCCTGGCTGGCCGGGCATCGGCGCCGTCGTGTTCTGGTTGGCCGGGGGATTGGCCGGGGCCGTCGCGCCCGGAACCCCGGGAACCGGGACAGGCGTGCCCGGCGTGGGCGCCGCCCCGCCGGGCGGCGTCTGCGGCCGGCTCTGTCCGGTCGGGTTGTCGTTGCGCAGCGAGCCGCGCAGGTCCGCCTCGCGCCGCCGCTGGGACTGGGCCTGGGCGATCTCCTCGACCTTCGCGGGCTGCACCTCGATGTCCGGGGTGATGCCGAGCTGCTGGATCGAGCGGCCGGAGGGCGTGTAGTAGCGCGCGGTGGTCAGGCGCATCGCGCCGCGGTTGCGCAGCGGGATGATGGTCTGGACCGATCCCTTGCCGAAGGACTGGGTGCCCAGGATGATCGCCCGCTTGTGGTCCTGCAGGGCGCCGGCGACGATCTCGGAGGCCGAGGCGGAGCCGCCGTTCACCAGCACCACGACGGGCTTGCCCTTCGCGAGGTCGCCGCCCTTGGCGTTGTAGCGCTGCCCGTCGTCGGGATTCCTGCCGCGGGTCGAGACGATCTCGCCCTTGTCGAGGAAGCTGTCGGACACCGAGACCGCCTGGTCGAGCAGGCCACCGGGGTTGTTCCGCAGGTCCAGCACGTACCCGATCAGCTTGCCGCCGATCTCTTCGTTCAGGCGCTGGACGGCGCGGTCGAGGCCCTGCTGGGTCTGCTCGTTGAACGTGGTGATGCGGATGTAGCCGACATCGCCCTCGGCCCGCGAGCGCACGGACTGGATCCGCACCACGTCGCGCCGCAGTGTCACGTCGAAGGGCTCGGCGGTGTCGCCGCGGCGGATGGTGAGCTTGATGTCGCTGCCGACCGGGCCGCGCATCTTCTCGACGGCGTCGCTGAGCTGCATGCCCAGAACCGCCTCGCCGTTCAGATGGGTGATGAAGTCGCCGGGCTTGAGGCCCGCGCGGAAGGCCGGGGTGTCGTCGATGGGCGAGACGACCTTGACCAGCCCGTTCTCCATGGAGACCTCGATGCCGAGGCCGCCGAACTCGCCGCGGGTCTGGACCTGCATGTCCTGGAAGTTCTTCGGGCTCATGTAGCTCGAATGCGGGTCCAGTGCGCTGAGCATGCCGTTCAGCGCGTTCTCGATCAGCTGCTCGTCGCTGACCTTCTCGACGTATTCCGAGCGCACGCGCTCGAAGACGTCGCCGAACAGGTCGAGCTGACGGTAAGTCTCGGACGAGTTCGTCTCCGCCGTCGCGATGCAGGCGGGGAGCAGGAACGCGATGCCGACGAGGCCCGCCGCGGTAAGCTTCTTCATCATCTAGCCTTGTCCTTTCCCATCCGAAACGGCGATGCCGCGCTGCGGGTTGATGGGCTGGCCGTTGCGCCGCAACTCGAAGTACAGGCCGGGGCTCCCCTCCGCCGAGGCCATGGCCCCGACGGGCTCGCCGGCGAGAACCTGCTGTCCGACCCGTGCGTCGATGCGGCCCAATCCCGCAATGAGGCTATGGTATCCGTTGGCGTGTTCGACGATCAAGATGAGCCCGTAGCCCCGGAAGGGGCCGGCGAAGACGACGGAACCATCGAAAGGTGACGTGACTGTGGCGCCCGCGCGGGTCTCGATGGTGAGCCCACGGCTCACCGCGCCCAGCGCATCGGCCTCGCCATAGCGCGTCACCACGCGCCCGGCGGCCGGCAGCGGCGCCCCCTGCTGGGACGGCGCCGTGGGCGGCCTTGCCGCCGAGCGCTGCCGCTCCGCCGCCTCGCCACGGCGGCGCTCCTCCTCCGCGCGACGAGTCGCCTCGGCCCGGGCCTCGGCCGCGGCGCGCGCCTCGGCCTCCGCCTGGCGCCGCCGCTCCTCGGCCCGGCGCGCGGCTTCGGCGCGGCGCTCGGCCTCCAGGCGCTCCATCAGCTCGCGCAGGTCGCGCGCCTCCGCCGCCAGGGCCGCGACGCGCTGAGCGGCCTGCCGGCGCTCCCGCTCCGTGCGGTCCAGGGCGGCCTCGCGCGCCGCGACGAGCTGACGGAGCTCGGTCTGGCGGCGCACCAGCTCGTCCCGCCCCTGGGCCGTCTGGACCCGCCGCTCGGAAATGCTCCGCCGCAGCGCGGCGAACCGGTCCAGCGCCTGCCTCAGCCCCTCGGCCTGCGCCTGCAGGTCGGGCAGCGCGGCACCCAGCAGCCGGCCGCCCCGGTAGGTGTCGAGGGGATTGCCAGGCGATGCGGCGAGGGCCTCGGGCGGCATGCGCGCGACGCGCACCAGCGCTTCCAGCAGCTTCGCGATCCGCTCGCGGTCGGCCTCCAGGCGCGAGGCCTGCTCGCGCTCCTGGCCTTCCAGGATGCGAAGCTTCTCCTCGGAGGAGGTCAGCTCGGTCTCGGCGCGCCGGGCCGCCTCGGCGGCCTCGATCAGGCGGCTGCGCAGCGCGCCCAGCTCGGCGTTCTGGCGCTCGGCCTCGCGCGCCAGCTCCGCCTCGCGGCGCCCGCCGGCCGAGAGCTCCCTCTCCAGACGCTGGAGCTGGGCTGACGGGTCCCCGGGATCGGCCGCCTTCGCCGCGCCGGCAAGCGCTGCGGGCAGGCAGAGGGCCAGCCCCGCGAGCGCCGCCGCGGCGGGGCCGGAGTTCACTCGGCCGCCTTCGCCGCCGCGTCGTCCAGGATCAGGGAATGCCCGTCCATCTCGGCCGGCTGCGGCAGCCCCATGAGGGACAGGAGCGTCGGCGCGACGTCCGCCAGGCGGCCGTTGCGCAGCCGGGCCCCGTCCGGCCCGTTGACCAGGATCACGGGGACCTTGTTCAGCGTATGGGCCGTGTGGGGCCCGCCGGTGACGGGGTCGCGCATCAGCTCGCAATTGCCGTGGTCGGCCGTCACCAGGAGCGCGCCGCCCTGGCGCCGCACCGCGGCCTCGACCTGGCCGAGCCCGGCATCCACGGTCTCCACGGCCTTGATCGCGGCCTCCAGGACGCCGGTATGGCCGACCATGTCGGGGTTGGCGTAGTTCAGGACGATCAGGTCGAACTTCCCGCTGTCGATGGCGGCCACGACCTTTTCGGTCACCTCGGGCGCCGACATCTCGGGCTGGAGGTCATAGGTCGCGACCTTGGGCGAGGGTACCATGATGCGCTCCTCGCCGGGATACTGGCGCTCCTCGCCACCGTTGAAGAAGAAGGTGACGTGCGGGTATTTCTCGGTCTCGGCGATCCTGAGCTGGGCAAGCCCGGCCTCGGACACGACCTCGCCCAGGGTGTGGCTGAGCTGCTTGGGCGGGAAGATCGCCCGCATGAAGGCGTTCAGCGCCTCGGAATACTCCACCATGCCGAGCGCGGCGGAGATCCGTACGGGCTTGTTGCGCTCGAACCCCTTGAAGGCGGGATCCAGCAGCGCCGTCAGGATCTCGCGCGCCCGGTCCGCCCGGAAATTCGTCATCAGCACGGCATCGCCGTCCACCATGCCGGTGTAGCCGTCGATCACCGTGGGCAGGATGAACTCGTCGTTGACCCCGGCCGCGTAGGAAGCATCGATGGCCGCCACGGGATCGGCGGCCGCCTGGCCCTGGGCCGCGGCGATCACGGCATAGGCCTTCTCGACGCGCTCCCAGCGCTTGTCGCGGTCCATGGCGTAGTAGCGGCCGGACACGGTCGCGAAGCGCACCCCCGGAACCCCGCGCAGGTCCGCCATCAGCTTGGCCACCTGCTCGCGCGCGCTCTGCGGCGGGACGTCGCGTCCGTCGGTAAAGAGGTGGAGCGCCACGGGAATCCCGGCTCCCGCGACGAACCTGGCCAGCGCCACCATGTGGTTCTGGTGGCTGTGCACGCCGCCCGGCGAGGCGAGCCCCATCACGTGGCAGGTGCCCGGCCCCTGCCGCAGTGTCTCGACCAGCGCACCGAGCGCGGCATTGCGGGAGAGCTCGCCGCCGGCGATCGCCTTGTCGATCATCGGCAGGTCCTGGAACACCACCCGCCCCGCCCCGAGATTCATGTGCCCGACCTCGGAGTTGCCGATCTGGCCATGCGGCAGCCCCACATCCTCTTCCGAAGCCTGGAGGAATGCGGTCGGCCCGGCCTTCCACAGCCGGTCGAAGTTGGGCTTGCGCGCCTGCGCCACCGCATTGTCCGCGGTCTCTTCGCGCCAGCCCCATCCATCCAGCACGCAGAGCATCACAGGGCGGGGACGTCGAGTGTCTGAGGTCGCGGCCATGATCTTTTCCGGTGGTTGGTTGTCGCGGCGCGGGCCGCCGGGGCGCCCCCCGGCGCACCTATATGCGCCCAAAATCAAGCGCGATGGTAGGGGTGTCCGGCAAGGATCGTCTGTGCGCGATAGAGCTGCTCCGCCAGCATGGCGCGCACCATCATATGGGGCCAAGTCATGGCGCCGAGCGCCAGGACGAGATCGGCCCGCGCCGTGACCGCGGGATCCAGCCCGTCCGCGCCGCCGATCACGAAGGCGAGGTCCTGCGCTCCGGCGTCGCGCCAGGTCCCGATGCGCGCGGCGAAGGCCTCGCTGCCCATCTGCCGGCCGCGCTCGTCGAGCGCCACCAGAACCGCGCCCTGCGGCACCGCTCCCAGCAGCAGCACCCCTTCCTGCCGCTTGGCCTCCTCGGCCGGCAGCTTCCTGCGGAGCTCGAGCTCCCTCAGGGCCAGGGGCCAGCTCAGGCGCCCGGCGTACTCCTCATAGAGGTCGCGCGCCGGGCCGGGCCGCGCCTTGCCGATCGCGGCCACCAGGACCCGCATGCCCGCCTCCCTTCCGGCCAAGCCTCCGGCTCAGGCGTAGCGGTAGATCGCCTCGTCCGTCTGGCCGATGGCAGGCGGCTCGACGCCCCACATCTTCTCGAGCTGGTAGAAGGACCGGACCTCGGGCCGGAACAGGTGGACGATCACGTCACCCGCGTCGATCAGGACCCAGTCCGCCTGCGGCAGGCCCTCGACCTCCACGGCGTGGACCCCGGCCTCCCTGAACTTCCTGTTCAGGTGCTCGGCCATGGCGCCGACCTGGCGGTTCGAGCGTCCCGAGGCGATGATCATGTAATCGGCGATGGTCGTCTTGCCGGCCAGGTCGATCACGACCACGTCCTCGGCCTTGTCGTCGTCCAGCGACTTCGTGGCGACGTCGCTGAGGCGCTTGGCGATGGCGCCGTAATCGGGCGCCGTATGGGTATCGGTCGGTATGTGCTCACCTCTCGCGGTTTGGGGCGGACGCGATCGCGCGTCGCCTGCGGATCTCCGAAGCCGATGCCGGGTGAAGCGGGTGGGTCAGGAAGACCCACGCCGGCGGGGCTGTTCGGGCCAGCCGGCGTGCCCGCGGCACCTTGAGGCGCCGGCCGCGGAAGCGCTGGGCGGCCTTGCCGACCAGTGCCTTCGAAGAATATGGGGGCCGGTCCATCACGGCAACAGGCACATCCCGGAAGATTCGCTCCCAGTGCTGCCAGCGCGGAATTTGGATCAGGTTGTCCGCTCCCATAAGCCACACGAACCGTGTCCTCGGGAAGAACGCTCGGAGCCTTGCCAATGTTTCCGCGGTGTAGACGGAGCCGAGGCTGCTCTCGATCGCGGTGGGCACGATCCGGGGATGGCGGGCCGCGGCGCGGGCGCCCGCCAGCCGCTCGGCCAGGGGCGCCATGCCCGCCCGGGCCTTCAGCGGGTTCTGCGGGCTGACCAGCCACCAGACGGCGTCCAGGCCGAGCCGCCGCAGCGCCTCGAGGCTGGCGTGCCGGTGGCCCGCATGGGCGGGATTGAAGGAGCCACCGAGCAGGCCGACGGCGAGCCCGTCCCAGGCCCGCCCGGCAAGGCGCCGGGGCGGGGGGAAGAGCGGCGGGCGCGGCGTGCTCACGGGCGGATCTGGCCGTCACCCCGGACGATGTACTTGTAGCTCGTCAGCTGCTCGGCACCGACCGGGCCGCGGGCATGGATCTTCCCGGTGGAGATGCCGATCTCGGCGCCCATGCCGAACTCGCCGCCATCCGCGAACTGGGTCGAGGCGTTCAGCAGCACGATCGCGCTGTCGACGCGGTTCAGGAAGATCTCGGCCGCACGCGCGTCCTCGGTGACGATGCAGTCGGTGTGGTGCGAGCCGTGGCGCTCGATGTGCTCGACCGCCGCCTCCACGCCGTCGACAACCCGCGCCGCGATCACCGCGTCCAGGTACTCGGTGTCCCAGTCGGCCTCGGCGGCCGGCCGCACCCGCGCATCGACCGCCTGAACCGCGGCATCGCCGCGGACCTCGCAGCCGGCCTCCAGCAGGTCCCGCACCAGAGGGGCCAGCAGGCGGGGCGCCGCCGCGCGGTCGACCAGGAGCGTCTCGGCGGCGCCGCAGACCGAGGTGCGCCGCATCTTGGCGTTCAGCACCACGGCGCGCGCCTTGGCCTCGTCCGCAGCCCCGTCGACATAGACGTGGCAGAGGCCGTCCAGGTGCTTGATCACGGGAATCCGGCTCTCGGCCGCGACGCGCTCGATCAGCGAACGGCCGCCGCGCGGCACGATCACGTCCACATGCCGGTCCATGGACAGCAGGATGCCTACGGCCGCGCGGTCGGTGGTCGGGACGAGCTGGATCGCCGCCTCGGGCAGTCCCGCCGCCCGCAGCCCGGCATGCAGGCAGTCCACGATGGCGCGCGAGGACTGGAAGCTCTCGGAGCCGCCGCGCAGGATCGCGGCGTTCCCGGCCTTCAGGCACAGCCCCCCGGCATCGGCGGTCACGTTGGGACGGCTCTCGTAGATGATGCCGATCACGCCGAGCGGCACGCGCACCCGCTGGATCAGCAGCCCGTTGGGCCGCGTCCATTCGGCGATCACATCGCCCACGGGGTCGGGCAGCGCCGCCACCTCCTCGAGGCCGCGGGCGATGCCCTCGATGCGGCCGGCATCCAGCGACAGCCGGTCCATGAAGGAGGCGGGGATCCCCCGCGCCCGCGCCGCGGCGAGATCGGCGGCATTGGCCTCAAGGATCGCGGGAATGCCGGCGCGCAGGGCCACCGCCGCGGCGTGCAGCGCCGCGTCCTTGCGCGCCCGTGGCGCCTGCGCCAGGACGGCCGCGGCCGTCCTGGCGGCCCGGCCGAGCGCCTCCATCTCGGCGGCGAGCGATGCGTCATGGGTCTGGGCGAGCGCGGTCACGGCTGAGGTCTCCGCAAATGAACGGGCGCCGACTCTAGCCGATCCCGGCGCCTGCGCAAGCGAAGCCCGGCGCGCCCTACGCGATCGGCAAGGCCCCCGCCGATGCAACAGACTGTTGTAGGACCTGTCCATCCTACCTCTCGACATGCGGCGACAGATCCGGCACTTATGCCGGCTTCCGTCCAAGGGAGTGTGGGATGAGCCGTACACTGGTTCGTGCGGGGCTTGCGGTCGGCCTTTTCGCCTGCGTCGCCGGAGCGCTGCCTGCGCTGCCCCGCGCCCAGGAGCTACCGCCGATGCCGGTCAGCGTCTCGCCCCCGGTGCGCCGGACGGTGACCGACCTCTCGGAATTCACGGGCCGCTTCGCCTCCTCGGCGCTGGTGGAGGTGCGGGCCCAGGTGACGGGAACCCTGCAGTCCGTGCACTTCAAGGAAGGCTCCTTCGTGCGCCGGGGCGACCTGCTGTTCACGATCGACCCGCGGACCTACCAGGCGGCGGTCGACGAGGCGCGGGCCCAGCTCGAGGTCGCGAAGACGCGCTTCGATCTCACCCGCTCGGAGCTCGGGCGCGGCCAGGAGCTGCGCCAGGGCGGGTCGCTCTCGGAATCGGCGCTCCAGCAGCGCCAGCAGGCCTTCCTGGAGGCGCAGGCGAGCCTGCAGGCAGCCCAGGCCGCGCTCAAGGCGGCCGAGATCAACCTGGGCTTCACCCGCATCGAGTCGCCGATCTCCGGCCAGATCGGGCGCAAGCTGATCACGGAAGGCAACCTGATCTCGGCCGGCGCCGGGGCGGCGCCGCTGACCACCATCGTCGGCATCGATCCCATCTACTTCTACTTCGACGTCGACGAGCAGAGCTACCTGCGCTACCGCCGCGGCCTCGGGAACGGCGGGGGCTCCAGCACCCCCGACAAGCCGATCCCGGTGAAGCTGGCGCTCTCCGACGAGACCGAGTTCCAGCGGGACGGCGCCATCGACTTCGCCGACATCCGCCTGGACCCGCAGAGCGGGACGCTGGAGCTGCGCGCCGTCGTGCCGAACGCCGACGGCATGATCACCCCGGGCCTGTTCGGGCGCGTCCAGCTCGCCACCAGCGCGCCCTACGAGGCGCTGCTCGTTCCGGACGTGGCGATCCAGTCCGACCAGACGCGCAAGGTCGTCATGACCGTGGGCGACGGCGACGGCGTCGTTCCCAAGGTCGTCGAGCTCGGCCCGCTGCAGGGCCATCTGCGGGTGGTCCGCAGCGGGCTCGCGCCCGAGGACAATGTGATCGTCAACGGGCTGATGCGCGCCCGGCCCGGGGCCAAGGTGATCCCGCAGGCCGTCGACGCCTCCCAGCCCCCGGGACCGCCCGCCGGCGCCCCCGCCCCGGCCGCACGGTAAGGACGCGTTATGGGCTTCGGGCATTTCTTCGTCGACCGGCCGATCTTCGCGTCGGTCATCTCGATCCTGCTGATGATCGTCGGCGGCATCTCGCTGCTGACGCTGCCCATCGCGCAGTATCCCGAAATCGCGCCACCGACGGTCAATGTCGCGGCCACCTATCCCGGCGCCAACGCCGAGACGCTGGCCGAGACCGTCGCGACCCCCCTCGAGCAGGAGATCAACGGCGTCGAGGGCATGCTCTACCTGACGTCGCAGGCGACCGGCGACGGCGCCCTGTCGATCACGGTCACCTTCGCCCCCGGCACAGACCTCGACATCGCGCAGGTCCAGATCCAGAACCGCGTGGGCCGGGCCGAGCCCCGCCTTCCCGAGGAGGTGCGCCGGAACGGCGTGCAGGTGAACAAGCAGGCAAGCGACTTCCTGCTGCTGGTGAACCTGATCTCTCCCGACGGGTCGCGGGATGCGATCTACCAGTCCAACTACGCGACGACGACCCTGATCGACGTGCTGAAGCGCATCGAAGGGGTCGGCGACATCCTGATCTTCGGCGAGCGCGAGCTTTCGCTGCGCGTCTGGCTGGATCCGAACCGGCTCGCCGCCTACGGCCTTTCGGCTGGCGACGTGGTGGCGGCGCTGCGCGCCCAGAACGTGCAGGTCTCCGGCGGCGCCTTCGGCCAGCCGCCGTCCCCGCCCGGCACCACGCAGCAGATCACCGTGACCACCCAAGGCCGTTTCCAGACGGCCGAGCAGTTCCGCGGCGTGATCGTCCGCGCGACCGAGGAGGGGCGCTTGCTGCGGCTGGGCGACGTGGCCCGGGTCGAGCTGGGCGCGCGGCTCTACGGCACGAACTCGTACCTGGACGGGCGCGAGACCGTTGGCATCGCGATCCAGCAGCGGCCGGGCACCAACTCGCTGGCAGCGGCCGACGAGATCCGGTCCGAGATGGCGCGCCTGAAGCAGTCCTTCCCCCCGGGCCTCGACTACGCGATCGCCTACGACCCGACGCAGTTCGTCTCGGCCTCCATTGAGGCCGTCCAGGAGACGATCTACGAGGCGGTGCTCCTCGTGGTGATCGTTGTCTTCGTGTTCCTGCAGTCCTGGCGGGCGGCGATCATCCCGGTGGCCGCGATCCCGGTCTCGCTGATCGCGACCTTCGCGGTGATGTCGGCCTTCGGATTCACCCTGAACATGCTGACGCTGTTCGGCCTGATCCTGGCAATCGGCATCGTCGTCGACGACGCGATCGTCGTGGTCGAGAACGTCGAGCGCAACATCGCGGCGGGCCGCACGCCGCGCGAGGCCGCGCACAAGACCATGGACGAGGTCGGCACGGCGGTCGTCGCGATCGCCCTGGTGCTCTGCGCGGTCTTCGTGCCCACCGCCTTCATCCCCGGCATCTCGGGGATCTTCTATCAGCAGTTCGCGCTGACCATCGCGACCTCGACCGTCGTCTCGGCGCTGGTCTCGCTGACGCTGTCGCCGGCGCTGGCGGCGCTGCTCCTGAAGCCGCACAACCACGAGGCGCGGCCGGGGCTGGCCCGGCGCCTCGGCAATTTCTTCAACCGCGGCTTCGACCGGGTCACCCACGGCTATGCCGGCGGCGTGGGCTGGGTGGTGCGCCACCGGCTGCTCTTCCTGCTGGTCTATGCGGGGCTGATCGCCGGGACCGTCTACATGTTCGGGCGGGTGCCCGGCGGCTTCATCCCGCAGTCCGACCAGGGCTACGCGATTATCGCGGTCCAGCTTCCCGAGGGCGCCTCGCTAGAGCGCACCGACGCCGTGGTCCGGCGCGCCTCGGACGTGGCGCGCGAGGTGCCCGGCGTCTCCAACGCCGTGGGGATCGCGGGCTTCTCGGGCGCCACCTTCAGCGCGGCGAGCAACGCGGGCGCGATCTTCGTGATCCTCGACCGCTTCGAGCGGCGGAACGCGCCGGAGCTGACGGCCGGTGCCATCGTGAACGAGGTCCAGAACCGGCTGTTCGGAATCGAGGAGGCCTTCGTCATCGCGATCCTGCCCCCGCCCGTGCAAGGCGTCGGCCAGGGCGGCGGCTTCCGCATGCAGGTGCAGGACCGCTCGGGACAAGGCTTCATCGCCCTCGAAGGCGCCGCGCAGGAGCTGATCGCCCGCGCCTCGGCCACGCCCGGGCTCACAGGCATCTTCACGACCTTCAACACCCGGGCGCCGCAGGTCTACCTGGACATCGACCGGGTGAAGGCGCAGCAGCTCAACGTGCCCATCGAATCCGTGCTGGAAGCGATCCAGGTGCTGGTCGGCTCCTCCTACGTGAACGACTTCACGGCGCTGGGCCGCTCGTTCCAGGTCAACGCCCAGGCCGACGCGCCCTTCCGCGTCCAGCCCGAGGACCTGCTCCAGTTCAAGGTGCGCTCGACCAACGGTGCCCTGGTTCCGCTCGGGACCCTGATCACGCTGCGCAATGCGACCGGCCCCTACACCGTGAACCGGCACAACCTGTACCCGTCCGTTCCGGTCCAGGGCTCGGCCGCCCCAGGCGTCTCGACCGCGCAGTCGCTGAACCTGATGGAGGCGCTCGCCGCCGAGGTGCTGCCGCCGGGCTTCAGCTACGAATGGGTCGACATCGCCTTCCAGGAGAAGCAGGCCGGCAACACGGCGATCTATGTCTTCGCCCTGGCGGTGCTGTTCGTCTTCCTGTTCCTGTCGGCGCAGTACGAGAGCTGGGCCCTGCCGCTGGCGATCATCCTGATCACGCCCCTCTCCGTCCTGGCGGCGCTGATGGGGGTGATGCTCAAGGGCAGCGACAACAACGTGCTGACCCAGATCGGCTTCGTGGTGCTGATCGGCCTCGCCGCCAAGAACGCGATCCTGATCGTCGAGTTCGCCCGCCAGCGCGAGGTCGAGGGGGAGGATCCGCTGCACGCCGCCGTGGACGCGGCGCGCGACCGGCTGCGCCCGATCGTGATGACGTCGCTCGCCTTCTCGCTGGGCGTGGTGCCGCTGGCCATCGCGACCGGCCCCGGCGCCGAGCTGCGCCAGGCGATCGGCGTCGCGGTGCTGGCCGGCATGCTTGGCGTCACCTTCCTGGGACTGTTCCTGACCCCGGTCTTCTACGTGGCAATCCGGAAGCTCGTGCTCCGGTTCCGCGGCGGACGCCCTGGCAGCGGGCCCGGCGGCGAGCCCGGCAGCGGAACCGGACGCCACCGGGACGAGCAGCATCCCCCCGCGCACCCGGCGTGACGCCGGGATGCGCGGAAGATCCTCCTGCCGGGAGAGATACCCACATTAGGTAGGCAATCACTCGGCCCACCTGCCTGTTGGGGCCTGGGACATCAGACCGCGCAACGCGACGCGTGTGTTCCAGGAGAGGCCGAGCATCATGGCGATACAGGATTCGCGGCAGGACAGCCGAATCGAGCGCAACCCTGAGGCGACCGCCCGCCCGGCCGGGCCGTCCACTCGCGATCTGGCAAGACACCGACCGCAGGGGCCCACCGGGGGCGAAGGGCTGGCCAAGGCGATCGGCTGGTTCAGCATCGGGCTCGGCCTGGCGGCGGTCGCGGCTCCTCGGGGCATGGCTCGCACCATCGGCGTGCCCGGCGGATCCGACGACCGCGACGTGATGCTGGCCGTGGGGCTGCGCGAGATCGTCAGCGGCCTCGGCGTCCTCAGTCGGGACCGCCCTGCCGGGTGGATGTGGGCGCGGGTCGGCGGCGATGCCATGGACCTGACCCTCCTGGCTGCGGCCATGGCCTCCGAGCACGCTGACCGGAACCGCCTGGCAGGCGCCTTGGCCGCGGTTGCCGGGATCACCGCCCTCGACATCCTGTGCGCGCAGCGGCTGGAATCCGAGGGCATCGCCGCAGGAGCCGCCGAGGCCGCGCAGTCTCCCCGGTCCAGGTCACGCCGCGCCGCGCGGCGGGAGGAGGATCGGCCCCACCGCTATGCGGTGCAGGTCCGGCGCGTGATCACCATCAACCGTCCCCGCGAGGAGATCTACGCCTTCTGGCGGGACCTGCGGAACCTTCCGCGCTTCATGAGCCATCTCGAGGCCGTGGAGACCATCGACGACCGCCGCTCGCATTGGCGGGCCACCGGTCCAGGCGGCACCAGCGTCGCCTGGGACGCCGAGATCACCGAGGACCGACCGAACGAGCTGCTCGCCTGGCGCTCGATGCCGGGCGCCGACGTGGACAATGCGGGCTGGGTCCGCTTCGAGGCCGCGCCGGGCGGCCGGGGCACGGTGGTCCGGGTCGACCTGCACTACACGCCACCCGCCGGCCGGGTCGGCGCGATGGTGGCCAAGCTGTTCGGGCGCTCGCCCGACCAGGAGGTGCAGGAGGACCTGCGCAAGCTCAAGCAGGTGATGGAGACCGGAGAGGTGACGAAGTCCGACGCCACCTTCGGCCGGCTGCGCCATCCCGGACAGCCGCCGACCCGCGCCGAGATCGAGGCGCACGGCTGAGGGGCGCGGCCCCAGGGCGACCCGGGAAACGAGACGGAACGACCTTTCCGACGAGGAGAAAGCGATGCGGGCGAACTGCTGGATGGGCAAGAACGACGTACGCGTCGTCGACGTGCCCGACCCCAAGATCCTGAACCCCCACGACGCGATCGTGCGGATCACCTCCACCGCGATCTGCGGGTCCGACCTCCATCTCTACAACGGATTCATTCCGACCATGGAGAAGGGCGACATCCTCGGCCACGAGTTCATGGGCGAGGTCGTCGAGGTCGGGCGCGAAGTGCGCAAGCTGAAGGTGGGCGACCGCGTGGTCGTTCCCTTCCCCATCGCCTGCGGCAAGTGCCTGTCCTGTGAGAGCCACCTGTTCTCGGTCTGCGAGAACTCGAACCCCAATGCCTGGATGGCCGAGAAGCTGTGGGGCTATTCGCCGGCAGGGATCTTCGGCTACTCCCACATGCTCGGCGGCTATGCCGGGGGACAGGCGGAATACGCCCGCGTTCCCTACGCCGATGTCGGCCCCATCAAGGTGCCGGACGGCATGAGCGACGAACAGGCGCTGTTCCTGTCGGACATCTTCCCGACGGGCTACATGGGTGCCGACAACTGCAACATCAAACCCGGCGACACCATCGCCGTCTGGGGCTGCGGCCCGGTCGGCCAGTTCGCGATCCGCAGTGCCTTCATGCTCGGCGCCGAGCGTGTGATCGCCATCGACCGCTTCGCCTACCGCCTCCGCATGGCCGAAGAGGCCGGCGCCGAGACGCTGGATTACGAGGAGGTGGACGTCCACGACGCGCTGAAGGAGATGACCGGCGGCCGCGGCCCCGACGGCTGCATCGACGCGGTCGGGATGGAGGCCCACGGGCTGGGCTTGGCCGGCGCCTACGACCGTGCCAAGCAGGCGCTGTCGCTGGAGACCGACCGCACTTTCGCGCTGCGCCAGGCCATCATGAACTGCCGGAACGGCGGCACGGTCTCGGTGATCGGCGTCTATGGCGGCTTCATCGACAAGTTCCCCATGGGGTCGGTCGTGAACCGCTCGCTGACCATCAAGGCCGGCCAGGCCCATGTGCAGCACTACATGCCGATCCTGATGGAGCGCATCCAGAAGGGCGAGATCGACCCGAGCTTCTGCGTGACGCACACCATGCGCCTGGAGGACGCGCCGAAGGGATACGACATTTTCCTGAACAAGCAGGACGAATGCATGAAGGTCGTCCTCAAGACCTGATTACGGACCGGCGACCCTGTCCCAGAAGGAGAGAGCGGAGCCACGCTCCGCCCTCTCCCTTCGCCTTATGTTGTTAGGCCGAGGCGTCTGCGCTTTCGCGCTGCTTTAGTCTGGATGCGCCCCGGGTTTCCGTCCCGGTTCTCACAGCCACGACCGACCTCGCCCCGTCCCGATGCCCAGCCCCACGACCACCGTCCGCACGCGCCTGCTGGCACTCGTGCTAGCCTGCGTGCTGCCGCTGTGCGCCTTTGGCATCGTGGCCGGCCACCATCTCGTGGAATCGCACCAGGACGCGATGAAGGCCCAGGTGGTCGAGCGGCTGCGCGTGGCCTCCATGGCCATCGACCAGCACATCGCCGAGGCCGAGACGGTGCTGGAGGTCCTGTCGGCCTCGCCCGCCCTGCGGAACGGCGACCTGGAGCGCTTCCACGCCCAGCTCTCGGAGGCATCCGCGCTCCGGGGCATCGGCGTGCTCCTGGCGGATCCGGACGGGCAGGTCGTCCTTTCGAGCCTGCAGCCCTTCGGGACGAAGCCCGAGCGGCGCAGCTTCCTGGAGGCGCAGCAGCGCGCGATCGCGACCGGCGCCGCCGCGGTCTCCGACCTGGTCACCGGCGTGAACCTGAGGCGCCCGATCCTGTCGGTCGAGCTCCCGGTCACGCTGCGGGGCACGACGGCCTATCTGCTTGCGATGGCGATTCCCGCCGAGCGCCTGAGCGAGATCCTCGTCGCGCAGCGCCTTCCCGACGACTGGGTCATCGGCGTCTCGGACCGGCGCCACGTGATCCTCGCGCGCTCGCGGGATCCCGGGCGCTTCGTCGGGACGCAGGTCGCGCCCAATGCGCTGCTCCGCCGCTCCGATGCGCCCGAAGGAAGTTGGACCCGCAGCATCGACTTCGAGCAACGCCCCGTGCTGTCCAGCTTCGTGCGCTCGGCCAAGACGGGCTGGGCGACCTATGTCGCGGTTCCCGAGACGGCGCTCGACCGGCCGATCCGGGGCATTCTCGGCGCGATGACGGCGGCTGGCGGCCTGACCCTGCTGGTGGGTGGCCTGCTGGCATTCCAGCTCGCGCGCGGGATCACCGGGCCGCTCGACTGGTTCACGCGGACGGGCGCCGCCACGCGGTCCTCGCCGCCCCCGCCGCCCCCGCGCTCCAGGGTCGAGGAGATCGACCAGGCGCTGCGCCTCGTCGTCTCGCGGGAGCGCCAGCGGGACGAGGCGACGGCGCGCCTGCGAAGCACGCGAGAGAGCGCGGCCGTCGGCATCGTCGAGGTGGACGCCGCCGGTCGCTACGTCGACGTGAACGAGGCCATGTGCCGGATCAGCGGCTATGCGCGCGACGAGCTCCTGGCTATGACATTCCGCGACCTCGTGCATCCCGACGACCAGCCGCGCGCCGTCGAAGCACACCGTGCCCAGGCCGCGGGCCGGCTGGACGAGCTCGCGGGCGAGTTCCGCTATCTCCGCAAGGACGGCCGGACCGTGTGGGTCGCGATCTCCGGCTCCGCGGTGCGCGATGCCGAAGGGCGCTTCCGCTATGGCGTGAGGATCGTCCAGGACGTCAGCGCGCGACGCGAAGCAGAGGAACGCCAGCGCCTCCTGGTCGCCGAGCTGAACCACCGGGTCAAGAACACGCTTGCGACCGTCCGGTCGCTGGCACGGCAGACGCTGCGTGGGGCGCCGTCGCTCCCGGCCTTCTCCGAGACCTTCGAGGCACGCCTGCGGGCGCTCTCCGAGACCCATGCGCTGCTGACCCAGGGGAACTGGGACGGCGCCAGCCTGCACCGGCTGTGCGAACAGGAGCTCGCGCCCTACGGGTCCGGGCCCGACGAGCGCTGGACGCTGGACGGACCGGCGGTCCAACTGAGCCCGCGCGCTGCCCTGACCATGGGCATGGCCCTGCACGAGCTCGCCACCAACGCCGCCAAGTACGGCGCGCTGTCGGCGGCCGGCGGGCACGTCTCCGTGACCTGGCGGCGCGAGCGCCGCCGCACCGGCGACTGGCTGCACCTCGAATGGGTCGAGCGCGGCGGCCCGCCGACGGCCCCGCCCCCCGCCCGCGGCTTCGGCACGCATCTGATCGAGCGCAGCGTCACCCACGAGCTCGGCGGCAGCGCGCAGCTCGACTTCGCCGGGCCGGGCCTGCGCTGCCGCATCGCCTTCCCCCTCCGGCGCGGCGATGCGGGTCCGGACGAAGCGGATGCCGGCACCGCGTGACCGATGCCGCCGTGACCAATGGCGGCGGGCGCTGTTCCAAGCGGTCTGGAACGGAACGGCGAAACGAAGAGACAAGGGGATCGGCATGGCGAGGGGCCTGGAGGGAAAGGTCGTCGTGATCACCGGCGCGTCGAGCGGGATCGGGCGCTGCGCGGCCAGGGCCTTCGGCGCGGCCGGCGCGAGCGTGGTGCTGTCCGCCCGGCGCGAGGTGCCGCTGCACGAGGTGGCCGGGGCGATCGTCGAGGCCGGGGGCCGGGCCATGGTGGTTCCGGCCGACGTCCGCGACGCCGACGCCATGCGCCATCTGGCGGAGCGGGCGATCGACGCCTTCGGCGCCATCGATGTCTGGATCAACAACGCGGGCGTCGCCAGCTTCGGCCGGTTCGAGGACACCCCGGCCGAGGCCTTCGACGCGGTGATGGCGACCACCTTCCACGGCGTGGTCAACGGGTTCCGGGCCGTGCTGCCCTATTTCCGCCGACGTGGGCACGGCACGGTGATCACCACGGCCTCGGTCGCGGGACGGGCGCCCGCGCCCTATCACGCAGCCTACGGGGCCGCCAAGCACGCGGTGCTGGGCCTCATCGAATCAGTCCGGCAGGAGCTGCGCCAGGACGGGCTGCGCGACGTGCATCTCTGCAGCATTCTTCCGGGCCCGGTGGACACACCGTTCTGGCAGCATGCCGCCAATTTCAGCGGCCGGGAGATCCGCGCGATGCAGCCGGCTTCGCGGCCAGAGGACGTCGCCGAGGCCATGGTGAATCTGGCGCTGCGCCCGCGGCGCGAGGTCGGCATCGGCGCCCCTGCCTGGCTGGTCGAGCTGGGCATGGCCGTGGCGCAGGGTCCCATCGAGCGGCAGATGGGCCGCAGCGTGCGCCGGCAGATCCTGGGCGGCCGGCCCGGCCGGCGCAGCAGCGACGGCGCGCTGCACCGCCCGATGCCCGAGGGCACCGGCGAGACCGGCGGATGGCGACCGGCCGAGGATCGCGGCCGGACCCGCCGCGGTGGCGCGATGGCTGGCGCGCTGGCGCTCGCGGTTCCGCTGGGGATCGCCGCGCTCTACCGGTACAGGCGTTCGGATTAGGAGCCCGGAAGCCGGCGCGCCTGCAGGAACCGCCGCCGCCACCGCTGCGTTCTCCGGGAAGACCTTTCCCCGCAACGCAGGACGCCCCATGAGGATCTACGAGCGCATCAAGCAAGACCACGACGAGCTCCGCGCCCAGATGAAGCGCATCGAAGAGGCCGAGCCCGAAAGCCGCCGCGATCTCTTCGACAGCTTCAAGATTCTTCTATGGTCCCATGCGCGCGTCGAGGAGGTCGTCTTCTATGCCCCGCTGCGCGGCTCGGACGAGACGCGCAAGGAGGTTCTGGAGGGGTTGAACGAGCACCATCTCGGCGACGCGCTGCTCGACGAACTGGAGGCCATGACGGCCTCCACCGAGGCCTGGGCCGCGAAGTTCCAGGTCCTGCGCGAGATCACCGAGCACCATCTCGACGAGGAGGAAGAGGAGCTCTTCGAGATGGCCCGCAAGGTGCTGGACGACCACGAGGCCGAGTTCCTGGGACAGGAGTTCGACCGCCGCCGCGACGCCGTGGCCGAGGCCCTTGCCCCCGTGGCATCCAAGGCGGCCTGAGGCCGGAAGGGATCGGGCGGGCAAGGCTGCCCGGTCCCCGTTTCGCCGGGCTCAGGCGCCGGCGAGCAGGCGGTCCCAGTCCAGCACGTCCAGGCTGTCCACCACGCGGTCGGCCGCATCGAAGGTCAGTCCCGGAACCTGGGGCCAGGCAATGGTGAACATGCCCGCCGCCTTGGCGGAGCGGGCGCCGATCGGGCTGTCCTCGACCACCAGGCAGGCTTCGGGAGCCACGCCCAGGCGCGCTGCCGCCTTGAGGTAGGGCTCGGGCGCCGGCTTGCCGTCGACCACGTCGTCGCGGCTGAGGGCGAAGGCGAGGCCAGGATGGCCCAGCCGGGCGAAGTTCGCTTCGACCACCTTGCGCCCGCTGTTGCTGACGCAGGCCTGCGGCACGCCGCGCAGGGCCAGGTCGTCGACCCGCTCGTACCCGCCGGGCCGGAAGGGCACCGCGTCGACCCGCGCCACGTAGAAGGCGTTGCAGGCGTTCTTGAAGGCATCCAGCGCCAGGGGCAGCGGGCGCGTCGCGGTGATCAGGGCGAACACCTCGCCCATGGAGAGGCCGAGCAGGCGCTCCTGCTCTTCCGGCTCCAGCACCGCGCCATGGGCCGCGCAGACAGCCGCGAGTGCCGCGAAGTGGTGGGGCTCGCTGTCCAGCAGCGTGCCGTCGATATCCCAGAGAACGGCCTGGATCATCGTTGCGCCCCCGCGGCGGGCGGCAGCAGGCCGATCTCGGCCAGGGCCGGTGGAATGCTGCGGTCGATCAGGGCCTCGATGTCGGCGCGCAGCAGCTGCGCATGGGCCGGCGCCAGCGCGCTCTCGAATCCCGGCCCATAGCCGCGGTCGGGACCGTTCACCGCCCGGATCTCCTCGCGCAGCGCTGAATCCCAGACCGGCGCGCGGCCGATCTCGGCCAGCGTCTTGCCGTCCAGCACCACCGCCTGGTAGCGGCAGAAGGGCGTCACCACCGGCGAAAGCAGCCCCGAGCGGTAGAACAGGCCGCAGCCGTGCAGGTCCGGCCCCTGCAGGACGGGATCCACGGCCCCGGCCTCGGGCTCCAGCACCAGCACCGCATCGGGCGGGTCGGCGGCCAACGCCTTGCGCAGCAGGGGACGCGCCGCCTCGGCCGAGGGAGGATTGCCGGCCTCGGGCGGTAGGAGGATGGGAATCAGGCGCACGCCGCGGTTGCCCAGCGCCCGCTCCACTGCGCTGCGGAAGCGCTCGGCCAGCCCCCATTCCGGCACCGTCCGCACGACCTCGTCGTTGGCGAAGGCGACGAGCCCGTATTTCGTGTAGGTCACGGATTCCGTCGCAAGGGGCAAGATGGCGAGGGTGCCGACACGCAGCCCGCTGGGCAGCGGATGGGCATCGGGCCCCGCCGTCCCGGCGCAGCCCGCGAGGAGCACGGCGCCGAGCGCGGCGGCAAGGAAGCCCCGCACGGGGCGCAAGCGTCGAAATCCGGACATGCCGTCTTATACCCGATCATGGTCCGTCCTGCGCGCGGCTTCGTCGCGCGCCAGGGCCGAGAGCCCTGGCGGGTAGACCGGGGCCGCGGGATCGTCGAGCCGGTCGAGGGCGAGCCAGGAGACCGGAAGGACGGTCCCGTCATGCTCCACCAGCACCGGGGCCGGCCGGTCGAGAAAGCCGGGATCGGCGGGATCGGCTGCGAAGACGAAGACGATCTCATGGCCGCGGCGGCCCTCGAAGGTGAAGAGGTTCTCGATCACGCCCAGCAGGCGCACCGCCGCAAGATCCAGCCCCAGCTCCTCGCGCAGTTCGCGGCGCAAGGCCTGATCGGCCCGCTCGCCGAACTCGACCCCGCCGCCAGGCGGACGGAAATAGTGCTGGCCGGTGACGCGGTCATGCTCGGCCGCGACCAGCAGCGCGCCCGGGCGCAGCACCAGGCCCAGCGCTACCGTCCGGATCAGCGTCCCCGGTGCCGAGCGCGCCGGCGTGCGCGCGGGTGGCGGCGCCTGCACCGCCATGGCTCAGGACAGGACCAGGTCGTCGCGGTGGACGATTTCGTCCCGGCCGCGCCAGCCCAGGATCTCGACGATCTCGGCGCTGTGGCAGCCGCGGAGGCGGCGCACGTCCTCGGCGCTGTAGGCCACGAGCCCGCGCGCGACCTCGCGCCCGTCGGGCCCGCGCACGATCACGGGGTCGCCCCGTTCGAAATCGCCCTCCACGGCCGTGACGCCCTTGGGCAGCAGGCTGGTGCCGCGCAGCAGCGCCGCCACCGCGCCGGCATCGATCACCAGCGCGCCGCCCGCGTTCAGGTGCCCGGCGATCCAGCGCTTGCGCGCCGAGACGGGCTCGTGGGACGGGATGAACCAGGTGCAGTCGGCCCCGCCCTGCCCCGGCGGCGCCTCCAGAGCGGCCAGCGGGTTCATGCGCTTGCCCTTGGCGATCACCATGCGGCAGCCGGCGCTCATGGCGATGCGGGCCGCCGCGATCTTCGTCACCATGCCGCCCGAGCTGTAGCCCGGCGGCGGCTCGCCGGCCATGCCCTCGATCTCGGGGGTGAGCTCGCGCACCAGGGGGATCAGCGTCGCCCCGGGGTCCCGGCGCGGGTCGGCGGTGTAGAGCCCGTCGATGTCGGAGAGCAGGACCAGCGTGTCGGCGCTGGTCATCTGGGCGACCCGCGCGGCCAGCCGGTCGTTGTCGCCGAAGCGGATCTCGGCGGTCGCGACGGTGTCGTTCTCGTTGATCACCGGGACGGCGCCCAGGCGCAGCAGCGTCTCCAGCGTGTTGCGCCCGTTGAGGTGGCGCCGGCGGTCCTCGGTGTCCTCCAGGGTCAGCAGGACCTGGGCGACCGTGATGTCGTGCCGGGCCAGCGTCTCCTGGTAGGCATGGGCCAGGCGGATCTGACCCGTGGCGGCGGCGGCCTGCTTCTCCTCGAGCCGCAGGGGCCGGCCGACCAGCCCCAGATGCTCGCGCCCGACCGCGACGGCACCCGAGCTGACGATCAGGACCTCCTGGCCGCGCGCCCGGCAGATCGCCACGTCGTCGGCCAGCGCGTCCAGCCAGTCGCGGCGGATCCGCCCGGTGGATTCGTCGACCAGCAGCGCCGAGCCGATCTTCACGATCAGCCGCCGCGCAGAGCGGAGCGTGACGATATCGGCGGTATCGGAATCCTGGGCGGCGCTCATTCGTCGTCCCACTCCTCGTCCCAGTCCTCGTCCTCGCCCATGGGCTCCTGGCGCGGGCGGCGGCTGCGGGCGAGGCCGCCCTCGGCGGCATAGAGGCTCGTTCCCTGCTCGGCCGCCTCCTCGCGGGCCGCCTTGATCCGGCGCAGCAGCTCCATCAGCACGGCCTCGACCCCTATCTTGGCGGCGCCGGACAGGGCGAAGACCGGCGAGTCCGTCACCGCCTGGAGCGCCGCGCGCTTTTCGGCGATCTCCTCCTCGACCAGGGCGTCGCATTTGTTGAGGCCCACGATCTCGGGCTTCGAGGCGAGTCCGTGACCGTAGGCCTCGAGCTCGCCGCGGATCACGCGGTAGGCCTCGGCCACGTCCTCGGCCGTGCCGTCGATCAGGTGCAGCAGCACCGTCGTGCGCTCCACATGGCCGAGGAACCGGTCGCCCAGGCCGGCGCCGGCATGGGCGCCCTCGATCAGGCCCGGGATGTCGGCTAGCACGAACTCCTCGCCGCCGACATAGACGACGCCGAGCCCGGGCTGCAGGGTCGTAAAGGGATAGTCCGCGATCTTGGGGCGCGCGCGAGAGCTGGCGGCCAGGAAGGTGCTCTTCCCGGCATTGGGCAGGCCGACCAGCCCCGCATCGGCGATCAGCTTCAGCCGCAGCCAGACCCAGCGCTCCTCTCCGGGCCAGCCGGGGGTGGAGTGGCGCGGGGCGCGGTTGGTCGAGCTCTTGTAATGGGCGTTGCCGAAGCCGCCATCGCCGCCCTTGCAGATCACCACACGCTGGCCGGGCTCGGTCAGGTCGGCCAGGACGGTCTCCTCGTCCTCGGCGATCACCTGGGTTCCCACCGGGACGCGCAGCACGACGTCGGGGCCGTTGGCGCCCGTGCGGTTCTTACCCATGCCGTGGCCGCCCTTGGCGGCCTTGAAATGCTGCTGGTAGCGGTAGTCGATCAGGGTGTTAAGCCCGTCCACCGCCTCGACCACCACGTCGCCGCCGCGCCCGCCATTGCCGCCGTCGGGGCCGCCGAACTCGATGAACTTCTCGCGGTGGAAGGCGACGGCGCCCGCGCCGCCATCCCCGCTCTTCACGAAGATCTTGGCCTGGTCGAGGAATTTCATGGCGGGAGGGCCTGGCGGACGGGAGAGGAGGGAACGGGGCTCGCGAAGGGGCGGGCCGAAACGACATCGGGGGGAACGGTCGCCCGTTCCCCCCGACGCAAGAAGACCGGTGCGTGGCGCGCGGTTACTCGGCGGCCACGGCCTCGGGCGCCACGTCGTTCGCGGGCTCGACCAGGACGAAGGTCTTGTCCTGGGTCCGGCGGAACTTCACCTCGCCCGCGACCAGCGCGAACAGGGTGTGATCCTTGCCGATGCCGACATTGGCGCCGGGGTGGAACTTGGTGCCGCGCTGGCGCACGATGATGTTGCCGGGCACGACCAGCTCGCCGCCGAAATGCTTGACGCCGAGGCGCCGGCCGGCCGAATCGCGGCCGTTGCGCGAGCTGCCGCCTGCCTTTTTATGTGCCATGGGATCTCTCCTCTATGGGGCGGGCGTCAGGCCGAAGCCTTGATGCCGGTGATGCGCAGCACGGTCACGTGCTGGCGATGCCCGTTCTTGCGCCGGTAGTTCTGGCGGCGCTTCTTCTTGAAGACGATGATCTTGTCGTTGCGGTCCTGGGCGACGACCTCGGCCGAGACCACCGCGCCCGCCACCAGGGGCGTGCCGACGGTGTTCTGGCCCGCATCGCTGACCATGAGGACCTCTTCGAGATCGATCGTCGCGCCCGCCTCGACGGGGAGCTTCTCGACCCGGATCACGTCGCCGGACGCGACCTTGTACTGCTTGCCGCCGGTGCGGATGACTGCGAACATGTCTGCCACTGCCGTATCTGAAAAAGAACGGCGGGCACACATGTCCGAACGGGTTGGCGCACCGTCAGGTCTGTGCCCGCTTTCAAGAGCCCGGGACTATACTCGCCCCGACGCACGAGTCAACAGCGGAGCAGCGCCGTCGGCAGCGGCCTCCACCCTGCCGACGACGGGGCCTCGGCGGAGCACCACCTGCCGGCCGAAGCGGGTCCAGCCCCGCGGACCGGCGCCCTCGGCCACGGCCACGGCCAGCCCCTCGGGATCGTCCACGACGAAGCCGGCCAGCCGGTCGATCCCATAGGCGAAGAGCCGGTCCGAGAGTGGCGTCGAGGGGCCGACCAGCGCCACCCTTGCGCCCGCGGCGAGCTGCAGCAGCCGCGGCAGCGTGCGGTTGGCGAGCGACGCCGCCGTGATCGCGACGGCCGCCGCGCCGGGCAGCAGCCATTCGGCCGCCTCTGCGGGGTATTCGCCGGGGCCTGGCCGCGCATCGATGACCTGGGCACCGGGCAGCCGGTCGCGCACCCCGGGGAAGCTGCCGATCACCACCAGCCGCCCGCCCTCGCCCGCGGCCTCCCGTGCTAGCAGGTCGAGCCCGTTGCCGGGCTCCAGAGCGGCCGCGCCCGGCACGCCGTCCGCGGCGGCCAGGGCGACCGCATTGTGGTGCAGGTTCAGCGCGGCAACGGCCAGGGCCGCCCGGAAGGGATCCCAGCCGGCCAACCCTTCCGCCAGGCGACGCAGGCCGCCCGCCGCCAGTGCCGCGAGCGCGGCCGTATCGGGCGGGGCACCCCCCGCGGGCAGGCGGGCGAGGCCTGCGGAGGGCCGCCCATGCGCCTCGGCGAGCACGAGGATCCAGGGAGGACGACAGAGGATGCGGCGGACCGGAGCGTCCTCTACGGGATGCAGCAGGTCGTCGTAGAGGCGGCAGCCGCCCCACCAGCGCCAAAGCGCGGCGGGATCCGGCGGCAGCAGGCGCACGAGGTCGCCGCCATAGGCCAGGAAGGCGCCCAGGTGCTTGCCGTTGACCGAGGTCAGCACCGGCACGCCGGCGGCGGTCGCCTCGGCGATCTCGGCGGCGAGACCGCCGCCCGAAGCCTCGAGCGCGCCGAACTTGTTGACCACCAGCAGGTCGACCCCGGCGGCCAGCGCCGCGCGCAGCATCGGAGCCGCCTCGGCGACGCCGGCGGGATCAACCCTGCAGGACGAGGAGCCGCGGCCGAGCTTCTGGCTGATGGGCATGACCCGGCCGGTCGCGAGGTCGACCAGCTCCATGGGCGCGGCGCAGGCGCCGTCACCGCAGCCGGTGCGCTGCACCACCCCGCCGATGCGGAAACCCCGTGCCGCCAGCGCGGCCGCGAAGCTCTCCAGCAGCCCGTCCACCCCCTCGCCGCCCCCGTGCAGCACGGCGGCCGGCGGCAGCACCGGGGCGGCCACGGGCGCCAGCGGCGCGACGGCGTAAGCGGGATCTCGCGGCATGTCCATGCCCGGCATCCTAGCCGAGCCCGGGCGCCGAAGTCGCGCGGGACGTGGCAGGCCGGGTTGTGGCGGCGCGACGATGCCACGGCGCGCCCGCGAAAGCCGCTTGCAGGCCCCGAACGCTTGCGCTAGGTTCCGCGGCCTCTGCGGACGGGTGGTCGAGTGGTTGAAGGCACCGCACTCGAAATGCGGCGTACCTGCAAGGGTACCGTGGGTTCGAATCCCACCCCGTCCGCCACTCTCTCCAGATAGATCATCGGCACGGAACGCGCGGATCGGGCCGACCCTGCGACGGGTCACGCCCGCGGCGCGAGGCGCCAGTGCTGCGCGACCTCGACGACCCCCAGCACGTCCCGCCCGGCGATGCCAAGATCGCCGTCCCGGTTCAGAAGCCGCGCGATCGCCACGGCCGCAACCCGCATGGGATGATCCCGTTCGCCGGCTCCGGGGTTGCCACGGGCATCGGATCGAGAGGCCCGGTTGACGGACGCCGCCACTGGCGGCGGCGCGGAGAGGCTGGCCATGGGTCGCGCGCACGCGCTCCTTGAACTCAGCCTAGAACTCCGGCCGCGCGCACTTCACGCCACGCTCGGCGCCGTCACCGTCCCGGCCAGATCTCAGCCGGCGTCCGCGACAGCCGGTGCGGCTGCCTTGGCGCGCCGCGGGCGGCCGCCGGTCGCCTTCGGCGGCTTGCGCGCGAGGCGCGTTGCTATCTCGGCAGCGATGGCCGGCAGCAGGGCGTTGGCCGCCCGCTGCTGCTTGGGGTTTCCGGCGCCGGCAAGCCGGACGGCATTGGCGTGAAGGTTCGCCAGGGCGTCGTCGGCCATATCCGGAAGTCTCGCCATCATGTCCATTCGGCTTTCTCCTTGCAGCTTGCGGCGCGCAGGCCGGCCGGCGGCGTCCAGCGCCCCGGCGGCCAGGCCGCATGTCCTGAAACGAAAGCGCCTCCCGCTTCCGGAACGGGGCGGGGGCGCGGCGCCAGGACCGGCAGCACGCATGGCGTGCCGCCGGCCGACGCCCGAGGTCAGGCGCTCTGAAGCTGCTCGGCCGAGACCTTGCCCCTCTGGGGGTCGCGGATCGCCTCGAAGGACAGCTTCTGCCCCTCGCGGAGATCGCTCATGCCGGCCCGCTGAACGGCCGAGATATGGACGAAGACATCGGCGGTGCCGTCATCGGGCTGGATGAAGCCGAAGCCCTTGGTGGCATTAAACCACTTAACGGTGCCAGTGGCCATGGAGGTCCCTTCCTTGGTGGCGGCCGGCACGCGATCGCGCCGGACCGAGGTGCCCGGCGCGCGGTCGCGCCGGAATCAAATCACTTCGGGGACCCGTCACCCACGCATGGCGGCCGGAAAGGTCTTGCCCAGAGCAAGTTCGACCGCGCGATAGTGATCTCTGCAGCCTCGATGCGCAAGGTCGAATTTCCCACGATGGCTTTTGCAAATCATCTCAGACCTATTATGGTATAACCCTTTAATATATATTCGCAGGCGCAGCATCGCATCCCTGGTAATATTTTCTGGCTCCCACGGATTTTTCTCCTCCGCCCCACAGCAGAGCCCAGACGACCTAAAGCGTCGCGACGGCGGCGAAATGGCAGGCCGCTGCCGCGAGCACGAGCCCGTGCCAGGCGGCGTTGTGGAAGGGCAGCCGCTCCAGAAGGTGGAAGATGGCTCCGAGCGTGTAGAGCGCGCCGCCCAGCACCAGCAGCGCCAGGATTCCGGGTGGAAACGATGTCCATAGCGGGCGCGCCATGGCGAGGATCGCCCAGCCGAGCCCGAGATACAGCACTAGGCCGACGCGTTCGAAACGCCGCGGAAAGGCGAGCTTCAGAAAAGCCCCCGCGGCCGCCGCGCCCCAGACCGACCAGAACGGCGCACCGGGCCCGGAGCCGAGGCCCTTCACCGCGAAGGGCGTGTAGGTCCCGGCGATCATCACGAAGATCTGCGCGTGGTCGAGGCGTCGCAGCATCTCCTTGCGCGGCCCCGGCGCGGAGAGGTTATAGGCCGCGGACGCCGCCAGCATCCCGGCCAGCCCTCCGGCATAGACCAGCAGCGCCACGAAGTCGGCCGGGCCGACGCGCCCCGCGCGCGAGCCGAGCAGCCACAGGATCCCCGCGATCCCCGCCACCAGGCCGAGACCATGGAGCATGCCGTCGACGGCGCTCTCGCGGGCGGTATAGGACGGAAACTCCATGGAGCGCCGCGGCCCCCGGCCGCCTGCCGTCCCGCGCCGGGCGCACCCGTCGGCCTGTTCTGGACCGGCGGTCAGGCTTCGCCGTCGGGCCGGGGGCCGGCGGAACCGTCGGTATCCCCGGCAGGCGCGCCCGGCGTGGGTTGCTGGACGGGTCGTTGGGCGGGTTCCGGCCCGGAAAGGCGGCGGATGTCGTCGAGAGCGCTCCGGATCAGCTGCGCGTGGCGGGGATCCCGGCCCTCGGGCGTGTCCGCGAAAAGGCCGATGAGATAGCTGGCCTTCGCGGCAAGATCGGGCCAGTTCGCCGCGGGCTCGGCCATCAGAGCCGCCTCCAGCTCGTCCTGCCTTTGCCTGATGGCCGCCTGGTCGGCCGCGACGGCGCGCTCCTCCCTGCGTGTCTCCGTCGCCTTCCGGCCAGCCAGGCCCCGGCGGGCGTCCAGCTCGATCGGGTCGTCGGTCATGCTCCTCCTTCCCGGAGGCGCCGCAGGACGGCGCACCCGAATGCGGCGCCCGGGATCACAGGCAGGAACCACGCGGCTCCGTCGAAATAAAGATGCACATTTCAGCAGGACGATCCACCGATATCCGCCGCACCTTTGAAAAACGCAGAGATCACCCTGCAAAACAATATCCAGGCACCCCGGCTCTATTTTTACGCAAACCGCCGACCTCACACACAATAAACAATGCGCCGCCTGGAACTGCCACGGCCTCGATTTGTTTTCGCGGCGTCCGCAAACCGTAAACGACACCCTCACGTCTCGGAGAATCCTGATGGCCGAACATGCGCATCGCGGCGTGGACGATCTCGACCGCCGGCTGGAGCGCCACGCCCTCTGGCTTAGGACGGACGGCAGCGAGGGCGAGCGGGCCGATCTGAGCGGCCTGGACCTCGCAGGGCGGAGCTTCTGGCGCGGCAACCTGCGGCGGGCCGTGCTCGACGGCGCGGATCTGGCGGACGCCAATCTCGACCATGCGGATCTCCGCGGTGCCTCGCTCAACGGCGCCCGGCTGGCCGGCGCTTCGCTTTGGGAGGCGAGGATGGCGGATGCGGACCTGACCGGCGCCGACCTGCGAGATGCGAAGCTCGACCACGCCGACCTCCGCGGCGCCCGGCTGGACGGAGCCAGGGCCGAGGGGGCGACCTTCCGGTCGGCACTGCTCGACGAGGGCGGCACCGCCCTTGCGGGCACCGCAGGCTAGCCCCCCAGCAGGTTTATCTGGACGTAGTTCAGGATCCTGTGCCCGTAGTGCTGCGGGATGCGGCGCGGGAACCTGTCCTCGGGACGGGTCACGCAGAACGGGTTCACCTTGATGCCGTAGTGCAGGCCGACGCCGCTGCGGATGCGGCCGGACTGGACCTCCACCTCGGCGCCCACGCTCTCCTGCAGGATGCCCTTCACCTTCATGAGCTGCTCCTGGTCGAGCTCCGCCTGCACATCCGTGCGGGAGCTCGTCTGGATCTGGTAGTCCACGCTGGCGACGAGCGCCGTCTGCCCCTGGCAGACCAGCTCGCCGTTGCGCAGCAGGTGGTCCACCTGGCTCCTGCAGGATGGCTCGGACGTCAGGGCGACAAAGATTTCCTCGTTCTTGTTCAAGGGGATCTCGAGGACGGCAACGTCGCTCAGGCTGTAGGAGACGGACTGGATCGCCGTGTTCCCGATGCCCGCCCTGACCAGTTCGGTCACGGACGCTCCCAGGGAGATCTTCCCGTTCGAGAGCTGCTGGGCGATCACCTTCTCGCTCGGGGAGCGCTCGATGGCCTTTGTGACGCGGCTCTGGTCCGCCTTGCAGACGGTCCGATAGAACTTGCCGTCGCGGCTGACGTGATAGATCGAGCCTGGCCCGACCAGCGTCGTCGGCGGGCGGAGCGGGAAGAACCCCATTCCCTCCAGCGACTTATCCATCGCGACGGCGGTGCCGGACATGCTCGCGGCGTACCAGAGCGCGACGCCCGTCACCAGCACCGAGGAAAGAAGGACCGCAGATCTCCCCTTCATGGCCGATCTCCTTCGCAGACGGCGGGACCGGCCCGCCGGCCCGTGCAGCCTTTCGCCCGTCGGGGCCGCCCGCGGCCCCTTTTGCGGCGTTCATGGACGGCGCCTCGCGCGCCGGGGACGGCCTACCGGCAGCAATAGGTTCCGCAGGACCGGTAGCCGCTGGGGCAGGCCTCCGCCGCACCGGGAAGGAAACCCATGAGCGCGACCGCGAACAGAGAAATCACCAGCACCCGCATAGCCCTTCTCCATCGGCTTCTGCTGCATCCCCCCTGGGATCATCATGACCACGATAGGGCGTTGGGCCGCCGGTCTTCTGTGAGTATTCCCACCTGCGGGCGGATCCCTCCGCCGGTCTCCAGAACCGCATCCCGCCCCCGGCGGGACGAAGCCGCTTTGTGCCTGTTCACGGGATGTCGCGGCCGGTGCCCGAAAAGGGCGGCCTGGGCCGGCGGCTCCCGACCCATGCGCAGGCCCCATGCCGCAGATCCAAGCCAGGCTTTCCCTCGTCGCGCGCTTCGAGCACCAGGTGACCGGGATCACGGTCGCCGAGAACGGCCGCATCTTCGTATGCTTCCCGCGCTGGACCGAGGACTCGCCCGTTTCCGTCGCCGAGCTCCTGAAGGACGGCAGCATCCGGCCCTATCCCGACGAGGGCTGGAACGCCTGGCGCAACGCCCGCAAGGACGAGCTGCCGGCAGGCGAGCATCTCGTCTGCGTGCAGAGCGTCGTGGCCGACGGGCGCGGCAGCCTGTGGATCCTCGACCCGGCGGCCCCGGCGCAGTCCTACGTGGTGCCGGGCGGGCCCAAGCTGGTGCGCATCGACCTTGCGACGGACAGGGTCACCCAGGTGATTTCCTTCGACGAGACGGCGGCGCCGCAGGGCTCCTATCTCAACGACGTCCGCATCGCGCCCGACGGGCGCCACGCCTACATCACGGATTCCGGCGCGAGGGGCGCGCTGGTGGTGGTCGATCTCGACGGAGGCAGGGCCTGGCGCGTCCTCGACGGGCACCCCTCGACCCAGCCCGAGAAGGACGTGCAGGTGCGCGCCGACGGCAAGGTGCTGCGCCGCCCCGACGGACGCGGGGTCGAGTTCGCCGCCGACGGCATCGCCCTCTCGACCGAGGGGCGGCACCTCTACTGGCAGGCCATCAAGGGCCGGACGCTCTACCGCATCCCGACCGCGACGCTGATCGAGGCCGGCAGCGGGTCGGAGGGCGCGCGCGAGGTCGCCGGCCGGGTCGAGAAGGTCGGCGAGAACGGCGTCGCCGACGGCCTGCTGATCGATCGCGCCGGCACGCGCATGTACGTGACCGCCCCCGAGGAGAACGCCCTGAGGGTGCGCGACCTGGCGGCCGGCGGCGGGACCGAGATCCTGATCCGGGACGAGCGGCTGCGCTGGCCCGACACGCTGTCAGAGGGGCCGGACGGCGCGATCTACCTGACGACCTCTCACATCCAGGATTCCGCCTTCTTCAAGCCCGACGCGCCCGCCAGCCTGCCCACCCAGCTCTGGCGCATCGAGATCGGCGATGAGGCCTGACAGGCCCGGCGAACGCATTCCTTCATATCCGGAGATCGTGACATGGCATCCAGCACGCGTCCTCTCGCCGTCGTGACCGGCGCCTCCAGCGGCATCGGCTACGAGCTCGCAAAGCAATGCGCGCAAAACGGGTTCGACCTCGTCATCGCGGCCGACCGGCCGCTCGACCAGGCGGCCCAGGATCTTCGCGGGCTCGGCGCGCAGGTCGAGACCGTCCAGGCGGATCTCGCGATGCTCGACGGCATCAACACGCTGTATTCCGCGCTGAAGGGCCGGCCGGTGGATGCGCTGCTGGCCAATGCCGGGCACGGGCTCGGCCACGGCTTCCTGGACCAGGACTTCGAGGAGGTCCGGCACGTGATCGACACCAACGTCACCGGCACGCTCTACCTGATCCAGAAGGTCGGGAAGGACATGCGCGCCCGCGGCCAGGGCCGCATCCTGATCACCGGCTCCATCGCGGGCTTCATGCCGGGCTCGTTCCAGGCGGTCTACAACGGCACGAAGGCCTTCATCGACAGCTTCTCCTTCGCGCTCCGCAACGAGCTCAAGGATTCCGGCGTCACCGTCACCTGCCTGATGCCGGGCCCGACCGACACCGAGTTCTTCGAGCGTGCCGACATGGAGGACACCAAGGTCGGCCAGGGCAGCAAGGACGATCCTGCCGACGTCGCCAAGGTGGGGTTCCAGGCCATGATGCGCGGCGATGGCGACGTGGTCAGCGGCTGGAAGAACAAGATCCAGACCTCTGTCGCGACGGTCACGCCCGCGGGCGTCCTGGCGGAGCAGCACCGCCGCATGGCAGAGCCGGGCTCCGGCAAGGCCTGAGCCGGGCCCCGGCAAGGCCCGAAACCGCGATGGCAGGGCGGCCGCCGGGCCGCCCTATGCCTCCGCCTGCCCGGCCAGACGCTGGTAGCCCCCGAGGAAGCGCCGGTCGATCCGGTCCTTGAGCCAGTGGGCCGCGCGCCCGTGCCACCACAGCCGGCCGCGCGCAGCCAAGCCCGTGCCGTCGCCGAGATTCATGATCCAGAGATAGTCCCTCTGGGGCCGGAAGGCCTCGGGCTCGCCGCCCCCAAGGGCGGCCAGCAGGTTCCGGCGCAGCACCGGCGCCTCGCGGATCGCGTAGACTCCGATGCGCGGCAACGCGTGCCCCTCCACCGCGACACAGTCACCCCCACCATGCACGCGCGCGTCCGCGACGGAGCGCAGGTGGCGGTCCACCAGCAGCGCGCCCTGATCGTCCACCGGCAGGTCCAGGGCGCGAACCGCTGGGTTGGGCCGCAACCCGCTGGCATTCAGGAACAGGTCGAAGGCCAGCCGCTCGCCGCCCTCCAGCACCGCCTGCCAGCTTCCCCCGTTTCCCTCCCCTTCGACGGCGATGACCCGCGCGCCCGCGCGAAGGACCGCGCCGCGCCGCTCCAGCACCGCGCGCACCGATGCGGCGGCGCCGGGCGGGAGCTGCCGCAGGAACCCGCCGCCGGAGGCGAGCACGCTGACAGCCACCCGGGCGCTTCGGCGCGCGGCCAGGCCCAGCAGGTTCGCCGCCAGCTCGCAAGCCGTGACGCCGCCGCCCGCGACGAGCACCGCGATCGGGCGCGCGGGATCGGCGGCGAAGCGCCCCTCCAGCGCCGCGCGCAGCTCGGCCACCCGGCGCACCGGCTTGACCCGGAAGGCGGTGGGGCAGTCTTCCTCCCCGGGTATGGCGGGCGGCTCGCTGCCGAGATTGACCGAAAGCGTGTCGTAGGGGATCCCGGTCCCCCCGGCCAGGTGTACGACCCGGCGCTCGCGGTCCAGGTGATGGAGGCGGCCGGCGACGAAGCGCGCGCCGCCGCGGGCGGCCAGCACCGACACGTCGACCTGGTCCAGCGCGGGTGGATATTCCCCGCCCAGCATCCCCGTCGCGAGGCCCGAGTACCAGAAGCGGTCCGGCGCCACCACCACCAGCTCGTGACCGCGGGCGGCGAAGTCGCCGGCCGCGGCGATGGCATGCAGATGGGCATGCCCGGCGCCCAGCAGAACCACGCGCTTTCCCATCCGCTACCCTCTCCGGGCGCCCGGCGCGCCCCCGCACGATACCATCCCCACGATATCGTCCGTCAGGACGCGCGCAAATGCGGCCCGCCTCCTGTTGTCACGCTCGGGCTCGAACCGGCCGGAGGCCAGCATGGGACGCAACACCGCCGACATCATGGTCGAGACGCTGATCGAATGGGGCATCGACACCGTCTTCGGCCTGCCGGGCGACGGCATCAACGGGCTGATGGAGGCCCTGCGCACACGCCAGGACCGCATCCGCTTCATCCAGGTCCGGCACGAGGAGGCTGCGGCCTTCATGGCCTGCGGCTATGCCAAGTTCACGGGGCGGATCGGCTGCTGCCTCGCGACCTCGGGTCCGGGCGGGCTGCACTTCCTGACCGGGCTCTACGACGCCAAGATCGACCGGGCGCCGGTGGTGGCGATCACCGGGCTGCCCTATCACGATCTGGTGGACACCTTCACCCAGCAGGATGTCGACCATTCCCGCGTCTTCGCCGATGCCGCCACCTACACGGCCCGCGTCAACGGACCGGCCCATGCGGCCAACGTGACCGGCCTCGCCTGCCGCACGGCGCTGGCCCGGCGCGGCGTCGCCCATCTGGCAGTGTCCGCCGACATCCAGGAGCACCTGGAGGAGGAGGCCAAGCCCTCGCCCCGCAACAAGGTCCCCCATGGCGGGGGCGATCATACGGAAGGCCGGCGCCTGCCCGCCGAGGATGCGCTGGACCGCGCGGCCGCGGTGCTGAACGCCGGCAGCCGCGTCGTGATCCTGGCGGGCCAGGGGGCGCTGGACGCGGGGGACGAGCTGCTGCGCACGGCCGAGCTGCTGGGCGCACCCATCGTCAAGGCGCTGCTCGGCAAGGCGGTGGTGCCCGACGGGCACCCGCTGACCACGGGCGGCATTGGGCATCTCGGCACCCTGCCATCCCACGAGGCCATGGCCCGGTGCGACACGCTGCTGATCGTGGGCAGCGGCTTTCCCTATGTCGAATACTATCCCGGCCCCGGCCAGGCCCGGGCCGTGCAGATCGACCTGGACGCCCAGCGCATCGGCCTGCGCTACCCCGCCGAGGTCGGCCTGGTCGGCGATTCCCGCGCGACCCTGGCCGCGCTGAACGGCAAGCTGCGCCGCAAGGAGGACCGCGCTTTCCTCGAACGGGCGCAGGCCGGCATGGCGGACTGGCGCCGGATGCTGGCCGAGGCTGCCATGCGCCCCGGTCGTCCCATGAAGCCCCAGCGCATCGCGCGCGAGCTCTCGGCCCGGCTCGCCGAGGATGCGGTGGTGACCGCCGACTCCGGAATGAACACCGGGCTGGTCGCCCAGAATGTCGAGCTGCGCGGCGCCCAGCAATTCTCGGTCTCCGGGGGCCTCGCCTCGATGGGATGCGGGCTGCCCTACGCCATCGCGGCTGCCCTGGCCTTCCCAGGCCGGCAGGTCGTCGCCTTCGTCGGCGACGGCGGGCTGACCATGATGCTGGGCGAACTCGCGACCTGCATTCGCTACCGGCTTCCGGTGAAGATCGTGGTCGCCAAGAACAACGTCTTCGGCCAGATCAAGTGGGAGCAGATGCTGTTCCTGGGCAATCCGGAGTTCGGCTGCGATCTGCAGCCCGTGGACTTCGCCCGGGTGGCCGAGGGCTTCGGCCTGAAGGCCTGGCGCGTCGCCGACCCCGAGGAATGCGGCCCGGCTCTGGATGCGGCCCTGGCGGAGCCCGGCCCTGCCCTGATCGAGGCCGAGATCGACCCCAACGAGCCCTTCATGCCGCCGCACCCACCGGCGAAATACCTGGAGAACCTGGGCAAGGCCCTGGACAATGGCTCGCCCGGCCGCGAGGAGATCGAGCGACGCATGCAGGAGGAGCCCGCCCGCTCGGCCTCCAGGCCTGGCTGATCGGACCCCGTGGCTCAGGCGCGGCGGGCGATGGTGGTGGAGATATAGAAGCCGTCCCGCAGCGCCAGGGTCACGGGCGTGCGCTCGGCGATTTCGCCGAGCCGGGCAAGCTGGGCCTCGGTGACGTCGCCCTCGGCCTCGATGCTGCGCCGGATGCTGAACCGCTCGCCCTGCTTGCCCAGCGTCAGCGTGACGCCGACGCGCCCCAGCGGCAGCTCCTTGCGCTCGGCATACATGCGCAGGGTGATGGCGGTGCAGGCCGCGAGCCCGGCCAGCACCAGGTCAAAGGGTCCGGGGCCGGTGCCGCCGCCGCCCAGGGCCGGCGGCTCGTCGGCCACCAGCGCATGGCTTCCGGCGTCGAGCGAGACGCGGTAGCGCTGGGTGCCGATCTCGGCCTTCACGGTGGTATGGGCCATCGCCTGTCCTCCTCCGGGACTTCTTCTCTGGAACTTCGCCTGCGGGCGCCCATCCTGGCACCCCGCGGCGGCCCTCGGAAGCCCCCCGCCCTCCCCGGTTCCGGGGGCGCTCAGCCGAAGCCGAAATGCCGCCGCACGGCCAGGCAGTCCTCGCTGCCCGAGGCGAACTCGCGGCAGACCAGCGGCCTGTCCGCATAGACCGTGCAGTGCACGTCCTCGCCCAGGGTGCCCGCCAGCGCCGCGCAGCGGTTGCCCTCGCAGCGCATGCGCCCGTCCTCGATCAGGTGCGGCGGGATTCCCGCGCCGTCCCCGAAGCCGATCAGCGCCGGCCATTCCCAGGAGAAGGCGCAGCAGGCCCCGCAGCTCTGGCAGTCCGGCACATCGGCGCCGGCCGTGTCCGTCGGGTGGACGAGGTCCGCCACGCGATCCACGGCGCGCCGCGCGCTCAGACCGCGGCGATGCCGTGCCGGCCGAGGACGACCCGGTTGCCCCGCTCGTCCGAGGCCAGGTGCAGCTTGGGCACCGGCACGTGGCCTGTGACGCAGGCCCCGGCATGGGACAGGCGGATCACCTCGGCCTCCTCGGTGACCAGCGCCGCCTCGACACCGCTCTCGCGCGCCAGGCGCGCATGGGCGGTCAGGTGCATCTCGGTCCCGTGGACGGGGATCGCGAAGCGCGGCCGCACGAGGCCATAGAGCTCGCGCAGCTCGTCGGCGCCGGGATGGCCGGAGACGTGCAGCGGGGCGCCCTCGAAGGACTCGTCACCCATCAGCACCTCGACGCCGCGGGAGCGCAGCTTCGAGACCACCTTGTCCACGGCCTCCTCGTTCCCGGGGATCACCCGGGCGGAGAGGACCACCGTGTCGCCGGGCCCGAAGGACGGCAGGCGCCAGTCGCCGCGCGCGAGCTTGGCCAGCGCCGCGCGCTCCTCGCCCTGGGCGCCGGTGCAGACCAGCGCCGTCTGGACGCGATCGAGGCCTTTCAGATGCGCCGGTTCGGCCAGGAAATGGGGCACGGAGTCCAGCAGGCCGAGGCTGCGCGCGGTCTCCTCGCTGTTGCGGATCGACCGGCCCGCGAGCGCGATCTGCCGCCCGGAGGACTCGGCCGCCACCGCCGCCGAGGCGAGGCGCGCCACGTTGGTCGAGAAGCAGACCACCGCCACCTGGCCCTTGCGCGCGGCGAAGAGCCGCTTGAAGGCCTCGCGCACCTGCGCCTCGGAGGTCCGGGGCAGCGACTTGTGCGCGTTGGTGCTGTCGCAGAGCATGGCCAGCACGCCCGCATCGCCGATGGCGCGCAGCGCGTCCAGATCCGCGGGCTCGCCGATCAGCGGCTCGGGATCCAGCTTCCAGTCGCCCGTGTGCAGGACCGTTCCGGCCGCGGTGCCGATGGCGAGGGCCACCGGCTCGGGCACGGAGTGGGTCATGCGGACCGAGCGGATCGAAAAGGGCCCGACCTCGAAGGAGCCGCCCACCGGATAGGTGCGCAGGTCGATCTCGGACAGGGTCCCGGCCTCGTCGAAGCGCCGCTCCAGCATGGCGGCCGCATAGGGCGTCGCCCAGATCGGGCAGCCGATCACATGCGGCCAGACCCGGTCGATCGCGCCGATATGGTCCTCGTGCGCGTGCGTCACCACCAGCCCGTCGAGCCGGTCCATGATCGGCGCGAGGAAGGCGGGGTCCGGGATGATGGCGTCGACGCCCTCGAGCGTCTCGTCGGCGAAGGCGATGCCGGCATCGACGAGGATCCAGCGCCCGGCATGGCCGTACAGCGTCCAGTTCATCCCGATGCGGCCAAGGCCGCCGAGCGGCACCACGAGCACCTCGCCCTGGGCGGGCACAGGCCAGTGGCTGCCGAAATCCGTGTATCGATTGAAGGGAAGGACGGTCGCGCCGTCCCGGTCGGTTTCCGCGGCTGCCCGGTCGACGGGCTTCACGCGGGCGGCATCCCCAGACGGGATCCGCTCATCGGTATGCTTCATCCAGGTAAAAAAATTACTCGTTGTTGGGGCCGGAGGTCAAGTCCCGTGCGCGACTCGCACGGCTGGAATGCTCCGGCCGGGGCCGGGGCCGTGGCCGCCCCTCCCGTCGGGAAGGACGCGCCAGGGATGTGGATTCATGAACGGACGGGACGCCGCGGCGTTCGCCGCGGCCCAGCCCTTCCCGCCGTGTCAGGCCGCGGGCCGGCCCCGTGCTCCCTCATGAGCCAGGAAGAAGCGCAGCATCTCGCGCGAGGCATCGGGGCCCTGCGGGTCGGTGTAGGAGCCCTGCGGGCTTCCGCCCGACCAGGCATGGCCGGCGCCGTGCACCGTCCACTGCTCGAACAGCACGCGCCCCGACGCATCGGCAAAGCTCTCGCGGCTGTATGCACGGCCGCCGGGCGCCTGGCCGCTCTCGACCTCGCGCCGCAGCCCGGCCGCGGCGCCGTTCCCGCCGGCGCGGAACTGCGCCATCACCGCATCGCCGTTGCTGGGATGCACGGTCGCGTCACGGTCCCCGTGAAAGACGATCGTGGGCACCAGCCGCGCCCCGTCCCGCGCGTCCGGGACGGCGCCGGGCGCCCCGCTCCGCATGGCGGCGAAGGCCGAGGGCACGTCGCGGGCGGCGCCGCAGGCAAGGCCGGAATGCACGCCCACCGCGGCGAAGAGGTCGGGATAGGCGCTCGCCATGACGGCGGCCTGCGCCCCGCCCGCCGACAGCCCCGTCACGTAGACGCGCCCTGGGTCGACCGGGTGACCGGCCATGATCTCGCGGACGATGCCGGCGATCAGGGCGGGCTCGCCCCGTCCGCGCTGCTGGTCCGCCGGGCTGAACCAGTTCCAGCACTTCGAGGCGTTGGCCTTCGAGGACTGGCCGGGATAAGCCACCAGGAAGCCGAACTCCTCGGCCAGCACGTTCATGCGGGTGCCGGCCGCGAAATCCTCGGGCGACTGCTTGCAGCCATGCAGCATCACGACCAGGGGCATCGGTCCTCCGGACCGCGCCGCCGGCACGTAGAGCCGGTAATCCCGGCTCCCCGCCTCGGAGACGAAGGACCTTGCCAGAAACTGTGCACCGGGCGGCGCGGGTTCGACCTCTGCCGCGGGGCCCGGCGCGCCAGGCTGCTGCCATGCGCGGCTGGAGGCGCCGGGCTGCCACGCGCCCGCCGAGGAAGGCAACGAGGAAGGCGCCAGGCGGCCCACCAGATCGCGCAGCATGTCCTGCAGACGCGGGCCGCCACCTTCACCGGCGCCCTCACGCGTGCCATCACGGGCCGTCCGCGCACGTTCCGACGACGCCTTGCCGGAGGCGGCCCTGGCCTTCCCATCGGCATCCACCTCGATGGCCTCGGCATCGATCACGGTGCCCGATCCCGG
Organism: Arenibaculum pallidiluteum; assembly: GCF_017355985.1. Taxonomy (GTDB): domain Bacteria; phylum Pseudomonadota; class Alphaproteobacteria; order Azospirillales; family Azospirillaceae; genus Arenibaculum; species Arenibaculum pallidiluteum. The sequence goes on from NZ_JAFIQU010000002.1 coordinate 481,823, forward strand.
CCGGGCCGCCCCGCTCGACGCACCGCTTGGCCCCTGACGAGCCGCCCCGTCCGGCGCAGCGCTGCGGCCCGGATCCCCTCCGCCCCGCAACAGGCGCTGGATCAGCGCCATGGCCTCGGCAAGCCTGCCGGCACGGGTCAGGCGGGCTGCCTCGGCCATCTCGGGGTGTATATGCTGGTTCATGTCGAAGGTGGATCCTGTTCTGCGGGATGGCGCGCCGTCGGCGCGGCCATGAAGGGGATGGGAAGATGCCGGTCGGCCATACCGGGCCTCAGGCCATACTGGGCTTCAGGCCATACTGGGCCTCAGGCCATACTGGGCTTCAGAGCGTGCCGGCCTTCAGAGCATGCGGTCGGCCAGGGCCGCCTTGACGGCGGGGTCCGCATGCAGCGCGCCCAGGACCGAGACCGAGGCGATGGCCGCGCGGGCCAGCTCGGGGGTCACGTCGCGGCCGATGGAGGCCAGGCCCAGGACGCGGATGTGCAGCATCTGCCCCGCGTCCCGCGCCGCCTCCAGATCTGCGCGGCCGTAGTGGCGCAGGCCGAGATCGACGCTCTTGCGCGTCACGGCCTGGCGGCACACCTCGGCATGCCGGTCGATCTGGTTGCGGATGGCGGTGCGGATGAAGTCGGTGCGGTTGGAATAGAATCCCTCCTGCACCAGCAGGTCCACGTGGCCGAGATCCACATAGCCGAGGTTGATCGTGATCTTCTCGCTGTCGGCGAGCTTCGGCCGCGCATCGACGGACGGGTTCAAGGCTTGGGACACGGGTTCATCATCCATTCGCCATCCAGATGGATGGTATATGGAAGGTCGCCGTCCGAGTTCAAGGAGCACGGCTGCAGTCTCGTGCGGCTTGGTGCCTGGGAGCGCCTGCCCTAACCTCGTCTCGCCGCCTCGTTCCCCGGCCTCGCGCCGCTCCGGGGCGCGCGGGGCGGACGACCGAGCACAACCGGCGGAGCGACAATGCGGATGAGAACCGACTCGCTGGAGACCTTCGTCCTGATCGCGACGCTCGGGAGCTTCCGGGCCGCGGCGAGGCGGCTGAACACGACCCAGCCCGCGGTATCGGCCCGGATCGCCGCGCTGGAGAGCGAGCTCGGCGTCGAGCTCTTCGACCGGTCCAGCCGGAGCGTGGCGCTGACGCCCAAGGGGATCGAGCTGCTGCCCCTGGCCGAGCGGGTCACGGCCCTCATGGCGGACATCGTCGCGACCGTCTCGACGCCCGCCGCAGTCCGCGGCGTGCTGCGCCTGGGGGTGAGCGAAACCATCGTGCACACCTGGCTGCCGACCCTGATCGAGCGGCTCAACGTGCGCTTCCCCAGCGTCGCGGTCGAACTCATGATCGACACCACGCTGAACCTTGCCGAGGACCTGCACGGACGGGAGCTCGACCTCGCCCTGCTGCTCGGACCGGTGAACGGCCCGGACATCGTCAACCACCGGCTCTGCAGCTACGAACTCGACTGGGTCGCGAGCCCGCAGCTCGACCTGCCGCCCGAGCCGCTGAGCGTCGCCGCGCTGGCGCGGCTACCCATCATCACCTATCCCCGCGGCTCGGCCCCCTTCGCCGCGATCCAGAACCTCTTCCGGGATCCCGACATCCCTCCGCCGAAGCTGAACGGCTCCAGCTCGCTGCTGACGACGGTCCGCCTCGTCGCCGACGGGCTCGGCGTCAGCGCGGTCCCGCAGACTGTCGTGCGTCGGGAGCTCACGGCCGGGGAGCTCCGCATCGTCAGGACGACGCACCGGCTCCCGCCGCTCGATTTCACGGCCTCGTTCCCGAGCCGCCCCTACAACCCGGTCGCCGAGATCGCGGCCGAGATTGCCGTCGAAATTGCCACCGAGCATGCGGCCGCACAGAAACTGAGCACCGCCTGATAAAATCCATTTATCGGATGCGATAAAAATTTGTCGTTAGACCTGATTGCTGATCAAGTCCAACATCATGAAGAAGATCGAATGTCCCAGCGGAGGTAGAGCATGGGAATGGACGGCACGATCCGTCCCGAGGCCGCCGAGATGGCCGGCCTTTCAGCGCACGAGGTCCGGATGCGCATCCGCAGCGGCGGATACACGGGGCCGACCGCCGGCCTCGCCCGGGGCATGGTCCAGGGAAACCTCGCGATCCTGCCGGCCGACTGGGCCGCCGAGTTCCTGCGCTTCTGCCAGCGCAACCCGAAGCCCTGTCCCGTCCTTGCGGTCAGCGATCCCGGCTCGCCCGCGCTACCGGAGCTGGGGCTGGACATCGACATCCGTACCGACATCCCGCGCTATCGCGTCTACCGCGACGGCGAGCTCGTGGACGAGCCGACCGACGTGCGTTCCGTGTGGCGCGACGACCTCGTGACCTTCGTGATCGGCTGTTCCTTCTCCTTCGAGACGCCGCTGCACGAGGCCGGACTGGGGTTGCGCCACTGGGAGCAGAACCTCAACGTGCCGATGTACCGCTCGAACATCGAGACCAACCCGACCGAGCGCTTCGGCGGCCCGATGGTGGTCTCGATGCGGCCGTTCAAGCCGGCCGACGCGATCCGCGCGATCCAGGTCACCTCGCGCTTCCCCTCGGTCCACGGCGCGCCGGTGCATATCGGCCTGCCCGAGCAGATCGGCATCCGGGATCTCTCGAAGCCCGATTTCGGCGACGCGGTCCGCGTCGATGCGGACGAGCTGCCGGTGTTCTGGGCCTGCGGCGTGACCCCGCAGGTCGTGATCCAGCGGGCGCGGCCGCCCCTGCTGATCGCGCACAGTCCCGGGCACATGCTGGTCTGCGACGTTCCCAACGCGCGTCTTGCAGCGCTCTGAGTTCAGTCCGCCTTCAAACAACGAACAGGGAGAGGTTGAAGATGACCGGATGTAACCTGCTGAAGGCCGCCATCGCGGCAGTCGCTCTGTCCTGCGCCGCGGCCGCCCCGGCCTCGGCCGATATCCAGAAGGTCCAGCTCAACGTGGTCGGCGGGCTCTCGAACCTGTCGCAGTACAAGAACTACGAACAGCCCTTCTGGACCAAGCGCATCACCGAGGCCTCGGGCGGCAAGGTCACCGCCACCATCACCGGCTTCAACGACATGGGCCTGAAGGGCCCCGAGATCCTGCGCCTGATGAGCCAGGGCGTGATCGAGTTCGGGACCACGGTGCTCGGCTACACGGCGTCGGATGATCCCCGCAACGAGGCCGTCGACCTTGCGGGCATCGCCCCGGACATCGACACCGCCCATCGCGTCGCCGACGTCTACAAGCCCGTCCTCGACGCCTTCTTCCGCAAGAAGTACGGCGTCAAGGTCCTGGGCCTGTGGCCCTACCCGGCGCAGGTCCTCTACTGCAACAAGCCCATCAGCGGCCTTGCCGACCTTGCCGGCAAGAAGGTCCGGACCGGCAACCGCACGCTCGCCGAGTTCACCGAGGCGCTGGGCGGATCGGGAGTCACCATGGCCTTCGCCGAGGTGGTCCCGGCGCTGCAGAAGGGCGTCGTGGACTGCGCCATCACCGGGACGCTCTCGGGCAACTCGGCGAAGTGGCACGAGGTCTCCTCCCATCTCTACGCCCTGCCGGTCGGCTGGAGCACGCTCGTCCACGGCGTGAACCTGAAGACCTGGAACAAGCTGAACGCCGAGACCCAGACCTTCATCGAGCGCGAGATCGCGAGCCTCGAGGACCAGATCTGGAAGGCCGCGGGCGAGGAGACCCAGGAAGGCATCAACTGCAACATCGGCCAGGATCCCTGCGTGAACGGGACCAAGGCCAAGATGACGCTGGTCCCGGTCTCCGACGCCGACCGCCAGAAGCTGACGCAGGTCGTCAACTCGGTGATCGTGCCGAAGTGGGTGCAGCGCTGCGGCGCCGATTGCGCCGACGAGTTCAACAAGACCATCGGCCAGGTCATCGGCGCCTCGGCGGCGAAGTGACATGGCCGGCCGTCCGGTGACGGCCGCCCGGGACGCCGGCGGGTTCGACCCGCTGGCGTTCCCTCTGAGGGCGGTCGAAGGGCTGAGCCGGGCCGGCGCCTGGTTCAGCGGGGCGGGCTTCGTGCTCGTGTGCTTCCTGATCGGGGCCGAGGTCCTGCTGCGCAAGTTCGCGAACTACAGCCTCGGCGGCGCGGACGAGATCTCGGGCTACGTGCTGGCGATCGGGACCACCTGGTCCCTCGCCTTCACGCTGCTGCACCGCGCGCACATCCGGATCGACGCCCTCTACAGGGTCCTTCCGGCCCGCGTCTGCGCGGTGCTCGACATCCTGTCCCTGGTGATCCTCGGCGCCTTCATGGGGCTGATGACCTACTGGGCCTATGAGCTGTTCGCGACGACGGTCGATTTCGGCGCCACCGCCAACACGCCGCTGCAGACCCCGCTCTGGATCCCGCAGGGCCTGTGGTTGGCGGGGCTCGTCCTGTTCTGCGCGGCGATCCTCCTGCTGACGCTGCGGGCCGGACGGGCCCTGCTGCGCGGCGACGTCGCCACGGTCCAGGACCTGGCCGGCATCCGGTCCGTCGAGGACGAGGTGGAGGACGAGATCCACCACGAGCCCGGGCACGAGCCAGGGCACGAGCCCGGACGCGAACCGGGCCGGGCGGCGGGATGAGGGCCGAACGATGCTGACAACCGCTCTGATCACCCTGCTGGCGCTGCTGGCGCTCAGCATTCCCGTCGCCGCGTCCATGGGCGTCCTGGGGCTCGTGCTCGGCAAGCTCTACTCGCCGATGCCGCTCGAGCGCGCGATCGGCGAGATCGCCTGGTCCACCAGCACCGACACGCTGATGGTGGCGGTTCCGCTCTTCGTGCTGCTGGGCGAGATCCTGCTGCGCTCGGGCATGGCCTCGCGCATGTACGGCGCCATGTCGCAGTGGCTGTCCTGGCTTCCCGGCGGGCTGATGCATTCGAACATCGGCGCCTGCGCCCTGTTCGCGGCCACTTCCGGCTCCTCGGTCGCGACGGCCGCGACGGTCGGCACCGTCGCCCTTCCCGAGGTGCCGCGCTACCGCTACAGCGAACGGATCTTCCTCGGGACCCTCGCGGCCGGCGGAACGCTGGGCATCCTGATCCCGCCCTCGATCAACATGATCATCTACGGCGTGCTCACCGACACGTCGGTGCCGCAGCTCTATCTCGCCGGCATCATTCCCGGCCTGCTGCTCGCCGCGCTCTTCATGGTGACCGTGGTTATCGCCTGCATGATCGTTCCCCGCTGGGGCGGCCTGAAGGTGCCGTCGAGCTGGCAGGACCGGTTCGGCAGCCTCGGCCACCTGCTGCCGCCGCTCGGGATCTTCCTGATCGTGGTCGGCTCGATCTATGCCGGCTTCGCGACGCCGACCGAGGCCGCGGCGCTGGGAGTGATCGCGGCCTTGGCCCTCGCCGCGGCGAGCCGGTCTCTGAGCTGGCCCATGATGCGCGAGTGCTTCGAGGGCACCATGCGGACGACGGCGATGATCATGCTGATCATCATCGCGGCCTATTTCCTGAACCTGATCCTGTCGGCAATCGGCCTGGCCAGCCAGGTCTCGACGGTCGTCGCCGATCTCGGCCTCTCGCCGGTCGAGACCATCGTCGCGATCGTCGTCTTCTACGTGATCCTGGGCTGCTTCATGGAGACGCTCTCCATGATGATCGCGACCGTTCCGATCGTGACGCCCATCGTGGTGGCCCAGGGATACGATCCCGTCTGGTTCGGCATCATGCTGATGCTGCTGCTGGAGACCGCGCTGGTCACGCCGCCGATCGGGCTCAACCTGTTCGTGGTGCAGAGCATCCGCACGCGGCCGGGCCCCCTGAACGACGTGATCGTCGGCACCGTGCCGTTCGTGCTGACGATGTTCGTGATGATCGCGCTGCTGATCGCCTTTCCGGATCTCGCCATGTGGCTCCCGAAGGCCATGGGCTGATCCCCAGAAGAACACCCCTCAATCTCGAGAGGAGACCCTGATGCATACCGTGGACCTGCGCCTTGCGCAGGACGGGACGCCGGTGCGCGCCGAGATCAAGGATCTCGTCATCGCCGGCTGGGCCGGGCGCGACATGGCCGCCGTCGAGCACCATATCGAGGAGCTCGCGGCCCTGGGCGTGCCCCGGCCGAGCACCGTTCCCCTGTTCTACCGGGTCGGGACGAACCAGCTCACGACCGCGGCCGAGATCGACGTCCTGGGCCCCGGCAGCTCGGGCGAGGCGGAGGCCGTGGTCCTCTCGCTGCCCGGCGGGATGTATGTCGGCATCGGCTCAGACCACACGGACCGGGACGTCGAATCCTATTCCGTCGCGGTCTCCAAGCAGATGTGCCCCAAGCCGATCGGGCCGGAGCTCTGGCCGCTGGACGAGGTCGCCGCGCACTGGGACAGGCTCGAGCTGCGCTCCTGGGCGGTAATCGGCGGCGAGCGGGTCCTCTACCAGGAGGGCGCCGTCGCGGGGCTCCGGGATCCCCGGGACCTGATCGCCCGCCATGCCGGCGCCGGCGGGCTGCCCGTCGGGACGGCGATGTTCTGCGGAACGCTGGCTGCGATCGGCGGCATCCGCCCGGCCGAGCGCTTCGAGATGGAGCTGCGGGACCCCGTCCTCGGGCGGGCGCTCCGGCACGCCTATGCCATGCGCTGCCTGCCCATCGTAAGCTGAAGGAGGACGCCGTGACCCCGAGGACGCTGGCCGAGCTTGCCGCTGACCTGGCTGGAGGGCGGGCGACCGCCGTCGCCCTCGCCGAGGAGGCCCTCGCGCGGATCGAGGATCCCGCCGGCGAGGGCGCGCGCGCCTTCACCCATGTGAACCGCGACGCGGTCCTCGCCCAGGCGCGGGCGAGCGACCTGCTGCGCGCCCAAGGCATCGCGCCTTCGCCGCTGGCCGGCATCCCGGTCTCGGTGAAGGACCTCTTCGACGTCGCCGGCGAGGTGACGACGGCGGGGTCCAGAATTCTGCGCGACGCACCACCGGCCGAACGGGACGCACCGGCGGTCGCACGGCTGCGCGCCGCCGGCGCCGTGATCCTCGGCCGCACGAACATGACGGAGTTCGCCTTCTCCGGCCTCGGGGTCAACCCGCATTACGGGACGCCGGGCAACCCCTTCGACCGCGCCCGGATCCCGGGCGGCTCCTCCTCCGGCGCCGCCGTCTCGGTGGCCGACGGCATGGCCGCCGCGGCGATCGGCAGCGACACCGGGGGGTCGGTCCGCATCCCTTCGGCCTTCTGCGGCCTCATCGGCTTCAAGCCGACCCAGGCGCGGGTTCCCCGTGACGGCGTGCTGCCGCTGTCCTGGTCGCTCGACGCGATCGGGCCGCTGGCGCGCAGCGTCGCCTGCTGCGCCCTGCTGGACGCCGTGCTGTCGGGCGAGGCGCCGGAGGTCCCGGAGCCCGCCGAGCTGGCGGGCCTGCGCCTCGGCGTTCCGCGGAGCTATCTGCTGGACGGGCTCGACGAGACCGTCGCCCGCGCGTTCCAGGGCGCGCTGGAGCGGCTCTCGAAGTCGGGCGCCAGGGTAGTCGAGTTCGCGCTGCCTCAGCTCGACCGCATCCCGGCGCTCAACGCCAAGGGCGGCCTCGTCGCGCCCGAGGCGCTTGCCTGGCACCGCGCCCTGCTGGAGCGGGGGGCCGATCAGTACGACCCCCGAGTGCGCGGCCGCATCCTGCGCGGGGCCGAGCAGACCGCGGCCGAGTATGTCGAGGTCGCCCGGGGCCGCCAGGCGCTGCAGGCCGAGACCGACGGCCTGACCGAGGGGTTCGATGCGCTGCTGGTGCCGACGGTGCCGGTGGTCCCGCCCAGGCTGGACGAGGTCGAGGCAGAGGCCGAGTACACGCGCCTGAACCTGCTGATCCTGCGCAACCCCACCGCCTGGAACTTCCTGGACCGGCCGGCCGTCTCCCTGCCCTGCGCGAGCGGCGGGCTTCCCGTCGGGCTCATGGCCGTCGGGCGCCGCGGCGGGGACCGGCGGCTCCTATCGGTGGCCAGGGCGCTGGAACCCGTGGTGGCCTGATCGCCCGACCGCCCGCGGCGGAGCCCCCGCTGCGGGCGGGCCATCGGTCCTTTCCTTCCCGACACGCCGGAATCCCATGCTGGCCTTCACAATGAAGCTGGTGCTGACCGCCGGCGTCGTCGTCGCGGTCACCTGGCTGGTCGAACGGCTCGGCCCCCGGGCCGGCGGCATCGCGGTCGGGCTGCCGATCGTCCTTGGCCCCGGATACCTGTTCATCGCCCTGGAGAAGCCGCCGGCCTACGTGGCGGACGCCTCGCTGGCGAGCCTCGCGGGGCTGGCCGGCGTGCTGGCCTTCCTGATCACCCATGTGCGGATCGCGCCGGCCTCGGGGCCGGTCCTGACGCTGGCGGCCTCGATCCTCGCCTGGGGCGCCATGGGCCTCGTGATGGCGACGGCGCAGCCCGAGCTGCCGGTGACGGCGGCGATCCTCGCGGCCGGCTTCCTGCTGGCCCGCGCAACCCGCGGGCGCCACGACTTCGCGGCCCGGCCCGCAGCCGCGCGCGCGACGCCCACCATGATGCTGGGCCGCGCGGTTCCCGCGGGGCTGCTGGTGGCCGCGGTCGCGGGATCGAGCGCGGCGCTCGGCGAGACCGCCGCCGGCGTGCTGATCACCTTCCCGGTCGGCCTGACCGCCGTCGGCTGGATCGTGCACCGCCGCCTGGGCGGCCGGCTTGCGGCCGCGACCATGGCCGCCGCCCAGACCGGCATCCTGGGCCTGCTGGGCTTCCTGCTGACGGTGCACCTGACCGCCGGGCGCATTGCGCCGATGGCCGGCATCACCCTCGCCCTGCTGGTCTCGCTGCTGCCCGGCGCCGTCACCGCCCTGCAGGCACGTTTGGCCGCCCCGGCACGCGAGCAGGCGCAGTAGCGGGGGCGCCGGCGCACGCCATTGGGATCAGGCTTTCTCGGGGATGCGGCTGGTTGGGGCGCCAGGATTCGAACCTGGGAATGGCGGTACCAAAAACCGCTGCCTTACCGCTTGGCGACGCCCCAGCCGCGGGGCGACCATAGCGGCCTTCGCACCGGCCCGCAACGGGGCGGAGACGGGATTTGCGCGGTGCCGGAATGAACGTCTGCAGCGGGCCGCAGGGATAGCTGCGGCACCGGCTGCGGCCCCTGCTCAGACCGGCTGGATGTAGGACTTCACCATCTGCACGCCGGACACGGTGGCCTTGCCGACGGTCTGCTCGACCAGCGTGACGATCCGGCGCTTGGCCTCGCTGATCTGCTCGGCGTTCAGCGCGCGCCCGGTGACGGGCTGGGCCGCCAGGCGCGTCAGGATCGCGTCGCGGATGCGCGGCATCAGCAGCGTGATCTTTTCGCGCGCAACGACGTTCTTCGCCTCGATCATCATGTCGAACTGCAGCGAGCCGACGATCCGCTCGTCCGGGCCCACCAGGATCAGGCGCATGCGGTCCACGGGAACGAACAGGTTCTCGCTCCCCTCCTCCGATCCCCCGGCGGCGGCCGCGGATTCCGCCCACGGGGGCGCCTGCCCCAGGAGGAGCGCGGTCAGCAACAGGGCGGTGCGGATGGGAGACATGGGGGACCAGCTTGGAAAACGTCCAAGGATGGTCCGAAATTGTGGCTAGCGCAAGGCCGAAGGGATGAGGCGGGCATCCCGAACGAGCCGCCCCGCGCGCACCCACCAGCCCCTCGGCGCGCCGAGCGCCGCCTGCCCGCGCGACGCCGCCGCAGCATCGGCGAACAGGCCGAAGCAGGTCGCGCCGCTTCCCGAGAGCCGCGCCAGCAGGCATCCGGGCAGGCCCGACAGGCGCTCCAGCACCTCCCCCACAACAGGGGCGGTGGCCAGGGCCGGGACCGTCAGGTCGTTGCGCCGGTCGGCCAGCATCGCGCCGAGTTCGGCGGCTGTCGCGGGCGGGCGCTCCAGCGGCGCGGGCTCCGAGAAGGGCCCGCTGCGCGCCCGGAACACCGCGGGCGTCGGCAGCGGCACGCCGGGGTTCACCAGAAGCACGCCGGCCTCTGGCAGCGGCGCCACGGGCTCGACCCGCTCGCCGATGCCTGTCATGCGCGCGGCCCGGCCATGAAGGCAGACAGGCACGTCCGCGCCCAGGGCCGGCGCCGCCTGCGCGGGCCGCGGATCCTCCGCGGGAAGCTCCCATAGGGATGCCAGCGCCCGCAGCGCCGCCGCCGCGTCGGCCGAGCCGCCCCCGATGCCCGAGGCCACCGGCAGGCGCTTGACCAGCCTCACCGCCACGTCGGGCGGCCGATCCAGCAGGGCCGCCAGGGCGTGCACGGCCCGGGCCACCAGGTTGTCGGCCGGGGATCCGCCGGACAGGCCGGCCGCCATCGCGCCCTCGATGCGCAGGGAGAAGCCCGCGGCTGGCGCGACGGTCACGGTGTCGCCGATATCGGCGAAGGCCACGAGGCTGTCGAGCTCGTGATAGCCGTCCGGACGCCGGCCGGTCACGTGCAGGTACAGGTTCAGCTTCGCCGCGGCGAAGGCCGCGGTGCCGGGCGCTGCCACGAGGGGACCTTCCCGTTCAGCGTGCCGGCTGGGTTTCCGCGTGGCGCTGGCCGCGCTGCGGCAGGCCGCCCGCGAGCTTCTCGCGGATCTCCGCCTTTAGCTTGTCGTCCTCGGCGGCATTCAGCAGCGCGCGCTCCCACTGGAAGCGGGCCTCGGTCCGGCGCCCGATCTGCCAGTAGGCATCGCCCAGATGGTCGTTGATGGTGGCGTCCTGAGGCTTCAGCTCGATGGCGCGCTCCAGGTGGCCGACGGCGCCCTGCACGTCGCCGAGCCGGTACAGCACCCAGCCCAGGCTGTCGACGATATAGCCGTCGTCGGGCTTCAGCTCGACCGCGCGCAGGATCATGCGCTTGGCCTCGTCCAGGTTCTGGCCGCGATCGACCCAGGAATAGCCGAGATAGTTCAGCACGTAGGGCTGCTCGGGGCTGAGCTCCAGCGCCTTCTTCAGGTCCGCCTCGGCGCGCTCCCACTGCTGCGAGCGCTCGAGGGCGATGCCACGCGCGTAGAAGATCGCCCAGCTCCGCGAGCCGAGATCGGAGCCGAGCCGCGCGATGGCCCGGTCATAGGCCTCGGCGGCCTTGTCGAAGCGCTGGGCGGAGCGGTGCAGGTCCCCCAGGCCGACCAGCGCATCGGTACGCTCCGGCCGCTCGGCACCGAGTTCCTCGAGCAGGCGGATCGCCTCGTCCTCCCGCTTCAGGAGCTGGAACTGCTCGGCCGTGCGCATGCGGGCGAGCCAACGCACGCCGCGGTCGCCTCCGATCTGCCGGTACTCGGCGATGGCCTCGTCGTAGCGCTTGCGCGAGGACAGGATGTCGGCGGTCATCAGCCGCGCCAGCGGGAAGTCCGGGCGCAGCAGCAGGGCCACGCGCCCGTAGAGCAGCGCCAGCTCGGAGGCGCCTTCCTGGTGCAGAGCGCTGGACAGGTCGAAAAGCGCCTCGGCCATGCCCTCGCGAGCCGAGCCGACCAGCGGCTTGACCCCGCCGCCCGGCTGCGCACCCGCCGCCTGGCCGCTTCCCGCCTGGCCACCTGCCGGCTGAACGCTGCCGAGGGCCGAGAGCGACGGCTCGATCAGCACCGGGTCAGCCGCGGCGTCGCCGAACTGCGTGTAGAGGCGGCGCGCCTCGTCCTTGCGGCCCTGGCGCTCCAGGAAGTTGCCGTAGAGCTGGACGACGCGCAGCGAGGCTCCCGACTCCGAGGCCTTGGCATAGCGCGCGGCGGCCTCGTCGCGCCGACCGGCGAGGTCGAGGATCAGCGCCGCCTGCAGGTCGTGCAGCGCGGCGAAGCCTGGGGTCGCCGACAGCGGCTCAAGCGCCTTGACGCCCTCGGCCGGACGGCCATTGGCGTATTCGATCCAGGCGTTCAACAACGGCGTCACGTACTGGCCGAGACCGTCCTCGGACACAGCGCCGACCAGCCGCTTCTCGGCCTGCTTGGGCTTGTCGCGCAGCAGGTCGTCGGCGGCCAGCACCGTGGCCGCCAGATGGTTGGTGGGATCCTTCTGCGCGAGGCGCCGGGCGAGCTCGACCGCCTGGCTCGCGCGGCCGTCGCCGAGCTGCAGCAGGAAGGTCCTGCGCAGCAGCGCGACGTTGCCGGGATCGTGCGCGAGCGCCCGCTCCATGAAGGCGGCCGCGCTGGTCCAGTCATCGACCTGCTGGGCGTGGCGCCCTGCCAGATAGGCGCCGGTGGCCGTGCTCGACGCCTCGGCGGCGGTGGGCCCGGTCACATTGGGCCCGGTCTGCGCGGCTGCCAGGGCGGGCGTCTGGAGCAACCCGGCCCCGAGGGCCAGGCCGACGCCCAGCGCCAGGGCGGCGGAAGAGGAAAGGAGGGTCTGGACCAGGTGCTTCATGCCGTCCGCCGTCAGGGGCCTGTCCGCCCGGAAGGCCGGGCGGATGGGCAATCGTGCCCCGACTCGGCCGCGCGAAGCAAGCGGGCCGAACCCCGTCCGGCGGCGCGCCCCTCCGATGTCCCGCCGCGCCCGGCGGCGGTAGCCCCACCCCCGGTGGAAGGGGCCTCAGCGCCAGTAGGGCTCCGTGCCGGGATCACATGTTCGGGTAGTTGGGCCCGCCGCCGCCCTCGGGCACGGTCCAGACGATGTTCTGGGTGGGGTCCTTGATGTCGCAGGTCTTGCAGTGCACGCAATTCTGCGCGTTGATCTGGAGCTGCCGCCCCTCCCCCTCGCCCACGAACTCGTACACCCCCGCCGGGCAGTAGCGCTGCTCGGGCCCGTCATAGAGCGCGAGGTTGACGGCCACCGGGATCGAGGGATCCTTCAGCTTCAGGTGCGAGGGCTGGTTCTCCTCGTGGTTGGTGTTCGACAGGAACACCGAGCTGAGCTTGTCGAACGTCAGCACTCCGTCCGGTTTGGGATAGGCGATCGGCTTGCACTCCGCGGCCGGCTTCAGCGTCGTGTGGTCTGGCCGGTGGCGCAGGGTCCAGGGCGCCTTCCCGCGCAGCAGGACGGTGTCCAGCGCCGAATAGGCCAGCGCGGGCCAGAGGCCCCAGTGGAAGGACGGCTTGACGTTGCGCACCGCGCGCAGCTCCTCCCACAGCCAGCTCGCCTTGAGCCGCTCGGGATAGCCCGTCACCTCGTTCCCCGCGCCCTCGCCCTCGCCGGACAGATGCGCGAAGACGGCCTCGGCGCACACCATCCCGCTCTTCATGGCGGTGTGGTTGCCCTTGATCTTGGGCACGTTCAGGAAGCCCGCCGTGTCGCCCACCAGGCACCCGCCCGGGAAGCTCAGCCGGGGGATCGACTGGAACCCGCCCGCCGACAGCGCCCGCGCGCCATAGCTGATGCGCCGGCCGCCCTCGAGATGCTTGCGAATCTCCGGATGGGTCTTGAAGCGCTGGAACTCGTCGAAGGGCGACAGATACGGGTTCTGGTAGTCCAGCCCGATCACGAAGCCGATGGAGACCTGGTTGTTGGCGGCATGGTAGAGCCAGGACCCGCCATAGGTCTTCGGGTCCATGGGCCAGCCGATGGTGTGCAGGACGAGGCCCGGCTTGTGCTTCGCCGGGTCGATCTCCCAGAGCTCCTTGATGCCGATGCTGTAGATCTGCGGGTCGCAGTCCCGGCGCAGGTCGAAGCGCTCGGACACGACCTTGGTCAGCGAGCCGCGGCACCCCTCGGCGAAAATCGTCTGCCGGGCGTGCAGCTCCATGCCGGGTGTGTAGGCATCCGTGCGCTCGCCATCCTTGCCGATGCCCATGTCGCCGGTGGCGACGCCCTTCACCGACCCGTCCTCGTGGAACAGGACCTCGGCCGCGGCGAAGCCGGGATAGATCTCGACGCCCAGCGCCTCGGCCTGGCCGGCCAGCCAGCGGCCGAGCTCGCCCAGGCTGATCACGTAGTTGCCGGCATTGTGCATGGCCGGCGGGGTGGGCAGCTTGTAGGCGCGCGTCTCCGTGAGGAAGAGGAACCGGTCCTCCTTGGCCTCGACGCTCAGCGGGGCGCCCTTCTCGCGCCATTCGGGGATCAGCTCGTCCAGGGCCCGCGGCTCGAACACCGCGCCCGAAAGCAGGTGCGCGCCGACCTCGGAGCCCTTCTCGATCACGCAGACCGACAGCTCGCGGCCGGCCTCCGCGGCCAGCTGCCTCAGCCGGATCGCGCAGGACAGGCCCGAAGGCCCCGCCCCGACGATCACGACGTCGAACTCCATCGACTCCCGTTCCATGCAATTCCCCGGTTCCTGCGGCCCGGTCCTTGGCCATCCGTGCCTATATGTGGTGTTCTTGGACCATGATCGTATTGCCGCGGTCAATCGCCGCCGCGACCGGCAAGCCTGACGGGAAAATCCACGTGTCCGACCCGAGCGAGCTCCTGGCCCTGCTGCGCTGGCATGTCGAGGCCGGTGCCGACGAGGCGATCGCCGAGACGCCGACCGACTGGACCAGCGTGACGCTGCGTCAGCCTGTCCCTGCGCAGGCGGCGGGGCGCGCCGCCGCGCCGCCGCGCGCCTTCGCCCCGGGCGCCGGGGCACCTCCGGCGCGACCGGCCCCGGCCGCGCCGGCCCTGGCCCAGGGGGCGCCGCTGGGCGTCAGGGAGGCCGAGGAGGGCGCCCGCGGCCTCGCGGCCGCCGCCGATTCGGTCGAGGCGCTGCGGGCGGCCGTCGAGGCGTTCGAGGGCTGTGCGCTCAAGCGCACGGCGACCAGCACCGTCTTCGCCGACGGCAATCCCGCCGCGCGGGTGATGATCGTCGGCGAGGCGCCCGGCGAGGACGAGGACCGGCAGGGCAAGCCCTTCGTGGGTGTCAGCGGCCGCCTGCTGGACCGGATGCTGGGCTTCGTCGGCCTCGACCGCAGCTCGGTCTACATTACCAACATTCTGTTTTGGCGGCCTCCCGGGAACCGAAAACCCAACCCCGGCGAGATCCAGGCCTGCCTGCCCTTCGTCGAGCGCCACATCGAGCTCGTCTCGCCGGCCGCCCTGCTGTTCCTCGGCGGCACCTCGGCGGGGACGTTGCTCGGCCGGACCGAAGGCATCACCCGGCTTCGGGGCCGATGGTTCGAGTATGCGCGGCCGAGTCTCCCAAAGGAAATTCCGTCCCTGCCGACCTATCATCCGGCCTTCCTGCTGCGCCAACCCGCGCAAAAGCGTGAAACCTGGCGAGATCTCGTTTCTTTGCGCAAGCGGCTCGACTGTCTCTAGGCGGCGCCCTCTAGCCAATTTCCTCGGGCTTACCCCCGCACGCATCGTCAACCTACCCTCCTGGAGTATTGCTGCATTTGAGGTAATTCAGTATGCCGAGCCTATGGAACGGATGTGCGACACGGATCCCCGTCCCGGCGGATGGACCCGAACCCTCCTCCGCGGCTTGGTGCTGTGCCTCTCCCTCGGAATCCTGGTCGAGCCGGACACGGGGGAGACGCGGGAACAGGCACAGCGCACACGCGCACAGCCGGACAGGACCATGGCCGGGCCGGTCGCGGGGCCCGTGGTCCATGGCATCGTCCATGGGGTGGCGCCGGCCCGCCAGGCCCCCCGGCCCGCCGCCATGGCGGCGATCGAGCTCCCATCCGAGGAGGCGGAGCGCTACCGCGCGATCTTCGCCCATCAGGAGCGCGGCGACTGGGGCGCGGCTGATGCGCTGATCACTGACATCAAGGACGACCGGCTGATGGGTCATGTGGAGGCCCAGCGCCTTCTGCATCCCAAGGCCTACAAGGCCAGCTACGCCGAGCTGCGCAGCTGGCTCGAGCGCTACGCCGATCACCCCGATGCCGACCGCGTCTGGTCGCTCGCGCAGCGGCGCATGGGCAAGAGCGATCCGCGCGCGCCGCGCCCGGTCGAGGCCCAGGATACGATCCGGCCGGGCCTGCACGGGCGCGAAAGCCTGGAACGCCCGCGCAGCGTGACGCCGCGTAGCCGGTCGGGCCAGGCGGACGCCGGCGAGCCGACGCGCGAGCTGAAGGCGGCGATCGCCGCGAAGCTCGACGCCGGGGAAGTCGACGGGGCCCGCGACCTTCTGACCCGGGCTATCGCCCCCGCCTCGACCATCGATCCCGGGGACATCGCCACCGAGCGGGTCCGGGTCGCGACGCGGCTTCTTCAGCTCGGCCGCGACCGCGAGGCGCTCGAGCTCGCCCGGTCAGCCGCCACGACGCCCGGCGAGGTTCCCTCCGGCGCCCACTGGACGGCCGGCCTCGCCGCTTGGTCGCTGGGCCAATACGACCGCGCGGCGCGCCATTTCGAGGCCCTTGCCTCGACCGAGGACGCGCCCGCCTGGGACAAGGCCGCAGCGGCCTACTGGGCCGCCAGGGTTCACGGCCGGCTGCGCCGGCCAGCCGAGCGGGCCCAGTGGCTGGAGATCGCGGCCGAGGAGCCGCGTACCTTCTACGGCCTCGTCGCCATGCGCGCTCTCGGCCGCGAGCTGCCGCTGGAATTCGACCTGCCGCCGCTTTCGACACGCCACGTGGCCGCGCTGAAGGCCCTGCCCGAGGCGCGCCGCGCCGTGGCGCTGATCCAGGTCGGCCAGAGGGAGCGCGCCGAACGCGAGCTGCGCCGCATCGTGCCCGACGGCGACCCCGCGGTGGAGCAGGCGCTGCTGGCGCTCGCCGACCTCGGCGGCATGCCGGGGCTGGCGCTGACCCTGGGGAGCAGCCTGAAGGCGCCGTCGGGCGGCCTCTACGACGCGGCCCTCTATCCGCTGCCGCCCTGGCAGCCCGAGGACGGGTTCCAGCTCGACCGCGCGCTGCTCTTCGCCGTGATGCGCCAGGAGAGCCGCTTCGCCCCGGACGCCCGGAGCGAGGCCGGCGCCCGCGGCCTGATGCAGCTCATGCCCGAGACCGCGCGTTTCATCGGCGGCGGCGGGCGGCCGCTTTCGGATCCCTCGGTGAACCTGGCCTTCGGCCAGCGCTACCTGATCCACCTGCGCCGCCACAAGGAGATCGGCGACAACCTCGTGATGCTGCTCGCGGCCTACAATGCCGGCCCCGGAAACCTGCTGCGCTGGCGGCGCGACATGGGGGAGGCCGCGAAGGATCCGGACCCGCTGCTCTTCATCGAGCGGCTCCCGGCCCAGGAGACGCGCGACTTTGTCAGGCTTGTCCTCGCGAACTACTGGATCTACCGGCACCGGCTGGGCCAGAAATCATCCTCCCTGGACGCCGTTGCGGCGGGTCGCTGGCCTCTCTATATCGCCAGGGACCCCGATACGACCCAGGTGGCCTTCGATGCCGAAGATTGACGAGAGCCGGCCCTTCATCCCGGTGAACATCGCCGTGTTGACGGTCTCGGACACCCGCTCCGAGGCCGACGACCGCTCGGGCGCGACACTGGTCGAGCGGGCCACTGCCGACGGCCACCGCATCGCCGCCCGCGCCATCGTGCGGGACGATGCCGATGAGATCGTCGCCCGGCTCCGCGCCTGGATTGCCGACCCCGAGGTGGACGTGGTGATCTCGACCGGCGGCACCGGTGTCACCGGGCGCGACGTGACGCCCGAGGCGTTCCACAGCGTCTACGAGAAGGAGATCTCCGGCTTCGGCGAGCTGTTCCGCTGGCTCAGCTACGAGAAGGTCGGCACCTCGACGATCCAGAGCCGCGCGACCGCCGGCGTCGCGGGCGGGACCTATCTCTTCGCGCTACCGGGATCGCCCAGCGCCTGCCGCGACGCGTGGGACCAGATCCTGCGCTTCCAGCTCGACAACCGGCACCGCCCCTGCAACCTGGTCGAGCTGATGCCCCGCCTGCGCGAGCACGAGGCCGGCTGAGGGCAGCTGCCGCAAAGCCGACGGCGTCTCCCCTTCAGTCCCGCCGATCGGGAGCGGACCGCGGCGTCGAGACGGCCTCGTGGGCGGCTTCCGCCACATCCTCGGCCCGCGGCTCGGCCGGATCATCGGACTGTAGCTCGGGTCCATCATCCACCTGCGGCTCAGCCGCATCCTCCGCCTGCGGCTCGGGCGTGGCCGCGCCGGCGGGCCGGTCGGCGCCCTTCAGGCCCCTCGCCCCCCGCAGGTCGGCGCCATCGAGCCGGGCGCCGCGCAGCACGGCACCTTCCAGGTTCGCCCCCACGAGCTGCGCGCCCGTGAGGTCCGCATCGGCGAGGTCGACGCGGCGGAGATCGGCGCGGACGAGGCGCGCATGGCGCAGCCGCGCGCCCTGCAGCAGCGCGCCTTCCATGCGGGCCTTGCTGAGATTGGCGGCGAGGCGGTGGGCCTCGGCGCCGTTTCCGATCTCGACGGGCTCGAGCCGCGCACGGACGAGATCGGCCCCGGCGAGCGATGTCCGCAGCAGCGTCGCCGCCCGCAGGTCGGCATCGGCCAGGTCCGCGCCGCGCATGTCCGCGCCGCTGAGATCGGCGAGCACCAGGCAGGCCCCGCGCAGGTTGGTGCCCCGCAGGTCGGCATGGCAAAGCAGCGCCCCTGCCAGGTTCACCCCCGACAGGTCGAGCTTCGAGAGATCCACCTCGGAGAGGTCCGCGCGCTGTCCCTCGCGCCCGTCCGAGGCGATCCAGCGCCCATGCTGGCCGATGATGTGGCCGAACTCCAGGCCCAGGTCCTCCAGGGCGCGGGTCAGGCGCGCATTGGCGAGGTCGGCCGTCGACAGATCCACGCCGTCGAGGATCGCACCCACCAGGCTGGCGCCCTTCAGGACCGTCTGGCGGAAGACAGCGCGCGTCAGGATCGCGCCCTCGAGCCGGGCTCCGGTCAGGTTGGCCTCGGACAGGTCCGCGCCTTCCATGTTGGATCCCGTCAGGTCGGAATTGGACAGGTCGGCGCGCACCAGCATGCAGGCCCGCAGGTTGGTGTCGCGAAGGTCCGTCTGCATGATGAAGGCGTTGGAGAGCTTGGCCCGGGTCAGGTTGGCCCGGCGCAGGTCGGCGGCATCGGCCAGGGTCGGGCCGTCGTCCGCCACCATGTTCTGGAGATCGCCATTGCGGCGGCGCCCCAGCAGCAGCCCGTCGCGCAGGTCGGCCTCGACCATCATCGCCCCGGGCAGCGATGCGCCGCGCAGCCGCGCGCCGCGCAGGTCGCAACGGGTCATGTCCGCCATCTGGAGCGAAGCCTCGCTCAGGTCCGCCCCGAACAGCGTCGCGTTGCGCAGGTTGCAGCCGTACATCCGGCAGCGCCGCAGCAGCGCGCCGGTCAGGTCGGCCCCTTCCAGGTTGAAGCCGGAAAAGTCGAGCCCCATGAGGTCGTGGAACTTCAGGACGAGCCGGGCGCCGCCGGGCTTGGCCCTGAGGAAATCCTCATGCCGGCGCAGGGCCTCGGCAAGCTGCGCCTGCTCCAGCCGCGGCCGCTTGCCACCCGTGAAGAATCCGGGCTCGACGACAGGCCTGCCGCTGTCGTCGCGCCAGACCCGTGCGGTGCTGCGGGTGCGCTTGGTCATGCCGCGCAGTCTGGGCGGTGCAAGGACGTCCGGCCGGTGGCGCGCCTCGGCACCTTTCGCACCCTCCTGTCGCGTGGCCGTCCCCTCGTTCGAGAGCGGCGCTTCCCGGATTCATTAACCGCAAAGGGTCTGCTGGGCCAACTGGCTCTTCGGCCGAGGCGCCCATTCCCGACAAATGTTCATGTTGCGTTCCGCTCCTCCTGTGCCATCCTCCGGCCATGGTCGACGAGATCCCGGACAGGGCGCGCAAGGGACGCGGCGCCGTCAGCAACCGCACCGGCCGCTTCGAGGCCGAGGCGCGCGTCACGGTCGACGACGGCTGGGGATCGTCCGTCGAACCCGATCCGGACCTGCCGCCGCTGCGCACCGTCCTGGGCGTCGACAGCGCGCGCAGCGTCATCGCGCGCAACGACAGCCCCGACATTCCCTTCGACCAGTCCGTGAACCCCTATCGCGGCTGCGAGCATGGCTGCATCTACTGCTTCGCGCGGCCGACCCATGCCTATCTCGGCCTTTCGCCGGGGCTCGACTTCGAGACCCGCCTCTTCCACAAGCCGAAGGCGCCGGAGCTGCTGGACCGCGAGCTGCGGGCCCCGGGCTACCGCTGCAAGCCGCTGGCGCTCGGTGCCAACACCGATCCCTACCAGCCGGTCGAGCGCGGCCAGCGCCTGACCCGCCGCATCCTGGAGGTGCTTTCGGCCTTCAACCAGCCCGTGGTGATCATCACCAAATCCGCCCTGGTCGCCCGCGATCTGGATCTGCTTGCGCCGATGGCCGAGCGCCGCCTGGTCCGGGTCTGTCTGTCCCTGACCACGCTGGACGCCGGCCTGGCGCGCCGGCTGGAGCCGCGGGCCGCCACCCCGGCGAGGCGGCTCGAAACGCTCCGGCTCCTGTCGGAGGCCGGGATCCCGACGGCGGTGCTGGCCTCGCCCATGATCCCGGGCCTGACCGACCACGAGATGGAGCGCATCCTGGAGGTGGCCGCGGGAGCCGGGGTCACCGCCGCCAGCTACATCCTGCTGCGTCTCCCGCGCGAGATCGCCGAGCTTTTCCAGGAATGGCTGCGGACCCATGCCCCCGACCGGGCCGAGCGCGTCCTATCGCTGCTGCGGCAGACCCGCGGGGGCGCCCTCTACCGTTCGGAGTTCGGCAGCCGCATGCGCGGCGAGGGTCCGGTCGCGGCCCTTCTGGCGCGCCGGTTCGAACTCGCCTGCGCGCGCCTAGGCCTGAACCAGCGTCGGTTCGAGGGGCTCGACTGCACGCGGTTCCGCCCGCCGCCGCGCCCGGGCGACCAGTTCGCCCTGCTGTAGGGCCGTCCAATTGCAGTACCGGACCGAGGCGCCTATACCCGTCCCACGATGATGGACATCGCCGTACTCCTCCGTGGCCTGGATCTCCTCGGCACTTTCGTCTTCGGCCTGAGCGGCGGTACGCTCGCCGTCCGCCGCCGTCTGGACATCTTCGGTGTCCTCGTTCTCTCCGTCGCGGCGGCGATTGCCGGAGGCATGGTGCGCGACGTCCTGCTCGGCGCCACGCCGCCGGCCTCCCTGGAGGACGAGCGATATCTGCTGGTCGCCCTTGCGGCCGGAGTGACGTCCTTCCTGTTCCATCCCGCGCTGAACCGGGTGGGCAAGCCCGTGATGGTGCTCGATGCCCTGGGGCTCGGCCTGTTTGCCGTGACCGGATGCCAGAAGGCCCTGGCCTTCGGCCTGGATCCCGTCGCGTCGATGGCGCTGGGGGTGCTGACCGCCGTCGGCGGCGGCGCCCTCCGGGACCTGCTGGTGACGGAGGTCCCCCGCGTGCTGCGGGAGGAGATCTATGCCCTGGCCGCCCTCATTGGAACAGCGGTCGTGGTGATCGGCGACCGTTTCGGCCTTCCGGAAGCCGCAGTGTCCATCGCGGGGGTCGTCGTGGCCTTCACGCTGCGGGTTGTCAGTGTCCAGCGCGGCTGGTCCGCGCCACGCGCACCGGGGTCCTGAGAGGCCGTTCGCGCCCGGCGGCGGCCATGAGCCGCCGCCGGGCGCAGGCGGTCACGAGAGCATCAGCCCATCATGCCAGTTGGTATCGCCGCCGACATCGGCGAAGGCCGTGAGCTCCGCTTCGACGCCCGCGAGGAACAGCGAGGACGCGCCCTCCCCGGCTCCCGCCGCGAGGTGGATCGCCAACCCTTCGACGCCATGGACGGTCGTCAGCTCCTGGCGGATGTCGACGATGCCGACGCCGCGGATCTCCACCGTGTCCTCGCCACGCTCGAAGTCGGCGACGAAGTCGTTCCCGTGCCCCAGGGCGAGCACGAAATGATCGTGGCCCGCTCCGCCGTACAGCAGGTCCTCGCCCCGGCCGCCGATCAGGTCGTTGTCACCGGAACTGCCGTACAGCACGTCGTCGAACGGCGACCCCGCCAGCCGCTCGACCCCGATCAGGACGTCGCCCTGGGCGCCGCCGCGGCCGACCAGCGGCTGCTTCACGCCGACCTCGTTCAGGAAGGCGACGATTCCCTCGGAGGCGCCGTCGTAGATCACGGTGTCGCGGGTTCCGGCGGCACCATCGATGATCTCGCGGGCGCCGCCGGGATGGATGATGTCGTTCCCCGCGCCGGCGTCCACATGCACGGTCGTCAGATGGCCGTCGGTAACCAGCGGCTTGCCGCGGTACGTCTGCGGCTCGGCATCGGCAGGCGTGCGGACGATGATCGTGTCGGACCCACCGCCGCTGGAGATCCGGAACTCGTTGTTCCAGAACTTTCCGTTGCTGACCGGCTGGATCAGGATCGTGTCGTTGTCGGCGCCGGTGACGACATTGCCGCGCTTGGCTCCGAGGATCTCGATCGTCGAGCCGATGCCGTCGGGATCACGATCCCAGATGCCGGAGGTCCGGACGTCTACATGCACGATGTCGCGGACCGTCAGCTGTGCATCCGCCCGCGTGGTGACCGAAAGGTTCTTGAGGGCGCCCCACCCGCCGGTGCTCTCGAAGCTCCGGTGGATCCCGGTACTGCCATCCGCCAGCACCGTCTCGCGCGCGGAGATGCCGAGCTTGCCGGCGTAGCGCAGGCCGTCGAGGCCCAGGCGCGAGCCGTTCACGCTCCAGGAGAAGGAATCAACCGAGGGCCAGTGGTCGGACCCGCCAGCCGGCAGGTCGGGAAACCGCGAGACGTCGGTGCCGGGCAGGTACCATTGCCCGGGTCCGCCCTTCTGGCCCCAGGAGATCTTGACGTCGGAAGCAGAGGACATGAGAGGCAATCGTCCGCCTAAGTTGATAAGAGTCAAAACTAAAGAAGCATCAGCGCTCTCCCTGCCTCAAGACGCAGAACGGCACATCCACTTTTGATGACACGAATTTGGGTAGGATTTGCGCGGCTTCGGCGCGCGAAGCGGTCCGCGGCGGCCACAAGGCCCCTTCCGCGCCGCACGCGCGGGCTGTAGGAATGCGGCCTTCCCGCCGTGCGACGAAGGGCTACCCGGTGACCAAGCTTTCCCTGTCCAAGGACAAGATCCGCGTCCTCCTGCTGGAGGGGATCCACGCCAACGCCGCCAAGGACCTGGCAGACGCGGGCTACGCCAAGGTCGAAATGGTTTCCAAGGCGCTGGACGAGGCGGACCTGATCCGGAAGATCAAGGGCGTCCACCTGCTGGGCATCCGCTCGCGCACCAACGTCACGGAGCGTGTCCTGGAGGCGGCGGACCGGCTGATCGCCCTGGGCTGCTTCTGCATCGGCACCAACCAGGTCGATCTCGACTCCGCGCGCCGGCGGGGCATCCCCGTCTTCAACGCGCCCTTCTCCAACACGCGGAGCGTGGCCGAGCTGGTGATCGGCGAGATCATCATGCTGATGCGCGGCATCTTCCCGAAATCGGAGGCAACGCACCGGGGCGAATGGATCAAGTCCGCGGCCAACAGCTGGGAGGTCCGCGGCAAGACCCTCGGCATCGTCGGCTACGGCAACATCGGGACGCAGCTCAGCGTGCTGGCCGAGGCGCTGGGCATGCGCGTGGTCTACCACGACGTGGTGCCGCGCCTGCCGCTGGGTCGGGCCGAGCCCTGCGGCAGCCTGGAGCACCTGCTCTCCATCTCCGATGTCGTCTCGCTCCACGTCCCCGAGACGGCCGAGACCGCCGGCATGATCGGCGAGACCGAGATCCGCCGCATGCGCAAGGGCAGCTTCCTGATCAACGCCTCGCGCGGCACCGTGGTGGACGTGGACGCCGCCGCCCGGGCGCTGGCCGACGGGCACCTGCTCGGCGCCGCCATGGACGTCTTCCCGGTCGAGCCGACCGCGGCCGACGATCCCTTCGTGTCGCCGCTGCGCGGCATCCCGACCGCGATCCTGACGCCGCATATCGGCGGATCCACCGCCGAGGCCCAGGCGCGGATCGGCAACGAGGTCGCGCGCAAACTCGTGGACTATTCGGATGTCGGCGCGACCTTCGGGGCCGTGAACTTCCCGCAGGTGCAGCTCCCCACCCGTCCCTCGGGCACGCGCTTCATGCATGTGCACCGCAATGCGCCCGGGGTGCTGAAATGCATCATCGACGTCTTCACCGCGCGCGGGCTGAACATCGGCGCGCAGTACCTGCAGACCGACGGC
Organism: Arenibaculum pallidiluteum; assembly: GCF_017355985.1. Classification (GTDB taxonomy): domain Bacteria; phylum Pseudomonadota; class Alphaproteobacteria; order Azospirillales; family Azospirillaceae; genus Arenibaculum; species Arenibaculum pallidiluteum. Next base: position 505,671 of record NZ_JAFIQU010000002.1, read on the forward strand.
GAGATCGGCTATGTGGTGATGGACGTCGACGGCGGCACGGCGGCGGCCAGCGAGGTGCTGGATGAGCTGCGGGCCATCAACGGCACGATCCGCGCGCGCTTCCTGTACGAGCGGCGGTGATCGTTGCCGGTCCGGCAACGATAAGGTTCCATCCAGGACGATTGCGCCGGCGAGCCGGGAGGCCGATCCTCAGGGGCGAAATCCGACCGGCCCTGGAGGAACGAGCGCCATGATCGCGATCCGTCATGCCGAGCAGCGCGGCACCGTCGCGCTGGGCTGGCTCGACAGCCGCCACAGCTTCTCGTTCGGCCATTATCACGATCCCGCGCATATGGGCTTCCGCGCCCTGCGTGTGATCAACGAGGACCGCATCGCGCCGGGCGCGGGCTTTCCGCCGCATCCGCATGCCGACATGGAGATCCTCTCCTACGTTCTCGAGGGCGGACTCGAGCACGAGGACTCCCTGGGCAACCGCTCGGTGATCCGACCGGGCGAGGTCCAGCGCATGAGCGCCGGGAGCGGCATCCGCCACAGCGAGTACAACGCCTCGGCCACGGACCCCGCGCATTTCCTGCAGATCTGGATCCTGCCCGAGCGCAGGGGCCTCGCCCCCGGCTACGAGCAGAAGGCCTTCCCGGCCGAGGAAAGACGCGGCCGCCTCCACCTGGTCGCCTCGCCCGACGGGCGCGAAGGCAGCGTCACCGTGCACCAGGACGTCGACCTCCATGCGGGGCTCCTGGCGCCCGGCGAGACCGCGGGCCTCGACCTTCGGCCCGGCCGCGCCGCATGGGTGCAGGTGGCGCGCGGCGGGCTGAGCCTGAACGGCCGGCCCCTGCGTGCCGGCGACGGGGCCGCCGTCACCGGCGAGGCAAGCCTCGTCCTGACGGCGGAGGACGCGAGCGAGGTCCTGGTCTTCGATCTCGCCTGACCCCGGGAGCGGGACGCGAAGGTGTAGCGCCGCCGCGGCCCGCCAATCCGTAGTTGGCCAATCCGCGGTTGGCAGGTCCCGCCGCCCGGGCTATGTCTCGGCCGTGCCTTCCGTGATCGCCCTCCGCCCCGACTTCTCGCTCGAGACCGCCGCCGGCCACGGCACGGCCGCGCTCGTCTGCGGCGTGGACGAGGTCGGCCGCGGCCCCCTGGCGGGCCCCGTCGTCGCCGCGGCGGCCATCCTGCCGCACCAGAGCCTGCCGGGCTGGCTGGCCGATGCCATCGACGATTCCAAGGCCCTGAAGCGCGCCCTGCGCGATGACCTGGCGCCTGCGCTGCGCGAGCACGCCTGGATCGGGCTCGGCCTTGCCAGCGTCGAGGAGATCGACGCGCTGAACATCCTGCGCGCGAGCCATCTCGCCATGGAGCGGGCCATCGCGTCCCTCGGCGTCGTGCCCGACCTCGCGCTGGTCGACGGCAACCTGCTGCCGCCCCTTCCCTGCCGCGGCCGCGCGGTGGTCAAGGGCGATGCGCGCTGCCTGTCGATCGCCGCCGCCTCGATCGTCGCCAAGGTCGCGCGCGATGCGATGATGGCCGAGCTCGCCGAGGCCTTCCCGGGCTACGGCTGGGAGCGCAACGCGGGATACGGCACGGCCGAGCACCGGGCAGCTCTCGCCCACCTGGGTCCAACGCCGCACCACCGCCGCAGCTTCGCGCCCGTCGCCGAGCAGCTCGCCCTCGGCCTGCGGGGCGCCGACCTCCCGGCATGAGGGGCGATCCGCTCACCGACGTCGTGCTGCTGGCCGGCGCCCGGTTCAGGATGTCGGGCAGCCTTGCGGCTGGGGGAGACTGGGCGCTGCGTTTCCCGCCGCCCGAGGACATCAAGTTCGTGGCCGTGGTGAAGGGCGGGTGCTGGCTCTCGGTCGAGGGCGCGGAAGATCCCCGGCGCCTCGGCACGGGCGACGTTGCGATGCTTGGCGCAGGGCGCCCTTTCGCGCTGGCAGGCGCCCCCGGCGCGCCCGAGATGGACGGCGCCCGGGTCTTCGCCGATGCCATCGGCAACGTGGCAAGCGTCGGCGACGGGAGCGGATTTCTCGCCATCGGCGGCCATGTCGTGCTGGATCCCGTGCGTGGCGGAGTACTGGCGGAGGTCCTGCCGCCGCTGATCCATGTCGATGCCGGCTCGTCCGAGGCCGCGGCCATGCGCTGGATCATCGACCAGCTCGTGAAGGAGGTCGCCGCCGACCTTCCGGGCGCCGCCCTGGCTTCCGAGCAGCTCGCCCAGCTTCTGTTCCTCCACGTCATCCGATCCTGGCTGGCAGGGTCGGACCGCACGGGCCTGGGCTGGATCGGCGCCCTCCGCGACGCCCGCATCGCCCCCGCCCTTCGCATGATGCATGCCGACCCCGGGCGGGCCTGGCGGCTGGACGAGCTGGCGCGTGCGGTCGGCATGTCCCGCACGAGCTTCGCGCTGCGGTTCAAGGCCGCTGCGGGGGTTGCGCCTCTGGCCTACCTGCTGGACTGGCGCATGCGCCTTGCGGAACGCAGCCTGCGGGAGGGCACGGCCCCGGTCTCGCAGCTTGCGCTGTCGCTGGGCTACACCTCGGAAAGCGCCTTCAGCAATGCCTTCAAGCGCCGCACCGGGCTGGCGCCCAGGCACTACCGCTCGCGGGCGGAGGGTGAGGTGCTGCCCGCCGCACCCCGGTGAATGGCGCCGCCGGGCCCGTCCGAGCTCCCGGCCCCGCCCGCTACACCTGCGCGGTGGAGCGGAGCACGATCTCGTTCACGTCGATCTCGGGCGGCTGATCGATGGCGAAGGAGATCGCACGGGCGACGGCGTCCGGCGTCATCGCGATGCTGTCGCGAAGGCGGAGGAGCTGCGTTCGCACGTCCTCGCTGGCGATGCCGTCCGCGAAGTTCGTGTGCACCATGCCGGGCGAGACGACCGTCACGCGCAGCCGTTCGCCGGCCTCCTGCCGCAGCCCTTCGGAAATGGCGCGCACGGCGAACTTCGTGCCCGAATAGACCGCCTGGGTAGGCACCGTCTTGTGCCCGGCCGTCGAGGCGACGTTGACGAAATGCCCGTATCCCTGCCTGCGGAAGACCGGCAGTGCCGCGGCGATGCCGTAGAGGACGCCCTTGATGTTGACGTCGACCATCATTTCCCAGTCCTCGACCCGCAATTCGTCGAGCCGGGAGATCGGCATCACGCCGGCATTGCTGACGAGAACGTCGAGGCGTCCGTAGACGCCGCATGCGAGCTTGACGAGATCGGCGAGATCGCTGCGCCGGCTCACATCCGTGCGGGCATAGATGGCCTCTCCGCCCGCATCGGCGATGCGGTGCGCGAGGAGCTTCAGCCGGTCGGGCCGGCGTGCGGCCAGCACCACCTTCGCGCCGCGCGCGGCCAGCAGAAGCGCGGTCGCCTCGCCGATGCCGCTGCTCGCGCCCGTGATAGCGACGACCTTGGGCTCTGTGGTTTCCATGGCGGACCTCCGGTTGCGACGCCGGAAGCATAGGCGGCGGGCTTCGTACGATGAATAATTGCGCGTCCGGAATATCTGCTCGATCGTTCAAGACCGCCTTTCCCGAGGTCTCGGGCACGCGCAACGGGCGTGGCCACCCCCGACGCTCGGCCGCTTCCCGGCTAAGCGCCTGATTCCCAAGACTCTCCTCGGAAATTCGCGTCAAGATTTGGATTGACGCCGACTCGGCCGGGACTCATTCTCCGCGCCATGAAGCTCCGCGCCGTCGACCCAAGCCCCGTCCCCTTCGAGCCCGACCGCATCCTGGTCGGCGACTGCGCGGCCCTGATGCAGGGGCTTCCCGCCGGCATCGCCGACCTCGTCTTCGCGGACCCGCCCTACAACCTGCAGCTCGGGGGCGAGCTGCTGCGCCCGAACCACACCCGGGTCGACGGGGTGGAGGAGGACTGGGACCGCTTCTCCGACTTCGAGACCTACGACCGCTTCACCCGCGACTGGCTCGCGGGGGCGCGCCACGTGCTCAAGGACGACGGCGCGCTCTGGGTGATCGGCAGCTACCACAACATCTTCCGGGTCGGCGCGATCCTCCAGGACCTCGGCTTTTGGATCCTGAACGACATCGTCTGGCGCAAGATCAACCCGATGCCGAACTTCCGTGGGCGGCGCTTCACCAATGCCCACGAGACGCTGATCTGGGCCGCCAAGTCGCGGGACGCAAAGTATCATTTCGCCTACGAGGCGATGAAGAGCCTGAACGACGATCTCCAGATGCGCAGCGACTGGCTGTTCCCGCTGTGCACGGGGTCCGAGCGGCTGAAGGACGACAACGGGGAGAAGGCGCACCCGACCCAGAAGCCCGAAGCGCTGCTCTACCGCATCCTGATGGCGGCGACCGAGCCCGGGGACCTGGTGCTCGACCCGTTCTTCGGCACCGGCACCACCGGCGCCGTCGCGAAGCGCCTGGGCCGCCGCTGGCTTGGCATCGAGCGCGAGCACGCCTATGCCGGCCTCGCGGCGCGGCGCATCGCCGCCGTCCAGGAGGCGCCGGAGAAGGATGTCCTCTACGCGCCCAGCAAGCGCCAGGCGCCCCGGGTCCCCTTCGGCTGGCTGGTGGAGCGCGGACTGCTGCACCCCGGCACGCTGCTGCAGGACCTGCGCCGCCGCCACAGCGCACGGGTGCGCGCCGACGGCACGCTGATCTCGGAGAACGCCCTGGGCGCCCATGCCGGCTCGATCCACCAGGTCGGGGCCGCCGTCCAGGGCCTGCCGGCCTGCAACGGCTGGACCTTCTGGCACTTCGAGGAAGGCAGCGAGCTCGCCCCGATCGACCTGCTGCGCCAGCGCCTGATCACCGAGATGCGTCAGGGCGTCCAGAACTGACGGCCGTGCCCGCCCCTGGATGCGGGGCGGCTCCGTCGCTTCGCATGGACAGGATGATGCCGAGCAGGCGCAGCAGCGTCTCCCGGCCGCTCGCGCCAAGCGCCTCCTCGATGCGTCTTTCGTGCAGCGCCTGCAGTCGCAGCGCCTCGGCCAGCGCATGGCGCCCCGCATCGGTCAGCACCAGCGCATAGGAGCGTCGGTCGTTCGGCACCGGCTCGCGCAGCGCCAGCCCGAGGCGCTCGAGCTCGTCCACCATCGCGACGAAGTTCGTCCGCTGGATTCCCAGAACCGCGCTGACCTGCGACTGCTTCAGTCCCGGATTCCGGTCGATGACCAGGAGCACGCTGAATTGCGCGGGCCTCAGGCCGAGGGCCTCCAGCGAGCGCGAGAAATCCTCGAGGACGCGTGTCTGGGCTTGGCGCATCACGTATCCGACGGTAGTCGCGAGCCCGCCCATGTCGACAGCCTGGTCGTCGGGTCCGCGGGGCTCCGGGCTTCGGCCCGCCTCGTCGGCGGGTGCCGCAAGAGGCCGGCGGCCCGGCCCCGGGGGCTTCCCTGTCGCGTTCATCGACATTCCCTCCCCCTTCGCCACGCGGGATCGCCCGCGCCGGCCCTATTTTTATAATTGTTAAACTTTATGAGGAGTCGGCACTCGGAGGAAGACCGATCGAAGCTGCCGACGGTATAGGGCGGCGACTCCTGCCCGTCCGTCACCACAGAAATCGAAGCCGGTCCGGCACCGCGGCATCGACGAAAGCGTCCGCGTCCTGTTGGTGGTCCACCACAGGCTGCAAGCGCGCGTCTCGGGCCCTGGAGCAATCCCGGGGTCGCAAGACGGCCCGCCGATGCGGCCCGCGGAACCGCGCCACCCGGAGACGAGAAAGCGCCGTGACCGATCCCCTGAACCGCCGCATCGTGCTCGCCTCGCGGCCGCGAGGCCGGCCGAGCGCTGCCGACTTCCGCCTGGAGGCGATCCCCGTCCCGCAGCCCGCACCGGGTCAGGTCCTGCTGCGCACGCTCTGGCTGTCCCTCGACCCTTATATGCGCGGCCGAATGAGCGATGCGAAATCCTATGTGGATCCGATCGCCGTGGGCGACGTCATGGGGGGCGGCACGGTTTCCGTCGTGACGGCGTCGCAGCATCCCGGCTACGCGGAGGGCGACATCGTGCTGTGCCGCTCGGGCTGGCAGGAATACGCGCTCTCGGACGGCACGGACCTGCGCAGGCTCGATCCCGAGGCGGCACCCGTCTCGACGGCGCTGGGGGTCCTCGGCATGCCCGGCATGACCGCCTATGTGGGTCTTCTCTCGATCGGCGAGCCGAAGCCCGGCGAGACGGTCGTCGTGGCGGCTGCGGCGGGGCCGGTTGGATCGCTCGTCGGGCAGATCGCAGGCATCAAGGGATGCCGTACGGTCGGGATCGCAGGCGGCCCCGAGAAATGCCGCTATCTCCTCGACGAACTCGGCTTCGACGCCGCGGTCGACCACCGGGATCCCGCCATGGCCGAACGGCTGGCGGCCGCATGTCCCGATGGCATCGACGTCTACTTCGAGAATGTCGGCGGCGCGGTCTGGGACGCCGTGCTTCCGCTGCTCAACGCCTTCGCCCGGGTGCCGGTCTGCGGCCTCGTCGCGCATTACAACGACACCGGGCTACCGCCGGGGCCCGATCGCTCGCCCCTGCTGATGCGCGCCATCCTCAACAGGCGGCTGATGCTGCGCGGCTTCATCGTGGGCGACTTCGCGGCGCAGGCGGACGCGTTCCGGCGCGATGTCGGCGGTTGGCTGAAGGAAGGGCGGATCCGTTATCGCGAGGACGTCGTGGACGGGATCGAGAACGCGCCGGATGCGCTCATAGGCCTGCTCGAGGGCCGCAACTTCGGCAAGCTGCTGGTCCGGGTCGCGGCCGCCTAGGCCGCGCCCCCGATCTCCCTGGCTCCCTCGGAACCGGCGCCCGCCAGCGCGCCCCTTCTCTTGCGCCAGGACGGGTCACTCCGGCAGCAGCTCTCCGGATCCGCCCATCTCCGCGGGGAAGTCCTTCTGCTTGGGCAGGCCGTCCCGCATCGGAAGCACCGTGCTCGCATAGTTCACGTGCAGGGCTGGCCTGAACGGAAGGTCGGGGAGCACCGCGGCAGCGACGTCGGTCACGCCCCATATCGGATGCTCCGAGAGCAGGTGGCCGCCGCAGGTCCTGCACCATTTGCGGATGCTGTTCTCCGTCTTCTGGTAGCTGCCGACGTTCTCCGCGCCCCTGGTGATGCGCACGGCTTCGGGCGACCAGATCGTGAACGCGTTCACCGGGCCGGCGGACCATGCACGGCAGTCGGCGCAGTGACAGTAGCCCATCACGTCCGGCTCGCCGGTGACGGTCACCTCGACCGCGCCGCAGAAGCATTGGCCGGAGTGGACGTTTTCATTGCTCATGGCTTGTCCTCCCACGCTGATCGTCCATCGTTCTCGAGGCGCATGGCAGGGCCTCCGGTCTTCACCGGCCCGCATCTGCCGCCGCGGCGCCGGGCAGACAGCGGAATCGCGAAGGATCCAGGCAGGCTGCCGGCCCCGGGCAGGCTACGGTACGCCCGATCCGGCGGCGCGGCGCGATCTCCTTGGATGCATGCGCCCGCCTCGAAACCGCCGGGCTGAAGGTGCAATCTTCCCTGCACGGCACGGCCCATGCCCATCGCCGCCCGGATCGGCCGGTCTTTCCTTGGCCCGTCCAGGGCGAGGTGCTACATCCCGCCCATGGACAAGCCCACCAGCACCGCTGGCCCCACGCCGGCGCGCGTCTTCGTCCGCGATCTCGTCCTCGATGCCCGGATCGGGGTCTACGAGCACGAGCGGCAGGGCCCGCAACGGATCCGCGTCGGGATCGACATGGCCGTCCTGCTGGACGGGCTCGGCAGCGACCACCTGTCCGATGTCGTGTCCTACGAGGACGCCGTCATCGCGGCCCGCGAGGAGGTCGCGCGCGGCCATGTGAACCTCGTGGAGACGCTGGCGCACCGCATCGCCGAGCGGTGCCTTGCCGACCCGCGCGTGCGCTCCGTCCGGGTCCGGATCGAGAAGCTCGATGTCTTCCACGACGCGGGCGCCGCCGGCGTCGAGATCGAGCACGTGCGCGCGGACTGAGGCTGCGCGGGGGCTGAAGGCCGCGCCGGAGACTCAGACGATCAGCGAGCGGAAATGCTCGATGGTGCGCACGAGCCCCTGCTCCAGCGGGATCCGCGGCTCCCAGTCGAGGAGCTGCTTGGCCAGGGTGATGTCGGGGCGACGCTGCTTTGGGTCGTCCTGGGGCAGCGGCAGCGAGACGATCTCCGACTTGGAGCCCGTCATCGCGATCACCTTCTCGGCGAGCTGCCGGATCGTGAACTCGCCGGGATTGCCGATATTGACCGGCCCGGTGACCTCGTCCGGCGTCGCCATCAGGCGGATCATGCCCTCGATCAGGTCGTCGACGTAGCAGAAGGACCGCGTCTGGCTGCCGTTGCCATAGACCGTGATCGGCTGGTTCTGCAGCGCCTGGACGATGAAGTTCGAGACCACGCGTCCGTCGTTGGGATGCATGCGTGGACCGTAGGTGTTGAAGATCCGCATCACCTTGATCGGAACGCCGTGCTGTCGGCGGTAATCGAAGAACAGCGTCTCGGCGCAGCGCTTGCCCTCGTCATAGCAGGAGCGCGGGCCGATCGGGTTCACGTTGCCCCAGTAGCTCTCAGGCTGCGGATGGACCGAAGGGTCGCCGTACACCTCGGAGGTCGAGGCCTGCAGGATCCTGCAGCCCAGCCGCTTGGCCAGGCCGAGCATGTTGATGGCGCCGTGCACCGAGGTCTTGGTGGTTTGGACCGGGTCGTGCTGGTAGTGCACGGGCGAGGCCGGGCACGCCAGGTTGTAGATCTCGTCGACCTCGATGTAGAGCGGGAAGGTGACGTCGTGCCGGATCACCTCGAAGTAAGGATTGGCGATCAGGTGCGCGATATTGTCCCGCTGGCCCGTGAAGAAATTGTCCGCGCAGATCACGTGATCGCCGGCGGCCAGCAGCCGCTCGCAGAGATGCGAGCCCAGAAAGCCCGCCCCGCCGGTCACCAGTACGCGCTTTCTAGCCTTCAGCATCTCGATCCTCTTCTCGGGCGGCTACGGGCTTGCGTCGACGTGGCCTGTCAGAAGCCCTCGGGCGCCGCGACGCCCGACCGGCCGAGCTGATCCTTCACGACGTCCTTGAGCCTCTCCAGCCCGTCGGGCGAGGCGGATTCGGCGCGGACCACCAGCACGTCCTGGGTGTTGGAGGCGCGCAGGAGCCACCAGCCGTCGGGCGTGCTGACCCGGACACCGTCGGTCGCGTCCACCTTGGCGCCCGCCTCGGCCAGGCGTGCCCGGACCTCCTCGACGACGGCGAACTTCCGCTCCTCGCTGACCTGGAAGCGGGTCTCGGGCGTGTTCAGGACGGCGGGTAGCCGGTCCTTGAGCGCGGACAGGGAGACGCCACCCTTGGCCAGCAGCGAGACCAGCCGCACCCCGCAATAGAGCGCGTCGTCGAAGCCGTACCAGTCCGCGAAGAAGATGTGCCCGCTCATCTCACCGGCGAGGGGCGCCCCCACCTCCGCCATCTTGGCCTTCAGCAGGGAATGCCCGGTCTTCCACATCAGCGGCTTGCCGCCCAGGCGCGCGACCTCGGCGAAGAGCGTGTCCGAGGACTTCACGTCGGCGATCACGATGCCGCCGGGCTTCTCGGCCAGTACCTCGGCCGCGTAGATGGCGACGAGCTGGTCGCCCCAGACGATGCGCCCGAGCCCGTCGATCGCACCGATCCGGTCGCCGTCACCGTCGAAGCCGATGCCGAGGTCGCAGCCATGCTCCGCGACGGCCTTGCGCAGATGCACGAGGTTCTCGGGCACCGTGGGATCGGGGTGATGGTTCGGGAAGTTGCCGTCGATCTCGTCGAAGAGCAGCACGTGCTCGCCCGGCAGCCTTGCGACCAGGCGGCGCAGCACCTCGCCGGTGGCGCCGTTGCCAGCATCCCAGGCCACCTTCAGCCCCTTTGGGGCCCGGTACTGGGCCGTCAGGCGCTCGACATAGGTGTCGCGCAGGTCGATGCGGCTCTCGGAGCCCTCGCCGCGGGCATAGGCCCCCGCGGCGGCGATGCGGCCGAGCTCCTGGATGGCATCGCCGTAGACCGGTCCCTTGCCCAGCATCATCTTGATGCCGTTGTACTCGGGCGGGTTGTGCGAGCCCGTGATCATCAGCCCGGCCGCGGCCTCGCGGTTGCGCACCGCGAAATACAGCATGGGCGTCGGCCCGAGGCCGATGCGCTCGACCCGGAGGCCGGTGGAGACCAGACCTTCCACCGCGGCGGCTTCGAGCGCGGGGGAACTCAGCCGTCCATCGTAGCCGACGCAGACCAGCTCGCCGCCCTGGCGGCGGACGATGGTGCCGAAGGCCCTGCCCACGGCCCTGGCGTCGGCCTCGGTCAGGGTCCGCCCGACGATCCCGCGGATGTCGTATTCCCGCAGGACCGTCGGATCGAAGCGATGGATATCGGAGTTCAACCTGGCATTCCCTTCTTCCGGGCCCCTCCCCGGGGGACCCTCCTCAGAACCGGCGCCCGCGGACCTGCCGTCCTCAGACCCGCCGGTAATCGTCCTCGATGCGGACGATGTCGTCCTCGCCGAGATAGGTGCCCGACTGGACCTCGATCAGGTTGAGCATCACCTTGCCCGGGTTCTCCAGCCGGTGGACGCAGCCGAGCGGCAGGTAGACGGACTCGTTCTCGCGGACCAGCAACGTCTCGTCGTCGCGGGTGACGATCGCGGTGCCGGTCACGACGACCCAGTGCTCGGCCCGGTGGAAATGCTTCTGGAGCGACAGCTTGCGTCCGGGCTTCACCGTGATCGCCTTGACCTGGAAGCGGTCGCCCGCATGCAGCGTCTCGTAGGCGCCCCAGGGCCGGTGCACCACGCGGTGATCGGCCGTCTGATGGCGGCCGGAGGTCTTCAGCCGCTCGACCAGGCGCTTGACGTCCTGGGCGTGGTTGCGGTCCGTCACGAGGACCGCATCCTTCATCACCACCACGACGGCGTCCTTGAGGCCTACCACGCCGGTCAGCACGCCGTCGGAACGGACGTAGCAGTCCTGCGATCCCTCGAAGACCACGTCGCCGATGCCGATGTTGCCCTGGTCGTCGCGCCCGCCGATCTCCCACAGCGCCGACCAGGCACCGATATCGGTCCAGCCCGCGCGCAGCGGCACGACCGCCGCGTTGGCCGTGCGCTCCATCACCGCGTAGTCGATGGAGATGTTGGGCGAGGCAGCGAAGGACGGCTCGTCCAGGCGCAGGAAGTCGAGGTCGCGGCGCCCCTTCGCGAGCGCCTCGCGACAGGCCTTCATCACGCCGGGCTCGAAGCGCTCGAGCTCCTCGACGAAGGTCGAGGCGCGGAACAGGAACATCCCGCCGTTCCAGAAATACTCGCCCGAGGCGACATAGGTCTCGGCGACGTCGGCGGGCGGCTTCTCGACGAACTTCGCGACGCGGAACACGCCGCTGTCGCCCCAGGCTTCGCCGCGGCGGATGTAGCCGTAGCCGGTATTGGGGCCCGTCGGCTCGACCCCGAAGGTGACCAGCGCCCCCTGGCAGGCCGCCGCGCAGCCCTTCTCGACCGCGGCGCCGAAGGATTCCGCATCCTCCATGTGATGGTCGGCCGGCAGCACCAGAAGCAGGCAGTCGGGGTCCTTTTCGCGCGCCAGCTCCGCCGCGATGGCGATGGCGGGCGCCGTGTTGCGCCCGCAGGGCTCAAGCACGATGGTCTCGGGCGTGCAGCCCATCTGCTGGAGCTGCTCGCCGATGATGAAGCGATGGGCTTCGTTGCAGACCACGATGGGGTTCGAGACCTGCGGCCTCCCCAGCACCCGCGCCACCGTCTCCTGCAGCATGGACCGCTCGGACATCAGCGGAAGAAGCTGCTTCGGATAGTTCTCGCGCGAAAGCGGCCAGAGACGGGATCCCGAGCCTCCGGAGAGGATCACCGGAACGATGGTTGCGGAAGCGGTCACGTCGGGGTCTCGTTCAATAAAGGAGCACCGGCAGGTCGGTGATAGCCGCTCGCCGCCTGCTTGTCACGTTTCATGAAGGACGCACGCGCTCATTGAAACCCGGCCTCGCCCGCGGCGCGACGCCCGATTCGGGGCACCCCTCAGATGCCCGTCTCAGATGCCCGTCCGGGGGAGCAGCGGCAGGACCGTCGGCGGTGGCAGGCCCGTCGCGCTGGCGATGTCGCGGGCATAGGCGCCGCGGACCGGCGCGACCGCGAGGTCGTGGGAGCTGCGGAGCTCGTCGAGGCGGGCCCGCTCGGCAGGGCTGAGGGGCCGGCCCAGCAGGGTTTCGGCCAGGGGAGGATCGATGGCGCCCGTGCTCAGGTCGCGCAGCATCTCGGGCGAAAGCCCCAGCAGCCCGGCGACCGAATGCATGAAGACGAGGTCCTGCTCGCGCAGGGCCGAAACGGCACGGCGCCCGGCATCCAGGCAGCGCGTCCGCTCGGCCCCGTCCAGCGGACGGCCGAGCAGCCCCTCCAGCTCCGTCAGGAGAATGGACAGGGCCGACGGCTCCTGAGCCCGGGCGGCGCTCGGCGCCAGGGCACCCAAGGTGGCGAGCGCGGCGATCAGCGCCGCCGCAACGGCGACGCGCAGACGGTTCAAGCGAAGAGGCGCCCCCATGCCGTCCTCCCTGTCTTCCGCTGGGCTGGGCGCGGAGCGTCGCAGATTACGGAAAAACGATCAACGATTCCGGCGAGCGCCCCGAAGGGAAGCCGCAATGAGCCGCGAAGAACCAACCGGCTCGGGTGCGAGGGCGGCGAAATCGGCGCCTCCCTCGACCGGCCGCACCTGGACCATCTCGGCGATCAGCTTCTGCACGAGCGCCTCGGCGAAGCTCTCCCGGCTCTCGGCCGTACGCACGAAGGAGCCGGGGCCGCCGATCACGCTCTCCGCGAAGTAGCCCTCCAGCCAGTCGTACTCGTCCAGGATCACCAGCGCGTTGACCGTGAGGCCATCCGCCACCGCGCGGTCGCGGGCGGCCTCGACGGGGGCCCCGCCATTGGAGAAGCCGTTGCTGACGATGTCCACGGTCCTCTGGGCGCCGGAGAAGCCGTTCCCCGCGAACATGGGCCGAATCGCATCGAGCGCGCTGCCGATGGCGGTGCTGCCCGCGCCTTCGGGACGCGCGATCGCCTCGACGCGGTCAGCGAAGGCGCGGGCATCGGCGGCGCCGCGCACAAGCGTCCAGGGGACCAGCACCCGCGCACTGCCCGGCCCCGAGAAGCCGATCACCGCCACGGCGACCCCCGTGCCGCCGCTGGCCTCGATGGCCTGGATCAGCCGCGGGTCCCGGAAGGCCTGGGCATGACCGCGGAACTGGAAGTCCATCGCCCCGCCCGAGATGCTGGCAGACACGTCCACGGCGAGCGCCAGCTCCAGGGCCACCGGCTTGCCCGGCGCAGGGTCGGCGCCTGGCGCCGCATGCGCAGCGCCCGCGCCGCCCAGCGCGGCCGCCGCCCCGGATGCGAGGAGCACCGCCAGGAACGCCAGCCGCGCCGCAAAACAGGAAAGCCTCACGATTCCCTCACCCATCCCAATTCGCAGCGCGTCCGTCCCGGCCCCGACCATCAGGTCTTGGAAAGCGCATGGCGCACGACCTTCATCATCACCGTCGGCAACGCGAAGTCCGCGAGCCGGTCCACCGGGGCCCAGACACCCTCGACCGCGCGCCAGCCCTCGCCGGCCACGGCCGCGGCGACCACGAGTTCCAGAGGAAAATGGGTGAATGCATGGCGCACGACCCCCGGCAGCGGCCGCCAGGCCGTAGCGGGCGGGACAGCGACCGGGGCTGCGACGATCGCATCCGCAAGCTCCGGCGCCGGGCCGGCCAGCCAGGGCGTCGAGGGAACCTCCATCATCCCGCCGAGCATGCCCTCCTCAGGTCGGCGGCGCAGCAGCACCGCTCCCTCGGGGTTCACCAGCCAGAAGGCGATGCCGCGGCGCACCGGGCGCTCCGCCTTGGCGGCCTTGCGGGGCAGGTCCTCCTGGATGCCCAGGGCCCGGGCGCGGCAGGCGTCCGACCAGGGGCACAGGATGCAGCGCGGCCTGCGCGGCACGCAGATCGAGGATCCCAGATCCATCAGGGCCTGGGCGTAGTCGCCGGGCCTGAGATCGGGCGTCAGCGTTCCGGCGAGCCGGCGGAGCGTCTCCTTGGATCCCGGAAGCGGGTCCTCAACCGCGAAGACGCGCGAGATCACGCGCTCGATGTTGCCGTCCAGCACGGCCGCGGGGCGGTCGAAGGCGATGGCGGCGATCGCGGCCGCGGTGTAGGCGCCGATGCCGGGAAGCCGGCGCAGCGCCTCCTCGGTGTCCGGAAAGCGGCCGCCATGCTCGAAAGCGACGACCTGCGCGCAGCGGTGCAGGTTTCGGGCGCGGGCGTAATAGCCGAGCCCGGCCCAGGCATGGAGCACCGCGTCCAGATCGGCGGATGCCAGCGCCTGCACCGTCGGCCAGCGCTCGGTGAAGCGCTGGAAATAGGGCGCGACCGCCTGGACCGTGGTCTGCTGGAGCATCACCTCCGACAGCCAGACTCGGTACGGGTCCGCGACCTCCCCGGGACGGGCCCGCCAGGGCAGGTCCCGGCGGTGGCGGTCGTACCAGGCGAGCATGCGGGAGGAAAGCGCTGATGCTTCAGAGATCGGGCTGTCCATGCGGGTTGTCGCGGCGGGAAGGGTCCTTTAACTATGGTGCCTGCAGCCTCCGCCCCCAAGCCCGCCGTGCGGCGCCCTGACCGAGGAGATCCGGCCGTGCCCGGCCCCCGCCCGCTGTCCCGAGTCGTCCCAGCCGTCGCATCCCAGGCTCTGGGCAAGAAGGGTCAGGCCTTCGGCGCGCTCCTGGGCGACTGGGGAACGGTGATGGGTTCCGATCTCGCGGCGCGCGCCGTCCCGGTCAAGCTGACCTTCCCCGCCGGCCGGCGCGAGGGGGCGACGCTTCTGGTGCGCGCGCTCGGACCCGCGGCGCTCGAGATCCAGCACGCGGAGCCACAGCTCGTCGAACGGATCAACGGTTTCTTCGGATATGGCGCCGTGGCCCGGCTGAAGATCGTCCAGGCCGCGCCGCCGCCACGGCCCGCAAGGCGGATCAGGCCGGTGCCCGCCGCCGAGGATGACCGCATCCGCAAAGCCGCCGCAAAGGTGGAGGACGAAGGCCTGCGCGATGCGCTGGTCCGCCTGGGCCAGGCGATCGCTTCACGCGGGGACCGCTGACCGGCCGAAGGTCTTGCTCCGGCCGGAGTGGTCTCGTTATAGTTACAACATGTGGTAGGCAGGAGGCGATTTTGCGCCGATATATGTTGATCGTTGCGGCCGTGGTGGTTGTGGTCGCGATCGCCGCCCTGGTCGGCCTGCGCGGGGGCAGCGGCAGCCGCACCGCGGAGGTGATCCCGAGCCAGCCGGCCGGCACCGCTGCCGTGCCCGCCACGCCGGCGCCCGCGGCGCCCGCGCCCGCCCCGGCAGCGACGCCCGCGCAGACCGCGGCCGCGCCGGCAGCGGCGCCCGCCGCGCGGCCGGAACCCGGTGCGCCGCGGACCACCGAGGACATGCTGAAGGACCGCGTCCTCGGCAGCCCGGACGCGGCCGTCACGATCATCGAGTACGCCTCGCTGACCTGCCCGCACTGTGCGGCTTTCCATGCGAATACCCTGCCCGAACTGAAGAAGCGCTACGTGGATACCGGCAAGGTCCGGATCATCTTCCGCGACTTCCCGTTCGACGCCGCGGCGCTCCGTGCCTCGATGCTGGCGCGCTGCGCCGCGCCCGAGCGCTATTTCGGCGTGCTCGACGTGCTGTTCCGCAGCCAGGAGACCTGGTCGCGGGCCCAGGATCCCTTGAAGGCGCTGTCGCAGACCGGACGCCTTGCCGGGGTGGGCCAGCAGGAGTTCGACGCCTGCATGGCCAACGAGGCGCTGCTGAACGGGATCGTGAACATCCGCATGGAGGGCGAGCAGCGCTTCCAGGTGAACTCGACCCCGACCTTCGTGTTCCGCCGCGGCGACCGCGAGGAGAAGTTCTCCGGGGCCCAGTCGATCGACCGCTTCGCCGAGGTGCTCGGCCGCCTCGGGGCCTGAGGCGGCAGGGGCCGTGCAGTTCGTCAAGCTCCGCCTCTCGGGCTTCAAGTCCTTCGTCGACGCGACGGAGCTCGTGATCGAGCCCGGCATGACAGGGATCGTGGGCCCGAACGGCTGCGGCAAGTCGAACCTCGTCGAAGCGCTCCGCTGGGTCATGGGGGAGACCTCGGCCAAGCGCATGCGCGGCGACGACATGGACGACGTGATCTTCGGCGGCACCGACAGGCGGCCGGCGCGGAACGTGGCCGAGGTCTCGCTGCTGATCGACAACAGGCGGCGCACGGCCCCAGCGGGCTTCAACGAGTTCGACGATCTGGAGGTGATCCGCCGGATCGAGCGCGGCTCCGGATCGGACTACCGGATCAACGGCAAGTCCGTCCGCGCGCGCGACGTCCAGCTCCTGTTCCAGGACAACGCCTCCGGCGCGAACTCCCCGGCCCTGGTCAGCCAGGGCCGCATCGGGGCGCTGATCAACGCCAGGCCGACCGAGCGCCGCTCCATCCTGGAGGAGGCGGCGGGCATCACCGGCCTGCATTCCCGCCGCCACGAGGCCGAGCTGCGCCTCAAGGCGGCGGAGCAGAACCTGGTCCGGCTCGACGACGTGATCGCGGCCATGGACACGCAGCTCGGCGGGCTGCGCAAGCAGGCCCGCCAGGCCAGCCGCTACCGGAACCTGTCCGAGCATATCCGCCAGGCCGAGGCGGCCCAGCTCCACCTGCGCTGGATCGCGGCCCAGACGCAGCTCGCCCGCGCCCGCGCCGGCTTCGAGGCGGCCGAGGCGACCGTGCGAGAGCTGATGGCGCGCGCGGCGCACGAGACGGCCCAGCGGACCGACGCGGCCGCCGGACTTCCCGAGCTGCGCCGCGCCGAGCAGGCCGCTGCGGCGCAGCTGCAGCGGCTGGTCGTCGAGCGCGAGCAGCTCGATGCCGAGGAGCGCCGCATCGCCGAGGCGCGCACGGCCAACGAGCGCCGGCTTGCCCAGGTCGCGACGGACCTGACGCGCGAGCGGGCGCTGTCGGAGGATGCGGGCGCCGCCCTGGCGCGCCTGACCGAGGAGCGCGAGGGGCTCATCGAGGCCCAGGGCGAGGAATCGCTGGCCGAGGAGGAGGCGCGCGCTGCGCTCGATGAGGCGCGGGAGGCCGTGGACGCGCTGGACCGCGAGCTTTCGCGCCTGACCGAGCAGGCCGCCGCGGACGAGGCGCGCCGCGCCGCCGCGCAACGCGAGGCCGCCGAGCTGGAGCGCCGGCGCGAGACCGCCGCGAGGCGCCTGGACGAGACGCGCCGGCAACGCGAGCAGCTCGAGGCCGAGCTCGCGGCGGCGGGCGACCTGGGCGAGGCCGAGGAGGCCCTGGCTGCCGCCGAGGAAAGGCTGGAGATCGCCCGCGAGCAGGCCGAGGGCGCCGAGCAGGCCCGGGCCGCTGCCGAGCGCGACGCGGCCCGCGCGCGTGAGGCGCTGCAGGCCGCCGAGGGCACCCAGGCGAAGCTGCGCGCCGAGGAGAAGGGCCTTGCCGAACTGCTGGCCACCGCGGGCGGGAAGCAGTTCCCCCCGCTGGTGGACGCGCTGACCGTCGAGCCCGGCTGGGAGGCGGCGCTGGCCGCCGCGCTGGGGGACGCGCTGACGGCCCCGCTCGATGAGGCGGCGCCCGTGCACTGGCGCACCCTGCCCGCCTATGCCACCCCCCCGGCCCTGCCCGCCGGGGCGGCCCCGCTGGCGGCGCGTGTGCGTGCGCCGGCGGCGCTGGAGCGCTGCCTGGCACTGGTCGGCGTCGTGGCGGACGAGGCGTCCGCCCGCGCCATGATGGCGGGGCTGCAGCCCGGCCAGGTTCTGGTCGGCCGCGAGGGCGGGTGCTGGCGCTGGGACGGCTTCTCGGTGGCGCCCGGGGCGCCCACGGCGGCGGCCGTCCGGCTGCGCCAGCGCAACCGGCTGGCCGAGCTGCGCACCGAGATCGAGGCTGCGGCGGACGGGCTGGTCGCGCTGCGCGACGGGCTCGAAGCCGCGCGGCGCGCCGGCGAGCAGGCCGCCGACGGCGACCGTGCCGCGCGCGAAGCCGTGCGCGCCGCTTTCGCAGAGACCGGCCGTGCCCGCGAGGCGCAGGCGCGCCTCGCGCAGGCGACGGCCGCCTCGAAATCCCGCCTGGGCGCCCTGGACGAGGCCGTGGAGCGGCTCGAGGGCGATCTGGAAGAGGTGGCGGCGCTGGCGGTCGGGGCACGTTCGGCCTTGATCGAGCTGCCTGAGCCGGCTGCGGTGCGCGAGGCGGTCGCGGAGCTGCGCGCCAGCCTGGCGGAACGCCGCGCCGATCTCGCCAACCGGCAGAACGCCCTGGACCGGCTCGCCCGCGAGGCGCAGGCGCGGCGCCAGCGACTGGGCGCCATCGAGGCCGAGGCCCAGGGCTGGCGCTCGCGCTCCGTCGGCGCCGACGAACGCCTGGCGGAGCTGCGCGAGCGGGCTGAGCAGGCCCGCGCCGAGCTGGAGACCCTGGCCGACCGGCCCGCCGAGATCGCGGCCGAGCGCTCGGCCCTGCTGGACCGCATCGCGGAAGCCGAGCGTAGCCGACGGCGCGCCGCCGACACGCTGGCGGAGGCCGAGCGCAGCCTTGCCGAGGCCGAGCGCCGCCTGCGCCAGTCCGAGACCGATCTGGGCTCCGCCCGCGAGGAGCGCGTGCGCGCCGAGGCGGCGGTCGCCGCCGCCATGCAGGCCGGCGAGGCCGTGCGCGAGCGCATCGTGGAGCGGCTGGAATGCACGCCGGAGCAGGTGCGCGAGCTCGCCGGCTTCGATGAGGGCGAGCCCCTGCCCGAACTGGCCTCGGTCGAGCAGAGGCTCGAGCGGCTCGTGCGCGAGCGCGAGACCATGGGACCGGTGAACCTCCTGGCCGAGCGCGAGGCGTCCGAGTTGGAGCAGCAGATCACCGCCATGCAGACGGAGCGCGAGGACCTGACGGCGGCGATCGGGCGGCTGCGCCAGGGAATTTCAAGCCTGAACAAGGAGGCGCGCGAGCGGCTCCTGGCGTCGTTCGAGACGGTGGCCGGCCATTTCGAGGAGATGTTCACGCGGCTCTTCGGCGGCGGAAGGGCGCAGCTCAAGCTGACCGAAGCCGAGGACCCGCTGGATGCGGGGCTGGAGATCTACGCCAGCCCACCGGGCAAGAAGCTGCAGATCCTGTCGCTGCTGTCGGGCGGCGAGCAGGCCCTGACCGCCCTTGCCCTGCTCTTCGCCGTGTTCCTGACCAACCCTGCGCCGATCTGCGTGCTCGACGAGGTCGACGCGCCCCTCGACGAGGCCAATGTCGACCGCTTCGTCGCCATGGTCGAGGAGATGGCGCGGCGCAGCGGGACGCGCTTCCTGCTGATCACCCACCATCGCCTGACCATGGCCCGCATGGACCGGCTGTTCGGGGTCACCATGGGCGAGCGCGGCGTCAGCCAGCTCGTCTCGGTCGACCTGAACGCGGCGGAGGAGCTGCGCGGCGCGGCCTGACGCCGGCCGGGCCCGGCACCCTCAGGCTGCCTCGGCTTCGCTGCGGCGGCTGCGGACGGTGCGGCTGCGCTGTTCGGCGTAGGCGCGGAACAGGGCGGGATCCTCGAGGATCTGCCGGGCGCGCTGCGCCTTGCGGGGGTCGCTGTGGTTGGCGAGCTGGCGCAGCGTGTTGGCCGCGATACGGAATTCGACAGCGAGATTGCGCGTCATCATCGCACTCCTGCAGGTTCGGTGTTTCGAACGCAGGCGGACGATGCCGGGCACCGTCCGCCTAACTGGACGGACTGTCGTCGCTCACGAAAAGCTCCGGATGGAGTGCGGACCGGCGGACGCAAGCGCCCCGTCTTCGCACGGATGCCAGATACCTATGCCTTTACAACGGCGCGGGCAAGCCCGCCGTTGCAGCGCACCCGTGATTTTTTACCGCAGGGGCGCCGGAGCGCCGCCCGTAGCAAGGATCGCGATTCCCGGATAAATAACGGCAGGCGCATACCCCTTATGCCATACCTCTTTCGTGAAGGCCGGCATGTCGATCCGCGGTTTCATCCTGTCCGTCGTGGCCGCGCTGGGGGCGCTGGTGCTCCTCGCGACCGCATGGATCGCCAGCGACTCTTGGCAGCGTTATGCCGGTGCTGCCGCGGTGGCCGAGGCAAATCCAATCGCCGACCAGCTGCTGCTGGCGGCGGGACACTGGGCGCTGGAGCGCGGCGCCACGAACTCCGCCCTCGCGGCGCCGGCACCAGCCGGCCCCGAGACGCTGGCGCTGGTCGGCCAGCGACGGGCCGCGGCCGAGGATGCCTATCTTGGTGCAGTAAAGGCCCTGTCGGCCTCAGCCGAGTTCGAGGGAAAGGACGCGGCCCTGCGCGAGGTCGCCTCGAGCGCGGCCGCGCTCGAGGCGCTGCGGCGCAGGGTGGACCGCGATCTCGTCCTGCCGAAGGAGAAGCGGGACGCGGAGGTCGCCAAGGCCTGGTTCCCGACTGTCACGCGCCTGATCCAGGGCAGCCAGGATCTGCGGCTGGAGATCGGTCAGGCCAGCCTGGAACGCCAGGCGCTGGTGGCCGACCTGCAGAACCTCCGGCATTTCGCCTGGGTGGTGAGCGAGTTCGCCGGGCGCGAGCGCGCGCAGGTCGGCGCGGCCGTGGCCGCGCGGGAGGCGCTCGGACTTGACCGAACCGCGCTCCTGTCCGGCTTGCGCGGCCAGGTCGAGCTTGCCTGGAGCATGGTCCAGATCCTGTCGCGCCATGCGCAGCCCCCCGTCGCGGCCGAGGTCGCCAAGGTGCAGGCCGCCTTCTTCGAACAGTTCGAGCGGACCCGCCGGGATGTCTATGCCGCCGCGGGCAGCGGGGACTATCCCATGCAGGGCCCGGCCTGGATTGCGGCGTCGACCCGTGGCATCGACTCCATCCTGGAGCTCCAGAAGGTCGCGACCGCCGCGCTGGCGGCGGAGGTCGAGGCATCGTCCGGCGCCGCCCTGCGGCGCATGGTCCTGGCCCTCGGCGCGCTCATCGCGGGGGGCGCTCTGATCGCCATGTCCCTGGTGCTGGTCCGTCGGCGCATCCTGGCCCCGCTGCGCGGCATGACGGACGCCATGGCGGCGCTCGCGGCCGGCAACCATGCCGTCGCGGTTCCGGGAACCGGGCGGCGCGACGAGATCGGGGCGATGGCCTCGGCCGTCCAGGTCTTCAAGGAGAACGCCGCGGACCGGGCGAGGCTGGAAGCCGAGCAGGCCGCCCATGCGGCGGCCCGCGAACGGCGCACCGCCACGATCGAGCAGCTCGTCGCGCGGTTCGACAGCGGCGTCGGCAACATCCTGCGAACCGTGTCCTCCGCCGCGACCGAGCTGGACGCGACTGCGCGGGGAATGGCCGAGATCGCCGAGCAGACCAACCGGCAGGCCAGCGGCTCGGCCACGGCGGCCGAGCGCACCTCGGAGAACGTTCAGACCGTCGCCGCGGCATCCGAGGAGATGGCGGGATCGCTCCAGGAGATCTCGCGCCAGGTCTCGCGCTCGACGCAGGTCACCGGACAGGCCGTCGGCCGCGCGGAGCGCACCGATGGGACCGTGCGCGGCCTGGCCGAGGCTGCCGGGCGCATCAAGGATGTGGTCGCGCTGATCCAGGCGATCGCCTCGCAGACCAACCTGCTGGCCCTGAACGCGACGATCGAGGCGGCGCGCGCCGGCGAGGCCGGAAAGGGCTTCGCCGTCGTGGCCAACGAGGTGAAGTCACTGGCCGATCAGACGGCGAAGGCCACCGAGGAGATCTCGGCCCAGGTCGCCGGCATCCAGGATGCGACCGCCGATGCCGTCGGCGCGATCCGCCAAGTCGGCGAGAGCATCCGCGAGATGAGCGAAATCACGACGATCATCGCGGCGGCGATCGAGGAGCAGACAGCGGCGACCGGCGAGATCTCGCGCAGCGCCGTGCAGGCGGCGGCCGGAACGGCCGAAGTATCGGGAAACATCGCGCAGGTCACGACCGCGGCGAGCCAAGCCGGCGCCGCGGCAAGCCAAGTGCTGGGCGCGGCCGGGGAGCTCGCGCGACAGTCCGAGACGCTGCGGACCGAGGTCGAGCAGTTCCTCTCCGCGATCCGCGCCGCCTGATCGGCGGCCCATCTTTACCGACCGCGCCGCCTGACGGCGGCGCGGGGGACTTCAGCGCGCCACGACCTCGATCAGGCGCGTCTCGAGGTCCTCGGGCACCAGGGGCAGCGTCAGGAAGGGATGGCCCGACAGCACCATCTCGCGCTGGCGCAGCGGTTCCATGCTGGCCGAGGCGAGCAACGCCCTCGTCTCGGCCCCGCGCTGGGCGAGCACGTTGATCAGCCGGCGGAGCCGCAGCGTCCCGTCCGCGACCCGGTCGTGGATCAGGCCGCACAGCACGATGTCGGGCTCGGCATCCTCCTCGAGGAGGGCGACGGCCTGGGCCTCGTCGGTCGCGACGACCACCGTGCAGCCGAGGCGCTCCATGGCCTCGACCGGCACCGGCTCGTCCCCGGCGAGCACCAGGACGCGGCGGCCGGACAGCCGCGCCCGCGGCGTTGCCGTCGCCGCGGCGGCGAGCGGCACCGCGATCGAGAAGACGCTTCCGTGGCCCGGGCGGCTGCAGACCGCGAGCTCGTGGTCGAGCGCGCGCGCGACCCGGTCGACGATGGCGAGGCCCAGGCCAAGCCCGCCGGGGTGCTCCAGCGTCGAGCGCGTGCTGCGGAAGAAGGGTTCGGTCAGTCGCTCGACCTCGTCGGCGGCCACGCCGCGGCCGGTGTCGTGAACCTCGAGCCGGAGGCGCCCGCCGACGCGTCGGCAGCCGAGCACCACCCGCCCCTGCCGCGTGTAGCGGACGGCGTTCGAGAGCAGGTTCCGCGCCATCCGCTCCAGAAGCTGCGGATCGGTGCGCACCAGCGCCGAGCAGGGATAGACCGAGAAGCTCAGCCCCTTGGCGGCGGCAAGGGGCGCGAACTCGATGGCGAGGCGCGTCAGGATCCCGTTGACCGGAACCTCCTGCAGCTCGACGCGTAGCGAGTTCGTGTTCAGGCGCACGAAGTCGAGCTGGTTGTCGACCATCGTCTTGATCGTCTGGACCGCGTTGTTGATCGCGTCCAGCATGCGCCGGTCCACCTCCTCGGTAATCCGCTGCTGGAGCGCCGCCAGCAGGAACAGGATCGCCGAGAGGGGCTGGCGCAGGTCGTAATTGGCCGTCGCCAGCGCCCGCCGCTGCGCGTGGAGCGCGCGTTCAAGCTCGGCCCGGGCACGGTGCGCATCGTCGATGTCGGTGTTGGTGCCGTACCAGAGCGAGCCGCCCTGCGCTCCGCCCGGGAAGGGCGAGGCCGCGATCACGAACAGCCGCTCAGTACCGTCCTCGCCCACGAGACGCGCCTCGACCTGAAACGGCACGCCGCGCTCGGCGGCCGCGTCCCAGGCCGTGGCGACGCGCTCCGCGTCCTCCTCCGCCACAAGGCGCAGGAGCCGGCGGCCCGCCTCGTCGAAGCGCCGTCCGAAATACGCGTCCAGCCGCCGGTTTGTACGGTGGATTATGCCTTCCCGATCCGCGATCCAGACCTGGTGAGGGAACTGGTCGAATAGCGCATCAAGGCTGGCCGCGTCGAAGTCCGGGATCGGCTTCATGCGCTCGCCATTCCGCGCCTCAGCCGGCCGATCTCTGGCGAACCACCGCGAACTGCTCCGGGGTGAAGATCAGGTGCGGGTTGCGCGCCGCCCAGAGCGCGGCCTGGGTACGGTTGCGGACCTTGAGCTTGCGGAAGATCGAGTGGACGAGAACCTTGACCTCACCCTCGTCCAGGCGGGTGAAGGTGGCGATCTGCATGTTGCTGCAGCCCGCGCGGAGATAGCCCAGCAGCAGCTTCTCGGTGCCGGTCAGCGCCCGGCCCGGACGGCCCTCGGCCGGGGGCTCGGCGTTGGCGATGCGCGCCAGCACCTCGGTCGCCTCCGGCGGGAAGACCTTCTCGCCCATGGCCACCAGCATCACGCAGCGCGAGATCTCGGCCGGCGCCTGGTCGGTCAGGACGAGCCCGTCGATGCCGGACTGGACGGCCTTGATCAGCCGGTCGGGCGAGCAGTCGTCCAGCACGGCGACGATGCGCAGGCTGGGGTTCCGGTCGCGCCACAGACGGATGCGCTCGAAGCTGTTGTCCGTGTCGTTGACGCTGACCATCAGGAGGTCCGGCGCCAGCTCCTCGATACGTGCCGGCTCGAGCTCCGCCAGACGGGCGACGCTGCCCACGATCTCGAGATCCTCGACGGCGAGCAGCTCCTTGAGCATGAGCCGCATCACCGTATTCGGCTCGACGTGCAGCAATCGGATCATCGTTTCCCCACTGCTTCGGATGTCCCGAGATTTCGACGCCGGAAGGATGTCGGCACCGCCTCGGCTTCACAAATCAGCATAGGGGGAAGTGGCCCCTCTTCCGGCGGGACATCCTAGCGATATCGGCGCCGCCTCTCCCGATAGGACGGGGTACCAGTCGGGTGTTCCCGGCGTGACAGGGAACAACCCGCCTGGGAACCGCGGGGGCTAGGGAAAGCGCCCTTCCGCTAGTGGACTCCCACTTTTGCACCGCGGTAGGAACCGGATGCGATGGCGCGCCGTTGCTGAAAAGGGTGAGCGCCGTCACAGACGCGGTGGTCCGAGGAGCGCAGGGTGTTGCGACCTCCGACGCCGTCCGACCACAGGAGAACGCGCGTGCGTCCGATCCGAACCGCCTCCGACGCCCGGTGGCAACCCCGCCGCGCCGTCCTTAGCCTAATGGCCCTCGCGGCCCTCGCAGCCTGCACCGACATGCGGGCGCAGCAGGCCGCCATGGCGCCGCAGCTTTTCCTGGGGATGCCGAAGCAGACCCTGCTCTCCTGCGCGGGGGTGCCCGACCGGTCCGCCAACATCGACAACCTGGAGTTCTACACCTACACGAGCCGCCGCACCGCGGCCTACCCTTCGACGACGACCGGCTTCTACGGCAGCCGCTACGCGCCTTACTACGGATATGGCCTCGGCTATGCGGCGCCGCTCGCCTACGATGTCGTGGACGTGTCCTGCGACGCGACCTTCACGCTGCGCAACGGCGCGGTCGAGCGGCTGATCTATGGCGGGGACGCCGCGGGTGGCACGTCACGGCTCGGCCAATGCTACGCCATCGTGGAGAACTGCCTGGCCCTCGCGCAGCAGCAGCCGCGGATCCAGGAACCCGCGCTGACCACGCCCGCGCCGCAGCAGGCACCGGCCACGCCGCGGCCCTGAGGCCGCCGGACCCAGCAAGCCGTCCGGCGGACCAGCCGCAAGCCATGCGGCAGCCGCGATGCACCCGCCGCCGGGCCGCGGCTTGTCGCGGCGGGCCGCGGTCGCCATGCTCTTTTCGCATAAGGAGACACCCCGTCCCTGAGAGCGAGGAGAGCCATGACCATCGAGCTGCACGCCTGGCCGACGCCGAACGGCTACAAGATTTCCATCGCGCTCGAGGAACTCGGCCTGCCCTACAGGGCAATCCCGGTGGATATCGGCAGGGGCGACCAGTTCAAGCCCGACTTCCTGAAGCTGAGCCCGAACAACCGCATGCCGGCTATCGTCGATCCCGACGGTCCCGGCGGCGCCCCGATCAGCCTGTTCGAATCCGGCGCGATCCTGATCTATCTCGCCGAAAAGACTGGACGCCTGCTGCCCTCCGACCCGCAGGGGCGCTACCAGGCGATCCAGTGGCTGATGTGGCAGATGGGCGGCTTCGGCCCGATGCTCGGCCAGGCGCATCATTTCCGGCTCTACGCGCCCGAGCGGATACCCTATGCCGTCGACCGCTACACCAACGAGGCGGGAAGGCTTTACCGCGTGCTCGACAAGCGCCTGGGCGAAGCCGAGTTCCTGGCCGGCGAGTACTCCATCGCGGATATCGCCGTCTTCCCGTGGTCGCGCGGCGCCGAGCGCCAGGGCGTCGATCTTGCCGAGCTTCCGAACGTCCGGCGCTGGTTCGAGGCCATCGACGCGCGTCCGGCCGTCAGGAAGGGCCTGGAGCTCCTGAAGGAGCACGTCCGTACCGGTCCGCTCGACGACAAGGCGCGCGATGTGATGTTCGGCAAGAGCCAGTTCGAGCGCCGCTGAGCTCGCGGGAAGGGCGGCGGAGCAGGCCCCGCCGCCCTTCCCTGCCCGTCAGGCGGCGGCGAGGCCCCGGTGCCGCAGCAGGGGCTCGATGCTGGGCTCGCGTCCGCGGAACGCCATGTAGAGTTCCATGGGATCGCGCGTGTCGCCGGCCGCGTAGATGTCCTTCAGGCGCGCGGCGAGATCGGGCTGGAACAGATCCCCCGCCTCCGTGAAGGCGTCGAAGCCGTCTGCGTCCAGCACCTCGGCCCAGAGATAGGCGTAATAGCCCGCGGCGTAACCGCCCCCGGCGAAGAGATGCTGGAAATGCGCGGGCCGATGCCGAACGCCGATTTCCGCCGGCATCCCCACCCGCTCCAGGAAGCGCTGCTCGAAGGCCGCTGGATCCAGATCCCGGGGATCGGCCTCCGTGTGGAACGCGATGTCGAGCATCGCCGCCGCCACGTACTCGACCGTGGCGAAGCCCTGGTTGAAATTGCGGGCCGCCAGCAGGCGCTTGAGCAGGTCCTCGGGGATCGGCTCGCCGGTCTGGAAGTGCCGCGCATAGGTCCTGAGGGTCTCGGGCGCGGACATCCAGTGCTCGTAGACCTGTGACGGGAACTCCACGAAGTCGCGGCGCACGGCCGTTCCCGCCTGGGACGGGTAGCGCGCCTGGCTCAGCAGTCCGTGCAGGCCGTGGCCGAATTCGTGGAACAGCGTCTCCGCGTCGTCGAAGCTCAGCAGCGTCGGCTCGCCCTTCGCGAAGTTGTTGTTGTTGACGATGATCGGTGCCACCGGGCCATCGAGATCCTCACGGTCGCGGTAGCTGCTCATCCAGGCGCCGGAGCGCTTGCCCGGCCGCGCGAAGTTGTCGTGCAGGAACAGCCCGACATGTCGGCCGTCGGCGTCGCGGACCTCGTAGGCCCGGACATCGGCATGATAGAGCGGCAGCCCCTCGACCTCGGTGAAGCTGACGCCGAAGAGCCGGCCCGCCGTGTCGAAGGCAGCACGCACCATGTTGTCGAGCACGAAGTAGGGCTTCACCTCGGCCTCGTCGAGGTCGTAGCGGGCCTTGCGGACCTTCTCGGCGTAGTAGCGCCAGTCCCAGGCCTCGATCGCCTCGTTCAGCCCCTCGGACCGCGCCATGGCCTGCAGCTCGCCGCGCTCGGCGGCGGCCTTGCGCTTGGCGGGTTCCCAGACCTGCTGGAGGAGGCGCTCGACGGCGGCCGTCCCCTTGGCCATGGAATCGTCGAGCCGGTAGTCGGCAAAGGTCTCATAGCCCAGCAGCCGGGCCTGCTCGGCCCGCAGCGAGACGATCTCCCGGATCAGGGGCCGGTTGTCGTGCGCGCCGGGATTGCCGCCGCGCCGCACCCACGCCTCGAAGGCGGTGCGGCGAAGGTCGCGCCGGGCCGAGAAGGTCAGGAATGGCTCGACCGAGGAGCGCGCCAGCGTGATCACGTAGCGTCCGGCGAGGCCCCGGTCGGCCGCGGCTCTGGCCGCGGCATCGCGCGCGAAGGCCGGCAGCCCGTCGAGGTCGCCCTCGTCCAGCACCATCTGCCATTCATCCTCGTCGTGCAGGACGTTCTGGCCGAAGAGCGTGTGCAGGGTTGCCAGCCGCTCGGTGATCTCGGCCATCCGGGGCTTCTTCTCCGGCGACAGGGTCGCGCCGCCGCGCACGAAGCCGAGATGCGTGCGTTCAAGCAGGCGGAGCTGGTCAGGCGCGAGCCCGAGCTCGTGACGCCGGGCGTGCAGCGCGTCGATGCGGGCGAACAGCAGGGGGTCCAGGGCGATGCGGCTGTAGTGCTGAGCAAGGCGCGGAGCGTAGTCCCGGGCCACTGCCTCCAGCGCCTCGTCGGTGCGGCTGCTGCTGAGGTTCCAGAAGACCCGGCCCACGCGGCTCAGCAGCCGGCCGCTCCGCTCCATCGCCTCGATCGTGTCGGCGAAGCCGGGCGTGCCCGAGGCGTGCGCGATGGCCTGGATCTCGGCCGCGTGCTCCGCCATGCCGCGGTCGAAGGCGGGTGGGAAATGCTCGGCGCGGATCCTGTCGAAAGGCGGGACCCCGAACGGGGTCGTCCAGGTCTCGAAGAACGGATTGTCGGTCATTCGTCACTCTGTCGGGCGGGGGCAGATCTGAGGAACGGAATTCGGGCGCGGCCGGGCTCAATGGAGCGTCGGGCGGGATGGGCCGCGATGGGCGCGCAGCGTCGTCGGCGGCCCGTGAGGCGCCCGCAGCGTTGCCGACGGGCCGAAGCGAAGGCGGACCTGGTCGAGGACGCGGCGGTCCGGATGCCACGCGAACTCCCGGTCCAGCGAGGCCCGCGCGGTCTCGTGGCGGCAGCTCTCCAGCATCAGGCGGATCATCCGGGCGCGCATGCCGGCATCGACGAAGCCATCGCGGTCGAAATAGACCCGCGGGAAATCGACATGGCTGATCAGCGGTCCGTCCTTGCGTTCGACGAGCACCACGAAGACGAGGTCGACGCACCGGCCCGCGAACTGCTGCAGCGGGGCAACGCCATCCTCGGCCCTGTCGAAAGCCCGCCGCGGCAGGTCGACAAGGGTTCCGCACGCCAGCCGGACCATGTAGCGCCGTGCGATCGGCATAGGCATTCCTTCTCCATGGCGAAGCCTATCAAAGACCCGGTGATCGGCAAACGGCGAAGCGCAGCCGCCGGCATGAGCGCTTGGATGATCCCGTTCGAACGTAGGACGCCCGGCGCCCGGGACCTCTCGACGGTTGAACGGCGCTGCGGCTCGGCGCATGCTCCGGTGGCCTGTCGGTCAAGGGAAACAGAGGAGAACGGCGCCGCCTCCAGAGCGCCGGCGAACCGACGCGGAACGGGACGTCAGCAGGAGAGCCCATGCAGCGTGCCCTATCGCTTCGCGGCGCCCAGACGCCTGTGGTGGAGGTCGTTCGCGCCGACTTCAGCGGATCGGACAAGACGAGGATGCTGTCCCAGAAAGCCAAATACGCGCTGCGCGCGGTCCTGCTCCTGGCCGAGCGCCAGGAGGACGAGGAACTGGTGCTGATCGCCGAGATCGCGGAACGGGAGCAGATCCCGCGCAAGTTCCTGGAGGCGATCCTGGTCGAGCTGCGCAAGGACGGCATCCTGGAAAGCCGGCGCGGCAAGAACGGAGGCTACCGCCTGGCGCGGCCGCTGGACCGCATTTCGTTCGGCGACGTGATCCGGAGCATCGACGGCCCGCTGGCGCCGATCCGCTGCGCGAGCCGGACCCAGTTCCAGCCCTGCACGGACTGCCAGGACGTCGACACCTGCTCGATCCGCTGGGCCATGACCAAGGCACGCGACGCGATGGCCAATGTTCTGGATGGCTGGACCCTGGCGGATGCGGTCCGCCAGAGGCACGGGATCGGCGCGATCCCCCTGAACTTCGCGGTCTGAACGGACGCCGAATTAAGGCGTGACAGGGGCCGCGTTTAATGTCTATCGTTTTAGTAGATTTAACGATCCGTTTTCCCACAAAGTATGCGTTAAATCCCCAGCAAAACGAACCGCCTGGAGGTCCCGAATGCCATCGCGCTTCCTGAAGGTCCTGGGCATCGCCGCCCCACTGCTGCTGGCCGCCGTCATCCCCGCGCAGGCGCAGACGACGCTGCTCAACGTCTCCTACGACCCCACCCGCGAGTTCTATGCCGACCTCAACAAGGCCTTTGCCACGAAGTGGAAGGCCGACACGGGGGAGACCGTCCAGCTCCGCCAGTCGCATGGCGGGTCGGGCCGCCAGGCCCGATCGGTGATCGACGGGCTCGAGGCCGATGTGGTGACGCTGGCGCTGGCGCCCGATATCGATGCCATCGCCGAGGCCGGCCGCCTGCCGCGCGACTGGCAGAAGCGCCTGCCGGAGAACAGCGCCCCCTACACATCGACCATCGTCTTCGTGGTCCGCAAGGGCAATCCCAAGGGAATCAAGGACTGGGGCGACCTGGTACGACCCGGGCTGCAGGTCATCACACCGAACCCGAAGACCTCCGGCGGGGCACGCTGGAACTTCCTGGCGGCCTGGGGCTACGCCCTCGACAATGCCGGGGGCGACGAGGCGAAGGCGCGGGAGTTCGTCGCGCAGCTCTTCAAGAACGTCCCCGTCCTGGATTCCGGGGCCCGGGGCTCGACGGTCACCTTCGTCCAGCGCAACCTCGGCGACGTCCTCCTGGCCTGGGAGAACGAGGCCTTCCTCGCCATCGAGGAGATGGGCAAGGACAAGCTGGAGATCGTGGTGCCGTCCGTGAGCATCCTGGCAGAGCCGCCGGTGGCGGTGGTCGACCAGGTCGTCGACAGGCGCGGCACGCGCAAGGCCGCCGAGGCCTACCTGAACTTCCTCTATTCGCCCGAGGGGCAGGAGCTGGCGGCCAAGCACTATTTCCGGCCTCGTTCGCCGGAGGTCGCGCAGCGCTATGCCGAGCGCTATCCTCGGCTCGCCATGTTCACCATCGACCAGAAGTTCGGGACCTGGACCGAGGCGCAGGCCAAGTTCTTCAACGACGGCGGCGTCTTCGACCAGATCTACGTTCCAGGACGCTGATCCCATGACCGGCCTGGTCCTCAAGCGCCCCAGCATCCTGCCCGGCTTCGGGCTGACGCTGGGGATCACGATCGCGTATCTGTCGCTGGTGGTGCTGATCCCGCTGGCGGCACTGGCGGCGAACGCTGCGGGGCTGGGCTGGAGCGGGTTCTGGAACGCGGTGCTGACGCCCCGGGTGCTCGCGGCCTTCCGGGTGACCTTCGGGACCTCGCTGGCCGCGGGGCTGATCAACGCGGTCTTCGGTCTGCTGGTGGCCTGGGTGCTCGTGCGCTACGAGTTCCCGGGCCACCGGATCGTGGACGCGCTGGTCGACCTGCCCTTCGCGCTGCCCACCGCGGTGGCGGGCATCGCGCTCACCGCACTCTATGCCGGGAACGGCTGGATCGGCGGCCTGCTGGAGCCCATGGGGCTTAAGGTCGCGTTCACGCCGCTCGGCATCGTCGTCGCCCTTACCTTCGTGGGCCTGCCCTTCGTGGTCCGGACGGTGCAGCCGGTGCTCCAGGACCTCGAGGCCGAGCAGGAGGAGGCCGCGGCGGTGCTGGGCGCAGGACGGCTGCAGACCTTCCTGCGCGTGATCCTGCCGGCGATCCTCCCCGCGCTGCTGACGGGCTTCACCCTCGCCTTCGCGCGGGCGCTGGGCGAGTACGGCTCGGTGATCTTCATCGCGGGCAACCTGCCCATGGTCTCGGAGATCGTACCGCTGCTGATCATCATCAAGCTCGAGCAGTTCGACTATGCCGGCGCCACCGCCATCGGAACGCTGATGCTGATGGCGAGCTTCGCCCTGCTGCTCGCAATCAACCTGCTGCAGCGGTGGACGAGGGCGCGCCATGGCGGTTGAGGCATCTCTGGACACAGCGCAGGACGCCGGCAGGCTCCCTGCCAGGCCGGCGCCCCGCCCCCCGGCCCGGCCCGCGACGGGCGAGAGGCCGGCGATCCGTCTGGCGCTGACCGGAATCGCCCTCGCCTTTCTCGTGGTCTTCCTCTTCCTGCCGCTCGTGGCCGTCTTCGCCCAGGCCCTGGCAGGCGGCTGGCAGACCTATCTGGAGGCGCTGCAGGAGCCGGACGCACAGGCCGCGATCCGGTTGACGCTGCTGACGGCTGCCATCGCAGTGCCGTTGAACTGCGTGTTCGGGATTTGCGCCGCCTGGTGCATCGCGCGGTTCGAGTTCACGGGCAAGAGCCTGCTGACCACGCTGATCGATCTGCCCTTCTCCGTCTCCCCCGTGATCTCGGGCATGGTCTACGTGCTGCTGTTCGGCCTGCACGGCCTTCTCGGCCCATGGCTGCGGGAGCACGACATCCAGATCGTCTTCGCGCTGCCGGGCATCGTGCTCGCCACCATCTTCGTGACCTTTCCCTTCGTCGCGCGCGAGCTGATCCCCCTGATGCAGGAGCAGGGCAGCGAGGAGGAGGAGGCAGCCCTGGTGATGGGCGCGTCGGGCTGGCAGACCTTCCTGTGGGTGACCCTGCCCAAGATCCGCTGGGGCCTTCTCTACGGGGTCCTGCTGTGCAACGCCCGCGCCATGGGCGAGTTCGGGGCGGTGGCGG
The DNA here is from genome assembly GCF_017355985.1 of Arenibaculum pallidiluteum. Classification (GTDB taxonomy): domain Bacteria; phylum Pseudomonadota; class Alphaproteobacteria; order Azospirillales; family Azospirillaceae; genus Arenibaculum; species Arenibaculum pallidiluteum. Next base: position 537,756 of record NZ_JAFIQU010000002.1, read on the forward strand.
TGGTCTCCGGCCACATCCGCGGCGAGACCACGACGATGCCGCTGCATGTCGAGATCCTCTACAACGAGTACAACATGGTCGCGGCCTTCGCCGTAGCCTCGCTGCTGGCGCTGCTGGCGCTGGTCACGCTGACCGCCAAGGCCCTGCTCGAATGGCGCTACGCCGACGAGCTCGCGGCGACACGCCGCCACTGACGCCGCCGAGAGGGAGCATCCCGCCATGACGATCGACATCCAGGGCATCTCGAAGCGGTTCGGCACCTATGCCGCGCTCCAGGACATCAACCTTCGCGTCGGCGCCGGCGAGCTGGTGGCGCTCCTTGGCCCCTCGGGATCGGGGAAGACGACCCTGCTGCGCATCATCGCCGGCCTGGAGACGGCGGATTCGGGCACCGTGCTGTTCGAGGGCGAGGAGACGCTGAACCGCCACCCGCGCGATCGCCGCGTCGGCTTCGTGTTCCAGCACTACGCTCTGTTCCGGCACATGACGGTCTTCAACAACGTCGCCTTCGGCCTGCAGGTGCGTCCGCGCGGCCAGCGCCCGCCCAAGGCCGAGATCGCGGAGCGCGTGCATCGCCTGCTGAAGCTGGTCCAGCTCGACTGGCTCGCCGATCGCTATCCCAACCAGCTCTCGGGCGGGCAGCGCCAGCGCGTGGCGCTCGCCCGGGCGCTGGCCATCGAGCCACGCGTGCTGCTGCTGGACGAGCCCTTCGGGGCGCTCGACGCCAAGGTGCGCAAGGAGCTGCGCCGCTGGCTGCGCCACCTGCACGAGGAGATGGGGATCACCTCGGTCTTCGTGACCCACGACCAGGAGGAGGCGCTGGAGCTGGCCGACCGCGTCGTGGTGATGAGCCAGGGGCGGATCGAGCAGGTCGGCACGCCCGGCACGGTGTACCGCACGCCTTCCACCGGTTTCGTCTACGAGTTCCTGGGCGACGTGAACCGGGTCGAGTGCCGTGTCGAGAGCGGCCAGGTTCTGCTGGAGGCCGGCGGAACGCCCCTGGGCGGCGCCGCCGACCATGCCGGGCCCGCCATCCTCTACGTGCGGCCCCACGACATCGAGCTTCTCCCGCCTGACGAGCGGCTGGGAGCGGCGACGGTCCGCCTCGTCCACGAGGTCGGCCCGGTCACCCGGGCCGAGGTCGAGTATGCCGGCACGCTGTTCGAGGTCGTGCTGCCCGAGGGCGGGCGCGTCCCCGCGCAGGGCGAGCTCGTCCGCCTGTCGATCCGGCGCGGGATGCTGTTCCCGCGCGAGAGGGACCCGGGCGAGCCGCCGCGGCCCTTCCTGCCCTTCCGGAGCGGCGGCCCGACCCCGGCGGTGAACCTCGGGCCGCACACGGCCGGGATGGGCTGAGCCCGGCCCGGCGCGTTCCGCCGGCGCCGGAGCGGGCGGCCGCGTCAGGCGGCGCCCGCCGCCGCCTTGGCCGGGGCCACGGGGCGCCGGCCGATCAGCAGCGACATGGCCGTGGCTGCAAAGCATGCGATGCCGGCCATCAGGAAAGCCTCCATGTAGCCGTCCAGGGCGGTGCGCATGACGCCCGCGCCGAAGGCCGCGACAGCGGCGCCGAGCTGGTGACCCATGAAGATCCAGCCGAACATCAGCCCGGCGCGCTCGCGTCCGAAGGCGTTGCCCGCCAGCCGCACTGTCGGCGGCACGGTCGCGATCCAGTCCAGGCCGTAGAACACCGCGAACAGGCCCAGACCCAGGAAGCTCATGTCGAAGGCGAAGGGCAGCCACAGCAGCGACAGCCCGCGCAGCCCGTAGTACCAGGCTAGCAGCACACGGTTGTCGTAGCGGTCCGACAGCCATCCGCTGGCCGTCGTGCCGAACAGGTCGAAGATGCCCATCATGGCGAGCAGCCCCGCCGCGCGCACCTCGGGGATGCCGGCATCGGCGCAGGCGGCGATCAGGTGGGTGCCGATCAGCCCGTTGGTGCTGAGCCCGCAGACGAAGAAGGTGCCGAAGAGAAGCCAGAAGTCGCGCGAGCGGACGCCCTCGGCCAGGGCCTCGATGGCCGTGCGGAAGGGGTTGGCGCCGCTGGCCGCCGGCGGCGGCTCGACCGCCGTCCCGCCAAAGGGCGGCAGCCCGAGCTGCGACGGCCTCTCGCGCATCAGCAACAGGACCAGCGGGATCATCGCCACGGCGGCAAGCGCCACGCCGAGCACGCCCGCCCGCCACCCGTAGGTATCGACCGCCATGGCCAGCGCCGGCAGGAACAGGAGCTGGCCGGTGGCCGTGGCGGCGCTCAGGACGCCCATGACGACGCCCCGGCGCTCCAGGAACCAGCGGTTCACCACCGTCGCGCCGAGTACGAGCGCCGTCATCCCGGTGCCCGTGCCGACCACGACGCCCCAGAGAAGCACCATCTGCCACGGCGCCGTCATCAGCGGCGTCAGGGCGATGCCCGTGCCGATCAGGGCGAAGGCGAGCGTGACCGTGCGCCCGACACCGAGCCGGTCCATGATGGCTGCCGAGAACGGCCCCATAAGCCCGTAGAGGAAGATCGAGACCGAGGCGGCCAGCGAGATCGTCGCACGGTCCCAGGCGAACTCGCGCTCCAGCGGCACGATCAGGACGCCCACCATGGAGCGCACGCCCGCCGCCACCAGAAGGATCGTGAAGGTCAGGGCTGCGACGATCCAGGCGTAATGCAGCCGGCGGGTCGCGATGACAGGCGTCGACATGGGACCTCCTTGCGGACGGCGGTACCCGACAGGTACCGAGGCTTGCGATGATAGAGACAGGTCTGTATCATTCGTCAAGTCGTCATCGAGGGTGATTTCATGCCTGGGACGCACGCCAAGAGTGCGCGGGAACGGATCCTGGAGACCGCCGCAGAACTCTTCTACCGCGAAGGAATCCGCGCGGTGGGCGTCGACACCATCATCGCGCGCTCGGGCGTCGCGAAGATGAGCCTGTACCGCAACTTCGCCTCCAAGGACGAGTTGGCGAGAGCCTACCTCGAGGACCGGAACGAGCTCTACTGGCAGTGGTGGGATCGGGCGGTCGCTGCCGGCGGGCGGGACGCGCGGGCGCGGATCCGCGCCGTGTTCGAGGCGGTGCGGATCAAGGCGACGAGACCCGAATACCGCGGCTGCCCCTTCGTGAACACGGCGGTCGAGTTCGCGGATCCCGACCACCCGGCGCGGGCGGTCGCGATGGCGCACAAGCGGGAGCAGCGGGCGCGGCTGAAAGGGCTGGCCGAAGAGGCGGGCGCACGCGATCCGGGAGTGCTGGCCGACCAGCTCCTGCTGCTGATGGATGGCGCCTATGCCAGCGCCCAGACCCTGGGCTCGGATGACGCGCTGCATGCACTGGCCGACGCGGCCGACGCGCTGGTTGCAGCCGCGCAGACGGATGCCCCAAAGGGCGGGCCCGCGCCGGGCCGCGAATAGTGGCTGGAAGCCCCGGCAGGGCCGGACCGGCCGGTGGCCGGCCGGTCCGGGAACCCGTGGGGCCGATCCTCAGAACTTGTAGCCGACGCCGACGCCGACCAGCCAGGGGTTCAGGTCGACCTTCGAGCGCAGCGCGCCGTTGCTCACCGACACGTCGGTGTCGAGCCACAGCTTCTTCACGTCGACGTTCAGCAGGATGTTGTCCGTCAGGAAGATGTCCACGCCCGCCTGCAGGGCAACGCCGAAGCCGTTTTCGTAGCTGATCGAGTCTGCTACGCCGGACTCCTCGTCGAAGAAAATCGTGTAGTTCAGGCCGGCGCCGACATAGGGGCTGAAGGTCGATTTCGGCAGGAAGTGGTACTGGGCCGTCAGCGTCGGCGGCAGCAGGCGCACGCTGCCGAGGCTGGCGCCGCTCGGGTCAACCGAGACGCTGTGCTTCGAGGTGCCGGCGATCAGTTCCAGAGCGATGTTGTCGGTCACGAAGTAGGTGAAGTCCAGCTCGGGGATCGTGTCCTTCTTGACCTGGACGTCGAGCGTGGTGTCGTTGCCGGCGGCGTCCTTGATGTCGCCGTCCTCCTGCGGAATGACGCTGAGGACACGCGCGCGGACCATGAAGTCGCCCGCGGACTTGCCCTTGACCTGCGCCTGCGCGCCCGAGACCGCGACCATGCAGCCAAGTGCCGCTGCCGTGGCCATCATGCTGTACCGGAACTTCGCCATCGTCTTTCTCATCGTCGGTTGCCCGGCGGTTCAGGCCCGCCGCTGAGGCCGACCTACCACCTCCGGAGAGGCGAAGAATTGATCTACCGCATCGAAATGGCTCGGCTTCGACAACCATGGGAAGAATGCCAGCCCGAATGTCATATGCGCCTCACCCCATCCGCCTAGCCCCGCCAACGACATCGGGATGATATGCATGGCGGTTGTAACGAATACGGGCCATGCGGCGGGGTGAGGATGGCGGGCCAGGGTCGCGGTCGGCGGGGCGTGAGGACGGAACACCGCGGCAGGGACAAGGCGCTGTTCCTGGTCGCGTTCTGCGCGGCTGCCTGCGTTCCCGAGGCCAGGGCGCAGTCGGTCGAGGATCTCGCCCGGCTCCCTATCGAGGAGCTCGCGAATATCGAGGTCACCTCGATCTCCCGCAGGCCCGAGCCGCTGAGCCGGGCTCCGGCCTCGGTCTATGTGATCACGGCCGAGGAGATCCGGCGTTCCGGCGCCACGAGCCTGCCAGAGGCCCTGCGGCTGGCGCCGAACCTCGAGGTCGCGCGCCTGAACACCTACAACTATGCCATCACCGCCCGCGGCTTCAATTCGATCGAGACCTCGAACAAGCTGCTGGTCCTCGTGGACGGCCGCAGCGTCTATTCGCCGCTGGCGGCGACGGTGTTCTGGGAGGGCGTCGACGTCTCGCTGCCGGACGTGGAGCGGATCGAGGTCGTCAGCGGTCCTGGCGGGACCTTGTGGGGGGCCAACGCCGTCAACGGCGTCATCAACGTCATCACCCGCCACAGCCGCGACAGCCAGGGCGTCCTTGTGGACGGCGGCGCCGGCAACCGCGAGCGGAACGGAACCGTGCGCTATGGAGGCCGGCTCGACGAAGATACGACCTTCCGCGTCTACGCCAACCGGTTCCTGCGCGACCGCAGCGACCCGCGCGAGGCGTCGGACATCCTGGACGACAAGTTCCGGGGCACGCAGGGAGGCTTCCGGCTGGACAGGGAGGCGGGCGAGAACGGCTACACCATCCAGGGCGACCTGTACCGCAACAGGACGCCGTTCCTGGACACCGAGCTGCACGGGGCAAACGCCCTCGGGCGCTGGACGCGGCGACTCGGCGAGGGATCGTCGCTCCAGCTCCAGGCCTACTACGATTCCAAGAACCGCGACTATGCGCTCGCCGAGGACGAGGTCCGGACCTACGCGGCCCAGGCCCAACACAACCTGTCCTTCGCGGGCGGGCATCAGTTCGTCTGGGGTGGCGAGTACCGTCTGTGGCAATCGTCCTTCGTGACGCAGGGCCCGTTCGTCCTCTCCGATCCCGATTCGGCGCTGTGGGTGGGTAACGTCTTCGCCCAGGGCGAGATCGCGCTCGATCAGGACCTGCGCCTGACGCTGGGATCGAAGTTCGAGAACAGCAGCTACACGGGCCTGGACGCCTTGCCGAACGTCCGGCTCGCCTGGACGGTGGCTCCGGAGCACATGCTGTGGGGCGCGGTTTCCAGGGCAGTCCGGACACCGTCGCGGATCGACCGGGAGCTGACGGCACCCGGCATCCTGCTGGAAGCCGACGCGTTCCGGACGGAGAAGCTCACGGCCTACGAGATCGGCTACCGGGGCAGCCCGGCGCCACGCGCCACGATTTCGATCTCGACCTTCTACAACGTCTACGACGACCTGCGCACGACGGTCCCCTCACAGCCCGTCACAGCCGGCAACCCCCTGGGTCTGCCGCTGGTCCTCAGCAACGACATGCGGGGCCGGACCTTCGGCGTGGAGAGTTGGGGCAGCTACGGGATCGCCGACTGGTGGCGGCTCAGGGCCGGCATGAACTGGATCCAGCGCGATTTCGAGGTCGAGCCAGGCATCACGGATTACTCGGACCCGCCCACCAGCGGCCAGGATCCGATGTTCCAGTGGCGGCTCAGCTCCGAGTTCGACCTCTCCCGCGACGTCTTCCTGGACGTGGCGCTGCGCCGGGTCGGCGCGGTCGAGCCGTCCGGTGTACCAGCCTACACCCAGCTCGACGCCCATCTGGGCTGGCAGGTCACGCCCCAGGCGGAGCTGTCGCTGCACGGAACGAACCTGCTCGACAGGCACTACGAGGTGAACGATCTCGGGCAGAGCCCCGTCCGGTATATCGGCCGTACGGTGTTCGCGAAGATCCGGGCGGAGTTCTGACGTTTGCGCACGGCGGCGGGACACGCCTCCACGCGGTGGCTCCGCACCCTTGCCGCGGCGGCGCTGGCGCTCGCCGTCCCGGTCGGAGGGCCGGCCGCGGCGCAGTCGCTCGAGCGGGCCATCAAGGCGGCCTTCCTGCCGAAATTCGCGGCCTTCGTCGATTGGCCCGACGACGCCTTCGACGGCCCTACGAGCCCGATCGCCCTCTGCGTCGTCGGCGACGACCCCTTCGGCGACCTGCTGGACCGGTCGGTCGCCGAACAGCCGCCCGCCAGCCGCACCTTCGCGGTACAGCGCCTGAAGGTGGTGGACCCGGGGGCCCGGTGCCATGTCATGTACGTGGCGGGATCCCGCCAGCAGCCGGTCGAGGATGTGTTGAGAACTGTCCGCGGCACGCCCGTACTGACGATCACTGACGCCGAGCCGCAAGCCAGCGCCAAGGGAATCGTGAACTTCGTCCTGAACGAGGGGAAGGTCCGGTTCGAGATGGATGCCGGGGCGGCCGCCGAGAACGGCATCACGATCAGCTCCAAGCTGCTGGGCCTGGCCGTTTCGGTCAGGCGCCGGGGCTGAGGAGGATTCCGCATGACGCAGGACGCCGACTCGCCGCGCCTGTGGAGGCTGATCCCCGGGCTGGCCATCGGCGCGGCCGTGGCCCTGCTGTTCGCAGCCGTGGCCGTGACGGTCTACAACGAGCGCGCCTACCGTAGTCAGAAGACCGCCGAAAGCGAGGTTCAGGCCCGGATCCTGGCCGGAAGCGTCACAGCCGCCCTGGCCTTCGACGACAGCGACACGGCCCAGGAATACGTCGACGCTCTGCAGGCCAATCCCGAGATCGTCTCCGTCATTGTCTACGACCTGCGCGGCGACATCGTCGCGAGGTATGCACGGCGGGGACGAACCATGGCGGGGCGGGCCGCAGCGGGCCAGCCCGAGGCCGGCGACGAAGGAGACGCTGCGAGTTACGTCACCGTCACGGCACCCGTGGTACAGGGTGGCGGCACGATCGGATCGGTCGAGCTGCGCGCCGCGCTGGAGCCGTTCGCGCGGCGGATCGAGCGCTATGCCGCCATCGGCCTCCCGGCCGGCATGGCGGCCCTGCTGGTCGGCGTCCTCGGAATCGCTCACTCCGCGCTTTCGCGGTCCAACGCCGAGCTCCGGCGCCAGATCGCCGAGCGGCGCAAGGCCGAGGAGGCCCTGCGTCAGTCCCAGAAGATGGAGGCGATCGGCCAGCTCAGTGGCGGGGTCGCGCACGACTTCAACAACCTTCTGCAGGCCATGTCCGCCTGTCTGCGCATGATCGAGCGCCGTTCGCCGGCTCCCGAGATCGCGCCGCTGATCGAGGCCGGCCGCCAGGCCGTCGACCGCGGGGCCAAGCTGACCCAGCAGCTGATGGCCTTCGCGCGGCGCCAGGCCCTGCGCCCAGAGCCGGTGGACGTTGCCGAGGTGCTGCTGGGCATGTCCGAGCTGCTGTCCCGGGCCCTGCGGGCAGACATCCGGTTCGAGGTCGACCTCGAGCGGGGCCTGTGGCCCATCGAGGTCGATCCCACCCAGTTCGAGCTCGCCGTCATCAACCTGGCCGTGAACGCACGCGACGCGATGCCCGAAGGCGGCAGCTTCCGCATCCGTGGCTGGAACGCGGTGCTGGAGCCCGGAGGGGATACCCACGGCCTGGCCGGGGACCACGTCCACATCGCCGCGTCGGACGACGGGCAGGGCATGCCGCCCGAAGTGCTCGAGCGCGTCTTCGAGCCCTTCTTCACGACGAAGGGCGTCGGCAAGGGAACCGGGCTCGGCCTCAGCCAGGTCTACGGCTTCGCGCGCCAGTCGGGCGGCCAGGTCCGGATCGCCAGCACGCCCGGCACCGGCACCACGGTCACGCTTGTCCTGCCCCGCTCCGCGAGGGCGCCGCAGAAGCGGCTGCCCGAGGTCGTCGAGGCCGCCCGCCCGGGCGGCGGGCGACGCCTGATGCTGGTGGAGGACGACCCCGTCGTCGGACCGGTCATGGCCACCACCATCGAGGATCTCGGCTACTGCGTCGTGCGCGCGTCCTCGGCCGACGAGGCCCTGGCCCTGCTGTCGGGCGGAGAGAGGGTCGACGTCCTGCTCTCCGACATCGTAATGCCCGGCGCGCGCAACGGCGTGGACCTCGGCCGCGAGGTGCGGCGCCTCTATCCCGGCCTGCCGGTCGTCCTGACCAGCGGCTACAGCGAGAACCCGGCGGCCGGCTGCGAGTTCGTGATCTTGGCCAAGCCCTGCCCTGTCGAGCTCCTCGCCGAGACCCTGGCAAAGGCCATCGGCGAGGCTCCGATGCAGCCCGATGCGCCCGCGAGCGCGTCCCGCCTGTCCGTCTGAGCACGGGGCTGGGCGCCGCGGCCGCGCATCCGCCTGCGTTCAGAGGAGCGCCAGCCAGGTCGCCTCGCGGCCCTTCTCCGCCTCGCGCACGCGCATATGAACGCGCAGGCCCGGCTCCAGCGTGGCGACGCCGCAGCGCCGCAGCACCGTCATGTGGATGAAGACGTCCTTTCCGCCGTCCTCGGCTTCGGCGAAGCCGAAGCCCTTCTCGGGCTTGAACCACTTCACCGTTCCCGTCAGCTCGGCCCCTGCTCCCGTGCGGGCCTCGGCGCGGGACCGCTGGCCCGGCGGAGCCCCGGGGTCGAGCAACGCGGCCAGCCGCGTGACCTGCGGGCCGCGCCCGCCGGGCGCGATCTCGCACAGCAGCACCGCCCCTTCGCCGACGGACACGATGCCCCCGCGGTTCAGCACCGATACATGGAGGAAGGCGGCGGGGGACCCGTCCTCCGGGGTGACGAAGCCGAACCCTTTCGAGGGATCGAACCATTTTACCGTCGCGCGGACTGTGTTCCCGTCGGACATTGTCCTGCCCCGCCGGGGCCGCTCCGGCCCCGTCCCATGGCACGATTATGCATGGGCGTCAGGCGCTCTCCAGCGCGATTCCGTTAGGGAAAGGCCCGAGGCAGCTAGCATTGACCTTTACGTAAACGGCAACTAACCTCGACCGAACCGGTGGCTGGAAGAAATCAACGGGGGGCGCCACACACACGACGCCGACCGGAAATGAGCCGGGGAACGGGAGGATGAGAATGGTCGAGGCCGCCCTGCGGGAAAGCCCGCCGTGGGAGCGCAAATATCCGCCTGGGATCGACTGGCACGCAGAGATCCCGAAGAAGCCCGTCTGGCACCTGCTGGACGAGGCGGTGGCGCGGCACGGCTCGCGCCCCTGTGTGGATTTCCTCGACCGTCGCTACACCTATGCCGAGATCGGCGCGCTGGTGGACCGGGTCGCCCGGGGGCTTCAGGATCTCGGACTCGCCAAGGGCGATCGCGTGGGCCTTTTCCTGCCGAACACGCCGTATTTCGTGATCTTCTTCCACGCCATCCTGAAGGCCGGCGGGATCGTGGTGAACTTCAACCCGCTCTACGCCGAGCGGGAGCTGTCGAAGCAGATCGAGGATTCCGGGACCGACCTGATGGTCACCCTGGACCTCAGGATGCTCTACGACAAGCTCGCCCGCATGCTGCACGAGACGCGGCTCAGGCGCATCGTGGTCTGCCCCATGGCGGACGCGCTGCCCTGGCCGAAGAACTGGCTGTTCCCGCTGGCCAAGCGCAGGGACCTGGCGCGCATACCCCGGGACGAACGCCACATTCCCTTGGCTCGTCTGCTCGCCAGCGGGGGGCGTCCGTCTCCGGTCACGGTGGATCCCGAGGAGGACGTCGCGGTCCTGCAGTACACCGGCGGAACGACCGGCCTGCCCAAGGGTGCGATGCTGACCCATGCCAACATCACGGCCAACACCATCCAGTCGGCGATGTGGTTCGCCAAGGCCGAGCCTGGCCAGGAGCGGGTGCTTGGGGTGATCCCCCTGTTCCACGTCTTCGCCATGACGACGGTGATGAACCTGGCCATCGCGGTCGGGGCCGAGATGATCCTGCTGCCACGCTTCGAGCTGGACCAGGTGATGCGGACGATCCAGGCGAAGCGACCGACGCTCTTCCCGGCGGTGCCCACCATCTACACGGCCATCGCGAACCACCGCGACGCCGACCGCTACGACCTGTCCTCCATCAAGTTCTGCGTCTCCGGCGGGGCGCCCCTGCCAGTGGAGGTGAAGGCCGCCTTCGAGAAGCGCACAGGGTGCGTCCTGGTGGAGGGCTACGGCCTGACCGAATCCTCCCCCGTCGCCACGGCGAACCCCATCGAGGGAGAGAACAAGACGGGCTCCATCGGCCTTCCGCTCCCGGGCACCCGGATCGAGATCCTGAGCCTCGAGGACCGCGGCCGGGTCCTCGGCATCGGCGAGCGCGGCGAGGTCTGCATCCGCGGCCCGCAGGTCATGAAAGGCTACTGGAACCAGTCCGGCGAGACGGCGGTCGCCCTGGTGGATGGCCGCCTGCACACCGGCGATGTCGGCTACATGGACGAGGACGGCTACACCTTCATCGTCGACCGCATCAAGGACCTGATCCTGTGCGGCGGATACAATGTCTACCCCCGCAACATCGAGGAGGCGGTGTACCTGCATCCCGCGGTGGCGGAATGCGTGGTGGCGGGGGTGCCGGACCGCTACCGCGGCCAGACGGTGAAGGCGTATGTGAAGCTGGCTGAGGGGCACAGCCTGACCAAGGAGGATCTGGACGCCTTCCTGCGGGACAAGCTCTCCCCCATCGAGATTCCGAAGCTGCTGGAGATCCGGGAGGAGCTGCCGAAGACGATGATCGGCAAGCTGTCCCGCAAGGCGCTGCTGGACGAGGAGGAGGCCCGGCGCGACACGCCGGGGGCCTGAGGGCGCTCCGTGCGCTGCTCCGTCCGGCTTGACAGCGGCGCGACCAGAGACTTACGTTTACGTAAACGTCAAACACGGACGATCCGCCATGCTGCACATGACCGGCACGCTCCACCCCGAACCCGAGCGGACGTGGTCCATCAGCGACCTCGCCGAGGAGTTCCAGATCACGCTGCGGAGCATCCGGTTCTACGAGGACCAGGGCCTCCTCCGGCCCCGCCGCGAGGGCCTGACCCGGATCTACTGCCATCGCGACCGGGCGCGCCTGAAGCTGATCTGCCGCGGCAAGCGCCTGGGCTTCAGCCTGGCCGAGATCCGCGACTTCCTGGACCTCTACGAGGTCGACGACCGGCAGCTCGGCCAGATGAAGTTCGCGCTCCAGCGCGCTCGCGACCGCAGACGCGCGCTGGAGCGCCAGCTCGAGGACCTGCGCCAGGCGATGGTCGAACTCGATGATCTCGACCGGCAGATCGCCGACCACCTGCGCGACCACGGGATCGACCCGGACACGGTCGTCTGAGCGCCGCGCGGCGACATCGGCCCCCTTTTCCGCCGGCAGCCCGTACGCGCCGAGGCTGCCCGGCCGCAAGACCGCCCGAGGTGAGGAGCCCGCCACCATGAAGAACGTCGTCATCGCTGCCTTCGCCCGCTCGCCCTTCACGCCCGCCTCCAAGGGCGAGCTGGCGCGCGTCCGTCCCGACGACCTCGCTGCGGAGACCGTCAAGGGCCTGCTCTCGCGGGTCGAGATCGACCCCGCCGAGATCGAGGACCTCATTCTCGGCTGCGCCTTTCCCGAGGGCGAGCAGGGACTGAACATCGCGCGCCTCGTGACGATGCTGGCCGGGCTCCCGCGCTGCGTGGCGGGCACCACCATCAACCGCTTCTGCGGATCCTCCATGCAGGCGATCCACATGGCCGCGGGCGCCATCCAGATGGGCGCGGGGCACGTCCACCTCGCGGGCGGGGTCGAGAGCATGAGCCGGGTCCCGATGATGGGCTTCAATCCCATGCCGAACCCGCGCCTGGCCGAGAGCGAGCCCGGCGCGTACATGGGCATGGGCACCACCGCCGAGAACCTCGCGAAGAAGTACGGCATCACCCGCGCCGAGATGGAGGACTTCGCGGTCAAGTCCCACGCCAAGGCCATCCGGGCGCAGGCCGAGGGACGGCTGGAAGCGGAGATCGTGCCCATCCATGGGCCCGACGGCGTCGTCTCCCGGGACGGCTGCGTCCGGTCCGACACCTCGCTCGAGACGCTGGCGACGCTGAAGCCCTCGTTCGATGCGAGTGGCTTCGTCACCGCCGGAACCTCCTCACCGCTGACGGATGGCTCCGCCGTGACGCTCGTCGTGTCCGAGGAGTATGCGCGCGCCCACGGTCTGCCGATGCTGGCGCGCATCCGCTCCTTCGCGGTCACCGGCTGCGATCCCACCATCATGGGCATCGGCCCCGTCGCGGCGAGCCGCAAGGCCATGGACCGGGCCGGCATCAAGACAGCGGACCTGTCCCTGATCGAGAGCAACGAGGCCTTCGCGGTGCAGGCACTTGCAGTCGCGCGGGAGCTCGGCTTCGACGAGGACCGGGTGAATCTCGATGGCGGGGCGCTCGCGCTCGGACATCCGCTGGGCGCGACCGGCGCGCGCATCACCGGGAAGGCAGCCCAGCTCCTGAAGCGGGAGGGCGGCCAGTTCGCGCTCGCGACCCAGTGCATCGGCGGCGGCCAGGGCATCGCCACCGTGCTCGAGGCGGTCTGAGCGGCGCCGGACAGGAGAGATCCCCCATGGAGATCAAGAGCGCAGCCGTCATCGGCTCGGGCGTGATGGGCAGTGGAATTGCCGCCCACATCGCCAATGCCGGCATCCCGGTCCTTCTGCTGGACATCGTGCCCGACACCGCCAAGGCGGCGGGCGGCGACCGGTCCGGGCTGGCGCGGGGCGCCGTGGATCGCATGCTGAAGGCCGACCCCGCGCCCTTCATGCACAAGCGCAACGCCCGGCTGGTGACGCCGGGCAACCTGGAGGACGACATCGCCCGCCTGGGAGAGGTGGACTGGATCGTCGAGGCCGTGGTCGAGGACCAGGCAGTGAAGGCGGCCCTGTACCGCCGCGTCGACGCTGTCCGAAAGCCGGGCTCGGCCGTGTCGTCGAACACCTCGACGATCCCGCTGGCGAACCTCGTCGCAGGGCAGAGCGAGGCCTTCGCCCGCGACTTCATGATCACCCACTTCTTCAACCCGCCGCGCTACATGCGGCTTCTGGAGCTGGTGGCCGGCGAGCGCACGCGCCCCGATGCACTGGCCGCGATCGAGCGTTTCGCCGACATGCGCCTCGGCAAGGGGGTCGTGCGCTGCAAGGACCGCCCGGGCTTCATCGCGAACCGCATCGGCACCTTCTGGATCCAGAGCGCGGTCAACGGCGCCATGGATCTCGGCCTGAGCGTCGAGGAGGCTGACGCGGTCGTCGGCCGCCCCATGGGCATCCCCAAGACCGGCGTCTTCGGGCTGATCGACCTGGTCGGGCTGGATCTGATGCCCCATGTCGCGCGCTCGCTGCTCGCGACCCTGCCGCCGGACGACGCCTATCGCGGCCTGTACCGCGATCCCGAGCTGTTCCGGCGCATGATCGCCGAGGGCTATACCGGCCGGAAGGGCAAGGGCGGCTTCTACCGCCTGAACACGGAGGGCGGCGCCAAGGTGAAGGAGGCGATCGACCTCTCGACCGGCCGCTACCGCAGGTCCGACAAGCCGAAGCTCGCCAGCGTCGACGCGGCCAAGGCCGGCCTGCGCGTGCTGGTGGAGCACGAGGACAAGGGTGGGCGGTACGCGCGGCGAGTCCTCTTCCAGACCCTGGCCTACGCCGCGAGCCTGGTGCCAGAGATCGCCGACGACCCGGCCTCCGTCGATCGCGCCATGCGCCTGGGCTACAATTGGAAATACGGGCCTTTCGAACTGATCGACCAGCTCGGCACAGAATGGTTCGCCGAGGCGCTGGAAGCCGAAGGGCACGCGGTGCCGGCGTTGCTGCGCAAGGCCGCGGGCCGGCCCTTCTACCGCGTCGAGGACGGGCGCCTGCAATGCCTCGAGGCCGGCGGCGCCTATGCGGACCTGGCCCGGCCGGAGGGCGTGCTGCTGCTCTCGGACGTGAAGAGGCGCTCGAAGCCGGTGGCGAAGAACGGCTCGGCCGCGCTGTGGGACATCGGGGACGGCGTCCTGTGCCTCGAGTTCACCAGCAAGATGAACGCCCTCGACACCGACATCCTGGGCCTTTGCCAGCAGGCGCTCGGGCTCGTGGGCGACGGCAGCGGCGAATGGAGGGCGCTGGTCATCCACAACGAGGCCGACAACTTCACCGTCGGTGCCAATCTAGGCCTCGCGCTCTTCGCGGTGAACGTCGCGCTCTGGCCGCAGATCGACCAGATGGTCCAGATGGGCCAGGAGACCTATGCGGCGCTGAAATACGCGCCGTTCCCCGTGGTCGCCGCACCGTCCGGCATGGCGCTCGGCGGCGGGTGCGAGATGCTGCTGCATTGCGCGCATGTGCAGGCCCATGCCGAGACCTATGTGGGGCTGGTCGAGGTCGGCGTCGGGCTGATCCCGGGCTGGGGCGGCTGCAAGGAGATGCTGCTGCGCCACACGGCCGATGGAAAGCGGCCGGGCGGCCCCATGCCGCCCATCGCAGCCGCCTTTGAGACGATCTCGACCGCGAAGGTCGCCAAGTCCGCGGCCGAGGCCAAGGACCTGAAGTACCTCCGCGAGAGCGACGGCATCACCATGAACCGCGACCGGCTGCTGGCCGACGCCAAGGCCAGGGCGCTGGCGCTGGCCGAGGGTTACCGCCCGCCCGAGCCGGCCGAGCTGCGGCTGCCCGGCCCCACGGCCAAGGTCGCGCTCGACCTCGCGGTGGAGGGCTTCCGCGCGACGGGCAAGGCGACGTCCCACGACGTCGTGGTCGCAGGCGCGCTGGCCGAGGTGCTGTCGGGTGCGGACACCGACGTGACCCGCTCGCTGACCGAGGATGACATGCTCGCGCTCGAGCGGGAGCGTTTCATGCGCCTGATCCGCCATCCCGCCACGATCGCCCGCATCGAGCACATGCTGGCCACCGGCAAGCCGCTTCGGAACTGAGCCCCGCGCGAGACAGGGAGAAGACACCATGCCGACCTACAAGGCCCCGCTGCGCGACGTGCGATTCGTCCTGAACGAGCTCTTCGACGTCGCGGAACTGGCGTCCCTGCCAGGGCACGAGGAGCACACCCCCGACCTGATCGAGGCCGTGCTCGAGGAAGGCGCGCGGATCTGCGAGAACGAACTGTTCCCGCTGAACCAGCCAGGCGACGAGGAGGGGTGCCGCTTCGAGAACGGCGTCGTCTACACGCCGAAGGGGTTCAAGGAGGCATACCGCACCTTCCGCGAAGGCGGCTGGACGGGCCTCTCGGCCGATCCCGCCTATGGCGGCCAGGGCCTGCCCAACACCGTCCAGTTCGTGATGGAGGAGTTCACGAGCTCCGCCAATCTCAGCTTCGGCATGTATCCCGGGCTGAGCCACGGCGCCTACAACGCGCTGTACCGCTGGGGCACCCAGGAGCTTCGGGACCTCTACCTGCCCCGGCTGGTGGACGGCACCTGGTCGGGCACCATGTGCCTGACCGAGGCGCATTGCGGCACCGACCTAGGACTGATCCGCACGCGGGCCGTTCCCGCCGAGGACGGCAGCTACCGTATCACCGGCACCAAGATCTTCATCTCGGCCGGCGAGCACGACCTGACAGAGAACATCGTGCATCTGGTGCTGGCGCGCCTGCCCGACGCCCCGGCCGGCACGAAGGGCATCTCGCTCTTCGTGGTCCCGAAGTTCCTGCCCGGCCCCGACGGAGCCCTGGGCCCGCGCAACGGCGCCTTCTGCGGCTCCATCGAGCACAAGATGGGCATCAAGGCCTCGTCCACCTGCGTGATGAACTTCGAGGACGCGACCGGCTGGCTGGTCGGCGAGCCCCACAAGGGCATGCGGGCGATGTTCACCATGATGAACGCCGCCCGGCTGGGCGTGGCGATGCAGGGCCTGGGTCTCGGAGAGGTCAGTTACCAGAACGCCGTCGCCTATGCCCGGGACCGGCTGCAGGGACGCTCGCTGAGCGGCGCCAAGGCGCCCGACCGGCCCGCCGACCCGATCATCGTGCACCCCGACGTGCGCAAGAACCTGCTGACCATGAAGGCCTGCAACGAGGGTGCGCGGGCGCTCGCGGCCTGGATCGGGCTCAGCATCGACCGGGCCGAGAAGCATCCCGATCCGGCCATCCGCCAGGAGGCCGAGGACCTGGTCGCCCTCATGACCCCGATCCTGAAGGCGTACTTCACGGATCACGGCTTCGCAGCGGCCAATCTCGGGGTCCAGGTCCATGGCGGCCACGGCTACATCCGCGAGTACGGGATGGAGCAGTTCGTGCGCGACGCGCGCATCGCCCAGATCTACGAGGGCGCCAACGGCATCCAGGCCCTGGACCTTGTGGGACGCAAGCTGCCCCAGGACATGGGCCGGCTGCTGCGGCGGTTCTTCCATCCGGTCTCCGCCTATATCGAGGAACGGATGGAGCAGGACGCCATGGCCGAGTTCGGCCTACCGCTGATGCGGGCCTTCGGCAAGCTGCAGCAGGCGACCGCACTGATCGCCCAGAAGGGCCTGAAGGACCCGGACGAGGCCGCGGCGGCGTCGACGGACTACCTGCGCTTCTTCGCCCTGGTGGCGCTGGGCTACATGTGGGCACGCATGGCCGAGACCGCGCAGGCGCGCCTGGCGGCCGGCACCGGCGAGGCCGGCTTCTACGAGACCAAGGTCAAGACCGCGCGCTTCTACTTCGCCAAGCTGCTGCCCGAGACCGAGGCCCTGTTCCGGACCATCGTCGCCGGCGCCAAGCCCCTGATGGCGCTGGAGGCCGACGCGTTCTGACGCCGGCGGGCACAAGGGGCATGCGTTGAGGGGAACGCGATGAACCTGATCCTTCGCTTGGTCCGCGTGATCCTGGCGGCGCTGCTCGGGCGCCGCCGGGGCCTGCTGGACGAATCGGTCTTGGAGTTCAGGGTCTGGCCCCACGACCTGGACCTGAACCTGCACATGAACAACGGGCGGTATCTGACGATCATGGATCTCGGCCGCACCGACGTGGTGATCCGCAGTGGCCTCCTGGGTGTGTCGCTGCGCAGGCGCTGGATGCCCGCGCTGGGCGGGGCGAGCGTGCGGTTCCGCCGCTCGCTTGGGCCGTTCGAGCGCTTCCGGCTGCGCACGCGCCTCCTCTACTGGGACGAGAAGTGGTTCTACTTCGAGCAGATCGCCGAGACGATGGACGGGCGACTCGCCTGTGCCGCCCTGGTCAAGGGCGTGCTGCGCGGACCGAACGGCACCGTTCCGTCAGCGGAGATCCTGGATGCACTCGGGATTGCCCATGGGACGCGGCCCGTGGCACCGCCCGCGATCGCCGCCTGGATCGCGGCCGAGGAGGATCTGCATGGACGTCGCGCGGCCTGATTGCGACAAGGATGGGACACGGGAGAGTATTTGCACTAGCCCCTCCGAGAAGATAACCTAGAGTTAACGGGGCCAGGGTTACCCATCGCAGAACATTCCGTATCCGCGGTGCAGCAGGGGCGCGCATGAAGATTCTCATCGGGGACGATCATCCCCTGTTCCGCGAGGGGATCCATCGTCTTCTCGCCACCACGCATCCCGGATCCTCCTATCTTCACGCCAGCACTTTCGACGAGATGGCCGGGCTGGCTCTCTCGACGCCGGACATCGACCTGATCCTCAGCGACCTGCAGATGCCGGGCTGGCCCGGCTTCACCGGCATTGCCGAGATCCGCAGGGCGCGTCCCACGACGCCCGTGATCGTGGTCTCCGCCTCGGAATCCCAGTCGGACATGCGCCAGGCTATCGAGCATGGCGCGTCGGGCTACATTCCGAAGTCGTCGAGCGTCAAGGTGATGCTGGGCGCCATCGACCTGGTGATGGCGGGCGGGATCTACGTGCCGCCGGCGGCGCTGGCCGCCGAGATCGCCGCGGTCACGGCGACCCAGCCTGGCAGCCCCGCCGCAAGCTCGACCCGCGGCCTCTCCATGCTGACGCAGCGCCAGCTCGACGTGCTGAACTGCCTGCGCGAAGGCAAGTCGAACAAGCAGATCGCCTACGAGCTCGGGCTGTCCGAGGGCACGGTGAAGATCCATGTGACCGCGATCTTCAAGTCCCTCGGCGTCAAGAACCGCACCCAGGCGGTGATCAGCGCCTCCAAGATGGCCAACGTCGCCGGCTGAGAGCCCCGACTCCCGATCCCACGCGACGGGGCGCCCTGTTAAAAAAGGCCGCTGACCCCCGGCCCGCGAATGGGTAAAGTCCCGGGCCTTCAGCCAACGGGACGTTCCATGGTCGATAAGGTCGGCAACCCCCTCTTCAGCGAGATGCCCACCACCGTCTTCGAGGTGATGTCGCAGCTCGCAAACCAGCACGGTGCCGTCAATCTGGGGCAGGGCTTCCCCGACGACCGCGGCCCCGCCGACGTGCTGCAGGCCGCCGCCGACGCGCTGACCGAGGGCTACAACCAGTACCCCTCCATGTGGGGGACGCCCCAGCTCCGACAGGCCGTTGCCGCCCACAACGGCCGATTCTACGGGCTCGACGTCGACTGGCAGCGCGAAGTCCTCGTGACCTCGGGGGCGACCGAGGCGCTGGCCGCCTGCCTGCTCGGCCTGATCCGGCCCGGCGACGAGGTCGTGCTCTTCGAGCCGCTCTACGACAGCTACCTGCCGATCGTGAAGCTCGCGGGCGGCGTGCCGCGCTTCGTCTCGCTGGCGCCGCCTCACTGGAGCTTCGGGCGCGAGGAGCTCGAGCAGGCGTTCTCGCCGCGCACGCGCGTGGTGATGCTGAATACGCCGCAGAACCCCTCGGGCAAGGTATTCACGTCCGACGAGCTGGACCTGATCGCGGAGTTCATGCGCGGCTCTGGCGCCGTCGCGGTCTGCGACGAGGTCTACGAGCACCTGACCTTCGACGGTCGGCCCCATGTGCCGCTGATGACGCGGCCCGGCATGCGCGGGCGCTGCCTGCGCATCGGCTCGGCCGGCAAGACCTTCTCCCTCACGGGTTGGAAGGTCGGCTATGTGACCGGCGCGCCGGAGCTGATGCAGTCGGTCGCCAAGGCCCACCAGTTCCTGACCTTCACCACGCCGCCCAACCTCCAGGCGGCGGTCGCCCACGGGCTCGGCAAGGACGATTCCTACTTCACCGGCCTGGCCGCGGGGATGCAGGCCAAGCGCGACCGGCTGAGCGCAGCCCTGAAGGCCGTCGGCTTCGGTGTCCTCGAGGCCCAGGGCACCTATTTCGTGACTGCCGACCTGCGGCCCCTGGGCTGGGAAGGCGACGACGTGTCCTTCTGCCGGATGCTGACCACCGAGGCGGGGGTCGCCGCCATCCCAGTCAGCGCCTTCTTCGCCCACAAGCCCGTCGACCGCTACGTCCGCTTCTGCTTCTGCAAGGGCGAAGCGCTGCTGGACGAGGCGGCGGCCCGCCTGAAGCGGCATTTCGACCGCGCCGCCTGACCGCGGCGCCATGCCGGGCCTGTCATGTCGGGGCTTGCGGTGCGGCCCCGGCCCATGGTCCAAAGCCAACGCGCAGCCTTCCAGCACTCCCGCCGGCAGCCCGCCTCCGAGGTCCCGCCCATCATGACGCGCCTGCTCGCGCCTGCCTTGGCCGCCCTGCTTGCGACCACGGCCCCTGCATGGCCGCAGGCGGCGCGGCCCGATGAGCCCCCCGCCTTCGCCGTGCAGGGCATGGAGGTGGTGGCCGAGCGCGATCGGCCCCAGGCCTGCTTCACCTTCACCCGCCGGCTGGAGCGCCCCCAGGCCCGGGACTATGCACGCCATGTGGCCGTCCAGCCGGCGGTGCCGCTGACATCCGTCGTCCGCGATCGGAGCCTCTGCCTGGAGGGTTTCGCCCACGGTGAGTCCTACACGGTCCGGCTGGCCGCGGGCCTGCCGGGGGCGCAGGGCGCCCGCCTGCCCGAAGAGGCGCGATTCGAAGTCGCCGTGCCCGACCGTGCGGCGACCATCGCCTTCCGCAACGGTGGCTACGTTCTGCCGCGGGTCGACGGGGAAAACCTGGCCCTGCGCACGACCAACATCCGCCGGGTCCGCCTGGCCGTCCTCAGGATCGAGGATCGCGAGCTGGTGGAACGCGCCTATTTCGGGCGCGTCGGCCACGCGCTGTCCGAGGCCGAGGTCGGCGAGCTGCTGGACAAGGCCGGTCAGCCGGTCTGGCAGGGGGAGGTGTCGGTCGACGCACCGCGCAATCAGGTGGCGCTGACTGAGCTCCCGACCGGCGCGCTGCCCGCCGACCCGAAGCCCGGCGTCTACGTGGCCGTCGCCGACGACGCCGAGAACCCGCCCGCCGGCTGGGCCGGCCGGGCGACTCAGTGGTTCGTCTCCTCCGACATCGGCATGACGACCTTTCAGGGCGAGGATGGGCTGACGATCTTCGTGCGCTCGGTCCGGACGGCGGCGCCGGTCGCGAATGCCGAGTTGCGCCTGCTCGCCCACAACCGTTCCGAGCTCGGCCGCGTGCGCACCGACGAGGAGGGTATCGCCCGGCTTCCGGCCGAGGCCTTCAAGGGCTCCGGCGTCACCGCAGCCCAGGCGCTGGTCGCGACCCACGATGGCGACTTCAACCTGCTGGACCTCGCGGCGACGGGCGTCCGGCCGACTGAGCCTGCGGGCGCAGCGCGGGCCTTCCTGCGCCCGGACCGGGGCGCCTACCGGCCCGGCGAGACGGCGAACGTGGTGGTCCTGCTGCGCGACCAGGCCGGGCGCGCGGTGGGAGGACGCCCGGCGATCCTGAAGCTTACCCGGCCCGACGGGCTCGAGGTCGAGCAGCAGGAGCTGCGCGAGACCGGTGCCGGAGGCTTCGTCGCCGCCCTGCAGCTTCCCCCGGCGCCCATGCCAGGGGCCTGGACGATCTCGGCCCATCTGGAGGCCGAAGGGCCCGCCGCCGGGTCCATCCCGATTCGGGTCGAGGAATTCGTGCTGCCCCGTCTCGCCCTGTCGGTCGCTGCCGCCGAGACGCCGCTGCAGGAGGGCGGAACGGCCTCCCTGACGGTCGAGGCGCGGCTGGCGGATGGCGAGCCCGCGGCCAACCTGCCCGGCGAGATGACGATCACGCTGCGGCCGACCGAGGCGCCGTTCCCAGGCCATGGCGGCTACCGATTCGGCCTGGTTCAGGAGCAGGACGGCATCGACACCCTCCGGCGGTCCCTGCCCGGCTTCACCACCGGTCCGGATGGCCGCGCCCGGCTGAACGTGCCGATCGGCGAGATCCCCGATCTGACCCATCCCATGGAGGCCCTGATCTCGGTCTCGGCGGTCGACCTCGGCGGCGGCACTGCGACCGGGAGCCTGGTGCTGCCCGTGCGGCGCAAGCCGCTGGCGATCGGGCTGAGGCCGCGCTTCGACGGCGATGCGGTCCCGGAGAACGCGACGGCTGCGGTGGAGGTGATCGCTGTGGACGCCGCCGGCGCCCAGACGGATCATCCCGGCCTCGCCTACGAGCTGTTCGAGGAAATCGTCGAGCACGACTGGTTCGAGGCGAATGGGCGCTGGGACTACCGGGCCCGCATCCGGGACCGGCGCCTCGCGGGCGGCACGGTGAACACGAAGGCCGCGGGACCGGTGGTGATCGAACAGCCCGTCGGCGCCGGCCGCTTCCGGCTGGAGGTCTTCGACCGAGCGACCGGAGCGGCGAGCAGCATCCGCTTCACGGCGGGCTGGTGGGTGGCGCCCATCGCGGACGAGCAGCCCGACGCGGTCGAGCTGCGTATCGACAAGCCGCGCTATGCCGCGGGAGAGACCGCCCGCGTCTTTGTCCGGCCGCCCTACGAAAGCCAGGTCCTGGTCGCTGTCGCGACCGACCGGCGGCTGCACCGGCTGGCATCGCGCCGCATCGGCCCCGAAGGCGGCTTCCTCGAGATCCCGGTGGACGGAAATTGGGCCGGCGGCGCGCATGTGCTCGCCACCGCCTTCGCGCCGGCCGACGGACGCAAGCCCGGTGCGCCCGGACGCGCCCTCGGCCAGGCCTGGCTGGCCCTCGATCCCGCGCCGCGCCGGCTGGAGGTCGCCTTCGAGGAGCCGCCGGAAGCCCGTCCACGGACAACCCTGCCCCTGCGCCTGCAGGTCCGCGGCGCCGAGGACGGCGCGCCGGTCTTCGTCACCGTCGCGGCAGTGGACGAGGCGCTGCTGGCCTATGGCGGCGAGCCGCCCGCCGATCCGCTGGGCCGGATGCTCGGCGGGCGTCCGCTGCGGATTGCCGTCCGCGACGTCTTCGGACGCCTGGTACAGCCGGAGTTCCGGGGGATGCCCGCGGCTTCCGCCGGAGCGGCCCAGTCGCAGGACGCCCCCGTCCCGGCCCCCACCCCCGCCCTGGCTTTCCCAGGCCGCGGCACCGCGGCCGTGCAATCCGCCGTGGTGCGGGTGGGGCCCGACGGCCGCGCCGAGGTGCCAGTCGCCCTGCCCGACTTTGCCGGGCGCCTGCGTCTCACCGCGATCGCCTGGTCCGCGGGGCGCATGGGCCACGCCGTCTCCTCGGTCGACCTGGCCGAACCCGCGGCGGTCGCCTTCGAGCCGCCACGCTTCCTGCGCCGCGGTGACTCCGCCGTGCTGCCCCTGGGGTTCCTGCCGGGTACGGGCACGCCAGAGGATTGGAAGGCCGCGGTCAGCGGTGCGGGCGCCCTGGCGGCCCGGCGCACCGATGGCGCGGTCACGCTGGAGGCGATGGACACCGGCCCGGGAACGCTGCGGCTCGACCTGGAAGGCCCGGACGGCTTCTCGCTGACGCGCGACTGGTCCCTGCCGGTGCGCGGCTCGGCTCCGGCCCCGGCGGCATCGTTCACCGTCGGAATCGGGCCCGGCGCCGCTGGCACGCCTGGCCTTCCGGAGGACGCCGCCCCGGACCAGCCACGGGCCCTGACGGTGTCGCCGCTGCCCGATTTCGGCCTTCTGCGCCTGCTCGGCGGGCTGGACCTGGGGTCCACGGGCGCCGAGCGGATCCTGGCCGCCGCCCTGCCGTTGCTGCGCGCGCTGGAGCCCGCCGCAGCGCTGGGCTCCTCCGACGAGGCGGCGCTCAGGCGCCTCGTGCAGACGGAGGCCGACCGCCTCCTGACCTTCCAGCGCCCCGACGGCGCCTTTGGCCATTGGGCTCCGGACGGGGTGGCCGAGCCGTGGCTGACCGCGCAGGCCGTGGAGTTCCTGCAGCGCGCCCGCGAGGCCGGCCTGAACGTGCCGCAGCCGCGCCTGGCCAAGGCCCAGGCTTGGCTGAACGTGCTCGTGGACATGGACTGGTTCGACCCGGCGGAGCTGCCTGCGCGCGCCTATGCCTACTATGTCCTGGCGCGCGCGAAGGCGATTGACCCCGAGGAGCTGAAGTTCTTCCTGACGGGCGGCGCCGACGCGCTCCCGACCGCGCTCGGCGGCGCGCATCTGGCGGCGGCCTTCGCCGCCCTCGGCCAGCCCGAAGCCGGGCAAGGGGCGCTGGAGCGCGCGGACCGGAACCGGGACGAGTCCGCGGGCCTGCGCGACTGGGGCTCGCCGCTCCGCGACCGGCTTCTGGTCCTGGCGCTGCTGGCCGAGCACGGCCTCGCCCCGCGCGAGGCGCTGCTGGTCCGTGCCGAGGCCCTGGCCCAGGACGTCGCGGCTGCCGCCGACCGGATATCCCCGCAGGAGCGCGCCGCCGCGATCCAGGCAGCCCAGGCGATCGCACCCCTGTCAGGCGCCTTCGCCTTCCGTCTGGATGGCCAGGAGATCCGGGCCGAGCGGCCCGTGCACAGGCGCCTGGATCCCGGCGCCCCCCTGCCTGCGGTGGAAGCCGTGGACAGGCCGCTCGCAGTGACGCTGACGACGCGCCGTACGGGTGTCCCGCCGGCCCCCGAAGCCGGTGGCATGAGCCTGTCCCGCCGCGTCCTCGACACGGTGGGGCGGCCCGCGCGGCTCGATGCGCTGCGCCAGGGCGAACGGCTGGTGGTCCTCGTCGAGGGCCAGTGCCCCGAGGGCGGCACGTGTCCGGTCCTGGTCACCGAACTGGTTCCCGCCGGCTTCGTCATCGAGAGCGTGAAGCGGCCGGACGGCGGCGGGCCCGGGGGCCTGGGCTGGCTGGGAGAGCTCAGCCCGGTGCGCCATCTCGGCCGGCGCGAGGACCGCTTGGTCGCTGCCCTCGACCCCGCGCCGGGGACGCGCCGGTTCAGGCTCGCCTATGTCGTGCGTGCGGCCGTCGCCGGCCGCTTCGCCCAGCCGCCCGCCTCCGCCGAGGACATGGACCGCCCGGGCCTTGCCGCCCGGACCGCCGCCGGCACGGTGACGATCGCGCCCGAGCCCAGGAAGCCCTGACGCGCCGCGGCCGGGGCAAACCGGAAATCCGCCGGGAACACGGCGCACCGGGCCGATGTTGTGCTGGCGCCCCTGCTGACAGCGGGGCGATCAACCGCACGTCTTCGGGAGTCGGCCTCATGGCGCGAACGGAGCACGCAGCCGATCCGCGCGGAGGCGCCTCCGGGCCGGCGGCGCTGTCGGGAGACCCGGCGGCGATCCGGCCGCAGACGGCCGGCGGGCGGCTGCTGCACTATGCGACCGGCCTGCTCGTCATCGCGCTGTTCGGCGGCGCGCTGGTCATCCTCGACCGATGGCTGGACCGCTACAGCGTCGAGGACATCCGCGCGGCGCTGGGTCAGGTCGGCGTAGGGCAGCTCGCCACGGCTTCGGCCGTCGCGATGGTCAGCTACGCGGTGCTGACGCTCTACGATGCGCTGGCGCTGCGGCATCTGCGGCGGAGTCTGCCTTTCCGCTGGGTCGCGGTGACCGCCTTCACCAGCTACGCCTTCAGCCACAGCCTCGGCTTCGCGAGCGTGGTTGGCGCGTCGATCCGCTATCGGCTCTACGCGCCGCTGGGGCTGACCGGCTTCGAGGTCGCCCAGATCACCCTGTTCGTGGTCACCACCTTCACCATCGGGCTGGTGGTGGTCGTGCCCATCGCCATGGCGCTGGATCCCGCCTCCTTCGCGGCGGTCGGCGTGCCTGAAGGCATGGTCACGGCGCTGGGAGCGGCGGCCGTGGCGGCGCTGGTAGCCTATGTCTGCGCGGGCTTCGTGCTGCGCCGGCCGGTGCGCGTCCTGAGGCGCGAGATCGCGTTCCCGCGCCCCGGCATCGCCGCGGCGCAGGTCGGGCTGGGCCTCTGCGACCTGGTGCTGGCGGCGCTGGTCCTGTACCTGTCGCTGCCCGTCTCCGACACGGTGACCTACCTGGATACGCTGGTCGTCTTCGGGCTGGCGCTGGTCGCGGGCATCATCAGCCATGTCCCCGGCGGGCTCGGCGTCTTCGACGCGATCGTGCTCGTGGGTCTGTCGGCGAAGATGCCCGGAAGCGAGATCGTCGCCGGCCTGCTGGTCTTCCGCGTCATCTACTACCTGGCCCCGCTGATCGCGGCCGGCCTCCTCTTCGGCGGGATCGAGGCCGCGCGGGCGCGGCATCGTGTGGCTGGCCTGTCGCGCGGCGCCGCCGCGCTGATCGGCCCCGCTGTTCCCGCTGGCCTCGCGGTCTGCGTTTTCGTCACCGGCGCCTTCCTGCTGCTCTCCCATGCCACGCCCGAGGAGACGCTGCCCGATCCCCTGCACGTGGTCTCGCTACCATTGCTGGAGATGTCGCACTTCGTGGGCAGCGTCGTCGGCGTCCTGCTGATCCTGCTGTCCCACGCGATCCAGCGCCGGCTGCACGCCGCCTGGGTCCTGTCGCTGCCGCTCCTCGCCCTCGGCGCCCTGGCCGCGCTGCTGCAGGGCGGCGCCTGGCACGTGGCGATCGTGCCAGGACTGATCCTGCTGGCGCTTCTGCCCGCGCGCGGCGAATTCCATCGGCGCGGCGCGTTGCTGGCACAGCCCTTCACCACCGGCTGGTTCGTGGCCGTGGTGGTGGCCCTGGGCAGCGCGCTCTGGCTCGGCCTCTTCTCCTACAAGCATGTGGAGTTCCGGGACGAGCTCTGGTGGGAATTCGCGATCCACGGCGACGCCTCGCGCTTCCTGCGGGCTTCCGTCGCCGTGGGAGTCGTGGCGCTGGCGGCCTCGGTCCTCCACCTGATCGTCGAGGGGTCACTGGGCTGGCGCAGGCCCGGGCGGCACTCCGGCGGCCATGGCGAGCCCCATGGCCAGCGCGCGGCGGATCGTCGCCGCCAGGACCTCCTTGGGTGAGCCCGGAAAGCGGTGCTCCTCGACCCGGGGCTCGGCATCGCGCCGGACCACCGCCACGTAGACGAGGCCCGCAGGCTTTCCGCAGTCGGCCCCGGGGCCGCCCACGCCGGTGACGGCGAGCGCCATGGTGGCATGCGGCGCCTCGCGCAGGGCGCCGAGCGCCATCTGCCGCGCCACCTCTGGGTCGTAGGGCGTGCGCTCGCGCAGCAGGGCCTCCGGAACACCCAGCACGTCCGTCTTCATCTCGGTGCGGTAGGTCACGAAGCTGCCCGCGAAGGCCTCGGAGCTGTCGGGAACCGAGGCGACGCAGGAGCCGATCAGACCCGAGGTGCAGGATTCCGCGGTCACGATGCGGTCGCCCGAGGCGCGCAGCGCCGCCACCAGGCGCTTGGCCATGGTCTCGGCATCGGCCGGGAAGCCGAAGACCTGCTCCTCCTCCCGCAGCACCGCCGGCCGGAACAGCCGCGCATCGAGCGCATCCAGCGGGCCGAAGCGGTCGGCCGCGGGATGGCCGAGGCGGATCGGGTTGACCCGCTTGAACCAGGTCCGGCCAAGGCGCCGGAGCACGGTGCCGAGGACCGCCTCGGCCCGCGCGTCGCCCTCAATGCCGAGCCGGCCGGACAGGCCCTCGGCTCGGGCCGAGGGATCGCCGAGCACGGTCTCCATCAGCGCGAAGACCATCAGGTCCCATTCCAGGTAGGTGGAGCCGATTTGCGCCTCGTCGCCCCCGCCGATGCCGAGCCCGTCGGTCGGTGTCGCACGCCAGGTCCGCTCCGGGACGCCATAGGCACGGGCCATCCACGGCACCTCCCACGACTTCAGCAGCGACTGGACCGGGGCCAGGTCGCCAACGTCGCCGTGCAGCGTCCAGAACCCTGCGCCGAGCTCGGAGAAGTTGTCGGTGCTCGCCACCAGCCCGCCGAAGCGGTGGGCCTGGTCGTAGAGCGTGATCATGCGCAGCCGGGCCCGCATGTTCCCCCTCCGGGTCCGCAGCGGCTCGTCGTCCCCCTCCGCGATCCGCGGGTCGAGGGATGCGAGCTCGCCGACCAGGGCGTGGTACTGGCGCGACAGGTCGATATGCTGATGCTCGATTCCCAGTGCCGCGCAGGCCTCGACGCCGCGCTCGGTCTCCTCGGGCACCTGGTCGATGGGAAGGGTGAAGCCGATAACACGCCAGCCCGCCCGCTTCAGCAGGGCCGCCGTGAGCGCGCTGTCGACGCCGCCCGACATGCCGAGCACGGCCGTGGCCACCCCGGCCTCGGTCCGGTAGCGCTTCAGCGAACGCAGCAGCTTTGCGCCCGCCTCCGCCAGGCCGTCCTCGGGCAGGAACAGCCCGCGGTCGATCTGGCTGTCGAGCTGCCGGGCGAACCAGGGTGACAAGGCGCCGGTCCGCGCCTGGCGGCTGAGGTCGAGGATGCTGTCCCGAAGCGTCGTCATCGCGCGTCCTGCAGTGGTTGCACGACCTCAACGCTTCGGGATCGGCTTCGCTCCCGCCTTCGGGCTGATGCCCGTCGTCACACCTGGGCGCTGGCGCCCCTCCCTGCGCCGATGCCGTGGGCTTCCTCCTCCTCGACCAGCGCGTCCTCGGGGGCGTCGGCCTCCTCCTCTGTCTCCTGGTCGAGCACGCGGTTCATGCGGGTCGTGTCGAGCGCGCCTTCCCACTTGGCCACCACGACGGTCGCGATGCCGTTTCCGATCAGGTTCGTCAGCGCCCGCGCCTCGGACATGAAGCGATCGACTCCCAGGATCAGTGCGATGCTCGCCACCGGGATGGTGCCGACCGATGCCAGTGTCGCGGCCAGCACGATGAAGCCGCTGCCGGTGACGCCGGCCGCACCCTTGGATGTCAGGAGCAGCACGGCGAGGATGCCGATCTCCTGGCCCAGCGTGAGGTCGGTGTTGGTGGCCTGGGCAAGGAACACCGCCGCCATTGTCAGATAGATGCAGGTGCCGTCGAGGT
Source organism: Arenibaculum pallidiluteum (assembly GCF_017355985.1). Classification (GTDB taxonomy): domain Bacteria; phylum Pseudomonadota; class Alphaproteobacteria; order Azospirillales; family Azospirillaceae; genus Arenibaculum; species Arenibaculum pallidiluteum. The sequence goes on from NZ_JAFIQU010000002.1 coordinate 566,072, forward strand.
TGAAGGAATAGCCCGTCGGGATCACCAGCCCGACCACCGATTTCTGGCAGCCGAGATTCTCCATCTTCGCCATCATGCGCGGCAGCACCGATTCCGACGAGGACGTGCCGAGCACGATCAGCAGCTCCTCCTTGATGTAGCGGATGAACTTCAGGATCGAGAGGCCGCAGAGGCGCGCCACCAGCCCGAGTGCACCGAAGATGAAGATCAGGCAGGTCGCATAGAAGGCGGCCATCAGCTGACCGAGCGAGAACAGGGTGTCGATGCCGTACCGGCCGATGGTGAAGGCCATGGCTCCGAATGCGCCGATGGGGGCCACGCGCATCACGATGCCGACGATCTTGAAGAAGACGTGGGCGGTCTGGTCGATGATGCCGAGCAGCGGCTTGCCGCGCTCACCCAGGCTGAACAGCGCGAATCCGAAGAGCAGGGCGACGAACAGGACCTGCAGGATCTCGCCGCCGGCGAAGGCGCCGACCACCGTGTCGGGGACGATGTGCAGGATGTAGCCGACGGTCGACTGCTGCTGCGCCTGGTTCGTGAAGCTGGAGATCGCCGAGGCGTCGAGGGTCGCGGGATCGACGTTCATTCCCCTGCCGGGTCCCCAGAGGTTCACGACCACCAGGCCCACCACCAGGGCCAGCGTGGTCATGACCTCGAAGTAGATCAGCGCCTTGAGCCCGACCCGGCCGACCTTGCGCATGTCCTCCATGCTCGCGATGCCGTGCACCACGGTGCAGAAGATGATCGGCGCGATCAGCATCTTGATGAGCTTGATGAAGAGGTCGCCGAGCCACTTCATGCTCTCGCCGGTCTGCGGGAAATAGACGCCGAGCAGCACGCCGAGCAGGATAGCGAAGAGAACCTGGACGTAGAGGTGCCGGTAGAACCGGTGGCGCGGCGCCGCGGCCGCAGCATGAACCTGGGCCATTGCAGATCTCCCGAAGCCCGGCGCGTCCGGGCGCAGCCGCCGGATGGACCGGCCTTTGGACGGGGGTCCGAGGCCGGACGCGATCGGGGAAGCTCGGGGCGATCCGGACCCGCCGCCGGAAGCATTCCGAACCGCGGCAGAGGCCGCGCCCGCCGCCTCTCCGGTCCGGAGCGGGGTCGCGCACAGGCGTAACAACGATGCCCAGTTCGGGTTCCCGGCGGCTCCGGCGACCGGGATGCGACATTTCCGGGGCGGCGCGAGGGCCGCCCCGGGAACGTTCCGGCGCCTACTCCGCCGCTTCGGCCTGCGGCGCTTCGGGCTGCCAGCGCAGCACCGGCCTGCGGGCCGCCAGGGTCTCGTCGAGCCGGCGGCGCGGGGTCAGGCGCGGCGCCGCCTGGAAGGCCTCGGCCTCGCCCGCCCTGGCCCGGGCGGCGAGACCTCGCAGGACATCAATGAACTGGTCGAGGCCGCGCTTGCTCTCGGTCTCGGTGGGCTCGATCAGCAGCGCTCCGTGCACGACCAGCGGGAAGTACATGGTCATGGGATGGAAGCCCTCGTCGATCAGGGCCTTCGCGAAGTCGAGCGTCGTGACGCCCGTCCCCTTCAGGAACCTGTCGTCGAACAGCGCTTCGTGCATGCAGGGTCCGTCGAAGGACGGGGTCATCACGTCCTGCAGGCGCGCCATCACGTAGTTCGCGTTCAGCACGGCGTCCGAGGCCACCTGCCACAGCCCGTCCGCCCCGTGGCTCAGGATGTAGGCGAGGGCCCGCACGAACATGCCCATCTGGCCGTGGAAGCCCTTGAGCCGGCCGAATTCCTTGCCGGTCGCGCCAGGGTCCTGCGGTCCCTCGATCAGGCGGAAGCCGTCGGGCCCGTGGGCGACGTGGGGGAAGGGCACGAAAGCCGCCAGCGCGTCCGAAAGGACGACCGGGCCCGAGCCCGGCCCGCCGCCGCCGTGGGGCGTCGAGAAGGTCTTGTGCAGGTTGATGTGCATGGCGTCGATGCCGAGATCGGCCGGACGCACGCGCCCGACGATCGCATTGAAGTTCGCGCCGTCGCAGTAGAAGTAGCCGCCCGCTCCGTGGATCAGCTCGGCGATCCGGCGAATGTCCCGCTCGAAAAGGCCGCAGGTGTTGGGATTGGTCAGCATGATGCCGGCAACGTCGGGACCGAGCTTGGCCTCGAGCGCCGCCAGGTCGACGCGGCCGTCCGCGGTGGCGGGGATCGGGTCGATGGTGAAGCCTACCAGCGCCGCCGTCGCGGGGTTGGTGCCATGCGCGCTTTCGGGCACCAGCACGCGGCGACGGTGCCCCTCGCCCCGGTCGTCCAGTGCCGCGTGGATCGCCATCAGCCCGCACAGCTCGCCTTGGGCACCGGCCGCCGGCGACATGGCAACGGCCGGCATGCCGGTCAGGGTCTTGAGCCAGCCGGCCAGTTCGTCGATCAGCGCCAGCGCGCCCTGGACCGTGGATTGCGGCTGCAGGGGGTGGATGTCGGCGAAGCCGGGCAGCCGCGCCATGCGCTCGTTGAGCCGCGGGTTGTGCTTCATGGTGCACGAGCCCAGCGGATAGAGGCCGAGGTCAATGGCGTAGTTCTTCTGCGACAGGCGCGTGTAGTGGCGCACCACGGTCGGCTCGGCCAGGCCGGGAAGGCCGATCTGGCCGCGCGGGCGCAGCCCGCCCAGGCGGAGCTCGTCGGTGGCGGGCTCGGGCAGGTCGACGCCGGTGCTGCCGGGGCTGTCCTGCTCGAAGATCAGCGCCTCCTCGATCTGCAGCGCGCGGTTGCCGCTGATCGTCGGCGCCACCTCGCCGGAGGCGGAGGGGATGGACGTCGGGCGTCCCTGGTTGTTCATCGCAGGACCTCCTGAAGGCCGGCGGCGAGGGCGTCCATGTCGTCCTCGGTGTTGGTTTCGGTGACGGCGACCAGAAGCAGGTCCTCGACCTCCTTGCGGCCGGGCGCGAGGCGCGAGACCGGAACGCCGGCCAGCACGCCCTTGGCGGCGAGCGCATCGACCACGGCGGCGGCAGGCCGGTTCAGGCGCAGGGTGAACTCGTTGAAGAAGCCGTCGTTCAGGACCTGCACCCCAGGCACCGCGGCGAGCTTGCCCGCGAGCTTCACGGCGTTGGCGTGGTTGATCCGCGCCAGGTTCCGGAATCCCACCTCCCCGAGCAGGGTCATGTGGATCGAGAAGGCCAGCGCGCACAGGCCGGAATTGGTGCAGATGTTGGATGTCGCCTTCTCGCGCCGGATGTGCTGCTCGCGGGTGGACAGCGTCAGGACGAAGCCCCGCCGCCCGTCGGCATCCACGGTCTGGCCGGCGAGGCGTCCCGGCATCTGCCGCACGAACCGCTCGCGCGTCGCGAACAGGCCCACATAGGGCCCTCCGAAGTTCAGCGCATTGCCGATGGACTGGCCTTCCGCCACGACGATATCGGCGCCCATCTCGCCCGGTGGCGGCAGCAGGCCCAGCGAGACCACCTCGGTCACCGCCACGATCAGCAGCACGCCCTTCGCGCGGCAGGCCGCACCCAGCTCGGTGTAGTCGCGCACGTTCCCGAAGACGTCCGGGTTCTGGACGACAACGCAGGAGGTGCGCTCGTCGACCTCGGCCATCAGGTCCTCGCCGCCCTGGGGCGCCGGGGGCATGATGCGCGTCTCCAGATCCAGGTGCCGGCCAAGCGTGGCCGCCACCTCGGCATAGTGCGGGTGCAGCCCGCCAGAGAGCACGGCCCGGCTGCGCCGCGTCACGCGCTGCGCCATCAGCACCGCCTCGCCGCAGGCGGTCGCGCCGTCATACATGGAGGCGTTGGCGACATCCATCCCGGTGATCAGGGCCACCTGGGTCTGGAACTCGAACAGGGCCTGCAGGGTACCCTGGGTGATCTCGGGCTGGTAGGGCGTGTAGGATGTCAGGAACTCGCCGCGCTGGACCAGATGGTCGACGGCCGCCGGGACGTGATGGCGGTAGGCGCCGGCGCCGAGGAAGCTGGGCGCGCTGCCGGCGGTTACGTTCCGCGCCGCCATGCGCGAGAGGATCCGCTCGACCTCGAGCTCGCCCTTGTGCGCGGGAAGGCCCTCGATGGGGCCCTTCAGGCGCGCGGCCTCGGGCACGTCGCGGAACAGCTCGTCCACCGAGCCGACCCCGATGGCGCCCAGCATCTCGCGCCGGTCCTCCGGAGTGAGGGGCAGGTAGCGCATCAGGCGAGGCCCTCGACATAGGCATCGTACGCGGCGCGGTCCATCAGCCCGTCCAGTTCGGACGGGTTGGCGAGCCGGATGCGCATGAACCACCCGTCTCCCTCGGCCGCGCTGTTGATCAGCGACGGATCGCCGGCAACCGCGTCGTTGACGGCGACCACCTCGCCCGCCACCGGCGCGTAGACCTCGGAGGCGGCCTTGACCGATTCGACCACGGCAGCCTCCTTGCCGGTTTCGAGCTTGCGGCCGACCTCGGGCAGCTCGACGAAGACGACATCGCCGAGCTGCTGCTGGGCGTAGTCGGTGATGCCGACGGTTCCGGTGTCGCCCTCGACACGGATCCATTCGTGGTCCTTGGTGAACTTCAGCATGGTCATGGTTCCGTTCCTCGGAGGGCGGCTCAGCCGCGGTGGTAGCGATGGGGTGCGAAGGGCAGCGTCGCCACTCGCGCCGGGAGGGGCTTGCCGCGCACGAGCAGCGTCAGGGGCGTTCCTGGCGCGGCGAGGCTGGCGGGCACGTAGCCCATGGCGACGGGCCCGTCGACCGTTGGGCCGAAGCCGCCGCTGGTGACCTCGCCCAGCTTCGCGCTGTCGGCGCCGGTGATCTCGGTGTGCTCGCGCGCCGGCGCACGGCCGTCGGGGCGGATGCCCACGCGCAGCCGCCCCGGACCGTCGCGAAGCTGCGCCGCCACGACGGCATCGCCGGGATAGCCGCCCTCGGCGCGGCGGCGCTTGGAGATCGTCCAGGTCAGCGCCGCCTCGACCGGCGTGGTGGTCTCGTCGATGTCATGCCCGTACAGGCACAGGCCCGCCTCTAGGCGGAGCGAATCGCGTGCGCCGAGCCCGATGGGCTCGACCTCGGGCCTCGCAAGCAGCATGCGGGCGAGATCCTCCGCACGTGCCGCTTCGACCGAGATCTCGTATCCGTCCTCGCCGGTATAGCCGGACCGGCTGACCAGTGCGGGGATGCCGCCGATCTCCAGAGCACGCGCGCTCATGAACGCCATGGCGGCCGCGTCCGGGACGAAGCCCGCCAGCACGGCGGCAGCGGCCGGCCCCTGCAGGGCGAGCAGCGCGCGATCCTCGAGATGCTCGATCTCGATTCGGTCGCCGAGCCCAGTGCGCAGATGCGCGATGTCGGCGTCCTTGGTCGCGGCGTTGACGACCACGAACAGGTGGTCGGCGGCCCTGGTCACCATCAGGTCGTCAAGAATGCCCGCCCGCTCGTTGGTCAGCAGGGTGTAACGGATCCGCCCCTCGGCCAGGGCACGCAGGTCGCCGGGCACCAGCGTCTCGAGCGCGCCCGCGGGGTCGTCGCCGCGCAGGCGGAGCTGGCCCATATGCGAGACGTCGAAGAGCCCTGCCTTGTCACGGGTATGGAGATGCTCGCGCAGGATGCCGAGCGGATACTGCACCGGCATCGCATAGCCCGCGAAGGGCACCATGCGCCCCCCGAGCTCCTGATGCAGGGCATGGAGAGGCGTCGTCTTCAGACCATCATTCGATTCGGCCACCAGGAGTCCTCCGACAGGGCACCATGCCGCGGATAAGCGCGGCGAAAGCCCCCTCTGTCGCGGACCCTGAGAGATTCACCGGGATCGGGATCCCGGCTTACTCCGTCGGTGAGGGTCGCCGATTCCGGCTTCCCTGCTTTCCAGAGTGCTTCCCCCTGCGGTCCTTCTGCCTGAGAGTTTCCGGGGCGGTTGCTCCTTCGGCGCCGGCACCGGCCGGTCTCTCCCGCGAGGGGTCGTCAGCATGTGCCGACAGGCTACCGTCTGAAGCTGGAAAGTCAATCGAGGCAACGGCCGAGGCAGCGGTCGCGCCGAAGTCACCGACTATGTATTTGTGCATTAACGCGTTACGACTAATGTATGGGTCCCGGCCGGTAGTCGGCCGCGTCAACAATCGTCCAGCGGAAAGCCATGGCCCGCATCCTGGTCGTCGAGGACGACCCCATCTTCGCCGCCCTGATCGCGGCTTGGCTGGAGCGCAACGCCTATGTGGTGTGCGGGATCACCGCAGACCCGGCGGAGGCCATCGCCCTCGCGAGGTCCGAGGGCGCCGACCTTTGCCTCATCGACCTCTTCCTGACGGCGGCGCCGGTCGGCTACGACGTCGCCTGCGACGTGCTTGAAAGGCTGGGAATACAGGTGGTGGTGATGTCGGCGCGCCCGCCGTCCGAGCTTGTCGTTCCCTGCCTCGCCAAGCCCTTCACCGAGGAGCAGCTGATCGGGATGGTCCGCAGGCTGACGGCACCGGTCCGCACCCGCAGGGCCCTCACCTGACGAGCCCTTCGGGGGCGCCCGCACCGTTCAGGAGGCGCAGGCCCGGTCGAGCCCGTCGATCGCCGAGCCCAGCGCGGACAGGTCGGCAAGCCGCCCTTCCGCCCCGCCGTCCAGCGCGGCGCCGCAGAGGCTCTCCAGCCGGCCGCCCCAGGTGCTGATCTCGGGAATGCCGAAACTCGCGCCGCTGCCATGGAGCTCGTGGCCGATGCGGAGCAGCTCTGCCAGCGGCTCGTCCGACGCGTCCGGCGCCGCGGCCACCGCCACCAGAAGGATCCGGACGCGCTCGACCCGAAGCCGACAGCGCGCGAGATAGGCCTCGCGCAGGGCAGCCAGCCGCGCCTCGACCGGCCCCTCAGACATGAGCGTTCCTCCAGAGGCTGCGGACCTGGTCCGGCAGGGCCATCGGGTCGAACGGCTTCGCGATGACGCCGACAGCGCCCAGCTCCAAGAAGCGCGCCACCTCCGTGGGCTGGACCTTGGCGGTCATGAAGACCGTCGGAACCTGGGCGAACCCGTCGAGCCCGCGCAGTGCCGCCAGTGTCTCGGGCCCGTCCATGCCCGGCATCATGACGTCGAGCAGCACCAACTGCGCGCCGCTCGTCGGCGCGACCCGAAGGGCCTCCGCGCCGGAGGAGCACACGGTCAGGGAAAAGCCCCCGACGAGCTCCAGGCTCATCCGTGCCACCTCCTGGATGTCAGGGTCGTCCTCCACCAGCAGCAGTCGGACCAGTTCATCAGGCATCCATCGTCTCCTTCCGCGTGGTTCGCTGCCCATCCAGGACCGATCGGATGGTGGCCACCAGCTCGCCGATATCCGTGCGCGACTTCGTCACGACGCGCTCGACATGCCGTGCCGCTGAGGAGCCGACATCGATCGCCGAGAAGACGACCACCGGCAGGGGCGCCTCGCGGTCGGTCAGGGGCAGGATTTCGAGCCCTGATCCGTCGGGCAGGTCCAGGTCCAGAAGCAGCAGGTCGAAGCTGCGCTCGGCCAGCAGTCCGCGCGCCTCCGCCAGCGTCCGCGCCCCGGTGACGCGCGAGATGCCTTCGAGCGCGACACGGACGAGCTGGACGGTGTCATGATCGTCCTCGAGATGCAGGATCTCCGGCAGATCGGACCACCGGCCCTGCACGGCCTGGCGCAGCGTCTGCACCAGGCGGTCCATGTCGACGGGCTTGCCGAACCAGTCCAGGACCGCGGCCCCGCCGCTCTCGGCGCCGTCTCGGGCGGAGACGACGAGAATTGGAAGGCTGGCGCCATTCGGCATCTCGCGGATCTCCCGGGCGAGATCGAGGCCGCAGCGGTCAGGCAGATTGATGTCCAGGGTCATGGCCGCGTAGCGTTGCGACGCCAGAAGGTGCAGCGCGTCGGCCCCTTGATGCGCCGTGTCCACGGCGAACCCGTCTCGCTCGAGGGACAGCCGCAGGACCTCGGCGATGTCGACGTCGTCCTCGCAGACGAGGATCCGCGGCCGCGTCGTATTGCCCTGCCCCGCCTCGGGGATCAGGGGAAGGTCCACATGGAAGACGGTCCCGCGGCCGGTCTCGGTCTCGAAGCCGAGGCGCCCGCCGTGCCGTTCGACGATCCCGCGCGAGATGCTGAGCCCGAGCCCCGTGCCGCCGGTCCGCCGGGTGTCCGAGCTGTCGGCCTGGGCGAAGCGCTGGAAGATCCGGCTCCGGAACGCCTCCGGAATGCCGGGCCCCCGGTCCTCGACGGACAGGCGAGCGCTGCCGGCCCGGTGCGCCACCGCGACGGTGACGGTACCGCCCTGGGGCGAGAACTTGGCCGCGTTGGAGACGAGGTTGGCGATCACCTGGCCGATCCGCGCGGGATCGGCATTGACCATGAGCCGGTCGGGTCCGGGGGCGAGATCGAGCGTGACGCCCAGGCCCTCCGCGAAGGGGCGGTCCTGCTCGACCGCCTGCCGGGCGAGCTCCACGAGGTCGACCGGCTGGAACTTGAACTCGAGCTTGCCGGAATCGATCTTCTCGATGTCGAGAATGTCGTTGATCAGGCGGACCAGCCGCTCGCTGTTCTTCCTGGCGATTCCAAGCAGGTTCATCGCCTTGTCCGGCACGGGCCCGACGGCCCCTCCGACCAGCAGGCCCAGCGAGCCTGCGATCGAGGTCAAGGGCGTGCGCAGCTCATGGCTGACCGTGGAGACGAATTCGCTCTTGGCGCGCTCGGCCGCCCGACGCTGCGTGATGTCCCGCATGACGCCGACGAACCGGCGCTCGCCGCCAAAGCTGGTCTCGCTGACAGAGAGGTCGAGCGGGAATACCGAGCCGTCCGCGCGGATGCCCTCGACCTCCCGCCCCTTGCCGATGATCTTGGCCTCTCCAGTTGCGAAAAAGCGCGCGAGATAGCCACCATGGGCGCTGCGGAAAGGCTCCGGCATCAGGGTCGAGACATCGCGCCCCAGGAGGTCCTTGGCGGAGATCCCGAACATGCGCTCGGCGCTGGCGTTGCATCCGACGATCGTGCCGCGGGCGTCGATGGTGACGATGCTGTCCTCGACACTGTCGAAGACCGCGCGCAGCTCCGCCTCGCGCAGGGCAAGCTGCCGGTTAGTGGCGGACAGCGCCTCGGTGCGTTCGCTGACGCGGACCTCCAGCGTGGAATTGAGCTGACGCAGCCTTTCCTGCCTCGCGTCGAGCTCACCGGTGAGCTCGGCCAGGCTGTCGGCAAGCGAGCGGATCTCGGCCGTGATGCCGCCGACGAAGTTGAGTGCTCCTCCAGTCTCCCGGATCCGGCGGGCGCCGGCCGCGATGGCCTCCAGCGGAGCCGCGATCACGGCTCCGAGAAGCCAGCCGAGGATGGCCAGGGACAGGCCGACCACGACGCCGGTGGTCAGGATCTGCCGCTCCATCTCGCGGACCGGGCGGAGGACCTGCTCGGCATCCTCCAGCACGACCACGGTCCAGCCAAGAAGGGCCGGTTGAGCGCCCGCCGGCTTGGAGAGGCCCATCAGGAACCGCCTGCCTTCGGCACCGACCACCTCGGACGAACCGCTTCGGACAGCCGCCTGCAGCGCCTCGGCCGAAGGCCGGCTGGCTTCCTGGCCGCGCGGCTCGATCAGGATCTTGCCGTCGCGCGACAGCACGTAGAAGAGGTCGTCGATCGTGTATGGCGAGTCATCGAGGACCGCGGCGCCGATCTGCTCCGCCCAGCGCCAGTGCAGGTGCGCGCCGAGGACGCCCGCCACCTTCCCCTCGACCGTGCGGATGGGCGCGGCGACGTCCACGAAGCGGAGGGCTTCGTCGGCCCGTTCGCGCGGCAGCAGGCTTGCCAAGAGCTTGGCCTCGTGCACGTCTCCCAGAACGGGACCTTCGAGCCCGGCCCGGAACCAGTCGCGCTCGGCGACGCTGCGCCCCTCCAGCAGGCCGTTGGCGGCCACCACCACCTGCCCTTGCTGGTCCGCGAGGCCGAGCCAGGCGTAGAGCGGATAGCTCGCCGAGATCTTCGAGAGCCAGGCGCGCCGCACGTCCTGGGAGGTGCCGGGCTCCAGGAGCGGGCTCAGCACCGACAGCATCGATGCGGCAACGGAGATTTCGCGCTCGCGCTCAGCCAGCCCGTCGTCGAGCCTCTCGCGGATGGTCTGGGCGAGCCGATGCACCCGGCCTTCGGCCTGCCTCTGGCTGTTGGTCGACGCGATCTCTCCGGCGAGCGTCGCCGCCAGGATCGAGGCGCCCAGCCCCACCGCGCCGAGGCAAAGGCCGATCACGATACGAATGGACGGGCGAAATGAGCGCATGTGCCGGACTCCCTGCCAGCCCGTCGGAACCACGCGGGCTGGGCGGGCACGGTCGTGCAGCGCCGCTAAAGAATCGGTGAACACATGGGACGGGTGCGGCTCCTGCGGGTTCACGTCACAGGCAATCGACAGGAGAAGGCGATGGACCCGGCATCGAAGGAGGATCCCGAACGCGCGCCGGAGCGCGGGCAGGCCAAGGTGCCGCGCCCGCCGACACCCGAGGAGGTGGAGGAGGTCAGCAAGGCGCAGAGCCTCGTCACGGACGACTGGACCGGCGAAGGCGGCGCGCCGCCGGACACGCCGCCCGCGTCGGGATCGCCGGACCGGGACTGATCGCCCGGCGTGCGGTCTTGGAGCTCCGGACGCTCCGTGGCATTCATTTCCGCTCGCTCACCCCGGGAGGCGCGCCATGAACGGAAGTCCGGACGGCGAAATCGACGAGATCGAAAGGCTGCGGCACGAGCTCGCGCTCGAAAAGGCCCGGGTCGCGGGGTTGCGCGCGCAGGTCGCCGCGGCGGCGGAAACGGTCGCCCGCCATGCGCCCGAGCTCGCTGCCGAGACCGAGGCCCGCTTGCGGGGCGATGGGCCCCGCAAGAGCGCCTGGCGGCTGATCTACGACCGCGCCTTCGACGCCGCGGCGCGCCGGCACGGGATCGCCCGGCCCGAGGACTGGCGGGACTGAGGCCGCCGAGTGATCACGGCAGCGGGGGTATTGTCGCCTCGCCGAGCGGGCAGCGATCCTGGACGCCGCGGCCGCAGTTGCGGAAGCCCAGCTTCCGATCGAGGCAGATGCGGATCTCCGCCAGGAGCCCCTTGCGGCAGACCACCGCGCCGTTCTCCTCGGAGAAGCCGGGATTGACCTCGGCGAACAGGCGCTCGACAGCATCCACCTCCAGGGTCACGGGCTGGCGGGCCGAGATCAGCGCCTCGGGGATGCGGATCCGCCCGAAGGCCTCGCGCGCGAGGCGGAAATACTCCGCAGCACTCAGGCCGCTGCAGGTCCCGTGGCGGTTCCACTGGTGCCGGACGAGCCCGCGGCTCGGCATGACCGGCAGCATCGCGTCCTCGACGTCACGGGGGACCTCGCGGGGGACGTCCTGCTCGACCGCGCAGTATTGCGGCCAGGAGCCGCGCTCCCATTGCGGCCACAGCCCGTGCAGCACGAAGGCGAAGCGCCGCCCGGGTCCGCATTGACGCGGGTCGGCGTCCGGCTCCTCGGCGCAATGGGCCGGCGACCAGGACAGGCTCAGCACCCAGTAGTCGAAGCGCCCGGGCTCTCCACGGCGCTCGCGGCCGGACTCCTGCGCGAGGGCATCGGACGAAGCCGCCAGCGCCGTCAGCGCGGCGAGGACCCGCAGGAGGCGCAAGGCCGGCATGCCCGGCTCAGAAGGCGCGGTTCGACCGGTTGAAACGGACCTGGTCGGGGGTGAGCTGGAACCCCACGAACACCTGGTAGTCCTGGGCACGCCGGTTCTCCGGCAGCGGGATCGTCTGGCTGAGCTCCTCGATGGAGCCGGTCCGGCTCTGGCCTTCGGCGAACTGCATTGGGGCGTCGAAGAGCTGCTTGGATAGCACTTGGCCCTGCTGGTCGGCGACCGCCACGAAGTACTGGTAGGTCGGCTGCTGGCCCTGCCAGGCCGGACCGCGCTCGGCGCCGAGGACCAGGCGGAAGTCGACGGTGACGCGGCCCTGCTCCGGGCGGCAATTGCCGCTGAAGTCCACGACCGCCGCGCGGGAGAGCACGTCGGTGAGGTCGCGGCCGGCGCCCTGGCGGAACTCCGTCACCTCGGAGGCGTCCCGCAGGACGGCGACGCGCGGGCAGCGCGCGGGCGCCATCGCCTGCGCGGCCTGCCGTTCCTCGTCGTCGCCGCCGAACAGGCTGGAGCAGCCCGCCAGCAGCACGGGCAGGGTCAGCGCGGCGAGCACGGCGGACAGGCGCCGCCCCTCGGCCCCCGACCCTTTGGGATGGGCGAGGCGGGTCTTCGTGGACAAGGCGGTCTCTCGTGACTAGGTTCCTGAGGCCCCGCGACTTTAGTGGGCGCATCGGGCCGGCACAAGCCGGCCGCGCATCAGCCCCCAGGCGAGCCCGACACCATGAGCACCTCCCCGCTCACCATCCTGCTGGCCAGTCCCCGCGGTTTCTGCGCGGGCGTGGACCGCGCCATCCAGATCGTCGAGGTCGCGCTCGAGAAGTATGGCGCGCCGGTCTACGTGCGGCACGAGATCGTGCACAACCGCTTCGTGGTCGAGAGCCTGGAAGCCAAGGGAGCCGTCTTCGTCGAGGAACTCGACCAGGTGCCCGACGGATTCCCGGTGATCTTCTCGGCCCATGGCGTGCCGAAGTCGATCCCCGCCGAGGCCCGGCGCCGCGAGATGCTGTACGTGGACGCCACCTGCCCGCTGGTCAGCAAGGTCCATCGCGAGGCCGAGCGCCACTTCTCCGAGGGGCGGCAGATTGTCCTGGTTGGCCATGCCGGCCATCCCGAGGTGATCGGGACCATGGGCCAGCTCCCCGAGGGCACGGTCCTGCTTGTCGAGGACCTGGATGACGTGGCGGCGCTGCAGGTCAAGGATCCCGACAACCTCGCCTACGTCACCCAGACCACCCTGTCCGTGGACGACACTGCGCGCGTGGTCGATGCGCTGCGCGCCCGCTTCCCGAACCTCCACGGCCCGCGCCGCGAGGATATCTGCTATGCCACGACGAACCGGCAGGCGGCCGTCAAGGCTATCGCGCCCAAGGTCGACATGCTGCTGGTCGTGGGCGCGCCCAATTCCTCGAATTCCATGCGGCTGGTCGAGGTCGCGAAGCTCCACGGCTGCCCCGCCTCCCGGCTGGTGCGGCGCGCCGACGAGATCGACTGGTCGGAACTCGACGGCATAGGGCGGCTCGGCATCACCGCCGGCGCATCGGCGCCCGAGGTCCTGATCGAAGAGATCCTGCGCGACGCCCGCGCCCACCGTGACGTCACGGTGGAGGAAATCTCGATCGGAACCGAGAGCATCACCTTCAAGCTGCCGCGCATCCTGCTCGAGCCCGAAACGACGGCCTGACGGCGGCTCCAGCGCCGCTGCGCCGTCGGAAGCGCCGGCCCGGCGCCGCCCCTCCCCATTTCGATTCCACGCGAAGCCGGCGCTCCCCGCGGTGCCCGTCCGCCTGCCCGGCGCGAGCCCGGCGCCGCGCCCGCTCGCGACGACGGTCCATGTTGCTTGCATATTAGAAGCACGCTCATAATATCTAGCGCATGGAAAAAGTGCCCCCCGCCGACAGCTTCGGTTTCCTGCTGAGCGACGCCGCGCGGCTGATGCGCCGCCGCTTCGACCAGAAGGCGCGCGATCTCGGCCTGACGCGCGCGCAATGGCAGCTTCTGGCCCGCCTCGCCCGCAACGAGGGGGCGAACCAGTCCAGCCTCGCGGACCTCCTGGACGTCGAGCCCATCACCCTGTGCCGGCTGGTCGACCGGATGGAGGAAGGCGGCTGGGTCAGCCGCCGGCCCGATCCCGCGGACCGCCGCGCCCGCCTGCTCTTCATGACCGACAAGGCGCGCCCGGTGCTCGCCCGCATGCGCGCCCTGGCCGAGGAGGTCCACGCCGAGGGGCTGGAGGGGCTGGACCCGGGGGTTCGCGCGATCATGGCCGAGGGCCTCGCCCGCCTGCGCGCCAACCTCTCGGACCGTCAGCCCGAGCACCAGCCCGAGCTTCCGTCACCGCTTCCTGACCAGCGCCGCCGCCGAGAAGGCCTGCCCCAGTAACCGACACCCTCTCCGTCCGCACCACCGCCGCAGACAGGCGCCCGACCCGCTGGCGCCGCTTCGCGCTCATGGCATCCCTGCCGATCGCCCTCGCCGTCGGCGGCGGCTATCTCTGGGTGACCGGGGGACGCCACGTCGCGACCGACAACGCCTATCTCCGCAGGACAAGGTCGCCGTCAGCCCGGACGTGTCCGGGCGCATCGTCGAGGTGGCCGTGCACGAGAACCAGCAGGTCGGCGCGGGGGACCTGCTGTTCCGTCTCGATCCCGCCCCCTTCGAGGTGGCGGTCCGCCAGGCCGATGCCGCCATCGCATCGGCGCGCCTTCAGGTCGAGCAGCTTTGGGCGGCTTACCAGGAAAGCCTGGCCTCCCGGCGCGCCGCCAAACAGGAGGTCGAATACCGCCAGCACGACTTCGACCGCCAGCAGGCGCTGACCAGGAACGGCTGTGCGGCGCAGTCCCGCTACGACGAGGCGCTGAACGAGCTTCGGGCGGCCCTGGGCGGCGACCCGGACGTCGCCACGGACCGGCATCCCCAGGTGGCCGAGGCGCTGGCGCGCCGGGACAAGGCCGCGCTCGACCTCGAGCACGCGACGGTGCGCGCGCCGGCCGACGGCATCGTCAGCCAGACCGGCCGTCTCCTCGTCGGCCAGTGTATCCCGAGCGGCACCTAGGTCCTGAGCCTCGTCGAGACCCGGGAATCCTGGGTCGAGGCCAACTTCAAGGAGACCGACCTGGCCCACATGGCCGTGGGCCAGCCGGCCACCGCCGCCTTCGATGCCTATCCCGACCGCAGCTTCACGGCCCATGTGTAGAGCATCGGCGCCGGCACGGGGGCCGAGTTCCCGCTGCTGCCGGCCCAGAACGCCACCGGAAACTGGGTGAAGGTGGTGCAGCGCGTGCCGGGTACGACTGAAGGTCGATGGCGGCCAGTCCGGTCCGCCGCCGCGCAACGGCCTGAGCGCCTCGGTGGAGGTCGATACCGGACACAGCCGCGACCTGCTCTCGCCGATCCGCTCGGCCCTGGGGCTGCCGGCCCCGGCCGAGACCCGGCAGGCGGCGAACTGACGGGCACCGCCATGAATCCGGGCACGCCCTCCCCCGCCGGCTCCGTCCGGCACCGGGGGCTGATCACCGTGGCGATCATGCTCGCCACCATCATGCAGGTGCTGGACACCACCATCGCCAACGTCGCCCTGCCGAGCATGCAGGGCTCGCTGGGCGCCGCGCTCGTCCCGCTGTCCCAGTCGGTGCTGCTCGACATCACCCCCCAGGCGCTCGCCCAGCTCGATGCCATGGTCACGCAGCAGGCGGCGATGATCGCCTATCTCGACGACTTCAAGCTGATGATGTCCATCACCCTGGCGGCCCTGCCCCTGCTCGTCCTCCTGCGCCGTCCGGCCCGGCCCTCCGCGCCCGGGGGCGGTCATGCCGTGATGGAATAGACGCGGTCGTGGATCGGCCGGCGGGGATGGCGGCGGCAGGGCGGCGTCGGCGATTGACCGGCGCCGGCTTTCCCGGTAATCGCGGGGCATGGCCGTCTACACCGATGTCACGGACGAGGATCTCGAAGCCTTCGTCGCCCAGTACGACCTGGGCGCCGTGCTCTCGCTGAAGGGCATCGCCGAAGGGGTCGAGAATTCCAATTTCCTGCTGGTCACCGAGGCCGGCAGCCACATCCTCACGCTCTACGAGAAGCGGGTCCGCCCGGACGACCTGCCCTTCTTCCTGGGCCTGATGGAGCATCTCGCGGCCAAGGGCATCGAATGCCCCCTGCCGGTCAAGGCGCGCGACGGCGCCGCGCTGCGCACCCTGTGCGGCCGCCCGGCGGCCATCGTCAGCTTCCTGTCCGGCATGTGGCCCCGCCGCATCCTCCCCTGGCACTGCTCGGCGCTGGGCGGCGCGCTCGCCTCCATGCACCTGGCGGGCGCCGACTTCGCCCTGGCCCGAGAGAACAACCTGTCGGTGTCCGGCTGGCGCACGCTGGTTGAGGCCTGCGCGCCACGTGCCGACGAGGTCAAGCCCGGCCTGGCCGCGGCGATCACCTCCGAGCTGGCGGCGCTGGAGGCGCAGTGGCCCACGAGCCTGCCGCGCGGCGTGATCCATGCCGACCTCTTCCCGGACAACGTGTTCTTCCGGGGCGACCGGCTGTCGGGCCTGATCGACTTCTACTTCGCCTGCACCGACGCCTTCGCCTACGACGTGGCGATCTGCCTGAACGCCTGGTGCTTCGAGAGCGACGGGCAGTTCAACGCGACCAAGGCGCGGCTGATGCTGGCGAGCTACCGGCGCGTACGGCCCTTCGAACCCGCCGAGATGGACGCCCTGCCGCTGCTGGCCCGCGGCAGCGCGCTGCGCTTCCTGCTGACGCGGCTCTACGACTGGCTGAACCACCCGCCGGGAGCTTTCGTGAAGCCCAAGGACCCGCTGGAATACCTGCACAAGCTGCGCTTCCACCAGCGGGTCCGCGGCCCCGGCGACTACGGGTTGGACCGGTGACGGCGACCGGACCCGGCATCGTCGACGTCTTCACCGACGGGGCCTGCAGCGGGAATCCCGGCCCCGGCGGCTGGGGCGCCATCCTGCGCTGGGGCACCACGGAGAAGGAGCTCTTCGGCGGCGAGCCGGAGACCACCAACAACCGCATGGAGCTCACCGCCGCCATCATGGCGCTTGAGGCGCTGAAGCGGCCCGTGAAGGTGCGGCTGCACACGGACAGCCAGTATGTCCGCGACGGCATCACCAAGTGGATCCACGGCTGGAAGGCCAAGGGCTGGCTGACGGCCGACCGCAAGCCCGTGAAGAACGTCGACCTCTGGCAGCGGCTGGAAGCCGCGAAGGCCCGGCACGACATCGAGTTCCACTGGGTCCGCGGCCATGCCGGCCATCCGGAGAACGAGCGCGCCGATGCGCTGGCCCGCCAGGGCTGCCGGGAGTTCGGCGGCCGCGGCTGAGGCCCCGTCGCTGGCGGCGGCCAGCCTCGCCCCCGCCGCCCGGGGTCAGGTGTTCGCCCCACCATCGATGGTGAATTCGGCGCCGGTCACCGACCGCGCCTCAGCACCCGCAAGCCAGGCCACCAGACCCGCCACGTCGCGGGGATCGCCGAAGCGCGGGATCGCCATCCGGGCCCGTTGGAGGTCGGCATCGCGGCTGTCGGCCGGGTTCATGTCGGTGTCGGTGGACCCGGGATGAACCACGTTCACCGTGATTCCACGCGATCCGAGGTCGCGTGCCATGCCCTTGGTCATGCCGATTATGCCGGCCTTGCTGAGGGCGTAGAGGCTGACCCCCGGCCCCGGCACGCGCTGGGCGAAGCTGCTGCCGATGGAGATGATCCGGCCGCCATCGCCCATGTGCCGCGCGGCGGCCTGCGAAGCGATGAAGGCGGCGCGCAGGTTGATCGCGATTGACTCCTCGAAGTCCCGCAGCGTCAGCTCCTGCAGCGGCTTGGCGACGAAGATTCCTGCGTTGTTGACGAGGATGTCGAGGCGCCCCAGTTCGGCGACGGTTTGTTCCACCGCGGCTTCGACGGCCGCGGGATCGCGGTTGTCCGCCGCCAGCGGAACAGCGCTCCCACCATTGCTCGCGATGCCCGCCGCGACGGCCCGCGCCTCCTCGGTCGCGCGCGCATAGGTCAGGGCGACGGCCGCGCCATCGGCCGCCAAGCGCCGGGTGATCGCGGCACCGATGCCGCGGCTGCCACCCGTCACGAGAGCTACCTTCCCACTGAGATCGGCCATGACAGGCCCCATTCTGTGTCAATCGATACATAATTGGTGGCGATCGCGAGTCCCGCGGTCAAGCCATTTCCGTATCGATCAGCACAAAAAAGCTCCATGGCCGGCGGAGGTGGATACACCCCGCGCCGATGCCTCTACATTTTCGGCCCAGGGGTCCCAATGGGACAGGCTTGCCCCGAGGCGCCTTTTCACGATCAGAAGCGTTGCACGTCCTTGAGCCTGGGGAGGGAGGAGGATCATGGCCCTGGATGACGACCGCTGCCGCCATCTCGGCCGGACGCTGCGCCTTGCGGCGCTCGCCCTCCTCCTTCATGGCTGCACGGGCTTCGGCCCCGCCGCGGTCGGTCGGGACCGGATCGACTACGCCCAGGCGGTCGCCCGGTCCGCCCAACGCGAGATGCTCCTGAACATCGTCAAGCTGCGTTTCGGCGAGCCGCCGACGCTCAGCTCCGTCAGCCAGATCGTCGCGGGCTACACGATCGAGGGGCGGGTCGATGTCGGGACGAACCTGCTGCGGCCCGGATACTGGCTCGGCGACGATGTGTCCGTCGGGGTGGGTGGCACCTTCAGCGATCGTCCGACCATCACCTACAATCCCGTCCGCGGCAGCGACTACGCGCGCATGCTGCTCACGCCGCTGCCGCCCTACGAGCTGATCGCGATGCTGACCTCCGGCGCCCCGGCGGACGCGACCCTGCGGCTCGCGGTCAAGAGTCTGAACGGCGTGCCCATTGGGCGGAAGCCGGGCGACGGCACGCCGCCGGACCCCCGCAGCATCGAGACGCTGGAGCTGCTGGAGATGCTGCGCGCCAGGGGCATCCTGGGAACGGAGTTCGAGACGAGCGGCGGCGAACGGCACGTGTCGCTTCTGGTGAACGAGACGGATGGCAGGCTCGACCCCGACGCGCGCAAGCTGATCGAGCGTTTCCGCCTGGATCCGTCGCGCCGCAAGTTCCGGATCGTCTTCGGCTTCCACCGGAACCGGCCCGACGAGATATCGATCTACACGCGCTCTCTGGTCGAGATCCTGAACGCCGTGGCGGACGAGATCCAGGTGCCGCTCGACCTCGTCCACGGCGGCCAGACCTACGCGACGCGGGGCCCGGCCTATCCGGCGGAAGTCTCCGTGCGCATTCGCTCGCACGCCACCCGGCCAGACGACGCCTTCGTCACGGTGGACTATGGCGGCGTCTGGTACTCCATCGACAACGGAGACTTCGCATCGAAACGGACCTTCGGCCTGCTGATGCTGCTGGCCGCGGTCATGGAGACGGCGGGCCATTCGCCGCTGCCGGTGATCACCATCCCGTCGGGATAGCCGGGGACCGTAGCACCATCCGGGTCCGAGACGGCCCTGATGGTGCTCCGGGACTTGCGGACGACCTGCCGGTCACGCGTTCTCGGGCTCGTAGGCGTCGATGGGCTCTCCCTTAATCGCCGTCGACGGCCTCCCGTCGACGCCCACGGGCACGTCGCCGCGCAGGGTGATACGGTAGAGCTGGCGGTCGAAGTCGAGGCTGTAGATGTCCCGCGGCGCCAGATGGGCCGTCGTGCGGTTGTCCCAGAACGCAATGCTGCCGGGATGCCACCGGAACCGGACGGTGTATTCGGGCCGCGTCACATGCTCCCACAGCAGCTCCAGGAGCTGCTGGCTCTCGCGCGGCTTGAGGCCGGTGATGCGCTTTAGGAAGGAGGGGCTGACGAACAGCACGCGCTCGCCGGTCTCGGGGATGACGCGGACCAGCGGATGCTCGCTGATTAGCGGCCGGGCGGAGTTCCTCCTGATGAAATCCTCGGTCGGATCCTGCCCCTCGGGCGGGGTGAAGTAGTGGACCCCGCGCAGGGTGTCGACGAAGCCGCGGAGCGTCTCTGACAGGCCGGCATAGGCTTCGGCAAGGTTGGTCCACAGCGTGTCGCCGCCATAGGGCGGAATCACGTCCCCGCGCAGAATGGAGGCGGCCGGCGGGTTCACCGCTGCCGTGATGTCCGAGTGCCAGCCGGTCCAGGGGCGGATCAGCTGCTCGCCCGTGTGGCGGTCGGAGAAGCGGTTGCGGGCGACGGAGTAGACCTGCGGATGCCCTTCCACGAAGCCGTAAACCGCGTGGCCGATGGTCGGCTGGCCGAAGGCGCTGGCGAAGGCGACATGCTGGTCGTGGGTGAGCGGCTGGTCGCGGAAGAACACGACCTTCCATTTCAGCAGCGCGGCCTGGATTTCTTCGACCACGGCGGGATCGAGGGGGCGGCTCAGGTCCGCCCCCTCGATCTCCGCGCCGATATGCCCGGTCAGGGGATGCACGGCGATGTGCCGCGGGACGAAGTCCTGCAGGGAATCGGGAGCGGTCCGGGGCGTCGTCAGTGCGGTAGCGGTCATGTCATGCCTCTTCGGGTTCTGCACGGCCAGGCCGCGCGGGGGACGGAGGGATTCAGTTCGCGGCGGCCGTGGCGGCCGGTGCCGCGGCGGGCGGCTGGACGAGATCGCGGGGCGTCACCCCGTCGGCCCTGTTCTGCCAGGCGACGATGTCGTTGAAGCGGGCGTCCAGGTAGGGAGCGATCGTGACCTCGCGCTTCAGGGCGCCCGTGGCCCGCAACCCGTCGGCGATCTGCTGGAAGACCGCCGCCGATCGCGCATCGATGGGGTAGAACGCCCCGTTCCCCTCGTTCTCGAGCAGGAACTTGCCCTGCTCGAAGGTCAGGCCCTGGACCTGGACGTAGCTGGCCCTGATCCATTCATCGGGATTGGCCTCCTGCCAGTTGTAGGACTGGACGGTCCGGCGCAGGAAATCCGCAAGGGCCGCGGATTTCGCGGGATCCTCCAGCAGCTTCCTGCGCACGAGGACGACGTTCAGGCCCCAGTTGTGCCCGCGCCCGTCGGCAAGCACCGGCGGCTGACCCAGACGGAAGTACTGCTGGCCGAGGACCATGGCAGCGTCGACCCCGCGCGAGGAGAAAGTCGGCGCGACCTCGGCGCCGGCGAGCTGAACGCCCTTCACCGAGGATCCGAGGCTGAGCCCGTTCGCATGCAGGATCCCGGCGAGCGCCATGTGGCGCCCGGTGCCCGGCGGATAGGCGACGGTCCTGTCCCTGAGGTCGGCGACGGACCGGATCCCCGATCCCGGCTGCGCCACGAGATAGTAGTTCCCCGTGCTGCCGGGATTGGCGATCAGCGCGACGGCGACGACGTCATCGACCCCGGCCGCCAGGGCGATGGGCAGTGGCGCCTCGCCGACATAGCCGATATCGGCCCCTCCGGCGATCAGGGCCTCCAGCACGGCGGGACCGCCGTTGAAGTTGGCGAAGGCGATCTCGTAGGGCGCCCCGGCCGCGACCCCCGAGAGCCTCCAGGGGATCGAGGCTTGGTCGTTCTGCTCGGCGACCACCAGCCGGACGCCCTTCGGAACGGCCGAAGCCAGCCGGGCGGCGAGGTCGCCCTCCCCGGCCGGGGCCGGCGTCGCCACGAGGGAGCCGAACAGGGCCAGCATCGCGAGACGCGCCAGCCAGGCGAGGCCCGACGGGGGGCGGCGATGCGGCGCCGGGGCTGAGAAGGATCGGTCGGTCACGTCTGGCTTCCTTGTCGAGGGGCCGGATCCCGCGGCCGTGGCGGGACGGCAGTGGGGAAGGTGTCGTCAGTCGGCGTCCACGCCGAGCTCGGACAGCAGGCGTCGGCGCAGCGCGGCGAAGCGGGGATCGGAGCGGCTCCGGGGTGCCGGCACCTCGACCGGGGCGCTCAGGGAGATCCGCCCCTCGGTCAGCACCAGCACGCGGTCGGCGAGAAGGATCGCCTCGTCCACGTCATGGGTCACGAGGAGCACGGCCGGCCGATGCCGCTGGTAAAGGTCCTTCAGCAGCGCATGCATGCGAATACGGGTCAGCGCATCCAGCGCCCCGAAGGGCTCGTCGAGAAGCAGAAGCTGCGGCTCGCGCACCATCGCCCGCGCCAGGGCGACGCGCTGCGCCTCCCCGCCCGAGAGCGTCCGCGGCCAGGCCTGGGCGCGATCATGCAGTCCGACCTCGGCAAGGGTCGCAAGGCCGCGCTGCCTGGTCTCCTGCGTCTGCGGAAGTCCGAGGGTGACGTTGCGCAGGACCGAAAGCCAGGGCATCAGCCTCGGATCCTGGAACACGACGGCGCGGCGCCTTGGCACGCGGATATGCCCTTCGACCTCGGCGTCCAGCGCGCCCAGCACGCGCAGGAACGTGCTCTTGCCGGATCCGCTACGTCCCAGGAGCGCGACGAATTCGCTGGGGCGCATCTCGAGCGAAAGGTCCCTGAGGACCGCGTGGTCCCTGAACGCCTTCCGGACGTCCAGTGCCTGGACGGCAAGCGGGCCGCCCACCGTTCCGAAGTCCGGCTGCTCAAGCGCCATCGAACGCCCTCCGCCAGCTCAGGAGCCGGGCCTCCAGGAACCGCGCCAGGGCCAGGGAGAAGAGGCCCAGCAGCGCGTAGATCCCCAGCAGCACGAAGATCACGTCGACGCGGAAATACTCCCGGGCATCGCTCATCATGCGTCCAAGCCCGGCCGGCGCGTTGATGGTCTCGGCGAAGATCAGGGCGAGCCAAGCCGCCGTCAGGGCGAGGCGCAGCCCCACGAGGAAGCCCGGCAGCGCGCCGGGCAGGATCACGGCCGTGATCAGTTCGCGCCGGCCGACGCCGAAGGTCCGCGCAGCCTCGACAAGGGAGGCGTCCACGTTCCTGATGGCGCTGTAGGTGTTGATGTAGACGGCGATGCACACGCTGAGCGAGATCAGAGCCACCTTTGGCTCCTCGCCGATCCCGAACCAGGCGATCAGCACGGGCAGGAAGGCGAAGTTCGGGACGGCGTGCAGGATCTCCATGTTGGCGTCGATCAGGTTCTCGCCCCAGCGGGTCAGGCCAGAGACGAGGGCCCCCGCGACACCCAGGGCCACGCCGACCGCGAGGCCGTGCAGGACGCGCCCGAGCGACGCCAGGACATGGGCCTGCAGCTCGCCGGAGCCGAGCATGACGAAGGCCGTGTTCAGGACGGTCGCCGGGCCCGGGGTGGTCCTGGCATCAAAGATCTCCGCCATGGACAGCACCTGCCAGGCCACGATCAGCGCCACGGGTCCCAGCAGGCGCTGCAGCCAGCGCGGCACCCGGGACGCGGCGGCAGGGACGATGCCCTGCGTGCGGGGATCGACGAGGCCGAGGCCGGTCGGATCCGTGGACCGGTCCGCTTCCCAGGCCAAATCGCCCTCGCATGCGGCCAGGGCATCGACGGATGCCGTGCTTGCCAGGGATGCCGATGCGGGTGTCATGCGCCCCCCTTGGGAGCAGCGATCCCGGCGGCGGCCGCGGCGATGGGGGAGGAAGCCATGGAACGATCCCTTGCAGTCACGACGGGTGGTTCGCCGCGCGGGCTGCGCGGCATTCCTTCAGGCATTCGCGATCAAAGGAGAGGACTTGCGGCCAACCCGATCAGATGCGGGCTGGATTTCCCGAAAGTTGCGGATCCATTCCGCAGCAACAAAAAAGGATCATGATCCCGCCAAACTCGCAGCCGATACAGGAGAATTCCGCCTGGCGTCTTGATCGGTCACGAAGATGTTGGACGCTTTTCATTCTGCTGTGAAGCCAAACAGAATTTTTTTGTTCCGGCTTCAGGGAGAAGCTTTTTCTCCTACAGCGGCGTCGATCGAAGAGCTTCTTCTCCGGGCCGCCGCGGCGCGGTGCACTGCGATTCAGGCACTCGGCGGCATCTGCAGGCGCTCCTCGGGCTCGCCGAAGAGGAAGCGCTCGGGCTGGGCGTAGCGGGCGCGCAGCTTGGCCAGGGCGCGGTCCGAGCTCGACGCCCAGACCAGGAAGCTGCGCCAGGGCACGGGCCCGCCGCCGGGCGGCACGCGCTCGATGGCGACCCGCCACAGCCGGTCCCCCATGACCTTGCGCTCGTCGAAGACGACCAGGGGCGCGGCCTTCAGCCGCAGCTCCCTGAGAATGCGCTTCTGGGCCTCGATCTCCGCGGCGACCGCCGAGCGCCGCTCCTGCTCGGTCGCTTTCAGGCGCGTCAGCTTCAGCGTTTCCCGGGCGAGCTGGCGAGCATGGTCCGACAGCTTGCGGAGCCGGCCTTCGCGCTGCTTCTGCATGGCCCCTGCCGTGCGCATCTGGTGCGAGACGCGGAAGGCGCCGATCAGGACCGCGGCGAGCACGCCGTAAAAGCCGAGTCCCCCCATGCTCCGCTCCGCCCGTTCAGACCAGGGCCTCGCCCACCGCGGTGGGGCCAGCCAGGCGGGTGAGGTGCGGCGGCGCCATGTCGGATTTCACGATCGTGAAGCCCAGCGCGGGAGGAAAGCGCTGCTCGGCCTGGGAGCGGGCGCGGTCCAGATTGACCGCGGGGACAAGAACGGCCTGGGGCCGGGTCCAGGATCCGTCGAAGAAATAGCTGCCACCGCCCCGGATGGTCAGCGCATCCTGCTTCTTGTTGGCGATCAGGAACAGCCAGAGACTTGCCCCTGGCGGCACGTGCTCGTCGTCGAGGATGCGCAGGACCGCCTCGTTCAGCGCTTGGGCGGTCCGCAGCTCGGCCTCGAGATTGGCCTTCTCGAACTCCAGGCGCGCGCGCTCCGAGGCAACGTCGGCGACCTCCGAGCCCAGCCGCGTCTGCCTCAGTCCCAGCCGGGCGCCGATCTTCAGATAGGCATCGACGCGCACGTCCAAGCCTGCCAGCCGCGCGCGCAGCCCCGACCAGGTCGGAAACCTCCAGACCACGAGGATGGCGATCGCGAAGGCCACGGCGGTCGCGGCGATATCGAGCATGGCTCCGGGCCGGTGGGACGTGCGGACGTCCGACTATGCCCGAAGACCCGATCGGACGCACCGGCCGCGTGAAGATGCGGTGCGCCGCCGGGGCCGGGATCAGGAGGCCGAGCGCAGCGGGTTGCCGGTGCTCATCAGCTCGACATTGGCGACGTCGGAGAGCTGCGCGCGCAGGCGTTGGAGCACCCGGCTGCCGTCCTCGGCGTTCTCGTTGACCGCTTTCACGACGAAACCGCCATCGCCGCGCGCGGCGATCAGGATGTGGTCCGCGCGGAACACGCCCTCGCCCTCGGTCACGAGGCCGTTGCCCTGAAGGCGGTTGCGCAGCTCGTCCAGCGTGATGGTCTTCCGGGAGTCCAAGATGTTCCGTCCGTCTTCGTGTCGCGGGTTGCCCCCGCCGGCCGAATGGCCGCTGCCATCCGTACAGGATCATTGTGCAACGCGGGAAGGGATGTTTCCGTGACGGCGCTCACACGCTCTCATGCGCGGTTGGATCAGGCTGCGGGTCCGGCTGGCGCTGCTGCAGCAGCCGCGCAAGGCCGGCCGGGCGGCGGCGGCGCACCGGCCGAAGCAGTTTCTCGACCGCCGGCGACAGGGCGACCGCATGGGTCGCCGCGAACCGCTCGTGGTTTCGCTCGATCTCGCCGGATTCGTAGCGGTAGTTCACCATGATCGCGGCCGACTGCCGCATCCCCTTCGGCGAGGTGTCGCCGAGCCAGTTCAGCCGCTCGACCCGCGCCCCATTGCCGAGATGGAACCGCGCGACGGGGTCGAAGGCGGAGGCCTGGACCTCCTTCCCCGTCTCGGCGCCGGGACCGGCGATGTAGCGGGCGCACAGCCGAAGCAGCGGCTCGCGCAGCGCCTCGGCGAGCTGTGGATCCTGCTGCCAGTCCGGCACGGCCAGGAGCGGCGCCAGGGCCTCGGCATCCTCCTCCACCAGGCCCGCGGCCTGCGCAACGGCTCCCTGGTCGAGCCGACGAAGCCAGCGCAGGAAGCCCGGAACCGGCGACAGGGTCGAGAAGACCTCGATGCCCGGGAACTCGGCGCCGAGATCGTCGACGACCCGCTTGATCAGGAAGTTGCCGAAGCTGATGCCGCGCAGCCCTTCCTGCGTGTTGGTGATCGAGTAGAAGATCGCCGTATCGGCGGCACGCGGGTCGAGCACGGGGGCCGTCTCGTCCAGCAGGGTCTGGACATTGTCCGCGATGCCGCGGGTAAAGGCGACCTGAACGAAGATCAGCGGTTCCCCCGGCATGCGGGGGTGGAAGAAGGCATAGACCCGCCGGTCCGCGTCCAACCGGTTCTTCAGGTCCGACCACGAGCGCACCTCGTGCACGGCCTCGTATGTGACCAGCCTTTCGAGGAGCGAGGCAGGGCTGTCCCAGGTGATGCGCCGGAGTTCCAGGAAGCCTACGTCGAACCAGGTGGCGAGCAGGTGCCGCAAATCCCAGTCGAGCGCACGCAGCACCGGGTCGTCCCCCTGCATGGCCAGCAGGTCGGTGCGCATGTCGACCAGGAACTTGACCCCGGCCGGCAGGCTGGTGAAGCGCGTCAGCAGGCGCACCCGCGGCGCCTCCGCCGCCTCGCGCAGGGCCCGCTCGGCCTCGGCGCGCTGCTCGGTCGAGGCAGCCTCGAGATAACGGCGCGCCGCATCGGACAGTGCCCGGGGATCCGCGCCGAAATCCCGGGCCAGAAGGCCGAGGAAGCGACACCGCCCAAGGGTGCTGAGCTTCAGGTAGACCTGGCCCAGGGCGGCCGCGCGGGCCCTTGCCGAGACCTCGCCGCCGCGCGCCTCCAGGCTCTCGCGCATCGCACCGGCCAGCATGTCCAGGTCCCCCGGCGCGAGGTCCGGGGTCGAGGGTGCCTGGGCCAGGAAGCCCGCCGCCGACGACAGATCCCGCCACCGGGCGAGGAGAGAGGTGAGGGATCGATCGAGCGCCAGGGCGCCGAAAAGGCCCGTCATGCTGTGTCTCCGCCGAATGACGGCGCCGGTGCGGGCGTCGGAAGCCGCGGCGCTGCGCCCTCCGGGCAGGATACAGGGGCGCGCCGCGGGTGAAACCGTCCGGAGGGCATAGTTCCGTTGCGGGGCGTCGCCGTCCCGCGCGGAACGGTCAGGACCGTCGGCTCGCGTCGCGATCGCCACGCGCGAGGTGAATCAGCGGGAACGGGCGGCCGCTGCCATCCAACTCGGACCGGCCCACCTCGCGGAAGCCGAGCCGCCTGTAGAACTCCAGCGCTCCCGGGTTCTGCGCGTTGACGTCCACGCGGAGATCGGGGCCGTCCCGGAGGGCCGAGGCAATCAGCGCACGGCCGATGCCGCGTCCGTGCCACGCGGGATCGACGAAGAGCGAGTCGATCATGCGTCCCGTCATCCCCATGAATCCCAGGGGACGATCGGCTTCGGTGGTGGCGACCACGAACTGCGTGCTCGGAATGTAGTCGTCACGAACGCATCGCGCGTAGAACGCGATGTCCTCGTCGGTCAGGAAATGATGCGTGCTGCGCACCGCCGAGTGCCAGATATCGAAGAGAACGGGCGCGTCGCCGGGATTGGAGAGGCGGATCAGGATCATTTCGCACGCGGTCTCCGGTGTCGCTGAAGAAGCAGAACGGCCGCCCGGCCATGATTTGCCTCAACGCTGCCCGACCTCATACTGGTTCTGCGGCGGCTTCGGAAGCCCGCGCTGAGGCCGCGGGCCGGAGCGGAACCTGTCACGCGCCGGCGGCGATCATGGAGGCCGCGATGCGCTGCTCGGACCAGGGGACGTCATGGTACGCGCCTGAGAGATAGGGGCTGTTCCGGTCGCGTCGCCATTCCGACGGGAACAGCGCGATGGTCCGGCCTGCCACCCGGTCGGGGGCGGGCCGGTAGGGGCGGCCGCTCACGGCGCAGGCCAAGGCGCCGCACAGGTCGGCACCGATGCTGCCGCCGAGATGCGTCGTCTGGGTCGGGCGCGCGTTCAGCTCCAGGAACACCGGCGGCCCGCCATCCTGCGGCAGCACGAAATCGATCCCGCCGAAGCCGGAATATCCCAGATGGGCGACTAGGCGGCGCGTGGCCTCCATCATGCCGGGGTCGTCCACGATCTCGATCACCGAGGAGGGGCCCAGGGGTTGCGGGTGCCGGTGAACGATCCTGTATGCGAACTGGGCGAGCACCTCGCCCTTCAGCGCGCTGAAGGACACTGCGGCGGCGATGCCCGGTACGAACTCCTGCGCCGCGATCTCGCCGTCCGGAAACAGCGCGTGGCGGCGCGCGGCGAGGACTCGGGCGCCGTCGATCGCCTCCTCGGGTGTCCGGACGATGAGGATGCCGCCCCCGCCGCTCGTGTGATCGGCCTTCACGACGATCGGGCATCCCAGCTGCGCCAGCTCGTCCGCACGCGTGAGCGCCGGCGTGATCAGGATCTGGCGCGGCGCGCGGATGCCGATCCGGGCTGCCGCGGCGAGTGTCGCGGATCGGCGGCGCAGCCCGGGATCCGCTAGGCCGAGCCAGTCCGCGGCGAGGCTCCGCGCCCGCTCGAAGGCGGCGTCCATGCCGGGCTGTCTGCAGAACATCTCCAGCAGCCTGGAGGCCGCGTCGTCGCAGGGAACGATCACCTGCGCCGCGCTCTCGGCCACCAGCTCGACAATGGATCCGGCAAGCTGCTCCATGACGATCGGCCCGCTGAAGGCGCGCCCGCCATCGAGGCATTCGCTCTTCAGCAGCATCGCGCCGTGCGGACAGAAGACCCAGACGCCGAAGCCGGCCTTCTTCAGCGCATGGGGCATGCGCGCCGAGCTGGCCCAACTGGAAGCGGTAGAAAAAAGGATCAAGTTCGGCATTATTCTTTGACCATCCGCGAACCTGCGCATGTCTGCGCCGCAACATGGGCCGAGAAGTGGAAAGCCTCTCCGCGCAGCTTTAAAAATCCATGAACGTCCGTTCTGGCGACAGACCGGCTTCTATGGTGATTTCCGTAACGGCACCCGGACCCCGATCCGGACAGTTCTTTAGAATTGGCCAAAAATACTATCGGTTGAAGATCAGCGCGATGCCCCCGACGGTGACCGCGGCGCCGATCCAGCCGCCAAGGGGCGGCCGCCGGCCGGTATAGGCCCACAGCAGAGGAAGGATCAGCACTGGCGTGGTCGAGGACAGCGTCGAGACGATCCCCGGATTGCCGTCCGACAGGGCCACCAGGACCAGCGTCATCCCGATCCCCATGCCGAGCATACCGTTGACGGCGACGAGACCGAACAGGCGCGGCGTGACGCCGCAGAAGAGGCCGGACGTGCCGGGCAGCAGCCCCGACACCAGAAGGCCCGCGCAGGCGACCGCCACGCGCACGCAGCTCGCCGCGATGGGGTCGACGCCGGCCGCCATCACCGGCTTGGCGAGGATCGTGCCCGCCGCCTGGCAGAACGCGGCGGCGAGCGCGAAGGCGACGCCGCCGATCAGCCGTCCCTCCAGCCGCTCCACCGCATGCCCATCCCCGGACGGGCGGCCGAAGAAGACGGCGACCATGACGCCGCCCGTGCACAGCAGCAGCCCCAGCAGCCCGGCCGGCCCCAGCAGCTCGTCCAGGACGAGCCAGCTCATCAGCGCCGCCATCGGCGCGGCGGTGGCATAGACAACGGCATTGCGCCGCGGTCCGATCACCTGAAGCCCCCGGAACAGCAGGCTGTCACCGACCAGGATGCCGACGATGCCCGACGCCGCCAGCCCCAGGAGGTGTCCGGCCTCGAGCGTGCGCCAGGTCCCGAGCGCCAGCGTCACGGCCAGCAGCATGACCAGCACGATCACCATGCGGAGCCGATTGAACGAAAAGGCACCGAGGGTACGGACGGGACCGATGGCGATCAGGCCGCCGATCGCCCAGCAGAGGGCGGCCCCGAGGGAAGCGAGGTAGGACACGGTCATGGCGGCGCAAGCTAGGTGATGGCGCCGCGGGAAACCAATGCCATTCGCGCCGGTCGCGCTGGATCGCGCCGCGGGACGCTTCTAGGCTGCCTTCGGCAGACAGGCATTCTGGGAGGCGCAGCATGGACGCGGCATCCTATGTGCTCTACGGCGTGCCCGGCTGGGGGTCGGTGCTGGCCGAGGCGATGCTCGCCTGGTGCCGGCAGCCGGTGCGGCATGAGGAGGTCGATGGGTTCGATCGCGAGGGCCCCGCCCGCGCGCGGCTGAAGGCCGTCAACCCGCTGGCCCAAGTGCCGGCGCTGGTCCTGCCGGACGGCACGGTGATGACCGAATCGGCCGCGATCGCGCTGCTGCTGGCCGAGCGGCATCCGGAATCGGGGCTCGCCCCTCCGCCGGGCGCGCCCGAGCGCCCCGCTTTCCTGCGGCGCCTGGTCTGGCTGGTGGCCAATGTCTACCCGACCTTCACCTTCGGCGACTATCCCGAGCGCTGGTGCGGCGACACCGAGGGGCTGCGCGCCGCGGTGGAGGCCCACCGGAAGGAGCTCTGGCGCAGCTTCGAGGCCGATCCGGTCCCGGGGGCAGGCCATGGCCCCTGGGTGCTCGGCGAGCGATTCTCGGCGCTGGACATCTTCGTTTGCGTGATGACGCGCTGGCGCCCCCGGCGCGCTTGGTTCGCCGCCGAATGCCCGCGCCTTGCCGCGGTCGCGGCGGCGGCTGACGCCCTGCCGGCGCTGGCCCCGGTCTGGGCGCGAAACTTCGGATCCCCCGGGACCGGGGGATCCGCCTGAACCGCCAGCGCGTCCTGGCGCGAGTGTGCGCCCCTCAGAGCTGTGCGAGAACCGCGTCGGCGCTGGAGACCTCGAAGGCGCCGGGCTTCTCGACCCAGAGCTGCCTCACGACGCCGTCCTCGGCGACCAGGGCATAGCGCTGCGAGCGCGTGCCCATGTGGAAGGCCGAGGCGTCGAAATCCAGGCCGAGGGCCTTGGCGAACGCGCCGTTGCCGTCGGGAAGCATGGTGATTTTGCCGGCGGCGCCACCCTGCTCGGCCCAGGCCTTCATCACGAAGGGATCGTTCACGGCGGTGCAGGCCAGCGCGTAGCCCTTGGCCAGGAACTCGTCCGCGCGCTCGACGAAGCCCGGCAGGTGGCGGGCCGAGCAGGTCGGCGTGAAGGCGCCGGGAACCGCGAAGAGCACGACCTTCTTCCCGCCGAAGACGGCGTCGGTGCTGATCTCCTGCGCGCCGGATTCGGTGATGTGCTTGAGCGTGACCGACGGAATGCGGTCGCCGACCTGGATCGCCATGTCTCTCCCTTCCTCTTGTTTCCGTGGTTGAACCCGCTGAGCTTTATTCCCGGTCGGGGATCGCGGCAAGGCCCGGGGTTGTGCGGCCCGGGGTGGAACGGTCGGGCGCGCGGGCGGCGCGGTCGAGCGCATCGAGCACGGCACCCTCGCTCAGCAGCTCCGGCAGGGCGATCCCCTCCGGCGCGCCGGGGCCGTAGACGATGTTGAAGGGGATGCCGTAGCGGCCATGGGCCGCCAGGTAGTCGGCGATGGAGGGATCGGGCCGCGTCCAATCCGCCTGCATGGCGACCACCTCGCCGCCGAACAGCCGGCGGGCCGCCTCGCCGCGGCCGAGGACCAGCGTCTTGTTGGCCTGGCAGGTGATGCACCAGTCGGCGGTCACGTCCACGAAGACGGTCCGCCCCTCGGCCACCAACGGCGCGATCGCCATGCGGTCGAAGGCGGCCCAGGCTCCGTCGTGAGCGGCACCGGGCCGCCCCGCATCGGAGCTGCCTCCGAGGACCGCGGGGGCGCCGAAGGCGAGCAGCGCCAGCACCGCCGCGGCGGCGGTGCCGATGCGCCGCCCGGCACCCCGCAGGATCGCCAGCAGCACGAGCGCCGCGATCATCAGCCCTCCGACCGCCGCGGCCGTCGGCGTGCCCTCCTGCGCGGCGAGCACGGCTAGAAGCCAGAGCCCCGTCAGGGCGAGGGCCACGCCCAGGACCCGGCGCAGGGTCACCATCCAGCGCCCCGGCCGGGGCAGCAGCCGGGCGATGCCGGGCACCGCCGCGACCAGCAGGTACGGCAAGGCAAGGCCCGTGCCCAGCGCCGCGAAGACGGCCAGGATCTCCAACGGGCCGCGCGCCAGAGCGAAACCCACGGCGGTGCCCAGGAACGGCGCCGAGCACGGCGTTGCGAGCAGCGTGGCAAGGGCACCCGTCGCGAAGTTGCCTGCCAGCGACCCGGGGTTCCCGGGATGGGAGCCCAGCGCATCGGCGATGCCGCGCGGCAGCGGCACTTCGAACAGGCCCCAGAGGTTGGCGGCGAAGGCCGTGA
The DNA here is from genome assembly GCF_017355985.1 of Arenibaculum pallidiluteum. Classification (GTDB taxonomy): domain Bacteria; phylum Pseudomonadota; class Alphaproteobacteria; order Azospirillales; family Azospirillaceae; genus Arenibaculum; species Arenibaculum pallidiluteum. Next base: position 597,737 of record NZ_JAFIQU010000002.1, read on the forward strand.
CCAGCACGGTCATGAAGACCAGGAAGAGCGGCTGCTGGAACTGGATGCCCCAGCCGACCGCCGCCCCCGCCGCCTTCAGCCCGGCCAGCGCCGCCGCCAGCGCCAGGAACGAGGCGAGGATCCCCGCTGCCGAGGCCAGGAAGCCCAGACGCACGCGGCCGGGCGCGGCACCGGCGAGACCGACGGCCGAGGCGAGCTTCAGGGACAGGACCGGCAGCACGCAGGGCATCAGGTTCAGAATGAGGCCGCCCAGCAGCGCCAGCGCCAGCATTCCGCCCAGGGTGCCGTCCACCGCCACGGGGGCCGCCGCGACGGTCGCGGCCGCCTGGAACTCGGCGGCGCGGCGGCCATCGACCACCGTCAGGGTCAGCATCCGGCCCGCCAGCGCGGCCAGTTCGGGCGCCTTGCCTGCCGGCGCATGCGCCACCGGAAGCTGCAGCACGACGCGGCGGTTGCCATCCGAGAAGGACGCCCGCGGCGCTGCGAAGGCAAGATCGACGCCCTCGACGAAGACATCGGGCTCGACCAGCGGCTCGCGCGCCCTCAGGGTGACCGAGAGGGACGGCGCCCGCCCCGGCGTCAGCACCGCGCCTTCGAGCGACAGCCCCGCCGCCTCGCCACCGACCGGCACCGCGGCCACGGCACGGGCCAGAAGGTTCGCCTCGTCCGAGGGCCCGGCCGGGCCGGCCGGTAGGTCCAGCGCCAGGTCCAGCCGCCGCGGCACGCAGATGTCGCTGCACACCAGCAGGTCGACCGCGGCCGCCAGGGACATGGGCTCGCCCGGGGTGGCCGGCACCGCCGCGATGGGGAAGGTGACCTCCCCCGCATAGCCGAAGGTCTCGAGCCCGAACAGCGTGAAACGCTCGGGTGCCGGCCAGGCGATGCTCGCAGAGGCAAGGTTCCGGGATGCGGCCCAGTCGATGGCCGGCGGCTGCCCCGCATCGCCCGGCGAGCGCCAGTAGGTCTTCCAACCCGGCGCGAGCCTGACCTGAAGGCCCAGCGGTACCTCCGCCAGCGTGCCGGTCCCCCGTACCGCCGCCACCAGCCGCGCCTCGACCATGTCGGAGCGCACCCAAGCGCCGGCTGGAGTGGCTCCGGCCGGGGCGGCGGACGCCGTCCCGGCCGGCACGGCCAGGAACAGCAGCAGCAGCAAGGTCAGAATTCTGCCCAACATGGCCATTAGATTGGTTCCCGAGACCCGACCTTATAGGGGATGCACGCCCGGTACACCGGTACTCTTCGGTGATGCGCTGTTGTGGCTGTGATATCCTGGTCCGATCGGGGACCGACAGCGGGGAATTCGCCAATGACCTATGTGTCGCAGAACCCGGACACCCTTGCCGGTCATCTGCTGATCGCCATGCCCGGCATGCCGGACCCCAGGTTCGCCCGCAGCGTGATCTACCTGTGCGCCCATGGCGAGGAAGGCGCCATGGGGATCGTCGTGAACCGGCTCATGGACGCCATCACCTTCCACGAGCTGCTGGACCAGCTCGAGATCGAGCCTCCCGGCATCGTGCCCACCGTGCGCGTCCACTTCGGCGGCCCGGTCGAGCAGGCGCGCGGCTTCGTGCTGCATTCGACCGACTTCGTGCGCGAGGGCTCGCTGGTGATCGACGACGAAGTGGCGCTGACGGCCACGGTCGACATCCTGCGCGCCATCGCCGAGGGGCGCGGACCGAAGCACCGGCTGTTCGCGCTGGGTTATGCCGGCTGGGGTCCCGGGCAGCTCGACGCGGAGATCCAGGCCAATGGCTGGCTGAACGTGCCGGCAGACGCCGCGCTGCTGTTCGACGAAGAGCTCGAAACCAAGTGGGAGCGTGCGATCGCCAAGATCGGCGCCCATCCCGCGATGCTGAGCGGCGAGGCCGGACACGCCTGAGCCGGGCTCGTCCTCAGCGCTCCGTTCCGGCAGTTCCGGCTCGTCCGCGGATCAGGACGCAGCCCAGTGCAGCCGCACCTCGCCGTCGACGACGGCGATCGGGACGGGCTCCAGCGCCCGGCCCTGACAGGGACCCCAGATGCAGACGCCCGTGGCTGCGTCGAAGGTGGCGAAATGGGCGGCGCAGAAGACGTGGTCGCGCTTGCGCGGGACCCGGCCGGTGCCGCCATCGAGCGGCACTCCCATGTGCGGGCACAGGTTCTCGTAGGCGAAGATCCCCTCGCCCGCCTGCAGGAGCAGGATGCCGACCTCCTCCCCCGTGGGGCGGCGGGCCGTCCTGGTCAGCACCTTCCCGCAAGCCAGCTCGTCCACCCGTGCGATCGCCGTCACGCCCTGCCCTCCTGCCGGTCGCCGCGCGGCCGCTGCGGCCCCGCGCTGCCCGAACATAGCGCGCAGGGATTGCACGATCCCCGCGAAGGCCGGCCCTTCCGGGCCCACCGGTGCAATCGGATGATGTAGGCGGCGCGCCGCCCGCAAGGAACCACCGGGTACGGCGCCTGCGGGCGGCTCAGGCCTCGGCCGCGGCCGCGGCCGGGTCGGGGTGTTGGCCCGGGCGCGGGCGCACCAGGTCGCGCAGCCGGCGAAGCGCCCCCTCGACCCGGAACTTCAGCCGCGGGCGGCGCAGGTCGATCCAGTAGAGGGTCGGGCCGGGAGAGCCCAGCGACGTCTTATAGCGCTGGCCGCCGGCCATGAAGTCGAAGCTGGACGCGCCGCGCGCGAGGTGATGCTCGATCGTCATGCGGAAGCAGACGAGGCCGGGCTTGAGCTTGGGGTCCTCCTCGTAGGCGAAGCCGCTGGCATAGTTCCCGACCCAGCCGCCCCGCGCGAAGTCGTAGAGATAGCCGAGCGTCGTGCCGCCCGCCCGGATCCGAAGCAGCTCGACTTCGCCGCGCGGCAGGCCGCGCGCGATCAGCGCGCGGTGGAAGCGCCCGAAGAAGGGCGATGCGAAGGCGCCGGCCCTGCCTCGCGCCTCCCAGGTCCGCTGGTGCAGCTCGGCCAGCGCGTCGAGGAAATCCAGCGCCTCGGGCAGGTCGCGGGCGACCTCGACCGCCAGAGGGCCGCGGGCCTCGTAGAGCCGGCAGGCCCGCCGGAGCTGCTGGCGCGTGTTCGCGCTGAGCCCCGCCAGATAGTCGCCGCCCGCGGCGCGGACGGCCTCGAGATCCACTGCCGCCGAGGGCTGGACGTCCTCGAGCCGGACCGGCAGGCCGGTGCGCGCCGCCGCGTCCAGGCAGGCCTGGCCGACGCCGCCCAGGCGCAGCTCGTCCCAGCCGCCGACGCCGGGCGGCAGGTCCCGCCCGGCAGTCAGGTGGTCCAGGAAGGCCGCCAGCACCTCCGCCTCGCGGCCGGTCTCGGCCAGCAGGCCGTTGTATTCGGCGTAGATCTCGTCGATGCCGGGATCGCCGGTCTCCTGAAGCAGCAGGGCGTTGCTGCGCAGCCAGCCATGGCGCATCCTCCGCGCGCCCGCGATCAGCCCGAGCCCGACGATGCGTCCTTGGGCCCGCACGCGCACGATCCATGGCGCGGCGCCCGTTTCGGCAAGCCAGCAGCCGACCCAGGTCCAGCTCGTGAAGAAGGACGGCGTCGCCCGCGCCTCCAGATCGCGCCAGGCGGCCTCTAGGGCCGCGGGGTCGCCGAGCGGCTCGATGCTGACGCGCATCACCTCCATGGGTCCGGCACTCCTGGCTTCGGGTTCCAGGCTAAAGGGTTACGGCGGGCGGCAGGGCCGGGGCAAAGGCTCATGCGCGCGACGGCCGGCGCGATCGGCGCGCCCCGACGGACGGGACCGGTTAACCCGGATGTTCCCTTCAATTGTGGAGAGAGGCGCTTAGCCTTCCAGCCAAGGGCGCCCCTTTCGGTCGGGCGGCGTCCGGTCATGGAGGAACTCCTTGGACGCGCTCAGACAGGCTCTTGAACCGGCCGCCCTTCCGCCAGGCAGCACGCCCGTCCTGGCGGTGATCGTGGACACTGAAGAGGAGTTCGACTGGTCGAAGCCCTTCTCGCGGAGCGCCGTGGGAGTCGCCTCGATCCCGGCCCAGGCCTCCATGCAGGCGGTCTTCCGCCGCCATGGCATCGCTCCGACCTACGCCATCGACTGGCCGGTCGCGGCCACCCCCGTCTCCATCGCCTTCATGCGCCGCCTGCTGGACCGCGGCGAATGCGAGATCGGCGCGCACCTGCACCCCTGGGTGAACCCGCCGCACGAGGAGACGCTCTCGGCCCCGAACTCCTATGCCGGCAACCTGCCGCGCGAGCTGGAGCGTCGCAAGATCGACGCGCTGACCCGCCTGATCGAGCGGAACTTCGGGCGTCACCCGCGCCTCTACAAGGCGGGGCGCTACGGCATCGGGCCGCAGACGCCCGGCATCCTGGCCGAGCTCGGCTACGAGATCGACGCGAGCGTCGTGCCCCATACGAGCTTCCGCGGCGACGGCGGGCCCGACTTCCGCGCCGGGCCGGACCGGCCCTTCTGGTTCGGTCCCGGTGACCGGCTTCTGGAGCTGCCGGTCTCGACCGGTTTCGCCGGCCGCCTGTCCGCCCGCGGCCCCGCGCTGTTCCCCTGGCTCGAAGGGCGGATTGGCCGGACGCTGCGCCTGCCCGGCATCGCGGCCAGGACCGGCCTGCTGGAGCGCATCCCCCTGACGCCCGAGGGCTGCGGGCTGGAGGACCTGAAGCGGGTCGCGCGCGCCATGCTGGCCGACGGGCACCGCGTCCTGACCCTCTGCTATCACAGCCCATCCCTCGTTCCCGGACACACGCCCTATGTCCGCGACGAGGCGCAGCTTCGCGCCTTCCTTGCGACCTGCGACGCCTTCTTCGACTTCTTCGCCAGCGAGGCGGGCGGCCGCTTCGCCACTGCGGCGGAAATCCTCGACGCGTGCCGGGCGGCCCGCGCGGCGCCGGCCGGAACGCCCGAGCCCGCCCGCCTTTCCGCCTGAGCCCAGGACACCGGAGCCATCCATGGCCGATCTCGTCAGCGTCATCATTCCGACCTACAACCGAGCGGACACGCTGACGCGCGCCGTCGACAGCGCGCTGAACCAGACGCACCGTGCCGTCGAGGCGATCGTCGTCGATGATGGATCGACCGACGCGACGGCCGCGGTGATGGAGCGGCGCTATGGCGCCGAGCCGCGCGTGCGCTTCATGCGGCAGGACAATGCCGGGGCGCCCGCCGCCCGCAATCGGGCCATGCGCGCCGCGTCCGGGGACTATCTTGCCTTCCTGGATTCAGACGATGTCTGGAAGCCCTGGAAGCTGGAGCTCCAGCTCGCCTGCTTCCGGGCCTTCCCCGAGGCGGGGATGGTCTGGACGGACATGGAGGCCATCGATCCGGCGGGACGCGCCTGGGACCCACGCCACCTGCGCACCATGTACGCCGACAGCTACCGCTGGTTCACGCGCGAGCAGCTCTTCCCGAAGCGCGCCACGCTCGGGGGCGGCCCCTGGGACGCGGCCGGCCCGGCCGAGGCTTGGTGCGGCGAGATCTACTCGCCGATGATCATGGGCAACCTCGTGCACACGCCCACCGTCCTGCTGCGGCGCGACCGGTTCGAGAAGGTCGGGTTCTTCGACGAGGGCCTGAAGGTCGCGGGCGAGGACTACGAGTACCACCTGCGGACCACGCGCGAGGGGCCGGTCGCCTACGTGGACTTGCCGACGATCGAATACCAGACCGGCGTTCCCGGCGCGATCAGCCACCGCTCCCGCGCCATGGCGGCAGCCTTCCTGGGCACGCTGACGCGCACCCTGGGGCGCGACCGCCACCGCATCGACCTGCCGCCCTGGATGCTGCGCGAGGTGTTCCGCCGCGCGCATGCCTGGAACGCCGAGGAGGCGGTGGCCGCCGGCGACATCGCCGAGGCGCGGCGCCACTACCTAAAGAGCCTCGCCCACGGCCCGTGGCAGCCCCGCGCCTACGCCCAGCTCGCCTTGTGCGCGATGCCGCCCGGCATCGCCGACACGCTCCGCGGCGTCTGGCACCGGATGAAGCCGGGCCGGACGGCGCAGCCGCACGGCGCCTGAGCGCGGCCGGGGAAGGACGCGCCATGTCGGATCTGCGGCGGTCGGTCTACTGGTCGACCCTGTCCAAATACGTCGGCTTCGTGGCCCAGTTCGCCTCGACCATGGTGCTGGCGAGAATGCTGACGCCGACGGAGCTCGGCGTCTTCTCGGTCTGCATGACCTTCGTGGTGATCGCCCAGTCCTTCCGGGAGTTCGGCGTCTCCACCTACATCATCCAGGAGAAGGACCTGACACCCGGCAAGCTGCGCTCGGCCTACGGCTTCGCGCTGCTGGTCTCCTGGGCCATCGCCACGCTGGTCCTGCTGGGCCGCCATCTGGTGGCGGGCTTCTATGGCGAGCCCGGGATGGCAGAGGTGCTGGCCCTTCTGGCGCTGGGCTTCTTCCTGGTGCCATTCGGGCTTCCCGCACGGGCGATGATCGTGCGTGAGATGCGCTTCGGAGCGGAATGCGCGATGCATCTCGCGACCATCGCGACCCAAGTGGCAGTGACCCTGGCGCTCGCCGCCCGCGGGTTCGGCTACATGAGCATGGCATGGGGCGCCCTGTGCGGGCAGGTTGCGGGGATCGCGATGCTGGCGGCGCTGCGCCCGGGCTTGGTCTTCATGATGCCGAGCTTCCGCGGCTGGTCGCATGTGGTCGGCTTCGGCAGCTACTACAGCGCCGCGGCGCTGATCTACGAAGCCGGGATCTACCTGCAGAACCTGGTCCTGGGACGCCTGATGGACTTCAGCGCCGTCGCCTTCTACGACCGCGCGCACGCGCTGACCATGATCTATCGAAGCGGCGTCGAGGCCGCGGTGGTCGCGGTCGCCCTGCCCGCCTTCGCGCGCCTGCGCAGCGAGGCCGAGACCGCGGCCCAGTTCCGCCACGGAATGGCCCTGATCTCGGCGGTGGCCTGGCCGTTCTTCGGCTTCCTGGGGCTGATGGCGCAGCCGCTGCTGGTCCTGCTGTTCGGCGCCCAGTGGGAGGCCTCGGCGCCGGTCCTGCGCCTGCTTGCCGTCGCCTTCGCCATCATGGCCATGGCATCGCTCGCCGAAGGCGTGCTGATCGGCCTCGGCCAGGTGCGCCGCCACTTCCGGCTGGAGCTCAGCTTCTTCGCGCTGCGCGCCGCCCTGATCCCGCTGGGCGCGTTGATCAGCCTCGAGGCCGTGGCGGCGGCCCAGATCGTGGTGGCCATCGGCATGGTCGCGGCCTGCTTCCGGATGCTGGCCGGCGTCTCCACGATCCGCTTCGGCGCCACGCTCCGCGCCCTGCGTCCCAGTGCGTTTGTGAGCGCCTCTGCGCTCGTCGTGCCCGCCGCCGTCAGCCTGGCCGTGCCGCCCGGTTCCATGGGACCAGCCGCCATAGCCATGGCGGGTGCCGGCTGCGCCGCCGGCTGGCTGGCCGGCGTCTGGCTGGCCGACCATCCCATCAAGGCCGAGGTTGCCCTTGTCCTGGGCAAGCTGCGCATCCTCGGCCGCAGGCCTCCTGCCGCGGCCGGGCTCGGCGGCTGAAGGAGCGGCGGCCGAAGGAGCCGCGGCGCGGCATCACCCACCTTGACCCCGCGCAGCCTCGCAACACATTGTGTTGCATGAGACGCGACAGCAGGTTGTCGGGCGTGCTCCACGTCCTTCTTCACATGATCTCGGCCCGGGAAGCGGTCACCTCCGACCGGCTCGCGGCGATGATGGGAACCAATCCCGTCGTCGTGCGGCGGGTCATGGCGGGGCTGCGCGAGGCCGGCTATCTGCGCTCGGAGAAGGGGCACGGAGGCGGGTGGACCCTGGCCTGCGATCCCGCCACGATCACGCTGGACGATATCTACCGGGCGCTCGGCTCGCCCCCGGTCTTCGCGATGGGGCACCGGACCGAGAGCCCGGGCTGCCTTGTGGAGCAGTCCGTGAACGCCGCGCTGGAGGATGCCTTCCGCGAGGCCGAGGCGGTCCTTCTGGCCCGGCTGCGGCACGTCACGCTGGCCGCGCTCGCGGCCGATTTCGGCGCACGGCTGAAAGCCTGCACCGCGGAGAGGCTGCAGGCATCCTGATCCCGGCACGCCGATGGCGCACCGGGGCATGCCCCATTTCGTTCCGAACTCGAAATGGCTGGCGCGACCACGGCGGCCGGCAGACCACCCCCCTGCCGCGCAGACGCTTCATTCCGGATGCGGAATAAATGACCGGCCGGCAGGCGGCCCAGTGCTACTGGCCGGCCACCGTCATGCCGTCGATGCGCACCGTCGGGGCATCCATGCCGTAGCGCAGCTCCAGATCGTTGGCGGGCTCCAGCTCCATGAACATGTCCTTCACGTTGCCGGCGACCGTCAGCTCGCTCACGGGATAGGCGATCTCGCCGTTCTCGATCCAGTAGCCCGCGGCGCCGCGGCTGTAGTCGCCGGTCACCCCGTTGACGCCCATGCCCATCAGCTCGGTCACGTAGAGGCCCTGGCCGATATCGGCCATCAGCTCGGCCGGGCTGCGCCGTCCCGGCGCGAGATAGAAGTTGGAAGGCGCCGGCGACGGCGGAGAGGAGGTCCCGCGCGAGGCATGGCCGGTCGTGCGCAGCCCGAGTTGCCGGGCCGAGCGCAGGTCCAGGAGCCAGGTCGTCAGCACACCGTCGCGGATCACCTCGCGCCGCTCCATGGCGACGCCCTCGCCGTCGAAGGGCTTGGACCGCAGGCCGCGGCGGATGTGGGGATCGTCGACCACGCTGATGCCCTCGCGGAACAGGCGCTGGCCCATCTTGTCCTTCAGGAAGCTGGTGCCGCGGGCGATGGCGGGTCCGGTGATCGCGCCCGAAAGGTGGCCCAGCAACCCGCGCGAGACCCGGGGATCGTAGATCACAGGCACCTTGCCCGTGCGGACCTTGCGCGGGTTCAGCCGGCGCACCGCCCGCTCGCCGGCGTTCCGACCGATCTTCGCGGGATCATCGAGATCCCCGCCATAGACGGTCGAGCTGTAGTCGTAGTCCCGCTCCATTCCCGTACCGCTGCCGGCGAGCACCGACACCGAGAGGGACCGGCGCGAGACGTCGTAGCCGCCCGCGAAGCCGTTGGAGGCCGCGATGGCGATCGACGAGCGGCTCCACCCCGCCTCGGCACCTTCGGAATTGGTGACGCCCTGGACGGCCAGGGCCGCCTCCTCGGCCGCGCGGCACTGGGCGATCAGCAGCTCGGCCTCGGGCTCCTCGGAATCGCAGATGTCGAGGTCCGGCCAGCTCTGCGCCAGTTCGACGGGATCGGCGAGGCCGCAATACGGGTCCTCGGGGACGGTGCGCGCCATGGCAACGGCGCGCTCGACCAGCTCGGCCAGGGCCTGCGGGCTGCGATCGGTGCTGGACACGATGGCCTGGCGGCGCCCCACGAAGACGCGCAGCCCGAGATCGCCGGATTCCGAGCGCTCCAGCCGCTCGGGCTTGCCGAGCCGTTGCGAGAGGGACAGGGACGCGGCGTCGAAGAGCACCGCATCCGCGGCGTCAGCGCCGGCGGCCCTTGCCTTGCCGATCAGGTCCTGCAGCAGGTTCAGGGCATCGGCCTTGGCGTCCGCGGGCATCTATCCGGTCTCCGTCTTCCTTCGGTCCCCGAGAGTATGGGGTGCCGGACCACGTTCCGGTAGGGGGCACGGGCATGGGAGCACGGGGGAACGGGCAAGAAGTCCGCGCGGACGGCGGCGCCTGCCTGGGGGCAGGATACCTTCCCGGGGTCAGGCCGCGCCTGCCCGGGTCAGGCCGCGCCCTCGGCCGCCACGGTCGCGGGGGGAGGCGCCGCGGCCGCCTCCTGTGATTCCGCGGTCGGCGCCTCGTCCGGCGCGGGGTCCGGCGCGGGATCCGGCTCCGTAGCGCCCTGGCGGCCCACCACCCGCGGCCCGCGGGCGGCGCCGGCGTTCCCGCCGGCCTGGAAGGGCGAGGCCTGCCCAACCTCGAAGCCGGATTTCGCCGGGAACCGCGAGATGCAGCGGAACCCGGCCTCGTGGCTGGTCTGCGCCGTGACGAGATAGGTGCGGCCGGCCGACCAGGACGGCCGCGTGATCTCCGGGACATGGGCGCCGTCGCGGGCACGCACGGGCACCTCCCAGATCGGCAGGCCCCGAGGCGACTGCCGGTCGATTACGAAGTAGCGCCGCGGCGGCTTGAGCTTGAGCTCGGCGAAGCGCTGCTCGAGCGCGTCGACGGCCTTCTCGGCCTCGGCGAGCTCCGCCGCCCTGCGCTCCAGCGTCTCGGAGACGTTCCGGCGCGCCAGCTCGGCCTCGTCGGCCGCGCGCCGCGCCTTTCCGAGGGCGAGCCGCGCCTCCTCGAGCCGGGCGCGCTGGTCGCGCAGGGTCCGGCGCAGCAGCCGCGTATGCAGGAAGGCGGCGCCCGCAATCATGAAGAGCGACAGGATCAGGACGGGGTCCATCGACGCTCACCCCGCCTGGGGCGCCGGCGCCGCGGGATCCAGCCCCGACTGGCGCGGAAAGGCGGTGGCGAGGAACCGCTTGGCGTCGACCTCGTTCGCCGCCAGCACCTGCGCCACGTTGCGATGGCGCCAGATCTCCCGCGCGAAGGGCACCTCCTGGTCCGGCAGGTGGACGAAGTCGGGCCGCACGGCGATCGGGGCCATGAAGACGCGGGCGCCGGGCCGGGGCTCGCCGACCTCGTGGACGAGCTCGAAATTGGCGCTCTGCTGCCGGGTCATCTCCTGTTGCAGCGCCTCCTTGCGCCGCGTGAGCTGCAGCAGGCGGACCTCCGCCTTCTGCCGGTCCGCGGAGAGGCTCTTCACCTCCTCCTGCGCCTTGGCGAGCCGGCCGTCGATGCCCGCCCTGCGTGCCGAGATGGCCTCCTGGTCGGCCTTGATCACGAGAAAGCGGATGAACGGCATTACGAGCTCATAGGCGAAGACGATCAGGCTGACGCCGAAGATCCCGAGCCGGGCCAAGTCGAACAGCTGGTTCGCGCCCATGCGTATTTTCCCCGCATCTTCGCCCTATTTTATAAATATGAATCAAATACCGCGATTATGCAACGAATCGCGACATCTCGCTGCCGCCCGGCAACACGAAAGCAGAAAACGAAATGAAGCCCGCAAGAATGCTGCCGGCGTCATTTCCAGATGGGGCGCCCGGGAAGGGGTATGCCCAGCTCGTCCCAGCGCCGCGTCACGCGCTCGACGACATCGGGGTCCATGCGGATCTGCTCGCCCCATTCGCGCTTGGTCTCGGGCGGCCACTTGTTGGTGGCGTCCAGCCCGACCTTGCCGCCGAGCCCGCTCTCGGGACTCGCGAAGTCCAGGTAGTCGATCGGGGTCCCCTCGATCACCGTCAGGTCGCGCGCGGGGTCCATGCGGGTGCTGACCGCCCACATGACGTCCTTCCAGTCCCGCGCGTCGATGTCCTCGTCCACGACGATGACCCACTTCGTGTACATGAACTGCCGCAGATAGGACCAGACCCCCATCATCACGCGCTTGGCGTGGCCGGGATAGGCCTTGCGCATGGAGACGACGGCGATGCGGTAGCTGCATCCCTCCGGCGGCAGCCAGAAATCCACGATCTCCGGGAACTGCTGGCGCAGCAACGGGATGAAGACTTCGTTCAGCGCCTCGCCCAGAACGCTGGGCTCGTCGGGCGGGCGGCCGGTGAAGGTCGAGAGATAGATCGGCTGGCGCCGCATGGTGACGGCGGTGACCTGGAACACGGGGAAGGGCTCGACCGCGTTGTAGTAGCCGGTGTGGTCGCCGTAGGGACCCTCGTCGCCGTACTCGTCCAGGCTCACGAGGCCCTCGATCACGATCTCCGCCTGGGCGGGCACCTTCAGCGGGACCGACACGCAGTCGACGAGCTCGACTTTGCGCCCGCGCAGCAACCCGGCGAACTGGTACTCGCTCAGCGTGTCGGGAACCGGCGTCACCGCGGCAAGGATCGTGCCGGGATCGGCACCGATCACCGCCGCGGCAGGCAGCGGCTCGCGCTTGCCGGCGGCCTGCCAACGACGGTGGTGCTGGGCGCCGCCGCGGTGGCGCAGCCAGCGCATCAGCGTGCGGTCCCGGCCCAGCACCTGCATGCGGTAGATGCCAAGGTTGAAGTCGTCCTCGCGCTTCCCCGTCGGCCCCTTTGTCACGACAAGCGGCCAGGTGATCAGCGGAGCCGGCTCCCCGGGCCAGCAGGTCTGGACCGGCAGGCGGCCGAGATCGATCTCGTCGCCCCGCAGCACCACCTCCTGACAGGGCGCCGAGGAGACCGTCCTGGGCTTCATCGCCAGCACCGTCCGGGCCAGGGGCAGCATCTCGAACGCCTCGCGCAGGCCGCCGGGCGGCTCGGGCTGGCGCAGGAAGGCCAGGGTCTCGCCGACTTCGCGGAGCTGGGCAGGCTCGCGATCCATGCCCCAGGCGACGCGCTCCACCGTGCCGAACAGGTTGACGAGCACCGGCATGCCGTAGGGCGTCCCGTCGGCACGGACGGGGTTCTCGAACAGCACCGCCGGCCCCTTCTGGGCGAGCAGCCTGGTCTGGATCTCGGTCATCTCCAGCTCGGGGGAGACCGGCGCCCCGACGCGGACGAGCCTCCCCGTGCGCTCGAGCCGGTCCATGAAGTCGCGCAGCGAGGAATAGGGCATGGCTTGGGCCTTCGGGGACGGAACGCCGACCAGGAGGACGGGACCGGGCGGCGCCGTCTCCTGGAGGCCCCAGTGAGATCCGACGGCACGCACGCGCCGTCAAGCGGAGAAGCGGTCGCGCCGCCCCTCGCCTAGCCCGCCCGCTGATTTGGCAGCAGGCGCCAGACCGCGGTGTCGCGGACGGTCCGATCCTCGAGGTCGAGTGGCGTCGGGACGGCATGGCGGGCCAGGAGCTCGAGCCCGCTGTCCGGCAGGTAGGCGCGACCGGGATCCCCCAGCAGCACCGTCCTGTCCGCGGCGAGCGGCCGTAGCCAGGAGATGACCCGGTCGGCCATGGGGCGCTCGTAGCAGACGTCGCCGCACAGGACGAGATCCACGCCGTCCAGAGGATCGCCCACGAGGTCGGTGGAGACGACCTCGATCGTCACGTCGTTGATCGCGGCGTTCAGCGCGATCGCGCTCACCGCGATGGGGTCGATCTCGGCGGCGATCACCCGGCCGGCGCCCGCCAGGACGCAGGCGATGCCCAGCATCCCGCTGCCTGCCGCGAAATCCAGGACGGTCCGTCCGCGCACGATGCCGGGATTGTCCAGGACATGGCGGGCCAGCGCCTGCCCGCCGGGCCAGGCGAAGGCCCAGTAGGGCGGCGGCAGGTTGACGCGCGCCATCTCCGCTTCCGTGGCGAGCCAGAGCGGCGTCACCTCCGTCGCCATGTGGATGCGCAGCTCGGGGACGAGCGGTGGCGAGACGACCTCCGTGTTCTCCCGGATGAAGGCGGCATGCGCCTGTGCCCGTTCTTGCCCCTGCCCGGTCATGGCGCTCCGCCTCCCACGCGGCCGGCGACGATCGCGGCCAGCACCAGCCAGCCGAACCAGCGGTTGGACCGGAAGCGCAGCAGGCAGTCGGCGGGGTCGTCCGGCCGCCAGCCCGCGACCTGCCAGGCGAGCTGTGCAGCGGCGATGGCCATGAGCGGCAGCCACCACGGCCCGGCCAACCCGGCCGCCTGGCCCGTCAGGACCAGCCCGGCCGCGGTGGCGGCATAGAAGCCCGCGACCCAGGGACGCGATGCCGCGCCCAGGCGCAGGGCGGTGGACTTCACGCCGATTCGCGCATCGTCCTCCTTGTCCTGGTGGGCGTAGATCGTGTCGTAGCCCAGCGTCCAGACGATCCCGGCCGCGTAGAGAACCAGCGCCGGAAGCTCCAGCCCGCCGGTCACGGATGCCCAGCCCATCAGCGCGCCCCAGTTGAAGGTCAGGCCCAGGAAGGCCTGCGGCCACCAGGTGATCCGCTTCATCAGGGGATAGGTGAACACCAGCGCCAGCGACAGCACCCCCAGCCCGATCGCCGCAGGCCGGAGCTGAAGGAGCACGGCGAGCCCCAGCAGCAGCAGGAAGGCGAGGAAGGCGAGCGCCTGGCGCACGCTGACCTGGCCGCTGGGAATGGGCCGGCCGCGCGTGCGCTCGACCCGCGCGTCGAAGTCGCGGTCCAGGATATCGTTGACCACGCAGCCGGCCCCGCGCATCACCACCGCGCCCAAGCCGAACAGCGTCATCAGGCGCAGGTCCGGCCAGCCTTCGACGGCGAGCGCGATGCTCCACCAGCCCGGGAACAGCAGCAGCCAGGTCCCGATGGGCCGGTCAAGCCGGGCCAGCCGCATGTAGGGGCGCCAGCCCGCCGGCGCGTACCTGTCGATCCAGTCGCCCCGGACTATGTCGGTGTGACCGATGCCGGAATGGCCGCTTTCGGTCCGGCTCGGCGCCGGCATCTCGGTCGGGTTCATGGCGCGGCATCATACCGGGACGGTGGACACCGGCAAGGCCGCCCGCTTCGCATTAGGAATTCTCACCCAGTGCATGAGAAAGACGATTTTGACGCCCGCTTCGGAGCGGCATCAAGTCGCGCCGCGGGGTAGGACCCGGCGAGATCCGGACCAGGTCCGGCAGCGGGACGGCGGAGGAGCGGCAGGCATGGGGGGCAAGCGCGCGTCGGGTCGGGCCGGGACTTCCGGCCCGGGCACCGCGTCCGGGCGCGCTCCTGGACGGCGGCACCTTGCGCAGCCGGCGCGCCCCGCTAGAGTGCCGGCATGCGCGAGGAATACGAGACCCGTCTGTTCGTCGAGGAACCACTGGCCGATGGGACGGTAGTCGGCCTTGATTCCGAACGCGCCCACTATCTCCGCACCGTGCTGCGCCTCGACCGCGGAGCCCGCCTGGCGCTTTTCAACGGCCGGGACGGCGAGTGGCTGGCCCGCATCGAGGGGCTCGGCAAGGGCTGGTGCAGCCTTGCGGTCGAGCGGCGCACCCGCGAGCAGTCGGCCGATGCCGACCTGTGGCTTCTCTTCGCGCCCATCAAGCGCTCCCGCATCGACTTCGTCGCCGAGAAGGCGGCCGAGCTCGGCGTCTCCGTGGTCTGGCCCGTGACGACCCGGCACACCGACGTGGCGCGCGTGAACACCGAACGCCTGCGCGCCAACGCGATCGAGGCCGCCGAGCAGTCCGAGCGTCTGTCGGTCCCCGAGCTGCGCGAGCCCGAGCGCCTGGAGGCGATCCTTGCGTCCTGGCCTGCCGGCCGTGTGCTGCTGGCCTGCGCCGAGGCCGGCCCCGTCCGCCCGATCGCCGAGGCTGCCCAGGCATTCCGCGGCCGTCCGGCGGCGGTCCTGACCGGGCCGGAGGGCGGGTTTTCCAAGGACGAGCTTGACCGGATGCGGCGGCTCGACTTTGTTGTGCCCGTCGGGCTGGGCCCCCGGGTCCTGCGCGCAGACACGGCGGCGCTCGCGGCCCTGGCCTGCTGGCAGGCCCTCGCCGGGGATTGGACCGCGGCGGGGAGCGATTCGAGACCCCCATTCCGATCCGATCCGGAGACCTGAGCGACCATGTCCGCCCCTCCCAGCACCAGCGGCGAGCCGATCACCGACCGCCGCGAGCTCGTGGCCTGGATCGAGAAGGGATTCAAGCCGGCCGCAGAGTGGCTGATCGGTACGGAGCACGAGAAGATCCCCTTCCGGACGGACGATCTGCGGCCGGTCCCCTACGAGGGCGCCCGCGGGATCGGCGCCTTGCTGGAGGGGCTGACCCGGTTCGGGTGGGAACCCGTGCGCGAGGACGGGCGCATCATCGCGCTGGCCGGACCGGGCGGCGCGAATGTGAGCCTGGAGCCCGGCGGGCAGTTCGAGCTCTCGGGCGCGCCGCTGCCGACGATCCACGAGACCGAGGCCGAGATCGCCCGCCACCTGGACGAGGTCCGCAGCGTCGGCGACGCCCTCGGTATCGGGATGCTGGCCCTGGGCTTCTCTCCGACCTGGACGCGCGACGAGGTCCCGTGGATGCCCAAGGGCCGCTACAGGATCATGCGGGACTACATGCCCAAGCGCGGCTCGCTGGGCCTCGACATGATGCTGCGGACCTGCACGGTGCAGGTGAACCTGGACTTCTCGGACGAGCCGGACCTCGTCAAGAAGCTGCGAGTCGGCCTGGCGCTGCAGCCCGTGGCGACGGCGCTCTTCGCGAACTCGCCCTTCAAGGAAGGCAGGGCCAACGGCTTCCTGAGCTACCGCGCCCATGTCTGGACCGACACGGACCCGGACCGGACCGGCGATCTACCCTTCGTCTTCGAGGACGGCTTCGGGATCGAGCGCTACGTGGACTGGCTGCTCGACGTCCCCATGTACTTCGTCTATCGCGACGGCCGCTACGTGGACGTGGCGGGCCAGTCCTTCCGCGACTTCCTCCAGGGCCGCCTGCCGGGCCTGCCGGGCGAGCTGCCGCGGATCACGGACTGGGCGGACCACGTCACCACCGCCTTCCCAGAGGTCCGGCTGAAACGCTACCTCGAGATGCGGGGCGCCGACAGCGGCCCCGCCAGCCGCCTGACGGCGCTTCCCGCGTTCTGGACCGGTCTGCTCTACGACGGCGCGGCGCTCGATGCCGCCTGGAGTCTCGTGAAGGGATGGACGGCCGAGGACCGTGCGCGCCTGCGCAGCGAGGTTCCCCGCCAGGGGCTGCGCACGCCCTTCCGCGGCGCCACGCTGCAGCCGGTCGCACGCGAGGCGCTGGCGATCGCACGGGCGGGCCTTGCCGCCCGCGCCCGGCGCGATGCCGCGGGGCGGGACGAGACCCGCTTCCTGGACGTGCTCGACAGCACGGCGGAGACCGGCGTGACCCAGGCCGAGGAGATGCTGCGCCGGTTCGAAGGCCCCTGGGACGGCAGGCTGGACCATGTCTTCCGGGAGTACGCCTACTGAGGCTTCGCCCCACCGGCGCCTGCACCGCTATGAGAATATGCAGGTTCCGGAACGGAGAGCCCCATGAGGATCCTCGCCCGCGAGCACGGCGGCTATCGAATCGAATGCCCGGACGGGCATGTCTTCATGTCGGACCGGCTGGCGATATCGGTCGAATGCCCGCTCTGCGGACGCACCGAGCTCGCCTCGACCCTGGTCGACCAAGTGATGGTGCCGGGCCAGCCGTCCGGCGATGCCCCGCCGCGCGACGCGGCCTGACGCGGCAGGCGCTGCCCCGCGCCTAGCGCCGCGCGGGCTGGGTACGCAGGGCCTCGACGATCTCGTCGGTCCCGGGATGGACGAAGAGAAGCGACTGCGTGCCGTCGGCGTGGCGCACGGTGACGGCAAGGCGGTTGCCCACGGGCACCGCTGCAACGATCTCGGCCCCTGCCGGCAGCAGGTAGGCGCCGCCTTCGCGCAGCGCAGCCTCCGGCCGTACGGTCCGGCCGCGCTCATCGAGCCCGGCGCGGTATTCCGGGTCGGTCGCGCGGTGATAGATCTCGAACCCGATGAAGGCGAATCCCGCCAGGATCAGGACGCCCATGACCGCCATGGCGATCTTGACGCCGCGCATCAGGCCCGGGGCGATCGCGCCGTCGCCCGCCGTGTCGCCCGGCTGTTCCATGTACCGCCCTTCCGTTCCGGAACGCCGGAGATAGCCGCCGGCCCGCAGGCTGGCAAGCCCCTCCGGCGCCCGGTCGGATCCGGGGCGGCGCCGGGCGTGGTCAGGCGGCGGTGCCGCCGACCGTCAGGCCGTCGATGCGCAGCGTCGGCTGCCCGACGCCGACCGGAACGCCCTGGCCCTCCTTGCCGCAGGTGCCGATGCCGGGGTCGAGCTGGGTGTCGTTGCCGACCAGGGTCACCTTGGTCAGCGCGTCCGGCCCGTTGCCGATGATGGTGGCGCCCTTCACCGCGGGGCCGATCTTGCCGCCCTCGATCAGATAGGCCTCCGAGGCCGAGAAGACGAACTTGCCCGAAGTGATGTCCACCTGCCCGCCGCCGAAGTTCACGGCATAGAGGCCGCGGTCGACCGAGGCGATGATCTCGGCGGGGTCGCGGTCGCCGGGGCGCATCACCGTGTTGGTCATGCGCGGCATCGGGTGATGGGCGAAGCTCTGGCGCCGGCCGTTTCCGGTGGGACGTACGCCCATGAGGCGGGCGTTCATGCGGTCCTGCATGAAGCCCACCAGGATGCCGTCCTCGATCAGCGTGGTCGACTGGGTGGGCGTGCCCTCGTCGTCGACCGTCAGCGAGCCGCGTCGGTTCTCGAGCGTGCCGTCGTCCACCACGGTGACGCCGGGCGCGGCGACCCGCTGGCCCATCAGGCTAGCGAAGGCCGAGGTCTTCTTGCGGTTGAAGTCGCCCTCGAGCCCGTGGCCGATGGCCTCGTGCAGCAGGATGCCGGGCCAGCCCGGGCCCAGCACGATCGGCATCTCGCCGGCCGGCGCCGGAATCGATTCCAGGTTCACCAGGGCTTGGCGGAGCGCCTCGTCCACATGGGCCTGCCAGGTCTCGGGCCGGAGATACAGCTCATAGGCCGTGCGGCCACCGGCGCCGTGGCTGCCGCTCTCCATGCGGTCGCCGTCGGCCACCACGACCGAGACGTTCAGGCGGACCAGCGGGCGCACGTCGGCCACGCGCAACCCGTCCGGCCGGATGATCTGCACCGCCTGCCACTCGCCGGACAGCGAGCAGGAGACCTGGCGCACCCGGGGGTTCTTGGAACGGGCATAGGCGTCGATGGCCGCCAGCAGCTTGACCTTGTCCTCGAAATCCACCTGCGAGAGCGGGTTCTCCGCGGCGTAGAGGGCGCGGTTGGTGCCCGCGGGCGGCTCGGCGAGCGTGCCGCCATGCCCGGCATGCACCGCCCGGACCGTGGCGGCCGCGCGGCGGATCGCATCCTCGCTGAGCGAGGCCGCGTGAGCGTAGCCCGTGGCCTCGCCCGAGATCGCGCGCAGCCCGAAGCCCTGGGCGGTATCGAACGACGCGCTCTTCAGCTTGCCGTCGTCCCAGGCCAGGCTCTCGGACTGGCCGTATTCCAGGAAGAGCTCGCCGTCGTCGGCGCCGTTCAGAGCGTCGGCGACGATCGTCTCGACCCGCGCGCGATCGAGGCCGGCGCGGTTGAAGAACAGGTCGTCTGTCACGGCGAGATTGCTCATGGGGAACTCCGGAAATGGGCAGGAATACTATGTGGGCAGCGGAGCGGGGGCGGCAAGGCCGCACCAGGACGGGAAGCGCGCAGGGCCGGTTTCCAGCGGCGTGCCATCCGTGAGATAAAGATCCGGCATGTCCATCGGCACCCTCGGCCCCCCGGCCAGCGCCCTCACCGTGCTGCGCGATCACGCGTTGCGCGACCTCCTGACCAATGAGGTCCATGCGCGGCCCCACGAGCGGCTGCAGACGCCCCTACGCGTGACCCACCTCGCCATGCTGTCGGGCGAGGGCGCGGACGAGGCCGAGCGACGGCACCTCGCCCGGCTCTGCAGCCGCGCCGGCGCGCCGCCGCCACCGGACGAGGCCACGCACCACAGCGCCGACCTGGGCCCTTTCCGCCTGAAATGGGAGCGGCACACCGAGTTCTCGACCTGGACCGTCTTCCGGCCCGACCCGGCCGGCGCGGCCTTCTCGGACACGGCCATCGCGGCGCTGCCGGTGGACTGGCTGGCCGAGCTGCCCGGCGAGCGGCTGGTCGGCATCCACTTGGCGCTGGTGCCCCGCGATTCGACCCTGGCCTCGCCGGAAGGGCTGGTCGGCGCCTTCGGCACGGACAGCTTCGTAGGATCCGTGGTCTCGGGCGAGGCGGCGCGCTTCTGGACGGATTTCCGGATCCATGGCGACGGCTTCTCGCGCGTCGTGCTCGCCGACTTCCACCTGTCGCCCCGCCAGGCCGGCCGGACCGTGCAGCGGATCCTTGAGATCGAGACCTACCGCATGATGGCCCTGCTGGCCCTGCCCCCGGCGCGCAGCGTGCTCCCGCGGATCAGCGGCATCGAGGCCGAGCTGGCCGCGCTGACGCAGCGCACGGCGACCGCCGCGGGGCACGAGGACGAGCAGGCGCTGCTGCGTGCCCTGACGCGGCTCGCCGCGGCAGCGGAACAGATCGCGGCCGAGACCAGCTACCGGTTCTCGGCGGCCCGGGCCTATTCCGACCTGGTGGACCGCCGCATGTCCGAGCTCCGCGAGTCCCGGATCGAGGGGTTGCAGACGCTGGGCGAGTTCATGGCACGGCGCCTGCAGCCTGCGATCCGGACCTGCGAGGCGGTCGCCGGGCGGCTCGAGGCGCTGTCGGCGCGCATCGCGCGCGCGAGCAACCTCCTGCGCACGCGGGTCGACCTGGCCCTGGAGAGCCAGAACCGCGACCTGCTGCAGAGCATGGACCGGCGCGCGCAGCTCCAGCTCCGCCTTCAGGAGACCGTCGAGGGGCTGTCAGTCGTCGCGATCAGCTACTATCTGCTGGGTCTGGTCGGCTACGCGGCCAAAGGGTTGAAGGCCGCGGGCGCGGCCGTCGACCCCGACATAGCCGCCGCGGCGGCCATTCCGGTGGTTCTGGCGCTGGTCTGGACTGGGGTGCGCCGGCTGCGCCGGGCCCTGGCCGGACGGCACTGAGAAATGCCGGGCACGCCTCCTAGGGGGGCCGCTGCGGCGCGGAAACTCTGCGGCAAGTTGACCCGCACCCCTGGCCCAGGTATCAGGTGCACGATTTTCGTCGTTGACGCAGATCAAGCCGCGCAGCCCTGCGACAAAATGTGCCAAGGGGTGGCCGGTGATCGTCTTGGTAGCCTGTTGTCAGGCCATGTAGCTTCCGCCGCCTGCCCGACCCCGGGAACCCCGGGCCGGAAGGGCATCCCCGTCCGCGTCGACGACGACGGCCGGGACCGCAGGGACAATGGGCAGCCCGCCCGGGCTCGCCGAAAAGGATGAGTGGTTGGGGATGACCGTGAAAGGGATCGGCGCCGTCTTTACGGCCTTCGTCACCGCGCTGCTCGCCGGGATGCCGGCGATGGCCCAGGACTCCGGCGGAACTGTGGGCGAGCCCCACCCGTGGCAGCTGGGCCTGCAGGTCAGCGCTTCTCCGGTCAAGCAACAGCTTGCCGATTTCCACAACCTGCTCCTCGTGATCATCAGCCTGATCAGCCTCTTCGTGCTGGCGCTGCTGGTCTACGTGGTGCTGCGCTTCAACGCGAAGCGAAACCCCACGCCCACCCGGACCTCGCACAACACCGTGCTCGAGGTCCTGTGGACGGCGGTTCCGGTGCTGATCCTGATCATCATCGCGGTGCCGTCGTTCAAGGTGCTGTACTTCATGGACCGCACCGAGGTCGCCGAGATGACGATCAAGGTCACCGGCCGCCAGTGGTACTGGGACTACGAGTATCCCGACCAGGATGGCATCGCCTTCTCCAGCTACATGATCCCGGAAGACGAGATCAAGCCGGGCCAGCGGCGGTTGCTGGAGGTCGACAACCGCGTCGTGGTGCCGGTCGGCACCAACATCCGCATGCTGATGAGCGGCGGCGACGTGATCCATTCCTGGGCGATGCCGGCACTGGGCGTGAAGATGGACGCGATCCCGGGCCGCGTGAACGAGACCTGGATGCGCGTCGAGCGCGAGGGCGTCTATTTCGGCCAGTGCTCCGAGATCTGCGGCACCGGCCACGCCTACATGCCGATCGCAGTCGAGGCCGTCTCGAAGGAGCGCTTCGACCAGTGGGTGGGCGAGCGCAAGGCCGCGATGAACAAGACAGACGGTGCCGCGGGCAGCCAGCTCGCCGAGCAGGCCCGCTAGAAGGATCGAGGTAAGACATGGCTCAAGGAGCAGCGGGCGCTCACGCGCACGATCACGACCACGACCACAAGCCTGGCTTCGTCCAGCGCTGGTTGTTCTCCACCAACCACAAGGACATCGGCACGCTCTACATCGTGTTCTCGGTGATCGCCGGCCTGATCGGGGGCCTGTTCTCCGTGATCATGCGCGCCGAGCTCCAGAACCCCGGCCTCGACGTGGTCGGCGACGGGCAGATCTGGAACGTCTACATCACGGCCCACGGCCTGATCATGGTGTTCTTCGTGGTCATGCCGGCGCTGATCGGCGGCTTCGGCAACTGGTTCGTGCCGCTCATGATCGGCGCGCCAGACATGGCCTTCCCGCGGCTGAACAACATCAGCTTCTGGCTGCTGGTCCCCGCCTTCCTGCTGCTGGTCGCCTCGGCCTTCGTGGGCACGGGCGCCGGCACCGGCTGGACCATCTACCCGCCGCTCTCCTCGGCGGTCGGGCATAGCGGCCCCTCGGTCGACATGGGCATCTTCGCTCTGCACCTGGCGGGTGCAAGCTCGATCCTCGGCGCGGTGAACTTCATCACGACGATCTTCAACATGCGCGCGCCGGGCATGACGCTGCACAAGATGCCGCTCTTCGCCTGGGGCATGCTGGTGACCGCCTTCCTGCTGCTGCTGGCCGTGCCCGTGCTCGGCGGCGCCATCACCATGCTGCTGACCGACCGCAACTTCGGCACGACCTTCTTCGACCCCGCCGGCGGCGGCGACCCGGTGCTGTTCCAGCACCTGTTCTGGTTCTTCGGCCACCCCGAAGTCTACATCATGATCCTGCCGGCCTTCGGCATCGTCAGCCACATCATCTCGACCTTCTCCAAGAAGCCGATCTTCGGCTATCTCGGCATGGCCTACGCCATGGTCGCGATCGGCGTGGTCGGCTTCGTGGTCTGGGCGCACCACATGTTCGCGGTCGGCCTCGACGTGGACACGCGCGCCTACTTCACTGCGGCGACGATGATCATCGCGGTGCCCACCGGCATCAAGATCTTCTCCTGGATCGCCACGATGTGGGGCGGCTCCATCGAGTTCAAGGTGCCGATGCTCTTCGCCATCGGCTTCATCTTCCTGTTCACCATCGGTGGCGTGACCGGCGTGGTGCTGGCCAATGCCGGCATCGACATCATCCTGCACGACACCTACTACGTGGTCGCCCACTTCCACTACGTGCTGAGCCTGGGCGCGCTGTTCGGCATCTTCGCCGGCTTCTACTACTGGATCGGCAAGATGTCGGGCCGCCAGTACAACGAGCGGCTGGGGCAGATCCACTTCTGGCTGTTCTTCGTCGGCGTGAACCTGACCTTCTTCCCTCAGCATTTCCTGGGTCTGGCCGGCATGCCGCGCCGCATCCCGGACTACCCGGACGCGTTCTGGGGCTGGAACATGATCTCGTCCTTCGGCGCCTACATCTCCTTCGCGGCGTCGCTGTTCTTCGTGTACGTCGTGTTCCACACCCTGACCCGCGGCGAGCGCGTCGGTGCGAACTACTGGGGGCCGTCGGCCACCACGCTGGAGTGGACGGTCAGCAGCCCGCCGCCCTTCCACGCCTTCAACGAGCTGCCGGTCATCAAGTGACCGGAACCGCTCCCTGAAGGGGCGGCATCCTGCAGGGGTCCGGGCGCATGGCCCGGACCCGCAACTTCGAGAGGACAGGGACATGAGCGACACCACCATCGGCACGGCGGCACAAACCGCTTCGGCCGGCGGCAGCGTCGGCGACTATGTGGAGCTGCTGAAGCCCCGCGTGATGTCCCTTGTCGTCTTCAGCGGCCTGGCTGGCCTCGTGGCGGCACCGGGCTCGATCCATCCGCTTCTGGCGCTGACGGCGCTGCTGTGCATCGCTGTCAGCGCGGGCGCCTCCGGCGCCATCAACATGTGGTATGACCGCGATATCGACGCGGTGATGCAGCGCACGCGCCGGCGGCCCATCCCCGAGGGGCGCGTCGGCCCGGACGAGGCTCTGGCCTTCGGCGTCGTGCTGACGATCGGCGCGGTCCTTCTGATGGGGCTGGCCGTCAACTGGATCTCGGCGGCGCTGCTGGCGCTCGCCTCCGCCTTCTACGTCTTCGTCTACACGATGTGGCTGAAGCGGCGCACGCCCCAGAACATCGTGATCGGCGGCGCCGCCGGCGCCTTCCCGCCGATGATCGGCTGGGCGGCCGTGACCGGCACGGTCGACATCTCGTCCATCGCCCTGTTCCTGCTGATCTTCATGTGGACGCCCCCGCATTTCTGGGCCCTGGCGCTGTTCCGCAGCGACGACTACGCCCGTGCAGGGGTGCCCATGCTCCCCGTCACGGCCGGCGCGCGCGAGACCAAGCGCCAGATGCTGGCCTACACCCTGCTGCTGCTGCCGGTCGCGGCCGCGCCGTGGCTCCTGGGCGCTGCCGGCACCCTCTATGCCGCCGGGGCGGCGGTGCTCGGCCCGCTCTTCGTCCTGTGCGCGGTGCGGGTGCTGCGCGAGGATGACGAGCACCGCGCCGGCGACCGCGCGGCCAAGCAGATGTTCGCCTTCTCGATCCTCTACCTCTTCCTGCTCTTCGCGCTCCTGATTGCAGACCATCTGGGTTGAGCGCGGCGATGGAAGGCGGACCCATGGACAACGAGTTCAAGAAGCGGCGCCGAGGCCGGAACCTGGCCCTGCTCGCCGTGTTGCTCGGCTTGGCGGCGCTGATCTACGCGATCACGCTCGTAAAATTGAAGGGAGCCGGGTGATGACGCCCGAGACCCGACGCCGCAACCGCAGGGTTATGCTCGCCTGCACGGGCCTCGTGGCCGGCATGGTCGGGCTGTCCTTTGCCTCGGTCCCGCTCTACAACCTCTTCTGCAAGGTCACGGGCTATGGCGGCACGACCCAGGTGGCCGAGACGGCCCCGGCGGAGATGCTCGACCGCGTGATCAAGGTGCGCTTCAACGCCGAGGTGAACGCGGGCCTGCCCTGGCGCTTCACGCCGGAGGCGCCCGAGGTCGCCCTCAAGGTCGGTGAGACCGGGATCGTCAGCTACCGGGCGGTCAACCGCGCGGACACGCCCATGGTCGGCACCGCCACCTTCAACGTCACTCCGCAGAAGGCCGGCATCTATTTCAACAAGATCCAGTGCTTCTGCTTCACCGAGCAGAGGCTGGAGCCCGGGCAGGCCGTCGACATGCCGGTGGTGTTCTTCGTCGACCCGGCGATCGCCCAGGACCCGAACCTCGACGACATCGAGACGATCACCCTGTCCTACACCTTCTTCCGCGCCAAGGACGACCCGGGCCTGAAGCAGGTGTCCGAGAAGACCCAGTAACGGGGCCCGTACGAGGCTCCGGCGAATTGCGAACGAGGGATTGAGAGAGATGGCCGAGACGCACGCCACGACCGCGGTGCACGACGCCCACCACGGCGCCAAGCACCCCTACCACCTGGTTGATCCCAGCCCCTGGCCCCTGCTCGGGGCCTTCGCCGCCGGGCTGCTTGCCCTGGGGCTGATCCTCTACATGCACGGCAGCGGCTGGATCGTGGCGGCGCTGGGCTTCCTCTCCGTGCTCGGCGTTATGTACGGCTGGTGGCGCGACGTCGTGAAGGAGTCGGTGCGCCAGAAGGCCCACACGCCCGTGGTGAAGATCGGCCTGCGCTACGGCATGGCGCTGTTCATCACCTCCGAGGTGATGTTCTTTGCGGCCTTCTTCTGGGCCTTCTTCGCGGCCGCCCTGTTCCCGACCGCAGAGATCGGCGGCGTCTGGCCGCCGGCGAACATCCACACGGTCGAGGCCTTCGGCCTGCCGCTGATGATGACGCTGATCCTGCTGCTCTCGGGCACCACGATCACCTGGGCTCATCATGAGCTGCTCGAGGGCAACCGGAGCAAGGCGCTGACCGGCCTCGGCCTGACGATCCTGCTGGGCCTGATCTTCACGGGCTTCCAGGCCTACGAGTACCACCACGCCGAATTCGGCTTCAAAGACGGGATCTACCCCTCGGCCTTCTATATGGCGACCGGCTTTCACGGCGCCCATGTGATCATCGGCACGATCTTCCTGATCGTCTGCTACTTCCGTCTCGCCAAGGGCCACTTTACCCCGCGCAGCCATTTCGGCTTCGAGGCCGCGGCCTGGTACTGGCATTTCGTCGACGTCGTGTGGCTGTTCCTGTTCACGGCGATCTACTGGTGGGGTTCGTGACGGGAAACTGGCCAAGGCTTTCCCCGGTCTCGGTGGCGGCGCGGGCGTGCTGCCCCCGCTGCGGCCGGGGAAGGCTCCATCTCGGCTTCCTGACGATGGCCCCGCTCTGCGAGGCCTGCGGCCTCGATCTCGTCAGGCAGGACACCGGCGACGGGCCGGCTGTCTTCCTGATCTTCGTCCTGGGCTTCCTGGTCGTCCCCGCGGCGCTCTATGTCGCGATGCATGTGGAATGGCCGCTCTGGACGCACGCGCCGGTCTGTGGCGTCGTGATCCTCGCCCTGACGGTCGGCATGCTGCGGCCGGCCAAGGCCAGCGCCATCGCGCTCCATTACCGGCACCGCCGCTCCGACCGAGGGGTCTGAGCATGCCCGCACCGACGGCCCGGCGCTTCCGGCCCAGCCGGCGCGCCACCCTCTTCATGCTGCCCTGCCTTGCCATCCTGCTGGGCCTCGGTACCTGGCAGGTTGAGCGCCTGGGCTGGAAGAGGGACCTGCTGGCGCGCATGGACGCGCAGATGGCGGCGCCTCCCGTCCCCCTGCCCGCCGGGATCGACGATCCCGCGGCCTGGGAGTACCGCCCCGTGACGGTGACCGGCGCGTTCCGGCACGACCAGACCATGCCGATCTCGGCGCGCACCCTGCAGGGCCGGCTCGGCTACGAGCTCGTCACCCCGCTGGACCGGCCCGACGGCACGACGGTGCTGGTCAATCGCGGCTGGGTACCGCTCGACCGGCTCGCCCCAGACACCCGGCCGGGCAGCGAGCCCGCGGGCGAGGTGACCGTTCGCGGCCTCGCGCGGCTGCCGGTCGATCCCGGCTGGTTCCGGCCCGCGGCCGATCCCGCGCGCAATACCTGGTTCGCGGTCGACCTGCAGGCCATGGCGGCGCGCATCGGCCGTCCCGTCGCCCCCGTCTACGTGGACGCCGCGGCGGCCCCCGCCCCCGAAGCCCTTCCGGTGGGCGGCCGCACGATCATCGACGTGCCCAACAACCACCTTCAATATGCCCTGACCTGGTACGGGCTCGCCGTGGTGCTGCTGGCTGTCTATGCGATCTCCCAGCGCCGCCGCCCGGAGGAGAACAGCCCATGACCGCACAGCCTGAACAGGTCCCGGCGGCCCCCGCCGGGGCCTATGCCGCGCTCGAGGCGCGCTTTCGCCGCTGCGCCGCCATCGGCGACGCGCTCGGCATCCTGCAGTGGGATTCCGAGACGCTGATGCCGCCCGGCGCCGCGGCCGGCCGCGCCGAGCAGCTCGCGGCACTCAAGGTCCTGTCCCACGAGATCCTGACCGACCCGCGGACCGGCGCGCTGCTGGACGAGGCCGAGGCGGAAGCGGCACGATCGCCGCTGCGACCCTGGCAGGCCGCCAACCTGCGCGAGATGCGACGCGCCTACAGGCACGCGACGGCCGTGCCCGCCGACCTGGTGGAGGCCAGCTCTCGGGCTGTCTCACGCTGCGAGATGGTGTGGCGCGAGGCGCGGCCGGCGGCGGATTTTGCCATGCTGCTGCCCTCGCTGCGCGAGGTGCTGGACCGTCAGCGTGAGGTCGCCGCCGCCAAGGCCGAGGCGCTGGGTGTCTCTCTCTACGATGCCCTGCTGGACGGCTATGAGCCCGGCGGCCGTTCGGCCCGCATCGATGTGCTCTTCGGCGAACTCGAAGGCTTCCTGCCGGACCTGCTGCCGCGCGTCCTCGACGCGCAGGCCAGGCGGCCCAGGCCGCTCCGGCCGTCGGGGCCGTTCCCGGTCGCGGCGCAGCGCGCCGTGGGCGAGCGCCTGATGCGCATCGTCGGCTTCGACTTCGGCCGCGGGCGGCTGGACGTCAGCCTGCACCCCTTCTGCGGCGGCGCCAGCAACGACGTGCGGCTGACCACCCGCTACGACGAGAGCGATTTCACCCGCGCGCTGATGGGGGTGCTGCACGAGAGCGGTCACGCCCTCTATGAGCAGGGCCGGCCGGCCGCCTGGATCGGCCAGCCAGTCGGCGAGGCCCGCGGGATGGTTCTGCACGAGAGTCAGTCCCTGCTGGTCGAGATGCAGGCCTGCCGCTCGCGCGCCTTCCTTGAGTTCGCGGCGCCGCTGATGCGCGAAGCCTTCGGCGGCGAGGGGCCAGCCTGGAGCGCCGACGCGATCCATGCCCTGTACACGCGCGTCGAGCCCGGCTTCATCCGCGTCGACGCGGACGAGGTCACCTATCCCGCCCATGTGATCCTGCGCTACCGCCTGGAGAAGGACCTGATCTCAGGTGCCATGGACCTGGCCGACCTGCCAGAGGCTTGGAACCGCGGCATGGAGCGCCTGCTGGGCATCGTCCCGCCCGACGACCGGCTCGGCTGCCTGCAGGACATCCACTGGCCGGGCGGGGCCTGGGGCTACTTCCCGACCTACACCCTCGGCGCCATGGCCGCCGCCCAGCTCTTCGATGCCGCCTGCCGGGAGGAGCCCGACGTGCTTCCGGGCCTCGGGCGCGGGGATTTCGGCCCCCTGGTCGGATGGCTCCACCGCTCGGTGCACGAGAAGGCGAGCTTCCATCCCGATGCCGATTCCCTGCTGGCCGAGGCGACCGGGCGCCCGCTGGGCGCCTCGGTCTACAAGCGGCACCTGGAGCGCCGATACCTGGAGGCGTAGGCACTCTGCCGCGGATCCGAGCGTGCGCCCGATCCTCAGTGCCCGCCGTCCTGGATCTGGTGGGCGCGGGCAGAGACCAGGTGGGCGCGCTCGACCAGCCAGTCCATCAGGGCCAGCATCACGCCCGACAGCACGAAGACCACGTGGATCGCGATCTGCCACTGCAGGTCCTCCTTGGTCACGTCATGGACGTCCATGAAGGCCTTCAGCAGGTGTATGCCCGAGATCGCGACGATCGAGGCGATCAGCTTCAGCTTGAGGCCGCTGAAGTCCACCTTCCCCATCCATTCCGGCCGGTCTTCGTGCCCTTCGAGGCCGATCTTGGAGACGAAGTTCTCGTAGCCCGAGAAGATCACGATGAGCAGCAGGTTGCCGGCGAGCGAGAGGTCGATCAGCGAAAGGATCGCCAGGATCATCTCGGATTCCGGCAGGTCGAGCAGATGGGGCAGGATGTGCAGGATCTCCTGCACGAACTTGACCACCAGCATGCCGAGCGCGAGCACCAGCCCAAGGTAGAAGGGGGCAAGGAGCCAGCGGCTCGCGAAGATCGTGCGCTCGAGGGCGGTCTCCACGCGCTTGCGGACGCGCGGCTTGGACGCAATGACGGCCATGGGTGAAGGGATCCCGGTGGTGGGTGGCGATGACGGCGGGACCCTACCACTTTGGGGAGGGAAGCGATGTGGCAATGTCGCTGTCGGCGATGGCAAGCTGAAGGCAACCCAGACCCGCCGGAGCGGCCTTCCCATGCGCATCGCCGTGATCGCCGACATCCACGGCAACCTGCCGGCGCTCGAGGCCGTTCTCGACGACTTGGCCGGCCGCAGCATCGCGGAGGTGATCGATCTCGGCGACTGCGTCTCGGGCCCGCTGTGGCCGCGCGAGACCTGCGAGCTTCTGATGGCACGCGGCTTCGCGACCGTGCGGGGCAACCACGACCGGCAGGTGACGGACCTCGCCCCGGTGGCCATGGGCCCCTCGGACGCCTTCGCCCGCGCGGCCCTGGATCCGCGGCACCTGGCATGGCTGGCCACCCTGCCGCCGCGGATCCAGGGCCCGGGGTTCCTCGCCACGCACGGCGTGCCCGGAAACGACACGGCCTATCTGCTGGACAGGGTCGAGAACGGCCGGCTCGTGGCGGCCGGCCCCGACGAGATCCTGAGGCGGCTCGGGAGCGACGCGGCCGGCCTGATCCCCGGCCTGGTCCTCTGTGGGCATAGCCATCAGGCACGCCTTGCCCGGCCGCGGGCGGGCCTGACGGTCCTGAACCCCGGCAGCGTCGGCCTGCCGGCCTACGAGGACGACGGCGCCGACCCGCCCCATGTCTCGGAGACGGGGGCGCCGCACGCCCGCTACGCCGTGGTGACGCTGGTCGGGGAAAGCCCCGCCGTGGACTTCATCGCCCTGCCCTATGACCACGAGGCAGCCGCGGCGCGCGCCGCGGACAACGGCCGGGCGGACTGGGCACGTGCCCTGCGGACCGGCCGGATGTGATCACGCCGGGTGCAGCCGCAGCCCTGCGTAGGCCGCCGCCAGCATGAAGTGGCGCGTCATCTGCACGAGGTCGGTGCGCCAGTACAGCTTGTGCAGGTCGTTTGCCAGGAAGTCCGGCTCCACCGCCGCGTAGCAATAGGCGTCGACCCTCGGCCCCGCGCCGCCGGGATCCCTGCCGTCGTGCCAGCCGATCAGCCATCCCGCATGTCCCGCACCGATCGCCCAGCGCTCGAAATGCGGGGAGACGGCACGGGCGTCCAGGGGCGGCCCCGCTGGGATCGAATAGACCGCCACCAGTCGGCGGACGTTGCATTGCACGCTCATGCCCAGCACGTCGCCGAAGGCATGGATGCGGTAGAAGGCGTCCGAGGCACCACGGGCATGCGCCAGCTCGACCCGGGCGCGGCCGAGGCTCTGAAGGTCGGCGAAGTCCGGATCCTCCCGCGGTTCCGGCAGCGCGTACTCGACTGTGCGGAAAGCCTCGACCATCTGCCGGGTCAGGAAGTCCTCGGTCTCGCGCCGCGCGTCATCCAGCGTCATGGGTCCTCCGTCTCTCAACGCGGTGCCCTGATGTTCAATGGGCGGTGTTCAATGGCCGCGCCGTCATGGGACGCAGCCCATTGAACACCGGAGCGCCGCGATTCGGTTCCGGCGCTTGCGAGTCGCCAGCCTGCGCCGCTAGGTTAGCGGGCTTAAAACGGAGAATTCCCCTCTTGCGCTATGTGAGCACTCGGGGTCAGGCCCCGGTCCTGGGCTTCGACGACGTTCTCCTGGCCGGCCTGGCGCGCGACGGCGGACTTTACGTCCCGGAAGCCTGGCCGCAGTTCTCGCCCGCGGAATGGCGCGCCATGCGCGGCCTGTCCTATCCGGACCTGGCGACGCGCGTGATGCTGCCCTTTGTCGAGGGCGCGCTGGACGAGGCCACCTTCGCGCCGCTGGTGCGCGGCGCCTATGCGAGCTTCGATCACGCGGCGGTGACGCCGCTGAAGCAGCTCGACGGCGGGCTCTGGCTGATGGAGCTGTTCCATGGCCCCACGCTGGCCTTCAAGGACGTCGCGCTGCAGCTTCTCGGCCGGCTCTTCGACCATGTGCTGACGCGGCGCGGAGAGCGCGTCACCATCGTGGGCGCCACCTCGGGCGACACGGGATCGGCCGCCATCGAGGCCTGCCGCGACCGGGCCGCGATCGACATCGTGATCCTGCACCCGCGCGGCCGCACCTCCGATATCCAGCGCCGGCAGATGACGACCGTGCTCTCGCCCAACGTGCACAACGTGGCGCTGGAGGGCACCTTCGACGACTGCCAGGACCTCGTGAAGGCGATGTTCAACGACGCGGCCTTCCGCGACGCCCACCGGCTATCGGCGGTGAACTCGATCAACTGGGCCCGCATCATGGCCCAGATCGTCTATTACGCCCATGCGGCGCTGTCCCTTGGCGCGCCGGACCGGCCGGTCTCCTTCTGCGTTCCCACGGGGAACTTCGGCAATGTCTACGCGGCCTATGCGGCGCGTGCCATGGGCCTTCCGATCGAGCGCTTGGTGGTCGCGACCAACACAAACGACATCCTGGCCCGCTTCTTCGCCTCGGGCGCCATGGAGGCAGCGCCGGTCGTCCCGACCATAAGCCCGAGCATGGACATCCAGGTCTCCAGCAACTTCGAGCGCGTCCTCTTCGACCTGCTCGACCGCGACGGCGCCGCCGTGACCGAGAGCCTGACGCGGTTCCGCAGCACCGGCCGCTTCGCCGTCGCCGAGGCGCAGCTTGGGCGCGCGCGCGCGATCTTCACCGGCCATCGGACCGACGAGGAGATGACGCGCGCGACGATCGCCGCGACGCTGCAGATGGCCGGCGAACTCGTGGACCCGCACACGGCGGTCGGCATTGCCGCCGCCCGGGCGGCCGGCGCCTTGGGAACCCCCCTGGTGGTGCTCGCGACGGCCCATCCCGCAAAATTCCCCGACGCCGTCGAGGCCGCCGCCGGCATCCGGCCCGGCCTGCCCGCGCGGCTGTCCGACCTCCATTCGCGCGAGGAGCGCATGACCGTCCTTCCCAACGACCTCGCCGCCGTCCAGGCCTTCGTCCATGCCCGCTCCCGGGCTGCCCTTCAAGGAGCGGCCCTCCAGGGGTCGGCCCTGGGGGCGCCACTCGGCATGGGAGGCGCGGCATGAGCGGCATCCGTACGACGGTCCTGCCCAACGGCCTGCGGGTCGTGACCGATCCCATGGCCGGCGTCGAGAGCGTGTCCCTTGGCGTCTGGGTGGGCGTCGGCACGCGGGACGAGCGCCCGGCGGTCAACGGCGTCGCCCATCTGGTCGAGCACATGGTCTTCAAGGGCACGCGCCGGCGCAGCGCCTTCGACATTTCCGAGCAGATCGAGGCTGTGGGCGGGCACTTGAACGCCTATACGACCCGCGAGCACACGGCCTACTACGTGAAGATCCTGAAGGAGGACACGGCGCTCGGCCTCGACATCATCGCGGACATGCTCCAGCACTCGGTCCTCGACGAGGGCGAGCTGGCGCGGGAGCGTGCGGTCGTCCTCCAGGAGATCGGCCAAGCCGAGGACACGCCGGACGACATCATCTTCGACCATTTCCAGGCCACCGCCTATCCCGACCAGGGTCTCGGCCGCCCCGTCCTGGGCAAGCCCGAGATCGTCGAGGCGCTGCCGCGGGACGCGCTCGTCGAATATCTGACGGGGCACTATTCCGGCCAGCGGCTCGTCCTGGCGGCGGCCGGGCGGATCGAGCACGACCGGCTCGTGGAGCTGGCCGAGGCGGCCTTCCAGGCCCTGCCCGAGCACCGGCCGGCGCCGCGCGAGCGCGCCGTTTACCGCGGCGGCGACTACCGCGAGGAGCGGGACCTGGAGCAGCTGCACCTGGTCCTCGGCTTCGCCGGGGTCGGGTTTCACGAGCCCGAGTACTATGCCCATTCGGTGCTTTCGACGCTTCTCGGCGGCGGCATGTCCTCGCGCCTGTTCCAGGAGGTCCGCGAGAAGCGGGGCCTGGCCTACAGCGTGCATAGCTTCACCGGTTCCTACGAGGACGGCGGGCTGTTCGGGATCTACGCCGGCACCGGGGCCAAGGAGGTCGAGGAGCTCGTGCCGGTGGTCGCGGAGGAGATCTGCAAGGTCTCTGAGGACGTCACGGAGGACGAGGTGCGGCGCGCCCGCAACCAGATCAAGGCCGGAATTCTGATGTCCCTGGAAAGCAGCATGTCGCGCTGCGAGCAGCTTGGCCAGCAGCTCCTGACCTTCGGACGGCATCTCGGCCCCGAGGAGATCGTGACGCGGATCGATGCCGTGGACGCCGGGATGGTCAGGCAGGCCGCCCGGCGGATGAGGGCATGCACGCCGACCGTCGCGGCCCTCGGTCCGCTGGGCAAGCTGGAGTCCCATGACCGGATCGCGGCGCGCTTCGCCTGATCCGCGGCGGGGCCGGAACGGAATGGCGACGGGGTGCGGGATTCCGGCCGGAATGGCCGCCCGGGATCCCGAGGGTTGCGACCGGTCCGCGGCCGGGTGCGGATCGCGGGCTGCTCCAGGCGCGAGGGTGGCGTCTTGATCGGGTTCCTGCGCGGCGGACTCATGGGGGCGCCGGCCGTGAGGCTGCAGGGTCGTCGGGTGCATCTGCGCCCGCCGATGCCGAAGGACTGGAAGGAATGGGCGGAGCTGCGCGGACGCTCCCGCGCCTTCCTGACGCCCTGGGAGCCGACCTGGCCCGCCGATGCGCTGGCGCGCGACGCGTTCCTGCGCCGCACGCGGCGCCAGATCCAGGAATGGCGCGACGACGAGGCCTATAGCCTGCTGGTCTTCGAGAACCAGAAGGGGGCGCTGGTCGGGGGAATCGGGCTCAGCAACGTGCGCCGGGGCGTCGCGCAGACAGCGACGCTGGGTTATTGGGTCGGCGAGCCTTTCGCACGCCACGGCTTCACCGCCGAGGCGGCGGCGCTGATCGCGGAATTCGGGTTCGAGCAGCTGGGCCTGCACCGCATCGAGGCCGCCTGCCTGCCGACCAACCTGCCGTCGCGCGGTCTACTGGAGAAGGTCGGTTTCCTGCAGGAGGGCTATGCCCGGGGCTATCTGCGGATCGACGGTGCGTGGCGCGACCACGTGCTCTACGCGGCCCTTCGGGAGGATTGGCGTCGGCCTCTGCTATGAGCGGCGCCGGCCCTTCGCCGGATCGGATCCGGCGAAGGGCCGATGACGGACCAGGATCCTGCCGCTCAGTTCGCGTAGGTCAGGGCGAAGTCCGTCTGGTCGTCCAGGGAGGCCTGCTGGTCCGCGACCGTGCTGCCGTTGCCCTGGACCGACGACCGGACCGACGCCTGGCCGGCATCACGGGTCAGGTCGACGACGACCGAAGCCGCGGGCGCCGCCGGAGCCTTCTCCTGCGCCATGAAAGATGTCAGGTCGGTGCTGCCGATGAACAGGTTCTTCCCGGTGCTTCCGTCGTCGGCGGAAGCGCTGCCGGCGCCGATCAGGGCGACGAGGGCGAGGGAGTAGGCGAGAGTCTTCATGGTCGTGTCCTCGGGTTCGATTTCAGGTCGATGGCGGCCGTCAGTTGGCGTAGATCAAGGCGAAGTCGGTCCCGCCGAAGGCGGTCTCGGCCTGCACCGGCGCGCTGTGGGCAACGCCCACGGCGGGCGCCGGCTCGGCGTAGATCGGATCGACGGCGCGGTCGCCCCAGACC
>NZ_JAFIQU010000002.1:632443-673023 GCF_017355985.1 Arenibaculum pallidiluteum
CTCCTGCGCCATGAAGGACGTCAGGTCGGTGCTGCCGATGAACAGGTTCTTCCCGGTGCTTCCGTCGTCGGCGGAAGCGCTGCCGGCGCCCAGCAGGGCGACGAGGGCGAGGGAGTAAGCGAGAGTCTTCATGATCGTGTCCTCGGGTTCGATTTCAGGTCGATGGCGGCCGTCAGGCGGCAGCCGTCAGTTGGCGTAGATCAAGGCGAAGTCGGTCCCGCCGAAGGCCGTCTCGGCCTGCACCGGCGCGCTGTGGGCAACGCCCACGGCGGGCGCCGGCTCGGCGTAGATCGGATCGACGGCGCGGTCGCCCCAGACCATCAGGTTCCGCTGGGGCCTGGCGGACGCCTCGGCCGCGGCCCGGCGGATCGCCTCCTGGACGGGAGAGGCATGGCTCGGCTCGGCGGCGTACGAGGCCAGCGTGTCCGAGCCGTGGAACTGGTTCACGCCGATGTTGCCGTCATTGGCCATCGCAGGGGCCGTGGCCAGCAGGGCGGTCACGACCAGGGTGTAAGAGAGGGCCTTCATAACCATTTTCCTTTCCGTATCGCCTGCCCTCGGGCAGGGCTTTCTGGGAGGAGCGGGTCGCCGGGGCGCCCCGTTGCATTCGCTACGGATCGGTATATATTAAGACCCACGGACCCCGTCAAGGAAATTTATACTCGATGGTACAAAAATCTTGCACCGAGGCCGGAGGCCGCCCCAGAGGGCGTCCCCGCAGCTTCGACCCCGACACGGCGCTGGACCGTGCGGTCGAGGTCTTCTGGCGCCTCGGCTTCGAAGCCGCGGACACCGATGCGCTGGCTTCCGCCATGGGACTGACGAAGCCGAGCGTCTACGCCGCCTTCGGCAACAAGGAGCAGCTCTATCTCAAGGCGCTCCAGCGCTACGGGCAACGCGGCCGCGCCGAGATCACCGCCCTGCTGGAGGCCGCGCCGAGCATGCGCGCCGGTATCAACGCGGTGTTCAACCACATGGCTGAGCGTGTCTCCGGGCAGCATGGCGGCTCGGGCTGCCTGCTCACCTGTGTCGCGGCACAGTCGGCGCATTCGATGCTTCCCGTGCGCGAGATCCTGGAAGCCGGCATCGCGGCCCGCGACAAGGCCTTCACCGAATTCTTGAGATCGGGCATCGCACGCGGCGAGCTGCCGGCCGGATTTCCTGTCGAGCGGCGGGCAAGCCTGATGAACGACCTGCTGAGCGGGTTGGCCCTGCGCGCCCGTGCGGGCGCTTCCCTGGAGGAGCTTCGCGAGATTGGCGCCTCCGCGACCGAGGCGATCCTGGCGGGCGCCTGACGGCGCGCATCGGTGCGCCGCCGGGGTCCGCAAGGCTTGCGCACCAATTTGGCGCGCGATGCGGTGACGCGTTGCGCGGGCCAGGGTGACCCCCGGGAAATCCCCGGGAATCCCTGCCGAAGGGCTTAACCGAAGGGGTTATCCCCGGATCCTGTGGATAAGTCGCTGGATGAATCGGCGGCTTTCTCTCCGGGACCTAGGGAATCCCTGGGAGGCCGCATTTCTGCCCATTAAATAGGCATTCCCACAAGCCATTGTTTTTCCCAGAGAATCACCTTCTGTACTCATCCGGCCGCCGCGACACTGGCATGACCCCATGCTCCAACGGGCTGTCAAGGGCCAAGACGATCCGGTGTTGATAACCCCCGATGGGTGGCATCCGACCCGGTCGGGCATATGCCCTGGGATCTAGCCACCCGGAATCGCGCCCAGGGAATCCCGGAACTCCGTGGAAATCCCGTCGGACCGGCGAGCACCTCAATTCCGCGGGGCGCCAAGGTCACCTCCACGGGCAGGCGCGCGATCACGTCGCCATCCCCCTGGACCGGATCGCCCTCGGGCCCGTCGATCAAAACGCGGTCGGCGGGGACTACGGCGTAATCGCGCAGGTGGTGCACGAAGCCCAGCACCACGGCCGCGGTGTAGCGCAGGGCGTGCCAGCGGCCGATGCGCGGGAAGAGGCAGACCTGGAGGATCGGCTCGTCGAGGCGCGCCGCCGGCGCGCAGACAAAGCGGCCCGCGTAGAAATGCCCCTTGGCGACGATCACCGAGCCGACCTCCCATGAGGTCCCGCCGACGGTCACCCGGTAGCGCCGCGGCCTGTGCCGCACGAGCTGGCTCAGGGTCTCCCAGACATAGGCACCCTTGCCGCTCAGTCGCTTGAGGACGGGGTCGACACGTTCCACCACCTGGGCATCGAGCCCGGCCCCCACCATCATCGAGAATCCACGCCCTCCCGTAAGACCGGGGTGAATCCGACGCGGCGCGCCAAGCGCCAGGATCCGGGCCAGCGCCTTCGCGCCCCTGGGCAGGCCCAGCTCGGCGGCCAGCACGTTCGCCGTGCCCAACGGGATCAGGCCCAGTGCCGGTGCCGGTCCCTCCGCCCGCGACAGCAGCCCGTTCAGCGCCTCGTTCACCGTGCCGTCGCCGCCGGCCACCACGAGCGCATCATGAGCCGCCGGGTCCGCCTCGCGCGCGATACGCTCGGCATCCCCCCTTCCCGCGGTCTCGCGGATCTCGACCTCGGCGCCGAGATCCTGCAGCGCGTCAAGCACCGCCCGGTAGCGGCGCACCCGCCGGCGACCTGCGGTCGGGTTGCGGACGACCAGCAGGCGCCGCGGCTGCACGCTCTCCTCAGGCATTTCCCAACCCCGCCCATTGTTACGATTTGCGTTATCTTTAATGACAACAAGACTACTGTCTGTGTTTCAAAGTCATGAATCAAACACAGCACGCGCATCACTTATAAAGTGACCATTGATCTAAGGCTATATCTAGATGTATACCCCGATCGACAGCGCAAACCCTTGACGGAGTCGCGCATGAAAGTCGATCAAGGCGTCCGACGCTATCGGAGCATCTTCCTGTCCGACGTCCATCTGGGAACGCGTGGCTGCAACGCGGAGCTTCTCCTGGATTTCCTGCGGAGCACCGACAGCGAATACCTCTACCTCGTCGGCGACATCGTCGACGGCTGGCGCCTGAAGCGCACCTGGTACTGGCCTCAGGCCCACAACGACGTTGTGCAAAAGCTCCTGCGCAAGGCGCGCAAGGGCACGAAGGTCCTGTACATCCCCGGCAACCATGACGAGGGGCTGAAGGACTACATCGGGCTGCAGTTCGGCGGCGTGATGGTGGTCGAGGACGCCATCCACGAGACCGCGGACGGGAAGCGGCTGCTCGTGCTGCACGGCGACCAGTTCGACGCGGTGGTGAAGTACGCGAAATGGCTCGCCCATGTGGGCGATCACGCCTACGTGCTCCTGCTGGCGGTGAACACCTGGTTCAACCTGATCCGGCGCAAGCTCGGCTTCACCTACTGGTCGCTGAGCGCCTACCTCAAGCACAAGGTCAAGAACGCCGTCGAGTACATCGGCAACTACGAGCAGGCGCTGGCCGAGGAGGCCCGCCGCCGCGAGGTCGACGGGATCGTGTGCGGCCACATCCACAGCGCCCAGATGCGCGACATGGAAGGGGTCCTCTATTGCAACGACGGGGATTGGGTCGAATCCTGCACCGCGCTCGTCGAGCACGAGAGCGGCGTGCTGGAAATCATTCACTGGGCGGATTCACGACTGCGGGCGCCCTTGAAGGCGGCAGCGTGAGGATCCTGATCGTCTCGGACGCCTGGCACCCCCAGGTCAACGGGGTGGTCAGGACGCTGAACACGACGCGGCAGGAGCTCGAGGCGCTCGGCCATACGGTCGAGATCATCGGGCCGGACCGCTTCCGCACCGTGCCCATGCCGACCTATCCCGAGATCCGCCTGGCGCTGGCGGCAGGCCGCCGCCTGGCCCGGCTGATCGCCGGGTTCCATCCGGACGCGATCCATATCGCGACGGAGGGTCCGCTG
Source organism: Arenibaculum pallidiluteum (assembly GCF_017355985.1). Taxonomy (GTDB): domain Bacteria; phylum Pseudomonadota; class Alphaproteobacteria; order Azospirillales; family Azospirillaceae; genus Arenibaculum; species Arenibaculum pallidiluteum. The sequence goes on from NZ_JAFIQU010000002.1 coordinate 636,311, forward strand.
GGGTTCGCCGCCCGCCGCTACTGCCTGCGGCACGGCCTTCCCTTCACCACGGCCTATCACACGCGCTTTCCCGAATACATCCGCGACCGGGCCCCGGTGCCGCTGGCGCTGAGCTACGCGGTGGTCCGGCGCTTCCACGCCCCCGCCCATGCGGTGATGGTCGCCACCCAGACCATCGAGGACGACCTTCGCCGGCGCGGCTTCTCGAACATCCGACGCTGGAGCCGGGGCGTCGACACGGCACTGTTCCGTCCCGGCGACAAGGATTTCCTGGACGCGCCACGACCGATCTCGATGTATGTCGGCCGCGTCGCGGTCGAGAAGAACCTCGAGGACTTCCTGTCGCTCGACCTGCCGGGCACCAAGTTCGTGGTGGGCGACGGCCCGCAGCTTGCCGAGCTGCGCCAGCGCTTTCCCCAGGTCCGCTTCGTCGGCGCCAAGCATGGCGAGGAGCTGGCCCGCCACTACGCTGCGGCCGACGTCTTCGTCTTCCCCTCGCGCACGGACACCTTCGGCCTGGTCCTGCTGGAGGCGCTGGCCTCGGGCGTTCCGGTGGCGGCCTATCCCGTCCCCGGACCGCTCGACGTGATCGACGGGTCGGGCGTGGGCGTGCTGGACGAGGATCTCGGGCGCGCCGTGCGCGGCGCCCTGGGGATCGATCCTGCGGCCTGCCGCGACTATGCACTGCGCTTCTCCTGGCGGGCCTCGGCCCAGCAATTCCTGGACAACCTGCGCCCCTTCCACTGAACCCCTCCGCGGCTGGGTCCGCCCGGCCGGTGGGCGCGGAAAGGGCTTAGGCCCGATCCCGCGGCATGCTAAGGTCCCCGCCCGCGCCGGGCACGCCCCGGCCCGAACGATCCGGACCTTCGCTCGTCACGATGCTGCAGAGACTGTACCGCGGGCTGACGGACCTCGGCGGACCCGCGATCCGTCTTCTGCTTGCCCGCCGCCTCGCCGCCGGCAAGGAGGACCCCGACCGGCAGCAGGAGCGGCTCGGCATTGCCGGGCTGCCCCGCCCGGAGGGACGGCTGGTGTGGTGCCATGCCGCGAGCGTCGGCGAATCCCTGTCGATCCTGACGCTGGTCGAGCATCTGCTGGCGCTGCGCCCAGGCATCTCGGTGCTCGTGACCACCGGGACCGTGACCTCGGCCCGGCTCATGGCGCAGAGGCTGCCCGCCGGCGCCTTCCACCAGTATGTCCCGGTGGACCGTCTGCGCTGGGTGCGCCGCTTTCTCGACCACTGGCGGCCGGACATGGCGCTGTGGGTGGAATCCGAGATCTGGCCCAACATGCTGACCGAGCTGCGCCGGCGCAGCGTGCCGACCGCCCTGGTCAATGCACGCATGTCGGCCCGCTCCTTCGAGGGCTGGCGCCGCCTGCCCGGCTTCATCGGGCCGCTGCTGGCCTCGTTCCGGTTGTGCCTCGCCCAGGGCGAGGCCGAGGCCGAGCGCCTGCGCGCCCTCGGCGCCACCGACGTGCGGGTGCTGGGCAACCTGAAATACTCCGCCCCGCCGCTGCCCGCGCGGGCCGAGGCGCTGGAAGGCGCGCGAGCGGCGGTCGCGGACCGGCCGCTGTGGCTCTTCGCGAGCTCCCATCCCGGCGAGGAGGCGATCGCGGCCGATGTCCACGCACGGGTGGCGGCCCGCCATCCCGGGCTGCTGACGGTCCTTGCGCCGCGGCACCCCGCGCGGGGCGGCGAGATCGCGGCCATGCTCGCGGAGCGCGGCCTGGGCGTCGCGCGCCGGTCCCAGGGTGCCCTGCCCGCCCGAAACGACGCTGTCTGGCTCGCCGACACCATGGGCGAAATGGGCCTCTTCTACCGGCTGAGCCCCGTCGCCTGCGTCGGCGGCTCCTTCGTCTGGGGCGGCCACAATCCCGTCGAGCCCGCGCAGCTCGGCTGCGCGATCCTGTACGGGCCGCGCATGACCAACTTCGCCGCCATGGCGGCCGAGCTGGAGGCCGAGCGCGCGGCGCTGCCCGTCGCCGATGCGGCGGCGCTCGCCGCGGCCGTGGACCGGCTTCTGAACGATCCCGCCGAGCGCGCCCGCCTGAGCGCGGGCGCCACGCGCGTGGCCGAGCGCAATGCCCGGGTGATCGACCGGGTGATGGAAGCCCTGGCGCCGCTCCTGGCCGAGGCCGGCGTCGCCGCGCCATGAGGACGCCGTCCTTCTGGTACGCGGCGGAGAGCCGGACGGCCCGCGCCCTGGCCGGCGCGCTGGATCCGCTGGGCCGGCTCTACGGCGTAGCCGGGCGCCTGCGCCTGGCGCTCGGCAGCCCGGCCGCGGTCGGCGTGCCCGTGCTCTGCGTCGGCAACCTGGTCGCCGGCGGGGCCGGAAAGACGCCGGTCGCCATCGCGCTGGCCGAGCGCCTGCCCGGCGCCCATGTGGTGACCCGCGGCCATGGGGGATCGCTGCGCGGTCCCGCCCGTGTCGACCCCGCGCGCCACGGCCCCGCCGAGGTCGGGGACGAGGCCCTGCTCCTGGCGCGCGCGCGGCCGACCTGGGTCGCCCGGGACCGCGCCGCGGGCGCGGCGGCGGCGGTCGCCGCCGGCGCGCGGGCGGTGATCCTGGACGACGGCTTCCAGAACCCGGCCCTGCGCAAGGACCTCAGCCTCGTGGTCGTGGACGGCGCCGTGGGCTTCGGAAACGGCAGGCTCGTTCCGGCGGGCCCGTTGCGCGAGCCGGTCGCGCGCGGCCTGGCCCGGGCCCAAGCCGTGGTGCTGGTGGGCGAGGACCGCACGGACCTGCGCCACCGGCTCGACGCAAGGCTGCCGGTGCTCGGCGCCCGCCTCGTCCCCGTTCCGGGATCCGGGGTGCCGCGCGGCCTGCGCGCGGTCGCCTTCGCGGGGATCGGCCGCCCGGGGAAGTTCTTCGAGACCTGCCGGATGCTGGGCATCGATCTCGTGCGGGCCGTTCCCTTCGCCGATCACCACCCCTTCACCGAGGGTGAGCTGGCGGCGCTCGCGGCCGAGGCCGAGCGTGCGGGGGCCGCGCTGCTGACCACCGAGAAGGACGCGGTTCGCCTGCCGCCCGGCTGGGCCGGCCGCGTGCGGGTGCTGCCGGTGCGTCTGGTCTGGGACGACCCCGGCGCCGTGGACGGGCTGCTGGACCGCTTTCTCGGCCCCGCCGGGCGCGGCGCCGGGCATCCGGAGGCGAACCGGTCGGAACACCCGGGGGAGCACGGGCATGGCGCATAGGTCCGCCCGGTCGCGCTGGCGCCAGCGCTGGCTCGACTACCCGCTGCAGGCGGCCGCGCTCTGGCTGCTCTACGGGCTGTTCCGGCTGCTTCCCCTGGACACCGCCTCGGCCCTCGGCGGCCGGCTCGCGCGCTACATCGGGCCGCGGCTCGCGGCCAGCCGCAAGGCCCTCTCGAACCTCCAGCGCGCGATGCCCGAACTCGACGCCGCGGCGCGGCAGGAGGTCCTCGCCGGCATGTGGGAGAATCTCGGGCGTGTCGCGGCCGAGTATCCCCACATCGCGCGGCTGTGGGGCCGCGGGGGCGATTGCCGGGTCGAGATCCTCGGTTCCGAGCACCTGCGCGCCGCGGCGGCCAGCGGCAAGCCGGCGATCCTCGTCTCGGGTCATCTCGCCAACTGGGAGCTGCTGTCCCATGCGGCGGCGCTCCATGGCCTGCCGCTGACGCTGGTCTACCGGCGCCCCAACAACCCGCTGGTCGCCCGCCTTCTGGACCGCGCCCGCGAGGCCATCGACGGCGAACACGTCGAGAAGGGCCGGAACGGCGCCCGCGCATTGCTGGCGGCCCTGCGTGCGGGACGCAGCGTCGGCATGCTGATGGATCAGAAGTTCAACGACGGCGTCCCGGTGCCCTTCTTCGGGCGCGATGCCATGACCGCGCCGGCCGCGGCGCAGTTCGCCGTCCGCTTCAAAGCGCCGATGCTGCCCGCGCGCATCGAGCGGCTGGAGGGCGCCCGCTTTCGCCTCACGGTGCTGCCGCCCCTCCCGGTGCCGGAGGGTGATACCGAGGACGGGTCCGAAGGCGCCGCCCATGCGCTTCTGGTCCGCTTCAACGCACTGCTGGAATCCTGGATCCGGGAGCGGCCGGCCCAGTGGCTGTGGCTGCATCGGCGCTGGCCGGACTGAGCCGCCGGAGCACGAACCGACCTTCCGTCAGAACAGGCTTTCCTGTATCGGCACGGGTGGCCGTTGCGCACGCTCGCGCGGCTTCCGGCCCGCGGGCGGCGGCAGGGCGGGCCCGGGGGCGGGAACGCCTCCGATCACCGCCTCGGCCTTGCCATCGCGGAACTCCAGCGTCACCGCCTGGCCCGGCTGCGTCTCGGCCGCGGCCGAGACGGGATGGCCGTCGGCGTCGGTGATCAGCGCGAAGCCGCGATCGAGCACCCGGCGGAAGGAATAGCTCTCGAGGAGGCCGGCAGCCCGTTCCAGCCGCTGGCCCGCCACGTCGATGCCGCGCAGGTGGGCACGCTTCAGCCGATCGGCCAGCTCGGCCGAGCGGCGTGCCCCCTCGGCCAGCCGCTGGCGGGTCGGAACGAGGCTGAGCCGGCCCGCGCTGGCGGCGAGGCGCCCGCGCTCGGCCGCCAGCACCTGGCGCAGCGCCATGGCCAGAGCCCGGCCTTCACCGTCGAGCCGGCTGCGGCTCTCGCCCAGGATCTCCCGCGGGTGGCGAATGCGGGCCGCGAGTTCGCCGACCCGCGTGCGCCTGCGGTCCAGCACCGTGCCGACGGCGAGGTTCAGCCGCTCGGCCCGGTCGTCCAGCCGCTGGACGCAGCCCTCCAGGAGCGCGGCCGGGTCGCCGAGGCCGCGGGCCAGCCCCTCGACGCGGGTGCGCCGCTCCTCGATCCCGCGGGTGGTGCAGGCGTAGAGCCGGCGCGCGCAATCCATCACCTCGGCCAGCAGCTCGGCGCGCACGGGCACCGCCATCTCGGCCGCCGCGGTGGGCGTGGGGGCACGCCGGTCGGCCGCGAAGTCGATCAGGGTCGTGTCGGTCTCGTGCCCGACCGCCGAGATCAGCGGGATCCCCGAGGCGGCCGCGGCGCGCACCACCACCTCCTCGTTGAAGGGCATTAGATCCTCGAGGCTTCCACCGCCCCGGGCCACGATCAGCAGGTCCGGCCGGGGCACCCTGCCGTCCGGCGCCAAGCGGTTGAAGCCCTCGATCGCAGCGGCGATCTGACCGGCTGCGGCATCGCCCTGGACGGCCACCGGCCAGACCAGCACCCGGCGCGGGAAGCGGTCGTCCAGACGGTGCAGGATGTCCCGGATCACCGCTCCGGTGGGCGAGGTCACGACCCCGATCACCTGCGGCAGGAACGGCAGGGGTCGCTTGCGCGCGGGATCGAACAGCCCCTCGGCAGCCAGGCGCCGCTTGCGCTCCTCCAGCAGCTTCAGCAGCGCGCCCTCGCCGGCCAGCTCCATGCTGTCGATCACGAGCTGGTACTGCGAGCGGCCGGGATATGTGGTGAGCTTGCCGGTGCAGATGACCTCCAGCCCTTCCTCGGGCCGGACCGACAGCCGGAGAACGGTGCCCTTCCAGCACACGGCCTCGAGCACCGCTGATTCGTCCTTGAGGCGCAGATAGCAATGCCCGGAGCCGTGGAACTTCGGCTGCGAGATCTCTCCCCGCACGCGCACGTAGCCGAAGGCATCCTCCACCGTGCGCTTGAGCGCCCGGCTGAGTTCGCTCACGGAGAGCTCGGGAAGGTTGGAGCCCGGCCGCGGGCCGGGGCTGCGCTCCGGCGGCGCGGCTTCGTCTTGAGTCATGGCCGGCGCATGATACAACCCCGGCAGGGCGGGGCGGAAGCTGGCGAAGGGAGTTCCCATGAAGGTTCTGGTGGTCGGCTCGGGCGGGCGGGAGCACGCGCTGTGCTGGGCGATCGCGGCCTCGCCGCTCTGCGACCGCCTGTTCTGCGCCCCCGGCAATGCCGGGATCGAGCGCGAGGCCGAATGCGTCCCGATCGCCGTCGACGACCTCGACGGGCTCGTCCGCTTTGCGACCGAGCAGGCCGTGGACCTGGTCGTGGTGGGGCCCGAGGTGCCGCTGGTCCTCGGCCTCGTCGACCGCCTGCAGGCGGCCGGCATCAAGGCCTTCGGCCCCAGCGCGGCAGCTGCCGCCATCGAGGGATCGAAGGGCTTCATGAAGGATCTGTGCGCCCGCCACGGCATCCCGACCGCCGCCTATGGGCGGTTCTCGGAGCCGGGCGCCGCCCACGCCTTCGCCGAGCGCATGGGAGCGCCGCTGGTGGTGAAGGCCGACGGCCTCGCCGCAGGCAAGGGCGTCACCATCTGCGCGACGCTGGAGGAGGCCCATGCCGCCATCGACGAAGCGCTGGTCGGCAACGCCTTCGGCGCGGCCGGGGCGGAGCTTGTGATCGAGGAGTTCCTGGAGGGCGAGGAGGTCAGCTTCTTCGCCCTGGTCGACGGCACCCACGCCCTGCCGCTGGCCTCCTGCCAGGACCACAAGCGCGTGGGCGACGGCGACACCGGGCCCAACACCGGCGGCATGGGCGCCTATTCGCCGGTCTCGATCATGACCCCGGCGCTCGAGGCGCGCGTGCTGCGCGAGATCATCGAGCCGACCGTGCGGGGCATGGCGGCCGAGGGCAACCCGTTCCGTGGCGTCCTCTTCGCCGGCCTGATGATCTGTCCGGGCGCCGACGGCCCGGTGCCCAAGCTTCTGGAATACAACGCGCGCTTCGGCGACCCCGAATGCCAGGTCCTGATGAAGCGCATGATGTCCGACGTGCTGCCGATCCTGCTGGCCGCCTGCGAGGGCCAGCTCCGCAACGCGTCGGCGCGCTGGTACGAGGATGCCGCACTGTGCGTGGTGATGGCCGCCAAGGGCTATCCCGGCGCGGTGGTGAAGGGGACCGAGATCCACGGCCTGGACGAGGCCGCGGCGCTGCCCGACGTCACGGTGTTCCATGCCGGCACCGCCCGGGGGCCGGACGGCACGATCCTCGCGGCCGGGGGCCGGGTGCTCGGCGTCACGGCCATCGCCCCCACCGTCGGCGAGGCACGCACCCTCGCCTACGAGGCGGTGGAGCGGATCGACTGGGCGGAGGGTTTCTGCCGGCGCGACATCGGCTGGCGCGCCGTGGGCCGCTGAGTCCCGGCACGGCGGCCAAGGGCGCCGGGGTGGCAGGCGGGATCAGGCGTCGCCCACGATCGCGGTGATCCGGCCGGTGCCCCCGCAGGCCGGGCAAGGGGACCCCGCTCTGTCCCCGGTCCCGCCGCAGTCCGGACAGACCGCCTCGCCGCTCTGAGGCGATCCCGGCGGTGCCTCGTCCCCGGGGTTGCGGCCGGCCCGCGTGTCTCCCTCGCTCATCGCAAACCTCGGAAAGGGGAAGCACCGGGCGGCCGAGGCCGCCCGGTGCCAAGTGACGCCACCGGGTGGCGGTGGCCACCCGGTGGCGTCGGGCTCAGGCGAAGAAGTAGTCCGTCGCCAGGACCTGTGTCGTGCCGCCGGTCCCCGCGCCGGCTTCGGTGCCCGCACCGGCATCCGTGCCAGTGCCGGAACCTGTCCCGCCGCCAGCGCCCGTGCCGCCGGTACCCGACCCGGCACCACCATCGGTGCCGCCGGATCCGGTTCCGCCGTCGGCGAACAGCTCCTCCACCGAGAACACGCCATCCTGGAAGGCGACGGACTCGAACTCGGTGAACTCGACGGTGGCGCCGGTGCCGGTGGCCGTGAAGACGCCGTCGGCGAAGTCGATCGACCCCTCGCCGCCCGTTGCGCCATCGGCCGAGCCGCCGGCCGTGCCGTCCGTCGAACCGCCCGCCGAGCCATCTGCGGCATCGCCCGCGGTGCCCTCGGCGGAGCCGTCCGACGCGCTCCCGTCGGCCACGGCCGCCGGGGCGGCGTCGGCGCCCGTGCCGCCCGTTGCGCCATCGGCGGAGCCGCCGGTGCCGCCGTCGGTCCCGGCACCCGTGCCACCGCCGGTTCCAGTGCCGCCATCGGTGCCCGTGCCGCCGCCGGCACCATCATCCGAGGCTGCTGCGAAGGTGAAGCTCGCACGGGTCCCGTTCAGGACCAGCACGTCGCTGCCCGCGCCGCCTTCCAGCACGTCGGTGCCGCCGCCGCTGACGACGACGTCATTGCCGTTGAAGCCGTTCAGCGTGTCGTTGCCGGCGCCGCCGATCATCAGGTCGCCGCCGTTGAAGATGCCCTGCAGGAGATCCTGCAGCGCATCGCCGGGGGCGCCGACATCCGTGCCGCCATCGGCAGTCCCGTCGGTCGAGCCGTCCGTGGCATCCGTCGAGCCGTCCGCGCCGCCGCTCGTCCCTTCGGAGCCCGCCGTGCCCTCGGCCGTGCCATCCGCGGCAGCGACCGGCGCCGCATCGGCACCCGTGCCACCGGTCGCGCCGCCGTCAGTCCCGCCGCCGGTTGCGCCATCGGCGGAGCCGCCCGTCCCGGTGCCCGTGCCGGTCCCGGTGCCGCCATCCGTGGCGCCCGTACCGCCATCGGTGCCGGTTCCGTCGTCGGTCCCGGTTCCGCCATCGGTGCCGCCAGTCCCGCCGCCGGCATCCCCGCCGGCTGCATCGATCAGGGCCGCCTCGAAGCGGTTCCAGTTGAAGTTGGCATTGCCCAGCGAGAAGCCGCCGCCGTTGCCGTCGTTGAAGACCAGCGAGCGCACCGTGCCGTCCGTCACCACGTCCGAAAGGGACGGCGCGCCGGCATCGGCGCCGTCATCAGCGGGGGTGCCGCCCGGGGTGTCCTCGGAGCCCGCGCCGCCCCCGGTTCCGCTGCCCGTCCCGCCATCGGCGACCGCGCCGCCGCCGGAACCGGTGGAGCCGTCGCCGGTTGCGGGAGCGTCGGTGGCACCGCCCCCGGTCCCTGGAGCATCGGTCCCGCCGCCGGCGGTTCCGTCATCCGTGCCGGTTCCCGGGGCGCCGGTCCCGCTGCCCGTCCCGCCGCCGGTGAAGTCTTCGGAGATCGTGAAATCGCCTTCCATGCTGATGACGCTGCCGTCCGCACCGACGGCCACGACGGCGTCATTGCTGGCGGTCACGACCGTGTAGCTGTCCGGGTTCGGGAGACTTCCGGCCTCGCCGAAGCTCACGCCGGATGCGCCCGTGGTCAAAGTTGCCATGGTTGGGTTCCTCTGAGGTTTCGTGATGACTTGGGACGTCTGAGCTGCCGGCGCGTTGGCCGGCGCCACCCCAACCTCGAGGCTCTAAGGGGGTTCCTCTTCCGCGAAGGCCCTCTGCCAAGAGGGCACGTCGAATGGGGCGAGCTGCCCGCAAGGTTTCGCCACCAAAGCGACGCGAACTTTCGGTCAGCGTCGCTCGCGGAAGAAGTCCCGCAGCAGGGCTGCCGCCCGGCGCTCGTCGATGCCGCCATAGACCTCGGGCGCGTGGTGGCAGGTCGGCTGCCCGAAGAAGCGGGGCCCATGCTCGACGCCGCCGCCCTTGGGGTCGTAGGCGCCGAAGTAGAGGCGCCGGATCCGGGCGAAGGAGATCGCCGCTGCGCACAGGGCGCAGGGCTCCAGCGTCACGTAGAGATCGCAGCCAGGAAGCCGCGGCTCGCCCAGGGCGGCGCAGGCCTCGCGGATCGCCAGGATCTCGGCATGGGCGGTGGGGTCCCTCAGCGCCTCGGTACGGTTGCCGGCGCGGCCGAGCACCCGTCCGTCGGGGCCGAGCACCACCGCGCCGACCGGCACCTCGCCGCGGGCGGCGGCGGCGGCGGCCTCGGCGAAGGCGAGCGCCATCGGCCGGTCGCCGGGCGGATGGGGCTGGCTGTCGGCCGGGACATCGGACATCGCCGGCACCTTGCCCCAGCCACCGCGGCGGCGCAACCCGCCCCGGCGCGATTGCGGCAGGGCCCTCGGGCGCCTACAGTCCGCCCCCATGGCCAAGAACACGAAATCCGAGCAGGACTCCCCCGAGGACGCCCGCCCCGCCCCCGCCGGCGAGCGCATCGCCAAGCGCCTGGCGCGCGCGGGGGTGTGCTCGCGCCGCGACGCCGAGGTGCTGGTCGCCGAGGGGCGCGTCGCCGTCAACGGCGCCGTGCTGACGACGCCCGCGACGCTGGTGCAGGCCGGCGACCAGGTGACGGTCGACGGGAAGCCCCTGCCCGAGCCGGAGGCGACGCGGCTGTGGCGCTACCACAAGCCCGACGGGCTGGTGACCAGCGCGCGCGACGAGAAGGGCCGCGAGACCGTCTTCGACCACCTGCCGCCCGACATGCCCCGCGTCGTCTCGGTCGGCCGGCTCGACCTGACCACCGAGGGGCTGCTGCTGCTCACCAATGACGGCGAGCTGGCCCGGCATCTCGAGCTGCCCGCCACCGGCTGGACGCGGCGCTATCGTGTGCGCGTCCACGGCAAGGTCGACCCCGACGCGCTGAAGCGCCTGTCCAGGGGCGTGCGGGTCGGCGATGTCGACTACGGCCCGATCGAGGCCGAGCTCGAGCGCGAGCAGGGCAGCAACGCCTGGCTGGTGATGAGCATCAAGGAGGGCAAGAACCGCGAGGTCCGCCGGGTGCTCGAGCATCTGGGCCTTCAGGTGACGCGCCTGATCCGCACCGCCTACGGCCCCTTCCAGCTCGGCAAGCTCGAACGCGGCGAGGTCGAGGAGGTGCCGCGCCGCGTGCTCAGGGACCAGGCGGCGAAGTTCTTCTCCGGGCGCGAGGACGTCGCGCAGCGCCGCGATGCGCCGGCCGAGGCCCGCGTCGTGCCCCGCGCCGTCCCGGGCGGCCGCGCCCCGACCCTGGCCGAGGTGAAGGCGCGCAACGCCGCCCGGGAAGCCGAGGCGCGGCCGGGCCCGCGCAGCCCGGCGCGCATCGTGGCCGACCGCCGCCGCGGCGAGGACGGCCCCCCGGAGCCCGGCCGCGGCCGCAGGGACGGCGAGCGTCCCGGGCGCGAGGACGCAGGCTTCCGCAGCGAACGGCCCGCCCGCGACGGACGGCCGCGTGCCGAGCCCGCGGGCCACGGCCCGAGGGAGTCCCGCTACACCGCTGACCGGACGGCCCCGTCGGGCGGTGCCCCGGCCCGGGGCCGCTTCGGCGCCTCGAAGGCCGAGACCGGCTCGCGCCAGGACCGGCCGGAGCGCCAGGACCGTGCGGCCCGCGTTGACCCGAGCGGCGGCAAGCGGGGCGGCCAAAAGGGCGATCAGCGCGGCGACCGGCAGCCCGCCGGGCGCCCCGGCCGCGGTGAAGGACCGCCCTCGGGCGGGCGCCCGCGCGGCGAGGGACCCGGCCGCGGCCGCCCGGGCGGAGGGCGCGGTGCGGATCGTCGGCGGTAGGCACCGCGGGCGGCGGATCGAGGCGCCCGCGGGCCGCGACGTCCGGCCGACCAGCGATCGGACCCGAGAAGCCCTGTTCAACGTGCTCGCCCATGCCGCCTGGGGGGCGGACGACGCGTCGTCCGCCGGGGCCGCCATTGAAGATGCCATCGTGCTGGACGCCTTCTGCGGCACCGGGGCGCTGGCGCTGGAGGCGATCTCGCGCGGGGCGCTGCGCGCTGTGCTGATGGACGTCTCGACGCCGTCGCTCGACGCGGCCCGCCGCAACGCCGCGGCGCTGGGCGAGCAGGCACGCTGCCGGATCCTGCGCGCCGACGCGACGCGCCCGCCGCCGGCCCCCGAGCCCTGCACCCTCGCCTTCCTGGACCCGCCCTACGGCAAGGGTCTGGCCGAGGCCGCCCTGCCCGCGCTCCTGGCCCGCGGCTGGCTGGCCCCGGGGGCGCTGGTGGTGGTCGAGACCGCCGCGCGCGACCCGCTGGCCCTGCCGTCGGGCCTCGCGGCCCTCGATGAACGCGGCTACGGCGAGACGCGCATCAGCTTCCTGCGGGTCGTGGCCGGCTGAGCGCGGCGGCCCGGTCCGCTGCGCCTTTCGATCTCGGTGTCGGGGCACATCATAGCCGCCCCGGTAATGCGGACGTCCCGTTCATCCGAGGTCTTCGTCCAAGGGACTACCGAGATCGGCGGCCCCGCTACTCGCAGTTTCAAAACATTGGCCCGATGAGCTGTCGCCGGTGCGCCGGACTGCACCGATATAAGCACGAGTTGCGGCACGGCCGACGCGCCGTGCCTTCACTCATCGGAGCTGGAGGAGTTGTCCGCGATGGTCATGAGGATTGGTCAGATGCGCACCATGCTCGCAGCATTGGCAATCGTCGTGTCGGCGACAGGTTGCACTGCGATCTCGGGGCGCCAGACGCCTGGCGAGTATGCCGACGATGCGGTGGTCTCGACCAAGGTCAGGGCGGCCCTCGTCGACGAGCTGGGCCTGAAGGACATCGGGGTCGAGACCATGCAGAACGTGGTCCAGTTGAGCGGCTTCGTCGATTCGGCGCAGACCAAGGTCCGGGCAGGCGAGATCGCCAAGCGCACGTCCGGCGTCAAGGAGGTCAGGAACAGCATCATCGTCCGCTGACCCTGCAACGGCCCGCTGCGCGCCGCCGCCCGCGGCCGCGCGGGCCGATCGCAGGCCGGCGCGGCACCCGGCCGCACCGGGGGCAGGGTCCCGCCGGGACTGCGAAGCGCGTGGCGCCATGCCCCTCAGCGCCGCCCGAACAGCCTTTCGATGTCCGAGAGCTTCAGCTCCACATAGGTCGGCCGGCCGTGGTTGCACTGGCCGCTGCGGGGCGTCGCCTCCATCTGGCGCAGCAGGGCGTTCATCTCGTCGAGGTTCATGGGCCGGCCCGCCCGCACCGAGCCGTGACAGGCCATGGTGGAGCAGACGGCGTCCAGCCGCTCGCGCAGGCTCAGCGCCTCGTCGAGCTCCGCCAGCTCGTCGGCGAGGTCGCGCACCAGCCCCTGCACGTCGGCCTGGCCCAGCAAGGCCGGCACCTCGCGCACGACCACGCAGCCAGTCCCGAAGGGCTCGAGGCACAGGCCGAGCTCTGCCAGCTCGTCGCTGCGCCGCGCCAGGCGCTCGACGGAGGGCTCGTCCAGCTCCACGACCTCGGGGATCAGCAGCATCTGCCGGCGGACGCCGCCCTCGATCAGCGCGTCCTTGACGCGCTCGTAGACCAGGCGCTCGTGGGCCGCGTGCTGGTCGACGATCACGATCCCGTCGGCGGTCTGGGCCACGATATAGGTGTTGTGCACCTGGCCGCGGGCGGCGCCCAGCGGGTGGCGCTCGGGCTCCGCCCCGGCGCCGGGTCCCGCCTCCGCCTCGCCCGGTCCGGGAGCCGCGCGCACCGCCGGCACCGGCGTGCGCGCGGACGGCGCCGCCGATCCCAGGTCCAGCGGCGCCTGGAACTCGCGCGCGGCCTCGGCCAGCCCGGGGCGCACCGGCGCCGGGCGCTCCCACTCCCAGGCCTGGCGGTAGACCGGGCCACCCGCCGGGCTGCCCGTCCCGGCCCGCGCGGCGGCGCCGGAGATCGCCGGGAACGGCGCGGGCTCGACGCGCGGGGCGAAGGCCTCCAGCGTCGCGGCGGCGACCGTGCTGCTGGCCCGGTGCCCCGCCTGGGCGAGGGCGTGCCGCAGGGCCCCCACGATCAGCCCGCGCACCAGCGCCTGGTCGCGGAAGCGGACCTCGGCCTTCGCGGGATGGACGTTCACGTCGACCTCCTGCGGGTCGATCTCCAGGAACAGCGCCAGCACGGCATGCCGGTCCCGGGCCAGGACGTCGGCATAGGCGCCGCGCACCGCGCCGACCATCAGCTTGTCCCGCACCGGGCGGCCGTTCACGAACAGGTACTGCTCGCGCGCGGTCGCGCGGTTCAGCGTCGGAAGCCCGATATGGCCGGACAGGCGCACGCCCTGGCGCTCGGCCTCGACCGCGACCGCATTGTCGGCGAAGTCGCGTCCGATCAGCGCCGAGAGCCTGGCCAGCCGCCCCTCGCCCGCATTCAGGCGCAGCACGGTGCGCGCCCCGTCGGACAGGGTGAAGGCGACGTCCGGATGGGCCATGGCCAGGCGTTCGATGGTATCCTGGACGTGCTCGAACTCCGTGCGCGGCTGCTTCAGGAACTTCAGCCGCGCCGGCGTCGCGTAGAAGAGGTCCCGCACCTCGACGCGGGTGCCAGGCGGGTGGGCAGCGGGCGCCGGCGCGCCCTTGGCGCCGCCCTCGACGGTGAGCTGCCAGGCCCCGTCGGACCCGCGCAGCCGCGAGGTCAGCGTCAGCCGGCTGACCGCACCGATGGAAGGCAGCGCCTCGCCCCGGAAGCCCAGGGTACGGATGTCCAGCAGGTCGTCGCCCGGCAGCTTCGAGGTCGCATGGCGCTCGACCGCCAGCTCCAGCTCGTCCGGGCCCATGCCGCAGCCGTCATCGGTGACCGAGATCAGGCTGCGCCCGCCGTCGCGGACGACCACCTCGATCCGGGTGGCGCCGGCATCGAGCGCGTTCTCGACGATCTCCTTGGCCGCGGCCGCCGGCCGCTCCACCACCTCGCCGGCGGCGATGCGGTTGACCAGGGTCTCGGGAAGGAGGCGGATCGGCATCCCCTAGATTTAGGGGGTTCGGCCTGCGATGTCACCCATGCCGGGGCCGAGCCGGGGCTACTGCCGCCGCAGGCGGGAACGCTACCGGGAAGCTCCCGAGGCGACGGCGAGCTGCCGCTCGTCGTAGCGGGCGCCGGAGAGCTGCGCCTCCGACAGGTTTGCTCCGGTCAGGTCGGCGCCGTCCAGGTTGGCATGGCTGAGATCGGCGCCGGCCAGGTTCACCTTGCGGAGATTCGCGCCCGCGAGATCCGCATAGCGCAGCCGCGCGCCCGACAGGTCGGAGGCGAGCGTCCGGGTCTCGCTGAGGACCAGCGGACGTAGATCGACGCCGCGCAGGTCGGCATTGTTCAGCTTCGCCTGGCGCAGGTTGATGCCGCGGAGGTCGGCCTCGGACAGGCGGCAGGTGCGCAGGTCCGCCTCCTCCAGGTTGCCGGCCTGGAGCTGGACACCGCGCAGGTCGAGGCCGAAGAAGCAGGATTTCGGCGCCTTGATCATGGTCAGGCAGAGGCGGGCCAGCGACGGGCCGCCGCGCAGGTCGTAGCCCGTGAGATCGAGGAACCGGCCCTCGGCGCCGTTGGAGCCCACGAACAGCGTGTGGCCGCGCAGCATTTCCTCCAGCGGCTGGCCGAGCTCGGACAGCGGCCGACCGGCCGGAGTGTCGGTCAGCACGCCTTCCGTGTCGCAGCCCGCCATCTCGGCCATCACAAGCGTGGCCCCGGTCAGCACGGCGCCCTTCAGGCAGGCGCCGCGCAGATCGGCACCCGACAGGTCGGCCCCCTCGAGGTTCGAGCCCGTGAAATTGGCACCGCGCATGGTCGCGCGCACGAGCTTGCATCCGCGCATCACCGCATCGGTGAAGTCGGTATGCAGCGCGATGGCCCCCGAGAGTCGCGCGTTGGTCAGGTTCGCGCCGGTCAGGTTCGCCCCCGACGCCTCGGTCGGATGCGTCTCCATATGGACGACGCGCAGGTTGCCCGTGCGGTCGGTCTCGGCCAGCGTGCCGTCGCGCAGGTCGCTCTCGAAGAGATTGGCGCCGATCAGGACCGCGCCGCGCAGGCAGGCCCCGCGCAGGTCGGTCTTGATCAGGCTGGCGTTCTCGAGATTGGCCTGGCGCAGGTCGACCGCGAACATGGCCGCGCAGTCGAGCCGCGAGCCTGACAGGTCCGCGCCCTTCAGGGACGACCCCACGAAATCGGCATGGGCGAGGTCGCGGCCGGCCAGGTTCAGCCCCGAGAGGTCGTAGAAGGACAGCGTCGCCCGCGCCCCGCCCATCCGGGCGTTGCGGAACATCTCGTGCCGCTTCACCACGGCGTCGAGCTGCGCCTGCGTCATCCGCGTCAGCGGCTTCTTCTCGGCGGAGGGCTGGGCCAGTTTGTGCTCCACAGGCGAAGGAAGGCGGCTGGCCGCCGGATGGTCCGGGCAGCCGTCGCCACCCTCCATCAGACGCCATGGCGCCTTAGCGAAGACTTAACGGCGATTCCCGCGGACCACGACGCCGACGCAGCCGGCCGGCCGATCCCGGGGAATACGGGCGGGAAGCGTCGCAAACCTGAGCTCCGCCCCCGCCGCCCCCGCCGGCCGACCCACCGCGATACCGGGCCGCAGCCTGCCATCGAGGGCATCGCGGCGGCCGGAACCGCGCCGCGCTAAGCGACTCGCGGAACTCGGCGCCTGCCATGGCCGGCGATCGCCGCGAAGGCGCCGGGACCGACGATGGGCGGTCCCGACGGTTGATCCCCGCATAGCCACCTCAGGACCAGGGTCCCAGCATGATCCCGCAACGCAGATTGGGCACAGCCGGCCCACAGACCGCAACCATCGGCCTCGGCTGCATGGGCATGTCCGACCTCTACGGCCCCGCCGACCGGGCCGAGAGCATCGCCACCATCCATGCCGCCCTCGATTCCGGAGTCACGCTTCTCGACACCGGCGACTTCTACGGCATGGGCCACAACGAGCTTTTGATCGCCGAGGCGCTGGCCGGGCGACGGCGCGAGGACGTGCAGATCAGCGTGAAGTTCGGCGCCCAGCGCGACCCCGCCGGCAACTGGATCGGCTACGACGCCCGGCCTGCCGCGGTGAAGACGGCGCTGGCCTATACCCTGAGGCGCCTGGGAACCGATTATGTCGACATCTACCGCCCAGCACGCCTGGATCCGGCGGTCCCGGTGGAGGAGACGGTGGGCGCCATCGCCGACATGGTCAAGGCCGGCTATGTCCGCCATGCCGGCCTGTCCGAGGTCGGAGCCGACACGCTGCGGCGCGCCCATGCCGTGCACCCGATCGCCGACCTGCAGATCGAGTACTCGCTGATCTCGCGCGGAATCGAAGCCGAGATCCTGCCGGCCTGCCGCGAACTCGGTATCGGCGTCACCGCCTATGGCGTCCTGTCCCGCGGCCTGATCAGCGGCCACTGGACGCCGCAGGCACGCATCGGCGCGCGCGACTTCCGCGGCACCAGCCCCCGCTTCCAGGGCGCGAACCTGGGCCGCAACCTGGCGCTGGTCGAGACGCTGCGGCAGGTCGCGGCAGGGCTCGGCGCCAGCGTCGCCCAGGTCGCGATTGCCTGGGTCCTGGCGCGCGGAACGGACATCGTGCCACTGATCGGGGCGCGGCGCCGCGACCGGCTGGACGAGTCCCTGGGATCCCTCCGCCTGGCGCTCTCACCCGGGGACCTGGCCGCCATCGAGGCGGCTGTGCCTGCCGAGGCGGTCGCTGGCGCGCGCTATGCCGAGGCGCAGATGGCCCATCTCGACAGCGAGCGCGGCGCGCAGGGCTGAGCGGCGGCCTCAGCCACAGGCCAGCGCCCAACCCGGCGCGCGCAGCCAGCAACGGTCCTCCGCAAGCGCGTCCGGAACATCGCGCGCCTCGCCCGATATCCGGATCAGGCGCGCGACGCCGGTGGGCGGGCCCTTGGCGAAGGCGGCGGCGAGGGCCCGCTCGGACTCCGCGTCGCGCAAGCCGGCGCAGGGATAGATCGCGACCGGCGAGATCCAGCGCGCCGCGAATTCCCCGTGCTGGCGGGTGATCACGAACACCGCGCCGCGCCGGTGGATCGCCGCCGGGTCGCCCGCCCCGAAGCCGCGGTCCGTCGTCAGAGGCAGCACCAGCCGCCCGCGCTCGCGCAGCCCGTCCAGCCAGGCATCCGCCGGGTGCGTCGCGCCGGCGTTCACGTAGATCACGTCGGCGGGATCGAAGCCGGCGGCGCTGCCGTCGCCCTCGATCACGGCGACGTTCACGAAGCCCGCCAGGTTCGCCCGGGCGCGGGCTGCCAGGTCGGGTTCCAGCTCGATGGCCGTCACCCGGCCCGAGGGCCCCACCAGATGCGCCATGATCGCGGTGAAGTAGCCGACCCCGGCCCCGACATGCACGAGGTGCTCGCCGTCCCGCGGGGCGGCGCAGGCCAGCAGATGGGCGTGCAGCGAGGGCTGGCCGTTGTTGATGCCGCGCTCGGGCGCGATGCCCACGATGTCGTTGGTGTAGAGATGCACGGGGTCGGCATCCGGCGTGATGGCGTAGCCGTTCCGCCAGAAGCGGAAGACTGGCCACGGCCCAGGGCCCAGGAAGTCCTCGCGCGGGACGCGGGCGAAGGCCTCCTCGATGCGGGCGTCCGTGACGGGCCGGTCGGCCGCCATGACCTGCCTGGCATAGGCACGGCGCACGATCGCGAGCTCCTGCGGCGTCATTCCATCCTCCCTTTGCCGCTTCCGGCGGGGCCGGCGCCCGCGCCGGCCGGGGTCGCGCCCGGCGCGGTCTCGTGCTCCTCCATGGCTGCGCGGATCAGGCGCCGGACCATCTCCGCCGCCTGGGGGCCCTCCTCGGCGAGGATCTCGCGCAGCTCGTCCTCTCCCGCCTCCAGGATCTCGCGCTCCAGGATCCCGAGCAGAAGCTCGTGGCCGAGATCGGGCCGCCAGCGGGTCATGGATCGCCTCCCCCTCCGTCCCGCCGCAGCAGGATCCGGCGCATCCGGCGCCGCGCGGTGTCGTACTCGGTCTCGCCGAGGGCGTGCCTCGCCCGGATCTCGGCCGCTGAGAGGCCCTCGGCAAGTCCCGCGACGATCCTGAGGGCCACCGGGTCGCCGGCGAAAAGGCCGCGGAGGCTGGCCAGCGCCTGCGCCCCGGCCACCAGACGCTCGGGATCCGCGCCGGGAGATTCGTCGGCCAGCAGCTCCGCCTCGTCCAGCGCGCCGCCACCGGAGCCGGCCCTGCGCTCCCGGCGGGCGCGACGGGCATGCTCGTCGGCGATGCTGCGCATGACCCCGGCCAGGAAGGCCAGGAGCGAAACGTCGTGGGGCCATTCGCGGGCGCCGCTCAGGGCGCGCAGCACGGCCTCGTGCAGGATGTCCGCCCATTCCACACCGGGCAGGCCGCGTGCCCGCAGCCGCGCCAGGGCCTGCAGCCGCAGCAGGTCGCCGCCGGAGAGCGCCGCGACCGCCCGGGCGAGGTCACGCCCGCCCGCGTCCTCTGACAGGTCCTCTGACAGGTCCTCTGTCGAGTCCCCTGCCGGGCCCTCCGCCGGGTCGCCGGTCTCCGCCTTCGCCTCCCGCACGTCCGTCCCCCGTTGCCGTCACGCTTCGCCATCCCCTGCTCCAGGATGCGCCGCGCGGCGGCAGGTGCGGACAGGGGCAGCGGAATTTCGTGGCCGGTCCGGAGGCGCGTTGCACGCGGGACACACTCACGATCGAAAGGGAGCAACATCCCAAGGTGTGACAAACGACACGGATCCCGTGGGCCAACCCGTGCTTTTCTCAAGGGAACGCTGCCTATGGACCCCGACCGTGTCTGAGATCCTGCAGAGCTTCAAGAAGGACTG
The DNA here is from genome assembly GCF_017355985.1 of Arenibaculum pallidiluteum. Classification (GTDB taxonomy): domain Bacteria; phylum Pseudomonadota; class Alphaproteobacteria; order Azospirillales; family Azospirillaceae; genus Arenibaculum; species Arenibaculum pallidiluteum. The sequence goes on from NZ_JAFIQU010000002.1 coordinate 655,489, forward strand.
GTGGCGCTGGACGCCCGGCGAACGGCTGAGCGCGCTCCTGGGCCTCGCGCTGACCCTGGCGCTGGTCCTTGGCCTCGGCTACGCCGGCCTGATCGGCTGAGCCGCCCGCGCCGCGCGGGGGCGGGGCGTTGCGCCGCCGCCTCAGTCCGCGCCCGCGGCGGAGCGCGTCACCCCGCGCCCGCGGCGGAGCGCTTCAACCGGCGCCCGCGGCGGAGCGCTTCAACCGGCGCCCGCGGCGGAGCGCTTCAACCGGCGCCCGCGGCGGAGCGCAGGGCGGTCCTGACCAGCCCCACCGTCGAGGAGTCGTGGCCGCCCGGCGGCTTCTGCCCCCGGACCTCCGGCAGGATCGCCTTCGCAAGCTGCTTGCCGAGCTCGACACCCCACTGGTCGAAGGAATTCACCTCCCACACGATGCCCTGCACGAAGATCTTGTGCTCGTAGAGCGCGATCAGCATGCCGAGCCGGCCGGGGTCCAGCCGCTCCAGCAGGATCGAGTTGGTGGGCCTGTTGCCCTCGAAAACCTTGTGGGGCACCAGCGCCTCCAGCGCCTCGCCCGACAGGCCCTGGCCCGCCAGCTCGGCGCGGACCTCTTCCTCGGTCTTGCCGCGCATCAGCGCCTCGGTCTGGGCCAGGAAGTTCGAGAGCAGCAGCGCGTGGTGCTCGCCCATCGGGTTGTGGCTGACGGCCGGGGCGATGAAATCGCAGGGGATCAGCTTCGTGCCCTGGTGGATGAGCTGGTAGAAGGCGTGCTGCCCGTTGGTCCCGGGCTCGCCGAAGATCACGGGGCCCGTCTGATAGTCCACGCGCTCGCCCCGGCGGTTCACGCTCTTGCCGTTGCTCTCCATGTCGGCCTGCTGCAGATAGGCCGGCAGCCTGGCGAGATACTGGTCGTAGGGCAGCACCGCATGGGCTGCCGCTCCCCAGAAATTCGCGTACCAGACGCCCAGCATGCCCAGCAGGACGGGCGCATTGCGCTCCAGCGGCGCCGTGCGGAAATGCTCGTCCATGGCATGGGCGCCGTCGAGCAGCTCCACGAAGCGCTCGGGACCGATGAAGAGCGCGATGGGCAGGCCGATGGCGGACCACAGGCTATATCGGCCGCCGACCCAGTCCCAGAAGCCGAACATGTTCTCGGGGTCGATGCCGAAGGCGCGGACCGCCGCCTCGTTGGTGGAGACGGCGACGAAATGCCTAGCGATGGCCGACTCGTCGCCGACATGCTCCAGGAACCACGAGCGGGCCGTGTGCGCGTTGGCCAGCGTTTCCTGGGTCGTGAAGGTCTTGGAGGCGATCACGAACAGCGTGCGGGCAGGATCGCAGCGCTTCAGCGTCTCGGCGATGTGGGTCGCGTCCACGTTCGAGACGAAATGCATGCGCAGGTCGGGATGCCCGTAGGGGCGCAGCGCCTCGCAGACCATCGCGGGGCCGAGATCGGATCCGCCGATCCCGATATTCACGATGTCGGTGATCTGGCCCCCGGCATGGCCGGTCCAGGCGCCGTCACGCACGGCCTGGGCGAACCGGCAGACGCGGTGGAGGACCGCCTCGACATCGGCGGTCACGTCCTGGCCGTCGACGCTGAGCGGCCGGCCCGAGCGGTCGCGCAGCGCCGTGTGGAGGACAGCGCGGTCCTCGGTCGAATTGATCCGCCGCCCCTCGAACATGCGCTCGCGCCAGCCTTCGACGTCCTGTTGGCGCGCGAGATCCAGCAGCAGCTCGACCGTCCGGGGCGTGATGCGGTTCTTGGAGTAGTCCACAAGGAAGCCGGCGCCGGGCTCCAGCGAGAAGCGGCGGAACCGGTCGGGATCCTGGTCGAACAGGTCGCGCATGCGCACCCCGTCCATCTCGTCACGATGCGCCTGCAGCGCACGCCAGGCAGGCGATCCGGTCAGGGCGGTCATGGCGGTGGCTCCTCCTTTTCTTCTTGCGGATGTCCGTGGGCGCATCCGGCTCAGGATCGGTAACGCACGAGAGGCCGTGCGGTGCCGATCCCGCGCGGGATCACGCCATCTTGGCACGGCGATCCACCACACGGCGATTCACCGCATGGCGATCCACCGGACGCGGCATTAGCTCCCGTGCTGGATCACGGTCGCGCCCTGCAGCCCCTCCGGCCGCCCGACCACCACGGTCATCAGCTTGCCGGGCTGCAGGAGCTCGCGGGCGACGCGGCGCACGTCGTCCAGCGTCACCGCCTGGATCAGCGCGTCGCGGCGGTCGAGATAGTCGATGCCGAGATCGTCGCGCTGGACCTGGAGCAGCACCTCGGCGATACGGTCCGTGCCGGTAAACTGGAGCGGGAAGGAGCCCGTCAGGTAGGTCTTGGCGTCGTCGAGCTCCTCCTGGGTCGGTCCCTGCTCCGCCATGCGGCGCCATTCCTCCCTGAGCAGGCCGATCATGGCGCCTGCGTTCGGGTTTGCCGTCGACCCGCTGGCCATCATCAGCGCGGTGTTCTCGAAGGGCAGCAGATAACTGTAGACGCCGTAGGTGAGCCCGCGCTTCTCGCGGATCTCGTTCATCAGGCGCGAGCTGAAGCTGCCGCCGCCGAGCACGTAGTTCATCAGCGAGGCCGCGAACCAGTCGGGGTCCCGGCGCTTCAGGCCGGGCTGGCCCATCAGCACGATGCTCTGCGCGGTCGGCCGCTCGACCACCAGCGTCTCGCCGGCGGTGCTGGGCACGACCTCGCCGATCTCCAGCGGGGCCGCCTGGGCGGGAAGCCCGCCGAAGACCCTGTCCAGCAGCCCGCCGAGCCGCTCGGGCGTGATGTCGCCGGTGACGCCGATCTTCAGGTTCGCCTTGGCGAGGCGGTCGCGCACGAAGCCCCGGAGGTCCTCCGCGCCGATGGCGGCGACGCTCTCCAGCGTGCCGCGGGCGCGGCGCCCGTAGGGGCTGTCGGGGAAGGCATGGGCGTAGAAGGCTTGGCGCACGATCGTGTCGGGATCGCCCTGGTCGCGCCGGATCTGGCTGCCGACCGCCTGCTTCATGCGCTCGACGGCCTCGGCGTCGAAGCGCGGCGCGGTGAGCGCCAGGCGCAGCAGCTCGACGGCCTCGTCCTCGGTCTCGACCAGTGTCTTCAGGTTCCCGAAGAAGGCGTCGGAGGAGGCCGAGAAGCCGAGCGTGATCCCCGCATCGGCGATCCGGCGCTGGAACTCCTGGCTGTCCAGCGGGCCTGCGCCCTCGTCCAGCAGGGTCGAGACCAGGTTGGCGAGCCCCTCCTTGCCCTTGGGGTCCGCGACCGCGCCGCCCTCGAAGGCGAACTGGACCGAGAGAATCGGGATCTTCTGGTCGCGAATCAGCCAGGCCTCGATGCCGCCCGGGCTGATCACGCGCTCGACCTCGAAGGCCGAGGCGGGGGCGAGCAGCGCCAGAAGCAGCGCCCCGGCCGCGGCGACGGTGCGAAGGACGGATCTCATCGGACGGCTCCCTGGGCGGCTCCGGCGGCGGATGGGGCGGCGGGCGAGGCCGCGCCGCCGGCCGAGGCGGCGGTGCCCGGGCGCGGCGCGCCGGCCACGGCCGATCCTTCGGCCGGCAGCAGGATGCCCGTCGCGAACCCGGTCTGGGTCAGAAGGAAGCGGGCGGCGGCCATCACCTGGTCGGGCGTGACCGCGCCGATGCGCGCCGGCCACTGCTCGACCTCCTCGGCGGTTCCGCCGGTAGCGAGCGCCGCGCCCAGGGTCTGGGCCGGCCCCTGCAGGCTGTCGCGCGCGAAGATCGCTTCGCGCTGCATGCGCAGCTTGGCGGTCTCGACCTCCTCGGCCGTGACGCCCTCCTTCAGCAGCTTCGCGATCTCGGCGTCCATGGCGGCCTCCAGCCTGTCGAGGTCGACGGCCGGCACCGGTGTCAGGTAAAGGCCGAAGATGCCGAGGTCGACGGCGGTCGGCGAATAGCCGCTGCCCGCCCCGACGGCGAGCCGCTGGTCCAGCACCAGGGCGCGGTGCAACCGGCTGGTCGCCCCACCGCCCAGGATCTCGCTGAGGACCTGCAGCGCGTAGGCGTGCTCCTTGGCGCCCGCCCGGTAGGACGGCGCCTGGTAGAGCCGGCGCAGCGAGGGCTGGCGCACCTCGGCATCGCGCAGGATCACCCGCCGCTCCGCCGTCAGGACCGGCTCCTCGACCCGGACGCGCGCGGGCACGGGGCGCGCCGGGATCGCGCCGTAGTAGCGCTCCGCCAGGGGCTTCAGCTCGGCGGCGTCGACATCGCCCGCGACCACCAGGATCGCGTTGTTGGGGGCGTACCAGGTCCGGTAGAAGGCCTCGGCCGCCTCGCGGTCGAGCTTGCGCATCTCGGACTCCCAGCCGATGACCGGGGTGCCGTAGGGATGGTGCACGAACAGCGCCGCCTGGAGCTGCTCGCTGAGCTTGTCCGAGGGCGAGTTCTCGGTCCGCTGGCGCCGCTCCTCGATGATCACCTCGCGCTCGGGCAGCACGACCTCGTCGGTCAGGCGGAGATCCGCCATCCGGTCCGCCTCCATCTTCATCACGAGCTCGAGCCGGTCGCGTGCGACGTTCTGGAAGTAGGCCGTGTAGTCCCAGCTCGTGAAGGCGTTGTCGCGCCCGCCGTTGCGCGCGACGATGCGCGAGAACTCGCCCGCGGCCAGCTCGTCGGTCGCCTTGAACATCAGGTGTTCCAGGAAATGCGCGATGCCCGAGCGTCCGCGCGGCTCGTCGGCGGCGCCGGTCCTGTACCAGACCATGTGCGTGACCACGGGCACGCGGCGGTTGGTGACCACGACCACCTGCATGCCGTTCTGCAGGGTGAAGATCTCGGGAAAGAAGACGCCCTGCTGCGCGGTGGCGGAGGCTTGGGCGGGGGCGGGCTGCCCCGGCGGCGCGGGCGCCGGGGATGGCGGGGCCTGGGCGCCCGCCGGGGCCGCGGCGAGGAACATCAGGGCTGCAAGCGTCGGTATGGGCTTCACGGGGCGCACGCCTCCTCCTGGTCGCGACCTGGGGACGGAGGTGGGACGCGCCCCGCCCCAGAACAAGGCTTGAGAACAAGCCCCGGCGTGCGCCCTCGCGGGTGCCCGCCGGGCGCCCCGCACGGGTTTGGTCTAGAACAGCCCTTCCAGCGGCGCGCGCCTGCGGCGCTGGACCTGCGGCGTCTCGCCCGTCGTCACCCCCTGGCCCGCGGCGGAAACGCCGCGCAGGCGCTGGGCCTCGCGGGTGGGGTCGACGACGGTGCCGGGCTGGTCGGGCGTGCGCCACCACAGGATGGTGTCCAGCCAGCTTTTCCCCGAGTCCACGTCGGTCAGGGCTTCCTGGTTCACGGCCGTGCGCACGTTGGGGTCGGCCCTTTCGGCGCCGGCGCGCGCCAGGAAGGCCTTTTCTGCGGGCGATGCGGTGGTCGGCGCCTGCCGACCGCGCAGGGCGGCGAGCCCCGCGGCCGAGGCCGCCGCCGCTCCGTCGGACCCGTTGCCGCCCAGCCCGCTCAGCGAGGCCGTTCCCAGCCCCTGGCCGTTGCCCAGCCCTGCGGCGGGCCCGCCCGCCGCGGCCTGGCTGAACACGACCGCCGCCGCCTGGTCGGCAGCCGTTCCTTCCTGCGGGCGCACGGCGCCCGGCCGGGGCGGCGGCAGGTCGAGCTGGCGCGGCATCTCCAGCGGGGCGCGCTGGACCACCCGGAACTCGTCGGGCGGATTGCGGTCCAGCCCGAACATCGATCGCACGCCGCTGCACCCGGTTAGGGCCAGGGCGACCAGCGCGAGGCAGGCGAGGCGGAGCTTCATGTGGGGTCCAGAATAGGATGGCGCCGCGAATGGCGGCCGGTTCTCGCGGGTAGCTTTAGCTCTTTTCGGGCCGGACAAACAAGCCGTCGAGCACCAGCATCGCCACCCCGACGCAGATCCCGGCATCGGCCACGTTGAAGGCCGGCCAGTGCCAGCCGGCGGCATGGACGTCCAGGAAGTCCACCACGGCCTGGAAGCGGACCCGGTCGATGACGTTGCCCAGCGCCCCGCCGATCACCAGCCCGAGGGCCAGCGCGGTCCAGGCGCGTTCGGCCCTGCGCAGCCAGTTCAGCAGGTAGGCGACGATCCCCAGCGCCAGGGCCGACAGGACCCAGGGCATGGCGTCGTGGTGCGAATAGAACAGCGAGAAGCTGACCCCGCGGTTCCACGCCAGGACGAGGTTGAAGAAGGAGGTGACCTCGATCACCCGGGGCGGCTGCATCACCACCTCGAGGATCCACCACTTGCTGGCCTGGTCCAGCAGGATGCAGACCAGGGCCGCGGCGAGGCCCATCGCGATCCGCGGCCGCGGCAAGCTTCCCGCCGTCCCGGCCTCGATCATTCCGCGGCCTCCGGCAGGTGCTCGACGGCGTCCGAGCAGCGCACGCACAGCGTGTCGTGCTCGGCCACGGTCCCGACCTCGGGCAGGACGCGCCAGCAGCGCTCGCACTTCGCGCCGTCGGCGGGGGCGAAGATGACCCCGACCTCGGGCACCTCGGGCAGGGTGAAGGAGCCCTCGGGCGGCTCGGCCTGGACGATCAGGATCTCCGAGGTGATCGCGACCTCGGCGAAGTCCACGCCCTCGACCGCCCTGGCCAGGGCCTCCGGCAGGTAGACCGTGGGCGAGGCCTGCAGGGACGAGCCGATGGTCTTGTTGGCGCGCTCAAGCTCCAGCGCTCCGGTGACCACGCGGCGCACCGTGCGCACGGCCTCCCAGCGGGCGGCCAGCGCCTCGTCCCGCCAGGCGCCCGGCACCTCGGGGAAGGTGCGCAGATGCACGCTGGGCAGGGCCTCGGGATCGTTGCCGTAGCGCGCGAGCCACGCCTCCTCGGCGGTGAAGCACAGCACCGGGGCCAGCCAGGCGGTCAGGCAGTTGAAGAGATAGTCCATGACCGTCCGCGTCGCCCGGCGCCGGACGTCGTCGGGGCGGTCGCAATAGAGGCTGTCCTTGCGGATGTCGAAATAGAAGGCCGACAGGTCGGTGGCGCAGAAATTGTGCAGCCCCGTGAACAACCCGTTGAAGTCGTAGGCCTGGATCCGGCCGCGGACCTCGGCATCCAGCTCGGCCAGCCGGTGAAGGACCCAGCGCTCCAGCTCGGGCATCTCGGCATGGCCGAGCCGCTCCTCGTCCCGCCATTCGGCGAGCGCGCCCAGCAGGTAGCGCAGGGTGTTGCGCAGCCGGCGGTAGAGGTCGGCCTGGAACTTCAGGATCTCGGGCCCGACCCGCATGTCCTCGGTGAAGTCGGAGCCGAGGACCCACAGGCGCAGGATGTCCGCCCCGTACTGGGCCACCACGTCCTGGGGCGCCACCACGTTGCCCAGGGACTTGGACATCTTGCGGCCCTGCTCGTCGAGCGTGAAGCCGTGGGTCAGCACCGCGTCATAGGGCGCGCGGCCGCGTGTCCCGCAGCTTTCCAGCAGCGAGGAGTGGAACCAGCCGCGGTGCTGGTCGGATCCCTCGAGGTACAGGGATGCCGGCGTTCCGAGCTCGTCCCGCTTCTCCAGGACGAAGGCGTGGGTCGACCCGCTCTCGAACCAGACGTCGACGATGTCGAAGACCTGCTCGTACTCCTCGGCGCGGTAGGACTCGCCCAGGAAGAACTGCGGTTCGCGGGCGTACCAGGCATCCGAGCCCTCCGCCTCGAAGGCGTCGGCGATGCGGTCGAGCACCGCCTGGTCGCGCAGCGGCTGGCCGTCGCGCTTGGACACGAAGAGCGCGATTGGCACGCCCCAGGCGCGCTGGCGGCTGATGCACCAGTCGGGCCGGCTCTCGATCATCGCATGGATGCGATTGCGGCCCTGGGGCGGCACCCAGGTAGTGGCCTCGATGGCGTCCAGCGCGGTCTGCCGCAGCCCGTTCGTCTCCATGGAGATGAACCACTGGGGCGTCGCGCGGAAGATCAGCGGCGCCTTGGAGCGCCAGGAATGGGGATAGCTGTGCACGAGCTTGCCGCGCGAGAGCAGCCTGCCGCGCTCCCGGATCGCCGCGATCACCGCCTCGTTCGCGTCGCCCGGCTTGCCCTCGGGCGTGAAGATGCGTCGCCCCGCGAAGAGCGGGACGTGCTCGAGATACGCGCCGTCGTCGCCGACCATCTGTGTGGGCTCGATCCCGTGGCGGCGGCCGAGCTCGAAGTCGTCGGCGCCGTGGCTGGGGGCCGTGTGCACGAAGCCCGTGCCGGTCTCGACCTCGACGAACTCGGCCGGCAGCAGCGGCACCGCGAAGTCGTAGCCGGAGCCTGCCAGCGGGTGGGCGGCGACGGTTCCTGCAAGGCGCGCGCCCGGCAGGCGCGCGGTCTCGCGCCCTTCGACCTTGGCCTGGGCGGCAGTGGCGGGCCAGGTCTCCACCGCGACGACCAGCCGGTCGCCGGGCTTCGCCAGGGCGCCCTCGGCGGCGGCGGTCACCTCGTAGACGCCGTACTCGATCCCCTCGCCATAGGCGATGGCGCGGTTGGCCGGCAGGGTCCAGGGGGTGGTCGTCCAGATCACCACCTCGGCGCCGGCCAGCGCCGGGTCGGAGGCCTGCGCCACGGGGAAGCGCACCCAGACCGTGGTCGAGGTGTGGTCGTGGTACTCGACCTCGGCCTCGGCCAGCGCCGTCTTCTCGACGGTCGACCACATCACGGGCTTGGCGCCCTTGTAGAGGCCGCCGTTCATCAGGAACTTGTGGATCTCGCGGACGATCTGCGCCTCGGCCGCGTTGGTCATGGTCGTATACGGCGACTTCCAGTCGCCGAGCACGCCCAGGCGCCGGAATTCCTCGGTCTGGACATTGACCCAGTGCTGGGCGAAGGCGCGGCACTCGGCCCGGAACTGGAGGATCGGCACCTCGTCCTTGTCCTTGCCCTCGGCGCGGTACTTCTCCTCGATCTTCCACTCGATCGGCAGGCCGTGGCAGTCCCAGCCCGGGACGTAGGGCGCATCGCGCCCCAGCATCTGGTACGAGCGGTTGATCACGTCCTTGAGGATCTTGTTGACCGCGTGGCCCACATGGATGTTGCCGTTGGCATAGGGCGGGCCGTCATGCAGGACGAAGCGGGGACGGCCGGCGCTGTCGGCGCGCTGGCGCGCGTAGAGGTCCAGCGCGTCCCAGCGCTTCATCAGCTCGGGCTCCTTCTGCGGGAGGCCGGCGCGCATGGGGAAGTCGGTGCGCGGGAGGAAGACGGTGGACTTGTAGTCGCGGGTCATGGGATGGGTCCGATGCGGCGCGGATCAGAGGCGCGGATGTCCCCGGGACGGCCCCGGAGGTGAAGGACGGAGTCGCGGGCGGCTGGCAGCGATACCATCGCGGCGGCGGGCGCGTCCAGGCTTCGCATCCCCGGGGATCATCGGGAAGCATCGGCGTGGACGCGGGATTTCCCGGCCCTCCTCAGAGGACCGGGCCGATAATTCGCCTTCCTGGGCCCATGCGGCGCTGCATCATGCCCTGAATTTAGGGAGCGCCCCCGCCATGGGTCAAGCGGGGGGTCAAGCGGGGGGTCAAGCGGGCGGCGCCGTGTCCGACGGCCCGATACGCGCCCCCAGGCCGTTCATCAGGGCGGCGAAGCCCGGGAAGCTGGTCTCGATGAAGGCCCCGTCGTCCACCGCGACCGGTGCCTGCGCGCCCAGCCCCAGCACCAGGAAGCTCATGGCGATGCGGTGGTCCATGGATGTCGCGACCGTGGCGCCGCCGGGCACCTTGCCCGTCCCGCGCACCACCAGCGTCTCCGCCCCGGCCTCGCAGGAAACGCCGCAGGCCGCGAGCCCGGCGGCCATCGTCGCGAGCCGGTCGCTCTCCTTCACGCGCAGCTCGGCCAGGCCGCGCATCACCGTCTCGCCCTCGGCACAGGCCGCGGCGACGGCGAGGATCGGGTACTCGTCGATCATAGAGGGCGCGCGCCCGGCCGGCACGTCCACGCCCCTCAGCCGGCCGCCGCGCACGCGCAGGTCGGCCACGGGCTCGCCGCCCACCTCGCGCAGGTTCTCGAAGGCGATGTCGGCGCCCATCTCGCGCAGCGTCTCGTAGAGCCCGGTGCGCCGCGGGTTCACGCCGATGCCGGGCAGCAACACCTCGGATCCCGGCAGGACCGCCGCCGCGACCGCGGGAAAGGCGGCGGAGCTGGGATCGCCCGGCACGCGCACCGGCCGCCCCGTCAGCTCGGCCTCGCCCGCGACCGAGACGGCCATCGCCCCGTCCTCCATCCGCTCGGCCGTCACGGTGGCACCGAAATGGCGCAGCATCAGCTCGGTGTGGTCGCGGCTGGGCTCGGCCTCGATCACGCTGGTGAGGCCGGGCGTGTTCAGGCCCGCCAGCAGCACCGCCGACTTCACCTGGGCCGAGGGCACCGGCAGCCGGTAGGCGATGGGAATGGGCCGTGCCGTGCCGATCACCGCCAGCGGCAGCCGCCCGCCGCCCCTTGCGACGAAGGACGCGCCCATGCGCTCCAGCGGCGCCGCGACGCGGACCATGGGCCGCCGCGCGAGGCTCGCATCGCCCGTCAGGAAAGCCGTCATGGGGTGGGTTGCCAGCAGTCCCATCAGAAGGCGCGCGGCGGTGCCGCTGTTGCCCATGTCCAGCACGCCCTCGGGCTCGGCCAGCCCGCCGACGCCGACCCCCGCGACGCGCCAGATCCCGTCGGCGCCGGCTTCGATGCGGGCGCCCAGGGCGCGCAGGGCGGCGGCGGTGCGCAGCACGTCCTCGCCCGTCAGCAGGCCGTGGATCTCGGTCACGCCGGACGCGACGGCGCCCAGCATCAGCGCGCGGTGGGAGATCGACTTGTCGCCGGGCACCCTGGCGCTGCCGGAGAGCGGCGCGGAGACCGGTCCGGAGCGCAGGGCGCGATGCGGCCGGGGGACGGTGCTGGTGCTCATGGCTGGACCTTCGGCGCCGCTGGACCTGGGCTTGGGCGTTGGCTTGGGCGTGGGGCCGCCGGCGGGTCGGGCCGCCGGCATGTACGCGGCGGTTCTACCACGCGCCCGCCCGCGCGCCCATGGCCCGATGCGGCGCGGACCCGTCGGAGGCCGGCTGAGCGCAGGAACGCGCCCTGCCCCGCCGCGTTGGCCGGCCGCGGTTTGGTTTGACATCTCCCTTGGGTCGTGGCATGGGACGGCGCTTCGAAATTGCCGCTTTTCTGCCGGACGGAGGAACCCCGTGGCCAAAGCTGAATGGGGCATCAAGCGCATCTGCCCGAATTGCGGGGCACGCTACTACGACATGCGCAAGGACCCGCCGGTCTGCCCGAACTGCAGCACGCAGTTCGATCCCGAGGCGCTGCTGCGCTCTCGCCGCGCACGTCCGGCCCCGGTCGAGGAGATCCGCGCCAAGACCCCGGTCGACACCGAGGACGAGGAGGTTCTGGAGCGCGAGGAGGCTGAGACCGAGGAGGCGGATGCCGACGTCGATCTCGACGTGGAGGAGGACGCCGACGCCGAGGCCCAGGAGGAGGACGAGGTCCTGCTCGAGGACGCCTCCGAGCTCGGCGAGGAGGACGACATGGTCGATGTCGAACTCGAGCCCGGCGAGGACGAGGAGCGCTAAGGGATCCGTTCACCGGGCGCCCTTCCCCTCCCGCAGGCGGGCTCCCGAGCGGGCCCGCCGGCGCTCCCCGGAAAAATCGGCCCGGGGCCGAATTTTCCTCTTGAACAGGGGGGCGGGTTTGGGGATATATCCGCCTCCACGGCGCCGGACCCCAGGCCGGCCCAACAGAGTTTCGGGGCCATAGCTCAGCTGGGAGAGCGCTACAATGGCATTGTAGAGGTCAGCGGTTCGATCCCGCTTGGCTCCACCACTTGAAGGCGCAGGGCGATGCCCTGAAAGCCGCAGGAACGAAAGCCCCGGTGCGGAAACGCCCCGGGGCTTTCTCCTTTTCCGCACCCGATCGGCGGTTCGGGTCCCTCGCCGCGGAAACCGGCGTCCCTGGTCGCTTTCGTCGGGGCCGGCCCGATCTTCACGCCCGTTCCAAGATCGGGAGGGATCCGGAACGGCCCACCAGTCTCGCCCCGTCATCCCGGCGCGTGCTGCCGGCCGTCGCGGGGCCGGTGCGGACGAAAGCGCGGGCGCATGTCGCCCGGCGGGGAGGCGCGTCCAGCTTCGACAAGAGCGATCCGCACATCGCCATCGTCGCCGTCTCCTCCGTCGTCCCGCGAAGGCGGTCGGGTGGCGGCCTCGGCGAAACGCCGGGCCGCGGCGGCCGCGACCTCGAACTCGGTCTCGTGCGCACGAACCCGGATGCGGCCGATCTCGTGCCGGGAGACGTGCCCGCGCCGGCACAGGAAAGGCAGAAGCCATCGCGGGTCGGCATTCGCGGATCGGCCGATGTTCACCCGGAACAGGACATAGCTGGCAGCGGCGCGGGGATGTTCCATTCGGCTGCGCTCGGCAGACCTGTCGGCCAGGGATGACAGCTCCTCCGGTGCGGGGCGGGCCCCGCGCAGGCTGCGGACCAGCGCGGCGGCAATCGCCTCCGGCCCCGAGGCGGCAAGCAGCATCCGGGCCGTCGCGAGATCCTCCTCGAGACCGTCCTCTGCGGCCAGCGTCGCGGCCTCATGCACGAGCCGCTCGCGGTCCTTCGCCCGGACCTCGTCGGCGGTCGGCGGATTCGACCACGCAGCCTTGACGCCCGCCTCGCCCAACAGGCGCTCGGCGGCACGCCGGCGCGTAAGCGGCACCAGCAGCACACAGGTTCCCTTCCGACCGGCACGGCCCGTCCGCCCGCTCCGGTGCAGGAGTGTCGCCGCGTCGCGCGGAAGATCCGCATGCACGACGAGGCCGAGGTCCGGCAGGTCGATGCCGCGAGCCGCGACATCGGTGGCCACGCAGACGCGCGCGCGCCCATCGCGCAGGGCCTGCAGCGCGCGGATCCGCTCGGCTTGGCTCAACTCGCCGGAGAGAGCCACGGCGGCAAAGCCGCGCTCCATCAGATTGCCCTGAAGGCGCGCCACCGTCTCGCGCGTGGCGCAGAAGACCAGGGCCCCCCTGGCCTCGAAGTAGCGCAGCACGTTCACGAGCGCCCTTTCCACCTCCAGCGGGGCGACTCGCATGGCACGATATTCGATATCGCCGTGGGGCTCGCCGCCCGCGGTGGCTTCGATCCGCATCGCGCCGCGCTGGTAACGCTTCGCGAGCGTCGCGATGCCGCGTGGCACTGTCGCCGAAAAGAGCAATGTGCGACGCTCGGTGGGAGTTGCGTCCAGGATGGCTTCCAGATCCTCGCGAAAGCCGAGGTCGAGCATCTCGTCGGCCTCGTCGAGGACGACCGTGCGCAGGGCAGCAATGTCCAGGCTTCCGCGTTCGATGTGGTCGCGCAACCGCCCTGGAGTGCCAACGACCACCTCCACCCCCATCCCGAGGGCTCGACGTTCGCGCCGCATGTCCGTGCCGCCGACGCAGGCGACCACCCGCGCACCGAATCCGGCATAGAGCCAGGCGAGTTCCTCACGTACCTGCAGCGCCAGTTCGCGGGTCGGGGCAACGACGAGCAGGCGCGGCCGGCCGGTCCGGCCATCCGGATCCATGAGTGCCGGCGCGGCGGCGAGCCCATATGCGACCGTTTTTCCCGATCCGGTCTGGGCGGATACCAGCAGGTCGCGACCGACCGTCTCCGGTTTCAGCACAGCGTCCTGAACGGGCGTGGGTTCCGCATAGCCGCGGTTCTCGAGCGTCTCAAGAAGTCTCGGGTCAAGCTGAAGGAAGGGCATGGCGGGGTCCGTCCGGCACCAATGCTGTCATTGCGTCGGCTCCGGCAGGCCCGGGGGCGACAGGCGGGCAACACGGCGCGCAGGCGTGAAGCCGAAGGGCCCGCTTGGCATACGCCACCCGAACATGCCGCTCGGCAGGCGTGAAGTGGGGAACCAGGTGATGGCACGCCGTCCGGCCGCTGGAGGCTGGGGCCCCGGCGAAGTGGCAGCGGGCGACGGCGACTGGGCTTCCGCTGGTTCTCGATCCCAGCGGCGGCCGCTCCTTCCGCTCCCGCTGCCGTTCTGCGACCGGTCTTGCTCTCCTCCGGCTCGTTCCGTCGAGATCGGGCGTCTGCCGTGATCGAGTTCGTCCATGGCCGCTGTACCGGGAACAGTCCGAGGTGAAGTTCGTCACCGGCTGCTTCCCGAGTATTTGAAGTGGGCGGGAGAAATGGCCTGATGCGCTTCGCCGCCTTCGGCGGCCCGGGGTTGCCGGACGATCGCAGCCGGGATCGCAGACAAACGGCGACCCGGCCGCTGAGCTCGCGAGATGCGCCAGGATCAAGGCCGGGGCGGCGGGTTTCGCTCCCATCTCGGGCTTGGAGCAGCCGCATGGCGGGGCGGGAAACGGGCCGTGGCACGGCGCGTCATATCGAGCCGCTCAGCCGCAGATCCATCGCCTTTGCAGATCCATCGCCTTTGAAGAACAAGGTCGTGGCAAAGGGCCGGCCGGGGCGCGGGGCAGGCCTTGGCGACCCTCAAGCGCCACGGGGGTGCGCCCGGCGGGCATATCGCGGGCGGGCGGTCGGAACCGTGACGACGAGCGGCTGTTCACGTTTCCCATCGTGCGGAGGTCGGACATGGAGGCGTGGTGGCCAACGGCGCTGGGCGTGATAGCGGGGATCTGCACGAGCTTCAGCTTCCTCCCGCAGGTGATCAAGGCGTGGAACGACGGCGACACCGAAGCGATCTCAAGGCGCATGTACCTCGTCTCGCTCGTTGCCTTTGGCCTCTGGATCGTCCACGGCCTCATGATCGCCAGCATGCCGGTCGTCCTCTTTAACGGGCTGAACCTGCTGTTCGCCGGGATCGTCCTGGCGCTCAAGCTGCGGGGGCGGGGTCACGAGATGAGGCGCTGAGGCATGGAATCCGTGGTCCCCATGCTGATTGGGCTCATCGCTGGCTGCCTTTCCACCTACAGCTTCGTCCCGCAGGTCGTGAAGTGCTGGCGGACGGGCGAGACAGCGGCGATCTCCCTGCGCATGTTCGCGGTGCGAACCTTCGGCCTTCTGTTGTGGACGGGCTATGGACTTGCCGTAGGGAGCCTTCGTCCTGGTCTTCAGCGCGCTCAGCCTGATCCTGAGCTCAACCATCCTCGCGCTGAAGCTCCGCGGATCACGTGCCTGACCAGCCGCCAGTTCTTGGCGCCAGAAGACCATCGGAACCAACAGAAAGCATGTCGGCTCCATCGGATCCGCTCACAGAGCATGATCCCATTCGGCCAACTCGAAATCGGGAACGGGCCGAGCGTCTCCTGTGGCGCGAATACCAATCCGATCGTCTTCGATCGGATCTGCAAGGCCGCGTCGGAGGAGAGCATCCCCTGCCGGGTGCGCGCCGCACCTTGAAACGAGCCGCCGGGAGGGCCATTTCCTGCTCTGCGAGGGCTGCCTGGTACGATAGGCGCTACGAACCCCCTGGCCGATAATCATCTCCTCGGGGAGCTGTCCCTTCCGGGACCGAGGTCCCGGAACATGGTTCCCACCTGCAAGAGCAGGTCATGAGGGTTGGGCACATGCCACCGGCCGATGGCGGCCCTTCGCATTCCAGTTCCAGCCGGTGCGATCGCATTCGGCCGCGAGGCCCAGCAGCCTCTCCTGAAGCCTATGGGGCAGAGCTGTCCCATAGGCTTTTCTGCGTGCCTATGGGATGGTCGGAGCGACCTCGGGCAATGTGCGCGCACGTCCGCGAGAGGTGCGAACTCCTGCTGGCCGGATCTGATGCCGGCACGCAGTCCCCGGCCGACAAAAGAGAAAAGCCGCCCCAAGGGGCGGCCTTCTTTTTGGACTGGCAATCGGAAAGCCTCGCGGCCTGCCCGGCGCCCGCTCAGGCGGCTGCCCGGCGGCTATCCGAGTTGACGGGATCCGCTTCCGCAGCAGGCAACGCCCAAGGAAGGATCGTCTGTCCGTCGAAGGCAAGCCGCTTCGGCTCGACATGGCCGACAACCCGCGTCCCGACCGCAGCCATACGGACGAGGTCGCCGTCCTCCGGAACGACCGCCCGCTCGACTCCACAATCCCGTGCGAGGCGCGCATGGGCCTCAAGGTGAGCGAGGGTGCCATGCACCGGCACCGCGATGCGGGGCCGTACCAGGCCATACATCCGCTTCAGGTCCTCGCGCGCAGGGTGGCCGGAGACGTGCACCTTGGCATCGCCCGGCGTCACGACCTCCACTCCCCTGCCCTCGAGCAGGTGCCGGATCGCATTCACGGCCTCCTCGTTGCCGGGGATAGCCCGGGCCGAGAAGATCACCGTGTCGCCGTGCCACAGCCGCAGCGAACGGTGCTCGCCGCGGGCGATGCGGCTGAGCGCGGCCCGCTCCTCGCCCTGGCTGCCCGTGCACATCAGCACCAGGTTACGCCGCGGCAGCGCCGCGGCCTCGTCCAGGCTGAGGAACGGCGCAACGCCGTCCAGGTAGCCGCAGGTACGCGCTGCCTGCTCCATGCGCAGCAGCGAGCGCCCGGCCAGGACGACCTTTCTGTCATTGGCGGCTGCGGCTTCGGCGACCGCCTTCATGCGCGCCACATTGCTGGCAAAGCAGGTGATCGCGATCGCGCCCCGCCGGCCGCGGAAGGCCTCGATCAGGCCGTCGCGCGCACAGGCCTCCGAGCCGGTGCTGCCCTCGACCATGGCGTTCGTGCTGTCGCACACCATGGCCATCACACCCTCGTCGCCGAGGCGCCGCAGAGCGTCGATATCGGGCGTCCGACCGACCAGCGGATCGGGATCGAACTTCCAGTCGCCGGTGTGCAGCACGGTCCCGGCATGCGTCCGGATCGCAAGCGCGACCGGCTCCGGGATAGAATGGGTCATGGCGATCGTTTCGATCCGGAACGGACCGAGGACGAGCTCCTCGCCGACCGCGAAGGTGCGGATGCGGGTCTGCCGAGCCGTGCCTGCCTCCTTCTGCCGCTCGCGGATCACGTGGGCGGCGAAGGGGGTGGCGTAGATCGGGCAGTCGAGACGGGGCCAGAGATGCTGGATCGCGCCGATGTGGTCCTCATGGGCGTGGGTGACGACCATGCCGACAACGTCGGCGATGCGCTCCTCGACGAAGCTTGGATCAGCCATGACGGCATCAATTCCAGGTGCCTCGTCGCCGAGGAAGGCGACGCCCGCATCGACAATCAGCCATTTTCCTGCGTGTCCGTAGAGCGTCATGTTCATGCCAATGCGCGAACAGCCGCCCAGCGGAAGGAACAGAACCTCGTCCGTGCCGGGGACGGGGCCCATGGCCCGGGCGCGCGACTGCGTGTAGGGAACGCGTTCTAAGCGGGCGCGTCCCGTCGGCGCCATGCGCCGACGGCTGGTGGTGGATTTCATTTGTCGTCTTTTCCGATGGCCGGCATTCGACGCTGCCGGGCAGGCGTGCATCGCGGATCGATGCGCAATGGGGTTTGGCCCTCCCCGGTCCGGGCCTGCGGCGCCAGGACGGAGGTGAAGCCGTCGAGGCTGCCGGCCGCCGCGGCCGGGGAGGAACTTGGGCGGGCCCGCGGGCCCGCTGAAAGAAAAAGGGCCTCCCCGGGACGACGGGCGGCGCCGGCGTCGTGGCAGGAACGCGGCAGCCAGCCCAGCGGGCCGGGAAGGGTTCGCGTGCGGGCGGGGCCCGCAAGTCGGAGAGCGTTGGGCGGGATCGGGCAAGTGAGGAAGACATCGTGACTTCG
>NZ_JAFIQU010000030.1 GCF_017355985.1 Arenibaculum pallidiluteum
GAAGGCCGCCAACCAGCACATGTGCACCTGCGTCTCCCGCGCCGTCCGCGGCGCCGTCACCATCGACACCGCAGACCGCATGGACTGACGGGGCGGCCTGCACGGGCCGTCCCAGCCACCGATGGCAGCCGCAGCGAAAGGACTTTCGATGGCCCGCCCCGATGCCGCAGCCGACCCCCGCATCGCCGTGCGCGAAGGCGACATGACCGGCTTCCAGGTCGTCGTCGTCACGCTCTGCATCCTGATCTGCGCGCTCGATGGCTTTGACGTGCTGGTGATCGCCTTCACGGCGGCGACCATCGCGCATGACTTCGGGCTCAACCCCACCGATCTCGGCATCCTGTTCAGCGCCGGGCTGGCCGGCATGGGCCTGGGGGCGCTGTTCATCGGACCCTTGGGAGACAAGCTCGGCCGCAGGGCCACCGTCCTGATCTGCCTCGCGATCCTGTGCGTCGGCATGCTCGCCTCGGCGGCGGCGCGGAATCTGGTCGAACTGGCGCTGCTGCGCCTCTTCACCGGTCTCGGGATCGGCGGGGTGCTGGCGAACATCAACATCGTCGTGGCGGAATACGCCTCGAACCGCCGGCGCAACCTGGCGATCTCGCTGATGTCGCTGGGCTATCCCATCGGCGCAACCCTCGGCGGCGCCTTCTCGGTCTACCTGATCGCCGCCTTCGGCTGGCGCTCGGTCTTCGTCTTCGGTGGCCTGGTCGCCCTGGTCCTGGTCCCGGCGGTGATCCGGTTCATGCCGGAGTCCCTGGACTATCTGATTGCCCGCAGGCCCGCGGGGGCGCTCGAGAAGGTCAACGCGGTGCTGGCACGCATGGGCCGCGCTCCGATCGCAGCCCTGCCGGTGCCGAGCCGGGCCGAGGATGCGCCCGACGCCGGACTGCTCTCCGTGTTCCGGGCGCCCCATGCCGCACGGACCCTTGCCGTCTGCGTCGCCTATTTCTGTGTCATGATGACCTGCTACTTCTTCCTGAGCTGGACGCCGAAGGTCCTGACGGAGCAGGGGCTCAGCGTCAGCGGCGGCATCTCGGGGTCCATGGTGATGAACATCGGCGGCGTGGTCGGCTGTCTGATCTTCGGCTTCTACGCCCGCGGCCTCGGCACGCGCAGGCTCGCGGCCGCGTTCATGGTCGGGCTCTTCGTGGCGGCGGCCGCCTTCGGCATGGTCCCGGCGACGACGGCGGCGCTGCTGGCGGGCACGCTGGCGATCGGCTTCTGCCTCTACGCCTCGATCAACGCCATGTACGCGGTGGTGCCGCAGGTCTTCCCGGCCACCGTGCGCACCACCGCGACAGGACTCGCCATGAGCGTCGGACGCCTGGGCGCCGTCGCCGGCCCGGCAGCCGCCGGCATCCTGATGTCGGCGGGATGGAGCCGCCCGGCCTACTGCCTTGCGCTGGGCCTGCCCATGCTGGTGGCTGCCGCGAGCCTCTACTGGATCCGGGCCTACGAGGCGGCTCCGGCCGCTGCGACCGGGCCGCTGATGCCGCCCGGGGCGGCGGCGAGCCGGAAATAGGGGCGGCGGCCGCCCTGGCGTCAGTCGATCCAGAGGCCGCGCTGCCGGTGCCAGTCCTCGATGGACTGCTCGGGATACTCGTCGAAGCACCGGTCGCCGGGGCCGATCTGGGGCTCCACCCAGCCGGCCTTGTAGCGCAGCATCAGGTGCACCTTCTCCGGCGGCCGCGGCAGGTCGGTGTCGATGGCCGAGGCGAAGGGGTGAACGAGATCGGGCCAGCTCGGATCGAACAGCCACAGGGCGCTTGCGCAGCGGAAGCAGAAATGGCGCCGGCCGGTGCTGGTCTCGCAATGGCCGTCCTCCTGCCGGATCTCGGCCTGGTAGACCCGCAGCGCATCGCTTCCCTGCACGCGCAGGCTCGCGGCCGTGCCCATGATGTTGATGGCGAAGCCGCCTCCGCCCGCGGTCTTCCGGCAGATCGAGCAGTAGCAGAGCTGGTAGGGATAGGGCGTGTGGCTGTCGACCGTGAAGGTGACGGCGCCGCAGCGGCAGGACCCCTGCAGAGGCATGGACATTCCGGATCTCCGCATCGCTGGAGTGGACGCCCCGATCCTCGCATGGATCCGGCACCGGTCCAGAGGGCCGGAGCGGAGCATCCGGGTCACACGCTTACCGCTATCGGACGGGTTGCGGAGCCGGTAGAAGCTGCGGCTCCACTCCAACCCATGGGGATTGCATTGACTGCCGCCGAACAGTTGAACGCCTATGTGCAGCGGCTCGAGCGCCTGCTGGACGAGATCGACGGGCTGAAGGACGACCTCAAGGACCTGAAGACCGAGATCAAGTCGCAGGGCTTCAACGTGCGCGCCCTCGAGCGCGTCGTCGCCATCCGCCGCAAGGACAGCGCTGACAAGGAAGCCGAGTTCCTGAACGACATCCTGCTCTATGCCCATGCCACGGGCACCCATATCGACCTCGTGGCGCCGGAGCCCGAGAGCAAGCCGGAGGAGGTCGTCCTCTAACGGAAGGCTCCCGTGATCCCGGCCGGGGGCGCCGCGCGGCGCCCCCGGCGACCCTCTGGCTCCCGCCGGCCGCCGCATGCTATGTGCTGCGGCGCAGCGGCAAATGGGCAGAGGGGCGGTTCGGCATGACCTTCACGGCAAGGATCCTGCTGCTGGGCTCGGGCGAGCTCGGCAAGGAGTTCACGATCTCGGCCAAGCGCTATGGCTGCCACGTGGTCGCCTGCGACAGTTTCGGCCAGGCGCCCGCGATGCAGGTCGCCGATGCGGCCGAGGTCTTCCCGATGCTCGATGCCGACGCGCTGCGTGCCGTAATCGCACGGCACCGGCCGGACTTCATCGTTCCCGAGGTCGAGGCGATCCGCACCGAGGTCCTGCAGGAGTTCGAAACCCAGGGCCTCAACGTCGTTCCCTCGGCCCGCGCCACCATGCTCACCATGAACCGCGACGGCATCCGCGAGGTCGCGGCGGGCGAGCTGGGATTGAGGACCTCGCGCTACCGCTACGCCGAAAGCCTGGACGAGGTCAGGACTGCCGCCAGCCATACCGGCTTCCCCTGCGTGATCAAGCCGGTGATGTCCTCGTCGGGGAAGGGGCAGAGCACGGTCGAGGCGGCCGGAGGGCTGGAGGCGGCCTGGACCTATGCCGTCGCCAACATGCGCGGCGACCGGCGCAAGGTCATCGTCGAGGAGTTCGTCGCCTTCGACTACGAGATCACGTTGCTGACGGTGCGGACGCGCGAGGGCGTCGTCTTCTGCGAGCCCATCGGCCACCGGCAGGAGCGCGGGGACTACCAGGAGTCCTGGCAGCCCGTGCCGATGGACGCGAAGCTGCTGGCCGATGCCCAGGACATGGCCCGCGCCGTCGTCGACAATCTCGGCGGATACGGCATCTTCGGGGTCGAATTCTTCGTGACCCGCGACGAGGTGATCTTCTCCGAGCTGTCGCCCCGGCCGCACGACACCGGCATGGTGACGCTGCTGTCCCAGAATCTCTCGGAGTTCGACCTGCATGCCCGGGCGATCCTGGGACTGCCGATCCCCGCGATCAAGCTGCGCGGGCCGACCGCCTCGGCGGTGATCCTGGCCGACCGTGAAGCCCAGCGCTTCTCGGTGGAGGGGCTCGACGAGGCTCTGCGCCTTGGTAGCGCCAATGCCGAGGTGGAGGTCCGCATCTTCGGCAAGCCGACGACGCGGCCCTACCGGCGCATGGGCGTGGCGCTCGCGACCGGCGCCACTGCCGACGACGCCCGTGCACTTGCCCGCGAGGCTGCGGCGCGCGTCAGGATCCGCTACGACGACTGACGCGCCCCCGCGGCCCGGGGCCAGGGCGCAGAGATAGGGGCCACGGATCAGGAGCCAGGGACCGGGGCAGCCCGTGCCCCGTGGGGCCCGGCCTCGGCGAAGGCCGTCTCGGCCTCGCGGACGAGAGCGCCGAAATCCGCGTGGTAGCGGGCCGAAAAATGGAAGGGCACGATCCGGCCGGCTCCCGCCATGGCGGCGATCCGCCCGGCCTGGCGCGCCGTCAGGTGGCGGCGCTCGGCGGCGAGCGCGGCATCGATGTCCAGGAACATCGCCTCGATGAAGAGCTGGTCCACGCCCCTCATCAGCGCAGCAGCACGCCCGATATTCGCGGCCGTCCCCGCCATGTCGGTCAGATAGCCCAGCGACTGCCCCGGCGCCGGGTGGAGCGCCCTGCCGCGGAGCATGCCGAGGCTGACGGCCGCGCCCCCGCCGACCGGCAGGACGGTGTCGTCGGAAGCGCCCTGGCGCAACGCGCGCTTGGCCGCGTTCAGCCAGGGACCGACGCTCAGGCCAAGTGCGGCCAGCCCCTCGCGCCAGACGTTCACCCGCATCTTCTCGCGCAGCGCGAAGCCGAGGCACGGAATGCCGTGGTCCAGCTCGGCCGCCTCGACGCTGAACTCCTCCTCGTCCAGGACGACGCCCGGCGGCAGCACGGGCAGCGCGGCTTCGGACCGCCGGAACGCATCGCGCGCCGCGAAGCTTGCCGCGCGGCGCAGGCCGTCGCCGGCGAATTCCAGCACCAACAGGGAGAAATCGGCGCTGTGCGGGCCGAGCAGGTTCCAGCTGTAGGAAGCGAGCCGGCTTCCGACCCGGTCTATCAGCCCGGCGGGGCCCACGATTCGCAGCCGACGCGGGCGGTGCAGGCAGGCCCGCAGCAGCCTGTCGAAATCCGCGAAATGGTCCATATGCGCGTGGGAGAGAAGGAGATCGCCCACGCGGCCGAGCTCCCGCCCGGACAGCGGGGCAAGGTCGCCCGCATCCAGCAGCAGCGCGCGGCCGGCGAACCGGAAGTCCACGAAGACCGCGGGATCGCCGGCCGGGCCGTCGACCAGGCGGGCCCGGAAGAAGCGGGCCAACGGGGCTCCCTTCCTGCTGCGCTGCCGATGCCGCACCGTGCCTGATCCGCGGACCGGCAACAAGATGGGCTGGCCGCCCGTCCCACGCCCGGACGCGATCAGGCGGCGGTCAACCGCTCAATGGCCGGCGAAATACCGTCCGGCCTTTCGATTCCTACCATTTGCGGCCCTAGCAATTTCATGGATGTGCGGATTCGCCACCTCCATGCGTTTATCCCCATGAGGTCCGATGTTCCGGAAGCCCTGATGCGTTTTGTTTCCGATGAAGCCGCCGTTTTCGCCAAGCTCGACGATCTCTCTGCGGCGGAACTCGACAGCCTGGACTACGGTGTCCTGAAGCTCGACGGCAGCGGCACGATCCTGTTCTACAGCGCGGCCGAGAGCGCGCTGTCCGGGCGGCGGCGCGAGGCCGTGCTGGGCCGGAACTTCTTTCGCGACGTGGCGCCCTGCACCAATCTTCCCTCCTTCTTCGGGCGCTTCCTGGAAGGGGTGAGGAGAGGCGCGCTCGACGAGCGGCTGGATTTCGTCTTCGGCTTCGATCCGTCGGCGCCGCAACGCGTGCGGGTGCACATGCGCGGGGCCAACGAGCCCGGCCGCTACTGGGTCATGGTCGTGCCGCTCGAACGGCTGCAGGGGAATCGGCCGATACTGGCGCTGGCGGCGGTCGAGGGCCGCGCCAGGGCCGAGGACATCGATCTCGACATCTGCGCGCGGGAACCCATTCATATCCCGGGCTCCATCCAGCCGCAGGGGGTGCTTCTGGTGGTGGACCCCGCGACGCTCCGGGTGAGCGTGGCGAGCGCCAACGCCGAGACGGCCTTCGGCCAGGAGGCCGCAGTGCTTCTCGGGCGGCCCCTGGCCGAGCTTCTGGGATCGGATTTCGCGGCCGCCGTCCAGCAGGCGGCGGTGGCAGGCGCCATTCCGGGCGACCATCCGTACCGCCAGACGGTGACGCTTGCGGGGCGTCGTCAGGACACGGTCAGTCATCTGCATGGCGGGAAGGTCCTCATCGAGCTGGAACCGGCGCCGGCGCCCGAGGACTTTCCGTCCCCGCAGCATGCCGATCTGCAAGAGGCAGTCTCGCGGCTGCGCGACGCCGCGAGCGTCTTCGCCCTGGGCCAGGTGCTGGCCGAGACCGCGCGCAGCCTGACGGGCTTCGAGCGGGTCGTCGTCTACCGCTTCGACGAGGACTGGCACGGGGAGGCGGTGGCGGAGGATCGTTCGGCCGGGATGCAGCCCCTGCTCGGGCTGCGGTTCCCCGCGTCGGACATCCCGGCCCAGGCCCGGGACCTGTACACGCGCAGCCGCAGCCGCTTCGTCGTGGATCGGGACTACGTTCCCGTGCCGCTGGTCGGAAGCCCGGACGCCGCCGCGCCGGTGGACCTGAGCTTCGCCCAGCTCCGCAGCCTGTCGCCCGTGCATCTGGAGTACCAGCGGAACCTCGGCGTCAACGGCTCCATGTCCGTGGCCGTCATGACGGCTGGAAGGCTATGGGGCCTCCTTATCGGACACCACCGCCGTCCCCACTACGTCGCCCCCGAGGCGCGCCTGGCGGTGCGCATCCTTGCCGACACCTTCGCCCTGCGCCTTCAGGAACTCGAAGGCCAGATAGCATGGGACCGGCAGCAGCGGCACCTGGAGGTCCAGAGCCGGCTGCTCTGCCAGATGGCGGGCAGCGACGACTGGGTGGCGGCGCTGGCGGCCGGAGAAACCACCATTCTCGACCTTTTCGGTGCCGGCGGGGCCGCGGTGGTATGGGACGGCAAGGCGACGCCGATCGGCGAGACGCCGCTACCCGATGCCATCCTGGAGCTGGCCGCCTGGTTGAGGCACCGCCCGTTCCAGGGCCGGATCTTCTTCACCGACCGGCTGCCGCATGAGCACCCGGCCTTCGCGTCTTATGCCAGGGTAGCCAGCGGCGTCCTGGCCGCCGCGGTGAACGAGTCGCGCGAGACCATGCTGCTGTGGTTCCGGCCCGAGGTCGTGGGAACCGTGGTCTGGAGCGGCGACCCTCGCAAGCCGCTGGCGGACGAGGGGAGCGGGCTGGTGCTTCCGCGGCGCTCCTTCGAGCGCTGGGTGGAGGAGCGCGCCGGCATCTCCGCGTCCTGGCCGCGCTGGCATGCCGACATCGCGCGGACGCTGACCGGCGCCATCGAGGACGTCATCCTGCGCCATCAGCGCAAGGTGCGGGAGCTCCAGGACAAGCAGCGGGCGCTGACGGAATCCGTGGCCGCGCAAAGGGAGCTGCTGGACCAGAAGGACCTGCTGGCGCGGGAGATCGACCACCGCGTGAAGAACAGCCTGCAGATCGTCGCCAGCATCCTCCAGATGCAGGGGCGGCGGGTGCGGGACGAGGAGGCGCGGCAGGCGCTCGTCGAGGCGCAAGGGCGCGTGATGGGCATTTCCCGCGTCCACGAGAGCCTGTTCCGCTCCACCGATGCGCGCCTGGTCGATCTCGGCCAGACCGTGCGCAATCTCTGCAACGACCTGGCGGCGATGGCAGGCCCGCTGCGTCACCTGGCCGCGACCGTGGAGCCCGGCATCCATGTCGACAGCGCCGTCGCCGTGTCGCTGGCGCTCGTGACGGCCGAGCTCGTCACCAACGCCTTCAAATACGCCTACGCCCCGGACGAGGACGGCGGGGTCGCGGTCAGCGTTGCGCGATCGCAGGACGCTGCCATGATCCTGCTGCGCGTCGCCGACCAGGGACGCGGGCTTCCGCCGGACTGGCACGAGCACGGCAGCGACGGGCTGGGCATGCGGCTCGTCCAGGGCATGCTCGCGCGGATCTCGGGACATCTCGAGGTCGAGAGTCGGGACGGCGCCGCCTTCACCTGCCTCGTGCCGGCGTAAGCCCCCTCAGGCTTGGGCGGCGGCGGTGTCGGCCTGCACCTTGGCCATGATCGCGCGGATCTCGGGCTCGTTCTCGGGGCGGGCCAGGCGATCGTGCTTCTGCTCCCAGACCAGCGCCCCGTAGATCAGGTCCGTCACGTCGGGGGGGCCGGCGCGCCAGATCTCGCAGGCGACAGGCGTCCATTGGCCCGGGTTCCGGGCGACTGATCCCGCATTGGCGCGGGCTAGGATTTCCGAGAGCGTCATGCCCGCAGGGTAGGGGACGCGGGTTAACGGGCGGGTTAACGGTAGCCGGCACCGGAGTGCCGGTCGGCTGGGCAGGTCGCCCGCCGCCGGCTTCCAAGGGGATGAGCCCGGCGGGAGCCGCGATGCGGCTCCCGCATGGGCTCGCTACTCGCTGGACCGCGTCCGCGGGACGTAGGGCCCGTTCATGTCGAAGGTATAGGCGGTCTTCACGGTCGTGTAGAACTCGGCGGCGTAGCGGCCCTGCTCGCGCGGGCCGTAGCTCGACCCCTTCCGTCCGCCGAAGGGCACGTGGTAGTCCACGCCCGCCGTCGGCAGGTTCACCATCACCATGCCGGCCTCGCTGTTACGCCGGAAATGGCTGGCGTATTTCAGCGACGTCGTGCAGATCCCGGCGGACAGGCCGAAGGGCGTGTCGTTGGCGATATCCAGCGCCTCGTCGTAGTCGGTGGCGCGGATCACGGTCGCCACCGGGCCAAAGATCTCCTCCCGGGCGATGCGCATGCGGTTGTCGGCGTCGGCGAGGATCGCCGGCGCCATGTAGAAGCCCGGCGTCTCGCGGTTCAGGCGCTCGCCGCCGGTGACCAGCCGCGCTCCCTCGTCCTTGCCGATCTGGACGTAGCGCAGATCCTGTTCGAGCTGGTTCTCGTCCACGACGGGCCCGATCTGCGTGCCCGGCTTCAGCGCGTCGTCGACCACCAGCGCCTTGGTGCGCTCGGTCAGCGCCTCCAGGAACCGATCGTGGATGCCGGCCGTCACGATCAGTCGCGAGGACGCGGTGCAGCGCTGTCCCGTCGAGAAGAAGGCGCCGTTCACCGCACATTCCACGGCGGTCTTCATGTCGGCGTCATCCAGCACGACGAGCGGATTCTTGCCGCCCATCTCGAGCTGGACCTTCTTCATGGGATCGGCCTCGACGCAGGCCGCGGCGACCCGCCGGCCGGTCGGGACGGAGCCGGTGAAGGATATGGCGGTGATGCCGGGATGGCGGGTCATCGTCTCCCCGACCACCGAGCCACGGCCCATGACCAGGTTGAAGACCCCGGGAGGCAGGCCCGCGCGCACGATGATCTCCGACAGCGCATGGGCGGTGGCCGGCACCAGCTCGGCCGGCTTGAAGACGATGCAGTTGCCGTAGGCGAGGGCTGGCGCGATCTTCCAGGCCGGGATCGCGATCGGGAAGTTCCACGGCGTGATCAGGCCGATCACGCCCAATGGCTCGCGGGTCACCTCGACCTCGACGCCAGGGCGCGTGGAGGCCAGCTTCTCGCCGGCCAGGCGCAGGCACTCGCCGGCGAAGAACTGGAAGATCTGCCCGGCGCGGACCGTCTCGCCGATGCCTTCGGGCAGGGTCTTGCCCTCCTCACGCGACAGCAGCCGGCCGAGTTCGTCCTTGCGCGCGATGATCTCGTCGCCGATACGCTTCAGGATGTCGTGCCGATCCTGGATCGACGAGCGTGACCAGGCCGGGAAGGCGTCGCGCGCCGCCGCGATCGCCTGTTCGACCTGCGCTGCGTCGGCCTGCGGGAACTCTCCCACAACGTCGTTCGTGTTCGACGGGTTCAGGTCTGGCACGTTGCGCGCCCCCTCGACCCACTCGCCGCCGATATGGTTCTTCGCCGCGCCCATCTCTGCCGATTCTCCCTTTCTTGTCCCTGGGGCGGCCGTGGCGGACGCCCCGGGCCCGTTCTAGCACCTCCCGGGCGGGAGTGTCGCCCGGCGCGGTCCGCGGTCCGGCGCCGCGCCCGCAACTCCTTCGGGGGAGGCGCTACCCGGTCCGGCCAAACGGGACGGCGCATGCCGGCGTCGACGGCCGGCGGTGCCTCGGCTAAACCTTGAAGTCCGGCGCCGCATGAGTTGCGGGTGCGCCGGCGCTTCAGAAGGGGACGACCATGGATCTGCCCGCGAACCCGTTCAAGCGCGCCATTGAGGCGGGCCGCCTCCAGATCGGGCTTTGGAGCTCGCTGGCGAGCCACGTGACGGTGGAGATCCTGGCCGGTGCCGGGTTCGACTGGCTGGTCCTGGACTGCGAGCATGCGCCCAACGAGGTGCCCATGGTCTACGCCCAGCTCCAGGCCGCCGCGGCCGGCGGCGCTGCCCACCCGGTGGTGCGGGTCCCCTGGAACGATATGGTCGCGATCAAGCGCGTCCTGGACATCGGGGCGCAGACCCTGCTGATCCCCTATGTCGAGACCGAGCAACAGGCGCGCGACGCCGTCGCCTTTACCCGCTACCCGCCGAAGGGCGTGCGCGGCTACGCCGCGGCGCCGCGGGCCACCCGCTTCGGGCGGGTCAAGGACTACGCCCTGCGCTGCGAGGAGGAGCTGTGCGTGCTGGTCCAGGTCGAGACGCGGCTCGGCCTGGAGAACCTGGAGGCGATCGCGCGGGTGGACGGCGTCGACGGCGTGTTCATCGGACCGGGCGACCTGTCCGCGGCGCTGGGCCATCTCGGAAACCTCAGGCATCCCGAGGTGCAGGCCGCGATCGAGGACGCCATTGCCCGGATCCACGCCTGCGGTAAGCCCGCCGGGATCCTGACGCCAGACGAGGCCCTCGCGCGGCGCTACATCGAGCTCGGCTGCCTGTTCACCGCCGTCGGCTCGGACGTAGGAATCCTGGCGCGGAACGCGGAACAGCTCGCGGCACGGTTCAAGACGCCGGCCTGACGGGCGAGAGGGCGGCCGGGCGCCCTTCCGGCGATGCCCTATCCCTGCCGCCCTGCCAGCGCCGCCTCGATGGTGGCGAGCAGGTCCTCGGTGCGGTAGGGCTTGCCGAGGATGCGGAATCCCTCGTCGGCGCCCATGCCCTCGCTGTAGCCTGTGGTCAGGACCACCGGCAGCTCTGGCCTTCCGGCCCGTAGCAGCCGAGCGAGGTCGAGCCCGCTCGTGCCGCCTGGCATGACCACGTCGGTGAAGACCAGGTCGGCCGCGACCCCATTTTCGAGCAGGGCGAGCGCCTCGTCGGCCGTGGTCGCGCGCAGGACCGTGTAGCCCCGGTCCTCCAGCGCCACGGCCATGATGCCGCCGACGATCGGATCGTCCTCGACCATCAGGATGCACCCCCCGGCACCGCCGGACACCGGCTGCGCGGCCTGCCGGCGCACGGGCGCCTCGCTGGAGCGCGGCAGCAGCAGGGTGACAGCCGTGCCCGCGCCGGGTGCGCTCTCGATATGCACGGCGCCGCCGGACTGGCGCGCGAATCCGTAGATCTGCGCAAGGCCGAGGCCCGAACCCTTGCCGACGTCCTTCGTCGTGAAGAACGGCTCGAACGCCCGCGCCAGCACCTCGGGTGCCATTCCCGTGCCGGTATCCGCGACCGCGATCTCGACGAACTCGCCGGCGAGCCCCGCCGGCTCGTCGCCCTGCGCGACGACGCGGCGCCGGGCGCGGATGCCGAGCCGGCCGGGCCCGGGCATCGCGTCTCGGGCGTTCACCACCAGGTTCAGCATGGCCATCTCGAGCTGCGTGGGATCCACCTTGATCGGCCAGAGGTCCGGCTCCAGGTCGATGTCGAGCGCGATATCGGCCCGCAGGGCCCGTGCGAGCAGCTCGGACATGCCGAGCAGCGCGTCCGCCACGTCGACGGCCTCCGGGCGCAGGGCCTGGCGCCGCGCGAACGCCATGAGCTGCTGTGTCAGCTTGCCGCCGCGATCGACGGCCTGGCGGCCCGCCTCCAGCAGGTGCTCCACCGCCGGGTCCTTCACCCGGCGCCCGACCAGGTTCAGGCAGCCGGCGAGCGCCTGGAGAAGGTTATTGAAATCGTGCGCGACACCGCCGGTGAGCTGTCCCACGGCATCCATCTTCTGCGCCTGCATTAAGGCGGCCTGTGCCTGCTCCCGCTCGGCCACGGCCTCGGCGACCCGGGCCTCCAGCGACGCGTTCAGCTCCCTGAGGGCCTTCACGGAGCTGTGGCGGTCGCTGACGTCGTTGCCCTGGACGAAGATCCCGGAGACGGCACCGTCCGGCCCCATGATGGGCTGGTACACGAAGTCTACGTAGCGCTCCTCCGGCTCCACGCCCGGCCGGCGTTGCAGGAGCACGCGGACCTCCTGCCCGACATAGGGGCGGCCGGTCCTCAGAACCTCGTCCAGCAGCGCGATGAAACCCTGCTCCCGGATCTCCGGGAGCGCCTCGGCGGTGGGGCGGCCCAGGATGTCGCTGCGGCCGACGAGCTGGAGGTAGGCGTCGTTGGCGATCTCGAAGACGTGATCGGGCCCGCGCAGCACGGCAACGAAGCCGGGCGCCTGGCGGAACAGCTCGCGCAGGTGGTGGCGCTCGGTTTCGAGGTTCCTGTTCTCCTCCTGGACCGCCTGGGCGCGGCGGAAGACGCCGGCCCCGATCGCGTCCATGTGGGACTGGAAGCTGCGGTCCGCCCCGGCGGCCACGGCGGCGCGCAGCCGCTGCAGCTCGGTCACGTCGTTGGTCTGCTGGAGGACGAGGCCGACTTCGCCGTGCTCGTCGAGGATCGGCGTATGGCTGGCGCTCCAGAAGCGCTCGTCGAAGGAGCGCCCGTCGGGGCCCGGAATCGCATAGCGGATCACGGCCAGGACGTTCGGCCGGCCTTCCGCGAAGACCCGCTCCAGCGAGGCGCGGAGCTGTGCCTCGTTGTTCCCGCCGGGATCATGGGGGCCCGAGGGGAACGCCTCGAAGAGGCTGAGGCCCAGAAGGTCCTCGAGCCGGCGCCTGGTGACGTTCAGGTAAGCCTGGTTCGCCCAGACATACCTGAACTCCCGGTCCAGGAGCATGTAGGGGTTCGGCGACGCCTCGATCACCCTCCGGAAGTCGATGGAGGCATGCACCGTGGCAATTCCGCGCAAATTCTCTTCGCCCATCCGCCTACCTGCCGGGCCTGCCCGCGGATGGACCCTAGCCGGCCATGGACCTGCGAACCAGTATCATCTTGGTTCCGGCACGCCAGCCGAACGGAGTGTCACGCCGCGGGTGAAGCCTGGAACGTCACGCGTCCGGGACGGCCGGGCAGGGCGAGCTGCGCCTCGACCGGCGCCATGCGCGAGATCACGCGCCCGCGCCGCATCACCAGCAGCCGGGCTGCCCGCAGGCGGATCGCCTCGACCGGGTCGGCGGCCTGGAGCATCACCAGGTCGGCGTTGCAGCCGGGAGCGAGGCCGTAACCCTCCAGGCCTAGGATGCGGGCGGGCACCTCGGTGACGGCCATGAAGCAGGCGCGCATGGCTTCCTGGCTGGTCATCTGGGCGACGTGCAGGCCCATCTGCGCGACCTCGAGCATGTCGCCGGATCCCAGCGAGTACCAGGGGTCCATCACGCAGTCGTGGCCGAATGCGACGTCGAGCCCGGCCGCCGCCAGCTCGGTGACCCGCGTCATGCCGCGGCGCTTGGGGAAGGTGTCGTGGCGGCCCTGGAGGACGATGTTGATCAGCGGGTTGGCGATGACGTTCAGCCGCGCCTCCGCCATCAGGGCGACCAGCTTGGAGACGTAGTAGTTGTCCATGCTGTGCATGGAGGTCAGGTGCGAGCCCGTGACCCGCCCCTGCAGGCCCAGGCGCTGCGTCTCGTAGGCCAGCGTCTCGACATGGCGCGACAGGGGATCGTCGGTCTCGTCGCAATGCATGTCGACCGGAAGGCCGCGCCGGGCCGCGATCTCGCACAGCGCCCTGACCGAGGCCGCGCCCTCGGCCATGGTCCGCTCGAAATGGGGGATGCCGCCGACCACGTCGACGCCGAGGTCGAGCGCGCGGTCGAGCAGTTCGACGGCGCCGGGATAGCGGTAGTAGCCGTCCTGCGGGAAGGCTACGAGCTGAAGGTCGAGGTAGGGCTTCACATGCCGCTTCACCTCGACCAGCGCTTCGACGGCGAGCAGGCGCGGGTCGCAGATGTCGACATGGCTGCGGATCGCCAGCAGGCCGCGGCCCACCGCCCAGTCGCAATAGGCCAGCGCCCGCTCGATCACCGCGTCATGCGTCAGCAGGGGCTTCAGCTCGCCCCACAGGGCGATCCCCTCCAGCAGCGTCCCCGACCGGTTCACGCGGGGAATGCCGTAGCTCAGCGTCGCGTCCATGTGGAAATGGGCATCCACGAAGGGCGGCGTCACCAGCCGGCCGGTGGCGTCGATCTCCTCGGGCGCGGCGGCCTGGAGGTTCGGCTCCACCGCGGCGATCCGGCCGTCACGGATTCCGATGTCGATGCCGGTGCGCCCGTCGGGCAGCGTGGCGCGGCGCAGGATCACGTCCATGGGTCAGCGTTCCCCCTTGCGGTAGGGTACCATCAGGGCCTTGGGATATGCTGCGCGGCGGGCCATCACCACCAGCGCCAGGATGCTCAGGAGATAGGGCATCATCAGGAAGACCTGATAGGGCAGCGCGGGCCCGACGATCTGCTGCAGCCTGAGCTGCAGGGCATCGAACCCCGCGAAGAGCAGCGCGCCCAGAAGCGCCTTCCCGGGCCGCCAGGACGCGAAGACGACCAGCGCGATGCAGATCCAGCCGCGCCCGTTGAGCATGTTGAAGAAGAACGCGTTGAAGGCCGACAGGGTCAGGAACGCGCCGCCCACGGCCATCAGGGCGCTGCCGGCGCAGACCGCCCCCATGCGCAGCCCCGTGACGCTGAGGCCCTGGGCTTCCGCCGCCGCCGGGTTCTCGCCGACCATGCGCAGGCCCAGGCCCACCGGCGTGCGGTAGAGGACGTAGGCGACCAGCGCGACCAGCCCCAGCGCGGCATAGGCGAGCGGGGTCTGCGAGAACAGCGACGGGCCGAGCACCGGGATTTCGGAAAGGCCCGGGATCGGCCAGGGGCGGAACGGCTCGATCGTGGGCGGCGTCGTCGCCTGGGGTAGCACCATGCGGTAGGTGAAGTAGGTCAGGCTGGTGCCGAGCAGCGTCACTCCGATCCCCGCCACGTGCTGCGACAGGCCGAGAGGCACGGTCAGCACCGCATGCAGCAGGCCGAGCGCGGCCCCGGCAAGGGCTGCGACGGCCACGCCGGTCCAGAGGTCCGCGCCCTGGTAGACCGCCATCCAGCCGGCCATTGCGCCCAGCGTCATGATGCCCTCGATGCCGAGGTTCAGGACGCCGGCACGTTCGCACAGAAGCTCGCCCAGCGTGCCCAGGACGTAGGGCATGGCGATGCGCAGCACGGCCGTCCAGAACGCCGCGGAAAGGACCAGCTCCAGGATCTCCGCCATGGCCTCAGCCCTTCCGCAGCCGGAAGCGGACGAGGAGCGTCGCGACCAGCATGCAAATCAGGCTGACCGCGACGATCACGTCGGCGATGTAGGTCGGAACGGCGACGCCCCGGCTCATGGCGTCGGATCCCACGAAGATCCCGGCGACGAAGACCGCCGCCGCGACCGCCCCCGCGGGGTGGAGCTGGGCCAGCATGGCGACCACGATGCCGCCGTAGCCGAAGCCCGGCGAAAGGTCGAGCGTCAGGTAGCCCTTCAGCCCGGTCACCTCGACCGCGCCGGCGAGCCCAGCCAGGGCACCGGAGATCAGGGCCGTGCGCACCATGACCCAGGCGACCGGGATGCCGGCGAAGGCGGCGGCGCGCGGGTTTCCGCCGACGGCGCGGGCCTCGTAGCCCCAGACCGTGCGCGCGGTCATCACCCAGACCGCGGCCGCGGCGAGCAGCGCCAGGATCAGCCCGGCATGCAGGCGTGTGCGCTCGGCCAAGCGCGGCAGCTCGGCCTCGGGAAGGACCGGGGCGCTCTGCGGCCAGCCCATGCCCATCGGGTCCTTCATGGGACCCTCCAGCATCATGGATACGAAGAGCAGGACCACGAAGTTCAGCAGCAGCGTCGTCACCACCTCGTCGACGCCGAACCGCGTCTTCAGGACGGCGGGGCCGGCCAGCAGCAGCGAGCCGGCGAGCGCCCCAGCGATCAGCACCGTAGGCACCAGGGTCCAGCCCGGCAGGTCGAGAAGCCCTCCGCCGAGCCAGGCCGCGACCAGCGCGCCGAGATAGAGCTGCCCCTCCGCCCCGATGTTCCAGAAGCGTGCGCGGAAGGCGACGGCGGCGGCGAGGCCCGTCAGGATCAGCGGAGTTGCGCGGGTCAGCGTCTCTGTCAGGGCGAGGCGGCTGCCCAGGGCGCCTTCGGCCAGCAGGGCGTAGGCGCGCGGGATCGAGGCGCCGCTCCAGGCCACCAGGGCGGCGCAGATCGCGAGGGCGGCGGCGACGGCGCCCACGGGCGCCAGCAGGCCGAGCGTCAGCGGGACGGAGGCGCGGGGCTCAAGACGCATGGGCGGCTCCGGCCTGCGCGATGGCGCCATGCTCCTCCCAGTGGCCCGCCATCAGCAGGCCGAGACGCTGGATCGTGGCCTCGGCGCGGGGCAGGGGCGGCGACAGCCTGCCCCGGACCATCACGGCGACATGATCCGAGAGCGCCAGGATCTCGTCGAGGTCCTCGGAGATCAGGACCACGGCGGCGCCGGCTGCGCGCGCCTCCAGCAGCTGCTCCTGCACGTAGGTGACGGCGCCGATGTCGAGGCCGCGGGTCGGCTGGCTCGCCACGATCAGGCTCGGGCGCTCGGACAATGTGCGCCCCAGGATGAGCTTCTGCATGTTTCCGCCGGAAAGGAGGCGCGTCATGGCGGCCGGACCCGGCCCGCGCACGTCGTAGCGCGCGATCAGCGCGCGCGCATGGGCCATGGCTCCGCCGCGGCGCTGGAAGCCCCAGCGCGAGAAACGCGGCTCGCGGTAGCGCTCGGCGATCAGGTTCTCCCAGACCGCCATGCCGGGCACGAGGCCGGTGGCGTGCCGGTCCTCGGGGATTCGGGCGACGCCCCGCCGGACGAGCTCGCGCGCCGAGGGGGCAACGATCTCGCTGCCGAGAAGCACCATCCGCCCGGCCGCAAGCTCGGCCACGCCCGAGAGCAGGTCCGCCAGCGCCGTCTGACCGTTGCCGGACACCCCCGCGATGCCGAGGATCTCGTGACGGCGCACCGTCAGGTCCACGGCATCCA
This sequence comes from Arenibaculum pallidiluteum, assembly GCF_017355985.1. Lineage (GTDB taxonomy): Bacteria > Pseudomonadota > Alphaproteobacteria > Azospirillales > Azospirillaceae > Arenibaculum > Arenibaculum pallidiluteum. The sequence continues at coordinate 16,896 of NZ_JAFIQU010000030.1, forward strand.
GCGCCGGCGGGCCAGCCGGAGCGGCCACCGTTGCGCCCGCGAGCGCCAGCACGGGCTCGCCCGGCGCAAGTGGAAGCGCCCGCGGCGCGGTCACCGGGCGGCCCACCATCAGCTCGGCCAGTTCGGCGCGGGTTGTCTCGGTGGTGCGCCGGCGCGCGACCAGGCGCCCGCCGCGCAGGACGGCGACCTCCTGGCTGCCGGCCAGCACCTCGTGCAGCTTGTGGCTGATGAAGACGACCGAAAGCCCATCGGCGGTAAGGCGCCCCAGCGTCGCGAAGAGGCCGAGGGATTCCTGCGGCGTCAGCACGGCCGTGGGCTCGTCAAGGATCAGGATCCGCGCATTGCGATAGAGCGCCTTCAGGATCTCGACGCGCTGGCGCTCGCCCACCGACAGGGACCCGACCGGGCGGTCCGGATCCACGGCGAGCCCGAAGCGGGACGCCAGGTCCAGCAGGCGCCGGCGACCCCCGGCCCGGTCGGACCAGGGTCGCCAGAGCGGCTCGGTGCCCAGGATCACGTTGTCGAGAACCGTCAGGTTCTCGGCCAGGGTGAAGTGCTGGTGCACCATGCCGATCCCGGCGTCCAGCGCCGCCCGCGGCGATCCCGGGGGCAGGGGCCGGCCGAACGCCTCCACATGGCCGGCATCGGCCACGTAGTGGCCGAACAGGATGTTCATGAGGGTGGTCTTGCCGGCGCCGTTCTCGCCGAGCAGCGCCAGAACCTCGCCGCGCCGGAGCTCGAGCGAGATTCCGTCATTGGCGAGCAGTGGTCCGAAGCGTTTGGTGATGCCGGCGAGCCGGAGGACGACCTCCGGCTCGCGCAGTGGAGCAGATACCGTCACGGCGTCGACTTGGGCTCGGCGTCGTTGACGTTCACGCGGAACAGGCCGTCCAGGAACTCCTGCTGGCGGGTCTTCACCTTCTCCAGGGCGGCGGCCGGGATCTTGCCGTCGAAGGTGCCCAGCGGCGACAGGCTCGACCCGCCGAACTTCATGGCGCTGTACTGCCCGTAGTCCTCGGCCGTGAAGGTGCCGTCCCGGACCGCCTTCACGGCCCGGTCGATGGTCGGCTCCATGTGCCAGAGGGCGCTGGCCACGACCGTGTCGGGATACTGGGCCTGGGTGTCGATGACGTTGCCGATGGCCAGCACCTTGCGCTCCTTGGCGGCGTCCGAGACGCCGAAGCGCTCCGCGTACATGATGTCGGCGCCGCGGTCGATCATGGCGAAGGCCGCCTCCTTGGCCTTCGGCGGGTCGAACCACGAGCCGATGAAGGTGACGGAGAACCGGACGGCCGGGTTGATCTCCTTCGCGCCGTCCATGAAGGCGTTCATCAGCCGGTTCACCTCGGGGATCGGGTAGCCGCCGACCATGCCGATGTGATTCGACTTCGTCATGGCACCTGCGATCAGGCCGGTCAGGTAGGCGGGCTCCTGGATCCAGTTGTCGAAGACGGCGAAGTTCTTGCCCGCGGGACCGAAGCTGGACCCCATCAGGTAGGCCGTCTTGGGATAGTCGCGGGCGACGGCGCGGGCCGGGCGCTCGACGCCGAAGACCTCGCCGACGATGAGCTGGTTGCCGGCCTCGGAGTACTGGCGCATCACGCGCTCATAGTCGGTGTTGGCAACCGATTCCGACCAGACGTACTCGACCTCGCCGCGGGCCTCGGCGGCCTTCAGGGCCTTGTGGATGCGGCTGACCCACTGCTGCTCGATGGGGACGGTATATATGCCGGCGACCTTCACCTTGGCCGCCGACTGCGCAAGCGCCTGACCTGCCGGCAGCGCGAGCAGGGTGCCCGCCCCGAGCACGGCCGCGATGACGGCGCGCCGTCCGACGGTGAAAAGGGACGCTCGCGTGATGCCTTCCATGTTCGCCTCGTTCTCTGGTTGGTTGCCGGCCGGGCGTAGCAATCGCCGTGCCGAGCCCGAGGCGCGTCGCGACTGGACCGCCGCGCGGCGAAGGGCCGGGGCCGCCGATCCTCCCCTGGCGCATATTTAGCCATGCAGCGCCGAACTCGTCATCACGCGGCTGCAGTGGAGGCGCCTGCCGGATCGGGCCCTGGCGCCGAGCACCGGCGTGAAATCGCGGACTTCCGCGCCTTCTGGCGCCCTACTGGATGATCTCCGCGATGCGGGCGATGGTGACGGGCGGCGGCGCATCCAGCCGCTTGGCCACCCGGATGTTGACCGCAAGGGAGAATCGGTTCGTCTTCTCGATTGGCGCCGTGTCCAACCGCAGGTTTGGGTCTCTCAGGATCCGGTCCACCTGCGATCCTGCAAGCGCGCCGATCTGGTCCAGCCGAACGTAGAGGGCCAGGAGCGCGTCCGCCTGCAGCAGGGGCAGCGGACCGCCGGTGAAGACCGGCAGGTGCTCCTCCACGGCAAGCGCCGTGAATTGCTTCATGCGCTGGATCAGGAAGGTCGACAGGCCGAAATAGACGAAATCGACTTCGGCGCTGCGCAGTTCCTGGGTCAGAGCCGGCAGGCTCGCCGGATCGGGCTTGCCGTCCTTGCCCACCGGAATGGAAAGGGCGATCAGCTCGTAACCGAGCTCGGTCGAAAGCGCCTTCATCTGCTGCATGCGCAGCACCGAGGCGGGCTGCGTCGTGTCGTAGAGCATGCCGAGGCGGCGCAGCGGCCTGTAGGTGCGCATGGCGTTCACCTGCGCCTCCAGCGGCACGACATAGTCCGTGCCCAGCAGGTTTGGCCGCCCGGTGCGGTCCTCGGAACGCGAGATCTTCGCCTCGGCCGCCCCGGCGACGTACATGTAGACGACCGGCAGATCGGTCAGGTGCTTCTCGGGATCGACACTGTCGTAGCGGCCGACCGCTTCCAGCGTGACGTCGTTGCCCCAGGTCACGACCACGTCGGGGCGCAGCAGGCGCGCCTCCTTCACGAATTCGGCGACGGCGCTGCGCGACTGGTTCGCGTCGCGCATCACGATGTCGACGCCGATTTTCCTGTCGCTGAAGTACTGCTGGAATCCGGCGCAGACCTGCTCGCAGCCGCGCCAGTTGATGAGGTAGATGAAAGGCCGCTGGCGCCCGGCGGTCTGCGCCTGCGCGGCACCTGTCGCCAAGACCAGAATGGCCGCCAGCAAAGTCAGAACCCGCATCGCTCCGCCATCCGATCGTTCCAGATCCCGGCCCGGGCCGGGTCATCATACACCAGGGCCGCGGGCGCGGCCGAAAACTCGTGCAGACATTCCCCGCCGCCGGATCGTGCCGGGCTGTCAGTCCACATGGAATCGCTTGATCGCCGGACCCAGGAACGGCACCGCCGAGGGCCGCACCCCGCTGCGCGCAGCGATCTCCTCGGCCGTGATCGAATTGTCGCCGTCCGCGCCCAGCACGACCACCTCGTCGCCCGGAGCGACATCCGGCAGCGACGTGACGTCGACCAGCATCGAGGTCATGAAGGCGCGGCCTGCGACGGGGACGCGCCGGCCGCGGATCAGCACCTGGGCGTTCCGGTCGGCGGACAGGAACGGGGCATGGGCGAAGCCCGCCGCGACCACGGCCACCTTGATGGTCCTGTCCGCCGTCAGCCCGGCCTCGTAGGCGAGCCGCGTTCCCGGCGGAATGATCTTGATCTCCGAGACGATGGACCGGATCTCGAGCGCAGGGCGCAGCCCGTCTGGACCGCCGGGCGTCATCCTGATGCCGTAGAGCAGCGAGCCCAGGCGAACGGCGTCGTGGACCCGAGCGCCCGGAACCGCCAGGCCCGGGCTGCTCAGGACATGGGCGAAGGGCCTGCGGCCCAGCATGCGGCCGAGCTCCTGCACCCACGCGTCGAAAGCCGCCACCTCGTCCAGCACGCCTGGATAGTCGGCCCGGTAGGCTGCGAAGCCATGGGCGTAGACGCCGTCGAGGACAACCGAGCCCGAGGCTGCGACCGTGCGCACGACCGCCGTCGCCGCTTCCACCGGCATGCCCTGTCCGGCGCATCCGAGATCCACGCGCACATGGACCAGCGCGCGCCGCCGCTGCAGGGCGGATTCGGCCTGCAGCGCCTCGAGCATCTCGGCCGAGTTCAGGGTTACAGTGAGATCGTTGGAGATCAGCGTCCGCGCATCGTCGCGCAGCAGCGGCCCCAGGACCAGGATCTGCTGCCGGATGCCGGCCTCGCGCAGCTCCGCGCCCTCGCTCGCGCTCGAGACGGCGAAGGCGTCCACGCCCGCCGCGGCGAGGCTCGTCGCGACCTCGGCCATGCCATGGCCGTAGGCGTCGGCCTTCACGACGGCGTAGATCCGCGCCGCCGGCGGCAGGTGCTGCCGCGCAGTGCGCAGGTTGGCGCTGACGTTCCCGAGCCTGACGATCGCGCGCGAGGTTACGGAGAAGGTGCTGGGAGCTGCCACCAGGGTGGTCGTCATCTCGCTGGCTCGCGGGGCGGGTGAAGGGCGGGCGGCGGGCTGGATCACTGCTCCACCTTGATGAAATCGGCGACGCGGACGATGCTGATCGGCGGGTAGACCTCCAGGGTCCGTGCGACCGACATGTTCACCATCAGCGTGAACCTGTTCAGCCTTGCAATGGGCATTTCGCCCGGGGCGATGTTCTGCGTCAGGATGCTTTCCACCTGCGAGCCCGCCAGTGCGCCGATCTGGTCCAGGCGCGTGAACAGCCCCAGGAGCGCGTCGGCCTGCTCGACGGGGAGCTGCCCACCGGAAAAGACGGGTAGGCCGCGCTCCAGCGCCAGCGCCGTGAACGGCTTGACCTGCTGGATCAGGAAGGACGAGAGGCCGAAATAGACGAAGTCCGGCTGTTGCGCCGCCAGCGTATCCATGGCCTCCGCGAGGCGCGCGGCGTCGGGCCTTCCCGTGGCGCCGAGGGGCAGCGGAACGGCGATCAGAGTGAAGTCCATCCTGGGCGCCAGGTCGCGGATCGCCTCCATGCGCTGGACCGAGCCCTCCTGGGCGGGATCGTAGAGCATGCCGATCCGCCGGCTCGGCCGGTAGGCATTGATGGCGTTGATCTGGGCGCTCAGCGGCACGACGTAGTCCGTTCCCGCGATGTTGGGCCGCCCGGTCGCGTCCTCGCCCCTGCTGATCTTCCCTTCGACGGCCCCGGACACATACATGTAGACGACGGGTATGTCGGTGACGTGGCGGGCGGGATCCACCGCGTCGTATGGGCCGACCACCTCGTAGGTCACGTCGTTGCCCCAGGTCACGATGGCCGCGGCCCGGCGCGCCCGGGCCTCGTCCACCAGACCCCCGATGGCGCGGCGGTCCTGGCCGGCGTCGCGCTCGACCACTTCCACCGGCAGCTTCATGCGGGCGACATAGTCGTGAAAGCCGCGGCACGCCTGCTCGCAGCCGCGCCAGGTGATCAGAAAGACGAGCGGCCTTGACGCGGATGCGCGGGCCGCCTCGGCCTGCGGGGCCTCGGCGAAGGCCGTCGCCGCGCCGCAGACGGCCAGCATGATCGCGGCCGCGAGCCCGGCCATGAGTCCGGCCGCGCGCCGCAGTCGGCGCCGAGACGGCGATCCGCGGCGGATGACTGCCGCTGAGGTCACGGCGCCGCGGCCCCGTCCGGGCGGGACCGCGTCGGGAAGTCGCGCAGCAGCGCGTCGACGATCGGCTCCGCGCCAAACCGGATCGGGTCCGTCGCCGGCATCCCGAATTCCTCCGACAGGGCGTCCAGCAGGGTCCGCGCCTCCTCTGCGCCGAGCGCGCTGGTGTTCACGGAGATACCGACGAAGCGCCCATCGGGGCTCACGCCACGGCCGATGGCCCGCACCGCATCCATGACGGCGCCGATCGCGGGGATCGGAACGTGGGGCAGGCCGTTCATATGGGTCCGCGTCGGTTCGTGGCACAGCACGTAGGCCTGCGCCGCGGCCCCGACCACAAGCGCTGGCGAAGCCGAGGTGGCTGGCGACAGGACGCAGCCCTGGCCCTCGATCACGTCCCAGTGGTCGTCATGGCTGGCGGGCGTAAGCGCCTCGACGGCGCCGATGGCAGACGCGCCGGTAAGCGCGTCGAGCGGGATGCCGTGGCCCGAGATCATGATCCCGGTCTGCCCTGTCGCCCGGAAATCGGCATCGATGCCCCGGCGGCGCAGCTCGCGCTCGATGGCGAGGGCCGTGTACTTCTTCCCGAGATTCTGGTCCGTCCCGACGGTTAGCAGCCGCCTTCCGCGCCGCGGCGCCAGCGTCGCCGGCGGAAATGGGCCGCGGTGGTGGCGGATGTCGTGCAGGGTCACGCCGCGTCGCCGCGCCGCCTCTGCGAGTTCGGGGACGGCGCCCAGACAGTCGTGGAGCCCGGCGGCGATGTCGAGCCCTGCCGCGATGGCCTCGAGCAGCGTCGGCAGCCACTGGGGCCGGAACAGGCCCCCCGCGGTCGAGAGGCCGATCAGCAGCGTCCTGGCGCCCGCACCCGCGGCTTCCCCGATCGTCAGGTCGGGAAGTCCGAGATCATGGCCGCATCCGGGCATGCGGTGCTGCCCGATGCACCACTCCGGGCGCCACTGGACCACGCCGAAAGCCGTCTTGGCCTCCCGGATGTCCTTTGAATCGCCGAGGAAAACGAGGAAGGGACGCTGCAGCGCCATGCCGGATCCGCGGGCGAAGTATGATGGGGCGTCTGGCCGACGCCCATGCTTAACCATGAGACGCCCCACCGCTTAAAGAACGCTTAAGCATATCGCCGCCGCCCGTTCCCTGCGCCTCAGCTGCCGGTGGCCGCCGCGGGCGGGGCGGCCGGAAGCGGGACTGCCTCGGACCCCCGGAAGCGCGCCAGCAGCCCGTCCAGCTCGGCGGGGTCGACGAGCTTCCAGCCGGCAGCCGCTGCCGCGGCGATCTCGTTCTCGTCGGGAAAACCCCTCGGCGGTGCGCCGGGGCCCTGCGGGCGGCGGGGCAGAGCTTCGCCCGCGCGCGCCATCCGCACGGCCTCGGCGATCAGGGGGATGCCGGACCGGTACGCGTTCAGGACATGCCAGAAGTTGCTGCGCCCCGGCGCCACGGGGATCGACGTGACCAGGGCGATATCCCCCTCGTCGAATCCCGTCGCAACGTGGTGCAGCGTGCAGCCGATCGCGGTCTCGCCAGCGGCCAGCGCGCGCAGCACGGGAAACTGCCCGCGATAGGCGGGCAGGGCCGAGGGATGGAGGTTCAGGACCCGGCCGGGCGCCGCCTCGATCAGCGCGTCCGGAAACTTGAAGCCGAAGCGCGAGCTGACCACCAGGTCCGGCCGGAAGGCGAGGATCCCGGAGGCGCCGCGCCAATCCTCGGGCGTCGCGACGCGCGTCATGGGGACGCCATAGCGCCGGGCCAGCTGGCGCGGGGTCAGCAGGTCCCCGCCGCCATCGGGATACGCCGCATCCAGGCTGGGGAAGAGGATCTCCATGGGAAAGCTGCGCTCGTAGAACCAGGCGTGGCGGAGCGAGGGCACCATCTCGTCGGTCGCGCGCTTGCGGGCCGACAGGAAGACCACGACCTCGTCGGCCGCGAGCAGCGGCAGGACGGCATTCAGGATCACCGTGCCCGTGAGGTCTGCTGTCGTGCAGAAGGCGATCCTCATCCCCGAGCCCATCCATCCCCTGACGATCTTCGGCTGCGGCGGTCCCGGCATTTTAGTCGCCGCGCGGGCCCGCGCGGCGACTAGAGACCAACTCGCCGTCCTTGTCGAGGGAGCTGCGCGGGAATGCCTCAGTCGTAATGCTGGTTTCGGTCATCAGCCTTTAACCTAAAAGATATAGTTCCTGCGTAGAAGCTGGCCGATGGTTCGGTTTGGCTGCCGTCAGGCCGTGCGGCTGGAGCTCTGGATGCGCGAAGCGAAGATCCTTGTTGCAGACGACGACCCGCTGATGCGGGCGCTGATCTCGGAGGCGTTGAAGCGCGCCGGCTTCGCCATCTGCGGCCCCTGCGCGACGGCGGCCGAGGCCCTGGCGGCGGCCGCCGTCGAGGAGCCGGATGTCTGTCTCGTAGACGTTCACCTCGCGCAGGACGACGGGCACGACCTTGCCGCCGACCTTATCGAGCGCTGCGACACGCAGGTGATCCTGATGTCGGGCGACGACCAGCCGAACTCCATGGTGCCGTTCATCCTGAAGCCCTTCACCCTGAATGGGCTGGTGAAGCGCATCCGCTCGAGCGTCGAGGAGCGGCGGGCGCTGGCGTCCTTCATGCGTATCGCCTGAAATCCCTTTCAGAGGTCGCCGAGGCCGTCGAGATGGCGCCCGACGGCCTCGGCGACCCGTTCGCCGATATGCCGCGGCCGCTCGCCGAGCCCGGAGACCTGGCCGGCAGCACCGCGCGGATCCACCTCGATCACCTTGGTTCCCGCCGGCACCGGCACGCCGTCGCGGACGAGCCCGCGAAGTGAGCCGTCGAGCGGCGCCCGCAGCGGGATGCCACCGATCTCGGCGATGGTCGCCCCCGCCGCAACCATCTCGCCGATGCGCGCGGCCGTGCGGAAGACGCCGCCGGCGGGGGCATAGACGAAACGCTCCCGGCCCGCGCCGCCGACCTGCCGCGGCTCGCCCGAGAGGGGCAAGGTCGCGCCCGATGTCATTACCCGTCCCATGTCCGGCCCCCAGGCGGTCTCCACGACCCAGTCGGCCGTCGCGCCCGCCTTGTGCCCGGGCCCGAGGCCGACTGTCAGCGGGGCCAGCCCGATCGCGCGGTCCGGGGCCTCGCGCTTGGCCATGCGCGCATCCACCAGGACGGCCCAGGGCAGCAGCGCGACGACGGTCTCGACCGGGGCGGCGATCACCGGGACGAAGCCGCGGCCGATGGCGCGGGCGGCCGCGTCCGGCGCATCGATCCGACGCGCCTCGACACCCTCGAGCCAGGCGCTTCCGTCGAATACGGCATCGGCGAAGGCCATGCCCCGGCGGGCGGTCATGGGCATCCGCGCTTCCTGGATCGCCACGGCGCGCCCGCGGCGGGCCAGCGCGTGCGCGATGGCGGACCCGATCTCGCCCACGCCGCGGACCAGCACCGCCGGCGATGCGCCCGTCGTCACGATCCCCCGTGGCGGGCCGCTGGTCCTGCGCGCAGGCTCACGGATCCACGCGCTCGTGGGGCGCGGAGACCGCCGGGATGCCGGACAGGCTGGAGGCAGGTGCGGCGGCGGCAGGGGCAGGGGCAGGGGCAGGGGCCTCGGCTCCCCGCTCGAACCGGCGATAGCGGAACTCCGGCGGGGCGGCCGACGCCTCGGCCGTGGCAAGGCCGCCGATGGCCGCATGGGCCGGGGACAGGCGGCAGGCGGGATCCGTCGCGGCGGCGTCGCCGGTCAGCGCGAAGGCCTGGCAGCGGCATCCGCCCCAGTCCTCCTCCTTGTGCGCGCAGCCCCGGCAGGGCTCGGGCATCCAGGCGGTGCCGCGGAAGCGCTGGAACGCGTCCCCGTTCTCCCAGATCTCGCGCAGCGACTTCTCGCGGACGTCGTCGAAGACCAGCCCGGCGATCCCGGCCGCGGCGTGGCAGGGCAGGACCTTGCCGGCGGGCGAGACGACCAGGAACTGCCGGCCCCAGCCGCCCATGCAGGCTTTGGGACGCGTCGCGTAGTAGTCCGGAACCACGTAGTCGATCACCAGCCGCCCGGCATGGATCCTGCGCGCCTCCTCGACCGTCTCGGTCGCGCGGTCGAGCTGCGCGCGGGTCGGCATCAGCGCCGCCCGGTTCGCGAGGGCCCAGCCGTAGTACTGGACATGCGCGACCTCCAGGCGCTGAGCGCCGAGTTCGAGCGCCAGGTCGATCATCGCGCCGAGCCGGTCGAGGTTCTGGCGATGCACGACGGCATTGACGGTCAGCGCCAGCCCGGCCTTCGTGACGAGCCGCGCCGCGGCGAGCTTCTTGGCATGCGCCCCCGGCATGTGGGCGATCCGGTCGGCGCCCGCGGGTTCGGCATCCTGGAAGCTGATCTGCACGTGGTCGAGGCCGGCCTCGACCAGGGTGGCCAGCCGCGCCTCGTCGAGCGTGACGGCCGAGGTGATCAGGTTGGTGTAGAGCCCCGCCGCGGCCGCCGCGGCGACGATCTCCGGAAGGTCGCGCCTGGCGCAGGGCTCGCCGCCCGACAGGTGGACCTGCAGCACGCCCAGGCCGGCCGCCTCGCGGAAGACGCGCGCCCAGGTGGCGGTGTCGATCTCGCCGGCCGGCCGCGCCAGCTCGACCGGGTTCGAGCAGTAGGGGCATTGCAGCGGGCAGCGGTGCGTCAGCTCCGCCAGCAGTCCCATCGGGATCGGTGCGGTCATAGCGAAACCATTCCCTTCCCTGCGAGGTCGCGCAGGAGTTCCGTGACGTCGCCGGCCACGAGATCGCGGGGCGCTTCGTAGTCGCGCGCGAGCGCGTCGATCAGCGCTCCCAGCTGCGTCTTCCCGTCGAGCCGCTTGAGGACGTCGCAGGCGATCTCGTCGGGCATCAGCACCCGCTCGGGCGCCAGCAGTACCCAGGCACCCCGCGCCTCGTCGAAACGCAGCTTCACATGGCGTGGCAACCGCGGCGTCGTGGCCTCGTCGATCGGCTGCGGCCCGGTCATTCCGGTCCCCGCAGTCCTTCGTGCGGCTGCCAGGCGCCCGGCGGCACGAAGCCCGGCTCGACATAGGCGAGATAGAGCGCGTCGAGCTGGGACCACAGCACGTCGCACTTGAACCGCAGGGCAGCCAGCGCCGCCTGCTGCTCCGCGACGGTGCAGGACCTCTGCTTGACATAGGCGAGCGCGAAATCGGCATCGCGCGGCGCCTCGGTCAGGCGGTTGCCGAAATAGGCCAGGGCGTCGCGGTCGACGAAGTCGTACCCGGCGAGCATGCCGGAGACACGGTCCCGGATGATGCCCGGCGAGAACAGCTCGGTCAGGGACGAGGCGATCGCCTCGGTCAGGGGCCGCTCGCGCACGAAGCGCACATAGGCATCGACGGCGAAGCGAGTCGCCGGAAGCACGCCTTCGCAGCTCGCCACGTAGTCGCGGTCCAGGCCCAGCGCATCGGTCAGCCGCAGCCAGCGCGCGATGCCGCCCTCGCCGGCGACTGTCCCGTCATGGTCGACGATGCGCTGGCGCCAGATCCGGCGCAGCTCGGCATCCTCGCACCGGGACATCAGGGCGGCGTCCTTCATCGGAATGCGGCTCTGGTAGTAGTAGCGGTTCAGCGCCCAGGCCCGCACCTGGTCGCGCGTGCATTTGCCCGCATGCAGCAGCCGGTGGAACGGGTGCAGGTTGTGGTAGCGCTCGGCGCCGATCGCGCGCAGGGCGGCTTCGAACTCGTCGGGCGTCATCGGGCGCGCCGTCTCGGCCATCAAGGTGCTTGCCGTCATGGGATGAACTCCTGGCCGTCGGAGGCGACCTCCCATCCAGCCGCGGCGGCGGCGGCCCGTTCGGGCGTATCCGCGGCGAGCAGGGGGTTGCTGTTGTTGAGATGGATGAAGGCGCGCCGGCGCACCCGGGCCTCGCGCAGGGCCGCAATGCTGCCCTGCGGGCCGCCGACGCTCAGATGGCCCATGCGCGGCCCGGTCTTCGGGCCGAGCCCCTGGCGCACCATCTCCTCGTCGTCCCAGAGCGTGCCGTCGAACAGCAACAGGTCCGCGCCATGCAGCCGGTCGAGCAGGGCGGGCGTCACGCGCGCGCATGCGGGAACGTAGAGCAGGCGGCGGCGCCCGTCGGTCACCTCGACGCCGACGGTATCGCCGGCCTCGCCGGCCAGCTCCTCGGCGGGGCGGCCGCCCTCGAGCCAGAGCGGCACCTTGCCCGGCACGGGGAACAGCGTCACCTCCAGGCCGATGGGGGCGCCCGCAGCGTCGGAGAGTGGCACTGCCCCGCCCAGCTCCAGCGCCCGTCGCGGGACACGGTCACGGTCCAGCACGTCGAAGATGGGATTGGCCTCGAGTACGGCGTGGATGCGCCCGCTGGCGTAAAGGGCGAAGGGCTGCGCCTCGCGCAGGCTCAGCAGGCCGGCCACGTGGTCGATATCGGCATTGGTCAGAACGACCGAGGCCAGTGGCGTTCCACGCAGCGCGCCATCGGGCGGCGCCAGCGCCGGCGTCGCGGCGACCTGCTGGCGCAGGTCCGGGGAGGCGTTGAAGAGCGCCCAGCGTAGGCCGTCGGCGCTGACCGCGATCGAGGATTGCGTGCGCGCGGGCACGGCAGGATCGCCGGCGCGTGCCCTTCGGCAGTTCGCGCAGCCGCAGTTCCATTGAGGTAGGCCGCCGCCGGCGGCGGATCCGAGAACGACGATCCTCATGGGATCCCCCCGCCGGCGGTGCCGGGTCGATCAGACCTTCGCGCTGGCGTAGCAGTTGATCTCCATGCCGCAGGCGATCTCGGCAACCTTCGGGGTCTTCCACTTCATGGCTTGCTCCCAGCAAGGCGATCCGCCGGCCCAGCGCCGAGCGTCAGCATCGCCGGGCCCAGCTTAGCGCAAGGATCCGCACGACCGTGCTGCCCAAAAGTATCATATCGTGGGGCCAACTGATCATTTCGCGTGGAGGCCGGCCCTCGCCAGGATCTCGGCATGGTCGCGGCGAAAGCGCTCGCCGAAGTCCGGCGGACGGGCGCTCCGCGCGCCGGGAACCGGCAGGTCCGCGAGGTCACGGGCCGGCGTGCCGCCGAGCAGGACGATGCGGTCCGCAAGCTCCAGCGCCTCGTCGAGATCGTGGGTGACCAGCAGCAGGCTGCGCCCGCGCTCGTCCAGATGGGCGGCGAGGCGCGAGCGCAGCAGTGCCGCCGCGCTTCCGTCCAGGGACACGAAGGCTTCGTCGAGCAGCAGGATGTCGGCATCGAGCGCGAAGGCGCGCGCCAGCGCCGCGCGGCGCTGCATGCCGCCCGAGAGTTCGCCGGGATACTGGCCGGCGCAGCCTTCCAGTCCGACCTCCGCCAGCAGCCGGTCGGCCGTCGGGCCGCGCCGCTGCGCCCGGGGCAGCGCGAGCGCGACGTTGTCGCGGACGCTGCGCCAGGGCAGCAGGCGCGGGGCCTGGAACACGTAGGCGAGCCGGACGCCGGGACCCAGCGTCACGCTGCCCTCGAAATCCTCGTCCAGCCCGGCCGCGATCGTCAGGGCCGTGGTCTTGCCGCTTCCGGACGGCCCGATCAGGGCCACGGCCTCGCCGGCCGCGACTTCGAGCCGGAGGCCGTGCAGGACCTCCCGCCCCTCGAAGCGCTTCGAGCGGATCTCAAGCGCGAGACGGGGCGGGCCGCCAGCGCGCGGCACGGCGTTCGGCAGGCTGGAGGACCGCAAGCTCGATGAACTGGACCACGGCGATGAAGGACAGGGCGTAAGCGAGGATGCCGGCGACATCGAAGACCTGGAAGAAGAGGTGGATCTGGAAGCCCACGCCGCTGCTGCGCCCCAGCAGCTCGACCACCAGCACGATCTTCCAGATCAGCGCGAGGCCCGAGCGCGCCGCGGCGGCGAGATAGGGCTGGAGCTGGGGCAGAACAACGTGGAACAGCAGGTCGGCGCGCGAGAACCGGTTGACCCGCGCGACCTCGAAATACTGCCGGTCGAGGGCCCGGGCCCCTTCGCGCAGCACGACCGCAACGGTCGGCACCTTGTTGGCCGCGACCGCGGCCAGCGCCGCAGCCTCGGTCAGCCCGAACCACACATAGAACAGCGCGATGGTCACCAGCGCCGGCAGGTTCAGGAAGAAGACGAGCCAGGGATCGAACAGGATGTCGAGCCGGCGCGAGCGGCCGAGCGCGACGCCGATGGCGGCGCCGATGGCGTAGGCCACCAGGAATGCCGCGGCGACCCGGCCCAGCGTGGCGCCGAGATGGTAGGCCAGGTTGCCGTTCATGGCTTCGCGGAGCAGCACCGTCGCGACCGCCGAGGGCGATGGCAGGCTGCGGCTGTCTGCCATGGCGGCGCCGAGCTGCCAGATGGCGGCGAAGAGCGCCAGGGACGCAACGAAGCCGAGCAGCCGGGGCGAGGGCAGGCGCATCAGAACGCGACTCCCGGCCAAAAGGTGCCGGGGTCCAGGCTCGTCACGTCGCCGGCCAGGTCGCTGCCCCCGAATTCGGCCAGGATCGCGAAGAGCCGGGCGGCGCCTGCGCGCTCCTCGGATCCCCATCGGCGCGGGATGCCCTCGCGGTAGCGCTCGCGAAGCCGCAGGAAGGTCGCCTCGTCCTCGGCCTGCATCAGGGGGCGCAGGCGCTCCCAGGCGGCGTCCGAGCTGAGCATCAGGTCCTTTGCCGCGCGCGATGCCGCGGCGAAGCCTTTGATGGCCGCCTCGTCGCGGCCCGCCCAGGATTCCCGGAAGACGTAGCCGACGGCCGGGATCTCGGCCTCGATCCCGAGCGCGCGCATGATCTCGTCCACGCCCACCAGCCGGCGCATGCCCCTGGCCTCGAGCCGGGCGGCGAAGTGCCAGTAGTTCAGCACGGCGTCCAGGCGGCCGGTCTCCACCTGCTGGTTCAGCAGCGGCGGCCCGCCATAGACGACCTCGGCCGCTCGCTCCAGGTCCAGGCCGTGCCGCTGCCTGGCTAGAGCGAGGAGCAGCAGCCAGCTCTTGTCGATGCGGCTGCCCGCGACGCCGATGCGCCGGCCCTGCAGGTCGGGGATGGCCGCGACGGGCGAGCCCGGCGGGACCATAAGCGCGCCCACGGCGGTCGAATAGGGCAGGAAGGACAGGTCCTCGCCGACGGCCCGTCGGCGGGCCACCCAGACGAAGTCCGACACGATCATGTCGACGGCGCCGGCCTGCAGCGCGATCTGGGTCGCCTGGTTCCCGGCGAAGTCGACGATCTCCAGCTGGATGCCGGCCTCGCGGTCCAGGCCGGCGGCGCGGATCGTCTCCAGCTCCCAGCTGACGGTGCCGAACTTCAGCGTGCCGATGCGGACCACCGGGAGGCTTTCCGCGCCCTTGGCCGCCGCTGCCGCTCCGCGCGGGAGGCAGAGGATAGCCGCCGCCGATGCCATGAATGTGCGGCGCGAGGTGCCGTGGACCATGCGGGTCCCTCCCTTGCGCCGTCCGTCGGGCGCACGCTCCGATGGTAAGGGGCGGTCGGGGCGCAGGAATTGCACTTCCGTATCATATCCTCGCCCTTTCCGGCCGCTCCGCTGCATTCCCTGGCCGAGGGCGTCTTGCCCCACCGGCATTCCGGCGGATAGACCTGTCGCAGGGGCTGTTATGGGTCGGGTGCGGGCGTGATGGAAATGGCGGCGGACGGCGTCACGGATTCTCCGGCGGCCTGGAGGCGGCTTGCGCTGGCCGTCGTGGCCAGCGCCATCGGCGGCGTCGGCATGTGGTCGGTGGTCGTGGTGCTCCCGGCGGTGGAGGCCGAGTTCGGCGTGGCACGGGCCGGCGCCGCGCTTCCCTATTCCCTGACCATGATCGGCTTCGCCTTTGGCGGCGTCCTGATGGGGCGGCTGGCAGACCGGTTCGGGGTGGCGGTCCCGCTCGCCCTGGGCGCGGTAGCGCTCGCGCTGGGCTATGTCCTGTCCGCCTTCGCGACCGGGATCGTCGAGTTCGCGGCGATTCAGGGTTTGCTGATCGGGATGCTCGGTGCCTCGGCGAGCTTCAGCCCGCTGCTGGCCGACATCACCCACTGGTTCGAGCGGCGTCGGGGCTTCGCAGTCGCGATCTGTGCCTCCGGCAGCTATCTTGCGGGGACCGCTTGGCCTCCCGTCGTGCAGCATTTCGTCTCGACCGCCGGGTGGCGGGCGACCCACGTGGGCATCGGGATCTTCTGCCTGGTCACGCTGCTGCCGCTGGCCATCGCCATGCGCCGTCGCGTGGGTGTCGGCCCGGCGATCGGCGCCGGCGCGGCGCCGGGGGGCGCCCTGGCCGCGGGCGCGGGCCTTTCGCCGCGTGCGCTTCAGGCGCTGCTCGTGGTGGCGGGCCTTGCCTGCTGCGTAGCCATGGCCATGCCACAGGTCCATATCGTGGCGTATTGCGGGGATCTCGGCTACGGCGCGGCACGTGGGGCCGAGATGCTCTCCCTGATGCTGGGCTTCGGCATCATCAGCCGGATCGCGTCGGGCTGGGTCGCCGACCGCATCGGCGGACTGTCGACGCTGCTGCTTGGCTCGACGCTGCAGGGCGTCGCGCTGTTCCTGTACCTGTGGTTCGACGGCCTGACCTCGCTCTACGTGATCTCGGCGCTGTTCGGCCTCTTCCAGGGCGGCATCGTCCCGAGCTATGCCCTGGTGGTGCGGGAGTTCTTCCCGCCCGGGGAGGCGGGCACGCGCGTCGGGGTCGTCATCATGGCGACGCTGTTCGGCATGGCCCTCGGGGGCTGGATGTCGGGGCTGATCTTCGATGTCACGGGATCCTACGGCGCCGCTTTCGTCAACGGGCTCGGCTGGAACCTGCTGAACGTCTCCATTGCCGCTTGGCTGCTGCAGCGCCGCCGGCGGATCCTGGCCCGCCCCGACGAGGTGACCTCATGACGCATCCCGGCAACGTCCTCTTCGTCGTGGCCGACCAGTGGCGGGGCGACTGCCTGTCCCGCCTGGGGCATACCGCGGTGCGCACGCCGAACCTCGACGCGCTGGCCGCGCGCGCGACGCTGTTCCGGCGGCACCACACCGTCGCATCGCCCTGCGGCCCGGCGCGCGCAAGCCTGCTAACCGGGCTCTATGCGATGAACCATCGCTCGGTGCGCAACGGGACGCCGCTGGACGCCCGCCATGCCACCCTCCCGCGCGAGGCGCGGCGGGCCGGCGTCGCGCCGGCCCTGTTCGGCTATACCGACACTTCGGCCGACCCCCGCCTGCATCCGCCGGGGGATCCCGCGCTGAAGACCTACGAAGGGGTGATGGCCGGGTTCGAGGCAGGCTGCGTGATGCTGGAGGACATGCGGCCCTGGGCGGAGCACCTGCGCGACCTCGGCCACGACGTCCCGCCCGAGACGCGCGACCTCTACCGCCCGCCGGAGGGGCATGCCGACGGCCCGCTAGCGGCGCCCGCGCGCTATGCCGCGGCGGACAGCGACACCGCCTACCTGACCGACCGCTTCCTGTCCTGGCTGGACGGGCAGGGCGACCGGCCGTGGTTCGCCCATCTCGCCTATCTGCGCCCCCATCCGCCCTGGATCGCGCCCGAGCCCTGGCACCAGGCCGTCGATCCGGCCTGCGTGCCGGATCCGATCCGGGCGCCGAGCCCGGCCGAGCAGGCGGCGATGCACCCCTGGCTGCGCTGGCGGATGGAGACCTTCCCGACCGGGGCCTGGGTGCGCGGGCACGAGATCCATCCCGGCAGGCTGTCGGACGGCGACCTGCGCCGGCTGCGCGCGACCTATTACGGTCTGATCGCCGAGATGGACCATCATGTCGGCCGGGTCGTGGCCCGGCTCGAGGAGACCGGCGCGCTGGACGACACGCTCGTGGTCGTGACCTCGGACCATGGCGAGACGCTGGGCGACCATTGGATGCTCGGCAAGGAGGGCTGGTTCGACGAGGCCTTCCACATCCCGTTGGTCGTGCGCGACCCGCGCCGGCCGGCGGGCCACGGCCGCACGGTCGAGGCCTTCACGGAAAGCGTCGACGTGATGCCGACCATCCTCGACTGGCTGGGCGTGTCCGTTCCGCCCGCCTGCGACGGCCGGCCGCTCAGGCCCTGGCTCGACGGCGGCACGCCCGCCGGGTGGCGGCAGGCGGCCCACTGGGAGTTCGATTTCCGCGACGTCGCCGGCCAGGCGCCGGAACGCGCGCTCGGCCTCGATTCCGACGCATGCGGCCTCGCGGTGCTGCGCTCCGAGCGCTACGAGTACGTCCATTTCGCGGGGCTGCCGCCGCTGCTCTTCGACCTTGCCTCGGATCCCGGACGCCAACGCGACCTCGCGGGCGATCCCGGGCATGCGGCGATCCTGGCTGCCTGCGCCCAGGAGATGCTGTCCTGGCGCATGCGCCACGCCGAGCGCGGCTTCACCCATGTCTGGCTGGGGCCCGAGGGCCCGGTGGAGCGCCCGCCGGCGCGCTAGCGCCCCCCGAGGCCCGCCGTTCGCGCCGCAAGCGCCACCATGAGGTCGAGCGTCGGCGTCGGAACGCCGGCGATCCGCGCGAGCCGCAGGGGAAGCGAGAACAGCGCCTGGACCTCCAGCGGCCGCCCCATCTCCAGGTCCTGGAGGATCGAAGGCTTGTGGTCGGTGTCGGCCAGGCGCGCGATGCGCGTCTCGGCGCTGCCGCCAAGGGGATGGCCGAGCACCGCCGCGGCGAGCGCCATTCCCTCCTCGACGATCCGCACCGCCGCCGCCCGGATGGCGGGATCGGAGAAGGTCTCGAGCATGCTGCGCCGGCTGAGCAGGCACAGCGGGCCGCTCGCGAGGTTGCCGAGGAGCTTGCCCCAGACTTCGGCGCGGATGTCGGGGGTGACCTCGCAGGGCATCCCGCCGGCCTGGAAGAAGTTCGCGATCGCGCCTGCGCGCGCGCCGACGCGGCCGTCGGGCTCGCCGAGGACGAGCTTGATCGATGCGTGCTCGGAATGGATCAGCCCGGGCTCGACGACCGTGCAGGCCGAATAGACCACGCCGCCGATGACTCGCTCGGCGGCGACGGCCCGGTGCAGCGCCCCGTCCGGATCGAGCTCCGGAAGCGCCAGCGGCGCGAGGGGGCCTGTATCGCCGTCCGCGTACCACCAGGGCAGGCCGTTCATCACGAAGGCCACGGCAGTCGCGGGGTCGAGCAACGGCGCGATGCAGGCGGCGACCTGCGGCAAAGCCGGCGCCTTGACCGTGACCAGGACCGCGTCCTGGGGGCCGATCTCGCGGGGATCGTCGCTCGCGATGCGCGGGCGGCAGCGCAGCAGCGTGCCGTCATGCGTCCGCACCACGATCCCGCGCTCGCGGATCGCCGAGAGCTGTTCGCCGCGGGCGACGATGGAGACCTCGGCCCCGCCCTCCGCCAGCCGCGCCGCCAGGTGCCCGCCGATCGCACCGGCGCCGAAGATGCAGATCCTGCGCATGGCGGTGGCTAGCGCCGATCCGTCATGCCCGGCCCGGCGGGCACTGGGTTCGCCTCGGCACTCACGCTTGGCATCTCCGGTCAGGGTGGCGGTGGCCGGCCGATAATCTCCGGTCCGCCCTGCGCGAGTCCACCCCGCATCGAGGTCGGGGAACCCGTCATCGGGTCCGCGGCCGGACGGCCGAGGCTAGGAGCGCGACCAGCACGGCGCCGCCGGCGAGGACCACGATGCCCGCGCGAAGCCCCAGGGCCGATGCGATGCCGCCGATCGCGACCGGGCCCAGCAGGAAGCCGGCATAGCCCGCCGTCGCCGCCATGGCGACGCCCGCCGCCGGGGTTGCGCCGATCCGTGCGGCTGCGCTGAAGACCGCGGGCACGACATTTGACAGGCCGAGGCCGACCAGCGCGAAGCCGGCGCTGGCCGCGACCGGGGCCGGGACTGCCGCCGCTAGGGCGAGGCCCGCCGCGGCCATGGCGCCGCCGCCGAGGACTACACCCGGCGCGCCGACGGCGGCGACGACCCGGTCGCCGAGAAGGCGGCCTGCGACCATGGCCAGGGAGAAAGCGGCGTATCCCGCCGCTGCGGCGGCACCGGCGCCCGATTCCGAAAGGTAGACGGCGCTCCAGTCCGCCATGGCACCCTCGATCAGCATGCAGACGAGCGCGACTGCGCACAGCGCAAGCGCCGCGCGGCCGGGCGTCGCCAGCGCGCCCGAAGGCGCCGGGCGCCAGCCCGTGCCGAGGGCGCGGGCGCCGGCCGCGACGATGCCCGCCGCCAGCAGTCCCGGCCCCCAGAGACCGGCCAGCGCGCCCGCCTCGGGGTTCAGCGCCGCAAGTGCCGCGCCGAGCCCTGCGCCCGCGAAGCCGCCCAGGCTGAAGGCCGCATGGAAGGAGGACATGATCGGCGTGCCCCACTGCCGCTCGATCCCGCTGGCATGGGCATTCATCGAGACGTCCACCGTCCCGTTGGCAGCCCCGACCACGAAGGCTGCGGCGCACAGGAGGACGAGGTCGCCGGCCAGGGGCGGGCAGAGGAGGGCGAGCGCGAAGGCGAGCCCGCCCGCCAGCGTCGTGTGGCCGGTGTCGATCCGCGACGCGAGGATCCCCACCGCCGGCATCGAGACGACAGCCCCGGCCGCAAACGCCAGCAGCGCCAGGCTGAGCCGCCCGGCGGAAAGGGAGAGCGCGTCCTGGAGGCGCGGGATCGCCGCGGCCCAGGCGCCGATGCCGAGCCCATTGGCAAAGAAGACACCGGTCGTGGCGATGCGCGCCCGGCGCAGGTCGGCGGCGGGCATGGATCAGTCCTCCCAGGCGGGTTCGGCCCTGTGCACGCGCAGGCCGAGAGCCCGCAGCGGTGACAGGCGGTCTTCGGGGGCGTCGTGCTCGGCGACGAGGTCGGAGAGGATGTCGGCGGGCCCCACCCGGTGCGGTGCAGCCGTTCCGAGCTTGTCGTTGGTGACCGCCGCCGCGACCGCGCCGGCCCTGCGGACCAGCGCGCGCTTCATCTCGGCATCCTCGTAGCCGAATGCCGCAAGGCCGCCCGCGGCATCCAGCGCGCAGGCGCCGAGCAGCAGGAGATCCGGGCGCATGTCCATGGCGCCGCGCAGGGCATGCATGCCGAGCGCCGCGCCCGAATGCGCATCGATCCGGCCGCCCAGCAGGATCAGCTCGATCCCCGCACGGCCTGTGAGCGCGACGGCAATCGCGGGGTCATGGGTGGCCACGGTCAGGCCCGGAAGTTCGGGAAGAGCGCGTGCCGCCGCCAGATTGGTGGAGCCGGCGTCGATGAACACGGTCTGGCCCGGCCGGACCAGCGCCGCGAGGCGGGCGCCCAGCGCCTGCTTTCCGGAGATGCGCTCGGCGCGCCGCCGCGTGGCAGTGCCCTGGGACGGCGAGATCGGCAGGGCGCCGCCATAGACCCGCTGGCACAGTCCGCGGGCGGCGAGGTCCCGGAGGTCGCGCCGGATCGTGTCCTCGGAGGTGCCGAAGGCGCGCGCGAGATCGGCCGCGACGACACGGCCGTCGCGGCCGAGCCGGTCGAGAATGGCGCGCTGGCGTTCCAGCGGCAGTGCCATGTCGGGAGGTGCGGTCATCGAGATCCGGCAGAAACATGCAACAATGTGCTAGATCATGCGTATTCGTGCCTGATCCGTCAAGCTGCGCGGTATGCGCATCGCGCATTCGTGCGGAAAGATTTCTGTGATCGTGCCGGGCCTTCGTTCATCCTTAATCTTGCGGTGCCAATCTCCCGAAGATCCGCGGGGCCGGCGCGCCCGGGCGGATATGGCGGCCGCATCGGCGTTGCGCAGCGCCTGCGGTCCCGCCGTGGCGGGATCCATCCCGACCCCGCGGAATTAAAGGAAAGGTTCGTCATGACGCGCATCGTCCCCGTCGCCACCTTCGACTACGTCGTCTTCGGCGGCACCGGCGACCTCGCGGTCCGCAAGCTGCTTCCGGCGCTCTATCACCGTTATCTCGACCGCCAGATCCCCGAGGATGCCCGCATCATCGCGGCGTCGCGCTCGGAGTTCGACCGGCAGACCTATCTCGCCCATGTGGACGAGCGGGCGCGGGCGCATGTCCCGGCCTCGACCTTCGACGAGGCCGCCTGGCGCCGCTTTCTCGACCACATCGACTACGTTTCGGTGGATGCGCGGCGCGACGAGGGATGGAACACCCTGGCGCGCACCCTTTCGGCGGCGCAGGACCGCGTTCGGGTCTTCTATCTTGCGACTTCGCCGGACCTGTTCGGCCAGATCTGCCAGCGCCTGAAGGCCGCCGATCTCGTGACGCCGCAGGCCCGCATCGTCCTGGAGAAGCCGGTCGGCCACAACCTGGAGACCGCGCGCTCCATCAACGAGCAGGTCGGCGCCGTCTTCGCGGAGCACCAGATCTTCCGCATCGACCATTACCTCGGCAAGGAGACGGTGCAGAATCTGATGGCGCTGCGCTTCGCCAACGCGCTTTTGGAGCCGTTGTGGAGCAACGCCTGGATCGACCACGTCCAGATCACCGCGGCCGAGACGGTCGGCGTCGGATCCCGCGGGGAGTATTACGGGCGTACCGGCGCCCTGCGCGACATGGTGCAGAACCACCTGCTGCAGCTTCTCTGCCTGGTCGCCATGGAACCGCCGGTCCGCCTGGATCAGGACGACGTCCGCGACGAGAAGCTGAAGGTCCTTCGCGCCCTGCGGCCGATCACCGCCGAGACGGTTGCGGCCTGCACCGTGCGCGGCCAGTACAGGGCGGGCGCCATCGGCGGCGCGTCGGTCCCGGGCTATGCCGAGGAGGTCGAGAGCGCCGAGGCAAGGGATGCCGAGACCTTCGTCGCGCTGAAGGTCGAGATCGACAGCTGGCGCTGGTCGGGCGTTCCCTTCTACCTGCGCACGGGCAAGCGCATGACCGAGCGCACCTCGCAGATCGTCGTCCAGTTCAAGCCGGTCCCCCATTCCATCTTCCCGGCGGAATCCGGCGCCATCGAGCCGAACCGGCTAGTGATGCGCCTGCAACCGGACGAGGGCGTGACGCTTCACCTGATGGGCAAGGATCCCGGGCCCGGCGGGCTCCGCCTGCGCCCGACGCCGCTGAACCTCAGCTTCGCCGAGGCCTTCGGGGTCCGCTATCCCGATGCCTACGAGCGCCTGCTGATGGACGTGGTGCGCGGCAATTCCACGCTGTTCATGCGCCGCGACGAGGTCGAGGCCGCCTGGACCTGGATCGATCCGATCCTGCAGGGCTGGGCGCAGAACTCCCAGGCGCCGAAGCCCTACACGGCGGGCACCTGGGGACCCGCGGGCGCGATCGCGCTGATCGAGCGCGACGGCCGCACCTGGCATGAGGATTGAGCCCAGGGCGGGGACCGGTAACCAGGCGCGAGGACCCATGGCCAGGCTGCACGAATTCGCATCCCACGACGCGCTGTTCGAGGCGGCCGCCGACCGCACGGCGGCGCTGCTCTCCGAGGCCCTGGCGACACGGGGCGAGGCGGCGCTCGTCCTGTCGGGCGGGCGCACGCCCGAGCCGCTGCACGAGCTGCTCTCGGCCCGCGCCCTCGCCTGGGACCGCGTGACGCTGGTGCTGGCGGACGAGCGCTGGGTCACGCCGGACCATGCCGACAGCAACGAAGCGATGGTGAGGCGGACGCTTGTTCGCGGCGCGGCCGCAGGCGCCCGGCTTCTGGAGACCGGAGCCGGCGCGGGCGATCCGGAGACGGCGGCGGCGGCGCTGGATGCCCGGCTCGCGCGCCTGCCGCATCCCTATGCCGCTGCCTGGCTCGGCATGGGCGAGGACGGTCATACCGCATCGCTCTTTCCGGGGGCGGAGGGGCTGGCCGCTGCCCTCGCGCCCGAATGCCCGCACCGCTGCGTCACGCTCGTTCCGACCGGCGCGCCGCACCGGCGCCTGACCCTGACGCTGCGCGAGCTGCTGGACAGCTCGGCCCTCTGCCTGCTGCTGACCGGCGACGGAAAGCGCCGCGTGCTGGAGGAGGCCCTCGGCGAAGGTCCGGCCGAGGCCATGCCGATCCGTGCCGTGCTGCGCCAGGAGCGCGTGCCGGTCGAGATCTTCTGGGCGCCCTGAGCGCCCTACTTTCCAGACCAGACGGACCCGACGAGGTGCCCATGACCGACCGCCTGAACGAGACCCTGGCGCGGGTCACGCGCCGCATCGCCGAGCGCAGCGCGGATAGCCGCGCGGCCTATCTCGACAGGATCGCCCGGGCGGCCGACCAGGGGCCGCGCCGCCGCCAGCTCGGCTGCGGCAACCTCGCCCACGGCTTCGCCGCCTGCGGGCCCGAGGACAAGGCCGACCTGAAGTCGGCGGCGAAGCCGAACATCGCCATCGTGACGGCCTACAACGACATGCTCTCGGCCCACCAGCCCTACGAGCTGTACCCGCAGCGCCTGAAGGCTGCGGTGCGTGGGGCTGGCGGCGTCGCGCAGGTCGCGGGCGGGGTGCCGGCGATGTGCGACGGCGTCACCCAGGGCCGCACGGGCATGGAGCTGTCGCTGTTCTCGCGCGACGTGATCGCCATGGGAACTGCGATCGCGCTGTCCCATGACATGTTCGACGGCGTGCTGTGCCTGGGCATCTGCGACAAGATCGTGCCCGGGCTAATGATGGGCGCCCTGTCCTTCGGGCACCTGCCGGTGCTCTTCGTGCCCTCTGGCCCAATGACATCTGGGCTTTCCAACCCCGAGAAGGCGCGCATCCGCCAGCTCTACGCCGAGGGCAAGGCCGACCGGCAGGCGCTGCTGGAGGCCGAGGCCGCCTCCTATCACGGGCCCGGCACCTGTACCTTCTACGGCACGGCCAACTCCAACCAGATGCTGATGGAGATCATGGGCCTGCAGCTCCCGGGGTCGAGCTTCGTCAATCCCGGGACGCCCCTGCGCGATGCGCTGACCGACGCGGCCGCCCGGCGCATCGTCGAGCTCGCGTCGCCCGCCGCGCGCACGCCCATCGGGCATGTCGTCGACGAGAAGGCGGTGGTGAACGGCGTCATCGGGCTTCTGGCGACGGGCGGATCCACGAACCATACCCTGCACCTGGTGGCGATCGCCGCCGCGGCGGGGATCCTCCTGACCTGGGAGGATTTCGACGACCTCTCGGCCGTCGTCCCGCTGCTGGCGCGCGTCTATCCCAACGGCAAGGCCGACGTGAACCACTTCCACGCCGCGGGGGGCATGGCGTTCCTGATCGGCGAGCTGCTGGATGCCGGGCTGCTGCACGCGGATGTGCGCACCGTGGCGGGTGAGGGCGGCCTCGGCCGCTACCGCGACGAACCCCACCTCGGTTCCGACGGGCTGGCCTGGCGGGCGGGACCCGCACGGTCCCTGGACCCGGAGGTGCTGGCGCCCGTCGCGGCCCCCATCGCTGCCGATGGCGGCTTGCGGATCCTGCAGGGGAACCTCGGGCGTGCCGTGATCAAGGTCTCCGCGGTGAAGCCCGAGCATCGCAGGGTCGAGGCGCCGGTCCGCATCTTCGAGGACCAGGACGACATGGTTGCGGCCTTCAAACGCGGCGAGCTCCACCGCGACGTGGTCGTGGTGATCCGCGGGCAGGGCCCTCGGGCGAACGGCATGCCGGAACTCCACAAGCTGACCCCGCCGCTGGGCGTGCTGCAGGATCTCGGCTACAGGATCGCGCTGCTGACGGACGGGCGCATGTCCGGCGCCTCGGGCAAGGTGCCGGCCGCCATCCACCTGACTCCCGAAGCGGTCGACCAGGGCCCCATTGCCCGGCTGCGCGACGGCGATCCTGTCCTGCTGGACGCCGAAGCCGGTCGGCTGGAGGTGCTGATCGACGAGGCAGAGTTCGCGGCGCGCACCCCCGTGCGGCCCGACCTGGCGCGCAATGCCTGGGGCACCGGGCGCGAGCTCTTCGCGGGGTTCCGGCGCCTGGTCGGCCCAGCGGATCAGGGGGCCGCCGTCTTCGGCCGCGACGCCTGATGCCCTCCGGCGGCTTTCAGCACCCGTGAAAGCCGCCGCCCGGCACCGGGGCGAGCACCAGGACAGCAAGGATGCGGGGCTCCGGTGCGGGCTCCAGCGCCAGCACCGCGCCTTCCGGGAAGGCATCGCCGCCGACCCGCGGGCCCAGCACCATGATCGCCGGCGTGCGGTGGCCCACCAGCACGCGGTTGGTCCCCGCCGGCACCGGCTCCGAGAACAGGCGCCGGTGCTCGGCCAGCACCCAGTCCAGGCGCCCGCCGGCGTAGTCGTCCGCGAGCAGGGAATCCGTGACCTCCACCGCCTCCGCGCCGAAGGCGATCTCGGCGGTGTCGCGCGCCCGGAACACGGGGCCCGCGAGCGGATGCCGAGCCGGTCCAGCGCCCGGCCCATGCGCGCGGCCTGATCGCGCCCCTCGGCCGAGAGGTTCCGCTGCCCGGACCGGTCGCCGATCCGGAAGCTGCTGTCGCAGGCCATTCCGCGCGTATCGGCATGCCTCAGGAACAGGACGAGCCCGCCGGCGCGCAGGCGGTCCAGAACCGGCGCCGCGCGGGGATCCTCCGCCGCGAGCGGGGCTGGGCGGTCGGCGCCGTAGGCCGGCATACCCAGCAGGCCGCCGGCCGCGAGCAGGAGCGCCGCCAGAGGCCGCCGTCCCGGCAGGGGGCGCGCGGAGCGAGGCATTTCAGGGTTCCGGCGTCAGCAGCGAGACGCCGAGCCGGGCCCGGCGCGCGAGCCACGGGCTCGGCCGGTAGCGCGGGTCGCCGGTCCCGGCCAGGATCCGCTCCAGGATCCCCAGGACCCGCATCGGGCCCAGCGCGTCGCCCCAGGCGAGCGGCCCCTGCGGGTAGCCGAGCCCGAGGCGCACGGCGGCGTCGATGTCGTCGGGCGTCGCGATGCGCTGCTGGGCCATGTCGCAGGCGATGTTGACGATGGTCGCCAGCACCCGCTGGGCGACGAAGCCGTGGCTGTCCCGGATCGTGGTGACCGGCGTGCCGTCCGCGGCGAGCAGCGCGTGGGCGGCATCCTTCCAGGCTGGCTCGGTGAGCGGCGTCGTCATCAGCGTCCGCCGCGCGGCAAGGCCGGGCAGCAGGTCGACCGCCACCGTGCGGCGCGGGTCGAGGCCGTGCTCCAGCGCCGTCTCCGTCGCATCGCGCCCGAGCGGCGCGACCAGGCACAGGGAGCCCGGGCCGGCCTGCGCGCCCGCATCGACCGTCCATCCCGCATGCATCGCCAGGTCGGCTAGCGCCTTGCGCCAGCCATCCTCCTCGGCCGCGATCCAGACGGGGCGCGGCGCGGCCACCGGCGCCGGCGGCTCGGCCCCGGCGACCGGCCTGCCGTCGCGATAGGTGTAGAAGCCGCGGCCGCTCTTGCGGCCCAGCAGCCCCGCCGCGAGGCGCCGGCCCAGGAGCACGGAGGGGCGGAAGCGCGGCTCGTCGTAGAATTGGCGATAGATCGTCTCCATCACCGGGAGCGAGACGTCCAGCCCGGTCAGGTCCAGGAACTCGAAGGGGCCCATGCGGAAGCCGCAGGCCTCGCGCAGGATGCGGTCGGCATCCTCGACCCCCGCCACGCCCTCGTGCAGCAGGCGCAGCGCCTCGGTCGTGAGCCCGCGTCCAGCATGGTTCACCAGGAAGCCGGGCAGGTCCGCCGCGCGCACCGGGCGATGCCCGAACCGGCGCGCGAGCCCTGTCAGCGCGTCGGTGACCCAGGGCTCGGTCAGCGCGCCGCCGATGACCTCGACGATCCTCATCAGCGGCACGGGGTTGAAGAAGTGGAACCCCGCGACCCGGCCCGGCCGCGCGCAGGCGGCGGCGATGGCCGCGACCGCCAGGGACGAGGTGTTGGTCGCCAGGATGCAGTCCGGGCCGACCGCCTTCTCCAGCTCCGCGAACAGCGCGCGCTTGGCCTCGAGATCCTCGACGATGGCCTCGACCACCACATGCGCATCGGAGAGGTCGGCCAGGCCGGCCACGGGCTTCAGGCGCGCCGCCGCTGCGGTAGCGGCGGCCCTGTCCATGCGGCCCTTGGCCGCCAGGCCGTCGAGGATCGCGGCGATGGCTGCCCGGGCCTCCTCGGCGGCGCCGGGCCGGGCGTCCACAAAGCGCACCTCGGCGCCGGAGGTCGCGGCGATCTGCGCGATGCCGCGCCCCATGGCCCCTATGCCGACGATGCCGAGGACTAGGTCTGCGCGGGCGGGGTCGAACATGCCTCAGCGCCCCTTGAAGACCGGCCTGCGCTTCTCGAGGAAGGCGCGCACGCCCTCCTTCTTGTCCTCGCTGGCGAAAAGGAGCTGGAAGGCCTTGCGTTCCAGCGCCAGGGCCGCGCCCAGCGGCGCGTCCATGCCGGCCAGCATGGTCTCCTTGATCTGCTCGACGGCGAGCGGCGGCTGGCGGACAATCCCGCGGGCGAGATCCAGCGCGCTGGCGAGGGCCTCGCCCTGCGGGGCGAGGACGCTGACCAGGCCCATGGCCTCGGCCTCTCGGGCGCCGACCGGCTTGCCCGTCAGGACCATCAGCATGGCCTTGTACTTGCCGACCGCGCGCACCAGCCGCTGAGTCCCGCCGGCGCCTGGCATGATGCCGACGCGGATCTCCGGCTGGCCGAAGCTCGCGCCCTCGCCGGCGACGATGATGTCCGCATGCATGGCGAGCTCGCAGCCGCCGCCCAGCGCGAAGCCCTCGACCGCCGCGATCACCGGGCGCGGGAACTCGGCGATGGCCTGCCACAGGAGCTGCGTGTTCCGCTGGATCATCTCGACCGGGCCGGCCTCGGCGATCTCGCGCAGGTCGGCGCCGGCGGCGAAGCAAGCGTTCCCGCCTGTGACGACGACGCACCGCACCGATGCATCGGCGCGCAGGTCCCGGAAATGTTCCGCAAGCAGGTGACGCGTGCGCATGTCCAGAGCGTTGCGAGCCGCGGGCCTGTTCAGGCGCAGGACGGCGATACCCTCTTCTGGCCGCTCGATCAGGACTGGCTCTGCCCCGGGGTCGGCTTCATCTGCGGCGGCGGACATCGTCTTCCTCCCGGATGGCGGCGGCGCGTTTCGCGTCTCATGGACCCATAGCCCGCCCTTGCGCCGACGTCGAGATCGGCCGCATCGTCCCAGCGACCGGATGGTCCGATTATTCTCATTCTGAGAAAGTTAACATCCTGGCAACCCCAAAATGCGAGGAAATGCGAAGCACTCGCAGAAGAAAATTGCGC
>NZ_JAFIQU010000031.1 GCF_017355985.1 Arenibaculum pallidiluteum
CATGACCGCCTCCGGCTCCGGCCATCTCCTGGGCAGGACAACAGGTCTTGCCTCGCCTAATTACGCAGGAACTGCCAAGGTAGTGCTAGGCCGTGTCGCCAAAGCTGCGTAACCAAACCATGAGCGAGGCGATCTGGACGAAAACGAGATAATGGGCATCGAGCTTGTCGTAGCGCGTCGCAACACGGCGGAACTGCTTCAGCTTCTCAACCAGGCGCTCGACGAGGTTGCGCCGCCGATAGGCATCGCGGTCGAAGTCCGGGTTTTCGGGCTGGTCGGCGCGACTTGGAATGATTGGCACAATCCACTTGCGGCGAAGCGCCTCCAGAAGCCATGCGGCCCAATACGCCTTATCCGCGATGACGCTCCTGGGCTTCCAACGTGGCCGTCCCTGTCGGCCGGTGCGTAGGGCTTCC
Organism: Arenibaculum pallidiluteum; assembly: GCF_017355985.1. GTDB lineage: Bacteria > Pseudomonadota > Alphaproteobacteria > Azospirillales > Azospirillaceae > Arenibaculum > Arenibaculum pallidiluteum. The sequence continues at coordinate 417 of NZ_JAFIQU010000031.1, forward strand.
TGCTTGAACAGCGGCTCGGCCCCGAGCAGGTCGTGGCGTTCGCCACCCGTCAGATGCAGTGCCACCGGACGCCCGTACGCGTCGGCGCGTAGGTGCAGCTTGGTCGAGAAGCCGCCGCGCGACCGGCCGAGCGTTTGCTCGCCCGCCGCCTTGCGCGCCCCGGCGGCATGGGCATGGTCGCGGATCACGCTGCTGTCGAGCATGTGCACATCGCAACCCGCATCCGTCGCCATGGCGGGCAGTTCCGCAACGACGCGGCCTCAGATCCGGGCGGCGGTCCAGCGTTGCAGACGCCGCCAAGCCGTGCGCCAGTTCATCAGGTCTGCGGGCAGATCGCGCCATGGTGAGCCGGTGCGGTCCAGCCAGAGGATGGCCTTGAGGAAGCGTCGACGATCGAGGGATGTCCGTCCTGTCCTGGGCTTTTGGGGTGGCAGCAACGGTGAAAGCCGACGCCACATGGTGTCGGAGATCATTGTCTTGGTCGTCACCCGGTCCAGATGCGATCAGCCCGGCTCGGCGTCAGCCCCTTGGCTACGCGGCGTAGCCTCTCGGGCAATCCGAAACTCCGACCTACATGTCTCCCGCTGCGCAAGTATGATGCTGGGAGCGATTGACCGTCGACGGGGAAGGACAAGGTTGTCTCGGGCTTTCGGTTTGCTTAGCCGCGAGCGCATGGCCTGGGTGCCGGTGAGGACCGGCGAGTCGGGCGATCGCGTCTACCGGCGGGAGGATGGACTCGCCTACGCCAAGATCGTGTCGGCTCAGCGATCTGGAGGCCTTGCCGGCGAGCGCGACCGGCTCGCGTGGCTCCATGCGCTGGGTTTTGACAGCCCCGAGGTCGTCGACTGGCGCGAAGCCGAGGATGGCGCGTGCCTGATCATGAGGGCCGTCCCCGGCGTTCCGGCGAGCGAGCTCTCAGGCTCCGATCTGCTCAGGGCCTGGCCGTCGATCGTTCGGCAGATCGGAGCTCTCCATGAGCTTGCAGTCGACCGATGTCCCTTTGATCGCGGTCTGTCGCTCATGTTCGGGCTGGCCGCGGATGTCGTCGCCCGCAATGCCGTCAATCCCGAGTTCCTGCCGCCGGAGGACCGGACGCTGCCGGCGGCCGACCTGCTGGCGAGGATCGCCGACGAGTTCCCGGTCCGGCTCGTGCAGGAGGCGGCTGACCGCGTCGTCTGCCACGGCGACGCCTGCATGCCGAACATCATGGTCGACCCGGAGACACTCCGGTGCACCGGCCTGATCGACCTCGGCCGGCTCGGAAGGGCGGACCGCTACGCCGATCTCGCCCTGATGATTGCGAACGCCGGCGAAAGCTGGGCGTCGCCGGGTGAAGGCGACGAGGCCTTTGCGATCCTGTTCGACACCCTCGGGGTGGAAGCCCCGGACAGGGAGCGCCTGGCCTTCTACCTGAGGCTCGATCCGCTGACCTGGGCCGCACCGGCCGGGAACGGCATCGAGGACCCCGCACAGGCCGAGCCGGACCGATCTGCATGACCAGCGGCCAGCGACCCGAGACCGACTATCGTTCGATCATCGTCGGAGCGTTTCCAGACCTGCACGGCTCGACCTTCTCGCTTGTCACGCAGGGCTGGCACTCGGTGGCGGTGGATGTCGACGACCAGCTGATCTTCAAGTTCCCGAGGCATGACGTCGCCCGGGCGGCGCTGCTGAAGGAGGCGGCGCTCCTCAGGATCATCCGTCGGGCCGTGCGTTTGCCGGTTCCGGACTTGACCCTCCACGACGGCCCACCCGTCTTTTCGCGCCATCGAAAGCTGAAGGGCGGCTACCTCTTAGCGGAAGTCTACGAAGGTCTCGAGGAAGCCGCCCGTGCTCGACTTGGCGCTGCCCTGGGTGGCTTCTACCGCGACCTGCATGCTCTCGACCCGGACGTCATGACCGCCTGCGGCGCCACACCGGTTCAGTCCTGGCAGCCACCGGAAGCCATCCGGCGCCGGGCCGTTCCGTTGCTGCCGGAGAAGCTGCGGGGCTGGGCCAAGACGGCGATCGACGCCTGTGACCGTTCACTTCTACTGACGTGGTCGAGGCGAAGGCGTCATGCGAGCCCTCAGGCGTGACGCAAAGCCGGGCGTCGTGGTTGCGCGGCTGGCGCAGGTCAGGAGCAGGGGGGTGCTTCCGATCAGAAGCTTCTTGCCTACAGGTCAGCTCGGATTCATTGTCCCTATCCTTCGAAAGGAGATGCCTGAATGTCGCCCGACGAGTCCGCCCAGTCTGCCGCTCCCGACCTCATTGCCCTGACGGCCGAGATCACTGCAGCCTACCTACGCGGCAATGCCATCCCGGCGCCGGAGCTGCCTGATGTGATCACTGCGGTGTTCGCGTCGCTCAAGGGGCTCGGCCAGGCGGAACCGGTCGAGAAGGCCCAGGAGCCCGCCGTGCCGATCAAGCGCTCGGTCACTCCGTCCGCGATCGCCTGCCTGGAGTGCGGGAAGAAGCAGAAGATGCTGAAGCGGCATCTGATCGCGGCGCATGGCATGGGTCCCCAGGGCTACCGGGCGAAGTGGGGCCTGCCCGCGGAGTACCCGATGACCGCTCCGGCCTATGCCGCGCAGCGCTCCGAACTCGCCAAGGCCACCGGCCTCGGCAAGCGTCCGCGGGACAAGGCGAAGCAGCGCCGGTCGAGCACGCGGGGAAGAGCGGCCAAGGCTTCGTAACGGCAGGTTTGCCGTACGCCGCCGCATCGCGGTACCCGTGAGCGGCGTCCCCGTTCAGGGCATCCCGGCGATCGGGTCCGCGATGCTTGCCTGTTCGTTCGAGAGCCAGGAGGGGCAGAAGGCCGCCACCGAGAACAGAAGCAGGGGAGCGGGGACAGCAGGGCCCTGATGAGGGACTCGTTCCGGCGACATGCGGCTTCGCTTTGCCTGTGTCGTCCGTCGGCGCCTGACCGTCGATGACGTTCAGGGTCTCAGGGCGAGCGGCGGAACCCGTCGAGAAGGGCTTCGACCAGCGGCTCGATCTGGTAGGGCTTCGCCAGAACCCTGAACCGGCCGCCGACGGCCGCGACGTCCTCGCTGTACCCGGTCGCCAGCAGCACCGGCAGCTCGGGATGGCGCCGTCGGGCTTCGAGCGCCAGCTCGACGCCATTCATCCCAGGCATCACGACATCTGTGAACAGAAGGTCCGGAGCCTCCCGCTCGAGCGCGGCAAGCGCCTCCTCTGCGTTCACCGCACGTTGCACGACGAAGCCCGCCTCCTCCAAGGCCGTGCCAACAATGCCAGCGACAAGTGGATCATCCTCCACCATCAGGATCCGCCTCCCCGCGGCCTCGTCGGGCGCCGAGGGGGGCACAGTGGTCTCCACCGCCGGCACCTCGGCCGAGCGCGGCAGCAGCAGCGTCACAGTAGTTCCCCGGCCTGGCGCGCTCTCGATCTCGACGACGCCTCCCGACTGCCGTGCGAAGCCGTGTACCTGGCTGAGGCCCAGGCCGGACCCCTTGCCAGCCGCCTTGGTCGTGAAGAAGGGCTCGAATACCCGCGCCAGCACCGCGGGCGGCATGCCGGTCCCGGTGTCGGACACGGTCAGACGGACGAAATCCCCGTCCACTCCTGCCGGGCTACCGGATGCGGCCGCCGCGTTCTGGGCCGCGATCGTGAGCTGCCCGCCCCCCGGCAGGGCGTCGCGGGCGTTCAAGGCCAGGTTCAGCACGGCCAGCTCGAACTGCGTGGGATCGACCTTGACCGGCCACAGACCGGGCTCGATCGCCACCTGCAGCTCGATGTCCGCCCGCAGCGCCCGGACGAGCAGCTCCGTCATCCCGAGCAGCTGGGCGCGGATGTCAGTCGGCTCCGGCCGCAGGGCCTCGCGCCGTGCGAAGCCCAGCAGCTGCTGTGTCAGCCGGGCGCCCCGATCGACGGCCTGCCGTCCGGCATCCAGCAGGGGTGCGATTTCCGGATCCTTCACTTTGCGATCGACCAGGCGCAGGCACGCCGCAAGCGCCTGAAGCAGATTGTTGAAATCGTGCACGACCCCGCCCGTGAGCTGGCCCAGGGCATCCATCTTCTGCAGCTGGCTTACGCGGGCCTCGGCCGCCAGCTTCTCGGCGACCTCCTCGGCGACGCGGCGTTCGAGCGTCGTGGCCAATTCGTGGAGTTCATCGAGCCGCGCCCGGGCTTCGTACTGCCGGCGCCGGCCGCGCAGGGCCGTCGTTGCCGCGCTGACGAGCGTGGACGGATGGAACGGCCGCTCCAGCAGCGCGACATTACCCAGCACGTGCTGAAGGCGCCGCAGCTCCGAGTTGCGCTCCAGTCCGCCGCCGCGCTCGGTCAGCAGCAGGAACGGGAAGTCGGACCAGGGCGGCTGCCGCTGCAGCCAAGCGCTCAGCGGGCGCAGATCGGCAGTGCGGAGAACCTCCTCCGTCAGCACCGCCAGCCCAGCGCCCCGCGCCACCTCCCGCAGCAACGCCGGCAGGTCGGGGCATGCTTCGGCCTCGAGGTTGGCCTCGCCGAGCAACGCCACGGCCACGGCGGCGTCGCGGCCGCGGGGCGCCAGGACGAGGACACGCTCGGGCGATAACGGTTCCCCGGTCGTCACGCCTCGTCGGCCCCGAAGGCGGGACCATTGCCGCGGCCGACCCAGGTCGGGATCCCCTGCAACACGCCTTGAAACTCATGCAGGGCGTTGCCGACGGTGATGCCCTCCCGTCCGATCCGGAACTCGCGGATCGTCGCCTCGTGCTCGCCGCTCCGCTTCTTTACCACCGAAACCGCGCGCCGGACCGCCCCGACTGCCTCGAAGTAGCGCAAAAGGATCACCGTGTCGGCAAGATAGGTCATGTCTACTGGCGCCTTCATGTCGCCCACAAGGCCGTGCTGGGCGACAGTCAGGAAGGTCGTGGCACTCTGGCGGTTGAGGTACTGGAGCAACTCGCGCAGGTGCAGCAGGAGGAAGGTCTCGTCCGGCATGGCCGCCTGATAGCCGTTCAGGCTGTCGATCACGACGGTGCGCACTCCGTCGCCGTTAACGCGGGCGCGGACCCTATGCGCGAATTCACCGGGCGACACCTCGGCCGCATCGACCTGTTCGACGAACATCCTGCCGGCCGCCTGCATCGCCGCGAGGTCGATGCCCAAAGCTCCAGCCCGGTCGAACAGCAGGCCGACGTCCTCCTCGAAGGCGAACAGGGCGGCGTGCTCGCCGCGCTCTACGGCGGCGGCGGCGAAGCACAGCGCGAACACCGATTTGCCGGTGCCGGCCGGGCCAAGGAGGATCGTGCTGGTGCCACGATCGACGCCGCCGCCCAGCAGGGCGTCGAGCCCGGTGATCCTGCTGGGCAGCCGATCGCGGGCGGCGCCCCCAGCCTTGTGCTCGGCGGCGACCAGGCGCGGGAACACCCGAAGGCCGCCGGTCTCAATCGTGAAGTCGTGCCAGCCCCAGCGGTAGCGGCGGGCGCGGTACTTGAGGACGCGCAGCCGACGCCGACCGGCGCCGTAGGCAGGAGCCATCTCCTCCAGGCGAACCACGCCGTGCGCGATGCTGTGCATGGTCCTGTCGTTCGGCTCCGCGGTCAGGTCGTCGAGCAGCAGAACGGTGGCGCCGTGGCGGGCGAAATAGTGCTTGAGCGCCAGGACCTGCCGGCGATACCGCAAGGATCCTTGGGCGAGCAGCCGGATTTCGGAGAGGCTGTCGATGACCACGCGTGAGGGCTTGGCGCGCTTCACCGCATCGAAGATCATCCGGGTGGTTTCGCCGAGCTCCAGGTCGGAGGAGTAAAGCAGGCTCTGCTGCTGCTCGGTGTCGAGCAGGCTTTCCGGCGGCACCAGCTCGAAGACCTCGACGCCGTCCAGTGACCAGCCGTGCGAGGCCGCGGTCTCGCGCAGCTCGTGCGTGGTCTCGGAGAGCGTGACGTAGAGGCCCACCTCGCCCCGGGCAGCGCCTTCCAGCAGGAACTGGAGCGCCGCAGTGGTCTTGCCGCTGCCGGGGGTGCCCTCCAGCAGGTAGATGCGGTCGCGGACGAGGCCGCCGCCGAGCACGTCGTCGAGTTCGGCGATGCCGGTTCCGGCCTGCGCGGTCGTGTCAGGGCCTTGTGCCATGGGACCGTCCGATCTCCGTTAGCAGCGTGTCGGGAAGCGTATGGGCGGGGATCTTGGAAAGTTCGTCGGCCAGGGCGTTCTCGGCATCCCGGAGATCGCAGGCCATCTGCAGGCCGAGCCAGAAGTCAGGCCTCGTGCCAGACAGGCGTCCGAGCCGCACGGCCATCTCGGGCGAGACGGCGGCCGTTCCCGCGAGGATCTTGTGGAGCGACTGGCGGGTGACCCCCAGCTCGCGGGACGCGCGAGAGACCGAGAGACCGAGCTGCGGCAGGACCTGCTCGCGCAGCACCGTGCCGGGGCGTGGCGGCGAGTGGTGGGGTATGCTTAGTTTGCGGGGCATTCGGGGGCTCACGCTGCGGCCAATGGCCATCTGTAAGCCCATGGACTACATCTGGCAAGTTTGACCCACGCTAGATCGGGAACGTCATGTCATAGGACACCGCTCCGACCGATCCCGCTCGCCGTAGCTAATGTGAGCCAGTTGCGATGATTGCGAGCGGCTACAGCTACGCGGCGACGAATGCCGCTCGATCAGCTGGCGCTGCGCGCGTGTCTCCATGCGCCAACCGGCGCCCGGTGTCTGCATGTGGCACTCCATCGCAGTGGTCCCGGCGCCAAGCAGGACCGGGACGCCTGTCATCCCCTCGCGATTGATTACGGCCGCTTCAACCGTTCTGCCGGGGTCAGGGATCGACACCGCGACGGGCCGGCAGGCTCTCGATCGCCGAGATCGTTTGCCGCAGGAGGAGTTCGGGGCAGCATTTGCCGATCAGGGCAGCGATCGGCACGCTTCCGGGAGTTGTGAAGTGGGACGTACAGTCCGCACCGCCAATACCCTCCGCAGGCGCTCCCGGGGCAAGGCGCCGCTCGGCGCGGGGAAGGTCCGGGGGACCTTCGCCCGGTGGGAGCCTCGCCCCGCAGTTCACGGGAGGGGATCGATCGGAGCCGAGGCTGAGGCGCACGACTCACGCGGCGCGGACGGTCGCGATAAAGCTTGCGACCTCGCGCCGCAGGGTCTCGGCCTCCTTGGACAGCCCGCCGGCGGCGCCGAGCACTTGGCTGGCAGCCGATCCCGTCTCCGCGGCCGCCTGGTTAACCCCGGAGATGTTGGACGAGACCTCCTGGGTCCCGCGAGCGGCCTGCTGCACGTTCGCGGAGATGTCCTGAGTCGCCGCCCCCTGCTGCTCGATCGCAGCTGCGATGGCGCCGGCGATCTCGTTCATGCGGGCGATCGTCTCCTCGATGCCCTCGACCGCGGCCTTCGCCCCGCCGGTCGCCGCCTGGATCTCCTGGACCTTCCCCTGGATCTCCTCGGTCGCCCGGGCCGTCTGGGTGGCCAGTGCCTTGACCTCGCTGGCCACAACCGCGAAGCCTTTCCCGGCGTCCCCGGCGCGGGCGGCCTCGATCGTCGCGTTCAGCGCCAGCAGGTTCGTCTGGCCTGCAATTGAGTTGATCAGCTCGACCACCGCGCCGATCTGGCGCGAGGCCTCGACCAGCCCGGAAATTGTTTCGGAAGTGCGCCGAGTCTCCTGCACGGCTTGGCTGGCGATCGTGCTCGACGCCGCGACTTGGCGGCCGATCTCCTGGATCGAGGCCGAGAGCTCCTCCGTCGCGGTGGCGACTGTCTGGACATTGGCCGAGGCCTGCTCCGAGGCCGAGGCAACGGCCATGGCCTGCCGGCTCGCCTGCTCGGCCGTCGCCGACATGGCCGTCGCCGCCCCCTGCATTTCCGTCGCCGACGACGCCACCGTTTCGACCACGCCCTTCACGCTCGCCTCGAAGGTGTCCGCGAGCTTCAGCATTGCCGCACGACGCTCAGCCTCGGCACTGGCCTTCGCCGCCTCATGAGCGGCTGCGAGCCGCTCGTTCTCGATCATGTTGGCCTTGAACACCTGCACCGCATCGGCCATGCGCCCGATCTCGTCCCGCCGCCCGGCGCCGGGAACGGAGACGGTCTTGTCGCCGGCGGCGAGCCGCCCCATCGCGTCCGTCATTCCGGTGAGGGGCCCGACGATCCGCCGTGCGACGACCCAGAGGCTGCCCAGCGCCAGGGCCAATCCGACCAGAAGCATGGCCCCGTTCACCATCACTCCCGATGAACTCCGGGCCACGGCTTCCGACGCCTGCGCGCGCGCCTGCGCGCCGATCGCATCGGCAAGCTTCAGCACGGTGTCGATCGCCGTCGTCGCGCGCGTGACATAGTCCTCTGCCGAGATCCTGTAGCTGCCGGAGACGCCGTCGGCGAAGACGGCATCCCTCAGGGTTTCGTATGGACCGAAGTACGCAGCCTCCACACCGGCGATCGCGCTCTTCAGCGCATCCGGGGTGTCGGCTCGCAGGCCGAGGGCACGCACAGCATCCCAGGCCAGCAACACGTGGCCGCGCGACCGGGAGACGGCGCGGACCTGTCCCAGATCGATCGGCTTTCCGGTGGCAATGAGCGCGCCGAAGGCCGCGCGTTCCCGTCCGGCGTTCTCGGCCATGTCTGTGACGAGGTGGCGGACCTGCGTGAGGAGCATCAGGTTCGCGTCCGGGGCGCCGCTCAGGGTCTCGACCGTGAGGCGCAGGTCCTGCGCCTTCTGGATGATGCCTGTGATCGCCGGGGCGAAATTTTTGACAATCTGAGGATCGCGAGCGGCACCCGGTTTCGCGAGGTTCTCGTCAACTTTCGCGCGGAGTTCGCGGAAGGCCCGGAAGGCGGCTTCCGCCTCGGCCAGCGGCCTTGCGGCCGCGCTGGCGGCCGGCAGGGCGCGAATCCGGTCCAGTGCGGATGTGAACGCCGGGTCGGCGGCCTCGCGTTGCTTCATGATCTGCGCACGGCGCTCGGCCGCGACGGGCTCGGCTCCGTTTAAGGGGGCGTTCGTCAGCCCGCGCTCGACGGCCCACTGGCCTGTGGTCCGGATCAGGAGTTCTGAGGCCTCGTTGACGGCCAGGAACGTCTCGGCTTCCTGCCGCTCCGCCACCGCCCGCAAAGTTCCGATTCCGCCGCCGATGACGACGAGTGTCGCGAGCGTCGCAACCGTTGTGAACAGCGTTGCCTTAAGCGTAACGACCATGATGCTGGACTCTCTCCCCCAGGTGCGCTCGAAACCCGATCCCGCGCATGGAACCGTCTGGCGCATCGCTACTTATGCGGTTCGAACCTTACTGCGTGATTAAGGACCGGGCAGTTTGGTTGCGCATTGTGCACATGCGCTGGGTGCGTGGCAGTAAGCGGAAATCGGGTGCGGCACTCCTGGGCGACTCTGAAAGGCCTTGCGGTTCGGGGCCGGAGGCGACACCTCTTAGCCGCCTGCCTAACCATCAATCGACCGAGCCCCCGCGTTTTGGGCGGATCCGGCGCCGGGACCGCCTTATTAGCCGTCCGACACGCCGCGCGAGCCCGCCTTCGACACCCTGGCCGATCTCGCGGCACGCGTCTGCCGCACGCCGATCGCCGTGGTCAACTTGATCGAAAGCCGCCGCCAATGGTTCAAGGCCGAGGTCGGCCTGGGCGTGCGCGAGACCCCGCTTAACGTCTCCATCTGTCGGCACTTCCTGCTCCGACCCGGTATCACCGTCGTTCCCGACACCTTGCAGGACGAGCGGCTGTGCTCTAATCCTCTGGTCGCGGCCGCCGATGGTCTGCGCTTCTATGCCGGCTGCTTGCTGCAGACCGCCGGCGGGCACGCGCTCGGGACGTTGTGCGTGCTCGATCGGCGGCCCCGCGACCTGGACGAGGACCAGCGCTTCGCGCTCCAGACACTGGCGGAGCAGGTCATGGCCCAGCTCGATCTGCGCCTCGCGCTTCGGCAGAAGAGTCGCCTCCTGGAGCACCAGGATCTTCTCCTCAAGGAGGTCAACCACCGCACCAAGAACAGCCTCCAGCTCATCGGGAGCATCATCACCCTCCAGCTCGGCTCCGTAGACGATCAGCTGGCCCGCGCAGCCCTGCTGAGCACGAGCAGCCGCATCCGCAGCATCGCCGCCGTGCACGAACGCCTTTATCGGGGGGGTCGGGTCGACGCCGTGGAACTCGGCACGTTGCTGCAGACTCTCGTCGCGGGGCTCGATCCTGCCCGACGGGATGTCTCGCTCAGCGTGGAGGTGGCTCCGGTGGCTACGCCCCCGATGTCGCGGTGCCGCTGGCGCTGATCGCCAACGAACTCGTCACGAACGCGCTGAAGTACGCCTATCCGGACCGGGCGGGAGGACCGGTGAGGATCGTCCTCGGCCGAACCGGGGATCGGATCGAGCTGGTCGTGCGCGACCGCGGCCAGGGCCTGCCCGCGGACTTTGCCGCGCGACAAAGCCGTTCCCTCGGAATGCGCATCATCCTGTCATTGCCGGAGCAGATCGGTGCCGAAGTTTGGATCGGCAATGCCGGCCCCGGAACGGAATGCCGTGTGGTCCTCCACGCGGGGACCGGTGGCGCCTGATGTCCATGGTCCGCGGGCCGATCCCGTCCGGGCGTCCCGGGGACCACGGCTGAAGGCGGAGCGAATCGCTCTTGGCGGGCACAGGTCAGTTGTCGCCGGGCCGAACGGCCGTGTGACGAAGGGTGCCTCCGGTCTAATCTCTCCTTGCCGAACACGACTCTCACGCCAAGGCCGTCACCCGTACGCACCAGAACGTGTCGCCCGCTCGATTCCTTCTAGCCGCGTTGCAGCGGCGGCACCCCTGCTTAGTGCTGCCGCTCACCGCCGCAGTTGCCACGGTGGCCATCCGCTCCGCCATGAAACGATGGCGCCGCGGGCTACGCGGATCATCGCCGGGATCGTGATCCACGCAGCAAGAACGGTCACCAGGATGCTTGCCCAGATTTGCCGGCGCTTCCCATGACCGGCCGAACCGACGGATCCCGTGACTGTACCGGATCGGTACTTGCGTTCCCGGCCGGGGTGACGAACGTCCCGGAACGCTGTTCTTCGCACCGGGCCGGCATCGCTGAATGCTGACATTACCAGGGCCAGGGGAATGCAGGCATGCTCAAGGTTGTCGTCGCCGAGGACGAGGCGCTGATCGCGCTCGACATCCAGGAGACGCTCGAGGCGGTGCTGGTTGAGGTCTGCGCGACTACGGACACGGCACCGGACGCTGTGCGGCTCGTCGAAGAACTGCGGCCAGACCTGGTCTTGATGGACGCCGATCTGGCGCACGGGACGGACGGTGTTGCAGCGGCCCGCGAGATCCGGGACCGCTGGGGGATCCCCGTCATCCTGCTCAGTGGTCGGGTCGGCCGGCGCGAGGCGGAGCAGGCCGGCGCCATCGGCTGGCTCCCCAAGCCCTTCACGCCCGCTGCCCTGATGCGCCTGCTCCAGGACATCGTGGCCCACCGCGGAACCGGCCTCGGAGACGCGGCGTCTATCATGCCAGCTGCCCGCGCCCGCCGGTAGTTCGCACCGCCCACTGCAGATTGCGCGTACGTGTAGTGTGGATCGAATCTGCGTCGTGGTGGCTGTGGGGAGATGCGCGCCTTAAGACCTGGCAGCCTGGTGCAGCTCGGATGCGCGAAGGGACTGGTCGTCGGCCGCGTCCTGGAGGCAGCACCTTCTTACGACGTGATGCTCACGGACGGCAGGGTCGCGGAGCGCGTTGACGCCGCGGATCTGAGACCTTGGCCCGACACCGAATGCGGGGGTAGGCACTTCTGAAAGCGGGGTGGGCCGTGGCGCACTTCCGGAGTGGACCTGAGCTCTTCCGGTGTCGATCCGAAGCAGCTCCGGCGCCTTCCGCCCCACAAGCGCATAAAGCTCAGGTGTTGGATGCGCTACTGCGCAGTAGTGCCGGCAACCAGCACCACGGTGAAGGTGACGCAGGTGCCGCTAGAATGGGATCGGACCTCCAACTCACCCCCGAGCTGCGCGACCAGGGACTGCGTCAGGCGCGATCCAAGCCAGCTTTTAGTCCGAGGTGGAAATCGTCACACACGCGGCCGGACCGGCACCCTCAAAAGAGAAAAGCAGAGAAGACTCGCCGAGTATCCCTTGCGGGCTAGATCTTGTCGGATAGCCATCGTAACAGCGGTCGCCTCGTTCCTCTGAGCTCGCGATTTAATCGAAGCTTCTGATATAATCGAAGCTTCTCCTTTTGATTCGACGAGCATACGGGCGGCTTGGAGGTGTCACCTGGTATGCCGATAGATTTCGAAGGCGACGAAAGCCGGACGGCTGCTCGGCGGAGGCTCTCCGGACTTCTTCGGCACTGCATTTCGGAGGAGATGCCGAACTCCGCATTCGATCGCCTGGTCACCTTGGCTGCGAAGCTGCTCGGAGCCTCAAAAGCATTCATCTCCCTCATAGATGAGAGCCAGCATTGGTTCATATGCAGCTACGGGGCGGGACCTCCCACTGTCGAAGCGATCCGCGCATCCTCCTTCTGCGCCCACGTCATTGAGACCCGCAGGGCGCTCGTCGTCTCCGATGCGCGAGAGGATCGGCGGTTCCAGGCCTCGCCCCTTGTCGGGAGAGAGCCATACATCCGGTTCTACGCGGGCGTTCCACTCATGATGCCCGAAGGCTACGCCATTGGGATCATCGGTGTCATGGATCCGGAGCCTCGTCCAAGCGTCCATTCTGGCGAAATAGCATTGCTCGAGGACGTTGCCGAGGCAGCGACTGCCGTGCTCGCGAATCATCTCAGGTCCGTCGAGGCTCTCCTGCGCAAAGAGGACGAGGTCAGGGAAAGTCGTGACCAGTTGCGTATGGCGATCGCCGCGGCCGATCTCGGGACATGGAGTGCTGATCCACGCGACGGCTCCATTGTCTTGTCCGATCGCGCCATGAGGATGCTGGGATTTCAGGCGGGCCAAACAGTCTCTTCGGCGAGCATTCTCCGACGCGTGCATCCCGGAGACAGGGATCATGTTACTCAGGCCCTTGGGCGAACATTCGACCCGTCCGGGGATGGCCAGTACAACTTGGCCTACCGAACCATTCATCCCGACGGTCGCGTACGCTGGGTTTCAGCCTATGGCCGGGCGCAGTTCGAGGGCACCGGGGAAAAGCGTCGCGCCATCCGATTCTCGGGGGCAATGGCGGACGTAACTGATCGCGAGGAACGGGCGCAATTCCTTCAAGGTGTCATGGATAGCCTGATCGCCTTCGTTGCCGTCCTTACGCCAGAAGGGACAGTCACCTATGCAAACCGACTCTGCTTCGAGATTTCCGGTTTCGCACCGGACCTAGCGATCGGGCGACACTTCGCCGACAGCCCATGGTTCTCCTATGACTCTGCGGTCTCCTCGCGCATCCGGGAAGCGGTGGCGCAAGCGCGTGCCGGCAAGACCGCACGTTTCGATATCAAGGCAAAGCTCGCGGGTGGGGAACTTCTCGACATCGAGTTTGCAATCGGGCCGATTTTCGGGGAACTAGAGGGGTTGCTAGTGGCCTCGGCCGTCGACATTTCCGAACGTGCGCGATACGAAGCGGCGCTGCGCGAGAGCGAAGAGCGCTTCCGCAATATGGCGGAGAATGCGCCGGTCGTCGTCTGGGTAACCGAGAGCGACAAATCCTGCTCTTATCTCAACCGGCAATGGACCGAGATTACAGGCCAGTCCATCGAGGATGCGCTCGGAATGGGTTGGTTAGAGCGCGTGCATCCTGACGACCGCATCCGCGTGGATGCCAGGGTCACCGATGCCAACGCAAAGGGTATTCCCTTCCGGCTCGACTACCGTCTAAAGCGCGCCGATGGAAGCTACGCCTGGGCCATTGACTCTGGGGCGCCGCGGATCGGGCCAAACGGCGAGCAACTTGGCTACATTGGGTCGGTCATCGACATCTCCGAGAGAAAGGCTGCTGAGGAGGCGCTGGAGGCGAACGAGGAGCGCCTCCGCGTCATGACCGACACCATGTCGGCGTTAGTCTGGGTCAGCGACAAAGATGGGAAGGCGATCGGATTCAACGATCGATGGTACGTATTCACCGGACTGACGCTGGAGCAGTCGCTTGGGGGCGGGTGGATGGAGGTCGTATATCCAGACGACCTTCAACGGGTGCAAGCGGCATGGAGCGATGCGCTGGCCGGGGGGAAAGCATATGAAATGGAACTCCGGTACCGCCGCCACGATGGCACCTACCGTTGGTTCCTGGTCCGTGCTGAACCGGTCCTCAATGCCGTTGGGATGATCCTTGAGTGGATCGGAACCAGTACGGACGTCCACGAGCTGCGAACGACCCACGAGGCGCTGCAACGCGCGTTCGCCGAGAAAGACTTGCTGCTCCGGGAGGTGCACCACCGGGTCAAGAACAACCTGCAGGCCATTTGGGCTCTAATCCAGCTTGAAGCCATCCGGCTCAAGGATATTCCGGAGGGGCGGGATCGCCTGGAGGCGATTGGCGAACGCCTCGACGCCATGGGCCGCCTGCACCGCCATATCTACCAGTCCGCGGACCTGACGCGGGTGGCGTTGCAACCTTATCTTAAGCAGCTTGCGCTCGGACTTGTGGATCTGCACGGCCAAGTCGGCCGCGTCTCGACGGAGATTGCAGCGGAGCCGCTTGAGTGCGGGATAGACACGGCGTTTCCGTTAGGCCTCATTGCAAACGAAGTGATCACGAACAGTCTCAAACACGCATTTCCGGGGAATCGCCTAGGCAAAATCCGATTGAGCCTTTGGCGGACTCCGAGCGACAACGTCGAACTGATCGTGACTGATGATGGTATCGGTCTGCCATCGGACATCCAGTCCGTAGAGGCCTCCATGACCACTGGCATAGTCCTAATTCAATCCTTGGCCAGTCAGTTGGATGCGGAGTGGTCCATGGAAACTGGGGAGGGAACCACCTTTCGGCTGGTCATGCACAGAGCTCCTTTCCACGCCACCTCGGCAATCTCAGATTGAGTGTGCGGCGTCGGGGGCAGCAGCTGCGGCACAGCGCATGGGCATCCATCGATGGACCGGTCCGACTGGGTCCTGGTTCGCGATGCGCGGATCAGGACCATCCTGGCAAGCCGGTGGGCGCTCCCGTCCCTGGCGCCTCAGGACGGGGCGGCCGCAGAACACTGCAGGCGTGAGAAAGGCTCGTCAAACCCTGCTGCGCATCTACCCACGGCCCCCGCGGACACGCACCGGCACGGGGCTTTCTGTCTCAACAGAGGCCGGGCCGCTGGCATCCGCCTTCAGCACGGTTACGATTACGTCCAGCCGCGCCTGAGTCCGCACGAGTTGCGCAACAAGCTTGACTGCGAGCTTGTATAGGGCCTCCCGTGAGGCGTCTTCGGTCTCGATCATGACGCGGTACCACCTCGCAGGAAGGGGCCCCCGGTCGCGTGCCGATCCGGGGCGCAGTGCAGCGCTGTTCTAGATGTACGAGGAACGCCAGGAATACCCTCTCTAGGCAGAAAACGAGGATGGGACAAAATGCCCTCGAGTCACTTTAAAATTCCGAACAGCCGAATATAGCAGCGACGTTAGGTGTAATAGCCGAAGCTAGCTTGTGATCCGAGTCACCGATGACCTATATTCTTCGTACATATATATGATGGAGCCTTTCGGTCAGGGTGCGGCTTGGAGCGTCCGCATACTCGGAAAGCCGTGCGATCGTTGAGGCGGCTGAATTCATCGACAGCTGTCGATCTTTTCCCATTTCCGGCTCAGAATTGGGAAGACGATGCTTATCTCCCGGCTATACCGCCGGCTCGCCGACGACCTCACGAGTGAAAGCATAGGCTCTGGTATCGAACTCGCTGCTGATGGACTCTGGTGCGGCGAGAACGCTGCGCTGGCTCACACCACGTCGGGCACGCCAGGCCTGCAAAGCTCATGCGAGGTGTCATCCATGTGGCGGGAGGGTTAGTGTCACTGGATGAAACACTGGGAACACGCACGATGCGGACACGATGTCGTGCCCGCATCCTCGCCAATTCACACGATTTTCCGTCGGCGCAGGTAGGGAAATCCACCTCAGGAATTGGGAAGATTGAGCTTCTCGGGTGTGGTCATCAGCAGATCGGCCTTCCAGCGTGGCAGCCTGAAGGCGAAGCCCGAGGTCCGCTTCGCGATCGCCGCGGCGGCATCCTGCCCCGCCGGCTCGCTCGCCTCGGCTGCCACGGTCACCCAGCCCTCGCCGTCGGATCCGGCCGGGGTCAGGCGCAGCCGCACGCCTTCCGCGGTTTCCAGCACGGCGCCGCGGACCGTCGCATCGGCCGGCTGGCCGGCCGGGCGCACATCGTCGATGCTCAACCGCTCAACCAGCGCGAAGAGCCGGTCGGCCTCACTCTCATTGACGGCCGAGCCGTCGGCCAGGCGAGGTTTACCCTCGGGTCCGCGCACCAGCGCGATGCCTGCGGCCTGGCCGCCCTCGATCGTGACCCTTGCCACCTGCTGCGCCGGGATATCGAGGATCTGCCGATCCGTCCAGGCTACGGCCTCCGCCGGCAGCGGGGCTTTCCCCTCGACGAGCCACGCCTTGGTCGAGCCCGCCTCGCGGATGTAGAGGCCGCCGGTGCCGCTCGCCGTGTAGTCGGCGCGGCCGAGCACGATATCTGCCACGACGGAGCCGTCGGCCCGTTCGAGCCGCACGCCGCGGCCCTTGGCTTCCGCCCCGGTGGGATCCTGCAGGTCGAGCCGGGCTAACCGGTCGACGCGGTCGGTCTTGCCCTCGAGGACGGTGAGCCGGGCCAGGCCGCCCACGAGCTCGCGCACGACGTCCAGACGGACCGGATAGTTCCCCTTGTCGGCCAGCACCCAGCCTTCGGGCGTGCGCTGGAGCGTGTATGTGGCGCCGCCCGCGGTCACCGTGATGCGGCCGACCTCGTTCGCCGCGCGTGCGAGCGCGGGCAGGAAGCGCTCGCCCGAGCGCTCCTCGGGAGTGTTCGGAGCCTGCGTCGCGACTGCCCATGCCGCCGTCGCAACCGCGATCACGGTCGCGACCACCAGGGCTGCCAGGGATCTTGGTGTCATCTCGGTTGCCTCCCTGCCGTCATGCCGTCCGAACCGCCGCCCGGCTGCGCCAGGGCCGCCACAGCGCCGCCGCCAGCGCCGCCAACGCCACTGCCGCGGGCACGGCGCCGATGTTGAGCGCCGCGAGCCGCGTCTCGAGATCCTCGATGTCGCGGCGCAGCGCATGCTGGACGTCGCGGAGCTGGGCGCGGGTCTCCAGCATCTCGGCGCGGAAGGATTCGATGGCGGCCTGCTGTTCCTCCGTCAGGATCGTCTGGTCGCCGGCCCCGCCGTCGCGGGCGAGGTTGGCGAGCTTCTCCTCGGTCTCCTTGAGCTTGGCCGTCAGCTCCTGCTCGGTGGCGCGGTAGCGGCGCTCGGCCTCGGCTTCGATGGCCTGAACGCGCTCGAAGGGCCGGTGCGACAGCCCGCGTCCGCGCAGGCCGACCAGCGCGTCGCCGCCGGCGAGCGTCTCCAGCGCATTCACGACGAAGTCGCCGTTGTTGGCGTAAGGCACGGCCACGCGCTGGCCGAGTACGTTGCGCTGGCTGAGCCAGGTGCGGTCGGACAGCAGGTCGGCATCGCCCACCAGGATCAGGTTCGCGGGCTTCTCGGACCGGGCGATGGGCGCTCCGTCGGGCGCGCCCTCGGGTCGGCCGGAGGTGAAGGCCGAGGACAGCGTGCCGGTCAGCCGCGCCGCCAGCACCAGCGGCTTGCCCTCGGGTCGATAGTCCCGCAGCAGCTCGGCGGGATCTTGGTTGTCACGCACCTTGGCCGCATCGATGAGGGCCGCGTCTGGGCTCGTGACGGCGAGCGGCGTCAGCGTCGCCCCGCCACCCCCGCCGCTCTCAAGGCTGAAAGCGCCGGCGCTCGCGACTGTGAGGGTCGTGAGTTGGCCGGTGACCGCGTCGTTCCGGTCCAGCGCCTCCTCGGGCAGGCTCAGCCACGCCACGTAGGGGGCGAGGACGGGGCGGCCGCCGACCACGGCCTGCACCTGCATCGCGCGGGAGCGGTCGGCCACGACCTTGTCTCCGGTGAACCGCACGCCCCAGGCGGTCAGCAGCCTGTCCAGGCTCGACGCCGTATCGGGGAGCGGCATGCCGCGCGGGCCCTCCTGGGCCTCGGCATAGGGGTCGAGGACCAGCATCGTCCGGCCCCCGCGCATCACGTGCTGGTCGATGGCGTAGAGCGTCTTGTCGCCGAGCGCTTGGGGATGGACCACCATCAGCACGGCCGTCTCGCGCGGGATCTCGGCGACGTCACCGCCGAGCGTGCGCACGTCGAAGAGCTGGCGCATCTGTTCCAGCACCTGCCACGGCTGGTATCCCGTCGACGGGCCGCCGGCGAGGCCAAGCCCGTCGATCAGCGACAGCACCGGCTTCCCGGGATTGGCGAGCGTATGGACGAGGCGCGTCAGATCGTATTCCAGAAAGGTCTCGCGCTCGGGGGAGAAGAAGTCGATCACCTGCCGGTCGTCGGTGCTGTTGCTCGCCGCCAGGCCGAAGAAGGCGCGGTCGCCCTGGGCGTTGATGGGCGCGCCCTTGAGCCCGAAGGCGACCGCGCGGTCCTCCTCCGGCGAGAAGGGCCGTGGGTCGATGACGTCGAGCCTGATCCGGTCGTGCGAGAGCGCCGCGTAGGTCTCCAGCATCTGCCGGACGCGGTCGGCGTAGGAGGCAAGCTGCGGCGCCTCCCGGAGCAGCGCCGAGGACAGGTAGAGGCGCAGGCGCAGCGGCTCCTCGAGCGTGGCCAGCGTCTTCCGCGTGCCCTCGGAGAGCGTGTAGAGCCCGCGCTCGGTCAAATCCAGGCGGGTGTCGCGCAGCAGCACGGAGCCTGCCAGGTTCACGGCCAGGAACAGCACCGCAGCGAGCGCGAGGCCGCCGATCGCGAGCCAGCCGCGCTCGATCCGCTCAAGTCTCTCGAACATGCGATCCTCCCCTCAGCGCGCCTTCTTGAGCTCGACGAAGATCGCGTTGGCGAAGAGGCTCAACGCGATCAGCGAGCCGAAGTAGAGGAGGCTCCGTGCCTCCAGGACACCCTTGGTGATCTGCCCGAAATGGGTCAGGAAGCTGAGCGAGGCCACGAAGTCCACGACCGCGGGTGGCGCCCAGGGCCGGAACGCGCCCAGCACCAGGTCCAGGCCGCTCATCAGCAGCAGGAAGCCGCAGGCGGCCCCCACCACGAAGGCGATCACCTGGTTCTTCGTCAGTGCCGAGACGGCGGCCGCGAGGGCCAGCAGGGCGCCCGCCATCAGCCAGCTTCCGATGTAGCTGGCCGCGATCACGCCGTTGTCGGGGTCGCCGAGATAATTGACCGTCAGCCACATGGGCAGCGTGAGCGCCAGCGCTACGGCGGCAAAGGCCCAGCCCGCCAGGAACTTGCCGACAACGACCTCGCCCGTGCGCACGGGCAGTGTCATCAGCAGCTCGATCGTGCCGCTCCGGCGCTCCTCGGCCCAGAGCCGCATGCCCAGCGCCGGGATCAGGATCAGGAACAGCCACGGGTGGAAGACGAAGAAGGGCTCCAGGTCGGCCTCGCCGCGCGTAAAGAAGCGGCCGAGATGGAAGGCCAGGCCCGCGGCGAGGGCCAGGAAGATCACCAGGAAGACGGCGGCGAGCGGGGTCGAGAAATAGGCCGCGAACTCGCGCCGGAAAACGATCAGCGTGTTGCGCATCGATCCCTCCCTCAGCCGGCCGTGATCTGCCGGAAGACCTCGTCCAGGCGCGGCCGCTCGACATGCAGGTCTTCAAGCGCCACACCGTCGCGCACCAGCGCCGCGCCGACCGCGCCCAGGATCTCGTTGCCGTTGGCTGGGCCTTCGGCGGGAACGACCCGCAGGTTGGCGACGCCGTTGACCCGCCCCGCGACCTCGACCTGCTCGACGCCCGGAATGGCGCCCAGCAGGGCAAGCGCCTGCTCATGCGCATCGGCCCGTACCGTGATCGCGACCGTCGGCCTGCGCGAGGCCCGTGCCAGCAACGCGGCGGGTGTTTCGTCGGCGAGCACGCGGCCGCGCGCGATAATGATGGCGCGCGTGCACACGGCCTCGACCTCTTCGAGGATGTGGGTCGAGACGATGATCGCCTTCCGCGCCGCCATGGAGCGGATCAGCTCGCGCACCTCGTGCTTCTGGTTGGGGTCAAGCCCGTCGGTGGGCTCGTCGAGGATCAGCGCCTCGGGGTCGTGGACCAGCGCCTGGGCGATACCGACACGGCGCTTGTAGCCCTTGGACAGCGTCTCGATGCGCTGGTCGAGGACATGGCCGAGCTGCATCTGCTCGACGACCTCGCCAATCCGCCGCGACCGATCCTTGCCGTCAAGGCCGCGCAATGCGGCCACGAAGTCGAGAAAGGCTCCGACGCGCATGTCGCCATAGGCGGGCGCGCCCTCGGGCAGGTAGCCGAGCCGCGCCTTGACGGCGATGGGATCCCTGCGGACGTCGTGCCCGCCGACCCGGGCCGTGCCGGTGGTCGGCGGCAGGAAGCCCGCGATCATCTTCATGGTGGTCGACTTACCGGCGCCGTTGGGGCCGAGGAAGCCGACGACCTCCCCCCGGTCCACCGCGAACGACACGCCGGCGACGGCCTGCAGCGTCCCGAAACGCTTGCCGAGGCCAATGGCTTCGATCATAGCCATCGCAGCATCCCCCTTGAAACCTCCCTGTGCTCACGATCCGCGCAGGATCGGGCTGCTCTGACCGGAAGGGAGGTGGGATGCGGGAGCCGGTATGGTCCTCATAGCCACATCCTCCGGGGAGCAACATGGATACGAGCCGTGGGCCTGTGCGGCCGCCGAGCCCCGTGCGGGCACTCGGCGCATTTCGAGGTAATCACGCGCGATCCGCCGTCAAGAAGACCCGGAATACGTTTTTCTGATTAATCCTGAAGTGTGAGCATGCCGTGGCGCCGGCGCCGGTCTGGCGCACCTTGAAGCGGCAAGATTGTGCATCCAGATCCAATTGTCGCGGACTGCGGCGACGCTGTCGCGCCGCGGCTCCGCAAGTCATCGGAGGAGGAAGGACATGGTACGCAGTGCCGCTGCCCTCGCCGCCGTGCTGGTGGCGACCCCGGCCTTTGCCGAGGGTGGTTGCCCGGAGTTTCCCGCTAGCGTGCTACGCTCGGGTATCACGGCGCCGCTTCCTGCATACCTGATGGAAGTGGCGGACAGTGTCGTGGATAGTCGGCTCGTGACGCTGCGGACGGAGGCGGTCGAGCAGGTTGCCGACACCCGGGGTGAAACCGGAACCAAGCTTGACGGGCAATGATCCAGGTAAGGATCGTCTGCGGCATCTTACTCCCGGCCTAAGTCGATTCGCTCGTCGTTTGCTGGAGGTTTCGGGTGAGCCGCCGCGCGCTCTCGTCCGAAACCTCCGCTGTTCTCTTGCGTGTGGCATGAGCCCTACGGGTCGGACCGCAATGGTCTCCCGGCTCTATTTCTGGGGAGCCACCGGACCGGGAGGGCGCCTGCTCATCCCACAGATGACTTCATCCCGGCGAGGTGGTCATGGAGCTGATCAAGAGTTGAGTTGACGCCGAAAACGTAGCCGGCGCCGATATGCGCGCTCCGCGTGGCGACGGATTCGAAGAGGCTGCGGATGGTCAGTGCCGTTCTTCCATCCGTTTCGTCGAAGGTGGCCGTTACGATTATCCTTCCGGCTCCAAGCTCTCCGACACCACTGTCATAGACGATCTTCCGGTCCGGGACGATCTCAAGGTATTCGCCACCGAACGGCGCGACCTGGCTGCCGTCGGGGGCGGCGGCCGAGTAGCGGAACCGGCCGCCGACCCGGAAGTCCGCCTCGGCCGTGGTGACTAGCCATCCCTTCGGTCCGAACCATTTCGCAACGTGTTCCGGCTGTGTGAAGGCTGTGAACAGCACGTGCGCTGGCACGTCGAAGTCCCGCGTGGCGACGACTTCGCGGTCCGCGATCAGCACATCGGCTCCCTCACTCCTCCGCATGGCATTCTCCCTTGCTTGCGCGTGCCTGAATTCTTCGAGCGAAGTCTTGGATGTGACAGTGGACACCTCTCTGGACCAGCGCTGGACCGTGGCGGTGGGGACGATCCGCCCGCCACCTGACCGTCAGCCCTGGTCCGAGGGGATGGGGAGCAGAACGAGAGCGCCTCCCCCTCGCGTTGGCGCAGGACGAGGGGGCGTTCCTTGTCCGCCTTGCGCACCTCTTCGACGGCCTTCGCCAGAGCGGCCGGGCGCTTAACGGCCCGCCCATTGGCCCAGGTCACTATGTCGAACTGCCTTAGCCCCGGTCCTATACGCAGCCTGCTTCCACACCCCACCCAGAGCGGGGGCGCCAGCAGGAAGGGCGACACCACGGCGACGGGCATCGCGATCGCCATGGCGAGCGGATAGGGGAAAGGGCCGTGGCTACGCCACGGATCATTGATCGGCCGCGATCTCATGCGGCCTTCCCGTTCCGCCACAGGAGCCGCGACCAAGGCGGGACGGCCTCCAGGATCAGCTCTGCGGGGTCAACAGGGTGGTCAGGGTCGAAGACCCGTGTCTCCGGAACCCAGGACCCCGTCGTGCGATCAGAGAGCCGGAGCGGCCTCAGCGTGCGCTCACCGCCACGCAGCCATTCGATCGCGCCGATCAGGCTTCCCGTCCTGCTAATTGCCGCCGCCACGTCCCCTGGCCGGCATCCCAGATGCTCGGACAGCAGGCGGTTCCGGACGCCGGTTACCGCCACGGCAATATCGGCTCGTTCCTGCGCCTCGACGGCGATGTCGCACTCGGTGTCGAGGCCCATGGAACGGTTCGCCAGATTCGAGGAGCCGATCCGCAGCAGGGCGTCGTCGACGACCATGACCTTTGAATGGAGGTTCACGCGCGTGCCATCCGGCCCCACGGGATGAAACACGGCAAGCCGCCTGTGCCGGTCCGCCGCGCGGAGCCGTTGCAGCAGACGGGCGCGCGCAACTCCCATTGTCGGTTCCTCGAGCCAGCCGGAGGCGCGCAGGGGCACCACGAGCACGACCTCGGGGCCGCGGTGGCCGGACAGGCTTTCGACGAGCGCTTCGGCGATGCTGTCCGAGGTGAGGTACTGGTTCTCGATATAGACATGCCGCTTTGCCTGGCGCAGGCTCTCGAGATACAGGCGCTCGACCTCCCGCGCTCCGGGCGCGCCGGCCCAGGCCGGCTCCGTGCGGGCGACCCCGACCTCGATGTCGCCCATGTCCGGCAGCAGCCACTCCGGCCAAGGATCACTGGCTCCCTCGGGAGCAACGAGCGCCACGCCCGTGGCCCTGCGCCAACGCTCCCGGGCAAGGTCCCCCAAGGCCGTCGCAGCCGCGTCGTCCACAGCGACCTGCACGTCGTGGAATGGTCCGTAGATCCGACCGGCGGGGTTCACGCGCCGCGGATCTTCCGGCCGGTGCTCCGGCGTGTCCCAGCGGTTTGCCGACACGTCGAGCCCGCCACAGAAGGCGATGCGATCATCGATTACGACCACCTTCTGGTGATGCGACGCCACCGGCGGGTGCGTGTCGTCAAGCCGGAAGGTGATGCGCGGGTGCCGGTTCCACGGCAGCAGCAGCGTGGGAGGGAACTCGCGTTCCAGCGCGAAGAGCACTGAGTGTTTCCACGCCAGTATGCGCACCTCAAGCGCGGGCTTGCGACGCACCGCCTCTAGCAGCAGGTCAGCCAGGCAACTCGGCCATCCATCGCCGGCATCGTTTCCTGGGAAAAGATCGGTACGCGCGTGGAACTCCCAGGCGAGGATCATGATGCTGCGCTCGGCGCGGATGATGGCCGAGCGCAGCGCCCGGAAATAGGCATCGCCGTCCACCAGCACGGCCAGGCGTCTGGCGTGCGCGCGGCGCCAGCAGGTCTCGCCCGGACGCAGAAGCGAGGCTGTGCCAGACCCCGTCGTCAGAGTGTCCGTGACTGCTTTACTGCCGGTCATGCCCTGCCGGCTCCCGCTTGGACGGTGCACCACTGCCGCCGACGCGGCGGCAGGATCTCAAGGGCCTGGTCCGGCGACCAGCCCCGCAGGCGGGCGCCACGCAGTTGTCCTGATGGTCCCCGCGGGCGCCGCTTGGCATGCCCGGCCTCGCGCAGGTCCGCCAGGGCCTGGAGCCAGTGCGCCTCGGCACGACCATGCGGGCGTCCCTCGCGCTCCCAGATGCTGTAGGCGTGCTCGCGCACGCGTTGTTCCAGTTCGGGAGACATACCGGCCTCCATCAGCGGGCATCCGAGCCGGAAAGCCGGCTCGAGCCAAGGCCGACCAGCGGGGTCGATGCCGGCGGGTCGCTGGCGGGGAAGGTCAGCTCGAGCGCGAGATCCAGAGGGTCCGCGTTCGTTCGGTCCGGGCGGGACAAGGCCATTGCGGAATCCGGAAGAACCCCGGTCGAGGGCTCCGCCAGGGCCGTGAGAGCGTATGGGCGGTCCGCTCGGATCTGCAGCTCGTCGATGTGCGTTTCGGGGATGGTTCGAGATTGGCTCATAGCCATATCCTCCTTGGAGCAACATGGTCATGAGGTTCGTTCGCCGGACCTTGAGGTCCCGGCGAGGGTAGATCGGATCTATCGGTGATGGATGCGCCCTCCCCGGAGCGGAACGGCTCAGCGGCTCGCAAGGTCGGACGTCCGAAGCACGAGGCCGCCCGCGAGACCATCCATCGCAGTTGATGGGCCGGTTTTCGCATCCTTGCCACCTCAGTTGGTCGTAAGGACGCGAATCTCGCCGTCGCGCCGGAGTACGGAGAGCGCCGCTCCATCACCGTGGCGATGGAGCTGGACATCGACCGAGGCGCCGGCGATCGAGATGCGCCGCAGTGTCACTATGTCGAGCGACGGCGGCAATGTAGGCCGGTCGAAGGTCACGGCGCCGGCTTCGGGGTCGAAGCCGAGGCCGAGGCACGCCTGAAGCACGGCCACTGGCGCCGCCGCGGCCCATGCCTGCGGCGCGCAGGCGACGGGGTAAGGTGTCGGGCTGCCACCGGAGCGCCGCCGGAACCCGCAGAAGAGTTCGGGCAGACGCCGAAGGTCCATGTATGTTGCGGCCCCCAGCAACGCTTCGAGCAACCGGGCGGTCTCCGCGCGCAGGCCGTAGCGCGCGAAGCCGAGTGCGATCAGCGCATTGTCGTGCGGCCAGACCGACCCGTTGTGATAGGACATCGGATTGTAGCGCGCCTCGCCCGAGGCGACGGTCCGGATGCCCCAGCCCGAAAGGAAGTCGCGGCCCATCAGCTGTGCCGCAACCCGTCGCGCCCGGGCCGGTGCGGCGATGCCGGCTAGCAGCGCATGACCGGCGTTGGAGGCGCGCACGCGGCAGGGCTGCTTGTCGCCGTCCAGCGCCAACACGTAGGTCCCCAGATCCTCGTCCCAGAACTGCTCCTCGAAACGGGTCCGCAGTGTGTCGGCCCTGCTATCCTGTGCGACCGCCTCGGCGTGGTCGCCCAGGCGCCGCGCGATCGCCGCCGCGGCCCGGCGCGCCGCGTAGGCGTAGGCCTGGACCTCGCACAGGGCGATCGGACCGCGGGCCAGCGACCCGTCGGCGTGAAAGACGGAATCGTGGCTGTCCTTCCAACCCTGGTTCGCCAGACCGCTTTCTGTCTGCCGGGCGTATTCCAGGAAACCGTCACCGTCCCTGTCCCCGTAGCGGTCCATCCAGTCGAGCGCTGCTTGCACGTGTGGCCACAGCGTGCGTGCGGTCGCCAGGTCGCCGGTCCGTTCCAGATAGGCACCTGCCAGCGTCACGAAGAGCGGTGTCGAATCGATGCTGCCGTAATAGCGGCGGAACGGCACCTCGCCGAGTGCGGCCATCTCGCCACCGCGGGTCTCGTGAAGGATTTTGCCGGGCTCTGCGTCTGCCTCCGGATCCTCTGCCGTGGCCTGGTTGGCCGCGAGGTACCCGAGGACGCCGCGCGCGATCTCGGGATCCATCCACAGCGTCTCGAGCGCCGTGATGATGCCATCCCGGCCAAAGGCGGTGCTGAACCACGGAATTCCGGCATAGGGGTACGGACCCTCGGGCTTGTCGGTCAGCAGCATGTACAGGTCGGAGACCGAGCGCCGGACCACTTCGTTGAAAACCTCGTGCGTGGTTGCGACCGATGCGGCCCGTGACGAGGAGTCCCGCAGCGCGCGCCGCGCATGGGTCATGGACGTCAGGAACGTCCGACGGATCGAGCCTGTGAGGCCGCCCTCGCGGAAGGCCACAGCCAGATGGATTTCCCTGGAACCGCGCGGCGGGAGCCGCAGCTCGAATGTCGCAGTGTCCGCGGTGAGCGTATCGGGCACCGGTTCGAAGCGAAGCTCCGTGACGCGCAGCAGCCCGTCCAGGCCGGTGTAGGCCAGGCGGACGAGATCCGCGCCGACCTCAGGTGCGTGCAACGTGCCCCGCCGCGCCCGCCGAGATCCGCGGACCTCGAACAGATCGGCGAAATCGGCGCCGAACCGGATGGCGAGCCGGATTGCCACAGGATGAGCCGCAAAGTTCCGCACGGACAGGCGTTCGTAGCAGGCGCCGTCCCAGAGGAACTTGGTGCGGAGCAGATGGATCGTGTCGCGCTCGACCGCGAGAGCTCCGTCGCGGAAGATGTCGGGGTTCGTGAGGTCGCAGGTCAGCGCTGCATTGTCGAGCCGCAGGGTCGAGCTCAGCAGCATCGGACGCTCGCCGTCGAGCGACAGCTCGAACAGAGAGAGATGGCGCGTATCCTGATGAAACAGGCCCTCGGGGCTTCCAGGGCCGCTGACGATGTCGCCGTTGTGGTCGAAGACGGCGAAGCTGTCTCCGTGCTTGAGCGTCCGTGGCCTTCGCTCGGCCAGCGAGCTGGTCGCCGGGATGTAGAACTGGGGCGTGCCAACGCCGTGGAAGGCTGCGGCGTTCGGCGTGCCGGTGTCGGGCATGCATGTCTCCCTCAGGTTCTGGGGCCGTCGCCGGACGGCCCCCCGGCGGTTCCTCACACCGCCTGCAAGGCGGGGGCCCGCTGTTTCAGCGCCTCGTAGACCGCCACATAGTCGCGCGCCATCCGGGCTGCCGAGAAGCGCTCCTCGAAGCGCCGACGGATGAGGCGGCGGTCGAACCTCTCGACCCGACGGGCAGCCTCGACCGCCCCGTCCATGTCGTCGACGATGGAACCGGTAACGCCGTCCTCGAGCACTTCCGGCACGGAGCCGCACCGGAACGCGATCACCGGCGTTCCGCAGGACATGGCTTCGATCATCACGAGCCCGAAGGGCTCCGGCCAGTCGATCGGGAACAGCAGTGCCAGGGCATCGCCGAGGAACCGGGCCTTCTGCGTCTCGTTGACCTCGCCCACGAACTCGACGAGCGGATGGGCGAGCAGCGGCTTGATGCTGTTCTCGAAGTAGGCGAGGTCGGCGCGATCGACTTTGGCCGCGATGCGCAGAGGGATGCCGGCGCGCTTGGCAATCTCGATGGCGCGGTCCGGCCGCTTCTCGGGCGAGATCCGGCCGAGGAAAGCCAGGTAGCGCCCGCGGGGCTCCGGACTGAAGGGAAGCAGGTCGGGCGGCAGGCCATGGTGCACCGTTCCCACCCAGTTCACCGGCGGCATCGGGCGGCGCTGGTCGTCGGAGATCGACACCAGCGGGAACTCCGGGAAGCGGCGGTAGAAGGGCTGCAGGTCGGGCAGGTCGAGTCTCCCGTGCAGCGTCGTCACCGTGCGGTCCGCCAGGTGCCGAAACATCGGGAAATGCAGCATGTCGACGTGGAAATGCAGGACGTCAAACTCCGGGGCCCGCCGTCGCAGCTCGTCGAGCATCATAAGGTGATACGGGATTGCATCCTGCACCTGCGGCGTCAGCCGGAGCGCCGTGTCCCAGCAGGCAACGAGCTCGGCCGAGGTCCGTGAGTCCCCGCTCGCGAACAGGGTGACGTCGTGACCCTGGCGCACGAGCTCCTCGGTCAGGTACGAGACGATCCGCTCGGTGCCGCCATAGAGCTTGGGCGGCACGCTTTCGATCAGGGGAGCGATCTGTGCAATCCTCATCGGCAATGATCCCTCTCTGAACTGCAAGGGGCAACCGCACGCGTGGCCGCAGCTCAGGCGGCCACAAGCGTCAGCAAGTCGGGATCCGGGTCCCTGGCCGGCTGGACCGGCGGTTCGGAGAGCCAGGTCGGACGTGGCGCCACCGGCCGCAGCTCGGCTTCGCCCTTTACGGTGACCTCCCAGCCGCGCCGGGCCGCAAAGGCCAAGGCCGCATCGAGCGTGGCGAATTCCAGCCGGATCTGCTTGCGCGTGTCCGCGGACCCCGACCAGCCCATCAGGAAGTCCGGACGTTCCGGCTCCTGGGGGACGAAGTCGAGCACCCACGGCCGGGCGCGGAGACCGCGCTGCAGGGGGCTTCTGCATGGCCGGTAGATCCAGGCATCGCCGGACGTCGCGACATCGGGCCGGCGGGCGGAACGCCGGGTGGCCGAATCCTGGGCAGGAAACGGGATAATTGTGGCTTCATCGGCCGTGGAGGCCAGGCGATCGGACATGAGTTTCGTCATGGTTTGAACTCCTGGTTCGGCGGCTCGGCCCGGTCCGGGGCGCGCGAGCACCCCGGACCTTTTCCTGTCAGCCCTGCGCCTCGCGGACGGTGCCGCTCGCATCGACCAGCAGGCGAACCGTCTGCCCATCCTTCGTGGCCGTGGCCTCGAAGACCTCACCCCTGCGTTCGACCGAGCCCGAGGGGACAAGCCCATTCGCGGCCATATGGGCGTGCAGCAGGTTCAACGCCCGCGTGTAGGCCGGCCCGTCGGGATTGCGGACCCCGGTCGGGGCGGCGGCAGCTGCGGCGGGCCACAACAGCGCGGTGGCCGTCAGGCCGGCAAGCAAGGCATTTCGAAATGCGCTCCTGACCTTTCCGTTCATGACATCCTCCTTCGTTCCAGCAGGCGTGTCGGCCGTCACGGCCTCAAGCGGCCACGTGCGGGGGCTGCCGGGTCATCCAGAGCTCGCATGCGGCGAGCGCCGCGACCACCAAGCCGACCAGGGCGTGGCTCCACGTCGCAGCCGGCACGTCCGCAAAGCCGAGAACCCAGGGCGAGACGATTGCCCATACGCCGAGAACGGCGTTCACCCATTCCTCCCATTCGGCGTAGCTGAACACCGCCGCAGCGGCGATAACGCCCACGACGCTCGCGGTCAGCCAGGCGTTCCAGGATGCTGAGGGATGTCCGGCGAAGCCGAACGCCCATGGTGCGCAGAACAGCACCACGGCTGCGACGAAGTTAAGCACGTCGATGACGGACTCTTTTCTCCTTCAGGATCTCCATTTTGACCTCCATCCTTGAGCGTCATTCTCCCGAGGCTCCAGGCGGCACACGCCGCCCGTTCCGTGGCCGGACCACGGTGGGACCGCACACGGGATCGGATCGCCTCCTTAGGCGGCCTTCCGCTGGGACTGCCTGGCTCGCCGAGCCTTTGCACGCGCCGACGCTGACCCAATCGGGATCCGGCGCGGCCGTATCGTGTCGGGCAGCTCGTGCAGGAGCTCGATGCGCAGCAACCCGCCATCGAGGCTCGCACGTTCGACCCGGACGTGGTCGGCCAGTTCGAAGCGGCGTTCGAAATTGCCAAGCGTAATGCCGCGGTGCAGCACCTCGCTGGCCGTGTCCACGGGCTTGCGACCGCGGACGCGGAGCAGGTTCGGTTCGGTGGAGATCTCGAGGTCGTCGGGACCCAAGCCGGCCACCGCCAGGGTGATGCGGTAGGCGTTCTCGCCCGTCCTCTCGATGTCGTAATGCGGGGGGCCTTCGCTCGGCCTCAGCCGCATCACATCATCGAGGAGACCAGCCAGCCGGTCGAAACCGATGAGGTTTCGGTACAGCGGCGAAGGATCGAGTGCTGATCTCATAGCCACATCCTCCTGCGAGCAACATGGTTACGAGGTGCGGCCTGTCGCAGCCGCGGAAGGCCGGGCCCTTGACGGCTCCCGGCGCGCTTCGAGGTAGTCGGTCTCCGGCGTGGGTCAAGATCCGGGTCCAATCACCACGGTATTAACCCCGAAGGCTGGTTCCCCGGAGCGGCCGTGTGCATGTTGGGTGCCAGCGTGAGCCGATGTCAAAGGCTCCGGGCGAGCCGATCCCTGCGATTTCAACCGGCTGGCCACAGCCAGGCCATCCTTGCATGCGGGCGCGGGTGCGGTGCTCGGGACCAAAAGGCGCGGTCAGCCAGCGCCAGGCTGGCCGCGTGGTGCCCCAAGGGCTGCGGGCACTCGGCGGTGCTGGACTTCGCTTCCTTGGCCGAGAAGCACGGGGCCGAAAAGACGCTCGACGATGTCCGCAGGCTGTTGTTCCGCTCGGCCTGCGGGGCGAAGGGCGCGGATATCAGGATCATCAGCAAGTAGCTGGAGCACGCGGCCGCCGTCGGCCAGCGTGCAGCGGGCAGAGCGAGGTCACAATGCCTGGTGTGCTCCCTCAGCGGCCCATGCCGACGAGGCGGGCGCCCTGGGCGGCCGAGGCCTGATCGCGCGCCACCAGGTTCTGATTCCAGGTGACCATCTCCATGGCGCTGCCGTTCGGCGCCACGATCCTCACCCGCGAGATTGCCGGGCCCTTGGCGATCACTTCGACCCGTTGACCGGGCTTGGTCAGCGTGCACCCGGGTACGCTGCTGAACCGCTTGCCGTCCCTGGCATGTGCGGCCTTGACGACCTCTCTCAGGCCGTCCTCCGTTCGGCATGCCATCATGCCGTCGGTCACATAGACGCCGGCCTCGCGGGAAGGACTCGAACTCCCGGGAGCGCCCCAGACCAGCGCGTTCCCCTCGATGAGAGCATATACGCCAGCCGCCACAACAGCCAAGCCGCCGCCCAGCCAAGAAAGCCATTTCAATCGCGGCATCGTCCCTCTGCTCAGCCATCGGCCACAAGCATGTGGGGGAGCTTGTGGTCATGGTGGGCGAAGTGCACGCTTCGGACTTCAGTGCAGGTCGCGCGTCAGGTGCGGAAAAGGTCAGGGTCGATCTTCGCCGCCTGGAAGAGGTGATCGCGCGAGGCCTCGAGCTCGCGGCGCAGTTTCGGCAGATCCACGTCGAGCAGCCGGCCCTTCCACTTCCGGACCTTGCCGGCGACGATCACGGTGTCGACGTTGCTGCGCTCCATGAGGGTCACCACCGCGCCGGGGACGTGGTTCAGCGGCGCCACGTTGATGGCGCCGGCGTCGAGCAGGACGATGTCCGCCTCCTTGCCGGGCGTGAGCGTTCCGATCTTCCTGTCTAGCCGGAGATGCCGCGCGCCCTCCACCGTGGCGAAGCGGATCACGTCGCGCGACGTGAGCAGCTTCGGCAGGTTCTTTTCCCCCGCGAGCGCGCGCTCGTTCACGAGCGCGCGCTGCAGCGTCATCATCGAGCGCATCTGTGTGAAGAAATCGGCCGTCATCGTGCACTCCACGTCCGTGCTGAGCGACGGCTCGACATTCATCTCCATGGCCTTGAGGATCGGCGGCATGCCGTGCCGCATCGTCATTTCGATTGGCACGGCGATCGAGACGGTGGCGCCCGCATCGGCGATCGCCCGCCAGTGCTCGTCGGACATGAGGGTCATGTGGATGAAGTGGAGGTCGGGGCCGAGGGCCTTCGCCTGGATGCGCTCGTCGACGGCCTTCGGGATCCCGAAGTTCCCGAACACGTGCGCGGCAATGGGAATGCCGAGTTCCCGGCCGATCCGCCATGACGCTTCGTAGCCCGGCAGATAGAGTTCGCCGCCCATCATCATCGTGAGGAGCTGGTCCTCCGACGAGAAGTGCTCCTTCATCACCCGGCGGGCATCGTCCGGATACCTGCTGGCATTGCCGCTCCCCTCGAAGTACCCGAGCACGGCGCGCCTACCCGAATCAGCCAGGCCCTTCACCGCCGCGTCGGTGTGCTCGGGCGAATGGTGGATCTGGGAGACGTCGAGCACGGAGGTGACGCCGGCGTCGAGCTGGCTCAAGGAGCCGAACAGGATGTTGATGTGCACGTCCTGCGGCCGATACGCGGGAGCGAACTTGCCCAGGATGAAGTCGAAGTAGTTGATCGCGCCGTGCGGCTGGCCGTCGTTGAACAGGAGGCCGTCCGCCAGGAAGCTCCGCAAGGCGGTCTCGAACTCGTGATGATGGGTGTCGATGAAGCCCGGCATCACGATCATGCCGCGTGCGTCGACCACCTGCGCATCGCCCGCGTCCACATTGCTGCCGACCGCGGCAATCCTCCGCCCCTCGACGAGCACGTCGGCTTCGGCGAAGTCGCCGACGGCCGGATCCATGCTCAGAACCGCACCACCACGGATCAGGTAGCGGCGGCCGACGGTGCCGGAATCGACGGGCGGCGCTATCGCCTGAGCCGATGCCGGCGGCGCGTCGAGCAGTGCCGGTCCCACGGTAGCCGCAGTGCCGGCCAGCGCCGCGGTCCTGATGAAGTCGCGTCGGGAGAGGGGGCGCGAGCGGGACCGCTCGCCTGGGTGCGCGGAGTCGCAGAGGCTACACATGTCCGTCCATCCTTTCCCAGCCGCACATCCAACGCTCCGCCTGGCCTTTATCGAGGGTGCTCTGGCCTCCGGTCGGCGCGCGACGACGGGCAGATCGACGCTTGCACTCGAATCTATAGAGGGTCAGGCACAGGCGATGCTCATGCGCAGCTCTGATGCCGCCATGCCGAAATTGGGCTCGGCTCTGCACCAGGAGGACACCAGGCGGAGCGAGTAATTGCCACCGAACACCATCGCAATCCGCCTTCAGTGCAGGTCGTGCGCCCGCTGCCGTAGTTGCCGGCCGCGTCAGCTCCAGTCGCCAGGCACGTCCTGGTCGAACTCGCTTCGGCGCGGCCGCCGGCGGCGCTCGGTTCGCGCCTTCAGAGCGCCCTGGGGATCGGCGGCCACGGCGGCCCAGTGATCGCGGGCTGCAACATAGGCGGGGCTGGCTGCGGCGAGGGCCGCCTCGAACGCGCCATAGCGCCAGAGGCGTTGGTCGAGGAGGTGGACCAGGAGCGGGTTCGGCGCGACGTGGCCCTCGATGTCGCGGCCGAGCAGCTCGGCGACGGCTTCGCTCTCGCGCCCAGGCCCGAGCCCGTCGGCGAGGATGCCCAGGGCGACGGCCGCGGACCGGCTGCGGCCCATCTCGCAGTGGATCGCGATCCTTGCGTCGGGCAGGCGCGCCCGGAGGCTCCGTGAGAAGTCCAGAACGGCCAGGGCATGCTCGTCCGCCGGACCCGCCTGGCGGCCGAAGGCGGGCACCCCGATGTCGTCGAAGCGCAGCACCAGCATTGCATTGACCTCGCCGAGCACGGCCTCGGCGATCGCGGTGTCGAGCTCCCGGGTGGGAGATCTGCTCGACGTGCCGCGGACCGAGATCACGGCATCGAAGCCCGCCGCGGCGCCGGCCTCGATCTCCTTGCGCGCGAAGATCCTGACATGCAGTGCCATTCTGTGGTGGTGTGTCCGTCGGTGCAGATCAGCGGATTGGAACATGCCGGTGCTGCCGGTGCCAGCGCCAGGCGACATGGCCGATGGATGCGACAGTGCCGGCGGGGGCGTCGGGGCAGGGAAGGGGTGCGCTGCGGTGAGAGGGGATCTCGAGGCGGCCGCCGCGCTGCTGGCCGCCAGCGACGAGTATGTGGTGTTGCGCCGGTTCGTGCCGCGGCCGCGCTATCACGAGTACGATGGCTGCGCGACGCGTGTCGGCCTGGTCGTCGATACGGAAACGACGGGGCTGGAGGCGGAGATCGTATCATCCAACTCGCCATGGTCGAGTTCCTCGATGGCGTCGAGTGCGGCCGCATCTTCGAGGTGCTCGGAAGCTGGTCCTGGTACGAGGATCCCGGCCGGCCGATTCCGCCCGAGGTGACGAAGCTGACGGGGGTCACGGATGAGAAGGTCCGCGGCCAGCGCATCAACGACGCGGCGGTCGAGGCGATCCTGGCGCGGGCTTCTCTGGTGGTCGCTCACAATGCCGGCTTCGACCGGCCTCGGTTGGAGGAGCGGCTCCCGGCCTTCGAAGGCAAGCCCTGGGCCTGCTCGCATGCGGAGATCGCCTGGTCCGAGGAGGGGGTGGGCTCAACGAAGCTGGACTACCTGGCCTACCGGCTCGGCTTCTTCTATGCCGCGCACCGCGCGCACGGTCAGCATGTCGGCGCTGACGCGGCACAGCGAGAGGCGTTCCTGCTGTAAGAGGCCAAGTCATTGACTTTCAATGAAGCGTAGTAGGAAACCTAAGTCGACGACCTGGTCCCAAGAAAACATTCTCTTGGAGTGCAATTGCATCGAGTGTCAATTCCGAAAATCGACACCATCAAAGTAAGTCAATTGAGCGCGACAATCAGGGCCGACAGTTCGTTGTTTACGGTATGGGCGAATCCTGCAGCTTCCTTAAGCCATCTTTCGGTCTCGTTAATTTGACCATCGGCCCATTTCTGAGTCTCGGATCTCACTCTTTTTAGGGCAATTTCAAGTTCCGAAATGCTTGCGGGGAGGGCGCCGGAGTTCTGGCCGAATGGATGGTATAGAATAGGCAGGGGTCCGGGGACTGCTTGTCCCCGGAAGTGAAGATCATCTGGGATATCCCGCTTCGCGGAGCCTGCATGGTGCCGTGGGCTCCCCGAACTCCCGCCTTATGGAGGCTCAACCCGGACCAGGAGAGACAGCGCCCCAGGAACCTTCGCCTGCAACGACGGCCAGCAGCGGCTCCCTCATCCTGCGCGGAGAGTGCCAGCAATCCGTTACGCCACTTTGGAGCGGGACCTAACGGGCGGACATGCCGGCCCCCGGCTTTCGGTAGACGGCATCCCTTAT
>NZ_JAFIQU010000032.1 GCF_017355985.1 Arenibaculum pallidiluteum
GCCGTCAGCGACGTCTTCCCATGGTCCACGTGACCGATCGTGCCAACGTTGCAGTGCGGCTTGTTCCGCTCAAATTTCGCCTTCGCCATGGTCCTGCTCTCCTCGTCTGTCTCTTGGCCGGCCGGGCTGCGTGTCAGGCCAGCTTCGCCTGAACCCCGGCGGCATGTGCCTGCGGGACCGGCTCGTAATGGTCGAACTGCATCGAGTACTGGGCCCGTCCCTGGCTCAGGGAGCGGAGCGCGCTCACATAGCCGAACATCCCGGCGAGCGGGACCTCGGCCGTAACCGCGCGGCCGTTGCCGCGCTGATCCATTCCGGTGACCTGCCCGTGCCGGGCGCTCAGGTCGCCGATCACGCCCCCCAGATGCTCCTCGGGGGTCACCACCTCCACCCGCATAACCGGCTGGAGCAGCACGGGCCGGGCCTTGTGCAGGGCGTCGCGCAGCGCAGCCCCCGCGGCATGGGCGAAGGCCGCCGGTGCGGATCCGGCGGCGGACAGCACCGTCACCTGGACGTCCGTCACCGGGAAGCCCGCCATGGGCCCCGCGCCGGCCGCGGCGACGAGCCCCTCGCGCAGGGCCGCGGCGCAGTCGGGCGAAAGCGCTCCCCCGGTGCGGTCCTCGATGCTCAGCCCCTTGCCACGCGGCAGGGGCGCCACGGCGAGGCGCACGCGGCCGACCTGCACCGCCCCGCCGAGCTGGCGCTCGTGCGCGCCCTCGACCTCGGCGGTGTCGGAGACCGTCTCGCGGTAGGCAACCTTCGGGGCGCCGACCTCCGCCTCGACCTTGAACTCGCGGCGCAGGCGGTCGACGACGATCTCCAGGTGCAGCTCGCCCATGCCCTTCAGCACGACCTGCCCGGTCTCGGGGTCGACGCCCAGGCGGAAGGAGGGGTCCTCCTGAGCGAGCTTCGCGAGCGCCACGTCGAGCCGCTCGCGGTCGGCGGCGCTGCGCGGCTCCACCACGACCTCGATCACGGGCTCCGGGAAGGGCATGCGCTCAAGGACGACCGGCGCCTCGGGCGCGCACAGCGTGTCGCCGGTGGTGGTCGCGCGCAGGCCGGCCAGCGCCACGATGTCGCCGGCACCGGCCTCGTCGATGTCCTCGCGCATGTTGGCATGCATCAGCAGCATGCGCTCGACGCGCTCGACCGCGTTCCGGCCGGGATTAGCGACCTCGGCCCCGGCGGCCAGCCGCCCGGAATAGACCCGGACGAAGGTCAGGGGACCGGCGACGGGATCGTTCATGATCTTGAAGGCCAGCGCTGCCAGCGGCGCGCCGTCCTCGGCCGGGCGCTCGGCCGGCCTGCCGTCGGGCGTGGTCCCGTGCACCGGCGGGATGTCCAGCGGCGAGGGCAGGAAGTCCACGACGCCGTCCAGCATGGGCTGGACGCCCTTGTTCCGGAAGGCCGAGCCGCACAGCACGGGCACGAACCGGCCCGCCAGCGTGCCCTTGCGAACCAGCCCCCGCAGGACCTCCTCGGAGGGTTCGCCACCCTCGAGCCAGGCGTCCATCACGGATTCGTCGAGCTCGACCGCGGCCTCGATCAGCCGGCCGCGCCAGTTCTCGGCCTCGGAGGCGAGATCCTCGGGGATGTCGCTGTCGTCGAACTCGGCGCCCAGGGTGCCGTCGCGCCAGACCAGGGCGCGCATCCGGATCAGGTCGACCACGCCCGAGAAGGCGGGGCCTGCGCCGAGCGGAAGCTGCAGGACCAGCGGAGCGGCGCCGAGCCGCTCGCCGATCATCTCGACCGTGCGGAAGAAGTCCGCGCCGGTGCGGTCCATCTTGTTGACGAAGCACAGGCGCGGCACGCCGTAGCGGTCGGCCTGGCGCCAGACGGCCTCGCTCTGAGGCTCGACGCCCATCACGGCGTCGAAGATCGCGACCGCTCCGTCCAGCACGCGCAGGCTGCGCTCGACCTCGACCGTGAAGTCGACGTGGCCCGGCGTGTCGATGATGTTGATGCGGTGGTCGCGCCACGCGCAGGTGGTGGCCGCCGAGGTGATCGTGATGCCCCGCTCCTGCTCCTGCTCCATCCAGTCCATGACGGCGGTGCCCTCGTGGACCTCGCCCATCCTGTAGGACTTTCCGGTGTAGAAGAGGATCCGCTCGGTCGTGGTCGTCTTGCCGGCATCGATGTGGGCCATGATGCCGATGTTGCGACAGCGGTCGAGCGGGGTTGCGCGGGGCATGACGGGATCTCGCGGCGGCCTTGGGCTCACCAGCGGTAGTGCGAGAAGGCCTTGTTGGCCTCGGCCATGCGGTGCGTGTCCTCGCGCTTCTTCACGGCGGTACCGCGCTGGTTGGCGGCATCCAGGAGCTCGGCGGACAGGCGCTCCGTCATGGTGTTCTCGGAGCGCGCGCGGGCGGCGCCGATCAGCCAGCGGATGGCCAGCGCCTGGGCGCGGTCCGAGCGGACCTCGACCGGCACCTGGTAGGTCGCACCACCGACGCGGCGGGAACGGACCTCGAGATGCGGACGCACGTTGTTGAGCGCCTCGTGGAACACGGCAACGGGGTCGGCCTTGACGCGACCCTCGATGCGCTCGAACGCACCGTAGACGATCTGCTCGGCGGCGGCCTTCTTGCCGTCGAACATCAGGCAGTTCATGAACTTGGTCAGCACGCGATCGCCGTACTTGGCGTCCGGCAGGACCTCACGCTTCTCGGCGCGACGACGACGGGACATCGTGGATACTCCTTACTTCGGGCGCTTCGCGCCGTACTTCGAACGACGCTGACGGCGATCCTTGACACCCTGGGTGTCGAGCGAACCGCGGATGATGTGGTAGCGGACACCCGGAAGGTCCTTGACGCGGCCGCCTCGGATCATGACGACCGAGTGCTCCTGCAGGTTATGGCCCTCGCCGGGGATGTAGCTGGTCACCTCGAAACCGTTGGTGAGACGGACGCGGGCGACCTTGCGGAGCGCCGAATTCGGCTTCTTCGGCGTGGTGGTGTAGACGCGGGTGCAGACGCCACGCTTCTGCGGGCATCCTTCCATCGCCGGAACCTTGTTGCGCGCCTCCTGGGGAGCACGCGGCTTACGGATCAACTGGTTGATCGTCGGCATCTACCGCCCTTTGTGTTCAAAATGGTCAGGCCCGCCGGCGCGAGCGCCGGCGAAGCAAAAACCGGCCGCGAAGCAGAACGACGCCGCCTCGTGCCGGGATGGTTCCTCGCGCCGTCCGAAAAAGCTCGGGTGCGGCTATGGTGCTTTCTTGGGGGGTGTCACCTGGGGCACAGCGTCTAGGTCCGCAGACGGCCTACTGCCTGACCCCCAAAAAGGCCGGCGGATAATATGGATGCGGGTGTGCTGCGTCAAGGTCCGCATCGCCCCTGGAGGTCATCCGGGCGGATTCACCGCCGCGCCGGGATTCCTGAGCGGGATTCCCGCGTGCGCCGCCTGTTCTCAGCCGGCATGGAGGAACGGCAACCCCGAGGAGAACAGGCATGCGCTTCCGCATCAAGCCCCTTTCCGAGCAGGTGATCGTGATCACCGGTGCAAGCAGCGGCATCGGGCTCGCGACCGCGCGGATGGCGGCGCGGCGGGGCGCCGCGGTCGTCCTGGCCGCCCGCAACCGCGACGCCATCGAGCAGGCGGCCCGCGAGATCCGTCATCACGGCGGCTCGGCGCTCGCCGTGCGCTGCGACGTCGCGGAGGAGGACCAGGTCCGCGACGTCGCCGAGGCGGCCAGGAACGCCTTCGGCGGCTTCGACACCTGGGTGAACAACGCCGGCGTCTCGATCTTCGGAAAGATCATGGACGTGCCCGTCGACGAGATGCGCAAGCTCTTCGAGACGAACTTCTGGGGCGTCGTGAACGGCTCCATGGTCGCGGTCGACCATCTGGGCCGTCGGGGCGGCGTGCTGATCAACATGGGCAGCGTCCTCAGCGAGCGGGCCGTCCCGATCCAAGGCGTCTACTCGGCTTCGAAGTTCGCCGTACGCGCCTTCACCGATGCGCTGCGCATGGAGCTCGAGCACGACCGCCTGCCCGTCGCGGTGACGCTGGTCAAGCCGAGCTCCATCGACACACCCTTCCGCGAACACGCCACCAACCATGCGGACGGGATCCCGAACCTGCCGCCGCCGGTCTACGCGCCCGAGACCGTCGCCCGCGCGGTCCTGCACGCCGCCGAGCACCCGCGGCGCGACATCACGGTGGGCTTCGGGGGCAAGATGATCGACTGGATGGGCGCCGCCTTCCCGCGCATGACCGACCGCCTGATGGAGCGCCGCGCCGTATGGGATCAGCAGATCAACGGCAATTTCGAGACCGCGGAGCGGCCGGACGGGCTGTGGGAGCACGGAGAGGGGCTGAGGGAGCGCGGGGACGCCCCCCGCATGGTTATGGAGCACAGCGTCTTCACCCAGGCGCGCCTGCACCCGATGATGACGGGCCTGCTGGCCGTCGGCGCGGGCGCCGCCGCGGCCTTCGCGCTCCGTCGTCCCGACCGGGGGGCCGACCGCATCGAGGAGGACCGCTCCCGGGACGTGGACACTTCCTGGGACAAGAGGAGGGCTGCGGTCGGCCGGACTGCCTACGCCCCTTGACGCAGCTGCCCTGCCCGGCCATGTCCCCTCGGCGATGAAGAAGACGGGCATGGCTGGACGCCCTCCGGACGCTCCGACGACGGGGCGCGGCGGGAACGGAGCGGGGCGACGGGGTCTCCGCCCGGCTGCCGCCGTGGTGGCCGCAGTCCTTCTGTGCGCGGGCTCCGCCGACGCCGAGAGCCTGGCGCGCAGGCTCGAGCGCGGCAGCAACGGGACCTACGACCCCCGGCGGGCGGCGGCACTCTACTGCGTTGGGGCGCAGGCCGGCGACGCAGACGCGGCCTTCGCCCTGGGCCGGCTCTATCTCGCCGGACGCGGGGTGCCGCGCAACGCCGCCATGGGCGCCGCCTGGCTCCGTCAGGCCGCCCGCATGGGGCGGCGCGATGCGGTCAAGCTGATCCCGACGCTGGGGGTCGCCCGCCTGCCGAGCCCGGGCTGCCCGGGAGTGCGCCGCGGGATCCCGGGCGGCGAGCCGCCGGCGGAGCTGGCCGCCCTCGCCCGCAGACAGGCCGAGCGCAAGGGCATCGATCCGGCGCTGGTGCTGGCAATGATGCGCATCGAATCCGGCTTCCGGGTCCGCGCGGTATCGCCCAAGGGAGCCATGGGGCTGATGCAGCTGATGCCCGCGACGGCGGAGCGCTTCGGCGTCGAGGATGCCTACGACGCCGAGCAGAATCTGCGCGGCGGCGTCGCCTATCTGCGCTTCCTGCTCGACCGGTACGAAGGCGACGTGACCCTGGCGGCCGCTGCCTACAACGCCGGAGAGGGCGCGGTGGACAACTACGGCGGGGTGCCGCCCTATGCCGAGACGCAGGCCTATGTGCAGGCCCTGCATGCGATCTATCCGCGCCGGCAGCACCAGCCCGAAGGAAATACGCGGCGCACCGCTGGTTAAGCTGGCGGCGGCTCGCTATATAGGCGCGCCATGAGCAAGACGATCACCGTGCCGAAGGTCGGCATTGTCAGCCTGGGCTGCCCGAAGGCCCTGGTGGACTCCGAACGCATCCTGACGCGGCTGCGCGCCGAGGGCTACCAGGTCTCGCCCAGCTACGACGGCGCCGACGTCGTGCTCGTCAACACCTGCGGCTTCCTCGACAGCGCCAAGGAGGAGAGCCTTCAGGCCATCGGCGAGGCGCTGGACGAGAACGGCCGCGTGATCGTCACCGGCTGCATGGGCAAGGATGCGGAGACGATCCGCCAGCGCTACCCCAACGTGCTCGCCGTCACCGGCCCGCACCAATACGAGGCCGTGGTCGGCGCCGTGCACGAGGCGGTGCCCCCGCGCCACGATCCCTACCTGGACCTCGTGCCGCCCCAGGGCATCCGGCTGACGCCGCGGCACTACGCCTATCTGAAGATTTCCGAGGGTTGCAACCACCGCTGCACCTTCTGCATCATCCCGAGCCTGCGCGGCGACCTCGCCAGCCGGCCGGTCGCCTCCGTCCTGCGCGAGGCCGAGAAGCTGGCCGCCGCCGGGGTGAAGGAGATCATGGTGATCTCCCAGGACACCTCGGCCTACGGCGTCGACATCAAGCATGCCGAGGGCAAGTGGCGCGACCGCGCCGTCAAGGCCCGGATGACGGAGCTGTGCGACGCGCTGGGCGATCTCGGCATCTGGGTGCGCCTGCACTACGTCTATCCCTACCCGCATGTGGACGAGGTGATCCCGCTGATGGCGGCGGGCAAGATCCTTCCCTATCTCGACATCCCCTTCCAGCATGCGAGCCCCGGCGTCCTGAAGGC
Organism: Arenibaculum pallidiluteum; assembly: GCF_017355985.1. Lineage (GTDB taxonomy): Bacteria > Pseudomonadota > Alphaproteobacteria > Azospirillales > Azospirillaceae > Arenibaculum > Arenibaculum pallidiluteum. Next base: position 6,300 of record NZ_JAFIQU010000032.1, read on the forward strand.
CATGCGCCGCCCCGCGAACCAGGAGAAGGTGCTGGACCGGATCCGCCGCTGGCGCGAGATCTGTCCCGACCTGGCGCTGCGCTCGACCTTCATCGTCGGCTTCCCCGGAGAGACCGAGGACGATGTGAAGTTCCTGCTGGACTGGCTGGAGGAGGCGCAGCTCGACCGCGTCGGCTGCTTCAAGTACGAGCCAGTCGAGGGCGCGAAGGCGAACGAGCTGCCCGGCGCCGTCCCCGAGGAGGTCAAGCAGGAGCGCTGGGAGCGCTTCATGCAGGCCCAGCAGAAGATCAGCGAGGCGCGGCTCGCCCGCAAGATCGGGCGCCGGCTGGAGGTCCTGATCGACGAGGTCGACGAGGAAGGGGCCATCGGCCGGTCCTACGCCGACGCGCCCGAGATCGACGGCAGCGTCTTCCTGAACGGCGAGACCGGGCTGCAGGTCGGCGACAAGGTGCCGGTCGAGATCGAGCACGCCGACGAGTACGACCTCTGGGGTTCGGTCGCGGTCCGCGCAGAAGCCTGAGGTGCGGGATCGAAAGGCCCCGGCCGGCAGCCCCGGCCGGGGCCTTTCTCTTTCCTGGCGTCCCGCCCCTACTCCGCCGGTGCCGGCGCCATGCCGGGCTCATGGCCGGTGCGCGTGCGCGCCAGCAGCGTGTAGGCCGTGGGCACCACGAACAGCGTCAGCACCGTGCCCAACGTCATGCCGCCCACGATCACCCAGCCGATCTGCTGGCGGCTCTCGGCGCCGGCGCCCTCAGCCAGCGCCAGCGGGACGGCGCCCAGCACCATGGCGCCGGTGGTCATCAGGATCGGGCGCAGGCGCAGCACGGCGGCCTCGGTCACCGCGGCCAGCTTGGTCCGGCCCTGGTCCTGGAGCTGGTTCGCGAACTCCACGATCAGGATGCCGTGCTTGGTGATCAGCCCCACCAGCGTGACCAGGCCGATCTGGCTGTAGACGTTCAGCGTCCCGCCCGCGAGATAGAGCGCCAGCAGCGCCCCCGTCATGGAGAGCGGCACCGTGAACATGATGATCAGCGGATCGATGAAGCTCTCGAACTGGGCCGCCAGCACCAGGTAGATGAAGGCCAGCGCCAGCACGAAGACGAAGACCAGGCTGGATCCGGCCTCGCGGAACTCGCGGCTCTGTCCGGACAGGTCGGTCTGCACGCCCTGGGGCAGGACCTCGCGCGCGGTCTGGTCCAGGAAGGCCAGCGCCTCGCCCAGGGCCACGCCGGGCGCCAGGTTCGCCTGGATCGTCGCCGAGCGCATCTGGTTGAAGCGGTTCAGCTCCTTCGGCGCGACCTTCTCCTCGACGTTCACGAGGTTGGAGAGCTGCACCATGGCCCCGTCGGTCCCGCGGACGTAGATCCGGCTGAGATCGCGCGGCGTGTTCCGGTCCTGCCCGGCGAGCTGGAGGATCACGTCGTACTGCTCGCCGTTCTGCTCGAACCGGGTGACCTGCCGCCCTCCCAGCATGGTCTCCAGCGTCCGGCCGACGGTGGAAACCTGGATGCCCGCATCCGTGACCTTGTCGCGGTTGAGCTCGACCTCGATCTGCGGCTTGTTGAGCTTCAGGTCGGATTCGACGCTGACGAGGCCGGGATAATCCCGGATCCGGTCCAGCACGCGGTCCACGTAGTCCTGGAGCTGCGCGTAGGTGCCCGAGGTCTGGATCACGAACTCCACCGGCCGGCTCGATCCCCGCGCGCCGAAGGACGGCGGGTTGACGGGCACGGCCGAGATCCCGGCGATCCGGCTCATTTTCGGCTGCAGCTCGGCCGCGATCTCCTGCTGGCTGCGCGTGCGCTCGTCCCAGTCCTTCAGCCGCGCGAAGCTGATGGAGCGGGTGACCTCCGGCCAGCCCGCCACGACGATGTAGCTCTCGACCTCGGGGACGGAGGCGATCAGGGATTCGAGCTGGCCGGCGTAGCGTGCCGTGTAGTCGATCGTGGCCCCTTCGGGGGCCGTGCCGAAGGTGCGGATCACGCCGCGATCCTCGATCGGGGCCAGCTCGGACTTCATATGGGTGAAGAGCACCGCGCTGGCACCCGCCACGCCCAGCCCCACAAACACCACCAGGAACCGCACCCGCAGCGTCCAGCCCAGCAGTGCGCGATACCCCGAGGCGAGGCCGTTGAAGAGGCGCTCCAGCGCGTTGTAAAGGCGCCCGTGGTGCTCGTGGCTCTTGATCAGCTTCGCGCACATCATCGGCGTGAGCGTCAGCGCGACGAAACCCGAGACCAGCACCGAGCCGGCCAGTGTCAGGGCGAATTCGAGGAACAGACGCCCGGTGCGGCCAGGCGCGAAGGCGACCGGCGCATAGACGGCGGCCAGGGTCAGCGTCATCGCGACCACCGCGAGGCCGATCTCCTTCGTCCCGACGATCGCGGCGAAGGTGGGGCGCTTGCCCTCCTCCACGTGGCGGTGGACGTTCTCGAGCACCACGATGGCGTCGTCGACCACCAGTCCGATCGCCAGCACCATGGCCAGCAGCGTCAGGGTGTTCACCGAGAAGCCGAGCGCGTACATCAGCGCGAAGGTCGTGACCAGCGACACCGGGATGGTGACGATCGGGATCAGCGAGGCGCGCAGCGAGCGCAGGAAGAACAGGATCACCAGGACGACGAGGAGGATCGCCTCGCCGATGGTATGGAACACCGCCTGGATGGACCGGTCGATGAAGACCGAGCTGTCGTAGGAGATCTCGGCCTTCATGCCTTCGGGCAGGCTCTCGATGACCGAGGGCAGCGCCTGGCGGACCGCGTTGGAGACGTCGAGGGGGTTGGCCGTCGCCTGCTTGATGATGGAGATCGAGATCGCGTTCTGGCCGTTGGCACGGCTGACGCGGCGGTCGTCGGCGGCGCCGAGCTCGACCCGGCCGACATCCTTCATCCGGACGGAGAAGTTGCCGGCCCGCTTCACGATGATCTCGCGGAACTGCTCCGGCGTCACGAGGCCGGTGCGGGAGAGCACCGTGAACTCGCGGTCGCGGCTTTCGATCCGCCCTGAGGGGACCTCGATGTTCTGGGCGCGCAGCGCCTCCTCCACGTCCTGGATCGTCAGGTCGTAGGCGGCAAGCCGGTCCCGGTCGATCCAGATGCGCATGGCGTAGCGGCGCTCGCCCTGGATCTGCACCTCGGCGACGCCCGGAAGGTTCTTGAACTGGTCGACCACGAAGCGGTCGAGATAGTCAGTGATCTCCAGCGCCGACATGCGGTCGCTGGAGAAGGGCATGAACAGGATGGGCTGGGCGTCAGCCTCGACCTTGGCGATGACGGGCTCGTCGATCTCGTCCGGCAGGCGGCCGCGCACGCGGCCCACGCGATCGCGCACGTCGCTGGCGGCGACGTCCGGATTCACGTTCGACCGGAATGTGACGGTGATGCGGCTCGTCTCGGCGCGGCTGACGGAAGTCAGCGTGTCGATGCCCTCGATGCCCGAGATCGAGCCCTCGAGCACCTGCGTCACCTGGGTCTCGATGATCTCGGCCGAGGCGCCGGGATAGCGCGTGACCACCGAGACGATGGGCTCGTCGATGTTGGGGTATTCGCGGACCGTGAGCCTCTGGTAGCTGACGGCGCCCAGGAGCACCAGGACCAGACTCATCACCGTGGCGAAGACCGGGCGGCGGACGCAGACCTCGGAGATGCGCATGGCCTCAGACCCGGGCGTCGGGGTTGACGATCTCGACGGCGACGCCGTTGCGCAGGCGCTGCTGGCCCGCTGTCACCACGACGTCGTCCGGGCGGAGCCCCTCCAGCACCTCGACCTGTCCTGCCTGACGCTGGCCGATCCGGACCTTGACCATGGCCGCCTTGCCGTCGACGACGCGGTAGACGTAGCGCTCCGCGCCCTGCGGCACGAGCGCGCCCTCGGGAACGAGCAGCGAGTTCTCGCGCCGCTCCGAGACGACGGTCACCCGCGCGAAGAGACCAGGGCGGAGCTCGCCCTTGCCGTTCGGGATCTTGGCGCGCAACCGGATCGCCCGGCCATTGACGTCGACCTGCGGATCGGTCGCGTAGATCTCGCCGGTGAACTCGCGCCCCGGCAGCGCATCAACCGTGACCTTGACCGGCTGGCCGGTGCGGATCTCGGACAGGCGCGTCTCCGGCACCCGGAAATCCACCTTCAGGGGATCCAGGCTCTGCAGCATCACGAGCTGCTCGCCCTGGGAGAGATAGTGGCCGGGCCCAACCGAGCGGAAGCCGAGCACCCCGGAGAAGGGCGCGCGGATCGTCGTCTTGTCCAGGCGGGTGCGGGCAAGCTCGAACGACGCGCGGGCCGATTGCAGGGCCGCAACGGCCTCGTCACGGGCCCTCTGGGTCCCCGTGCGCTGCTGGAACAGCGTGTTGGCCCGATCGTAGTTCGCCTGGGCCAGGGTCAGGTTCGACTGCGCCTGGGCGAGCTCGGCCCTCAGGATCGCGTCGTCCAGGCGCACGAGCACCTGCCCGGCCTCGACCTTCGCCCCCTCCTCCAGCAGGATCGCCGCCACGCGGCCATCGATCTCGGGCGCGATCACCACGGACTCGTCGGCCTGAAGGGTGCCGACGGCACCGATCTCGTCCAAGACGGTCGAGACCTGGACCCGCGCCACCTCGACGGCGATGGCCGTCGGCCCCGCCGAGGGCTTCGGCACGTCCGCGCGGGGCGCCGACTGCGCGAAGGCGTACTGCTCCCCGAAATGCCGGTATCCCATGAAGCCGGCTGCGCCGAGCCCCAGGATCACCACCGACACGACAACGCCCTTCCTCATGACCCAGGAGCCCCAGCGCGGTAAGATCTAAGATCTGGACTGGACGGTCCAGTTCGTTGGCTTAAGATGTGTGCCTCCCCACCGGACGGTCAAGCATGTTGCCCTCGGCTCAGCGCCACAGCCGTGCCCACCAGAAGCACGAGACGATCATCGAGGCCGCCAAGCAGGTCTTCCTGCGTTCCGGCTACGGCGCCAACATGGATGCCGTGGCTGCCGAGGCCGGCGTGTCGAAGCAGACAGTATACAACCATTTCGGCAGCAAGGAGGCGCTCTTCGCGGCGATCGTGGAGGACCTTTCCGCGAGCCTACACGGGGCGCTCGAAGACCCCGCGCGCCTGATCGCGGACCCGCGCGGCGAATTGCTCGCCTTCGCGATCCGGTACCTGGAAACGGTGCTTGCCCCCGAATCGCTGGCCCTGCACCGGATGCTGATCGCGGAGGCGCCGCGCTTCCCCGTCCTTGCCCAGCAGATCTACGAGCACGGCCCCCGGCGCCTCCTGGCACGGCTCGCCGCCTGCTTCCGCGAGGCCGAGCGGCACGGGCTCCTGCAGGTCGGCGACGCCGACAGGGCGGCCGAAAGGTTCATCGGCGCGCTGATCGGCCACATGCAGCTCCGCGCCCTCCTGCTCGTCGAGCAACCGTCCCCGAACGCAGCGGCCCACGATGCGGCGGTCGGCGCGGTCGATGCCTTCCTCCAGGCCCACGGGGCGGGGCGGTCCGAGCGGCCCCCGGCCATTCGCGTGCGCACCGTCCGCCGGGCCTGACACGCGGAACAGGGCCGGTGCCGCGCCACGGCACCGGCCTACGGCCTCCGCCGATCAGGGCGCCCGTCGTTCAGGTACTGCGAAGCCGAGCTCCCCACCCTCCGCGGCCCGCTCCTGAAGGTGCCGGCTGTATTCGGAGAAGATCCGCCCCTGGGCGCCACCGCCGCGGCCGGGCCGCTACCCGTGCCGCGGCAGAGGGACGGGCCAGGGCGGAAAAAGAAAAAGGCCGCGCCGGTTGCCCGGCGCGGCCCCAGAAAGTGCAGCCTTCGGAACGTCAGGCCACGTTGCTCTGGCTCTGCGGCATGCCCGGAGGCAGGGCCGCGCTGTCGCCGTCCTCGAGTTGCTGGGCCGCGCGGTCGCGCTCGGCGGCCACCTGCTTGAGGCGGTTGACCACCGAACCCGTGCCCGCCGGGATCAGCCGGCCGACGATGACGTTCTCCTTCAGGCCTTCCAGGTTGTCCTGCTTGCCCGAGACGGCCGCCTCGGTCAGGACACGCGTGGTCTCCTGGAACGAGGCCGCCGAGATGAACGACTTCGTCTGCAGAGAGGCCTTCGTGATGCCCTGCAGGACCGGCTTGCCGCGTGCCGGGCGGAACTCCTCGCCCCGGGATTCGGCCGCCGCCCGCATCTTCGAGTTGGTGGTCTCGTACTCGTCGCGGTCCACCTGCTCCCCGACCAGGAAGGTCGTGTCGCCGGCGTCCTCGATCTCCACCTTCTGCAGCATCTGGCGGACGATCACCTCGATGTGCTTGTCGTTGATCTTCACGCCCTGCAGCCGATAGACCTCCTGGATCTCGTTGATGAGGTAGGCGGCCAAGGCCTCCACGCCCATCACCGACAGGATGTCGTGCGGCACAGGGTTGCCGTCCATCAGCAGGTCGCCCCGCTGGACGTAGTCGCCTTCCTGCACCGAGATGTGCTTGCCCTTCGGGATCAGGTACTCCTTCTCGGACCCGTCCTCCTCGTTGCGCACCACGATCCGGCGCTTGGTCTTGTAGTCCTTGCCGAACTCGACCCGGCCGTCGACCTCCGAGATGATCGCGAAGTCCTTCGGACGTCGCGCCTCGAACAGCTCCGCCACGCGCGGCAGACCGCCCGTGATGTCGCGCGTCTTCGAGCCTTCGCGCGGGATGCGCGCCAGCACGTCGCCGGCCTGCACCTTCGCCCCGTTCTCGACCGAGAGGATCGCGTCCACCGACATGTAGTAGCGCGCCTCGAGGCCGTTCGGCAGCTTCACCACCTCGCCCTTCTCGTCACGCAGGGTGATGCGCGGCTTCAGGTCGGCACCGCGGGGCTGCTGGCGCCAGTCGACGACCACCTTGGACGAGATGCCGGTGGCCTCGTCCATGACCTCGCGGAACGAGATGCCCTCGATCAGGTCCACGTAGTTCGCGATGCCCTCGCGCTCCGTGATGATCGGCAGGGTGTAGGGATCCCACTCGGCCAGCTTCTGGCCCTTGGTGACCTTGACGCCGTCCTGGACCATCAGCTTGGTGCCGTAGGGCACGCGGTGGCGCGCCTTCTCGCGACCCTGCTCGTCGACCAGGACCAGCTCGGTGTTGCGGCCCATCACGATCGGCATGCCCTGGCTGTTGGCGACCAGGTTCTTGTTGCGGACCTGCATGACCGCGTCGAACGCCGCCTCGACCGAGGACTGCTCGGCGCCGCGCTGGGCGGCGCCACCGATGTGGAAGGTGCGCATGGTGAGCTGGGTGCCCGGCTCGCCGATCGACTGCGCCGCGATGACGCCGATCGCCTCGCCGACATTGACCAGCGTGCCGCGGGCGAGGTCACGCCCGTAGCAGAGCGCGCAGACGCCCTCCTTGGCCTCGCAGGTCAACACCGAGCGGATGTAGATCGCATCGATGCCGGCCTGCTCGATCCGGTCGACCAGCTGCTCGTCGATCAGCCCGCCGGATTCGACGATCGTCTCGCCGGTCAGCGGATGCTTCACCTCCGCCGCGGCCGTGCGGCCCAGGATGCGCTCGGAGAGCGGCGAGATCACCTCGCCGCCGTCGATCACCGCCTTGACCGTGATGCCGCGGGTCGTGCCGCAGTCGTGCTCGTTGATGATCGCGTCCTGGGCCACGTCCACCAGGCGGCGGGTCAGGTAGCCCGAGTTCGCGGTCTTCAGCGCCGTGTCGGCCAGACCCTTGCGGGCGCCGTGGGTGGAGTTGAAGTACTCCAGCACGGTCAGGCCTTCCTTGAAGTTCGAGATGATCGGCGTCTCGATGATCTCGCCCGACGGCTTGGCCATCAGGCCGCGCATGCCGGCGAGCTGCTTGATCTGGGCCGCCGAGCCGCGGGCGCCCGAGTGGGCCATCATGTAGATCGAGTTGATGCCCCGGCCCGGGATGTCCTTCTTGATCACGTCCATCATGGCGGCCGCCACCTTCTCGGTGGTCTCCGACCAGACGTCCACGACCTTGTTGTACTTCTCGCCCTGGGTGATCAGGCCGTCCAGGTACTGCTGCTCGTACTCCTTGACCCGCTCCTGGGCCTCGGCGACCAGGCGCTCCTTCTCCGGCGGGATGACCATGTCGTCCTTGCCGAACGAGATGCCCGCGCGGCAGGCATGGCCGAAGCCAAGCTTCATCAGCCGGTCGGCGAAGATCACCGTCTCCTTCTGGCCGCAGTGGCGATACACCGCGTCGATGACGTTGGTGATCTCCTTCTTGGTCAGAAGACGGTTGATCAGCGCGAAGGGAACGGCCGGGTGGCGCGGCAGGATCTCGGACAGCAGCATGCGGCCCGGGGTCGTGTCGACGCGCACCGTGATCGGCTGGCCCTCGGAATCGACCGTGTTGTAGCGCGCCTTGATCTTGGCGTGCAGCGTCACGGCCTTGGCGTCCAGCGCCTGCTGGATCTCGCCGATATTGGCGAAGGCCATGCCCTCGCCCGTCTCGCCGTCACGCTCCATCGTGATGTAGTAGAGGCCCAGGACGATGTCCTGGCTCGGCACGATGATGGGCTTGCCGTTGGCGGGCGACAGGATGTTGTTGGTCGACATCATCAGCACGCGCGCCTCGAGCTGGGCTTCCAGCGAGAGGGGCACGTGGACGGCCATCTGGTCGCCGTCGAAGTCGGCGTTGAAGGCCGTGCAGACCAGCGGGTGCAGCTGGATCGCCTTGCCCTCGATCAGCGTCGGCTCGAAGGCCTGGATGCCCAGGCGGTGCAGGGTCGGGGCGCGGTTGAGCATCACGGGATGCTCGCGGATGACCTCCTCGAGGATGTCCCAGACCTCGGGCCGCTCCTTCTCGACCATGCGCTTGGCGGCCTTGATGGTCGAGGCCATGCCGTAGAGCTCGAGCTTGGCGTAGATGAAGGGCTTGAACAGCTCCAGCGCCATCTTCTTCGGCAGGCCGCACTGGTGCAGCTTCAGCTCGGGACCGACGACGATCACCGAACGGCCGGAGTAGTCGACGCGCTTGCCCAGCAGGTTCTGGCGGAAGCGGCCCTGCTTGCCCTTCAGCATGTCGCTGAGCGACTTCAGCGGGCGCTTGTTGGCGCCGGTGATCACGCGGCCGCGGCGGCCGTTGTCGAACAGCGCGTCGACGGCCTCCTGCAGCATGCGCTTCTCGTTGCGCACGATGATGTCGGGCGCACGCAGCTCGATCAGCCGCTTCAGGCGGTTGTTGCGGTTGATGACGCGCCGGTAAAGGTCGTTCAGGTCCGAGGTCGCGAAGCGGCCGCCGTCCAGCGGGACGAGCGGGCGCAGCTCCGGCGGGATCACGGGGATCACGCTCAGGATCATCCACTCGGGCCGGGCGCCGGACTCCTGGAACGCCTCGATCAGCTTCAGGCGCTTGACCAGCTTCTTGCGCTTGGCCTCGCTCGAGGTCTCGCGCAGCTCCTCGCGGCAGCGCTCATGCTCGGCCTCGAGGTCGATCTGCGACAGGATGTGCTCGAGCGCGTCGGCGCCGATCTTCGCCTCGAAGGCGTCCTCGCCATACTCGTCCTGGGCGGCGACATACTCCTCCTCGCTGAGGAGCTGGTGCAGCTTCAGGGGGGTCAGGCCGGGCTCGACGACGGTGTAGTTCTCGAAGTAGAGGACGCGCTCGAGATCCTTCAGCGTCATGTCGAGCAGCAGGCCGATGCGGCTCGGTAGGGACTTCAGGAACCAGATATGCGCCACCGGCGAGGCCAGCTCGATGTGGCCCATGCGCTCGCGGCGGACCTTGGAGAGGGTCACCTCGACGCCGCACTTCTCGCAGATGATGCCGCGGTACTTCATGCGCTTGTACTTGCCGCACAGGCACTCGTAGTCCTTGATCGGACCGAAGATGCGTGCGCAGAACAGCCCGTCGCGCTCGGGCTTGAAGGTCCGGTAGTTGATGGTCTCCGGCTTCTTGATCTCGCCGTAGGACCAGGACCGGATCCGCTCAGGGCTCGCGATCGAGATGCGGATCTGATCGAAGCTCTGCGGACCAGGCGTCTGGCCAAAGATGTTCATCAACTCGTTCATCAACCGTCTCCCCGGGTAGAACCGGAAATGGAATCGTTCCTGGTGGGGCGGCGCGGCGGGACCGCGCGCGCCGCCCGGAGCATCGTCAGTAGGTCCGCTGGTTCAGCTCGACGTTCAGGCCCAGGGAGCGGAGCTCCTTGACCAGCACGTTGAAGCTCTCGGGGATGCCGGCCTCGAAGTTGTCGTCGCCGCGGACGATCGCCTCGTAGACCTTGGTGCGGCCGGACACGTCGTCCGACTTCACCGTCAGCATCTCCTGCAGCGTGTAGGCCGCGCCGTAGGCCTCGAGCGCCCAGACCTCCATCTCGCCGAAGCGCTGGCCGCCGAACTGCGCCTTGCCGCCCAGCGGCTGCTGGGTGACGAGGCTGTAGGGGCCGATGGACCGCGCGTGGATCTTGTCGTCCACGAGGTGGTGCAGCTTCAGCATGTAGATGTAGCCGACGGTCACCTTGCGGTCGAAGGCCTCGCCCGTGCGGCCGTCGGTGAGCGTCACCTGGCCCGAGCGGTCGATGCCCGCCTTCTCCAGCATGCGCACGATGTCGTCCTCGCGGGCCCCGTCGAAGACCGGGGTCGCGAAGGGGATGCCGATGCGCAGGTTGTTCGCGAGCTCGACCATCTCGCCGTCCGAGAGGCCGTCGATCTGATCCGCATAGGCCTCCGGGCCGTAGATGTCCCGGAGCTTCTGCTTCATCGCCTCCATGCGGTCGAGCCCGTCCTCGTTCTTGCGGACCGCGGTCTGGTACTGGTCCAGCATCTGGCCGACCTGCCGGCCCAGGCCGGCGGCGGCCCAGCCCAGATGGGTCTCGAGGATCTGGCCGACATTCATGCGCGACGGCACGCCCAGCGGGTTCAGGACGATGTCCACCGGACGGCCGTCCTCGAGGTAGGGCATGTCCTCCATGGGAATGATCTTCGAGATCACGCCCTTGTTGCCGTGGCGGCCGGCCATCTTGTCGCCGGGCTGCAGCTTGCGCTTCACCGCGACGAAGACCTTGACCATCTTCATGACGCCGGGCGGCAGCTCGTCGCCGCGCTGCAGCTTCTCGACCTTGTCCTCGAACCGCTTCTGCAGCCGCTCGACCTGGTCGTCGAAGACCTTGCCGAGCTGCTCGATCAGGTCCATGACCTGCTCGTCATCGACCGTGACCTGACGCAGCTGGCCGGCGGTGATGGCCTGGAGGTCCGCCTCGGTGATCGGCGAGCCGGTGCGGAAGCCCCGCGGGCCGGAGACGCCGACCTTGCCGATCAGCAGCTCGCGCAGGCGGCCGAAGAAGCTGCGCTCCAGGATCTTGCGCTCGTCGTCGCGGTCCTTGGCGAGCCGCTCGATCTCGGCGCGCTCGATCGCCATGGCGCGCTCGTCCTTGTCGACGCCGCGGCGGCTGAAGACGCGCACCTCGACCACGGTGCCGGACACGCCCGGCGGCAGCCGCAGAGACGTGTCGCGGACGTCGGAGGCCTTCTCGCCGAAGATGGCGCGCAGCAGCTTCTCCTCGGGGGTCATCGGGCTCTCGCCCTTGGGCGTGACCTTGCCGACCAGGATGTCGCCGGGCTTCACCTCGGCACCGATGTAGACAATGCCGGCCTCGTCGAGGTTCTTGAGCGCCTCCTCGCCGACGTTCGGGATGTCCCGCGAGATCTCCTCCTGGCCGAGCTTGGTGTCGCGGGCCATGACCTCGAACTCCTCGATGTGGATCGAGGTGAAGACGTCATCGCGCACGATGCGCTCGGAGATCAGGATCGAGTCCTCGAAGTTGTACCCGTTCCACGGCATGAACGCGCAGAGCACGTTGCGGCCGAGCGCCAGCTCGCCGAGCTGGGTGGACGGGCCATCGCCGATGATGTCGCCGGCGCGCACCACGTCGCCCACGCGCACCAGCGGACGCTGGGTGATGCAGGTGTTCTGGTTGGAGCGCTGGAACTTCAGCAGGTTGTAGATGTCCACGCCGGGGGCCGAGGCGTCGGTCTCCTCGGTGGCGCGGATCACGATGCGGGTCGCGTCCACCTGGTCGACCACGCCCGAGCGACGCGCCACGATGGTCACGCCGGAGTCGCGGGCGACGGTCGCCTCCATGCCGGTGCCCACCAGAGGGGCGTCGGCCTGGAGCAGCGGCACCGCCTGGCGCTGCATGTTCGAGCCCATCAGCGCGCGGTTCGCGTCGTCGTTCTCGAGGAACGGGATCAGCGCCGCGGCCACCGAGACGAGCTGCTTCGGCGAGACGTCGATCAGGTCGATCATGTCGGGCCGCATCAGCAGGTACTCGCCGCCCTTGCGGCAGGACACCAGCTCGTCGGCGAAGCGCCCGTCCTCGGTGAGGGCGGCGTTGGCCTGGGCGATGGTGTAGCGCCCCTCCTCCATGGCCGACATGTAGATCACCTCGTCGGTGACCCGGTTGTCCACGATGCGCCGGTACGGGCTCTCGATGAAGCCGTACTGGTTCACGCGGGCATAGGTCGCCAGCGAGTTGATCAGGCCGATGTTCGGACCCTCGGGGGTCTCGATGGGGCAGATGCGGCCGTAGTGGGTCGGATGGACGTCGCGGACCTCGAAGCCCGCGCGCTCGCGCGTCAGGCCGCCCGGGCCGAGCGCCGACAGGCGGCGCTTGTGGGTGACTTCGGAGAGCGGGTTGGTCTGGTCCATGAACTGCGACAGCTGGGAGCTGCCGAAGAACTCGCGGACCGCGGCCGCCGCCGGCTTGGCGTTGATGAGGTCGTGCGGCATCACCGTGTCGATCTCGACCGAGCTCATGCGCTCGCGGATCGCACGCTCCATGCGCAGCAGGCCGACGCGGTACTGGTTCTCCATCAGCTCGCCGACCGAGCGCACGCGCCGGTTGCCGAGATGGTCGATGTCGTCGATCTCGCCGCGGCCGTCCTTGAGCTCGACCAGGACCTTCAGGATCGCGAGGATGTCCTCCTTGCGGAGCACGCGCATCTGGTCGTCGGTCTGGAAGCCCAGGCGCGCGTTCATCTTCACGCGGCCCACGGCCGACAGATCGTAGCGCTCCTGGTCGAAGAACAGGCCGTTGAACAGCGCCTCGGCGGATTCGAGGGTCGGGGGCTCGCCCGGGCGCATCACGCGGTAGATGTCGATCAGCGCGTCCTCGCGGGAGGCGTTGCGGTCGACCGCCATGGTGTTGCGGATGTAGGCGCCGACGTTGAGGTGGTCGATCGCCAGCAGCGGCAGCTCCTGCACGCCCATCTTCTCGAGCTTCTCGAGATCGGACATGGAGAGCTCGTCGCCGGCCTCGTAGTAGACCTCGCCCGTCTGCTCGTTGATGATGTCGACCGCGAGATAGCGGCCGGCCAGGTCCTCGGTCGGCACCAGGATCTCGGCGAGGCCGGCCTCCTGGAGCTTCTTGATGGTGCGCGGGGTCATCTTGTCGCCGGCCTTGCCGACGACCTCGCCCGACACCGCGTTCACGAGGTCGGCCGTGAGCTTCACGTTCTTCATGCGCTGGGCGTCGAACGGCGTCTGCCAGCCGTTCGTCGCGCGCCGGTAGGTGACGCTCTCGTAGAAGTGGCCGAGGATCTCCTCCTTGGACATGCCCTGCGCCTCATAGGGCAGCATGTCCTTGCCGTCGGCGCGGCGCGCGGCGCGCACCTCCTCGGTGTCGCGGCCGTCCAGCGCGAAGAGCAGCGTCGTCGCGGGCAGCTTGCGGCGGCGGTCGATGCGCACGAAGACCAGGTCCTTGGCGTCGAACTCGAAGTCCAGCCAGGAGCCGCGGTAGGGGATCACGCGCGCCGCGAACAGGTATTTGCCCGAGCTGTGGGTCTTGCCCTTGTCATGGTCGAAGAACACGCCCGGCGAGCGGTGCATCTGCGAGACGATGACGCGCTCGGTGCCGTTGATCACGAAGGTGCCGTTGGCCGTCATCAGGGGCATGTCGCCCATGTAGACGTCCTGCTCCTTGATGTCGCGGATCGAGCGCAGGCCCGTCTCCTCGTCCACGTCGAAGACCGAGAGCCGCAGCGTGACCTTCAGCGGAGCGGCGAAGGTCATGCCGCGCTGCTGGCACTCCTCGACGTCGTACTTGGGCTGCTCGAGCTCGTAGCGCACGAAATCGAGGACCGCACGATCGGAGAAGTCGCGGATCGGGAAGACCGAACGGAAGACTTCCTGGAGGCCGACATTCGCGCGCTTCTCGGGCGGCACGTCCATCTGCAGGAAGTGGTCGTACGAGCTCCGCTGCACCTCAATGAGGTTGGGCATCCGTGTAACTTCGGGGATCCGCCCGAAGCTCTTACGAACACGCTTGCGTCCCGTGAAGGATTTGGCCATCGATGCCCCCGAAGCTCTGCTCTGAATAGAATTCATTTCGTCGAAAACGTTCCCGGTTCAGCAACGCGGAAACGACAGGGAGCCGCCCCGCGGATTGCGGGTGCTCACCTGTGCGGATGTGTCGGAACCCTGACGCCTGCCGCCCCTTGCCGAGTTCCGGGCGGCGGTGCTGCGTTCAGCCGTGGCCAGAGTGGAACCCTCCTCCCAACTGGCGCGTAGTGCCATACCGGAAGACAGAAACGCCGTGCGGCGGCGCGGCCCCTTCCGGGACCGGCCGCCGTCCAGCGATTTTTGAGCTCTGTCGCTCGGCAAGACGGTCTTACTTAATATCGACCGTCGCGCCGGCTTCTTCAAGCTGCTTCTTGATCTTCGCGGCCTCGTCCTTGGACACGCCTTCCTTGACGGTCTTGGGCGCGCCCTCGACCAGGTCCTTGGCCTCCTTGAGGCCCAGGCCCGTGATCGCACGGACTTCCTTAATCACGTTGATCTTCTTTTCGCCCGAGTTGGAGAGGACGACCGTGAATTCGGTCTGCTCCTCGGCCGGGGCAGCGGCGGCGCCACCGCCGGCAGCACCCGGAGCGGCGGCGACGGCCACCGGAGCGGCGGCGGAGACGCCCCACTTCTCCTCGAGCATCTTGGACAGCTCGGCGGCCTCGAGGACCGTGAGCGCGGACAGTTCGTCGACAAGCTTGGCCAGATCAGCCATTTCAATCTCCTACGACTTGAACGTTCTGGGTGTGTGAGGGGCTCACGCCGCCTCGTCCTTCTTGGCGTAGGCCGCGAGCACGCGCGCGACCTGGCCGCCGGGGGCCTGGAGAACGCCGGCGATACGCGTCGCAGGCGTCTGGATCATGCCCACCAGGCGGGCGCGCAGCTCGTCGAGCGAAGGCAGCGAGGCCAGGGCCTTGATGCCATTCTCGTCGAGAACCGAGTTGCCGAGCCCGCCGCCGAGGATCTTGAACTTCTCGGAAGCCTTGGCGTACTCGGTGGCGATCTTCGCGGCTGCGACCGGGTCCTTGGAGTAGGCGACCACGGTCGGGCCCTTGAAGAGGCCGTCCAGGTTCTCGAACTGCGTGCCCTTCAGGGCGATGCGAGCGAGCCGGTTCTTCGTCACCTTGAAACGGGCGCCCGCGTCGCGCATCCGGCGCCGCAGATCCGTCACCTCGGCGACCGTCATGCCCGACTGATGGGCGACGACCACGAGGCCGGCATCGGCGAGCGCAGCATGCAACGCCGCGACCGTCTGTTCCTTTTGAGTGCGGTCCACGGATCACTCCGTCGCTGGGGGACCTCGGCCGAAGCTCCGGCCCCCGGGCTGCTGAGGTGGGCGCCGGCCGGCCCTCGCGGGCCGGATGGCGCCCGGCGATACCTGTCCCAGAAGTTCAAGCCGGGCTCTGCGGCCTTTTGAGGGCACGCCGGAATCCGGTTCTCTCACTCCCGTCTATGCAGGCGGTTCTTAGGTCGGCAAGCCGACACCTGCAGTCTCGGACAGGGCGGGCCCTCCTGAGAGGGCCCAACGGAGCCGGTCCCGGAGGACCGGCTCCGAATGGGTGCGTCAGGCGGCCTCGACGACGAGGCCGGCCGGGTCGAGCTTCAGGCCCGGGCCCATGGTCGAGGCCAGCGAGACCTTGACGATGTAGGTGCCCTTGGCGCCCGAGGGCTTCGCCCGGTTGATGGCGCCGACGAAGGCGCGAAGGTTCTCGGCCAGCGCGCCCTCGGAGAAGCTCGCCTTGCCGATGCCGGCATGCACGATGCCAGCCTTTTCGGCGCGGAACTCCACCGAGCCGCCCTTGGCGGCCTTCACGGCTCCCGCGACATCGGGCGTGACGGTGCCGAGCTTCGGGTTCGGCATCAGGCCGCGCGGGCCCAGCACCTTACCGAGGCGGCCGACCAGCGCCATCATGTCCGGGGACGCGATGCAGCGGTCGAAGTCGATGGTGCCGGCCTGGATCTGGTCGGCCAGATCCTCGGCGCCGACCAGGTCGGCGCCGGCGGCGCGCGCCTCGTCGGCCTTGTTGCCGCGGGCGAAGACGGCGACGCGGACGGTCTTGCCGGTGCCGTTGGGCAGCGTGACCATGCCGCGGACCTGCTGGTCGGCGTGGCGCGGATCGATGCCCAGGTTCATCGCGACCTCGATGGTCTCGTCGAACTTGGCGGTGGCGTTGCGCTTCACGAGCGCGACGGCCTCGTCGATCCCGTAGAACTTCTCGCGGTCAAGGCCGGTCAGGGCCTTCTTGATGCGCTTGGAGGTCTTGGCCATGGCTCGCTTACTCCACCACTTCCAGGCCCATCGAACGCGCGGAACCGGCGATCATGCGCGCGGCGGCGTCGACGTCGTTGGCGTTCAGGTCCGCCATCTTCTTCTCCGCGATGTCGCGGATCTGGGCCATCGTCACCCGGCCCACGGTCCCCTTGGACGGGGTCTGCGAGCCCTTGTCGACGCCGGCGGCCTTCTTGAGGAAGTACGAGGCCGGGGGCGTCTTGGTGACGAAGGTGAAGGTACGGTCGGAAAAGGCCGTGATCACCACGGGGATCGGCATGCCGACCTCGAGGTCGGCGGTCTTGGCGTTGAACGCCTTGCAGAACTCCATGATGTTCAGGCCGCGCTGACCCAGCGCCGGCCCGATGGGCGGCGACGGGTTAGCCTTGCCGGCCGGAACCTGGAGCTTGATGTAGCCCACGATCTTCTTTGCCATCTCTCACCTCTGCTGTCGGCCCCGTATGGGGATCCGACCTTCCGGTTGCGCGGTCCGGCTTGGCAGGACCTCCCGCGCGCTTCGGAGACCGCCGGAAAAGCGGCTCCACGGCGCCCGCCCCTGCGGGGCCGGCGCCGAATTCCGTGTCAGACCTTCTCGACCTGCGCGTATTCGAGCTCGACCGGGGTCGAGCGGCCGAAGATCGACACCGCGACCTTGATGCGCGCCTTCTCCTCGTCGACTTCCTCGACGATGCCGGTGAAGGAGGTGAAGGGGCCGTCCGTGACGCGCACCTGCTCGCCCACCTCGAACTGCACCGAGGGCTTCGGGCGCTCGACGCCCTCCTGCACCTGATGCATGATCCGGCTCGCCTCGGCCTCGGAGATCGGCTGCGGCTTGCCGCCGCCGCCCAGGAACCCCGTGACCTTGGGAGTGTTCTTGACGAGGGACCAGCTCTCGTCGGTCAGCTCCATCTTCGCCAGCACGTAGCCGGGGAAGAACTTGCGCTCGGCGTTCACCTTGGCGCCGCGGCGGACCTCGACGACCTCCTCGGTCGGCACCAGGATCTCGTCGAACATCTCGCCGAGGCCCTTCTGCTGGGCCTTCTCGCGGATGCCCTGCGCGACCTTCTTCTCGAAGCCCGAGTAGACGTGGACCACGTACCAGCGCTTGGCCATGCTCAGCCCCCCAGACCCAGGATCGCGCGGACGCCGAACCCGATGACCTGGTCGACGAGCAGGAAGAAGATCGACGCGACGATGACCATCACGAACACCATGCCGGTGGTGATCATGGTCTCCTTGCGGGTCGGCCAGGTCACCCTGGCGGTCTCCCGCCGCACCTCGCGCGCGAACTCTGCTGGGTTCTTGATTGCCATCGCGGTTTTGCCGCTTGTCCAAATCCGTTATGCCCGCGCCTGAAAGGCCGCGGGCGGCATTGACTTCAGTAGGATCACATTCGACGGCTGGCAGGAGTGGAGGGGCTCGAACCCCCAACCCCCGGTTTTGGAGACCGGTGCTCTACCAGTTGAGCTACACTCCTAGCGCCGCCGCTTCCTGCGAAGCGGGGTGGCCCTTTTATCGGAACCACCCCGTGCAGTCCAGAGGAAAGACGGACCGGCCGAAGCCGGCCCGCCTGACCCGGTATGCGTTACTCGATGATGGATGCGACGACGCCGGCGCCGACGGTGCGGCCGCCCTCGCGGATGGCGAAGCGCAGGCCCTCGTCCATGGCGAT
>NZ_JAFIQU010000033.1 GCF_017355985.1 Arenibaculum pallidiluteum
GCCGCGTCGACGAAGGTGTTCCATAGGCCGCCGGCGATCATGGTCTCGATCTCGACGGCCTCGCCGAGCGCGCGCCGGAGCATGTCGTCGATGCCGCGCACGAGCCGCCCCAGGTTGATCACCCTGGGCGCCAGCGGCTGCCGGCGGCCGAAGGCCAGGAGATGGGACGCCAGCTTCGAGCCGCGGCCGACGCCGCTCAGCGCGTTGCGCAGCCGCTTCTCTGCGCGCTCGTTGCCGGCCACGTCTTTGGCCAGGAGCTGGAGATTTCCTCCGATGACCTGCAGGAGGTTGTTGAAGTCGTGCGCCACCCCACCGGTGAGCTTGCCCACCGCCTCCATCTTATGGGCCTGGCGCAGCTGCTCCTCGAGCTCTTTGCGGGCCGTGACGTCCCGGCCGGCGGCGTAAAAGACCTCCCCTTCGGGGACGGCGGTCCAGGTGTACCAGCGGTAGCCGCCGTCCCTGGCGCGGACTCGGATGTCGAAATCTCTGATGACGTCGCCGCCGGCCAGGCGCTCGAAGGCGGTCCGCGCCGTTCCGAGATCCGCAGGATGGACCAGTCCATCGAAGCGCATGCCGACGAGTTCCTCCTCTGCGTGGCCGAGCTGATCGGTCCAGGCCGGGTTGACCGTGCGGTACAGGCCGTCCATGCCGCAGACCACGAAGAGGTCACGGCTAATGCTCCAGACCCGGTCGCGCTCGCGCGTGCGCTCCTCGACCTGGACCGCCAGCACCTCATTGAGCCGGCGCAGCACCTCGGTGTGCTCCCGCCGCAGGCGCGCCATGGCGAGCGCCGTGTCGATGCGCGCGATCAGCTCGCGCGCCGAGAATGGCTTGACCAAGTAGTCGTCGGCCCCTGCCGCACGTCCCTCGATGCTCGCCTCCTCGCCGGCGCGCGCCGACAGCATGATCACCGGCAGGTCGTTAAGGTCGGGGTCGGTGCGGATCGCCTGCAGCAAGCCGAAGCCGTCAAGCCGCGGCATCATCGCGTCGGTCAGCAGAAGGTCCGGGCGGCGCTCCCGGAGGGCTGTGAGCGCCGCCTCGCCGTCTGGCACGGCCTCGACCTCGTGGCGCCCACCCAGCAGCCGACAGACGTATTCGCGCATGTCGGCGTTGTCGTCCGCCAGCAGCACCCGCGCCCGCGTCCCGTCCCCGACGGCGGCCGGATCCACGACCGGTGCCGGAGATAGATCGTCGACGACGTTCGCGGCGCCGGGCAGCCAGCGTAGCGCCTCCTCCACATAGGCCTGGGCGCGCACCGCGGTCGAGGCACGGGTGCCGTCGCTGCGGATGTGGTCCGGGGGCAGGTGGGAGGTGCCGAAGGGGATCCGGACGAAGAAGGCGGTGCCGCGCCCTTCCTCGCTCTCGACCCGGATGTCGCCGCCATGGAGCCGCACGAGCTCCTGCACGAGGGCGAGGCCGATTCCGCTGCCCTCGTAACTGCGCCCGCGCGCGCCCTGGACCCGGTGAAAGCGTTCGAACAGCCGAGGCATCTCATGCGCGGGAATGCCAGTGCCGGTGTCGCGCACCGTCAGCTCCGCCGCGCCGCCCGTCGGCCTCAGCTCGACGGTGATGGCGCCGTCGAAGGTGAACTTGAAGGCATTGGATAGCAGGTTGAGGACAATCTTCTCCCACATGTCCCGGTCGACGTGCACGGGCTCCGGAAGCGCCACGCAGTCCAGGACGAGGGAAAGCCCAGCTCTCTCGCAGGCCGACCGGAAGTTGCTCGCCAGCCCCGCGGTGAACGTGGCGAGGTCCGTCGGTTCGAAGGCGGCCTGCGCGCGCCCGGCCTCAATTCTCGAGAAGTCGAGCAGCGCGTTGACGAGCTTGAGCAGACGCAGCCCGTTGCGATGGACGACCGCGAGATCGTCGCGGCGCCCCGTCAACGTCTCCGGATCCGCGGCGAGAGCTTCCTCGAGCGGCCCCAGCATCAAGGTGAGCGGTGTGCGGAACTCGTGGCTGACGTTAGAGAAGAACGTGGTCTTGGCCCGGTTGATCTCAGCCAGTGCCTCAGCCCGCCGGCGTTCCTCCTCGTAGGCGTGGACATTGGCGAGCGTCGCGGCCACGTGGGCCGCCGCGCGTTCCAGGAAGGCCTGGTACTCTTCATCGAACGCGCGCCGCGGGCTTATGCCGGATATAAGAAATCCTGCCAATGCACCAGGGCGGGCGGTCGCCGCGATCGGAAGGACGACCGCGCTCTCGCTGGGTTCGGGCCATGCGCCTCCCGACAGCGTGACGCCGAACTTCTCGGAGAGTGCCTCGATGACCTGGGGCTGCTCCGTCTCGAGCACGTGCCCGAGCGGCCAGGGCGCTCCAGTGTCCGAGGGGTCGATCAGCGCGGGACATGCCGCGCCGCCTTCCGCGAGCCCCGCCGACGCGACGAGGCGTGCAGTGCCACTTTCCGTCATCACGTACAGCAGGCAGAACGGGACGTCGGCGGGCTGGGCGTGCAGCGCCTCGGCCGCAATGGTGCAGACCTCGACCTCTGACCGCGCTGCGGCGAGCCGTTCGGCAAGCAGGCGCAGGGTGCGCTCGCGCCGTTCGCCGATGACGCGGAAGGTAGTCTCGACCACCGCGTTGAAGATGCCCCCGACGCCGCCGTCCTCGCCGCGGATGGGGCTGAAGGTGAAGTTGAAGTAGCACTCCTCGGTGTAGCCATGCCGGCGCATGGCTAGGAGCTGGTCCTGCTGCCAGACACCCTCGCCGGTCTCCTGAACCCGGGCGAAGAGCGGTCCGATCGCGTCCCAGATCTCCGGCCAGACGTCCCGACCGGGCCGGCCGAGCGCCCAGGGATGCTTAGCGCCGGGGATGGGGCTCCACGCGTCGTTGTAGAGAAGCGCCAGCTGCGGGCCCCAGTAGATCGCGATCGGAAAGGTGGTCCCGAGGCAAATGCTGACGGCGGAGCGGAGGCTCTGGGGCCAGGTCTCGACGGGACCGAACGGCGTCAACGGCCAATCGTGCGCGCGCATGAGCGCCCCGAGCTCGCCGCCGCCGGTCAGGAAGCCGAAAACGGACGAGCGATCGGCCGGAGTGTTCGCAAGTGCACCGACGTCCCCGGTCATGCCAGCCCTGCCCTGATCCACCTAGTCCTCGACACGACCTTGGTCCTCCGCGACCGAACCCGTTCCGGCGCAGGAGTTTAAGTTCCGTCATTCGCAATGCAACCCCGCAAGCCACCATATGCCCTCGTTCGAAAATCGGTCGACGTGGCGGACGGCCTTTGGACGGGTGCCACCCGCGACAGCGGTAAAATGGCTCGCCGACGCACCGGAGTGAGGCGGCCGCCGCGCGTCCGGCGGATACGCGGAGTGCCCGGCCAATCCACGCGAGGATCGGTTTGACGTCCTTTCGACGCCCCGGCGCCGCGTCCGGGACGGACCAACTTCCGAGCACCTCGAAGATGCGGCAGCATTCAACGCGTTAGCGGAACTCCACCATGGCAAGCTGGATGAAGGGATCATCCGCCTCTAGCCCCGTCGTCTCCGTATCGATGACCAAGGCGACATGCGTCGCGCAGCCATCATGCTCGTCATAGCGCGGCCGCGGCACGAACGGGCGCAGCACCTTTTTGATCCTGGGGTTTAATGGTGCAGTCCTTTCCCGAAATGGGAGGCATTATGGGCGAGGTTCTCCATGGGAGCGCCCGCACGTCCATCGAGCGATGCACCATAGTCAGGCGAGCCTGAGAACCCTAGCCAGCCGCTATGGCATCAATCCCAAGATGGTCGCGAAATGGAAGAAGCGGCCGTCGCCCGGCTTTCGCCCGACCTGGCCGCGGCAGCCGACGTCGACGAGCCTGTCGGCCGAGGAGGAGGCCGTAATCGTGGGCTTCCTCCGCCACACGCCGCTCCCCTCGATGACTGCCTCTTCGCCCTGCAGGCGAGCATCCCGCATCTCACCCGCTCAAGTATCCATCGCCGCCTGCAATGCCACGGAATAAGCCGGTTGCCCGAGGTCAATGGCGACAGCCTGCCTAGAAGAAGTTCAGAGCCTACCCGGTCGATGTCTCCACATCGCCAGCGCCGAGGTCCGGACCGAGCAGGGGAAGCTCCGCCTCTTCGTTGCGATCGACCGCACCTCCAAGTTCGCCTTCGCCCTGCTCGATGCGTTCCACCGCGAGCGCATCGTGCCGATCATTCCGAGCCGTGCCGACCAGCCCGCGAACCCCGGTTTCGATCGCGAAGCCTACCGGAGACGGAACCTCGTCGAGCGGTTGGTCGGGAAGTTGAAGCAGTTCCGCCGTGGCGCAACCCACTATGACAAGCTTGCTGCCCACTATCTCGCTTTCGTCCAGCTAGCTTCGGCCATCCTCTAGCTACGCCAACGGCAGTGTCGTTGACGAGCCTTTCCGGTGCGGAGGATCAATCCTCCGCCTAATCTCGACTACGCCCCGCTGGCCAGCCACGTCGCCCTGCCTCCGCAAGCCACCGATGACGCGGGCACTCCCCGACGCCCGGCATTATCGCCCAGCTCACCCTATCGCTAGGCTGTTCATACGGCGCAGTTCCGCCGCGCTGACATCCACCGCCTTGGCGCGTCCGGCACGCACAGGATCGATGCCGGCGTCATGCAATTGACGCGCGTCCAACTCAGCCAGATCGTTGCGTCGCATGCACTGGGCCAAAGAGCGGAGGATCCCGGTCAGCGACGGCAGAGTGGGTCTCCGGGACGCCGCGAGACCGTGATGCGGAAGCGAGAACTCGATCCGGCTCATGTCTGGGTTTCCTCCTCGTACGGCGCCGCTGGGCGCCTCTGCTTCACGCCTCTGGCAATCGGGTGCGGGAGAAAGGTGCGCCGCACGATCTCGGGACGGAACCCATCTCAATCGGAAGATCCCTGGATTCAGGTGTCTTTTCCTGGAAGATGAGGCTGGAATTTGTCGTCGTGACCTGACGAGGCGAACCTCGCCTGAGGGATCCATGGCTCAGGACATCGACCGGAAACTGCGCCTGACAGCCGCGCTGCTCGGAGCCGGCACGGTCAAGGAACTCGCGGCGGCTTTCCGGCGCATCAATCCGTCGACGCCTTTTGACGTCGAACGAGCCCACAAATGGATTCAGGGACGGGCCAGCCCGCGGGAGCACCAGGTCTATGACGACTGGGTCAGGCTGCTTGACCTCGACCGATCCGGCGATTGGGTCGCGGAATGCGGATTCGACGGGTTCCTGGCTGCCGTCGGCTTGCGGCACGCGGCCGACGTCGACCAGTTGTCGCAACGCGCTGCATCCTGGGGCGTCTCAACGAGGGCGGCAGAGCGGGAAATCTTCATCGTTGGGACCTACGCCTGCTATTCCCATGCTTGGTCCCCTTATTATCGTGGTCGGTTGATCCGTGGGTTTCTGACGATCTCCGCCGCACCATCACGGTCGTTGGTCGCGACATACGAGGAAATCCTTCCGACTGGCCTGTTGCGCCTTACAGGTCCTTTTACGCTCGGAAAGCGGGTGGTGAACCTTGATTTGCGCGAGCCTCATGGGGATGCGCAATTTTCCTTCTGCCTCTTTCCGCCGTCGCCTCCGGCGAGCATACTGGCGGGATTCATGGGCGGCGCGACGATCATCGGTCCGGATGCCCAACCCTCGGTAACGCGCATCGTAATCGTGCGCCTGCCTGGACCGCGCGGGCGCGCGACGGCAAGCGACGCCTACCTCCCGCGAGACGGATCAGTTTCCTCCGACCTTGAGGCGATGGGGCTCTCGGTCCCGAATCGCGACACAGTCGACAGGTGCATCGCGGCGTTCCTGAAGGCGTCCGACGATAGCGGCCTCGATCAGATCGCGACAGTCGTCTATCGGGATTTAGTGGCGATCTTCGACCGCATGTGGCTGGAAGCAATGGCACCGAACACTCGTTCAATTACGCCGCAAGGTTAAATCGCACCGAGTGCCGTCAATCCCGGGGCTCTCCCAGAGCGACATGCTGAAGCGGGCCACGACAGGTCGAACATCCCTATCCTCGGGCGCCGCTTCTCATGGCCTAAGGGGAAAGCCCGTGGTCGCTTGTGGATGCACCGCCTTGCCCTCCGTTGGACAACCGGCATCGCTCCCCGCCAGCCGCAAAATGGGCGTTTGGCGACACGGACTAGCACTACCTTGGCAGTTCCCGCGTAATTAGGCGAGGCAAGACCTGTTGTCCTGCCCAGGAGATGGCCGGAGCCGGAGGCGGTCATG
>NZ_JAFIQU010000034.1 GCF_017355985.1 Arenibaculum pallidiluteum
AGCGGCGTGCCGATCGATCTGATGTTCACCGACGTCGTCATGCCGGGCCCGCTGCGCAGCCCGGAGCTGGCCAGGAAGGCGCGCGAACGCATCCCAGGGATCGCAGTACTATTCACGTCCGGCTACACGGAGAACGCCATCGTGCATGGCGGGCGGGTCGATGAGGGTGTCGACCTGCTGAGCAAACCCTACACACGCGAGAAACTCGCCCGGAAGCTTCGGCACGTACTCCGCAATCAGCAA
Source organism: Arenibaculum pallidiluteum (assembly GCF_017355985.1). Lineage (GTDB taxonomy): Bacteria > Pseudomonadota > Alphaproteobacteria > Azospirillales > Azospirillaceae > Arenibaculum > Arenibaculum pallidiluteum. The sequence goes on from NZ_JAFIQU010000034.1 coordinate 244, forward strand.
CAGAGGAACAAGGCGAAGGGGAGCGCCGCACCGGCGCCGTCCGGACGCCCGATTGTCGGCGCCGGTGCGGCGACGCGCCCTTTACGCGTGCTTCTGGTGGAAGACGACGAGCTGATCCGGATGGCCACGGCCGAGATGCTGACGGACCTCGGGCACGTCGTCCAGGAGGCGGGGAGCTCGTCCCAGGCGACGGCAATCCTCCAGCAGCAGCCGATCGACCTGCTCATGACCGACATCGGGCTCGGGGATGGATCAGGTGTCGATCTGGCAGCGGCATCCCGACGTGGAAACCCGGCTCTGCGGATTGTGTTCGTTTCGGGCTACGATTTGCAGCGTGAAGCCACCGCCGACAACGCTCTCGCCGGCGCCGTCCTACTGCGCAAGCCGTTCGACCAGAGAGATCTGCAGGAGGCGTTCCTCGCGGTGGCGCCCGGGACTGCCGTGTGAAGTCCGGCGCATGCAGTTGTGGGCCGCCGATGCAGTGCATACCGCCATCACGGATCGGGTCGTCACCGGACGCCTTGTCAACATCGCGTCGACGCCGTAGGGAATGCGGCGTCGACCGCTCGGGCCTCCTCGGGACCGCACATAAGACAGGCCGTGGGTCGGTGTGCCCCGCAGGCTGGTCCGGATCGAATGGCGCGTGCCAAAGCACGGGCATTCCGGGATCCGGATGTGCTATGAGCCGGCGGTGCGGAACGCTCATTGAGGGAACGGGCATGACCGAACTGACGCCGAGCGGATTGGACGTTGTCGGGCCGCTTCCCTGGGGTACTCATCTGTGCCAACTCTACGACACCGCGGCAGATCTCAAGGAATTCCTTGTCCCATACTTCAAGGCTGGGCTGGAGGCCAACGAGAGCTGCCTCTGGATCGCCTCGGATCCTCTCCCCCCGGCCGCCTGCGAGGCGGCGCTGCGGAGTGTGGTTCCCGATCTAGAGCGAAGAAAGGCCAAGGGGCAAATCGAGATCCTGGGCCATGACGAGTGGTACCTACGCCAAGGCGCCATGACGGCCCAACAGGTCCTCGATGGCTGGCTCGCCCGCGAGGCGCAGGCGCTCGACAGGGGATATGCGGGCCTGCGTCTGACCGGTAACACGTTTTGGCTTGAGCCTGTCGGCTGGCGAGATTTCCAGGACTACGAGTCGGCGATCAACGGCTGCTTCCATGGTCACCGGATCACGGCGTTGTGCAGCTACTGCATGCGCCGCTGCGATGCGGAAGGCGTCCTAGATATTGTTGAAAACCACCATTTCGCGGTGGCCCGTCGACGCGGCCAATGGTCGGTGGTCGAGAGCGCGTCCTACAAGGCCACGAAGGCAGAGCTCCTTCAGCTCAACCAGGAGCTTGAGAACCGTGTGTTGGAGCGCACGCGGCATCTGACCGAGGCGCTGTCGGACCGAGACGTCCTGCTCCACGAGGTACATCACCGCGTCCGCAACAACCTGCAGGTCATCATCAGCCTGCTCAGGGCGAAGCGCCGGCAGATTGAAGACGCACCGAGCCGCTCGGCCTTCGACGAGACGGTGGGACGCGTCCACACGATCTCGCTGGTTCACGACGAGCTGCACAAGGGCAACCGCTTTGCCACGGTGGAACTCGGGAGCTATCTCGGGCGGCTGTGCAACCATCTTCTGGAGGCGCATGGCTCGCCGGGACGACTTAGCGTCATCGTCGAGGCCGCAGACATCGAACTCGACGCGAGCGCGGCCGTTTCAGTCGGTCTCGTGGTCAACGAGCTTGTGTGGAACGCCTGCAAGCATGCGTTCCCGGGTGGATGCCGCGGCCGCATCCAGGTCACGCTCGAGCGCGACGGAGCCGATCTTGCGCTCCGGATCGAGGACGATGGCGTCGGCTTGACGGTTCCTCACGAGAATTCGTCGGAAGGCCTCGGCATGGCGATTGCCACGCGCATTGCCGCCCAGCTCGGCGGGACATTCTCCATTGGCCCGGCTCACCCATTTGGAACACTCGCCTGCTTGCGCTTCCCAATGTCCAAGAGAACTCCGACCGCTACCCGCGCCGGCTTCGGGTTCATCAATAATTAAGCTGGCGAGGTCCTTTGTGAGTTGATGGAATCGAGCAGGCTCCTCCAACTTGTCGCTCAGCACCGCCGGTACATCGAGGGACGTCCGGGCGGGATGATCCTGAATCTCAAAGGCGCTCGGATGGCCGGGCGCGATCTCAGCCGCCTGTTCATGCCGGCGGCTCTGCTTTCGGGCATCGATCTCAGCAACGGGGCCGCCATACGGGCCACGCTGGATCGCGCCGACCTGTTCGGGGCGAACTTGGCTGCCGTCAACATGACAGAAGCTTCGCTGTTGGCTGCCGATCTGCGCGGAGCCAATCTGACCCGGACGATCCTGCGCGGCGCCAAGCTCGACAAGGCAGATCTCAGGCCCGGGCAGCTCGTGATCTGGGTTGCGGATCGCAAACGGGTTCAAGACAAGGCTACCGACCTACGCGGGGCGGATCTGTCAGGCGCGTCCGCCCGCGGGGCCGACCTCGAACGCGCGGCGTTGTCGGGTGCCAATTTGGCTGGCGCTGACTTGTCGAGCGTGAACCTGTTCAAGGCAAACCTCAGTGGTGCAGATCTGACCAATGCGACCCTTGCTGGCGCCAAGATGAAAGGCGTCCTGCTCAACAATGCCAAGGTGACTGGAGCGGATTTCACGGGAGCGGATCTCCACGGTGCCGAACTGCGCAACGTCAACCTCCTGCATGCAAAGACTGATGGAACAATTCTCACAGATGCAGTCATCCACAAAGGTCGGCGGACTCTCTCAGAGGAGTTGATCGTAGCGTTGGATGCTCACGCAGCCTGGGTCTCCAGTCAGGGCACCGAAGGCGCGCGCCTGGAACTAGTTGGCCGGGATCTCGGAGGAATAGACCTCGAGGGAACGGATCTGAGCGGTGCCCTGCTTGAGGAGTGCAATCTCACGCGCGCCAATTTTACGGGCTGCCGTCTGCAGCTGGCCCGCCTCGCGAAGAGCCGCTTGATTGAGGCGCGGCTGACCGGCGCGGATCTTTCAGGAGCAGTTCTGCGCGAGGCTGATCTCAGCCGTGCGGTAATGTGCGAGGTTTCCGCCCGCGCTGTCGAACTGCGCTCGCCGGATGGCCGCCAGACCGGCAGGACATGGCCTACCGACCTTCGCGACGCCCGGCTTGGGGAAGCTGACCTGAGGGGCGCAGATCTCCGTGGGGCACGTCTAACGGGGGCCTACCTGGTCTACTGCAATCTGGCGGGAGCCGACCTCCGCGGGGCCGAGTTGGATCGTACGGCCTTGATGTTCTCGCAACTTGTTTCCGCCCGAACGGATCCCTGAATGTCGTGACGGGCCAAGGACGGTCCCGCGCCGTCGCTCGAGGTTGAGGGGGCATGTCCTTACCGGAACCTCACGCTTAAAAACAGGGCACGGTCTCGCGGAAGGTCCCGAGCACTCTGCGAGCTACGCCTTGTGCCTGGCTCGGACATGCCGCAGGCTCCTCTGAAGGATCGATTGATCGGGGTTCGGTTACGTACCGGCAGCGTGTCGCTTCAATGCACCCATGGACCTCCGCGAGAACTCGCGAGTCGTGCTCGGCTGAACGAGAATGACCGTCACGTTGTGGTGCCGCGGACGCTCGGCCGGGTGCGCCATCGCTTGTTCGAGACCCCGTTGAACTGCAGTGCTGGCGCCGGGGCAGGGAAGGGGATGGCTGCGATGAGCGGGGATCTTGAGGGACCGCCGCGCTGCTGGCGAGCACCGACGGGTATGTGGTGCTCCGCCGGTTCGTGCCGCGGCCGCGCTATCACGAGCATGATGGCTGCGCGAGGCGTGTCGGCCTGATCGTCGACACGGACGGGGCTGGAGGCGGAGATCGTATCATCCAACTCGCCATGGTCGAGTTCCTCGATGGCGTCGAGTGCGGCCGCATCTTCGAGGTGCTCGGAAGCTGGTCCTTGTACAAGGATCCCGGCCGGCGGATTCCGCCCGAGGTGACGAAGCTGACGGGGATCATCGCCGACGTCAGACTGACGACCGAGCCAGCGACGCAAGCAACGCGTCGGCCAATTTGATCTCGTCGAACGGCTTGCGAAGCAGGATTGCGCCCGCGAGGAGGTCGCTCTCCATCGTCCCGGGCGGCAGGTCGTAGCCTGAGACGAACACCAGCCGCAGCGCCGCATTTTTCCGGCGCGCCTCCGTCGCCAGTTCGATCCCCGAGCGCCCCCTGCCGAGCCCGATGTCCGTTAGCAGCACGTCAAAGACGCGCGCATCGAGGGCCGTCACCGCCTCCGTGGCGGTCCGCGCTTCCTGAACCGTATGGCCGAGTCCCTCAAGCATCTCCGCCGTCGACAGCCGGATGAGATCGTCGTCCTCGACCAGGAGCACGTGCAGCGAACGGGCATCACCGGCCATGCGATGCGAGGGGGCGGTCCGGAATCCCGCCGCAGAGGCATCGTTTCTTTGCTCCTGCTTCCGCAGCGTGTGCCGGATCTTGCGGGCGAGCTTCTCGCGGGTGTAGGGCTTGCTCAGGAGCTCCACGTCGTCGTCGAGGCGACCGCCGTGGACGAGCGCGTTCTCCGTGTAGCCCGAGGTGAACAGGACCGCGATTCCGGGCATCCGTTCGCGCGCCTTCCTGGCCAGCTCCGGGCTGCGCAGCGGGCCCGGCATGACGACGTCGGTGAACATCAGATCGATCGGCACGCCGCT
>NZ_JAFIQU010000035.1:0-1360 GCF_017355985.1 Arenibaculum pallidiluteum
GCGAGCAGGCTTTGATCCGTGGGTTTCCGAATGGGGCAACCCACCGCTTCGGCGGTATCCAGCGCTGAACACATAGGCGCTGGAGGCGAACCCGGGGAACTGAAACATCTCAGTACCCGGAGGAAAGGACATCAACCGAGACTCCCCCAGTAGTGGCGAGCGAACGGGGACCAGGCCATTGGGCCGGCGTACATAACGGGAAGCCGCTGGAAAGCGGCGCCAGAGCGGGTGACAGCCCCGTACCGGTAAACCGCGTCGGTCCAGCGAGTAGGGCGGGACACGTGAAATCCTGTCCGAAGATGGGGGGACCACCCTCCAAGCCTAAGTACTCCTCAGTGACCGATAGTGCACCAGTACCGTGAGGGAAAGGTGAAAAGCACCCCGACGAGGGGAGTGAAACAGTTCCTGAAACCGGATGCCTACAAGCAGTGGGAGCCTCCTTGCGGGGTGACCGCGTACCTTTTGTATAATGGGTCAGCGACTTGCGGTATGCAGCGAGCCGGAGCCGCTAGGCTGAGGCGCAGCGAAAGCGAGTCCGAAACGGGCGCCTGAGTTGCATGCCGCAGACCCGAAACCGAGTGATCTAGCCATGGCCAGGTTGAAGGTGGGGTGACACCCACTGGAGGACCGAACCCACGCCCGTTGAAAAGGTCGGGGATGAGCCGTGGCTAGGGGTGAAAGGCCAATCAAACTCGGAAATAGCTGGTTCTCCGCGAAAGCTATTTAGGTAGCGCGTCGGGCGATCGCCTGCGGGGGTAGAGCACTGGATGGGCTAGGGGGTCTCACCGACCTACCGATCCCAACCAAACTCCGAATACCGCAGAGCGCAGCCCGGCAGACAGACGGCGGGTGCTAAGGTCCGTCGTCGAGAGGGAAACAGCCCAGACCATCCGCTAAGGTCCCCAAATCGTGGCTAAGTGGGAAAGGATGTGGGAAGGCCAAGACAACCAGGAGGTTGGCTTAGAAGCAGCCATCCTTTAAAGAAAGCGTAATAGCTCACTGGTCTAGACAAGCCGGCCCGCGCCGAAAATGTACCGGGGCTCAAGCCACGTACCGAAGCGATGGATGCACGTCTCAGGACGTGCGTGGTAGCGGAGCGTTCCGTCGGCGGTGAAGGGTGTCCGCGAGGCCGCCTGGAGCTTACGGAAGTGAGAATGCTGACATGAGTAGCGACAAACGGAGCGAGAATCTCCGTCGCCGAAAGTCCAAGGGTTCCTGCGCACGGTCAATCCGCGCAGGGTGAGCCGGCCCCTAAGGCGAGGCCGAAAGGCGTAGTCGATGGGAACCAGGTCAAGAGTCCTGGGCCTGCGGGTGTGTGACGGAGCTGGATCCGTGTGCGTCCTTAACGGATTGGACGCGC
>NZ_JAFIQU010000036.1 GCF_017355985.1 Arenibaculum pallidiluteum
GCCATTCTCGCGCACATCCTCGAGACGGCGCCCATCCGATGCCCGCACTGTCGGTGCTGGCTTGTCCAGCACAGGTGCGAGTAGAACTGGCAAAGTAGAGCTAGATCCGACGCGCGACTCCACGCGGCCGAAGTCGCGCATGGGGCCGCCGATATGCCCCTCGCCCAGGTGCCAGGGCCGTCGCGCTGCGAGATGGGAACGTCGAAACCGTCCGGGTCAGAAGGGGCAGACGAGCGGCCGTCCCCCAGATCGATTCGGTCGGAGGCGCCGGGCTCTTCACCAGGATCCAGAGAAGCTACGACGCTGCGAAGCGTCTTGAGTAAAAGCCGCAGGGCCTCGTAGCTCACCGGCTTCGGCAGCAGATCCGCGCAGATCGCCTTCGTCCCAGTGACGATCCACGGCAGGGGTTCCGCCCGGAACCGACAGTGCACCATGTTTCGCCGTGTTGGTGGCCAGCTCGTGCAGAACGATGCCGACCGATTATGCCGCGACGGGCGTGAGGAAGATCTGCGGTCCTTTGATCACGAGACCGCCGACCTCGGAACGGAACGGCTCCATCTCGGACCGCACGAGGCTGCCCAGATCGACGCCTTTCCACTGGTTGTCTGCCACCTGCGTGTGGATGCGGGCGAGCGCCGCGATGCGCCCCTGGACAGCCGTGACATACTCCTTGACGCTGTTGGCCCGCGTCAGCCGCAGCATCGCCTGGGCCACGACCAAGATGTTCTTCGCTCGGTGGTCGAGCTCATTGATCAGCATACGCTGTCGGTCTTTGGAGCTCTTAAGATAGGTGTGGTCTACCAGCATGTTCACCGTGCCGACCAGCCTGCCCGAGGCGTCGTGCAGCGGCGTCGGATAGGGCATGAACGGCCTGCACGTAGCGTCCGGCCGCTCGGCCACCGCCTCCACGTTCCGGATTGGACGCCCTGAAGGAGCCACGGAGCAATCGCTGGTTGAGCGGGATTGACTCGACGGACGGCCGATTGACGACGTCCGGCGGGCGGTCGATTATCGCAGCCGGCTCGGGGCAACATCGGAGAAACGCGTGGGGGATCATCGTCCTGCGGCAACCGGACCGGAGCCGGTGAGCGGCGAACGGAGGTTTCAACTTCTGGTCGACGCGATCCGGGATTATGCAATCTTCATGCTCGATCCCGACGGGACCGTGAGCAGCTGGAACTCCGGGGCGCAACGTTTCAAAGGCTATTCCGCCGACGAGATCCTCGGGCAGCACTTCTCGCGCTTTTACATTGAGGAGGACCGCGCGGCGGGCGTCCCGGCGCGGGCGCTCGCCACCGCGGATTGCGAAGGCAGGTTCGAGACCGAAGGCTGGCGCGTGCGCAAGGACGGCACGCGCTTCTGGGCCAGCGTGGTGATCGACCCGATCCGCGACGAGGCCGGTCATTTGGTCGGCTTCGCCAAGATCACCCGAGACATCACCGAGCGCCGGCAGGCCCAAGAGGCCCTCCGGCAGAGCGAGGAGCGATTTCGCCTGCTGGTCCAGGGCGTCACGGACTACGCCATTTACATGCTCCACCCAACTGGCCACGTCGCGAACTGGAATGCCGGCGCGCAGCGGATGAAGGGCTATTCCGTCGACGAGATCCTCGGCCAGCACTTCTCGCGTTTTTACACTGAGGAGGACCGGGTCGCCGGCGTCCCGGCGCGGGCGCTGGCCACCGCTACGCGAGAAGGTAGGTTCGAGATGGAGGGCTGGCGCGTGCGCAAGGACGGCACGCGCTTTTGGGCCAACGTGGTGATCGACGCGATCTACGACGACACGGGCGAGTTGATCGGCTTCGCCAAGATCACCCGAGACATCACCGAGCGCCGGCAGGCCCAGGAGGCGCTTGAGGAGGCCCGCGCTGCCCTTTTCCAGGCCCAGAAGATGGAGGCGCTCGGCAAGCTCACCGGTGGGGTGGCGCACGACTTCAACAACCTCCTGCAGGTGATCGGCGGCAACCTCCAGCTCCTCGCCAAGGACGTGGCCGGCAACGAGCGCGCCGAGCAGCGGTTGCGCAATGCGATCACGGGCGTCGAGCGCGGCTCCAGGCTGGCCTCGCATCTCCTCGCCTTCGGCCGCCGGCAGCCGCTGGCGCCCAGGGTGATCAACCTGGGGCGGCTCGTGCGCGGCATGGACGACATGCTCCGGCGCGCGCTCGGCGAGGCCGTCGAGATCGAGACCATGATCGCCGGCGGCCTATGGAACACCTTCGTCGACGCGGC
>NZ_JAFIQU010000037.1 GCF_017355985.1 Arenibaculum pallidiluteum
GCTGTCCGAGGGCGCGATGCACACCACCGGAACCGCCTCGTCGATCAGCGCGATCGGCCCGTGCTTCATCTCCCCCGCCGCATACCCCTCGGCATGGATGTAGGAGATCTCCTTCAGCTTCAGAGCCCCTTCCAGCGCGATCGGAAAGCCCAGCCCCCGACCCAGATACAGCGCATCGCGCGCCTCCGCCAGGTCGTGCGCGACCAGCCGCAGCGCCTCGTCGTTGCGCAGCACCTCGGCTGCCCGCGCCGGAACCTCGCGCAGGGCATGGGTCAGCGCCGCCTCGCGCTCGGCCGAAATGGCCCCGCGCGCCCGGGCCGTTGCCACCGCCAGGCAGGCCAGCACCGTGAGCTGGGTCGTGAAGGCCTTGGTCGAGGCCACCCCGATCTCCGGACCGGCCAGCGTGTAGAGCACCGCCTCGCTCTCGCGCGCGATCGTGCTCTCGGGCACGTTGACCACCGACAGGATCCGCTGGCCCTGGCGCTTGCAGTAGCGCAGCGCCTCCAGCGTATCCAGCGTCTCGCCCGACTGCGAGATGAACAGCGCCAGACCGCCCGCCGGCATCGGCGCCTCGCGGTAGCGGAACTCCGAGGCGATGTCGAGCTCGACCGGCAGGCGCGCCACCTGCTCGAACCAGTACTTGGCCACAAAGCCGGCATAGTAGGCGGTGCCGCAGGCCACGATGGTGATGCGCGGCACGCCAGCCAGCTCGAAGGGCAGCTCGGGCAGGGTGATGCCGCCCGAGACCGCGTTCACGAAGGCGTTCAGCGTCTCGCCGATGACCTGGGGCTGCTCGAAGATCTCCTTGAGCATGAAGTGCCGGTGCTCGCCCTTGCCGATCAGCGCGCCCGACACGCTGCTCAGCTTGACCGGGCGCTCCACCGGGCGGTCCTGGGCATCGAAGATGCGCGCCCCGGCGCGGCTCAGCACCACCCAGTCGCCATCCTCGAGATAGCTCAGCCGGCTGGTCAGCGGGGCCATGGCGAAGGCGTCCGAGGCCAGGAACATCTCGCCCTCGCCATGGCCGACGGCGAGCGGGGTGCCGCGGCGCGCGCCGATCATCAGGTCGGCATCGCCGGCGAAGATCAGGGCCAGCGAGAAGGCGCCCTCGAGGCGCTTGAGGGCGGCGGCGGTGGCGGCGACCGGGTCCATGCCGGCCTCGAGATGGTGGGTGACGAGGTGGACGATCACCTCGGTGTCGGTCTCGGTCTCGAAGCGGCGGCCCTTGGCCTCGAGCTCGGCCTTGAGGTCCTGGTAGTTCTCGATGATGCCGTTGTGCACGACGGCGACGCGCTCGGTGGCGTGCGGGTGGGCATTGCGCTCGGTCGGGCCGCCATGGGTGGCCCAGCGGGTGTGGCCGATGCCGACGGAGCCGCCGAGCGGCTGCTCGGCCAGGCGGCGGTCCAGGTTGACCAGCTTGCCCTCGGCGCGCCGGCGCTCGATGCGGCCACCGACCAGCGTCGCGATCCCCGCGCTGTCGTAGCCCCGGTACTCCAGCCGCCGCAAACCCTCCACCAGGAGAGGAGCCGCCTCGCCGTTGCCGATGATGCCGATGATGCCGCACATG
>NZ_JAFIQU010000039.1 GCF_017355985.1 Arenibaculum pallidiluteum
GGCGTCAGGTCCCGCACCGCGCGCACCCGCGCCGGCTGCCAGTCCCGCACCTTGCCCGTGCCCCCAGCGGCAATGCTTCCGTCCATGGCCATCCTCTCCGCGTCGTGCTCGTCCTGGGTCTCGCCCCGGGGTCTTGGCCGGTTCAGGCCTCCTCGCCGAGGCGGAGCAGCGAGGCTCCGCGCAGGCGCTGGAGATGCCGGTGGTTGCCCAACACCACCTGCAGGTTCCGCCGGGCCAGGCGGGAATGCTCCCGCGCCAGCATCTCGGCCCGCATCCCGTCGCCGGCCTCGACGGCCTCGGCGATGCAGCGGTGATGGTCCTGGGCGATGAAGAGGATCTCGCGCGATTCCGCGAGCTCGCGCTGCACCATCACGAAGGCCCCGGGCGAGGAGAAGGGAAGGTGCAGAATGCGCTCGATCTCGCGCTGGATCACCGGGCTGCGCGCCAGTGCCACCAGAAGCCCGTGGAACCGGTCGTTCAGCCGGATGTAGTCCGCGAAGTCCTCGAGGCTGAGATCGCGCCGCCGGACCAGGGCGTCGAGACTGCCCAGGCACTCGCGCAGCGGGGCGGTCTCGTCGGGGCCGGGGCGGCGCTCGGCGCAGCGCCGCGCCGCCATCCCCTCCAGCATGCCACGAAGGTCGATCGCGTCGGCGACGTCGGCCTCGGTGAACTCCCGCACCACGAAGCCGCCGCTGGGCAGGCCTTCCACCAGCCCTTCGTCCTGAAGCCGGCCCAGCGCCAGCCGGACCGGCGTGCGCGAAACGCCCAGCCGCTCCACCAGGGTAAGCTCGGCGACCCGCTCGCCCGGGGCGAGGCCGCCGTTCAGGATCAGCTCTCGCAGCTGCAGGAGCGCGCGCGTCGTCTGCGCATTGCGCGGCGTCTCGTCCATGGATGGGCCTCCGGCTGCGGGGCTACTCGGCCGCCAGGTCGGGCGCGGCGGGCCGGGACTGCTCGGCGGCCACCATGCGGTCGATCAGCCGATGCGCCCACAGCGAGCCGGCGTCGATGTTCAGGTTGTAGAAGGGCTGGCGCGGGTTGCTGTCGATCGCGCGCTGCTGCGCCTCCAGCACCGCATGGTCCTGGTCGTAGACGCCCTTGCCCTGGTTCACATGGGCGAGGTTCAGCTCCTTGGTCAGGCTCTGGTCCTCGGTGCGGAAGCTGCGCACGAAGTTCCAGAAATAATGGCAGCTCGTCCCCGTCTCCGGCGTTACCGCCGCCAGGAAGTGCCCGTTCACCCCCTGCGAGCGGTCGCCCTGGCGCGCCCCCGTCCCGGCCACCGCAACCCCGACATCGCCGACCACCACGCAGGGCGCCTCGAAATGGATGATCTGCCAGCGGTCCACCCGCGCCCCCGGCCGCCCCAGCATGCGCGCCCAGAAGGGCGGCGGCTCGATGTCCTCCATCCAGCGCGCCACCGTCACCTTGCGCTCGCTGTGCGTGACCTCGAACGGATTGCGCGTGATCGCCTCGTCCCCGATGCTGCCG
>NZ_JAFIQU010000003.1:0-45786 GCF_017355985.1 Arenibaculum pallidiluteum
GCCATTCTCGCGCACATCCTCGAGACGGCGCCCATCCGATGCCCGCACTGTCGGTGCTGGCTTGTCCAGCACAGGTGCGAGTAGAACTGCCAAAGTAGAGCTAGATCCTGTCGATCACGGTAAAGCCGACGCCGCTGTAGCCGTCCATGGCCGCGAGTGCGGAGCCCGCCTCGGCCAGGGGGATGCGCTTCGTCACGAGACGCGCGAGGTCCAGGCGGCCGCTGGTCACGAGGTTGACGAGGGACGGGATCCTCCGAGCCGGGATCCCGCGCGAGCCCATGATCGTGAGCTGGCGGAAGTAGACGGTGTCCAGCAGCGGGATCGGCGGCTCGGCATGGGGTCCGAGCGGCATGCCGACCTGCACATGCCGGCCGAGCCGCCGCAGGCCGCGGATCGAGTTGTGAAAGGTATCGGTGATGCCGAGCGCATCGATCGAGACATGCGCGCCGCCGCCGGTCAGCTCGCGGACGGCCTCGCCGACGTCGGCCACCGACATCGCGTTGAGCGTCCTGGTCGCACCGAGCGCGCGGGCCATGGCCAGGGCCGGGTCATTGACGTCCACCGCGAGGACCGGAGCGCCGAGCGCGGCGCCGATGGCGACCGCGGACAGGCCCACGCCGCCGCAGCCGTGGACCGCGAGCCATTCCCCGGGCCGCAACCGGGCGCGGTCGACGAGGGCCCGGAACGCTGTGGTTATGCGGCAGCCCATCCCGGCGGCCTCGACGAAGCTGATCTCCTCGGGCAGGTGCACCAGGTTGAAGTCGGCCCGGGCGATCGCGATGCGTTCCGCGAAGGCGCCCCATCCGGAAAAGCTGATGACGTACTGCTCGGCGCAGACGGTGGGCTCGCCATCCATGCAGTCAGGACATTGGCCGCAGCCGAGGATGACCGGCGCCGTCACGCGGTCGCCGACCCTGAAGCGTCGGCATTCCGGTCCCACGGCCTCGACGACGCCGGCGAACTCGTGTCCGGGGACGTGCGGCACCGACACGTGCGGGTCGGTGCCCTTCCAGCCGTGCCAGTCCGACCGGCAGACGCCACAGGCCTCGACGCGGATCACGGCGCCGTCGAAGGGGCAGTCCGGCTCCGGAACCTCGGTTATTTCGATGGGGCCGCCAAAGCGGGTGAAGAGCGCAGCCTTCATGCGTTGGTCCCCGTCATTGCCGCCTACAGTTCCGGGTGGCCCGGGCTGGTGCTCGTCCGGAACCGCCTGGGGACTGTCGGCGGCTCCGGTTTCAATTTCATGTGCCGGGGCATGGATCCGGTTACATCTGGAACCGTTCGCCCCGGGGATGGGCGTCCTGCGCGGACCCCTCAGCGCAGGCGGATGATGTCGCCCCGCAGGTTCGCCTCGGCCGAGAGACGGGAGGCGAGACCGCGTGCCTCGGCCTCGTTGGCCGCGCGGCCAACGCGCACGGCCTTCCATGCGCCTCCGTCGGTGTGCGTCCAGTCGACCACATAGGCCTCGAAGCCCCGCCGCGAGAGGTCGGCGGCAAGGCGCTGGGCGTTCTCGGGGATGGTGAAGGTGCCGACCTGGACCGTGTAGCGGCCGCGCGCCCCTGTCTCGCCGCGGGCCGCCGGCGTCTGGGCGGGCGGGGCCGGGCGTGGCGCTCCCGCGGCCGCGGCTTCCGGGCGTGGCGGCAGGGCGGCGGACTGGGTAGCGGACGGAGCCGCGGACTGGGTCGTGGACGGGGCAGCAGACTGGACCGTCTGGGTGCTCTGCATCTCCGGCGCCGATGCCGCCTGGGACTCCGCCGGCTCCGGCGGGGTCTCGGCGCGCGGTGCGGGCTCCACGGGCGCCGTGGGAGCTTCTGCGCGCTGGGGCGTGGGATCCGTCGTGGCTGGAGGGGCCGGTTCCGCGGCCGGCGCCTCAGCGGCCGGAGCGGGCGGGGGAGGCGCCCCTGCATCGGTACGGACTTGCGCCGACGGCGTGGGCCTCTGGAGTCTGGTAGAGGCCTGCGGCTCCGGCGGCTGGGGTGCTGTGTCCGGCGCGGCGCCGTTTGCTGGCGGCGCCGCGGACGGAGCCGGCGGGGCGCTGGCGGTCGCCGGCGCGGGCTGAGCGGCCCCGGGCGGCACGGCTGCCGGCGGCGCGGGTGCCGGTGCAGGGGATGGGGCGGCCGTCGGAGGGGCCGTCGGAGGAGCGCTGGGGGCAGGCGAGGGGGATGGTGTGACCTGCGACGGCGCTGCGACGACCAGGGTTGCCTCGGGCGCCGGTGCCTCGAGCAGCGACGTGCTGAGCCATGCTCCCGCGGCGAAGGTCAGGACAAGGCCCGCGACCGTCAGCACGGTTCCCACGGACGGTCCTCGCCGCGGGGCGGACTCGTCTGCGTCCGCCTCCTCCAGCAGATCCTCGTCGTCTTGGGCCATGGGCGTGGTCGCCTTATGCAGGGGCCCCGCCTTGAGGCGGCGCCGTCTCGTCCTTCGGGACGCGAGTCTAACGGATCACCACTTTGGTGGAAACTGCGTCCCGGACCTGCCGGTCCGGCACTGTCCGCGAGCGGCAGAATCACTCCGCGCAGGGAACTCAGCTTCCCGGCGGGTGCCGCGCGATCCAGTGGCGCGCGATGTCGACGCGCCGGCAGACCCACGCGCCGGAATGCGCCTGGACATGATCCAGGAAGCGCGCGAGGGCCGCCGCCCGTCCGGGCCGGCCGACCAGCCGGCAATGAAGCCCGACGGACATCATCCTGGGCGATCCGGCCTCGCCCTCGCGGTACAGCACGTCGAAACTGTCGCGGAGATAGGCGAAGAACTGGTCGCCGGCATTGAAGCCCTGCGCCGTCGCGAAGCGCATGTCGTTGGCGTCCAGCGTGTAGGGGATCACCAGGTGCGGGCGGCCGTGGCTGCGGTCCCAGTAGGGAAGGTCGTCCGCATAGGAGTCGCTGTCGTAGAGGAATCCGCCCTCCTCGACGACGAGGCGCCGGGTGTTCTCGGAGGCGCGCCCGGTATACCAGCCGAGCGGCCGCATGCCGACCACGCGGGTGTGGATCTCGATGGCGCGCCGCATGTGCTCGCGCTCGACCTCGATCGGAAGGTCCTTGTACTCGATCCAGCGCCAGCCGTGGCTCGCGACCTCGTGGCCGAGCTCCACGAAGGCGGCGACGGCCTCGGGGTTGCGCTCCAGCGCCATGGCAACGCCATAGACCGTCAGCGGAAGCCCGCGCTCCTCGAAGAGCCGCAGGATCCGCCAGACGCCCGTGCGGCTGCCGTACTCGTAGATGGATTCCATGTTCATGTGGCGCTGGCCCGGCCAGGGCTGGGCGCCGACGATCTCGGAGAGGAAGGCCTCCGAGGCCGGGTCCCCGTGCAGGATGCAGTTCTCGCCGCCCTCCTCGTAGTTCAGGACGAACTGCACCGCGACCCTGGCGCCGCCCGGCCAGTCGGCCTGGGGCGGGTTGCGGCCGTAACCGATCATGTCACGGGGATAGGACGCGTCGGACGTCATCAGCTCCTGCCTCGCTGCGGTGACGGCCGGCAGGCACGCCGCCCGGCCCGGCGGGAAAAGCCGCCTCGGCACTGTTATGCCGAACTCGCCCGCGCTGCGGAAGCGCCGTCGCCGACGGGACCCCGATGCTGCCGGATGGGGCGTCCGGGTACCCAGGACGGTCTAAGCCCACTGGCGCTCCGCGGTGCCCGGTGGCCTAGCCCTGGCGCACCGGCGGGGCTGCTAATGTCGCCGGCGCGAATCGGGAAGGCGGAAGCGGGCATGAAGGGCGCATCCTCGTGGATTCTCGGGCTGCTGGTGCTGGCGGGCTGCGCCCGGCCGGGTCCGCCGCCCGTCGACTATGCCGAGCTGCAGCGGCAAAACGTTCTGGCGCAGATCGGCCGCATGGTGCAGGAGCCGCTGTCGCGCTTCTCCGCAGCCCCCGACTGCGCCTCGGCCGACCTCCAGCGAGCGAAGGCGGTGGCCCGCCTCAACGCGGAGACGACGAAGCCGGTGGAGCACGGGCTTGACGCGGCGCTCTACGGCGCCGATCTCGCCCTGAGCGTCGGGGACGCGGCACGAAGCCACGGATGCCGCGACGATGCGCTCGAGATGTACGATCTCGTGCTCGGATCCTACCCGGGCTCCGCCTTCGCGCCGCTGCGCGCCCGGGCGCGGGCCGGCATCGACGATCTCAGGGTCGCCGGGGGAGAGCGTCGGGGCGGCCGTGGCACGGCCTTGTCAGACGGTTAACGCTCCGGTGGTCTACTGTCGCCATGACGGCACCGGATCTTGCTTCCCTGCTTATCGATCGGCGGATACGCGGCTTCGCGGACTACTGGATCGGCCTCTACCGCGGTGGAGGGATACCGGACCGGCGCGCCATCGACCCGGTCGAGATCCCCTGGACTCTGCCCTTCATCTGGATCTGCGACTACCTCCAGGACCGGCGCGACTTCCGGTACCGCCTTGCGGGCGAGCACATCAACGACGCATTCCGCCGGAACCTGAAGGGCCGGACCATGAGCGAGATCGTGGCGCCTGAGGTTCATGCCAACGCCATCCGGCGCTACGCGGGCGTGATAGAGACACCGGCGCTCGTGCACAACATCGGGCCGGTCTACAATCACCGCGGCGAGACGCTGGTCGGGGAGCGCATCGTCTTTCCGCTGTCGAGCGGCGGCGGGCGCATCGACATGATCATCGGTGTCACGGTGTCGAAGCTGAACCCCGCCCGCGCAGGCGGGGTCCACAGCCATACCGGCGTTCCCGACACCTACGTGCCGCTGTCGTCTCTGGCCTGAGCGGTGCGGCACGCGGGCGCAGCGCGGTTCCGTCAGCGCTGCTCGTCGCCCCGCATCCCCATTGACCACATCAGCCCGACCACCGCTCCCTTCAGGCACGGAAGCATTGCGAGCGTCAGCACCAGCGTCGCCAGCGGCCAGACGGTCATCTGGAAGAGGGTGGAAGCGCCGGCCCGCTCGCCCCACAGCGCCATGGGTACGATGATGTGTCCCACGACGAAGATCGTGAGATAGGGCGGCAGGTCGTCGGCCCGGATCCGGCCGAACTCGGTGCCGCAGGCGGGGCATGTCTCGGCGACCTTCAGATAGCCCCGGAACAGACGCCCCTTGCCGCAATTCGGGCAGCTGCGGACCAGTCCCCTGACGAGAACGCTGAAGAGATTAGGGAGGCCAGTCATGGTCGATCCTGAGGTCCGGTGCGATCCAGAAGGGTGGGCGGTCGCGGCAACCGTCACCATGCGGCAACAGGCCGCTGATCCGCAAGCCGCGGCCGTGCCGCATCCGCCCTGCGTCAAGCCCCGTCAGACAGGCGTCAGGCCCGCATCACGCGGGCGGGAAGCGGACGAGGAGGACCAGGGGGCGCCCGCCGCGCTCCACGGAAAGCGGCAGCCATGTGCCGGGGGCGACGCTGCGCACCAGGCTTGCGAGGTCGGCCGGGCGTGCCACCAGGCGACCTGCCGCGGCGCGCAGCAGGTCCCCGGGCCTGAGACCCGCCTCCTCGCCGAGGCCGCCGGCCTCGACGGTGTCGACCCGCAGCCCCCCGGCGTCCGCACTGATGCCGATGCCGAGCCGGGGCCGCGGCGCCGGCGCGGGATCCGGGTCCAGGCCGAAGACCGCATCGGCGATGCCGGCCCGCAGCTCGGCACATTCGCGGTCCCCGGGCCACGGCAGGAGCGCGGTCGACCCCTGCAGGCCGAGGTCGGCAAGCTGGTGCGCGACGCCGAGTCCGTGCTCCACATGGCCCGCGCCCAGGATCGCGACCACCATCGCCCCGGTCCGCCGATGGGCGCCGGCGATCGCCTCCGCCATGGCCCGGTCCCAGACGAGCTGGGCCTCGACGAACCGGTTCAGCCCCTCGTCGCCGTCGCCGCGCGCCTTTCCGTCATGCATGGCCATGATCCTGGCGAGGCCCTCGCGATAGGCCGGCAGGGGCGGCGCGGGATCGCCCACGCCCTCGCGCGCGGAGGGCGGCACGGCGGCCCAGCCCTCGCGCCCAGTCCTCCGCACGAGGTCACGATCGACGTTCAGGGCCACGACGGGCAGCCGGTTCATGCGCGCGAAGCGCAGGATGGGGAGGTAGAGTTCGGCATCGTAGCCCCAGACCTCGTTCCAGCGCGTCTCGCGCAGCAGCGTCGCCTCGTCGATCTCGCCGGCGGACCAGCGATCGAGCGCGGGCTGCACGCTGCGGGGCAGCATCTCCAGTCCCACGGCAACGTTGCTCCGGTGGGCATGCAGCCCTGCAAGGGTCTGGAACTGCCAGCGGTGGTCGGCGGGGCTGTCGTGCCGCTCTCCCAGGAGAACCGCCGGGCCCTGGGCGGCGCGCGCCAGCAGCGACGGGCCCTGAAGCTGGGCTTGGTCCGCCGGGTCCACCCAAGCGCCCGGCGGAACGCAGGACCGGGGCGCGGGCGCCGCAGCGAGCGCGAATGTCGGCGCCGTCAGGGCGATCAGGGCTGCTAGGGCAAGGCGCACGCGGGTCTCCCGTGGTTCGGCCGGGGGCAGGGGAAGGAGTGAGTCTAGCGCCGTGGGGCGCTTCCGCCATCCCGGTCGATGCGCTAATGTGAAGCATGCCTGACCGCAAGACGATGATCCTGACCGGGGCCAGCCGGGGCATCGGCCACGCGACCGTGCAGCGCTACAGCGCCGCCGGGTGGCGGGTGATCACCTGCTCGCGGGAGGAGATGCCCGAGGCCTGCAAGGCCGACCCCAACTGGACGCACCACGTCACCGCCGACCTTGCCGATGCCGAGAGCCGCGCCGCCTTCATCCGGCGCGCCAACGAGATCCTGGCCGGCGGACCGCTCCACGCGCTGGTCAACAATGCCGGTGTTTCCCCAAAGACGCCGTTCAAGGAACGGCTGGGCTGCCTCAACGGCGACATCCAAGCCTGGTACCAGGTCTTCGAGCTGAACTTCTTCGCGCCGCTTGTCATGGCGCGCGGCTTCGCGGGCGCGCTCGCCAAGGGCAAGGGCGCCATCGTGAACATCACCTCCATCGCGGGCCATTCGGTCCACCCCTTCGCGGGTTCGGCCTACAGCACCTCCAAGGCGGCGCTGTCGGGCCTGACGCGCGAGATGGCCGTCGAGTTCGCCGAGCTGGGCGTGCGGGTCAATGCCGTTGCCCCGGGCGAGATCGAGACCGCGATGCTCTCCCAGGACTACGAGATGCTGATCCCCCGCATCCCGCTGCACCGCATGGGCCAGCCCATGGACGTCGCGGACTGCGTGTTCTGGCTGACCTCGCCGGAATCGGGCTACGTCACCGGCACCGAGATCTTCGTGACCGGCGGTCAGCATCTGTACTAGGGCGGACCGTCGACATTCATCATGTTTCCCGGGCCGATGCCGAGGCGAGTACCGCAGAGGCCAGACGCAAGCAAAGGCCGGCGCGCTTCTCGCCCAAGGTTCAGGACGAGGCTCCAGACGGTGCGGAACTTCCTGCAGGCCACGCGGAAAGCGCTTGCTCGGCGACGGCCTCCAGCATATCGCGGCTGAATCCGGCTTTAGCCTGCACCGCGATGCCGTGCGTTACCGCCATCACGAATGCCGCAAGGGCGTCGGGTTTGGCCGCCTGTGGCAGGTCGCCCTCGTCCTTGGCCCGTTCGAAGCGTTCTCGAAGCTGCGCCTGACCAGCCGCGCGAAAATCGATCAGCGCCCGCCGCACGGGTTCCGCCTCATCCGATCCCGCCAGGGCTCCATTAATGCCCAGACACCCCGGATGATCCGGATACCGTGTGTTGAGGTCGACTGCCTTGTGCAGGATGTGCGCAGCAACCTGGCGCGCCGTGGGTAGCTGAAGCGCCTCCGGAATGTAGCCGAGGTATCGCTCGTCATAGCGGGCCAGGGCCTGGCGGAAGAGCGCTTCCTTGTTGCCGAACGCGGAATAGAGGGCGGGCCTCTCTACGCCGGCGGCCTCGGTCAGGTCTGCGTAGGAGGTGCCCTCGTACCCCTTGCGCCAGAAGACGCAGAGCACGGCGTCGAGCACCTTCTCCAAATCGAATTCACGATGGCGCCCCATCAGATCGCCTCCGTTTTTCCATAACGGCCGTTACTAAACCACTTGACAGCCTCCGTCCAGGTTTCATAACAATCGTTACCGTAATGGTTGTTATGAAAATCTGGCGCTGTCGTCTGCCAAGGGCCCGGGCAGCGCTCCGATCCTGAAGGTGGGGTTTCATGTCGAATATATTGAAGGGCAGGGTTGCCCTCGTTACGGGCGGCTCGCGCGGGCTCGGTGCCGCCGCGGCGGAAGCGCTTGCCGACCAGGGGGCGGATGTTGCGATCAGCTACGTCACGTCCACCGACAAGGCCGAAGCTGTGGTCGAGAAGCTCAAGGCGAAGGGCGTCCGGGCGCTCGCGATACAGAGCGACCAGGCTGACATGGCGGCCGCCAAGCCGCTGGTCGACAAGGTGCTGGCGCACTTCGGCAAGCTCGACATCCTCGTCAACAATGCGGCGATCGCCGTGCAGGGCAGGACGGTCGACGATCCCGATCTCGACACGGTCAATCTCGATCGCCAGTGGCAGATCAACGTCATGGGCACCGTGGCGACGACGCGCGCGGCAGCGCCGGTATTGTCGGATGGCGGCCGGATCATCTTCATCGGCTCGCTCCTGGGTAGCCGTGTCCCGTTCGCCGGCGTCGCCGACTATGGGGGAACCAAGGCAGCCATCGCCGGATATGCGAAGGGCGTCGCCCGTGATCTCGGCGGACGCGAAATCACGGCCAACGTCATCCAGCCGGGCATCATGCCGACCGACATGGCCGCAGGGGTGCGGGACAATCTCCCCGGCGCGATCATGGACCTGCATCCCATCCGTCGGATCGCGACGCTCGAGGAAGTGGCGGCCATCGTCTGTTTCCTGGCGGGACCGAACGGGGGCTACATCACCGGCGGCGTGATCGACGTGGCCGGCGGCCTGCAGGTCTGAGCGTCGAAGATCAGGCCGAAGCCTTTGCACGCCCAATCAAAGGAAATGAGATGACCGAGAAGTTCGGTGCAAGATCGACCGCCGACGAGGTGCTTTCCGGCCTCGATCTCAAGGGAAAGCGGTTTCTCATTACGGGTACATCGGCCGGCATTGGGCTGGAAACCGCCCGCTCGCTGGTCTCTCACGGTGCCAGCGTCGTCGGTGCGGTCAGGGACCTCGGTAAGGCCGAGGCAGCCACTGCATCGATCCGTGACGCCGCCTCGCAAGGAGTTGGCGGCCTGGAGCCGATCGAACTCGATCTGGCATCCTTGCAAAGCGTTCGGGCCTGCGCGGATCGGCTGCTGGCCGAGGGCCGGCCGTTCGATGCCATCATCGCCAATGCCGGTGTCATGGCAACGCCGTTCGGTCGGACCGCGGACGGATTCGAAGTCCAGTTCGGGACCAACCATCTCGGACATTTTGCGTTGGTCAATTGGATCGAGCCGCTGCTCGCCAGTAACGGGCGGGTGGTGGTGCTGTCCTCCCAGGCTCATCGCGTCGCCGATGTCGACCTGGACGATCCGAATTTCGAGCGACAGGCATATGACCCGTGGGTCGCCTATGGCCGATCGAAGACGGCCAACGCTCTCTTCGCAGCGGAATTCGACCGGCGGCATCGCGATCGCGGTCTCCGAGCAGCCTCGGTGATGCCAGGGAACAGTTTCACTGATCTCCCGCGCCATCTCTCGCAGGAAGACCTGCAGGGTCTTCTGGAAACGGTTGGGAAGGCTCGCGCCGAAGCGGGTCTTCCGCCGGCACAGCTGAAGGACATCCCGCAGGCGGCGGCAACGTCGGTCTGGGCCGCGGTCGTGGCCGACAAGGACGAGATCGGAGGGCGCTATCTCGAAGACTGCGCGGTCGCGCCGGTCGATGACACGCCCAACCCGTTTGCCGACGGCGTAAGGTCGTATGCTCTCGATGCCAGCAAAGCTAAGAAGCTTTGGGAGAAGAGCGAGGACTTGATAAGCGCTGTCCGGGCCGCTGGCGGCCGCTAGGCGCGCAGGCACGCCGGCCTGCCCAAGCGCGACCGGCCTGCCCGCTTTGGGCGGACCTGATCCGGCTCCGCACCCGCCAGGGAAGCACGCGGGACACCGGTGACTGCCCGTTCAGCGATCGCTTCGAGCTGTTCTCCGTCTCGTGGCCGACCGTCCCCCTGACGGTCCGCCGCCAGTCTGCCGCCGGCGACGCGACGGCGTCGGTATCGCGTCCGTGTTGGAAGGCGTTGAGTTCTCCACGCCACTGGCGGATAAAACCTTCGACAGCGACGCCGTCCGTACCTAGATCGTCGAGCGGGACGGAACCGGCAGCGCCGTGGGGCATCGGGGACGCCGGACGTGCCCGGGTGCGCAATTTCGTCCAAGACCGCTGCGGCGCTTTGGATTTAGGCACCCAAGCCTGGACATGAACGACCATCAGGTGCGGTTCGCCCTTCCGGGGCTCGGCGACGGCGACCGGGCACGGTTCTGGCGCGCCCGGCGGCATCACGGGCTCGAAGGGCTGACCGCCACCTTCCGGCGGCACCGCTACGTGCCACACATGCACGAGACCTACGCGATCGGCGTGATTCTCGCCGGCTGCGAGACCTACGACCTGCGCGGCGAGCGCCGCTATGCGCAGGCGGGCGAGCTGTGCTTCGTGAACCCCGGCGAGGTCCACGACGGCGAGCCGCTGGGCGACGGGTACAGCTGCCGCATGAGCTATCCCGCCGCGGCCCTGCTGGCCGAGATCACCTCCGACGCGCGGGGCGGCCGGCCCGTCGCCACGCCCTATTTCGCGGCGACGAACGTGCGCGATCCCGCGGCCTTCGAGGCGTTCGTGGCGGCGCACCGGCGGCTCGAGGAGGATCCCGAGCCCTTGGCGGGGGACGAGGCCATGGTGCGGGCCTACGCCCTGATCCTGGCGCGGCACGGAGGCGAGGCGCCGCCGGACCAGGCCCGCCCGGCAGGAGGCGCCGTCGACCGTGTGCGCGAATACCTCGACGAGCAGTACGCGGAACCGATCGAACTGGCGACCCTGGCCGAGATCGCGGGGCTGACGCGCCATCACCTTATCCGCTTGTTCAAGCGCAGGACCGGTCTCACGCCGCACGCCTACCTTACGGATTGCCGGGTCCGGGCCGCCCGCCGGCGGCTCGTGGCCGGCGAGACGCCGGCGGAGGTCGCGGTTGCTTGCGGCTTCTTCGACCAGAGCCACCTGACCCGCGCCTTCAAGGCACGCACCGGAATCTCGCCGGGTGCCTTTCGGGCGGGCTGAGCAATTCCGTGCAAGACCGGGGATATGCCGCCGGGGTACCAGGGACGCATGACCTGTGAAGCATCCCCCTCGTCCCGCGTAGAGGGGTTCCGCGCGGGCATCCACATCTGCCTTCCGTTCAGCTCGGCAAGCACGCCCTGCAGCCTGATCCAGGGCGCCAAGGACATCACACAGTTCCTGGCTGCCGACCTGTGGCGCCGGACGTCTCCGGGGTGCGGCAAGGCCCGTACCTCCGGGCATGGCCAACAGTTCCGGACGACTGCGGATGCGGCGTGAAGAGATACTTGAGCGTCGAGTTACATGTGAAGAATCCCGCCAGTATAAGGTTGACTGGACTTGCATGTTTCACAATTAGTAATGGATCGAGGCGGTGGGCTTTCGGCGTGGTCCGTGCATCGGAGTGCAATGTAAATGGGCAAGCTGCGGCGGATGCTGGTCGATGCATCGCATCCCATGACCCATGAAACGCCCCCTTCGTCCCCCGTGGAAGATTTGCGCGCGGGCTTCATCCAGATCCTTCCGCTCACCATAGCCTGCGTACCCTTCGGCTTGATCCTTGGCGCCAATGCGGCGGCCAAGGGGCTCTCGGTCATCGAGGTCACGCTGATGAGCGCGCTGGTCTTCGCGGGCAGCGCGCAATTCGTGGCCATCGACCTCTGGCAGGACCCGGCGCCCTGGGCGGCACTCGGCCTGACGGTTCTGCTGGTGAACCTCCGGCACGTGCTGATGGGCGCCTCGCTCGCGGGAAAGCTCGATCGCTTCGGCACGCTGGGGCGCAGCATTGCCGTCTTCTTCATGGCCGACGAGATCTGGGCGGTCGCCGAGCGCCGGGCCATCGAGCGCGGCCTGACCCCCGCTTTCTACTTGGGGGCGGCGGCGCCGTTGTATCTGAACTGGCTGGTGACGACGACGATTGGCGCCGCGGTCGGCGCCCTTGTGGCCGATCCTCGGGCGCTGGGCTTCGACTTCGCCTTCACGGCCGTCTTCATCGGCCTCGTCGCGGGATTCTGGAAAGGCCGGTCCAGCCTGCCCGTGGTGGTGGCCAGCGCCGCAGCCGCGATCGCAGTGCGTCATGCGGTGCCTGGCGGCTGGTTCGTTGTCGCGGGGGCGCTGGCCGGGATCGGCGTCGCGGCACTGCGCGCGGGAGACGCCGAGACGGGCGGCGGCAAAGCGGTTCTGCGCGCCGAGGCGGACCGGAGCAGCACGCCATGAGCCTCGATCCAGCGACGCTCCTGGCGATCCTGGCCATGGCGGCCGCCACCTACCTGACGCGGGTGGCCGGGCTGGTCTTCGCGCGGTACATTCCGGCGACTGGGCGGGTGCGCGCGGCCCTCGACGCGCTGCCCACGGCGGTTCTGGTGGCCGTTATCGCGCCGGCCGCCTCGGCCGGCCCGGCCGAGATCGTGGCGACGGCGCTGACGGTGCTCGCCGCCACACGGCTGCCGGTCCTCGGCGTCGTCGCGGTCGGCGTCGGCTCCGTGGTCGTGATGCGAGCCCTGGTGGAGTGAGGCTCAGCCCAGGTTGAAGCGCGCAATGGCGGTGGCGAAGTCCTCGCCGAAATGGCCGCCGGTGCGCACGGCCGCGACGTCCCGGGGCAGGTCCCGCGAGGGGACGTCCAGGCTGGTCAGCAGCGCCATGGGCACCGCCGCAGTGACCGACATCGCCTTCAGCCCGCGCAGGAGGTCGAGCCCGCCGATCGGCTCCATGGTGGCCGAGGCCATCACCATGCCGGGCGGGTTGCGGACCGCGAGGCCCAGGGCCTCGACGGGGTCGTGGACCACGACGCTCCGGTAACCACAGGCCTGCATCTCCGTGCTCAGGAGGCGGCTGACCACCTTGGACGGCGTTACCAGCATGATCTCGACGTCCCGCACCTCGACATGGGAGATGTCGAATTCGTATCGGACGGGCAGGGCACGGATGATCTGGTTGGTCCTGGCGACGTCCGGCCGTTCCTCCTTGTCGACGGCCTCGGCCATGCGGTCGGCGAACTTCAGGACGTCGGCGATCTCGCGCTCGCGCAGCGTCTTGACCCCGGCGAGATAGACCTCGAGCCGGTGGGCGATCAGGTTCACCAGCGGATAGCCGCAGGTGGAGCCGATGCCCTTGAGCTTGCTGGCTTCGCGTTGCAGCGCCACCAGGGCCTCGGCCTCCCCGGCGGGGGCCGCCTCGAAGGCCTTGACGGTGCGGTAGATGATCTCGAGCCGGTCCTGGGCGTCGTCCTTGAACTCGACGCGCAGGCGGTCGGCGAGGTCTTCAGCGTTGAGAATCTCGGTCATGGCACGGCGCCGGCGGTTGGGATGCGCCGCCAGCCTACCGCGAAATCCTTAAAATCTAGACCAAACCCGAGTGCGGCCCCAGAGGACCACCTGGAAGGACCACCGGGAGGACTACAGGGATTTCGCGAGATCGGCGAACCAGGCGAGCCGCGCCCGGGTCTGGCCGATGTCGTGGTCCAGCCATGCGCCGAGGTGTCCGGGCTCGTCGGCGTGGCGGGCCCGCAGGTCCTCGAGCCGAGCCAACTCGGCCTCGTGCAGCTCGGCAAGTTGCTCGATCTGGTCGCAGCGGTCGGCCGGCTCCAGAAGGTGCAGGAAGCGCAGCTTGAGCGTGATTACGAGCTTGTTGAGATCGTCCGTCGAAGGCGCCCGGACGGCCGCCTTCATCAGCGTCTCGAACTCGCGGCGCCCGGCCTCCGTGACGCCGAGCAGGGCGTTATCCTCCATGCCGCTGCCGTCCAGGGCCTCCACGAGCCCCTCGTAACGCAGGAGCTCGAGCGACGGGGCCATCAGGTCCAGCGACGGCCCCACCAGGCGTGCGGTGAAATGGCGGACGGCGGCCGCAAGGTCGGCATAGCGCATGGGCTGCTGGGCGATCTGGCCCAGCACCGCCAGCCGTACGGCCTCCTTCGGCATCAGCGAATTGTCGCGGTACATGCCTGTCCCTCCGGCCGGTATGCGTCGGCAGGCTCAAGATAGGGCCGCCCCCGACGGCTGTCCATTCGGCCAAGGGTATGAGCCGGCCCGTCGCCCGTGACATCCGTTGCCGATCTGCGGGGGGAACGGCCTCGTCCGGGCTCCTGTTGAAGGCGCACGAGTTTGACGGAGGACGAGACGTGCTGAAACCAATTCTGCTCGGCACCGCGCTGATGCTGGGGACGGCCCTGCCCGCCGCCGCGCAGGTTGCGCCCGACATGGGAGGGCGCGCGCCGGTGGATCAGAAGGGCATGCAGACGCCCGAGACGCTGGGCGCCGGACGCTCCATGGGAGCGCCCGAGGGGAACGCCCAGGCGCGGCCGGCCGATCCCAGCCGGCAGCCCCAGACCGGGACTCCGGAGGCGACCGCCGACCGCGACAGCACCGGCGCCACCAATTCCGAGACCGGATCCCGTCCTGGGGCGACGCCGAGCCCGGGCCGTCAGAGTGCCGCGGGCGAGCGGGCCAAGACCGATCCCCGCAATACTGCTGAGGACATCGCGACCGGGCGCCCAGGCTACGAGGGGCAGGGCCAGGCCTATGCGACGCCGGTGGACCGCCATCGGGACCAGGCCCGGTCCGCCAGCGGGACGGTGGGCGGCGGTGCCCCGGCCGAGAGCCAGGTGCGCATGACCGAGATCGACGACTTCAAGGTCCTCGGCCGCGACGGCAAGGAGATCGGCAGCGTCTCGGAAGTACTGCTGAACTGGAAGAATGGCCGCATCGACACGCTGAACGTCGGGGCGGGCAGCAGCATCACGGGCACCAGCGAGAAGGTGTACGGCGTGCCCTGGGACCGGGTGGAATCGGTGGACGCGCGGCGGAAGGAGATCCGCCTTTCCATCGCCGAGCAGGAGCTGGCGGAGACCAGCCGTTTCGGCGGATCCGGGAACGACAGCGCCCAGCGCTGAGGATGAATGAGGGGGCGTGCCCTGCGGGCGCGCCCCCTGCCGCTCAGGCGGCTTTGCGCAGCTCGAGCCGGCTCCACACATCCAGCAGGGCCGAGACGAGCTGGCGCATGTCGCTGTCGCTGTGCAGCGGCGTCGGGGTGAAACGCAGCCGCTCCGTGCCTCGCGGGACCGTCGGATAGTTGATGGGCTGCACGTAGATGTCGTGGCGCTCCAACAGGTCGTCGCTGGCCTGCTTGCACAGCCGCGCATCACCGACCATCACCGGGACGATGTGGCTGGCCGAGTCCATCACCGGCAGCCCCGCCTCGCGCATCATCCGCTTCAGCGTGGCCGCCCGCTCCTGGTGCCGGGTGCGTTCGGCCTGGCTGCGCTTCAGGTGGCGGACGCTGGCGAGCGCGCCGGCGGCGACCGACGGGGTCAGCGAGGTCGTGAAGATGAAGCCGGCTGCGAAGCTCCGCACGGCATCGACCAGGGCGGCGGAGGCGGTGATGTAGCCGCCCATGACACCGTAAGCCTTGCCGAGCGTCCCCTCGATGACGGTGAGCCGGTCCATCACGCCGTCCCGCTCGGCGACGCCGGCCCCGCGCGGCCCGTACATGCCGACCGCATGGACCTCGTCCAGATAGGTCATGGCGCCGTGGCGCTCCGCGACGTCGCAGATCTCGCCGATCGGCGAGATGTCGCCGTCCATGGAATAGACGCTCTCGAACGCGACGATCTTCGGACGGTCAGGGGCGATGCGGGACAGCAGCTCTTCCAGGTGGGCAGGGTCGTTGTGCCGGAAGATGTGCTTCTCGCAGCCGGATTGACGGATCCCCTCGATCATCGAGTTGTGGTTCAGCGCATCCGACAGGATCACACAGCCCGGAAGCAGCCGGCCCAGCGTGCTGAGGCTGGCCTGGTTCGAGATGTAGCCCGAGGTGAAGAGGAGGGCGGCCTCCTTCCCGTGCAGATCCGCGAGCTCGCGCTCCAGCAGGACGTGGTAGTGGTTGGTGCCGGAGATGTTGCGGGTGCCGCCGGCGCCGGCGCCGCAGCGCTCCAGCGCCTCGTGCATGGCGGCGAGCACGTCGGGGTGCTGGCCCATGCCGAGATAGTCGTTGCTGCACCAGACCGTCACCTCGTGGGCCCGGCCCTGGGCGTCGTAGCGCTGCGCCTTCGGAAAATCCCCGCGCCGCCGCTCCAGATCGGCAAACACGCGATAGCGGCCCTCGCAGCGAAGGCTTTCTACCTGGCTCCGGAAGAAGCTCTCGTAATCCATCCCGGTATCCCGTAACCCGCGCGCTGCGCCAACGGACACTATCGGTCCCGCGGCAACAGCGGGCAAGGCTCTTCGTTCTGATTGCGTACCCTGCGCAGGCCATCCTAGGCCATGGCGGCAGCCGCGGCTTGATCTAGCTCAACCTGGTCGCAAGGCAGCTCAACCGCCATTGGGCGCGATGCCGCACTCCCGCGTCCAGGCCAGCGTGTCGTCCAGGGCGGCGGCGAAGATCCCGACCAGCTCGTCGATCTCGGCCTCCGAGATCACCAGAGGCGGCGAGAAGCCGATGCTGTCGCCCATGGCCCGCAGGATGGCGCCCCGCGCCTGGGCAAAGGAGACCAGCTTCGGCCCCACCGCCTGGGCCGGCTCGAAGGAGGTCCTCGTCGCCTTGTCGCGCACCAGCTCGACGCCGGCGATCAGGCCGACGCCGCGGATGTCGCCCACCAGCGGGTGACCCTCCAGGCGGCGTAGCCCCTCCTGCAGGCGCGGCCCGACGCGCCGGACATGGCCGACAACGTCCCGTTCCTCGATGATCGCGAGCGTCTCCAGCGCAACCGCCGCCGCCACCGGATGTCCGGAATAGGTGTAGCCGTGCCCGAAGGTGCCGACCCTGCCGGATTGCGCGGCCACGGTCTCGTAGACGGGCTCGGAGACCAGCACGGCGGCAATCGGCACATAGGCCGAGGACAGGGCCTTGGCGACGGTCATGATGTCGGGCCGGATCCCATAGGTCTCGGAGCCGAACAGGCTTCCGGTGCGCCCGAATCCGGTGATCACCTCGTCGGCGATCATCAGCACGTCATGCCGGCGCAGCACCGCCTGGACCTTTTCGAAATAGGTCCGCGGCGGCACGATCACGCCGCCCGCGCCCATCACCGGCTCGGCAATGAAGGCGGCGACGGTCTCCGGCCCCTCGGCGCGGATCAGGGCGTCGAGCTGCTCGGCCAGGCGCGTCGCGAAGTCCTCCTCGCTCTCGCCGGGCCGTCCGAAGCGCCAGTAATGGGGGCAGTCGGCATGGAGGATGCCGGGCAGCGGCAGGTCGAAGGCCTCGTGCAGGTGCGGCAGCCCCGTCAGGCTGGCCGCAGCCACCGTGACGCCGTGATAGCCCTTGCTGCGCGCGATGATCTTCTTCTTGGCGGGCCGGCCGCGCGCGTTGTTGTAGTACCAGACGAGTTTCACGGCCGTGTCGTTGGCCTCGCTCCCGGATCCCGCCAGGAACACGCGGGCGAGCGGGTCGGGGGCGAGCGCCGCCAGCCGCTCGGCCAGCTCGATGCTGCGGTCGTGCGCCCGGCCGTTGAACCCGTGATAGAAGGCCAGGCGCCGCATCTGGTCCGTGGCGGCATCCACCAGCCGCTCCTCGCCCCATCCCAGCGCGGTGCACCACAGGCCGGCCATGCCCTCGATGTACCAGCGCCCCTGGTCGTCGCGCACGCGCACGCCACGGCCCTCGACGATCACCAGCGGGCCGACGCGGCCGTGGGTCTCCAGATTGGTGAAGGGGTGGAAGGAGTGGGCCTTGTCGCGCTCGCCAAGCGTGGTGCCGTGCATGGAGCCTCAGTGTCTTAGAACGGGTGGGAACTGAAGCTTAACCGCAACGCGGTGGTGCGCGAAAGTCACTCAGCCCAGATGCGCGAGCGGCGCATTGCGGCGTCCAGCACGACTATCCGGTGGTTGTTGGTATCCGAGACCAGGATCCGGTCGGGGCCATCGGCCCATACGCCTGCGGGCTCGTCCAGCGGCAGGCAGACGGGATCCTCGCACAGGAACCCGTCGTCCAGGTCCGACACCAGGCCGCCCGCGGGATCCACGACGCGGACGGCGCCGTTGTAGGTGTCCGCGACCAGCAGGGCGCCGCCGCGCGTGGCGATGCCGAGGCAATGCTGCATCTGCGCCTCGGCGAGCGGGCCGTTCACATGCCCGAAGTCGAAGAGACCGCTGCCCACCAGGGTGCGCACCCGCCCGGTCGCGAGATCGACCTGGCGCGCAGACGACGTCTCGGCATCGGCGAAGTGAAGGGTTCCGCCATCGGCGGAGAGGGCAAGGCCGCTCGGCTGCGCCAGATGCGCCTCGGCCGCCGCGCCGTCGCGCAGCCCCTCGGGGCCGGCTCCCGCCAAGCGTGCGACCCGGCCCGTCTCCAGCGCGAGCTGGCCGATCTGGTGCGTTCCCGCATTGGCGAAGAGCAGCAGGCTGCCGCGGACCTCGATATCCCAGGGGGAGGCGAGGGCCGTATCGGGCCCGGGCGCGGGCCCTCCCAGCGGACCGCCGCGGCCGCCGCTCCCCGCCAGGGTCGAGACCGTCCCGCTGGCAAGGTCGATGCGACGGATCGCATGGTTGCCGGTATCGGCGACGAAGACCGCCCCCTCGTCCGCCGCGATGCCCTGCGGCGCATCGAACCGTGCCTCGCCGGCGGGACCGTCGGCACGGCCCGGCAGGCCGGAGCCGAAGCGCGCGAGCTCCGCCCCGGCGGTGTCCAGCAGCACGACCTGGTTGTGGCCTGCATCGGCCAGCGCCCATCCCCCGGCGGGCAGAGGCTTGATCTTGCCGGGAAACGCGAAGCGGCCGGGCAAGGCCGCGGCTGCCGCCGGCAGCGCGATCTCCAGCGGCGCCGGGCCGGGCGCCAGCAGGCGCGCCGCGCGAAAGGCCGAAAGCGCGTCGCCGACGGCCTCGACCAGCACCTCCGGCGGCACCTCGCCGGCATGCTGCGTGGTCACGTAGCCGTCGGGCGAGATGAAGACCAGCGTCGGCCAGGCCCGCACCGCATACTGCTTCCACAGCGAGAAATCGGGGTCGTGGACGACGGGGTGCCGGATCCCGTGGCGCCGCAGCGCCGCCGCCACGTTCGCGGGGTCCCGCTCGTGCGGGAATTTCGGGCTGTGGACGCCGATCACGGCGACATCCTCGGGGAAGGCCTCCTCCACGCGCGCCAGCGCCGGCAGCATCTGCAGGCAGTTGATGCAGCAGAAGGTCCAGAAGTCGAGGATGACGAGCCTGCCCCTGAGATCGTCCAGGGACAGGTTCCGCGGCGTGTTCAGCCAGTGCAGTCCGGGCGCGCGCAGGTCCGGCGCGCGGACTCGGGGCTGCCTGGCGATGTCTTCGCGGCTCATGGCTGGATGTCCCGCTCCTGTTTCCGCGGGAGTATCGCCCGGGAAGGCGGTCGATCAACCCTGATCGGGCGGGGAGGTCCTCCCGTCCCGTCGCGCGGGCCCGTCAGGCAGGGCCTGCGCGGCAGGAACAGCGCCTCGGTGAGGGGGAGGAGCCGCGCGGCTCCTCCTGTTCTTGATCAGGGCCGGGTCGCCGCCTCGCTGAGCGCCAGGTCGTCGTTCTCGACCTCGGCGTAGCCGCCCTGGCCTTCGGTGTACTCGGCCATGGACTTGGCCTGCTCCTCGGTGACGGGGAGGGTCAGCCGTTCTCCCTCCATGCGGAACTGGGCCATCGGGACCAGGACGTTCTTCCCGCCGATCCCCAGGAAGCCGCCGCCGGCCTCGACCACCGCCATCAGCCCGTCCGGCCCCCGCACGATCTCCTCGATCTCGCCGATCTTCTGGCCGTCGGCACCGTGGACGTCCATGTCCTCGATCGCGTCGACCGTCATCGACATCAGCGCAGTATCCATGGTCGCGCTGGGCGGGGTCGGGGCCGCGCCAGCGGTCGCGCCCGGCGGGGGCGGGGCTGCGTCGGGCGCCGTGCCGGTGGTCCCCTGCGCGAAGGCGGGGGCGACGGCCAGCGAGGCCAGCGCGAAGCCGGTGATCAGGGGTGTCTTGAATGCCATTCTCGTCTCCTTGCTTTCGCTCGCATGCCCTCTCGCCGTCCCTAACAGCCGCTGACACCGGAAGCGCACAGGCGGGCTCAAGACATTCGCAACGATTCCGGTTCCATGGTCGGCGCTGCCGGGCCGTCCGTGGAGCGACCGCGGCATTCCTCGGCACTGACGGAACGATGGCCGATGCTGGTCAGCACCTTGGACGATCTCGCGAAGTCGCATCCCGGCATGGTCCGGCGCGTTGCGGACTGGGGCGCGGACAGGACGGGCAGGGTTGTGGGCGTCTACGAGGCGCGCGATGCCTTCGTCATCGGAGCTCCGCCGATCATCGGGTTCAGCCAGGGCGCGGATCTCGTGATCGCCCGGGAATCCTCGGACTACGACACCGAGACGGCCGCCGAGGCCGCCTTCGCCTCGCTGAACAAGGATGGCACGGCGGCGGCGCTCGACCGCCTGCCCGGCGACTGGGCCTATGTCTGCGGGCTCTGGTCGAACGAGTTCTGGCACTGGATGTACGAGAGCATCCCGAGGATCCTCGCCATTCAGGATACGGGATTCGAGGGAAGCTTCCTGGTCCGCTCCCTGCGCCCTTATGTCCTCGATACCTTCCGCATGCTGTCGGTCCTGCCCGAACGGGTGTTCAAGCTGTCGCCGGCGCGGCTCTGCGTGGAACGCCTGCTCTGCACCACGCAGATGCAGGGATGGAGCCTCGGCGCTGGCGCGCTTCGGGCAATGCGCCGGCGCCTGTCCCCGCCGGCGGCCGATCGCGCGGGGGAGACGACGCGCCTCTACATCGCACGGAAGGACGGCCGGGGCGTCCTGAACGAGGACGAGCTGATGCCCGTGCTGGAACACTTCGGCTTCCGGCGCGTCCACATGGAGGACATGCGCCTCGACGAGCAGATCGCGCTCGCCAGCCGGGCGGACGCGGTGATCGGCGCGCATGGGGCAGGGCTGGCGCTGACCATGTTCATGCCGCCCGGCAAGCTGATCGTCGAGCTGTACTCGCCGGAATACATCAACCCCTGCATCTCGGCGAGCTGCCGGCACCTGGGCGCGCGCTACCACATGGTTCCAAGCGTGGTGCTGGACCGCTACGAGCACGGTCGCGCGGTGGTCGCGAACATCGACGCCGTCGAGCAGATCCTGGAATCCTGGGAAGGCCGGGGGGAGTTCCATGAGGCGTTCCAGGGCGAGTCCCAGGGCGGCGGAGGCTGATCCGGCGCCTCACTCGTGCCGCAGCGCCTCGATCGGGTCGAGCCGGGCAGCCCTGCGGGCCGGGAAGAAGCCGAAGACGATCCCGACCAGGCCCGAGAAGCCGAAGGCGACCAGGATGATCGTCGGGTCGACCGGCAAGGGGACGCCGAGCGCCGTGGTCACCGCGGCGGCGATGCCGAGTCCGAGCAGGACGCCGATCAGCCCGCCGAACAGCGACAGCACGACCGCTTCCACCAGGAACTGGAGCAGTACCTGCTCCTCCTGCGCGCCGACGGCCAGCCGGATGCCGATCTCGCGGGTCCGCTCCGTGACGGAGACCAGCATGATGTTCATGATCCCGATGCCGCCGACCAGCAGGCTGACCGCCGCCACGGCGCCCAGGAGGCCCGTCAGCATTGCCGCCGTCCCCGCCGCCGTCTGGACGATCTGCCGCATGTCGCGCACGACAAAGTCGTCTTCCCGGCCAGGGAAGATGTTGCGGCGCTCGCGCAGCAGGCGCTCGATATCCGCCTGGACCCTGGAGGTGTCCGCCCCGTCGACGGCCGAGACGTAGGCGCGGTCGATGTCCATGTTGCCGGCGATGCGCCGGTGGAAGGCCCGGAGGGGCATCAGGACCGTGTCGTCCATGTCCGTCCCGAAACTCGACTGGCCTTTCGCCTCGAGAATGCCGATCACCTCGCATGAGACGTTGTGCACGCGCAGGTTCTGCCCGATCGCCTCGGCCGGCCCGAACAGCCTGTCCCGCACGGTCTGGCCGATCACGCAGGCTGCGCGGCCCGCGCGCAGCTCGCCGTCGAGGAAGCTGCGCCCGGCCGCCAGTACCCAGTCCTGGGTGATAAAGAAGTCGTTGTCGGTCCCGGTGACGACGGTGTTCCGGCTTTCGGTGCCGTAGACCAGGGTCACCGATTTCTGGGAGACCGGCGCCACGGCGCGTACGCTGCGGAGCTGCGCCCTCATGGCCTCGATGTCGCGCTCGTTGAAGGCCTTCGCATCGGCGCTCGCCCGGCCCGGCCCGAACTGGCCCGGCGAGACGAAGAGCAAGTTGCTGCCGAGCTTCGCGAGGTCGGAGGTGATCTTCGCCGTCGTGCCGTTGCCGATGGTCACCATGGCGATCACCGCGGCGACGCCGATGATGATGCCGAGCACCGTCAGGAAGGAGCGCAGCGTGTTGCGGCGGATGGCCTGGAGCGCCAGGCGGACGGATTCCCAGACCATCAGGCGGCCCTTCCCCGATGCTCGTCGGTCGCGATCCGGCCGTCGATGAAGCGGATCACGCGCTCGGCATAGGCCGCCATGTCGGGCTCATGGGTGACCATCACGACGGTGATGCCCTGGCCGCGGTTGAGGGCCACCAGCAGGTCCATGATCTCGCGGCTCATGCTGGTGTCGAGGTTGCCGGTGGGCTCGTCGGCGAGCAGCACGGCGGGCTCGGTTACGATGGCGCGCGCGATGGCGACGCGCTGCTGCTGGCCGCCCGACAGCTCGGCCGGGGTGTGGCGCTCGCGCCCTTTGAGCCCGACGCGGGCCAGCGCCTGCATGGCGAGCTCCCGCCGCTCGGCCTGCGGCGCGCCGCGGTAGATCAGCGGCAGCTCGACATTCTCCACGGCGCTCGTGCGCGGCAGGAGGTTGAAGCCCTGGAACACGAAGCCGATGAAGCGCCGGCGCAGCAGCGCCCTGCGCGCGGGGTCCAGGCGGCCGATCTCGACGCCCTTGAAGCGGTAGGCTCCGGAGCTTGGCGTGTCCAGGCAGCCCAGGATGTTCATGGCGGTCGACTTGCCGGATCCCGAGGGACCCATGATCGCGATGAACTCTCCCTCGTCGATCCGCATGTCGACGGCGTCAAGCGCGCGGACGGCGGCAGCGCCGGCCCCGAAGACCCTGCTCAGCGACTGGAACTCGATCAGCGGCGTCGCCGCGGTGCCCTGGTCCGGCATGCCGGCCTCCCGTCAGCCCCTGGTGGGGCTCGTCACGTCGGTGATCACCGCATCGCCAGGTGCGAGGCTGCCCTCCCGGATCTCGGTCCGCCGTCCGTCGGTCGCGCCCGCGACGACGGGCACCGCCACGGCCTCCTCGCCACGTAGGACCCAGACCGTGCGTGTCGGGCCGGCCGTGTCCGGCCGGCTCGCCGGCCGGAATCGAGGCGGACCCGGCAGCAGGCGGGACAGCAGGCTGCCTCCCGTCCGCCCGTCCGCCTGCGCTGGCGGGGTGAAACGCAGCGCGGCGTTGGGCACCAGCAGCGCCTCGGCGATCTCCTGCACGACGATCTCGGCCGTGGCCGTCATGCCGGGGCGCAGCAGAAGCTCGGCATTGTCGACGGTCAGCACCGCCTTGTAAGTCACGACGCCCTGCACGGTCTCGGACGCGAAGCGAAGCTCCCGGATGCGCGCAGGGAAGCGCCGGTCGGGGTAGGCGTCGACCGAGAAGGTCGCGTGCTGCCCCTCGTGGACCTTGCCGACATCGGCCTCGTCCACGTCCACCTGGACCTCCATCTGCCGCAGATCCTCGGCGATGGTGAAGAGCACAGGCGTCTGGAACGAGGAGGCGACGGTCTGGCCGGGATCGACGTTGCGCTTCAGCACGAGGCCGTTGATGGGCGACACGATCCGCGTTTTGGCGAGGTTCGAATCGTTCAGCGTCACGTCGGCCAGGGCGGTGCCCACATCGGCCCTGGCGCTGGCGAGGGCGGCTGCGGCGCGGTCGAAGGCGGCCTTCGCGGCGTCCAGGTCCTGCCGGCTGCCCGAGCTTGTCGAGGCCAGGGCGCGCTTGCGCTGGTAGTCCCGCTCCTTCTCCTCCAGCGTCACGGTGGCCTCGACGACATGCGCCCTGGCGGCGTCGAGCCTGGCGCGGGCGCTGTCGGCGGCGGCGCGGAACCTGTCCGTGTCCAGCTCGGCAAGGACCTGGCCAGCCTCGACGCGGCTGTTGTAATCCACGAAGACGCGGCGCACGGTTCCCGACAGCTCGCTCGAGATTTCCACCTGGCTCGTGGGCTGGACGCTGCCGGTCGCCGTCACCACGACGTTCAGCGCGCCGCGCGCCGCCGGCTCGGTCACGTAGCCCGTCGCCGCGGAGGTGGTCCTGGACAGCGCGAACAGCCAGCCTGCGAGCGCCAGCGCCAGCACGACCCCGGCGAGCTGCGCCAGCCGCCGGCGCAGGCCGCGCCGCCGCGACCCCGGCTCCAGCCCCAGCAGGGAATCTGCGTCGGTATCGCGCCGAAGGACCTCGGACATCGCCATCTCCACCATCGCCCGGCGGGGCGGTGCCCGATCCCTCGGGCGGTACCCGCGCGGCTTCGCATCCATTTATATGGCCGGCGCGAGCGCAGCATTCGCCCTGTCGCCGCTTCGCTGCTGCAGGCGTGCCATGCGCCGCGCATCAGGTCGCGCCGGAACCGCCCGCATCCATCGGCGCCAGCGGTACCTCCCTTTTGTCACAGGAGGCTGTGGCGGGCGTCACAGGGGTTGGTGCCGGTGATCCGCACACTCGCGATACGAGAACGACACAACGGGTCGAAAAAATGACGAAGACGCTTGGAATCCTGGTCCTGGTCGGCGGGCTCGCGGTCTCGGGCTGCACCATGAACCATGCCGAGCGGCGGGCGACGACCGGCGGTCTGCTCGGCGCGGGCGCCGGCGCCGCGGGCGGCTACATGCTGGGCTACGATCCCGTGATGGCCGGCGTGCTCGGCGGAGCCGGCGGCGCGCTGCTGGGCGCCGTGACGACCCCCGAGAAGCGCGAGGTCAACAACTACTATTACGGCCGGCGCGGGCATCACGGCCACCACCACGGCGGCCACCACGGCGGCAAGCACAGATGGCGCGGCCGCGACTGAGCGCGAGGCAGCGCGACGGATCGCGTCCGCGCCGGTTGTAGGGGCATGGGAACGCTGAAGCTCGGCACACGTGTCCGCGTCGGGGGCAGGATGGGGATGATCGTCGCCCGCACCCTCGATGCGGACTCCTATTACGACGTCCGGTTCGAGGACGGCTCGGTGACGAAGTACCTGCGCGGCCACGATCTCGACCCGATCCTCGCGGATGCCGCCGGCGGCGAGGGCGAGGACGCCGAGAGGTAGGGCGCGGATTCGAATCCGTTGCGGTCGGGACTGTCTCTGGCATGCTCCTGCCGACGGCGGAACAAACGCGGCCGGCGAAATGGCCGGTCCGAAGGGGAGGGGACGGCCATGCAGGTGAAGGTCCTGGCGCTCGTACTGGCTGGCGGCAAGGGCACGCGGCTTGCGCCGCTGACCGAGGAGCGCGCGAAGCCCGCGGTGCCCTTCGGCGGCAAGTACCGCATCATCGACTTCGTTCTCAGCAATCTCGTGAACTCGGGGATCTACTCGATCTACGTACTGACCCAGTTCAAGAGCCAGTCGCTGATCCAGCACCTGCGGGACGGCTGGCAGTTCGGCGGCCTTCTGAAGAACCAGTTCATCGTGCCCGTGCCGGCGCAGATGCGGACCCCCGAGGAGCACTGGTACCGCGGCACCGCCGACGCCGTCTTCCAGAACGCCAACCTGATCGAGCAGTCGGCCCCGGACCTGGTGCTGCTCTTCGGCGCGGACCACGTCTACCGCATGAACGTGCGCCAGATGATCGAGTACCACCTCGAGAAGAAGGCGCAGGTCACCATCTCCGCCTTGCCCGTGGAGCGCCGCTTCGCCCGCGACTTCGGGGTGCTGGAGATCGATGGCAGCAGCCGCATCCAGGCCTTCCACGAGAAGCGCGCGGACGCGCCGACCATGCCAGGGCGCCCGGACGAGGTGCTGGCCTCCATGGGCAACTACATCTTCTCGACCGACTGCCTGATGAAGATGGTGTACGAGGACGCGGCCAAGCCGGACAGCAGCCACGACTTCGGAAAGGACATCCTGCCCCAGCTCGCCGGCACCTCGGCACTCTACGCCTACGACTACCAGACCAACCGCATTCCCGGCGAGGAGGACCAGCCGGCCTATTGGCGCGACGTCGGCACGCTGGACGCCTATTACGAGGCGAACATGGACCTGCGCGCGATCGTGCCGCCGATCAACCTCTACAACCGGGACTGGCCGCTGCACACGGCCGGCTATTCGGACCCGCCCGCCAAGTTCATCTTCGAGGAGGATGGCCGGCGAGGCCAGGCGCTGAACTCGGTCGTCTCCGGCGGGTGCATCATCGGCGGCACCGTGCGCAACTCGGTTCTCGGACGCTACGTGCGCGTCCACGACCACGCCCTGGTCGAGGACTGCGTGCTGTTCGACAATGTCGAGATCGGGGCGGGCGCCCGGGTGCGCCGCGCCATCATCGAGAAGAACGTGAAGATCCCTGCGGGAGCGACGATCGGCCACGAGCCCGAGCAGGACCGCGCGCGCCACCACGTGACCGAGACGGGAATCGTGGTGATCGGCGGGCCGCGCTCGCCGGTCAGCCTGACGGTGATCAACGTCTGAGCCGTTGCCGCCCTCTTTTGGCGGCGGCATGGTGGGCGAAGATTCGAAGCCCTGGCTCCCGGACAGCGGAATGACCCCAAGGACCATCGAGACCGCCCCCATCGAAGGGCAGAAGCCCGGAACCTCCGGCCTGCGCAAGAAGGTCGCCGTGTTCCGGCGGCCCGGCTATGTCGAAAACTTCGTGCAGTCCGTCTTCGATGCGCTGGAGGGCTTCTCCGGGGCGACGCTGGCGGTCGGCGGGGACGGGCGGTTCCACAACCGCGAGGCCGTCCAGATCATCCTGAAGATGGCGGCGGCCAACGGCTTTGGGCGCATCGTCGTCGGGCGCGGGGGCATCCTGTCGACGCCGGCGGCGTCCTGCGTGATCCGCAAGCGCCGCGCCTTCGGCGGCATCGTCCTGTCGGCCAGCCACAATCCCGGCGGCCCCGAGGGCGACTTCGGCATCAAGTACAACGTCGGCAATGGCGGCCCGGCCCCAGAGAAGGTGACCGAGGCGATCCATGCCCGCACACGCGCCATCGGCCGCTATCGGATCCTGGACGTGCCCGACATCGACCTGGACCGGCTCGGCGAGGTGAATGTCGGCGATGCGGTGGTCGAGGTCGTGGATCCCGTCGCCGACTATGCCGGGCTGATGGAGCAGCTGTTCGACTTCGACCGGATTCGGGCGATGTTCGCGCGCGGTTTCCGCATGCGCTTCGATGCCATGAACGCGGTGACCGGCCCCTATGCCCGGGAGATCCTGGAACGCCGGCTGGGAGCGGCGCCCGGGACGGTGGTGAACGGCGAGCCACTCGAGGACTTCGGCGGCCTGCATCCGGACCCGAACCCGGTCTATGCGGCCGATCTGGTGGCCGCGCTGGCCGCGCCGGACGCGCCGGACCTCGGCGCGGCCTCGGACGGGGACGGCGACCGCAACATGGTTCTCGGCCGCGGCTTCTACGTGACACCCAGCGACAGCCTCGCGGTCCTGGCGGCCAACATGCATCTGGCCCCGGGCTACCGGGACGGCATCCGCGGCATCGCCCGCTCCATGCCGACCAGCCGCGCGGCCGACCGGGTGGCGCAGCGCCTGGGCGTTCCCTGCCACGAGACGCCCACGGGCTGGAAGTTCTTCGGCAACCTGCTAGATGCCGGGCTCGCCACGATCTGCGGCGAGGAGAGCTTCGGCACGGGCTCGAACCACGTGCGCGAGAAGGACGGGCTGTGGGCGGTCCTGCTCTGGCTCGACATCCTCGCCGCGCGCGGCGAGAGCGTGGAGGCCATCGTGCGCGCGCACTGGTCGGCCTATGGGCGCGACTACTACTCGCGCCACGACTACGAGGAGGTCGAGACGGCAGCGGCCGAAGGGCTGATGGCCGCGCTGCGCGAGGCGTTGCCGACGCTGCCCGGACGCCGCTTCGGGACGCTGGAGGTCGTAAGGGCCGACGATTTCGCCTACACCGATCCCGTGGACGGTTCGGTCAGCACGGGGCAGGGCATCCGCGTGTTCTTCGCCGGCGGCGAGCGGGCGGTGTTCCGCATGTCCGGCACGGGAACGGCCGGGGCGACGCTGCGCGTGTACCTCGAGCGCTATGAATCCGACCCCGCGCGCCTGGACCTGCCGACCCAGGAGTCGCTGGCCGAGGTGATCGCGGCCGCAGATGCCATTGCCGGCATCAGGGCGCGGACCGGACGCGACGCACCGACCGTCATCACCTGAGCCCGCAGGCGAGGGGGCGGCGCGTCGCCTCCCCCTTTGCCGAGGCCGCCGCGCCCGGGCGGCGGCAACCCTGCGACGGAAGATGGGTTTCCTGAAAGGGGCGCGAACGCGCCGTTCGGACAGGAGAGCCAATGGACAGCAGAGCGGGGTATGCGCCCGCGGCCGCTGCGCCGGAGCGCTGCGCGCTGACGGCGGATGAAGGCGCAATCGCGGTACCAGGGCGCACGATCTGGCGCAGCGACACGGCTCACCGCGCCGCCGTGCTGGTCGATGGCGAGACCTATTTCGCCGCCGCCTTCGAGGCCATGCGACGCGCGCGCCACAGCATCGCCCTGCTGGGCTGGGACCTTGACCTGAGGATCCGCGAGCACCCGGCTTCAATGCTGACGCTGCGCGCCTTCCTGGAAGGTTTGCTGGTCGAACGGCCGGGGCTGCAGATCCGCCTGCTGGTCTGGGACATGGCGGACGCGCTGGCGCTGATCCGGCCGACCGTGCCGCCGACCATCCAGGACTGGCTCACCGACGAGCGCCTGACGATCAAGGCCGATGGGGCCTATCCCACGGGATCCGTCCACCATCAGAAGGTGCTCGTGGTCGACGACGCCGTGGCCTTCCTGGGCGGGATCGACCTGTCCGGGAATCGTTGGGACACGCGCGAGCACGTCGCCCACGACCCCCGCCGGCTCGATCCCGACGGGAACCGCTACGAGCCGCGCCACGACATGATGCTGATGGTCGACGGCCCGGCGGCGCTGGCGCTTGGCGAGCTCTGCCGGGACCGCTGGGAATGCGCGACCGGGGAGCGGCCCGCCGCGCCGCCCCGGGAGCCCGACCATGATCCCTGGCCGCCCGCCGTCGCGCCCATGCTGCGCGACGTGCCGGTCGGGCTGGCGCGGACGCGGCCGCGCTGGAACGGCTGGCCCGGCGCGCGCGAGGTGGAGCGCCTCTATCTCGAGAGCATCGCCGCGGCGCGGCGCTTCATCTACATCGAGAACCAGTACTTCGCCTCGCGCCCGATCGCCGAGGCGATCGGGCGTCGGCTGCGCGAGCCGGACGGGCCCGAGGTCGTCGTGGTCACCTCCCACTGGGGGCCGAGCTGGATCGAGCACGCCACCATGAACGTGCTGCGCGACAAGCTCGTCCATTCCCTGCGCGCGGCCGACCGCTACGACCGGTTCCGGATCTACGGCGCGTTCAGCGGCGACGAGGGCATCACGGTCCATGGGAAGCTGATGATCGTGGACGGCCGGCTGCTCCGGATCGGCTCGTCGAACCTCAACGAGCGTTCCATGGGCGTCGACACCGAATGCGACGCCGTGATCGAGGCGGTGCCCGGGGATCCCCGGGCCGGCGAGATCGCGGGGGCCATCCGGACGCTCCGGGACGACCTGATCGCCGAGCATCTGGGCGTGCCGCGCGGGCGCGTGTCTCAGGCGACCGGGCAGATGGGCTCCCTGGTGCGCGCCATCGACGTGCTGCGGGCGGAATGCCGCTCCCAGCGCTGCCTGCGGCCGCTCAAGCCGCGCAAGCTCGGAGCCTTCGTGGACGTGGTCGACAACTTCGTCGTGAACCCCTCGCGCCCGATCTGGCGGACGCGGACCGGCCGGACGGTGCGTGCCGCGGCGCTGGGTGGGGCGGGGCTGTGGCTGCTGTGGAAGGCCTGGCGCTCGCTGCACCCGATCGAGGCCGACGACGGCTGAGGCGGACGGGTGTCGCAGGGACGATTTCGGCCTTCCTGGCCGCCTGTCCCGATCCCGAGCCCTCTGCTATGGTGCCGGCCGCAAGATTGCGGGTATGCACCGCGACAGGGATCAGGACATGCCGATCATCAACCGCATCGCCGAGTTCCACGCCGACATGACCGCCTGGCGGCGCGATTTCCATGCCCATCCGGAGCTGGGCTTCGAGGAGTTCCGGACCGCCGAGAAGGTGGCGGCGCTGCTGACGGAATGGGGTATCGAGGTCCATCGCGGCCTCGGCGTCACGGGGGTCGTCGGCACGCTGCACGGCGCGCATCCTGCCAGGGATACCGGCGCGGGCCGGCCGAAGGTGATCGCGCTGCGCGCCGACATGGACGCCCTGCCTATGCAGGAGGAGAACGACTTCGCCCATGCCTCGACCGTGCCCGGGAAGATGCATGCCTG
Source organism: Arenibaculum pallidiluteum (assembly GCF_017355985.1). Classification (GTDB taxonomy): domain Bacteria; phylum Pseudomonadota; class Alphaproteobacteria; order Azospirillales; family Azospirillaceae; genus Arenibaculum; species Arenibaculum pallidiluteum. Next base: position 30,562 of record NZ_JAFIQU010000003.1, read on the forward strand.
CGGCCACGACGGCCACACGACCATGCTGCTGGGCGCGGCCCGATACCTCGCGGAGACGCGCAACTTCGCCGGCACGGTGCGGTTCATCTTCCAGCCCGCCGAGGAGGGACGGGGCGGCGCGCTCCGGATGATCGAGGACGGGCTGCTGGAGAAGCTGCCCTTCGACGAGGTCTACGGCCTGCACAACTGGCCCGAGATGCCCGCGGGGATCATGGCCATGCGGCCGGGCCCCATGATGGCGGCGGCCGACCTGTTCGACATCACCGTGTCGGGCCGAGGCGGCCACGGCGCCATGCCGCACCACTCGGTGGACCCCGTGGTGGTCGCATCGCAGATCGTGACGGCGCTTCAGACGCTGGTCAGCCGCGGCACCGACCCCATGGACAATGCCGTCGTCAGCGTCACCCGGATCCACGCCGGAAGCGCCTACAACGTGATCCCAGGCGAGGCGCGGCTGTCCGGCACTGTGCGGAGCTTCCGGCCGGAGACGCGCGACCGTCTCGAGGCGGGCATCCGCCGCATCTCGGAGGGTGTCGCGGCGGCCCTGGAGGCGGCCGCGACGGTGGATTACCGCCGGAACTATCCGCCGACGCTGAACACGCCAGCCGAGACCGATTTCGCCGCCGGGGTCGCCACGCGGATGCTCGGCGAGGCCGCGGTGATGCGCGACTTCGAGCCGAGCATGGGTGCTGAGGACTTCGCCTTCATGCTGGAGCGCACTCCCGGGTGCTATGCCTGGATCGGCCAGGCCGGCGGCGGGGGCGGCTGCATGGTCCACAACCCGCGATACGACTTCAACGACGAGATCCTGCCCCTGGGTGCCAGCTACTGGGCGAACCTGGTCGAGGCCGCGCTCCCCCGGGAGGTCGCCTGATGGCCAAGCCGATGCCCCGTCTGCTGAGGGCCGCCGCGCTGGCCGCCGCGGTCGCGGCGCTGGGCGGCTGCGGATCCACGGCGGCTCTCCTCGCCGGGGAGCCGCCGGTCTGGGGCTCGGGCCAGCGGCCCGGCGCCCTGCCGGGGATCGGTGGGCGCCTGGACTGGAGCGGCGTGCAGAGCGAGGTGCAGGGGCGTGTGACGGTGACCGCCCGGACCGAGGAGGAATGGCAGGGGCTCTGGCGCCAGGTCGCCGCCCCTGCGCCGGGACCGCTGCCGCCGGGCTGGATGGCCGTCGCTGTCTTCGCGGGCGTGCAGAGCGGCGGGGGCTTCGCGGTCGAGATCGTCGACGCCGCGGTGCTACGGCGAATCGACTTCCCTGACACGCTGCAAGTGACCTATCGGATCAAGGCGCCGGCCGCCGGAGCGCTGACGTCCCAGGAGCTGACCTCTCCCTGGGCCGTACGCCTGGTCAGGGACACGCCCGCCCGGCCGGATTTCGAGCGCATCACCTGACGGGGCCCGGCACTGGAACGGATCACGCCCCGTTCCAAGCTCAATGATCTGGAAGCACTCCAAGGTTCGGAGCGAACCTCGGAGTGCTTCGGGCGTCGGCCTGCCGCAGCATCCCCTTGACCGCGGGCCGTCCGGCATGCGCTTTCTTCGCGGATCCCGGCATGGCCCGGGGCCGCCCGCTGAGATCAGGAGCCGAAGCCTTGACCGCCTCCCATGCCACGTCCGTTGCGGCCGCCGCGCTCGCGGCCGTGCTCGTCTTCGCGATGCCCGCCGCGGCCCAGCAGGCGAAGGGAAAGCAGTCCGCCGCCCAGGGCGGGCAGAGGATCGGCGACTGGAAGCTGGTCTGCGCGCCGTCCACGCCCTGCTTCATCACTCAGGAGGTCGTCGACGCCGAGACCAAGGCCGGCCTTGCGGGAATCGCCGTCGCGAAGCCGCCAGGGCGGCCCAATGGGGTCATGCAGGTGAACCTCGCGCCCCAGATCGACCCCAAGCAGCCGATCGGGCTCTCCGTCGACGGCGGGGCCCCGGCGCCGCTTCAGGTGAACGGCTGCGACGCGGCGAAGTGCAGCGCCCGCGCGGTGCTTCCCGACGACGTGCTGGAGCGGTTGCGCAAGGGCAACGAGATCATCCTGACCTTCGGGCTTCCGAACCAGACGCAGCTCGCCGCGGTGAAGTTCTCGCTGAAGGGCTTCACCGCCGCCTACAAGGCACTCGAGGCGAAGCGCGGCTGAGTGACGCAGCAGGGCTGAACGGATCGGCCGGATCAGGCCGACGGGCGCGGCCAAAAGACCAGGGCCGCGCCGCCCGCCGGGGTCAGCGGTCGTCCCACTCGGTCTCGTCGGCCCGCAGCAGCTCGACCAACCGGGCGACCCGCCCGCTGACCGAGCGCTTCAGCGCCGTTGCCAGATAGTCGTCGGAGTTCAGCCAGGTCCTGGCTTCCATGAGCTCGGCCGTGTCGGCGCCCGTGCCGATGATGGCGGCGATGCGCATGTCGTCCAAACGGCCGCAGATCTCGATGACCTGGTCGCGCGTCAGTCCGGGCATCCCCTGCATCCTCCCTGGGTAGAGAACGGCCGCCTCGGTCGGTCCGTCCGAAGCGTCAATCGCGATCTCGACAAACCCGGAGGGCGGATCCGGCCTGGCCGGAAACCGCCCCGTCCGCACCGCCCCCCGGGGTTTTCCGCAATACCGTCGGCCCCCTCAAAAGGCAATACCCGCGTCGGGGAGGGGACCGACCCATTGGCGGTGCGCCCGTCCTTGACGGCTGCGGCGGTGGCGACTTTACTCGCCCCGCCTGTCCGGCGGCGCATGAGACGCCGGGCCTGACCTGATCCGGAGACGCAAGCCTTGCCCGCCACCCGACCCGCCCGCAGCGGCGGCCAGATCCTCGTCGACGCCCTGCGCGTGCATGGTGCCGACCTCGCCTTCTGCGTGGCCGGGGAAAGCTATCTCGAGGTGCTCGACGCCTTCGTGGACACGCCCGGCATCCGCCTGGTGACCTGCCGTCACGAGGGAGGCGCCGCCAACATGGCCGAGGCCGCGGGCAAGCTGACGGGGCGCCCCGGAATCTGCTTCGTGACCCGCGGGCCCGGGGCCTGCAACGCCTCCATCGCGGTGCACACGGCGATGCAGGATTCCACCCCCATGATCCTGTTCGTGGGCCAGGTCGCCCGCGATCAGGCGGAGCGCGAGGCGTTCCAGGAGATCGACTACCGCCGCATGTTCGGTTCGGTGGCGAAGTGGGCTGCGCAGATCGACGACGCGCGCCGGATCCCGGAATTCGTCGCGCGCGCCTTCGCGACCGCGACCAGCGGCCGTCCTGGCCCGGTGGTCCTGGCGCTGCCCGAGGACATGCTGCGCGACCGCGTCGAGGTTCCCGACACCGCGCCCTACGCCGCCGTGCAGGGCCACCCGGGCCCCGCCGAGCTCGACCGGCTGGCTGCGCTGCTGGCCGGCGCCGAGCGGCCGCTCGTCCTCGTCGGCGGAAGCGGCTGGACCGATGCCGCCTGCGCCGACCTGCGGCGCTGGGCCGAGGCGAACAGGCTGCCGGTCTGCTGCTCCTTCCGGCGGCAGGACGTGATGGCGAACGACAGCCCGAGCTATGCCGGCGATCTCGGCACCGGGCCCAATCCGAAGCTGCTCCAGCGTGTGCGCGAAGCTGACCTGCTGGTCGTGATCGGCGCCCGGCTCGGCGAGATGACGACCCAGGGCTACGAGCTGGTCGAACCGCCCGAGCTGACGCAGACGCTGGTGCATATCCACGCCTCGGCCGAGGAGCTCGGGCGGGTCTACCGCCCCGACCTGCCGATCCAGGCGGGCCCCGCGGCGGCCCTGGCCGCGCTGGCCGCCCTGCCGGCGGCCGCGGCGCCGCGCTGGGACGGCTGGTCGCGCGCCTGCCGGGACGACTACCTGGCCTGGCTGGAGCCGCAGCCCTATGCCGGCGACCTGGATCTCGGCCGGGTCTTCACCTGGCTCCGCGACAGGCTGCCGGCCGATGCCGTCGTTACGGTGGATGCCGGCAATTTCTCGGGCTGGAGCCACCGGTTCCTTTCCTACCGACGCCCCGGCAGGCAGCTCGGCCCGACGAGCGGCGCCATGGGCTACGCCGTGCCCGCCGCCGTCGCGGCCAAGCTGGTCCATCCCGACAGGATCGTCCTCGCCAATGTCGGAGATGGCGGGTTCCTGATGACTGGCCAGGAGATCGCGACGGCCGTGCAGTCGGGGGCGGCCCCGGTGATCCTGGTCTTCAACAACGGCATGTACGGCACGATCCGCATGCATCAGGAGCGGCGCTATCCCGGCCGGGTCAGCGCGACGGCACTGAGCAACCCCGACTTCGTCCGGCTCGCCGAGAGTTACGGCGCCTTCGGCGTGGCTGTGTCGAGGACAGAGGAGTTCGCGCCGGCCTTCGAGGCTGCGGTGGCGTCGGGCAGACCCGCGCTGATCGAGCTGCGCATGGACCCGGACGTGATCACCACGCGGACGACCCTTTCAGCCATCCGCGAGGCGGCGTCGAAACGCTGATTACCACTTTCGGGTCTCGTCTTGGTTGCATCCGGGGGCGGAAGGGTTTATCCCGTTCTCTAGAGAGAGGCCCGGGGGCCCATGAACCGCTGGTACACGTTGAGCCTCGTCGCCCTGACGGCGGTCTGGATGGTCCTGCCGCCGGCGTCCCGCGCCGATGCGCCGGACGACCGGCCGGTGCCGGCTTTCGCGCCGACCTTCGCGCCATCCAGCCCGCAGCGGCTCGTACAGCCGGGATCGGTGGCGCGGCCCCAGGTCCCGCCCTACCGGATCGCGCCCTTCGCGATGCGGCCGCAGACCTCGGTGCCTTACCGAGTCGCGCCGCCGGCGTCAGCCGCGAACCCCGCATCCGTCGCGAAGCCCGCCGCTCCGCCGCAGCGGCGCGAGGCGCGGGTGCGGCAAGGCGCACCCGCTGCCGCGTCCCATGCGGCGCCCGCACAGCGGATGGCCGCGGCGCCGTCCGCTCCTGCGACGCCGGTGCCCGTGCCTGCACCCAAGCCCTTCGTGGCGCCGCTGGGCTTCCCCGTCCCGCTGGTGTCGGAGGCGCAGCCGGCGCCCGAGCCGCCGGTACAGCAGGCGCAGCCGGCAGCCCCGCAGCAACCGACACAGCCGGCGTCCTCGCAGCCGCAAGTCAAGGCGCCGCCCGCAGCCACGCCGGCGAATTCCCAGCCGGCGCGCCCCGCCCAGAGCGCTGCGCTCAACCCGCCGGCCCCGGCGCAGCGTCCGGCGCCTCCGCCCGAGACAGGAGCGGAGAGCGAGGCAGGGGCCGCCCTCGCGCAGCCGGCCCCGGCTCCCGCGGCTGCCCGGCCGACGCAGCCGCCCGCCGATGCTGCGCGCGTACCGCCCGCACCGATGGCCCTGCCGCCGGCAGGCGTTCCGGCACCGGCCACCAAGCCGCCGGCGGCTGTGGCGCGCACGGCTCCCGCGCCGCAGCCCCGAGCCGAGCCGACGACGGCCCGGAGCCGGCCCGGCGCGCCGACCCGCCCCAGCCTCGGGAGGATCGCCCGGCTGCCGCTCGGCCCGCCGCTGGCGAAGCTGACCCCCCGCAGGGCTTCCGGAGCGCCCGCGGCGGCTCCGCGCATGAGCGTGCCGCCGCTGCCGGAGAACGGCGCCGCGTCCCCGTCCGAGAAGGAGGTCTGGCTGGTCGGGCCGGCCGAAAGCCTTTCTCCGGAGCGCCATGCCGAGGAGACCGCCTGCCTTGCCGGCGAGAACGTCCTGCTCGGGCAGTCGCTGTTCGGGGGCAGCCTGATCGTGCCGGAGGGCAACCGCTCGGCCGCGCTGAAGATGGGGCTGTGCCAGGTGATCCTGGTGACGCGGCGCTCCGACGCGGAGGCCGCGCAACGGAACCTCTCCACGATGGGCGTGGTCGCCAGGGTCCAGCAGAAGTGAGGCCGGCGGCCGTTTGCCGCCGCCTTCAGACCGCCAGCGAGTGCCGGGCCGCTCCGCGGTCGAGATAGGCGTCGAATACCGCTGCGGCCAGACGCACCAGCGGGCGCATGGCATCCTCGACGAACACGCGCGAGCCCTCGATCCCGGCAATGCCGTCCTCGACCAGCGGGGCAAGTCGCGCCACGTCCTCGGCGAACACATCGGCGCTCGTGCCGTGGGCCGCCGCGACCTCGGCCAGGTCGACCGTCAGGTTGCACATCAGCCGCTCGATCACCTCGCGCCGCAGGCGGTCGTCGGGGCTGAGGCGCAGGCCCTTCGTGACGGCCGGGCGACCGGCGGCGACGGCCCGGCCATAGCGCTCGTGGGCGGGATCGTTCTGGACGTAGCCCTGGGGCAGCGAGCCGATGGCCGAGGCGCCGAAGCCCAGCAGCGTGCCGGCCTCGTCGGTGGTGTAGCCCTGGAAGTTGCGATGCAGGCGTCCCGCCCGCTGGGCGAGCGCCAGCGGATCCTGGGGCAGGGCGAAGTGGTCGAGGCCGATCTGCTCGTAGCCGCCTTCCGACAGGGTGCGGGCGATCATGTCGAACTGCAGCCAGCGGCCCCGGGAATCCGCGAGCGCCTTCTCGTCGATCAGGCGCTGGTGGGTCTTCATCCAGGGAACGTGGGCATAGCCGAAGATCGAGAGCCGGTCGGGTGCCAGCCCGAGCACCTGGCGCGCGCTCTCGGCGCAGGTCTCGGGGGTCTGATGCGGCAGGCCGTACATCAGGTCCAGGTTGATGCCTTCGATGCCGACGCCGCGCAGGGCCTCGACGGCGCCCTGCGTGGCGGCGAAGGGCTGGATCCGGTTGATCGCCTCCTGCACCCGCGGGTTCAGGTCCTGCACGCCGAGCGAGACGCGGTTCACGCCGCCCCGGGCCAGGGCGGCCGGCATCTCGGGATCGAGCGTCCTGGGATCGATCTCCACCGCCACCTCGGCCTGGGGCAGCAGGTCGAGGCGGCTGCGGAGCCGGTCCATCAGGGAGGTGAAGTCGCGCGGAGCCATCATGGTCGGCGTGCCGCCGCCGAAATGGATGTGCGCGACCTTCATCCGGGCCGGCAGGACCGCGGCCACCATGGCGATCTCGCGGTCGAGCGCGCCGAGGTAGTCGGCGATGGGCTGGTAGCGGGCAACGACGCGGGTGTTGCATCCGCAGTACCAGCACATGGCATGGCAGAACGGGACGTGGAGGTAGAGCGAGACGGGCTCGTCCGGGTCCAGTTCCCGCACCCAGCCGAGATAGGTGTCCGGACCGATCCCCGGGCTGAAATGCGGGGCGGTCGGATAGCTGGTGTAGCGCGGGACGCGGTGGCCGTCGTAGCGGGCGATCAGGTCGATGTTGTCCATGCCCGCAGTCTGGCGTACGGCGGCAGGCGCGCCTTGACGTGGGTCAAGATGCGACCAGGCGCGCGCGGACGGAAGGTCAGGCGCCGCGGGGGCCCGTCGTGTAGCGTTGCTCCAGGTGCCGGGTCAGCAGGTTCATGTTCCGGCGATTGGCCTTGAAGGCGATGTCGAAGATCGAGCCCAGGACGGGGACCGATCCGACCAGCCAGTCGACGCCCACATTGGCGACCATGCGGGCCACCAGCCGGGACGGAACGCCGAACCGGGTTGCCTGGTAGACGATGTAGGCCGAGACGGCCATGCCCAGCGTGTCGCCGATGCCGGGCACGAGCCCGGCGATCCCATCCAGGCCGATCCGCCAGGATGTCCCCGGGATGCGCCAGCGACTGTCCAGCAGGTTGGAGAGGCGCTGAAGCCGCAGCAACTCGTCGTAGCCGGTTCCCGGGGTCAGCGGATCAACGGCGGACGATGATCCAGATCGCATGGATGATCCCCGGCAGCCAGCCCAGGAGGGTCAGCAGGATGTTCAGCCAGAAATGAAGGCCGAACCCGACCTGCAGGAAAACCCCCAGCGGCGGGAGGAGGAAAGCGAACAGGATGCGGATGATGTCCATTGGCTCTCGCGTCCGACGTGCACCGCTGTTAAACGCCTCGCCGGTCCGGCCGTTCCTTCGCGGCGGCCGAGCTTTCCGGCCGCCCGGACAGCTCTGGCCCGGACCACCCCGTCTGGGCGCGCTTGACGGAAGGCATGCGCGGTTTATAGAACAAATAGAGAACGATTCCGCGCCGGGCCTGTTGACCCGCAGGCAAGGCCGGGGAGATCCGATGACCGATCCCATGCCCATACCTGCGGCCGGCAAGGCGGTCCTGCTCGAAGACCTGCGCCGCCGGATCCGGCGGCTGGAGGGAACCGCGGGCGAGGGCGGCCGGGTCCTCCCGCTCGGCCCGGCGCTTGGGGCCGCGCTGCCGGAAGGCGGACTGCCGCTCGGCTGCCTGCACGAGGTCTCGGCGGGCACCGGTCCTGGCGAGGATCCCTGGGGCGGGGCTGCGACCGGCTTTGCCGCGGCGCTGGCCGGCCGCATCGCGGCGCTGCACGGGCCGGTCCTCTGGGTGCGGCGGGCCGAGGCGCGCCGGGGCGCGGCCGAGCCCTATGCCCCGGGGCTGGCAGCCTGGGGGCTCGGGCCCGAGCGGCTTATCGTCGTTCGCGCCCGCGCCGAGGCTGAGATCCTCTGGGCCCTCGAGGAGGCGCTGCGCTGCCGGGGGCTGGGCGCGGTCCTGGCCGAGGTGGACGGCATCGATGCGACCGCCGGCCGGCGCCTGCAACTCGCCGCCGAGGCCGGCGGGGTGACCGCGCTGCTGCTGCGCCTGGGGCGGCGGCGGGCCCCCGCCAGCGCGGCCGTGACCCGCTGGGCGGTGTCGGCCGCGCCCGGCCGTGTCGTCCGCACGCCGGACGGCGCGGACGAGCCCGGCGTCGGCGCTCCCCGCTGGCGGGTCGAGCTGCTGCGCTGCCGGGGCGGGAGGCCCGGCGTCTGGCTGGCCGAATGGCGCGGCGAGGACTTCGCGGCCGAGATCCTGGAGGGGGCGATCCTGGAGGGGGCGATCCTGGAAGGGGCGGGGAAGGACGGCATCGGCAGGCCCGACGGCCGGCAGCCGGCCCGGGCCGGGCTCAGCTCCTGACCTGCGGAAGCACCCGGGCGCCGAAGACGTCGATAAAGGCCTCCTGATCGGCCCCGACATTGTGGAGGTCGATGGATTCGAAACCGATCTCGGCGTATTCCGCGATCCAGGCGGCATGCCGGCCAGGATCGGCCGAGACGTGGACGGCCTTCGCCATGTCCTCCGGCCGGATGAAGCGGGCCGCGGTCTCGAAGTCCTCGGGCGTCCGCAGGGTCCAGTTCACATCCCCGCCGAGCACGTTGAAGCGCCACTGCTCGTGCGCCTGGCGCAGCGCCTCGGCGTCCGAGGCGGCCCAGCACAGGTCCATCTTGAAGTAGACCGGCTTGCCTTCGCCCCCGCCGCGCCGGAAGGCGTCGACGATCCTGCGCACGGCCTCGGGGCCATGACCCACCGTCAGCAGCCCGTCGGCCCAGCCGCCGAGCCATTCGGCCGTGGCCTCGCTGACCGCGGCGCCGACCAGCCGCGTCTCGGTCTCCGGGCGGGAGTAGATCCTGGCCTCGATCACCGGGATCCGGCCGCGGCGCGTCACCGTCTCGCCGCGCAGCAGGGCCTGCATCGCCTCGGCGCCCTCGCGCAGGCGCGCGTTGCGCTCGGCCTTTTCCGGCCACTCCCCGCCGGTGATATGCTCGTTGACGAGCTCGCCGCTGCCGACCGCGATCCAGGGCAGGCGCCCCGGAAACATCTCGCCCAGGGTCGCGACCGCCTGGGCCAGGACGGCGGGATGATAGCGCCACCCGCCCGGCACGGTGATCAGGCCGAAGGGCAGGCGGGTCGCCTGCATGGCCGCGCCCAGCCAGGACCAGACGAAACCCGACTGGCCCTGGGACGGCCCCCAGGGATGAAAGTGATCCGAGGAGAAGACTCCCCCGAAACCGGCCTTATCGGCCCGCCGGACCAGGTCCAGCAGGTGGCTGGGCGCGAACTGCTCGTGCGAGGCGTGATAGGTGATCAGCGGCATGGCCGGGCCTTCCCCTGCGGCGGACCATCCTGCAACAGGGAGGCAGCCCGCCCGTCGCAGGGATCAGGGCTCGACGTAGCCCTCGGCGCGCAGGTCCAGCACCAGGCTTTCGGGATCGCCGCGGAAGAACAGCCCGCCCTCGCGCTCGGAATGTCCGGGCAGGTAGTCCAGCAGGATGCTGGCGTCCTCGACCGTCTCGTCCCCGCGGCGCAGCCGGCCGGTCACGCGCACCTCGGCCGCCGTGGCCCCGCCCAGGTTCGTCGCCTTCACGCGGACCAGCCATCCCTCGCCCTGGCGTGCGACGTCGCGGATCTCGACCCGCACATCCGGCGGGCTGCCGGCCACGAAGATCCCCTCGTAGAGGATCATGCCCAGCGTGCCCAGGAACAGGATCGCCCCCATCCCGGAGGCGATCCATTCCGTCACGGGCGTCCGCCTCTCGCCGCGCGCCCGGCGTCCGTCCCCGCGCCCCTCCGCATCAACGGTCCCACCGATCCCGACCATGGAATTCCCTTCCTCCCCTTCAGTCAGATCACCAGACGTGCGGTGGCCGCCCCCAGCGCAGCCGGAAAGCCCAGGACCACCATGGCCTGCACGGTCTCCATCAGCGCCATCCCGTCGGTCCGGCCGAAAGTCCAGAGGACGTAGAGGCTGACCAGCAGCGCGATGCCGTATCCCGGCACAGCGAAGCGCAGCACCGTGTGCCACAGCGGCGCGCGCACCGGCTCCGCCTGGCCGCTGAAGCCGATGGCATAGACGAAGGCGTGCAGCACCAGCAGCGAGAGCAGGGCCAGCCCCAGCGCCTGCCACGGCGACATGCGGAAGGAGATCAGCAGCATCTCCTCGGTGGGAGCCACGTTGAAGGCGAGGAACAGGGCGCCCATGGCCATTACGAAGAGGATGCCGGGATACCCCGCGCGGCGCAGGTTGCTTTCCTGGTCGCATTCCTCGCCGAGCTGCTTTCGCGCGAGCATGCCGCCAATGGCGGCGGGCACGCTCTGGACCGCGATCTTGCCGACGATCTCGGTCCAGGGCTGGTTGGGGCCGATCACCCCGAACAGCATGAGCAGCGCCGCAGAGGCGACGAAGCCGATGCCATAGGCCGTCAGGGCGTCCATCACGTCGTCGCGCCAGCGGAAGGTGTCCTCGAAGCCGGAGAGGAAGGACAGCCCCGTCAGCAGCGGCAGCGACACGATCAGGAACAGCGCCAGCCGGAACGGGTCCATGTGGAAGCCCAGCCACCACATCTCCATCGTCATCAGCAGCGGGAAGGCGAAGATGGTCCCGCCCGCCAGCGCCCGCGCGGTGGCGACGAGGTATTTCAGTTCCGCGTTCCGGCCCATGGCTTCCCCTCTCCTCATGTTTCTAAACGCATCCCGCGGTGCGGGGCTGCGGGGTGCGCCGGAAGGGCAGGGCCCTTCCCCTGGACTGGCTGCCTCGGACGGGCTGCAGGAGAACCGGCGGGTACGGCCGACATGATGGCGGGGTGGCGAGCCTAGGAAAGTCCGGCCGCAACGGCCGTCAGCGACGCCTCGCCGCGAATGGCCGTTGGTGTAATTGACGGAGTGTCCTTGCTTCGCCAAAAGACCATTGGGGAACTCTGACTGAATATTTATGGGAGGTGCGACGGAAAGGTCCGCTTCTGATTGAAAAGTAGGAGGAAATTCGCCCCATTTCAGTTCCTGGAGAAGGTCGAATGACTTGCACGGGAACGATGTTGCTGGAGGCTGGCATTCTGCCGGCCAAGCTCCTGGTCGTCGGCCGCGTCCGGCTGTACCGCGATGCGATATCAGCGGCGCTCGGCCGATCTCCCTGGTTTCGGGTGGTCGGCAACTGCGGCCTCGAAGCTGCGGAGAAGATCTGTCTCGGGACGATTCCCGATGTCGTCCTGCTGGACGCCATCCACCCTGCCGTCCTTCCGCTCGTGCGGCGTCTGTCACAGGTGCCCGGCGTCTCCATCATCGTGCTTGCCGCCGGCGAGGACGAGGATGACGTCATGCAATGCATCGAGGCCGGCGTCGACGGCTTCCTGCCGGCTACGGCCGATGCGGACCATCTGCCGGACATGGTGGTTGCCGTCCTGCGTGGAGAACTCTGCTGCACACCGCGCATCGCGGCCTGCCTTTACCAGCGCCTTGCCAAGGCGGTCAGCTACCAGCCGGCCGTCCAGCGCACGCATGCGATTCCGCTGACGATACGCGAGCGGGAGATCGCGGCTCATCTGTCGGCAGGCCTCTCCAACAAGGAGATTGCGCAATCCCTGGACATCGGCGTCTCGACGGTCAAGAACCACGTCCATACCATTCTCGAAAAGCTCCAGATCGGCAGCCGCGCCGATGTCGCCAGCCGGCTCGTCGGCCTACGGCGCAGGGCATCTCCCGTTAATAACTGCTGAGATAGGCTGCGTGAGACGCAACGAACGGGCTCAGGTTGGGTTGATCTTAACGAGTCCGTGAATTGCAAGCAGTCTTGCGGAGTGTTTCGATGCCAGACGGGGTGGGTCCTTCGGGGCTTGGCTTCACCATTTCGGATTGGATGCTCCTCGAATCCGAGATCGACCAGAACCTCCGCGCCCGTACATGGGGACGGGCAGAGTTCGTCAGCGAAGACCACGGCGATTACATCGTGGTATGGGAGCCGGATGCCGCGGACGGCGATCCGCCCGTCTTCTCGATCGCGCGCTTCAAGCGGACGGGCACCTACGCGGCGGTCAAGAGCGCCTGCGTTCTTGCCACGGCACCGACGGTCGAGGATGTCATCCGGGCGCTGCCGACGCCGGTCTTTCAGCGCTGAGGCACGGAAGGAGGCGGGCCGCCACGCCTGTCGGCCCGCCTGGCCGCTTTAGAGAAGGCCCGCGGCGCGGAGTTGCTGGACCAGGGCCTGGTTGACCATGAACGGCGCGACCGTCTGCTGTGTCGCTCCCCATGCAACCTGCTGGCCGAAGCCGGCGCCGAAGCCTGCGGGGGCCAGGGAGCCCAGGCTCGTCCCGATCGGGCGTCCGCCGAACGCGACTGCAGCAGGCGCCACGGCAGCCGGCTGCGCCTGCTGCGGCACGTGGCTGAGGTCGGGCAAGCCAGCACCCACATAGGTCGGGGCACCGGGGAACGGGTTCACGCAGGACTGGGCGATCACCTGGAACAGCGCCTCGACGCGCTGGGCGTTGCGGGCCTTCAGCCCTCCCTGGAAGGCCGGATGGTGCGCAAGGATCAGCGCCGCAAGGCCTGTGACGTGCGGAGCTGCCATGGAGGTTCCATCCAGCGCCGCATAGCCTCCGGGCACCGTCGACACAACGGCCACACCGGGCGCGCTGACCGCGATCTCGGGTCCGTTGCAGCTGAACTTCGCAATGAATGTCCCATCCGGCGCGAGGCCGCCCTGCAGGACGGTGGTCGCATGGAAGCTGTCCTCTGGGAACTCGCCCATCCGGCCGAGCGCCCCCACGGCCAGCACGCCCGGCAACCTGGCCGGGAACTGGACCTGCTGACCGGAATTGCCGGCTGCTACGATGCATGCGACCCCATGCTGTCGCGCCTCCTCGATCTTGCGCGCCACCAGCTCCGATACCGCGTCGCTGCCCAGGCTCAGATTGACCACGTCGATGCGACGCTGGATGCACTCGTCAAGCGCATCGATCAGATCGCTGAACCGGCCACCCGGGAACACCTTGAAGGCATGCACCTCGGCGTCCGGCGCGAAGCCCAGGATGCCTGGCATGTTCTTGCTCGATGCCGCGATGATTCCGGCGCAATGCGTCCCGTGCGCATAGGTGTCCGTGGTCCAGCCCCGCTCCCGGTCGCCGCCTGTGAAGTCCAGGCCGCTGGCAATATGGTCGAGCTGCGGGTGAGTGATGTCGCATCCAGAATCAATAATTCCGATCTTCACGCCCCGACCGCGCGCGGACTCGGCCATCTGTTCCAGGTGCATCAGCTTCTGGCCCCAGTTGACCAGTCGCTGCTTGGGGAATTCGGGCCAGGCCTGCGAAAGTTCCCGAAGCTGGATGGTGTTCACGCCCTCGTTCAGCTCCGGCGCGCTCAGATAGCGGTCCCAGTGGTTGCAGGCCGGCTTGACGTAGATCGCCGTGACGGCCTCGAGCGAGGTTCCGAACAGCGTGATGGAAACCTGGCCGTTCGGCCCGGTCTTGCCCTGGGCGGGAAAGCCGCGGCCATACACGTAGACCATTGCGTCGCCCAACGGCTTTCCGCCTTCGCCGACGACGCGGAACTGGATGTCGGTACCCACGCCCGGCATGGCCAGGAACTGGGGCTGCAGGAGTTCCGGCATCTCGGGGAAGTCGCTGTGATGCAGCAGCCGGTCCTCCTCGACGACGATCGTCGGGCCGGCGGTGCTCAGCAACTCGAGCCCGCGCTCCGCAGGCATGCGCGCGACGATGACCTCCGGCATGGAGGATCCGCCGCCGGCACCGAAGGTGCCGAGCACACCGACCCCCTTGGGCGCGACGCGCCGCACGATCTCGACGTCGTCGAGCATGTTGAGGGAGTTGGCGACGAAATCCGTCGACATCGGAGCGAAGCCGGGCGCGGCCCTGGTCGCGATGAGGAACTGCTTGCGCCGCGGTCCCACGCTCGCGGGGATGCTGCGCCCTGGTCCATTTTCGCCGGTCGCCGGAGTGACGGGACCGTCGGACCGGGAGGACGCGGCAGTGCTCGTGGCAGTGCTCGTCCGCTTCGTCGATCCGCCCGGCCCGGTGTTTTCCGGTGTGTCCGCCATGTTTGTTCCTCCCTAGGAGGCCCCAGGCGAGCGGTCAGGCCGCCCGGGGCTGTCAGAAGTGCGTCAAAGGCGCGTTCAATTCGATGACGAGCTGGGCGCCATAGCGCTGTCGGAGCGCATCGGCGACGGGAGCCGGCATGATGACGACGGCGGGAGCGGAGCCCCCGGCGGGACTTCTGGCGATCCGCAGGTCCGGCGAGGACTCGGCCTCGGCCATGAGGCTTGCCATCGCGGCTGCGGCTTCCGGCGAGTTGGTTCGCACGGCCACCAGATATTCCTCGCCTTTGTCGGTCATCGGAGACTCCCATCACGGCTGATTGCGCGCCCGATAGGGCCGGAGGGTGCCACCCTCCATGGCCCACCGCCGAACGGAAGGGAAAAGGGGGCCGCCGACACGGCGGTCCCCATTCCGCCCCCTGGCTCCTGCCCCTCCGGGGCAAGGCGCCTCAGCCTCAATGATAGACCGGGGCCTGGCTCTGGCCGTACCAGGGATACATCGTCTCCTGCGGACGGCCGTGCTCATTTCCCTGCCAGCCCTGGGTAGTCTGCGGTCCTGCGCTGAAGGGTAGGAAGCCTGCGACCTGGCCTGCGATGTTGCCGATCTGCTGACCCATCTGGCGATTGCCGAGGGCACCGCCGAGGGCGCCGCCGACAGGCGCCGCGATGGTCTTCAGGATCGATC
>NZ_JAFIQU010000003.1:45883-597216 GCF_017355985.1 Arenibaculum pallidiluteum
GAAGGGCAGGAAGCCGGCGACCTGTCCGGCAATGTTGCCGATCTGCTGACCCATCTGGCGATTGCCGAGGGCACCGCCGAGGGCGCCGCCGACAGGCGCCGCGATGGTCTTCAGGATCGATCCGAACAGCCCCTGCGGGACCAGCTGCACCTGGCCGGTGGTCTCGTTCAGCACGGGAACCGTGGGTTCCTGCTGCTGCTGTTGCTGCGGCCCTGCGCTGAAGGGCAGGAAGCCGGCGACCTGTCCGGCAATGTTGCCGATCTGCTGACCCATCTGGCGATTGCCGAGGGCACCGCCGAGGGCGCCGCCCACTGGGGCAGCGATGCTGCCGAGAATGTCGCCTACCAAACCTTGCGGTGCCATCGCCCCCTGGTTCGCCGTCGTAGACCAGGATGCGCCCTGAAGAGGTTGCGCATGCATCGTTTCCTCCAACGCCGTGGTATCGGTGGTCGATGCCGCAGTGCAGTTTCTTGGCCTGCTGCAGCGGCATTCGCGAATTTCCGCATCGCCAGGACTTCTCATTGTGGGAAGTCTGCAGGTGCGGTGGCGTTGACCTTAGATTGCGCAGGTCGGGCCGTCATGAACCCAGGGCAGGGTAATTGGTACAGTTCGGATCTGGACCGGCCTGGATCCTTGATCCCGGGATCTACCACCTCCGGCGAGGGAGCCGCCGTCCCTTCGATATCGGCGCACGAGAGGATAGTCGCCACTTGGCGCCATGTATCCTCAACCGCCCTCAGCCGGCCTCAAGCGTTCCTACAGACGGACGAGAGGAATACGTTCAGGCGTTCCCATCCAGCAGAAAACTCGCTTCCGTGCGGTGAGGCAAGAGAATGCGCACCGCAGAGGTAATTCGTGATTCCGCTCGTCGATCTCATAACCGCCGCGCTCGGTCGTGTGCCGCCATTCCGATTGGGTCTGCGAGCCCTTTCGGACCGATCCGGCATTACTCCGGCTGCCGAGATGCCGAACGGATCGCGCTTCGCCACGGTAGGGTTACGCTGGCTTCGGCGGGAATTACCGCGGCGGCACGACGCGCCCTGACGAAGCTGCGCAAGGAATGCAGGCGCAACGCGCCCAATCAGCGGGAGGGGCCAGTGATATCCGTCGTCATGCCGTCGTACAATTCAGCCGCATTCGTGGCAGAGGCGATCGAGAGCGTCATCCGGCAGACCTATCCCCACTGGGAGCTGCTGGTCTGCGACGACGGATCCAGCGACGGGACGCAGGACATCGTTGAATCCTACGCCAGGGCCGACAGCCGTATCCGGCTGCTCCAGCACGGGTTCCGGAGCGTCAGCCGCAACTGCAACGCCGCCATCGCCGCGGCCAGGTATCCGTGGATCGCCCGCCTGGATGCCGACGATGTTATGGTTCCACGCCGCCTAGAGTGGCAGATGCGCGCGTCCGAACGGGATCCCGCCGTCGTCCTGTGGGGGGGCTACGCCCGCCTGACCAACCGCGAGGGCCGGATTCTCAGGACCGCCTGGTGCGGACCCACCACGCATGCCGAGTACGAAAGCCAGCGCGAGGCCGGCCGCATGATGGTGATCCTCGGCCCCACGGTTATGTTCCGGCGCGACCTCTTCCTCGAACTCGGCGGTTATGACCCTCGTTTCGATTCCGCCGAGGATCTTGAGTTCCTCTCACGGATTGCGGAGCGGGGGCCAGTCCTGACGCTGCCCCGGGCCCTGACGCTCTATCGCCTCCATGGCGGCAGCATCACGGCAGGCAAGGCCGCGCATCAGGCGCGCCTGCTTCAATACATCCCCCTGCGGAATCAGGCCCGCCTCGCGCACCGCCCGGAAGAGAGGCTGGAGGAATTCCTGCACAAGCTCGATGCTGCCCCGGTCTGGAGCAGGGCGGCGGAATGGCTCTCCGGGCGCTCGCGCCAGCATTACCGCAATGCCGTCATCCACGCGGCCGAAAGCCGTTTCGCCAAGGCAGCGGCGGCGGTCACCCTGGCCGTTCTGATGGGGCCCGGGTTCTGCCTGCCCCGCATCAATGCGCGGCTGGCCCGCTCGATCCGTTGGCGTCAGGGGGCCCTTGCCCGGCGCGTCGCCCGGATATGGCCCCAGCGGCCGGCGGTAACGGCCGAGGCGGAGGACTGACGAGGCTTCTCAGAACGCCCGAGCCGCGGGAGCCAGGCCCTTGAGGTGGTCGGCGAGCCGCAATGCCAGCGCCACGATGGTCAGGGTCGGATTGATGTAGCCCGCGCTGGGGAAGACCGAGCTGCTGGCGACGTAGAGATTCATCACGCCGTGGACTCGCAGGTCGCGGTTCACGACGCCCTTGCGGGGATCATCGCTCATCCGCGTCGTTCCCATATGGTGGAACCCGCCATTCGGGATGCCGCCCCAGTCGAGCCCCTCGTCGAGCAGCCACGGCTCGATCCGCAGGATGCCAAGCCCGAGGCGTACCATCTCGGCTCCCGTCTTCTCCGTCAGCCGGCGCAGCGTCCGCTTGTCGATATCGGCAATGCGCCAATCCAGTCCGACCCGCCTAAGGCCGAGGGCGTCGCGCTCGCGCGTCAGCATGACGCGGCTGTCGGGATTGGGCGACTGCTCGACCTGGGCCAGCAACTCGAGCGCCATCACATTCTCGGGGCGCGGGACGAGGCTGAGGCCGTGCAGGCTGCGTCGGTAGAGATTGTAGGCCGAGATGTCTACGTCCCTGACCACGCGCCATAGGTCGTCCACCATCTCCAGGCCGATACCCTGGCTGCGCCAGTGCTGCCGCAGCAGCCGCAAGCTCTCGGAGGCATCTCCCGCGGCCGCGGTGAACTCCAGGCGCAGGCTGCCGTTCAGGAGCCCCTCGCGACGCTGAGCGGCCGGCGAGAGGCAGATGCCCGCCGCATGGCCCTGCCGGCCCAGCAGGTTCACATGGCGCAGATATGTCAGCAGGCGGAGCGGATCAGCGGTCGCGACCCTCGCTGCCAGGGGGTCCGGATGCTCCATGAAGTAGCGCCCCACGAGGTCGTGGCGGTTGCCGATCCCGGCAGGCTCCACCGAGTCCGACAGGAGCAGCAGGCGCGCGCTGTCGATGCCGCCGCAGGCGATGACGAAGCTGCGCGCGCGGATCTCGGCCGCCTTGCCGCCGAGCGATCGCACCGAGACGCGCTCCACCAGATTTCCCGACGGATCCGCGTGCAACTCTGTCGCATTGGCATGAAGCAGGACGCGGAGGTTCCTCGCGGCTCCGAGCCGGGCTCGATAAGCGACCCCGAAGGCCGTCCTGCCATCGTGCTTGTGCCAGAACCGCACCGTCAGGTGATCGGGATCCAGGGGCAGGGGCGAGAGGCCCATCCGCTGCCAGACCCAGTCGTCAGAACGCGCAGGGCCCAGCCCCACGAGCGGGCGGGCCGCCGCGTAGTAGGGCGTCAGTTCGGCGCGCGTGATCGGCCAGCCGCTGTCCGGGACCCAGGGGCGCGGCAGCATGTCGGCCTCGTCGAGCTCGCCGCACCAGTTGTGCCAATGGTTCGAGCTGCCGCCCAGGAAGCGCAGCCGCGCCACTTCGAGGTCCCAATAGGGCAATCCAAGATTTTCTCCCCCCGCCAGGAGCTGGGTGTCGCGCTCCAGCTCCAACCCGCCGCTCTCGACGAGCAGCACCGAAGTCGCGGTGTCGGCGAACTGGAGCGCCAGGCTGATCCCGGCAGGACCGCCGCCGATGATGCAGAGATCGGCATGAAGCGCTGCGCCGTCTTCGAGCCCGTGGAGATCGAGGATCATGCTGATCCTCCCCGGATGTCCTCGTTCGCGGGTCATCATCGGCTCGACTCTGCGCACGGCGCCACCCGGCATCCGATGCGCCGCTCCGGAGCATTCGGCCTTCCGAAAAAGACGTAGGCGGCCAGCCATTCCGGAGCCTGGCGCATGACCATCTCCGGCTAATTCCTCGGTGAGGCCCTAACCGCGAATGTCCCGCAAACGCCGTAGACTGCTGCTGATATGGTCAGGGGATCATTTCCGAAGTGAATCCCCACCATGTTCGTGGATCTCCGCTCCGTTCCGGACGAGGCGTCGATCGAGTCCGACCTCTGTATCGTCGGGGCCGGTGCCGCCGGCATCGCCATCGCCCGGGAACTGCTCGGCCATCAGGTCCGGGTGACGCTGCTGGAGAGCGGTGGCCTCGAGTACGAGGACACGGTCCAGGACCTTTGCGCCGGGGAAAGCACCGGCACGCATTCCGTGGATCTCGTCGAGAGCCGGCTGCGCTACTTCGGAGGCTCGACGAATCATTGGGGCGGCAACTGCGCGCCCTTCGACGCGATCGACTTCGAGTCCCGGAGCTGGATCCCGCACAGCGGATGGCCGATCACGGCCGCGACGATGGCGCCCTACTTCCGGCGTGCTCTGTCCTATTGCGAGGTCGAGCCGCCGGGAGCCGATCCTGCTGACGTCGAGGCGCTGCCCGAATGGCTCGCACGCCTGCGCCTGCGCCTCGACGGCGGCGAACTGCAGGAGAAGGTCTTCCTGCACAGCCCGCCGACCCGCTTCGGCGAGGTTTACAGGGCCGCGCTCGAGCGGCCGGGCTCCAACTGCACGGTCTATGCCCACGCCAATGCGGTCGAGCTGGAGACAAACCCGGACGGGACCATGGTCACCGCGGTGCGGACGCGTGGCCTGGATGGCCGCAGCCATCGCTTCGTCGCCCGGCGTTTCGTCCTGGCCGCGGGGATCGAGAACGCCCGGCTGCTGCTGCTGTCCAACGGCGCCCGGCCGCAGGGCCTCGGAAACGAGCACGATATGGTGGGGCGCTGCTTCATGGCCCATGCCGGTCTGCATGCCGGCCGCATCATGCTCAGGGCGCCGCAGGAGACCCTGCATCTCTACGGTCTCGGCGCATGGCGCGACAAGGCCACGGGGCAGGATGTCCCGGCGGCGCTGGGCTTCCAGCCGCGGCGCGAGTTCCTGGAGCGCCACCAGATCGCGAACTGCACGGTATTCCTGGCCGAGGCCATCGAAGGCTCGTCGACGCCCGGCTTCCGGGCGCTGCGCCGGATCGGGCGGAAGCTCAAGAACGGGCAGAGACCGCGTGACCTCGCGGCGGACATCGCCACAGTGCTGGGCGATGTCGACGCGATCGCCTATGCGACCTACCTGCGTCTGACGGAACACACCGAGCACCGCATCGCGGATCTCTTCTACATTATCGAGCAGGTTCCGGACAGGCACAGCCGCGTCATGCTGGCCGCCGATAGCGATCGTCTGGGCTGCCGCAAGCTGCGCGTCGAATGGCGGCTGGGCGAGATGGAAAAGCGAACCCTGGCCGCGGTCCAGGACCTCCTGGCACGGGAGGCGGGGCGCCTCGGCCTCGGAGCCGTGCAGGTCCGCGACCTCGACATGGACAAGCCGTTCCCCGCCGCCAGTTCGCTGTCCCATTTCATGGGCACGACGCGCATGAGCGCGGATCCGCGGCGCGGCGTGGTCGATGCCGACTGCCGCGTGCACGGGGTCGGCAATCTCTATGTCGCCGGCGGTTCCGTGTTCCCGACCGCCGGCGCCAACATGCCGACGGCCAACATCGTGGCCCTGGCGCTCAGGCTTGCCGACCACCTCCGAGGCCGGCACGTCTGAACGAGCCGCATACGCTGAGCGTCGCGGAGACCATGGGGGAGCGGCGGGGGAGGCAGTCCGCTCCGAGCCGTCAAGCGGGCTGCGCGGCCGGCGCCGACGGGCGATTCCGGTCCCGCCGGAACAGCGGCACGGGGAAGGCGAACAGCCAGCCCAGGCCGAGCGGCCGGTGCAGCGCCGCGGCGAGCGACGCCCCGGCGAGGGCTCCTGAGAACGCCACTGCCACGACGACGGTGCCCGGAACGGACGGAAGCAGGCGGTCGAATGCCATGCTGAGGGCCGCCAGGATCGCCCAGTGAACGACGTAGATCACCAGCGAATTCCTGCCGAGAAAGCGGAGCGGCGCCGCCATCCGGCCGCGCGACAGCGCCCTGGCGCACAGCATCAGGCATGCGCCGCCGGCCAGCGTCAGCGGAAGCCCCGCGAGTTCGTAGCGCATGTTGCCGAAGGCGGCTGCGGCGGGCAGCAGGAGCACCCCGCCCGCGACGGCTGCCAGGACCGGGCCGCGGCGGGACAGGATCGGCCCCAGCTCGTCCTTTCGGGCGGCCACCCAGTCGCCCAGCAGGAAGAAGGCGAGAAGGAAGAAGAACCTGGGAATCGGCTGGCTGTTGTTGTCGACCTCGTAGAAGGCCAGGGCGATCCCCGAGACCGCGAGCGCGAGCGCCGCCAGGGGCAGCCGCGGCAGCCGCCGGATCAGCAGCGCGATGACGAAGAAGGCGAAGAGGTCGCGCAGGAACCACATGTGGCCCGGAGGCTTGTCCACGATCCGGAGCAGCAGGGTCCAGTCGTGATCGATGCCCGAGCTTCCCCCCACCAGGACCTGGAGCGCCGCATAGATCAGCGACCACAGGACGAAGGGCCACAGGATGTTCCGGACCTTGCCGTCGATGTAGGCGGCCAGCCCCTTCGCGAGCGAATGCTGGAGCAGCATGCCGGCCAGGAACACCATGGCCGGCATGCGCGCGGGGCTCAGCGCGACGCTCAGCAGCGTCATCCAGGAGGGCACGGCGAAGCCGACGCGCACCGTGAACTCGAGGGCGTGCTCGAACAGGATCAGGAGGATCGTGACGCCCCGGAAGACGTCCAGCCATCCGATCCTGGAAGTACCATGCCGCGCGGAATCCGGGCGTTCCGGAACGGTGGTGGTCGGTGCTCCGCGCAACGGATCGAGGGCGTCGCTTCTTGCCAAGGCATGATCCCCGGAATATTCCAGCGCGAATCCTCTTCAGCGGCGAAGATTCTGCAATGAGGCGATCGGATTAGCTCGCGACGAGGCGCCGGGAAAAGGCCGGTGCGCGCCGGATCCGCGTCTCGAAGCCTTTCTGCAGCGCGAGGCATGATTGCCATATCTTTGCGAGTACTTCCATAGATCCTCCGGGATTCGCCGATCGTGACCGCCTCCCGGCACAGGCGGAGCCGACGCAAGGGTCCCGCGCGGTGCGCGCATCGCGATTCGCGTGGCGTCCGGCGGCCGGTGACGCCATAGTCTTGCCCGCCCGAGAGGATGCGCGAAATACGAGGAAGAAAAATGCCGGTACTCCGTTCCAGAACGACCACCCATGGCCGCAACATGGCGGGCGCCCGGGGCCTGTGGCGCGCGACCGGAATGAAGGACGGCGACTTCGGAAAGCCCATCGTCGCCATCGCCAACTCCTTCACGCAGTTCGTGCCCGGCCACGTGCACCTGAAGGACCTGGGGCAGCTCGTGGCGCGGGAGATCGAGGCGGCCGGGGCGGTCGCGAAGGAGTTCAACACCATCGCGGTGGACGACGGCATCGCGATGGGCCATGCGGGCATGCTTTACAGCCTGCCCTCGCGCGAGATCATCGCCGACAGCGTCGAATACATGGTCAACGCGCATTGCGCGGACGCGCTGGTCTGCATCTCGAACTGCGACAAGATCACCCCGGGCATGCTGATGGCGGCGTTGCGCCTGAACATCCCGACGGTCTTCGTCTCGGGCGGGCCCATGGAGGCCGGCAAGGTGAAGCTGCACGGCAAGACGCGCAAGGTTGACCTGATCGACGCCATGGTCGCCGCGGCAGACAGCCGGCTCGACGATGCGACGGTCATGGAGATGGAGCGCTCGGCCTGCCCGACCTGCGGGTCCTGCTCGGGCATGTTCACCGCAAACTCGATGAACTGCCTGACCGAGGCTCTGGGCCTGGCGCTTCCGGGCAATGGCTCGATCGTGGCGACCCATGCCGACCGCAAGGGCCTCTTCCTGCAGGCCGCCCGCACGGTGGTCGATCTCGCGCGGCGCTACTACGAGCAGGATGACGCGAGCGTGCTGCCGCGCTCGATCGCCAGCTTCGAGGCCTTCGAGAACGCGATGATGCTCGACATCGCCATGGGCGGGTCGACGAACACCGTGCTGCACCTGCTGGCCGCTGCGCACGAGGGCGGCGTTAACTTCACCATGAAGGACATCGACAGGCTTTCCCGCCGCATCCCCAATCTCTGCAAGGTGGCGCCCTCGGTCCCCGACGTCCACATGGAGGACGTGCACCGGGCCGGCGGCATCATGGCGATCCTGGGCGAGCTCGACCGGGCCGGGCACCTGCACCGCGACCTGCCGGTGGTCCATGCGCCCAGCCTGGGTGCGGCGCTGGAGCGCTGGGACGTCAAGCGCAGCTCCGACCACGACGTGATGCGGTTCTATGCGGCCTCGCCGGGCGGCATCCCCACCACGGTCGCCTTCAGCCAGGAGCGTCGGTACGAATCGCTGGACCTCGACCGCGAGGGCGGTGTGATCCGGGATGCCGAGCACGCCTTCAGCCGCGACGGCGGCCTTGCGGTGCTGTATGGCAACCTGGCCGAGGACGGCTGCATCGTGAAGACGGCCGGTGTCGACGCCGCGATCCTGAAGTTCTCGGGCCCGGCGCGAATCTTCGAAAGCCAGGACGCCGCGGTGGAGGCCATTCTGGGCGACCGGATCCAGGCCGGAGACGTCGTGCTGATCCGCTACGAGGGCCCGCGCGGCGGCCCCGGCATGCAGGAGATGCTGTACCCGACGAGCTATCTGAAGTCGAAGGGCCTGGGCAAGGCCTGCGCGCTGGTCACCGACGGGCGCTTCTCGGGCGGCACCTCGGGCCTGTCCATCGGGCACGTCTCTCCGGAGGCGGCCGAGGGAGGAGCCATCGGCTTGGTCGAGGAGGGAGACCTGATCGAGATCGACATCCCGAACCGCTCGATCCGGGTCGCCCTGACCGACGAGGAGCTGGCCGCCCGCCGCGCTGCCATGGAGGCGCGGGGCGATGCCGCCTGGACGCCCCGGAACCGCCAGCGCCAGGTCTCGGTGGCACTCCAGGCCTATGCGGCCCTGGCGACCAGCGCGGCTCGCGGCGCGGTCCGTGACATGGCGAGCCTGACCCGCCGGCGCTGAGGCCCCGGGGGACGCAGGGCGGGTCTATCGCCCTGCGTCCCGGTGCCACCGGAGATCCCTGGGATCGCCCTGCTTCGGAGCTTGCGGCTTCAGACCTCGATGGTCTCGCCGACGGCGGGCGTCCTGACCTTGCCGCGATCCTCGCCCATGGCGTCCAGGAACTTGTCGGGCGTCTGGTCGATGATCGGGAACGAGCCGTAGTGGCAGGGGATCACGGTCTCGAAGCGGAAGAAGCGGCGGCACGCCATGGCGGCCACCTTGCCGCCCATGGTGAAGCGGTCACCGATCGGCACGAGGCCGATGCGGGGCTCGTGGATCTCGGCGATCAGGGCCATGTCGCCGAAGATGTCGGTGTCGCCCATGTGGTAGAGCACGCGCTCTCCCGGCGGCTTGACCAGCAGTCCATGGGCGGAGCCCAGGCCCTGGGCCACGCCGTTCTGGAACGTGCCGGAGGAATGGTGGCCGGTGACCATGCTGACCAGGAACGGCCCCTGGTCGACGGTGCCGCCACTGTTCATGGGATCCAGCTTCTCGACGCCCTGGGCCCCCAGGAAGCCGCAGAGATCAGCCTCGGCGACCACCTTGGCGCCGGTCGCCTTGGCGAGCGGCACCGTGTCGCCGAAATGGTCTCCATGGCCATGGGTCAGCAGGATGTGGGTGACGCCGCGCGCCGCGTCCTCGACGCTGCCCTTGAAGGACGGGTTTCCGGTGAGGAAGGGATCGATCAGCACGACCGCACCCTTGAACTCCAGCCGGAAGGCCGAATGCCCGTACCATGTCAGCTTCATCAGGGATCCTCCCGTTGCGGGCCGCCGCCATGCGATGGGCGCTTTGGCGGCGCTGGGATAACAGACGAGACGCGGGAGGATAGACGAGATCCGCGAGGAGGGAAGGTCCCGCACGCCGTTGGCGAGGACGGTCGTCCTTTCGGCCGGGCTCCTATCTGACGAGAATGGCGCGGAAGTCGTTGACGTTCGTCAGTGTCGGGCCGGTGACGACGAGTTCGCCAGTCGCTTCGAAGACGGAGTAGGCGTCGTTCGAAGCCAGACGCGCCCGCGGGTCGAGGCCCAGCTCACGCGCCTTTCTCACGGTGGCGCCGTCGGCGATGGCGCCGGCGTTGTCCTCGGATCCGTCGATGCCGTCGGTGTCGCAGGCGATTGCCGTGATCCCGGACGATCCCTCGATCGCCAAGGCGAAGCCGAGCAGAAATTCGGCATTGCGTCCGCCGCGGCCCTTGCCCCGGACCGTGACGCTGGTCTCCCCACCCGAGAGGAGCAGGCATGGGCGGCGGAACGAGGACGTGCCCGACTGCACCGCCTTCGCGATGCCGGCCATAGCCCTGCCGACCTCGCGCGCCTCGCCCTCCACGGCGTCGCCAAGCAGAAAGGGTTCGAGGCCAAGCGATCGAGCGTGCGTGGCCGCGGCTTCCAGCGCAGTACGGCCCGAGGCGATCAGGCGGTACGCCGAGGCGGAGAAGGCGGGATGCCCGGGGGCCGGCATGGCAGCCTCCGAAGACGCGAGGAAGCGATCCAGATCCGCGGGAACCGCGACATCGTAACGCTTCAGGATGCCCCGGGCGATCATCGCGTCCGATTCCGGGGCGACCGTCGG
The DNA here is from genome assembly GCF_017355985.1 of Arenibaculum pallidiluteum. Taxonomy (GTDB): domain Bacteria; phylum Pseudomonadota; class Alphaproteobacteria; order Azospirillales; family Azospirillaceae; genus Arenibaculum; species Arenibaculum pallidiluteum. Next base: position 56,453 of record NZ_JAFIQU010000003.1, read on the forward strand.
CCCCGATGCGATCGTCGTCGGCGTGTCGCCGGGGACGTCCGAGATCGCCAGCGTCACCATCCGCGCCGGCCACGCGGCCATGCAGAGGCGCCCGCCACCCAGGCGCGAGACGACCGAACGAACGCGGTTCATGTCTTCGATGGGCGCACCGCTGGCGAGCAGCGCGGAATTCACGGCCTTCACCGCCCCGAGGGATACGCCGGGAGGCGGCAGCATCAGCAAGGACGAGCCGCCACCCGAAAGCAGGCACAGGACCAGGTCCCGCTCGCAGAGGCCACCGATCAGGGACAGCATCTCCGCTGCGACGCGTTGCCCGGCCTCGTCGGGGTTCGGATGTCCTGCCTCGACGACGCGCAACCGCTTGCAGCGCTGTCCATGCCCGTGCCGCGTCACGACCATGCCGTCGAGCGGTCCGGGCCAGTGGCGCTCGAGGGCCGCGGCCATCGATGCTGCCGCTTTGCCGGCTCCGATCGCCACCGTGCGGCCGGGCGGCCGGGCGGGAAGATGCGGAGCCAGGATTTCCGATGGCCGGCAGGCCGTGACGGCTCGATCGAAGCAGGTCTGGAGAAGATCCCGGTCCCGCGCCGCCTCCGCCTCTCGTTCGACGTCCATGGCTTTCCTCCCGTCCGCGGGATCACAGGCGCTGCCTGACCTCTTCGACCACGCGCTGCGGCGTGATCCCGAAATGCGCGTAGAGGTCAGGTACCGCTCCCGACGCACCGAACCCGCTCATGCCGACGAAGCCGCCGTCCTCGCCGACGTAGCGTTCCCAGCCTTGCCGCACGGCCGCCTCCACGGCGACCCGGGCGGTGCCACGGCCGATTACCTGGCGCCGATATGCCTCGTCCTGCATCTCGAAGAGTTCCCAGCACGGCATCGAGACCACGGCCGTCGGAACGCCTTCGGCCTGCAACATGGCGCGCGCCTTCTGCGCGATCGAGACCTCGGACCCCGTCGCGAGAATCGTTGCGCGCCGCGGTCCGCCCTCTGCCTCGGCGAGGACATAGGCGCCCAGGTTCGACAGGTTCTCGGCGGAGTGGCGGTTGCGAACCGGGGCGAGCGGCTGACGCGCGAACATCAGCGAGCAGGGGCCGGTGCGATGGTTCATCGCGATTTCCCAGCACTCCGCCGCCTCCACCGCGTCAGCCGGACGCATCACGAGCATGTTGGGCATGGCCCGGAACGCTGCCAGGAATTCCACCGGCTGGTGGGTGGGGCCGTTGGTACCGATGCCGATGGAATCGTGGCTGAAGACGTACTTCACCGGCAGCCCCATGAGCGCCGACATCCGCATTGCGGCACGGTTGTAGTCGGAAAAGACCAGGTAGGTGACGCCGATCGGCACAACCCCGCCATGGGACGCCATGCCGTTCAGCATGGAGGCCATGACGTGCTCCCGGACGCCGTAATGCACGTAGCGTCCGCCGCGCTCGCTGGCCGAGAAGCCGGTGAGGCTGCGCTTGTGCAGCGTCGCGCCCTCGAGGTCCGGCGCACCTGAGATGAGCTCGGGGATCGCCTCGGCCAGCATGTCCTGGATCTCGCCGGAGATCTTGTAGCCGTGTTCCGACAATCCGGCATCCGCGGCCCGGCGCTTGAAGGCTTGAAGCGCGGTGTCCCAGCCTCGCGGCAGCCTTCCTTCCCGGATGCGTTCGAAATCGCGGCGGCGTCCGGGCTCGAGGGCCGCAACGCGCGTCTGCCAGGCCTCGTTCTCAGGGGCGCCCCGGCGCCCAGCATCACGCCAGGCGGCGAGAATGTCGCCGGGGATCTCGAACGGGGGATAGGGCCAATCGAGATCCCGGCGAGCGTCGTCGGTATCCTCCTTGAACACCCGCCCGCCATGGGCGGCGCGCTGTCCCTCGACCCGTGGGATGCCTCGGCCGATCCTGGTGGTGCAGGCGATGATCGACGGACGCGGATCGGCCTTCGCGCGCTCCAGCGCGGCGGAAACCGCATCGATATCGTGCCCGTCGACCTCCTGGACGTGCCAGTTGCTGGCGCGGAAGCGGGCGGCCATGTCATCGGACAGAGCGAGCCCGATGTCCCCGTCATCGGTTATGCGGTTATCGTCCCAGAGGAAGGTGAGCTTGCCGAGGCCGAGATGCCCGGCCAGCGATATGACCTCCTGGCCGACCCCCTCGTGAAGGCAGCCATCGCCGACGAGCGCGTAGGTGCGGTGATCGACGATACCTGGCCCGAACCAATCGTTCAGGAACGCCTCCGCTAGCGCCATGCCGGCCGCGTTCGCGATCCCCTGGCCCAGAAGACCCGTCGTGACCTCGATGCCGGCCGCCTGGTCGAACTCCGGGTGCCCGGCGCAATGCGAGCCCAGGACGCGGAACCGCTTGATCTCGTCGAGCCCGATCTTCCGATAGCCCGTGAGGTGAAGCAGCGAATAGATCAGCATCGAGCCGTGGCCGTTCGACTGCACGAACCGGTCCCGGTCGAACCACGTCGGGTCCCCGGCATCGAATTTGAGATGCCGCGTGAAGAGCGCGGTCATGACGTCGGCGGCCCCGAGCGGAGTGCCGGGATGGCCTTCCGCCGCGCGCTCGATCGCGTCCATGGACAGGAAGCGGATCGCGTTGGCCATCAGACGTGGGTCGATGCAGGTCATGCTGAGCGGTTCCTCTTTCCTTCGCGGGCAGGGCTTCAGGGCACGGCTACCAGGTTCCTGGACGCCCCTCGGCGAAGGCCTCGATGCAAGCGGTGACCTGGTCGGCAACCTCCTGGCGGGCTTCACGGCTTGCCCATCCGACATGGGGCGTCAGGATGAAGTCCGGGCGCTCGACGAGGCGCATGAAGGGATGTTCGGGCGGCGGCGGTTCGGAGGAGACGGCATCCACCGCCGCCCCGCCGATGAGGCCTTCCTCCAGGGCGCGGACGAGTGCCGCTTCGTCGATCAGCCCACCGCGGGCGGTGTTGATGACGAGCGGCCGGCGCCTCATCCGCTCGAACTCGGCATCGCCGAGCAGATTGCGCGTCGCCGGCACGAGCGGGCAGTGGAGCGTCAGCACGTCGCTCCGCTCCAGCACCTCCTCGAAGGGCGTGTAGAGAGGGCCCATGCCGCTGCTGCCCTTGTGGGCGGAGAACAGGACCCGCATGCCGAAGGCACGGCCAAGGGCGGCGACGGCCTGGCCGATCGCTCCCTCTCCGATCACACCCAGCGTGGAGCCGTGCAGGTCCCGGATGGGATGGGTCAGGAGCGTGAACTGCCCGGATTCCTGCCATTTGCCGGCTGCGACCGAGATCCGGTAGGCGAAGAGCGAGCGGCGCAGCGCCAGGATCAGCGCGAAAGTGTGCTCGGGCACGGTATGCACCGCATAGGCCTGGACGTTCGAGACGGGAATGCCCCGGCGCCGGCAAGCCGCGAGGTCCACATTGTCGGTGCCGGTCGCAGCGACGGCCACGAAGCGCAGTTTCGGAAGCTCCGCGAGCACGGGCTCACGCAGCGGGACCTTGTTGACGACGAGGATGGTCGCGTTCCGGGCGCGCTCGACGATCTCGCCGGGCGCGGTCAGTCCATAATGCGTCCATTCATGGGGAATGGCGGGTCGGCGCATGGACACCTCGGGTCCGAGCGTGTCCTGGTCTAGAAAGACGATGGTTTCCTGCATTTCGGCAACTCGCTTTGAAGGCAGACTTCGGGCGGGGCGCGAAGCCGCTGCATCGCGTTGGCGGGGCCCGCCGGCTCGGATGGGCCGGCGGGCCGGGGCTCGGCTCAGCCCTTCAGGATGAAGGCCGGGACGTAGCTGACGAGGAAGAGCACCAGTAGGGCGACGCCATAGAAGGGCATCATCTCCTTGACCACGGCACCCATCGGGACCCTGGCGACAGAGCTCGCGATGAAGAGCGTGGTGCCCACGGGCGGCGTATAGAGGCCCATGGCGAGGTTCACGACCATCATCACGCCGAGCTGGACCCCATCCATGCCAATGCTGCTCGCGAGGGGCAGGAAGATGGGCGTAACCAGCAGGACCGCGGCCGGCAGGTCGATGAACATCCCGAGGAAGATCAGGATCAGGTTCATCGCGAGGATGATCAGCCACGGCGAGCTCAGATAGGTGGACATCCAGGCCGTGACCGCGGCCGGGATCTGCTCGAAGGTCACGATCCAGCCGACGACGCTCGAGGCCATGATCACGAGCAGCACGACACCCGTCGCAAGCCCCGCCTCCTGGACGCATTCGAGCGCGCGCTTCCAGCTGAGGTCGCGGTACAGCAGCAGCGAGACGGCAAGCGCGTAGGCCGTTGCCATGACCGAGACCTCGGTCGGCGTCGCGATGCCGAAGCGCAGGACGATGATGATCAGGACGGGCAGCAGGACGCCGGGAAGCGAATAACCGAGCTCCTTGAGCAGGATCCGGCCGTTGATGGGGCGCTTCTCGCGCTGGAAGCCTCTGGATCGGCCGACCACGTAGCAGACCGCCATGAAGCCGAAGCACAGCATCATGCCTGGCAGGATTCCGGCCACGAAGAGGTCCGCGATGGAGGTCTGCGAGACCAGCGCGTAGATGATGAAAGGGATGGAGGGCGGGATCAGGATGTCGATGGTCGCCGAGGCGGCGATCGTCGCCGCTGCGAAGCCCGGCGGGTAGCCCAGCTTCTTCTGCCAGGGGATCAGCAGCGAGCCTATCGCCGAGGCGTCGGCCACGGCCGAGCCGCTGATGCCGCCGAAGATCGTCGACGACACGACGCCCACCTGGCCGGGGCCGCCATGGAACCGTGCCATCAGCGTGCTTAGCAGGTCGAGCAGGTTCCTACCGAGCGTTCCGCCCATCATGATGCTGCCGGTCAGCATGAAGAAGGGGATGGCAAGCAGCGGGAAGCTTCCGACCTGCGAGACCATCTGCTCGATGACCAGGGAAAGGGAGCCTCGCTCCGACGTGCCGATCGCGACGGTCGAGCCGATCACCAGCGCATGGGCGATGGGCAGGCCCAGGATCGAAAGCAGGAAGAAGCAGGAGAAGACGATCGCGCTCATTCGTAGGCCACCTTCTCGTGAGGGGTGGGGACGCCGTGCAGGGCCCGGACAAGGAGCGTGATTTCCTTCAGGCCGATCAGGGCAAAGCCCAGGAGCAGGCAGAAGTAGGTCAGGGAGCCGGGCACGCCGAGGATGGGCGTGCGCTCGTCGGCGACGATCGGCAGCAGGTCGAGCGTGACCCAGGCGAGCACCGCGTAGGTGCTGACGATCAGGGCCGAGCGCAGCAGCGCGAGACAGACGCGCATGGCGCCATAGGTGCGGTCGGTGACGAAGCCGATGTAGATGTGCGCGTTGTGCGACGTGGCGAGCACGACGCCCGACATGACGAACCAGGGGAAGAGCAGTTCCGGAAGCTCGGCCGCCCATTCCAGGCTGGTGCCGAACAGGTAGCGCAGGAACACGTTGGCCAGGAGGATCGCGAACATGGCGGCGCTGGTGACGCAGAGCACGAGCTTGCACATCACGTCGACGATTTGGTCGGGCCAGGCGAGCCACGACGTTCCGTTGGTATCCATTGGGTTTCCTCCCCCGGCCCGGCCGGGCGTCGGCGGGCGGGCTGCTGGTGGGTTCGGGGGCGCGGCTCGGCCGCGCCCCGCGGCGCTCAGCGCGCCTTCTGCGCCTCCGCGACGACCTGGCGCACGAAGTCGCCGATCGCACCCTTCGAGGCCTCGTCGATGACCGGCGCCGTGGCCTTTCGGAAGGCTTCGCGGTCGATCTGGGTGATCTTGACGCCTTCCTTGGGCAGCAGCTCGATGAGGCGCTTGTCGTCGGCGAGGGCCAGGTTCCGCTGGTGCCGAACGGCCTCCTTGGCCGCCGCGCGGATGGCCTGCCGATCGGCGTCGCCGAGCTTGTCCCAGCTCCGCTTCGACATCAGGAAAGGCGTGGTCTCGTACTTGTGCCCGGTCATTGCGAGGTGCGGCTGCACCTCGTGAAGCTTCGAGTAGTAGAAGTTCGTGACGGGATTCTCCTGCCCGTCGACGGCGCCCTGCTGGAGCGCGATGTAGAGTTCCGAGAACTTGATCTGCTGGGTGTCCGCGCCGAGCGTGCGGAAGATGCTGACCGTCACGGTGTCGGGCGGCGTGCGGATCTTGAGGCCCTTCAGGTCCTCGGGCTTCTGAATCGGATGCTTGTTGTTCGACGTGTGCCGGACGCCGTTATCCATGTAGCCGAGAACGATCAGCCCCTTGGCCTCCGACTTCTTCGCGAGCTCGTCGCCCGCCGGGCCGTCGACGACCTTCCAGGCGTGCTCGGCGCTGTCGAACAGGTAGGGCATTCCGAGCGCGGCGTATTCCGGGACGACGTTCGTGACGGCGCCCTGGGAGTTCAGGGACATGTCGATGGAGCCCGTGCGCATGCCCGTCACCATGGCCGCGTCGTCGCCGAGCTGGGCGCTGCCGGCAACCTGGACCTCGATGCGGCCGCCGCTCTTCTCCTTGACGAGCTCCGCGAACTTCTTCGCACCCTCGTCCCGCGGGTTGCCCGCGGCGGCACCGTGGCCGAGCGTCAGCTTGACCTGTTGCGCGAGGGCCGGCGCGGCCGCGAAGGCGAGCAGCGCGGCGATGCAGACACCAATCCTGTTCATGTTTCCTCCTTTCGGTGCGGGAATTGTGCCGGCATGATCCATGCCGGCCCGGGGGCGGGCGTCCCGCAGCTGCCGCCCCTGTCGTGGCGGATCAGAGCCAGCCCTTGATCCTCGTCGACATGACCTCGGTCGAGATGCCGTACCGGTCGTGCAGCGTGGGAAGTGCGCCGGCCGCCAGGAACTCGTCGGGCAGGCCGATGTGCCGGAACTTCGGCGTCACGCCGGACCGGAGCAGCAGGCCGGCGACGGCTTCGCCCAGGCCTCCGATGACGGTGTGGTTCTCGGCGACCACCACCATGCGGCCGCTGCGCGAGGCCTCCTGCAGGATCGTCTCGGCGTCGAGTGGCTTGATCGTCGGTACGTGCAGGACGGCCACCCCAACCTTGTCGGCTTCCAGCGCCTGGGCCACCTCCAGGGCACGCATGGTCATGATGCCGGACGAGATGACGAGCACCTCCGCGCCATCACGCAGGACCTTCGCCTTCCCGAGCTCGAAGCGGTAGCCGTACTCGTCCAGCACGAGGGGAACCTGGCCGCGCAGGAGCCGCATGTAGACGGGTCCGCGATGGGCCGCGATGGCGGGCACCACCTGCTCGATCTCGTGCGCATCGCAGGGGTCGATCACGGTGAGGTTCGGCATGGCGCGGAACAGCGCCAGGTCCTCAGCCGCCTGGTGGCTCGGCCCGTAGCCTGAGGTCAGGCCGGGCAGGGCGCAGGCGATCTTAACGTCGAGGTTCTCTTCCGCGATGGTCTGGTGGATGAAGTCGTAGGCTCGCCTCGAGGCGAAGACCGCGTAGGTCGTGGCGAAGGGGGTGAAGCCTTCGTGGGCCATGCCGGCAGCAGCGCCCATCAGCAGCTGCTCGGCCATTCCCATCTGGTAATAGCGGTCGGGAAACTCCCTCGCGAAGACGTGCAGGTCGGTGTACTTGCCGAGGTCGGCGGTCATGCCGACGATGTCCGGGCGGGAGCGGGCCAGCGCGATCAGGGCGTGGCCGAAGGGGGCCGGCTTCGTACGCTGCCCCTCGGACGCGATCGAGGCGATCATCGCCGATGTGGTCAGGCGCGGCTTCGCGGCCACGCTCGCGGAATTGGCGGCCGTGCGGGTCATTGGGTCCTCCCTGCTTCCAGCGCCTCGAGGGCGAGTTGCCATTCGTGGGCGTCGACGCGGATGAAGTGGTTCTTCTCGCGGGCCTCGAGGAACGGCACGCCGCATCCCATGCGGGTGTCGCAGACGATCATCCTGGGCTTCTGGGCCGCATGATTCCGGGCCGCGTCGAAGGCTGCGACGACGGCGTCCAGGTCGTTTCCGTCGACCCGCTGGACGAACCATCCGAACGCCTCGAGCTTGTCGACCAGCGGCTCGAAGGCCAGAACCTGGGTCGAGGGACCGTCGGCCTGCTGGTTGTTGACGTCGACGATCCCTATCAGGTTGTCGAGCTTCCAGTGGCCCGCCGACATGATGGCCTCCCAGACGGAGCCTTCATCGAGCTCGCCGTCGGAGAACAGGGTGTAGACGCGGGCGGCGGAGCTCTTGCGCCGGAGGCCCAGGCACATCCCGACGGCGATCGTCAGCCCCAGTCCGAGGGACCCGCCGGACATCTCCATGCCCGGCGTGTAGCTGGCCATGCCGGACATCGGAAGTCGGCTGCCGTCGCTTCCGTAGGTCTCGAGCTCCTCCTCGGGGATGATGCCGGCCTCGATCAGGGCCGCGTAGAGGGCGATGGCGTAGTGCCCGTTCGACAGCAGGAAGCGGTCGCGTTCCTCCCAGGCCGGATCCTCCGGCCGGTACCGCATGGCGTGGAAGTAGGAGACGGCCAGCACGTCGGCGATATCCAGCGCCTGGCCGATATAGCCCTGTCCCTGGACCTCGCCCATCTTGAGGGCGTTGCGGCGGATCCGGTACGCGCGTTCGGCAAGGTCGACTTTGTGGCCTAGGGGATTGGATTGCATGGTGTTCTCCGGCGTCGTCGGCAGATCGGGGATTGCGGAGGGCGCCGCGTGGCGCCCGGCCGGTCAGTGGATCAGCATGCCGCCGTTGACATCGATCACCGCGCCGGTGGTGTAGGAGGACAGGTCGGACGCCAGGAAGAGGCAGGCGCGCGCCACGTCCTCGGCGTCGCCGAGCCGGTTCATGGGAATCCCCTTGAGGATCTCCTTCCTGAGGTCGTCGGTCAGCTTGCCGCCGGTGATGTCGGTCTGGATGAGGCCCGGGGTGATGGAGTTGACGCGGATGCCATCCGGGCCGAACTCGCGGGCCATGGCCTTGGCAAGGCCGAGGACACCCGCCTTCGCGGCGCTGTAGTGGGGGCCGCCGAAGATCCCGCCGCCACGCTGGGCGGACACGGAGGACATGCAGATGATCGACCCCGAGCGCTGGTCGCGCATGTGGGGAAGGGTGGCCTGGCTCATGTAGAGCGTGCCGCGGAGGTTCACGTCGAGCACCGCGTCGTAGTTCTCGGGAGCGATCTCCATGAACTTCAGCGGCTGCGTGATCCCTGCGTTGTTGACCAGGACATCCACGCGTCCGAACTCGCTGACGACGCGGTCGATGACGGCGGCGCAGGCACGTCTATCCGTCACGTCGCAGGCGAAGCCGCGGTGCGCTTCGCCCAGTTCGGCCGCGGCGCGGGCTGCCTGGTCTGCATCGAGGTCCAGGATGATCGCGCGGCCGCCATGCAGGGCGAAGAGCCTGGCCGTCGCCCGCCCGATGCCGCGCTGCGAGGCCGCACCGGTAATCACGCAGACCTTGTTGGAAAGCAGCATGTCCACTCCTTCGCAAGGAACGGGAGTCAAGGGTCTCCTGCGGGCGCGGCTTGCATTGCCGCTCCGGACGAGGACTTCCCGATTTTCGTGGTGGCGGCCGAACTATTTGTTCAGCCGATCATGGACATTACGCTACGTTCTTGAGGTGAGACTGACAAATGAATAAGATCGCGCATTGATGAGGTAAATTCACCTGTCCGGTGCGATGCGGAACCGTGTCTCCATCAAAGCCATACAAGCGTTTGAGGCAGCCGCGCGCCTGAAATCCTTTGCGCTTGCAGCAGAGGAGCTGGTTGTTACCCCTTCGGCAGTAAGCCATCAGATAAAGGTTCTCGAGGAGCAGCTCGGACTTCGCCTGTTCCACCGGGTGCATCGCTCCGTGGTGCTGACCGAAGCAGGACGGCAATACGCCGTGGAGATCACGGCGGCATTCGTGCGGATCGAAACCGCGACGCGGAACATAGCGACGGCCGGTGGCAGCACCGTGCTGACCGTGCACTCGACGCCGAGCTTTGCGACGCAATGGCTGATGCGGAGACTGGCGGGCTTCAACGAGCGTCACCCGGGAATCGACATCCGCCTGCATGCGACGCTGGAGCCGGTGGATCTCGGTCAAAGCGTGGTTGACGTGGACATCCGCTACAATCCCGGGGCCCCGCCACCGGGCGTGGTGCTGATCCCGTTTCCGGACGATACGGTCGTGCCGATGTGCTCTCCGGAACTTGCCAAAGGGCTGAAGCCCATCCGGCGGCCTAGGGATCTCGGCCAGCACACGATGATCCATTCCGAGGTCACGATCCTCGGCTGGCGCGACTGGGCACGTCGCAACGGCAATGTGCGTCTGGATCTGGAACGGGGGCCCCGGTTCGACCGGTCCTTCATGGCGATCAGGGCTGCGGTCGACCGGCTCGGCGTCTGCCTCGACAGCCTTCTCCTCGCCGAGCAGGAGCTTCAAAGCGGGAAGCTGATCGTGCCCTTCTCCAGCATGGGAATGAACGTGACGGGCCACGGCTTCTACTGTCTGAAGGCCAAGGCCGACCTGCCCAAGATCAGGAGCTTTCGCGAGTGGCTTTTCGAGGAGCTCGCGGAGAGCGGCGCATGGCAGGAGAGCTTCATGGCGGATGTCGTGCGGAAGGCGGAATCCTGAGTGCGTACCCGCCTCGGTAGCTTCATGGCAGTGAGGCGCGCGGGTCACGGCATTGTTCCACCCGATCGGAGTATCGCCATGAGAGGTTCGCCCCCCGACAAAAGGAGAGGACCTCCCATGAGAAAGATCCTGATCGCCGCCACCGTGACCCTGGCGCTGGCGGGCTGCCAGACGAACGGCTACGGGACGAAGCAAGCCGTGGGCACCCTGGGCGGCGCGGCCGCAGGCGGCCTCGCCGGCGCGCAGTTCGGCAAGGGCACCGGCAACCTGGTCGCGACCGGCGCCGGCGTCCTGCTCGGCGCCTTCCTCGGCAGCGAGCTCGGCCAGTCGCTCGACCGCGCGGACCAGATGGCGGCGACCCAGGCCGCATCGCAGGCCTATGCCGCCCCCATGGGCCAGACGATCTCCTGGCAGAACCCGCAGACCGGCAATTCCGGCACCATCACCCCCATTCGCGAGGGGCAGACCCAGACCGGCGCCTATTGCCGCGAGTTCCAGCAGACCATCAATGTCGGCGGCCGGATGGAGCAGGCCAATGGCCGCGCCTGCCGGCAGCAGGACGGCTCCTGGCAGATCGTGGGCTGATCGCGGTCGGCTGACCCGGACAGGTTCCCGGTCCAGGCTCCTGGTCCGGGAGCCCGCCGTCCGGGCGGGGCCGCGGTTCCCGCGCCCGGGCCATCCGTCCGCGGCATTCGTGGAGCTTTCGAGGAAGACACGGAACGGAAACGCCCTGCGTCAGTTCTGTCGGAATGACAGCAGCAGAGGTTTCCATCATGAACGTCTTCTACATCATCGGCGTCATCGTGGTCGTTCTGGCCGTGCTCAGCTTCCTCGGCCTGCGCTGAGGCCTGGGCCCGGGCGCTCCGGCCGGGGAGTACGCGGCTGGAAAAAGCCGGGGATTGGGGGAGGACGGACGTCCTCCCCTTTCCGTATCCGGCTTCCGGGAAGCCGCCGGGGAGACCGGCGGTTAATACGGCAGGATCGCGAGATCCGCCGGCGATGCCAGCATGGCGGCGTAGAACGGCCCTCGCATCTCGGCGCAGTAGGCGGGCATCCCGATCATGTTCATGCGCAGGGATTCACGGTTCGAGAGCACCGTATGCTCGGCGTCGAAGGCGGCCATGCCGCCGAGACGTGTCGCGACACCCTGCTGCGCGCTGCTGATGACCTGGGCGTTCCGGGCGACGAAGGCCGAATAGCGGCTGAAGGCGCTGGGATCCTGCCACATCGGCCCGCAGCCGAGGCCCGCCACCATCAGGCGGGTGTGGAGCAGCACGATCCGGCTCGCCGCGCCGGAATCCATGGCCTGTTCGGAGGCCAGGCCTGCGGTCGCCGATGGCTCCGCGCCGTCGCCGGCGCAGCCCGGCAGCAGGGTGGCGAGCATCAGGCCGGCGAGAAGGGTCCATTTCCGATCGGGACGGCGCGGGAAAGGCATTCCGACCTCCGGGGCTGGGGGCCAGGAAAGGCTATCGCCGGGGCGCTGCGGCACGTGATGACAATGATGGGCCGGGCACCGGGAATCTCGCCGTAGCTCCTCTGCCGGGCCGCCTTCCCGATCCGTTTCAGGGCACGCCCGAGTCGGCCGGCCAGGCTGCGCGCAGCGGCAGGGACGCCCCTTCCCGGCGGGGGCGGAAGGGCTGCGGCCCCGGGTATTCCATGCCTTGTGCAGGGCCTTGCGGGGAGGAGCCCTTGACTCCTGCCGCAACCCAGGCGTTCTTCTTTTGTTCCTTCAATCCCGGCGCTTGGGCCGGCACTCAGGGAGGCTCCGATGGCGCGGCGCATCCTGGCCGTGTGGCTGCCCCGCCTGGCGACCGACAGGCTGGCCCGCCGGGGCGTTGCCGAGCGGGATGGGGGTGGGCATGGCCGGGAAGGGCGGCCGCTCGCCGCGGTGGCGGGGGTTCGCGGGCGCCGCCTGCTGACCGCCGTCGACGCGCTGGCCGAGCAGGCCGGGCTGGCCCCCGGCATGACGCTGGCGGATGCCCGCGCGGTCGAGCCCGGGCTGGTGGCCGTGGAGGCCGACCCGGCGGCAGACGCCCGCGCGCTCGACGGGCTCGCCGACTGGTGTGGACGCTACACGCCCTGGGTGGGAACGGACCCGCCGGACGGGCTGGTGCTGGACGTCACCGGCTGCGCCCATCTCCTCGGCGGCGAGCCGGCCCTGCTGGACGACGTCGCCCGCCGGCTGCGGGCCTTCGGCTATGCCTGCCGGCTGGCGCTGGCCGACACGCCGGCGGCAGCGGCGGCCCTGGCGCGGTTCCATCCCCGTGACGCCGTCCGCGCGCCGTCCGGGCGCGGGCGCGAGGCGCTGGCCCCGCTGCCGGTCGCGGCACTGCGCCTGGATGCCACGACCACCGCACTGCTGGGCCGGCTGGGCCTGCGGCGCATCGGCGATCTCTACCCGCTGCCGCGCCCCTCCCTGGCCGTGCGCCTGGGCGCGGCCGTGGTGCGCCGGCTCGACCAGGCATTGGGCCTGGCGGCGGAACCCGTCTCGCCGCGCCGGCCGGTGCCGCCCCATGCGGCGCGCATGGCCTTCGCCGAGCCGATCTCGGAGCGTGCCTCCATGGATGCGGCGCTCACCGGCCTCCTGGCCCGGCTCTGCGCCGGGCTGGAGCGGGCGGGGCAGGGCGCACGCCTCCTGGAGCTCTGCTTCTTCCGCATGGACGGGCGCGTCGAGCGGGCCCGCATCGGGACGGCCCGCCCGGTGCGCGATCCCGGCCATCTGGCCCGCCTCTTCGCCGAGAAGCTGGAGCGGCTGGATCCCGGGCCCGGCTTCGAGGCGGCGTCCCTGCTGGCCGAGGCCGAGCCCCTGGTCCCGAGCCAGGGCGGGCTGGCGGCGCCGGGCCTGGCCGATCCCGGCATGCCGCCGGCGCTGGCCGAGCTGGTGGACCGGCTGGGAAACCGGCTGGGGCCGGACGGGGTGCAGCGCCTGCTGCCGCGCGAGAGCTGGTGGCCCGAGCGCGCGGTCGAACCCGCGCCCGCCCTGGCCCGGCCGACGGCCGCGGCTCCCTGGCCCGTCGACCGGCCGCGGCCGGTGCGCCTGCTGGCCGTGCCGGAGCCCATCCTGGCCACCGCCCTGGTGCCCGACGACCCACCGGTGATGTTCCGCTGGCGCGAGGCGTTGCACCGGGTGTCCCGGGCCGACGGGCCGGAGCGGATCGAGCCCGAATGGTGGCGCGCGCTGACCGAGCCGCGGGACTACTACCGGGTCGAGGACGAGGCGGGGTGCCGCTTCTGGCTGTTCCGCACGGGGTTCGACCGAACGGCGCGCTGGTTCCTGCACGGAGTGTTCCCGTGACGCGGAGCCCCGCCTATGCCGAGCTGCAGGTCACCACCAACTTCAGCTTCCTGCGCGGCGCCTCGCATGCTCAGGAGCTGGCGCTGGCCGCGGCCGCGCTGGGGCATGGGGCGATCGCGGTCACCGACCGCAACACGCTGGCGGGCGTCGTACGGGCCCATCTGGCGGCGAAGGCGGCGGGCATCCGGCTGGTGCCGGGCTGCCGCCTCGACCTCCGCGACGGGCCGAGCCTCCTGTGCTGGCCCACCGACAGGGCCGCCTATGCCCGGCTCTCGACCCTGCTGACGGTCGGCAAGCGCCGGGCGCCCAAGGGGGAGTGCTGGCTTGACCGGGCGGACGTCTACGACCATGCCGAGGGCCTGCTGTTCGCCGCCGTGCCGCCCGACCAGCCGGACGCCGCCTTCGCCGAGGCGCTGGCGGCCTATCGCGGCGCCTTCCGCAGGCGCCTGTTCCTGGCGGCCACCCACCGCTACCGCGGCGACGACGCCCGGCGCCTGGCGGCCCTGGCCGATCTCGGCCGCGGGACACGGGTGCCGCTGGTCGCCACCAACGATGTCCACTATCACGCGCCCGAGCGCCGGGCCCTCCAGGACGTGCTGACCTGCATCCGCGAGCACGTCACGGTCCACGAGGCCGGCTACCGGCTGGCCGCCAATGCCGAGCGCCATTTGAAGTCCCCCGACGAGATGGTCCGGCTGTTCCGGCGTCATCCCGAGGCCATCGCCCGCACGGCCGAGATCGTCTCGGCCTGCGCCTTCTCGCTGGACGAGCTGCGCTACGAATATCCCGACGAACTGACCACGGGCGGCCGCACCCCGCAGGAGGAGCTGGTCATGCTGGCCTGGGAGGGGGCTGCGCGCTGCTACCCCGCGGGCGTCCCGGACAAGGTGGCCCGGCTGCTGGAGCACGAGCTGGCACTGATCGGCCAGCTCTCCTACGCGCCCTACTTCCTGACCGTGCACGACATCGTCCGCTTCGCCCGCGGGCGCGGGATCCTGTGCCAGGGCCGCGGCTCGGCCGCCAATTCGGCGGTCTGCTACTGCCTCGGCGTCACGGCGGTCGATCCCATGGAATCCGAGCTGCTGTTCGAGCGCTTCATCTCAACCGCCCGCAACGAGCCGCCCGACATCGACGTGGACTTCGAGCACGAGCGGCGCGAGGAGGTCATCCAGTACATCTACGGGAAGTACGGCCGGACCCATGCGGGGCTGACCGCGACCGTGATCTGCTACCGCACCCGGGGCGCCCTGCGCGAGGTCGGCAAGGCCATGGGCCTGTCCGAGGACCTGATCGCCCGGGTCTCCGGCCTCGTATGGGGCTGGGGACGCGAGGGGGTGGACGAGGACCGCCTGCGCGAGGCCGGTCTCGACCCCGCCGACCCGACCCTGCGCATGGTGCTGGACCTGACGCGCGTCCTGATCGGCTTCCCGCGGCACCTCTCGCAGCATGTCGGCGGCTTCGTGATCACCCGGGGGCCGCTGCCGGAACTCTCCCCGGTCCTGAACGCGGCTATGCCCGACAGGACCACCATCGAGTGGGACAAGGACGACATCGACGCCCTGAGCATCCTGAAGGTCGACGTGCTGGGGCTGGGCATGCTGAGCTGCGTGCGCCGCGCCTTCGACCTGCTGGAGCGGCACAAGGGCACGAAGCTCGAGATCGCGACCGTCCCGCGCGAGGATCCCGCGGTCTACGACATGCTCTCGCGCGCCGACAGCCTGGGCGTCTTCCAGGTCGAGAGCCGGGCGCAGATGTCCATGCTGCCGCGCATGAAGCCCAGGAATTTCTACGACCTCGTGATCGAGGTGGCGATCGTGCGCCCGGGGCCGATCCAGGGCGGCATGGTCCATCCCTATCTGCGCCGGCGCGAGGGCAGGGAGAAGGTCGACTACCCCAAGGAGGAGCTGAAGGAGGTCCTGGGCAAGACGCTGGGCGTGCCGCTCTTCCAGGAGCAGGCCATGAAGATCGCGATCGTCGCGGGCGGCTTCTCGCCGTCCGAGGCGGACGAGCTCCGCCGGGCCATGGCGACCTTCAAGCGCACCGGCGAGATCCACCGCTTCCGGGACAAGCTGGTGGAGGGCATGGTCGCCAACGGCTATGCGCGGGACTTCGCCGAGCGCTGCTTCCGCCAGATCGAGGGCTTCGGCGAGTACGGATTTCCCGAGAGCCACGCGGCGAGCTTCGCGAAGCTCGTCTACGTCTCGGCATGGATCAAGTGCCGCCACCCCGAGGTCTTCGCCTGCGCCCTCCTGAACAGTCAGCCCATGGGCTTCTACGCGCCGGCGCAGATCGTCCGCGACGCGGCCGAGCATGGGGTCGCGGTGCGCCCGCCCGACGTGAACCACTCGGACTGGGACTGCACCTTGGAAGAACAGGCGGGCGCGTGGCTCGCCCTGCGCCTGGGCTTCCGCCAGATCAAGGGCCTGCGCGAGGCCGAGATGACCGAGCTGGCCGCGGAGCGCCTGCGGGGCGGGCCCTTCGTCGATCCCCGCGATCTCTGGCGGCGCACAGGGCTTGGCCCCGCCGTGCTGGCGGTCCTCGCGCGGGGCGACGCCTTCCGCTCCATGGGGCTGGATCGGCGCGCGGCGCTTTGGGCGGTCGAGGCCCTGGGCGAGGCGCCGCTGCCCCTCTTCGGCCGCCTGCCCGACGGCGCCGCAGCCCCCGAGCCTGCCGTGCGCCTGCCCGAGATGCCGCTGGGCGAGCACGTGGTCGAGGATTACTCCAGCCTGTCGCTCTCGCTGAAGTGCCATCCGGTGGCGCTGCTGCGCGACGGGCTCGCCATGGCCCGCATCCGCCCGTGCGGCGACCTGGCCGGGCTGCGCGACGGCGCGCGGGCGACGGTGGCCGGCCTGGTCCTGGTGCGCCAGCGCCCCGGAACCGCCAAGGGGGTGGTCTTCGTGACCCTGGAGGACGAGACCGGGATCGCCAACCTGGTGGTCTTCGGCGCGACCTTCGAGCGCTTCCGGCGCGAGCTGCTGACGGCCAAGCTGCTGGCCGCCACCGGCACCGTCGAGAGCGAGGGGGAGGGCGAGCACAAGGTCGTCCATCTGAAGGTCGATCGCCTGACCGACGTCTCGGACCGGCTGGCTCTGCTGACGGCCGACCCGGACGGCTTCCGGGGCGACGGGCTGGTGCGTGCCGACGAGGTCCGCCGCTCGCCGCCCGAGCCGCGCCAGCGCGGCCCGGAAAGGGTCTTTCCCGAAGGCAGGAACTTCCGCTGAGCGCCGCCCAGTCCCTCAGTCCTTTGTCCCTCAGTACCCCGTCTCTCAGCGCCCCGTCCCGGCCAGGGGCTGGGAAGCCTCGGACCCGCCCCGCGCGAGGCCGGAGGCCAGCAGCAGGTTCCGCAGCATGCCCAGCGCCTGCTTGCGCTCGGCCTCGGTCCTGAAGCGCTTCAGGAAGGACGATACGAATTCCTGGCCCGCGAGGGCACGTCCGATGGTCTCGACGGCCATGGACCGCGCCCGTCCCTCGGGCAGCGGACAGGCCCCGCACAGCCTGATCAGGGTAACGACCCGTTCGGAATAGCTGCGGTTCGCGGCGCCCATCACATCGGTGCGCAGGAGCTCCAGCAGCGCCGCGTCGAGCTCGTCCTGGAGCCGCGCCTTCGAGCCGGGATCGATGGTGGCCGCCGTTACCTCGCGGTGCAGCTCGGCCAGCAGCGGAACCGCCGCCGCACGCTCCCGGACGGAGCCCGTGACGTCCCGGACGGAGCCCGTGATGTCCCGGACGGAGCCTGCGCCCTCGCGGATCAGGTCCTCGACCGAGCAGGTGCCCTGCGCGAATTCCAGGAGCTTCGCCTTGGCGGCAGCGAAGGGGATCCGGTCGGCAAGCCGGATCAGGGACCGGAAGCGCTCGGAGGCCGAGCGGCAGCCGTCGAGCCAGCCATGAACGGCCTCGGGGGTGATGGCCCGCAGGGCCCGCCGCTCGAGCAGCTCGGCCAGCTCCGCATCCTCGCCGAGAGGAGGGCTGCCCTGCAGCGCCGTGCGGATCTCCGCCAGCGCCTCGACCTCCATCGCGAGGGAAGCTCCCGCCCGCAGCGGCCCGCCGCCGCCGATCTCGATGGCGACGCGGCGGCGGATCGCCGAGCGCGTGCGCGGCGCCAGGCCCATGCCGATCAGGGTCGCGAGCGTCGCCAGGGTCGGACGCTCGCGTCCGCGGTCCGTCTCGCCGGCGTTCAGGGCGACCAGCGTGCGGATCTGGGTCTCGCGGTCCGATCCCCGCCCGGCAAGCTCCGCCGGGGCGCCGCGGCCTGCCACGATCTCAGCCGCCACCATGTCCAGCGGCGCGAGGTCCCGGGGCGGCAGGTCCGCGGAGACCAGGGCGCCGATCCGCTCGGCCCGTTCGAGCCAGCCCTTGCAGGACGCCAGCCAGCCGGCGAGCGCGCGGAGCTGCGCCGCACGCAGCCGGGCCGGGGATAGTTGGGACGCCGGCAGCCGCGCCGACAGCCCCGCGCAGAAGGCGCCCCAGCCGACCTCGTCCAGGGGCACGGACGGCTCGGCCCGCGCCTCGGCCGTCATCTCGGCCAGGGCGGAATCGCACAGGGCCAGCAGGTCCTTGAAACGCTTCTGCACCGGGGTGCCGCTCTCCCGGACCTGGGCGACCGCGACCTTCTGGGCGGCTCCCTGCAGCACGACCCCGGCCTCGGCTAGGCGGCGCGCATGCGCCTCGGAATGCAGCAGCTCGACTGGGGTCAGCGCGCTCTCGGCGAGCCATCTGGCGAGGGCCTGGGCCACGGAATTGCGGCCACGGTCCTCGCGCAGGTCGGCCAGATCCTGACAGACCTCCTCGGTCCCCGGTAGAACCAGCGGCGTTCCGGCATCGATGGCCGCCGTTCCCGAGGACCAGCGGCGCAGGACCGTCCGCACCTCGTGTCCGTAGGACGGAAAGGCCTCGCAGCGCACCACCTGCACCGCCTCGCCGACACCGTCCAGCCCCGCCTGGTCCGCGGCCGCCATGGCCGAGGCCATGTCGTCCTCCCGGCGCGCGACGAGCCAGTAGGCGCCGTGGAAGGTCTGGACCTCGAAGTGGTGCGCCGAGGTGTCCGTCATGATCGATGCCGCGCGACGCGTCCCTTTGGATTGGACGGGATTGGTAGCGGCCTTGACCCTTTCGATGCAACTCCATAGGCTGAGGACGTTGAAGCCAGCCGACGCGAGAACGCGGAGGAGTTGTGATGGACATCAGTTCGGCCGTTTCGGCGGCAGGCGACCTGCGGGGTTTCGACCCAAAGGCGCAGCTAGTCATGGTGGGGCTGAAATCCGCGATGCAGCAGCAGGCGGTCGAGGCCCAGGCGGTCATGACCGTCATGCAGAGCGCCCGCGACTCGGGGCGCGGCCAGATCGTCGACATGACCGTCTGAGCCGCCGCGGCGTGGCCGGGGGCTAACCCTCGGCCGGGTCCAGGCGGATCCAGGTCAGCTCATGCTTGTTGTGGTGCAGGTGCATCACCCGGCTGCCGGGGATCGCCATGAAGGCGCGCGTCGCCGCATGGTCCGTCGGCCCCTGGAATTTGATCGTGCATACGAAGTTCCGCGCCATTCCGGCCTCGAGCCATCCTGTGACCAGGCGCAGCAGCCGTTCCGGGTAGCAGATCACGTCCGAGCAGAGCCAGTCGACGGGCCCTGCAGAGCGGGGGTCCAGCCCGAAGGCGCTGCCGCGTTGCTCCTCGACGCGCGGCAACGCCGCCACTGCGGGGGCGAGCGGCGCCTTGTCCACCGCGATCACCCTGGCGCCGAGCTCGTGCAGGACCCAGGTCCATCCCCCCGGGCTGGCGCCGAGATCCAGGCATAGGTCGCCCGGACCCGGCTTGCGGCCGATCACGGTCAGCGCCTCCCAAAGCTTCAGATAGGCGCGGTTCGGCGGCGTCTCGCGATCCTCGACGAAGGTGACCTCGCCGTTTCTGAAGGGGCTCGAGCAGTGCGCGGCGGCGATCAGGGCGCGCTCGCCCTCGAGCATCCAGGATCCCAACGGCGCGGCCGGGGCCGGCGCCGGAAAGACCAGCGGCTTTGCCGAGACATGGGGCAGCTTCTCCTGGATCAGCGCCGCCCGCCGATGGTGGTGCAGCGGGTAGAGCGCCCAGTTCCGCTGGATCGCGCGGAGCGCACGCGCCGCTTCGCCGATGGACCCGAACGGGATGCGGACCGGGTCGTGCCAGACATTCTGCGCCCAGGCCGTGGGGCGGGCAGGGCCGGGCGCCAGCACCAGCCGGCCATGCACCGCGGCGGCATCGCCGAGTTCCGCCAGCAGCTCGTCGAGGAACCCCTCGGGCGCCAGATAGCCCGTCATGCCGAGCGGCTCCGGCCGGGGCGTGGAGGCTTCCGTATCGCTCATGGGGGACCCTTAGCAGAGCGCGACGCCGGGCGACAGTCCCGGACCGGTGGGTAGGTAGTTCCCGCAATTGACAGTCATTCGCAACTCGCGTAGACGGTTCCCGATCACGCCCTTCCGGGACCGCCATGTACGTCTGCATCTGCAACGCCTTCACCGAACGCCAGGTCAGGACTGCTCTCGACCAGGGCGTGCGCTCGCCGGCCGGCGTATTCCGCGCACGAAAGTGCGCCCCGCAATGCGGAAAGTGCGTCCCGACCCTGCGCCAGATGGTCGACCGCCACCAGGCGCAGAGCGTGGACGCGGAGCTTGCGCTTCCGCTCGCCGCCGAGTAGCGGCCTCCTTCTTTCTCCCGCTCAGGCTTCCTCAGGCCGCCCGATGAAGCCGCTCCCGCGCCAGGTGGTCGGCGGCCACATGGGGGGCGACGCCGTCCTGCGCGGCGCGCTCGAAGACCAGGCGCAGCGTATCGCCGATGCGCGCCACATGGGCGAAGGCGCGCTCGCGGTCGTAGCCGCCGCGCTCGTGGCTGATGTTGATGACGCCGCCGGCATTGATCACGTAATCCGGGGCGTAGAGGATGCCGCGCTCGGCCAGCAGCGCGCCGTGCCGGGGCTCGGCGAGCTGGTTGTTCGCGGCGCCCGCCACGACTGCGACCTTCAGGCGGGGCACCGTCCCGTCGTTGATCACCGCGCCCAGCGCGCAGGGTGCGAAGACATCGGCCTCCACGTCGTAGATGGCTTCCGGCGCGACCACCGTGGCGCCCAGGCTTTCCGCCGCTTCCCGCGTGCGCTCGTCGTCGATGTCTGTGACCGTCAGCCGGGCGCCGTTCCGGGCCAGGTGACCGCAGAGCTGCCGGCCCACATGGCCCAGCCCCTGGACCGCCACGCGCAGCCCGTCGAGGCTGTTGCGCCGCAGCTTGTGGTCGACCGCCGCCCGCAGGCCCTGGAACACGCCCCAGGCCGTCGCCGGCGACGGATCGCCGCTGCCCTCGGCCAGCCCTGCGACATGCGCCGTCTGGCCGCGGATCTCCGCCATGTCCTCGACCGTGGTGCCGACATCCTCGGCGATCACGTAGCGGCCGCACAGCCGCTCGACGGCGCGCCCCATCGCGGCCATCAGGGCCGGCGTCTTGCCCGTGCGCGGGCAGCCGAGGATCACCGACTTGCCGCCGCCGAAGGGCAGGTCGGCCAGGGCGTTCTTGTAGCTCATTCCGCGCGACAGCCGCAGGACGTCGCGCACCGCCTCGTCCTCGCTGCCGTAGCGCCACATGCGGCAGCCGCCCAACGCGGGCCCGCGCGCCGTGTCGTGGATCGCGATGACGGCGCGCAGCCCGGTCTGCCGATCCGTCACGAAGGCGACCTGCTCGTGCCCGTCGAAATCCAGCTTCTCGAAGACCATGGTCCGTTCCTTTTGCTGCGCCGCGACAATACTGATGAAGTTCGCGCGGAGATCTGCTGGATGAAACCGATGCAGCGAGGGTTGTTCAAATCTGAATCCGGTTTTCGTGTGAAAGAAGTACAGTTACTTTGAGGTGACGGATGTTGTACTGTCGTGTTGTGGGGACTGTTGTTGGGGCAAGCAAATTTCGCGCTGCCGGCGGGAACCAAGATGCCTTCCCGGGGTTTGCGTCTTGCGCAGCCTTGCAGGCGATGGCGCGCTTCTTGCTAGAGAGATCCCAGAGCATGACTGTCCCGGATCGCGGGCCCTCGGCCCGGAGGAGCGCATGGACATGCGACGTGACCGTTACCTGACCGACGCCACCACCGCCCTGGCCGAGGCTGCCGGCCGGCTCGACCGACTCCAGGCGCGGGTGCAAAGGGTACGCGGGATCGACCGCCGCGCCTGGCAGCACGAGCTCGACCTGCTGCGTGGCGGATGCAACCGCGTCGCGGCGCGGATCGAGGATGTCCGGCGCGCGCCGGAGGATGCCTGGCAAACCGCCCGACTGCACACGGATACGGCACTGTCCGGTCTGATCGCCGGGCTGGACCGGCTCGAAGGCCTGATCACGCCGCTTGCGGCCTAGGCGGAGCTCCGCCCTGGCCGGAAGTCAGAGCGCTTCGGTATGGCGCCGCTGTCCTTCGTCTGATGGAGGCAGGCGCCGCCTCGTCCTATAGTCCCATTCCCGCCGCGTCGGCGGTCCCGAAGAAGGAGGCTGCGATGGCGATCCAACCCGGCGAGTGCTTCGCGCAGGTCGGCGTCTTCCATTCCGGCCTCTGGCGCGTGGTCGACATCCTGCGGCCGGCGGGCTGCGCCGCGCCTCATGCCCGGATCGCCCGCGTCGACTATCCGATCGACCGCAAGACGGTTTCGCTGGCAGCGCTCAGCGACCCGCGCTTCTACCGCCATCAGGCGCCGCTGCCCGGCAACCTTCCCGCCTGAGCGGCCTCAGCCGCGGTGGATTGGGTCCACCCAGGCGACTTCCTCCACCGTCTCCGCCGCCTCGATGTCCAGGTTCACCACGACCGCCTCCTGGTCGCTGCGAACCAGGACGCATTCCAGCGGCTCCTCCGTGCTGGCGTTGATCTCCTGGTGGGGGACGTAGGGCGGCACGTAGATGAAGTCGCCGGGTCCCGCCTCGGCCGTGAACTCCAGATGTTCGCCCCAGCGCATCCGTGCCCGGCCGCGGACGACGTAGATCACGCTTTCCAGCGCGCCGTGGTGGTGCGCCCCCGTCTTGGCGTTGGGATGGATCGTGACCGTCCCGGCCCAGATCTTCTGGGCTCCGACGCGGGCCGCGTTGATGGCGGCCGCCCGGTTCATGCCGGGCGTCTGGGCCGTGTTCGGGTCCAGGCTGTTCCCGGGGATCACCTTGACCCCGTGGTCGCGCCAGTCGACAGGCGCGTGGTCATGCCCGTCGCCGTGTTCATGGTCATGATCTCGATCGTTTCCCGGCATGTTCCCGTCTCCCTGCGCGGTTCCGCCCGTCAGAGCAGGTGCCCGTCCTCCTCGGGCGGCGGAGGCGGACAGATCAGCACCTTGTCCACCCGCCGGCCGTCCATGTCGATGACCTCGAAGCGGACGCCTTCCCAGACGAAGGCGTCGGTCGGCTTCGGAATGCGTCCCAGCCGGCGCAGCACGAACCCGGCAAGGGTGTGGAAGTCGTCCTCACCCCGCATGTTGCGCAGGGACAGGCGCGCCTCGACCTCGTCGATGGGCAGCATGCCGTCCACCAGCCAGGTGCCGTCCTCGCGGCGGACGACGCCGGGCTCGTCCTCGCGGCCGAGCTCCGGCAGCTCGCCGGCGATGGCCTCCAGGATGTCGGTGACGGTGGCCAGGCCCTCGACCGAGCCGTACTCGTCGACGACCACCGCCATGTGGACGCCCGACTGGCGGAACAGCTCCAGCAGGCGCAGCACCGGGGTCCCGTCATGGACGACCAGCGGCTTGGTCAGGGCGGCGCGGAGGTCGAAGGGCTTTCCCGCCAGCGCCGCGTCCAGCAGCGCCTTGGTGTGAACGATCCCCAGCACCTCGTCCAGGTCGCCGCGGCAGACGGGAAGGCGGGAATGGGCGCCCTCGGCGATCTCGCGGCGGATCAGGTCCGGATCGTCCTCGATGTCCAGCCAGACCACGTCCGGGCGCGGGGTCATGATGCCGCGCACGGTGCGGTCGGCGAGGCGCAGCACGCTCTCGATCAGCTCCCGCTCCTCAGGCGCGAAGACGCCGCTCTCCGTGCCCTCGGCGATCATGGTCTTCACCTCCTCCTCGGTGACCGTCGACTCCTTCTCGGAGCGCAGGCCGAGGACACGCATGACCAAGTCGGTGGAGATGCCGAGGAACCAGACGACGGGGCTGGCGATGCGCGCGATCAGCGCCATGGGCCTGGCCACCAGCGCCGCGATCGGCTCGGCATTCGCCAGCGCGAAGCGCTTGGGCA
Organism: Arenibaculum pallidiluteum; assembly: GCF_017355985.1. Classification (GTDB taxonomy): domain Bacteria; phylum Pseudomonadota; class Alphaproteobacteria; order Azospirillales; family Azospirillaceae; genus Arenibaculum; species Arenibaculum pallidiluteum. The sequence continues at coordinate 80,424 of NZ_JAFIQU010000003.1, forward strand.
CGAGCTCGCCGATGATCAGGGACAGGTAGGTGATGGCTATGACCACCAGGGCGATCGACAGGCCGTCGGCATAGGGGGCGAGCGGCGGCACGTCGCGGAGCCATACAGCCAGGTACCCCGCGAGGGTGGCGCCGCCGTAGGCGCCGGCCAGCACGCCGACCAGGCTGATGCCGATCTGCACGGTCGAGAGCAGGCGGCTGGGATCCTCGGCAAGCGCCATCGCGACGCGCGCGCCGCGGCTTCCTTCATCGGCCATCTGCTGGAGACGCGCGCGACGGGCCGAGACCAGGGCAAGTTCGGACATGGCAAAGAAGCCGTTCAGCATGATCAGCAGAACGACCACCAGCAGTTCCCACAGGAACATCCGATCCCCTTGCATCGCCTCGATTCCGTGCAGACCAGCACGGCAAAGGACCGCGTGCAAGCCCCGATTGAGGCGGATTGGGCGGCGCCGCGCCGTCCGCCGCCGCGCTGTCGCGCCGCTTCCGTCTCGCGCGGTACGGCCTTAGGATCGGCCGCACCGTCCATCCCGCCGAGCTTCCCGTGCCAGACGCCGCAGTTCCAGATACCGCCCTGCCCGAGGCCGCATCCCCCGTCTTCGTGCCCTCGGTCTGCCCCCACGACTGCCCCAGCACCTGCGCGCTCGAGGTCGAGAAGCTCGGGCCCGGGCGCATCGGGCGGGTGCGCGGAGCGGCGGACAACTCCTACACCGCGGGCGTCGTCTGCGCGAAGGTCGCCCGCTACGCGGAGCGGGTGCACCACCCGGACCGGCTGACCGTTCCGCTGCTGCGCGTGGGCGCCAAGGGCGAGGGGCGCTGGCGCGAGGCGTCATGGGACGAGGCGCTGGACCTGGTCGCGGCCCGGCTGCGGGAGGCCGCCGAGCGGCACGGGGCCGAGACCGTCTGGCCCTACAGCTACGCGGGCACCATGGGGCTGGTCCAGCGCGACGGGATCCTGCGGCTGACCCATGCCATGGGCTGGTCCCGGCAGAAGCGGACGATCTGCACGGCGCTTGCCGACGCCGGCTGGCTCGCGGGGCACGGGGTGAAGCGCGGGGCCGACCCGCGGGAGATCGCGGAGAGCGACCTGATCGTGGTCTGGGGCGGCAATCCCGTGGGAACCCAGGTCAACGTGATGACGCACGTGACCCGGGCGCGGAAGACGCGCGGGGCCAGGCTCGTGGTCGTCGATCCCTACCGGACCGGCACGGCCGAGGCTGCCGACCTGCACCTGATGCCCCGGCCGGGCACCGACGGGGCGCTCGCCTGCGCGGTGATGCACGTGCTCTTCCGCGACGGCCTGGCCGACCGCGAGTACATGGCGCGCCATGCCAGCGGGGCCGAGGAGCTGGAGCGGCACCTGGCCACGCGCGACCCGGCCTGGGCCGAGGGCATCACCGGCATTCCCGCGGCCGAGATCGAGGCCTTCGCCCGTCTCTACGGCGAAACCCCGCGCAGCTTCCTGCGCCTCGGCTATGGCTTCTCGCGCTCGCGCAACGGCGCGGCGCAGATGCATGCCGTGACCTGCCTGCCCGTGGTCACCGGGGCCTGGGCGCATCGCGGCGGCGGGGCGCTGTACGCGAACGCGGCGATCTTCCACATCGACAAGCGGCTGATCGAGGGCGCGGACCTGATCGATCCCGCGACCCGTGTCCTGGACATGTGCGAGATCGGGCCGGTCCTCGCCGGCGACCCGGCGGCACTGGGTGGAGGGCCTCCGGTCACCGCGATGATCGTCCAGAGCTGCAATCCCGCCGATGTCGCCCCGGAGTCCGGCCTGGTCCGCAGCGGGCTGATGCGCGACGACCTGTTCCTTTGCGTGCATGAGCAGTTCATGACGGAGACCGCGCGCCTTGCCGACGTGGTGCTGCCGGCCACCATGATGATCGAGCACGACGACCTCTACACTGCGGGAGGGCAGGTCCACCTGCAGGTCGCCCTGCGCCAGATCGACCCGCCGGGCGAGTGCCGGGAGAACCATGAGCTGGTCTGCGCGCTGGCGGCGCGGCTGGGGGCGGAGCATCCGGGCTTCCGGATGAGCGCCCGGGAGATCGCCGACGCGACGCTGCGCGCGTCGGGCTGGCCCGACATGGAGACCATGGCGCGGCTGCGCTGGGTCGATGCGATGGAGGGCGTGGATTCCAAGTTCGCCAGGGGCTTCGGCTTCCCGGACGGACGCTTCCGGTTCCGGGCCGACTGGGCGGCGCTGGGGCCGCAGGCGGCGGGGCTGCCGGAGCTGCCGGACCATGCGCCGCTGATCGAGGCGGCCGATGCGGAGCACCCGTTCCGCCTGATCACCCCGCCGGCGCGCCAGTTCCTGAACTCCAGCTTCACGGAGACGCCGGGCTCGCGCCGCCGCGAGGGTCGCCCGACGGTCCTCGTCCATCCCGAGGACTGCGCCCGTCTGGGGCTCACCGAGGGAAGGCTTGTGCAGCTCGGCAACCGGCGGGGCGTCGTGCGCCTGCATGCGCGCCCCTTCGACGGCGTCCGGCCGGGGGTGCTGGTGGTCGAGGGCATTTGGCCGGCGGAGGCTTTCCCCGGCGGGGTCGGCATCAACGTGCTGATCGGGTCGGATCCGGCGCCGCCCAACGGCGGCGGCGCCTTCCATGACGCCGCCGTCTGGCTGCGTCCGGACTGACGCCAGGGGGCGCGGCCTCCGCGGGAGGCGCGGCCTCAGCCGGGCCGGTGCAGCAGCATCGCCACGTGGCGGACCAGCGCGCTGGTGTCCACGGGCTTCTGGAGCAGGACCGTCGGCGCGCCATCGCGGCCGAGATCGCCGGCCTCCTCGAGCAGGCCGCTGACGACGACGATCGGCAGGTCCGGGTGTCGCGCGCGCATGCGCTGGGCAAGCTCCCGGCCGGTCATTCCGGGCATGCGGAGGTCTGTCACCAGGAGATCGGCCGGGAGCCGCGCGTCGATCTCCAGCGCCTTCTCGCCGTTGATGGCCAGCGTGACGCGGTAGCCTTCCTCGGCGAGGACGTCCTCGAACAGCGCACCGATGGCCCAGTCATCTTCGACGAGGAGGACGTGCGGGGAGACGGAAGGGGCTGGGGCTTCGGTCATCGGGCTTGGCGTCATGGCCTGCGCGGTCGTCCGCGGGTTAGGCGAGATGGCATGGCCGTGTCGGCTTGTCCAGTCGGCCGAACAGCAAGGGCGCGTGCGGCGCGGCATACGGGCCACCCCGACGGGACGGTGCCTTCTACCTACCCGGGATCGACGCCTGCGGCCAAATCGCGCCTCCGGCGTCCGCATGGGTAGGTTGCGACCCGCTCTGGCGTTGTGGCACAAGTCGTCGCCAGCGGGCAGTGCCTTGAAGGACAAGGGTTTGTCCCGCGCTGACGATCGATGACGAAGTGAGCGAGATGGCAAAGAGAGTGCGCAAGGCGGTCTTCCCGGTCGCCGGACTGGGTACCCGCTTCCTGCCGGCGACGAAAGTCATGGCCAAGGAGATGCTGCCGCTCGTCGACAAGCCTCTGATTCAGCATGCGGTCGAGGAGGCGCGGGCGGCCGGGATCGAGGAGTTCATCTTCGTCACGGCCCAGGGCAAGCAGGCGCTCGAGGACCATTTCGACATCGCGGGGGAGCTCTACAGGACGCTCGAAGGCCGTGGCAAGACCGCGCAGCTCGAGGTCGCCCGCGAGGCCGAGATCCCGCCGGGCAAGCTGTTCGCGACGCGCCAGAAGCAGCCGCTCGGCCTCGGCCACGCGGTTTGGTGCGCGCGGGCCCAGGTCGGTGACGAGCCCTTCGCCGTGCTGCTGCCCGACGACGTGATCCTGGGCGAGCAGCCCTGCCTGAAGCAGATGGTCGAGGCCTATGACGGCATCGGCGGCAACGTTGTGGCCGTCGTCGATGTGCCGCGGGAGCAGACCGACCGGTACGGCATCCTGGACACCGGCGCCGAGAATGGCGCCCTGGTCGAGGTCCGCGGCCTGGTCGAGAAGCCCAAGCCGGCCGATGCACCGTCCACCCTCTCGATCATCGGCCGCTACATCCTGCAGCCCGAGGTCTTCGACGAGCTCGAGCGCCACGAGCGCGGCGCCGGCGGCGAGATCCAGCTGACCGACGGCATGGCGCGGCTGATCGGCCGTCAACCCTTCCACGGTCTGCGGTTCGAGGGCACTCGCTACGACTGCGGCGACAAGCTCGGCTGGCTCGAGGCCAACCTGGCCTTCGCCTTGGCGCGCCCGGACATGGCGGACAAGGTCCGCGCCATGGTCGCCAAGCTCGTCTGACGGGCCGTCCCGATTACTGAAATCACTCTTCTTCCGTAGCCCCTGAAAGGGACCGTCATGCGTATTGCGGTCATCGGCACCGGTTACGTCGGGCTCGTCTCCGGCGCCTGCTTCTCCGAGTTCGGCGTCTCGACCATGTGCGTCGACAAGGACGCGGGCAAGATCGAGCGTCTGAAGCGCGGCGAGATCCCGATCTACGAGCCCGGGCTCGACGATCTCGTCGCCAAGAACGTCAAGGCCGGCCGGCTCGGCTTCACCACCGAGATCGAGCACGCGGTGCCCGACGCCGACGCGGTGTTCATCGCGGTCGGCACTCCGTCCCGCCGCGGCGACGGTCATGCCGACCTCTCCTACGTCTACGGCGCCGCCGAGGAGATCGCCCTGAACCTGAAGGGCTACACGGTCGTCGTCACCAAGTCGACCGTGCCGGTCGGCACCGGCCGCGAGGTCGCCAAGATCATCCGCCGGACCCGGCCCGACGCCGAGTTCGACGTGTGCTCGAACCCCGAGTTCCTGCGCGAGGGCTCGGCCATCGAGGACTTCATGCGGCCCGACCGGGTTGTGATCGGCACCGACAGCGATCGCGCCCGTGCCGTCATGCGCGCGCTGTACCGGCCGCTGTACCTGATCGAGACGCCGATCGTGATGACCTCGCTCGAGACGTCCGAGCTGATCAAGTACGCGGCGAACACCTTCCTCGCGGCCAAGATCACCTTCATCAACGAAATCGCCGATCTCTGCGAGAAGGTCGGTGCCGACGTCCACGACGTCGCCAAGGGCATCGGGCTGGACGGCCGCATCGGCAAGAAATTCCTGCACCCGGGTCCCGGCTACGGCGGCTCCTGCTTCCCGAAGGACACGCTGGCGCTGGTCAAGACCGCCCAGGACTACGGCTCGCCCCTGCGCATCATCGAGACCGTCGTCGACATCAACACGAAGCGGAAGAAGGCCATGGCCGACCGCATCGTCGAGGCCTGCGGCGGCAGCCTGCAGGGCAAGACGGTGGCGGTGCTCGGCGTGACCTTCAAGCCGAACACCGACGACATGCGCGACGCCCCGTCCCTGGACATCATCCCCGCGCTCCAGGCGGCGGGCGCCAAGGTCCGGGCCTACGACCCGGCCGGCATGCACGAGGCCGAGAAGATGATCCCCGGCGTCGAGTGGTGCACCAGCGCCTACGACACGCTGCCGGATGCGGACTGCGTCGCCATCCTGACGGAATGGAACGAGTTCCGCGCCCTCGATCTCAAGCGCGTGGTCGACCTGATGCGCGCGCCGGTGATGGTCGACCTGCGCAACGTCTACAATCCCGAGGACATGGAGATGGCCGGCTTCGCCTACAGCTGCGTCGGCCGTCCCTCGCGCCTCGAGATCAATGCCCGCAGGGACAAGGTCTCGACCTGACCCGCGTGCCCGGTCCGGACCGCCAAGGCGGTCCGGACCGGTGTTGCGGCCGTCCCGGGCTTCTGGTTTGCTGCCCTCCGGTCCGAAAGGAGAGGGGGCATGATCGGTCTTCTGGAACGGGGCGTCGCGCTGGCCGATCTCGCTCGGGCGATGCCGGTCGCGCTCGCCACCTTTGATCCCGGCTCCCGGCCGACGGGCCTCGTGATCGTCGACGAGGTCAACGGCTTCTGCACCGTGGGATGCGGTCCGCTGGCCCCGGCCGCGCCGAACGCGCAGGTCGACCGCATGCTGCGCGAGACCGTGACGCTGGCCCGGCGCTTCGAGGCGCAGGGCTGGCCGGTCCTCGCCTTTCTCGACACCCACGAGCCCGGCAAGCCCGAGCCGCCCTATCCGCCCCATTGCGAGATCGGCACCGGCCAGGAGAACCTGGTCGCGGACCTCGCCTGGCTCGAGACCTCTCCGGTGGCGACCCTGATCCGGAAGGACTGCATCAACGGATTCGTAGGTGCCATCGACGCGCGCGGCAGGAACAGCGCCGCCGAATGGATCACGGCCAACGGGCTTGGCGCAGTCGTCGTGGTCGGCATCTGCACCGACATCTGCGTGATGGACTTCGTGCTGACGCTGCTGTCGGCCCGGAACCACGGGCTTCTCGGCGCGCTGCGCGACATCGTCGTCTACGAGCCCGGATGCGCGACCTACGACCTGCCGGCGGAGGTGGTCGAGAGGCTGTCACTTCCCGCGACGGCGACGCATCCGCAGGACCTCGCCCATCACATGGGGCTGTACTTCATGGCATCGCGCGGAGCGCTCCTGGCCGGCGAGATCGCCTGAAGCGGCCTTGGCTTCGCCGTGGGCCATGAGCTGCTTCCAAGCCGTTGACGTCGGAGCCTTCCCCGCGCTTCCCGCCCGAACGGATGGGGTGGGGAATTGGTATAAGCCGAGCGCGCCTCGCGGGCATGTGCGCGTTGCATGCGATTCCTATTGCATGAGCAATGCCGCCGGACCGGCCCGGTCACGGGAAGCCCTTCGCCTCGCAGCTCGCCTCGCGGGCCCGCTCGTCGCCGTATCGGTGCTCGGCGCCTGCGCGTCGCTGCCGGAACCGGCGGGCGGCGGCCCGCTGACATGGGTCCGTTACGTCAGCGGCGACGACCTGCGCGCGCAGTGCCGTCCCGCCGAGCCGACGCGCCTGCGCATGATCCATACCGTCCCGGGCTCGGACCGCATCAGGACCTTCGATCTCCGCGAGACCACGGAGGGCGCCCGGCTGGAGACGCGCTCGATCCTCGTCGGCGAGCTCTCCCGCCTCTCGGCCGATGCGCCGCTCGGGCAGCTTCGCCCCGACGGCCCGGAAGTCGTGCTGTCGCGGCCGCAATTCGCAGCACTGGTGGCCGCCGTCAAGGTGGCGGGCCTTCGCGGCCGGGCAGGCACCCGGGCGAGCCTCCCCACCGGCAGCTACTGGTTTGCCAATGGCTGCCACCAGGGCGAATGGTTCGTCGGCATCGTCGCCGCCCGCCAGGTGGTGGAAGAGGCGGCCCTGCCGCCCTGAGCCAGGTCCGCGGCCTATTCCCCGCGCTTACCCCGCAGGACCGTCGGCCTCGGCCTGCTCGGGGTTCAGCAGCGTGCCGGCCCAGGGGCCGTCGGGCATCCGGCGGGCGAGGTCGGTGATGTTCCTGTTCCACCACTGGCGCTGATCGACCATGTCGTCGTAGTCGAACTGCGCCTCGCGCCAGCGCCGGTCGGCATTGCCGTAGGTCACGAGGTCAATGGGGAAGCCGACGTCGGCCGAGCTGTAGCGGCTGGAATCGAAGGAGAGGTAGGCGAGCTTCAGCGCCGTGCGCATCGGCGTGTCGAAGCGCAGCGCTCGGTCCAGGATCGGCTTGCCATAGGCGGTAGCGCCGATGGAAAGGTAGGGCGTGCGCTCGTCGACCTCGATCCAGTTCCCCTCGGGATAGACAAGGTACATGCAGGGCTCGGGATCCTCGGCCAGACGTCCGCCGATGATCGCATGCATGTTGAAGTTGAGCTTCGACTCCTCGAGCGCCTTGCGGTCCTCGGCCGCGACCTGCCGCAGGCTGTGCGTGAAGCCGCCCAGCGCGTCCAGCATGGTGGCGTAGCTGCCGCCATGGGTGTTCCCCATCTCGCGGCGGAAATAGGCCAGGGTCTTGTCGCGCACGCTGCGCAGGCCGCTCGTCATCACGAAGAAGCGGTGGCCGCCGGCGCCCATCATGGTGACCTTGCGCGCCGCGGTCACCTGCGTCCCGGCGGTGATGCGCCCGTCGGACAGGCCGATGAGGCCTTCCTTGATCTTGATGCCCAGGCAGTAAGTCATGCGGGGTTCCGAAGGCCGTCAGGAGGGAGGCGCGCCATCTGGCCCCGCCGTTGGTGAACGCGCCGTTAACGTGACCCTGCGACTTATTGTGCAGTGCACAAAAATCGGGTTGACATCACGGAATGCGCGCTTAGATTTAGGCCATTGCTGCAGTGCAGCATCGACTGAGTCCGAAAGCGAAGCCCCGCGCCCTGTCCGGCTGCGTGGCCAGAGGAGAGGATACGCGAAATGACGACCCGTACCAAGACCGTGCCGACCAAGAGCGTCGAAGACGCCGCCACCGAGGCCAAGCAGACCGTCGAGAACCTGGTGAAGGTCGGCCAGGATGCCGCCACCCGGAACTACGAGCAGGTCATGTCCGTGGCCCGGGACCAGATCGAGAAGACCAGCCAGAAGTTCTTCCGGAGCTATGAGGAACTGGCGAGCTTCGGCAAGCAGAACGTCGATGCCGTCATCCAGTCGCAGGCGATCGTCGCCAAGGGCGTCGAGGAGATGAGCCGCGCGCTGATCGCCTTTGGGCAGGCCTCGCTCGAGGTCGGCGTGGCCACCGGCAAGGCCATGATCGGCGTGAAGACCGTCCGCGAGCTGGTGGACCTCCAGACGGGCTTCGCGAAGTCGTCCTTCGACAGCCTGGTCGCCGAGGGCACCAAGCTCTCGGAAATTGGCGTCAAGGTGGCCAACGAGGCGCTGGAGCCCATCAACGCGCGCGTCAACGCCGCGGTCGAGAAGCTCTCCAAGCCGATCGCCGCCTGATCCGGCACCGCGCGCCGGCCGGCGCCATGGGTGCGCGGCATGCGCCGGAGTGTCGATGCTCGGGGAGGCCCGGCCGCTTGTGCGGCCGGGCCTTCGCCTTTTCCGGCACCCTTTCGAGGGAGGGTATGCCCAATATTTTCCGCCAGACCGGTTCCGGTGGAGGCAACCTGAGGCCCGGCCCCGGGTTTAGTTCTTTGCGGGCAGAAAGAAACGCATGGGTCGAGGCCCTGGCTCGTTTCGGAAGCCCGTCCCGTTCGGGGCGCTCATCCCGGCGGCGCTGGACGGCGTGGCGGTGGCCGCGGGCGTCGGGGTGACAGGATTGGGTCTTTCCAGATCGCCCCTTCCAAGCGCCGAGGGAGTTCTCATATTATCCGATGAGGATATCCTTCGATGGTTGCACGCACCGCTCATGGCCGACAGCGACAAGAACGGAGACGAGGGGATTGCGACCGGCATTGTCGTAAAGACAAAGCCGAAAACCAAGAAGCCCTCTATGTACAAAGTACTAATGTTGAACGACGACTACACTCCTATGGAGTTCGTCGTTCATGTGCTGGAACGCTTCTTCAACAAATCCCGCGAAGAGGCAACCCGCATCATGCTCCATGTGCATAAGCGGGGAGTCGGGATCTGTGGTGTCTTCACCTACGAGGTGGCAGAGACCAAGGTCACACAAGTGATGGATTTCGCCAGGCAGCATCAGCACCCTCTACAGTGCACCTTGGAGAAGGATTAGCCCGGTATGCTCTCGCGTAACCTCGAGCAATCACTGCACCGAGCCCTTGCGTACGCCAACGAGCGCCGACACGAATACGCCACCCTCGAGCATCTGCTGCTTGCCCTTACGGAAGATCAGGACGCGGTGGCCGTCCTCCGGGCTTGCGGAGTCGATCTCGACAAGCTGAGGTCGGAGCTGAGTGAGTACCTCGACAACGAGCTCGCCAACCTCGTGACGAACCGCGGGGAGGACGCGAAGCCCACGGCAGGCTTCCAGCGTGTGCTGCAGCGCGCCGCCATCCATGTCCAGTCGTCTGGCCGCGAGGAGGTGACTGGAGCCAATGTGCTGGTAGCGTTGTTCTCTGAGCGTGAGAGCCACGCGGTCTATTTCCTGCAGGAGCAGGAGATGACCCGGTTTGACGCGGTGAACTACATCTCCCACGGAATCGCGAAGGCCCCCGGTCGTACCGAGACGCGGCGGGTTTCCGGTGCCGACGAGGACGCAGCGGCGGAGAAGGTCGTGAAGAAGGGTACCGAAGCGCTCGAGGCGTACTGCGTCAACCTGAACAAGAAGGCGGCCTCGGGCAAGATCGACCCGCTGATCGGCCGGGAGCAGGAGGTCGAGCGAACGATCCAGATCCTGTGCCGCCGCTCGAAGAACAACCCGCTCTATGTGGGCGACCCGGGCGTGGGTAAGACCGCGATCGCCGAGGGCCTGGCGCGGCGCATCGTGAACGGCGAGGTGCCCGACGTCCTGGAGACCGCGATCATCTATTCGCTGGACATGGGCGCCCTGCTGGCCGGCACGCGTTATCGCGGCGACTTCGAGGAGCGGCTCAAGGCCGTCCTCTCCGAGCTCGAGGCCCAGGACAACGCGGTTCTGTTCATCGACGAGATCCACACGGTGATCGGCGCCGGCGCCACCTCGGGCGGGGCCATGGACGCCTCGAACCTGCTGAAGCCGGCGCTCGCCAGCGGCGCGCTGCGCTGCATCGGCTCCACGACCTACAAGGAATACCGGAACTACTTCGAGAAGGACCGGGCGCTCGTCCGCCGTTTCCAGAAGATCGACGTGAACGAGCCCTCGATCGAGGACGCCATCAAGATCCTCCAGGGCATCAAGCCCTACTACGAGAAGTACCACCGGGTTCGCTACACCAATGAGGCGATCCGCTCGGCGGTGGAGCTGTCGGCGCGCTACATCGGCGACCGCAAGCTGCCGGACAAGGCGATCGACATCATCGACGAGGTCGGCGCGGCCCAGATGCTTCTTCCCGAGAGCCGTCGCAAGAAGACGATCTCGGTCAAGGACGTCGAGGGCGTGGTCGCCAAGATCGCCCGCATCCCCCCGAAGTCCGTCAGCCGCGACGACAAGCAGGTCCTGATGAACCTGGAGCGCGACCTGCGCACCATGGTCTTCGGTCAGGACAAGGCGATCGATGCGCTGTCCTCGGCGATCAAGCTGGCCCGCGCCGGGCTGCGCGACCCCGAGAAGCCGATCGGCAACTACCTGTTCTCCGGGCCGACCGGCGTCGGCAAGACCGAGGTCGCGCGGCAGCTGGCCCGCACGCTCGGCATCGAGCTGATCCGCTTCGACATGTCGGAATACATGGAGCGGCATACGGTCAGCCGGCTGATCGGTGCGCCTCCGGGCTATGTCGGCTTCGACCAGGGCGGGCTCCTGACCGACGCCGTCGACCAGCATCCGCACTGCGTGATGCTGCTCGACGAGATCGAAAAGGCCCATCCTGACCTCTACAACATCCTCCTGCAGGTCATGGATCACGGGAAGCTGACCGACCACAACGGCAAGACGGTCGACTTCCGGAACGTGATCCTGATCATGACCACCAACGCGGGCGCCGCCGACCTCGCCAAGCCGGCCATCGGCTTCGAGCGCGAGAAGCGGATCGGCGAGGACATGGAGGCGATCAACAAGCTGTTCACGCCGGAATTCCGGAATCGGCTGGACGCGATCATCCCCTTCCAGGCCCTCACGAAGGACATCATCTCGCAGGTCGTCGACAAGTTCGTGATGCAGCTCGAGGCCCAGCTGGCCGACCGTGGCGTCACCATCGAGCTGTCCGACAAGGCCCGCGAGTGGCTGGGCGACAAGGGCTACGACCCGCTCTACGGCGCCCGTCCGCTGGCCCGCGTGATCCAGGAGAACATCAAGAAGCCGCTGGCCGAGGAGCTTCTCTTCGGCAAGCTCGCCAAGGGCGGCCTCGTCCGCGTGACGGTCGAGGACGACAAGCTGAGCTTCGAGTACCCGAACCCGCCGAAGTCCGAGGAGGACGAGGAGAAGGTGCCCGAAATGGTCGAATGACGGCCGCGCCGGCCGCCCGTCCCGGATGGGGCGCGGCGGCCGGCCTTCCGCAGACCTGTTACGGGGCCCGCCCGCGCGCAGCGCCGGCGGGCCTTCTTTTTGCCTGCCGGCTGCTCGGGCGGAGCCGCGGCCCGCCGGTTACGGGCGGCGCTCGGCCCCGTGGCGGGGCCTGTCCGCCCATGCTATAGCGATGCCCGGTCGGCGCGGGAGCGAAACGGTGCGAAGGACCTATTCCCGAAGCGAGGCGGTCGGGCTTCTCCAGGCCCTGGAACGCCAGCTGCGCGAGGCGGCGCAGCTCTCCGCTGTCGCGCAGAAGGAGGCGGCCCGCCAGAGCTTCATCGCGTACCAGCAGTTCCGGGACAAGGTCGGCGAGTTCAAGGCGCTCTGCATCCTGGTGGAGAGCCGGATCCGCAACCTGGCCGAGGGCCGCAAGGACGATCTCCAGGCCGAGTACGAGCGGCTCGACACTCTGATGCTCGCGCTCCTGGTGAAGGCGAGCATGAAGTTCTTCTTCGTGCTTTCCGCCAACACGGTGCTGCCGCTGGGTGCGCGGGAGATCTTCATCTCGGAGCTGCGCAGCCTCTACGACGCCCACGAGAAGCTCCGCAATCCCAACCTGCAGGAACGGCTGGACGCCAATATCAGGAACGATCTCGAGACCGCCGAGGCAATTCTCGAGGAGATCATCGACAAGGCGCCGTCGCTTCTGCAGTTCAGCGGGACCCCGGCGTGACGCGCCGGCTGCTGGCGGGGGTTCGCGTCCTCGACCTCAGCCAGTATGTGCCCGGGCCGCTGGCGACCCAGATCCTGGCCGATCTCGGCGCGGAGGTCGTGAAGGTTGAGCCGCCCTCGGGCGATCCCATGCGCGTCCTCGGCCCCGTCGACGCCGATGGCATGACGCCCTGGTACAAGCTGCTGAACGCCGGCAAGACCGTGGTGCGCATCGACCTCTAGGACCCCGAAGGGGCCGGGCTGCTGGCGGGGCTGCTGACGCAGGCCGACGTCCTGCTCGAAAGCTACCGCCCGGGAACGCTCGACAGGCTCGGCTTTCCGCTGGAGCGGCTGCGTGCCATCAACGCGCGCCTCATCGTGGCCTCGCTCTCGGGCTGGGGGCAGGATGGACCCTTCCGGCTGCGGGCCGGGCACGACATCACCTACATGGCGGTGGGCGGCGGCCTGTCGGGGTCCGGTCCCGCCGGGGCTCCGGCCATGGCATTTCCCCCGGTAGCCGATCATGCCGCGGCGGTCCAGGCCGCCTGCGCGGTTGCGGCAGCCCTCTTCGCGCGCGAGCGGGACGGGCAGGGGGCCCATCTGGACCTCAGCCTGATGGAGACTGTGCTGGGCTGGCAGGCGGCGTCGCTGACGGCAGCTGCGCGCGGAAGAGTGCCCGCGGTGCGGGAGCAGGGCCTGCTCGACGGCGGCACGGCCTGCTACCGGCTGTACCGGGCGGCGGATGGCGGCTTCCTCGCCGTGGGCGCGCTGGAGCCTAAGTTCTGGGCGGCCTTCTGCGAGGCCATGGGGCGGCCCGACTGGGCCGCCCGGCAGGACGAGCCGCTGCCGCAGACCGGCCTGGCGGACGAGGTCGCCGCCGCCGTCGCCTCCCGACCCCTTTCCCACTGGGCGGAGCTGTTCCGCGGGATCGACTGCTGCGTCGAGCCGGTCCTCGACGCCGCCATGGTCCCTGAACATCCGCAAGTCGCGGCGCGTGGCCAGGTCCGGCGAAGCGGCGATCTGGTCGAGGTGCTGTTCGGACTACGGCTGGATGGCGCGCCCCAGCCGCCACGGACCCCGTTGCGCGAGGCCGCGGCAGCGGTGATCCTGGACGCCTGGAGCCGTTGACGGGGTCGAGGCATGGACGAGGAAGGCTTCCTGCGCCGCGCGATCGCGCTGAGCCGGGAGAAGATGCTGGCGGGCGAGGGCGGGCCCTTCGGGGCCGTCGTGGTCAAGGACGGCGTGATCGTCGGCGAGGGCTGGAACCGCGTCACCTCGGGCAAGGACCCGACGGCCCATGCCGAGATCGAGGCCATCCGGGCGGCCGCGCGCAAGCTCGGCGACCATGTGCTGAAGGGCTGCGTCCTCTACACGAGCTGCGAGCCCTGTCCCATGTGCCTTGCGGCCGCCTACTGGGCGCGTCTGGACCGCTTCGTCTACGCCAACGGCCATGCCGACGCCGCGGCCATCGGCTTCGACGACAGCTTCCTCTACGGAGAGATCGCGAAGCCCATCGACGCCCGCACCATGCCGTCCAGGCGACTGCTGGCGGACGAGGCGCGCGCCGTCTTCGACGAGTGGGCGGCGAAGCAGGACCGGATCCACTACTAAGCGGGGTGGGCAAAGAGCTGCACCAGCCGGCTGCGCAGCCATTTCTGGGCAGGGTGGTCCGCAGTGCGGTCGTGCCAGACCATTGCGATGCTGAAGCCGGGCACGGGAACCGGCGGCTCGAAGATCTGCAGCCGGTCGGCACGCTCGTGCGCGATGCGCGAGGGCACCAGCGCCACCATGTCGCAGCGGGCGACGAGCTCCGGAACGATCAGAAAGCCCGGCGCCGACAACGCGACGCGCCGCGTGCGTCCGTGCGCCGCGAGCGCCGCGTCGGCCGGGCCGGCGAAGCCACCACCACGCGGCGAGACGATCACATGGTCCAGGGAGCAGAACGTGTCGAGGTCCAGCCCGTTCAGGACGGCCGGATGGTTCCTGCGCGTGATCGCCACGTACCGCTCCTCGAAGAGGCCGCGCATGCGCAGCCGGTCGGGCGCGGTCTGTGGCGTCATCACGGCGAGGTCGACCTCACCCCGCTCCATCTGTGAAAGGAGTGCGGTCGCCTCGAGGGTGCGGAAGGCCAGCCTCAGCCCGGGAGCCTCGCGCGCGAGCGCGAAGGCGAGCGGCATCAAGGCTGAGTATTGCCCATAGTCGCTGGCGGCGATCGAAACGGTGATCTCCGCGGCGGATGGGTCGAACCGCGATCCCGATAGAACGACGCCACGGACTTCCTCCAGGGCAAGGCGCAGCGGCTCCTGCAGTTCCATCGCGCGCTGCGTCGGGATCATCCCGCGCTGTGCCGGAAGGAGCAGCGGGTCCCCGAACAGGTCGCGCAATCGGGCGAGCTGAGCGGACAGCGCCGGCTGGCTCAGGTTCAGCCGCCGGGCCGCGCGCGTGACGTTCCTCTCCGCGAGGAGCGCGTCGAGGGCGACAAGCAGGTTGAGGTCGATGCTCCTATCCATCGGGTGGATAGCAGCACGCCGGTGTCCCGATTTCAAGAATGGCAGGGGAACCCTCTAGGGTGGTGGCGCATCCGGCAATTCGTTCATGTCCATGGAGAGAGCTTTGAACGTCTTCCTTGTCCATGCCCACCCGGAGCCGAAGTCCTTGAATGGCTCGCTAAAGGATCTTGCGGTCGACACCCTGAGCGGACTCGGGCATGAGGTGCAGGTGTCCGACCTTTACACCATGCGCTGGAAGGCGGTGGCGGACGCCGGCGACTTCGCCGACCCCGGGAACTCGGAGCGCCTGGTCTACTGGCGCGAGTCCAAGCGCGCCTATCTCGGCGGCTCCCAGAGCGAGGATGTCGCGGCGGAGCAGAAGAAGCTGCTATGGGCCGATGCGGTGATCCTGCAGTTCCCGATGTGGTGGTTCTCTGTGCCCGCAATCCTCAAGGGATGGTTCGAACGCGTGTTTGCGTACGGCTTTGCCTATGGGGTTGGCCAGCACGGCGGCGAGCGCTGGGGCGACCGTTACGGCGAGGGCACGCTGCTGGGACGGCGCGCGCTCGTATCGGTGACGATTGGCGGCCGGGCGCCGCACTACTCCCCGCGAGGCGTCAACGGCATGCTGGACGACCTGCTCTTCCCGATCCAGCACGGCACCCTCTACTATCCCGGCATGGCCGTCCTCGAGCCCTTCGTCATCTATCAGGCGGATCGTCTCTCCCTCGATGACTGGGCCGGGATCGCCGAGCGCTACCGGGCCCGCCTGCACAGCCTGTTCACGGACGCGCCGATCCCCTACCGGCGGCAGAACGGCGGGCACTACGACAGCCAGCAGGTTCTAAAGGATGGGCTGGGGCTCGGCGCGGCGGGGACCGGCATCCACCTTCTGCGGCCCGGAGACCCGCCGGAAGCGCCGCTCGCGCAGCCCTGAGCGGCCCTTCCTGCCGCCGCGTCCGCGGCGACCTTCATCCTTCCTTGCGAAAGGGGCTCTCCTCCATCATCGCCGCGATCTGGAGGTCGACGGAGGGGCGCTCGCGGCGGAGGAAATCGTCCACCGCGTCACGCAGGCCGGGATCGGCGATCCAGTGGGCGCTGTAGGTGCGCACCGGCAGGTAGCCGCGTGCGATCTTGTGCTCGCCCTGGGCTCCGGCCTCGACGCGGGCAAGGCCGTGCGCGATGGCGAAGTCTATGGCGCGGTAGTAGCAGGCCTCGAAATGCAGGTTCGGGTACTCGCCTGCGGCGCCCCAGTTGCGGCCGTACAGCGCGTCCGCGCCGCGCAGGTTCAGCGCCCCGGCGACGGGCCGCCCGTCGTCCTCGGCCACCACCAGGACGACGCGGTCCCCGAGCCGCTCGCCCAGCATGTGGAAGAAGTCGCGGGTCAGGTAGGCCCAGCCCCACTTGCGGTCCACCGTCCCCTCGTAGAAGCGGTGAAAGGCGTCCCAGTGCCGCGCCGTGATCTCGCCCCCGGTCAGCGTGCGCAGCGTCAGCCCGCTCGCCGCCACGGATTCCCGCTCCTTTCGGATCGCCTTGCGCTTGCGCGAGCTCAGAGCGGCCAGGAAGTCTTCGAAGCTGCCGTATCCCTCGTTGCGCCAGTGGAACTGGTATCCGAGGCGCAGCAGCCAGCCGGCCTCGCCGAAGGCCTCCCATTCTGACGCAATCGGGAAGGTCGCATGGACCGAGGAGACGCCCAGCCGCTCGGCGACCTGCTCCAGGCCGCCGATCAGCAGGCGCGCGGCTCCGTCCGGTGCGTCCGGACGGACCAGCAGCCGCGGTCCGGTCACAGGCGTGAAGGGGACCGCCACCTGGAGCTTGGGGTAGTAGCGGCCGCCCGCGCGCTCATAGGCATTCGCCCAGGCATGGTCGAAGACGTACTCGCCATAGGAATGGCTCTTCACATAGGCCGGGACGCCGCCGATCAGCCGACCGGAGGCGTCGCGCAGGGCCAGGTGACGGGGCAGCCATCCCGTCTTCGGACCGGTCGAGCGGCTGTCCTCCAGCGCCAGCAGGAAGGCGTGGCTCAGGAACGGGTTGTCTGTACCGGCACAGGCGTCCCATTCGGCCGGATCGACCCGGCCGATGCCATCCAGGACCGACAGTTCCAGGGATTCCGAGGTGTCAGGCATCCCAGCAAACTGGGGTGCGATGCAGCATCAGGCAACCTCGAAGACGGCGTCGACCTCGACCGGCACGTCGAAGGGCAGGGCGGGCGCGCCGACCGCGAAGCGCGCATGGCGCCCGGCATCGCCGAGCACGTCGAGCATCAGCTGCGAGGCGCCGTTGACGACCTTGGGATGGTCGTAGAAATCCGGCCCCGAGGCCACGAAGCCGCCGAGCTTCACGCAGCGGCGGACCGCATCCAGGCTGCCGCCGCAGGCCGCATGCACCTGCGCGAGAAGGTTCAGCGCGCAGAGCCGGGCGGCCTCCTGAGCCTGCTCGACCGTCACGGTGGCCCCGACCTTGCCCTTGAACCGGATCTCGCCGTTCCAGACCGGAAGCTGGCCGGATACGTAGACCAGGTTGCCGGTGCGTATGGTGGGCACATAGGCGGCCGCGGGAGCTGCGGGCTGCGGCAGCTCGATCCCGAGCTGGGCAAGCCGGCTCTCGATGGACTGGGTCATGGATCCTCGCATCCGGTTGCGGTCGAACGAACCGAGGCTAGCCATATCGCCGCGCCGGATCCAGCCACCTTGCAGCCGACGTCCCTCAGACCCCCTCGCCGAGGGAGTCGGTCGCCGCGTCGATCACGCGCGGGCGTACCCGGATGCGCTCGGCGACGGAATCCGCAGGGTGCTCGACGGCGTCCAGCTCCAGCGTGACGGTGACGATTCCGCCCGACGCCTCGATGGCGTCCGTCTGGCGTGAGCCGCCGAAGCGGCTGCCGAGATCGGATGCGATCTCGCGCTCCAGCGCCTCGTCGCGCGGGGCGGTATAGGCATAGACGACACGCATGTCAGGACACCAGCGCCAGGGTTGGGTCGACGGGCGGCGGCTCGGCATCGGTCAGCAACGCCTCGACGGCGTCCAGGTCGCCCATGACCACCACAGCGTGGTCCTCGTGCCCCAGGCAGATCCTTGTGCGCCCGTCCCCGGCGGTGCGCAGCAGCGTGACGGCTGCGGGGTTCAGGCGGACCTCGCGTCCGCTCTCATCCCGGATGGCGACGAAGTTCATTGGCACCTCGAAAGACGTTTCCCCGAGGTAAACACCGGGAAGGCGCAGGTGGTCACGAATTCACCAGCTGTTCCCGGATCTGCGGGCATGACGGATTCGGGCCCGCCGCCCCGTAACGGGCGTTCCCGGATCCTGTTGGAGCTTCGCTTTCCTACGATCGAAGGAGTGAGAGATGGGCAGGGACAGCTCCAGGCAGGCTCCGCGCGATGCCCCGAAGGGACGGCGCAACCCCGACGCGGAACCCTGGTACCGGCGATCCGGCCGGGACCAGCAGCCCACGGAGGACCAGGCCAACCAGGCGCCGGACACGGCGAAGTCGAACGAGGTCTGATGGAGACGGGGATGATCAGGAACTTCTGGACCGCCGCAGCGGTGGTGGCCGCCTGCGCGGCGCTGGCCGGCGGGTCGGCCGCGGCCCAATCGGGCAAGCAGCCGCCGTCCTGCGGCGCCATCAACTTCCGGCCGCTCGAGAATCCCAGCGGCGACGGCGACCAGCAGGCAGGGCTGTACCGCTCGCGCTTCGCCCGGATCCAGGTGATGGCCGAGGTCGCCGGCGGGCAGGTGAGGAACTATCACATGCTGCTGAACGGGCAGCGGGCCGGGAAGGCCGGCGGCCCGGTTCCGAGCGGCGCCGAGGCGTGCCTGAGGTCGAAGAACGTGAAGGTGCCGGTCGAGACGGCGGCGGCCGGGCAATGCGCAGGAAGCCGGTTCCGGGTGGTGACGGACCGTTCCGTCCAGCCAGCCTCCGCGATGCTCTTCGCCCTTCAGGGGGACGTCTGGAAGCTATGTGAGACCGCCCCGCTGGGGAGCGGGGCGGGCTGAGGCCTCAGGACATCCTGGTCAGTTCTTGAGCACCATGCAGTCCTGGCCCTTCCGCTCGAGCGCCTTGCAGGCGGCAGCGGCATCGTCCTGATCGAGGCCGGTGTAGCGGGCCAGGTACTTGCCGTTGGACTTGACGACCGCCGGCTTCGCGCCGCCCAGCAGCGTCGCCGTCAGGTTGCGCCTGACGGTGGCGAGATTCACCTGCGCCTGCTTGTTGGAGCCGAAGGCACCGACCTGGATCGTCCAGGTCGCGGCGGTCTTCCTGGCCTTCTTGGAGACCGGGGCGGGCAGTACCCGCGAGGCGACGGTGTCGCCCTGGGCCAGGCGCGGCGGGGCGGCCGGCTCAGGCAGCGCGGCGACGCGCGTCGTGCTTCGGACCAGCCGCTCGACGCCGAAGGCATCGTCCAGCAGGGCGGCCATGCGGTCGTCCCGCGACCGGGCCGAGCTTCCGCCCAGGACGACGCCGATCAGCCGCCGCCCGTCCCGGCGCGCCGAAGCCGCCAGGTTGAAGCCCGACGCGTTGACGAAGCCTGTCTTGATCCCGTCCATGCCCTCGTAGCGCGACATGAGCCGGTTGTGCGAGCGGATCTGCTGCCCGTCATAGACGAACTGCGCGCGGCCGAAATACTGGTACCGCCGCGGGTGGTTCTTGATCAGCGCCTGGGACAGAGTGGCCATGTCGCGGGCGGTGGTGATCTGGCCGCTGTTCGGCAGGCCCGAGGCGTTGCGGAAGGTCGTGGAGCTCATGCCGAGCTCGCGGGCCTTCTGGGTCATGCGCTCTGCGAAGCTGCTCTCGGAGCCGGCCAGAGCCTCGGCCAGCACGACCGCCACGTCGTTCGCGGACCGCGTCACGAGGCCCATGATCGCGTCCTCGACCATGATGCGCCCGCCGGGCTTCAGGCCCAGCTTCGAAGGCGACTGGTTGGACGCATGCACCGAGACCGTCAGGAACTGGTCGATCCGGAGATCGCCCCGGTCCAGCGCCTCGAAGGTCAGGTACAGCGTCATCATCTTCGTGAGCGAAGCGGGCTGCGTCCGGACGTCTGCGTTCTCGGAATGCAGCACCTCGCCCGTGCCGGCATCGATGACGATCTCGGCCTCGGGCGGACGCGCCGCGGCAGGGCCGGAAATCAGCAGGGCGGCTCCGAGAGCCATGGCGAGGAAGTGTCCGGCCTTCAAGGTCGAGATCATGATCTGCAGCGCATCGCATCATGGGTGGGCGATGGCGCGCAGGCTACAGTTCAGATGGTTAAGGTAAGTTTGACCGAAGGTGGATTTCCGGAGTTAGTCCGCTTTTCTCCCGGCCTCCCGGAGAAGGGCGCCGCAGGGGCTGTCCTCGCCCAGTCCGAGCTCCACCAACGGTAGCAGCGCGCCCAGCGGGCCGAGCAACACGCCGAGGCCCAGAACCGCCGCCCCGCGGGCGATCAGGCCCTCCGAGCCGACCTTCACGGCGGGCTCGATGAACGTCCCCCCGATGCCCACCCGGGTGCGCGCAGAAAGGGGGCTCGGGTCCTTGGGATGGGCCAGCATGTCGATGTCAAGGGTCTCCCGGCCAAGGTTAATTTTCGCAGTGCCCGTGACATTCGTATCGGTTGTATCGAACACAAGCGCTTCGGACACGGCATAGCCCTCGGTCACGCGCAGGTCGGCGACCATGCAGCGCACGGGCACGGGCTCGTCGCGGCTGAGCAGGAAGCCGAGTGCCTCGGCCGCATCGATGCCCACCGCCTCGACCATCAGCGCGCTGACCTTACCGTTGCCCATGGCCATCGTGACGCGGCCGTCCGCCCCGGCGGCCATGCGGCGCAAGTTGTCGCCCTGGGTCGCGAGCTGCACACGGCCGCCGATGCTGCCGCCCATCTCCTTCTCGAAACGGGTCCCCTGGAACAGCGAGGCGAGCTGGATCCGGCTGATGTTCAGGTCGAAGTCGGTGGAAGGCACGTCGCCGCTGCCGTCCAGCGTCACGTTGCCCTGCAGCTTCCCCCCGGCGATCTCGACGGACAGCGGATCGAGCCGCAGCTTGCCGCGCTCCAGGTTCACGGTGGCATCCAGGCCGCGCACGGGGAAGCCCGGCGTCTCGATGCTCTCGCCGCGCAGGCGCATCCGCACGTCCACGGCGTTCAGCGTCTTGAGGTTGACAGGCGAGTTCGGGATGAGGCGCCCCTCCGCCTCCTGCCGGCGGCGCGCCTCGCGCTGCTCGGGCGAGGCGGTCTCTCCGGGGCCCGTGCCCGGCGTGCCGCCGATGAACCCCGCGAGGTCGTCGAGATCGAGCCGCTTCGAGACCAGATCGCCGGTGACGAGGGGGCGCTCCCCGCTGAGGTCCATGTGAACGGATCCGGCGATGTCGCTGTCGCCAACGCGGCCCTGGAGGTCGTCGACGTCATACACCCTGCCGCGCCGGTTGAGCTTGCCGGACACGCGGAAGGGCGGCGTCTGGGCCGACGGAAAACCAAAGATCGGGAAGAGCTCGGCCAGGTCCTGGCCCTCGATGCGCAGCGTAAGGTCCGTGTCGGCCAGGCGCATGGGGTCGGCGACGGTGCCCGAGAGGTTCGCCGTCGTATCCCCGACCCTCAGCGTGCCATCCACCGGGAACGGGTTCTCGGCGCTCGCGAGGGCCAGCAGGGACCCGGTGGTGACGTCGAGCGCGACCTCCTTGCCGGTAAAGGTGCCGCCGCCCGCGACCTTGAGGCGGTCAGTGCCGTCGGGACCCGGCACCGTGTCGACGCTGGTGCGCACGTCCAGCTGAGTCTGGGGATCCCTGACCGCGACGTCGCCGTTCCGGATCACCAGGCGCCCGATTTCCGGCACGGTCGGCGGCGTGTCGGGCCCTGCCTGACGGTCGGTGCCGCCGTCGTCCGCGCCGTCCCCGCCGAGGTCCCAGTTGGCGGCGCCCTGGTCGTTCCGGGCAAGGCGCAGGACGGGCCGGTCGATCTCCACCTCGGGAAGCACGATGCGCCCGCCGATCAGCTTGGGAAGGTCGATCCGGACGGAGGCGGCCCCCACATCGGCCATGGGCTCGGATCCCGCCCAGTCCGCATTGGCGATGCGCAGCCCCTCGACGCGCACGACGGGCCTCCAGGGCGGCGACCAGCGGAAGTCGATGTCTTCGATCGTGACCTCGCGGCCCAGGGCGGCGCTCGCCTTCCCGGCCGCGAAATCCCGGAACCAGCGGGTCTCCAGCGCCAGGGCTGCGCCGACCACCAGCAGGACCAGGCCGCCGAGGATGATCCCTGTCCATTTGAGGGCACGCGGCATCGGGGGCGGGACTCCGGACGTGTCGGAACAATTCTCGAACATCTCGGAGGATCGGACGTTCCCGCTTGGATGTCCTTGCGCGGCCGCGACGCCGGCGGGAAGCCCCTCGGTTTGACATCCGCGGCGGGGGGGCTAAGATGATTCGCATGTCGAGCAACGCAACCTTTCGCCGTGGTCAGCATCGCGCTGGCAATCTGATCGCGGGCAGTTAGCCCCGAGCTCGACGCGCCGCCGCGCCCCGAGCCCGGGGCCCGCGGAGGCCTGGTCGTCAGGCCACCACCAAGTATCGGACGCCCGGCGTCCAACGGCGGCATCCCAAGCATCCAGCGTGAACCAGGACGGCGCGGCAGCGTCATGCCGCGGCTATCGCCCATGCGCATCCGTGCCGGCGCCTGTCGTCCAGAGGAGTTCCGTCCATGCCGACGAAGCCGAATTCGCCCGCAGACCCGAGCGGTTCCCACAGGACCGGGGAGCCTGGAGCGGAGGTCGTGCGGCTGAGGCCGCTGCGGCGGCCCACGCCGCGGGCCGTGCCCCCGGCATCCCCCTCCGACGGAGAGGACGACGGCTCCGACCCGGGGCCCTCCGCCGCCTAAGGGCACACGCACCGCATCCATCACCGATCCAACGAGAGGAGACAAACCATGCAGAACGCAGCCACGAGGCAGGTCTCGCCAGCTTCCGCGGGTGGCCAGGCGAAGCCGCGGATCCGGATCACCGCCGAGGACAACGAGCGCCTGTCGACGCTCGCCCGCGCCGCCATGGACATCATGCCCGACATCGCCTCCTGCCTGGTCGACGAGCTCGACCGGGCCCAGGTGCTGCCGGCGGGACGGATTCCCGACGACGTCGTGCGCATGGGAAGCCTGGTCCGGTTCCGCGACGAGACGACAGGCACCGTCCGCACGGCCACGCTCGTCTACCCCGACGAGGCCGACATCGAACGGGGAAGGGTCTCGGTGCTGACCCCCATCGGCACAGCGCTGATCGGCCTCGGCGTCGGCCAGTCGATCCTCTGGGAGACGCGCACTGGCGACGAGCGGCGCCTCACGGTGCTAGACGTCCAGCGAGGCGAGCCGGGCTAAGCGCGCCGGCTAGGCGTCCTGGAGATCCCAAGCCACCCGCGACGGAGCGGCCTGGGCGCAAAAGGAAAGGGGGAGGCTGTCGCCTCCCCCTTCATCAGCCTGTGGCCCTGGGGCCGATGCCGCCCTTACGAGCAGCCCGTGGTGCCGCCGCAGGTGTCGCACTTCAGGCAGGTGCCGTTGCGGACCAGCGTCAGGTTCCCGCACTCGCCGCAGGGGTCGCCCTCGTAGCCCTTGGCGCGGGCTTCGCGGATCTTGTCCATCTTGGTGGTCGGCACGTCGCCGGTGGTCACCGAGACGGCCACTGCGGCCGAGCCCGAGGCGTCGTAGGCACGGGCCGTCGCCTCGGCGCCGCCGGCGAAGGCGGTCGCCTCGGCCCCGACCGCCACCGCGGCCACCCGGCCCACGGCGCCGCCCTGCAGGACCCGCAGGTTGTTGCGGACGTAGCCCGAGCTCACCACCCGCTTCGCGGCGTCGATGGTCTGCTGCGTGATCTGCTGGGCCACCATCGGCAGCTCGGCCTGCTTCTCGCCCGAGCCCAGCGTGTCCGGCGAGAGGTCGTCGGGCGTCGCATGGGCCAGGTCGGTGCGCTGCAGGTACGAGATCGCGAGCTCGCGGAACAGGTAGTCGATGATCGAGGTCGCCATCTTGATGCTGTCGTTGCCCTGGACCATCCCCGAGGGCTCGAAGCGGGTGAAGGTGAAGGCCTCGACATACTCCTCGAGCGGCACGCCGTACTGCAGGCCCAGCGAGACCGCGATGGCGAAGTTGTTCATCAGCGAGCGGAAGGCCGCGCCCTCCTTGTGCATGTCGATGAAGATCTCGCCCAGCCGGCCGTCGTCGTACTCGCCCGTGCGCAGGTAGACCTTGTGGCCGCCGACCACGGCCTTCTGCGTGTAGCCCTTGCGGCGGTCGGGCAGCTTCTCGCGGTCGGCGCGGCGGGTGATGCGCTCGACCACCCGCTCGACGATGCGCTCGGCCACCATGGGCGCGCGGGCCGCGGCCGGCGCGTCGACGATCGCCTGGACGCCATCCTCCGCATCGGCCTCGTCCTCGAGGACCTGGGCGTTCAGCGGCTGGCTCAGCTTCGAGCCGTCGCGGTACAGCGCATTGGCCTTCAGCCCGAGGCGCCAGGACAGCAGATAGGCGTCCTTGCACTCCTCGACCGTCGCCGAGTTCGGCATGTTGATGGTCTTGGAGATCGCGCCCGAGATGAAGGGCTGGGCCGCAGCCATCATGCGGATGTGGCTCTCGGTCGAGAGATACCGCTTGCCGATCCGGCCGCAGGGGTTGGCGCAGTCGAAGACCGGCAGGTGCTCGTCCTTCAGCTCCGGCGCGCCCTCCAGGGTCATGGCGCCGCAGCAGAAGGTGTTGGCGGCCTCGATGTCGGGCTTGGTGAAGCCCAGCCAGGCCAGCAGGTCGAAGCCGAAGTCATCGAGCTGCGCGGCCGGCACGCCCAGGACGCCCGTGCAGAACTCGGTGCCCAGCGTCCACTTGTTGAAGGCGAACTTGATGTCGAAGGCGCTCTTCAGCGCGCCCTCGAGGGCCTCCAGCGCGCCGTCGGTGAAGCCCTTGGCGCGGAGCTGCTCGTGGTTGATGGCGGGCGAGCCCTTCAGCGTGCCGTGGCCGACGGCATAGCGCTCGATCGCCTCGATCTGCGCCGGCGTGTAGCCGAGCTTGCGCAGGGCCTCGGGCACCAGCCGGTTCACGATCTTGAAATAGCCGCCGCCCGCGAGCTTCTTGAACTTCACCAGGGCGAAGTCCGGCTCGATGCCGGTCGTGTCGCAGTCCATCACCAGCCCGATGGTGCCGGTGGGAGCGATCACGGTGGCCTGGGCATTGCGGTAGCCCGAGGTCTCGCCGAGCTCGAGCGCCCGGTTCCAGGCGCGCTTCGCCGCCGCGACCAGCGCCGCGTCCTGGCAGTCCGATGCCTTCAGCGGAACCGGGAGGACCGACAGCCCCTCGTAGCCGCCGGTCTCGCCATACGCGGCGCGACGGTGGTTGCGGATCACGCGCAGCATGTGCTCGCGGTTGGCGTCATAGCCGGGGAAGGGCCCGAGCTCGGCCGCCATCTCGGCCGAGGTGGCGTAGGAGACGCCGGTCATGACGGCGGTGAGCGCGGCGCAGATGGCGCGGCCCTCGTCGCTGTCATAGGGGATGCCGGCGGCCATCAGCAGCCCGCCGATATTCGCGTAGCCGAGGCCGAGCGTCCGGAACTCGTAGGAGAGCTGGGCGATCTCCCTCGACGGGAACTGCGCCATCATTACCGAGATCTCGAGCACCACCGTCCACAGGCGGCAGGCATGCTCGTAGGATTCGACGTCGAAGGAGCCGTCGGCACGGCGGAAGGTCAGCAGGTTCAGGGACGCCAAGTTGCAGGCCGTGTCGTCCAGGAACATGTATTCCGAGCACGGGTTCGAGGCGTTGATCCGCCCCGAGGCCGGGCAGGTGTGCCAGTCGTTGATGGTGGTGTCGTACTGCACGCCGGGATCGGCGCAGGCCCAGGCGGCGTAGGAGATCTTGTCCCAGAGGTCGCGCGCCTTCAGCGTCTTGTGGACCTTCCCGTCGGTGCGCCGCACGAGCTGCCAGTCGGCGTCGTCCAGCACCGCCTCGATGAAGTCGTTGGTGATCCGGACCGAATTGTTGGAGTTCTGGCCCGAGACCGTGAGATAGGCCTCCGAGTCCCAGTCGGTGTCGTAGGTTTTGAACTCGATCGAGGTGAAGCCCTGGCCGGCAAACTGGATCACGCGCTGGATGTAGTTCTCCGGGATCATGGCCTTGCGGGCGGCGATGATCGCGCGCTTGAGCTCCTTGTTCTCCTTGGGGTCCAGGCGCTTCTCTCCGAGGTCCGCGGCCTCGGTGCAGGCCTTCATGACCGCGTTCATGTGCTGCGAGGCAAGCTTCGAGCCGGCGACCAGGGCCGCGACCTTCTGCTCCTCGACGACCTTCCAGTCGATGTAGGCCTCGATGTCGGGATGGTCGAGGTCGACCGTCACCATCTTGGCGGCGCGCCGCGTGGTGCCGCCCGACTTGATGGCGCCCGCGGCGCGGTCGCCGATCTTCAGGAAGCTCATCAGCCCCGACGACTTGCCGCCGCCGGACAGCTTCTCGTTCTCGCCGCGGAGCTTGGAGAAGTTGGTGCCGGTGCCCGAGCCGTACTTGAACAGGCGCGCCTCGCGGACCCACAGGTCCATGATGCCGCCCTCGTTCACGAGGTCGTCGCCCACCGACTGGATGAAGCAGGCATGGGGCTGCGGGTGCTCGTAGGACGAGGCGGACTTCACGAGCTCGCCGGTCTGAAAGTCGACGTAGAAGTGGCCCTGCGACGGCCCGTCGATTCCATAGGCCCAGTGCAGGCCGGTGTTGAACCACTGCGGGCTGTTCGGCGCGGCCATCTGCCGGCACAGCATGTAGCGCATCTCGTCGAAGAAGGCGCGGGCGTCGGATTCGGCATCGAAATAGCCGCCCTTCCAGCCCCAGTACGTCCAGGTGCCGGCGAGCCGGTCGAAGACTTGCTTGGCCGAACGCTCGCCCGTGAAGCGCTCCTCCTTCGGGAGCTTCTTCACCCTCGCGTCGTCGGCGACTCGCCGCCACAGCCAGGAGGGGACCGAGTTCTCCTCGACCGCCTTCAGCGCAGCCGGCACGCCGGCCTTGCGGAAGTACTTCTGGGCGAGGATGTCGCAGGCGACCTGGCTCCAGTCGGCAGGAACGTCGATGTCCTTGGCCTGGAAGACGACCGAGCCGTCGGGATTGCGGATCTCGCTGGTCGCCTTGCGGAACTCAATGCCGTCATAGGCATCCCGGCCTTCGGTGGTGAATCGACGCTCGATGCGCATGTGACGCGGTCCCTCTATTCAAGACAGCGGCCATCCCTCACGCACCGGGGGACTCCGCCAGATTGGGTATGTGGCGAGGAGTGTGCCACAGGATCTTGGGTCTACAACCAGATTTATGCGGCGGTGTTCCATGACCCCACAAAATGCTGTGGGTAAGGCTGTGGAGATCGCCGCGGCTCGGTGTGCGCAACCCTGTGGATCGTTCGGGAAAGCTGCGGAAAGCGCCCTCCGGAGCCGCCCTGCGCCTCGCCTCCGGAGGTGGGATGAAGTTTCCGGGGCGCCCGCACGCCGGGGATGCCCGGAGCGGTATTCGCGGCGGCCAGGACGGGAATCGGTGGCATCCTGCACGGTCTGGACGTGCGCACGGCCAGATGCCATAGTCCCGCGCCGTCGCGACACCCGAAGAAGCGGGCCCTTTGGCCCGAAAGAGAACCCATGGCCGTCCGCAATTCTCTCTATTCGGTCCTCTCGAGCTTCCAGATCCGGTTCTTCACCTGGCGCCACGGCGAGCAGGTCGGGACCGACGAGTTCGGGAACACCTATTACAGGGAGAAGGGGGCCGCGAAGGGCCGCCGTGAGCGCCGTTGGGTGATCTATGCCGGGGAGCCCGAGGCGACCAAGGTGCCGCCCGAGTGGCACGCCTGGCTTCATCATACCCATGCCGAGCCGCTGGCCCGGAACAGCCCGTACCACCGGCCCTGGGTCAAGCCGCACAAGCCAAACGCGACCGGGACGCTCGAGGCGTACCGGCCGCAGGGCAGCGTGCTGAAGGGTGGCGAGCGTCCGCGCGGCACCGGCGATTACGAGCCCTGGACTCCGGGCTGAGCGGAAGGCTGCGATGCGCAGGAATACAATCGAGACCATTCTTGGCGCCGTCGTCCTCGTGGTGGCGGCGCTCTTCCTGGTCTTCGCCTACACCAGCGCAGACCTGCGCCGGGTCGAGGGCTACGAGGTCACCGCCAACTTCTCCACCACCGGTGGGCTGCAGGCCGGGAGCGACGTCCGGATCAGCGGCGTGAAGGTCGGAACGGTCGTCGAGCAGACGCTTGATTCGAAGAGTTTTCTCGCGGTCGTGCGCATGAGCATCGACCCCTCGATCCGTCTGCCCAAGGACACGGTCGCCGTCGTGGCGAGCGAGAGCCTTCTGGGCGGCAAGTTCATGTCGCTGGAGCCCGGCGGGGATCCTGAGACGATCGCCGATGGCGGCCGGATCGAGTTCACGCAGTCGACTCCGGGGCTGGAGCAGCTCCTGGGCCAGGTGATCTTCAGCCTTCAGAGCGCGGGAGGCGGCCAGCAGGGCCAGCAGCAGGGCCAGCAGCAGGGGCAGCAGGGTCAGGCGCCCCTGGCGCCCGCACCTGCCGGAGCGCCAGCCGCTCCCGGGGCTGCCGGCGGCTCGACCGGGGGCCTGCTGAGCCAGTGATGCGCGTCCTCGGGATCCTGGCAGCCGGCGTCGTGCTGGCAGCTTCGGCGACTGCTGGCGCCGAGCCCATGGAGAACCACCAGGTCGCCGTGCTCCAGGCGCTGGACAAGGTGACCGCCCGCGTGCGTGCGCTGGAGGTGCCGGTGGGCACGGCCGCGCGCTTCGGCGCCCTGTCGGTCGTCGTGCGCGCCTGCAAGAAGAATCCGCCCATCGAGGCGCCGGAGGCCGCCGCCTTTCTCGAGATCGACGAGGTCCGCCCGGACGAGCCACCGCAGGCGGCTTTCCGCGGATGGATGTTCGCGTCCAGCCCGGCACTCTCGGCGCTGGAGCATCCCGTCTACGACATCTGGGTCGTCGACTGCCACTGAGCGGCACGGCGCCCGTCAGTCCGCGCTGCCGGTCCAGAACTCCGCCATCACCGTTGCCCCGTCATGGGCCGTGAAGTCCGTCCTGCGCTGGATGGCCGCGGCGAGGCGCATGCGATACTCCGCGCGCGGGATCTCGATCGCCCCGAAGCCGCGCAGATGCTCGGTCACGAACTGCGTGTCCAGCAGCGTGAAGCCGTTCAGCCGCAGGCGTGCGACCAGATGCACGAGGGCGACCTTGCTGGCGTCGGTCTCGCGCGAGAACATGCTTTCGCCGAAGAAGGCACCGCCGAGGGCGACGCCGTAGAGGCCGCCGACCAGGCGCCCCGCGCGCCAGCATTCGACGGAATGGGCCGCGCCGAGGCCATGCAGGCCGACGTAGAGGCGCTCTATCTCCGGATTGATCCAGGTATTGGGGCGCTGGGCCGTCGCCTCGGCGCAGGCGCGCACCACGGCCGCGAAGTCCGAATCGATGCGAATCTCGAACCGGCCCTGCCGGACGGTCCGGCGCAGCCGGCGCGGTACGTGGAACGCCTCGAGCGGCAGGATGCCGCGCTCCTCGGGGTCGAACCAGTAGAGTTCGGGGGACTCCGCCGACTCCGCCATCGGGAAGACGCCCAAGGCGTAGGCGCGCAGAAGGATCTGCGGCGTTAGATCGATCATGCCGCTCGCTGCTTTCCGGGGCTCCACTATAGCCCGCCCGCGGGAAGGCGCCAAACGGCGCGAAGGGTGGGCGTCCGTTGCTGCCGCATCACGATTCGGCTAGGCATGGCACCCGGTGCGGAGATTCCTGTGATGCTGTCCGTGGTGATTCCGACGCTGAACGCCGCGGCAACGCTCGGCCGGACCCTTGCGGCGCTGGAGCCGGGGGTTCCGGGTTTCGCGGTCGAGGTCGTCGTGGCCGACGGCGGGTCCACGGACGGCACCGTGGCGCTTGCGGCAGCCGCGGCCGCGCGGGTCGTCGTGGCTCCGCGCGGCCGCGGCTGCCAGCTCGGCGCCGGGGCGGCGGCCGCATCGGGCGAATGGCTTCTCTTCATGCATGCCGACACCGTGCCGGAGCCTGGCTGGGCACAGGCACTCGCAAGCTTCCTGGCGGATCCCGCGAACAGGCGCCGGGCCGGCTACTTCATCCTCGGCCTCGACGATCCCGCGCACCAAGCGCGCCGAATCGAGTGGCTGGTCGAATGGCGCTGCCGGCGCCTGGCCTTGCCCTATGGGGACCAGGGGCTGGTCATGCACCGTACGCTCTACGATTCGGTGGGCGGGTTTGCACCGATTCCCCTGATGGAGGACGTGGCCATGGCGCGCAGCCTCGGCCGCCGCAGGCTCGTCCCGATCGCGGCGGTCTTCCGCAGCTCGGCCGAGCGTTACCGCAGCGGGGGCTGGATCGCACGGCCGCTGCGGAATCTAATCTGCCTCGGCCTTTACTGCGCTGGCGTTCCGGCGCGCCTGGTGCGCCGGATCTACGGATAGAGGTCGGATGGCATTGCGCAATCATCTCGTCGTGATGGCCCGGGCTCCGCGTCTTGGCACCGTGAAGACACGACTCGCGCGCGGGATCGGGCCCGCGGGCGCCCTGAACTTCCACCGCACGACCCTGGAGCGGCTGCTGCGGCGCCTGCGCCGGGATCGCCGCTGGACGCTGCGCGTCGCGCTCACCCCCGACCGCGCACGGCTGCGCGGCATGGTGCCGGTGATCCCGCAGGGGCAGGGCGATCTCGGTGTGCGCATGCGCCGGCCGATGCGGCGGCCCCCCGTCGGACTGCCGCCGGGTCCGGTGGTCGTGATCGGCTGCGACATCCCGGGCATAGGCCCGCACCATGTCGCCGAGGCGTTCCGCGCGCTCGGACGCTCTGATTACGTCTTCGGCCCCGCGACCGATGGCGGCTTCTGGCTCGTCGGCGCGCGGCGGCGCCCGGCCGAGCCCCACGACCTGTTCGCGGGAGTGCGCTGGTCCGAGGCGACGACGCTTGCCGAAACCCTCGCCCGCCTGCGCCGCGGACAGAGAGCCGCTCTCGTCGCCGTCATGGACGACGTGGACGACGAGGCGTCCTGGCGGCGCTGGCGATCACGGAAACTTGAAATGCCGTCGGGATGACGGGGGCCGCCGGAATACGGCATCAATGGGCCATGACCATCCTGGACATCGATGCCGTGGCGCGCCGGCTCGACGGGCTTCCCGGCCTCGGCGGCGTACGGCCCGTGTCGATGCCGGACACGGGGCTGGCGCATGTGCATCTGCGCCTCGAGGGGACCGGGCTTCTGCTGCGCGTTCCCAAGCAGAGCCAGATGGCATTCGGAGCCGCCGACAACCTTGCCTACCAAGCGGCGTGCTTCCGCCGCGCCGGCCCGTCGGGCCACGTCCCGGTACTCGCGGCGGTGCTGGAGCCCGGCGAGGGCCTGCCCCTCGGAGCGCTCGTGGTCGAGGCGATCTCGGGACGCCCGCCGCGGCTGCCCGACGAACTCTCGGCGATCGCCACGGCCCTGGCCGCGATCCACGCCGTGCCGGTGCCGCCGCCGGAAGCCCGACCGCCGCTGCGCGATCCCGCCGATCCCGTTGCCGACACGCTGGCCGAGGTGCGCGCGCAGGCCCGGCATCTCGCGGCGGCCGGCTTGGCGCCGGCGGCGATGAATGCCGTTGCCGAGGAGCTCTGCTGGGCCGAGTCCTTCGCCGCGCGGACAGAGCGCCCGCCCGTCACGCTGATCTCCTTCGACGCCCATCCCGGGAACTTCCTCGTCGAGCCCGCCGGGCGGGCGGTGCTGGTCGACCTGGAGAAGGCCCGGTACGGGGCTGCCGGCTTCGATCTCGCCCATGCGACGCTCTACACCTCGACGACCTGGGACGTGGCGACCGCCGCCGTGTTGGAGCCGGAGCAGGTGGCCGCGGCCTATGCGGCCTGGCTGGACGCGCTGCCGGATGCGCTCGCCGCCGCGCAGCGGCAGTGGCTGCTGCCCCTTCGCCGGATCATGTGGCTGTGGTCGGTGACCTGGTGCGCCAAGTGGCGCGTCCTCGCCGCGCGCCCGCCGCGGCGCGACGGGGCCGATGCCGAGGACTGGTCGGCGTCGCTCAGCGATCCCGCGCTGGTCGCGCATGTCGCCGAGCGTGTCGGGCACTATCTGGAGCCGGCCGTGATCTCCCGCATCCGGGACGACTGGCTGGGCCGCCACGCCCTGACCGAACTGCTTGCCCCGCAGCCCTGATTTCCGAGGAGAAGCCGATGCGCCGCCTGGTTCCGTTCCTGTTCGCCCTTGCCGTGGCGGGGCCCGTCCAGGCGGCGGGGTGGGATGAGGTCACCGCGCGGGCGCGCGGTCAGACGGTGCATTGGAACGCCTGGGCCGGCGACCCGCGGATCAACGAGTACATCGCCTGGGTGGCCGAGACGGTCGGCCAGCGCTTCGGCATCGCGCTGCGCCACGTGAAGGTCGCCGACACGGCGGAGGTGGTCTCGCGCGTGCTTGCGGAGAAGCAGGCGGGCCGCATCGAAGGCGGCTCCGTGGATCTCGTCTGGATCAACGGCGAGAACTTCGCCGCCATGAGGCAGAACGGGCTGCTCGCCGGCCCCTTCGTCGATCGGCTTCCCAACCAGGCGCTGGTCGACTGGGAGGGAAAGCCCACGACGCAGCTCGACTTCACGATCCCGGTGGACGGTTACGAGAGCCCGTGGGGCATGGCGCAGTTCGTCTTCATGGTCGACACGGACGCGACGCCTACGCCTCCGCGCTCACTGGCGGCCCTTGCCGACTGGGTCCAGTCGCATCCCGGCCGGTTCACATACCCGCAGCCGCCCGATTTCCTCGGCAGCACCTTCCTGAAGCAGGTGGCGCTGGGGACGGTTCCCGATGCCAGGCGGCTGCACCGTCCCGTCGAGGATGCCGACTTCGAAAGCGTGACCGCACCCCTCTGGGCCTACATGGACGCGCTGCATCCGCATCTCTGGCGCGGCGGGCGCGAATTCCCCGCGAGCGGTCCGGCCCTGAAGCAGCTCCTGGCGGACGGCGAGGTCGCGATGGCCCTGAGCTTCCACCCGGGCGAGGCGTCCCGCGACATCGCCTCGGGCCTGCTGCCGGAAAGCGTGCGCACCTTCGTGCTGGAGGGCGGCACCATCGGCAACACCCATTTTGTGGCGATCCCGTTCAACGCGTCCGCGCTGGACGGCGCCATGGTGGTCGCCGACTTCCTGCTCTCGCCGGAGGCTCAGGCCCGCAAGGCGGATCCCGCCCACTGGGGCGACATGACGGTGCTGGCGGTGGACAGGCTGCCGGCGGCCGACCGGGCGCGCTTCGATGCGATTCGGCAGGGGCCGGCCACCCTGTCGGAGGAGGAGCTCGGAATGCCCCTGCCAGAGCCGCATCCCACCTGGATGGAGCGGATCGAGGCCGAGTGGATGCGGCGCTACGCGGCGCGTTGAGCCCGGCCGGGGGGCGGGGGAGCCCCGGCCGGTGCCGGGGCTTCTCCTCAGCCCTTTAGGCCGAGCAGATGCTCGAGCCAGTGGATGTCGTAGCTGCCGTTGATGAAGTCCGGCTCCGAGATGATGCGCCGGTGCAGCGGCAGGCTGGTCTCGACGCCGCCGATCACGAACTCCTCCAGCGCGCGGCGCAGGCGCATCAGGCATTCGTTGCGGCTGGCGCCGTGCACGACCAGCTTGGCGATCAGGCTGTCGTAGTGCGGCGGGATGCGGTAGCCGTCGTAGAGCGCGCTGTCGACGCGCACGCCGAGCCCGCCGGGCGCATGGTAGCCGTCGATCCTGCCGGGCGAGGGCATGAAGGTGTCGGGATGCTCGGCATTGATCCGGCACTCAATGGAATGGCCCTGGAAGCGGATCGCATCCTGGCCGTACCCCAGTGGCGCGCCGGCGGCGACGCGGATCTGCTCGCGGACGAGGTCGATGCCGGTGATCATCTCGGTCACCGTGTGCTCGACCTGCAGGCGGGTGTTCATCTCGATGAAATAGAACTGCCCGTCCTCGAACAGGAACTCGATGGTGCCGACGCCGCGATAGCCGAGCTCGCGCACCACATTGGCCGCGATGCCGCCGATATGGGCGCGCTGCTCGGCGTTCAGGGCGGGCGAGGGGCCTTCCTCGACGACCTTCTGGTGCCGACGCTGGACCGAGCAGTCGCGCTCGCCGAAATGCACGGCATTGCCGTGGGTGTCGGCCAGCACCTGGATCTCGATGTGGCGCGGCTTCGCCAGGTACTTCTCCATGTAGACCTGGTCGTTGCCGAAGGCCCCGCGCGCCTCGCCGCGGGCGAGCTGGTAGGCCTCCCGCAGCTGCTCGGGGCCGAGAGCAACCTTCATGCCCTTGCCGCCGCCGCCGGCCGCCGCCTTGATCAGCACGGGGTAGCCGATGCGCTTGGCCGTCGCCAGCGCATCCTCGACGGTGTCGAGGGGGCCGTCCGACCCCGGCACGCAGGGCATGCCCAGGGACTGCACCGTGCGCTTGGCCGTGACCTTGTCGCCCATGATGCGGATGTGCTCGGGCGTCGGTCCGATGAAGGTGAAGCCGTGCTCCTCGACCATCTCGGCGAACTGGGCGTTCTCGGCCATGAAGCCGATGCCGGGATGGATCGCGTCGGCCCCGGTGATCGTCGCCGCCGACAGGATCGCGGGTATGTTCAGGTAGGAATCCCGCGCCGAGGGCGGGCCGATGCACACGGATTCGTCGGCCAGGCGGACATGCATCGCATCGGCATCGGCCGTCGAATGGACGGCAACCGTATGAATGCCCATCTCGCGGCAGGCGCGATGGATTCGGAGGGCGATTTCGCCGCGGTTCGCGATCAGGACCTTTTCGAACAACGCCTTCGTCCCGTCACTCGATGATCATGAGGACTTCGCCGAACTCGACCGGCTGTGCGTCCGAGATCAGGACCTGAGTGACAGTGCCACCCTTCGGTGCCTTGATCGGGTTCATGACCTTCATCGCCTCGATGATAATCAGGGTCTGCCCGGCCTTCACCGTGTCGCCGACCTTCACGAAGGGCGAGCCGCCGGGCTCCGCCGCCACATAGGCCGTTCCCACCATGGGCGAGGTCACTGCGCCCGGATGTCCGGCCAGCGAGACCGGGACCGATGCGGCCGGCGCGGGGGCCGCGGCGGGCGGGGGCGGCGCATGCATGGGCGCGGCCGCGACGAGC
Source organism: Arenibaculum pallidiluteum (assembly GCF_017355985.1). Classification (GTDB taxonomy): domain Bacteria; phylum Pseudomonadota; class Alphaproteobacteria; order Azospirillales; family Azospirillaceae; genus Arenibaculum; species Arenibaculum pallidiluteum. The sequence continues at coordinate 115,477 of NZ_JAFIQU010000003.1, forward strand.
GTCTGTCCGCCGCCACGGGTGACGCGGATCCGCTTCTCGCCCTCGGCGAACTCGATCTCCGTCAGCCCGGTCTCCTCGAGGAGACCCGCGAGCTTGCGGACGAGGTCCCCGTCGATGTCGAAATTCGCCATTTTCAGTTCCTGTCGCTCGTGTACTCGGTCTCGACCAGCCGCGCGATCGCGTCGAGCGCCATCAGATAGCCCTGGGACCCGAACCCGCAGATGACGCCCTTGGCGACAGCCGAGATGTAGGAATGGTGCCGGAAGGCTTCCCGCCGGTAGATGTTCGAGAGGTGGACCTCGACCACCGGCAGCTCGGCCAGGGTCAGCGCGTCGAGGATGGCAACCGAGGTGTGGGTGTACGCGCCGGCATTGATGATGATCGCGTCATGGTCCGTGCGGGCCTGCTGGATCCAGGAGACCAACTCGCCCTCGTGGTTGGACTGCCGGAAATCGACGGACAGGCCGAGCGCTTCCGCCCGCTCCTGGCACAGCGCCTCGACGTCGTCCAGGGTCTCGGAGCCGTAGATCGACGGTTCACGCACCCCGAGCATGTTCAGGTTCGGACCGTTCAGGATCAGGACTGAGGGCTCGATGGCCACGACTTCGGCTTTCCGGTTCAGGACGCGCAGCGCGGTTTATAGCACGCGAGTTACCCAGGGCAATGATTCGTGCCCGAAAGTCGCGCGCACGTCACGGCTGCAGCACCCGGCCGTCCGATCCGCGCGCCGAAGGCAGCCGGCCGACGGTTCCATTGGCGGATCGCATTCGGCCGGAAGCCGCCCCAAGCGTACGTGTCGGGTCGACTTCCGGGGCTTGGCCCGGGAGGTGCCAGCGCTCATGATGGCCGACCCAGCAGCCTCGGTGAAAGGACTCGCCGGCCATGATGCTCTACGATTATTTCCGCTCCTCCGCGGCATACCGGGTCCGCATCGCGCTGAACCTGAAGGGGCTCGCCGCCGAGCGGCGCTTCGTGCACCTGCGCAAGGGCGAGCAACGCGCCCCCGCATTCACCGCCGTCAATCCCCAGGGACTCGTCCCGGCGCTGCTGGACGACGCGGCTCTGACCCAGTCGCTGGCGATCGTCGAATATCTCGACGAGACCCATCCCGAGCCGCCGCTTCTGCCCGGAACGGCCGCCGACCGCGCGCGGATCCGGGCGCTGGCCCTGGCCGTCGCCTGCGATATCCACCCGCTGAACAACCTGCGGGTCCTCAAATACCTCGTGGGGCCGCTCGGCGTCCCCGACGAGAAGAAGAACGAATGGTACCGCCACTGGGTGCGCACGGGGTTCGAGGCGATCGAGACGATGCTCGTCGGCGACGGCCGCACGGGCCGGTTTTGCCACGGCGATGCGCCGAGCCTCGCCGACGTGGTCCTGGTCCCGCAGGCCTACAATGCCGAGCGGTTCGATATGGACCTGGCGGCCTTCCCGACCATCCGGAGGATCGTCGAGACCTGCCGCGCCTTACCGGCCTTCGCCGATGCGGCGCCGGAGCGGCAGGCGGACGCCGAATGACCCCGCGGCGGGGCATCGCTGCCCCGCCGCCGCCAGTACCCGCCGGGGGCGCGTCAGCCCGCGCGCTGGGCGCGCACGAGCTCCAGGAGCCGGTCGAGGGGAACGGCGCCTGGGATGAGCCGGTCGCCTGCGATGAAGGCGGGCGTGCCGTTGATCTGGAGCGCGTCGGCGAGCTGGATGTTGCGCGTCAGATGGGCCGCGATCGTGGGCTCCTCCATGTCCCTCTTCAGGCGCTCCACGTCCAGGCCGACAGCCTCCGCCGCCCGGAAGATCTTGGCGTCGTCCAGCTGGCCGCGCAGCTCCATCAGCGCCACGTGGAAGGGAACGTACTTGCCCTGCAACCGGGCGGCCAGCGAAGCCTTTGCCGCGGTCACCGAGGCGGGGCCGAGGATCGGCAGCTCCTTCAGCACGACCTTGACCTTGCCGTCTGCCTTGATCAGCCGCTGCAGGTCCGGGAAGACCGACTTGCAGTAGCCGCACTGGTAGTCGAAGAACTCGACCAGGGTGACGTCGCCCTGGGGGTTGCCCAGCACCGGCGCCTCGGGATCCTCGAAGATCTCCTTGCGGTGCTCGACCAGCCCGAGACGCTGGGCCTCCAGCCGGGCCTTCTGCTCGCGCAGCTCCAGCGCCTGCATGGCCTCCACGATCACCTCGGGGTTCCGGATCAGGTATTCGCGGACGATCTGTTCGATCGCCGCCTTCTGCTCCGGGGTAGTCGGCTGTTGCGCTGCCGCCGGCAGGGGGGCGAAGGCTGCGCAGGCGAGGGCCATCAACGCAGCGGCGCGGATCGGAAGGCGGGGCATGGGGATCTCCGGGAGGTCAGGGCTCGGTCTTGGCGGCGGCGGTCCGGATGTCCTGTGCCCGGATCCAGCCCGGCGAGCCGGCGGGCAGCAGCTTCTCGGCCCGCTCGGCATGGAAGCGCGCCTTGGGGCGGTCGCCGCGGGCGATCGCCTCCTCGGCCATGGCGTAGGCGAGCATCCCCTCGTTGCCGCGGCGACCGTAGGCGGTCGCCAGCATGCGCCACGTGAAGGGCGAGCGCCGCTCCTTGATGGCGGCCTCGTTCAGGTTGCGCACGGCCTCTTCCAGCAGGGAGTCGTCGTTGGTCTCGATCAGCGCGTGGGCCAGCGCGGAGCGCAGCAGCGCCGATTCCGGCAGCAGCTCGACGGACCGGCGGTACGGCGCCAGCGATTCGCGCACCCGGCCGTTCTCCAGCAGGACCTGGCCCTTGAGCTCCTGGAAGAACGGGTTCTGGGGTTCCTCCTTGATCAGCCCGTCGATGATCGGCAGCGCGGTCTTCAGGTCGCCGCGCTGGTAGAGCGCGATCGCCCGGGCGTAGCGGGCGGGAATACCGGGGTCGTCGGCGCTGTAGCGCTGCAGCGCGAGGACCGGGTTGATGAAGCCCACGAGCTTCGCGCGCATGCGCTCGTGCATGTCCTGGAACTGGCGCGGATAGGGCTTCTCCGAGACGCGCGAGCGCGCCACCGCGGCCTTCACGGCGTCGATGCGCGTGCGGGTCAGCGGGTGGGTCTGAACGAATTCGGACTGCTGCCCCGCCGGGAGCAGCTCCTGGCTCGCGAGCTTCTCCAGGAACTTCTCCAGGCCGCGCGCGGAGAACCCCGCCTGCTCGAGATAGCTCAGCCCCGCCTGGTCCGCCGCCGATTCCTGCGAGCGCGAGAAGGCCAGCAGGGACCGGCGCGCCATCTCGGTGCCGCCGGTCATCACCGCGGCCCCCGCACCGGACTCGCCGCTCGCCAGCGCCGCGCCGACGCCCAGCAGCATGGCCAGGATCGCCTGGGCCGACGCGCCCTCCATCGCCTCGCGCGAGCGGACCAGGTGCCCGCCGGCGATGTGGCCGATTTCGTGCGCGATGACGCCGATGAGTTCGCCGGGGTCCTCCGCCTCAAGCAGCAGGCCCGTGTGCAGGAACAGGTTCATGCCGCCCGCGACGAAGGCGTTCAGCGTCTGGTCCTTGACGATGGCGATCTCGACCGAATCCGGATCGATCGCCGCAGCCTCGAAAAGGGGTTGCGCATAGACCCGGATGGTGTGTTCGATCTCCGCGTCGCGGATGAACTGCAGCTGCCGCTGTTGCTGGGCCTCCGCCGGCGCGATCGCACCCATCACCAGGAAGACGGCCGCCATGCCGCCTGCCACGACAGATCTGAAGACCTTGCGCAAATCCATGTCCTCTCGGCGGCGCCCGGATCGATTGCTCGCTCCGCGGCCCGATGGTCAAGCCTATACCGGAATCTGGCGACGCTGTGGCGCAATTGCGATCACGACGCTCACGCTTTCGGCATGTGCGGTGTTCAGCCGCGAATCGGCCGACCCCCGCTACCTCGCGACGAGCGTCGCCGCGGACGAGCCGCGGGCGGTGCTGGTGGGGCGCGAGACCCTGGCTGCGGGCGGCTCGGCGGCGGATGCCGCCGCAGCCATGGGCCTCGCGATGGCGGCCACGCTGCCGGCGCGCGTCGGGGTGGGCGGGGGCGGCGTCTGCGTCGTCCATGACCCCGCGCGCAAGACGGTGCGCACGCTGGACTTCCTGCCGCGCGCTGCCGGGCCGGGAGCCACGGCCGCGGTTCCCGGGCTCCTGCGCGGGCTTGATGCGCTGCAGGCCGGGCACGGGACCCTGCGCTGGGCGCAGGTCGCGGCGCCGGCCGAGGTGCTGGCCCGTAGCAACCGCGCGGTCAGCCGCGCCGCCGCCCTGGATTTCGGCGACTTCGAGCCCGTGCTGACGGCGGATGCGGAGGCGCGGCGCGTCTTCGTCCAGCCGCTGGGCCATCCCCCCGACGAGTCCGAGCCGCTCGCCCAGGCGGACCTGGCGGCGCTGCTCTCGCAGGTCCGCCAGTCGGGTTCGGCAAGCTTCTACAACGGTCCCCTGGGCGCGCGCGTGGCCGAGGCGGCCGGTATTCCGCTGCAGGCAATGCGCGGCTATCAGGCCACCTGGCGCGGCACCCGCGACGTCCGGTCCGGAAACGAGACGCTGGTCTTCCCCGACCTGCCCGAGGGGCAGCCCGCCGCCGCGGCGTGGCAAGCCGCCATGGCCGCGCCTGGGGCCGGCGCCCTTGCGGGGCTTCAGGCGCTGGGGGCCCTTCCGGCCGCGACGCCGCCCACGGCGAGCCTCGTGGTCTTCGACGGGCAGGGCATGTCGGTCGCCTGCGGCTTCAGCATGGGCGGGCCGTTCGGCACCGGACGCATGGTGCCCGGCACGGGGCTGATGCTGGCGGCCCCGGCCGCCGGAGCCGGCATCGCCGGCCCGCTCGTCGTGGCCAACCGGAATATCGAGCGTGGCCGCCTCCTCGCGGTCGGCACGATCGGCCTGCCGGACGAGGGGCCCGCCGCCCCCTATGCCGCGCTGCTCGCAACCGCCACGGCCGCGCTCGACCGCGACGCCAGCGCCCGCGAAGCGGTGGCGGTGGCACGGATCGCGCCGGCCGCCGGCGGTGGCGCGCTGGTCGAACGCGGCGTGCCGCAGCCCGTCGCGGCCTCGCTCGGCCCCGCCGCCAGGCAGGTGCCGACGATCGGGCGCGCCAACATCGTCGACTGCAAGGTCCGCGAGGACGGCGGCCGGAGCTGCCGTGCCGCCACCGATCCGCGCGCCTTCGGGCTTGCCCTGACGGCGGACTGACAAGACCCAGGCACGGACGCGGCGCATGGGCCGGCGGGATTATCGCCGGCCCATGCGCCGCCTTTAACTAAACGTTCGTGGATCCGCGGCAATCTTGGTGCGTGCCGCAACGGCGGTCGATCCAAGGGTGACAAGGTGATGCTGAAGCTCGGTGCCCGTGTCCTGGTCAAGGGCAGGGAAGGGATGGTCGTGGCTCGGACCCATGCCGACGACACGCTGTACGACGTGCGCTTTCCCGATGGCTCCATGACGACGTATCTGCCTCTGGCGGAGATCGACGCGTCGGGCCCCGGCGCGATCCGCGAAGGCGGGGCGGCAGCCGGCCCCTGAGGGATCCGCCCGGCGCCGCGCGCATCGTCGAGGCGTTGCCGATCGGCGGCGGGCCCAATAAGGTCTCCAGCGCTGGAGGGGAGGCTGTTGCCTCCCCGCGACACGCGGCGTTGGAGGCCTGGGCTTGGAACCCTTGAAGATCGCTAAGCGGGGCGCCGTCCCGCCCTTCTTCGTGATGGAAGTCATGCGCGCGGCGGCCGAGCGGGAAGCGACGGGCGCCGAGGTCCTGCACCTGGAGGTCGGGCAGCCCTCGACCGGCGCGCCCGCGCTGGTGCGCGAGGCCGCGCACAGGGCGCTCGACGGCCATACGCTGGGCTATACGGACGCGCTCGGAATTCCGCCCCTGCGCGCGGCGATCTCGCGCTGGTACCGCGACCGCCACGGGATCGACGTGCCCGAGCGCCGCGTGGTCGTCACCACGGGCTCCTCGGGCGCGTTCCTGCTGGGCTTCCTGGCCGCCTTCGATCCCGGCGACGTGGTCGCCATGGCGGCGCCGAGCTATCCCGCCTATCGCAACATCCTGCACGCCATCGACGTGGTGCCGCTGGAGCTGCCGGCCGGGCCCGAGACGCGCTTCCAGCCCACCGTCGAGATGCTGGAGGCCCTGCCGGCTCCTCCCGCCGGCCTGATCCTCGCCAGCCCGTCGAACCCCGCCGGAACCATGTTGGACCGCGCGTCCCTGGAGCGGCTCTCGCGGTGGTGCGCGGCCAAGGGCGTGCGCGTGGTCTCGGACGAGATCTACCACGGCATCACCTTCGGCGAGGTCCGGGAGACGACGGCGCTGGAGATCACCGAGCAGGTGCTGGTGGTCAACAGCTTCTCCAAGTACTTCTCGATGACGGGATGGCGCCTGGGCTGGATGGTGGTGCCCGACGAGCTGTCACGGTCGGTCGAATGCCTCGCCCAGAACCTCTTCATCTCGCCTCCGGCGATCTCGCAGTACGCAGCCGTCGCGGCCTTTGGCTGCACCGAGGAGCTGGACGGGCATGTCCGCCGCTACGCGCGCAACCGCGAGATCCTGCTGGAGGAGCTGCCGAAGGCCGGGTTCACCGATCTCGCCCCGGCGGACGGCGCCTTCTACGTCTATGCCGACGTCTCTGCTCTGACCGACGACAGCGAGGCGATGGCCAAGCGGATCCTGGCGGAGACCGGCATCGCCGCGACGCCCGGGATCGATTTCGACACCGCGCGCGGGCGCCGGTACATGCGCTTCTCCTTCGCCGGCGCCACCGAGACCATCGCCGAGGCCGCGCGGCGGCTCCGGGCCTGGCGCCGCTGAAGACGTCGGAGCCGACGGTGGCGCTTGCGTCGGTGCCGGCCTAAAATGAAAACGCCCTCCCGCGGCTTCCCGCGCGAGGGCGTTTTCCGTTGGAGGGCTGCCGGGCCTCAGCCCAGCAGCTTGTTCCACCAGCCCTTCTTCGCGCGCTCGGGCCGCGGGGCATCCTGGATCACCTCGTAGGGAGGCGCGGGCTGCTCCGCGGGCGGCTCGGCCGCGGCCGGCGGTTCCGGCTGGGTCGGAGGGGCCGGAGGGGCCGGAGGGGTCACGACTTCTGCGGAAGAAGCCTCGGCAGCGGGCGCCGGCTCGGCCGCCGGCGGCGCTGCGGGCGCCAGCGAAGCTTCAGACGCGACGGGCGCGTTGGCTCCGACCGCGGCGTCGGTCGCATCCGCGGCAGGCGCGTCCGGGGTGCCATCGGCCTTCTTGCGGCGCGCGGGAGCGCGGCGCTTCGGCTTGGCCGGGGCTGCCTCCGCGGCTGCGGCGGCTGCCTCGGCGGCCGGGGCAGGCTCGGGCGCCGGCGGTGCCGCCTCGCTCACGGCGGGTGCCCCTGCATCCGCTGCGGCTTCGGCCTTCTTGCGGCGCGCGGGCGCACGACGCTTGGGCTTGGCAGGTTCCTCTTCGGCGACGGGCTCGGCGGCGGAGGCGGGCTCGGGCACGCCGAGCACGGGGTCTGCCGGGACCGCAGCTTCGGCGGCGGGGACCGCGGTTTCCTCAGCCGGCGGGTAGAGGTCGGCGAAGACGTCGCCGAGATCGTCGTGAACCGGCGCGGGTGCCGGGACAGGGGCAGGGGGCGGGGGCGGAGCCGAAGCGGCCACGGAGGCGGGGGCTTCGGCCGCCTCCCCGGCGTCGTCGCCCTCACCAACGCCGACGTCGTCGCCAGAGAAGGCCGCTCCCTCCTCCTGACCCTCGAACTCCCCGCGGTTGCGCCTGCGCCGGCCGCCGCGCTTGCCGCGACGGCGGCGCTTGCGGCCGTTCTCGTCCTCTTCGAAGGCCTGATCGCGGCCGGCGGCATCACCTTCCGCAGCCACGGCGTCCTCTGCGGCCTCGATCTCCTCACCGTCCGGCTCGTCGCCGTCCTGCTGGTCGCCGGCGGGCTCGGCCGGCAGGCCATTGGTCGCTTCGGTGCGGAACTCGCCGCGGTCCTCGCCACGCCGGCCGCGCCGACGGCGGCGGCGGCGGCCACGGCGCTCGCCGTTGCCATCCTCGGCCTGGGCCGGTGCGCCCTGCGAGCCGGTGGCCTCGGTCTCCGCATCCTCCTCGACCTCGTCGGCCTCGTCCTCGACCGTCTCGCGTTCCAGGGCGCGGTCGGTCTCGGCCAGGATCCGCTCCGTGCTGATGACCGGCTGGACGTCCTCGCCGACGGGGCGCGCCTTGATCCGCTCGAGGCGATACTCGGGCGGGGTCAGGCTGTCGTCGCCGAACAGGAAGACCCGGAAGCCGTAGCGGCGCTCGATGTCCCCCAGCGCCTCGCGCTTCTGGTTCAGGATGTAGAGGGCGATGCGCGTCGCGACGCTGACGGTGATCTCGCTCGACCGCTTGCGGATGCCCTCCTCCTCGATGGCGCGCAGCACGTAGAGCGCCGCCGATTCCAGCGAGCGGATCATGCCCGTGCCGTGGCAGTGCGGGCACTTCTCGAAGTTCGTCTCGATCAGCGAGGGGCGCAGGCGCTGGCGCGAGAGCTCCAGAAGCCCGAAGGGCGAGATGCGGCCGAGCTGGATGCGCGCCCGGTCCGTCTTCATCGCCTCCTTCAGGCGGCGCTCGACGGCGGCGTTGTTCCGCGCGTCCTCCATGTCGATGAAGTCGATCACGATCAGGCCGGCCAGATCGCGCAGGCGGAGCTGCCGGGCGACTTCATCGGCGGCTTCGAGGTTCGTCTTGAACGCCGTCTCCTCGATGTTCCGCTCCTTGGTGGAGCGGCCCGAGTTCACGTCGATGGCGACCAGCGCCTCGGTCTGGTTGATGACGATGTACCCGCCGGACCGCAGTTGGACGACCGGGCTGTGGATGGCGTCGATCTGCGTCTCGACTTGGTAGCGGAAGAACAGCGGGATCGTCTCGTCGCGGTACTGCTGGACCTTCTTGGTATGGCTGGGCATCAGCATGCGCATGAAGTCCTTGGCCATGCGGTAGCCGTGCTCGCCCTCGACCTGGACCTCGTCCAGATCGTTGGAGTAAAGGTCGCGGATCGACCGCTTGATCAGGTTCGCTTCCTCGTAGATCAGCGCCGGCGCCGTCGACTGCAGCGTCAGGTCCCGGATCGTGTCCCAGAGCCGCAGCAGGTATTCGAGGTCGCGCTTGATCTCGGGCTTCGAGCGCTCCATTCCCGCCGTGCGCAGGATCACCGCCATCCCGTCGGGGATGTCCAGGTCGGAGAGCATCTCCTTCAGGCGCTTGCGGTCCTGCGGGTTCGTGATCTTCCGGCTGATGCCGCCGCCGCGGCCCGTGTTGGGCATGAGGACGCAATAGCGGCCCGGCAGCGACAGGTAGGTCGTCAGCGCGGCGCCCTTGTTGCCACGCTCCTCCTTGACGACCTGCACCAGCAGGATCTGCCGGCGCTTGATGACCTCCTGGATCTTGTAGCTGCGCAGCGGTCGCGGCCGGCGGCGGCGCTCCTCCTCTTCCTCTTCCTCGTCCTCCTCCTCGACGGCGTCTGCAGCGCCGGCGGAGACGACGCCGTTCTCGGAGCCGCCGACGGTCTCGACGGTATAGGAGGGGGCAGGGATCTCGGCGTCGGCGGAAGCGGAGGCCTCGTCGGAACCGGGGCTATCGGTTGCCTGGCCGTCATCGAAGGCAGCGGCGCGCTCCTCGCCGGCGCTCTCGTCGCGCGACGGCTGCCAGGGCTCGCTGCGCTCCGGCATGTCGTAGGAGGCGGGCATTGCCTCGCCGCCGCGTTCGTCGCCGTTCGGCCCGTCGTCGTCCGCCCCGTTGCCGCCCGTTTCCCGGCCCGGCGGCTCGGACGCGAAGGCGCCCGCCTCCGCGTAGCCCGGCGGGGTGTCGTCGCCGGTCGGCGCCTCTCCCTCGGCGGGATAGTCCTGGCCGGAGAGGTCCTGGTTCCCGAAATCCCGGTTCTCGAAGTCCCGGTTCTCGAAGTCCTGGCCCTCGAAGTCCCGGCCCTCGAAGTCCTGGTTCCCGAACTCCTGGCTGGCGAAATCCCGGCTGGAGTAGTCCGGCGCGCCTTCGTCCGCGGCGCCGGTCTCGGACGCGGTGTAGTCGCCGCCGTTCGTGCCCTCGGCATCCGTGGTCTCGCCGCGCCGGCCGCGGCGGCTGCGGCGCTCCTCGCTGGCGGCGTAGGCGCGTTCGGCGCGCTCGGCCTCCGCGCGCTCCTGCGCCAGCAGGGCCTCACGGTCCGCGACGGGGATCCGGTAATAGTCCGGATGGATCTCGGAGAAGGCGAGGAAGCCGTGGCGGTTCCCGCCGTATTCCACGAAGGCCGCCTGCAGCGAAGGCTCAACCCGCGTCACCTTCGCGAGATAGATGTTGCCTTTGAGCTGCTTTCGGCTGGCGATTTCGAAATCGAGTTCTTCGAGCTTGTTACCGCTCACAACCGCGACCCGGATCTCTTCCGGATGGGTCGCGTCCACAAGCATACGCTTGGCCATATGTTCACCTCATGACGCCGCGTGCCCCCCGCGCGACGGACGGGTGGTGGCGCGTCACTGAATGTCGCGAAGCCAACGGAGCCCTCCCGCGGGACCGTCTTCGGCGCATCCTTCGAGCTGCCAGGGACGGCGAGGGCGGGGCATCCGGGCTCCGACCGGCAAGGCCGGAACCGGCTTCGAGTTTCGCCTCGGGACCGTTGACCAGAAGCGCCACCGCACCGGTGCGCCGCCGAAGCTGTCGGTGACGGCGCGGACCCGGGGGCGACGCCGCCTTTCCCGACCGGGGTCGGAAGAGGCCGATCACGGCTTGTCGCTCTTTCACCATAAACGGGCGCAGGGCAGATGTACAACCGGCGAATTGGGGTGGACCGTGGGCTTGCGGCAACAGCCGAGGCAAAGATCACGCACCATCTCACCCTTGTCCTTGAAGCGCTTGATTCACTTGGCGTATAGCATCGCGAACATCTCTGCGCTTCGGGAGTTCCGGCCCTGCGACTGGCACCGTTGATTGCGGCTCTCCTGTGGATCGCGGCCGCTGCCCTTCCAGGCGATGCCCGCGCCGCCGCTGTCGATGCGCTCGACCTGCGGCTCGGCGTGCATCCCGGAAAGACGCGGGTCGTGCTTGACCTCGGGGCTCCGGTGTCCTTCCAGGCCCAGGTGCAGCCCGATCCCTACCGCGTGGTCGTGGACCTTCCCGAGCTTGCCTGGCGTCCCGGCGTCACGCCGCGGGGCGGGGGCCTCGTCAGGGCCTGGCGGCACGGCAGCCCCGTGGCGGGCGCGACGCGGATCGTCTTCGACCTTTCCGGACCCGCCCGCCTGCGCCAGGCTTTCGTGCTGCCTCCGGGGGAGGTCGCGCAGGCGCGCCTCGTCCTCGACATCGAGGCCGTGTCGCAGGCCGTCTTCGCGCAGGAGGTGAACCAGCCGACCGCGACCCGGGTCGTCGAGCCCGGCATCAGGCCCTGGCAGCCCGCCACGGCGGCCGCGCCGGTGGCGGTGGCCGCCGCGGCCCCGGCCGCGCCGCCGCGCTCCCAGCCGGAGCCTGCTTCTGCGCCTGCCCCCGCCGAGCCTGCCGCTGCCGAGCCTGCGGCGGTCCTAGCCCCTGTGCCTGGCGTCGCGCGGCCGGCGCCGGCCGTGCAGACGGCGGCAATGCCACCGCTCGCGATCCCGCCGGTGCCGGCGGAGCGGAGCGCCGCGCTGGAGCCCGCGGCGCTGCGCGCGCCGGACGTACCGAAGCCCCGCGCGTCGCGGGCAAAGCCGATGATCGTGATCGATCCCGGTCATGGCGGGGCGGATCCCGGCGCCATCTCGGTCAGCGGCATCTACGAGAAGACCATCACGCTGCAGATCGCCCGCGCGCTACGCGACCAGCTCGTCGCGACGGGGCGCTACCGGGCGGCGCTGACGCGCGACGACGACTCCTTCATCCGGCTGCGCGAGCGGGTGTCGCGGGCCCGGGACAAGGGAGCCGACCTGTTCATCTCGCTGCACGCCGACTCACTCGGACAGTCTGACGTCAGCGGCATGTCGGTCTATTCGCTTTCGGACAAGGCGTCGGACCGCGAGGCGGAGATGCTGGCCGCGCGCGAGAACCGCGCCGATGCGTTGGGCGGGATCGATCTCGCCTCGGAGAACGACCAGGTCGCGACGATCCTGATCGATCTCGCGCAGCGCGACACGCTGAACCATTCCCGCCGCTTCGCGAACCTGCTGGTCGCCGAGATGGGCAAGCAGGTGCGCCTGCTGCCGCGGCCGCACCGCTCGGCGGGCTTCGGTGTCCTGACGGCGCCGGACGTCCCGTCGGTGCTCGTGGAATTGGGCTATCTCTCGAACCCGCGCGATGCCAAACTCCTGACACAGTCGGAGCATCAGATCCGCCTGGCCCGCTCGATCGTTCGAGGTATCGACGGATTTTTCGCAGCGGCGCCTGGCCTGAGCCGCTCGTGAAGCGGACCTAAGTCGCGGCCGCGGCGTTTGCAGTCCCGTGCCGCGGCAGCTTACCTGCTGGATTAGAAATGCGCCTCATCCTCGGTCTCTTCTCAGCCCTGGCGTTCCTCGCCGTGGCGGTCGTCGTCGCGGCCCTCGGTGTCGTCTGGCATTACAGCCAGGGCCTGCCGGAGCTGGACGACCTCGCCAAGTACGATCCGCCCACGGTGACCCGCGTCCATGCGGGGGATGGCCGGCTGCTCGCCGAGTTCGCATCGGAGAGGCGAGTGTTCGTCCCCATCGATGCCATGCCGCAGCGCGTCGTGCGCGCCTTCGTCTCGGCCGAGGACCAGAACTTCTACAAGCACCCCGGGGTCGACTTCGTCGCGATCGGCCGCGCCATGGTCACGAACCTGGAGCGGGTCGCCAACGACGAGCGGCCGATCGGCGCCTCGACGATCACGCAGCAGGTTGCGCGCAACTTCCTGCTGACCAACGAGGTGTCGATCGCGCGAAAGATCCGCGAGGCGCTGATCGCATGGCGCATCGAGCAGGCCTTCAGCAAGGACCGCATTCTCGAGCTGTACCTGAACGAGATCTATCTCGGGAACCGGTCCTACGGCGTCGCGGCGGCGGCCCTGAACTACTTCAACAAGTCCCTGGACGAGCTGACGGTCGGCGAGGCCGCCTTCCTCGGCGCGCTGCCGAAGGCGCCGGACCGCTACCATCGCGATCGCTACCGCGATCAGGCCGTGGCGCGCCGCAACTGGGTCGTCGGCCGCATGCTCGAGGACGGCTACATCACGCCGGACGAGGCGCGCGCCGCCATGGCGGAGCCGCTCGCCTTCACCAGGCGGGACGATGCGGACATGGTCACCGCCGAGTATTTCGCCGAGGAGGTCCGGCGCGAACTGGTCGGCCGGCTCGGCGAGAAGGGGCTCTACGAGGGCGGTCTTTCCGTGCGGACGACGGTGGATCCCGATCTCCAGGGCAATGTCAGCCGCGCGCTGCGCGACGGGCTCGAGGCCTACGACCGGCGGCACGGCTATCGCGGGCCGGTCTCGCAGCTTGCCGACACGCGAGACTGGCAAGGCCGCCTCGCTCAGGCGCAGGCGCCGGCAGGGTCCGAGGGCTGGCAGCTCGCTGTGGTGCTGGAGACCACGCCCCAGGCGGCGGCGATCGGGCTCCGGGACGGAACGCGCGGCCAGATCCCGCTGGCCGAGCTGAAATGGGCCCGCCGTGTCGGCGAGGAGAACCGCCTGGGCCCCGAGATCCGGCAGCCCGCGGATGCGCTGAAGGCCGGCGACGTGGTGCTGGTGGAGCCGCTCGATGTGGCTGCCAAGGGCACCGCCGCCTACGGGCTGCGGCAGATCCCGGAGGTTCAGGGCGGCATGGTCGCGATGGACCCCCATACCGGGCGCGTGCTGGCCATGAGCGGCGGCTTCAGCCCGCGGATCAGCGTCTTCAACCGCACGACCCAGGCCCTGCGCCAGCCAGGCTCCTCCTTCAAGCCCTTCGTGTACCTGGCCGCGCTGGACAACGGCTACACCCCGTCGAGCCTGGTGCTGGACGCGCCCTTCGTGATGGACCAGGGGCCGGGCCTGCCGCTGTGGCGGCCCCAGAACTTCTCCGAGGAGTTCTACGGGCCGACGCCGCTGCGCGTGGGCATCGAGAAGTCGCGCAACGTGATGACCGTCCGTCTGGCGCAGGCCGTCGGCATGGACAAGGTCTCCAAATACGCCGTCGATTTCGGCATCTACGACCGGATGCCGGAACTCCTGTCCTATTCGCTGGGTGCCGGCGAGACGACGGTGCTGCGCATGGCCACCGCCTATTCGACGCTGGTCAATGGCGGGCGCAAAATCGTCCCGACGCTGGTGGACCGGGTTCAGGACAGGACCGGCCGGACCATCTACCGGCACGATGCCCGCGCCTGCACTGGCTGTCAGGTCCAAAGCTGGGACGGCGGCGATCCGCCCGAGCTTCCGGACGAGACGCCGCGCGTCGGCGACCCGCGCACGATCTATCAGGTGGTCTCGATGCTCCAGGGCGTCGTCGAGCGCGGAACCGCCGCGGCGCTGCGCTCGCTGAACCGCCCGCTGGCCGGCAAGACCGGAACATCGAACGACAACGTCGACGCGTGGTTCATCGGCATGACGCCTGACCTCGTGGTCGGCGTCTATGTCGGCTTCGATCAGCCGCGCCCGCTGGGCTCCAAGGAGACCGGCGGGACGACCTCGGTGCCGATCGTCAAGGAGTTCCTGGAGGCCGCGCTCAAGGACAAGCCGGCCATTCCCTTCCGGGTGCCGCCGGGGCTCCGCATGGTGCGCGTCAATCCTGCGACCGGCGCGTTGGCGACGCCGGGCGAGAAGGGCGCCATCTGGGAATCCTTCCTGCCGGGCACCGAGCCGCAGCCGGGCGACATGCTGGTCCTGGACGGAAGCGCGGCGGATCCTACGGGCGCCGCCGCCCTGCCCGCGGGAGGGCGTCCCGTGGGCGAGCCGCCGGCGGCGGTGACTGGAACCGGCGGCCTCTACTGAGCGGCGCGTCGAGCGCGTATCGGAGGCGTCTGGGCATTCCGGGCTTGGCCCGGCGTGCCCGGGACGCTAATTAGGACGCCCGATTGGACGAAACCTGCTGTCGCGGAGGAGCGCATGCGCGCCGAGATCCAAGCAGCCGCCGATGCGATCAAGGAATCGCTGGCGCTGCTGAGGAGGCATCTTTGACTGGGATAACGCTGTCAGACGCCTCGACGAACTGAACGCCCTCGCCGAGGACCCGAACCTCTGGAACGATTCCGCCCGCGCGCAGCAGGTGATGCGGGAGCGGACCCAGCTCGACACGGCCGTCAACGGTTACCGCAGGCTCGAGCAGGAGCTGCGGGACAATGCCGAGCTGATCGAGATGGCCGAGCTCGAAGGCGACCAGGGCATCCTGGATGACGCCGAGGCGGCCATGATGGAGCTGAAGGACCGCGCCGCCAAGCTGGAGTTGGAGAGCCTCCTGTCCGGCGAGGCCGACGCCAACGACTGCTTCCTCGAGGTCAATGCCGGCGCCGGCGGCACCGAGGCCCAGGACTGGGCCGAGATGCTGATGCGCATGTACCTGCGCTGGGCGGAGCAGCACGGCTACAAGACCGAATGGCTCGAGGAGAGTCCCGGCGAAGAGGCCGGCATCAAGTCGGCGACGGTCCAGATCAAGGGGCACAATGCCTATGGCTGGCTGAAGACGGAGTCCGGCGTTCACCGGCTCGTCCGCATCAGCCCCTTCGACAGCCAAGCGCGCCGACAGACCAGCTTCGCGGCGGTCTCGGTCACCCCGGTGATCGACGATCGCATCGAGGTCGAGATCCTGGACAAGGACCTGAAGATCGACACCTTCAGGGCCTCGGGCGCGGGCGGCCAGCACGTCAACAAGACGGATTCTGCCATCCGCATCACCCACCTGCCGACGGGCATCGTCGTCGCCTGCCAGCAGGAGCGATCGCAGCACAAGAATCGGGCCAAGGCCTTCGAGATGCTGCGAGCCAGGATCTACGAGATGGAGCTGCGCAAGCGCGAGGAGAAGAGCGCCGCTCTGGAAGCCCAGAAGACAGATATCGGCTGGGGCCACCAGATCCGCTCCTACGTCCTGCAGCCTTACCAGATGGTCAAGGACCTGCGGACCGCCGTCGAGACCAGCCAGACCCAGTCGGTCCTGGACGGCGACATCGATCTGTTCCTGCAGGCGGCGCTCGCGCACCGCATCAAGGGGCAGGGCGACGACCTCGCGGAGGCTTGAGTATCTGTCGAGCCCGCCCGGTGCACCGGGCGGGCTCCCCCTTCCGGCGAAGCCTTTCCTCGCCGGGCGCGACACTTCCGACACGCTGTGGTGTCGTTAACACACCGTTTACCAAAATGGGTCGACCCGCCTAAACGTGAGCACTCTCACAGGCGAGGCCATTCGCGTCGCGGTACATTGGGGTCACCTCAATGAACCAGTGGCCGTCACATGAGCGTGATCCCCTTTTCGAAAGCCCGGTTCACACCGGCGGACCTGATCGAGTTCTTCCGCGCCGCATTGCCACGCTGCGCAAGGGGGGAGTGGGCGCGCATCGCCCGCAGCACCGGGAGGAACCGCGACAGCATCGAGATCTTCGGATCCGAAGGGACGAGGCCGATCCTGACGTTCGAGCGTGGTGCGGACGGGGCCTACCGGCTGTTCCGCCACGGCGCCGAGGGGCCTGTCTGCATCGCCTCCGACGCAGGGGCGGCGGATTGTCTCACCCTTTTGCGGGATCGACCCCTCCGCCGGCCGCTCTGCCCCGCAGGAAGTACTCTGTGAGGCCGTTGAAACCACGGCGCCGGAGCTCCGTTGGCCCGATGGAACGGGCTGAAGGGTTTCCGGCGGATGGCAGGGTTCTCAAGGTTCTTTGGCGCGCTCGCGTTCGCGCTCGCGCTAGGTCTCGGCGGCTGCGGCGCCCCGCCGCCTGAGCCGCCGCCGGTAACCGCGGCCTCGGCTCCCGAGCCGCCGCCCCGGGTGCAGCATGGCAAGGCTTCCTGGTACGGGCCGGGCTTCCACGGGCGCAAGACCGCCAATGGAGAACGGTTCAACCAGAACGGCCTGACGGCGGCCCACCGGACGCTTCCCATCGGCACCATGGTGACCGTGCGCAACCTGGAGAACGGGCGCACCGTTCGCGTGCGCATCAACGATCGGGGCCCTTATCTGCGTGGCCGCGTCATCGATCTCTCCCATGCCGCGGCCCGGCAGCTAGGCATCGTCGACGACGGCACGGCCGAGGTCGCCCTGGAATGGCGCGACGACCTCAGCAACGGCCCGCAAACGGCGGAGGCTACGGAAGAGTAGCGCCCGCGCAGCCGACATCCGACGCGGAGGCTGCGGGGCCTATTCGCCCCGCGGCGGATCCTGCTCGACCAGGGGAACGTAGAATTCGGGGCCGAACTCGGCCCGGCTGCGGCTCTCGATGTTGAAGGGCGGCTTCAGCATGCCGCGGAAATGCCGGCGCACGAGCTCCTGCCAGGTCGTTACCGTATCGCAGCCTCGGCGCGCGCAGACCCAGCCGAACCAGCGCCGCCCCGCCGCTACGTGTCCGATCTCGTCGTCATGGATGATCTGGAGGATGTCGGCAGAGGGATCGTCGCCGAAGCGACGCAGGTTCTCCACCGTGGCGGGAGTCACGTCAAGGCCGCGCGCTTCCAGAACCAGCGGCACGATGGCGAGCCGGGCCGCCATGTCGTGGGCGGTCTCCTGCGAGGCCTGCCAGAGCCCGTCATGGGCGGGCAGGGCGCCGTAGGCGCTGCCGAGCTCCTCGAGCCTGCGCGCCAGCATGCCGAAGTGACGCGCCTCGTCATGGGCGACGGAGACCCAGTCCTCGCAGAAGGCACGTGGGACAGGTACTCCGCCTTCGCTTGCAGCGCCAAACCGCGCCACGATATCCCAGGACAGGTCGATGGCGTTCAGCTCGATATGGGCCAGCGCATGGAGCAGGGCGACCCTTCCCGCAAGGCTCCCGGCCTTGCGCCGCGCGGGCATCTCCCGTGGCGGGCGGAGTTCGGGTCGTGCGGGCCGGCCCGGCCGCTCGGGCGGGCGTGGGTCCCCGGGGGCGGGCGGCGCAAGGCGCCCGGCGCGCCACGCCTCCGCGTGGAGGTTCGTCAGGCGGATCTTCTCGGCCGGCTCCGCGGCGGCCAGGACCTCGATCGCCGCGGCCGCGAGGCCCGCCGTCATCTCAGCCCGTAGGCGATGAAGTCGCCGTTGCGGAAATCGGGCTTCGCGTAGCTCAGCGGCGTGCCCTCGGGCGTCAGCACGCTGCCGCCGGCCGCCGTCAGGATCGCATGGCCCGCGGCGGTGTCCCACTCGCTGGTGGGGCCGAAACGCGGATACAGGTCCGCCTGGCCCGAGGCGAGCAGGCAGAATTTGTACGCGCTGCTCGACCGCAGTTCCCGCGCCACCGTCTGGCCTGCCAGGAACTGCGTCAGCCGTCCCTCGTCCACATGCCGGCGGCTGGCGACCACAGTCAGCCCCTCGGCCGGCGGCCGGCGGGCGAAGATCGGCTTGTCCCGTCCTTTGACGCATTGCATCGCGGTGCCGGGCCCCGCCGCAGCGAACATCTCGCCGCTGACAGGCGCGTAGATCACGCCCAGGACCGGCACCCCGCCACGCACGAGCCCGATATTCACGGTGAACTCGTCGGTCTTGTCCACGAAGCTGCGCGTTCCGTCCAGCGGGTCGACCAGCCAGAAATCCGACTTCACCGCAGCCGAGAGCCCGGCCGCATGGTTCTCCTCGGAGATTACCGGGATGTCGGGCGTCAGGTGGTGGAGCGCCGGCATGATCACCCCCTCGGCCGCATGGTCCGCGGTTGTTACCGGGCTGCCGTCCGCCTTCAGCTCCGACGGGATTCCGTCGAGATAGTAGCGGAGGACGATCTGCCCGGCCTCGCGGGCTATGGTCCGTACCTGCGGCAGCAACTTTGCGAGAAACGCGTCGGGCATGGGTCCTCGGGGGCTACGGACGGTCCCAGCATAGCCGCGGGCACCGCCGCAAGGTAGTGGCAAGGCGCGCTGCCCCCGGACGCTTGCTCGCGAACCTCACTCCGCGGCGACGGCGAGCCCCGTCTGGCACAGCCGCCATACGGCCTCGGGCGTGGCGGGCATGTCCACATGGGTGACGCCCAGATGGTTCAACGCATCGACCAGAGCGTTGATCACGGCCGGCGGTGCCCCGATGGCACCCGCTTCGCCTGCGCCCTTCATGCCGAGCGCGTTGGTGCGGCAGGGCACCTCGTTCAGCTTCAGGGCGATCGGCGGCAGGTCGTCGGCGCGGGGCAGCGCGTAGTCCGTGAAGGACGCCGTCAGGAGCTGGCCGTTGCCGCGATCGAAGACGACCCGCTCGGTCAGCGCCTGTCCCACGCCCTGGGCGACGCCGCCATGGACCTGGCCCGCCACCATCATCGGGTTCAGGACCTTGCCGAAGTCGTCGACCACCGTGTAGCGCAGGATCTCGACCGAGCCGGTGTCGGGGTCGATCTCCAGCTCGCAGACGTGGCAGCCATTGGGGAAGGTCGAGGAGGGCGGCGTCCAGCGCGCGTCCTCGTCGAAGGCGAGGGCGTCCGGCGTCGGCGCCGCGGCCCTGGCGACATCCTGGAACGAGACGCGGCGGTCGGTGCCGGCGATCTCGAAGGAGCCTTCGCGGAAGACCACGTCGACGGCCGCCGCTTCCAGCAGGTCGGAGGCCTTCGCCTTGGCCTTCTCGATCACCTTCGCCGCGCTCTCCGCCAGGGCGGCGCCGCCCACCGGGGCGGAACGGGACCCGCCGGTGCCGCTGCCGAAGCTGATCAGGTCGCTGTCGCCCTGGATCACCTCTATGTCGTCGGGGTCGACCCCCAGCCGGTCGCACACGACCTGCTTGTAGGCGGTTTCGTGTCCCTGGCCATTGGTCTGGGAGCCGATCAGCACGATGATTTTGCCGTCGCCGCGGACGCGGATCGTCGCCTGCTCGGGCCCGCCGCCGGAGCAGGCCTCGATATAGGTGCTGAGCCCGATGCCGCGCAGCCGCCCGCGCGCGCGACTCTCGGCCCGGCGCGCCTCGAAGCCCGCCCAGTCCGCAGCCACGATGGCGTCCTCGAGATTCCTGCGAAAGTCGCCGCTGTCGTAGGTCAGGCCCATGGAGGTCATGAAGGGCATCGCCTCCGGGGGGATGAAGTTGCGTCGCCGGATCTCGGCCGGCCCGAGCCCCGTGGCGCGCGCCGCGGCATCCACGATGCGCTCCACGACGTAGGCGGCCTCGGGGCGGCCGGCGCCGCGATAGGCGTCGACGGGCTGGGTGTTGGTGAAGACGCCCTTCACGGCGACATGGATCGCCGGCGTCGTGTAGACGCCCGCGAGCATGCCCGTGCCGGCTTCGGTCGGGATATAGGCCGCGTAGTTGGAGAGATAGGCCCCGAGATTCGCGGTGGTGCGCACGCGCAGCGCCAGGAAGCGGCCGTCGGCGTCCAGCGCCAGCTCGGCGCGGGTCAGGTTGTCTCGGCCGTGGTCGTCGGACAGGAAGGCTTCCGAGCGGTCGGAGGTCCACTTGACTGGCCTGCCGATCTTTCGCGCGGCATAGAGCGCGAGCACGTATTCCGGGTACATGAAGATCTTCATGCCGAAGCCGCCGCCCACGTCGCCGGTCAGCACGTGCAGCGCCGATTCCTCGACCCCGAAGATCTTGGCGAGCTGGCCGCGCAGGCTGTGCACGCCCTGGCTGGAGACGTGGAGCACCAAGCGTCCCGTCGCGGAGTCCACGGCCCCGAGGCAGGCCCTTCCCTCCATGGAGCTGGCCACGACGCGGTTGTTCACGAGGTCGACCGCGACCGTGCGCGCGGCCCGCGCGAAGCCGGCATCGACCCCGACGGCGTCGCCCTTCTCCCAGGTGAAGCAGAGGTTGCCCGGCGCCTGGTCCCAGACCTGCGCCGCGCCGGCGGCGAGCGCGTCGGCCGGGTCCACCACGGCCGGCAGCTCGTCGTAGTCGACCGCGATCAGCTCGGCCGCGTCGCGGGCCTGATCGTAGGTCTCGGCAACGACGAAGGCGACGGGGTCGCCGACATGGCGCACCCGCCCGAGGGCCAGCGCCGGGCGCGGCGGCGTGACCAGCAGGCTTCCGTCGGTCTGGCGCAGGGGGACCAGATTCGCGAGATGGCCGATGCCGTCGGCTTCCAGATCGGCGCCGGTGTAGACGCCCAGCACGCCGGGCGCGGAGCGCGCAGCCTCGACGTCGACGCCCGAGATGCGCGCATGCGCGTGCGGCGAGCGCAGGACGTAGGCGTGGACCTGCCCGGGGATGCCGACGTCGTCCGTGTAGCGCCCGCCGCCCTTCAGAAGGCGGGCGTCCTCGGTGCGCGGCACGGCCTGTCCGAAGCCGAACTTCGTCATCACTGCTCCCCCGGATGTTGTCGGTCGGCAGGGAGCTTAAAGCGATGCCGGCTCGCCGCCTAGACCATCCGCCGGCAGAGCTGGCATCCGGCAGGGCGATGGCCCATCTTGTAGGAATGTGCGGACGCTACACGCTGACCAAGCCCGTCGACGAACTCGCGCGCGTCTTCGGCTTTCCCGAGAGGCCGAACCTGCCGCCGCGGTATAACGTGGCGCCGACCCAGCCCGTGCCGGTGGTGCGGCTGTCGGCCGGAGAGGACGGCGCGCCGGGCCGGCATCTGGCGCTTCTGCGCTGGGGGCTCGTTCCGCACTGGGCCGAGGACGTGTCCATCGGCAACCGTATGATCAATGCCCGCGGTGAGAGCCTGCTGGAGAAGGCGAGCTTCCGCGAGGCGGCGCGGCGGCGGCGCTGCCTGGTCCTGGCGGACGGCTTCTATGAATGGAAGCAGGAAGGCGGCCGCAAACAGCCCTACCGGATCGTCATGAGGGACCGCGGGCCCTTTGCCCTGGCGGGGCTGTGGGAGCGCTGGCGCGGGCCCAAGGGCGCGCCGCTCGACCAGCCGCTGGAGACCGTCACCATCGTGACGACCGCGGCCAACGCGCTGCTCCGTCCGCTCCATGACCGCATGCCCGTGATCCTGGGGCCCGAGGACCGCGATGCCTGGCTCGACCCCGCCCGAGCGGCGGAGGACGCCCTGGCCCTGGTGCGGCCCTGTCCCGACGACTGGCTGGAGCTCTATCCCGTGGACCCGCGGGTCAACAGCGTTCGCAACGAGGACGAAGGCTGCATCCGTCCTCTGGCCGAGGATCCGCCGCGCCTGCTCTGACGGGTGCGGTCAGTCGGCCGTCTCGGCCAGCGTCGGCGGGGCGAGCGCGGCGAGGAATGCCGCGATGGCGGTGCCGGCGGCATCGGGCCAGGTATGCGGGTAGCTGCGCCCGCCCGCGCCGTCGTCCTCGTGGTGCAGGCACCAGAGAACCGGACCCGCCGCGCTGGCGTCCCCCCACTGCTGGCAGGCGAAGCCGGCGAGATGCCGCGGCAGCGCCCGGTACCCCGCGAGTCCGGCCTGCGCCAGGAAGCTGTCACGCGCGCGCTCGCCTTCGGCAAGCGGGACATGCGCATCCGCGGGATTGTGCAGCAGCAGCGCAGCGGGGCTGCCCCGGCACCGCGAGGGCGCGATCCCGCCGGCCACGGCTGCGACCCCGCGAATCGCGTTTCCCCGTGCGCAGCCGAGGCTGCTGGCGAAGGTCGCGCCGAGGGAATGGCCGACGACGAAGACCTGGCCCCGGTCGATGCAGTGGTGCCTGCCCATGGTCTCGACAATGGCGTCGAACAGCGCAAAATCGCGCAGCCGTCCCGGGGCATCGCCGGGATCCTGCCACGAGAAGGTTCCATCCGGCGCGGGCAGCGCGCTGGGATAGACGAAGACCGCGTTGAGGCCCTGCGTCTCGAGGTCGTAGTAACGGCGCACGCGCTCTGCCGGGCTGGTGCGCCCGTGGAAGGCGATCACGAGCGGCAGCGGCCGGCCCGGCGTGGGCACCTCGGGTGCGGCGACGATCAACGGCCGCTCGCGCCCATGGACCGTGATCCGGTCCGGCGGCGCCGTCGGCGGCGCTGCCCGGCACCCTTCGGATACGGCAGGCTCATGAGTGCCGTGCTCCGCCGGACGCGCGGGCGCTTCGGCCGCCGGCCAGCCGAGCACGGTTCCCGCGAGAAAGCTCGCAGCGTAGAGGCCGTGGCGGAGCATGCGCAGCTTGTCCATGAGCCCAGTCCCGGAGCGTCGTCGCGCGTCGTCCCGATCGGCGGTGGCACCGGGCCTCATGGCCCAGGGACCGCCACCGAAAGGCGTAACGCACGACGACGTCCAACGGGCTCATCGGCTCGGGGCCAGCCCCCGCGTGCCTCATGCCATGCTCATGCGATGAAGCCGACCTCCTCCGGCAGGGGCAGGCCGGAGCTCCCAGCCCGGTTGCCGAAGCCGAGGCTCACCAGGGTCGCGTCGTGGTCGCTGGCCCGGTCGGCGAACTCCGCGTTCATGTGCACGATGTCGTAGAGCGCATCGTCCAGGAGGCTGTCGGTGACCAGGACATGGTCGAGCGCCTGCGCGTTGCCCTCGAAGTTGTAGCTGTAGCGTTCGCCCGCCGGCAGCGTGCCGGCGAGGTTCGTCAGCACGCGGTCGAGGCCTGTTCCGGCCACGGCTTCCAGCGGCTCCAGGAACTGGAACTCGTTGAAATCGCCGAGCACGACGACGTTGGCATCGGGATCGGCGTCCAGCAGCCCGTCCACGAAGGCGTTGACGGCTTCGCCCTGCGCCGTGCGCTGGTCTTCCCCGCCGTTGACCGGCGGCTGCTCCGTCCCGAAAAGCGGGGTGGAGCCGCCCTTCGACGTGTTGTGGACGTTGATCAGGTCCACCGCCTGCCCCTCGAATTCGAAGCGGGCATGGAGGGGATTGCGGGCATCCAGAAAGGCGCCATCGCCGCGCGGTCCGATGACGGTGGTGCTGCCCTCCACATAGTCGACGCGCAGCGGATCGAAGAGATAGCCGTTCCGGATGTTCCCCCCTGGCTGGCCGCCGCTCGTGCCGTCCTCCGGCGCCACCTCGACATAAGAATAGGCGGGGCCGCCCGCGGCCGCGATGGCGGTGATCAGCGCCTGCGCCGTAGCCGCACCGGTGATGGTCCCGTCGTCCGCCGAACCGCTCGCGTCCTGCACCTCCTGCAGGGCCACGATGTCCGGCGCATCGAGATTCTCGACAATCTGCCGGGCGATCAGGTCGAACTTGCCGTCGGCGAGGTCGCCGTCGCCGTCGGAATCGTTGGGATCCAGGTTCTCGACATTGTAGCCCGCGATGGTCAGGCGCCCGGGACCGGTATCGATCCCGGCGCTCTCGCGCGCGAGGTCACCATCCCGAACCCGGCCGAGATCCTGCACGAGCAGCTCGAAATTGCCGAAGCCGTAGCCGAGCACGCCCGTCACGTCCCCGAGCCGGGCGCCGGTCTCGACCGAAGGTGTCTCGATTCCCGATGACACGTCGGCATCGAACTGGAGCTGGATGCGCTCGGGGTTGAAGTCGTCGCGCGCGATCACGAGCGAGTCACGCTCGTTCAGGCCGGTAGCGTCGCCACCGCCCGCGAGCGCCACGATCTCGCCGAACCCGTTGGTCGGTGACACGGCAAGCGCGTCGCCCACGGTGACGCGCATGCCCTCCAGGCTCTCGTAGAAGTCGATGCCATCCTGCGAGGGCTGGAACAGCGCCAGCCCGTCGTCGTCGATGACGGAGGTGGGGGCGCGGCGTTCTTCGCCGAGGACCACCGCCTCGGGCAGGTCGTTGCCGACCGACTTCACGTCGGCCTGCGTGACCCCGGTGATCTCGGTCGTGGACAGGTTGCCTCCGTCCGCG
This sequence comes from Arenibaculum pallidiluteum, assembly GCF_017355985.1. Lineage (GTDB taxonomy): Bacteria > Pseudomonadota > Alphaproteobacteria > Azospirillales > Azospirillaceae > Arenibaculum > Arenibaculum pallidiluteum. The sequence continues at coordinate 140,061 of NZ_JAFIQU010000003.1, forward strand.
CCGCCGGGCGTGAACTCCGCGACCTCGCCGGTGATCCGCAGCTCCGTGCCGACCGACACGGCCGGCGCGTCGCCGGTGAAGACGAAGATGCCGGAGGAGGTCGCGGCGTTTCCGTCGGCATCCCGCTCGGCCTGCAGATAATAGCCGTTGCCGTCGACGGCGGTGACGATGCCGCGCGTCGTCACGACCTGACCCTCGAGCGCCGAGCGATGGCCGGCGCCCTGGATCTCGTCGATGGACACCTCGCCGCCGCCATCACCGTCCTCGTCGAGGCCGTCCTCGCGGACCGCGAGGTTCTGGATCCGCTCGTCCTCTTCCGGGGCTGTCTCCGTCCGGTCGAAGGGCTGGTCGGAGAACTCGTCCAGCAGGTATTCCGCGAGGGCATCCTGCTCGGTGCCGGGGGGCGCGAAACCGGCGGCTCCCTCCTCGGTCAGCGCATCGTCGAGATCCACCCGGTCGGCGAATGCCGGGTCGGCGGCGATGTAGTCGGGGAACGGGTAGCCGTCGCCGCCATCCACGAGGAAGCCGGGCGTGACGATGCGGATCGCCTCGGGCGCCCCAGCCGCGACGGATCCTTCGTCCACGACGAGTGTGCCGGGGTTCCCATCGGCGTCGAGCAGGCGCACGGTCTCCACGCGCCCGCCCGGCGGCCGTTCGGGATCGAAGCTGAAGGCGAGGCCGCCGATCTGCGCGAACTGGCCGGGCGTCGCCCCCTCCGCGGTGCCCGACACAGCATGCTCGAGCACGCCCAGCAGCTGTTCCGGCGTCAGGGTGACGAGCGTCAGGGAGTTGTTGAAGCGCAGGGCGTTGGTGACGTCCAGCTCCGAGACCTCGCCGGCCTCCTTGCCGGCCTCCGGGTTCGCCTGGGGCGGCAGCGGGGTGCCGTCGTCCGCGATCTCGCCGATCGGTGCACGGATGCCGCCGCCGTTCTTGATCGAGACCATCACCGTCCCGTCGAATGCCTTCGCAGCCGCCAGGTTGGCGTCGGCCGCGAGGTCCCCGAAATTGGTTTCCTCGGTGCGCACCTCGCTGCGCTGGCCGTCGAGGAAGACCGAGCTGCGGCCGAGGATGTTGCCGTCCTGCTCGGTCACGATGGCCGCCACCGCGTCGACGATCTGGCGTGCCTCGCCGCCCGGCGTGCCGTCGGCGAAGGGGTCCTCGCCATCCGCGTAGAGGTCGTCCACGACCTCATCGGTGGTCGCGTAGGCGCCGCTCTCCTCGGCGTCGATGCTGTCGGGATCGAGCACGCCGTTCCCGTCGAATGTCACGACGAGGCGGCCGACATAGCTGTATTCGCCGTCGGTCGAGACGATCGCGATCGGGTTCCCGTCGGCGCCGGTGGCGATCAGGGGATAGGCGCCGTCCGGCGTGTCGCCGGGCTGCAGCGGATCGGTCTCGTCGGCCAGCAGCGTGTCGGACCCGCCTGCGATGACGACGTCGACGCCCTGGAGCAGGGGCGCCAGGTTCGCCTCGAGCTGCAGTTGCTGGAGATGGCTGACGAGCACGATCTTGTTCACGCCCTCGGCGGCCAGCCGCTCGGCCTGGCCGTTGACGAGGTCGGCCAGCGTGGACAGGTCGTCGTTCGACCCGATGACGCCGACATCCCCGGGCGACGAGATCCTGTCCAGGTCCGGCGTGGTGAGCCCGATGACGCCGACGCGCTCGCCATTGTCCTCGACGATGGTGGAGGCCGCGATCTTGGCCGGGTCGGCCGTCGGGTCGTCGAGATCGGTCGCGAAGCTGGAGGCCGGCCGCAGGTCCGGCGTGAACAGTCCTTCGAGCGAGGATCCCGGGAATTCCAGATTGGCCGTGAGATAGGGGAACTGGGCGCCGGGCCAGGCGATCCCGGCGATGCCCTGGTCCGCCTCGGCCTCCGTGCCGATGATCGAGCCGACCTGTCCCGGGCCCAGATCGAACTCGTGGTTGCCCAACGCCGAGGCATCGAATCCGATCAGGTTCATCAGCGTGATATCAGCGCGTCCGGCGCCGACGCCGAGCGGCCCGAAGCCCGCGCCCTCCGGCAGTCCGAACAGCGCGTCATAGGCACGCGTGAACGGCTCCGCCAAGCTCGGGTCTCCGGACGCGTTCAGGAACGGTCCGGGGATGTAGTTGTCGCCGGCGGACAGGGTGATCGATGTCTCGACCTCCCGTTCGAGCGCCGCCTCGATCGCGGCGAAATTGGCCGCGCGGCCGATCGCGTCCACCCCGCCTTCGAGGTCGGAGGCGTGCAAGATCTGCAGGCGGCTCGACCCGGCGGCGATGCTGTCGGACATGGTGCTGCTCTCCTGGCCTCGGGCTGGTTGCGCGCAGGCGCGGTCCCTCAAGCGCTGCCGCCGCGGGAGAGACGATCATCGCGATCCCGCAATGGCGCCGGGTCACACCTGGCCGGGCAAGGCTGGCAAGGCCGCGTTACAGCTTCGCGACGAACCGGCCGGTCTTTGGCGGTAGCCTGGACATCGAGCTCGGCACGCCCGGCACGACGTCCGATACGGCAGTCAAGCGGCCATCGGCGTAACAGCCCCGGCCGTATCATGGAATGCCGGCTTTGCATGACGCCAGGCACCGGCGCCGGTCACAATGGCGCGCCCCGACGGCGATCGGGCCGCTTCCTTCCGGCGCGGTCGGTACGTTTCACGGAATGCCGAGCGGATCCTCTCCACAGATCCAGGGACACAGGCGAGCCATGGCACTAGCCCACAACAAAGACACCGCGACCAAGTTCAAGAATGCGATCGCGCTGACGGAGGGCGGTGCCGAGCGGTCATTCGCCTTCGGCCGCCTCGGCGAAAGCGCGCTGTCCGTCGTTGCGGTGGACAAGGGACGGCCCAGCGCCGTTGCGTCGCTGCTGAAGTCCATGCCGTACGAAGGCCCGAACCCGCCGAAGAAGCCCCGCTTCCAGCTCGTCACCTTGGGCACTGTACGGCTCGACGGCACGGTGCTGGTCCTCGACTGCCAGAAGCAGGTCGGCGAAAGCACCTTGAAGAAGGGCTTTCAGGAGTATTTCAGGACCCAGTTCAGACTTTCCGTTCCCTGGACCGAGGTCACGGTTCAGGTCAGCAGTGCCGAGGACGGCGAACCGGTCGAAGAGGCGCGGGACGAGGCGTCGGAGCCCGGCGCGTCTTCTGACGAAGGCGCCGCGGAGTCCGCAGGCGGCGGCGAAGATCCCAGCCATGGAGACGTCGATGCCGCAGCCATTGCGACAGCGACCGCCGCTGCGCCGATCGACGGCGCGTTTCGACCCGCGGAACCCGGCGCGCCCGAGGCGCCCCGCCAGGACATGCCCGAAGATTTGCCCGGGAAGGACCGTCCGGACGATGTCAAGCGCCTGGCGGAGCAGGTGGCCCGAATGGCAAGAAGCATCGCCATGCTGGACATCCCGTCGTCCGAGGACATCGAGGCGCGATGCTCCGCGATCCTGGAGAACCTGCCTTTCGAGCGGGTCCTCCTGGCCCTGGCATACCCCAGCAACCTGGCCGCCTTCCTGGGGCGCGGCCCGCTGCCGCGGAATGCGATCAAGGGCGAGCGGATCAGGAAGGACGAGACCGGGCGCCGTGACACCGTCGATGCGCTTGTCGCGCTCGGGGACCGCGTCGCGCGGGCTCGGGGCCTGCTGCCCGACGGCCGGATCCTCGATCGCGAACAGATCGGACGCTACGTCGACAAGGTCTGGGAGGTAGCCTCCGATGAGGATTTGAATGACGGGATCGGCAATCTTTTCAAGACTCTGAGTGGAGCGTTCGAGTCCAGCGCCTTTGTGCAGCGCTTCTCGATCGAGGGAACAGCCGCGACGGAGGCGCCGTCCGCCCGCGAGGCGCTGGCCGGCTGGCGCGATGCCCGCGAGGCCGCCCTTCAGCAGGTCATGGCGTTGAAGAAGGCGATCCTGGAGGATCTCAGTGTTCCCTACATTGCCTGGTCGAAGGTCGATGCGCGGCTGGAGAGCGAACTGGCCGAGGACACTTTCGCCACCCTTCTCGATGCCGACGCTGCCGTCGATGCCACCGAACGGGACGAGGCAGTCGCGCGACTGCGTGAGATTGTCCGAGGCAAGCGGGAATGGCTTGGCGGCGGGCTTGCCGATGATCTCGACACGGCACCCTTCGAGACGGCCGAGCCGGTGGCCATTCGCGAGACGATCGCGGCGGCGCTTCTCCGGATCGAGGCGGTTCTGGACGCAGCCTGAGTCCGAGAAGGTCCTGCCGCTCCTGATGCCGAGTTCGGCCACGCAGCGGAGGACCGCCGCGCGATCCGCCGTGGCGGCGGGGAGCGTTGGTGCACTGGCGAGGCTGGTGGGTTCAGGAGGCCGGCTCCGGCCTGGGCCCGGAAGCGGCGGGCTGGGCCAGGAAGCGGTTGCAGTCGACGAAGGGGCGGCCGCTGAGCTGGTCGTGCAGGGGCTGCCACATTTCCTGTCCGCGGCCACGTGGTCATAGACGTCACGCGGAACCCGCAAGCTTGCCAAGAGCGCCTCGTCCTCGCCGCGCACCCAGCCGAGCTCCAGCAGCTCTTCCCCGGCACCCTGCAGGCGCAGTTCGGCATCGTCCGACACCGGCGCTCCCGAGACGTTGCACAGGAGCGCCATCTTCACCAGCGCCAGCGCGATGTCGTCGGGGCCGAGCCCGCGGCAGCGGATCTTCTCGCGCAGCGCCGGCCAGCCAAACGCAATGCGCACGTCCAGCGCCTGGCTCATGGCCCGCGCGGCGGGCCGCGTCCCGAACCACCCTCAGGGGCTCGTCGAGATGGTCCCGGTGTGGGCGTCCAGCCATGGCTTCATGGGATGGCCGGATTTCAGCTTGCCCTGGTAGTACAGCGCGTAGATCTCGGCGAACCACTCCCCCGGAGCGCGCCACTGATAGGTCGACACGCCGGTCGCGGCACGCTCGCCGAGGGCATAGCTGGTCCAGGTGCCGGGGTAAGATTCCTGGTAAACCCGTCCGCCGACGGCGAGTTGCTCGGCCATCGCCCGGCCACCGTTCCATGGCTTTGCGGAGCAGAGGCTCTTGGCGCACCGCTCCACCGTCGCATCGGCGGCGATGGCGTCCCAGTCGTCGACCAGCGAGCCGAGCAGGGCGGTGCTGTCGCTCGGCCTCGTGGGCGTCCCGCCGGTCAGCAGCGTCCTGAGATAGAGCTTCAGGTCGGCAACGGTCGGCTTCCTTCCCGGGCCGCTGTACTTGTTGAAGAAAGTGCCAGCGTTGCCATGCGCCTCGATGACGCTGTCGAGCGTTTCCGTCCTCCACTGGCCGTACCCCGCCGAGCCGCCGTGCGCCTCCATGAACCCTTCGTTGTCGTCCACCGCGTGGCCGACCTCGTGCAGCGTGGTAGCATCGTAGTAGATAGCCACGCCATTACTGCCGGCATCGGGCACATAGTCTTGCGTGCGTCCGTCCTCCGGCATGGCGTTGAAGACGATCTTCGTGGCTTCATGGTAGTTCCCCGAGGACTCCGGTCCAGTTGCATACTCGATCGCCAGCAGCTTTTTGTTGGTCACCGTATCCGTCTCCGGCACCTTCAGCAGCAGGGCGTACATTCTGGGCAGCCTCCGGGTCCGGACGTCCTGGCCTACCGTCAGGGTCACGCCGAAGCGGGCCTCTATGGCGGCTTGGCAGATAATTTCGTCCTTGCGGGAGGTCTCGGCGGACATGGCCGCTACGAGGGCGTCCAGATCCTCCTTCAGCTTCCCGTCGAGTTCGAGCTTCGTCGCGGCCCTGAGCTGCGTGGAAACCTCTGAGTGCAGCTTCTTGACACTGGCGGCGAGCTGGCCTCGGTCGGCGATCGTCTCAAGCTCCGTGCGATCGGTGTTCAGCTTGGACAGCCCGTCCCTTAAAATCTCTATCTCGGGATCTGCGCCGCCTGCCTCGCGCATCCTGTTTGCGGCGTCGCCGAGTTCGGTCAACATTGTATCAATGTCAGCCTTCCAGGAATCGAGCTCCTTGAGAATCGCGTAGGACTGCGCTTCCTGCGCGCACGCCTCGACAAATTTGAGGGATGTCCGGGCCATGGACTGCGCCTCGTTCACATTTGATCCGTCCAGCTGCAATTTCAGGTTTTCGATGATATCTTCGTAATCCTCTTCGATATCCCGGAAGCTCGGATCCCCTTTGTATTTCTCCACTGTCGTTGCTGTGAGCGATAGCTTGTATTCGATATCGTTGCAGTCTCTCGCGATAATATTAGCAGAGTTGGATAGCGCACTTTGTCGTTCGGACAGATCTCTGATTATCGTCATGAGCGTCCGAAAGTCTGGCGCTCTGTCAAGCTCACTCACGCCGGACCGGATCTGCTGAAGAGCGTTCTCCAGTACAGCACGATAGCCAGAATAACCGATTCCACTGATCAACCGTTGGTGGCGCTCAATCCATCCAGGAGCTTCCAGACGAGCTATGCCGGTCCGTTCCGCTAACTTGGAGAGTTTCATCGCATGGGATCTTACAGAATCGACTTTCTCTTTCAGCGCCTTCAGGTCCCTCTCGAGCCCGTCGACGTCGTCGAGTGCGAAGACCCGGTCCCGCTCCCGCATCGCTTCGGCAAGAAGTGGATCCAGGTCCTTGCGCATGGCTGGTTCGGTGATCCCGGCGATCACCGACCGGGCGTTCGCTACATCGATGCCGATTGTGCCTTTCTCCAGACCGCACAAGGTAGCCCGGGCAATCAGGTCACCGATGGTGACCTGAAGCTCGTCAGCGTCGTTGATGATCGCTGCGATTTCCCGACATGTGTCTGCATCCGGATGCTCGCCCTCGAACACGGCCTTCCTGTCGGCGAGCGCCTTGATACCTTCATCGACCTTGGCCGTGTTGATCCCGAGGTCCCGGAGCTTATGCGAGTTGTCGCGGCAATCCCCGAGCCTGGCCTCCAGCTCGACGCACAGTGTGGCGCGTTCTTGCTGGTGCTCGATGGTCGCTCGAATGGTCGCCCGAAGCTCGTCAGCTTGCTCTGAGATCGCGGCGAGAGCCTCAAGCGTTTCTGCATTCGCGGGCATGCCCTCGATCGCAGCCGTCCGACCAGCGATATCCTCGATCCTTCCTTCGTCCTCGGCCGTATCGATCCCGGCTTCCTGAAGCACGCCCAAGAGGTTACTGCACTCGTCGAGCGTGGCATCCACCGCCGTAGCTGCGACACGAACCGCCCTGTTCAGGCTGCGCCCGAGGACATTGGCGACTGCGCTGCTGCCGGTGGCTTGCCGAGTGTCGGACATGGCGGGACCTTCTTCGTGAGCGGCGGTGATCGGCCGTCCGGGCGCTTGCCCATCCTCAATCCTGTGGCATGGCTTGGCGCAGGGTGTGGAGCACGGGCAGCAGCCGATCACGGATCGAGACGGGCGTGCCAAAGCCATTCGGGTTCTCGGCATCCTCTACGATCGCATCCGTCGCGAGGTACCGCTCAAGCCCCTCGACCTCCTGCCGCGTCCCCAGGACCGGCGAGAGTGCGTCCATGATCTCCTCGAGCTGGACGATCGCTTGCGGGCCTTCGGGATCCTCGGCCGATGCGATGGCGGCTCTCAGACCGCGCAACTGCGCCAGGGCGGAGGCGCATGCCGCCTGCCAAGCCTTCTGCGCAGCGGCGACATCTTGGGCGAAGTGCTGGCCGCTGGCGTCCAGGTGATAGCCCAGGACGCGCTCGACCCAGGCGCGCTTCTCGTCATCGAGCATGTCGGGCCGCTTCTTTCGTACGGTGATGGCTACGCGTCGCCACGTGGGCATCGTCCCCTGTCGCACCGCCCGCGCTCCGCCCGGTCTTGCCTTGAACGGTGCTCTGGACTCCGGTCGGCATGCGGCGACAGTCAGGTCGACCCATGCGCTTCAAATCCATAGAGGTGAGGCGCGGGCGATGCACATGCGCAGCTCTAATGCCGCCATGCCGAAACCGGGCTTGGTCCTTCACCAGGAGGAGGGAACGCTACCGAACAGCCGTGCATCGAGGCCGTGCCGACGCACGGACGGCCTGCTGAGCTCCGCTGCACCGCAGACTGGGCATTGTTCGCCGTTGAGCCCCGTGTCACAGGAGATCACCTCGGCGAGGATGTCTCCCCCGGGCTCATCCGCTCGTCAGCCGCCGACGGGTTCGCCAAGCTCATCAGCCCGTCCTGTCCTTCCTTGATGAGGTCGTAGAGCTCCGCGGCCGATTTCCCCATCATGTAGGATTGGTCATGGAGGATCGTTGGGGGCATCCCGTTCTCGATCAGAAGCTTGTTCAGGATGCCGAAGTTGATTGTGCGGCCATTTGCGTCCGAAAAGGGGTGCGTTTGAAGAAGTCTGCGGCAGAAATCTATTATCACGTAGACCTTTTGCTCCTCGCTGGCGGCTGCCTTGATGTCGTTGTGGTAGATTTTGAAAATCTGGTTCACCAGCTCGCGGCTGCATGACTGGTTGAAAGCGTCGAGAGTTGGTATGCCTGCTCGGAAATAAAGTACTTTTATAGGGTTGCCGTGTTCATCGGTTCTGTTTACCTCTTCAGTCTGGTCCAGATATGCCAACCTGCCAGTCGGGTCATTTTCCACCAGGGCGACATTCTGAGCGAACAGTGATCCTTCTTTGGCCCTTTCTGAGGCGATGAACGGGGCTAGGAGGTCATTAAGTTGCTCCATCATTTCCTTGATTTCGGAAAGCCCAGCGTCCGAATAGGATCGCGAGACGCCCCAGCGATTGGATTTCTTCTTGAAGCCCTGTTGTTGCAGGACGAAGCTGGTCAAATGATCCTGACTGATCTCCCTCGTGACATGGCGCGTCATTTCCGCATGGAGTTCCTCGAGGAATTCTGGCGTCATATCATCGCCGAGCGTTTCGATGATCTTCTTGAAGCCACCCATCATACCGGCCATATATCCTGACGATAACTTGTATAAATGTTTATCGTCCTCGCCGTGCTCCCTTCCATCCATAAGCAGCTTCCAATAGTTCTCTTTGGGTATGTTTTTAAGATGGACCAGGCGCGGATCGGTGGATTCCTCGATTTTCTTGTGAATCAGAGTTTCCAGGATGTCTGTCTTGCGCCGGAAGATCGCTTCATGCACAGCCAGAGGAATGCCGGTCTCCGTCGCGAAGAACGCGTCCTCGAACTGCTCCAGCGCCTGCACGGAGGCCACGTCTTCCGGGAGAGTGCCGACGACTTTCACCAGATCGTCGGGGCGTGATATCAGGAGTTTGAAGATTTGGCCGGTCGGGTCGAGGATGGTCGGCACCAAGTCAGCATCCAGCGCCCAGGAAGCCGGGTCCGTCAGCTCCAGTCTGTTGGCGTCGAATTCCTGCTTCAGCCTGTCGAGTTCATCTCGCATGGCGATACGTGGCGCTGTCTTGTTTGGCTGATTGCCGTCCTCGAGCGTTCTCAGATCCTTGAGGAAGGCCTTGTATTTTTCGGAAAATTCGGTCGCCGTGGTGAACTGCCTGATGTAAACGTCGGGGTCGTCTGCTATGTCGAGTTCGATGGCCGGCCGGGCGTCGTGGCTATCCAGAAGATCCTGGTATCTCTGTCGCACGTCCTGGGCCAGTCGGGACCAGTCTCCAGCCAGCCGCCTTCGCTCCCTCAGTCCTTTCCGCATGGTCAGGCTGCGCCTGAGAACGTTCGCGAGTGCGCTGCTGCCGGTGGCCTGCTGAGCGTCGGACATGGCGGGACCTTCTTCATGAGCGTCGGTGATCGGCCGTCCAGGCGCTCGCCCTGCGTCAATCCTGCGGCATGGTCTGGGTCAGGGTGCGGAGCACTGGGAGCAAGGAGCCGCGGATCGGACGGGCACCCCGAAGCCGTTCGGGTTCTCGGCATCCCGACGATCGATCCGTCGCAGGATGCCTCTCAGCCCGCTCGACCTCCTGCCGGGTGGCCCGGGACCGGTGAGAGCTCGTCCATGATCGCCTCGACCCCGGCGATTGCCTGCGGGCCTTCGGGATCCTCGGCCGGCAGCAGAGCGAGGGGCTTGTTTCAACGATAATGGGAACCGACCGCCGGGATCGCGCATGCGGAGTTCTGATCCCGCCATGCCGGAACCGGATTAGCCGCCTCGTCCCGAGGTAGAGGGGCGATCCCCGCCGAATATCGCCAGAACCATTCTGCATTCATCGAACCCTGCGGACAGGGCGATCCTTGGTCGTCCTGCATTGCTTCGGCTGTCCATCTTCCGCAGCGGCATGTCCTCGTGTCAGGAGAGAGCGCTCATGGCGACCATTTCCCGGGAGGCTGTGTTCGGCCGGCTGGGCAACCTGTCGATGAAGTCCCTTCAGGATGCCTTCGAATTCGCGAGGCTCCGCGGTGACGGGTACATCGAGCCGCTTCACTGGCTCGCCCTGTGGCTGCGCACGGGGACGAGCGATGCATCGCTGATGCTCGATCGCCTCGGCCTGCCGCGCGGGACCCTGCAGACGCATGTGGACGAGGCGCTTCAGAGGCTGCATGGCGGACGGTCGTCCCGGCTCGACTTCTCCCGCGACCTCGAGCATCTGATCGAGCGCGGATGGATCAGCGCCAGCCTGCTGTTCGGCAGCGCCCGGATCCGCAGCGGCCACCTGCTGCACGGGATGCTGGACGACCCGCAGTTGCGCCGGTTGGCCGTCGACATCTCGCCTTTCTTCAAGCAGATCGACGCCGCGTCGATCGCGCAGCGCTTCGGCGAGCTCACGAAGGGATCCGACGAGGACGGCGTCGATGGGGTGCCCGCGGCCGGTGCCGCCGGCCTGTCGCCGACGGACGAGGGCCCGGCCCCGGTTGGCGGATCCGCCCTGGCGCGCTACACCACGGACCTTATGGAGGATGCGCGGGCAGGGCGCATCGATCCCGTCACCGGCCGGGAGCGCGAGATCCGACAGGTCGTCGACATCTTGATGCGGCGCAGACAGAACAATCCGATCATCCTCGGCGAGGCCGGCGTCGGTAAGACGGCGCTGGTCGAGGGATTGGCCCTGAGGATCGCGGCGGACGACGTCCCGCCGGCGCTGCGCGGCGTGGGCCTGCTGTCGCTGGACCTCGCCGCACTTCAGGCCGGGGCGTCCGCAAGGGGCGAGTTCGAGGCCCGGTTCAGGCAGCTGCTCGCGGAGATCCGACGGGCTCCGCGGCCGATCGTGCTGTTCATCGACGAGGCGCACACGTTGATCGGCGCCGGCGGCAATGCGGGGACGGGCGATGTCGCGAACCTGCTCAAGCCCGCGCTCGCCCGAGGTACGCTGCGGACGATCGCGGCCACGACCTGGGCGGAGTACAAGCGGCACATCGAGAAGGATCCTGCGCTGACCCGGCGCTTCCAGGCGGTGCAAGTGCAGGAACCCGAGGAGGCGCAGGCCGTGGCCATGTTGCGCAGGATGGTCCCGGTCCTGACGACGCACCACAAGGTCACGGTGCTCGACGAGGCGGTGGTCGCCGCGGTGCGCCTGTCGCGACGCTACATCCAGGGCCGGCAGCTTCCGGACAAGGCTGTGTCCGTGCTCGATACCGCCTGCGCCAGGGTCGCGCTGAGCCAGCACGCGACCCCGGCTGCGATCGAGGATGCGCGGCGCCGCATCGCGGATCTCGAGGCCGAGCTTGCGGTGCTCGAGACCGAGGCCCGCGTCGGCCATTCCGATCCCGTGCGCCAGGCGCAGCTCGCGGCGGCGGTCGCCTCCGACCGCGCGATCCTGGCGGAGCTTGAGGCGCGGCACGGCGCAGAGGCGGAGCTGGCCGACTCGGTCGTCGCCCTTGAAGCCGCGCTGCGAAGCGACCCGACCGCCGAGGGCCTCGACCAGTTGCGCTCGATGCGCGCCGAGCTGGATGCGCTGCAAAGCGAGACGCCGCTGGTTCATCCCGCGGTGGACGGACAGTCCGTGGCAGCCGTCATCGAGAGCTGGACCGGAATCAGGGTCGGGCGAATGCTGGCGAACGAGATCGAGGCGGTCCTGTCGCTTGCCGACACGCTCGGGCAGCGGGTGATCGGCCAGGACCATGCCCTTCGGGCCATCGCCAAGAGGATCGAGACCGCGCAGGCAGGTCTTGCCGATCCTGCCAAGCCCAAAGGGGTCTTCCTGCTTGTCGGGCCGTCAGGCGTCGGCAAAACGGAGACGGCTCTTGCGCTCGCCGAGGCCCTGTTCGGAAGCGACGGCAACGTCATCGCGATCAACATGTCCGAGTTCCAGGAAGCCCATACCGTCTCGACGCTGAAGGGCTCGCCTCCGGGATATGTCGGCTATGGGGAAGGCGGCAGGCTGACCGAGGCCGTGCGCCGCAAGCCCTACAGCGTCGTGCTTCTCGACGAGATCGAGAAGGCCCATCCGGACGTGCACGAGCTGTTCTTCCAGGTCTTCGACAAGGGCGTGATGGAGGATGGCGAGGGCCGGTCGATCGATTTCAGGAACACGATCATCCTGCTGACCTCCAACGTCGGATCGGACCTCGTCATGGAGATGTGCCGCGATCCGCGGCGGCTGCCGGATCCGGACGACGTCGCCCGCGCGCTGCGCGGGCCGCTGCTCGAGATGTTTCCGGCGGCGTTGCTCGGCCGTTTGGTGAGCGTTCCCTACTATCCGCTGAGCGCGGCGATGCTGGACCGGATCATCCGGCTCCAGCTGGAGCGGATCCGCAGCCGGGTCGAGGACGGCGGCAATGCGCGGTTCACCTATGACGACGCGGTCGTCGAACACATTCGCGCGCGCTGCAGTGAGCTGGAGAGTGGCGGCCGCATGATCGACGCCATCCTGACCTCGGGCCTGCTACCGCCGATCAGCCGCGAGATCCTGACCCGTCTGCGCGATCGGGCTGTCCTGGAACGCATTCATGTCCACGTGGAGGAGGGAGAGATCGCTTGCAGGTTCGAATGAGCCCGGGATGTCGAAGCGGCGTCGAGCGCGGCGATGCCATGCCGCGTGCCCTGACCACGAGGTTATCTTTGAAACAGGGTGTTATCGGTGAAACGCTGGGTTATCCCTGCAATCAAGACCATGGGAGCCTGAAGTAATCCTGTAACGTCCGGCCCGGATCGTCGGATCTCACTAGGCGCACCGTCCGGTCGGGAGACCGGTCACCGCGTCGCAGGACGTGAGAAGGCTGCCGTGCAAACCATTCGGACGATGAACGTACAACACCTGTCGTCTCCATCCGGGACGGAAGGTCCCGATGCCGGCCATCGCGGGGCGCAATCCAGGACCGTCAATCTCGCGGGGATCGATCTCAATCTTCTGGTCGCGCTCGAGGCCCTGCTGGCGGAGCGCAACGTGACCTATGCGGCCAATCGGATCGGTCTCAGCCAGCCTGCCATGAGCCGTGCCCTCGGCCGCCTGCGTGGGCTGTTCAACGACGAGCTTCTGGTCCGGTCCTCGTCCGGCTTCGTCCTGACGGCGCGCGCGGAGCAGCTCGCGGCCGAGCTCCCCCGCGCGCTGAACGGCCTGCGCTGCCTGCTGGCCACGCGGGACACGACGCCGGAGACCTGGGCCGCGACGGTGTCGATCGCCATGTCGGACCACCAGTCTCTGGTTCTGCTGCCCGGTCTGCTGCCACGGCTCCGGGCGCGGGCGCCCGGGGTCGACATCACCACGGCCCCGCTCGGAGACGGCGTGCTGCGCGACCTGGAGGGGGGCGACGCCGATTTCGCCATCGGCCAGCTGAGGAGCACGCCGTTCGGCTTCTACCGGCGCAACCTCTACGTCGATCCCTTCGTCCATCTTCTGCGGTCGGGCCACCCGGTCCTGCGGGACGGAGGCGGTGCGCCGGACCGCATCGCGGGGCTGCGACAGGTCGTGATCGCCCCGGGGGCCGGGGACCGTACCGGCCTTCTCCACGACATGCCGATCCTTCCCGACCTGCCGGACAGAAATCCCCTGGCTGTGCAGGATACGATGACCGCCGCCATGGTGGTCGCGGAGACGGACCTCATGCTGACGGTGCCGCGCCGCACGGCCGTCCGGATCGCCGGGATGCTGCCCGTCGCGATCCTCGAGCCGCCGAGCCCGCTGCCGGACTATGCGGTCTCGCTGGTCTGGCACGAGCGCCATCATCGCGATCCCCGCTTCACCTGGCTGCGCTCGGAACTGATCGCCGCAGCCATGGCTGTGGCGAACGCCAAGGCCGGCGAGGTCAAGTCCGGCAGCTGTCTCGACGCCGCCTGAGGGCGACACCGTCCCTGCAAGGAGTGAACGATGGCGCAATCGCATGGCTTAGGCGGATCCGCGGGGGCGCGTCCCGCGGCGAGCGCGTCCGGCAGCCTGCTGGAGGACAACCGCTACGCCGCCCTGACGTCGCCGGCCCTCAACGCCAAGACCGTCAAGCTCCGCTGGCTCCGGGGCGAGGAGAGGCTCGGCGAGCCGTTCCTGTTCGAGGCCAAGATCATCAGCCGCGATCCGATCCGCGACCTCGATCCCCTGATCGGGCAGCCGGCCTGCACGGCCATGAAGCTGGCGAAGGGCGCGACGCGCCATTTCCATGGGATCATCACGCGCTGCCGTTACATCGGGATCGATGACACCCAGAGGACGAACTACCTGCTGGAGATCCGGCCATGGCTCTGGCTGCTCGGCCAGCGGCAGAACTCCAGGGTCTTCCAGAACAAGTCGACGATGGACATCGTCCGGACGGTCTTTGCGGACCATCCCCAGGCCAGCTTCATCGACCGCACCAAACCGTCGGGACTGCCGCCGCTGAGCTACTGCGTGCAGTACCAGGAATCCGACCTGGCCTTCGTCAGCCGGCTGCTGGAGCACGAAGGGATCTACTACTACTTCGCTCACTTCGCGGACCGGCACCAGATGGTGCTCGTCAATGACCCTTCCGCGCACGGGCCCTGCGATCCGATCGATGTCGCAACCCATCTGAACCTCGAGAATCCCGGCATCTCCGACGACATCATCTGGGAATGGCAGGAGGAGGCGAGCCTCCAGCCGAGCCAGGTAATGCTGGACGACTACGATTTCGAGAAGCCGAACGCCGATCTCAAACGCGTCGGTCCGGTGCAGGACGCCGCGAGCGGGAAGCGCGAGATCTACCGGTATCCCGGCCAGTATGCGGTGCCGGCTGCCGGCCAGATCCTCGCCCGCCTGCGCGCCGAGGAGATCGCCTGCCGCCAGAAGCGCGTCCAGGTCTCGGGCAACATGCGGCAACTCAAGCCCGGCTATGTGTTCCGGGGCGCCAATCCCTTCGACGTGACCGACCGTCAGCTCGGCGACAAGGACAGGAAGCGCTATCTCGTGCTGGGCGCGACCTTCGATATACGCGGCGAGGCCGGCACCCGCGACGACGGCGGCGAAAGGCAGTTCCTCTACCGCGCCCGCGTGGAGGGGCTGCTCGCCACCACCCCGTTCCGGCCCCCGCTGCGCACGACCGCCCCGGTCATCGCGGGGCCACAGACCGCGGTCGTGGTCGGGCCGTCGGGCGAGGACGTCCTGACCGACGCGTTCGGACGCGTCAAGGTGCAGTTCCACTGGGATCGATACGGCACCCGCGACGAGAACAGCTCCTGCTGGATGCGGGTGGCGCAGAGCTGGGCCGGTCCCGGCTTCGGCGCCATCGTGACCCCGAGGATCGGGCAGGAGGTCGTCGTGGCCTTCGAGGGCGGCGACCCCGACTGCCCCCTGGTGGTCGGCACCGTCTACAACCAGACCAACATGCCCGCCGAGGCGCTGCCACGGCAGGCGACACGCTCCGGATTCAGGACCCGCTCCTCGCCCGGCGGGAACGCGGCCTCGTGCAACGAGCTTCGTTTCGAGGACCGTCGCGGGAGCGAGCACGTCTATCTCCGGGCGGAGCGGAACCATGTGGTGGACGTGTCGAACCTCTTCGCCCTGGCGGCGGGCGGAAGCGCCACGCTCAGCTCGCGGACGCGCAGCGTGCTGGAGAGCGCGGCGAGGCCCGGCGCGCCGATCGGCAGCCGGATCGAAGTTACGCCGCAAGGCATCTCGCTGCGGGTGAGCGGCCCCGCGGGCGAGCAGTGCATCCTGCTCGGGCCGGAGGGGATCACGCTCAGCGGCACCATGATCACGCTCATGTCCAGGGGGATGCTCTTCACGCTGCCGATTCCCATTCCGCTGCCTCCGACGGCGCAGAAGGCCTTCGAGGTGGCGCAGCAGCTGGAACGCACGGCGCGGAATGCCGAGACCGCGCAGGAGCAGAGGGAGATCGAGAGCGACCGGACGTGACCGGGGCCGCGAGCGGCTTGCCCTATCCACGGTCCAAGGGCGCCAGGGTCAGGTCGTCGGCGTCGCTTTCTTCCCTGCGCCGGCCGAGCCACGTCGTCCAGCCGAGCCGTCCCTGCTGCCCGAGCGTGATGCCGGGCACTTCCGCCGCCCGCAGCACGAGCTGGACCGTCCAGTCCAGCTCGTCACCGATATAGTTGCGGGCGAGCGGTACCGTCAGTTCCAGGCTCGGACCGCCGGGCAGCAGCCTTTCGTAGTCCGCCAGGCCCAGCGGGCCGAGGCGGATGCGGAAGCGGTGGTGGAAGACGTGGATCCGCGAGCCTACCGTCGCGTTGACGCCGAGGGTGCCGCGGCTGCGGTCCCGCCCCAGAGCGAGGCGTTGGTCCGCCGGCAGGTGGACCCAGGTGGGCTGGAATTCCAGGATCTCGACCGGAACCGCGAAGAAGCCGGCAAGAATGGCGCGCAGCCCTTCCGGATTGCGGGTGTGGGAGCCCAGCCGCCCGGCGAAATGGAGCTTGGCCAGGTCCGGCATTCGGTCGCGGTCGCGGAGGGCGGGTAGGCCGTAACCGGCAAGCGCGCCGACAAAGCTCGCGAACACGTCCTCGCCCGGGCGGTCATGGCTGACCGTCGGCTCGCTCACCGCCCAGGCGCGGAAGAGGAGCGAAGCCAGGCGATGATGGAACACGTCCGCGAAGCGCGCGAAGGTCGGATCGCCGGCGTTGTGCAGACGCTGGTGCGCGTATTCCGTCAGATGGGGCGGGAGCGGGCCGTTGGGGCCGAACAGGCCGAAGAAGTAAGTCGCGATCCGCGCCGCGTCGTCGTCGCCTTCCGTGGCGGCATCCCGCGCCTCCGCGACCTCGGCAATCGCGCGCGGCGCGAAGAACGTGCTCGGCACCTGGCCGATCCGGATGGGGTCCTCTGCGGGGCTCAGCGACTCACCCAGCCGCCGGGCGGGGCGCGACAGGGCGTCCACCCGGCGCAGCAGGGCGAAGAAGTCGTAGGCTTCCGGCGCCGCCGCCGCGTCGCGCAGGAGGTCCTGGAGGCGCCTGCCGGCGGCCGCCTCCGTTCCGGCCTCGGGGAGGAGTGAGTGCGCCGTCACGCCAGCGGCCGCCGTCCCAGACGCATCGGCCATCGCATCGTCTCTCCGCGCTGCAGGGTATGGATGACGCTCTCGGCGAAGGAGTTGATGGAGACGTACTGGGCGAAGAAGCGGCTCAGCACGGCGCCGAAGGCGAAGCTGCCGAGCCCTTCGAAGGCGTTCTCGTCCAGCGTCGCCTCAATCTCCATGCCACGCGCGACGGCGGCCAGGCCGCCTGTAGGCAGACGGCGGACCACCGGCCGCGAACGAAGGGCACGCAGCCCGTCGATCTGCTGCAGGGCGCTGGCATCGCCAGGGTCGGCATAGAGGCGGAACAGCGAGCGCAGAGCCTCGGGGCCGCCGCCGTCGCTGTCCGCGAGGGACAGGTAGTTCAGCGAAAGGTGGCTGATGAGATGCCACGCGGTCTCGGCCTCCGCCGCTGCCGGGCGTGGCCTGGTCGGACCCGAGATGCAGCGCACCCGCGCCACGGGCGCTCCGATCTCCAGCGTGAAGTCGGTGTCCCCGCGTCCGACGGGCATCAGCAGCGCCAGGTCGCGGTTGGTGCACAGGCATCGCACCGCGAGCTGCCGCAGGTCCGAGCGGTAGGGCGCCTCCTGCGCGTCGACGATGGACAGGAACACCTCGCTGCCGAGATAGGAGGTGCGCTGCCCGTCGCGCTGCTGCCGGCTCGAGGGAAGCCGTTGCTCGCGCCTGATGGTGTAGTAGGCGCCGGTCCGGTTCCGCGGCTCGAAGTCCTGAACCGCATAGAAGGGTCGGAAGCTTGCCAGGCCCTGGCCGCCGTCGTGCTCTCCCTGGACCGAAAGGACCGAGTGGACCTCGATGTCGAGCGGGCGGGTGCGGTCGACGGCCAGATGGTGCTCGTAGGCCCGATCGCTCACGCGAATCCTGTCCGCCTGCCGTTCGAAGAGGTTCACGACCGGGCTGGCGAACAGGACGAAGGATTCGCGGCCGAGGGCGCGCTGCAGCCGCGGCTCGCTCCGGCGCAGCAGGAAGATCAGCTCGAGTTCCTCGCCGTCGCAGCGCCGGACGGCATCGGCAAGGCCGCCGACCTCCACGAAGAGGGCGCGTTCCGGCATGGCGAAATACTCCTGCAGCGTGCGGTAGCCGGTGAAGGAGCGGGGAGGGAAGGGCAGCAGCGCCTCGTCGTCGTCGAGCCCCACATGCCGGACCTCGGCCGCCGGGATCGTCTCGTTCCAGAGGCGCATCGGGCCGGCCGGGCGGGCCAGGATGGAGGTCAGGTCCGCTAGCATCTGCTCAATCAGCGCCCCGCCCGTGCCGCCCGCCGGGGGAAGGTAGAAGCGCAGGGACTTCACAGCCAGCCGGTCGAATGCGAGGCCGTTGGTCGTGCGCAGCCGCAGGCGCAGCGCCGCGCGCGTCTGCGGTCCGGTATTGACGGACAGTCCGGCCAGCTCGGACGGGGTGGCGAAGTAGTCGGCCCCGGTGACGGCGATCGGCCAGAGGTGGACGTCCTGCGCGGTCCTGAATTCGCATTGGGTGATCGCGTCCGGAGCGAGCTGCCCGATCAGGGCCGTCCCCCGGGGGATGAGATAGCCCTTCTCCAGCCGTCCGCCTTCGCGGTCGGGCTCGAACCGCGCGATCCCCATGGCGGGCGTCGGCGCCAGATGGTGTGGGTAGATCAACTCGAGGAGATGCTGCGTGAAGGCTGGGAAGCGGGCGTCGAGCTTCAGCTGGATGCGTGCCGCGAGGAACGCGAAGCCTTCGAGCAGGCGCTCCACATAAGGGTCGGAGACTTCTGCGGTGTCGAGCCCGAGACGGCCGGCAATCTTGGGAAAGGCGCGGCCGAACTCCTGGCCCATCTCCCGGATGTAGCGGAGCTCGTCGTTGTAGAAGCGCAGAAAGCGGTCGTTCATCTAGAGGACTTCCGTGCGGTTCTCGACGATCCTGATGATGTTGAGGTCCCGGTCGACTTCCGTGCGCATCCGCAGGCGCAGCGGGACGGGCTGAGCCCAGAGATCGGCCTCGATCGTGAAGCTGAGGGACATGTCCGAGCGGCCGGAGGACAGGAGCCTGACCGTGATGCCATGCACGAGGCGCGGCTCGAAGATGGCCAGCGTCTCCTCCATCGACCGTTCGAAGTCGGCACGGTCGACGGTCTCGCCACCCAGGCCGGTGAGCGATCGCACGCCATAGTTCAGGACGCTGGTCGCGACCTCCGGGAAGGCTTCGAGATCGACGGTCGTGCCGATCGGGGTGGTGTTCAGGAGCCAGGTCATGTCCCGGAGAATGACCTCGCGCAGGCGCGGCAGCGAGAAGACGCGGCCGCCGTCGCCCGGCGATCCGCCCTCGTCCGTCAGGCGATCCAGCAGCGACGGCTGGACCAGGTCGCGATAGCTCGACTGGGACATGGCAGCGTGGCCTCGGGAGCTGATGGCGCGCCATGCGCCGAAGGCGGGCTCCCCCTTCCCGTCGCCGCATTGCGCGCGGTGGCCCGATCGGGGGAGAAGCTGGGCTGATCGGGCGCCGCGCGCCGTCCTGGTCCGGATCGGCCGGACGAGGTCAGGCGACCCGATCGGTCGCGCTGTTCTGGACTTGGCTCCAAGCGCCCTCGCCACCGTCGCTCAGCTTGCCCGCCGCGTCCTGCTTCTTGTAATTGACCTTGCAGGCCCCGAAACGGAAGGTGACGGTCTCCTCGGGGGCCGGGTCACCGTAGCTCCACTCGACCTTCTCGACGGCCAGCATCGAGAAGGTCCAGGTGAGGAAAATGTTCGATTGGGCCTGGCTGCCCTGACCCGCGTCGCCTGACGACTTCAGCAGCACCAGCTCGACCTTGTCGAAATGCGCGCCGCTGCCGCAGGCGATGAAGAGGTCCGGCGAGGCGGTATCCACCTGCTTCTTGATCGTGAAGGCCTCGAACTCCGCCTTGCCCGCGCCCGCGCCCGCGGTGTGCGAGGAGATGTTCAGCTTGTTCTCGAGCGAGAAGCTCCACTCGTCGGCCAAGGTGATCGCATCTTTCTTCAGCTTGGATTCGCCCTTGGGGTGGATTCTGCCCGAGGGCTGGGTGAACAGCAGGTAGGCATCGAAGGCCATGGGAATCCCCTAGCGGTTGCTGTGACGGAAGGGTTCAGGCTTTCCTCGCGGACGGAAGCCGCGAGACAAGGCGCAGCGAAACGGTGAGGCCCTCGAGCTGGTAGTGCGGGCGCAGGAAGAAGCGCGCCTGGTAGTAGCCCGGGTTGTCCGGGATTTCCTGGACGATGACCTCCGCCGCGGCCAGCGGCTTCTCCGCCTTGGCTTCCTCGCTCGCGAGGTTGGGCGAGGGGTGGACGTAGTTCTGTATCCACTGGTTCAGCCAGGCTTCGACGTCGGAGCGTTCCTTGAACGACCCGATCTTGTCCCGGACCAGGCATTTCAGGTAATGCGCGAAGCGGGAGGTCGCGAAGATGTAGGGCAGCCGGGCGCTCAGCTCCGCGTTCGTGGAGGCCTCGGCCTCGTCGTACTTCGCGGGCTTGTTCAGGGTCTGCGCGCCGATGAACACGGCCATGTCGGTGTTCTTGCGGTGCAGCAGCGGAAGGAAACCGTTCTTCGACAGCTCGGCCTCGCGTCGGTCGCTGATCGCGATTTCCGTCGGGCATTTCAGGTCGACGCCGCCGTCATCGCTCGGGAAGGTGTGCGCAGGCAGCCCCTCGACCAGCCCGCCGGACTCCACGCCGCGGATCCGCGACATCCATCCGTGCAGCTTGAAGGACCGGGCGACGTTGATGCCCATGGCGTAGGCTGCGTTGCACCAGAGATACTTGCTGCTGTCGCTGCCGTCGACGTCCTCCTCGAAGGCGAACTCCTCGACGGGATCGGTCTTTATTCCGTAGGGCAGGCGCCCCAGCGTGCGCGGCAGCGTCAGCGCGACATAGCGGGAATCCTCGGACTCGCGCAGCGAGCGCCAGGCGGCGTATTCCGGTGTCTGGAAGATCTTCGTGAGGTCGCGCGGGTTCGCCAGCTCCTGCCAGGATTCCATGTTCAGGAGCTGCGGGGCGGCGGCCGAGATCAGGGGCGCATGCGCGGCCGCGGCGATCTGGCCCAGCGCGCCCAGCAGCTCGACGTCCGGAGGCGTGTGGTCGAAATAGTAGTCGGCGATCAGGCACCCATAGGGCTGCCCGCCGATCTGACCGAACTCCTCCTCGTAGATCTTCTTGAAGAGCGGGCTCTGGTCCCAGGCGACACCCTTGTACTTGCGGGCCGACCGGGCAAGCTCCGCCTTCGTGACGTTCAGCACCCGGATCTTCAGGTTCTCGTCCGTCTCGGTGTTGTGGACGAGCTGGTGCAGCCCCCGCCAGGAACTCTCCAGGCTCTGGAATTCCGGATGGTGCATGATGAGATTGAGCTGCTCGGTGAGCTTGCGGTCGAGCTCGGCGACGATCGCCTGGATCGTCGCGACCGCGTCCTCTCCGATCAGGCTGGTTTCGGCCAGCGCCTGCTCGGCAAGGGTCCCGACGGCCCGCTCGATGGCGCTCCGGTACTGGTCGGTCCGGGGCTTGAACTCCCGTTGCAGAAGCTCGGCGAAGGCATTGCTGGTCAGCGTCGCGCCAGCGGCAGCCGGCTGCACCTCCTCCATGCGGTTCGCGGTCATGAACGCTTCTCCTCGTCGGCGGCATCGGCATTACCGCCCGGGACCCGGGCCTTGCCCGAGATCGCCTTGAGCAGCTCCGGATCGGACAGGAGCTTGCCGAGCAGCTGTTCCGCGCCGCTCTTGCCGTCCATGTACGTGAGAAGGTTCGCGAGCTCCGTCCGTGCTTCGAGCAGCTTGCGGAGCGCCTCGACCCGCCGGGCGACCGCCGCCGGGGAGAAGTCGTCCATCCGCTCGAAGGTGAGCTCGACGGGAAGCCGCCCCTCACCCGTGAGCGTATTCTCGACAACGAAGGCCACGCGCGGCTTCATCGCCCGGAGCCGGGCGTCGAAATTGTCGATGTCGATCTCGGCCATCTTCCGTTCCGCGATGTCCGGCAGCGGCTCGGCGGGCTTGCCTGCGAGATCCGCAAGGACCCCGGTGACGAACGGAAGCTGGACCTTCCGCTCGGAACCGTAGAGCTCCACGTCGTATTCGATCTGGACCCGCGGCGTCCGGTTGCGGCCGATGAATTTCTGGCTGCTGGATTTCACCATCCTCGATCCTCCTCAATGCCGCCCGCGGCAGCGATCCGTTGCGTTCGTCCCGGCCCTTCGCCGGCCCGTCAGTCCGCGTCCTGTGTGATGGCGTCCGAAATTCCTGCGAGGTGGCGGAACTGCTCCGCGCCCTCCGGCGCGAGTTCGACGAGCAGCGAAAGGAAGTCCTTCGCGACGAGCCGCTTGGTCCGTTCGAGCAGCATCGGGACCGGGCTCGACGGCTCGTTGGCGCGGTACCACACGCAGATGCGCTCGAGCTGGCCGATGACGTCGGCACGGCTGGAGATCTCCCCGCTGCCGCCGGTCGCGACGGGGGACACCTCCTCGGCCGCTTCGTCCGCGCCGACGGACGGCATCGGCCGATACGCGTCGATGACCGCCCTGACCTGGCCGAGAAGGTCCTTCAGCGCGTCGAGGCGGAGCATGGCTTCCGGTGCGATCTGTGCCCGAAGGCTGGCCTCGAGGCGGCCGATACCTCCGAGGCAGTCGCCCAGCGCCTCGCTGGTTCCGGACAGCAGCTCCCTGTCGGTCGCGCCGAACGCCCCCTCGATCTGGGCCAGGTCCGGGGCCCCGCTCCCGGGCTCGTCGTTCCGGGCCGCCTGCCACTGCTCGAGGCTGAAGCGCCCGAAGGCCCGGGAGTCCGCGAGCGGCGCGTGGCGTATGTCGGCGAGAAGCCCGGCGGGATCGCACAGATTGGCCAGCGCGTTCACGCGCACGGTCGGATCGTCCGCATCGTCCGCGTCCGGTCTCGGGTGCACGCCGTCCCAATAGCGCTCCAGATAGTCCGCCAGCAGCGCCAGCCCGTCCGCAAGGCCGCGGAACCCGTCCGTGTGCAGCCAGGCCCGGGTCAGGGTGGCGCCGATGCGGAGGTCCTTGCTGCGCCGGGCAAGCTCCAGCCCGAGGGCCGCGACCTGGATCCAGTCCGTGGCGTCGCCGGCAGCCGTCGCGTCGCCGAGCTGGCGGTCCGGCTTCCCGCGCGCAGCGATTTCGAATTCGAGGTAGTCGAGATCGTAGTCCAGAGCCTCGCCGCACGGGTCGGCGCCGTCGACCGCGGCCAGCAGATTCGCGTCTTCCGCACGCGACATGTATCGATTTCCCGAATGCTCGCAGCGATGACCAGGTCGAGCCGTGACCAGGAACCGCCGCCGTGACGGGAATGACTAGGCCATTTCTGACGGGGCGCCGCATGCACGGTTCATATGGCGCCATGCATCTTGGGCGTTTGCCCGGGAATACTCGTGGCGAATGGCGCGATATCCGATGCGCATGATCCGCGGGTTCCGCGGGAGATCATAGTGGCATCCATCGGGGGCGGTGCTTCCGGCGGCATCCTCCGGGGTCGCGGCGCCGGAGAAGTCCCGTCCAGCGCAGCAGGGCCGAGCGGATGTCGTGGAACAACAAGGTGGTCTGGTCGGAAGGCCTGTTCCTGCGGCCCCAGCATCTCCAGCAGGCCGATCGCTACATGGAGGGCTTCGTGCGGGGCCGCACGGCGGCCCTGCGCGGCTATGGCTGGGGCTTCACCGACCTTCGCCTCAACCGCTCTCTGCTGACGCTGGGAAAGGTCGCCATCGAACATGCGGCGGGCGTGCTGGAGGATGGAACGCCATTCGCCATTCCCGACGAGGCCGACCAGCCGGCCCCGCTGGAGGTTCCGGAGAGCCTGCGCAACGTGACGATCCATCTGGCGCTGCCGGCCAGCCAGCCCGGCGCCGTGGAGACGGAATCGGCCGGCAGCAGCGATGCCGTTGCCCGGTTCGCGCTCGCCGAGCAGGAGGTCGTCGGCGGCAACGCGGGCGAGCGCGATCCCGTCGCGATCGAAGTGGGGCGCCTGCGGTTCCGGCTCGTCGCGGAGGGGATGGAGCGCTCGGGCTTCCTGTGCATGCCGGTCGCGCGCCTGGTGGAGGTCCGTGCGAACCGTCAGGTCGTTCTCGACGAGAGCTTCGTTCCCCCCGCGCTGGACATTGCAGCGGCGCCGGTGATCGCGGGCTATGCGACCGAGATCGAAGGGCTCCTGCACCATCGGGGCGAAGCGCTGGCCGGACGGGTCTCGCAGTCCGGCACCAAGGGCGTCGCGGAGATCGCGGACTTCCTGCTGCTTCAGGTCGTGAACCGCCACGAGCCGCTGTTCGCCCATCTCGGCCAGGCCTCGACGGTGCATCCGGAGACCCTGTTCGGCCACATGCTGCAGCTCGCCGGGGAACTGGCAACCTTCTCGGGCACCGGCAAGCGGCCGCCCTCTTTCGGCCCTTACCGGCATGAGGACCTGGCGACGAGTTTCCGGCCGCTGATGCAGTCGATCCGCCAGTCGCTGAACACGGTGCTGGAGCAGACGGCAATCGCCATTCCTCTGCGCGAGACCAGATACGGGGTCCATCTGGCCGAGGTCATGGACCGCAGCCTGTTCCGCACGGCCGCCTTCGTCCTCGCGGTGCGCGCGGATGTGGAGGCGGAGCGCCTGCGACGCGCATTCCCGACCCAGGTCAAGATCGGGCCCGCCGAGCGGATCAAGGATCTCGTCAACGTAGCGCTGCCGGGCATGGTGCTCGATGCGCTGCCCGTCGCGCCTCGCCAGATCCCCTTCCATGCCGGCGTCACCTACTTCGAGATCGACCGGAACAGCGCCTATTGGAAGGAGATGCCGACATCGGGGGGGCTCGCGCTCCATGTCGCCGGCGACTTTCCCAACCTCGAAATGGCCCTGTGGGCGATCCGCGGCGACGAGCGCTCGTGATCCCCGGTCGGTTCCTGGTTCCGGAGGCTTCAGCCATGTCCCTCCTTCTGCACGCCGAGGGCCCGGGAGCGATCAGCCTTCGCGGATCGGACGCCGCCGGTCAGATCATGGTCCACGACCGGCTGACGATCGGCCGCGACGAGCAGAACGACCTTGTCCTCGCGGACGAGCGCATGATGATCTCGTCGAGACACTGCCGGATCGAGCGGACGGAGCAGGGCTACGCCCTGATCGACCACAGCCGCAACGGCACCTTCATCAACCAGGCCAGCCTGGCAGTCGAGCGCAACATCCCGGCGGCGCTCGAGGCCGGCGACGAGATCCATATCGGCGGCTTCACGCTCCGCGTCACGACTATCGAGGCTGCCGAACCCGCTGCTGAACCCTCTGCCGAGCCCGCGGCCACGTGCAACGCCGAGCCTGACGGCGAGGCCGAGGATCTCCTGCACGCGGGACCGGTCCGACCTCCCAGGCGCCCACCCGTCCTTCGGAATGCGACGGAGAGGAACGGCCGCGCGTCCGTCCGACCGGCGCCTGCTCCGCTCTGGCCGATCGAGGCCGACGAGGAGCAGACGCTCTTTCCGGGATTCTCGGCGGGGACGCCGGTCAACGGGTCTCAATTCGGTGGCCGCGCTGCAGCGCCGGACCATGTCCCGCCGGAAGCCGCCGTGTTCGTCCAGCCGGCGAAAGGCGTCGCGAGGATCCCCGACGACTGGGATCTGCTGGCGGAGGTCGGCAGCCCGTCCGCCGAACGCGGGGAAAGGGATCCGCAGCCGTCGCCAGCGGCGCCCGCGGAAGCGGCGGCGCCGGCGACGGCGCCCGAGCCCCCTGCGGCACCGCGCACAGGGGGCGGGGACGAGGCTGTCAGGAGCGCGATCGCGGCGCTGCTCCAAAGCTGCGGCCTGACGGCCGAGGAGGTCCCGGATGCGCGCCTGGCCGCGATCCTGGGCAGCATGGCCCGCATCCTGCGGATCACCGTCGCAAATCTCGAGGAGGTCCTGGCCGCCCGGTCCATGACCAAGCGGGAGCTTGGTGTCGAGCGCACCATGATCGGCCGGTCGGACAACAACATCCTCAAGTTCGGGGTGGGGCCGGAAGCGGCGATGCGCCTCCTGCTCATGGAGGATGCCGCGGGCTTTCTGTCGGCCGATCGCGCGATCGAGCAGGCCTTCGACGATCTCAAGGCTCACCAGCTCAGCCTCGTCGCCGCGACGCAGGAGACGCTCGAGACCATGCTGCGGCGCTTGGCCCCGGAGGCGGTCGGCGCCCAGGAGCCGCCGGGCTGGCTGGAACGCGCCGTGCCGCTGCTGGCCAGGGCTCGAGCCTGGGACCGCTACGTCGCGCTGCATGGGCGCCTCTCCGGCGATCTCGCCAGCGGCGACCTCAGCATTCCGGCGGAGGTCCTCGCCTACGCCTTTTCCGTCCCGGGCCGGGTCACGCCGGAGCACGACAAGGGGTCGGACGGGACCAATGAGGAGGCACCGCCGCATGGTCGATAGAACCGTCATCGCCCCGAGCGACGTCTTCCTCGGCCTGGCGCGCGGCGGTGGCGTGGTGCCCGTGGCGGTCTCGGACGAGCCGGTCGACATCTGGGACCGCATCAGCCTCGGTCGGACCAGCCCGCTGGTCACGGCGGCAGCGCCGCTGCTGAACCTATGCGTCCGCATCAGGAACCTGGCCTCCCATCCGGATGCGGAGGCCCTGCGCATGCAGGTCCTGAGCGAGGTGGAGCGCTTCGAGCAGCGGATCGCCCCGCTTGGCCTGGCCGCTCGGTCGGTGCGGGCCGGGAAGTACGCGCTGTGCGCCACCATCGACGACCTCGTCCTGAACACGCCGTGGGGCAGCCGCAGCGTTTGGACGACCCGCAGCATGGTCGGGACGCTGTTCAGCGAGACATGGGGCGGCGACCGCTTCTTTGACCTCCTGGCCCAGCTCAAGCGGGAGCCGAGCGCCAACCTCGACCTGCTGGAGCTGCTCTACTACTGCCTCAGCCTCGGATTCGAGGGCCGGTACCGGATCGCCCCGCGCGGCACCTCCGAGCTCTCGCAGGTGCGCGACGATCTCTTCCGGCTGATCCGGACCGCGCGCGGCGCCCTGGAGCGGGACATCTCCCCCAACTGGCGCGGCGTCGCGGCCGCGCATCATCAGCCCGCCACAGCGATCCCGCCCTGGACCGTCGTCGCGGCCTCGGCAGGGCTTCTGCTCGCGGTCTTCACTGCCCTGCTGCTGGCGATCAATGCCCGCTCCGACCAGGCCTTCACCGCCCTTGCGGGCCTGCCTCCGACCGGGCCGGTGACCATCAGCCGGCCGGCACCGGTCGTTCCGCCGCCGCCACCGCCGGTCGTGGTCGCGCAGGCCGCCGCGCTGCGGAGCTTCCTGGAGCCCGAGATCCGCGAAGGCCTCGTCACGGTGACGGAGGACGCGCGGTCCATCGCGGTCCGGATCGTGGGCGATGGCATGTTCGATTCCGGACGCGCCGAAGTCCTCGAACGCTTCACGTCGGTGCTGCGGCGGATCGGGCAGGCGCTGAACGACCAGCCTGGAGACGTGCTGGTCACCGGCCACACCGACGACCGGCCGATCCGCTCGCTGAAGTTCCCGTCGAACTGGGAACTGTCCTTTGCCCGGGCGAGGGCGGCCGCCGCGATCATCGGGGCGACCATGGCGGACGCGGGCCGGCTGCGGGCCGAGGGCAAGGCCGCGAGCGAGCCCCTCGCATCGAACGACACGCCCCAGGGCCGTCAGCAGAACCGGCGCATCGAGCTCGCGATCACCAAGGCGCCGTAGGGAAGACCGTCATGTCCGGAACGCTCAAGCGCCTCTTTTCCCTGCGCTCGCTCGCCGTGCTGGGGGGCCTTGCCGTCCTTGCCGTGGTCGCCGGCACCCTGGCGCCGCTGGTCTCGGTCGGCGGCATGGAGCCCTTCGCGGGATGGCCCGGCCAGATCCTGGTCGCGGGCTTCCTGCCGGGTGTCTACGTCGTCATGAGGCTCCTCGACCGGTGGCTCGAGTTCCGGCGCAACGCCGAGACGCTCGACGCCGCCATCACCGGCGGCCGCGGTGCAATCGCGCCGACGGGCCAGGCGAGCGCCGACCAGGAAGCCGCGGTCCTTGCCGAGCGGATGAAGGAAGCCCTCGCGGTACTCAAGAAGCGCCGCTTCAGCGGCTCGTCGGGGCGGCGCTGGCTCTACCAGCTCCCCTGGTACCTCATCATCGGGCCGCCCGGCGCGGGAAAGACGACGGCGCTGGTCAACTCCGGCATCAACTTCCCGCTGTCCGACCGCTTCGGCAGGAACGCGGTGCGCGGCGTGGGCGGGACCCGCGGCTGCGACTGGTGGTTCACCGACGAGGCGGTGCTGATCGACACGGCCGGGCGCTATACGACCCAGGACAGCGACCCCGAGAAGGACAAGGCCACTTGGCTCGGCTTCCTGCGCCTCCTGCGCAGGCATCGGCGCCGCCAACCTCTGAACGGGCTCCTGGTGGCCATCGCCATCGACGCGTTGACCGAAGGAGGGGAGGCGGCACGGGTGGAGCATGCGCAGCGGATCCGCCAGCGCATCCAGGAGATCCAGACCGAGCTGCAGATCACGCTGCCGGTCTACCTGCTGCTGACCAAGGCCGACCTGATCTCGGGCTTCGTGGAGTTCTTCGACGATCTCGGGCGCGAGGGGCGGCAGGCGGTGTGGGGATTCACCTTCGACCGGGCCGCCGATGCCGAGATCCCTCCTGCCGACCGCTTCGGCATCGAATTCGACACCCTGCTCGGCCGCCTGGACGAGCGGCTGACCGAGCGCCTTCAGCAGGAGGGCGACATCGAGCGGCGCGCCATTCTCTACGGCTTCCCGCAGCAGGTCGCCAGCCTCAGGGATCCCTTCGAGCGGTTCGTGCAGGAGGCGTTCCACGGGAACTCCTTCGAGCCCGCGATCATGCTGCGCGGCGCCTATTTCGTGAGCGGCACGCAGGCTGGGACGCCCATCGACCGGGTCGTCGCTGCCATGACCAGGACCTTCGGGATCGGCCGGCCGGGCAGCATCGCGCCCAGTCACCCGAAGCGCAGCTACTTCCTGAACCGGCTGCTGCGCGAGGTCGTCTTCGGAGAGGCCGGCCTCGTCGATGCCGACCCGCGGCTGGATCGCCGCCGGCGGCGCCTCGCCTGGCTCGTCTACGGCATCGCAGCCACCGTCTGCCTGACGGTCCCGGGCCTGTGGGGCGTTAGCTACCTGGTCAACCGGAACCTGATCGAGACGGTCGAGGCCGCGGCCGCCTCCTATACGGAGAAGGCGAAGGCGGTGGCGCCGGAGCGGGCCTCGGGTTCGGACATCAGGCGCGCGGTACCGGTCCTGAACGAGCTGCGCGATCTGCCGACCGGTTACGGCGGCCGCGACCTTCCCCGTCCCTGGTACGCCAGCTTCGGCCTCGACCAGAGCGGCAAACTCAATGCCCAGGCCGTCGACGCCTACCGGCGCATTCTCGGATCGGTCCTCCTGCCGGGCCTGGTCCTGCGTCTGGAGGAGCAGCTTCGCGCCCAGCGCGACAATCCCGAGTTCCTCTATCAGGCGCTCAAGATGTACCTGATGCTGGGGAACCAGGGGCCGATGGACCGTGCCTTCGCCGCCCGGTGGTTCGAGCTCGACACTAAGGCCGCGTTCCCGGACCAGGGCGACGCCCCGCTGCGCAAAGACATCGCCGGCCACGTCCAG
Organism: Arenibaculum pallidiluteum; assembly: GCF_017355985.1. Lineage (GTDB taxonomy): Bacteria > Pseudomonadota > Alphaproteobacteria > Azospirillales > Azospirillaceae > Arenibaculum > Arenibaculum pallidiluteum. The sequence goes on from NZ_JAFIQU010000003.1 coordinate 169,770, forward strand.
GCCCTGCTGGAGCGGCCTCTGCCTTCGATCGCGCTCGACGGCGAGCTGATCCAAGACCTGCGCGAGGTTCTGAGCCGGACCTCGCCCGCGAAACGGACGCTTGATGCGATCGTCGCCAGCCCCGAAGCCGAAAGCCTGCCGAGCTGGACAGTGGCCGATCATGCGGGACCGGCGGGAAGCTGGGTGTTCCGGCGCGTCAGCGGTCAGCCGCTCGCCCAGGGCATTCCCGGCCTCTACACCCGCGACGGCTTCTTCAAGATGTTCCTGCCGCTGCTGCCCCGGCAGGTCGCGCTCCTGCGGGAGGAGAGCTGGGTTCTCGGCGAGGAAATCGCCAGGGTCGACGCGGAGGCGGGGGACACGATCGAGCGCGACGTCGTCGGGCTGTACCTGCAGGCCTTCGCCCTTCATTGGGACCGCCTGCTGAACGACGTCGTCGTCAGTCCCGTCAACAGCCAGGAATCGGCGTTGCGGACGCTCAGCGTGCTGGCCTCGCCGACCTCGCCGGCGCGCCTGCTCGTGGTCGCGGCCAGCCGGGAGACGAAGCTTGCGCCGCCGCGCGAGGCGGAGCCCGACGGTGCGGGCCAGGAGAGGCTCGCCTCCCTGCTGGGGCAGCAGAAGAACCCCGACAGCATCACCGCGCTTGCCGAGCGCTTCACCGCGGAGCACTTCCGCGAGCTGCATGCCCTCAGCGCCGTCCCGCCGGGAAGCGCCGCCAATGCCCAGCCGCCGATCGACGATGTGATCGCAAGCCTCGGCGCCCTGTACCGGTCCCTTAGCCAGGCGGGCCTGTCGGGCGGGCAGGGCGGCGCCCTGCAGGGCAGCGTCGACGGCGCCGCCGCGCTGGCGGAGATCGAGATCCAGGCGGCGCGCCTTCCGTCGCCGGTGCGGCAATGGATCGCCGGCATCAGCAAGGTCAGCTCCGACATGTCCACGCAGGACGTCCGTCGGCGCCTGATGAACGCCTGGATGGGCCATGGAGGCCAGCTCTGCGCCAAGGCGATCGCCGGCCGCTATCCCTTCGACAGGAGCAGCGGCAGCGACATCCCGCTGGAGGATTTCGCGCGCGTCTTCGCCACCGGCGGCCTGTTCGACAGCTTCTTCGAGCGGAACCTGCTGCCCTTCGTGGACCGCTCGTCCGAGCCGTGGCGGTGGCGCAAGGTGGGGTCGGTCGATCTGAAGCTGTCGAGCGAGGCGCTTGCACAGTTCGAACGTGCCGCCCGGATCAGGGACAGCCTGTTCCTTCCCGGCGGAGCGAAGCCGGAATTCGCCTTTCGCGTCTCCCTCCTCCAGACCGATCCGGGATCGAGCGGTGTCGAGATCGGGATCGGCGGCCAGACCGCCGTCCTGGCGCCGGGCGAGGGGCGCCCCGCGACCCTGAACTGGCCGGGGAGCGCCGCGGAGGTCGGCATGACCGTCAGCTTCAGGCCGGCAGTGCCATCCAATACTCCCGTGGCCGGTGCTTCCGGGGGCAATGCTCCCAGCCTCAGTGCTCCCGGCTCAAATGCCCCAGGGGACGTCGCGGCGGACGGGGTCTGGGGCCTGTTCCGGCTTCTCGACCGGGGGGTGATGCGCCCCTCGGGCGCGTCCGATGCCATCGTCGTCAGGGTCGGCGGAGGTGGACGCTGGGCTGATCTGCTGCTGCAGGGGAGCACGCTCGGCAATCCGTTTGCACCGGGCCTGCTCAGCAATGCCCGCTGCCCCACAACGATCTGAAAGGGGGAGGCGAACCATGTCCATGCCCCGCATTGGCTATTACGGAAAGCTCCCGGCCCGCGCGGACTTCGTCGGCCGCCGACTTCCCGACGCCTTCCTCGCGCGCTGGGACGAATGGCTGCAGGCTGCCCTCGCCTCGGCGGAGCTGGCCATCGGCGGGACCTGGCGCCGCCGCTTCCTGTCGTCTCCGGGATGGCGCTTCCTCATGCCGCCGGGGGTCTGCGGCACGAGCGGCTGGATGGGCGTCCTGCGGCCGAGCCAGGACGCCGTGGGCCGCTGCTTCCCGTTCCTCCTGGCAGCGGAGCTGCCCCACGGATGGGATGCAGCCGCGCTGGCGGACAGCGGCAATCATTGGCTTCGCAGCCTGGAGCAGCTGGCCGCCGCAAGCATCCTTCCGGAGTTCAACCTTGAACGCCTCGACGTGCCGCTTCCGCCGCTGCCCGCCCCCCGGATCCCGGCGGAAGGCGCATGGCCCCGGATCGGGGCAGCCGCCGTCGGTCTCTGGTGCGAACTCCCCGCCACTCTCGATGTCCCGCAGTTTCTGCGGCGGCAGCAGCTCGGACCGCCTCCTGCTTCCATCTGGTGGACCGGCGGGGTCCCGGGCGAGGTGGGGGGCGTTGCGCCGGGCGTGGCCCTGACCGGCGGACTCGTCACTCCCGCCGGCTTCGCGGCCATGGTGGACGGATCGTGGGAGCGGTCGGGATGGGAGGTCGCGGATCCGCGGCGCGACGCGCAGACCGGCGGCTCCCCGGCCGGATGGGACGCGGCGGACTGGGACCGGCCCGCATGACCCTGGCCGGAACCACGCTCGTGCCGGCCGCCCGCGGACCGGCGGTCGCGGCGGCCAGCCACAAGGGCCATGTCCGCGTCGGCAACGAGGATGCGGTGCTCGCCCGGCCGGAATCGGGGATGCTGGCCGTCGCCGACGGCATGGGCGGGCACGAGGCCGGCGCCGAGGCGGCGCGTTCGGTGATCGAGGCTCTGGCGGCCCTCTGCGAGATGCCGCCGGAGCGTTTCGATGAAGCCGTTCGCGGGGTGCTGTCGGCGGTCAACGGAGCGCTCCATGGGCGCAGCCAGGCGCCGGGTCATCGCGGCATGGGCAGCACCGTCGTGGTCATGGGGCTGTGGGGGACACGGTTCACCTGCCTCTGGGCCGGTGACAGCCGTGCCTATCGCTGGCGCGCCGGCCGACTGGAGCGCCTGACCGCCGACCACTCGCCGCTGCAGTCGCTGATCGATGCCGGCATCGTCGTGCGGGACGGAAACAGGCGAGATGCGCTGGCCAATCTCGTCAGCCGGGCGGTCGGGGCCCATGCCACGCTCGTCCTCGACGCCGTCAGCGGACCCGTCGAGCCCGGAGACCGCTTCCTGCTCTGCAGCGACGGGCTGACCAAGGTGGTCGGCGACGAAGCGATCGCCGCTCTGCTCGGCGACGGGGATGTCGGCCTGCTTCCGCACCGCCTGATCGAAGCGACGCTTGCGGCCGGAGCGCCGGACAATGTGAGCGTGATCATCGCGGAGGTGCCGAGCGTGGGCCAACCGGCGGACGGCAAGGCGACGGACGCTCCCGTCGCCGGGAAATCCGCCGCAACCATCGTTGCGGCCGCCCCGCCCGAGGCCGGTTCGGCGACCGCGCCGGCACCCCGCGCCGCGCCGCCAAAGGCCGGTCCCGCGCGCCTTCTGGCTGCGCTCGGCCTTTGCTGCGTCCTTGCGCTCGTGGGGCAGGGGCTATGGGGGCCGAATCTGTGGGACCCGCCGCTGGGGGAAGCGCCGCGCGCCGCCCTGTGCTTCGCCGCCGGCCTGCTGGCCGCGGCCGCCATCCATCGGGTGCGCTGGACGGCGGTGGCCGGCGTGATCCTCGCCATCGCCGCCTGCAGCTTCGCCGTGGCGGCGCACGAGAATGTCGGGACCCTCTTCAGCGGCGCATGGAGCGTCCTGCGGCAGCGTGTCCTCGGATGATCGGCAGGCAGGGAAGGACGACCGATCGGGCCCGGACCGCGCAGGTCCGCTCCCGGCCGCGGCGCGCAAGGGAAAGGGTGGAGTTGCAGGCAGCATGGGACTGATCGTTCGCTTCAACCTCGTGATCACGCTGGCCTTCGTCTTCGGCCTCGCGCTTTCGGCGCTGCTGATGCGGGAGAGGTTCATCGCCGATGCGCGCGTCGGCGTCCTGGCCTCGGCCCGGATCATGCTGCAGGCCAGCGATTCCATCATGCATTTCACGGGCGAGGAGGTCACGCCGCTGCGCCAGGCCTTCGGGCAGGAGGAATTCATCCGGGCTACGGTGCCGTTCTATGCGAGCGCCTCGATCTTCGAGAACCTGCACCAGCGCTACCCGGACTATTCGCTGCGCAACGTCGCGCTCAACCCTACAAACCCGCGGGACCGTCCCACGGAATCCGAGGCCGACATCGTCCATCGATTCCGCTCGCGTCCCGATATCGGCGAGCTGGTGACCGAGCGGACGACGCCGACGGGCCCGATCCTCAGCCTGTCGCGCCCCGTCGTCGCACGGCCGGAATGCCTGATCTGCCACAGCGTCCCCGCCAATGCGCCGAGCGGCATGGTCGCGACCTACGGGCCTTCCAACGGCTTCGGATGGCAGCCGAACGAGACGGTGGGCGCGCAGATCGTCTCGGTTCCGCTCAGCCTGCCCCTCGCGCAGGCCGAGGAGGCTGTCGTCCATCTGGTCGGAACCTTCGGCGCGGTCTTCGTTGCCGTCCTCCTGGTCCTGAACGCCCTTCTCTACATCCTCGTCGTCCGGCCGATCCGCAACATGGCGCGCGTCGCCAACGAGGTCAGCCTGGGCAAGCTCGAGACGCCCGAATACGAACGCGGCGGCAGCGACGAAATCGCGATCCTCAGCCAATCCTTCAATCGGATGCGACGCAGCCTCGACAGCGCGATGCGGCTCCTCGAGAAGGCATGATGCCGGGACGGGCCGCAGGAATTCCGGCCGCTGGCCGCCTCTTCCGCAACGGGAGCCGGTGAAACCATGGAACTGCCCTGCGAGATCGGCCGCTATCGCCTCCTGGAGCGCATCGGCTCTGGCGCCATGGGCGCCGTGTTCCGGGGCGAGGATCCGGTGATCGGAAGGACCGTGGCGGTCAAGGCGATCCGCACCGACCTCGTGGATCCAGCCGACCGCGCGTTCCACTTCGAGCGCTTCCAGGTCGAGGCCAGGTCGGCCGGCCGCTGCCTCCATCCCAACATCGTCGCGATATACGACTGCGTGGAGCAGGACGGGGCGCCCTACATCGTCATGGAGTTCGCCGCCGGGACGACGCTGCAGCGGGTCCTGGACCAGCAGCGACGCCTCCCGGTGCCGGCGTCGGTCGCCATCCTGCAGCAGTTGCTGGCGGCGCTCGACCATGCCCATGGCCGCGGCGTCATCCACCGCGACATCAAGCCGGCCAACCTGATCCTAGGCCCGGACGGCCATCTGAAGGTGACGGACTTCGGGATCTCCCGGCTCGGCGGCGGCAACGCGACCATGAACGGCCTGGTGCTCGGGACGCCGGCCTTCATGGCGCCGGAACAGGCGAAGGGAAGGGATCTCGACGGACGGGCCGATCTCTTCGCCGCCGGCATGGTGCTTCTGCATCTCGTCACTGGCCGTTCGCCCTACAAGGGGAGCGCGCTGGCCGAGATCGTCCTCGAGCTTGCTTCGGACGAAGCCTTCGACCTCCGTGCGGTCGAGACCGTGGATCCCCAGCTCGTGCCGGTGATCGAGCGCGCCCTGGCGAAGGACCCGGACGCCCGCTTCGACTCCGCGGCAGGCTTCGCCCGGCAGCTTTCCGACGCGATGGAGCGCTCCCGCGGGGCCGGGCTCTGGCCGGCTGCGGGGCCGGGGACGTCCCTGCCAGACCTGGCCGCGGCGGCCGGAGCGGCCGTTCCGCCCGCGTCGGCATCCGGCGGCCTCGACCAGCGCTTCCTGCAGCGCGTCGAAAGGGAGCTGACCCAGGTGGTCGGCCCGATCGCCCGCATCCTGGTCCGCGAGGTCGCCAAACATGCCGCGACCGAACAGCAGCTTCTCGCCGGGCTGGCCTCCCGACTGCCCGAGGAACGGAACCGCACGCAGTTCCTGAAGCCCTTCGCGCGGACGGAAGGGGGCGGCGGGCGTTCGGGTGCCATGCTGCCCGCCGCCGGCCCGCCGCGGCTGGCCATTCCTCCGGAGATCCTGGAGGCGGCGCAGGTCCTGCTTGCGAGCTTCGTCGGTCCCCTCGCCAGGATCATCGTGACGCAGAGCTGCGCCCAGGCGACGTCCACGCAGCAGTTCTACCGCGACCTCGCCGGTCACATCACGCGTGAGAAGGACAGGGACGAGTTCCGACGGAGATTCGCCAGGGACATCGCCCCGCGGATCGGATGAGGCCCTCGGGTGTGTCCGCGTCGCCCGATGCGGCGGGTCTCAGCCGGAGGCGACGGATTGCGCCTCGTCCCAGTACGGAGAGGGGCCGAAGCGGCTGGCCAGGAAATCCACGAAGGCGCGGACCTTCGGCGAGAGGTGACGGCCATGGGGATAGACCGCGTGCACCGCGATCTCCGATACCGTGAACTCCCGAAGAATGCACTCGGCCGAGCCGTCCTTCAGTGCCTCGCTGGCGATGAAGGTCGGAAGGATGGCAAGGCCGATCCCCTGGCGCACGGCCTCCAGGAGGATCTCGCCGTTGTTCACGCGCAGGCTTCCCGCCACCCTGACCGGCCGGATCTCGCCGTCGATGCGGAACGACCATTGGTCGGCCACCGGACTGTTCGTGTAGACGAGACAGTTGTGGCGCGTCAGCTCGTCGGGATGGCTTGGCCGGCCACGGCGCGCGAAATAGGCCGGGCTGCCGATGAGGGCCCGGCGGACGGGCGCGAGGCGGCGGGCGATCAGACTGCTGTCGCGCAGCCGGCCGATCCGGACCGCGACGTCGTATCCCTCGTCCACGAGGTCCACGTAGCGGTCATTGAGGTCCATCTCGATCTCCATCTCGGGATGGTGCTCCATCAGGTCCGCGATGGCCGGGGCCAGGTGCTTCACGCCGAACGAGACCGGGGCGTTGACCCGCAGGGTCCCCCGGGGGGCGGCATGCAGGTCGCCCGCGGCCTGCTCGGCCTCGTCCACATCCGCCAGGATCCGGGTGGCACGCTCGTAGAAAGCCTGGCCCACCTCGGTTAGGCTGAGCCGGCGGGTCGTACGGTTCAGGAGGCGGACGCCCAGCCTGTTCTCAAGCTCGGTGAGCCGGCGGCTCACGACCGACTTGGACAGCCCAAGCCGTTCCGCAGCGAGCGTGAAGCTGCGGCAGTCGACTACCTTCACGAAGACTGCCATGTCGTCGAGCCGGTCCATCGTTGCCATCCGGGAAACAATTTTTCCCGATCCTCGGCGATTAACGGAACCAAAGCAACGTGCGATCTGTCGATCAATCCACCGAAGGGAAAGCAGACATGGCGAAGATCCTCGTCCTCTACTACAGCAGCTACGGCCACACCGAGGCCATGGCGAACGCGGCCGCGGAAGGCGCGCGATCCGTCGCCGGCACGGAGGTGACCGTCAAGCGCGTGCCCGAGCTGGTGCCCGAGGAGATCGCGAAGAAGTCGCACATCAAGCTGGACCAGGCGGCGCCGATCGCCACGGTGGACGAGCTTCCGACCTACGATGCCATCATCTTCGGCACGCCCACCCGCTTCGGCAACATGGCGTCCCAGATGCGGAACTTCCTGGACCAGACCGGCGGCCTCTGGGCGAAGGGGGCCCTGATCGGCAAGGTCGGATCGGTCTTCGCATCCACGGCCACCCAGCACGGCGGGCAGGAGAGCACGATCCTCTCCTTCCACACGACACTGCTGCACCAGGGCATGGTGATCGTGGGGCTGCCCTATTCCTTCGCGGGCCAGATGCGACTGGACGAGATCACCGGCGGCTCGCCCTACGGTGCCACCACCATCGCCGGCGGCGACGGATCGCGCCAGCCCTCGGCCAGCGAGCTCGACGGCGCGCGCTTCCAGGGCAAGCACGTCGCGGAGATCACGAAGAAGCTGCACGGGTGACTGCACGGCCCGGCCCCGGCGCCGGGCCGTTTCGCGGGGCCGGGACGGGGGCGTCATGGGACTTCTGGTCGAGGGGGTCTGGCAGGACCGCTGGTACGACACGGGCAAGTCCGGTGGCGCCTTCGTGCGCCCGCCGACCCGCTTCAGGAATCAGGTCTCGGCCGACGGGACCGGCTTATTCCCCGCCGCCGCCGGGCGCTATCACCTCTACGTCTCGCTGGCCTGCCCCTGGGCGCACAGGACCCTGATCGCACGGCGCCTGAAGCGCCTGGACGACGTGATATCGGTATCGATCGTCGATCCCTTCATGGGCGAGCAGGGCTGGGGCTTCTCCGATGCGGCGGGCGCCGTGCCGGACGCCGTGAACGGCAAGCGCTGGCTGCACGAGGTCTATACGCTGGCAGACCCCGCTTATTCGGGCCGGGTCACGGTGCCCGTTCTCTGGGACAAGCAGCGCCGGACCATCGTGAACAACGAATCCGCCGAGATCGTCCGCATCCTGAACGCGGCCTTCGATGCGTGGGGCGACCCTTCGGCGGATCTCTATCCCGAGAATCTCCGCGGCGAGATCGACGCCGTGAACGCCTGGATCTACGACGATGTGAACAACGGCGTCTACCGGGCCGGCTTCGCGACGACGCAGGAGGCCTACGAGGAGGCATTCGACCGGCTCTTCGCGGCGCTGGACCGGATCGAGGGGATCCTCTCGGAGCGGCGCTTCCTGACCGGTCCGCGGCGAACCGAGGCGGACTGGCGCCTCTTCACCACGCTGGTGCGCTTCGATGCCGTGTATTACGGTCACTTCAAGTGCAACCTGCGCCGTATCGAGGACTACCCGAACCTCTCGAACTACCTGCGCGACCTGTACCAAGTGCCGGGAATCGCCGACACGGTGAATTTCGAGCAAATCAAGCGCCACTATTACGCAAGCCATCAGATGATCAACCCGACGCGCATCGTGCCCAAGGGCCCCGCCCTGGACTACACGCGGCCGCATGACCGCAACCGGCTCGGCGAGGCCGCCTGACCATGGCGCCTGCTGCCGCGGCGTGGGTCGCCGTCGCCGCGCTGAACGCCGCGATGGCGGTCGCCTTCGGCGCCTATGCGAGCCACGGCCTCGCCGGCCAGGCCTCCGACTGGGCGCGGACGGCGAGCCAGTACCAGATGTGGCATGCCCTCGCGCTCCTGCCGATCGCATCGGGCTGGATCGCAGGCCGTGCCGCGGCGGCGGCGCGGTGGGCGTTCCTGGCGGGGATCGCCCTCTTCTGCGGATCGCTGTACGCGCTGGCGCTCGGCGCGCCACGTGGCACCGCCGCCCTGGCGCCGCTGGGCGGCCTGACGATGATCCTTGGATGGCTGCTGGTCGCGGCAGGCGCGCTCGTCGGCGCGGGCCGGCGCTGACGGCAGCTCAGGCGCCGGCCTCGCGGCGGATCCAGTCCCGGAACGCAGCGGCTCGGGCATCTGGTGGACCTCCGCCGGGAAGCACGATCCAATAGGCGAAAGCCGTCGGAATCTCGTGGCCGAGCACCCGGACGAGGCGGCCCGCGGCCAGGTGCGCCTCGGCCAGGGATCTCCGCACGAGCGCGACACCCTGGCCCAGAAGCGCCGCCTGCAGCACCAGCGCGGCGTCGGGCAGGTGGATGCCGGCGCCCGGCATCCCGAGGCCCGCATCGGCGAGCCAGCCCGGCCAGCCGGTCGCGGTTTCCTCGGCGTGCAGGCCATCGTCGTGCAGCAGCGGAAAGGCGAGGAGGTCCGCCGGCCTTCTCGGCGGGGCGCCGCCGCCAAGAAGGGCGGGCGCGCAGACGGGGACGACGGAATCGGCCATCAGCAGTTCGGACCGGAGGCCGGCATAGCGGCCGGGGCCGAAGCGCACCGCGAGATCCGGTCCGGCGGGACCGGGGTCCGCCAGCCGGTCGTCGGCATCGAGCCTCAGGTCGATCCCGGGATGGGCAAGCCGGAACCCTGCCAGCCGTGGCAGGAGCCAAAGGAGCGCGAAGGAACGCCCGACGCCGACGCGCAGCGGCCCGTCACGGCCGGGGGCAGTCAGCCGGGCCGTGGCGTCGGCGATCCGCGCCATGGCTGCCGCGACTTCGGCCCGGTAGTCTCGGCCGGCCGCGGTCAGCCGCAGGCCGCGCGGGCGCCGCTCGAAGAGCCGGGTGCCCAGCAGCGCCTCGAGCTCGCGCATGCGCAGGCTCACCGCGGCCGGCGTGACATGCAGCTCCTCGGCGGCGCGGCGGAAGCTCTCGTGGCGCGCCGCCGCCTCGAAGACGCGGAGCATGGGCAGAGGGGGCATCTGCGCGGGCGGTGGCATTGGGACCCATAGGCAAGCTGAGCTTGCCCATTTGACGAGAAAGCATCGTTTGCGCGCAAGTCGCGGGATGGGCAGGATCGCCGGGATCGATGGAGGGCAACATGAACGTGCGGAGCTATGTGACCGCCGACGTCTTCACCGACCGCCGCTTCGGCGGCAACCCGCTGGCGGTCTTTCCCGACGGGGCCGGGCTCGACGGCGCGCTGATGCAGTCCATCGCCCGTGAGCTGAACCTCAGCGAGACGGTCTTCGTCCTGCCCCCGGAGACCTCCGGTGGAACGCGGCGCCTGCGCATCTTCACCCCTGCGATGGAGCTGCCCTTCGCGGGGCACCCGACGGTCGGGACCGCGGTGCTGCTGGCCGAGGCCGGCGCGTTCGGCGATGCGTCCGAGATCGTTTTCGAGGAAGGGGCTGGTCCCGTGCCCGTGCGCCTTGAGCGCGGATCCGACGGGCGGGTCCGGGCCACGCTGACGAGCCCGCGCCTGCCCGCGGAGGTGCCCGGCCTTCCCGGCCCGGAGGATCTGGCCCGGGTAATCGGGCTGCCCGCCTCGGCGCTGGCCGTCCGTCCGGCGCCCGCCGCATGGAGCGCGGGAGTTTGCTTTGCCGTGATTCCCCTGCGCGAGCGATCGGCGCTCTCGGCCGCGCGCCTCGACCCCGCCGCCTGGAGCGCATCGATGGCGGAGGGACCCGCGCCCCACATCTATCCCGTGTGGATGGAGGACTGGGAGCGCGGCGGCGACGTTCATGTTCGGATGTTCGCCCCGGCCATGGGCATCCCCGAGGATCCGGCGACGGGAGCGGCCGCCGCGGCGCTGGTCGGGTTCCTTGCGGCGCTTCGGCGATCCGCGGACGGGGTCGCGCGCTGGCGGGTCCTTCAGGGGATGGAGATGGGCCGGCCCAGCGAGATCGCCATTTCCGCGGTTTTCGCCGGCGGCCGCCTGGAAGCCGCCATGGTGGGAGGCGGCGCCGTCACCGTGGCGAAGGCGACGCTGGAGCTGGATCCGCCCTGAGGCAGCGGGAACCGGCCCGACTGATGGCCCACCGGCGCGCTGTCGGGCACGACGCGGCGCGGAAGCATCTCCGGGTTCCCGCCAAAGCTGGAGATGCACTAGCATCGGCGCCATGAACACGCATCTTCTCGACGCCAAGGGCCTTGCGTGCCCGCTTCCCGTGCTTCGGGCACGCAAGCTGCTGAAGGCACTAGCTCCGGGCGAGATCCTGGATGTCGAGGCGACCGACCCCGGCGCGCCCAAGGATTTTCGCGCTTTCTGCGAGGCTTCGGGGAACCGCCTGCTACTGGCCGAGGAGACCGGCGGAATCTTCCGGTTCCGCATCGAGCGCGGAGGCTGAGGCCCCGTTGCGTCTTCGGGGGGCGTCTTCGGGGTGCCTCTCCGGGGTGCGTCGCAGGGACCGGCAGTGGCACCAGAATAGCGGTGAAAAGCCGCAATACTTCTGGGACAATGGCCGCAGGCGAGGAAAAACCCGAAACTGCGAACCGATGAACACGGTCCTGTTCAGCCATCCGGCCTGCGTCGATCACGACACGGGCTTCGGCCATCCTGAAAATCCTGCTCGGCTAAAGGCCGTGCTCGCAGCGCTGGAGGACGAGCGCTTCCACTTTCTGCAGCGGTGCGAGGCGCCCCGCGCGACGCGCGAGCAACTCGCGCGTGCCCATCCCGGATCCTACGTCGAGGAGATCCTGGCCGCGATTCCTGCCGAAGGGCACGCCGAGATCGATTCCGACACCGTGCTCTCGCCCGGCAGTGGCGAGGCGGCCCTCCGCGCGGCCGGCGCAGTCGTCGCGGCGGTGGACGCCGTCTGCAGAGGCGAGGCGCGGAATGCCTTTTGCGCGGTGCGGCCCCCGGGGCATCATGCCGAAACGGCGACGGCCATGGGGTTCTGCCTGTTCAACAACGTCGCGGTCGGTGCACTCCATGCACGGGCGGTCCATGGCATCGAACGCGTGGCGGTGGTGGATTTCGATGTCCATCACGGCAACGGGACGCAGGACATCCTGCAGGGCGACGCAGGCATGTTCTATGCCTCGACCCATCAGTGGCCGCTCTATCCGGCGACCGGCGCCGCGCAGGAGCGGGGCGCTCACGACAATGTCGTCAACGCGCCGCTCGCCGCCATGTCCGGTAGCGCCGAGTTCCGCCACGCCGTCACCACGCATATCCTGCCGGCCCTGGAGCGCTTCCAGCCGGGGCTGATCCTGATCTCTGCGGGTTTCGACGCCCACACGCGCGATCCGCTGGCAGGGCTGCACCTGGTGGAGGCCGACTACGCCTGGGTGACGCGCAAGCTGGCCGATCTCGCACGGTCGTGCTGCGAAGGCCGCGTCGTCTCGGTGCTGGAGGGCGGGTACGACCTGCGTGCGCTGGCTGCAAGCTGCGCCGCGCATGTCCACGAGCTGATGCAGGCGTGATCGCCGCCCGGACTTGCCATGGGCCGACGCGCGCGATCGGGGCAATCCATCCGACATAGGACGGCCGGAGGGGTTGCGCCTGATCGCCCTGCAGCCATGCTGCGGGAGGGGCATCCTTGCGGAGGAGGCGGCATCCCTCCTACAGTCCGCCTCCCGTCGTCCGCGCCCCGAGGAAAGCAGAGCATGGCCGAAGCGTCGATTCCTCCCGAGATCGCAGCAATGAGCTTCGAGGACGCGTTGGGCGAGCTCGAGCGCATCGTCCGGCAGCTCGAGGAGGGCCGCGCCAAGCTCGACGACGCGATCTCGTCCTACGAGCGCGGCACGCTGCTGCGGCGCCACTGCGAGGCGAAGCTGCGCGAGGCGCAGGCGAAGGTCGAGCGGATCATGGTGACCGCCGACGGCCTCGGCACCGAACCGTTCCGGGCGGATTGATCGCATGGGTGCTCTCGAGACGGCCCTGACCGAAGCGGCCGAAGCGGTCGGGCGCAGCATCGAACGGCTGCTTCCGCCCTCGGATCTGGCCGAGGCGCAGCTCCATGAGGCCATGCGCTATGCGTGCCTCGGCGGCGGCAAGCGGCTGAGGCCCTTTCTGGTGATGCAGAGCTCGGGCCTTTTCGCCGTCGGCGGCGACCATGCGCTGCGGGTCGCGGCCGCGGTCGAGTTCGTGCACTGCTACTCGCTGATCCACGATGACCTGCCGGCCATGGACGACAGCGACCTGAGACGCGGTCGGCCGACGGTGCACAAGCAGTTCGACGAGGCGACGGCGATCCTGGCGGGCGACGGCCTGCTGACCTACGCCTTCGAGATCCTCGCGGATCCCGAGACCCATGAGGATCCCCATGTCCGCTGCCAGCTCGTGACCGCGCTGGCCCGGGCCGCGGGGCCCCGGGGCATGGTCGGCGGCCAGATGCTCGATCTGATCGCCGAGCACGAGACGCTCGACATCGGGGCGATCACCCGGCTGCAGCGCATGAAGACCGGCGAGATGATCGCCTTCTCGTGCGAGGCCGGCGGAATCCTCGGCAGGGCGTCGCCGCCGCAGCGCCAGGCGCTGCACAACTTCGCCCATGACCTCGGGCTCGCCTTCCAGATTGCCGACGATCTCCTGGATGCCGAGGGGGACCCCGCGGTGACAGGCAAGCCGGCGGGCTCCGATGCCGCGGCCGGGAAGGCGACCTTCGTCTCCATCCTGGGCATCGAGCGTGCGCGGGACCAGGCGCGGCTTCTTGCCGGTCAGGCCGCAAGCCATCTCGACATTTTCGACGGGCGCGCCGACATGCTTCGTGCGGTCGCGGGGTTCGTGGTCGAAAGACGGGCCTGAGGCGGGCGCGCCTGCGGCGCGACGCCGCGGACCAGGGTTTCAGAACCGGCCGCCGGCAGCGGCGACGAGGGCCGGTTCCAAGGGAGGACGCATTTTGACGAAGCAGGCCAGCGCGACTCCGCTCCTCGACACGGTCGAGGTCCCGGCCGACATCCGGCGCCTGCGGCCCGAGCAGCTCAAGCAGCTCGCCGACGAGCTGCGCTCGGAGACGATCGCGGCGGTCTCCGTGACCGGCGGGCATCTCGGCGCGGGTTTGGGGGTGGTCGAGCTGACCGTCGCCCTGCACTACGTCTTCGACACACCCCATGACCGTCTGATCTGGGATGTCGGGCACCAGGCCTATCCCCACAAGATCGTCACGGGGCGGCGCGACCGCATCCGCACGCTGCGCCAGGGCGGCGGGCTCTCGGGCTTCACCAAACGCTCGGAAAGCGAGTACGACCCCTTCGGCGCCGGCCATAGCTCCACCTCGATCTCGGCGGGACTCGGCATGGCGGTGGCGAGCCGGCTCGAGGGCGTGCGCAGGAACGTGGTCGCGGTGATCGGCGACGGCGCCATGAGCGCCGGCATGGCCTACGAGGCCATGAACAATGCGGGATCCCAGGATGCGCGGCTCTTCGTGATCCTGAACGACAACGACATGTCCATCGCGCCGCCGGTGGGCGCCATGAGCGCATACCTGTCGCGCCTGATCTCCTCCAAGAAGTTCCTGACCCTGCGCCATCTCGCGAAGGACGTCGCGAGACACTTCCCCGGACCGCTGCAGCGCGCGGCGGCCCGGGCCGAGGAGTATGCCCGCGGCATGGTGACGGGCGGCACGCTCTTCGAGGAGCTCGGCTTCTACTACGTCGGCCCGGTGGACGGGCACAATCTCGACCATCTGCTGCCGGTTCTCCAGAACCTGCGCGACATGGAAGAGGAGGTGCCGGTCCTCGTGCACGTCGTCACGCGCAAGGGCCATGGCTATCCGCCGGCCGAGGCGTCGGCCGACAAGCTGCACGCCGTCGCCCGCTTCGACGTCGTCACCGGCACGCAGGCCAAGGCCAAGAGCAACGCGCCGACCTATACCCGCGTCTTCGCGGACAGCCTCATCAAGGAGGCCGAGGCCGATGCCCGGATCGTCGCGGTAAACGCCGCGATGCCCGCGGGCACGGGGCTGGATCTCTTCGCCAAGAGGTTCCCCGACCGATGCTTCGACGTCGGCATCGCCGAGCAGCACGCGGTGACCTTCGCGGCCGGCATGGCCTGCGAGGGCTATAAGCCCTTCGCCGCGATCTACTCGACCTTCCTGCAGCGCGCCTACGACCAGGTCGTCCACGACGTGGCGATCCAGAAGCTGCCCGTGCGCTTCGCCATAGACCGGGCCGGCTTGGTCGGAGCGGACGGCGCGACCCATGCCGGCGCTTTCGACGTCGCCTATCTCGGCTGCCTGCCCAACATGGTCCTGATGGCGGCGGCCGACGAGGCCGAGCTGATGCACATGGTGGCGACCGCGGCGTCGATCGACGACCGGCCCTCGGCCTTCCGCTATCCCCGCGGCGAGGGAATCGGCCTCGACCTTCCCGAGCGCGGGACGCCGCTCGCCATCGGCAAGGGACGTATCCTGCAGGAGGGCGACAAGATCGCGCTGCTGAGCTACGGCGGCCGTCTGCAGGAATGCCTCGCCGCCGCACACGACCTCGGCGCCCGGGGCCTGTCCACGACCGTGGCCGACGCCCGTTTCGCGAAGCCCCTCGACGAGGATCTGGTGCGACGCCTGGCAACGGAGCACGCGGTGCTGATCACCGTCGAGGAAGGCTCGGTCGGCGGCTTCGGAAGCTTCGTGTTGCACCATCTCGCGACGGCAGGGCTGCTGGACGGCGGGCTGAAGATCCGGCCGATGGTCCTTCCCGACCGCTACCAGGACCATGACACCCCGGCCCGTCAGTACGAGGAGGCGGGCCTTGCCGCGAGCCAGATCGTGGCCACCGCCCTTGCGGCGCTGGGCGTCGACGCCAAACTTCCTGCACCGGCGCGCGCCTGAGGCCGAGGCGCGCGAGGGCGTCGCGCCCGGGGCTCAGGCCCGGGCGGCGCGGCGGCGCGCCTTCATGCCCGCGAGGATTTCCGCCACGGTGACCGGGCGAAAGTCCCAGACATCCACGCCGACATCGGCCTGCTTCGGCATCGGGGCAAGCTTGCCGTGGCTGTGGCCGTGCAGGTTCAGGGCGCCCTTGTACATCCCGTTCCAGGTCCTGAACGGATAGTGGCAGAGCACCAGCCAAGTGCCATCGACCTCGATCTCGGCGTAGTGGCCGACGCTGCCCCAGCCCGGCAGCGAGGCCGTCGCGGCATCGTCGTTGTTGCCGAGGATCAGGTGCTTGCGTCCCTGAAGCCGGGCGAGGAACCCGGCCGCGAAGCCCGGGCCGCGGCCGACCGCGAAGTCGCCGAGATGCCAGACCGTGTCGTCGTGACCAACGGTCTCGTTCCAGCGCTCCACCATCGCCTCGTCCATTGCGGCGAGCGACGGGAAGGGCCGGGCGCGGAAGCGCAGCGCCCAGCCATGGCCGAAATGGGTGTCCGAGGTGAAGTAGACGGTCATTGGCCTCCCCGTGCCAGCCCGCGCGGCGACCTTGGGGCAACACCGCCATTGGCGCGGGGTTCATCCTGCGCTATGCCGGGGCCATGCCGAAACCAGACGCCCCTCGCAAGGACCGCGTTGACACGATGCTGGTCGCGCGCGGCCTCGTCGAAAGCCGCGCCAAGGCCCAGGCGCTGATCCTCGCCGGGGCGGTCCATTCCGGGACGCTTCGCATCGACAAGGCCGGGCAGCTCCTCCCGGTCGAGGCGCCGCTCTCGGTGCGTGGCCTGGACCATCCCTGGGTATCGCGCGGCGGGCTGAAGCTCGTGGAGGGGCTCGACCGGTTCGGCGTGGATGCTGCCGGGCTGATCTGCCTGGATGTCGGGGCGTCGACTGGAGGCTTCACCGACGTCCTGCTCTCGCGCGGGGCGGCCCGCGTCTACGCGGTGGATGTCGGGCACGGGCAGCTCGCCTGGAAGCTCCGCCAGGATCCGCGCGTCGTCGTGCTGGAGCGCACCAATGCCCGCCACCTGACCGCCGACCGGATTCCGGAGGCCGTCGACCTCGTCGTGTGCGACGCCAGCTTCATCGGGCTGGAGACAGTCCTGCCGGCGCCACTGGGGCTGACGCGCCCCGGAGCCCGGCTGGTCGCTCTCGTGAAGCCGCAGTTCGAGGTCGGCAAGGGCCGGGTGGGCAAGGGCGGGGTCGTGCGCGATCCGGCGCTGCACGAGGAGGTCTGCGCGCGCATCGCCGCCTGGCTCGGCGCGCAGCCTGGTTGGCGCGTGCTCGGTCTAGCCGAAAGCCCGATCCTCGGCCCCGAGGGCAACAAGGAGTTCCTGATCGGCGCCGTCCGCGAGGCCTGATCCCGGCCAGTCGGGATCAGGGTATCGGGATCAGCGCAGCGTCCGGCTCTGCCAGAGCCCGGTCTCGGGTGCGGTGGCGGGCCCGGTCGCCGGGCTCTCCAGAATCGCGGCGGCCCGCGCCAGTGGCGCCAGGGCCTCGGCGAGCCCGGCGGCGGCCTCCGCCCTACCGGCCAGCAGATCCATGGCCTGCCGCAGCGGGTTGCGGGGACGGGGGAAGAGCTCGACCGTCACCGGCGACCCTGCGGGAATCCCGCCGAGCTGCCGGGCCTCCGCCAGGGCCACCTCATAGCCGCCGAGCACGTCCACGAGGCCCAGGGCCTGGGCCTGTGCGCCGGTCCAGACGCGTCCCTTGGCGATCTCGCGCACGCTGTCCAGGCTCAGCTTCCTGGCCTCGGCCACATGCCCGGTGAAGGTGCCGTAGATGTCGTCGAGCATGGCGTCGCGGCGCTGGAGCTCGCTCGGCGTGTAGCGCGGGATCTGCGACCACATGGTCGCATTCTGGCCGCGCCCGATCACGCCCCAGGTGATACCGAGCTGCTCCCAGAAACCCTCGGTCGCCATCTTTCCGGCCACCACGCCTATGGATCCCGTCAGCGTCGCGGGAAGGGCCACGATGCGGTCGGCGCCGAGCGCGATCCAGTAGCCGCCCGACGCGGCCATGCCGCCCATGGAGACCACGACCGGCTTTCCGGCCTGGCGCGCACGTACCACGGCGCGACGGATCGTCTCGGAGGCCACGGCCGATCCGCCGCCGGAATCGATCCGCAGCAGGATCGCGCGGACCGCGGGGTCGCGCGAAGCCTTGTCCAGCGCATCGGAGATCGTGTCGGCAGCGATCGCGCTGCCGCCGCCGAAGGGGCTGGGCTCGGACTCCCCGCGCACGATGGTGCCGGTGCCGACCACCAGAGCGAGCTTCGGACCCTCGACGTTCGGGCGGCCGGCCACATCCAGATAGGCCGGCGCCCCGACCAGACCTGTGCCCGAGCCCGCACGCTCGCGCGCAGCGGCCAGCGCCTCGTCCGGATAGCCCAGCCGGTCGACGAGCCGCGCCTCGACGGCCTCGCGGTCAAGGAACGGGCCCCTGTCCAGCAGCACGCGCAGCGCGTCGGCGCCCATGCGGCGGCCGTCGGCGATCCCGCTGACGAGCTGCCCGGTCAGATCCCCGACCAGCTCCTCCATCATCTGGCGGTGCGCCGGGGTCAGCCCGGTCTCGGTGAAGGTGTTGGCGAAGGTCTTGTACTCGGCGCGCTTGCCGAGCTCGGGGACCACCGCCAGCTTGTCGAGCGCGCCGCGGGCCAGCGGCACCTGCGCGACCATGCCGGTCAGGCCCACCATGCCGACGGGCTGGAGCCAGATCTCGTCGAAGGCACTGGCGAGATAGTAGGAGACGTTGCCGGGTCCGAACTCGCCGAAGGTCTCCGAATAGGCGATGGCGAAGCGGCCGGCGGCGCGGAAGCGCCCCACCGCGGCACGCAGCTCCTGCGCCTCCGCCAGGCCGAACTGGTCGCCGCCGATCCGTGCCGCAACGCCCTTGACCCGCGGGTCGCGTGCGGCGCGGTCCAGCGCTTCGACCACGTCGCGCAGGCTGGTCTCGCGCCGCAGCAGACCGAAGGGATCGTCCGGCGCGCGCTCGGCCAGGGCCTTGTCGAGGTCGAGCTGCAGGACGATGGATTCCGGCAGGTCCGGCCTGTCCTCCAGCCGCTGGTAGATCCAGTATCCGCCGCCGACGATGGCGAGGACGACCAGCAGCCCGATCAGCGCGAACAGTCGGACGATGAAGCGGATCATGAGGGTTCCCGGCGGTTTCGGTAGCGCAGGGGGGCTGCGCCAATCCCGGACCGCGGAACCCTAGCGCCTGGGCGCGGGGACCGCCAGCGTGTCCGGCGTCGGGCGGACCCGCTGCCGCCACGCGCGGCGCCTCGCGGTCTTGGCGAGGCGGCCAGCCGGCGCGGAGACCCGCTCAGCGGTCCATGCGGTGGTATTCGGGATTGGGGATCATGTCGACGCCGCTGGCGACCCGGTTCGACATGTTGAAGAACCCCGCGACGTCGGCGATGTCGAAGATGTCCTCCTCGGAGAAGCCCTCGGCGCGCAGGACATCGCGGTCCGCCTCGTCCACGAGGTGGGGTGTCGTCGTCAGCTTCCAGGCGAAGTCGAGCATGGAGCGCTGGCGCGGCGGCAATTCGGCGACGCGGTAGTTCATCACCAGCATCTCCCCGAGCTGCGGGTCGCCGGAGAGCCTGCGGACGGCCTGGCCGTGCGCCACCAGGCAGTAATAGCAGCGGTTGGCCGAGGAGACGACGACCGCGATCATCTCGCGCTCGAGTTTGCTCAGCCCGCTCGGCCCCAGCATCAGCTCGCTGTACATCGCTGTGAAGGCGCGGAACTTGCCAGGGCGCAGGCTGTAGGCCTTCAGGACATTCGGCTCCAGCCCCAGCTTCTCGCGGCACTTCTCGAAATAGGCCTGGATATCCTCGTCCTGCGTGCCGGGATCCGGAACCGGCAGGGACATCACCTTGTCGGGCTGCGGCATGGTCTTCCTCCCGTCGCGTGCCTTGCGCCGGGAGGCATTCTATCCGGCCTGCGCCGCCGGTCCCAGGGCGGGAAAGCGAAGCGTGACGCGGGTGCCCCTGCCGGGGGCGGTGTCGATCTCCATGGCCGCCCCGTGCAGTTCCACCGTGCGGCGGACCGCAGCGAGGCCGAGCCCGATGCCCTGGTGCCGGCGTGCCAGCACGTGCTCGAGCTGCGTGAAGGCTTCCAGGGCGCGGGGCACCTCCTCGGGCGCCATCCCAATGCCGGTATCGGCGATCTCGATCAGCACGGCGCCGTCCTCGGTGCGAGCTCCGAGCGTGACGCGGCCGCCCTCGGGCGTGAACTGGATGGCATTGGAGACCAGCCGGGCGAGGGCCCGGGCCAGGGCGTGTGGATCGGCCTCGATGGGTGGCAGCCCGGCCGCCGGGCGCAGGTCGAGGTGCAGGCCGCGCGCCTGCGCGGAGGCCTGCGCGCCCTGGACCGCCGCGCGCACCAGCGCCGGTGCGTCGACACGCTGGCGCTCGATGCACTCGGCGGCCTCCAGGCGCGTCAGGTCCAGGATGTCGTTCACGACGGCCAGCAAGCGCTGGCCGCCGGCCAGGATGTCCCGGGCGTAGTCGGCGTAGGCGCCGTTCCCCACGGGGCCCAACGCCTCGGAGGCGATCAGCTCGGAGAAGCCGATGATCGCGTTCAGCGGAGTCCGCAGCTCGTGGCTCATGGCGCCGAGGAAGACGGACTTCGCTCGGCTGGCGCGCTCGGCCTCCTCCTTCGCGGCGTGCAGCGCCGCCTGCGCCTCGAGCAGCGGCGTCACGTCCGTATAGGCCGCGACCAAGCGTCCCGGCCGCCCGTCCGGGCCGCGCACCGAGATCCCGCGGACCATCAGGTGCCGGACGGAGCCGTCCTTGTGCCGGAACCGGATCGTCGTGCCGAAGTCCCGGTTGCCGGCATAGTGCTCGCGCACGAGCCGCAGGCCGAGATGCTGGTCCTGGGGTAGGATCAGCGCCTTCCAGGTCGCGGCGGAATTCGCGAGCTCATAGTCCTGGTAGCCCAGCAGCGCCTTCCAGCGCGGCGAGTACCAGACGCGGCCGGTCGCGAGATCCCAGTCGATGATGCCGTCCCGCGTCGCCTCCAGCGCCAAGCGGAAGGGGTCCGGACCTTCCCCGGCCAGTGTCCGCGCCTGGCGGGCCGTCGCGTCCTGGAGACGGACCAGCGCGCGCCGCCGGGGCGCGGCTGGGTCGGGCAGGGCGGTCGCCCGCCAGCGCGCCGGGGGATGCAAGCCCGTCTCGGCCTCCATCTCCGCCCCCGCGCCAAGGTCCAGGGCCCGCCCCGCCACATCCTGGGCGAGGATGCGCAGCATCGGCGCCAGCCTGCGGCGCGGCTCCGGGAATTCGAGTGCGATGGCGCCGTCCGGGCCGCGGACGGCGGACAGGCACCATTCTGTCTCGGCCGGCGCTGCGGCCGCCGAAAGGAGTGTGAGCGGGCTCATGCGTCGTGCGCGGCCAGGCGCCGGCGCAGGAAACGGCGGTTCTCGCAGGATTGTCCCGGGGCCATGCCGTTCCGCAGGTGTTTGCTGGTTCGGCAGATCATGTTGGTGCCGGATCATGAACGCAAGGCAGACATCCGGCCGAGTTGTGCGACTTTCGTCGCGGGTGGGGATGGCGGGGCGTGGACGGAGACACTAGATTGCGCCGCGATGTGGAAGCGCTTCCGATGACCATGCAAGAGACCGTGGACCCCGAATCCTCCGGAGGGCGGGTAACGGCCATCCTCGAAAATTTCCGCGACGACCTCCCACCGGCCCGGGTGACGCTCGGCGCCCTCGTGGAGCGGCTGGGCGACCGCGCCTTCGGCGCCTTTCTGCTGATCGTCTCGCTGCCCAACATCCTTCCGGTGCCCGTCGGCGTCGCGACTGTGCTGGAGATCCCGCTTCTGCTTATCGCGGTGCAGATGGCCATGGGTCGCCGACGGCTCTGGCTGCCGGCCTTCGCGCTGCGCGTGGGGCTGAGCCGCGACAAGGCGGACCGGCTGCTGCAGCGCTGCATCGGCATGCTTCAGCGGACAGAGCGCTGGGTCCGCCCGCGCCTGCTGCCTCTGACCGGCGCCCTCGCGGAGCGGCTGATCGGCGCGCTCTGCGTCGTTCTCGGGATCATCCTCGTCGTCCCGGTGCCGCTGCTGGGATGGTTTCCGGCGTTCGCGCTGGTCGCCCTGGCGCTTGGCCTCGTCGAGCGGGACGGCGTGATGATGATAGCCGGGCTGGCGCTGAGCGTGCTGACCGCCGTCGCGACCGCGGTCTTTCTCGCCGGCATCAGCGCCGCGGGCCAGGCGCTCGCGAGCCCTGCGGGACTGAGCCTGCCGTTCATCGGACCCTGAGCGGAAGGGGCGGTCCGACGGCGCGGTGCCGCCCTCAGGGCGCGCCGTCAGGACGCGGCAGGCGCTCCGCGTAGAAGCTCCGGGCCGCCTCGGTCAGGGCAGTGCGGTCGGCGGGGCGGAAGTACATCATGTGCCCGCCCTGCAGCACGGCCACACGGACGCGGCTTCGGACCTCCTCGGGCAGGGCCAGCCTGTCGATCAGCCAGCGTGAGGCCATGTATGGCGTCACGAGGTCCGTCTCGCCGTGGACCACCAGGGCCGACAGGTCCGGCGTGGTCGCGAGCGCCTCCGCCAGCTGGTCCAGGGCGCCGGCCTCGTTGCGCGAGCCTTCCCAGTCCCAGTTTCTCGACGGGCGCCGGTCGAGCAGCAGGAACGGCACGTCCGTGCGCAGCCCCATCCGGTCCCGCATGAGCTGGACGAAGGCCGAGGTGACCGGCGCGATCGACGCGTCGAGCAGCACGTCGGGGCCACGTCCGCCGGCGGGGTAGGGATCGGGACCGGCATATGCCCCGTCGTAGAGGCTCACCGCGCGACCCGGCTCGCCGAGCACGCGATCCGAGAAGACCTGGATCGGAATCCGGCCATGGTGACGCCGCACGACGTCAGGCTCCAGACCGAGGAGTGCCGACAGGCGGCGCACCAGCGCCTCGTCCGGCCCCGCGCCGGGAGGCGCGATGGCGGCGATCCCCGTCAGGTATTCTCCAAGGGCGAAGCGCTCCACGGCCGCCTGGTCCATGGCGGTGTCGCCGCGACCCAGCGCCCGCGCGGATGCGGCCATGGACGGCAGCGCGAGCGCCCAGGACATGACATCGTAGGGATTGCCCGCGATGGTCGAGAACTCGATGACGGGAGAGATCATGATCACGCCGGCGACGGCGATCCCGGGGCCTTCGGCCAGGCTGCGGGCCAGCCTTGCGACGCGGAAGCCACCGTAGCTCTCGCCGGCCAGGAAGACCGGCGAGGACCACCGGCCTTCGCGCGTCAGCCAAAGGCGCAGGACCTCGTTCAGGCTGCGGATGTCGCCGCTGACGCTCCAGAACGGCCTCTCCGCCTCGTCGCCAGTGCGTGCGGCGCGGCTGTAGCCCGTGCCGACGGGATCGACGAAGACCAGGTCGGTGAAGGCGAGCCAGGTGGCGGGGTTGTCCTGCAGCCGTGCGGGCGGCGGCGCAAGCCGGCCCTCTTCCGTCGTCGCAAGCACGACGGGGCCCATGGCGCCCATGTGCAGGAAGGCCGAGGCGGCGCCCGGCCCGCCGTTGAAGACGAAGGTGACGGGGCGGGGCGCGCCGCCGACGTCCTCGGCCGTGTAGGAGGTCGTGAAGATCCGCGCCGCAACCTCGCCGCGCCCGTTGGTCACCGGCAGGCTCTCGGCGACCGCCCTGTAGGCGATGCGCTGGCCGCCGGCGTCGATCGCGCCGCGGATCTCGACGGGGCCGATCGCGGCGGCCTGGGGATTGTCGCGCGGCCCCGCGCCTTCGGAGGGGCGCTCCTGCGCAAGGGCAGGTGGCACGGCCGGCAGCAGCAGCGCAAGCAGCAGGACGAGCAGGCGCAAGGCGGACCTCCTCCGGGCGGAATGGGCCGGTTCGGACGGGCCGGTCGGGAGCGGGCGGTTCGCGCCCCGCCCGACATCCCGCGCGTCACCCCGCGAGTGCGCGGTGGCGCAGCAGGTGGTCCGCCAGCACGCAGGCCATCATGGCCTCGCCGACGGGGACGGCGCGGATGCCCACGCAGGGGTCGTGCCGGCCCTTGGTCAGGATCTCCGTGTCGGCGCCGTCTGTCGTGACGGTGCGCCGCGGCGTCAGGATCGAGCTCGTCGGTTTGACCGCGAAGCGTACGACGATCTCCTGGCCGGTCGAGATGCCCCCCAGGATGCCGCCAGCGTTGTTGGACAGGAACGAGACGCCGCCTTCCGCGGTGCCGCGCATTTCGTCCGCGTTCTCCTCGCCCGTCAGGGCGGCGCTCGCGAAGCCGTTGCCGATCTCCACGCCCTTGACGGCGTTGATCGTCATCATTGCGCGCGCGAGGTCCCCGTCGAGCTTGTCGTAGAGCGGCTCGCCCCAGCCCGCGGGAACGCCGGTCGCGGTCACCTCGATCACCGCGCCCACCGACGATCCGGCCTTGCGAACGCCGTCCAGGTAGTCCGACCATTGGGCGGCTGTTGTCGCATCGGGGCAGAAGAACGGGTTCCGGCCGACCTCGTCCCAGTCCCAGCGGGACCGGTCGATGGCATGCGGCCCGACCTGCACCAGGGCGCCGCGCACCGAGACGCTGTCGCCGAGCACCAGACGCGCCAGCGCGCCGGCGGCGACGCGGCAGGCGGTCTCGCGGGCCGAAGCCCTGCCGCCGCCCCGGTAGTCGCGGATCCCGTACTTGGCCCAGTAGGTATAGTCCGCGTGCCCGGGACGGAACTTGCCCGCGATCTCGCTGTAGTCCTTGGAGCGCTGGTCGGTATTCTCGATCAGCAGCGAGACCGGCGTTCCCGTCGTCTGGCCTTCGAAGGTGCCGGACAGGATGCGCACGGCATCGGGCTCGCGCCGCTGGGTCGTGAAGCGGGACTGGCCGGGCTTGCGCTTGTCCAGGAATTCCTGGACGTACGCTTCGGACAGCGGCAGGCGGGAGGGCATCCCGTCCACCACGACGCCGATCGCCGGCCCGTGGCTCTCGCCCCAGGTGGTGAAGCGGAACAGCGTCCCGAAGCTGTTGCCGGCCATGGGCTCAGGCCTTCTCGCCGGACCCCAGGCCCGACAGGAGCTGGGCGGTGGCGGCCGCATTGTCGACGGCTACCATGCCGACGACATGGTAACCCGCGTCGACGTGCAGGACCTCGCCGGTGACGCCGGTGCCGAGATCGCTCAGCAGATAGAGTGCGGAACCGCCGACTTCCTGGGTGGTGACGTTGCGCTGAAGCGGGGCGTTCAGCTCGTTCCACTTCAGGATGTAGCGGAAGTCGCCGATGCCGCTGGCTGCCAGGGTCTTGATGGGACCTGCCGAGATCGCATTGACGCGGATCCCCTCAGCCCCCAGATCGGCGGCGAGGTACCGGACCGAAGCCTCGAGTGCGGCCTTCGCGACGCCCATCACGTTGTAATGGGGCATCACCCGCTCCGCGCCATAGTATGTGAGCGTCAGCAGGCTGCCGCCCTCGCGCATCAGCGGCACGGCGCGCTGCGCGCAGGCAGTGAAGGAATAGCAGGAAATGTCGAGGGTTCTGGCAAAATTGGTCCGGCTCGTGTTGAGGTACCGGCCGTCGAGTTCGTTCTTGTCGGAAAAGGCGATGGCATGAACCAGGAAGTCCAGGCCGCCCCAGAGGTTCCGGACGGCCTCGAAGGTGGCGTCGAGGCTCGACTCGTCGGTCACGTCGCAGGGCACCACGAGGGGCGAGTTCACCGAGGCGGCCAGCGGGCGTACGCGCTTCTCCAGCGCCTCGCCCTGGTAGGTGAAGGCGAGTTCGGCCCCGTGGGCGGCGAGCGTCGAGGCGATGCCCCAGGCAATGGAACGATCATTGGCCACGCCCATGATCAGGCCGCGCTTGCCTGCCATGAGCGGAGTGGAACTGGACATCAACGCCTCGTGATGACTGTGCGGAATGGGACCGGAAAGCGGCCGGCATCCTACACGAAAGGCCCGACCGGTCAAACGCGGGGAAGGTCCCGGAGGACGAGATGAGGCTTGGCGTCGACATGCTTCCCGAGGGACTCTCGCGGATCGAGCGGGCCCCCCGGGTGATCTGGAGCTTCCTGAGCTATCTGACGCGCCGCTTCATCGCGGACGACTGCCTGACCACCGCCTCGGCGCTGACCTACACGGCGCTGCTGGCGATCGTGCCGCTGATGACGATCTTCTTCGCGGTGTTCCAGGCCTTTCCGGCCTACGGGACGCTGCGCGAGCACGCCCAGAAGCTGCTGGTGAGCAGCCTCGTCCCCGAGGTCGGCGAGGCCATCCTGGACTATCTCAATACCTTCACGGCCAATGCGGGCCAGCTCACCGGCTTCGGCGTGATCGGCCTGGCAGTGACCGCAGTGCTGCTGTTCAACACCATCGAAGGCTCGTTCCGGATGATCTGGCGCGTCACCGATCCGCGCTCGATCGTCGTCCGGCTCCTGGCGTTCTGGACGATCCTGACCCTGACGCCGCTGCTGTTCGGCGCCAGCCTCAGCCTTTCCAGCACGCTGTATGCCACGCTGCACCTGGACAGCGTGGTGGGCAGCCGCTGGTTCGGCTGGGCCGTCATCCTGCCTGGCCTTTTCGAGACCTTCGGCTTCTTCCTGCTGTACCTGCTGATCCCGAGCCGCGAGATTCGCTGGCAGGACGCCCTCTACGGCGCCGTCACCGCCTCCGTCCTGCTGGAGACGTCGAAGGCCCTGTTCGGCTGGTACGTGGCCGCCTTCCCGACATACCAGACGATCTATGGCGCCCTGTCCGTCGTCCCGATCTTCCTGCTGTGGCTCTACATCGCTTGGTCGACGGTGCTGGTCGGCGCCGAGGTGGCCGCGGCGCTGCCGGAATGGAGGGCGGGGATCCGCAGCCAGATCGGCCCCGAGGGGCTGCTGTCCGCGCATCGGGTCGTGGTCGCCCTGGCGATCCTGAGGGAGCTCCTGGAGGCGAGCCAGCTCGGTGTCGGCATGCGGCGGCGGACCCTGGTCGGGCGCGTTCCCGTGGGCGCGGCGGTGGTGGACGGCATCCTGGAGCAGCTCCAGCAGGTGCACTGGGTCGCGCGCACGCGCCAGGGCGCCTGGGTCTACACCCGCGATCTGTCGGAGTGCACGCTGTACGACCTGCTGCGCTCGCTCGGCATCGGCATGCGCGGCAATCTCGGCAGCTTCCGGACCCTGCAGGCCCCCTGGCTGGAGCGCGCGACCCGGCTGCTGGAGCAGGCCGACGATCTCGGCCGGGACGCGTTGGGCGTCCCGCTCAAGGAACTGCTCTGCGGGCCCGACGCGCGCGAGCTCGAGGTGCGACACGACCTGGCGGCGCGCATCGGCCGGCGCTGAGGCCCGGCCGCGGCGCCCTCAGCCGAAGACCTTCTTGCGGACGTCGTAGCTGCGGTCCTTGGCCCAGGATTCCAGGAACTTGGTCAGGTCCGCGTCGGGCGGGTCGGGGAGCACGACCTTGAGCTTGACGTACTGGTCGCCCTGCAGGTCGCCTTTGGCGTTGCGGATGCCCTTTCCCTTGAGTCGCAGCAGGGTCCCGGTGTTGGCTCCGCGCGGCACCTTCACCGCCACCTGCCCGTCCAGGGTCGGCACCTTGATGGAAGCGCCCAGCACCGCCTCGGGCAGGCTCACCGGGATCTCCAGGTGGACGTCCAGGTCCTTGCGCGTAAAGAACGGGTGCGGCTCGACATGGACCTCGATGATGGCGTCGCCCGCGCCGCCGGCCCCCTCGGTGCCCTGGCCCTTCAGGCGCAGCTTCTGCTGGTCCGAGGTCCCCGGTGGAATGTTCACGTCCAGGCTGCGCCCGGTCGAGAGATTGATCCGGCGCTTCGTGCCGAGCGCGGCCTCGACGAAGGGCACGGTCACGGAATAGTTGATGTCGGCGCCACGCGGCTTGCTGCCGAAGCCGGACGCGCCGGCCCCGGATGTTTTGCGGCGCCCGAAGAGCCCGTCCAGGAAATCGTCGTCGTCGAAGGAGAAGCCGCCTGAGCGGCTTCCGCCGGCGCTGCCGTAGCTGCGTCCGAATCCGCCGCGCTCGTTGCCCTGGGCATCGATCTCCCCGCGGTCGTAGCGGGCGCGCTTGTCGGGATCGGACAGCAGGTTGTAGGCCGACGAGATCTCCTTGAACCGCTGCTCGATGTCGGCGCGGCCGGGATTCATGTCGGGGTGGTACTGCTTGGCAAGGCGGCGGTAGGCGGCCTTGATCTCCTCGGCGCTGGCGGTGCGGCTCAGGCCGAGGACGAGGTAGGGATCACGCGGAGAGGCCACGGGCGGCTTGGTCCTGAAAGGGTGCGGACGGCCGCCCGGGCCACGGTCAGCTGACGATCTTCCAGGATCCGTCGGGCTGCTGGCAGGCGATGCCGTGGCCCTGCTCCATCCGTCCGCCCACAGTAATCGTCTGCTGGTACTCACGGCAATAGCTGCCGGAGGAGTCGCGGCCGTCGCGCAGGGTCGTGAACGTCCCCTGGTTGCCGGTGTTGGGGTTGTTCCACTGGACGGTCTGGCCCACCGGCGCCGCGTAGGACCTGTAGGCCGCATTCTGCATCGCGGTCTGGTCGGCGCGGTCGAGGGACTTGCCCATCTCGCTGCCCAGGAAGGCGCCCAGCAGCGTGCCGGCACCGACCGCGACGAGCTTGCCCGTGCCGCCGCCGAAGCGCGACCCGGCAAGGCCGCCCAGCACGGCGCCGCCAACGGTTCCGAAGCCCTGCTTGGTGCCCATTCCGTCCATACCGCCGCCCATGCCCTGGTTAGCGCAGCCCGCGAGCAGCGAGACGGCCAGGACGGATGCCAGGAGGGATTTCACGATCGTCTTCACGGGTCTCTGGCCTCGAAGAATGAACGCCGCGGCGGACCGCCGCCGCAGGATGACGGCCCGCCGGTCGGCGGGCATGGACTTTCGCCCTGTCAGGATTAAGGTACGCACTTCCCGAGTTGCAACTATGACCGGCGTCACAGATGAGTGATATCACGGCCGAGGATCCGTTCGAACTGTTCGGCCGGTGGTTCGAGGAGGCCGGGCGCAGCGAGCCTGCAGATCCCAACGCCATGGCCCTGGCGACTGTGGATGCCGCGGGACGGCCGTCGGTGCGCATGGTCCTGCTGAAGGGCTACGACGCCGGCGGCTTCGTGTTCTACACGAACCTGGAAAGCCGCAAGGGCCGGCAGATCGCCGAGAATCCCCAGGTCGCGCTGTGCCTGCATTGGAAGAGCCTGCGCCGCCAGGTGCGGGTGGAGGGCGAGGCGGTGCCGGTGGACGCGGCCGAGGCCGACGCCTATTTCGCGTCGCGTCCGCGAGCCTCGCGCATCGGCGCCTGGGCGTCCGAGCAGTCGCGCCCGCTCGAGGGCCGCTGGGCGCTGGAGAAGCGCGTCGCCGAGTTCACGGCGCGCTTCGGACTTGGCGAGGTTCCGCGTCCGCCGCACTGGTCCGGCTTCCGCGTCGTGCCGCGGCGCATCGAGTTCTGGCAGGACCAGGCCTTCAGGCTGCACGACCGGCTCGTCTACTCCCGCGACGATCCGGCCGCTGCGTGGAGGACCGAAAAGCTCTATCCCTGAGGAGGCCTCAGGCAGACGCCAAGCGGGGCGGGGCCCGGGACGGCGGAGGATGTGCTGCGAATGACGAACGCCGAGGGACCGGCAGGCGTGGAGCGCCTGCGGAGCTGGGCGACCTACGCCAGCGTCGCGGTGGCCCTGACGCTGATCGTCGCGAAGCTGGGGGCCTATCTGTCGACGGGTTCCGTGAGCCTCCTGTCCTCTCTGATCGACAGCAGCACCGATCTTCTCGCTTCCGTCGTCACCCTGATCGGCGTGCGCCATGCCCTGCGTCCGCCCGACCGGTCCCATCGGTTCGGCCATGGCAAGGCGGAGCCCCTGGCTGCGCTTGCCCAGGCGGCCTTCGTGACGGGGTCGGCCCTGTTTCTGAGCTATGAGGCGGCCTATCGGCTGACAGACCCGCGTCCCGTCGCGGACGAGACCATCGGAATCGTCGTGATGGCGGGCGCCATCGTGGTCACGGCCGCGCTCGTCGGCTTCCAGGCCCATGTGGTGCGCCGCACGGGATCGCTGGCCGTCGGAGCGGACAGCCTGCATTACCGCGGCGACCTTCTGATGAACCTCGCGGTGATCGGCGCGCTGCTGCTGACGCAGCAGACCGGGTGGGCCTATTTCGACCCGCTCTTCGGCATCGGGATCGCGCTTTACCTGATGGCCGGCGCCTGGCGCATCGCGCGCGGCTCCCTGGATGTGCTGATGGACCGCGAGCTCGGCCCTGACGAGCGCCGCGAGGTGCGACGGATCGTTATGGGGCACGCCGCCGCCCAGGGTATGCACGACCTGCGCACGCGCCACACCGGGACCCATGCCTTCATCGAGCTGCACCTCGAGCTCGACCCGGACCTCACGGTGGCCGAGGCGCACCATGTCACCGACGAGATCGAGGAGCTGATCCGGGCGGCCTTTCCGGGCGCGGAGGTGATGGTCCACCAGGAGCCCTTCGGCCTCGACGACGAGCGGCTGGATGCGCGCATCGCGCGGGGGCGCAAGACGGCTGGTTAACGCGGGATTAGGCTTAATGCGGCATGCTGGCGCGATGCCGGTCCTGAGACGCCGCGACTTCGTCCTTGCCCTTGCCGCAACCTCCTTGCTCGGCGCCTGTGCCGAGGAGCGGCCGCCTGATTCCATGATCGCCGGCCTCCTGGAAGGCGCGGCGAATCAGGAGCTCAGCGCGCATCGCATGCGCGTCGGCACGGCCGGCGTGCCGGATGCCGTCAGGATCGCGAACCTGAAGACGCTCGGAGGCGTGCACGACAGCGCGGATGTCTATGTCGTCTCGGTCCAGTTCGATGTGATGGTGGAGGTCCGTGGCGCGCGCACGCTCTCCCAGCGGGCGGCAAAGGCGCGCCTGAAGCTCGGCCGCAACGGGTCGACCTGGCGCATCCTCGAAAAGCAGTAGGACGCCCGTCGATAGCTATCATTTTATGTGTAATGGACTCCCAACCGGGGTTGTGTTGAATTTGTTTGCTAAGCAAACCCGGAACGCGATCGGTGCTGCCATGGATACCCTGATGAACGACCGCGCCCTCCTGATCGAGCAGATCGCGCGTGAGGCCGGCACCCTTGGCATGGAACTCGTGGACATCAGCGGGAACGTCGAGGACGTCAGCGCCCGCGTGAGCCGCGAGGCCGAGATCTTCGCGGATATCCGGAAGGCCGCGTCGGTCATGTCCTCGCGCAGCGCCGATATCGGCAGCGCCGCCAAGGCCGTGCGCTCGGTCGCCGCGACCGCGCGGACCGAGGTCGACGGCTCGCGCGAACGGGTCCGAACGACGCTCGACGAGATCCGTGGGCTCGTGGACGGCGTCGCCGGGATGGAGGGCAAGATCGCCGGGCTGATGCAGGCCCTGACCGGGATCGGCAAGGTTGCCGCCGAGATCGCCGCGATCGCGAAGCAGACGAACCTGCTGGCGCTGAACGCGACGATCGAGGCCGCGCGCGCCGGCGAGGCGGGCCGCGGCTTCGCCGTGGTCGCGGGCGAGGTGAAGGCCCTGGCGTCCAAGACCAGCGAAGCGACGTCGCAGATCGACGCGACGCTGCGCCACCTGACCGAGCAGGCCCAGGTGCTGATCCGCGAAAGCGCGGCCAGCATGGAGAAGGCGCGCTCGGTGAGCGACGGGACCGTCACCATCAGCGGCGTGATGGATGCCGTGGGCGGCGCCATGAACGAGGTCGATCGCGAGACGACCCGGATCGACGTCGTGGCCGCCGAGATGGGCGACACCTCCCGCGAGGTGCAGACCCGGATCGAGGAGATGGCGAGCGACGTCTCCCTGTCCTCGCAGGACCTGGCGGCAGCCCGCGACCGGATCGCCAAGCTGCTCGGCGTCGGCGAGCGGCTGATCGGCGTGACGGCGGGGCTCGACGTGGAGACGGTTGACTCTCTGTTCATCCGGCTGGTCAAGACCGCTGCCGCCGAGGTCTCGGCGGAGCTGCAGAAGGCCGTGGACACAGGCACGGTGACGCTGTCCGACCTGTTCGATACCAGCTACCAGCCGGTCCCCGGCAGCGATCCCCAGCAGGTGACGACGCGCTTCACGTCGGTCTGCGACCGCGTCGTTCCCGACATCATCGAGCGCGTCGCCGCCGAGGATCCGCGGATCGTATTCTGCGCGCCGATCGATCGGAACGGCTATATTCCGACGCACAACCGGCGCTTCTCGCAGCCGCAGCGTCCCGGCGACAGCGCCTGGAACACCGCCAACTGCCGCAACCGCCGCATCTTCGCAGACCGCGTCGGCCTTGCCGCCGGCCGCAACCAGCAGCCTTTCCTGCTCCAGACCTATCGCCGGGACATGGGCGGCGGCCAGTTCGCGCTGATGAAGGACGTCTCGGCGCCGATCATCATCGGCGGGCGGCACTGGGGCGGCCTCCGGCTCGCCTACAAGGCGTAGCGGGGCGGGCGACCCGGCCGTGGCCAGGGGGCGTGGCAGGGGGGCGTGGATGCCGGGTCGGGCGCCGCCGCCTGGTCAGTGACCCTCGTCACAACCGTTCTTGCCCCGAAGTGATAGGCTGCCAGCCGAACCTGGATGCAGGCCGGCCTGGATGGCTTTTGACGTCACCTTCTGGGGTGTGAGGGGAACCGTCCCGAGCCCCACGCCCGATCACATGGGCTATGGCGGCAATACGCCCTGCGTCGAGGTGATGCTCGATGACCGGCTGATCGTGCTCGACTGCGGGACCGGGCTGAGGGGGCTCGGCAAGGCGCTGATGGAAGGCGGGCCGCGGCGTGGCCTGATCCTGCTGAGCCATCTGCATCTCGACCACATCGCGGGCTTCCCGTTCTTCGCGCCGGCCTATTCCAGCGACTTCAGCTTCCGCGTTCTCTGCGGCAGGCCCGACGGTGGGCCCCCGCTGCGCCGTGTCATGGCGGGGCAGATGGAGGCGCCGCTGTTCCCGGTACCCCTGCGCGAGATGCAGGCGGAACTGAGCTTCGAGGACTTCGTGCCGGGATCGCAGCTCGACACGGAGGAGGGGGTGCGCATCGCGACGGCCCCCCTCAACCATCCCGACGGCGCGACCGGGTTCCGGATCGACTACGACGGCGCGTCGCTCGCCTATGTCACTGACACCGAGCACGTGCCCGGCCAGGACGACGGCAACGTCCTGTCCCTGATCGAAGGCGCCGACCTGGTGATCTACGACTGCACCTATACCGAGGCTGAATGGTCGGAACGCGTGGGCTGGGGCCATTCCACCTGGGAGGAAGGGGTCCGGCTGTGCCGGCTGGCGGGGGCGCGGCGGCTCGCGCTGTTCCATCACGACCCTGATCGCGACGATGCCGGGATGGCCGCGCTGGAGCGGGCGGCCACCGCGGCCTGGCCGGCCGCCTTCGCCGCGCGCGAGGGAATGCGCATCCGCCTCCGGGACTGAGCGGCGCCACCGTTGCTTTCGTGCCGCGGTCGCGAAGGAACTCGGATTACCTCCTAATTCATCAAAGCAGTCAGCAAGGACTTGATAAAGGTGATATGTCGACTGGCATGCAGTGCATGTCTACTTCAGCGATCTTCCTTTTCGATGATTCGGTTGCTATCTTAAAAACTGCGTCGATGTCGGGGTTCCGACCGCTTCAGCGGCCCGCCGGTACCCTGGCGCCAGCGCCGCCGCTTTCGCCGGAGCGCGGTTCCGCGCACCGGTTCGGGCGATTTCGAGGAGGGGAGAAGGAACTGCGGCGGCCTCTGAAGGGGCCGCCGCTTTTTTCATGCGCTCGGGATCAGCGTGCCCCTGCGGGGTCCCCGGACATATGCGCCCGGCGCAGCGCCTCGATCGTCTCCTCGCCGAGATCGCGGACGATGAAGACGATCCGCGAGCGCCTGTCCTCGTCGGGCCAGGCAGCCAGCCTGACCGGCGGATGGAAGACGTGCTGGACACCGTGCACGACCACGGGGCGATCGGTCTCGCGGAGGTTCAGGACACCCTTGATGCGCAGCACGTCGTCGCCGCGCAGCGTGGTCAGGGCATCGATCCAACCCGCGAACTCGTCCCAGGAGAAGGGCTCCTCGTAGCTCAGGCAGAAGGCGCGGAT
Source organism: Arenibaculum pallidiluteum (assembly GCF_017355985.1). Lineage (GTDB taxonomy): Bacteria > Pseudomonadota > Alphaproteobacteria > Azospirillales > Azospirillaceae > Arenibaculum > Arenibaculum pallidiluteum. The sequence goes on from NZ_JAFIQU010000003.1 coordinate 203,622, forward strand.
ATGCGCATCGTGCCGGTTCACGTCATGGCCATGCCCGTGCCCATGCTCACGTCCATGACGTTCGAGGTGATCGTGATGGGCGTGGCCAGCCTCGTGCCCATCCGCTCCATGTCCGTGATGCTCATGTTCGTGATGCCCGTGGCCGTCTCCTTCATAGGCCTCGGCCGCCAGCCAGCGCCGGACGTCCAGCGTCTTGCTGGCGGGATCGAAGAGCCCCGCGTTCAGGAGCAGCTCCGGATCGATCTCGCCGCGCACGGCCCGCAGGATCGGCGCCGCGGGGTTGATCGCCCGCAGGCGCGCCTCCAGCGACGCGACCTCCGCGGGTTCCGCAAGATCGGTCTTGCTGAGCACGATGCGGTCGGCGACCGCTGCCTGCTTGAGGCTCTCGGAATGGCGGTCGAGCTGGCCCGCCCCATGCACCGCATCTACCAGCGTGACGACCCCGTCCAGGCGGAAGCGGGCGGAGATCAGGGGATCGCTCATCAGCGTATGCAGGACCGGCGCGGGATCGGCCAGCCCCGTCGTCTCGATCACAACGCGGTCGAATTCCGGGACTTGGCCGCGGACGCGCTTCATGAAGAGGTCGCGCAGCGTGTCGACGAGATCGCCGCGCACGGTGCAGCACAGGCAGCCGCTGTTGAGGAGGATCGTGTTCTCCGAGCTCGTGGCGACCAGAAGATGATCGAGCCCGGTCTCGCCGAACTCGTTGATCACCACGGCCGCCCGCGAAAGGGCGGGATGGCGGACGAGCCGGTCCAGCAGAGTCGTCTTGCCGGCGCCGAGAAAGCCGGTCAGGACCGTGACGGGCAGCCGCCCGCCCGTGCCGAAGGTATCGGTGCTCACTTGGGACTCCGGTGTCGTTCCCGCTCAAGATGGCACCGTCGGCCCGGAACGAGAAGGGCGGCCCTGCGGGGCCGCCCTGCCTGCCGTGCGGTGCTGCCCCGACCGAAGCCAGGGCTCGCATTCATGAGCCGATGATGCCGCCGTCCTTCTTCGTGATCGCCACGACGGCGGGACGCGGCGGCATGCCGTCCTTGAAGTCCGGCCAGCGGGTCGCCGGATCCTCGAAGGAGGACAGCTTGCCGAATTCGGGCCAGTCCTTGACGTTGTCCGTCGCGGGATGCTGGACCGCGACGAAGAGCGTGCGGTCGTCCGGCACGAAGCAGGGACCGCACATCTCGGCGCCTACGGGCACCCGGTAGAACAGCTTCGAGGTGCCGCGCAGCGCCCCGTCGGTCTCCATGGCCCAGACGCCGTCGGTGCACTTGGTGTCCTTGAAGCCCATGCCGTCCGTGGTGATCCAGAGCCGCCCCTGGCCGTCGATGGCGCAGTTGTCGGGCATTCCGAACCATCCGTTCTGGGTGGTCGCGGGATTGAAGGTCGCGCCGACCGCCGCGACGCCCGGGTCGCCCGCCTGCACGAGCACGTTCCAAGCGAACCGGGTGGCGGCGAAGTCGCCGCCCTCCTCAGCGATCTCGACCACGTGGCCGAAGGCGTTGTCGGGGCGGGGATTGACGGCGTCCACCTGGTCGGCCTTGCGGCGCGTGTTGTTGGTCAGCATCACATAGACCTTGCCGGTCCGCGCGTTGGGCCCGATGTCCTCGGGCCGGTCCATCTTGGTGGCGCCGAGCAGGTCGGAGGCGCGGCGGGCCTCGATCAGGACGTCGGCCTGGCTGTTGAAGCCGTTGGCCGCCGTCAGCGGTCCCTGGCCATGGACCAGAGGCAGCCAGGTGCCCGTGCCGTCGGCATCGAACCGGGCGACGTAGAGCGTGCCGCGGTCCAGCAGGTCCATGTTCGCGCGGCGGTCGCTGGGGTTGAAGCGCCCTTCGGTCACGAACTTGTAGGCGTACTCGAAGCGCTCATCGTCGCCGGTATAGATGACGACGCGGCCGTCCTTGTTGACGACGTTGTCCGCTCCCTCGTGCTTGAAGCGGCCCAGGGCGGTGCGCTTCTTGGGCGTCGAGGTCGGGTCGTAGGGATCGATCTCGACGATCCAGCCGAAGCGGTTCGCCTCGTTCGGCTCCTTGCTGACGTCGAAGCGGTCGTAATAGGCGCCCCAGTTGTACCAGGCGCCCGGCACGCCCATGCGCTTGTGGTTGGCCGTCTCGGGATGCCCGTCCTCGAGCTTGCCCCAGAAATAGCCGTTGATGTTCTCCTCGGCCGAGAGCCAGGTTCCCCAGGGGGTCATGCCGCCGGCGCAGTTGTTCAGCATGCCGACGACCTTGCGGCCGGCAGGATCGGCCTTGGTCTTCAGGCGGTCGTGGCCGGCCGCGGGCCCGGTGATCTCAAACTCGGTGTCGCTGCCGGTGATGCGGCGGTTGTAGCGGCTGTCGGCCACCACCTGCCACTTGCCGCCGCTCTTGCGGATCTCGACGACCGAGCCGCCATGGGCCGCCAGCTCGATGTCCACGAGCTCGCGGGTCATGGCCTTGAAGTTCGCTTCCTTGGACTGCTGGTCCACGCCGACGCCGGGGAACATCACCTCCTCGTCGGTGTACTCGTGGTTCACGCAGAGGAGCCCGTTCTCGGCGCTGGTCGAGCCGGCGGGCAGCGGCGCGTAGCCGACGAAGTCGTTGTTGTAGCCGAACTGCTTCTTCTGGGCCTCGGCGCTCTGCTTCATGGGATCGAAGGCAGGCGCCCCCGGCAGGACCGGATCACCCCAGCGGATCAGGACATCGGCGCTGTAGCCCTCGGCGACCGCATGGTCGCGGCCGACGCCGCGCGCTACTTCGGGGAAGCTGAAGGCGGACTTACCGGCCTGGGCTGCCGCCGGACGGGAGCCCACCAGTGCAGAGAGCGGGCCGAAGGTCGCCGCGATGGCGGCGACCGCCAGCGAACCCTTCAGCGCATCGCGCCGGCCGAAGCGGCGGGTGATGATGTCGCCCAGGGTGTCGTTCGGCGATTCGTTCCTGCCGTTGTCCTCATCCGCTTCGAACGCCATCGAGCGCGTCATGTTCTCGATATCGCGGTCCATGTCCCGGAGCCTCCCGTCTTGCCGTCCGCGCGGACAGGCGAGCCCGGCCGCGCACGGCGGGACCATAGGCAGGCGATGTGACGCTTCGGTTGCGGCCGTGTGACGGCCCGATGAAATCGGGCCGTCGCATCGGGTGCCGTCTCAAACGAGGTCTGGCAGGCGCCGGATCCGTGCCCGAGTTCCGAGATCATCCGGGCCAAGAGCGTGCAGTGCATCGATCCAGCGCACCCGGAAGGTGCCCGGTCCGGGCTCCCCGGCCGCTGCGGACTCGCCTGTCACGGCGGCGAAGGCCAGTGCGGCGGCGGAACCCTCGAGCGGGTCCTCGGCCACGGGCAGGAAGGCGGCAACCAGGGCCGAGACGGAGCAGCCGACCGCGGTCACCAGCGTCATCAGCGGGGAGCCGCCCTCCACGGCGACGAGCCGTGTCCCGTCGGTGACGTAGTCGACGCGCCCGGTGACCGCCACCACCGCGCCGGAATGGGCCGCCAGGCGCCGCGCGGCATCGACGGCGTCGGCGGAGTCATGGGCCGAATCCACGCCATGCGGCGTTCCGAAACCCTGGGCCAGGGACAGGATCTCCGAGGCGTTGCCGCGCACCACGGAAGGCCGGCGGCCCAGCAGGTCTGCGGCAGCGACGTCGCGCAGGCGCGTCGCTCCGACGCCGACCGGGTCGAGGACCCAGGGCTTGCCCAGCGCCGAGGCGCGGTCCGCGGCGACGCGCATGCCCTCGACCCAGGCCGGAGACAGGGTCCCGATGTTCACGACGAGGGAGTCCGCGAGCGCCACGAAGTCGCCAGCCTCCTCGGCGGCATGGACCATTGCCGGCGAGGCCCCGGCCGCCAGCAGGACGTTGGCTGCAATGTCCATGGAGACGTAGTTCGTGATGTTCTGGATCAGCGGTCTGCGCCGGCACATGCGGTCCAGCAGCTCGGCGGCCTTGGCGGCGTCCATGGCGCGATCCCCCCGTCGGTTCCCCAATGGCCACTTGGTAACGTCTGCCGGAGATCAATCAAACCCGTTTGTGCCAGATCCCTTCGTGCACCGGGACTCCGGCGGCGAGGTCCCCTGCCTGGGGAGCCCTGCCGAATCCCCTTCCAGCCGCGCCGATGGAAGGGCGAAGACACGTTCGCGTCCCAGCAGGTGCGCCGTGAACCGCGCCCCCAGCAGGGGAGCATAGGCGCCGTCCAGGACGTTCAGCCCGCCCGTATAGGCGCCGAAGGCCGGCAGGACCGCGCGCAATCCGTCCTCGGCGAAGCAGCGCAGCCGAATGCGCCGCCCCCGGACCCGCACGGCGGCTACCGGGTGCAGATGGCCGGAGATCTCGCCCACGGCGCCAGCGCGTCCCTCGTGGCGGAAGACGAGCGGGCCAAGCACCAGCTCGGCCGTCGCGCGCCCGTCGAGATCGTCCGGCGCATCGGGGTCATGGTTGCCGGCGATCCAGATCCAGTCGTGGCCGCTGCACAGCGCTGCGAGCCGCCGCCGGTCGTCGCGGCCCATTCGGGCCGCCGCCCCGCGGTCATGGAAGCTGTCGCCGAGACAGACGACGGTCTCGGGCCGCAGGCGGCCGAGGACCTCCTCGAGCCGGTCCAGCGTGGCCGCCGTGTCGTAAGGCGGAAGGAGCTGGCCGCGCCCGGCGAAGCCCGACCCTTTCTCGAGATGGAGGTCGGCGACGGCCACCAGGCGCCGTTCCGGCCATGATAAAGCCCCCGACAGGTCGGCCACGAGCGCCGCGCCGTTGATGGTCAGGACCTGCTGCGACATGCCTGGTGATCACGTTTCGTTCCGGGTGCGCACCATGCCCTGGCGAGCCCGTGCAGGCAAGCCCCGGCGCGTGGCTCAGCCGGCTTCGGCCGCCCGTTCGGCGCCGCGTCGCCCGGGCAGGAGCTGGACCGCCAGGATGCAGGTCATGATCAATGCGCAGCCGGCGAGCTGCAGGGAGGTCAGCCGCTCACCCAGGACGAGCGCGCCCGCCGCCGCGGCGAAAACGGATTCCGAGCTGATGATCACGGCCGCGTCCGAGGCAGGAGCGTGGTGCTGTCCGACTACCTGCAGGGTGAAGGCGATGCCCACCGAAAGGACCCCGACGTAAAGGATGGCGCCTCCCGCCGCCTGCACGGCGGCAAGGTCGGCGGCCTCGGTCGCCAGGCCGACGGCGGTGCTTAGAGCACCGCAGACCAGGAACTGCACCGCCGCGACCAGGACCGGGGCGCCGGTGCGGGCGGCCATGCTGCCGACCAGGATCACGTGCAGCGCCCAGAAGACGGCGGAGACCATGACCCAGAGATCCCCGGCGGCCAGCGCGACGGTGCCGCCACCGCCGAGCATCCAGGTGCCCACGAGGCTGCCGGCTGCCGCCGGCCAGACAACGGGATGCGGCGGCATCCTGAGCGCAAGGAGCCCGATCAGCGGAACCAGCGGGACGTACAGCGCGGTCAGGAAGCCGGCATTGGTGGCCGTCGTCATGCCGATGCCGATCTGCTGGCAGGCGGCGCCGCAGAACAGCGCGCCGCCTGTGGCCGCCATTCCGCCCCAGTCGGCGCGGCTCCAGCGCGCTCGGCGCGCCTCGCGAAGGGCGAGTGGCAGCACGACCAGGGCGCCCACGAGAAAGCGCAGCCCCGTGAACAGCATGGGGCCGAGATGCTCGGCGCCGAGCTTCTGGGCGACGAAGGCCGTGCCCCAGATGGCCGCTGCCAGAAGCAGCAGGAGATTCGCAGTGGTCCGGGACATCGGGTCTCGTGGAATGACGGGAGCTCTAGATACGTCTGCGACGCTTCCTCCCTCAAGCACGGGAAGGGCAGCCCCGCCATTTCCGCGGGTCGGCGGGCGGTCGGAGGGGCTCAGCCGAGGCTGGCGCGCAGGATCACCAGCCCTACGAGCCCGACGGCAAGGCCAACGCCGAGGGCCGCCAGCGCGACGCCGCGCATGGCGCGCCCCTCGGACCCTTCCTTGCGGCCGAGCTCCGCGAGCTCGCGGAGCGTCTGGTCCATGCGCACCAGAACGATGTCGAGCCCGGCGACGCGCTCGCGCAGCTCGCCGAGGTCAGTGGCCATGCGATCCAGCCGCGCGTCGCTGCCAGAACCCGCGCGCATGCGCTCCTGGATCTCCGCGATGCCGCGGGCCAGGCCTTGCTGGCGAGCTGCCAGGCGCTGCTGCTCGGCGCGGGAGGCCTCCAGCGCCGCGGTCAGGCGCAGCAGATGCGGCGATACAGCCTGCTCCAGCAGCCGCTCGGGCTCGCTGGGGTGCTGCAGGACGAGCTCCGCGCCCGTGCCGGCATCGCGCGCCACCACCAGCAGCGCCGCGGGATCCGCGGGTGCCTCAGCGAGCAGGGCGAGTTCGAAGGCATGGCGCCCGTCGCCGACGCCGTTGGCGCCGAGATCCTCGCGCGCGAGGTCGGCAAGGCCCGAGGCGAGCAGGCGGCCTCCGTCCGGCCCGGGCAGGCGCACCTGGATCTCGAGGCGCGTCCCTGGAACTGAGCGGTCCCAGGCCCAACCGTAGACACGGCCGTTGGCGACGGCGTCCACGCGGCCCTCGATCTCGGGCTGAGCCTCGGGCGGTTTCGCAAGAGCTGACATGACGGTCCCGGTGCTGTGGAAGGGCGGGGGCGCCGAAGCCGGCGCCCCCTTCGGCCGATCAGGCCACCTGCCGTTCGGCCGGGCGCCGCGCGGACGGATGCGGCATGCGGTGCGGGATGTAGTTCTCGTCCAGGAACTCCCGCATGTCGCGGTAGCGCATGTAGTAGGTGCGGTTGAACCGCTCGAACAGGGACTGGTCCCAATACTCCTCGAGGGAGAAGGGCCTCCCGCTGTAGACGTCGTAGCAGGGGATCTGGAACGTCTCCGCGAACTCCTTGGTGCGGCTGTCGTAGCTGAAGTAGACCGACGGAACGCCGTTGGAGAGCGCCATCAGGTTGCCGTGCAGCCGGTAGCCGAGGACCAGGTCCTTGGAGCGCACCAGCGCCTCCCATTCGGCGACGACGTCCGAGTACCAGAGCCGCTCGCGGTACAGCGCGCGCATCTCGTCGTCGAAGAACCACTGCTTCAGCCAGTCATGGCCATTCAGGGCCTCCCACGCCTCGGCCTTCTGCTCCTCGGTGCCCCAGAGCAGCTTCTTCTCCTCGACCTCGCCCTGCATCATCAGCACGGTCTCGAAGCGCCGCGACATGTCCTTCACGAAGTCGCGGTGGACGCTGAGATAGGTCTGCACGTCGGGCGAATAGGCCTTGGAGACCTCGCGCCGCATCGTGATGCCGACCTTGCGCACGGAGTTGATGTCCGGCAGGTCGATGCGCAGCTCGGGGTCGCGCGCGCGGAAGGCCGTCGGGCAGCCGACGATCCGCGTGTTCTTGATGCCGAGGTCCCAGAGCACCTCGGCCGTGTAGGTGCCGCGCACGCCGAGGGTCGTCGACTTGTCGGCGATGACCTGCCAGATGCGCCGGCTCTCGTCCGAGAGCTGGATCTTGCCGGTGGCGGGCGCCTGGGCGCCGACGCCGAAGGCGATCACGGGGATCTTCAGCTTGGCGAGCACCTGCTCGATGGCCTCGGGCCAGGGCATGTGCGCGTGGATGTAGTTGGAGCCGCGCAGGAAGACGTAGTCGAACTCCGCGTTCACCCGGTCGACGACCTCCTGCCGGAATTCCCGGACCTCGAGGACGTCGAGGCGGTCGAAGGCCAGCAGCTTGAGGGAGGAGTCGTAGACGAAGGCGTCGCCGATGTTGTGATAGTGGTCGATGCTGCGCTGGATGTCGGTATGCCGGTACCAGCGCACGCAGTCGTGGTCGTAGACCTCGCCCGACGGGATCATGACCAGGATGTTAGCCAAGGGTGCCTCCAGAGCTGTGGCGGTACGGTTCCGAGTGGGGTTTTCCCCGGCGTTCGTATGGCGACGCCGGCGGTGCTGCGCAGTTGTAGGGCTTTGCGGCCCGGCGCGGGGGCGCCGGACCGGTCCGCCCGCCTTTGTCACGGCCGCCTTTGTCACGGCCGCCTTTGTTACGACCGCCTTTGTTACGACCGCTGGGCGACGGCGCGGGCCGGCGCGATCGCGGCGCCCTCGCGCCGGGCCTCGCCGGCCAGAAGGCGATCGAAGACCGCGACGTGGCGGCGCGCGCATTCGGCGCGATCGATGGGGCGCCGGATGCGCGCGCGGAGACGGTCCCACAGGTCGGGGGTGGTCAGCGCCTCTGTCAGGCGGTCGACCAGGTCCTCGACGCTGGCATTGCGGAAGTTCAGCCCGTCGACACCGTGGGTGACCTTCTCGGCCATGCCCCCGATGTTGCTGGAGATCACCGGGCGCCCGTGCAGGAACGCCTCCTGGATCACCACGGGGGAATTCTCCCACCAGATCGAGGGGATCACCACCCAGTCCGCGTCCTTCATGAGGCCCGGCAGCTCGGCCGAGCGATAGCTGCCGTAGAACCGAACGCGATCGCCGGCCTTCTCGGTGATCTCCAGGAAGCGCTTCTGATAGGCTTCCGGCTGGCGCTCGAGATTGCCGCCGAAGATCATCAGCGCGCCGTCCTCGCCCCAGGCCTTTTCCGAGACGCGGGAGACCGCCTCCACGAGCAGGTGGGCGCCCTTGAACTCGGTGAGTTGGCCGAAGAAGGCGAAGCGGTTGCGCTTTCCACCACGCGGCAGCGGCCGGGGAGGGGCAATGTCCTCGACGGTCAGGCCGTTCTCGATCATGAGGAACTTCTCCCGTGGCAGGCCCCAGTCGACGTAGCGGTCGATCAGGAACTGGCTCGGGCTCAGGTAGAAGTCCGCCTGCTCCAGGAAGGTCTTCAGGAACAGCTCGCGACGGAAGAACTGGGACTGTCCGAGCTGCGGGAAGCAGCCGGCGCAGTCCGCCGGCGTGGCCCGGTAGCACAGCGTGTTCCGGGTGGTCTTCACCATCTGCCCGTGGTGATGGCAGATCGACAGGTATTCGTGGAAGGTCACGACGATAGGCACGCGCGGAAGCTCGCGCTTGAGCGCGTGGATCGTCTCGACCCCGAGGCCCAGGAAATGGTGGAAGTTGATGACGTCGGGCTGCAGGTCGCGGACGTAGCGTACGAAGTCGCGCTCGATCCCGGGCAGGTTCCGGTTCGAGCAGCGGAAATGGTCATAGTCGTTGGCGTAATAGAGGACCTCGCGCTCCTTCTGGCGCAGGGTCATCAGGGCCGAGCCGCGGTGTGGCGCCACCGGGGGCGCCGTCCGGGCAAGATAGTGGGCCTCCCAGCCCGGCAGCTCGTCCAGGCCCTGGAAAAGGTTGTAGGAGGCCACCTCGGCCCCGCCGAGGGAGAAGGCGGGATGCCCGTGGCTGACGATCAGGGCTCGCTTGGTCTGGGTCATCTTCGCTCTCATGCGGCGTCGGAGGTGCGGGCGGTCCAGGCGCTCTCGAAGCGCCAGCGGTCGACGAGGGCGCCGGTCTGCTGCCAATAGTCGGGCTCGCCCGTGGCGGCTTCGTCCAGGGCGACCAGGCGCACGGCCGGCACCCACAGGCAGGAATGCCCTGCGCCGCGCAGGCGCAGGCAGAAGTCGAGGCCCTTGTACTCGGGGCCGAGATAGCTGCCGGCGAGGCCGCCGGCGGCCCGGACGACGGCGCGGGGCAGCAGCGCGCAGTCCAGCGTGGCGGCGTCCACCGCCATGGGCTCCGTCTCCTTCAGCCAGGACAGCGGATAGCCCGCGTAGCGCGCCACGTAGCCCCCGCTGGCCGTCTCGTCGGCAAGGATGCCTGCATAGCGCACGGAATGGTCCTCGTAGGCCAGCGTCGGGCTGAGGACGGCAGGACGGCCGGCGCGGCGGGCCGCCCGCTCCAGGGCCGAGAGCCAGCCGCGCTCCGTCGGCAGCACCGAGGGGGAGAGCAGCAGGACCTGCTCGGCCCGGGCATGGGCCAGGGCGGCATCGGCAGCCTCGAAGGCGTCGCGGGCGCCCGGCGCCGAGACCAGGCGTAGAGGCAGGCGGTAGAACTCGGCGCCGCACCGGAGGTTGGCGGCCAGGCGCGGATGGCTCCCGCAGCCCGCCGCCACCAGGATCTCGACCCCGAGGAAGTCGGGATCGCAGGCGAGCCGGGCGAGGGTGAGGTCCAGATCCTCGCGCGCGTCCGTCACGGGGATCACTACGGAGAGCCGTGGCGCGCCGAGCGTGGGGCCGAGCGGGAAGACCGCGGCGGCGGGCGCCGGTCCGCGTCCTGCCGCCATGGCCTGCACGGTCGGCCCGATATGGCGCGCAACCACTGACTCGGCGGCGGGGTCGTTGAGGTCGATCGCGGAGAGCAGCCGGCGGAGCTGGTCCGGCGAGGGCGGCTGCGGAGCCACCGGGAGGAAGGCGCGGCCGCCGGTGTTCAGGTCGATCTGCAGGTGGAACTCGGGCGCCTGGTCGAGATCCGCGGGCTCCGGCACGAAGGCCAGGAAGCCGTGATCGTCGAGCCCGGGCAGGATCCGGCCGGCGAAGGCGGGATCGGCCGAGAAGGCCTCGCTGACGTCGCGGCGCGCCGTGCGCGCCCAGTCGGCGTCGAGCCTGACGGCGAGGCCGGGTCCCCGGAGGGTCACCGCCTCGACCATTCCCGTGGGGTCGAGCAGCCATCCGCCGAGGAAGACGCCGGAGCCAGGCACGCGCACGGCCGTGTCGAGCGCGGCGCGCAGCGGCCCCTCGATCCGGGAGACGGTCTCGTGGCCCTCGTACTGGGAGGCCGCGATCTCGCGCAGGGACTGCAGCGTTCTCGCATCGCCCCGCAGCCCCGACAGCATGTCGCGGAGATGGGCAACGGCGATCCCATCCGGAAGCAGCGTGCGGTTCTCGAAGACCTGCAGATGGCACCAGCCGTCGGCGGTGCGGCAGAAGACCCGACGGATCGTGGCGGGGTCGACGTCGGCGTCGGGCAGCACCGCGACGAAGCCGTCCGCGGTAGGCGGCAGGTCCGCGCGCGGGAAGTCCGCCGCCACGGCGCCGTGCAGCCGGCAGTCCTCGCCCTCCAGCATCAGGTCGTGCATGCCGCTGCGCATGGAGACCGACCAGCCCTGGATCATCAGCCCCGTGCCGCCGCGGAACCGGCCGAAGATCTCGGCGTAGCCGTCAGGCCGCGCGAGATCCTGGAGCAGCCCGAGGAGGAGGCGCGATGCACGCTCCGAGGTGCCGGCCGTCGGCGCCAGCAGCGCGCACAGGAAGTCGAGCACGATCCCGGAGGCGCCGGCCTGCTCCTCGCACAGTGCCGCGACCAGGGGAGCGGGGTTGGTGCGCACGTTGGTCAGGCGCGGTATCACCATCCGGCTGCCGTCATCGCCGGCGATCTCGACCCGGTTGGGCCGCAGCCGCGCGAGGTTCGGCACCTGGACGCCGGCCAGGAACCAGTGCCCCGAGCCGTCCTCGGATGGGCGTGGCCAGCAGGCGCCGCGGAAGCGCCCGGCCTCCGTGCCGGCGTCCAGATGCACGCGGCCGGAGGTGGGAATGGGGCTTTCCACCGCGCCATAGAGGACCAGCGTGTCGTCGTCGACGAGGATGGCGATGGGGATCTCGGCCTGGAAGGGCTGCGGCTTCTTCATCGGGCGCTGCTCCGGGAAGCGTGTCGGGTGGGCGCCGCGTCCTGCGCGCCGCCGCGGATGTCGTGGTAGAGGGCGAGGTGGCGGGTGGCGGCCTCGTCGATGCCGGGCACGGCCGGGATCGCGGAGGACAGCCGGTCCCAGAGGTCGGGCTCGCTCATGGCGCGCGTCATCACGCGCGCAAGGTCGGCTCCGTCGCCGACGCGGAAGTGCAGTCCGTCGATGCCGTCGCGCACGGCCTCGGCCATGCCGCCGATGCCGCTGCAGATCACCGGCCGGCGGTGGCGGAAGGCCTCCTGGATCACCAGCGGCGCATTCTCCCACCAGACCGAGGGCATGACGACCCAGTCCACGCCGGCCATCAGGGCCGCCATCTCGCTGCGCCGGTACGGGCCGTGGGCGACGGCGTGCCCGCGGGCCGCGCGCATGCCGGCCGCGACCTCCTCCTTGAAGGCCTCGGTCTGGAAAGGCGTGCCGCCATGCACCGCCAGGGAGAACCCGGTCTCCCCGCCCTCGACGAGGCGGCGGGCCGCGTCGAGGGCGACGGTCACGCCCTTGAACGGGTTCAGGTTGCCGAAATAGCCGAAAGCGTCGCGGCGTCCGCCCGCCGCGACCTCGCGCGTCGGCGCCGGGTCTTCCGTGGGGCGGCCGTTCACGATGATCTCGATGCGCTCGGCAGGCAGGCCCCAGGCGACGTAGCGATCGCGCAGGAAGCGGCTCGGCGCGATGAAGCGGTCCACCAGCGAGAACAGCGACTTCAGGTGCTTCTCGCGCAGCACGAAGCGGTCCGCGCCGCGGTCGGGGAAGCAGCGGTGGCAGGCGTCCGGCGAGGCGCCGCTGCACAGGGCGCGGTCCTGCGTCGTGACCATCTGCCCGTCATTGGCGCAGATCGGATAGTAGTCGTGCAGCGTGTAGACGATGCGCGCCTGGGGCAGGACGCGGCGGATCAGGAACAGCATCTCCACGCCCAGCAGCAGCACGTGGTGCACGTGCACGACGTCGGGCCGGAAGGACTGCAGAAGGTTCGTCAGGTCCGGCACGATGCCGTGCAGGTCGATCTGGCTCTGGAAGAACCGGTCGAAATGCCCTGCCCACAGGATCACCTCGTCGGCGCTGCGGCCGAGCGTCTGCAGGTTGGTGCCCGGCTTCTGCTCGCGGTGGGTCTGGTTCGTGCACGCCAGGAACAGGCTCTGGCAGCCCTTCGCCTTCAGCGCGCCGAACAGGTCGTGCGCGAAGATCTCCGTGCCGCCGGGATGCAGCGCGGGGTGGTTGTGGGCGATCTGGAGGACGCGGGGCATGGTCATTGCGAGGCCTCCGCGCCATCGCGGACGAGAACCAGGAGGTCCTGGAAGTTCTCGGCCGTGCGCGCGCCGCTCCAGTGGCCGTGCGCGACCGGCCGGGCCGGACGCAGGCCGTGCGCGGCGAAGCCGCCGAGCAGGTAGTCCTCGTCGTAGGCGACGGCGCCGTGCGGCGCTTCCGGGTCGGCCAGAAGCTCGGGGCCGGCGGCATCCGCCGGGAAGGCCGGACGTGCCGTGCCGGCGCGCAGACCCGCACGGGCGGTCTCGTCGACCAGGAACAGGCTCAGGAAGCAGCGGCCGCCCGGACGCATCAGGCGCGCGATCTCGGCGATGTAGCGCTCGGTCTCGGCGCGCCGCAGATGGGTCACGACCGAGGTCAGGATCACGAAGTCGAAGGCGCCGTCGGCGAAGGGCAGGGTAACCCTTGCCGGGTCGAGGCGCCCCGCCGGATTGTAGACGCCGTTGGCCGCGTCGAGATGGTGAAAGCGGAAGGCGGGATAGGCCGGCGTCAGCGTCTCCGCGCACCAGCGGATCCCATCCTCGACGACGTCCACGCCGTCATAGGAGCCTTCGAGATACTGGGTCAGCGGCAGGGCCATGCGCCCGATACCGCAGCCGATCTCCAGCACGCTGTGATCGGGCCGCAGCCCGCCCAGTCGCACGAAATGTCGCAGGAACTCCGCCCCGATGGCGCGGAAGTCGCCGTCGCCCACGAACTGCCGCTCGGCTGCCGGGACCGGCAGCAGGCGGTTGCGCGCGATGGACTCGCAGAGCCAGTCGAGCCGGTCGTCGGCGCGCCGGCGCAGCACCACGACGCGGTTGCGCTCGGGCTGCGGCTCCTGGGAGGGGAGGGTCACGACGCCCTCCTCGGCTGCAAGCCGGCTGCTGCCGGCGCGTCGGGGGTCCATTCCCTGGACATCAGCTGTTCCATGAGCGTGCTCCACCGGCCGGCATGGAGCCAGCCGTTGTATTCGGAGGCCGCGCCGCGCGTGTAGCCGGCGTGGCGGGAGATCGATTGGCGCTCGAGGTGGTAGAGCTCCACCCCGGGCACGTACCGGATCTCGTGGCCGGCGCTGCGGATCCGGAGGCAGAGGTCCGAATCCTCGTAGTCGCCGATCACGTAGTCCTCGCAGAAGCCGCCGGCGGCCTCGAAGGCGGCGCGGCGGGCGAGCAGGCAGGCGCCGGTGACGCCGGGCACCGCGCGAGGCTGGTTGGCCGGGGCGAAGTCCCGCGGCATGCCCTTGTGGTAGTGATGGTTGTACCAGCGCCCGCGGAAGTCCTGCGCGAAGAGCAGCCCCGCATGCTGCAGGCTGTCGTCGTCGAAGAGCAGCTTCGGCCCGACGGCGCCGGTGCTGGGATCCGCCTCCAGTGCGGCCAGCAGCTCCGGCAGCCAGCCTGGGCGGTCCGGGATCACGTCCGAGTTCAGGAACAGCAGCGCCGCGCCGCGCGCGACCGCGACGCCGGCGTTGTTGGCCGCGGAGTAGCCGCAGTTCGCACCTTGCACGACCAGCGTCATGGGCAGGCCGTAGAGACCGTGCAGGCCGTGCAGGTAGTGCTCGAGCTCGTCGCGCTGCTCGGGGCTGTCCAGGACGAAGATCAGCTCGGCCTCGGCCATAGCAGGATCGGTGGCGAAGGCCGAGAGCTGGAAGCGCAGGAAGTCGAGGTTCCGGTAGAGCGGCACGATCACGGAGACCACCGGCCTGTCGACCTGACGGCCGAACAGGATCACCTCTGGCGCGCGGCGCGAGGCCATGTGGGCCGCGTGCAGGGCCGAAACCGCCGGTGCCAGGACCTGCTCCAGCAGCGCGGGGGTCACGCGGCTGGGCGGCACCGCGCCGAGCACCGCGTTGCGCGCCTCGTCGGCGGCCTGGGGCCGGGGCGGCGGCACGAGGGTGATGCGGTCTCCGGATGCGAGCACAAGCTCGCCCTGGACCTGCAGTGCCGGCGCCGCTTCGGGCGCACCGGCCAGGAAGGCGACGAAGCCCGTGCGCTCGCCGGCCGACAGGCCGTAGAGCTGGGCCACGTCCGGGCGAGGCAGGCGGTGCTCAAAGGCGCCGAGGCGGCGCTCCTCGCCGAACGGCGTCAGGATGCGCAGCCCGGTCGCAAGGCCCTGGGGGTCGTGGATCCAGCCCGCGAGGAACAGGCCGCCCCCGCCGGTCGGGACCGCGAGGTCGAGCGACGCGCCGACCGGGCGCGCGGGATCGGCGAGCTGGCGTTTCGCCAGCGGGACGAGCACCTGCAGCTCGCGCACGGCCGCTGCTGCCGCGGGGTCGCGGGCGCCACGATCGGCGAGGCAGCGCGAGACGTGGCGCCGCAGCGGGCCGGGCAGGCCGTCGCGCCCGGTCGCGCGCTCCAGCAGCGACGGCAGCTCGGCCCGGCGGGGCTCGAGCACACGGCAGGCAAGGCCGCGCCGCCCGACCAGCACCACCAGCGCGCGGTCCTCGCACAGGGTGGCATCGATGACGAGATGGAGGGGCACGCGATCCTGGCGCGGCGGGGCGCTGCCGGACAGGGGCTCGAAGGGGGCCGGCCCGATCGCCTCGTCGGTCATCACCAGGGCTGCCTGGATCTCGCCGAATTCGGAGGACAGGGTGCCTTCGCACAGCAGGAGCGCCGGCGTCAGCGCCGTGCGCGGGCGCAGCGGAGAGGGGCGGGGCGAGAGCTCCAGCACGAGCCTGCGGCAGGCCGCGACGAAGTCGGGATCGGTGCGCAGAGCCTGTGCGGAGCGACAGAGGTCGAGAATGAAGCGGACGACGCGCAGGCGCGTCGGAGCGTCCAGCCCGTCCAGCAGGCTGGTCGGATCGAAGTCGGGCAGGTCCACGGCTCCGGCGGTCTCGGCCAGGAGGCGGCCGTCGCCGTCCCGCACGCGCACGATCCCGGGACCGGAAGCGGGGCCCCTCCAGCGCAGCAGGCAGAGGGTGCGCCTGCCGCCCCAGAGGGTGGCGACCGAGAGAGTGACATGGGGCCTCGGCGCGTCGACGCCGTCGACGGACGGCACGGCGTGTCGGGGCGGGTCCTGGGTGCCGGCATCCCACACGACCAGCGCGAAGCCGGCCCCGAGCCCGTGCAGCGTCGCGGACGCGGCGGGGCCGGGTTTCGGGAAGACGGCGATCTGCGTGGTTGCGTTCTGGTGCATGGGATGCTGCTCCGGGACCCCCGCGGCGCGTCCCCGGGGGGCGCGCCGCGGGCGTACCGTCATCAGTGGATGACGAAGAAGGCGTTCGGGTTGTGCTGGACGTCCTCGGCCGTGACGCCCACCAGGGTGATCGTGTCGCCCTGGCCGAGATCGATCACGGCGTTGCCGCCGGCATCGGTGACGCGGTCGGCGAGGTCGCCGGCATCCTTGATGTCCAGCCCGTTGATGTTGCGGGCGATCTGGAGCACGTCCTCGCCGACCTTGAAGTCGACGACGAGATCCTGGCCGCCGCCGCCGCCGAAGACGAAGGTGTCCTGGCCGTCGCCGCCGGTCAGGACGTCGTTGCCCCTGCCGCCCTCGAGCCGGTCGTTGCCGGAGTCGCCGAAGAGGTAGTCGTCACCGTTCCCGCCCTTGAGCAGGTCGTTGCCGGTGCCGCCGCGAAGGGCGTCGCTGCCGTCGCCGCCGTCGAGCACGTCGTTGTGCCCGCCGCCGAACAGGACGTCGTTGCCCTTGCCGCCCGTCAGCATGTCGTTGCCGTCGCCGCCGCTGAGGGCGTCGTTGCCGTTTCCGCCGTCGAGATGGTCGCGGCCGGCACCGCCCGAGAGCACGTCGTTGCCGTCGCCGCCGAAGACGAGGTCGTCGCCGGCCCCGGCGTCGATCCGGTCGTCGCCGCGCTCGCCGAGCAGCAGGTCGGCGCCTGCGCCGCCCGACACGAAGTCCTCGCCGCGACCGCCAACGAGGAAGTCGCGACCGTCTCCGCCGAGGAGCTGATCGTCGCCCGTGCCGCCGAACATCAGGTCCGAGTGCGAGCCGCCAAAGAGGGCGTCGTCGCCGTTCGTCCCGATGTGGATCGTGTCGTAAGCGCCACCAGGGAGGGTAGCCATGGTTCAGATCTCCTGTGCGGTTTCTCGTGCAGCTTTGGCGCTGCACTGCCGCAAGAATGGATTACCTCTTTCGACACAATCAAGTAGTCGTTTTGTTAAGACGAAGGAATCCCGTGACATTATTCTGACCTGTTCAAGCACTTGTATTTGCGTTCGGAATAGCTTCTGAAAAGCCAGGTTTAAGCGCTGGCTTTTACTTCCTGATCGGCCCGATTTTCGTTGTAAATCTCATCGGCCTGTCCGGTGTCCGCCGAGGCTGCCAGGTTTTGCATGAGCCTGAGATGCCGAGGCAGCAGATCCGCCAGCGCATAGTGGTCGAGGACGCGCTGGCGCGCCGCGGCGCCGAGGCTCGCCCGCAGGGCGGCGTCGTCGAGCGCTTCCTCCACGCGGCCGGCGATCGCCTCGGGCGAATGGAAATCGGCGAGGAGCGCCTCTCGCCCGTCCTCGGCAACCTCCCGCACCGGCGTGGTGTCCGACGCGACGACGGCGCAGCCCGTCGCCATCGCCTCGAGGAGCGACCAGGACAGAACGAAGGGGACAGTGAGGTAGACATGGACAGTGCTGGCACGCAGCAGCCGCAGCCAGTGCGGCTCGTCCAGCGCGCCGACGAAGTGCAGGCGCGAGAGGTCGCGCCCGGCGAGCTCGCGCAGGGCCGCCTCGCGGTAGCTGCCGCCGGCCGGACGCCGGCTGTAGACCACCTGGTCCGTCCCGCCGACCACGATCCGGAGATTGGGCCGCCTTTCCAGGAGCAGCGCCGCGGCGCGCATGAACTGCGGGAACCCGCGATAGGGTTCCATGCCGCGGGTCGCGTAGGTCACGATCTCGGGTGCCGCCGACAGGTCCAGCCCGGGCAGCACCATGGGCGTGCCGGGCCCCGTGGGTTCGGGCGCGTACCGCTCGGTGTCGATCCCATCGTGCAGCAGCGTCATCTTGTCACGGAAGCCCGCCGGGAACTGGTCGCGCTGGAAGGCGGTCGGGCAGATTCCCCAGTCGCTGGCCGCCAGCTCCTGAAGGATGCCGGCGTTGCGGCTCTGGATCCGGCACGCATCGTCCGGGTGGAGCGGCCCGTCGAGGAAATCCGCATCCGCGCCGCGGGCTCGGTAGAACCATTCGAAATAGGTCAGCAGCGGCGCGTCCGGGAAAGCCTCCTTGAGGTAGAGGCCCGGGCCGAAGCCGGCATGGGAGCAGACGAGGTCCGGGACGAACCCATCGGCGCGCAGGCGCCGGCACAGCCGGTAGACGGCCTGCCCGTACAGGACGGCGTCCTCGTAGGGCTGCACATAGGGATGGATCTGCGCCGACACCGTGCGATGGGGCGAGAAGGTGCGGATCTCGGCTCCCGGCAGGACGCCGGGCTCGTGGGTGGCGAAGACGACGCGGTTGGCAGGGTCGGCCGCCAAGGCCGGCGCCACGTGTCGGTAATGGCCCGGCAGCGACCGGTGCACGAAGAGGACGCGCATGCTCCGGTCCCTCATTCTTCTCGGAAGGCCCGGCCCATGCTCTCGGCGATGGGCGCGGTGAAGTAGTCGATGGCGAGGCGTGCCGGGCCGCGGATCATCACCTCGGCCGGCATGCCGGGATACAGCTCCACGCCGTGGGCACCGGCCACCGCCTCGGCGCTGAGGCGGATGCGGGCCTCGAAATACGCGTTGCCGGAGCGCGGGTCTTCGAGCTGATCCGCCGAGACCGCCAGCACGGTCCCATCGATGGGCGGGACGCGACGCTGCTTGTACGCAGTCAGCCGCACCGAGGCGGACTGTCCGACATGCACGACGTCGATGTCCTGGGGCATCACGCGCGCCGTCACGACGAGCTCGTCGTCCTGGGGCACGAGATCGAGGATCGGTGCCCCTTGGGGGATCGCGCCGCCGGGCGTGAAGAAGCGGATGTTGGTGACGCGCCCACCCTGCGGCGCGGTGATCTCGTTGCGGCGCAGGATGTCGGCCGCGCCGCGCAGGCGCTCGGCCAGATCCGCGGCCGTGGTCTGGCTGCGCTGCAACTCGTCCGCGACTTCCGTCGCCCGGGCGCTGCGCAGGTTCAGGATCTCCAGCTCGGCGGTGGCGATCCCCTGCTCGGCCTGGGACTGCTCACCGGCGATCTCGCCGAGGCGGCCCTGCAGCTCGGCAGCCGCGCGCTGGAGCTCCAGGAGCCGCGGCTTGCGCTCATAGCCCTTGTCCAGCAGCGATTTCACGACGCGCAGCTCGTCCTCAGTATAGCGCAGGCGGTCGCGGGTCGCGACGCGCTGCGTACCCAGAGCCACGATCTCTTCCTTGAGCTGGACGATGCGGCGCTGCTGAACGGCCACTTGGCCCTCCAGGGTCCGGCGCCGGGTCTCCAGAAGCTGGCGCTCGGCATCCATGGCCTCGCGCGCGACCGGGGTCGCCTCGGCGGCCTGCAGGATCTCGTCGGGGAAGGCGATGCCGCGGGAATCGGCCTGCTCGGCCCGGAGGCGCGCCGCGCGGGCCAACGCCATCCAGTACTGGGACTGGAGCTGCGCCACGATCGCGCCGCTCTGCGTCGCGTCCAGCCGCAGCAACGGCTGGCCGGGAGCGACCACGTCGCCCTCCCTGACCAGCAGCTCGCGCAGGATGCCACCCTCGAGATGGGAGATCGTCTTGCGGTGGCTGTCGACCATCAGCGTGCCCTGCGCAATGGCCGCGCTGTCCAGCTCGGCGGTCAGGCTCCAGCCCAGGAAGCCGCCGAACCCGATGACGACGGCCACGGTGCCCCACAGGGCGGTGCGGCGCAGCGTCGGCTCGGGCGGCTCCGCGTCGAGCGTGACGTGCCAGGTCTGCACGGCCTGCTTCGTCATCGCTGGTCTCCGGTCTTCACGAGCCGCGCGACAGGCGCTCCGCCGCCGGGAAGGACGGTCCTCATGACCTCGGTGCGCGCGCCAAACCGCTCGACGGCTCCTTCGTTGAGGACCAGGAGCTTGTCTGCGACCGAGATGATGGACGGCCGGTGGGCGACCATGATCACGGTCGTGCCCGCCGCCTTGGCCTGGCCGATCGCGGTGAGCAGCGCCTCCTCGCCGACGTGGTCGAGATTGGAGTTCGGCTCGTCGAGGACGAGCAGGCGCGGCATGCCGAAGAGGGCGCGGGCGAGGGCGATGCGCTGCCGCTGGCCGCCGCTGAGGACGTAGGACCCGTCAGAGACCGGTGTGTCGTAGCCGAACGGCAGCCGGCCGATCATGTCGTGGACACCGGCCATGCGGGCGGCGCGCACCACCGCCGCCGGATCGGCCTCGCCCATGCGGGCGATGTTCTCGCCAACCGTGCCGTCGATCAGCGCCACGCTCTGCGGAACGTAGCCGATGAAGCGGCCGAAGCTCTCGCGTTCCCAGAGGAAGGTGCTGTTGCCGTCGAGATAGGCGCCGCCGCTGGTGGGCTCCCACACGCCGACGATCAGGCGGGCGAGGGTCGACTTCCCGGCGCCCGAGGGTCCGATGATTCCGAGCACCTCGCCCGGCTCGATCTCGAAGCTGACGGACTTCAGCACCGGCCGGTCGACGCCCGGCGGGAAGTAGGTCAGCCGGTCGACCTTGAGCCGCCCTTCGGAGCAGGGAAGTGGCGTCCGGCCGCGGCGCGAGGCCGAGGCACTCAGGAGGTCGCGGACACGTCCGAAGGCCGAGATCGCGAAGACCCACTGGCGCCAGCCGTCGACGAGCTGCTCGATGGGCTGGAGAAGCCTGCCGATCAGGATTCCCGACGCCATCATGCTGCCGGGCGAGGCCTCGTGGTTCAGGACGAGGATCGCACCCGTCGAGATGATCGCGACCTGGAGCATCAGGCGCAGTGAGCGCGAGGCCGAGGCGAGCGCCCGTGCAGTCGTGCTGCCGTCGTCGAGAAGCGCGGACGACCCGGCCTGGCTGCGCTGCCAGCGCCGCCCGAGAGCGGGCAGCATGCCCATGGCCTCGATCGCCTCCGCGTGACGGATGGCGGAGGCGATGTCGGCAAAGGAGCGCGCGGCTGCCTCGTTGGCGGCCGCCATGGGGCGGCGCGTGAGCTGGTCGGTAACGACGCTGACGGCGAGCAGGAGCGCCGCCGCGCCGAGCGCGAGCCCGCCATAGAGCGGGTGCAGCAGGAACAGGATGGCCAGGATCACCGGGCACCAGGCCAGTTCCATCGGGACGATCACGGCACTTCCGGTCATGAAGTTCCGGAGGTCGTTGAGGTCCCGCATGGCCTGGGCGGCATTGCGTCGGCCGCCCGACAGCGTGTCGACGATCGCGGCCTCCAGCGTCGGCACATTGAGGCGCCGCGCGAGCACCGTTCCAGAGATCACGAGGATCCGCGCCCGGATAAAGTCGAGCACGCCATAAAGCGCCAGCCCTCCGACCGCGACGATGGCGAGCATCGCCAGCGTGTCCGTGCTGCGGCTGCTCATCACGCGGTCGTAGACCTGCATCGTGAAGAGCGGGACCACCAGCATCAGGATGCTGACGAATCCGCTGAAAACCGCGACGAGGCCGAGGCCGCCGCCGATCCTGCGCAGCGTTGGGCGCAGGATCGGGTGATCGGGTCCGGACCGCATGTGTCGGTGTGTTGATTCCGCCATGGCCCGCAGGCTGGCCCCGCTGGGTTAATGGATCCTTACTCCTTTCGGGCGCTGCCAAGTCGCCCCAAATATGTAATGTTGGAAGCCAAGTAAAACGTTGCGGAAGAGGCACGGATATGCTCGAAGATTGGTTGTGAAATGTTTCGAGTTTCGAAGCATATTGCGACGTATCTCCGGTGTTCTGTGCCAAAGTTCGGGCGGTTAGGAAGCTCTTAATCGAGGTGGCACTTGGCTGGGACGCTGTCGCACGGCGGTCGCCAGCGACAGCCTGCCGCGGATTCAGTTACGGATTTCGAGGTCCATTGTTTCGATGAATCTCTGAAAACCGATGTAATTTGCGGCCAGTGCTACTTCAAACGCGGTATGGCTCTTTACAAATTTCCAATAATAAAAAGACCCTACTTTCCATACTCCGCCAGCATTGTAGTTGCGGACTTCATCCAGTGCCTCGCGTTGCCCGAATCGACCGGGCGGCCGAGCGCGCCGTCCGGCCCGGACGCCGGAACACAGGAATAGGTGACCGAACATGCCTTCCCCCATGACAATCCTCGTCACCGGCGGCGCCGGTTATGTCGGCAGCCACTGCGTCGCAGCTCTGCTCGAGCGCGGCCATCGCGTGGTGGTCTTCGACAACCTGCGCCAGGGCCATCGCGCCGCAGTGCGGCCCCAGGCGGAGTTCATCCAGGGGGATCTCGCGGACCGGGCGGCACTCGCCTGGCTCTTCGCCGGCCACCGGTTCGATGCCGTGCTGCACTTCGCGGCCCTGTCGCTGGTCGGCGAATCGATGCGCGATCCGCACACCTACCTCCACGACAACGTCGTGAACGCCATGAACCTCGTGCAGGCGATGGTGCGCGCGGGGGTAGGCAAGATCGTGCTGTCCTCGACGGCGGCACTCTTCGGAACGCCCGAGACGATCCCCATCGCCGAGGATGCCGCGATCGATCCCGGCAACCCCTACGGCGAATCGAAGTTCATGATCGAGCGGCTCCTGCACTGGGCGGACCGCTGCCACGGGGTGCGGTCGGCCTGCCTGCGCTACTTCAACGCGGCCGGCGCCCATCCCGACGGCACGCTCGGCGAGGACCACAATCCAGAAACGCACCTGATCCCGCTCGTCCTCGACGCGGCGGCCGGGCGGCGCCCGCACATCGAGATCTTCGGAGACGACTATTCGACGCCCGACGGCACCTGCGTGCGCGACTACGTGCATGTCTGCGACCTTGCCGACGCCCACCTCCTGGCGCTGGACGTGCTCGCCGAGCGGAGCTGCCGATACAACCTCGGGAACGGCCGTGGCTACAGCGTACGCGAGGTGGTCGAGACGGCGGAGCGGGTGACCGGGCTCCGCATCCCGGTACGCATGGGCGCCCGCCGCCCGGGCGATCCGCCCGTGCTGGTGGCCTCGTCCGAGCGCATCAAGGCCGAGCTCGGCTGGCAGCCGCGCTTCCCGGACCTGGAATCGATGGTCCGCACGGCCTGGGAGTGGCGCCGGCGGCATCCGGATGGCTTCCGCGGCGCCGCCGCGGCCCTGGCTGCGGAGTGAGCGATGCGCAGTCAGCAAGCCGGCTTGCCGCGCGCCGACGACAAGTCATGTCAGTGGAAGAGCCGGTGGACGTCGTTCGAGCGTCCATCCGGCGTGACGGAAGCCCGCCCATGACCACCGTCCATCGCCCCGGCCCGACCGACGCCGACCAGCCGCCCCGCGGGGACCAGCTGGAGGCCTATCACGACCTGGCCCGCATCATCGAGCGCATGCATCGCCGCTTCCTCGACGTCGTGCGCGTCGAGCTCGGCCGGTGGGGCCTCGACGACATCAGCCCGGTCCAGGCGCTGATGCTGATGCTGATCGGGCACGACGAGCTGTCTGTGCGCGACCTCATGGAACGCGGCTACTATCTCGGCTCCAACGCCTCCTACAACCTCAAGGGGCTCGTGGAAGGCGGCTATGTCGACCGCGGCGCCTCGCCGCGGGACCGCCGGTCGGCGCGCCTGAAGCTCTCGGAGCGGGGAATCGGCCTTTACGAGAAGCT
The DNA here is from genome assembly GCF_017355985.1 of Arenibaculum pallidiluteum. Taxonomy (GTDB): domain Bacteria; phylum Pseudomonadota; class Alphaproteobacteria; order Azospirillales; family Azospirillaceae; genus Arenibaculum; species Arenibaculum pallidiluteum. Next base: position 227,013 of record NZ_JAFIQU010000003.1, read on the forward strand.
GCGCCAGCTCGAACAGGTGCAGGCGGAGGCGGTTGTCCGCAGCCGTGAAGACCTCGAGGACCTCGCGACCACCTACCGGGTGCTGCGCCGCCTGGAACGGGCGTGGGGCGACATCATCCGCTACAGCAGCCACGGTCTGGAATGAAGCCATGGAAGCCGTGACGAGCCCACAGAGCCTGACCCCGCTCGGCCCGACCCAGCCGAGCCAGACCTCACCGAGCCCGACTCCTCCGAGTCTGACCAAGTCCGACGTGGACCGCCTGCTGGCGGCGCCTTCGGCGGAGACCAGGATCGAGACCATGCGCAAGCTGGTCGGCGACCTGGAGGCTGGAACCCTCGCGGAGGGGGAGCGGAGCCTTGCCGTCGAGATCCTGCACTGCTTCGCGGCCGACGCCGAGGCGGCCGTGCGCGAAGCCGTAGCATGGCAGATCCACAACAGCCCGCTGCTGACGGTCGACCTTGCCGAGCGCCTCGCGCGGGACGTCGGGCGCGTTGCCTTCCCGGTGCTGCGCCACGTCGAAGGACTCGGCGACGAGTTCCTGCTTCGTGTGCTGGCGGAGCGCGACCTCGGCAAGCAGCTGGCCGTGGCCGGACGCCGGTCCGTCTCGGCGAAGGTGTCCGACGCGCTGATCGGCACCGACAACGTCTCGGTGATCACATGCCTGCTGCGGAATCCCGGCGCCGAGATCGCCGAGCCGGCGCTGCACCGCGCGCTTGATCGCTTCGGCCGGCTGCGCTCGGTCAGCGAGGCGGCCGCGCTCCGTCCGGGCCTGTCTCTGGCGGTGCTGGAGCGTCTGGTGGCCTATGTCTCGGACGGCATCCGCGGTGCGCTGGTCCGCGCCCACGGGCTGTCGCGGGAGCTGGTCGACCGTATGGTCGAGCGCGGCCGCGAAGCCGCGACGATGCTGGTGCTCCGCCCCGTGCTGCGCTCCAACAGCGACGTCGATCTCGTTGCCCGCTGGCTGCAGGTCAATGGGCGGCTGACCCCGACCCTGCTGTTCCGGTGCCTGTGCGCGGGCGATATGGACCTGTTCGCAGCCGGGCTCGCCGAGCGTGCCGGAGTCAGCGTGGAGAACGCGCGTCTCCTGGTATGGGACGACGGGCCGCTCGGGCTCAAGGCGGTGCTTCGGCACGCAGGCATACCGCCCGTGCTGGTGCCACCCTTCCGCGTTGCGGTCGCCGTCGCCAAGGAGCAGGGCTACGGCGGCGGGGATCACGGGCGCGAGGCCTATCAGGCCGAGGTGATCGCCCGCGTCTTCGAAGAGTGCACGCCGACCGACGACTGGGCGGTGGACGACCTGCTGCTGCAGCTCTTCGATCAGAAGTCGGAGGGTGTGATCGACTGCGCCATGGAGCAGGCGGGCCTGCCTTTCGCACCAGTCCGATAGACGGTTTCGCTAGACGGGCGGGCTTCCCCCGTCGGCGCCCGGGGCCTCCTTCGTCAGGAGGCCTTCGGGCGGACGTGGACCGCGTTGGATGCGAAGCGGCAGGCGTCGGACGGCCGCTCGCCGGTCCCGTCGGAGGCGACAGCACCGGGGACCGGGGCATGCTCCGCCGGCCGGGCCAGATCGCTCCGGCGCAGGACGGTCTGCTGCTTGGCCGGATCGCCATGCACGAAGATCCCGTCGGTGACCAAGAAGCTGTCCGGCAGGATCAGCGCCGCGGGCGACTCATCCGCCCACACCCAGGCGGCGACACCCGATTTCCTGGCAGCCCGCAGGGCATGGTCGAAGACGGCCTCGCAGGTCTCGGGGAACAGCCGCTCGATGTCCTGCGCGTTCGCCTTCTCGTCGCGGGTCGCAGCCTCGGGCTCCTGCACCAGGGTCGCGAGCATCAGGAGGCAGGCGAAAACGCCGAGGCAATGTCCGACGATTCCCGACGGTGTGGAGGAGGCTTCAACGAAGCCCAGGAGATACTTGTCCATGAGGCGCTACCGGTCGCGTGTTGCGTTGCAGCATAGATAGCAAAGGATTGCTTTGCGCAACGTTACCGGGGCATCGCTCACGTGCCTCCGCCGCATTCTCTAGCGGCGATGTTGCGGTGCAACAACATCGTTGCCGATTGTCGTGCCCGGGACAATCCGGGCCTCGTTGCGATCCGCCGCGAGGTCAGAGCGGCAGCAGCCCCTGGTCTCGCGCGGCGCCTGCGCGCTCGCGGGCGTATTCCGGCATCGCCTCGCGCACGAGATCGTCCGCGGCCTCGCCCAGCAGCATATCCTCGGCCGCGCCGTCCACGCGCTCGCGGCCGATGTCCAGCAGGACGGGCACCGCGAGGGGCGAGACACGCTCAAGGCCCACATGCCGGATGCGTCCCCGGACACGGCCGAGCATGTCGGAAAGGCGCCGCACGTCGGTCAGGCCGCCCGCGGCGTCCTGGCGTGTCGCCTCCAGCAGGATGTGGCCGGGGTCGTGCTTGCGCAGCACGTCATAGATCAGGTCCGAGCTGAAGGTGACCTGCTTGCCCGTCTTCTCCTGGCCGGGATGACGGCGCTCAATCACTCCTGCGATGACGGCCACGGACCGGAAGGTCCGGCGCAGCATGGCCGATTCGTCCATCCAGGCCTCCAGGTCGTCGCCCAGCATGTCCTGATCGAACAGGGCCTCGAGAGTGCGCGCCGGCTTCAGGCTCCACACGGCGATGGCGTAGTCTGAGGCGACGAAGCCGAGCGGGCCGAGGCCGGCGCGCTCCATGCGCCGCGTCAGCAGCATGCCCAGGGTCTGGTGCGCGTTGCGCCCTTCGAAGGGATAGGCGACGAGATAGTGCTTTCCTCCGCGGGGAAAGCTCTCCACCAGCAGCTCGCCAGGAGCCGGCAGGACCGAGCGCAGGCGCTGGATGCGCAGCCATTCGCGGACATCGCCCGGAAGCTCGCCCCAACGGGCGGGATCGGCCAGCAGCGCGCGCACGCGTTCGGCGAGGCTCGCCGACAGCGGCAGCCTGCCGCCGGCGTAGGCCGGGACCTTGGGATCGCCCGTGCCGCCCCGCGCCACCATCACGGTGGTCTCCTGAATGCCGAGATAGCGCAGGGTCTGGCCCGCGAAGATGAAGGTGTCGCCGGGCACCAGGCCCTGGACGAAATACTCCTCGACCTGGCCGAGGACGGGGCCTCCCTTCACACGAACCTTCAGCGTGACGGCCTCTACGATCGTCCCGACGTTCAGGCGGTACTGCCGGGCGACACGCGCATCGGCAAGCGACCAGCGCCCCTCCGCGTCCGGAAGCAGGCGCCGGAACCGCTCGTAGGCGCGCAGCGCGTATCCGCCGCTCGCGACGAAGTCGAGGACGCGGTCGAACGCCGCGCGCGACAGGCCGGCATAGGGAGCCGCCGAGGTCACTTCCCCGAACATGGCGTCCGCCTCGAACGGCGCCGCGCAGGCCATGCCCAGCAGGTGCTGGGCGAGCACGTCCAGCCCGCCTGCGCGCGGCGGCTGGCCGTCCAGCTCGCCGTCGCGCACCGCCTCCAGGGCGGCGCGGCACTCCAGCACCTCGAAGCGGTTCGCCGGGACGAGCAGCGCCCGGCTGGGCTCGTCCAGGCGATGGTTTGCGCGGCCGATCCGTTGGACCAGCCGGCTCGACCCCTTGGGCGCGCCGATCTGCACGACCAGGTCGACGGCCGCCCAGTCGATTCCGAGGTCGAGCGAGCTCGTCGCGACAACGGCGCGCAGGGCGCCGCGCGCCATGGCGGCCTCGACCTTACGGCGCTGCTCGGCCGAGAGGCTGCCGTGGTGCAGGGCGATTGGAAGGCCGTCGGCGTTGAGCTTCCAGAGTTCCTGGAACACGATCTCGGCCTGGGCGCGTGTGTTCACGAAGACCAGCGTCGTGCCGGCGCCGCGGATCCGCTCGTAGACCTCGGGCAGGGCGTGGGTCGCCATGTGCCCTGCCCAGGGAAGCCGCCCGGCGTTGCGCAGGACCTCCACCTCGGCGCGCGCCCCCGAGCGCCCGAGGACGAGGCGGACCTCGTCGGAGAGCCCGGGTCCCGAGCGCCCGCTGCGCGACAGCCAGGCGACGAGGTCGTCGGGAGACGCGACGGTGGCCGAGAGGCCGAACCGGCGTGACTGGGGCGCGAGCCGCGCGAGGCGCGCAAGGCCCAGGGCCAGCAGCTCGCCCCGCTTGGTCCCGGCCAGGGCGTGCAGCTCGTCGATCACGACCCGCCGCAGGCCCCCGAAGATCTCCGCCGCCTCGGGGTAGGAGATCATCAGCGCCAGGCTCTCCGGCGTCGTCATCAGGATCTGGGGCGGACGGCTGCGCTGGCGGCCGCGCTTCGCCTGGGGAGTGTCGCCCGTGCGGCTCTCGGCGCGGATCGGCAGGCGCAGCTCGGCGATCGGTGTCTCGAGGTTGCGCTGGATGTCGACGGCAAGCGCCTTCAGCGGCGAGATGTAGAGCGTGTGCAGTCCATCCCGGGGGCGCTCCGAAAGTTCTACGAGGCTCGGCAGGAAGCCGGCCAGGGTCTTGCCGCCTCCCGTCGGGGCGATCAGCAGCGCACTCGCCCCGGAAGCAGCGGCCTCCAGCATGCGGAGCTGGTGCTCGTGCGGGCGCCAGCCCCGGCTCTTGAACCAGCCGTGGAAGAGGGGCGGCAGCAGGTCGGGCAGGGAAGCGTCCTCGGGCATCGTTCCGCAATATGGGATCGGCGCCGCCGATCGGGTATGCCGCAGGTGAGCAGGTATGCCGCCGCCGCGCAGTCCGCTAGGCTTGGACGACAGCATCGAAAATCCGGAGGACCCATGGCCTCGCGACGCGGCGACGCTCCTATTGGCCTGATCTCCGCCATACCTCAGGAGATCTCTCATTTCGGCGAGGCCTTTCAGGAGGCGGATGTGGCGGAGATCGGCGGGCTCGCCTTCCGGTCGGGCGCGTTGGGCGGGCGGGCGGCGGTCCTGGTGGAGGCCGGGATCGGCAAGGTCAATGCGGCGATCGTCTCGACGGTGCTGTGCCGCGAGTTCGGTGCGCGTGTGCTGCTGTTCTCCGGGGTCGCGGGTGGGCTCGATCCGGCCCTCGGCATCGGGGACGTGGTTGTGGCGCGCACCTTGATACAGCACGACTACGGCGCCATGGTGGGCGAGCGGCTGAGGACCTATCAGCCCGGAGCCGTGCCGCTGCCCGGGGTTGACGACAGCCACGGCTACCATCTGGACGCGGCCCTCGAACAGAAGCTGCGGTCGGCGCTGGACGGCGTCTCCCTGCCAGGCCTGTCGGCTGCCGCGACCGGCGGCGCACCGCGCCAGCCGGCCATCCATTTCGGCACGGTCGTGACGGGGGATGCCTTCGTGAACTGCGAGGCGACGCGCCTGCGCCTGTTCGAGCAGTTCAGCGCCCAGGCCGTCGAGATGGAGGGCGCGGCCGTCGCCCAGGTCGCGGAGAGGTTCGCCGTGCCATGCGTGGTGGTGCGGGCGCTCAGCGATCTCGCGGGCGCCGAAAGCCACATGGACTTCGGCAGCTTCGTCCATGACGCCGCCGCCGGCGCGGCGCAGCTGATGCGACGGATCGCTGCGGCGCTCTGACGGCCGGAGGCATCCCTTCCTGCCGCTGTGGACAGTGGGCCGCCGTCCACGGTACAAGCGGCGGTCCAAAATGGGCGTCCGCGCCCCAGATAATGCTGTGGCAGGCCACGCAGCGCTCCGGGAAACCGCACCGTCATGCAGACCGTCAACGACATCCGCTCCGTCTTCCTGAACTACTTCGGCCGGAACGGTCACGAGATCGTCGAATCCAGCCCGCTCGTTCCGCGGAACGATCCGACGCTGATGTTCACCAACGCCGGCATGGTGCAGTTCAAGAACGTCTTTACGGGCGCGGAGGCGCGGCCCTATTCGCGGGCCACGACGGCGCAGAAATGCGTCCGGGCCGGCGGCAAGCACAACGACCTCGACAATGTCGGATACACGGCCCGGCACCACACATTCTTCGAGATGCTCGGCAACTTCTCGTTCGGCGACTACTTCAAGGACGTCGCGATCGAGCTCGCGTGGAACCTCGTCACGCGGGAGTTCGGCCTGAATCCCGAGCGCCTCATGGTCACGGTCTATGCCGACGACGACGAGGCCTTCGGTCTCTGGCGCAAGATCGCCGGCCTTCCCGAGCAGAAGATCGTCCGCATCGCCACCGACGACAACTTCTGGCGGATGGGCGACACCGGACCCTGTGGCCCCTGCTCGGAGATCTTCTACGACCACGGCCCCCATGTGGCCGGTGGCCCGCCGGGCAGCGCCGATGCGGACGGGGACCGGTTCATCGAAATCTGGAACCTCGTCTTCATGCAGTTCGAGCAGGTCTCGCCGGACAAGCGCATCGCGTTGCCGAAGCCCTCGATCGACACCGGTGCCGGCCTCGAGCGCGTTGCGGCCGTCCTGCAGGGCAAGCACGACAACTACGACATCGACCTGATGCGCGCGCTGATCGTCGCTTCCGCGGACGCGACGCGTACTTCGCCGGACGGGCCCAAGGCGGTCTCCCACCGTGTGATCGCCGACCATCTGCGCGCGAGCAGCTTCCTGATCGCCGATGGCGTGACGCCGTCCAACGAGGGCCGCGGCTACGTGCTGCGCCGGATCATGCGCCGGGCCATGCGCCATGCGCACATGCTCGGCGCGCGCGACCCGCTGATGTATCGGCTGGTCCCGGCCCTGATCCAGCAGATGAGCCAGGCCTATCCCGAGCTGGTGCGCGCGCAGCCGCTGATCACCGAGACGCTCAAGCTGGAGGAGACCCGCTTCAAGCAGACTCTGGAGCGAGGGCTGAAGCTGCTGGAGGACGAGCTGGCGACGCTCGGCGGCGACCAGCCGCTGCCCGGCGAGACGGCGTTCAAGCTCTACGATACCTATGGCTTCCCGGTTGACCTGACGCAGGACGTGCTGCGCGGGCAGGGGCGGGCGGTCGATGTGGACGGCTTCAATGCCGCCATGCAGCGCCAGCGCGAGGAGGCCCGGCGGAACTGGGCTGGATCGGGCGAGGCGGCGACCGAGCGACTGTGGTTCGAGCTCCGCGACGAGCTCGGCGCCACGGAGTTCCTGGGCTATGACGCAGAGACCGCCGAGGGGCAGGTCCTGGCGCTCGTGCGCGGCGGCGCCCGGATCCAGGAAGCGCGCGCAGGCGAGGACGTCCAGGTGATCGTGAACCAGACGCCTTTCTATGCGGAGTCCGGCGGCCAGGTCGGGGACAGCGGCGTGATGTTCAGTGCCGAGGGCACCGAGGTGGCAGTCGCCGACACCCAGAAGAAGCTCGGCCAGCTCTGGGTGCACGAGTCCCGGGTGACCCGGGGCACGCTGAAGGTCGGCGACATCGTCGAGATGCGCGTGGACGAGCGGCGCAGGGGCGCCATCCGCGCCAACCACTCGGCGACCCACCTGCTGCACGAGGCGCTGCGCCGGCGCCTGGGCGAGCACGTCACCCAGAAGGGCTCGCTGGTGGCGCCGGACCGGCTGCGCTTCGACATCAGCCAACCGACCCCGCCCTCGGCTGCGGACCTGGAGGCCGTCGAGGAGGAGGTCAACCGCCGGATCGTCGGCAACAGCGAGGTTGTGACCCGGCTGATGTCGCCCGACGAGGCGCGCGGCATGGGCGCCATGGCGCTGTTCGGAGAGAAGTACGGGGACGAGGTCCGCGTCGTCTCCATGGGCGGCCGCGATCCCGAGGCCAACCGCGATTTCTCGATCGAACTCTGCGGCGGCACCCACGTCCGGCGCACCGGCGACATCGGGCTGTTCAAGATCGTCTCGGAAGGGGCGGTCGCGGCGGGCGTGCGGCGCGTCGAGGCGCTGACCGGGCAGGGCGCGCTCGCCTATCTCAACGAGCAGGAGGAGCGTCTGCAGAAGGCGGCGGGCGCGCTGAACGTGCCGGTGGCCGAGGTGCCCGCGCGCGTGACGGCGCTGGTCGAGGAACGTCGCCGGCTCGAGCGCGAGCTGGCCGAGATGCGCAAGCAGCTCGCCCTTGCGGGATCCTCCGGGGGCGGTGCGCAGGCGGCCGCCGAGGAGCGCGAGGTCAACGGCGTCAGGTTCGCGGCGCGCGTGCTCGAGGGGTTCCCGGCCAAGGATCTGAAGCCGCTGGCGGACGAGATGAAGAAGAAGCTGGGCTCGGGCGTGGTCGCCCTGGTCGCCGTCGATGCCGGCAAGGCGTCGCTGGTGGTCGGCGTGACGCCGGACCTGACCGCGCGCTTCGACGCCGTCGAGCTGGTCAAAGCCGGGTCCCTCGCCGTCGGCGGCAAGGGCGGCGGCGGCCGTCCCGACATGGCCCAGGCGGGCGGCCCCGACGGCGCCAGGGCCGACGAGGCGGTGGCGGCCATCGAGAAGGCGCTGGCCGCCGCGTGATGCCGGCTGCCCGGCATCGTTGAATGCGAAGGGGGGCGGGCCCGCGGGACCGCCCCTTTTTTCATCGGGAATCGGCAAGGGAGGGGCTGGATGGCCTTCGCGGGAACCGACACCTACGTTGCGACCGACGACCTGCGGGTCGCCGTGAACGCCGCGATTGCGCTCCAGCGTCCGCTGCTGGTGAAGGGCGAGCCCGGCACGGGGAAGACCGTACTGGCGCAGGAGATCGCCAAGGCGCTGGGCCGGCCGCTGCTGACCTGGCACATCAAGTCGACGACCAGGGCGCAGCAGGGGCTGTACGAGTACGACGCGGTCAGCCGCCTGCGCGACGGGCAGCTCGGCGACGAGCGGGTGCGCGACATCGCCAACTACATCCGCCGCGGCAAGCTCTGGGAAGCCTTCGAGGCCGAGGAGCCGCCGGTCCTGCTGATCGACGAGATCGACAAGGCCGACATCGAGTTCCCGAACGACCTCCTCCAGGAGCTCGATCGCATGGAGTTCTTTGTCTACGAGACCGGGCAAACCGTGCGGGCCCGGCAGCGGCCCGTGGTCGTGATCACCTCCAACAACGAGAAGGAGCTTCCGGACGCCTTCCTGCGGCGCTGCTTCTTCCACTACATCCGTTTCCCCGATCCCGAGACCATGGAGCGCATCGTCGCCGTGCACTTTCCGGACCTGAAGAAGGAGCTGCTGCGCGACGCGCTCGGCATGTTCTATGAGGTCCGCGAGATACCCGGCCTCAGGAAGCGCCCATCGACGTCCGAGCTTCTGGACTGGATCCGCCTGCTGCTGGTGGAGGACGTCAGTCCCGAGACGCTGCGGGCCCGCGACCCCGGCAAGCTCGTGCTGCCGCTGCACGGCGCGCTCCTGAAGAACGAGCAGGACGTGATGCTGTTCGAGCGGCTGGCCTTCCTGGCGCGCCGCGATTCCCGCTGAAGCCGGCGGGCCGGCCATGTTCACCCGGTTCTTCTACGAGCTCAGGCAGGTCGGGGTCCCGGTCTCCCTGCGGGAATACCTGACGCTCCTCGAGGCCATGAAGGCCGGCGTCGCCGCCTACGATGCCGAGGGATTCTACTATCTCGCCCGTGCCGCCCTGGTGAAGGACGAGCGACATCTCGACCGTTTCGATCAGGTCTTCGCGGCCGTGTTCAAGGGCCTTGCGCGCGAGGACGGGACCGCGGACGGCGGGATCCAGGCCGAGATCCCCGCGGACTGGCTGCGCAGGATCGCCGAGCGCATCCTGACCGAGGAGGAGAAGCGCCAGGTGCAGGCGCTGGGCGGCTGGGACAAGCTGATGGAGACACTGGCCGAGCGCCTGGCGGAGCAGCGCGGCCGCCACCAGGGCGGGAGCAAGTGGATCGGCACCGGCGGCACCTCGCCCTTCGGCGCCTATGGCTACAATCCGGAGGGGCTTCGCATCGGCCAGGACGCAGGCCGCAACCGGCGGGCCGTGAAGGTCTGGGACCGGCGAGAGTTCCGAAACCTCGACGACGGGCTCGAGATCGGCACTCGGAACATCAAGGTGGCGCTGCGCAGGCTGCGCCGGTTCGCCCGCACCGGTGCGGCCGACGTGCTGGATCTCGACGGCACGGTCCGCGCCACCGCCAGCAACGCCGGCTGGCTGGACTTGAAGCTGGTGCCGGAGCGCCGCAATAGCGTGAAGGTGCTGCTGTTCCTGGACGTCGGCGGCTCGATGGACGACCACGTGCGGCTGTGCGAGGAGCTCTTCTCCGCCGCGAGGGCGGAGTTCAAGCATCTCGAGCACTTCTACTTCCACAACTGCGTCTATGAGAGCGTCTGGCGCGACAACCGCCGCCGCGGCGAGCGCATCCCGACCCTGGAGGTGCTGCGCACATACGGGGCCGACTACAGGCTGGTGATCGTCGGCGATGCGGCCATGAGCCCCTACGAGATCGTCCGGGCCGGGGGCAGCGTCGAGCACTGGAACGACGAACCGGGCCAGGTCTGGCTGCAGCGGCTTCTGGCTGCCTGGGAGCATGCGGTCTGGCTGAATCCGACGCCGCAGCGGCACTGGGACTACACGGAGTCCACCCGGATCGTGCGGCGGCTGGTCGCGGACCGCATGTTCCCGCTGACCATTGAGGGCCTGGACCGGGCCATGCGCGCTCTGATGACAGGGTAGGGCGGGGGTTTCCACGACCGGGTTGCCCCACAATGTCAACGTCTTGTCACCGCGCCTTAATGTAATGTCTTAGCTGGACGGTCGAAGGCCGTCTGATGCGGCGGTGGGACATGAATCGGACAGCAGGACAACCTATCCACAAGAAAGTGGGTCTAACCCCCTGGAGTTCCTCCCGCCCATCTGGTAGTGTGTTGGTCCGTCGGCACTATATGTAGTGACCCCTCCTCGGTGAAGCGCAATGGCTTCGATGATCCACACGGACCGACGCAATAACAGGGACGGAAGAGTGGAGAGACGTGGATGAGTTGGACCGATGAGAAGGTCGATCGCCTCAGGGAGCTCTGGGGACAGGGCATGAGCGCGAGCGAGATCGCCGACCTCCTGGGCGAGGTCACCCGCAACGCCGTGATCGGCAAGGCGCACCGGCTCGGTCTTTCCGGACGCCCGTCGCCGATCAAGAAGAAGCCGACGCGCGGGGCGACGATCCTTGCGCTTACCGAGCGCATGTGCAAATGGCCGGTCGGCGACCCCAAGCACCCGGATTTCCATTTCTGCGGCAAGACAGCCCATCCCGGCTTGCCCTATTGCGGCGAGCATGCCGCCCTGGCCTACCAGCCGAGCACGAAGAAGCGCGACGACGAGCGCAAGTTCATCGTCGCCTAACCTTAATCCTCGGCTGATCTCGGCCGGAGCTGGAGACGACGGAGCCCGCGCCCACAGGCGCGGGCTTCTTCCATTTCCAGGCTGCGCCCCGTTCCAGGGTGCGCTCGGCGCCGCCGCCCGAGGAGAATGCAGCCGACAGGCTGTCGGCGGGCACGAAAAAAGGGCGGCCGCGCTGCGGCCGCCCCTGCACAGGCGCGGATCTGTCGGGGAGCCTCAGCTCCAGGACGCCATGGCCGCCTTCAGGTTCTCGTCGAGCTTGTCGAGGAACTGGCGGGTGGTCATCCAGGGCTGCTCAGGGCCGATCAGGATCGCGAGATCCTTGGTCATGTGCCCGGCCTCGACGGTGTCGACGCAGACGCGCTCCAGCGTCTCGGCGAAGCGCGTGACGTCCGGGGTGTCGTCGAAGCGGCCACGATAGGCCAGGCCCTGCGTCCAGGCGAAGATCGAGGCGATCGGGTTGGTCGAGGTCTCGCGGCCCTTCTGGTGCTCGCGATAGTGCCGGGTCACCGTGCCGTGGGCAGCCTCGGCCTCGACGGTCTTGCCGTCGGGCGTCAGCAGGACCGAGGTCATCAGGCCGAGCGAGCCGAAGCCCTGCGCGACCGTGTCGGACTGCACGTCGCCGTCGTAGTTCTTGCACGCCCAGACGAATGCGCCTTCCCACTTCAGGGCGGAGGCGACCATGTCGTCGATCAGACGGTGCTCGTAGGTGATGCCGGCCTGCGAGAAGGCGTCCTTGAACTCCTTCTCGAAGATTTCCTCGAACAGGTCCTTGAAGCGCCCGTCATAGGCCTTGAGGATCGTGTTCTTGGTCGAGAGGTACACCGGGAGCTTGCGGGCAAGGCCGTAGTTGAAGCAGGCGCGGGCGAAGCCGGCGATGCTCTCGTCGACGTTGTACATGCCCATGGCCACGCCCGAATCCTTGAAGTCGTAGACCTCGTGGGTGATCGGGGCGCCGCCGTCGGCGGGCTGGAAGGTCATGGTCAGCTTGCCCGGGCCCGGCACCTTGAAGTCGGTGGCGCGGTACTGGTCGCCGAAGGCGTGGCGGCCGATGATGATCGGCTTCGTCCATCCCGGCACCAGGCGGGGCACGTTGCGGCAGATGATGGGCTCGCGGAAGACCGTGCCGCCCAGGGCGTTGCGGATCGTGCCGTTGGGCGACTTCCACATCTTCTTGAGGTTGAACTCCTTCACCCGGGCCTCGTCCGGGGTGATGGTCGCGCACTTCACGCCCACGCCGTAGCGCTTGATCGCCTCGGCCGACTCGATGGTCACCCGGTCCTCGGTGCGGTCGCGCTCCTCGATCCCGAGGTCGAAGTACTTCAGGTCGACGTCGAGATAGGGAAGGATCAGCTTGTCCTTGATGAACTGCCAGATGATGCGGGTCATCTCGTCGCCGTCGAGCTCGACGACGGGGTTCTTGACCTTGATTTTCGCCATGGGTTCGGGTCTCCCGGTTTGGGCGAGGTCCATTTCTTGGGGGAAGGGCGTGTGGCCGCGACCAGTGCGGCGCTGCTTATAGCACCGAGGGCGGCCGCACAGAAGTCACAGAGTGCGCGCGGCGACGCCGCGTCACAGCCACTTTTCCTTGGGGTCCACCGTGGGCGCGGGCGCCCGGGCGAGCTCGGCGAAGACCTCCTCGACCTCGGAGACGACCGTGTAAAGGTCGCGGTGCTCGGGTCTCGCGAAGCCACTGTCGATCAGGTGCTCCACGAGCTTCAGGAGCGGGTCCCAGTAGCCCCGGGTGTTGAGCACCACTACGGGCTTGTCGTGCAGGCGAAGCTGGCGCCAAGTCAGGATCTCGAAAGCCTCGTCCAGCGTTCCCAGCCCCCCGGGGAGCACGATGAAGGCGTCGGAGCGCTCGACCATCATGCGCTTGCGCGTGTGCATGCTGTCGACCACCAGCAGCTCGGACAGCGTCTGGTGCCCGACCTCCTTGCTCTGCAGGTGCTCGGGGATGATGCCGACGACGCGGCCGCCCGCGGCCAGCGCGGCATCCGCCGCGATGCCCATCAGCCCGACCCGTCCGCCGCCGTAGACGAGCTGCATGCCGCGCTCGGCGATGGCGGTGCCCATGGCGTGCGCCGCCTGCTGATAGATCTCGTCCACCCGGCTGCTCGAGCCGCAATAGACGCAAAGGGAGCGGATCTCGCCCATCGCCATCTCCAAGGAAACCGTACCGGGGAGTTACGCCATCGGACCGTTTCCGGGCAAGCGGGGATCCATCCTTTGCCCTTTGCGCAATCCGTCTGTACAATCGTCACAGAAATTCAACACGGAGCCACGGCCATGAGGTCTCGCGCGGTTCTTGCCGCGGCGGCGGCGGTCACGGCTTTAGGCATCGGCTGGTACATCTCCTCGTACCCGCAGGCGCCCCCGGCGGCGCATACGGCCGCACATGCGGATGCCGGGGCTGCCTCCGTCCTGCCGGCTCCAGCAGCGGCACCAAAGCCCGCCGCGCCCGCAGCTCCCAGCCCTCCCAGCTTCGACGTGGTCAGCGTCGCGCCCGACGGATCCGCGGTGCTGGCCGGGCGTGCCGAGCCCCAGTCGACGGTCACGGTGCTGGACGGCGACCGGACCGTCGGAAGCGCGACGGCCGACCGCCGCGGCGAGTGGGTCCTGATCCCGGCCGAGCCGCTCGGACAGGGGGCGCGGGAGCTCGGTATCGTTGCGCAGAGCCAGGACGGCACGCCGCGGCGATCCGAGCAGATGGCCGTGGTGGTGGTGCCCGACCGCAGGGATGGTCGCGGCGAGGCGCCCGTTGCCGTTGCGGTGCCATCGGGCGCCGGGCCGGCCGAGCTGCTCCAGGGCCCGGCCGTCAAGGGCGTGACGCTGGACGTCGTCGAGTACGACGCCCAGGGCTCGCTGGCCGTCGGAGGCCGGACAGAACCGGGGGCCGAGGTTGCGCTGTCGCTGGACGGGCGCGAGATCGGCCGCACGCGCGCCGATGCCGCCGGACGCTGGCGCGCGGAGCCGGAGGCGCCGATCGCGCCCGGGATCTACCGCATGGAGGCGCAGCGCATCGAGGGCGGCCGTGCGACCGCCCGGGCCTCGATCCCGTTCCAGATGGCCTCGGTCCTGGAGGCGGATGCCGGCGCCGGCCGCGTGGTCGTGCAGCCCGGCAACAGCCTTTGGCGCATTGCGCGGCGCAGCTATGGGGCCGGCCTGCGCTACGTCGAGATCTACCACGCCAACCGCGACCGCATCGGGGATCCGGACCTGATCTTCCCCGGGCAGGTGCTGGCCCTGCCCGAGACCGCCGGGGCCCCGCCTCAGAGATAGTCCGCGAGGATCCGCACGTAAGGCCGAGCTTCCTGCACGAAGAGCAGGACCTCGTACACCATGGAGTCGACGGTCATCGGCTCGGCGGAGATCGTCTCGCCGATCACCAGGATCTTCTGGCTGGGGTCGACGACGAAGCAGGCGCGTTCGAGGCCCCGGGCGGCTCGCAGTACCGAAAGCACGCCGCGCCGCTGCTCCGGGGCCTGGGCCGTGTACGGCACGTAGCCGAGCTCGGCCCAGATGCGGAACCGCGTGAACGAACCCTCGTCCGTCGTCTCAGGGCTCAGGGTCACGTGGTAGAGCAGGTCGTCGAGCTGGAAGCGCTGGTTGGACGGGCGCGGGGACTCGTGAATTCCGAGCAGACCGTCCGGCGTCACATGGACCGTACCGATCTGGAGCGGCAGGGCGACGTTCGCGACGTCGGCGAGCGGGGGCATTATCTTCTCCGCGGGGGCGGTCCTGTCGAAGCTAGGACTTTCTCGGCTTAATATCCGGTAAAGCTGCAGCGTTTGCAGTGTGCCGGTGTTGTTCTATGGTGGACCCGCGGCCCTCCCGGGGGACCGCGTTCCCCTTCTATTATTGGTCAAGATGTCCGCCCTCAGCACCGTCCTTGTTCCGATCAATCGGGCCGGCTGGCCCTTCATCGCGCTCTTCGCCATCGCGACGGCCCTGCTCGCCTGGATCGCCGAGCCCCTCGGCTGGATCGGCGCCATACTCACCGCGTGGTGCGTCTACTTCTTCCGGGATCCCGACCGGGTCGTCCCGACCCGCGAGGGTCTGGTGGTCGCGCCGGCCGACGGTACGGTGCAGATGATCGTGCCTGTCACCCCGCCGCCCGAGCTCGGCATGGGTTCCGCGCCGCTGGTCCGGATCAGCATCTTCCTCAACGTGTTCAACGTGCACATCAACCGCACGCCGGTCGGCGGCACGGTCGAGGCGGCGCATTATTCCAAGGGCCGTTTCATGAACGCGGCGCTGGACAAAGCCAGCGAGGAGAACGAACGGATGGCGGTGCGCGTCCGGATGGCCGACGGGCGGGACGTGGCCTTCGTGCAGATCGCGGGTCTGATCGCGCGCCGGATCCTGTGCGACCTGCGGGTCGGCCAGGAGGTCGTCGCCGGCGAGCGCTACGGCCTGATCCGCTTTGGAAGTCGGACCGACATCTACCTGCCCGAGGGAGCGCAGCCGCTGGTGATCGTGGGCCAGAAGACCCTGGGCGGCGAGACCGTGATCGCGGACCTCCTCTCGACGGAGCCGCCGCGGAGGGGGGAGGTGCGATGATCCGGCTGAAGCGGCGCACGCGGCGCCCTGTGGACCGTCCGCCGCGGCTGCGCGGCCTGTCGGTCAACCACATGCTGCCCAACGTGCTGACCATGCTGGCGCTGTGCGCGGGCGTGACGGCGATGCGCTTCGCGATCAACGGGCGCTTCGAAGCGGCAGTGGCCTCCATCATCGTGGCCGCGGTGCTCGACGCGCTGGACGGGCGGATCGCGCGTCTGCTGAACGGGCAGAGCCGCTTCGGCGAGGAGCTCGACAGCCTGTCGGACGTGGTCAGCTTCGGCGTCGCCCCGGCCATGATCCTTTACCTCTGGACGCTTTCCGGGGCGGGAACCCTGGGCTGGGTCGCCGTGCTGGCGCTTTCGGTTTGCGCCGCGCTCAGGCTGGCGCGTTTCAACTCGAAGCTCGGCCAGAACGACATGCCGGCCTATGCCTACAACTACTTTACCGGCGTTCCGGCGCCCGCGGGGGCGGGATTGGCCCTGCTGCCGCTCGTCCTGTCCTTCGAGATCGGCCGCGATCCCGCCGCCTCGCCCTGGATCGTCGCGCCCTGGACGCTGGTCGTCGCGCTGCTGATGGTGAGCTGGGTCCCGACCTTCTCTCTCAAGGGCATCCGGGTCCCGCAGCGGCTGGTGGTGCCGATCCTGGTCGTGGTGGGCCTGCTGGCCGCCGCGCTGGTCAGCGCCCCGTGGCTCACCCTTGCCGGGATGGGCATCGCCTATGTGGCGAGCATCCCCTGGAGCCTGAGAGAGTTCCGGCGCCTGCGCGCCGAGGCCGAGCGGCTCCAGGCGCAGCTCGCCGCGCCGGATCCGCAGTCTGGGCCAGACTCCGACCTCGATCCCGGGTCCGATCCCGGGCCGTCGCCCGACTCCGGCGCCCGGCAGCCGGCCTCGTGAAGGCCGCCGCGTGCTCGACGCGGCGGCGCGGCGCCTGATCGACCCGCCACTGGCGCGCGCCGCGGCCGTCCTGGCGGGGCTGGGCATCGGGGCCAATGCGCTGACGATCGCCGGCTTCGCGCTGGGACTTCTCGGGGCGGGCGCGCTGGCGGTCCAGGCCTACGGCGCCGGGCTGGCGCTGATCCTGGCCAATCGGCTCATGGATGGTCTCGACGGCGCCGTCGCCCGGCGCGCCGGTGCGACGGACCTCGGCGGCTATCTCGACATCGTCTGCGACTTTGTCTTCTACAACGCCGTCGTCTTCGGCTTCGCGGCCGGGCATCCCGAGCAGGCGATCGCCGCGGCCTTCCTGATGCTGTCCTTCACCGGGACGGGAACGTCCTTCCTGGCCTTCGCCGCGCTGGCGGCGAAGCGGAACCTCAGCACCGAAGCGCGTGGCCGGAAGAGCCTCTACTATCTCGGCGGGCTGACCGAGGGCACGGAGACCATCCTGCTGTTCGTCGCGATCTGTCTGTTCCCGGCGGCGTTCCCATGGCTCGCCTGGGGCTTCGGCGCCCTGTGCTGGGCAACCACCGGCGCCCGGGTTGCGGCGGCGGTGCGGACCTTCAAGGGCTGAGGACGTCAGGCGCGGGCGGACACGATCCGGACGTTCACGCCCAGTGCGACGGTCCCGTCCACGCCCATGGCGCGGAAGCGGTCGTGGATCGCGGTCTCGAGCACGGCGCGCCCGGCCTCCGGCAGCCCCGCGATGCGGGTGGCGAAGGTCATCTCCAGCGTCGCCCTCCAGAAGGGCTCGCCCGCCGGCAGCCGAGCCACCGGGGTGAGGACGGATGCGGTGACGTCCGAGAAGCCCGCGGCCGTCATCGCCGTCTCGAGCGAGCCCGGCCTGGCGAAGCGGAACAGCGGCGCAACGGCGTCCGCGGGATCGGAGCCCAGCACCGCATCCAGCGCGGACGACAGCACCGCGAACTGCGCATTCGCCTCGCGCGGCCCCCAGACCATGAAGGCGGCGCGTCCGCCGGGCCGCAGGACGCGCCGGCACTCGGCCAGGGCAGACCCGACCTCGGGGACGAACATGATGCCGAACCGGCAGGTCAGGGCATCGAAGCTCGCGTCGGGCAGCGGCAGGAGGCACATGTCCGCGGCGGCGAAGGTGGCCCATGCGCCGCCCGTGAACTCCGGCCGCCGGGCACGGCGCGCCGCCGTTCGCAACATGGCCTCGGTCAGGTCCAGTCCCAGGACGCCGCCGTCCGGCCCTGCCGCGCGGGCCGCGTTCAGGGCCGGCTCGCCCACGCCCGAGGCGAGATCGAGCACGAGATGGCCGGGCCCGACGCCGGCGGCTTGGATCAGGGGGCCGTTCAGCTTCGCCGCGAAGGGGGCGATGGGATCGGCCCAGCGTTCCCAGGCCTCCGCGCTCGCCTGCCAGCGCGCCCTTTCGGCGGAGGCGGAGACCGTCAGTTCAGCCAACGCTCGCCATTCCCCGCCCTCCGGCTGCCGGTGCGATCCTCGCTCACTCGGTCGTAGAGGTCGGCGATCTGGGCGGCCATCTTGCGCTGGGTGCCTTGGAGCTCCTCGATGCGCCGCAGCGCCGTGCCCAGCTCCTCCGCGAGGCGCCTGTGGATCTGGTCCTGCCGCGCCGCGGCCTCGACGAGATTGCGGCGGAGATGGCGCCGAAGGTCCCCGGCCAGCACGCCGATCAGGGCGGCGCAGGCGAGGCTCGCCACGATGACGACGGCGGCGATGACGGTGACCCAGTCCATGGTCGGCTCCCGGCGGCGGGACCGCCGGGCGCGCTCCCCCTCACGGGGTCAGGGTACCACCTGGCCGGTGACGGGGTCGAGGAGGACGCGAACGCGGCGGCCTGCGCCGTCGACGGCCTTCACGACGTACCGGCCGTCCTCGGCGTCGATGGCCAGGATGCGGCCGATGCCCAAGGCCTCGGCCTCGGCGGCGATGCGCGAGATCGGCAGCGCCTCGGGGGGCAGCTGGCTCCGGCCGGTGCCCCAGGACGCGTCCGCTGCGGAAAGGGCGGCCAACACGACGAGCGCCGCGACATTGACGCCACCCAGGATCAGGGCGGGACGGGACGTCCTCATGGCTGGGCTCCTTGCTGCTTCGGCCGAATCCTCAAGCGGATCCGGGGGCAGGCGCAGTGAGCGGCATCACAAGGCGGGCAGGGCCCGCAACGGCACGTGGGGGCGCGACCAGTCCGATCAGATGACGGCGGGCGCCGGGCGGACCACGGGGGAGAAGTCCTTGATCTGCTCGGCGAAGGCGCGCAGGACGGGCGCAATACGCGCCTTCATGTCCTCGGTGACGTGCGCGTCGGTCTTCAGGATGATCCGGGGCGCCTGCTCCATCAGCCGCTGCGAGCGCATCGGGCCGATCTTGTCGTCCAGGAACATCGCGAGGCCCATGATCATGCCCAGGCTGACGTCATCGGGGCTGTCGGGCGCCGACAGGGCTTCGTGAAGCTCCTGCATGAGCGCGTAGGTGACGATGGAGCTCCGTTCGATCACGTCATCGTGCTTGAGCATCAGGCTGTCCCCCGGGGAACTGGAGAAGGCGGATGCCCGAGGTTAAGCCCGTGACCGTAACCGATTCGTTAAGTTACCGGAATGATGTGCCCTTCCTGTCTTTTCGTGACCTGCCTACCGCGCCGCATCCGGCGCAGGGCGTGAATCGCGATGGGCAGCACGGCGAGCGATGCCGCCACCAGGGGCAGGACGGTGCGATCGCGGCCATGGGATGTGCCCCAGCCGCCATGGGACCCGGTTCCGGCGGCGACTGGCTCGAAAACGCCGCCGCGCGTCGCCGGCGCATCCTGATCGGCGAACAGCTCCGCGCGGCCCGACCGGCCCGAGACCCGCGAGGCCGACCGCGGCGCGAGGTTCCGCCGCAGCGCCAGGACGCGCCCGGCGGGCCCGACCACCACCTCTGGGCGCGGCCGCGCGATCAGGTCGAGCACGGCCGCGGCGACGACCCGTGGTGGGCAGGTGGCGCGGGTCACCTCGATCCGGCGTCCGGAGAAGTTCGCGGCATGCTGGAAGAACGGCGTGTCGATGGTCGCCGGCAACAGGGTGCAGACCTGGATCGCCGGACTGTCGAGCAGCTCCTGCCGCAAGGCTTCCGACAGGCCGCGCAGGGCGAACTTGCTGACGACGTAGGCGGTCGAGTCCGGCTGCCCCGTCACGCCGGCCAGCGCCGCGGTGTTGATCAGGATGCCCTCGCCCTGCCGGCGGAAGCAGGGCAACGCCGCCCGAGCGCCGTTCACGGCCCCGAAGAGGTTCGTCTCCAGCACCTGCCGCCAGACATCGGCGGGAATGTCCTCGAACCGGCCGAAGACGCCGACGCCGGCGTTGTTGAACCAGACATCGATCCGTCCGAAGCGCCGGACCGCCTGCTCGGCCAGGGCGGCCACGCTGGCGGCATCGGTCACGTCGGTCGGGACCGCGATGGCCTCGGCCCCGAGATTGGCACATTCGGACGCGGCCTCGCTCAGGGGCTCCTCGCGTCGGGCGGCGAGGACCAGGCGGGCGCCGGCCTCTGCAAGGGCGCGGGCGGTCGAGCGTCCTATTCCGCTCGATGCGCCGGTCACCACCACCACCTTTCCCGCGATCCGCCGACCCCTGCCCACCACCATGACGGCTCCCCGCTGCGAACTCCCGCATCTCTGGGGAGAACAGCGGCCGCCATCCTTGGTCACGGATGCGGGCCGCCTAGGGAATCGAATTAACCTTATGTTCATCCTGGCCCGCGCACCCTGGAATGCCGACTCGTCGGCCAGGGAGCAACTGTCGGAGGCTGACGCGGCGTGGGCGCGAGTTCCGGCGAGGACCAGGTGCCGACGCGGTTCGGCGCGTTGTTGGACGGCCTGCCAGACCCGACCTTCGTGCTGGACGTGCGGAGCGGCAGCGCGCGCGTCGTCTATGCGAATCCCGCCGGTCGCTCGCTTTCCGACGATCTAGAGCCAGCCCTGCACGAGCCGTCGCTCGCCAGGGCGATCCAGGCGGGCCGGTCGGCCCGTGTTCCGCTGCGTCTGATGCTCGAGGCTTCGGTCGCGCCGCTGGAGGAGCCCGGCATCGCGCTGGTCGTTCTGCGCCAGGCCGGCCCGGACGCCCTCGTTCGCGAGGTGATCGAAAGCATCGGCGAGGGCTTCACCCTCTGGGACCGGCATGATCGGCTGGTGCTCTACAACAGCCGCTACGTCGAGCTCTTCGCCGTCGGAGCCGACATGATCCGGCCGGGCGTGCGCTTCGTCGATCTTCTCAACGTGATGGTCTCTCGCGGCGCCTACAGGGTCGCGGACCGCGACGCATTCATCCGGCGCCGGATGGCAAGCCGGCAGGCGCGCGAGACGCGGCTCGAGGTCGCCATGGCCCATGGACGGGTCTACCGCGTCGTCGAGCAGCGCACGCCGAGCGGGATGCTGGTCACGGTCTGGGTCGACGTGACCGAGCTGAACCAGGCCGAGCAGCGCCTCCGGGACGCCATCGACAGCGTGACCGAGGCCTTCTCGCTATGGGATTCCAGCGGGCGGCTGGTGCTGTGCAACCGCCGCTTCGCAGATCTCGTCCCGTCGGGCGGGGAGCCGCTCGAGGGCATCGGTTTCGAGGAGGCGCTGCGGCGCGGGGCGAAGGCGGGGATCTACCGCGTCGATGGCGACATCGATGCATGGGTGCACGGCCGCACGGCCCTGTTCCGCCACGGCGGCAGCTTCGAGCAGCCGGTGGCGGACGGACGTTGGCTGCTGTCGGGCTATCGGCGGACGAGCGAAGGAGGCGTGGTCGGCATCGAGACCGATGTCAGCCTGATCAAGCGGCAGGAGCTCGCGCTGTCCGAGCTTGCCGAGCGCTACATGGCGGCGCGCGACAGTGCCGAGGAGGCCAGCCGCGCACGTTCGCAGTTCCTGGCGCTGATGAGCCATGAGCTGCGCACCCCGCTGAACGCGATAATCGGCTTTTCGGAGCTGATCGAGACCCAGGCGCTCGGCCCGATCGGGGTGGAGCGTTATGTCGAGTACGCGCGCGACGTGCGGCTGAGCGGAAGCCACCTGCTGGCGCTGGTGAACGATCTCCTGGACATGTCGAAGATCGAGGCCGGGAAGTACGAGCTGCACCGAGACGTGGTCGACCTGCGGCAGATCGTGCGGAGCTGCGTGCGCATGATGGCGCTGCGTGCCCAGGAGGCGGACGTCATGCTGGTCGACCGGCTCGACGAGATCCGGATGCCGCCGCTCAATGCGGACGAGCGAGCCTTGAAGCAGGTCATCCTGAACCTGCTGTCCAACGCGCTGAAGTTCACCGAGGCCGGGGGGCGGACCGAGATCTCGGGCGCCGTTCTGGGAGGTTGGGTCGAGATCCGCGTCGAGGACGACGGGATCGGCATCCCGCCCGAGCATCTCACGCGCATCGGCCGGCCGTTCGAGCAGGTCGACAACGCCCATACGCGCCGCCATGCCGGCACCGGCCTCGGCCTGGCCCTGAGCCGCTCGCTCGTGGAGCTGCATGGCGGCTACCTGGACATCGACAGCGCGCAGGGTCGCGGCACCTGCGTGACGGTCCGCCTGCCGGCGCTGTCCGAGACGGCCTGCCAGCCCGCCAGGGTCTGAGCCTGCTTCCTGCAGCGCCGCGGGCGGCCCAATACAGCCGAAAAGGTTAGACCGACCGAAAATCTCGCTGCGCCGACAGCCCGTGCTATGCAACTCGTCGTCCGGGCGCGCGTTGTCCGCCCGAGGGATTTCGCAGCACGTCGAGAGAGCAATGGCGGATTCATCGGCCGAGGTCGTCAAGCAGCTCCCGTATCTGAGACGCTATGCGCGCGCGCTCCTGGGCTCCCAGGATCGCGGAGACCGCTATGTCAGGGTGACGCTCGAGACCTATCTGGCCGAACCCGAGAGGATCGGCGAGGCGGACCGGGATTCGCGCGTCGCGCTGTTCTCGCTGTTCCATGACGTCTGGTCCCTGATCGACCCGGAAGGCGCGCTCGGTGACGATCCGGACGATCTCGATGCCGGAGGGGTCCGTGGGCTCGCCAGCCTGCCTCCGCGGCAGCGCCAAGTGCTGTTGCTGATCTCGCTGGAGGGCTTCTCCTTCGACGAGGTGTCGCGGATCCTCGGCATGGAGCCCAGCGAGATCCGCGTGGATCTCGACCGAGCCCGGAGCGAGATGGCGGCGGTCGGCAACGTCCGAGTCCTGATCATCGAGGACGAGCCCCTGATCGCCGAGGACATCGCGGATCTCGTGACCGGCTGGGGGCACGAGGTGATCGGACAGGCGGCACGCGAGGAGGAGGCACGGCGCCTGGCCGAGGAGGGGCGTCCCGAGCTGATCCTGGCGGATATCCAGCTCAAGGGCGGCGACAGCGGCATCCGCGCGGTGCAGCAGATCCTGCGCTCGACCAACGTGCCGGTGATCTTCATCACGGGCTTCCCGGAGCGCCTCCTGACAGGAGAGCAGCTCGAGCCGGCCTTCCTGATCTCGAAGCCCTTCGAGCCCGAGGTCCTGAAGACGGCGATCGGCCATGCGCTGACCATCCAGCCGCCGCGCACCATGAACTGAGCCGGAGGGCGGGCCGGCCCGGGATCAGCGGTATGCGGCGAACCGCGCCGCGTACTCCTCGTCCGTCACGATCTCGCGCCCGATCGGCCAGAGGGAGAGGGCGGCCAGCTTCAGGTGCGCCCAGGCGAAAGGGATTCCGATCAGCGTCAGCGCGAGGGCGATGGCGAGCCCCAGATGCATGAGCGCGAGCCACCACCCCGCCAGGACCAGCCAGACCAGATTGCCGATCCATCCCAGCGCGCCGGTCCCGATGTCCTCGCGCCCGCGGAACTCGTCGCGCGGCACGGCGCGGCGCCCGAATGGCAGCAGGCTGTAGCTGGCGATCGTGACCGCCGCGCGGGCCCACGGGATTCCGACGATCGTCAGCGCCATCAGCACGGCGGCGACCAGCCAGCCGAGGGCGGCCCAGATGCCGCCGGTGACGATCCACAGGATGTTCAGGACGAGGCTGATCGGGTTCATGCCGGGGATATGGGGCGGCGCCCACCCGCGCGGAAGGTGTAGACCCGGCGATTTCACGACGCGGCCCGGCGGGTTCCGCCGAACCGCTCGGCCGTCCAGTCGGCGATCGCATCGGCCACGTCGCGCCAGCCGGGCTCGAGCATCATCGCGTGGCCCATGCGGGGAAAGATCCGCGCCTGCGTCCCGAAGGCACGGGCCGTCGCCTCGATCTCAATGCGGGGAAAGAACACGTCCTCCTCGGCGCCCATCACCAGGACCGGGACGCCGGGCGGGCGGGGCGGCAGGCGCAGGCCCATCATCTCCATCTGAACGCGCCGGGATTCCCGCTGCATGCGCGGCTCGAAGCGGAGCAGATCGGCTTCCGGTATGCGGTCCGAGAAGAAGGCGCCGCGGATCCCGGAGGGATCGACCGCGCCGGGCCCGAAGGTCTGGAGCAGCGCGATCTGCTGGAAGACCCGCGGGTGGCGCCAGGCGAGGCTCCAGGTCGAGCTCCAGAGGCCGTGCGGCGGGGCGGAGGCCATCAGGGCCGCGCCCGCGGCGCCGCACCGCTCCATGGCGCGCTGCACCACCATGCCGCCCATGGAATGCCCGACAAGTACGGGTGGCGGCCCGCCGAGGGTTGCGATCGCCGTTTCGACGTCGGCCGCGTAGTCGTCGAGCCCGAATCGGTCGAGGTCGCAACGGCCAGGGCTGTCGCCGTGGCCGCGCAGCGACACCGCATGGACGGCGAGGCCGCGCTCCACAAGGTAGGGGAGCATGTGCTCGTCCCAGATCCAGGCGCCGCAGAAGGCGCCATGGACGAAGAGAAGCGGCGGCAGCCCGGTGGCGCGCTTCGGCGACCGGCTGATGATCTCGAGGCGTGTCACGGCGGATACTCTTGAGAACAGGTGAGAACAGGGTTCGAAACGGCGGCGACGCGGGCTAGGCTCGACGCAGCGACGGCCGCAGGAGGGAGGCAGCGATGGACGAGGACGTCTTCAATATGAGCATCCGGAAGTTCCTGAAGAAGGTCGGGGTCACGTCCCAGCGCGAAATCGAGCAGGCGGTCAGGGATGCGATGGCCGCAGGGCACCTGGCGGACGGCGGTGCTCTCAAGGCCCGCGTGGTGCTGACGATTCCCGAGATCGGCCTCGAGGTGCCCATCGACGGGGCCATCGAGACGCGCTGACCCAAGGGGCGGCGGAACGCCCGCGCGGCTTCACTGTTGAGCCCGCCGATGAACGGCACAACCGTAGCCCCCTTGGAGAATCGCATGGACAACAGCAAGGCGATCGAGACCCTGAACGACATCATCCAGATCACCGAAGACAGCAACGAGGGCTACCGCGAGTCCGCGAAGGACGCGAAGGACGCGGACCTGAAGACGCTGTTCACCGATCTGGCGAGCCAGCGCGCCTCGATGGTGCGCGAGCTTCAGGACATGGTCACGCGGCTCGGCGGGCAGCCCTCCGACAGCGCGACCATCCTGGGCAGCGCCCACCGCTTCTTCGTGAACCTGAAGTCGGCGGTGACCGGACAGGACCGCGAAGCGGTGCTCAAGGAGGTCGAGCGCGGCGAGAGCGAGGCCGTGCGCCGCCACGAGAACGCGCTGCAGGTCGACGCGCTTCCGGCCGAGGCGCGCTCGCTGATCCAGCGGCACCTGGAGCGCTTCCGGTCGGACCGCGACCGGATGACGGCGCTGAAGCGGACGGCCTGACGCCATCCGCTACCGAGGGGGCGCGGGACCGGGTCCCGCGCCCCCTTTGCTTTTGCGGTGTGCCGCGGGCAGGCGCGACGATTCCGAAGCGGCCCCGCCCTCGACCGCCAGCCCCTTGGCGCCTAACGTGCCAAAAGGCTTCGAAGGGGCGCCGCATGGCACTGGCAAGGATCGTCGTTTCGCTCGGGCTCGTGATGGCCGCGATGGCGGCACGGGCGGATCTCGCCGGCCATGGCGGGCCCGTCAAGGCGGTCGCGGTGGGGGCGGCCGGGCAGGTCCTGTCGGGCGGCTTCGACTATTCCCTGATCCGCTGGGACGTGGAGGGCGGCAGGCCGGCCGCGATCCTCTACGGCCACGACGCCGCGGTGAACGCGGTCGCGATGCTGCCGGACGGCCGCGCGCTCTCTGCCGGCGACGATGGCCTGCTGATCCTGTGGGACCTCGACGACGCCCGGCCCGTGCGCCGCATGGAAGGGCATGGCGGCCGTATCGCGTCCCTGGCGATCGATCCCGCGGGCAGGACCGCGGCCAGCGCCGGCTGGGACCAGACCGTGCGCCTGTGGGACCTGGCCTCGGGCGAGGGGCGCACGCTGGAGGGCGCCGCGGGGAACGCCAACGCCGTCGCCTTCTCGCCGGACGGCCGCCTGGTGGCGGCCGGCGGGCAGGACGGCTTCGTCCGGATCTGGCGCGTCGGCGACGGCACTCTCGAGCGCAGCCTGGAGGCCGGCGGCCTTGCGGTGAACGGCCTTGCCTTCACCGGTCCCGACGGCTTGGCCGCCGTCGGGACCGATGGCGGGCTGCGCCAGTGGCGCCTGCCGCACGGAGAGCCCATCCGCACGGTGGCGCTGGGGCCCCTTCCGGCCCTCGCGCTGGCGGCAGCGCCGGGCACGGGCGTGCTGGCGATCGGCGGCGTCGATGGGACGGTGAGCATCGTCTCGGCGTCCGGCGAGCGCCTGCGCCGCATCTCCGCCCATCGCGGCGCGGCCTGGGGGCTCGCCTTCGACCCCGCCGGCCGGACGCTCTACACCGGCGGCGCGGACGGGCTCGTGCGGATCTGGGATGCGGGAACCGGGGACGAGCTGGGCCCGCCCGCGCGTGCGCCGGGCCCGGCCACGGCGCCGCGGGTCGCATTGGCGCCATGGGGCGCCTCGGCCGGGCAGGACCGCGGCGCGGTGCTGTTCCGGCGCTGCGTCGCGTGCCATACGGTGGAGCCGGACGGGGCGAACCGTGCCGGGCCGACGCTGTACGGCATCTTCGGTCGCAAGGTGGGGACGCTGGACGGCTATCCCTATTCGCCCGCGCTGAGGACGCTGGACTTCGTCTGGACGCCCGAGAAGGTGGACGAGCTGTTCGGGCTCGGCCCTCATATCGTCACCCCCGGCTCCAAGATGCCTGTCCAGGTCATCGGCGATCCAGAGGAGCGCCGCGCCCTGGTCCGATGGCTGGAGCAGCAGACCCGGCCGCGCTGAGCGCGGCGGACGGATGTCACGGCCCCACTTTGCGGTGGGGCCGGTGACAGGCCGTGGCGCATGGGCTATAGCGGGCGCGAATCAACGCGGGAAAGCCTCTTGGACAGCATCAATCTGACCGATTTCGTCGGAGCCGCCGTGGGATTCCTCGGTACCCTCAGCGACACGGCGCGTGACATGGATGGCCGCGCGGCATTCTTCCTGGGCGCAGTGTCCTGGTTCCTGGTCGAGCAGGCCGTCCGTCGCCTAGCCGGGATGCTCCGCTGGGCGATCCTGGGAGCGGCGCTCGCCGGCGGCGGCGTGGCCGCCGTGGGCGCGGTCGGCCTACTGGGCGGAGACGGTCCCGAGGCACCGCCCGCCGCCGCGCCGGCGCAGCAGCGCTGATGGCCGGGGAGACCGCCATGTTCCGCCGCTACAAGGTGCATTTCACCCGGCGTTCCGATCCGCCAGCCCGGCGACGCCCGGAGCGGGACGTCAACGCCGAGCTGCTGAGAACGTTCGTATCGCGCAACGGGCTCGTGGGTGAGCTCGACCGCATCCTGCCATCGGCCGCCTTCGGGATCCTGGAGATATCCTGCACGCCGCTGCTGGCGGATCGGCTGACGGAGATGTCCGAGGTCGAGGTCGTGCTGGAATCCTGACGGCGGGACCCTGGCCCGCCGCGGCACCCTTTCCCTCAGCGATAGTCGTCGGTTGTACGGGGTTTCGGCCGCTCGGGCCCGGCATAGGGATCCAGCTCGATCTGCGCCTGGGCGACGACCCGGCAGTCGCCGCACATCTTGATGCGGTCCACCAGCGCGCTGTCCTGGAACATCCAGTGCTTGCCCGCCAGCTTCGCCGCGACGCGCTCGACCGAGGACTTGGTCCCGAACGGCTTGCCGCAGCGGATGCAGTGGAAGGGCTCCTCCTGCTTCATGACCCGCGGTGTGCGTGCGGCATCGGTGAAGTCGATCTGCGGAACCAGGGAGATCACCTTCTCGGGGCAGGTGTTCTTGCAGATCCCGCACTGGACGCAGGCATCCTCGACGAAGCTGAGCTGCGGCCGGTCCGCGTTGTCCGTCAGTGCGCCCGTAGGGCAGGCCGGCACGCAGGACAGGCACAGGGTGCAGCCCTCGGCATCCACCTGGATCCGGCCGAACGGCGCTCCAGAGGCCAGGGGCAGCACGTCCACCGGTGTCGGGGCGGCCTCGTGGAGCTGGCGCATCGCGAGCCGCGCCAGCCCGCGCTTGTCGCCGAGCGGAAGGAAGTCTCGGGGTTCGGCGGCGCCACCGGTCGGCAGCGGCCCTAGGGCGTCGGCCAGGGCATCGGGATCGTCGGCCTCGATCAGGCCGACGCGGCCGCTGCCGAAGCCGAGGCCGGACAGGACGGATTCGGCAAGGCCGAGCTGGCGGGCAAGAGCGGTGATGTCCTCGCGCCGGCGCGCCGGCAGCAGGACCCTCGCGGCCGAGGCACCATAGGCGAAGGCGGACGCGAAGACCTCGACCCCGATCTGGGTGGTGCTGTTCACCAGCACCGGGATCACGCGGGCGGGAAGACCGGAGCCGTGCCGTGCCAGCAGCTCGATCAGCGCGTCGCCATGGGTCTCGTCGTGGAACAGTAGCACCGCGTCCCGGCCGCCCGCGGCCCGGTAGGTCGAGAGCAGCGTGCGCACCCGGCCCAGCAGCGCGTCTGGAGGCGGCAGGGCGTAGGTGGCCGCGCCCGTCGGACAGACGGCGCCGCAGCTTCCGCAGCCTGCGCAGACATAGGGATCGATCGCCACATGGTCGCCTGCCGGGGCGATGGCCCCCGTCGGGCAGACTTCGAGGCAGCGGGTGCAGCCGGTCTTGCGCGAGCGCGAATGCGCGCACAGCTCCGCGCGGTAGGAGACGTAGAGCGGCTTCTCGAACTCGCCCACCAGGTCGGCCGCGCGGAACAGCAGGCGCTGGACCTCCGCCGGATTGCCGGGATCGACGCGCAGGTATCCGTCGCGCTTGTGGTCCGCCGGGAACAGTGGCGGATTGCCCGTCAGGTCGATGATGAGATCGCAGCTCGACTTCGCGCCGCGCCGCGCAGGGCCCCAGGCCAGCGCAGCCCGAGACGACGGCGCCGGCGTGGCGTAGTCGTCGACCTCGAGCTCGAAGCGGCCGAGATAGCCCGATGCACGCACCACCGTGCCGCGCAGCACGGGGAAGTCGGTGCGCCGCGGTGGCAGGATCTCGGCCGGCCGGTCCAGCAGCACCGTGACGTCGAGGCGGTCGGCGAGCTGCCTTGCGGCCTCGATGGCGCGCTCGTCGCGGCCATAGACCAGCGCGACGCCCTCGGACTTCAGCGGGATCTGCGCGACAGGCGGCAGGTCGAGCGCCGCCTCCGCCAGCAGGGCGGCGATCTTCGGCGTCGCCGCCGCGCCCTCGTCGGACCAGCCGGCACGCTCGCGGATGTTCACGAAGCGCAGGTCGACGCTGGTGCCAACCTCATCGGCCTGCTCGTCGAACAGCGGCGCTTCCTGGGTGCAGCCCACGAGCAGCGCGGAGTCCTGCCCCAGGGCCTCGGCGAAGCGGCCGAGCTGGCCGCGGCAGAGCTGCGTCGCGGCCTGTCCGTCGAAGCCCCGGCAGGTCGCGGCAAGGGCGCGGCCGTCGAGCGGCATGCTTCCCTCGCAATCGCAGAGCAGGACGGTGCGTCCCTGGTTGGTCATGACCGCGTTCTTCCCCGGAGCTTTCGTTTGCGCCCCCGATCGGAGGCGGACCATATTAGCGACCTCGTTCTTAGAATGGTATTACCAGCTATGGCGCTCCCGGAGCTGAGCATCCCGCCGGTCTACGAATCTGTGGCGATCGCGGGTTCGGGCGCCTTCTCGGCAGCCTGTGCGCGCGCCGAGGAGATCGGTGCCGGCGCGCTCTTCTGGTCGCGCCGGACCGACCGTCTGGACTGCGCCGTCGTCCTGGAGCCTGAGCAGCCGCGCCGCGAGGCGCTGACCGTCCTCTACGCCGGTGCCCTGGCGCTGCGCGAGGCCATTGGCGCGCTCGGCCCGCCCAACAAGCCCGTCACCTTCGCCTGGCCCGACCGTATCGATGTCGACGGCGCCTGCGTCGGCGGGGTGCGTCTCGCCGCCGGGGCCGACCGGGACGGGGTGCCGGCCTGGCTCGTGCTCGGCGCCGAGATCGAGGTGACGGGGGATCCCGACGACCCCGATCCCGGCCGGCATGTGGGCCGCACCGCGCTTTGGGAGGAGGGCTTCGGAGAGGTCGAGGTGCCGGAGCTCACCGGGTGCTGGGCGCGCTTCCTGCTGGGCTGGATCACGCGCTTCACGGAAGAAGGCTTCGCTCCCGTCCGCCGGGAATGGCTCGCGCGCACGCCGGGGCTGGGCCGGCAGGTCACGCGGCTCATCGGCGGCAGCCAGATCGCGGGGCTCTTCCGGGACATGGATGAAACCGGGGCGATGGTTCTCGCGGATGGCCGGCGGTTCGGGCTCGAGCTCGTCCTGGACGGTCCGACTTGGCGGTTGTGAGATGGCGGACGTGACGGATGCGCGCACTGATGGAGCGGGGGTGATGGAAGCGGGAGGCGGAGCGCTGCGGCTGCCCCGGACGATCCGGATGGACGGGTCCGACCTACAGGTCTTCGGCAGGGCCGCCGAGCCCGGCGAATGGGCGGTCTCGGGCGCCTTCGCGTTCCTCAACCGCGATCCCGCGACGGTGGCCGGCAAGGAGCGGCAGGCCTTCGCCAACGGCTTCCTGGGGATCGCCAGCCTGGGCTGGTCCAGCTTCGTCGTGGTCTCCGAGGCGACCGAGGCGGAGCGGGAGGAGGTCGTGCGCACCCTCGCGCAGGCGTTCCTCGACCATTGGGGCGCGCCCTCCTTCGAGGCCGCCGAGCCGGTCGCCCGCGAGGAGGTCGCCTTCGCGCAGAGCCTCTGCGCGAAGCATCCGGTCAACACGCTGCTGGCCGTCACCCGGGAATGGGACGGCGACGGCATCAAGGAGGGCTTTCGGACCGTGCGCGCCCCGCGCGAGGCTGAGCACGCGCGCATCTGGACGATCGAGCCCGAGGACGGGTTCCGCAGCGCGGAGGCGCAGGGGATCGATCTCGTGAAGCTGGCCGGGGGCAGGACATGAGCCGCGATTTCTGGACGAGCTCTGGGTACCGCCTCCTGGCGCCCGGGGCGGGCGGCGGGCTGGCCGTGACCGATGACTTCCTGCGCGCCTATCTCCTGCGGCCGGAGATCAGCCCGATCGCCGAATCCTGCGAGGCCGAGCGCTCGCTGCACGCGGCGCTGCTCGATGCGCCGGCATCCCCGGTCCAGCCGTCCCGCATCGCGGCCATCCGGGACGCGGATGCGCGCGAGAACTGGGAGGTCTTCCTGGCCTTCCGAGATCTGCTGCTGGCCCACCCGACGCTGGAGGCCGCCTACCTCGCGGTCGTCCGCGGCCAGGCACGGGCGGTGCCGGCGCTGTTCCTGGACCAGATCGTCCATGCGGTCCTGCGGGGCGTGCTTGACGGGACCGAGGATCCCCTCCGGCTCCGAGCTGCGGAACTGCTGTTCCGGGCGCAGCGCGTCCGCATCGAGCAGGGAGCGGTGCTGGTCGCCGACCAGGAGATCGTCGAGGCCCGCGCGCAGGACGGCGGGTTCGGCGCGCTGGGCCGGCTGGTCTCCGAGGCGGGCACGTCGCTGCGCGGGATCGAGTTGGACGTGCTGAACGAGCACAACGGCGACGTCTACTGGGAGCGCTCCGACCGGTTCGACACCGTCCTGGAGACGACCTTCGGACGCCCCGGGCTGGACGCCCTATGCCGCGTCCTGGAGGCCTGGACGCGGCACTTCCTGGATGTCGCGATCTCGATCCAGCCCGTGCAGCAGATCTCGGACGAGCGTTGGGTCTGGCATCTCGGCCTCGACGCCGAGGCGACGGCCGTGCTGAACGACCTTTACGAGGGGCGCGCCGTCGACGAGGACCGCATGTACCGGATCCTCGCCCTGTTCCGGATCGACTTCGCCGACCCGTCCGTCATGCTGCCTCGGGTGTCGGGCCGTCCGGTCTACATGGCCATGGCCATGACGCCGGGCGGCGTCCTGCGGCTGAAGCCGCAGAACCTCCTGGTTAACCTGCCTTTGATCGAAGGGAATTGAGAGGCGCCATGGACGAGCCTGTGCCCAAGCAGCCGGAGAGCAAACCGGTCTGCGTCGTGGTGGAGCGGCGCGCCATCGAAAGCCGCTGGCAGGACCACGCCTGGCGCGTGGTCGACGTCCTGCCGGGTGCACCGGAGACTGCGCCTTGGACGGTGCTGGCCGAGGCCCCGGGATTGACCCGGTGGCTCGCCGGCACGGCCGAGGTGACGATCTATCCCGGCGAGACCGCCAACTACAAGTTCAACCTGGAATCCCCCACGCCATCGGTCTACGTGGTCCTGCGCCGCAGCGACCGCGAGCCCGGCATGCGCCTGCTGGCCGTCACCGTCGATCCGGGCGAGGCGCATGCCCATGCCGATACCGGCGACGATCTGGTTGAATCCCTGCCGCTGCCGGTGCCACTGCAGGCCTGGCTCGCGGAGTTCGTGGCGACCCACCATGTCGAGCGCCGCCGTTACAAGCGCGAGCGGGACCGCGCGGATCCGGAGGCGCTGGCCGTCCGCGACCGGTCCGGACGCTGGAGCCAGGGATGGGACGAGGATGAGTGAGAAGGGCGGGGGGGACGGCGAGGGCACGGGGTTCCTGGGCCGCTGGTCCCGGCTGAAGCGCGCTGCGCGGCACGAGGGCGAGCAGTCCGCCGGGCGGGATGCGCCGCCCGGCGCCGATGCGGCCGGCGCTGCCGGGGCGGCCCCCGACGCTGCCGGGGTCTTGCCGGGCGCGGGGCGGCCGCCGGGGTGCGTGGCGGAGGAGGGTTTCGATCTGTCCTCCCTTCCGTCCATCGACAGCCTTGGACCCGGCAGCGATTTCAGCCTGTTCATGCGTGCGGGCGTCCCGGCGGATCTGCGGAGCCAAGCCCTGCGCAAGCTCTGGGTCACTGACCCCGACATCCGGAACTACAAGACGCTCGCTGACTACGACTGGGACTACAACGCGCCGGGCTACGGGCAGCTCCTGCCGATCGACGACGCCAAGCGCTACCTGACCCGGATCCTCGGAACGCAGGTGGAGGAGGGGCAGGGCGAACAGGCGGCGGACCCGGCAATGCAGGACACGGCCGGTGCCGCGGCGGCCGATGAAGAGGTCGCGGCCGAGCAGACGATCGGGGATCAGGCGACGCCCGGGTATGCGACCGGCAAAGAGGCCACCGCAGAGCAGGGCACCGGCGAGGAAGCCACACCCGTACCGGCCCGCGACGCGCAGGTTCGCGCGGACGGGACGGCGCCGGAGGCCCCTGTCGCCGTCACTATGACGCCCGTGGACGCGGAGCCGCCCGCGGACCGCATGCCAGCGACGGAGCCGCCGTCCGCGCCGGAGCGGCGGAGGCGCCGGCATGGCGGGGCGATGCCGAGCTAAGGACGGTGTGCCTAGCCTTATGCGCCTACGCCAAAGGGTTGGGTCCCGCTTGCTTCGCGGGATTTGTTGGGTTAACAATGAAATTGGTCCTACCAGTCTGGGCAGCCAACGACCCAGTCGGTAGGGGACCCGATCGAACGGTTCAGGGAGAGCGCCCGCTTCTGCGGGTGCGGTTGCATGGCGAACGGTCACACCCATGGTGCGCCCGACGGGGCGGAGATGTTGCGCGCCCATGCCTATGGGCTGCTCGCGACGCTGCTCGCCGGTCCGCCCGATGCCGGCACGCTGGGCCGCGTCGGCGCCATCACGGGCGATGAAGGCGCCCTCGGCCAAGCGCTGGCGGCCCTTGGCGCGGCGGCCAGGTCAGCCGACCCCGCTGCCGTCGAGCGCGAGTATCACGACCTCTTCATCGGTGTCGGCCGGGGCGAACTGCTGCCCTACGGCTCCTTCTATCTCACGGGCTTCCTGAACGAGCGGCCGCTGGCGATCCTGCGTGGCGACATGGCGGCGCTGGGGATCGACCGAGCCGAGGGCCGCGCGGAGCCCGAGGACCACATCGCATCGCTGTGCGAGATGATGGCCGGCCTGATCGCGGGCGCCTTCGGCGATCCCGCGGAGCCGGCCGCGCAGCGGCAGTTCTTCGAGCGGCACATGGCCCGTTGGGCCAGCCGCTTCTTCCAGGATCTGGAGAAGGCCGAAGCGGCCGTCTTCTATCGGGCGGTCGGCACAGTCGGCCGGGAATTCATGGCGGTCGAGGCAGAAGCCTTCCGGATGATCGGATGACCGCGGCGGACAGGAAAGCACAGGCGCGGATGCAGCGAGTGGAGGCGGAGCGATGAGCGAGGACAACAGGAAGCCCCGAATCGAGCGTCGCGCATTCCTGCGCAACGTCGGGATCGGGGCCGCGGGTGCCGCCGCGGCCGTGCCGCTGGCCGCGCTTCCGGCCGAGGCCAAGGAGACCGCCGAGACGCGGTCCAAGCAGCGCTACCAGGAGACCGACCACGTGAAGACCTACTACCGGGTCAACGGGTACTGAGCGCGGGAGGAAACCGAGGATGCTCGTCAAGAAGAACACCGCTCCCGCGGGCCGGCCGCGCCTGTCGGGGGTGCTGGCCGCCGCCGCGTCCGGTGCCGTCGATCGCCGGACCTTCCTCCGGCGCTCCGGCCTGGCCGCGGGAGGCCTCGCGGCCGCCGGCATGCTGTCGCCGGCCACCGTTCGGCGCGCCGAGGCCGGGCCGCACACGCCCGGTGTCGAGGTCGTGAAGAGGAAGAACATCTGCACCCACTGCTCGGTGGGCTGCACGGTGATCGCCGAGGTGCAGAACGGTGTCTGGGTCGGGCAGGAGCCCGGCTGGGAGAGCCCGATCAACCTGGGTAGTCATTGCGCCAAGGGAGCTTCGGTCCGCGAGCTCACCCATGGCGACCGGCGCCTGAAGTATCCCATGAAGCTCGTCGACGGCGAGTGGCGGCGGATCGGCTGGGACCAGGCCATCGACGAGATCGGGACGAAGCTGCTGGAGATCCGGCAGAATTCGGGCCCGGAATCGGTGTTCTGGCTGGGCTCTGCCAAGTTCTCGAACGAGGGCGCCTATCTCTTCCGCAAGATGGCGGCGTTCTGGGGCACCAACTCGATCGATCACCAGGCGCGGATCTGTCACAGCACCACGGTCGCAGGTGTGGCGAACACCTGGGGCTACGGCGCCATGACGAACTCCTACAACGACATCAACAATTCCAAGGCGATGATGATCATCGGCGGCAACCCCGCCGAGGCCCATCCCGTGTCGCTGCAGCACGTGCTGCGCGGCAAGGAGATCAATCGCGCCCAGATGATCGTCGTCGACCCGCGCTTCACCCGCACGGCGGCCCACGCGACCGAATACGTCCGGATCCGCCCGGGCACCGACATCCCCTTCGTCTGGGGCATGCTCTGGCATATCTTCGAGAACGGCTGGGAGGACAAGGAGTTCATCCGCCAGCGCGTCTACGGGATGGACAAGATCCGCGAGGAGGTGAAGAAGTGGACGCCCGACGTCGTCACCGACGTCACGGGCATCCCGGCGGAGCAGGTCAGGCGCGTCGCCGAGACCATGGCGAAGAACAAGCCCTCGACCATGATCTGGTGCATGGGCATCACCCAGCACACGGTCGGCACCGCCAACGTCCGCGCCCTTTCGATCTTCCAGCTCGCGACCGGCAACGTCGGCAACGAGGGCGGCGGGACCAACATCTTCCGCGGCCACTGCAACGTGCAGGGCGCGACGGATCTCGGCCTCGACGTCACCTCGCTGCCGGCCTACTACGGCCTGGCCGAGGGCGCCTGGAAGCACTGGGCGCGCGTCTGGGACGTCCCCTATGACTACCTGCTCTCGCGCTTCGCCTCCAAGAAGCTGATGGAGGAAAAGGGCATCCCGACCACCCGCTGGTTCGATGCCGTCCTCGCCAAGCGCGAGGAGGTCGACCAGCCCGACCTGATCAAGGGCATGGTCGTCTTCGGGCACGGCGGCAACACCGTCACCCGCATGCCGGAGATGCGCCACGGCCTCGAGAAGCTCGAGCTGCTGGTGGTCGCCGACCCGCACCCGACCACCTTCGCCGCGATCTCGGAGCGGCGGAACGGCACCTACCTGCTGCCGATCTGCACCCAGTTCGAGACCTCGGGCTCGCGCACGGCATCCAACCGCTCGATCCAGTGGGGCGAGCAGGTGGTCAAGCCGGTCTTCGAGAGCAAGGACGACTACGAGGCGCTGTACCTGCTCGCCCGGAAGCTTGGCTTCGCCGACGAGATGTTCAAGCGCATCAAGATCGAGGGCAACCGCCCGGTTCCCGAGGACATCCTGCGCGAGATCAACCTGGGCTGCATCTCCACGGGCTATTCCGGCCAGTCGCCGGAGCGCCTGAAAATGCACATGCAGCACCAGGGCGACTTCGACAAGATCACGCTGCGGGCGACCTCCGGGCCGCTGAAGGGCGAGTTCTACGGCCTGCCCTGGCCGTGCTGGGGCACGCCGGAGATGAAGCATCCCGGCACGCACATCCTCTACAACACCAGCCTGCACGTGAAGGAAGGCGGCGGCACCTTCCGCGCCCGCTTCGGCGTGGAGCGCGAAGGGCAGACGCTGCTGGCCGAGGGGTCCTACTCCAAGGGCTCCGAGATCACGGACGGCTATCCCGAGTTCACCTACGGGATCCTGAAGAAGCTCGGCTGGGACAGCGAGCTGACCGCCGAGGAACTGGCGACGATCCAGAAGATCGGCGGCGCCAATCCCGACGCGGTGAGCTGGGCCACGGACCTGTCCTGCGGCATCATCCGTGTCGCGATGGAGCACGGCTGCCTGGCCTACGGCAACGCGAAGGCACGGGCTGTCGCCTGGAACCTGCCGGACCCGGTCCCGGTGCACCGTGAGCCCATCTACACGCCGCGGCGCGACCTGGTCGCCAAGTACCCGACGCTGGAGGACAAGCGCGACTTCCGCGTGCCGAACATCGGCCGCACGGTCCAGGCCCGCGACGTCTCGAAGGACTTCCCGATCATCCTGACCTCGGGCCGCCTCGTCGAGTACGAGGGCGGCGGCGAGGAGACGCGGTCCAACAAGTGGCTGGCCGAGCTGCAGCAGGACATGTTCGTGGAGGTCAATCCCCAGGACGCCAGCCGCCTCGGCATCAAGGACGGCGGGATGGTCTGGGTCTACGGGCCCGAGGGCAATTCGCGCGCCCGGGTCAAGGCGCTGGTCACCGAGCGCGTCGGCAAGGGCGTGGCCTTCATGCCCTTCCACTTCGCCGGCCATTGGGAGGGCAAGAGCCAGCGGGCCAAGTACCCGCCTGGAACCGACCCGATCGTGCTGGGCGAAAGCGTCAACGCGCTGACGACCTATGGCTACGACCCCGTCACCTTCATGCAAGAGACGAAGGTCACGCTGTGCCGCATCGAGGCGGCGTGATCCCGGGAGGCGACTGAAATGGCCCGTATGAAGTTCCTTTGCGACGCCGACCGCTGCATCGAGTGCAACGCCTGCGTCACCGCCTGCAAGAACGAGCACGAGGTGCCCTGGGGCATCAACCGCCGCCGCGTCGTGACCATCAACGATGGCCAGCCCGGCGAGCGGTCGATCTCCATGGCCTGCATGCACTGCACGGACGCGCCGTGCATGGCCGTGTGCCCGGTCGACTGCTTCTACAAGACCGCCGAGGGCGTGGTCCTGCACGACAAGGACCTGTGCATCGGCTGCGGCTACTGCTTCTACGCGTGCCCCTTCGGCGCGCCCCAGTATCCGCAGGTCGGCAACTTCGGATCCCGCGGCAAGATGGACAAGTGCACCTTCTGCGCGGGCGGCCCCGAGGACGACATCACGCCGGTCGAGTACCAGAAGTACGGCTCGAACCGCCTGGCCGAGGGCAAGCTGCCGCTCTGCGCGGAGATGTGCTCGACCAAGGCGCTGCTGGCCGGCGAGGGCGACATGGTCGCGGCCATCTACAAGGAGCGCGTGGTCAAGCGCGGCTACGGATCCGGCGCCTGGGGCTGGTCCGTCGCGTATCGGGAGAGCGCGGGCGCCTGACGCCCCGGCAAGGAGAACAGGCATGATCGTCATGAAGATCCTTCGCGCGGTGGCGCTCGTGACCCTGATGACGGCGGTGCCCCTGGTGGTGCCGCCCAAGGCCATGGCGCAGCAGGCTGTGCCCGCCAACGACGCGGCGCTCCTCCGGGCGCTGCAGGCGCCGGCAGGCGACATCAGCGGACGCATCTCGATCCCCGACCGGAAGGCCGCGGTCCTGCAGCACCCGGAGGGCCGGGAATGGCGGGAGTTCCGCGAGGGCACCCTGAAGGCGGCGGCGGGCGGCCTGCTGCTTGCCGTGGTGGCTGGGCTCGCGCTTTTCTATGCGGTCCGCGGCCGCATCAGGATCGATGCCGGCCCGTCCGGCCGAACCATCACCCGCTTCGGCGGCCTGGACCGGTACGCCCACTGGCTGACCGCCAGCAGCTTCATCGTGCTTGGCCTCTCGGGGCTGAACCTGATCTTCGGCCGCACGCTCGTGCTGCCGCTCGTCGGGCCCGAGGCCTTCGCGACCCTGACCGAGATCGGCAAGTTCGCGCACAACTTCCTGAGCTTCCCCTTCGTGCTCGGCATCGTGCTGATGTTCGTGCTGTGGGTGAAGGACAACATCCCGAACGCGCTCGACGTCGCCTGGATCAGCCAGGCCGGCGGGCTCTTCTCCAAGGGCAAGCACCCGCCGGCCAAGCGCTTCAACGCCGGGCAGAAGGTGATCTTCTGGCTGGTCGTCCTGGGCGGTGCGGCCATGTCGGTGACGGGCTACATGCTGATGTTCCCGTTCTACGCGACCGGCGTGGACGGCATGCAGCTGATGCACATGCTCCACGCCCTGATCGCGGCGGTCATGGTCGCCGGCATCATCGGGCACATCTACATCGGCTCGGTCGGCATGGAGGGCGCCTTCGACGCCATGGGCAGCGGCGAGGTCGACGTGAACTGGGCCCGCGAGCACCATAGCCTGTGGCTCCAGGAGGAGATGGCGCGCCAGGGCAAGGGCGCCAAGGTCCAGGGCGGGCACGTCGCCCCGGCCGAGTGAGCGGTGCGCCACGGCCGGTGCCGCGGCGCCGTCTCAGCCGAGTTCGAGCGAGCACGCGCCGGCGACGGCGCTACCGAGGGAGAGTGGAATGCGGGCTTTCATCATGGGCGTCGGAACCGCCATCGTGGTTGCCGTCCTGTCCGCCGTGGTGCTGCAGGGCTACGTGGCGACGCCGGTCGGCAGCGCCTTCGCGACCTCCAGCGTCCGGGCGCCGGCGCATTGAGGTCAAGGCCGGGGCCATGGCCCCAGCGCAGGACCGCCCGCGGGGGAAGCCCGGCGGGCGTTTCGTCTTTCAGGGCGCGCCGGAAGGCGGCTGGTTATATGGCGCCGGATTGCGCCAAGCGTTCCGCCTCGGCAAGGTCGTCGGGCCGGTTCGCGTTGAAGAAGGGGTCGATGGGATCCGTCCCGAACTCGGCCACGGCGAGGCGGTGGCGCGCCGTCCAGACATCGACCTTGCGGATTCCGTCCTCCAGCATCGCGCGGCGGAGATCCAAGCGGAGCCGCACGGGCCAGAGGCCGAAGACGGGGTGCTGCTGACCGCCCGAGGCCGCGCAGGCGAGATCGGCGCCGTCTTCGGCGACTGCGCCGAGCAAGCGGGCGACCAGGTCGCGTGGGATGAAGGGCGCATCGGTCGCGAAGCTCGCGACCCATTCCACCCCTGGCGCGTGGCTGGCCGCCCAGTCGAGTCCGGTGAGGACCCCGGCCAGCGGCCCTGCGAAGCCGGGCACGACGTCCGGGATCACCGGCAGGCCATAGGCCGCGAACCGGGCGGGATCGCCGTTCGCGTTGATGGCCAGGGGGCCGACCTGACCGCGCGCGCGCTCCAGCACCCAGTCGAGGACCGCCCGCCCGCCCAGCGGGCGCAGCGTCTTGTCGCCGCCGCCCATGCGCCGCGACAGCCCCCCGGCGAGCAGCACGCCGGCGATCGGCGTCCCGTCAGTCGTCATCGCGGCTGCCCTTGCGGCGGTGGCGGTCGTCCTCGTCGCCGGGCTCGCCGGGCTCCAGGTCGAACTCGATGCGCTCGAGCCCTGCCAGCGCCACGAAGCGTTTGCCGCGCGCCCGGCCGACCAGGGTCAGGTTCGCCTGCCGTGCGAGCTCGACGCCCCAGGCGGTGAAGCCCGAGCGGGAGACCAGGATCGGTATCCCCATCTGCACGGTCTTGATCACCATCTCGGAGGTCAGGCGGCCGGTCGTGTAGAAGATCTTGTCGGCGGGCTCGACGCCGTGCCGCCACATCCATCCTGCGACCTTGTCGACCGCATTGTGGCGCCCGACGTCCTCCATGTAGGCCAGGGGCCTGTCCTCCTGGCAGAGCACGCAGCCATGGATCGCGCCGGCCTCCAGATACAGGCTGGGCGCGGTGTTGATCTTGTGGGTCAGCCTGTAGAGCCACGAGGTCCTGAGCCGGGCCTCGGGCGCCAGCCGGACCTCCTCGAACCGCTCCATCAGGTCGCCGAAGACGGTGCCCTGGGCGCAGCCCGAGGTCAGCGTCTTCTTCCGGAGCTTCTGCTCGTAATCCGTCGCGCGCTCGGTACGGACGACGACGGTCTCCGTCTCCTCATCGTGGACGACCTCCGTCACCCGGTCGTCGCGCTGGAGCATGTTCTGGTTCAGCAGGTAGCCAAGCGCCAGATACTCGGGATAATCCGCGATCGTCATCATGGTGACGATCTCCTGGGCGTTGAGGAAGAGCGTGAGCGGGCGCTCCATCGTGACGGCCGTCTCGACCGCGCGGCCGGTCTGGTCGATGCCGCTGACGCGCCGGGTGAGCCGCGGATCCGCGGGGTCCGGCCTGACGACGAGTTCCTGGATATCCATGATACAAAGGGTAGGTGCGCAGCGCCGCCGCCGCAAGGCGCGCCGTCAGCCGGCGGGCCTGGGCGGCGGCTTCCAGATCCCGCCGGAAACGATCAGCTTCACCGCGTCCTCGGCCGGCATGTCCACGGGAACCAGTTCGGCCGGATCGACGAAGAGCAGGTAGGCCCCGGTCGGGTTCGGCGTGGACGGGACGAGGACGGCGACCAGCGCGCTGCCCGAAATCGCCCGCATCTCGGCCGTCGAGGGGCCGGTCACGAAGCCGAGCGTCCAGCTCCCCGGCCGCGGGTACTCGAGCGCCACAACCTGCCGCGGGCTTCCGGAGCTGCTGATCACCGCAGCGACCACCTGCTTCGCGGTGCCGTAGATCGGACGCAGGATCGGCGTGCGCACCAGGATCGCCTCGCCCAGCCGGACCACCCAGACGCCGATCCAGCCGGCCGTCAGCATGCCCGCCAGCGTCACCGCGATCAGCACGATAACGAGGCCGAGGCCCGGCACCGCGAAGGGAAGGAAGGCGTCTGGCCGCAGCGAGGCCGGAAGCAGCGCATCGATCCACTGATCGGTCGCGCCCAGAAGCAGCTGGACGAGCCAGAAAGTCAGCGCCAGCGGCGCCGTCACCAGGCAGCCGGCCAGGAAATAGGCGCGCAGTCGTCCCGACAGGCTCAAGACCACCTCCAGGGGTATACTACCTCGGATGATGCAGCCGGTCCAACGCCGGCCGCATCCCATCCTTGCCGCTTCCGGCATGGCAGGCCCTGTGCTACGCCCATGCCCGCGCACCGCACCTTTCCCGGAAGCACAGCCGCCATGGAATACATCCAGGCCGCGATCCTCGGCCTCGTCGAGGGTCTGACCGAGTTCCTGCCGATCTCGTCGACCGGCCACCTGATCCTTCTCGTCGATCTCCTGGGCTTCCAGGGCCCGGAGGGACGGGTCTTCGAGGTCGTGATCCAGTTCGGCGCGATCCTCGCCGTGATCCTCGCCTATTTCGGACGGCTCTGGCGCGTGGCCGTGGGCTTGCCCACCGACCCTGACGCGCGGCGCTTCGCCATCGCGGTCATCCTGGCATTCCTGCCGGCCGTCGTGATCGGCGTGCTGGCGCGCGACTTCATCAAGACCGTGCTGTTCAGCCCCTGGGTGGTTTCCTGGGCGCTGATCCTGGGGGGCATCGCGATCCTGCTGATCGAGCGGCGCCAGTGGGAGCCCCGGCACTTCCGGATCGAGCGCTTCCCGATCCGCCTCACCCTCGGCATCGGCCTTGCGCAGTGCCTTGCCATGATTCCCGGCGTCTCGCGCTCGGGCGCAACGATTCTCGGCGGCTTGCTGCTCGGCGTCGATCGCAAGACCGCCATGGAGTTCTCGTTCTTCCTGGCGATCCCCACCATGCTCGGGGCCGCCAGCTACGACCTCTACAAGAGCCGCGACCTGCTGAACTCCAACGATGCGCTGCTGATCGTGGTGGGGTTCGTGGTGGCCTTCCTGGCGGCCCTCGCGGTCGTGAGGACGGTGCTGGCCTTCATCGGCCGCTACGGCTTCACGCCTTTCGGCTGGTACCGCATCGTGCTGGGCGCGGTGATGCTGGGCGTCCTGTCGCTGCGCTGAGCGGGCCTCATCCTGCCGCGAGGCGCAGGACCGCGCGGCGCAGCAGGCGGCGATAGCGCGCCGCCAGACGCCCGAAGCGCTGCCCGTCCTCGCTGCCGGCAAGGCTCGCCGCGGCGAGCTGCGCATAGCCCAGGCGGAATGCAGCATACGCCGCCTCCTGGACGGGCAGGCGCGCCGGAAGCGCGGGGTCGCGCAGGCGTGCCGCAAGCGCCTCGGCCATTTCGCGGATCGCGACCGGCTTCAGCCCGAACTCGACCCCAAGACCGGCGAGGTCCCAGCCGATATCCTGGGTCCCGGGATAGAAGTGGTCGTCGTGATGGTCCAGCGCGTCGGCTTTCACGAAGCCGCCCGAGAATCCACCTTCGGTCCGCAGCCACTCGTGCGGCAGCATCCGGCCGTCCACCGCGACCGCCTCGATGCCGTCTAGCCGGGCCAGATGCCGGTCGAGCGCCGCACGGAGGGGATCCAGCCACGCCGCGCCCAGCCCTTCGCCGACATTCGTCTCCAGCAGCGCGCGCAGTTCCGCGGCGCGAACAGGCGCGCCGGTGCGCTCATGGCAGCCGAGATGGGCGACGTGGTCCAGCGCCGCACGGGCGAGCCCGTCATTGAGGGCGCCGCGCGGACATGGGGTGCCGTCGATCCAGTCCAGGGCCAGGAAGCCGTCCGACAGGCCGCGCGGCGCGGGGCCCAGCCCAGCCGCCGCCAGCCGCCCGGCGCGGGCCAAGCGGGGCGTGCCGTAGCGCCCGAGCCCCGCGAAGCGCAGGAGGACGGTCCGCCCGTCGCGCCGGGCGAGATACTTGCGGCGCTCGTGCTGGAACTGGACCGCGGGCGGCGGGCCGTCGATGGGGACGTGGTTGCGCCAGAGGCCCCCGCCGAGGTCCTTCAGCCCGGCGCCCAGGCGGCCGCGCGGCAGCCAGGCGTCCTCGAAGCCCGCATGGGCCTTCGGATGCCGCGGCCAGCGTTCCCGCGCCTCGGCCGAGACGAAGCCCGCCGGGTCCGGCAGGGCCGAGGGCACCAGCACGATGCGCTGTTCCGGAAATCCCAGCGCGGCAAGACAGGCGGCGGTGCCGCAGAAGGACGAGCCGCTGAGCCCCGGTCCCTCGTCGACAACCAGGACCATGCGGTCCCGGCGCTCGACGAGGAAGGCTTCCAGCGCCGGCGCGAGGGCGGGGCGCCGCTCGAACGGATGTCCCCGTGGGCGCAAGGTGATCGCGTCGACCGTGCGTCCCGCCGCCGCGAAGGGCGCGGCGGCCACGCCGGACAGTCCGGCGCCGATACTTCGGATGCCGACGCAGAGGACCGGGCCGGCGCTGCTGGCGGCGAGGGCCTCCGCGGCTTCGAGATAGGTCTCGGGGTAGAGGGCGTACCAAGCGTAGCCCTCCGCGACGCGGCGCTCGACCCGGGAGGGCAGGTGGCTCCGCAGGATCGCATCCAGGCCGCCGGCCGCCTCGCGGGCCGCTGCGGCGCGGACATCTTCCTGGGCGCCGCGCCAGGTCGCCCGCAAAAGGCATCCCAGA
This sequence comes from Arenibaculum pallidiluteum, assembly GCF_017355985.1. Classification (GTDB taxonomy): domain Bacteria; phylum Pseudomonadota; class Alphaproteobacteria; order Azospirillales; family Azospirillaceae; genus Arenibaculum; species Arenibaculum pallidiluteum. The sequence continues at coordinate 270,733 of NZ_JAFIQU010000003.1, forward strand.
GACACCGAGACGGCGCGCCAGCGCTGCGCCTCTGGGGCGAGGCCGTCGGCTGTCGGGAACAGCGCGTCGGCGAGCGCCGCCTCCACCTCTCCGAAGGCGATTACGCAGTCGACCGCGGCATCGTGGTCCAGGGCGCGGGAAAGGCGCCGCCCGATGTCCGAGAGCAGGACCCTTGGGTCGACGCTCTCGGACCCATCGCGATAGACCAGCATGGCCTCCGGGTCAGCCCGGGCAGTAGCGGCGGATCATGCGGGCGCAGAACTCGGCGAAGTCCTCGTGCCGGTGCGGCGGGCTGGTGTGGTGGCGGCCTGGGCCCATGTGCTCCGGCGTGAAGCAGAAGGTCACGGTCACGTCGAACTCGTCGAGTGCGGACATCATCCGGTCGAACCAGGCGTCCGCATTGGGGCGGTAGCTGTCGGCCCAGGACAGGCCCGTGCGCAGGTGCCGGACACCCAGCGTGCGCAGATGGCGCACAGCGTCGTCGAGCCGGTGGTCCTCGAAATGGAACCACTGGCAGATGCCGAGATGAGGCGTGAACTCCGGGAAGTGGCGGTAGGCCAGCTTCGGCGTCCCGTCCTCGCGGACCAGGCCCATGTAGAAGTGCCGGTAGTAGGAGGATCCTTCGGCCTCCTTGTGGCGCGTGGTCGCCGGCCAGGCCCGCGGCAGGTCGAAGAGGCTGTACCAGTGGATCCGCGGCGCCTGCCCGATCAGCAGCTCCGCCGAGCGGCGCAGGCCGAATTCCTGGACCTCCTCGGCGCCGAAGGTGGAAACGCCGACCTCGGTCACCCAGACGGGTTTTCCGTCGGCGGCCGTGCGGATCTCCGCGACCTTGGCCGGCCATTCCTGGATCTGCCAGTGGTTCCAGTCCAGCGGGAAGCCATGCACGGCCACCACGTCGACCTTGTCGAGGACGCCCTTGGCCTTCAGATTCGCGACGAAGCCGGTATCGATGGGCGACATCCCGCCGAGCACGCAGGGAAGCGCCGGGTTCTCGCCCTTGATGGCATCGCAGGCCGCGCGGGTCATGGCCGCGTAAAGCGACCAGTCCGGGTCCAGCTCGGGGTCCCAGTGCGACTTGTTGTTGGGTTCGTTCCAGATCTTGGCCGCTTCGATCATGCCTTCTCGCCTCGTGCCGGATAGACCGGGCCCGGACCGGACCTCCCCATGCGGCGGCAGACGTAGACTTCCGCCTCCGGGTGGTCGAGGATCTCGAAACCGGCCGCGCGCAGCATGGCTTCGGCGCAGGCGCGGTTCGGGACCCACCAGTTCGTCCAGTCCCTCGCGTATTCCTTCTCGATGAAATGCAGTTTCGGGTAACCGGGGCGATCGAAGTGCTCCTCCTCCCAGAAGGGGTAGTCTTCGGCGACCGGCTCGACGGTCGTACTGCCCCGCTGCATGGACTGAAAGACCATCAGGTCCTTGGCCGCGTGGTCGTGGATCAGGTCCAGTGCCAGCAACGGGTGGCGGAGATGGTAGAGGACACCCATGAACAGGACGAGGTCGAAGCGTTCGCCCAGCGCGGCGACGTCGTAGACCGAGAGATTCCTGAACTCGACCTCTGGGGCCTCCATCACCTCGGCCGCGAAGCGCGCCTGGGCGAGGTAGCGCTCGTCCTCGTCGATGCCGACGACGCGCGCGGCGCCGCGCCGCTTCATCTCGAAGGAGTAGAAGCCGGCATTGCAGCCGATGTCGAGGACCGTCTTGCCCGAGAGATCCTGGGGGATCGCATGGGCGAAGCCGCGCCATTTGATCGCGGGATAATCGCCGAGGAAGTGGTTCGGCGCGGTCGGGACCCCCTTCAGGTCGATGTTGTGGAACCAGTCGCCGAGCTCCTCCGCCCGGCGCCGGATCTCGTCCTTCGATAGGCGCGACATCTCGTTCATGGTGCTGCCCCATTCTGGCTCTGTGGTGGAGCGGACGGCAGCGCCGTACCCGCCTTGGCGGGCAACGGCGGCAGATCCCGGCCCCCCGTGTCCTGCTCGTCGCGGCTCGCCAGCAGGCCGATCGCGGCGCGGTAGCCGTGCAGGGTGCCGACGTCCACGTAGCTCTCGCCCGCGCGCACGGCCCAGGCCGCGCCGCCTTGACCGATCCAGGCATTGACCAGCGTGCCTATATACTCGTCCCCGCGTCCGCGCTCGAGCCACAGCGCGTGCAACTCGGCGAGGATGGCGCCGGTCATCTTGAAGGCGCCCCAGATCCACCGGCTGCTGGCGGCGGCACTCTTCACCTGGATCTCCTGGACGCGGCCGCTGGCATCGTGCACCACCGCGTCGAAGAACTCGGGCCGGTCGACGGGGAAGCACAGGAACGACAGGCGGTCGTCCGGCAGCGCGGCCAGCGCGTCCTCAGGGAACCAGACTGTGTCCGGCAGCCCGACGAGGACCGGCTCGTCGGGCCCGATCAGCGGCAGGGCCCGGAATACGGCGTCGCATAGCCCGCCCGGCCGCGGCTGCACGACATAGGCGATGGCTGCCCCGCCGATGGACCCGCCGTAGTATTCGAGGATGTCGTGCTTGCCCGGCGAGATCACGAAGCAGATCTTGTCGGCGCCGGCACGCAGCATGCGCTCGACGAGGTACTCGCTGACCGCTCGCGGCCGCTCGACGCCGCCGTCCATGCGGCTGCCCACGGGCAGCAGCTCCTTGGAGAAGGCCAGCGGCTGGATCCGTGTGCCGCTGCCCGCGGCCGGAACGATGCCCCACATGTCACGTCTCCAGGGGGGCGATGTCCGCCCCCGTGCTGAAGCAGGCGTCCAGCGCCCGCATCAGGTCGTCGACCCGCCGGTCCGCCGTGTGGTCCGCGAGCACGCGCGCCCGCGCGGCCTCGGCGATCCGGGCGACCTCGGCGTCGGAGAGGTCCAGGGCGGCCAGCGCGTCCTCCGTGCGGCGGGCGACCAGGATCTCGGCTCCCGGACGGAAGAAGGCGTCGAGCCCGTCCCATGCGTCGCTGAGCACCGCACAGCCGCAGGCCGCGGCCTCGAAAAGGCGGCCGGAGGGGCACCATCCCATCTGCGCCATGGCGCGCCGCGTGACGTTCAGCGTCAGGCGCGAGGACGAGAAGAAGGCGGGATGCTCGTCCGGCGGCAGGTGCTTGACGAACCAGATGTTGTCGGTCCAGGGGAAGTCCTGCGGGTACTGCGCCCCGCCGATCACGAACTTGCGGCGCGGCCGAAGGCGCGCAGGCTCGATCAGGAAGTCCTCGAGCGCTGCCTGACGGTCTGGCGCGTAGGTCCCCATGTAGGAGAGATCGCAGCGGTAGCGCTCCTCGGGCGGCACGGGGCGGTGCACCTCGGGATCCACGTGGCCGTAGAGCGGCGCCACGAGCCGCGCGCCCAGGCGCGATCGCAGCTCCGTCAGCGCGCCGCCGCCGGTGTAGCTGAGCACCAGGCAGAAATCCCGCAGCCCTCCCGGCGGCAGGTATGAGACCGTCTCGCCGGCTGCGAGGCGCGACAGGGTCACGGGCGTGTCCAGGTCGTAGAACACGCGGCAGGTCGCCGGCGAGGACAGCAGCAGCTCCGAGGCGGCGGCACCGTCCGGGCAGTAGGAGGTGACCATGCCGACGTCACTGTCGGCGAGGTGCCGGACCGCGAGCCTGCGCGCCTCCTCCCAGTCGGAGTAGAGGACGAGCTCGCCGCCGGGGATCTCGAACAGGTCACGGTTCTGCGCGTAGTAGGGAAGGTCGCGCTCGAAGAACACGACCCGGTGACCGCGCCGGTGGAGCGCCTTCAGCAGGCCGCGCCACAGGGTCGCGTGGCCATTCCCCCAGGACGAGCTGACGGTGAGGCCGAAGACGGTGATCTTCATGGGGGCAGGGTCTCGTTCACGGCCAGGATGCGGGGGCCCCAGGGGGCCAGCTCGACCCGGCTCACTGAGGCGGGATCGATGTCCAAACGCAGCAGGAGATCCAGTGGCATCCCGAGCCAGAAGGCGAGGACCGACCGTATGATGTCGGCATGGCTGAAAAGGACGATCCTGGCGTCGGGTTGCTCGATCGAAAGGCGCTGGCACAGCCCGATTGCGCGCAACTGGGCCTCGGCCATGCTCTCGCCTCCCGGGCAGCGGGCGCCGGAACGGTTGGCGTTCCAGGCCTGCCACGCCGGGTCGTCGCGCAGGGCCTCGAAGGCGGCGCCGGTCCAGGAGCCGAAGTCCACCTCGTCGAGCCCCGGCACGGGCCCCACCAGAAGGCCCGTGCGCTCCGCCATGGGGGCGGCCGTGTCGAGGCAACGCCGCCGCGGACTCGACAGGGCGAGGTCGGGCCTCAGGGCGGCGAGGCGCGGCGCCAGGCGGCGCGCCTGGTCCGAGCCCTCGGCCGAGAGGCCGATCTCCGTCCGGCCCGCCAGCCCCCTTCCGATCCAGTCCGTGGCCGCGTGCCGGACCAGCAGCAGCATCGTCATCGATCGGCGCTCATTCCTCGCCGTCGATGAACCGGGCGGTGCGCCGCTGCGCCTCGTCGTCCGTGAACTGCTGGGGCGGCGACTTCATGAACCAGCTCGACGGGCCGATCAGCGCCCCCCCGATCCCGCGGTCCATGGCCAGCTTGGCGCAACGTACGGCGTCAATGACCACCCCGGCGGAGTTCGGGCTGTCCCAGACCTCCAGCTTCAGCTCGACGTTCAGCGGCACGTTGCCGAAGGTCGTGCCTTCCAGGCGGATATAGGCCCATTTGCGGTCGAGCAGCCAGGGCACGTGATCCGAGGGCCCGACATGGACCTGCTCGGTCGGCAGCGGGGCGCCGAGCTGGCTGGTGACGGCCTGCGTCTTGGAGATCTTCTTTGAATCCAGGCGCTCGCGCTCCAGCATGTTCAGGAAGTCGGTGTTTCCGCCGAAGTTCAGCTGGTAGGTGCGGTCGACGCGCACGCCGCGCTCGCGAAAGAGGTTCGTGAGCACCCGATGCACGATGGTGGCGCCGACCTGGGACTTGATGTCGTCGCCGATGATGGGCAGGCGCTTCTCCTCGAACCTGCGGCGCCATTCGTCGCGCGAGGCGATGAAGACGGGAATGCAGTTGACGAAGCCGCAGCCGGCCTCCAGCGCAGCCTCGGCATAGAAGTGCGTCGCCTTCTCGGAACCGACCGGCAGGTACGAGACGACGACGTCGGTGCGGGTGCGGCGCAGGATCGCGGCCACGTCCGCGACGGGCCGCTCGCTCTCGGCGACGACGCCGTCGAGGTACTTGCCGAGCCCATCCAGCGTCGGACCGCGCTCGACGACGACGCCGGTCCTCGGCACCTCGGCGAAGCGCGCAGTGTTGTTCGGTGCCGCTACGATGGCTTCGGCAAGGTCGAGACCGACCTTCGCGGCGTTGACGTCGAAGGCGGCCGAGATCTCCACGTCACCGACGTGATAGCCGCCGAGACGGACATGCATCAGCCCGGGCACGTCCTCGTCGTCCGGGGCGTGCCGGTAGAATTCCACCCCCTGGACCAGCGACGAGGCGCAGTTTCCGACGCCGACGATCGCAACGCGGACCTTCCTGTCTTTCAAGGCATGCGCTCCGTTCTCGTTGTTGGGCCATGCCCGGGTCCGGGCATGCCGCCTCCGTCCTTCAGCCCGCTCGGGCGCCGGTGGCGCGCGCGGGCACCGGGAGCGCAAAGGGCTCCCGAAAGCGAAACCAGTGGCGGTTGTGTATGTTCCGGCTTCCACTGCCCGAGCTTTTGGCAGTTCGGTCCCGCGAACGGGGTGCCCCCAGCGATGGACTGCCCCTGAGGGCTTGCGGCGGCGCAGCAGAAAGCCGAGCTTTCCCGCTGGCCGCCGACGAGAGGCATCGTGAACATCGACTGGGCCCGTTACGACTGGGGGGCGCGCTACCCCGCCGAACCGATCCTGGACTTGCCGATCCCCGGTGGGTCCGCATGGCCGACGGGCCATGTGGTGGTGGTCGACGGTACCACCTCGGACGAGGCCGGCCGGATTCCGCTTCAGCGCCTGCCCGGCCGCTACGCGCTGCCCTCGCAGCTCGCCCGCGCGACCGAGCCCGCCTTTTCCGCCTTCAAGGCGCGGTACGGCCAGCGCGCCCTCTTCGACGGCAGGATCGTCAAGCTCGTCGCCCGCGAGGATCGGCTCGCATGGCAGGAGGCGGGCTATTTCGACTATGTCCGCAGCAACCTGCTGCTGGACGAGACGGGGCTTCGCGACGCCGTGCACGCGGCCGGCCGGCTGGAGCCGCTTGGGGATTCCGTTCTCGCGAACGGCATCGGCCTGAACCTTCAGCTCCTGACCGCCGACGGGCGTCTCGTGGCCCAGCGCCGGGCCGCGGGGATGGCCGTGTGGCCCGCCGTCTGGGGGCCCGGGGCCGCCGGCATGGCGGAGCCGGTCGACCTCGACGGCGTCGCGCGGCTGTGTGATCTCAGGCCCTGGCGCGAGATCAACGAGGAGCTCGGCGTACCGGAGGCGGCGCTTGCCGGGGCGCCGATGCGATTCCTCGGCCTGACCCGCGAGCTCGCCCGCGGGGGATCGCCCGAGTTGCACTGGGCGATCCGACTGCCGCTGGACGGCGCCGCGCTCTTCGCCGGCCTTGGCCGGGCCCGCGACGGGCACGAGCTCGAAGGGATCCGCCTTCTCGATCCCGACGATCCCGGACGATCGCTTGATGTCCTGCAGGCGGGCGCCTCGGGCTGCCTGCTGGCGGGATGGGCGCTGCTGCTCAAGGCGGGAGGGAGCCGGGCCGTCTGAGCGCTCCGCGGCCATGAGGCATGCCGACAATCCGCTTGCCAAGCCGTCTGCCCTGAAACATGACTACCGGCCTCGGGCGGGGCATGGAGGGGACGATGGCGAAGACCTTCGCATCGCAGGGTGATCTTGCGGCCAAGAAGGAGACCTTCACGGAGCTGGCGCCGGGCGTCTACTGCCTGACCGCCGAGGGTGACCCGAACTCCGGCGTGATCGTGGGCGAGGATGGCGTCATGGTGATCGACGCTCGCGCCACCCCCGCCATGGCTCAGGGCCTGATCGCGCGCATCCGGGAAGTCACGGACAAGCCGATCCGCCACGTGGTGCTGACGCACTACCACGCGGTGCGGGTCCTCGGTGCCTCGGCCTACGGGGCCAGCGAGATCATCGCCAGCGAGACCACCCGGGACCTGATCGTCGAGCGCGGCGCCCAGGACATGGCCTCCGAGATCCAGCGCTTTCCGCGCCTGTTCCAGGCGGCGGAAACGATCCCAGGGCTGACCTGGCCGACGCTGACCTTCAGCGACCGCGTCGTGGTCTGGATGGGCGGGCGCGAGGTCCATATCGTCCATGCCGGCCGCGGACACACCGCCGGCGACACCGTGGTCTGGCTGCCGCGCGAGAAAGTGATGTTCGCCGGTGATCTCGTCGAATACGGCGCCACGCCTTATTGTGGGGACGCCTATTTCACGGACTGGCCGGCAACGCTGGACCGGATCCGCGCCTTCGGTGCGACGGCCATGGTCCCCGGGCGCGGCGAAGCGCTGACCACGGCCGAGGCTGTGGAACGCGCAATCGCCGAGACCCGGGAGTTCCTGGAGGCGCTGACTGCCGTCGTGCGGGACTGCGTCGGCCGTGGCCTGACGCTCGACCGCGTCTTCGCCGAGGCCATGGAGCGGCTGTCCCCGCGCTTCGGCCATTGGGTGATTTTCCAGCACTGCATGCCCTTTGACGTGTCGCGCTGCTTCGACGAGATGAGCGGGATCGTGCATCCCCGCATCTGGACCGCCGAACGCGACCTGGAGATGTGGCGCGCGCTGGAAGGCTGAGCCACCGCGCGAGAATCGCGCGACGGGCCGCCGGAACGCGACGGGCCATCCTCCGGTTGAGCTGGGACCGCCGTCCCCGAGGACGGCCATTTCCCCGAAACGGAGGGATGTCGCGTGACCAGACGAATCCTGCAGGCGACCGCCATGGCGCTTGCTCTCGCCGCGCCGACGGTTGCCCTGGCCCAGGGTACCGGCAGCACGACCGGGACCATGTCGCAGTCGGGTAGCCAGGCGAGCTTGTCGGCCCAGGACCAGATCTTCGTGGAGATGGCCACGAGTTCCGACATGTTCGAGGTCCGCTCGAGCCAGCTCGCGCTTCAGCAGAGCCAGCTCCAGGACGTGCGGCGCTTCGCGCAGCACATGATCCAGGACCACCAGGGGACCTCGCAGCAGCTCGTGCAGATCATCCAGACCCTGGGCGTGCAGCAGCCCACGACCATGAAGCCGGAGCTTCAGCAGCGCTTGGCGCAGCTCTCGACGCTTGGGCCGGACACGTTCGACCAGGTCTACATCAACGACCAGGTGATCGCGCATCAGGCGGCCGTCGAGGCGTTCCAGCAGCAGGCCAGCATCGGCAGCAACGCCCAACTCAAGAGCTTCGCCGCACAGACGCTGCCCACGCTGCAGCAGCATCTGGCGGAGGTCACGGGAATGCGTGACATGCTGGTGTCTCAGGGCGGGCCGAACGCAACCGGTGCGGTGTCCCGCGGCATCTCGGGCGCGGGGGGCACGGCCGGCCAGGGATCCGGCAGCAGCATCCCCGGAACGCAGCAGCCGGCCCGCTAAGCCGAAGCGGGGGCGTTCCCCGGGGCAGGGGAGCCCGGGGAACAACCTCTTTTTGCCTCTTGCCATCGACCGGTCGGACCCCTATACCGGCGCCTCGCTTCCCGGTTAGCTCAGCTGGTAGAGCAGCGGACTGTTAATCCGCGTGTCGCTGGTTCGAGTCCAGCACCGGGAGCCAGAGTGCCGGTTTAGCTCAGTGGTAGAGCATCCGCTTCGTAAGCGGCAGGTCGTCAGTTCAAATCTGACAACCGGCACCATGTGCGGGCGTAGCTCAGGGGTAGAGCACAACCTTGCCAAGGTTGGGGTCGAGGGTTCGAATCCCTTCGCCCGCTCCATCTCGCGATGGGGCCGCTGCTGTAGCTCAGTGGTAGAGCACTCCCTTGGTAAGGGAGAGGTCGAGAGTTCAATCCTCTCCAGCAGCACCACGCCGGGAAGGATCCGGCCTTCTCACCCGTCCTGTCAGTCGTCGGAATTCAGCGGGTTGCTTTCGTCCGGACCGCGCTTCTCGTCCTCGGGGCCCACGATGCGCTGCCCGGGACCGGGGCCGGGCCTGCCCTCGTGTTCCCCGGTGCCGTCGTCGGGCATGTCCTGGACGTGGCGCTGATCGCTCATGATGCCTCCTGCTGCTTGCCGCCGGAACCAACAGCCAGAGGTCATTCCCGTTGCGCGGGCAGATCGACGGCAACCGGACCGGTCCGGTGCGCTGGATGCCAATGGCGGTCCAGCGGCCCTCCGGGGCCATGGATGGGGTCCGCGTCCGGCAGCGCGACACGCGGAATCGTGCGCAGTGCGCGCTCCCGCTCGTCCGGCCGGCCGGTGCGCATGTCGGGGCTTTGGCCGACGGGATAGGCGCCGACGACCAGGAAATCCGACGTGCTGCCGAGATTGCGGTGCGCGACCCCGGCCGGGATCACCACGGCATCTCCGGGACGGATGGTGACCGTCACGCCGCCCTCGCCGCCGAAGATCAGCTGGGCTTCCCCCGCCGCGACGCCCAGCACCTCATGCGCCTCGGCGTGATAGTGATGATAGGGGAAGACGCCGTCGCGCCAGGTTCCATGCCAGCCGTTCCGGGTGAAGGCCCGCTCGAAGGCCGAGGCGCGGGCCTCCGTGTCGTGCTCGGGCATCGTGGCCCGGTAGAGCAGGAGGGGCAGGGCGGCGTTGTTGGGAAAGATCCCGTCGTCGGGCAGGAAGTGCTTCTCGGCTGCGACGTAGGTCTGCGGGACGGCGCGGTCCATGATCGTTTCTCCGCGGTGGCTCGCACATAACAGGCGGCGCGGCTCAACGTTCGACCTTGGTGCTCAGCACGATGGACGAAGTCGTCCGTTCCACGCCCTGAATGTGGCCGATCCGGTCCAGGATCTCGTCTATCCTCCAGGTCTTCTCGGCGCAGATCCGGGCGAGCAGGTCGTACTGCCCGCTGACGGCGTGCAGCGCGCGAAGCTCCGGGATCGCCTTCAGGGCGCGGACGACCCGGTCCGCGAGCTTCGGGTTGATGGACAGCATAACATAGGCGGTGATCAGCTCCGCGTCGGGCTCGGCGGCCATCCGCACGGTGTAGCCGGAGATCACGCCATCCCGCTCCATCCGGTCGAGCCGGTCCTGCAGGGTGCTGCGCGCGATGCCGAGCTTGCGTGCCAGCGAGGCCGCCGGCTCGCGCGCGTTCGCCGTCAGAAGGGCCAGCAGGGCCCGGTCGATCTCGTCCAGTCGGCGATTCGTCGTCATGTCCGGCATTCTGCCGGAAACGGCCGGCCGTGTCGGCACCTTGCTCGCTTCGACCCGGCGCATGCCCGCGTCAGCATGGCACGAGACCGTGAACTTGATGGGGGACGGACATGGCCGTGACCAAGGTGCTGCTGCTGGGCGGCGGCAAGATCGGCGCGATGATCACCGAGATGCTGGCGGGATGCGGGGACTACGCCGTGACCGTGGCGGACCGCGATCCCCGGGCGCTCGAGCGTGTCGCGCGGGCGGGGATCGCGGCCCGCGCCATTGATGTCGCCGATCCCTCCGTCCTGGCCGGGCTTGTGCCGGGCCACTGGGCCGTGCTCTCGGCCTGCCCCTACACGCTGACGCCCGTGATCGCCGAGGCGGCCAGGGCGGGGGGCGCCCACTACTTCGACCTGACCGAGGACGTCGGGAGCACGCGCCACGTGAAGGAGCTGGCGAAGGACGCGGATACCGCCTTCGTCCCGCAATGCGGGCTGGCGCCGGGCTTCATTTCGATTGTCGCGCATGACCTCGCACAGCGCTTCGAGACCGTCCACAACGTCCACATGCGCGTGGGGGCGCTGCCGCTCTATCCCTCCAATAAGCTGAAGTACAACCTCACCTGGAGCACGGACGGGCTGATCAACGAGTACTGCAATCCCTGCGAGGCGATCGTCGACGGCGAGCTGCGCGAGGTGATGCCGCTGGAGGGCGACGAGGACTTCGCGCTGGACGGCATCGCCTACGAGGGCTTCAACACCTCGGGCGGGCTCGGGACGCTGTGCGAGACGCTGCAGGGGCGCGTCCGCAATCTCGACTACAAGACCGTACGCTATCCCGGGCACCGCGAGATCATCCGGCTCCTGATCCGCGACCTGCGCCTTGGAGAGCGCCGCCACATCCTGAAGGACGTGCTCGAGACCGCGGTTCCCATGACGCTCCAGGACGTGGTGCTGGTCTTCGTGACCGTGAGCGGGATCCGGGACGGCCAGCTCAGCCAGGAGAGCTTCGCAAAGAAGGTTTATGCCAAGGAGATCGCCGGGCGGACCTGGAGCGCCATTCAGGTCACGACCGCCGCCGGCATCTGCGCGATGGTCGACCTGACGAGGGCGGCCAGCCTTCCGCAGCACGGCTTCGTGCGGCAGGAGCAGGCGCGCCTCGACGACTTCCTTGCCAACCGTTTCGGACGGCACTACGCCTAGCCGCGTTTCGACTGCCGCGGGCCAGGTCCCCGCGGGCAGAGGCGCGCATCGACGGAGGGGTACACCCCATGAAGCTCCAGGACATTATCGCAGCCCTCGATCTCGATCCGGCCCTTTTGGAAGGCGGGACGCTGGAGGTTCGCAGCCCCATCGACGGCGCGCTGATCGGCCGCCTCCGTGAGGACACGGCCGACGAGGTCGATGCGAAGATCGGCCGTGCCGCCGAGGCCTTCCGCGCTTGGCGCGACGTGCCGGCGCCGCGACGTGGCGAGCTGGTCCGGCTTTTCGGCGAGGAGCTGCGGGCGAACAAGCAGGCGCTGGGCGCACTGGTCACCCTGGAATGCGGGAAGTCGATCCAGGAGGGATGGGGCGAGGTCCAGGAGATGATCGACATCTGCGACTTCGCCGTCGGCCTGTCGCGCCAGCTCTACGGCCTGACCATTGCCTCCGAGCGGGCCGGGCACCGGATGTCCGAGTCCTGGCACCCACTGGGCGTCTGCGGCATCATCTCGGCATTCAACTTCCCGGTCGCGGTCTGGTCCTGGAACGCGGCGCTGGCGCTGGTGTGCGGCGATCCCTGCGTGTGGAAGCCCTCGGAGAAGACGCCGGTCACCGCGCTTGCCTGCCAGGCGCTGCTCGAACGCGCGATGGCGCGGTTCGGCGGCGCGCCGGAGGGGCTGTCCTCGGTCGTGGTGGGTGGTCGTGCCGTCGGCGAGCAGCTCGTGGACGACCGGCGCGTGGCGCTGGTCAGCGCCACGGGCTCGACCCGAATGGGCCGCGAGGTCGGCCCGCGGCTCGCGCGGCGCTTCGCCCGCTCGATCCTGGAGCTCGGCGGCAACAACGCGATGATCGTGGCGCCCTCGGCCGATCTGGAGCTGGCCGTCCGTGCGATCCTGTTCGCGGCGGTCGGCACCGCAGGCCAGCGCTGCACCTCGCTGCGGCGCCTGATCGTGCACGAGAGTGTCTACGACCGCCTGGTGCCGCGCCTGCAGGCCGCCTACAGCCAGATCCGCATCGGCGATCCGCTGGAGCAGGCGAACCTCGTCGGTCCGCTGATCGACCGTGACGCCTTCCAGGGGATGATGCATGCCCTCGCACGCGCCCGGGAGGAACGCGGCCGCGTGCTGGCCGGCGGCGAGCGCGTGCTGCCCGAGAAGGGGCCCGACGCCTACTACGTCTCTCCGGCGCTGGTCGAGATGCCGGCGCAGACCGAGGTCGTGCGCCACGAGACCTTCGCGCCGATCCTCTACGTCATGCGCTACCGCGACTTCGACGAGGCCGTGCAGGTCCAGAACGACGTCCCGCAGGGGCTCTCCTCCTGCATCTTCACCACCGACCTGCGCGAGGCCGAGCGCTTCCTCTCGGCGGCGGGCTCGGACTGCGGCATCGCCAACGTCAACATCGGACCCTCGGGCGCCGAGATCGGTGGCGCCTTCGGGGGCGAGAAGGAAACGGGGGGCGGGCGCGAATCGGGATCGGATTCCTGGAAGGCCTATATGCGCCGGCAGACCGCGACGGTGAACTACTCCAACGCGCTACCGCTGGCCCAGGGCATCAAGTTCGAGACGATCTGACATGGCTCCGAGGCGAGGCCCGCCCGCGCTGGATCCGGCGCCCGCGCTTGCGGCGCTGGATCCTGCGGCCTGGCCGACGCCACGCGTGATCGTGGACCGCGCGCGTCTCGCCGGGAACATCCGCCGGGTGCAGGACATCGCGGATCGGGCAGGCCTCCGCCTGCGTCCGCATGCGAAGACGCACAAGTCGGTCGCCATCGCGCGGCAGCAGGTCTCCGCCGGAGCCGTGGGCGTGACCGTGGCGAAGCCGGGCGAGGCCCAGGTCTTCGTCGAGGCGGGCATACCCTCCGTCCTGCTGGCCTATCCCGTGGTCGAGCCGTTCCGGATCGATGCCCTGCTCGAAGCCGTTCGGGGGCAGGGAACCGAGCTGCTCTGCATGGCGGACAGGACGGAGGGCGCCATTGCGCTGGCCGCGGCGGCGGCCCGCCACGGAATGGAACTGCCGGTCCTGGTGAAGGTCGATGTCGGCCTCGGCCGGCTCGGCGTCGATCCCGCGGGTCCCGCGGCGGTCGATCTGGCGGGCACCATTGTCCGGGCGCCGCATCTGCGTTTTGGCGGCATCATGAGTCATGCCGGCCAAGCCTATGCCGCCCCTGGCCGTGACGAGGTCGCCGCGATCGCCGAGGAGGAGCGGCGCACCATGCTTGCCGTGCGGGACCGGCTCCTGGCGGCCGGGCTGCCCGTCCCAGTCGTATCCGTCGGCAGCACGCCGACGGTGCTCGCCCAGCGTGATTTCGGCGGGCTGACCGAAGTCCGGCCGGGAAATTCGGTGTTCCTGGATGGGACGGCCCTGCGTTTGGGCATCGCCGCCGCCGCGGAGGTCGCCCTCTGGGTACTGGCCACCGTGGTCGGGCACGGTCCGCGCCACGCGATCGTCGATGCCGGCTCGAAGGTCCTCAGCTCGGATCTCGGCGCCCATGGCAGCGGTGCGCCGGGCTATGGGTGGGCCTTTCCCGTCCTCGGCGGGCCGCCTCTGTTCGTGGAGCGGCTTTCGGAGGAGCATGGCTGGCTGCGCATGGACGGAGCGCCGCCGCCCGTGGGATCGCGGGTCGCGGTCCTGCCGAACCACGCCTGCCCCGTCGCCAACTTGACAGATTTGCTGACCCTCGTCGGCGGAGGCGAGCCGCCGATGGACATCCCGGTGGACGCGCGCGGCCGCGTCCGCTGAGTGCGACGGCGCGGCCGCCTCTATTCCGCTGGCGTCTCGGCCGCTCCGGTCGCCGGCGGCTTGCGTGCCATCTTCAGGACGCAGACCACCACGACCAGGAAGACGCCCAGCATCACGAGGCCGAAACCCTTGGCGAGATCGCCCAGGAGATGCTGCAGCGCGGCGCCGGCGAAATAGCCGGCCCCTGCAAAGCTGGTGGCCCAGATGCCCGCGGCGATGAAGTTCAGCACGGCGAAGCGTGGCCAGGACATCGTGCTCATCCCGATGGAGAAGGAGCTGACGTTGCGCACGCCGTAGATGAACCGGAACGTCAGAATGAAGCCGGTGCTGTAGCGCTCCAGAAGCGACAGGGCCTTGTCGACGCCCGGCTTCCAGCGGGGGAACCGCTTCAGCAGACGGTTTCCATAGCGCCGGCCGATGAAGAAGTAGGTCTGGTCGCCAAGGAAGCTGCCGGCCCATGCCAGCGTGATCAGAAGGGACAGGTCGAGCAGGCCTTCCCGGGCGGCGACGCCCGAGAAGATCACGAACGTCTCGCCTTCGAGGAACGTCCATACGAATACGATGAGGTAGTAGAGGCTCCCGTACTCCTGGATCCAGTTCGTGATTTCCACCCTGGGGACTCCTCGCGCCGCGGCGCCGACCGTGGCGCAAGCCGAACGATCGTACCAAGAAGCGCCGCCCTTGGGAAATAAGCTAAATGCCCGAAAACGCGGACAGCCGTCGGAAGTCACGAGGGGGCGAGCCCGGTGCCGCCCCGGGCGTCATATCCGACTACCGGGCAGTGTGCATCGGGCGCGGGCTTTGATACTGTGGTTCATTGGGCGCCTGCAGAGGCGCGGCGTCCGATTCGTTCGAGATTTCAGGTGACTGTCATGGCCAACCGGGGCGATGCCCACGACCTCGACTCATCGGCGCTCAGCCGCTGGCTGCTCAATCCTGCCGCGATCATTTTCGCCGTCTGCATCCTTCTGGTGCTGGCCATCGCCGGCCCGGACGAACGGCAGTCGCTGCTGGTGGTGGTCGTCGTCGCCTTGATTGCGTTCGTCGCCGGCCGGCTGTCGCGCAACGACGAGGCGCATCCGGGCGCCGCCGAGTAGGCTGCGGCGCAGCGCAGGTGCGACACGATTACCGGTCCGACCGGCTCCTGGTGGTCGACCTAGAGCTGACGTGCTGGGACGGCCCGACGCCGCCCGACGAGGAGCCCGAGCCCATCGAGATCGCCGTGGTCGAGGTGGACACCAAGGCGCTGGCGATCGGGCGCACCGGACGCTGGCTGGTGCGCCCGACGCGCTCCACGCTCAGCCCCTTCTGCTCGGAGCTCACCGGCATAACGCTGCGCGACCTCGCGCGGCAGGCGCGTCCGCTCGGGGAGGTCACGGCGACGGTGGCCAGGACCTTCGGAACCGCGCGCAAGACCTGGGCGGCGTGGGGAATGGATGCCCAGCCGCTTGCCGAGGCCTGTGCCCGCAACGGCGTGAAGAGTCCCTTCAGCGACAGCTTCCTGGACCTGGCGCAGCTCTTCTCGATGCTTGCGGGAACGTCGCGACGCATCGGCCTCGACGTGGCGCTCGGCATTCTCGGGACGGGGTTCGAAGGCCAGCGCCATCGCGCCCTTGACGATGCCCGGAACACGGCCACGATTTACATGGAACTGGCGCGGCGCTTGCGCCGCGCAGGCCTGGAGCCTCCCGACACACAGCCGAATGACATAACTGGATATTCAAAAGAATAGACGGCCCAGAGGACTCGCTGGTCCTCACGATACGTATTTCGTGCGGCCCGCCTGCTCCATTCTCCGGGGCGGAGGCGTGAATGAATTTCGAACTGATCGCGCGGCGCGACAATATGATGGTCCAGATCCGGGACAGCATGGAGCCGGACGCGGTCGACGCGCTTGTGGACTGTCTGCGGGAGCTGGCCGGCGACCGGGAGCTGGTGCTCGCCATCGAAGATGGCGTGCACGCGGGGCACGACGCGGGGGCGCGGGCGTCCGTCGCCTGTTTCCGGCAGCGGATCGCGTACTGGAAGCTCGGCGGCGGGGAAGCCAGTGCGGCGCTGGAGCGCCTGTTCGCCCGTGTTGGCGCCGCGGGGGAGGAACCCCGGCGCGACACCGCTTTCGCCTGCGTCCGGATCCGCGCCGCGCTGGGCGACGGGCGCCACGAAGATCCCGGCCGCGAGATTGGCGGGCGGGATGGCGCCTATGCGGCGCCGCAGCCGGCGGGATCCGTTTCCGCCGCCAATCGGGCGGCATCCAGCGTCACGCACCGGTCCAGCACGGTACCATCGGACAGGACTTCCCAGGCGCTCTCGAAGCCTGCCAGCCGGTAGCGAAGCTCGACGCGGCGGCCGCCAGTCTCCCTGATCCAGTGGCGGGGATTGATCGGAACCCAGCGGCCCATGTCTGTCCTCCTCGATGTGCCCGGTGAAGGCCGGGCCGAGGCACAGGCTGGACGAACATGGTTAACGTAATCTGAAGGCAGGCTTTCGGCATTTACGAGACGGTTACAGACCGCGTTGCATCGGGCGGCTTACGCTCGGGGGTCCGCAGTGCCGGAGACGTGCGCATGCAGCCTCGACCCACGACCACAGAAACCGGCGAGGACCTCGCGAGCCCGCGGCCCGGCGCGGGCTATGCCCTCGCCATGGCGCTGATCTCGGCGCTCGAGGAGAGCGGCCAGTACATGGTGGAGCTGCCACTGCCGCTGCCGCCGCGCATCCGCGCCCGCACGCGGCGCCCCTCCCGCAGGCGCTGAAGCCGGCAGCGATCGCGCGGCGCCCGGCCGACGGCCCGTCCTCAGGCCGTCGTGTCGCGTCTTTCCTGGCCTGGCTGCGCCGGGAGGCCTAATCTGGCCTCCATCGCAGACGGGGGGCAAGGCACCATGCCGATCACCAGTTTCCCGATAGGTGCCAGGACAGGTGCCGGGCCAGGCGGCGCGTCCCGATGACCGGGCGGGCCGATGCGCTCAGGCTCGACGCGCAGGATCCCCTGAGGGACCGCAGGGAACGCTTCCACCTGCCAGAAGGCGTGATCTACCTGGACGGCAACTCGCTGGGCCCGCTGCCGAAGGAGACCTCCGGTCGCCTCCAGCGCGTGCTCGACGCGGAGTGGGGCCAGGGCCTGATCCGAAGCTGGAACACCGCCGGCTGGATCGACATGCCGCTGCGGGTCGGCGACAAGATCGGCCGCCTCCTCGGCGCCGCGCCGGGACAGGTCGTCGTCGCCGATTCCACTTCTGTGAACCTGTTCAAGGTGCTCGCCGCGGCGCTCGCGCTGAGGCCGGACCGGACCGTCGTCGTCTCCGAGTCCGGGAACTTTCCGACCGACCTCTACATGGCGCAGGGGCTTGCAGGGCTGCTGGGCGGTCGGCCCGCTCTGCGGCTGGTCGAGCGCCATAGCCTCGCCGAGGCGATCGGCCCGGACGTTGCCGCCGTCATGTTGACCCAGGTCGACTACCGGACCGGCGACATGCTGGACATGGCAGCGACGACGCGCCTGGTGCATGAGGCGGGGGCGCTCGCGATCTGGGATCTCGCCCACAGCGCCGGCGCCGTCCCCGTGGACCTGGACAGTGCGGGCGCGGACTTCGCCGTAGGCTGCGGCTACAAATACCTGAACGGCGGCCCCGGTGCCCCGGCCTTCGTCTATGTTGCCGAGCGGCACATCCCGGCCTTCCGCAATCCGCTGTCGGGCTGGATGGGGCATGCCGCGCCCTTTCGCTTCGAGACCGGCTTCACGCCGGCACCCGATATCCGGCGCGCGCTGTGCGGCACGCCGCCGATCCTCGCCGTGGCGGCCCTGGAGGCCGGCGTCGACGAGCTGCTGCAGGTCGACATGGTAGCGTTGCGGGCCAAGAGCCTGTCGCTGGTGCGCCTGTTCCGCACCCTCGTCGCCGAGCGCTGCCCGGCGGTCAGCCTCGCCGGGCCTGCGGAGGCGGAGGCCTGCGGCAGCCAGGTCTCGCTGCGGCATTCCCAGGGCTACGCGGTAATGCAGGCGCTGATCGCGCGCGGCGTGATCGGGGACTTTCGCGCCCCGGACCTGATGCGCTTCGGCTTCGCGCCTCTCTACGTCTCTCATGCCGACGTGTTCGACGCGGTCGGGGTGCTGGCGGATCTGCTGGACACCGGCACCTGGGACAGGCCGGAGTTCCACCGCCGAGCGGCGGTGACCTGAAGGGGGAGGGCGGCCATGTCCGGACCGGAGGAGCCACGGGAGCACACCGACTTCAGGAGCGAGATGAGCTACGGCGACTATCTCGGCCTGGATACGCTGCTGGGGGCGCAGCAGCCCCGTACCGCCAACCACAACGAGCTGCTGTTCATCGTCCAGCACCAGACGACCGAGCTGTGGCTGAAGCTGGCAATCCATGAGCTGACGGCCGCCCGGGGGCGCATCGCCGCCGACGATCTCGGCCCCGCGTTCAAGATGCTGGCCCGCGTCAAGCAGGTGATGGGCCAGCTGATCCAGGCCTGGGACGTGCTCTCGACCCTGACGCCGAGCGAGTATTCGGACTTCCGCGGGGCGCTGGGGCGCTCCTCCGGCTTCCAGTCCTACCAGTACAGGGCGGTCGAGTTCCTGCTCGGCAACAAGGACGCCTCGCGGATCGAGCCGCACCGCCACCGGACCGATCTGTCGGCGGCGCTCGAGCAGGTGCTGCGCGAGCCCAGCCTCTACGATGAGGCGTTGCGCGCGCTCGGGCGGGCCGGCTTCAGCGTCCCGCCGGACCGGCTGGAGCGTGATTGGACGCAGCCCTACGAGGCCTCGGACAGTGTCCGCGCCGCCTGGCTGGCGGTCTACCGCGACCCGGAGGCTCACTGGCAGCTCTATGAACTCGCCGAAAAGCTCGTCGACCTGGAGGACGCGTTCCGGCAGTGGCGCTTCCGCCACGTCACCACCGTCGAGCGCGTGATCGGCGCCAAGTCGGGCACCGGCGGGACAGCCGGCGTGCGCTACCTGCGTCGGGTGCTGGAGGTCCGGCTGTTCCCGGAGCTCTGGGACCTCCGGACCGAGCTTTGAGCCCGAACGCCGCCACGCCGGACGAACTCGCGCGCCGGGTGCTTCACCGCGACGCGAACCTGCTGGTGCTGGACAAGCCGGCGGGGCTCGCGGTGCATCCGGGACCACGGACGCCGGAAAGCCTGGAGGCGTTCCTTCCGGCCCTCGCATTCGGCCTGTGCCAGCCGCCCGCGATCGTCCATCGGCTGGACCGCGACACCGCGGGGTGTCTCGTGCTTGCGCGGCATCCCAAGGCGCTGCGCCGGGTGAACCGCCTCTTCGCCGAGGGTGCCGTTGGGAAGACCTACTGGGCCCTGGTCAGGGGCAGCCCGCGCGAGGCGTCCGGCACTGTCGATCTGGCTCTTCTGAAGGTCAGTGGCCCGCAGGGCTGGCGCATGGTCGTGGATCCCGCCGGGCAGCCGGCCACGACGGCCTACCGGGTGCTGGGGGCCGGCGGCGGCATCGCCCTGGTCGAGCTTCAACCCCGGACCGGGCGCACCCACCAGATCCGCGTGCATCTGGCGGCGCTGGGCTGCCCGATCCTCGACGATCCCGTCTATGGCACGGCCCGCCCCGGCGCGCCCCACGCCCTTCTGGCCCGGCGCATTGTCGTGCCGCCGCTCTCGCCTTCCGGAACCGGGGTCGACGTCATTGCGCCGCCGCCGCCGCACATGCGTGGTGCCATCGAGACGCTGGCTCCATCCGCCCTGTTATCCCCGTCTTTGGATGGGGGAAGCGGATGATCGAGGCTGTGATCTTCGATGTGGACGGGACGCTGGTCGACACGGTCGATTTCCACGCGCTGGCATGGCAGCGCAGCTTCGCCGCCTTCGGGTACGAGTTCGGCTTCTCGGAGGTGCGCGCCCAGATCGGCAAGGGCGGCGACCAGCTGATCCCGTCGCTCCTGCCCGACGCGGAGGCGGCCCGGAACGGCGCGAAGATCGACGCCTACCGCAAGGATCTCTTCGCGCAGGAGTACATGCCGAGGGTCCGCGGCTTCGCCCATGTCCGGGACCTCTTCACGGCGCTGGCGGGGCAGGGCAGGCGCCTGGCCCTCGCCTCCTCCGCCAAGGGGGACGAGCTCGACCACTATGTCCGGGCGGCGGGAATCGAGGGGCTGTTCGAGTGCGCGGTGTCCTCGGACGATGCCGAGAAGTCGAAGCCCCATCCAGACATCTTCAGGTCCGCCCTGATCCGGCTTGGGCTGGCGCCGGACCGCGCGGTGGTGGTGGGCGACACGCCCTATGACGCACAAGCGGCCCATGGCGCGGGCATTCCGTGCGTCGGCATGCTCAGCGGCGGGTTCACGGAAGCGGAGCTGAAGGCGTCGGGCTGCGTCGAAATCTGGCCGGACCCCGAGGCGCTGTGGCGCAATCTCGGCGCCAGCCTCCTGTCCCGATGAACGCCGACGGCCGCGCCCATGATGGACGCGGCCGTCTGCGGTGGTTCGGCCCGGGCAGGCCGCCCGGGGCGGGGTCTCAGCCCAGGAAGGTCCTGAGCGGCTTCGCGTGCTTGGGGTGGGCGAGCTTGCGCAGCGCCTTCGCCTCGATCTGACGGACGCGCTCGCGGGTCACGCGGTAGGTCGCGCCGATCTCCTCGAGCGTCTCCTCGGTCCCGAGCAGGCCGAAACGCCGACGCAGCACGTCCGCCTCTCGGTCGGTGAGGCGGCCGAGCGCCTCAGTGACGAGCCCGCGCAGCGCAGACCCCGCCGCCGTGTCGAAGGGGGTGTCGGAGTCGTCGCTGAGGAAGTCGCCGTAAGACGCGCTGTCCTCCTCGTCGTTCACCGGGGCATCGAGGCTGACCAGGGCCGCGCCCGAACGCATCAGGCCGCGCACCTTGTCCACGGGCAGCGCCAGCGCCTCGGCGATGTCCTCGGGGGCGGGCTCGCGGCCCGTGCGGGCGCGAAGCTGCTGGGCCGTGCGATGGATCTTGGAGAGCGCCTCGACTGCGTGGACGGGCAGACGGATGGTCCGGCCCTGATCCGCCATGGCGCGCGTCATCGACTGGCGGATCCACCAGCTCGCATAGGTCGAGAACTTGAAGCCGCGCCGCCAGTCGTACTTGTCGATGGCGGTCATCAGGCCGATGTTGCCCTCCTGGACGAGATCCATGAAGGCGAGGCCCCGCCCGGCGAACTTTCGCGCCATGGAGGCGACCAGGCGCAGGTTCGAGCGCGCGAAGCGTTCCTTGGTGCGCTCGTACTCGCGCAGCGCGCGCTCCAGCTCCCGCGCGATCTCGCGGAAGCCCGCCAGCGGCAGGCCGGCGGTGCGGCCGACCTCGCGCAGCTCGGCGCGCAGGTCCTCGACCTGCTCGGCACTCTTGGTCTGCAGCTTCTTCCAGGCCGGGGACTTGGCGGCCAGAGTCGCCAGCCAGCCATCCTCCTCCTCGCGGCCGAGATAGGCCTCGAGGAAAGCTTCGCGGCTCACGCCCGCGCCGGTCGCCAGACGCGCGAGGCGACCGTCGATGCCGACGAGCCGGCGGTTCAGGTCGCGCAGCTCTTCGGAGAGGCGGCGCCACAGACCGGTCGCGAGGGGCATCTCGCGCAGCTTGGTCTGAACGCGCGCATCGCAGGGGCCGAAGTTCCCGCGCGTCTCGGCATGCAGCGCGGCGACGCCTTCCAGCGCCTCGATCACCTGCAGGCGCAGCGGCTCCATCTGCGAGGTCGGGGCGGCGGCCTCGCCTTCGCCGGCCGGGGTCTCGGCCGTAGCGTCCTGGGTCTCGTCGCTGGCCTCGATCGTCTCCGCCTCGGCGCCGTCACCGTCGTCATCGTCGCCACCCAGGCGCACGAGATCGACGATCTCGCCGACCTGCAGCGCGCGCCGGGTCAGGGGCTCCAGCGTCTCGACGATACGGTCGACGGCCAGCGGGCAGGCGATCAGGGCGCCGTGCAGCGCGGCGCGGGCGCGGTCAAGCTGCTTGCCGAGCTCGACCTCCTCGCCGGGCGTGAGAAGGGCATGGCGGCCGATCTCGCGCAGGTACAGGCGGACCGGATCGTCCGTATGCCCGTCCGCGGCAATGTTGCCGCGCGGCAGGATTTCGGGAGACGGCGTGAACACGCCTTCCTCGGCATCGAGCCGAGCCGACTGCATCAGGGACATGGTCTTGCTTTTTCTGCGTCAACGCGCGGAACAGCACCAGTAACACCGCTGGATCACCCAGTCGGGCCCGGTGCACCCCGCCCAGAAATGAAGGCCGCTATTTCGGCGCGTTCTGCTCCGGGGTCAAGTCCTTTCATGACCGTTTTTTTAAAAGGCAGGCCTGCGCGGCGGGGAAGACACGCAGGCTCGGACGGCCTTGCGACACGGCCGCCCAACGCGCCCGGGGGATGGCTCATGCCGCGTCCCGGGCCGCGATCCCAGGCGGCGCGCCGGGCCCGTCGCCGGCGATCCGGTCCCACTGGCCATGGTCCAGGACGCCGAGGACCCCATGTTGCGCATCGAGCAGGATCAGCGCACCGTTCACGACCTCGACCGAGTGGGCATCGGCGTAGAAGGTGCCGCCCGGGGTCTCGATGCGCCAGACCGTGGGATGCTCGCAGGGCTCGGGGCCCGCCCAGGCCTCCTCCGGGAAGATCGCTTCCGGATCGATGCTCGTGGAGGGCGGCCGGGAGGCCCGGGACGGAGGCTGCAGGGCAGGGGCGCGCTTCAGGAAGCCGAACATCGCGCCGTCCTCAGCCGACATACCGGCGCGGGCCGGCGATGTCGCTGCGGACCTGGGACAGGCGCGCGGATACGCCATTGATCACCGCCACGTGCTGCGGCAGCAGCGCCGCCGCGCGGCGGACCAGGGCCTGCGCCTCGGCGAGGAGTTCTTCGGCATGAAGGGTCACGGCCTCCGGGTCATGCATCGTCGCCTCCATCGGGTGAGGGAGGCGAAGCCTGCCGCGGGAGGCGGGCCCAAGGCACGTGACAAAGAGCGGATTCACGGCAGTCCGCGTGCCGCGTCGGGGCCCGCGAACGGACGTCCCGTCAGGGCTGGACGAGGGTGTGGGCCATGTCCGTGTGGGCCCGCAGGAAGCCCTCCATCGCCAGGGCGATCCCCCCCATGGGCACCGCGTCCGACCCCAGCGGAGACAGCCGGATCCTGACGCGTTCGGCTACCGGCGCCATGGCGTTCCGGGCAAGGCTGGCCTCCAGCGCGGGCAGGATCAGCGTGGCGACGAGCGACAGGTTGCCGCCGAGCACGACGAGCCCGGGATCCAGGATGTTCGCCGCCTGGGCGATCGCGAGTCCGAGATGGCCGCCGACCTCGTCGAGCAGGCCGACCAGAACCGAATCGCCGGCCTCGGCCGCGCGAGCGAGGCTCTGCAAGTCGCTCTGGGGGTGCCCGCGCTCCGCTGCCTGGGCGAGGATCGCCGACTCGGAGGCATAGCCCTCCAGGCATCCGCGCTTGCCGCAGCCGCAGGGGCGCCCGTCAGGCACGACGGTGATATGGCCGACTTCGCCCGCGAAGCCGGACGCGCCCCGGTAAAGCCGCCCGCCGAGATAGAGGCCGCCGCCGATGCCGGAATGTCCGGTGAAGCAGACATAATCGTCGACGTCGCGGCAGCTTCCGAACAGCTTCTCAGCGATCGCCGCGGCCACGGCATCGTTGTCCAGAAAGACCGGAGCGCCCAGCACCTCGCGCAGCAGCGGCTGGATCGGCGTGTCCCGCCAACCGAGATTGGGCGCGAGCACCAGCCGGCCGGTCCGGTCCAGCAGCCCGGGAATGCCGACGCCGATGCCGCGGAGCGGGCCGCAGGCCGCGCTTGCCGCCACCGCCTCCTCGATGCCGGCGCGCAGATGGTCGAGCGCCTGCCCGATGTCCCGGCTGCCCGGGATCTGGAAGCGGCCGACGACGGTCCCGGCGAGCGTCGCGGCAAGGATCCGGATGATGCCTGGCTCCAGCCGCGCGCCGATCAGGAGGCCGGCATCGGCCGCTATGGACAGCGCCGACTCGGGCCGGCCGACCCGCGCCTCACGTCGCCGGCCGCCGCGCACGATCAGCCCGTCCGCCATCAGCTGCGCGACGACGACCGAGGTCGTCGCCTTGTCGAGCCCGGTCAGCCAGACGAGATCCCGCTGCGAGGCGCCGGGATTCGCGCGCAGCGCGTGGAAGACGCGGATCACGTTGAGCGCGCGGATCGTCGAGGAGTTCACTATGGCGCGCATCGGTCCCCTGGCCCTCCGAGCCCCGCTGCACCCCGTTGACGGAGGCCGGGATTGAGCGTAGCGTCGAATTAGTTCGACCGTCTATCCAATTCGCGTGCCCAACAGAAGGCCGCAGCGGGCGAGCGGGGAGGGTCCTGTATGGCTGAGCCGATCCTTTCGGCCCAAGGCGTGTCGAAGGTGTTCGGGGCCGTGCAGGTCCTGTTCGGCATCGACTTCGAGTTGCGCCCGGGCGAGGTCCACGCCGTCGTCGGCGAGAACGGCGCCGGCAAGTCCACCTTCATGAAGATCCTGGCCGGCTACCTGCCGGCGACCGGCGGCACGGTCCGGGTGAACGGCCGCGAGGTCCCGTCCGAGGGTCCCGGAGCGCGCGAGGCGCTCGGCATCGTCCTGATCCACCAGGAGTTCAACCTGGCGGAGGACCTGACGGTCGAGGAGAACGTCTTCCTCGGGCGCGAATTGCGGCGCGGGCCGTTCGTGGACCGGAGCGCCATGCGGGCGCGCTGCCGCGCCGTTCTGGACGAGCTGAACTGCCACGTGAACCCTGCCTCGCGGGTTCGGGACCTTTCGGTCTCGGACAAGCAGATGGTCGAGATCGCGAAGGCGATCTCCCGCGACGTCCGCGTGCTGGTGATGGACGAGCCCACGGCGGTGCTGACGGGCGCCGAGACGGCGGTCCTCTTCCGCCTGATCCGCAAGCTCAAGGCGCAAGGCGTGGCCGTCGTCTACATCTCCCACAAGCTCGACGAGGTGAAGGAGATCTCGGACCGCGTCACGGTCCTGCGCGACGGCCGCCTGATCGCGACGCAGCCAGTCGGAGAGCTGACGCAGGACGCCATCGCCCAGCTCATGGTCGGACGCGCGATCACCGACCTCTATCCCGTGAAGGCACCGCCGCCGCCGGATGCGCCGGTCCTGCTGGAAGTCCGGGGCCTATCGGTTCTGGGGTGGGTCCGGGACGCGTCCTTCGCGCTCCGCAGAGGGGAGATCCTGGGCTTCTCCGGCCTTGTCGGCGCGGGCCGGACCGAGCTGATGGAGGGGCTTCTCGGTCTCCGGCGCAGCACCGGCACCGTGCTGCGGAACGGACGGCCCGTTCCGATCCGCTCGCTCGAGGACGCGACGGCGGCCGGGATCGGCTATCTGACCGAGGACCGCAAGGGCAAGGGGCTGCTGCTGCGCCAGGGGATGCGCCAGAACCTGACCTTGCTCGCGCTGCCGCGCTTCGGCGGCGTGCTGATCGACGAGGCCAAGGAGCGCGCGGCGCTGGACCGTGCCGTCGTCGACTTCGACATCCGCGCCCGCGACATGGACGTGCCGGTGGGCGCGCTCAGCGGCGGCAACCAGCAGAAGCTGCTGCTGGCCAAGACGATGCAGATCGAGCCCGAGATCCTGATCGCGGACGAGCCGACGCGCGGGATCGACGTCGGCACGAAGCGCCAGATCTATCATTTCCTGCACGACTTCGCGCGGCAGGGTAAGGCCGTGATCCTGATCTCCTCCGAGATGCCCGAAGTCATCGGGCTGGCCCACCGCGTCGTCGTCATGCGCTCGGGCGTCGTGACGGGAACGCTGGAGGGCGCGGCCATCGAGGAGGCGGAGATCGTCCGCTACGCAACCGGCCTCAAGGGAATGCCGAGCCATGACGCAGTCGTCAACGCCTGAGTCGTCGCAGCCGGGGGTGGGACGGCGCGCGCTGCCGTCCTTCGACCTCAAGCTCTACGGCCCGTTCCTGGCGCTGGCGGCGCTCGTGGTGCTGGGGACGCTGGCGAACCCGGTGTTCCTGAGCCCGGGCAACATCGCCAACGTGCTGACCCGTACGGCCTTCACGGGGATCATCGCGATCGGCGCCACCTTCGTGATCACGGCCGGGGCCATCGACCTGTCGGTCGGCTCCCTCGCCGCGCTCGCCGCCGGCGTCTCCATCATGACCATGAACGCCCTGTCGCCGGAGCTCGGCACGGGCGTCGCCGTCGTGGTGGCGGGCGTGCTGGTCGCGGTCCTGCTCAGCGTCGCCGCAGGCACCTTCAACGGGCTGCTGGTGACCAAGGGCCGGATCGAGGCCTTCATCGTCACCCTGGGCACCATGGGGATCTTCCGGTCGCTGGTGACCTACCTTGCCGATGGCGGCACGCTGTCGCTGGCCTCTCCCATCCGGACGACATACCGGCCGGTCTACTACGGCGGCCTGTTCGGGATCTCCTACCCCATCATCGCCTTCGCGGCGGTCGCGCTCGTCGGCGCGCTGATCCTCTACCGCACGCGCTTCGGGCGGTACTGCGCCGCGATCGGATCCAACGAGGAGGTGGCGCGCTACTCCTCGATCCGGGTCGACCGGATCAAGACGCTGGCCTTCGCGCTGCAGGGCCTTTGCGTCGGCATCGCGGTGATGATCTACGTGCCGCGCCTGGGCTCCGCCTCGGCGACGACGGGCCTGCTCTGGGAGCTGGAGGCGATCGCCGCGGTGATCATCGGCGGCACCATGCTCAAGGGCGGCTACGGGCGGATCTGGGGCACCGTGGTCGGCGCCGTCATGCTGGCGCTGATCGACAACATCCTGAACCTGACGGGGGCCGTCAGCGTGTACCTGAACGGCGCCATCCAGGGGACCATCATCATCGTCGCCGTCCTGCTGCAAAGAAGCGGTGCCGCGCGACGCTGAGGGACGGGGACGGGCCGCTGCGGCGACGCGCCCCGCAACGAGAAGCAAGGAGGAACCAACCATGAAGATGAAGCTAGGTTTCGCCGCCGCCCTGCTGGCGGGGATCGCCCTGGCCCCTCTCGGCGCATCGGCGCAGCAGAAGGTCCGGATGGGCGTATCGATTCCCGCGGCGACCCACGGCTGGGCGGGCGGCCTGAACTGGCACGCCCAGCAGGCCGAGAAGCAGCTCGAGAAGCAGTATCCCAACCTCGACATCCGCATCGCGACCGCGAAGGACGCGGCCGGGCAGGCCAACGACCTCGAGGACCTCGTCTCGGTCCACAACATCGACGCGCTGGTGATCCTGCCCTTCGAATCCGCCCCGCTGACCGACCCGGTGCGCGAGGTCAAGAACAAGGGCAAGTTCGTCACCGTGGTGGACCGCGGCCTGACCGACCCGTCGATCCAGAACGTCTACGTCGCCGGCAACAACCCGCAGATGGGCAAGGTCTCGGCGCAGTACATGAAGCAGAAGCTGAACAACAAGGGGAACATCGTCGTCCTGCGCGGCATCCCGACGGTGATCGACAACCAGCGCGTCGACGCCTTCATGGAGGAGATCAAGGGCACCGACATCAAGGTGCTCGGCATGCAGTACGCGAACTGGAACCGCGATGACGGCTTCAAGGTGATGCAGGACTTCCTGGCGCGCTTCCCCAAGATCGACGCGGTCTGGGCCCAGGACGACGATATCGCCCTCGGCGTGATCGAGGCGGTGAAGCAGGCAGGGCGCGAGAAGGAGCTCTTCATCATCGGCGGGGCCGGGATGAAGGACATGATCAAGCGCGTGATGGACCGCGACGTCCTCGTCCCGGCCGACGTGCTGTATCCCCCCGGCATGATCGCCGACGCCATGCAGATCACGGCCAAGCACCTTATCGAGAAGACGCCGGTCCAGAAGGAATACGTGATCGAGGCGACGCTGGTGACGCCCGAGAACGCCTCCAAGTACTACTATCCGGACTCCCCGTTCTGAGGGAGGCCGCCCGCGGGACCGGGTGGCACGCCGCCCGGTCCCGCGTTCCGAACCGACGCCACGCATCCGACGGGGCGGGAGCCGATCCAGGCCCCATGCCGGGCCGGAGCCGCGGGCCTCAGGCGGGACTTTCCGCCTCGCGCCCGTCCCGGCCGAGCTGCCAGGGAGAAGACCCATGAAGACCATCAAGGGACCGGCGATCTTCCTCGCCCAGTTCGCGGGCGACGAGGCGCCGTTCGACAGCCTGCCGAGCATCGCCCGCTGGGCCGCGGGGCACGGCTACAAGGGCGTGCAGATCCCGTCCTGGGACGGGCGCCTGTTCGACCTCGCCCGTGCTGCCGAGAGCAAGGCGTACTGCGACGAGGTGAAGGGGATCTGCGCCGAGGCCGGCGTCGAGATCACCGAGCTGTCGACCCATCTTCAGGGCCAGCTCGTCGCCGTTCATCCGGCCTATGACGCGGCCTTCGATGGGTTCGCGGCGCCGGAAGTGCGCGGGAATCCAAAGGCGCGCCAGGAATGGGCCGTCGACCAGCTCATGAAGGCGGCAAGAGCCTCGGCCAATCTGGGCCTGACGGCGCACGCCACCTTCTCGGGCGCGCTGGCCTGGCCCTTCGTCTATCCGTGGCCGCAGCGTCCGGCCGGGCTGATCGAGACCGCCTTCGACGAGCTGGCCCGCCGCTGGCGCCCGATCCTGGACGCCTTCGACAAGGCCGGCGTCGACCTCTGCTACGAGATCCATCCAGGCGAGGACCTGTTCGACGGCGCGACCTTCGAGATGTTCCTGGAGCGCGTGGACGGCCACCCGCGCTGCAACATCCTCTACGATCCCAGCCACTTCGTGCTGCAGCAGCTGGACTATCTCGGCTACATCGACGTCTACCACCCGCGCATCAAGATGTTCCACGTCAAGGACGCGGAGTTCAATCCGTCGCCACGGCAGGGCGTGTATTCGGGATACAAGCCCTGGGTCGAGCGCGCCGGCCGCTTCCGCTCGCTTGGCGACGGGCAGGTGGACTTCGGGGGCATCTTCTCGAAGCTGACCCAGTACGGCTTCGACGGCTGGGCCGTGCTGGAATGGGAGTGCGCGCTGAAGCACCCCGAGCAGGGCGCCGCCGAAGGGGCGGAGTTCATCAGTCACCACATCATCCAGACCACCGAGAAGGCCTTCGACGATTTCGCGGGGACCGGCACCGACCAGGCCGCGAACCGCCGCATGCTCGGCATCGGCTGAGGGAGGGATCCATGACCATCGAAGGAAAGGACGCCGGGACAACGCCGCGCCGTCTGCGGCTCGGGATGGTCGGCGGCGGTCGCGGCGCCTTCATCGGCGCGGTCCATCGCATGGCGGCGCGCATCGATGACCGGTACGAGTTCGTCGCCGGCGCGCTGTCCTCGGACCCGGAGCGCGCGCGCGCCAGCGGCGCGGACCTGCTGCTCGACCCCGAGCGCTGCTATTCCGACTACCGCGAGATGGCCGCGCACGAGGCCGCGCGGCCCGACGGCATCGACGTCGTCTCGATCGTCACCCCCAACCACGTCCATCATGCCGCGGCCAAGGCCTTCCTCGAGGCTGGCTTCCACGTGATATGCGACAAGCCCATGACCATGTCCGTGGCCGAGGCCGAAGACCTGGCAGCCGCCGTGCAGCGCTCGGGCCGGGTCTTCGTGCTGACCCACAACTACACGGGCTACCCCATGATCCGGCAGGCCCGGGACATGGTGGCGTCGGGCGCGCTGGGCCGCATTCGCGTCGTTCAGGCCGAGTACCCGCAGGACTGGCTGACCACGAGGATCGAGGAGGAGGGGCAGAAGCAGGCGGCCTGGCGGACCGATCCCGCGCGCAGCGGCGTCGGCGGGTGCATCGGCGATATCGGGACGCATGCCTTCAACCTTGCTGAGTTCGTCACGGGCCTGTCCTGCACCCAGGTTGCCGCTGATCTCACGACCTTCGTTCCCGGACGGCCCCTGGACGACAACGTCCACATGATGCTGCGCTTCGAGGGCGGGGCTAAGGGAATGCTCTGGGCCAGCCAGGTCGCGCCGGGCAACGAGAACGGCCTGCGCCTGCGCGTGTACGGCGAGAAGGGCGGGCTGGAGTGGTTCCAGGAGCAGCCGAACCACCTGCGCTTCGCACCCTTCGGCGAGCCGCCGCGCCTGATCACGCGCGGCGGTCCTGGATCGAACGCGGCAGCGGCCCATGCGACGCGCATTCCTTCCGGCCATCCCGAAGGCTATCTCGAGGGGTTCGCGCAGCTCTACCGCGACGCGGCCGAGCTGATCACGGCCCATTTGGCCGGGCGCGAGCCCGAGGCGCAGGCGCTGCAGGTGCCCGGCGTGCGCGAAGGCGTGCGCGGTGTGCGCTTCATCCATGCCACCGTCGAGAGCAGCCGCGCCGGCGGCGGATGGACCGCGCTCTGACGGGCGCGACGGCTGGCCGCTGGGTAGGGCGGCGCGGGGCGCGGAAACGCGCCCCGCGCCCTAACCCTTTACGCCTAGTCATGAAGTCGGCTTGAACCCGATGCCCCCCTATCGTCTCTTTCGGGCCGGGACGGGCGGCGACGCCCGCGCGAGCAGCGAGCGTCAGGCCTTGCCCCAACGCAGCCAACACGAGCAGAACTGCGGATCTCCGTGCTGAGATCCCTTCGGATGCTGGCCGTGGCGTCGGTCGTGGCGCCGCTTGCGTTGTTCGCGCTTGCCTCCTGGCAGAGCCGCACGCGGCACGTCGCCGAGGCCGAGCACATGGCCAGGCGCACCGTCGACGTGCTGGACGAGCATGCGCGGCGCGTGTTCGAGATCCAGAAGCTGGTGCTGGACGGCATCGACGAGCGTGTCCGCGGGCTTTCCTGGTCCGAGATCGCGGGCTCCGCGGAGCTCCACCAGTATCTGCGGGCGCTCGACCAGGGGCTCGAGCAGGTGGATGGCATCGGGCTGATTGATCCGGCGGCCAACGGACGTGCCAGCAGCCGGTTCTATCCCGCTCCCGCCACGTCCCATGTTCCGGACCGCGACTATTTCCAGGCGCTGCGAGACCGCGATGTCGGCCTTTACGTGGGGCAGCCGGCCTTTGGCCGATCCGTTCCCGACCGCTTGTTCCTGAACCTCGCGCGGCGCAGGTCCACGCCCTCCGGCGCTTTCGACGGCGTGATCGTCGCCTCGCTGCAGCCGGCCTATTTCGCGGGGCTCTACAAGGCGCTGATGGATTCGCCCCTGGACACGACCTCGCTGATTCGTGGCGACGGGCTCATCCTGTCGCGCGGCATAGGGGGCGTCGGGGCCGCGGCAGTGCTCGGGTCCGGAAGCGCGTTCATGCAGGCGATCCGGCACAGCGAGCATGGCGTCTACCGGACGGTATCCGAAATCGACGGGATCGAGCGGATCTATGCGTTCCGGCGCGTCTCCCCATTTCCGGTCTACGTCACCTACGGGCGCAGCCTGGAGGCCGTCCATACCGCCTGGTGGGCCGACATGTCGGCCTATGGTGGCCTTGCCGCCGCGGCCGCCCTGGCGCTGCTCGGCATCACGGCGCTCGCCATGCGCCGGGCGCGGCAGGAGCAGGCGGCCTTCTCCAGGTGGCGCGACACCGAGGCGCGCTACGAGGCTCTGTTCAGCCGCTCGCCCACGGGCCTTCTGCTCTCGGACGTGCGACCCGACGGAAGCTTCGTCTTCGAGGAGATCAATCCGGCGCTGGCCGGCATCGTCGGGCTGGATCCGGCGCAGGTCGTGGGGCGGACGCCGGCGGAGGTCTTTCCCGGGGCGCTCGGCGCCACGATCCGGGACGCCTATGCACGCTGCGTCGCCACGCGGGAGCCCGTGGAGTACGAGGCGGAGGGCGAAGGGCCGCGCGGGCCTTTCGTCCGGCGGGTGATCGTGATGCCGGTGCTCGACGCGGAGGGGCGCGTGCGCAAGCTCCTCGGCACCTCGATGAATGTCACCGAGACGCGCCGGCTCGAGGAGCAGGTGCGCCAGATGCAGAAGATCGAGGCCGTCGGCCAGCTCACTGGCGGTGTCGCCCATGATTTCAACAATCTGCTCTCCGCGGTGATCGGGAACCTCGACCTCCTGCGCAAGCGGCTGCCGGAGCAGGATGCGCGGGCGAAGCGCTATCTCGACGGCGCCCTGCAGGGGGCGCGGCGCGGCGCGGCGCTGACGCAGCGGCTGCTCGCCTTCGCGCGCCGGCAGGATCTGCAGGCCCGCCCGGTGGACGTGCTGGCGCTCGTCCTTGGCATCCGCGACCTGCTGGAGCGGTCGCTGGGCCCCATGGTGGACGTCCGATACGAGCTGCCGCCGGCGCTCCCGGCCGCACATGTGGACCCGAACCAGCTCGAGCTCGCGATCCTGAACCTCGCCGTCAACGGGCGGGACGCCATGCCCGCCGGCGGGCTTCTGACCATATCGGTGGAGGCTGCCGAGCTGGCCGAGACGGACGGGCAAGGGCTCGGGCCCGGGCGCTTCCTGCGGCTGCGCGTCAGCGACACCGGTATGGGCATGGATGCGGCGACGCTGAAGCGCGCCGTGGAGCCCTTCTTCTCGACCAAGGGGGTGGGCAAGGGCACGGGGCTGGGTCTGTCCATGGTCTATGGCCTCGCGGCCCAGACGGGTGGCGCCTTGCGGCTGAGCAGCGCGCCGCGGCAGGGGACCACGGCCGAGCTGTGGCTGCCTGTGGCGGCCGAGGCCGCGGGGGAGCCGGCGCCGCGCGGTCCCGCACCGGTGCTGGAGCAGCCGACCGCCGCAGCCATCCTGGTGGTCGACGACGACACGCTGATCCTGATGAGCACTGCTGCGATGCTGGAGGATCTCGGCCATGCCGTGATTGAGGCCGAGAGCGCGGCCAGGGCGCTGGAAATCCTGCGTGCAGGCACCCGGGTCGACCTTCTTGTGACGGATTTCGCCATGCCGGGCATGTCGGGTCTCGATCTCGTCCGGGCAGCCCGCACGCACCGGCCGGAGCTGCCGGCGCTGCTGGTCACTGGCTATGCGGAGCTGCCCGAGGGTGCCGCGGACGACCTGCCGCGCCTTGCCAAGCCCTTTGGGCAGGAGCAACTCGCGGCCGAGCTGTCGGCGCTGCTGGACCGCACGGCGCGGCCGCCGGCAGCCCGACACGGACGTGCCGGCGCCTGATTGTGCCTTCGGGGGGAGTCCGGCTCCCCATGGGCCTCCCTGGGGACCGGACCTGTCGGGCCCCGTGTGCCTGCCTGAGCACCTCCGGTACGTGGAACGGCTTGGGGAGGAATGCTGCCGATCTCCTCGCTGGTCCTTTGCGGGACAGCGGCAGGCCGTTTCCGGCCCGGCCGCAAGCGCATCGCTCCGCATGCAGCGTTTGCCCCTCCGCACCTGTTGGTGCGCGATGGGAGGACCGGCGATGCGACAGCCCCTGTCAGAGATGGCCGACCCCAAGCTGCGGCGTCTGCTGCTCTGGTGGGAGGCGGCGCGGCGCGGGCGGGACATGCCGACGCGCGCGGACCTGGATCCGGCCGACCTGCGCGATATTCTGCCGAACCTGATGCTCGTCGACATCGCGGACACACCCGAGAGCCGGTTCGTCTACCGGCTCGTGGGGACCCACATCGATGCCAGCCTGGGGGTGTCGGTCACCGGACGGTCGGTACAGGAGCTGCCCTTCGGCGGGGAGGCGCGGAACGACATCCTGGAGCAGTACGAGCAGACCTGCCGTGAGCGCCAGCCGATCTTCTGCACCCACGGCTACGATACGACGGAGAGCCGTCACGTCGAGTACGGCCGAATCCTCGCCCCGATGTCGCGCCACGGCTCGGGGCTCGACATGCTGGTCGGCGCGGTGGTCTTCACGATCAGCCACATCAATCTCGGCCTTCCAAGGCAGGTCCTGACCGCGTGAAGGGGCGCGCCGCTACGGCGCGGCGATGGCCCTTTTCAGTCATTCCCGCCGTCAGCGGCGCACTTGCCCCGGTCCCGCGGATCTGGAGGCGATGAGCTGATCGATGTTCTCGAGGAAGGACTTCAGGACCGGGGAGGGGTTGTCCGCCCGATAGCCGGCAGCGATCTCGATGACGGGCGCATTGCCCCGGAGCGGCCTGCTGACCACGGACGGGGGCAGAAGACGCTCGACATAGGCCGGCAGGAGCGTAACGCCGCCCGTGGACGCGACGAGCGAGATCCCAGTCGCGAAACCGTCGAGAAAATGCGTGGGCGACACGACGATCCCGCGATCGCGGAGGTACCGATCGACGATCCGCCGCAGCACGTGCGGCGTGTCCGAGTATCCGATGAACGCATGAGGGTCCAGGTCCTTCGGATCGATCTCGGACCGGGACGTCAGCGGATGCTCGCTGGGCAGGATCGCGACGATCGGCTCGACGGCGATGACTTTGTAGCTCACGTCCGGCTGAGGTTCGATCCGGGAGAAGCCGAGGTCGCTCTCCCCACGCTGCACGGCCTCGGCCACATGCGGCGAGAAATCGCTCGAGACCCTCAGGTCGATGTCCTTCAGCTGGTCCCGGAGGACGCGGGTGACGTGCGGCAGCCACTCCACCTCCTGTCCCGTCAGAAAGCCGACGGAGAAGCTGGCTTTCGGAGGGCGGGCAGCCCTCCTCGCTGCCGCGATCGCCTCGGCTGCCTGGTTCAATGTCAGGCGCGCGTGGTCAAGGAACGCACGGCCCGCCGGCGTGAGTTCGACACCGCGTGAGCTGCGGATGAAGAGCTGCGCGCCGACCTCCAGCTCCAGATCGCGGAGCTGACGGCTCAGCGATGGCTGCGCCGTGTGCAGACGCTTCTCGGCCGCTACCGAGAGGCTCCCTTCCTCGGCAACTGCGACGAAGTACTTGAGGTGCCGAAGCTCCATGGCGCGGCGATGCCTCCGAGGTATGGCAGATACATAAACAAAGTCCTTCGAAAGAGCAACGGGGCCGCGTAGCTAGAAGGGGCCGCACGAGGATGTCTGCCATCCAGGTATGGGCGGGCTCGAAGCCCGCTGACCGGCGGCGCGGATGAACCGTTTCTCGGGAGGTGTACCATGCACCCCAGCAGTGGGAATGCCGCACGCGTGACGAACGCCCCTCGCGACGCCGAGGCGCAGGAGACCGGCGCGACGCGCCGCGCATCAAGCCGCCGTTCCAGCCATGGAGTTCCCGCATCGGTCGCTGGCTTCAATCTGCTCATCGACGGCGTCGAGCGTGCCGGTTCGACCGGGGAAAGCGAGGCCGTGCTCGACCCCGCGACCGGAGAGGAGATCGGCCGCGTCGCCTTCGCATCGCTGGACGATCTCGATGACGCGATCGCCGCCGCCTCCAGCGGGCTGCGCCAATGGCGGGCGACGCCGCCGTGGGAGCGCGGCCGCATCCTGAAGAAGGCCGCCGACATCCTGCGCGCGGACCTGGAATCCGCGGCGCTTGCGATGACGCGCGAGCAGGGAAAGCCGCTGCCCGAGGCCCGGACGGAGGTTGAGCGCTCAGCCGATTTCCTCGAATGGGGCGGCGAGCAAGCCCGGCGTCTCTCGGACCGCGTCATAGCCGGGCGCGCATCGGGAAGCCGGATCGAGGTGCAGAACCATCCGACCGGCGTGGTGGCGGCCTTCACGCCGTGGAACTTCCCGATGGCGCTTGCCGCCAAGAAGTTCGCCGGCGCTCTAGGCGCGGGGTGCTCGATCATCTGCAAGCCGTCGCAGGAGACACCGGGCTCCGTGCTGGTGATGGCCAGGGCCTTGCTCGAGGCGGGCGTCACGCCGGCCGCGATCGCCGTCGTCTTCGGCCACGCGAACCAGGTCTCCGACCA
Organism: Arenibaculum pallidiluteum; assembly: GCF_017355985.1. Classification (GTDB taxonomy): domain Bacteria; phylum Pseudomonadota; class Alphaproteobacteria; order Azospirillales; family Azospirillaceae; genus Arenibaculum; species Arenibaculum pallidiluteum. The sequence goes on from NZ_JAFIQU010000003.1 coordinate 306,447, forward strand.
CCTCATTGCGTCGCGCGAGGTCGCTAAGATCACCTTCACCGGATCCATCCCGATCGGCAAGCGCCTGGCCGCGGCCGCAGGCGCCGTGGTCAAGCCGGTCACGATGGAGCTGGGCGGTCATGCGCCGGTGATCGTGTGCGCCGACGTGGACCCCGAGCGGGCCGCCGACATGCTGGTGCGCGCGAAGTTCACCAATGCCGGGCAGATATGCCTGTGCCCGTCGCGCTTCTTCGTCGAGGAGCCGATCCGGGAGCGGTTCACCGCGCGCTTCGTCGCGCAGGCAAAGGCCTTGCGGGTCGGGGCCGGGGCCGACCCGGCGACCGAGATGGGGCCGCTCGCGAATGCCCGCCGCCTCGAGGCGATCACGCGGATGGTCGAGGATGCGCGCGATCGCGGAGCCACGGTGCTTGCGGGCGGCGAGCGCATCGGCGATCGCGGGTTCTTCTATGCGCCGACCGTGCTCGCGGACGTGCCCGCGGACGCGGAGATCCTGCACGAGGAGCCGTTCGGCCCGGTGGCACCGATCCTCCCGTTCACCGAAGAGGCCGCCATGCTCGCGGAAGCCAACGGTCTCGAGTTCGGGCTCGCGTCCTACGTCGTCACCGATGACGTCAGGCGCCAGCAGCGGCTGACGGCAGCGCTGGAGTACGGCGTGGTCGGCGTGAACGGTGCCCTGACGCACAACCCGGAGGCTCCGCTGGGCGGCTGGAAGGAAAGCGGCATCGACACCGAGGGCGGCATCGAGATCCTCGAGCCGTACCTGCGCACCAAGCACGTCAGCATCCAGTAGCGCGCGATAGCGCCGCCGGCGCCCGCGCTGCCGCTCCGTCACCGGGAGGTGCAGATCATCATGCTCGAAGATCCCTTCACGCCGCTCTCGTTCATCGCGGGACCTGCGATCCTGACCAACGCCTGCGCCATCCTGCAGAACGGCGCGACCACGCGCTACAGCCTTGCCATCACGCAATGGCGCGAGTTCCGTGCCTCGCTGGGGGACGGCGACGGCAGGCTGGCTCTGCAGTATGCCGCTCCCGAAGCGGCGGTGGCGATCGCCGAGCGGCGCGTGCGCCTGCAGCTGCGCGGGCTAGGCTTCCTGAATGCGGCGGTGGCGCTGTTCGCTGCGACCACCGTCCTCGGCCTCGGTGGCGCCCTCCTGGTCCAGCTCGGGGAGATCCCGGCCGCGCCGGTCGGCCTCGCCATGGCGATCGCCGCCGGCCTTGCCTTCCTGTTCCTGCTCGCCGCCAGCACGAGCTTCTTCCGCGAGGGGGCATGCGGCCGTGCGTTGCTCCGCCTGCACCGGGGCGCCGACACGCCCGCCGGCCATGCAGCCTGAACGCGTAACGCCGCCGAGCCCGGACGACTCTCCGTCGTTCGGCGCGAGCTTCGTCGACGGCGCGACGCGGAAGGCGCGAAGGCCGCAGGGGGCCATGTCCTCGCCCATGACGGGGCCGTGGCCGGGCCACTCGGGCTGGAGAAGTCGAGGGCCCTGACCGGCCCGGCAAACGACCTCGGCGCCGCTGGCGACATGGTGGACCGAGATCTCGCGCTTGAGCGGAGCGCATCGAGCTAGCAGCCCGCGGAACAACTCGAAGTTCGGAAACCGGCCCCAGGGGGCGGCCGGATGTGAGGCGACGTGCCCCCGCCATGACCACCACCAGAAGCAAGGAGAGACCGATGACCACCATTTCGATCGTGACCGGCGGCAGCCGTGGCCTCGGCCGGAACACCGCCATCAGCATCGCGCGCCACGGCGGAGACGTCCTTCTCACCTATCGCGGCGGCGCGGCCGAGGCGCGGGCCGTCGTGGCCGAGATCGAAGCGCTCGGGCGCAGGGCGGCGGCGCTGCAGCTCGATGTCGGGGACATCTCGGGCTTTCCCGCCTTCGTCGAAAGCGTCCGCGCGACGCTCGTGTCCTGGGGCGCCAGCAGCTTCGACCATCTCGTCAACAATGCCGGCCATGGCGAGATGGCGCCCTTCGCCGAGACGACCGAGGCCCAGTTCGACCTGCTGTTCAACGTCCACGTCAAGGGCGTGTTCTTCCTGACCCAGGCGCTGCTGCCGCTGCTCGCCGACGGTGGCCGCATCGTGAACTTCTCCTCGGGGCTCACGCGCGTCTCCTACCCGGGCTTCTCGGCCTATTCGGCCGCCAAGGGCGCCGTCGAAATCCTGACGCTCTACTTGGCCAAGGAGCTCGGCCGCCGCGGCATCACCGTCAATGCGATCGCGCCGGGTGCGATCGAGACGGACTTCCTGGGCGGCGCCGTGCGCGACACGCCGGCCTACAACGAGGCCTTCGCCGCCATGATCGCGCTCGGCCGCGTCGGGGTGCCCGACGACATCGGTCCCGCGATCGCAAGCCTGCTCGGCCCCGAAAACCGGTGGATCACGGCGCAGCGCATCGAGGTGTCCGGGGGACAGAACATCTGACCGCCCCGGCAAAGGGCCCACGGCAGACCGGGCCGAGGGGCCGCAAACGGCCGGGCCGCACCGCGGTCTGCTCGCAGCGCCGGTGCGGCCTCGGCCGATCCCGAACCCGACCGGATGGCGAAGAGCCATCCCGTCACTGCACAGGAGAAGGAAGATGACCAAGGTCCTGATCGTTCTTTCCGCGGCGGACAGGTGGACGCGTGCGGACGGCTCGACGACCGAAAGCGGCGTCTGGGCCGAGGAGTTCATCGTGATGGACGAGAAGTTGGTCGCCGCCGGCTTCCAAATCGACCTGGCCACGCCGGGAGGCGTCGCGCCCACGATCGACGCCCGCAGCCTGAGCCCGAAGATCATCGGCCAGGAGCATGCGGACCATTACCGCGACTATCTCGCCAGGAACGGGGAGCGGCTGAGAAAGCCGCTGATTCTCTCTGACGTCGATGCGAGCCTGTACGATGCGATTGTCGTTCCCGGCGGCCACGGGCCGGTCGAGGACCTGTACAAGGATCCCGACATGGGGCGGATCCTCGTCCAGGCCAGCCAGGCCTCGAAGGTGATCGCCTCGGTCTGCCACGGCCCCGCCGCGTTCCTGGCCGCCGAGGACGACAACGGCCGGTGGCCCTTCGCCGGGCGCAGGATGACCGCGTTCAGCGACGAGGAGGAGGAGGATTTCGGCACCGCGGCGGTTTCGTCGTGGCTCCTGGCCGACAGCCTGCGCAAGCGCGGCGCCGTCTACGAGAAGGGGCCGAATTGGGGCGCCTTCATCGTGAAGGACGGCAACCTCCTGACCGGACAGAACCCGGCATCGACGGCCATGCTGGCTGACGCGGTCATCGAGGCGCTGCGCTAGTGAAGGAACCGACGGAAGGCGTCCGGTCCGGCCAGTTCTTGCCGGGCCGGGCTGCTTTCCGAATTTCGGAGCCGAGTTGGTTGGGGGACTAGGATTCGAACCTAGGCTGGCGGAGTCAGAGTCCGCTGTCCTACCGCTAGACGATCCCCCACCAGGGATCGGGGCGCCGGCGTGCCGTGCCCCGCGTCGGGAGCGCTGATGTAGCACCAGGGGCGTCTCGGCTCAAGCCCCTTCGCGCGGATTTTTCGCGCGCCGTGAAGAGGCACCCGATACGCGAACTTTCCAGCGCGGTGCCGGTTGGGTACCATGATATTTATAGGATGGGACCGGCCTTCGCCGACCCGGAGGGTGAACGGCACGTGGATTACGCGGCGTCGCTTGCGCAGGACGGAGCCGGGCGTACGGCTGAGGCCGCCGCCGGGGCCCCCGCGCAGGCACCGGACCGCACCCCGGACACGACGCGCCGCGGGGTTGCTGGCCGGGCAGCCGATTCTCCGGTCCAGAGTTCCCGTCAAGCGGTTCCGCAGCCGGTGGTCGCGGCGCTCGATCTCGGCACCAACAACTGCCGCCTGCTGATCGCGCGCCCCGCGCGCAGCGGCTTCCACGTGATCGATGCCTTCTCGCGGATCGTCCGGCTCGGCGAGGGGATGACCCGTTCCCAGGCACTGTCGGACGCGGCCATGGACCGGGCGATGTCGGCCCTGCGCGTCTGCGCGGTCAAGCTGCGGCGCCGCGGCGTCACGGCGCTGCGGGCCGTCGCGACGGAGGCATGCCGCCGGGCCGTCAACTGCGCCGATTTCGTTGCCAGGGTCGAGCGCGACACCGGCATCGCCATCGAGGTGATCTCGCCGGCCGAGGAGGCGCGGCTGGCTCTGGCCGGCTGCGCACCGCTGCTCGATCCCGCGGTGCCCCGCGCGCTGGTCTTCGATATCGGCGGCGGCTCGACCGAGCTGATGTGGCTCGACGTCGACGCCGCGACGGGCCGACCCCGGCTGATCGACCAAGTCTCCATCCCCAAGGGCGTGGTCACACTGGCGGAGAATTTCGGCGGCGAGATCGTCACGCGCGACGTCTATGCCGCCATGGTGCGCGACGTGGCCGAGGCGATCGCCCCGTTCGAGGCGCGCAATGGCATCCGCGCCGCGGCCGAGCAGCGCCGCCTCCAGCTCCTGGGGACGTCCGGGACCGTCACCACCCTGGCCGGCATCCATATGGGCCTTCGCCGCTACGAGCGGGCGCTGGTCGACGGCTCCGTCCTCGACGTTTCGGAGGCGCTGGCGGTGATCCGGCGCCTGCTGACCCTGGATTTCGCCGGGCGCGCCGCGCAGCCCTGCGTCGGGCCCGACCGCGCCGACCTCGTGCTCGCAGGGTGCAGCGTCTTCGAGGCCATGGTCGAGGCATGGCCGGTCGATAGGCTGCGCATCGCCGACCGCGGCCTGCGCGAGGGGATCCTTCTGGACCTGATCGCCGCCGGCGATGCCTGAGGGTCACGGCGGCACGTGACCGCCGGGCGCCGAACCCCCATATTGGCGCCATGACGACCAAGAAGACTTCCGGCGCCGCAGGCGGATCCCGCGGCAAGGGCGGCTCGGCCTTCAGCGGCCGTGGCGTCGGCGTGCGCGTGAAGACGGCGCGCAGCCGCAAGCCCTCGTCGACGGCTTGGCTGCAGCGCCAGCTCAACGATCCCTACGTGGCCGAGGCCAAGAAGCGGGGATACCGCAGCCGCGCCGCCTTCAAGCTGATCGAGCTGGACGACCGCTTCCACCTGCTCAAGGCCGGCATGCGCGTCGTCGACCTGGGCGCGGCCCCGGGCGGCTGGACCCAGATCTCGGTGGAGCGGGTGAAGCCCGGCACCGGCGCCGCGAAGGTGGTGGGGCTCGATCTCCTTCCCATGGAGCCGGTGCCCGGCGCGACCACCTTCCAGGCCGATTTCCTGGAGCCCTCCGCGCCCGAGCGCCTGCGGACCGAAATCGGCGGCGGCGCGGACCTGGTGCTCAGCGACATGGCGGCGAACACCACGGGGCACGCCGCGACCGACCACCTGCGCATCATGGGCCTGGCCGAGGCAGCATACGATTTCGCCTCCGAGATCCTGGCGCCGGGCGGTGCCTTCGTCTGCAAGCTGTTCCAGGGGGGCGCCGAGCGCGATCTGCTGACGCGGCTGCGGCAGGATTTCCGCACCGTGCGGCACGCCAAGCCGCCGGCCAGCCGTGCCGACAGCTCGGAGACCTATGTGGTGGCGCAGGGCTTCCGGGGCCGCGGTGCCGCGGAGACGACCGACGCGGGGGCAGGGCAGACCCGCCCGGACCACGAGGTCTAGGGGCTTTCCGTGCGCGCGCTACCGTGTATAGTGCGCGCCAATTTTTTCCGGCAGGAGTTCCGGCGATGGCCATGGAAAACCGTTTCCGCGACGCGTTCACCTTCGACGATGTCCTGCTGGTTCCGGCCGAAAGCGAGGTGCTTCCGGCCCAGACCGACACGCGCACGCGGCTGACGCGCTCCATCGAGCTCGGCATCCCGCTGATCTCGGCCGCCATGGACACAGTGACGGAGAGCGCGCTGGCGATCGCCATGGCGCAGGCCGGCGGCATCGGCACGATCCACCGCAACATGGACATCGAGCGCCAGGCCGAGGAGGTCCGCAAGGTCAAGCGCTTCGAATCCGGCATGGTGGTAAACCCGATCACCATCGCCCCCGACGCGACCCTGGCCGATGCGCTGCGCCTTATGGCCGACCACCGGATCAGCGGCATTCCCGTCACAGAGCAGCCCTCGGGGCGGCTCGTCGGGATCCTGACCAACCGCGACGTGCGCTTCGCCTCGAACCCGAACCAGCCGGTCTCGGAGCTGATGACGCGCGACCGGCTGGTCACCGTGCGCGAGGGCGTCGATCCGGAGGAGGCCAAGCGCCTGCTCCACCAGAACCGGATCGAGAAGCTGCTGGTGGTCGACGATTCCTACCGCTGCATCGGCCTGATCACGGTGAAGGACATCGAGAAGGCGCGCCTGCACCCCAATGCCTGCAAGGATCCCAAGGGCCGGCTGCGCGTGGCCGCCGCGACGGGGACGGGCGAGGACGGCCTGCGCCGGGCCGAGGCGCTGTTCGACGCCGAGGTCGACGTGCTGGTGGTCGACACGGCCCACGGCCATTCGCGCGGCGTGCTGGCCCAGATCGAGAAGGTCCGCAAGCTCTCGAACTACACGCAGGTGGTCGCCGGCAACGTCGCCACCGCCGAGGCTGCCCGCGCCCTGATCGAATCCGGGGCCGATGCGGTGAAGGTCGGCATCGGCCCGGGCTCCATCTGCACGACGCGCATCGTCGCGGGCGTCGGCGTGCCGCAGCTCACGGCGGTGATGGACGTGGCCGAGGAATGCGCCAGGCACGGCGTGCCCGCGATCGCCGACGGCGGGATCAAGTTCTCGGGCGACCTCGCCAAGGCCATGGCGGCGGGCGCGAGCTGCGCCATGCTGGGCAGCCTCTTCGCGGGCACCGACGAGAGCCCGGGCGAGGTGATCCTGTACCAGGGCCGCAGCTACAAGTCCTACCGCGGCATGGGCTCGGTCGGCGCCATGGCGCGCGGCTCCGCCGACCGGTACTTCCAGCAGGAGGTCCGGGACACGATGAAGCTGGTGCCCGAGGGCGTCGAGGGCCGCGTGCCCTACAAGGGCCCCGTCAGCGCCGTGATCCACCAGCTCGTGGGCGGCCTGCGCGCGGCCATGGGCTACACCGGCAACCGCACCATCGCCGAGATGCAGCGCAACTGCCAGTTCGTGCGGATCACCAACGCCGGCCTGCGCGAGAGCCACGTGCACAACATCACGATCACCAACGAGTCGCCGAACTACCGCGCGGACTGAGGGCCGCGCGCGACGAACCAGGCGTGCAGCGCCAGGGTCGCGGCGACCGTGGCGTTCAGGGATTCGACGGCGCCCGTGGTCGGGATCGCCAAGCGCTCGGCCGGCAGGCCGTCGGGGATTCCCTGACCCTCCTCGCCGAGCACCAGGCGCAGGTCGGCCGGCCAGGGATAGTCCGTCATGGACCGGCCGCCGGCATCCAGCGCCAGCAACGGTCCCGCCGCGGCGGCGAGGCCCGGCCATCCCGGCCCGCGCCGCAGCTCCAGCGCGAGCTGGGCGTTGGCTGCCGCGCGCAGGCATCGCGGGTGGAAGGGATGGGCCGCCTCGTCCAGCAGGATCACGCGCGAGGCACCGAAGGCCGCGGCGCTGCGCAGCAGCGCGCCGAGATTGCTGGGATCGCCCAGCGCGCAGACGAGCTCCAGCCCCTGGGGCGGCGCAGCGAGGTCGATCGGGGGCATCTCGGGAACGATGCCGACCAGGAGCGGCAGGCCAGTTCCGGCCACGTCCAGCGCATCGAAGAGCGGCCGGGCCAGCCGGTGGCGGGCCATGCGGTCGGGCAGGGGCAGCGCGTCGAGCTGCCGGAGGTCGGCGCACAGCACCGCCTCGAACTCGCCGGGGCTGCGGGCCAGCGCCTCCGGCACCGTCTTGCGTCCCGCCAGCAGGTAGCGCCCATGACGGCGCAGCCCACGACCCTCCAGCAACTGGTGCCAGAGCTTGAACTGCGGGTTGGCGGGGCTTTCGATCTCGTTCACGCGCGGAGCCATGGCGCCAACCTAGAACGCCGCGCCCCCCGGCGGAAGGCCGGCATCGACCCGTGGCGGAAGGCGCGCCGCAACCTGCGGCGGGTTCGCCGGTTGCTGACGGGGCCGCGCGGATCCGCTATGGAGCGTCATCCCGGACCCGCGGGGGCCGGACGAGCGACAGGACCCCTCATGCACCCGGGCGCCCGCCTGCAAGCCTCCATCGAGCTGCTCGACGAGATCGACCGCACGCCGCGGCCGGCCGATGCCGTGATCTCCGCCTTCTTCCGCGCCCGCCGCTTCATCGGCTCCAAGGACCGTTCGGCCGTCGCCGAGCTCGTTTACGGGATCCTGCGCCGGCACGCGCGCCTGGCGTGGTGGATCGCCCGCGCCGGTCACGCGGGTTCCGACGGCCGGTCCCGGATTATAGCCGACGAGGTGCTGGTCCGCGGCCTGCGCGGGGCCGAGCTCGCCCGCCTGTTCGATGGCGGAAAATTCTCTCCGGCGCCGCTGTCCGAGACGGAATGGACCCTCGCCAAGGCGTTGTACGGCCACACGCTGGAGCATCCGGAGATGCCCGAGGCGATGGCTGTGGAATGCCCGGACTGGGCCGAGGCGCCGATGCGCCGGGCCCTGGGGCCGCGGTTCCTCCGCGAGATGGAAGCGCTGCTGCAGCCGGCGCCGCTGGACCTGCGCGTGAACCCCATCCGCGGCACGCGCGAGGAGGCGCTTGCCGCGCTGCGGGGCATCGGCATCCGCTGCGAGCCCACGCGCTGGTCCCCCCTCGGCATCCGGGTCCAGGGGCGGCCGCCGCTCGCCGCGACGGAGGCGTTCCGCACCGGGTTGGTGGAGATCCAGGACGAGGGATCCCAGCTCGTCACCTTCGTGTGCGACGCCAAGCCGGGCCAGCAGGTCGTCGATTTCTGCTCGGGCGCCGGCGGAAAGGCGCTGGCCCTCGGCGCGGCCATGCGCGGCACCGGGCGGCTGATCGCCTGCGACGTGCTGGAGCGCCGGCTCGAGCGGGCGGCCGAGCGCTTCCGACGCGCGGGTCTGCACAATATCGAGACGCGGGCGCTTTCGTCCGAGCGAGACCCCTGGGTGAAGCGGCACAAGCTTCGCTTCGACTGCGTGCTGGTCGACGCGCCCTGCACCGGCACCGGCACCTGGCGCCGGAACCCCGACAGCAAATGGCGGCCGCTCGGCCCTGGCCTCTCGGAGCTGGTACCGATCCAGGCCGAGATCCTGGACAGCGCAGCGCGGCTCGTGCGGCCGGGCGGGCGGCTGGTCTATGCGACCTGTTCCATGCTGCCCGACGAGAACGAGGACCAGGTGGCCCGCTTCGCCGAGACCCACCCCGAGTTCGAGGTGGTTCCCCTGCCGGAGGTCTGGGCGGCGGCGCTGGGCTCGGCAGCCCCTTGCGACGGGCCCTATCTGAGCCTCAGCCCTGCGCGGCACGACACCGACGGGTTCTTCGCGGCCGCGCTGCGGCGCCGGGCCTGAGCCATGCGGGTCCGGCGCGCCCTGAACGGGGACGAGAGCGCCATCGCCGCCGTGCACGTCGCGGGCTGGCGCGAGACCTATCCCGGCATCATCCCTGCGAGCGTGCTCGACCGCATGGAGATCGCGGCCATGGCGCGCTACTGGCGCGGTGCCCTGGCCGGGGCGACGGGCAGCGAGGCGTGGCTTGCCGAGGCCGGGGACGGAAGTGGAATCGTCGGCTTCGGCGTCTGCGGCCCCGAGACGGCGGGCATCCCGGGCTGCCGGGGCGAGTTCCAGGCGCTCTACGTGCTCCGCCGCGGCCAGGGGCGGGGGCTGGGACGGGGGCTGATGGCCGCCATGGGCGCGAGCCTGCTGGCGCGAGGCCTGGTGCCCGCCACGGTGTGGACGCTCCGGGAGAACTGGCGGGCGCGGGCCTTCTATGAGAAACTGGGCGGGCGCCGTATCTCGGAGCGGCCGCTCGACTTCGATGGGACGATGGTCATGGAAGTGGCCTATGTCTGGGACGATCTGAGTCCGCTTGCGGGGCCGGAGGTCGCGCCGTGAGCGTGATCCGCCGCGCCGGGCCGGCCGATGCCGCCGGGATGGCCGCGGTCCACGTCGCCTCGTGGCGGAGCACCTATCCAGGGCTCCTGCCCACGCGCTACCTGGTCGGGCTCGACGCGCGCAGCTATGCCGAGCGCTGGCGCCGCATGCTGGGCGATCCCCGCGGCGGGCGCGGCTGCTTCGTCGCCGTCGAGGAGGCCAAGGTCGTCGGATTCGGTTGGTGCGGGGGCCAGCGCTCCTCGGTGGAGGGCTATGGGGGCGAGTTCTACGCGCTCTACCTGCTCGATCATGTACAGGGGACCGGACTCGGCCGCCGCATGATGGCGACCATGGCCGAGGAGTTGCTCGGCCGCGGCCATTTCTCGGCCCTCGTCTGGGTGTTGCGCGACAATCCCGCCCGCTTCTTCTACGAGCGGCTCGGCGGCGCGCGGGTGGCCGAGCACCCCATCGACTTCGCGGGCAGCCGTCTGACCGAAGTCGCCTATGGCTGGCGGGACCTGATGCCGCTCGCCCGCTTGTCCGCGGGACCCCGGGTGCGCTAGAAGGACCGCTTCCCGCCTCCGTTCTTCGAAAGCGCGCCATGACCGCCACCGATAGCCAATTCCCGGACCTGTCCGAGGAACTGACCGGCGACCGCATCCTGATCCTGGACTTCGGCTCGCAGGTGACGCAGCTGATCGCGCGGCGGCTGCGCGAAAGCGGCGTGTATTGCGAGATCCATCCCTTCAACATGGAGTCGGAGCGGATCGCCGCGTTCCAGCCGCGCGGCATCATCATGTCCGGGAGCCCCGCCTCGGTGACGCAGGAGGGAGCGCCCCGGGCGCCCGACGCGGTCTTCTCCCAGGGCGTGCCGGTGCTCGGCATCTGCTACGGCCAGCAGACCATGTGCGCGCAGCTCGGCGGCGCGGTGCAGGGCTCCGACCACCGCGAGTTCGGGCGCGCCTATATCGAGGTGCAGGAGAGCTGCCAGCTCTTCGACGGGCTCTGGCAGCCGGGCCAGCGCGAGCAGGTCTGGATGAGCCATGGCGACCGCGTGACGGCGCTGCCGGATGGGTTCCGCGTGGTCGCCCAGAGCGACGGCGCCCCCTTCGCCGTCATCGCCGACGACGAGCGCCGGTTCTACGGCGTGCAGTTCCACCCCGAGGTCGTGCACACGCCGCATGGCGCGGCGCTGCTGCGCAACTTCACCCATGGGGTTGCGGGCTGTACCGGCCGCTGGACCATGGCGGCGTTCCGGGGCGAGGAGATCGCGCGCATCCGTGCCAAGGTCGGCAAGTCCAAGGTGATCCTTGGCCTGTCGGGCGGCGTCGACAGCTCGGTCGCGGCCGTGCTCCTGCACGAGGCCATCGGCGAGCAGCTCACCTGCATCTTCGTGGATACCGGGTTGATGCGCGCGGGCGAGGCGGATCAGGTCGTCACGCTGTTCCGCGACCACTACAACATCCCGCTGGTCCATCGCGACGCGGCCGACCTGTTCCTCGGCAAGCTCGCCGGCGTCACCGACCCCGAGCAGAAGCGCAAGATCATCGGCGCGACCTTCATCGACGTCTTCGACGAGGAGTCGGCGAAGGTCGGCGGCGCCGAGTTCCTCGCGCAGGGAACGCTCTACCCCGACGTGATCGAGAGCGTCAGCTTCACCGGCGGCCCGTCGGTCACTATCAAGTCCCACCACAACGTCGGCGGCTTGCCCGCGCGCATGAAGCTGAAGCTGGTCGAGCCGCTGCGAGAGCTCTTCAAGGACGAGGTGCGTGCGCTCGGCCGCGAGCTCGGCCTGCCCGAGGCCTTCATCGGCCGGCATCCCTTCCCGGGGCCGGGGCTTGCCATCCGCGTGCCCGGCGAGGTGACGGCCGAGAAGCTGGAGATCCTGCGCAAGGCCGACACGATCTACCTCGAGGAGATCCGCAACGCCGGCCTCTACGACGCGATCTGGCAGGCCTTCGCCGTGCTCCTGCCGGTCCGGACAGTGGGCGTGATGGGCGACGGCCGGACCTATGACTACGCCTGCGCCCTGCGCGCCGTCACCTCGGTGGACGGCATGACCGCCGACTACTACCCCTTCGACCACGAGTTCCTGGGCCGCGTCGCCACCCGCATCATCAACGAGGTCCGCGGCATCAACCGCGTCACCTATGACATCACCAGCAAGCCGCCCGGCACTATCGAGTGGGAGTGATCTTTGCCCGCCCGGCAATATCTGGAATTGTTCCGCAATCCGTCACGACACATTGTTATGAAATAAGAACTGGGTCTATCGGCGGACCTATTCGGACTTGGCGGACCACGTAATGGGCCCGCCCATACTGCTCGGCCCGAGGATCGGGAGTGCCGTCGGGGCAGATGAGGTCCTCGACGGTACTCGACTTCCGGTCGGACATGGCCATGCTCGACACGAAGCTGACCGTCAGCGCCGATGCTGACGAAGGCGCCGGCGCGCGATACCTCGGCAGCGTCGAATGGCGCGGGCTCGTTGTCGACGCTCGCGATCGTCGTTCAGCTTCTTCGCCCGTGTCTCCAGGGGAGCGCGTCGGAATCCTCTCGGGCGTGCCACTCCAGGTCAAGACACTGAAGACCGTCGCGCTGCGCGCAGTACTGGAACGGAAGCTTCAGGCTTTCGTCATCCGGGCATTGTCCCCCCACAGGAAGCGTTCGTTGTGGGTGCTCGCGAAATCCGGGTCGACATAGATGTAGACGCGCTTGATCAGATCGCCCTCGAACTCGAAGACGTTTGCAAAGCGGCCCTCGGATCGTCCCTCGACCGGCCAGGATGTGCCGTCCGCCATTACTCCGCTCTCGAACCCTTCCACGATCACGTGGTCGCCGGCGACGTGAAACCTCATACGATCCAAATCGTGCCGGATACTCTGGAGCGAACCCATGAGGCCCTTGGCGATCTCCATGAAATCCGCTTTGCCGTAGCCAATGCCGAATTTGGGAAAGTAAGTCTCTACGTCGTCGGTCATGATGTCGAGGATCGTCGGGTCGGCGCTGTCGATCTTGCGAAAATAATCGGTTGCAACGTCGATGCGCGTCTTTGTAACAGCAGGGTCAGACATGGTCTTTCTTCCGTGCTTTGGAGATCCTGGAGTTAATCAATTTGGGCGGAGAGGATAGTAGCCGCCAGATAGCACTGGAAGGACTGGGCCTTCCCGTCCTTGAGGGTCCAGACCTCAAAACACCGCACATCGATCTTCTTTCCTGACGCCGGAACGATTCCGTTTGCCCGACCCTCAGGCCGTCCGCAGCAGGTCGCCGATCGATGCGGCCAGGAAGTCGGCGACCCGGCGGATACGGGCATTGCTGCGGACGTCTTCGTGCATCACCAGCCAGACCGGCATGGGCGGCACCATGTCGATCGGCACCCGCTCGAGCGACGGGTGTCGGTCCGCCAGCAGGACCTGTGCGAAGCCGACGCCGGCCCCGGCCAACAGCAGGTTCCAGCAGACCATCTGGTCGTCGCAGCGCAGAGGAAAAGCTTCGCGCGCGACGGGGTGGCCTGCGGCCGCATAGAGTTTGAGGATCACCTCGCTGCGATCGAAGCCAATGACATCATGCTCCAGCAGATCCTGCATCGTCGAGATCCGGCCCCGGCGCGCGAAGTATGACCGTGCACCGTAGAGGCCAACCGGCGCGTCTCCGAGCTTTCGGGCGATCAGAGCGTTCTGGGTGGGATCCACCATGCGGATCGCGATGTCGGCGTCGCGGCGCAGCAGGTTCTGGTTCAGGTCGGATGGAACGAGCTCGACCTGGATGCTCGGCTCGGCGACACGCAGCTCCGCCAGCATCACGGGCAGCCACAGGTTGGATACCATCGTCGAGGCCGTGACGCGGACCGTGCCCGTCAGCTGCTGCGAGCGCCCCAACGCCTTGAGCGCCAGCGCTTCCGCCGCGGCGCCCATGGCACGGGCATCGTCGACGAGCCCCAGCGCTGCATCCGTCGGATCGAGCCCGCGTGCCGACCGTCTGAAAAGGGGGACACCCAGAGCCGTTTCGAGCTCGCGGACATGGCGGCTGAGGGTCGGCTGGGTGGCTCCGATCCGGAGCGCGGCCGCAGACAGCGACCCTGTCTCGACGACGGCCAGGAACGAGCGCAGCAGCGTCCAGTCGAGGGTCTTCATGGCTCCGGCACTTCAGATCGGCCAGCCCGCGTGGGATCGGGCGGCTGCTGGGACAGGGCTATTCATTCCTGTATGGGAATTCCAGAGTCTTGGGCGGATCCCTTCGCATTTTCGATATTCTAAATTACGGCTCTCTGAGAGGAGGGCGAAGCTCATGGCGGCAGAGACGATGAAGGCGGTCCGAATCCACGCCTTTGGCGGTCCGGAGGTGCTGGTCTACGAGGACGCACCGAAGCCCGAGCCGAAGCGAGGCGAGCTGCTGGTCCGCGTGCGCGCGATCGGCCTCAATCTCCCTGACCTGTACCTGCGCGACGGCTACAGGTCCCTTCCTCCGGAATGGCGGCCCCGGGGGGCGTTCCCCATCATTCCGGGAACGGACGTCTCGGGCGTCGTGGAGGCTGTCGCCCCCGATGTCGAGGAATTCTCCGTCGGGCAGGAGGTCTACTCTATGGTGCGCTTCCCCGATGGCGCCTTCGGGGACAGCAGGGCCTATGCCGAGTATGTCAGCGTGCCGGCGTCGGAAGCTGCCCGCAAGCCTGCCGGCATCGATCACAGGCATGCCGCCGCGGCGCCGATGTCGCTGCTCACCGCATGGCAGTTCATGATCGATCTCGGGCACGACCAGCCCAATCCGGTGATGCCGAACAGACATGAGCCGGTGCCGCTCGAAGGCAGGACCGTTCTCGTGAACGGGGCCGCCGGAGGCGTGGGCCACTTCGCGGTGCAGATCGCCAGGTGGAAGGGCGCGCGCGTAATCGCCGTGGCATCCGGCAGGCACGAGGCGTTCCTGCGCGACCTCGGCGCCGACGCGTTCATCGACTATCGACAGACCCGGCCCGAGGATGTCGTCAGGGACATCGATCTCGTCATAGACGCCGTCGGTGGGTCGACCACCAGTCGTTTCCTGCGCACTCTCAGGCGCGGCGGTGCCCTGTTCCCGATCTTTCCCCTCGGCTTCGCCGGAGAGGAGGAGGCGGCATCGCTGGGCGTTACGGTGTCGGCAACCCAGGTCCGCTCGAGCGGGGCGCAGCTTGCGGCGGCGGCGCGCCTGCTGGACGAGGGCAGGATCCGCGTCGCGATCGACAGTGCCTTTCCGCTCGCAGAGGCCCGACGGGCCCACGATCGCGCCGAGAGCGGGCACATCCAGGGCAAGATCGTGCTGACGGTGGATCCGGAATGACGACCGGCACCGGACTGCGCCGCCGCGGCGGCGCGAACCGGTTTGCGAGGGCAGGGACGATGAAGTCCGATGGCCTTGGAAAGAAGAGGGGGCGATCGGACGTGCTGCATTCCTCCTGCGCGCCCTTGTTGTGATGATCCGGGGCGCGCTCCTACATAGCGGGTATGAAAGACATCCGGCCGCGGGGCCGTCCGCGCGAGTTCGATCGGGAAGCGCTGCTCGACCAGGCGATCCTGCTGTTCCGGGACCGGGGCTATCAGGCGACGTCCATCGCCGATCTGGCCGCGGCGACCGGGGTTTCGGCCGGAAGCCTGTACAAGGCCTTCGCGGACAAGCCAGCGCTTTTCGCCGCGGCCTACGAGCGCTACGTCGAACGCCGCATCGATCGCCTGACCACGGAGCTTTCGACCGCGCAGAACGGCCGCGAGCGCATCGAACGCGCGCTTCACAGCTATCTCGAGGACGCATCGAGCAGCGAAGGCAGGCTGGGCTGCATGGTCGTCGGGAGCCTCGTGCAGCTTTCGACGCTGGACGAGCGGCTCGTGCCGCAGGTGGTGGCCTCCTCGGCGAAGCTGGTCGAGCTCCTGCGGCGGCTGATCGCGGAGGGGCAGGCCGACGGGTCGGTGGCTCCCGACCTGGATCCGGGCGGCGCTGCGGAGGTCATCGCAGCGCTGATGTACGGGCTGCGCGTAGCGGGCAGAACCGGACGCGAACTCTCGTCCAGGGACCTGCTCCAGCAGGCGATGAGGCTACTCCGAATCGCGCCTTGAATTGGGAAATGCTCATTTCCAAAATGGGCGGATGGAACGCCATCCCACCCTGCTTCGCCGCGCGGCCGTCGCTCTCGCCATGTTTTCCGCGCTCATTGCCGTCGCGGACGCCAAGGCCCAGTCCGGTCGGGACGCCAAGCCGGCCGGTCCGGCAGGCGGCGGCCTGCCCGAGAGCTTTGCGCACCATTTCCAGCTGGTGGATGGTGTCCGCATCCACTATGTCGCGGGCGGCCGACCGGACGGCGAGGTCGTGATCCTTCTCGCCGGCTATCCTGAAAGCTGGTACGCGTGGCGCAAGCTGCTGCCGGCGCTCGGCGACCAGTACCGGGTCATCGCGCCGGACCTTCCGGGGCAGGGCGATTCCGACAAGCCGCTCACGGGGTATGACACGGGCTCGCTCGGGGACGCTGTGCACCGGCTTGCCGGACAGCTCGGCGTTCAGCGCTACCATCTCGTCGGGCACGACGTCGGCGCCTGGGTCGCATTCAGCCAAGCGGCCCACCACCCGGCAGCCGTGTCAAATCTCGTGCTGCTGGACGCCGGAATACCCGGCGTGACCTTGCCGGATGCGACGCCGATGGGTCCCGACAAGGGATGGCGGACCTGGCACTTCGCCTTCAATATGATCCCCGACCTTCCCGAGACGCTGATCGCGGGGAAGGAGCGCGAGTATCTCGATTGGTTCCTGCGCCGGAAGGCCGCGGACCCGATGGTGTTCACCGAAGCTGATTTCGACGAGTACCTGCGCATCTTCCGCGCTCCGGGCGCGCTGAGGGCTGGCCTCGCCTACTATCGGGCTATCCCGGAATCAGCCGAGCAGAACCGCGCTTCTGCCGCGCGCGGCAAGCTGCCGATGCCGGTCCTCGCCATCAGTGCTAGCCAGGGATCGATCCCGGACATGGCGACGCCGCTCCGGCCGTTCGCCGCCGATGTCCGCGGCGCGTCCATTCCCGGCAGCGGGCACTTCATCCCGGAAGAGCAGCCCGGGCGCTTGGCCGAGCAGCTTCTCTCGTTCTTCGGGCGGCAGTGACCGCTCGAAGCCCGGTCGTCTGAGGTGGGCGGTCCGCGGCGCCGAATGGAGATTAATCGGGAAGCCTAGTCCGGGCGCGCTGCGCACGGGGCCCCCCTGATGGCCGCTACAGCAAGCTCACCTGAAAGCTGGTCGGCTTCAGCGACACATGCGCCTGTAGCGGCCGCCGAAGCTCGAAGGCCCGCGGTTCCCGCGCAAAGCTCCACAGGCGCACCAGCCGCCAATCATCGCGATGCGCCTCGGCCATGGCCAGTTCGTTGCGCGTGATATGGAACCGCGTGCGCTCCCACGCATTGGTCGTCTTCACCGCGATCGGCCGATCGGTGCCGTCGACATCGAAGCTCCGAATGTCGAACGGAAGATCATCGGGCTTGCGGGCTGAGTGAGTGAGGACCGCGTGTTCGGCAGCCGTATTCCCGCCGAAGACGGGATCCCCGACCGTGAGGCCGGAGACGCCAGGGCGATAAGGCGGGGCAGCTGCGGCCAGCTTTCTTTCCACGTTGTTGCGCAGGGCGCTGCGCGCGCCGCGCCGGAGCCGCTCTAGGCACTGGACGCGAAGTGGTCGCGGATCAGCGCCGCGACGTGCTGGACCGCGACATCGCCGTCGCACCGGCGCGCGACCGCGAGGTGGAGCGGGAAGTCTTCGACCCGAATTGGCGGGTCGTGGTAGCGCAGGCCCAGGTCGCTGCGCATGCAGCAGCGCGGCAACATGGCGAGGAGGTCGCTGTCGGCGAGGAGCGGCGGCACCATCAAGAAGCTCGGCACCGTCACCGCGACGCGGCGCCTGTGGCCGATCAGGGCGAGCTGGTCGTCGAGCGGGGTTCGTCTTGCGCCCGTCGCGGAGACGATGACGTGCGGATAGCTGAGCCACGCATCCATGTCGAAGCTCTCGGCGATGGGATGATCCCGGCGCATTGCGACGCAGTAGTGCGCGACGCACAGCTCTGTCCGCCGATAGCCGCTGCGCGTCTGTGGCAGGAGCGAGATGCCGAGGTCGGCCTGGTTGCGGGCGAGCGCGTCCACCAGGTCCTCGCTCTCGCGCCAGTGGAGCAGCACCAGGCTGATCCCCGGTGCAGCGGAGGCGAGCCTTGACCAGAGCATCCTGAGGATCTCCAGCGCCGGCGCGTCGCTGGACACCAGCCGGACCGTCCGCTCGACGGTGGCGATGTCCTGCGGCGGCGCGAACAGCAGGGCCGCCTTCCCGACGAGCTCGCGCACCGGGCCCTGCAGCGCCTCGGCGCGTCCTGTCAGCTCCATGCCACGGCCGGTCCGGACGAGCAGCGGGTCGCCGAAGAGCCTGCGGCAGCGTTCCAGGGCGCCCGATGCGGAGGGCTGCGTGATGCCAAGCCGCCTGGCCGCGCTCACCACCTTGCGCTCCTCGAGCAGCACGTCGAGCGCGACGAGCAGGTTCAGGTCGATGTCGCGCAGGTTCATGGCGCGCCTCTCCCGCGGGATCGACGGAAACAATAGCGCTGCGCGCCGATATAGGCGACGTCGATTGCGTGATATAGGCACGGGCTATCGACCGAAACAGCCTTCCTGGCGTTGACGCAACAGAGCAAGCCAAGGAGAGCGCGTCATGATCTTTCATTCGATCCGCTTCCAGCTAAGGGAAGGCGTCACGCAGGCCCAGCTCGACCCGGTGCTGAAGCAGTTGCACAAGATGGGGAGCGAGATCCCCGTCATCGTGACCTATTGCGTCGGGCGGGATGTCGGCGGCGATTTCGATTACGGCGCGACCTTCGTCGTGAGAAACATCGACGCCTATAAGACCTACATGCACTCGCCGATCCATCGGAAGGTCGACGAGATCGGGCTGCCGCTGGTCGAGAACATGGTGTCCTACGACATCACCGATGAGGCGGACCCCACGATCGCGGAGCAGATCGCGCTCATTCACAAGGAGCGCTTCGCGGGGGACAAGGCCCTGGCCGATCTCGTCGGCGGGCTGAAGTCCTATTCCGGCAGCAGCAAGCCGGAGTGAGGCCATGGCGAAGCCCGCACTGACCGCGACGGGGGGCGGCTATGCCCCCGATGGCTGGAAGCAGTGGCCGGAGGACGAAGAGTTCTCGGCCCAGTTCGTCCGCATCCTCGCTGCCGCGCAGGACGGCGCGAGCACGGTCGGCGAGTGCTTCCAGACGGCAGGCCGGATCCGGGCAGGGGACCGGGACGGCTGGCACGAGGCCTGGCTGGTCCCGGCCGCACGAGCGGCGGCGCGGGCCGAGGCGGCCGAGGCCGCAGGCCATCGCCTGACGGCGCGGGCAAACTGGATCCGGGCCGCCAACTACTTCCGGACCGCGGAGTTCTTCCTGGATTCCGCGGATCACCGCCGACTGCCGACCTTCGAGCGCGCCGAGGCCTGTTCGCGCCGGGCTCTGGCGCTGTTCGAGCCCGCGGGCGAGGTGCTGCGCATCCCCTATGCGAACGGCGCGCACCTCGATGCCTATTTCCTTCCTGCGCCCGGGGCTGGCCGGCAGCCGGCGGTGATCGCCTTCGGCGGCCTGGACGAGTTCAAGGACGAGCTGATCCAGGAGATGGAGCGCTATGCCCTCGCCCGCGGGCTGTCGCTGCTGCTGGTCGACCTGCCGGGGCAGGGCGGCACGCTGCGCCGCCAGGGCCTGACGGCGCGGCACGATACCGAGATGCCGGTGGGGGCGTGCATCGACTATCTGCTCGGGCGCGGGGACGTCGATCCCGGCCGCATCGCCGTCTATGGCGCCAGCCTCGGCGGCTACTACGTGACCCGCGCCGCCGCGCGCGAGCACCGCATCGCCTGCGCGGTGTCCGACGCGGCGCAATGGAAGGTCGCGAAGTCGGCCGAGGCGCTCCGGGCACGCCCGGACGGCATGACCGCCACGCTGTCGCGCTGGGTCTTTGGTGCCGGGACTATGGACGCGCTGGTGGCCGCGACGGAGCCGTTCGATCTCGAAGGCGTGGTGCGCGACATCCGCTGCCCCTTCCTGATCGTCTCGGGCGAGCTCGACAGCTTCGGCATACACAATGCGGAGAGCGTCTACGGCGAGGCGAAGGCGGCTGGCGTGGACGTGACGATCAAGTGGTTCTCGCCCGAGGAGACTGGCGCTGCACACTGCCAGATCGACAACCCCACCATCGGCATGGAGCTGATCTGCGACTGGATCGCCGATCGCCTCAGGGATCCGGCACGGCGCGCGTAGCCGGCGGCCGCGTCGCTGTGCGTCATGCGCGGCCCGCCGCGAGGGCCATGGTCGCATCGGGACTTCGATCGCGGAGGCTGCGCGCGAAATGGCTCGGAGGCACGCCGACCTCGCGGCGGAAGGCCGTGCTGAACGCGCTTGCCGACTGGTAGCCGATGGCTTCCGCCAGCCTCTCCAGCGGCATGTCCTTCCGGCGCAAGAAGTCCTTGGCGAGGGCCATGCGCCAGCGGACCAGATACTCCATGGGCGCCATGCCGACCTTCTGGGCGAAGCGTTCGCTGAAGGTCGACCGGGACAGCCCGGCCTCGCGCGCGAGCGTCGCCACCGTCCAGTCGCGCGCCACATCGGCGTGAATGGCCCGCAGCGCCCTTGCCAGGGTTGGATCGCTCAGGCCCTGGAGCAGTCCCACGCGCGAGATCGCGCCGATGACCTGAGGACGGAAGCGCAGCGCCTCGACGAGCATGACTTCCACGAGCCGCTCGACGATCAGGTCCCGACCTGGGCGCTGGTTCAGGGCTTCGTCCGTGATCATGTCGATCGTGCCGACCAGGCGCCTTGCCGCACCCTCGTCCGCCCGGATATGGACCAGGGTGGGCAGGAGGCCGACCAGCAGCGCGGTGTTCGCGGGGTCGAACCCGAAATAACCGCCGAGCAGCCTGAAGTCGGTCTCGGCCCGTGGATCGCCGTGGCGGAGCTCGCCACGTGCGGCGGTCGCCATCGCGGGATCGATGGGGACCGGCTCGAAGTCCGGGTCGCTGGAGAAGACGAAGCCCGGCGCCGAGGGGATGAGGACGAAGTCGCCCTTCTCGAGCTGCAGGGGCGCGCATCCGTCGACGCCGAGATGGCAGCTGCCCTGGAGGACCAGGCCGAAGCCCGCATTGTCGATCCGCGGATAGCGCACGCCCCACCGGCCGGCGCCGCTGATGATCTTAGCGGCGACGGTCCGCGGGCGCAGCATCAAGATGACGGCGGCCAATGGCTCCATTTTGGACGATCCGTAATGAAAACCGGACGCCGTATTATAGAGCGTCCACCGGGGTGCTTGCTAGGGTCTCGGCACCAATCACGGCAGGAGAGAACCCATGAGCAAGGTCGCTGTCATCACTGGCGCCAGTTCCGGCATCGGCGCCGCGGCCGCCATCACGCTGGCGGATCGCGGCGTCAACTCCATCCTCACCTTCAACAGCAACATGGAAGGCGCGCACGAGGTCGCCGCGGAGGTCAGGCGCCGGGGCGCCAAGGCGATCCCGCTGCGCCTCGACGTAGGGGCGATCGACAGCTTCGCCGCGTTCCGGCTGGACGTCGCCTCCATCCTCGATTGGGAGTGGAGCACCGGCACCATCGACTTTCTCGTCAACAATGCCGGCTTCGGGGGAATGGCGCGGTTCGAGGACACGACGGAGGAGACGTTCGACAGGTTCCTGCTGGCCCTGCTGAAGGGACCCTACTTCCTGACGCAGGCGCTTCTGCCGATCATCGCCGACGGCGGCGCGATCGTGAACGTGTCGAGCACGGCGGGAATCGCGGCCTCTGTGGAGGAGGGCTACTCCGCCTACGGCACCATGAAGGGCGGCCTCGCCATCCTGACCCGATACATGGCCAAGGAGTTCAGCAGGAGGGGCATCCGCGTGAACGCCGTCGCCCCGGGGCCGACGCGGACGCGGATCGGCGGAGACGTGTTCGACAAGTACCCGGAATTCATCCCGCCACTGGTGGAGAAGACCGCGTTAGGCCGGCTCGGGGATCCGGCCGATGTCGGGTCCGTGATCGCGTCCCTGCTGTCGGACGAGTGCCGTTGGGTAACGGGGCAGGAGGTCGAGGTATCCGGTGGCTACAGGCTGTAGCCACCGGGAGGGCCGCCGCGGGAGGTCAGGACAGGGAGCAGGCCCCATCGCGTGGCAGGGTCGCGAGACACAGGACCGCCAGCAGGTGGAGGCCCAGCGCGACGGCCGCGAGCGGCGCCAGGCCCTGTTCGATGAACGGGGCGGCGACGACCGTTCCGGCGGCGGCGCTGCCGAGGATCGCGAGGATGACGAGCGCGGCGCCCCGCGCGTCGTCGCCCCTGGCCGCGACCACCGCCCGGAAGAAGCCGGGCGGGCCGCGCAGCCCGAAGCCGATATTGACCGGCACGAACAGTGCGGCGATCGCCGGGCCCGCGGTCCCGCCCATCAGGGCATAGCCGAGCATGGCCGCGGCGCCGGCGGCCGCGAGGCCGGTGCCGAGCGCGATCACCCGCTCCGCCCCGAAACGCGCGGCTGCCGCGCCGGCCAGGTTGGCGGCGAGCATGAAGGCAGCGATTCCGCAGCCCTGCAGCAGGACGAAGTCCGCGAGGTCGCCGCCGAGCGCGCGGACGAACACGGCCGGCATGCCGAACACGAAGGTCAGCAATCCGCCCAACGCGAAGGCCTGGCTCAGCGCGTAGCGCAGGAAGACGGGGTCTGCCACCAAGCGTGCATAGCTTCCGCGGGGCCGGCGGGCGGCCTGCGGGACCTCGCCCGAACTCCGGATCACGGCCGCAAGGACGAGCGCGAGAATGCCGATCGTCCAGAAGGTCAGGCGCCAGTCGCCGAAGGTCAGGAGCCACACGCCAAGAAGCGGCGCCAGTGCGGGGGCCAGCGCCTCGACGCTGCCCAGCAGGCCCAGGGCGCGGACGGCGCGGGCCTCGTCGAAGCTCGCCCGCACGATCCCGGGCGCGAACACCGCCGGACCGGCCGCAACGGCGCCCTGCAGCGCGCGCAGCGCCACCAGCGCGTCGATGTCGTCGACGGCGGCACAGGCCAGGGATACGCTCGCTGTCCCGAGCAGCGATACCACGAGCAGGGCGCGTGTCGCGAACCGGTCGCCCAGCGCACCATAGACCAGGAGGCCGAGGCAGGTGCCGGCGACATAGGCCGCGAGGACGAGCTGCGCGCGCGCAGCATCGCCGCCGAGCGTCTCCGGCAGCGACGGCACCGCCGGAAGCACCAGGTCCGTGCCCATGATGCCGAGCAGCGTGCCGGCGACCACGAGCCCCAGGACGAGCCATGGTGACGCAATCGCTTCCCTGTGTGCCATGCCATATCCGCCGATTGCCCCGGGGAAGCCTTGTGGCCCGGCCCGGTGCGGCGATCAACGCATAAACCATTCATCGCGCCGGATGGGTCTTCCGGGGAAAAGCATCGCCACTTAGCCAGGCGTGCCGCGGTCCTTCGTCGCTTCGATGGCGTTGGCGATGTGGCGGAGCTTGTCGGGATTGCGCGTGATGTAGATGGCGGTGATGCGCCCATCCTCGATCTCCAGCGCGGTCGTCTGCAGCACCTGGTCGCGCTCGCGGCTGACATAGCCGGGAAGCCCGTCGATCCACATCGGCCGGATGAACTCCGCGCGCCGGGCGACGAGCTTGCGGTGCAGGCTGCCGAACAGGCGCAGCACCCGCTCGAGGCCGAGGATGGGGTTCAGGAAGGCGAGAACCTTTCCGCCGCCATCCGACCTCAGCACGACGTTTTCCGCCAGCATGGCGCGCAGCGCCGCGACGTCGCCTGAGGTGGCGGCGGCGAAGAATGCGCGCGCGATGCGCTCGCCCTCCTCGCGTGCGAGCTTGTAGCGGGGGCGCGCCTGCCGCACGTGTCGGCGCGCCCGCACGGCAAGCTGGCGGACGGCGGCGGCCTCGCGGCCCAGCGTGGTGGCGATCTCGTCGAGAGGCACGTCGAAGACGTCGTGCAGGAGGAAGGCCGCCCGCTCCAGCGGAGATAGCCGCTCCAGGGCCAGCATGAGCGTCAGCGTCAGCTCGTCGGCCCGGGCCTCCTGGTCCTCGGGTTCGGCGACGGGTTCGGGCAGCCAGGAGCCCACATAGACCTCGCGCCGGGCGCGGGCGGTCTTCATGGCGTCGAGGCAGAGGCGGGCGACCGTTCGCTTCAGATAGGCCTCGGGTTCTCGCACCTCGTCCCGGTCGGCCCGCTGCCATCTCATCCAGGCTTCCTGCACGATGTCTTCGGCCTCGGCCATCGAGCCGAGCATGCGGTAGGCGAGGCGCACCAGCCTGGGGCGGTGCGCCTCGAAGGCCTGGACCGCGGGGTCAGGCCGCGGCATGGGCCCCCTCGACGGGATGGACGGCGCGGAAGCCGATCTGCAGCCGGTTCCACAGGTTGATGGCGCCGATAGCCAGGGTCAGGTGGACCTGCTCGGTTTCCGAGAAGGCCTCGCGCAGGAGCGCGTAGTCGGCATCCGGCGCTCCGGTTTCGGCCACCAGCGTCAGGGCTTCGGTCCAGGCCAGCGCCGCGCGCTCCCGCGGCGTGTAGAGCGGCGATTCCCGCCAGGCGTTCAGCATGTAGAGGCGCATCTCGGTCTCGCCGCGCTTGCGCAGGTCGGTCGCGTGCATGTGGATGCAGAAGGCGCAGCCGTTGATCTGCGAGGCCCGCAGCTTCACCAGCTCCAGGAGGGTATGCTCCAGACCGCTGGCTGCCAAGCTGGCCTCCAGCGTCATCATCGCCTTTATCGAGGCGGGCGCCAATTTGAGGGTGTTGTCCAGACGCGGCGTCATTTCTGTCTCCGTTCCACCTGTCAGGGGTGACTACGCGCTATGGACGAGGCGGGCAGGGCCGCGTGTGACATGCTCCGTGAAAATAAGTTGGTGGGACCGGGATGTCGGGCGAGGGAGATGGAATGGCGCGGGTCTTCATCACGGGATCGTCCGACGGGCTGGGCCTGATGGCTGCACGGCTTCTGGCCTCGGAAGGGCACGGCGTGGTCCTGCACGCCCGCAATGAGCAACGGGCCGCGGAGGCCCGTGCTGCGCTTCCGGCTGCCGAGGCGGTGGTGCTGGGCGATGTCTCGACCATGGATGCGATGCGCAGCGTCGCCCAACAGGCGAATGCGCTGGGGCGGTTCGACGCCGTGATCCACAACGTCGCTCTGGGCTATCGCGAGCCGCGGCGGGTGCAGACGGCCGACGGGCTGTCGCAGCTCTTCGCGGTGAATGTGCTGGCGCCGTATTTGCTGACCGCCCTGATGACGCGGCCGGATCGGCTCGTCTACCTCAGCTCCGGCATGCATATGGGCGGCGACGCGGGCCTCGAGGACCTGCAGTGGGAGCGCCGGCGCTGGAACGGAAGCCAAGCCTATGCCGACACCAAGCTGCACGACGCCCTGCTGGCCTTCGGCGTCGCGCGCCGCTGGCCCGATGTGCTGTCGAATGCCGTTGACCCCGGCTGGGTTCCGACCAGGATGGGCGGCCCTGGCGCGCCCGACGACTTTTCCCAGGCGCATCTGACCCAGGCTTGGCTGGCCGCAGGCGATGATCCCGCGGCCCGCGTGACAGGCGGCTTCTTCTACCACCGCAAGCCCCGCCGCGTGAATCCGGCCGCGGAACGCGCGGATCTCCAGGACCGCCTGCTGGACATCTGCCGCGACCTGACGGGGATTGGGATCGCCTGACGGCCTTCGCCGCCCGGTGCTTCGTTCTTTCAGGGGAGCGAGCTGAGCCGTGCAAGCGCAGCGCGTAAGCTGCGCGCCACGGGTCCCAGCGGGGCGTCGATCCGGTGGCCGAGATAGGTTTCCTGGAGGACCTGCGCGTTACGCCCGAGCGCTTCCGTATCGAGCCGCACCAGCCGGCCTTCCTTCACATCACGCTCGATCTGCCAGGCCGGAAGCCGGCCCCACCCAAGACCGGCCAGGATCAGCGCGTGCTTTGCGTCCTGGGTGTTGACGCGGCAGGTCCGTGTCGAGAGGACGCCGAAATCGCGCCCTTGGGAGAGCCGTGTCGGGTCGGATAGGACGATCTGCAGATGGTCCGCGAGGTCGGCAACGCCGATCTTTTCGCCGGATCGTCGCGAGGCCAGCGGGTGGCCGGCGCCAACGACTGCTACAAGCGCCACGGATCCGAGGGCCTCAAGGGCGACCCGGGGATCACGAAAGTCCTCGCCGGCAAGGATGGCGAGCGTGCTTCGCTTGTCGATCAACGCGGCAAGCGGGCCCCCCAGCGGCTCCACGGAGAGGTGCACCGCCACCGAAGGGAAGACCTCCCGCATCTCGGCCAGCGCCGCCGCCACGACCGCCATCGGGAAGAGCGTGTCGACGACGACCGTCAGCTCAAGCTCCACGCCCTCGCCGAGGCCCCGCGCCCGGGCGCGCATGGCATCGACCCTGAGAAGGATGTCCCTCGCATTGGCCAGCAGGGCCCGTCCCTCGGGGGTCAGTACCGGACGATGTCCCTTCCGGTCGAACAGTGCGACGCCGAGCTCGGCCTCCAGGCTGGCGATCGCATGACTTACCGCCGATTGGACCCGGGACAGGCGCGCGGCACCTGCGCGGAAGCCACCGCTTTCGACGACAGCCACGAAGGTACGGATCTGATCCAGTGTCAGCGCGTCCAGCATGATCGTCCAGACCGATCAAACTCATCGATCTTATAGCGCTCCCCGTGATCGGCCTGCAGCGCCATTCTTGGTCGGATCCATCGCCAAGGAGATGAGGATGACCAAGATACTGATCCTCTATTACTCGTCCTACGGCCATGTCGAGACCATGGCCTACGCTGCTGCCGAGGGCGTTCGGAACGCGGGCGCCGCGGCCTCCGTGAAGCGCGTCCCGGAGCTCGTTCCCGAAGCCGTGGCCCGCGAGGCGGGATACAGGCTCAGCCAGCCGGCGGAGGTCGCTACTGTCGCCGAGCTTGCGGATTACGACGGCATCATCATCGGCACGCCGACCCGTTTCGGAAACATGGCGTCGCAGATGAAGAACTTCCTCGACCAGGCTGGAGGGCTCTGGGCAAGGGACGCGCTCGTGGGCCGCATCGGCAGCGTCTTCACCTCGAGCGGCAGCCAGCATGGTGGGCAGGAGGCGACGATCCTGAGCGCCCACGTGGTGCTCCTGCATCTCGGAATGGTCGTCGTGGGCCTGCCCTACAGCTTCAAGGGCCAGATGCGCATGGATGAGATCACCGGCGGCTCTCCCTACGGCGCCTCGACGCTGGCCGACGACGGCGAGGGCGGCGACCGCCAGCCGACCGCCAACGAACTCGAAGGAGCTCGCTTCCAGGGCAGCCACGTTGCGCGCCTCGCCCGCGCGCTGGCAGCTGCCCGAAGCGCGGAGGCCGCCTGATGCCAAGCACCTCCACCATGACCCGAGGCATGGATTGGACGGCGGTTGCCGTCGTGGTCATCTCGGGGTTTGTCGCGTGCCTGCAGGTGGGTAAGGGCGCCATCGCGACGCCATGGGTGCAGGCGGCCTTCCGCATCGATCTTGGTGCGGCCGGCTGGCTGACTGCCGCCATTGCGGCGCTTGGCCTCGCAGGCGGGATCCCGGCCGGTGCGATCGTCGCTCGCATCGGGGACCGACGATGCCTGATGTTCGGCCTGGGCACGATCTTCGTCGGGGCAGTTCTCGGAGCGGCGGCACCGTCCTTTCCTGTGCTCGTCGCGTCGCGGGTCGTCGAGGGGTTGGGATTCCTCCTCGTCACCGTTGCTGGTCCCGCGGTCCTACAGCGTGTCACGGAGCCGCGCCATCTGAACGCATCCTTGGCCCTGTGGAGCTGCGTCATGCCGGCTGGAATGGCGGCCGCGATGCTTGCCGGATCGGCCGCTGGCGACTGGCGGACGCTCTGGTGGGGCGGCGCGGCGTTGGCAGCGATCGCCGGCATCATGACGGGCATGGTCGTCACGGGGAGCGGCACTGGCGAAGCGCCGAGCTGGAGCGGCCTCGGCCGGGATGCCGCATTGACGTTACGCAGGCGCGGCCCGGCTCTGCTGGCTGCCTGCTTCGCGTTGTATGCGCTGATGTTCTTCGCGCTGTTCAGCTTTCTTCCGATCCTGCTGATGGAGCGGATGGCCGTCGCCGCCTCGGTCGCGGGTCCCCTAAGCGCGCTGGCGGTTGGCGTGAACCTCGTCGGGAATCTGGCGGCCGGGTATCTGCTCTCCCGCGGGGTCGGCCGCTCCGCGCTGATCGCGGGAGCCAGTCTTGTCATGGGTCTTTGCGCCCTCGGCATCTTCCTGCCGCTGCTCGGTACTGGTCCAGTCTTCCTTCTGTGCCTGCTGTTCTCGGCAATCGGCGGGCTGATCCCCGCGACGCTCCTGTCCTCGGCGCCGCTTCTGGCGCCCTCTGGGCATCTCGTGGCGATGGTGGTCGGCCTGATGATGCAGGGCAGCAACCTCGGGCAGCTCGTCGGCCCCGTCGCCGTCGGCGGCGTCATCGGAGCCTACGGCTGGCCCGCCGCCGCGGGAGCGGTCGGCGTGGCGGCTGCGCTTGCCATCGTGGCCGCGCTGGCGCTCGGCGCGGCGTTCCGACGCCGTGCAACCCGTTCCATCGCACCTTCGGACGTCGTGTCGTGAACCCCTGGGACGCTCGGGCGGCCCGCCGCGCGGCGAGGCGCAGATCCACCCGCACCAGCTCACGAAACCGTGTCCCCAAGTTGATTCGGCACGCGGCACGGCCGAGATTAGGTTTGCATGGTCATCTTCGGAGAGCAGGAATGCTGCTGAGAAGCCGAACCGCCTCCCAGGCGAGGGAGAGCGAGGTTACGCCGCGGAATCTCGTCCTGTCGCGTCGAACGGCCCTCGCCGGCGCAGCCGCCGCCTTCGCCGTGGGAGGGATCCCGTCGATGTCCGGGGCGGCGGGGCTCTCGTTCCAGACGACCGTACGTCCGAGGGATGAGAAGGCGGATCCGATCGCGCCGATGAAGTCGGCGACGACCTACAACAACTTCTACGAGTTCGGAACGGACAAGGCCGACCCGTCTCGGAACGCCAGGGCCCTTCGGACGCGCCCCTGGCAGGTCGCCGTCGACGGCGAGGTCGTCAAGCCGGCCACATTCGGGATCGAGGACCTTCTTGCCTTGCCGCTGGAGGAGCGGATCTACCGCCTGCGCTGCGTAGAGGCCTGGTCGATGGTGATCCCCTGGGTGGGATTCCCGCTCGCCGAGATCCTGAAGCGCGTGGAGCCGACGGGAAGCGCCAGATACGTCGCCTTCCAGACCCTGCACGATCCCCAGCAGATGCCGGGTCAGCGCGGGCCGGTTCTGCAATGGCCGTATGTCGAGGGCCTGCGCCTCGACGAGGCACGGCATCCGCTGACCATCCTGGCCGTCGGCATGTATGGCGAGGTCCTGCCGAACCAGAACGGAGCGCCGATCCGCCTCGTCGTCCCTTGGAAGTACGGGTTCAAGTCGATCAAGTCGATCGTGCGCATCACGCTGACGCGGGACCAGCCGCCGACCGCCTGGAACCGGTCCCAGCCCAACGAGTACGGGTTCTACGCGAACGTGAATCCGGAGGTCGACCACCCGCGCTGGAGCCAGGCGACCGAGCGGCGGGTCGGCGACTTCTTCCGCCGCAAGACGCTGCCGTTCAACGGCTATGCCGACGAGGTCGCCGGCCTCTATGCCGGCATGGACCTGGGGAAGTACTTCTGACATGGCTGCGGGCCTGAAGCCGGCGGCCACGAAGGCGCTGTCCTCGCGCTGGGCCAAGCCGGCCGTGTTCGCCGCGGCGCTGGCGCCGATGGTCTGGACAATCTGGCTGGCCGGCACCGGCGGCCTCGGCCCGGAGCCGATCGCCGAGGGGGTGCGGCAGAGCGGCCTGTGGGCCCTGCGATTCCTTCTGCTGGCGCTTGCCGTGACGCCCCTGCGCATCGTGACCGGCGTGTCGGCCTTGGCGCGGTTCCGACGCATGATCGGCCTGTTCGCCTTCTTCTACGCCCTGCTGCATGTCGCGACCTATGTCGGGATCGACCAGTTCTTCGACTGGGCGGCGGTCTGGAAGGACATCGTCAAGCGCCCCTACATCACCGTCGGCATGGGAGCCTTCCTGGTCCTGTCCGCCCTCGCGGCGACATCGACCAATGGAATGGTCCGCCGACTCGGCGGCCGACGGTGGCGAACCCTGCACAGGTCCGTCTTCATCGCCGGAGCCGCCGGCTGCCTTCACTACTTCATGCTCGTCAAGGGCTGGCAGCCGTCCCCGCTGGTCTATTTCGGGATCCTGTCGGCGCTGCTGCTCGTGCGTGTCGCAAAGAGCGCCGGCTCACGCGCCGCGGTCGCCCGCGCCGGGATCATGCGGCACGCCGATTAGTCTCGCTGTGGGGCGCCCGGCGGGCCAGGAGCCCGAGGCCGTGGCTCAGGCGCCGCCGCCGGTGTCGCCGTGCGCGCCGAGAATGCGCAGGATCTGCACGCGTTCCGGTAGCTCGATCAGGAACTCCGGATCGCGCTCCAGATGATGGATGCGGGTGGGATCCTCGCCGGCGAAGCGGGACATGGCCTCTATGCTCTCCCAGTAGGAGATCGTGACGAATTCGGCCTCGTTCCCGCGGTCCTCGCGCAGGTGCTGGACGCCCAGCGCCTTCTCGACCAGCGGCTTGATTCCGTTCTCGTAGAGATAGGCCTCGTACTCCTCCGCGCGATCGAGCCGCGTGCGTCCCCGCCAGATCCGGGCGATCGTGGGACGTCTCGTTTGCTCGCCCATGAGCCATCTCCTCCGGTCGGCATGCGGCCGCGTTGCGTTCGGGGTGCCACCCACGCGTGCCGGGCGGCGCGAAACTCCTGGCAGCTTCGCCCGGTTTGACCCTTGGATCAAACAATCGGGAGCATGCATCCATGCGGAGCATTCGCCTACTTCCGCTCGCCGCCGCGATCATCGCACCGGTGACGCTCGCCGCCTGCGGTTCCGACAGCAAGGTGACCGAGCGGACCACCACCACGACCACGTCGCGCTCGGACGTCCTGCCGAGCGATCGCAGCGTCACCGTGGAGCGCACCACCAAGGTCGAGGAGGACTGACCCCGCGGCTCCCTGGCTGTCCCCGGTCCGCGGCGGACCCTCAGCGGGCTGCGGCGCGGCCGGGGGCCGCCAGGGACATCAGCTGTCCCGGCGCGAACTCCGCCTCGGGCCGGAACTCGCCAGTCACCGCGCCATGGATCAGGTACCGGTCCAGCGTGCGCTCCGAGAGGATCAGCACGTCGCGCTGCTCCGCCGAGCGCTCGAGCTGCAGCTCGAGCTTCGCGAGGCGTCCGCCCAGCTCGGCATCGGCGAAGCGGGCGGCACGCAGCAGGTTCTCGCGGCTGACCGTATTCACGTAGGCCGAGACCGGCGCCGTCTCGATCTGGATGATCCCGATCCGGCACCAGCCCTGCGTCATGGCCTGCCAGCGGAGCTCGCGCATGCGCTCCTCGCGGGTGCCGCCCTCCGGCATCTCGAGGCCGAGTTGAAGCCCTGCGACGAGCAGGTAGTCGTCATGGGCGCCCATCTGGTTGTCGAGCTGGATGATGCTCGTCGAGCGACCCTCGCCGGCGGGACGGAACCAGTAGCGGCGGGACGGAAGGTGTTTTGGCATCTGTGCTGTCGGATCCTGCGGGATTCACCGCAATGTGACCCGTGCCGGCCTCACGAACAAGGGGCGCCTGCTATTTCCTGGCCGGCGGCGATTCGGCCTTTCCCGAGCGCGCCTTCGCGGCGGCCGCGGCCGAATTGGCGGAGCGCTTCTCCGGGGCGGGCGCGGCGGCCTTCGGCTTCGCGGGCGGGTGCCCGCCTGCGGTTGCGGTCTTCCTGGCGGAGGATGCCGGCCCGGCAGCGGGGGACGGGGCGTTCGCCAGGGCCGCGACCTCCGGTCCACCCTGGCGTGCGCCTGCCTGGGAGTGGGGCATCGGGTGCCGCCGGGCGATTCGCGCGGGCGCGGGTTTGCCCTGCACCTGGCGGATCGACCAGGACGCGCGGTCGGGCTTCCCGTGCGCGATGATCGGCTGGAGCGCGGCCATGTACTTCTGGGTGGTGCTCGGAAGCTTCTTGTTCCCGGCGCGGATCTCGGCCGCACATCGCGCGCCGCAATTGTAGGCGGCGAGGAAAAGCGGCGCGCCGAACTCCTCGTACATCTCGCGGATAAGCGCCGTGCCGGCCATGACGTTGTCATAGGGATCCCCGGGATCCGGGCCGAGGTCGTACCGCGCCGCGAGCTGCCGGTAGGTTTCGGGCGCGAGCTGCATCAGCCCGATCGTGCCTGAGGCGCCGCGAAGCGGCCGGCCGTTCAAGAAGGCGCGGCCGCCGCTCTCGTGCCGGATCACGGCGCGGATCCAATGCGGCGGAATGGAGAAGCGCTGGGACGCCTCGGCCACGATCAGGCCCCAGGGGTCGTTCGGGTCGGCAGGGGCGAGATCCCCGTCCGGCACTGGGAGGTCGAAGTCCGACAGGCGCGGGAGCGATGGTGGTGGGGACGCCGACGGGGCAGGAAGGAAGACCGGTGGATGCTCCGCTGCCATGGACGCGGAGGAGGAAAGGGCTCCGTCGTTTCGGGCTCCCGTCGCGCAGCCCGCGACCTGAAGGGCGAGCATGACGAGCAATGCTGCGGTGCCGGCGGATCCCGGCTGGATACGGTTGCTGGTCATCCCCCCGGTCCGCGCAATCGCGCCCTAACCGAAAGGGGTAACCCCCATATGTGCCTGCGTCAAGGAAAGCCGCGCCGTGCCGCAGGCGGGCGCCGGTCTCAAGTCAGGCCGGCAAGCGATAGGATAGCCAGTACGACGACCACGACGCCGATGATGTAGAAGATGCTGCGCGCCATCTCGGCTTCTCCCATCAGGACAGTTCACGGTGGGAAAACACGCCCCCTTCGGTCGAGGTTCCTCCCGCGCGGCGGTCGGCCGTGGAACGGCACGCAGCGGTGCAGGACTGCAACATGGCGTCGCAGGGCTGCGCCGCCATGTTCTCCAAAAAGCCGCTTGATGTTCTCGAAACGTTCGATCAGGATCGGGCCATCGAGAGCATTCCCGACCCTGATGGAGGCGATCATGTCCATGCTGCGTTTCCTGCGCGACCTTGTCGGCCTAGTGGCACTCATGACGACGCTTTACGCGTGGACCCTGCTCGGGCAGATCGCCGCCTGAACCCTGCGGAACTCCTGTCGCGTGCGGCGTGTTTGTGCCGCACGAAAGGGCGGCGCCTTCGGGATCATGCCGCCGGGACGCAAAAGGAGTTCTGATGTTCCGGGATTGTTTCCTGACGGCGGCACGACGCGCGGTGCTCGCGTCCTCCGCCGTACTCGGGCTGGCCGCCTGCTCGAGCGACGTGCCGCCCCCCAACGCACAGCTCGGCGCCAGTTCGGCGGCCGTCGCCAGCGCCGAGCGTGCAGGTGCCCTCCAGTACGCTCCGGTCGAGCTTCAGACCGCCCGGGAGAAGCTGGGCCGCGCCCAGGCCGAAGCGCAGGGCGAACGCTACGTCGATGCGCGCCGCTGGGCCGAACAGGCCCAGGTCGATGCGGAACTCGCCGAGGCCCGCGCCGAGAACAAGGCGGCGCAGGAGGCCGTCCGCGCCGTGCAGCGTGACATCGACACGCTGCGGTCGGAACTGAACGGCCGTCCGGCCAGCTGAGCGGCGAGATCCGAGGAGACATCCCATGACGAGCCATTCCAAGGCTGCCCGATTCCTCCCCCTGGCGGTCTGCGCGGCCGCGCTGAGCGCCTGCGCCAGCGGGCCGCAGACCACGGCCGCGCTCGAACAGGCCCAGGCCGAGTACCGTCTCGCGAGTACCGATCCCCGGGTGACCACGAACGCTCCGCTGGAGCTCCGCCGCGCCGAGGAAGCGCTAGTGAGCGCACAGCAGGCCGCTGGCAGTGCGACCGAGATCGACCACCGCGCCTACCTCGCCCGGCAGCGCATCGCCATCGCCCGCGAGACGGCGGAGCTCAAGCAGGCCCGTGACCAGGTGGGCCAGGCGGACTCCCTGAGGGCGCAGTCGCTCCTGCAGACCCGAACCCAGCAGGTCCAGCAGGCGCAGGCGCGCGCGCAGTCACTAGAGCAGCAGGTCCGCGACCTGCAGGCGCAGCGCACCGACCGTGGAATCCTGGTGACGCTCGGCGACCTGCTGTTCGCCACCGGCCGCGCGAATCTGACGCCCGGCGCCGAGGCGCGCGTCGCGGAGGTCGCGCGCTTCCTTCAGGCGAATCCGGGCACGACCGCCCAGATCGAGGGACACACCGACAGCACCGGCAGCTCGCAGACGAACCTGCGTCTGTCGGAGGCACGCGCGGATTCCGTCCGGGATGCGCTGGTCCGCAACGGCATCGAGCCTCAGCGGCTGCAGGCCACCGGCTACGGTGCCGCGCGGCCCGTGTCGGACAACGGCAGCCAGTCCGGCCGGCAGGCGAACCGGCGCGTCGAGATCGTGATCACCGATCCCGAAGGTCGGGTGGCCGTGGCTCCGCCGGCACAGCAGCCCGTGCCGCTGCGCTGAGCCGATCCGCCGAGGGGAGGGAAAAGGAAAGGGCCGGGCATCGATATGCCCGGCCCTTTTCGGCTTAGGGGATTTCGCCCCGACGGTTGATCGGCGTCAGCGGCCGGGCGGGCGGCGTGCCGCCCGATGCGCCGGGATCGGGATCGGACGCTGGGCCTGTTCGTCGCGCCGCGTGGCCGAGATGTCGATCTCGATCCGCGCCAGCGCCTTCCGCAGCTCATGCACGCTGTCCGACAGCGTCTGGATCGACGCCTCGCCGGGCTGCTGGCGCCACGACCGGTACGCCAGAAGGCATGCGCGCGCGGTGTCCCGCAGCCTGGCCTCGACGGCGTCCACGGGCTCGCTGCTGCGGGCTCCAGGGGATGCCGGGGCAGCACCGCTCGCGGGAGCCTGCGGCTCTGGCTGGGGCTGTGCAGGCGCGGCTGCCTGCGCGGGCGGCTCGGGAGCCGGCGGGGCAGGGCGCGGCTCCGGCACGCGCAGGGTCGTGCGGGCCGGCCGCGGCGCGGCTGGCGCCGCGGGAGCAGCGGCGGGCGCAGGAGCGGCAGCCGCAGCCGAGGCCGGTGCGGCGGCGGGCGCAGGAGCGGCAGCCGCCGGAGCAGGCGTATCGGCCGGTGCCGCGGCTTCGGGCTGAGCCTGCGGGGCAGGCGCCGGCTCGCCGGCGGGTGCGGGCTGCGTTTCCGCCTGCACGCCGGCGGCTTCCGCCTTGCGCACGATGTACGAGATCGCACTGGGTGTGCAGTCGAACTCGCGGGCGATCGCCGTCAAGGTCGCTCCAGCGCGGTGGCGCTCAAGAATTTGAGGCCAGGCCGACTGCGGGATGCGTCCTCGACGCTTGGGCGATTCGCCCTCGTTGGATCCGGTGTTCGTAATGTCGCTCGGGTCCCAGATTGAATTCTGTGCCATGCTTTTTGTCGTCGTTCGGAAGTCAGCGGCGCGAAGCAGGACGTCCGCACGGACGACTGCGAAGTTGCTGCCACGGCATGGTGTGGATGGAAGCGTCGCTGACCAATATTGGCGATGCGCGACGCGAACGCCAGCGATAGTTTTCGCAAACGCCCATTTCCCGCCACAGGTCCGCCTTGCGCGCGCCTCGTCCCATGCCCGTATCATACAGTTGCGCTGACGCCGCAGCATTCCGCCCGGGGGCGGGGATCGGAGGCGGACCATCCGCCGGAGGTCCCAACAAGAAACGGAAGAGCAGGCCCGGTCGTTGCAGTCGTGCCTGAATGCGTTGAACGGAACGGCGCCGCCTCCGTTTCTGAATTCAGTTGGCAGCAAGTCGTACCCGGAGGAAGAGGATGCCCGTGACTGGTTTCCGTGGGCTTGGGGTGCCGGGGCGTGCGCTGCTGGCTGCGGCGGCGCTCGGCATCGGGCTGAGTGCCCAGCCGTCGCGCGCCGCGGAGGCGCCGGCCACTTTCGCGGATTTGGTCGAGACGGCGCTGCCCGCCGTCGTGAACATCTCGACCACGCAGCGCGCCACGCCGGCACAGGCGGCGCCGGACCCGTCGGACCTGCCGCCGGGATCGCCTTTCGAGGAGTTCTTCCGCCGCTACCGGGAGGCGCCGGGCGAGAGTGCACCGCAGCAGCCCCAGCACGCGATGGGATCCGGTTTCATCATCGATCCCTCGGGTCTCGTGGTTACCAACAACCATGTGATCGAAG
This sequence comes from Arenibaculum pallidiluteum, assembly GCF_017355985.1. Lineage (GTDB taxonomy): Bacteria > Pseudomonadota > Alphaproteobacteria > Azospirillales > Azospirillaceae > Arenibaculum > Arenibaculum pallidiluteum. Next base: position 342,481 of record NZ_JAFIQU010000003.1, read on the forward strand.
GCGCGGAGAAGGTGCAGATCATCCTGCAGGACGAGCGTGTCCTGGAGGCCGAGATCGTCGGCGCCGACGGCGCGACGGACCTTGCGCTGCTGCGCGTGCGGTCCGAATCGCCCCTGCCGGCGGTGCGCTGGGGTGATTCGCGCGGCCTGAGGGTCGGCGACTGGCTCGTCGCGATCGGCAATCCCTTCGGGCTCGGCGGTACGGTGACCTCGGGAATCCTGTCGGCGCGGGCCCGCGACATTCAGCAGGGCCCCTATGACGAGTATCTGCAGACCGATGCCGCCATCAACCGCGGCAATTCCGGCGGTCCGCTTTTCAACATGCGCGGCGAGGTGATCGGCATCAACACGGCTATCTTCTCGCCGACCGGCGGATCGGTGGGCATCGGCTTCGCCGTGCCGGCCGACCTGGCCCGGCCGGTGATCGAGCAGATCCAGGAATTCGGCAGGCCTCGGCGCGGGTGGCTTGGCGTGCAGGTGCAGCCGGTGACGCCGGACATCGCCGAGAGCCTGTCCCTGGCCTCGCCGCATGGTGCGCTGGTCACCAATGTCACGCCGGGCGGCCCGGCCGAGCGGAGCGGCCTCCGCCAGGGCGACGTGGTGGTCTCCTTCGACGGGAAGCCGATCCGCGAGATGCGCGAGCTGCCGCGGAACGTGGCGGCATCGCCGATCGGCCGCGAGGTCGCCGTCGAGGTCGTCCGAGACGGCGGCCGTCAGAACCTGCGCGTGGTCCTGGGGGATCTCGACGAGGCGCAACGCGTGGCCGCCGTCGCCCCGTCGCCCGCGCAGGAGCCTGCGCCCGACAGCGCTGAGCGCACGCTGGGGCTGGCGCTGTCGCAGCTCGACACCGGGACGCGCGAGGCCTTCGACGTGCCGGCCGATGTGGACGGGGTCGTCGTTACCGAGGCCGAGGGCAATTCGCCTGCCGCCGACAAGGGCATCGCAGCCGGCGACGTCATCGTCGAGGTCCAGCAGGAGCGCGTCGTGCGCCCCGAGGACGTTGCGCGCCGCGTCGAGGAGGCGCGCCGCAGCGGCCGAGGCTCTGTCCTGATGCTGCTCAACCGCGGCGGCGATCTGCGCTACGTCCCGGTTCCGGTGGAAGGCGGGCGCGGGGGCGGCTGAGGCCGCGCGCCACGCCCGCGCTTCACACGCGGCGCCCCGCGCTGCCTTGCCGCCCCGGCGCCCGGTTTCAAGGTGCTTCGAAGGCGCCCAGGAATGCGACGAGCGCCGGTCCCAGCTCGGGCCCGAGATAGCCGCCTTCCTGGATCAACACGCTCGGCAGGCCGAGTCGCGAGATGCGGCGCGCCGCCTCGGCGTAGCCCTCAACCGTCGCCGCGAAAGCCGCGAACGGATCGCTGGCCAGCGCGTCAAGGCCGAGGCCCACCACCAGCACGGCCGGGTCGAATTCCCGCACGACCCCGATGGCGCGGTCGATCGCGGCCAGCCATTCGGTGTCGGTGGTGCCGCGGGGCAGGGGGAGGTTCAGGTTCCTCCCTTCCCCTTCCCCTGTCCCGGTCTCGTGGGCGAAGCCGCCGAAGAAGGGATAGAAGTCGGCGGGATCGCAGTGCACCGACACCGTCAGGACGTCGCCGCGTCCATAGAAGATCGCCTGCGTGCCGTTGCCATGGTGGACGTCGATGTCCAGCACAGCGACGCGGCCGCTGGTCGCGCCGACGACGTGCTGGGCCGCGATCGCCGCGTTGTTGAGATAGCAGAACCCCGCAGCACGGTCCCCGAAGGCATGGTGGCCGGGAGGACGGCACAGGGCATAGGCCGATGGCGCTCCGTGCAGCACGATCTCGGCTGCGTGCACGGCCGCGTCGGCCGCGCCGGTCGCCGCCTCCCATGTGCCCGGGCCGACTGGGCAGGAAGTGTCCGCCATGTGCCAGCCCGCCTGGCCGGTCACGCTGCCGGGATAGCTGTCGAAGAGCGGACCCGGGAACACGTTGGGCACCACCTCGGGGCCCGCGTCGGGCTGGGAGGACCAGCGCTCCCAGGCGGTCTCGAGGAAGGCCAGGTAGCGGGCATCGTGTACGGCGGCCCGAGGCCCGGCCCCAAAGCGGTCTGCGACGACCACCGCGTGACCCGCGGCGCGCGCCGCGGCTCCCAGGCGCTCGGCGCGCTCGGGCCGTTCGGGGCAGGGGCGCGGTCGCCCGCGGGCGACCCACCACCGGGGCTCGTGACGGTCCTGCTCCGGACTCAGGACTACGCGCATGGCCGGCCTCAGCGTGCCGCGACGACGACGATCTCGACCTTGTAGCGCGGCGCGGCGAGCTGGGCCTGCACCGTCGCCCGCGCCGGCGGGTTCGCGGGGTCGACCCAGGCCTCCCAGGCACGGTTCATGGCGGCGAACTCGGCGATGTCGGTCAGGTAGACGGTCGCGGACAAAATGCGCGACTTGTCGGTCCCGGCCTCGGCCAGAATTCCGTCGATCGTCGCCAGGATCTCGCGGGTCTGTCCCTCGGTGTCGCCGGCGCTCTCGGCGACCTGTCCCGCCAGATAGACGGTGTCGCCATGGATGACGGCTTGGCTCATGCGCGGGCCCGGATGCAGACGCTGGATGGACATGGATGGACTCCTCCAAAGGGGAGGCGGAGCATCGCCGGGCCGCGAGCCGCCCGCAAGCCCGCCGTCACGGCATACCGCTTCCGCCGGGCCGCAGCCGCCGCCCGTCAGGTCCAGAGCCAGGCGGCTCCGCGCACGCCGCTGGAATCGCCGTGCCGGGCCTGTAGCACGGGCGTGTCGATTCCGTCGGAGAAGCAATAGCGGTTCATCAGCCCCGGCAGCTCGGCATAGAGCCTCGCGATGTTCGACATGCCGCCGCCCAGGACGATCACGTCGGGATCCAGGATGTTCACGACGCCCGTCAGCGCCCGCGCCAGCCGGTCCACGTATCGCCCGAGGCTGGCCGCCGCCCCCACCTCGCCGGCCTCCGCGCGCGAGACGATCTCGGAGCTCGCAAGCGCCTCGCCGGTGTGGCGCGTGTGATCGGCCTCGAAGCCGGGGCCGCTGACGAACAGTTCGATGCAGCCGGTCCGCCCGCAGAAACAGGCTGGGCCCGGATGCTCCTCGCCCGAGGACCAGGGCAGGGGATTGTGGCCCCATTCGCCTGCAACCGCGTTGCGGCCGCCCAACGGCCGCCCGTCGACGACGATCCCGCCGCCGCAGCCGGTCCCGATGATCACACCGAAGACGACCCTGGCGCCGGCTCCGGCGCCGTCCACGGCTTCGGAAACGGCGAAGCAGTTGGCATCGTTCTCGATCCGCACCGGGCGGCCCAGCGCCGCCTCCAGGTCGCGGTCCAGCGGGTTGCCGATCAGCCACGTCGAGTTCGCGTTCTTCACCAGTCCCGTCCGGGGCGAGATCACCCCGGGAATGCCGACTCCGACCGTGCCCGTCGCGCCAGCCGCCGCATCCAGCCTCAGCACCAGGTCCCGGATCGTGGAGATCGTCGCCCGGTAGTCGCCGCGCGGCGTCGGAACACGCTGGCGCGCGATCTCGCCTCCGGCCTCGTCCAAGGCGATGCCCTCGATCTTGGTTCCGCCGAGATCGATCCCGATCCGCACCTGCACGCCTCCGTCCCCCCGCCCGAGTCTCCGGTTCGTAGCACGTCGCAGGATGTCCCGCCAAAGCATTGTAAACATGGCGACGCTGGGGCAGGATCCCGGTTCCCAGTGGCATTCTGATCCGATCCCCTCGTGCCGATCTCCCCAAATCCCGCGCGCCGCTCCCCCGCAGCGCCGGCTGCGGCTCCGGCACCATGACCACTGAGCCTGCGACCACCGTGCTTGCGGGGACGGCATTTCGGCGGGGCCTGCGCGAAGCGATGGGGTTTCACTGGATCGCCCTGTTCGCGAGCTATCTCGGCTTCGGATCGCTGATCCGGGGCGCTGGAATGGATCTCTGGCTCGGGCTCTATTCCACCCTTTTCACCTGGACGCTTCCTGGCCAGGTCGTCGCCGTCGAGCTGATGGGCATCGGCGCATCCCTTGCAGTGATCGCCGCCTCCGTGGCGCTGACCAATGCGCGGCTGCTTCCAATGGTCGTCGTGCTGATGCCGCTGATGCGGAATCCGGCCGTGCCACGCTGGGCCTTCTATCCGCTCGCGCATCTGGTTGCCGTGACCGGGTGGGCGGCCGCGCTCCTGCGCTTCCCTGCGATGCCCGTCGAGGAGAGGATCCCCTGGCTGATGGGCTTCGGCGCCGTGCTCAAGGCCGCGGGCCTGCTCGGGACGGCCGCCGGTTTCGCCCTGGCCGGCACGCTGCCGCCGGTCGTCACCCTCGGCCTGGTCTTCGTGAACCCCGTCTACTTCATGCTGGTCTTCGCCGCGGACCTTCGCGAGCGGGCCAAGGTCTGGGCGCTGGGCCTCGGCGCCGTCCTCGGGCCGCTCCTCCATCTTGCAGATGCCGAGTGGGGGCTGCTCGCGGCCGGGGTGGTGGCTGGAACGGCCGCCTTCCTCATTGTCGGGAACGGAACGGCCCGCAGCGGAGCGCGCCGTGGCTGACGGCGGCTGGATCTGGCCCTTCGTCGTGCTCACGGTGGCGGCGGCCGTGACCTATGCCTGGCGCGGCCTCGGCGTGGCTCTGGCAGGGCGGATCAATCCCGGCGGCGCGCTGTTCCGATGGGTTTCCTGCGTGGCCTATGCGCTGCTCGCGGCGCTGGTCGCGCGCATGATCCTGCTCCCGATCGGTCCGCTGGCACAGGCGCCTCTCTCGGCGCGCCTCCTGGGCGCGTTCCTGGGGCTTGCGGCATTCCGGCTTTGTCGACAGAACCTGCTCGCCGGGGTCGCCGCCGCGGTGGCGGGGCTGATTGCGCTGACCGCCTTCGCGGGATAGACGAGCGCCGGCGGGGCCCCGCCGGGCCCGGCATCCGGCGCTTGCCCTGCGTTTGGGCGCGGGCTAGTGTCCGACAACCTTGGGATCGGCCTTCAAAGGCTTCATTTCCAAGGAACAAGAATAGGGAGTGCTCGTCCGCTGCCACGTCGCACAGGGGTCCGCCTCTGGCGGAGCCGTCGTGGCCATCGTGTGGACGTAAATCAGCAGGGAATGCGGCAGCCAAGGGACTTCACGTGGCGGGCCGCACGGCAGATCGCTGGGAGGGTGCGGATTTGGAATATTTTCTGCAACAGTTGATCAACGGACTTACGCTTGGGGCAATTTACGGTCTGATCGCGATCGGCTACACGATGGTCTACGGGATCATCGGCATGATCAACTTCGCGCATGGCGAGATCTACATGATCGGAGCCTTCGTCGCGGTGATCGCGTTCATCGTGCTCGGCCTCGCGGGGATCACCTGGGCTCCCGCTGCGATTGCCCTCGTGCTCCTGCTCTCCATGGCCTTTACCGCGGTCTACGGCTGGACCGTCGAGCGCTTCGCCTACAGGCCGCTGCGCGGCGCCCCCCGGCTGGCCCCGCTGATCTCGGCGATCGGCATGTCGATCCTGCTCCAGAACTACGTCCAGCTCCTCCAAGGCGCGCGGGTCAAGCCGATCCCGCCCGTGGTGCAGGGCGGCTTCACGATCATCGAGCGGGCCGACGGATTCGCCGTCAACATCTCCTATCTCCAGATCCTCATCATCCTCACCACCGTGGCCCTGATGGCCGGCTTCACGGCGCTGATCAACGGGACGCCGCTCGGGCGTGCGCAGCGCGCCTGCGAGCAGGACAAGAAGATGGCGGGGCTGCTGGGGGTCGACGTCGACCGCACGATCTCGCTGACCTTCGTGATGGGCGCCGCCTTGGCCGCCGTCGCGGGGGTGATGGTGACGATGTACTACGGCGTCATCGACTTCTTCATCGGCTTCCTCGCCGGCGTGAAGGCGTTCACCGCCGCGGTCCTCGGCGGCATCGGATCGCTTCCCGGCGCCATGCTCGGTGGGCTCGCGATCGGCCTGATCGAGGCCTTCTGGTCGGGGTACTTCAGCATCGAGTACAAGGACGTCGCAGCCTTCTCTATCCTGGTGCTCGTCCTGATCTTCCGGCCTACCGGCCTGCTCGGCCGGCCCGAGATCGAGAAGGTCTGAGCCATGACCGCAGCGACACTGAACGCGGGTGCGTCCCGCTCCGTCCTGCCGGCGGCCCTGAAAGAGGCGGCGATCGCCGCCGTGGTTGCCCTCGCCCTGACGCTGCCCTTCGTCGGGCTGCGGACGGTCGATTCCCCGCAAGGCCTGACCGTGGTCACCCGGTTCGGCGAGGTCGCCATCGCGGTCGCCCTCGTCTTCATCGGCCGGCTCGGACTCGTCCTGGTCCGCGAGGGCTATGCGGCGGCCGTACTGGGGGCGAGCATCGCGGCCGCCGTCGTCTTCTGGCTGGCTCCCTTCCCGACGCCTCCGCTGCGTGTCATCGCGCTCGGGGGTGCCGGCGTGATCGCGATTCGTGCGGCGCTGAAGCTGCGCGACATGCGGGGCGGCGCCGCCGGCCAGCAGGCACGCGACAACAGGGCCGACCGCTTTGCCGCCAAGGTGCAGGAGCTGACCCGCTGGCTCGGCCCGCTGGTCGTTCTCTTCGCGGTGGCGCTGCCGTTCATGCCCTTCGCCGGCCGCTCGGTGATCGACATCGGCATCCTGCTGCTGACCTACATCATGCTCGGCTGGGGCCTGAACATCATCGTCGGCTACGCCGGCCTGCTGGACCTCGGCTACGTCGCCTTCTATGCAGTCGGTGCCTATTCCTACGCGCTCCTCGCGCAGTATTTCGGCTGGTCGTTCTGGGCCTGCCTGCCGCTGGCCGGGGTGCTGGCGGCGATGGCGGGCCTGATGCTGGGCTTCCCGGTGCTGCGCCTGCGCGGAGACTACTTCGCGATCGTGACGCTCGGCTTCGGCGAGATCATCCGCATCGTGCTGCTGAACTGGTACGACTTCACGGGCGGCCCGAACGGCATCTCGGGCATCCCGCGCCCCGACTTCTTCGGCATCGCGGACTTCACCCGGAACCCTGCGGAGGGCAAGGTCGCTTTCCACGAGATGTTCGGGCTGGAGTTCGACCCGCTCCAGCGCATCATCTTCCTGTACTACCTGATCCTCGTGCTGGCGCTGGCCGTGAACTTCTTCACGCTGCGCATCCGCAAGCTACCCATCGGCCGCGCCTGGGAAGCCCTGCGCGAGGACGAGATCGCCTGCACGGCGCTGGGCATCGACCGGACGCGGATCAAGCTGGCGGCGTTCTCGATCTCGGCCATGTGGGGCGGCTTCGCGGGCGCCTTCTTCGCGACCCGCCAGGGCTTCATCAGCCCCGAGAGCTTCACCTTCCTCGAGTCTGCCATCATTCTTGCCATCGTCGTGCTCGGCGGCATGGGCAGCCAGGTCGGCGTGGTGGTGGCGACGCTGATCGTGATCGGACTGCCGGAGGCGTTCCGAGAGCTTTCCGAGTACCGGATGCTGGCCTTCGGCATGGGCATGGTCCTGATCATGGTGTGGCGCCCGTCGGGCCTGCTGGCCCACCGCGAGCCCACGGTCCTGCTTCATGGCGGCAGGGACGCGCGACGAAAGCGCGCCGCGGCGGAGGCCCGGGCATGACGGCGCTCGATACAGCGGCCGCGACGGCCGCGCCCGTGCTGCTCAAGGTTGAGCACCTGTGCATGCGCTTCGGCGGCCTGCTCGCCGTGAACGACGTATCCTTCACGGCCAAGGCGGGACAGATCACGGCGGTCATCGGCCCGAACGGCGCCGGCAAGACCACGGTCTTCAACTGCATCACCGGCTTCTACAGGCCGAGTGCCGGACGCCTGAGCTTCCGCGGGGACGACGGCACCGTGCATCTGCTGGAGCGCCTGCCGGGATACCGGATCGCCGGGATCGGCGTCGCGCGGACCTTCCAGAACATCCGGCTCTTCCCGCGCATGAGCGTGCTGGAGAACCTGATGGTCGCGCAGCACCGGCCGCTGATGCGCGCCTCGGCCTTCTCGGTGGCGGGGCTGCTGGGCCTGCCGAGCTACCGCAAGGCCGAGCGCGAGGGTGTCGAACTCGCCCGGCACTGGCTCGAGCGAACCGGGCTCGTGGACGTCGCCGACTGGGAGGCGGGCAACCTTCCCTATGGCGCGCAGCGGCGGCTGGAGATCGCGCGGGCCATGTGCACGCGTCCCCAACTGCTGTGCCTGGACGAGCCTGCGGCGGGCCTGAACCCGCGCGAGTCCGCGGAACTCGCGGATCTCCTGCGCTCCATCCGGGACGGAGAGGGTATCGGCGTGCTGCTGATCGAGCACGACATGAGCGTGGTGATGACGATCTCCGACCATGTGGTGGTGCTGGACTACGGCCGGAAGATCGCCGAGGGATCGCCTGAGGCCGTGCGCTCCGATGCCGCGGTGATCAAGGCCTATCTCGGCGAGGATGAGGACGACCCGCTGCCGCCCGAGGTGGCTGCCGATCTCGGCGTCCGCGTGGACGGGGAGGGCGCGTGATGCTGAGCATCCAGGGGGTCAGGACCTTCTACGGCTCCATCGAGGCGCTCAAGGGCGTCGACCTGGAGGTCGCGGAGGGCGAGATCGTCACGCTGATCGGCGCGAACGGCGCCGGCAAGTCGACGCTGCTGATGACGGTCTGCGGCAGCCCGCAGGCCCGGTCCGGCCGCATCCTCTTCGAGGGGCGGGAGATCACGCGGCTTCCCACCTTCGAGATCGTTCGGCGCGGCATCGCGCAGAGCCCCGAAGGGCGGCGCATCTTCCCGCGCATGACGGTGCTGGAGAACCTGCAGATGGGCTCCGTCACCGCCGAGCCCGGCAGCTACGCGCGGGAGCTCGAGCGGGTGTTCGAGCTGTTCCCGCGGCTCAAGGAGCGCATGCACCAGCGTGGCGGCACGCTTTCTGGCGGCGAGCAGCAGATGCTGGCCATCGGCCGGGCGCTGATGAGCCAGCCGCGCCTGCTGCTGCTGGACGAGCCGTCGCTGGGGCTCGCGCCGCTGGTGGTGCGCCAGATCTTCTCGGTGATCCGCGACATCAACCGGGAGCGCGGGATGACCGTGTTCCTGGTGGAGCAGAACGCCTTCCACGCGCTGAAGCTGGCGCATCGCGGCTACGTGCTGGTGAACGGGCGCGTCACCCTGGGCGGGACGGGAGCGGAGCTCCTGGCCAATGCCGAGGTGCGGACGGCCTATCTCGAAGGCGGACATTGAGAGGCGGCGATGGGCGGTTTCCTGAGCGAAGGCTTCGGCGTTTTCCTGGGCATGACCCTGCTCGTCAGCGGCCCGGCCGCCTTCCTGACGGGCCAGAACCAGGCTGAGTCCTGGGCCCCGTGGTGGAAGGTGGCGCTCTACGTGCTTCTTCTGCTGGTCGGCCAGCGCTTCCTGGCCTGGGCGCTGTTCCATGCGGCACCTGGCCATCCCGGCTCGATCCTCGCGAACGGGGCGGTGCTGATGGCCATCGCGCTCGCCGCCTGGCGCGCGACCATGGCGCGCCGGATGGTGCGCCAATATCCCTGGCTCTACGAGCGCACCGGCCCCTTCAGTTGGCGGGAGAAGTCTCCAGCCTGATGCAACCGGCGGCTTTGCGGAAACTGTCGCAAGGCCCGAGGAAGGCCGTATAATGACGAGGATCCGCCGACTACGGACGGCGGTGCCGGTGGCCCCAAGGGGCTCCGGGTCAACCACAGGGAGACGCAGATAATGAAATTCCGGCATGCTCTTCTCGCCACTTCCGCGGTCTTCGCGCTCGGCATCTCGGCCGCGCAGGCGCAGATCGTGATCGCGACGGCGGGCCCGATGACCGGCCAGTACGCGTCCTTCGGCGAGCAGATGCGGCGTGGCGCCGAGATGGCCGTGAAGGACATCAATGCGGCTGGCGGCATCATGGGCCAGCAGGTTCAGCTGCAGATCGGCGACGACGCGTGCGATCCGAAGCAGGCCGTTGCGGTCGCGAACCAGTTCGTCAACCAGAAGGTGAAGTTCGTCGCCGGGCATTTCTGCTCGGGCTCCTCGATCCCGGCCAGCCAGGTCTACAACGAGGAGGGCATCGTCCAGATCTCCCCGGCCTCGACGAATCCGAAGCTGACGGAGCAGGGCTTCAAGAACGTCTTCCGCGTCTGCGGCCGTGACGACCAGCAGGGCAAGGTCGCGGGCGACTACATCGCCAAGAGCTTCAAGGGCAAGAACGTCGCGATCCTCCACGACAAGTCGGCCTACGGCAAGGGACTGGCCGACGAGACGCAGAAGGCGCTGAACGCGGCCGGCCTCAAGGAGAAGCTGTACGAGGCGTACACGGCCGGCGAGCGCGACTACTCGGCGCTGGTCTCCAAGATGAAGCAGTCCGCGGTGGACGTCGTCTATATCGGCGGTTACCACACCGAGGCCGGCCTGATCACCCGCCAGATGCGCGAGCAGGGCATGAACGCCCAGGTGATTTCGGGCGACGCGCTGAACAGCCAGGAATTCTGGTCGATCACGGGCGACGCCGGCAAGGGCTTCCTGTTCACCTTCGGCCCCGACCCGCGGAACATGTCGACCGCCAAGGGCGTGGTCGAGAAGTTCAAGGCCGGCGGCTACGACCCCGAGGGCTACACCCTCTATACCTACGCCGCGGTCCAGGCCTACAAGGCCGCCGTGGAGACCGCGAAGTCGACCGACGCGGCCAAGGTGCAGCAGGCGCTGGTCGGCGGCACCTTCGATACCGTGATCGGGAAGATCGATTTCGACGACAAGGGCGACGTCACCACGCCGGCCTATGTCTGGTACCGCTGGGACAACGGCACCTACAAGGAAATCGCCTCGAACTGAGCGCGGTCTGAAACGGATCCGGCGGCCCCACTGGGGCCGCCGGTTTTCTTTTGACCGATGGATTGTCCCGTCTAATCGATGGGCCGGCCCGTCAGGCCGCGCGGGGCGGGGTGAAGTCCGGGGAGGGGGCCTTGGCCTGCTGGCCCTTGCTGTCCTCCCGACGGTGCTCCGTGACGATGCTTTCGCAAAGCCGCATGACCTCACGCCAGAACGAAGCCGCGCGCAGGTTGTTGGCGGCGATCAGCTCGACCAGCCGCACCTTGCTGACGCGCGGGGCATGCTCGCCCCATTCCTCGATCAGGTGGTTGGCCATGGCCACCACGTCATAATCGTTCTTCATGGCTTCGGTAACGCTCCCGTCGCAGCTAGGTTCCTTCAGCTCGTTGCCATCTTCCGGCGTATATCTCCGCAGCGCGCTACCGGGCCGTGCGGCCCTCTGTGGCGTCCGCGCAACGCTCCGATCCGTCAGCGGCCCGCCGCTCCCCTGCCTTCGCCATGCTCACCACATCCATGCTATGGATCCCGTCCGGCAGGGCCGGCCCAAGGCCCCCGCCCCCCGGTAGAAGGCTCGGGAAGTTCGGAGAACGCCTATGCGGCGGAACAAGCGCGATATCGTCGAGGGCCAGAAGTACCGGAGGCTCGGCCCGGGTGGCGGAGTCTGGGAAGTCGTGGCGCTGCGCAAGGACGGGATGGGCGCCGTGCACGCGCAGATGAAGCGCGCCGACGATCCGAAGACCCTGAAGACGCTGGCCATCGCCGCCCTGCTCGACCCGGAGCAGTTCGAGCGCCTCGAATCCTGAACCGTCTGCCGTTTCCGCCGTCGTCAGCGTGCCACCCTCGCGCGCAGCGCGGGCGCGTCCTCCCGCGGACCGGCCAGCCCCCGCTGGATCGCCCAGACGGCCGCCTGGGTCCGGTTCTGGGCACGGATCTTCCGCATCAGGTTCTTGAAGTGCATCTTCACCGTTGACTCGGTGATGTCGAGCTCGCGGGCGATGGCCTTGTTCGACTGCCCGGCCAGCAGGCATTGCAGGATCTCGATCTCCCGGCGCGACAGCTCGCCCGCATCGGCGGCATCGGGCGGCACGCTGGAATCGGTGACGCTGTCGAGCACCTCGGAGACCGCGTCGGGCATCACGGTCATGCCGAGGCACACCAGGGCGAGGGCCCGCTGCAGCGCATGCGCACCGATCCTCCTGTCGAGGCATCCCGCCGCCCCTACGCGAAGCGCCAGCGCGAGCAGCGGCTCGGCGAACGCGTCCCCGAGGACGACGAGACGCGCGTCGGGCGCCGCCGCCCGAAGCTGACGCAGGGGCTCCCCGAAGGCATCCACGGCGCCGTCCGGCAGCACGGCCAGGATCAGGTCGGGCCTCATGCCTCGGCGCAGCAGGCTGCCGGCATCCTCCACGGTTGCGGCGATGGCGGTGGGTGAGAAGGGCGTCCCCTTCAGCTGGGCGACCAGCGCACCAGTGGACGGCCTGTCGCCGTCCACCAGCATCGTGAAGCGCGCTTCCATCATCTCTTGATGACCCTCATGCGAATGTCGTGGTTAAGAAAACCTTACTCGGGCGCTAGGAGCCAGTGTTATAAGGGGGACGCCGGTTGCTGGTCGACCGGGGGAGTCACCACAAGGGGATAGCCGCGTGACGTTCCATACGAGAGGAGACAGGGGCGTGTTGCTCACTCTCGATAGACGCGCCAGGCCCGCACCGCCGTTGGAGGTCCTGGTGGTCGACGACCATGTGCTGGTCCGGCGTGGCCTCGCGCTCTCGATCGAGGAGGCGCACCCCCGGGTCCAGGTCATCGAGGCGGCGTCGCTGGCGCAGGCCGTGGATGTCGCGCGCCGACGACCGGACCTCGCCATGGCGCTGTGCGACCTGCGTCTGCCCGACGCCGACGGCATCGACGCGGTGACGGGGCTCGTCGCCGCGCTCGGCGACGTGCCGGTCGTTGTGGTGTCGGCGCAGGAGGATCCCGTCATGATGGCGGCATGCATCCGCGCCGGTGCCCGCGGCTTCCTGCCCAAGGCTGGGCCGGCCGAGGTGATGACCCATGCCCTGTCGCTTGTGCTCGAGGGCCGGGGCGAGGGCCGGGACCGCTACGTGCCAATGCCGGCGCAGGCCCTGTCCTGCCGGCGCGAGGCCAGCGAGGGGGCCGCGCTGCTGGATCGTCTGACGGATCGTCAGCGCGACGTCTTCCGCCTGCTGCTGGAAGGCCAGTCGAACAAGGAGATCGCGCGCTCGCTCGGCGTGCTCGAGGGCACGGTCAAGGTGCATGTGCGCGCCATCATGCAGAAGCTCGGCGTATCCAGCCGCACACAGGTCGCCATTGCCGCCGCGCGAGCCGGCTGCCTGAACGTCTGACGGCCGGGCGACCGGATTTCGGCCGCCCGACGTCCGACAGCCCTGGCCCCGTCCCGCCCACCAGAGGCCGGACCCCTGGAGCGGGCTTTCGCGCTCGCCCGCTCGCCGCTAACCTGCCCGGGCTGCGGCAGCCAAAGGGGGCAGGGCGGTGGAGTATCGGTTCGGGACAGCGGCCTCGGCCGTGGACGAGGCGCGGCTGTGGGAGCGCCATGTCCGGATGGCGCAGTTCGGAGCGCTTCCAGGCGGCGGCGTCAACCGCCAGGCCCTGTCTCCGGAGGACGGCCGCGCACGGCGCGAGCTTGCCCGCTGGGCCGCGGAGCAGGGCTTCACCGTCGCCAACGACCCCGTCGCCAATCTCTTCATCCGCAGGGAAGGCAGCGATCCGTCGCTGCCGCCCGTGCTGGCCGGCTCGCACATGGACAGCCAGCCCACCGGCGGGCGGTTTGACGGCATCTACGGCGTGCTTGCGGCTTTCGAGGTGCTTCAGGCACTGAACGATGCCGGGGTGGTGACCCGCCGCGCCATCGAGGCCGTGGCCTGGACCAACGAGGAGGGCTCGCGCTTCCAGCCGGGCTGCCTGGGATCGGGCGCCTTCACCGGCGCGATCCCGCCACGCCCCGCTCTGGAGGAGGTCGACCGAGACGGCATCAGCGCCCGGGCCGCTCTCGATCAGCTGCTCGACGGCGAGTCCGACTTCGCGCGGCGCCCACTGGGCTTCCCCGTGCACGCCTATCTCGAATGCCATATCGAGCAGGGGCCGCTGCTGGAGCAGGCGGGCGTTCCGGTCGGCATCGTGACCGGCGTGCAGGGGTCGCGCTGGTTCGCCATCGAAGTGACGGGCGAGGAGGCGCATGCCGGGACGACGCCAGCACGCCTGCGCAAGGACGCGTTCATGGCCGCCGTAGACATCGTCGATGCGCTGCGGCGGCTGATGCATGACCCCGAGGACATTGTGCGCTTCACCGTCGGCCGCTTCGAAGTCGGACCCGGGGCTCCCAACACGGTGCCCGGCCGCGTCTTCTTCACGATCGATTTCCGGCATCCCGATCCCCACACACTGAAGCGCCTGGGCGACCAGGTGGAGCCCGTCGTGAGGGCCCATGCCGGACACTGCTCCGTGCGGGTGACGGAAACCTTCACCTCGGTTCCCTGCGCCTTCGATGCCGGCGCCGTCGCGTCCGTCCGCACGGCCGCCGCCGGTCTGGGCCTGCGGGCTCTCGAGCTGCCGTCGGGGGCCAACCATGATGCCCGCTTCCTGGCGGAGGTCTGCCCTTCGGCGATGATTTTCGTGCCCTGCGAGAAGGGCATCAGCCACAACGAAGCCGAGAACGCCACGCCCGGCGACCTCGCAGCCGGCACGCGCGTGCTCGCCGAGGCCGTCGTCGCCCTTGCCAATTCCTGACACCGGAACCGATCCATGAACATCGACCGCGCCGCCCTGGGCGAACGTCTCGTCGCGATCCTGTCCGATCTGATCGCGATCCCCTCCGCCTTTCCGCCGGGCGACACCAGCGCCATCTGCGGCTATGCCCGCGAGAGACTGGCCGCTGCCGGCCTGCGCGCCGAGATTCATGCGCGCACGCCCGGGCTCGACAACTGCGTCGGCCGGATCGGGCCGGGCGGCGGACCGCAGGTCGTGTTCAACGCCCATGCGGACACCGTCTCCATGGGCGAGCGCGCCATGTGGAACACGGATCCCTTCAAGGCCGAGGTCCGCAACGGCCTCGTCTACGGGCTGGGCGCCGGAAACTGCAAGGGCAGCATGGCGGTCCATCTGTGGCTGGCGGAGGAGCTGGCGCGCCGCGGCGGACCGAAGCGCGGGGAGGTCGTCTTCACCTTCGTCGCGGACGAGGAGAATCTCGGGCCCGACGGCATGTACTTCCTGCGCGAGAGCGGCGTCGTGAAGCCCGACATGCTGATCCTTGGCGCGCAGACGGAGAACCAGCTCATCACCGCCGAGCGCGGCGTGCTGTGGGTGCGCCTGACGGCCACCGGGCGCGCCGCCCATGCCGGCAATCCGGCGGCGGGCGACAACGCCATCATGCGGATGGTGCGGCTCCTCGACCGCCTGGATCTCGAGCTCGGGTCGCGGCTGAGCCAGCGGATCGACGGCGCGATGCGCTCGACCATGAACGTCGGCATGATCCGCGGCGGGCACAACACGAACGTCGTTCCCAACCTCTGCACCGTCGAGATCGATCGGCGTGTCCTGCCGGACGAGAAGGTTTCCGCCGCCTTCGAGGAGATCCGGACCATGATCGATGAGGCCGGCGAGCCCGGCGGCACAGTGTCGGTCGAGTTCCTGCGCGGCACCAACGGCTTCGCGGCGCCGCAGGACGGCGCGCTGGTCGGGGCATTCCGGGACGCGGTCCTGGCCCATCGGAACGCGCCCGTGCGGTTCCTGAACGCCACGGGCGTCTCGGATGGCCGCTACTTCGCCGACGACGGGATCGAGATCGTGAACTTCGGCCCGGGTTCGGGGGCCCAGGGGCACGCCGCGAACGAGAGCGTGCCGATCGACCAGATGGTCGATGCAGCGCTGATCCAGCTCGCCGTCCTGGACCGGCTCCTGGCCTGACGGCAGGCCGAGGGGCCGGTCCTTCGGGGGCGGCACCCTCCGCCCAGGCTGTCCGGGCGATCAGCGCCGCTTGCCCTCGCGGGCCCGGGCGAAGGCCTCGGCCAGGGCGCCTCCCGCGGGGGTCTGCGGCGCAGCGGCAGGACGCGGGGCGCCCGCCGGAGCTTTCGCCTGTCCCGGCCGGCCCTGCGGGGCGCCCTGCTCGTGGTTGCGGCCCTGCACACGCTGCCCATGGGCGTGCTGCGGCCGGTTCGCGGGCGCCGCGGCGCGGTCCCGCGATTCGCCGGCGCCGCGCGGCTGGGCTGGCTCGCCCATGCGCATCGTCAGGCCGATGCGCTTGCGCGCCACGTCCACCTCGACGACCTTCACCCGAACGATGTCGCCGGCCTTCACCACCGTGTGCGGGTCCTTGACGAAACGGTCGGCAAGCTGGGAGATGTGGACGAGCCCATCCTGGTGCACGCCCACATCCACGAAGGCGCCGAAGGCCGTCACGTTGGTCACGACCCCCTCTAGCACCATGCCGGGCTGCAGGTCCTTGATCTCCTCGACCCCATCCTTGAACGCGGCGGTCCGGAACTCCGGCCGCGGGTCCCTGCCGGGCTTCTCGAGCTCGGCCAGGATGTCCCGGACCGTCGGAACGCCGAAGCGCTCGTCGACGTAGTCCTCGGGGTTCAGCGCGCGCAAGAAGCGAGCATCGCCGATCACCTCGCCGAGGGGGCGCCGGGCGCGTTCCAGGATCCGCTCGACAACGGGATAGGATTCCGGGTGCACCGCCGAGGCGTCGAGGGGATCCTCCCCCGCAGGGATCCGCAGGAAGCCCGCCGCCTGCTCGAAGGCTTTCGGGCCCAGGCGCGGCACGTCGAGGAGCTGCGTACGGCGCCGGAAGCGGCCCTTCTCGTCCCTGAATGCCACGATGTTCCGGGCGACGGTCTCGGACAACCCGGAGACGCGCGCCAGCAACGGGACGGAGGCGGTGTTCAGGTCGACGCCCACGGCGTTCACGCAGTCCTCGACCACCGCGTCCAGAGCCCGCGCGAGCTTCGTCTGCCCGACATCGTGCTGGTACTGGCCGACGCCGATGGATTTCGGCTCGATCTTCACGAGCTCGGCGAGCGGGTCCTGAAGGCGCCGCGCGATCGACACGGCGCCGCGCAGCGAGACGTCGAGGCCGGGGAACTCGGCCGCCGCGACCTCCGAGGCCGAGTAGACCGAGGCGCCGGCCTCGGAGACCATGATCTTGGTCAGGTTCAGCTCGGGATGGCGCTTGATGAGATCGGCGGCCAGGCGGTCGGTCTCGCGGCTTGCTGTGCCGTTTCCGATCGCGACGAGATCGACGCCGTGCCGTCCGGCCAGGGTGGCCAGCGTCGCGATGGCGCCGTCCCAGTCGTTGCGCGGCTGGTGCGGATAGACCGTGGCGGTGTCCAGCAGCTTGCCCGTCGCGTCCACGACCGCGACCTTGACGCCGGTCCGGATTCCCGGATCCAGCCCCATGGTCGTGCGCGGCCCCGCGGGCGCGGCCAGCAGCAGGTCGTGCAGGTTGCGCCCGAAGACGCGGATCGCCTCGTCCTCGGCACGGTCGCGCAGCTCGGATAGGAGGTCGAGCTCCAGATGCAGGCCGATCTTGACCCGCCAGGCCCAGCGCGCAGTCTCCGCCAGCCACTTGTCCGCAGGCCGCCCGAGGTCGCGGATGCCGGCATGGGCGGCGATCGCGGCCTCGCAGGGGTGCGGCGCCGCTTCGGGCTCTCCGACCTCGATCTTCAGGTCCAGCACGCCCTGCGCCCGTCCGCGGAACAGGGCGAGCGCCCGGTGCGACGGAACCGTGGCCAGCGGCTCGGCGAAGTCGAAATAGTCCCGGAACTTGTCGCCCTCGGCCTTCTTCTCCTCGACGACGCGGGCGACGACCCGGCCCGCATCCGCCACGATGGTCCGGAGACGCCCGACCAGCTCGGCGTCCTCCCCGAACCGCTCGATCAGGATCTGCCTGGCGCCGTCGAGGGCGGCCTTGGCGTCGGCGACGCCCTTTTCGGCATCGACGAAGGCGGCGGCCTCCTGCTCCGGAGCGCGCGTCGGGTCGGAGAGAAGGGCGAGCGCGAGCGGCTCCAGCCCGGCCTCGCGGGCGATCTGCGCCTTGGTCCTGCGCTTTGGCCGGAAGGGGAGATAGAGATCTTCGAGCCGCGTCTTCGTGTCGGCCTGCGCGATCTGCGCCTGCAGCTCCGGCGTCAGCTTGCCCTGCTCGGTGATGCTGGCAAGGATCTGGCCGCGCCGCTCCTCGAGCTCCCGCAGGTACCGGAGCCGCTCCTCCAGGGTGCGGAGCTGCGTATCGTCGAGCCCTTCGGTCGCCTCCTTGCGGTAGCGCGCGATGAAGGGGACGGTCGCACCCTCGTCGAGCAGCCGGATGGCCGCGGAGACCTGGGCTTCACGAGCCTGAAGCTCGTCCGCAATGCGCTTTGCGATGGGGATCATGGCGGAAATGGACCGGTTCAGCGGATCGGGCCGTCCTGATACACCGGCCCGTCGGCGCTGCCAACCGGCGAGGATCCCTGGCCTGCAAAGTGGCCCGCAAAGGAAACGGCGCGGGCGGAGATCCGCCCGCGCCGCCGCTTCCGGGCAGGGCCCGGATCGCCGTCAGTCGTCCTTGTAGATGTCGATGTCCTTCGTCTCGCGGACGAAGAGCATCCCGATCACCAGCGTCGCCGCCGCGATCACGATCGGGTACCAGAGGCCCGAATAGATGTCGCCCGTCGCCGCCACGATGGCGAAGGAGGTCGTCGGCAGGAAGCCGCCGAACCAGCCGTTGCCGATGTGGTAGGGCAGGGACATCGACGTGTACCGGATGCGGGTCGGGAAGAGCTCGACAAGCATCGCGGCGATCGGCGCGTAGACCAGGGTCACGTAGATCACCAGGATCGTGAGCAGGATCACGACCATTGTGGTGTTGACCCGGGCCGGGTCGGCCTTGGCGGGGTAGCCCGCCGCGGTCAGCGCATCGCCCAGGGCCTTGTTGAAGGCCGCGCGCGCCTCGCCCGACGGAGCCGGGGCGGAGGTTGACGGGCCGTGGCCGAGGTTGACGCCTGCAGCGGCAGGGGCGGGCGCCGCGGAGATCGACTGGATCACCGTGCTGCCGACCTTGATCTGCGCCACCGTGCCCGCCGGAGCAGCCTCGTTGGAGTAGGGGATGCCGCGGGTGACCAGCGCGCTCTTCGCGATGTCGCACGAGCTGGTGAAGGCCGTGGTGCCGACCGGGTTGAACTGGAACGAACACTCGGCCGGGTTCGCGGTCACGACCACCGGGGAGGTGGCGATGGCCTGCTCGAGAGCCGGGTTGGCGTAGTGGGTGATCGCCTTGAACAGCGGGAAGTAGGTGACGATCGCCAGGGCCAGGCCGGCCATGATGATCGGCTTGCGGCCGATCTTGTCGGACAGGACGCCGAAAATCACGAAGAAGGGCGTGCCGAGCGCCAGCGCCGCCGCGATCATCAGGTTCGCGGCCTGCGCATCGACCTTCAGCGTCTGCGTCAGGAAGAACAGTGCGTAGAACTGGCCGGTGTACCAGACGACGGCCTGGCCGGCGACGAGGCCGAACAGGGCAAGCAGCACGATCTTCAGGTTGCCCCAGCGGGCGAAGGACTCGGTCAGCGGCGCCTTGGAGGTCTTGCCCTCCTCCTTCATGCGCTGGAAGGCCGGGCTCTCGTTCAGCATCAGCCGGATCCAGATCGAGATGCCGAGCAGCACGATCGAGACCAGGAACGGAATGCGCCAGCCCCAGGCGTTGAAGTCCTCGGGCGTCAGGGCGTAGCGGCAGCCCAGGATCACGAGCAGCGACAGGAACAGGCCCAGGGTCGCCGTGGTCTGGATCCAGGACGTGTACGCGCCGCGCTTGCCGTGCGGAGCGTGCTCGGCCACGTAGGTGGCGGCGCCGCCGTACTCGCCGCCGAGGGCAAGGCCCTGCAGGAGGCGAAGGACGATCAGGATGATCGGTGCCGCGATGCCGATGGACGCGTAGTTCGGCAGGATGCCCACGATGAACGTGGACAGGCCCATGATCAGGATGGTGACGAGGAACGTGTACTTGCGGCCGATCAGGTCACCGAGGCGGCCGAAGAAGATGGCGCCGAAGGGACGGACCGCGAAGCCAGCCGCGAAGGCCAACAGCGCGAAGATGAAGGCGGCCGTTGGGTTCACGCCCGAGAAGAACTGGGCCGCGATGACGGCGGACAGCGAGCCGTAGAGATAGAAGTCGTACCATTCGAAGACCGTGCCGAGCGACGAGGCGAAGATGACCCGCCTTTCCTCGCCCGTCATGGGCCGGACGGTGCCGGCCGTGGCAGCATACGCCATGGTTTGTTGCCTCCCTAGAGTGACCGCAGTCCCGGCGCAGCGCCGCAGCCGTTCCTCCGGCGCTGCGCCGGAACCTCGGTCTAGTGCATCCGTGATCCCACGGGGAGGGGAAACGGTCACCCCCGACCATGGTCGGGGGTGCTGATGATCGGCGGTCTGCATGGTCGTGACGGGCCGGCCGCGACCCTGTACTGTCGGCCGCAGGGCGGCGTGCCGCCGCGGGGTCCGCAATGAGCAGCTGGTTCGTCCTTTCCATCTCGATCCTCTACATCGCGTTCCTCTTCGCGATCGCCTGGTACGGCGACAGGAAGGACTCGGCCGGCTCGTCCCAGCGCAGGAGCCCCGTCCTCTACACGCTGAGCCTCGGAGTCTACTGTACGTCCTGGACCTTCTACGGAGCGGTCGGACGGGCGGCGAGCGACGGGTGGGGCTTCTTCGCGATCTATGCGGGACCGATCGCGGCCTTGATTCTCGGCCGGCGCGTGCTCGAGAAGATGGTCCGCATCGCCAAGTCCGAGAATGTCGTCTCGATTGCCGATTTCATCGCGGCTCGCTACGGCAAGAGCCAGGCGCTCGCGGCGCTGGTGACGGTCACGGCGGTCGTGGGGCTGATGCCCTACGTCGCCCTGCAGCTCAAGGCGATCACCATCAGCTTCGAGGCGCTGGTCGGGCACGAGGCAGGCGGGCTGACCAGCAGCCTTCCCGGCGGGACGACGCTGCTGACTGCGGTGTCCATGGCCGTCTTCGCGATCCTCTTCGGGATCCGGACGATCCATGCGAACGAGCATCACCGCGGCCTGATGCTGGCCGTGGCGGCCGAATCGGTCGTGAAGCTCGGTGCGGCGGTCGCGGTGGGCTTCGTGATCGCCGTCGGCATGACCGGCGGCGTCGAGCGGTTCGCCGCCGACGTCGCGGC
Source organism: Arenibaculum pallidiluteum (assembly GCF_017355985.1). Taxonomy (GTDB): domain Bacteria; phylum Pseudomonadota; class Alphaproteobacteria; order Azospirillales; family Azospirillaceae; genus Arenibaculum; species Arenibaculum pallidiluteum. The sequence goes on from NZ_JAFIQU010000003.1 coordinate 363,378, forward strand.
GCATCCGCGCCTTGCCGAGCTGCTCTGGCCCGACTTTTCCCGCGCAAGCTGGTGGACCGCCTGCCTCCTGGCGGCGCTCGCGATCATTTGCCTGCCCCGGCAGTTCCATGTGGCCGTGGTCGAGAACACCCACGAGGCCGATACCCGGGTCGCAGCGCGCTATTTCCCCCTCTACCTCGTGGCAATCAACGTCTTTGTGCTGCCGGTCGCGCTGGCGGGGCTGCTGCGCTTCGGCGCCGAGGGCGAGGCGGATACCTTCCTGATCTCGATCTCGGTCTCCGAAGGGAGCGACTGGCTCGCCCTCACGGCCTTCGTCGGCGGCCTGTCGGCGGCGACCAGCATGGTCATCGTCGAGGTGGTGACGCTCAGCACGATGGTCTGCAACGACGTGGTCGTGCCTCTGCTGATGCTGCGGCGGCGCGATGGCCGCGTCGTCTCGGCCCGCAGCCTGCTGACGATCCGGCGCATGGCGGTGTTCGGGATCCTGGCGCTCGGCTACTGGTATTACGGGATCATCGGCTCGGTCTTTCCGCTCGCGAGCATCGGGCTCCTGTCGTTCGGGGCGGTGGCCCAGTACGCGCCGGCGCTGCTGATCGGGCTGTACTGGCGGCGCGCGACGGCGGCGGGCGTGATCTCCGGCATCGCCGTGGGGTTCATCGGCTGGACCTTCACCATGCTGCTGCCATCCTTCGCCGAGGCACGCTGGATCGACGGATCCTTCCTGCCACCGCCCATCGAGGGCCTCGACCGCCTGACGAGCGCCGTGCTTTGCAGCCTCGGCGCCAACCTGCTGGCCTTCATCGGCGTCTCGCTCGCGACGCGGCAGCCCGCCATCGAGCGCGAGCAGGCCGAACGCTTCGTCCACCAGAACCGCACCCGCGTTCCCGAGCCGTCCGGCGCACGCCCGGCGACGCTGGGGGAGCTGCGCGATCTCGCGGCCCGCTATGTCGGCGATGTCCGCGCGGACGCTGCGTTCCGCCAGATCGTCGCAAACCGCCTCAAGGTCGGAGTCCCCTACGAGGCGGCCCTGCTCGGGCGCTGCGATTCCGAGGCCCGGCAGGCGACGGAGCGCCTGCTGTCCGGAGCCATCGGCTCGGCCTCGGCCCGCGTGGTGGTCGCGGGGCTTATGGCAGACCGCCGCCTGTCGCGCAGCGACGCGCGATCGATCATCGACGAGGCCTCGCGTGCGCTGCTGGCGCAGCACGACCTGCTGCGCGCGACGCTGGAGAACGTGGGGCAGGGCATCTGCGTCTTCGATTCCGAGCTGCGCGTGGCGACCTGGAACCGCCGCTTCCTCGAGCTCCTCGACATCCCGGACAGCCTCGTGGCGGTCGGGACTCCCCTGGCCGAGATCGTGCACTACAACCGTCGCCGGGGCGAATACGGCCAGAACGGCGAGGTCGAGGACCTGCTGGCGCGCCGCACCGCCCAGGAGCGGGCCGGCCGTGCCGACGTGTACGAGCGGCTGCGGCCCGACGGCACCGTGCTGGAGGTTGCGACGAACCCCATGCCCGACGGCGGATTCGTCGCGGTCTATACCGACGTGACGGACCGGCACCGCTTCGCGACGGCCCTCCTGGACGCCAAGGAGTCGCTGGAGCGGCGCATCGAGGAGCGGACCCGCGACCTGGCAGCCGCCAAGGCGGAAGCCGAGCGCGCCAACCAGGGGAAGACGCGGTTCCTCGCTGCGGCCAGCCACGACCTGCTGCAGCCGCTGCACGCGGCGCGCCTCTTCCTCTCCGCCCTCGCGGCAAGGGTCAGCGACCCCCTGATCGGCCAGACCGACGCCTCGCTCCGATCCGTGGAGCATCTGCTGGGCGACCTGCTGGACGTCTCGAAGTTCGACACGGGCATCGTCAAGCCGAACCTGACCTCCTTCGCGATCAGTGACGTGCTGTTCCCCCTGGGCGAGGAGTTCGCTGTTCTGGCGCGCCAGCACGGCTTGGGCCTGCGCGTCGTTCGGTCATCGTGCGCGGTGCGCAGCGATCCCGTGCTGCTGCGCCGCATCCTCCAGAACTTCCTGGCGAACGCGGTGCGCTACACCCCCACCGGCCGGATTCTGCTGGGATGCCGGCGGCGCGGCGACGTGATGTGGATCCAGGTCTGGGATACGGGGCCCGGCATCCCCGAGGACAGGTTGGGCGAGATCTTCGTCGAGTTCCGGCAGATCGGCGCGCCGGTGGAGGCGCGCGGGCGCGGCCTGGGCCTCGGCCTTGCGATCGTGGAGCGGCTCGCCGCGATCCTGGCTCATCCCGTTGTCGTACGCTCGCAGGTCGGCAGGGGAAGCTGCTTCGCCATCGGGGTTCCGCTGGCCGTCGCGGCGGAGCGTGCCGTCGTCCCGGCGCCGCCGCGGGCCGGACGCAGCCTGAAGGGATCGCTCGTCTTGTGCCTGGACAACGAGGCCGCGATCCTGGAGGCCACGCGCGAGCTGTTGAATGGCTGGCACTGCGAGGTCGCCGGGGGCACGACCGTCCAGGCCGCACTCGACGACCTGTGCGGACGGATCCCCGACGCGATCATCACCGACTACCATCTCGGCGTCAGCCTCACGGGCATCGATGCGCTGGCGGAGTTCGAGGCGCGCCTCGGAAGGCGGGTACCGGCCGCCATCGTCACCGCGGATCGCGGAGACGAGGTCCGGGCGGCGGCGGCGGCGGCGGGCTGCGCCCTCGCCTACAAGCCGATCCGCCCCGGAGCCCTGCGCGCGCTTGTGGGCGAGCTGCTGGCGAAGCGCCGCCGCGCCGCGGTGGGCTGACGCGGCGGTCGCCCGCCGGCCAAGCGGTCCTTATTCCGCGGCCTGCATCGTCGCGACGGGCTGGCTGTCGATGGCGACGCTTGCCCGCATGCGATCGTAGAGCTCCGTGGTCCGGACATAGGCGGGCTGTTCCTGGAGAACGTATATGACGCGTCCTGCCATGGCCGCGCTGATCGTATCGACGCCGAGCGCCAGGCCGCCGCCCTGGCCGCGGGTGGCCAGGCGGAGATCCCAGACCGTGCGCAGTCCGCTGCTGCGCAGCGCGGCCAAGCCCTTCGGCTGGAAGTGCAGCAGCAGGAAACACTGGCCGTACCAGTCGATCAGCTGGGGCAGCGAGTAGGGGGTGTGCAGGGACAGGCGCAGCGGGTTGGTCGAGACCAGCCCCTGCGCGTCGTAGATGCCGACCTCGGCCAGGCGCGCCCGCGTGAAGGCGCTGATGCCCTGGATGTGCTCGAGGTCGATGTGGTCGTTCTGCTCGGAGGCGCCGAAACGGCGCGAGATCCTGTTCCCGATCCAGCGCAGGACCGTCTCCGGCATGACGCCGGCGCCGAAGGCGATCGCCATCAGCAACTCGCCCGAGGCCGGTGCGATGAAATGATAGGCGACCAGCGCGATCACGGCCCCGGCGACCAGCCGTGCCGACAGCTCCTGGTAGGTATAGCCCGTGACGTCCCTGAGGGCCATGCGGCGGGTCAGGTAGATCACGGCCCAGACCAGCGACCCCGCGAAGGCAAAGGCGAGGCAGACCAGGGCCCGGGCACCGTAGGCCATCAGGGTGGCCTGCTTCTCCTGCGTTCCGAGCCCCGGCTGCGCCCATGGCCAGTCCGCCATCGCCGGGCCCAGGAGCGGGATGATCGGCTGGCTCAGGAGGTCGAGGTTGGGCGCGAAGAGCGAAAAGAGACCCAGGCTGACCACGAGCGTGACCGCCAGGAAGAACGGCGGGTTCGTGGCGCTCTTGTAGAAGTTGGGCTCGATGATCCCCCTGCGGTATTCGGCGATGGAGCTCCCCGCGACGAGCTTCTCGCCTTCCGAGTTCAGGAAGGGACGAAGCGCCAGCGTGCCGCCGAGACGGTACGAGAAAGCCATCTTCCGCAGCTCCTCGATGTCCGAATTGGTCGTCAGCCGCTGGAACCAGCGCGCCACGAGAAGCAGACCCGCCAGGACCTCGGCGAAGAAGAAGACCACCAGCCAAATGGCGTCCTCCGGCGCGATCGGGAACCTGGGCCACAGATAGTAGGCGAGCAGGCTCGCAGGGAGCAGCAGGACAAGGCACAGGACGACATAGGCTCCATAGCCGGCCCGTCGGAGCGCCATCTCGCGCTCCGCCCTCTCGGCGTCGGCCTTCTTCGCCCTTTCCTCGGCCGCCGTCCGATCAACCCACCACCTCACCATCGTCCCGCCCTCCTGTTGTCGGATGCCAAGGGATCCGTGCTTGTCGTAAGGCATGGAAGATCTGCCCCCCGCCAGTAGCGGAAGTGGTTGTCAGGGTTTCAGGCTGCGCACGGACCCGGTCCATCCCGGTGTCGCATTGGTGCCGCTGCCAGCGTCGGCCGCATGGCCGTCGTCCGGGGCCGAGTCGGCATGCTTGCATCAATATGAATGATGTTGCTTACCATCGACGGGCAAGAGCAACATTATAATGCGATTACCCCAATTGGGGCCGCCGATAGTGTAGTCGATCACCGAAGATCATGGGGGCGTATGGTGTTTGCACGTGCCCATGGAACGCTTGGCTGCGCGGATGCTACTCCGGAACGGGCATGGTGCCGCCGGGCATCAGCCGGCTCGCGATCACGGCGGCCTGGGTGCGCGTGACCACGCCCAGACGGCGGAGGATCACCGTGATGTGGCCCTTAACGGTCGCCTCGGCGACGTTCATCTCGTAGGCGATCTGTTTGTTGAGCTTTCCGGCGACGATCCCGGCGAGCACGCGGAGTTGCTGGGGCGTCAGCGAGGCGACGCGCTCGGCGAGCTGGATGTCCTCCTCGGGCGTCGCGGAAAGCGGCGGGCTCCAGATTTCCCCATCGAGCACCGCACGGATCGCATCTCCTATCTGCGCGATGGGCGCCGATTTCGGCACGAAGCCCGACGCGCCGAACTCCATGGCTCTGTGAATGGTGGCCGCGTCCTCGGTGGCCGACACGACGATCACGGGCGTCGCCGGATGTTCCGCGCGCAGCATCGCAAGGCCGACCAGCCCGCTGGCGCCCGGCATGTTCAGGTCCAGCAGGACGACGTCGGCCCCCGGACCCGTGGTCAGCGCGGCGCCGACCTGATCGAAGTCGGCGGCCTCGACGATCTCCGGAGCTTCGACGGACTGATCGACCGCCTGGCGCAGTGCAGCCCGCATCAAGGGATGGTCGTCGGCTATCAGAACCCTGCAAGCCATGAAGCGGCCGTCCTTGCCTAAATTCCCAGTGATTATCGGGTGATGCGGACGCCGGAGCAACGTTCCCGAAACGAGACATCGGCACTGGGTGTGAAAATAGAAAATTAACCATGCGGAGCCAGACTGCGGCATCCAGATCCCGGCCCAAGGCCTGTCCCGATGTCAGATTCGATCCTCCTGTTCCTCGCCTCCTATCTCGCGATCGGCGCGGTTTTCGTCCGGCGCTGCGCCTTCGAGACGCGGCTCGCGGGCTGGCGCGGGCAGGCCGCCGTACTGCTTGCCTTCTGTGCTATGAGCGCCGTCTGGCCCATGCTCGCCTACTATACGGCGCGTGCACGCCTTCGGCGCTTGGTGGGATGAGGATCGTTCCGTTCGCGGTGACTGTTGACCCTGCTGCGCGTTAACCATTCCTTCATGCGGCATGGCGTATATCGAAAGGGCGATGGGTCACATTGCGTTTCCTCCCTGATTACAGACTGGCCCCGGCGCCTCACGGCACCGGGGCTTTTCTTTGTCTGCAGGGCAGGGCCGCCGGCCGGTGCCGGGTTCGACCGAGCATGGTATAAGCGCGCTGGAAGTCCGTTCCCCGGAGCCGGCCCGCCACGCCTTGCCAGCGATCCTGACCTCCGTTCTCCTGCTGCTCGTTTTGGCACCGCTGGGCCTCGCCCGCGGTCGCGGGCCACACGGCGCCGTGCTCGTGCATGGCGGCGCCGTGATCGCGTCCGTGATCGCCGCCGCCGCCGCGCTGCTCCACCTCGGCGGCTTCGACCTCGGAGCCGCTGCGCCCCTCCGCGACGCCGCACTGCCCTGGCTTCGGATCAGCTTCGGCCTGGACCTGCTCTCCGCGTACTTCCTGGTCGCCGTCAATCTCTGCGCCGCATTCTCCAGCATCTCGGCGCTGGGCCAGCGGCGCGAGGGAAGTTTGGAGGCGGGGTCGCTCGCGGCCTATCCGATTCTCATCGCGGGGATGAACCTCGTGCCGCTCGCCCGGGACGCCTACTCGCTCCTGCTCGGCTGGGGCGTGGCCGGCGTCGCGTCATGGCTGCTGCTCCTGTCGTCGGAGGAGGCCGGGGCAGGGCGGGCGGCGCGAATCCATCTGATCCTGTCGGGTTTCGGCCTCGCCTGTCTGCTGATCGCCTTCGCGCTGCTCGGGGGATCCAGCGCCGATCTCAGCTTCGAAAGCCTGCGCGTTGCCGCCGCGGCGTCCCCGGCGGGTCTCGTCCCTGCGCTGGTGATCCTCGGCATCGCAGGCGGCATTGGGCTCGCGCCGCTGCATGTCTGGCTCCCGGGGATCCTGGCCGCGGGGCCGGCCCGGGTTTCAGCCCTGATGGCCGGCGCCATGCCGGTAACGGCCTATTACGTGCTGCTGCGGGCCGTGTTCGACCTCGCCGGCGGACCGGGAACCGGGTGGGGCGCCCTGCTGGCGGGGATAGGCGCCGCGACGGCGCTCGGCGCCGCGCTCCGGGCGCTGATGGAGGCGGATCTTCCACGGATCCTCGGCGTCGCCGCAGTCGGGAGCCTCGGCTTGGTGGCGGTCGGGACTGGGGGAGCCGCGGTCTATGACGCGAACGGGCTGCCCAATGCCGCCGGGCTTGCACTGTCTGGAGCGCTTTTGCATGGGCTGAACCACGCGGTCTTCATCGGGCTGCTGTTCCTCGCCGCCGGCGCAGTGGTCGCTGCGACGGGGGAAATGCGGCTCGACCGGCTCGGCGGTCTGGTCGCACGCATGCCATGGACCGCCGCGGCCTTCCTCGCCGGTGGAGCGGCCCTGGCCGCCCTGCCGCCGCTCAATGGCTTCGTGGCCGCATGGCTTCTGTTCCAGGCCTTCCTGCAGGCGCCCGATCTCGCTGATCCGGGTCTGAGGATTGGCGCCCTGGCGGTCGCCGCCGCGGCTATCCTGTCCGCCGCGCTTTTTGCGATGGTCGTCGTTCGGTGCTTCGGTCTGGTCTTTCTCGGCCGGCCGCGGTCCGAGCAGGCGGACATGGCCGCCGATCCGGAGCCCGTGGAACGCTGGTCCATGCTTCTGCCGGCGGTGCTCTGCGCGCTGATCGGCGTGCTGCCGCTTCCGCTCCTGGCGCTGATCGAGCCGGTGGCCGCGGCCCTGCTGGGTACCCCGGAAAGCTCCGGTGCGAGGGCTGGAGTCCTTTGGCTGGCGCCGCAGGCGGCCTTCGGAAATGCCTATAGCGGCCTTCTCGTGCTCGCCATGGTGCTCTGCCTGGCGGTGCTGACGGCCGCGGCCGTGCGGAGGATCGGCGGACGGGCGGCGCGCCGGGCGCCCCCCTGGGCCGGCGGCGCCGAGCCGCCCATCGCGGGCACGCCGCTCAGTGCGTCCGGCTTGGCCCAGCCGATCCTGCGGGTTTTCGCGATGCAGGCCTTCGCCTTCCGGGAGGAGGTTGGCCGGGCGCCGCCTGGTGACACGGGGGCCGCACGATACCGATTGGATTGCCGGGATCCCGTAGAGACGCTCTTCTTCCTCCCGCTCGGTCGGCGCGCAGGAAGGCTGTTGCGCCGGGCGGGACGCGGGGGGCACCTCGGTACTCCGGGCAGTGTCGGCCTCGCGGCCGCGGCGCTGGCGTCACTGATGCTCCTGGCTGCGGTGCTGGCATGATCGTCCAGGCTATAGGCGCGGCTTTCCTGCAGCTCCTCCAGATGGGCCTGGTGCTCGTCGCGGCGCCGCTGCTGACGGGCTTCGTGAGCCAGGTGAGGGCCCGCCTCATGGGCCGGCAGGGGCCGCCGCTGCTGCAGCCCTTTCGTGACTTGCTCCGCCTGCTTCGGAAGGAGGCGGTGGTGCAGGACGAGACAAGCTGGCTCTTCACGGCGACGCCCTTCCTTGTCTTCTCGACGCTCTGGCTGGCGGCGGGCCTGGTGCCCACCTTCGCGAGCGGCCTCGCGCTGGCGCCAGCGGCGGATCTCGTGGCGCTGGTGGGACTCCTGGCGGTGGCGCGGGTCCTGACGATGCTTGCCGCGCTCGACACGGGGGCTGGCTTCGGCGCGCTCGGCGCAGTGCGGCAGTCACTGGTCGCGGTGCTTGCCGGACCCGCCATGCTCATGGCAATTTTCGCCGTAGCGGCGGCAATGCGCAGCACCTCGTTGCCGCGGATGGCGGAGTTCGTGCTTTCCGGCGGCGTCGAACCGCGCCTGTCCCTGGCCATTGCGCTCCTCGCCCTGACGATGTTGGCGCTGGCGGACAACGCCCGGATGCCGGTGGACGGCCCTGGAGCCGGTTCCGCGACGATCGGCGGAGCGACGAGCCTGGAATATTCCGGCCGGCATCTGGCGCTGATCGAGGCGGCCGGAATGCTGCGCCTTCTGATCCATGCGTCGCTGATCGCCTGCATCTTCGTGCCATGGGGAATGGCCCTGCCCGGCGACGGCGCGCTCGCGCCGGTGATTGGTCTCGGTGCCTTCGCCGCAAAGATGGCGGGTGCTGGCGTGGCGCTCGCGCTCACCGAGGTGCTCTCGACGCGGATCGGCATCAGGCGCCTGGGCGAGTACGGCGGGTGGGCGTTGATGGCGGGGATGCTGGCGGCGATCTTCCTTTCCGTCTCTCTGGGGGCGTGATGCAGGGAGTTCCGGAGTTTGGCCGCGACGTCGCGCAGCTTCTCGGGGGCGGGGTGCTGCTGCTTGCCCTGCTCGGCCTGCGCCAGCGGCGTCGCATGGCGCTCGTGAAGGTCCTGGCCGCCCAAGCCGCCATGCTCGCGGCCGCCATCGCCTGGCAGGGCAGCGTCCGGGATGAGCCGGGCCTGTATGTCGCAGCCCTGCTGGCCTTCGGCCTTCGGGCCGTTCTGGTCCCGGCGGCGCTGCGGCGCCTTGCGCTCAGCCACGGCCTTCCGCCCACGGCCGCGACCAACCCTGCCCTCGGCCCCGGAATGATGCTGGCCCTGGCAGTCGCCGCGGTGGGAGCCGCGGCCATGGTTGCGCAAACGGCCGATGTCGGGAGTGGAGCTGCGCTGTCGCGCGAGGACCTGGCCCTTGCGCTGGCGGTGACGTTGCTGGGGCTGCTCGGCATGGCGGCCCGTCGCGACGGCATCGGTCAGGCAACCGGCCTCATGGGCGTCGAGTCCGGGGTGATCCTTGCTGCCGCCAGCGCGGCCGGGATGCCGATGCTCATCGGGATCCTCGTCGCACTGACGGCCATGACGGCACTGGCGCTTGCGACGGTCCACCTGCGCCACCAGCTCGACGAGGCGCTCGCGACGCCCAAACGGAGGGTGGAGGAATGAACGCCCTCGACATCGTCCCCACGCTTCTGGCGATCCCTGCGGCGGCTGCACTCCTGCTGGCCCTTCTGCCCTGCACGGTCCGGGCAGCGGCCGTGGTCGGTGGCGGTGCCTGCGTGGCTCTGCTCGCCACCACCCTCGTCATGCTGGGGGCGGAGCGGGGAGCGGGCGAGCTGTTCCTTGTCGATCGGCTGAACCTCCACCTGTTGGTGCTGACCGCCCTCATTGCGGCCGCCACGGCTCCGGTCTCGGCAGGGGCAATCGCGCGCGAGGTCGAAGCGACCCGCCTGTCGCACCGGGGTGGCCGGCTGTTCCATGCCCTGTTCCAGGCCTTCCTCGCCGCTGCGATGCTGGCCCTGGCCGCGAACAATCTCGTTCTGCTGTGGATCGCAGTAGAGGCGGCCGTGCTGGCCTGCGCCGCGATGTTCTCGCTCTGGCGCACGCCCAGGAGCCTCGCCGCGTGCTGGAGCCTTCTCGTGATGTGCGGAGCGGGCCTCGGCCTGGCGTTGCTCGGAACGGTGCTTGTCTACGCGGCGGCCCAGCCTGCAACGGGCGCCGGCATGCCCGCCCTGACCTGGTCCCGCGTGTTGGAAGTATCGGCCGAGGCGGATCCCGCGCTGCTGAGCCTCGGCTTCGTCCCGGTGCTGCTCGGCTATGGCGCGGTGGCTGGGCTGGCACCGATGAACGGCTGGCTGGCCCGCGCCCACGGCCAGGGCGCCGCGCCGGTCGGCGCCGTTCTTTCGGGGCTGCTCCTGAACGTCGCGCTCCTGGCAATGCTGCGCTTCAAGATGCTGCTGGCGGCCAGCAGCGCCGGCCTGAAGCCCGGCGGCCTCCTGATCGGGCTAGGGCTCGTCTCCGCCCTGGCGGCGGTCGTGATGCTGCACCGCTGCCGCGACATGCGGCATCTGCTCGCCTTCAGCTCGGCCCAGCACATGGGGCTGGCGACCGTGGCCTTCGGTCTCGGCGGGACGGCAGGCAACGTGGCGGGCCTGCTCCAAGTCACCCTGCACGCGCTGACCAAGTCGGCCCTGTTCGCAGCGCTCGGCCCGGCAGGGCGGGACGCGGATCGGCGTGGTACGGAGGGCCGGGCGCGCGCGCCGGGCCTGCGCTGGGCCGTTCTCGCCGGCGTCGTGGCGGTTGCGGGCCTCCCGCCCTTCGGCCTGTTCGCCAGCGCTTTCCTGATCGTGACCGCCGCCGCCGCGCACTCGCCATTCCTTGCGGCTGCGGTGCTGCTGGGCCTGGTCGCGGCGCTGGTGGCGCTGGCAGCACGCCTGCCGGCGGCATGGGCATCCGAGTCCTGTGCCGGCCGCATGGTCGACGGCCTTGCCGTCGTACCGGTGTTCATGCAACTCGGACTGGTCCTGCTCGCGGGGATATGGCTGCCGGAGCCCGTCGCGGTCTGGCTGCGTTCCCTCGCCGAGCAGCTGGGATAGCGCTGGATCGGGGGGAAGGGTGCTGGACTTCATCGCGTCCCTTGGACCGGCCGTGCCCGGGCATCATCCGGTGCCGCGCCATCGGCTCGACCGGGAGGCCTGGATAGCCCTGGTGCTGAGGCTCGGCGAGGAGCCCGGCTGGACCCTGCTCGGCGAGTGGGCGGAGCAGGATCGCGTCCATTGCTGCCTGTGCGACGAGGCCGGCCACGTCGTCGTCGCGACGCTGGATTGCCCGGAAGGGCGCTTCCCGAGCCTGAGCCTCGCGCGGCCAGGCGCCGTCCGGCTGGAGCGGGCGATCCAGGATCTCTTCGGGCTGAACGCCGAGGCGCTGACGGATCCGCGTCCTTGGCTCGATCACGACGCATGGCCGGTGCGCCTGCCGCTCTCGGCTGCCCCGCCGCCGCCGCTCGGCAATCCGGAGCCCTATCCCTTCCTGCCGGCCGAGGGCGAGGGGCTGCATGTCATCCCGTTCGGGCCCGTGCACGGCACCGTCGCGGAACCCACCCATCTGCGGCTCACGGCCCATGGTGAGACAATCGTACGGTTCGAGGCGCGTCTCGGCTTCGCGCATCGCGGCATCGAATCGCTGGTGGTGGGGCGCGGCGTCGAGGCTGCGGCCCGGCTGGTCGCCCGCCTGTCCGGTGATTCCACCGTCGCGCACGCGCTGGCCTTCGCCCAAGCCGTCGAGGCGGCGACCGGGACCGCGCCGCCGCCCCGGGCGGTCTGGCTGCGTGCGCTCCTCGCGGAACTGGAGCGCATCGCCAATCATCTCGGTGACTTCGGGGCCACCTGCGGCGAGGCCGGCGTCCCCTTCATCGAGGCCGAATGCGCCCTGCTGCGCGAGCGGGTCGCGGTCGCGGCCGAGGCCGCCTTCGGGCACCGCCTGATGATGGACCGCGTGGTGCCCGGCGGCGTCGCCGTCGACCTGACGGCGGAGGCCGCGCACGAGATCGATGCCGCGCTGCAGGCGGTCCGGGATGGCTTCCTGCCGCTGGTCCGGCTCTATGACGCAAGGGAGTCGCTGCAGGACAGGACGGTGGGAACCGGATGCGTCGCCCGCGACCAGGCGATGCGCTTCGGCGCCGGGGGGTTCGTGGGACGCGCCTGTGGCCTGGGGCGTGATGCGCGTCGCCTCCCCGGCTATGCGCCCTATCCCGAACTTGCCTTCGAGATCCCGGTAGCCGAAGAGGGGGACGCGGATGCAAGGCTGAGCGTCCGCGCCCGCGAGGTCGTCGAGAGCCTGTCCCTGGCGGAGCAGATCCTCGACCGCCTGCCGGACGGGCCGGTCCTGGCCGCGGTCGACGCCTGCGCCGGGGAAGGACTGGCGCTGGTGGAATCGTTCCGGGGCGAGGTGATGACCTGGGTGCGGCTGGCCGAGGACGGCACGATCCTGCGCTGCCACCCCCGCGACCCCTCGTGGCTGCAGTGGCCCCTGCTCGAGGCCGCGATCGAGCGGAGCGCCGTCTCGGATCTCTCCCTGTGCTACAGGTCCTTCAACTGCACCTGCGCGGGGCACGATCTCTGATGCTGGTACGCATTCTCGGAAACCTCCTGCGCCGCCCGCCGGTGATTCCGGGACCCGGTCCAGCGCCGGGCGCCGAGGCCGAGCTCGCGGCACGCCTGGACCGGCTCTCCCATGTCCGGCTGGGTCGCAGCCTCGCGATCCGGCAGATCGACGCGGGGTCCTGCAATGGCTGCGAGCTGGAGATCTCGGCGCTCGGCAACCGCAAATATGACCTGGAGCGCTTCGGACTCCGTTTCGTGACCTCTCCACGCCATGCCGACGTCCTGCTGGTGACCGGGCCCGTCACCCACAACATGCGCGAGGCGCTCTACAGGACCTGGCAGGCGACACCCGACCCGAAATGGGTCGTCGCCTGCGGTGCCTGCGCGCTCGACGGCGGCGTCTTCAGGGGGAGCTACGGCGTGGCCGGCGGCATCGATCAGGTTGTGCCGGTCCATCTGCGAATCTCCGGCTGCCCGCCGAGCCCGGCGGAGATTTTGGCAGGGCTCGTGGCCCTGATCGAGCATTCGGCCCGGCCGGGCTCAGCGGTCGGGGTTGGACCGCGGGAAGAGAGCGTGGCCGATGTCGCGCAGGAAACGGTCGAACCGCCGCGCGTCGCGGGCGGCGTCGGCATTCATGAAGCCCATGGCGCCGGTCAGGTTCTTGCCGCCCCAGCAGAGCGCGGCCCTGACCGTGATCTCGGAAGCTGAGGGCTTGGTTCCCGGGAACCGCCCGGCGCAGACATCGCCGTCCGTCATCCCGGCGGCAGGATTGAAGACGAACACCGTTCGGTAGTCTCCGAGCCGGCCCGGGGGAACATCGGCCGTCGTGAAGCGCAGGCCGATGCCACCGGTCGACCGGCGCAGGCTGTCGAGCACCATTCCAGAGAGCCGGTCCGGAGCGAACCCGTCGATCGCTCCGTGAATGCGCACCGGCATTCCATGCTCGGCCGTGCCCGCGCTTACGGTCTCCGGACGGTAGGCCGGGTCGACCGTGCCCTGGGTGACGCGCCCGAAGTCGCCGCAGCCCGTGATCGGCAGCAGCGCGGCAAGCCCGGGGAGCAGGCGCAGGAGTCGGAACGGCATTCGGGGCGATCGGGCCAGGTGACTGCGCTTCCGGTCAGTTGCGGCGGAACGTGCCGAGATCGATCGGCGCGGCGCGGGACGTGCCCGCGCCGGCGCGTGCGCCGCGGAGCCGCAGCAGCATCGCCACGTCCTCATGGCCGGCCTGGGTCGCATAGCTCAATGCGCTGCGCCCGCCCGTCGTGGTGGCGTCGATGTCGGCGCCGTTGTCCAGAAGCTGGCGCACGATGTCCAGCTGGCCACGCTCGGCGGCTACCATCAGGGCCGTCCGTCCGTCGACGCTTTGGGCGTTCACGGCCGCGCCGGAGTCGAGCAGCGCACGCACCGAGCCGGGGTCGCCCGCTGATGCGGCAAGCATCAGCGCGGTCTGGCCCGTGCGGCTCCGCGCGTTCGCCCCAGCGCCGGCCTGGAGCAGGAGCCGCAGAGATTCGGTTCTGCCGCGCTCGGCCGCCAGCATCAGCGGGGTCTTGCCGTCCGGCATCTCCACGTCGAGCCGCCGCCCGTCACGGATCACCCCGCGCAGCACCTCGGGTCGGTCGATCGCCGCAAGGATCGCCTCGCGGTTGTCGAAGGCGTTCGGCGCGACGGGCGCGGGCGGCTGTTGCGCCGCAGGGGTTGCCGTCTGCGGGTTGGCGGGGACCGCCTGGCCCGGCGCGGCAGGCTCCCGGTAGCCCGGCGGCAGCCGCAGCACCTGATCGCTGGACGGGACAGGCGTCAGCGCCGCAACGGCCTGATCCGGCTCCGCCTGACTGGGTTCGGCCTGCGCCTCGGTACGGGTCCGGCGGTCAAGGGCGTCGAGCCGCTCGCGGAACGTCTGGTCCGCGGGGTCGACGCTGAGACCGCGCTCGAAATGGCGGCGGGCGCTCTCGATGTCGGCGCGCTGCTCTGCCGTCGTGCCCCAGTTCAGATACATGGCCTTGATGCGGGCCAGAACCTGCGCGGCTTCGGGATTCCCGGGATCGATCGCAACGATCCGGCGATAGGTCTCGAAGGCGTTGCTGCCGGCCGGCGTCGTAAGATAGCGGGCCTGAAGCCAACGTTCGGCCTGGGTCAGCAACTCGGCGATCTCGGCGCGCGATGCCGTGGCGGGCGGCTCCGGCGGCGGCATGGCCGCGACCTGTTCCGGCTGCCCGGGCGCGGCGGGCGGCGGGGCCGGCTGTGCGGACGGCGCCTGTTGCGCGCCCGGCGGAACGGCCTGGGCCGGCGCGGGAGCTGTCGGCGACGACAGGTCCGGCCGGTTCGCGCCCATGGGCGCGGGCGGCTGCGCGGAGGCCGTGAGGTCGACCGCAGGAGGCGCCGGCTCGGGCGCGCGAATCTCGCCTTCCGAGGCGGGTGCCTCGGGCGGGACGGGGGGCGGCGCCGCGCGGACTGGGACCGTCGTCGGCGCGCTGGACGGATCGATTCCGGCCGAGGAGCGGGCCGCGGTGCTGCCCTCCCATGGAGGTGCTTCGCCGAAGGCCGCTTCGTAGAGCCGGTCGAGCGGCCGGCTGTCCGAGAGCGCGAGGCCAGCGCCGGCACCCAGCAGGACTGCCAGCAGCGCCATGGCCGCCCAGCGGCCCGCGCCGGCGCGTCGCCGTTCGGGGACGGCGTATGGGGCGGGGCGCCCGTGCGGGGTCGCCGGGCGCAGGACCGCGGCCGGGCCTGACCCGGCCGGTGCCATGCCCGTGGAGAGCGGCGCCGCACCGCCGTGGTTCCGCACCTCCTGCTGTGGCGCGGGGCGCGGGACGGCCTGGGCCGTGCCGGCAGCATCGGCGGATCCGGCGCGGAGCTGGTTGGGATAGGCGGGCTGCGTCGGAGGTTCGGCGGGCCTGGGTTCGAAGCGCGGCATCGCCTCGATGGGCACGCCAAAGGCGGTCTCGATGCCGCGGCGTGGCGCCGGCTCCTGGATCTCGGTGGGGATCTCCGGCTCGTCCTCGCGGGCATCCGGCAGCTCGATGCCGAGGCTTCGGGCGGCGGCCTCGACCCTCGCGACACCGATGCGCTCCTCGCGCTTCTCCTCGGCCATGCGCAGGCATTGCCCGCAGATCGTGCTGATCACCCCCGGAAGGCCGCCGGAGTACTCGTGCACCTTGTCGAGTGCTGGTCCGTCGAAGAGCTCGTCCCGCCTCGCCCCGGCCGCGCGCAGGCGCTCGCGCACGAAGGTCTCGGTATGGCTCCGGTCCAGCGGACCCAGATGGTAGGCGACGCCGAACGCCTTCATCGCGGCGGCGAGGTCCGGCTCGGCGAGCATGCGTTCGAGGACCGGCTCGCCGGAGAGCAGGACCTGGAGGTAGCGGCCGGTCTCGGTATCGGTCCGGGCCAGCTCGAAAAGGTCGGCTATCGCCGGAAGGTCCAGGCGGTGCGCGTCATCCACGACGAGCACACCGTGCCCTGCATCCTCGAGCCGGCGCTCGAGCTGCTCGACGAGCTGCTCCAGCGTCTCGCCCTCGTTCGCATCCGGGCGCGCCAGCCCGTCGAGCTGGGTCCGCGCAGCCATGATCAGGTCCTCGACGCCCATTCCGGACGTGGCCGTGGCGGCCAGGACCATGCCCCCCTCGGCCTCGAGGTGATCGAGCAGAGCGTTGAGCAGCGTCGTCTTGCCGACGCCGGTTTCACCGTACAGCGCCATCAGGCGCTTGCGTGCGAGCAGCGCCAGGAAGAAGCCGTTGTAGACTTCGCTATGATCGGCCGAGGCAAAGGACGGGCGCGCGCTGGTCGAGACCTCGAAGGGGTCCTTCCGAATGCCGAAGCGGCTGTTCTTCATGTGGACGCTACACTCGTGTTCCGGGCCCGGTAGGCTCGGACTTTAGCAACGCGCGAGGCGATAGCGACGCGTGAAAACGGATGAGCCCGGGAAAGCAAGGAGGCACCCCCTGCGAAGCCCGCCGGAAAAGAAAAAGGCCGCCCGGAGAGCGGCCTGAGTTTAGGGAGGAAACGCCCAACAAGGGCGATGCAGCAAGGTCGTTGCTGCAATGCACAAGATAGGGCCGGCGCCGTGCGGGACAAGGGGCTAATCGCAGGCCGGGCACATGACCCCGGCATTTGGGTCCAGGTGTTGCGCCGAGGCCTCAGTGACGTGGCAGGAACCGCGCCGAAGCGCGGCGGGGGCCACCTGCCACATGGCAAGCGGCCCGCGCTCGGCCGCTCACGGCTGCGCCTTGGGCGGAAGCGCATTGTCCGGACGTGATCCTTCGGCGTCGCGCGCTGCGGGAAGCCCGTCCCCCTCCGGTTCCGGGACGCCGCCCGGCGCGTAGGGCGGCATGGAATCGTTCGTCGGGTGCTGCGGCGACTTAGGCTTGCCCGCCGCGGGTGTTGAGTTCTTCTCGTGGCTCGTCATGGGGTCCTCCTTTCCTGCAGTTTGGGGCGCCGGCCTCGCGGTCACAGACGGGCAATGGTGGTAAGCGCCAGGCGTGCCGCGGAGAAGGCGGGTGAACGCGAACCGGACGCTGCCGCAGGGAGGCTCCAGCGCGGGCTTTCAGGAATCGCGGGCGGCATCCCATGCGACCTCCGAGCGCCGCCCCGATCGGTGGCCCCCCGAACGGCGCGCGGCATCCTCCATAATGCGGCATGACGCAGGCTGCGGAATCCGGCGAGCCTTCGCCGCCGTACGGCCAGGAGGGACGGGTGGGATGTCACAGGAGCCGCTGACGCTGGTGGTCGGGCAGGGCGCATTCCTGGCGCGGAGTCTCGCCGAGGCGCCTGGCCGGCCACCTTGCAGGTTCGTCGGGCATCGGGACCTGGACGCCCATGGGGTCTTCTCCGGGGTCACGCGCATCGTGAACTTCGCCCTCGATCCGCGCTGGCGGCGGGAGGACTGCCCTCCGGACGAATGCCTCGATCTCCGGCTCGCACGGGTCGCCGCGGACCGCGGGCTCTCCTACGTGCTCATGAGTTCGCGAAAGGTCTATCACCCTGACCACCAGTGGGATGCCGGCGAGGATGCGCCGACGGGCCCGACCGACGCCTACGGGCGCAACAAGCTCGCGGCGGAGGAGCGGCTCCGGCCGTTGCTGGGGGACCATTTGCTGGTGCTGCGGGTCGCCAATGTCTTCGGCTACGAGCGGGGCGGCCAGCGCCGCACCTTCATGGCAGCCGCGCTCGGGAGCCTTGCAGGGCGGGGCGAGATCGTGCTCGACGTCGATCCCGGCGTGCGGCGGGATTTCCTTCCGGACCCGGAATTCGGGCGTCTGCTGGCAGCCGCGCTGAGGCGGGATCTCCGTGGGACCTTCAACCTGGGCTCCGGGCAGGCGGTGCCGCTCGGGCAGCTGACCGGCTGGATCATGGACGCGTTCGGCGCCGGACGCCTGCTGGTCACTGACCATCGGCGCTTCGACAGCTTCCGGCTCGACACGGGTCGGCTTCGCCACGCGCTGGCCGGGGAATGGGCCCCGAAGGTTACGGTCGAGGCCCATTGCCGGGCCATTGGCCGGCGCCTGGCTGCCGAGGCCGCCGGGCAGAAGCCGCACGAATAAGCCATTCGACATAAGCCATTCTCGGTGTGTCCGCCTGGGCACATGCGGTGCCGAAACGTGGCTCCGATGCTTCGTCCGGTTGCAGCCGGCGCAACTCGGCGCGAGAAGGGATCAACAACGCGGCATTGCCGCAACTTTGCCCGGATAGCGGACACAGCCCCATGACGAAGATCCTGTCGAGCCTGCCCACCGCGGTCAGCGCCATCGCGATCCTGATCGGCACCGCCACGGTGGCTCAGGCCCAGCAGCAGCCGAACCAGGTTCCTCCGGACGCAGCGCGTCCGTCCGGCGCGCTGGAGCGTGGTGCGTCCGTCGTGGACAGGCAGCGGCCCGAATTCGACCCGCTCGGCATCCGCGCGGGCTCGTTCCTGATCTTCCCGCAGGTCGAGGCGGGGGTGACGTGGGACTCGAACGTTTTCGCCTCCGAGGACAACAGCGAGAGTGACTTCCTGCTCGAGCTCAGCCCCTCGGTGACGGCGCGCAACGAGTCCGGCGTCCATTTCCTGCAGCTGCGCGCGGGTGCCGATATCGGCCGCTACGTCGATCAGTCCAGCGAGAAGTACATCGACTTCCTCGCGAACGCCGCCGGGCGCTACGACATCGCGCGCGAGACGCGGCTGTCGGGCGAACTCGGCGTTCGTGGCGACCACGAGGCCGGCGGCGACCCCGATTCGCCGACCGACCGTGCCGAGCCGGTCGACTACCGCGTCGGGCTCGCGCAGATCGGGCTCCGGCAGGGCTTCAACCGCTTCGCGGTCAGCGCCGGCGGCTCGGTCGAGTACCGGGACTACGACGACGTGCGGCGGCGCGACGGCCTCGACGCGGATCAGGACTTCCGCGACCGCACGATCTACGCGACGACGCTGCGCGGCTCCTACGAGCTCCAGCCGGGCATCGAGACCTTCGTGCGCGGCACATATGACTGGACGAGATACCGGCTCGAGGAGCGTGCGCAGCGTGATTCGACGGGCTGGGAGATCGCGGTCGGCAGCGACTTCGACCTGACGGGCCTCCTCACCGGCTCGGCCTATGTCGGCTACGAGCAGAGGGATTACGACAACGACCTGCTTGAGGATCCCTCGGGGATCTCGGCCGGCGTGCGGCTCGACTGGGCCGTCACCCAGCTCACCTCGGTCACTGGCGAGGTGACGCGGAAGCTCGAGGAGACGACCTCGCTGACCGTCAGCGCGCGCGAGCGGACGTTGCTTCGCCTCGGCGTCGATCACGAGCTGCTGCGCAACCTGATCCTGAACGGGACCGCGGGTGTGCGGCGTGACGATTTCCAGGGCTCGACCCGCGAGGACGACTACCTGCTCGTGGGAGCCGGCGCGACCTACCTGATGAACCGGAACGTGTACGTCCGTGGCGGCTGGGACTTCATCACCCGCGATTCCAACACCGCCGGCAACGACTACGACCGGCACTTGGTGACCCTTCGCCTCGGCACGCGTCTCTGATCGTGCGGCGGGTCGGTCTGGCGGGCGTCCGCCCGGCCGACCCGTCCGAAAGTGGGTCCCCGCCGGCTTAATGCTTCTCCCGGCCTTCGCGGCCGCATCTTCCTCGGTAAGACTGGTCCTGCTCGACGCCGCATCAATGCGGCCGCAGCGTGACGCCCGTGCGTGGCGCGCGCTTCAAGAGGGGAGACCATGTCCACCAGATCCTTCATTCATGCCCTGGTCCTCGGCGGCCTGCTTCTAGGGCTTTCTGCCTGCGGAAACGACGGGCGCGACGCGCCGATGCTGCCGCAGCAGGCATCGGCATCGAACGAGTACAGGCTTGGGCCGGGCGACCAGGTCCGCGTCACCGTCTTCGGTCAGGAGCAGCTCTCGGGCGATTTTGCCGTCGACGGCTCCGGCAATCTCGCGATGCCCCTGATCGGCGAGGTCAAGGCCGCGAATGCCAGCGTCCGCGGTCTGGAGCAGGCCATCGCCACCAAGCTCGCCGACGGTTATGTCCGCGATCCCAAGGTCAGCGTCGAAGTCCGTACCTTCCGGCCGTTCTACATCATGGGCGAGGTGAACCGGCCGGGGCAGTACAACTACGCGAACGGGATGACCGCCGCTCAGGCCGTCGCCCTGGCGGGCGGGTACACCTACCGTGGCCGTCAGGACTACGTGCTGATCACCCGCGCCGGCGACAAGACGGAGTACCGTGCGCCGCCCAGCGCCACGATCCTGCCGGACGACGTCGTTCGGGTTCCCGAGCGCTACTTCTGATCCACGCAGGGGCTCGACGCGTGACCACGAATCCGAGGAAGCAATGAAAGTCATCGAGACCGAGATCCCGGCCGTGAAGCTGCTGATGCCGCGGCGCTTCGGCGACAGCCGCGGCTGGTTTGCGGAAACCTGGAACAGGAAGGCGCTGCTCGAAGCCGGGGTCGATCTCGACTTCGTGCAGGACAACCAGTCGCTGTCCGTGCCGAGCGGCACCGTCCGTGGCCTGCACTTCCAGAGCCCGCCTTTCGCGCAGGACAAGCTGGTTCGCGTCCTGCGGGGGGCGATCGTGGACGTGGCCGTCGACATCCGGCGGGATTCTCCGACCTATGGGCGCCACGTGATGGTCCGGCTGGATGCGGCCGAGGGGGCGCAGCTTCTCGTTCCGAAGGGCTTCGCCCATGGCTTCGTCACGCTCGAGCCGGAGACCGAGGTCCTCTACAAGGTGACGAACTACTATGCTCCGCAGCACGATCACGGCGTGCTGTGGAACGATCCCGACCTGGGTATCGCCTGGCCGGTGCAGGAGGGCGCTGCCCATCTGTCCGACAAGGACCTGCGCCAGCCTCGGCTCCGGGACATCCAGACTCCGTTCTGAGTCCGGCCCGGCGCGCAGGCGCCCAGCAGAGACGTCGACGGGCCGCTCCGAAGGGGGCGGCCCGTTCGCGTTTCTGTCCCAGGAAGATAAATCTTTACGCAAATCAGGACGGATACTTCCGCGATCCTGATGAATAACCCGGTCAGGGTATTCCATACGCCTGCTTTGTGGCGCTTTGACTGGGAAATTACTGTGTACCCGCCGAGCGTGGAGACACGTTATCTCGGCATTCGAATGCGGTTTCCGCACAATCCGACAGCTTGGGGAACATCGGCACATGCAGCGCATCTTGGTGACCGGCGCGGGCGGCTACATCGGGACGACCCTGGTCCCCATGCTGCTCGAGCGGGGTTATACCGTCCGGGCCGTCGACCGCTTCTTCTTCGGCCGCGACCTGCTTGCGAACCATCCCCGGCTCGAGATCGTCCAGGAGGACGTGCGCAGGCTGGCGCCGGAGCATTTCTCGGGCGTCGATGCGGTGATCGACCTGGCGGCGATCTCCAACGACCCCTCGGGCGAGCTCTTCCAGGACGTCACCTGGGCCGTCAATCACCGCGCCCGGGTGCGCTGCGCCGAGATCGCGAAGGCCTGCGGCGTCGGCCGCTACGTCCTGCCCTCGTCGTGCAGCATCTACGGCTTCCAGCCGCCCGAGGTGAAGGTCGACGAGACCGCGGCCACCAACCCGCTGACGACGTACGCCAAGGCCAACGAGCAGGCCGAACTCGGCGTGCTGCCGCTGGCCTCGGACGACTTCACGGTCGTGGTGCTGCGCCAGGCGACGGTCTACGGCTACAGCCCGCGCATGCGGCTGGACCTCGCCATCAACGGCATGGCCTTCGGCGCGTGGAAGACCGGCATCCTCCCGCTGATGCGGGACGGCAGCCAGTGGCGGCCCTTCGTCCACGTCCGCGACACGGCGTCGGCCCAGATCTTCATGCTGACCGCTCCGCGCGAGCAGGTGAATGGCCAGATCTTCAACGTCGGTTCGGACGAGAACAACTACCAGCTCGGCCCGCTCGCCGAGACGGTGGCGGCCACGGTTCCCAAGGACGTCCGCATCGAGTGGTACGGCGATGCCGACCACCGCAGCTACCGCGTCGACTTCTCGAAGATCGAGGGGCTCGGCTGGAAGGCGGAGCGGCGCGCCGAGGACGGCGTTCGCGAGATCTGCGAGAAGCTCGAGGGCGGGCAGCTCGACAAGACCGCCGAGACCATCACCCTCGACTGGTACAAGAACCTCGCCAAGTGGCACGCCCTGATCAAGCAGGTCGAGATGTACGGCGGCATCTTCGACATCGGCATCGACGAGGCCGCGCGTCGGGAGGCCGCCGAATGAAGGGCATCATCCTCGCCGGAGGGTCGGGGACGAGGCTTGCGCCGATCACCAGCGCGGTGTGCAAGCAGCTCCTGCCGGTCTACGACAAGCCGATGATCTACTACCCGCTGACCACGCTGATGCTGGCGGGGATCCGGGACGTGCTGATCATCACGACGCCGCACGACCGTGCCCTCTTCCAGAGGCTGCTCGGCGACGGCTCGCAGTGGGGCATGCGGCTTGAATATGCGGTTCAGCCCAGCCCCGACGGGCTGGCCCAGGCCTTCCTGATCGGCGAGGACTTCATCGGCGGGGACAGCGTCGCGCTGGTCCTCGGGGACAACATCTTCTTCGGCTACGGGATCACCGACCGCCTGCAGCGGGCGGCTCAGATCCGACGGGGCGGCGTTGTCTTCGCCTATTACGTCTCGGACCCCGAGCGCTACGGCGTCGTGACCTTCGACGAGCAGGGACGCGCCCTGGACATCGAAGAGAAGCCCGCGGCGCCGCGCTCCAACTTCGCGGTCACCGGGCTCTACTTCTACGACAACGACGTGATCGGCATTGCGCGCGACCTGAAGCCCAGCCCGCGTGGCGAGCTGGAGATCACGGACGTGAACCGCGTCTATCTCGAGCGGGGCCAGCTCTCGGTCGAGCTGCTGGGCCGCGGCACCGCCTGGATCGACACCGGGACGCACGACAGCCTGCTGAAGGCCGGCAACTTCATCGAAGTCATCGAGCAGCGCCAGGGGCTGAAGGTCGCATGCCCGGAGGAGATCGCCTGGCGCATGGGCTTCATCGACGAGGATCAGCTCCGCGCCCTGGCGCAGCCACTGCTCAAGTCCGGATACGGCCGCTACCTGCTGCAGCTCCTCGAGCAACGCTTCTCGGGCTGGCAACCCGAATTCATGGGCACGCCCGCGATGCGGCCGGCCAAGATCGCCTGAACACCCGAAGCCCGAAGGAAGAACCCATGTCCCAGAAACCTGCCGTGCGCATCGGCGTGATCGGCACAGGCTTCATCTCCTCGCATTTCGTGATGGCCCTCGACCGGCAGGAGGGATACGTCGCCTCGAAGGTGCTGACCCGGCGCGACCCCGCATCCTGCCGCGAGTACCCCCGTCCGGACCTGCTGACGACCTCGGTGAACGAGGTCATCGACAATTCGGACGTGATCCTCGAATGCACCGGCGATGCGGTCTACGCGACCGACACCATCGCGGCGGCAGTCAGCGCCAATCTCCCCGTGGTCACGATGAACACAGAGTTCCACGTGACGACGGGGTCGTACTTCGTCGGCAAGGGCCTGATCTCCGAAGCCGAGGGCGACCAGCCCGGCTGCCAGGCGGCACTGCTCCAGGAAGCGCGGGAGATGGGCTTCGAGCCGCTCGCCTTCGGTAACCTGAAGGGTTTCCTGAACAACGACCCCACTCCCGAGGACATGGCCTATTGGGGCGGCAAGAGCGGCATCAGCCTGCCCATGGTGACGTCCTTCACGGACGGCACGAAGGTCCAGGCCGAGCAGGTGCTCGTCGCCAACGGGCTCGGCGCCACCATCGCCCAGAAGGGCATGATCGGCCCGAAGACCGACAGCATGCAGGAGGGCGCGAACATCCTCTGCGAGGCGGCCGAGCGCATCGGCATGCCGGTCGCCGACTACGTACTGTCGCTGAAGCTGCCGCACGGCGTCTTCGTCGCCGGCCGGCACGACGAGCGGCAGAAGGGTGCGCTGCGTTACCTGAAGCTCGGCGAGGGGCCGTACTACATCGTCCTGCGTCACAACATCTTCGTGCATCTCGAGATCCTGCGGACGATCAAGCGAGTCGTCCACGAGGGGCGGATCCTCCTGGACAACTCGGCCAGCCCGGTCGCGTCGGTCGCCACGATCGCGAAGCGCGACCTCGAGCCCGGCCATCGGATCGGCTGCGGCATCGGCAGCTTCGACGTCCGCGGCGAGGCGGTCCAGATCGCCGATTTCCCCGGCCACCTGCCCATCGGCCTTCTGATGGACGGCGTGATCCGGCGGCCGCTGAAGCGTGGCGACGTGCTGACGCTGGCGGATGTTGATCTTCCGGACAGCCTGGCACTCCGGGCCTGGCAGGAGGTCGAGGCCCGGAGCCTCGGCAGGCTGGCGACGGCCCGGAAAGCTTCGTGAACGGCTGGGTTCGCGGAGCCGGGCACTGCGGCACGGAGGTTGTGAGCCATGCGTAACTTCTTCAAGAAGCGCCACGGGGGAGGGGATCCCCCGCAGGCGGGGGACAGGACCCCGGAAGGCGGGCGTGGACCGCGGCTGGTCTCGCCGGCACCCGAGGGAATGCCCGGCGCCGAGCGCACCGATGCCCCCAGGGACGTCCAGAAGGAGCCCGCCAGGGAGCTGCTGCCCCGTGGCGACGAGGTGCAGGACGAGGCGGAGGAGGCCGGCTTCGGCGGCTCCGCATCTCTGGCCGAGGCCCACGAGGCCGAGTCCCAGATGCCGCGCTTCAGCCCGGTCTCGGGCCTGCGGAACGAGGCGAAGTTCGGCGGGCTGACCGCGGCGGCCAACAAGCAGCTGCGCGACGCCTTCACGCCCACCCGGCCGAAGCTCGAGCTGAACTCGCTCTTCGTCGGGCGCCTGAACACGCTCCGGCGCATCATCGCCGCGATCGAGGAGGAGCGCGCCCATGTCGTGCTGTACGGCGACCGCGGCCGCGGCAAGACGTCTCTGGCGAACGCCGTGCAGCAGATCGCCGGGCAGGCCGGCTATTTCACCCTTAAGCTGACCTGCAGCGCCGAACTCGGCTTCGAGGACGTCTTCCGCAGCTTCCTGAAGCGCGTGCCCGGCAGCTTCTATCAGGCGCAGGTGAGCGACCCGTTCAGCATGCGCCGGCCACCCGCCAGCTTCGACGAGCTGCTGCCGACGGGATCGTTCAGCGTCACCCAGCTCACGGACGTCCTGACCGAGATCCAGGGCGCCCATCTGCTGCTGATCCTGGACGAGTACGACCGCTGCCGGTCCGAGGAACTCCGCAACAAGCTCGCGGAGCTGATCAAGAACCTGACGGACACGTCGGCTCCTGTGAGCCTGCTCGTCGTCGGCGTCTCCGAGGACGTCGACAATCTCCTGGGCAAGCACCCTTCCATCCAGCGCTCGCTGGTGGCGGTGCACCTGCCGCTGATGTCGGATCGGGAGATCGACCGGATCCTCCTGGCGGGGGCGGAGGCTGCGGGCCTGACCTTCGGCGAGGACGTCCGTCAGCGCATCGTGACCCTCGCGAAGGGGCTGCCCTACTATGCGCAGCTTCTGGCGCTTCATGCGGCCCGCAGCGCCGTCGGGCGCGACAGCCGCGAGGTCGAGCGCGAGGATCTCGGATATGCGGTCGCGCGATGCGTCCAGGAAGCCGACCGGGGCCTGGTCGAGAACTACAACCAGGCGCTCGGTCCGGACGCGAAGCCCGTTCAGGCCGACGTGCTCTATGCCGCGGCGCAGGCCCGCGCGGACGAGTTCGGCGTGTTCCATCCCGCGGAGCTTGCCCGCACGCCGATCGGCCCGAATGGCGAGACCCTGCCTCTCGCGGCGCTTCAGCAGCCCCTGAGCCGTCTCAGCGACGATGAGAAGGGCGGCATCCTCCAGCGTCTGGTGGAGCCGGGAGGCTTCCGTTATCGCTTCCGGAACCAGATGATGCGGCAATACGTGTTGATGCGGCAGGCCCGGACGCGTGGCCTGACCTGAGACCTGTCCTCCTCCGGGCCCCGGGAGCCACGCTCCCGGGGCCCTATTTTTTGCGGCTGCGAAATGTTCGGAAGCATCGGGGCCGCCGCCGTGTGCTCCATCGTCAAGCCGAACAGTCGAAAGTATGCAGCTAGCGGGTACCCGGCAGTTTCCGTGGCGATACTTGGCCGCGGGATCTTCGGTCCGGCTTGAATTGATCTTGTAGTCGCCATGCCATGCCGTGTTTAGCCATAATGAACACAGGTCCTGCGGCAAAGCCACTCAGAGGATAGCTCTAGGCGGAGCGGTGGCAGACTGCGTCCGTCGTCATGGGCTATTCACAGTTGGAAGCATGAAGTGTGAGCTGTGTAACGTAAGGAGCGCGCGTGTACTCCCATTGGGAGATACCGCGTTTAAGGAAGGCTGGAGTAATCTCCACCCGAAAGTAATGTCGGGTCGCTTTCCGATGTGATCGGGTGAGCGGCTGCCTGACTGGTTGGGTATGGCGGGATGGACAGCCGCCAAAGCCTTTCTTCAGCGCAGGAGCTTCCCATGGAGCGTTTCGAGACTTTCCTGATCGATTCGAATAAACTTTTCCGTGAGGGTCTCAAGCGGCTTCTAGACGACTCCCCGTTCCAGATCGTGGCAGAGGCCGGGAACCTGCGCGAGGGTGTCTCGGTAGCCGAGGCCGGCGTCAGCCCCCAACTCGTTCTGCTGGATCTCGCGAATGGCGGGGACGACGAGGCCGAGGCGATGCGGCGGCTGCGCGGACTGCTGCCGAATTCCCGAATGGTGGTGCTGACGACGGATCTCTGCACCAGGCGGCTTGCGAACGCATTGGAGGCCGGGGCCGATGGCTACCTCATGAAGGACCTCTCGGCCGATGCCCTGGCCCAGTCGCTGCGGCTTGTCATGATGGGGGAAAAGGTATTCCCGACGCATCTGGCGGCGCTTCTGATCAGCGGCCGGGTGAACGGCAACGGCCTGGAAATGCCGGTATCGCGCAAGGGGCTCTCCCAGCGCGAGATCCAGATCCTCCGCTGCCTGCTGAACGGCGACAGCAACAAGATGATCGCCAACCACCTGAACATCACCGAGGCGACGGTCAAGGTCCACCTCAAGAGCCTGCTGCGGAAGATCAACGCGTCCAATCGCACGCAGGCCGCGATCTGGGCCCTGAACAACGGGATCGGCGGCGAGCTCAGCGGCGGCATGCCGGCAGTCGCCACCATGGCCTGACGAAGTGGGGGCGACGGAGAAGGCCGCCGCACCCCAGGGTGCGGCGGCCTTTTTCCAGGGAGCGGGCGTCCTGAAGGGCGGCTTCGGTCAGGAGGCCCGGGCCTGAGGCTTCCGGGATCCTTCGAGGGCGCCCTGCTGGCGGGCGGCGAACACGCCGGCTTCCGTTCGATTCCGGAAGTGCAGCTTCGAAAGGACGCTGCGCACCATGGACTTCACGATCGCCTCGGACAGGTCGAGCCGGTCGGCGATCGTCCGGTTGTTCAGACCCTGGCCGAGAAGGCGCAGCGTCTCGTACTCCTGCTCCGAAAGCCTCGGAAGGAGGCTCAGCCGGATCTCGTCGACGCCGAGCCGCGACAGGAACTGCTTGGGCATCAGGCAATGCCCCTCGAGCCCGAGGTCGATCAGCTCGTTGATGCGGTCAGCGTTGATGTCCTGGAATACCCAGGCATCCGCGAAGGCCAGGATGTGGGCCGCGTCGAGGAGCTCGCGGCTGCTCAGCACCACGATGATCCGGCTGCGGCGGGACAGCCGCAGGTAGGTCATCGGCTCGTTCTCGCGCAGGGCGGCGAACTGCTGGACGCCGATCAGGATGGCGTCGGGGGTGAGATTGCTCTGATTCAGCTCGCCGATGTCACGCAGAACGGTGATGCGATGCCGGTTGGCGGCGTCCAGCGCGCTTACCAGCTTTGAGGCGACGCTCTCGTCGTCGAGCACCAGGCAGACATGCATTGGCGTTAGGGCTTCCCAACGTGTCGTGTTCTTGTCCTGTTGCGATCGGTGGTTCTGCGCGTGCATGGCGTCGCTCTGGTTCTTGGGGGGAGGGGTTCTTCACCGTTGAGAGTTCTCGAGCCTTTTGCGGCTTCCGTTTCTTTTCGGCCTTCTGTCCGTCTATGTCGTTAGGCCGGTCTTTCCTTGGTGGAATTGCTAAAAAACCGCCTATATCTTATGGCCATTAACCATAGCTGAGGGGTAGTTGCCTTCAAACACGGCAATGAGGCTAAGTCCGGACGTTTCGTGGCAATCCATGCGACGCTCACCTATCCCGACGGAGCTTTTTCTTACGTTCAGCCAAGCCGGCCCCTCTCAATGTGGTAGTCATAAAGACTGGAAAACAGCACCCGAGCATTGAATATTGCCGCTACGAAGTCTAAGATTGTATAAATTTACATTATAAAATTGACTTGAGTCCTGAGCAGGCACTGTATCGTGATCCATTATTAGTTCCTTGTGCTGCCGTAACGGAACTTGGGAAGAGAGGCTGCCCTGGGGCGGAGGATATACCCCGCCCGGCGCTTTCCTTCCGGGTGGCGTCGCGCGGAGTCGTGTCGGACGTCCTGCGTGAACGCCGGCGGAAACGAATGAATTCGCCGTGGCTGGGGCACGCTTGCGACCGGCGGGCTTGCGGTCTCGAAGGATGTGGCGCAGATCCGGGGCGCCTTGACGCGGCCCGCTGCGATGCGTTGCGGGTGCGGTGCGGACGGGCTATGACTTGTCCGTCCGCGGGAGGCGGAACGACCGCAAGGTGCGGCGACTGGGGTGGAGGCGGGGCGTGCGCATCCTCATTGGTGACGATCACATGCTGTTCCGGGAGGGGCTCCGGCGCCTGCTGGAGCAACTGAGCCCAGATGCGAGCTTCGTCGACGCGAGCACCTTCGACGAGGTGCGCGACATCGTCGATGCCGGCGGTGCCTTCGACCTGATCCTGATCGACCTCCAGATGCCGGGCTGGCCTGGCTTCTCTGGCATCGAGCAACTTTGCCACGCAGCGGGCGACACGCCGGTTGTGGTGATCTCCGCCTCCGAAAGCCAGTCGGACGTGCGGGCGGCGCTGGACAACGGGGCGTCGGGCTACATTCCCAAATCGTCGAGCGTGAAGATCATGCTCTCGGCCCTGCACCTGGTCCTCGCGGGCGGGATCTATCTGCCGCCCTCCGTGATCAGCGCCGACACCGCCGCCGCGGCGGCAGTCGAGACCGAGGCGGCGCGCGGCGCCCATACGCTGACGCAGCGCCAGTGGGAAGTCCTGAACTGCCTTCGGGAAGGAAAGTCGAACAAGCAGATCGCCTACGAGCTCGGGCTGTCCGAGGGCACGGTGAAGATCCACGTGACCGCGATCTTCAAGTCCCTCGGCGTCAAGAACCGTACCCAGGCCGTCATCGTCGCGTCCGAGCTCCAGCGATAGCTCATAATCCCGCGACGGCCCGGTTCGGCGGAGGCACGGCGGCCGTCAGGCAGAAACGGCAGGAGGAAGCCCATGGCCGCCCACACGCCCATCTGCGACTTCGGGTGGAAGGCCCGGGATTTCTCGCTGCTCGGGGTCGACGACCGGCGCTGGACCCTCTCGGACGTGCGCGGACGCAACGGGACGCTGGTGATGTTCATCTGCAATCACTGCCCCTACGTAAAGGCGATCGTCGACAGGCTCGTCCGAGACGTGGAGGTGCTGGCGGGGCACGGAGTCGGCGCAATCGCGATCATGCCGAACGACGTCGCTGCCTATCCCGAGGACAGCTTCGAAAACATGAAGCAGTTCGCCCGCGAGCACCGCTTCCCGTTCCCCTACGTGATCGACGACAGCCAGGAGGTCGCGCGCGCCTACGGTGCGGTGTGCACGCCTGACTTCTTCGGCTTTAATGCGGAGGACGGGCTGCAGTACCGCGGGCGGCTCGACGCCTCGCGCGTGCAGCCGGCGCCGAACGCCCCGCGCGAACTGCTCGATGCCATGATCCGGATTGCCGAGACCGGACGCGGCCCGGCCGAGCAGACGCCCTCCATGGGGTGCTCGATCAAGTGGCGTCCCCAGGCGTGAAACCCCTGGCTTCTCCGCCGGCCCCGCGGGCGACGGCCAGTGCGCGGTGGCTCGGCTTGACCAGGACGGTGCCCTCTGCTATCCGGCCTGACCCGGAACCGATGAGGCTGGGCGCTGTCCCGCGCCCGGGCGCAGGACAATGAGCGATATCTTCCGCGAGGTCGACGAGGACCTTCGCCGCGACCGCCTCGCGCAGATCTGGAAGAACTACGGTGGCCTGATCATCGCCGGTGCGGTGGCGGTGGTCCTCGCGACCGCCGGAACCACAGCTTGGCGCAACTGGCAGGCTTCGCGCGCCGCTGAGCAGACGACGGCACTCGTCGGTGCCATCGACCGCGCGTCCAGCGCGCCGGGGGCAGCAGCTGATGCCCTTGCGGCGCTGGTCCCGCAGCTCGGCAACGGCCGCGCCGTGGTGGCGCGCCTTCACGAGGCCGGACTCCGCGCAACGGCCGGTGACCGCGAGGCCGCCGTTCGCCTCTACGATGCCATCGCGGCATCCGATGCCGAGGCGGTCTATCGGGATCTCGCCACCCTGCTCTCGGTCATGAACCAGCTCGAAACGGGCGACCCGGCGGCGCTGAAAGGCCGGCTGGGGCCGTTGTCGCAGCCGGGCGGGGCTTGGCGGCATTCGGCCCGCGAGCTCGAGGGGCTTCTTGCGATCAGGACCGGGGACACGGCGGAGGCCGGCCGCATCTTCCGCGGGCTGGCCGACGATGCCGAGGCCCCCGCGGGCCTGCGCGGCAGGGCGGCCGAACTGGCCGCGCTCAATGGTGACGCAAAATGAAGACTGTGTTCGCGGCCACCGCCGGCCGGCTGCCGGCGGCGTTTCTCTGTCTTCTGCTCGCCGGGTGCGGCGCGGGCGACTGGTTCGGCGGCTCCGAGAAGCCGAAGCTTCCCGGGACTCGCATCTCGGTCCTGCAACTCGACCGCCGCGTCGAGGCGGATCCCCGCCTCGCCGACGTTGCCGTGCGGCTTCCGCCCGCCACGGTCAACGACAGCTGGGCGCAGGCAGGAGGGCGTCCCGACCATGCCATCGGCCATCTGGCACTCGGCGCGAGCCCGCGCGAGGTCTGGCGGGCCAGCATCGGAAGCGGCACGTCGGGCCAGCGGGTCCTGCTGGCACGCCCTGTGGTGGCGCAGGGCCGGGTCTTCACCATGGACACGGACTACAACGTCTCGGCCTTCGATGCCGCGCAGGGCCGCCAGGTCTGGCGCGTCTCCGTCGATTCGCCGCGTGATGAGGGCGAGGGAGTCGGCGGCGGCGTCGCCGTCGCGGACGGTCGCGTCTTCGCGACCACCGGGTTCGGCGACCTCGTGGCGCTCGACGCCGCGAACGGGTCCGTGCTTTGGCGCAAGCCCCTCGGCGCGCCGGTGCGCGCGGCACCGACGGTCGCGGGAAACCGGATCTTCGTCGTCACAGTCGACAACCGCCTGGTCGCGCTCTCCTCGCAGGACGGAGCGCCGCTCTGGAATCACACGGGCATCCTCGAGAGCGCCAGTCTCCTGGGCGGGCCGAGCCCGGCGGTCGACGGCGGGATCGTCCTGGCGCCGTATTCGTCCGGCGAGCTGTTCGCGCTGCGCGTCGAGAACGGCCGGGTCGCCTGGTCCGAAAGCCTGACGCCGGTGCGCCGCATCGGATCTCTCGCGAGCCTCGCCGATATCCGTGGGATGCCGGTGATCGATCGCGGCCTGGTCCTCGCGGTCAGCCACAGCGGCCGGATGGTCGCGATCGACGAGCGCACCGGCGGCCGCGCCTGGGAGCAGCAGATTGGCGGCGTGAACCAGCCCTGGGCGGCCGGCGATTTCGTCTTCGTGCTCAGCAACGAGGCCGAGGTGGTGGCGCTGACGCGGCAGGCCGGGCGCATCCGGTGGGTCGCGCAGCTCGACCGCTTCGATGATCCTGAAAGCAAGAGCGGCCCGATCTACTGGTCGGGACCCGTCCTGGCCGGGGACCGGCTGTGGCTCACCAGCAGCGACGGCCGGCTGGTCGCCCTGACGGCGGAGACGGGTGCCGTCGCGGCCGAACTGCGGGCCGACAGCACCTTCCAGGCACCGGTGGTCGCCGCCAACACGCTCTACGTTCTGACCGACGACGGCACGCTGATCGCCTTCCGATGACCTGAAAAGGGTGGCAGGTCGCGGTCGCGTCCCCCACATTCGCAACATGCCTCTTCGCGTCGCAATCGTCGGCCGGCCCAATGTCGGCAAATCGACCCTGTTCAACCGTCTGGCCGGCAAGAAGCTTGCCCTGGTCGACGACACGCCCGGGGTGACCCGAGACTGGCGGGCGGCGCCCGCGCGGCTGGCCGGCCTGGAGTTCGAGATCATCGACACGGCCGGGCTCGAGGAAGCTTTCGACCAGAGCCTCGAAGCGCGGATGCGCCGCCAGACCGAGCGCGCGATCGCTCAGGCCGACGTGATCCTCTTCCTGGTCGATGCCAGGGCCGGTGTAACCCCGCTCGACCGGCACTTTGCCGATTGGCTGCGGGCGCGCCCGGTTCCGGTGATCCTGGTCGCCAACAAGTCCGAGGGGAAGGCGGGGGCGCCGGGCCTCTACGAGGCCTATGAGCTCGGCCTCGGCGATCCAGTGCCTCTGTCGGCCGAGCACGGCGAGGGCATGGGAGAACTCTTCGACGCGCTGCTTCCCTACATGCCTCCGGACGAGGAGCCGGAGGAGGAAGAGGGTGAGGCGGGTGCCGAGACGGCGGCGGACGAGGAGGCGGGGGAGATCAGCGAGTCACGTCCGCTGCAGCTCGCGATCGTCGGGCGGCCCAATGCCGGAAAGTCCACGCTGCTGAACAGCCTGATCGGCGAGGAGCGCGTGCTGACGGGCCCCGAGGCCGGGATGACGCGCGACGCGATCGCAGTGGACTGGTCCTGGAACGGCAAGCCGGTTCGCGTCGTCGACACTGCCGGCCTCAGGCGCCGCGCCCGCGTCGACGAGAAGCTCGAGAAGCTCGCCGTCGCGGATGCGCTGCGGGTGATCCGGCTCGCCAATGTGGTGGTTCTCGTGGTCGATGCGGGGGCGATCCTGGACCGCCAGGACCTTACCATCGCCCGCATGGTGGTGGAGGAGGGCCGCGCACTGGTCCTCGCCATCAACAAGTGGGACCTGGTCGAGGACAAGGCTGCCGCCATGCGGCAGGTCGAGGACAAGCTGCAGGCCCAGCTCGCTCAGGCACGCGGCGTCCCCGTGGTCGCCATCTCGGCCCTGCGCGGCCAGCGCCTGGACAGGCTGATGGAGGCGGTGTTCCAGGCCTACGCGGTCTGGAACCGGCGCATACCCACGGCCCAGCTGAACCGCTGGCTCGAGCAGATGCTGGGGCAGCACCCGCCGCCGCTGGTCGAAGGGCGGCGCGTCCGCATCCGCTATGCGACGCAGGTCAAGGCTCGGCCGCCGACCTTCGCGCTCTGGGTCAGCAAGCCGCTGGACCTGCCGGAGTCCTATCTCCGATACCTCGCGAACGGCCTGCGCGACGCTTTCGAGATGCCAGGCGTACCCATCAGGCTGCAGCCGCGCAAGGGCAAGAACCCCTACGCCGACCAGGACTGACGGCGCCCCGGTGCTGGGCCTGACCGCGGCGGAGGGGCCGCCGCGCCGGTGCTCAGGCGCGGACGATCTCGCCGTGCCGGGTGCAGGCGGGGCTGGCCAGCTCCACGAAAAGGCCGGCAACGTCCTCGGGAGCGGGCAGGGTAGACGGATCCTCGCCAGGGAACCCTTGCGCACGCAGCTTGGTGCGGACCACGCCGGGATCGATCAGGTTGACCCTGAGGCTCGAGCGCGCAACCTCGGCCGCGTAGAGCTTCACCATGGATTCGAGGCTCGCCTTGCTGACGGCGTAGGCGCCGCCATAGGCGACCTCCCCGGCCACGGCGCCGGAGGTGACGAAGATCGCGCGGCCCGCATCGGAGGCGCGCAGCACCCTGTCGAAGGTCCGGATCAGCCTGAAGTTCGCGGTGAGATTGGTCGCGATCACGCGGTCCCAGGTCTTGGGATCGAACTGCGCGACGGGACCGAAATGCCCGAGCATGCCGGCATTTCCGACCAGCACGTCGAGCCGGCCGAAGCGATCGAACACCGACTGGCCGAGAACGTCGATACGCGCCGTGTCCATCAGGTCGAAGGGCACCAGCGTGGCCGAACCGCCAGCGCTGCGGATCCGGTCGTCGACCTCCTCCAGCCCACCGACCGTGCGTGCCACCAGCACCACATGGGCTCCTTCGCGGGCCAGGCGCTCGGCGACGGCGGCGCCGATGCCGCGGGATGCGCCGGTCACGAGAGCGACGCGACCTGCGAGAAGCGGAGATGTGGTCATTCGGATCGGGCTCCGGAAGCAAGAACGAGCCCGTTTCTAGCCGGGTTGGGGCGCTCGGGCAAACCCGGTTCGGCCGCTGCCGCAATGCGCCGCAGCGGCCGGTGCGCTCAGGAGGCCTTGGCCTCGACCCGGAAGGTCACGCCGGGCTCCTGCAGGCTGTCCCGGTCGGCCAGGGCGATCGGATAGTCGCCGGAGAAGCAGGCATCGCAATACTGCGGGCGCGCCGGGTCTCGCCCCGGCTCGCCGAGCGCCTTGTACAGCCCGTCCATGGATACGAAGGCCAGGCTGTCCGAGCCGATGAAGCCGTTCATCTCGGCGATCGAGAGGCGGTGGGCCAGCAGCTTGTCCTTGCGCGGCGTGTCGACGCCATAGAAGCAGGAATGGGTCGTCGGCGGGCTGGAGATCCTCATATGGACCTCGCGGGCGCCGGCCCGGCGCATCATCTCGACGATCTTGACCGAGGTCGTGCCGCGCACGATCGAATCATCGACCAGGATGATCCGCTTGCCCTCGATCATGTGCCGGTTGGCGTTGTGCTTCAGCTTCACGCCGAGGTTCCGGATCTGGTCCGTCGGCTCGATGAAGGTGCGTCCGACATAGTGGTTCCGGATGATGCCGAGCTCGAAGGGAATGCCGCTCTGCACGGAGTAGCCGATAGCCGCGGGAACGCCGGAGTCGGGCACCGGGATGACCAGGTCGGCCTCGACCTCGCTCTCGCGGGCGAGCTGCATGCCGATCCGCTTGCGCGCCTCGTAGACGGAGCTTCCCTCGACCACGCTGTCCGGGCGCGCGAAGTAGATGTACTCGAAGATGCAGAAGCGCCGCGGCTGCGGCTGGAACGGCCGCATGCTGTGCAGGCCCGAGGAATCGATGACCACCATCTCGCCGGGCTCGACGTCCCGCAGGAAGTCCGCGCCGATGATGTCGAGGGCGCAGGTTTCGGAGGCGAGGACATGGGAATCGCCGATCCGCCCGATGACCAGCGGACGGACGCCGAGCGGGTCGCGCACGCCGACCACCATGTCGTTGGCCATGGCGACGATCGCGTATGCCCCCTCGACCTGGCGCAGCGCCTCGACCATGCGGTCGACGACCGAGCCGGAGCGCGCGGTGGCCATCAGGTGGACGATCACCTCGGTGTCCGTGGTCGACTGGAACAGGCAGCCGCGCCGCACGAGCTGGCGCCGCAGGAGCAGTGCGTTGGTCAGGTTGCCGTTATGGGCCAGGGCGAAGCCGCCGAACTCGAAATCGGCGAAGAGCGGCTGCACGTTCCGCATGATGCTGTCGCCGGTCGTCGAATAGCGGACATGGCCGATACCGGCATGGCCGACCAGCCGGCTGACGACGCCGCTTTGGGAGCTGAAGTTGTCGCCGACATGCCCCATCGCGTGGTGCGAGTGGAAGTGCTTGCCGTCGAAGGTCACGACCCCCGCCGCTTCCTGGCCGCGGTGCTGGAGCGCATGCAGGCCGAGCGCCACAAGGGCCGCCGACTGCGGGTGCGGGTAGATCCCGAACACGCCGCACTCCTCGCGCAGCTTGTCGTCGTCGAAGGGGTTCGTGGTCAGCATGCGGTTCGTGCTCCCGGGCGCCGCGTCAGCGGGCCTGATTCGAGGTCTCGATCAGCTGGTCGAGACCCGACCGTTCCTGGGCCTTATAGCCCGGTTTGACCGCCTGCGCATCGGCGCTTGCGGGGTGTGGGACCGGCGTCGACAGGCGCCTCAGCGCGTCCTGTTCGGCGCGGCGGCTTGCCTCGGCCCGGGCAAGGGCCTCGGCGCGCTGCTGTGCCGGGGTGCGGCTCGGATCCGGGACCAGGCGCCGCAGCTGCTCGGCGCCGGCCTGGATCGACGGCATGGTCCGCGCGTCCCGCAACCATGTGGGGTGTTCGGTGGGATCCGGGTAGATCTGGATCAGCAAAAGATAGGCGAGGCAGATCAGAACCGCGCCGCGGGCCAGCCCGAACAGGAAGCCGAGGGACCGGTCGACCGCGCTCAGCGACGATCCGCGGACGAGACCCGCAATGCGCGACGCGATGATCGACAGGACGATCAGCGCCACCAGGAAGACCGCGCCGGCCGAGACCGCCGATGCGACCGTCGCCGAGGTGATCTTGCTCGCGACCAGTGGTTGCACGAAGGGGAAGGCGAACCAGGCGATGGCGGCCGAGCCGATCCAGGCGGCGACCGAGAGCACCTCGCGCACGAAGCCTCGGGCGAAGGCGAGCAGGGCGGAGAGGATCAGGATGAGGAGGACGGCGACATCGGTAGGGTTGAAAGGCATGGATTCTCGACGCCTCAGGCTGATCGTGCGGACCGCCGGCTTTCGGCGGCATCCTGGAAGAGGGGGAGAAGGTCCCCGAGATGGGCGATTTCGACCGCGCGCAGCCCGTGGTCGGCGCCCCGCGTCCCGGCGCGGCCGCGCCGCGTCGGCATCAGGGCGCGGGCGAAGCCGAGCTTTCCGGCCTCCTTCAGCCGTGCCTCGGCCTGGCTGACTGGACGCACCTCGCCCGACAGGCCGATCTCGCCGAAGACGATGGCGTCCGCCGGAACCGGCTCGCCGGTCAGGGAGGAGAGCAGGGCGGCCGCGACCGCGAGGTCCGCGGCCGGCTCGGCAATCCGCAGGCCGCCGGCGACGTTCAGATAGACGTCGTTGGCGCCGATCTGGACGCCGCAGCGTGCCTCCAGCACGGCCAGCACCATGGCGAGCCGCCCGCCGTCCCATCCGACCACCGCCCGGCGCGGCGTGCCCAGCGGCGACGGGGCGACCAGGGCCTGGATCTCGACCAGGACCGGGCGCGTGCCCTCGAGGCCGGCGAAGACCGCCGAGCCCGACACGTCGCCGCGGCGTTCGGCCAGGAACAGCTCCGAGGGATTGGCGACCTCATCCAGCCCGGCATCGGTCATGTCGAAGACGCCGATCTCGTCCGTCGGCCCAAAACGGTTCTTCACGGCACGGAGGATGCGGAACTGGTGCCCGCGTTCGCCCTCGAAGTACAGGACTGTATCCACCATGTGCTCCAGCACACGGGGGCCGGCCAGCGTCCCTTCCTTGGTGACGTGCCCGACGAGCAGCAGCACGATGCCGCGGCGCTTGGCAACGCGGATCAGCTCCTGCGCCGAACTGCGGACCTGGGCGACGGTCCCGGGGGCGCTGTCCAGCGTGTCCACGAACATGGTCTGGATCGAATCGATCACGACCACGTCGGGCGCCTCGGCCCCGTCGATGGAGGCGACGATGTCGCGGACATTGGTGGCCGAGGCCAGCGCCACGCGCGCGTTACTCTGGCCGAGGCGGGCCGCGCGCAGGCGAACCTGGTCGACGGCCTCCTCGCCCGAGACGTAGGCGCAGCGCAGCTTCGCCGCGAGCCGGCAGACCACCTGGAGCAGGAGGGTCGACTTGCCGATGCCGGGATCGCCGCCGACGAGCAGGCAGGAGCCGGGGACGAGGCCGCCGCCGCATACGCGATCGAACTCCGCGATCCCGGTCATGCGGCGCGGAGGCCGCTCGCTCTCGCCCTTGAGGTCGACGAAGTCGATTCGCTTGCCGGCACCGCGGCCGAGTCCCTTGGGCGCGCTTTCGGGAACCTGCTCCTCGACAAGCGTGTTCCATTCACCGCAGGCATCGCAGCGCCCGCTCCATTTCGGCGCGCTGGCGCCGCAATTCTGGCAGACGAAGCGACTGGCGCGGGAGGAGCTCGCTCGGGCCACGGTGGATTGTCGTCCCTGTTGAGGGTGCCGAAGGAATAGCACGAACGGGTAAAGGAATCCTGTGCGAAGGGCGCGCCCGGCACCTGCGTCGCCTCGCCGCTGCTCTATTTGGGCATTGCGGCCAGGCGTTTCATCCGGCGGCCGCGCCCGCGCGCGGCGTCGGGTGCGCGTCAGGGATGCAGGATCTCCATCTGGATCGGCCCGTCGGCACGGCCATGGACGAACTGGTCGACCATGGCGTTGCCGGACCGGTCGATCTCGGAGGCGTGTCCCTGCCAGACGATCCGGCCCTGGTGGATCATCGCGATCCGGTCAGCGATCTTGCGGGCGGAGGCCATGTCGTGGGTGATCGACACGGCGGTCGCGCCGAGGTCGCGCACGCATTTCACGATCAGGTCGTTGATGACGTCCGACATGATCGGGTCCAGCCCTGTTGTGGGCTCGTCGAAGAAGATGATCTCGGGCTCGGTCGCAATCGAGCGCGCCAGCGAGACGCGCTTCTGCATGCCGCCCGAAAGCTCTGCGGGGAAGAGCTCCGCGACCTCCTTGCCGAGCCCGACCTGGGCGAGCTTGCGCAGGGCGATGTCCTTCGCTTCGCGGCGACCCATCCGCTCGCCCTGGATCAGGCCGAAGGCGACGTTCTCCCAGACCTGGAGGCTGTCGAAAAGGGCGCCGCCCTGGAAAAGCATGCCGAACTTGCGCATCACGCGCTCGCGATCACGCGGCCGCAGATGCGTCGTGTCCTCGCCGTCGATCTCGATCCGGCCCCCATCGGGCTCGAGAAGCCCCAGGATGCACTTCAGCAGCACCGACTTGCCGGTGCCCGACCCGCCGATGATCACCAGCGACTCGCCGGTGCCGACGTCCAGGTCGACGCCGTTCAGCACGTGCTTGGGGCCGAAGGACTTGCGCACGCCGCGCAGCCGGATCTTCGGCGTTGCGGCGGGCTGGCTCGGGGTGCTGTCGGGCATCGCGGTCACTTACTTCGTCGAGAAGAAGATGCCGGTGATCAGGTAGTTCGTCACCAGGATCAGCACCGATGCGGACACCACGGAGTTTGTGGTCGCCGTTCCGACGCCCTGCGCTCCGCCGCGCGAGCGGTAGCCGTGATAGCAGCCCATGAGCGCGATCAGGAACCCGAAGACCGCGGCCTTGACCAGGCCGGAGATCACGTCCACCGCCTCGAGATACTCCCAGGTCCGGCTGATGTAGGAGGCCGGGTTGAAGTCCAGGCGGTAGACGCCGATCAGGAAGCCGCCGAAGACGCCGATCACGTCGGCCACCAGAACGAGCAGCGGTAGCATGGTCAGCCCGGCGATCAGCCGGGGCGCGACAAGGTACTTGAAGGGGTTGGTCGAGAGGGTGGTCAGCGCGTCGACCTGCTCGGTGACGCGCATGGTCCCGATCTCGGCCGCCATGGCGGCGCCGATGCGCCCTGCCACCATCAGGCCGCCCAGCACGGGGCCGAGCTCGCGGGTCACCGACAGGACCACCACCGTGGCGATGGCTCCCTCGGCCTGGAAGCGCGCGAAGCCCGTGTAGCTCTGCAGCGCGAGGACCATGCCCGTGAACAGCGCCGTCAGGCCCACGACCGGCAGCGAATAATAGCCGATATCCACCATCTGGCGCAGGATCAGCCGCGGGTAGAAGGGCGGCCGCACGCTGTGGGACAGGGCCGAGGCCGTGAAGATCGCGAGCGCGCCGGTCGCTTCGAGCAGGACGAGGAAGGCGCGTCCGGTCGCCGCGACGAAGGTCATGCTGGAAGTCCGTCCGGCAGGTAGCGGCGCCAGTAGCGCCGGCCGAGCGAGGTCATGACCTCGTAGCCGATGGTGCCGGCCTCGGCGGCAACCTGGTCGACGGTGCGGTGCGGGCCGATCAGCTCGGCGAAGTCGCCCTGCCGGATGGCATCCTCGGGCACGTCGGTCACATCGACGGTAATCAGGTCCATGGAGACGCGTCCGATCACGGGAGCTGGGCGGCCGGCGACCAGGACGTGGCCGGCACCGCTGAGAGACCGGCTGTATCCGTCGGCATAACCCGTTGCGATTGTTGCAACTTTCCCGGCGCGTACAACCGTGTGCGTCGCACCGTAGCCAACCGTCATGGGGCTGTCAACGGGCCGGACCTGCAGGATCCGGGCGCGCAGCTTGATGGTCGGCAGCATCGGGTTCGGCGTGCCGGGTGTCGGGTTGATCCCGTAGAGCGCGCATCCGGGACGCACGAAGTCGAAGTGATAGTCGGGCCCCAGGAAGATCCCGGCGCTGTTCGCCAGGCTGGCGGGCGCCCCGGGGAGCCTGGCCAGGGCCGCCCTGAAGCGGCCCGCCTGGTCGGCATTCAGTGGATGGCTCGCGATCTCCGCGCAGGCGAGATGGGTGATCCAGCCGCGGAGATCGACGCCGCGGAGCCGCTCCGGCTCGGCCGCCAGTGTGCCCTGCTCCGCTGGGGCGAGCCCCAGGCGGTTCATGCCGGTGTCGAGATGGATGAAGGCCGGGAGCACCCGGCCCAGCGTCGCGGCGTGTCGTGTCCAGCGGGCCAGGTCATCGAGCGAGTTCAGGACAGGAACGATGCCTGCCGCGGAGAAATCGCCTTCGCTTCCCGGAACGGCACCGTTCAGCACGGCGATCTCGGCTGCGGGCACGGCACCCGCGAGCGCGAGCCCTTCGTCGGGATGGGCGACGAAGAACAGCCGGCACCCCGCGTCCCGGAGCGCCGGCGCGACACGCTGGGCGCCGAGCCCGTACGCATCCGCCTTGACCACCGCCGCGCAGGCAGCCGGCCTTACCCGGTCGCGAAGGAGCCGCCAGTTCGCCGCCACGGCAGACAGGTCGACGTCGAGGATCGCGCCGGCCCGGGCCGGCACGTCGTCATTCTTCGAAGGGGTTGCCGCCGCCATGCTGGGTGTCGAGGTTTCCGAACCGGGTGTACTCGCCCTCGAAATGCAGGCGGACGGTGCCGATGGGACCGTGGCGCTGCTTGGCGATGATGACCTCGGCCGTGGCATGGACCTCCTCGCAGCGCTGCTGCCAGCGCTGGTATCGGTCGTTGAACTTGTCGTCGCTCTCGTCCGGCCGGCGCGCGGGCTCCGAGCGCTCGAGGTAGTAGGGCTCGCGGAACACGAACATCACCACGTCCGCGTCCTGCTCGATCGAGCCGGATTCACGCAGGTCCGAGAGCAGGGGGCGCTTGTCCTCGCGCTGCTCGACGGCACGCGAGAGCTGCGAAAGCGCAAGCACCGGGACATTCAGCTCCTTGGCGATGGCCTTCAGTCCGCGCGTGATCTCCGAGATCTCCTGCACGCGGTTCTCGCTGGAGCTGGAGGAGCCGCGCAGGAGCTGCAGGTAGTCGACGACGATCAGGCCCAGCCCCGACGGCGCCGACCGCGCCAGCCGCCGCGAGCGCGTCCGGACCGCGTTGATGGACAGGGCCGGCGTATCATCGATGTAGAAGGGGCAGCGGCCGACGCGCTGGGCCGCCTCGGCGAAGCGCTGGAAATCCTCGTTCTTGAGATCGCCGCGGCGGATCTTCTCGGAAGGGACGCGCGCCTCGTCCGCCAGGATGCGGTTCGCCAGCTGCTCGGCCGACATTTCGAGAGAGTAGAATGCGACCCCCGCGCCCTCCTTCCCGCCGGTGTCCAGCCACGCCTTGGCGGCATTGAATGCCATGTTCACGGCGAGCGAGGTCTTGCCCATGGACGGGCGGCCCGCGAGGATCAGAAGGTCTGACCGATGCAGCCCGCCGAGCTTGCGGTCCATGTCGATCAGGCCCGTCGTGACGCCGGTGATCGCCGAATCCCGCTTGTAGGCCGCTGCGGCGGAGTCGATGGCGAGCTTCAGGGAGTCTGAGAAGCTTACGAAGCCGCCCTTCACGTCGCCCAGGCTTGCGAGCTCGAAGAGCTTCTGCTCGGCCTGTTCGATCTGGGAGACGCCGTCCGCGTCGACCTTCTGGTCGTAGGCCTCGTTGACGGTCTCCTCGCCGATGTCGATCAGGCGGCGGCGCAGGAACAGGTCGTGGATCACCCGGCCGTAATGCTCGGCGTTGATCACCGAGACCACTTGGGCGGCGAGCTCCGCCAGGTAGGCGGCACCGCCGACGCCGCCGAGGTCGGGGTCCTTCTCGAAGAAGCCTTTCAGGGTCACCGGATCGGCGACGCGGCCCTGGCTGATCAGCGATTCCACGGCCGCGAAGACGCGCTGGTGCAGCGGGTCGTAGAAGTGCTCGGCCTTCAGGAACTCCGCGACCCTCTCATAGGCCTTGTTGTTCGTGAGGATCGCGCCCAGGAGCCCCTGCTCGGCCTCGGTGTTGTGCGGCATGACCCGGTATCCGGGCTGGCCCTCGGCGTGGTCGACGGGGCGGAGTGCGACGGCGTTCGTGCTCATGGGGCGACGCTAGCAGAGCGGGGCGCGCGAGGGTAGGCGATGCTGGCGCGGCGGCCTGTGGAAACCGCGACGCAATTTGTCCACAGCATGTGCATAACGGGGACTGGTCGCTGCTTTGCGCGGCCGGAAGTGCCCGGGCGCCTGCACCTCCGAGGCGCGGGCTGGTCCACTCCGCGCTGTGGAAAACGGGTCGCCTCGGCCTGCGGCACCTGCGCGGCGCCGCCAGGACACGCCCCAGCTTTGCCTCAGCTGCGGCCCGGGGCGAGGCGCCGGGCAAGTGCCGAGAACTCCTCTCCCGGGACGGGCGGGCGGATCGGGAAGGTGAGGACGGCCCAGCGCCCCGGGTCTCCGACGAGCTGCACGCCGCCGCCGAGCTGGTGTGCCAGGCGGTGGATCAGCTTCATGCCGAGGGGATCGTCGCGCCGCTCGCTCAACGGTTCCGCCCCGCCGATCTCCACGACCAGGTTGCCGTCGGCGGGGACGAGATGGACCGTTATCGCGGTTTGCGGCCCGGCAGGGCTCTGCGCCATCGCATCGGCGACGAGCTCGTGCAGCAGCAGTCCGGCCGGAACAGCTTGGGTCAGGGTCAGGAGCACGGGCTGCCCGAGCACCGACAGCCGCGAGGTTCCGGTGCCGTCCCGGTACTGCGCCTCGAGCTCGGTGCAGAGCTGCCGGGCGTAACCCGTGAAGTCGAGGGTCGCGGCCTCCTCGGTCCTGTACAGGATGTCATGGACCAGTGCCATGGACCGGACGCGGGCCTGCAGGTCGCGCAGCAGTGCGGCGCCGGCCGGGTCCGCGACGCGGCTTTCGTGCAGGCGCAGTAGGCTCGAGACGATCTGGAAGTTATTGCGGACCCGGTGGTGGACCTCGGCGAAGAGGGCCTCCTTGTCGGCGAGCGCGCGCTTCAGCGCGGCCATGGCCCAGTCCCGCTCCGCCCGCTCCCGTGCCTCCGTCAGCGCGCGCGCCACGGCCCGGGACAGGCGGCTGAGCCGGTCCTTGAGCACGTAGTCGGTCGCGCCTTCGCGCAGCAGCTCGGTCGCCCGCTCCTCGCCGATGGCACCGGACAGCAGGACGAACGGCGTGTAGGGCGCCTTGGAGCGCGCGATTCGCAACGCCGACAGTCCGTCGAAGGATGGCAGCGAGAAGTCGGAGAGGATCAGGTCCGGCATCGGACCTTGGGACAGCGCGTCGTGGAAGGCGGGTTCCGTGTCGACGCGGAAGATAACGCAGTCCAGCCCGTCGGATCGCAGGCGCTCGGCCGCGAGTTCCGCATCGTTGGGGTCGTCCTCCAGATGGAGGATCTGAATGGACGCCATGGCTCCCCCAAGCGGCGGCCCCCAGCCGGGGGGACGGCGCGAAAGCTCTGCGTAGCGTGCCCGCCGGCACCCTGGTGATCCAGCCTTACGTTCGGCCTAATACCACTGGCTGGGCGACGGAGGGGCGCACCGGCGGCGCGCCCCCCGCGAGAGCTCAGGCCTGGTCCTCGGCGTCCTCGGCCGTGGCGGCTTCCTGTACGGCGGCCTCTTCCTCCTCCTGGCGCAGGTCGGCGGCGGTGACCGCCGAGCCGCGCTGGGCCTGGATCTCGGCCTCCTCCGCACTGCGCGCCACGTTCACCGTGACCGCGACCGAGACCTCCGGGTGCAGGACGAGGCGCACCTTGCTGAGGCCCAGGGTCTTGATCGGGTGGTCGATCGCAACCTGCTGGCGGTTGACGGTGAAGCCGGCCTCGGTGACCGCCTCGGAGATGTCGCGCGCCGAGACCGAGCCGTAGAGGATCCCCGTGTCGCCGGCCTGGCGGATCACCACCACGGACAGCCCCTCGGCCTTGGTGGCGAGCTGCTGAGCCTCCTCGCGGCGCTTCAGGTTCGTGGCCTCGAGCTGGGCGCGCTGGGTTTCGAAGAACGCCAGGTTGTCCTTGGTCGCCCGCATGGCCTTCTTCTGGGGCAGGAGGAAGTTGCGGGCGTAGCCCGGCTTCACCTTGACGACCTGACCCATCTGGCCGAGCTTCTCGACCCGCTCCAACAGAATAACTTCCATCACACATCCTCCGAAGGGGGCCGCGGCCGCGCCAGCTTCGCGCGCAGCCCCGCCCAGTGTTCGATCAGGCCCAGGCCGACGACCAGCGGGATCGCGGACTGGACCACCAGCAACAGAAAATAGAACGGCACCAGCACCAGCAGCGGCCGCCCCGACCCGCGCTCCGCGAAGGCATGCACCACGGCAAGCCCGCCGAAGAGGAACGGCACGAGGAAGACGAGCGCCGCGTTCAGCGCCACGTAGCCCGGCGTGCCATCCGCCAGCAGCGCCAGCAGTCCCGTCCCGGCGAGCAGCATCGGCGCCCAGCCCGGGAGCGTCAGCTCGCTCATGCGGATCGGAGGCCGCCGGTTCCGCCCGAACCGCATCAGCAGGCCCTGGGCCAGT
Source organism: Arenibaculum pallidiluteum (assembly GCF_017355985.1). Classification (GTDB taxonomy): domain Bacteria; phylum Pseudomonadota; class Alphaproteobacteria; order Azospirillales; family Azospirillaceae; genus Arenibaculum; species Arenibaculum pallidiluteum. The sequence continues at coordinate 407,891 of NZ_JAFIQU010000003.1, forward strand.
GCCCCGTTGGCCACCGTCATGGCGAGCCAGATCCCGACGACCAAGGCCGGGAAGAACGGAACCAGCATGTCCTCGAGCGTCTGCACCGCGGCTGGGTCGACCGCGTCCGAGAGCGTGGCGAGGCCCGCGAGGCTTCCCGAGACGATGTCCTGGACCAGCCCTTCGAGCCCGCCCTCCTGGTCCGAGACCAGGACCGCAGCACCGACGATCAGCAGCGCGCCGTACCCGGCGAGAAGGCAGATCAGCCGTCCCGGCGGGTACCACTCCAGCGTGCCGTCCTGCCGGCTCCGGGCAAGCAGCGCTTGCCGGGCGACGAGCAGGACGGGCGCCAGGTTCGCCAGCGCGAAGGCGATGCCGGCGAAGACGTTGGCCACGAGGGACACCGCCGCCGTCGCCGTGACGCCGCCCAGCAGCGCCGCGCTGAACCCCGGGCCGAGGCCCAGCAGAAGCAGCGGAAGCGGCGCCAGGTAGGCGAGGATCAGTGCCCCCGTCCCGCCCGCGAGCACGGACAGGAAGAACAGCGCCGAAACGCCGCCACCGCCAGCCGCAAGAAGCAGGAAGGGGGACATGCGGACCCTCGCCTCACCGGTGCCGCCGGCCGCTCACTTCACGACGTAGGGCAGCAGGGCCAGGAAACGCGCCCGCTTGATCGCCTGGGCCAGCGCACGCTGCTTCTTGGCGGAAACGGCGGTGATCCGGCTCGGGACGATCTTGCCGCGCTCCGAGACGAAGCGGGACAGGAGCTTCACGTCCTTGTAGTCGATCGCCGGCGCGTTGGGCCCGGAGAAGGGGCAGGTCTTGCGGCGGCGGAAGAACGGGCGTCGTGCGCCGCCCGCGGGGCGGCCACCGGCTGCGGGTCCGGTCATGCTTGGTCTCCTTCTTCACGGCGGGGGGCGCGCTCGGCGCGGTCTCCGAAGCGGTCGCTGCGCGGGCCACGGGGGCCGCGATCGCCACGATCACCGCGGTCGCGCTCGTCGCGGCGCTGCATCATGGCCGAGGGGCCTTCCTCGAGCTTGTCGACGCGGACCGTCATGACGCGCAGGACGTCCTCGTTGATGGCCATGTTGCGCTCCATCTCCGCCACGGCGGCGGCAGGGGCGTCCAGGTTCATCAGGACGTAGTGGCCCTTGCGGTTCTTCTTGATCTTGTAGGCGAGGGTCTTGAGACCCCAGTGCTCGGTCTTGGCGATCTGGCCGCCATTGTCGCGCACGATGCCGGCGAAGGTCTCGGCGAGCTGCTCGACCTGGGCAGCCGAGATGTCCTGGCGTGCGATGAACACGCTCTCGTAAAGTGCCATTTGGTCTCCCCATGGCTGTTGCGCGGTCCGGCGCTGCGCCCGATCCAGGGAGGACCGGTCAGCCGCCCGGACCTAGCCGGCACCTTGGCATCGGCACCGGCAAGGAGCTGCGAAGCGCGGCACTATACAGATTCACGGCTCCGGCTCAAGCCCTGCTTGGGATTCGGCGCGGATTCGCCGCGCGGTCCGCCGCCGGACGTCTCAGCCGCCGAGCGCCTCGAGGGCGCGCGCCATGGCCCCGGCGCTAACCGGCTTGTGCAGGAAGCCGGCCGGGCACACGGACGCGGCCCGGCGCCGCGTCTCGGGGTCGCCCAGCGCCGAGGCAAACAGGATCCGGATCCCCGTCGCGTCCTGGATGCGGCGTGCCGCGTCGATGCCGTCCGTGCCCTGGGCCAGGCGGATGTCCATGATGATGGCGTCGGGGCGCAGGTCCAGCGCCAGGCCTACCGCCTCCTCGCCATGGGCCGCCACGGCGACGACCGTGTGGCCGAGCTCGGAAAGCAGGGCCTCCATGTCCCAGGCGACCACGTATTCGTCCTCTACGATCATCACGCGCATGCGACCGTCCCATTTTCACGACGGTTCTTTATTGATGCGGCTAGAACAGGCGGTTCCCGGGTCCGTCACGGTCGCGTTATCGTCCTTCATGTCCGGGGGCGCGCTTGACTTCCCTCCGGGTGCCGCTATGACTGACGGCCAATTTTCTCAAACCCGACACGGATCGACGGCTGAACACCATGACACGCGCTTTCGTCTTCCCGGGACAGGGCAGTCAGGCCGTCGGCATGGGGCGCGACCTCGCCGAGGCGTTCGGCGCCGCGCGCCTCGTCTTCGAGGAGGTCGACGAGGCGCTCGGCCAGAACCTCTCGCGGCTGATGGCCGAGGGGCCTGAGGACGAGCTGACCCTGACCGAGAACGCCCAGCCCGCCCTGATGGCGGTCAGCATGGCCGTCCTGCGGGTCCTCGAGGCCGAGGGCGGGCTCGACCTGACCCGGGCATGTCGCTTCGTGGCGGGCCACAGCCTCGGAGAGTACTCTGCGCTGGCCGCGGCGGGGACGCTGGAGCTGGCCGATGCGGCGAGGCTCCTGAAGCTGCGCGGCCGCTCCATGCAGCAGGCCGTCCCGGTGGGCGAGGGCGCCATGGCGGCGCTGCTCGGCCTCGATCTCGAGGCGGCGCAGGCCGTCGCTGGCGAGGCGGGGCAGGGCGAGGTCTGTGCCACCGCCAACGACAATGCCCCGGGGCAGGTCGTCGTCAGCGGGCACAAGGCCGCGGTCGATCGCGCCATCGCCATCGCCGCGGGACGCGGGGCGCGGCGAAGCGTCCTGCTGCCGGTCTCGGCGCCCTTCCACTGCCCCCTGATGGCGCCGGCCGCCGAGGCCATGGCCGAGGCGCTGGAGAAGGTGACCCTGCGCGTTCCCGCCGTTCCCGTCGTCGCCAACGTCACGGCCGCGGCCGTGACCGACCCGGCCGAGATCCGCAGGCTCCTGGTCGAGCAGGTGACGGGCCTGGTCCGCTGGCGCGAGAGCGTCCTCTTCATGAAGGCGCAAGGGGTGGAGCAGCTCGTCGAGCTCGGTGCCGGCAAGGTGCTGGCAGGCCTGACCAAGCGCATCGACAAGGACGTGGCCGCGACCTCGGTCGGCGCGCCCGCCGATGTCGAGGCCTTCCTGAAAGCCCTTTGAGGATCCGTCCCATGTTCGACCTTCAAGGCAAGTCAGCGCTCGTCACGGGCGCCTCGGGCGGCATCGGCGCCGCGATCGCGCGCGCGCTCCATGCGCGCGGCGCCTCGGTCGCCCTGTCCGGAACCAAGGTCGCGGCGCTCGAGGCGCTGCGCGACGATCTCGGCGACCGGATCGCCATCGTGCCGGCGAATCTCGGCGTCCCGGCGGAGGTCGAGGACCTCGCCAGGCAGGCCGAGGAGGCGCTCGGGAAGGTCGACATCCTGGTGAACAACGCGGGGCTGACCCGCGACGGCCTTGCCATGCGTATGAAGGACGAGGACTGGGACGCGGTGATCGCCGTGAACCTAACCGCCGGCTTCCGTCTCGCCCGCGCGCTGATGCGTGGGATGATGAAGCGGCGCTGGGGGCGGATCGTCGGCATCAGCTCCGTGGTCGGCGTTACCGGGAATGCCGGCCAGGCCAACTACGCAGCCTCCAAGGCCGGCATGATCGGCATGACCAAGGCCCTTGCGGCCGAACTGGCCTCCCGCAACATCACTGCGAACTGCGTCGCTCCCGGCTTCATCCGGACCAGCATGACCGAGGTGCTGAGCGACGAGCAGAAGGCCCGGATCAATGCGACAATCCCGGCGGGCCGGCTCGGCTCTGCCGAGGAGGTCGCCGCGGCGGTCCTGTACCTCGCCAGCGAGGAGGCCGCCTACGTCACCGGTCAGACGCTGCATGTCAATGGCGGCATGGCCATGATCTGATGCCCCGCAGCCATGCCTGGCGCCCTGCCGGGCGCTGGCCAAGGCGGGGAAAACGTGGTATGTGACGGCGCTTTTCCTGGGGCCGACACAGACGAGGTCGGCCTTCACCCGCGGGTGTCCTACGGCCGCGCCTAGCTCTTCAGTCCAGAGACTTCGAAAGGTTCGAGAACATGAGCGACATCGCCGAGCGCGTTAAGAAGATCGTTGTGGAACATCTTGGCGTCGAGGAGGCCAAGGTCACCGAGAACGCCAGCTTCATCGACGATCTGGGCGCCGACAGCTTGGACACCGTCGAGCTCGTGATGGCGTTCGAGGAGGAGTTCGGGGTGGAGATCCCGGACGACGCGGCGGAGAAGATCCTGACCGTCAAGGACGCCATCGACTTCATCAAGGCGAACACCGCCGCCTGATCGCGGCGCATCGGGACGGCCAGGACCCGCGGGGCCTGGCCCGTCAACCCGGAAGAGGACGTGTAGGCTCATGAGGCGTGTCGTCGTAACCGGTATCGGCATGGTCACGCCACTCGGCGTCGGCGTGCAGAACAACTGGACGCGGCTGATCGAAGGCGAATCGGGCATCCGCGGGATCCAGTCCTTCGACGTGTCTGATCTGCCGGCGAAGATCGCGGGCCAGGTCCCGCGGGGCGAGACGTCGAGCGGGCTCTTCAATCCCGACGACTACGTGCCGCCGAAGGACCAGCGCAAGATGGACGAGTTCATCGTCCTTGCGATGGCAGCCGCCAAGGAATCCATCGCGGACAGCGGCTGGGTCCCGCCCGACGACGAGGCTCGCGAGCGCACCGGCGTCCTGGTCGGGTCCGGCATCGGCGGGCTTCCCAGCATCGCGGACGGCGCGGTCACCCTGCACGAGAAGGGGCCCCGCCGCATCTCGCCCTTCTTCATTCCGCAGAGCCTGATCAACCTGGCTTCCGGTCACATCTCGATCGCCCACGGCTTCAAGGGGCCGAACCACTCGGTCGTGACCGCCTGCTCGACCGGCGCCCATGCGATCGGTGACGCGGCCCGCCTGATCATGTGGGACGATGCCGACGTCATGATCGCCGGCGGCACGGAGGCCGCGGTGTCGCGGCTCGGCATCGCCGGCTTCGCGGCGGCGCGCGCGTTGTCCACGAACTTCAACGACCGGCCGAGCGCGGCGTCCCGGCCCTACGACCGCGACCGCGACGGCTTCGTCATGGGCGAGGGCGCGGGCGTCGTGGTGCTCGAGGAGCTCGAGCATGCCAAGCGCCGCGGCGCGAAGATCTATGCCGAGGTCGTCGGCTACGGCATGTCGGGCGACGCCTATCACATCACCTCGCCGCCCGATGACGGCAATGGCGCATTCCGCTCCATGCGGGCCGCGCTGAAGCGCGCCGGGATCGGCACCGACGGGATCGACTACATCAACGCCCACGGCACCTCGACGCCCCTCGGCGACGAAATCGAGCTCGGGGCCGTGAAGCGGCTGTTCGGTGCGGATATCGGCACCGTCTCGATGTCCTCGACGAAGTCCGCCATCGGCCACCTGCTGGGTGCGGCCGGCGCGGTCGAGGCGATCTACTGCATCAAGGCGATCACGGACGGCGTCGTGCCGCCGACGCTGAACCTCGAGAATCCCTCGGAAGGCTGCCTCGGCGTCGATCTCGTGCCGAAGACCTCGAAGGAGAAGCGGGTGCGCGCAGCCCTCTCGAACTCCTTCGGCTTCGGCGGCACCAACGCTTCGCTTATCTTCCGAGAGTTCGCGTAGGCGGCCGGCCATGCGCCGCCTCCTCCGGAGAACTGCGGCGGCGGTCCTGCTTCTGATCGCGATCGCATCGGGCTCGGCGTTCATCGTCCTGCGCGCGATCTCGATGCCCGGGCCGCTGGCCCAGGAGCGGGCGGTCGTTATCCCGCGCGGAGCGGGAGTCGACACGATCTCGCGCCTGCTTGCGCAGGCCGGGATCGTGCGCGAGTCCTGGCAGGTCATGCTTGCGGCGCGTCTGCGCTCGGCCAACCGCCAGCTCCGGGCGGGCGAGTTCCTGTTCCCCGCCCATGTCAGTGCTGTGGACGCCATCGAGATCCTGCGCAGCGGCCAGCCGATCGTGCGGCGGTTCACCGTGGCCGAGGGCCTGACCGCGGCGCAGGTGATCCAGCTCCTGGAGCGGGACCCGTCGCTGGCTGGCGCCGTGCCGCCCGTGCCGCCCGAGGGCAGCCTGCTGCCCGAGACCTATCACTATACCTGGGGCGATCAGAGGGCCGATCTGGTCGAGCGCATGCGCAGCAAGATGCGCGAGGCGCTGGCGGAGCTCTGGGCGCGCCGCTCGGCGGCCACGCCGGTCAAGACCCCGGAGGAGGCCGTGGTCCTGGCATCGATCGTCGAAAAGGAAACCAGCGTCCCCGAGGAGCGCGCGCGCATCGCGGGCGTTTTCGCGAACCGCCTTGCCGCCGGAATGCGCCTGCAGTCGGATCCCACCGTGGTCTATGCCGTTACGGGGGGATCCGGGCCCCTCGGCCGGTCGATCACGCGCGCGGATCTTCGGATGGACAGCCCCTACAACACCTATCTCGTCGACGGCCTGCCGCCCGGGCCGATCGCTAATCCTGGCCTGGCCTCGCTCGAGGCCGTACTGAATCCGGAACCGCACCAGTTCCTCTATTTCGTCGCCGACGGCAACGGCGGCCATGCCTTCGCCCGGACGCTGGCCGAGCACAACCGGAACGTCGCCCGCTGGCGCGCGGCGCAGCGCGACCAGTTGCAGCAGACGGAGAATCCTTCGGACTGACGGATCGGACCGCGGGCCTCAGCGTGCCGCGGGCTGGCCGGGCGGCAGGGTGATCGCGGTCGTCGACTTGACCTCCTCCATCACCGCGTAGGTATGGGTCTCCCGTACGCCGGGCAGGGCGACCAGCGAGCTCCCGAGGAAGTCCCGGTAGGCCGCCATGTCGCGGACCCGCGCCTTCACGAGATAATCGAAGCCGCCGGCGACCATGTGGCACTCCAGGATCTCGGGCATCGTCATCACGGCATCCCTGAACCGCTCGAACACCTCGGGCGTCGTGCGGTCGAGAACAATCTCCGTGAAGACCAGCAGGCCGCTGCCGAGCTTCGCGGGATCGAGCAGGGCCACGTATCCCAGGATGTAGCCGGCCTTCTCGAGGCGGCGCACCCGCTCCAGGCAGGCCGGCGGGCTCAGGTTCACGCGCCGCGCCAGCTCGGCGTTGGTCAGGCGGCCGTCGCGCTGCAGCTCGATAAGTATGGCGCGGTCGACACGGTCGATCTGCATTGACCCGATGCTCCGAAGATCGTGCGGTGGAGCGACCCTGTGGCCGCGAAGGGTTCGCCAAAGGGTGCGATGTTCCGTAGGACATTAGGTGCAACCGCCTCTAGATATAAAGCATCTTCAGCCTGCAGGTGCTCCGATGACCGCATCGCCCGCAACCATCCCCGTCGCCGATCCGCGTGCCGCGATCACCGAAGCCTACCGGGCAGACGAGGCGGGCGCGGTCGAGGGGCTCGTGCGGGCGGCCACTCTGCCGGCGGAGGCGCGGCTCCGGATCCAAGCCGAGGCGGCGCGACTGGTGGAAGGGGTGCGCCGGACGCGGACGCGCTTTGGCGCGCTGGACGCATTCCTTCAGGAGTTCGGCCTGACGACCCAGGAAGGGGTCGCGCTGATGTGCCTTGCCGAGGCGCTGCTCCGCATTCCCGATGCGGACACCGCGGACCGCCTGATCCGGGACAAGATCGGCGGCGCCGACTGGGAGCGGCATCTCGGCAAGGCGGACAGCCTGTTCGTGAACGCCTCCACCTGGGCGCTGATGCTGACCGGGCGCGTCGTCCGCCTGGACGATGAGGTGGTCGGCCGTCCGGTGCGCCTGCTCGACCGGTTGGTTGCGCGCGCCGGCGAGCCGGTGATCCGCCAGGCCATGGTCCAGGCCATGCGCATCCTTGGGCGGCAGTTCGTGATGGGCCGCACCATAAAGGAGGCGCTGGACCGGGCCCGCGAGCCGGAGAAGCAGGGCTACCGCTACTCCTACGATATGCTGGGCGAGGCCGCCCGCACGGAGGCGGACGCCCTGCGCTACCTCAGGACCTACTCGGATGCGATTGCGGCGATCGGCCGGGCGCGGGGCGATCGGTCGGTGCAGACCGGCCCCGGCATCTCGGTGAAGCTGTCGGCACTCCATCCGCGCTATGAAATCGCCCAGCGCGACCGGGTGCTGGCCGAGCTCGCGCCCCGCCTGCTCGACCTGGCGCGGCGGGCGAAGGATGCCGGGATCCATATGACCGTGGACGCCGAGGAGGCCGAGCGGCTGGATCTCTCGCTGGAGCTGATCGAGGCCGTGTTCTCGGATCCCTCGCTCGACGGATGGCAGGGCTTCGGGCTGGCCGTGCAGGCCTACCAGAAGCGTGCCCTGCCGGTTCTCGCCTGGCTGGAGCGGCTCGCCGAGCGGGTCGGCCGCCGGATCATGGTCCGCCTGGTGAAGGGCGCCTACTGGGACAGCGAGGTCAAGCGCGCGCAGGAACGCGGGCTGGAGGCCTATCCCGTTTTCACCCGCAAGGCCTCGACCGACGTGTCGTACCTGGCCTGCGCACGGCGCCTGCTGGCGCGGCGCGACGTCTTCTATCCGATGTTCGCGACCCACAATGCGCATACCGTGGCCTTTGTGCTGGAGGCCGCGGGCGATCGCCGGGGATTCGAGTTCCAGCGCCTGCACGGCATGGGCGAGCCGCTCTATGACCAGATCGTCGGCCCGGCCATGCCGGTCCGCGTCTACGCGCCGGTCGGCGGCCACGAGGACCTGCTGGCCTATCTCGTGCGCCGGCTTCTCGAGAACGGCGCGAACTCGAGCTTCGTGAACCGCATCCAGGACGAGCGCGTCGCGGTGTCGGAGATCGTCGCCGACCCTGTGGCGCGGGTGGCCGCGCTAGCCTCGAAGCCGCATCCGCGCATCCCGCTGCCTTCTGCGATCTATGGCGCGGAGCGGGTCAACAGTACGGGGCTTGACCTGTCCGATCCGGCCGTGACCGCGCCGCTCCTGAAGGACATGGCAGCCGCCTGGTCCCGGCCCTGGGTTGCGGGACCCATCGTGGGCGGCCATCGGATCGAGGGCGCGGGCCGGCCGGTCCTGGATCCCGGCGATCGCCGACGGGTAGTGGGTTCAGTCGTCGAGGCGGGTGCCGAAGCCGTCCAGCAGGCGCTCGCCACCGCGGTGTCCGCGCAACTTGCCTGGGCTGCGGCCGGCGTCGACCGGCGCGCGGAATGTCTGGACCGGACGGCCGCGCTGCTGGAGCAGAGCCGGGCCGAAGTCCTGGCGCTGCTGGTCCGCGAAGCCGGGAAGACGCTGCCGGATGCCCTGGCGGAGCTACGCGAGGCCGTGGATTTCTGTCGCTACTACGCAGCGCGGGGGCGCGCAGACTTCCAGCCTCGCGTCATGCCGGGCCCGACCGGCGAACGGAACGAGCTCCGGCTGACCGGGCGCGGCGTCTTCGTCTGCATCAGCCCCTGGAACTTCCCGCTGGCGATCTTTACGGGGCAGGTGGCCGCGGCGCTCGTTGCCGGGAACGCGGTGGTCGCGAAGCCAGCGGAACAGACGCCGCTCATCGCCGACCTTGCGGTGCGCCTGATGCACCGCGCGGGCGTCCCGCCCGAGGTCCTGCACCTGATCCCCGGTAACGGGGCGCGCGTCGGCGCGCAGCTCGTGGCCGACCGGCGCACGGCCGGCGTGGCCTTCACGGGGTCGACCGAGACGGCGCACGCGATCAACCGGACCCTTGCCGGCAGGGGAGGGCCCATCGTGCCCTTTATCGCCGAGACCGGCGGGCAGAATGCCATGATCGTCGACAACTCCGCCCTTCCGGAGCAGGTGGTCGACGACGTGCTGACCTCGGCCTTCCGCTCGGCCGGACAGCGCTGCTCCGCGCTGCGCGTCCTGTTCGTGCAGGACGGCATCGCTCCGAAGGTGATCGAGATGCTGAAGGGCGCCGCGGCGGAGCTGCGCATTGGCGATCCCGGGCTGCTCGAGACGGATGTCGGCCCCGTGATCGATGGCGAGGCGCTCGCGGTGCTGCAGGCCCATGTGGAACGCATGAAGCGCGAGGCGCGGACGCTCTATGCAGGCGCACTGCCCGCGGAATGCGCCGGCGGATCGTTCCTCGCGCCGCACGCCTTCGAGATCGACCGGCTCGACCTGCTCGAGCGCGAGGTCTTCGGGCCCGTGCTGCATGTCATCCGCTGGAAGGGCGAAGCGCTCGATGCCGTCCTGGATGCCGTCGAGGCGACTGGCTACGGGCTGACGCTGGGCATCCACACCCGGATCGATGCGACTGCGCGCCGTATCTGGGAGCGTTTGCCCGTGGGCAACGCCTATGTGAACAGGAACATGATCGGTGCCGTCGTGGGCGTGCAGCCCTTCGGGGGCGAGGGCCTGTCGGGCACCGGCCCAAAGGCGGGCGGCCCGCATTATCTCTACCGCTTCGCGGCCGAGCGGACGCTGACGGTCAACACCACCGCCGCCGGCGGCAACACGTCGCTGGTTTCCATGGAAGAGGGCGACTGAGCCGACCCCCGTTGCGGGGTCAGCCGTCGCCGCGCCTGCGCAGGGCCTCGAGCATTCGCGGGGGTACCGGTTCCGACAGCACGCCGTCGTAGAGGCGGTGCAGTTCCTGCACCTGCTGGCGGTACTGCTGCAGGAGTGCTGCGGCCTCCTGGTCGGTCTTCAGCGCCTGTTCCACCTCGACCTTCTCCTGCCCGCTCAACGCACCGTCGAGATAGGCGTTGATGTCGCTCATGGTCACCCGCCTCATGGTGCCGTGCCCGGGGAAGAGGCGGACGAGGGAGCTGCGCCGGCGGCGATCCGGAACTCTGAACGTGCTGAGGTGATCGTCGCAGGCCGGCGAAACATCGTCCCTCATTTACGTCGATTGCGCTCCGGGCTGCAAGCGCTGCCCCCTGATGGCCGACCCGCCGATTACGTCCTGCGGCACGGGCGGGTTCGGCGCCTCCCCGTGGCATAACACGGTCCATGGAGGCAGGTTCCTTCCGACCTGTCCTTTCGAGGCATGCCGGAGGTGCAATAAACTCCGAAAGCGCAGAAGGCCCCGGCGGAACGTGTCCGCCGGGGCCTTCCGCATGGCCTCGCCTTCCGCCGGCCGCGCGTTGAAATCCGCGAGCCGGTGCAGAACTCGGTGTCGTCGTGGAATCAGGCAGCCATCAGGTTGTTCAGGCGCTCACGGGCGCGGCACAGGCGCGAGCGGATCGTGCCGATGCTCACGTTCAGCTTCTCGGCCGCTTCCTGGTAGGGCCGTCCCTCGATGGCCACGAGCCGGACAACCTTGCGCTGGCAGGGCGTCAGGCTGTCGAAGGCGCGATCCACGTCACGGAACACGAGCCGGCTGATCTGCGACGGCTCCACCGACGCGGCATGATCCCAGAGTTCGACCTTGGTGACGTGTTTCTCGCGCTGGAGATTGTTGAAATGGAGGTTCTTCAGCATGGTCGTCAGCCATGCCTGCATGTTCGTGCCGGGCTCGAAGCGGTGCGACCGCGAGAGCGCTCGGGCGAGGCAATCCTGGGTCAGATCCTCAGCGGCGGCGGCATCCCTCGTCAGCTTGCAGGCATAGCGGTGAAGATTGGGAATGCAGCTAATGAGCTCGTTGTTGAAGGAATAATCCATTGCATGCCCTCCAATTTCGTTCTTTTCGGCCTTGGCAAAGCTCCGCCCTGCGCCATTTCGGCGCGACGGGCCGGCTGGGGCCGGTCTGGTGGCGTCGGTGTTTCCGCGGTTCAGGACGCGGAGAGCGGGTCCGGGTCCAGGGCCGCTGCGGCGCTTGCGGTCCGCTTGCGCATGGGTTCTGAAGCCTGTGCTGCCGTCATTCTGCTGCTTCCGGCCTTCTGCTTCGTGGTCCGCCTAGCGGCGGGAGTACCCAACTCATCTTGCCCATTGAACGGACGGGATAGCGGAAATGTTCCTGCGCGCCGCTCTCCTCGCGAATTGCCCTTCTTGCAATAAAGAAGTAAAATAGCCCGAATGGCGCCGCTTACACCTGTCAAAGGTATACTTGAAATGCAGCGGCGACGTTTCAACTCCGAACGATCGGACAGGGGACGGCGCGCCATGTGCGACGGAGCCGCCCTTTCGCAGTTGCGGAATACGTCGAAATTGCCCCAACATCTCACGCCGACGCGCGGTGCCTTGACGCAACGTTAACCACGAACGCCGTAAGTGGATGGTCTTTGCCCGGGAGCGCTGCCGCGTTCCCGCCGAACCGACAGGAAGTCGCTCTCATGAAGCCTCGCCAAGCGTCCCGCATGATCGAAAGCAGAGGGCTGGACGTCGATGCGTTCCGGAAGTCCTTCCTGGAGCATCTCGTCTATGAGGTCGGCAAGGATTCCGATGCCGCCACCCGGCGCGACTGGTTCAACTGCGCCGCCATCGGCGTGCGCGACCGTGTCGTGGACCGGTGGATGGAGACCACGAACCGCTATTACGAGGAAGACGCGAAGCGCGTCTACTATCTCAGCCTCGAATTCCTGATCGGCAGGCTGATGACGAACAGCCTTGCCAATCTCGGCGTGATGGAGCCCGTGCAGCGCGCGCTGGACCAGCTCGGCGTGCGCCTCGACGAGATCGTCGACATGGAGCCGGACGCTGCGCTCGGCAATGGCGGCCTCGGCCGGCTTGCTGCATGCTTCCTCGACAGCATGGCGACACTGGACCTCCCGGGCTACGGCTACGGCATCCGCTACGAGTACGGCCTGTTCGAGCAGAGCTTCGAGCACGGCTGGCAGGTCGAGCATCCCGAGAACTGGCTGCAGTTCGGCAATCCCTGGGAATTCCCGCGGCCCGAGGTGCTCTACCCCGTCGAGTTCCACGGCCGGGTCGAGGAGATCCGCGACAGCGTCGGCGAGCGGACCTACAAGTGGGTGGACACCGAGAAGGTGTACGCCATGGCCTATGACACGCCCGTCGTCGGCTACGGCGGGAGGACCATCAACACCCTGCGCCTCTGGTCGGCGAAGCCGACCCGCGACTTCCATCTCGGACATTTCAACGACGGCGACTACATGAAGTCCGTCGAGCAGCGGGTGCTGTCCGAGACGCTGAGCCGTGTGCTCTATCCCAACGATGCCACCGACGCCGGGCGCGAGTTGCGGCTCAAGCAGGAGTACTTCTTCACCAGCGCGTCGCTGCAGGACATCATCCGCCGCTATCTCCAGCACCATTCGACCTTCGACCAGCTTCCCGAGAAGGCGGCGATCCAGCTCAACGACACGCATCCTGCGATCGGGATCGCCGAGCTGATGCGCCTGCTGGTCGACGTGCACGGCGTCGCATGGGAGAAGGCCTGGGACCTGACCCAGCGCACCTTCGCCTACACCAACCACACGCTGCTGCCCGAGGCGCTCGAGGCCTGGCCGGTGCGCCTCATCGAGCGCGTGCTGCCGCGCCACATGCAGATCATCTACGAGATCAACGGCCGCTTCCTGAACCGCGTCCGCCAGGCGCGGCCGGACACCGACGGCGCGCGCCTATCCCGGCTGTCCCTGATCGACGAGAACGGCGACCGCCGCGTGCGCATGGGCAATCTCGCCTTCATCGGATCGCACAGGGTGAACGGCGTGTCCGCCCTTCACACCGAGCTGATGAAGCGCACGGTCTTCGCGGATCTCCACCAGGAGTTCGGCGACCGCATCAACAACAAGACCAATGGCATCACGCCACGCCGCTGGCTCCATCAGGCGAACCGGCCGCTGGCGGACCTGATCTCCTCGCGCATCGGGGACGGCTGGGTCCGGAATCTCGACGAGCTCTCGGCCCTGCGGCTGCGCGCCGACGACGCAACCTTCCGTGAGGAGTTCCGGCGCGCCAAGCGGCAGAACAAGAAGCGCCTCGCGGCGCATATCCGCCGTGTCCTCGGCTTCGACGTGAACCCGGACAGCCTGTTCGACGTGCAGGTCAAGCGCATCCACGAGTACAAGCGCCAGCTTCTGAACCTTCTGCAGACCGTGGCGCTGTACAACGAGATCCGCGACAACCAGACCATCGACTGGGTGCCGGTCACCAAGGTGTTCGCCGGCAAGGCTGCCCCGGCCTACCACATGGCCAAGCTGATCCTGAAGCTGATCAACGACGTCGCGAAGGTCGTGAACCACGACCCGGCGGTGCGGGACCTGCTGAAGATCGCGCTGGTGCCCAACTATAACGTCACCCAGGCCGAGATCATCATCCCGGCCGCGGACCTGTCCGAGCAGATCTCGACCGCCGGGATGGAGGCGTCGGGCACCGGCAACATGAAGCTGGCCCTGAACGGCGCGCTCACGATCGGGACGCTCGATGGCGCCAATGTCGAGATCCGCGACGCCGTCGGAGCCGAGAACATCTTCATCTTCGGCCTGACCGCCGAGGAGGTCGGCGACCTGCGGACCACGGGCTACAATCCGCGCGAGGTGATCGCCGCGAACCCGTCGCTGAAGCGCGCCCTGGACATGATCGCCAGCGGCGTCTTCTCGCCCGACGACCCGAACCGCTACCGCCCGATCATCCAGGCGCTGACCGATGGGGGCGACCACTTCCTCGTCACGGCCGATTTCGCGGCCTATGTCGATGCGCATGAGGAGGCGCGCCGCCTCTACCGCGACACCGAGGAATGGACCCGCCGCGCCGTGATCAATACGGCCTCTATGGGCTGGTTCAGCTCGGACCGGACGATCGCGCAGTACGCGCGGGAAATCTGGGACGTGAAGCCGGTCGCGCGCGTCGCGCAGAGCAAGGCGGCCGAGTAGCGATGGACGATGCGGTGCGGCGGCGGGTCATGGGTCCGCCGCCGCATTCCGTTTGCGGGCCTAGGGTATACGGGGACGGACCTGATGGGTCGCGCGGCCGGGCCGCCCGCGCGGCGTCCGATGTCAGCGCAGACGCAGGTGGGTGACGACGTTGGCGCCGCGACGGGCGAGTTCCTCGGCGCTTTCGACGTGGTCGACCGCACCCGAGAAGGCGCCTTCCCTGTGGACCAGCGCGATCCATTCGGGCGAGGCGCCGAGCGCCTTCAGGCGGTCCGCCATCTCGCGCGAGGCGCGGATCGATACATATCCCGTGCGGTCGCTGCGCGGCGCATGGACCATGAATCGGGCGCCGGGTTCGGCTTCGCGGCGCTCGCCAGCCATGAAGAGGCCGACGCACATGCTCTCGCAGGCCGCGCCGCCGCGAACCAGCGTCGTGACCTGTGTTCCGGCCGCCCGCTTGGCGAGCACGGCATCGATCATGGGATAGCCCGCCGCGGTGAAGCCGCCAGGGCTGTCGAGATCGAGAACCACCTTGCCACCCTCGGTGCCGTCGAGGGCTCGGGCGAAGGCGTTGGATACCTCGTGCGTGATGACGCCCCGGATACGGATCACGGTGGCGGCGCCCTCGGCCGTGGCAGTGATCGTGCCCTCGTATCCCTCGACCCGGGCGGCTGGGGTCGCCACGGATGTCGCCGGCTGGAAAGCGGCCGCCAGGGCCGCGAGGGAGACGATCAGGGCTGCGCGGGTCATGGGCTCCTCTGGTCGAGGAGCCCACCCTGCCGGCTAAAGCTGACTTAAGGGTTAATGATCGTTAAGACGGCGTGGCCGGCCCGCCGCGCTCGGGCCGTCTCAGGGGGACTGGCGTCCCTTGTTGAGCGAGACGAGGCTTCCATCCGTGGTGGCTTCCGGCAGCCGGTCCGCGGTCTCGGCAGTCACGTCGGTCGCCACCAGCGCGTCGCGCGCGGCGGCCCGGCGGAGGTCGTCGACGTCCAGGGCCACGTTCTTTCCACCGAAGCCCAGCACGCCGCCCCTGTGAAGGATAACCCGCTGCGGCCTGCCGCGGCTGTCGACGAGCACGTCGTTCACCTCGCCGAGGCTCGACCCGTCACGGCCGATCACGTTCATCTCCATCAGCTCGCTCGCGGCGAGATTGTCGATGGATTGCGTTTCGCTGGTGGCAACGGGCCTCGGCGTTTCGCCGGTCCCCGTAATGTTCTCAATGGTGCCGCAGGCGCCCAGGGACAGGAGCGCTGCCGAGGCGAAAAGCATCCTGCGCATGTCCGTACTCCCCGCTATGGTTGTAACGTCGACCATAACAGTCGGGCCGGCGGTTGATCCCGCCGCCCGCACGCGGACCGTCAATCCTCAGCGCCAGGCGGCGCGAATCGCATCCTCGGCCTTGGTCTCCGCCCCTTTGCGCTTGCCGCGCAGCGCGAGCCCGCTGAAGTCGCCCCGCAATGCCTTCAGCGCCGTGCGCTCGGCATGGATTTCGGCTGCTGTGCGGACACCGAGCCGGCGGAAGAGTGGCACGGGCGGGCACCAGCCCTGCAACGCGTGGAGCAGCAGGAAGCCCGACACCGCCGCGGGCACCCAGAGCAGGCGGCGGTCCCCCAGCGCGGCGGCGAGGCCGATTCCCGCAAGCCCAACCAGCGCTGCATTGGCCTCGATGGTGCGCTCCATGTCCCATTCGCGCTCCAGATCGGCCAGTCTGCCGTCGATGCGGCTGGGCTGCCGGGCCGCACGGCGCACGGTCTCGCTGGTGCCGTCGGCGATGGCGGCGTTGACGGCGGCGGGGCTGTTCCGGATCACGCGCCGGTCGGTCGCCGGCAGGACGTCGAGCACGCGGTCGAGGGTGGCGTTCGTCATTCCGTTTTCCGTCGATCTGACTGCCTTCGGTCAACCCGGCCGCGCGGCGTTCGTTGCGGGCGCGATTTTCTGGCAATGGCGCGCATGAAGGACTATCTAGAGGCCGATCCGAGAAGCCGCATCCCTAAGCCATGACCGACCTGACTGACGCCGTCGCCCGGCGCCGCACTTTTGCGATCATCGCCCATCCCGACGCCGGAAAGACCACGCTGACCGAGAAGCTGCTGCTGTTCGGCGGCGCGATCCAGATGGCGGGCGCCGTCAAGGCGCGCGGCGAGCAGCGGCGCGCGAAATCCGACTGGATGAAGGTCGAGCGGGAGCGCGGGATCTCCGTCACCGCCTCGGTGATGAACTTCGATTTCGCCGAGAGGACTTTCAACCTGGTGGACACGCCGGGCCACGAGGACTTCTCGGAGGATACCTACCGCACGCTGACCGCGGTCGACAGCGCGGTCATGGTGATCGACGCCGCGAAGGGCATCGAGAGCCAGACCCGCAAGCTGTTCGAGGTCTGCCGGCTGCGCAACGTGCCGATCACGACCTTCATCAACAAGATGGACCGCGAGGCGCGGGATCCCTTCGACCTCCTGAGCGAGATCGAGGACCAGCTCCAGCTCCACGTGACGCCGGCGAGCTGGCCCATCGGGTCCGGCCGGGACTTCCTGGGCTGCTACGACCTGTTCCGCGACCGGCTGGTGTTGATGGATCGCACCCAGGGCGACCGCGTCGACGAGGGAATCGAGCTCCAGGGCCTGGACGATCCGCGCCTGACCGAGCTGCTGCCGGACCATGCCCTGAAGAAGCTGCGCGAGGACGTGGAGATGGTCCGCGGCCTGTGCCCGCCCTTCGAGCTTGAGGCCTATCGCGAGGGCCACCTGACACCGGTCTATTTCGGCAGCGCGATCAACAACTTCGGCGTGAGGGAGCTGCTGCTCGGCCTGGGCGAGCTGGCGCCGCCGCCGCGGCCGCAGCAGGCGGACGCCCGGCCGGTCGAGCCGACGGAGTCCAAGGTCAGCGGCTTCGTGTTCAAGGTCCAGGCGAACATGGACCCGAACCACCGCGACCGGATCGCCTTCCTGCGGCTGGTCTCCGGCCATTTCCGCCGCGGGGTGAAGCTCCGGCATATCCGGAGCGGCAAGACCCTGGCGGTCAACAACGCCGTCCTGTTCCTGGCGCGAGACCGGGAGCTGGCCGAGGATGCATGGCCCGGCGACATCATCGGGATCCCCAACCACGGATCGCTCCGCATCGGCGATACCCTTACCGAGGGCGAGGACATCCGCTTCGTCGGCGTTCCCAGCTTCGCGCCGGAATACCTGCAGCGCGTGCGCCTGGACGATCCCATGCGCGCCAAGCACCTGCGCAAGGCGCTGGAGCATTTCGCCGAGGAAGGGGCCAGCCAGGTGTTCAAGCCGCTGCTGGGCTCCGACTGGATCGTCGGCGTGGTGGGACCGCTGCAGTTCGAGGTGCTGGCCGCGCGGATCGAGGCGGAGTACGGAATCCAGGCGCGGTTCGAGGCGGCGCCGGTCGACGCCGCACGCTGGGTCGAGAGCGACGACACGGCGCTGGTGAAGCGCTTCGTGGACGCGAACCGCTCGGCGCTGGCCGAGGATCACGACGGGGCGCTGGTGTTCCTGGCGCGGAACGGCTGGCACCTGAACCGCACCGTCGAGGACTTCCCGGGGCTGCGCTTCCTGAAGACGCGCGAGCAGCACCAGGCGCTGGCCTCGGCTGCGCAGCACTGATGCCGGGCGGCGGCCCCATGGCCGCCGCCCGCCGCGCCCGCAAGGCCGGATCTCGATGACCGCGACGGAGTGTGAGTTCCGTCATATCTTCTTAACCAGCTTGGGCCGACCCTGGGCTGGCTTCGTATGACAGCGCGGCGGGGTCACCATGTGTCGCTGGCTTGCCTATGCCGGCCAACCCATCTTCATCGACACGCTTCTCTTCAAGCCCTGCAACTCGCTGATCCACCAGTCGCTTTCGGCGCAGCGCGGGCATGTGCCGACCAACGGCGACGGGTTCGGGCTCGGATGGTACGGCGACCTGCCGCGTCCGGGGTTGTACCGGGACACGATGCCCGCCTGGAACGACATCAACCTGCGCTCCCTGGCCGAGCAGATCCGCTCGGGGCTCTTCTTCGCCCATGTCCGCGCATCGACCGGCACCCCGACGGCGCGGGTCAACTGCCACCCGTTCCGCCACGGACGCTGGCTCTTCATGCACAACGGCAAGATCGGCGGATGGCCGCGCGTGCGCCGCGACCTGGAGGTGCTGATCGCCGCGGACCTCTACCATCACCGGGAGGGCAGCACGGACAGCGAGGTCTTCTTCTACCTGCTGCTGACCAACGGGCTCGAGGCCGATCCCGAGCGGGCGTTCCGCCTTTCGGTGGCACAGGTCGAGGCGGTGATGCGTCGGCATCTCGTCGACGAGCCGCTGCGCATGACCGCGGCGCTGACGGACGGCGCGCGGGTCATGGCAATCCGGTATTCCAGCGATGGGCAGTCGCCGACGCTGTTCCACGCGGCCGGCGGCTCGCTGACCGTCGATCAGGGGCAGTGCCGCTTCGAGGCGACGCGCGGGGCCGTTCTGGTGGTCTCGGAGCCGCTGGATGCCATCGACGCGGCCTGGCACGAGGTCCCCGAGGGACGTTTCCTCGTGGTGCAGGACGGGGTGGTCCGGCTGGAGCCTTTCGCGCCGGCCGCACTGGCTGCGTGATGCGTGCCGCCCCCGCCGGGTTCATGGCCAACGGGGGCGGACGGCCGTCACTTGGCGTCGGCAGCGACCTGCATCTTCACGATGCGGTCGGGATCGGGCACGGCACCGTTCCGCGAGGACGGTCCCTTCTTGATCCCGTCCACGAACTCCATCCCTTCGACCACTTGGCCCCAGACGGTGTACTGGCCGTCGAGATGGGACGCGGCGGCAAAGACGATGAAGAACTGGCTGTCGCCGCTGTTGGGATCGGCGGCGCGGGCCATCGAAACGGTCCCTCGCACGTGCTTGGCGGAACGGTTGAACTCGGCCGGAAGCTTCTGGCCGGAGCCGCCGGTGCCGTCGCCCCGCGGGTCGCCGGTCTGCGCCATGAAGCCCTCGATCACGCGGTGGAACTTCAGGCCGTCGTAGAAGCCCTGGCGGGTCAACTCCTTGATGCGCGCCACGTGCTTGGGCGCGAGATCAGGGCGGAGTTCGATCACGACCCGGCCGCTGTCCAGGTCGAGGTAGATTGTGTTCTCGGGATCCAAGGCGAGTGCCTCCCCACTGATGGTTGCGGCGCCCAGGAAGGACGCCAGGAAAAGCATTTTCAACCAGCGCATCGGCGATCCATTCGTTGCGGGCACGGGAGGCCGACCATAGTGGAAGGGACGGGACGGGAAAAGCCGTCCCGGCGCCCCTCGCGGTCCGGCACCACGGGATGATCGTGCTATGAGAACCGGCATGGCTCGTCCCATCGTGAAGGCCGGCGCGATCATCGTGCTGGCGTGCGCGCTTCTCGTCCTGCTGCTGGGCGGCATCTGGCTTGCCGCGCCCGGCCTTGCCTCCGGCGCGCTGGAGAAGCGGCTGCGCGGCGCCGGGTTTCCGGCGGCGAGCGTGGCCGTCGAGCGCTTCGGCGCCGCGGGCGCCGTGCTGACGGTGATGCTCGATGCCGCGACGCAGCAGCGCCTGGGAACCGTCGAGGTCACCTGGAGCCTCGACTCTCTGATGTCCCTTTCCGCGGAAAGGGTGGAGGTCCGGCGGGCCCGGCTGGACCTCGGCCTTGGCGAAGACGGGGTTCCGACCCTGGCTGGACGACCGCTGAAGACGGATTTCGGCGAGGGCGGGGCCGCGACCGGTGCCGAGGACGCCTCCGACGAGGTCGCGCTCCCGCTGCGGGTGCTCCGGATCCTGGATGGCGAGCTGCGCCTTGCCCTTCCCGGCGGCATGGTGGCGGGGGCGCTCTCGGCCGATCTCGCCCAGACTCCCGGCGGCTGGACAGGGCGCGCCGCGCTGGACGCGGGGGCGGAGGGAATCGAGCTGCGCCTGAACCCGGCAGGCGGCGGCACCGCGGCGCAGGTTCAGGTCCGGATGTCCGATCTCGGGCTGCTTGCTCCGGCGTTGGGTGGGCGGGGCACCCTGCGGGCGGAGCTGGCGCCTGACGGACGAGGATGGGCGGGCGATGCGGAGCTCACCCTATCCGGCGCGACGCTGGCCTCGGCGCCGGACACGGAGGCGGCGCTGGCGGCCCGCGGCCGCCTCTCGGTCGCGGGCGCCGAGGCCTCCTTCGCCCCGGCGGACTGCCTGTCGGTCTCGTTGGGTGCCATGCGTCTGGGGACAGCACTCCGCGTCCACCCCGTCACCATCTGCGCGGCTTCGGCCCCAGACGCGCCGCTGCTGCGCTGGCGCAGGGAGGAGGGGGTGGCGCTCATGGGGCGGCTGCGGCCCTTCGCGGCGGCCGCCGAGATCTCGGGCATGCCGGTCAGGCTTTCGCTGGGCGTCCTCGACGTGACGGTCGCCGGCCAGCGCCTGGAGCTCGCGCCCGAGGATCTCGACCTGTTCCTGCCGGGTCAGGGGGTTGCCGTCCGCGGGCTTGCGGGACGCATCGTGCTGGGTGGTGCGGCCGGGCAGGGGCTGGAGGCGACGGTGCGGGGAACCACCTCCGATGCCGCACGCCCGGCCCGCTTCGTCGACCTGCCCTTCGAGCTGCGCGCATCGGGCGATCCCAGGGGCGGCATCGTTCTCGCCGTGAGCGTGCAGGGGCCGGTCCCCATGCGACTCTCCGGGCGTCACGACATAGCCTCGGGCGCCGGTTCGCTGCGTCTTTCGAAGACCGAGGCCGTCTTCGGCCCGGGTGGTCTGGCCCTCGATGCGGTGTCGCCCGCGCTGGCGGCCCGTCTCGCCGAGATGGAGGGGCGGATCGCCGCGACCGGACGGATCGGATGGGGCGCGGAGGCGTCCGGGGGAGCCGAACTGCGGCTCGCGGGACTCGGGTTCCGGATCGGGGCCGCGACCGTGCGGGGCCTCGATGCCGTCATGACCGCGACCAGCCTGCAGCCGCTGGTGCTGCCTCCAGGCCAGAAGGTGGCGGTCGCCGGCGTCGATCTTGGTCTTCCGCTGACGCGCGGCCTTGCGGAGATCGGCTATTCGGACGGGCGGCTTGCGGTGGCCGCGGCGCGCTGGGACTGGGCGGGAGGCACGGTCCGCGCGGAGCCGTTCTCCTTCGATCCCGCCGCCCCGCGAAGCAATGCGACGCTCGTGGCCGAAGGCCTGGATCTCGGCACGCTTCTTGGAATGATGGACGTCGATGGGCTCGAGGCGGAGGGGCGGCTTTCGGGCAGCCTGCCGCTGAGCGTCGGCGCCGGCAGGATCGCGGTCGAGGGCGGCGCTCTTTCGGCGGCGGCGCCGGGCCAGCTACGCTACGATCCGGCGGCGCCACCCGCGGCGCTCGCCTCGGGCGCCGAGGGCACCGACCTGCTTCTCAAGGCGCTGACGGACTTCCGGTACGACACGCTGGAGGTGGGGCTCGACGGCGTGGCTGGCGGCGAGATGCAGGCCCGGCTCGCCATCAAGGGCCGCAACCCCGGATTCTACGACGGCTATCCAGTCTCGCTCACAGTCACGCTGTCGGGGGCGCTTGATACGATCCTGCGGCGCGGCCTCGATGCCTACCGGATTCCCGACACGATGTTGGAACACATGAGGGAGTTTGATGCGAAGACGGACTGACCCCGCCGCCGCAGCGCCGGCGAGATGGGCATCGGGAACGCTTGTCTGGGCTGCGTATGCCGTGGCCGGACTCGCCCTGGCGGGGTGCCAGCCGACGCTGCGGGTCGAGGCGCCCGAGAAGCCCATCGAGATCAACCTGAACATCCGCATCGAGCAGGAGGTCCGCGTGAAGGTCGAGCGCGACCTGGAGGAGGCGTTCCGGAACGACCCCGCCGTGTTCGGCCTGCCCAAGGGAGGAACGCCATGAGACTGATCCTGAGGGCCGTGGCAGGCTTGGCCCTGCTCGCGCTGGCTGGCACCGCCCAGGCGCAGGACGGGCTGGAGGCGGCCAAGGCTGCCGGGCTGGTCGGAGAGCGCGCGGACGGCTTTGCCGGCATCGTCACCGATGGGGCGCCCGCGGATGTGAAGGCCCTGGTGGACAGGGTCAACGCCGCGCGGGTCGCGCGCTATCGCGAGATCGCCCGCGCCAACGGCGTCACCCCCGACCAGGTCCAGGCCTTGGCCGGGCGCAAGCTTGTCGAGGATACGCCGAGGGGGCAGTTCGTCCAGGTGCCGGGACGCGGCTGGGTTCGCAAGTAGCGCGGCGGCGGAAGCGGTGCCTCAGGGGAAGGGGCACCGTTCCGTGCGCACCTCGATGAAGGACTTGGGACCGGCCGAGGCGGCGAAGCGGTGCTCGGTGCCCCCGACGACGAGGGACTGGCGGAGCGGCAGGATGCCGCGCATCTCGGTGCTGCGGCCGCCCGCATCCGCGATCTTCACGACGACCGGCTGGGCAGGATCGAACCAGGGCTCCGGCTGGTTGCGAGCGTTTCGGGCGGGCACGCCCTCGCCATTTACGGTGATGGCGCCGCCCGCGAAGGTAACCCCGGCGCCACCTCGCTGCTGCGGCAGGCCCAGAACGAAGCGCTTTGTCTCGCTTCCTTCGCAGACGCGGGCGGGACGGATCTGGTCGAGCACGAATGCGAGCCGGTTCGGGTCGACGCCGACGGCGAGCTTGTCGGACAGCATCCTGGTCAGCCGGGCGAACTCGCCCCGAGGCTGCTCGCGCTCCATGCGCGCCTCGACCTCGGCTGCCCGTATCTCGGCGGAGCGCTGCGCCTCCTGGGCGTGAGCCAGGGCCTGCTGCAGCTCGGCAAGCTGGCGCCGGAGCTGCTCGGCGTCCGTGGCGACGGCGGCCTCCCGGCCCTTCTGGCGCTCCACTCCGATCTGATAGGAGAACAGCGACAGCAGCAGCAGGATCGTGGCCACCCCGAACGCCTTGAGCGACAGGATCCAGAAGCGCTGCCTGCGGCGCCGTTCTTGGTCGTATCGGCCGAGGGTCATTTCCGGTGGGCACGCGCGGCAACTGGGAAGGCGGCGGCCTTTATGGCGCAGCGCAGGCATGCGGCGCAACCACCACCGGCCCGGCACAGCGGCGTGACAGCCCGGCGGGGAATGTCTACCGTGTTCCCAACAATCGCATCCTTCGGGAGGGAGAGCATGACCGCGACCATTCCGCACATCATCGGTGGCAAGGCAGTTCCTGGCGCTGCGAGCTTCGGCACCGTGTACAACCCCGCGACCGGAACCGAGGCCGCGCGCGTGGCGCTGGGCGGCGCCTCGGAGATCGACGCCGCCGTGCAGGCGGCCCGGTCGGCGCTGCCGGGCTGGGCCTCCACGCCGCCCGTCGTGCGGGCGCGCGTCCTCTTCCGCTTTCGCGAGCTGGTGGAGCGTCACGCGGACGAGATCGTCCGGATGATCACGGACGAGCACGGGAAGGTCCTGTCGGACGCCAAGGGTGAGCTGCAGCGCGGGCTGGAGGTCGTCGAGTTCGCCTGCGGCATCCCGCACCTCCTGAAGGGCGACTTCTCCGAGAACGTCGGAACCAACGTCGACAGCCACTCGATCCGCCAGCCCCTGGGCGTCGTCGCGGGCATCACCCCCTTCAACTTCCCGGCCATGGTGCCGATGTGGATGTTCCCAGTGGCCATCGCCTGCGGCAACACCTTCATCCTGAAGCCGTCCGAGCGCGACCCGTCGGCCGGCGTCCGCCTCGGCGAGCTGCTGCTGGAGGCGGGACTGCCTCCGGGCGTCTTCAACGTGGTGCATGGCGGGAAGGACGCGGTGGACGCGATCCTGGAGCATCCAGGCATCGCCGCCGTCAGCTTCGTGGGCTCGACGCCGATCGCCGAGTACGTCTACCGGGTCGGCACCGCGCACGGTAAGCGCGTCCAGGCGCTTGGCGGCGCGAAGAACCATATGGTCGTGATGCCCGACGCGGACCTGGACCAGGCCGCCGACGCGCTGATGGGCGCGGGCTACGGCTCCGCCGGCGAGCGCTGCATGGCGATCTCGGTCGCGGTGGCTGTCGGCGGCGTCGGCGACGCGCTGATCGAGCGGCTGGCGCCGCGTGTCCGTGCCCTGAAGGTCGGCCCCGGCACCGATCCCGAATCCGAGATGGGGCCGCTGGTTACGCGCCAGCACCTCGACAAGGTGCGCGGCTATGTGGACGAGGGCGTGCGCGAAGGGGCCAATCTGGTGGTGGACGGCCGCGATATCCGTCTGCAGGGCTACGAGAACGGCTTTTATCTCGGCGGCTGCCTGTTCGACGAGGTGAAGCCCGAGATGAAGATCTACCAGGAGGAGATCTTCGGTCCGGTGCTCTCGGTCGTGCGCCTTCCGGACTTCGATTCGTCGGTCGATCTCATCAACCGGCACGAATACGGCAACGGCGTCGCGATCTTCACCCGGGACGGCGATGCGGCCAGGACCTTCGCGAACCGGATCCAGGTCGGGATGGTCGGGGTCAATGTCCCGATCCCGGTGCCCATGGCCTTCCACAGCTTCGGCGGGTGGAAGCGGTCCCTGTTCGGCGACCATGCGGTCCACGGCCCCGAGGGCGTGCACTTCTACACGCGCCTGAAGACCGTGACATCGCGCTGGCCGACCGGCATCCGCAAAGGGGCCGAGTTCACCATGCCCGTGATGCGCTGACCTGATCGGTCACCAGCCGCCGCCCAGGGCCTTGTAGAGGCCGACGGCGGCGGCGAGGCGCGCGTAACGTGTCTGCGCAAGCGCCTCCTCCTGCTGGAAGAGGCTCCGCTGGGTCTCAAGTACCGTCAGGAACTCGACGGCGCCGGCGCGGTAGCGGATCTCGGCCAGGTCGTTAGCGCGCCGGGCCTCGGCCGTGGCGACCTGCTGCGCCGCCTCGGCCTCGGCCAGGTACCGGATCGCGGCGAGCGCGCTCTCGACATCGCGGAAGGCCGCGATCACGGCGCCGCGATACGTCTCGGCCAGCTCTGCGGCGCGGGCGGCGGTTGCGTCGCGCTGCGCTTCCAGCCGTCCGGCATCGAAGACCGGCGCTACGATGCCCGCGGCGAGGCTAGCAAGGAATCCCGCGGGATCGAACAGGTCCGCCAGGGCGTCGCTGGCATAGCCCGCCGAGCCCGTCAGCCGCACCGCCGGCAGCATGGCCGCGCGGGCCGCGGCCACGTCGGCGCGCGCGGCGGCGAGCTGTGCCTCGGCCCGCCGGATGTCCGGCCGGCGGACCAGGATTTCGGAAGGCAGGCCGGGCGCCACCTCCGGCAGGGTGATCCCCTCGAGCGTCCGCGCCGCGATGCCAAGGCGGCCCGGATGGGTTCCGACCAGGGCCGCAAGCGCGTTGGCGGTCTCGGCCCGGCTGCGCGCGAGGTCGGGCAGGCTTGCCCTAAGCGAGGCGACGGCACCGCGTTGCTGGGCCAGCTCCAGCCCCGAGGCCGCGCCGGCCGTCGCCTTGGCCTCGACGACCGTGAGGATTCGCTCGGCGATCCCGAGCACGCGCTGGGCGCGGTCCAGCCGGTCGCCCAGGGACAGGTACTGGAAGTAGGTCGCGGCCACCTCGGCCGCCAAGCCCTGGCCGAGCGCCTGGCGGTCGAACCCGGCTGCGGCGAGATCGGCCTCGCTCGCCGTGACGCCCGCGCGCCCGAGCCCCCAGAGGTCGGCCTCGTAGCTGGCGTCGAAGCCGGCCCGGAAGCCGTTGGAGGCGCGGTCGCGCCCCTGCCAGCTCCGCGAGGCCGAGGCCGAGGCGTCGACCACGGGGTAGAGGTCGGCCCTCGCGCCGCGCGCAATCGCCGCGGCGCGGGCGATGCGCTGGCGCGCGGCCGCCAGGTCGGGGTTGGCGACCAGCGCTTCGCCGATCAGTGCGTCGAGCTCGGGGTTTCCGAAGGACCGCCACCATGCGGTGTCGACTGCAAGGCCGGCTGCTGGCGTGTCGGCGGCGCTGGTCCAGGCCGCGGGGACATCGAGGGCGACCGGCGTCGTGTCGGGCGCCACCGCGCATCCCGAGAGTGCCGCCATGAGGGCGAGTGCGGGGGCAGGGGGAAGGCGCAAGGCTGGTCCGTCTCTCAATCCGAGGAAAGCGCCGCGACCGGGTCCAGGCGCGCGGCCTTGCGGGCGGGCAGGTAGCCGAAGACGAGGCCTGTCCCGGCGGCGCAGCCGAATGCCAGCAGCACGGGGGCCAGCGACAGCTCGATCGGCGTTCCGAAGCGCTGCACGACCCAGGAGGTGCCGAGCCCGCCCGCTACTCCCAGCAGCCCGCCCAGCGTGCAGGCGACCAGCGCCTCGATCAGGAACTGCATCTGCACGTCGGCCGAGCGCGCGCCCGTCGCCATGCGGATGCCGATCTCGCGGGTGCGCTCGGTGACGCTGACCAGCATGATGTTCATCACGCCGATGCCTCCCACCAGCAGCGAGATCGCGGCCACGGAGCCCAGCAGGACGGTGAAGGTGTTCTGGGTCGCGGTCGCGGTCTCCAGCGCGGACGCCATGTTCCGCACGCGGAAGTCCTCGGCGCCGTGCCGCTCGCGCAGGACGCGCTCCACCGTCTCCTGGGCGGCCGCCATGTCGGTCCCCGGCGCCACCTGGACGATGATCGAGCGCAAGTGGCGCTGGCCGAACACGCGCAGGCTGCCCGTGGTCAGCGGGATGAAGACCACGTCGTCGAGGTCGCTGCCCCAGGGGCTGGCGCCCTTCTCGCCCATGATGCCGATCACCTGGAACGGCACGTTCTTCATCAGGATGTACTTGCCGATGGGATCGAACCCTTCGGGGAACAGGGCTTCCGCCACCGTCTGGCCGAGCACCACCACCGCCGCGTAGTCCGTGACGTCGGCAGGCTGCACGAAGGTGCCGCGCACGACCGGCCAGTTCCGCGCGACCGGGAACTCGGCGGAGGTCGCGGTCGCGCTGCTCTGGTAGTCGAGATTGCCGAAGCGGATGGTCACCGAGCCGCCGAGCTCGGGGACGGCATTCAGGATGCCTGGCGCGCGGGCCAGCTCGGCCGCGTCCTCGAAGGTCAGGCTGGCGCTTCCGCCGCGTACCCCCGGGCCACCGCCCGGCCGGACCAGGAGCAGGTCCGTGCCCATGGCCTCGATCTTGGAGAGCACCTCGCGCTTCGCACCGTCGCCGATCGCGAGCATCGCAATCACGGCGCCCACCCCGATCACGATGCCGAGCAGCGTAAGCAGCGTCCTGAAGGCATTGCCGCGCATGGACCGCAGCGCCATTCGGATGGCCTCACCGGCATCCCCTGCGAAGCGCGCGCCCCGGCCGCGGCCGCCCGACGGCGCCGCCGGGCTTGGGCGCGGGGCGCCGGGCCGGTCCCCGTCGTCGCCGACGATCCGGCCGTCGGCGATGCGGATGCGCCGGTGGGCCTCGGCCGCGACCTCGGCGTCGTGGGTGATCAGGATGACCGTATGGCCCTCGGCGTTCAGCGTGCGCAGCAGGTCCATCACCTCGCGCCCGCTGGCGCTGTCCAGCGCGCCGGTGGGCTCGTCGGCGAGGATGATTCCGCCGCCGTTCATCAGCGCCCGGGCGATCGAGACTCGCTGCTGCTGCCCGCCCGAGAGCTGGCTCGGCCTGTGGTGCATCCGTTCGGCGAGGCCGAGGCGGCCCAGCAGGGCGTGGGCCCGTTCGGCCCGCGCGCTGCGCGACAGTCCGGCATAGACGGCCGGCATCTCGACGTTCTCCGCGGCGGTGGCGCCGGGGAGCAGGTTGTACTGCTGGAAGACGAAGCCGAACACGTCGCGCCGGAGAGCCGCGAGGCGGTCGGGCCCGAAGCCTGCGACGTCCTCGCCGCCGATCAGGTAGCGCCCGCCGCTTGGCCGGTCCAGGCAGCCCAAGATGTTCATCAGCGTCGACTTGCCGGAGCCCGATGCGCCGAGGATCGCAACGAACTCGCCGGGCTCGATGGCCAGCGACACCCCACGCAGCACGGTCGTCGCCACATCGCCGTTGCGGTAGGTCTTCTCGATGCCGTGCAGCTCAATGCGCGGCGGCGAGGCGCTGGCCGGCATCCCGATGGTGGGGATCGCAGCGGCCGGCGTCGCTGCGTTCGCGGAGGCGGGCAGCGGCGCGGGAGGGAGCGCGGGGGATGGGGCGATGCGGTTCATGGTCCCGCTCACGACCTGGGCGTGCCGCCGGGCCCAGCGGCGCCGTTCCTGCCGCCGGGACCGCCGCGACCGACGACCACCTGCTCGCCCTCTTCGAGACCCGAGAGGATCTGCGCCGAGACGCGGTCCTGGACGCCGACGGTGACCGTCCGCGTCTCGACGACGCCGTCCTTCAGGACCTCGACCGTCTGCCGCCCGCCCGGCCCGCGGCGTCCCTTAAGGACGCCGACCGGCACCACCAGCGCGTCGGCGGCGCGGTCCAGGACGAAGAAGACCTGCGCCGACATCTGCGGCATCAGGCGGCGGTCGGCGTTCGTGACGTCGAACAGCGCGTTGAAGAAGACGACCTCGTTCACGACCTCGGGGGTCGGCAGGATCTGGCGCAGCTTGCCGGTCCAGCGGCGCTCGGCGTCGCCCAGCGTCGTGAAGTAGGCGTCCATGCCGATGCGCAGCTTTCCGACATCGGCCTCGGAGACCTGGGCCCGGATGGTCATGGTCTCCAGGTCGGCGATCTGGAGGATGATGGGGGCCTGCTGGTTCGCGTTCAGCGTCTGGCCCTGCCGCGCCGTCAGCGACATCACGGTGCCGGCCATGGGCGCCGTAATCCGCGTATAGCCGAGATTGGCCTCGTTGGCGGTGAGGCTGGACCGCGCCTTCCCGATCTCGGCCTCGAGCGCGCCGATGCGCGCGCGGGCCACCTCGACCTCGGTCGCGCTGCTGTCGTAGAGCTCGCGGCTCGTGGCATTGGCCTTCAGAAGCTCGCCCTGGCGCTGCAGCTGCTGCTGGGCGAGCTTCAGGGTCGCGCGCCGCTCGGCAAGCTGCGCTTCCAGCCCCAGCAGGTTGGCGCGGTCGGATTCGACGCGGGTCACGTAGACCGTCGGGTCGATTTCGGCCAGCAGGTCGCCGGTGGCGACCACGTTCCCGGGCTGCACGTGAATTTTGCGGAGCTGACCCGAGACCTGGGTGCCGACGTCGACGAACTGGAGCGGCTCAATCTTGCCGACGGCGGTCACCGACCGCTCCACCGATCCCCGCTTGACGGCGACCGTCGTGTGCGCCGGACCCTGGTCGGCATGGACGCCACCGTACCACCAGCCGCCGAATGCCAGCGCGCCACCAATGATGGCGGTCGCGAGAAGACGCGTCAGCACGTGCGCACTCCGAACGGGTGCCTTCCGGAACGAACGGGACGGGAGCGGGTCATGACCATCGGGAGCAGTTTGCCTCGTCCGGGAGGCTAGCGCCGACTCGTTTCCCCTTTGTGTCCCGCGGATGCGCCAACTGTAACAAAGTGTAACGGCGGCCGCACGGCGCCGCGCGGGGGCCGTGTCGCGTCGGGGTGGAGAGCGGCGCCGAGCGGCGCCGCGGGGATCAGGAAAAGGCCTTGAAGGTGATCAGCGTGAAGGTGTCCTTCACGCCGGGCAGCGTCTGGATCTGCTCGGTCACGAAGCGGCCGATATCCGTGCCGTCGTCCAGGTAGCACTTCATCAGTAGATCGTACTGACCCGACGTCGAATGGACCTCGGAGACCTGCTCGACCTGCTGGATCGCCGTATCCGCGACCTCGTAGGCGCGGCCGAGCTCGCATTTGACCTGGACGAAGATCGTCTGCAAGGCCTCAGCCCTCCTCGCCGCCGGTCTCCAGCGCTGCCGGGCGCGCGCGCTGGCGCATCATGAAGGCGGGGACGTGGTCGCCGAAGCCCAGCACCGCTTCGTCAAGATCGTCGTCGTCGCGGCGGCGCCGACGATCGTCACGCCGCTCGTCACGCCGCTCGTCGCGGTGGCCGCGCTCCGGACGGGGCCGCCCGTCGGCCCGGAAGTCGCGCCGGTGATCGTGCCGGCCGCCCTCCGAGCGCTCGGACCGCTCGGCGCGGTCGCCCCGTTCGGCGCGCTCCAGCCGTTCTCCGCGCTCCGATCGCTCGGGGCGTTCCGGGCGCGCGGTCTGCTCGACGCGCTCCACGGCCTCGTCCGCCCGGGTTTCCGGGCGCTCGTCCGCGCGGCCCTCGTCCTCGCGGCCACGCCGGCGGTCCCGACGGCCTCGGCTCTCGCGGGGCTCGTCGGAGCTCTTGGCCCCACGCCGGCGGCGGCGGTCGTCACCCTCCTCGAAGGCCGGCTGCTCCAGCCCGTCGATCGCGATGACCGGGATCTCCTTGCCGATCAGCTTCTCGATGGCGGCCACGTACTTCCCGTCCTCGGACGTCGCCAGGGAGAAGGCGCGGCCGGACATGCCGGCGCGGCCCGTCCGGCCGATCCGGTGCACGTAGTCCTCGGAATGGATCGGCACGTCGAAGTTGAAGACGTGGCTGACGCCCTTGATATCGATGCCGCGAGCGGCGACGTCGGAGCAGACGAGCAGCGTTATGTCGCCCTGCTTGAACGCCTCCAGCGTCTCGGTCCGCACGCTCTGCGGCAGGTCGCCGTGCAGCGCCCCGGCATTGAAGCCGTGCTTCTGCAGGCTCTTGTGCAGGATCGCCACGTCGCGCTTGCGGTTGCAGAAGATGAAGGCGTTCTTCACATCCTCCGTCCGCAGCAGGTGGCGCAGCGCCGCCCGCTTGTCCTCGCGGTGCACGATGGCGAGGGCCTGCGTCACGGTTCCCGCGGTCGAGGCCGGCGGGGCGACCGTGATCTCCTTGGGGTTCATCAGGAAGGCGTCGGCCAGGCGCCGGATCTCCGGCGGCATGGTGGCCGAGAAGAAGAGCGTCTGGCGGATGCGCGGCAGCAGGGAGACGATGCGCTCGATATCGGGGATGAACCCCATGTCGAGCATGCGATCGGCCTCGTCGATCACCAGGACCTTGATGTCCGTCAGCAGGATGTTGCCGCGGTCGAACAGGTCCATCATGCGGCCCGGCGTCGCGATCAGGACGTCGACCCCGCGCTCCAGCTTCTTGATCTGGTCGCCGAAGGATTCGCCGCCGATCAGCAGCGCCATGCTGAGCTTGTGGTACTTGCCGTAGGTCTCGAAATTGGCCGCGACCTGGGCCGCGAGCTCGCGCGTCGGCTCAAGGATCAGGGAGCGCGGCATGCGCGCCCGCGCCCGGCCCTGGCCGAGGATGTCGATCATCGGGAGCGTGAAGCTCGCCGTCTTGCCGGTTCCCGTCTGCGCGCAGCCGAGCACGTCACGGCCCTGCAGCACCCACGGAATTGCCTTTTCCTGGATCGGCGTCGGTTGGGTATAGCCCGCGTCCTCAACGGCGCGAAGGACTTCGGGCCCGAGCCCAAGTTCCGAGAAGGTCATCAATCCTGTTCATTCGGAAAGTGTCGGTGCCGGATCGGTCCGGCACTCCGCACAGATGGTGCCGCTGTACTGAATACCAAGGTCAATTGTCAACCCGTTCGGCACTTTTCGGGCAATTCCACGGCGCTTTTCGCACATCGCCCCTTGCGTTAGGCTGCCGCGACAAGGAAAGACGGGCTCGAAGGACCGGATGATGCTGCTCGCTGCCGAGGATTCGATCCTGCTCGTCGTCGACCTTCAGGAGCGCCTGCTGCCCGCAATCGCGGGCGCCGAGCGGGTCGTCGAGCGCGCAGGAATCCTGGTGAAAGCCGCCGGCATTCTCCAGGTGCCGGTGCTGGCGACCGAGCAGTACCCGAGGGGGATCGGCGCCACCGTGCCCGAACTCGCCGCGGCAATCGGGCCAGGGGCGACGGTGGAGAAGATCCATTTCTCGGCCGCCGCCGAGCCAGGATTCCTGGATCGCATCCGGTCCCTGGAGCGGCGGCAGATCGTGATCTGCGGCACCGAGGCCCATGTCTGCGTCCTTCAGACGGCCGTCGGCCTTCGCGCCCTCGGCTACGACGTCTACGTGGCCGCGGACGCGACGGGTTCCCGCGATCCCGAGAATCGCGCGCTGGCCCTCAGCCGCATGATGGGCGCAGGGATCCGCGTCGTCTCCACCGAGATGGTCGCCTTCGAATGGATGGGGCGCGCGGGCACGCCCGTCTTCAAGGACGTCCTGGCCCTGATCAAGTGAGTTCACGCCCGATGAGCGCACGCATACGCCTGGTCCTCCTGCCCGGCCTGCTCTGCGATGCGGAGCTGTGGGCCCACCAGACCGCCCATCTCTCCGAGGTCGCGGAGCCGGTGGTGGTCCGGACGGATCTCGCCGACAGCGTGGGGGAACTCGCCGAGGCGGTGCTCCGGGCGGTGCCTGGGCGTTTCGCCCTCGCGGGTCTCTCCATGGGCGGGTACGTCTCGCTCGAGATCCTGCGCCGCGCCCCGGATCGGGTGGCGAAGCTCGCCCTCCTGGACACCAATGCGCGGGCGGACACCCCCGAGCAGACCGAGCGGCGGCGTGCGCTGCTGGACATTTCCGCCCGTGGCGGGTTCGACCGGATCCTGCCCGCGCTGCTGCCGAGCTTCCTGCATCCCGCGCGGCTGGAGGATGCCGGGCTGGTGGCGCGGATGAAGGCCATGGCGGGCCGCGTCGGTCCCGACGGCTTCGCACGCCAGCAGGCGGCGATCATCGCCCGCCCCGATTCCTGGCCGGGCCTGCCGCAGATCGCCTGCCCGACGCTGGTGCTGTGCGGGCGCCAGGATCCCCTGTCGGATGTCGCGGTCCATGCCGAGATGGCCGATATGATACCCGGCGCGCGCCTCGCGGTGATCGAGGACTGCGGGCACATGGCGACCATGGAGCAGCCGCAGGCTGCGACGGTGCTGATGCGCGACTGGATCCTCTACGCCTGAGACCGTTCGCCCGCCACCATGACGAGCCGGGGCCAGCGGCGCAGCCAGCCCTTGTCGCGGCAGCGCGCATGGAGAGCTTTTATCCCGCCGCGGCAGTCGGGAACGGGGCGAAGGCGCAGGGCCAGCAGGTCCTCCACCCCGTGTGGCGCCGCGACCTCGACGCGGCCGTCGCGCAGCCGGGCCACGATCGCCGTTGCGGTCTCGGCCCAGCGCGCGACGGCGTCGAGAGAATTCTGATACGGGGCGTCGCCGTTGCGCAGGTGCATGCGCGCCTGATTCCTGACGGACCACGGCAGCCCCGGCCGGTCGGCATGGAGCCGCGCCTCGATCTCGGCATCGGCCTCGGGGCCCGCCCTGGCGGGATCGAAGTGGATGACGTCGATGTCCGCCGCAGGACTGCGCGGGAAGCCGTGCAGGCCGTCCCAGACGGCATTGCGCAGCAGGCCCGCCCCAACCCAGGAATCCTGGAGCTCCAGCGCGGCGACGGCCGCGAGGATGCCGCGGATCTCCGGGTCGGAGGCGAGGAACGCCGCGATGTCGGAGACGGATCTCAGGCCTGGGCCGCGATGTCGAGCTTCAGCGGCGGCGGGTTGGCGAGGGTCTGGTAGACCACGCAGTAGCGCTCGGTCAGCTTGGTGAGCGTCGCGATGCGGTCCTCCGGCTCCGGCGTATCGAGCTCGAACTTCAGCCGGATCGCGCGAAAGCCGACGGGCGCCTCGCGCGACACGCCGAGCGTCCCGCGGAAATCGAGGTCACCCTCTGCCGAGACGGTACCGCCGCGCAGGTCGAAGGCGAGGGCAGTCGCCACCGCCTTCAGCGTGACGCCGGCGCAGGCGACCAGGGCCTCGAGCAGCATGTCGCCCGAGCAGGCCTGGGTGCCGGGGCCGCCGGTCGCCGGGTGCAGGCCCGCCTCGACCAGGGCGCGCCCGGTCTCGACCTTGCAGGCGATGGCGGACTCGTCGAGGCTCCCGCGTGCCTTCAGCGTGACCACGGCCGCGTCAGGATCCTCGCGGTAGCGGTCCTTCAGCGGGGCCTGCAGGTTGCGGAGCTCGTCTGCGTTCATGCTCGTCCTCAGATGGCTGCGGCGGGGAACTGCTCCTCGCCTGTGCGTCGCGACTTGAAGGAAAGATCGAGTTCGCCCAGCAGCCGCCGCTTCCAGGCCTCCAGCGCCGGGTCGGTCCGGTCCCGCGGACGCGACAGGCCGGGCGCGAAGGCGGCCTGGATCCGGCCCGGCCGCGGCTGCAGCACGATGATCCGGTCGGCGAGCACCAGGGCCTCCTCGATGTCGTGGGTGACCAGCACCATGGTCGGCCGGTCGTACTCCCAGAGCTGCAGGAGGTGATCCTGGAGATCGTAGCGCGTCAAGGCATCCAGGGCCGAGAAGGGCTCGTCCAGCAGCAGGACCCGCGGCCGCGCGACCAGGGCGCGGGCCAGTGCGACCCGCTGTGCCATGCCGCCCGAGAGGTCGCGCGGCCAGGCATCGGCGAAGTCGGCGAGG
The DNA here is from genome assembly GCF_017355985.1 of Arenibaculum pallidiluteum. Lineage (GTDB taxonomy): Bacteria > Pseudomonadota > Alphaproteobacteria > Azospirillales > Azospirillaceae > Arenibaculum > Arenibaculum pallidiluteum. Next base: position 442,545 of record NZ_JAFIQU010000003.1, read on the forward strand.
CCGACGCGGGCGAGCACCTCGTCGACGCGGCGGCGGCGCTCCGCCTCCGGCAGCTCGCGCAGGCCGAAGCCGACATTCTGCCGCACCGTGAGCCAGGGAAGCAGGCGCGGTTCCTGGAAGACGAGCCCGATCTCGGCCCGGGGCGCACGCACCGGGGTCCCGTCGAGGACGACGCTGCCCGTCGTGGGCGTCTCAAGTCCGGCCACCAGGCGCAGCAGTGTGCTCTTGCCGCAGCCGCTGCCGCCCACGATCGCCAGGATCTCCCCCGCCTCGACGGTGAGGTCCATGCCCGTGAGCGCGAGCGTGCCCGTGGGATAGCGCTTGGAAAGATCCTGGACGCTCAGCATTCCGCGGTCCTCAGCGTCGTGTTCCGAAACCATCCTGCCAGCGCAGGAAAGGCGTTGCCAGGGCGCCGAGCAGCCGGTCGGTGACCTTGCCGAGGACGGCGAAGCACAGGATGCTGGCCATGATCACCGGCGCGGCGCCGGTCATCTGCCCGTCGACGAGCAGGTAGCCGAGGCCCTCCGACGCGCCCATGAACTCGGCTGCGACGACGAACATCCAGCCGAGCCCCAGCCCCGCCCGCAGGGCCGTGACGTAGCTCGGCAGGGCCGCCGGCAGCAGGATCCGCCAGACCAGCTCGGGCCCGGAGAGGCGATGGATCCGCCCGACTTCCACCAGCTTGCGGTCGACCGAGAGGATCGCATCCGAAAGCGCGAGGTAGATCGGGAAGAAGACCCCGGTCGCGATCAGCGTCACCTTGGAGGTCTCGAAGATCCCGAACCACAGGATGAAGAGCGGCACCCAGGCGATCGACGGGATGCTGCGCAGCGCCTGGACCATGGGGTCCAGCATGGCCCGGGCCAGCGGCGCGTATCCCGTGAGCGCCCCCAGGACCGTGCCGGCCACGACGCCGAACACGAAGCCGAGCGCGACGCGCCAGAGCGTCGCGAGGACATGCACGATCAGCTCGCCCGAGAGGGCGAGGCCCCAGAGCGTCGCGAGCACGCGCGAGGGCGGCGGCAGAAGCCGGCCGTTCACCCAGCCAAGGGCGACCGCCGCCTCCCAGCCGAGCGCCAGCGCCACCGGCACCACGAGCCCGAGGGCCCAGCGCCAGGACGGCCGGCTGGAAGGGGCGGCCGTGGCGGGGAGGGGGGCGGCGATGCGCTCGGTCAGGGCCATGGCACGTACCTCAGCGAAGGCCAGCTTGCCTGACGAAGCTGTCGTCGATCAGCGCGGCGGTGGTCGCCTTCACGTCGATCTCGGGCGCGATCACGCCCTGCTGCTGCAGCGCGAGGCCCGCGGCGACGATCGTCTCGGTCTGCGGGGCGCCGATGGCGCCCGAGGCGAGGTCGGTCCGCTCGAGCTGGCGGGCCGCGACGTTCTCGGGCAGGCGGGCGGCCGCGGCCAGGATGGAGCGCAGCTCGGCCGGATTGGCCTTGGCCCAGTCACGGGCCCGCTCGTAGGCCGCGATCACGCGGGCTACGGTGCCGGGGTGCTCGCGGGCGAACTCCTCGCGGGCGTTGAGCACCCCCCAGGTGTTGGCGGCGGCGTCGCGGTAGAAGAGGCGGGCCCCCAGCTCCAGCTCAGCCTGCGCCATCAGCGGATCGAGCCCGGCCCAGGCGTCGACGTCACCCTTCTCGAGGGCGAGGCGGCCGTCCTGGTGCTGCAGCAGCACCAGCTTCACGTCCTTGTCCGTCAGGCCCTTGGAGGCCAGTGCCCGCATCAGGAAGATGTGAGGGTCCGTGCCGCGGGTCACCGCAATGCGCTTGCCCTTCAGGTCCTCGATGGCCTTGATCGGAGAATCACCGCGCGCAACCAGCGCTGTCCATTCCGGCTTGGAGTAGACGTAGACGGAGTTGATGGGATTGCCGCCGATCTTGCCGAGCAGCGCCGCGGCGCCTGCCGTGGAGCCGAGGTCGAGGCTGCCTGCGTTCAGGAACTCCAGCGCCTTGTTGGAGCCGAGGCTCTGCACCCATCGGACGGAGGTGCCATCCTTCTTCAGGTCCTCCTCCAGCCAGCCCTTGCTCTTCAGCACCAAACTCAGCGGGTTGTAAGTCGCATAGTCGATCCGCAGCTCGGCCAGCTTCTCCGCGGCCAGGGCCGGCGAGGCGGCGGAGAGCAGCGCGGCCGCAGCCAGGGCGGCGCGCGAGAGGGAGCGCGATACCGAACGGAACAGGGGAGACGACAGCATTCTTCACCACCTCCATGGACGCGCGGCAGGCGCGCGCATTGCACCGGTGGCGGACCGCGCGGGGTCCGCCGCAGCGTCGTGCCGGGGCGGAATGCCCACGCGCTTTAGCTGCATTTGTTTCGCGCCCGCAAGCTGATGGCTCAAATCGGCGCGTGGTAGTCTCGTATTCTACAACGTCAGCAGTGTCAACTGCGATCGAATTGGGCCATTATAGAAATGTAGAACCAGCGCGGGCAAAGATGGGAGGGCGCTCGTCTTCGGGCGTGTGCCAGCTCATTCGCCTTCTTAACAAAACGTAAACCACAGTTACATGCCGCCGTAGCATGGCGCGGCTACATCCCCTTCCGGGCAATGAAGGGGAATCGGAATGGCGCGCCGCAATGTCCTGCTCATCGTTGTGGATCAGTGGCGGGCGGACTTCGTGCCGCATCTGCTGCGCGCGAACGGGCAGGCGCCCTTCCTGGAGACGCCGAACCTTGACCGGCTGTGCCGCGAGGGCGTCACATTCCGCAACCACGTCACGACCTGCGTGCCTTGCGGTCCCGCCCGCGCCAGCCTGCTGACCGGCCTGTACCTTATGAACCACAGGGCGGTTCAGAACACCGTCCCGCTGGACCAGCGTCACTTCAACCTCGGCAAGGCACTCCGCGGGCTCGGCTACGACCCCGCGCTGATCGGCTACACCACGACGACGCCGGATCCCCGCACGACCTCTGCCAAGGACCCCCGTTTCCTGGTGCTCGGGGATCTTATGGACGGCTTCCGCTCGGTCGGCGCCTTCGAGCCGAACATGGACGGGTATTTCGGCTGGGTTGCCCAGCGGGGCTTCCCGCTGCCGCCGCGGCGCGAGGACATCTGGCTTCCCGAGGGCGAGGATGCCGTGCCTGGCGCCACCGACCGGCCGGCGCGGATTCCCAAGGAGCTCTCCGACAGCGCGTTCTTCACGGAACGTGCCCTGACCTACCTGAAGGGCCGCGACGGCCGGCCCTTCTTCCTGCATCTCGGCTACTACCGGCCGCATCCGCCATTCGTGGCGCCCGCGCCCTATCATGCCATGTACCGGCCGGAGGACATGCCGGCGCCCGTGCGTGCGGCCAGCGCAGACGAGGAGGCGGCGCAGCATCCGCTGCTGCGGCACTACGTGGATTCGATCCGGCGCGGTTCCTTCTTCCACGGGGCCGAGGGTTCCGGTGCGACGCTGGACGAGCGCGAGATCCGCCAGATGCGGGCGACCTATTGCGGCCTGATCACCGAGATCGACGACTGCCTGGGCCGGGTCTTCGCCTATCTCGACGAAACCGGACAGTGGGACGACACGCTGGTGATCTTCACCAGCGACCATGGCGAGCAGCTCGGCGACCACCACCTGCTCGGCAAGATCGGCTATCACGACGAGAGCTTCCGCATTCCCTTCGTCGTGAAGGATCCCGACAGTCCCGGGCGCCGCGGCGTCATCGAGGATGCTTTCACCGAGAGCGTCGACGTCATGCCGACGGTGATCGACTGGCTCGGAGGCGAGGTGCCGCGCGCCTGCGACGGCCGGTCGGTCCTGCCGCTGCTGCGGGGCGGGGCCCCGCGCGACTGGCGAACGGAGCTCCACTACGAGTTCGACTTCCGCGACGTCTTCTACGACCGGCCGGAGCCCGTGCTGGGCCTCGGCATGGACGAGTCGAGCCTCTGCGTCATCCAGGACGCCCGGTACAAATACGTGCACTTCGCCGCCCTGCCGCCGCTCTTCTTCGACCTCGCCCGCGATCCGCAGCAGTTCGTGAACCGGGCCGAGGACCCCGAATACGCCGCGCTGGTGCGCGACTACGCCCAGAAGGCGCTGTCCTGGCGGCTCCGCCATGCGGACCGAACGCTGACTCATTTCCGCGCGACGCCCCGCGGGCTCGAGGAGCGCGGCACGGCAACCACCGGAACGGGAGAGGAATGATGGCTGACATCACGCGCCGAGGCGCACTCGGCCTGGCCGCCGGCACCGCCGCCGGCTCGCTGGTCCTGCCGCGCTTCGCGATCGGCCAGGCGGACAGCCGCCCGTCGATCACCATCGCGGTGCAGAAGGTCTCGAACTCCAACACGCTCGACGTGCTGCGCGAGCAGTCGAACGTGGGCGAGCGGATCTTCTTCTCGTCCCTTTGGGAGGGGCTGATCGGCCGCAACTGGCAGGGCAGCCTCGAGACCGTGCCGCTGCTCGCGACCGAATGGCGCCGCATCGACGACCGGACCGTCGAGCTGAAGCTGCGCCAGGGCGTGCGCTTCCACAACGGCGACGAGATGACGGCCGAGGACGTCGTCTTCTCCTTCGGCCGGCAACGCATGTTCGGCGACACCAGGCCGAGCGCCGGCGAGACCATCCGCGTGGACGAGCGCAACCCGCTGAACCGGGTGACCAAGGAGCTGCCGCCCGAGGTTCCGGCCGTGGCGCGCCGAGCCTGGCCGGCCCTTCTGGGCGTCGAGGCCGTGGACAAGTACACCGTGCGCTTCGTGAACGGCACGCCCGACGTGACGATCGAGGGCCGCATCTCGCGCTACGGCAGCGAGATCATGAGCCGGCGCGGCTGGGACGAGGCGCCGAGCTACCTGGATTGGGCCCGGCGGCCGATCACCACCGGCCCCTACAGGGTCGCGGACTTCCGTCCGGATTCGATGCTGGTCCTCGAGGCCCACGATGAATACTGGGGCGGTCGGCCGCCCCTGAAGCAGATCCGCTTCGTCGAGGTGCCCGAGGTCGCATCGCGCATCAACGGCCTCTACGCTGGCGAATACCAGTTCGCATGCGACATCCCCCCGGATCAGATTGCGGGCATAGAGAGGAACCCGGCCTTCGAGGTCCAGGGCGGCACGATCCTGAACCACCGCCTGACCGTCTTCGACAAGAACCATCCGCAGCTCGCGAACCCGCTGATCCGGCGCGCCTTCAGCCATGCCATCGACCGGCAGGCGATCGTGGATAGCCTGTGGGCCGGCCGCACGCGGATCCCGAAGGGCCTGCAGTGGGACTACTACGGCGAGATGTTCGTCGAGGACTGGAAGATCCCGGACTACGACCCGAAGCTGGCCCGCGATCTCGTCCGGCAGGCCGGCTACAAGGGCGACCCGATCCCTTACCGGCTGCTCAACAACTACTACACCAACCAGACCGCGACGGCGCAGCTCCTAGCCGAGATGTGGAAGGAGGCCGGGCTCAACGTCGAGATCGAGATGAAGGAGAACTGGCAGCAGGTCCTGGAGCGCACGCCCGGCCGCGCCGTGCGCGACTGGTCGAATTCGGCGCCGTTCAACGACCCGGTCTCCTCGATCGTCAGCCAGCACGGGCCCAACGGCCAGCAGCAGCAGGTCGGCGAGTGGACCAACGAGGAGATGAACAGGCTCTCCGTCGAGCTCGAGACCTCGACCGACCGGGCACGGCGCAAGCATGCCTTCCGGCGCATGCTGGAGATCTGCGAGCGCGAGGATCCGGCCTATACCGTGCTGCACCAGAACGCGACTTTCACCGCAAAGCCCCGAAACCTCCAGTGGCGGGCGGCGCCGGCCTTCGCCATGGACTTCCGCTCCCCGAACTGGGGCGGGATGCGCAGCTGATCGCCGCACCGGGACCATTCGCCGGCCGCCATCCAGGAGCCTTCCATGCCCATGCTTACGCGTCGCCATGCCATCGGGCTGATGGCAGCGGCACCCGCGCCGCTGATCCTGCCACGCTTCGCGATCGCCCAGGGGGACGACCGGCCGTCGATCACGGTCGCGGTCCAGAAGATCGCCAACTCCAACACGCTCGAGACGCTGCGTGAGCAGTCGAACGTCGGTACCCGCACCTTCTACAGCTATGCCGAGACGCTGATCGACATGGACTGGGCGGGCGACCTGTCGCTGCGTCCGGGGCTAGCAACGGCCTGGCGCCGGATCGACGAGCGCACGGTCGAGCTGACGCTGCGCGAGGGCGTGCGCTTCCACAACGGCGACCTGATGACGGCGGAGGACGTCGCGTTCAGCTTCGGGCCCGAGCGTATGTGGGGCGGCGCCACCGAGGCCGGGGCCAAGGGGTTGTTCGGCAGCGTGACGGGCGGCGCTGCGGGCAGGGAGGCCCCGGCTGAGGTCGTCGCGGTGGCCAAGCGCGGCTTCCCGGCCCTTGACCGGGTGGAGGTCGTCGATCCCCGCACGGTGCGCTTCGTGAACCGGACCCCAGACGTGACCCTGGAGGGCCGGATCTCGCGCAACATCGGTGTCGTCGTTTCCCGCCGTGCCTTTGCCGAGGCGTCTTCCTGGCTGGAATGGGCGCGCAGGCCGGTGGGCACGGGCCCCTATCGCGTGGGTGAGTTCCGTCCGGACCAGGTGCTGGTCCTGGAGGCGTTCGACGAGTACTGGGGCGGTCGTCCGCCGCTGAAGCAGATCCGCTTCGTGGAAGTGCCCGAGGTCGCATCGCGCATCAACGGGCTGCGCTCCGGCGAGTACGATTTCGCCTGCGACATCCCGCCGGACCAGATCGCCGAGATCGAGCGCGACCCCCGTCACGAGGTGGTCGGTGGCCTGATCACCAACCATCGCATGACCGTCTTCGACAAGAACCATCCCCAGCTCGCGAATCCGCTGGTCCGGCGCGCCATGACGCATGCGATCGACCGCCAAGCCATCGTCGATGCGCTGTGGGGCGGGAGGACGCAGGTGCCCAGGGGCCTTCAGTTCGAGTTCTACGGCGACCTGTTCCAGGCGGACTGGGCGGTGCCTGCCTACGACCCGGCCGAGGCTCGGAGGCTCGTGAAGCAGTCCGGCTATGCCGGCGATCCGATCCCCTACAGGCTCCTGAGCAACTACTACACGAACCAGGTCGCGACGGCCCAGGTACTGGTGGAGAGCTGGCGCGAGATCGGGCTGAACGTCGAGATCCAGATGAAGGAGAACTTCCCGCAGGTGCTCGAGAAGGGCGCGACGCGGGCGGTGCGGGACTGGTCCAACAGCGCTCCCTTCAACGACCCCGTCTCGTCACTCGTCGCCCAGCACGGGCCGACGGGCCAGCAATGGCAGATCGGGGAGTGGCGCAACGACGAAATGGGCACCCTCTCGGCCGAGATGGAGACCTCGACCGACCGCGACAGGCGCCGGAAGGCCTTTCGCCGGATGCTGGAGATCTGCGAGCGCGAGGATCCCGCCTACACCGTGCTGCATCAGACCGCAAACTTCACAGCCAAGCGCCGGGACATCCAGTGGCGGGCCGCGCAGTCCTTCGTGATGGACTTCCGCGGCCGCAACTGGGGCGGCATGCGCAGCTGAACAAGGTGAGGGCATCATGCACCGGAACCAGGAAGCACCCCTCGTCGAGATCCGTGGCCTGACGGTCGATTTCGACGGCGTCCGGGCCCTTCACGGGATTGACCTCGCGATCGCGCGGGGCGAGGCCGTGGGCATCGTCGGGGAATCCGGCTGCGGCAAGTCGGTGACATGGCTGGCGGCACTTGGCCTCCTGCCGGCGAGGGCAAGGGTGAGCGGAAGCGTCCGGCTCCAGGGGCGCGAGCTCCTTGGCGTGCCGCCGGCGGTGCTGGACGAGGTCCGCGGCCGGCGCATCGCAATGATCTTTCAGGACCCCGCCAGCGCGCTGAATCCGGTGATCCGGCTGGGCAGGCAGGTCGGCGAGGCGCTGGCGCTTCATCGGGGCCTCGGCGGCGCCGCCATCCGGGCTGAGGCGCGGCGGCTGTTCGAACTCGTCGGCATTCCCGATGCCTCGCGGCGGCTCGACGCCTACCCGCACGAGCTCTCGGGCGGCCAGAACCAGCGCGTGATGATCGCAATGGCGCTGGCCGGCAATCCCGACCTCCTGGTCGCGGACGAGCCCACCACGGCACTGGATGCCACGATCCAGGCGCAGATCCTGGACCTCCTCACCCTGGTCCGGCGCGAGACCGGCATGGCGCTGGTGCTGATCAGCCATGATCTCGGCGTGATCGCCGAGACGAGCGACAGGGTATGCGTGATGTATGCCGGGCGCATGGTCGAGGCGGGGCCGGCCGAAGCCGTCTTCGACGAGCCGCTCCATCCCTATGCCCAGGGGCTGCTGGCGGCGCTGCCCCCGCTGGACGGGCCGCGGCGCAGGCTCGACCCCATCCCGGGGACGGTGCCGCCCCCGGGCAACCTTCCGCCGGGCTGCTCCTTCGCCCCTCGATGCCCCCGCCGCGTTCCGGCCTGCGATCACGTGGTCCCCGCGCTTTCGGAGAAGGTGCCGGGCTGGGCGGCGGCCTGCATCCGCGCGCATGGACCTGCCATGGCGGATCGGCGGGCGGTCGGCGCATGACGGCGCCGCTGCTCGAAGCGGACGCGCTGGTCCGCCTGTATTCCACGCGCCGCGGGCTCTTCGGCCGTCCGACGACGGTGCAGGCCGTGGACGGCGTGTCGCTCGCCATAGAGAAGGGTCGAACGCTCGGCCTCGTCGGGGAGTCGGGCTCGGGCAAGTCGACGACCGGGCGCCTCGTGCTCGGCCTCGAACGACCCGACGGAGGGCGGGTGCGCTATCGCGGCGTCGACCTACCCGCGCCGGGCAGCCGCGACTGGCGGCGCCTTCGCGCCCGCATGCAGATGGTCTTCCAGGACCCGCTCGGCGCCCTCGACCGCAGGCTGCCGATCGCATTGCAGGTGCGCGAGCCTTTGGACGTCCATGGCGTCGGTTCCGCCAGCGAGCGCGCGGCGCGCACGGCGGAGTTGCTCGCGGCGGTCGGCCTCGGGGTCCATCAGGGGCAGCGCTATCCGCACGAGCTCTCGGGCGGGCAGCGCCAGCGCGCCGTGATCGCGCGGGCCCTCGCGACCGGACCGGACCTTCTGGTCTGCGACGAGCCCGTCTCGGCGCTCGACGTGTCGATCCAGGCTCAGGTCGTGAACCTGCTCGTCGACCTGCAGGCGCAGTTCGGCCTGGGCATGCTGTTCATCAGCCACGATCTAAAGGTCGTCCGCCAGGTCAGCCACCGGGTCGCGGTCATGTATCTCGGCCGCATCGTCGAGGAGGGAGAGGCAGACGCCGTCTTCGCGGCGCCGGCGCATCCCTACACCGCGGCGCTGGTCTCGGCCTCTCCGCACCCGGCCCGCCGGGGACGGCCGCGCATCATCCTGGCGGGGGACCCGCCCAACCCGGCGGCGCGACCCGCAGGCTGCGCCTTTCATCCCCGCTGCCCGGTGGCGGCTTCGGTCTGCCGGGTCGAGAGCCCGGCGCTGCTGCCCCTGCCGGGCGGGCGCCATGTCGCGTGCCACCTGGCACAGGACGGGGCACAACCTCTGAGGGCGGCGGTCTGATGCTGCGCTTCCTGCTCCTGCGCTCGGGACGGGCGCTGCTCACCGTTGCGCTGGTCGTGACCTTCGCCTTCGTGGTGCTGCGCCTCTCCGGCGATCCCGCGCTCCTGATCATGAGCGTCGACGCCCCGCCGGAGGCGATCGCGGCCTTCCGCAGGGCTTGGGGCCTCGACGATCCCATCTGGCAGCAGTACCTGCGCTACTTCGGCGCCATCGCCCAGGGCGAGCTCGGCCAGTCCATGCGCGACGGGCGCCCGGCGATCGAACTCGTCGCCGAGCGAATCCCCGCGACCCTCGCCCTGACCCTTCCGGCCCTCCTGATCAAGCTGGGCCTCGGAATTCCCGCCGGGATCTACGCGGCGCTGCACAGGGACAGCGCCGTCGACCGGCTGGTGATGGTCGCGGCTGTGGCGGGGTTCACGGTGCCGAGCTTCGTCCTCGGACTCGTTCTCGTGCTGGTCTTCTCGGTGCAACTCGGCTGGCTGCCATCGGGCGGGCAGGACGGATGGCTCCACGCCGTGCTTCCGACGATGACTTTGGGCATCGGCGGGGCCGCCGTGCTGGCACGGTTCACCCGCAGCGCGATGCTGGAGGTCCTCGGCCAGCCCTACATGCGAACGGCCAGCGCCAAGGGGCTTCCTTGGCGCCGGGCCGTGCTGAGCCATGCTCTGCCGAACGCCGCGATCCCGACCGTGACGATCGTGGGCTTCATGGTCGGCAGCCTGATCGCGGGAGCGGTGGTCGTCGAGAGCGTCTTCTCCTGGCCCGGCGTGGGCCGCCTCCTGGTCGTCGCCGTCTCCAATAGGGACCTCGCTGTCGTGCAGTGCATCCTGCTTCTCGTGGCGGTCACGATGGTGACCGCGAACTTCGTGGTGGATCTCATGTACGGGCTGCTCGACCCGCGCCTAAGGTCCGGCGCCAAGGGAGGACACTGAGCCATGGCCGAACTCGCGGCAGCGGCCGGGGGCAGCGCTCCCACGCGGCGACGCATCCCGCCGCTCGTCTGGTTCGGGATCGGCTGGATCCTGCTGATGCTGGCAACCGCGCTCCTCGCCGACGTCGCGGCGCCCTACCGCTTCACCGCCTACGACTTGCGCAACCGCCTGGCTATGCCGGGCGATCCGCTGCATCCGCTGGGGACGGACGAGCTCGGCCGGGACGTGCTGTCGCGCCTGATCGTTTCGATCAGGATCTCCCTGATGATCGCCTTCGGCGCCACGGTCATATCTGCCGCGCTGGGGACGCTGATGGGGTTCCTCGCCGCGCATTTTCGCGGCATCGTGGAGCAGGTCGTGCTCATGCTCGCGGACTTCCAGGCGGCCATGCCGTTCCTCGTGCTGGCCCTGGCGGTGCTGGCGTTCTTCGGGAACTCGCTTCCGCTCTTCGTCTGCCTCATGGGGCTCTACGGCTGGGAGCGCTATGCGCGGATCGCTCGCGGCCTCGCGATTGCCGCGGGGGCGCAGAGCTATGCAGGCGCGGTGCGCCAGATCGGCGCCGGCCCGGCCAGGGTCTATCTCCGGCACATCCTGCCGAACATCGCCTCGACCCTGATCGTCTCCATGACCCTCACCTTCCCGGAGGTGATCCTGCTGGAGAGCGGGCTGTCCTTCCTGGGGCTAGGCGTGCAGCCGCCCATGACGAGCCTCGGCAACATGGTGGGCTACGGACGGGAGTACATAACGCGCGCGCCGTGGATCATGCTGGCTCCGGCGACGGTCATCGTGCTGACGACACTGGCCGTCAGCCTCGTGGGCGACTGGCTGCGGGACCGGCTTGACCCGACGCTCCGCTGAGGGCGGAGCCCTTCCGACACGCCTCACCAGAAAGGGGATTGCCATGACTGCGCCCACGCGGGCGGACCACGTCGTGATCTGCGTCTTCGACGGGTTGAGGCCCGACATGCTGACTCCGGAGCTCACGCCCAACCTCTCGCGCTTCGCACGGCAGGGCAGGTGGTTCCGGGAGGCGCGGTCGGTCTTTCCGTCCATGACGCGGGTCGCCACGACCTCCATCGCGACCGGCGCGCCGCCGGCCGTCCATGGTATCGTCGGCAACGCGTTCCTGTTCCCCCAGGCAGCCGTCGGTCACGTGCTGGATACCAGCCGCGCCGCCGACATCGCCCTTGCCGAATCCGCGACCGGCGGCCGCTTCGTGACGGCAGAGACCTTCGGCGACCGCCTTGCTGCCGAGGGCCGCCGTCTTGCGGTGGTGCATACGGGATCGGCGGGCTCGGCCCATCTCATCAATCCCAGGGCGCGCGCCAACGGTCACTGGACCTTCTCGATCCTCGGCCGCGACCACACGCCGACGCCGGAGGCGGTCGAGGAGGTGACGGCGCGGTTCGGCCCGCCGCCGGCGCGCGCGCTGCCGCGCTTCGACGAGATCACATACGCGACCGAGGTCTTCGTCGGGCACGTCCTCGGCACGATGCGCCCTGACGCGGCGCTGATCTGGTTCAACGAGCCCGACACTTCCTACCACTACAAGTTCCTGGGCGCGCCCGAGACCCTGGCCGTGCTGGGGCACGTCGATGCGGCGTTCGGCCGTATCCTGGACTGGATCGACAGCCGTCCCGACGCCGAGCGCTGGGCGGTGATCGCCGCCTCGGACCACGGGCAGATCTCCAGCCGCGGCGAGGTCCCGATCGTCGAGCGCCTGCGCGAGGCCGGGCACCCGGCCTTTGCCGCCAGCGCGCGCACGCTGGCCGGCGCGGCGATCTCGGTGACCGGCGGGAACATGGGCGAGATCCGCGTACTCGACGGCGATGCGGGCCGGCGCGACCGGATCGCCGCCTGGCTCGCCGAGCAGTCCTTCACGGGCATGATCTTCTCGCCGGCACGGAACGAGGTTGAAGGTCAGGCACCCGGCAGCTTCGCGCTGTCGCTGGTCGGGCTGGACCACGCCCGGCAGCCCGACCTCGTCTACGTCCTGCGTTCGTCCGAGGAGCCGGACCCGTTCGGGCTGCCGGGCCTGGGCCTTATCACCGGGGGCGTTCCCGTCGGGGGCGGCATGCATGGCGGCCTGAACCGGCTCGAGCTGAACACCGTGCTGATCTGCCGTGCCGGCGACCTGACGGACGGGCGTGTCAGCAGCGCGCCCGCGGGCATCATCGACATCGCGCCGACGGTGCTGGATCTGCTCGGCGTCCCGCCGGCCGCAAGCATGCGGGGCAGGAGCCTCGTGCGCGGCCATGGAGCCGGCCGGGTCACGACCTTCGAGACCGGGACCGCCGCGTTCCGCCAGAAGCTGGTTCGCGCCGAGATTGGCTCCCTCTCCGTCACCCTGCAGGGCGGCGCCGTCGCCTGAATGCAGCCAGCCCCGCTGGGGCGGAAGCCAGCCCCGAAGGGGAAGGTGGTCCCGATTTATCTTTGCGACCGCACGCCTTTGGTGCCCAGTATTCGCGGCGCGAACCAGGAGGAGCCGCATGGAATACGTGAAGCTCGGCCGCACCGGCCTCGATGTGTCGCGGATCTGCCTCGGCTGCATGAGCTACGGGGATCCCGGCCGCGGCAACCATGCCTGGACGCTGCCGGAGGAGGAGAGCAGGCCCTTCATCCGCAAGGCCCTGGAGCTCGGCATCAACTTCTTCGACACCGCCAACGTCTATTCTGCGGGGACGAGCGAGGAGATCGTCGGGCGGGCGCTTCGCGACTTCGCGAACCGTGACGAGATCGTCATTGCCACCAAGGTGCACGGCCGGATGCGCCCGGGCCCCAATGGCGCCGGCCTGTCGCGCAAGGCGATCCTGGGCGAGATCGACGCCAGCCTGCGCCGCCTCGGGACGGACTACGTGGACCTCTACCAGATCCACCGCTTCGATCCGGAGACGCCCATCGCGGAGACGCTGGAGGCGCTGAACGACGTCGTGCGCGCCGGCAAGGCCCGCTACACCGGTGCGTCGTCCATGTATTCCTGGCAGTTCGCCAAGGCCCTGGCGATCTCGGAGCGGAACGGCTGGGCGCGCTTCGCGACCATGCAGAACCACCTGAACCTCCTCTACCGCGAGGAGGAGCGCGAGATGCTGCCGCTATGCCGGGAAGAGGGAATCGGCGTCATTCCATGGAGCCCTCTGGCCCGCGGCCGGCTCACGCGCGACTGGGCCGAGACCAGCGCCCGGTCGGAGACGGACCAGTACATGAGGACGCTCTACGCCGCCACGGAGGAGGCGGACCGCCAGGTCGTCGAGGCGGTGGCGGCAATTGCGGCGGCGCGCGGGGTTCCGCGGGCCCAGGTGGCGATGGCTTGGTTGCTGCAGAAGCCGGGGGTGACGGCCCCGATCGTCGGCGCCACGAAGCTGCATCACCTGGATGATGCCGTCGCAGCTCTGGGCGTCCGCTTGACGGCGGAAGAGATCGCCGCGCTGGAGGCGCCCTACGTGCCGCACGCCGTCGCGGGCTTCGCCTGAATCACTCGGGGCGGAAGGGCCCGGGCGCGATCCCGAGGCGGGCCCTTCCGGGCCTCGTCAGCGGCGGACCTGACGCAGGCGGACGTCCTCGAACCGTCCGCGGCCGCGGGTGAAGATCGCGTTCATTTCGGACTCGGTGACGAGCCAGCCCTTGGGTCGACCGGGCAGCGTCGCGAGATCGTCGCCATCCTCGTCCTCGTCGTAACCCACCAGCGCCGCGTCGGCGGCCGCGGTGGCACGACGCGAGCGGGGCTTCTCGGCGGCCGCGGGGGACTTGCGGGCCGCGCGCTCCGGCGCCGGCTCGCGGGATGGCTGGGCCGGGGCGGGGGAAATGCTGCAGGCCGGGGCGGTCTCCTTGACCGGTGCCACGGCCTCGGGATTGGTGGGACGGCGGAAGCCCATGCCCGGGGGAACCAGATTCAGCGCGCGGATACGACTGATCACCTCGGAAGCCCGAAGGCCGAGGTTACGCGAGATCGCCGTGGTGCTCTCCCCGGTGGTGTACATCCGGGTGATTTCGGCATCGAGGGTCTGGGCGTCGTGCATGACTTCGTCCTTACCGCGTAGGGGGTCGGGCGGATCCCGTCTCGGCGGAACCCGATGGCCGCCTCGGCGACCGCGCACTCCGTTTATGACCCGGTTAAGGTTAACGTTCGGCTAATCGGAACCAGGACCGAGAGCCCTGCATGCAGGGAAAAAGGGGTGCCGCCGTCCCTTTGCGCTCAGCCGGCGGCCTTGGCGCCGGGCGTTGGGGGCCTGCGGGAGGCGAGCGCCGCCTCGCCGGCCGCGTGGTCGGCCGTGTTGCGGGCCCGAACCGCGGCCTCGAAGCGGGCCCGCAGCGCCGGATTGACGCGAAGGAAGCGGCGCAGGTCCGCGGCCCGCAGAACGAGGAGCCGGCAATAGCCGAGCGCCCGCACGTCCGCGCTGCGCGGCTTTCCGCTCATCAGGGCCATCTCGCCGAAGAAGTCGCCACGGCCCAGCCGCACGGCGCGGCCGGGGAGCAGCACCTCGACCGCGCCGGAGGAGATGAAGTAGGCGCTGTCGCCCCTGTCGCCCTTGCGGATGATCGTCTCGCCGGGCACGGCGAAGCGCGCGACGAAGAGCCGGCCGACATTGTCGAGGTCCGCGTCGTCCAGGCCGTCGAACATCTCGAAGCGGCGGACGAGGTCGGGGGTGTCGAGCCCCAGGTCGAGACTGGGGCGGGCCGCTTCGCGGTCCTCGGCGGCCTGGAGCTCGCGCAGCAGGTCGCCGTGAAGCTCCGGTCCGATCAGGTGCTCGTCGCGCAGCGTGTCGTACTCGTACCGCTCCAGCCGCATTCCGGTCTGATTGAGGATGCGGTGCTCCAGCGCATCCGCATACTCGGGATACTGGAGGCGCAGGGCGTCGAGCGCCTTGCCGGTGGCGTCGATGCGCCCCCGGACGACTTCGGCCAGCAGGTCCGCGACGCGGCGTCCCAGCAGCGGCGCGAGCTTGCGGTCCGTGAAGGTGCCGAGCTGGCGCAGCACCATGCGCGACACCATCAGCGTCTCGAAACGGTCGGCGAGCCGACCGATCAACGGCCGGTCGATGCGGAAGCGCCGGTGCAGCAGGTGCGCTGCGCGGAAGTCCGGTCCGAACGCGACCATGCGCCGTGCCGCGCGCAGGTATCCGAGGCGGCCGCCGCTGCGCGCTGCCTCGACGATGCGGCCGACCATCAGAAGGAGGCGCTCGGCGATGTGGGGCGATACGGTTCCCTGACGCCGGTGATCGAGGACGAGCTCACGCTCACGGTTCGCCAGCGCGACGAGGCCGATGGCGACACGGTCGCGGTCGGTGATCGCATCGTCCATGTCCGCCCGGCGGGACGCTTCCGCCATGCGGGCCTCGTAGGGCCCCGTGGCGTCGCGAAGGACCTTGGGGCCGATCTCGTGCTCGCGCGCGGCCTCGCGCAGTGCATCCCTGACATTGCCCAGGGACAGCGCCAAAACTTGCTGGCGCAGCGCCGCGTCGACCGGAGATAGCCGGTCGAGCCCGAGCAGGCGGATCAGCGGGCGCAGCGTCAGCCCGTTCACGAAAAGCGTGGACAGGACGTAGCCGGTTGCCACGACCGCGACGAACTGCTTGATGCCCGCTTCGATCCCGCGGTTCTCGGTGACCGCCAGCGCCAGGGCCAGCGTCAGGGCGCCGCGCAGCCCGCCCCACAGGATGACCAGCTTGTAGGCAGCGTTGACGGGTTCGGCCAGCCGGACCCAGCTCAGCATCGGCAGGAGCCCGAAGAGAACCGTCGCGCGCGCGGCCAGCGTGGCGGCGACCAGCGCCAGAAGCGGCAACACGTCCGAGCGCTCGACATCCATCAGGATGCGCGGGACCAGGATTGCCGCAAGCAGGAAGACGAGCGAACCCGCCCAGAACGCGATCTGCTCCCACATCTCCTCGAGGAAGCGCCAGTTGTCCGGCGAGATGCGGGTACGGCCCAGAGCGGCCATCACCAGGCCGGCGGCGACCGCGGCGACCACCCCCGAGACTTCGAGATACTGTTCGCCGAATATGAAGACGACGTAGGGCAGGGCGACGGTCAAGGTGATCTGGGCGGTCCGCAGGTCGCGCATCAGCGGCATCGCGGCAAGCACGAGGCGGCCGGCGATGATTCCGGTCGCCATGCCGCCGACGAAGGCGTGCAGGAACGACGCGATCCCCGCCGCGAGGTCGGGCGGGCGGCCGGAGACGAGGAGCCCGAGGAGGATCCCGAAGATCGCGATCGCAGCCGCGTCGTTCAGCAGGCTCTCGCCTTCCACGAGGCGTGTGAGGCGCTCCGGCGCGCCGAGGTCACGGAAGATCGCGACGACCGCGCTGGGATCGGTGGTCGCGACGATGGAGCCAAGCAGCAGGCAGGCGACCAGCGGCAGACCGGTCAGCGGCGCCAGCGCGAACCCGACGAAGGCCGTGGTGATGACCACGGCCACCACGGCGAGCAGGAGGATGGGAGCCGCGTCCTCCGCCATGCGGCGCACGTCGAGCCCCATGGCGGCCTGGAAGAGCAGCGGCGGCAGGAAGACATAGATGAAGACGCCCGAGTTGATGGGCAGGCCGAGGACCAGCTCGGCGATGTCGTTGAAGGCGTCCGTCAGGTTGCTGTGCAGCAGGAAGCCAAGCACCAGCGCCACGCAGACGCCGACGAATGCGAGCAGGATGCTATGGGGCAGGCGGAGGCGCAGGGCGACGGGCTGGATGAGCCCGACGAGGCACAGAAGCACCGCCAGCGCCAGGAGGATCGAGGGAAGGTTCATGGAGTTCCGGAGGAGCGGCCGGGGCTGGTCGGCCGGACGCTGCACCATGTCGCCCCACCGCGTGGGGGTCAATGCCGGGACATGTCATTCCTGGCCCGGTATGACCTGGACGATGCCCTGGACCTTGGCGCCCGCAGCGGCCATACTCATCGCAGTGCCAACCAACTGAAAGGAGGTGATCCGATGTCTCATGGAGCCAGGCCGGTTGCCATCGTCGTCGGTCTCGCCGCTCTTCTGAGCGCCGGGGTTGCCAGCGCCTGTCCGGGTCACGCGACCCATTCGGCAAGCGCCACGACGAACGAATCCGTCGCGTCACCTCAGCCGGGCACGACCAATCCGAGCGGGGCGCGCGGCTGATCTCCGGCCGCACCATGCGCGAAAGGGCCGCCCGGCAGGGCGGCCCTTTTTGCTTTCGGAGGTCCTGGAGAGAGCTGAGCTTCGCGGTCGACCCGCTTCCGCCATCGTGCCACGGTCCGCGCCGGCTCGCTCGCCGGCGAGCGAACTAGACGTCGATGTCCTCGTCGCGCACGAAGCGAGCGCGCTCCTGGATGAACTGGAACCGCAGCTCTGGCCGACGTCCCATCAGACTCTCGACAAGCGACAGCGTTTCCTTGTGTTCGGGCTCCTGCACGGGATCGTGCGGGTCCGGGACCACCACGCGCAGCAGGGTTCGGTTGCCGGGATCCATGGTGGTCTCCTTGAGCTGCGCCGGCTGCATCTCGCCCAGGCCCTTGAAGCGGCTGATCTCAGGCTTCTTGCCCTTGAACATGGTCGCCATCAGCTCGTCCTTGTGCCGGTCGTCTCTGGCGTAGACCGACTTTCCGCCATGGCTCAGGCGGTACAGGGGCGGCAGCGCCAGGTAGAGATGGCCGTTCTGGATCAGGCCCGGCATCTCCCGGTAGAAGAAGGTCATCAGAAGCGAGGCGATGTGGGCGCCGTCCACGTCCGCGTCCGTCATGATGATCACGCGCTCGTAGCGCAGCCTGTCCACCGAGAACTCCTTGCCGATGCCGCAGCCAAGCGCCTGCGACAGGTCGGAGAGCTCCTGGTTGGCACGCATCTTCTCGTTGGTGGCGCTGGCGACGTTCAGGATCTTGCCGCGCAGGGGCAGGATGGCCTGGGTCTCCCGGTTCCTGGCCTGCTTGGCGGAGCCACCCGCGCTGTCGCCCTCCACCAGGAAGATCTCGGTTCCCTCGGGCGTGTTGCGCGCGCAATCGGCGAGCTTTCCGGGCAGCCGGAGCTTGCGCGTCGCAGTCTTGCGCGAGGTCTCCTTGGCCTGGCGGCGGCGCAGCCGCTCCTCGGCCTTCTCGATGAGCCGGTCGAGCAGGACCTGGCTGGCCTGGGGCTGGCCCGACAGCCAGTGGTCGAAATGGTCCTTCATGGCCTGGTCGACCAGGCGCGCCGCCTCGGCGGTGGCGAGCTTCTCCTTTGTCTGGCCCTGGAACTGCGGGTCCCTGATGAACACGGAAAGCAGGATCGTGGCGCCGCCGACCACGTCGTCCGCGGTGACCTGGTCCATGCCCTTGCGCTTGGTCAGCTCCGCGAAGCCCTTGAGGCCCCGCAGCAGGGCCGCGCGCAGGCCCATCTCGTGGCTGCCGCCCTGAGGCGTCGGGATCGTGTTGCAGTAGGAGTGGACGAAGCCCTCGTCGTCATCGGGCCACCCGATGGCCCACTCGACGCGACCCTGGTCGCCCGGGAACACCGCCTCGCCGGCGAAGGCGGTCGGCGTGACCGTCTCGCGGTCCTTCAGCGCCGCCGTCAGGTAGTCCTGCAGGCCGCCGGGAAAGCGCAGCGTCTCGCTCTGCGGCGTCGCGGCTTCCGGGCCCAGCAGTTCGGCCGCGCAGCTCCACCGGATCTCGACGCCCTTGTGGAGGTAGGCCTTGGAGCGCGCCATGCGGTAGAGGCGCTCGGGACGGAACGTCGCCCCCTCGCCGAAGATGGTGGCATCCGGGTGGAAGCGGACGGTGGTGCCGCGGCGGTTGGGCACCGCGCCCAGCGAGACCAGTGGGCCCAGCGGCGTGCCGCGGCTGTAGCTCTGCGTCCAGAGCTGGCGGTCGCGCGCCACCTCGACCACGAGTCGGTCCGACAGGGCGTTCACAACGGACAGGCCGACGCCGTGCAGACCGCCCGAGGTCGCGTAGTTCTTGCCGGAGAATTTTCCGCCGGAATGGAGCGTGGTCATGATGACCTCGAGCGCCGACTTTCCGGGGAAGCGCGGATGCTCGTCGATGGGAATGCCGCGCCCATTGTCCCGCACCACGACGCTGCCGTCGGCGGCGAGTTCCAGGTCGATGCGCGTGGCGTGGCCCTCGACGGCCTCGTCCATCGCGTTGTCCAGGATCTCGGCGACGAGATGGTGCAGCGCCCGTTCGTCGGTGCCCCCGATATACATGCCGGGCCGGCGCCGGACGGGCTCCAGACCCTCGAGGACCTCGATGTCTCCGGCGGTATAGCTTTCGCGCTCGCGGGCGGTGTTCTGGAACAGGTCGCTCATGGCCGTATCGGTGGTATTCAGTCGAGGCGGTGGCAAGGCATCGGGCGAAGGGCTGTGTCCCGGCGCCATATGCATCCCCAAAATATAGTATCGGAGACCCTTTATGACATCTCCTTTTCCTCATTCCGGCGCGGGTCCCGCGTTGCGCAGCATCGCAATGCCGGCCGACACGAACCCCAACGGGGACATCTTCGGTGGCTGGCTGCTCTCGCAGATGGACCTGGCCGGCGGCTGGGTCGCCATGGAGCGCGCGCAGGGACGCGTCGCCACCGTGGGGATCGAGGCCATGAAGTTCCACGCTCCCGTCCTGGTGGGCGACGAGGTGAGCTGCTACTGCACGATCGAGCGGGTCGGCCGCACCTCGATCACGATACGCGTCGACAGTTGGATCCGGCGCCGGACGCTCGCAGAACCGATCCGAGTGACCGAGGGAATTTTCACCTATGTGGCGATCGGCGAGGATCGGCGGCCGCGCCCGGTGCCCGAGGCGTGATCGCGGGGATGGTCGGCCGCCGGCCCCGCTGAGGGGCTAACACGGCTGCGGCGCGGGACGCGCGGCCACCCCGGCGGTTCACATGGAGGACCGCACATGCAGAGGTTTCCGGCCATGCGTGCCCTCATTCTTGCCTCAGCCATCCTGCCGTCGGCGCTCCTTCTCGGCGGCCTCCCAGCCATCCCGGCTGCGGCCCAGCAGGACTGCGCCCGGAGGGTGGAGGAGCTGGCGACCCGCAACGACCTGGACGCGGGCGTGCCGGTCGCGCGCGGCGACGAGACCGGCGAGGAGCTCACGGACAAGCTCGCCCAGTCGGGAGGCGTGATCGCGCCGCCGCTGGGCACCGGCGGATCGACGCCGACGATCACGCCGCCGCCCGCGGGTCCCAACTCCATGCCTACAGCGCCGGCCATCGAGCCGCAGGCAGGCGCGCAGGGCGGCACCGTCTCGCCGGAGCCACGCGCCTCGGTCCGGTTGCAGGCGGAGGCGATGCTCTCCTCGGCCCGCATCGCGGCACAGCGCGGCGACGAGGCCGAGTGCCGCCGCCAGCTCGAGCAGGCCACGGCGCTGCTTTCGGGCCGGAGCGGCTGACCAGCGTCAGCCCGGCGGCGCTCCCGGCCGTGTCACGATGTAGGCCGTTACCGCGCTGATCACGGCGCCGTGGACGACCGGCAGCGTCCAGTCGCCGGCCACGAACATGATCACGATCACGAGGCTCGACCACATTCCGAACACGGCCAGCAGCTTGGCCTTGGGCGGGATCACGCGATGGCGCTCCCAGTTCCGTATGGGCGGGCCCAGCACCCTGTGCTCATGGAGCCAGCGGTGGAACCGTTCCGAGCTCCGCGAGAACGCCCAGGCCGCAAGGATCGCGAAGGGCGCCGTGGGCAGCACCGGCAGGAAGATGCCGATGACACCCAGGACAACCATGGCCCAGCCAAAGCCGATCAGAAGCCAGCGGGTCATCGGGATCCCGCCAGCGCGGAACACTGCGTGAGGCCGGGGCCGCACGCGGCGGGCGGCGGCGGACCCGTGCGCGCATTCCTCATCGTCCGGCCGGGCGGCATCGAAACTCCGTGTCCAGTCATATCCGTGTGGCGAGGATAGCCCGCCGCGCGACGTGAGAAACCTGTGACACCGCCGCCACAGCGCGCAAGGTTAAGACCGCGTTTACCGTGAAGGCGTCGGTATTGGGCCATTCCGCTGTGGGTGGAAACAGGTAGAGGAACCATGTCGACCCAATTCCAGACGCGCCCGAAGCGCGCAGTGCCAGTCCCGGGTCTCAGGACCTTCCGTACCGCTCTGATCGCCGGCATCTCGTTCAGCGCCGCGATCAACATCCTGATGCTCGCCCTGCCGCTGTACTCGCTGCAGGTCTTCACGCGGGCGATCCCCACGGGGAACTACGACACACTTGTGATGATCACCGTCGTGACGGTGCTCGCGCTGACCATGGCCTCCGCGCTGGAGGCTCTGCGAACCAAGCTGTTCGCGCGTGCCGGCACCTATCTCGACGTCGCGTTCCGGCCGCGCCTGCTGGCCGAGCACGCGGAGGGAGGTCAGCGCAGCCGGGCTGCCCAGCCGCTGCTGAACGACCTTTCGGAGCTTCGCGCCTTCCTGGGGCGACCCCAGTTCCAGGGCCTTCTGGACCTGCCGTGGTTCCCGCTCTATGCCGTCGCGATCTTCGTGATCCACCCGCTGCTCGGCGCCGTGCTGGCCGTCGGCACGCTGGCGCTGGTCGCGCTGGCCGTGATCAGCGAGATGCTGACGGCGCGCTGGAACGAGGGCGCCCGCCAGGTCGGCAGCCGCGGGCAGCGCTTGGCCGAGAGCCTGTCCGCCCAAGGCGAGACGGTGCGCGCGCTCCGCGTCCAGGAAGCGCTGCTCGACCGCTGGTCCGAGGCCGCCCTGGCCGCCAACGCCCAGAGCGGCGTCGCGGCCGACCGGGTCGCCGTACTCGGGACCATTACGCGCTGGGTTCGCTACATGGTGCAGATCGGCGCCTACGGCGTGGCCGCCACGCTGGTCATGGAGCATCATCTGTCCTTCGGGGCCATGATCGCCACCTCCATGCTGATCGGCAAGGCGATGACCCCCATCGACCAGATCACGGGCGGCTGGGGCCCCATGCTGCGGTCCATCGGCGCCTGGCGCCGTGTGGTTCCGGCCCTCCGCCTCCTGTCCGGCCACGAGCGCAGCCGCGCCGGCGTGGACATCAGGGGCCGTATCGTCGTCGACAATGCCCTGGTCCTCGCCGGACGCGAGCAGAAGCCCGTGTTGCGCAACGTCTCCTTCGAGCTGCAGCCGGGCGAACTGCTGTGCGTCTTCGGCCCGAACCGCAGCGGGAAGTCCACGCTGGGCAAGCTGCTGACGGGCTCGCTGCGCCCCTATGCCGGCGCGGTGCGGATCGACGGGATCGATGCCGCGGATATTCGTCCGGCGGACCCCCTGCGCGGCATCGCCTATGTCTCCGAGCAGGCGGACCTGCTGCCCGGCACGATCGCCGAGAACATCGCCCGCTACATCGACGTCGACCGCGCCGAAATCGAGCGGACCGCCAGCGAGTTCGGCCTGCACGAGGTGATCCGGGCCCTGCCGCAGGGCTACGACACCGACGTCCTGGAGGCACGCACGAACGGCCAGCTCTCCGGTGGCACCGAGCGGCTGATCGCGCTTGCCCGCGCAGGCTTCGGCGATCCGCGCATCGTGGTGCTCGACGAGGCCGTCACCAACCTCGACATGCCGGGACACGAGGCCGTGCGCCGCTTCCTGGCCCGATGCCGGCAGCGTGGCGCGACCGTCGTGGTGCTGTCTCACCAGAGCACTTTCCTCGAGGTCGCGGACAAGGTGCTGGTCCTGAAGGACGGAACCGTCGCCGCCTACGGGCCGCGCGACCAGGTCGTCCGCCCACAGCCCCGGCGCGCCGCCGTTGCAGCTGGCGCAGAGTAGGAAGGAACCCCGATGATGAAGACCGTGAGCGGGTCGCCCGACGTCCCGACGATGCCGAAGCTGTCCCTAAAGGGGCTGCTTCTCGGCGGCGGCATGGTGCTGGTCGCCGGCTTC
Organism: Arenibaculum pallidiluteum; assembly: GCF_017355985.1. Lineage (GTDB taxonomy): Bacteria > Pseudomonadota > Alphaproteobacteria > Azospirillales > Azospirillaceae > Arenibaculum > Arenibaculum pallidiluteum. The sequence goes on from NZ_JAFIQU010000003.1 coordinate 465,726, forward strand.
GGCAGCATGGGCGCCTGGGCCGCGCTCGCGCCGCTACACAGTGCCGTGATAGCGCCCGGCGTCCTCGTTCCCGAGACCGGCCGCAAGACCGTCCGGCACGCCGAGGGCGGTACCATCAGCCAGCTTCTCGTGAAGGAAGGCGACAGGATCCGCGCGGGCGACGTGCTGGTCCGGCTCGATGCCACCGAGGCCGCGGCGCGACTCGACATCCTGACAGCGGAATGGCTGACGCAGCTCGCGCTTTCGGCGCGGCTCGAGGCCGAGGTCGTCGACAGGGACGACATCGCCTGGCCCGACGAGCTGTCCGGCTATCGCGAGGATCCCAAGGTCGCACGCCTGATCACGAACCAGGGCGAGCTGTTCCACGTGCGCCGCGTCCAGCTCCGCCAGGAGATCGAGATCCTCCAGGAGCGGGTCCTGCACCTGGAGTCCGAGGCCGTGAACCTGACCGAGCAGCGCCGCTTCACCGGTGCCGAGCTCGGACTGCTCCGCGAGGAGCTGGGGGGCACCCGGCGGCTGCTTGAGAACGGCAACGCCACCCGGAACAAGATGCTGGAGCTCCAGAAGGAGGAGGCGCGGCTGCAGAGCCGCGACCGCGAACTGGCAGCCCGCATCTCGCAGTCGCGCCAGCAGGCAGCAGAAGCGCGCAGCGAGATCGCCCAGAGGCGCGACGAGCGGCGCGAGAAGTCGCTCACCGAGCTGACCACCGCGCGCGCCGAGATCTCGAAGCTGGTCGAGCAGCGCCGCGATGCGGCGAACCGCCTCGCCACGCGGGAGATCAAGGCGCCGGAGGACGGGCTGGTCGTCGGGCTGCGCCACCTCTCAGCGGGCGTCGTCATCGCTCCCAACGAGGCGATCTTCGACGTCGTCCCCGGCGAGCAGGCTCTGATCGTCGAGGCGCGCGTGCGCCCCCAGGATATCGAGGCCGTCCATCCCGGCATGGACACGAAGCTGACCCTTTCGGCCTACGATACGCGGATCATCGGCACGCTGCCGGGCAGGGTTGAGCACGTCTCGGCCGACCGCCTGATCGACCAGGCCACGCAGCAGCCCTACTACAATGTCCGCGTCAGCCTCGTCGGGGCGACGCCGCACGAGGTCGGGTCCCTGCGGATCATCCCGGGCATGCCGGTCGAGGCTCAGATTCTGGTCTCGCCGCGGACGCCGCTGGACTACCTGATCTCGCCCATTGTGACCTCTTATAACCGGGCCTTCGTGCAGAAGTGACCCGCGGGTCCCCTCCGCCGCGGTGGAGGGGACCCCACATGGCGGCGGGGGATCCGGCTCAGGCGCCGCCGAGACGGCGGAAGGCGAGGTCCAGCACGGTGCGGAGCTGGCTGGCGGAATAGGGCTTCTGCACGAAGCCCAGCGGGTAGGTGTCGTGAACCCGCGCCATGGTGTGATGGTCTGTGTAGGCCGACAGGTAGACCGAGCGGATGCCGAACTCGCTGCGCAGCCGGCGGGCGGTGTCGATACCGTCGACGGAACCCTTGAGGCGGATATCCATCAGGGCCAGCGCGGGCCGGGTCGCCTCCGCCAAGCGGACCGCCTCGGGCTCCGAGGCCGCGACGCCGGTCACCTCGTATCCGAGCTCCGTCAGCGTGACGCGGACCGCAAGCCCGACCAGCGCATCGTCCTCGACCACCATCACGCGAGGCCGGCTCCGCGATCCGGCATTCTGCGCCGTCTCCGTCATCGGTGCGGGGCCGGCAGACGAGAGGCGATGTGGCGGAATCTCTTCATGGGCCGATCGATATTCGTCGGTGATACAAACATTACGTTTATGAAATGAGTGGCCCAATGCCTTTGGTTGGGCTGGGTGGGTGGAGGTAAACGCTTTATTACCGCCGCGCAAGCCTGAATCGGCTCGACCGGCGCGGCACCATCGCGCGACACGGCATCGGCGCAGGGGCCTCGATCCCGCCTGGCGGGGGAGCGGGCCCGCGCGATGCCCCTGCGACGGGTGGTATGATTCCTTTTCAGGGTGCCAGCACGGGTGCGATGTCGAGCGCCAGGCTGACGAGGACGAGCGAGAATCCGAGCGCCGCCTGGGTCAGAACCGCGCCGCGCAGGGCCGCGGCGGCACCGGGGCGGTGCGCCATCAAGAGCGGCCAGAGATGGGCCGTGCGCAGCGCTGCCAGACCCAGTAGGCCCAGCGCGAGGACGAGCTTGAGGATCCACGCCCGGCCGTAGCCCGTGCCGAGCAGCGCCTCGGGCTCGGCGAGTGCGACGGGGCTCAGCGCGAGACCCGAGACGAAGAGCAGGGTCCAGGCGCCCATGGCCGTCTTCAGAAAGCGTCGCACGAGGGTTGCGGCCGCCTCGTCACTCTGCGTCGTGAGCGCGACCGTTAGCGGCCAGAGACCGCCGAGCCACAGGGCCGCGCCATAGCCGTGCAGGACGATGGCGGTGGTGCTGATCCAGCGCGGATCCGCATAGGCGGCGACGCTGTCGGCCGCCATGGATGCCACGGCGATCAGCGCGCCCGCCACCGTGCCGACGGCCGAGAGGCCGCGCCCGAGCCCGGCGACCCCGAGGGCGAGCGGGCCGAGCCCCAGCAGCAGCAGCGACACCGCGAGGCCACGATCGCTGGCGAAGCCGGTCCACCAGGATTCCGTCTCGAACAGTCCGTCGATCCCGCGGCCGCGCAGGATCGCGCCGTGGGGGCCCAGGTCGAGCACGGCGAGGCTCCCCGCGGCGGCGGCCACCGCCAGAAGCCCGGGACGGATTCGCTGCGCGAGGTCGGGCATGTCCCGCGTCTTCAGCGTCAGGAACAGGGCGCCGCCCGCCGCCACGAACATCGCGAGCACATAGAGGACGCGCACCGTCGCGGCCAGGGCGGGAAGAGCAGGAAGGGTCAGGTCCATGTTTTCAGGCGTCCTCGTCGCCGGTCCAGTCCGGCTCCGGGGGATTTACCAGAATTTCGAGCGTGTTGGCGATCACGACGGCGTCTTCGAGCCCGAGCGCGAAGGCGAGGCGGATGGCCGAGACCACATAGACGGGATCGTCGAGTGGGCCCTCGGCCACAGCGGCCAGGAAGGCCCCCGCAGGATCCTCCGCGGTCGCCAGCGCCGCGCCGACGCGTCCCGCCAGACATTCCGCCGCATCAGGCAGGCTCATGCTCCCTTACCCGCGCCCCGCAGATGTGGTGGCGCGGATGGTAACGGCCCGGAGCCACCGGTGGAACGGGCGCGGCGCCGTCAGGCGTGGATCGGCTGGCGGGTGCGCAGGGATTGGGCGGCGACGAGCACGGATCGGCGCAGCTTCTCGAAGGCGCGCACCTCGATCTGCCGGATCCGCTCGCGCGAGACCGCGTACTGGCTGCTGAGTTCCTCGAGGGTCGAGGGCTCGTCCTTCAGGCGGCGCTCCGCCAGAATGTGGCGCTCACGCGGGTTCAGCGTCCGCATGGCGCGGTCGAGGAGCTGCCGGCGCAGGCGCATCTCTCCGGCCTCGACCACCACGGCCTCCTGGGTCGGGCGGTCGTCCGCCAGCATCTCCAGCCAGTCGCTCTCGCCTTCCTCGCCGACCGTGACGTTCAGCGAGCTGTCGACGGCCGCGAGGCGCCGGTTCATCTCCCGGACCTCGGCTTCCGAGACGTCGAGCTCGCGCGCGATGGTGGCGAGCGCATCCGGCGGCAGGTCGCCCTGCTCGAGCGCCTGCATTCGGCCCTTGATGCGGCGAAGGTTGAAGAAGAGCTTCTTCTGAGCCGCGGTGGTTCCGATCTTCACCAGCGACCAGTTGTGGAGGATGTATTCCTGCACCGCCGCCCGGACCCACCACATGGCATAGGTGGCGAAGCGGAAACCCTTGGCCGGTTCGAATTTCTCGGCAGCCTGCATCAGGCCCACGTTTCCTTCAGCGATCAGGTCGGAGAGCGGCAGTCCATAGCCGGAAAAGCCGCGGGCGATCTTGATCACCAGGCGCAGATGGCTGCCGACGAGGAGGCGCAGGGCGGCCGCGTCGCGGCGCTCCCGCCACGCCGTCGCATAGGCCTGCTCGTCCTCGACGGACAGCATCGGGAAGCCGTTGGCCTCCTGAACGTAACGGTTGAGCCCGGTGTCCTGGGCGGTCGCGGAATTCACCATGCTCTCGCTTCCCCCTCCTCGGCACTACGGGGTCCGGACGGTTGAGGCCGGTCCCACCTAGATCCTCGAACTGATCATGGAGGCCGCTTCGCCTGTCGCGGCGCTCCTGCGGCCCCGCCGCCGACATGCCCGGGGCAGTGCTCCCGGCGACGGGAACCTGTTCAGGACGCTCGGCGCTCGGGGGCGGGATCCCCGCCCGGCGGAAGGGCAGGTCAGCGCCCGCCGCCGTCGGTCCTCCCTCCGGACGCACCGCGGATCGGACGGGGCGGCCGGGTCATGGAACGGGTCAACAAGTCTCTTCCCGAAGCATCACGCCGGCATTCCCGGCCGGTGTGTGGGGAAGCGCGGGTTCACCGTGGGACGAGGCCCGCGGCGGACGGGTCGAAGGCGGACGGCGCCACGGCTTCGTGCTCGCGCTCGACGGCATCGCGGAAGGCTTGGCGCACCCATTCGGGCCGCCGGTGCCATTCCACGCCTGCCCGATCGGAGGCCTGATAGCGGCGCATCGCGAGTTCTTCGCGGCGCTTGGGATCGAGGTGCATCGAGGATCCTTGCGCTGTTGGGGCCATATTGGTTGCCAACATCGCGAGTGCGTGCACGTTCCGGGAGGCAGGACCTGAAATTTATCCTTCCGCGCGGAGGTCAAGGGCGACTCCGAGTCACCCCCACGCAGGGCCGCCACGCTCAATGAGGGGCAGGTGCCTCCAGCCGGTCCACTGCGCGCATGATCCCCTGCGCGAGGCGCAGGATCGCCGGCGACGCGATGAAGAGCTCGACCAGCGCGGCGCCCTCGCCGAAACGCAGGACGAAGCCGTTGGGGTTGAAGACGATCGCGGCCTTGGCGGCGTCGCTCAGCACGTGCTGCGTGCGGCCCTGATAGACGGCTTCGACCATCGCGCGGGCAAGGTCCCGGGCCTCGTCCAGGCCGAACCGGGCGAACTCCGGATCCGTGTGGCTCTCGTTGAAGCCGAAGATCGCTGACAAGCGAACCGTTCGGTCGCCATGGGCCGACACCACGACCTGGGACACGTACTTGCCCGCGGGGAACAGGAAGGTCCGGTCGTCCGTCTCGACCGCGACCTTGTAGAGCTCGGCAACGGGCGAGACCTGCGAAAAGGCGCGATGCACGGAACTCATGGCGGGCGGCCGTCATAGAAGGAGCGGAGCCGTGTGCGACCGCATGGCGGATGGGGTGGGATTCGAACCCACGGTACCCTTGCGAGTACGCCAGTTTTCAAGACTGGAGCCTTAAACCACTCGGCCACCCATCCGGCGCGGGCGTCCAGCGATTACAGGATGGGTGACGGCGCGGTCAAGCCGCGCGAGGGTGGGCGATCAGCCCTCCGGCCAGCCGAACAGGGACGACACGGCGCGATGCCCGACGGTGTCGGAAGGGTCCAGCTCCTCGAGACGCTCCAGCATGGCTCCTGCCTCGGCATAGGCGCCGCGGCGCAGCCGGATCTCGGCCAGCGCCTTCAGCATCACGAGCGCGAACTGGGAGATCGGTCGCGCGGCTGCGCCGATGTCGGCAACCGATAGGTCGCGCCAGTCCGCGGACAGCCCGGCGGTCCGCTCCGCTGCGGCAAGGCCTATCCAAGCGACGCGCTCGGCCTCGGCCAGTTCTCCCTGGCGTTGATAGAAGCGGCACAGCTCGAAGAGCGGCGCCGGCACGCCCGGACCGAGCCGGTGCGCATCCCACAGCAGCGCTTCGCAACGGGCATAGTCCCTGTCCAGCCAGGCCTCCAGCGCCCAGGACAGCCGATCGTCCACATGGGGCGGGACGGGGCCGAACCCGTCGCGCGTCTCGAAGGAGGGAATTCGCGTCGCCGCCATTGACCGTGCCTGTGAGCGTGCCTGCCGTCCGGTGCCGAAGAGCGAACGGACGGGAAGGCCGCCGGGATCACGGCCGCGCCCGGCTTAATTCCACAAGCTGGCCCGTCCGGCCGGTCCCTTCCCATAGGGCGGGGGCGTCCAGCCGAACGGAGGAGCTAGGATCGGCGCCTCATGGCCACTCGGCCGCATAAAGCTCCGTGCCGTAGCGTAGCTTCGGGTCGCAGATCTCCTGCACGATCCCCGCGTCGAGCGCGGCCCGCGCGTCCAGGATCACGGGCTCGCGCATGAAATGCAGGCGTTCCAGGCGCTCCTCGTCAAGGGCGGTATGGCTGCGGAAGACCTGCTTCATGCGGCTGCGCGCGCTTTCCAGAAGCAGGGCCTGCTCGCCGAGGGTCGTGGCCGCGACGGTCTGCGGCTCGCCGTAGGTCCAGCTCATGTCGTGGAACAGGAAGACCGCCTGCTCGGCCGTGCGCCGGACCTGTCCCGCAAGGAAGACCAGCGTCGCCATGGACCCGACCATCCCCGTGTTGTGAATGGTCAGGCGCAACGGCAGCGCCTTCAGGAAATGATAAAGGTCGAAGGCCACGTCGATTGAGCCGCCGGCGCTGCCGAAAAGCAGGGTCAGCTCGGCCGCCTGCTTGTTCACGGCGTTGCAGCAGGCGGCCTTCAGGGGCTTCACCGCCGCCGGGGTCATCGGTCCGCAGAAGGAGATCGCGAGCATGGGCCACCGGATCGTTCTGGATACGCAATAAACTCGTTCTCAATCGTTGAGGGATCGTGAAGCCGGAACCGGCCCATACGGGTCCTGTTGCTGGGATGCCGCCGTAAGACGGCTCACCACGAAACGGAGGATTCCGACCATGGCCGACTACCAGGATCGGCGCCGCGGACGCTACCGGGTCTACGACGAGGACCAGGATTTCGGGCGTGAGGGGCGCAGCACGGGAATGGGCTACGGCAGCCGTGACGAAGGCTATCGCGGCCAGGGATATGGACAGGGCTATGGAGGCCGCCGGGATGAGACCGGCGACTATCAGCGCGGCTTCTACGGCGGCGAATATTCCGGCGGCGCCGGCGGCCAGTACCGGCCGCAACGCGGTGAGGACGACGGTCGTCGCGGCCGCTTCGGCGGCCAGGGCTATGGCGACAGCCCGGGCTATGAGAACCGCGGCTACGGCTCGGCCAACGTCTATGGCGAGGATCGCGGGTATTCCAGCGGTCGCGGTTACGGCGCAGATCGCGGCTATGGTGGCGAGCGCGGCCATGGTGGCGGGCGCGGCTACGGCGAGAACCGGGGCTATGGCGAAAGCCGGGCCTCCGGCGAGGGCCGCGGCTATGGTGAGGGGCAGGGCTACGGCTATGAGGGTGGCAGCGACCGTCGCGGCTATGCCTCGGAGGAGCGGTCGAACTACGGCAATCGCGAATGGGGCGGGCCCTATTACGGGCAGCCGATCCGCGGCAGCCAGTCCGAGACCGGCTATGCGGGCCGCTACGGCGCCGAGCGGGGCCGCAGGGGCGAAGGTGGTCGCGGCGACGACCGCGGCTTCTTCGAGCGGGCAGGCGACGAGATCGCCTCCTGGTTCGGCGACGACGATGCCGAGCGCCGCCGCCGCCGCGACGCCGAGGCGGGTGACTCCGGCGCGCAGCATCACCGGGGCCGTGGTCCGCGGGGCTACACCCGTTCGGACGACAGGATCCGCGAGGATGTCAGCGACCGCCTGACCGACGACTCGCTGGTCGATGCCACGGATATCGACGTGACGGTCTCGGGCAGCGAAGTCACGCTGAGCGGTACCGTCGATAACCGCAACGCCAAGCGGCGCGCGGAGGACATCGCCGAGGCGGTCTCGGGCGTGCGGCACGTCCAGAACAACCTCCGGGTTCGCCAGCAGGGTTCCGGCGGATTCTCCGGGACCATGGGCATGATGGAGGGCCGGGGCACCGCCGGCGCGACCGGCGGGATGGGCATGACCGGCGGGCTGCGCGACGCTGGCGGGACCGGCTCTTCCTCCAGCGGACAATCCGGAACGGCAACCGGCTCGACGGGCGCATCCGGCGCACTGGGGACCGGGACCGGCAGCACCGGAAGTGGGCTCGGCGGGACAGGAACCGGGAGCCTGGGATCCGGTCTGGGGACCGGCCTGGGAGCCGGTAGCGCCAGCGGCACGACCGGTACGACCGGCACGTCCGCGGCGACGACAGGCGGTGCCGGCGCGGGGGCCACGGCCGCCTCCGGGCGCTCCGACAGCTACTGACAGCTGTGCCCCGGGACCGCAGCGCGGTCCCGGGGCCTGCAGTGGCTCAGGGAACCGGTAGCGCCTTCCTGGCGCGGCGCGAGAAGTCCGGCAGGGGCGGGACGCGTTCCATCACCGCGGCGATGTCGCTCACGGCAGCCTCCAGCAGGACCGGAAGCGCCGGATCGATGCCGCCTGCATCGTCCTGCGCCAGAAGGCGGGCGCGAGTCTCGGCCAGAAGGGCGATCTCGTTCTCGAAGGCCTCGCGCGCGCCCAGCGGGATCGCCGGCGCTTGGGCGAGCCGGCCGAAAAACCGGCTGGCGGTGCGCACCAGCAGGGTCAGCATGAGTTGGTCGAGACGCGAGAACTCCTCGCGCAACCGATCCGCCCTTTCCCCGTCTAGCGCAGCAAGCCGCATCTCGATGAGCGATACCAGTGCGCGGCAATCATCATATTTTTGCCGGAAGCGCCGGTAGCCGCCGAGGGGATGGCGCTGGCGCCCGGAGGTCGCGCGCCCGGCCAAGCCGACCGCCTCCGCGGCCAAGCGTTCCAGTGCCCTGACCAGCTCGGTCGCAGAGCGGCGGTCCTCCTGCACCTTCTTCCCGTCGTCCAGGAAGTGTGCGGCCGTGTAGCGATCAACCATCGCGCGAGTGTAGGACGGCGGCGGAGAGGTGCAAGGGGCGTTGCGGGCAGGAGCCGGACGGGCGCTATTCGCGGTTCAGTCGAGCAGGTCGAGGATGACCGGGGTGTGGTCGGACGCCTTCTCCTCGCCCCTAGGGGCGCGGTCGATGCGACAGTCCTGCAGCCGGTCGGCCGCCTGCGGGCTCAGCAGGAAATGGTCGATCCTCAGCCCGAGGTCGCGGGGCCAGGCGCCCGCCTGATAGTCCCAGAAGGTGAAGGCGCGCTGCTGATCGGGGTTCACGGCCCGGAACGCGTCGGTGTAGCCGAGGTTGACGATCGTACGGAAGGCGCGCCGGGTTTCGATGCGGAAAAGGGCGTCCTCGGCCCACTGCTGCGGTGCGTAGACGTCGCGCGGCTCGGGAATCACGTTGTAGTCGCCGCCGAGAACGACTGGCACAGCGAGGTTCAGCAGCGACTGCGCATGGGCGCGCAGACGCTCCATCCATCGCAGCTTGTAGGGATACTTCTCGGTGCCCACGGGATTTCCGTTGGGCAGGTAGATGGAGGCTAGGCGGACGCCGCGGACCGTCGCCTCGATGTAGCGGGCCTGGGGGTCGTCGGGATCGCCCGGCAGCCCCTCTCGCAGGTCCTCGATGGGTGCCGTCGAGAGAATCGCGACGCCGTTGTAGCTCTTCTGCCCGAGGACCGCGGCATTATAGCCGAGATCGGCGAAGGCGGCCGCCGGGAAGGCGGCGGTCTCGCACTTGATCTCCTGAAGCAGCAGCACGTCGGGCCGCGCCGCGGCGAGCCAGCCCGTCACGTTCGGCAGGCGCGCCTTGACGGAGTTCACGTTCCAGGTTGCGATCTTCATGGCAGGGCCGGGCCGCGGTTGATCCAGTGCTCCTGGATAGCGCGCCGCGCCCCGCCCATCAAATCGCGAAGCTGGATCCGCAGCCGCAGGAGGACGTCGCGTTCGGGTTGCGGATCTGGAACGCGGCGCCCATGAGGTCCTCGACGAAGTCGACCTCCGACCCGGCCAGCAGGTCCAGCGAAACCTCATCGACGACCAGCTTCACGCCGTCACGCTCGAAGACGGCGTCGTCCTCGTTCACCGCGCGGTCAAAGCCGAAGCCGTACTGGAAGCCCGAGCAGCCACCGCCGGAAACGGTGATCCTCAGCATCAGGGCCGGGTCACCCTCCGCCGCGCGAAGGGCGGCAACCCGCCGCGCAGCCGATTCCGTCAGCGCAACCGCGCGCGCGCCGTCCGTAGGGGCCTCGTCCCGAAGCGCCTGTTCGGCCATGATTCGCTCCTGTCGCACCGAGTGTGGATCATTCCCTGCAAATGTAGGGTCTCGGAGCCGATCCGCAAACAGGTGGATCCAGTTGAAATCGGCCCGATTGTCTCGGTACTGTCCGGGTCCATGACCACGGACCCGCCCGCAGCGCACTGGACCGCGAGCCTCGCTCCCTATGCGTGCCGGGCCGGGCTCAGCCGCGGGCGGCTCTTCCCCGAGCCGGAGAGCGCCACGCGCTCGCCATATCAGCGGGACCGGGACCGGATCATCCATTCCGGCGCGTTCCGGAAGCTCAAGTACAAGACTCAGGTCTTCGTCTACCACGAGGGCGACTACTACCGGACGCGGCTGACCCACAGCCTGGAGGTCGCCCAGATCGCCCGGTCGATCTCGCGCAACCTCGGCCTGGACGAGGACCTGGCCGAGGCGGTGGCGCTCGCCCACGACCTCGGCCACACCTGCTTCGGGCATGCCGGAGAGGACGCGCTGGACCTGTGCATGCAGCCCTATGGCGGATTCTCGCACAATGACCAGACACTGCGCGTCCTGACGCGGCTGGAGCGCCGCTATGCGGAGTTCGACGGGCTGAACCTGACATGGGAGACGCTCGAGGGAGTCGTGAAGCACAATGGCCCGGTCTTGCCCGAGCAGCCCGGCCGGCCGCTGCCGAGCACCATCGCAGCGTTCCGCGACGTCTGGGACCTGGAACTCGACACCTGGCCCTCGGCAGAGGCCCAGGTCGCTGCGCTGGCGGACGATATCGCCTACAACAATCATGACGTCGATGACGGCCTGCGGGCCGGGCTCTTCGATCTCGCCGATCTCGAGGAGCTGCCGTTGGTCGGGGCGATCACCCGCGACGTCTGCGCGCGCTATCCCCATCTCGACCGCGGCCGCCTGATTCACGAGACGGTCCGGCGCATGATCGACGCGATGGTGACGGACCTGCTGACGGAAAGCCGGCGACGCCTCGCCACCCTCGGGCCCGGGGATCCCGCCGCCGTGCGCCGGTCCGGCGGGCCGGTGATCGCCTTCAGCGAGACGATGCGCGACCATGATCGGGTCTTGCGCGCCTTCCTGAAAACCCGCATGTACCGGCACTATAAGGTCAACCGGGTCATGAGCAAGTCGCGCCGGGTCGTGCGCGACCTGTTCGAGCTCTTCCTCTCGGAACCCGAATGCCTGCCCGGCGAATGGCAGGCCGAGATGGCGGAGCAGGGGGGCGTCACCGACATGACTCTGCGCGCCCGGCTCGTCGCCGACTATATTGCCGGCATGACCGACCGCTTCGCCCTGGCCGAGCACCGGCGCCTGTTCGACATGGATTCCAAGGTCTGATGAATCTGTTCCACGATTTCGCCGCCGATCTCCGCGGCATCCTCGACGCCCTGGTTGCCGAGGGAGCCCTGCCGGCCGGCCTCGACTTCGCGCGGGTGGCGGTGGAGCCCCCGCGGGAGGCCGCCCATGGCGACCTCTCCACCAACGCGGCGATGGTGCTCGCCAAGCCCGCGGGCCAGAAGCCGCGCGACCTCGCCGAGGCGATCGCCGGCCGCCTGCGGGCGCTGCCGCAGGTGACCGCGGTCGAGGTGGCGGGCCCTGGCTTCGTGAACCTGCGGCTCAGCGACGAATCCTGGCGCGAGCGGCTGCGCCCGATCCTCCAGCAGGGAACCGTCTACGGCTCCGGCCGGTCGGGCGCCGGACGCGGCGTGAACGTCGAGTACGTCTCAGCGAACCCGACGGGTCCCCTGCATGCCGCCCATGCCCGCGGCGCAGTGGTCGGCGACGCCTTGGCCAACCTGCTGGAGAAGGCGGGATACAGCGTCACACGCGAGTATTACATCAACGACGCCGGCGCGCAGGTCGAGGTGCTGGCCCGCTCGGCCTACCTGCGCTACCGCGAGGCCCTCGGGGAGGATGTCGGGACCATCCCCCCTGGGCTCTATCCCGGCGAGTACCTGCGCGACGTGGGCGAGGCGCTGGCGGCGCGCGACGGACGCCGCTGGGCCGATGCGCCGGAGTCCGAGTGGCTGCCGGCGGTGCGAGACTTCGCCATCGACGAGATCATGAAGGGTATCCGCGAGGACCTGAAGGCGCTGGGCGTGGGCGAGCAGGTCTTCTCGTCCGAGCGCGCGTTGGTCCGCAGCGGGGCCGTGGACGCGGCGCTGAACGCGCTGGAGGGGCAGGGGCTGATCTACACCGGCGTGCTGGAGCCGCCCAAGGGCAAGAAGCCCGAGGAGTGGGAGCCCCGGCCGCAGACGCTGTTCAAGGCGACCGAGTTCGGCGACGACGTGGACCGGCCGCTGAAGAAGTCGGACGGCTCCTACACCTACTTCGCCAACGACATCGCCTACCATTACGACAAGTTCCGGCGCGGCGCGCCGCTGCTGATCGACGTGCTGGGGGCGGACCACGGCGGCTACGTGAAGCGCATGCAGGCCGCTACCCGGGCGGTCTCGGGCGGGCAGGGCTCGCTCGAGGTGCTGCTGTGCCAGCTCGTCCACCTGATGGACAAGGGCCAGCCGGTTAAGATGAGCAAGCGCGCCGGTACCTTCGTGACGCTGCGCGACGTGCTCGACGCGGTCGGCCGCGACGTCGTCCGCTTCATCATGCTGACGCGGCGTTCCGACCAGACGCTCGAATTCGACTACGCCAAGGTCACCGAGCAGTCCAAGGACAACCCGGTCTTCTACGTGCAGTACGCCCATGCGCGTTGCTGTTCGGTGCTGCGCCACGCCGCCGAGGCGGATCCGGGCGCCGACCTGTCGGGTCCCGCCCTGGCGGATGCGCCGCTGCATCGGCTGGCCGAGCCCGAGGTGCTCGAGATCGTGAAGCTGATGGCCAACTGGCCCCGCATCGTCGAGAGCGCGGCCGAAAGCCGGGAGCCGCACCGCATCGCATTCTATCTCTACGACCTGGCGGCCGCTTTCCACGGGCTATGGAACAAGGGGAAGGACGACGCGACGCTGCGATTCCTGATCGAGGGCGACACCGAGCTGACGCGCGCCCGCCTCGCGCTCGTAAAGGCCGTCGCCACGGTGATCGCGTCCGGCCTTGGCGTCATGGGCGTGGTCCCGGTCGAGGAGATGCGCGGATGAGCCTGTTCGCAAGCCGCCCGGGCGCGGAGGACGGGTCCGATCCGGGATATGGCGGGGACCGCGATCCCCGCTGGCAGCCCCGCGGCCGATCGGGTCCGCGCCGGCTGGTGGTGCTCGCCGGAGGCGGCGCGCTGCTCGCGACCCTTTCTGCGGTGGCCTGGTACGCCGCGGGATCCGGCGGGCGGTCCGATGGGCCGCCGCCCCTGATCCAGGCGAGCACCGCGCCCACCAAGATCCGGCCTGACCAGCCGGGCGGCATGGAGGTGCCGCACCAGGACAAGCTGGTCTATGAGCGGCTTCACCCGGGCCGCGCCGGAACCGGAAAGATCGAGCGCCTGCTCCCGGGCCCCGAGGAGCCCATGCCGAAGCCGGAGCCGGCACCCGCGCCGGAGCCGGCCGCGTCGCCGTCGGCCCCTCCGCTTGCCCCGGACGAGCCGGAGCCGTCCCCGGCGATCTCGGTCGCGGCCGAAGGTCCGGTGGTCGCCCCGCCGATCGCGAAGATCCAGCCCGCGCCGGCGGCCCCGATGGAGCATGCGCCCCCGGCCGCGGCGGTGTCGACCGCACCGCCCGTCGCCCGGCTGCCGCAGGTCGCGACGCTACCGCCCGCGGCCGCCCCTGCGGCCCCGGCGCGGGGCGGGATACGACTCCAGATCGCCTCCGTGCCGAGCGCCGAGACCGCGAAATCCGAGCTGAGCCGGCTGCAGCGCCGCTTCCCGTCGGAGCTGGGATCGTTGCCCGCCACCATCACCCGTGCCGATCTCGGCGCCAAGGGCACCTACTACCGCGTCCAGCTCGGACCGGTGGACGAGGCCCGCGCCTCCGCGGTCTGCACAGCCCTGAAGGCCCAGAACGTGGGCTGCCTCCTGGTACGACCCTGACGTGACCCGATCAAAACCTGCCGCAGCCGTCTTCGGCTGCTCCGGCTTGGCGCTGTCCGACGAGGAACGCGCCTTCTTCCGGGACGCCGATCCCTTCGGCTTCATCCTGTTCCGGCGCAACTGCGGCGACCCCGAGCAGGTCCGGCGCCTTGTCGACGACATGCGCGCCAGCGTCGACCGTCCGGACGCTCCCGTGATGATCGACCAGGAGGGAGGGCGCGTCGCTCGGCTGCGGCCGCCGCACTGGCCGGCCCACCCACCACTGCGCCGCATCGGGGACATCGCGCTCGGCGACCCGGAAGCAGCGGCCGAGGCCGCCTGGATCAACGGGCGGCTGATCGGCCACATGCTCCACGAGCTCGGCATCACCATCGATTGCGCGCCGGTCTGCGACGTGCCCGTGCAGGGCGCGCACGACGTGATCGGCGACCGCGCGTTCTGCGACGACCCGGAGATGGTCGGGGCGCTCGCGCGGGTGAGCTGCCTCGGCTTCCTCGATGCCGGGGTCCTGCCCGTGGTCAAGCACCTGCCGGGTCACGGACGCGCCTTCGCCGACAGCCATCTCGAGCTGCCCGTGGTCGAGGCCGACCGGGTCGAACTCGCGCGCACCGACTTCGTCCCGTTCACCGTTCTGGCCGACATGCCCATCGGCATGGTCGCCCATGTCGTCTACACCGCCATCGATTCCGAACGCCCGGCGAGCGTCTCTCCGACGGTGATCGGCGAGACGATCCGGGGTGCGCTTAGTTTCGGGGGCCTGCTGCTGTCCGACGACATGTCGATGCAGGCGCTGGCCGGGGACATGGCCGCGCGGACGCGGGCACTGCTGGACGCAGGCTGCGATGTCGCCGTGCACTGCAACGGCGACATGGCCGAGATGCGGGCCGTCGCAGGCGCGGTCCGGCCCATGGACGACGCCGGCTGGGCTCGCTGGATCGCGGCGCATGAGCGGCTGCGCGTGCCGAGCCCCATTGATCCGAAGGCGCTGCGCGCGCGCATGGACGAGCTGCTGGGCGGGGCCGACGCATGATGGACATGTCCATCGAACAGTTCCTGTTCGAGCTGTCCTTCATCGCCCCCGCGGTGATCGTCGCCATCACGCTTCACGAGGCAGCCCACGGCTGGGCCGCTTGGAAGCTCGGCGACGACACGGCGCGGATGCTGGGCCGCGTGAGCTTCAACCCCATCCGGCACGTCGACCCGTTCGGGACCATTATCCTCCCCGGCATGCTCGCCCTGGCCGGCGGCGCGCTGTTCGGCTGGGCGAAGCCCGTGCCCGTTGCGTTCCACCGGCTGCGGAATCCGCGTTTCGGCATGATGCTGGTGGCGCTGGCGGGGCCCGGCGTGAACATCCTGCTGGCGCTCGCCTCGGCCTTCCTGATCCACCTCGCCATCCTGCTCCCGGAGTTCGTCGGCGCATGGCTCGAGCGGGTGCTGGTGGTATCCGTCCAGGTGAACGTGCTCCTGGCGGTCTTCAACATGATCCCGCTGCCGCCGCTCGACGGCGGGCGTGTCGTCGCCGGGCTGCTGCCGCCGAGGCTCGCGCAGGTCTATGGCCGCATCGAGCCCTACGGCATCCTGATCCTTCTCGGCGCGCTGTTCCTGCTGCCTTTCCTGGCGAGCCGGCTCGGCTATAGCTTCAATCTCTTCGGGACGCTGCTGGGCCCCCCGATCCGCGCGATCCAGCAAGCGATCTTCGGCCTGGCGGGCCTGGCGTGATCATGTGCGCGCCCCCGACCGCGCCCTTCGAGGAGGATCCGCCCCGCGACGCTCCCGCGGCGGAGGACGGCGCGCTGGTGCTCTCGCTGGACGGCTACGAGGGGCCGATCGACCTGCTGCTGGCGCTTGCGCGCGACCAGAAGGTCGACTTGACGCGCCTGTCGATCCTGCAGCTCGCCGACCAGTACCTGGCTTTCGTTGCCGCGGCCAGGCGGGTGCGGCTGGAACTGGCCGCGGACTACCTCGTGATGGCTGCCTGGCTTGCCTATCTGAAGTCCCGCCTGTTGCTGCCCGAGCCCGAGAGCCAGGAGCCCTCGGGCGAGGAGATGGCCGAGGCGCTGGCGTTCCAGCTGCGGCGGCTCGAAGCCATGCAGCAGGCCGGAGCCCGGCTGCTGGCGCGCCCACAGCTCGGACGCGACGTCCATCCGCGTGGGGCGCCCGAGGGAATCCGGGTGGTCGCGACTTCCGTCTACGACCTCTCGCTCTACGATCTGCTGAAGGCCTATGCCGACCACAAGCGGCGCCAGGAGTTCGGGACGTGGCGGCCGCCGCCGCTCCAGCTCTTCTCGCTGGAGGAGGCGCTTGAACGGCTTTCGGGGCTCCTGGGGCGGATGCCGGACTGGTCCACCCTGGCGAGCTTCATGCCCGCCGGCATCACGGACGGGCTGACCGGCCGCTCGGCCCTTGCCTCGACCTTCCTCGCAAGCCTCCAGCTCGCCAAGGAAGGGGCGCTGGAGCTGCGCCAGGACGGGGCATTCGCCCCCATTTACCTGCGGCGCGCGCGGGCGATGGAATGAGGTCATGACCGGCCTTTCGCCCGATCTCGATCCCCGAAACCAGAAGCTGCGGCTGCTCGAGGCGCTGCTCTTCGCGGCGGTGGAGCCTCTGGACCAGCGAACGCTGGCGGCACGCATGGGCGATGAGGCGGATCTCGGCGCACTGCTTGACGAACTCCGCGAGATCTACCGGTTCCGGGGCGTCAACCTCGTTTGCACCGGCGGGCGCTGGTGGTTCCGCACGGCACCCGACCTTGCGGACAAGCTGCGGGTCGACACCGAGGTCACGCGCCGGCTTTCGCGGGCAGCGGTGGAGACGCTGTCGATCATCGCCTATCAGCACGCGAAGGGCGACCCTGTCACCCGCGCCGAGATCGAGAGCATCCGGGGCGTCGCGACGAGCAAGGGGACGCTCGACCTGCTGATGGAGGCGGGATGGGTGCGGCCGGGCAAGCGCAAGGAGACGCCGGGCCGACCCCTGACATGGCTGACGACCGACGGGTTCCTCGACCATTTCGGTCTAGAATCGCTCCGGGACCTGCCCGGGGTGGACGAGCTGAAGGCCGCCGGACTCCTGGATTCGCGGCCCGTTCTGGCGAGCGTTCCCGGCGGCGGCGACGCGCTTCCAGAATCCGCCAGCGCGGACGAGGACGCAGACGGTCCGGAGGAATAGGCGCAGCCAGGATCCCGGCGCGGCACTGGAGCGCAGGCGCTGCGGTTAAGAACCGTTTGCAAACCTTGCCCGCGGACGCCTAACTAGCGCGATGCGAACCGCGCAGCCGATACGGCCATGACGAGCTCGACCTTCGACGACGGCAGGAACCATCCGGGCCATGGGCTTCGCGAGCGCGCCGGAAGGTGGCTGCGCAGCCGCAGCGTCCGGCGCCACGGCCTTGCGGCCGAGGCTGCGCAGCCTCGCCCCATCCATGCACCCCCACCCGTCGCGCTGGACGCTCTTGGCCCCCTTCCGCGGAGCGCCGCCACCCCGGCCGAGGCGCTGGCGTTGGAGCGCGTGTTCCACCGGTATGGCGGGGTCGAGGCCGTGGGCGGCGTCAGCCTGTCGGTCGCCGCGGGCGAGATCCTCTGCCTCGTCGGGCCGTCCGGGTGCGGAAAGTCGACGCTGTTGCGTCTGGCGGCGGGGCTGGAACGGGTGCAGCGCGGCGTTGTGCGGATCGGCGGCCGGGTGGTCGCGGACGAAGCCGGCTCGCTCGCGCCCGAGCGGCGCGGAGTCGGGCTCGTGTTCCAGGACTACGCGCTTTTCCCCCATCTCACGGTGATCGAGAACGTGCGGTTCGGGCTGACCGGGCTGCCGGCGGCGCGCCAGCAGCAGCGCGCCGTCGAGGCGCTGCGCCAGGTTGGCATGGAAGGGCACGCGGACGTGTACCCGCACGCGCTCTCGGGCGGACAGCAGCAGCGCGTCGCGCTGGCCCGCGCGCTCGCCCCGAATCCGGCGGTCCTGCTTCTCGACGAGCCGTTCTCCGGCCTGGATGCCCGGCTGCGCGAGCAGGTCCGCGACGAGACGCTGCACGTCCTGAAGCGGAACGGCGCGGCGACGCTGCTGGTCACCCACGATCCGGAGGAGGCCATGTTCCTGGCCGACCGGATCGCCCTCATGAACCGCGGCCGGTTGGTGCAGGTCGGAACTCCGGTGGAGCTCTACACCCGACCGGCCGAGGCCTTCGCCGCGCGCTTCTTCGGCGAGGTCAACGAGATCGCCGGCACCGTCCGGGACGGCCGGGTGGCGACGCCAGTGGGCGCCGTGCCGGCCCGTCATCTCGGGGACGGGGAGGCGGCCCGGATCATGATCAGGCCCGAGGCGCTGCGGCTCGGCGCGGTCGAGCCGGGCGCCGCGATGCCCGTTCTCGCGCGGGTCGAGGCGGCGCGCCTGCTGGGACGCACCAGCCTCGTCCACCTGTCGGTGCCGGACGGCCGGGGTGGGACGCTGCACCTGCATTCGCGCATGCCTGGGCAGTACCTGCCCGCCGAGGGAACGCACGTCGCGGTCGCGCTCGACCCTGCCCAGGCCTTCGCATTTCCGATGGCCAGCCCCATTTGAGGGGAAGAAAGGCGGCGGGCCGGGTGCTGCGTTGCGGGGTATATGGCTTTCTGCCATTATCCCGGCCCGACAGCATCGACCGGCCAAGACGGAGTCCATTCATGAGTATCGGTATCTGGCAGGTCATCCTGATCCTTGCGGTCGTCCTGATAATTTTCGGCGCTGGAAAGCTGCCGAACGTGATGGGCGACCTCGCCAAGGGCATGAAGAACTTCAAGGCCGGGCTGAAGGACGAGGACGAGCCCGCTGCCAAGCCCAAAGTCATCGAGCACGAGGCGCCGGCCACGGCCAGCACCGTCGCCCCTGCGTCGCCGGCCGCCGGAACGGTCGCGGTGGGCGGCACCCAGCCCGCCAAGGACGAGACGGTCAAGTCTTCCTGACCGCCCGGCGCCTGGACGAATCCCCATGCTCGATATCGGCTGGTCCGAACTCGCGCTCATCGCCGTCGTGGCGCTCGTGGTCATCGGGCCCAAGGACCTGCCTCAGGTCCTGAAGACTGTTGGGCTGTGGGTGCGCAAGGCGCGCATGCTGACGCGCGAGTTCCAGGGCCATATCGACGACATGATCCGCGAGGCGGAGTTGGAGGACGTCCGGAAGAAGGCGCTCGAACTCAAGGACATGAACCTGGCGCGGCAGGTCGAGAACACCATCGACCCGACCGGCAGCCTGCGGACCGCCTTCGAGATGGATCCTGCGAAGCCGGCCACCGCGCCCGCGCCCGCGGCAGCCGAGCCGGCCACCGCTTCGCTCGAGACCGCTTCCATCGAGAAGCCGGCCGCGCTCCCCGGCGCCGTAAGCGCCGCTTCGGCGAGCTCGGCGCCCGCGTCGGTCGAGCCATCCCCCATCCACACGGCGCCTGCCCCGCCGTCGGCCGCCCATCCGCCGGCCGCCGCGCCGGCCTCGGCCGAGACCGACAAGAACGCGTGATATCGTGAGCGACCAGGAGAGCCTCGACGATTCGAAAATGCCGCTGCTCGACCATCTGATCGAGCTGCGCAACCGCCTGATGTATTCGGTCGGTGCCGTCCTGGCGGCGTTCCTGGTCTGCTATTACTTCTCGGCGGACATCTACGGGTTCCTGGTCCGGCCGTTGGCCAACCTGCTGCCCGGCGAAGGGCGCCGGATGATCTACACGGGGCTGACGGAGGCCTTCTTCACCTATGTGAAGGTGGCCTTTTGGGCGGCGTGCTTCGTGTCCTTCCCGGTAATCGCGATCCAGCTCTGGAAGTTCGTGGCGCCCGGCCTGTACCGCCACGAGAAGCAGGCCTTCCTGCCTTTCCTCGTGGCGACGCCGGTCCTGTTTTTCCTCGGGGGCGCGCTCGTCTACTACTTCATCTTCCCGCTCGCCTGGCAGTTCTTCCTGGGCTTCGAGAAGGCAGCCCTGCCGGGCAGCGACACGCTGCCCATCCAGTTCGAGGCCCGTGTCAGCGAGTACCTCTCGCTGGTCATGACGCTGATCTTCGCCTTCGGAATCGCCTTCCAGCTCCCGGTGCTGCTGACGCTCCTGGTCCGCGCGGGGCTCGTCAGCGCGGCCCAGCTCGCCTCGAAGCGGCGCTACGCCATCGTGGTCATCCTGATCTTCGCGGCGATCATGACGCCGCCGGACATCATCAGCCAGATCGGCCTGGCGATCCCGCTCTACCTGCTGTTCGAGATTTCCATCTTCATCGCCCGCCGGATCGAGAGGAAGCGCGAGTCCAGCGCCGCTGCCGCGAACGCCGGCTGAGGGCCGGCGCGTAGCGCGGGAGCAACAGGGCGTGGCGTAACGGCATCGAGGCGGCCGGCGCCCCTGGACCCTCGACTCGGCCCGGCCTATAACGGCGTCCCACTCCAGCGCACGCTTCGGACGCCATGCACGACCTCCGACAAATCCGCGAGAATCCCGGGGTTTTCGACAAGGGGCTCGAACGTCGGGGCATGTCTCCGCTTTCAGCCGGGATCCTGGACATCGACGCGCGCCGGCGTGCCGCCCAGACCGAGCTGCAGACCCTCCAGGCGCGGCGCAACGACGCTTCCAAGGAGATCGGAGCCGCCAAGAAGCAGGGCGACGAGGACCGGGCCCGCGCCCTGATGGAGGAGGTTGCGTCCCTGAAGGACCGCATGACCGAGGCCGAGGCGCAGGAACGCAACCTCGGCGCGGAGCTCGACGGCATTCTGGCCGGCCTGCCGAATCTGCCCGCAGCCGACGTGCCGGACGGTCCCGACGAGAGCGGGAACGTCGAGCTGCGGCGAGTCGGCACGCCCGGGCATCCCGGCAGGGAGGCCGAGCATTTCGAACTCGGCGAGGCTCTGGGCTACATGGACTTCGGCGCGGCCGCCAAGCTTTCGGGTGCGCGATTCACGGTCCTGAAGGGCCCGCTCGCCCGGCTCGAGCGCGCGCTCGGAGACTTCATGCTGGATGTCCATACCCGCGAGTTCGGATACACCGAGGTCTCGCCGCCGCTCCTGGTGCGCGACGAGGCGATGTTCGGGACCGCCCAGCTGCCGAAGTTCCGCGAGGACCAGTTCGCCGTCAGCTCCGGGCACTGGCTGATCCCGACCGCCGAGGTCCCGCTCACGAACCTCGTCTCGGACGAGATCCTGGACGAGGAGGAGCTGCCGCTGCGCTTCACGGCGCGCACGGCCTGCTTCCGCGCGGAGGCGGGGGCCGCCGGGCGCGACACGCGCGGCATGATCCGCCAGCACCAGTTCTACAAGGTCGAGCTCGTCTCGATCACGGCGCCGGAGCAGTCGGAGGCCGAGCACGAACGCATGACGGAGGCGGCCGAGACAGTCCTCAGGCGCCTGGGGCTTCCCTTCAGGACCGTGGTGCTGTGCACCGGCGACATGGGGTTCGCCTCGCGCAAGACCTACGACATCGAGGTCTGGCTGCCCGGGCAGGGCGCCTATCGCGAGATCTCGAGCTGCTCGAACTGCGGCGACTTCCAGGCGCGTCGCATGAAGGCGCGGTGCCGGCCGCGCGGCGAGAAGCAGACGCGCTTCGTGCACACGCTGAACGGCTCGGGGACTGCGGTCGGGCGCGCGCTGATCGCGGTGCTGGAGAACTACCAGCAGGAGGACGGATCCATCGCCGTTCCGGACGTCCTGCGGTCCTATATGGGCGGTCTTGAGAGGATCGAGCGGCATGGCTGACACCGGAGCCCCGCGCGCCCCGCGGATCCTGATCTCCAACGACGACGGGATCCAGGCGCCGGGGATTGGCGTGCTCGAGGAGATCGCCCGGCAGCTCTCGGACGATGTCTGGGTCGTCGCGCCGGAGGTCGAGCAGTCCGGCGCCAGCCACTCCCTGACGATCCACAGGCCGCTGCGGCTGCGCCAGCTCGATCCGCAGCGATTCGCAGTGGACGGCACGCCGACCGACAGCGTGCTGCTGGCGATCAACCACGTGATGAAGGACCGCCGGCCCGACTTGGTCCTGTCGGGCGTAAACGGCGGCAGCAACATCGGCGAGGACGTGACCTATTCGGGCACCATCGCGGCGGCCATGGAGGCGACGCTGCTGGGGGTCCGCGCGGTCGCGCTGTCCCAGCACCTCGCCGGGAGGCCGCCGGACTGGTCCACGGCGCTGCGCTGGGGTCCGGAAGTGGTGCGGCGCCTGCTGACGGCTTCCTGGAGCCGCAATGTCCTGATGAACGTGAACTTCCCGGCGGTCGGGCCGGATGAGGTCTCGGGGATCCAGGTCGTCCGCCACGGCAAGCGCAAGATCGGCGACGACCTGCACGAGCGCGTCGACCCGCGCGGGCGCGCCTATTTCTGGATCGGCACGCTGCGCGGCGAGGAGGACGTCCGCCAGGACACCGACGTGGGCGTCGTCCTGAACGGCGGCATCTCGGTCACGCCACTGCAGCTCGACCTCACGCATTACCCGACGCTGGAGCCGCTGGGGGAGCTGTTCCGGTGAGCCTGCAAGCCCGGAAGATCCGCCTGATCATGCAACTGCGGCGCTCCGGGGTGACGGACACCTCAGTCCTCGGCGCCATCGAACGGCTCCCGCGCGAGGCTTTCCTGCCTCCCGCCTTCCACGACCAGGCCTGGGAGGACAAGGCTCTGCCGATCGGCGAGGGGCAGACGATCAGCAGACCGCTGGTGGTCGCCCAGATGACGCAGGCCCTTGAGCTCACCGACCGGCAGAAGGTCCTGGAGATCGGCACGGGCTCCGGCTACCAGGCGGCCGTCCTCTCCCGCCTGTGCCGCCGGGTCTATACGGTGGAGCGGCACCGCCCGCTCCTGCGCGAGGCCGAGGCGCGGTTCGCCGCGCTCCGGCTGCACAACATCACGACCCGTCACGGCGATGGGATGCGCGGCTGGCGCGAGCAGGCGCCCTTCGACCGCATCATCGTGACAGCCGCTGCCCAGCGGGAAATACCGGAGCCATTAACCAATCAGCTTGCCGTCGGTGGTATCATGATTCTCCCGATGGAGGGGCGGGGCCGCGCGCAGAGCGTGTGGCGCGTCCGGAGGACCGAATCCGGCCTGGAGCGGGAGGAGCTGTGGCCCACGCGTTTCGTACCCCTGCTGCCGAACGCCGTGCCGGAGGCGTTCTCGCCGGCGGGCGCGCCGGCCTGACCCGGGGCGCGCTGCCCGCGTTCGCCGCGGCGCTGGTGCTGGGAGCCTGCGCCCCGGCGCCGCGACCGGCCGCCATGGGCGATCTGATCCCGGTGACGCAGCACGGAGTGGAGGCTCCGCCGCCGCCTAGCGCCGGCGGCGCGCTGGTGGTGGCGTCGGGCGACACGCTCTACGAGCTCGCGCGGCGCTATGGCGTTCCCGTCCGGGACCTGATCGACGCCAACGGCCTCAAGCCGCCCTACGTCCTGCAGGTGGGCCAGCGGTTGACGCTGCCGAGCGCGCGCTATCACACGGTCTCGCGGGGGGACACGCTCTATTCCGTTTCGCGCATGTACCAGGTCGACATGGCCGAGCTCGCCCGTGCCAACGAGCTGAAGGCGCCCTTCTCGGTGCGTCTGGGCCAGCGCCTGAAGCTGCCCGGGGCCGACGCTTCCGAGGTGCAGGTTCAGGTCGCCTCGGCAGCGCCTGTGGTCTCTGCGGGTGCTCCGGCGCGCCCGCCGCTTCCCGCCGCCAGGCCGCCGCGCGCCGCCACCACGTCCATGCCGGCGGGACCGGCTGCGTCCAGCCCGGCCATCGCGCCGCGGATGGAAGCTTCCCCGACGCCGACGGCGGCCGAGGCTTCCCCGATGCAGGCGCAGTCGAAGCCGCAATCCGAGCCGCCGGCCCTGCCGCCGCCAGCGGCCAAGCCCGCGAGCGTGGCGCGCGTGGAACCCGCGCCGCCGGCATCCTCGGTGACCCGTCAGACCGCCGCGACCGTACCGCCGGCAGCCGAGCCGCCGGCGCGGAGCGCGGCGCGCTTCGCCTGGCCGGTCCGCGGCTCCATCGTCTCCGACTTCGGCCCCAAGGCCGGCGGCCTGCACAATGACGGAATCAACATCGGCGCCCCGCACGGGACCACCGTTGTCGCCGCGGAGAACGGCGTCGTCGCCTATGCAGGCAACGAGCTCAAGGGGTTCGGCAACCTGCTGCTGATCCGGCATTCCGATGGCTGGGTCAGCGCCTATGCCCATCTCGACGAGATCAAGGTCGCCCGCGGAGCCAAGGTGAAGCGCGGGCAGCGCATCGGATCGGTCGGCAGCACCGGCGCCGTGACCTCACCCCAGCTCCATTTCGAGTTGCGCCGCGGCAGCCGCGCGGTCGACCCGCGCGAGCACCTGGGACCGAGGTCGGTCAGCCAAGCCGACGCTTCTGACGGCCCGCCAAGTCCTGGATGAACTGCCAGGCGACCCGCCCGGAGCGGCCGCCGCGCGTCATCGCCCATTCCACGGCCTGGGCATGCAGCTCGTCCGTCGGCAGGTCGAGCCCGAAGCGCCGCGCGTAGCCCTCCACCATCGCGAAATAGGTCGGCTGGTCGCAGTTGTGGAAGCCCAGCCAGAGGCCGAAGCGGTCCGATAGCGAGACCTTCTCCTCGATCGCCTCCCCAGGGTTGATCGCCGTCGAGCGCTCGTTGTCGATCATCTCCCGCGGCATGAGGTGCCGGCGGTTCGAGGTCGCGTAGAACACGACGTTCTCCGGCCGCCCCTCGACACCGCCCTCGAGCACTGCCTTCAGGCTCTTGTAAGCCGCGTCGTCGTGGTCGAAGGACAGGTCGTCGCAGAACAGGATGAATCGCCGGGGCTGGTCCCGCAGCAGGCCGAGCAGCACCGGGAGGGAGGGAATGTCCTCGCGGTGGATCTCGACCAGCCCCAGGCCGCCGGTCTCGGCCGCCACCTGGGCGTGGACGGCCTTCACGAGCGAGCTCTTGCCCATCCCGCGCGCCCCCCAGAGCAGGGCGTTGTTGGCCGGGAGGCCCTCGGCGAATCGCCGCGTGTTCTCCAGGAGCTGGTCGCGCTGCCGCTCGACGCCCTGGAGAAGCTCGATCTCGACCCTGTTGACCCGCTGCACCGGTTCGATCCGCGCTCCGTCCGCATGCCAGACGAACGCCTCGGCCGATGTCAGGTCCGGCGGGGATGGCGGGACCGGGGTCAGCCTTTCCAGGGCGTCCGCGATGCGGCGCAGCTGCATCAGGATCTCATCGGCGTTCATCGATGACCAGTCTTCATGGGGGCGTCAAAGGGGGCGGGCGGCAACCCTAGCACGCCGAGGCACGCGCACAAGCGGGCGAGCCGGTTTCATTTGCGATCCGGGAGCGTACGGCTATAGTCCCGCGGACCCGAAGAGACGTCTCGACAAGGAGCAGGACATGTTGGTTTCCACCGCTTGGGCCCAGACGGGGCCCGCGCCGGGGGCCTTTGAGTTCGCGAGCTTTCTGCCGCTCGTTCTGATCTTCATCGTCTTCTATTTCCTGCTGATCCGTCCGCAGCAGAAGCGCATGAAGGAACACAGGACGATGCTCGACGCGCTGCGTCGGGGCGATCGCGTGGTCACGGGTGGCGGCATCATCGGAACCGTCACCAAGGCCGATGCCGATGAGGTGACGGTGGAAATCGCCGAGAACGTGCGCGTGCGCGTGCTCAAGAGCACCATCACGTCGATCCTGCAGAAGACCGAGCCCGTGAAGGGCGGCGGCGCCGGCGACAAGCCGGCCGAGGCGCCGGCGCCGGCGGCCCCGCCCGCGGGCGCTTCGCCGCTGGGTAGGATGTTCGGGCGGAAGTAGCCGTCCGGCGTGCCCTTGGCGATCGCAGGTCGGCCCTCCATGTTCACGGCGAACGGCGCAGCCCGTCTCAGCACGGGCGCGCCGGATGGGCAGCACCGGCTGCCGCCGAATTGAACGGGCCGGCCAGGCCTCGGCCCGGAGGGGTTTTTCCATGGACGTGACGCCGCTCATTCCTGCCGGGCGCCAGATCATCGAAGATTATGGGCCGGGCGGCTTCCGCGTATCGGGGGTCGTCTTCGGCGGCCCGGTCCTGGTACTGCCGGAGCGCAGCCTCGATTGGGATGTCGCGTCCTTCGGGGAGCTGACGGAGCGGAGCTTCGATCCCGTCACTATGGCCGAGCCCCGCCCCGAGCTGCTGCTGCTCGGCAGCGGTCCGCGAATCCAGCTCCTCCCCTCGCGCCTGCGGCAGGCGATCAGGGCCCATGGGGTCGTGATCGAGGTGATGGATACCGGCGCCGCCTGCCGGACCTACAACGTGCTGTTGGGCGAGGGGCGGCGCGTCGGCGCCGCCCTGTTGCCGGGATAGCTCAGGCCGCGAGGCGCTGCGCCACGAACTCCCAGTTCACGAGATTGTCCAGGAACGCCTTGATGTAGTCCGGACGACGGTTCTGGTAGTCGAGGTAATAGGAGTGCTCCCAGACGTCGCAGCCCAGCAGCGCCTTCTGGCCATGGGCCAGCGGGTTCTCGCCGTTCGGCGTCTTGGTGACCTTGAGCTTGCCGCCGTCCTCGACCAGCCAGGCCCAGCCCGAGCCGAACTGCGTGACACCGGCCTGCGTGAAGGCCTCCTTGAACTGCTCGACCGAGCCGAAATCGGACTTCAGGCGCCTCTCGAGCTCGCCGGGGATGGAGCCGCCGCCGTTCTTGCGCATGCACTGCCAGAACAGGATGTGGTTCCAGTGCTGGCCGGCGTTGTTGAAGATGCCCTGCTTGGACGCATCGCCGTAGGACGCCTTCACGACCTCCTCCAGGCTCATGGACGCCATGGGCGTGTCCTTCACCAGGTTGTTCAGGTTCGTGACGTAGGCCTGGTGATGCTTGCCATGGTGCAGGTTCAGGGTCTGCGCCGACATGAACGGCTCCAGCGCATCGTGCGAATAGGGCAGCGGGGGCAGTTCGAAGGCCATGGTTCCTCTCCTTATCATTTGGTGGGCATGAACTCGTCGGCGCGCCACAGTGCCGCGCGGCACCAAGACGCCATTCACGCCCCCTGAGATATGCCCGGTGCGGGCGCGCGTAAAGCGCGGATAAGGCCAGCTTCCGCCGTGCCCCTCGGCAGCAGGGTTGCACGGGCCGCGCGTGCCCCCGACAGAATGGCACCCTCGATGGTGGCTGGGAGGCCGGTGGCGGTCCAGTCTCCGGCGAGCGTAAGGTTCTCGATGCCGGTCCGCGGGCCCGGCCGCCGCGCCTCCTCTCCGGGGGTCTGCCGGAAGGTCGCCCGCCGCTCCTTCACGATGCGGTACGCCGGTGGCGGGCCACCTGTGCCGAGCGCCCGCGCGACATCCCCCCACAGTTCCGCGGCGAGTGCCTCGGCCGGCCGGTCGGCAAGCCGCCCGGCTGCGCTGACGGTGACCGACACCACGTCGCCGCGCGCGAAGAGCCATTCCGCCGTCCCGCCGACGAGGCCGAGAAACGGCAGCCCGCCCGGCAGGCGCGCGGGCTCGGCCAGACGGAAATGCGCGTTCAGGATCGTGCTGCCCCCCTGCGGCACCGGAAGGCCGGGCAGGAGCGCCGAGGCCTGGTGCGGCGGCAGCGCCAGGACCACCGCATCGCCCGGCGCCAGCGGGATGGTTCCCGACGTGAACTCCAGTGCCGCGACGCGGCTTCCGTGCATCCGCAGCGCACGTAGCCGGCTGTGCAGGGCAACCGTCGCTCCCTGCCGGGTGAGATAGGCCAGCGCCGGATCCACGAAGCAGTCGGACAGTCCTCGTGCCGCGATCATGGGGCGGCAGGCCGCCTCGCCTCGGAATAGCGTCCGCCGGAACACTGCGCCCAGCAGGCGCGCCGATCCGGACCCAGGCTCCTCGTTCAGGATCGAGACCGCCAGCGGCTGCCAAAGCCGCCCGAAGGCCGGGCCCGCGGGATCGAGCAGATCGGCGACCCTAGCTCCCGCCGGGGCAAAGGCGAGCCGCAGCCCGGCCAGATGGGCGCGGAGGCCAGCGCCCGGCGTGCGCCGGCGCCGGTCGAGGAGCCACCAGGGCAGAGGACCCGCATTGGGCCGCAGGCACCACGCGTCGCCTGTCGCGAGGTCCAGGAAGGGGAAGGCCGCGGGGCGCAGCTCCAGCAGGCGGTCGCGCGCGCCGATCCGGTCCAGGAAGGCAAGGGCAGCCTGGTTGCCGCTCAGCAGCAGGTGGTTGCCGTTGTCCAGCGTCCGATCCAGCTGCTCGTCGTGGAACGAGCGGCAGCGACCGCCGGCATGGCCGGCCGCGTCGTGGAGCGCGACGCGGCGACCGGACATGGCCAGCGCGGTCGCCGCCGATAGCCCGGCGAGGCCGGCGCCGATCACGTGCACCCGACCGGTCATCGGGGCGGTCATCTTGCCGGCGCGCGTCCTGCCGCGCATCGGAACGTGACCCAGGCGCAGGTCGCGCCAGCAAGCCGCGGTCGCGCATTCAGCGGCCAGCCGACCGCGGCCATGGATGCCAGCAGGCGCCGGTACAGGATCATCATGGCCCGGGCGGACCACAGCCGTCGGCGCGGCCAGCGCTCCAGCAGCCGTCCGGCCTCGGCGAAGCGGGCTTCGGCCAGCGCCGCCAGGGACCGGCACGCCATTGCGAGCTGCGGATGGGCGAGCACCGCCGTCGGATCGGTGTCCGCGATCCCGGCCTCGACGAGCAGGTCGCGCGGCAGATACAGCCGCCCCATGGCGGCATCCTCCTCGAGGTCACGCAGGATGTTGGTGAACTGGAGCGCCTCGCCCAGCGCCATGGCGAAGGCCTCGGTCTCGGGATCAGCGCGGTCGAAGATCCGGATTGCGAGCAGCCCGACGGCGCCCGCGACCCGGCGGCAATAGAGACGCAGCTCGTCAAGCGTCGGTGCGCGCACCGACGCGCCGATGTCCATGGCGACGCCGTCGATCACCGCCTCGAGCTCGGTGGGCGGCAGCGCGTAACGGAGCATCGCGTCGCGGAGGTCGCCGACCAGAGGGTCCTGCGCCGCCACGGCCGGGAGGGCGCGCACGTGCTGCCGCCACCGTTCCAGCCGCAGGCGCTGATCCTCGGGGTCACCGGGCTCGTCCGCGATATCGTCGACGGCGCGGCAGAACCGGTACACCGCGAAGATCGCCGCGCGCTTGCGCGGCGGCAGCATCAGCATCGGCCAGTAGAACGTGCTGCCGCCGCCCTGTCCGTCGCCCTGTCCGCCGCCCTTTCCGCCACCGGGCGCGACGGAGGACTCCACACCGGCTGCGGTCATCGGGCGGCGAGACCGCGTGCCAGGCCCGACAGGGCGGCGCCCGCGCGGCCGAGCGTGGAAAGCGTCACCTTGCGCGCCAGCGGATCGTCGCGACGGAGCCTGCGCGCCAGCGCCTTGGCCAGCGCCAGCGTGATCGATGCCTCTAGGCGCAGGCGACGGTCCTCGATGAGGCGGGGCAGGGCGTCGGCGCGCGCGAGAAGCCCGTCCACCTGGTCCAGCACCCGGTCGAGCACCGCGCGCATGCGCATGTCGCTGCGGGTCTCGACCAGGCGCTCAGGGCTAAGACGCGCCTGCTCGAACCAGCTCAGCGGCACGTAGCAGCGGCCAAGCCGGACCCAGTCCTCGCGGACGTCCTGGACGTGGTTGATGATCTGAAGGGCCGCGCACAGGGCGTCGCTCGCGGGCACCGGGCGCTGGCCCTCGCCGTGGAGCGCAAGTAGGTAGCGGCCGACCGGCACGGCGGAGTAGCGGCAATAGAGCAGCAGGTCGCCCCAGTTGGCGCATCGCTCGTTGCGCGCGTCCCTGCGGAACGCCTGGATGAGTTGCCGCGCATAGGCCGGCGAGACGCCCGTCGCCGCCAGGCTCGCCCGCAACGCGAGCGCCGGCGCCAGATAGGGCGTGGGGGCCTCGCCCGTGGTCAGCGCCTTGTCGAGGGCGTTCAGATGCCCGAGCTTCGCCTCCGGTTCCAGATCGGGATCGTCGGCGATGTCGTCGGCCAGGCGGACGAAGCGGTAGAAGGCCATCACGTGGGGGCGCAGCCGTGCCGAGACCAGCCGCGAGGCGACTGGGAAGTTCTCCTCGGCCGAGGTCTTCCGCGCCGTCGGCTCCTCCGGGCTCAGGCTCGGCTGGATCGTGCGGTGGTCGGCCATGCGCTGCGGTTCCGGCTGTGGGACGGCCCGGGTGGTGCATCCTGCGGCGAATGCCGATATGACTCACCCGAACCGCAATATAGGTCGGCGGCCCGGATTTGGCCCGGGTTCCCGAGGCGACCCCCCGAAATTTCATGGCACCATCAGAGGGCACACTTTCCTACTGCGGCGAGCAGGTCCGGCGCAACGACCGGGACAGGTTCCTGACCTGCCTGTTCGCCCCGCCCGAACGCCGCGAATGGCTGTTCGGCCTCTACGCCTTCAACGTGGAGGTCGCCAAGACCCGCGAGGTGGTAAGCCAGCCCATGCTCGGCCAGATTCGTCTCCAGTGGTGGCGCGACGCGTTGGACGAGCTCTACGTCGGCACGGTGCGTGCCCACGAGGTGCTGCAATCCCTTGCGCCGGCCGTCGCGACCGGGCGGCTGGAACGGGACCGGTTCGAGGCCGTGCTCCTGGCGCGCGAGGCCGACCTGGAGGAGGGTCCGCCGCCCGACATGGCGGCCCTGGAGGCCTATGCCGACGGCAGCTCGGGCGCGCTGGCGCTGCTGGCGCTGGAGGCGCTGGACGCCGGCAGCGACGCCGCGGCGACGGCGGCGCGCCATGCCGGGATCGCCTGGGCTCTGACCGGGCTGTTGCGCGCCGTCCCGTACCATGCGCGGATCCGGCGCATCCATCTGCCGGCCGATCTCATGGCGGCGCACGGGGTCTCAGCGACGCGCCTCTTCGAGGGGCGGCGCCCCGATGGCCTTCCGGCGGTCGCAGCCGCGATCGGGGGCGTGGCCCGCGCCCATGTGGAAGCGGCGCGGGCGGTCAGGCGCGGCGTTGGGCGCGCCGCCATGCCTGTCCTGCTCCAGGCCGCGATGGCGCAGACCTATCTCGGCGTTCTCGAGCGCGCCGGCTGGGATCCCTTCGCCCCGCGCGTGCCGATGGCGCATCCGCTGCTGCAGCTTCGGCTCGCGTGGCGGGCCTTCATCGGCCGCTACTGATGGGGCCGGGCGGGGGCGGTCAGGCCGCCACCGGCACCTTCCCCAGCCATGCGTCCAGATCGGCGAGCGCTCGGCGCGTGTAGGCGAGCTTGCGCTCCCGCCCGCGGTGCCGCTCGTCCACCGGTGGGAACAGGCCGAAGTTCACGTTCATGGGCTGGAAGGTGTCCGACTCCGCCCCGCCGGTGATGTGGCCCAGAAGCGCACCCAGCGCCGTGGTCGAGGGTGGCCCGGAGATGGCTTGCCCATGGCGCTCGGCGGCGGCGAATCGGCCCGCCAGCAGGCCCATGGCCGCGCTCTCCACATAGCCTTCGACGCCGGTGACCTGGCCCGCAAATCGCAGGCGCGGCAGGGCGCGCAGGCGCAGGGTTCCGTCGAGCAGCTTCGGACTGTTGATGAAGGTGTTGCGGTGGATGCCGCCGAGGCGCGCGAATTCGGCATTCTCGAGCCCCGGGATCATCCGCAGGACGCGCGTCTGCTCGCCGTACTTCATCTTCGTTTGGAAGCCGACGAGGTTGTAGAGCGTACCCAGCGCGTTGTCCTGGCGGAGCTGCACGACCGCCCAGGGGCGCCGCCCGGTATGCGGGTCCGTGAGCCCGACGGGCTTCATGGGGCCCCAGCGCAGCGTATCGGGGCCGCGCGCGGCCATCACCTCGATGGGAAGGCAGCCTTCGAAATAGGGCGTGTCCTTCTCCCACTCCTTGAACTCGGTCTTCTCGGCTTCCAGCAGCGCCTGAATGAAGGCCGCATACTGCGCCTTGTCCATCGCGCAGTTGATGTAGTCGGAGCCGGTGCCGCCGGGGCCCGGCTTGTCGTAGCGGCTCTGGAACCACGCCTTGCCCATGTCGATGCTGTCGCGGTGGACGATGGGGGCAATGGCGTCGAAGAAGGACAGGCTCTCCTCGCCGGTGAGAGCCCGGATCGCTTCGGCCAGGGCCGGGGACGTCAGGGGGCCGGTCGCGACGACGACGCTTTCCCACTCCGCTGGGGGCAGCCCCGCGATCTCGCCCCGCGCGATCGTCACCAGCGGATGCGCAGCGAGCGTGCGGGTCACCTCCTCGGCGAAGCCGTCGCGATCCACGGCCAGCGCCCCGCCGGCGGGAACCTTGTGCGCATCGCCCGCGCGAAGCACCAGCGACCCGCAGCGTCGCATCTCCTCGTGCAGCAGCCCGACGGCGTTGTATTCGGCATCGTCCGACCGGAAGGAGTTGGAGCAGACCAGCTCCGCCAGACGGTCGGTCTGGTGAGCCTCCGTCTCGCGGACGGGCCGCATCTCGTGCAGGACGACGGGCACGCCGGCGGAGGCGAGCTGCCAGGCGGCCTCGCTGCCGGCGAGACCGCCGCCGACGACGTGGACGGGGGCGGGAAGGGCGGACATGAGTTTCGTCTTGCCTGAGGTGTTGAGGGATGCGCCCCTAGATGCGGCCCTCATGCGAGCGGCGCAAGCGCGAACCGTCCTGGCGCCGCGCTCGGCATCCGCGATCACGCCGCCGTCGTGGCCGGGCGGCTCTGCGCCGCCCCGATATTCTCCATCAGGAACTCGGCAACACGCCGCACCGGCGCGGTCGTGCGGGCCGCCCCGGCGAGAAGGGCGATCTCCGACGGCGGCTGCTCGTCGAAGCCGTCATCGCGCGTCAGCCGGCGGTGGTCCTCGAGCACGGCATCTTCGGCAAGCAGGCTGATGCCGAGGCCCGACGCGACGGCGGCCTGAACGCCCATCAGCCCCTGGCTCGAGAAGGCGATCCGCCAGCGACGCCCGCGCCGCTCCAGCGCGTCGATCACCCGCGCCCGGTAAATGCATCCCGGCGGGAACAGCGCCAGGGGCACGGGATCGCCATCAAGCGGCGCCCCGCGTCCCGCGACCCATGCGAGCCTTTCGGGCCAGGCAGCCTGACTGGCGCCGTCCCCGGGCTCGCGCTTCACCAGCGCGAGATCGACCTCGCCGGAATCGAGCCGACGCCGCAGCTCCCGGCTCCAGCCGCTGGCGGTGTCGAGCCGGATCTGCGGCTCGGCGCGGGCGAAGGCGGAAAGCAGCGCGATCAGCCGCCGGCCCGCGAAGTCCTCGGGCACGCCCAGCCGGACCGTCCGCGGTGCGGCCGGCCAGCGCATCGCCTCCTGCGCCTCTGCCGTCAGCGCAAGGATCCTGCGGGCGTAGCCGATCAGAATCTCGCCCTCTTCCGTCGGACGGATCCCACCGGATCGCTCTCGGATCAGGAGCTGCCTGCCGACCGCGGCTTCGAGCTTTCGGACCTGCTGGCTGACGGTGGACTGGGTCAGGTGCAGCCGCTCGGCCGCGCGCGTGAAGCCGCCCGCGTCGACGACGCCGGCAAGCGCCTTCAGCAGATCGGGATCGAGCGTTCCTGCCATTACGGTATCCACTGGAATGGAGTGCTGGATTTAATTTCCAACTGGACCCGCTGGTCGTCAATCTCCGGCGCAAAGAGGTCGCGCCGACGCCCGAAAGGCTGGGGCAGGGGCGATGCGGAAGGGAGCCGCGCGTGAGTGCCGAAAGGACCGCAATCATCGTCTCGGTCATCCGGCGCGCTTCGCCGGCGTGGATGCTGGCCCCGGCACTGTTCGTCGCGCTGTGGTCGACCGGCTTCCTCGTGGCGCGCGCGGCCGCTCCCCATGCCGACCTGAACCTGTTCCTTCTCGCGCGCTTCGCCCTCGCGGCCGGCATCCTGGCCGTGCTTTCCGTCGCGGCGGGCGTGCCGTGGCCGGGGCCGGCGCGCGCCGCGTTCCATCTCGGCTGCGGTGCGCTGATGCACGGCGTCTATCTCGTCGCCGGCTACGGTGCAGTCGCCATGGGAATGCCCGTGGCCGTGATGGCGTTGCTCGGCGCGCTGCAGCCGCTGCTGGCGGGGCTGGCCATGGCGCTGTTCGGCCGCCCGCCGTCGCGCGGGCTCTGGGGCGGCCTCGCCCTGGCTATGTGCGGCACCGGCATGGTTCTGGCGCCGGCGCTCGGCAGCACGGGAAGCTTCCCTGTCCTCTCGCTCGCGCCGGCGCTGCTGGCCGTCGTCGCGCTGACGGCGGGGACAGTCCTCCAGGGCGCCGAGGCCGCCCGGGGGGACCTGCGCAGCGCCGGCGCCATTCAGAACGCGGGGGGGGCGCTGGTGGCGCTGGCGGCGCTGCTCGCCTTCGGCAACATGCGGTGGGATGGGGCCGGGGCGCTCTGGATCGCGCTGGCCTGGTCGGCGCTCGGCCTGTCGGTCGTGGCGGTGAATCTGCTGGTCGGCCTCGTCCGTCGCGAGGGGGCGGCCAAGGCTTCGGCACTGATGCTCCTGGCGCCGCCGCTGGCCGCGCTTCTGAGCTTCCTTGCTTTCGGGGAGCAACTGCGGCCAGTCCAGGTCGCGGGTTTCCTCCCCGCTCTCCTGGGCGTGCTCGTTGCCCGGCGCCCCGCTGGAACCGCGCCATGACGGCGCGGCCCGCGGGGGAGGCCGAGAAGACCGCAGGCGGGCGTCAGGACGCCTTGCGCCGCGAGGGGGCTGCCTCGAGATAAGGCGCGAGGTACCGCCCCGTGAAGCTGCGGGGCTCGCGCACGATCGCCTCGGGCGGACCGGAGGCCACGATCTCGCCGCCGCCGTCGCCACCGTCGGGACCGAGGTCGATGATCCAGTCGGCGGTCTTGATGACCTCCAGATTGTGCTCGATCACGACCACCGTGTTGCCCTGCTCGACCAGCGCGTGGAGCACCTCGAGCAGCTTGCGGACATCCTCGAAATGCAGCCCGGTCGTCGGCTCGTCCAGGATGTAGAGGGTCTTGCCCGTGGCCCGGCGGCTGAGCTCCTTGGCGAGCTTCACCCGCTGCGCCTCGCCGCCCGACAGCGTCGTCGCGGCCTGGCCGACATGGATGTAGCCGAGCCCGACCTCGTCCAGCATCCGCATCTTGTCGCGGATCGAGGGCACGGCCTTGAAGAACTCGGCGCCCTCCTCGACGGTCATGTCGAGCACGTCGGCGATGCTCTTCCCCTTGTACTGGATCTCCAGAGTCTCGCGGTTGTACCGCTTGCCGTGGCAGACGTCGCAGGTGACGTAGACGTCGGGCAGGAAGTGCATCTCGATCTTGGTGACGCCGTCGCCCTGGCAGGCCTCGCAGCGTCCGCCCTTCACGTTGAAGGAGAAGCGCCCAGGGCCGTAGCCGCGGGCCTTGGCCTCGGGAAGGCCGGCGAACCAGTCCCGGATCGGCGTGAAGGCGCCGGTATAGGTCGCGGGGTTCGAGCGCGGCGTGCGCCCGATGGGCGACTGGTCGATGTCGACGATCTTGTCCAGGAACTCGACGCCGCGGATCTCGCGGTGCGGCGCGGGATGCTCGCGCGCGCCCATCAGGCGCCGAGCCAGCGCCTTGTACAGCGTCTCGATCACGAGCGTGGACTTGCCGCCGCCAGAGACGCCCGTCACGCAGGTGAAGGTGCCCAGCGGGATCTTCGCCGTGACGTCCTTGAGGTTGTTGGCCGTGGCCCCCACGACCTCGAGGAACTGCCCCTTGTGTCCCGGCCGGCGGTGCTTTGGCACGGCGATGCTGCGCGCGCCGGTCAGGTACTGGCCGGTGAGGCTGGATGGCGAGGCCATCACCTCCTCCGGCGTGCCGGCCGCGACCACCGTGCCGCCGTGCTGGCCGGCACCCGGCCCCATGTCGACGAGGTAGTCCGCGGCGCGGATCGCGTCCTCGTCATGCTCGACCACCAGCACCGTGTTGCCGAGGTCGCGGAGCCGCCGCAATGTCTCTAGCAGCCGGTCGTTGTCGCGCTGGTGTAGGCCGATCGAAGGCTCGTCCAGCACGTAGAGGACGCCCGTCAGGCCCGAGCCGATCTGGGAGGCGAGCCGGATACGCTGGCTTTCGCCGCCGGAGAGCGAGCCCGAGTTGCGCGCCATGGTCAGGTAGTCGAGCCCGACATTGACCAGGAAGCCCAGCCGCTCGTTGATCTCCTTCAGGATGCGCGCGGCGATCTCGCGGTCCTTGGGGCGCAGGTGCTCGTTGAGCTCCGCGAACCAGGCCTCGGCAGCGCGGATCGACAGGGCCGCGATCTCGGAGATGTTCCTCCCGCGCACCTTGACCGCCAGCGCCTCGGGCTTCAGACGGGCGCCCTTGCAGACCTCGCACGGCATGGAGGACTGGTACCGGCCGAGCTCCTCCCGGACCCAGGCGCTGTCGGTCTCGCGCCAGCGCCGCTCCAGGTTGTTCAGGATGCCCTCGAAGGGCTTGGAGGTCTCGTAGCTGCGGAGCCCGTCGTCGTAACGCATGGTCACTGGCTTGCCCTTGGAGCCGTAGAGCACGCCGTCGCGCGCCTCGGCGGGAAGCTCGGACCAGGGCTTTGAGGCGTCGACCCCGTAATGCCGCGCGAGGCTCTCCAGCGTCTGTGCGTAGTACTGGGAAGTCGAGCCCGCCCAGGGCGCAATGGCGCCGTCGCGCAGGCTCAGCCGCTCGTCCGGAACCACCAGCATGGGGTCGAAGTACAGCTTCTCGCCGAGCCCGTCGCAGGCCGGGCAGGCGCCGAAGGGATTGTTGAAGGAGAATAGCCGCGGTTCGACCTCCTCGATGGTGAAGCCGCTGACGGGGCAGGCGAACTTCGAGGAGAAGGTCGTGCGCTCGCCGCCGTCGGCGTTGTCCGCGAAGACCAGCCCTTCGCCGAGCTCCAGCGCGGTCTCCAGCGAATCGGCCAGACGGTTGCCGAGCCCCTCGCGGACGACGACGCGGTCGACCACCACCTCGATGTCGTGCTTGAGCTTCTTGTCGAGGGCGGGCGCCTCGTCGATGTCATAGAGCTCGCCGTCGATGCGCACGCGCTGGAAGCCGCGCTTGCGCATCTCCTGCAGCTCCTTCTTGTACTCGCCCTTGCGGCCGCGGACGATGGGTGCCAGCAGGTAGAGGCGCGTGCCCTCGGGCATCTCCATGATCCGGTCGACCATCTGGCTGACGGTCTGGCTCTCGATCGGAAGGCCGGTCGCGGGCGAGTAGGGGATCCCGACTCGCGCCCAGAGCAGGCGCATGTAGTCGTAGATCTCGGTCACGGTGCCGACGGTCGAGCGGGGGTTGCGCGACGTCGTCTTCTGCTCGATCGAGATGGCCGGCGACAGCCCCTCGATGGCGTCGACGTCGGGCTTCTGCATGAGCTCCAGGAACTGGCGCGCGTAGGCCGACAGGCTCTCCACGTAGCGGCGCTGGCCCTCGGCATAGATCGTGTCGAAGGCCAGCGACGACTTTCCGGAGCCCGAAAGGCCCGTGATCACGACGAGGCTGTCCCGCGGCAGCTCGACGTCCACGTTCTTCAAATTGTGTTCCCGCGCGCCGCGGACCGTGATAGATTTGTTCATGTTCCGTTCTTACCAGACAGTCAGGCCCCGTGGAAGGCCCTTCCTTTCCTCGCCGAAGCCTGGCGGAAGGGATCGCGGTCCAACCAAAAAACCGGACTCATATTGGACGGGACATCGCGATTGCGAGCGTGGAATCTGAGCGCGTTCTGCACCCTGTCCATGCGCGGGACGGCGCGCTAGGGTGCAGCGGAATCTGGTCGGCCGTCGACATAGGAGCGAGAGGGACATGGCAGGCGTCAACAAGGTGATCCTGGTCGGGAACCTGGGCAAGGATCCCGAGATCAGGAACCTCCAGAACGGGGGCCGGGTCGCGAACTTTAGCCTGGCCACGTCCGAGACATGGAAGGACAAGGCCACCGGCGAGCGCAAGGAGCGCACCGAATGGCACCGCGTCGTGGTCTTCAACGAGAACCTCGTTGGCGTAATCGAGCGCTTCGTGAAGAAGGGCTCTAAGCTCTACGTCGAGGGGCAGATCGAGACGCGGAAGTACACCGACAACTCCGGGCAGGAGCGCTACACGACCGAGATCGTGCTGCGCCCCTATCGCGGCGAGATCACCCTGCTCGACAGCGCGGGCGGCGGTGCCGGCGCCGGCGCGGGCGGCTACGGCGCGCCCGAGGAGGAGTTCGGCGGCTACGGCGGTGGCGGCGGTGGCGGCGGCGGGTTCGGCGGCGGTGGCGGGTCGCGCCCGTCCGGCGGCGGGAACCGCGGCGGCGGAGCCCCGGCGCGCGGGCCGGTCGACGATCTCGACGACGAGATCCCGTTCTGAGGGCTGCCTCCGGAACCGGACGGACACGGGAAGGGCCGCGGAAACGCGGCCCTTTCTGCTTGGCCTCGGGGAGGCGATCCTCCCCGGTTCGACGCCTGAGCGGTAGCCGGGGGCCGGATGCCGCGTCACTCGCCGGGGGCGGTCCCCATCGCGGGTTCCTTGCGCCAGACCCCCGTTCCGATCCGGCCGGGAAGGTGGGGATTCGGGTACGAGTTGAACACGGGGACGCCGTGGCTCCGGGACTGCTCGTAGTCCTTCAGGGCGCCGAGGGCCCATGGCGCCAGGAGCACGATCGCCACGAGGTTGACCAGCGCCATGAGGCCCATTGTCGTGTCGGCGAGGGCCCAGACCAGGGGCAGCTCGCCCAGGCATCCGCCGACGATGGCTAAGAGGACCAGGAGTTTGAAGCCCGACAGCGCAGCCGACCGTGCCCCGAGATAGGTGAGGTTGCCGTCGGCATAGGCGTAGTTGCCGATGATGGACGAGAAGGCGAAGCAGAAGATCACGACGCTCATGAAAGCCATGCCGATGCTGCCGAATGAGGCGGCCACGGCCGCCTGGGTCAGCGTGGCCCCCTCGACGGCGCCCGGCTGCGCGGGATCGTAGAGGCCCGAGACCAGCACGATGAAGGCGGTGGCGGAGCAGATCACGATGGTGTCCACGAAGACGCCGATCGCCTGCACCAGGCCCTGGGCGGCCGGGTGCGGGAGCGTTGCCGTCGCAGCCGCGTTGGGCGCGCTGCCCATGCCCGCCTCGTTGGAGAAGAGGCCGCGCTTCACCCCGTTGAGCATGGCCGCGCCGATGCCGCCAATGGCTCCGCCGACGGCCTGTTCCAGGCCGAAGGCCGAGCGGAGAATCAGGTCGAGTGCCTCGGGCACGCGATCCGCGTTCATTCCGACGACGATGGCGGCCAGCAGCAGATAGCCCAGTGCCATGAAGGGCAGCAGCAGCTCTGCGACCTTGGCGATCGCGCGCATCCCGCCGAACAGGATCGGGGCCGCGAGCAGGACGAGGACGATCGCGGTGAGCAGCGGCGGAATTCCGTGGGCCGAGCTGAACGTGTCCGCGATGGTGTTCGCCTGCACTGCGTTGAAAGTCAGCCCAAAGGTGATGATCAGGAGGACGGCGAAGACGCTTCCCCAAAGGCGGGAGCCGAGGCCGCGCTCGATGTAGTAGGCAGGGCCGCCCCGGAAGGTGCCGTCCGGCTGGGGCAGCTTGAAGAGCTGGGCGAGGGTCGCCTCGATGAAGGCGGTCGCCATGCCGAGCAGGGCCACGACCCACATCCAGAAGATCGCCCCCGGCCCTCCGAGCGTCAGGGCGATCGCGACGCCCGCGATGTTGCCGGTGCCGACGCGAGACGACAGGCCGATGCAGAAGGCCTGGAACGAAGAGATGCCGCCCTTGGAGCCGTGACGCGACCCCAGCAGGGCAGCCCAGGAATGCGCGAACAGGCGGAACTGCATGAAGCGCGAGCGGACCGTGAAGTAGAGCCCGGTGCCGATCAGCAGATAGATCAGCAGATGATTCCAGATGATGCCATTAAGCCAGCCAACGACGGTCTCGATCATCGTGG
Organism: Arenibaculum pallidiluteum; assembly: GCF_017355985.1. Classification (GTDB taxonomy): domain Bacteria; phylum Pseudomonadota; class Alphaproteobacteria; order Azospirillales; family Azospirillaceae; genus Arenibaculum; species Arenibaculum pallidiluteum. The sequence goes on from NZ_JAFIQU010000003.1 coordinate 505,394, forward strand.
GACCTTCCCTCGGGCTATCGCGGATCCACGGCCGACAGCATCCAAACCGGAGGTGGGAGGCTTCGTTCCCAGGGGAAGGCAGGGACGCTGCGGTCGCCCCGGTGCTCCCGTCGGGCTATGATGGGGCATCCGGGCACCGGAGCGCGGCACGTCGCGCTGGATGCGCTCCATGCGTGGTCTCGCCACGCGGTAGGCGAAACCCACACATTGCGAGGGCGCGGGAGTGACGAACGACGTGGCGGGCCGCCCGCCAAATCTCCGCGCGGCGCCGGTGGGGCACCATGGCGTGACCCTTGGCGAGGCTTTCCGGACCTGGGCGCGGATCGCGGCGTTGAGCTTCGGAGGCCCAGCCGGCCAGATCGCGGTGATGCACCGGATCCTGGTCGAGGAGAAGCGCTGGCTCGGCGAGGCGCGTTTCCTGCACGCCCTGAACTACTGCATGCTGCTGCCGGGCCCGGAAGCCCAGCAGCTGGCGGTGTATGTCGGCTGACTGATGCACCGCACCGTCGGCGGGCTGATCGCGGGCATCCTCTTCGTGCTGCCGGGCACGTGTCGATCATGGCGCTGAGCTGGATCTACGCCGGGCTCGGCAATGTCGGCCTCGTCCAGGGGCTGTTCTTCGGACTGAAGGCCGCAGTCCTCGCGGTGGTGCTCGAGGCGGTGCTCCGGATCGGTCGGCGTGCGCTCCGCAACAGGGTGATGGTGGGGATTGCGGCGGCCGCCTTCGTCGGGATCTTCCAGCTGGACGTGCCGTTCCCTGCCATCATCCTGGGCGCCGGGCTCCTCGGCTTCCTCGGCGGGCGGGCAGGGCTGCCGGCCTTCCTGGGACCTGGCGGCCATCGGGGAAAAGGGCCGGCGACGGTGGCCGACTCCGATACGCTCCTCGGCGAGGGAACGCCGGCCCATGCGCGGCCGGGCATCGGCTGGTCCTTGCGAATCGGCCTCGTCCTGCTGGCGCTGTGGCTCGTGCCGACCGCGCTGCTGGTGGGGCTCGCGGGCGGCAGCAGCTTCGCGGCCATCGCCGTCTTCTTCTCGAAGATGGCCGTGGTGACCTTCGGCGGTGCCTACGCCGTGCTGGCCTATGTCGCGCAGCAGGCGGTCGAGACCTATGGATGGCTCCGGCCCGGAGAGATGCTGGACGGGCTCGGCATGGCCGAGACCACGCCCGGTCCGCTGATCATGGTGACCCAGTTCGTCGGCTTCCTCGGTGCCTACCGCGACCCCGGCCCCTTCTCGCCGATGGTCGCGGGAACCCTGGGCGGGCTGCTGACCACCTGGGTCACCTTCGCGCCGTGTTTCCTGTGGATCTTTCTCGGCGCGCCCTTCGTCGAAACGCTACGGGGCAACCGGGCGCTGAGCGCGGCGCTTTCGGCGATCACGGCCGCAGTGGTCGGGGTGATCCTGAACCTTGCGATCTGGTTCGCGCTTCACGTGCTCTTCGCGGAGGTCGAGGAGATCCGCCTGGGTGCGGCCACTCTCGACGTGCCGGTCCTCGCATCCGTGAACTGGGCGGCCCTGGCGCTCACCGCGGCGGCCGTGGTCGCGGTCTTCCGCTTCGGCGCCGGCATGATGGCGGTGCTGGCCGCCTGCTCCGCGGCGGGGATCGCGCTCCACCTTGCGGGGCTCGGGGCCTGAGGCGTGCCCGCGGAGCCTCTCCGGGCCTCGTCCGATCGGCGAGCCCGTGCCCCCAAGGCACGCCTTTGACAGGGCCCTGTCGCTGTCCCATTCTCGCGCGACGCGAGGCGGCGGACGCGCAACAGCCGCCATGCCCAAACGGGAGGAAGACACGATGTTCACCAAGCGCGAGTTTCTGAAGGCGTCGGCGCTCGCCGGCGCGGCCGGCCTGATTCTGCCGCGCTTCGCCCTGGCGGCGCCCGTCATCGACCAGATCCAGCTTTTCGTCCCGGCGGCACCCGGCGGCGGCTGGGACCAGACGGCCCGGGCCATGGAGCAGGTCCTGCGCTCCGAGGGACTGATCGGCGGCGCCCAGGTGACCAATGTCGGCGGCGCCGGCGGCACCGTGGGACTTCCGCGCTTCGTCAGCCAGTACCGGGCCAATGGCAGCGCCATGATGGTCGGCGGCATGGTGATGGTCGGCGCCATCGTCGCGAACAAGGCGGCGGTGAAGCTGGACCAGACGACGCCGATCGCGCGCCTGACGGGCGAGTTCCTGGCGCTCGTCGTGCCCGCCCAGTCGCCCATCAAGGACGCCAAGGACTTCGTCGCGGCGCTGAAGGCAGACCCGGCGAAGGTCGCCGTCGCGGGCGGGTCGGCCGGTGGTTCCGACCATATCCTTCTCGGCATGATCGCCAAGGCCTCGGGCGTGGAGCCGCAGAAGATCAACTACGTGCCCTATGCGGGCGGCGGCCAGGCGCTGGCGGCGCTGCTGGGCAACCAGGTCGCGGGCGGCATCTCCGGCTACGGCGAGTTCGCCGAGCAGGTCCGTGCCGGAAAGCTGCGCATGATCGGCATCTCGGCGGACAAGCGCCAGCCCGGCATCGACGTACCGACGCTCAAGGAGCAGGGCGTGGACGTCGAGCTCTTCAACTGGCGCGGCGTGTTCGGGCCTCCGGGCCTGTCCGACGCCGACAGGAAGAAGCAGGTCGACCTCGTCGAGAAGCTCGTGGCCTCCAAGGCCTGGCAGGACGAGTGCGTGAAGCGCGACTGGACGTCGATCCCGCTCACGGGTGATGCCTATGCCGCCTTCGTGAAGGAGGACACGGCGCGAATCGAGGCGATCCTGAAGGATCTCGGCCTCGCCAGCTGACCGCGCCATCCGATCCAGCCTTCCGGGCCCACGCATCAACCGGGAACGCCAGCGCCATGCCACGCGCCCAAATCGCCTGGCCGGAGGCCCTGATCGGCCTCGGCCTCATCGCCTTCGCCGGCGTCGTGCTCTGGCAGACGCTGGCGATCCCGGTCTCGCCGCTCTACTCGAAGGTCGGTCCGACGGTCTTTCCCTACATGACCGTCGGCGGACTGGCGATCCTCGGGGGCTTCCTGCTCGTCTCCGCCGCGCGCGGCGGCTGGCAGCCCGAGGAGGAGAAGGAGGTCGCGCTTGACCGGCGCGCCCTCTTCTTCGTGGCGGCCGGGCTTCTCGCGAACGTCCTGCTGATCGGTCCGCTGGGCTTTACGGTGGCCTCGACCGTGCTGTTCGTGCTGGTGGCCCACGGGATCGGCAGCCGGCGCCCGGTTCGCGACGTCCTGATCGGCCTTGTCTTCTCGCTGATCTCGTATTTCGGATTCGCCAAGGCTCTTGGCGTGAACATCGGCGCCGGCGTCCTGGAACGCCTGCTCGGCGGCTGAGGAGCGACCCACTTGGAATCCCTGTCCTCCCTGGTCGGTGGCTTCGGCGTCGCGCTGACGCCGCAGAACCTGATGTGGTGCCTGGTCGGCACGACGCTTGGCACCGCCATCGGCGTGCTGCCCGGGCTCGGCCCCGGGCTGACCATCGCGCTGCTTCTTCCCATCACCTTCAAGGTCGACCCGACGGCCGCCTTCATCCTGTTCGCGGGGATCTACTACGGCGCCATGTACGGGGGATCGACGACCTCGATCCTCCTGAACACGCCGGGCGAGAGCGCCACGATCGTCACCGCCCTCGAAGGCAACCGTATGGCACGGTCCGGCCGCGCCGGGGCGGCGCTGGCCACCTCGGCCATCGGCTCCTTCGTGGCCGGCACCGTCGGCACGCTCGGCATCACCTTTCTCGCCCCCGTGGTGGTGGACTTCGCCCTGCAGTTCGGACCCGCCGAGTACTTCGCCCTGATGGTCCTGGCCTTCGTCACCGTCTCGGCGGTGCTGGGGTCCTCGGCGGTACGCGGGCTTGCCAGCCTGTTCCTGGGCTTCTATCTCGGCATGATCGGCGTCGATCTGCAGACCGGTCAGCCGCGGTTCTCCTTCGGCCTTTTCGAGCTTCTCGACGGGATCAGCGTGATCGTCGTGGCCGTCGGCCTGTTCGCCGTCGGCGAGACGCTGTACGTCGCCGCGCGCCACTATGCCGGCAGGGACGAGATCGTGCCCCTCAAGGGCTCGCTGTACATGACGCGCGAGGAATGGTCGCGCTCCTGGAAGCCGTGGATCCGCGGCACCCTGCTGGGCTTCCCCATCGGAGCCATGCCCGCGGGCGGCGCCGAGGTCCCGACCTTCCTGTCCTACTGGCTGGAGAAGCGGCTCTCCCGCAGGCCCGAGGAGTTCGGGACCACCGGTGCCATCGAGGGCGTCGCCGGCCCCGAGGCCGCCAACAACGCCTCGGCCGCCGGCGTGCTGGTGCCCATGCTGACGCTGGGCCTGCCGACCTCGGCCACTGCGGCGATCATGCTCTCGGCCTTCCAGAGCTACGGGATCAATCCCGGGCCGCTGCTTCTGCAGAGCCAGGGCGCCCTCGTCTGGGGCCTGATCGCGAGCCTCTACGTCGCCAACGTGATGCTGCTGGTGCTGAACCTGCCGCTGATCGGCCTCTGGGTGCGCATCCTGAAGGTGCCGCCGCCGCTGCTCTATGCCGGCATCCTGGTCTTCGCGACCATCGGCACCTACGGCATCTCCAACTCGGTCGTGGATCTCGTCCTGCTCTACATCCTGGGTGCCGTCGGCTTCCTGATGCGCCGCTTCGACTTCCCGACGGCGCCCGTGATCATCGGGATGATCCTGGGGCCGCTGGCCGAGACCGAGTTCCGGCGCGCCATGACGATCTCGAACGGGGACTGGACGGTCTTCTTCACCCATCCGCTCTCGGCTGCGCTGCTGGCCCTGGCGGCGCTGGGGCTGCTGGGCCCGCGGATCTACGCCCTGCTGCGGCGGGACCGGCGTGCGGAGACGAGCCCCCGAGGGGCGTGAGGAGGCCGGGATGACCGGGCTGCTGGAAGGGGTGCGGGTCCTCGACCTGACCAACGTGCTGGCGGGACCCTATTGCTGCTATCAGCTCGCCCTGCTGGGGGCCGACGTGGTCAAGGTCGAGTCGCCCGGCGGCGGCGACTTGGCCCGCCAGCTCGGCGCCGCGCCCGAGCTGAACCGGGCCGCCATGGGAGCGTCGTTCCTGGCTCAGAACGCCGGCAAGCGCTCGGTGGTGCTCGACCTCAAGACCGAGGAGGGGCGCGGGCGCTTCCTGAAGCTCGTCGCCGGCGCGGACGCGCTGGTCGAGAACTTCCGGCCCGGGGTGATGGCGCGGCTGGGGCTCTCCTACGAGGCGCTGCGCGCGGTGCGCCCCGACCTCGTCTACTGCGCGATCTCGGGCTTCGGCCAGACCGGCCCGCTGGCGGGCAACCCCGCCTACGACCAGATCGTGCAGGGGCTGTCCGGGCTGATGGCCATCACCGGCACGCCGGAGACCGCCCCGCTGCGCGTGGGCTACCCGGCCTGCGACACGTTGGGCGGGCTTTTCGGCGCCTTCGCGGTGGTCTCCGCGCTGATCCGCCGGATGCGCACGGGCGAGGGGGCATTCCTCGACGTCTCGCTCCTGGAATCGACGCTCAGCGCCATGGGCTGGCCGGTCTCGAACTACCTGACCGCAGGGGTGGAGCCGCGGCCCATGGGCAACGAGAACGTAACGGCCGCACCCTCGGGGACCTTCCGGACGGCCGACGGGCCGCTGAACATCGCGGCCAACAAGCAGGAGCAGTTCGAGGCGCTGTGCGCCGTCATCGGCAGGCCGGAGCTGGCCTCCGATCCCCGCTTCGCAGAGCGAGAGGCCCGCAAGCGCAACCGCGAGGCCCTGCGGGCGCTGATCGAAGAGGCGCTAGCCGCGGCTCCGGCGGCGGAGTGGGAGGCGCGCCTGAACGGCGCCGGCGTTCCCGCGGGGCGCGTGCTCGGCCTGCCGGCGGCGCTGGCGGAGCCGCAGGTCCAGGGGCGGGGGATCACGACGCGGTTCGAGGACGTGCCGGGCCTGGACCGGCCGCTGACCGTGGTGCGCGGCGGATTCCTCGTGGACGGGGAGGCGCCGCGCCCGCTGCGACCTCCACCGCGCCTGGGAGAGCACCAGCAGGAAATCCTGGAGGACGGGGAATGAGCGGCGAGGACGAGGCCGGGCGCCGACGCGGCGAGGATTGGTGGTCCACGGAGATCATCGAGATGCGGCCGGGGCTGATCCGGCTCCGCGGCTACCCGATCGAGGAGCTGATCGGGCAGGTGAGCTTCCCCGCCATGATCTGGCTGATGCTGCGCGGCGAGCTGCCGAGCGAGGCGCAGGCCGCCCTGCTCGGCGCGGCTCTGGGCGCGGCCGTCGATCACGGCCCGCAGGCCCCGTCCATCGCGATCGCGCGCATGGCTGCCACCTGCGGCGTCGGGATCAACAACGCCATGGCATCGGCGATCAATGTACTGGGCGACGTCCATGGCGGCGCGGCCGAGCAGGCGCTGGCGCTGCTGGGCGAGATCGTCGCGGCGCAGGATTCCGGGGCGAGCGTCGATGACGCGGCGGCGGCGGCCCTGGAGCGGTTCACGGCCGCCGGCGGCCGGTTCGTTCCCGGTTTCGGGCACCGCTTCCATCCCGTCGACCCGCGCGCGCCGCGCCTGCTCGAGCTCGTCGAGGAGGCGGCGCGGGCCGGCACCGTCGGCGGCCGCTTCCGCGGAGCCGCGCTGGCACTGGACGCGGCCATCGCGGCACGCAAGGGCCGCCAGGTGCCGCTGAACATCGACGGGGCCGTCGCGGTCATCTATGGCGAACTCGGATTCCCCCCGGGGCTCTGTCGCGGCCTCTTCGTCCTCTCGCGCTCGGTCGGCATCCTCGCCCATGCGTGGGAGCAGATGCAGCAGGCCGAGCGCAACAAGGGTCCCCTGCCGCGCGAGTGGCTGTGGACCTATGAGGGGCCGCCGGCGAGACCTGTCCCGGATCCCGGCGGTCGCCGGGATCCATGACGGGGCTCAGGGCCGGCCTGAAGGGGACGCGTCGGGCGGCGCGACGTCCTGACCGGGCCGCTCCGCCGGCCGGGTCGGCTCCATGGGTGGGAGGTCGCCGGGAGGCCGTTCGGGCGCGCTGATCGGGGGGTCCGCCGGTTCGTCGCCGGGGACTTTCGGGATCGGGCCGGTCATTTCCGCCCTCAGCCTAGGGCCATCAGGCCGGCTGCGAGCAGCAGGAGGCTTCCTCCCGCCAGGGCGATGCGCAGGGGGGCTGCATCGATGGCCTGGGCCTGGGCTTGTCGGCGACGGCGGGTCATGGTCGTGCTCCGTGTGGATGCCCTTCCAGCCAAACACACGCGATTGGGATCGGTTCCGGGGAATCCGGGCGGCCGCATGGGGGGTATGAGCATTTCCGGATTGACCCCGGCGGCCGCTGCCCGCTCCCCTCGACCATTGCCGCATCGGAGTCCGCGACCATTTTCGACCTGTCCTCGCCGCAGCCGGCCCCAAGGCCGTGCTCGGGACCGCTGGTGAAGCGCCATGTGGGCGACCTCGTGCGCTTGGCTGCGCCCGTCGCCGTCTCGCGCGCCGGCATCGTCGCGATGGGCGCCGTCGACACGCTGATGGTCGGCCGCTACGACCCTCACGAGCTCGCCTTCCTGGGACTCGGCAACGTGCCGGTCGGGGTCATGCTGTCGGGCGGCTCCGGGCTTCTCATGGGCACGGTGGTGATGACGGCGACGGCCCTTGGCGCTGGACGGCCCGAGCGCTGCGGCCAGGTCTGGCGCAGCGCACTGCCATACGCGCTGCTGATCGGGGTCGCATTCGGGCTGTTCTGCCAGTTCGGCGCGCACCTGTTCGGCCTGCTGGGGCAGCGGCCGGACCTGGCGGAAGCGGGCGGGCGCGTCCTCGCCGCCTATGGGCTGGGCATGCCCGCGGCGATGCTGTTCATGGCGACCGCCATGTTCCTGGAGGGGATCAAGCGCCCGCTTCCGGCCATGGTCGTCATGGTGGCGGCGAACGTCGCCAATATTCCGCTGAATGCGTTTCTGATCGGCGGCGGGGCGGGGATCCCGGCGCTGGGCGCGCAGGGCGCCGTGATCGCCACAAGCCTGCTGCGCTGGGCCATGGCCTTGGGCCTCATCGCCTATGTGCTGCTCCGCCCGGCCCACGCACCCTACGGCGTGCGGGGCGGGTTCGGCGGCTGGTGGCGCGAGGGGGCCGCGCAGCGGCGGCTCGGCTACGCGGCGGGCGTCAGCCAGGGGCTCGAAAGCACGTCCTTCGCGGCGCTGGGCGTCTTCGCGGGATGGCTCGGCGCCGAGGCGCTGGCGGCCTTCACCGTCGGGTTCAACCTGATCGCGCTGCCCTTCATGGCGGCCGTCGGGCTTTCGGTCGCGACCGGGGTGCGCGTGGGCGAGGCCTACGGGCGCAGGGACCGCGTCGACGTGGCGGTCGCTGGATGGACGGGGCTGGGCGTCGCCTGCCTTCTGCTGAGCCCGGTCGCGATCGTGTTCCTGGCGGCGCCGGATGCGATCGCCGCGGCCTTCACCCGCGATCCCGCGCTCCAGGTCACGGTGGCGGGGCTGGTCGCCTTCAACGCCTGGATCCTGGTGGTCGACGGCGGCCAAGTGGTCATGGCGGCCGCGCTGCGCGGCCGGCACGACGCCTGGACCCCGACGGCGCTGCACTTCTTCTCTTATTTCGGCGTGATGATGCCGCTGAGCGCGCTCCTGTCCCTGGGCCTCGGGCGCGGGGTGCAGGGGCTGTTCGAAGGCATCCTGATCGCAAGCGTCGTCTCGGTCTCGGTCCTGGCGCTTCGGTTCCAGAAGCTGGCCCGGCGCGATGCGGCCGCCGAGGCGTGCGTTTCGGTCGCCGAGAAGGTATGATCCCGGCGCCCGCAATTGTTCGCGGGTGCAATATCTGGTAAAAATGCCCATATGGGCGACGGCCTCCTTCGCGGCGGCCGCGCACATCTTCAATCCAGCCGAATCGAGTTGGTTTTTTGACCTCCGCATCCGCACCGCCCCCCTCCGCCATCGCGCCCGTCACCATCGAAGAGGAGATGCGCCGCTCGTATCTCGATTACGCCATGAGCGTGATCGTGAGCCGCGCGCTCCCGGACGTTCGCGACGGCCTGAAGCCCGTGCACCGGCGCATCCTCTACGCCATGAAGGAGGGCGGGTACGACAGCTCGAAGCCCTACAAGAAGTCCGCGCGAATCGTCGGCGACGTGATGGGCAAGTACCATCCGCACGGCGACTCCGCGATCTACGACGCCATGGTCCGCATGGCGCAGGACTTCTCCATGCGGCTGCCGCTGATCGACGGGCAGGGCAACTTCGGCAGCATGGACGGCGACCCGCCGGCGGCCATGCGCTACACCGAGGCGCGGCTGGCCAAGCCCGCCGAATCCATGCTCGACGACATCGACAAGGAAACCGTCGATTTCGGGCCGAACTACGACGAATCCGCGCAGGAGCCCACCGTCCTGCCGGCGCGTTTCCCGAACCTGCTGGTGAATGGGGCCGGCGGCATCGCCGTCGGCATGGCGACCAACATCCCGACCCACAACCTGGGCGAGGTGATCGACGCCTGCTGCGCCATCATCGACAATCCCGAAATCTCTGTGGACGAGCTGACCGAGATCGTCCCCGGGCCGGACTTCCCGACGGGCGGCATCATCCTCGGCCGCTCGGGCATCCGCAGCGCGTTCCACACCGGGCGCGGCTCGGTCGTGATCCGCGGCCGCACCGAGATCGAGGAGATCCGCAAGGACCGCTGGGCGATCGTGATCTCCGAGGTGCCCTACCAGGTCAACAAGGCCCGGATGATGGAAAGGATCGCCGAGGCGGTCCAGGAGAAGGTGATCGAGGGCGTCTCCGACCTCCGCGACGAGAGCGACCGCGACGGCGTGCGCGTCGTGGTCGAGCTCAAGCGCGACGCGGTCGCGGACGTGGTGCTGAACCAGCTCTTCCGGCACACGCCGCTGCAGACCTCCTTCGGCGTGAACATGCTGGCGCTGAACGGCGGCCGGCCCGAGCTGCTGAACCTCCGCGACATCGTGGCGGCCTTCGTGGCCTTCCGCGAGCAGGTGATCACCCGCCGGACCGAGTTCGAGCTCGGCAAGGCCCGCGAACGCGCGCACACCTTGGCCGGCCTCGCGGTCGCGGTGGCCAACCTGGACGAGATGATCGCGCTGATCCGGCGGGCACCGGATCCGGCCTCGGCGCGCGCCGCCATGCTGGCGCGGGAGTGGCCCGCCGCCGACGTGGCGCCGCTAATCGCGCTGATCGACGATCCCGGCCAGGCCGTCAGCCCCGAGGGCACCTACCGCCTGTCCGAGGCGCAGGCCCGCGCGATCCTGGAGCTGCGCCTGCACCGGCTGACCGGTCTGGAGCGCGACAAGATCGCCGCCGAGCTGCACGAGGTCACCGACAGGATCGCGTACTTCCTGGAACTGCTGGCGAACCGCGAGAAGCTGCTCGGCGTCCTGCGCGCCGAGCTGATCGAGATGAAGGAGCGGTACGCGACCCCGCGCCGGACGACCATCGACGAGGCCGAGTTCGAGGCCGACATCGAGGACCTGATCCAGCGCGAGGACATGGTCGTCACCGTCTCGCAGTCCGGCTACATCAAGCGCGTCCCGCTCTCGACCTTCCGCGCCCAGGCCCGCGGTGGCAAGGGCCGGGCAGGCATGGCGCTGAAGGAAGAGGACACCGTCACCGACCTCTTCGTCGCCAGCACCCACACGCCGATGCTGTTCTTCTCCAGCCGGGGCCTCGTCTACAAGATGAAGGTCTACCGGCTGCCGCTGGGCACGCCCCAGGCGCGCGGCAAGGCGCTGGTGAACATGCTGCCGCTCCAGGACGGGGAGACGATCTCGACCGTGCTGGCGCTGCCCGAGGACGAGGAACGCTGGGGCGAGCTGGACGTGCTGTTCGCGACCTCCAAGGGCGGCGTGCGGCGCAATCGGCTCTCGGACTTCTCGAACATCCGGGCCAACGGCCTAATCGCCATGAAGCTGGACGAGGCGGGCGAGCGGCTGATCGCCGTGCGCACGGCCACCGACCAGAACGACGTGCTGCTGGCGACGCGCGGCGGCAAGTGCATCCGCTTCCCGGTCTCCGAGGTCCGGGTCTTCAGCGGCCGCACCTCGACGGGCGTGCGCGGCATCAGGCTTGCCGAGGGTGACGAGGTGATCGCCATGTCGATCCTCCACCACCTCGAGGCCTCGCCCGAGGAGCGGGCGGCCTATCTGCGCCAGGCCAACGCCCTGCGCCGGGCCGCAGGCGAGGACGCGTCCTCGGACGAGCATCCGGATCCCGATGCCGAGACCAACGAGAACGTGGTGCTCGCGCAGGAGCGCTTCGCCGAACTCGCGGCCAAGGAGCAGTTCATCCTGACCGTGTCCGAGCGCGGCTTCGGCAAGCGCACCTCCAGCCACGAGTACCGGGTCACCGGCCGCGGCGGGCAGGGCATCTGGAACATGGACATGAACGACCGCAACGGCCTGATCGCCGCGACCTTCCCGGTCGAGGCCGAGGACCAGGTCATGCTGGTGACCGACGGCGGCCAGATGATCCGCATGCCGGTGCACGACGTGCGAATCGCGGGGCGCAAGACCATGGGCGTGACCCTGTTCCGCGTCGCGGCCGAGGAGCGCGTGGTCTCCGTCGCCCGGATCTCGGACGAGGCCGGCATGAACGGCGAGAACGGCAACAACGGCGAGAACGGGAACGGCGCCGCCGACGGCGGGCCTCCCGCGCCGGACGACGTCCCGGGCGAACCGGGCTGAGATCGGCGAAAGGCGACGCGACATGAACGGTCCGCGCATCGGCGTCTACCCCGGGACATTCGACCCGGTCACCAACGGCCACCTGGACATCATCCAGCGGGCGACCCGCGTGGTCGACCACCTGATCGTCGCGGTGGCCCGCAACGCGGGGAAGGGTCCGCTCTTCTCGACGGATGAGCGCGTGGAGATGGTCCGCGAGGACGTCCAGGCGCTCAGGACGAGCGGCACGACGATCGAGGTCCGGCCCTTCGACAGCCTGCTGATGCATTTCGCCGTCGAAATCGGGGCGGCGGTGATCATCCGCGGCCTGCGGGCCGTCTCGGACTTCGAGTACGAGTTCCAGATGGCCGGCATGAACGCAAGGCTGAACCCGGCCATCGAGACCGTCTTCCTGATGGCCTCGGACCGGCACCAGTTCATCTCCTCGCGCTTCGTGAAGGAGATCGGGCGGCTCGGCGGCGACATCAGCCATTTCGTGACGCCCGGAGTCGCGGCGCGCCTCGCCACGCGCTTCGCCACCGACGGGGACCCGTCCAAGCGCGTCCAGACGCTGAAGCAGAACTGACGCCGCGCGCCGGCCAGCCGGAGACGGCATGGCCGGCGCGCGGTTGACCCACGGGGACGCGCCCCCTATGGTTCGCCCCCGAAGAGCCCGTAGCTCAGCCGGTAGAGCATCTGACTTTTAATCAGAGGGTCCTGGGTTCGAGTCCCAGCGGGCTCACCATCCAAGGCCTTGGAAGGCTCTGCCTTCCGGGGCCTTTGTTTTTTTGTACGTCCGTGTCCGCCCACGCCTTCCTGCGGCCCGTGATAGGATCCCCGGCGCGCCGCTGCCGGTGGAGACAGGATGAGCCTCGCGATCGTCCGCCGCCTGATACCGGAATGGGGAACCACCTACGGCCCGCCGGGTGACGGCCCGTTTCCAGCGGTCATGGTGCTCCACGGATCCGAAGGCGGCTGGTCGGGCTGGAGCCACCGGAACGCCGTCATCCTGGCCGCCCACGGCTTCCTGGCCTTTCCCTTCGCCTACGCCCGCGGCGGGAATGCCTGGAACGCCGGCGACATCGCCGATGTGCCGCTCGATCGCAGCATGCAGGCCCTGCAGGCTCTCCACGCCTTCCCGGCGGCGGGACCGAGGATCGGCCTGTACGGCGTCTCGCGCGGAGCCGAGCATGCCCTGCTGCTGGTCACGCTGATGGCGCGCGACGGGCTGGCGCCGCTTCCCGACGCCGTGGCCGTCCACAGCCCGGCGGACGTTGTATGCGGCGCCTTCCGGGCAGCGAAGTGGCGGGATCCCGGTGATCCCGGCTGGCAGGCCTGGGACCCGGCGGACCGTGCATGGACCTGGAACGGCTCGTCCGAGGAGCTCAGGCCGACGACGCCGATCGAGGTGGAGCGCTATGACGGACCGATTTTCCTCAGCCATGGCGCCGCGGACAGCGTCTGGAGCGCGGACATGACCCGGCGTCTGGCCGAGCGATTGCGCTCCTGCGGCCGCGAGCCCGAGGTGCACCTCTACGACGGGCAGGACCATTTGCCCGGCAGCGAGGCGGAGAACGCCCATCACGGGCATCTCCTTGCCTTCTTCGGCCGGCACCTGATGGCGGCGTGAACGCGCGCCGCCGAGCTTGGCTGGGTTGCGCGTCCTATCTCCGCTCGGCACCCGGGCGCCGCTGGCGCCGCTCCCAGAGGCGGAAGGAGATGCGGCTGCGCAGCGATGCCAAGCTCCGCAGCAGCTCGGCGGGACTGGGCAGCAGCGGCACGTGATGACGGTTGGCCCGTGCCGGCTCCAGGTCCAGGCCGATCGAGGTGACGGCGCCGTTCACGACTTCGCGCGCGATCAGGTCGACTTGGCCGAGATGCAGCCGGTCGCCGATCTCGGGATCGCGGAACTCCTGTCGGAAGAGGTCGGCGAGGTGCCGATCCGCCTGCTTGAGCAGCAGCGGCAGGCCGTAGAGTTCGGCCAGGGTGCCCAGCGTCGTCTCCGGTCGCAGCACCAGGTCGCCGTAGAAGTCCCTGTCGTCCTCGTCGAGATCGCGCGGCTCCGCGAAGAGCCGGTCGAGCAGGGGCACCGTGCGTGGATCCGTGAAGAGGTAGACTCGGTCGCCGGCCTGGAGCTGACGCGCACGCTGGAACGGCACCACCTGTCCGTCGCGGATCACCAGGGATGGGCGCGCCCAGCGCGGAAGCCGCTGGCCGCGGGCGACCGGGCTCTGGTCGAGCACCGCATAGGCGACGAGCTCCTGCTCGATCTCGCCCGGAAGCTCGAGCTGCATCCGGTCGACGGCCCCGCGCCGGCGCGGCACCACGAGGCCGAGCCACCGCGCCACGGGCCCGATGGTCCAGCCCTGCACCAGCAGTGATGCCAGGACGGTGATGAAGGCGACGTTGAACAGCATCTGCCCCTCGGGCAGGCCGTACAGGATGGGAACCAGCGCCAGCAGGATCGAGACCGCGCCCCGCAGGCCGACCCAGGCGACGAAGGTCGCCTCGGGAGCGCTGAAGCGAAAAGGGGCGAGGCACAGCCAGACCGCGACCGGCCGGGCGACCAGGATCAGCAGCACGGCGAGCAGCACGGCCTGCCACGCGACCGCCGGGAAGCCGGAGGGAGTCGCGAGCAGCCCCATGGTCACGAACATCACGATCTGGCCGAGCCAGCTCAGCCCGCTGTGAAAGCGCCGCAGGACCTCGCCTCCCCGCAGGCGCACGTTGCCGGCGATCAGCCCCGCCACATAGATCGCCAGGAAGCCGCTGCCGCCGAGGACGTTGGTCGTCGCGAAGACGAACAGCGCCAGGGCCAGCGAGACGACGGGATAGAGGCCGGGATCTAGGCGCACACGGTTGATCACCAGGATGATCAGGCCGCCACCCACGACGCCGAGGGCGGCTCCACCGCCCATATGCTCGACGAAGCGCAGTCCGATCCCGACCGCATCCCCGGGAAGGTGGCCCACAGCGAGCTCGACCAGCGCGATCGTCATGAAGATCGCCATGGGGTCGTTGCTGCCGGACTCGATCTCCAGCGTCGATCGGACCCGGTCGCGGATCGTGATCCCGCCGACGCGCAGCAGCAGGAAGACGGCCGCCGCGTCCGTCGAGCTCAGCACCGCACCGAGGAGGAGGGCCGGGATCCAGCCGATTCCCAGCAGGTACACGGCGGCGACGCCGATCAGGCCGGTGGTGACGAAGACGCCCAGCGTCGCGAGCGTCAGCGCCGGCGCGGCGGCGAGCCTGTAGCTCGCGAAGGACGTGTCGAAGCCGCTCTCGAACAGGATGAGCGCCAGCGCGACGTTCCCGATCAGGAACGCGGCGCCGGCATCGTTGAACACGATGCCGCCCGGCCCGTCCTCCCCGGCCAGAAGGCCCACCGCCAGGAAGACCAGCAGCAGGGGTGTCCCGAACCGGAGCGAGACCAGGCTCGTGAAGACGCTGATGAGCAGCAGCGCTGCCCCGATCAGGATGAGGGAGCTCGTGACTTCCATGCGTACGTGACCGCCCGGTCCCGACATTACATCGGGAATAGCTGCGGCTGGCGACCGAAAATGCAGCCCTGCCGCGGGGCGTCACGATTTCAGGTCACGAGGCGCCAGCCTCCGCTGGGCTCCCGGCAAGCGGTTCCCTTCAGGGTCTCCGCGCGGCCGTCGGCATAAAGCGTATGCGTGTACTCGCGGCAGAGCTGACCGCTGCTGTTCTCGTATGTCCGGACAGGCTCCACCAGGCCTCGGCGGCCGGTCGCGGGATTCGACCATTCGACCCGGGCATTCTCGGCGGCGGCACGCCGTTCGGCCCGCGCGGCCCGGTCGCCATCCCCGTCTGAAAGCCTGCGCGCCGCCTCGTGGCCCGCCAGCGCCCCGGAGACCGTCGGCGCGGTGGCGGCTCCCGGGCCGGGCACGGGCGCCGCGGGAGCGGAACGCTCGATCAGCGACGGCGGTCCGGCGCAGGCGGACACTACCGCGGCGAGAGCCAGGACGGGCAGAAATGCGGGACGGAGGTTGAACATCGGGTTGGTCCGATCGGATGCTTGCATTCGCAGAGTTGAACGGTCCGGCAGGCATGCACGTTTCCGGTTACCTCCATCGGCTTTCGCAACGCCTCTCCGCATGTGCTGTTGACACCGCGAAACCACTCTCCGTGGAGGATCTGATGCGTATCGCTCCCTTGGCGGCCCTGGCCGTCGTCCTGGTCGGCGCCTCGGCCTGCGAGAACATGAACGAAGAGCAGCGCCGCGCAGCCTATGGCGCGGGCATTGGCGGCGTCGGCGGGGCCGTGGTCGGCAACGTGACCGGAATGGGCACGGGCACCGGCGCTCTGCTCGGCGCGGGTGCCGGCGCTGCGACCGGCGCGCTGACCAACCGTGGCGATGTCCCGGGCGAGAACTGGGTTCGCCGGCGGGTCGACTAATTCGGCGCTGCCCGGGGCGGGCTATCGCCCCGAACCGTTGATCGGGACGGTCGTACGCGGCCGTCCCGATGCTGCGAAGACGCACAGCGCATCCGATATCTCGGTGGCCGAGCGGCGGACGGCGGCCTCGCCCTCGGCAATGGCCTCGGCCGCACGGTCGAACTCCAGCAGCCCGAGATGGCCGATCCTCGGCGCGATCAGCACGTCCGGCGGATCTCCCGCCAGGCGAGAGCGCGTGATGCGGTCCAGAACGATCCCCAGCGACGACACCATGACTCCGAACAGGCTGGGCCCGTCGTAGTCGCGGCTGAAGACCCGGCGCGACAGCGAATCCAGCATGCCCGGCGGCGCTGCCCCGGGTGAATCGTCAAGAAGGCTCAGCAGGTCGAACCCCGCAGCCGTCGGTACGGCGGAGCCGGGCTTGCGGGCCTTCCCCAGGATGTCGGCGTTGAGGTTGATTCCGATCACCAGCTCGGCCCCGAGCGCGCGGCAGGCCGAGACCGGAACCGGGTTCACCAGCGCGCCGTCCACGATCCAGCGGCCGTCCCGCAGCACCGGCGGGAAGATGCCCGGCAGCGAGAAGGAGGCGCGCATCGCGTCGACCAGGGTGCCGTCGCGCAGCCACACCTCGTGGCCGGTGACGAGGTCCGTCGCGATGGCGGCGAAGGGCGCGGGCAGCTCGTGGATGGCCATGTCGCCGAGATGGGCGCGCATCTCCGCGGTCAGGCGGCTGCCTCCGATCAGGCCGCCGCTGCGCCGCAGGCGAAGGTCGAGATAGCCGACGATCTTACGCCGGGTCAGGCCCAGCGCCCAGCTCTCCAGCGCGTCCAGGCGGCCGGCGAGATGAACGCCGCCGACCAGCGCGCCGACGGAGGTACCGGCGACCACATCCGGGCGTATCCCCATGCGCCCGAGTTCCCGGATCACTCCGATATGCGCCCATCCGCGGGCGACGCCGGCGCCGAGCGCCAGACCGATGCGGGGCCGTGAGCCGTTTGCCATGCTGCCTCCGGGCGTCCCTTGCGTTCCAGGATGAAGCATGGATCTCCCCGTTTTAAGGAAGCGCTAAACCATGGCGCTGGCGCGAAAGGCCGATCCGGGGCAGTGTGGGCCCAGCCGACCGAAGAGATTACCCTTCCCGTGTCCAACACTTACGACGCAGAGAACCGCCGGCACGCCGCGAGCTGGCCTCTGATGAAGCGGCTGGCCCGCAACTACCTCCGCCCGCAGATCTGGCGCGTGGTCTCGGCCATGTTCTGGATGGCCGTCGCCGCCGGCACGACGGGCGCGCTCGCGAAGCTGATGGAACCCATCATCGACGAGATCTTCCAGGCGAAGAACCAAGCGATGCTGGTCCCCGTCGCCGCGGGCGTCATGCTCGCCTTCGTATTCCGGGGCATCGCCACATACGCGCACAGCGTCCAGATGAACCATGCCGGCCAAGCCATCGTCGCGGCCATCCAGCGCCAGCTCTACGGACATCTGCTGAAGGCGGACCTCGCCTTCTTCCATGCCAATGCGGCGGGCCAGCTCGTCTCGCGCCTGACCAACGACGTCAACGTGATGCGGTTCGCCGTGGCGGAGGTGCTGACCAGCAGCTTCAAGAGCGCGCTGACCCTCGCCATCCTGGTGGCCGTGATGTTCTACCAGGACTGGCTGCTTGCGCTGATCGCCTTCATGGCATTTCCCGCGGCGGCCGTGTTCGTCGCACGGCTGGGCAAGCGGCTGCGCCGGGTCTCCTACAACACCCAGGCGGAGCTCGGGAACTTCAGCACGATCCTGAACCAGACCTTCCAGGGCGCCCGCCACGTGAAGGCCTACGGGATGGAGGCGTACGAGGAGGCCCGCGCCTCGGGCATCATCGAACGGCTGTTCCGGCTGAACCACAAGGGCTTCCGCGTCTCCGCCATGTCCGCGCCGGTCACGGAGTTCCTGAGCGGCGCGGCGATCGTGACGGTGATCGTCTACGGCGGCCTGCAGGTGATCTCGGGCGACCGCACGGCGGGCGCTCTCTTCTCCTTCATCACGGCTTTCCTTCTGGCCTACGAGCCCATGAAGCGCATGGCGCGGCTGAACGGCCAGCTTCAGGCGGCCTTCGCGGCGGCCGAGCGCGTCTTCGCGATCCTCGATACGGCGCCCGCCGTCGTGGACCGCCCCGGCGCGAGGCCCCTGGCGGTCGCCAGTGCCGACCTGCGGTTCCAGGACGTGCATTTCTCCTACGGGACCGAGAAGGGCGCGCTGCATGGCCTGTCGCTCGAGGTCCCGGCGGGCCGCACCGTCGCCCTGGTGGGCCCGTCCGGAGCCGGGAAATCGACGATCCTGAACCTGATCCCGCGCTTCTACGACGTTGGCCAGGGCTCGGTCTCCATCGGAGGCGTCGACGTCCGCGACGTGACGCTCCGCAGCCTGCGCGCCAACATCGCGCTGGTCAGCCAGGAGGTCGCACTGTTCGACGACACGGTACGCGCCAACATCGCCTATGGCCGCAAAGGCGCAGCCGACGCCGAGATCGAGGAGGCCGCGAAGGCGGCCGCCGCCCACGACTTCATCATGGCGCTGCCCCAGGGCTACGAGACGCGCATCGGCGAGTTCGGCGTGAAGCTCTCGGGCGGCCAGCGCCAGCGGATCGCCATCGCTCGCGCGATGCTTCGGAATGCGCCCATCCTGCTGCTGGACGAGGCCACGTCGGCCCTGGACACCGAATCCGAGCGGCTCGTCCAGGATGCGCTGCGGCGCCTGCAGCGCGGGCGCACAACCCTGGTCATCGCGCACCGCCTCTCGACCATCGTCGATGCCGACCGCATCTATGTGATCGAGGCCGGACGCGTCGGCGAGGCCGGAACCCATGCCGAGCTGCTGCGCCGCGGCGGCACCTATGCGCGGCTCTGGGCCCTGCAGAGCGGCGGCGAGCCCTCGGCCGACCGGCTCGCCGGGTGATGAGGCCGGCGCCCTCCGAGCGGCATCGGCGCGACCTGGGCGCCACTTCAGCGCGGCTTTTTGGATAGAGGATGCGAATGAAGGTCCTAGTGGTTCAGAACAGCCCGCGCGTTCCGGCGGGGCTCGTCGGCGAGGCGATGGCCGAGGCGGGCGCCGAGCTGGTCACGGTGCTGCCCGGCGAGGGCGGGGTCCTGCCAAGCAGCCTCGAAGGCTACGATGGCGCGCTGGTCCTCGGCGGCGCCCAGGACGCCTGGGACGACGAGACCAGCCCGTGGTTGCCCCAGCTCCTGGTGCTGCTGCGCGAGGCGCGCGAGAGGGACGTCCCGGTGCTCGGGATCTGCCTGGGCGCGCAGCTCATCGCCCGCGCCGCCGGAGCGCTGGTCTACCGCCACGACCGCATGGAGGTCGGATTCCGTCCCGTCCGCCTCACCGATGCGGGCAAGCACGATCCGCTGTTCGTGGGTGGGCCCGAGCAGGTGCCCGTGCTGGAATGGCATGTGGACACCTTCGACCTGCCGGACGGCGCGACGCTGCTTGCGACCAGCGCCGATTGCGAGAACCAGGCCTTCCGTCTGGGATCGCTGGTCGGCGTCCAGTTCCATCCCGAGGCCACCGAGCCGATCGTGTCGGTCTGGCGCGAGCGCATGCCCGAAGAGCGCAGGACCCGCTACGCCGACGACGTCGCAGCGCTGCCGGACCAGTGGCGCAGCCATGGCCCCGAAGCCGCGCGCTTCGCCCGGCAACTCGCCCGGCGGTGGGTCCAGCTCGGCGCCCCGGGCCAGGCAGGCGGCGCGGCGGCGGCGCGGCCCGAGCACGGGATGCGCCCGCCCGAGGACGCAGCAGCCGGGCTCGGGGCGTAATCCAGCCCACCTTGTGGACGAAGAAGGCGGGAGCATGCGCGGCTCCCCCCTTTGCTCGCCCGGCATCGCACCAGCGCCGATGCCGGATCGAGGACCATGTCCCAGGGCCCGGGCCGGGCTCTGATCATCGTCCCCGGATAGCGTTCCCTGCGGCAACCCTCGCGCGGTGCCGTTCGAGGCGCTCGGCCGCCCGGACCAGCAGCATGGCCGAACGGGCCCGCCGATCGCGAGATCCGGCCGCGATCTCCGCCGCGCGGAGCTTCAGCCGCGCGGCAAGGTTCCGGATGCCCGAGGGGCCGGCGCCAGGGGCTTCACGCGCTCCTCCGGCACGGGGTGCGTCCGGTACGGCCGCGTGGCAGCACGAGCGTGATGCATGCTCCGCCGCGTCCAGACACCTCGACCGTCGCCCCGAGCTGCTCGGCCATCATGCACACCAGCCGGTGGCCGAGTCCGTCTCCCGACCCGAGCGCAAAGCCGTCCGGCAGCCCATCGCCGTCGTCCGCCACGCTGAGGCGATAGCCGTGCCGTGCCGCCCGGCGTCCCGTCACCCGGACCGTCCCCGGACGTCCGGGCGCGAAGGCGTGCCTGAACGCGTTGGTGACCAGCTCGTTCACCACGAGCGCAAGCGCCTGGGCCCCTTCCGGCCCGAGCTCCAGGGGCTCGACCTCGACCAGGAGCGTCCGCTCCTGCCCGTCGGCGCCAAGGCCCGCGCGAGGGAAGCACAGATGGCTCGAATGTAGGCGGTGACGTCGAGGGCGTCCGTGCGCTGCTCGGCGTGGAGCATACCGTGGACCGCGGCGAGCGCGTCGATCCGCGCACACGAGCGGAGTAGGAATTCGGCCAATGGCTCCAGCCGCTGCTGGGCGGCTTCCATGCGCATGAGCGCGACGATCGCCTGAAAACCGTTCTTGACCCGGTGGTGCACCTCCTGGGTCAGCATCTCCTTGCGGCGGAGCAGCTCGTCCTGGCGCCGAACGGTCGCGGCGAGCTCCGCGGCCTGCTCCTCCGCCGCGCGCAGGGCGTCTGCGGCGTGGGCCAGCGCGTCGCTTGTCCGCTCCAGCTCGGAACGCAGGCCGTGGATCTCGACCATGCCGTCGAGCGTCCCCGACACCCGACCACCGGACACCGCGAGCCTCACTCGCATCAGCTCGGCGCTCATGCGCCCGACGAGGCTCCGCAACTCGAACACCTCCGATCGCAGATCACGGTCTCCACCGTGAAACCTGCCCCGGGGCTCCAAGCCGCCTCCGCCGCTTCATCCATGCGCCGAACTGCATGTCCCATGATCCCGATGTTCTTCGTGACACCTGTATCCGCGATCCCACGGCCGATCCTTACAGGTCTCCGGCTCACCATCAGTACACTTCCATACGGAATTCGAGACCTGGACGAAAAAGCCCGCGAGACGGGAAACCTGCGTTCACGGCAGGATCCACTCGCGGGACATGGCGTCTCCTGATGTAATTTCCTTGTGATGCAACCTGAACCGATCCACATCATCGGTACCGCCCGCAGGTGCCTTCCTGGCGCGGGTGGCTGAGAGAGACTTGCGCTCCCACGGACGAACCGAGGGAGGAGCCAATGCACGCTCCCGACCTGCCGATCCCAAACCTGCTGCTCGCCTCGCTGCCCAGCGAGACCCTGGCTCGCCTGCGCTCCCATTTCGAGCCGTTGGACCTTCCCCTGAGAAAGATCCTGTTCCAGATGGACGATCCCCTGGACCACGTATACTTCTCGGACGGTGGTATGACGTCGCTGCTGATCCCGCTCGAGGACGGTGCGCTCCTCGAAGTGGGCGTGGTCGGCAAGGAGGGGGCAGTCGGTCTGGGGGCGCTGATGGGCGTCGAACGGGCGCAGCACACGGCCATGGTCCAGATTCCCAGCAAGGGAATGCGCGTCCGAGCGGATATCCTGCGCGCGGAGACGCACCGCAGCCCCGACGCCTTGCACCGGCTGCTGCGCTATACGCAGGCGCTGAATGCCCAGGTGTCACAGACGGCGGCGTGCAACGTGCACCATACCCTGCAGGAGCGTCTCGCGCGCTGGCTGCTGATGGCACACGACCGCGCTGAAGGCGACGATCTGCCGCTGACCCAGGAGTTCCTGTCGATGATGCTGGGCGTGCGCCGTGCCGGCGTGACGGTCGCCGTCAACATCCTCGAGCAGACCGGTTCGATCGCGAGCCGGCGGGGCCGGGTCACCGTGCTCGACCGCAGCCGGCTGGAGACGGCCTCGTGCGAGTGCTACGGCATGGTGCAGCAGCAGTTCAAGCGGTTGCTGGGCTGAGTTCCGCGCCTATCCCCTCCTAGGCTGTTGCAATCAGGGCTGTTGCGATCAGGGAGGCGCACCATGCCAGGCGCATCGCCGGAGGACGGGGACGATCTCGACCGGACTCTCCTGAACTACGTGTCGGAGCACGGCAAGCCGAGCCTGGAGGCGCTTTGCGACCAGCTCGGATGCTTTCCGCATTTCCCACGCGAGCGGATCGAATTCACGGTCGAATGGGCTGTGCTCGTGCAGGGCGCTGCCCCGTCGTCGCGGGACGAGGAAAGGCTTCCGGAGGATGTGTCCGAGGATGCTTTGGCGCAGTTGCGCGGGCTTCTCTCGGGCTCGGGGGGGAGCCCTCGGCCGGATCGTCGGAGAAAGGGCGGCCACGCTCTCCGGTGTAGCAGGACCCGGAGACGACGTGATCGCCTCAAGAAGGCCGGAAGCAGGGGCGCCGGGGGCATAAAGCCAGGCGTGGTCCGAGCGGACGGCATATGCCGGAAGCGACCGCGCGATCCCGCTGCTCGGCCCCGGTTGCCGCCTTGTCGTCGTCCCTCGTCCGGTCATGTTGCCGGGCTTATCGGACGAAGCATGGCTCAAGGAGCCGCGCAATGCACGATCTCGCCCGCAATCCGGCCCGCAGCAAGCCGTCAAGAGGGCCGCTCGTCGCAATCGGGGGACATGAGGACAAGGACGGCGAGTGCGTCATCCTCCGGGAGATCGCCCGACGGCTCGACCGCGGTCTGCTGGTTGTCGCGACCGTCGCATCCGAGGATCCTGGGCCGCTCTTCAACGAGTACCGGCGGGTCTTCTCCCGGCTCGGCGTGCACGAGATCGATGAGCTCTACGTCCGCGACCGGGGCGAGGCATATGACGAGGACAAGTCCCGGGCCCTGGACAGGGCGGCGGGCATCTTCCTGACGGGTGGGGACCAGCTCCGGATCAGCAGCCAGATCGGAGATACACCGCTCTTCTCCCGGATCCATGCGATTCACGAAAGGGGCGGGGTCGTCGCCGGAACCTCGGCCGGCGCGGCGGTGATGAGCGGCACCATGCTGATCGGCGGCTCGAACAGCGAGTCCCACCGCATCGGGGATCTCAGCATGGCGCCGGGGCTCGGGCTGATCGGCGACGTGATGATCGACTCGCACTTCGCCGAGCACGGCCGGATCGGCCGTCTGCTGGGGGCGGTCTCGCACAACCCGCGAGTCCTCGGCGTCGGAATCGACGAGGACACGGCGGTCGTCGTTGAGGGCGGCCGGTTCCAGGTCTTCGGCAGCGGAGGCGTCTATGTGATCGACGCGGCCGGCGTCACGCACTCGAACATCGCCGAGGCGGAACCCCAGCGGACTCTGTCGGTCCACGATGTCCGCATGCACGTCCTGGGCTCCGGGGACGTCTTCGACATTTCCGGGCGTCGCCCGGTATTGGAAACCAAGGATGATGTTTCCGGGCGTCGCACGGTCCAGAAAGACAAGGAAAGGACCCCGGCCTAGAACGCGGCAGCTCATCGGCGCCGACGCAGCGGCGCAGGAACTCCCCTTTTGCTTGAGGGATCCGTGCCATGGGCGCAGCGGAACCGGTGACTGCCGGCTGAAGAAGGCCCGACACGACGCTTTCCGTCGTTCCGCGACCTGTGGTGGGATCCGGATTGGGACCTCGGGTGCCGGCATCCCGCAGCGGAGCCGATACCCGTCACCGATCCGCTATTAAGCAGACGGCGGCCGCAATGCGGTCGGTCAACCGTCCAGCCGGCAGGGACTTGTCGAGACACGCGATGGAATCGGCCTGGCGGGCCATGGCCAGGAATTCCTCGTCCACCGATCCCGAGATGAACAGGGCCCGAATGCCCCAGAGACGGAACGCCTCGCGGGCGACGTCGAGGCCGGAACCGCCACCCCTCAGTTGCCTGTCGCAGGTGATGAAGTCGGGACGGCACCGCTCGATCGCCTCCAGGGCGCGACGGGCTGTCGAGGCAATGGCGCAGACCTCGTGCCCGATGTCCTCGAGCGTCAGCTGTAGGCCCGCCGCCACTAGGGGATCGTCCTCGACCACGACAACCCGCATGCGTGCCTCCGCCGGTCTGCATTCCGCATAGTGTGCGGTTCCGTACAATGCGGCGTGCGCAGGCCGAACCCTACGTCTCGGCCGGCCTATTTCCTTCGACAGCGCCCAAAGCGAAGGCTGCCGGTCAGGGCTGCCGCAGCTTGGCCCGAATTCGGCCATCCCTGGCATTCGCGCACCATCGCCATGGGAAAATCGCCTCCGCGCCGGATTCCGGCGAGCCGAAAACCGCCGAGGCTTGTTTGTACGGAACCGCACAATTCGGTGACCTGAGGCATGCGCATCCTGATCGTCGAGGACGAGGCTCTTGTCGCCATGGACCTCGAGGAGATCGTCGAAGGCATGGGCCACAATGTCTGCGGGACTGCCGCTCGGCTCGGCGAAGCGATCCGCATGGCCCAGGAATTCGCCCCGCAACTCGTCCTGATGGACGTCCATCTCGCCAGCGGCGACAGCGGCCTGAAGGCCGGCGAGATGATCTCGAGCGGCCTGGGCATCCCCGTCGTCTTCATCACCGCCAGCGTGGAGGAGGTCGCGTCCGCATGCCCGGCCTTTCCGGTTGCGGGCCTGATCGCCAAGCCCTGCTCCGAACCCCTGCTGCGGCAGGCGATCGCGTCGCTCAAGGGACAGCCGCCACGGTGAGATCCGGACCGCCGGAGGCCGCCATGACACGAACGACGCTATCGTTCGGCCGCGCAGCGCCGGCGTCAAAGTGCAAGACGCCGATGTGAAACAGGTCAGCCGCCGCGCAGCGCGGCCAGCGCCTCCGGCGTGTCGATGTCCAGGAAGATGGCGGGGTCCTCCACAGCGACCTCGCAGACCTGGTCCGCATGGAGGCCGATCAGGTGTCGCGCGCCGACATCGCCGCGAAGGTCCTGGATCTCCGGAAAGAACCGCCGGTCCCAGAGAACAGGGTTGCCGCGACGCCCGCCCGCGGTCGGCACGCAGATCGCGCGCCCCTCCACCGGAGCGTAGGCTGCGATCAACCGCTCGATGATGGAAGAACCCACCTTCGGCATGTCGCCGAGACAGACGAGCGCCGCATCGCAGTCCGCCGGCACGGCCGCGATGCCGGCCTTCAGCGACTCGCTCAGTCCCTCGGCATAGGTCGGGCAGTGGACCGTGCGCACCGGAAGGCCTGATAGCGCGGCCTCGACCGAAGCATGCTGGTGCCCCGTGACGACCGCGACGGTGTCGAGCCGCGCCTCGAGAACACGCTCGACGCTGCGCACCACCATGGGTCGTCCGTCCACGGGGGCCAGCATCTTGTTGGATCCCATCCGCGTCGAGCGGCCGGCGGCCAGGATCACGGCAGCGACGCGCGGTGCCCGCGGCGCGGCCGTCGGACCCTGGGAGCCGCGGGGCAGGGGGCGCGTCGGGATCTCCGCCAGGAGGCCACCCGCGCCCATGCGCATCACGTCCGTCCTGGTCACGGGGATCCCCGCCGCAAGGCGCTGCAGGACCCAGTCGAAGCCGTTGAGCTTCGGGGACCGCGAGCAGCCCGGCAGCCCCAGCACGGGCACGGATCCGATCCGGGCCAGCAGCAGCAGGTTCCCGGGATCGACGGGCATTCCGAAATGTTCGACCGTCCCGCCCGCGCGCTCGATCCCCGTCGGCAGCACGTCGCGCCGGTCCGTGATCGCCGAGGCGCCGGCGACCAGCACCATGTCGTGGCCCGCCGCGACGGCCTCGCCGACCAGCGCCGCGACCGCCTCGGCCTCGTGCGGGCCGCGGCTCTCGCTGTCGAGCTTGCCGCCCAGCGCCTCGATACGGGCGCGGGTCACTCCCACCGTCTTGTCGAGGACCGATTCCTTGGTTCCCGGAAGGCGCGTCTGGACGAGCGCCGCCCGGATCGGGCGGAACGGCGCGACCCGGATCAGGCTGCCCACCGCCTCGGCGGCGGCCACCGCCTCGGCGGGTGCGGCGAAGGGGATCACCTTGATGGTCGCGACAATCTGGCGGGCCTCGACGAGCGTGAAAGGCGGCAGCGTCGCGACCGTCACGGATTCGTCGAGCAGGTTCAGCCGGTCGAGACGCGCGGCATCGACCACGCAGACGCCGCGTTCCGTCGCGAACAGGTTCACCCGTCCGGTGAAGGGCGCGGCGATCTCCAGCCCGCCGCCCGCGATCGCCGCCGCGACGCGCGCGGCCGCCTCGTCCTCGGCCACGTCGCCGGGCTCGATCAGCGCCGCCGTGACGGCGTCCACCCCCTGCTGGCGCAGGGTCTCCAGATCGGCGGCAGAGAGCCGCCGTCCCTTGGAGAAGGCGACGCCGCCGCCCCGGACGGAATGGGCGAGGATGGCGCCCTCGGCATCGCGCAGCGGGATCTCGCCGAACCGCATCTCAGCCTCCGGCTGGCGCCGCGGAGACCTGCCGGCGCAACGCCTGCGTGATCTCGGCGAGGATCGAGACGCCGATCTCGGCGGGCGTCACGGCGCCGATGTCGAGCCCGACCGGCGCATGCAGGCGTGCGATCTCCGCCTCGGTCAGCCCGGCTTCCAGCAGCCGGGCGACACGCTTGGCATGGGTCTTCCGGCTGCCCAGGCTGCCGACGTAGAAGGCGGGCGAGCGCAGCGCGACGAGCAGCGCGGGATCATCCAGCTTGGGGTCGTGGGTGAGGGTGACGACGGCCGTGCGCCGGTCCGGGGCCAACGCGGCCAGCCCCTCGTCGGGCCAGGCGTCCGAGAGTGTCACGTCGGGGAAGCGCTCGTCCGTGGCGAAGGCGCGGCGCGGGTCGATGATGGTCACGGCGTAGCCGGCCAGGGCGGCCATGGGGACCAGCGCCTGCGCGATGTGCACGGCGCCCACCAGCAGCAGGCGCAGCGGCGGGGCGAAGACCTGCACGAAGAGCCGCTGGTCGCCCTCCTCGACGATGCCGCTCCGGTCCTCGACGATCCGCCGCAGGACGGTCTCCTCGTCCTCGGGGAAGAGGGCGAAGCCGCCATGCGTCCCTCCGGCGTGCACGATCGCCTGCAGGCCGGTCTTCAGGTCCGTCACCAGCGCGCAGGGCTGCTTGTCCGCGCGCAGGGCGTTCAGCCGCTCCAGCGTCTCGGCCTTCATTCGAGCGGCTCCACATAGACATCGACCCGCCCTCCGCAGGCCAGTCCGACCTCCCAGGCCATCTCATCAGTGACGCCGAAGGACAGCAGGCGCGGCTCGCCCTCGGCCATCACCTTCATCGCCTCGTGGACCACGGCACCCTCGATGCAGCCGCCGGAGACCGATCCCTGCATGGCGCCGGTCTCGTCCACCAGGAGATGGCTGCCCACCGGCCGCGGCGACGAGCCCCAGGTCGAAATCACGGTGGCGAGCGCCGCCTTGCGGCCGGAGCGGCGCAGCCGCGCGGCCTCGTTCAGGATGTCTGGTTCACCGGTCATGCCACCTCCTCCACCCACCGTCGCAGATTGTCCGGACGGCGCGGCCCCTCGTGGTCGAGCACCCGCGCCAGGTCGGCCAGGCTGTCCAGATTGTGCACGGGGCGGAACTCGTCCACATGCGGCAGGATCGCCCGTATACCTGCGGATTTGGGCTGGAACCCCTCGTAACGCAACAGGGGGTTCAGCCAGACCAGGCGCCGGCAGCTCTTGTGCAGCCGCTCCATCTGGGCTTCCAGACCGGCGCCGGCGTCGCGGTCGAGACCGTCCGTGATCATCAGCACGACCGCGCCCTGGCCGAGAACGCGCCGCGACCAGACCCGGTTGAACTCGGTCAGTGACGTCCCGATGCGGGTGCCGCCGGACCAGTCCTGCACCGCAGCGGAGACCTTCTCCAGCGCGGCGTCCACGTCCTTGAGGCGCAGGTGCCGGGTGATGTTGGTCAGGCGGGTGCCGAAGACGAAGCTGTGCACGCGGTCGCGGTCGTTCGTCACGGCATGCAGGAAGTGCAGGATCATCCGCGAATAGCGGCTCATCGATCCCGAGATGTCGCAGAGCACGACGAGCGGCGGGTGTCGCTCGCGGCGCCGACGCCTGGCGAGGTCGATGACCTGTCCGCCGCTGCGCAGCGTCCGCCGCAGCGTGGCGCGGGGGTCGGCGGTCCTCCCCGTGGGACTCGGCTGGAACCTCCGCGTCGGCACGGTCATCAGCGGCAGGGTCATGCGCCTGATCGCCTGCTTGGCGAGGGCGATCTCGGCCGTGCTCATCTTCTCGAAGTCGCGGGCCTGCAGCAGCTCGCGCTCGGAGAAGGTGAGCGCGGCGTCCACCTGCACCTCCGGCCTCTCCTGGGCCTTGCCCTGCCGGTCGGCATCGGTCCGCGGCATCATGGCCTCGGCCACGCGGCGCGAGAGCTCCGGCCCCTCGCGCTTGAGGTCGGCGCGCAGCGCGGGCAGCAGAAGGCCCATCATGCGCTCGAGAAGCTGCGGATTGCGCCAGAAGACGTGGAAGGCCTGATCGAAGATCTCGCGCTGGTCCCGCCGGTTCACGAAGACGGCGTGAAGGGTCCAGTAGAAGACCCGCCGGTCGTCGAGCCCCGTGGCCTCGACCGCCTCGACGGCCTGCAGGACCTTCCCGGGGCCGACCGGCAGCCCCGCCGCCCGCAGCGTGCGGGCGAAATGCATGATGTTCAGCGCGAGGCGGCCCTGCGCTCCGCGCGCGGTGTCGTCGGCGTCACGCAGCACCCGAGCCCCTCCGCCTGGCCATGCGCGGCGTCATTGCAGGCGCGCCGCAGACAGCTCGGACTTCACCTGGGCCAGGATCCGGTTGGCCTCGCTGCCCTGGATCCGCGCGATGTCGTCCTGGTATTTCAGCAGGGTGCCCAGCGTGTCCTCGACCGTCGCGGGGTCCAGCTCCAGCTTGTCGAGTTGCACGAGCGCCTGCGCCCAGTCCAGCGTCTCCGCGACGCCGGGCAGCTTGAACAGGTCCATGCCGCGCAGGCGCTGCACGAAGCCGACCACCTCGGCCGACAGGCGCTCGGGGGCCTGCGGCACCTTGCGGCGCAGGATCTCGGCCTCGCGCGCGGCATCGGGGTAGTCGACCCAGTGGTAGAAGCAGCGCCGTTTCAACGCGTCGTGGATCTCGCGCGTGCGGTTCGAGGTCAGGATCACCACGGGCGGGCGCGCCGCCTTGATGGTGCCGAGCTCGGGGATCGTGACCTGGAAGTCCGACAGAACCTCCAGCAGATAGGCCTCGAAGGGCTCGTCTGTGCGGTCGAGCTCGTCGATCAGCAGCACCGGCGGGTTGCCCTGGGCATCGGTCTCAAGCGCCTGGAGCAGGGGGCGCCGGATCAGGAACCGCTCATCGAAGATGTCGTGGGCGAGTGCCTCGCGGTCGGCGCCGCCCGCGGCCTCGGCCAAACGGATCTCGATCATCTGGCGGGCGTAGTTCCACTCGTAGACCGCGGCGGCGACGTCCAGACCCTCGTAGCATTGCAGGCGCACCAGGCGGCGCCCCAGCGTCGCCGCGAGCACCTTCGCGACCTCGGTCTTTCCGGTGCCGGCCTCGCCCTCGAGAAAGAGCGGACGGCCCAGCTTCAGGGCCAGGAACAGGGCGGTGGCCAGCGAGCGCTCGGCGACGTAGTCGCCCGCGCGCAGAAGATCGGCCGTGGATTCGACGGATTCCGGAAGCGGCTTTGAGTCGGTCATGGTCTTCCCGGGCGTTTTGCTGGCATCGCATCAGGAATCCAGTCCCGGGACAAGTGCGCGCTCGGGCAGCCCAGCGATGCGATCCGGCCGCGCCGAGCCCGCCGAAATCCGTAGTGCCCGGGCACAGGGGCTTCGGCTAAAAGGGTCGCGTCGCACAACCTGCCGCCGATGCGAGGATGTCCATGGACCCGTGGAATGCGTTGCTCCTGTTCGTTGCCGCCGTGGCGGCGGGGGCGCTGAACGCGGTCGCGGGGGGCGGCACCTTCTTCACCTTCTCGGCCCTTGTGGCGACCGGCATGCCCGCCGTCGCCGCGAATGCTACCAGCACTGCCGCGCTCTGGCCGGGCAGCATCGCCGGGCTTGCGGCCTACCGGCACGAGGCGCGCAGCCACTGGCAGCGCTTCGTCGTTCTGGGGCTGGTCAGCCTGGTGGGCGGAGCACTGGGCGCGTGGGCCCTGCTGGTCATCCAGGAAACTACCTTCGAGGCGATGGTCCCCTGGCTCCTGCTCGGTGCCACGGTGCTTTTCGGTTTCGGCCCGCAGATCCGGAAGATCGTGCGCCGCGTGGGCGAGCTGGGCACCGGCGCGGCCGGGCGGGTCGGCCCGGCCCTTGGCCTCGCCTTCCAGTTTCTCGTCGCGATCTACGGCGGATTCTTCGGCGCCGGCCTCGGCATCCTGATGCTGGCGGCCCTGACCCTCACGGAGAAGGGCGACTTCCACGTCGCGAACGCGGCGAAGACCCTGCTCGCCGTCCTGATCAACGGCGTGGCAGTGGCGCTCTTCGTGTTCGGCGGTCTCGTCCACGTGCCCGAGGCGATCGTGATGCTGGTGGGCGCCGTTGCCGGCGGCTACGGCGGCGTCGCCGCGGCCCGCCGCGTACCCGAGCCGATCCTGCGCGGCGTCGTGGTCACGATCGGCATCACGCTCTCGCTCTACTTCTTCTTCCGCTGAGCGCCGCAGGCAGGAGCTGGCCCAGCTAAGGCCTCCCCGCCATTTCGCGGGGAGGCCGGCCGGTGGGCAGATGCCCTCAGGGGATCTGCGCGACCGCCCTCTTGGCCATGACCTTGACCAGGTTGGCCCGGTACTCCGCGCTGGCGTGGATGTCGCTGTTCAGCCCGTCGGCATCGACCTGCAGGGCATCCAGCGCGGCGGGGCTCCAGTTGCCGGCCAGGGCGACTTCGGCATCGGTCCAGCGGAACACGCTGGGCCCGGCGCCGGTCACCGCGACACGCACCTCGCCGCCGCGCTGCGCGACCATGACGCCGACGACGGCGTAGCGGCTGGCGGGGTTCGGGAACTTGGCATAGGCCGCGCGGTCGGGCCGCGGGAAGTGAACCTCCCGCACGAGCTCTCCGGGCTCCAGCGCAGTCTCGAACATGCCCGTGAAGAAGTCCTCCGCCGGGATCTCGCGCGCCGTGGTCCGAACCACGGCGCCGAAGCCCACCAGCGCCGCAGGATAGTCCGCCGCGGGATCGTTGTTGCTGATGGAGCCGCCGAGCGTGCCGCGGTTGCGCACCTGGCGGTCGCCGATCCCCTCGGCCAGATCGGCCAGCGCCGGGATCAGCCGCCGCACGGTCTGGTCATGGGCCACGGCGCCGTGGGTCGTCATGGCCCCGATCGTGATCCCGCCCGCCTCCTCGCGGATCCCCTTGAGCTCGGCGATGCCGCCGAGATCGACCAGGTCCGAGGGCTGAGCCAGTCGCTGCTTCAGCGTGGGCAGCAGCGTATGGCCGCCAGCCAGCGGCCGGGCCTCCTCGTTCCCGGTTAGCAGCGCGCTGGCCTCGGCGAGGCTGGCCGGGCGGTGATAGGCGAATTCGTACATGGTCTTGCTCCCCTCACTCGGCGGCGACGGCGGCGGGCCGCCGGGCGTTGATGGCGCGCCAGACGCGCTCGGGCGTCGCAGGCATGTCCAGATGGGTGACGCCGAGATCGGCCAGGGCATCGACCACGGCGTTCATCACCGCGGCGGCGCCGCCGATCGTGCCGGCCTCTCCGCACCCCTTCACCCCCAGCGGGTTGTGGGTGCACGGCGCCTCCTCGTGGTAGGCGACCGTGAAGGACGGCACGTCGTCGGCCCGCGGCATGCAGTAGTCCATGTAGGAGCCCGACAGGAGCTGGCCGCTGTCGGGATCGTAGACCGCATGCTCCAGCAGGGCCTGGCCGATGCCCTGGACCAGGCCGCCATGAACCTGGCCCTCGACGATCATCGGATTGATCACCCTGCCGAAATCGTCGGCCGCCACGAAGTTCACGATCCGCACGACGCCCGTCTCGGGGTCGATCTCGACCTCGCAGATCTGCGTGCCGTTGGGATAGGTGAAGTTCTTGGGGTCGTAGAAGGCCTGCTCGTCCAGCCCCGGCTCGAGCTCTTCCAGCGGGAAGTTGTGCGGCACGTAGGCGGAAAGCGCGATGTCGCCGATCCCCAGCGACTTGTCCGTGCCCGCGACCGTGAAGCGGCCGTCGCGGAACTCGACGTCCGTCTCGGCCGCCTCGAGCATGTGGGCCGCGATCTTCCGGGCCTTGTTCACGACCTTGTCGACGGCCTTCACGATCGCCGATCCGCCCACCGCGAGCGAGCGCGAGCCGTAGGTTCCCATGCCGAACGGGATCTTGGACGTGTCGCCGTGCACGATTTCCACGTTCTCGATGGGGATCCCGAACTTGTCGGCGACGATCTGGGCGAAGGTCGTCTCGTGACCCTGGCCATGGCTGTGGGAGCCCGTGAAGACCGTAACCGATCCGGTGGGATGGAACCGGACCTCGGCCGATTCATAGAGCCCCGCCCGGGCGCCGAGGGCGCCCGCGACGTTCGACGGCGCGATCCCGCAGGCCTCGATGTAGCTGGCGAAGCCAATGCCGCGGAGCTTTCCGCGCCGGGCCGCCTCGGCCTTGCGGGCCGGGAAGCCGGCATAGTCCGCGAGCTTCAGCGCCATGTCCATGCAGCGCGCGAAGTCGCCGGTGTCGTAGGTCAGCGCGACCGGCGTGTTGTAGGGCATTGCGGAGGGCGGAATGAAGTTCCGCCGCCGGATCTCGACCTTGTCGACGCCCGTCTCCCGCGCGGCGTTCTCGACCAGCCGCTCGATCAGGTAGCAGGCCTCGGGACGGCCGGCGCCGCGGTAGGCATCCACCGGGACCGTGTTGGTGAAGACCGCCTTCACCTCGGCGTAGATCGCAGGGGTCTTGTACTGGCCCGCCAGCAGCGTCGCGTAGAGATAGGTCGGGATCGAAGGCGCGAAGGTCGAGAGATAGGCGCCGAGATTGGCGGTCGTGTGCACCCGCAGCGCCAGGAAGTTGGCGTTCTCGTCCAGTGCCAGCTCGCAGGTCGTCAGGTGGTCGCGGCCGTGCGCATCGGAGAGGAATGCCTCGGAGCGGTCGGCGGTCCACTTGATCGGCCGGGTCACCTTGCGCGAGGCCCAGGTGACGATCGCCTCCTCGGCATAGTGGTAGATCTTCGCGCCGAAGCCGCCGCCGACGTCGGGCGCGATGACGCGCAGCTTGTGCTCAGGAATGCCCAGCACGAAGGCGCCCATCAGCAGGCGGATCACGTGCGGGTTCTGGGACGAGGTCCAGAGCGTGTACTCGCCCGTGCTGCGGTCGAACTCGCCGATATAGGAGCGGGGCTCCATGGGGTTCGGAACCAGCCGCGTATTCACGAGGTCGATCCGCGTGACGTGCTTTGCGCGGGCGAAGGCTGCGTCCACGGCGGCGGCGTCGCCGATGTGCCAGTCGTAGCAGACATTGCCGGGCGCCTCGGCATGGATCTGCGGCGCGCCCGCCGCAAGGGCGCGATCCGAGGTCACCGCCGCGGGCAGCTCCTCGTAGTCGACCTCGATCAGCTCGGCCGCGTCCCTCGCCTGGCCGAGGCTGTCGGCGATCACGACGGCGACCTGGTCGCCGACGTAGCGCACGATGTCGACCGCGAGGGGAGGGTGCGGTGGCTCGGCCATGGGCGAGCCGTCCTTGGAATGGATCTGCCAGCCGCAGGGCAGGCCCTTGACCCCGTCGGCGGCCATGTCGCGGCCGGTGAAGACGGCGACGACGCCCGGCGCCGCCTGGGCTGCCGAGACGTCGATCTCGCGGATCCGGGCATGTGCGTGCGGGCTTCGCAGGACGTAGGCGTAGGTCTGATTGGCCCTGTTGATGTCGTCGGTGTAGTTGCCCTGGCCGGTCAGGAAGCGGATGTCCTCGCGGCGCCGGACGGGGGCGCCGATCCCAGTGGGGTTCGCCATGACGTTTCTCCCGGGAGCATCGTTCTGGTTCTTGTCGGGCTCACTCGGCTGCGGCCGGGCGCTGTCCCTGCATGGCCTCGGCGCCGGCGAGGACCGCCTTGACGATGTTGTGATAGCCCGTGCACCGGCACAGGTTGCCTTCCAGCCCCTCGCGCACCTGCGCTTCGGTCAGGCCGGCATTGTCCCGGGCCAGCTCGACCGCCGACATCACCATGCCCGGCGTACAGAAGCCGCATTGCAGGCCGTGGTGCTCGCGGAAGGCCGCCTGCATGGGGTGCAGTGTGCCGTCCGCTGCGGCCAGGCCCTCGATGGTGGTGACCTCGCAGCCCTGGGCCTGGACGGCCAGTATCGTGCAGCTCTTCACCGAGCGGCCGTCCACATGCACCACGCAGGCGCCGCACTGGCTGGTGTCGCAGCCCACATGCGTCCCCGTCAGGCGCAGCTGGTCGCGCAGGAACTGGACGAGGAGCGTCCGCCCCTCGACCTCGCCGGTCGCCGGACGTCCGTTGACCGTCATGGATACGGTGGGCATCAGGATCCTCCCTCATCGGCCCGTTGCTGCCGATCGCCTCGCCGCGACGGGCCTTCTTCGGGCCCGCATCGCACGACCGGCATTCACCATTTGTAAAGGCTAAGGGCGGCGCAAGCCCACGGTCAAGCGACGAGGCGGATAGGATCCGCCCCGGTGGCGCTCACGAGGAAGGTGGGCTCACAGGAACGCAATCAGTAGGATCGCCACCAGCACGATCAGGGCCGGAACCCAGATCTTCGGC
Source organism: Arenibaculum pallidiluteum (assembly GCF_017355985.1). Lineage (GTDB taxonomy): Bacteria > Pseudomonadota > Alphaproteobacteria > Azospirillales > Azospirillaceae > Arenibaculum > Arenibaculum pallidiluteum. Next base: position 540,126 of record NZ_JAFIQU010000003.1, read on the forward strand.
GAGAGGCCAGGGGCCGGCTCGGCCAGGCGTCCGGGCGGCTCCATGCCGCCGACGACCGTGGGTGCCGCGACGGCGGCCAGGGCAGAAGCCTCGCCCATCTCGCCGACGCTCTCCTCGGTCCTGTGGGGCGTGCTGCCGAAGCTCTCGCGCGCGGCGGCCGGCTCGGGCGGCACCTGCGCCGGCGCGGCGGAGGACGCAACGGCAGCAGGGGCAATAGGGGTGGCAGGGACGGGCTCGCCGGCTAGCACCGGAGCCGGCCCGGAGAGCCGCTCGGCGAAGCAGGAGAAGAAGTCGTCGGCCATCTTGCGGGCGGCCGAATCGACCAGGCGCGATCCGATCTGGGCGAGCTTGCCGCCGACGCTGGCATGCGCCTCGTAGGTCAGCACCGTCGCGTCCGGCCCATCCTCGGCGAGGCGCACCGTCGCGCCGCCCTTGCCGAAACCCGCGACGCCGCCGCTGCCTTCGCCGGTGATCACGTACCCGGCGGGCGGATCGATGTCGGACAGGGTCACCTTGCCGGAGAACTTGGCCTTCACGGGCCCGACCTTCGCCACGACCCTGGCCGTGAACTCGGTGTCGGAGACCTTCACCACCTCCTCGCAGCCAGCGATGCAGGCACGCAGCGTCTCGGGGTCGTTCAGGGCTTCCCAGACGCGGGCCCGCGGGGCAGGGATTCGGTACTCGCCTGTCATGTCCATGGTCGGTCCTCCCGTCGTCGAGGCTAGGATCTCGTCCCGCGGAGGGCAAGGCCGCGCGGCGCCGCGGTCGCCGTACAACGCCTTGGCAGTCTCCGTTTCCTTCGGCTAGGGTGCCGAACAGTGCGTGCGCCCAAAAGGGTCACGGGACCAGGGAGGAACCCATGAAGAAGATCATCGCGGCGACGGCGCTTGCGCTGCTCGCCGCCACTCCGGCCAAGGCCGACGCCTTCATCAACATCCTCACGGGGGGCACCAGCGGCGTCTACTATCCGCTGGGCGTCGCGATCGAGGGCGTCTTCAAGAAGTCCATCCCCGGCGCCAAGGTCTCGGTCCAGGCGACGAAGGCCTCGGCCGAGAACCTGAACCTCGTCCAGCAGGGCAAGGGCGAGCTGGCCTTCACCCAGACCGACACCGTCGCCCAGGCCGTGCGCGGCGACAACGAGGCGGGCTTCCCCAAGCCGCTGGACAAGATCCGCCACATCGCGACGATCTACCCGAACTACATCCAGATCGTGGCGTCCAAGGAGTCCGGCATCAAGTCGCTGGCCGACCTCAAGGGCAAGCGCGTGTCCGTCGGCGCGCCGAAGTCCGGCACCGAGCTGAACGCCCGCGCGATCCTTAAGGCGGCGGGAATCACCTACCAGGATCTCGGCAAGGTCGAGTATCTGCCCTTCGGCGAGTCGGTGGATCTCATGAAGAACCGCCAGCTCGACGCCACGCTGCAGTCCGCGGGCCTCGGCGTCGCCTCCATCAAGGATCTCGCCACCGCGCTCGAGATCACCGTCGTTCCGGTCTCGGCCGAGGTCGTCCAGGCAACGGGCGATCCCAGCTACGTGAACCTGACCATTCCCGCGGGCACCTATGGCGGCATGACCTCCGACGTGGTGACGGCGGCCACCGGCAATGCGCTGGTGACGTCCTCCGCCGTCGACGACGAGACCGCCTACCAGATGACGAAGGCCGTCTGGGAGAACCTCGACGCGCTCGTCAACGCCCACGCGACGGCCAAGCAGATCAAGCTCGACGCGAGCGTGATCAAGTCGGCGGCGCCGCTGCATCCCGGCGCGGCCCGCTACTACAAGGAAAAGGGCCTGATGTAAGGGCCAGGGCCCGACACGGGTCCGGGCGCGCGCCGGCGGGGCAACTCCCCGCCGGCGCGCGATCTGCTGCAATTCCTCGGTCGGCGGAACCAAGACCATGAGCGACGAAACCCATACCCTGACCGAGGCCGAGAAGGCCGAGATCCAGCGCGCCCTCGATCGCGAGAACCCCGCGACGGCGCACCGGCTGCTGCCCCCGGGCACGCAGCGCCTGATCTTCGTGATCGCCATCCTGTTCTCGGTGTTCCAGCTCTACACCGCGACCTTCAACCCGGTCTCCTCCATGGTCGTCAGGACGGTCCATGTGGGCTTCCTGCTGACCCTCACCTACCTGCTGTTCGGCTGGAGCCAGACCCGCGAGCGCAACAGCGTGCCGTGGTACGACTGGATCCTCGCCGCCGCCTCGGCGGTGACGGGCCTCTACTACTGGTATTTCGAGTACGACCTGATCCTGCGCGCGGGCGACCCGACCACGGCCGACCTCGTGGTGGGCGTTGTGATCACCGCGCTGGTCTTCGAGGCGGCGCGGCGGATCATGGGGCTGTTCCTGCCCGTCCTCTGCATCCTCTTCGTGCCCTACGCCTATTTCGGCCGCTCGCTGCCGGGCCTTTTGCAGCACCGCGGCTACGACATCGAGCAGATCGTCGACACGCTGGCCTTCAGCACCGAGGGGATCTACGGGACGCCCGTCTTCGTCTCGGCCACCTTCATCGTGCTGTTCATCCTGTTCGGCTCGTTCCTGGAGCGCGCCGGGATGATCCAGCTGTTCAACGACGTCTCCATCGGCCTGTTCGGCCGCGCGAAGGGCGGGCCTGCCAAGGTCGCGGTCGTGTCCTCCGGCTTCATGGGGATGATCAACGGCTCCGGCATCGCCAATGTCCTGACGGTGGGGCAGTTCACGATCCCGCTGATGAAGCGGTTCGGCTACCGGCCGGCCTTCGCCGGGGCGGTGGAGGCGACGGCCAGCATGGGCGGGCAGCTGATGCCGCCGGTCATGGGGGCGGCTGCCTTCATCATGGCCGAGACCATCGGCGTGCCCTACCGCGACATCGCGATCGCGGCGGCCATTCCTGCCTTCCTCTATTTCGCCTCGGCCTTCTGGATGGTCCACCTGGAGGCCGGCAAGTACAACTTGCGCGGCCTGCCCGACAGCGAGATCCCGCGCATCATCCCCGCCATCCGGGACAAGTGGTTTCTGTTCATCCCGCTGATCGCGCTGGTCTACATGCTGTTCCACGGCTTCACGCCGCTCTTCGCGGGCGTGATCGGAATCGCTAGCACCATCGTCCTGATCCTGGGATCCCAGGTCGCGGGATCGCTGCCGGCCCTGGCACTGCGCGTGGTCTTCTGGCTGGTGCTCGGCTTCGCCGCGGCGGGGCTGTGGCGAGCGGGCCTGCGAACGGAGCACATGGCGGCGGCGCTGGTGGGCGTGCTGGTGATCCCCTGCCTTCTGCTGCGCGGCGGCAGGGAAACGCTGTGGCTGCTGGTGCAGAGCCTTGCGGACGGCGCACGCAACGCCGTCGGTGTCGGCATGGCCTGCGCGCTGGTCGGCATCCTGATCGGGATCCTGAGCCTGACAGGCCTCGCATCCAGCCTCGCCGGCCTGATCGTCGACCTGTCGGGCGGCAACCTGCTGGCCGCCCTGGCGCTGACCATGGTGGCCTGCATCGTGCTCGGCACCGGGCTTCCGACAACGGCCAACTACATCGTGACGGCCGCGATCGCCGCCCCGGCGCTGCTGCAGATGGGCGTGCCGCTGATCGTCAGCCACATGTTCGTCTTCTACTTCGGCATCATGGCCGACCTGACGCCGCCGGTGGCCCTCGCGGCTCTGGCGGCGTCCTCGATCGCGCGGGCCGGGCACATGGAGATCGGCTGGATCGCCACCCGGATCGCCATTGCGGGCTACGTGGTGCCGTTCATGGCGGTCTACGACCCGTCCCTGATGCTGCAGGGTGGCGACCTGATGGCGACCGGCTACGTCTTCGCCAAGGCGGTGATCGGCATCATGCTGTGGGGTGGCGCAGCCGTGGGCTTCTTCATGACGCCGCTCGGCTGGATCGAGCGGATCGTCGCGACGGCCGCGGCGTTTCTCCTGGTTCTGGCGCTGCCGATCACCGACGAGATCGGTCTTGCGCTGAGCGCGGCCTTCATTGCCTGGCAGTGGTGGCGGGCGCGCCAGACGACGCCGCGCAGCGCGGCGGCGTGAGCCTTCTGTGCGTGGTGGCGGGCGGCGCCGTGGCGGCGCGGCTCGCCCTCGAGGCCGGGAGCTTCACCCTGAGCTGGACCCACAGCATCGAGAAGACCGCCTGGTGGGAGCGCTGGGTGGTCGAGGACGCGGGCCTTCGTCCCGTCGAGGCGCGAATCACGGGGTCCGGCCCAGGCATGGACCCCCCCGAGGGCGGACGCTGGGAGGGTGGGTTCTGGACCTACCGCCCATCGGTTCCGCCGCAGCCATCAGTAACGCTTGCCAACTCGTCCAACACGGCCGACTACACGCTGTGCGCCAGGGACGGGTGCGGCCCGCTCGCGCGCGTGGCCGGCGGGCTCGACCGCCCGGTCACGCTGCTGCCCTGCGCACCGCCGTCCTGAGGCTTGGCTTGCCCTTTCGGGGCAAGCATACTCCGCCCGCCCGATCTTCCGCCCTCAACGGAGCGACTCCTTGGCCATGCTGTCACTGCGTTCGATCCTGCCGCCGAAGGTGGCCCTGTTCCTCTGTCTGGCCGCCGCGGCGTCGCCCGTCCCGGCGCTGGCGGCGGAGGGTGCGCCGCATCTCGACGGCGGCGCGCTGGGGCTGCCCTGGGTGATTCCCTTCGCGGGCATGCTGCTGTCGATCGCGCTGATGCCGCTCCTGGTGCCGCGCTTCTGGCACCACCATTTCGGCAAGGTTTCGGCCTTCTGGGCGCTGTGCATCGTGGTGCCGTTCCTGCTCTTCTTCGGTCCGGCGCTGACGGCCTACGAGCTGCTGCACACGCTGCTCCTGGAATACATCCCCTTCATCATCCTGCTGCTGGCGCTGTTCACGGTCGCGGGTGGCGTACGTGTCACGGGCGCGCTGGCCGGGTCGCCCGGGGTGAACACCGCGATCCTGGCCATCGGGACCGCAATTGCCAGCCTGATGGGAACGACCGGCGCGGCGATGCTGCTGATCCGCCCCCTGATTCGGGCGAACGAGCAGCGCCGGCACAAGGTCCACACCATCGTCTTCTTCATCTTCCTGGTGGCGAATATCGGCGGCTCGCTGACGCCGCTCGGCGACCCGCCGCTGTTCCTGGGCTTCCTGAAGGGCGTCGCCTTCTTCTGGCCGACGGTTCACCTGCTTGCTCCCATGGCGCTGTGCGCGGTGATCCTGCTGGCGGCCTATTACGTCCTGGACCGCATCCTCCACGCCCGGGAGACCGATCCGCCGGTGCGTGCGCCCGGTACGGGCCGCATCGGGATCGAAGGCAAGGTCAACATCCTGCTGCTGCTCGCCGTCGTGGGGGCGGTGCTGCTGAGCGGCATCTGGAAACCGGGCGTCACCTTCGAGGTCTATCACGTGACGGTCGAGCTGCAGAATCTCGTCCGCGACCTGCTGCTGCTGGGCATCGCGTTCCTTTCGCTGCGGCTGACCTCCGAGACGAGCCGGCGGGCCAACGCCTTCTCCTGGGATCCGATCCTGGAGGTCGCGAAGCTCTTCGCCGGCATCTTCGTCACGATCATCCCGGCCATCGCGATCCTGCGGGCGGGAACGGATGGGGCCCTCGGCATGGTGGTCGCCGCCGTCAACCAGAACGGCCAGCCGGTCCCGGCGGCGTATTTCTGGGCCACCGGCCTGCTGTCGAGCTTCCTCGACAACGCACCGACTTATCTCGTGTTCTTCAATGCGGCCCCGGGCGACGCCCAGCACCTGATGTACGGCACGCCGCAGGTGCTGGCCGCGATCTCCGCCGGCGCCGTATTCATGGGCGCCAACACCTATATCGGCAACGCCCCGAACTTCATGGTGAAGGCCATCGCCGAGGAGCGCGGCATCAAGATGCCGAGCTTCTTCGGCTACATGGCATGGTCGGGCGCCTTCCTGATACCGCTCTTCGCGCTGGTGACGCTCGTCTTCTTCCGCTGAGCGGAAGAAGACCCTGCTTGGGCCGGGCCCAAGCAGGGTCCGGGCTCAATGCGCCATGAAGACGGGCATGTCCATGTGGCCGAGCACGTGGCGGGTCGCCCCGCCGAGCACGAGCTCGCGCAGGCGAGAATGGCCGTAGCAGCCCATCACCAGCGCGTCTGCGCCGATCTCACGCCCGACCTCCAGCATGATCTCGCCGGCATCCTCCGACGAGACGTCGTCCGCGAGGTTGCGCCGCAGCTCGGCCCGCACGCCGTGATGGCCGAGATAGCGGATCAGGTCCTTCCCGTCCTCGGACGGCGCCTCGGGATCCTCGATGGTCAGCACCGTCACGCGCTCGGCCGCCACCAGCACGGGCAGGGCGCCGCGCAGTGCGGTCGCGGTCTCGCGCGTGTTCTTCCAGCCCACCAGGACGTGGGTCGCCACGCTCGGGACGCGCGCCTTCCAGGGAATCACGAGCGTCGGACAGGGGGCGACCAGCGGCAGCCGGTCGGTGAGGTGCAGGCTGATGCGGTCTTCGACCGTCTCTGGATGCGACTGGCTGACGACGGCGAGGTCGGCATAGGCCGCGCGCTTGGCAAGCAGCTCGACATGGTCGCCCTCGGCCACGCTCCAGCTATGGGAGATGTCCGCGCAGAGCGGCATCAGGCGCTCGCGAATCTCCTCGGCCTTCTCGTGGGCGATGGCCGTCGCCTCGGCCAGGAAGGCATAGGAGGCGCCGCGCCCCGTTATGGCCGCCGGCATGCTGACCGGCGTCGCGATGTAGAGGATGTCGAGATGGGCGCCATGGCGCCGCGCCAGCGCCTGGGCGACCTCCAGCCGCTGCGCGTGGCGGTCGTCGTTCGCGAGATGAAGCAGGATGCTCTTGATGGACATGGCAGGCGCCCGACTCTCCGATGCCTCGCAATCCGCGGCGCGCATTGCACGCCGGGGCAGCAACCCTAGCCGGGTCTGCACCGCCGTTCAACGCGGCGCCATCGGGCGCTGCCCTGCCGGCATGACCCGGGCGGGCACTGCGTCAGGGAAGCTGCCGCGCGTAGCTCGCGAGCTCCGGCACCTCCGGGATCAGGCCGCGGGCCTTCAGGAACTCGGCGAACCGCCGATAGCGCCCCTCGTCCAGCGCCGAGGGGCTGTGGGCGAAGCGCCGCAGCGTATCGTCCCAGGCCCGGCGGTTCAGAGGGTTGTCGAGCTCAGGTCGGTCCTTGATGAAGAGCTTCCAGCTCTCCTCGGGGTTGTTCACGAGGAAGAGCGTCCCGCGCTCCACCGCGTCCAGGAACCGGCGCAGCCGCGGGTCGCCGAGCTTCCCCGAGTTGGCGAGAATGACCAGCTCGTCGTAGGGCGGGATGCCGTGCTCCTCGGGATAGAAGGCGCGGCCGGGATGGCCTTCGAGCGCCATCTGGTTCAGCTCGAAGTTCCGGTAGCCGCCGATCACGGCGTCGACCTGCCCAGAGAGCAGCGCAGCGGACAGCGCGAAGTTCACGTTGACGAGCTCGACGTCCGCGGACTTCAGCCCAGCCCCTTCGAGCATGGTGCCGAGCACGGCGTCCTCGAACCCCGTCACCGAGAAACCTACCTTCCGGCCCTTCAGGTCCTTCAGCGTCTTCACCGGCCCGTCGGCCAGCGTGATCACCGTGTTCAGCGGCGTCGCCACCAGCGTCCCGATGCGGACCAGCGGCAGGCCCGCCGCCGCCTGGAGGTGAAGCTCGGGCTGGTAGGAGATCGCGATATCCGCTCTGCCCGCGGCGACCAGCTTCGGCGGATCGGCGGGATCGGCCGGCGGGACCAGTTCCACCTCGAGCCCCGCCTCGCGGAAATAGCCGCGCTCCAGCGCCACGTAGAGCGGCCCGTGGTCGGGGTTCACGAACCAGTCGAGCATGACCGTCAGGGACTCGGCGCGCGCCGGGACCGCCGACAGCGCCAGCATCAGCGCCGCGGTAAGGATGCGTCTCACTCTTTCACTCCGTCGTAGGGAATCCAGGGAAGCGCCCGCCGCAGCCCGGCATCGACCAGCGTATAAAGCGCCACCGCCAGCACCGCGAGCACCGCCAGCGCCGCGAAGACCATGTCCGTCTGCATGCGCGCATTGGCCTGCAGCATCAGGAAGCCCAACCCGCGCGAGGCGCCGACCCACTCCCCTATGACCGCGCCGATGGGCGCCACGGCCGCGGCCATGCGCAGGCCGGACGCAAGGGCCGGCAGGGCCGCCGGCACGCGCAGGCGCCAAAGCAGCGCCCAGGGGCGGGCATCCATGCTCCGCGCGAGGTCGAGCCAGCCCGGCTCGGTGCGCCGGAGCCCGTCCCAGAACGCCAGTACCACCGGAAAGAAGATCACGAGGCAGGCCATCGCGACCTTGGACGCCATCCCGTAGCCGAGCCACAGCACCAGGATCGGCGCCAGCGCGAAGACGGGCACGGCTTGGCTCGCGACCAGCACCGGCAGCAGCCAGCGGCGCGCCGCCGCGAACTGCGCGATCGTCATGGCAGCGGCCGCGCCCAGTGCGGCGCCCAGCAGCAGGCCGAGCAGGATCTCGGCAAGCGTCGTCAAGGCGTGCGGCCCGATCACCGCCCATTGCGACCACAGCGTGGTGGCGACGCGCCCGGGCGGCGGCAGGATGAAGCGCGGAACGCCGGTCGCGGCGACCACGCCCTGCCAGACCGCAAGCAGCACCGCGACGGTGACGAGCGCCCGCATCGCGCGCCTCATGGCGGCCTCATGACGCCAGCCGCCCGAGAAGCTCGGCCTGAAGGGCCAGGAGGGCGGGGTCGCCGACGGGACGCGGCGGTGCACCGGGTGGCTCCAGCGCCGGGCCGATGCCGGCCGGGCGCCCCGTCATCACGTGGATCCGGTGGCCCAGGCGCAGCGCCTCCAGCGGGTCATGCGTGACCAGCAGCACCGTGCGCCCGGCCAGCAGGCGGGCGGAGAGATCCTGGAGCCTGAGGCGGGTGAGCGCGTCAAGCGCCGAAAAGGGCTCGTCCATCAGGACCACGGCCCTGTCCTCGAACAGCGTGCGGGCCAGCGCCACCCGCTGGCGCATTCCGCCCGAAAGGGCATCGGGCCGCGCTCCGGCACGGTCGGCAAGGCCGACCTCGTCCAGCAGGTCGTGCGCGCGCCGGCGCATGGCCGCATCGGGGGTGACTCCGCGCAGCCGCGGCCCCGTCAGGACGTTGTCCAGGACGCTCGCCCAGGGCAGGAGGAGGTCGCGCTGCGCCATCCAGGCGATGCGCCCCGCAAGCGGCCCACCGTCGCCCGCGGCGATGGTCGCGCCCGGGCCCGGCGGCTCGAGCCCCGCGACGAGGCGCAGCAGGCTGCTCTTGCCGACGCCGCTCGGGCCCAGGAGGCAGGTGGTGACGCCGCCCTCAAGGGAGAAATCCAGGTTCTCGAAGACCGGCCGGCCGTCGAAGCACAGCCGCGCGCCCGTCACGCGCACGGCCAGTGGGGCCGCGGCAGCGCACGGGGCAGGGGGATTCGCGATGGCGTCCGCGACGCCGGAAGGTCCGTCCATGAGGTCACTGTCCCTACGCCGGTGCGAACCGGATCAGGTTCCAGGGGTCGTCCCCTTTCGGGACCTCTCAGCCGGCGCCCCGGCTCCCCCCAGTGATGCTGGCGCCCTTATGCGCCGGGTCGCCGGTCTTGGCAAGGGCTTCGGCCTCGCGTGTCGGCCAGGCATCTTTCGGACGCCCGTGTTGACGCCGGGGCGGGCGCGACCTAAGTCGCCGGAGGCATGCTGTCCTTTCCCCTCCTCATCGGCAGCGAGATCTACCGGCATTCGACCTATGGCCGGAAGCATCCGCTCTCGATTCCCCGCGTCTCGACCGCCATAGACCTGTGCAGCGCCATGGGCTGGCTGCGTGGCGGTGCCTATCGCGACAGTCCGCGCGCGACGACGCAGGATCTCGCCCGCTTCCACGACCCCGGCTACATCGCCGTGCTGCAGCGCGCCGAGGCCGAGCAGCGGCTGCCGCCCGAACTCGCCGCACGCCACAATCTCGGCCGCGTCGAGAACCCGATCTTTCCCGAGGTCTTCAGCCGTCCGGCGACGGCGGCCGGCGCGTCCCTGCTCGGGGCGGAGCTGATCCTGGAGGGCGGCACCGTCTACAGCCCGGCCGGAGGCACGCATCATGGCCGCGCGGACCGTGCGAGCGGCTTCTGCTACCTCAACGACCCAGTGCTGGCGATCCTGCGCCTGCTCGACCGAGGCCTCGGCCGGATCTACTACGTGGATCTCGACGCCCATCATGGGGACGGCGTGCAGGACGCCTTCGCCGACGACGCGCGGGTGCTGACGGTATCCGTGCACGAGGCCGGACGGTGGCCGCGCACGGGACCGGTGGAGGACCGGGCAGGGGGCCAGGCGCGCAACCTCCCGGTCCTGCCGGGCTTCAACGATTCCGAGATGGGCTACGTGGTCGAGCACGCGTTGCTGCCGCTCGGCCGCGCCTTCGAGCCCGAGGCCATCGTGATCCAGTGCGGGGCCGACGCGCTGGCGGACGACCCGCTGAGCCGGCTCGAGCTTTCCAACCGCGCGCTGTGGGACGCCGTCGCCGCCCTGCTGCCGCTGGCGCCGCGGCGGCTGGTGCTCGGCGGCGGCGGGTACAATCCCTGGTCCGTCGGACGCTGCTGGGCCGGGATCTGGGCGACCGTGAACGGCATTGCCCCCGACACGGCGCCGACGCCGGAGGCCGAGGCGGTGCTCCGCGCACTGACCTGGTCGCGCCGCCAGGGCGAGAACCCGCCCGGGCACTGGTTCACCACGATTGCCGATGCGCCGCGTCCCGGACCGGTGCGGGACGAGACGCGCGCTGTCGTCGCGGCGGTGCTGGCGCCGTGACCGCGGGCCGCCCGCGACGCGGGGCCGGACGGGGCAGGGGACTTTACCGCGGCGCCGGGCTGGGGTAGCTGATTGGGATGATCAATCGTCTGCTCTCGCGCCTGTGCCTGGCCCTGCTCGTCGCGGGCGCCCTGCTGGGCCTGCCCGGTCCCGCCGGCGCCCTCGAGACCTTCAAGGTCGAGCCCCTGACCATCGAAACGGCGGCGGGCGGACGCTACCGCTTCAATGTGGAGATGGCGCAGACGCCCGCTCAGATGGCCCAGGGACTGATGTTCCGGAAGGAGCTGGCGCCCGATTCCGGGATGCTGTTCGTCCATCCCGCCGACCAGATCGCGAGCATGTGGATGAAGAATACCTTCATCCCCCTCGACATGGTGTTCATATCATCCGACGGGCGGGTGGCCGACATCCGCGAGCGCGCGACGCCCCATTCTCTGGAGACGATCAGCTCCTCCGTGCCGGTCCGCGCCGTGCTGGAGCTGGCCGGCGGCATCGTGTCCCGGCTCGGCATCCGGCGCGGCGACAAGGTACTCCACCCGGCCTTCGGCACCGTCAAGGCGCCCTGAGGAGCGATAGTGCGGGGGGGACCCGGGCGGTGGCCGGAATTTCGGGCGGGTACCGTCCCGGATGTGGGCCCGGCGGGTGCGCGGCTTGCGCCGCCATGGGCGGTGTTGTATGGGAACGGCGCGGCACGGGGCGTAGCGCAGCCTGGTAGCGCGGCAGTTTTGGGTACTGCAGGCCCCCGGTTCGAATCCGGGCGCCCCGACCAGCCGGCCGCGGTGGGATGAACGGTTTTGAGCACTGCTCTGGCCAGGGACGGTTTGGAGACGCGCAGATGAATGTCCGGATCTACATGCCGAGCAAGACGGCGACCCAGTCCGGCCGGGGAAAGACGCGCGCCTGGATGCTGGAGTACGAGATCGAGACGCCGCGCCGGCCCGAGCCGCTGATGGGCTGGACCAGCTCCGGCGACACGCTGAACCAGGTGCGCCTCAGCTTCGATACGCGCGAGGAGGCCATCGCCTTCGCGGAGCGCAAGGGCTGGAACTACACCGTCTATGAGCCGCACCAGCGCCGCATTCGCCCCAAGAACTACGCCGACAATTTCCGCCACGACCGCATCCGCTGAGCGGTCGCGCCAGATTTCGCGCCCTTAGCTCAGCTGGATAGAGCACCCGCCTTCTAAGCGGACGGTCGCAGGTTCGAATCCTGCAGGGCGCGCCACTTTCCGCCGGTTCCAACAACTGCTGTGCCGGTGTGCGCTGCGGCCGGCTGGCGGCTTCATGCCGCGAGCGCGACGGACACGCCGACAAGGGCGAGGATGCAAATCGCCGAGGCTGGACCGAACCAGCGGCGCCCGCCCCACCGCAGGCCGATTCCCAGCCCGCCCATCATCAGCAGGGGCAGGGCGATGCCGAGCATGTAGTGGTAGCGGGGATAGATCAGGATGCTCGACAGCATCGCCGGCAGCACGACGCATGAGAGCTTCAGGGCCTCGCAGAGAATGGTTCGCCCCCGCTCCTGCAACAGCGCCCGGCTCCAGTACGCGGCGATGCTCACCACCAGGAAGGCCGCGCCCAGGATATAGCCGGCGGCGAGCCAGGGGCGCCAAAGCAGGACGGGCGCCACCTCGATCGGGGCCGCGGCGGGAGCGAATGCGGCAGCGACCGGCATGGCGAGCGTTCGGACCAGATTTTCGCCGAGATGGCGTGCCATCGCCGAAGGATGCGCCTCCCACGCCTCCAGGAGGCCCCGGGCGCCGCCGAAGACATCCCGCCAGATCGCCTCGTGCTCCAGCCAGGGATCGCGCGGGCTTCCCTCCCAGCCGACCCAGTTCAGCGCGAAATGCTGGCTGAGCGCCACGCCGGTCCTCACGCCGGAGCTGGTCATCGGCAGGCCGATCAGGATGTGCGTGAGGCCGGCCGCGGCCAGCAGCGCCGCCGCCACCATCAGGCCGAACTTCCTGTCTCGGCGCTCCAGCACCGGCCATGCCACGCACAGCGCCAGCGCCATGGCGAAGCCGATGAGCAACTCCGGCCTCGCCATGGAGCCTGCGAGCAGTGCGGCGGCGAGGATGCCGAACTGTGCGGCAGGCCGCTCCATCCTTCCGCCGAGAACCAGGCCCAGAAGCACGATCGCCAAGGCGAAGTGGCTGACCTTGGGCCAGCCGCCGAGATTCAGGTACGAGCAGGCGACGACGCTGCCGATCGCAAGGCCCGTCCACCAGCTTCCCGATGCCTGCGAGACATGCAGGAACACGAGAACCGCCAGCGCGGTGCCGAGCAGCACCGCGTTCAGCGCCGTCAGGCCGGAGGTGCCGGAGTCGATGAGGGCCAGGAGCTTGTACCAGAGGATGTAGGCGCGCGAGCCGTCGGGACTGGCGGCCAGGACATCGGCCACCGTCCGCCCCACGACACTCTGGTAGCCGGGATCGTCGGCCTGGGGGATCCCGAGGGTGCCCTCGGCCAGCCAGAAGAGACCCAGCACCACCGCGAACATGAGCATGGCCCCGAAAAGCAAGGCCACGGGCCGCGTCGGGCCCCTTCGTCGCGCGGTCGAAGGTGGTCCGCCGGAGGGTTGAAGCAGATCCTGGCGCCGGGCCGTTTCCTGACCTCGCGACAGACGTACGGGGCCGGCATGGCCGCCTGCGGGGCGGGAGCCGGGCGGAACGCTTAGATCATGTTCGGCCATCCGGCCCTCGTCATTGGCAGCTGAAAGGCCGGATGCCGCACGAAAGCAGCACCCGCCGCATACGGGTGCGGAACCTAGCGCGGCGCATCGGACGAGTCTTGGAGGGATCGCCGCGCTTGCGTGCCCGCCTCCGCGTCCAGCCAGCTTGCCGCGGCTGGCCCGCACTCACTCCGTCCAGCCGGCGACCGTCAGCACGGCGTCGGCAAAGGCATCCGGCGCCTCCTGCGGGAGATTGTGGCCGGCGTCCGGTATGACGCGATGCTCGTGCCGGGCATGAAAGCGCGGCGCATGGTGCGCCGTGCCGCCGATGGGCATCACGCCGTCCGCATCGCCGTCAAGCGTCACCGCAGGGACCGTGATGGGCGGCTGCGCGGCGAGGCGCGCCTCCAGCGGCTCCAGCGCCGGGTCGCCGGGAACAAGCGCGAAGCGGTGACGGTAGGAGTGGATCACGACGTCGACGAAATCCGGGTTGTCGAAGGACGGGGCCGTCGCGGCGAAGGTCGCGTCGTCGAACGTCCATTTCGGCGACCACTGGCGCCAGAGCAGGCGGCACAGCGCCCGCCTGTCGCGGGCGAGGCCGGCGCGGCCGCGCTCGCCGTGGAAATAGTATTGGTACCACAGGCGGTGCTCGTTCTCAGGAGAGTGCGGCTCGCCCGAACGCGCGATGTCCTGGATGTTGTAGCCGTTCAGCGAGACGAGGCCCCCGACCCGCTCGGGCCACAGTGCCGCGACGACGCAGGCGGCCCGCCCGCCCCAGTCGTAGCCCGCCAGGACGGCCGCAGGGATCGCCAGGGCGTCGAGAAGGTCCAGGAGGTCCTGGCCGAGCGCCGCCTGCTGTCCCGAGCGGGGCGTCGCCTCGGAGCGGAACCGGGTCGGTCCGAAGCCGCGGAGATAGGGGACGATCACCCGCGCGCCCCGGGCCGCCAGTCGCGGCGCCACCGAATCGTATGCATGGATGTCGTAGGGGAAGCCGTGCAGAAGTACGACCGGCCAGCCCCCTGACTCGCCGGTCTCCACATAGGCCACGCGGAGGCGGCCGGCATCGATCTGAGCGAGCATGGTCATCCCCCTGACGTGCTGACCCCGACGTTTGGTGATTGCCGCGAAGTATAGGCGGCAATCTCCTGCATGGCACGCCGCGGGCAGCAACGGCGGGACGCGTTGTCACGCCACGCATTGCCCCTTATCCGCTATGGTGGTAGGGCTCATCCCTCCGGCCAGGCCGCGATGCGTTCAAAACTAGTGCTTTCGAATCTCCTTTTGCCCGGCCGCGGGGCCGAACGCTCTGAGGCTGGCGGGAGAGGCGTGGACGTCGTGGTCGATCCGGTGCGCGTTTGATGCGCCGCTCCGCCCTGGGGACAGCGGCACCGACCGGAAGCATGGCATGAAGAACGACGAGATCGAACGGCTCGTGCAGGGCCTTTCCCCGGAACGGGCCCGCGCAGTCCTCGAACGGCTCGCAGGCCTGGAGGTCACCCGTCCGGAGCGCGAGGCCGCCCTGCGCGCCGCCCTGTCGCGTGCCGCCAACACCAAGCGCACGCAGCACGCCCGGCGCCTGTTCACCGACGTCCTGGCGCCGGTGCTGGCCACGGATTCGCGGGCGCAGGAGCTCGGCAGCGACGCGCCCGGTCTCGTGACGCGGGCTGACGCCGCAGCCCTGTGGTCCCTGACCGCCGAGACGCGCCCTGCGGTCGTGACCCGCATTCAGGACGTCCTCTCCTCCGAGGCGGCCAGAGCGCCACTTTCCGAGATCCTGACCCGCGACACGGCCGTCGGCATGGCGGACGAGCTCTGCAGCGCCTGCGTCGCAGCACTCGACGAGCTGATCGCAGGCCGGCCCAAGGGTGCGTTGGAGCGGGTCGAGGCCGTCCGTTCCGCCGAATCCCGCCGGCGCGGCATCTCCGCAAGGCCACGGCCGTGGTCGAGGGCCGACCTGCTGTTCCTGCGCGATCTTCTGGCGCTCCGGGACATCGCCCTGCCGGTGGTCACGGCCGTGCGCAAGGGCACGGCGGCGCCGACCGCCTCGCAGTCCCTGGCAGCAATCGTCGTCGAGACGGAACGCAGCCCCGTGCTCGCGGCGCTGGTTCCGCTCACCATGATGAACATCCAGGCGGAGTTCCGCGACGCCTGCAGCTTCCTGGCGCTGGTGAGCGACGGCGCCGTCGTGGGCGTGGTTCTAGCCGGGCTGGCCCGGCACCTCACCGTCGCGGCGGAGATGCTCGGCGACCGCCTCGCGACGGTCGGCGGCAGCGTCGGTTCGGGACCGCTCGCCTGGTCCGAGGAGCGCGGCCGCGACCTGCGAAAGGCCCTGATGCGTTTCTCCGACGCGATGGGCGCCGCGGCGGATCTGGACCTTCTGAAGAACCCGCGCGTCGGCGCGCAGTGCCGCGACGCCCTGGCCAGCATGATGGGGCGCGTCGAGAAGGGGCCCTACCGGGTGCTGATGGACCGGGTGGAAGCCTGCTCCCGCGCACACCCGGCTCCGGACCATGCGGCGGTCGTCTCGGTGCTGGGCATGCTCAACGACTGGCGCTCGAGCCTCTCGGACCAGATCTTCTGGGGCAGCGCCCACACGGCCTTCCGCAGCGATGTCGAGGCGACGCTCGCCGCCGCCTTCAAGCGCGCTCTCGCACCCGACGGGCATCAGGACACGCTGGCCCGCTTCGGCCACCTGCAGCGCATTGAGGAGCTTGCCCGCGGGATGGGCTCGTCGACGGCGCGGTGGCTGGAACCGCCCGGCCCGGGATTCGTGCGCGTCGCGACCGACCGGCTCGGCTTGCCCGCGCCGCTGCACCCCATCGAGGCGGACCTGATCCGCGTCTCGGTCGAAGCCGCCAAGGCCGAGATGGCCCTGATCCGCCATTGGAGGGACCCCGCCCTGCTGGCGCTGAGCGAGGCGGCGGCGCGGCGCGGCGATCTCTGACAGCAGGCGGGCCAGCGGCGGAGTCACGGGGCGTCGGAGCTTTGCACGGCGAGGCAGGTCGGCGGGAACCGGACCCTGACGCGCAGGCCGCCGCCCGGGACATCCTCGATCTGCAGCGTGCCCTGGTTCTGGGCCGCGAGCTGCCGGACGAGCTGCGTGCCGAGGCCGGTTCCCTTGGGCGCCGCGTCAGGATTCATCCCGACGCCGTCGTCCTCGACCACAAGCGTCGGCATCCCGTCGACCATGAAGAACGTTACCGCGATTCTTCCCTGGCGCCCGTCGGGAAACGCGTATTTGAACGCGTTCGTGACGAGCTCGTTTACGATCAGGCCGATCGCGGTGGCGCAGCGCATCGCGAGGCTGACATCGTCCGCCGAGGCGAGGACCACGACCGGCCGGAGGCCGACCATGGATTGCCGGAGATCCTCGACCAGCCCTTCGATGAACTCCTTGGACCACACGGCCGCCTCGCGCTCGCGCAGCACGAGCCGGTCGTAGACCCGGCTGATGACCGAGATGCGCTGGCGGAGCTGGCGCGACATCTCGACGAAGCCCTCCCGATCCTGCCGCTCGGCCAGGCTCAGCAGCGCGAGCATCGCGTGCAGATCGTTGCGCACCCGGTGTCCGAGCTCGCGGATCATGATTTCCCGCTCCTGCAGCAGCTCGCCGTAGCCGCGGAGCAGCTCCTCGCGCTCGCGCCCGTCTGCCGCCACCTTCTCCAGCGCCGTGCGCAGGGCCTCCGTCAGCGCGGCGATCCCGCTGCCGATGCAGACGAAGAGGATCAAGGGGAACCAGTCCCGCGGCTCCTCGGGGATCAGCGAGCCCTTTGGAGCGATCCAGATCCACAGGGCGATGAGGGCGCTCTCGGCGACTGCGAGGAAGCCGGACGCCCGGTCGAAGAGCAGGGATGTCAGGAAGATCGCTGGGAAGAACAGCAGGAACGGGTAGCCCTGCAGCGTTTCGTCCAGCGCATGGCGGAGCAGGGCTGTCAGGCCGACAAGCGCCGTCGTGACACCGTAGCGGACGGCAAGCGAAGATGGCTTCGGCGGGAGCAGCTGGATCAGCAGGTTCTCCATCCTCGGCAAACGGCAGGATGCCGGATGGGTTCCTGACGTCGCGGACACCAGGCCGGCAGCGCTTTCGCCGCATGGCGATGATTTCGGTCCGGGAGGTGCGCGGAGGGGCGTTCCGCACTATGGTCGGCACCGCGCCCCAGGGACCGTCATGCTTGACCGTATCCGTCTTTCTGCCTTCTTCGCGGCCGTCTTCTCGGTCATCGCCGTCCAGCTCCCCTATTGGCCGGTCTGGCTGACGGCACAGGGACTCGAGCCTGCCGAGGTCGGTCTGATCGTGTCGCTGGCCTACTGGACGAAGCCGGTGGCGGACCCCCTTGCCGGGCTGGTGGCGGACCGGACCGGCTCCCGGCGGCGCGCCATGGTCGTGCTTGCCGTGGCGGCCCTGGCCGGCGCGTCGCTGTTCCTGGTCGACCGGGGACTGCCGGTGCTTCTGGTGGTCTCCGCCCTGTGGACCGGCGCCTTCTCGGCCCTCGTGCCGCTCGGCGACAGCCTGGCGCTGCTGGCGACGAGGGCGAGGGGCTTCGACTACGGGCGGCTGCGGGTGTGGGGGTCCATCGGGTTCGTTGTCACGACCATGTCGGCCGGCCCGCTTCTGGCCGGCAGCGGCAGCGAGGCGATCCTGCACCTTCTGCTGGCCGGTCTGGGCCTGGCGCTGCTGACCTGCCTGCTGCTGCCCGAGGCGCCGGCACCCGCGGCAAGGGCGGAGCGCGTGTCGCTGGCTCCGCTGCTGCGGCGGCCCACCTTTCTTGTCTTCCTGGTCACCGCCGCCGTGCTCCAGCCAAGCCATGCGGTTCTCTATGCCTTCGGCACCATCCACTGGCGCTCGCTCGGCCTGTCCTCCGAGGTGGTCGGCCTGCTCTGGGTCGAGGGCGTGCTGGTGGAGATCGCGCTCTTCGCGTTCGGACGGCGCCTTGCGGATCGGCTCGGTCCGGAGGGGCTCCTGATGGCGGCGGCGGCAGCCGGAATCGTGCGCTGGACGGCTTTGGCCTGGGCCGAAAGCCTGCCCGCTATCGCGGCGGCGCAGGCGCTCCACGGGTTGACCTTCGGGGCCGCGCATCTCGGCGCGATGCGGTTCCTTCAAGAGGCGGTCCCGCGCAGCCATGCGGCGACGGGCCAGACGCTCTATTCCGGAGTTGCCCTCGGCGTGGGCTTCGGAAGCCTGCTGGCGGCGTCCGGCCCGCTGTACGAGGTTGCGGGCGGACGGGCGTTCCTGGCAATGGCGGCGCTGTGCCTCGCCGCCGGCACCGGAGCCGCGGTGCTGCTCAGGATGCGACGTGCCGGGAAAACGGCAGAGGTGCCGGGCGCCGGGTGAAGGCGCACGAGATCCGGAGCCGCGGGATCAGCGTGCGGGCAGGGGATCCCGCGTCCAGCCGGCCCGCACGAGGAACGGCCCCTGATAGCGACACTCGAAGACCGGACTGCCTGCAGCGGGCGAGCCGCCGGTCTCGGCGGGGTCGGTGAGTTGCACGGCATGAGCGGGGTAGGGGCTCGTCACCGGCTCGACCGGCGGCACGCGCGTGACCTGCGGCGCCGCGACGGGGCGCCAGGGCCATACGGCCGTCGTCATGTCGGCGCAGGTCGCCACCTGGTCATAGGGGCTGCTGCAGGCGCCAAGGCCGATAAGCATGGCGAC
This sequence comes from Arenibaculum pallidiluteum, assembly GCF_017355985.1. GTDB lineage: Bacteria > Pseudomonadota > Alphaproteobacteria > Azospirillales > Azospirillaceae > Arenibaculum > Arenibaculum pallidiluteum. The sequence goes on from NZ_JAFIQU010000003.1 coordinate 559,180, forward strand.
AACGGACAGGCGCCGCACCGTCATGGAGGCTCGCGTCCGCACGGGTTCAGACCTCCTGCTGCGGGCGCTCCGCGAGCGTCATCTCGACTTCACGCCAGATGTCTGCTGCGTCGCGATCACCGGAATCGGAAGCTGTGACGGCGCGGTTGCGCGCCTCTGCAACGGCTTCGTTGCCGAACCGGGCTGCGAGGAGGGAGGCCACGGCCCAATGGTCGGTGTCTCGACTCATTCGAAATCTCTCCGGTTCCGCCGGTACCCATCAAACAATGACGGTTGTTAATCCGTTTCGAACGTCTGGGAACTTTTCGCTGCCCGAGGCTTCCTTGCAACAGGGAAAGCGCGGCAGAATTCCGGCACTGCGTCAGCAACCATGCGGGCATGATCGATGGCGGCACTTCTCCGGATCCTCTTCCTCTGCCTCGTCGTGGGCTTCCTGCTGTCATGGTTCGCCATCGACCCGCGCAGCCTGCTGACGGGAAGCCTGGATGCGGTCCGTGACGTCGCCAGGCTGGCGCTCTCCCTGGGTTCCTGGGCCATTCCCTACATCCTGCTGGGCGCCACGGTCGTGGTGCCGATCGCCGTCATCGGCGCGGTCCTGAAGCTGCTCGACCGCCGTCGGCGGGATCCCTAGCGCCTGGGCTGCAGCCGTTTGCGGGGCGGCTTGTGACAAAACGGGGATCTGGTCCGCGCACGGGGAGAAATGCCCGGAGACCCTGTTGAGGACCGTGCCGCCAATGCGGGCATGGGCCCGTGGCGGCAAGTCCGTTCGCATCCTCTACTCATCGCACCTTGGCCGGCGGCGCTCGACGCCGCCGGCCATTCTGTACGTGGCTATTCCGGCCTACCGTAGAGCGCCTCGGGCTGGATCTCGACGGGAAGGACCGTCTCCACGTCATCCTGCCCCGCGCGGCGATAGAAGCAGCTCCGCCGTCCGGTGTGGCAGGCAACTCCGACCTGGTCCACGACCGCCAGCACCGCATCGCCGTCGCAGTCGATGCGTAGTTCCCTCAGATGCTGCACCTGGCCCGATGTCTCGCCCTTGCGCCACAGCGCCCGGCGCGAGCGCGACCAGTAGCAGACGCGCCCCGTCTCCAGCGTCTCCGCGAGGGCATCCCGGTTCATCCAGGCCATCATCAGCACCTCGCCCGTGTCGTGCTGCTGGGCGATCGCGGGAACGAGCCCGTCTGCATCGAAGCGGACGAGGTCCAGCAGGGGGTGCCGGCTCTTCGGCGCCGTCATGTTCCAAGCCTCGCGAGCCCACGCTCGAGATCGCCGCGCAGGTCGTCGAAATCCTCGAGCCCGGCATGGACGCGGATCAGCGTCCCCGGCTCGGTCCAGCGCCGCGCCGTGCGCAGCCCGGCGAGCCTGGCGGGCAGGATCAGGCTCTCGTAGCCGCCCCAGCTGAACCCCATTCCGAAGAGCTCCATGCCGTCGAGCATCGCTGCGACCCGCGTCTTGGACGTCTCGTGCAGCACGAAGCCGAAGAGGCCCGATGCGCCCGTGAAGTCGCGGCGCCACAGCGCATGGCCGGGGTCGTCGGGAAGGGCCGGGTACAGCACCCGCGCGACCTCGGGCCTGCCCTGGAGCCACTGCGCGAGGCGCAGTGCCGTCTCCTGGTGTCGGGCCAGGCGCACGCCCATGGTGCGCAGTCCCCGCAGGCCGAGGAACAGGTCGTCCGGCCCCGCGGCGGATCCCAGCATGATCGCGGTGCGCTTCACGGGCTCGGCAGTCTCGACGTCCCGGCACACGATGACGCCCAGCATCGCGTCCGAATGGCCGACCATGTACTTGGTCCCCGCATGGATGCTGACGTCGCAGCCATGCTCGAAGGGCTTGAAGAAGAGCGGCGTCGCCCAGGTGTTGTCGATCATCACCTTGGCGCCGCGCCGCCGCGCCGCCGCGGCGATGGCCGGCACGTCCTGGACCTCGAATGTCAGCGAGCCCGGCGCCTCCAGGTAGACGATGCGGGTGTTGTCCCTCAGCAGCGCCTCGATTCCCGCGCCGATCAGCGGGTCGTAGTACTCGACCTCGACGCCGAATTTGGTCAGCACCGCATCGCAGAACTTGCGCGTGGGGCCGTAGGCGCTGTCGGTGATCAGCACGTGGTCGCCCGCCTTGGTGAAGGCGGTCAGCGCGGTCGTGATGGCCGCGAGCCCCGACGGAACAGAGATCGCGTGGCTTCCGCCCTCGATGGCCGCGACGGCCCGCTCGAACGCCCAGGACGTCGGGGTGCCGACGCGGCCGTAGCGGCAGACGTCGAACAGGCCCTGTTCGGCCTTCTCGAGCGCCTCGACCGTCGGGAAGAGGACCGTGGAGGCGTGGTAGACGGGGGGATTGACGATTCCGTGATTCGCCGCCGGATCCAGTCCGGCATGGCAGAGTACGGTCGGCTCGGCCCAATCATCTCGGCTCATATCTGCTGCTTTTTTGGCTGTTCGGCTACGTTGGCGGGCATATTGGCAGGCACATCCGGACCGACCAACCGGATTTGTCCCGGGGCCCGGCGGCGGTGGCCGCGAAGGTCAAATAATTGTCGCGGATACAATGGTCAGGCGGCATAGTGCCCCGACGCTTCCCCATTTTGGTACACCCCCCGGGGTCGTGCGAGGGAGGCGGACCGCCCGGGCCCCGCCCGCGGCGCAACCGACTTGGCGAAACAGGGATGGTCTCAATGACGAAGAAGATTCTGCTGGCCGGTGCGGCCCTTCTGAGCCTTGGCGTTGCCAGCGCGGCGCAGGCCGGTCCGACGGTCGACGCGATCCGGCAGAAGGGCTTCATCCAGTGCGGCTCGAACACGGGCCTTGCGGGCTTCGGCAACCCCGACAGCGCCGGCAACTGGAAGGGGCTCGACGTCGACTATTGCCGCGCCTACGCAGCCGCCGTCCTCGGCGACGCCAGCAAGGTCCGCTTCACCCCGCTTTCAGCCCAGCAGCGTTTCACCGCCCTGCAGTCGGGCGAGGTCGACGTCCTGGCCCGTAACACCACTGCGACGCTCACCCGCGACACCTCTCTGGGTCTCGAGTTCGCGCCGGTGAACTTCTATGACGGCCAGGGCTTCATGGTTCAGAAGTCCCTCAACGTCACCTCGGCCAAGCAGCTCGCCGGCGCCACAGTCTGCGTGCAGCCCGGCACCACGACCGAGCTGAACCTCGCCGACTTCTTCCGCGCGAACAACATGCAGTTCACGCCGGTCGTGATCGAGAGCCAGGACGAGGTCGTCTCGGCCTACTTCTCCGGCCGCTGCGACGTCTACACGACGGACGCTTCGGGCCTCGCCGGCACTCGCGCCTCGGTCGCGCCGAAGCCCGAGGACCACGTGATCCTGCCCGAGCTGATCTCGAAGGAGCCCCTGGCCCCGGCGGTCCGTCAGGGCGATCCGCAGTGGAAGGACATCGTGACCTGGGTCCACTACGCGATGCTCGAGGCCGAGGAGAAGGGCATCACGCAGGCGAACGTCGACCAGATGATGACGAGCGCGGATCCGACCGTGCAGCGCATCCTCGGCGTCACGGGCGAGATGGGCAAGGCGCTCGGGCTCGACAACAAGTGGGCCTACAACGTGATCAAGGCCGTCGGCAACTACGGCGAGGTCTTCGAGCGCAACGTCGGCGCCCAGACCCCGCTCCGCCTGGAGCGCGGCCTGAACGCGCTGTGGACCAAGGGCGGCCTGCAGTACGGCCAGCCGGTCCGCTGATCGGCAGGAAGGGGCCGGCGGCCAGTCCGCCGGCCCCTTCCGTTTCATAGCCAGCGCTAATTCCTGTCGGTCACCGGAGGAAGAGAGACTTGGCCATCGACGTCCGACGAGAAGTGCCGGCGCCGCGGGCGCGCGGCTCGTTCCTTAGCGACCCCAAGTTCCGCTCCGTCCTGTATCAGGTCCTCGTGGTCGGGGGCGTGATCCTGGTCGGCTGGTACCTCGTCAACAACACGCTCTCGAACCTGGCGCGCCAGAACATCGCGACGGGCTTCGGCTTTCTCGGCCGGGAGAGCAGTTTCGCCATCGGCGAGCACATGATCTCCTACTCGGCCGCAGACAGCTACGGCCGGGCGATCCTCGTCGGCATCCTGAACACGATCAAGGTCTCGTTGCTGGGGATCGTGGCCGCGACCGTGCTGGGCACGATCGTCGGCATCGCCCGGCTCTCCAGCAACTGGCTGGTCAGGAAGCTGGCGTTGGTCTACGTGGAAGCGCTCAGGAACGTGCCGCTGCTGCTGCAGCTCTTCCTGTGGTACGCGGTGATCACCGAAAGCCTCCCGGGGCCGCGCCAGGCGCTGCAGCCGGTCGAAGGCGTGTTCCTGTCGAACCGGGGCTTCAAGATCCCGACCCCTTCGGACCACCCGGCCTGGGACGCGGCGTTGCTGGCCTTCCTGCTGGCGCTGGTGATCAGCTGGATCGTCCAGCGGCGTTCGGCGGCGCTGCAGGCACGCACGGGACGGCGCCTGCCCGTCGGCATCATCACGGCGGGCCTGGTCATCGGCCTGCCCTTGCTGACCTGGGGCGGCTTCGGCGCGCCGCTGGTCTTCGACGTGCCGCGGCTCCAGGGCTTCAACTTCGTGGGCGGCGCCACGCTGACCCCCGAGTTCGCGGCCATGCTGATCGGGCTGACGACCTATACGGCGGCCTTTATCGCAGAGATCGTGCGCTCGGGAATCCAGGCGGTGAGCTGGGGCCAGACCGAGGCCGCATCGGCGCTCGGACTGCGTCCCGGACTGACCCTGCGTCTGGTGGTGCTGCCCCAGGCCCTGCGCGTGATCATTCCGCCGCTGACCTCGCAGTACCTGAACCTGACGAAGAACTCATCGCTGGCCGTTGCGATCGGTTATGCCGATCTCGTCTCGGTGCTGAACACTTCGATCAACCAGACGGGTCAGGCCATCGAGGGCGTCGCCCTGATCATGGCCTGCTTCCTGACGATCAGCCTGGGCATCTCGATCTTCATGAACTGGTACAACAAGCGCATCGCATTGGTGGAGCGCTGAGCCATGGCTGAGACCGGTACCGCCCCCGGCGCGACTCCCGTCGCCCGCCCACCCGCGCTCGCCGTCGGCCCGCTGGGCTGGCTGCGCACCAACCTCTTCTCGTCCTGGGGCAACACGCTCCTGACGCTGCTGATCCTGTGGGGTCTCTGGCGCGTGGTCCCGCCGCTCTTCGACTGGCTCGTCACCTCGTCGCTGGTGAACGTGGCGTCGTCGCAGGAATGCCGCGGCGCCGGCGGGGCCTGCTGGGCCTTCGTCGCCGAGAAGTGGCGCTTCATCATCTTCGGCACCTATCCCGCGGACGAGCAGTGGCGCCCGTCCCTCGCGGTGGCGCTCATCATCGGCATGATGCTGTTCTCGACCTGGCGCGGGGCGTGGCGGCCGTGGCTTGGCCTGGTCTGGCTCGGCGGGACGGCAGTCGTGCTGGCGCTGCTCTGGGGCGGCTTCCTCGGCATGACCTATGTCTCGAACGAGCTCTGGGGCGGGCTGCCGCTGACGTTGCTGCTGACAGTGATCGGGCTGGGCGCGGCCTTCCCGCTGGCGGTGCTGCTGGCCCTCGGCCGGCGCTCCGACCTGCCGGCGGTCAAGGCCATCTGCGTGGGATTCATCGAGCTCGTGCGCGGCGTGCCGCTGATCTCGATCCTGTTCATGGCCTCGGTGATGTTTCCGCTGTTCATGCCGGCGGGCGTCACCGTCGACAAGCTGCTGCGCGCGCAGATCGGCCTGATCCTGTTCGCCGCCGCCTATCAGGCGGAGGTCGTGCGCGGCGGCCTGCAGGCGATCCCCAAGGGGCAGTACGAGGCCGCGGACAGCCTGGGCCTGTCCTACTGGCAGAAGATGCGCAAGATCATCCTGCCGCAGGCGCTGGCCCTGGTCATCCCGCCGATGGTCAACACCTTCATCTCGTTCCTGAAGGACACCTCGCTGGTCATCATCATCGGCCTCTTCGACCTGCTCAGCGCCGCCAAGGCGGCGCTGACCGACCCCGCCTGGCGCGGCTTCTACAAGGAGGCCTACCTGTTCGCGGGGCTGATCTACTTCTTCTTCTGCTTCTTCATGTCGCGCTACAGCCAGCGCCTCGAGGTCGAGCTGAACCGCTCGCGCCGGCGCTGAGGGAGACGAACAGATGACGGGCGTTCAGCACCAGGCCCCGGACACCCAGGTGGCCATCGAGCTGCGGGGCGTGAACAAGTGGTACGGCGAGTTCCACGTCCTGCGGAACATCGACCTGACGGTCCATCGCGGCGAGCGGATCGTGATCTGCGGCCCCTCGGGTTCCGGCAAGTCGACCATGATCCGCTGCATCAACCGCCTCGAGGAGCACCAGCAGGGCCGGATCGTCGTGGACGGGGTCGAGCTGACCTCGAACCTGAAGGACATCGACGCGGTGCGCCGCGACGTCGGCATGGTGTTCCAGTCATTCAACCTGTTCCCGCACCTGACCGTGCTTGAGAACTGCACCCTCGCGCCGATCTGGGTGAAGAAGATGCCCAAGGCCGAGGCCGAGCGCGTCGCCATGCGCTACCTGGAGCGCGTGCGCATCCCCGAGCAGGCCAACAAGTATCCGGGCCAGCTCTCGGGCGGGCAGCAGCAGCGCGTCGCGATCGCGCGCTCGCTGTGCATGAGCCCGAAGATCATGCTGTTCGACGAGCCCACCTCCGCGCTCGACCCCGAGATGGTGAAGGAGGTGCTCGACACCATGGTGTCGCTCGCCCAGGAGGGCATGACCATGCTGTGCGTGACGCACGAGATGGGCTTTGCGCGCCAGGTGGCGGACCGGGTGATCTTCATGGACCGCGGCGAGATCGTCGAGCAGGCGCCGCCGCAGGAGTTCTTCGCGAACCCGCGCTCGGAACGGACCCGGCTGTTCCTGTCGCAGATCCTCGGCCACTGAGCCCCGAAGACGCGGGCGGAGCCCTCAGGGCTCCGTCCGCGCCAAGGCGATCTGGGGCGCGGCGCTCCGCGGCATTTGGCCCGTCAGGCGCGGATCCTCGACGAACTCGGTGACCTGGCGGACCGGCATGAAGCCGGCGCGCTGGTACATCGTCAGCGCCTTCGGATGATCGAAGCTGCACGTGTTCACGGTCAGGCGCGTGCACTGGCCGGCCCAGGCGGCGTCCACCGCCCAGTCCAGGAACCAGGGCCCCAGCTTCTGCCCGATGAAGTCGGGGATCAGCCCGAAATAGGCGAGATCGACTGCGGCGCCGCGCCGGTCGAGCTCCGCGAAGCCCGCGGGAACGCCCGCCTTGTAGAGCACGTAGACCTCGACGCGGGGATCCTGCACCGTCGCGGCCACGGCGGCCGCATCCATGCGCCGGCGGTCCGCCCAGAGCCATCTCTCGCCGACGGTGTCGTAGAGGTAGCGGTAGAATGACACGGTGGGGCGCTCGGCCCGCAGCAGCGCCAGCCGCTCCGCCGGCGGCCGGAGCGGACGGACGCGATCCGGCTTCGCGGCCATCTCCAGGAAGGTGACGACCTTGCGGAGCTGCCCCGTGGGGGCGTCGCGCACGATGCGGAGGTCGGGCGGCTGCATCACGTGCGGGCCGGGCCGGTCTCGACCGGTAGGTCCTCCCGAAGGCCCCATTCCGCCCAGGAGCCGTCGTAGACCGCCACATCCTCGCGGCCGAGGAGATGCAGCGCCAGAGCCACGACGGCCGCCGTCACACCGCTGCCGCAGGATGCCACCACCGGGCGCGCGGGATCGATGCCGGCGGCCTCCACGCGGGCGCGCAGCGCCTCCGCAGGAAGGAAGGTCTTGGTGACGGGGTCGAGCAGCTCGGTATAGGGCAGGCTCAGTGCCCCGGGGATATGGCCGGGCCGCCGTCCCGGCCAAATCTCCGGCTCCTCCCCGGTGAAGCGTCCGGACGCACGCGCGTCCACGACCTGCTCGCGCCTGGTTTCGATATTGGCGAGGAGCTGCGCCGCGCTGCGAACCCTGGCCGGCTCGAACCGGGCCGTGAAGCCACGCTCCCGCGGTTGCGCGGGGCCCGCTTCCGTCGGCCGGCCCTCGGCGAGCCATTTCGGCAGCCCGCCATCCAGGACCGCCACGTCGTGATGGCCGAAGACCCGCAGGCTCCACCAAACCCGCGCCGCCGACATCATGCCGTGGCTGTCGTAGACGACGACGCGCACGCCGTCGCCGAGCCCCAGCGCGCCGACGCTCGCGGCGAAGCCCTCGGGCGATGGCAGCATGTGGGGCAGGGGATTCGAGCGATCGCTGATGGCGTCGATGTCGAAGAAGACGGCGCCAGGGATGTGTCGCGCCTCGAACTCGGCGCGGGGATCGCGCTTCATGGCGGGCAGCGTGTAGGTACCGTCGACGATCCGGACCGAGGGATCGTCGAGATGCGCCGCCAGCCATTCGGTGCTCACCAGCGCGTCGGCATTGGCGTAGGGCATGGTGACGTTCTCCTCGGGATCTCAGCTGGCGAAGGCGATGACGATACGCTGGTTCTGGCGCCCCTTGTTCTCGATCTTCACGACCTCGACGCGCCCGATCTCCGCAGTCCGCGCCACATGGGTCCCACCGCAGGGCTGCAGATCCACGCCTTCGATCTCCACCAGCCGGACCCGGCCGCTTCCGGTGGGCGGCTTCACCGACATGGTGCGGACGAGCTCCGGCCGGGAGGCGAGCTCCTCGTCGCTGATCCAGCGCGTGCGGACGGGATGGTCACCGGCCGCGAGCTCGTTGAGCCGCGCCGTGATGGCATCCTTGTCGAGGCTGCCCGGAGGCACGGCGAAATCGAGCCGACTGCGCTCGGCGCCGATCTGCCCGCCCGTCACGCTGCCGGGGACGACGGCGCACAGGAGGTGCAGGCAGGTATGCATGCGCATGTGCGCGCTGCGCCTTGCCCAGTCGATCTCCGCCTCGACCTCGGTGCCGGGGGCGGGAAGGGGGCCGTCACCCGCCGGGAGGTGAAGCACCTCGTCGGGCGCTGCGCCCTTCACGGCCTCGCGGATCGCGAGCTCGCCGCCGGCCCAGCGCAGGGCGCCGGCATCGCCGGGCTGACCGCCGCCGGTGGGATAGAAGACCGTCGCATCGAGACGGATCCCCTCGGGCCCGCTCGACAACACGCGAGCCGTGCACCGCCGGGCGTAGGCATCCTCGCGGAAGATCGGGGTCATCCCGCGCCTCCGTCGAGCCATGTGGGCACCGGCAGCCCCTTCTCACGCAGGAAGTCGGGATTGAAGAGCTTGGACTGGTAGCGCGTCCCGGAATCGCACAGGACCGTCGCGATCCGGTGCCCGGGACCGAGTTCGCGGGCCAGCTTGATGGCAGCCATCACGTTGATGCCGGAAGACCCGCCGAGCACCAGCCCCTCTTCCCGCAGCAACGAGAAGATCAGCGGCAGCGCCTCCTCGTCGGTGACGCGCAGCCAGCCGTCGATCGGCGCGCCTTCGAGGTTCCTGGTGACGCGGCCCTGGCCGATGCCCTCGGTGATGGAATTGCCCTCGGCCTTCAGCTCGCCCTTGTCGTACCAGTTGAAGAGCGCCGAGCCCATCGGATCGGCCAGCACGATCCGGATCGAGGGATCCCGCTCCTTCAGGGCGAGCCCCACGCCCGCGAGCGTCCCGCCCGTCCCGACCGAGCAGGTGAAGGCGTCCAGCCGCCCGCCGGACTGCTCCCAGATCTCGGCGCCGGTGGTGGCACGATGGCCCTCGCGGTTCGCGAGATTGTCGAACTGGTTCGCCCAGATGGCGCCGTTGGGCTCGCTCTCCGCCAGTTCCTGAGCGATGCGCTCGCTGACGCGGACGTAGTTTCCAGGATTTGAATATGGAACCGCGGGCACCAGGCGCAGCTCCGCCCCGCACAGGCGGAGCATGTCCTTCTTCTCCTGGCTCTGGGTCTCCGGCATCACGATGACGGTGCGGTAGCCCAGCGCGTTGGCGACAAGCGCGAGCCCGATGCCCGTATTGCCCGCGGTGCCCTCGACGATGACGCCACCCGGGCGCAGCAGGCCCATTCGCTCCGCATCCCTGACGATCGCCAGCGCCGCACGGTCCTTCACGGATCCGCCGGGGTTCAGGAACTCGGCCTTGCCGAGGATGTCGCAGCCCGTCAGGCGCGACGGGCCTTCGAGCCGGATGAGGGGCGTGCCCCCGATCGCTCCGATGAAACCGTCCCGGAATTCCAAGACTTCCTCCTGCCTGGCGCGTCGGCGCCAACACTTGCCCGGCGCGTCGGCGCCGACACTAGCCGTCCTGCGCCCGAGTGATCAAGGTGCCCCCAGCCACTGCGCCCTCAGCCTCTCCCCGTGCCGCGCGAGCCAGAGAAGGGTGATCAGCGCCGGCGGGTTCTCGATGCGGCCCTCGTCGGCCCAGGCGAGCGCCTCGGCAAGGGGCAGCAGATGCACGCGGATGTCCTCCTGCTCCTCGGCCAAGCCGAAGACGCCACCCGCCCCGGCGCTGTCGATCCGGCCGACGAAGAGCGCGATGGATTCCGTGACCGCGCCCGGGCTGGCCATCACGGTGCAGACCGGCGCGATATCGGTGACCTCGATCCCCGCCTCCTCGACGGCCTCGCGGCGTGCGACCGCCTCCGGAGTCTCGTCCGTATCGATGATGCCGGCGACGATCTCGATCTGCCAGGGCTCGCGCCCGGCGGCATAGGGGCCGATGCGGAACTGCTCGATCAGAACGACCGCGTCCGCTCCGGGATCCCAGAGCAGCACTGCCGCCGCATGGCCGCGCTCCAGCAGCTCGCGGTCGACCTCGCCAGTCCAGCCGCCGTCGAATCGGCGATGGCGCAGCCGGTAGCGGTCGACGCGGAAGTAGCCTTGGTGCAGGGGTTCCTTCGCGATCAGCTCCACGTCGTTGCGCGTCAGTCGTCGTCCGGTCATCGGGGATCCTGGCTGTTCGGGTCGGCATCGGGTCCTCAACAGGCCCGAAGCCGCAACAATCGGCGTGAGGGCGAGTTTACGAGGGAGGCAGCAGACGAGGAAGCCGGATGCCGATCAACAGTCCCGACGAGCTGGCGAAGGCCGTGCAGGAGTTCCAGCGGTTGCGGGATGCGCCGCCGGACAGTCCCGATGCCGCACGACGAGATGCGGTGGACGCCGAGATCAAGACCTACTACGCCCAGCATGCGGCCGATCTCGAGAAGGGCGGCAGCCCGCGCTACTGACCGGCCGCCGCGCGCTCTCCGCCCACCAGGGCCTGGGTGATCTCGGCGACCTGCTCGAAGACGAGATCGGGGTGGAGGCTACGCAGCAGCTCCGGCGCTGCGTAGCCCCAGCACACCGCTCCAGCGGCGAGCCCCGTGCGCCGCGCCGCGTGAATGTCCCGGGCTTCGTCGCCAATCGCGATCGCATCGGTGGAGGGCATGCGACTGCGCCGCAGTACGCGGGCGAACTTGGCGGCCTTTCCGAACAGGGCGGCGCGGCTCTCGTAGAAGGAGATCAGATCGGCCGTTCGCGGACCGAGAACGCGCCGGATCGTCGCCTCGGCATTGGAGCTGACGATTGCCAGCACGATGCCGTTCTCCGACAGGCGCCTCAGCATCTCCTCGACACCGGGGAAGAGAGGCGTCTCGTTCGCGCGCTCCGCGGCGAGGTCGCGTATGTAGGCGGCGATCAGAGGGATTTTCCAGAACGGCACGCCGAGATAGCGGACGATCGCGCGGTTGTCCTGCCCGCGCAGCATCGCGATCTCCGCGGGACCCACGCGCCGGAACCCGAAGCGCTGCGCGGCCCCGTCCAAGGCATGAATCATCCAGGGCAGGCTGTCCGCAAGTGTACCGTCGAAGTCGAAGACGGCAAGGCGGTAGCGGAGCATGTCGGAGCCCTGAAAACGGAACTCCCCCGGAGGCGGCGCCTCCGGGGGAGTTCTCGATTGGCTCCCGGTGCTGGACTCGAACCAGCGACACGCGGATTAACAGTCCGCTGCTCTACCAGCTGAGCTAACCGGGATCAGCGGTGAGGGCCCCTAAGTAGCGACCCACCACCGGCGCGTCAACAGCCGAGTGTTCGTCTGAGGCTGTCCTTTCGGTCGCGTTACCGCCGTTGCGGGTGGTGCCCCGCGGCGCGGCCGGAGCTAGCGTCGGTTTCGATGCGGGATGGTGAAGGCATGGCGCACTTGAGCTGGACGGGGATCGGGGGAGCATTGCGCGGAGTGCGGGGGCGTCTGCTGGTTCTGCTGAGCTTGCTCCTGCTGCTCGCCGCCGGGGAGAACCTGCGCCTTCTGGCGATGCGTGACGGCGTGCACGGCAGCTTTTCCGAGCCGGCGGCCATCAACGACCCGCGTGCCGTCCTCCGCTATGTGCCCGTGCATCGCGCCGAGGAAATGGAGGAAGTCCGGCGCGCCGTCGCGCCCCAGGCCGGCATCACCCAGGCCGATCCCGCCCTGGCGCGGCTCGAAAAGCTCTTCGTCTACCTGCTCGATCGGACGCGCGCCGCCCGCGGCCTGCCTTCGCCGCGCATGGCGTCCGCCTCGCCGCTTGAGCAGTTCCGTCTGGGCGAGCGCGGCGAGGACCGGCTCTGGTGCGCGAACTACGCCATGGTGCTGGCGCTCTTCCTGAACGCGGCGGACGTCCCGGCACGAGTCGTGATGGTGCGCACCGAGGACCGTGGGGAGGCGCTGGAGCACAGCTTCGTAGAGGCATGGATCCCCGAACACGGCGGCTGGGTCTTTACCGATCCCCAGTCGGACAAGCTGTGGGTCCGGAACGCGGACGGCCGCCTGCTCGATTCCCTGTCGGTCTTCGCGCTGCTTCAGGCCGGCCGGGTTGCTGATCTGGACGCGACCGTCTATGCGGACGGCGCTCTCGCCGTCCTTCCCTTCGCCGCCGTGAACGGCTCCGAGCGAACCTACTTCACGCAGCAGAGCTTCTTCGAATACCGCATCGCGCCGCGGCATCTCGGCTTCACCCCGGTCGAGCGCCTGCGTCGCTGGGTTCTGGACGAACGCGTCTACTACGCACTGGTCGACCCAGCCATTCCCATGGCGCGCAAGGAGTTCGCACTGGCCGCGCTGCCGGTCCTGCTGCTGGCTTGGCTGGTGACCGCCACCCTGTGCCTGCGCGGCACGCCGCGGCGGACCGCTGCCGCCTGAGCCGGAAAAGAAAAGGCCCGCCAAGGGTTTGGCGGGCCTTTTCGAAATCGTCGGTCCCTGGAGGCACGGCCGGGAATCGAACCCGGGTTCACGGATTTGCAGTCCGTTGCATCACCACTCTGCCACCGCGCCGCGGGACGAGGCGTGACGTATAGACTGCCGTGATCCAGGCGGTCAAGCCGGCGCGCTCCGGTTGTTTTCGTTGAAACAGCCGGATATATACGCACTGGCCCTCCGGACAACCGAAGCAAACCCCGATGCCAGACTACGCAGCCGCCCGCTTCCACATGGTCGAGGGGCAGATTCGTACGAACAAGGTCACCGACGAGGCGCTCGTCGAGGCTCTGAGGTCCACGCCGCGGGAGGCCTTCGTGCCGAAGGCGTTCCGAGGGATCGCCTATGTGGACGAGGGTATCCAGATCGCCCCGGGCCGGTTCCTGATGGAACCGATGCTGCAGGCCTGGCTTCTGGAGGCGGCGCAGGTCCGGAGCACGGATGTCGTCCTCGACATCGGCTGCGGCACCGGCTACTCGACCGCACTGCTGGCGCGGCTCGCGGCCACCGTGGTGGCGCTGGAGAGCGATCCCGCCCTGGCGGCCCAGGCGAGCGCCGTTCTCGGCGAGCTCGGGATCGACAATGCGGCGGTTGTCCAGGGACCGCTCGTCGAGGGCTATCCTCGGCAGGCTCCCTACGACCTGATCGTGATCGAGGGCGCCGTCGCGGAGGTGCCGCAGGCGATTCTCGACCAGGTCGCCGAGGGTGGTCGCCTGGTGGCCGTGGTGGCGCCGGATGGACGGATCGGCCGCGTGCGGCTCTTCCGCAAGCTCGGCGGCGTGGTCTCCAGCATCGTGATCGCCGATGGGGGCACCCCAATGCTTCCCGGCTTCGAGCCGAAGCCGGCCTTCGAGTTCTGAGATAGCCGGAGCCCGGCGCGATGCACGACCCAGCCATGCCCATGGAGATCGAGGTCGAGGATCTGCGTGATCTTTTGCAGGGCGGCCGTGACGTCGCGGTGCTGGACGTCCGGGAACCCTGGGAGCTGGATATCTGCCGACTGCCCGACAGCTTGGACATCCCGCTGTCGGTTTTGACCGAACGGACCGATGCGCTGCCGCGCGACAGGACCCTGGTGGTCGTGTGCCATCATGGTGCGCGCAGCGCCCATGCGACCGCTTGGCTGCGCAGGAACGGATTTGAAAACGCCGTCAATCTCGGCGGCGGCATCGATGCCTGGGCTCGTCGCGTTGACCCGAACATGAGGACATACTGATGACGTACCGCCCGCGCCTCCGCTCCATCCGCGGCGCGCTGCTCCTTGGAAGCGCCTTCGCCGCGCTGGTGTTGTCGGGTCCCGCCGACGCGCAGACGCTCGAGGCCGCCCTGGCGCGCGCCTACCAGACGAACCCGACGCTCGATGCGCAGCGCGCGCAGCTCCGCGCCACGGACGAGCTGGTGCCCCAGGCCTTGTCCGGCTACCGGCCGACCATCGATGCGACGGGATCGATCGGACGCCAGCGCACGGACGCCGAACTCGACGACACGAGCCGGACCGCCAACAGCACGCCGCGCAGCGCGGGCATCGAGCTGAACCAGCCGCTCTACCGCGGCGGGCAAACCGAGGCGAGCCTGCGCAGCGCCGAGGCGCGCGTGCAGGCCCAGCGCGCGAACCTGCTGTCGACCGAGCAGGACGTGCTCCTGACGGCAGCATCCGCCTATCTCGACGTGGTGCGCGACCAGTCGGTTCTTGAGCTGAACAGGAACAACGAGACGGTCCTTCGTCGCCAGCTCGATGCCTCGCGCGACCGCTTCAACGTCGGCGAGATCACGCGGACCGACGTGAGTCAGGCCGAGGCGCGCCTGGCCCGCGCCAGCTCGGACCGAATCCAGGCTGAGGGACAGCTTCGCGCGAGCCGGGCGGCCTACCAGCGGGCCATCGGCGAGCTGCCGGGCGTGCTGACGGCGCCGCGGCCGCGCTTCCAGCTGCCGGCGACGCTGGACGAGGTGATCGCCCTGTCGCAGAGCAACAACCCCGCGGTGGCCGCCGCGGAGTATGGCGAGCTGGCGGCCAATGCGAGCGTCGACCAGATCGAGAGCGAGGGGAACCCGCAGGTCGGACTGAGCGCCGGCTTCAGCCGGAACTACGACACGTCGAGCTTCGATCGCGCCGACACGACCAGCATCACGGCCAACCTGCGCATCCCGCTCTATTCGGCTGGGCTGCTGTCCGCCCGCGTGCGCGAGGCCAAGCATTCCGCCAACCAGGCCCGCATCCAGATCGAAGGGGCGCGGCGCCAGGTCGTCGAGAACGCAATCCGCGCCTGGGAGGCCCTGACCACGGCGCGTGCCGCCATCGAGTCTCGCCGCTCGCAGGTCCGTGCGGCGGAGATCGCGCTGGAAGGCGTCCGCCAGGAGGCGCAGGTCGGTTCGCGCACGACGCTCGACACGCTGAACGCCGAGCAGGAGCTGCTGGACGCGCGCGTGACCCTGGTCTCGGCCGAGCGCGACGAAACGGTAGCCGCGTTCCAGGTGCTCGCGGCGACGGGCCAGTTGAACGCGCGGCAGCTGACCCTGCCGGTCGAGTATTACAATTTCGATAATCACTACCGCGAAGTCCGCGGGAAGTGGTGGGGCACCGACATCCGGAAGTGATCTCTGAAGGCCCGCTTCGGCGGGCCGCTCCTTTTTGTGGCATTTCGAGCCGCCGTGCCCTAGGCTCCGAGCGGTCGGCTCCCGGGAACGCGGTTCGATGAGCGATTTGAAATCCCAGCAAGAACCTTCGATGGAGGAGATTCTCGCCTCCATCCGCCGGATCATTTCGGAAGATAACGAATCAGCTCCTGCGCCGTCGGCTCCGGAACCCGCGGCGCCCGAACCTCCCAGGGCCGCCGCTCCTCCTCCTCCGCCACCGCCGGCGCCGCCGCCCGCGATGGACGACGACGTCCTGGAGCTGACCCAAATGGTCCAGGACGACGGTTCCGTCGTCCCCGTGGAGGACGAGCAGGACGACTGGAGCGCCCCTGAGGATCCGGAGCCCGAGCCGGAGCCAGAGCCCGAACCTGAGCCACGTCCCTTCGCGGTTCGCCGGCCACGGGACTTGCCGCGCATGGAGCCGGAAACCGACGACCGCATTGTCTCCGAGCCCTCCGAGGCGCTTGCTTCGGCAGCCTTTGCGCAGCTGGCCGGCACGATCGGCGCCTCGGGCGTGGCGCTCTATGCCGGCGGCCCCACGCTCGAGAGCATCGTCAAGGAGCTGCTGCGCCCGATGCTGCGCGACTGGCTCGACGACAACCTGCCGCCCATGGTGGAGC
Organism: Arenibaculum pallidiluteum; assembly: GCF_017355985.1. Lineage (GTDB taxonomy): Bacteria > Pseudomonadota > Alphaproteobacteria > Azospirillales > Azospirillaceae > Arenibaculum > Arenibaculum pallidiluteum. The sequence goes on from NZ_JAFIQU010000003.1 coordinate 575,511, forward strand.
GCCTGGTGCAGCGGGAAATCGAACGGATGGTACGCCGCGCCCAAGGCGGCTGACCCGGCTTTTTCGGCTCGGCCGCCGCCTCCCGTGGGGCGGCGGCCTTTTGCCGTCCGCATTCAACCCATCGCGACCTGAAGACGAAGGCTCCGCATGCTGGACAAGACCTACGACCCCGCCGAGATCGAAGCGAAGCACTACGAGGCCTGGGAGGCCAAGGGCGTCTTCGCCTCGCAGGTCGACAGCAATGCCAAGCCCTACACGATCATGATGCCGCCGCCCAATGTCACGGGCAGCCTGCATATGGGCCACGCCCTGACCTTCACCTTGCAGGACGCACTGATCCGATACCACCGTATGCGCGGCTACGACGCCCTGTGGCAGCCCGGCACCGACCACGCCGGCATCGCGACCCAAATGGTCGTCGAGCGCAACCTGGCGCAGGACGGTCGGACGCGGCACGACCTCGGCCGGCCCGCCTTCATTGACAAGGTCTGGGAGTGGAAAGCCGAATCCGGCGGAACCATCACGCGTCAGCTGCGCCGGCTCGGCGCGTCGCCGGATTGGAGCCGCGAGCGGTTCACCATGGACGAGGGGCTCTCCCGCGCCGTGGTCGAGGTGTTCGTGACGCTCCACAAGCAGGGGCTTCTCTACCGGGACAAGCGCCTGGTGAACTGGGATCCCAAGCTCCACACCGCCATTTCGGACCTGGAGGTGGAATCCAGGGAGGTCAAGGGCAACCTCTGGCATTTCCGGTATCCGCTGTCCGACGACGCCGAGCGCTACGTGGTGGTGGCGACCACGCGCCCGGAGACCATGCTGGGCGACACCGCCGTCGCCGTTCATCCCGAGGACGAGCGCTACCGCGACCTGATCGGCCGCAAGGTGCGCCTGCCGCTGGTCGGACGGGAGATCCCGATCGTCGCGGACGAGTATGCCGACCCCGAGACCGGAACCGGCGCCGTGAAGATCACGCCGGCCCACGACTTCAACGATTTCGAGGTCGGCCGGCGGCACGGCCTGGCCATGATCAACGTCTTCGACCGCGATGCGCGCATCGGCGGCGAGGCGCCGGTCGCCTATCACGGGCTCGACCGGTACGAGGCCCGCAAGCGCATCGTGGCCGAGATCGAGGCGTTCGGCCTCCTCGAGAAGGTCGAGCCGCACACGCACATGCTGCCCCACGGGGACCGGTCCGGCGTCGTGATCGAGCCCTGGCTGACCGACCAGTGGTATGTGGACGCCGCAACGCTGGCCAAGCCGGCCATCGAGGCGGTGGAGCAGGGGCGGACCCGCTTCGTCCCGCGCCAGTGGGAGAACACCTATTTCGAGTGGATGCGCAACATCCAGCCCTGGTGCGTCAGCCGCCAGATCTGGTGGGGCCACCAGATTCCCGCCTGGTACGGCCCCGACGGCCATGTCTTCGTGGAGCGCAGCGAGGCCGAGGCGGAGGCGGCGGCGCGGGCCCACTACGGCCATGACGCGAAGCTGACGCGCGATCCCGACGTGCTCGACACGTGGTTCTCGTCGGCGCTCTGGCCGTTCTCGACCCTGGGCTGGCCGGACAGGACGCCAGAGCTCGCCCGCTACTATCCCACGGACGTCCTCGTCACTGGATTTGACATCATCTTCTTCTGGGTCGCCCGGATGATGATGATGGGCATCCACTTCATGGGCGAGGTGCCCTTCCGCGACGTCTACATCCACGCCCTGGTCCGCGACGAGCGCGGACAGAAGATGTCGAAGTCCAAGGGCAACGTGATCGACCCGCTGGACCTGATCAAGGACTACGGCACGGATGCCCTGCGCTTCACCCTCTGCGCCATGGCGGCGCAGGGGCGCGACATCAAGCTCGCGGTCGGGCGCGTCGAGGGCTACCGGAATTTCGCGACGAAGCTCTGGAACGCCGCGCGCTATGGCCAGATGAACGGCTGCGCGCCAGTGCCGGGCTTCGATCCCGCGGCGGTGAGCCATCGCACGAACCGCTGGATCGTGGGTGCGCTGGCGCAGACGGCGGCCCGCGCCGCAGAAGCGCTGGACGGCTACCGGTTCAATGAGGCTGCCGGAGCCCTCTATCAGTTCACCTGGGGCACCTACTGCGACTGGTACCTGGAGTTCACCAAGCCGATCCTGAACGGCTCCGACGAGGCCGCGAAAGCCGAGACGCGCGCCACGACAGCCTGGGTCCTCGACCAGATCCTGCACCTGCTGCACCCCGTGATGCCGTTCATCACCGAGGAGCTCTGGGAACGGCTGGGCGCCGATGCCGGCGTCGCGCGCCCGCAGCCGCTCATCGCGGAGCCGTGGCCGGCGCTGGAGGTATCGCTGGTGGATCCTGAGGCCGAGGCCGAGATGGACTGGGTGGTCCGGCTGATCTCGACGGTCCGGACCGTGCGATCCGAGATGAACGTCCCGGCAGGGGCTCAGATCCCGGTGATGCTGCGAGATGCGTCGCCCGCGACGCTTCGGCGGCTCGAAGCCCATCGCGGCGTGATCACGCGGATGGCGCGCCTCGCTTCCATCGAGGTCCTGTCGGGCCCTGCTCCCAAGGGCTCGGTGCAGGTGGTGCTGGATGAGGCGGCCCTGGTCCTGCCGCTGGCCGAGTTCGTCGACATCCAGGCCGAGCGGCAGCGCCTTGCCAAGGAGATCGAGAAGCTCTCGGGCGAGGTGGCAAAGATCGACCAGAAGCTGAACAATCCCAGCTTCGTGCAGCGCGCTCCCGAGGAAGTGGTCGAGGAGCAGCGTGAGCGCCGCGCCGATGCCGAGGCGGCGCGGAGCCGCTATGCCGAGGCGCTGGCCCGCCTGCAGGACGCCTGACGCGTCCGAAAGCCGTGCGGTGCAGGGTATTCCAGACCTGCACCGCACTCTTTTTTACCAAGGGCTTGCGCTGAAATCCTGAGAGAGCGGGTCGGGTTTTCGCGGCTCAGGCCTTCGGGCGAAGCCAGCGGCCGGCGTCGGTGCGGCAGCGAAGATCGGTGAACCGGTCGGTGCGTCCGGCGGCATTCACCTCTTCCGTGAACTCGCGGCAGTAACTGCCTCCGTCGGCGCGGAAACTGCGCGTTGGCGTGATCTTCCCCTCGGCACCGCCGTCTGGGCTCCGCCATTCCAGCGTCCTGCCGCTTGCCAGCGAATCCAGCGCCTGCTGCCTTGCCGCGGCGGCGAGAACCTGCTCGCGCGTTCCGAGCGTCGCGTATGGACCGGTCTCCGCGACCGGGTCCGATGGCGCCTGGGACGCGCAGCCCGCCACAAGAAGGCACAGCAGCATCGACGAACACCAGGGTCGCAGGATCATCGCCATCTCCTCCCGATCAGGACGGCCTCTTCGCCAGAGTCGAGTTCACGAACCAGCGCCGGCGCGCTGGGCTGGTCCCCGATGGGATCGTCGACCCAGCACCAGCCGCGCTGCTCGATGCCGGGCGCCGTTGCCAGGGCGGACCACATGGTCACGATCGGCGGGGCCGACCGAGGCGGAAGGTCATCCGGCGTCCCAAGAACGGTCAGGCGTCCCTTCGCGGCACGGCCGACCGCGCCGGGATCGCCGCGGTCGAAATCCGCCTTCTCCGCTGCTGGGACAGCCGGCTTCCAGCCGGGACGCACCATGCTTACGCCGACGCCCGATTGCCCGGGGACATCACCGGTCCCGGCCGCGCCCCGGTCGGCGACCTGCACCGGCAGGTCCAGTGGTCCGCCGTCGTGCGAACCGGCTCCGGCACCCTGCGCGGCGGCGCTCATGACGATCATCACCAGGGCGGTTGCGGAAACGGGTGGGGCAAGGATGGACGGCCGCATGGGAAGGACTCCGTCACGGTCGGGGGCGGCAGGGACCGAGAACCTTCGGATAGAACACCCGATCCCCCGTCGCGTGCATCCCCCGAACCGTGGCGCCTCGAAAGAGGGACCACCGCCGGGGAGGCCCCTACGCCGGTTGCGCCGGGATCGCTGCGGGTGGCAGCCTCCCGAAGCGGAGGCTATCCTGCGGGCAGCAGCGCCGCGGTCCCGCGGGGCAGGCACACGGAAGGAACCGCTCATGGCCGACGGTGATCGCGATTCGCGGAAATCCTGGGACAAGTCGCGGCTGCCCAGCCGCCACGTCTCCGTCGGGCCGGAAAGGGCCCCGCACCGCTCCTACTACTACGCCATGGGCATGACGGCTGAGGAGATCGCGCAACCCTTCGTGGGCGTCGCGACGTGCTGGAACGAGGCCGCGCCCTGCAACATCGCCCTGAACCGCCAAGCCCAGGCCGTGAAGGTCGGAGTCAAGGAGGCTGGCGGCACTCCGCGCGAGTTCACCACGATCACCGTCACGGACGGCATTGCCATGGGCCACCAAGGCATGAAGTCGTCCCTCGTGAGCCGCGAGGTGATCACCGACTCGGTCGAGCTGACCATGCGCGGCCACTGCTACGACGCCATGGTCTGCCTGGCCGGCTGCGACAAGTCGCTACCCGGCATGATGATGGCTATGCTTCGCCTGAACGTGCCTTCGGTCTTCATGTACGGAGGATCGATCCTGCCCGGCTGCTTCCGCGGCAGGGACGTGACGGTCCAGGACGTCTTCGAAGCCGTCGGCGCGCACAGCGCCGGGCGGATGGGCGACGCCGACCTGGAGGAGCTGGAGCGGGTGGCTTGTCCCTCGGCAGGATCCTGCGGAGGGCAGTTCACGGCGAACACCATGGCCTGCGTCTCCGAGGCGATCGGCTTGGCCCTTCCGAACTCGGCGGGCGCGCCGGCTCCCTACGAGAGCCGGGATGCCTACGGGCAGGCCTCCGGCCGGGCGGTCATGGAGCTGGTCCGCCGAAACCTGCGTCCGCGCGACATCGTCACGCTGAAGGCGTTGGAGAACGCGGCCACCGTGGTCGCGGCGTCGGGCGGGTCGACGAACGCGGCGCTGCATCTTCCAGCCATGGCGCATGAATGCGGGATCCCGTTCGACATCCACGATGTCGGTCGGATCTTCGAGCGTACGCCTTACATCGCGGACCTGAAGCCCGGCGGGCGCTACGTCGCGAAGGACCTTTACGAGATCGGCGGCGTTCCCGTGCTGATGCGGGCGCTGCTGGACGGCGGTTTCCTGCACGGCGACTGCCTGACCGTGACGGGGCGCACCATTGCCGAGAACCTGGAGGGGATCGTCGTCCCGGCGGACCAGGACGTCGTGCGTCCAACCTCGGAGCCCCTGTCCCCGACCGGAGGGGTCGTGGTGCTGCGCGGGAACTTGGCCTCGCAGGGCGCCGTCGTGAAGGTCGCCGGCATGAAGAATCTACGGTTCCGGGGGCCGGCGCGCTGCTTCGACAGCGAGGAGGCCGCGTTCGCGGCCGTGGAGCGCCGCGACTACCGCGAGGGCGAGGTGCTGGTGATCCGCTACGAGGGGCCCCGCGGCGGACCCGGCATGCGCGAGATGCTGGCGACCACCTCGGCACTCTACGGTCAGGGAATGGGGGACAAGGTCGCGCTGATCACCGACGGCCGGTTCTCCGGCGCGACGAGAGGCTTCTGCATCGGGCATGTCGGGCCGGAGGCGGCGGTCGGCGGCCCGATCGGGCTGCTCCAGGACGGCGACACGATCGCGATCGATGCCGTGGCCGGAACGATCTCGGTCGAGCTCGCGGACGAGGAACTGGCTCGCCGCCGCGCGGCCTGGCAGCCGCGGCGCCACGACTTCCAGTCCGGCACCCTCTGGAAATACGCCCAGCTCGTGGGCGATGCCGAGAAGGGCGCCGTCACCCATCCCGGGGCCGCCGCCGAGACGCACGTCTACGCCGACATCTGACCGGGACGGCCCGCGGGCGCCATGGCCTTCCTCGCCTCGAAGATCCTCTGGACACTGGCCCAGCCGGGAAACCTCCTGCTCGCCGCACTGGTATCCGGAATTCTGCTGTCCGCGCTGGGAGGAGGGGCGCGCCGCTGGGGCCGCGTCCTCTCGACGGCGGCCGCGCTCGGCCTCATAGGCGCGACCTTCCTGCCGCTCGGAAGCTGGGCGCTGCAACCGCTCGAAAGACGCTTCCCGCAGCCGCAGGCGCCGGAGCGGCTGGACGGAATCCTGCTGCTCGGCGGCATGGTCGACCAGTTCCTGACCGCGGCGCACGGGCAGCCGGCCCTGACCGACGCGGCCGAGCGGCTGGTGGAGTTCAGCGACCTCGCCCGACGGCATCCCGAGGCACGGCTCGTGATCGCGGGCGGATCGGGCTACCTGCGCGGCCAGGAGCTGAAGGAAGGGCCCGTGATCGCGGAGGCGCTGCGACGCATGGGCTTCGCCGTCGAGCGGATCGCCTTCGAGACGGAGTCGCGGAACACCCACGAAAATATCCGCAACGCCTTCGCCATTGCCCGGCCGCAGCCCGGAGAGCGCTGGGCATTGGTGACTTCGGCCTTCCACATGCCGCGGGCGGTCGGCATTGCCCGGGTGCTGGGCTGGCCGGTGATACCCTGGCCGGTCGACTATCGTACCGGCGGAATGGACGGGTTCGGACCGGCATCGCTGTCCGGCGGCCTCCGCCGCCTGGATATGGCGGCGCGGGAGTGGTGCGGCCTCGCCGGCTATCGCATGCTCGGTTGGACCAATGCCCTCTTTCCCGCCCCGTGACAAAGCTGAATTGGTTAATCCGGCGTGTTGAAGGCCCCATTCCGATATGGCACAAGCAGATGCCGATCTTTCGGGGGAATCGTCACCCATGTTCGTAGCGTCCGGCTTCCCGGTCCGTCGGGCCGGCAGGCCGTCCCCGTGGGCACGGCGCCTGATCGGCGCCGCGCTCGTCCTGGTCCTGGCTGCGTCCTGCACGCCGCAGCGGCCCGCACCGCCGAAGGCGCCGCTTCCGGTGGCGGCGCCGCAATTCGTGGTGGGCGCCCCCTACGAACTCGGTGGCGTCTGGTACTACCCGTCCGAGGACTATACTTACGACCGGACCGGCCTGGCTGGATGGGTCGGGGCAGGGATCGCGCCGCGCCTGACGGCCAATAGCGAACTCTTCGACGCGACGCAGATGACGGCGGCGCACCGCACGCTGCCGCTGCCGAGCCTCGTGCGGGTCACGAACCTCGAGAACGGCCGGCAGGTCGTGGTTCGCGTCAACGATCGCGGGCCGCAGGACCCCGGCCGCATCATCGCGCTGAGCCGGCGCGCCGCAGAACTGCTCGGGACGTCGGAGGCCGAAACGGCCAAGGTCCGCGTCCAGGTGCTTGCCGAGGAGAGCCGCGCGCTCGCCGAGCCGCTGCGGGCGACGCCCTCGACGGCCCAGGTGGCGGGTACCGGCAACGACGGCTCGCCCGCGCCGCGGGCGGCACCGCGTGCGATGGTCCAGATCGAGGGCGCCGCGCCGTCGGCGCCGCGCTCCGTGCAGCGCACGGCCCTGGATATCTCTGCGACCGTGCCGGGCGGATTGGCAGCGGACGGTCGCTTCCTCCCGGCCGAGACGGTCGTGCAGGGACCACCGGGACGGCCCCGGCAGATCTGGGTTCAGGCCGGCCCCGTGACGGTGCGCCAGGCCGCCGACCGGCTGCGCGCGCTGATGTCCTCCGTCGGGCCAGTGCGGGTCGATTCGCGCATGGCCGGGCGGACGCAGGAGTTCCTGGTGCGCCTCGGTCCCTATGCAGGAGCCCGCGACGCCGACCGCGCCATCGAACAGGTCCTCGCCGCAGGCATTGCGGGCGCCGAGGTGGTGGTCGACTGAGGGCCGCCGCAAATTTGACGCAGCTCCGTCCTACGGGACGGCTATGATCGCGGATCCCGATCCGCGCTTCTGGAACAGGGGTAGAGGGATGAAGCTTCTCCGGTTCTCGACGCTGGTCGTCGTGGGGCTGACGCTGGCGCTGGGCGCGACGGCCCGTGCCGCCACGATCGATACGGCCGCGCGTCAGGCGCTGCTGCTCGACATGACGACCGGCACGGTCCTGTTCGAAAAGAACGCGGACCAGAAGATGCCGACCTCGTCGATGAGCAAGATCATGACGATGTACATGGTCTTCGAGGCGATCAAGCAGGGCCGGCTGTCCATGGACGACACGCTGCCGGTCAGCCAGCGCGCGTGGAAGATGCAGGGCTCCAAGATGTTCACGGAGCTCGGCAATCGGATCAAGGTCGAGGATCTCATCCGCGGCGTGATCATCCAGTCCGGCAACGACGCCTCCGTGGTCCTGGCGGAAGGCCTCTCCGGATCCGAGGAGAAGTTCGCCGAGGACATGACGGCACGCGCCAAGGCGCTGGGCCTCGCCAACAGCAACTTCATGAACGCGACCGGGTGGCCGCACGAGAACCACTATTCGACCGCGCGCGACCTTTCGGTCCTGGCGCAGCGGCTGATCGAGGAATTCCCCGAGTACTACCATTTCTACTCGGAGAAGGAGTTCACCTATCACGGGATCAAGCAGGGTAACCGCAACCCGCTGCTCTACCGCGACATCGGCGTCGACGGCATGAAGACCGGCCACACGGAGATCGCCGGCTACGGCCTGACGGCCTCGGCCAAGCGCGGCGACCGGCGCCTGGTCCTGGTGGTCAACGGGCTCAACAGCATGCAGGCCCGAGCAGACGAATCCGCTCGCCTGCTGGAATGGGGCTTCCGCGAGTTCGACGCCTATGCGCTCTACAAGGCCGGCCAGCCGGTGGAGGAGGCACCGGTCTGGATGGGCCGCGACGCCACCGTCCCGGCGACTGTCGCCAAGGACCTGACGGTCACCATGAGCCGCGAGGAGCGTAAGGGGCTTAAGGTCACGGCCAAGTTCGACAAGCCGGTCCCCGCGCCCGTCGCCAAAGGCACACAGATCGGCCGCCTGGTCATCGAGGCGCCGAACTTCTCGACGCGCGAGATCCCCCTGATCGCCGCACGGGACGTGCCCCAGCTCGGCATCTTCGGCCGGATCGCGGCAGCCACGCGCTACATGGTCAGCGGCTCGGTCGACTGACGTGCGGGGACGGTTCATCACCTTCGAGGGCGGTGAGGGTGCCGGCAAGACCACGCAGCTCCGGCTGTTGGTCGAGGCGCTGGGGGCGCGCGGCGTGACCGCGGTGGCGACGCGGGAGCCCGGCGGATCGGCAGGCGCAGAGGATATCCGGCGCCTGCTCGTCGAGGGCGGCACCGGACGCTGGGACGGGCTGACCGAGCTGCTGCTGCACTGCGCCGCGCGGCGGGACCACCTGCTGCGCACGGTGCTGCCGGCGCTGGAAGCCGGGAAATGGGTCGTCTCGGACAGGTTCGCTGACAGCTCCATGGCCTATCAGGGCTATGGCCACGGCGTCGGCCGCGCCGCGGTCGAGGCGCTTCACGAGATCGCCATCGGCGACTTCCGGCCCGACCTGACGCTGGTGCTCGACCTCCCGGTCGAGGCCGGGCTTGCCCGTGCCGCCAGCCGCGGCGGCGCCGAGGACCGGTACGAGCGCATGGGTGTCGCGTTCCACGAGCGCCTGCGCCAGGGCTTCCTGGACATCGCAGCGCGCGAGCCCGGGCGGTGCGCCGTGATCGACGCCGCACGCGGTCCGGAAGCGGTGCACCGGGCCGTGATTGCGGCGGTGACCGAGCGCTTGGGGCTCTGATGGCGGGCGAGGGGGCAGCGTTGGCACTGCCGCGCGGCAATCCCGACCTGCTCGGCCACGATTCTGCCGAACGGACGCTGCTCGACGCCTGGAACTCAGGCCGGCTGCCCCATGCCTGGCTGATCGGTGGCGTCCCCGGCATCGGCAAGGCGACGCTCGCCTACCGTTTCGCGCGCTTCGTGCTTGCGCAGGGCGCCGGCACCGGGGAGGCGGGCCTGTTCGGCGCGCCGCGGCCGCCGGCCAGCCTCGCAATCGCGGCATCCGACCCGACCTTCGCCCGCGTCGCATCGGGCGGGCACGGGGACCTGCTGACGGTCGAGCGCCCGATGGACGAGAAGAAGGGCCGGCTCAAGCGGGACATCCCCGTGGACGAGGTGCGCCGCATCGCACCCTTCCTGCGCCTGACGGCCGCCGAGGGCGGCTGGCGCGTGGTCGTCCTGGACGGGGCCGAGCGGCTGAACCCGGCCGGCCAGAATGCGATCCTGAAGATCCTGGAGGAGCCGCCGGCGCGCGCGCTGCTGCTGGTGGTGACAGAGAATCCCGGCGGCCTCCTGCCGACCATCCGTTCGCGCTGCCGCAAGCTCGCGCTCTCGCCGCTGTCGGAAGCCGTCGTCCTGGACCTCCTGGCGCGTGCGCGCCCGGATATCGGCGACGCGGACCGCCACGCGCTCGCGGGCCTTGCCGAAGGCAGCATCGGACGTGCGATCGAGCTGGCCGAGGCCGGCGGGCTCGACCTCTACCGGGACATGGTAGGTCTGTTCGGGCAGGCGCCGCGCATCGACATGGTCGCGGCCCATGGCTTCGCGGACCGTCTCGCGCGCCGGGGCAACGAGGCGGCCTACGAGGTCGCCGCCGAGCTGATGGTGTGGTGGCTCGCCCGGCTGGTGCGCGCCCTCGCGCGCGGGGAGGTGCCCGCGCCGGTCGTGCCGGGCGAGACGGAAGTGGCAAGCCGGCTGGTCGGGGAGCGCGGGCTTGAACGGTGGGTGGAGGTATGGGAAAAGGTCACCCGCCTTTTCACCCGGGCGGAAGCAGCCAACCTTGACCGCAAGCAGGTGGTCCTGAACGCCTTGCTCACCTTGGAGGCGGCGGCGGCGGCTTGATCCCGGGAAGGGAGCCCAACATGGCCGCGCACAAGCCCTACTACGTCACGACCCCGATCTATTACGTGAATGACGTGCCGCATATCGGGCACGCCTACACGACGCTCGCCTGCGACGTGCTCGCACGTTTCATACGTCTCGACGGGCATCCGGTGAAATTCCTGACGGGGACGGACGAGCACGGGCAGAAGGTCGAGAAGTCGGCCATGGCCTCGGGCGAGACGCCGCAAGCCTTCGCCGACCGTGTCTCGCAGAACTTCCGAGACCTGACGCGGCTGATGGACTATTCCATCGACGACTTCATCCGCACCACGGAACCGCGGCACGTGGCGGCTTGCCAAGCCTTGTGGAAGGCGCTGGAGGCCAACGGCCAGATCTATCTCGGATCCTATTCCGGCTGGTACGCGGTGCGCGACGAAGCCTTCTACGGCGAGGACGAGCTGACGGTGACCGGCGACGGTCGCCGCATCGCCCCCAGCGGCGCCGAGGTGGAATGGGTCGAGGAGCCCTCCTACTTCTTCCGCCTGTCGGAGTGGCAGGAGCGGCTGCTGCGCTTCTACGACGAGCACCCCGACTTCATCCTGCCGGCCGGCAAGCGCAACGAGGTCGTTGCCTTCGTGAAGTCGGGCCTGAAGGACCTCTCCATCAGCCGGACGACTTTCTCCTGGGGCATTCCGGTCCCTGGCGACGAGCGGCATGTGATGTATGTCTGGCTCGACGCGCTGACCAACTACGTCACCGCCGTCGGTTATCCCGAGACGGGTGCCGGCAGCGACTACGCCGCGTTCTGGCCCGCCAACCTGCACATGGTCGGCAAGGACATCCTGCGCTTCCACGCGGTCTACTGGCCGGCCTTCCTGATGGCAGCCGGGCTCGAGCCGCCGCGGCGGGTCTTCGCGCATGGCTGGTGGACGGTCGAGGGGCAGAAGATGTCGAAATCCCTCGGCAATGCGATCGCGCCGCGCGAGCTGGTGGAGACCTACGGCCTCGATCAGACCCGCTACTTCCTGATGCGCGAGGTTCCCTTCGGCAACGACGGCGACTTCTCGCGGCGGGCCATGCTGCAGAGGATCAACGGCGACCTCGCGAACGACTACGGGAACCTGGTGCAGCGCGTGCTCAGCATGGTGCAGAAGAACTGCGCCGCGGCGGTGCCGACCCCGGGCCCCTTCACCGAGGCGGACGAGCGGCTGCTCGGCGCGGCACGCGCGCTGCTGGATTCCTGCCGCCGCGAGCTCCAGGTCCAGGGCTTCCACCGGATGCTGGAGACGATCTGGTCCGTGATCGGCGATGCGAACCGCTACGTCGACGAGCAGGCCCCCTGGGCGCTGCGCAAGACCGATCCCGCGCGCATGAACACGGTGCTCTATGTCCTGGCCGAGACGATCCGGCAGGTCGCGGTGCTGACGCAGCCGGTAATGCCCGGTGCCAGTTCGCGGATCCTCGACCTGCTTGGCGTGGCCGCCGATGAGCGGGGCTTCGACCGGCTCGGGGACAAGGATGCCCTGAAGCCGGGGACGCCGCTGCCGCCGCCCCAGGGCGTCTTCCCGCGCCATGTCGAGCCCGAGGATGCGGCCTGATGCTGGTGGATAGCCACTGCCACCTGGACTTCCCGGACTTCGCCGAGGAGCGTGACGAGGTCGTCGCCCGTGCCGAGCGGGCAGGGGTCGGGCGGATGGTCACGATCTCCACCCATCTCTCCCGGTTCGATCGGATTCGGGCCATCGCCGAGGCCTACCCCTCGGTCTACTGCTCCGTCGGCGTGCATCCGCACAACGCGGGCGAGGAACTGGCCGAGGTCTCCGTCGATCGGCTGGTCGATCTCGCCCGCCACCCCAAGGTGGTCGGAATCGGCGAGAGCGGGCTCGACTACTACTACGACAAGAGCCCGCGGGACGCACAGGCGGCATCGTTCCGGCTGCATTGCCGCGCAGCGGCCGTGGCCGGCCTGCCGCTGATCGTGCACAGCCGCGACGCCGAAGAGGATACGGCGGCGATCCTGGCCGAGGAAGGGGCGGGAAAGGGGCTGCGCGGGGTCATGCACTGCTTCAGCTCCGCCCGCTATCTCGCTGAAAAGGCGCTGGAACTTGGCTTCTACATCTCCTTTTCCGGGATCCTGACCTTCAAGAACTCCGACGAGCTCAGGACCATCGCCCGGGACGTGCCGCTGGACCGTCTTTTGGTCGAGACCGACGCGCCCTATCTCGCACCGGTGCCCAAGCGCGGAAAGCGGAACGAGCCTTCCTTCGTCGCGCACACCGCGGCGGTGCTCGCCGAGGTCAAGGGCGTCGCGCCTGCCGAGCTGGCCCGCGTGACCACGGAGAACTTCCTGCGCCTCTTCGACCGGATGCCGCGGCCGGAGGCCTGATCATGCAGGTCACGGTTCTCGGCTGCGGCAGCTCCGGCGGCGTGCCGCTAGTCGGCGGCGACTGGGGCGCCTGCGACCCGTCGGAGCCGCGGAACCGGCGGATGCGTCCCTCCATCCTGATCGAGGAGAACGGTTTCGCCGTCCTGGTGGACACGGGCCCGGACCTGCGCGAGCAGCTTCTGCGGGCCGGTGTGGGCCGGCTCGACGCGGTGCTCTACACGCATTGGCACGCGGACCACACCCACGGCATCGATGATCTCCGCAATATCTGCGTCCGCATGGGCCGCGCCATCGACGTCTATGGCGACGCCGAGACCATGGAATCGCTCGGGCAGCGGTTTTCCTATGCGTTCCGGCCGCTCGATGCGGGGCAGGGAATTTATCGCCCCGCTCTGGTTCCGCATGTGATCGAACGGCCCTTCGAGCTGGGCCCCCTGAACGTCGTGCCATTCGTGCAGGACCACGGCTGGGCGCGCTCGCTGGGATTCCGCATTGGGCGCTTCGCCTATTCCACCGACGTGGTGCGCCTCGACGAGGCCGCCTTCGCCGCGCTCGAAGGCATCGACACCTGGATCGTCGACTGCGTGCGTATCGCGCCGCCACACCCCGTCCATGCCCATCTCCCGGTGACACTGTCCTGGATCGAGAGGGTACGGCCCCGCCGGGCCTATCTGACGCATATGAACCAGGCCATGGATTACCGGGCCGTCCTCGCGCAGCTCCCGCCCGGCGTGGAACCGGCCCATGACGGGCTGGTGCTCGACATCCCGCTTTAGATCTCTGGCGCAGGCAGGCGGACATGCGTGGCCAGCGTCCGCGCAGCGGCGCGGTATGAGCGCTGGGGCGGGCTGATCCTGGAGGGCGCGCCGCCGATTTGGTCGCGGGCGTTCTGGCGCTGCTGCTGCCGGTGGGCGTTGTTCTCGCCTTCGCCGATCTGGTCTCGGCCTGGGCCATCGTCAGTGGCGCGCTGATGCTCGCGGCGGCGTTCCGGCTGCGCCGGGCCCACGCCAAATGGCTGCTCGGCCTGGGCGGCGTCCTGTCTCTGGCCTGAGGCGTTCTCCTGTTCCTCGCGCCCCCGCCAGGTGTCCCGGTGATGACCTTGTGGCTGGGCGCCTACGCCATCGCCTTCGGAATCTACCTGCTGGTCCTTGCGTTCCGCCTGCGCGGGCGCCGGCAGGACGGCACGGGCATCACGCGGCGTCGGCACAGGCCTGAGCGACCGCCGCATGCCCCGATGCCCCGCTTGTCCGCGGCGCCGGAACGTGGATCAATGCGGCAGGGCGCCCGGCACTGCGGCATGATGGACAGGTCCGGGCTGCACCGATCGGGATTCCGCCATGAGAGCCATGGTGCTTCGCCGGACCGGCGCGCCGCTGGAGGCCGCCGACCTTCCCGACCCGCGCCCGGGGCCGGGCCAGGTCCTGCTGCGCGTTCTCGCCTGCGCCGTCTGCCGCACGGACCTGCACGTCGTCGACGGAGAACTTCCGGATCCGAAGCTGCCGCTGATCCCTGGCCACGAGATCGTGGGCCGGGTCGTCGACGTGGCACCGGACGTCGCGCGCTTCGCACCGGGAGATCGGGTGGGCGTCCCATGGCTGGGCTGGACCTGCGGCGATTGCGCCTTTTGCCGCGCAGGGCGGGAGAATCTCTGCGCCGAGGCGCGGTTCACGGGCTACCAGATCGACGGCGGCTATGCCGAGATGGCAACGGCCGACGCACGCTATTGCTTTCCCGTCGATGCCGCTTATTCCGACGCCGAGGCGGCGCCGCTTCTCTGCGCGGGCCTGATCGGGTACCGCGCCTTCCGTTTCGCCGGGGCGGCGCGACGCCTCGGCCTCTACGGATTCGGGGCGGCGGCCCACATCCTGGCCCAGGTGGCCGGCCATCTCGGGCGCGAGGTCTACGCGTTCACACGCCCTGACGACGTCGAGGGCCAGGATTTCGCGCGCGGCCTCGGCGCCCGCTGGGCCGGACCGTCCGATGCCCCACCGCCGGAGCCGCTCGATGCCGCGCTGATCTTCGCGCCGGATGGCCGGCTCCTGCCGGCGGCCCTGGCGGCGACGGAGCGCGGGGGGACGGTGGTCTGCGCAGGCATCCACATGAGCGACATCCCATCCTTCCCGTACCGGCTGCTGTGGGAGGAGCGAAGCGTGCGCTCGGTTGCGAACCTGACGCGGCGCGATGCCGAGGAATTCCTGGCACTCGCACCGCGGGTGCCCGTACGGACGCATGTGGAGATCTTCCACCTGGACGAGGCGAACACCGCCCTGGACCGGCTGCGCTCCGGGCGCATCACCGGCGCCGCGGTCCTGGTTCCCTGAGGCGGGCACGGCGATGCAGGACAGCGACGATTCGGCCTCAACCAGGCAGGACGAGGTGCTGGACTTCCTGGCGCGGCCGCAGACCCATGGCATCGCGGGGCCGGTCGGCCGGATCGACACGCTGATCTCGGTCGTCTTCCTGGCGGGGGAACGCGCCTACAAGCTCAAGCGCGCGGTGCGGCTGCCCTATCTCGATTTCTCCACGGTGGAGCTTCGCTGGGCCGCCTGCCTCGAGGAGGTCCGGCTGAATGCGCGCACGGCGCCCACGGTGTATCTCGGCGTTGTACCGGTGGTCCGGCGGCCGGGCGGTGGCCTGGCGCTCGGCGGCGAGGGCGAGGCCTTGGACTGGCTGGTTCAGATGCGGCGCTTCGACCAGGATGCGCTCCTCGATGCCGTTGCGGGCCGCGGCGAGCTCGATCCCCGGCTTGCCCGGCGCCTTGCCGACGGCATCGCCGGCTTCCACGAGGCGCAGCCGCCGGTCGCAGGGTACGGGGGCATCCGAGGCATGTGCGCCCTGCTGGACCTGAACGAGGCGCGGCTTGCGGCGACGGGGGACGGCATCCTCGACCCGGAGACGGTTCGCGCCGTGAACGCCGAGAGCCGTGCACGCCTCACCGCGCTTTCCGAGACCGTGGAGCGCCGCCGGCAGGAGGGCAGGGTGCGCCGCCTGCACGGCGACCTGCACCTGCGGAACATCGTCCTGATCGACGGCGAGCCGACCCTGTTCGATGCGATCGAGTTCAACCCCGAGATCGCCTGTTGCGACGTGCTCTACGATCTTGCCTTTCTGCTGATGGATCTCGTGCATCGCGGGCTCGGGGGGACTGCCTGCGCCATCATGAACCGGTATCTCGACATGACCGGCGACGAGGACGCGCATCTGCTGCCGTTCTACATGTCGGTCCGCGCCGCGATCCGGGCGCATGTGACCGCGGGCGCGGCCGGCGTTGCCGCGCCTGCCGACCGCACGCAGCGTGTAGCGGAGGCGTCGGCCTATTTGTCCCTGGCCCTCGATCTGCTGCGTCCGCAGCAACCGGTGGTGCTCGCCATCGGAGGGTTCAGCGGTACCGGCAAGAGCACCCTTGCCGCACGGCTGGCGCCACGTTTTGCGCCTGGGCCGGGCGCGCGGGTCCTGCGGACCGACGTCCTGCGCAAGCGTATGGCCGGTGTCGCGCCGGAGACCCGCCTGCCCGAGGCGCTCTACCATGCCGATCGGTCCGAGGCCGTCTATGCCGAAGCCGTCCGCCTGGCCTGCGCGGCCGCGGCGCAGGGGCATCCTGTGATCGTCGACGGCGTGTTCGCGACGGCGGCGCAGAGGGACGCGATCGAAGAGGCGGCCCACGCAGCCAGCCTTGCCTTCGCGGGCCTGTGGCTGGACGGCGACGGGGCCGTGCTCAAGGCCCGCATCGCCGCGCGCAGCTCCGACGCCTCGGATGCGGACGCCGCGGTGCTCGACCGCCAGCTCGGCCTGGAGCCGGGCCCGGTGCGCTGGGAACGCATCGCGGCATACGGTCCTCCTCAGGCCGTCGCCGCTGCCGCGCAGCGGCATCTCGCGGCCCTCGGCTTGCACCTGCGGGACGAGGCCGACGATGACGCCGCGATGGAGAGGAGCCGCAGCCGGTAGCAGCGCCGCATCGGGTGGCGCGGCCTCCCGCATTTCCGGTTTGGATCAGGGCTGGGCTGCCGCGCGTCCGGACTTGGCGAACCGCTCGGCCTCCAGGCTCCTGATGCGCTCCGCAGGGCTTGCCGCGGTGCTGCCCTGTTCGGCAGTGCGCTTGTCATCTGCCCCGCGGTCGAGCTGCGGGTCCTCCTCGTCCTTCCTGCCGACAAGCGGGCCGAGAATGCGGGCGAGCAGCCGCGAGAGATCGTCGAGGATCAGGAAGACGGAGGGAACGACGACGAGACTCAGTGCCGTCGACGTGATGATGCCGCCGATGACCGCGATTGCCATCGGCGCGCGGAAGGAACCGCCCTCACCGGCACCGAGGGCGGAAGGCAGCATGCCCGCGGACATGGCGATCGAGGTCATGACGATCGGACGGGTCCTCTTGCGCCCGGCCTCGATTATCGCAGCCGTGCGGTCCATGCCCTGGCGCATCATCTCGATGCCGAAGTCGACGAGTAGGATGGCGTTCTTGCTGACGACGCCCATCAACATGAGGATCCCGATCAGCACCGGCATCGAGAGCGCGTTCTGGGTCAGGATGAGGCCTGCCGCGACGCCGCCGATGGCGAGCGGCAGCGAGAGCAGGATGGTGAAGGGCTGTATCACGTCCTTGAAGAGCAGGATCAGGATGACCAGCACCATCATCAGGCCCAGGATCATGGCGTTGCCGAAGCTCTGCTGCAATTCCACCTGCATCTCGACGTCGCCGCTTTCCATGAATGCAACGGTCGCAGGCAGGTCCACTCCCGCCGCAATCTCCGTGAAGCGGTCGGACGCGGTGTCGAGCGCGACGCCGGCCGGCAGGTCCGCTCCGAGCGCGACGACGCGGTGACGGTCGTAGCGCCTTATCGAGCTCGGCCCTTCCGAATAGTCGATGTCGGCGACGCTCGACAGTGGGACCATCGCCCCCGACGCTGTCTGGACCTTCAAGTTGCGGATCGCGGCGATATTGGTGCGGAAGTCGCGCTGGAGCTGGACGCGGATCGGTATTAGCCGCCCGTCGAGCGCGATCTTCGTGAGCTGCGTGTCGTTCTCGCCGATGGTGGCGACGCGGACGACCTCGGCGATCTGCTCCGCCATGACGCCAAGGCGGGACATCTGGTCGTAGCGGGGCCGGACCTGCAGTTCCGGGCGCGGCAGGGCACCATCCGCGCCGAAGTTCGCGATCAGCGGATCGCCGCGCATCCCGGCCGCGAGCGCCGCGACGGCCCTGTCTAGATCCGCCTCGTTGTCGGACAGCAGGTTGAAGGACAGGTCGCGCTCGCCCTCCTCGTTCACCTTGAAGATGCGGGCGTCGGGGATCGAACGCAGCCGCTCGAGGACTTCCGCCTCGATCTCGGACTGCGGCCTGGTGCGGGCGGGCGGCCGCAGTTTCGGCAAATACTGTCCGATCAGCGGGAATTGGCCGAATACGTCGTTCAGGACCTTGCCGCTGAGCGAATGGTCGCGCTTTTCGAGAAGCACGGTGATGCCCGCGCGGCGCAGTGCGAGTTCGCCGTCCGGCGACGTGCCGCCGAGCACGAGGATGTTCTCGATCCCGTCGACATCCCTGATCCGGTCATAGATCGCCGTCGCTGACCGTTCGGTATCCGCGAGCATCGCGCCCGGTGGCAATTCGACCGACAGGCTGAAGCGCGACTCGTCCTCCGGCGGCATGAAGCTGCCTGGAATGCCGGCGAGGAAGTAGGTCGAGATGCCCAGGCAGCCGATGGCGACGAGAAGCGTCGTGTACCGCCAACGGGTCGTCACGCCGATGAAGGCCACGTAGCGCCTCATGATGCGGCCGTCGCTGCGGTCGTCCCGGTCGTCGTCGGCATCCGCCGGACGCATCAGATAGGCCGCCATGACCGGCGTGATCAGCCGGGCAACCAGCAGGGAGACGAGGACCGAGATCGTGACGGTCAGGCCGAACTGGATGAAATACTGCCCCGCGATGCCCGGCATGAAGGAGACGGGCAGGAAGACCGCGATGATCGCGAAGGACGTGGCGATCACCGCGAGGCCGATCTCGTCCGCGGCGTCGATTGCGGCACGGTAGGGCGACTTGCCCATCCGGATGTGCCGTTCGACGTTCTCGATCTCCACGATCGCGTCGTCGACAAGGATGCCCGTCGCAAGGGTCAAGGCCAGAAAGCTGACGATGTTGAGCGAGAAGCCGAGCAGGTCCATGACCCAGAAAGTCGGAATGACCGAGAGCGGCAGGGCGACCGCCCCGATCAGCGTCGATCGCCAGTTGCGCAGGAACACCATCACGATGACGACGGCGAGAACCGCGCCCTCGATCAGCGTGTCGAGCGCGGCCTGATAGCTGCCATAGGTCGCGAAGACCGCGTCGTCGACGATCTCGATGGCGACTTCCGGGTGCTTGGAGCGGATCTCATCAAGTGTCCTGGCGACCGTCCGCGCGGCGGTCACTTCGCTGGCGCCCTTGGCCCGATACACCGCGAAGGTGACGACAGGCTGCCCGTTGAAGCGGGAGAACGACTGCGGCTCCTCATAGATATCGGTCACGCGACCAAGTTCCGACAGCCGCGCGAAACGGCCGTTTGGCAGCGAGATCATCGCATTGGCGAGCTCTGCCACGTCACGGGTGTCGCCCAGTACGCGGATCGCCTGTTCGCTGCCGCCGACCTCGCCTCGGCCGGAACCGAGATCGACGTTCATGCGCCGGAGCTGTGCGTTGACGTCCGCGGCCGTGATCCCGAATGCGTTCAGGCGATCGTCGTCGAGCTCTATCCGCACCTCGCGGTCGGAACCGCCGTAGCGCTCGACGCGGCCGATGTCGCGCTGTCCCTGGATGGCCCGGCTGATCGTGTCGTGGACGAACCACGAGAGCTCCTCGAGCGTCATGCCGGGCGAGGTGACTGCGAAGGTCTGGATCGGCTGACCTTCGACCTCGACCCTCGACACGATCGGGGCGTCGATCGCGCCTGGAAGATCGTCGCGGATCCGGTCGACCGCATCCTTGACGTCCTGCAGCGCCTGCGCGATGGGCACCTCCAGGCGGAAGGTGACGACCATCGACGAGCTGCCGTCGGTAATCGTGGATGCGATGTGATGCACACCCGAGATGCCGGCGACCTCGTCCTCGATCAGCTTGGTGACCTGGGTCTCGAGCTCGGCAGGCGTGGCGCCGCCCTGCGTGACGTCGATCGAGACGATCGGCACGTCGATGTTCGGAAACTCCGTGATCGGCAAGGAGTTGAAGGACTGCCAGCCGAGCACCACGAGCACGACGAACGCGAGGATTGGAGCGACCGGATTGCGGATGGACCAGGCGGAGAAGTTCATGGTCTCGATTCCGGTCAGTTGGGCGTCGGCTGCGCAGGCTTGACCGGGGCGATCCGATCCCCGTCGCGGACGAAGGCGCCGGCCTTTGCCACCACCTGCCCGCCTGCCTCGATGCCAGAGAGGATCTCGACGAATTCCCCGTCCTGGATGCCCAACGTCACGGGCACGAGGCGCACGACGCCGTTCTCGACCTTGCGGACGGTCGATCTCCCGCCTGCCGACGTGACGGACGTCCAAGGCAGGAGGACCGCCTGCTTCCTTTCGGCGACGATGGTTGCGCTCGCATACATGCCGGGCCGGGCCTCGGCCGCGCGGGCCAGCGAGATATAGACGGTGCCGAGACGCGTTTGCGGGTCCACCGTCGGTGCGATCAGGCGGATCCTCCCCTGGAGGGTCGTGCTGCTTCCGGCGAGTTGGACCTCAGCGGGCTGGCCGACCTCGAGCCTGACGAGATCGGCCTCGGCGACATCGCCCTTCATCTCGACGGCGCCGTCGCGGATGATTGCGAAGAGCGGCTGACCACTTCCGCTGGCGATCGCGCCCACCCTGGCGTTCTTGGCCGAGATCACGCCGCTGACGGGCGCCTTGACGGAGGTGCGGGCGAGGCGCAGCTCGACATCGTCGAGCTGCGCTCGCGCCAGCCTGATATCAGCTCCTGCGATGCTCAGGGACTGCTCGGCCGAGCGGACGCGAGCGCGCGATGCGGTTGCAAGCGCATTCAGCCGGTCGACCTCGGCCTCCGAAACCGTCCTGTTGGCCAAGAGCCGTTCCGCGCGAGAAGCGACCCGCGTCGCCTCCTCCGAGTTCGCCCTGGCTTCGACAAGCTGCGCCTGCAACTGGGCAAGCGTCGCCTCGGCCTTCGCGAGACTGGCTTGGAGCTGGCTTTTCTCCAGAAGCAGCGCGTCGTCGTTGAGAACGACCAGCGTGCTGCCCTTCTCGACGGGATCTCCGCGATCGACTTCCAGGCTGCGTATGGAGAGCCCCTCCACAAGCGGCGAAACGTAGATCTCCTCGACCGCCTCGATCGAGCCGGTCGCAAGAACGAGATCGCTGATCACGCCCTCGACGGCCTCGGCGACGACGACCGCGGGCAGCATCCGTCGAGCTTCCTGATCCGCAGACTGCGCTGCCAGGGCCCCGGAATCCGCGACGAGCGCGAAGGCCGCGCGGACACCGAAAACTAGTAATCTCCGAAGCATCGCGGGATCGTCCTGACGGGAGAGTGTGATGGTTCCGCCCCACCCGCGATCGTCCGGCCCGGCACGGGCGAGGACGGAAGCCGGGGTCGAGTGGGACGCGCGAGCCTGACCTGTCGCCACGCCGCAAGGGACCCTCCAAGGTCCCCGGGGCGCGCTACCAGCGATAGCTCAGGCCGACCAGCGCGGAGAGCTGATCCGCGCTGCCCTCGCGGTCCACCAGCGGGCTGTCGGCGGCATCGCC
>NZ_JAFIQU010000040.1 GCF_017355985.1 Arenibaculum pallidiluteum
GCGTAATTAGGCGAGGCAAGACCTGTTGTCCTGCCCAGGAGATGGCCGGAGCCGGAGGCGGTCATGCTGGAGGTGCAGACATGGGAAGCCGAACTGAGCACGTGGCTGGAACCGTTTCTCGACGCCCTGGGCCATAAGGCCCGGCGGCGTTGGGCCCCGGTGTACATCCGGGGTCTATACGGACGCACCGAACGCAAGAGCGTGCAGCCGATCGCGGCCGAGCTGACGCCCGGCGACTACGACCAGCTGCACAACTTCATCGCCAGCCGCGCCTGGGACACGGCGAGGCTGGAAACGATCCTGGCCCGAAAGGCCGACCGGCTGGTCGGCGGGCCGGATGCCATCCTGGCCATCGACGACACCGCGCTGCCGAAGAAGGGCGAGCAGTCCGTCGGCGTCGCCCCGCAGTATGCCGGCGCGCTGGGCAAGAACGCCAACTGCCAGGTCCTGGTCACCCTCACCCTGGCCCGCCACGAGGTGCCGGTCCCGATCGTCATGCGCCTGTTCCTGCCCGAGGAGTGGACCAGCAAGCCTGAGCGCTGCCGGCGCGCCCAGGTGCCGGAGGATCGGCAGGAACCGCGCTCCAAGCCCGAGCTGGCGATCGAGGAGCTGGATCGCGTGCTGGCCACCGGGGTGCGCTTCGGCTGCGTCGTCGCCGACGCCGGCTACGGCAGCAGCGCGGCGTTCCGGCGCGCGCTGAGCGAGCGGGGACTGCGGTGGGCGGTCGGCACGGTGTGCGTGCAGAACGTCTACCCCCCCGCCGTGACCCTCTCCTGGCCGAGATCCGCCACGGGGCGGCCGCGCAAGCACCCGGTGCCCAGCGAGGATCCCGTTTCGGCGGCAAGCATGCTCAGGCGGGCGTCCTGGCGCCGGCTCACGTGGCGCACCGGCACCAAGGGGGCGCTGAGCGCCCGGTTCGCCGCGATGCGGGTGCGTGTGGCCGATGGGCCGGCGGCGCGCCAGGGCAAGCACCTGCCGGGCGACGAGGTCTGGCTGGTCGGGGAGCGCCGGGGCGGCGGCGAGACCAAGTACTATCTGAGCAACCTGCCGCCCGACACGTCCCTGCGCGCGCTAGCGTCCTGGATCAAGGCGCGCTGGGTGTGCGAACAGGGGCACCAGCAGATGAAGGAGGAGCTCGGCCTCGGTCACTTCGAGGGCCGGAGCTGGCCCGGCCTGCACCATCATGCGGTCCTGGTGATGATCGCCTTGGCGTTTCTCCAGCACCTTCGGCTCGCCGCCGCGCCGGAGCGGGGAAACAAGGCCGAGCCGCACCGGCGGACCGCCGCCCCATCCGACACTGCCGGCCGTCCGGCGAGCCATTCTCGCGCACATCCTCGAGACGGCGCCCATCCGATGCCCGCACTGTCGGTGCTGGCTTGTCCAGCACAGGTGCGAGTAGAACTG
>NZ_JAFIQU010000041.1 GCF_017355985.1 Arenibaculum pallidiluteum
GATAACCGGTTCGGTACCGTCTGAGAGTCGCGGTCGAAACTCCGGCAGCCACCGGGTCACCGGGTCCTCCAGGCGGAGCCGGCCGGTCTCGACCAGGCGCATTGCTGCCGCCGAGACGATCGGCTTGGTCACCGAAGCTAAGCGGAACACCAGATCCTCGCGCATCGGCCTGGCTGTCTCGCGGTCTGCCAATCCTGCGGCACGCCGGTAAACGAGTTGCCCGTCTCGCGCGATCATCACGACCGTCCCGACGATTCGTTTGTCCGCCAGGGCCTGATCGATCGCAGCGTCCACACGCCCCGCAAGCCCAGGGTCCGGTGACGGCAAGGTCTCGGCGAGAGCCCCCGTGGCCCCCCCAACGAACGCGGCGATCGCGAACATGAACATGTTGCGCATAGGATCGACCACCCATTTGAGGAACGAACGCTCCGGAATTATCATGGGAACGGAGGCATTTCAAGAATGGTCATTGTGGAAAATAACCCGCCACGCCGGCCGCGTGGACGCCCGCGCGGCTTCGACCGAGACGAGGCGCTTGCGGCAGCGGCCGAGACGTTCTGGCGCCTGGGTTACGAGGGAGCGTCGATAGCCGATCTCACGACGGCGATGGGCATTACGCCACAGAGCCTCTACGCGGCGTTCACGTCGAAGGCGGAACTCTATCGCGAGGCGCTCGACTGGTATCAGGGGCATGTCGGAGCGTTCACGGCGCGAGCCCTTGCGGAAGAGACCGATGCGGTGGCTGCGTTCGAGCGATTGCTGCGGGAGTCGGCCCGGGAGTTCAGTCGGCGCAAGGAGGCGCGAGGCTGCATGATCTCGACGGCCGTGCTGACCTGCGCCGTGGAGAACAACGCGGTGGCCGAGAATGTGGCGCGCCTGCGGCGCGCAACCTGCGCCGCCTTTCGGGAACGTATCGAACGCGGCGTGACGGATGGCCAGCTCCGTCCGGACATCGATGCCGGCGCGCTCGCGCGCTATCTCGGCGCGATCGTGCAGGGGATGTCCGTCCAAGCGCATGACGGCGCGGGCGAAGCGGAGTTGATGAGCATTGCCACAATCGCAGTAAGGGAACTCGTCCGCTCCCGCGTATAAAGAGCTCAATCCATGTGATCTCGCCGGCGGTCAGCCCTA
>NZ_JAFIQU010000042.1 GCF_017355985.1 Arenibaculum pallidiluteum
AGGGCAGGGAGGCGAAGATCAGGTCGGCCTTGGCCGTGGTCATGCCGGACTGCACGGCCTTCTCGGAATAGAGCGGGCCCAGGCCGTACTCCATCAGCGGCTCGGAGCGCACGACATGCGTCGAGGAGCGCTGGATCATGGTGACGTCCACGCCGGCCTCGTAGAGCGCGGCGCAGATGTCATGGGCCGAGTTGTTCGACCCGATCACCACGACCTTCTTGCCGACATAGGCATCGGGCCCGGGATGCTGCGAGGAATGGTGCTGCTCGCCCCGGAAGCGCTCCCGGCCCCGGAACTCCGGAATGTTCGGCTTGCCCGACATGCCGGTCGCGAAGACCAGCTGCTTCGGGCGCAGCGTGATCTCGCGCCCGCCGCGCTCGACCACCACATTCCATTCCCTGCTCCGCTCGTCGAAGTGCGCGCGCTTGGCCGTGGTGCCGCCCCAGTAGTTCAGCTCCATCACCTTGGCGTACATCTCGAGCCAGTCGCCGATCTTGTCCTTGGGCGAGAAGACCGGCCAGGTCTTGGGAAAGTCGATATAGGGCAGGTGGTCGTACCAGACCGGGTCGTGCAGGCAGAGCGACTTGTAGCGCTTGCGCCAGGAATCGCCGGGGCGCTCGTTCTTCTCGACGATGAGGGTGGGCACGGCGAGCTGGCGCAGCCGGGCGCCCAGCGCGATGCCGCCCTGGCCGCCGCCGATGATCACGACATAGGGCTGGGTCTCGAAGCCGAGCTTCGCCTCCTCCTCCTCGCGCAGCTCCTTCCAGGTGCGGGCGCCGGGGTTCACGCCATGGCGGGCGCCGAGCGGGCGGGTGAAGCCGGCCTTCTCCTCGTGGCCCGTGAGCTCGGCCATGGTGGTCAGCAGCGTCCAGATGCGGTCCTCGCGCAGCCGGATCAGGCCGTAGCCGCGCGCGACCTCGGTCTCGAAGGCGATCCAGGCCTCGGTCACCCCGCCGCTCTCGGTGGCGTCCTCGCCCGCGGCGATCTGCCAGCCGCGCGGCCTGGTCGTGGCCAGCGTCGCCGCCAGCATGTCGCGGACCTGATCGCGGCCCTCCAT
>NZ_JAFIQU010000043.1 GCF_017355985.1 Arenibaculum pallidiluteum
TCGCCTCCAGCGCCTATGTGTTCAGCGCTGGATACCGCCGAAGCGGTGGGTTGCCCCATTCGGAAACCCACGGATCAAAGCCTGCTCGCGGCTCCCCGTGGCTTTTCGCAGCGTGCTGCGTCCTTCGTCGCCTCTCAGTGCCAAGGCATCCACCAGATGCCCTTATACTGCTTGAACTCTCTCTCCGGACGCCGTGCGCATGGGAAAACCAGCGCAGGCCTCCTTCGAAGATGCATCTACCCGACCGAAAGCCTTCCCGGCTGCGATCCGCCGTCAACGCTGCGCTGTGCGGAAGCCGTGGCGGATGAGATCCGCCGGATGCTGTTTCCGCCACCGCCGCTCGGGCCGTGACCGCGACGGGACGACCTTTCGGTCTGTCGTCACGATGTCTTCTTCACTTGTCAAAGATCCCTCGCGGCCGAGGCCGCGAAACCCGGAGGGACGCGAGGAGCCGCCCCGTGCAGGGGCGCCGTCTTCTTCGCTGCCGGTCCGGGGAAACCGCGGGGCCATTGCATGGCGCCCCGCGGAACGGTTTGGTTGCGGGAGCAGGATTTGAACCTGCGACCTTCAGGTTATGAGCCTGACGAGCTACCGGGCTGCTCCATCCCGCGTCCATCTCTGCGCATGGGGCCGGCGGATCCGGCGATGACCTACTCTCCCGCGCCTTGAGACGCAGTACCATCGGCGCTGGGGGCTTTCACGGCCGAGTTCGGGATGGGATCGGGTGGGACATCCCCCGCTCGCGTCACCGGATCGGCCGGCCCCATGCGATTGTAAAGGGATCGGCGTTTCGAGAAAGGATGCGAGGACGACGGCGCCGGGGGAGGAGATCGAGCCCGGCGTCTTCCTTGAAAGGAGGTGATCCAGCCGCAGGTTCCCCTACGGCTACCTTGTTACGACTTCACCCCAGTCGCTGACCTGACCGTGGTCGGCTGCCTC
>NZ_JAFIQU010000044.1 GCF_017355985.1 Arenibaculum pallidiluteum
CCGATCGCATAGGCGACCTGGATCGTGCAGCGGTCCGCCAGCTCCGCCCCCACAACGTTCTTGGCGAGATAGCGCGCCGCATAGGCCGCCGAGCGGTCGACCTTGGTCGGGTCCTTGCCCGAGAACGCCCCGCCGCCATGCGGCGCCGCCCCGCCATAGGTGTCCACGATGATCTTGCGCCCGGTCAGCCCCGCATCGCCGTCCGGACCGCCGATCACGAAGCGCCCCGTCGGGTTCACGTAGAACTCGCTCTCCGGGCACATCCAGCCCGCGGGCAGCACGTTCAGCACGTGCGGGCGCACGATCTCGCGCACCGCCTCCTGGTCCAGACCCTCGGCATGCTGGGTCGACACCACCACCGAGGTCGCCCCCACCGGCCGGCCGTTCTCGTAGCGCAGGCTCACCTGGCTCTTGGCGTCCGGGCCGAGCTGCGGCGCCGCCCCCGAATGGCGCGCCTCGGCCAGGCTCTTCAGGATGCCGTGGGCATAGAAGATCGGCGCCGGCATCAGCGCCGCCGTCTCCCGGCAGGCATAGCCGAACATGATGCCCTGGTCGCCCGCGCCCTCGTCCTTGTTGCCGGCCGCGTCCACCCCCATCGCGATGTCCGCCGACTGGCTGTGCACGAGCACGTCCACCCGCGCGTTCTTCCAGTGAAAGCCATCCTGCTCGTAGCCGATGTCCTTGATCGCCGCCCGCGCCGTCTGCTCCAGCATCTCCGGCGTGATCGTCTCCCGGCACCGAACCTCGCCGGCCAGCGTCACGTGGTTCGTCGTCGCAAGCGTCTCGACCGCAACCCGCGACTGCGGATCATGGCCAAGGAAAAGATCGACGATCGCATCCGAAATCCGGTCGCAGACCTTGTCCGGATGCCCCTCCGATACCGACTCGCTGGTGAAGACGTAGTTG
>NZ_JAFIQU010000045.1 GCF_017355985.1 Arenibaculum pallidiluteum
CGCTACCAGCGATAGCTCAGGCCGACCAGCGCGGAGAGCTGATCCGCGCTGCCCTCGCGGTCCACCAGCGGGCTGTCGGCGGCATCGCCGAGCAGCCGGGTGTAGTCGATCCGACCCATGACGTGGATCGAGTCGGTGAGGTCGTATCCGAGGCCGACGGCGAGGCCCGCATCCTTGAGGCCGGCCTCGGCGTCGTATCTGGTGTATCGGCGGGCCGAGCGTGCGGCCTGGGCCGCGGTGATGCCGAAGGTGTTGCCCATGTACTCGTCGTCGGCCCAGGTGACGTGCGGGGTCACGCTGAGCCGCGCCCGCTCGTCGAGCAGGGCGAGCTCATACTCGGCCTCGACCGTGGCGGCGAGGCCTTCGCGGTCGCCGGTCACGTCGCGGGCCAGCTCCAGGCCGAGATCCACCGGGCCGAGCTCGTAGCCGAGCCGGGCGACCGCCACCGCGCCGACATCGAGATCGCCGAGCCCTCTCAGCGCGTCGTTGTCGCCCTCGTCGCGCCCGAAGTCGTACCGGATTCCGAGGTCGAGCCGCAGGCCTTCGGAGATGAGCGGGGTCGCGAAGATGCCGGGCCCGCCCAGGGTGGTCACGCGGATCCGGTCGCGCCAGGACAGATCGACGATCGGCACCGGCACCACCTCGTTCTCGTCGGAGCCCTCGTAGTCCGGTGTGAAGAGCGCGCCGCCGCCGAGCGTGAGCGACCAGTCCCCGGATGGCCGGCCCTGGGCCGCCGCGCTGCCCGCCACCATCTGGACGGCCGCGGCCGCGCAGAGGGCCGCCGCCAGGAGCGGCCCTCGGCCTAAGGATGTGCTTGTCACGTTGAT
>NZ_JAFIQU010000046.1 GCF_017355985.1 Arenibaculum pallidiluteum
GGCGCCGGCAGCGCTTCCGCCGACGACGGAAGCACCGGGAAGAACCTGTTCATCGGCAGCACCGACCTGACGTCCTTCATGGCGCAGGAGAAGGCGCCGGCCGGGACCACGGCCCCCGCGACAGCCCAGGTTTCCGTCCAGGCCCCGCGCGGCGCGAC
This sequence comes from Arenibaculum pallidiluteum, assembly GCF_017355985.1. Taxonomy (GTDB): domain Bacteria; phylum Pseudomonadota; class Alphaproteobacteria; order Azospirillales; family Azospirillaceae; genus Arenibaculum; species Arenibaculum pallidiluteum. Next base: position 159 of record NZ_JAFIQU010000046.1, read on the forward strand.
CGCGGACCAGGCTGCAGTGGATCTCGGCCAGACCAACTTCGCCCTGACCTACGCCAACTGATCGCCGCCGACTGACCGGCGCCAATTGACGAGGGAGCCGGCGGACCCAGCCTCGACACGCCTCTTTCCCGCCGGAAACCCGCGGAAAGGGCGTGCCGGATGGCCCGGCAGCCGGACGTCACCACCAGTTCTGGAGAAACGGGCAAGAGCCGCGGAGCCCTGGTCTAACGACCCGCCCTCCCGCGTCCCCATTATCTCCTCACCGGGACGGCGTTCGCATCAGTGGCCAACCTGCCACCCGCCAGACGGTCCAAGGACCGCGCGGGAGCCGCAGGAACGATCAGGCAACTGGCGAATGAGATTCCGCCCGTTCAGGCTCCCGCGGCACCGGCCGCCAGGAGTCATTGCAAGCAGGCCCTGCTGCACGCGGGGCCCTCAAGGAAACGAAGGAACCCGATCATGAAGACCCTTTCCTATGCCCTGATCGCGACCGCCCTGCTGGCCTCGGCCCCTGCGATGGCCGACGACGGCAACATCGGCGTGAACCAGTTCCACGGCTCGGACACGCTGGCCTCGTACGCCGCCGAGCCGAGCCATGCCTCTCCCGTCCAGGA
>NZ_JAFIQU010000047.1 GCF_017355985.1 Arenibaculum pallidiluteum
GCCCGCCATGCATCGATTTGCGAATCCCGCCCGTTTTCAGCGCCTGTCGGCGGTCGTTCTGCCGGTTGCGGCGGGGGCTGCGGTGGTGCTGCTGGTTCTCGGCCTGTATCTGGCGCTGGCGGGCTCGCCGGCGGACTACCAGCAGGGCGAGACGGTGCGCATCATGTACGTGCACGTGCCGGCGGCCTGGATGGGTCTGGCGATCTACGGCGCCATGGCGGTGGCCTCGGCGACGGGCCTGGTCTGGCGCCATCCGCTGGCCGACCTGTTCACCAAGGCGGCGGCGCCGGTGGGGGCCGGCTTCACGGCGATCTGCCTGGTCAGCGGGGCGCTCTGGGGGGCGCCGATGTGGGGCACCTGGTGGGTCTGGGATGCCCGGCTGACCAGCGTGCTGGTGCTGTTCTTCCTGTATCTCGGCTATCTCGCCCTGGTGAACGCCTTCGACGATCCCAACCGGGGCGCGCGCGCCGGCGGCGTGCTGGTGCTGGTCGGCGCGATCAACCTGCCGATCATCAAGTTCTCGGTCGACTGGTGGAACACGCTGCACCAGCCCGCCTCGGTGCTGCGCATGGGCGGTCCCGCCATCGATCCCGCCATGCTCTGGCCCCTGATGGTCATGGCCCTCGCCTTCGCCGCCTGCTTCGTCAGCCTCGTCCTGCTCCGCCTGCGTGCCGAGATCGCCCTGCGCAAGGTCCAGATGATCCGCCTCGCTCAGGCCCATGCCGCGCAGTACACGGGATCGTGAGCG
>NZ_JAFIQU010000048.1 GCF_017355985.1 Arenibaculum pallidiluteum
CGTTCGCGCGCCTTCCTGGCCAGCTCCGGGCTGCGCAGCGGGCCCGGCATGACGACGTCGGTGAACATCAGATCGATCGGCACGCCGCTCTCCACGATGGCCAGCGCGCTCTGCGCGTCCTTCGCCTTCAGCACCCTGTAGCCGAGCTCCGAGAGCATCTCGACCACGGTCGCGCGCACGTCCTCGTCGTCCTCGACCACGAGGACCGTTTCCGTGCCGCCGGTCACCGCGCCGGCCTCGAGTTCCGTCGCCACATCCTCGGCCTCGCCCGTGCGCGGCAGGTAGATCCGCACCGTGGTCCCGTGGTTGGGCTCGCTGTAGATTTTGACGTGCCCGCCCGACTGCTTGACGAAGCCGTAGACCATGCTGAGGCCGAGCCCTGTGCCCTGGCCTTCCGGCTTCGTCGTGAAGAACGGCTCGAAGACCCGGGCCAGCACCTCGGGCGTCATGCCGCAACCGGTATCGGTCACCGCCAGCATGACATAGTGCCCGGGCGTCACCTCGGTGTGGCGGGCGGCGTAGTCATCGTCCAGGAAGGCGTTTCCGGCCTCGATGGTCAGGCGGCCGCGCCCGTCCATGGCGTCACGGGCGTTGATCGCGAGGTTGAGCAGCGCGTTCTCGACCTGGGCCGCGTCGACGAAGGTGTTCCATAGGCCGCCGGCGATCATGGTCTCGATCTCGACGGCCTCGCCGAGCGCGCGCCGGAGCATGTCGTC
>NZ_JAFIQU010000049.1 GCF_017355985.1 Arenibaculum pallidiluteum
CTCGACGCGGTAGAGTGCGGGATCGGCGAGGATGGGCTTCAGGGCATCGGCGAGGCGGGCTGCCCATTCGGCCTCGCCTTCGGGGGTTGCGATCAGGTCCTGGCGGATCTCGACCAGCACATGGGGCAGGCCGCGCGCGACCGCGTGCCGGTCGATGGTGCCGTGGGCGCCGCGCCCGGTATAGGGCTCGTTGTCGCCGACCACCAGCGCCGGGTCGGCGCGCAGCCCGGCGATCAGCGGCACCGCCATGCGCGGGTCACGGTCCCACAGCACGCCCGCATGCCAGGGCCGCGCCAGCCCGCGCATCACCGGCGTGAAGCTGTGCACCGAGACCACCGCCGGCACCACGCCGCGCCCGGCAAAGCCGTCGAGCAGGTGCTCGACCATGCCGTGATAGGGCCGGTAGATCGCCTCCAGCCGCGCCTCGCGTGCCGCCGCATCGAGCGCCCGGTTGGCCGGCACCACCGTGCCGTCGCTGATCTCGGGCATCAGGGTGGGATCGTCGAGCGCGCGGTTCAGGTCGACCACCAGGCGCGAGTAGACGCCGAGCAGGGCCGGCGCATCGAAGCGCCGGGCGAGCAGCCGGGTCAGCCCGGCCGTGCCGATGTCCCAGGCGATGTGGCGCTCGAACTCCGGCTCGGCCACCCCGAGCCGCCCCAGAGCCCGCGGCACCGCCCGCCCCGCATGGTCCGCCAGAAGCAGAACCGGCGCCCG
>NZ_JAFIQU010000004.1 GCF_017355985.1 Arenibaculum pallidiluteum
CTGCCCGCCACCATCTGGACGGCCGCGGCCGCGCAGAGGGCCGCCGCCAGGAGCGGCCCTCGGCCTAAGGATGTGCTTGTCACGTTGATCATGCCTCATGTTGGCTCGGTGTCGGCGTGGACACTGCCATCCGTGCCTGAACCGGACCTGAACGAGGCGAGGTGGCGACTTCGGCGTCGCTTCATGGCGAAGCCGGGGACTTCAGTCCCGCTTCTGGATCCAATGCGGCGGTGCCGCGCCAATCATCGCGGAGAGAGGCATGCGCATCCCGTTGGTCGCGGGCGACGCAGCCCGGCGAGGCCGTTCAGATGCAGCCGTGCCGAGAAGGCCGAGCATCGGTCCGGCGACCCGGACCGATGACGCCTTTCGGAAGGACGGTTCCTGACCGCGGCGCGGCTGCCCTTTCTCCTGTCCGTCCGCTATTCGGACACGGAGACGACCGGCGCGTTCGCGGCGCGCCTGGCCTCTTCGATCTCGCTTGCGACCTGGTCCGCGATGGGGCCGACGATCACCTGGGCGGAGGTCGTCGACAGCCGTAGGACGCCTCGGGCGCCTGCCCGCTTCAGTGCCGCCTCGTCGATTCTGGCACTGTCGGCGACCGTCAGGCGCAGGCGCGTCGTGCAGGCCTCGACCTCCCGGACGTTCGCCGGGCCACCGAGCGCCGAGAGATACTCCGGCCCGCGGCCGGCGGGGAGCGCCACGACGGCCGGCGTTGGTGCCTCCTGGCCGGCCGGAATGGCCGGAGCGACGGCATCGTCCCGGCCGATCGTCTTCAGGTCGTAGCGTGTGATGACGTAGCGGAACAGGACATAGTAGAGCGCGAAATAGGCAAGCCCGACCGGCAGGAGCAGGATCGGGTTCGTCGCCTTGCCGTAGTTCAGGACATAGTCGAAGAGGCCCGCCGAGAAGCCGAAGCCGAGCTTCACGTTGAGCACGTCCATGATGACCAGCGAGAGGCCGGTCAGAACGGCATGGACGGCATAGAGCGCCGGGGCGAGGAACATGAAGGCGAACTCGATGGGCTCCGTGACGCCGGTCAGGAACGCGGTCAGCGCCATGGACACCAGCACGCCGCCGACGGCCGCCCGGTTCTCCGGGCGGGCGGTGTGGTACATCGCCAGGCATGCGGCCGGAAGGCCGAACATCATGACGGGGAAGAAGCCCGCCATGAACGCGCCGGCGCTCGGATCGCCCTTGAAGAAGCGGTTGAGATCGCCGGTCACGCCCTCGTAATCGCCCAGCAGGAACCAGGCGATGTTGTTGACGATGTGGTGCAGGCCCGTGACGATCAGGACGCGGTTCAGCACGCCATAGAGGAATAGCCCGACCTCGCCGAGTCCCAGCACCGTCGTGGTGAGTCCGGTCAGCGCCGCGTCCACGACGGGCCAGCCGATGCCGAACACGATCGCAAGGCCAAGCGCTGCGAAGCCCGTGGCGATCGGCACGAAGCGCCGCCCGCCGAAGAAGGCGAGATAGTCAGGCAGCTTGATGTCCTTGTACCGGTTGTAGAGCTGCCCGGCGATGATGCCGATCAGGATGCCGACGGGGATGCTGATGCGGCTCGTCATCTTGGCGGCGAGCTCCGGCGCGACGCCGCTGAGGACCACCGCTCCCTTGATCGCCACGAAGTATCCCACCGCGCCCGCGAGCCCGGCCGCCCCATGGTTCTCGCGGGCGAAGCCGACCGCGATGCCGACCGCGAAGAGCAGCCCGAGATTGGAGAAGATCGCGTCGCCGGCCGCCGCGACGAAGGGGATGTCCAGGAGGTCCGGCTGGCCCAGCCGCAGCAGCAGGCCCGCGATAGGCAGGACGGCGATGGGGAGCATCAGCGCGCGTCCCAGCCGTTGCAGTCCGGAGAAGCGATCGGTCGACATGGTTGGGGATCCTTCTTGGTGGATCGGTTGCCTGCTCAGAGATCCGGCCAGGCATCGGCGACCAGGCGCCGCACGTCCTGTGCGTTGTCGAGGGACAGGGCGGTCGACGCGACCTCGCGGCACCGCGCGTCGTCGAGCGTCCTGACAAGGGCCTTGAGGTCGGGGATCGCCGTGGGCGCTGCCGAAAGGCGCGTCACGCCAAGCCCGATGAGAAGGGGCGCAGCCATGGGATCCGAGGCGGCGCCGCCGCAGACGGCAACCACCCTTCCATGGGCCGAGGCGCCCTCCACCGTCTGGCGGATCAGGCGCAGCACGCCCGGATGCAGCGCGTCGAGCTGCGGGGCGACAGCGGGATTGCCGCGGTCCATCGCAAGCACGTACTGGGAGAGATCGTTGGTCCCGATCGACAGGAAGTCGGCGACGGCCGCGATCCGGTCGCTCATCACCGCCGCGGTCGGCACCTCGACCATCGCGCCGAGCGCGATCGGCTCGGCGCGCCCGACGGCGCGCCGCTCCTCATCGAGGATCGCGCGGACCGCCGCCAGTTCGCAGGGGGAGGCGATCATCGGCACCATGATCCTGCAGATCCCGGCAGGCCTGACCCGCAGGACCGCGCGGAGCTGCGTGCGCAGCAGCGACGGCTCGCGCAGGCTGATCCTGACGCCGCGCAGACCGAGGGCGGGGTTCTCCTCCCGTGCGAGGGGCAGGTAGGGCAGGGGCTTGTCGCCGCCGGCATCCAGCGTGCGCACCACCAGCGGACGCCCGCCCAGGGCATCGGCGATCGCCTGGTACTGTGCAAGCTGCTCGTCCTCGTCGGGAGCCTCGGCGCGGTCGAGGAACAGGAACTCCGTGCGGAGCAATCCGCAGCCCTCGGCGCCCAGCGCGACCGCCGGGCCGGCATCTCCGACCTTGCCGAGATTGGCGAGCACCGATACCGGCGTTCCCGCCGCCGTCCGGCAGGGTTCGTGCGCGGCGGCAAGGTTGCGCGAGCGCCGGTCGGCGCGGGCAGCGGCGTCGCGCCGCGACGCATCGACGGCCTCTTGCGGCGGGAAGACCCTGACACGGCCGCGGCTGCCGTCGAGCAGGAGCGGCGCGCCGTCCGGAATACGCAGCGCCGGCGCCCCGAGGGCGACGATGGTCGGGACGCCCAGCGACGCCGCGATGATCGCCGCATGGGAGGTCGGGCCGCCCTGCGCCATGCACAGGCCGGCGAGCCGTCCTGACGGCACGGCGATAAGCTCCGAGGGCAGGATCTCGTACGCCACGAGGACTGCGTCCTGCGGCAGGGCGGCAAAGGTGGCTTCGGGATCCCGCCCAGCCAGCACGTCCAGCACCTGACGCTCGAGGTCGCGGAGATCGGCGGCCCGCTCGGCAAGGCGCGGGTCGGCCAGCGAGGCCACCATGGCGGCTTGGCGCTCCACGGCTCCCCGCCAGGCCCATTCCGCGCTGGCGCCATCGCGGATCGCTGCGTCAGCGGCGTCCAGCAGTTCCGGATCCTCCAGGAGCACCCGGTGCGCAGCGAGAATGCTGGCGCCGTCTGCCGCGGCGGAAGCCAGGCGGGCGCGCAGGACCTCCAGCGCCGCATGGAGGCGGGCGCGCTCCTCCGCGGCGCCCGCGCCGCGCTCGGCGATGGGCACCGGATCGCGGAGCCATCGGACGGCGATGCCGGATGCCAGGCCTGGAACCGCCGGCGTGCCGCTGAGAGTCACCTCCACTCCCGGCGCGAAGGGCGGCCCGGCGCCCGGGCCTGAAGCCGGCGGGCGTGCCGGGACCGGGACCGACTGCGGAAGCGGTGTGACGGGATCGCCGAGGCCGGACGCGATGCGCGCCGCCATCCGGTCGAGAAGTCCAGCGGCACCCGGGCCGGACGCTGCCAGGGTCAGCTCATCCCCGTGCGCCGTAGCCAGCGCCATCAGCGCGACCACGCTTTTGGCGTTCGCGGACTTGCCCCGGCAGGACACGGTCACAGGTCCGTCATGACTGCGCGCAATCTCGGCCAGCGCCGCCGCCGGACGGGCATGCAGCCCGTTGGCGATGGGAAGCCGCACGCGCCGCTCGCCCATGCCTTCCGAGCCCATGACGCCGGCCGCAACAGCCGTCGGTGTCGGCGCCGACGCCGGTGCGGAGGAGCTCACGACCAGCACGGGCTCGCCCGCCGCAACCTCGCGGTCCGCGACGTGCTGCGAGACGACGGCATCCTCGGGGGCCACGACCACCATCATGGTCGCAAGGCTCGGCGCCTTCCGCGAAACCAGGTCCAGATCGACCGTGATCAGCAGGTCGCCCAGGCGGACGGTGCTGCCGTCCGCGACATGGACGGAGAAGCCCTCGCCCTTGAGCCCGACGGTGTCGACGCCGAAATGCAGCAGGATCTCGGCGCCGTTCGCCGCGCGCAGGGTGCATGCGTGGCGCCCCCGGTGGACGGAGATCACGACGCCGTCGCAGGGCGCGCGCAGCTCGTTCGAGGTCGGATCGATGGCGACCCCGTCACCGACGAGGCCCTGCGCGAATGCGGGGTCGGGCACTTCGGCCAGCGGCATGGCCCAGCCAGCGATCGGCGCGCCAAGCTCGACAGCCATCCGGCCGGCTTCGGTCGGGGACGTCATCGTGCCCTCCTGTCCACGCGCGCCGCCGCCAGGGCACGGCGCAGGTTGCCGCCGGCATCCGCGAGGACGCCATCGATCCCGTCCTCTGGAACTCCGGCAAGCCCCAGCACACTGCGCCGCACGTCACCGTGGCGCGCCAGCGCCTCCGCCGCGTCCGTCTCGTCGACCGCGGCAATGCGCGCGACCATGGCGACGCAGCGACGGCGCAGCTTCGCGTTCTCGGGGCGGACGTTGATCATCAGGTTGTCGTAGACGGCGCCGAGCGCCGTCATCAGCGCGCTCGAGAACAGGTTCAGCACGACCTTCTGGGCGGTGCCCGCCCCGAGCCGGGTCGACCCCGCGATCACCTCGGCCCCGGTCTCGATCAGGATCGGATGCTCGGCCGCCGCGAGCAGGGGCGATCCCGGCATGCTTGCGATCCCCAACGTGACGGCCCCGCGCTCGCGCGCCTCGCGCACGACCCCGACGGTATAGGCGCTGCTGCCGCTCGCGGAGACGCCGACCACCACGTCGGCCGCGTCGACGCCCTTCGCCGCGACCTCGGCGCGTCCGGCGCCCTCGTCATCCTCCGCGGCGCCGGAGAGCCCGCGGGAAAGGTCGAGGCCGCCGGCAAGCAGCACCAGCAGCCGGTCGGTCGGCCAGTCGAAAGTCGGACCAAGTTCCAGTGCGTCGAGCGCCGCGATCATCCCGGAGGATCCAGCACCGGCGTAGACGAGCCGCCCCCGCGCGTCCGGCCCTTGAGCCAGGCGCGCCGCGGCAGCCTCCGTCGCCCGCACGAGGCCCGGCAGGGCCGGTAGGCAGGCCGCGGTCGCACGCATCTGACCGTCCAAGAGCGCCGACAGCACATCCGCCGTCGCCCAGGTGTCCAGGCCGCGGAAGCGGCTGGTCGCGTCCTCGGTGGTGCCTGACATGGACGTCCTCCAAGCCAGTGGCGCAGCGACCACAAGTGGTATCAGATTGGCGTTTGCGCGCAGGATACCAAATGCCCTTGTCCGCGCAACACGAAAACACTTCACCGCCGATGTAAGACGGTGGATTGCGGAGTCTGCCTTGATCTGTCCTTGTCCGAATGCTTGAACGCAGGTGCCAAACTGGTATTATCACGGCCTTGATCTCCTGGAGACCTGGAGCCAGCCGCAGATGCCCAGCGACGGCCGCGCCGCGGTGCTGTTCGACCCGAGCGTGCTGTCCGACTCCGTGCCTCTGCCGCTGTACCTTCAGCTCGCGCGGCACCTGCGGAACCTGATCGTGGACGGCCGGCTCGACGAGAAGGATGCGCTGCCTGGCGAGCGCGAGCTGGCGGAAGCCTTCGGCATCTCCCGCGTCACCGTACGCAAGGCGCTAAGGGAGCTGACCGCGGAAGGGCTGCTGCGCCAGCGCCAGGGCGCCGGCACCTTCATCAACCGCAGCCCGCACCTGGAGCAAAGGCTCTCGGCCCTGACGAGCTTCACGGAGGACATGAGCTCCCGGGGACTGACGCCGGGCTCCGTCTGGCTCAGCCGCACCCTCGCCGTTGCGACGCCCGACGAGTCGATGGCGCTGGGGCTGCGGCCTGGTGCCGAGGTCGTCCGGTTGCACAGGCTTCGCTCGGCCAATGGCACGCCGCTGGCGATCGAGCTCAGCAGCGTGCCGACCCGCTTTCTTCCGGTGCCAAGTCTCGTCGAGACGTCCCTCTACGACACGCTGAGGTCACTCGGACACTCGCCCTTCCGCGCGCTGCAGCGGCTCTCGGCGGTGCGCCTGGCCGGCGAGCAGGCCAATCTGCTGGCGGTTCCCGAAGGGGCTCCCGCGCTCTATATCGAGCGGCGGACCTTCCTGAAGGACGGGACCCCGCTGGAGTTCGTGCGCTCGCAGTATCGCGGGGATGCCTACGACTTCGTCGTGGAACTCTCGTTGATGTAGCGCCGGCGGCCAATTCCCTGTCACTGAAGGCCAGCCCCGCCTGATCCGAAACAGAAGGACATCATGGGTATCCTCTCGGGAACCAGCTTTCGCGCGCAGGCTGTGCTGTTCGACATGGACGGCACGCTGGTGGACAGCACGGCCGCGGTCGAGCGGACATGGCGCGGCTGGGCCGCACGGCACGGGCTCGATCCCGATGCGATTCTCCAGGTCGCGCACGGCCGGCGCACCATCGAGACCGTGCGCATGTTCGCCCCACCGGGTCTCGATCTCGACCGTGAATGCCTGGAGCTCGACGCCGCCACCTCCGGCGATACCGACGGCGTCGTTCCCATCAAGGGCGCGCCCGAGCTGCTGGCCGCCCTTCCTGCGGGACGCTGGGCCATCGTCACCTCGGCGGGCCGGGCCATGGCCGAGACGCGCCTGCGCTCCGTCGGGCTGGCGGTCCCGGAGGTGCTTGTCGCCGCCGAGGACGTGTCCTCCGGCAAGCCCGACCCCGAAGGCTACCGCCAGGCTGCGCGCAGGCTAGGCTTCGATCCTCGTGACGCAGTGGTGTTCGAGGATGCACCGGCCGGGCTCGAGGCCGGCCACGCGGCGGGCGCGCGCGTAATCGCGCTGGCCACCACCCTGAGGCCCGCGGAGCTCGACGGCCAGGACTGGCTGCACGACCTCTCCGCGCTGACCGTCCGCCTGGACGGGGACGGCCTGGAGTTCACCGCCGCTCCGCGCTGAGGGCCTCCCCCGGATCCCCGGCATCGCGCCGGCGACCATCGATCCAGGTCGCGCGCACCTCGCCCTCCGGCCCCAGCAGCACGAGATCCGCCCGGTAGCCGGCCGCGATGCGCCCGCGCTCGCGCTCCATTCCCAGGAACTCGGCGGGGTAGAGCGAAGCCATGCGCAGCGCGTCCTCGAGCGGGAGGCCGAGCAGGTTCCGGGCATTCCGCACCGCAGCCGCCATGTCGAGGTCGGCGCCGGCCAGCGTTCCGTCGGCGAGCACCAGCCTGCCGTCGCGGCGGAAGATCGTGCGCCCGTTCAGCGCGAAGCTCGTCTGCTCCGTGCCCGTGGGCGGCATGGCGTCGGTGATCAGCAGCATCCGCTCGCGCGGGCGGGCAGCCAACGCCGCGCGGAGCAGCGTCGGATGCACGTGATGCCCGTCGACGATCAGCCCCGCCCATGCCCCGCGGTCGGCGAGCGCTGCGCCAGCCGGGCCTGGCTGGCGATTGACGATCGCCGGCATGGCATTGAATAGATGGGTGAAGGCGCGCGCGCCCAGCTGCAGCACCTCGGCCACGCGCTCGGCGCTGGCGGCCGTATGCCCAACCGAGACGGCGACCCCGGCCTCGACGAGCCGGACGAGGGCAGCATCCTCCACGCATTCGGGCGCAAGGGTCAGCAGCACACGGCCCTGCAGCGTCTCCGACAGGCCGCACAGGAATGCAAGGTCGTCCTCGGTCGGCTTGCGGATGAAGCGGCGGTCATGCGCGCCCGCACGCTCGGGATTGATGAAGGGGCCCTCGATATGGATGCCCAGCACGCCGCTCGCGGGCCGGCGCACCGCCTCCACTACCGCCTGCGCGGCATCGCGCATTCGCTCTGGCGCGTCGGTGATGATGGTCGGCAGGATGCCCGTCGACCCAAAGCGCCGATGCGCGGCAGCGATGGCAAGCGCCCCCTCCACCGTCGGCTGGTCGTTGAACAGCACCCCGCCGCCGCCGTTCACCTGGATGTCGATGAAGCCCGGCGCGATCAGGGCGCCGGGTTCGAGCGGCACCAGCTGCGCCCCGGCCGGCGGATCGCCGCCCACCGGCAGCACGCCGGCGATGCGCCCCTCCTCAACGAAGATGCCGTGCCCCTCGATCACCTCGTCGCCGGTGAAGAGCTTCGGCCCCGTCAGGAAATGCCGCATCAGATCGTCTCCGTCACCTTGCGAAGGTTCGGCGGGGTGTCCGGGTCCTGGCCGCGCATCCGCGCCAGCTCGTGCACGGCGAGATAGAAGCTCTGCAGGGCCGCCAGTGGCGCCGTCTCCGCCGGAAGGCCCGGCACGCTTGGCAGAAGCGTTGCCCCCTCCAGGCCGGCCTCCGTTGTCATGACCGGGGCGCCCAGTCCGAGCATGCGCTCGATCACCGCGCGGGTGTTGGGGGCGGCGGCGTCCGGCTGCGTCAGCGCGAGGACCGGGAATCCGGGCCCCACCAGCGCAAGCGGACCGTGCGCGACCTCCGCGGCCGAGAATGCCTCGGCATGCAGGCGGCATGTCTCCTTGAACTTCAGCGCGACCTCGAGGGCCGCGCCATAGCCGATGCCGCGCCCGATGACGTAGAGTCCGGTCGCGCCCGCCAGCTGGAGGAGCGCGGGCTGCCAGTCGCATTTCTGGGCTCCGGCCAGCGCCTCGGGAAGCGCCGACAGCGCGGCGAGCAGTCGCGCATCATCCTGCCAGTGCGCGACGAGCTGCAGAAAGGCCGCGAACGAGGCGATGCACGACTTCGTCGCGGCGACGCTGCGCTCGGGCCCGGCGGACAGGGGCATGCAATGGTCGCAAAGCCTGGAGAGCGGAGAGTCCTCGGCATTGACGATCCCGACGACCAGCGCGCCGCCCCTGCGGGCCGTCTCGACCAGGCTCAGCAGGTCCGGGCTGCGGCCGGACTGCGAGACCGCCACGAACAGGGCGCCTGCGAGATCGAGCCGGCCGGAATAGACGGAGGCGACCGAAGGTCCGATCGAGGCGACGGCCAGGCCCAGATGGGTCTCGATCAGATACTTGCCATAGGCCGAGGCATGGTCGGAGCTGCCACGCGCGCAGGTCACCACGAAGCGCGGCTGCCGGCGGCGCAGCTCGGCGCCAAGGGCCGCGAAGGCGGCTCCGCAACGCTCTGTCTGTCGCGCGACCGCGTCCGGCGCCTCGGCGGCTTCCAGCGCCATCAGGGGAAGGGATGGGGGCGAGGTGTCGGTCATGGCCTTTCTCTCGCTGTCGAGCTGGTGACGGCCGGCGCGCAGGAGGCGGAAAGGGCTCACTGCCGCAGTGGCAGCAGCATACCAAGATAAGACCTCTGTCGCAATCCGGCGGACCGTGACAGAACCACGTTAATACCAGATGTAATGAAGCAACTGGCCCCGCCCAGCCGTGCATGATGCGAACGCGCGGCAAAGGGCCGGCGCGCCGCCGCGCGCCGGCAAGGTCGGAGTGCTGAGCGAGGTCAGGACGCCTTCAGATCGCCGATATCGATCTCGTCCAGCGACAGGCCGCCGGCCTGGAGGCGCCAGAGGCTGTCGAAGATGCCGCCGTGCCTGCGCAGCTCCATCGGGGCGCCGTCCTCGACGACATGCCCCTCGACCATGACGATCACGCGGTCGAAGGATGCGACCGTCGACAGCCGGTGGGCCACGGCAACCACCGTGCGGCCCTGCATCAGCTTTCGAAGCCCGAGCTGAATCTCCAGCTCGGATTCGGTGTCGAGGGCCGAGGTCGCCTCGTCCAGGATCAAGATCGGGGCATCCTTCAGGAAGGCGCGCGCGATGCCAATGCGCTGCCGTTGGCCGCCCGACAGCATCACACCGCGCTCGCCGACCTGGGTGTCATATCCCTGGGGCAGTCCTCGGATGAAGGCGTCTGCATAGGCGTGGCGCGCAGCCTCGTAGACTTCTTCATCGGTCGCATCGGGCCGGCCGTAGCGGATGTTCTCCATCACCGATCGGTGGAACAGCGGGATTTCCTGCGGGACGACGGCGATGGCGGCCCGAAGGCTGTCCTGGGACACGGCGGCGATGGGCTGGCCATCCACCAGGATCTGCCCCATCGACGGGTCGTCCAGGCGCTGGATCAGGCCCACCAGCGTCGACTTTCCGGCGCCCGACGGCCCGACGAGACCGACGCGCTGGCCCGGCCGGATGCGCAGGGAGAACCCGTTGAATATCTGGCGTCCGTCGGGATAGGCGTAGGTGACGTTCCGGAACTCGATCGCACCACCGCGCCGCACGAAGGCCGGCGCATTTGGGCGGTCGGTGACGCCGTGCGGCTGTCCGATCACCCGCAGCGTCTCCGAGATCAGGCCCAGGCTCTGGGTGCTGCCGACCAGCGCGAAGGCGAGATCGCGGGATCCGTGCAGAATCCGGAAGGTGAGGGTGCTGACGACCACCACGTCTCCTGGCGTGATGGTGCCGCGGCTCCAAAGCGTCACCGCCCAGATCAGCATGCCGGTTGCCATCAGCCACAGGCAGATGTCATGCAGCACGCGCGTCTTCTCGAGATACATCCAGCTCCGGCGCTGCGTGTCCGCCTCCTGGGCGAACTTCCTCGCGAGACGGTCCCGCTCGCGGTTGCGTGCCGAGAAAGCCTTCACCGCCCAGGTGTTCCCGACAATGTCAACGAGCTCGCCGCCGACATAGGAGGCCTGCTCGGCATAGGTCCGGTGGAAATTGCGACCCCACAGCGCCAAGATGGCGATGGCTGCGGCCACCAGGGCGACGAAAGCGACGAGCGCCACTGCCATCTGCCAATGGACCGTGCTCAGCACGATCACCGCGCCCACGAAGTCGGTGCAGGGCGGCAGGATGTTCCAGGTGAATGTGTTGATCAGGCCACCCACCGCTCCGGCGGTTGCCGTGATCCGGTTCCCGAGGGCCCCGGAGAAATGCTCGGCGAAGAAGCGCTGCGCGTGGCCGATGAGATGGTCGAAGAGATCCAGGCGGATGTCGACGCCCGTCGACACCACGGTGCGGCAGCACAGCCATCCGTTCAGCCGCCAGAGCATGTTCTCGGCGCCGATCAGCACGATGAAGACGATCAGGGGCGACCAGACCAACGCTGCAGCGCGATCGGGCGTCGCCATGGCGTCAACCAGCAGCTTCATGGCGTACTGGAGCGCGACAGCACAGGCCGACGCGCCTGCGCCGATCAGGAGCAGGCCCAGGAAGTGCCCAGGCCGCCGCCGCACATAGTGCAGCAGGAAGCTGGCCGAGCGCCTCAGATAGCGGGGGGCGGCTGACATCGGGAGCTGTCCTCGCGGCAGGGCATGCAGGAGATTTCGGAAGCCGGTCGTCAGCTAGCGGCAGCGCCGGAAAGCTGCCAGGGGGGCGCTGCCTCCATGGCTCGCTCCAGGGCGTGGCGTTGCCGCGCCAGTTCCTCCGCCAGCGGGGCATGAACCGGTCGCTGACCGGTCTCGTCAAGGTTGCCGTAAAGCCCGACCGGGCAATGCCGGTCGTCGGTCCAGCCGGGATAATCCAGCACGGGGTAGAGGCAGATGCCCTCGACCGGGATGCCGATGGCGCGCGCCGCGCCAACCTCTCCCGCGACATAGCGTAGCCAGGGTGCCCGGGCGTCGCCCTCGGCCCCCGTTTCCGCGATCAGGATCGGCCGCTCGTAGCGGCGGTGCACCTCCGCCAGCATTTCGCGGAACCGACGGTAGTGCGGATCGCCCAGAGGAATGGTGCCGCCGCCGTGGAACCACTGGTTGTCGGAATAGAAATTGAGCCCGATGATGTCGAGATATTCGGGCCGTCCGCCGAGCCCGGGCCAGACGCGGCCCGAAACCATGTCCCAGGCCTCGTACTGGGCAAGCCGGTAGTTCTCGGCGTCGCGCGCATCCCGCGGGCGGTCGGGCCGCGCCCGGACATTGATCACTGGGTCGACCTGCACGATGCGGGCACGGGGATCCACGTCGCGCACCGCCTGGACGCCGGCGATGAACGCCCGCACGAGTTGGTGCTTGAGTTCGAAACCTCGGCCCCTGCCCATGGGGTTGAAGCGCGCCTGATCGCCTCCTGCCCAGGCCCAGTAGGAGATCTCGTTCACAGGGCAGTAGAACGGCACAGCGTCGGTCTCGTCGCGGATCACGATCGCCGCCGCGGCCGCGAAACGCCGGAAGCGCTCGACGAACTCGGGGTGCCAGATGTCCAGGTCGTCGGGCCAGCCGTAATGGCAGAGATCCCAGATCACCTGAACGCCCGCCTCGCGCGCCGCCCGCACCATGGGCAGCAGGCTGGACCAGTCGTAACGGCCGGGCGATGTCTCGATCAGGTGCCAGCGCAACCCGTCTCGGACACTCCGGATCCCGTGCTCGGTCATGAGACGGTAATCGGCCGCTGCCACCCGGTCGTGGCTCGTCGCCGCGATCAGGTCGAGGCGACGGCCATCCGCCCGGCGATGGGTCGAGCACTCGAACCCGCCCAGGAAGAAGCTCTCGAACATGCCAGGTGAGTCCCCTGTCCTCTCCGTCCCCGGGATCAAGGACCCGCGCTCCTCACGCATCGGTCACTTTCCCATATGGACGCGCTGCCCGGTAGGAAGGCCGCGGGCCAGCGCGGACATGGCGCGGGCGGCCTCAGCGGTGCCGTTGACGCGCTGGTCGGACTTGGCGAGCCGGGCGTAGGTCGCAAGCGCCTGGGCCACCACCTGGTCCATGTTGTAGTAGCGGTACGTCGCCAGCCGTCCGACGAAGGCCACGTCCGGGGTTGCATCGGCGAGTGCCTGGTACTTGCGGTAAAGCTCGGCGTTCTCCGGTCGCGGCACGGGATAGTAGGGATCGCCTTCGGCCGAGGGATACTCGTAGGTCACGCTGGTCCGCGCGTGGCGCTGGCCGGTCAGGTGCTTGTACTCGGTGATTCGCGTGTACGGGACGTCCTCGGACGGGTAGTTCACGACGGCCACCGGCTGGAACTGCTCCTGGTCCACGGTCTCGTGCCGGAAGCGCAGCGAGCGGTAGGGAAGCTGTCCGTAGCGGTAGTCGAAATACTCGTCCACCGGTCCGGTGAAAATCAGCTTGTCATAGGCCACCTCGTTCCGGACCTCGCGGAAGTCGGTGTTCAGCATGATCTTGATGTTGGGATGGTCGAGCATGTTCTCGAACATCCGCGTATATCCGTGCAACGGCATCTGCTGGAAGCTGTCGCCGAAATATCGGTCATCGGTATTGGTGCGCGTCGGCACCCGCGCCGTGACGGATTTGTCGAGCTCCGACGGGTCGAGCCCCCACTGCTTGCGGGTATAGCCCCGGAAGAAGGTCTCGTAGAGCTCGCGCCCGACCTTGGAGATCACCACGTCCTCCGAGGTGCGGATCTCCTCCACGGGCTCGGCCCGGGAGGCCAGATAGGCTTCGGTCTCCGCCTCGTCGCGCAGGTCGAGCCCGTAGAGCAGGTTCAGCGTCGTGCGGTTGATGGGCATGGGGACGAGCTTGCGCCCGACCTGCGCCAGCACGCGGTGCTCGTAGGGTCGCCACTTTGTGAAGCGCGATAGGTATTCCGCCACGGCTGGCGAGTTGGTGTGGAAGATGTGCGGCCCGTAGCGGTGCACGAGCACGCCGGCATCATCGTAGTGATCATAGGCGTTGCCGGCGATGTGCGGTCGCCGGTCGACGACCAGCACCCGCTTGCCCGAGCCCGCGGCCAGCCGCTCCGCGAGGACGCTGCCTGCGAAGCCGGCCCCGACGACGAGATAGTCGAAGCCGACGCGCCGCCCGATGGCCGGGGAATGCGGTCCGCTGCGGAGGATGGGACCCGCTCCGGAGCCACCATGGCTGCTGTCCGGCGCGCTCAGGCTCGGGGTGGGAATCGGTCCCGAGGGGGTGCCGGGGATCAGGCCGCGCATTCCATAAGCTCCTTCATCCGTGCCCAGGTGACGTCCCACGACATGCCGGCAAGCGCCCGATCGACCGGGCCCAGCCATGCCTCGGGACGCCGTGCGTCCTCAAGCGCCGCGCTGCAGGCGGCCACGAAGTCCTCCGGCGTCTCGGCGATCCTCACCAGGCCCGCATCGCCGTAGCCCCGGACCACATCGGTGATCGGGGTGGAGACGACCGGACGTCCCGCCGCGAGGTACTCCGGTGTCTTGGTCGGGCTGATGAAGCGGGTGGATTCGTTCCGCGCGAAGGGCAGCAACGCCACGTCCCAACCGGAGAGATATCCGGGAAGTTCCTCGTACAGCTTGGGGCCGAGATAGTGGATGTTTTCGCGCCGGGGCAGGTCCGCGGGATCGATCTTCACTACCGGCCCGACCAGCACGATCTGCCAGTCGGGCCGAAGGTCGGCGAGGGCGCCGATCAGCGCGATGTCGAGCCGCTCGTCGATGACGCCGTAGAAGCCCAGGCGCGGATGGGGGATCCCCGCCTGGTCCTCCGGCTCGGGCCGGCTTTGCTCCCTGGCCGCCGAAAAATGGCGGACATCGACGCTGCTCGGGAAGGCGTGAACGTTGGCATGGAGGTGGCGCTTGGCCTCGTAGAGGCTGACGCCGCCGGTGAAGACCAGGTCGGCCCGTTGCAGCAGCCGGCGCTCGCGCTCCACGAGCTCGGGCGGCGCGCCGCGGAAGGCCGAGAGCTCGTCCATGCAGTCGTAGACGACCAGCGACGCCTTCACGTGCTCGGTGAAGGGCAGCATCATCGGCGAGTAGTACCAGAGGATCGGATCCTCGATGCCCTCGCTGCGAATGAATCCATCGAATAGGAAGCGCTGAACGCGCTCCACGTCGGGCCCCTGGATCCATCCGGGGATCCTGGGCACCGCCACCTCGACGCCGCCATGCCCTTCCTGGACGTCGAGCCATGGCTGCGCCGCGTCGGTGGGTGCCGGCTCTTCGAAGAAGATCACGCGATGCGCCGCGGCAAAGCGCTCCATCAGATGCTGGGGTCGCTGGTAGACGAAGTTCCAGCGAAGGTGGGAAAGGCAGATCAGGACCTGCTCGGCCTGACCTTGTCGGGGGACCGCGCCGCTGGCGCGGGGGGCGTCGGAGGTTTGGATCGTGTGTCCGCGAAGCCTTCTGATGTCAACCTGGTCGGCGCCAGCCCAGCTCATGAAGCTCCTCTCCCTGCGAATACCGCAGCCGCAAGCATCTTGCCCTCCACTGCCCGCATGACGCGGCTGGGCGCAGTCGGCCTCAACCGGGAACCGTCCCGTTCTGAAGTCGGCGTCAGCAGTCCAATGGTTGAGTTTGAGGCTGCGGAGTGATCTGAAAGAATGCCGTTAAAACCCCGCCTGGCCTTGTTCGCTGCCGTTCCTGATGGGAGTATGTCGCCGGTGCGGGTTGCATCTTGTCGTTTGTGGAAGTGCTAGGACGCATCATACCCTGCGCGTGAATTCCACTGTCGGTTGCGCCCCACCACGAGAGCGCTACACGAACACCCAATGCGCCCAAGCCTGTTGCAAACGGTCCGTGTCGAGGAGCATGGAGGCCACACGTGGGATGGAGATGCCTCTCGCAAAGCGCAATACGCACTTCTTTCGTGTAGTTAATCCGCCTGCCGGACATCCGTCAGCGTAAAAAGTATCGAATAACATTTTGCGCCGCGCGATTTTGCCTATACAAAATACGCAGGCATGTGCCCGGCCCCGGCGGTATGGCGCCGGGGCGATCATCGCATTGCCGATCGTGGCCCATTGCGGGAGCGTTGAGAGCGTGCGGCCCATCTACATCTCCTATCTGAACCGCCTCGACATCGAGGAGCTGAAGCTCGATGACGACGAGATCCTCCGCGCCGTCGAGGCAAGCCTGGCCGCCCAGGGGCGAGGCGAGACCGTGATCGAGCCGCGGGTCCATCTGGAGCCCGGTGTGGCGCGCGGGCATTTCAACGTGCTGCGCGGCGCCATCAGGGAGCCGATCGATTCCGCCGGCGTGAAGGTCGTCGGCGACTTCGTCGACAACTACACGCTCGGCCTGCCGTCCGAGCTTGCGGTCCTGCTGCTGTTCGATCCCCACACCGGCATTCCGAAGGCCTTCCTCGACGCCAGCGGCATCACAGACATGCGCACCGGGGCCGTGACCGCAATCGGGGCCAAGCACCTCGCCCGCGCAGGATCGAAGGTCCTCGGCCACATCGGTGCCCGGGGCACCGCCTACTGGAATGTCCGCCTCCTCGACCGGCTGTTCGGCTTCGACGAGATCCGGGTCCATTCACGACGGCCAGAGAGCCGGAATGCCTTCGCCGAGCGGCTGAGCCGGGATCTCGGCAAACCCGTCGTCGCGACGGAGGACTGGCGGAGCTGCGTCGAAGGCGCGGATATCGTGGTCGAGGCGTCCCGCCTCGTGCAGCCGGAACCGCTTCTCAGGACCGAGTGGATCAAGAAAGGGGCTCTCGTCGTCCCCTACGGCACGATGAGCGCCGTCGAACTCTCCCTGACCGACATCATGACGAAGGTCGTCGTCGACGACTGGGGGCAATGCCGGACGGGGAAGTTCGGCAGCCTCCGCGCCCATGTGGAGACGGGAAGGCTCACCGATGCGACGCTCCATGGGGAGCTCGGCCAGATCGTGGCAGGCTCCAGGCCCGGACGCGAGAGCGAGGACGAGACCAACCTGTTCTGGCACCGCGGCCTCTCGCTTTCAGACATCGCGCTGGGCCACGCGATGCTGGAGAAGGCCGAACGCATGGGCATCGGCCAGCGCCTTCGCTTCGCCTGAGTTTGTGGATTTCCACCGACGGGTTCGACAACAAGAGCAGAGAGGACAGCGCGATGTGGAGGTTTCGGTTCGGTAGCGCCGTGGCTGGCGCGTTCCTGATTTCGGCGCTCCTGGCGCCGGCTCAGGCCCAGACCGTCAAGGTCGGCAGCAAGAACTTCACCGAGCAGTTCATCCTGGCCGAGCTCTACTCGGCCGCGCTGGAGAACTCAGGTCTCAAGGTCGAGCGCAAGATCAATCTCGGCGGCACGCTGATCGCGCACCAGGCCATAACGACCGGGGAGATCGACCTCTATCCCGAATACACGGGCACGGCACTGGTCGCGGTGCTCAAGGGCGAGGTATCCAGCGACGCGCAGAAGGTCTACGAGCAGGTAAAGGGCTTCTACGAGAAGGAGTACCGGATCACCTGGCTGAAGCCCGCGGGGATCAACAACGGCTATGCCGTGATCGTGCGGCCGGACATCGCCGCCAAGTACCAGCTCAAGACCCTCAGCGACCTCGGCCGGAACGCTGGGGAGCTCGTCATCGGCGCCGGGCCCGAATTCGCGGACCGCAAGGACGGCCTGCCGGGTCTGAAGTCGGTCTACGGGGCCGAGTTCAAGGAGTTCCGCCAGTTCGCCAAGCTCGGCCTGCGCTACGACGCGCTGTCGGCCAAGCAGATCGATGTCGCCAACGGCTTCGCCACGGATTGGCAGATCGCCGACCAGAAGGCGGTGGTCCTCGCCGACGACAGGAACCTCTTCCCGCCGTATTACGTGGCCCCGGTCATCCGCCAGGACGCTCTCGCCGCCAACCCGCAGATCGCGGGCGTTCTCGAGGCGGTCAACGCGGTGCTCGACAACGAGACCATGCGCACCCTGAACGCGAAGGTGGAACAGGAGCGCGAGGAGCCCCGGGACGTAGCGCGCGCATTCTTGAAATCGAAAGGGCTGCTGAAGTAGCCACCTGCGATGTCGGAGACGCCGCACGAGAGAGCAGACGGAATGGTCGAGATCGGCCACTCGCCGCTCTCGCCCGTCCAGGTCGCCGCGATCGCGCGCGGCGGTGCCGCCGTCCGGATCGCCCAGGCAGCCTGGGACCGCATCGCCGCATCCCATGGCGCGATGCTGTCGCTGACCGGCAGCGGAGCCGCGATCTATGGGGTCAGCACCGGCCTGGGCGCCGCGGCGGACACGGCAGTGACGCCCGGCGATCCCGGCATGCAGCAACGCATCCCGCTCGCCCGTTCGGTCGGCGTTGGCCGCCGGGCAGGGGAGGACGAGGTGCGCGCGATCATGGCCGTCCGGCTGGCCCGCCTCGCGGCGGGATGCTCAGGCGCCTCGCCGGCCGCGGTCAGCGCGCTTGCCGACCTCCTGAACACGCGCGTGCATCCGATCGTCCCCATGACCGGATCGGTGGGCGAGGCGGACCTGGCGCCGCTCGCCCACATCGCATCGGTGCTTTTCGGCTTCGGCGAAGCCGAGCATGCCAGCGAGATCCTGGAAGGGGCCGTCGCCCTGCGCCGTGCCGGGCTGGCGCCGCTGGTGCCGGGCCCCAAGGACGGCCTGGCTCTGGTCTCGTCCAACGCGGCCTCGGTCGGGCTCGCAGCGCTCGCGCTCGTCGACGCCCGCCGGACCCTGGCCGGGATGCTCGCCGCGGCAGCGCTGTCCTTCGAGGGCTATCGAGCCAACGTCTCGCCGCTGCTTGCCGTCGCCGTCGGCCTGCGCCCGGTCCCGGGCCAGCAGGCGGCAGCCAGTGCGCTGATGGCGGCCTTTCACGGCGGCGACCTGCCGAAGCCGGGGACGGCGCGGCGCCTCCAGGATCCGCTGAGCTTCCGGTGCGTCGCCCCGATCCACGGCGCCGCCCAGACGGCCCTGTCCGGCGCCTGGGACGCCGTCCTGCGCGAGCTCGCCTCGTCCGACGACAACCCCGCCATCCTGCCGGCGGAAGAGGGTGGGCGGGCGGTGCCCAACGCGAATTTCGACACCACCCATCTGGCGCTCGCCTTCGAGGGGCTGGGCCTCGCGCTCGGCCGCATCGCCGCGGCCAGCGGCGAACGGATCATGAAGCTGATGTCCTCGGATTCGAGCGGGCTGCCGCGCTTTCTCAGTCCGATCCAGCAGGGCCGGAACGGGTTTGCGACGGTGCAGAAGACGGTTTCGGCACTTCTCGCCGAGATCCAGCATCGAGCAATGCCGATGCCGCTCTTCGTCATGCCCGTCGCGGACGGTGTCGAGGACTACGCGACGATGGCGCTCTCGAGCGTGGAGAAGACCGCCGCGATCGCCCGCCGGGTCCGGCTCCTTGCGGCCATCGAGCTCATGGTCGCCGCGCAGGCCCGCGATCTCCGTCCGGGCTCGACGCTCGGGCTGGGCACGGGCCGCGTCCACGACGCCGTGCGCTCCGCCGTGGAGCCGCTGCACGAGGACCGGCCAGCGGCGCCGGACATCGCCGCGCTCGACTCACTCGTCGCAAGTGGCGCCTTCGACGATGCCTTCGCCGCGGACGGGAATCCGGCCTGATGCGCTGGACGCCCACCCACATCCCCGACATCCTGGAGGCGCTGGGCCAGCATCTGCTGCTGGTCGGGCTTTCTGTCGGCATCGCCTTCGCGATCGCGCTGGTGCTGGGGATATGGAGCGCACGGCGTCCGGCCGTCTACGCGGCCGTGCTCGCCGTGACCGGAGCGATCTTCGTCATCCCGAGCCTGGCCCTCTTCGCGCTGATGATCCCGTTCATGGGACTGGGCACGAAGCCGGCGGTCGCTGGTCTGGTGGCCTATTGCCTCCTGATCCTCGTGCGCAATGTCGCGACCGGGATGCGCGCGGTCCCGGCGGACGTCCTCGATGCGGCGCTCGGCATGGGCTATGGCCGGTGGGGCCTGCTCTGGCGGATCGAGCTCCCATTGGCGCTCCCGCACATCGTCGCGGGCATCCGCCTTGCCACCGTTACGGTGATCGGCATCGCCACCGTCGCGGCCTACATCAACGCCGGCGGTCTGGGCGCCATCATCTTCGCGGGCATCGACCAGCGCTATCCCGAGAAGATCATCGTCGGCGGGCTTCTGACCTCACTCCTTGCGATCGGGGCCGATTTCGTCCTGACCCGGGTCGAACGCCGGCTGCGCGCCGACCGTTCCGCGTGAGGAGTTCGCCGTGCTGATCGAAGCGCTGCAGTGGATCCCCGCGAACTGGCCGACCGTCTGGACGGCCCTGCAGCAGCACCTGCTCATGAGCGCCGTCGCGCTTGGAATCGCCCTCGTGGCCGGCATACCACTCGGCATCGTCGTGACCCGGAGCCCCCGCGCCGCCGCGCTTGCCATCGGAGCCGTGAACGCGCTCCGGACGATCCCGAGCATCGCGATCCTGGCAGCCGCCCTGCCGATCCTCGGCATCGGCTTCGCCCCGTCCGTCGCGGCGCTCGTGGTCCTGGCGATGCCGCCGATCCTGCTCAACACCTATGTCGGCCTGAGCGAGGTCGACCCCGAGGTGGTGGATGCCGCGACCGGCATGGGAATGACAGCGCGCCAGACGATGTGGCGGATCCAGATCCCGCTCGCCGCACCGGCGATCTTCGCCGGGGCGCGGACCGCGGCGATCCAGGTGATATCCGGCGCGACGCTCGCCAGCTTCATCGGCGGCGGGGGGCTCGGCGACTTCGTCACCGCAGGGATCGCCATCATGGACATGCGCCGCGTGCTCGCGGGCGCCATCCCCATCGCGCTCCTCGCCCTGGGCGTCGAGGTCGGGCTGGCGCTGACAGAGCGGTGGATTTTCGGAAAGCCCAGGCGGATGCCATGACGCGGCGGTTGCCATGACGATGATCCTTCTCGATGCCGTCACCAAGCGCTTCTCCCCAGCGCTGGCGCCGGCCGTGGACGAGCTCAGCCTCGTGATGGGCGAGGGCACGACCACCGCGCTGATCGGCCCGTCGGGCTGCGGCAAGACGACCACGATGCGGATGATCAACCGGCTGATCGAGCCGACCTCCGGCCGGATCGTGATCGCGGGCGAGGACGTCACCCGCAGCGATCCCGTCACCCTGCGGCGGCGGATCGGGTACGTGATCCAGCAGGTCGGCTTGTTCCCGCACCTGACCATCGCCGAGAACGTCGCGACGGTGCCTCAGCTCCTCGGCTGGCCGGAGACGCGGATCCGCGCCCGGGTCGACGAGCTGCTGGCCCTCGTGGGGCTCGACCCCGCGACGGTGCGGGCGCGCTACCCGCGGCAGCTCTCCGGAGGCCAGCGTCAGCGCGTCGGCGTGGCACGCGCGCTGGCTGCGGATCCGCCCGTCATGCTGATGGACGAACCCTTCGGGGCCATCGATCCGATCGCGCGCGGTCGCCTGCAGGACGAGTTCAAGGAGATCCTGCGTCGCGTGCGCAAGACGGTGGTGATCGTCACCCACGATCTCGACGAGGCCGTGAAGATGGGCGACTTCGTCGCCATCATGAAGGACGGCCGCCTGGTCCAGCACGACACGCCCGATGCGATCCTGGCCCGGCCGGCGGGTGACTTCGTCCGCTCCTTCGTGGGGCAGGACAGGGCGTTGCGCCGCCTCGGCCTGCGCCGGGTCGATGACGTGATGACGCCGCCGACGGGCAGCAGGGGCCCCTCCGTTCCCCGCGGCACGAACCTTCGCGATGCGTTGTCAGTGGTCCTCGCCGAAAGCGCGCCGGTCCTGATCGTGGTCGCGGCGGACGGCACGCCGGTCGGCGAGATCAACCGCGACGCCTTCTTCGAAGGGCGGTCTGCAGAGGAGCCCGGCGGGAGCGGGATGCGCGGCTGATGCTGATTGCGAACGCGAGAATGTACGCGGTTGCCCCCGAGGCGGCGGCCGCCTGGAAGGACCTCTTCGCTTGGCTGTCCGAGCGCGCGGGCGTCCCGCTCACGGTGATCGAACACGCCTTTCCCGCGCCGCTTTCCGAGCTTTGGGCACGACCCGATCTCGCCTGCGCGTTCATGTGCGGGCTGCCATACCTGCGCGCGCGCGATCGCCCCAAGCCGGTCGCCGCGCCAATACCGGCGGCCGGGCGCAATGGGGGCCGTCCGGTCTACGTGACGGATCTCGTCGTGCAGGCGGCGTCCCCATTCCGGACCCTCGAGGACACCTTCGGCGGACGGCTCGGCTACACGGTGGAGGACTCGCACTCCGGCTACAACGCGCTGCGCCATCACCTCCTGCCGTTCCGGCAGGCGAGGGCGAGCGCGCTGTACCGGGACAGCGTCGGCCCGCTCCATACGCCGCGCAACGTGATCCGCGCGCTGCTCGCGGGAGAGATCGACATAGGTCCCGCCGACGGCTACGCCCTCGACCTGATGCGACGCCATGATCCCACGCTGGACGAGCGCATCCGGATCGTGGCCACCACGGATCCTGCCCCGATCCCGTTCCTGGTGGCAGGTCCCGGCTGTCCCGACGAGACGGTCGCGCAGCTCCGGGCGGCGCTGCTGGGCTTCGCCGAGGCGCCCGAATGCGCCGATATCGCGGCGAGGCTGTGCCTCGCCGGATTTGCTCCGGTGCACCTGCCCGACTATGCCCTCATCGCCGCATGGGAGTCCGAGGCGCAGGCCCAGGGCTACGACCGGCCGGCGTGACGAACCCGCGGGCGACCTGCGCGTGCCCTAGACGCCTTCGCCGTGCTGCCCTTGCTGGGTCAGGGTCGCGACGAAGCGCCTGGTGCGCTCACGCGCGGGACGGGCGAACAGCTCGCGGGAGGGACCGGTCTCCACGACCTGCCCGTCCTCCAGGAACACGGCCTCGTGCGCGATCGTGGCGGCGAGGCGCAGGTCATGCGTGGCCATGACCATGGTGGTGCCCTCCTCGGCCAGCTTGCCGAGCACCTCCACGACCTCGCCGGACAGCTCCGGATCAAGGGCGGAGGTGGGCTCGTCGCACAGCAGCACGCGCGGCGACGGCGCGAGCGCCCGCGCGATGGCGACGCGCTGCTGCTGCCCGCCCGACAGCGTCGCCGGCCAGGCATCGGCCTTATGGTCCATGCCGACCTTGCGGAGCAGGGACACGGCGCGCTCCCGCGCCCTCTCCGCCGGCCATTTCTGGACCGTGATCAGCCCCTCCATCACGTTCTCGATGGCGGTGCGGTGGGGAAAGAGCTGGAAGTTCTGAAAAACCATGCCGGTCTGGCCACGCAGCCTCTGGATGTCCTTCCAGCCGGGCCTGACGCCGGGCTGGAAGGACATCTCCTCCTCGCCGATGCGCAGCGTGCCGGAGTTCGGGATCTCCAGGAGGTTGATGCAGCGCAGGAGCGTGCTCTTCCCGCCGCCCGACGGACCGATCAGTGCGGTGACGCACCCCTCCGCCACGGTCAGCGACACGCCCTTCAGGACCGGCACGTCGCCGAAGCGCTTCTCGATATTCGACAGTCCGATCACGACCTGGCCTCCAGAAATCCGCCGTACCGCGCCAGCCGCCGTTCCAGCCGGACCTGCATCGCGGAGAGAACCGAGCTCAGCACCAGGTAGATCAGCGCCACTTCGACATAGAGGATGAGCGGCTCGTAGGTCGTCGCCACGATGCGCTGAGCCGCCTGGAACAGCTCGGGCACCGTGATGGCGGCCGCCAGCGACGTGTCCTTGACGAGCGAGATGAAGCTGTTGGACAGCGGCGGCACCGCGACGCGCAGGGCCTGCGGAAGGACGGTGCGCCGCATCGCCTGCGTCCAGCTCATTCCGATGGAGTAGGCGGCTTCCCACTGGCCCTTCGGAACGGAGCCGATCGCGGCGCGGATGATCTCAGACGTGTAAGCGCCGACGCTCAGCGTGAAGCCGATCAGCGCCGCCGGGAAGGCATCCAGCACGATGCCGGCGCTCGGCAGGCCGTAGAAGATCAGGAAGAGCTGCACCAGCAGCGGCGTGCCGCGAATGATCCAGACATAGAAGCGGACGATGGCGGCCAACGGCGGCGGCCCGAAAAGCCGGATCACAGCGGTCATCAGCCCCACGACGAGACCGAGCGCGAAGGAGGCCAGCGTCAGCGGCACGGTGAAGGCCAGTGCCGCCCACAGCAACGACGGCAGCGAATCCGCCATCAGGGTCAGCCAGTGCAGCACGGCGATGGGGCCTTTCGCGTTTCGGGGGGCGGAATGTGGGCGGGCACGCCCGTCCCACTGGAGGGGAACAGAAGAACATGCGCAGCTCGGACCGGGCGAGGCGTCTGGCGAGAAAGACGCACTTCGTCACTGCCACCCTCGCCCGGCGTCATTGGCTCCCTCTCCAGCGGAGAGGGAGCAGGTCGCAAGCCGCTCCTACTTCGAGACGTCCGCGCCGAAATACTTCAGGGAGATCTTGCTATAGGTGCCATCGCCCTTGATGGCCTCCAGCGCCTGGTTGATGGCGGCCACCAGCGCCGTCTCGCCCTTGCGGACGATGATGCCGGAATGGCTTGCCTTGTCCTCGGTCGCCACGACCTTCACGTTGGCGTTGGGCTTCTGCTTCTTGAAGTCGAGGAAGGTCAGGCTGTCGTTGAGCGTCGCGTCGGCCCGGCCGTTGAGGACGAGCTGGATCGATTGGTCGAAACCGTCGGTCCCGACGAGCTGCGCGCCCGAGGCCTCGGCGAGCTTGCCGAAATTGCTGGTCAGGCTCTGAGCCGACTTCTTGCCCTTCAGGTCGGCGAAGCTCTTGATGCTCTCGTTGTCGCCGCGGACGATCAGCACGGCGCGGCTGGCGATGTAGGGCTCGGAGAAGTCGTACTTCGCCTTGCGCGCCTCGGTGATGCCGACCTGGTTGATCACGGCGTCGTAGCGCCGGGCATCGAGACCGGCGATCAGGCCGTCCCACTTGCCCTCCAGGAACTCCGCCTTCACGCCCATGCGCTTGGCGACCTCGCGCCCAAGCTCGACATCGAAGCCGACGAGTGCACCGGAGGTGTCGTGATAGGTGAAGGGGGCATAGGTGCCCTCGGTCCCGATCTTCAGCACGCCTTCCGATTTGATGCGCTCAAGATCCGATTGGGCGTGGGCCGCGGACAGGGCCGCCACCTGCAGCAAGCCCGCGATGAGCAGCGATTTCAGGCGTTTCATACTGATGCCCCGTGTTTGTGGAAGAGGGATGCCGTAAATGCCGCCTCTGCGATGCGCAGCCGCGGTACCAGCGGTTTCGGGGCACGCTACTTAGAAGCACAGTTCCAGGCAAGAGAGCTGCCTCTGCATTTACCGCTTATCAGAAGCGCTTTTCGCGATATTCCACGTAAACGCGATGTGCAAGCCGTCGGATCTGGACTCCGAAGCTTCACATGGAGGGCCGGAGTGGGGCGGGGCCCGCCCGCATCCCTCGGGCTCCGATCGCGCCGCATTGATCGGATCGGCACAAAGATTGAGCGTCAGAGGCGCGACCGCCGGCGCTTTTGCTGACAGATTGGGTCATCGCCCACCCGAGCCCGAGGCAGGCATGATTTCCCGGCTGCCCCAAGGTAGCGCAACCAGCAGCGTCCGGCTCGCGTCCGGGCCCCGCATGGTGCTCGCGCGCCCCGGCGTGGGAGCGGCCGGGCACATCGTGCAGCGCTCCGATCTGACGTCGCGTCGGGTCATGGTGGAGCAGGCGACGCTGATCCTCGTCGAGGAGGGGCGCAAACGCATCCGCTGGTCAGGCGGGGAATGCACCGCGGGCGCCGCCGAAGCCCTGACGCTCCAGGCGGGCGAGGTGGTGGACATCGCCAACACGCCAGGCCGCGGCGGCACCTATCGGGCGCTCTGGATCGCCTGGCTCCCCGAGCTGCTTGCCACCGCCGCCGTCGCCGGACGCCATGCAGGCCCGCGCGTCGCGCTGCACGGCGGCCTGGACGCGGCGTTCCACACATCGTTCCACCGCGCCTTCGACGCCCTGAGCGACGCCGACGCCCTGCCGGCGAGCATCGCCACGCACCGCCTACAGGAGGTTCTGCTCTGGCTCGGCGAGCGGGGCTTCCGCTTCGCGCCTCCCGGGCCGGAGTCGATCGGGCAGCAGGTCCGCCGTATTCTCTCGGCCGATCCGTCCGCCGACTGGTCGATGGAACGGGTGGCGCGGGAGGCCGCAACCAGCGTCCCGACGCTCCGCAGAAGGCTCGCGGCCGAGGGCGTTGCCTTTCGCGACCTCCTGCAGGACGTCCGCATGTCGCATGCGCTTGCCCTCCTGCAGAACACCGATGCTCCCGTGCTGCATGTCGCGCTGGCCGCGGGCTATGCCTCGGCATCGCGCTTCACGGCGCGGTTCCGGGCGCGCTTCGGCTACCTGCCGACCGACATCCGCGGACAGAGCCGCGGGCGTCCGTCCTCCTCCATCCCGGTCGAACGCATGGCCGACGCAACCTGACGCCGCCGGCTTTCGCAGGACAGCCGGCACCCGCGGTGCGGCGTCCGGGCGAGGGCCGATCGCCCCATCAACGAAGCTGCATTCCCGTGCATGTCGCGCGAGCGGACGCGCCTGTCCCCATGGCTTCCGAGGAGAGCCCAATGCTGAAAATCCACCATCTCGGCCACTCGCAGTCGGAACGGATCGTCTGGCTCTGCGAGGAGCTCGGCGTTCCCTACACGCTCGAGAAGTACACCCGCGATCCCGTCACGCGCCTGTCGCCACCGGAGCTGAAGGCGCTGCATCCGCTCGGCGCGGCGCCCCTAATCGAAGCCGAGGGAATGCTGCTGGCGGAATCGGCCGCCATCGTCGAGTTCATCCTCGCGCAGCACGGTCGCGGCCGCCTGCAGCACGGGCCAGAGCATCCCGACTTCGCGGCCTATCTCTACTGGTTCCATTTCGCCAACGGCAATCTTCAGCCGGCCATGCTCCGGTCACTGACCGTGGGGCGCTGCGGGCTGGCGCCGGACCATCCGGTCCAGGCCTCGGCTCAGGAGCGGCTAAACAGCGTGCTCGCCCTGATCGAGGCGCGGCTGGCGCAGAACCACCATCTCGCCGGCGCTGAGTTCACCGCGGCGGACATCATGAGTGTCTTCTCGCTAACCACGATGCGGCTGTTCCAACCCGTCGATCTTTCGCCCTATCCCAGCATACGCGCGTATCTCCGGCGCATCGGTGAACGGCCGGCCTACAGGCGGGCCATGGCCAAGAGCGACCCGGACCTGACTCCGGTCCTGGCGTGATCCCTGGGCTGCCAGACCGCATCCAGGCCGAGCTGCGCCAGCGTCTGACGGCGCAGCTCGGCAAGCCGGGGGTCACCGCGATGCCTGGAGGTAGGGCAGGTCGTTGCCGATCTCCGCCTTGATTCCTGCGGGGCAGCAACCGACCAATCGGGGAACGAGTGCCGAGACGTCCTGACGACGGCCAAGAGGATAAAACGGTCCTGTAGGGACATTTTGGAAAAACAACATCCTTCCATCGCATAGAAATCAGAAAAACCGTTCCATTGACGGAAAAACGCGCACCTCAAAGAATGTAACTAAAGACCCCTGAGCCCAATGCAGGCTGCGAAAAGCTTCGGCCCGCGCCAGCGACACGGCAGGATTTGTCCACGGAAGGGAGCGCGCGATGCCGCAGACGCAGTCCAATCCCATCACCCTGAACACACCGGCTCGGAAGCCTCGGTGCGGGCGACCTATCGCGGCGGCGTGTTCAACCAGGATCCCAGGATCACCGAGGGAACGCTCCGCTCCTTCCAGGAGGAGGAGCAGGTCATGATCGCGGCAGGCCTCCTCAAGGGCAGGGTGGATTATGGAAGATGGGTCGACAAGCGGCTGATCGACGCCGTTCACGCCGAGGCCGGCCCTCCCCAGTAGCAAGCATGGGATCGCGCAGCCCCGTCCTGCCCGGTCCAACCGCGATCCCGGTCTGTACCGACGCCCGTCAGTTACACAGTCGCGTCTCGTTAATTCTGCAGCATTGACTCGTCGCATATGGTATTAAATACTGTTCTACGCGATGACGTATCGCCGCGGGAATTTTCGGCCCCTGCTTGCGCCGCGACACCAAACGCTAAGCGCCACGATCACCGGTCGTGGAACCTTGGAGAGACCGGATGACGTTCGACACCTCTGCGCCTGCCGTCCGGCGGCGCTCGTGCCTTTCCCACACTTCCGTCACCACCCCCGGGATGTGTCGCGGGTCCTGTCGCTGACCGCGCCGGTCGCAGGATCCGCCTGAGCCGGCCTGTCGGCCGGTCACACAGCATTCCAGTCGAGGATGGGCGCCCGCGCGGCGCCCTCCCAGGGGTATGACCATGCACGTTTCCAGCAATGCCTACGCCATCGAGGTTCAGGGCCGGTCAGCCGGGATCGTCGTCGCCCAGCGCGGCGGCTTCACGTTCTTCGTGGCAGACCATGCCTTCCGCGAACTCGACGGGCGATTCTTCCGGCGCGTCGACCAGGCCCAGCGCGCAGCCCGGCACCTTGCCGCTGCCGGGGGCGAACGCAACGCCCACAACTAGCGACAACAGGGGGCAGGGAATACCCGCCCCCGCATCGGGGAGAACCATCATGGCAAACAGAATAGGCGGAATTCTCGCAGCTGCCACCGCGGTCCTTCTCGCGGCGGGAGCCGCCCGCGCCGCGGACCGCGAAGTGACCATCGGCTTTCAGACGACGATCGACCCCGCGAAGGTGGCCCAGGCAGACGGCACCTACGAGAAGGCGATAGGATGGAAGATCAACTGGCGTCGCTTCGATTCCGGGGCTGACGTGATCACGGCCATCGCGGCAGGCGACGTGCAGATCGGCTATGTCGGCTCGAGCCCGCTCGCCGCGGCGGCGAGCCGGGAACTGCCGATCCAGACCATCCATGTCGCGACGCTGATCGGAGAGGCGGAGGCGCTGGTCGTGCGCCACGGGGCCGGTATCAAGGCGCCCGGGGATCTCGTCGGCAGGAAGGTGGCGGTTCCCTTCGTGTCGACGACCCACTACAGCCTGCTTGCCGCGCTCAAGCACTGGGGCATCGATCCGAAGCAGGTCCGGATCGTCAACCTGAGGCCACCGGAGATCGGAGCGGCCTGGCAGCGCGGCGACATCGACGCCGCCTATGTCTGGGATCCCGCCCTCGGCAAGATCAAGGAGAGCGGCGATGTCCTCGTGACCTCCAAGGAGGTCGCATCCTGGGGGGCACCCACCTTCGACGCCTGGATCGCGCGCAAGGATTTCGCCTCGGCTAACCCCGACGTGGTCAGGACCTTCGTCCGCGTGACGGACGATGCCTACGCCGCCTATCACAGGGACCCCTCCGCCTGGACGGTTTCGTCGCCGCAGGCTGCGAAGATCGCCAAGCTGACGGGCGCCAAGGCCGAGGACGTCCCAGCAGTGCTGGCCGGCAACGCGTTTCCCACCGCCGCCGAGCAGGCGAGCCCGTCGCTCCTGGGCGGGGGCACAGTCGCTGCCATCCAGCGGACCTCCGCCTTCCTCAAGGAGCAGGGGCGGATCGACCGTTTGCTTCCGGACTACGGGGCCTTTGTGGAGCCGCGCTTCGTTCAGGACGCCATAGCGGCCCGCTAGTCCCGGCCAGGGTCCCGTCGACCGGAACGGAAACGCGCATCATGGCCATCCTCTCGGTAGAGAACGCGACAGTGCTTTTCGACGCTCCGGACGGCGGAACGGTCTCCGCCCTCGACCGGGTTTCGGTCAGGGTGGAGCCCGGCAGTTTCGTCGTCGCGCTTGGGAGCTCTGGCTGCGGCAAGACCACGCTGCTGAACCTGATGGCGGGGTTCCTCGCACCCACCTCCGGCCGGGTCACCCACGGGGATCATCCGGTTCTCGGGCCGGGCGCGGAGCGGGGCGTCGTGTTTCAGAACGATGCCTTGCTGCCCTGGCTGAACGTGATCGACAACGTGGCGTTCGGGCTTCGGCTCCGGGGCATGCCCAGGAAAGAGCGGCGCGAGCGCGCACGCGCGATGCTCGACCTGGTCGGCCTCGCAGGCTTCGCCGACCATCAGGTCTGGCAGATCAGCGGTGGCATGCGCCAGCGCGTCGGCCTCGCACGGGCCCTCGCGGCCGACCCCGAATTCCTGCTGATGGACGAGCCGCTCGGCGCCCTCGACGCCATGACGCGGGAGCAGATGCAGGAGCTTCTCCTCGATCTCTGGGCGCGCACCGGGAAGGGCATCTTCCTGATCACGCACGGGATCGAGGAGGCGGTCCTGCTGGCAACGCGCCTCGTCATCATGTCCCCGCGGCCGGGCCGCGTCACGGCGGAGCTCGATCTCGAGTTCGGCCGAGAGGCCGCCGCCGAGACCTCGGCCCGACGCGTCAAGTCCGATGCGGCATTCGTGTCTGCGCGCGAGCAGGTCCGCGATCTCGTCTTTGCCAACGCCCAGGTCTGACGCCATGCCCGACATCTTCGCTATTCTCTGGGCCGCTGCCGCGGCGGAACGGCGGGCCGAACAGCCGGCAGGGCAGGGGCAGGCCTCGACGCGGCGGAGAACCGGCGTGCGCCGGCGGGTCTTCGGCACGACGGCGATCGTGACGACGGTCGTGCTGTTTGCGCTCTGGTGGGCGATCTCCCATGCCGGCCTGGTGCCGCCGCTCTTCCTGCCGAGCCCCGAGGCCGTCGCAACCCAGGCCATACGCGTCGCTGCCGACGGCTATGTCGACGCGACCCTTGCCCAGCATCTGCTGGCGAGCCTCGGACGCGTGTTCGCGGCTCTTCTCGCGGCGGTGCTGACGGCGGTCCCGGCTGGCCTGGCGATCGGGCTGAACCCCTTCGCTCGCGGGATCCTCGAGCCGCCCATCGAGTTCTACCGGCCGATCCCGCCGCTGGCCTATCTGCCCCTCGTGGTGATCTGGTTCGGGATCGGCGAGATCTCCAAGGTCCTGCTGATCTATCTCGCGGTGTTCGCGCCGGTGGCGCTAGCGACGGCCGCGGGCGTCCGGTCCGTCGACCGCGAGCGCATCAATGCCGCCCGGTCCCTGGGCGCCTCGCGCGGGCAGGTCGTCCGCCTAGTCGTCCTGCCCGGGGCCCTGCCAGAGATCCTGACCGGGATCCGCATCGGCCTCGGCGTGGGCTGGTCGACGCTGGTGGCGGCCGAACTGGTCGCGGCCACACGCGGCCTCGGCTTCATGGTCCAGTCCGCGGCCCAGTTCCTCGCGACCGACGTCGTCGTGCTCGGCATCCTGGTCATCGCCGCGGTCGCGCTGGTCCTGGACGTTCTCCTCCGCCTCATCCAACGCGCCTGCGTGCCCTGGCAGGGCCACAGGTGACACTTTTCGAAGGGAACCCCGCCATGCCGGACACGCTGCTTCAGAGCCTCACCGTGACTCCCATCAGCCCCGCGATCGGCGCCGTGGTCACTGGCCTCGACCTGACGCGCCCGCTGTCGCAGGAGACGGTCGCGGCGCTCGACCGGGCGCTGGTCGAGCGCCAGGTGCTCTTCTTCGAGAACCAGCCGCTGACGCCGCGGCAGCATCGAGATCTGGCGGCACGCTTCGGCGACCTGCACATCCACCCGATCTATCCACGGGTTCCGGACCAGCCCGAGATCATCGTGCTGGACACCCATGCCGAGAACCCGACGGACAACGATAACTGGCACACCGACGTGACCTTCATCCGGACACCGCCCAAAGCTGCGGTGCTGTCCGCGAAGCTCATCCCGCCCGGCGGCGGCGATACCTTATGGGCCAGCTCATTCGCGGCGTATGAGGCACTGTCGGAGCCCTTTAAGCGCCTGCTGGACGGGCTGCGCGCCGTCCATGACTTCGAGAAATCCTTCCCGCCCGGACGGTTTGCCACGCCCGAGGCCGCGGCTGACTGGCAGCGGGCGCGGGCGGCCAACCCGCCGGTCGAGCATCCCGTCGTCCGGACCCATCCCGTCAGCGGGCGCAGGGGCCTGTTCGTCAACGAGGGCTTCACCACGCGGATCCTGGGGCTCGGCCAAAAGGAGAGCGATGCTGTGCTGCGCTTCCTCTTCGAGCACGCGAGCAAGCCCGAGTTCACACTGCGCTGGCGCTGGAAGGTGGGGGATCTCGCGATCTGGGACAACCGCTCGACCCAGCACTACGCGGTCAACGACTACCTGCCGCACCGCCGGATCGTCCACAGGGCAACCGTTCTCGGCGACCAGCCTTACTGATCCCGGAGCGCACGGGCAGGGCGCGGGCCGCGATGTCACGCCCGCGCCCCACCTTCAGAACGGCGGTCGCGCTCAGAAGACGAACTGGACGGTTCCGACCACACGGCTGTCGCAGAACTTCGGGCAGCTGTCCTTGCCGATGTCCGTGTCCGTGTAGATGAGGGTGATGGTCGCGCCATCGATCTGGACGCCGGCGCCGAGCGACCAGTCGTTGTAGTCCAGCATCGTGTCGCCGCTGAACATGCTGCGGCCGAAGGACCCGTTGAAGAACAGGCCGAGCGGCAGCTCGGGCGGGGCGATGGTCAGCTCCGCCTTGACGTAGTGGCCGACGAAGCCCGTGCCCGAATAGTCCGGCGTATAGTTATAGGTAAGCGCAGGCTGGGCGAAGTCGCCGATCGTGTAGCTCAGCCCGACCTTGGTTTCCCAGTAGCTGGGGTCGTATCCCGAGGCATTCTCGCCGGGGTAGACATACCGGGTCGCACCCAGGTCCAGGTCCGCGCCACCGAAGCTGAAGACGGTTCCCGCATAGAGGTCGAGCTCGTAGTTGGCGCCGGGGATCCCGAGCGCACCCTCACCGTCGACCTTGGACGCCCAGCCTCCGACATAGGGAGTGATGCCATCAGCCTCGTACTTCCAGTCGAGGCCGCCCTGGAAGGTGGGGCGCACGCCTGTCTGGCTGATGCCGCGGGCGACGTATTCCGTGGCCAGGGCGGCGTTCCCCGAGAACGTTCCGAAATAGCTGCCGCCATCCTCGGCGGCCGAAGCGTTCGAAGCGGCGACGCAGGCGCAGAGCAGCGCGGCCGAGATATGCTTGATCATTTCAGATTGGTCTTCCGGTTCACGCGACATGGGCGTCGGCCCGACGTTTCGGCAGGCGCATGCGGCGCTTCGCACGGGAGCGGCCGTTACGAAGCAGGTGCGCACACCAATTCGGATGTTACCGACGAAATAAACATATCTATGTCGCGCGTGAACGATCGGTTAATCGCGACGAGGAAAATCGTCTTTCAGCCAGATGGCTCGGCCGGAGTTACTTTCCAGATACAGCGGCGCTTCGTTATTACCTGGGCTCATTCGAATTACGAATGATTGACAGTTATTAACGTGCCTGGGGTTCAGTTAACTTGCGATTAAGCCAATGGAACTAGCTTCCCGCACTGCATTTCGTCGCTCGTACGGCGATTCACCATGGGCGATCCGACGCCACCGAGAGCCGCCGTGTCCAGGGAGCGCTGGGCCCGTCTCGCCGGTGCCGGAGGATCTGCTTTCCTCCTGAGAAAGTGACGGGACTATGATTCTACTGACCGGCGGGACAGGCTTTCTTGGCGGTTCCTTCTACATGGACGCGTTCCGCAACGGTTCCGCGGAGGATTGCCTGCTGCTCGTGCGCGGATCCGACGTGGAAGCCTGCCGCAGGCGGCTCGAGGAGAACCTGGCGCTCCACAGCGACCCCGAGACGGCGGCGATCGCGGCCCGCCAGTGCCAGATCCTGCCAGGCGACCTGCAATCGCTGCCCCTGAGCGCCGATCCGCGCCTGGATGCGGTGACCCACATCGTGCACTGCGCGGCGGACACCTCGTTCGAGAGCAAGGGATCCGTCTGGCACATCAATGTCGATGGGACGCTGGCGCTCGCGGCCCGCGCACGGCGCATGAAGCACCTGCGGCGCTTCCTCCATGTCGGCACGGCCTTCTGCTGCGGTGAGTCGCGCCACCTGGAGACCGTCGTCGAAGCCGCCCCGCCGCCGAACGGGAGCCCGCACATCGTCGACTACACCCGCAGCAAGGCGGCGGCCGAGATGGCGCTGGCAGCGGCATTCCCGGACCTGCCGATCGTCGTTGCCCGGCCGTCCATCGTGACCGGCCACACGCGGCTCGGCTGCAAGCCCAGCTCGAGCATCTTCTGGTTCTTCCGGCTGGTCGACCACACCGGAATCCTGCCCTGCCACGAGAACGGCTTCATCGACATCGTGCCGGTCGACTGGGTCTCGGCGCGCCTGCACGACCTCCTGCGCAAGCCGGACCTCGCGCATGCGCTCTACCACGTGTCGGCGGGCGTGGGCGCACGGATGTCGTGGACGGATTTCGCCGCGGCCTTCGCCGCCGCGGGCCATGACGGCACCCGTCCCTACGATTTCTTCGACCACAGGGCGGCCATCGGCTGGAAGCCGTTCGACGAGGCCTTCCGGCGCCGGTTCCCGCAGCGCGACGTGATGCACAGGACGATGGCGATGGGCGCCCGGAAGTACCACCGGTTCACGGCCCAGGACATCGCCTTCGACAATACGCGCCTGCTCGCCGAGGGTTTCGCCCCGCCGCCGCGGTTCGGCGACTATGTCGGCACCTGCCTGAACAGCATCGACGCCTCGATCGCCGAGCAGTTCCTGACCGATGCCGGCATGTTCGGGTTCGACGCGAGCACCGCCGCGAAGGTGCCCGCCTGACCCGCGAAGGGGTGGGCCGGTCAGGCCCGCCCCGTTCCGCCTTCTGCCCGAAAATCCGGTAGCCACGATGCCGCTTATGATCGACACCCGCCTCGGCCCCAGCACGATCGAGGGGCAGGGGCTGTTCGCGACCGAGTTCCTTCCGGCCGGAACGCCCGTCTGGACCTTCGATGACCGGATCGACCGGATCATCGTGCCGGACGACGCCATGCGGCGCAGCTTCCCGACCTTCGCACGCATCCTGGAAAGCCACTGCTGCGAGCTCGGGAACGGCTCGATCCTCGTGTTCGGCGATCACGCCTGCTTCGTGAACCATGCTGACGCGCCGAACATCGGCCGCGCCGTGGCCGACGACTGGCGCGTCTTTCGTGCGCTCCGCCCGATTGCGGCCGGCGAGGAGCTCACCTGCAACTACGAGGAGATCTGCTCGGCCGTCCGTGCGATCGGCGCAGGCCGCTACCTGGGCCTGGTCGAGGCGTGAGCGCCCCGACGGCGCGCCCGCGGATGTCGGAAATGGGCTTGGAAAAGAGTTCGGAGAAGACCGCGACATGAGTTCCCGCCCCGTCAGCACCTCGATCGTCGCCGGCGGCAGCCTCGGCCCGGACGATCGGCGCAGGATGTTCGCGCTCTTCGGCCAGTGGTTCGAGGGATACGGCGAGGACTACTTCGCGCAGGAGGCGGAGGCGCTCGACCACTGCATCCTCCTCCACGACGAGGCGACATCGGAGCTGGTGGGTTTCGCCACGCTCTACCAGACCGTCGCGGCGGTCGCCGGCCGGACGGTCGGCATCTTCCACACGCCGCACTGCGTGGTCGACCGTGCGTACTGGGGCACGAACGAGCTGCTCCGCGGCATGGTCGCCTTCATGTTCGACCAGGCTTTGAGGGTCAGGCCGGAGCTTCCCTGGTACTGGCACTACAGCGCGGTGGGGTATCGCTCCTACCGGTACATGCCGATGCTGTTCGAGCGCTACACGCCCCGGCTCGACCATGCCACGGACGCCTTCGACCGCGAGGTCCGCGACTGGGTCGGGCATCGCTACTTCGGACAGTACTACAAGCCCGCCGAGGGCGTCGTGGACTGGAACTGGGCGGGCTACGGGCTGTCCGGCATGGCGCTGGAGATCAACGAGGCGAAGCTCGACAGCCCGGCGATCGCCGCCTTCCGCCAGGTCAACCCGCGCTGGGCCGAGGCCGTCGAGATCATCTGCCAGGCCCGCCTGTCGGAGGACAACGCGACGAAAGTGGCGCGGCGCTGGCTCGCACAGAGCGGCGTTCTTGCCGGCGTCCCGGGCGGCACCCCGGCCCGGCGAGCCGAAACCGTGCCGGCCGGGGGCGTGCCATGCAGCTGCTGATGCTTTTGATCCGGCATGCCGGCGGCATGCTGAAATGGACGGTGCTGTGCCTGGCGGTCTCCGCCCTGGCGGCCGTGGCGATCCTCGTGATCGTCAATGCCGGCATCGATCCCGCGCTCGAATCCGAGGAGCGCCACCACCTGCTGGTCCTCGGGGCCGGCGCAACGCTGGTCTATGCCCTCGTGCACCGACAGGCGATGCGGCGGGTGTCCCGGCAGTTCGAGGCGATCATCATCGATCTGCGGGAACGCCTGCTGACGCGGCTGCGCCATGCGGAGTTCCTCCAGGCCGACAAGATCGACCGGGCTGCCTTCTATTCCGGCATCAGCGCCGAGATGCGGACGATCTCGTACTGCTCGCCGATCATCGCGGAGATGCTGCACTCCGTTTTCGTGATCGCGGCCATCACGCTCTACATCTTCGTCCATTCGCCGCTGGCGGCGCTGTGCTGCCTGGCCTTCGTCGCAGCGAGCATCGCAATCGTCGCGGCACGGCGCGTCCAGGCCGAGGAGATCTTCACCGAGGCGAGCGAGCTGGAGAACGTCCTTCTCGGCCATGTCGGCGACATGATGGACGGCGCCAAGGAGCTGCGGATGGACGACCGCCGCGCCTCCGAGCTGTCCAGGAAGGTGATGGAGGTCGCGCACGACATTGGCCGGCGGAAGCACGTCGCCATCGACGCCTATGTCCGGTCCGTCGTGGAATCGCAGGCGGCCTTCAACATCCTCATCCTCTTCGTGATCTTCGTCCTGCCGCAGATCGCGAGCTACTCGTTCGAGCTCGTCTCTATCGCGCTGGCGCTGATGTTCGTCGCGGGCCCCGTCCTGACCATCGTGGGGAGCCTGCCGAGCTACATGGGCGCCAACAATGCCGCCATGAACGTGCTGGCGCTCGAGAACCGGCTGCCGGTTCCGCGGATCGTCGAAAGCCACGGGGCCGAATCCTGCTTCGACAACTTCAAGGCGATCCACCTCAAGGACGCGCTCTTCGGGCATCGCAGCCAGGACGGAAGCGAGTACTGGATCGGCCCCGTCAACCTGACGATCGAGCGCGGCCGCGTGATCCTGGTCACGGGGGGCAACGGCTCCGGCAAGTCGACGCTCCTGCGCATGCTCCTGGGCCTGTACAGGCTCTACGACGGCCGGATCACGGTCGATTCCATGGTCGTGGAGCCGAGCACCCTCGGGCAGTACAGGAAGCTCTTCGCGGTCGTCTTCTCGGACAACCACCTGTTCCGGGAGCTCTACGGCATCCAGTCCATCGATGCGGAGCTTGCCAGGGACATGCTCGAGTTCCTCGAGATCAGCGACAAGGCCAGGATCGAGGGGCGGAGCTTCAGCACGCTGAAGCTGTCGGGAGGACAGCGCAAGCGCCTGGCGCTGATCGCCGCCAT
Organism: Arenibaculum pallidiluteum; assembly: GCF_017355985.1. Taxonomy (GTDB): domain Bacteria; phylum Pseudomonadota; class Alphaproteobacteria; order Azospirillales; family Azospirillaceae; genus Arenibaculum; species Arenibaculum pallidiluteum. Next base: position 36,925 of record NZ_JAFIQU010000004.1, read on the forward strand.
CCTTGAAAAGAAGCCGATCTGCGTTCTCGACGAATGGGCTGCCGACCAGGAGCCTTACTTCCGCGCCAAGTTCTACCGCGAAGTCCTGCCCCGGCTGCGCGATCTCGGGATGACGGTCATCGCGATCACCCACGACCGGGAATACCTGTCGGCCGCCGACGTCCACTGGCACGTCGAGCGCGGCATGGTCGTCTCGGTCCAGGAGGTCGGCGGGCTTCCTCAACCCGCCTGATCTGCGCTTCGCGCGCTGCGCGGCGCCTGCCGAATGGAGCAGGCGCCGCGCGCCCTCACTCGGACAGCCAGGACCTGATGATCCGGTCCACCGTGCCGTCGGCGATCAGCTCGTTCATCGCCTTCTCGAAGCGCTCGGCCTTCGCGGCCCTCTGCTTCGGAAAGGCGACATAGCGCGGGAAGTCGCCGACCTTCATGCCGACGATCTTCACACGCTCGAGCTTGCCGTCCTCGTCGGCGGAATAGAGCAAGCTCTGACGGTCACCGATCAGGATGTCGACGCGGCCGTTTATCAGCCGGCGGATGTTCGTGGTCGCGTTCGCGCCGGCGAGCTTCGCGATCTCGGCATCGTTGTCGAAGGAAGGGGCGTAGGTGAAGCCGCGGATGGTGCCGACGCGATAGCCGCGGAGGTCCGCGATGTCCTTGATGTCGAAATTCCGGTTGCTCGTCGTCAGCAGCACGGTCTCGCCCGTCCGGAAGGGACCGACCATCCGGTACCGCTCCATCCGCTCGGGGGAGGCGATGAACTGGAAGGCCAGGTCAACCTGGTTGGTGTCGACGGCCTCGACGACCTCGGACCAGCTCATCGGGCGGTGGATCGGCGACACCCCGATCCGTTTCAGGACCGCTTCGATGATCTGGGTATCGACGCCCGTGCGCTTGCCCTTCAGGGTGAAGTTGTAGGGCGGGAAGTTCTGGTCCGACGCGACTGTCCAGAGCTCAGTCGCAGAAGCCCCGGCCGAGGCCATGCCCAGCAGGAGCGCGGCCGCCGCCGCGAGGCGGCCGATCCGGCGGATAGGGAACAGGTGTTTCACGAACGCGCCTTCATGCCTTGCGTGCGAAAGGGATCACGCCGGGACCGCCTCGCGCGCGAGATCCACGCGCAGATCGGCGGACCTGGCAAGGTCCGGCTGACGGGTCAGCAGGACGATCGTGCGCCCGGCCGAGGTCAGGCGAGGAAGCACGGAGGCCAGGAAATTCGCCCGCCAGGCGGGATCCGCGCCGTCGAGGATGCCGTCGAGCACGACGATGGGACGGTCCGACAGGGCCGAGCGCGCGACCTCGACATGCATTCGCTCGGCCGCCGACAACGCGATGCCGTCGCGCAGCGCCGAGCGCTCCCTGGCGCCGAGCCTCATGAGGTCCAGCAACGCGGAGGCCTCGGCGGTGCCGGCCGGCGCGACGCCCATGCCCTGGCCGCCGCATTCCTCGGCGAGGGCGAAGAGCTGCCGAAGCGAAGGCCGCGTCTCGGGTCCGACCACCGCGCGGTCGACCCAGATCCTGCCCGATGCGGGCTCGGCCAGGCCCATGAGCACGTCGGCCAGCCGGGTCTTCCCGGAACCGGCGGGACCCACGATCGCGACGAACCGTCCACGGCCGATGGTGATGTCGAGCGGGGCGGATTCCGCTCCCGCCGCTTCGGGGGCGTCGGTTCGGATCCCCTCCAGGCGCAGTTCCGCGAAGGCCATGAAGCGGTCGTCCGGCCGGGCCTCCGCAAGACCGCCCTCGCGTCCGAGATCCATGATCTGCCTGGCTGCGACGTCGGCGGCGTCGAACAGAGGCATCGTGTTGAGCGCGGCCGAGAGGGGCCCGAACAGGAAGATGGCCACCGCCGCCGCGCCCAGCATCCTGTCCTGGAATCCGGGGTCCACCAGCGGGACCATGAAGATCAGGCCCCCGAGCAGCAGGAAGTAGAGGATCTGCTGCACCGTGCTGTCCTGCGCGATGTCCCGGTGGGTCGAGCGGTGCAAGGCGGCGATCGCGTGGATGTCGGCCAGCAGCCGGCCCTTCAGCCCCCCGCTGGATCCCTGGTCGAGCGCAAGCCGCCGCCTCTGCGACGACAGGCTCAGCAGGGTACGGTAGGCCGAGCGCTGATGATCCCGGATGGCCTCGAACGGTGCCGCCGTGCCCCATCGCCCGAGCGTCCGGCTTGCGGCGATCAGGAGCAGGATCACGGATGCGAGGATGCAGGCGATCTTCGAGACCGCTGCCAGGTAGACCAGACCGCAGAGCACGAGCACGAAGGACTGGACGGCGACGACGATGCAGGCGGCCAACGCCGACGGGATCGCCGGATCGGTCAGCAGGCTGACGGCCTCGGCCGCATGGTCCGCCCGGGACTTATCGGCTCCGGACCGGCTGCCGGCGCCCGCGTTCCGCCCGATGCCATGGATGACCGCCTCGGCCGCGGACTGCAGGCTCTGGACGAGGGTGTCCATGGCGCGCCGAAGCAGAAACGTCTGCGCGGCGTAGAACAGCAGGCATCCCAGGAGCAGGACACCGAGATCGCGGGCAGCCCACCGCGTCTCCGGCGCGGCGTCCGCCGCGAGCGTCACGGTCAGCCCCAGCCCGAGTTCCAGCGCGGCGATGGCGACGAAGGCGGCCGCCATCCAGAGCACGGAAGGCGGCGCATGGCGGCGCAGGAGGATCAGCAGGTGCATGGCCGGTCGTCCCTCAGGCTGCTTCGACGGGCGCGAGGGCAGGCGGCCCGGCGTCGGCGCTCACCGCCCCGGATGGGGCGGCGCGGACGACGTGCAGCCGGCCGTCCTCCATGTGCAGGTGCATGTCGGCGATGTCGAAGAACCTGTCGTCGTGCGTGATCGCGATCACCGTCACGCCGGCATCCTTCAGCATCGGAAGGACGACCCGGTAGAACTTCTCGCGGAAATAGGGATCCTGGTCCGCCGCCCATTCGTCGAAGATGCAGACGGGCCGCCGCTCGAGCAGCGCCGCGATCAGGGCCAGGCGCTTGCGCTGGCCACCCGACAGCATGACGTTGGTGAAGCGGCGATCCCTGATCTGGGCCTTGTGGCCGATCTCCAGGATCTCGAACAGCCTGTCGGCGTAGGCCTGATCGATCTCCTCGATGCCGTACAGCTCCGTGAACAGGTGGTTGTCCGAGAAGACCGCGGAGAAGAGGTCGCGATAGGCCGGCAGGTTCGATGCGTCGATCACGTTTCCGTCGAGCCAGATCGTTCCCCGGTCCGGCGAGTACAGTCCGGTCAGCAGCCGGATCAGCGTCGTCTTGCCCGAGCCGTTGCCGCCGGTGATGAACACGGTCTGTCCGCGTTCGATCGTGACCGTGATCGGGCCGACGGTGAAGCCGCCTTCGCCGGTCGCGTCGCGGTGCTGGTACAGGAGCCACTCCAGGCGCAGCGTCCGAAACTCCCGGAACGGCTCCTGGTCCGACGCGGCCTCCGCATCCATGGCCGCGAGCCGGCGACGGAGGGAGAGGATTGCGCTCGCCGCCGCGTTGACGTTGGCGACGGTCGGCAGGACCGACACCACCGAGGAAAGCGGGCCGATCAGGAACAGCGATGCCGTCGTCGTCATCACGACGACGTCGACGAAGGTCGGGCTGAGGATCGGCACGACGAAGACCATGAGCCCGGCCAGGATGAAGAACATCACCTGGGACAGCGCGAAGTGGCGGGAGTGCAGCATCTGCGTCGTCACGCGATGCTCGGCCACCTCCGTCGCAAGGGCAGTGAAGTCGCGTTCCAGCTCGCTTCCGCGCAGCCGGTTCATCTTCACTTCCTTGAACCCGTCGACGAGATCGTTGGTCCGCGTGACGAGCTGGTTCTCCTTCCGGTACGCCTCGGCCAGCCGGGTCCGGATCTCCTTGGACCGGCCGTAATGCACCATCGCGCCCACAACCGTGCAGGCGGACCACATGATGAAGGCCGTCATGGACAGCCAGGCCATGTAGACCAGCGTGCAGAGGACGAGGACCGCCGACTGGCCCGCGACCACGATCGCGGGCGTAGCCTGGCTGAGGACCCGTGTCTCGCGGCTGATGCAGGCGAAGAGCTCGGCGCGGTTGATGCCCTCGATGCTGGGCAGGCTGGTCTTGCGCACTGCCGCGAAGAGCGCGACGCGATAGTCCTCGATCGTCCGTTCGACGTCGGTCGCGACGCGGCGCATCAGCTTCTGCTGGACGAGGACGAACAGCACGATCGCGATCGCGAACATCACCGCGAAGCGGAGCGTCGCGTCGCGGTCGCCGACGACGCCCGTCGCGGCGTTGATGGTGGCCAGCACCAGCGTGTTCGAGAGACCTGCCAGGAAGGCCATCACGGCCAGGCTGCGGCGATGCCGTGCCAGATGCCGGCTGAGAAGTTCCAGGAGAGGGGGCATTCTTCGCCTTCCGACAGGTCGTCTGCAGCCGTCACTTCGACTTTTCTACGGTCTTCTCCGCCGCCTGCCTGCGGTCGCCCCCGCTCGGCTGATCACCCTTGCCGGGCTGCTCGCTCCTGCCGGCCTGCTCGCCGCCCTGATAGCCCGCCGCACCCGGCTTCGCGCCGGCATCGCTGCGCCGTCCCGCGGTCTCGGCCAGCTCCGCCGGGCGCGACGGCTCGGCGGTCTTGCCCGGCAGATCGGCCCTGGCTGCGGGGGCGGAAGGCGGCGTGTTGGCCGGCGGATGGCCGTCCACGGGCTGCTGCGGAGCGGCGGCGTCGAGGGCCGCGCCCGCCTCGTTGCCGGTGTTGAGGATCAGGGGCAGTCCGTTCTGGCCCGAGCCGATCACGACAACCTTCGCATTGGGCGAGCGGGCCAGCTCCAGGGTCGCCTCGATCCCGCGCCAGCGCAGATAGTTCTCCGTGATGCCGGTGTTGACGGTGTCCTGGAAGCTCTTGATGCCCTGCGCTTCGACCTGCTTGCGCTGGCTCTCGAAGGCCTCGCGCTGCAGGCGGAACTCGTATTCCTGCGCGAACTGGTCCTGCTGGACCTTGCGCTCGATGGAGGTGACGAGAGCCTCGGGCAGGACCACGTTGCGGATCAGGACGTCCTGCACGAAGACATAGCCGCGCAGGGCCTCGTCCGTACCCGCGACACTCGCGGTCTGCTGCGGCGCCCGCGCCCCGATCACCCCGCGGTACATCAGGCGATCCACGAGCTGATCGTAGATCTCCTCCTGGATCTTCTGGCGGCGCTGGGCATACAGCTCGTCCGCCTTGTAGCGGGATATGATCTCGCGAACGACGGAGCCCACCTCGGGAACGATCAGGCTGGTGAGGTATTCGGATCCGACCGTCTGGTGGAGCGTGCCGAGATAGTCGCCGATGAGCCGGTAGCGGATCGTGATGTCCGTGGTCACCACGAGGCCGTCATTGGCGATGGACTCGTAGGAGCGGGAATCCTCCTTGAGGCGCAGATCGTAGATCTCGATCCGGTCCCAGGGGTAGGTCAGGTTGATCCCCTCCGGAAGGGCCGGAAGCATCTGCGTTCCGCCGTGGAAGCGCTTCCAGAGGACGCCGCCATGGCCCGCGGGGATGAAGTAGACGATCGACGGCAGGAAGTAGACGAGCCCGAACAGCCCGACCAGCAGACCGATCATCAGGTTCCGTTGCTGCCGCCGGAACCAGGACACGAGCCGGCTCCCTGCGCCACTGCGGCTGGGCGCGGCCTGCTCCGGCGTGGGGCTTGTGCCAATTTCCGCGTCCGCGGTGACAGACATCCGATGTTCCTTTTCTCGATCCGGGTCCGGGGATCCTCAGGGGCGGAAACGGTCCTGCGCCCGCCCGGTCCGGCCACCATCGGGAAGCCCCAGCCGGGAGAGTCCCGTCCGACGGACCGGCCCGGGCGGCCGTTTTGATCACGTTATGGTTAATTCTTGCTCAACACGGCCACCGGCCCGCGCGAGCCCCGAAAGGGAACTCGGGGCGGAGGGGCCTTCAGGGGCGGGGCGACGGCACCCCTTCGCGCTTGGGCGCCGAGCTGGTGACGACGAGGAACACCAGCGTGACGAGGGGCGTCAGGAAGAGCGAGGCGAGGAAGTACAGCAGAAACCCGCCTCGGCGGTCCAAGGCGCACAGTGCCACGATGACGCAGGCCAGGACGTGGAGGAAGAGGAGCGTCGACATGCTGGTGATCCTCTCGCGGAGGCCGGATCGTCAGGCGACGGCCGGCTTCCGCCGGCGCGACGTCACGATCAGGAGGAGAAGGGCCGCGATCGGCGTCACCAGGAAGGCGATCACGAAATACAGGAGGAACCCGCCCCTGCGCCCGACGCCGAAGAGCGCGACCAGGATGCAGAGAGCGAAATACAGCGCGGGGAAGAGGCTTGTCATGTCGTAGGTCCAGGGCTCCACCCCGGCGGCCGGCATGGGGCCGGTGCGCCGGGGCGGAGGAAGGGTGAAAATCAGGCTGCCGACGGCGTCTCGGCGGTGCGGGCGGCCTCCGCCTCGATGTCGGTGGCGTCCTGCTTGGCCTTCGCCATCTCGCCCTTGAAGGCCTTGCGCATGGACTCGATGTTGAAGTCCAGGAGCGTGCCGCCGCCCTCGAAGTGCTTCGTGAAGATCCGGCCGAGCGCGATGGTGGTGGCGGTCGACAGGCCCGGCATGATCGCGGCGCCGAGCACCGAGCCGACCACGGGGACCAGCTTCAGCGTGGATCCAAGCAGGGGGAGGCCGGTGGCCGCGAAGGGCAGGCCGCCGCCCAGGAGGCCGGCGATGATGATCCGGCCGCGCTCCTTCTCGAAGGGCACGCCGTAGAGCGTCGAGAGCTCGCGCATCATGTTGATCTGAACCGCCACGACGGCCGCCATATCGGCGTACGGCACCGGCATCATTCCGAAGCCTGCCGCCATCGCGGCGTGGTGCTTCACGATCGTCTTCGCGCGTGCGCGCATCTCTTCTTGCTCGGCCATGGTCATCTCCGCCACGTGCTGTGGCTGCTGGAAGTTCGGCTGGTGAGGCGCCCCTGGAGGGCAGACATCCACAGTACGGCGCGCATATTGATGGGTAAAAAATAACCCAATAGTAAAATTCGCATCATTATCGCGTGGGGTGCCGCCGCCCCGAGCCGCCGTCGAATTTGCCGGCCGCAATCAACTTCGCGCACGACAGAAAGAATGTTCCGCTGGCCGATATGAATATGTTTGCGCAGATGTAATGGGGCCAGTAGTCGTCCTTCCGGCCGCGCGCGCCTGATTTTTGTTCGCCCCGTTAACGCAATGCTAATGCCACCCGCCCTTTGACTTTCCTGGATACATGGATGGCGCGGCATGCCCGGCACGGGCGCGGCCGTTCCGCACAGCCTCATTGACCCCGGGGATTAGGGATCGCGATGCCGGACGACGTGCGCCAGAGCGGCGGGGCAGGGGAGACGGGCTTGGTGAACGGGAGCCCGGTGGCCGGTGCCTCGGTTCCGCAAGGGCTTGCCGACGAGGCCGCCGCGGCGATTCTCGGAGGGCGGGGAGATATCGGTGCCGTCGCACAGAAGATGGCGTCGGCACTGGCGGCGCAGGGCCTGCCCGAGCACGGAGCCCGGCAGCTCGCCGATATGTGGATGCAGGCCTTCACGGCCGAGGTCGGCGCATCCGCCGCTCCGGACGCCGCCTCCGCGGCGGCTTCCTCGCTGGTGCAGGCGGCGCTAGCCCAGAGCGGCCGGGCTTCCGCTCCGGCCTCCGTCGACCACGACCTGGCGCTCGCGCTCGCGCAGGGAAGCGACGTCGCGACGGCCCTTTTAGACGCCGGCGTTCTGCCGCCGAACGGCTCGGGCGCGGGCGAGCGGCTGAGCCGCGTTCTCCTGGATGAGCTGTCGGACGGACTCGCGCGCTCGCAGGACATGCCGGCTCAGGCCGGCGACGCGCTTTCCGGTGCGCTCGACAGGGTTGCGCGCGTGAAGGATGCGCTGGCCACCATGGAGCCGGCCGAGCTTTCGCCGGCCCAGAAGCTCGCCCAGTCCCTGGCCACAGGAGATGCGGGTGCCGTCACCGCCACGGCGTCAGGGGCGCCGGGAGGCCAGGACGCCTTCGCTGCCGCGCTCGAATCGGCGCTCTCCTCCGGTGCCGACATCCCGGATGCGTTTGCCTCCGCCACCGTGGAAGCGGCCCGGAGCGTCGAGCGCATGGAGACGCTGCAGGTCTCGCAGTCGGACGGCGACCGGATGCTGGCGGCCCTGGCCGATGGCGCTACCGGGAAGGCGCCGGAATTCACGGCAGGTCCCGCGGGGATCAACGATGCGGCGTTCGCCGCGTCGTTGAACATGGCGCTTGGTCAAGGCACGGATGCCGAGGCGGCTCTCGCCGGATCGCGGCAGGCGCAGGCCGAAGCCGCCGCGGTCGAGAAAGGCGTCGAGGTCCCGTTGAACGCGACCGACAGGCTCGTTTCCTCCCTTGCATCGGGCCAACGGGTCGAGGAAGCCGTCCAGTCCTTCGCAGCGACGGCCGGCGTGGATCCCGGGGCTGCCGGCGCCTTTGCCGCGGCGCTCGGCCCCACGCTTGCCGGTGGCGCGGATCCGGCGCGGGCCGTGGTCGGCGCACAGCAGAGCGCGATGACGGTTGCGGCGAATGCCGACGCGGCGGGCAGGGGCGTCACGGCGGATCCCCTGGCGGTCGCCCTGTCGAGCGGCGAGAACGTGCAGCAGGCGCTGCAGGATCTCGGCGTCACAGGGGGCGGGAGCGCCGCCCTGGCCGAGGCGCTCGCCAGCGGGCGACCGGTCGATCAGGCGCTGGCCGCTGCCCATAGCGCCACGGCCGTCGCGAATGCGAACGCCGCGGCGGCATCCGTCCCCGTGTCGGCCGAGGACCAGGCCCTCGCGGCCATGTCGACTCCGGGTGCGTCCGAGGAGAAATCCGGCGAGACGACGGAGGCGGAGGGCGAGGCCTCCAAGGAGCAGGCCGCGGAAGGCGAGGCCTCCGAGGAGCAGGCCGCCGAGGGCGAGGAGGCCAAGGCCGAGGACACGGAAGCCCAGGCCGATGGCGAAGCGGCCTCCGAGGACGGAGAGGAAGGCAAGGCCGAGAAGGTGGCCGAGGCCGCCGATTCCGAGGGGAAGGCCGATGGCCCGCAGGTGCAGGCGGCCCAGGTCGCCGATGCCGGCGACGCGGGTGCCGGTGCGGCGACGGGATCGCAGCAGGGCCGGCAACCCGAGACGCATGCGGCGGATGCCGGGGCCAAGGCCCCATCGCAGTCCGAGTCCGCTTCCGGATTGCAGGCGCCGGCCTCCTTCGACGCGCCCGCCGCGCCGACGAAGGCCGCGGGATCCCCGCTGACGGCCTACAAGACGGGCTTCACGACGGCATCGGCCGCCGGCCCGGCGAGCGCCGTCCAGGCATTCCAGCAGGCGCCGCCGCCCGTTCAGGTCCAGGTCAGGGCGCCGGATCTTGCCGCGGACTTCGATGCGGCCGCATTCGCCAAGGCGTTGGCGCTGGCGGAGGACAGCGCCGCGCCGGCCGGGTTCACGGTGCTCCAGGCGGTCGAACAGATCTTCCGAACCGCCGATGCGGGCACGAGCCTGGCGGGACTGGCGATCGTCTCCAACCCGGGCTCCGACGGAGGAACCTGGCAGTACAGCCTGGACGGCTCGACCTGGTCGGCCCTTGGCGCAGTCAGCGACCAGGCGGCGCTGGTGCTCCTGAACTCGGCCATGCTGCGGTTCGTTCCCATCGCCGGCTTCAACGGCGATGCGCCCGCCCTTGGCGCGCGCGCCGTGAACGCCGCCTGGAAGGGCGGCTTCAGCGACGCAGGAAAGCCCCTGATCGCCCTTGGCGAGGTCGGCGGGTTCACGGCGATCTCCGGACAGGCCGCGGGGTTCTCGCTTGCCGTGACCCCGGTGAACGACGCACCGGTCGCGACAACGACCACGGCTACTCTCCAGACCCTGGCCGAGAATGCGGCCAGCCCGGCGGGAGCGAGCGTCTCGACGCTTTTCTCCGCCACGTTCTCGGATGCCGCCGACCAGATTGCCGGCGGCTCGGCGGCCAATGCGCTGGCGGGCGTAGCGGTCGTCGGCAATGCAGCGAATGCAAGCCAGGGGGTCTGGCAGTATTGGACGGGATCATCCTGGGCCGATGTGGGCGCGGTCTCGAACGCCGCAGCGCTGGTCGTGAAGGCCTCGGACAGCCTGCGCTTCGTTCCCGCCCCTAACTGGAACGGGACCACGCCAGCGCTGGCCGTGCGCCTGATCGACGATTCCGCCGGCGCCGTCGGCACCGGCGCAAGGCTGGATTTCGGATCCGCGGGAACCGGCGACAGCACGCCCTACAGCGCAGCAACGGTGGCCCTGACCGGGACCGTCGCGGCCGTGAACGACGCACCGGTCGCGACCGGATCCGCGGCGGTCCTCGCCGCGGGGCTGGAGGACGGTACGGACTCGCCGGGCGCGACGGTCTCGTCACTGTTCTCCTCGATGTTCTCCGATGCGGCGGACGCCGTCGCCGGCGGGTCTGCGGGCAATGGCTTCGCCGGCGTGGCCGTCCTTGCCAATGCGAGCGCCGCGGGGCAGGGGTCCTGGCAGTACTGGACGGGGTCCGGCTGGGCCGATATCGGCGCCGTTTCCGAAGCCGCAGCACTGCTCGTGAAGGCTTCGGACAGCCTGCGCTTCGTTCCCGCCCCCAACTGGAACGGCACGGTCCCGGCATTGACCGTGCGCCTGATCGATGATTCGGCCGGCGCGGTCGGCTCCGGAAACGTCGTGAACCTGGCCGCCGCCGGGACTGGCGGAAGCACGCCCTACAGCGCGGCGACGAACGCCCTGACGAGCACCGTCACCGCCGTCAACGACGCGCCGGTCGCAACCGGATCCTCCGCCGCCATGCCGGACATGGTCGAGGATGCATCGTCGCCCGGCGGAGCGACTGTCGCGTCGGTCTTCTCCTCGATGTTCTCCGACGCGGCGGACGCGGTTCCTGGCGACACCGCCGGCAACGGCTTCGCGGGCATCGCCATCGTCGCCAACGCGGCGACCGGCACCCAGGGCGTTTGGCAGTACTGGACGGGGTCGGCCTGGGCGGATGTGGGCGCGGTCTCGAACGCCGCAGCGCTGGTCGTGAAGGCCTCGGACAGCCTGCGCTTCGTTCCCGCAGCGAACTGGAACGGAACCACGCCGGCACTGACCGTGCGCCTGATCGACGATTCCGCCGGCGTCGTCGGCACCGGCAGCAAGGTGGATCTGAGCACGACGGGAACCGGCGGCAGCACGCCCTACAGCGCCACGACGGTGGCGCTGACCGGGGCCGTCGCCGCCGTCAACGACGCACCGGTCGCGACCGGATCCTCCGCGGTCGTGCCCGTCATCCAGGCGGATCCGACGACGGCGCCGGGTGCCACGGTCTCCTCCCTGTTCTCGGGCCTGTTCTCCGACGCGGCGGACGCGGTCCCCGGCGACACCGCCGGCAACGGCTTCGCGGGCATCGCCATCGTCGGCAATGCGGCGACTGCAAGCCAGGGTGTCTGGCAATATTGGACGGGATCGGCCTGGGCGGACGTGGGCACGGTCTCCGGCGCCTCGGCGCTGCTGGTGAAAGCGGCGGACAGCCTGCGCTTCGTTCCCGCAGCGAGCTGGAACGGGAGCACGCCGGCGCTGACCGTGCGCCTGATCGACGATTCCGCCGGAGCGGTGGGCACCGGCGGCAGGGTGGATCTGAGCGCGACAGGAACCGGCGGCAGCACGCCCTACAGCGCGGCGACCGTCGCGCTGACGGGGGTCAACGTCAACGACGCGCCCGTGCTCGCCGATGCCGACCTGACGGTCACCGCCGGGGGGGCGTCGGGACAGCCCACCGGCACGGCCGGGGTGTCGGTCGGGGCGCTCGTGGGCCTGAGCGGGTCGTCCCCTGGGAACGTGACTGACCTCGACCCGGGGTCCGCCGCCGGCATCGCCATCGTCGGGAGCGACGAGACCTTCGGCACCTGGTGGTTCTCGACGGATGGCGGGGCGAGCTGGCAGCGGGTCGGGGGCGTCGACAACTCCGCCAATGCACTTCTTCTCCGCTCGACGGACCGGCTGTACTTCGAGCCCGGCAGCTCCATGCCCGCCAGCATCCCCAATGCCCTGACCATCCGTGCCTGGGACCAGACCTCGGGGGTCGCTGGCTCCAAGGTCGCCATCGATGCCGGAGGCGGGACGAGCGCCTTCTCGGTCGCTAGCGACACCGTCGCCCTGATCGGCAACACCCTGCTGCCGAACGGCTCCTTCGACAGCGGCGGGCTGGACGAGTGGGCCTCGATCGGGACCGTTACGGTTGCTGGTCCGACCAAGGAAGCGGTGATCGACGCCACCGGCGGGCAGCTCATCGCGAACATCGACGGATTCCTCGGGCTGGCGCCGTCGACGCTCAACAATCTGGCCGGCGGCGGGGCCACGACCGGCAGCGCCATGAAGCTGGCCGCAGGATACTACGTCGCGAAGGACTCCCTCCTTACCTTCGACTGGAGCTTCACGACCCAGGACAGTGGCTCCTTCAACGATTTCGCCTTCGTCGTCGTCAACGGCTCGGCGCGGATCATCGCCAGCGCGAATACGGGCGCGAGCGCGAGCGGCACCTTCAAGCTCCTGGTAGCGGCGGGCACGACTCTCAACCTCGGCCTCGGCGTCTCGGACTACGGGGATTCATCGGTCAGCCCCAACCTGCATGTCGACAACTTCAGGCTGATCCCACAGAACGGGGATCCCGTGGTGCTGGATCTCCTTGGGCACGGGCTGAACCTGACGTCCCGGTCGGACGGCGTCCTCTTCGACATGAACGCCGACGGCGCCGCCGACGAGACTGCCTGGATCGGCAAGGGAAGCGCGCTGCTGGCCTACGACACGGACGGCGACGGCCGGATCGCCGACGCGAGCGAGCTGGTCTCGGAGCATTTCCGTTCGGGGGCCCCGGACAGCCTTGCGGCCCTGGCAAGCCTCGACACCGACCGCAACGGCCTCGTCGACGACCGCGATGCGGACTTCTCCCGCCTCCTGATCTGGGAGGACGCGGACGGAGACGGCGTCAGCGCGGCAACCGAACTCAGGACCATGGCAGAGGCCGGAATCCAGTCCTTCGATGCCGTGTCCACGCCGAGTACCGAAGTGGTCGAGGGCAGCCGCATCCTGGGGCGGACGACGATGACTTTGACCGACGGCAGCGTCCACGAGGTCGCCGGCCTGTCCTTCGACGTTCGGCACGCCGTCCAGTCCCTGGTCGCCGCCCATGGCATCGCGGTCGGGAACGACGCTCCTGCGGCGGCGAACGACTTCACCCGGATGCTTGCGACCTCGGTCGGGCTGGCGCCCCCCGGTGACGGCGCCGACGCGACGATCGATATCGCCGCGGCCACCGCTGCATCCACCGAGATCCCCGTTGACCCGCCCCATGACCGCACCGGCCTACAGCCGTCATCGGCGGACTACGCCGCGAGCCATCATTCCTGAGGCGGAGGTCCACGGCCGCTGCCGCGCAATGTCACGGGGGGTCCTATCCCTTTGTGGTAATGCCATCGGCTTAGTCTCTGCACAGATCCGACGAAGACTCCAAGACGCCAATGCGCATGTCCTTCCCTCTCGCGGCCGTCCTGGCCGGGTTCCTGCTCGGCGCGCCCGGCGTGCATGCCGCGGACAGGGATGCCGTCGCGGCGCTGATCGAGAAGGCCGCCGAATCCCATGACAGGATGCGCGCGGCGGAGGCCGCCGCCGATGGCGCCAGGAACGCGCTGCGGGTGAGCCACGGTGGCTGGTACCCGACGGTGTCGGTCGCGGTGAACGGCGGGCGCGAGGTCACGGACAAGCCGTCGCCGCAGACCAGGACGGATCTGAACGCGAACCAGGTCTCGTTCCGCGCGACCCAGCTCCTCTGGGATTTCGACGCGACGAATGCGGATGTCAGGCGCTCCCAGTGGAACCTGATCCGATCCGAGGTCGCGATCGAGCGTACCCGACAGGACCTTCTGATCGAAGGGCTGAGCGCCTACGCGAACCTCGCCCGGGCGCATAACCTGCTCCTCTATGCCCGCCAGTCCGAGGCGAACATCCAGCGCCAGACCGGCCTCGAGGAGGTTCGCCTGAGCGAAGGCTTCGGCCAGAGCACAGACGTGCTCCAGGCCAAGAGCCAGCTCGCGGGCGCCCAGGCGAGGCGCGTCGCCGCGCAGGAGGCGATGCAGAATGCCCTCAACCGCTTCCAGGCCTTCTACGGACATGTCGAGCTCGCGACGGACACAAGGGACGTGCTGGCGCCGCCGAAGGCTGCTCTGCCCCTGACGCTCGACCAGGCCATCGACGAGGCGCGCAAGCACAACCCCCTTCTGCAGGAGCTGGCGCTGAGCACCGCGGCCGCGAAGGAGGGGATCGAATCCGTGCGGGGTCGCAGCCTCTATCCCCGCGTCGAAGGCGTCGTGGAGCGGAACCTCAAGGACAACGTCACGGGACAGCTCGGCCGGCAGTCCGAGACGGTGTTCAAGGTCCAGGTCACCTTCGCGCTCAACGCGGGACTGACCGCGGTCAACACGCTCCGCATCGCGGAAGCGGAGCTGCGCCTTGCGGACGCAACCTGGGCGGACCAGGAGCGGCAGGTTCTGGAGACCGTGCGCAACAGCTGGTCGCGCCTCCAGAGCGCACGGCTCCAGGCCCAGCTCCTGCGCGACCAGGCGAGCCTGGCCGAGGGGTTTCTCGAGGTCGCGCGGTCCGAGCGCGAGCTGGGAACGCGCTCGCTGATCGACCTGCTGGCCGGCGAGACGACGCTGATCAACGCGCGCAGCGATGCCCTGGCGGCCGAGACCGAGGAGGTGCTGGCCGCCTACCGGCTCCTGTCTGCGATCGGCCAGCTCGAGGCCGGCCACATCCAGACTCGCGCGCTGGTGGAGCGTCAGTCCCCCGGAGCGCGCGGCAGCAACGCACAGGGCCGCGATCGGACGGGGAGGGCGAGGTGACGGGCTGCACGGATCGGATGGCCGCGCCATGAGAATGCTGCTTCTGCGCCTGCGGTCGAGCCCGCGTCTTGTCGCGCGCATGCTCGCCGCGTCCCTCGCGGCGAACCTCCTGGGCGTGGCCGCTTCCCTCTATGTCATGCTCGTCCTGAACAGGTACGTCTCGCACGGCGTCGACGCGACGCTGGCCGCGCTGACGGCCGGGGTCGTTCTGGCGATCTGCTTCGAGCATGTCTTCCGCCGCGTCCGGCTGCGCACCGCCGCTCATTTCGGCCGGGCCGACAACGAGCGGACGGCGACGGGAGTCTTCGGGATCCTCCTGACCGCCCGTCCCTCGGCGGAAGCGCAGGGAGATGCGTCGAAGCGCGAGGCCGCCCGCGCCGCCGACACGATCGATACGGTATACGGGCCGGCCAATCTGGCCGCGCTCTTCGACCTGCCCTTCGCGGCCGTCTTCATCGTGCTCGTCATGCTGATCAGCTGGCCGCTCGCCCTGATCTGCGCGTTCAGCATCCTGATCGCCACCGCGGCCGGAATTCTCGCCCAGGCGGACATGCGCACCGCCGGCGCGGAGCTGTCCCAGTCGGCCGCGGAGGCCCAGGGCCTCGTCAACACGGCGATCCAGAACCGAGAGACCGTCGCGGCCTTCGCGGGGGCCCGCCCCCTGATGGCCGAGTGGCAGCGGAACCAGCGCGCCCTGCGGGCGCTGCGCGAGCGCCTGTCGTCCTCGCAGGGCCGCGCCCAGGCGCTCTCGCAGAGCCTCCAGGCGCTCCAGGGCGTCTTCGTGATCGCGGTCGGCGCCGTGCTCGTCGTTCGCGGCGAGCTCGACGTCGGTGCGCTGATCGGCGCAAATCTGCTGGCCTCGAAGGCGCTGGCGCCGTTCTCCCGACTGGCGCAGATCGGCGAGAGCATGGCGATGGCGCGGCAGGCCCGCACCAAGCTCGAAGCCTTCGCACGGACGCCGGTCGAGCCCGGCGGCGGCGCGACGCTGATGCGCTATAGCGGCGGGCTGGAGTTCCGGGACGTCGGATTCGCGCCGCAGGGCGCCGCGGCGCCGCTCTTCAGCCATGTCAGCTTCATCCTGCCGGCCGGCGGTGTCCTCGCGCTCAAGGGCCGCAACGGTTCCGGGAAGAGCGCGGCCGCGCGGCTGATCGTCGGACTGGCCGAGCCGCGCGAAGGCGCCGTTCTCGCCGATGGCGTCGACATCCGGACCCTCCAGCCGGACTGGTGGCGCAGGCAAGTCGCCTATCTGCCGCAGGAGCCGACCTTCCTGAACATGACGATCCGGGACAACCTTCTGGCGGTCAATTCCCGGCTTTCGGACCAGGATATCCACGCCCTCCTGAAGAGGACCGGCGCCGACCGCGCCGTCGCGGCCTGCGCGCAGGGCATCGACACCAAGCTGCGAAGCCACGGGATGGAGCTGGCGGTCGGGCACCGGCGGCGCTTGGCGCTGGCGCGCGCGCTGGCGGGAGGCGGGCGGCTGGTGGTGCTCGACGAGCCGACGGACGGGCTGGATGCCGAAGGGACCGCCGTCATCTACCGGATCCTCATCGACCTTGCCCGGTCCGGCCATACCGTGGTCATCGCCTCGCACGATCCCCGTATCCTGCAGGGCGCCTCGCTGATCCTCGACCTCGACCAGATGGGCCGTCAGCCTTCGCGCGCGGCCCCGGAACCGTCGCTGAGCGCGTCATGACGGCACTTCCTCCCCGCCGCGGCAAGACGGCCGCCGAGTTCCTGCGAAGCTTCCCGGCGGTCGCGGCCCTGCCGCTGCGGCGCGGGGCCGCGACGCAGCCCGCGCCGAACGTCCTTCCCGGACAGGCGACCGCCACCGGCGACGATCCGCATCCCGGAACGGACGGCCTGTTCGCCGCCAGCTTCGCCCTCGTCGCGGTCCTTTTCGGCTGGGCGGCCTTCGCAGAGCTGAACGTCACCAGCACCGCCCCCGGGGACGTCGTGCCGCTGTCCTACAACCAGAGCGTCCAGCATTTCGAAGGCGGGATCGTGCGGGAGATCCTGGTCGCGGAAGGCGATGCGGTCCGGGCGGGGCAGGCTCTCGTCGAGCTCGACGAGACGAAGACGCGCGCAGAGCTCGACGAGCTCCAGGTCCGTCTATCGTCGCTGCGAGTGGACATCGCGCGGCTGGAGGCCGAGGTCGCAGGTCGCGAGACCGTCGTGTTTCCGACCGATCTCCTGACTGAGAAGGCGGAGCTGACGGCGCATGCGCGCGAGCTCTTCCGGGCCCGGCGCGAGCGCCTGGCCTCCGATGTGGAGATACAGCGCCAGGACATCGCGCAGCGCGAACAGGAGGTCGCGCAGGTCAGGGCCCGGATCGCCGGCGCGCAGACGACACTTGGACTGATCCGCGAGCAGCTCTCCATCAGCGACACGCTGCTCAAGCGCGAGATCACGAACCGGATGCGCCATATCGACCTTCTGCGCGACGAGGTCACGGTGTCGAGCGGGATCGCCAGCGACCGGGCTGCCGTCCTGCGCGCGGAGGCGGCCCTGTCGGAAGCGCGTTCCAAGCTCCTCTGGATCGCGAGGAAGTACGAGGAGGAGGCCCGGAGCGCGCTCGACGAGGCGCGTCGGAACCATTCCGAGCTGTCCCAGCGGCTTGCCCGCTTTCAGGACAATCTCGCCCGCTCGACGATGCGCGCGCCGGTCGACGGAATCGTCAAGACGCTGGCCGTCTCGACGCGCGGCGCCGTCGTCAAGCCCGGCGAGACGGTGGTCGAGCTCGTCCCCCGCGACGGCAAGCTCGTCGTCGACGCGCATCTGCCGGTCCAGGACATCGGCTATGTCCAGCCCGGACAGCCGGTTGTCGTGACGCTCGCCGGAGGCGACGCATCGCGCTTCGGCCATATCGAGGGCCATGTCCTTACGATCAGCCCAGACACGCTTCTGGATGAGAAGAAGCAGCCCTACTACAAGGTCCGTGTCGAGCTGCCATCCAGAACATTTCAATATGGTGGAAACAAATACGAGATTTCGCCCGGCGTAAAGGTTGTCTGCAGCATACTGACTGGAACGCGCACAATCCTGGGTTACGTCTTCTCGCCGCTTTTCAGCGGCTTCGGAAGAGCACTCCAGGAGCGTTAGATTCGATTTTGCACGGTTAACTTAGTATTTCCGATCGTCGGCGTAATAGGCACAGGGACGGCGCTGCTAACCGCGCCGTCCGCCGCCGGCGACGCCTCGGCTCGCCCTAATCCACGAAACACGGCTCCAAGGAGCGCCCGCCAAGCATGGCGCTGATCCCCCTGAAGCAGATGGCGTTCCGCTTCTCGCGGCTGACCAAAAGGGTCCGCTTCGCCCTGATCCTCCTGTCGGCGGTCGCCATCGCAGTCGCCGCCTCGCTCGTCGTCAGTGGCTTCATGGGCCAGGACGATCGCAAGCCGATCACGCTCGCCCTGGTCGGGCCGCTCAGCGGCTCGGACGCGCTCGTGGGACAGGCCATGCGGCAGGGCGCCCTGCTGCGCGTCGACGCCTTGAATGCCGCGGGCGGAATCGCAAACCGGCCGGTGGTGCTCAAGGCGTTCGACGACGAGGGGGATCCCACGAAGTCGCTGGACATCGCCCGCCGGCTCGCGCGCGACGGGACCGTCTGGGCGGTGCTGGGGCAGCATCCCGACACGATCGGCCGGGCGTCCGAGCTCTATGCCAGCAAGGGCATTCCCGTGATCTCGACGCGCCCTGCGGTCCGTCCGACCGAGGGGCCCGTCAACCCCTGGCTCTTCCACCTCAACTTCGAACGGCTCTACGAGGCGCGGTTCCTCGCCAACTACGTTCGCAACGTGGTCGGCGAGCCGACGGTGGCGATCGTGCGCGAGGACACCGAGCAGGCGGCCATGCTCGCCGCGCAGTTCGACAAGATCCTGCAGCGCTTCGGCACGAAGCTCGTGGAGCAGTGGACGTTCAAGCCCGGCGACACCGCCCCGGCTAACCTGGAGCCGCTCGCCCGCACCGTGAAGGAGAAGATGCCGACCGGCGCCATCGTCGTGCTGGGAGGCCCCGTCGATTCCGCCCGGATGGTGGTCGCGCTCCGGGATGCCAGCCTGCGCAACCTGATCGTCGGCCCGTCCGACATGGCGACGGCGGCCTTCCGCGCGGAGATCGTCGAACGCGCGAGGAACCAGGCGCCTGAAGCCTACGGGCATGGGCTGCTGGTATCCTCGCCCATCCTCTTCGACACCGCGAACGAGCGTGCCCAGCGGTTCTACGGCCAGTACGAGAAGCGATTCAGCGCCGTGCCCGACGCGATGTCGGCGATGGGCTACGACGGCGTCGACATGATCATCGACGCGATCGGCAAGGCCGTGCAGGCCGGAGCGCCCGACGACAGGGCGGGCGACGCGGTTAGGGCGCACATCGCCGGTCACGACCGGGCGGAGGCGGCGTTCCAGGGCAATGTCGGGACCTGGACCTTCGATGCCCGTGGAGCCGCCGGCGTTCCCGTGATGATGGCGACCTACAACGGGTTGAACCCGGTCGCCGCCCTGACGCAGCTGCAGCCGATCCGCGAGGTCGGCGTCTCGAACTTCCTCGAGGAGGTCTCGCGCGGCCGGGCGCTCTACGTGAACGACCGGTTCATGTACAAGACCGACGTCATCTATACCGGCGTCCAGCTCAACGAGATCCGGGACCTCAATCCCGACCGGAATGAGGCGACGCTGAACCTGACGGTCTGGTTCCGGTATCGCGGCAACTTCAATCCGGCCGACGTCGTCTTCGTCAATGCGCTGAAGCCCATCGATCTCGGCCGGCCGTACCGCGAGGAGCGCGGCGAGGTCACGACCTACGTGGCCTATCGTGTCGAGGAGCGCTTCTCCCTCAACTTCGCCGATGTCCGCCATCCCCACGGCAGCCATATCGCGGGTCTCAGCTTCCGCCACCGGACGCTGAACCGGAACAACGTGATGTTCGTGACCGACGTCCTCGGCATGTCGCTGGTCGACACCGGAGACTTCGTCAAGAAGGTGAAGGCGACGGCAGCGGCGGAAGGCGGCGTCGCCGTCGATCCCGGCTGGGGCGAACGCCTCCGGGGGATGCTGGACGGGCAATCCGAGGGGTCGACGCTGCTCGACCAGCTCCGGGGCAAGCGCGTGCTGGCCGGCTCGCCGGGGTGGCGCCTGTCCCGCGCCTGGATCTCGCAGGACGTCGTCTCGGTCAGCACCGAGGGCGATCCGAACTACGTCGGCTTCGGCCGGCCGCTGCCGGACTTCTCGCGCGTCGATTTCGGAGTCGTCGCCGTTCCGGACGCGCTTGCGGCGCGCGACGTCATACGGCGTGACTTCTTCGTGTATTTCGCGATCTTCGGCCTGGTCCTGGCAGTCTTCGCGGCCTTCATGGACCGCAAGGAACGCGGCCAGTTCTGGCGCATCCAGACCCTGTTCATGCGCATGGCGTCCTGGCCGCTGCTCCTGATGGCGACGGGCAACATCGCGCTCGACAGCGCCGTGGAGAACCTGCCTGGCAGCGGCATCCGCATCGTCGAGCAGGCCTTCGACGCGCTCTGGTGGATCGTTCCCGCGATCCTCGTCAGCCGCACCATGGAGCGCTTCCTCTGGACGCCGCTGGAGATCAAGAGCCAGCGGCGGATCCCCAACATCGTGCGCGGCTCCTCGACGCTGGTCGTCTTCGGCCTGGCCGTGTGCGGCATCGTGGCCTTCGTGCTGAAGCAGCCGATCACGAGCCTGCTGGCAGCCTCGGGCCTCGTCGGCATGGTGATCGGCCTAGCCATCCAGGCCAACATCGCCAACGTGTTCTCGGGAATTATCCTGAACATGGAACGGCCCTTCAAGATCGGCGACGCGATCCAGATCACGGACGTTGTGAAGGGCGAGGTCATCGACATGACCTGGCGCACAGTCCGCGTCCGGAACGCGGCGGGCTACACGGTCGCGATGCCGAACGCCAAGGTCTCCGAGGCGACCGTCATCAACTTCAGCAGCGTCGAGCGTGTGTTCGTTCGGCTGGAATACCATGCCGATCCCGCTTACGAGCCCGGGTTCATGTCGGCCCTGCTGTCGAGCGCGCTGCGCAGCGTCCAGGGGGCGCTGCCGAGCCCGACGGGCACCGCGCCCTTCGTCCGGTACGACGGGACGCGAAACCTGAACGGCCAGTGGCTCTCCAAGTACAACCTTTGCTTCTGGGTGCAGGACCACGACGCCAGCTTCTCGGTTCCCGAGCACGTCTGGCGCTCGATCTACCGGACCCTGGCCGAGAAGGGCATCGATCCCGCGCCACAGAGCCTGATCGAATCCTCCGATGCCGGCGCCAAGGCGCGCCTGGCCATCGCGAAGGATGCTCAGCCCGTCCCGGCATGACCTCTTGCTGGAATCCCCGATGAAGCACCATCCGAATTACCGGTTTTCCGCGCGCATGGCCGCCGCTGCGGCAGGCGCCCTCCTGACGGCGGCGTGCGGCACGTTCCGGCCGGCCGAGGCGCCGGCCGGCCGTGCAGGAGCCGGCTTCGTCGAGCGGGTCGCCGATGGCGCCTACGACATCGGCATCCGCTATCCCTCGCGCCGGAGCCGGTATGTGATGAACGTCGAGGACGACGGCGAGGTGCTGAGCGTGACCATGAGCCCCGTGGCCACCGCGACGGATCCGGGACCGCACGCCACCGCGGCGCCTCCGGCCGACCTCCAGCAGGCGGACCGCGTGGTCGAGCGCTGCAGGCCGGATGCCGGCAACTGGTATCGCCACACGCCGCTGGGCTACGTCTGCGTCGCCCAGGTCACGCCGGTGGCGGGCATCTCCGGTTCCGTCCGGTGACGGGGGCCCGCGTCATGTTCATGTGGCGAAGCAGCGGGCCCGATGTCCGGAGACGGTCCGTCCCGGCGGTGGCCGCATTCGCGGCGGCGCTCGCCCTGCAGGGCTGCGCCGGGACGCCCGCCGCCCCGTCGACCGAGCAGATCGCGCAGGGGAGCCTTGTCTCGCTGGTAGCCGACGCCGATTCCAACGGCGGGCAGCCGCTCGCGATCGATGTAGTCCGGGTCGCGGACGTGGGCCTGGACGCGCGCCTGTCGGAGATGGACGCCGCGCGCTGGTTCCGGGCACGGGAGCAGCTTCTGCGGGACAATCCCGGCCTGCTCGCCGTGACGTCCTGGGAGGTCGTGGCGGGACAGCGGATCTCGCTGCGCAGCCTTCCGCCGTTCGAAGGCACGCCGGTCTCCGTCGTCGTCTTCGCCCTGTACCAGACTCCCGGCACGCACCGGCTCCGCCTGTCGCCGGAGGATCCCGTGCATCTCGCCCTGGGCGCCCGGGACTTCCGGACCACGGCAGGTCAGGCACGCTAGGACGTTCGGTCATGACGGCGGAAACACTGGCTGAAACGGCGCCGGCCGGCCCGGCATCGGCGGACGGCACGAGGCTGATGGACCTGTTCCGTGCGGTTCACGGGATAATAGTCGACGGCCGCGCCGCCGGCATACCCGGCTCCCCCGACATCGAGCGCGTCGGGGCGCTCCTGCGCGAAGCGGTGGAGCAGGCCCCGCAGAATGTCGAGCGGGCGAGGGCGGTCTTCGCGATTGCCGCCTATGCGGACGAGACATTCGCGGCCGCGGGCGCACCATCCGACCTGAAGGCTCTGCTGTTCGGGCCGAACGCCACGGTCGAGCTCCTGTTCCGCCACATCAACGATCTCCTCCGCCGGGGGAGCTCGGAGCCGGACCTCGCATCGGTCTACCTCGCCGTGCTCACCCTCGGATTTCCCGCCGCGCAGGCGGCGGCCGGGCAGGAAGCCGCGTCGGGACGCCGGCTGCAGCTTCATCATCTCCTGAGCGGCGAGAAGGTGCCGGCCACCCGCATCAGCGCGCAGGCCTACGCGCAGCAGGATGGAGCTGCCGCACCCGCCATGCCGGCCCGTCTTCCGTCCTCCCGGGGCTGGTGGGGTGCCGTGGCTGCGACCTTCCTCGCCTTCCTGGTCGCCTCGCATCTCGTCTGGACCGGCGCGACGGCCGGGATCGCCCGCGATCTCGCAGCCGCCCGCGCCATCGCGGAAAACCAGGGGCTGACATGGTCGCGCTGATCCTGACGCTTGTCGGCGGCCTGCTGTCCGCCGCCCTTTCGGCGACCGTGATGCTTCTCCCCTTTGCGCTTCCGGCCGGGGCGGCGTATCTCGCCTATGCCGGGCTGCGCCGCATGAAGCGCGGGATCGGGGCGGCTATGGGCGGTCAACGTCGGGCGCCGCCGCGTCGGCCTGCAGCACCGGCGCGCAAGCCCGCCCGCCGCTCCTGGAAGCTTCCCGGCTGGCCCCGCCCGCGAAGCCGGACACCCGATCCGGAGCGTCGCGAGCCCGTCCTCGCCCCATCGGAGCCTGTCCCGGCCGGGCCGAAGCCCCGGGCCGCCGCAACTCAGCTCCCGCTCAATGTCAGGACGGCCGTGCCCGCCACGGGGCCCGAGCGGCATGCGGCCGGAGCGTCCGGTGCAGCGTCGCCGGTCGAGATCTACTGGGACGGCTGGTCCGTCCTGAAGGGGCAGGTGCCCCAGCAGATTCACGCCGCCCAGGTCCCCTGGTTCCTGTCCCTTGGGGCGTCCGGCGATGCCGGGACGAACGCCGTGTTCACCCGGAATCCCGCCAATATAGCCTGGCCCGGCCCCCCCGAGGCCCCTTGCACCTGGTGGTTCTGCGAGGGTGGGGTGGTCTTCGATGTCTCCGCGCGCGTCGCAGGATTCGGTGGCGAGACCGGCGCGGACTGGCGCGACCTTATCGATGCCCTCGCCGACCACCGGTTCGGGCGGCCGCTGGACGGGATTCTCCTTTTCGTGGGTGTCGGGGACCTGCTTCCGGCCGCGGCGGCCGCGGCCTCCCAGCGCCAGCCCGGGGCCGTCCTGAACGCGAGGATCCGCGATCTCCGCCGGCACCTCGGCACCACCTGCCCGGTGTCGATCGTGCTGACGGGGTGCGAGACACTGGCGGGGCTCCCGGAATTCGCCCGCGCCCTGCCGAACGAGCTGGCGGAGACGCTCCTTGGCTGGTCGGCCGACCAGCCCATCGGGCCCGATCCCGCCGGCACCGTGCTGAACTCAATCGCCACGGATATCGAGGCGCTGGAAACCGAGCTCCTCGCCAGCGATGCCTGGGACCGCGGGCACGAATCTCTTCTCCGGCTTCCGGCGAGCATCCGGTCGCTGACGCCGCGGCTGGGCGGCTTCCTGCAGGATCTCCTGCGCACCGATCCGGCCGAGGAGCCCATCGCGCTGCACGGGGTCTACATGACCGGCGAGTTGCCGGAGCCCGACGGGGCGCGCCCGGTCTTCTCCCGGGATCTTCTGCCGTGCAAGCTCCTGGTCGAGACGGGCCTCGGCCAGCCGACGCGGAGCGCCCGTTCCGCCGCGCGGCGCCGCGTGCGGGCGGCGCAAGCATCCCTTGCCGTCACGGCTTCGGTGCTGGCCGGCATCGCGTGGCTCCAGACAGGACGCCTGACCGAGAGAGCCGCGGGCTTCGGCGGTGCGGTCGCGGAGATCCGGCGCAATCTCCAGCACCCCGACCCGGAGGCCGCACAGAGCATCCTTCCCGCCGTGGCCGCGATCAGCAGCGCCCGCCTCGCGACGCCATGGCTCCCGACATCGCTTCTGTCGACGCTGGACGAGGACAGGCGCGGGATCGCGGGCATCGCAGTGGAGCGCCTCGTTCTCGATCCCGCGCGAAGGCACATCCGGCAAGGGTCGGATGCCGGCGTGTCCGGCGGCGGGGCCGCGGACGCTTCCGTCCTCCGCGACCTGGATCAGCTGCCGTCCTACCGTCTCCTGGCAGAGCATCTGGAGCGGAGCGCCTCGCTGCGGAACGTCTCTGCGCACCTCGAGCGGCTGCGCCGGACGGGGAGCTTCTCCGATCTCGCGATCCTGGCTGGCGTCGACCCGGCGGCGCTTCCCGCCGCCGATGAAGGCTTTATCGCCGACCTCCTCCGCGGGGCCGAACTGCCGGCCAACGACGTCGCGGACGATCTCCCCGGGAAGGTGCGCGCGGAGACCCGGCGCCTTGCCGGGATCCTGGCCGAGGACCTGTTCGTCCGGAACGGCCTGCGCGCGCGACGGGACGAGGCCGTTGGCGCTCTGCGCCGTCTCGGCGAGGAGGCGAGCCGCGGACCGGTTTCGCTCGAGGCGATGGAGGCCGTCGCTCACGCGGTCCGGGAGCTCGAGGCCTCCGTGCAGCACCCCGCCGGCGCCATGGCCCTCGCGGCAGGACCGGACCTCCCGCCGCCGGTCGCGGCGATCCTGGACCGGGCCGCGAATGCGGACCTGCCGGGGCCCGGCACTGTGGCCGAGGTCCGCGAGCTGCTCGGCGGGGCAGGGCGCGTCTTGCGGTCCGACCTGCTTGGGTCGGAGGCGCCTTTTGCCGGGCCGCTCTTCACCAGGACGGCAGCGGGGGCGTACCGCCTCTCCGAGGAGCTGGTCTCGTTCGGGCGCGTGATGGACGCGCTGCCGCGCCAGTCCTTCATGGCCGAGGCCGGCGCGTCCCGTGGCGCTGCCGGCATCGAGGCGGCCGAGCGGATCAGGGCCGAGCACCGCGAGTTCATGGCCGCCATCCGGCTTCCCGAGCCGCTCGGCAGAAGCCTGCGCGAGACGGCGGGGCGGCGCATGGCCGAGAACGTGCTCGCCCGCATCGAGGCATTCCTGGGGGACCAGCAGCCGGCCGGGGAGGATCCCTCCGTGCTGGCAGGCATCATGGCGCGCTCACATGCGCTTTCCGCCGAGGTCCGGTCTCTTGCCGGCACCGACGCTCCGGTCGCGATCGACCGGAAGCTTCGGACCCTGGCCGCCAAGCTGCTCGCCAAGGCGGATGCATCGACAGGCCTGGACGCCGCCTACGCCCCGGCCCTGGCCGGCGCCAAGGCATGGAACGGCGAGGCGGGGGCGATGGCGAAGGCCTTCGAGGTCGGCGCCGCCGGAAACCTGCCAGCCCATCTTGCCCAGATCCGCGACCGCCTCGGCCGGCAGATCCGGCCGCTCGTCGGACCGGCGCTCGAATTCCTCGGCAAGGGCGACGGCGAACCCGAGGCCGCGCAGCGATGGCGCGCCACCCTGGCGGCACTCGACGCCTCCGGCGGCAGCCTCGCCGCGCTGGAACGCCTTGTCTCCACGGCCGACGGCCTGACCGCGGACAATTGCGGCGAGCGCCTTGCGCAGCTTCGGAGCCCCGGGGGCACTGACGTCTTCGCGCGCACGCATGGCCAGGCGCTGGCCAGCCTTCTAGACCGCTGCACGACCCCGCCCAGATCCGCACAGCCGCCGCAGGCGGTCGAGGCTGCGCTGCCAAGGATCGCGACCGCGTTCCGGCCGCTGTCGGGCAGGTTCCCCTTCGTCGCCTCCGCAGGTCCGGCTCCGGCGTCCGAGGCGGATCCCGACGAGGTTCGGCGCTTCTATCGCCTGTACGACTCGCTGAAGCCGCAGCTCCGCGAGGAGATCGCCGCAAGCGGGCCGCAGAGGGCCGTCGAGCTCCGCCTGTTCTTCGAGCGGATCGAGGCGACGCGTCCGCTCCTGGACGGCATCCTGGGTTCGGGCGGACGCGCGCCGCGGCCGCTGCGCGCCAGGTTCGCCCTCGAGGCAGGGCACCCCGGCGCCACCGGCGCCAGCCAGATCATAGACTGGTCGATCCGGGCAGGGCAGGCGACGACCGGCTCTGGGACCGACGGGGTTCTCGACTGGACGCCCGGCGAGCGGATCCAGCTCTCCTTCCGCTGGGCCGCGGGATCGCGCTACCGGCCGGGCCGATATGGCGATGCGGGCTCGACCTCCGTCTCGGACGACACCGCGGTCATCTCCGAGCGGGGGCCATGGGCGCTGCTGCGCCTGATGCGGCAGCGGCCGGCAGGGGCCGGCAGCAGAGACGGCGGCGGCGACCTGGTCCGCATCGCGATCCCGACCCGCATGCTCTCGGGTGCGCCGGCACCGGATACGATCGTCTTCCTTGGGATCCGCCTGCTGGCCGACCTCCCGGGGCGCGAGCCCGCAGCGACACGGCTCCCGGTCTTCCCGGACCGCTTCCCCGGATAAGCCTGCCGCAACGCATTCATGGCCTCCTTCAGAGAATGGACACGACAATGATTGAAGGGACCTCCCGCAGACGGGAAGCCCGCTCATCCCGGAACCGCAGCCTCCTGGCGCTCCTGCTGGCGGTCCTCGCCTGCTTCGCGTCCGGCCCGGCCATGGCGGAATTCTGGACCGTCTCGTCGGAATCCTACTTCCCGCCCTACAACTTCACCCTCAAAGGGAAGCGCACGGGAATGGATACCGAGATCGTCGAGGCGATGCTGGCGCGTCTCGGCAAGACACCGGTCCACCGGCCCGGGGCCTGGTCGGACGTCGTCAAGGACCTCGACACGAACCAGACCGACATCGCCTTCCAGTTCCTGGGCTCGGGCAAGCGCGCCAGGATCCACACGATGATCGGCCCCTACCGGGACAGCACGACCGTCATCATGACGCGCAAGGATTCGCCCATCGTCTTCGAGAGCATCGAGGATCTGCGCGGGCTCAAGATCGGCGTCGTCAGCGGCTTCGACTATTCGCCGGAATTCGACAGGTCCGACGTCTTCACGCGCCTGGTCTCCAGCGGCAACGTAATCAACTTCCGCCGCCTGATGCTCGGCCGCGTCGACGCGATCGTCGGCGACCGCGAGGTGCTGAAGTTCCAGGCGGAATCCGACGGGCATGCCGATGCGGTGCGAATTCTCCCCAAGCCCCTGAACGTGACGCCCCGCTACATCGCGGTCCCGAAGGAGCGCAAGGAGAAGGCCGAGATGCTGCAGGCCGCTTTCGAGGAGATCAAGGCCGACGGCACGCTCGCCCGGATCATCAAGACCTGGATCCCGCAGGACGAGTGATCCCGCCGGATCGCAGGTCGGATACCCGGCCCCGCGAACCAACCGGGCGGAGCAGGGCAGGGCAGGGGCCTGGACCGCTCGGCGCCCAACGGTGGGCAGGGGCGGGCCGCGACGGCCGCGCACGCGGCAATGGAGGCGACGGTCCCGCCCGCGCGTCACCGCGCTAGTTCACGCGCTGCCATTCGACGACGATCCTGGTTCCTTCGGGGCGCCGAAAGCTCTCCGTCATCCGGTCGCCCCTGACGGTAAAGGTCAGTTCGTTGCGCGTGCGGACGCTGCCGATCCAGTTCGGGAAGGTGGAACCCTCGACGCGATTGCCGCTGAACTCGCCGTTCTCATCGACGGTGTAGGTGCCGAAGAAGCCGATGCTGCGCGCCATGGCAGCCCTGTTCTCGGCATCGGTGCCTTCGCCCCGCACGTTGGACGCAAATTTCGGCGTGCTGGCATCCGTCAGCACGATGACGAAGTGCATGTCCGGCGTGAAGGTCAGCAGGCCGTTCGGCCGCTCACCATAGGCCGGCAGGTTCCGTCCCTCGGGATCGATCTGCGCCGAGATCAGCCGCCAAGTGCCCAGGACCTGATTGCGCGCCGGCGACTGAGCATGGGAGGCGGTGCCGGCCGCTCCGATCAGAACGGCCAGGAGGATGGGAAGGATAGGGCGGATCGACATGCTCTTCACCTCACGCGCTGCCATTCGACGAGGATCCTGGTTCCTTCGGGGCGCCGAAAGCTCTCCGTCATCCGGTCGCCCCAGACGGTAAAGGTCAGTTCGTTGCGCGTGCGGACGCTGCCGACCCAGTTCGGGAAGGTGGAACCCTCGATGCGATTGCCGCTGAACTCGCCGTTCTCATCGATGGTGTAGGTGCCGAACAGGCCGAGGCTGCGGGACATGGCGGCGCGGTTCTCCGTGTCGGTGCCTTCCCCGCGCACATCCGAGGCAAATCTCGGAAGCGAGCCGTCCACCAGCACCTCGACGAAGCGCATGTCCGGCGTGAAGGTCAGCAGGCCGTCGGCCCGCTCGCCGTAAGCCGGCTGGTTCCGTCCTTCAGGGTCGATCTGCGCGGAGACCAAGCGCCAGGTCCCCACAACCTGGTTGCGGGGCGGCACCTGCGCATGAGCGCTCGCCGCCGATGCGCCGATCAGGACGGCCAGGACAAAAGGACGGGCGGACATCATCTGCTCCTCATTTCGTCACGTCATCGAAGGGTGGGCAGCATTGAGCGCCGAAGAACCTCTCCGCCTTCATGCCGGCCCATGACCGATCTGGCCCATGCGACATTCATGAACAATCGGCGATGGCTCCAACACCCAGTTGAGCACTTTTCATCAATGCGACGGGTTCGGGCGCAGGAATCCTGATGCTCGGGTCTCCAGCCGGAGTTCCGTCCCGGAACCAGTTTGCGTCGGCGGGCGACCGAGGCCGGCCTCGTCCCCGAGCCGGCGCCGGATCGACGTGCAGATTGTTGGTCACATTCGCATGATCGGCCGCAACGCCGCCCCTCGCATGAGGATCCTGCATCTATGAAGCAGCCCACGCTTGCCGAGCTGACAGCGTTCCTCCACGTCGCGGAGCACCTGAGCTTTCGTCGGGCAGCCGTTGCGCTGGGGCTGTCGCCCTCCGCCCTGAGCCACACAATCAGGGGGCTCGAGGCGCGGCTGGGCGCGCCGCTGATCAACCGGACGACGCGGAGCGTGGCGCTGACGGAAGCCGGGCTGCGGTTGGCGGAGCGGCTCAGGCCCGCCGTCACGAGCATCGCCGAGGCGATCTCCGAGCTTGCCGAAGACGGCGACAGGCTCGTGGGAAGGATCTGCATCAGTACGATGGAGTATGGCGGCCGGCTCCTGATCGGCGACGTCATCGGAGAATTCCAGGCCAGCCATCCGGAGGTGGAGTTCGAGATCTGCGTGGATCATGCGCTCGTGGATATCGTCGGGAGCGGATGTGACGCCGGCGTCCGGTTTCGCGACCAGGTGCCGCCCGACATGGTCGCGGTTCCCATCGGCCCACCGGTCTCGATGGTGGCCTTCGCCTCGCCGGGCTATCTCGACGGACGAACCCATCCCGCCGTGCCGAGTGACCTGCTGACCCACAGGTGCATACGTCAACGCTTGGCGACGGGCGCCATATACCGCTGGCAGTTCGAATGCGACGGACGCGCGGTCGCGATTGACCCGCAGGGACCGCTGACCTGCAACAATCTCGGTCTAATCGTGCTGGCGGCGCTGCGCGGCCTTGGGATCGGCTTCGCGCCATCCCACCATGTCAGGCCGTTCCTTGAATCCGGTGAGCTCGTTCAGCTGCTCGCGGAGTTCTCTCCGTCCTTTGAAGGGCACTGCCTCTACTATCCCCGAAGCCGACATCGAACCCGCACGTTCGCCGCGTTTATCGAGCACGTGCGCTCACGGTCGGGATCGATCGCGGGCGGAGCAGGGCAGACTAGTCCCCGTATGCCCAGCATGCGGTCCACCTAACCGGACGCGGCGTTTCAGGATAATCCGGCAAGTTCTTGGCTTTGGGCCATAAACACCGAGTTGCGGCGATGCCCGCTGTCGCGTCGCACGAAGGGAGCCGGCGCTGGCTCCCGTACGCCGCCGCCGTTAAGATGCCCCTGCGTTCATCCGGCCCAGGTGCAGGATGGGCGGCCTGTCACCGCCGGGAACGCGCAGGATCCTCCAACCGGGGATCTTCGGGCCGGGCTCCTGGACCGGAGGGAGCGGCATCCAGGCGTGGATGCCGTAGCGGCGGGCTTGGGATAAGAGCCGCCAGCAGCCGGCCTGAGCGATCGGAAAAGCCCAGCCCTCACCCGCACCATTTATTTTCCATAATATATCTTATGCGATCTCCGTTAGGCGCCCTTCCGGACTTGCGGGCGCGCTCCCTTGTTGCCGGACCTGCGTTTCCGGGTTCTGTCCGGCCCCCCATCGCGCACACCTGACCGTCTCCGTTGTGGCGCACATCCCGCCCCGAATTTCGCGCAGATGCCGGCGCCGCAATCCCGGTTCGACCTCGTCGCCCAGCGAGCCTCACAACAAGGTTCTTGGGCGGAGCCCGTGCTTGACCGCTTCCTTCGTGCCTGGCCGCTTCCTTATCGCAACGCGGGCTCCCAAAGGTGACCCCGGCAATCCCTGGCTTTCAAACCCAGCCTGGGCTAAACAATGAAGGAATGGCTCACAACCCTTTGAGATCGCTACGGAATTTGACTTTTCTAAGTGCGAGGGCTACAAGCCGCCGAGCTCTTTGGGAAATTCAGCCATGAACATGGCCGCGACCGCCGTCCTCGCATTCGGCATGTCGATGGACGCCTTCGCGGCCTCCGTCGGCAAGGGCGCCGCCCTACACCGCCCTCGCCTCACCGAGGCCCTGAGGACCGGAATGGTTTTCGGCGCCATCGAGACCGCGACGCCGGTTCTCGGTTGGGCGCTCGGCGCTGCCGCGAGCGAGCACGTCGCGGACTGGGATCACTGGCTGGCCTTCGTACTGCTCCTGGCGCTGGGCGGCCGCATGATCCACGCGGGCACGCGGCGAACGTCCGACGAGGCGCCGACGCGCAGCCGCCATCCCCTCGGCCTGCTGATCGCCACCGCCATTGGAACCAGCCTGGACGCGCTGGCGGCCGGCGCCGGGCTCGGCCTGCTCGGCGTCGACATCATCCACACCGCGGCGGCGATCGGGATCGCGACACTTTTGATGGCGACCTGTGGCGTGCTGATCGGGCGGTTCGTCGGCCCTCTGATGGGGCGCCGCGCCGAGATCGCCGGAGGGCTGGTCCTGATCGGCATGGGCACCCAGATCCTGGTCCAGCATCTCGCGGCTTGACGCCGCGACACTGCGCGCGAGCCCACGCTACCGGCGTCGGTTGCTTCAGAATGAGGCTACGTCATGCACACACATTCGCTGCAGCCCTGGCAGCACGAGCACAGCTTCGGGCAGGAGCGTCAGTCCGCCGGGGAAAGGCGCACGCTGGCAGTCGTCGTTCTGACGCTCGCAACGATGCTGGCCGAGATCGCGGGCGGGTTCGCCTTCGGATCCATGGCCCTGCTCGCCGACGGCGTTCACATGGCCTCCCATGCGCTCGCACTGGGGATTTCGGTCTTCGCCTATGTCTACGCGCGACGGCATGCGCGGGACGCCCGCTTCAGCTTCGGCACCGGCAAGGTCGGCACGCTGGCGGGGTTCGCGAGCGCCCTGCTGCTCGGCATCATAGCGCTCGGCATGCTGTGGGAGAGTGCCGCGCGGATCTATGCGCCCTCCGACATCGCCTTTGACCAGGCAATCATGGTCGCGGTGCTCGGGCTTGCCGTGAATGTCGCGAGCGCGCTGATCCTGGGACACGGTCACGGCCATCATCACGATGCCCACGATCATGATCGTGATCACGCTCACCATCACGACGACGGACACGCACATCGTCATTCCCATGGAGCGGCCGAGCATGACGATCACAACCTGCGCTCGGCCTATCTGCACGTCGTCGCCGACGCGGTCACCTCGGTCCTAGCAATCGCGGCGCTGCTCGGGGGCAAGTACATGGACGCCGACTGGCTGGATCCGCTCATGGGTGTCGTCGGCGCGGTCCTGGTCGCCAACTGGTCGCGCGGCCTGCTCCGGGACAGCGGCCGCGTGCTGCTGGACTGGCAGGCCCCTCCGGACGTCAGCGAGGCGCTGCGCCGATCCGTCGAACGCGACGGCGACCGCGTCGCCGACCTGCATGTTTGGTCCATCGGTCCCGGAATCCACGCGGCGATCGTCAGCATCGTCACGCATGATCCAAGGCCGCCGGGACACTACCACGGTCTGGTTCCCCCGCATCTCGCCGTCCGGCACCTCAGCGTCGAGGTCCATCGCTGCGGCTGAACCGACGCGGCCCCCTGCCCGGCCCCCTGCCCGGCCCCCTGCCCGGCCCCGCCGCCGACCTGCAGCTCATCATCCGGGCCCGCGAACCCGGAAGCGATTTGCCGTTCGTTGCCCGGCGCAAGCTGCACTAGGATCGCTCCATGGCAACGCGTATTCTCAAGCTGTTTCCCGGGCCGCCACAGGAGGCTCCGCTGCGGGGAACCTATCTCGCCGAAGGCATCCATGCGCTGGGCACGACGACGGAGCCCTTCGTCTATGCGAACTTCGTCACGAGCCTCGATGGCCGCATCGCCATCGACGATCCCGACCGGAAGGCCAGTATTCTTCCGCCCGGGCTGAACAGCGGGAACGACTTCCGCCTCTTCCTGGAGCTGCAGGCCCAGGCCGACTGCCTGATCACCCATGGCGGCTATCTGCGCGCCGTCGCTGCGGGGCACCTGGACGACATACTGCAGGTCGGCATCAGCGAGGCGACGCGCGATCTCGCCGAATGGCGCCTGGCCAGCGGACTTGCGCCCCAGCCGGCCGTGGTGGTGGCGAGCGCCAGCCTCGACTTCCCCCTGCCCGCCTCCCTTTCCGCCCATGGGCAGCGCGTGATGATCGCAACCGTCGCGCAGGCGCCCGGGGCCCGGGTCGCGCAGCTGCGCGCGCAGGGGTTTGACGTCTTCGTCGCGGGCGAGACGCTGGTAGAGGGCGCCGCACTGGTCCAAGCGCTGGCCGATCGCGGCCTGGTGCGATCCTACCTTATGGCCGGCCCGCTTATGCTGGAGACCATGCTGCGTGCGGGCGCGCTCTCCCGGCTCTATCTTACGATCGCGCACCGCCTGATCGGGGGCGAAGGCTTCCACACGATGATCACCGGCCCGACCCTGGGCGCCACCGGGCGGATGAGGCTATCGGCCCTGCGCTACGATTCCTCGGCGCCCGAGGGAACCGGGCAGTGGTTCGCACGCTTTGAGCCGCTCGATCCGGCCCCACACGGGCATGGCGACCCGGTCGCCTGAAGTCGCCTGAATCGGAGTGCCCGCGCCCGGCCAGGCGGCCTGATCGTCCGCGCCGCTGACGATTCGGTACTAATTGGCAAGTCACCCCTTTGCAGGAAGCCGATAGCGTTCCCAAGTCTGAAGCCGACGCCGGCGCCCTGCCGGCGCCGGACCTTGCAGAAGGAGGAGCCCCATGAAGGTTTGGAAGTCCCCGAAGGTCGTCGAGATCGCGTGCGGCATGGAGATCAACTGCTACGCCAGCGCGAAGGTCTGAGGACGTCACCCGTCGGCAGCGGGCAGGAGGAGCCCGGCCGGCGGGTCGATGCCGTTCCTGATGAAGGCGCCGGACGCACCGGCGCAAGGTGAAGTGCGCGCCCCTGCCCGTCCCCGCTTCCGGGGATGGAAGGCAGAAGCGCGTGTCGCGTCACCCGACGCTGCTCATCGCACCGAAATGGATCTTGTTGGCGAGGATCACCGCCTGTGTTCGGCTGGTGACGTTGAGCTTGTGCAGCACCGCCGAGACATGGGCTTTCACCGTCGTCTCGGTGATGCCGAGATCCTCGCAGATCTGCTTGTTGTAGCGGCCCGCCACCAGCAGCTCCAGCACCTTGCGCTGCTGGGGCGTGAGCGTGCGAAGACGCTCGATGACCTCGTCGCGCTCGCTGCGGACCGGCACATCCCGCGGCGTCTTTCCGGCCAGCGTCGGAAAATACGGCTCGCCGTCGCGGATCGTCTGGAACGCCTCGATCATCTGGGCACGCCCCAGCGACTTAGGGACGTAGCCGATGGCTCCGTAGATCGACGCATCGCGGGCATGGGTGCAGGCCTGGTATGCCGACACCACCACGATGGGCGAGATACGGCTGGCGTTCTGGAGCTCGACGAGCCCCGCGAAGCCATTCATCCCCGGCATGTCGAGGTCGAGCAGCACGAGTTCGAACGAATCATGGCGCCGGGCATGGCGCAGCGCCTCCAGCAGGCAGGACGCCTCGAAGACCTCGCCCTCACCGTAGGCCCCGAACAGAGCGGTCTTCAGCGCCTCCCTGAACATCGGGTGATCGTCGGCGACCAGGAACTTCATTCCGTCATCCTCCCGCGGCGGGCTTCGTTGGCATCGCCCGGGACCGGAAGTCATCCGGGGTGGTCCCGCCGCCTTGCTACGGATGATAGGGCGGAACATCCGCCGCGACAACAATCACTGCCCGGCGCGGCAAGCTTATGACCTCCAGCCGATACCCTTTCGAAAGGATGATGTCGCTCGGGATCGAGGCTACTCCGGGGCCCCGCGCCGCATGGGCAGGAAGCCGCGCGCCGGATCGTAGGCGCGGAACGACAGCAGCAGCAGGACGAACAGGCAGCCGAGCACCACGGCGGTGGCCAGCGGCTCGGGCCGGCCATAAAACGCGAAGCGGATCAGCTCGACCGCGTATGTGAACGGATTGAGGGAGCAGATCGCGTAGAGCAGCTCGCTCGATTCCCGCATCCGCCACAGCGGGTAGAGGGCGGAGGACAGGAAGAACATCGGGAAGATCACGAAGTTCATGATCCCCGCGAAGTTCTCGAGCTGCCGGATCAGCGAGGACAGCAGCATGCCCAGCGCGCCCAGCATCATCCCCGTCGCCAGCAGCGCGGGAAGGACGAAGGCATAGCCAGAGGGGGGGACGACCACGTCGAAGGCCGCGGCCACCAGAAGGAAAGCGTAGACCTGCAGGATCGAAAGGACCGTGCCGGCCAGCAGCTTGGCGCTCAGCAGGAACCACCGCGGGTACGGACTGACCAGCAGCACGCGCATGCTGCCCATCTCGCGGTCGTAGATCATGGACAGCGAGCTCTGCATCCCGTTGAAGAGCTGCACCATGCCCACGAGGCCGGGCAGGACGTAGACCTCGTAGGTGATGTAGGTCTCGTAGGGCGGGATGATCGAGATCCCGAGCACTGCGCGGAAGCCCGCAGCGAAGACCAGCAGCCAGATCAGTGGCCGTACAAGCGCCGCGACGAGCCGCTCGCGCTGATGCACCAGGCGCAGCACCTCCCTGGCCACGATACCCCTGAGAGGCAGCCACCAGCTCCTGCGTTCCGTCATGCCGCGGTCCTCGTCAGGTGCTCGAACGCCTCCACCAGCGAGGACGAGCCCATGGAGTCCTTGATCGCATCGACCCCGCCGCGGGCGACGATCCGTCCCTGGTGCAGCACCGCGACCGTGTCGGTCGGCCAGACCTCGTCGATCAGGTGGGTCGCCCAGAGCACCGTCAGGCCGCGGTCGCGCGCAAGGTCGTGGCAATGCTCCACGATGGCGCGGCGCGACCGAAGGTCGAGGCCCACGGTCGGCTCGTCGAGGATCAGCATCGTGGGCTCGTGCAGCAGGGCGCGGGCGAGCTCGACGCGCCGCCGCTGCCCGCCGCTGAGGTCGCGCACGCGGTCGCCCAGGCGCTCGGCGAGCCCGTGCCGCTCCAGCTCCTCGGCGGCACGCTCCTCGGCACGGCGCGGCGTCAGGCCCTGAAGGGCCGCGAAGTAGCGGAGATTCTGCCGAACCGTCAGGTCGAGATCCAGCGTCGGCTGCTGGAAGACGACACCGAGGCGCCCGAGAACCCGCGTCGGGTCGCGCCGGATATCGGAGCCCTCGAGCATGATCCGGCCGTCGCGCGCATTGAAAAGGCCGGTCATCAGGGCCATCAGCGTGGTCTTCCCTGCCCCGTTGGGCCCGAGCAGGACCGCGAACTCGCCGCGGGCGACCGTCAGGTCCACGCCGTGCAGCACGGCGCGCTTTCCGTAGGCATAGCGCAGCCCGTGGATCTCGATCACCGGTTCCGACATCGCCCCATCCGCCCGAGTTCCCCTGCCCTTTTGCCGCACGCTATCAAACGGCGCTAGACGCGACGAGGGCGCGGAAGGCGCAGACGCCGGCACGCGCGTGTCGTCCCGCGGCCGGAACGGTCCGCTTCCATGGAATCGCGCGCAGCTTCGTCACTCCTCGCGAAATCCTAGGGTCCGGACATGCTCGCCGATATCGTACTTTATGGCGGTTCCTACTTTCATCGTGATCACGAATAGTTCAGAAGACCGCGTGGCGGAGAGGTTCGAGGGTAGGACGAATGACGGCGCAGGGCGGCACCATCAGCGATCCCGACGTGCAGCCGGCGCAGAGGCCGTCCGGCGCCCGCATCCGACGCGGCTCGACCGTCGAAAACGACCCCAGGCGCGCGGCTGCGGCGATGGCCGCGCTGATCGGCGGGGCCGGGGTCGAGATCGCGCTGGTCTTCTTCTCGCCGGACTACGACCTCCCCGCCTTGGCCGCCGCGCTGGTCGAGGCCTTCGGCGACGTCCCGGTGATCGGCTGCACGACCGCCGGAGAGATCGGCTCCAAGGGTTATCTGAACGGCGGGATCTCCGGGCTCGGCTTTCCCAAAGACGGGTTCGCCGCGCGCGTCGCCCTTGTCGAGAACCTGTCGGGCTTCGAGGTCTCCAACGGCCGCGCCATCGTGCACGAGCTGCTCGGCTCGGCCTGGCACGGGCCGACGATGCGCTCGGCGGGAGATCCGCGGAGCTTCGCCGTGCTGCTGGTCGATGGGACAAGCACCAAGGAGGAGATGTTCGTCAGCGCCATGCACGCCGAGCTCGGGGACATCCCGCTGGTGGGCGGATCGGCCGGCGACGGGCTCGACTTCCGACGGAGCTTCGTGCTGCGCGACGGCCAGCTCCATTCCGACGCCGCCCTGGCGCTCCTGCTGACGACCCCTCGCCCGTTCCGCGTCTTCCAGGCCCAGCACTTCGTGCCGACGGCCCAGAAGATGGTCGTCACCGACGCCGACCCGATCCGGCGCATCGTGCGCGAGATCAACGCCGAACCGGCCGCGGAGGAGTACGCCCGCCTGGTCGGACTCGCGGGGACCGAGCTGACGCCCTCGGCCTTCGCGAACCACCCGGTGGTGGTGAGGGTCGGCGGCAAGTACTTCGTGCGCGCGATCCAGAAGGTGAATACGGACGGGAGCCTGACCTTCTACTGCGCCATCGACACCGGCGTCGTGCTGACGGTGGCGCAGGGCGGCGACCTGGTGGAGAACCTGGAGAGCCTGCTGGCCTCGCTTCACGCCGAGATCGGCAGCGCGGACGCGATCCTGGCTTTCGACTGCATCCTGCGGCGGATCGAAATCGAGCAGAAGCAGCTCACGCGCGTGGTCTCGAGGGTGCTTGCGCGAAACGCGGTGATGGGCTTCAGCACCTATGGCGAGCAGTACAACGGCATGCATCTGAGCCAGACCATCACCGGCGTCGCCATAGGTGCTGCATGACGAACCGCATCCGCGTGATGCGTCCCGGCAGCCTGGACGCCGAGGAGCGCTGCCGCGCCCTGGAGGCCGAAAAGGCGGCGCTTCTTGAGGCGAACGCCAAGCTGACCCGCGTGAACCGAGTCCTGATGGACCGGGTCGAGCGGTCGATGGACTTCCAGGGGAACGCCTACTCGCTGTTCCAGACCGCCATCGTGCTGGAGGAGAAGGTCCGTGAGCGCACCAGCGAGCTCGAGGAGACACTGCGGCGCCTGGAACAGACCAACCGAGACCTTTCACTCGCGACCGAGGCCGCGCTGACCGCGCAGACGCGGCTTGCCGAGGCGATCGAAGCGGTGACCGAGGGTTTCGCGCTGTTCGACGCCGAGGACCGGCTCGTGCTCTGCAACAGCCGCTATCTTCAGCTATGGCACGAATCCGCCGAGCAGATCCGCCCCGGCGTGCCCTATGCCCAGATTGCCCGGCTGGCGGTCACCTCAGGCACGGTGCTGGACGCCTATCGGCGCCCCGAGGAATGGCTGCGCGAACGCCTGGCCCAGCACGCGCAGCCCGGCACCCCTTCGGTCCATGCCCTCAGCGATGGGCGCTGGATCCAGATCAGCGAGCATCGCACGCGCGACGGGGGAACCGTGGGCGTCTACACGGACATCACGGCCGTGAAGCAGACCGAGACGCGCCGGCGCGAACGCGAACTCGCCGAGAAGTCGGCCCTTCTCCAGGCGACGCTCGACAGCATCGCGCAGGGCATCTGCGTGTACGACCGCAGGCTGGAGCTCGTGGCCTGGAACGATCGCTTCATCGAGCTGCTCGACCTGCCGCCGGATCTCGTCTACCGCGGCTTGCGCTTCGCGGACCTCGTCGCCCACGAGGCGGCGGTGGGCCGCAACGGCGACCTGGTCGTGCAGCTCGTCCAGCAGCGCTCAGGCATGCCCTCCGCCCTTGAGCGGACCCTGGAGAACGGCACCACACTCGAGGCGCGCCGCGCCCCGATGCCGGGCGGCGGCTTCGTCCTGACCTTCTCCGACGTGACCGAGCGGCGCCGGGCGGCGGCCGCGCTGCAGGAGATCAACGAACGCCTCGAGCAGCGCGTGGCCGAGCGGACGACCGAGCTCGTTGAGATGAACGCCCGGCTGCGTCACGCGAAGGTAGAGGCTGACCAAGCCAATCTCAGCAAGACCCGCTTCGTGGCCGCAGCGAGCCACGACCTGCTGCAGCCGCTGAATGCCGCGCGCCTCTTCGTGGCCGCGCTTCAGGAGGCACCGCTCGCGGCCGAGGCTGGCAGGCTGCTCGAGAATGTCGACGCGTCCCTGCGCTCGGTCGAGGGCCTGCTCGACGCGCTGCTCGACATCTCCAAGCTCGACAGCGGCGTCATCGAGCCCGCGATCTCCGATTTCCGGGTCGGCACGCTGCTCCGGGATCTCAAGCGCGAATTCGCGCCCGTAGCCGCCGAGCGCGGCCTCGTCCTGAAGGTTCAGTCCTGCTCCGAGGTGGTGCGCTCGGACCCGCAGCTCCTGCGCCGGGTCCTCCAGAACTTCCTGTCCAACGCCCTGCGCTATACCCGCCGCGGCCGCGTGCTGCTGGGCTGCCGGCGCCGGGGTGACACGCTCAGCTTCGAGGTCTGGGACACCGGCCCCGGAATCCCCGACGAGAAGCGGGACGAGGTGTTCGAGGAGTTCCGCCGCCTGGACAACCACCCCGGCGGCGCGGACCGGGGCATGGGGCTTGGCCTGGCGATCGTACGGCGTATCTCGCGGATGCTCGGGCACCCCGTGCAGCTCCGCTCCAGCATTGGCCAGGGGTCCGTCTTTTCCGTCGCCGTACCGCGCGGAAACCGCGCGGCGGCAGCTCCGGAGCAGGCCTCCGCGGCGCCGAGGCCGGATCTCTCCCTCGCCGGGCGGGTAATGCTCGTGATCGACAACGACGAACAGATCCTCGACGGGATGCGCGCGCTGCTGGGGCGCTGGCATTGCGAGATCGTGACGGCGACCGGGACCATGGGGGCGCTGACCGCGCTCGAGGCCTGCGGCAGCCCGCTCGGCCCGGATCTGGTGATCGCGGATTATCACTTGGAGGGCAGCGAGACGGGGATCCAGGCGATCCAGAGCCTGAGGGCACGCCTCGGCCGGGCGGTGCCGGCGGTTCTGGTGACGGCGGACCGCACCGCCGAGCTGCGCGACGAGGCCGAGGAACTGGGGCTTCCGGTCCTCAGCAAACCGATCCGGCCGGCGCAGCTGAGAACGGTGGTGACAAAGCTTTCCGCTGCGCGATGACGGGGGCGGCGGCCAGTGTCCGGCCCTGCCCGCCCCCGTCGCCCCGAGGCTGTTCGCCTGGGGCTACTTCGAAGACTGCCCGCCGCCCTGCTGGACCGGCGCCGGCTGGTCGCCGATCGCCCCTTCGCGCTGTGCCGGGAGGCTGTTCTGCGGAAGCTTGCCGGTGGCCGCGCTGTCGGCCGCCGCCTGGTCGTCGTCCTGGTTACCCTGTCGCACGCCGGCCGGGGTGTCGCCGATGGCGCCCTGGCGCTCTTTCGCCAGAGAGCCCTGGGGCAGGTTGCCGGTCGTGCTGCCGGATGCACCCCCCTGCCCCTGGGAGCCGGCCGTCTGAGCAAAGGCCGGCACAGCAAGCGCGAGGGAGCCGAACAGGACCGCTACAAAAGCTGTCTTCATCATCCCGTCTCCATTTCCGCCATCCCGGTTGCAACCCCGTGCCGCGGCCGGGAGCGGATGGCTGGTAGTCCTGGCCGCTCGTTCGCCCGGGGCCCTCGGGGGATGAACAGCCCGACCGCCAAACCGTCCCAGCGCCGCTCGCCTGCGTAATCAGCCACCCCAACTATCGGCAGTCCCCCCGGAGGACCGGGGTGGCCGGCCATCGTCGGCCAGTCCAGATGCACCAACTGCCAGCAATGTAAAGCACACACGCAGCGTGCGCGATGACTTAGCGCTCTGTATGGATCCTCATCGGATCATCCGATTGAAACTGCGATTACGACCGGCCGGTTCGTGGCTCTCCCGAGCTTTCATTTTCCGAATACATGGCATCCTGCGTTGGCGGACGGTGGTAAAAACGCCGTAAAATCGTGCTGCACCGCACTGCATTTTATCCGAAAACGGCTTCTTTGCTTGGATGCGCCATGCGGCAGCGCAATACAGACAAACGCGGCATTGTACCTTTGAACGAAATCGTAGAATCCGCGCGGGAGCCCGTCTTGCCAATACCGCATGTGTTGGATAGCGTTTTCAGTACAGGAAGCAGCGTGCCTTGCTGGACGTCTTGCCGAAAAGGCGGAGCGGCCCACGAGGTGGTACCCCGTTTTTAATCGATGGGAGGAAGACGCTATGAAGTATTTGGTGAGCGCTCTGATGGGGGGCGCCGC
Source organism: Arenibaculum pallidiluteum (assembly GCF_017355985.1). Classification (GTDB taxonomy): domain Bacteria; phylum Pseudomonadota; class Alphaproteobacteria; order Azospirillales; family Azospirillaceae; genus Arenibaculum; species Arenibaculum pallidiluteum. The sequence continues at coordinate 78,104 of NZ_JAFIQU010000004.1, forward strand.
AGTTGCCCTGGTCGGCACTGCATACGCCAACGACAGCGTCATGAAGAACATAAAGGACACCAACAACTGGGCGACGCAGCTTGGCAACTACGAAGGGCAGCGCTACAGCCCGCATGACCAAATCAACAAGAACAACGTCAAGGATCTTCGGGTCGCCTGGACGTTCTCGACCGGCGTGCTGCGCGGCCACGAGGGTGGCCCGATCGTCATCGGCGACACCATGTACATCCATACGCCGGTGCCGAACATCGTTTACGCGCTCGACCTGAAGGAGCCGGGCCGGGTCAAGTGGAAATACGAGCCGCGCCAAGATGCCGCCGTGATCCCCGTGATGTGCTGCGATACCGTCAATCGCGGCATCGCCGTCGCAGATGGCAAGGTCTTCCTGGCTCAGGCCGACAACACGCTGGTCGCCCTTGACGCGAACAACGGCAAGGAGCTCTGGAAGGCCAAGAACGGCGATCATACCAAGGGCGAGACGCTCACCGCGGCGCCGCTGATCGTCAAGGACAAGGTCTTCGTCGGCATCTCGGGCGGCGAGTTCGGCGTGCGCGGCCACCTGACGGCCTACGACATCAACACCGGCAAGCAGGTCTGGCGCGCCTACTCCACGGGCCCCGACAAGGACGTCAAGATCGATCCCCAGAAGACGCTGATGATGGGCAAGCCCATCGGCGAGGCGGACCTGGGCGTCAAGACCTGGCCGGGCGAGGAGTGGAAGATCGGCGGCGGCACCACCTGGGGCTGGTACACCTATGATCCGCAGCTGAACCTGATCTACTACGGCACCGGCAACCCCGGAACCTGGAACCCGGTCCAGCGCGCCGTCGACGGCGACCGCGCCAAGAGCGACAACAAGTGGTCGATGACCATCTTCGCGCGCAACCCGGACACGGGCGAGGCGAAGTGGGTCTATCAGAAGACCCCCTTCGACGAGTGGGACTTCGACGGCGTCAACGAGAACATCCTGGCCGACATTCCTGTCAACGGCCAGAACCGCAAGGTTCTCGTCAACTTCGACCGCAACGGCTTCGCCTATACCCTCGACCGCGAGTCCGGCGAGTTGCTGGTCGCTCAGAAGTTCGACCCGAAGGTCAACTGGGCGTCCGAGGTCGACATGAAGACGGGGCGGCCCAAGGTCGTCGACCGCTACAGCACCTTCGCCCAGGGCGAGGACACGAACACGACCGGCATCTGCCCGGCCGCGCTCGGAAGCAAGGACCAGCAGCCGGCCGCCTTCAGCCCGAAGACCGGCATGTTCTACGTCCCGACCAACCACATCTGCATGGACTACGAGCCCTTCCAGGTCTCGTATTCCGCCGGCCAGGCCTATGTGGGCTCCACGGTCGCCATGTACCCGACGCCGAACTCCCACGGCGGGATGGGCAACTTCATCGCCTTCGACGCGGCCCAAGGCAAGATCGTCTGGTCCAAGCCCGAGCGCTTCGCGGTGTGGAGCGGTGCTCTGGCCACGGCCGGCGACATCGTCTTCTACGGCACGCTCGAAGGCTACCTGAAGGCGGTCGACGTGAAGGACGGCAAGGAGCTGTTCAGCTTCAAGACGCCTTCCGGCATCATCGGCAACGTCAACACCTACATGCAGAACGGCAAGCAGTACGTGGCGGTGCTCTCGGGCGTCGGCGGATGGGCGGGCATCGGTCTCGCTGCCGGCCTGACGCAGGAGAGCGGCGCCGCCGGATGGCATGAGGCCGTGCACCCGGGCCGTTCCGGATCCGGCGACGCGGTTTCGACCGCCGGCCTCGGCGCGGTGGGCGCACACAAGTCGCTCGGTGAGTACACCCAGCTCGGCGGCGTCCTGACCGTCTTCGAGCTGCCCGCCCGGTAATCTTCGAAAACGAAGGCCGGCGCTCCCCTGGGGGCGCCGGCCAATTTTTCGCTTCAAGTTCACGGGAGCCGACGGCACGCCGCGCCGTCCAAAGAGAACAGATCGAAGGAGAGATCGTGAGAACGATGGTGAGGAACTGGACGGGAGCGGCGCTGCTCGCAGCCTTCATCGCGGCCATGGCATGGCAGGTGGCCTCGCGTCCCGCGCATGCACAGAACCAGCCGGCCGAAGAGGAGGCGCTCGTCGACAAGGAGGGGCTCCCGACCTACAAAGTCGAGGGCGGAAAGGTCGACAGGGGCACGTACAACGGCTACCGGCGCTATCACAACTCCTGCCACGTATGCCACGGACCGGACGGGCTCGGCTCCACCTTCGCGCCGAACCTGACGGATTCGCTCAAGCGCCTCGACTACTACAAGTTCGCGGAGACCGTCGCGGCCGGACGCAAGTCCGAAGGTGCCAGCGGAGACCGGGTGATGCCGAGCTTCGGCACCGATGCCAACGTCATGAGCCACCTGGACGACATCTACCGCTATCTCAAGGCGCGCTCGGATGGCGCCCTCGAGCGTGGCCGTCCGCAGCGTATCGGTTCCTGACGGAGGGAAATGACATGGTGCGGGCCCTGGCAACCATCCTCGCCACCGCGGCGCTGTCCGTGCTGGCGGCCTCCGATTCCCGGGCGGACGAATGGATGCCCAGCGGCTCGCTCCGTGTCTGTGCAGACGCGAACCTCCTGCCCTATTCCAACGACAAGCTCGAGGGGTTCGAGAACAAGATCGCGCAGATGATCGGGGACGACCTGAAGCTGCCGGTGACCTATTTCTGGTGGCCGCAGACGATCGGCTTCGTGCGCAACACGTTGCGGGCGCGCCAGTGCGATCTCGTCGTCGGGGCCGCCGCCGGCGAAGACCTGATGCAGAACACGAACCCTTACTACCGTTCGACCTATGTGCTGGTGACCCGGAAGGACTCGGCACTTGCGGGCAAGGGGCTGGACGATCCCGCGTACAAGGGGGCGCGCATCGGCGTCGTTGCGGCCACGCCGCCGGCCAACCTGCTGCCGCGCCGGGGCATCCTGAACATCGCGCCCTACCAGCTGCACGTCGACACGCGCGCCGAGCAGCCGGCACGCCAGGCCATCGAGGACGTCGCCTCGGGCGAGACCGAGGCCGCCGCGATCTGGGGCCCGATCGCCGGCTACTACGCCGCGCGCCAGGACGTGCCGCTGGCGTTGACGCCGCTGCCCGAGCTGCCGGGCGCGCGGCTGCAGTACTACATCTCCATGGGCATCCGGGCCGGCGAGACCGCCTGGAAGCACTGGCTGAACGATTTCATCGTCCGTCGCCAGGGCGACATCGACCGGCTCCTGGCCGAATACAACATCCCCGTCGTGAACGCAGACGGCACGATGCGTCCGTCGCCCGAGCGGAAGGCGGCGCTGGAGCCGCCCGCGGTCGCGGAGCCCGATGGCTACCGCATGGATGCCTACCGGGCCGCCGTTCCAGCAAGCCTGCGCGGCGCCCAGGTCGCGTCCACGCAGGAGGTGCGCGCCCTTTCGGAGTCGGGCAGGGCCGTGCTGATCGACGTCCTGCCCTCCCCGCCCAGGCCTTCAGGGCTCGCCCCGGGCAGCCTGTGGCTGCCGCCGACGCATCTCAGTCTGCCGGGCGCGATCTGGCTGCCCAATGTCGGCTACGGTGCCCCGTCGCCCGAACAGGAGGCGCTGCTGCGCCGCGGCCTGGACCGGCTGACGGGCGGAAACCCCGACCGACCTGTGGTTCTCTTCTGCCAGCGCGACTGCTGGATGTCCTGGAATGCCGCCAAGCGTGCCGTCGAATGGGGATATCGCGCCGTCCACTGGTATCCCGAGGGGACGGACGGCTGGCGCGAGGCCGGCCTCACGCTCGAGCCGGTCGCGCCACACGAAGACTTCCCGAGCTGAGCCTCACTCCAGGTAGGCGGCGATGACCCGCGCCATCTCGCCCAGCCGCCGCTCCGTCTCGACGGGAAGGTCGCAGACGGCGGTCAGCGACCTGCGGCGCTCGTCCAGCACGCGGCGCAGCAGGGTCAGCCGGTCGGTGATGCGCGCCGCCTCGGGACTGTCCTTCGGCGCCCCGTCCAGCTCGTGCAGGGTGGCGGCGATCTCGGCCTGGATTTCGCGCTGCTGGCGCGCGTACCGCTTGATCGCGGCGATCTCCTTCGCGCGCCGACTGTCCATGGTCTCGAAGACGCCCGCAAAGAGAGCCGTCAGCGCCTTGTCCTTGTCCGGTCCGGCCTCTTTTGCAAGGGCCTGCACATCGTTCTCGATCGCGTCAGGCTTCACGGCGCGCCCTGTCGCCCGCTCGCGCAGCGAGGCAATGCGCGGGTCCTGCGCCCAGGTCGCGTCGGCCTCGTCGATGGGCGGGCCGGCCCAGAGCTGGCCCGGCGACAATGCCGGCACGAGAACCTGGATGCATGGCCAGTCGGGATCCTTCGCCGGCTGGGCGCCGGCGGCTGCCGCCGTCATGAATCCGGCTGCGAGCGCAGCGGCGATGCAGATCGATCCTGGCTTCATGACCCCTCTCCGGCTCGGCGCGCCCGTGCCTCTCCCGGGCCGCGGACAGGGCGCGCGTGATACGACCGCCGAGGATACGACGGCCACACGCCCGCGGCATTCATGCCTTCGTCCAAGAAGGATCACCAATGGCGCACCGGCTTTGCAGCCTCGCAATCTTCGCCCTGGCATGGAGCATCGGCGCGACGCCGGCGACAGCGCGACCCAAGTTGCTGGTCTTCGAAATGGAGATCCTGGATACCAGCGGCGAGGGCGAGGCGCCGGGGCATGCGGCCCGTCTGTCGGCAGCCACCCGGGCGCTCCGCGACGGCCTGGCGGCAAGCGGACGGTTCGATCTCGTGGGGCCGCCGGCCCCACCTGCCGGCGAACTGCCGCCGCGGATCCGGACCTGCAACGGATGCGAGGTCGACATTGCCCGGCGTATTGGCGCCGACCTTGCGCTGACCAGCATGGTCCACAAGGTCAGCTCGCTGATCCTCTCGATCACCATGACCGTTGTGGACGCCGCATCGGGACGCACGGCGCTGGTTGCGTCCGCGGACATCCGCGGCGACAACGACCGCTCGTGGGTCCGCGGCACCGAATGGCTGGTGCGCCACAGGCTGCTGCCGGCCCGGTACCCCGGCGAAGGCTGACCGGGTTGAAAGGACGTCGTGACGGCGGCCGCATCGTGCCGCGCGCCGGACGGTAACGAGGAACTCCCCATGGACGACATGGACATGCGCCACCACGCCGATGCTGCGGAATTCGACGACGCCTGGAGCGCGGGATCCTGGATGAAGGAGGTCTGCTGGGTCTATGACCTCGTGGTCCGCGATCTGGAACTCGACTGCCGCATTGGCGTCCACGGCCACGAGAAGCTGCGCAGCCAGCGCGTGCGCATCAACATCGTGGCCTCGGTCAGCCTGCCGCGCAGGCCGGTCGCGGACGATCTGCGCGAGGTCGTCTCGTACGAGTACCTCGTGGACGGCGTGCGCCGCCTTGCATCGGGCGGCCATGTCGAGCTGGTGGAAACCCTGGCGATCAGGATCCTGGATCTCTGTTTCGCGGAGCCCAGGGTCACCCGGGCCAGCGTCACCGTCGAGAAGCCCGAGGTCGTCCCCGAAGCCGCCGGCGTCGGCATCCGCATCGAGCGCACCCGCGAGCAATGGTCTTGACCCCGGACAATGGCTCCGGCCGGCCGCTCTGGGTCGTCAAGATCGGCGGCAGCCTCTGGTCCGGACCCGACCTGAAGGCTTGGCTCGCCGCGCTGGCGCAGGTCCGGGCGGCCCGTATCGCGATCGTTCCCGGCGGCGGCCCCTTCGCCGACGCCGTGCGCGAGGCCCAGGTGCCCATGGGGTTCGGCGACGCCGCGGCCCATCGCATGGCGATACTCGGCATGGAACAGTACGCCCACGCCCTCCTCGATCTGGAGCCCCGCCTCTCGCCCGCTGCAACCCGCCACGCACTGGCGACTGCCGACGGAACCCTCGTCTGGCTGCCGGCCGCGCTGGCCACGGCGGCGCGGGTGCCCGAAAGCTGGTCCGTCACCTCCGACAGCCTGGCCGCATGGCTGGCAGGGGAGCTCGGCGCCCGGAGGCTGGTCCTGGTGAAGTCGGCGGCGCTGCCGCCCGGCCCCATCAAGGCGGCCGACCTCGCGGCGGCGGGGATCGTCGACGCGGCGATGCCTGACCTCATCGCGCATGCGGCATTCGAGACGCGCTGCGTCGGGAGCCATGACGCGGCGCGCTTCGCAGAGGCTTGCCAGGCCGGCACGGCCTTTGGCACGGTGGTGCTTCCGGGGCGCGCAACGAAGCCTGAGGCAAGGCAGGAATGCCACAGCACGTCCTGCTCCTGACCGGCGATCTCGCCGAGCCGCGGCTCAGGCGTATGCTGGAAGCGCTCGGCCCGCTCGATTTCCGGACGAGCATCGTGAACATCGGCGTGAAGGTCGCCGCGCTGATGACGACCGAGATCGTGCTTCGCCGCCTCGGATCGACCCAGGACGCCGACCTTGTGATGCTGCCTGGTCGCTTCCGCGGGGACCTGGACCGGCTTGGCGCGCATTTCGGCATCCCCTTCGAGCGCGGCCCGGAGGAGATCGACGACCTTCCCGGTTACTTCAAGCGCCAAGCCGCGCCGATCGCCCTCGACCGGTACGAGACCACCATCTTCGCGGAGGTCGTGGACGCCCCGCGGCGCGACGTCGACGGCATCCTGCAGGCCGCCGCTGCGTACCGGGCGGACGGGGCCGACGTGATCGACCTTGGCTGCCTTCCGGACACGCCCTTCCCGCATCTCGAGGAGGCGATTGCCGCCCTGAAGGCCGCCGGCCATCGCGTCAGCGTCGATTCCCTGGAGCCCGACGACCTGGTCCGCGCCCAGAGGGCTGAAGTCGACTACCTGCTGAGCCTGACCGAGAACACGCTTTGGATCGCCGGAGAGGGACCCGCCACGCCTGTGGTGATCCCCGCGACGCCGGGCGACATGGATTCGCTCTTCCGTGCCGTCGAGGCGCTGTCCGCGAAGGGCCGGCGCTGCATCGTCGACCCTGTCCTGGATCCGATCCATCACGGCTTCACGGCCTCGCTGCTGCGCTACCACGCCGTCCGCGCGCGCCTGCCCGACGCGGAGATCCTGATGGGGATCGGCAACGTCACGGAGCTGACCGACGCCGACACCCCCGGCGTGAATGCCGTGCTGATGGGCGTGATCTCGGAGCTCGGCATCCAGCACGTCCTGGCGGTGCAGGTCAGCCCGCATTGCCGCCGGGCGATCCGGGAGTTCGACGCGGCGCGCCGGCAGTTCCTTGCCGCGCGAGAGATCGGCAGCACGCCCCGGGGGGTCGGAACGGGTTTGCTGTGCCTGCGGGACCGCCGCCCCTTCCCCGTCCCGCCCGACGAGATCGCGGCGACGGCCGCCATGATTCGTGATCGCAACTATCGGGTCGAGGTCAGCGACGACGGCATCCATCTCTACAACCGCGACGGCCACCATCGCGCGACAGACCCCTTCGCCCTGTATCCGCATCTGGCGCTGAATGGCGACACCGGCCATGCCTTCTATCTCGGCGTCGAGACGGCGCGCGCGCAGATCGCCTGGCAGCTCGGCAAGCGCTACGCCCAGGACACGGCCCTGCGCTGGGGCGTCGCGGTCGAGGCGCCGGAGGAGGATCTCGGCGGGTTCCACGCCGTCGGAGCGACCAAGGCAAAGCCCTGAGGACCCTATGGAATGCCCCTGATCCGCGAGACCATCGTCACCACCCGCAGCGCCGCGGGCATCGTCCACGTGGCGCCCATGGGAGTCACCGTGCTGGACGAGGGCGTCTACCTCCTGGCACCGTTCCGGCCATCGCGCACGCTCGACAACCTGCTGGAGACGCGGTGCGCGGTGATCAATCACACCGACGACGTGCGCGTCTTCGCCGGATGCGTCACCGGGCGGCGCCGGGACTGGCCGACCGGAGCCGCGCGGCACGTGGCGGCACCCGTGCTGGCGGGCGCCTTGTCCCATGAGGAGGTCGAGGTCGTCGGCATCGAAGAGGACCCGGCCCGCCCCCGGTTGACTTGCCGCCTCCGCCATGTCGAGGTGCATCGGGCTGCGACCGGCCACAACAGGGCCCAGGCCGCCGTGATCGAGGCCGCGATCCTCGCGACGCGCCTGCACCTGCTGCCGCCCGAGAAAGTGGAGCGCGAGGTCGCCTACCTGACCATCGCGGTCGAGAAGACGGCCGGCCCCCTAGAGGCGGAGGCCTGGGGCTGGATCATGGACATGCTGGCGCGCCACCGCGGCCAGGTGGCGGTCTGATGCGCTGGCTTGCGAGCGTCGCCTCGGCGGAGGAGATCGCGACGGTCCTGCCCGCTGTCCCGGACATCCTGGATCTCAAGGATCCCTCGGCGGGCGCGCTGGGCGCCTGGCCCGTTCCCGCAGTCGCCCGCGCCGTGCGGGACCTGCGCGCCCGGGCAGCAGCGCCGCTGGCGAGCGCGACGGTCGGCGACCTCCCCATGGAGCCCGCACGTGTCGCGGCTGCCGTCTCGGAAATGGCGCGGACGGGGGTCGACTACGTGAAGGTCGGCCTGATTCCCTCGGGCGATCCTCTCGGCTGCCTGGCGGAGCTGGCGCCGCTGTGCGCGACGGGCGTCCAGGTGGTCGCGGTCCTCTTCGCCGATTTCTGGCCGGAGGACGTCCCAGTTGCCGCGGCGAAGCAGGCGGGCTTAACCGGGGTGATGCTGGACACCGCGATGAAGGGGCGCGGGCTGCCCGCCCACCGCACGGCGGACCAGCTTCGCCGCTTCGTCGACGACGCGCGGCACCGGGGCCTGATGACTGGGCTCGCGGGCTCGCTGAGCCTTACCGACGTGCCGGTCCTGGCGGAATGCGGGGCGGATTATCTCGGCTTCAGGGGCGCGCTGTGCGGGGCGTCCGGGCGCACCGCCGCCATCGACCCCGCTGCCGTTGCAGCCGTGGCGGCGGCCGTCCGCGCCCACGGCACACGGCTCCGCGCGGGATGAGGCGCCGGCGCGCTCCGCGCCGGCGCCCAAGGGATCAATGACCGGATCAATGAACGGTCGAGCTGCCCTTCCCAAGCTGCTCCCGCAGCACGGCGGCGCCCATCTCTGTCAGCGTGATGCCGTCGTTCGGCGCGCTGCCGATCCCGCTTCCGACCACGACCATGCGGAAGGCATGGGGCGAGAGGTTGCCGCCCGCACCGGCCGAGAAGGCCCGCTCGATGGCGGCGCCCGTCACGGAACTCCGCACGGCACCCGCCTGGCCCTCCGAGAAGAGCTGCACGAAGACTGCGCGATGCTGGCGCACGATGCTCTCCGCGAGTTGCCTGCGTGCCCGTTCCTGCCCGTCATCCGCTGCGCTACGAACCGGTGGTTTCGCCGCAGTGGTCGAGGGTGGGGTCGAGGCGGGTGTCGAGGGTGTGGGCGAGAACTGCGCCGGCTCCGGCGCCTGCGGCTTTGCGGCGGGCGACCCGGCGATCGCATTGCGGATCAGAGCCGCCGCCCGCTGCGCGGCCTCCATGATGTAACCCATCGGCGATGACCTCCCGTCTTGGACGCCGGCTGCTTCAGGCTCGTGACCTCGGCGCCATCGTTCAGCGTGCCGGCAGAGTCCTGTCAGGACAATGGACCTTTCGGCCAAGAAGAACCCTATCGGAAGTGTCGGGTCCGAACCCGGCGGTCCTTTCGAAACGCCGGCAGCACGGCGGGATTACATCGCGTCTGGCTTCGACCTCTGTAGCGGTGAAGGCCTCGAGGCTATCAGGCTGCGGAGCTGCGGGCAACGGCGCCAGCCGCACGCCGGATCGCCGCGATGTTGGCGGCGTAGTCGGCCATCCCGGTTCCTCGGAAGACCGCCGAGCCGGCGACGAGCACGTCCGCTCCCGCCCCCGAGACGACCCCGGCCGTCTCGGGCGAAACGCCCCCGTCCACCTCGATCAGGATCGGACGGCGGCCGATCATCGTCCTGATCCGCCGGATCTTCTCGACCTGTGGCCCGATGAAGCTCTGGCCGCCGAAGCCGGGATTGACAGTCATCACCAGGATCAAATCGACGCGGTCGAGGACGTATTCGATCGCGGATTCCGGCGTCGCCGGGTTGATGGAAACCCCAGCCTTCCTGCCGAGCCCGCGGATCGCCTGGAGTGATCGGTCCAGGTGCGGGCCAGCTTCGGCATGCACGGTGATCACATCGGCCCCGGCCTCGGCAAAGGCCGCGAGATAGGGATCGGCCGGCGCGATCATCAGGTGGACGTCGAAGACTTTGGCGCTGCAGCCGCGTATCGCCTTCACCACACCGGGACCGAAGGTGATGTTGGGCACGAAGTGCCCGTCCATCACGTCCAGGTGGATCCAGTCGGCTCCCGCCGCGTCCACGGCACGGACCTCCTCGCCGAGCCGCGAGAAATCCGCCGAAAGGATCGATGGCGCAATCAGGAGATCGGAACGGCTCATGGCTGGTCTCCGATGGCGGAGCGCGCCCCCTCGGCGCCCTGGGCGAAGACGCGGCTCGCCAGGATGTCCTCCGCTGAGATGGTCGAGAGCTCCGTGGCACCGAGGGGGCCGGACGCCGTCTCGAACAGGCGATTGGCCTGCCGAAGCCGCGCCCGGTCCAGCGCATTGCGGATGGAACGCGCATTGGCGAAATGCGGCTGGGTCCTGCGCAGGCCGACATAGCGTGCCAGCGCCTCTCGGGCTCCGGGGTCTAGGTGGTAGTTCTGCCGCTCCAGCATGCGCTCGGCGATGGCCAGGAGCTCGTCGTCGCCGTAGTCCGGGAAGTCGATGTGGTGCGCGATCCTGGAGCGGAAGCCCGGATTGCTCTCGAAGAAGCGGTCCATGCGCGGCCCGTAACCGGCCAGGATCACCACCAGGTCGTCCCGGCGGTTCTCCATGACCTGCAGCAGGATCTCGATCGCTTCCTGCCCGTAGTCGCGCTCGTTCTCGGGCCGGTAGAGATAGTACGCCTCGTCGATGAAGAGCACGCCGCCCATGGCGCGCTTCAGGACCTCCTTGGTCTTCGGCGCGGTATGGCCGATGTACTGCCCGACCAGGTCGTCGCGGGTGACTGCCACGAGATGGCCGCGCCGCACATAGCCCAGCCGGTGCAGCAGCTCGGCCATGCGCAGGGCCACCGTCGTCTTGCCTGTGCCGGGATTGCCGGTGAAGCTCATGTGCAGGGTCGGCGTCTCGTGCGCGAGGCCCATGCGCCGCCGCGCGCGCTCCACCAGCAGCAGCGTCGCCGTCTCGCGCACGCGCCGCTTCACCGGTCCGAGCCCGATCAGGTCCTGGTCGAACTCGCGCAGGATCCCGGCGACGCCGGTCGCCTCGAACTCCGCCTGCAGATCGACGGCAACGGGCGGCGGACCCTGATCGGCGACCGGCTCGGCTGTGGCTCCGTCCATGTCGTCCTTCCCCTCCAGCAGTCAGATGGTCGCCGAGCGATGGCGCAGCGTGTAGCGCATGGCGCGCCCGGCGATCTCCTGGCGCTCCAGGAGGAAACCCGGCTCCTCGTCGGGCCGGTTCACGATGAAGGAGAGCCGGACGGACTCCCATCCATGGCTGGCATCGAAGGCCGAGATTCGGATGTAGCGGTCGCCATAGGCCTTGCGGCAGGCGTCCAGCTCCAGCATCACGCCGGCCGCGTCCTTGGCGTCGAACAACGGCAGCTCCCACATTTCCCAGAAGGTGTTGCGCGGGTGCGGGTCGTCGGTGAATTCGATGTTCACGGCCCAGCCATTGTCGATGCAGTACTGCACCTGGGCGGCGATCTGGGCGTCCGTGAGTTCGGGCAGGAAGGAGAAGGTTCCCTGTGTCACGCGCATGGCGCTCTCCTCTGTCTGGTCGGGGCCGGCAGGTGCGCCGGCCCCGCAAGTTCGGTCGATCGGTGGGGCTGCGAGGCGTTCACTCGGCCGCGGTCGCGGTGGGCACGAAGTCCGGCGTGTCCGTAGAGGCGTAGTTGAAGGTGACGTCCTTCCAGGTATCCAGAGCCTGGCGGAGCGGGAGGCAGTGCCGTGCCGCAGCCTGCAGGATCTCGGGCCCCTCGTTCACGTAGTCCCGGCCCTCGTTGCGGGCGAGAACCATGGCCTCGAGCGCGACGCGGTTCGCGGTGGCGCCGGCCTGGATGCCCATCGGGTGCCCGATGGTGCCGCCACCGAACTGCAGCACCGTGTCCTCGCCCAGCAGGTCCAGAAGCTGGTGCATCTGGCCCGCATGGATCCCGCCCGATGCCACCGGCATGGTCTTGCGCAGGCTGGCCCAGTGCTGGTCGAAGAAGATCCCGTTCTCGAGCCGCGCCGGCATGAAGTCGGCCCGGCATACGTCGTAGTAGCCGCGCGTCGTCGCCGGATCGCCCTCCAGCTTTCCGACGACCGTCCCGGCATGGATGTGGTCGACGCCGGCGAGGCGCATCCATTTGGCGATCACGCGGAACGAGACTCCGTGGGTCTTCTGCCGCGTGTAGGTGGAGTGGCCGGCGCGGTGCAGGTGCAGGATCATGTCGTTCCGGCGCGCCCACTTCGCCATGGACTGGATCGCCGTGTAGCCGATCACCAGGTCGATCATGACGATCACGGATCCGAGCTCGCGCGCGAACTCTGCCCGCTCGTACATGTCCTCCATGGTGGCGGCGGTGACGTTCAGGTAGGTCCCCTTGACCTCGCCGCTTTCCGCCTGCGCCTTGCTGACCGCCTCCATGCAGTGCAGGTACCGCTCGCGCCAGTGCATGAAGGGCTGCGAGTTGATGTTCTCGTCGTCCTTGGTGAAGTCGAGCCCGCCTTTGAGCGCCTCGTACACGACGCGTCCGTAGTTCCGGCCCGACAAGCCGAGCTTCGGCTTCACCGTCGCGCCCAGGAGCGGGCGGCCGAACTTGTCGAGCCGCTCGCGCTCGACCACGATTCCCGTCGCGGGGCCGTCGAAGGTCTTCACATAGGCGACGGGCAGGCGCATGTCCTCGAGCCGCAGCGCCTTCAGGGGCTTGAAGCCGAAGACGTTGCCGATGATCGAGGCCGAGAGGTTCGCGATCGAGCCCGGCTCGAACAGGTCCAGGTCGTAGGCGATGTAGGCGAAGTACTGGCCCGGTGCATTGGGCACGGGATCGACGCGGTAGCACTTCGCACGATACTTTTCGCAGGCCGTCAGCCGGTCGGTCCAGACCACGGTCCAGGTGGCGGTGGAGGATTCTCCGGCGACCGCCGCGGAGGCCTCGACGGGATCCACACCATCCTGGGGCGTGACCCGGAACAGCGCGATCACGTCCGTGTCCTTGGGCTCGTAGTCGGGCTCCCAGTAGCCCATCTTGCGGTATTCCATGACGCCCGAGCGGTAGCGGTCGGCACCGGTGACGGTGGTGGTCGCGGTCTTCATGATCGGGTTCCTTCGGGTGAAGTGGGGCGCGAGCCGGTCGCGCGTGGCTTGGGCTTTGCAGGCTTCTGCTTCGCGAACTTCGGTCCTGGACGGTGCCTCGATCGCTCAGGCGGCGCGTGCGCCCGCCTCGGCGGGATCGAGCATCCCGCTGCGGTATCGCCGCGCCATCTCCGCCATGGGCAGGACCTTGATGCGCGAGGCGTTGCCGGCGGCGCCGAACTGCTCGAAGCGGTCGCGGCACAGGTCGCGCATGGCCTCCATGGCGGGCTTCAGGAACTTCCGCGGGTCGAACTCGGCGGGGTCGCGGTGGGCGACCCGGCGCATTGCGGCCGCCATGGCCAGACGGCAGTCGGTGTCGATGTTGACCTTGCGCACGCCGTGGCGAATGCCGCGCACGATCTCGGCGACCGGCACGCCCCAGGTCCTGGGCATCCTGCCGCCATTGGCGTTGAAGATCTCCTGCAGTTCCTCCGGGACCGAGGAGGAGCCGTGCATCACGAGGTGAATGTGCGGCAGCCGTGCGTGGATCGCCTCGACGACGTCCATGGCGAGGATCTCGCCATCGGGTTCCCGCGCGAACTTGTAGGCGCCGTGGCTTGTGCCCATGGCGATGGCGAGGGCATCGACCCCCGTGGCCTGCACGAACTCCACGGCCTGGTCGGGGTCGGTCAGGAGCTGGCCGCGGGACAGCGTTCCCTCGGCGCCGTGCCCGTCCTCGGCCTCGCCCCTGCCCGTCTCCAGCGAGCCCAGCACGCCGAGCTCGCCCTCGACCGAGGCGCCGACCCAGTGCGCCATGTCCACGACGCGGCGGGTCACGGCCACGTTGTAGTCGAAGGGTGCCGGCGTCTTGGCGTCGGCCAGCAGCGATCCGTCCATCATCACCGAGGTGAAACCGTGCTGGATCGCCGTCATGCAGGTCGCCTCGTCGTTCCCGTGGTCCTGGTGGACGCAGATCGGGATCTGCGGGTGGGCGGTCTCGAGCGCCTCGATCATCTTGGCGAGCATGACGTCGCCGGCATAGGAGCGGGCGCCGCGGCTGGCCTGGAGGATCACGGGCGCGTCCATGCTGCGCGCCGCCTCGAGCACGGCGATGCCCTGCTCCATGTTGTTGATGTTGAAGGCGGGAACGCCGTAGCCGTGCTCGGCCGCGTGATCCAGGAGCTGGCGCAGGGTTATGCGGGCCATGGGTCTGTCCTCTGTCTCGAAGGGGTCAGCGGGCCAGCGAGAGCGCCGTCTCGGCGACCCGCGCTGCGGTCAGTCCGAAGTGCTCGTAGAGCGCCTCCGCCGGCGCCGATGCGCCGAAGCCGTCCATGCCGATGAAGACGCCGTCGGGGCCGAGCTCGCGGCACCAGCCGTCCTCGACCGCGGCCTCCACCACGATGCGGGGCGCCGGGCCCAGCACCGTCTCGCGATAGGCCTTCGGCTGGCGCCGGAACAGCTCGCGGCAGGGCATGGAGACCACCGCCGCCCGGATGCCCTCGCCCGCCAGCGTGTCGGCCGCCTCGCAGGCGATCGCGACCTCGGAACCCGTCGCGATCAGCGTGACCTCCCTGCCCGTGAAGGGTCCGCGGATCACGTATCCGCCCTGTGCGACGCGGTTGACGGCCGTGTGCTCGGTCCGCAGCGTCGGCAGCGCCTGGCGGGACAGGCAGAGGATCGAGGGACCGGTCGCATGGCCCAGGGCGCACAGCCAGCTCTCGGCCGCCTCGACGGCGTCGGCGGGCCGGAAGACCAGCAGGTTCGGCATCGCGCGCAGGCTCGCCAGATGCTCGACGGGCTGGTGCGTCGGCCCGTCCTCGCCGAGGCCGATGGAATCGTGGGTCATCACGTGGATGACACGGATCCCCATCAGCGCGGCCAGGCGGATGGCCGGCCGCGCATAGTCGGCGAAGGCCAGGAAGGTGCCGCCATAGGGGATGAGCCCCCCATGCAGCGCCAAGCCGTTCATGGCCGCGGCCATGCCGTGCTCGCGCACGCCGTAATGGATGTAGGCGCCCGATAAGTCGTCCGCGGTGACGGGGCGCTGCGCCTTCACCTTCGTGCCGTTGGACCCCGTAAGGTCCGCGGAGCCGCCGACGAGCTGAGGCACGGACCCGGCCAGCACCTCGAGCACCCGCTGGGAGGACTGGCGGGTCGCGAGGTTCGGCCGGGTCTCGGCGAAGGCGGCCTTCAGCGCGTTGACGGTCTCCACGGTTCCGGCCGGCAGCGGCTCGGCAAGCGCCGAGAGGAACGCATCGCCCAGCGCGGACTGGGCCAGACGGCCCGCCCAGGCGTCCCGGTCGGCGGCGCCCCGCGCACCCGCGGCGCGCCAGGCCGACAGCACCGGCTCGGGCACCTCGAAAGGCCCGTGCGGCCAGTCGAGCGCGGCGCGCGCCGCGGCGATCTCGGACTCGCCGAGCGGGCTGCCATGCGCTGCGGAGGTGCCCTGCTTGCCCGGCGCGCCGCGGCCGATCACGGTCCGGCACGCGATCAGCGAGGGCCGGTCCGTCTCCAGCTCGGCGGCGATGGCCGCGGCCACCGCCTCGGGATCATGGCCGTCGACGGTGCGCGTCGACCAGCCGGCGGCACGAAAGCGTGCTGCCTGGTCCATGGAGGTCGAGAGCGCCGTGGACCCGTCGATGGAGATGCCGTTGTCGTCGAACAGGACGATCAGGCGCGACAGGCGCAGGTGGCCGGCAAGGTCTATGGCCTCGTGGCTCAACCCTTCCATCAGGCAGCCGTCGCCGGCAATCACGAAGGTCCGGTGGTCGACCAGCGCGTCGCCGAAGCGCGCGTTCAGCATCCGCTCGGCCAGCGCCATGCCGACGGCGGTGGCGATGCCCTGCCCCAGGGGGCCCGTGGTGACCTCGACCCCGGGCATGTGGCCGTACTCGGGATGCCCTGCCGCCTTGGACCCGAGCTGGCGGAACGACTTCAGGTCGTCGAGCGTCACCCCCTTGTACCCCGTGAGGTACAGGAGCGCGTAGAGCAGCATCGAGCCGTGCCCCGCGGAAAGCACGAAGCGGTCGCGGTCCGGCCATTGGGGATCGGAGGGGTCGAACTTCAGGAACTGCGTGAAGAGCACCGTCGCCACGTCGGCCATACCCATGGGCATGCCGGGATGGCCGGAGGCCGCCCGTTCCACCGCGTCCATGGACAGGGCGCGGATCGCGTTGGCAAGGTGGGAGCGTTCGGCGGCGCCGGGGCGCCGCGCGTCGATATCGATGGTCGCGGTCACGTCACATCTCCTTCCCCGGGCGCGCCGGGGCTCGCGCGCTCAGCTTGCGCGGCGCTTGCGTTCGATCAGCTGCAGGATCATCGGCGTCAGGATCAGCTGCATGGCCAGGTCCAGCTTGCCGCCCGGGACCACGATGGAGTTCGCCCGGGACATGAAGCTGTTGTGGATCATGGACAGCAGATAGGGGAAATCGATGCCCCTGGGATTCGCGAAGCGGATCACGACCATGGATTCGTCGGCGGTCGGGATCCACCGGGCGATGAACGGGTTCGAGGTGTCGACCACCGGCACCCGCTGGAAGTTGATGTTCGTCCAGGTGAACTGCGGGCAGATGTACCGGACGTAGTCCGGCATCCGGCGCAGGATCAGGTCCATCACCGCCTCGGTCGAGTAGCCGCGGGTCGAGCGGTCCCGGTGGATCTTCTGGATCCATTCGAGATTGATGACCGGGACGACGCCGATCTTCAGGTCGGCGTGGCGCGCGACGTCCACCGTGTCAGTGACGACGGCGCCGTGCAGGCCCTCGTAGAACAGCAGGTCGCTGCCCTCCGGGAGCTGCTCCCATTGCGTGAAGGTGCCGGGCTTGGCCCCGTAGAGCTCGGCCTCGTCGTTGTTGTGGATGTAGTGGCGGAAGCGGCCGGTGCCGGTCTCGCTGTAGCTCCGGAACAGCTCCTCGAGATCCTCGAAGAGGTTCGAGGCCGGTCCGAAATGGCTGAAGTTCGGGTTGCCGAGGGCCTCCTCCTCCTTCATCCGCACCTTCATTTCGGCGCGGTCGTACCGATGGAAGGCGTCGCCCTCGACGCAGGCAGCGTTGACGCGCTCGCGCCGGA
This sequence comes from Arenibaculum pallidiluteum, assembly GCF_017355985.1. GTDB lineage: Bacteria > Pseudomonadota > Alphaproteobacteria > Azospirillales > Azospirillaceae > Arenibaculum > Arenibaculum pallidiluteum. The sequence goes on from NZ_JAFIQU010000004.1 coordinate 95,394, forward strand.
AGATCTGCTCGAAGGTGCCGCGGACGGTCGTCGTTCCGGCGCCCGAGGAGCCCGTGACCGAAATGATTGGGTGCCTGGCGGACATGATCTTCCTCCTCAGGCGCGGAACAGGCTGCGATGGCCGAAGAGCGGCGCACGCTCCCCGATGCAGCTGGGATCGAGGTGATAGCGCCGGATACGCGAGACCTCGCGGGCCGAGCCGAAGACCAGCGGGATGCGCTGGTGCAGGGCGAGTGGCTGGAGGTCCAGGATGCGCGTGTTCCCGTCGGTCGCCATGCCGCCGGCCTGCTCCATCACCATGGCTACGGGATTGGCCTCGTAGACCAGGCGCAGCCGGCCGCGGCCATAGCCCCTGCGGGAATCGGCGGGATACAGGAAGACGCCGCCGCGCACGAGAATGCGGTAGGCCTCGGCCACCAGGGACGCGATCCAGCGCATGTTGAAGTCGCGTCCGCGCGGTCCGTCCTCGCCCTTCAGGCAGTCGTCCACGTAGATCCGGATGCAGTCGTCCCAATGCCGGTAGTTCGAAGCGTTGATGGCGAACTCCGAGGTCCGGTCGGGCACGGCCCGGCCGGCGCCGGTAAGGCGGTAGACGCCGTCGGGATCGAGGATGAAGACGCGGGTCCCCTGCCCGAGCGTCAGCACCAGGGCCGTCCGCGGCCCGTAGACCACGAAGCCGGCGGCGAGTTGGCCGCTGCCCGGCGTCAGGAAAGTGCTCTCGGGGATCTCCGTCCCCGCGCAGGGCAGCACCGAGAAGATCGTGCCGACGGAGACCTCGTTCTCCAGGTTGGCCGATCCGTCCAGCGGGTCCGCCGCCACGGCCAGCGCCGCCGCCGGATCGAGGAGAACGGGCCCGGCCTGCTCCTCCGAGGCATAGAGCGCCACCGGCGCCCCGCGCAGGGCCTGCAGGATTGCGGCGTCGGCGACGAGGTCGAGCGGCTTCTGGACGTCGCCGTCGAGGTTGCGCTGGGACGGCGATCCGTCGGTGCCCTCGGGATGCCGGCCGGCAATGGCGGCGCGGATCACGATGCTGGCATCGGCGAGGGCACGTACCGTCCGAACAAGCGCGAGGCGCTGCGGGTCTCCCGCGGCGAAGCCCTCCAGGTGGAAATCGAGCGACTGGGCTGGTTCCATGTACTTTCCCCCCGCCGTTCCTGGCTCTGTGGCTGCTCACCGGCACCGGGCCGGAGGTCTGCCGCCCCGCATCGGGGCTTGGCCAATGTTTCGGCTGCACATCGAGTGTGCAGGCCAACTATCACTTAGAAAAAGCAATTAAACTTCCCATCACGGTAAGTTTTCCTTATTGTGGCCTCGTGCGAAACGTCTCCCTCCGTCAGCTCAGGAGCATGCTTGCGATCGCGCGGCGGGGTACCGTCGCCCACGCCGCGCGCGACCTGTATCTGACGGGACCCGCAGTAACGCTCCAGATCCGCCAGCTCGAGGAGGAGGTCGGCCTGCCGCTCTTCGACCGCACGAGCGCAGGCATGCTGCCGACCGAGGCCGGGCGCGCGCTGATCGAGACTGCCGCCAAGGTGGAGGGGCTTCTATCCGAATGCGCGGACCGCCTCGCCGCGCTGAAGGGGCTCGACGCCGGGCATGTCTCCATCGGCGTGGTGAGCACGGCCAAGTACTTTGCCCCGCGCGCGATCGCAGCCTTCGCCCAGATGCATCCGGGCATCGAGACGAGCCTCCTGGTCGGCAACCGACTGGAGATCCTCGAGGCGCTGCGCACGCACCGCGCCGATATCGTGCTGATGGGCCGGCCGCCAGCCGACATCGATCTCGTCCACGCGCTGCTAGGACCGCACCCGCTGGTGGTCATCGCCCATCCCGACCACCCGCTGGCCGCGGCAAAGGCGATCCCCCGCGAGTCGCTGCACGGGCAGACCTTCCTGCTGCGCGAGACCGGATCCGGGACCCGGACCGCCTTCGAGGGGTTCTTGGCAGAGGCGCTGGGCTTGGCGGCGGGCCTGCGCTTTTCGGAGATGGGCAGCAACGAGACCATCAAGCAGGCGGTGATGGCCGGGCTGGGCGTCGCCTTTCTGTCGGGCCATACGATCGGAGCCGAGCTGGAAAGCGGGCGGCTCGCAGTTCTGGACGTGGTCGGGACGCCGGTGATGCGGGAATGGTTCGTCGTGCGCAGGGCAGACCGGACGCCATCCCCCTCAACCGCGGCCTTCGAGCGCTTCGTGACCGACCGGGTCGCCGATTTCCTGCCCGAGATCCAACGCTTCCTGCGTGGCGGAACCGCGACCCGCCCGGCCGGTTGAACGGGGGGCGCGGTGGCGTACATCCTCCGCGCCCAGCCAAGGAGGAAACCGCATGTCCGACAAGCCGGACCGCGACAGGCCGCAGGGCGAAGACAGCGTCCTCGGCAATCCCGAGAGCTTCGAGAAGCATGACGCGCCGGCGGGCAAGGGCCCGCACGAGAACGCCAAGGACGAGATCGGCCATATGGGCGAGAACTCGCCGCAGTCCGACGCCGACAAGGGCCGCCAGGCCTGAACGTCGGCACGAGGGGCCCCGGCGCGGGCGTGCGGGATCTGGCGCTCGTGACCTGACGACGCTTTAGGGCGCGCCGCCGACGCCGAGGCTCCCGATGCCGCCCTCCCGTCCCGGGCCAATCGCCGGGACCGCGGCGCCCCGCGCGGCGGGCACCGTCCGTCACTCGGGGATCAGGATCTCGCCGCGCCCGCCCTCGGCCATGTCGCCGATCAGCCGCCGGGCGCGCGCGAGCGGCCGTGAGCCCAGCCATCCCGACGGCTCGCCGACATGGCGCTGCAGGAGCGACAGGAAGACCCAGTCATGGCTTCCGGCATCCACGAATCCTTCGGGCGCGGCTGCCGGGGCACGCCCGAGCAACAGCGTGCCCCGGCGCATGCCATAGCCGGCATGGGCCCCGCAGGCGCCACCGGCGGCCACGGTCCCCGCCACCATGAACGCGCCGCAGAACTCGCCGGCGGCACCGTCGACAATGATCGTGCCGCGCCGCATCCGCTCCCCAGCCCGTGCGCCGGCCGAGCCGCGCACCGAGATCAACCCGCCCGTCATGCCGCGGGGCTCCGCCGGCATCGCCGCGCCGAGGAAATCTCCGGCATCGCCGAGGATCTCCACGATGCCGCCGGCCATTGCCGCGCCCGCATGGGATCCCGCGCGCCCCTCGACCGTCACCTGCCCGCCACGCAGCCGCGCGCCTAGCCTGTCGCCGGCATCGCCCTGCACGACGATCCGCCCCTCGGCCATGCCCTGGCCGATCCCATCGGCGCGAAACCCCTCGGTGCGAAGGACCAGCGTATCCTCGTCCCCGCCCTCGGCGACGTCGAACGCGTCGCCCAACGGAACCGGCAGCCCGCCCACGGTGACGACGATCCTGCGCACTGCATCGGCGCCGAGGCCCCGCAGGCGCCCAGGCGCCAGCGCCAATAGCTCCACCGGACCCGCCACGCCGGCGCGCGGCTGCAGCGTGAAGCCGGTCATGCCATCACCTCGTGCAGGCGGAAATGGTACTTGCCGAGCTTGCCCCCGTAGTTCCCGGCATCGACCGCGATCACCCCGCCGGCCGGCCCCAGGGCCGCCGCCGCCGCGATGCCGGCGCGCGTCGCGCGGCGCACGGCCTCCTCGTCGATGCCGTCGATGACGAGCTCCAGCACCGCCTCGACCCCATCGGGCACGCGCGTCTCCGGCTCGACGGCCCTGAGCGTCGGGCAGAAACGGGTGTTGGTCGAGGCGATCAGCCCCTTGTACTTGGACCCGACCTTGGACCCCGAGCGCACGACGCCGCCCGGGAACGGCAGGATGGCTCCGGGCTCGTCCCGGATGGCGGCCGCGGCCGCCGCGGCCGCCCGCAGGCATTCGGGCCGCGAGCGGCCGAGTAGGATGAAGTTGCCGCCGCCGATGCCCTCGCCCACGGCGACCGAGCCTTCGCAGACGAACTCGCCGTCCATCACGGGAACGCGCCAGTAGCGGCGCCCGCCGAGCCGCTTGGCGATCTGCCAGCCGTCGCCAAAATAGCGCAGCCCGTCTCCGAGCGGTATCCGCTTGCCCTCCTGATGGCCGGCATAACAGGCCGATCCCGGCGAGGTCATAACGCATTGACCGACCCGCCGCTGGACCTGCTTGGCCAGCTCGTCGCGCGAGACCGCGAAGATCAGGACCGAGGCACCCGGGCGCCCGTCGGGCGTGCGCTCCGGCGGCAGGATCTCGTCGACGGCCGCCTCGCAGCCGCAGGCGATCACCGAGGTCGCGAAGCCGGTCATGCTTGTGGTCGCCGCCGCCACCCATTCGGGCGTGTCGGCGGTCACCACCAGCCGCGTGAACTTCATCGGGAAGGCCTCGGCGAAGGTGTCGACGATGGTGACGCCGTTGATCTCCATGGCCTCAGCCCTGTCCCCGTGCGCCGTGGCGGACCGGGCCGTCGCCGCCCCGGATCTCGTCGTCCGAGATCGCGAAGTGCTTCGCCTTGATGCCGATCCGCTCCTCGAAATGCCGGGCCACCACGCGCCCGATGGCATCGTCGAACCCCGGCCGGACCACGTGGGTGCTGCCCTTCGTCACCGTCACGGTGCGCCCGTCCCGCGCGACCAGGACACCGTCCTTGAAGACCATTCGCGGCCTCTCGAACATGGCGCGCCGATCCGGCAGGTCGTCGTACACCACGACATCCGCCGCCGCCCCCGGCCCGAGATGCCCGCGGTCCCGCAGCCCGAGGCTGCGCGCAGGTGCCGCCCGCGTCATGATCGCGATCTCGGCCAGCGTATATTCCCTGGCGATCGAGCCGAGGGTGGTGTGCGCAGATGCTTCGGGATGGATCTCCGCCAGCCGCGCGAGACGGTAGTCGCGGTCCATCAGCAGCCGGATCAGCTCGGGATAGCTCGTGAACGGGCCGCCATTGGGATGGTCGGTCGTTAGGAAGACGCGCCAGGGATCCTCGATCAGCAGGAACAGCTCCAGCCCGATCGCCCATTGCAAGGCGTTCACGAAGGACTTGTCGCGATAGCGGAAGGGCACGACGCCGCAGCCGGCGTCGCATTCGATGTCCATGGCGGCCCATTTGCGGGGATGAGCGAGCGGTGCCGTCCCCCGCTGGGTCATGGTGTCGGCCGAGGCGGTCACCGTCTGGCCGAAGACGATCTGCCCGACATCGACCGAGAGCGTCGGCGTGCGGTTCACGGCCTCGGCGATGCGCGCCGCGCCGGACGAGAAGCGCCGGTCCCCCTCGGTGTCGTAGCTGTGGAATTGCACATGGGTCAGGTGCAGGGGCAGCCCCGCCGCGGCGCCGATCGTGTCCAGCGTGGTCGCGACGTTGCCGGGAACCCCGAGGTTGCAGCCGTGCACGTGGAGGGGGTGCGGCAGGCCGAGGTCGTGCACCGCGCGGGCGAGCGCCGTCAGGATCGCGCGCGGCGTCAGCCCGTAGCGCGGCCCGGCCTCGTCCAGATCGAGCCGGCGCGCGTTGTACTTGAAGGCATTGATGCCGCCGGGATTGACGGTCTTGATCGCCATGCTCTGGGTCGCGGTGAGCATCCAGCCGACATAGTCGCGGATGGTCTCCGGCCGCTCGCCCCTGGCCAGCAGGTCCAGCAGCAGGTCGTCGCTGCCGAGCACGAGATAGCCGCCCGTGTCGATGATCGGGATGTCAGCCATCTCGAGATGCGCATGGCGCGCGTTCGAGCCCAGCATGGCGGGCTCGAAGGCGGCCGTGTAGCCCATCTCGGCGTAGCGGCATCCCGTGACGTGGGTCGATGGCGTCACGATGCCGCTGCCGCACAGGCAAGCCCCCTCGGCGGGAACGATCGTCGCGTGATGCTCCTCGGACATCAGCATCCGCGCCAGGTTCATCTTGCCGCCGGCAATGTGGCTGTGGATGTCGATGGCGCCGGGCATCACGATGCGGCCACCGAGGTCGTGCTCCTCGTCGATCCGTTCGCCCGGCCCGGGCGCCTCGACGACGCGCCCGTCCAGCACGTGGATGTCCGCGGTGGCGTCCTCGCGTCCGTTGGCGGGATCATAGACGCGCCCGTTCCTGAAGCGGATCCTCATGATGCCGCCCCGCCCGCGGCAGGAACCGATGCAATCCGCGCCTCGATCCCCTGCAGGACCGTCTCGACGCTCGGCAGGCCTCGCGAGACCAGCGCCCCCACCCGCAGCGCCACCACCGCGTCGCCACGGAAGACATGACCCGGATGATCGATCCCGGGGGTGCCGACGGGGATCAGCACGTCGGGCTCCGTCGGGGGCTCCTCGCCGGTCCCGCACAAAAGGATCAGCGGCCCGTCGGGATTCTGGTCGGGCGGACCGGCCCCCAGGGCCGAGATCCACAGGGCGGCATCGCATTCGGCGATGTGGTGCTCCCAGGACAGCGCGCCGGCGTCGTGCCGCAGCGTGCCGCCGGCGAAGCTCGTGCGCAGCGGGAAGCCCGTGCGCCAGACGCAGACCTGGTTGGCTCCCATCGCGTTCGCCATGCCACCGAGCGGCAGCCCGGAGCACCGGGTGATCAGGTCGACCTCGCGCACCAGGCGCATGACGGCCTCGATGGCGAGGTCCGCCCCCAGGGTGTCGAGCTGCCCCGCCGACCAGGCGATCACGCCATAGCGCGCCTCGCGAAGCTCGGTCGCGAGCGCGGCGGCCGGCCCTTCCGCGCCATGACCGCGCAGGGCGGCCCTGATCGCGGCGATCGCATCGGGGAGGTCCCCGCCGGCGAGCGGAACCTCGGACACATCCACCCCGGCAAGCTGCTGGCGTGCCTCCGCGCTCGGCGCCCCTCCCAGGAAGACCACGCGCCGACGGGCGCCCTCCGGCAGAAGCGCGAGCGGGGGCGCCACCCAGCGCTCGAAGAAGCGAGGGTGGCGCGGGGTCGGATCGGGGCCCACCACGACCAGGAGATCGCAGCGGTTCCGCAGCTCGGCGAAGGTCGTGACGCTCCAGCCCGTGCGCTGAAGGACCGCAAGGTTCCGGAACAGCGCGGCCGATCCGCCGTGATCCACCGTGGCCCCGATGCGCTCGGCGAGCGACAGTGCCGCCCGGATCCCGTCCACATCGGCCGCAAGCCCGCCGATCAGGGCCGAGCGGCTGCGGCCCAGCCGTTCGGCCGCGGCGTCCATGGCCTCGTCCAGCGTGGCCGCCTTGCCGGCTACCCGCGGACCCACGGCCGGCGCGCCGCGGCGGAAGAAGCCGTCCGCGAGCGCGCAGGCGGTGCGCACCGGCGAGGTCGTCGCCCCGTCCGCCTCGATCGCCAGGTCGTCGCAGCCGAGGCCGCAGAGCGGGCAGGTCACGTCCTCGTGCAGCGCCATGATGCCGCGGACCTCAGTCGTACTTGATATATGCGAAGCGCAGGTCGCCCTGCGGGGTTCCCTCGAGCGCGCCGCCCGCGGCCGGACGCCACTGGACGACCTCCTCGATCTTGCGGGCGAGCTCGAAATCCTTGTCCGTGATGCCCTTGGCGGTGTGCGTCATCAGCCGCACCTCCACCCAGGCATAGGAGACCGTCATGTCGGGATGGTGCCAGGCGGCCTCGGCCAGGTGGCCGACGGCGTTCACGACCATCAGCGTGCCCTTCCAGCTGCTGGTCTTGTATTTGCGGCGCAGCCAGCCGTCGCGCACCGTCCAATGCGGCAGTTCCGCCTTCAGGCGGGCAGCGGCCTCTTCCTCGCCGTAGACCCGCGCCGCTTCCTCGGCCATGGCGCCGACCTCCCCAGGGTTTGCTTCAGTAAAGGCGCCGTCGGGAGGGGTGCAAATTGTCCTCTCGTACAATTTGCGCCCCCCCACATCCATGGGATCGTTTCCCCTGGGTAATCGTGAAAGGCAAGGGGGGCCATGCCAGGGACCGCTGACAGCCCGACCACCATCCGCGTCCGGGCTCCGGCGCGGCTGCATGCCGGGTTCCTGGACCTCGAGGGCGGGCTGGGACGTCGCTTCGGCAGCATCGGGATCACGCTGGACGACGTTGCGACCGTGCTGCGTGGATCGCGGGCGCCCGGCTCGCGGCCGCGTGCCGAGGGCCCCTCGGCGGAGCGCGTCCTGCGCAGCATCGACCGGCTGCAGCGGGAAACAGGCCTGCCCGGCGAGATCGCCGTCACCGTCGAGCAGGCGATTCCCGAGCATGTGGGCCTCGGCTCAGGCACGCAGATGGATCTTGCCGTCGCGACGGTGATGGCGGGTCTCACCGGCCGTGCGGAATCCAGCCGCGACCTCGCGCGCCATCTCGGCCGGGGCGCGCGTTCGGGTATCGGCATCGGCGCCTTCGAGCTGGGCGGCTTGATCGTCGACGGCGGCGTCGGCCCGACGCCCCAGGTTCCGCCGGTGATCGCGCGCATGCCCTTTCCGGAGCGCTGGCGCATCCTGCTGCTGCATCACGAGGGCGGCAGCGGCCTTCACGGCACGCAGGAGATCGAGGCCTTCCGGGCCCTGCCCCCCTTCCCCGCCGAGCGCGCCGGCCATCTCTGCCGGATGGTGCTGATGGTGGCGCTTCCCGCGCTGGCGGAGACGGACCTCCGCCGGTTCGGGGATGCGATCGGCGAAGTCCAGCGCGTCGTCGGCGACCACTTCGCCCCCGCCCAGGGCGGCCGCTTCACCAGTCCGTTGGTCGCCGAGGCCCTTGGCTGGCTGGAGCGCCAGGGTGTCTCGGGCATCGGGCAGAGCTCCTGGGGCCCGACGGGTTTCGCCGTGGTCGAGGAGGCGGACGCCGAGAGGCTGGCTGGCGAGGCGCGGCGGCTCTGGGACGGAACGCCGCTACGCGTGCAGGTCTGCCGGGGCCGCAATGCCGGCGCCGAGGTGATGGCCTACGGGCCGCTGGCCATGAGGGCACGGGCATGAGCGCGGGCAACGCACCCTATGTGCTGCACATGATCACGCCGCTCGGGAACATGAGCCCGTTTGACGTGAACATGGCGGCCGATGCCGGCATGACGGTGATCGTGCCCTACACTCACGTGAAGCTCGACGAGGTCACGGCGCTGACGCAGGACGCGATGTTCTCGCGCGAGCCGCGCAACGCCGTGCGCACGGGCATCTTCATCGGCGGGCGCGACGCGCTGGGCGCCATCGACATGCTCGATGCCGCGACCAAGGCGATGTTCCCGCCCTTCATGATCTCGGTTTTCGCGGACCCGTCCGGCGCCTTCACCACCGCCGCCGCGATGGTGGCGGTGGTCGAGAACGCCCTGACGAAGTCCGGTGCCGACGGGCTGAAGGGCCGCAAGGTCCATGTCTACGGCGCGACCGGCATCGTGGGCGGCATCGTCTCGGTGATGGCGGCCCAGTCCGGTGCTGATGTCACCATGGTCAGCCACCGCGGCATCGAGGCCGTCCAAAAGCCCGCGGCCGATCTCGGCACCCGCTTCGGCGTGCCGCTCGGGACGGCCGACAGCTCCGGCGGCAAGGACGCGCTGATGGCGGATGTCGAGGTCATCCTGTCCTGCGGCAAGGCAGGCGTCATGACCATCTCGGCGACCGAGCTCGCGCAGGCCCGCAACCTGCGCGTCGCGGCCGACGTCAACGCCGTGCCGCCCCTCGGGATCGAGGGCGTGGGCGTGAAGGACGAGGGCAAGCCGCTGCCGGCCGGAAACGGCATCGGGATCGGCGCCCTGGCAGTCGGCAACGTCAAGTTCCGGGTCCAGCATGCCCTGCTCGAGCGCATGGGCAAGGCGGAGAAGGCCGTCCATTTCGGTCATCAGGAGGCCCTGGATGCCGCCCGGGAACTCGTCCGTTGAATCCGGGCCCGGCGGCGTGCTGCCGGCCAGCATGCTCGTGGTCGCCCTCTCCGCGCGCGCTCTGGCGGCGGCGGCCCGGCGGGCCGGCTTCGCGCCGGTCGCCATCGATCTTTTCGGCGACCTCGACACCTGCGCGCTTGCGGTCCCGGCATTCCGGGTGGAGGGCGACGGCGCCGCGTTCCGCCGGGATGCGCTGCTGCGCATCCTCGACCGGCCGGAGCTCCGAGGGCTGCCCCTGGTCTACGGAGCCGGGTTCGAGCACGATCCGGACCTCCTGGCCGCGATGGCGCGCGGGCGCCCCGTGATCGGCAACACGCCCTCGACCGTCTCGCGCCTCAAGGACCCCTTCGCCTTCTCCGAGGCGCTGGCGCGTCACGGGATCCCGCATCCCGCGGTGGCCCGGCGCGTCGCTGATCCCGCGGGCTGGCTGTCCAAGAGCATCGGCGCGAGCGGAGGCGCCCATGTCCGCCCTGCCAGCGCCCCGGCCGCGAGCTCGGGCCGATACCTCCAGGCGCGGGTGGGCGGTCGCCCGCTCTCGGCGCTTTTCGTCGCCGACGGAGAGCGGGCGCGGCTGCTCGGCTTCAGCGCGCAATGGCATGCGCCGACGGCCCGCGCGCCCTTCCGGTATGGCGGAGCGTTCGGCCCCGTACGCGTCCCGGAAACCCTCGGCGCGGCGCTTGCGGCGGCAATCTGTGCCGTGACGCGGGAGTTCGGCCTGGTCGGCCTCAACGCGGCGGATTTCCTGGTCGACGGGCCGTCCTTCCACCTCGTCGAGGTGAACCCGCGGCCGGGGGCGACGCTGGACGTCCTGGACGGGGGCACGCTGCCCCTGCTCGGCCTTCATGTGATCGCCTGCAGGGACGGCAGAATCCCGGACCTGCCCGACGCGACCGACGCCCGTCCGCAGCGCGCGGCGGCGATCCTCTACGCGAGGCGCAGCCTCCTGGCCCCGGACCGCCTGCCCGCATGGACGGCCGACTGGCCTGCGCCCGGCGCCACGATCCCGGCTGGCGCCCCGGTCTGCACGGTGATGGCCAAGGGACGCGATGCCCGGCGGCTGGTCCGGGAGCGGCTGGACCGTCTGAGGGTGCAGCTCGGGGGACCGCGCGGCGCGCGGCCGCGGCCCCGCGGGCATTCCCTGGCCGCGCAGGAGTTCGCGCAATGACCGCGCAAAGCCGGCCCAGCCTCGCAACGCTGGCGGGGCCGATCACCCGCGGACTGCTCGCGGATGCGGAAGTCCTGCGGATCGGGATCGAGCGCGTCGGCGGCGCCGCCGTGGTCGACGCCGGAATCCGGCACCGGGGCGGAATCGAGGCCGGGCGGCGCATCGCGGAGCTCTGCATGGGCGGCCTCGGCCGCGTCAGCGTCGCGGGCGAGGCCACCGGCCGCTGGCCTGTCTCGCTGACGGTGCACAGCACTGATCCGGTCCTCGCCTGCCTGGGCAGCCAGTATGCCGGCTGGGCGCTGTCGCACGAGGGCCCGGAGGGCAAGTTCTTCGCCCTGGGCTCGGGGCCTGGCCGCGCCCTGGCCGGCAAGGAGAAGATCTTCGAGGAGATCGGCTATGGCGACACCGGCGATGCCGCCGCCATCGTCCTTGAAACCGACAAGGTGCCGCCGGAAGCGCTGATCGCCCGCATCGCCGCCGATTGCGGCGTCGCGCCGGAGCGCCTGACGCTGGTGCTGACGCCCACGCGCAGCCTGGCCGGCACCGTGCAGATTGTCGCGCGGGTCCTGGAGGTGGCGCTGCACAAGACCCACAGCCTGGGCTTCCCGCTGGAGCGCGTGGTCGATGGCGTCGGCACCGCCCCGGTTCCGCCGCCCGGCGCAGGCTTCCTGCCCGCCATGGGCCGCACCAACGATGCGATTCTCTATGGCGGAACGGTGCACCTGTTCGTCGAGGGGCCCGACGACGCGGCAGAGGAACTCGCCCTCAAGCTTCCGAGCTCCGCCTCGCGCGACTACGGCCGCCCCTTCGCGGAGGTCTTCGCGGACTACAAGTGCGACTTCTACGCAGTGGATCCCATGCTCTTCAGCCCCGGCCGGGTGATCGTGACGGCGGTGGAGAGCGGCCGGAGCTTCCATGCGGGGAAGCTCGATCCCGACGTGCTCGACCGGTCCTTCCATGGCTGAGCACCGGACCGCCCTGCTCCTGGCCGAGCGGCCGGACTGGCACACGCCTCGGCTGCACCGGGCCATCGAGGCGCGCGGCATCGCGTGCCGGATCGCCTCGCCCCGGGAATGCGCTCTCGTCGGCGGTGCTGACGGGGGCGGCGTGATCGTGCCCGGCATGGGGGGCCGGCTGCCCGCCGCGGTCTTCGTGCGCGCGGTCGGCAAGGGCAGCTTCGAGGAGGTCACGCTCCGGCTCGGCGTCCTGCATGCCTTCGGGACGCTGGGCGTTCCGGTCTACAACGACGCGCGCGCGATCGAGCGCTGCGTCGACAAGAGCACGACCAGCTTCCTGCTTGCCCGGGCGGGCATCCCGACGCCGGACACCGTGACTGTGCAGGGCCGGGAGGGTGCGGCGGCCGTCATCGCCGAACTCGGCGGCGAGTTCGTCCTGAAGCCGCTCTTCGGCGCCCAGGGGCGGGGGCTGATGCGCATCGCGACCCCGGGGGACCTGCCGCCGGAGGAGGAGGTCGCCGGCGTCTATCATCTCCAGCGCTTCGTGCCGCCGCTCTCCGCTGACGCATGGCGCGACCGGCGCGTCTTCGTCGTCGGCGGGCGCGCCATTGCCGCCATGACCCGGCGGGGAACCCACTGGATCACCAACGTGCACCAGGGGGCTGCCTGCGAGCCCGCCCCCGCATCCGGAGCCCATGCCGAGCTGGCCGTGGCCGCGGCGTCCGTGCTGGGCGCGGACTATGCGGGCGTCGACCTGATCGAGGACGGGCGCGGCGGATGGCTCGTGCTCGAGGTCAACAGCATGCCGGCCTGGCAGGGCCTTCAGGGCGTCGCCCCGGTCGACGTCGCCGAGGCGCTGGCCGAGGACTTCGTGGAACGGGTGATACGTGCCGCACGACGACCTCTTGAGCTGGCCTGATGCGGACGCGCCGGTGGCGGAGCTGTTCGTGGCCTCATGCAGGGCGGAGATCCTGGCCCTCAAGCCCGGGAACGTGCATGTGCACGCGGACGGCCACGGCATGACCGCGCAGCAGTTCCTGGACAGCGCCGAGGCAGCCGCCCCGCCCCTGACAGCACCCGGCCGCACGGTCGGCGAGCGGATCCTGGACGCCGTCAGGGCCACGCGAGCGGTCGCGGGCTGCAACACCAATCTCGGCATCGTCCTGCTGACGGCGCCTGTCGCGCAGGCCCTCGAGGAGGCGCGGCCCGGCGAGGCGCTGCGGCAGCCGCTGGCACGGGTCCTCGACGGGCTCACGGTCGGCTCCGCCGAGAAGGCCTACGAGGCCATCCGCATCGCGTCGCCGGGCGGGCTTGGCCGCAGCGGGAACCACGACGTGGCGGAGAAGCCGCGGGTGACGCTGCTCGCCGCCATGCAGGAAGCAGCCGGACGGGACCGGATCGCCGCGCAGTATGCGGGGCACTATGCCGATGTCTTCGAGATCGGCATGCGCGCAGTCGAGGACAGTCGGCAGGCCGCAGCGGATCCGGTCCGCGCGGTCGAGGCCGCCTATTGGGATTTCCTGACCGCCTTCGAGGACAGCCACGTGGCCCGAAAGCACGGCAATGCGACGGCCGCCTGGCTCCTCCGCGGCGCTCGGGAGATTAGGGGGCGGCTCGACGAGACCGCGTCGCCCCTGGAACGGAAGAGGATCGCCCTGGAATTCGACGAGGACCTGAAGCGCCGCGGGATCAATCCCGGGACGTCGGCGGACCTGGCGGTTTGCGCCCTGTTTGCGGTCTTCGCCGAGGACAGGCTTTCCTCGGCAACGCCTTCACATCCCTAAGGGAGGATCATATGGCAAAGATCGATCGCGTGCTGGTCGGTGAGTCCCTCGTCGGAGACGGCAACGAGGTCGCCCACATTGACCTGATCATGGGCCCGCGCGGAAGCGCCGCCGAGACGGCCTTCTGCAACGCCCTGACCAACAACAAGGACGGATTCACGTCCCTGCTGGCGGTGGTCGCCCCGAACCTGATGTGCAAGCCGGCGACCATCCTGTTCAACAAGGTCACCATCAAGGGCGCCAAGCAGGCCGTGCAGATGTTCGGCCCGGCCCAACATGGCGTCGCCAAGGCGGTGGCGGATTGCGTCGAGAACGGCACGATCCCCGCCGACGAGGCCGACAACATCTTCATCTGCGTCGGTGTCTTCATCCACTGGGATGCCGCTGACGACGCGAAGATCCAGGACTACAACTACCGTGCGACCAAGGAGTCCATCGAGCGCGCCGTCTCGGGCTTCCCCAATGCCCGCCAGATGGTCGAACAGAAGGACAAGGTGAAGCACCCCTTCGCCGCCTGACAACCGCTCCCGTCCCCCGCGCTCCGGCGCGGGGGACGGCGTCACGGCGCCTGCCCGAGCCCAGCCAGATCGCCGGCGGTGATCCGGCCCTCGTGCAGGGCGGTGGCCACGAGCGCGCCGTCGATGCCCAGGGCCGCCAGCACCGCCAGATCCCGGCCGTCGCGAACGCCGCCCGCCGCGAAAAGGCGGGTCCGCGGGGCCCTGGCCCGGTAGGTGCGCAGCGCCTCCATATCGGGTCCCAGGCCCGAGCCGACGCGCGCGAGCGTCATCACGATCACGTCGTCCGGCCACAGGTCCGGCCGTTCCGGAAGCCCGGGAGGCCCCACATAGGCACCATCCCGATGGTCCAGCGACAGCACGAGGCGTCCGTCATGTGCGGAAAGGAAAGACAAGGCCCCGTCGGCACGCAGGCTCTCGGTGCCGAGTACGGCGCGGAGGTTCGGGGGACCATCTGCGAGGAAGGCCACGGCCGCCTCGATATCGGCGAATCCCGCATCGACCCAGAATCGAAGATCCGGGAAGCCGCGCGCGAGCTCGCCCACGGCATGGCCGCCCCGGCCCTCGATGGCGTCGAGATCCGCGAGATAGACCGTCCCGAAGGGATGCAGGCCGAGATAGCCTTCGACGACGGCGGCGGCGTCGTTCCCGCGACACAGCGGGGATTCGAGCGGCCTGTAGAGGTCCCGCTGCCCGCGTCGGGCATGGACGGCGACCCCGCCACGCAGGTCGATGACCGGAATGACGTCCATGAGCTTCACCTCCGGCCGCGGATGATGCGCGTTCTCGTCGTCGAGTTCATCACCGGCGGCGGCATACCGGCCAGCGACCCGTTGCCGCCGTCCCTGGCACGCGAAGGCGAGCTGATGCTGACCTCGCTGCTGCGCGACCTCGGTCGGGTCCCCGGCATCGAGGTCGTGACCACCCGCGACGCGCGCCTGCCCCGCCTTTCCGCCGGCACCGTCCACCAAGTGACCGGCGGCCGCGATGCCTGGGATGCCTGGGCCCGGCTCGCATGGACCGTGGACGCGGTCTGGCCGGTGGCGCCCGAGACCGCCGGCGAGCTCGAGCGGCTGAGCCGCCTGACCCTTGCCGCGGGCGCACTGCTCCTCAACAGCCGGCCGGACGCCGTGGCCGTCACCGCGCGCAAGTCGCGCACCGCGGAAAGGCTGGGCGCCGCAGGCATCGCCGTGGCGCCCACCAGCGCGGCGTCCCAGCCGCCGGCCGGGGTCGGCCCGTGGGTCGCCAAACCGGACGACGGCGCCGGGTGCGAGGAGACGGTCCTGCTCGAGGATCTTGCTGCATGGGCGCGCTGGCGCGCCACGCGCGACCGGCGCGGCTTCGTGCTGCAGCCTTTTGTCCCGGGTGTTCCGGCCAGCCTCTCCATGATCTGCCGCGAAGGGACCGGCTGGCTGCTCTCGGTCAACCGGCAGGCCGTGCGCCTCGACCACGACCGCTTCGTCTATGCGGGCGGCACCGTCGCAGGCCTGCCGGTGACCGAGACCCATGCCCGGCTCGCATCGGCGGTGGCGGCAGCGTTGCCCGGCCTCTGGGGCCATGTCGGCGTCGACTTCGTGGAGACGCCGGCCGGCCCCGTGGTGATCGAGGTGAACCCCCGCCTGACCACCTCCTATGCGGCGCTGGGTCGCGCCACGGGGCTGAACGTCGCCTCGCTCGTCCTGGACCTCCTGGACGGCCCCCCTGCCCTGCCGCAGCGGCGCGGTGCCCCGGTTCCCGTGGAGATCGACCTGGTGCGCGCATGATCCTCGGACTGGATATCGGAGGCGCCCATCTCAAGGCGGCATGGGTCCGCCGGGACGGCAGGCTCATCGCGGCGGCGCAGGTCCCGACGCCGCTCTGGCAAGGGCTCGGCCATCTTCGGGAGGGTCTCTCGACCATCCTGGGCGGCCGGACCACGCCGCAGCGCGTCGCCGTCACCATGACCGGCGAGCTGGTCGACCTGTTCGAGGACCGGGCTGCGGGCGTGGCCGGGATCCTTGAGGTGCTGGGGCCAACGCTGCGCGGCGCGGATGTGGCGGTCTACCGCGGCGTCGCCGGCTTCCTGGACATCGCCGAGACGCGGGGGATGGAGGCGCAGATCGCCTCGGCGAACTGGCTTGCGACGGCGCATGTGGTGACCCGGCGCGCAGACCAGGGCATCCTCGTGGACATCGGTAGCACGACGACCGACATCGTACCCTTCGCCGCGGGAATGCCGCGCCATGCGGGGACGAGCGACGCCGAGCGCCTGGAGCGTGGCGAGCTCGTCTATACCGGCGTCGTCCGCACGCCGGTCATGGCCGTGACGCCGAAGGTCCCGCTTCGCGGGCTGTGGCGCGGCGTGATGGCCGAGTACTTCGCCACTATGGCGGACGTGCACCGCCTGACGGGCGAGCTGCCGGCCGACGCGGACCAGCACCCGACCGCGGACGGCCGCGACCGCAGCCGCCTGTCGAGCGCACGGCGCCTTGCGCGGATGATCGGCGCGGACGAGGCCGAGGGCAGCGCGACCGACTGGGCACGCCTGGCCAGGTATCTCGCGGACTGCCAGTTGCGTGCGATCGAGGACGGGCTTGCGCAGGTGACTTCGAGGGGCGATGCGGCAGAGGACGCGCCGGTCGTCGGAGCGGGGGTCGGCCGGTTCCTGGCACGCCGCCTGGCCGATCGCGCCAGGCGGCCCTACTTGGACTACGCGGACCTGCTCGCGATCACGCCCGACCTGCACGAGGAGGCCGGGCGCTGCGCGCCGGCCGTCGCCGTGGCCATGCTGGCGGCGGAGAGCGCGCATGGCGCTCCGGGCACATGATGCCCGCGGCGCCGGGCGCCTGCCCGAACGCTTGCATAGCCGGCCGCCCGGCACCATCATCAGTATGACCAATCGTCTGCCGTCGCATCAGCGGCCGGAACGCCGCGCATCGCGCATCCGGCGGCGAGCGCGCCATCAACGGAGCCGAACGCGATGCGGCCTCCACCGGCCATGACCGCCGCCCGGGCGGCTCCGACGCTCGCCGCTGCGGCGCTGGCGCTGCTCTGGGCCGGCGCCGGTGCAGCCCAGGAGCTCCCGGTCCGAGAGGTGGCGCCCGGCGTCTTCGTCCATGAGGGCGCGCATGAGGAGACGGCGCCGGGGAATGGCGGCGACATCGCCAATATCGGCTTTGTCGTCGGCGAGGATGCGGTCGCGGTGATCGATACCGGCGGATCGCCCGCGATCGGCCGCCGCCTGCGTGCGGCCGTCGAGAGCCGTACGCGCAAGCCCGTCCGCTATGTCGTGAACACGCACATGCATCCCGACCATGTCTTCGGGAACGGCGCTTTTCCGGAGGCCGAGCTGGTCGGCCACGCCAATCTGGCCGATGCGCTCGCGCGCCGGCTCGAAACCTACAAGGCGCGGCTGGCGGAGGAGCTGGGCCCCGAAGCCGCGGCCGGCATCGGAGCACCCGAGGTCGATGTCGCGGTCGCGGACCGGTTGCGCCTGGACCTCGGCGGGCGCGCCCTGGAGATCCAGGCTTTCCCGACCGCGCACACCAACAACGACGTGACGGTCCTCGATCCCGCAACGGGCACGCTGTTCACGGGAGACCTGCTCTTCGTGGAGCGGGTGCCCGCCGTCGACGGCAGCGCGCTCGGCTGGCTGCGCGCCATGGACGCGCTTGCGGCGCAGCCGGCCGCACGCGTGGTGCCCGGCCACGGCCCGACGCTCGAGGGCTGGCCCGCGTCGCTCGCCGCGCAGCGGCGCTACCTTGACTCGCTGGTGACCGAGGTCCGCCAAGCCCTCAAGGCGGGTCGCGGCCTGTCCGAGACGGTGGAGCGGGCCGCCACCGCCGAGGGGCTGGGCTGGGCCCTGTTCGAGACCTATCACCCGCGGAACGTGACGGCGGTCTACGCCGAGCTGGAATGGGAATGACCCAGGAGGAGAGGATGAGCGGAGATCCCTCAAGCATCCGGTATCGGCGCGGCGCGGCTCCCTTCGGTGCCCTGCTGCTTCTGACCGCGGCCGGCGCCGCCGCCGCGGATCCGGTCGAGGACGAGCGCTGGGAGCTGCTGCGCGCGACCTACTTCGCCGATCGCGCCATCGAAGATGCCGGGCAACTGCTTGGGCTCGAGGCCCCGAAGCGCGCGCAGGATGCGGCCATCGTGCCGCTCAAGGTCCTGCTCTCGCCGGAGCTGCGCGCCAAGAAGCTGACACTGATCGTCGACGACAACCCGGTGCCGCTGGCGGCCGCGATCGACCTCGGCGAGGCGAGCGCGCCGGGCGCGCTCGAGACGCGCGTGCGCGTCAACGAGTATACGAACGTGCGCGCGGTGGCCGAGACCGAGGACGGCCGCCTGCTGATGACCTCGCGCTACATCAAGGCGGCGGGAGGCTGCTCGGCCCCGGCGCTCAAGGATCCCGCGCAATCCCTTGCCCGGATGGGCAAGATGAAGATGAATCTCCCCGATCGGATCCCGGCGGGAAGCCCCGTGACGGCTCAGCTCCTGATCAGCCATCCCAACAACAGCGGGCTGCAGTTCGACCAGGTCTCCCGCTTCTTCATCCCGCCGCACTACATCCGCTCGGTCAGCGTCAGCTACAACGGCAAGCCCGTCCTCGAGATGACGACCGACATCTCGATCAGCGAGGATCCGAACTTCCAGTTCTCCTTCGTCCCCGAAGCCGATGGAATGCTGGAGGTCCGCGCCGTCGACACCAAGGACAAGGTCTTCACGGAAAGTTGGCCGGTGAAGGTGGCCCCGGCGAGCTGAGGCGGGTGGCAGGGTGGCAAGGCCTGGGCGGCACGCTGGCCGCTCCGGCCCGCGGACGTCAGAAGCACTGCAGGTCGGCCGCCACCTGGACCTTGCGGAAGCGGTCCATCAGCTCCTGCGCCCAGGCGAGTCCGCGGAACATGGCGCCGCGGTCCCCGGGCGCCTCGGACATCACCTTCACGGTCTCAAGGGCAGTGTAATCCTGGTAGGGGAACTGCTCCGCGATGGCGTCGATGCTGCACGAGCACTTCTGCAGGACCTGCTGCGTCTGGCCATTCGTCTCCATGCAGCCGAGCACGTAGTCCACGCGGGCGACGGTGGGATAATCGTTCGCCCGGGCTGCGGGGCACGCCCCCAGGACGGCCGCCACCACGGCGCCAGCGAGCACGCATTTATTCATACCTTCGACCCCTACGTTCCGACGTCAGGAGAGGCGATGCTAGCATGCGGTCCTGCAGGCCGAGAGTGTACGGAAGAACGGTAATTTCATGAGCGAACCGTTGGAGGCGCAGCGTCCCACGACGCGCCGCAAGGCATCCGGGAAGCCCAAGGGGCGCCAGATCGATCCGGGGGCGCTTGAGGAGGTCCAGGCGCTGCTGGGAGACGCGCCGCGCCGGCGCGACCTGCTGATCGAGCATCTTCATGCGCTGCAGGACCGGTTCGGCTGCCTTCACCATCGCCATCTGGCGGCGCTCGCCGCGGAGATGCGACTGGCCCAGGCCGAGGTGTTCGAGGTCGCGACCTTCTATGCCCATTTCGACATCGTCCCCGAAGGTGAGGCGCCACCGCCGCCGGTAACCCTGCGGGTGTGTGACGGCATCGCCTGCAGCCTGCGCGGCGCGCATGCGCTGCTCGACAGGCTGCCTGGCGAGCTCGGGCCGGAGGTTCGCGTCGTCCCGGCACCCTGCATGGGCGCCTGCAACCGCGGCCCCGTCGCCATGCTTGGACAGCGCCTCGTGGCGCCGGCGGAGCCCGCGGCCGTCGCCGCACTGATCGAGGCGGACGAGACCCATCCCGTCCTGCCGGACGTGTCCCGCTCGCTGGAGGACTACCGGGCCGATGGGGGATATGCGGTCCTGGAGGATTGCCTTGCCGGCCGCAGGACGCGCGACGAGGTCGTCGCGGCGCTGTCCCAGGCCGGACTGCGCGGGCTCGGCGGCGCGGGCTTCCCGATCGGCCGCAAATGGGATCTCGTGCGCCACGAACCCGGTCCGCGCCTCATGGCCGTGAACGGCGACGAGGGCGAGCCCGGCACGTTCAAGGACCGCTATCTCCTGGAGACCGATCCCCACCGGGTGCTGGAGGGCATTCTGATCGGCGCCTGGGCGGTCGAGGCCACGGACGTCTACATCTATCTTCGGGACGAGTATCCCGAGAGCCGCGCCCTGCTCGCCCGCGAGATCCCGATTCTCCAGGATGCCGCGCTGGCCCCGCATGTGCGGATCCACCTGCGCCGCGGGGCCGGAGCCTATATCTGCGGCGAGGAGACCGCGATGCTGGAAAGCATCGAGGGAAAGCGCGGCCTGCCGCGCCACAAGCCGCCCTTCGCGGCGCAGGTGGGCCTGTTCCGCCGGCCGACCCTGATCAACAATGTCGAGACGCTGTCCTGGGTGCCCCAGGTGCTGGCCCGCGGCATGGACTGGTGGACCAGCCACGGACGGCATGGCCGGCGCGGCCTGCGCTGCTTCTCGGTCTCCGGCCGGGTGCGCGAGCCTGGGGTCAAGATCGCCCCGGCCGGCATCACGATCCGCGAGCTGATCTCCGAGTTCTGCGGCGGCATGGCCGAGGGGCACCAGTTCCGCGCCTATCTTCCGGGCGGCGCTTCAGGCGGCATCCTGCCGGCCTCCATGGCCGACCTGCCGCTCGATTTCGGCGTGCTTGAGCCGCATGGCTGCTTCATCGGATCCGCGGCGGTGGTGGTCTTGTCTGACAAGGACGACCTGCGCGGCGTGGCGCTGAACCTGCTGCGCTTCTTCGAGGACGAGAGCTGCGGGCAGTGCACGCCCTGCCGCGTCGGCACCAGCAAGGCGGTCGACCTGCTGTCCCGGCCCGACTGGGACGTGGAGCTGCTGGGCGAGCTGGCGGCCGTGATGACCGACGCGTCCATCTGCGGCTTGGGCCAGGCGGCCATGAACCCCGTCCTGTCGATCCTGCGCCATTTCCCCAAGGAGGTGCGATGAGCGCGTCCATCCGTTTCATGCTCGACGGCGCCGAGGTCGAGGCCCGGCCCGGAGAGTCCATCTGGGAGGTCGCGCGCCGTCACGGGCAGGAGATCCCGCATCTCTGCCACCGGCCGGAACCCGGCTACCGCGCGGACGGCAATTGCCGCGCCTGCATGGTCGAGATCGAGGGCGAGCGCGTGCTTGCCGCCTCCTGCGTGCGCCGCCCGGTGCCGGGCATGCAGGTGCGCACGGCCTCGGCGCGCGCCGAGCGCGCGCGCAAGCTGGTCTTCGAGCTGCTGGCATCGGACCGTCCGGCGGCCGCGGCATTCCACGATCCGGATTCGTCCTTCCGGCGCTGGTCCGACCGTGTCGGCGTCACGGGCAGCCGCTTCCCGGCGGCGCCCACGCCGGCGCCCGACCGCAGCAACCCCGCCATCGCCGTGCATCTCGACGCCTGCATCCAGTGCACCCTGTGCGTGCGCGCCTGCCGCGAGGTCCAGGTCAACGACGTGATCGGCATGGCTTGGCGCGGCCATGGCGAGAAGATCGTCTTCGACATGGACGATCCCATGGGATCGTCCACCTGCGTGACCTGCGGCGAATGCGTGCAGGCCTGCCCGACCGGCGCGCTGATGCCGGCCTCGCTGCTCGATCTCGCCGGGGTCAAGGCCGTCGAGCCCGAACGCTCGGTGGACAGCGTCTGCCCCTATTGCGGCGTCGGCTGCCAGCTCAGCTTCAAGGTCCGCGACGATCGGATCGTAGCAGTCGACGGCAAGAACGGCCCCGCCAACCACAACCGTCTTTGCGTCAAGGGACGCTACGGCTTCGACTACGTCCGCCACCGGGAACGGCTGACCCGCCCGCTGGTGCGGCTTCCGGGCGCGCCGAAGACGGTCGAGATGGATCCCGCGAACCCCTGGACCCATTTCCGCGAAGCCGATTGGGATGAGGCGCTGGACCTTGCCGCCCGCGGGCTGGCCCGGATCCGCGACGCTCATGGCGGGAGGGCGCTCGCGGGCTTCGGCTCGGCCAAAGGCTCCAACGAGGAGGCCTACCTGTTCCAGAAGCTCGTGCGCACGGGCTTCGGAACCAACAACGTCGACCATTGCACCCGTCTGTGCCACGCGTCGTCGGTGGCGGCGCTGATGGAGGGGATCGGATCGGCCGCGGTGACGGCGCCTTTCACGGCAGTGGCGGATGCCGAGGTGATCGTGGTGATCGGTGCCAATCCGACCGAGAACCACCCGGTCGCCGCGACCTTCTTCAAGCAGGCGGTGCGGCGCGGAGCCAAGCTGATCGTGATGGATCCGCGCGGGCAGGCCCTGCGCCGGCATGCCACCCACATGCTGCAGTTCCGTCCCGGGACGGACGTGGCGATGCTGAATGCCCTGCTCCACGTGATCGTGGCCGAGGGGCTTTGGGATCGTCAGTACGTCGCCGCGCATGTGGAGGATTTCGAGCGCATCGTCGAGGCCGTGCGCGACACGAGCCCCGAGGCCATGGAGCCGATCTGCGGGATCCCGGCGGCCACGCTGCGCGAGGTCGCGCGTCTCTTCGCCCGGGCTCGGGCATCGATCATCTTCTGGGGCATGGGCGTCTCGCAGCACGTCAACGGCACCGACAACTCTCGCTGCCTGATCTCCCTGTCCCTGATCACCGGCCAGGTCGGGCGGCCCGGCACGGGCCTTCACCCGCTGCGCGGCCAGAACAACGTGCAGGGCGCATCGGATGCGGGGCTGATCCCCATGGTGCTGCCGGACTACCAGCCGATCCGCGACGCAGACGTGCGAAGCCGCTTCGAGCAGGCCTGGGGCACGCAGCTCGACCCCGAGCCGGGCCTGACGGTCGTCGAGATCATGGATGCCGCGTATGAAGGCCGCATCCGCGGCATGTACGTGATGGGCGAGAACCCCGCCATGTCCGACCCCGACCTCGCCCATGCGCGGGCCGCGCTGGCGAAGCTCGAGCATCTCGTCGTCCAGGATCTCTTCCTGACCGAGACCGCGTGCTACGCGGACGTCGTCCTTCCGGCCTCGGCCTGGCCCGAGAAATGGGGCACGGTGACCAACACGAACCGGCAGGTCCAGATGGGCCGGCCGGCGCTGCCGCTGCCAGGCGACGCGCGCCAGGACCTCGACATCATCGTCGCACTGGCGCGGCGCCTGGGGCTCGACTGGTCCTACGAGCACCCGCGCGAAGTCTTCGCCGAGATGGCCGGCGTGATGCCGTCCTTCGCCAACATCACCTGGGACCGGCTGGATCGCGAGGGATCGGTCACCTATCCCTGCGATGCACCGGACAAGCCCGGGAACGAAATCGTCTTCGCCGAACGCTTCCCGACGATCAGCGGACGGGCGCGGCTGGTTCCCACGGAATGGCGACCGCCCGGAGAGACGCCGGACGTCGACTATCCCTTGGTGCTGACGACGGGCCGCCAGCTCGAGCATTGGCACACCGGCGCGATGACGCGCCGCGCGGCGGTGCTGGACGCGATCGAGCCACAGGCGGTCGCGTGCATGGCTCCCGGCGCGCTAAGGGCTCTTGGTGTCGAGCCGGGGGAGCCGATCCGGGTGGCGACGCGGCGCGGCATGGTCGAGTTGCCGGCCCGCGCCGATCCCGCCGTGCCCGAGGGCGTGGTGTTCATCCCGTTCTGGGATCCGTCGGCCGCCGCGAACCTGCTGACCAACCCGCAGCTTGACCCCTTCGGGAAGATCCCGGAGTTCAAGTACTGCGCCGCCAGGGTTGAGAAGCCCTTGGCCTGATCCTTACGGGAGCAGCGGGACGTAGAGAGCGTCCCGTCTGACGCCGAGCTTCTCGGCAACGATGGCGCGCACACGCTGCGCGGCGTCGTCCGCGGGCATGCCGACGGGAAGCCGCGGATCGTAGAGGACGTTGAGGAGCAGCGCGTCCACCGCGCCGAGATGCTGGTAGCCGATCTGATCGGAGAGCAGACTGCCGGGCTCGTCTTCGACCTCGCCGAGAAGGCCCAGGCTCTGCGCCATCTCCTCCAGGATGCAGGCGCGCGCGCCGTCGGCGCCGACGACACCTGCATTGATGAGGATGCGCGACGCGCGAAGCGCCCCGCCCCTGCTGGAGGGCAGGGCCATGCAGGTGAACAGGGTGCGCGGGCCGCGCGGGCTGATCCGCGCGGGCCAGAACTCGCGCCTCCAGGTGATCATCAGCTCGATCGGCGCCGCATCGCCAGGCGCGAGGCTGACGGAGATCGGGAGGCCGGTCGCCGCGGTGAGGTCGGCGGCCGTGTCCGCGACCGCCTCCAGGAAATCGGCGGCGGCATCGCCGCGCACGGCTACGCGGACGGGGCCGCTCCATTTCCGGACCTCCCGCTGCCTGTGCCCTTCATCCGAGACGACACCCGAGATGAAGAGCCGGGAGATGCGCTCGACCCATTCCGTCGTGGCCTCGACGGCCTGCCAGGGGCGAGTGTAGACCGGCGGCAGATCGGGCTCGGCGAGGTCGGAGACGATCTCGGCGGACGCGGCCGGAAATGCCGAAGCAACCACGATTCCGATGGCCGCCAGAATGCCGCCGATCCGACACAACGTCATGGGACCCGCCCCTCCTGCGAAGCGTCACGGACACGGTGCCCGTCGGTCTGCCACCGGGCCCCGGCCGAGGCAACCGGACGGCGGCGGAACGCAAGCCCATGCCCAGATCGAACTGGAACAATCTTCCCACCCGTGGGATCCACCTTATTGCTCTCGGATCGGCACGGCACCACCTAATTGCGCGGCCTGCGCGCCGGTCTTCCTCAGCGCGCCGCGAGCCGCTAAGGTCGCGGCCCCTGCGCGATTCCGAGGCTATCCGCCCCATGAGCAACATCGACAGACTGCTTGCGGTGATGGCGCGGCTGCGCGATCCCGAGACCGGATGCCCCTGGGACCTGGAGCAGGACTTCGGGACGATCGCGCCGCACACAATCGAGGAGGCCTACGAGGTCGCCGACGCCATCGAGCGCGGCGACATGACCGAGCTGCGCGAGGAACTCGGCGACCTGCTCTTCCAGGTCGTCTTCTATGCGCAGATGGCGCAGGAGCGTGGTCTCTGGGATTTCGATGCGGTGGCGGGCGCCGTAACCGACAAGATGATCCGGCGACACCCCCACGTCTTCGGCGCCGACAGCGTCGAGAGCGCGGATGCCATGGTCGTGCGCTGGGAGGACCAGAAGGCGCAGGAGCGTGCGGCGAAAGCGGCCGATGAAGGGCGCGAGCCCAGCGTGCTCGACGGCGTGATCGCGGGGCTGCCGGCGCTGACCAGGGCCATGAAGCTGCAGAAGCGCGCGGCCAGGGTCGGCTTCGACTGGACGGATCCCGCGGACATCCTCGACAAGATCGAGGAGGAGATCGGCGAGTTGCGCACCGAGCTGGCCGCGCGCGAGCGCGACCGCATCGAGGACGAGCTCGGTGACCTGCTCTTCGCGGTGACGAACCTGGCGCGCCGGCTCGAGGTGGAACCGGAAGGGGCGCTGCGCCGCACGAACGCCAAGTTCGAGCGGCGCTTCCGGAGGATCGAGGCGCTGCTGGCCGTCCAGGGCCGCAGCACCGACCAGACCTCGCTCGAGGAGATGGAAGCCCTCTGGCAGCAGGCCAAACGCGAAGAACGTAGTCCCTGAAGGCCGTTCAGGCCTCGGGAACGGCGCCCTTCAGGAGGTTTTCGTGGAGCAGGCGCCAGCTTGCCTCATCCGGCGCGACCAGGAGCCCGCCCTCGTAGGTCGTGGCCGTGTAGGGCGTGCCGTCGAAGCGCGCGCAGTATCCGCCGGCCTCTTCCACCATCAGCGTGCCCGCCAGATGGTCCCAGGGCATGATGCGGCGATAAACCGCGAAATGCGCATCGCCTGCAACGAGGCGCAGGTATTCATGAGCGGCGCAGAGCAGGCTCTCGGCGCTGGCGACACGCGGCTTGCGCGCATCGAGCGCCTCGCGGACGGCAGGGGCATAGAAGCGGGTCGAGAGGAATCCCTTCATCCCGGTCAGCGCCGCCGGCGAGGCCACGCTGAGGCGCCGCCCGCCCATCCACGCGCCCTGCCCCTTCACCACCCACGCCGTGCGATCGCCGCAGGGATCATGGATCCACCCGGCGACCGGAACGCCGCCCTGCACCAGCGCCACCATGACGCCGAAGACGGGATGGCCGTGCGCGAAGTTGTAGGTTCCGTCGATGGGATCGACGACCCAGACGGGCGCGTCGCCCGTGATCCCGTCCAGAACCGACGCGTCGGCGGCGACCGCCTCCTCGCCAACCACGATCGAGCCCGGCAGGATCTCCTGCAGCCTGGCCGAAAGGACAAGCTCGGCTGCCTCGTCCGCGATCGTGACGAGATCGCCCGGCCCCTTCTCGCGGACGTCCTCGGCGGACAGGCTCCTGAAGCGCGGAAGGATTTCGGCCTGGGCAACATCGCGCATGGCCGTGCTGACGCGGTCTGGATCTGGGATCATTCGGGTCCGTCGAAGGAATTCGTGATGTCGGAGGGATCTGCGGACGGGGTGCCCTGGCCCGCAGACGCATGGCATGGCGGGCACCGGGATACCGTCGGACCACCTTCTTCCGAGGCGGCCCGACGGCTCCACCGTCCCTGACAACTCGCCGGCCGGTCCGGGGACCGCGCGTTCTTAGACGGTGCCGCCCAAAGGGCCGCCTCGCCAGTGCCGCAACTTACCGCAGCGGCATTGTGTGGAATGACATTAATGGGACGGGCCGGTCCGGGTCCAGAGTCACAAAGGATTACCGGCCCGAAAAGCAGAGGGGCCGCCGGTCTCCCGGCGGCCCCCTTTCCCCGCGAGGGGATGGATCAGAAGTCCATCCCGCCCATGCCGCCCATGCCACCCGGAGGGGCACCGGCCGGGGCCTTCGGCTCCGGCTTCTCGGCGACCATCGCCTCGGTGGTGATCAGCAGGCCGGCGACCGAAGCCGCGTCCTGCAGAGCCGTACGGACGACCTTGGCCGGATCGATGATGCCGGCCTTCACGAGATCGGTGTACTGGCCGGTCTGAGCGTCGAAACCGAAGTTCGAATCGCTCTGCTCGGTCAGCTTGCCGATCACAATCGAGCCGTCGACGCCGGCGTTCTCGGCGATCTGACGCGCCGGCGCACGCAGCGCGCGGCGGATGATCTCGATGCCGACCCGCTGGTCGTCGTTGCCGGGCTTCAGCGCGTCCAGCGCCTTGATGGCGTAGAGCAGTGCAGTGCCGCCACCGGCGACGATGCCCTCCTCCACGGCCGCGCGGGTCGCGTGCATGGCGTCATCGACGCGGTCCTTGCGCTCCTTCACCTCGATCTCGGTGGCGCCGCCGACGCGGATCACCGCGACGCCGCCTGCCAGCTTGGCCAGGCGCTCCTGCAGCTTCTCGCGGTCGTAGTCCGAGGTCGTCTCCTCGATCTGCTGCTTGATCTGTTTGATCCGCGCCTCGATGTCGTCGCGCGTGCCGGCGCCGTCGACGATCGTGGTGTTCTCCTTGTTGATCACGATCTTCTTGGCGGTGCCGAGCATGTCGATCGTGACGTTCTCGAGCTTGATGCCAAGATCCTCGGAGATCACCTGGCCGCCGGTCAGGATCGCCATGTCCTCCAGCATCGCCTTGCGGCGGTCACCGAAGCCCGGCGCCTTCACCGCCGCGACCTTCAGGCCGCCGCGCAGCTTGTTGACGACCAGGGTGGCCAGCGCCTCGCCCTCGACGTCCTCGGCGACGATCAGCAGCGGACGGCCCGACTGCACCACGCTCTCGAGAACCGGCAGCAGCGCCTGCAGGCCCGAGAGCTTCTTCTCGTGCAGCAGGATGTAGGGGTTCTCCAGCTCCGCGATCATCTTGTCGGGGTTGGTCACGAAGTACGGGCTCAGGTAGCCGCGGTCGAACTGCATGCCCTCGACGACCTCGAGCTCGGTCTCCAGGCTCTTGGCCTCCTCGACCGTGATCACGCCCTCGTTGCCGACCTTCTCCATGGCGCGGGCGATCATCTCGCCGATCTCGCGCTCGCCGTTGGCCGAGATCGTGCCGACCTGCGCCACCTCGGCGTTGGTCGAGACCTTGCGCGAGCGCGCCTTGATGTCGGCGACCACGGCCTCGACGGCCATGTCGACGCCGCGCTTGAGGTCCATGGGGTTCATGCCGGCGGCCACCGACTTGGCGCCCTCGCGCACGATGGCCTGGGCCAGCACGGTCGCGGTGGTGGTGCCGTCGCCGGCCAGGTCGTTGGTCTTGCTGGCGACCTCGCGCACCATCTGCGCGCCCATGTTCTCGAACTTGTCGGAGAGCTCGATCTCCTTGGCGACGGTGACGCCGTCCTTGGTGATGCGCGGCGCGCCGAAGCTCTTCTCGATCACGACGTTGCGGCCCTTCGGACCCAGCGTGACCTTCACCGCATCAGCCAGAATGTCGACGCCCCGCAGCATCTTGTTGCGGGCTTCCGTCGAAAACTTAACGTCCTTGGCAGCCATTGCTCGTCTCTTTCGGCTAGATGTTCAGCGGATCACTCGATCACGCCCATAAGATCGGACTCGCGCATGACCAGCAGCGTGTCGCTCTCGATCTTGATCTCGGTGCCCGACCACTTGCCGTAGAGCACCTTGTCGCCGACCTTCACGTCGAGCGGAGTGACCTTGCCGTCCTCGCCGCGCGCGCCGGTGCCGACCGCGAGCACTTCGCCCTGCATCGGCTTCTCCTTGGCGGTGTCGGGAATGATGATCCCGCCGGCAGTCTTGGTCTCCTGCTCGATCGGCTTCACGAGCACGCGGTCGTGCAGCGGCCGAAACTTCATGGCTTCCTCTCCGGGCTTTGACGTGCCGGCCAGCGGCCGGCTCATTGCGGGGTGT
This sequence comes from Arenibaculum pallidiluteum, assembly GCF_017355985.1. Classification (GTDB taxonomy): domain Bacteria; phylum Pseudomonadota; class Alphaproteobacteria; order Azospirillales; family Azospirillaceae; genus Arenibaculum; species Arenibaculum pallidiluteum. Next base: position 124,248 of record NZ_JAFIQU010000004.1, read on the forward strand.
TAGCACTCAATGGCGATGAGTGCCAGCGGTATAGACGCGGGCTCCCCGTCGCGTCAAGCAACGCGCCGCCCCCATTTAGGGCCGGTGTGCCGCGGACGCCAGCCAAAGCGGCGGGCGGCGCAGCCGCTACCTCGTCAGTAGAGGCGTGCACAGCCTCCAATGGATGGGACAGCCCATAGCCCGTCAGGAACGGGCACGGTAGTCGTAGCGACGCTCGAACCGCGCGAGATCCGCGGGCTCGATCCGAACCTGGATCCGAGCGAGCCCCTCGTCGTCGTCGCGATCGATCACATCGCCTTTCTCGTAGAGCCAGGCGAGCGCGGAGCCATCGCTGAGCGGGACCGCAAGCTCGACCACCGTCCGTGCTGCCGTCATGCGACGGTCGAGCAGCGCAAAGAGCCGGTTCAGGCCCTCTCCCGTCGTGGCGGAGACGGCGACGCGGTTCTCGGCGCGCGATACCTGATTCACGAGGGTCTCGCGGTCCTCGGGCCCCAGCAGGTCGATCTTGTTCAGCACCTCGACCACGCGCCCGTCGGTCTCGGGATCGATGTCGAGGTCGGACAGCACCTGCTCGACATCGGCGCGCTGCGCCTCCGTGTCCGGATGGGCGACGTCGCGGACGTGCAGGATCACGTCCGCTGCCTGGACCTCCTCGAGAGTCGCTCGGAAGGCCGCGACCAGGTGCGTCGGCAGGTCCGAGATGAATCCGACCGTGTCCGACAGGATCACCTTGCGGCCGGTCGGAAGACCGATCGCCCTCATGGTGGGGTCGAGCGTCGCGAAGAGAAGATCCTTCGCGAACACGTCGGCGCCCGCCATGCGGTTGAACAGCGTCGACTTGCCGGCATTCGTGTAGCCCACCAGCGCAACCACCGGATATGGAACGCGCGAACGCGCCTTCCGGTGGAGGTCGCGGGTGCGCCGGACCTCTTCCAGCTCGCGCTTTAGCTTGTCGATGCGCGCCGAGATCAGGCGGCGGTCGATCTCGAGCTGGCTTTCGCCGGGGCCGCCAAGGAAGCCCACGCCGCCGCGCTGCCGTTCCAGGTGGGTCCACGAGCGCACGAGGCGCGAGCGCTGATAGGTCAGTGCCGCGAGCTCGACCTGGAGCTGGCCCTCGCGCGTCCGGGCTCGGGCGCCGAAGATCTCCAGGATCAGGCCCGTGCGATCGATAACCTTCGCCTTGAGCGCCTTCTCGAGATTGCGCTGCTGCACCGGGCTCAGGGCATGATCGACGATGACCAGGTCGATGGGGGCGTCCGCCTCCCCGGCCTCGGCCACGCGTTTGGCCAGCGCCTCGACCGTGCCCTGGCCGAACAGCGTGGCAGGCTGCGGCCGGTTCACCCGCACGGCTTCGGCATGGACGACGTTCAGGTCGATGGCCGCGGCCAGGCCCACGGCCTCCTCGAGACGCGCCTCGGGGCTGCGCCTTGCGTCTTCGGTGGTCCTGAGATTGGGATGGACCACGAGCGCCCGGCCGGTCCCGTTGGGGGTCCGGCCGGCGCCGTCATGATTCGCGTTAATCTGCCTCACCCTCCTTGGGTGGTTCGAAGAGCTGGATCGGATGCGCGGGCATCACGGTCGAGATCGCATGCTTGTAAACGAGCTGGCTATGTGCATCGCGGCGCAGAAGCACCGAGAAATTGTCAAACCAGGTAATGATCCCCTGAAGCTTGACGCCATTGACCAGGAAAACGGTGACGGGAGTCTTGTTTTTTCGGACGTGATTTAGAAACACGTCCTGTACGTTTTGACTCTTCTCTGACATTGCGATTGCCCCGTTTCGTCATGGTTCTTGGGGCCTCATCGAGGCCCGTGACCCGGTCGGGCAGCTGATCCGTAGAGATACCGCCGCCCTGCGGGCGCTCACCTCTAAGAGGAAACGCCTGCGTCCCGAACCAACCGGGCGATCATAGCGCATGTTTCGAAACGATGCGCAGGGGGAAACCGGGTGAAGTCGCCTGCTCCTTCGCCGACCAGCACAGGAACGCAGCCCGACGCCAGTGCGCACTGCATGTCTATATCGGCATCGCCGACCAGCCACACGTCCGGACCGGCCGGCATCCCCGAGGGCTCCAGGGCCATGTGCACGGCCTCGCAGGCAGGCTTGTCGGCCGGCGCGTCGGTCGAGCCCACCAGGCGTCCGAAGAAGCGGTCCCAGCCCAGCACGGACGATTCCGCCCGCAGGAAACGCCCGGTCTTGTTGCTGACCACGGCCATGTACGCGCCCGTCCCGGCGAAGGCCTCGAGCATTTCCTGCGCGCCCTCGGTCGGCCGCAGGTAGTCCAGGTGATGCGCCTCGAAATGGCCGTAGAAGACGTCACGGGCGCCTTCCCACCGGTCCCCGAAGATCCGTGGGAAGCTGTCGCGCAGAGACTGGCGGATCCGGTCCCGCGCCTCCTCCTCGGTCCAGGGCTCCTGGCCATCCCATTCCAGCGCCGCATTCAGGGCGGCCCGGATGGTCTCCCAGTTGTCGACCAGCGTGTTGTCCCAGTCGAAGAGGACGGCCCTGGGCAGCGTCGGAACCGACGGCATCACGAGGCTCCCTCGGCATTGGCATAGGCCAGGTATGCCTCGCGCAGGCGCAGCGTCACCGGCCCCGGCCGGCCACTGCCCACTGCCGCGCCGTCGATCCGCGTGACCGGCAGCACCAGCGCCGTCGCCGCCGACATGAAGGCCTCAGCCGCGCCCTGGGCCTCGGCGATCGTGAAGGGCCGCTCCTCGACCGGGATGCCCATGCCCCGGGCGAGGCGAAGCAGAGACAGGCGCGTGACGCCGTTCAGGATCATGGTGCTGGGCTCCCGCGTCACCAGCGTCCCCTTGCCGGTGACGATCCAGGAATTCGAGGAGCACCCCTCGGTGACCGTGCCGTCCTCGGCGACCTGCCAGCCCTCGTAGGCGCCCGCCTCCGCGGCGCGCTGCTTGCCGAGCGCCTGCGCCAGCAGGGCCACGGACTTGATGTCGCGCCGCAGCCAGCGGATGTCGGGCATGGAGACCACGGCGACGCCGCTCGCCACGGCCTCCGGCGTCCCGAAATTGGCGAGCCGCTTTGCCGTCAGGACCAGCGTCGGGCGCACGCCCTTGGGGAAGCGGAAGTCGCGCGCCGCCGTTCCGCGCGTCACCTGCATGTAGACGATGCCGTCGCGGATGCGGTTTCGACGGATCAGCTCGCGCATCACGAGCTGGAGGACACGGCGCGACACCGGCTCCGCGATCGAGAGCTCGCGCAGCGAGCGCTCCAGCCGATCGAGATGACCGGCCTCGTCCACCAGCCGCCCGGCCATGACGGCGACGACCTCGTAGACGCCGTCGGCGAACTGGAAGCCCCGGTCCTCGATATGAACCCGGGCCTCGGCATGGGGCAGGTAGCGGCCGTTGACGTAAGCGATGCGGGACATGTCTCTCCTCAAAAGAACTCGAGCCGGACGGAGAACATCTTCTCGACCTTCCTCACCTGCCCGGCGGCGGCGAGGATGATCACCCGGTCATGCGGCTTGATGACGGTGGAGGGCCGCGGAATGATGACCTCGGAGCCGCGGACGATGGCGCCGACGATGATGCCCGCCGGAATGCGGAGGTCCTTGAGCGGCTGGTTGACCAGCGAGGAGGTCTCCAGCGCCTCGGCCTCGATAATCTCGGCGAAGCCCTCGCGCAGGCTGTGCACGGCCCGGATCCGGCCGCGGCGGACGTGCTGGAGGATCGAGGAGACGGTGATGGATTTGGGGCTGACCACTGCGTCGATGCCGAGCGTGGTGACGAGCGGTGAATAGGTCGGCTTGTTGATCAGCGTGATGGCCCGCTGGCAGCCGTAGCGCTTGGCCAGGAGCGAGGCGAGGATGTTGCCTTCGTCATCGTTGGTGACGGCCACCACCGTCTCCGTCGAGCGGACGTTGGCCTCTTCGAGAATTTCGGGGTCGAGTCCGTCCCCATGCAGCACCATGGTGCGCTTCAGGCGCTGTGCAACGTGCTGGGCCCGGATCCTGTCGACCTCGATCAGGCGGGCGGTCACGTGGGGATGCTTCGCCTCAATCTCCTCGGCCAGGCACAGGCCGATGTTGCCGCCGCCCAGGATGATGATGCGCCGCGCCTCGGTCTCCTCGTGCCCGAACGCCGTCATGGCGCGGCCGAGATGGCGGGTGTCGCAGACGAAATAGACCTCGTCGCCGACCAGCATCATCTCCTCGCCCGAGGGGATGATGGGCCGGTCGTTCCGGACGATCGCCACGATCTCGATGTTCAGGTCGGGAAACAGCCCGGTGAGCTGGCGCAGCGGCGTATTGAGGATCGGCGTCCCCGGGCCGCAGATCACGCCGATCACCCGCACCCGCTCGTCCGCCAGCGGGATCATGTCGAAGGCGCCGGGGACCTGAAGCCGCCGCGCCACCGCGCGGGCCACCTCGATCTCCGGCGAGATGATCACGTCGATGGGCAGGTGCTCGCGCGTGAAGAGGTCGGCCCAGATCGGCTGCAGGTAGCTCTGATGCCGGACGCGCGCGATCTTGGTCGGGACGTTGAACAGCGAATGGGCGACCTGGCAGGCCACCATGTTCACCTCGTCCGCCAGCGTCACGGCGATGATCATGTCGGCGTCGGCCGCGCCGGCCCTCTCCAGCACGTCGGGGTGGGATGCGAAGCCCACCATGGCGCGGACGTCGAGCTGGTCGCTGATCTTCTGGATCAGCTCCGGCGCCTGGTCGATGACGGTGACGTCGTTGCCCTCGGTCGCGAGATAGCGCGCGATGTTCGAGCCGACCTGCCCGGCGCCGCAGACGATGACTTTCATGGAATGGCCCCTCGCCCGCCAGCCGGCCCGGACCGCCCCAGCGGCCCGGGTGGCCGGCTCACTCCTCGTTCGCGGCCCGCTGTCCGTTGACCTTGTCGGTCCCGTGGACGCCCAGCGACTTCAGCTTCCGGTGCAGCGCCGACCTCTCCATGCCGACGAACGCCGCGGTCCGGCTGATGTTGCCGCCAAACCGCGTCACCTGCGCGAGCAGGTACTCCCGCTCGAACACCTCGCGTGCCTCGCGCAGGGCGAGCCCCATGATCTCGCCGCCCTTGTCCCATTTCAGGACGGTCGGAGTGATGGCGCCGATCTCCGGAGGCAGCATGTCCGCCCGAATCGGCTCCTTCGGATCGCCCGAGGCCATGATCAGCAGCCAATCCACGACATTGCGGAGCTGGCGCACGTTGCCTGGCCAGTCGTAGGCCTGCAGAGCCGCCATGGCGTCCTCGCCGAACTCGCGCGGCGGCAGGCCGGAGGTCTCGGCCGAGCGCTGCATGAAGTGGCGGGCCAGCAGGGGGATGTCCTCACGCCGCTCGGCAAGCGCCGGCACCCGCACCGGGACGACGGCCAGGCGGTAGTAGAGATCCTGGCGGAACCGTCCCGCCTCAATCTCGGCCTGCAGGTCCCGGTTTGAGGAGGCGAGCACGCGCACGTCGACCTCGACCCGGCCACTGCCGCCCACGCGCTCGAAGCTCTGCTCCTGAAGCACGCGCACGATCTTGCCCTGGGTCTCGACCGGCATGTCTGCGACCTCGTCGAGCAGCAGCGTCCCGCCATGGGCCTGCTCGAGCGTGCCGACCTTGCGTGGCCCTCCTTCGGTCCCGGATTCGGTTCCGAAGAGCTCGATCTCCAGCCGCTCGGGACGCATGATCGCGCAGTTCAGGGCCACGAAGGGACCGTCCGCGCGCCGCGAGCGGGCGTGGATCATCCGTGCAACCACCTCCTTGCCAGAGCCCGGCGGCCCGGTCACCAGAACGCGGCTGCCCGTCGGCGCGACCTTCTCGATCACGCTGCGGAGCTGGTTGATTGCGGAGGCGCGGCCGACCAGCTCCGTCGCCGTGCCGGCGCGCAGCTTCAGCTCCTCGTTCTCGCGCCGTAGCCGCGACGCTTCGATCGCGCGCTCGACCAGCAGGATCAGGCGGTCCGCCTTGAACGGCTTCTCGATGAAGTCATAGGCACCCTGCTTGATGGCTGAGACGGCGGTCTCGATCGTCCCGTGCCCGCTGATCATGATCACGGGCAGGTGCGGGTGCTCGCGTTTGAGCTCCCGCAGGATCTCGATGCCGTCCAGCCGGCTCCCCTGAAGCCAGATGTCCAGGATGACGAGGCTCGGCCGGCGCGCCTTGACGGCGGCGATGGCCTGGTCGGCGTCTCCGGCTTCCCGGGTCTTCATCCCCTCGTCCTCGAGGATGCCCGAGATCAGCATGCGGATGTCCGCCTCGTCGTCGACGATCAGGATGTCATGCGCCATAGCGGATCTGTCTCTGTTCGACGGCATCGGCCACGTCCCCGGCGTGCTCAGCCGGCTCCGCGGGCCTCGTGCGCGGGATGACCAGGTTGACGCGCGCACCGCCCTCCGGACGGTCCGCAAGCGCCAGCACCCCGCCGTGGTCCTCCATGATCTTCTTCACGATGGCAAGGCCTAAACCGGTGCCCTTCGTGCGGGTCGTCACATAGGGCTCCGTCAGCCGGTCCCGCTCCTCCACGGGAAGGCCGCGCCCGTTGTCCTCCACCGCGATCTCGACCTCGTCTCCGCGCTCGGCGATGGAAACGCGGATCCAGCCCTGGGGCGGCTCCGCACCGTCCGGCGGGGGCGGCCGCCCCTCGATGGCGTCGTAGGCGTTCTGCAGGAGATTTATCAGCGCCTGCGAGATCTGCCGTCCGTCGCAGGGTACCGTCAGCGGCCCCTTGGGAAGCTCGCACTCGTACCGGACCTCGGGATGCGCGCTCGACTGCAGGAACACGGCCTGGCGTGCCAGCTCGTTCAGGTTCTGCGGCGACATCACCGGGCTGGGCATGCGCGCGAAGGCCGAGAACTCGTCGACCATGCGGCCGATATCGCCGACCTGCCGGACGATGGTGTCCGTGCAGGTCTGGAAGGTCTCGGGGTCCGAGGTGATCTCCTTGAGGTATTTGCGTCGCAGCCGCTCGGCCGAGAGCTGGATGGGCGTGAGCGGGTTCTTGATCTCGTGCGCGATGCGCCGCGCCACGTCCGCCCAGGCCGCCTTGCGCTGCGCCGAAAGCAGTTCGGAGACGTCGTCGAAGGTGACGACGAAGCCGCGCACGTCCCCGGCCGTGGCCTCGGCCGCGACGCGGACGAGCAGCGTGCGAATGGCTCCCGCGCGGCGGATCTGGACCTGGCCCTCGGAAAGCCGCGTCGGCCGCCGGCGGGCCTGGCCGACGAGGTCGCCGAGCTCCGGTGCTATGTCCGAGATGCGCCGTCCGACCAGCGCCTCGGCCTCCCCGACGCCTAGCAGCTTCGCGGCCGAACCATTGGGAAGGGTGACCCGCCCCTCCTCGTCGAGGCCGAGGACGCCGGCCGAGACGCCCGAGAGTACCGCCTCGGTGAACCGCCGTCGCAGGTCGAGCTGCCGGTTCGCTTCGACAAGTTCTCGCCGCTGGCTCTCGAGCTGGCTGGTCATGCGGTTGAAGGCCCGCGCGAGGGAGCCGACCTCGTCCTCGGGCTCAATCTCCGAGACGCGCACCGCAAGATCGCCGGCACGCACCCTCTCGGCGGCGCCGATCAGCGCGCTAATAGGAGCGACCAGCGTCGTCGCGAAATGCAGTCCCGTCCATATGGCCGCCAGCAGCAGCAGCAGCGCCACCGTCGCGAAAACGAGCGTGAAGGTCAGCTGGAGGTTCGAGCTGTGGCCCTCGAGTTCGCGGTACACGCTGGCCGCCTGATTCGCCTTTTCCAGGTGGGACAGCACCGTCTGGTCGACCAGACGCCCGATGAACAGGAACGTGTCGACATAGCTGTCGAGCCGGACGAGGGCGCGGATGCGGTCGTCCTCGTCGGCAGTCATCAGCACGACCTCGCCCCGGCGCGCCTGATCCATCGCGCTTTCGGGGATCGGCTCGAACTCGATGGCGAAGGACAGACCCGAGCGGACGAGCGTCCGGCCGGTGCCGTCGAAGACGATGGCCTCGGTCAGGCCGCGCAGCGCCGCCTGGGTGGTGACCACCTGGGCGAAGCGCTGGGGCTCGCCGATCAGGCGGATGGCATCGCGATTCAGGTCGTTGGCCATGGCCAGCGCCTCCGCCCGAATCGCCTGCTGGTGCTCGTGCAGATAGGCCTGCGCGACAGCCAGGCTCTCGTTCACGGCCGTTCGGACGCGGTCGCTGAACCAGCCCTGAATGCCTTCGTGGAAGATCACGGTCGCGAAGGCGGCCGTCACGATCGCCGGCAGCACGGCGAGCAGGCTGAAGATCGCCACCAGGCGGACATGCAGGCGCGAGCCCGCGAGGCCCCGCCGGCGCTCGGTCCAGAGCGCCACCACCCGGCGCGCGACGATGGCGCCGAGGGCGAGCAGCAGCACCAGGTCCAGCGTCAGCAGCATGCTGACGGTCTGGACGTCGGCGCCGAAAGGAGCGGACGCGGTCATGGCGCCGTAGGTGACGATGCCCGCCGCGATCGCCGCGACGGTGAGCGCCACCGCCAGCTTGTTGGCCAATCCGACGCGCCCCGCCCAGGCCATCACCTGCCGCCACAAACCCGGCGGCTGATCCGCAGGTTGCGTGATGCTCATGCTTCCCTGCCGTTGCGGCCCCGCCACAGCGGGCCGGAGCGGCGCTACTTTAACCCGCGGATTACCTGGATTTCCAGATCCCTGATCTTCTTGCGTAGGGTGTTGCGGTTCAGCCCCAGCATCTGGGCGGCCTTGATCTGGTTGCCCCGGGTCGCCTGCAGGCTCAGCGTGATCAGCGGCCGCTCGAACTCGCGCAGCACACGGTCGTAGAGCCCGGCCGCCGGGATACCGTCCTTGTGGGCCGCGAAATAGTCCTTGAGATGCCGCTCCACGGCAGCGGACAGGCCCTCGTTCTGGTGCTCCTCAATGACGGCGGGCTGGGGCGCGGCGTCGGCGAGCTCGCCCTCGATCACCTCGAGCCCGATCACCTCCTGGCTGTAGAGCGCCGCCAGGCGCCGCACCAGGTTCTCAAGCTCGCGCACGTTGCCGGGCCAGCGGTGGCGCTTCAGCCGGTCCATGGCGGCCTGGTCTATGCTCTTGCCGGGCAGGCCCTGGGACGCGGCCTGGGACAGGAAGTGGCGGACCAGGGCCGGCACGTCCTCAGCCCGCTCGCGTAGCGGCGGCAGCCGGATCGGCACCACGTTGAGCCGATAGAAGAGATCCTCGCGGAAGAGGCCCTGGCGGATCAGGGTGCGCAGGTCCCGGTGGGTCGCGGCGACAATCCGTACGTCGGTCTTGATGGGCGTGCGGCCGCCCACGGTCGTGTACTCGCCCTCCTGCAGGACGCGCAGCAGCCGGGTCTGCGCCTCCAGCGGCATGTCGCCGATCTCGTCCAGGAACAGGGTCCCGCCCTGCGCCTGCTCGAACCGGCCGGTCGAGCGCGTCGTCGCGCCGGTGAAGGCGCCCTTCTCGTGCCCGAACAGCTCGGATTCGATGAGCTCGCGCGGGATCGCAGCCATGTTGATGGGCACGAAGGGCCCGTTGCGCCGCTTGCCGTAGTCGTGCAGCGCGCGGGCGATCAGCTCCTTTCCGGTTCCGGACTCGCCGGTAATCATCACCGTCAGGTCCGTGCCCATCAGCCGCGCAAGGACGCGGTAGATCTCCTGCATGGCCGGCGAGCGGCCGATCAGGGGCAGCCTTTCCTCGGGATCCTCCGCCTCGGCGGCGTCGCCGTTGGCGGGAACGGGCCGCGACGCATTCAGCGCCCGCTCGACGACGCTCACGAGCTCCTTCAGATCGAAGGGCTTCGGCAGGTATTCGAACGCGCCGCGTTCGGCAGCCTTAACGGCCGTCATCAGCGTGTTCTGCGCGCTCATCACGATCACGCGCAGCTCGGGACGGATCCGCTTGATGCGCGGGATCAGGTCGAGCCCGTTCTCGTCGGGCATCACCACGTCGGTGATCACGAGATCGCCCTGCCCGTCCTCGACCCAGCGCCAGAGCGTGGCGGCATTGCCGGTCGTGCGGACTTCGTGTCCGAGACGGATCAGAGCCTGGTTCAGGACCGTGCGGATGGCCCGGTCGTCGTCGGCCACGAGGATCGTCGAGGCCGGCATCAGGGCTGTTCCTGCATTGTGTCGGCATACATCGGGAGTGAGACCTTGAAGACTGTGCGCCGCGGGTGGCTGTCGAAATCGATCACGCCGCCGTGGTCGCCGATGATCTTCGCCACCAATGCAAGACCCAGGCCGGTCCCGTTCCGCTTGGTCGTGATGAAGGCGTCGAACAGGTGCGGGCGGATGTCCTCGGGAATGCCCTCGCCGTTGTCCTGGACCAGAACCAGCAAGGGCAGGTGCATGCGGCTCTCGGCTCCCGCGACGGCCAGCCGCACGCCGTGCTGGTAGGCCGTCGTCAGCACGATCTCGCCGCCCTGCTCCGGAACGGCCTCTGCCGCATTTTTAAGCAGGTTGAGGAAGACCTGGACGAGCTGGTCCCGGTTGCCGAGCACCGGCGGCAGCGAGGGATCGTAGCGCTCGATGAAGCGGACGTGCCGCGCGAAGCCGTTCTGCGCGACCTTGCGGGCGTGTTCGAGCACGCTGTGGATGTTCACGGGCCCGCGCTCGATGGGCCGTCCGTCCGAGAACACCTCCATACGGTCGACCAGGGCGCGGATACGGTCGGCCTCGTCGATGATCAACCGCGTCAGCTCGCGGTCGTCCTCGCCCACCGCCTCGTCCAGGAGCTGGGCCGCGCCGCGGATGCCCGAGAGCGGGTTCTTCACCTCGTGCGCCAGCATCGCCGCCATGGCGGTCACCGAGCGGGCCGCACCCCGATGGGTGAGCTGGCTGTCGATCCGCCGCGCGATCGTGCGCTCCTGGAAGGAGATCACGACCGAGTCGGCGGGCTCGCCCAGCGGGGCCGCCGTCACGGTCAGGACGTGCTGGCCGGTGCGCGGCGTGTCGACCGCGACGCCGTATTCCGCCACGCTGCTGCCGGTCTCCCGCGCCTGGCGGAGCAGGAAGAAGATCGGGCTGTCGCCTGGTAGCAGGTCGAGAAGGCGCGTGCCCACCAGCGCGCTCGCGGAGGTGCCGAAGAACTCCTGCGCCTCCAGGTTCACGTACCGGATTTCGTCCTCGGGCCCGACGACGACCACGGGATCCGGCAGCGCGTTCAGCACGGCGGTCGGATCCGCCTCGCTGCGCCCCTGCCGCCGGAGGAAGGTCACACCCTTCGCCATGTCAGGCCGCCTTCCTGTCGAGATGGGGTTCGTAGAAATCGCGCAGCCGCTGCCGGACCTCGGACGGATCCTCCAGCCGGTTCAGAACGTTCCTGAGCTCGGCCGAGCCCGGCAGTCCGCTCACGTACCAGGCCAGATGCTTACGCGCGTGGCGCACGCCGTGCTCCGTGCCGTAATGGCCCAGCATCGCGTCGTAGTGTCCGATCATGGTCTCGAGCTGGATCGCCAGGGGCGGATCCGGCAGCCGCTCGCCGGTCCTGAGGAAGCGCATAACCTGCGCGAGGAACCACGGGCGCCCGTAGGCGCCGCGCCCGATCATCACCCCGTCCGCCCCCGATTCCGCGAGGCACGCCGCGGCATCGTCGAGGGACTGGATGTCGCCGTTCGCGACCAGCGGCAGGTCCACCGCCTCGCGTACCGTCCGGATCGCCCGCCAGTCGGCGCGGCCTCCGTAGAACTGCTCGCGCGTGCGGCCATGGACCGTCAGCATGCGGATGCCGGCCTCGCGCGCGATCCGCGCGATGGCGGGCGCGTTCCGGCTCGCGTCGTCCCAGCCCAGACGCATCTTCAGGGTCACGGGAACCGAGACAGCCTTCACCGTGGCCTCGAGGATCCGCCCGGCCAGGGCCTCGTCGCGCATCAGGGCCGAGCCGGCATGCCCGTTCACGACCTTCTTCACGGGGCAGCCGAAGTTGATGTCGATGATCGCGGCGCCTCGCGCCTCGTTCAGCCGCGCCGCCTCGGCCATGACGTCCGGCTCGCAGCCGGCGAGCTGCACCGCCATCGGCGCCTCCTCGACGCAGCTCGTCGACATCTTCAGCGTCTCGCGGTGGGCGCGGATCATCTGCTGGCTGGCGATCATCTCAGAGACCACCAGACCGGCGCCAAAGCGCTTCACAAGCCGCCGGAACGGCATGTCCGTGACACCCGACATAGGCGCCAGAATTACCGGGTCATCCAGCTTCACCGGCCCGATCGCAATGCCCATCGATTAGGCACACCTTCTATATGCATTATTTTTGGGCACGATAAGCGTGGAAAATGCAATTTGCAACCGAGTTTTGCAGCGCAATATCCCCTGCGGGTCAGCGCAACAACACGTCGGTGACGAACTTCACGCCGGGATAGCCGAGCGTCAGCAGCAGGTATGCGAGCAGGACCAGGCGCCCGGCCCGACGCCCCCTGACGCCGCTTGCGGCATGGGCGGCCAGCAAGGCGCCGATGACCACGAACGCCGCGATCGAAAAGAGCGTTTTGTGGTCGAAGACAAGCAGGTGCCCGGTCTCGAAGCGCAGCACCGTCATGCCGGTCAGCAGGCCTGCGCCGAGCACCACCTCGGACGCGCTGAGCAGGCGCACCTGCAGCCGCTCCGCCTCCGCCAGCGGGGGAAGGCGTCGGGTCAGCGGCGTCGGCCTGCGCGCCTTCAGGGCACGTTCCTGAAGGAACCCGGCGAGAGCCGCGACGGCCGCGATGGTCAGCAGCGCGTAGGTCGTGACGGAGACAGCGATGTGCAGGTCGATCCAGGGCTCCGGTGCTCCGCCGCGCAGGTTCTGCGGGGCCGGCGCCTGCCCGGTCGCGGCGGCCAGCAGGCCCAGCGCCGCGAGATAGGGCAGCAGCAGCGGCGCAAGGCGCCAGGACCATCGCGTCGCGAGGCACAGCACGGCGAAGATCGCAAGGCACACGGCGATGCTGATCCAGAGCGTCGCCGAGAGCCCGGTGCGCCAGCCGTTGCCCACCTGCCCCCAGACCCAGGCGCAGGGGCCGGCGAGGGCGAGGGCGAGCAGCGCCCAGAACTTGGCGTCCGCGCGTGCAGCCGAGCCGCGCAGCAGCGAGGCTGCGGCCGCAGGCAGCATCGCGATCAGGGCAGAGAGGCCGAAGACCAGGTTCTGGGCCATGCGCAGGACTTTCCGATGGCGTCGCGTCAGGCTAGGCTCGCGCCGCCCGCCGTCAAGCGGCATCTCGAACGGACGGATCCATCCCCATCATGTCTTCCTGCTGCGCGCTCATCGTCGCCGGCGGGCGCGGCGAACGCTTCGGCGGCCAGCGACCGAAGCAGTACCTTGACCTCGGCGGCGTTCCGGTCCTGCGCCGCAGCGTGCTCGCCTTTCTCCGCCACCCCGCCGTCGACGGGGTGCTGGTGGCGATCCGGCCCGAGCACCGGGCACTTTACGACGAGGCCGTCGCCGGACTCGCCCTGCCGGAGCCGGTGGAAGGCGGCGCGGAACGTCAGGACAGCGTTCGCGCAGGGCTGGAGGCGCTGGCCGCCGGGCCCTCCCCTCCGGACTTCGTCCTGATCCACGACGCCGCCCGGCCGCTGGTGGATGCCGGCACCATCGGCCGCGTGCGCGCGGCGCTCGACGAGGCTCCCGGTGCGATCGCCGCCGAGCCGGTGATCGACACGCTGAAGCGAGCCGAGGACGGGCGCTGCGCCGGTACCATCGACCGGACGGGCCTGTGGCGCGCTCAGACGCCGCAGGGCTTCCGCTTCCGGGAGATCCTGGCGGCGCACCGCAAGGCCGTCGGCCTGCGGCTGACCGACGATGCGGCGGTGGCCGAGCGGGCCGGCCTCGCCGTACGGATCGTGCCCGGCCATCGGGACAACCTGAAAGTGACGACCAACGACGACCTCGCCCATGCGGCACTGCTGGCCGACGGGGCGCTGACCGACATCCGCACGGGCACGGGATTCGACGTGCACCGTTTCGGCCCCGGAAGCCACGCCATGCTCTGCGGCGTAGCCGTGCCCCATGACCGCGGGCTCGAGGGACATTCCGATGCCGATGTGGGACTGCACGCACTGACCGACGCGATCCTGGGCGCGATCGGCGCAGGCGACATCGGCAGCCATTTCCCGCCCTCGGACCCGCAATGGAAGGGTGCCGACAGCGCGCGCTTCCTCGTCCACGCTGTAGAGCTCGTGCACGCCCGTCGCGGCCGCATCGCCCATGCCGACGTCACGCTGATCTGCGAACGCCCGAAGATCGGCCCCCACCGCGAGGCCATGGTGGCTCGCATGGCCGGGCTGCTCGGCATCGCGCCGGACCGCGTCAGCGTGAAAGCCACGACCACGGAGCGCCTGGGCTTCACCGGCCGGGCCGAGGGGATCGCGGCCCAGGCCGTGTGTACCGTGCGCCTCCCTGCCTCCTGAGGATCCGCCATGTCCCTGTTCCCGCCCCCTCTGACCGCCGATGCCGAGGCCCTGCTGGCGCGCTTCCGCGCGGCGGGGCTGCGGATCGCCACCGCCGAATCCTGCACGGGCGGCCTGATCGCTGGTTGCCTGACGGAGATCGCGGGCTCGTCCGACGTGGTGGAGCGCGGCTTCGTGACCTATTCCAACGAGGCCAAGGCGGAGCTGCTCGGGATCGATCCCTCGTTGATCGCGCGGCTGGGCGCCGTCAGCGCCGAGGTCGCGCGCGCGATGGTGGAAGGGGCGCTGGGTCGCTCGCGGGCCGATGCGGCGGTGGCGGTGACCGGGATCGCCGGCCCCGGCGGCGGCTCGGCCGCGAAGCCGGTCGGGCTCGTCCATTTCGCTGCGGCGCGCCGGGGGCGCGACCCCGTGCTGGAGCGCCACGTTTTCCAAGGCGACCGCGGCGAGGTGCGCCTCGCGACCGTCGCGCGGGCGCTGGCGATGCTCGACGCGCTCGCTTGATCTTCGGGACAGGTCGAGGCGCAGGAACCCGCCACCAGCCATCCCTGTTTGCAGGCACCACCGCCGCACGGGGATGAAGCCATGGACGACCGCGAGGATCGGATCCGCCAGCGCGCCTACGAGATCTGGGAGAAGGAGGGCCGGCCGGAAGGGCGCCACGACCAGCACTGGTCGCAGGCCGAGACCGAGGACCGTCCCTCCGGCGACATGCCTCCGGACGACATGCCTGCCCCGGGCGGCATTCCCAGCCGCGATGATCTGCGCCGGGGCGACCGGCTCGACACCGCCGCGGACCGCGCCCGCGACGCCGTGTCCGAGACGGCCCCGGAGGGTGCGGCGGGCGAATCCCCCGATGGCCTCGGCACCCGGATCGGAACCAACGTCGCCGAGGCGCAGAACATGGAAGGCAGCAGCCCGAACTACGGGGAGAACCTGGACTACGTGCCCGACGACCGCGCAGACAGGGGCTGAGAGGCGGGGCGCGACGCGCCCCGCGCCTACTGGGAGGCGGCGCGGGCCTCGACCGGAGCGGTGCCCGGCCCGTAAAGCTGGTGCGCGCGGGTCTCGAAGGCGGCGACCATGCGGCGCACGGCCTCGTTGAACAGGACGCCCATGATCTTCTGCAGGACGACCGAGCGGAACTCGAAGTCCACGCAGAAGTCGATCACGCAGCCTTCGGGGTGCGGCACGAAGATCCAGTGGTTGTTGAGATAACGGAATGGTCCCTCGACGTAGGAGACGTCGATCCGTCCCTCGTTCAGCTCGACCCGTGAGGTGAAGCGCTCGCGGACCATCTTGAAGCCTATGATCAGATCCGCGAAGACGACGTTGCCTTCCCGTCGGCGGATCCGCGAGGCAAGGCACCACGGCAGGAACTGCGGGTACTTCTCGACATCGGCCACCAGCGCGTAGAGCTGCTCCGGCGTGTAGGGCAGGACCTTCTTCTCGGCATGCGTCGGCATCGGCTTCCTCGCGGACCGGCGGCCGGCCGGCCTCTTTCCCCTCTGTCCCTCAGCGCGCGGCCTGCTGCGCCAGATGCGTCTCGCGGGCCGCCTTCAGCCGCTGGAAATCGGCCCCTGCGTGATAGGACGAGCGGGTCAGCGGCGACGACGACACCATGTGGAAACCCTTGCCGCGCGCGATCGTCGCATAGCTCGCGAACTCGTCGGGCGTGACGAACCGGTCGACCGCCGCGTGCTTGGGCGTCGGCTGGAGATACTGGCCGATGGTAAGGAAATCGACATCGGCGGCGCGCATGTCGTCCATCACCTGGTGGATCTCCTCCCGGGTCTCGCCCAGGCCGACCATCAGGCCCGACTTGGTGAAGATGGACGGGTCGAGCTCCTTCACCCGCGCCAGAAGGTTCAGCGAGGTGAAATAGCGCGCGCCGGGCCTGATCGACGGGTAGAGCCGCGGAACCGTCTCGAGATTGTGGTTGAACACGTCCGGCCGTGCCGCGACGACATGCTCGACCGCGCCGTCCTTGCGCATGAAGTCAGGAGTCAGGATCTCGATCGTGGTCTGGGGCGAGCGCTCCCGGATGGCCCGGATCGTCCGGGCGAAATGGCCCGCCCCGCCATCGGCGAGATCGTCCCGGTCCACCGAGGTGATCACCACATGCTCGAGCGCAAGCGTCGCCACGGCGTCGGCCACGTTGTCGGGCTCGTGCGGGTCGAGCAGGTCAGGCCGTCCCGTCGCGACGTTGCAGAAGGCGCAAGCGCGGGTGCACACGGCGCCCAGGATCATGAAGGTCGCGTGCTTGCGCTTCCAGCACTCGCCGATGTTCGGGCAGGCCGCCTCCTCGCACACGGTGTTCAGCTTCAGCCCGCGCATCAGGCGGCGCGTCTCGGCGTACTCGGCCGAGACCGGCGCCTTCACGCGGATCCAGTCGGGCTTGCGGAGCTGGACCGGATTGTCGGGACGGTGGGCCTTCTCGGGATGGCGGAGGCGGTCGGCGGGAACGATGGACATGAATTCGGACCTTCGCGCTGGATCGGGCGCGTCCGGAAGGGCGGGCCCGATGGGGCAGAGGTGCGCACCCCTGCCCCACTCGTCAAGCACCGCGTTGCCGCGGCAGCCGCCCGGGCGGGCGGCTCAGAAGTGGATAGCCCGTCCGTAGGCCGCCAGGACGGACTCGTGCATCATCTCCGAAAGGGTCGGGTGCGGGAACACCGTCTCCATCAGCTCGGCCTCGGTCGTCTCCATGGTCTTCGCGACCGTGTAGCCCTGGATCAGCTCCGTGACCTCGGCGCCGATCATGTGCGCGCCCAGCAGCTCGCCGGTCTTGGCGTCGAAGATCGTCTTCACCAGGCCCTCGGGCTCGCCGAGCGCAATTGCCTTGCCGTTGCCGATGAAGGGGAAGCGGCCGACGCGGACCTCGTGGCCGAGCTCCTTGGCCTTCTTCTCCGTCAGGCCGACCGAGGCGACCTGCGGATGGCTGTAGGTGCAGCCCGGGATCTGGCGCGCATCGAGGGGATGCGGGTGCAGCCCGGCGATCCGCTCGACGCAGATCACCCCCTCGTGGCTGGCCTTGTGCGCGAGCCAGGGCGCCCCGGCGACGTCGCCGATCGCGTAGACGCCGGGCTCGTCGGTCTCGAGCCACTCGTTGGTCACGATGTGGGTCTTCTCGACCTTCACCTTGGTGTTCTCGAGGCCGAGATTCTCGACGTTGCCGACGATCCCGACGGCCAGGATCACCCGGTCGACGGTCACCGTCTCGGTCTTGCCGCCCGCCTCGAGCGTCGTGCTGACCTCGTCCGCGCCCTTCTTCAGGGCGCCGATCTTCGCCGAGGTCACGATGCGGATCCCCTGCTTCTCGAAGGCCTTGCGGGCCATCTCGGAGATCTCCTCGTCTTCCGCGGGCAGGATCCGGTCGACCACCTCGGCGACGATGACCTTGGAGCCCAGCGCCGCGTAGAAGCTCGCGAACTCGATGCCGATGGCGCCCGAGCCGATCACCAGCAGGCGCTTCGGCATCACGTCCGGGGTCATCGCCTTCTTGTAGGTCCAGACCAGCTTCCCGTCCGCCTCCAGGCCCGGCAGCTCGCGCGCGCGGGCGCCGGTCGCCACGATGATGTGCTTGGACTGGTACTCGCCGAGCGCCTTGCCGCCGTTCGTCACCGCGACGCGGCCCTGGCCAAGCAGCCTGGCCTCGCCGTCGATCGTGGTGACCTTGTTCTTCTTCAGCAGGTGGCGCACGCCGCCGTTGAGCTGGCCCGCGACCTTCCGCGAGCGCTGGACGACCTTCTCCAGGTCGAAGCTCCAGCCCTGGGTCGAGAGGCCGTAGTCGCCGGCATGCTGGAAGGTGCGCGCCACGTCCGCGGTTCGGAGCAGGGCCTTGGTCGGGATGCAGCCCCAGTTGAGGCAGATCCCGCCCAGGTGCTCGCGCTCGATGCAGGCCGTCTTCAGCCCGAGCTGGGCTGCCCGAATGGCGGCGACGTACCCGCCGGGGCCGCCGCCGATCACGATCACGTCGAACTGTTCAGCCACGTCGTTGTCCTCCGGGCCCGGGTCACAGCAGCATGCTGAGTGGGTCTTCCACGAGCTTCTTGAAGGCTGCCAGGAATTCGGCACCGACGGCGCCGTCGACGACGCGGTGGTCGACCGACAGCGTGCAGCTCATCACCGTGGCGACCGCCAGGGCGCCGTCGCGCACCACCGGCCGCTGCTCGCCCGCACCGACCGCCAGGATGCAGGCCTGGGGCGGGTTGATGATGGCCCCGAAGTCCCGAACCCCGTACATGCCGAGGTTGGAGACCGAGAAGGTGCCGCCCTGGTACTCCTCCGGCTTCAGCTTGCCGTCCCGCGCCCTCTTGGCGAGGTCCTTCATCTCGTTCGAGATCTGGGCCAGCCCCTTGGCGTGGGCCTGCTTGATGATGGGCGTGATCAGCCCCGTCGGCGTCGCGACCGCGACCGAGACGTCGGCATCCTCGAACATCAGGATCGCGTCGTCGGTCCAGGCGGCGTTCGCCGCCGGCACCTTCTTCAGCGCGATGGCCGAGGCCCGGATCACGAAGTCGTTCACCGACAGCTTGTACTCGTCCGAGCGGGCGTTGAGCTCGCTGCGGACCTTCAGCAGCCGGTCCAGCTCGCAGTCGATGGTCAGGTAGAAATGCGGGACCGTCTGCTTGGCCTCGCTCAGGCGGCGCGCGATGGTCTTGCGGATGCCGCTGTTCGGGACCTCGGTGAAGCGCATTCCGAGCTTCGTGACGAAGTCACGGGTGTCGGACCCAGCCGGCTTTGCCGGCGTCGGAGCCGGGGCCGCAGCCGGCGCGGCCGCGGCAGGCGCCGGGGCGGGAGTCGCGGCAGGCTTGCGGGCGCCGCCGCCAGCGACCGCGGCCTCGATGTCGGCCTTGACGATGCGGCCGCCGGGCCCGCTGCCCGACAGGGCCGCGAGGTCCAGCCCCGCCTGCTCCGCCATGCGGCGCGCCAGCGGGCTCGCAATGACGCGCTCGCCGGCCTTCGGCACTGCCGCCGCGGGCTTGGGCGCTGGCGCCTGGGCCGAGGCCTGCGCCGGTGCAGCGGCCGGCTGAGGCGAAGGCGCCGCCGGTGCAGGCGCAGGCGCCGGAGAAGCGGCCGGCTGTGCGGCCGGTGCGGGCGCCGGCTTGGATGCGGCGGCGGAGGCGTCCTCGCCTTCCTCCAGCAGCAGGGCGATGGGCGTGTTCACCGCGACGCCCTGGCTGCCCTCGGCCACCAGGATGCGGCCGAGTCGGCCCTCGTCGACGGCCTCCACCTCCATGGTGGCCTTGTCGGTCTCAATCTCGGCGATCACGTCGCCGGCCTTGACCTCGTCGCCTTCCTTCTTGTGCCACTTCGCGAGGTTGCCCTCGGTCATCGTGGGAGAGAGGGCCGGCATCAGAATCTCGATGGGCATGGCGCGAACTCCCTCAGCTCCGGTAGCAGGCCTTCTTGGCGGCCTCGACGATGTCCTCGGGCTGCGGCAGCGCCAGCTTCTCGAGGTTGGCGGCGTAGGGCAGCGGGACGTCCTTGCCCGTGACGCGGATCACGGGGGCGTCGAGATGGTCGAAGGCCTGCTCCATCATCTGGGCGCAGAGCTCCGAGCCGATGCCCGCGAAGGGCCAGCCTTCCTCCACCGAGACCAGGCGGTTCGTCTTCTGCACGCTCGCGACGATGGTCGCGGTGTCGAGCGGCCGGATCGTGCGCAGGTCGATCACCTCGGCATCGATCCCCTCCGCCTCCAGCCGCTCGGCCGCGGCCAGCGCATGGGCGCACATCAGCGAGAAGGCCGTGATCGTCACGTCCTTGCCCTTGCGCAGGATCTTCGCCTTGCCGAGGGGCAGGATGAAGTCGGGATCCGTCGGCACATCGAAGCTGTGGCCGTACAGGATCTCGTTCTCCAGGAACACGACCGGGTTCGGGTCGCGGATTGCCGCCCTCAGCAGGCCCTTGGCGTCCGCGGCGGAATAGGGTGCGACGACCTTCAGCCCGGGCACATGGGCGTACCAGCTCGAATATTCCTGGCTGTGCTGGGCGCCGACACGCGCCGCGGCGCCGTTCGGCCCGCGGAAGACGATCGGGCAGCCCATCTGGCCGCCCGACATGTACAGCGTCTTCGCAGCCGAGTTGATGATGTGGTCGATGGCCTGCATCGCGAAGTTCATGGTCATGAACTCCACGACCGGCCGCAGGCCGTGGAAGGCCGCGCCTACGCCGAGCCCGGCGAAGCCGTGCTCGGTGATCGGGGTGTCGACCACGCGCCGCGGCCCGAACTCCTGCAGCAGGCCCTGGGTGACCTTGTAGGCGCCCTGATACTCGGCGACCTCCTCGCCCATCACGAATACGGTCTCGTCGCGGCGCATCTCCTCGGCCATGGCGTCGCGGAGCGCCTCGCGCACCGTCATCTTGACGGTGTCGCGGAACCACTTCTCCTCGTCGGTCGCGTCCGGGGCGCCGGCCTCCTGGCCGCGCACGGGCGCAACCGGCAGCGTCGGGCGCGTCTCGGTCTCGCCCTTCGGCTTCTGCGCCGCTGCGGTGCGCGGCAGGTCCTCGTCGACGCCGAGCGTGCCGACCGCGTCCGGCGCCTCGCCCTCACCGGCGAGCAGCGCGATGCGGGTGTTGACCGCGACGCCCTCGGTGCCTTCCGGCACAAGGATCTTGGCGATCGTGCCCTCGTCGACGGCCTCAACCTCCATCGTCGCCTTGTCGGTCTCGATCTCGGCGATCACGTCGCCCGGGCGGACCGCGTCGCCCTCCTTCTTGACCCACTTGGCGAGTTTGCCTTCGGTCATGGTCGGCGACAGCGCCGGCATCAGGATCTCAGTCGGCATTTCCTTCCCTCCGGCCCCGGCGCGAATGGGGCGCGGCTGCGGCCGCGCCCGCCTGCGGTGGCCAAGTGTCGTTGCGTCAGGCTTCGATCAGGACGTCTGTCCAGAGCTCGCTGGGATCCGGCTCGGGGTTCTGGGTCGCGAACTCGGCGGCCTCGGTCACGATCTCCTTCACCTCGCGGTCGATCGTCTTCAGCCGCTCCTCGTCGATCACGCCCTGCTCCACCAGGATGCGCTTGAGGTTGTCGATGGGGTCCATCTCGGACCGCATCTTGTTGACCTCCTCCTTGCTGCGGTACTTGGCCGGGTCGGACATGGAGTGGCCGCGGTAGCGATAGGTCTTCATCTCGAGGATCATGGGGCCGTTACCGCCACGCACATGGGCAACGGCCTCCTCAGCGGCCTCGCGCACGCTGACCACGTTCATGCCGTCGACCACGCGGCCCGGAATGCCGTAGGCGCTGCCGCGCTGGTACAGCTCTCCCGCCGAGGCCCGCGCCTGCGACGTCCCCATCGCGTAGCGGTTGTTCTCGATCACGTAGATCACTGGGAGCTTCCACAGGGCGGCCATGTTGAAGCTCTCGTACACCTGGCCCTGGTTGACGGCGCCGTCGCCGAGGTAGCAGGCGTTGACCTTGCGGTCGCCACGGTACTTATGCGCGAAGGCGAGTCCGGTCCCCAGCGGCACCTGGGCGCCGACGATGCCGTGCCCGCCGTAGAAATTCTTCTCGCGGCTGAACATGTGCATGGAGCCGCCCTTGCCCTTGGAATAGCCTCCGCGGCGTCCCGTGAGCTCGGCCATGACGCCCTTTGCGTCCATTCCCGCGGCCAGCATGTGCCCGTGGTCGCGGTAGCTCGTGATGATGGTATCACCCTGCTCGAGCGCGGCCTGGATGCCGACCACCACGGCTTCCTGCCCGATATAGAGGTGGCAGAAGCCACCGATCAGGCCCATGCCGTAGAGCTGCCCCGCTTTCTCCTCGAAGCGCCGGATCAGCAGCATGTCGCGATAGTAGCCGAGCAGTTCGTCGGCGGACGGCCGGTTCGATTGCGCTTCCTGCGCCTTGGTGCGGCGTCGGGTCGTTGCCAAGGGTCACCTCCCACCATTCCCCCGCGCGGATTTTCGCTCCGGCGGACGGGCGTTGCCTACAACTAGACGGCAACCGTGGGGCGCGCAAGACGTCCCGCGCAAACTGCTGTTTCAATTGAATAAAATCAGATTAACCGAATTCCGGTTAATCGATTGCCGGGGAAAGAGTTTACTGGCGTGGGGTCCCTTCGGACGCACCGCTCCCCTGCGGAAGCGGAATGACGATCTCGTCGGGATCGGCGAAGTTCAGCATCGCGCGCGCCCGCTCGTCGAGCATGTCGGGGTCCAGATTGTCGGGCCGCAGCAGCGACGCGCGGTGATCCAGCCGCTCACGCTCGCCACGGATCTGGCCGAGGACGCCCTCGGCCTGGTCGATCTCGCCCTGGAGCCGGGACAGCGCGATCAGTCCGCGATCCCCGTGTATCGCATGATAGGCGAAATAGGCGACGACGGCCGCAAAGGCAGCCTGCCACACGACGTTGCGCGCGGCACGGCCGAGCGCGTCCCTGATGCGATCCATGGCGTTCATGGGCGCATGGAATCATGCGGCGGAAGGCCGGTCAAACGGAACTTGACCGGCCCCACCGCATGTCATCGGCCCACCGGTGGCGGGCCCCGGTGGCGGCCGCAGCGCGGCGGCCGCGGGTCCCCTGGCCTCAGCCCCGCAGGATGGACCTGCCGGCATAGCGCGCGGCGCTGCCCAGCATTTCCTCGATGCGGATGAGCTGGTTGTACTTGGCGAGGCGGTCCGAGCGAGACAGCGAGCCCGTCTTGATCTGCCCGCAATTCGTGGCGACCGCCAGGTCGGCGATGGTCGAATCCTCGGTCTCCCCGGATCGATGCGAGAGCACCGCCGTGTAGCCGGCCTTGTGCGCCATCTCGACCGCCTCGAGCGTCTCGCTGAGGGTGCCGATCTGGTTGACCTTCACCAGGATCGAGTTGCCGACCCCGCGCACGATGCCGTCCGCAAGGCGCTTCGGATTCGTCACGAACAGGTCGTCGCCGACGAGCTGGACCTTGGAGCCGATCGCGTCCGTCAGCGTCTTCCAGCCGTCCCAATCGTCCTCGGCCATACCGTCCTCGATGGAGAGGATCGGGTAGCGGCCGACGAGATCGCGCCAGTAGGCGACCATCGCGTCGGGCTCCAGCACCTTGCCCTCGCCTTCGAGGTGGTAGCGCCCGTCCTTGAAGAATTCGGTCGAGGCCGCGTCTAGGGCCAGCATCACGTCCTCGCCGGGCCGATAGCCGGCGGCCTCGATCGCGCGCATCACGAAATCGAGCGCGTCCTGGGTCGAGGCGAGATTCGGCGCGAAGCCGCCCTCGTCGCCGACATTGGTGTTGTGGCCGGCATCGTGCAGCTTCTTCTTCAGGGCATGGAAGATCTCGGCGCCCATGCGGATGCTCTCGGCGCAGCTCGAGGCCGCGACCGGCATCACCATGAACTCCTGGATGTCGATGGGGTTGTCCGCGTGGGCGCCGCCATTGATGATGTTCATCATCGGCACCGGGGTCACCGAGGCCCGCGCACCGCCGACATAGCGGAACAGGGGCAGGCCCGCCTCGGCCGCGGCGGCCTTGGCGACCGCGAGGCTGACGCCCAGGATCGCGTTGGCGCCGAGGCGCGATTTGTTCGCGGTGCCATCGAGGCCGATCATCATGGCGTCGAGGGCGAGCTGGTCGGCCGCCTCAAGCCCGGACAGCGCATCGCTGATCTCGCCGTTCACGGCCTCGACCGCCTTCAGCACGCCCTTGCCGCCGAAGCGCTTCTTGTCGCCGTCACGGAGCTCGACCGCCTCGTGGGCGCCGGTCGAGGCGCCGGAGGGCACGGCCGCACGGCCGAAAGCGCCGGACGCCAGCCGGACATCGACCTCGACGGTCGGGTTGCCCCGGCTGTCCAGGATTTCGCGCGCTCTGATCTCGGTGATCGCGGACATGGTCCCCCGTCTCCACTTCTTTGGGTGGCGCTGTGATAACCACGGGCCTTGCGGAGTTCAAGCCGCCAAGGGTGGGGTCCCCCGCCCGGCACCGCGGCGGCGCCGTCAGGTCAGCGGCAACTCGACGCGGAAGACCGCGCCCACCGCGGGGCTGAACGCGACGAATGTTCCGCCCAGATGCTCGCACAGGCTGTTCAGGAGCTGCATCCCGAGCCCGGTAGTCCGCACGGGGTCGAATCCGGCCGGAAGGCCGGGGCCAGCGTCGCGGACTTCGAGCAGCAGGCGTTCGGACGTGGCTCTGCACGTCATCTCGACCCGAAAGGGACGCGCGGGCGACACGCCATGCTTGAAGGCGTTCGTCAGCAGCTCGACCGCGATCAGCGCGACGTTCAGGGCCAGGTCCGGTTCGACCCGCACGGGATCCACGCGGGTGACCAGGCACTCCGCCGGCCGTTCCGGCACGAGCGTCTGGCGGACATCATTGGCGACCTCCGTCAGGTAGTCGCTGAGGTCGATCCGGTCGAGCTCGGCGCCGAGATAGAGGCGCTGGTGGACGCGCCCTGCGGCCATCAGGCGGCTATAGGCCTGGCGCAGCGCCCGCGCGGCGGACAGGTCGACGGTGCGGGCGATCTCCATGCTCAGGAGGCTGGTCACGATCTGCAGCGTGTTCTTGACCCGATGGTTCGCCTCGCGAACGCGCATCTCCCGGTCGGCGATCTCCTCACGGGCGCGGGCCAGCCGACGGGCCTGCTCCGTGGCATCCATCCAGACCGTCAGCGCGCCGCCCGGCGTTCCGGGAAGGGGCACCGCCGAGACCAGCACGGTCCGCGGCGCTCCATCCGGCAGATTGGCCTGCCACGCCTCCTCGGAGACCGGGGCGCCGGACCTCATGGTGCGGACTGCCGGGAAGGTGTCGGCTTCGTTGCTTCCATAGGGGACGAGGCGCTGCTGGACCGATGCCAGCGGCCGTCCGGTCAATGCGCCCGGCTGCAGCCCGAGACTCGTCGCTGCGGCCGGGTTGGCCGCCACCACCGTCGCGGCCGCGTCGACGACGAGATGCGCGGCCGGCGACGCGGCGAGCACGGCCTCGGCCTCGGCACCCGCGGAGAGCAGGACCAGCAGGCCCCGCGCCCGCTGGCTGCCCAGCCGCCGCGCCAGGACCGTGCCGCCGCTCCTACGCGGCCGGCTAAGATCCGTCCTGCTGCCCGCCAGCACCGCCTGTACGTCGCTATCCGAGAGTTCCGGAACAAGTTCCGCGAGGCGCGGCCTGCGGCGTAGGCCCGGCCCTGCCAGAGGGAAGGAGGGCGACGCCCATTTCAGCCGAAGGTCTCCAGGGGTGAACACGGCGGCAGCCACCGGCAGCGCTTCGAGCATCTCCTGGGTCAGGGCGCGGTCGCGCATGTCGAACCCCACGAGTGCAGGGATGAGGCCCGCGGGGCGAGCAGCGGTCATCCCTTCGTAACGTGAGTCTAGCCGAGGCGCGGAGGGCAATGAAGGCGGATCGCCCCGACATGAGGCGTACCAAGGACGTTCCCCGGGGCCCTGCGCAGGTCGAAGCCGGGCTCCCTGATCGGTACTGCCTCAGATCGCGACCGGGTTGCCCTTGGCGATCCCATCCAGCGACCGGAGTATCCCGAGGATATCGGCCATGGCGGCCAGCGGCACCATGTTCGGGCCGTCCGACGGCGCCTTGTCGGGATCCTGGTGGGTCTCCATGAAAACGGCGGCGACGCCGATCGCGACCGCGGCCCGGGCCAGCACCGGGACGAACTGGCGCTGCCCCCCGGAACTGTCGCCGAGCCCGCCGGGCTGCTGGACGGAATGGGTGGCATCGAAGACCACCGGATAGCCGGTCTGCGCCATGATCGGCAGGGAGCGCATGTCGGAGACCAGGGCATTGTAGCCGAAGCTTGCCCCGCGCTCGCAGAGCAGCACGTTCTGGTTGCCTGTCGATGCGATCTTGGCCGCGACGTTGCGCATGTCCCAGGGCGCCAGGAACTGCCCCTTCTTTACGTTCACCGGCCGGCCGGTCGCGCCTGCGGCGAGAAGCAGGTCGGTCTGGCGGCACAGGAAGGCCGGAATTTGGAGAACATCGACGGCCTCGGCCACCGGCGCGCAGTGCTCCGGCGCGTGCACGTCGGTCAGCACGGGAATGCCGAACGCCTCCCGCACCGCTGCGAGCACGGGCAGACCCTGCTCCATCCCGAGGCCCCGGGCCGCCGAAACCGAGGTCCGGTTGGCCTTGTCGAAGGAGCTCTTGTAGATAAGCCCGATGCCGAGCGGGCGCGTGATCTCGACCAGCGCCTGCGCGGTCTCCAGCGCATGTTCGCGGCTCTCGATCTGGCAGGGCCCGGCGATCAGGACGAACGGCCGGTCGTTGGCGACCGACAGCTCACCGATCCGGACGGTCCTCGCTTGCGTCGTCATGGCATTGGCCTCCAGGTGTTCCCGGGCGGACGTGGCGGTCGCGTCAGACCAGACGCGACTGGTCGATCGCCGCGCGGATGAAGTCCCTGAACAGCGGGTGCGGGTCGAACGGCTTGCTCTTGAGCTCCGGATGGAACTGAACGCCGATGAACCAGGGATGGTCAGGAATCTCGACGATCTCCGGCAGCGCCCCGTCGGGGGAGAGCCCGGAGAAGAGCAGGCCCGCCGCCTCCAGCCGGTCCTTGTAGTTGATATTGACCTCGTAGCGGTGGCGGTGCCGCTCGTCGATGGTGCCGGTCCCGTAAATCCCGGCGACCCGCGATCCCGGGACGAGCTGGCAGGGATAGGCGCCAAGACGCATCGTGCCGCCGAGATCGCCTTCCGCAGAGCGCTGTTCCAGCGCGTTGTCGCGAACCCATTCCGTCATCAGGCCGACGACGGGCTCCTGGTTCCTGCCGAACTCCGAGGAGCCCGCGTTGGGAACCCCGGCGAGGTGCCGGGCCGCCTCGATCACGGCCATCTGCATGCCGAAGCAGATCCCGAAATAGGGGATCTTCCGCTCGCGCGCGAACTGCGCCGCCAGGATCTTGCCCTCGGTGCCGCGCTCGCCGAAGCCGCCGGGCACGAGGATCCCGTGCACGCCCTCGAGCTCGTGGACGGTGCCTTCCTTCTCGAAGATCTCCGACTCCATCCACTCGAGCCGAACCCGAACGTTGTTCGCGATGCCGCCGTGCACGAGCGCCTCGGCCAGCGACTTGTAGCTGTCGAGCAGGCTCGTGTACTTGCCGACCACCGCGATCTTGACCTCTCCCTCGGGATGTCGGACGCGCTGGACGATGTCCCGCCAGCGCGAGAGGTCCGGCTCGCCCTCGTCTGGCATGCCGAAGTACTTCAGGACCTGATCGTCGAAGCCCTGCTCGTGGTAGCTGATCGGCACCTGATAGATGGTCGGCACGTCGAGCGCCGCCATCACGCGCTCCTGCGGCACGTTGCAGAACAGCGCGATCTTCCGCCGCTCGTTCTCGGGAATCGGGCGCTCGGAGCGGCACAGCAGGATGCCCGCCTGGATCCCGACGGACAGCAGCTCCTTCACGGAATGCTGCGTGGGCTTGGTCTTCAGCTCGCCGGCCGAGGGAATGTAGGGCACCAGCGTCACATGCACGAAGAGGGCGCGCTGGCTGCCGACCTCGTTTCCGAACTGGCGGATCGCCTCGAGGAACGGCAGGCTTTCGATGTCGCCGACGGTGCCGCCGACCTCGCAGATGCAGAAGTCCTCGTCCGTCAGGTCGCTGCCGATGAACTCCTTGATGGCATCGGTGACGTGCGGGATCACCTGCACGGTCGCGCCGAGATAGTCGCCGCGCCTCTCGCGCGCGATCACGTCGGAATAGATGCGGCCTGTGGTGATGTTGTCGCTCTTGCGCGCGGCGACGCCCGTGAACCGCTCGTAGTGGCCGAGGTCGAGGTCGGTTTCGGCACCGTCGTCGGTGACGTAGACCTCGCCGTGCTGGTACGGGCTCATGGTGCCCGGGTCGACGTTCAGGTAGGGGTCGAGCTTGCGCAGCCGCACCTTGTAGCCCCGCGCCTGCAGAAGCGCGCCAAGTGCAGCCGAGGCCAGTCCCTTGCCGAGCGAGGAGACCACGCCGCCGGTCACGAAGATGAACCGAGTCATGCCGTTCGTCCGTACCGAGGAGAAGAAGCGATCCTAACGAAAGAGGCGGCGATGGCGCCGCCTCTGGTGATCCCGGGAATTGGCTGGCCGGCGGTCACTGGACCGGAGCGGCCGGGGCCGCGGGAGCCACGGGCGCCGGATTGGGCGTCGGGGCCAAAGGGGCGTTCTGCTCGGCCGGAAGGGCGTCGATGATCGAGGCCGGCCGGCCGTGGGATCCCGCGAGGATCACGAGGACGATGCTCGTGAACATGAAGCAGCCCGCGAGAATAGCAGTGGTGCGCGTCAGCAGGTTGGCCGTGCCGCGGGTCGTCATCATCCCGCCCATGGTGCCGCCGCCGATTCCGAGGCCGCCGCCCTCGGATTTCTGGATCATCACGACCCCGATCAGCGCCAGCGCGATCAGGAGATGAACGACGAGGATCACCGCTTCCATGCGTCACCCGCACTTCCAAAAAGCCACAGGGCGCGCCAGCCGGTCCACACCGGCGGCACGCCCGCGGCCTATGTAGTCCGTCCCGGCCCGCGACGCTAGCGGCAAGTTACCGCGATCGCCCAGAAGTCGTCCGCCACGAGGCTCGCCCCGCCGACGAGCGCGCCGTCGACGTCCGGAAGCCCCAGCAGCTCAGCCGCGTTCGACGGCTTCACGGAACCGCCATATAGAATGCGAAGCGCGCCCGCCGATGCAACCTTCTTCGCGACTTCGGCCCGGATGAAGGCGTGCATCGCCTGCACCTGCTCCGCGGTCGGGGTCAGCCCGGTCCCGATGGCCCAGACGGGCTCATAGGCCACGACGGTGTTCCCGGCATCGGCGCCTGCCGGCAGCGAGCCCGCGATCTGGGCCGCCACCACGGCCTCCGCCCGCCCCGCGTCACGCTCCGCCCGCGTCTCGCCGACGCAGACCACCGCGACGAGCCCCGCGCGCAATGCGGCCTCCGCCTTAGCGCGCACGGTGGCGTCGTCCTCGCCATGGTCCTGGCGCCGCTCCGAATGACCCAGGATCACGTGAGAGGCGCCGGCGTCGCGCAGCATCTCGGCCGAGATGTCGCCGGTATGGGCGCCCTTCTCGCGGGCATGGCAATCCTGCCCGCCCACGGCGATGGCGGACCCCCTGACGGCTTCGGCGACCGAGGCCACCAGCGTCGCCGGCGGGCAGACCAGCATGTCGAACCCGGCGGCCGCCTCGAGCCCCAGTCGCGTCGCTAGGTCTCCCGCCAGCGCGAGGCCTCCGGTGCGCAGCCCGTTCATCTTCCAGTTGCCGGCGATCAGCTTGCGGCGGGCCATGCTCTCCTCCCGAGGTTACATTGGCGCGTCTTGTACCAAGGCCCTGGTGGAGGCGCCAGATCGCCGGGAATTGCCGGGTTGCGGGGCTTGGGGGGTACTTCTATGATGCCGCCCGCCCCGCATCCGGCGTGGCTCCCCTTCATTTCTGTCATCCCGAGCCATGCTACAAGCGCTGCGCAGCACCGTCGGATCCTGGGTCGCAAAGATCCTTTTCGTCCTCCTGATCGCCAGCTTCGGCATCTGGGGCATCGGGGACATGTTCCGTGGCCGCGTCGAGAACGACGTTGCCACGGTGGGCGACGTCACGATCGGCCGGCAACAGGTCGACCAGGCCTTCCGCACCGAGCTGGAACGGCTGCGCCAGGTCCTCGGCTCCATCACGCCCGAGCAGGCGCGCGCCTTCGGCCTCCTCGACCGGACTGTCGAGCAGCTCGTCGAACGGGCCCTTCTGGACCAGGAGGCCGCCGACATGGGCCTGCGCACCTCGCAGGAGTTGGTGCTGAGCACGCTCCGGCGTGAGCCTGCCTTCCGCAACGCCCAAGGGCAGTTCGACCCGCAGCAGTTCCGCCGCGCGCTCGCCTCCAGCGGCCTGACCGAGCAGGGCTACGTCCAGCTCGTCGAGGGCGAGATTGCGCGCCGGACGATGGCCGCGGCCGTGACCGAGGGCGTGAGGGCGCCGACGCCGCTGGTGGAATCGGTCTTCCGGCGACAGGCCGAGCGGCGCGTCGCCGAGACGATCCTGCTGCCCGAGAGCGCCGCGCCCGACCCCGGCCAGCCGGACCAGGACACCGTCGCCAAGTACCACCAGGATCGCGCGGTCCGCTTCACCGCCCCGGAGTATCGCGGCCTGACGGTCGCCGCCCTTACCGTCGAGGATGTCGCAAAGGACATCGAGGTGCCCGAGGAGGAGCTGCGCGCGGCCTATGATTCGCGCGCGAACGAGTTCGGCACGCCCGAGCGGCGCGACCTGGAGCAGGTCCTCGCCTCGGACGAGGCGGCCGCAGCGCGCATCGCCGAGGCCGCGCGCCAAGCTGGCGGAAACCTGGCCGAGGCGGCGACGGCTGCGGGCCTGGATGCGCAGCCCCTGGGCGGATTCACCCGCGAGGACCTGCTCGACGGCCTGCGCGAGCCTGTCTTCGCCGCGGCCGAGGGCACCATCGTCGGGCCCCTTCGCTCGGAGCTCGGCTGGCATGTCGTGAAGGTGACGAAGGTGATTCCCGCGACCTCGCAGACCTTCGAGCAGGCCCGCGGCCAGATCGCGGACCAGATCCGGCGGGAACAGGCCGCCAACAGCATCTACGACGTCGCCAACAAGCTCGAGGACGCCCTCGCGGGTGGCGCCAGCGTTCAGGAGGCGGCACAGCGCCTCGGCCTGCGGCTCGTCCGCGTCCCCGCCGTGGACGCTAACGGGCAGACCCCCGAAGGCACGCCGGCGGCGGACCTCCCCTCCCCGCGGCTGGTCGTGGAGGAGGCGTTCCGGCTCGGTCAGGGCGAGCACGGCCGGGCGCTCGATACGCCGGAGGGGGGCTATGTCGTCGTCCAGGTCGACGAGATCCGGCCCGCCGCCCTGCGGCCGCTGGAGCAGGTGCGCGATCAGGTGGTCGCCGCCTGGCAGGCAGAGCGCCGCGCCGAGAGCACGGCCAAACGCGCGGAGGAGGTCGTGGCCGAGCTACGGGCCGGCCGCACCGTCGAGGACGTCGCACGCGCGGCCGGCGGAACCGCCGGTCGCACCGAGCCGCTGACGCGCGGCTCGCGCAGCGCCGGCGGGCTGCCCCCGCTGCTGATCGAGCAGCTCTTCGAGATGAAGCAGGGCGAGGTCGCCTCGGCCGCGACCGAGGGCGGCCAGATGGTCGTGAAGCTCGTCGAGATCCAGGTACCGGATCCGGCTGCCGATCCCTCGCAGCTCGACCAGGTCCGGCTGACCCTGTCCCAGGGCATGCAGCAGGACGTGCTCGCTTCCTATACGCGGGCGCTGCGGGGCGAGTACGGGGTGACCGTCAACCGGACGGTGCTCGAAACCCTCTATGGAACGGACTGAGCCATGAAGGTCCGCCCCGACGCCGCCGCCTTCGCCGCGACCTACAGGCGCGGGGCCCCGCAGGTCGTCTGGACCGAGCTGGTGAGCGACCTCGACACGCCGGTCTCGGCGCTGGTGAAGCTCGCGGACGGCCAGCCCAACAGCTTCCTGCTGGAATCCGTGACCGGCGGCGAGGTGCGCGGGCGCTACTCCTTCATCGGGCTGAAGCCGGACCTGATCTGGCGCTGCCGTCACGGCAAGGCCGAGATCAACCGCCGCGCGCGGGTCGAGCCCGAGGCGTTCGAGCCCTGCGGCGAGGCTCCGCTGCAGGCGCTGAGATCCCTGCTCGCCGAGAGCCGCATCGATCTGCCCGAGGAGCTGCCGCCCATGGCGGCCGGGCTCTTCGGCTATCTCGGCTACGACATGATCCGTCTGATCGAGCGGCTGCCGGACGACAATCCCGACCCGATGGACGTGCCCGACGCGATCCTGATCCGGCCGACCATCATCGCGGTCTTCGACGGCATCCGGAACCTTGTCACCCTGGTGACCCCGGTCCGGCCGCAGGCCGAACTATCCGCCGAGCAGGCCTACATCCTCGCGCAGGAGCGGCTGGCCGACGCCGTCGCCGACATGGAGCGCGGGCTGCCGCGCCCGGTCGCGCCCGCGGCCTCCGATGTCGGCCCCCTGCCCCAGCCGGGCTCGGACACGACGCGCGAGGAGTTCCTCGCCATGGTCGAGCAGGGCAAGGAGTACATCCGGGCCGGCGACGTCTTCCAGGTCGTGCTATCCCAGCGCTTCGACCTGCCGTTCCGGCTGCCCCCGCTCGCGCTTTACCGAGCCCTGCGCCGCCTGAACCCGTCGCCCTTCCTGGTCTATCTGGACTTCGGCGGGCATTCCATCGTGGGCTCCAGCCCCGAGATCCTGGTTCGCCTGCGCGACGGCAAGGTCACCATCCGGCCGCTCGCCGGCACACGGCCGCGGGGCGCCACGCCCGACGAGGACCGCTCGCTGGCTACCGGCCTCCTGGCCGACCCCAAGGAGCTGGCCGAGCACCTGATGCTGCTCGACCTCGGGCGCAACGACGTGGGCCGGGTGGCCCGCCCCGGAACGGTCACCGTCACCGAGAAGATGGTGGTCGAATACTACAGCCACGTGATGCACATCGTGTCGAACGTCGAGGGCGAGATCGATCCCGCCCACGACGTCGTCGACGCCCTGTTCGGCGGCTTCCCGGCAGGAACGGTCTCGGGCGCGCCCAAGGTTCGCGCGATGGAGATCATCGACGAGCTCGAGAAGTCACGCCGGGGCGTCTATGGCGGCTGCGTCGGCTATTTCGGCGCGAGCGGCGCGATGGACACCTGCATCACCCTGCGCACGGCCGTGCTGAAGGACGGCAGGCTCTACATCCAGGCCGGGGCCGGCATCGTCGCCGACAGCGACCCCGCGACGGAATACGAGGAGACCGTCAACAAGGCGAAGGCCCTGGTGCGCGCCGCCGAGGAGGCTGTGCGCTTCGCCTCCGGGCGCGGCTGACCGGGTCGCCGCGCCGCGCGGCAGGCGCCGCGCCGGGCTCAGCCGTTCGGGGCCAGCCGTGCCCGCACCACCGCGCTGACCGGCACCACCGCAAAGCCTTTCGCGGCCAGGCGCGGCAGCCAGTCCGCGAGCGCGGCGATGGTCGCATCGTGCGGGTGCCCGATCCCGACCGCGTAGCCGTGGCGACGCGCAATCGCCTCCATGCGCTCCAGGGCATGGCGGATCGCCGCCGGCGCGGGATCGTGATCGATGAAGACGTCACGCCCCACCGCCGGCACGCCGTGACGCGCCGCGACCTCCATGCCGACGCTGCGGCCGCTCGTCCGGGAATCCAGGAACAGCAGGCCGCGGCGCTGCAGCGCCGCAAGCACCGCCGCCATCCCCGCGCGGTCCTCGGTGAAGCGGCTGCCCATGTGGTTGTTCAGCCCGACATGGCCCTCGAAGGCGCCCAGCGCGGCATCGATGCGGCGTCCGATCTCGCCGGGATCGAGGCCGACCAGCATCGCGCCGGGCCCGGGATTCTGGTCCGGTGCCTGGGGCTGCATGGGCAGGTGGACCATCAGCTCGTGGCCCGCGCGCTGCGCGGCCGCCGTCTGCCGCGGCAGCTCGGACGCGTAGGGAAGCCAGGACAGGGTCAGCGGCGCCGGCAGCGCCACCACCTGGGTGCTGCGCCGGCGGTCGACGCCCATGTCGTCGATCACCACGGCGATGGCGGGACGGCCCGCCGGCCAGTTGGCGGCGACGGCGTTGCGCTGCCAGGCGGGCACACCCGGATTGCCGGGCACCGGCGGCGGAAGCATGGCGACCATCGTCGGAGCGGTGCCGTTCCGCGCCGCCAACGCGGGGCCGGCCGCAGGTAGGGATACCGCGTCCCCGGCCGCAGGTAGGGATACCGCGTCCCCGGCCGCAGGCGATGGCGCCGGGGGCGCTGCCGGGGCGGCGCCGGCGAGCGCGGGAGTCACGGCGAGCGCAGGCACGTCGGCCGGCGGCACGGCAGCAGCCGGCGGCACGGCGAGCGGCGTGGCCGCTCCTGGCGCTGCAACGGAAGCCGCGCCTGGCGCAGGTGTCGGCGCGGCTGCGTCCGTGACCTGCCCTGGCTCCACCGCCGGCGGCGCAGGAGGCATAGGAGGCGGACCCGCGACCCGGCTGCCCTGCTCCGGCGGTGCGGCGTCGGGGATGGCAGCGGGCTCAGCCTGAACCAGCGGTCCGGGCGTCGGCCCCCGGCCCGGCAGGAGCAGGGCTCCCGCCGTCAGCGCGGCCAGCACCAGGATGCCGCCAGCGGCGGGGACGAGGCGGGAGACGCGCCTTGGCAGTCGAGGGAGCATCGGTCCTTCCGGAAATTTCGGGCAGCGGAAACGGAGTGGGCCCGCCCGGTCAAGCCCAATCGCCGTGACCGGCCGATGCGCTGGAAATCGCGCCGCCCGGCCTGTAGGGTGACAGTCCTACCTTTCCAGAGCCGGCGCACGGTCACGATGCTGCTGCTGATCGACAACTACGACAGCTTTACCTACAACCTCGTCCACTACCTCGGCGAGCTCGGGGCGGACGTCCTCGTGAAGCGGAACGATTCGCTGTCCGCGGAGGAGGCGCTGGAACTCCGGCCTGCGGGCATCGTGCTCTCGCCGGGGCCCTGCGATCCCGACAAGGCCGGCATCTGCCTCCCGCTGATCGCCGCGGCGGCGGAGCGGCAGGTTCCGCTGTTCGGCGTGTGCCTCGGCCTTCAGGCCATCGGGCAGGCCTTCGGCGGCCGCGTCGTCAGGGCGCCCGTTCCCATGCATGGGAAGACCGACCGCATGTATCATGCCGGCCGCGGCATGCTGCGCGGCCTGCCCTCGCCCTTCGTCGCGACCCGGTACCACTCGCTGATCGTCGATCGCACGGGCCTGCCGGACTGCCTCGAGATCACGGCCGAGACCGAGGACGGGCTGATCATGGCGCTCAGCCACCGGACGCTTCCGATCCATGGCGTCCAATTCCACCCCGAGAGCATCGCCTCGGAGCACGGCCACGACATCCTGCGAAATTTCCTCGTCACGCTGCCGGAGCTGGAGCGCGCGGCATGAGCGGTGACATGACGGACCTGCGCCTGCTGCTGGCCAAGGTGGCCGGCGGGGCCGCGCTGACCGAGACCGAGGCCGAGCTGGCCTTCGACATCATCATGTCGGGCAATGCCACTCCCTCGCAGATGGGCGGCTTCCTAATGGCCCTGCGGGTGCGCGGCGAGACGGTCGAGGAGATCACCGGCGCGGCACGGGTGATGCGGGCCAAGGCGCACCCCGTCACAGCGCCCAGCGGCGCCATCGACACCTGCGGCACCGGCGGCGACGCGTCGGGCACCTGGAACATCTCGACGGCCGCCGCCATCGTCGTCGCGGCCTGCGGCGTCCCGGTCGCCAAGCACGGCAACCGGGCGGCGAGCAGCCGCTCGGGCGCGGCCGACGTGCTGTCCGCGCTGGGCGTGAACATCGACTGCGACATGGTTCTGGTGCAGCGTGCGCTCGACGAGACCGGGCTGTGCTTCCTGATGGCGCCGCGGCACCACACGGCCATGCGGAACGTCGGCCCTACGCGCGTCGAGCTGGGGACCCGCACGATCTTCAACCTGCTTGGCCCGCTGTCGAACCCGGCCAGTGCGCGCCATCAGCTCCTGGGTGTCTTCTCCAGGGACTGGATCGAGCCGCTGGCCCAGGTGCTGAAGCGGCTCGGCTCGGAATCGGCCTGGGTCGTCCACGGCTCCGACGGGCTCGACGAGATCACCACCACCGGCCCCACCCATGTGGCGGAGCTGCGCGGCGGCAGCATCCGGACCTTCGAGGTCGGACCCGAGGATGCCGGCCTGCCGCGCGCAGACGGGGCGGCGCTGAAGGGCGGCGATCCCGCAACGAACGCTGCGGCGATCACGGCGCTGCTGGGCGGCGAGACCGGTCCCTACCACGACATCGTCCTGCTGAACGCCGGGGCGGCGCTGCTGGTCGCGGGTAAGGCCCGGGACCTGCCGGGCGGCGTCTCGCTCGCGCGCGAGGCGATCACCTCGGGCGCCGCGCGGCGGAAGCTGGAACGGCTGGTCGCCATCACCAACGGAGGCGCCTGAGATGGCAGGAGACGTCCTGGCCCGGATCTGCGAGGACAAGCTCGGGCACGTGGCGGCCTGCATCGCCCGCCGGCCGCTGTCCGAGGTGGAGGCGGCGGCGCGCGAGCAGGGACCGCCCCGCGGATTTGCCGCGGCGCTCGCTCGCGCCTCGGCCACCGGCTACGGCCTGATCGCGGAGATCAAGCGCGCTTCGCCTTCGAAGGGACTGATCCGCAAGGACTTCGATCCACCGGCCCTGGCCCGTGCCTATGCCGCGGGCGGCGCCACCTGCCTGTCGGTGCTCACCGATATCCCATATTTCCAGGGCGAGGACGGCTTCCTGGTGGCGGCGCGGGCAGCCTGCGCGTTGCCGGTGCTGCGCAAGGACTTCATGCTCGACCCCTATCAGGTGGTCGAGGCCCGGGCCCTTGGCGCGGACTGCATCCTGCTGATCATGGCGGCGCTTGACGATCGCCGTGCGCGCGAATTGGCGGCCGCCGCGGCCGATTGGGGCATGGATGTCCTGGTGGAGGTCCACGACGGCGCCGAGCTCGACCGCGCCCTGAAACTTCCATGCCGGCTGATCGGCGTGAACAACCGCAATCTCAAGACCTTGCAGGTCGACATCAGAACGACGGAGGAGCTTGCGCCGCGCGTTCCTCCGGACCGCCTGCTGGTCGCGGAAAGCGGCCTCAACACCCCCGCGGACCTGGCCCGCATGGCCCAGGCCCGCGCGCGGTGCTTCCTGGTCGGCGAGTCCCTGATGCGCCAACGCGACGTCGAGGCCGCCACGCGCGCTCTTCTCGCCGCTCCCTCGGAGGCCAGACCGTGGAATCCGGCCGCCTGACCCATTTCGACGAGCACGGCCGCGCCGTGATGGTGGACGTCTCGGACAAGGACGTCACCGAACGTACCGCCACGGCCCGTGGCAGCATCTTCATGCAGCCTGCGACCCTGGCGCGGATCATGGAAGGTTCCGTAGAGAAGGGCGACGTGCTGTCGGTCGCGCGGCTCGCCGGCATCATGGGCGCGAAGCGGACGCCTGACCTGATCCCGCTGTGCCATCCCCTGGCGCTGACGGCGGTGACCCTGGACCTCACCTGCGATCCCGCGCGCAACGCCGTCGACGTCACCGCAACCTGCCGCCTCAAGGGACGCACGGGCGTCGAGATGGAGGCGCTGACCGCAGTCTCCGTCGCGTTGCTGACGGTCTACGACATGTGCAAGGCGGTGGACCGCGGCATGACGCTGGGCGAGATCGGCCTCGTGCACAAGGCCGGTGGCAAGAGCGGGGTGTGGACCGCGGCGCCATGATCCCGGTTTCCGAGGCCCTTTCACGGATCCTTTCGGCCTTCGCCCCGCTCCCGCCGGAGACGGTGGCCCTGCCCGACGCGTTCGGCCGCGTCCTGGCCGCGGATCTTCGCGCGCGGGTGACCCAGCCCCCGACCGCCGTGTCGGCCATGGACGGCTACGCGGTGCGATCCGCCGACGTGGCGAACGTGCCCGCCACTCTGCGCTGCATCGGCGAGGCACCGGCGGGCCGGGCCTTTGCCGGCGGCATCGGCCCGGGAGAATGCGTGCGGATCTTCACCGGCGGCCCGGTCCCCGACGGCGCGGACGCGATCGTGATCCAGGAGGACACCGACGCCGAGGGCGAGCGCGTGACTGTGCGCGAGGCCGCGCCGGCGGGTCGCTTCGTGCGCGCGGCCGGGCTCGACTTCCAGACCGGGACGGTGGGGCTGCCGGCGGGTCGTCTCATGACGGCGCGGGACATCGGCCTGGCGGCCGCCATGAACATTCCCTGGCTGGAGGTTCGACGCAGGCCGCGCGTCGCGGTGCTGGCGACCGGAGACGAGATTGCCCGCCCGGGCGACCCGCTGGGCCCCAACCAGATCGTCTCGTCCAACAGCCTGGCCCTGGGCGCCATGATCCGCGCCCTCGGCGGGGAGCCCGTCGATCTCGGCACCGCGCTCGACACCCGCGAATCCCTCGCGCAGCGGATCTCCGCCGCGCGCGGCATGGACCTGCTGCTGACTACGGGCGGCGCCTCCGTCGGTGACTACGACCTCGTGCGCGAGGTCCTCGGCGACCGAGGGCTTGCACTGGACTTCTACAAGATCGCCATGCGGCCGGGAAAGCCGCTGAGCTTCGGCAGGCTCGGCGAGGTGCCGGTGCTGGGACTGCCGGGGAACCCGGTCTCCGCCTTCGTGTGCGGGCTGCTGTTCCTGAAGCCCGTGCTGCGGCGCCTGCAGGGCCTGGAGGCCGATGAGGGCCCCGCCCTCACCGCCAGGCTGGGCGCCGCGCTCCCGTCCAATGACCGCAGGCAGGAGTACCGGCGGGCCACGCTGTCCCGCGATCACGGAGGCGAACTGGTGGCGACGCCCTTCGCGAACCAGGACAGTTCGGTGATGTCGCTGCTGTCGCGCGCCGACTGCCTGATCGTGCGGCCGCCCTTCGCGGAGGCCTCCGACGTCGGAGAGCGGGTGGAAATACTGTCCTTCGAAGGGGGCTTCTCGCGCCTTTGATTCGAAGGATCTCCATCTTTGCTTGACGCGCCGCAGGAACCAAACTAGAACGATCGCACCTGTTTAGGTTTTGTTCATGGCGCCCGCGGGCGCCTCGGGGGGCGACGATGCTGACGCGGAAACAGTACGAACTGTTGCTCTTCATCCACGAGCGCCAGGGCGATGGCGGCGTGTCCCCCTCCTTCGACGAGATGAAGGACGCGCTCGGGTTGAAGTCCAAGTCGGGCATCCACAGGCTGATCTCGGCGCTCGAGGAGCGTGGCTTCATCCGACGCCTGCCCCACCGCGCACGCGCCATCGAGGTGCTCCGCATTCCCGAGGTCGCCGGCCGCGGCCGCCAGACCGCAGAGCCGAAGCCCCGCTTCCAGCCGAACGTGATCCAGGGCGGCTTCGCTCCGTCCCTGCAGGGGCGTACCCCGCCGGGCGGCACGGAGACGATCCCCCTGCCGATGCTCGGCCGGATCGCGGCGGGCACGCCCATCGAGGCGCTGCGCGCCGACGCCGCCAGCGTCGAGGTCCCGGTGAGCCTGCTCGGCCATGGCGAGCATTACGCGCTCGAGGTCGCGGGCGATTCGATGATCGAGGCCGGAATCCTCGACGGCGACACCGTGCTGATCCAGCGCTGCGACACCGCCGACAACGGCACGATCGTCGTGGCGCTGGTGGACGAGAACGAGGTCACCCTGAAGCGCCTGCGGCGCAAGGGCGCGACCATCGCCCTGGAGCCGGCAAACCCGAAGTACGAGACGCGGATCTTCGGCCCCGACAAGGTCCGGGTCCAGGGCAAGCTGGTCGGCCTGCTCCGCCGCTACTGATCCTGCCCCTGAGCTGAACTTTTCCTGAGCTGAACCGTCCCTGAGCCGAGCCGTCCCTGAGCTGAACCTCACTCAGCTGAACTTCCCCGGCCCCGCCCGCGCGGGTCGGGGACCCAGGGACGGTCGCCGCGGAAGGCGCGGACGGTCTCGACGCGCACGCCTTCCGGCACCAGGTAGACCGCAATGCCTCCGTCCCGCTGCGGCCCGGAGGCGTCGACAAGCGCTGGCGCGCGGCACGCCCGCCCCGGTGGCACCAGGCTGACGACGACCGCCGCGCTGCGGCAGTCCTCTGCCAGCGCCTCTCGGCTCCGGACGATGGCGACGGTCCGGCCGTCCGGAGCTGCCCACAGGCAACCCAGCGCGTCGCAGCGGATCCCGTCCCGCGCCCCGGCGCCTGGGGCTGGCCAGATCCGGGCCACGGACTGGCCGTTGCGTCGAAGCCAGACATCGCCGTCGAAGCGCTCGGCGCCGGCCGTCGAGAAGGCCAGCTGCCCATCCGCGCCGCGCAGCGCGACCAGCTTCCCCTCAGGCCCGACCAGGAGGTCCGGACGTTCGGCGAGCGCCGGCGAAGCGAGTCCCGCCGCGATCGCCAGCAGGCCGAGCAAGCGCGGCCGCCGTGTCCAGATCAGCAGCCAGACGAGGCCCAGTCCGACCAGGCACAGGCCCCATGCCGGCATGGCCGGCACCGCCAGGGCCGCCCCCGGCAGCCCAGCTGTCCAGCGCGCAACGGCGAGGATGGCCTCGATGCCCCAGCCCATCAGGGACAGCGGCAATCCCTCGACCCCGAAGGGCAGTGCGAGACAGACCAGCAGGCCCATCGGCATGACCCAGAACGAGGTCAGCGGGACGGCCAGCATGTTGGACAAAATCCCGTAGAGCTGGATCTGCTGGAAGTGAAAGAGCGAGAAGGGCAGCGTGGCCGCGCCCGCGACAAGCGAGGTGAGCGCGACGCCTCCAAGATAGAGAGCCGCCCCCCCGACCGCACCG
This sequence comes from Arenibaculum pallidiluteum, assembly GCF_017355985.1. Classification (GTDB taxonomy): domain Bacteria; phylum Pseudomonadota; class Alphaproteobacteria; order Azospirillales; family Azospirillaceae; genus Arenibaculum; species Arenibaculum pallidiluteum. The sequence continues at coordinate 164,681 of NZ_JAFIQU010000004.1, forward strand.
AGGCGCGATCGCCACTCGGCGATGCGCGGGCTGAGCACCTCGTAGGCTGCGATCAGGGCGGCCACGGCGGCGAAGCTCATCTGGAAGCTTGGCCCGGGCAGGGCCTCGGGAAAGAGCAGCAGCACCACGCAGGCCGCGAAGCCGACCAGGCGCATGCTGAAGGGATTCCGGTCGAGCATGACGGCCGCCAGCACCAGCCCCGTCATCAGCAGGGCCCGCAGCGTCGGCACCGGCGCGCCGACGAGCACCGTGTAGCCAGCGGCCGCGACGAGGCCCGCGGCGGCCGCCCATTTCTTGATGGGGTAGCGCAGCGCGGCCGTCTCGTTCAGGGCCAGCATCGCGCGCACCGCCCCGAAGACCAGCCCTGCGACCAGCCCGATGTGGAGCCCCGAGATCGAGATCAGGTGCGCAAGGCCCGAGGCCCGCATGGCCTCGAGCGCAGCCGTGGGCACGGCGGTCTGGTCCCCCGTCAGCAGGGCGACCGCGAGCCCGCCATCCTCGGAGCCGAGCTGCTCTCCGATGCGCTGCGCGATCTCGCGCCGCAGGCCCGCCGCCCAGAGCGACGGCTGCCACCCGGCATGCGACGGCGCGAGGATCTCCGGAGCGGACAGGGCGTATCCCACGGCCCCGATGCCGGAGAACCAGAGCTGGCGGCCGAAGTCGAAGGCCCCTGGCGCCGCCGGGCCGGACGGCGGCTGCAGGACGGCGCGGATCCGGATCAGCGCCCCGACATCCGGCGCCTCCCTGCCGCGCAGCCGCAGGCGCGCCCGGGCCGGCACGGCCCCGGCATCCGCCATTCGGCGCTCATAGGCCAGGGTGTCGAGCGTGACCCGCGTGCCCTCCGCCAGTGGTTCGACGCGCACGACCCTGCCCTCGACCGGAAGGGGGCCGATCTCGCGGTCCAGCACTGGCGCCCCGACGGCCGTCGCGCGGATCTGGGCGGCCGCGAAACCGAGCGCGACCAGCAACGGCACCATCAGGAGGATCCGTGGCGCTCGCCCAAGGGCGAGGACCCGGGCGACAACGAGTGCCGCCGCGGCGCCCAGCGTGGCGGCGGCGCCCACCCAGAACAATGGTTCGAAGGCGCACCCGAAATAGAGCGCGATCCCCAGGCCGAACGCCGCCGGCATCCAAAGAATCCAGCGGTCCTGCTCGGCGGCGAGCCACTCCCGCAGCCGTCCCGGCGCCCGCAGGACCGGCGCATCCGCGCGGTCTTCGAAGATCGTCTGGACCATTCGGGGATCATGGCCTTACGCCCGACGCGGCGCCACCCCGGCGCCATGGGAAACCGCCGGAAAATGAGGCGTCGCCAAGTTGCCAATGCCGCGCTGCGGCAGTATCCTCCGTCCGCCATCAGGGAACGGGGATCAGCCCCCTTCAGAAGGATTCTTGAAAATGACCCAAAAGACGGTGACGCTCATCGATAACAGCACCGGCAAAAAATATGAGTATCCCGTTCTGGAGGGAACTGTCGGCCCCGCTGTCATCGACATCCGGAAATTGTATTCGGATACTGGATACTTCACCTTCGATCCCGGCTACACCTCGACCGGCAGCACAGAGTCACAGATCACTTACATCGATGGCGACAAGGGCATTCTTCTGCACCGCGGTTACGCCATCGAGGACCTCGCCGAGCACAGCGATTTCCTGGAGGTCTGCTACCTGCTGCTCAACGGCGCCCTGCCGACCCAAAAGGAGCGCGAGCAGTTCGAGCACACGATCACGCACCACACCATGGTGCATGAGCAGCTGACGGCCTTCTACCGCGGCTTCCGCCGCGATGCGCACCCGATGGCGGTGCTGTGCGGCGTCACTGGTGCGCTGTCGGCCTTCTATCACGACAGCACGGACATCAACGATCCGCAGCAGCGGCTCATCGCCTCGCACCGGATGATCGCGAAAATTCCGACCATCGCGGCGATGGCCTACAAGTATTCGATCGGCCAGCCCTTCGTTTACCCGCGGAACGACCTCAGCTTCGCCGAGAACTTCCTGCACATGATGTTCGCGGTCCCCTGCGAGCCGTACCGGGTGAACCCGGTGGTCGCCAAGGCGATGGACCGCATCCTGATCCTGCACGCCGACCACGAGCAGAACGCCTCGACCTCGACGGTGCGTCTGGCCGGCTCCTCGGGTGCGAACCCCTTCGCCTGCGTTGCGGCCGGCATCGCCTCGCTCTGGGGCCCCGCCCATGGCGGCGCCAACGAGGCGGTCCTTAAGATGCTCCAGGAGATCGGCAGCAAGGACCGCATCCCCGAGTTCGTGCGCCGTGCCAAGGACAAGAACGACAACTTCCGCCTGATGGGCTTCGGGCACCGCGTCTACAAGAACTACGACCCCCGCGCCCAGGTCATGCGCCGCACCTGCCATGAGGTCCTGGCCGAACTCGGCATCAAGGACGAGCCGCTGCTCGACATCGCCATGGAGCTCGAGCGCATCGCGCTCGAAGACGACTACTTCATCGAGAAGAAGCTGTACCCGAACGTCGACTTCTACTCGGGCATTATCCTGAAGGCGATCGGCCTGCCGACCAGCATGTTCACCGTGCTGTTCGCCGTGGCCCGCACCGTCGGCTGGATCGCTCAGTGGAAGGAGATGATCGAGGACCCGCAGCAGAAGATCGGCCGTCCGCGCCAGCTCTATACGGGCCAGACCCATCGGGCCTATGTGCCCGTGGGCCAGCGTGGCTAACCGGCCGAAATCGGACTCGACCAGGGGCGGGCCTCCGGGGTCCGCCCCCTTCTCCCGCGCGGCCGTCGTCCAGCCAGCGCTCTTCCGCCGGCGGCCGGCCGCCGCGAACGACAACAGGATGCCGCCGCGGGTCAGGATCGCCCGGTTCGCGGCGCTCCTGACCCTGGCCGCGCTGGCCTACGCGGCCTTCCTTTCGATCAGCTCGATCTTGTAGCCGTCGGGATCCTCGATGAAGGCGATCACCGTCGTGCCGTGCTTCATGGGACCCGGCGGACGCGGAATCTTCACGCCCTCGGCGGCCAAGCGCTCGCACGCGCCGTAGATGTCGGGTACGCCGATCGCGACGTGCCCGAATCCCGACCCGATCTCATAGGGTTCCTTCTGGTCCCAGTTGTGGGTCAGCTCGATCACGGTGTGGTCGCGCTCGTCGCCATAGCCGACGAAGGCGAGGGTGAACCGGCCCCCTTCGTAATCATGGCGCCGCAGGAGCTTCATGCCGAGCAGCCGCGTGTAGAAATCGACCGACCGGTCGAGATCGAGGACGCGGATCATCGTATGAAGCATCTGGAAGCTGCTGGTGTCGGGCATTTTCGCTCTCCTTTTCGACTGGCTTCTATCTAGGCGTTCCGGGCGGGGAATCGAGGGCCGCGCCGCATCGCCGCCAGCACCGCCTCGGCGGCCCGGTCCGCCGGCGGCTGCCCCTCCCGACCGAGCCAGCGCGCGACCTCCGCGGCGCCCTCGGTCTGCGCGCGGCGAGCCTCCGGATCGATCAGCAGCCGCTCCAGCTCCGCCTCGATCCGCTCCGGCGTGCAATCCTCCTGCAGGAGCTCGGGGACGAGGCCACGATCGAGCATGAGGTTCACGAGGTTCACGTAGCGCACCCGCACGAGCCGGCGCGCCAACGCCATGGTCAGCGGCGCCATCCGATAGGCGATCACGGCGGGAACGCCGGCCAGCGCAAGCTCCAGCGCGACGGTGCCCGATGCGGCAAGCGCCGCGGTGGAGGCCGCCATCGCATCGAACTTCGCCTCCTCGCCCTCGACGAGGACCGTCGGGACGGGCCAGTCGCCGATGGCCCGGGCGACCCGGTCGCGGACCGGGCCGACGGTCGGGACGACCGCCCGCAGACCGGGATGTCGCGGAACCAGGCGACCCAATGCCGCCTCGAAGACCGGCAGCAGCCGCTCGACCTCGCCGCGGCGGCTGCCCGGCAGCACGCAGAGCAGCGGCGCCCCCTCGGGCAGCCCGTGGGCCGCCCGGAAGCGGGCAGCATGGCCCCGCCCCGCTCCGCCCTCGACGACCGGATGCCCGACGAAGGTGCAGGGCAGGCCCTCGCGCTCGAAGTAGGGCGGCTCGAAGGGCAGCAGCGCCAGCAGATGGTCGAGGAACCGCGCGATCTTCCGGGCCCTGCCTGGCCGCCAGGCCCAGACCGTGGGCGCCACGTAGTGGATCAGGGGAATGCCGAGCCCGCGGACGCGCTTGGCGACGCGGAATGCGAAGTCCGGCGCATCGATGGTCACCACGGCGTCGGGCCGAAGCCGCCGGATCGCCGCCGCCGCCTCGCCCATGCGGCCCAGCAGCAGCGGCAGGCGCGGCAACACCTCCGCCAGCCCCATCACCGCCAGGTCCGACATGGGGAAGAGGCTCTCCAGCCCCTGCTCCGCCATGCGCTCGCCGCCGACCCCGGCAAAGGTGATACGGGGCTCCCTGGACCGCAGCGACGCCATCAGCCGGCCACCCAGCAGGTCGCCCGAAACCTCTCCGGCGATCAGGAAGATCAGGGGGGCACGTGCGCTCAAGATTCGGTCTCGATGCCGACGACGAACAGGCCCATCCGGTCGGCGGCCTCGGCGACCGCGGAGCGGTCGAGCGTCAGCGTGGCGCCGGCCTGCACTGCGATGCCGCGCAGACCGGCCGCCGCAGCCCGCTCGACCGTCGTAACGCCGATCGTCGGCAGGTCGACACGTGCGTCCTGCTGCGGCTTGCACAGCTTCACCAGGACGCCTCCGGGCCCGCTGCGGCGCAGGGCCCCGCAGCGCTCCAGAAGGGCGTCGGTGCCCTCGATCGCCTCGACGCCGAGGACAATCCCCTGTTGCACCACCACTGCCTGGCCGACATCGAGCAGGCCTAGGGCATGCGCCACCTCGACGCCGCGCGCGATGTCCGTCTCGGCCTGGGCATCGGGGAGAATGGAGCCGAAGGGTCCGGCGGCGCTCAGCAGATCGCGCAGTACATCCTGAGCGCCGACGATGCGGAATCCCTCGCGCTCGAGCTCCACCGTGACGGCCCGCAGGAGCCCGTCGTCCCCAAGTGCCCGTGCGCCGACCTTGGCGAAGAAAGCGGCCGTCCGCAGGTCAGGCCTCAGCTCCGAAAGGCTCGGCCGGCGCACGCGGCCGGCGAGGACGAGATCCCGCGCCTCGGCCTCGCGCAGGGCGGCGAGGATCGCGCCCCCGGCGCCAAGGCGCGCCCACAGATGGGGAATCCCGTCGGTCAGCCCAGGCTCCGCCTGGCCTTCCAGCGCGACGACGAAAAAGGGCCGTCCGGACTGCCGGCACGCCTCCACGAGGCGCCGGGGCAGGTCGCCGCCGCCCGCAACGATTCCAAGCTTAGGCGGCACCGGTCTCCGCCGGCAGGCACAGCGCCCTCTTGCCGCGGGAACGGATGAACTCAAGCACCATGGCGACCACCTGGGACGAGCCGTACTCGGCCTCGACCCGATCCATCCGGTCGGCCATCACGCCCGTGCCGTGGAACAGCTCGCGATAGGCGCTGCGGAGGTCCTTGATCTCCTCCTTTGAGAATCCCCGCCGCTCCAGCCCCACCATGTTGAGACCGTTGAGCTTGGCGCGATCGCCCATGACGAGGCCGAAGGGAATCACGTCGGCTTCGACCCCGGTCATGCCACCGACCATGGCATGCGCGCCGATGCGCACGAACTGGTGGACGGCGGAGATGCCGCCCAGGAAGGCATGGTCGCCCACATGGACATGGCCGCCCAGCGTCGCATTGTTGGCGAGGATCACGCGGTCACCGACGATGCAGTCGTGGGCGACATGGGCCGACGCCATGAAAAGACAGTCGTCGCCGACCCGCGTCAGCATGCCACCGCCCTCGGTGCCGGGCTGCATGGTGACGTATTCGCGGATCTGGTTGCGCGCGCCGATGACCAGCTCCGACGGCTCCCCCCGGTACTTCAGGTCCTGCGGCCGGTGCCCGATCGACGCGAAGGGATAGAGGACGCTTCCCGCGCCGACCCGGGTTCGGCCGGTCACCACGACATGGCTCGTCAGCGTCACGCCGTCGCCCAGCTCGACGTCGGGGCCCACAACGCAAAAGGGTCCGATGCTCACGTCGGCGCCAAGGCGCGCTCTGGCATCGACGTCAGCGCTGGGATGGATCGAAACCGGCATGAAAGGTCTACTTCTTGTCGAGAATCATGGCCGAATAGATGGCCTCGGCGCACAGCGTGCCATTGACCTTGGCCTCGCCCTTGAACTTCCAGACGTTGCCACGGCTGCGGATCTTGGAGACATGCACGTGAACCGTGTCTCCGGGCACCAGGGGCTTACGGAAGCGCGCCTCGTCAACGGTCATGAAGTAAACGAGCTTGCCTTCGGATTCCTTGCCCAGCGTGTGGACCACCAGCACGGCCGCCGTCTGCGCCATGCTCTCGATGATCAGCACACCCGGCATCACGGGATAGCTCGGGAAGTGGCCCTGGAAATACTGCTCGTTGATCGAGACGTTCTTGATCCCGACCGCGCTTTCGCCGGGGACGACGTCGACCACGCGGTCGATCATCAGCATGGGATAGCGGTGGGGGATCATCTCCATGATCCGCCCAACATCGATCTCCGCGACCCTCGACCTCTCGGGCGGCTCTTCCATGCCCTATTCTTCCTTCTGGCGGGTTGCCTTGCCTTGGGCCAGCTTCTGCACCATGGCGACCTGGCGGAAGTGCTGTCGGATCGGAACCGCGGGAATCCCCGCGACCTCCTGGCCTGCTGGCACGTCGCGCATCACGCCGCTCTTGGCGCCGACCCGTGCGCCCGTCCCAAGCGTCAGGTGCCCCGCGAGCCCGGCCTGGGCGGCAAGGACAGAGAAGTCACCCATGCGGGTGCTTCCCGAGACCCCCGCCTGGGCCACGATCACGCAGCCGGCGCCAATCTGCGCGTTGTGCCCGATCTGGACGAGATTATCAATCATGGCTCCCCGGCCGATCACCGTGTCCGGTCCGGCGCCTCGATCGATGGTCGAGTTCGCCCCGACCTCGACGTCGTCGCCGATCACGACCCGGCCGAGCTGGGGAATCCGGATATGGCCGCCAGGGTCCATGGCGAAGCCGAAGCCGTCCTGGCCGATCCGCGCGCCGGGATAGATCATGACGCGGTGCCCCAGGATGCAGTGGCTCAGCGAGGCGCAGGCGCCGATGATGCAGTCGTCGCCGATCTCGACATTCTCGCCGATCACGGCGTTCGCGGCGACGCGGCAGCGCGCACCCAGCCGAGCTCCCGCCTCGATCACGGCACCGGCGGCGACGTCGCAGCCATCGCCCAGCACGGCCCCGGGATCGATGATGGCCGCAGGATGGACGCGCCCGGTGCCGGTCGGCGGCGGGTGGAACGCACGGGCGGCCAACGCGTAGGCCTTGTAGGGGTTCCTGGACAGCAGCAGCGCCATGCCGGCCGGCGCGCGCGCGGCCTGGTCCGGATGCACGACGCAGGCGCCCGCGCCGCTCGCCGCGAAGGCCTCGACGTATTTCTTGTTGTCGAGGAAGCTGAGATCCTCGGGTCCGGCCGCGTCGAGCGGCGCCACGTCGCGCAGCAGCCGCTCCGGGTCGGACCCGGGCGCCACGGCGGCTCCGGCAATCCCCGCAAGCTGACCCAGCGTGAAGGGCCCGGAAGCCTTGAAGAAGCGCGGATCGGGCATGAAGCGGCGCCCTCAGCTCTTCGGGACGGTGACCTTGACGGTCGGCAGCTTCTTGTTCAGGCGCTCCATCACGATATCGGTGACGTCGAGCCCCTTCTCCACCAGGAGGACCTGCTGGCGCGGCAGCACCAGGTTGGCGCGACGCTCGCCGGCGACGTTCGTGATGATCTCGAAAGCGGCGGTACGGATCTGGTTCATGGCCTCCTGCGCGGCCTGGTCATAGGCGCGCCGGCGGACCTGGACGTTGCGCTGTACCTCCACGACCTGCTGCTCGAAGTCGCGGCGCTTCTGCGCGAAGGCGTCCGCCGAGAGCAGCGGGCGCTGCTTGTTCAGCTCCTGGTCGGCGTTCCGGAGCCGCTCCTCCTGCGACGCGATCTCCTTCTGATAAGCCTCCCGCTGCGCGTCGAGCTGCTTCTGCATGGCCTTGGCGGCGGCGGATTCCTGCTGAATCGCCTGGATGTCCACCACGAGGATGATCGGTGTGGCCACGGCCTCGGGCTGCTGCGCCACGGCCGGCGCCGCCGCGAAGGCGGCGGCCAGGAAGGCCAGGGCGACGAAGGGACGGGCGTTCATGATCTCGCTTTCTAGAAACGTGTGCCGAAGCTGAACCGGAAGATCTCGGACCGGTCGTAGTCTTCCTTCAACACAGGAACGGCGAAATCAAGGCGGATGGGGCCGAGAGGCGATCTCCACGAGACGCCGACGCCCGCCGAAAGGCGAAGAGTCTCGTCGTCGCGGATCCCCTCGTCGGAACCGCTGACGTCGACATCGCCCAGAGTACCGAAGTCCGAGAAGGTGTGGGCGGAAATGCCGAGCTCCTCCGGCAGGCCGATCGGGAAGGACAGCTCAACGCTGCCGCGGCCGAAGCGATTGCCGCCAAGGGCGTCCTGATTCTCGCTGATCACGTCGCGGGGACCGATACCCGCGGGCTCGAAGCCGCGCAGGCTGTCGCCGCCGATGAAGAAGCGGTCCGAGATCGCCACCCGCTCGCCCAGGCCTGCGATGTAGCCGATCTCGCCCAAGATGCTGAGGACCGAGCCCGCGAACAGGGGCTGGTAGAAGCCGGCTGCAAGGCGCGTGCGCAGGAAGTACGCGTCGCCGCCGAGGCCGGCCAGGTCGTTGGACAGGCGCACGAAGTAGCCGTCCGTCGGCTGCAGCCGGCTGTCACGCGCGTCGTAGGTGAGCTCCTGGCCCACGGCCGAGGTGATCCGGCTGCCCTCCTGCTCGCGGATGAAGCGCGATGCCGTGCTCGGGATGTCCGTGATCTCGGTCTGAGACAGGGTGTAGCTCAGCCGCTGGCGCAGCCGTTCGGTCAGCGGATAGCCGAGGCGGAAGCCGGCACCGGTGCTGCGCTCCTCGTACGAGCTCTCGTCCGTGTTGTCGCGCGTGATCCGGAACAGGTCGGTGCCCGCCGAGAGGTTGCGCTCCAGGAAGTAGGGCTCGGTGAAGCTGATATCGAACTCCTGGGTCCGGCCGGACACCAGGGCGTTGAAGCGCAGGTCCTGGCCGCGGCCCAGCAGGTTGCGCTCACGGATGCCGAAGTTGGCCAGCGGGCCGTCGGTCGTCGAGAAGCCGCCACCGATCTCGATCTCGCCGGTGGACTGCTCGGTCACGTTGACCGAGATCACCGACCGGTCTGGCTGGCTGCCCTGCTGCTGCGTGACCGTCACCTTCTCGAAGAAGCCGAGGTCGCGGATTCGCCGCTCGGACCGGCGCAGCTTCGAGGCATTGAAGGGATCGCCCTCGACCAGCAGCATCTCGCGCCGGACGACCCGGTCCAGCGTGCGCACGTTGCCGTCGATGTCGATGCGCTCCACGAAGACGCGCGGTCCCTCGGCGATCTCGTAGGTGATGTCGATCGTCTGGTCGGCGCGGTTGCGCGTGATGCGCGGCTGGATGTCGACGAAGGCGTACTGCAGGTCCCCGACCGCGTTCGTCAGATTCGTGATCGAGGTCTCGACCGCCTCGGCGTCGTACCAGTCCCCGCTGTTCGTCGTCAGCGATTCGCGGAGCTGCGCGGGATCGAGGTCCTTGATGCTCGTCTGGATGTCGACCTTGCCGAACCGATAGCGCTCGCCTTCCTCGATGGTGAAGGTGATCACGAAGGCGTCGCGGTCCGGCGTCAGCTCGGCCACCGCCGAGATCACGCGGAAATCGGCGTAGCCGTTCTTCAGGTAGTAACGGCGCAGCAGCTCGCGGTCGTAGGTCAGCCGGTCGGGGTCGTAGGTGTCGTCCGTGGTCAGGAACCGGTACCATCGGCTCTCGCGCGTCTGGATCTCCTCACGCAGGCGGCCGTCGCTGAAGACCTCGTTCCCGATGAATGTGATCGAGCGGACCTCGGTGCGCGGGCCCTCGTCGATCTCGAAGACGAGGTCGACGCGGTTCTGGTCGAGCTGGATGACCTTCGGCTCGACGGTGGCGGCGAAGCGCCCGCTGCGACGATAGAGCTCCAGGATGCGCTGCACGTCGTTCTGCACGCGCGTCCTGGTGTAGACGACTCGCGGCCGGAGCTGGACCTCCTTGTTGAGGTCCTCCTCTTCGATGCGCCGGTTCCCCTCGAAGGCGATCCGGTTGATGATCGGGTTCTCGACCACGGCGACGACAAGGGCATTGCCCTCGCGGCGCATTGTGACGTCCGCAAACAGACCGGTTGCGAACAGGCTCTTCAGCGACTGGTCGATCCGCTCGGGGTCGAAGGCGTCGCCCGGCGATACCGTGAGGTACGAGCGCACGGTCGAGGGCTCGATCCGCTGCGTGCCCTCCACCCGGACTTCCGAGATGGCGCCGCCCTGGAAACTCGGCTGGGCCGGCGCGGGAGCAAGACCCTGCGCCAGCGCCACGGCAGACGTCGCAGTGGTGCACGCCGCCACGAGGCAGGCGGCGAGAACTCTGTTCAGAACCAAGCTTTCCCCCAAACAACCTGGCTGGGCAGCCACCCGGACGGGCGGCTACGAGATCAGGCCGCGGAAGAAGTCCACCACGCGTTGATTGCTCATCAGGTCGTTCCGCGTCGCGAAGATCATCAGCATGAGCACGATGACCAACCCGATGCGGAATCCGTAGTCCTGGGCTCTATCACCGAGCGGCCTACCCCGGGCGGCCTCAACGGCATAGAACATTAGGTGCCCGCCGTCCAGTATCGGGATCGGGAACAGGTTGATCAGCCCCAGATTGATGGAGAGGATCGCCAGGAACCAGATGAAGGGTACGAGCCCCGCCTCTGCCACCTGCCCTGCCATCTGGGCAATGCGGATCGGGCCGCCGAGCTCCTCGGTGCCGCGCGCCCCGGTGATCATCTGGCCGAGCGCCGAGAGCGTGCCGACGGTGATCCCCACGGTCTCCCGCCCCGCGTACCAGACGGCCGCAACAGGGTTGTGGCGCCGCACCTCGGTGGCCGTGCCGGCGACGCCGAGCAGGCCGATGCGGTGCGTCGAGCCCAGCGAATCGGTCTGCTCCACGACCTGCGGGAGGACCGTCACGGCGACCTCGCGCCCGTCGCGCAGGACCGTGAGCTCGAGGGGGGTGCCCTGGTTCATGCGGACGGTCTGCTGGACCTCCTCGAAGCGCTCGACCTCGGCACCGTCGATCGCGACGATTCGATCGCCCGCAAGGAGCCCCGCCTGCTCGGCCGCGCTGCCACCCCGAACCTCGGTGATCACCGGCGGTGTGAAGGCCTGGCCCTGCACCATGAAGACCAGGGCGATGGCGACGATCGCGAACAGGAAGTTCGCAATCGGACCCGCGGCGACGATCGCCGCCCGCTGGCCAAGCCGCTTGTGGTGGAAGGAGACGGCGCGCTCCTCGGCCGTCATGCTGTGCACGCCCTCCGCGGGCGTGCTGGCCGCGCCGGAGTCGCCGAACATCTTCACATAGCCGCCGAGGGGAATGGCGCTGAACTTCCAGCGCGTCCCGCGGCGGTCGAAGAACCCGAAGATCTCAGGGCCGAAGCCGATGGAGAAGACCTCGATTCGGACCCCGTTGCGCCGCGCCACGAGGTAGTGGCCGAGCTCGTGCACGAAGACGAGGACCGTCAGCGCGATCAGGAACTGAAGGAGGGTGTGGCCGATGCCGCTCAGGAATTCCATGGTGCTCTCCCCCTGCGCGGCGCGATCGGCTCAGCGCAGGTCACGACACAGCGCAGCCGCGACGCGCCTCGCCTCGGTGTCGGTCGTCCGGACGCAGTCCAGATCCCGCAGCGGGCCGGCCGGCATGGCATCCAGCGTTCCGCCGACCACCCGCTCGATGTCGAGGAAGCCGATCCGGCGGTCGAGGAAAGCCTGCACGGCGATCTCGTTCGCGGCATTGAGAATAGTGGGAGCGCCCCCGCCCGTTTGCAAGGCAAGGCGGGTCAGGCGCAGGGCCGGGAAGCGCTCGGCGTCCGGCGCCTCGAAGGTCAGCGTCGCCGCCTTCGCGAGGTCCAGCCGCGCCGCCGGAGTCGCGAGGCGTCCGGGCCAGCCGAGCGCATGGGAGATCGGGATCCGCATGTCCGGCGTGCCGAGCTGGGCCAGGACCGATCCGTCCCGGTACTCGACGAGGCTGTGCACGACCGACTGCGGATGGACGATCACGTCGATCTGCGCCTCGGGCAGGTCGAAGAGGAAGCTTGCCTCGATGACCTCCAGCCCCTTGTTCATCAGCGTCGCGCTGTCCACCGAGATCTTGGCGCCCATGGACCAGGTCGGGTGCGCCACCGCCTGCTCGGGCGTGGCCGCGGCCATGCGCTCGCGCGTCCAGGTCCGGAACGGCCCGCCCGACGCCGTGAGGACGAGGCGCGCGACCGAGTCCCGCCGCTCGAAGTCGAAGACCTGGAAGATCGCGTTGTGCTCGCTGTCCACCGGCAGGAGCGTCGCGCCGCAGCGCCGGACGACGTCCATCATCACCGGCCCCGCCGAGACCAGACACTCCTTGTTGGCGAGAGCGACGAGGGCGCCACGCCGGGCCGCAGCGAGGGTCGGCTCCAGGCCGGCGGCGCCAACGATGGCGGCCATCACCCAGTCCGCGGGACGCTGCGCTGCCTCGACCACCGCGCCGGGCCCCGCGGCGGCCTCGGTGCCGGTTCCGGCGAGCGCGCCGCGCAACGCTGTGTAGAGCGTGGCATCGGCGATCACCGCGAGGCGCGGACGCAACGCGCGGCACTGCTCCACCAGCAAGTCCAGATTGCGGCCGGCCACCAGCGCCTCCACCGGGAACCGGTCGGGATCGCGGGCGACGAGATCGACCGTGCTGCACCCAACCGAGCCGGTCGAGCCCAGGATCGTGACGCTGCGGGGCGCCGTCACCACCACGGCCCCCTCGATGCGGCGTGGAGCAGCGCGAAGACCGGGGCCGCGACCAGCAGCCCGTCGACGCGATCGAGAAGCCCCCCATGGCCGGGAATCAGATGGCCGCTGTCCTTCACGCCATAGCGCCGCTTGACCCAGGATTCGAAAAGGTCGCCCATCTGGGAGACCACGGCGATACCGGCGCCCAGCGCCGCAGCGGTCGCCGGCGAGGCGGCACCGAAGCCGCGGGCGATGGCCCATGCGGAGATGCCCGAGGCCAGCATGCCGCCCAAAAGACCGGCCCAGGTCTTCTTCGGGCTCACGCGCGGCGCAAGCTTCGGCCCGCCGATCAGGCGGCCGGCCGCATAGGCGCCGGTGTCAGTGGCCCAGACCGCGAGCAGCACGAGAAGGAAGACACCGAGCCCCGCCGCCGCATCCTCGCGCAGCCAGGCGAGGCCGGCGGCGCCTCCCGCCACGTAGGGCAGCGCCACCGCGATCAGCTTCGGGTGGCGCGCACGGCATGCCTGCCGTGCAGCGACGTACAGCACCGGCGTCAGGACGACCACCGCCAGAAGGGCGCCGCCGCCACCCCAGGCCAGGAGCGATCCGAGCACCACGACCGTGCCGAGGCCCGCCATGCAGCCCGGAGCATGCGGCCGCTCGGGCTCAACGAGGCGGACCCACTCCGCCACCGTCAGCAGGGCGAAGGCCAGGATCATCAGGTGGAAGGCCCAGCCGCCGAGCCAGACGATGCCCAGCACGATCGGTCCGAGGACGAGCGCCGAAAAGACCCGGGTGCGGAGATCCCCCGCCTTAGCGGGAGTTGACGGCGCCGAACCTTCGGTCGCGGCGCCGGAATTCCTGGATAGCATCTTCGAGGTCGCGCTTCCCGAAATCGGGCCAGAGGGTATCGGTGAACACCAGCTCGGCATAGGCGCACTGCCAGAGCAGGAAGTTGGAGATGCGCTTCTCGCCGCTGGTGCGCACCAGCAGGTCGGGATCGGGGATGTCGGCGGTATAGAGCCGCGCGGCGAAGGTTTCCTCGTCGATGCCGTCCGCCGACACGGCTCCGGCCAGCACCTCCCGGGCGAGCTGTGCCGCGGCCCGGGCGATCTCGGCCCGCCCGCCATAGCTGAGCGCGATCGTCAGGTTCAGGACCTTGTTGCCGCGGGTCAGCTCCTCGGCATTGGCGATCATCGACACGATGTCCGGGGCGAGCCGGTTACGGTCCCCGATCACCCGCAGACGGATCCCGTTGCGGTGCAGCTCGGCGATCTCACTGCGCAGGTAGAAGCGCAGCAGATGCATCAGGTCCAGCACCTCGCCTTCCGGCCGGCGCCAGTTCTCCGACGAGAAGCCGTAGAGCGTCAGGTACTCCACGCCCAGCTCACGCGCCGCCTCGATGACGGTCCGCACGGACTCGATGCCCTTGCGATGCCCGGCCGTGCGCGGCAGGCCGCGGGCCTTCGCCCAGCGTCCGTTGCCATCCATGATGACCGCCACGTGGCGTGGCGACGGCGGAAGCCCCTCCGATCCCGACATTCTGGATCAGACCTGCATGATCTCTTTTTCCTTGGCCGCCAACGCCTCGTCGATCTTCTTGATATGGGCGTCGGTCATGGCCTGGACCTTGTCGGCCAGGGTCTTGTGCTCGTCCTGGCTGATATCCCCGGCCTTCTCCTGGCGCTTGAGCATGTCCATGCCATCGCGGCGCACGTTGCGGACGGCGACGCGGGCCTGCTCGGCGTAGCGGGCCGCGACCTTGCTGAGCTCCTGGCGGCGCTCCTGGTTCAGGTCGGGAATCGGCACGCGGACGGTCTGGCCCTCGGTCTGCGGGTTGAGGCCCAGGCCGCTATCGCGAATCGCCTTGTCGACAGCCTTCACCATGCCGCGGTCCCAGACCTGGACCGTGATCAAGCGCGGCTCCGGCACGCTGATCGTCGCGACCTGGTTCAGCGGCATGTGGGAGCCATAGGCGTCGACGGTCACCGGCTCCAGCAGCGACGCCGAGGCGCGGCCGGTTCGAAGCCCCGAATACTCCTTACGAAGGGCTTCGAGGGCGCCGTCCATGCGACGGCCAATTTCGGCGATGTCGTCGGACACTGTCATTCCTCGTCGGTGATGATCGTGAACCTGCCGCGGCCGGCCATCACCTCGGCGAAGGAGCCGGCATCGTGGATCGAGGTTACGAGTATCGGGATTTTGTTCTCGCGCGCCAGGGAAATGGCGGCGGCGTCCATCACCTGCAGGTCGCGGGAAAGGACCTCGAGATAGGTCAGGCGCTCGTAGCGCTCGGCATCGGGGTGCTTCTTGGGATCCGCGGAGTAGACGCCGTCGACCTTGGTTCCCTTGATCAGGGCATTGCAGCCCATCTCGGAGGCGCGCAGCGCGGCGGCGGTGTCCGTCGTGAAGAAGGGGTTGCCGGTGCCGGCGGCGAAGATCACCACCCTGCCCTTCTCCATGTGGCGCGAGGCGCGCCGGCGGATATAAGGCTCGCAGACTGTGGACATCGGGATGGCCGACTGGACCCGGGTATCCACTCCGATCCGCTCGAGCGCGCTCTGCATGGCCAGCGCGTTGATGACGGTCGCGAGCATGCCCATGTAGTCGGCCGTCGCGCGCTCCATCCCCGCCGCGGCGCCGGAGACGCCGCGGAAGATGTTGCCGCCGCCGATCACGAGGCAGACCTGAACGCCCATCCGGGTGACGGAACGGACCTCGTCCGCCACCCGGTTGACGATTTCGGGGTCGAGGCCGTAGTCCCGCCCCCCCATCAGCGCCTCCCCCGAGATCTTCAGAAGGACACGCTTGTAACGGGCGGTTCCGGACATCGACCCCTCTCCTTCCGGTGGCGACGCAGACAGACTAACGCTATCGATAGGTCAGATGTTCCCGCGCCGTCAGGCGCCGCGGGCGGCAGCGACCTCGGCCGCGAAGTCGGCCTGTTCCTTCTCGATGCCCTCGCCGAGCGCGAAGCGGACGAAGCCCGTCAGCTGCACCGGCGCGCCCATGTCCTTGGCGGCATCCTGGACGACCTTGGAGATCTTCCGCTCGCCGTCGATGACATAGGTCTGCTCGAGCAGCACGACCTCCTCATAGTACTTGCGCAGGCGGCCCTCGACCATCTTGGCGATGATCTCCTCGGGCTTGCCGCTGGCGCGCGCCTGGTCCGCGAGGACGTTGCGCTCGCGCTCCAGGGCCGATGCGTCGACCTGCTCGATGGTCAGCGCCTCCGGGCGGGCGGCCGCGACATGCATCGCGATCTGCTTGCCCAGCGCCTCGAGCTTGGCCTTGTCGCCGGTCGACTCGAGCGCGACGAGCACGCCGATCTTGCCGAGATTTGGCGCGATGGCCGAGTGCACGTAGGCCGCGACCACGCCGGAGCCCACCGACAGCCGGGCCGAGCGGCGCAGGCTCATGTTCTCGCCGATAGTGGCGATCAGCGAGGTCAGCTCCTCGCCGACGTTGCGGCCGGCGCCGGGATAGGCGACCTGCTTCAGCGCCTCGACGTCGTCCGAGCCCTGGAGGGCCATCTCGGCGACCTTGGCGGCGAAGCCCTGGAACTTGTCGTTGCGCGCGACGAAGTCGGTCTCGGAGTTGACCTCGACGACCGCGCCTGCGGTACCCGCGGTGGCGACGGCAACCAGGCCCTCGGACGCGACGCGGCCGGCCTTCTTCGCGGCGGCGGCGAGACCCTTCTTGCGCAGCCAGTCGACCGCGTCCTCAAGGTTGCCGTTGGTCTCCGCCAGCGCCTTCTTGCAATCCATCATGCCAGCGCCGGTCTTCTCGCGGAGCTCCTTCACGAGCGAGGCAGTAATTTCGGCCATTGGGGACCTCGTTGAATTCGGTATTCAAGAAAAAGGGCAACCGGACGGTCGACCCGCCCGGCTGCCCTCGGCGCGGCGGATCAGGCGCGCGCAGGCTCGCCTTCGGCGGTCTCTTCGGCGCCTTCCTCAGGAAGCCCCTCGGCCGGGGCCTCGACGGACTCGCCGACGTCGATGCCGGCGGCCGACATTTCAGCCTGCAGGCCGTCAAGCACGGCACCCGCGATCAGCTCGCAATAGGTGTCAATGGCGCGCAGGGCGTCGTCGTTGCCGGGGATCGGGAAGGTCACGCCGTCGGGATCGCTGTTGCTGTCGATCACGGCGACGACCGGGATGCCGAGCTTGTTGGCCTCCTGGATCGCGATCGCCTCCTTGTTGGTGTCGATCACGAACAGCAGGTCGGGAAGGCCGCCCATCTCCTTGATGCCGCCGAGCGCCCGCTCGAGCTTCTCCCGCTCGCGGTCGAGCTGCAGGATCTCGCGCTTGGTCAGGCCGCCGACACCGGCCTCCACCCGCTCCTCCATCTCGCGCAGGCGCTTGATGGACTGGGAGATGGTCTTCCAGTTGGTCAGCATGCCGCCGAGCCAGCGGTGGTTCACGTAGTACTGGCCGCAGCGCTTGGCGCTTTCGGCGACGCGCTCCTGGGCTGCGCGCTTGGTGCCGACGAAGAGGACGCGGCCGCCACCGGCAACAACGTCGCGCACCGCGACCATGGCCCGATGCAGCATCGGAACGGTCTGCTCGAGGTCGATCACGTGCACGCCGTTGCGGACGCCGAAGATGTACGGCGCCATCTTGGGGTTCCAGCGGCGGGTGTGATGGCCGAAATGCACGCCGGCCTCGAGGAGCTGGCGCATGGAGAAGCTGGGCATTGCCATTGATAGAACCTTTTCCGGTTTTGCCTCCGCGGGCGACTGTCCCCGGAATGGGGACACCGGAGCGGCCCTTCGCCCTATGGGCACCGGACCGCAAGCCCGCGTGTGGTTTGCGACGGCCGTTAGATAGCGGCCCGCGCCCGGTTTGGCAACGGCGCGAACGCGCCGCGCCCGCTTTCGTCTCAGAGATCCAGCACGTCCGAGACGCCCGGCAGCGCCTTGATCGCGGCGCGGCTTCGCGCCGAGATCGCGTAGCCCCCCTGGAGCGCGATCTCGGCCTCCTTGAGCGGGTCGAGCTCCACCAGGATGCTGACCTTGCCGCGGCCGCGCCCGATCTTGTCGAGCAGGCCGCGCAGCGGGGCGACGGCATCGGGCCTCTGGAGCACGATCTGCAGCCCCTCGGCCGCCCGCGCCACCTCGTCCTCCAGAGGCTTCACCTCGTGGCAGGTGAGGCGGACATCCTCGTTCTGGAGCTGGATGTCCACGGTCAGGACGACCGCCTTGCCGGGCTCCAGCAGCTCGCGGCTCACCGCCAGCGTCTCGGAGAACAGCGTGACCTCGTAGACGCCCGTGCTGTCCGAGAGCTGGACGAAGGCGAAGCGGTTGCCGCTCTTAGCAAGGCGCTCCTGTTTGGAGATCACGACACCCGCCATCTGGCAGCGGGTCGACCCGCCGCCGGTCGCCCGCCGCGCGAGATCGGCGGACTGGACGACCTTCAGGCGCTGAAGGGGCTTGGCAAAGCCGTCGAGCGGATGGGCCGAGAGATAGAAGCCGATGGCGCCGAACTCGTGGCCGAGCCGGTCCAGCGGCTCCCAGTCCTGGACGCGGGGCAGGTCGGGCGCCTTGAGCGTCACGCCTCCGCCCCCGAACAAGCTGTTTTGGCCGCTCTCCCGCTCCTCGGCGGCGCTCTGGGCATAGCGGATCAGCATTTCGATCCCGGCATGGACCTGATGCCGGTTGGAGTTCAGCCCGTCGAAGGCCCCCGCGCAGGCGAGGTTCTCGAGCTGGCGCTTGTTGATGGTCTTCGTGTCGAGGCGCCTCGCCAGGTCGAAGAGGTCGCGATAGACCCCGGCCGTCTCCCGCTCGGCCACGATCGCCTGCATGGCCGGCATGCCGACCCCCTTCACGGCCGCCAGCGCGTAGCGGATCGCCCGTTCGCCGTCGGGCATGGTCTCGACGCGGAAGGTCGCGTTGGAGCGGTTGATGTCCGGCGTCATCAGCTTGATGCGGAGCCGGACCAGCTCCTGCCGGAAGACGTTCAGCTTGTCGGTGTTGCCGAGGTCCAGCGTCATGGACGCGGCCAGGAACTCGACGGGGTAGTTGGCCTTCAGCCAGGCCGTCTGGTAGGCGACCAGCGCATAGGCCGCGGCGTGGGACTTGTTGAAGCCGTAGCCCGCGAACTTGTCGACCTGGTCGAAGATGTATCCCGCCTGGTCAGCGGCGACGCCGTTCTTCACCGCGCCCGCGATGAACGCTGCGCGCTGCTTCTCCATCTCCTCCTTGATCTTCTTGCCCATGGCGCGGCGCAGCAGGTCGGCGCCGCCGAGCGAATAGCCCGCCAGGATCTGGGCGGTCTGCATCACCTGCTCCTGGTAGATCATGATCCCGAAGGTCTCCTTCAGGATCGGCTCCAGCAGCGGGTGCATGTAGTCGGGTTCCTGCTCCCCGTTCTTGACCTTGATGTAGGTCGGGATGTTGTCCATCGGGCCGGGACGGTAGAGCGAGACCAGCGCGATGATGTCGTCGAAGCGGTTCGGCTTGAGCTTGCGCAGGACGTCGCGCATGCCCGAGCTTTCGAGCTGGAACACCCCCGTCGTCTCGCCGCGCGACAGCAGCGCGTATGTCTTCTCGTCGTCCAGAGGCAGCGCCGAGAGGTCGACCTCGACGCCGCGCTCGCGGATCAGGTTCACGGCGGTCGTGAGCACCGTCAGCGTCTTGAGGCCGAGGAAGTCGAACTTCACCAGACCGGCCTGCTCGACATACTTCATGTTGAACTGGGTGACCGGCATGTCGGACCGCGGATCGCGGTACAGCGGTACCAGGCGGTCCAGGGGCCGGTCGCCGATCACCACGCCCGCCGCGTGGGTCGAGGCGTGGCGGTACAGGCCCTCCAGCCGCAGGGCGATGCCGATCAGCCGCGCGACGGTCTCGTCGGAATCGCGCGCCTGCTTCAGCATGGGCTCGGCTTCGAGCGCCTGCTCCAGCGTCACCGGGTTGGCCGGGTTGTTGGGGACCAGCTTGCAGATCTTGTCGACCTGCCCGTAGGGCATCTGAAGCACGCGCCCGACGTCGCGCAGCACGGCGCGCGCCTGCAGCTTTCCGAAGGTGATGATCTGGGCGACGCGGTCATGGCCGTACTTGGCCTGGACGTAGCGGATCACCTCGTCGCGCCGGTCCTGGCAGAAGTCCACGTCGAAGTCCGGCATGGACACGCGCTCGGGGTTCAGGAACCGCTCGAACAGCAGCCCGAAGCGCAGGGGATCCAGGTCGGTGATGGTGAGCGCCCAGGCGACGACCGAGCCCGCGCCCGAGCCGCGGCCCGGCCCAACAGGGATCCCGTGCGCCTTCGCCCATTTGATGAAGTCCGAGACGATCAGGAAATAGCCCGGGAACTTCATGTTCACGATCACGTCCAGCTCGAACTCGAGCCGGTCGCGGTACGGCTTGGCGACGACCTCGCTCTCCTCGGCCGACATCTCCGGGGTGAAGACGTGCTTCTCGAGCCGGTTCTGCAGGCCCTCGCGCGCCTGGATGCGCAGCTCCTCGTCCTCGGGACGGTCCTCGGTGAAGCGCGGCAGGATGGGCTTGATCGGCTTCAGCAGGTAGGAGCAGCGCCTGGCGATCACCAGGGTGTTGTCGACCGCCTCCGGCAGGTCCTCGAACAGGGCGCGCATCTCGGCCGCGCTCTTGAACCGGTGCTCGGGCGTCAGGCGCCTGCGGTTCGCCTCGTTCACGTAGGACCCCTCGGCGATGCACAGCAGCGCATCATGCGCCTCGTACATCGCCTCGGTCGCGAAGTAGCAGTCGTTGGTGGCGACCAGGGGCAGGTCGCGGGCATAGGCGAGATCGACGAGTTCTGGCTCGATCCTGTCCTCGACGGCCCAGCCGTGGCGCATCAGCTCGATATAGAGGCGCCCGGGAAACAGCTCCTGCAGCGTAGTCAAGGCCTCCTCGGCCGCCGCGCGCTGGCCTTCGAACAAAAGCCGCCCCACCGTCCCGCCAGGTCCGCCGGTCAGCGCGATCAGCCCGTCGGTCAGCCCCGCCATCTCCTCCAGCGCCACCTGCGGCGCCGTGCCGGTCTCGGTCTCCATGAAGGCCTTGGAGACCAGCTTCATCGCGTTATCGTAGCCCCGCGGATCCTGGACCAGCAGCACGAGCTGGTCCGGCTGGGCCACCTTGACGGGTGCCCGCCCACCCGGCGCAGGCCCGGACCGCTTGACCCCGAGGATGCAGCCGAGGATCGGCTGCACGCCGGCATCGGACGCCGCCAGCGCGAACTCCATCGCGCCGAACAGGTTGCCGGTGTCGGTCACCGCGACCGCCGGCATCGCCTGCTTCTGGCAGAGCTTCACGAGCTCCTTGGTCTTGATCGCCCCCTCGGAAAGCGAATAGGCGGAATGGACGCGGAGGTGGACGAAGTCGGCGTGGGGCATCGGCGCTCGGCGGTTGGGTGCGCGTCCGAGGATAGCGGGGCACCGCCGCCGCCGTCATGACCAAGTTCGGCTTGACACCGCTGCGACAGAAAGCGGGCGAATCGCATGCCCGATTCCGAAGCCCCTGCCCCAACCCAGATAAATCGCCTAGAATTCGCGCCATCCAGTGGCGAGGGCCTTCGTGACGGTCAGGATCCTGTACGAGGTAGCGGTTTCAAGGGCGCGGATCTGGGCCTCGGACCGGAAGTTCGACGATCGTGACGAGGCCGTGGCCTATGCCCGATGGAGCCTCGAGAATCCGCGCCATGACGGGGTCAAGGTGCTCCGGCACAGGGTGACCGCCGATGGCCCGGTCTTCGAGACCGTGATCCTCCACGAGGAGAAGGCCTCGGCAAAGCCGAAGGCGCGGATCGGGCTGCTGAACCAGGCCCCCGCCTGCGCCTCGGCCGCGGAACTGCGCGGCCTCGATGCGCGGCTTGCGATCGGCAGGACGCTGCGGACCTTCCTCGAGGAGAAGGCGGTCACGCCGACCGAGCTCCTGCACGGCAGCCCTCATGGCGACACGCTGCGCAAGAGCGGCATGCTGACCGAGGCCGTGGAACGCATGGCCCAGTTGCAGTCGCGCAGCCTGAAGGTTCCGGTGCAGAGCCGCGTCGCCCGGATCTACGAGTTCCTGAAGACGATCGATGCCGAAAACCGCGAGGTCGCGAGGCAGCGCACGCGGCTGCCGCGCTTCGAGCCGTCCCGGACCGCCGACTACGTGGCAAGTGTCAGGAGCGCCGTATCCGAAGGCCTGCGCGGCCCGGCATTGCTCTCGGTCCTCACCGAACACCTCGCGGAATGCACGGTCCTGTCCCAGAAGTTGGATCGCACGCTGGTCCTGCTGGCCCAGGGCCTGGACGAGGACTTCATGACGCTGGTCGAGGGGCTGCTGGCTGATCTGCTCGACTTCCCGTCGGTGCTGCGCGACCTGTTCGCGCCCTCGCCCAATCTCGGCGACCAGCTGGTGCGGCTCGCCGAGATGCTGAACGGCCGCCCGCCGGACCCGGAGGGCCAGTACGGACCGCGGCTGGCGGCGGTGACCCTGCTGGTGCAGTCCGGCCGCGCACCTGCCTGCGCATCGGTCCTCCTGGAGCGGCTGCTGACCGAGATCGAGGGGGCGAAGCCGCTGGACCCGCGCGACGGCGAGGCCGAACGCCAACTCCTGGATCAGCTCGGCAGGGCGCTGAAGGATGCAGACGGGCAGTTTCTCGGCGGGCGCCGGGCCGAATCCGCCCATGCCGATCGGGAGATGAAGCTGCGCCAACGCATGCTCCGCCGTCTCGGCCTGCACGACGTGGCCGATGCCCTGCCGCGCACCATGGGACGGGTCTGAGAAGGTCGGCCCGACGGGCGCATGGCGTTGTGAAGCCCCGCGCCCCGGGGCCCTCAGGCGAGACCGGCGCGCAGGAACGCCACCGTCCGGTCCCAGGCGAGCTTCGCCGCCGCGGCATCGTAGCGGGCGCCTGCGGTATCGTTGTGGAAGGCGTGCTGTGTGCCCTCGTAGCGGTGAATCTCGAAGGTCTTGCCGGCATCGCGCAACGCCGCCTCGTAGGCGGGGATTCCCTCGTTGATCCGGGCGTCGTTGCCGGCGTAGTGCATCATCATGCGGGCACGGATCTGGCCGACCTTGGCGGGATCGGGCGCGCGCCCGTAGAAGGCGACGCCGGCATCGAGCTCGGGCTCCGCGACGGCCAGGGCGTTGACCATGCCGCCACCCCAGCAGAAGCCGACCGCCCCGACCTTGCCGGTCGACTGGGAATGCCGCTCCAGCCAGGCGACGGCGGCACGCAGGTTCGAGACCGCGTCCTCGGCGTTCAGCCCGCCGATCATCTCTCGCGCGCGGTCCTCGTCGGCCGGCGTGCCGCCCAGGGGCGAGAGCAGGTCGGGCGCGAGTGCCAGGAAGCCGGCCAGCGCCGCCCGGCGCGCCACGTCCTCGATATGCGCGTTCAGGCCGCGATTCTCGTGGACCACGATCACGGCGGGCCAGCGGCCCTCGCCCGCGGGTCGGGCGAGATGAGCGCCGACCGGGCCGCCCGGCCCTGCGAAGGTCACCCGCTCCGCCACCAGCCGGCGGTCATCCGGCGCGACCTGCTGGGCGAGGGCGTAATTGTTCTCCAGCAGGGGCAGCAGCGCATAGGCCGCAGCCGTGCCGCCGACCAGCGCCGCCAGCCGGTCGAGGAACACCCGTCGGTCCAGCGGCCTGTGGGTGTACTCGTCGTAGAGGTCGATGATGCGCTGGTCCATTCACGCCTCCGCCCAGTTCAGGGAGCCGAGGCGACCACCACCCCGTCCCTGAGTTCGAGCACCCGGTCCATGCGCCGGGCGAGCTCCAGGTTGTGCGTCGCCACCAGAGCCCCGAACCCGCCCCGGGCGACAAGACCCCTGAGCATGTCGAAGACGCCCTCGGCGGTGTGCGGGTCGAGATTGCCCGTGGGCTCGTCGGCGATCAACAGCTTGGGGCGGTTGGCCAGCGCCCGCGCAATGGCGACGCGCTGCTGCTCTCCGCCCGAGAGCCGTGCCGGCCGATGCGCAGCGCGCTGGGCGAGCCCCACCAGGTCCAGCAGTTCCTGCGCGCGCAGCGCCGCCTCGTG
This sequence comes from Arenibaculum pallidiluteum, assembly GCF_017355985.1. Taxonomy (GTDB): domain Bacteria; phylum Pseudomonadota; class Alphaproteobacteria; order Azospirillales; family Azospirillaceae; genus Arenibaculum; species Arenibaculum pallidiluteum. The sequence goes on from NZ_JAFIQU010000004.1 coordinate 188,550, forward strand.
TCGCGGCACGCCGCCGATCATCTGCGGCAGCACGATGTTCTCCAGCGCGCTGAACTCGGGCAGCAGGTGGTGGAACTGGTACACGAAGCCGATCGACCGGCGGCGGAGAGCCGTGCGCTCGGAATCCGAGAGCCGCCCCACATCCTCGCCGCCGATGCGAATCACGCCGTCCTGAGCCTTCTCAAGTAGCCCGACCGTGTGCAGGATCGTCGACTTGCCCGCCCCGGAGGGTCCGACCAGCGCCACCATCTCGCCCTCGCGGACCGCGAAGGAGACGCCGCGCAGGACCTCGAGCCGCGTGGCCGCCTGCGTGTAGACGCGGACGAGGCCGCGCACGTCCAGCATCGCCTCACTCATAGCGCAGGGCCTCGACGGGATCGAGCCGCGCCGCCCGCCAAGCGGGATAGATGGTCGCACCGAAGCTCAGCGCCAACGCCATCACGACCACGCGAGCCACCTCGCCGTAGTCGATCTCGGCCGGAAGCTGGCTGAGGAAGTAGATCTCGGCCGAGAACAGCTCGGTGCCCGTCAGCGACTGGAGGAACTGGCGAATCGTCTCGATGTTCTCGGCAAAGGCGACGCCCAGAAGCAGCCCGGCCGTGGTTCCGACGACGCCGATCGAGGCGCCCGCGAGGAAGAAGATGCGCAGCACCATCCCGCGCGTGGCGCCCATGGTGCGCAGGATCGCGATATCCCGCCCCTTGTCCTTCACCAGCATGATCATCGAGGAGATGATGTTGAACGCGGCCACCAGGATGATCAGCGTCAGGATCAGGAACATCACGTTGCGCTCGACCTGGAGCGCGTTGAAGAAGCTGGCGTTGGACTGCTGCCAGTCGACGATCCGGGCCCGCCCCTCCACCGCCTGCTGGAGCAGCGCCCGGTAGCTCGCGATCTCGCGCGGCAGCTCGACCATCACCTCGAGATTGGTGACGCTCTCGCCGAGACGGAAGAAGGTCTGTGCGGCCTGCAGCGGCATGAAGATGAAGTTGTTGTCGTACTCGAACATGCCGACGTCGAAGATCGCCGCGACCTCGTAGGCGCGCACCCGCGGTACCGTGCCGAACGCCGTCGTCTGGCCCTGGGGGCTGACGAGGGTGAGCTGGTCGCCGACCCTCAGACCCAGGCGCTGGGCCATCCGAATGCCGATCGCGATCTTCTCGCCCTCGAAATCACCGAGGCTGCCGGCAACGATGTGGTCCGACACGGTCGGGCGCTGGCGGAAATCCTCGGGGCGCGTGCCGCGCACGATGGCGCCGCTGGCGCTGCCGCGCACGGTAACCAGGGCCTGGGCCTCGGCGGAGGGCGTGACGCTGACCACGCCGGGGACCGTCCGGATCCTGTCGATCAGCGGACCATAATCCGTCAGCGGCCCCTGGACGCCGAAGACGCTGAGATGGCCGTTCAGGCCCAGAACGCGGCCGAGCAGCTCCGAACGGAATCCGTTCATGACGGCCATCACGATGATCAGGGTCGCGACGCCCAGCGCGATGCCGAGCAGCGAGAACCCTGCGATCACCGAGATGAAGCCCTCCTGTCGGCGTGCGCGGAGATAGCGCATCGCCACCATGCGCTCGAAGGCGTTAAAGATCATGCGACGTCCGATCGGGTAAGGCTCAGGCGAGTCGGTTCCGTGGCGCGGGTCAACCCGTGAGCCGCGCCAGCGCCGCGTCCTTGGACAGCTCCTGCCGCTCGCCGGTGGCCCTGCGCTTCAGCTCGACGACGCCGTTCTTGAGCCCGCGCGGCCCCACGGCGAGCTGCCAGGGGAGGCCGATGAGGTCCATATCAGCGAACTTCACGCCGGCGCGCTCGTCGCGGTCATCGTAGAGCACGTCGACGCCGGCGCGGGTCAGCGCTCCGTAGAGCTCCTCGCAGACCGCGTCGCATTCCGCGTCGCCGCTCTTCAGGTTCACGAGGCCGACGCGGAACGGCGCCACGGAGTCTGGCCAGACGATGCCGGCCTCGTCGTGGCTGGCCTCGATGATCGCCGCCACCAGGCGCGAGACGCCGATGCCGTAGCTTCCCATCTCCACCGTGACGGGCTCGCCGTTGGGGCCGGCGACCACCGCCCCCATGGGCCCGGAGTACTTGGTCCCGAAATAGAAGATGTGGCCGACCTCGATGCCGCGGGCGCTTACCAGCTCCGATGCCGCCAGCGGGCTCGTGGCGGGGTCGTGCTTCTCGTCGGTCGCGGCGTAGATCGAGGTATAGCGCTCGAAGAAGGGCGCCAGGTCCTCGTCGTAGCCGGGCGCCGCGGCCAGCACGTCCAGGTCGAGCCAGCGGCGGTCGCAGAAGACCCCGCTCTCCCCGGTGTCTGCCAGAATGATGAACTCGTGGCTGAGATCGCCGCCGATGGGCCCGGTGTCAGCCCGCATGGGGATGGCCTTGAGGCCCATGCGCGCGAAGGTTCGCAGGTAGGCCAGGAACATGCGCTGGTACGAGCGCTTGGCGCCGTCGGCGTCGATGTCGAAGGAGTAGTTGTCCTTCATCAGAAATTCGCGCCCACGCATCACGCCGAAGCGCGGGCGCACCTCGTCGCGGAACTTCCACTGGATGTGGTAGAGGTTCTTCGGCAGATCCCGATAGCTCTTCACATAGGACTTGAAGATGTCGGTGATCATCTCCTCGTTCGTGGGTCCGAAGAGCATCTCGCGGTCATGACGGTCGGTGATGCGCAGCATCTCCTTGCCGTAATCGTCGTAGCGGCCGGACTGGCGCCAGAGATCGGCCGACTGGATCGTCGGCATCAGAAGCTCCTGGGCGCCGGCCGCATCCTGCTCCTCGCGCACGATCTGCTCGACGCGCTTCAGCACCCGGAAGCCAAGCGGCAGCCAGGCGTAAATGCCGGCGGCGGTCTGGCGGATCATCCCGGCGCGCAGCATCAGCCGGTGGGAGACGATCTGCGCCTCGGCCGGATTCTCCTTGAGCGTGGGAAGGAAATAGGCGGACAGCCGCATGCCGGGATCTCTCGCTACGTAAGACGCGCGGACTTTAGTGCGAGACGGGAGCGGACGGAAGCCCGTCCGACGCGGCCGCGGCCGAAGACCCCACCGCCGACCTACCGCCGGCACTTCCGGGTTTCCGGTTGCGACGCGCGGCGCTAGCCTCGGGCTCTTTGCCCCTCGGCACGCGACGCATTGCCCGAAGTCATGCCCGATCCCGGCGAACTCGATGCCCTGGCGGCCGCCGCTCTCAGTTCCGGGCGGCCGGACGAGGCGGCGCGCCTGCTGCAGGCGGCGCTGACCGACGCCCCCGCGCGCGGCGCCAGCTGGAACAACCTCGCCGCCGCCTGCGCGGCGCAGGGCGACGCTGCGGCTGCGATCCGGCATCTCGGCCGCGCGTTGCGGCTCGAGCGGGACCGGCTTCCGGTCTCCATCAACCTGGCGGTGCTCCATCTCCGCCGCGGCGCTGCGGCGCAGGCCCTCGCCGCCTTCGACGGGCTGGACGTCACCGAGCGGCCGGAGGCGGTGCTGCTGAAGGCATCGGCCCTCGGCAGCCTCGGCGAGCCGCGCGGCGCGGCCGAAGTGCTGGGGCAGGCCCTTGCCCGGTGGCCGGGACGGGCCGACCTCCACCTGAACCGGGGCAACCTGTTGCGCAGCCTCGGCGATCCCGCTGGCGCGGCCCAGCACTACCGCAGCGCGCTCGCCATCGCGCCCGGGGACGCCGACGTCCTGGTCGCCGTCGGGACCCTGCTGGCCGAGAGCAACGAGAGCGAGGCCGCCGAGGGGCTGATCGGAGCCGCGACCGGACTCGCCCCCGGCCGGGCCGAGCCCTGGGTCGCGCTGGGCAACCTCCGCCGCGCAACCGGCCGGTCCGCGGAGGCCGCGGAGAGCTATCGCAGGGCGGTCGCGGCGGACCCCGGCTCCGCCGGGGCCCTGGTGGCTGACGCCCTGATGGCGTCCGAGGCGGGCGATCCTCGCGCCCGGCGCGGCTTCCGGCGCGCCCTCCGGGCCGATCCCGGCTCCGCCACCGCGGCGCTCGGCGCCTGCCTGTCGAACCTGCGCCCGATCTATCTCGACCAGGCGGAGATCACGCGGAGCCGGGAATCCTATGCGGCCGAGCTCTCGCAGCTATCCGAGCACTATGCCGCGGCGCCGAGGGCCGAGCGCGCGCGGGCCGCGGCCGCGGTCGGCCAGGGCCAGCCCTTCTACCTGGCCTATCAGGGGCAGGACGACCGCGCCCTCCAGAGCCTCTATGGCGACTTGGTGGCCGGGCTGATGGCCGCGCGCCATCCGGAATTCACGGCACCCCTTGCGCCCCGGGCGCCCGACGGCCGGATCCGACTCGGCCTCGTCTCCTGGCGGATGGGGCGCTACTCGCCTGTCAACACGACGCTGCGTGGCTGGCTCGACGCCCTTGGGCCGGAGGTGGACCTGCACCTCTACCAGACCGGCGCCGGCGAAGACGAGGACACGCGGGGCTTCCGAGACCGCGCCGTGCGCTTCGTCGCAGGCCCCGCCGGGGTCGAGGCCTGGGCGGAGACGATCCTCGGCGACCGGCTGGACGCGCTGGTCCATACGGACATCGGCATGGATCCCATGGCAGCCCGGCTGGGCACGCTGCGCCTGGCCCCGCTGCAGGCCATGACCCCCGGGCACCCCGAGACGACCGGGCTGCCGACCATCGATCTCTATCTCAGCTCGGAGCTGATGGAGCCGCCGGGGGCGCAGTCGCATTATCGCGAACGCCTCGTCACGCTGCCGGGGCTCGGGCATGCCCATGTTCCCCTCACGCCGCCGGACATTCCGCTCACGCGCGCGGATTTCGGCGTGCCCGACGATGCCGTCCTCTTCTGGTGCTGCCAGTCGCTGTTCAAGTACCTGCCCGGCGACGACGACCTCTTCGCGCGCATCGCGGCCCGCGTGCCGCGCGCCCTGTTCCTGTTCGTACGGGATCCGCGGCCGGCGGTCACGGCCGTCTTCGAGACACGGCTCGCGGCGGCCTTCGCCCGCAGGGGCCTGGACCATCGCGAACGGTGCCTGCTGCTGCCGCGGATGGACCACGCGCGCTTCCACGCGGTGACCGGGCTGGCGGATGTGTTCCTCGACAATCCCGGCTGGTCGGGTTGGAACACCGTGCTCCAGGCGGTCGAGAAGGGCCTGCCGGTCGTGAGGGTTCCGGGCGCGCTGATGCGCCAGCGCCATGCGGTCGCGATCCTGAGCCGGATCGGGATCGCTGATGGCGTGGCCGAGGACCGCGACGCCTATGTGGAGACGGCCGTGCAGCTCGGCCTCGATCGTTCCGCCCGTGCCCGGCTCGGCGACGCAATCCGCGCGGCGGCGCCGGGCCTTGCGTCCGAGCCGGCGCTCGGCGCGGCGCTGCTGCGCGCCCTGACGACGGGCGGCGCCGTTCCTCCCGCGCCATGATGCGGGGCCGGCATCCGCGCCGGCGATTCCGGGCTCAGCGGATGCCGCGGCAGGCGGCGAGCGCCGCCTCCCGCTCGGCCGCGCCGAGCGGACGCCCGTCGATGGTGACCTCGCCGGAGCGGGTGTCCACCCGCACCACGCCAAGGTCGAGGGCGGTGTTGCCGAAGCCCGGCGCGGCGCTCTCGGCGGCCCGGGCGGCCGCCTCGCGCTTTCTCTGAAGCGCGGGAACGCGCGGGTCGCCGGGGCGCAGCGAGGCGATCTGCCGATCAAGCAGGGCGAGCTCCTGGCGGCTCTGGTACTCTAGCGGATTCACCGCGAGCTGGAACTCCAGCACGTGAGGAAGCTGGAATCCGGACCCGCCGCCGATATCGGCCGGAGCCACGAGCCGGCCGTGCACGTCGACGCCGGGCTGATAGGTCACGTCCGGAGCCGGCACGTGGCGCTCGAGAAGGCGACAGTCAGCTGGCCGGATGACGACCTGACGGAGCTGGCTCTGCGCGGTCCCGGTCGACGGAACCGCGGGTCCGTTGAGGGCAAGGAAAGCGAAAACGGCAGGGAGGACGGCGCTGCGCATGTCCGAGCCTACCACGAAAGCGCGCGAGCTGCAGCGGCGCCGATCCGGATAGCCCCCGAAGAAAAAGGCCGCGTCCCGAGGGCGCGGCCGGAGTTTAGGGAGGAATCGCCACCAGGCGTCGGATGAAGGGCGCAATGCCCCTCAACACGACGAATCATGATCCCGCTCCCGACGGCCGGCAAGCGCGATCTGCACGCTTTGCTCATTTTTTGCCTATTTTGCCTTCCGTGAGGGCATTTGCTTGAGGTCGCGCCGTGGTGTTGCCCGTTTCTTATGCAGTCACGGCCGGTCGGATGGCAAGCCATGGCGGTTCAAGCTCGAGAATCCGCGCATACACCGGGCAACCCGGCTCGTGGGCCCCCGGCAGGTACCCGAGGCTCATCAGGAACTCGCCGACGATCTCGCCGCCGGTAAAGCGGAAGGTCTTCCTGAAGAGCGCGACCCAGGCTGCCTTGTCGCGGGGATGGTGCGCCTGCAGCCAGGCATTGAAGCCGCCCCATTCGCTTCGCATCGCCTGGATCCGGCGCGCATTCTCGATAGCCGACTCGATCTTAAGGCGGTTGCGGATGATCCCGGCATCGGCCATCAGCCTCGCTCGGTCCGCCTCGCCATAGGCGGCGACCTTATCCACGTCGAAGCCATCATAGGCCGCCACGAAGGCCGCGCGCTTGCGCAGGATCGTCTCCCAGGAGAGGCCCGCCTGGTTGATCTCTAGGACGAGCCGCTCGAACAGGACACGCTCGTCCGTGCTGGGAAATCCGTACTCCCCATCGTGGTAGGGACCATGGTGGGGGTGCCCCGGCGCCGCCGCGCAGTAGGTCGCGCTCATGGCCGCATGAAGTCCCGGAACGAGATGATCCCGGTCGCGAAGACCAGGTAGGCCACCCCGAGGATCGCTGCCGAGACCACGGTGGTGACGGCGAACTTCAGGCCGAGCCGCGGGGCGGCCGGCGCGCTGTCTGCCATGCCCTGCTCCACCTCCTCGGGCGGATGGGCGCCCCAGGGCAGCACAGCGAAGAGCACGACCCACCACAGAACGAAGTAGATGGCGATCCAGGTGACGAGGCTCATGCCTGCTCTATCTCCACCAGCGTGCCGCAGAGGTCCTTCGGGTGAAGGAACAGCACGGGCTTGCCGTGCGCGCCGATGCGCGGCTCGCCGTCGCCGAGCACCCGCAGCCCGTCCGCCTTAAGCCGGTCGCGGGCAGCCAGGATGTCCTCGACCTCGTAGCAGAGATGGTGGATGGCCCCGGCGGCATTGCCGGCCAGGAACTTGGCGATCGGCGAATCCGGGCCGAGGGGATGCAGCAACTCGACCTTCGTGTTGGGCAGCTCGACGAAGACGGTTGTCACGCCGTGCTCCGGCAGGTCGACCGGGTCGGAAACCCGCGCGCCCAGCGTCCGTCGGTAGAGGTCCGCCGCGGCGGCGAGGTCCGGCACGACGATCGCCACATGGTTCAGCCTTCCGATCACGCCGTCCTCCCTGCCCCTTCGCCGGTTCCAACGCGCTGAATCCGGAGCGGCGTCCTGCGATCGGGCGTCCACACCCGATCGGAACCCGCCCTAGATCCGGACCAAATGTACCTCGGTGAGCGGCTTCTTGCCTTGCGTCGCGTTGAAGCTGCGGCGCACGGCGATGCGCACGCTCTGCTTCACGGCCTCGTCGTCGTTGCGGGCCGCAGCGGGCATCCCCTCGATGGCCGCGCGCACCGCGGAGGCCGCGTCGGCCAGCGCCTCGTCCTGCTCGGGATGTTCGATCAGCCCGAGCACTGCGATGCTCGGGTCGGCGACAAGGTCGCCACGCCTGTCCAGTACAAGCGTCGCCACGGCCGCGCCGTTGTACATCATGCGGTGGCGGCTGCGCATTGTGCCGGCGTCCAGCGGCACGATCCGCTTGCCGTCGATCACGAGCCGGCCGTGCTGGACCTGCCCGACCACCTCCGCCGGGCCCGGCAGCAGCCGCAGGATGTTCCCGTTGTGCGGGATCGCGGTCTCGGGCACCTGACAGTCCCGCGCGAGCTCGGCATGGGCCTGAAGGTGCCGCTCCTCGCCATGAGTCGGGACAGCCAGGGCCGGGCGGATCCACTGGTACATCTGCACGAGCTCGTCGCGCGCGGGGTGGCCGGAGACGTGGACGAAGGCATCGTCCGCGGTGACGACCTGGACGCCCTTGGCGACGAGCTGGTTCTGCACCCGGCCGATTGCCCGCTCGTTCCCCGGGATCTCGCGCGAGCTGTAGATCACCACGTCGCCGCGGGACAAGGTGACCTCGGGATGGTCATCCGCGGCGATCTTGGCAAGCGCCGAGCGCGGCTCGCCCTGACTGCCGGTGCAGATCATCACCACCTTGTCCGCGGGGATCTGGGCCGCGTCCCGCTCGCTCGCGAAGGGCGGTACGTCCTTCAAGTAGCCCGTCGCCCGGGCGGCCTGGTCGATGCGCCACAGGGACCGGCCGACCAGAGCCACGGTCCGGCCGTTCGCGGCGGCGGCGGCGGCGATGCTCTCGACGCGCGCGACGTTGGTGGCGAAGCATGTGATCGCGATCCGCCCGGTGTAGCGGCCGAAGAGGCTCGTCAGGCTTTCGCGGACCGCTGCCTCGGATCCGGACGTGCCGGGCACCAGTGCGTTGGTGCTGTCGCAGACCATGGCGGCGACACCCTCGGCCCCGACGCGCTTCAAGGCCTCGATGTCGGCCGGCGGCCCGACGATCGGATCGGGGTCGAGCTTCCAGTCGCCGGTATGCAGCACCGTGCCCGGCGGAGTGCGGATCACCAGGGCACTCGGCTCCGGGATCGAATGCGTGAGGGTGATCAGCTCGACATCGAAGGGCCCTACCGAGAAGCGGCCGGACAGCGGAATCTCGAAGATCTCCACGTCGTCGGCGAGGCCGCGCTCCACCAGCTTGGCGCGCAGGACGGCCGCGGTGAAGGGCGTCGCATAGACCGGACAGCGCAGGCGCGGCCACAGATACTGGACGGCGCCGACATGGTCCTCGTGAGCGTGGGTGACGATCAGCCCCACCAGGTCGCCCAGGCGGCTCTCGATGAAGCCGGTGTCCGGCAGCACGACGTCGATGCCGGGCAGGGTCTCGTCGCCGAAGGAGATGCCGAGATCGACCATCAGCCATTTGCCGGCATGACCGTAGAGATTCAGGTTCATGCCGATCTCGCCGGACCCGCCGAGGGGCAGGAACCAGACGTCGCGGTCGCCGGGGCGGTGGGGATCGGAGATGGCGGTCATGTCTTCCGGTTTCTCTTATGGACCAGCAGCAGGCCGCGCATGGTCAGCTCGCTGTCCACGTGATGGATCATGGAGGTGGCCTCGGCGAAGACGCGCCCCAGGCCGCCCGTAGCGATAACCGTTACCGGCGGGTCGCCGTTCGGCGAAAGTTCCGCGGCGATGCGCCCGAGCAGGCCCTCGATCAGGCTCGTGTAGCCCCAGAACATGCCGGACTGCATGGCGGCGACGGTGCCGCGGCCGATCACCCGCTCGGGCCGCACGATCTCCACCTTCGGGAGCTGGGCCGCCACCCGGTGCAGGGCGTCCAGCGCCAAGTTCGGCCCCGGCGCGATGACGCCCCCGCAGAACGCCCCGTCCCGGTCCACGACATCGAAGGTCGTCCCTGTCCCGATGTCGACCACGACCAGCGGCGGCCCGTAGGTGGCGCAGGCGGCGATCGCGTTCACCACGCGGTCGGCGCCGGCCTCCTTCGGGTTGTCGATGCGGATATCAATGCCGAGATCGACCGCGGGATCGCCGACCCGCATGGGGTCAGCACCGAAATGATCCCGGCATAGCCGGACCAGATCCGACGTGGCGGCGGGCACGACGCTGGATAGAATGGCCGCATCGACGTCGGCGGCCTCCAGCCCCCGCATGCGCATCAGGCTGGTCAGCCAGACCGCGTACTCGTCGGCCGTGCGCCGCTGGTCGGTGGAGATGCGCCACTGGCCCCGCTTCTGATCGCCGTCGAAGATCGCGAAGACGACGTTGGTGTTGCCGGCATCGATGGCAAGCAGCATCTCAGGACCCTCCGACTCCCGTGCCGAAATGGACGTCCCCTGCATGGATGCGCCGGCGGACGCCGCCCGGCAGCTCGAGGAGCAGCGCCCCGTCGGTGTCGAGGTCGGCGAAGCGCCCCTCCAGCGTCTCGCGGTCGAGCCGGACCGTCACCGGCCCGCCAATCCCGACGGCCCAGCCCAGCCAAGCGCGGCGCACGGGTTCGAAACCCTCGCGCGTCCAGCGCACGATCCAGTGATCGAGCCGATCCACGAAGGCCCGCAGCACCAGCCCGGGCACGGGGCTGACCGCGCCATGTGCTGCCAGCGAAGTGGCGGGATACGGCGCGTCCTCGGGATGGTGCCGGCAGTTGACGCCGACGCCGAGAACGACCCACCCGCCCTGCCCGTCCCCGCTTTCGGCCTCGAGCAGGATGCCGGCGACCTTGGCGCCCTCGAGAAGGACGTCGTTGGGCCATTTGGCGGCGATCGTGATGCCGACCGGCAGGAACGCGCCGAGGCATTCGGCCAGCGCCACGGCCGCTGCGAAGGAGAGCTGCGCCGCGCGGGCCGCCGGCGCCTCCGGCCGGAGGACCGCCGACAGGAACAGGTTCCCCTCGGGCGAGGACCAGGACCGGCCGCGCCGCCCGCGGCCGGATTCCTGAATGCGCGCGGTCACCAGGGTGCCGTGCGGGGCGCCCGCCCGCGCGAGGCTCTTGGCCTCGTCATTGGTGCTGCCGACGGTATCGAAGGCGTGCAACCGCCATCCCGTCGGCAGTGCCGCCCCGCCGCGGCCGCCGGCGTCCGCCGGCCCCGTCATCCCGCGAAGAGCGAGGAAGCGGCGTTCGCGGCACCCTCCAGAAGCGGCGCCGGAACGAAGAAGAACAGCAGGGTGAACAGCGCCGTCGCGGCCACCAGCACGCGGCTCTCGGCCGGGATCGCGCGGTCGAGCGGCTCCACGGCGTCGTCGAAGTACATGACCTTCACGATCCGCAGGTAGTAGTAGGCGCCCACGACGCTGGACAGGACGCCGATCACGGCGAGCACGTAGAGCTGTGCCTCGATCGCGGCCTGGAAGACGAAGAGTTTCGCGAAGAAGCCGGCGTTCGGCGGGATGCCGGCCATGGAGAACATGAAGATCGCCATCGCCAGCGCCAGCATGGGATGGGACTTGGAAAGGCCCGACAGGTCCTGGATGCCCTCGACCGCGCGCCCGTTCTGCCGCATGCACAGGATCACCGCGAAGGCGCCGATGTTCATGAAGATGTAGATGGCAAGGTAGAACATCACCCCGCGCACCCCGAGCTCGGAGCCCGCGGCGAGGCCGACCAGCGCGTAGCCGACATGGCCGATCGAGCTGTAGGCCATCAGGCGCTTGATGTTGGACTGGCCGATCGCGGCGAAGGAGCCCAGCAGCATCGAGCCCACCGACATGAACCAGACGATCTGCCGCCACTGCTCGACCAGGCTGCCGAAGGGCTCGATCAGCAGGCGCACGAACAGCGCCACTGCGGCCACCTTCGGGGCGACGGCGAAGAAGGCGGTGACCGAGGTGGGCGAGCCCTCGTAGACATCGGGCGTCCACATGTGGAAGGGGACCGCCGAGAGCTTGAAGGCGACGCCCGCCGCGACGAAGACCAGGCCGACGAGCAGGCCCGTCGAGACCGAGCCCGCCGCGAGCACCGCCGCCAGCCGGTCGAAGCCCGTCGAGCCCGCGAAGCCGTACACCAGCGAGCTGCCGTAGAGCAGCATGCCCGAGGACAGCGCCCCAAGGACGAAGTACTTCAGCCCGGCCTCGGAGCTGCGCGCGCTGTCGCGCCGAAACGCCGCGATCACATAGGCCGCGAGGCTCTGGGTCTCGAGCCCGACATAGAGCGAGATTAGGTCGTTCGCGGAGACCATCATCAGCATGCCGGTGGTCGAGAGCACGATCAGCACCGGATACTCGACCCGGCTCATCTGCTCGCGTTCCACATAGGTCATGGAGAGAATCAGCGTCAGGGCGGAACCCAGCAGGACCAGCAGCTTCATGAAGACGCCGAAGCGGTCCATCACGAAGAGACCGCTGAGCGTGACCTCGCGCGGGCCGCCGACGGCGAGCACCAGTCCGCCCGCGACGACGAGCGCGGCGACGCTCAGCCAGGAGACCAGCCGGGTGGACCCGTCACCGCGGAAGACGCCGAGCATCAGCAGCGCCATGGCCGCGACGGCCAGGAAGATCTCGGGCAGCGCCGGGATCAGGTTCGGAACTTGAGCCATCTATCCTCTCCCGCCTCAGCGCTGCGCGACGGAGACGCCGGGCCGCCCGTCGGAGATGGCGGCCTGGTATTCGACCACCAGCCGCTCGACCGAGGCGGAGGTCATGTTCAGGAAGGTGGACGGGTAGATGCCCATCCACAGGACCAGCACGATCAGCGGCGCGAAGACCAGGATCTCGCGCGGGCTCATGTCCGTCATGGCGCGGACGTCCTCCCGCGTGATCTTGCCGAAGATGATCCGGCGGTACAGCCAGAGCATGTAGGCCGCGCCCAGGATGATGCCGGTGGTCGCAAGGAACGCGACCCAGGTGTTGTCCTGGAAGGCGCCGATCAGGATCAGGAACTCGCCGACGAAGCCGCTCGTGCCGGGCAGGCCGACCGAAGCCAGCATCATGATCATGAACACCAGCGCATAGCGCGGCATGTTGTTCACGAGCCCGCCGTAGCGCGCGATCTCGCGGGTGTGCAGCCGGTCGTAGACCACGCCCACGCAGAGGAACAGCGCCCCCGAGACGATGCCGTGGGACACCATCTGGAAGATCGAGCCCTCGACGCCCTGGGTCGTCATCGTGAACATGCCGAGCGTCACGAAGCCCATATGGGCCACCGACGAATAGGCGATCAGCTTCTTCATGTCCTCCTGGGCGAGCGCGACCAACGAGGTGTAGATGATCGCGATCACGCTCAGCGCGTAGACGAGCGGCGTGAAGTACTCGGTCGCCTCGGGGAACATGGGGATCGAGAAGCGCAGGAAGCCGTATCCGCCCATCTTCAGCAGCACGCCTGCAAGGATCACCGAGCCCGCCGTCGGCGCCTCGACATGGGCGTCCGGCAGCCAGGTATGCACCGGCCACATCGGCACCTTCACCGCGAAGGACGCGAAGAAGGCGAGCCACAGCCAGATCTGCATCTGGAACGGGAAGTCCGTGCCGAGCAGCGTCGGGACGTCGGTGGTGCCGGCCACGAAGTACATGGCAAGGATCGCCAGCAGCATCAGCACCGAGCCGAGCAGCGTGTAGAGGAAGAACTTGAACGCCGCATAGACGCGGCGCGCCCCGCCCCATACCCCGATGATGATGAACATCGGGATCAGCACGCCCTCGAAGAACATGTAGAAGAGGATCAGGTCCAGCGCGCAGAACATGCCGACCATCAACGTCTCGAGGACGAGGAAGGCGATCATGTACTCCTTCACGCGCTTCTCGACCGCCGTCCAGCTCGACAGGATGCAGAGCGGCGTCAGCAGGGTCGAGAGCAGGACGAACAGCACCGAGATGCCGTCCACGCCCATGTGGTAGCCGATCTCGAAGGCCGGGATCCAGGCGACCCGCTCGACCATCTGGAAGCCCGGGTTCGCGGGGTCGAAGTTCGCCCAGACGAACAGGGACAGCACGAAGGTGATCAGCGAGGTCCAGAGCGCGACGTTGCGCGCGTTCCGCGCGACCACGTCGGGCTCGCCCCGGATCAGCAGGATGAAGACGGCGCCGACGAGGGGAAGGAAGGTCGTCAGCGACAGGATTGGCCAACCGCTCATGATCTCTCGAGCCTCGTCCTCAACCGCGGAGGTAGAACCAGCCGACGAGCACCACCACGCCGACGACCATCGCGAAGGCGTAGTGGTACACGTAGCCGCTCTGCAGGCGCGCCGCCCGCGCGGCCATGCCACGCGTCGCCGCAGCGACGCCGTCCGGACCGACGCCGTCGATCACGGCGCGGTCGCCGGCCTGCCACAGCCCGAAGCCCAGGGCCTTCGCCGGTCGGACGAAGATCCGGTCGTAGAGCTCGTCGAAATACCACTTGTTGTAGAGGAACCGGTGCAGCCCCGCGAAGCGCTGCGCCAGCGCGCCCGGCAGGTCCGGGCGGAACATGTAGAAGACGTAGGCCGTCGCGATGCCGGCAAGCGCCACCACCAGCGGGGCCAGCGGCACCCAGCCGGGGACGTGGTGCGCGGCCTCGACCGTGTCGTTCTCGTGGAGAACCAGGATGGCCCTGCCCCAGAACTCGGCCCGGCCCTCGCCCACGAACCAGCCGTAGGCGACCATGCCCGAGAAGACCGCGCCGATCGCCAGCACCAGGAGCGGCAGCGTCATCACGAGCGGGCTCTCGTGCACATGGGCCATCGTCTTCTCGTCGGCCCGCGGCTTTCCGTGGAACGCCATGATGATCAGGCGCCAGGAGTAGAAGGCCGTCAGGAACGCCGCGGCGATGCCGAGCCAGAACGCCAGGGTGCCGACGGCGCTGTGGTCCGCGTAGGCCGCCTCCAGGATCATGTCCTTGGAGTAGTAGCCCGCGAAGACCGGGATGCCCGCAAGGGCCAGGCTGCCGACCCACATCATCGCGTAGGTGAAGGGGATCATCTTCCAGATGCCGCCCATGCGGCGCATGTCCTGTTCGTCGGACATGGCATGGATCACCGAGCCCGCGCCCAGGAACAGCAGCGCCTTGAAGAAGGCGTGCGTCATCAGGTGGAACATCGCCGCGCCGTAGGCCGAGACGCCGGCGGCGAAGAACATGTAGCCGAGCTGGCTCATGGTCGAGTAGGCGATCACCCGCTTGATGTCGAACTGGGTGAAGCCGATCGTGGCCGCGACGAAGGCCGTCAGCGCGCCGACGATGGTCACCACGGCGAGCGCCGCCGGGGCGTACTCGAACATGGGGGACAGGCGGCAGACCATGAACACGCCGGCGGTCACCATGGTCGCCGCGTGGATCAGCGCCGAGACCGGCGTCGGACCTTCCATGGCGTCGGGCAGCCAGGTGTGCAGCCCGAGCTGCGCCGACTTGCCCATCGCGCCCATGAACAGCAGCAGGCAGGTCACGGTCAGGGCGTGCGCCTGGAAGCCCAGGAAGTTCATGTCCTGGTTCGCGGCCTGGGGGACGGCGCCGAAGATGGCGTCGAACTGGATCGTGCCGAAGATCGCGAAGGTCGCCATGATGCCGAGCGCGAAGCCGAAGTCGCCCACGCGGTTCACGATGAAGGCCTTCATGGCGGCGGCATTGGCCGAGGGCTTCTCGTACCAGAAGTTGATCAGCAGGTACGAGGCGAGGCCGACGCCCTCCCAGCCGAAGAACATCTGCAGCAGGTTGTCCGCCGTCACCAGCATCAGCATGAAGAAGGTGAACAGGCTGAGATAGGCCATGAAGCGCGGGATCGAATGGTCGTGGCTCATGTACCCGACGGAGTACACGTGCACGCAGCTCGACACGACGGTGACCACGATCAGCATCACCGCGGTGAGGCTGTCCAGGCGCAGCGACCAGGAGACCTCGAGCGCGCCGCTGTCCATCCAGGTGAAGAGCTCGACCGTCCGGGGATTGCCGCCCAGGGCGATGTCGTTGAACAGCCAGATCGAGATCATGGCCGAGACGATCAGCCCGGCGCAGGTGACGATCTGCGCGCCGCGGTCGCCGATCCAGCGCCCGAAGAACCCGGCGATGAAGGCGCCCAGCAGGGGCAGGAAAATGGCGAGGACTTCCATGCTCCGACCCTCAGCCCTTCATCATGTTGATGTCTTCGACCGCGATGGTGCCGCGGTTGCGGAAATAGGCCACCAGGATCGCGAGGCCGATCGCGGCCTCGGCGGCGGCAACGGTCAGGATGATCATGGCGAAGACCTGTCCGACCAGGTCGCCCAGGAAGGCCGAGAAAGCCACCAGGTTGATGTTGACCGAAAGCAGGATCAATTCGATCGACATCAGGATGATGATCACGTTCTTCCGGTTCAGGAAGATGCCGATCACGCCGAGCGAGAAGATCACCGCGGCGACGGTCAGGTAGTGGGCGAGACCGATTTCCATCTCAGACCCCTCCCCGGGTCGGAACCTTGCGGACCGCGACGACCTCCTCGCGGCGGCGCGAGACCTGCCGGGTGATGTTCTGGCGGCGCACGCCCTCGCGCTCGCGAAGGGTCAGCACGATCGCGCCGATCATCGCGATGAAGAGGATCAGGCCGGAAGCCTGGAACAGATAGACGTACTGCGTGTAGATCAGCTGGCCGATGGCGCGGGTGTTCGTGATCTCGGGCGGGGGCAGCGGAGCCGCGACGCCCGTCGTGGCCTCCGGCGCGACGGCCCAGGCGCCCAGGACGACCGCCAGCTCGACCAGCAGGATCAGGCCGACCGTGCCTCCGATCGGCAGGTAGCGAAGCAGGCCGCTCCTGAGCGCCCTGAAGTCGATGTCGAGCATCATCACGACGAACAGGAACAACACCGCGACCGCGCCCACGTAGACGATGACCAGGATCATCGCCACGAACTCGGCGCCGATCAGGATGAACAACCCCGCCGCGTTGAAGAACGAGAGGATCAGGAACAGCACCGAGTGGACCGGATTGCGCGCCGAAATGACCATCACCGCCGACGCGACCAGGATCGCGGCGAACATGTAGAAGGCAAGGCCCTGCACGATCATGGCGCCCCCCGCCGGCTGGAAGGGAAGTTTTGGAGGCTCAATTCCGGTCCCCTTGTCGGGTTCTCGTCCTTGGAAGGGGCCGCCGCCCATGCGGCGCGGCCCCGCGGAGATGGTGCGCTTTTTAGCGGTACGGCGCTTCGGCCGCAATGTTCGCCGCGAGAACGGGCTCCCACCGATCCCCGTTCTCGAGCAGCTTCTGCTTGTCGTAGAAGAGCTCCTCGCGGGTCTCGGTCGTGAACTCCAGGTTCGGCGTCTCGACGATGGCGTCGACCGGGCAGGCCTCCTGGCACAGGCCGCAGTAGATGCACTTCGTCATGTCGATGTCGTACCGGGTGGTGCGCCGCGATCCGTCCTCGCGCGGCTCGGCTTCGATGGTGATGGCCCAGGCTGGGCACACCGCCTCGCACAGCTTGCACGCGATGCAGCGCTCCTCGCCGTTGGGATACCGGCGCAGGGCGTGCTCGCCGCGGAAGCGCGGGCTGATCGGGTTGCGCTCGTGCGGGTAGTTCAGCGTGACCTTCGGCCGGAACATGTAGCGGAAGGTCAGCCCTAGGCCGGTCATCAGCTCGGACAGAAAGAACGAGCGCGCGGTGCGGTCCAGGAAGGACATGGTCGGTCTCCTCCGGACGGGCGGCCTCGTGCCGCCCGCCCCTCCTCGTTCGTTATTTCGGCAGCCAGTCGAAGGCGATCAGCACGCCCGCGGTCAGGAGCACCCAGACCAGCGAGAACGGCAGGAACACCTTCCATCCCAGCCGCATCAGCTGGTCGTAGCGGTAACGCGGCACCGTGGCGCGCACCCACAGGAAGAAGAACAGCACCAGCGCGATCTTCAGGGCGAACCAGATGGGCCCGGGGATCCAGTTCAGCGGCGGCACGTCCAGCGGCGGCAGCCAGCCGCCCAGGAACAGGATCACCGTCATGGCCGACATCAGGATCATGTTCGCGTATTCGCCCAGGAAGAACAGGGCGAAGGTCATGGACGAGTATTCGACGTTGTAGCCGCCGACCAGCTCGGATTCGCCCTCGGGCAGGTCGAAGGGGGCTCGGTTCGTCTCGGCCAGAGCCGAGATGAAGAAGACGACGAACATCGGGAACAGCGGGATGAAGAACCACACCGTCCGCTGCGCCAGCACCACGTCGGTCAGGTTCAGCGAGCCCACGCAGAGCAGCACGGTGATGATCACCAGGCCGATGGAGACCTCGTAGGACACCATCTGCGCTGCCGAGCGGAGCCCGCCGAGGAAGGCGTATTTCGAGTTCGAGGCCCAGCCGGCCATGATGATGCCGTATACGCCGAGCGACGAGATCGCGAAGAGATAGAGGACGCCGACATTGATGTTCGCCAGCACGATGCCTTCCCCGAACGGGATCACCGCCCAGGCCACCAGGCCCAGGAAGAAGGTCATCATGGGGGCCGCAACGAAGACGACGCGGTTCGCGCCCGACGGGATCACCGTCTCCTTCGCGAAGAGCTTGAGCCCGTCTGCGAAAGGCTGGAGCAGACCGAAGGGCCCCACCAGGTTAGGCCCCTGGCGGAGCTGCATGGCGGCGAGCACCTTGCGCTCGGCATAGGTCAGGTACGCCACAGCCACCAGCAGGGGGACGATGATGGCGACGATCTGGATGACGATCCAGATCGTCGGCCAGGCGTAGCCGTTCCAGAACTCAACCATGGGTGCCCGTCCTCTCCCGCGCCGGCAGAACGAAGGTCTCGGTGCACTGCGCCATGGTTACCGAGCTGCGGCTGATCGGGTCCGTCATGTAGTAGTTGCCGATGGGGCTGCGGAACGGAGCGCCGTCGAGCTGCCCATCGCGCCCGAAGGCACCCCAGGCGGCCGGAACCCGCGCCTCGGGGCGGGCGAAGACCGGGCTCACCTCGGCCAGCCGGCGCCTGAGCTGCGAGAGCGAATCGTAGGGCAGCTTCGCCCCAACCTGCTCGGACAGCGCGCGGACGATCTTCCAGTCCTCGCGGGCCTCGCCCGGCGGGAACGCCGCCATGCGCGCGGCCTGCGCGCGGCCCTCGGTGTTCACATAGAGCGCGTTCTTCTCGGTATAGGCGGCGCCCGGCAGGATCACGTCGGCACGGGAGGCCCCGCGATCGCCGTGATGCCCCTGGTAGATCACGAAGGCCTTGCCGAGCGCGGCCGTGTCGATCTCGTCGGCGCCGAGCAGCCAGACGACATCGATCTCGCCGGCCCCGGCTGCGGCCAGGATCCCCGCCGTGTCGCGGCCCTCGGGGCCGGGCAGGAAGCCGGCCTCGATGCCCCCCACCCGGGCCGCGGCCGTGTGCAGGACGTTGAAGCCGTTCCAGTCGTCCTGGATCATGCCGAAGTCCTCGGCGATGCGCCGCGCCGCCGCCTGGACCGCGAGGCCGTCTGGCCGCGCGAGCGCCCCCATGCCGAGCACGAGCATGGGCCGCTTGGCCCCGCGCAGCACCTCGCAGAAGGCGTGACGGCCCTCGGCGATCTCCTGCAGCGTCTGCGCCCCGGCGCCCAGATGGGTGTAGGGGTAGGTCAGATCGCGCTGCTCGCCCACCAGACCGACCTTCAGCCCGCCGCGGCCGGCCGCCAGGTAACGCTTGCGGATGCGCGCGTTGACGATCGGCGCCTCCCAGCGGGGGTTGGTGCCGATCAGCAGGATCGCGTCCGCCTGGTCGATGCCGGCGATGCCCGTGTTGAAGAGATAGCCGGCCCGGTTCGAGGTGTCGAACTGGGCGCCGTCCTGGCGGCAGTCGAGGTTGGGCGAGCCCAGGCCCTGCATGAGCTCCTTGAGCGCCAGCATGGATTCTGCGTCGCAGAGATCGCCGGCGATCGCGGCGATGCGCTGGCCGGGAACGCCCTTCAGCCGCGCGGCGACCGTGCCCAGGGCATCCGCCCAGGTTGTCGGATGCAGCCGGCCATCGCGCCGCACATAGGGGCGGTCGAGCCGCTGGCGCTTCAGCCCGTCATAGGCGTAGCGCGTCTTGTCGGCGATCCACTCCTCGTTCACCTCCTCGTTGAGGCGCGGCAGGATGCGCATCACCTCCGAGCCGCGCACGTCGACCCGGATGTTGGAGCCGACTGCGTCGAAGACGTCGACGGATTCGATCTTGCGAAGCTCCCACGGGCGGGCCGTGAAGCTGTAGGGCTTGTTCAGCAGCGCGCCCACCGGGCAGACGTCGGTCAGGTTGCCCGACAGCTCCGAGGCGATCGCCTGCTCGACATAGGTCGTGATCTCCATGTGCTCGCCGCGGCCGGTCGCGCCCAGCATGGGGACGCCCGCGATCTCCTCGGCGAAGCGGATGCACCGGGTACAGTGGATGCACCGCGTCATGGAGGTCCGGATCAGCGGCCCCATGTACTTGTCGTTGACGGCGCGCTTGTTCTCGGCGAAGCGCGAGCGGTCGAAGCCGTAGCCCACCGCCTGATCCTGCAGGTCGCACTCGCCGCCCTGGTCGCAGATCGGGCAGTCGAGCGGATGGTTGATCAGCAGGAACTCCATCACGCCCTTGCGGGCCTTGTGGACGAGCTCGGTGTCGGTCTTGATCACCATGCCCTCGGAGCAGGGCATGGCGCAGGACGCGATCGGCTTCGGCGCCTTCTCCATCTCCACGAGGCACATGCGGCAGTTTGCCGGCACGCTGAGGCGCTCGTGATAGCAGAAGCGCGGGATCTCGATGCCGAGCTGCTCGCAGGCCTGCAGCACCGATGTGCCCGGCTCGACCTCGATCTCGGTCCCGTCAATCGTCAACTTGGGCATGGGATCTCGCCTCTTCCGGCCCGCTCACTCGGCGGCCATCTTGCGGTACTCGAGAATGCGGCGCTCCATCTCCGGCCGGAAATGCCGGATCAGCCCCTGGATCGGCCAGGCCGCCGCGTCGCCGAGCGCACAGATCGTGTGGCCCTCGATCTGCTTGGTCACCTCGAAGAGCATGTCGATCTCGTCGACGCGGGCGCGGCCGCGGACCATGCGCTCCATCACGCGCCACATCCAGCCGGTGCCCTCGCGGCACGGCGTGCACTGCCCGCAGCTCTCGTGCATGTAGAACTTCGACAGGCGCGCGATCGCCTTCACGATATCGGTGGAGCGGTCCATCACGATGACGGCCGCCGTCCCGAGGCCCGAGCGCACCTCGCGCAGGCTGTCGAAGTCCATCAGGATGGTGTCGCAGGTTTCCTTGGGCAGCACCGGCACCGAGGAGCCGCCGGGGATCACCGTCAGCAGGTTGTCCCAGCCGCCACGCACGCCGCCGGCATGCTTCTCGATGAGCTCCTTGAGCGGGATGCCCATCGCCTCCTCGACGTTGCACGGCCGGTTCACGT
The DNA here is from genome assembly GCF_017355985.1 of Arenibaculum pallidiluteum. Taxonomy (GTDB): domain Bacteria; phylum Pseudomonadota; class Alphaproteobacteria; order Azospirillales; family Azospirillaceae; genus Arenibaculum; species Arenibaculum pallidiluteum. Next base: position 209,457 of record NZ_JAFIQU010000004.1, read on the forward strand.
GCCCGGAGATGCAGAAGACCTTGGTGCCCGTGTTCTTCGGCCGGCCGATGCCGGCGAACCAGCCCGCCCCGCGCCGCAGGATCGTCGGCACCACGGCGATGCTCTCGACGTTGTTCACCGTGGTCGGGCAGGAATAGAGCCCGGCCTGCGCCGGGAAGGGCGGCTTGTTGCGCGGCTGGCCCTTCTTGCCCTCGAGGCTCTCGATGAGGGCCGTCTCCTCGCCGCAGATATAGGCGCCGGCGCCGCGGTGCAGGTACAGGTCGAAGTCCCACCCGGACCCGCAGGCGTTCTTGCCGATCAGCCCTGCCTCGTAGGCCTCGTCGATGGCCTTCTGGAGGTTCGATGCCTCGTCGTAGAACTCGCCGCGGATGTAGATGTAGCAGGCATGGGCGCCGATGGCGAAGCTGCCCAGCAGGCAGCCCTCGACCAGCTTGTGCGGGTCGTAGCGCATCAGGTCCCGGTCCTTGCAGGTGCCGGGCTCGCCCTCGTCGGCATTCACCACGAGATAGTGCGGCCGGTCGCTCTGCTTGGGCATGAAGGACCATTTGAGGCCGGTCGAGAAGCCCGCGCCGCCACGGCCGCGCAGCCCCGATTCCTTGACCTCGTTGATGATCCAGTCGCGGCCCTTCTCGATCAGCGCCCGGGTGTTGTCCCAGTCGCCGCGCTTCTTCGCGGCCTCGAGGCCGAAGCTCTCGAATCCGTAGAGGTTCGTGAAGATGCGGTCTTCGTCGCGCAGCATGCCTCTGACCTCAGTCGTCGCCGCCGGCCGGCTGGACGCCGGCGCGGCGCGCAAATTCCTTCAGGGTGGTCGGGCCGCCTTCCGGGCAGGATCCGCGCCGTCCCTTGGCCGAACCGGCCTGGACCTTCTCGCCGCGAGCGAGCGCGTCGAGGATGCGCTCCGTGCTCGCGGCGTCCAGGTCCTCGAAATAGTCGTCGTTGATCTGCATCATCGGCGCATTCACGCAGGCGCCGAGGCATTCCACCTCGATCAGCGTGAACTGGCCGTCGGGCGTGGTCTCGCCGGGGCCAATGCCGAGCTTGCGCTCGCAGGCGTGAAGCACCTCGTCCGAGCCGCGCAGCCAGCACGGCGTGGTCGTGCAGACCTGCACGAAGTGCCGGCCGACGGGCTCGCGGTTGTACATCGTGTAGAAGGTCGCGACCTCGTAGACGCGCATCGGCGGCATCTCGAGCATGGCGGCGACGTAGTCCATGGCGGCACGCGACAGCCAGTTCCCGTTCTGGCGCTGCGCCAGGTCCAGGAGCGGCATCACCGCCGAGGCCTGCCGGCCCTCCGGGTACTTCGCGATGATGCGGCGCGCGCGCTCCAGGTTCTCCGCCGTGAAGACGAAGGACGCGGGCTCCTCGCCCGGCGGCTGGCCCGGCGGCTGATTGGCGGGGATATCCGCGCTCATCGGTCGATCTCTCCGAAGACGATGTCGATGGACCCGATGATCGCCACCGTGTCCGCCAGCATGTGACCCTTGGACATGAAGTCGAGGGCCTGCAGGTGCGCGAAGCCCGGCGAGCGGATCTTGCACTTGTAGGCCTTGTTGGTGCCGTCGGCGACGAGGTAGACGCCGAACTCACCCTTGGGGGCCTCGGTCGCCATGTAGGTCTCGCCGGCGGGCACGTGGAAGCCCTCGGTGAAGAGCTTGAAGTGGTGGATCAGGCTCTCCATCGACCGCTTCATGTCGCTGCGGCTGGGCGGCGACACCTTGTGGTCGGCGATCTTCACGGGGCCCTCGGGCATGCGCTCGAGGCACTGGCGCACGATGCGGTTCGACTGCCGCATCTCCTCCATTCGCACGAGATAGCGCGCGTAGCAGTCGCCCGTCAGGCCGACCGGGATGTCGAAGTCGAGCTGGTCATAGACCTCGTAGGGCTGCGCCTTGCGCAGGTCCCAGGGCACATTGGACGCGCGCAGGCAGGGCCCCGTGAAGCCCCAGTCAAGCGCCTGCTCGGTCGAGACCACGCCGATATCGACGGTGCGCTGCTTGAAGATGCGGTTCTCCGTGAGCAGCCCCTCGAGATCGTCGAGGAACTTCGGGAACCGCTCCGTGTAGGCAAGCATGTCGTCGGCCAGGCCGGCCGGGAGGTCCCAGGCGACGCCGCCGGGTCGGAAGTAGTTCGCGTGGAGCCGGGCGCCCGAGACCCGCTCGTAGAACTCCATCAGCTTCTCGCGCTCCTCGAAGCCCCAGAGCGACGGGGTGATGGCGCCGACGTCGAGCGCGTAGGTCGTGACGTTCAGGAGGTGGTTCAGGATCCGCGTGATCTCGGCGAACATCGTGCGGATGTACTGGGCGCGCGGCGGCGCCTGGATGCGCAGCAGCTTCTCGACCGCCAGCACCCAGGAATGCTCCATGCACATCGGCGACACGTAGTCGAGCCGGTCGAAATACGGCGTGCACTGGAGATAGGGCTTGTACTCGATGAACTTCTCGGTGCCGCGGTGAAGCAGGCCGATATGCGGATCGGCGCGCTCGACCACCTCGCCGTCCATCTCCAGGACGAGGCGCAGCACGCCGTGGGCCGCCGGATGTGTCGGCCCGAAATTCATGGTGAACGGCTTGATCTTCGCGCCGTCCTTGTCGTTGGTCGTCTGCATCACGCCTTGCTCCCGGGCTGGGGAGAACCGGTCTGGGCCTGGGCCTTCTCGTCGCCCGGCAGCATCACCTCGGTCATGCCTTCCCACGGCGACAGGAAGTCGAAGGTGCGGAGGTCCTGCGTCAGTTTCACCGGCTCGTAGACCACGCGCTTCTGCTGGTCGTCGTAGCGCATCTCGACATAGCCCGTCAGCGGGAAGTCCTTGCGCAGCGGGTGCCCCTCGAAGCCGTAGTCCGTGAGGATCCGGCGCAGGTCGGGGTGATCGGAGAAGAAGACCCCGTACATGTCCCAGGTCTCGCGCTCGAACCAGGAGGCGGTGCTGTAGATGCCGGTGACCGAGGGGACGGGCGTGTCCTCGTCGGTCGACAGCTTCACGCGCACCCGGTGGTTCCGCTTGATGCTCAGCAGCTGGTAGACGACCTCGAAGCGCTCCTCACGGCTCGGATAGTCCACCGCGGTGATGTCCATCAGCTGCTCGAGGCGGCAGGTGCTGTCGTCGCGCAGGAATGTCAGGACGCGGGCCACGGCGGGGCGGTTGATCCACACGCAGAGCTCGCCGAGGTCGATCTCTACCGAGCGCACGTCCGCGCCGAGTTGGGCCTGGATGTGGTCGCCCAGTTCCTTGAGCGCTTCGTCGTTCATCTGATGCTTCCCGTCAGCGGGCGATGCGGTTGCCGCGCTTGATCTTCTTCTGGAGCTGCAGGATGCCGTAGACCAGCGCCTCGGCCGTCGGGGGACAGCCCGGCACGTAGACGTCGACGGGCACGATCCGGTCACAACCGCGCACGACGGAATAGCTGTAATGATAGTAGCCGCCGCCATTGGCGCAGGAGCCCATGGAGATCACCCAGCGCGGCTCCGCCATCTGGTCGTAGACCTTGCGGAGGGCGGGAGCCATCTTGTTGCAGAGCGTTCCGGCCACGATCATCACGTCCGACTGGCGCGGGCTCGGACGGGGAATGATCCCGAAGCGGTCGAGATCGTACTTGCTCATGTAGGCGTGGATCATCTCCACCGCGCAGCAGGCGAGGCCGAAGGTCATCGGCCAGAGCGAGCCCGTGCGTGCCCAGTCGAGGAGCGACTCGTACTTGGCGACCAGGAAGCCCTTGTCCTGGAGCTCGTCGGTGACGGTCTGAAGGTAGCGGTCCTGCTCGGGACCGGGCGGGATCGGCCCCGCCTGGTTGGGGAGAATGAGCGAGGACGGCTGCCGGTCCGGGGTCACTCCCATTCCAGCGCTCCTTTCTTCCATTCGTAGATGAAGCCGACGGTCAGGATCCCGAGGAACACCACCATCGACCAGAAGCCGAACATGCCGATGTCGCCCAGGGACACGGCCCAGGGAAACAGGAAGGCCACTTCCAGGTCGAAGATGATGAAGAGGATCGAGACCAGGTAGAAGCGGACGTCGAACTTGCGGCGGGCATCGTCGAACGCCTCGAACCCGCACTCGAAGGCTGAGACCTTCTCGGGGTCGGGGTTCTGCTTCGCCACCAGGAAGGACGCACCCACCATGATCGCCGAGATGGCGACGGAGATCGCCAGGAAGATCAGGATGGGCAGGTACTCCACGACCAGCAGATTGGTCATGCGGATCCTCGCGTCAACTGCTCGCGTTCTTTCGGGTGTCGCCGGGCGGCGCCCACCGGAAAAACAGCCGCGTTCATTGGTTGTTCGGCCCCTCGGGCGGCCAGACTATAGGCCCTTCCCCTGGGCAAGAAAAGCTAAATAGCGCCGATTCCGCAGTGCGGGAAGCGCCGCGGACGGAGCCCGCAAGCCGTTGATTCGCAATGTATTTTAGGGGGAGAAAATGGCGCGAGTGACGGGACTTGAACCCGCGGCCTCCGGCGTGACAGGCCGGCGCTCTAACCAGCTGAGCTACACCCGCGCAGACGTCGCCTGCGCGACGTCGGCGGTGTTTACGCCGCCCCTTCCCCCTTGTCAACCGCGCATGCGCCATTCCTGGAGCGAAATCGCCGCCGTGCGCATGGCTGGCTTGAGGGAGATGATGGTGGGCGGTGAGGGGATCGAACCCCCGACCAACGGCGTGTAAAGCCGCCGCTCTACCGCTGAGCTAACCGCCCGGCCACGGCATCGCAAGCTAGCCCCGCGGGACGCGCCTGTCGACCCCCAGCCAGCCCAGACCGGACATGCGCCAGACCCGGCATATGACGGCCCCGGACCGGAAAATGCGAAAGGCCCGCCCGCTGGATGCGGCCGGGCCCCTCCATGCGCCGCAGGGCGGCGCCCCACCTTCGCGTCAGGCGACGTTCAGGGCGTCCTTCAGCATCTTGCCGGCCCTGAACTTCGGCTGGCGCGAGGCCGGGATGCTGATCTTCTCGCCCGTGCGCGGATTGCGCCCCTCGGAGGCCGCACGCTCGGCGATCGCGAAGGTGCCGAAACCGACAAGGCGAACCTCGTCACCCTTCGTGAGGGTTCCCGTAATACCGTCGAAAACCGCCTCCACCGCCTTCGTGGCTTCGGACTTGGAAAGCCCAGCCGCATCGGCGACGTGCGCGACGAGATCGTTCTTGTTCACCTGAAGCCCCCCTTGGAAAACCGCATAAAATTCTAGGGAAATCCGAGCTCCGTCTTGCGATCTCAAGACGAGACTCGGGCAGTCGCGCCCGTTTCTGCAAACGGGCGCGACATCGCACCGAATTTATGCCGTTTTCTGTCTCAGGCTCAATGCCGAATCACGTCGCCGCGTTCGCCATCGCCGTTTTTCGCCGGCACCGCCTCGATGGCGTCGGCCTCAGTCCACTCGATGGGAACGAGCGGCCGGACAAGAGCCCGGGCCAGGACTTCGTCGGCGACAGAGACCGGGACGATCTCCAGCCCCTTCTTGACGTTGTCCGGGATCTCGGCGAGGTCCTTCTCGTTGTCCTTCGGGATCAGCACGGTCTTGAGCCCGCCGCGCAGCGCCGCGAGCAGCTTCTCCTTCAGGCCGCCGATGGCTAGCACCCTGCCCCGCAGCGTGATCTCGCCGGTCATTGCCACGTCCTTGCGGACCGGAACGCCAGTGAGCACCGAGACGATGGAGGTCACCATGGCCACACCGGCCGAGGGGCCGTCCTTCGGGGTCGCCCCCTCGGGCACGTGGACGTGGATGTCCCGCCGCCCGAAGAGATCGGGACGAATGCCGAACTGCGGGGCGCGCGACTTCACGAAGCTCTCGGCCGCCTGGACCGACTCCTTCATGACATCGCCGAGCTTGCCGGTGGTGGTGATCCGGCCCTTGCCCGGCAGGGTCACCGCCTCGATCGACAGCAGCTCGCCGCCGACCTCGGTCCAGGCCAGGCCGGTGGTGACGCCGACCATGTCCTCGGCCTCGGCCTCGCCGAAGCGGAACTTGCGCACGCCCGCGAACTTCTCGAGGTTGCGGGGCGTGATCTCAACCTTGTCGAGACCCTTCATCAGGATCTCCTTGACCGACTTGCGGGCCAGGTTGGCGATCTCGCGCTCCAGCGAGCGCACGCCCGCCTCGCGGGTGTAGTAGCGGATCAGGTCCCGGAGCGCGTTGTCCGAGATCTTGAACTCGCCCCGCTTCAGGCCGTTCGCCTTCACCTGCTTGTCGATCAGGTGGCGCTTGGCGATCTCGACCTTCTCGTCCTCGGTATAGCCCTCGATCCGGATGATCTCCATGCGGTCCATCAACGGCTGCGGCATGCGCAGCGAGTTGGCGGTGCACACGAACATCACGTCCGACAGGTCGTAGTCGACCTCGAGGTAGTGGTCGCTGAAGGTCGAGTTCTGCTCGGGGTCGAGCACCTCGAGTAGTGCGGACGACGGATCGCCCCGCCAGTCGGCACCGAGCTTGTCGATCTCGTCGAGCAGGAAGAGCGGGTTGGACGACTTCGCCTTCTTCATGCCCTGGATCACCTTGCCGGGCATGGAGCCGATATAGGTCCGGCGGTGGCCGCGGACCTCGGCCTCGTCACGCACGCCGCCCAGCGACATGCGCACGAAGTTGCGCCCCGTGGCTTTCGCGATCGACTTGCCGAGCGAGGTCTTGCCGACGCCGGGCGGACCGACGAGGCACAGGATCGGCCCCTTCACCTTCTCGGTGCGCTGCTGCACCGCGAGGTATTCGAGGATCCGCTCCTTCACCTTCTCGAGGCCGAAATGATCGGCGTTCAGCACGTCGTCGGCGAGCTTCAGGTCCTTCTTGACCTTGGTGCGCTTCTTCCACGGGATGTTGAGCATCCAGTCGAGATAGTTACGCACGACGGTGGCCTCGGCCGACATCGGGCTCATGGAGCGCAGCTTCTTCAGCTCGGCCATGGCCTTGTCGCGGGCCTCCTTGCTGAGGCGCGTCTTGTTGATCCGCTCCTCCAGCTCAGCCGCCTCGTCGCGACCATCCTCGGTTTCGCCGAGCTCCTTCTGGATCGCCTTGAGCTGCTCGTTCAGGTAGTACTCGCGCTGGGTCTTCTCCATCTGCCGCTTGACGCGGTTCCGGATGCGCTTCTCCACCTGCAGGACGCCGATCTCGCCTTCCATGAAGGAATAGACGCGCTCCAGCCGCTCGGACACCGTGGGCGTCTCGAGGAGCTGCTGCTTCTCGGGGATCTTCAGCGCCAGGTGCGAGGCGACCGTATCGGCGAGCTTGCCGGTGTCGTCGATCTGGTTGATCGAGACCAGCACCTCGGGCGGGATCTTCTTGTTGAGCTTGATGTACTGCTCGAACTGCGAGACCACGGCACGCGCGAGGGCTTCGAGTTCCTGGTTGTCGCCGGGCTTCTCTTCGACCAGGTCCGCATAGGCCTGGAAGAACTCCTCGTTCTCCGCGAACTTCGTGATGCGGGCGCGCTGGCCGCCCTCGACCAGGACCTTGACCGTGCCGTCAGGCAGCTTCAGGAGCTGCAGCACCGTACCAACCGTGCCCACGGTGAAAATGTCCGCAGGCTGGGGATCGTCCTGGGCGGCGTTCTTCTGGGTGACAAGCAGGATCTGCTTGTCGTCCTTCATCACGTCCTCGAGGGCCCGGACAGACTTCTCGCGCCCGACGAAGAGCGGCACGATCATATGCGGAAAGACCACGATGTCGCGCAGCGGCAGGACCGGGTATAGAACTCCGCGAGGGATTTCCAACATCTAGTAGCGCCTTTCCTTTGAAGGCCGTCAGCCCGTAGTGGGCCTGAAGGGTCTCACCCCTGTGGCGGGCATGGGATCCCACAGCGGCTCACCCGTTGAACTTGGCCCGCGCTTCGACGCCCTTCAAGACTTGACAAGCCGTCGGGGTCATTCCGGGATCGAAGGCGGTATGGGATGGATATGGGAGCGGCGGGCATCGGGGACACCCGCCGGATCCCTCAGGCGCCGGGAGCCACGTCTCCGCGCCGCTCGGAGTAGATGTAGAGCGGCTTGGCGCGGCCTTCGACGACCTCCTTGTTGATCACGATCTGGTCGACGCTGGCGAGGCCGGGAAGCTCGAACATGGGGTCGAGCAGGATCCCCTCCATGATCGAGCGCAGTCCGCGCGCGCCGGTCTTGCGCTGGATCGCCTTGTGGGCGATGCCGCGCAGGGCCTCGTCGGCGAACTCGAGCCGGACGTCCTCCATCTCGAACAGGCGCTGGTACTGCTTGACCAAGGCGTTCTTGGGCTTGGTCAGGATCTCGATCAGCGCCGTCTCGTCCAGGTCCTCCAGGGTCGCGACCACCGGCAGGCGGCCGACGAACTCGGGGATCAGGCCGAACTTCAGCAGGTCCTCGGGCTCGACCTCGCGGAGCACGTCGCCCGTGCGCCGCTCGTCGGGGCTCTTGACCTCGGCGCCGAAGCCGATCGAGGTGCCCTTGCCGCGCTGGGCGATGATCTTCTCGAGCCCTGCGAAGGCGCCGCCGCAGATGAACAGGATGTTGGTCGTGTCGACCTGCAGGAACTCCTGCTGCGGGTGCTTGCGGCCGCCCTGGGGCGGCACCGAGGCGATGGTGCCCTCCATGATCTTGAGCAGGGCCTGCTGCACACCCTCGCCCGAGACGTCGCGGGTGATCGAGGGGTTGTCGGACTTGCGCGAGATCTTGTCGACCTCGTCGATGTAGACGATGCCGCGCTGCGCCCGCTCGACGTTGTAGTCCGCGGCCTGGAGCAGCTTCAGGATGATGTTCTCGACGTCCTCGCCGACATAGCCGGCCTCGGTCAGCGTCGTCGCATCCGCCATGGTGAAGGGGACGTCGATGATCCGCGCGAGCGTCTGGGCCAGCAGCGTCTTGCCGCAGCCGGTCGGTCCGATCAGCAGGATGTTCGACTTCGCCAGCTCGACGTCGCTGTGCTTCGTGCCGTGCGCGAGCCGCTTGTAGTGGTTGTGCACCGCGACCGAGAGGACCTTCTTCGCGTGGTCCTGGCCGATCACGTAGTCGTCCAGCACCGCGTGGATGTCCCTCGGCGTTGGAACCCCGTCCCGGGACTTCACCAGCGTGGTCTTGTTCTCCTCGCGGATGATGTCCATGCAAAGTTCTACGCATTCATCGCAGATGAACACGGTCGGGCCGGCGATCAGCTTTCGGACCTCGTGCTGGCTCTTGCCGCAGAAGGAGCAGTAGAGGGTGTTCTTGGAGTCGCCGCCGGTGGACTTGGTCATATGGGCTCCGTCACAGCACCGAAGGGCGGCGGAGCATCCTCGAACTCGGAGGTCAGCCCCCGCCGCCGTATCTTCGCCCCGCCGCTCCGGAACTTGGATGCAGAGGGGCAACCCATTCAACAACACCGCATATGGGGGGCGCAACGGCAATAGTTGTGGCCGAAAAGCGACGAAGGGCGCCGTTTCCGGCGCCCTTCGCACGTCAAGGACCGCTCTTGGTGGCCGTCCGGAGCCCTCAGGCACCCTCGCCCGAAGGAACGGGACGGCTCGAGACCACCTCGTCGATCAGGCCCAGCTCCTTGGCCTCGGCCGGGGAGAAGAACTTGTCGCGCTCCATCATGGCCTCGATGGCGTCCAACGTCTGGCCAGAGTGCCGGGCATAGATCTCGTTCAGCCGCGAGCGCAGCTTCAGGATCTCCTGCGCCTGGATCTCGATGTCCGCCGCCTGGCCCTGGGCACCGCCCGAGGGCTGGTGGACCATGATCCGGCTGTTCGGAAGTGAGAAGCGCTTGCCCTTCGCGCCGGCCGTCAGCAGCAGCGAGCCCATGGAGGCCGCCTGCCCGATGCAGACCGTGGAGATCTCCGGGCGGATGTACTGCATCGTGTCGTAGATCGCCAGGCCCGAGGTGACGTAGCCGCCGGGCGAGTTGATGTAGAACGCGATATCCTTCGTCGGGTTCTCCGATTCCAGGAACAGCAGCTGCGCGCAGATCAGGCTGGCGACCCCGTCATTCACGGGGCCGATCAGGAAGATGATCCGCTCCTTCAGCAGGCGCGAATAGATGTCGAAGGCCCGCTCGCCCCGGTTGGTCTGCTCGATGACCATCGGAACCAGCGCGTTCATGCGCGGATCCATATCAATCATGCTGCTCCGTACTCCCTTCTCCGGGTTCATTGGGCCCTTCCGGACCAGGGAGCGGGGACCCGCCGGGTCCCCGCTGCGCCGTCTCGGACCGTGCCGCCGGCCTTCAGGCCGCCTGCGCCGAGTCCTCGGGATCCCGCGCGAGCTCCTCGACCGACACGGTGCGATCCGTCACCTTGGCCTGCCCCAAGATGTAGTCGACGACCTTGTCCTCGAACAGGGGGGCGCGCAGGCTGTCGATGGCCTGCGGGTTGTTGCGGAAGAACTCGAAGACCTGCCGCTCCTGCCCGGGATAGCGCTGGGCCTCGGCCATCACGGCCCGGTTCAGCTCGTCCTGGCTGACCTGCACGTCGTTGCGTCGCCCGATCTCGGACAGCAGCAGGCCCAGGCGCACACGGCGCTCGGCGATGGCGCGGTACTCGGCTTTCAGCTCGTCCTCGGGCTTGCCCTGGTCCTCGCCGGCGTTGCCGCGGTCGAGCTCGTCCTTCAGGCGACGCCAGATCGCATCGAACTCGATGTCGACCATGCCCTGCGGCACCGCGAAGTCGTGCCGCTCCGCCAGGATGTCGAGCAGCGTGCGCTTGGCCCGGGCCCGCGACATCTGGGCGTAGTCCTGGCTGATGCGCTCGCGGATCATCTCCTTGAGCTTGCCGAGATCCTCGATGCCCAGCCCCTTGGCGAACTCGTCGTCCACGGCGACCGGCTTGGCGACCTTGACCTCCTTGACGTCGACCTCGAAGACGGCCTCCTTCCCGGACAGCTCGGCGGCATGGTAGCCCTCGGGGAAGGTCACCTTGACCGTACGGTGGTCGCCGGCCTTGGCGCCCACGAGCTGGTCCTCGAAGGTGTCGATGAACGAGCCGGAGCCCAGGATGAGCTGGTGCCCCTCGCCCTTCATGCCGGGACGCGCCTCCCCGTCCACGGACCCGTCGAAGTCGATGACGACGGCGTCATCCTTCTCGGCGGCCTTATCGGCGGTCTCGTAGTCGCGGCGGCTCTCGGCGATGCGGTCGAGCGCCTCCTGCACCTGCTGGTCGGTGACCTCGGCGACGGGGCGCTCGATCTCGATGGCGGTCAGGTCGGCGGGCTCGACGTCGGGCAGCAGCTCGAGCGCCATGGTGTACTCGAGGTCCTTGCCGGTATCGAACTGCTGGACCTCGATCTTCGGCTGCAGCGCAGGGCGGAGGCCGCGCTCCATCATCGCCTGGCGCGAGCTGTCGGCGACGGCCTGCTCCAGCACCTCGCCCATGACCGACTGGCCATAGCGCTGCTTGACGATGTTCAGCGGCACCTTGCCCGGGCGGAACCCCGGAATGCGCAGCGAGGAGCTGAGCTCGCGGAGCCGGCCCTCGGTCTTCTGCTCGATATCGCTGGCGGAGATGACGACCTTGAATTCGCGCTTGAGGCCGTCTGCGCTGGTCTCGGTGATCTGCATCGGACTTGAAGCCTGTCTTGCGGCGGCCGGCACCGGCGCGCGGCCGCGTTCAATCCTCGTTCGCGGCGAGTCTGGTACGGGCGAAGGGACTCGAACCCCCACGACTTTCGTCACCGGAACCTAAATCCGGCGCGTCTACCATTCCGCCACGCCCGCACAAACGAACCCGTCGGCCGAAGCCGCTCCGGCCGCCGGGGGGTGCCTACATAGCACAGGAGATTTGGGTCCGACAGGACAAATCGGCCATATTCCGGCCGGCCTTTCAGCCAGTCGCCGGACCATGGCGGGACAAGGGTTCAGGCGGGAACGCGCTCCGGGAAGAGCTGCGAGAAGGAGGTCAGCGCCAGCGTCCTCAGCTCTTCCGTCGTGTCGGGGCGGTCGAACTGCAGGGCGTATCGGACATGCGGAATTCCCGCCTCGTCCGGCCTGATCGAGATGACCCTCGCCGTCTCCGTCTGACCCGGGCGGTACCGGCGATAGATCTGCCCTTCCGCAACCGCGTCGTTTTCTTTGCTGCGCTTCAGGAACATCGGCCCGAGCCCATGTTAGCCAGACTGCACTGCGATCAGGTTACTTTCTAAGGTGTTGCGGAAACGTTAAGTCGATCCGGGCTAATTTTCACTGAATTTTTACCGAGTTCGGACGCTGTTCTGAAAGGTTGCGGCGTTCGTCGGCTGCGTTCATTGCCGCGCGCCCGCATCAGCGTCCTGGCCCCGCCTTGCGCGCCCAAGTTCCCGCAGCACGCCAGGCAGCGCCTCGACGATGTCCTCGGCGATCAATCCGGGCCCGAAGGCGGCGGCGGCGGCCCCGTGGATCCAGGTAGCCGCGCAGCCGGCTTCGAACGCTTCCATGCCCTGCGCCATCAGCCCGACGGCGATCCCGGCCAGCACGTCCCCTGCCCCGGCCGTTGCGAGATCGGCCGGAGCGTTCGCATTGATGGCCGCCCGGCCGTCCGGCGCCGCCACGACCGTATCGGCGCCCTTCAGAAGCACCACCGCGCCGCACCGTGCCGCCGCGGCCCGGGCACGGGCTAGCCGGTCGCCTTCGACGTCGCCGAACAGCCGGCGGAACTCGCCTTCGTGCGGCGTCAGCAGGCAGCGGGGCGACAGCGCGCCGAACAGGGCATCGGGACCGTCCTCGAAGACCGTCAATGCGTCGGCGTCCAGCAGCACCGCCTTGCCCGCGGCCAGCGCGGCCAGGACACGGTTCCGCGTCTCGAGGGTCCGACCGGCGCCGGGGCCCAGCAGCAGCGCGTCGCGCCGCGGGTCGGCGATATACTCGCTCCAGTCGCTGGTCCTTCGGACCGGCGTCACCAGCGTCCCGGGGTCGCCCGCCGCATAGATCGCAAAGGCGTCGGCCGGCGCGGCGATGGTGACGAGACCGGCGCCGGCGCGCCGCGCCGCCCGGGCGCCCAGCCGGGCGGCGCCGGTCATCAGCGCCCCGCCCAGGACGACGGCATGGCCGCGGTCGTACTTGTGGCCGTCGATCCGCGGCCAGGGATAGGCGGCCGCCCAAAGGGCGGGGTAGTTCTCCGAGGCGCTTGGGGCGACGGCGTCCAGGACAGATTCCGGTATCCCGATATCGGCCAGCACCAGCTCGCCGCACAGGAGGCGTCCCGGCAGCAGCAGGTGCCCGGGCTTCTTGCGGAAGAAGGTGACGGTCACGGCCGCCGGCGCCGCATCGCCGCGCACGGCGCCGCTGTCGCCATCGAGCCCGCTTGGCACGTCGACGGCGACGGCCGGAAGCCTGGACAGCCGGAGCGCCTGGACGATGCGCAGCGCCATCCCGTCGAGCGCCCTGCTCAACCCCGCGCCGAACAGCGCGTCGATCGCGAGCGCCGCGCCGTCCAGGCTGGCCGGGGATGCCGGCTCGACGGGCCCTGTCCAGGCGGCGGCTGCGGCCGCCGCGGCCCCGCCAAGGGATTCGCGCACGCCGAGCAGGGCGACGCGCACCGGCCACCCCGCCTCAGCCAACCTGCGCGCCGCCACGAATCCGTCTCCGCCATTGTTGCCGGGCCCGCACAGGACCACGACCGGCCGCGGGGACCAGCGCGCGCCGACCGCCTCTGCGACGGCCGCTCCCGCCGCCTCCATCAGCGTTTGGAGCGGGACGCCGGCCGCCACGGCGGCGGAGTCCGCTCGGGCCATCTCGGCGACGGTGAGGATCGCGGCCCGGCTGCGCAAGGTCACCTCCCGCCGCGCAGGGCCGCGAGATCGGCCCGCGCGGCTTCGCGCAGGAGAACGACGTCCAGGCCGGAGGCGATCAGCCGGCATCCCGCCTGCTTCAGGGCGAGCGGGCTACGCAGCGGGCTCGGCAGCGAGGCGTAGGGCAGGCCGCTGTCCAGGATCGCGCGCTCGCCCCGGTCGAGCAGGCGCCGCACCTCGGGATCGTCAAAGCGGCCGAGCTTGCCGATGCTGCCGGAGAGATCGTAGGGGCCGAGGAACAGCGCGTCGATCCCCGGGACGGCCGCGATGTCGGGCACGGCCTCGACCGCGGCGGCGGATTCGATCTGCAGGATCACCAGCAGCTCATCGTCCGCGCGGGCGGCATAGTCCTCGGCCGTGCCGTAGGCCGAGGCGCGAACCACGCCATAGGCCGCGCCACGCGCGCCGCGCGGCGGGTAGAGGCAGGCGGCCACGGCGGCGCGGGCCTGCTCGGGCGTGTCGATCGACGGCACCATGACGCCTTCGGCGCCGAGGTCCAGCACACGCTTGATATAGACCGCGTCGTTGGAGGGAACCCGGACCACGCCCGTGCAGGGAGTCTGGCGCAGCGCGCGCAGCATCGCGAGACCGTCCGCCAGCGTGCCGGGACCGTGCTCGTGGTCGATCACCGCGAAGTCGTAGCCGGTCGCAGCGACGACCTCCGCGGCCGCGGCGCTGCCGAGCGAAAGCCAGCAGCCGATGGATGGGTCGCCCGCGCGCAGCCGGCCCTTGACCCTGTTCTCCCGGAACATCGTCCCTCCCCTGCGGGACGGCGGACAGGCCGCCAGGCCCCGCGCCCAGATTCACGCGGGGCCGAGTATAGGCTGCGGCACGCCGGCCGTGCAGCCGCCGCGTCGCAATCGCGATGTTCGGAAAAGGGGTGGGGCGAACGATGGGGATCGAACCCACGACCACTCGGACCACAACCGAGCGCTCTACCACTGAGCTACGTTCGCCGCCGTGGGGACGTGCATATGCCGCAAGGATGGCACGCCGTCAAGGTTCCGTTCTCAGGAAGGCATTTTCGGTCCCCCGCCCTTAATGCACATTTTTTGAGCACAACGTCAGCTTTCTGAGCAGCGCATTGGCGTAATTTTCATCAGCGCCGCAGAAAACCCGTGCCGACGCCCCGGTACCCTCTTGGGCTGGCCTTTGGCACAGGCCGTGCTTTAGGGTGGCCGGACAGCGGCCGGGACCGCCCTGCGCCCGAGAATGCAGCAGAGTTTCATGAAGAAGGTCGAAGCGATCATCAAGCCGTTCAAGCTCGACGACGTGAAGGAGGCCCTTCACGAGGTCGGCATCAAAGGCATCACCGTCACTGAGGCCAAGGGCTTCGGGCGGCAGAAGGGGCACACGGAGCTCTACCGCGGCGCCGAGTACGTGGTGGATTTCCTGCCGAAGGTGAAGATCGAGGTCGTCATGGATGACGGCCTGGTCGAACGCGCGATCGAGGCGATCCAGCAGGCGGCCCATACGGGCCGGATCGGCGACGGCAAGATCTTCGTGACCCCGGTCGAGGAGGTCGTCCGCATCCGGACCGGCGAGAAGGGTTCGGACGCCGTTTGAGCCCTCCGGGTCCCCAGGCGACAGAGTTTCGACGGCCCCGAACCCGGGGCCGGGCCACCGGAGCGCGGGCCACGCGGCGCGCCGGACCGGCCACGTCGTCGAAAGGCGATGACTTTTACCCCAGCGTGCGGCACCACTAGCGGGCGCCGGGATCCCCCGGACCCGCGCGCGTCAACCAGGAAGAAACGGATATCGAGGCATGCCTGACACCAGCAAGGTCTTCGACCTGATCAAGGAACACGACGTCAAGTACGTGGACCTCCGCTTCACCGATCTGCGCGGCAAGCTTCAGCATACCGCCCAGCATGTCAGCACGATCGACGAGGACGTCTTCACCGACGGCATCATGTTCGACGGCTCCTCGATCGTTGGCTGGAAGGCGATCAACGAGTCCGACATGATCCTCATGCCGGACGCCTCGACCGCCGTCATGGACCCCTTCGCGGCCCAGCCGACGCTGACGATCTTCTGCGATGTCCTCGAGCCCTCCACCGGGCAGCCCTATGCGCGCGATCCGCGCTCCATCGCGAAGAAGGCCGAGCAGTACACCCAGACCCTGGGCATCGGCGACAAGGTCTTCTTCGGCCCCGAGGCCGAGTTCTTCGTCTTCGACGACGTGCGCTTCACGGTCGAGATGAACAAGGTCTCCTACGAGTTCACCTCCGAGGAAGGCCCTTACACCTCCGACAAGGCCTATCCCGAGGGCAACCTGGCGCACCGCCCGGGCGTCAAGGGCGGCTACTTCCCGGTCGCTCCCGTCGACAGCGGCTCGGACCTGCGCGCCGAGATGGTCAGCGTCCTGGCCGAGCTGGGCGTGCCCGTCGAAAAGCATCACCATGAGGTCGCCGCCTCGCAGCACGAGCTCGGCATCAAGTTCGACACGCTCGTGCGCTGCGCCGACAACATGCAGCTCTACAAGTATGTCGTGCACAACGTCGCCCATGCCTACGGCAAGACGGCGACCTTCATGCCGAAGCCGGTGTTCGGCGACAACGGTTCGGGCATGCACTGCCACCAGTCGATCTGGAAGGAAGGCAAGCCCCTCTTCGCGGGCAACCTCTACGCCGACCTCTCCGAGCTGGCGCTCTTCTACATCGGCGGCATCATCAAGCACGCCAAGGCCCTGAACGCCTTCACCAACCCGATCACCAACAGCTACAAGCGGCTGGTGCCGGGCTACGAGGCGCCGGTGCTGCTGGCCTACTCCGCCCGCAACCGCTCGGCCTCCATCCGCATCCCCTACGTGTCGAGCCCGAAGGGCAAGCGCATCGAGGTCCGTTTCCCGGACCCGGCCGCGAATCCCTACCTCGCCTACGCCGCGATGCTGATGGCTGGCCTGGATGGCATCCAGAACAAGATCCATCCCGGCGACGCCATGGACAAGAACCTGTACGATCTCCCGCCGGAGGAGCTGAAGCAGGTTCCGACCGTGTGCGGCTCGCTGCGCGAGGCGCTGGAGAGCCTGCGTGCGGACAACGCCTTCCTGCGCAAGGGCGACGTCTTCACCGCCGAGATGATCGACGGCTACATCGACATGAAGATGGAAGAGGTCATGGCCTTCGAGACCATGCCGCACCCCATCGAGTACAAGATGTACTACAGCGTCTGATCCTCGAACCGCGGGCCGGGCGCCACGCCCCACGGGCGTCGGCGTCAGGCCCGCCGGCAGGGAGAAGGGCTCCACCGGGAAACCGGGGAGCCCTTTTTCCGTGCCGCTCCTCCGTGACCGGGCCGCGCTGCGCACACAGCCGGCCCCAAACGCGACTGCACGCCCGTCCGCGACCCGAAAGCTCCTTTGATCTTCGTCTGGGGAAGAATAGGATCGCGCCTAGAATCATGATGGTAGGCAATGCCGATCCACCTGCTGCCGGAGAACGGCGACACATCCGGTAAGCCCGTGGACATCTCGGACCTCGTGGTCGAGAACGCCGCCGATTCCATCTTCGTCATGGATCTCGAGGGGCGCACGGTCTTCGCCAATCCCGCCGCCGAGCAGACCTTCGGCTGGTCCAGGCAAGAGCTGTGCGGCAGGCTTCTGCACGACGTCGTGCACTACCAACGGCCCGACGGTCACCCCTTCCCGCTGTCGGAATGCGCGCTCGGGCGGGTCTTCGCCTCGCGCGAGACGCTCAGGAACCATGAGGACGTCTTCTTCCACCGCAGCGGACAGGCCATACACGTCGCCTGCTCCAACGCCCCCGTGCTGCACGAGGGGACGATGATCGGCGCCGTCCTCATCGCCGTGGACATCACCGAACGCAAGATGATGGAGCAGAAGCTCGCGCAGGCAAACGCGGCGAAGGAAGCCCTGATCAGGGAGGTTCACCACCGGGTGAAGAACTCGCTGATGATGGTGGTCAGCCTGCTCCGGCTGCAGGCGCAGAAGGTCTCCGACGCCGAGCTGAAGCGGCATTTCGACGAAGCCTGCAGCCGCGTCGCCATCGTCGCGCGGATGCATGAGCGGCTGTACCGGGTCGAAGACGTGGAATCGGTGGAGTTCGCGGAATTCCTGCGTGACCTGTGCGAGGAGATCGCCGGCAGCACGGGACTGGCGGACCGGGTGGCCTTGGAGGTCGAGGCCGAAGCGAAGATCCTGCCGACCGACCTCGCGCTGCCGCTGGCGCTGGTCGTGAACGAACTCGTGACCAACGCGATCAAGCATGGCTTCCCCGCCCCGAGGACCGGAAGGATCCGGGTCGGGTTCCGCTCCTTTGCCAAAGGCTGGGAACTGCAGGTCGTCGACGACGGCATCGGGATCCCGGACGGCTTCGACGCGAGCAAGACCGGGACCCTGGGCATGCGCCTGATCAGCACGCTGGCGCGGCAGGTCGGCGCGTCCCTGGCCTTCGCCGAAGGATCCGGGACTTCCATCTCGCTTCGCGCGGCCGACTGAAACGAGTCCGCCCGCTGAGCCGCCAATCGGCGCCGTCCCGCCTCGTTTCCCGCCCCGTCCGCCCTGGTCAGAAGCGGACCCGGATGCGCCCGAAGACGGAGTGGTCGCGCCCGTCGCCGCGGCCGGCCGTGCCCTCGTAATCGGCGACGAGGCTGAGCCCCTGGCTCAGCGCCACGCTCACGCCCGCCCCCAGCACCAGGTAGTCCCGATCGCCCGGCGCCTGGGAGATGGTGGTGCGAACCCCGCCCAGCGCCGCCGTCACGGGCCGGGGGTCGTCGATGAACTCGTGCTGGAAGGCAACGCGCAAATGGGGGGTCACGGATCCAGCCGGCCCATCGATCCGCGCGGCGATCCGCAGGCCCAGGCTGCCGGTCAGCGTCTCGGCCTCCTGATCGCCGATGGCGAGGCTCAGCCCTGCCGCCCCGCGCTCCTCGTAGCCGTCGATCCGGATGTCCTGCCAGCGCGCCCCGGCGAAGGGCGTGACCGTCAGGAAGCCGGCCCGCAGGTCGTAGCCGGTGTTCAGCCCCGCGGAGAGCGTGCGGCCCGATGTCTCTGACTCGGCCAGCGGAAGCGGCGCGAAGCCGGTCGGCCGGCGGTTGCGCGGATAGTCGTCGAAGCCGTAGGCGGCATCGAAATCTAGATGCCAGTGCCCCGAGGAGAGGCTGCCATAGGTGCCGAGCTTCACGCTGCGCAGCTCCGCCGAGCCGCCGTCGTCGAGACTGGCGCGGCCCCAGCCGTGGCCGAGGGCGATGCCGAGCAGCAGCGCCGGGGTGACGCGGTAATCGGCCCCGACGGCCAGGACCGTGTTGCGGTAGTCGAAGCCGGCGCGCCCGGGTCCGGGCTCGCGGTCTCCCCAGCCGCGGTCGGCATAGACGAAGGCGCCGAAGGGACGGTCGGGATCGGGCCGCTGCATCGGGCTTGCCTCGGGAACCGGACGGGTCTGTCCGGGGAAGGCCGCAAGGAGGACCGCGCCTTCCCCGTCCAGCCCCTGGGAAGGGGCTGCCATGGCCTGGAGCGGCCCGGCCCCCAGCGCACCCGGCCCCAGCGCCGACGCGCCGATGGCGCCAAGCCCCGCGCGCAGCGCGGTCAGGCGCGCCCCTGCCGCGGCGCCGAGTTCGCCGCCCGCAAGCAGCGCCAGTCCCGACTGCGCCACCGTGCCCATCCCGCCGAAAACCGGCGCCGCAAGGGCCGAGGCGGCATACCGGCCCATCAGGTCATGGCCCGTCGCGGTTGGATGGACGGGGTCGAAGAACAGCGTGCGAGCCGCCGCCTCCGGCGTCGCGCAGGCGCCGCTCGACCTGACGGCGCCCGGCGGCACCTCCAGCAGACAGGGCGTGCCGGGGTTCGAGATGCCGAACGGCGCGGGATTGGCTTGCATCGCGGCGAAGAGGCCGCCCACGTCCAGGAGCCGCAGGGTGACCCCGGGGTTCCTGCGCCGGATCTCCTCCAGCGCTGCCGCCAGGCGCTGGTTGTGCGCGTCCGTCAGCGCGCTGAGCCTGGCGGCGCGGCCCGGCTGGCTCGCCTCGAGCATGCGTGCCTCGGGAATCGCGCCGAGATCGGGCAGGTTGGGGACGAGGAGATCGCGCGCCCCCGCGGCGATCAGCGCCTCCACGCTTGCCTGGAGGTTGCCGACGGTCCGGGCGACCAGACCGGCCTGGTCAGCCACGCCGGCATTGAAGCGGTAGTCATTGCCGCCGCCCCAGACCACGGCGAGGTCGGTCGCCCCGGGGCGGCCGCCACCGGCGAGGAATCCGATCACCTGGGATTGGACGCCCGGTGGCACCAGTTGCAGCCCTGTCTCGGCACCGCCAAAGGCGCGGACGTCGAGATCGCCGGGCGCGACGCCGATCAGCGGCGCCAGCCTTTCGACCCAGACCGGGCCGTTGCTGAAGCGTCCTTCGAAATAGGGCGGGCTCGGCGGAATCGGTCCTTCGGGCCTTATCTGGGAGATCCTGTAGGCATTCCCGGTGTCCGAGAGCGAATTGCCGAACACCAGGATCCGGTCCCGCTCCTGCGCCGCCGCGACGCCCGGGACCAGCAACGCGGAAGCGACCAGCACCGGCGTGGCCGCCCGCCGGAGTGCCGCCGTACCCCGGCCGTCCAGGACCGCCCGCAGCGGCGCCACGGGGGCCTCAGCTCCGAAGTGCTCTGACCAACTGCTCCTTGCTCATGCGCGAGCGCCCGCGGACATCGCGGCGCCGGGCTTCGGCGTAGAGTTCCGCCTTGGTCATCGCGCCGGTGCCGTCCTGTCGCTCGGCCGCCCGCTCCCGCCGCCGGGTCCGCAGGCGGTTGCGCCGGTTGGTCGCCTCATCGACCTCGCGTGAGGCGCCGGCCTCACTCAGCGCGATCGCGATCGCCTGCCTCGGGTTCCTGACCTTGCGGCCGCCACGGGTCTCGAGCTCGCCCTGCTTGAACTCGTGCATCACCCGCGCAACGGTTTCCTTCTGACCTTCGGTCTGCCTCGCCATCACGGGCTCCTCGGAATCCCAGCGGTGGGGTCCATTCAGATGCCAACAGCCGGCAACCGGGTTCGTGACATGGCGAACGGTCAGGGCTCCTCCACCAGTACGATCCGCTCTACGCCTCGGACCAGCGAGGCCTGGACGGCGACCCGTCCGGGCGGCGCCAGCCGCTCGATCACGACGTTCTCGCCGCCGGCGGTCGCCAGCAGCCCGACCACGAAGCGCCCGTCGCCGAGCAGCACGACCACGGGATCTCCAACCCGCGGCGTGCGGTACGGATGCACGAACAGGAGCTGGCCCGGCTGGTACCGCGGCACCATGCTCGTGTCCGGCATCCGCACGGCATAGGCGCCGGCGACACCCGCGAGCGGCGCCGGCATCCAGACATGCTCGGGCGCTTCCGACGGGCTGAGCAGCACCCCGACAGGCTGTCCGCGCGGCCCGATGCGCCCGAAGCCCCGCAGCGGAAGCGTATCCGAGTCGCCCGCCATGCTGGATACGGCTCCAGACGTATTTCCGGACACGACGGATACGGTCGGAGACGATTCCGGATACGCCGTATCCAACGTATCCGAGCGCGTGTCCTGGCGCCGCGGATCCGTATCCAGCACCGCGGGAGCCGCCGGAGCCGGGCGCGCTGGCACCTCGGTCGGCCGGGCAGGGGCCAGCAGCGCCGCGCGGTCGACACCCAGCGCCGTCGCGATGCGTTCCTGCCAGTCTGCGGTCAGGCGGCGAGTCCCCTTCTCGAGCTTGTCGATCTGGGGCTTGGACGCGCCGACGCGGGTCGCGAGCTGCTGGAGCGACCAGCCCTTCGCAAGTCGGAGGGTTCGTATCCGGTTGCCGATCGTATCCACGGGTGCCGGGACTCCATGCGAGCGGAACCGCATGACGCTATGCGTATCCGGATACGGAGTCGAGTGGCGCAGAGGTGTTGCACGGAGAGCACGAGGCAAGTTTGCTGCACTGCAGCATATACCCAGCCTGTGGATAAGGCCCTCGGCGCCCTGCCTGTGGATAAACGGGGAAAACCGTGCCTGTGGATAAGTGGTGGAAAACCGCCCCTGTGGATAACCGATGTATAAGCTCAGGGGCAACACAGGCTGGAGAGCTCGAGAATGGCATATTCCCGTTAGAGATCAAGGGCTTCCGGCGCTTTCCTGAGAAAACTGCCGCCCTGCTCCGCCCTGTCCCGCGATCGGCGGCATTCGTCTTGTGTTAACCCGGGCTGGTCGATAGTCGTGGACGGAGCCTTTTTGAACCATGCCGCGCCCGACCGCCCTGCCCTCCCGAACCCCGTTCTCCCCCACCCCGCTGGGCGCAGGCCTCGCCGCCGCGCTGGCTCTCGCCGTGGTGCTCGCGCCCGGCGCCGCCGCGGCCGATCAGGCGGAGGCCCGCGACGTTGCCCGGGCCGCCAACTGCCAGCCCGGCAAGGTGGAGACGCTGCGCCAGATCGCCGGCGGGCAGGGCGAGACCGTCTTCAAGGTGAACTGCGCCGGCGGGAAGAACCTCCACGTCCTCGTGCAATGCAGGATGCGCCAATGCGTGCTTCTCCGCTGATCCGCGCCACACTTGCCCTGTGCGCCGGCCTCCTGCTCGCGGGATGCTCGGACGCGGTCGCTCCCCTGCCCGCCGTGACGGCGGCCGACATCGGCGTGCTGATCGCCACCGACAAGACGATTACGGACCACGCCGTTTCCTACTACCGGGACCAGGACTGCCGGACGACGACCTATCTCGAGACAGGCCGCTACTGCCAGCCCTACCCCGAGCCCGTGACCGTGACGCGCGAGGCGATCTACTGCTACCGCACGCTGGCGGACGTGGAGTGCTACCCGGCGCCGAACCCCTATGGCGGGCGGGCGCAGCCGGTTACCAGCACCTTCTCGCGCGAGGTGGTGCGGCGAGCCTCGGAGGAACCCGGCCCCTCGGCGGGGCGAGCCTCGTTCCGCTGAGGCCGCGCCGCGCGGCCGTTCAGCGGTCTCGCTGCCGCTTGTACAACAGCGCCAGCGCCTTCATGGTCTGGACGTGCCGGTCGCCGGCCTTTGTCGGCGGGGGCGTGTTCAGCGTGCCCAGGGAGATGCCCGGGGCGGTCTGGGCCGCCGCGGGCGACGGGGCCGACAAGGCGCGGCGCGGCATCGGCGCCGGTGCGGCCTGACGCGCGGCCATCTGGTCGAGCACGCGGTCGAGCGCCTCCGGCGGCAGCTCGCGCTTGGGCTGGCGCGCGGCACGCGCGGCCTTGTCCACCGCCGCCGTCACGATCGCCTTCATGAAGGGCGCCACCAACGCCTTTAGCAGCCGCTCGTCCTCGACGGCGGCGGCCAGCAGGAGCCTCTGCGCCCGGGCGCGGCTTCCATCCGCCGCTGCCAGGGCTTCGCGGACTTTCCGCGCTGCGTAGGATTCGGACATCTGACCTCGCCCTTGACCGCATGAGTGTCGAGGCGAGAGGGTTAACGGACCGTTAGGCCGGCGACAGCCCCCTGCCGCCGGGTTGCGCGGGACAACCTCGGACGTCCATGCGGGCCCCGACATGCTGATCGAAGTCACATGCTGATCGAAGTCTACGCCGACCTGATCTGCCCCTGGTGCTACATCGGCAAGCACCGGCTGGACCGCGCCATGGCCGAGCGGCCGGGCCTCGCCTTCGACCGGCGCTGGCAGCCCTTCGAGCTGAATCCCGAGATGCCCGCCCGCGGAATGGACCGCTTCGCCTATCTCTCGGCCAAGTTCGGGGGGGCCGAGCGGGCGCGCCAGGTCTATGCGGTGATCGAGGAGACGGCCCAGCGCGACGGGCTGACCATCGCCCTGGACCGCATCCGGCGCACGCCGAACACGCTGGATGCCCATCGGCTCGTGCGTCGGGCCGACGCTCTGGGAGCCGGCGATGCGCTGGTCGACATGCTGTTCCGGGCCTATTTCGTCGAGGGCCAGGACCTCGGCGACCGCGACCTTCTTGCGGAGCGCGCGGCGGCCGTCGGACTCGACCCCGCCGAATCGCGCCGCTTCCTGGATGGCGACGAGGAGACCGCCGCCGTCCGCACCGCCGAGACCCTGGCCCGCCAGCTCGGCATCCAGGCGGTGCCCTGCTACGTCTTCGACCGCCGCTACGCGCTCGCCGGCGCGCAGGAGCCAGTCGCCTTCCTGCCGCTGCTCGATCTCGGCACGGAGGAGGCAGCGATGAGCCGCCTGTCCTGATGCGGGGTCCGTGCCGGCCTCACGCCGCGAGCTTGGCGAGATCCTGCATCAGGCGGTGCACGCCCTTGACCCGTTGTGCCGTCTCGTCCCAGGAGCGCGAGAGCACGAGCTTGAAGTCGGGCCGCAGCTTCACCGTGCCCGCCTGCTTGCCGATATAGACAACCAGCCGGTCGGGATGGGGGAAGCTGTTGGCGCGGAAGGACAGCAGCGCCCCCTTGGGTCCGGCGTCGACCCGCTCCACATGCGCCTGCCGGCAGAGCTGCTTGATCGCGATCACCTGGAGCAGGTTCTCGACCTCCGCCGGAAGGGGGCCGAAGCGGTCGATCAGCTCGGCCGCGAAGGCGTCCACCTCGGCGCGGTCGACCAGGTCCGAGAGGCGGCGATACAGCCCGAGCCGGACGTTGAGGTCTGCGACGTAGGTCTCCGGGATCAGGACCGGCATGCCGAGATTGATGGTCGGCGTCCAGGCCTCGCCCCCCTCGCCCGCCCCGGCATCGACGCCTGCCCGGGCAGCGGCCACCGCCTCCTCCAGCAGGTGCTGATAGAGTTCGACGCCGACCTCCTTGATGTGGCCCGACTGCTCCTCGCCCAGCAGGTTTCCGGCGCCGCGGATGTCCATGTCGTGGCTGGCGAGCTGGAATCCGGCCCCGAGGCTGTCCAGCGTCTCGATGACATGCAGCCGCTGCTGTGCCGTCGTCGAGAGCACGGTCCGCGGCGCATAGGTCAGGTAGGCATAGGCGCGGACCTTGGCGCGCCCGACGCGCCCGCGGAGCTGGTAGAGCTGGGCCAGGCCGAACAGGTCCGCCCGGTGGATGATCAGCGTGTTGGCGTTCGGGATGTCGAGCCCGCTCTCGACGATGTTGGTCGAGAGCAGCACGTTGAACCTGCCCTCGTCGAAGGCGGTCATCACCTCTTCCAGCTCCGAGGCCGGCATCTGGCCGTGGGCGACCACGACCTTCACCTCCGGAACGAGCTCGCGAAGCCGCTCCTGGACCTTCGGCAGGTCCTCGAGGCGCGGACAGACGTAGAAGGTCTGCCCGCCCCGGAAATGCTCGCGCAGGATCGCCTCGCGCACCACGACGGGGTCGTAGGGCAGCACGAAGGTGCGGACGGCGAGGCGGTCGACCGGCGCGGTGGTGATCAGGCTCAGCTCGCGCACGCCCGACAGGGCCATCTGGAGCGTGCGGGGAATCGGCGTCGCCGTCAGCGTCAGCACATGTACATCGGCGCGCAGCTCCTTCAGCCGCTCCTTCTGCTTCACGCCGAAATGCTGCTCCTCGTCCACGATGACGAGGCCCAGCCGCTTGAAGGAGACGCCCTTCGCCAGGAGCGCGTGGGTCCCGACCACGATGTCCAGAGAGCCGTCCGCGAGCCCGTCCTTGTACTGCTTCGCCTCCTTGGCCGTGACGAGGCGCGAAAGCTGGCCGATCCGGATCGGCAGCCCGGCGAAGCGGCGCTCGAAATTGCGGAAGTGCTGCCGGGCCAGCAGCGTCGTCGGGACCACAACGGCCACCTGGTGACCCGACATGGCCGCCACGAAGGCCGCGCGCAGCGCCACCTCGGTCTTGCCGAATCCGACATCGCCGCAGACCAGACGGTCCATGGGCTTGCCGGAGGAGAGATCCTCCAGCACCTCCTCGATGGCCCTGAGCTGGTCCTCGGTCTCGGGATAGGGAAAGCGCGCCGCGAACTCGGCGTAGACGCCCTCGGGAACGTGGACGGGATCGGCGCGGCGCAACTCGCGCTCGGCGGCGATGCGCAGGAGCGCGTCGGCCATGTCCTTGATGCGCTTCTTGACGCGGGCCTTTCGCGCCTGCCAGGCGACGCCGCCCAGCTTGTCCAGATGGGCACCGGCCTCGTCGGAGCCGTAGCGCGAGAGCAGCTCCAGATTCTCGACCGGAAGGTAGAGCTTGTCCCCGCCCTCGTAGATGATCCGCAGGCAGTCGTGGGGGGCGCCCGTGACCTCGATCGTCTCGAGCCCCTCGAACCGGCCGATGCCGTGATCGACGTGCACCACCAGGTCGCCCTCGTTCAGGCTGGACAGCTCGGCGATGAAGTTCTGGGCGCGCTTCTTCCGGCGGGCCGGGCGCGCCATTCGGTCGCCCAGGATGTCCTGCTCTGTGATCACCGAAAGGTCGGGCGACGCGAAGCCCGTCTCGATCCCGAGCACCACCAGCGCGGCGGTGCGCTGGTCCAGCCGCCGGGCGGCATCCCAGGTTTCCACTGCCTGGACCCGCTCGATCCCATGCTCGCGCAGGACGGTCAGCATCCGGTCCCGGGCACCCTGGCTGTAGGCCGCGATCAGCACGCGGCGGTCCGCGCGCTGGAGGTCCTCGATCACCTGGCGCAGGACGTCGTAGACATTGACGTCCGGCAGTGCCCGCGCATCGGCGAAGTCCCGGCCGCGGCGTCCGCCGGCATCCACCCCGGCCGCTCCCTCGGGGAGGGCAAAGGGCGAGAGCTGCCCCACGGGGCGCGTCTGCAGCAGCGCGTCCCAGGCGGCGCGGTCGAGATACAGCCGGTCCGGCGGGACCGGCTTGTAGACCGGGACATTGGCCTTCTTCTCAGTGGCCTGCAGCGTGCGCCGGGCGTGATAGAAGTCGGCGATCTGGACCAGCCGCGCGTCGAGCGCCTCCTCTGCGCGCGGGTCCAGCGTGACCGAGCCCCCGACATAGTCCAGCAGCGTTTCCATCCCGGAATGGAAAAGCGGCGTCCAGTGCTCCATGCCGGCATGGCGCCGGCCGGCGCTGATGGCCTCGTAGAGCGGATCGTCGTCCAGCACGGCCCCGAACAGCTCCCGGTAGCCCGCGCGGAACCGCGCGACCGACGCCTCGTCCAGGAAGACCTCCGAGACAGGCTTGAGGACGAAGGTGTCGCGCTTGTCCGTGGTGCGCTGGCTCAACGGGTCGAAGCGCCGGATCGCTTCCAGCTCGTCCCCGAAGAGGTCCAGGCGCAGGGGCTCGTCCGTGCCGGGCGGGAACAGGTCGACGATGCCGCCGCGCACGGCGAACTCGCCGGGCTCGCGCACGGTCTGCGCCCGCACGTATCCGTTGTCGGCGAGATACTTCTGCAGCCGCTCGAGGTCGATCCGGTCCCCGATCCTGGCCGTGAAGCTCGCGGCCGCGAAGGCGGCGCGCGGGGGAACCTTCTGCACCAGGGCGTTGACGGTGGTCAGCACCACCCGGGGGCCGGACGCGGGGGCGAGCAGCGCCGTCAGCGCCTCGACGCGCCGGCTCAGGATCTCGCCGTTGGGCGACACGCGGTCATAGGGCAGGCAATCCCAGGCGGGGAACTGCACCACCTCCAGCTCGGGCGCGAAGAATGCGAGTGCCTCGGCCAGCTTCGCGAGTCGGATGTCGTCGAGCGCGACATGGACCAGCGGCTCCCGGAGCGCGAGATCCGCGAGGACGCGGGCATCATGGCCCTCGGGCGCTCCGGCGACCAGCAGCCGGTCACCGGCAGCTTCGATCTTTATGTTCTTTGGCAAAGGCTTGTCAGGCTTGATTGCGATTCTGGACGAAGTCAAGCAGGAGCCGGACGACGGGACCGTCATGCTCCGGCGCCACGGGGACGCGCAGCACCAGCCAGTCGTAGACGTCGAGGTCCGGCAGATCGAGAAGCGCCTCGTATTCGGCGATCTCGGCCGCGCCGAAGCCGGGCACGTGCTGCTCCGCGAAGGCGCCCATGATCAGGTCGATCTCGCGGGTGCCGCGATGCCAACTGCGGAAAATCAGGCGCTTACGGCGGTTCTCTAGCGCATCGCCGGAGGTCGCGACGGTCATCGATCTAGCTCTTGCAGGATGGTCGGCCTAGGATATAGAGCCCAGCTCCGCCGCTGTCACCTGACCACCCTTGCGCCCCGCCATCCTCTATCCGCTCTTCGCGCCCGTCGGATCGATCCGCGGGCTCGGGCCCAAGCTCGCCAAGCTCGTCGAGAAGCTGGCGGGGCCGCACGTGCTCGACCTGCTGTGGCACCTGCCCTCGTCCATCGTTGACCGGCGCTTGGCCCCCAAGGTCGCCGAGGCGCCCGACGGCGCGGTATGCACGTTGACCGTCCGCGTCGATCGCCACATGGCGCCCGCGACCAACCGCCAGCCCTACAGGGTCTGCGCCTCCGACGAGACGGGGACGGTCGAGCTGACCTATTTCCGCGGGCAACCCGGCTGGCTGTCCGCCCTGTTCCCGATCGGCGCCTGGGTCGTGGTCTCCGGGCGTGTGGAATGGTTCAACGGCCGTGCGCAGATGGCCCATCCCGACCAGGTCGCTCCGCTGGAGGAGGCCGAGACGATCCAGGGCGTGGAGACCGTCTACCCGCTGGTCGCCGGGCTCGCATCGAAAGTTCTGCGCAAGGCCGTCCAGACCGCGCTCGCGGCCGTGCCCGAGCTCCCGGAATGGCAGGACGAGCACTGGTTCCAGCGCCAGGGCTGGCCACGCTGGAAGCCCGCGCTGGTCGCCGTGCACGCGCCCCAGGACGAGGCGGACCTGAGCCTTGAGGCGCCGGCCCGACGGCGCCTGGCCTATGACGAGCTGCTGGCCAACCAACTCGCGCTCGCGCTGGTGCGCCGCCAGCAGCGGCGCCTTGCCGGGCGTGCGGTGCGAGGCGACGGCTCGCTGCGCGCCCGGGTCCTGGAGGCGCTGCCCTACGCGCTGACCGGCGCGCAGGGCCAGGCGCTGGACGAGATTTACGCCGACATGGCGGCGGAGCGGCGCATGCTGCGCCTGCTCCAGGGCGACGTGGGCAGCGGCAAGACGGTGGTCGCGCTGCTCGCCATGCTGAACGCCGTGGAGGCGGGGCACCAGGCGGCGCTGATGGCGCCGACCGAGATCCTCGCGCGGCAGCACCTGGAGACGCTGACGCCGCTCTGCGCCGCAGCCGGCATCGAGGTCGCCGTCCTGACCTCGCGCGACAAGGGCAAGGCGCGGGCCCAGCTTCTCGAACGGCTCGCGGCGGGCCGGATCGGCATCCTGATCGGGACCCACGCTCTGTTCCAGGACGAGGTCGGCTTCGCCGATCTCGGCCTCGCGGTCATCGACGAGCAGCACCGCTTCGGCGTTCACCAGCGCCTCCAGCTCTCCAACAAGGGGCGCGGCGTCGACGTGCTGGTGATGACCGCGACGCCGATTCCGCGGACGCTGACCCTGACGGCCTATGGCGACATGGACGTCTCTCGGCTGACCGAGAAGCCGCCCGGCCGCAAACCCGTGGACACGCGCACGATCCCAATCGACCGGTTGGAGGAGGTCGTCGCGGGCATCCGCCGCAAGATCGCCGAGGGCGCGCGCGCCTACTGGGTGTGCCCGCTGGTCGAGGAATCCGAGCAGATCGACCTGGCCGCCGCGACCGAGCGGCACGCCTACCTGCTGGGAGCGCTGGGCTCGCGGGTCGGGCTCGTGCACGGCAAGATGAAGCCGTCGGAGAAGGATGCCGTGATGGCCGCCTTCGCGGCGGGCTCCATCGACGTGCTGGTGGCGACCACCGTGATCGAGGTCGGCGTGAACGTCCCCGAGGCGACGGTCATGGTCGTCGAGCACGCCGAGCGCTTCGGGCTCGCGCAGCTCCACCAGCTCCGCGGGCGGGTGGGCCGTGGCGCGGGCGCATCGACCTGCCTTCTGCTGTTCGACCAGCCGCTGGGGCCGACGGCCCGCGCGCGACTCGCGATCCTTCGCGAGACCGAGGACGGCTTCCGGATCGCCGAGGAGGACCTGCGCCTGCGCGGGGCGGGCGAGGTGCTGGGGACGCGCCAGAGCGGTCTGCCCGAGTTCCGGCTGGCGGATCTCGCCGTGCATGGCGATCTGCTGGCCGTCGCCCGCGACGATGCCAGCCTGCAGCTCGAGCGGGATCCCGAGCTCGAGACCCCGCGCGGACAGGCCCTGCGCACCCTGCTCTACCTGTTCGAGCGCGATCAGGCGGTGCGTTATCTCCGCTCGGGCTGAGCACGCGCCGGCCCTTGGCCGCAGCCTCTACCGTAAGGGCAGCACGATGCGGCGAGACACCCGCGGGCGCCCTGTCCCAACATCGCCGCGCGGGGCCTGACGGATGGTGGACGCATGCGATTCCTGGTGATCGAGGACGACGAGGCTGTGGCGGAGCTGCTCCGCCAGATGATCGAGGATCTCGAGCACGAGGTGGTCGGCACCGCGGGCACAGCGCAGGAGGCCTTCCATCTGATCGAGACGGCCCTCCCCGATGCGCTGCTGGTCGATGTGGACCTCGGCCGCGGCGGCAGCGGCCTCGACGTTGCGGTCCATGCCTATATCGGGCACGGCATCCGCTCGCTCTTCGTCAGCGGCAACATCGACGGCTGGCTCCGGCGCGGCATGCAGTCGATCCGGCCCTACGGCTTCCTGGCGAAGCCCTTCCCGCCCGAGGAGCTGGCAGAGACGGTGAGCCGGCTCGCCTGAGACAGGAGTTCCGCCCGGGTCAGGCGTCGACGGGCGCCGGCGCGGCGACGGTCGCGGCCGGCTTCTCGGGAGGGGTGACGAGACCGCCGGAGACGACGAGCTTGAGCCCGTCCTCGACACCCATGGCGAGCGCATGCACCTCCGCGCGCGGCAGGAACAGGAGGAAGCCCGAGGTCGGGTTCGGCGTCGTCGGCACGAAGACGCTGACGAGATCGCCGCCCCCGGCCTTCTGGACGTTGCCCTGGGGTACGCCTGTCACGAAGGCCAATGTCCATGTGCCGCGCCGGGGATACTCGATCAGCACGACCTCGCGGAAGGCCGTCGACTGGTTCGCCAGGACCGTCTCGAAGATCTGCTTGGTCGCGCCGTAGAACGAGCGGATCACCGGCATCCGCGCGACCAGAGCCTCGCCGCCCCTCAGGATCAGCCGGCCGAGATAGCCGGCCGTGAACATGCCGATCAGGGTGAGGCCGACCACCGCCAGGACGAGGCCCAGGCCAGGCAGGCCGAAAGGCAGGAATGCGCGCGGATCGTAGCGCTCCGGGATCAGGGGCGTGACGGCGCCATCCACAGTCACGACCAGAAGCCAGGCCAGGTAGAGGGTGATGGAGATCGGGGCCGTCACGAGCACGCCCGCGAGGAAATAGGCCCTGATTCGCCCGGTGAGCCCCAGCGAGGGGCGTCCGTCCGGATGGGCGTCATGCTCCGGGGCCTGGCTGTCGGTCAACGCTTCTGCCGCATTCTGGTACCCGCCGATACTGTCCCAAGGCGCGGGCAGGGGCAATGGCCGGCGCGAGGCTTGCTCCCGTCGCGTCGCCTTGTATGCTGGGCGGCCTCAAGAGAAGGTGCGGTCGTGCCGGAGTCGAACACCCAATCCCTCGAGCGGATCGAGCTGCTGGCGCCCCTGCGCCCGGAGGAGCGTGCGGTCCTGGCGCGCCAATGCGCATGGCGCCGCTATCGTCCCGACGAGCAGATCATCGATCATCTCAGCGACACCCGCGACGTCTGCTTCGTTGTCGATGGCCGCGTGCGGGTGGTGATGTACTCGGCCTCGGGCCGCGAGATCACCTTCGACGACGTCGACGCCGGAGGCTTCATCGGGGAGCTCTCGGCCATCGACGAGAAGCCGCGCTCCGCCTCGGTGATCGCGATCAGCGCCTGCCTCGTGGCGCTGATGCCCCCGCGGGTCTTCCGCGAGATGGTGGCCGGGCATCCCCAGGTGGCGCTGACGCTGATGCGCCGGCTCGCCGCCATGGTGCGTGCGGCGACCGAGCGGATCATGGACCTGTCGACGCTGGGAGCGAACAACCGGGTGCATGCGGAACTCCTGCGCCTGGGAAAGCCGGGTCTGCAGGACGACAACACGGCCGTGATCGCCCCGATCCCGGTCCATGCGGACGTGGCCAGCCGCGTCAGCACGACCCGCGAGACCGTCGCCCGCGTCTTCAGCGACCTGACCCGGAGCAAGATCCTCGAGAAGCGGGGGCAGAACCTGGTGATCAAGGATTACGCCCGGCTGGAATCCATGGTCGAGGACGTCCGGGGCGATTAGCCCGCCCGCGCCCTCGCAGGCCGCGCGGGGCAATTCGGGCCGCGGTCGCGCGCCATGCGAGGGCCCCGGCAGCCCTACCACGCGTTCGACGCGCGCTGGCCGCTCTCCTGCGTTCCCAGCACCGCCGGCCTCGCCCATCCTGGCGCCCTCCGTCGACGCGAGAGGCCGCCCGTGGACCGCAAGACCGCACCCGTCAGCCCCTACCTGCTCCGCCCCCTCCGCAGCTTGGGCGAGGCCGAGGCCGACCGGGCGCGCGCGGACGTGCTGCGCGCTGCATCGCTTCCGTGCCGGCCTGGCGTGCCGGCCGGCGCCGAGGCCCCGGCCGGCACGCCGACCTGACGGTCCGACTTGAAGGTTTTGTTGCAGCGCAACACGCGGGTTGCACACGGCCGAGCACATGCATTAAGCGCATCGGGCGTAGTGATCTGCAGGGGTTCGCCGTGAGCAGCAAGACGTACGACCGTATCGCCCCACTCTACGATGCACTGGACTTCGCCTACGAGGTCGGCTGGAAGCGGCGCCTGCGGAGCCTGGTCTTCGCCGGCACCGCCGGGAGGATCCTCGATGCAGGTGCCGGGACGGGCTGCAACATGCCGCTCTATCCCGACGGTTCCGAAGTCGTGGCCCTGGACAACAGCGCGGCCATGCTGGAACGTGCCGCCACCCGCGCGGCAAGGCTCGGCCGCAGCGTCGACATCCGGCACGGCGACCTGCTGGACACCGGATTCCCGGACGGCCATTTCGACCACATCGTCGCGACCTTCGTCTTCTGCGTGCTGCCCGAGCCCCTGCAGGAGCCGGCGCTGCGCGAGCTTGCCCGAATCTGCCGTCCGGGCGGCACCATCCGCATCCTCGATTACACGACCTCGCGGCGGACTCCGGCGCGGATCTGGATGCGCGCGGTCTCGCCCTGGCTGCGCTTCGCCTTCGCCGCCCGCTACGACGCCAGCTATGAATCCCGCCTTCCCGCGGCCGGGCTGGAGACCGTCGAAAGCCGCCATGTGTTCGGGGACATGGTGAAGCTGCTGGTCAGCCGGCCAGTCTCCGCGGCGGCACGCCAATCCGCCGCGTGAGCCCGCGGCCCGGTGTCAGACGGCTTGGCCCGTCGCCCGCGATGCGTGCGTCGGATGGCCCTCGGCATCGACGAAGCCGGCGGCGCGGAGCCGGCGGAGCTGACGGCTGAAGGCCTCGGCGGCGGCGGGGCGCTCGTGGCCCTCCAGCCAGTTCTGCTCGAGGAACGCCAGGAGCCCCGGCTGGCCGAGTTCGACCTCCCAGAGGATCCCGAGCAGCGAGGTCAGGTTCTCCTCGTCCCAGGCCGTCTCGTCGTCGAGGGCGCGCTGAGCATCGGCCTCCGCGCGCAGGCCGGTCTCCGGCCCGGCGCCGAGCCCGAAGTCGTAGAGCGCGCGGCGCTCGGGCGGGGAGAGCTGCCAATGGGCGATCTCATGGATCACCACCGAGGGCTCACTGCGGGTTCGGATCGCATGGCCGTCCCAGCTGAAGGCCGCTGCGGGCTCCTCGTCGATGGTCGGAATCCCCATTGCCGCAGCCAGCTCGACCGCTTGGCGCCGCTGCTGCTCCGCATCCCCCGTGTCGCCGCTCGGCGGCAGGCTTTCGCGGATGCGCCGGAACACGGCAGTGGCGAAGGGGTCCTCCGCCAGGTTCGCAGCGAACCGGTCGAGAACGGCGGGAAGATCGGCGAAGGCGATGGGCGTCAGGATCATGGCTGGGCGCGTCTGTAGCAGGATCCGTGTGAACGGCGGGCGGCGCAGACTACACGCCGTGCCATGCCGTGCCGAGGATGATTTCATCCCGACTTTGCGGCAGTGGGACGCGGCACGGTGTCACCCCCACCGTCCGGTCGAGGGATGTGGTAGTCTCTCCAGCGTCTGAATTCACGTCACGTCAAGAGGCATCCATGTCCCTGCCCGCCGCATCGCACCCCGCTGCGCCCCTGCCCGCCGACAGCGACAGACACGCCGAGCTGTCTGGCGCGCTTCAGGAAATCGCGCGGGAGCTTGCCGGCCTGCGCAGCGAGATCGAGAAGGTGGGCACCGTGGCGCAGCAGATCGACGCGATCGCGAAGCAGACCAACCTGCTGGCGCTGAACGCGACCATCGAGGCGGCCCGCGCCGGCGAGGCCGGGCGTGGCTTCGCCGTCGTTGCAGGCGAGGTCAAGAACCTGTCTGGACAGACCGGTGGGGCGACCGCCGAGATCTCCGGCGTCCTGCAGAGCCTGACGCGACGCACGCAACTGCTTGGCCAGCTCATCGAGCGGGCGATCGCATCCGTCTGAGCGCCCGAGGCGGGTTCTCGGTGGCCGTCCGCAGGCGGAAGCTCACCGGAACAGCGAATAGACCCCGTATCCCACGAGGATGAGGACGCCCCAGGAGGCCAGGGCGGCGACGCCCAGCAGCGCAAGGCGGGTCCGGAGCGACAGCTTGCGTTCCGGCATCGCGAGCGCGGCGGCCGGCTGCACCGTCGGGATGCCCGTGGTCGGCGCCAGCTCGGCTTGTGACAGGGTGACGGCCTCGTTCACGACATACCCCCGGGCGGGTCCAGAATTCACGTCAATTACACTGATACGGACGCTAACAATCGGTAAACGGGCCAGCCCGGGCTGGGAGGAACAGACGGAGTACCTCCACGCCGGCGCGCCGCCTCCTGCCCCATCGAAATCCCTTGCGCAGGCGCGGAGCCGGCTGCTACCGCTTTGTCTCCGGACGCATGCCGGCGCCCCGACGAAGCAGCATGAACCAGGACACCCTCACCCTCCGTCATCCGAAACTGCTGAGCCTCTACGCGCTGTGGCTCGAGCAGGGCGGCGCCACCGGGCTTCCGCTCACGGCCGCGCTCGATCCGACGGCGCTGCGCCCTTGGCTGGGCAACCTGCTGCTGATGGAAGTCCGCCGCGGGGCCGACTTCGTCTACTCCTACTACGGGCGCGGCTTCGCCGACGCCTTCGGGGAGGACCGCATGGGCCAGTCCATCGAGGCTCTGCCGGAGCCGCAGGCCGAGCTGCTGCGGGCGGAGTACGAAGCGGTCAGGGCTTCGGGCCGTCCGGCGGCGCGTGTCTACAGCGCCGATTTCAACGGCGTGCCCTCGACCTGGGAGCGCCTGGTGCTTCCGCTGTCCGACGATGGCGAGGCCGTGACGAAGCTGCTCGTCGGTGCCTACCGGCTCGAGCGGCCCACGGTCGTCCCGATGGCCGCGCCCCGCACCTGACCGGCGTGGCTTTTAACGCGCCCTAGACGAAGCGCCCGTATTGTCCGGGCTTGCCCGCTGACCTGAGGCCCCATGGACCCGACCCTGACCCACACCCCAGGCCGTGCCGATGCCGACCCGGGAACGGACATCTCATCCGCGCAGGAGTTCAATCTCTGGTGCGCCATGAACGACAAGCCGTTCCGGCTGAGCCAGAACGTGTGGCCGGACGGCGCGGTCGAATGGGATGTAATGATCGATGCGGGTGGACCGGACTCGCGCGTCGTCTATGGCACCGGGCAGCGCGCCGAGACCGAGGCCGTGATCGCCGCCAACGCCTTCCTCGCCGGGGTGGAATGGGCCGAGGCGCATCTCTCGCTGCGCGTCGTCGAGCGGACGGGTACCAACGCTCCGGCGCAGGCGCAGCACGCCGCCACCGCGGCCGACGATGTCCCCTCCTCCGAGGGCGCGTGCCCCGCGCCCCCGGCTGAAGACACGGAATACGAGCTGCCCCCGCTGGACCTGCTGCGCGCTCCGCCGCCGCCGCCGGATCAGGACACGGACGAGGTGGGACTCGCCGCGAACGCGCGCCAGCTCGAGACCGTCCTTCGTAATTTCGGCGTGCGCGGCGAGATCATGGAGGTCCGCCCCGGCCCCGTGGTCACGCTCTACGAGCTGGAACCCGCGCCCGGCACGAAGTCGAGCCGCGTCATCAACCTCGCCGAGGACATCGCGCGCTCCATGCGCAAGATCACGGTGCGTATCGCCGTGGTCCCCGGGCGCAGCGTCATGGGCATCGAGCTGCCGAATCCGCAGCGCGAGACCGTGTACCTGCGCGAGATGCTAACGCATGACTCCTTCGCCGCGACCTCGTCGCGCCTGCCGCTGGCACTGGGCAAGGACATCGGCGGGGCGCCGCTCGTCGTCGACCTGGCGCGCATGCCTCACCTGCTGATCGCCGGCACCACGGGCTCGGGCAAGTCGGTCGCCATCAACACCATGATCCTGTCGCTGCTGTACCGGCTGAAGCCGGACCAGTGCCGCTTCATCATGGTCGACCCGAAGATGCTGGAGCTCTCGGTCTACGAGGGCATCCCGCACCTGCTGACCCCGGTGGTGACGGAGCCCAAGAAGGCGATCGTCGCGCTGAAATGGGCCGTGCGGGAGATGGAGAACCGATACCGCAAGATGGCGCGGTTCGGCGTGCGCAACATCGAGGGCTACAACGAGAAGGTCGCCGAGCTGGCTGCGGCGGGCGAGACCGTCACCCAGCAGGTGCAGGTGGGCTTCGACCGGCAGAGCCGGCAGCCGATCTACGAGGAGCAGCCGATCGAGCTGAAGGCCCTGCCCTACATCGTGGTGGTCGTCGATGAGATGGCCGACCTGATGCTGGTGGCGGGCAAGGAGATCGAGGCGGCTATCCAGCGCCTGGCGCAGATGGCCCGTGCGGCGGGCATCCACCTGATCATGGCGACGCAGCGGCCCTCGGTCGACGTGATCACCGGCACGATCAAGGCCAACTTCCCGACCCGCATCTCCTTCCAGGTCACCTCCAAGATCGACAGCCGCACCATCCTCGGCGAGCAGGGCGCCGAGCAACTCCTGGGGCAGGGCGACATGCTCTACATGGCTGGCGGCGGCCGCATCACGCGCGTCCACGGACCCTTCGTCTCCGACCACGAGGTCGAGGCGGCGGTGAAGCACATCAAGCTCCAGGGCCAGCCCGAGTACCTGCACGCGATCACCGAGGACGAGGACGAGGAGGTCGGCGAAGGCGAGGGCTCCGCCGCGGGCGGCGAAGAGGGCGGCGGCGCCTTCGCGGCGGGCAGCGAGGACGAGCTTTACGAGCAGGCCCGCGCCCTCGTGATCCGCGAGCGCAAGGCATCCGTCAGCTTCATCCAGCGCTGCCTGCAGATCGGCTACAACCGGTCGGCCCGGCTGGTCGAGCGCATGGAGGCCGAAGGGGTGGTCAGCGCAGCAAACCACGTCGGAAAGCGCGAGATCCTGATTAGCCGATCGGGCGAAGGATACTAGTACCAAAGAATCGGGGGAAAGCAGAGGTTGCAGACACGGGGGTGTTGATCCCGCTGCCGATAGGGTTCACGCTTTGGATAACGAGAAGCCCGACGGACACCAAAGGGGTGCCGTTCAATGGGCCGGGTCTGCGACGGACCCTGAAGCGGAGGACCGGCATGCCCCGAGACGAGGAACTCACCCTGCGTGAACTGCTCGAGGATCCCATCATAGAGCTGGTGATGGCGAGCGACGGCGTCGCCCGCGAGGAGCTCGCCGGCCTGCTCGCCAACCTTCGGCCACTCAGCCGCCACGCAGGGAGCGAGCCGTTCGAAACGGCCTGAGCGCAGCGCCGGGGAAAAGTTCGAACCCGGCGGCCTGCGGGGACTGCCCCGCGAGGACCAGCCGGACGGACGCCATCGCCGCCTCCAGCAGGACCGGGTCCAGGGGCTTGCAGAGAACGCCGAGCGCGGCGTCGGCCGCTGCGCGGGCCTTCTCCGCATGCGCCGTGACGAACAGGCTCGGCAGCCCGAAATGGCGCGCCAAGCCGCGCGCCGCAGCGATCCCGCTGCCGCCCGGCCCCAGCTCGACGTCGAGGAGCGCGACGTCGAACGCGCCGAGGCGCGCCTGATCCAGCACGGCCCTGACCGACGCCACGGGGGCGAGCACCTCGTATCCCGCCCTTTCGAGCATGCATGCCAGGGTAGCAGCGGTCAGCGGCTCGTCCTCGGCGATAAGAACCCGCATCGCGTTCTCCATTGGCCAGACGCACGGCCGGTCGAACAGGGACCGGAACTCGCGCAGGACCGCCCTGTTGCGACGGCAAGCAGCGATATGGAGGAAGTCCGTGAAAACTCGATACTTCGCCCTCGTCATGGGCATTATTTTTGCGGTGGTGGGGGTTGCCGGCTTCGTTCCGGGCCTCCTGGCGCCGCTCGAACCCGTTCCGCTGGCCGTGACGGCCCTGTCAGGGCGGCTTCTCGGCCTGTTCCCCGTGAACGTGCTGCACAGCCTCGTGCATCTCCTGTTCGGCATCTGGGGCATCGCAGCCTATCGCAGCATCGGGTCCGCCCGCGGCTACGCCAAGGCTGTCACGTGGATCTACGGGCTGCTGACGATCGCGGGCTTGGTGCCCGGCCTGAATACGACCTTCGGCCTCGTGCCGATCTACGGGCACGACGTCTGGCTGCATCTCGCCATCACCGCGGCGGCGGCATACTTCGCCTATGGCGTGCGTGAACAGGAAGTGGCGAGCACGCAGGCTTCGACGAATTACTACCGCTGAGAGCACGCGTCCGTGCGGGGTGCTACGCAATAGAAGTTGCGGGCACCTCGCACGAGGGCCGCGTAGCCGACCCCTGCCATGCGCGCAGAGGTGGCATTACGCACTTGCACCATGACGGAGCTTTGCCGACACTTCCGGCAGGGAAGCCAAAGCCGCTTCCAGCGTGTCCGCCTCATGGGGAAAGGTGCGTCATGCTTCTCGATGACTTGTTCCGTTCGTCGATTAGAGACGGCTCCATCGAAGTCGTCGACGTCCAAGGTCAAACGTCGCGCTACGGCTCGGAAACGGGCCCCCAGGTGACGATCCGCATCAAGGATCCCTGGCTCTTCTGGAAAGCGCCGCTGAATCCTTCCGTCGCCCTGGCCGAAGCCTACATGGACGGACGGCTCGACGTGGAGAAGGGGACGCTCCGCGACACGATCGAGGTCTTCACGCGCAACTACGAACATCTCGAGCGGCACTGGCTCGCAAGGTTCGGCGCGCGCCTGGTCGGCCACGGCAAGAAGCTCGCACAGTACAATCCGCGGCATCGCGCACGGCGCAACGTCGCCCACCACTACGACCTCTCGGAAGCGCTCTACCGCCTCTTCCTCGATGCGGACATGCAGTATTCCTGCGCCTATTTCGCGCGTCCCGACATGACGCTCGACGAGGCCCAGGAGGCGAAGAAGCGGCACATCGCAGCGAAGCTCCTGCTCGACCGGCCCGACCTGTCGGTGCTCGACATCGGGTCGGGCTGGGGCGGGCTCGGCCTGCATCTGGCCGAGCAGGTAGGCTGCGACGTGACGGGCGTGACGCTGAGCAAGGAGCAGCACCGCGTCAGCACCCAGCGGGCGCGCGAGCATGGCCTCGACGGCCGGGTGCGC
Source organism: Arenibaculum pallidiluteum (assembly GCF_017355985.1). Classification (GTDB taxonomy): domain Bacteria; phylum Pseudomonadota; class Alphaproteobacteria; order Azospirillales; family Azospirillaceae; genus Arenibaculum; species Arenibaculum pallidiluteum. Next base: position 248,569 of record NZ_JAFIQU010000004.1, read on the forward strand.
TTCGCGCTTCAGGACTACAGGGATATCGACCGCCGGTTCGACCGCGTGGTTTCCGTCGGCATGTTCGAGCATGTCGGCAAACGGCACTACGGTGAGTTCTTCACGAAGCTGCGCGACCTGCTCGACGACGACGGGGTCGCGGTGATCCACTCCGTCGGCCGCTTCGACGAGCCGAGCCCGATCAATCCCTTTATCCGGAAGTACATCTTCCCAGGGGCCGACGTTCCCTCCCTGTCCGAGGTGCTGCCGGCCATCGAACGCGCCAGACTGCTGGTCACGGACATCGAGGTGCTGCGCCTTCACTACGCCGAGACGCTCCGCCACTGGCACGAGCGCTTCCTGGCCAACCGCGACCGGATCCGCTCTCTCTACGACGAGCGGTTCTGCCGGATGTGGGAGCTCTACCTGCTGTCCTGCGAGTACGGGTTCCGGCACATGGGCCTGATGATCTTCCAGATCCAGATCGCCAAGCGGCAGCACGCCCTGCCGCTCACCCGCGACTACATGTTCGAGGCGGAGCGCGCAATCCGGATACCGGCGCGGGCGGCAGAGTAGCGCGCCCAGGCGGTTGACCCTTCCCCCGGCGTGCCCGCACAGTGGCGGCAAAACGCCGGGGAAGGACCGCCATGACCGAACACGGGCTGCTGATCGGCGGCGAGTGGGAACACGCCGCCGAAACCATTCCGACCATCGATCCCAGCGACGGCACCGTGATCGCACGCCTCGCGCGCGGCACCGCCGCGGATGTCGACAGGGCCGTCACGGCCGCCGAAGCCGCGCTATCGGGCGCCTGGGGCGCCCTGCCCGCCTTCGAGCGCGGCCGGATCCTCACCCGAATCGGTGCCCTGATCCTGGAGCACCAGGACGCGCTGACGCGGATCGAGGCGGCGGATGTCGGCAAGCCCCTCCGCCAGGCGCGCGCCGACGTGATCGCCTGCGCCCGCTACTTCGAGTTCTATGGCGGCGCCGCCGACAAGGTGATGGGCGATACGATCCCGTTCCTAGACGGCTACACCGTCCTGACGCTGCGCGAGCCGCATGGCGTCACGGGGCACATCATCCCGTGGAACTACCCGCTGCAGATCCTCGGTCGCAGCGTCGCCGCGGCGTTGGCCATGGGAAATGCCTGCGTCCTGAAGCCGGCCGAGGACGCCTCGCTCTCGGCGCTGATGGTCGCGCGCCTGGCCATCGAGGCCGGCCTTCCGCCAGGCGCGCTGAACGTCGTCACCGGCCTCGGCGAGGAGGCAGGCGCCGCCCTGGCGCGGCATCCCGGGGTCAACCATCTGTCGTTCACGGGATCGGTGGAGGTCGGGCGCCTGATCCAGGCGGCGGCGGCCCTCAACACCATTCCCGTTACCCTCGAGCTCGGCGGCAAGTCGCCCCAACTCGTCTTCGCCGATGCCGACCTCGATGCCGCCCTGCCCTTCGTGGTCAACGCGGTGATCCAGAACGCGGGGCAGACCTGCTCGGCAGGCAGCCGCCTCCTGGTCGAGGATGCCATCTACGATACCTTCCTGGCCCGCGTCGCCGAACGGTTCCGCGCGCTGCGGGCCGGGCCCGCGAGCCGCGACCTCGATCTGGGGCCGGTGGTCAATGCCGGGCAGCGCGAGCGGGTCGAGCGCTTCCTGGCTCTGGCCCGCAAGGACGGCCTTCCGATCCTCGCCGAAGGAACGATCGAGGCGGACGTGCCCTCGGAAGGCCATTACGTCCGGCCGACGCTCATCGGCGACGTGCCGCCCGACCACCCCCTGGCGCAGGAGGAAGTCTTCGGGCCGGTCCTCTCGGCGATCAGGGTGCGCGACGAGGAGCATGCGCTGGAGGTCGCGAACGGCACCCCCTACGGGCTCGTCGCGGGAATCTGGACGCGCGACGGTGGCCGGCAGTTCCGCCTTGCACGTCGCCTGAAGGCAGGCCAGGTCTTCATCAACAACTATGGCGCCGCCGGCGGCGTCGAGCTGCCCTTCGGCGGCGTGAAGGCCAGCGGCCACGGCCGCGAGAAGGGCTTCGAGGCGCTGCTGGGCTTCTCCACCACGAAGACCGTGGCGCTCCGCCACGGCTGAACGAAGCGAATATCGGGAGGATAGCATGAGGCTCAAGGACAAGGTCGCGATCGTCACCGGCGCCGGTTCCGGCTTCGGCGAGGGGATAGCGCGCCGCTTCGTGGCGGAGGGTGCGCGGGTCGTGGTCGCCGACATCAACGAGGATTCTGGCCGCCGCGTGGCGGCCGATCTCGGCGACGCCGCCCACTTCGTGCGCGCCGATGTCAGCCTCGACGCCGACGTCGCGGGCATGGTCGATGCGGCCGAGCGCGCTTTCGGCGGCTTGGACATCCTGGTGAACAACGCAGGCTACACGCACAGGAACGGCCCGATGCTGGATGTGCCGGAGGAGGTCTTCGACCGCGTCTTCGCCGTGAACGTGAAGTCGATCTATCTCGGCGCCCGGCACGCGGTGCCGCGGTTCCGCGCCCGCGGCGGCGGCGTGATCTGCAACGTCGCCTCGACGGCGGGCGTGCGTCCCCGGCCGGGGCTTACCTGGTACAACGGCTCGAAGGGCGCAGCCATCGTGCTGACCAAGTCCATGGCGGTCGAGCTGGCGCCCGAGAAGATCCGGGTGGTGGCGCTGAATCCGGTCGCCGGCGAGACCGGGATGCTGCACCTGTTCATGGGCGAGGACACGCCCGAGAAGCGCCGCCAGTTCCAGAGCACCATCCCGCTCGGCCGGCTCTCGCGCCCGCAGGACATCGCCAATGCCGCGCTCTTCCTGTGCTCGGATGAGGCGGAATTCCTGACGGGCGTCTGCCTCGAGGTGGACGGTGGCCGCTGCATCTGAGCCGCATCCGGCCTGCAACCATGAGGACGTGGTGCACGCCGGGACGCGGGCTGCAGGACAGTGCCCGGAATCGTGGCCACCGCCGCGGCATCCCGCCGCAGCCCGAGGGATCGGGGTATCTCGCGCCGGATCACCCTCGTTCGCGCGGCATCTGGCACCGCCTGAATGGAAAAAAGGTATAGGTCCGGGGCGGTAAGACTGAAGACACGCATCGGGTGTGACGACGCTCACGGCGACGCCTGTTGGGGGCGGCTAGAACCACCGCTGAGGCAACCGGACCAATCCCGGTCCGGTCTTCCCATCGGCGGCCACAGCCTTCCACACGGGCCGCCACAGGAACCGCAGCAAAATGTCGAAGCCGACGACCGCCCGGGCCCTTGCCCTCGCCGCCGTACTGGCCGCCGCGACCGCCGTCCATGGCGCATTCTGGACGGCCCGCAACCAGCCGGTCGCGATCGACGCAGAGCCCGGCCGCCTGCAATCTCTCTCCTACAGCCCCTCGGGCCGGGACTTCGATCCCGAGGAGGAGAAGTTCGTCGACCGCGCGCACATCCAGCGCGACCTTTCCGCCATCGCCTCCGTCGCTGACGGAATCCGGACCTACACCGTCCAGGAAGGGATGGACGCCATGCCGCGCCTCGCGGCGCGTGCCGGCCTGAAGGTCAGCCTCGGTGTCTGGGTCGACGGCGAGACCAAGCGCACCGAGAACGAGGTCGCGACGGCGATCCGCCTCGCCCGCACCGTGCCCGGCATCGTGCGCGTCGTGGTCGGCAACGAGACGCTGCTGCGCGGCGAGATGACCGATGCGCAGCTTGCGCGCCTCGTCGAGCGCGTGCGCCGCGAGGTGCCCCCCCACATCAAGGTCGGCACGGCCGACACTTGGCACGCCATGCTGAACGCGCCGCGCACGGTCGCGGCCTCCGACTTCGTCGGCATCCACACCCTGCCTTTCTGGGAAGGCCGGGGCTCGGACAACGCGCTTGGCTACGCCATCGACAAGATCGAGCGGGTCCGCGCCCGCTATCCCGGCAAGGCGATCTGGGTCGGCGAGGTGGGCTGGCCCTCAGCCGGCGAGAACTACTTCGGCGCCTTCCCCTCGCAGGAGATGCAGGCGCGGATCATCCGCGAGTTCGCGGCCTACGCGAACGCCAACGGCGTCGCCTACAACGTGATCGAGGCCTTCGACCAGCCCTGGAAGGTCGCGCTTGAAGGCGGCGTGGGCACGGCCTGGGGCATGATGGATGCCGACCGCCAGCCCAAGTTCCCGCTGGCCGGCATGGTCGAGGCGACGCCGCTGGAGAAGCGGGCGGGCCTGCTCGCCGTGATTGGCGGCCTGGTGCTGTCGGCCGTGGCGGTCGCGGGCCGGCTGCGCCGCGGCCGCGCCACGCTCGCCCAGACCCTGGTCTCGACCACGACCCTGCACCTGATCGGCGCCTCCGCCGCGCTGGCCGCGATCCAGGCCGGCACCGAGTACGTGACCCTCGGCTCGATCGTGATGTGGACCGGCGGCGCCCTGATGGGAACGCTGCTGGCGATCCTCGCCTTCGCCGATATCGACGAGGCCGCGCTGACGCTGCTCGGCCGGCCGGCCCGGCGCCTGCTGCCGAACGGCGTCTCGCCGGCCCCGGAGATCCGCCGCCCGAAGGTCTCCGTGCACATTGCCGCGCGGAACGAGAACCCTGCGATGATGAAGCAGACGCTCGACGCGCTGGCGGCCCTGAACTACCCGGACTGGGAGGCGGTCGTCGCGATCAACAACACCGCCGACAAGTCGCTGGTGACGCCCGTCCAAGCCCATTGCGAGGAGCTGAACGCCCGCCTCGGCCAGCGTCGCTTCGTCTTCGCCGACTTCACCTGCACCGGCTTCAAGGCGGGCGCGCTGAACCAGGCGCTGCGCCTGACGGCTCCCGACGCCGAGGTGGTGGCGGTGCTGGATGCCGACTACGCGGTGCACCCGGACTGGCTGGACCGCTTGGCGCCCGTCTTCGCCGCAGACCCGCGCGTCGGCATCGTCCAGGCCCCGCAGGAGCACCGCGACGGCGCCGAATCGACGCCCAAGCGCCTGATGTCGGCCGAGTACCGCGCCTTCTTCGACAGCGGCATGATCGAGCGCAACGAGGACGACGCGCTGATCTGCCACGGCACCATGATCATGGTCCGCCGCGCCGCCCTGGAGCAGGCCGGCGGCTGGAGCGAGTGGTGCATCGTCGAGGACACCGAGCTCGGCCTGAAGCTGCTCGAATCCGGCTGGTCGATCCACTACACCAACGAACGCCTGGGCGCGGGCTGCGCGCCGGACAGCTACAAGGACTTCCGCCAGCAGCGCCATCGCTGGGCCTACGGCTCGGTCCAGATCATGAAGGCGCACGCCAAGCGGATGCTGCCCGGCGTGCCCGGCCTGAACCCCGCCCAGAAGCTGCAGTTCGCCGCGGGCTGGGCGCGGTGGTGGGCCGACGCGATCGGCCTCGTGGCGGCCTTCATGGCGATAGTCTGGACCTTCGCCGCGACCATCCTGCCGCTGCACCTGCCGCCGGTCGAGGTGACCGCCGTGGCGCTCGCCGCGATCATCCTGCGCGCCGCGTCGAGCATGGCGCTGACTCGCTGGGCCTCGGGCCATGGCTGGCGCGACACGCTGGGCACCGCGCTGATCGGCATGAGCCTGAGCATGACCGTCGGCCGTGCGATCCTGAAGGGCCTCTTCACGAAGCACGAGCCCTTCAAGGTCACCGCCAAGGGCAACGGCAAGAAGAAGGCGGCCGGCCGCTTTGCCGGTGGCCCGGAGCTGGCCCTGACGGTGGTGCTGGTGGTGGCCGCCGCGACCGCGCAGCTCATCAACAAGACCGAGACGCTCGAGCTCGAGCTGTGGTCGGCGCTGCTGATGCTGATGGCGCTTCCGAACGCCCTGGCCGCCTTCTTCGCCGCCGGCGACCTGTTCCCCGAAGGCCTGCGCCTCGGCGCGCTGGCACGCCGCCTGCGCCCGGTCCGGCGTCCCGCCGCGGAGCCGGTGGCCGAGCGGGCCTGAGGGATCCGGGGAAACCATCGAGCGCATTCGACCTGAAAGGGGCGGGCCGACAACGGCCCGCCCCTCATCTTTTGCGCGTCCGCCCTACCGGACCTCGGCCTGGCCGAGCGGCAGGACCGTCGTCTGCTTGACGGTCTCCAGCACGATGTTGGAGCGCACGCTGCGTACCCCCGGGATGGGCATGACCGCGTGCATCAGGAACTCGGAGAAGGCCTTCAGGTCGCGCGCCACGATGCGCAGGACGTAGTCGGCCTCGCCCGTCACCGAGAAGCATTCGAGCACCTCGGGAAGGCGCGCGACCGCCTGGGCGAAGGCCTGCGCCGGGCTTTCGCCGTGGCGCTCCAGCGAGACGCTGGTGAAGGCGAGCACGCCCAGCCCGATCAGGTCCGGGTCGAGCTGGGCGCGGTATTGCGCGATGACGCCCTCTTCCTCCAGGCGGCGCAGGCGCCGGTGGACCTGCGAGGCCGAGAGATGGACCCGCTCGGACAGGGCGACGTTCGACAGGCGCGCCTCCTCCTGCAGGGCGGACAGCAGGCGGATGTCGTAGGAGTCGAGCTGGACCATAGTGCATGCATGCTCCGTGCGCCAAATTGGCGCAGGGCGACATTACCGTGCGTCCGATGCCGCTGCCAGCGCACCGGTCGCCAGGACCGTGCAGCCTTCCGGCGCTAGAATCGTTTCAATGACAAACCATTCCGGCGATGGCCGGCACGGGGGAACGATCATGACCGATGCGACTGCGCGCGACAGCATCAACCCCATGGGCACCGACGGGTTCGAGTTCGTGGAATACGCCGCGCCCGACCCCGCCATGCTCGGCGCCCTGTTCGAGCGGCTCGGCTTCAAGGCCGTGGCCAGGCACCGCTCGAAGGACGTCACGCTCTACCGCCAGGGCGACGTGAACTTCATCATCAATGCGGAGCCCGACAGCTTCGCCCAGGCCTTTGCCCGCGAGCACGGCCCCAGCGCCTGTGCCATGGCGTTCCGGGTGAAGGATGCCGCCCATGCCTACCGGCGCGCCCTGTCCCTCGGCGCCGAGGCCGGCCCGACCACGGCTGGTCCCATGGAGCTGAACATCCCCTCGATCAAGGGTATCGGCGGCAGCCTGCTCTATCTCGTCGACCGCTACGGCCCGCGGGGCAGCATCTACGACGTCGATTTCGAGTTCCTGCCGGGGGTCGAGCGCTCGCCGGAGGGCGCCGGACTGAAGACGATCGATCACCTGACCCACAACGTCTACAAGGGCAACATGGACGTGTGGTCGGATTTCTACACCCGTCTCTTCAACTTCCGCGAGATCCGCTACTTCGACATCGAGGGCAAGCTGACCGGCCTGAAGTCCAAGGCGATGACCAGCCCCTGCGGCAAGATCCGGATCCCGATCAACGAGTCCGCCGCGCCCGAGGGCCGCGTCGACCAGATCGAGGAATACCTGCGCGCTTACAAGGGCGAGGGCATCCAGCACGTGGCGCTTGCGACGCATGATGCCTACGGAACCGTCGAATGGCTGCGCGCGAACGCCAACGAGTTCATGGACAGCCCGCCTGACACCTACTACGAGATGCTGGAGGAGCGGCTTCCCGCCCACGGCGAGGACGTGGCCCGCCTGAAGCGGAACGCGCTTCTGGTGGACGGCGCCCCGGGCGGAGGGCTGCTGCTCCAGATCTTCACCAAGACGGTCATCGGACCGATCTTCTTCGAGATCATCCAGCGCAAGGGCGACGAGGGATTCGGCGAGGGCAACTTCCGGGCGCTGTTCGAATCCATCGAGCGCGACCAGATCAAGCGCGGCGTGCTGCGCGCCGACTGACGCCGGGAAGCTGCGCGGGCGGCCCGGCGCCGCCCGCGATCTCCGTCCGGCTCGGCTGTTCAACCCCGCAAGCGAAGGCGGGGACAGAAAGGGGGATTCGTGAGGCTGGCATCGCTGAAGGAAGGCGGGCGCGACGGGACGCTCGTGGTGGTGAGCTACGACCTGCGGAAGGCCATCAGGGTTCCCGAGATCGCCCCGACGCTCCAGGCGGCGCTCGACCGCTGGCAGCACTGCCACGCGCCGCTGAAGGACGCCTTCCACGCGCTGAACCAGGGCGCCATCGACGACGTCGCCTTCCCCTTCGACCCCAGGGCCTGCGCGGCGCCCCTGCCCCGCGCATTCCAATGGGCGGACGGCTCGGCCTACGTCAATCACGTGGAGCTCGTGCGCAAGGCGCGCGGCGCCAAGATGCCGCCGGAGTTCTGGACGGACCCGCTGATGTACCAGGGCGGGTCCGACAGGTTCCTGGGCCCCTGCGATCCCATCGAGCTCGCGGACGAGTCTTGGGGCTGCGATCTCGAGGCGGAAGTTGCCGTGATCACAGACGACGTCCCCATGGGCGTGACACCCGAGGAGGCGCGCCGCCACATCAGACTGGTGATGCTGGTCAACGACGTCTCGCTGCGCAACCTCATACCGGCCGAGCTCGCCAAGGGCTTCGGCTTCTTCCAGAGCAAGCCGGCCACCGCCTTTTCGCCGGTCTGCTCGGACCCCGACGGGCTGGGCGACGTCTGGGACGGCGGCAAGATCCGACTGCCGCTTAGGAGCTGGATCAACGGCGAGCTCTTTGGAGAGCCCAACGCCGGCGCCGACATGACCTTCGATTTTCCGACGCTGATCGCCCATGCCGCCCGCACGCGGCACCTGGGCGCAGGCACGATCATCGGGTCGGGGACGGTCTCGAACCTGGACCGCAGCAAGGGCTCGGCCTGCATCGCGGAGAAGCGCATGCTGGAAACCATCGCCGAAGGCAGGCCGCGGACGCCGTTCCTGCGGCACGGCGACCGGGTCCGGATCCAGATGATCGACAACCACGGCAACGATCTGTTCGGGGCCATCGACCAGGAGGTCGTGCCCTACCCGCGCTGAGGAGGGGCCCATGGCTGATGATGCGGCGGCGGAGCGTGCCCGGATGGTGGAACGCCAGCTCGCGGCGCGCGGCATCGGCAATCCCGCGGTGCTCGCTGCGATGGGCGCCATCCCGCGCGAGGAGTTCGTTCCCCCCGCCCTGCGCCATGAGGCCTATGCCGACGGACCGCTGCCGATCGGATGCGGCCAGACGATCTCCCAGCCCTACATCGTCGCGCTGATGGCCGAGACGGCGGGCCCGCCGCTCGGCCGGGTTCTCGACATCGGCACCGGCTCCGGCTACGCCGCGGCGGTGATGGCGCGCCTCGCCCGGGAGGTCTTCTCGGTCGAGCGGCACCCGCCGCTGGCCGAGGCCGCCCGCGAGCGGCTGGCGCGGCTGGGGATCCTCAACGTCCATGTGCGCGCCGGCGACGGCATGCTGGGCTGGCCCGAGGAGGCGCCCTTCGATGCCATCCTGTGCGCCGCCGCCGCGCAGGAGATCCCGGCGGCCTGGAGGAGCCAGCTCGCCGTCGGCGGCCGGCTGGTCCTTCCGGTGGGCCCCGCCCACGGGGCCCAGGAGCTGCGCGTGCTGACGCGCACCGGCCCGGATTCGTGGGCCGACCGGACGCTCGGCGCCGTTGCTTTCGTCCCGCTCACGGCAGGGCTGCCGGGACCGGCATGACCGGCCGGCGGGAAAGCTGACCGATAGGTCAAACGCGCGCTTGTCGGCCTTCATTTCCGCGCGTTACGCTTTCCCGCAACAGGGAGAAAATCGGGAGAGGCAGATCATGTCGGTTCTTGTCCGCGGCGGCACGGTGGTGACCGCTGATCAGAGCTTCCGGGCGGACGTCCTGTGCCGCGAAGGCCGCATCGTCGCGGTCGGCGACGGGCTCGACGCGCCTTCGGGCGCCGAGATCGTCGATGCCGGGGGCCAGTACGTGATGCCCGGCGGCATAGACCCGCACACGCATATGGAGCTGCCCTTCATGGGCACGACCGCCAGCGAGGACTTCTTCACGGGGACCTCCGCGGGGATCGCCGGCGGCACCACCATGATCATCGACTTCGTGATTCCCAACCCGCAGCAGTCCCTGCTGGAAGCCTACGGAACCTGGCGCGGCTGGGCCGAGAAGGCGGCGGCTGACTACAGCTTCCACGTGGCCGTGACCTGGTGGTCCGACAAGGTCGCCGAGGAGATGGGCGTACTCACGCGCGAGCACGGCGTGAACTCCTTCAAGCACTTCATGGCGTACAAGGGCGCCATCATGGTGGATGACGGAGTCCTGCTGAACAGCTTCGGCCGCGCGCTGGAGCTCGGCGCCCTGTGCACGGTCCATGCGGAGAACGGCGAGGCCGTCTTCCATCTACAGCGCAAGATGCTCGAGATGGGCATCACCGGGCCCGAGGGGCACGCCCTCTCCCGCCCGCCCGAGGTCGAAGGCGAAGCGGCGCAGCGCGCCATCTCGATCGCCAACGTGCTCGGCGCGCCGGTCTATGTCGTCCACGTCTCGACCGAGCAGGCGACCCAGGCGATCGCACGGGCGCGCGCCGGCGGGCATCGCGTCTACGGCGAGGTGCTGGCGCAGCATCTGGTGATCGACGAGAGCGTCTACCGGAATCCCGACTGGCAGACCGCCGCCGCCTATGTGATGAGCCCGCCTTTCCGGGCCAGGCATCACCAGGACGCGCTCTGGGCCGGTCTGGTCTCGGGCGCGCTGCAGACGACGGCGACGGACCATTGCTGCTTCTGCGCGCCGCAGAAGGCCGCCGGCAGGGACAACTTCACCAAGATCCCCAACGGCACGGGCGGGATCGAGGACCGCATGTCGATCCTGTGGCATCACGGCGTGAATTCGGGCCGGCTGACGCCCAGCGAGTTCGTGCGCATCACCTCTGCCAACTGCGCGCAGATCTTCAACATCTACCCGCGCAAGGGCACCGTCCAGGTGGGCGCCGACGCCGATCTCGTGGTCTGGGACCCAGAGGGGCATCGGACGATCTCGGCCAAGACGCATCATCAGAACGTCGACTTCAACATCTACGAGGGCATGGAGGTGAGAGGGAAGGCCTCGCACACGGTCAGCCGCGGAAAGCTCGTCTGGAAGGACGGCGACCTGCGCACCGAGCGAGGCGCCGGACGCTATGTGGAGCGTCCCTGCTGGTCCCCGGCCTTCAAGGCGCTGGAGGTCCGGAACGAGCAGACCAGGCCGGCGGGCGTCGACCGCGAGGTCGCAGCCGCCTTCACGCCGTGAAATGCGCGCGGCGGCGCCGCGCCCGGGAATCCCAGGAAATGCAAAGGGCGGGGCCGCAAGGCCCCGCCCTCTTCCTTTGCCCGGATCCCTCCTGGCGAACCGCCGGCCCTACATGCCCATGGCCTTGCTCCAGACGTCGTGCGTCCAGGCGCCCTCGGGCTTCTTGGTGATCACCGGGTCCGACTTTCCGGCCATCAGCACGTCGACGGTGCGCTGGAAGGCCGCGGGATCCAGCTTGCCGAGCGTCTTCAGATCGCTGCCGACCAGCTTGGCGATCTCCGAGGCCATGCGGGTCTGATGCTTCTCGGTCTGCGCACCGGTCGCGTCGTTGTCGAGCACGATCCCGGCAGCCTCCTTGGGGTTCTTGACCGAGTAGTCCCACCCCTTCATGGAGGCCTTCACGAAGCGGGCGAGCTTGTCGACCGTCTTCGGGTCCTTCAGCGCGTTCTCGAGGACGTAGAGCCCGTCCTCGAGCGTCGCCACGCCCTGGTCCTCGTACTTGAAGACCAGCAGGTCCTCGGGCTTAAGCCCGGCGTCGATGACCTGCCAGTACTCGTTATAGGTCATGGTCGAGATGCACTGGGCCTGCTTCTGCAGGATCGGGTCGACGTTGAATCCCTGCTTCAGGACCTTCACGTCGGGGCTGGCGCCCGCGGTCGAGAAGCCCAGCTTGCTCATCCAGGACAGGAACGGATACTCGTTGCCCGCGAACCAGACGCCCAGCGTCTTGCCCTTGAACTCCTCGGGCTTGGTGATGCCGCTGTCCTTCCGGCAGGTCAGCATCATCCCCGAACGCTCGAAGGGCTGTGCGATGTTCACGAGCGGGACGCCCTTCTCGCGCGTTGCCAGCGCCGAAGGCATCCAGTCCACGACCACATCCGCTCCGCCGCCCGCGATCACCTGGGACGGGTTGATGTCGGGCCCGCCCGGCTTGATGGTCACGTCGAGCCCGGCTTCCTTGTAGAAGCCCTTGGCCTGGGCGACGTAGTAGCCCATGAACTGGGCCTGGGTGACCCATTTCAACTGCAGCGTCAGCTTGTCCTGGGCCTGGGCCGCGCCAGCGCCCGTCAGCCCTGCCGCAAGCGCGGCGATCACAGCCAGCTTCCTCATGATTCCGGTCTCCTCGATGCAGAGCCTGTCCCGTTTCTGGCGTCATTTTCGGAACGAGGGATGCCAGAACGTCGTCCCCCGCTCGACCAGCGCGATCAGCCCGTAGGACGCGGACCCGGCCAATGCGGCCACGGCGATCGTGGCCCAGACCACGTCCACGTTCATGCGGGCGACCTCGGTGGATATTCTGAAGCCCATGCCGACGATGGGCGTACCGAAGAACTCGGCCACGATGGCGCCGATCAGCGCCAGCGTCGAGTTCAGCTTCAGCGCGTTGAAGATGAACGGCAGCGCGTTGGGCAGGCGCAGCCGCGCCAGCGTCTGGAGATACCCCGCCGCGTAGGAGCGCATCAGGTCGCGCTCCATGGACCCCGCCGCGGCAAGCCCCGCCAGCGTGTTCACCAGCATCGGGAAGAAGGTCATCACGACGACAACGGCCGCCTTCGACTGCCAGTCGAAGCCGAACCACATCACCATAATGGGCGCGATGCCGACGATGGGCATGGCGCTGACGAGGCTGCCCAGCGGCAGCAGCCCGCGCTGGAGGAAGGGCGAACGGTCGATGGCGATGGCCACAAGGAAGCCCGCGCCGCAGCCCATCGCATATCCCGGGATCACCGAGCGCACGAAGGTCTGCCGGAAATCGGCCGCCAGCGTCGGCCAGGAGCGGCCGAGCGCGTCCGCGATGGCGGAGGGCGCCGGCAGCAGCACGCGCGGCACCTGGAAGGCCGTCACGACCACCTCCCAGGCCCAGAGGAGCAGGAGTCCGAACAGAAGGGGCGTCGCGATGCGGCCGGGCCATCCGTCCCGCGCCGCGAGGCGTACCAGCGCGCTGGTGCCGGCGATCAACGTGATCAGCAGCGGAGCCACGGAGGAGGCGCCCATCCCCTCGGCTGCGATGCGGGCGACCGTCAGCAGCCCGGCCAGGACCGAGAGCGCGAAGAGGCCCAGCGCGGCCGGCAGGGAATCCAGCGCTCGCCCCGGGCCCGATAGCTTCGCGCCCAGAGCCTTCGTGCCCTCCGCGCTCACAGCCGGCCTCCCCGCAGCCGGACCGCCGCGCGCTCGGCGAGGCCGACCGCGCCGACCACCAGCATCGCCAGGAAGGACGCCATGAGCAGCGCGGCCCAGATCTGCACGGTCTGGCCGTAATAGGAGCCCGTGAGCAGCCTTGCGCCGAGCCCCGCCTGGGCGCCGGTCGGAAGCTCCGCCACGATGGCCCCGACCAGCGCCAGGGCGATGGCGACCTTGAGGCTCGGGAACAGAAAGCCCACGGCGGCAGGCCAGCGCAGCTTCGCGAAGACCTGGGCACGATCCGCACTGTAGGTGCGCATCAGATCGAGCTGCAGCGGATCGGGAGAGCGCAGCCCCTTCACCATGCCGATGGTGACCGGGAAGAAGCTGAGATAGCCCGAGATCACGGCCTTGGGCAGGAGCCCCGTGAAGCCGAGATTGCCGAGCACCACCACCACCATGGGCGCGATCGCCAGGATCGGGATGGTCTGCGAGGCGATGATCCAGGGCATCAGGGATCTGTCCAGCGTGCGCAGATGGACGATGCCGATCGCAAGCAGGATGCCCAGCGCGACGCCGATGGCGAAGCCGGCCAGGGTCGCCGAGAGTGTCACCTGCGCGTGGTAGACGAGGCTGCGCCGGGAATCGATCGGCCGGTTCAGGACGCTCTCATAGAGCTCGACGCCGATCTGGTGCGGCGCGGGAAGGACCGGCCGCTCCATGGACCAGGCATGGGCGACCAGATCCGCCGCCGTCCAGGGCGCTCCGGCCCGGTCGAGCTGCTCGCGCGACTGGGGCTCGTTCAGCCAGACCGAGGCCGCGTACCAGACCACCAGGAGCACGGCGAGCACCGCCGCCACGGGAAGCGCCCTACCCTCCGCAAGCCAGCGCGGCACGGCGCGCCGCGTCGCGGCCGGAATCGCCGCCGCCGTCACGGGCGGCCTCCGCGGCGGCGCTCAGTCATAGCTGTGTCCCTCGCGGAGCGCCATGCGCACCCGATGGGCGATCTCCAGGAAGGCCGGCGTCTCGCGGGCCTCGAGATCGCGGTCGCGGGGCAGGTCGCTGTCGATCACCTCGACGATCCGGCCGGGCCGCGGCGACATCACCACGACCCGCGAGGACAGGAACACGGCCTCGGGGATCGAATGCGTGACGAAGACGACCGTCAGCCCCGTCTGGGCCCATAGGCGCAGCAGGTGAAGGTTCAGCTTGTCCCGCGTGATCTCGTCCAGGGCCCCGAAGGGCTCGTCCATCAGCAGCAGCTCGGGCTCGAAGCTCATGGCGCGCGCGATGGAGGCGCGCTGCTGCATGCCGCCCGAGAGCTGCCATGGGAACTTCCGCGCGAAGCCGCTGAGCCCCACGAGATCCAGGTACCGCTTGGCCCTGGCCTGCCGCTCGGCCTTGGACATGCCCATGATCTCGAGCGGCAGCATGACGTTGCGCTCGATCGAGCGCCACGGGTACAGCGCCGGAGCCTGGAACACGTAGCCGTAGGAGCGGTCGAGCCGGGCCTGCTCGGGCGTGCCGCCGTTCACGGTCACCGTGCCGCCGGTCGGCCTCTCGAGATCGGCAATCACCCGCATCAGGGTGGTCTTGCCGCAGCCCGAAGGTCCGATCAGCGATACGAAGTCGCCCTTGCGGATCGTCAGGTCGATGTCGCTCAGCGCCGTCACCGGCGCATCGGGCGTCTGGTAGACCAGCGTCAGGCGCCGCGCCTCGACGACCGGCGGCCGCGCCTCCGCGGCCGCCGTCGCCGCGGCGGTCCTGGTCGCATGGGCAATGCTCATCGCGCGCGTTCCTGAAGGGTGCGGTCGTAGGATAGCACGGCCTGGAGTAGGACGTTGGCTCCGGCTGAGGCTTGGTCGAACTCGATCTTCTCGACCTCGTTGTGGCTGATGCCCTTCTCGCAGGGAACGAAGATCATGGCCGTCGGCGCGACGCGCGCCACATAGGCGGCATCGTGTCCGGGGCCCGAGACGATGTCGCGATGCGAGAAGCCCTGGGCCGCGGCGGCCTCGCGGACCGCGGCGACGCATTCGGCATCGAAGCGCACCGCGGGCGAGTCCCAGATGTCCTCGACGCGCGCCTCCACCCCGGATTCGCGGGCAATCGCCGCGATCGCCTCCTTCACCTCGCCATCCATGCGCGCCAGGACGGCGTCGTCGGGATGGCGCAGGTCGATGGAGAAGAAGACCTCGCCCGGGATGATGTTGCGCGAGTTCGGCCGGCACTCCATCAGACCGACCGTGGTGACGGCCTGCGGCGCATGGTCGTGTCCGATCGTGTTGATCGCCTGCACCATGCGTGCCGCCGCCAGCAGCGCATCGCGCCGCAGATGCATGGGCGTCGAGCCGGCATGGCTCTCGAAGCCGGTGACCGTCACCTCGTACCAGCGCATTCCCTGCACGCCCGTGACGACGCCGACCTCCTTCCCCTCGTCCTCGAGGATCGGCCCCTGCTCGATATGCAGCTCGAACATCGCCGAGAGCCTGTGGTCGCCGCAGCGCTCCGTCCCGCGGTACCCGATGCGGTCGAGCTCGTCGCCGAAGCGCTTGCCCTCGCGGTCGGTCCGGCTGTCGGCGAACTCCCGGGTGAAGGCGCCGGCGAAGACACCCGAGCACAGCATCGCCGGGGCGAAGCGCGACCCCTCCTCATTGGTCCAGTTCACGACCTCGAGCGGGGCGTGCGTCTCGTATCCCGCGTCGTTCAGCGTGCGCAGCACCTCCAGCCCCGAAAGGACGCCCAGGATGCCGTCGAACTTCCCGCCGGTCGGCTGGGTATCCAGGTGGCTTCCCATGGCGATGGGGGGAAGGCCGGGATCCCGGCCGGGCCGCCGCGCGAACATGTTGCCCATGTCGTCGACCGTCACGGTGCAGCCGGCCGCCTCGGCCGCGGCCTTGAACCAGTCGCGGACCTGGCGGTCGAGGTCCGTCAGCGTCAGCCGGCAGATGCCGCCCTTTGGCGTGCCGCCGATCTCGGCGGTCTCCATCAGGGTGTCCCAGAGGCGCTGGGCATCGATTCTAAGGTTGTTCATGGCTCATCCCTGATTCCTGCCTGCTTCTGCAAGACGGGTGCCAGCCCGCCGGCGCGCGGAGCGTCGGTCACCGGCGGCGCGCCACCCGAAGCGGAAGCGGCGCCGTGCCTATTTTACAGGCACGGCGCCGCGCGTCACTCGGCCGGGGTGGCCTCCAGCGGCCGCCGCATCGGGTTGTTGGGGTGCTCCTTCCAGGTGATCGGCGGGAGCCCGGTCTTGTGCTCGACCATGGTGATGCAGCCGTCGACGGGACAGACATGCATGCACAGATTGCAGCCCACGCACTCGGCGTCGATCACCTCGTAGCGGCGCTGCCCCTCGACCCGCAGCGCCCCGATCGCCTGGTGCGAGGTATCCTCGCAGACGATGTGGCACTTGCCGCACTTGATGCAGAGGTCCTGGTCGATCTCGGCGATGATCTTGTAGTTGAGGTTCAGGTCCTCCCAGTGGACGAAGTTCGGGATCGCAGCGCCCTGGAAGCTACGCAGCGTCGCGTGGCCCTTCTCCTCCATCCAGTTCGCGAGCCCGTCCGCCATGTCCTCCACGATCCTGAAGCCGTGCGTCATGGCGGCCGTGCAGACCTGGACGGTACCCGCGCCCAGCGCCATGAATTCGGCCGCGTCGCGCCAGGTGGAGACGCCGCCGATCCCCGAGATCGCCATGCCGGCACATTCGGGATCGCGCGCGATCTCGGCCACCATGCGCATGGCGATCGGCTTCACTGCCGGCCCGCAATAGCCGCCATGGGTCCCCTTCCCGTCGACGGTCGGCGTCGGCGCCATCAGGTCCAGATCGACGGACATGATGGACTGGATCGTGTTGATCAGCGACACGGCGTCGGCCCCGCCGCGCTTCGCGGCACGCGCGGGGCCCAGGATGTTGGTGATGTTCGGCGTCAACTTCACGATGACGGGCATGCGCGAGTGCTGCTTGCACCAGCGCGTCACCATCTCGACGTATTCGGGCACCTGCCCGACGGCGGATCCCATCCCACGCTCCGACATGCCGTGGGGACAGCCGAAGTTCAGCTCGATCCCGTCGGCGCCGGTCTCCTCGACGCGCCCCAGGATGCGCTTCCAGCTCTCCTCCTCGCAGGGGACCATCAGCGAGACGATCATCGCGCGGTCGGGGAACTGCTTCTTCACCGCCGTGATCTCGCGCAGGTTCACCTCCAGCGGGCGGTCGGTGATCAGCTCGATGTTGTTCAGCCCGGCGACGCGGGCGCCCTGGTAGCTGTAGGCGCCGTAGCGCGAGGACACGTTGACGATGGGCGGATCCTCGCCCAGCGTCTTCCAGACGACCCCGCCCCAGCCCGCCCTGAAGGCGCGGACGACGTTGACCTCCTTGTCGGTCGGCGGAGCGGAGGCGAGCCAGAACGGGTTGGGCGACTTGATGCCGATGAAGCTGCTGGCGATGCTGGCCATGGCTGGTCCCCTCAGGCGCGGAGCGCGCGGTCGATGGCGTGGGCGGCGAGCTTGCCGTCCTGGACGGCGCTCACCGTCAGGTCGGCGCCGGGGACGCAGTCCCCGCCGGCATAGACGCCCTTGAGCGAGGTCTCGCGGTCCTCGTTCACGAGGATGCGCCCTTCCCTGCTCAGCTCCAGCACCTCGCCCGCCGCAGCATCGAAGGGCGACGGCACGAAGCGCTGCCCAATGGCCTTGAAGACCTGGTCGCACAGGATCGTGAAGGTCTCGCCCGTGCCGACGAGGCGCCCCCCGTCGTCGAGGCGCGTGTACTCGAACTCCATCTCCATCACGCGCCCGCCGTGCCCGATCGCCCGGCGCGGCTGTGCCCAGTGCTTGATCTTCACGCCGTTGGTCTGCGCCCACTCGACCTCCGCCCAGGTGGCGCTCATGGTCTCAGGGCCGCGACGGTAGACCATGGTCACGTCCTCGGCGCCCAGGCGCCTGGCCTGTGTCGCGGCGTCGATGGCGGTGTTCCCGCCGCCGATCACAACCACCTTGCGTCCGATGGGCAGCCTGGACTTGTCGGGCTCCTGGCGCAGCCGCGCGATGAAATCCACGGCATCGAAGATGCCCGAGAGATCCTCGCCGGCGACGTTCAGCGCGTTGACCGCGTTGTGCCCAAGCCCAAGGAACACGGCGTCGTACTCGCGGCGCAGCTCGCCCAGCGAGACGTCGCGGCCGAGCGCCTTGTGCTCGATCGAAATGCCCCCGAGGGCCAGGATGAAGTCCACCTCGGCTTGGGCGAAGCCGCCGACCGCCTTGTAGGCGGCGATGCCGTACTCGTTCAGCCCGCCGGCCTTCGGGCGCGCTTCGAAGACCGTGACCTCATGACCGAACATGGCCAGACGATGGGCGCAGGAGAGCCCGGCCGGCCCGGCGCCGACCACGGCGACGCGGCGGCCGGTGGAAGGCTGGCGCGCGAAGGGCTGCCCGCCAGCCTCGAAAAGCGCGTCGGTGGCGAAGCGCTGCAGCAGACCGATCGCGACCGGCTTCTCCTCCTGCGCCATGCGCACGCAGGCGCCTTCGCACAGGATTTCGGTCGGACAGACGCGGGCGCACATGCCGCCCATCACGTTCTCTTCCAGGATCGTGACGGCGGCACCCTTCACGTTTCCCGTCGCGATCCCGCGGATGAAGCCCGGGATGTCGATGCCGGTGGGACAGGCCTCGACGCAGGGGGCGTCATAGCAGAAGTAGCAGCGGTTCGCCTCGATAACGGCCTGACGGCCGGTGAGCGGCGGCGTCGCGTCCAGGTCGAAGTTGCGCCGGTATTCGTCCGGGCTCAGCCGCCCCGCGGCGACATCGGACTGCATTGTCATGAACCTGCTCCCTGTCCGGAAGGTTCAGGCGGCTGGCGCGTTCGCGCGGCCGCCGCTTCTTGGAAAGAACGGTACGGCGTGTTTGACCGAACGGTCAATATGTTCCATTTTTGCCTTCCGGAGCGGCAGAATGGATCCAAGATGACCATTATATCGGCGGAGGTACCGGCCAGTGGGCGTGCACGCCGGGCCTCGGGCCTGCGGAGCGAGGCGACAATCCTTCAGGCTGCGGAGCGGGTTTTCGCGGAGCGCGGTTTCAAGGGCGCCTCCATGTCGGAGATCGCCGCGGCCGCCCACATGCCGAAGCCCAACCTGCACTACTATTTCGGCACCAAGGAGGCGCTCTACCGCGCGGTGCTGACCGACATCCTCGAAACCTGGCTGGGCGAGGCCGACGCCTTCGTTCCCGACGGGGATCCTGCCCAAGCCTTGGGCAGCTACGTCCGCGCCAAGATGCGCTGGAGCCGCGAGCGGCCGCACGCCTCGCGCGTCTTCGCGAACGAAGTGCTGCACGGCGCGCTGTTCATCGGACCCTATCTCTCGGATGACCTGCGCCGCCGCGTCGAGCAGAAGGGCAAGGTGATCGAAGGCTGGATCCGCGGTGGCCGCATGGCGCGCGTCGATCCAAGGGCTCTGTTCTTCATGCTGTGGGCGATGACCCAGACCTGGGCGGATTTCGCCGTCCAGGTCCATGCCGTGCTGGGCGTCGCCGATCTGTCGGAAGCCGCCTACGACGCGATCACCGAGGAGGTCGTCGCCTTCGCACTACGCGGGTGCGGGCTGGACGCGGACGGACGCCCCCCCGCAACCTGATAGCGCGGCCGCGCGGAGCGGCCGTCAGTCCGTTCTCTCCCGGTCGATGGCCGCCTGGACCAGAAAGGCATGCAGTTTCCTGCGGCCGAGATGGCGGATGCGGTTCTCCTCGGGGTCGGCTGTCGGCATGATCTCGACGATCGCGGCCCGCCAGCCGTTGGCGATCAGCGCGCGGGCCACGTCGGCATAGCCGAAATAGCCCTTCTCCGGCTGCTCCCAGGGCGGCCGAAGGTCCGAACGCCTGAGTACGAAGCGATTGGACTGGCTCGATGCGCCGGCATTGGAGAGCCGTGCGATCAGCAGCCTTTCTCCGTCAGCCAGCCGGACCGACAGGATGGGCTTAATCCCCGAGCTTTCCCGCCCGCTCTGCACGCCCAAGCACCCCAGGAATCCCAAGGCGGGCCGCAGCGCCGCCGTCCGGCCAACGAGTGGCAGATTGACCCTCCCCTGGTCAAGCCGGGCTCCCGCGGGGTGACGGAATGCCCCCCCGCCTTCGCCGGGCGCGTCAGTCGAGGCTGCCGCTGCCTGTGTTGGAGACGCCGTCGAAACGGCCGTCGGGATCCTGGCTGTCGGCGTAGGGCTTTCCGTCCGGCGTCTGCGCCTTGATCCGTCGCCCGCCGGCCGACCCGGTCCGCGTGGATTCGTCCGCCGTCCCGTCTGCGTCGTCGATGCCGGCAGTGTCATACTCGGCCTCGTCCGCCAGGTGCTTGGCGTCGCGCTCCATGATGACCTCGGGCCGCGAGCGGACGTCCTGCGGACGCTCGCCCACGGGCTTATCCTCCATCTCCCTGCGCTCGTCGGACGGGCTCATGAACGTCTCCTTCGTGTTCCGCAAGATGATGCCGCGGCGGCATCCGTTCGCCGCCAGGACCGAATTTCCATAGCGGTGAACAGCGCCCCAGGCCCTTCGTCGCGCGAGCTCAGCACCCATTGCCTGTGACGCCGCGTGCCACGCCATGTTTGATCCCGGGGGGACCATCGGGAGGGAGGGGATGGATCTGGACGGGCATCACGACGCGCCGGTGCTGGATCCCATGGCGTCGGAGCTCTGGCCTACCGATCCTGCGGCTGCTAGGGCGGTCCAGGAAAGGCTGCGCGGCCTCGTGGAGCGGGACGACCGCTTCGGGCCCGTGCACCGGGTCGCTGCGCTGGACGCGCACTACGCCGCGGACAACTCGGTCACCTGGGCTGCGGCGGTGCTGCTGGACGCGGCCGACATGACGCTGCTGCGCAGCGCACTCGTCTGCAAGCCCACGCGCTTCCCTTACGTCCCGGGCCTGCTGTCCTTCCGGGAGGTGCCGGCCATGCTCGATTCCCTGGCCATGCTGGGAGAGCGTCCGGATCTGGTCGTCGTCGACGGCCACGGGACCGCGCATCCACGGCGGCTCGGCATCGCGAGCCATGTGGGCGTGCTTTCCGGGCTGCCCACGATCGGCGTCGGAAAGAGCCTGCTGTGCGGGCGCTTCGTTCCGCCGGGTCCGACCAGGGGCGACCAGTCGCCGCTGATCCACCGGCACGAGGTCGTCGGGACGGTGCTGCGCACCCGGGACGGGATCTCGCCGGTTTTCGTCTCGACGGGCCATCGCGTATCGCAGGAGAGCGCGGTCCGACTGATCCTTGGGATGCTTGGACGCTATCGCCTACCCGAGCCGACGCGCATCGCGGACGCCGTATCGCGGATGCATCCGCCGGGTCCGAAGGCGCCGCAGGCGGAACGCACCGCTGGCGGAACCGGGCGGTCTGCGTTATCTCAATCGGACTAGGTCCCCTGGCTAAAGCGGAAATGCTCGGCTACATCCTGTCCCTGTGCGCGGTGGGCGTGATCATGCTCGGGGCGGTGCTGCTTCCGCGCTGGCTCGGCCTCGGCCCCGAGCTGCGCAGGCTGCGCCGCCGCAAGGTCGCGATACAGAAGATGCAGCAGGGCTTCGCCCAGCGGGTCGCCCAGCGCCGGCGCGAGTTGATCGCCGCGGCCGGGCTCGCCAATCGCATGGAGCAGCGCCGGCGCGAGCTCATGCACGAGCGCGTGCTCGTGCAGGGCGCGACCGTGGCCGCGATCCGAATCATCGATGTCGAGACCCCCCGGCGCGGCGCGGAGGTTTGGATGGGGAAGGTCGTAAACCGGAACCCCGACGCCATCACCCCGCGCCCAGGCGGGGCATTCTTCTTCGACCGGTCCTGGGCGGCGGCCCAGACCGTCCTGGTGCTCGCGTCCACTCCGCACGAGGCCCGCGAGGCCGTCGAGAAAGCATTCCCGGACAGCCTGGGCTTCGCCGTCACCGCCATGGACCGGGCGCCGCGGCATCTGGCCATGCTGGTCGAACGGCCCGGGACGGACAGGGGCCCGAAGGCGGCCGCCTGAGCATGGATCCCGTCATCCTCTTCTCGCTGGTGCTTGTGACCGGCGCCCTGGCGGTCGCGATCCTGATGGTGGTCAAGACCATCCGGGCCACCGCCAGGGAGATCGAAGTCGCGCGCAAGCAATGCGCCCAGCTCAGCCGGATGCTGCGAGGAATCGCGCGAGAGAGCCTGCGCCTGCGCGAGACGCGGCTGGACGAGGCCGCGCGCGAGGACCGGCTGACCGAGGAATGCGCGGGAGTCGAGCACGCGATCGCGACCCTGCGCCAGCGCGCCTCGCCCCTGGTCGTCCTGGACGAGCGGAAAACCATGGGCGATACCCTGTGGGAAGTGCCTGTGGGGCGGCGCAGCGGCGACCCCGCTCGTCCCTACATGCCCTGGCGCACCTTCCTGGTATGGGCCCCCAGCGCGGATCGCGCCCGCCGCCGGGTCCTGATGCGCTATGCGGAGTCCCAGGGTTTCGGGGTGGGTCAGGCGACCGAGCGCGCCGAGTTCCCGGCTCCCGCCTCCTGAGCCCGCCCGCCTGAAGCCCGGCCCGCCGGGCCGTGCGGCGTCAGGCCGCCAGTGCCGGCGGAACCGCCTCCAAGGCCGCCAGCAGCACCTCCGGCCCCACTTCGGGGCGCGGTGCCCGCTCGCTCAGCGTGCGCCGCCAGCTGCGCGCTCCGGGCAGGCCATTGAACAGGCCGAGCATGTGCCGCGTGATCGCCGAGAGCGGCACGCCGCGAGCACGCATGCGCTCCACATAGGGGATCATGGCCAGCACGACGCCGTGGCGGTCGGAAGCCGGCCCCCCGACGCCGTGGATCCGGCTGTCGGCCTCAGCCAGCATCCAGGGATCCTCGTAGGCGGCCCTGCCGATCATCACGCCGTCGACATGGCGGAGATGCTCCACCGCCGTGTCGAGAGTTCGGATGCCGCCGTTGATCGACACATCGAGCTGCGGAAACTCGGCCTTCAGGCGGTGCACAAGCTCGTAGCGCAGCGGCGGAACGTCCCTGTTCTCCTTCGGGCTGAGCCCCTTCAGCCAGGCCTTGCGGGCATGGACGACGAAGCGCGTGCAGCCGGTGGCGGAGACCGTGCGCACGAAATGCTCCAGCGTCGGCCATTCCTCCATCTCGTCGATGGCGATGCGCGACTTGACGCTGACCGGCACGGGCACGGCGCGCATCATCGCCTCGATGCAGCGCGCAACCAGGTCCGGTTCGGCCATCAGGCATGCGCCGAAGCGGCCCGACTGCACCCGGTCGCTGGGGCAGCCGACGTTCAGGTTGATCTCCGCATAGCCCCAGTCGGCGCCGATCCGGGCGGACTCGGCGAGCGCCTCGGGATCGGACCCGCCGAGCTGCAGCGCGAGGGGCTGCTCCTCCGGCGAGAAGCCGAGCAGGCGCTCGCGGTCGCCGAAGCGCACCGCGCCCGTGGTCACCATCTCCGTGTAGAGAAGCGTCCGTCCGGTGATGAGCCGATGGAAGTACCGGCAGTGCCGGTCCGTCCAGTCCATCATGGGCGCGATGGAGAGCCTTGAAGAGGTGGAGTTCTGCACTGTCGGCGTGTTCTCGAGCTGGGTGGCCGCATGGCGTCCGCCCTTAGATACTGCATCGATCGCCGTTTTTCGCGGTCTTTCCCGGCGCGGGACGCGCATTGCCGCAAGCGCGATGCCCGGGTCCCGCTTCGCGGCGGACCGGGCATCGCATCATCGGGACGGCGGCCCCGCCGCGCGGGCGACCCGTCAGGTCAGGGCGCTTGGATCAGGGCGTCAGATCAGGGCCCGGCAGGCGGCGCGTGCAGGGCGCCGCCGGCGGTGGCGCCGGCGATGCCGGGTGAGCGGCATTCGAGCAGGCTGAACAGGCCGAAGGGGGGAACCGTATGGATCGCCTGCACCTGCACCCGTGAGCTCGAAAGCAGCGAATCCAGCGAGAAGTCCGGGCGCCAGCCCAGGCTCTTTGAGAAGGGCGCCATCTTGCGCTCGATGGTGCGGCGCAGACCCGGCTCGGTCGTGGCGAAGTGGTTCACGATCAGGATGTCGCCGCCGGGCTTGCACACGCGCTCCAGCTCCGCCATGGCGCGGGGGACGTTCGGCACGACCGTCATCACGAACATGGCCACGACCACGTCGAAGCTCGCGTCCGGGAACTCCAGGTTCTCGGCGTCCATCTCCAGCAGCGCCTCGACGTTGGGGAGCTTCAGCTCGTCCACCCGCTTGCGTGCGACCTCCAGCATGTCCCGCGACAGGTCGATCCCGACCACGCGGTTGTCCTTGCGGTACTTCGGCAGCGACAGCCCAGTGCCGACGCCGACCTCCAGGATCCGCAGACCGCCGCGCTTGTTGATGTGCTTCACGGCCGCCTGCCGGCCGGAGGCGAAGACGCCGCCGAAGACGACGTCGTAGATCTTTGCGTAGCGACGATAGGCGTTCCGAACCGACTCGGTGTCCATGCTCCCTCCTGAAGGTCGGGCGCGATGGAAGCGCCCTCATGCGTTGTCCCCGCGTCGTCCCCGAGGGGCCGGAGAGCCGCGCAGGTTGTCCCGGCAGGTAGTCCCCGCTGGCCGGGCCGTGGGATCCGGATAGCGCGTCGGGATCCCCGCGGCAAGGCCCAAGACCCGAAAGAGTGCCCTGACCCACCTTCGCGGGGCAAAGGCGTCGGTGGTCCAGCGCAGCCCCGCCGGAAGGCCCGGCGCCGTTCCGGGTGGACCGACGCGGCGGCCCGGCGCTAAGGTCGCCGGGCATTCCGAGGCAGCGCCATGGCGCCATGAAGACGATCATCATCCCCGTCACGCCCTTCCAGCAGAACTGCACGCTCCTCTGGTGCGAGGCGACGCGGAAGGCCGCCATCATCGATCCCGGCGGCGAGGCCGACCGGATCCTGCGGGCTGTGGAGGCCCAGGACGTCGAGCCCGAGAAGATCCTGCTGACGCACGGGCACCTCGACCATGTGGGAGGCGTGGCCGACCTGGTGGACCGGCTGGGCCTGCCGGTCGAAGGGCCCCAACGCGCCGATGCCTTCCTGATCGAGGCCGTGGCGCAGCAGGCCTTGATGTTCGGGGTGCCGGCCGCACGGAGCTTCGTCCCGGACCGCTGGCTCGAAGAGGGCGACAGGGTCACGGTCGGCGAGATCGGCTTCGACGTACTCCATTGTCCCGGCCACACGCCGGGGCATGTCGTCTTCGTCCAGCCCGAGCGCCGCTTCGCCCTGGTGGGCGACGTGCTGTTCCGCGGATCGGTGGGTCGCACCGACCTGCCCGGCGGCGATCATGCGGCGCTGATCCGCTCGATCCGGCAGAAGCTGCTGCCGCTCGGCGACGACGTGACCTTCCTACCGGGCCACGGCCCCGCCTCGACCATTGGGGCCGAGCGCGCGAGCAATCCATTCATCACGTGACGACTCATCACGTGATGCCCCTGCGCGCCCTGACCCATTCCGGGACCTTCCATGCCGACGAGGTGACCGGCTTCGCCGTGCTTCGCCTGGCCGAGCCGGGACTCGGCCCGCCGCGCTTCGCACGGTCCCGCGACGCCGCCGTGATCGCCGGTGCCGAAATCGTGTTCGATGTCGGCGGGATCTACGACCCCGCGCGCGGCCGCTACGACCATCACATGTCGGATGGGCCGCGACGGGCCGATGGCACCCCCTACAGCTCGGCCGGGCTGATCTGGCGCGACTTCGGCCGCCGAGCGCTCGCAACCGTGGTCGGCGAGGAGGCCCGCCCCTGGATCGAGGAGCTCTGGAGCCTTATGGATCGGACGGTGTTCCTTCCGGTCGACCGCGTCGACAACGGCATCGGGCAGGTGGACCCGCTGGCCCTCGCCAGCCTTGTCGATGAGATGAATCCTCGGTGGGACGAAACCGGCGCCGACGAGGACGCCGCTTTCCTGGCCGCCGCCGACCTCGCCGAGGGGGTGCTGCGCCGGCGGGCGCTTCATCTCCTGTCCGAACTGAAAGCGCGGGACGCCGTGCTGGAGGCCGCGGCGCGGAGTCCGGATCCGCGGCTGATCGAGCTGCCCGGCAACATGCCGTGGGAACGCGCCGTCTTCGAGGCCGGTCTGCCGGCCCTGCTCGTGGTGTACCCTGACAAGGCCGGACGATGGCGCCTGGATTGTGTCCGGCCCGAGCCCGGCGCCTTCGCCCAGCGGCTTCCCCTGCCCGCGCCCTGGGCCGGGCTGCGCGATGCGGAGCTGGAGGAAGCGACAGGCGTCGATGGCGCGCTGTTCGTGCACCACGCCCGCTTCACCGCCGGCGCGCGGACCCGCGCGGCGGTGCTCGAGCTCGCCCGGCTCGCAC
The DNA here is from genome assembly GCF_017355985.1 of Arenibaculum pallidiluteum. GTDB lineage: Bacteria > Pseudomonadota > Alphaproteobacteria > Azospirillales > Azospirillaceae > Arenibaculum > Arenibaculum pallidiluteum. The sequence goes on from NZ_JAFIQU010000004.1 coordinate 274,938, forward strand.
TGCTCGCCGGCGAGGCGCCGGCCGACGGCGAGGACGATCCGGCGGCACCGCGGCTTGCCGCCCCGCCCCCGCCCCGCTAGTGTAGGCGCCCTTCAACTCGGTCCAGGGAACACACCGACTTGTTCAGGCGCCCGAAGCGGCCGGTCCGGTTCGAGGCCGCCGTCACTGCACGATACATCCCGCTGCTCTCGCCGCTGACCGGCGAGAATCTCGACGTGCCGCACCTGCTGGGGTATCGGGTCGAGCCCCATCCCGATGGCGGCGTGCTCCTGATCGCGTGCAACGGCGAGTCCCTGGCGGCGATCTACGACAAGGCCGGACACGCCTCGCGCCCAGGCAGCTTCCTGCTTCCCGACGGCGTCGTCGACGCCTGCCGCATGCCGGTGCCCCCGCCCCTCTACGGCGCGGCGGGCGAGGAGCTTTCGGTGCAGGGCCTCGAAATCCCGGGCTGGATGAAGCCGGGCCTGCTGCACGTCACCGACGAAGGCGCCTCGGTCGCATCCCAGGACGAAAAGGCGCCGGGCGTGCTGGCGTGGTGGGAGGCGACGTCCCCCTCCGAGGAGATCATCTTCGGCGAGGACTTCCGCTTGGTCCCCGATCCCTGGGTCGACTGGCGTAGCACCTTCAAGGATGCCGGCAGCTTCGAGGGTTCGGATGAGTCCTACACGCTGGACCCGACACTGATCGAGCTGTTCCGCGGCATTGCCGGCTACGACGATCCCATGGCGCCGGCGCGCGGCCTCGTCTTCCAGCGCGAGCGCAAGACCGGCCTCGTCCTGGTCGGATCGCTCTACCTGCCGGAGTTCTTCGGCGCGCTCCTGCCGATCCCGGTGGAGACCGATAAGGGGACCCTGCGCCGGCCCGTGCAGACGCCGGACTGGCTGCGCACCGCCGCCACGAACCGCGCCGGGGACGGCAGCACCCGCCCCGCGCTCCAGGTCATCGAGGGCGGCCGCAAGCCCGCGAAGAAGAAGGACTAGGCTCACCCCGGAGGAACCCTGGAGCGGCTTGAGGCTCGCGCCCGCTCAGGCCGCGGCGGGCAGCGCGCCCAGGCGCAGCACATCCTTCTCCAGGTCGTCGACCGCGAGGTTCTTGGCCTTCGCCTCGACCTCGAAGTCGGCCCAGGACAGGTGGCTGGCCACCAGGGCGTTCAGCGCATGGTTCCACATGCGATCGGAATGGGCGCGCAGGTCGCGTGCCGTCAGGCCTCGCGCCGCCAGCTGCGCATAGTCCGGCAGGGCCGACGGGTCCCAGTCCGGCAGCAGATCCTCGCGCGACACGCTGACATGGGCCACCGGCCTTACGCCGCGCCACGACGCCCGCACCGCATCGAGCCGCGGATCGCCCGGGCGCAGGTACTCGCCGCCCGAGCGGACCCAGTGATGGTGGAGGTCGACGACGATCGGCAGCGTCCCGGCAAGGGGCAGCAGGTCCTCGAGCCCGAAGGAAACCTCGTCGTTCTCCACCGTCACCAGCCCCTTCGCATCCTCCGACAGCAGGGACCAGCCCCGCAGGAATCCCTCGATCCCCGGCGCGCGGCCGCCGCCATGGACGTTCACATGGGCTCCACCGGGGTGCCAGCCGCCCGCCAAGCCCATCATGCGGAGCATGTCCGTGTGGTATTCCATCTCGGCGACCGAGTTGGCGAGCGTCACGGGATTGGCGCTGTTCAGCACGCAATACTGGTCGGGATGGAAGCCGACCCGGATTCCGGCCTCCCGGGCAAGCCGTCCCGCCCGGTCCAGCCCCTCCTCGACCAGGGCGCGCACCGCCGGCTCGGCATAGAGCGGACGTCCCACCGGATGGGTGTAGGCCGGCAGGAGGCCGCTGTTGACGCGGAGCAGCCGGCGCCATCTCGGCTGCTCCGAGACCACGCCGAGCTGGAGCGACAGGGCCCCGAGATTACGCTCCAGCACCTCCAGCAGCTTGGCGACGGCCGCTGCCGGGCCGAGCCGTGAGAGGGTCGTCACGGTGACGGTGCCGGGATTCATCCGCCGCGCGGTCGCGGCATCCCCGTCGGGCGGGACAAACAGGCAGCACCACCCCATGCGCGGTCCGTCCGCGGCGGAGCCGGGGCAAGGCTCGCCCTGGCCGAATTCCTGCTGATACGCTGACACGCTAGTCCCTCGATGCCGATGGTCGCGGCCGGCGACCGGAAGGGGAAATAGGCCGCAGGCCCGGGGATCAAGAGCCCGCGCTGCCGCCGCCGAGCGATTCGGCGCGCCTGACCGCCCGCAGCGCAGGATCGACCCCGTCGGCGGCACGGACCGACGGCGCCGCGAGGCGTGCCCGCCCGGTCGGGCAGAGATCCAGCAGCACGCAGCGATCGCAGGCCGGCGCCCGGAAGAAGCAGCAGCGCTGCCCGTGCAGCATCATGACCTCGTGGTTGTCGTAGATCTGCTGCGCGTCCCAATCCGTCGGCAGCATGGCCGCCAGCGCGGCATGCGCGGGCCCGACGGCGAGGGTCGGGGGAATCAGCCCCGTGCGCACCGCGACGCGGTGATGATGGCTGTCCACCGGGAGCGCCGGCTGGCGCAGCCGGCTGAAGCTGAGGACCGCCGCCGAGGTCTTGGGCCCGACGCCCGGCAGACGTTCCAGCCATGCGCGCGCCTCGGCGACCGGCATGCCCTCCAGGAAATCGAGGCTCAGCCGGCCCGCCGCCTCGCCGATTCCGCGCAGAACGGCCTGGATCCGCGGCGCCTTCTGCTCCGGCCAGGTGACCCCCGCGATCAAGGCCTGGACCTCCTCGACAGGCGCATCGCGCAATGCGCCCCAGTCGGCGTAGTGCGCCTTCAGGGCCCGGAAGGCCCGCCCGGAGTCGCGGTTTCGGGTCCGGTGCGAGAGCAGCGAGGAGATCAGCTCGTCGAGCGGGTCGAGGTCGTGGAAATAGGCGATCGGGCAGCCATAGGCCCTACACAGGCGCTCGTGGATCTTCAGCGCGGCCGCGGTCATGTCCTCTTCCCGACGGTTGCGGTCCCCGGGCAACAGCGCGGGGCCGCAACCGTCGCGGAGCGTCCGCGCCGGCCTCAGCGGGGCAGGGACGCGCGGAGCAGCGTCAGGGTGTGCTGGATCTCGTAGGCCCGCACCTGCGGGCATGACCGGGCCAACATCTCCAGGTCCCGGATCGCCCTCAGGGTGGTCTCCTCGACGGCCCTGGCAGGGTCGGGCCGGATCATCGCGGCTACAGCCTTCTTCATGGTCCCTCCTCGGGTGTTTTGCCCATGATGATCCGCCGCGAAAGTGGTACGGAGTGACAAGGCTGCGACCTCCGTGACCAAAAGCGGACAGGTGCGCCGGAGGTTTGGGGTTGGCCGGCGGCGCGGTGCCCGCTATTCCATCGCCTCTGCACATTCCGGAGAGATCACCCCATGTCGTCCTGCCCCTGCGCCTCCGGCAAGGAATTCGGTGCCTGCTGCGGCCCGTTCCTGTCGGGCGAGGCCGTGCCGCCGAACCCTGAGGCGCTGATGCGCTCGCGCTATTCCGCCTTCGCCGTCGGCAATATCGACTACCTGGAATCGACGCTGCTCCCGGGTACCGGCGAGGACTTCGACCGCGCCCAGGTCACCGACTGGGCCCGCAACAGCGAATGGACGGGGCTTGAGATCCGCGCGACCGAGGGCGGTGGTCCCGACGATGACGCGGGGATGGTCGAGTTCGTCGCGCGCTTCCGCACCGGCGGCAAGGACTACGTCCATCACGAGACCAGCCGGTTCGCCCGCCAGGATGGCCGCTGGTGGTACGTGGAAGGCAGCATGGGGCCGCGCCAGCGCGTCGTCGGCCCGAAAGTCGGGCGGAACGATCCCTGCCCCTGCGGAAGCGGCAAGAAGCACAAGAAGTGCTGCGGGGCCGCGGCCTGAGGGGCGGCGGCCTCAGCGCCGTCACGCAGGAGCCCGCGCGGGATCTCGCCCAAGCGCGCTCGCTGATCGGATCGGGCCGCTACGACGCCGCGCTGCGCCTGCTGGAATGTCTTCCCGCCGGCTCCGAGGTCGAGGGGCTGCTGGGCGCTGCGCGCCTCGGCCGGCGCGAGCACGCGCAGGCGCGCCTTCACCTGCGCCGCGCGCTGGAGCAGGACCCCGCCGACCTGGACGCGCTGCTGCGCCTCGGAAGGGCCCATCTGCTGGCCGGCGATGCGTTCCGCGCGGTGACGCTGCTGCAACGCGCGGCCGCCTCGGGACACCCCCGGGGGCTCCCCGCGTTGGCCGGGGCCCTGCGCCGCGACGCGCGGTTCCGGGACGCGATCCGGCTGGCCGGAGGATCGGCCGATCCGGACCTACTCTACGAGAAGGGGATCTCGCACCACGCCCTGGGCGAGCCGGCGAAGGCGCTGGAAGCTCTCGACCGCCTGCTGGCGCTCGATCCCGAGCATGGCGCCGGCTGGTTCGCGAGCCACGGGCCCGCCCTGTCGGTCGAGGGGCCGGAAGGCGCCCTGGAACGCCTGCGGCGCGCGACAGCGTGCCGCGGCGCCAACCGCAAGTATCTCGGGCAGCTCTGCGCGCTGCTCCTGCTCCTGGGCCGCGACGGCGAGGCCGAGGCGGTCTATGCCGCGGGACTCGCGCGACATCCGGGGCAGCGCCACATGGTCGAGGCGGTGCGCGCCCTGCTGCCGCACATGGCAGCGGGCTGGCGGCTGTTCGGCGTCAGCGCCGAACTGCTCCGCCACGCCCTGTCCCTTGCGAGGGGTCCCGGCCTGGTCCTCGAATTCGGCGTGCGCCGCGGCACCAGCCTGGAGGTGATTGCCGCTGCCGCGGGCCAGGAGGTCCACGGCTTCGACTCCTTCGAGGGGTTGCCCGAGGCCTGGGGCAAGGAGGCCGCCGGCACCTACACCACGGGGGGAGAACTGCCTTCGGTCATCCCCGGCGCAAGGCTGCATCCTGGCTGGTTCGAGGACACGCTGCCCGCCTTCCTCGCTGCGGATCCGTCTCCCCTGCGCTTCGCCAATATCGACTGCGACATCTACTCGTCGACGCGGACGGTGCTGGAGGGACTGGCGGACCGTCTGCGTCCCGGCACCATCCTCGTCTTCGACGAGTACGTGGGGAACCGCACCTGGCGCGACCATGAATACCGCGCCTTCACGGAGTTCGCGGCAGCGAGGAGCATCGATTTCGACTATGTCGCCGTCGGTCCCGCCACCAAGCAGGTTGCAGTCAGGATCCGTTCCATCCTGGGCAACCCGGCGGCTCCGACCGTTCAGCTCTAAAGAGGTACTAATAGAAACAAGTAGTAACTCGAAGTACAGGCACAGGGACTGCGCAATATTAACCGTGCGTTAAGTGTCGTGACGCGAATATCACCTCACAAACACGAGCCCTGAGGTGAAGTCATGTCGGTTGTCGCCATCCGTCCCGAGGTCGTCGACGCTGCCGCGTCCCACGCCCGGATCCTGGACCGCTTCATCGGCCACGTGACGGTCGAGCTGGACGGAGCCCTGAGCGATTTCCAGCGCGAGAGCCTGCAGGACCTGCTGGACAAGCTGATCGAGGAGCGCCGCAACTACCAGCGCGTCGCCACCCTCCGGCCCCGCCAGGCCGCCTGACCCCGGGCGCTGCGCCCCGGGCCCCCCGCGGCCCGCGTTCCTGGGGGTCAGCGCTCGGTCCGTCCGGGCGCCCCCCGCCGCGACACGTTTCCCGGCAGCACGGTCCCGTCCGTGCCCGGTCCCGCGGCGGCATCGCGGCGCTGTCCGCCGATTTCCGGGATCGGCGCGCCGCCGCTACCGACACCCCTTCCCTCCTCGGCTGGATTGGCCTTTCCGCTCGATGCGCCAGCCCCGCCGGGGGCCGCATCCTCGGCGGCATCGGCATCCGCATCCTGCGCGGGTCGACCAGGCGTCCTGCGCGCCTCTTCCTCTCGATCACGGTCGCTCCTGGAGCCGTCGGTCATGGCTGGTCCCCTCCGGGTTGTTCGACCCGGTGACAACAGCCCTGCCGCGCGGCCATTCCGATATATCGCCCGCCCCGACCCGCTCGCCGGCATCAGGCCGTCGGGATCGGACCCTCAGCTTCTGCCGGCGCGCGGCGGATCACGCGCGAGCCCGGCAGGCGGATCGTCACGCGAGTGCCCTTGGGGGTGCGCCGTGCGACCTCCAGCGAGCCGCCATGCAGCTCGGCCAGCGAGCGGGTGATAAACAGGCCGATTCCCGTGCCGCCCTGGCGCCTGCTGTACCCGTCGTCGACCTGGACGAAGGGCTTGCCGACCTCGGCTAGCCGGTGCTCGGGGATCCCGATCCCTTCGTCGCTGACCTCGACCATCACGTCCGTGCCGTCCCAGCGCAGCGCGATCTCGACCTGGCCACCGTCGGGCGAGAACTTGAACGCGTTCCCCAGCAGGTTCAGCAGCATCTGGCGGAGTGCCCGCGCATCGGCGCGGATCTCCTCGAAGGGCAGGTCGAGATGCACGGCGACCTGGCTCTCCGCGCTCCCGACCTGCTGGCACATGCGCACGGCCTCGCGCACCAGCGGCTCGATGGCGACGGTCTCCTCCACCAGCTTCGTTCGGCCGGCCTCGATCCGCGCGAGATCGAGCAACTCGTCTATGAGCTGCAGCAGGTGGCGCCCGCTGGCGTTGATGTCACCGGCGTACTCCCGGTACTTCGGCGCGACGCTGCCGAAGGCCTCGGTGGCGATGACCTCGCTGAAGCCGATCACCGCGTTCAGCGGCGTGCGCAGCTCGTGGCTCATCTTCGCCAGGAACACCGACTTGGCGCGGCTCGCCTGCTCGGCCGCAGTCTTCGCCGCGCGCAGCGCATCCTCGGTGCGTCTGCGGTCCTCGATGTTCGCGACCCCGACCACGAGAACCCTCTGCCCGTCGAAGGTCGTGATGATGGCGGAAATCAGCGCCGTGAAGGGCTCGCCGGCGGCATCCTTCAGCACGACCTCCATGTCCCGCGCACGGCCGGCGGCCTTCAGCGCCTCGACGAAGGCGTCGCGCTGCCCGCGCTCGACCCAGAAGTCCGGGGCGACCTTGCCGGGCGCCTCGTGCGGCGGCACGCCGAAGAGCTCGCCCGCGCGCTCGTTGATGAAGAGGACGATGCCGGTATCGAGCACGGTCATCACCAGCGGGAACGGCGACTGCTCGAGGAGCTGGAGAATCTGGCGCGCGTTCTCGCGTGTCTCGGCGGTCGCCTCGGCGACGCGCCGCTCCAGTCCGGCAACGGTGTCGGCCAGCGCCTTGGTGGCGTGGCGCCATTCGTTGGCGAGACCGCCGCAGAGCATCACGAGCAGGCTGCCCGTCACGAGATAGATGCCGAGGTGAAAAAGCGACTTGTCGTGCGGCAGGACTCCGAAGGGGCCTCGTCCGACCACGGTGCCGACCAGGGCGATGCCGACCATCGTCGCGAAGAGCGTGTAGGACGCGCGGACGGAGAAGCGCACCGCGAGCCAAGCCGCGCCGACGAGCAGCAGCCACGGCAGCGCCGCATGGCTGAGATCCGAGAAGCCGGCATCCAGGAACAGCGCCGCGGCCGAGATCAGCAGCAGCGCGGAGGCCACCGCGAACTCGCCGGGCCGCTCGCGTTCCGGCAGCAGGTTCGCTTCCGACAGCCAGAGCGCGATGGCCGGTGCCAGGGCCAGAACCCCGCCCGCATCCGCCATCCACCACCGCAGGAACACGTCGGACGCGGCAGGGGATGCGTCCAGGCGGCCTGAAAGAACCAGGGCCGCGGTTCCGAACAGCGCCGCGACCGCCGCGTGGAGCAGGACGGGGAATGCCACGAAGGCCGTGGCGTCACGCACCCCGAAGAAGGCGGGCGCGCCGGAGGTCACACGCCGGAACAGCAGGACTCCCAGGCTGGCGCCGAGGACATTGCCCACGGAGACCACGGCAGAGACCCTGGCGTCGACCCCCACCAGCGCCGCATTTGCGATGAAGGCGCCGGCGGCAAGTCCCGGCCAGGCGCGCGGCCCCCAGAGCGCGACCGCCACCAGCGCAACGCTGGCCGGCAGCCAGAGCGGCGCCGGGAAGTAGCCGTACCGCCGGAAGATCAGGTCGACGAGGGCCGCCCAACCGACATAGGCCAGGGCCACGCCGAAATTGGCGAAGAGGAGGGCCCAGCCACCCTGGCGCCGCAGGCCCGCATCCTGGTGCAGCATGTGGGTCGCGCCGCCCTTGCGCCGTTAATTCGCGCCGCACGTGCAGCGGCATGCCACCCATGATACTTCACGTCGCCGCGGCGCACAAATCCGGCTGCGCCGGCCCGCCGGTTCCGCACGCCCTGCGCGCGGTCCGGCCGCCGCTCATTCCGACGGATAGCGGATCTCCACCACCTCGATGCTCTCGCTGCCGGAAGGCGTCCGCAGTTCGACAACGTCTCCTTCTTGCGCCTTGTGCAGGGCCCGCGCGATGGGGGAGATCCAGCTCACCTGACCGCGGGCCAGGTCGGCCTCGTCCGCGCCGACGATGGTGACCGTCCGCTCGGCGCCGTCCTCGCCGGCATAGGTAACCGTCGCCCCGAAGAAGACGCGGTCCCGGTTGCGCTGCTGCGCGGGGTCCACGATCTCGGCGATCTCCAGGCGCTTGGTCAGGAAGCGGATGCGCCGGTCGATCTCGCGCAGGCGCTTCTTGCCGTAGATGTAGTCGCCGTTCTCCGACCGGTCGCCGTTGCCGGCGGCCCATGAGACGACCTCGACCACCTGCGGCCGCTCGACCCGCAGCAGCTGCTGGAGCTCCTCGCGCATGCGGCGGTGCCCCTCCGGGGTGATGTAGTTGCGTGGCGCCGGTGCGGATGCGTCGGAGGGCTGCGATCTCGGGCGCGATGGACTGCGGTACATGGGGGCTTCGTTCAGGATGGGCCTGAGCCGGTTTGGGGCAAGCCGGGCGCCAAGTCAAACTACAGGGTCAAACTACAGGATCAAACTGCAGGGTCAAACTGCAGGGTCAAACGGCGGCGTCCAACGCGGGCCGCCGCTCCGCTACCCGGCGCGGCGCATGGATGCCCAGCGCCCTGATGCGCGAGGCGAGCGTAGTCGGTCGCAACCCCAGCAGCGCGGCCGCGCCGCCGGGTCCCGAGACCTTGCCCCCGGCTGCCTCTAGCGCCGCGAGGATATTCGCGCGCTCGCGCGCCCGCCGTTCCTGCTCGGTCTCGATACCCGCGGGATGGATCTGCGTCGCTGCGCCCGACGCAGGCGCGATAACGCCGGCGGAAGCCGGCACGTCGACGCGCATGCGGCCCTGGCGCGCCAGGATCGCTGCCCGCTCGATCAGGTTCTGGAGCTCGCGCACGTTTCCGGGCCAGGCATAGGCCGTGAGCTTGCGCATCTCGCCCTCGCTCAGCGTCAGAGCACCGGTGTTCAGCTTGCGCTCGGCATCGCGCATGAAGTGTACCGCCAGCAGCGGAATGTCCTCGGGACGCTCGCGCAGCGGCGGCGATTCGATCGGGAACACGTTGAGCCGGAAGTACAGGTCCCTGCGGAATCGGCCCCGCTCGACCTCCTGCCGCAGGTCGCGGTTGGTGGCCGCGACGATCCGCACGTCGACTTTGCGCGTGCGCTCCTCGCCCACGCGCTCGAACTGCCCCTCTTGGAGCACGCGCAGCAGCTTGCCCTGGAGGTCCAGCGGGATCTCGCCGACCTCATCCAGGAAAAGCGTGCCACCGTCGGCAAGCTCGAACCGCCCTACCCGGTCCCGCAGCGCGCCGGTGAAGGCGCCGCGCGCATGCCCGAAGAACTCGCTCTCGAACAGCTCGCGCGGGATCGCCGCGCAGTTTACGCGGATCAGCGGCCGGCCCGACCGCTGGCTCGCCTCGTGGATCGCGCGGGCGATCAGCTCCTTGCCCGTCCCGGACTCGCCGGTGACAAGGACGCTGGCATCGGTGGGAGCCACGAGTTCCACCTGCTGCAGGATCTTCTGGACGGCGGCGCTGCGGCCGATGATGCCCCGGTGGTTGCCGGAGAGCCGGATCTCCTCCTGAAGGTAGGCGTTCTCGAGCTCCAGCCGCTCGCGCAGGCGGTCCACCTCGGCAAGGGCTGCGCGCAGCCGCTCGTCCGCCTCGCGCCGCTGGGAGATGTCGCGGAAGACGATCACCGCGCCCACCACGGTTTCGCCGGCGCGGATCGGCGTGCTCGTGTACTCGACCCAGATCGGGCGGCCGTCTCGGCCCCAGAAGACCTCGTCCGACACGCGCTGCACCTTGCCGAGGCGGAAGGCTGCGTAGATCGGGCATTCGTGCGCCGGGTACTCGGACCCGTCGGGGCGATGGTGGTGCACGATGGAGTGGATGTCGCGGCCTAGCAGGTCCTCGGCCGGCCAGCCCAGGATCCGTTCGGCCGCGGGGTTGACGAAGGTCGTCCGCCCTTCCGCGTTCACACCATAGATGCCCTCGCCCGCCGCCTGGAGGATGAGCTGGTTCTCGCGCTCGATGTCGCGGAAGACGCGCTCGACCCGCTGCCATTCGGCGATGCCGTCGCGCATGTACAGCTCGCCCTCGGCGTCGATCTCGCGCCGACGCCGCTGGTCGAGGTCGTAGAGCGTCAGCAGCATGGCATCGCCCTCGTCGCGCCGCATCAGCGTCCCTGCATATTCCAGGCGCAGCGGACGGCCCGTTGCATGGGCAGCCGACAGGGTGCGCGTCCAGTAGGTGCCTTTGCTGAGCACGGCTTCGGTGAAGACGATCAGCGCGGGCTCCTGCCCGCGGTGCAGCTCGATCACGGGCCGCCCGCGCAACGCCTCGTAGGGATGGCCGAGGAGCTCGGCGGCCGCGGGGTTCGCGTCCAGGATCAGACCACTCGCGAGATCCACCACGAGCGCCGCGTCGGGTGCGCTCTCGAAGGAAGATGCCGTCCGCCCGTCCGCCATGCCCGCTCCTTACGAGATCTCGTCAAGCTGCATACGAATTTTCGTCATTTACGAGAATTCGTAAAGGCCTGAAAGGACCGACGCCGCCGACAGAGCTAGCCCGACCGGGCTGGCACGCGGATTGCGAGTAGGGGATCTGTTCGCCCGACCAGTTCCGTCCCCGCGAAAGGAGCCGCCTTATGTCCACCTTTGACGATCCCTTCGATTCCAAGCGGCAGCTCCAGCGTGGCGGCTGCTCCTGCGGGCACCATGCCTCCGAGGCCGAGCACCGGGCGGCGCTCGACGGCGATGCGCGCCTGAGCCGCGTCATCGAAAGCGCCATCGTCCGCGCGCTGTTCCCGAACGACGTGACGCGCCGCGACTTCCTCGGCGCGGTGGGATCCGCGACGGCCGCGGCCGCCATCGCCTCGATCCTGCCGGTCGGCTTCGCCAGCGAAGCGCTGGCCCAGGCCGGGCCGCTAGAGAAGACCGACCTGAAGGTCGGGTTCATTCCGATCACCTGCGCCACGCCCATCATCATGGCGCATCCCATGGGCTTCTACGCCAAGCAGAAGCTGAACGTGGAGGTCGTGAAGACCGCCGGCTGGGCGGTGATCCGCGACAAGACCCTGAACAAGGAATACGACGCCGCGCACATGCTCTCGCCCATGCCGCTGGCGATCACCGTGGGCGCGGGGTCGAACCCGATCCCCTACACCATGCCGGCCGTCGAGAACGTGAACGGGCAGGCCATCACGCTGGCCATGAAGCACAAGGACAAGCGCGATCCCAAGCAGTGGAAGGGCTTCCGCCTGGCCGTCCCCTTCGACTACTCCATGCACAACTACCTGCTGCGCTACTACCTGGCTGAGGCCGGGCTGGACCCCGATGCCGACGTGCAGATCCGCGCGGTGCCGCCGCCCGAGATGGTCGCCAACCTGCGCGCGGACAACATCGACGGCTTCCTCGCCCCGGACCCTGTGAACCAGCGCGCGGTCTTCGACGGCGTCGGCTTCATCCACATGCTCTCCAAGGAGATCTGGGACCGGCATCCCTGCTGCGCCTTCGCGGCCTCGAAGGCCTTCGTCACGGAGATGCCGAACACCTATGCGGCGCTGCTCCGCGCGATCATCGAGTCCACGGCCTATGCCTCAAGGCCCGAGAACCGGAAGGAGATCGCCGAAGCCATCGCCCCGGCCAACTACCTGAACCAGCCGGTCACCGTGGTGGAGCAGGTCCTGACCGGCACCTTCGCCGACGGGCTCGGCCAGGTCCGCAGGGTGCCGGACCGCATCGATTTCGACCCCTTCCCCTGGGAGTCCTTCGCGATCTGGATCCTGACGCAGATGAAGCGCTGGGGCCAGGTGAAGGGCGACGTCGACTACGCCGCCGTGGCCAGGCAGGTCTTCCTCGCCACCGACGCCGCGAAGCTGATGAAGGAGGCCGGCATGACGCCGCCCGCGGCGACCAGCAAGACCTTCGCGATAATGGGCAAGACCTTCGATCCCGCGGACCCCGAAGGCTATCTCGCCTCCTTCAAGATCCGGCGCGCCTGAGGCGCGGGCCATGGCGCGCTCCCTCACCCTACGGGCGTCGGTGCTCTCGGCGGCGATCCTCGCCACCCTGCTCGCCGCCTGGCACCTCGCAACCGGCGGCAGCGGCCCGGTCGCCGACATGGATCCCGAATACGCCAAGCTGATGGGCCAGACCGCGGTCCAGGGCACCTCGGCCATGCCGGGTCCGCTGGAGGTCGGCGCCACCCTGTGGCGCCACCTGTCGGACCCCTTCTACATCCGCGGCACCAACGACATGGGCATCGGCATCCAGCTCGCCCATTCCGTGGCGCGGGTCGCCGCCGGCTACCTGCTGGCGGTGCTGGTGGCGATCCCCGCCGGCTTCCTGATCGGCATGTCGCCGCTGATGTCCCGCGCGCTCGATCCCTTCATCCAGGTCATGAAGCCGATCTCACCGCTCGCCTGGATGCCGCTCGCCCTCTACACGATCAAGGACAGCGGGCTGTCGGCGATCTTCGTGATCTTCATCTGCTCGCTCTGGCCGATGCTGATCAACACGGCCTTCGGCGTCGCCAGCGTGCGGCGGGAATGGCTGAACGTCGCCCGCACGCTGGAGGTCGGGCCGTTGCGCCGGGCCTTCGCGGTGATCCTGCCCGCGGCCGCGCCCACGATCCTGACCGGCATGCGCATCTCGATCGGGATCGCCTGGCTGGTGATCGTCGCGGCCGAGATGCTCGTAGGCGGCACGGGCATCGGCTACTTCGTCTGGAACGAGTGGAACAACCTGTCCATCACCAACGTGATCATCGCCATCCTGGTGATCGGCGTCGTGGGCATGGTGCTCGACCAGATCCTGGCGCGCGTCGCGCGCCTCGTCACCTTCCCGGAGTGACGGACGTGACCGAGAAGAGCTTCATCTCCATCGAGGCCATTGCCCGGCGCTACCCCGCCGCCGGCGGTGGCCGCACCACCATCTTCGAGGACCTCTGGCTGCCGATCCGGCGCGGCGAGTTCGTCTGCATGATCGGCCATTCCGGCTGCGGCAAGACGACCGTGCTGAACATCCTGGCGGGGCTGGAGGCGCCCAGCGAGGGCGTGGTGATCGTGGATGGCACCGCCATCGAGGGGCCGAGCCTGGATCGCGCCGTGATCTTCCAGAGCCACGCCCTGCTGCCCTGGCGCAGCGTGCTCGGCAACGTCGCCTTCGCGGTCAAGTCCCGCTGGCCCGAAAAGGACCGCGCCTGGATCGAGGCCCAAGCCCGGCGATTCATCGAGCTGGTCGGGCTCGCGGGCTCCGAATGCAAGCGTCCGGCAGAGCTTTCGGGCGGCATGAAGCAGCGCGTCGGCATCGCCCGGGCGCTGTCCATCGAGCCCAAGATCCTGCTCATGGACGAGCCCTTCTCGGCGCTCGACGCGCTGACGCGCGGTACGCTGCAGGACGAGGCGCGCCGCATCTGCCAGGAGGCCGGCCAGACCACCTTCATGATCACCCACGACGTGGACGAGGCCATGTACCTGGCCGACCGCATCGTGCTGATGACCAATGGCCCGGGCGCGCGAGTGGCCGAGATCGTCGAGAACCCGCTCCCGCGCGAGCGCAGCCGGACCGACCTGCACCGCCATCCCAGCTACTATCCCCTGCGCAACCACCTGATCGATTTCCTGGTGACGCGCAGCCGTACCTTCCGCGACGCGCCGCCGGCGGGTTACGACCCGCGCCACCCGCCGCTCGTGCGTCCCGGAGCAACGCCCGGGCTGGTTGCGGGCGCGCAGCCCGCACCGGCCCCCGCGGGCCTCGCCCGCGCCCAGGGCGCCTGAGCCCTCCGAAACACGCGTACCCGAAGACAGCCTCAGAAGGAGCCTCCCATGAAGCGCGAAGACCTGACCGAGAAGATCCTGGACATCAAGCGCGAGAAGGGCTGGAGCTGGGCGCAGATCGCGGCCGAGATCGGCGGCTACTCGCCGATCCTGATCACCGCTGCCCTGCTGGGCCAGATGCGCCTGACCAAGCCCCAGGCCGAGAAGGCCGCCGCCCTGTTCGGCCTGACGACGGCCGAGGCGCGCCTGCTGAACGAGGTCCCCTACCGCGGTTCGATCCCGTCCATGCCGCCGACGGACCCTTTGATCTACCGCTTCTACGAGCTCGTGATGGTCTACGGGACCACCTTTAAGGAGCTGATTCAGGAGGAGTTCGGCGACGGTATCATGTCCGCGATCGACTTCGACATGCAGATGGAGCGCCTGCCGAATCCGAAGGGGGATCGGGTCAAGATCACGATGTCCGGCAAGTTCCTGCCCTACAAGTACTACGGGAACGAGGACGGCGTGCCGGATTACGGCTTCGGCAATCCCTGACCGCGGCGGCACGCCGCGGCCGCCGGCGGCCGCGGCGGTGGAGGGGCCGGGTGCGCGATCATTCGCGCCGGCGCCCGTTGGACTGGGGCCCTGCCCCGCCACCGACGAGCGCCGATGACATGCCCGGCCCTACCCGTACCGCCCGCGCCGCGATCGCGTCCGCCCTGCGAGCCCTTCTCCTCGCGTCAATCGCGCTGCTGCCTGCCGCAGGACCGGCCATGAGCGCCACGGGGTCCGCCGGACCGCCCTTCGACCGGCTCGTGGTGATCGGCGACAGCCTGTCGGATTCCGGAAATGCCGGACGGTTCTCGGACGGCGCCGTATGGGTCGAGCAGCTTGCCGGACGCCTGTCCCTGCGCCTCGCCCCGGCGAGCAAGGGAGGCCAGAACTTCGCGGTCGGGGGCGCGCGGCTCGACCCGCGCTCCGGGCCGACGAGCCTGCGCGCCCAGGCTGACATGGCACTGCGCCTGCCTGCCAACCGGGGACGGACGCTGCACGTGGTCTGGGGCGGCGGGAACGATCTGCTGGCGGCAGCGACCTCGCCGGACGCACTCCGGATCGTCGACGAGGCCGTGGCGTCCCTGGCCGGCATCCTCCGGGACCTCACGGAGCACGGCGCCACCGACATCCTGGTGCCGAACCTGCCCGACATCGGCATGACGCCAGCGGTGCGTGCCTACGGCCCCGGCGCGGCGGCGCTGGCCCGCCAACTCACCGACAGATTCAATGCGGGCCTGGAGCATTCGCTGCGGGCCCTTCCACCCAGGGGACAAGAGCGCAGGCCGCAGATCCACCGCATGGACGTGCAGGCCATGGCGATGCGCGTCGCAGGCGACCCGGCGTCCTTCGGGTTCCGGGATGTCACGACCCCTTGCATTGGCCTGCCGAGTTGCACCGGCCATCTGTTTTGGGATCACGTCCATCCGACCAGCTACGCCCATGGCCGGCTTGCCGAGGGGGCCCTGCGCGTTCTCGGCGGCGGGTCCGCCACCGGGGACGGCAGCGATGCGGCATCGGCCCTGCCCTGAGCGCGGCCCGCGCGTCACGCCCCTTCGGTGTCGATGTGGACGATGCTGCCACAGTGCTTGCAATGCACGGCATCGGGATCGTGGCGCGACAGGCCGCAGGCCTGGCATTCCACATGGACCTTGCTGGGCCGCACGATGGACTGGGCGAGCTTCACGAAGAGCGATATGCCCACGATCATGATCACGACCGAAAGCAGGCGCCCGGTCTGCCCGACCAGCGTGATGTCGCCGAAGCCGGTCGTGGTCAGGGTCGTGACGGTGAAGTAGAGCGCGTCGCTGAAATGCCGGATCTCCGGGTTCCGGCCGACCTGCATCTCGTAGACGACGGCGCTGGTGATGAAGACGAAGACCACGACGTTGACGGCGCTGGAGATCAGCTCGCCCCGCTCCGCGATCCAGCGGTGCCGGCGGCGCAGGTCGCG
The DNA here is from genome assembly GCF_017355985.1 of Arenibaculum pallidiluteum. Taxonomy (GTDB): domain Bacteria; phylum Pseudomonadota; class Alphaproteobacteria; order Azospirillales; family Azospirillaceae; genus Arenibaculum; species Arenibaculum pallidiluteum. The sequence continues at coordinate 291,024 of NZ_JAFIQU010000004.1, forward strand.
CACCACGCGCAGCACCCGGAAGAGGCGGATCGCGCGTAGGACTCGCAGGAACGCGAAGCTGCCGGTCAGCGGCGGGATCAACAGCGTCGCGATCACCACCATGTCGAGGATCGAGCTCCAGCGCAGGAAGAACGCGGCCCGGCGAGGCGCGATGAAGGCGCGCCCCGCGAACTCGACTAGGATCAGCGTTCCGAGCACCGCGTCGGCGGCGACGAGCCATGGCGACTGCGGCAGGAAAGTCAGCACGAGGAACGCGGCCACCGTCACCGCGTCGAAGGCGAGCAGCACCATGCGGAAGCGCTCGCTTTCATAGAGGTCCTCGACCGTGGCCCTAAGGCCGGCGGGGGACGAATCCGACATCTGCTGCAGCATGGTCCCGGCACCCGCGGTCCGCGCACGAGAATGCGCCAGAACGAACCTAGACCAACATGCCGGCGCAGTCGATGACGCGCGCTGCGGCGGGACGGCGGACGCGTCAGTCCCGGCTGGCCAGCCCTGCGCCGGCGCTACGCCGGCGCAGCACGCCAGTGCCAAGGGCAATCGCGACGAGGACACAGGCAAGGCCCAGCCCATGGGCAGGCGTCAGCCGCTCGCCCAGGACGAGCACGGCGGCAGCCACGCCGGCGACTGGGATCAGCCCTGTGTAGAGGCCGGCGCGGCTTGCGGGCACCTGGGCGATTCCGCGCATCCAGAGAAGCACCGCGATCAGCCCGCTCCCGATGCCCGACCCGGCGAACAGCGCCCATATCTCGACGGGCACCGCCGCGGGATCGAAGCCGCGGGCCGTGGCCGCGGCGGCCGGCGCGATCATGGCCGCGGCCAGCGTGTTCGACAGGAAGGTCAGGGCAAGCGGCCGCATCCGCCCGCCGAGGCGCCGCGCGAAGACGCCGTATAGCGCTTCGGACAGGACGGCCCCGCAGACCAGCAGGGTCCCGGCCAGGGACTCGGCGGCACCATCGGCACCGCCCTCGCCGGCCTGCAGGTTCAGGGCAAGGATGCCCAGCACCGCAAGAGCGATGGCTCCGGCTGTGCCGGCGCCGATGCGCTCGCCCAGCACCAGCGCCGCGCAAAGCGCGGTCATGGCCGGGATCGTGCTCGTCAGGATGCCAGCGGTGACCGCGCTGGTCGCGCGCAGCCCGAAAAGCAGGAAGACGTTGAACAGCACCATGCCGAACAGCGACAGCAGCACGATGCTGATCCAGTCGCGGGTCGAGGCCGGCAGCGCCCCGCGGCCCCGGCGCAGGGCGACGGGGGCGAGCAGGAGCGCCACCATCAGGAAGCGCAGGAAAGCCGCCGCGAGAGGCGGCACATGGGACACCACGAGCTTGGAGGTGGGCACCGAGAGCCCGACCAGGATCATGGAGAGGGCGAGGTTCACATGGGCGGATCGCATGCGCCCGAGCCTATCGCGGATCCGCCGCCGGTCGGACAGACGAACGCGTCCGACTTCGCCGACCGCACGTGTCTGGTCTCAGGGTGGACCAAACCGCCCTTGTGCGGTTGCGGAAAGAATCGGGAACGCTCGGGATGCTGGGCGGTTCCCCTTACATTCCGAATCGGTGCGAGGAACCTTTCATGGAGCGCGAAGCAATGATCCGCCAGCGCGCGCACTTGCTATGGGAGGCCGAGGGCCGGCCCCAGGGCCGGGATGTCGCGCACTGGCTGCACGCCGAGCGCGAGCTCTCGGCCGGCGGCCGCCAGCGCCCCGCGCCCGCGATCGTCCAGCGCCGGCCGCGCCATCCCGCGGGGCCACGGCGACACTGGTGCGTCCTGGACCGCTGAGCGCAGATCGGAACGAAGGCTGGCACGGCCTCATCCCGGCCCGAACAGGACGAGATCGCGCGGGATGCTCCGCGGCGTCTCGCCCCGGGCGAGCGCCACGGCGGCCGCGACGGCCTCGGTCAGCGACTGCCCGGAATAGGGCTTTCCCAGGAAGCCCAGCGCCGGCGCCCCCTGCGTGCGCGCGAGGCCATGGCGGCTGGTGGCGAGGATCGAGCGCACACCCATGCGCTCCAGCGCATGCACGGCATCGAGGCCGTTCCGCCGCCCGGCGAGGCTGATATCAACCAGCGCCAGGTCCACTGCCTCCGCCTCCGCCGCAGCAAGCGCGTCGGCGACCCGTACGAAGGGTCCAAGGACGCAATGCCCCGCCTCCTCCAGCGCCATCTTCGCAGCGAGGCCGATCAGCGCCTCGTCTTCCACAAGCAGGATACGCGCCATTCCCTGACATCCCCTGGTTCCCCCAAGAGGTGACGACAGGCCGGGCGAAGGCACGTTCCATCGGGAGAGGCGACCTGTCCTTTGGGAATAGCAGCGGCGGAATTCCGAGCCGTGCGCAGGCGCAGGTGCGGCGTTAGGAGCCCAGGCGGCCGGCCGGCATGCGATAGGCTTCCTGCACCTTCCTGCTCGGAACGCAGATGACCTTGACGCGCTCGTCTTCGGAAAGATTGCGGCCCATCTCGGTCTGCGCGAGATAGGCCGTCCCGAGCTTCAGGCAGGTACTGGGGAGAGCGACCTCCTCGGGGAGACGTAGAACGCCGACTGCGTTCTCGCGGCTGCAGTCGCGCAGCTCTGGCGTCACCGAAAGCGAGCAGACCAGGATAAGGGCCGTGAGCATCCAAGCTTCTCCATGAAGGTGGTGCCCTTGGCGCGTCGTCTCCCTTGCCTGCCACTTGCCGGGCGAATTGCATAAGAGAGTACATTGCTGCGGCGCAGCATTCCACTGCTTCCCACCCCAGGGGTCGATAACCTATCCTTTCGTATAGGTTGCGATATCACATCGATCAGAGTGGGACCGTAGGTTTGCTACCCCCGCGACGGGCTCGATACGGCGCATTGGTGTGAGGAGCTGTGTGTCGCGCCAATCTACGGCCGTCATGCCGGATAAGGAGAGGAGACGTAGCGGAGTGGAACCGACTCAGGCTTCCGTCCGCCGAACCCGATCCGAGGGGGCGCCGGTGCTCGGCCTTCTCCGATATCTCTACCGGCTGGTGGCCCTGCCGAATCGCGTGGTCCAGATCGTCCTGGAGCTGCAGCGCCAGAGGGATGAGATGACACGGATTTCGACGGCGATCGGCACTGCGCGACCGGAGAGGGCGGCGGAACCTGCCCTCGCCGCCTTCGTACCCGCGGGCCGGGACGTGTCTCGGGCCGGCCACGCGGGCTTCGGCGCCGCCGCGGGCACGGGCGTCCGGGACGGGCGGGCCCCTTCCGTCGAGCCGGCCGGCCGTCTCAGCGCAGGCGAACTCTTCGACCCTCGGGACATCCCGGCGCTCGCGCGGCACGTCGGCGAGCAGATGGTCCGGTCGCGCTGCCACGCCGTCTATCTCGGCGACCACACGGTGCTGGCCCGGTGCCTGGGCCGCTACAAGATGCTCGTGGATTCCCGGGATCTCGGCCTTGCGCCGCACATCATGCTCGAAGGGTTCTGGGAGTGGTGGCTGACACAGTTCATGATCGGCAAGGTCGGGGAAGGCATGGCCGTCCTCGATATCGGCGCGAATTTCGGATATTACACCCTCCTGCTCTCCGACCTCGTCGGAGCCACGGGACGATGCCTAGCCTTCGAGCCCAACCCGGCGGTCGCCGAGCGGCTCGAGCGCTCCGTCGACATGAACGGCTTTTCCGGGCGGACCCGCGTGCTGCGTTGCGCCCTTGGGCGGGAGCCCGAGGGCAGCCTTCCTTTCTTCGTCCCCGCGGGGCAGCCGAAGAACGCCACCGTGGTGGACTCGAGCTTCGTGGCGCCGGACGGGTCCGGCACGCTCCTCCAGGTGCCGGTGACGACCGTGGATCGCGTGGTCGAGGGGCGCACCGACTTCGTGAAGATCGACGCCGAGGGCGCCGAGTACGACATCATCATGGGCATGCGGGACACGATCGCCCGCGACCTCCCGCGCATGGTGGTCGAGTTCAACGCCGCGCGGAACTACGACGGCCGGGCACTCCTGGACTATCTCTGCGAAGTCTATGGGGGCCTGTCCTACGTGGATGTGGACGCGCATGCCAAGCCAGCAACCATCGACCGCGTCATGCGCGAGGATTTCGGAAACGACTGGCTGCTCTATTTCGAGCGGGCGGGCAGGCGCCGGCGCTGAAGGGGGCCCGCCCGCCATGGCCGCGACGCCCTGGCCGGGCTGCACAGGTTGGGATGCCTCAGCTGGATGCCCCGGCTTCAACGCCCCGGCAGGCCGCGGCGAGAAACATGTCGATGAGGCCGCGCCCGCGCGATATGCAGGCGCCATGAGCGACGACAGCGCCTTCAAGATCTTCATCGTCACCGCCCCGGGCCTGGAACCCATGCTTTGCGCCGAGGCGCGGGACAAGGGCTTCGCCGAGCCCCGGGCCGTCAAGGGCGGCGTCACCATCCAGGGCGGCTGGCAGGAGGTGTGGCGTGCCAATCTGGAGCTCCGCGGCGCGAGCCGCGTGCTCGCGCGCATCGGCGCCTTCCGGGCCTTCCACCTTGCCCAGCTCGACAAGCGCGCGCGCCGGATACCCTGGCGGGAGATCCTCCGCCCAGACGTGCCCGTGCGCGTCGATGCCGCCTGCAAGGGATCGCGCATCTATCACGCGGGCGCCGCGGCGCAGCGCATCGCGCGGGCGATCGGCGAGGAGCTCGGCTCTCCCGTCTCGCCAGACGCCGAGGTGACGATCAAGGCCCGCATTGACGACGATCTCTGCACCGTCAGCGTCGACACGACGGGCGAGCCCCTGCACCGGCGCAAGCACAAGGAAGCCGTCAACAAGGCGCCTATGCGCGAGAACCTGGCAGCCCTCTTCCTGCGCCGCTGCGGCTTCGAAGGGACCGAGCCGGTCGTCGATCCCATGTGCGGCTCGGGCACCTTCGTGATCGAGGCGGCGGAGATCGCGGCGGGCCTCGCTCCCGGCCGCTCGCGGAGCTTCGCCTTCGAGAAGCTCGCGAGCTTCGACGAGGCCGCCTGGCAGCGCCTGCGTGCTGAGGGCGGCGCGGACGGCGAGGCGAAATCCGCAGTCCTGTTCCACGGAAGCGACCGTGACGCCGGCGCGATCGCCATGAGCCGCGCCAACGCAGCCCGGGCAGGCGTGGCCGCTCTGACGGAATTCACGCAGCAGCCGATCGGCGCCCTTGTCGCGCCGGACGGGCCACCCGGCCTCGTGATCGTGAACCCTCCCTACGGGGGCCGGATCGGCGACGCGAAGGATCTCCTGCCGCTCTACCAGACGCTCGGGCGGACGCTGCTCGGGGGCTTCTCGGGCTGGCGCGTCGGCCTCGTGACGAATGACGCCGCGCTCGCCAGGGCGACCGGCCTGCCCTTCGGCCCGCCGGCGGCCCAGGCGCTGCATGGCGGGCTGCGCGTGACCCTGTTCCTGACCGCGCCGCTAGCCTGAACAGGGCGGCAGCGCGTGATCCGGGATCAGACGAAGACGTAGTCCGCGTATTCCCGCAAGCCTGCGGCATCCACCTCGACGGATCCATAGGGGGTCGTGAAGACCGTCCTGCCGCCCTCCTCGGATATGCTTGTCTCCTCGCGGGTGATGCCCGCGAAGCGCAGCCTTTCGCAACCCTGGGCACCCGGCCCGCTGACGCCCTCGCCGTTGAACCCCGTCAGGACGTCATCGCCGAAATCCTCTTCGTAGTAGATCGCGCCAAAATCGGCCTCGTCCGTGCTGACCGACACGCGGTGCTGGCGTGCGAACACGAAGGTGTCGGCGTCAGTCTCCGTGGAGACCAGGCGATCGTCGCCGCCCGGCCCCTCGATCCAGTCGTCCCGCCCCGGCCCGCGAGCCGGTCGGCCTGGATCGATCCCATGATCCGGTCCGTGTACGCCGTTCCGCGGACCGTCACGCCTTGCGAACCGCCGTCGAACTCCAGCCCGCCAGGCCCGGAGGCATCGAAGATTTCGATGCCGCGGAAGGCGGCGTAGATACCAGGGTCCTCGCCGTCAGATTCGGTGACGATCTTCAGCGCGTTCCGGCCGAAGGCCTGCTCGTCCTCGAGCACCCATTCGATGTCCGTCCGGATATCGATCGACGAGCGGTAGGTGTAGTAGATCTCGTCATAGGCGCTGGATGCTGCGGAGACGGTGCGGTTGTCGATCCGCAGCGTGTCCTTCCCCTCGCCGCCGTCAAAGACGCCGCCGGTATGGGGCACGGATGGCTCTTTCTTGGCGACGCTTTCGTCCGAGATCATGCCCTCGGCGGTCCAGAGCAGCACGTCTCGTCCGTCCCGGCCCGACAGCGTGTTGACGCCCGCGCCACCATCAATCTCGTCATTCCCGGCACCGCCGTAGAGCGCATCGTCACCGGCATCGCCCAGAAGCCGGTCAGCCCCACCCTCGCCGCGCAGCACGTCATCGTCGTCGGCCCCTTTAAGAGGTCGCTGCCGCCGCGCCCCCAAACGCTGTCGTTTCCGCCGATCCCGTAGATCTCGCCGGGCCCGCTGGTGCCGGTAATCGCGTCGGCCGATGCCGTTCCTCTCTTGATCGCCATGGGATTCTCCTTGCCCAAGCAAGAGGCCGGGATGATCCCACGGTGCTAAGCGGACGGAGGTTCCGCGTTTGGACATGCGTACCGGGCGGATCAGGCGGATCGTTCAGATAGAGGGAGAAGGCACGCTTCCCTGGTATTCACGGCAAAGGCCGGGGCACCACCTGATCCTGTTCAGCGGCGATTGCCATTCGGATCCACACGGTCGTCCCCACGCCGATCTCGCTGGCGATGTCCATGGTCCCGCCTTGCAGCTCGATGAATCGGCGGGCAATGGTAAGGCCAAGGCCCGTTCCCCCATACCGCCGTCCGATCGAGGCCGAGGCCTGGTGAAACGCGTCGAAGACGCGAGGAATCTCCTCAGGGGCGATACCGATCCCCGTGTCGCGGATCTCGACCTCCGCAAAACCATTCCCCTTCGACAAACGGACGGATACGCGCCCTCCAGCCTCAGTGAACTTCACGGCGTTCGACAGGATGTTCAGCACAGCCTGCCTCAGCTTCATGCCATCGGCCGATATCCTTGGCACCGCCGCGCCATCGACCTCCAGCGAGATGCCCTTCGCTTCGGCCTCCGGGAGAAGCATCCTAACTGCGCTTCGGACAATGCCTTCGAGATCCGTGGGCTCGTGGACCGTCGTCGTCTTTCCTGCCTCGATCTTGGAGAGGTCCAGGACCGAGTTGATCAAGTGCAGCAGATGCGTGCCCGCAGTATGGATATCGTCCGCATATTCGCGTGCGCTGCCCGGATTTCTCGGATCTCCGCCACGGAGGAGATCCGAGAATCCGATAATGGCGTTCAACGGCGTCCGCAGCTCATGACTCATAGCCGCCAGGAAGTTGGATTTTGCGCGGCTGGCCTGTTCCGCAGCCTGTCGCGCCTGCTCGGCGCGGGCACATTCCGCTGCCAGCGCGAGCGACATGCTGTTGCGGCGGCGCATATCACGAGCCATCAGGAGTGCGCCCAGAATGCTCGCCACGGCAAGGCAGGCAGCCATGATGCCCTGCTGGATAGCCTGCCTGCGCCAACCTTGGAGCATTTGCTCCCCGGACACCGAGACCTGAACAACCATGGGCAGCTCGCCCACTTTCCGGACGGCGACGATATGCCAGTCCTGCCCGGTATCCGCGATCTGTACGCCGTCAGTCGCTCCGCCGGCGCCATGCAGCTTTAAATCGGGCGCGATCGTGCCTTCGGCGACGCCCTCCCGTGAGTGCCCGGCGATGACTGTGCCACCGGTGTCCATCAGCAGAATCGTCTCTCCGTGCGGTCTTTCCAACGCCGCATAGAAATTCTGAAAGTGCTCCGGCTCCAAAGCCCCGAGGACCACGCCGGCGAAGCTCCCATCCGGATGATCCAGGCGTCGGCTGGCCGGGCTGAGCCATTGGCGGGTCACGCGGCCACGCAGTGCGTGGCCGACATACAGGCCGACGGCAGGGTTGTCCCGGTGCACCCGGAAGTAGTCCCGGTCGGAAGCATTGAGCTCGCGCGGCGGATCCGATGCAGAATCGATCACCATCAGCCCTGAGGCGTCAAAGACGAAGAACTCCCGGACCTGCGGCGAGGAATCGGCCCGATGCCGTAGAATGCGCTGCATTGCGGCGCGGTCGACCGATGGACCGGCGGCCTCGATGCTGGCCTCGGTGATCTGGAGCGCGAGGTCCACAGCCTCGTAGGCGCGCGCGGCATGCTCCGCAAGAGAGCGCGCATGGGTCGCAACCGTCTCATGGGCATGATGGATGGCAGCCGACCGCGCCTGCAGAAGGCCATGCCACGTAATCGCAAGAACGAGCGCCCCGAAGACAAAGCTGCCGCTGATCACGACCGCGGGGGTCAGGAACAGGGAACGCACGTTGCTGCCGCAGGCAAATCTCCAGAACGCAGGGACACCGAGCCCAACGAGTGCCCGGCGTTCCGTACTGCCTGACCCGGGCACGAAGTCGGACATCAACCCCTCTGGCTGCTTCCCGTGCGCGATGCAGTGCGATCATGACAAAGGTCTATGAAAATTCCATAACCGACCAGACCCGGACGGAGAGGCACCATCGCGTGCTTGGATCGCGTGCTCGCCGTCGATCACGCTCCGACGCGCCTTCACGTGCCGGACATCGAGATGATGTGAACCGGGAGCGCCGGGCCATGGCCGGTCCTCGCAAGTTCCGGCCTTTTTCGTGTTATCAAAATAGGTAGGGGCCGGCTTGCGGTTGTCCGGGAACATCGAAGCGTGCTCGATGCATCTCCAGATCGCACCTGACTTCGAGTGTCCATTATGCCTTCTCAGCCGAGCCTCGGCGTCGCCTGGGGGTACGTCGGTACCCCCGATCAGTGGTATCTGCCCGGCACCGACATCTCGGGACTGCCGGAGCCGGCCGAGGGTGCGCCGTCGAACGAGGCCCTCGTCGCGTGGGCGCCGCACGTGGAGTGGGACGCCAGCTGGAAACACGGCAGCGTGTTCTCCGTGGAGGCACGCAAATCGACGATGCCGGACGGTCGCGTCGAGATGATCCACGAGATCAACCCACAGGTCGGTTGGAACCAGCTCAAGAACATGTCGATCAAAGTTGACGGCGATGCGAACCTGACGGTCCGTGACGTCGTCCATGTGGACATCGACGCCCGGGGCAAAGGCGCCTCGGCCCACGACGCGGACACGGTCGGATCCTCGATCGAGGTCCTCAGGGCCAAGCGTGGAAACATCCAGACCGGCGAGGACAACGACACGGTCCTGGTCGCCCCGATGTCCAACGGCCCGGCCTGGAAGAACGAGTTCCGCATCGCGACCGGCGACGGCTCCGACACGATCACCGTCAAGACCCCGGTCTATACGGAAGCATATGATTTTCCCGGCAGTACGCCGACCACCAACGGCCACGTGACGACGGTCCGAATCGACGCGGGAGACGGAAACGACATCATGCGTCTCGGCGGCGCCCGCGAGATCGTCCAGGGCGGCGCCGGCACGCGCGACACCGTGATCTACGACCAGGCGACCAAGGGGGTCGTGGCCTTCCTCAACGATGTCGGCGTCGCGACGCCGAAGGTCGGCGAGGGCGGTGCGCAGGGCGACGTGCTGATCGGCGTCGAGCGCCTGAAGGGGTCCAGCCTCAACGATGTCCTCCACGGGAACTCGGTCGATAATGACCTGATCGGCGGCCTGGGGGACGACCAGCTGATCGGAGGCGCCGGCCACGACCACTTCGTGATCAGCCGCGGCATTGGAATCGATACCGTGCTCGACTTCGAGGTCGGCGCGGACTCCGTGGAGGTGCGCGGCAAGGACGTCGCCGACATCCACCAGGAGGTCATCACGATGCTGGATGGGACCGAGGGCCTGTCGATCTGGCTGAGCTACGAGGAGGGTTACGACGTCGCGGCGATCTTCCTGCCCGGCGTCACGACCCAGCTCACCCCCAACGCCCATGCCGGCACCGAGGCCAACTGGCACGACGCAGTTCTGCTGTCCTGACGATCGGCTGGATCTGCACACGGCCGTGGAAGCTGGGAAGGTTTTCCGCAAGTCTCGATACGGGCGGCGCATGGCGGGATCATGGCCGGCCGCCCGTACGATCCTCTCGTGCCTTGATGCGCGAGGAGCTGTCGGCGCCTGATGGATGCCAGCGAGCGCCTTCGGTACTCAGGGCAGAGATGGGCAGAGCGTCGGCTGCCCGTAAAATAACGGGATCGCGGCACGACCCGTGAACGGCCCCTCTCGCCTCGCTCCTTCGCGCGGAACAGCGGCGCCCCCTACTCGCCGCGGTCAAGCGCCGCGAGCGCGGCCTCGTCGACCGGCGCGGCTTCGCCGTGAAGACCAAGCCGCACGCGTACCGCCTGGTCCGCCTCACAGGCCCAGCAGTGCAGGCTGCCCTGTCCCCACCAGCGGCGCTGCTGCGCGACCGGCAGGCGGTGGTCGATGGCCACGTCGTCGACATGAAGCCGACCGAGTACGGCGCCGGCGCAACCGTCTGCGTCGTCCGGGCTGACGGCTCCATCGAACTCGTTCAACTCGTCACTACGGCGCCCATACCCGGTGAGAAATTCGGCCGCGCCAGCATGGCCGACCTGGGCCCGCATCCACATGGCCGGCTGGTCGGCGACGTGATTGCGGTGGGCCGGGTCGTGGAAGAGGTGCAGCCGGGCGAGCCGTGAGTGCACCCCATGACGCAACGTGCCGCCCCGTGTCGTGGGGAATCTCGCGCCCGCGTACTGGATAAATACTGGCCAGAAAAGCAAAGCCCCGCTCGGTGGCGGGGCTGTAAACGGCGGAAAACTTAGGCTTTGAGTGGCGTCCCCTACGGGATTCGAACCCGTGTCGCCGCCGTGAAAGGGCGGTGTCCTAGGCCTCTAGACGAAGGGGACGAGGCCATGCGCGAGCGGTGTGTTGGATAGCTTCCGCGGGGGCCGTGCGCAAGCGATTTTCGGCGGTGCCCGCGCGATGCCTGGCTGCCGGTCCTCAAAAGTCGACGCCCCCTGCCCCGCTGCTTCCGCCGAAGCCCGCCGGCCTATCGCACCGGCCCCGCCTGCCCCGGCCCGCCGGTGCCGATCGCGGGGGCCGCGTCCTCGATGGTGAGCTGCACGCCGTCGGCGCCGTTCCAGCGGTCGGGGCGCAGATATCCCGCGAGGTGCAGCGGCGCGCCGGCGCTCTTCAGCAGCAGGCGGCCGAGATCTGTCTCGAGCGCGCGGAAGGCGATGGCCTTCAGCCGCGTTCCGGTACCCGCGCCGGCGGTCACGATGCAGCGCACGTGGTTCTGGCCGACCACGTCGGCCCGGGCGATGCGGGCGTCCATCACGGCAAAGCGCGGCTCGGCGTTGCCGGTGCCGAAGGGCCCGAGCCGCTCCAGAGCGGCGCAGAGCTGTGCCGTGGCGCCGTGGACCGACAGCGCGCCGTCGAGCTCCAGGCTCGGCACCAGCGGGCCGTCCAAGAGGCGCTGCTCGCCGATCCGGGCCGCAAGGAATCCCTGCAGCGCGTCCAGCTTCTCGCGCGCCACGGTGAAGCCCGCCGCCATGCGGTGCCCGCCGCCGGCCAGCAGAAGGCCCGCTTGGCGGGCCGCGATGACCGCCGCGCCGAGGTCCACCCCGCGCACCGAACGGCCCGAGGCCTTGCCCAGCCCATCCTCGCCGAAGGCCACCACGCAGGCCGGGCGGCCGTAGCGCTCCTTCAGGCGCGCGGCGACGATGCCGATCACGCCGGGATGCCAGCCCTCGCCCACCGCAAAGACCAGCTCGGGCGAGGGCTCGACAGCGGCCGTCGCCTCCAGTCGCTCGAGCGCCTCGGCCAGCACCGCCGCTTCCACCGCCTTGCGCTCGGCGTTGTGGACGTCGAGATCCCGGGCCAGGCGTGCCGCCTCGGCGGCATCGTCGGTCGAGAGCAGCCGCATCCCGAGGTCGGAGGCGCCGACGCGCCCGCCGGCGTTCACCCGCGGGCCGAAGACGAATCCCGCGTGATAGGCCTCGGGCTTCTCGGAAAGCTTGCACAGGTCCGCCAGCGCCGCGATGCCGGCATTGCCGCGCCGGGCCATCACCTTCAGCCCCTGGGCCACCAGCGCCCGGTTCAGCCCCGTCAGCGGCACCACGTCGCACACCGTGCCCAGCGCCACCAGGTCGAGCCAGCCCATCAGGTCGGGCTCCGCCCGACCCGTGCGGGCGTAAAAGCCCGAGGCCCTGAGCGCCCGGTTCACGGCCACCACGGCCAGGAACACCACCCCCGCGGCGCACAGCGTCTTGTGCGGCGAGGGATCGTCCAGCCGGTTGGGGTTCACCAGCGCGACGCAGGGCGGCAGGCGCGCCTCGGCGGCATGGTGATCGATCACCACGACCTCGAGCCCGGCGGCCTGGGCCGCCTCCAGCGCCTCGAAGGCGGTCGTGCCGCAGTCCACCGTCAGGACGAGCCGAACGCCGCCCTCGGCCAGCCGGTGCAGCGCCGCGGCATTGGGGCCGTAGCCTTCCCTGATCCGATCGGGGACATAGAGCACGGGATCGAGGCCAAGGGCGCGCAGGAAGCGCCCCAGCAGCGCGCCCGACGTGGCGCCGTCGACGTCGTAGTCACCGAAGACCGCGACCCGCTCGCCCGTTTCCACCGCCCGGGCGATGCGCTCCGCCGCCACGTCCATGTCGCGGAGGTGGCTGGGGTCGGGCAGCAGCGCGCGCAGGGTCGGCGCCAGGTATGTCTCGGCGGCCTCCACCGTAACCCCGCGGGCGGCCATGGCGCGCGCCACCATCTCGGGCAGGCCGAAGCCCTGGGCCATGGCGAGGGCCTGGCGCTCGTCCCCGGGCCGGCGCAGCCAGCGCCGTCCGGTCGCCGAGCGCTCGACATTCAGGAAGGCGACAGGGGCCGCATGGGCCGCTTGCGCGCCAGGGGCGCTGGCTGCGCCCGATGCGGCGCTCTTCTCCTCGATGGTCTCGGCGGTCATCTCGGCGGGCAAGGAACGGTCACCCCGGGGGCATCGGCCGCCACGGCGGCGCCAGCCCCTGGCATAGCCCAGATGCGCCCGCCCGCGCCAGCGGGCCGCGCGCCTTGTCGCGAACTTGCCCCCGTTGCGCCTTGTGGCCGTTCTCTCGGCGCGGCGGCGACGAGGAGGCCGGAAACGCAGCGGGGGCGCGCAGCCCACGGCCGCGCGCCCCCGCCCTCCAAGCCGTGGCGCCGCTCAGCGCTCCATGGGGACGAAGCCGGTCTTGCGCCGGAAGTTGTGGACGGCCTGGATGTAGCGCACCGTGCCGCTCTTCGATCGCATGATCACGGAATGCGTCTCGGCGCCGCCAGCGAAGCGACGCACGCCCTGCAGCATGGCCCCGGTGGTCACGCCCGTGGCCGCGAACATCACGTCGCCGCGGGCGAGGTCCAGCAGCTCGTACTTGCGGTTCAGGTCGGTGATGCCCCAGCGCGCGGCGCGCGCCCGCTCGTCGTCGTTGCGGAACAGCAGCCGGCCCTGGAACTGCCCGCCGATGCAGCGCAGCGCCGCCGCGGCCAGCACGCCCTCGGGGGCTCCGCCGGATCCCATGTAGATGTCGACGCCGGCATGGGGCTGGCTGGTCGCGATCACGCCCGAGACGTCGCCATCCGAGATCAGCAGGATGCGCGCGCCGGCCGAGCGCACCCGGGCGATCAGCTCGGCATGGCGGGGCCGGTTCAGGATGCAGACCAGCAACTCGCCGACATCGACGCCCTTGGCCTTGGCGAGGTTGCGCAGGTTGTTCTCGACGGTCTCGTCCAGGTCCACCACGCCGTCCGGCAGGCCGGCGCCCACGGCGATCTTGTCCATGTACACGTCGGGGGCGTTCAGGAAGCCGCCCTCCTCGGCCATGGCGATCACGGCCAGCGCGTTCGGGCCGCCGGTCGCGCAGATGGTGGTGCCCTCGAGCGGGTCCAGCGCGATGTCGATTTTCGGGCCGCCGGTGCCGACCTTCTCGCCGATATAGAGCATCGGCGCCTCGTCGCGCTCGCCCTCGCCGATCACCACGGTGCCGTCGATGCTGAGGCTGTTGAGCGCTTGGCGCATCGCGTCCACGGCGGCCTGGTCGGCGGCCTTCTCGTCACCGCGGCCGATATGCAGGGAGGCGGACAGCGCCGCCGCCTCGGTCACGCGCACCACCTCCAGCGCCAGGTTGCGGTCCATCCGCAGCTGAGTGGTCTCGGTCATCTGGTTCCCCCAAAACGGGCCTTTGCGGCCCTTTCGCTTCAAAAATCCTCGATGCGGATCATGCGCGGCGGCTCGAGCACCGAATCGAGAGCCTCGATGGCGGCAAGCGCGCGCCGCATCGAATCCTCGCCCGTGTCGTGCGTCGTCAGCACCACCGGCACCGCTTCTCCCGGCGCCCGGCCGCGCTGCAGGAAGCTTTCCATCGAGACCTGCTGGTCGCGCAGCAGGGCCGCCACATCGGCTATCACACCGGGCCTGTCCACGACCATGAGCCGTACGTAGTACGCCCCTCTTCTCGCGGAAATAGGCGAAGCGACCATCCGCTGGAGCTGCGCCGCCGGAACGCCGAAGACCGGCGTGCGCCGCCCCATGGCGATGTCGACGAGATCGGCGACCACGGCCGAGGCCGTCGGACCCGCGCCCGCGCCGCGCCCGACCAGCAGCACCTTGCCGGTGAAGTCGCCGTCCGCGACCACGGCGTTGAAGACGCCGTCGACGGCCGCGGTCGCGCCCGCCGCCGGCACCATGCAGGGATGCACGCGCTGCTCGATCCCGTGCTCTGTGCGCCGCGCGATGCCCAGCAGCTTGATCCGGAAGCCGAGCTCGCGCGCGTACTGGATGTCCAGCGCCGTGACGTGGCGGATGCCCTCCACGTCCACCGCGGCGAAATCGACCTCGCAGCCGAACGCCAGGGAGGTCAGGATCGCCAGTTTGTGGGCGGTGTCGATGCCGTCGATGTCGAAGCTCGGGTCAGCCTCGGCATAGCCCAGGCGCTGCGCCTCGGCCAGAACCTCGCCGAACTCGCGCCCGGTCTCGCGCATCTCGGTCAGGATGTAGTTGCAGGTCCCGTTCAGGATGCCGTGGATCTGCGACAGGCGGTTCGCCGCCAGCCCCTCGCGCAGGCCCTTGATCACCGGAATGCCGCCCGCGACCGCCGCCTCGAAGCGCAGGTCGACGCCGCGCTCCTCGGCGAGGCGCGCGAGCTCGGTGCCGCGATGGGCCAGCAGCGCCTTGTTCGCGGTCACCACGTGTCGGCCATGGGCCAGAGCCGCCTCGACAGTTGCGCGGGCCACGCCCTCGGAGCCGCCGATCAGCTCGCAGACCACGTCGATGTCGGGGTCGGCTGCGAGCTGGGCCGCGTCCTCGTACCAGCGCACGCCCGACAGGTCGGCGCCACGGTCGAGCCCGCGCCGGCGCGCCGATACGGCGGTCACCACGATGCGGCGCCCGCAGCGGCGCTCCAGCAGCCCCGCCTGTTTCTCCAGGACCTGCAGGACCCCGGCCCCGACCGTGCCGAGCCCGGCAACCCCGACCTTCAATGTCTTCATGCTCACGCTTTCACCCGAGCCGGCTGGCGGTCCGCCCCGGCCGCATTCACGCCGGAGGCGCGGAAAAACTCGCGGATGTTGCGGCAGGCCTGGCGGATGCGGTGCACGTTCTCCACCAGCGCGAGGCGCACATGCCCGTCGCCGTACTCGCCGAAACCGACGCCCGGCGCCACCGCCACCTTCGCCTCCTGCAGCAGCAGCTTGGAGAACTCCAGGCTGCCGAGATGGGCGAATGCGGGCGGGATCGGCGCCCAGGCGAACATGCTGGCGGGCGGGCTGGGCACGTCCCAGCCGGCCGCGGCCAGCCCCTCGATCAGCACGTCGCGCCGCTGCTTGTAGAGCGCCCGGATCTCCTCGACGCAGTCCTGCGGCCCGTTAAGCGCCGCGGTCGCCGCCACCTGGATTGGCGTGAAGGCGCCGTAGTCCAGGTAGGACTTGATGCGCGCCAGCGCCGCGATCAGCTTGCGGTTGCCCACCGCGAAGCCGATGCGCCAGCCGGGCATGCTGTAGGTCTTGCTCATGGAGGTGAACTCGACCGCGATCTCCCGCGCCTCGGGGATCTGCAGGATCGAGGGCGGCGGCACCCCGTCGAAGTAGATCTCGGAATAGGCGAGATCAGAAAGGATCCAGATGCCGTGCTTCAGGCAGAAATCGACGATGGGGCGGTAGAACTCCAGGTCGACGACCTGCGCTGTCGGGTTGGACGGATAGCTCAGCACCAGGGCCAGCGGCTTGGGCACACTGTGGCGCACCGCGCGCTCGAGCTGGTCCATGAAGGTCCCGATATCCTCCTTCACGGGCATGTGCCGCAGCGCCGCGCCGGCCAGGATGAAGCCGAAGGGATGGATGGGATAGGACGGGTTGGGCACCAGGATGATGTCGCCCGGGCTGGTGATGGCCTGGGCGAGGTTCGCCAGCCCCTCCTTGGAGCCCAGCGTCACGACGACCTCGGTCTCGGGGTCCAGATCGACGCCGAACCGGCGCTTGTAGTAGGCCGCCTGGGCACGGCGCAGCCCGGGGATCCCGCGCGAGTTTGAATAGCGATGGGTGCGCGGGTTGCGCACGGTCTCTACCAGCTTGTCGACGATGTGCTGCGGGGTCGGCTGGTCGGGGTTGCCCATCCCGAAGTCGATGATGTCCTCGCCGGCGGCGCGGGCCCGCGCCTTCATCGCGTTGACCTCGGCGAAGACGTAGGGCGGCAGGCGCTTGATGCGATGGAAATCCGTGCTCATGGGCGATCCAGATGCGCGTCCGGGCCCGGACCTGGCCCATCCGAGCCGGCCCGGAAGCCGTTTGTAACGCGCCGGCCGCTCCCGGGCGAGGGGAATTGCGCGAAAGCCGCAGGATGCAGCCAGAATACGACCCTGAGGGCTCCGGTCCCGACGCTCGGCGAACGCGGGGGACCCGACGCTCAGGGGGCGCGCGGTGCCGGCGGGATCACGATGGCATCGGAGGGCGGCGGCACCGCCCCGGCCAGCGGCGGGATCTGCGGCGCGGCCTGCCGCTGGGGTGCGTTGGGCGGGATGGGCGCCCGTGTCTCGAGCTGGCCGGCGGCCGCCTCGGACTCCGCCCGGATCTGGCGCAGCCGGTCCAGCATCACCTGGCGCTCGGCCGGGGTCCGCACGGCGGTTGGGCGCGGCGGGACGCTGGCGAGGTTCGGGAAGGTCAACTCCTCGCCCGTCGCCCGCCGGATGGTTCCCTCGGCCGGGGCCGGCTGGCCCTCGGACGCGGCTGGCAGCTCCGCGCCTCCGCCCAGCCTGTCCAGCAGCGGCGAATCCGCGCAGGCCGCCAGCAGCGGGATCGCCAGCATGGCGGCCAGGATCCCGTGCATGGCGCGGACGGTGGAGCCCGCGCGTAGGACGCGGGTGGCCCGGCGGGCGGTCTCGGGCACGGCTGTCATGGGGCGAACTCTCCCGCAGGGCTGGGGCGCGACCGGCGGACGCACCCCCGGACCGGCAACACCAGCCCTTGTTGCAATGAAACTTTCTTCCGGATGTTGTACTAGATCCCGAGAAGCCACAAGCCCACGCGCCGAGCCCAACGGCGGCCCCCATCCGGCGCCCGGGACAGTACAGAGGAAACCATGGCCGACCAGCACGCCCAGGACGTGAAGCTTCCGGACCCCGTCGAGCTGTCCCGGGCGATGACGCGCATAGCCGAGCAGAGCCAGCGCCTCGTCGCGGAGTTCCTGTCACGGCAGGCCCATGACGGCGCGGCGGCGCCCTCGGCCTCGCCGGACCCGCTGAACATCGGCGGCGCGTTCCTCGAGATGACGGCCAAGATGATGGCCGACCCGATGCGGCTGATGCAGGCGCAGATGTCGCTCTGGAACGACTACATGACGCTGTGGCAGCGCACGACCCAGCGCCTCCTCGGCGGCGAGGAGACCGAGCCGGTGATCACCCCGGCCAAGGACGACCGCCGCTTCCGGGACAGCGCCTGGGACGAGAACACGCTGTTCGACTACATCAAGCAGAGCTACCTGCTCTCGGCGCGGTTCCTGCAGTCGACCGTCCGGGGCGTCGAGGGGCTGGACGAGAAGACCCGGCGCAAGGTCGACTTCTATACGCGCCAGTTCGTCGATGCGATGGCACCCAGCAACTTCGTGCTGACCAACCCCGAGGTGCTGCGCACGACGCTGGAGAGCGGCGGCGATAACCTCGTGAAGGGGCTCGAGCACCTGCTGGAGGACCTGGACCGCGGCAAGGGCCGGCTCGCCATCAAGATGACGGACTACGACGCCTTCAAGGTCGGCGTGAACGTGGCCGTCAGCCCGGGCAAGGTCGTCTTCCAGAACGAGCTGATCCAGCTGATCCAGTACAGCCCCACGACCGAGCAGGTGAACAAGCGCCCGCTGCTGATCGTGCCGCCCTGGATCAACAAGTTCTACATCCTGGACCTGCGCCCCAAGAACTCCTTCATCAAATGGGCGGTGGACCAGGGCAACACCGTGTTCCTGATCTCCTGGGTCAACCCGGACGAGCGGCTCGCCACCCGGACCTGGGAGGACTACATGGAGGACGGCATTCTGGCCGCCGTGGATGCGGTGCTGAAGGCGACCGGCGAGCCGTCGCTGAACATCATCGGCTACTGCATCGGCGGCACGCTGCTGGCCTCGACGCTGGCCTATCTGCACGCGACCGGCGGCACCGAGAAGATCGCCTCTGCGACCTACTTCACCACCATGACGGACTTCTCCGAGGCCGGCGAGCTCTCGGTCTTCATCGACGAGGAGCAGCTGACCGCCCTCGAGGAACGCATGGAGGAGAAGGGCTATCTGGACGCCTCGGCCATGGCGACCACCTTCAACATGCTGCGGGCGAACGACCTAATCTGGTCCTTCGTGGTCAACAACTACCTGCTTGGCAAGGAGCCCTTCCCCTTCGACCTGCTGTACTGGAACAGCGACAGCACCCGCATGCCCGCGGCCATGCACAGCTTCTACCTCCGCAACATGTACCAGCGGAACCTGCTGATCAAACCCGGCGGGATCGTGCTGAAGGGCGTGCCCATCGACCTGCGCACCATCAAGACGCCCACGGTGATGATCTCGACCCGCGAGGACCATATCGCCCCCTGGAAGTCGACCTACGCGCTGACGCAGCAGCTCGCAGGACCCGTGAAGTTCATCCTGGGCGCGTCCGGGCACATCGCGGGGATCGTGAATCCGCCGGAGGCCAACAAGTACGGCTACTGGACCAACACCAAGCTGCCGGCCGACCCCGAGGAGTGGCTGGAGACCGCAAAGCAGACCCCGGGCTCCTGGTGGCCGGAATGGTCGAAGTGGTTGCAGAAATACGCCGGCGGCAAGGTGCCCGCCCGCGACCCCGCGGCCGGCCTGCTCAAGCCCATCGAGGACGCGCCCGGCAGCTACGTGGCAGCCCGCGTCTCCTGAAGCTGGCGCCGGAAAACGGCCGGGGCCGGCAGTCGCCGGCCCCGCTCATTCCGTCCGGTAGGGCGGCCGCGCATCGGGCGACGCCCCGAGGCCCAGGAGAACGCTGCCGGCGATCACGGCGGCCGCTCCGGCAGCGAGCGTCGCGTCGGGAACGGTCCCGAAGGCCATCCAGCCGAAAAGAAGCGCCCAGACCATCTGGCTGTACTGCACGGGCGCGACCAGGCCCGGCCGCGCAAGGCGCAGGGCATAGGCAAGGCACAGCCGCCCGCCCGCCAGCATCAGCCCCGCCGTGGCGTAGAGCAGCCACTCCCGGGGCGTGGGCGGCACGTACCGCCCGGGCAGAAGGGCGGCATTGACCGCGATCAGGATCACGACCGGCAGAACCATGTCCGCCAGCAGCGTCGACCTGGCGCGCCAGTGGCGCACCGTCAGCATGGAGACCGCCTGCGCCGCCGCCGCCCCGAACGCGGCCGCCGCGCCCCAGCCATCCGCCTCGCCGCCAGGGCGCAGCATCACGACGACCCCCGCGAAACCGAGCGCTGTCGCCATCCATTGGCGGCCCGTCGGTGCCTCGCGCAGGAGCATCAGGGCGAGCAGCCCCGCCAGGATGGGGCTGGTGAAGCGGACCGCGTAGACATCCGCGATCGGCATGCGCGTGAAGGCCGCTAGCGTCAGCCAGATCATCGCGACCGACGGGACGCCGCGGGCCAGCACGACCAGCAGCGTGCCTGCGGACTGCACCCGCAGCCCGCCCAGCGCGCGGCCCGCCGGCAGGGCGAAGAGGCAGGCGAAGACGCCCGACAGCAGCAGGATCTGAGGCAGCGGATGGCCGGCGCTCAGCAGCTTGGAGACCACGTCCATGCCGGAGAAGAGCGCAAAGCCCAGGACTGCCAGGACGAAACCGGCCCGGGGTCGGTCGGCGGCGTTCCCGGGAGGCGGCCGTGGCGGCGACAGTGGCGACGGCCGCGGCGGCGACAGTGGCGACGGCCGCGGCGGCGACAGTGGCGATGGCCGCGGCGGCGCCATGAGCGGCCCCTGCCCCGGCGCGCCGGCGCGCCGGCGCTCAGCGCGCCGCGGCCGTGCCGCCGGGGGCCGCGTAGCTGCGGGCCAGCTCCACGTAATGCGCCGCCGAGACCGGGAAGAAGGCGAGCTCTTCCTCCGTCAGGTCGCGCAGGTGGCGTGCCGGGCTCCCGGCCCAGAGCTGTCCGCGCGGGACCCGCTTGCCTGGCGTGACAAGCGCGCCCGCCGCGACCATGGCCTGGGTCTCGACAACGACGTCGTCCATGACGCAGGCCTTCATGCCGATGAAGGCGCTGCTCTCCACCGTGCAGGCGTGCAGGACGGCGGCATGGCCGACGGTCACGTCGTCGCCGACATAGGTTCCCTGCCCGCGACTGGCCACGTGAATGATCGTTCCGTCCTGGATGTTGGTGCGCGCGCCGATGCGGATCTCGTTCACGTCTCCGCGCAGCACGGAGCCGAACCAGATCCCGCTGTCCGCGCCGATCTCTACGTCCCCGATCACGATGGAGGTGGGCGCCAGGAAGACCGAGGGCGCGACGACGGGCATCCGTCCGTGATGCGGCAGGATCAGGGCATCGGCCACGGGACGTCTCCGAATACGGTGGAAGCGGCCTCCCTTCTAGATCAGGATCGACGCGGAAGGAACCGCCGCCGCATGAATCATCCCTATTGGCACGCCGCCAAAGCTGTGTGACAGGGTCACACCCGGCAGATCCTGGAGGCTGCCGCCGCAGTTGCCGCCCTCAGCGTTTACCGACGGCACCTTGCCCGGGCGGGGAGATGGGACGTGGCGCGGAACTTTCCTCTCTGATCATCGGTCGGGGGTAGGGCTCAGGCCCCGGCCCGTTGCATCCGTCTACTCATTCCGCTCACCTGACGCCGGAACAAGCACTCTGTTGATGTCGACGAAGGGGCCTTGCGAAATCTCCGCGCGCAAGGCGGCCCATGCAGCCGGATTGGCTTCGATCCCGGTCAGCAAGGTCCGAGGAGCCGTCAGGAATGCCTTTGCTTGCTCCGTACCGGGATCGATCCAGGCGAAGGTGATCTCGTCCTGGTCGCCCCCAACAAGCCGCAGCTCGGTCTGGTCCAGGTGAACGGTACCGGATTCGCGCATGACCGCGACCTTAGCCAGTTCGACGAGCTCGTCGTCCAATCCCAGGTCCTGGCATCTCAGTTTCTCAGCAAAGGCCGGCCACCCGAACACAAGCCGCACCCTGAACTCTCTCCCCATGGCGCGGACGGGCAGCGGCGTCAGCGGCCCGAACGCCTCCTGGAACATGTCCAATGCGTCCTCCTCCCGGTCCGACCATTCCAGAAGATCCGAAGCGGGGTGGGCGAGGATCCAACTACGGCGCTCCACGTCGAGATAGACGAGATCGCATGGCGCTCGACCTTGCTGGTCGCAGCCCGGGCATCCGCTGGCCTGCAACGATCCGTCGAGTATTGCGTCGCGGAGATCCGGCCGCCGGTCGGCGTTGATGCTGGCGAAGGTCTCGAAGGCGAGAGCATGACCGCATGCGGGGCAGGCGCCTTCCACCGGGACGATGAGAGACATCGGGGATCCTTGGCGATCGTATCGGGCTCAGACGGCCGGCCGGCCGTCGACATTTTCCCTGAACCACTTGTAGAGGTCGTGGCCCTTCGCGAGCTTCCCGAGATAATACATGGCGTAGAGCTCGGCGAACCATTCGCCCGGCGCACGCCACTGGTAGTCGCTGACCTGTGTTTCCTGTCGCTTGGCGAGCGAATAGCTCCACCAGTCACCCGGGTAACTTTCGATATAGACACGGTCTCCGATGGCCACCTTCGCGGCCTCGGACGGCCCCTTCATGTAGAGCACCTTCGACTTTGATGCCTTCCTGATCGCGCGGCAGCGTTCGACCGCGGGATGCGCCGACACCGCCCTCTCGTCGATCCTCGGCATGGGGATGAGGGTCGCCCTGAGCGCCTGGTCCATCGCCTCGGCTGCTTCGTCGACAGTCAGGCCGTCCTCGACGACACGCCTGGTAAGCTCGACGGCCTCTTTCGTGGTGAGCTTGCAATCGGTTCTCGCGGCCTGCAGGGCACTCGACGGATCCTCCATCGTGGTGAGCAGATCTTGATATGCCGCCACGAACTTCGTCTTCTTCATCGTCCTCGCGGCGGCGCTCACACGGTCCATGCAGCTGTGGGCAGTATTGTTTGCCAGCTTGATCTCATTGTAGACCACGCCGATTTCAGGCTCCGACCCTTCAAGAACGTTCTTGAGATAGCACTTGAGGCCGCCCTTCACTTCGCTGGGAAAGGCATCGAAGAAACCCATCGCCGCGCCGATCTTTTCAGCCGCCCTGTCGGAATCCAGGTCCTCCCATTTCCCGAACTTAGCCAATCCACGGTTACCGGCCATGATGCCGTTCTTTGTGTCGACGGCGTGCCCGATCTCATGCAGCGTCGCGAAGGCGAATCCTTCGAACCATGTCGATTTTCGGTTTGCGTCTTTCCTCGGGAACGGAAGATGGCTCGAAGCCGGCAGATTGATGACTACGCGTCCTGCTTGATAGTAATTTCCGTCTTCGAGAAATTTTCTTATTCCACTCAGTCCCTTGTTCATCTCGAAGACGTTGAGCGCATTATTGGCGAAGGTGTGGTCCTCAGGTAGGCCCGCCATCAGCTTGTAGAATCTGGCGGGGGCCTTGCTGGTCGGGGTGCCTTCGAGACGTTTGATCTTGAACCGCTTGAGCATCGCCGTCGTGGCGATCCTCCTGGACAATGCGTCGCCCTTGGTGCCCATCGCCTCCATGACGGCGTCGATCGTAGCCCTGCCCCCCGCATCCTGGAGGAGGTCCCCGATCGCAGTCTCGAGATCCGCCTGATTCAGGGTCTTCCATTCCGCGAGGATCTTTTCGGCCGGCTTCGAGGCAAGCTTCCTGGCCTTCTTGATGGCGTCCGTCACTTCGGCGTTGAGCTTGCCCAGCTGCTTGTACGCGATCTTGTCCGGCAGGCTTGCGTTGCCTGCCGCCCGAACCGCATCCGCCGCAGTCTTCCTGAAGCCTGCGGTATCCGCATCCGTGCTCTTCTCGAGCATCACGATCCGCTGCTCGAGCGCACGAACACTCGTGAGCAGCTTGTCGATCCGCTTGAGCATCTGTTGCTCGGTGGGCTGGCCCTTCATCGACCTCGCCAAGGCACCGACCTGAGGCGGCGCATCGGCCGAGACCGTCGTGATCGCCTCGGGCGTCTCGGCCAATCCGGTCAAGGCGGGCGGAAGGTCGACCATCGTTCCTTCTGCCGAGCCTTCCTGGACAAGCGCCTCCTCCGCGATCGCCTCGTCCATCTCGGAGGCAGCGGTCGTCGTGCCCGGCACGCCCAGCTTCAGCTTCCATGCCTCGACGGCATCCAGATCATCGTTCTCGTTCTGCGGCATCTTCGGCTCGGTGGTCGGCGGACATAGGGGCCGGTAATGGAAACGTCCGTCAGCGGTCGGTCATGCTGGAAGGCTGCGCTCCATGTCCGCGAGCGCGGCCGAGAGCGTCCTGCGGGCCGTGATGCGGACGCCGAACGGGTTTCGCTCGAAGGTGGCGAGCAGGTCATCGTCCAGCTTTCCGCGAACCGACGAAATTGCTGCTCGAATCCGCGTCGTGTCGAGCTGGCCGCTCGGCTGCCCCTGCGTCCCGGCCAGCGCCTGCGAGAGGGGGACAGTCAAGGCCTCCATGAGGCTGTCCAGGCGTGTGCGCGCGATCACGTGGAGATCCGGATCCTGGGATGATAGGAGGACGTCGCGCAACGTCTCGAACTGTACGGTTGTCCGGCGAACCGCCCCCGTCCAGGCGGTCCTGATCACGTCAATTCCGGAAATGGCCTCAGCTCCGGTGTCCGGTCCGCCCATGGGCGGCTGAAGCCCGGAGATGGCATCGAGGAGGACGCCGAGCGCGACCTCGGCCTGATCCAGTGCGCCGATGCCGAACGCGTCCAATGCGGCCTGGTAGGCGTCGGCGAGTCTTGGTTCGGCTTCCGGATGGATTGTGGCAAGCTCCCTTAGCGTCGGGATCAGTTCCTTGATCCGGCTGCGGATCCTTCCGGACTGGTCCTCGCGGCCGGCTTCCATCGGCGCCTGAGGTTCGGCCTCATCTTGAGCAGGGTCCTCATCTGGGTGCACCTGCCGGTCCGGTCCGAGCACGACGACCTGCAACGGCAGGCCATGTCCGGCCAGCAGGGCACGTAGAGACATGCGCAACCCGCTGACCGGCTTCTTCTCGCAGGCGAAGGTGGCGATGTGGCCATCGATCGTGACAGTGCCCCAGCTGCCGGACTTGGCGGCGATCTCCTGCTTTACGATTTTCGCCAGCTTGAGCCCGCTGAACCGGGCATGCAGTCCCAGGCGGTCAGCGCCGGGATCTCCGCATCGGCCATAGGCGAAGGTGACTGGGGTCTTTCGCGCGAGCTTTAGGAGCTTGACCATCCTGTCCCGCGCGAAAAGCGTGCCCGGTCCCGGCTCCTCATCGTCTTCCGCCTCTTGCTCCTCAATGTCGTCCCGCGCTGGCTCCGGGCGCGGCGTCGGTTTCGGCGCGTTCACTGCGGCCGAACTCTCCACCATCGCGGGTTGGGGATCGCTTGCCCCAGGCTCGACGATTTCGACCTTCAGGCCAAGGCTGTTCCGCTTGAACCAGACCTCGAGTGCCTTGCGGTGCCTGGAGCCGTCCTTGTCCACGACGATGATCGCGGTGCTTCCATCGCATGTGGCCGTGCCGAAGAAGCCTTTGGCGCAACCCTCCTTGCGAAGGATCGCAAACAGGCGTGCCCCGTCCTGGCGCCTGTCGACCAGGAGCTGACCGTCCAGCGGATCCGTCGCGAAGCCGAACGCAAAGTTGACCGGCGTCGTCTTGGCGGCCTTGAGCAACTTCGCTGCCTCGAAGGGCTCCTGAGCAGCTGCGGTCATGCACGCACCTCCAAGCGGCCCGTCGAGCCATAGAATGGAGCGAGTTTTCGTAAAGCTACCAGCAGTTGCGATAGGTGCCCATTCGAATGTTCGCGTCGAGTTTCCGGTCGGCGGCGCTGGTGCTTCCTGCCCGACTGCCGATGATTGGAGCGGCTGCGGATAGCCGATCGCCGGAGCTCTCGCTGCCCACACCCACTGGATAGCCGTCCTGTGCTCCAGCTGCGCACCGCAATGCGCCGGCCAAAAGCACACAGGCACATTCCACCCGGGTGGACGGGCTCCGGACAGAAGTCCGCCTGCGCCGTCAAATCGGAGGCGATTTCGAGCCTTCTTCCGCGCCTCCCTAGTAGCGGCGCACCGTCCCGGCGCCCGCGAAGGGATCGGGGAAGGCCCGGCCTGCATCATCCCCCCGCCAGGAGGCCGCAACCGCCTCCTGCCCGGCGCGCAGCCGGTCCAGCACGGCGCGCAGCGTCTTCACCTCGTCGCTCTCGGCGGGCGCCGCGGGCAGCGGGGAGGTCCGGGCATACCGGCCCGCGGCGAGCCCGCGGGCGGTGTCCTCCGCGGCAAGCTCGATCCTGCCGCCATCGAAACCGAGGACAGATGTGTCCTCCGCCGACACGCGGCCGCCGCGCACGAGCCCAACCTCGACCACCATCTGGTCGAAGGCGGCAGCGGCGCCGAACTCGGTGCGCAGGCTGCCGATCCGCAACTGGACGGAATCCACCCCCGCCTCGGCGGCCTTGCGGACATTCTCGCCCAGGGCCTCCATGGCACGGTCCACCACCGGGCGCAGCGCGTCGGGATCCTTGTACAGGACGCCCAGCACGCCCTCAATCCGGCTGCGCAGGGCAGCGCCCACGCTCTCGGCCGTGCGACCCTCCTTCGGCAGGTCGAGCTGGATCGCGCCCGTGCCGGCCGGCCGTGTCGCACCATCCGGCGCGGCCTGCGCGGCAGCCGGCTCCGCGCCTGCGGCGCGGCCCGCCTTGGCCGTGGGCGCCTGGGACCGCGCGGCGGTCGCCAGCGCCGTGATGCCGACAGGAATGCCGCCGATGCCCGACATTGCGCCTCCCGCTGCAGCCCCCCGCTGGAGCTCTCCGCCCGACCGGACGGCGCCCGGCAGGGCACCCCGATCGGACGGATGATAGCCGAGCCTGGCTCAGGGGAACAGGCCGATCCCCTCGAGCCCCATGGTCTCGCCATGGCCGAGCATCAGGTTCATGTTCTGGATCGCTTGGCCGGACGCACCTTTCACCAGGTTGTCCAGGACCGAGAGCACGATCGCTCTGCCCGGCAGCCGGTCGGCGAAGACGGACAGGTGCAGCTCGTTGCTGCCGCGCACGTGCTTGGTGTGCGGGACGACACCGGCCGGCAGCACCTTCACGAAGGGCTCGGCCCGGTACCGCTCGGCCAGCGCGGCGCGCAGGTCGTCGGCGCTCCGCCCCCGGGCAAGCCGGACATAGGTCGTGATGAACTCGCCCCGGTTCATGGGGATCAGGTGCGGCGTGAAGGCGATGGTCACTGGCCGCCCGGCGGCCAGGGACAGCTCCTGCTCCATCTCGGGCATGTGGCGATGGCGCCCGACGCCATAGGCGTGCATGCCCTCGGCGACCTCGCAGAACAGGTTCTGCTGCTTGGCGTCCCGCCCGGCACCGCTGACGCCGGACTTGGCATCCACGATGATGTCCTCGGCCTCGACAAGGCCGTCCAGCAGCAGCGGCAGCAGCGGCAGCAGCGTCGCCGTCGGGTAGCAGCCGGGGTTCGCGACCAGCCGCGCACTCCGGATGCCCTGGCGGTTCAGCTCGGTCAGGCCGTACACCGCCTGCTTCTGCAGGTCGGGCGCCTTGTGGGCGTGGCCATACCATTCCGCATAGCTGTCCAGGTCCGTCAGCCGGAAATCGGCCGAGAGATCGACCACAGGCAGGTGACCGGGCAGCGCCGCGATGATCTCCTGCGTCGTGCCGTGAGGCAGCGCGCAGAAGACGAAGTCGACACCGTCCCAGCGCACGTCCTCCACCTTCACCAGCGGCGGCAGGCCGAGATGGGCGAGGTGCGGGAACACCTCGGCCATGGGCTTGCCGGCCTGGCGCTCCGCGGTCAGGGCCGCGATGCGCGCGCCCGGGTGGCGGACCAGCAGGCGCAGCAGCTCGGCGCCGGTATAGCCGCTGGCGCCGAGGATCGCGATCCGGACGGGGGAGATGTCGGGAGAGGCGGGCATGGACTCCTCCTGATGGGCGAGGCTGGTGTGCGGGGCCTGAAAGACGAAAAGGGCGCCCCGGCTGGGGCGCCCTTTCGCATCGATGCTTCGACGGTGTTGGCGGTGCCGGTCAGCGCTTCGAGAACTGGAAGCTGCGGCGGGCCTTCGCCCGGCCGTACTTCTTACGCTCGACGACGCGCGCGTCGCGGGTCAGGAAGCCGGCCGCCTTCAGCGCCGGGCGCAGGCCCGGCTCGTAGTAGGTCAGCGCCTTGGAGATGCCGTGGCGCACCGCGCCGGCCTGGCCCGAGAGCCCGCCGCCCGCGACCGTGCACATCACGTCGAACTGGTCGATGCGCGAGACCACCTCGAAGGGCTGGTTCAGCAGCATGCGCAGGACAGGACGCGCGAAGTACACGTCGAGCTCGCGGCCGTTCACGGTGATCTTGCCGGAACCCCGCTTGATCCAGACGCGGGCGACGGCATCCTTACGCTTGCCGGTGGCATAGGCCCGGCCCTGCGCGTCGAGCTTGGGCTGCGGCAGCTCCGCGGCGACCGCGACACCCGTGGCGGGTGCCTGCGACTTGAGGTCGGCGAGAGACTGGATGACCTGCGCCATGATTACGAAGCCCTCTTGTTCTTCGGGTTGCGCGCCGCCAGGTCCAGGGCCTCCGGCTGCTGCGCCTCGTGGGGGTGAGCGGCGCCGGCATAGACCTTCAGGTTGCCCATCTGGCGGCGGCCCAGCGGACCGCGCGGGACCATGCGCTCGACGGCCTTGATGATCACGCGCTCGGGGTAGCGGCCTTCCAGGATCTGCCCCTTGGAGCGGCCCTTGATCCCGCCGGGATAGCCGGTGTGCCAGTAGAAGATGTCGGCGTTGCGCTTGTTGCCGGTCAGGCGGACCTTCTCGGCGTTCACGACGATCACGTTGTCGCCGCAATCCATGTGCGGCGTGTAGGCCGCCTTGTGCTTGCCGCGAATCATGTTCGCGATGATGCTGGCCATCCGACCGAGAACCAGCCCGTCAGCGTCGATGACGAACCACTTCTTCTCGATCTCGGAAGCCTTTAGGGACAAAGTCTTCATTGCAGATCTCACGAGGGAAGAACCCGGACCGGCACGAAGAAGGCCCCCGCACCGAAGAGCGCGCTTTATAAGCGCGGCACGGGGCCCACGTCAACGGATCTTTTCCACTGGAAAATCAAGAGTTTAGACCCAGCGGTACAGAGATACCGCGCGCGGAATAGGGCGGAACTCCAGGGCTGCCAAGCGTTCCGGCCTCCCGCGGTATCAAGATACCGCGCTACGGTTGGGTGGGATCGAGTAGGTTCCCGTGGCATGCGAGACCGGGTCCTCCTCGCCCTCGGCAAAGATCAGCACGTCGCCGTAGGCAAGTCTGCGGCCGAGCTTCAGAAGCCGCGCCTCGGCGAGGATCGGTCCGGGCTTCGGCTTGCGCAGGAAGTTGATTGTCATGCTTGTGGTCACCGCCAGCTCGACGCGCCCGATGGCGCTGAGGACGGCACCGTAGAGCGCCACGTCCGCCAGACCGAACATCGCCGGGCCGGTGATCGTCCCGCCCGGCCGGACGAAGTCGTCCCTGTAGGGCATGCGCAGACGGACCGACCCGTGTCCCAGAGCCTGCACAGTGACGCCGTAGCTGCCGACCAGTGGCACGCCTTCGCGGATCAGGCTCTCCAATTCCTCCGCGCCGATCGCGGGTGCCAGTTCACCGGCCAAGTCGCTCCTCCGCCCCTGTTCCCCGGATCATGCCTGGGACCGTTTCCGCGGGAGTGTGGGACGGGGTAGGCTCGCGGGCAAGACAAAGCAGGACGACGAGGAAGCCCGCCATGCAGCCCAGGACGCCCGCTACCGACCCTGCCTCCCCCATCCCTGGCGGCGGCGGTGCCGCCGGACAGGATCCCGTGCAGGCGCCGCTGCTGCGCGCCGATCGGGACGGCGTCGCCTGGCTGACGCTGAACCGCCCGCAGGCGCGCAACGCGCTGTCATCGGAGCTGATGGCCGCGCTTCAGGACGCGCTGGACGCGATCGCGCGGAACTCCACCGTGCGGGTGGTGGTGATCGGCGGGGCCGGGCCCGCCTTCTGCGCGGGCCACGACCTCCGCGAACTGCGCGCCGCTCCGCGGCGCGAGACGCATGACGCTCTTTTCGCGCAATGCTCGCGCCTGATGCTGACGATCACGCGGCTGCCGCAGCCCGTGATCGCGCGCGTGCACGGCATCGCGACCGCAGCCGGGTGCCAGCTCGTCGCGACCTGCGACCTCGCGATCGCCGCCGAGGACGCCCGCTTCGCGACGCCGGGCGTCAATATCGGCCTGTTCTGCTCGACCCCCATGGTGGCGCTTAGCCGGGCCGTCGGCCGCAAGGCCGCCATGGAGATGCTGCTGACCGGCGAGATGCTGGATGCCGCCGCGGCCAAGGCAATCGGGCTCGTGAACAGGGTCGTTCCGCCCGACGCGCTGGACGCCGCGGTCGAGGACCTCGCAGCCAGTGTGGCCGCCAAGTCGCCCCTGACGCTTCGCATCGGGAAAGAAGCCTTCTACCACCAGGCCGAGATGAGCCTCGAGGAGGCTTACGCCTATGCCAGCCGCGTGATGGCCGAGAACATGCAGGCGCGCGACGCGGCCGAGGGGATCGACGCCTTCCTCGGAAAGCGTGCGCCGATCTGGCGGGGCTGCTGAGGGGCCGCCCGAACGGATGCGGACGCCGACGCGAAGGATACATGCGCAGGCCCATTCCGATCAGGCCTTCGCGATAAGCTAAAAATTCTGTGGAAATCGATAGGATTTTTCCTACAACATCGCATCACATGTCCTCGGCCCCGGGGGCGGCCTTAAGGTTGAAGGAGGAAGGGTGATGCCTCTCTTCGGCGCTTGCCGCATCCAGACCATGCCGAAAGGCCACGCGGCCGCTCGCCCCCATCCGGCAGGGCCGGCGCCATGACGTGGCTCGACAGAATCGCCGACAAGCTGCTGTTCGACTTCGCAGTTCCCGGCAGAAGCCGCAAGAGGGAGACGCCGCCCTCCCCCGACCGCGACCGCCAGATGCAGGAGGCGGCCTATGCCATGTTGGCGGCCGCGAATCCGCAGACGATCGCGCGGGTGTCGGTCGCGCTGGAAACGGCCAAGCTCGAATTCACCCGCACGGCCGGCGCCAGGGACTGCAGCGTCGACGTCCTGCTGGGTGGAATCCGCCCCCTGCTGCAG
This sequence comes from Arenibaculum pallidiluteum, assembly GCF_017355985.1. GTDB lineage: Bacteria > Pseudomonadota > Alphaproteobacteria > Azospirillales > Azospirillaceae > Arenibaculum > Arenibaculum pallidiluteum. Next base: position 321,697 of record NZ_JAFIQU010000004.1, read on the forward strand.
CAGCACCGCCCCGGGCGAGTACCGTCGCTCGCCCGTCTCGCCTGGATCCCCGTCGAGCCGTTGCTGACCAGCGGCTCCGATGCGCGGCCGTGGTCGATCCATCGAGGCTGGCTTCGCCCGGCTTGGCTGGTGGTTAGCCAGCAGGCGCCCGACGCGCTCGCCGAACTCGGCACGCAGCTTGCCGAGCTGGCAACCGGCCAAGGCGGGACGCGACTCGGAAGGAAGTTCGCGCTGCCCGAGGAACGGCTCGGCAACATCGCCCGCGCGGCGCAGGACGTGGCCCTCGGGGCCATCGAATCGGCAGTCGCCTCGGGCTTCGAGACGACGGGGCCGATCGCCGCCATGCTGCGCGACCTGAAGCTCACCCGCGATGCAGCCCGGGTCAACGAGGCCTTCTCGCGGATCCTCCAGCAGCTCGCCAGCAGTCTCGCGGCACGCATCCGCGGCGAGGACGCCTTCCTGGCCCTCGGCCTCGCGGTCGAGGACATGCTGACGCGTCCCGGCTGGCGCGACCGCACCGACCTGATCGACGAACTGCAGCACGACTACGGCTCCACCGTCAGGCTACTTGGCCGCGGCAGGGGCCAGGCCGAGGCGGAGGACACGGCTGCTGCCTTCCTCGTCCTTCTGGGGCGCAGCGTCACCCTGCCCTGGCCGCTGCTGGAGGCGATGCGCCGCCGGACCTATCTGATGCAGGGCGCCGAGAAGCGCCCCGTCGACACCCGCACCACCGCCGACGTCGCCGCCTTCGTCGACGACCTTGTGGCGCAGGCCGAGCGGATCGGCGCCAGCGCGATCAGCACGCTCGACGTCGTGACGAACCGTCCTGGAGATCCCGGCGCCGCCTTCTCGGCGGCCCGCGCCACGGCCGCTGTCAGCGCTTGGTTGCACGGCCTCCTTTCGGTGGGTTTCCTCGATGTCTCCGGCCCGCGCCACCGCAGGATCGGCGAGCTCCGCGACGCCCTGGCATCGCGGATGGAGAACGCGCTGATCCCCTCCCTGCGCGCGGTCGTGGGATCGCCCCTGGCGGCGGAATGGGACGAGCGGTCGGGCAATCCGGACGTGCTGCAGGCCTGGGGCGTCGCCACGGCCGCGGCGCTGCATGCCGTCGAGCATCTCCAGAACCTCGCCAACGGGGCCGACGGGCTGCGCTGCTCCGGTCTGGCCGCGAAGGCCATGAAGGAGTCGCTGCAGCTCTATTGCGTCGCGGGCGAGAACCTCGTCAGCGGCACCCGCGCCGGCCGCCCCGCGCGTCCGGAACGCGTGAACGCGGTCCTGCGCATCGCCAATGCGCTGAGTCCTGGCATGGGATCGTCCTTCCGGCGCCGGCTCGACAACAGCAACATGGTCGAGCGTGCGGCAGTCTGACGCGCCTCGCCGAATCCTGTGCCCCCGGCGCATAACCGACTGGTCCGAGGGCAGAAATCCACAATCGCACTTGACAGTTCCGTGAACGCGACGAAGCGGGATGTGATACCCGCATGAAGCGAAAACCCAGGCGCGACGCGGGTTCCAGCGGATTACGCCGAAGAGCCTAATCCGCCTTGGAGACCTGGGAATTCCTGGTCTTCGGCACTTGACCCACAGAGTTTTCCACCGATTCTGGGGATAACCCCTGGCGGCGAATGCAGGTCATGAATCGGGCAGGACTTGGTGCAGGGCGAAGCAGCCGGCCCAAGGGTCCCCGGCGCGCAACCGGCGCTCCGCGGTCAGGATCGAGAAGACCGGCGGTGCGTCGATCTCGCGCCAGGACAGAGGGAAGGCGATGGGGGCACCCGGGCGAGCCCGGGCCGACCAGGGCGCAATCGCTGTCGCGCTGTCGTCGTTGCGCAGATAGTCCAGAAAGATGCGACCCCGGCGGGCGCGCTTGGCCATATTCGTCGTGAAGCCGCGGGGGTGCTCGCGGGCGACCTCCTGGCAAAAGCGGTGCGTCCAGGCCTTCGCCTGGGTCCAGGACACGGTGGGCTGCAAGGGCACCACGACGTGCAGCCCCTTGCCACCGGTCGCAAGAGGGAAGCTCGCGAGACCCAGGCCGGCCAGTCGGTCCCGCACTACGGCCGCCGCCTCGGCGACCTTTGGCCAGGGGACGTCCTCGGCAGGGTCCAGGTCGATCACGAGCCGGTCGGGCCGGCCGGGCTCGGTGACGCGCGAGCCATTCACGTGGATTTCCAGCGCGGCGATCTGCGCCATGGCCGCGATGCCGCCCGCGTCCGCCACCAGCAGCGTCGCGCCCTCTCCCCCGGGCAGCTCCACCGCATGGATCGCCCGCGGCAGGCCGGCCATGCCGTGGCGCTGATGGAAGCAGCCCTCTTCGGCTCCGCCGGGGCAGCGCACCAGCATCAGCGGCCGGGCGAGGACGTGCGGCAGCATCCGCGGCGCCACCATGGCCAAGTAGTCGGCATAGGCCGCCTTGTCGATGCCGGCGTCGTCCCAGAGCGAGCGGTGCGGATTCGTCAGCCGCGGCCGCGCAGGCGCGCCCGCCTCCGGGCTCTCGCGGCTCCGCCCCTGCCGCCCCTGCGCGGCTCCGGGAGGGTCGCCGTCGGCAGCCGGGGAATCCGGCGCGATGTCGAGCCGGATCTCGGCGGCCTCGACGTCGTCGCGCACTCCCTTGAAGACGGCCTGGCGCAACCGGCCGCTCCCGGTCCAGCCCCGCGTCTCGACTTCCACCACGATCTCGGGCCGTACCCAGCGCGCGGCCTCTTCGGGCTCCGGCAGCGACGCGAAGGGGCAGTCGGCGGCATGGCGGGGAATGAGCCGGCCAAGGAGGGTCGCCTGGGCGTTTCGGCTGATCCCCGTGCCGACCCTCCCCGCATAGCGGAGCCTGCCGCGGTCCCACCAGCCCACGAGGACGCTCTCGACGCTCGACGCGGTACCGACATATCCGCCCACGACGAAGCTGTCCCGGACCGCGCATTTGGTCTTGATCCAGTGCTCGCTCTCACCGCCGCGGTAGGGCGCGTCGGCACGCTTCGAGACGATGCCTTCAAGGCCCATCTCGCAGGCGGCGCGCAGAATCCGCCCGGGCTCGCCGCTGATGTGCTCGACATAGCGGATGGCATCGCCGGCCGGAAGGCGCGCCAGCAGGGCTCGCAGCGCCTCCTTGCGTTCGCACAGCGGCAGGGCGCGGAGATCGGCGCCATCGAGCCACAGCAGGTCGAAGGCGCGCATGACGATGGCCCGCTGCCCGCGGGCCGTGGCCAGGGCGTCGACCAGGGCAGAAAAGCTCTCGCCGCCGGTCTGCCGCTCGACCACGAGTTCGCCGTCCAGGATCGCGTTCTGGACGCCGAGCCGAGCCGCCGCCTCGGCCACCGCCGGAAAGCGGCGCGTCCAGTCATAGCCGTTCCGGGTCAGGATCTCGGCGTTCGCCCCCTCGATCCGCAGCAGGCCCCGGTAGCCATCGTACTTGATCTCGCGGATCCACTGGCGGCCCGGCGGCGCATCCGGCGAGTAGCGGGGCTTCTGCGGCCGGACCGGCGGCAATCCGCCGGCGGCCTGGCGTCGCGCGGCCCGCGCCATCAGCGCGGCGCCCCGGAGCGGGCGTTCATCGACGGAAGATCCACCGGTCGACCGTATAGAGGATCAGCGCGCCCATCCCGGTGTCCCCGCAGGCCAGCGCGATCCCGGCAAAGCCGGCATCCAGGCTCATGATCCCCACACCCGGCGCACGAAAGCGCGCGCGATCGGAGGTTCGCCAGCATTTCCCTCCTCCCCGGCCTCACGCGGATCTCAGACGGGCTCCCAGCCGCCGGACCAGTCGGAGAAGCCCGGCGCGAAGTGGAAGACCGGGCCGTTTCCGTCCTCGGCGAAGACGTCATGGCCGGCCGCCGGCAGGTCAAGCCCCTCGCGGGCGAGCATCACGCTGGCCTCGTCCAGCGTCATCTCGCCGAGGACCCGGCGCCGGCCCGGCCCATGCAGCGTGATCCTGAAGCGCCCGCTCATCCGTACTCCGGAACAGACAGCAGGCGCAGCATCTTGCGGGCCCGCGCCGCCCAGGGCTGGGCGTCGGGCTCGAGCTCCAGATACTGGGTCAGCAGGATGCGCGCATTGGCAGGGGAACCCAGCTCGTGGTGCAGCAAGGCGAGGTTGAAATAGGCGTTGGCGTAGGACGGCTCGGCCTCGATCGCCTTCTGGAATGCCGAGGCGGCCTCGTGCTTCCGGCCAGCCTCGGCCAAGCGGTAGCCGAGGTTGTACCAGGCGTCTGCCATGGTCGGGTCGACCTCCACCGCGCGGCGGTACATGGCGCGGGCCTCAGCGTCCTCGCCCAGCCCGACCAGGACATTTCCGAGATTGAAGAAGGCAATCGCATCCTGCGGGTCGAGCTGGGCCGCCAAGCGATACATGCGGGCAGCCAGCCGCAGGTCGTCGCCCTCCTCCGCCCGCTCTGCGGCCGCGTAGACATCGTCGATGGTAGGCTTCGGAAGGTCCGGCACGTCGAAGAGGAACTGGCCGTCGGGGTCCGACAGCGCCGACCCGACCCTGATCGCCACCCGTCCGTCGCTGCCGAGCACCAGCCGCCGCCCCGCGAAATCCGCCGACCGGCCCAGAACGGCGCGCCGGCGCGCCGGCCCCAGCTCGGAGATCAAAGCGAACAGGCTGACCCCCTGCCCCATCAGCCGCGCCGCCTCGCGGGCCAGGACGACGTCCCGGAACTCCAGCCTGCCGTCGTGCGGAATCAGGACATCAAAGAACACCAGGGCGTCGAGCGCGTCCTGTTCGAGCCCCGCGAGCTGGGCCGCCCTGGCCAGCTCCATTCCGCCCTGCACCGCCGGAGGCGGCAGCATCCCCAGAGCGCGCAGGATGCCGATCTCGCTCACGATGTCGGCGCCCATGGCCCAGGCCTTGTCCACGAGCTCCGTCCAGCGCTGACGGTCGCCGCGCAGCATGGTGGCGGCTCCCTGGCCGACCACGATCAGCTCGGTCCGGGCGGTGATCTGCCGGCGCGGCACGGCGCCTTCGCGCTGCAGCAGGCGGAACAGGCGGTGGACCGGCATCGAGACGACGCGGCCGATCACGCTGACGGGGGTTCCGACCTCGATCACGATGCTCTCCTGCCCCGGGTAGCGGTCTTCGCCTTTGCAGCCGGCGCGGCCTTGGCGCTCGGCTTGGGAGCAGGCTTCCCCTGGACTGGCCTTCCCTGCTCCGGCTTCGCTTGGCGGGCGCGCCCCTTGGCCGCCGGCTTCGTCGTGATCCCCTCGGCCTCCAAGCTCTTCTTCAGGGCGGCCATCAGGTCGATCACGTTGCTGGGCTCGGCGCTGCGGCTGCGCACGGGCTCCTGGCCCGCCATCTTGGCCTTCACCAGGTCCTTCAGCGCCTCCTGGTAGCGGTCGACGATCTCCTCGGGCTTCCAGGGGCCGGACTTGCTGCCGATGATCTGCTCGGCCAGGGCGACCAGATCCTCGTCCAGGCGCCCCTCCTCGATTCCGTCGAAATAGGCCGAGGCGTCCTGGACCTCGTCGGCGGAGCGCAGCGTCGAGACGAGCAGGCCGTTCTCGCGCGGGCGAAGGCCCACAAGGCGTTCGCGGTTGGCGAGGACGACGCGGCCAAGCCCCATTCGGTCCTGGCGCCGCAGAGCTTCCACGATGACGCGGAACGGCTCCTGGGCCACCGGTCCGTCCGGCGCGAGGTAGTAGGGGCGGTCGTAGAACAGGGGGTCGATGTCGGCGCAGGGGACGAAGCGCGTCAGTTCGATGGTCTTGGAGGATTCGACCTGGAGCTTCTCGAGATCCTCGTCCTCGATCACGAGATAGCGCTCCTCCTCGATCCTGAAGCCCTTCACGATGTCGGCGCGGTCGACGTCCTGCCCCGTCCCGGCATCGACGAGCTTCGTGCGCACGCGGTTGTTGGTCCGCCCGTTCAGCTGGTTGAAGGCGATCTTGTCGGTGCCGGTGACCGCGTTGAACATGCGGACCGGGCAGCTGACCAGTGAGAGTTTCAGATAGCCCTTCCATGCGGGGCGGGGTGCCGCCATGCCTTGCTCCGTCGCGTGTTCCGTGTTCCGCGGTCAGGAGCAACGTCCCGGATACGGCTGATGTCGCAGCGGTATGGATCTGGCAACTTCACGCCGCGGTTGCGCCGGATACGGGGCACCCGGCGGCACGCCGGGCCGCCTGCACGCTGTATCCGCCCATTCGCGCAAAATGCGCGCAATGCTGCCGCAGCCTGGGTTCGACGCAGAGGGGCTAACCCTACAGATTGCATCACCCCGGCATCCCGCGGATACGCGGCGCGGCCGCCACGTTGTTGCAGAATCGCAACGATCTGCCGCATGAACGCAGGTCCGCCCGCCGAGCATTGAAGCGGCTCTACGGAGAATGCCTCCGAAGCAGCCGCTTCAGCATGGCGCCGCAGTACGGCGAAAGGTCCTCGCGAACATGCACGTTGTCATCGGTGAACGCCGGATCGAAGGTTCCGTCCTCCTGGACGAAGGGCGTGTAGAGATCGAGGTAGAGCAGGCCGACCGCGTCTGCCGCCTTCTGCAGGGCGCCGTTGAGCGACGCGGTGATCCGGGCTCGGTCCTGCAGCGATCCGTAGGTGGGAAACTCCGGATTCATCTCGTACTCGCCGGGCGGAACAACGCCGCACACGACGTAGGCCCCGGCCGGACCCAGCAACCGGATTGCGCAGACGGCATCGATGTAGTTCGCAACCAGATCCCCGATCACCTCGTCCTGATCGCGGCCGCGTTCGTCCCTCTGCCTGCCGATATGCGCGCGGGCATCGATCTCGCCGAAGACCATCACCACGTCTGCACGCTGCGGCAGGTAGTAGGCCCGGGGGTCGATCCCGTCGAGCCCCTCCCGTCCGACACGGTGCATGGTCCGCGGTCCGAGCCAGTGCCTTTCGCACCAATCCACCCGGCCGAAGCAGTGAAGGGCATGACTGTCCCCGAACACAACGGCCCGCGGCGCGGCCGGAAGTGCCGCCAGGGCCTGCTCGTAGCTCCTGATCCCGGACTGGTCGCCGATTACACGGCTCAGGGACAGGAGATCCTCGAGAATCTCACGGTTGCCGGAATCGCGCGCCAGCGCGCGGCACAGACGGCTCATCGCTCCGAGATGATTCCCCTGCCGCAGCAGGATCTTTCCGACGAAGTGATGCGCGACGGGATGGTCGGGCGCCTGCCTTTCAAGCGCGAGCAGCAGGTCCGCCGCGATATCGACCTGTCCGAGGGCCAGATGCCTCCTCACCGCTCGCTTGAATTCGTCCAGTGTCACGACAGCCGTCCCGAACCGCTTCTTCGTACCGTATGCCGCGAGGCAGAGGATCGCGGGCGCGCAACGAATAGCAAGCGCCGGTCCTTGCCGCATCATCCGCCGAGCGGCAATGCGCGGCACCGCCGGCAGGCCGTACCACGCCCGACTTGACGGGAGCGCGGTGAACCAGTGAATGATGGCGCACGCAGTGCGATTTAGCGGATTTTCCTCATCAAATCCCAACGCCGGATCGTGGATTAGGCCGCTTCACCCTGGGGTGCAGGACCCGTGGATCACGAGACATATAGCGATCAATACCTTAGCGGCATTCTTTCAGATGTCCGCGTAATTGCCGTCGTCGGCGCCTCGGCCAACTGGAACCGGCCATCCTTCTTCGCCATGAAGTACCTGCAGTCCAAGGGATACCGCATGATCCCGGTCAATCCCGGCATCGCGGGGCAGCAGGTGCTGGGCGAAACCGCCTATGCGTCCCTGGCCGACATCCCGTTCCCCGTCGACATGGTCGACATCTTCCGCGGCTCCGAGGCCGCGGGCCCGATCACCGACGCGGCGATCCAGCTGGGCGCAAAGGTTGTCTGGATGCAGATCGGCGTGCTCAACCCCGACGCGGCCCGCCGGGCCGAGGCGGCCGGCCTTCGGGTCGTCATGAACCGCTGCCCGAAGATCGAGTATTCGCGCCTGCATGGCGAACTCGGCTGGGGCGGCCTGAACTCCAACGTGATCACGACCAAGCGCCGGCCGGTGAAAGCCGTGCGCAAGCTGATGTGAGGCCCGAGATGACCGAAAGAAGCTTCGGATTCGAGACCCGCGCCGTCCATGCCGGCGCCGCGCCCGACCCTGCGACGGGCGCCCGGGCCACACCGATCTACCAGACGACCTCCTACGTCTTCGAGGACGTCGACGACGCGGCGGCGCTGTTCAACCTGCAGAAGGTCGGCTTCATTTATTCGCGGCTGACGAACCCGACCGTCTCGGTGCTCGAGGAGCGGCTCGCCAATCTCGAGGGCGGCCGTGGCGCGACGGCGACGAGCTCGGGCCACGCGGCCCAGATGATGGCTCTGTTCCCGCTGATGAAGCCGGGCGACGAATTCGTTTCCTCCAGAAAGCTCTACGGCGGTTCCCTGAACCAGTTCTCGAACAGCTTCCCGCGGGCGTTCGGCTGGAACGCTGTGTTCGTCGATCCCGACGATCCCGAGAACTTCCGCCGTGCGCTGACGCCACGGACCAAGGCGATCTTCATCGAGAGCCTGGCCAACCCCGGCGGCGTGGTCAGCGACATCGAGGCGATTGCAGGCATCGCGCGCGAGGCGGGTCTCCCGCTGATCGTCGACAACACCATGGCGACGCCCTATCTGTGCCGGCCGATCGACTGGGGCGCGACGCTGGTCGTCCACTCCACGACCAAGTTCCTGGGCGGCCACGGCAACTCGGTCGGCGGCGTCGTGGTGGACAGCGGCCAGTTCGACTGGACGGCCTCGGGTCGCTACCCGGCGCTGAGCGAGCCCGAGCCCGGGTATCACGGGCTGCGCTTCCACGAGACCTTTGGCGATATGGCCTTCACGGTCTACGGCCACGCCGTCGGCCTGCGCGACCTCGGGCCGAGCCAGCAGCCGCTGAACGCCTTCCTGACCATCACGGGCATCGAGACGCTGGCGCTCCGCATGGAACGGCACTGCGCGAACGCCCAGCAGGTGGCCGAGTTCCTGGAGAGCCACCCCGCGGTCGCCTGGGTCAACTACGCCGGCCTCGAATCCAGCCCATACCGGCCGCTTGCCAGGAAGTACCTGCCGCGCGGCGCGGGCGCGGTCTTCACCTTCGGGCTGCGCGGAGGCTATGACGCCGGCGTGCGGCTGGTGGAGAGCGTGGAGCTGTTCAGCCACCTCGCCAATATCGGAGACACCCGGTCGCTGATCATCCATCCGGCCTCGACCACGCACCGGCAGCTTACGCCCGAAGGTTTGGCCGCCGCGGGCGCGACACCCGATGTGATCCGGCTTTCGGTCGGCATCGAGACCGCCGAGGATCTGATCGCCGACCTGGACCAGGCTCTGCGCAAGGCCATTCCCTAGCGCTCTGGCCCGGCGCCGCCCGCCGGCACGCAGCCGGCGGGCGGCGCCGGGTTCCCGCTATTCGGCGGCGGCCGGGATCGCCGCCGCAGCCGGTTCCGCCCGGGGCTCCCGGGGCAGCAGGCAGGCCGCCACGAAGGCCAAGGCCGCGAGGCCGCCGAGCAGCATGAAGAGCCAGTAGAAGCTCTGAAAGCGGTCGTAGACCGCCGCCACCATCAAGACGCCGAGCGGCGAGGCGCCGAAGGACAGGACGAACTTCAGGCCATAGGCGAGGCCCTGGTGGCGGGCCGGCGTATAGCGTGCGAGCAGCAGGTTCTCGGCCGGGATCTGCAGGCTGCCGGCGAAGACCATGACGGTCGCCACGACGAGCAGCGGCAGCCCGGTCAGGCCCGCCGCGACGAGCAGCAGCGGCACCTGCAGCAGCAGGCACGCAACATAGACCCGCTTCAGCGGGTAGCGGTCGCACAGCACGCCGCCCAGGAGTTGCGAGACGCTCGCGAAGAGGTAAACGACCGTCACCAGCCCTCCGATGCCGAGCAGCCCTCCGCCCGCGAGGCCGGTCATGGTCTCGCCGAACCACTTGGGCATCGCCGTCATGGTCGACTGGAACACCAGCCCGTTGCAGACCATCGTGACCGACAGCACCACGAAGGCCCGGATCAGGTCGCCCCGGCTCGGCGCAGCGGTATGCTTCGCGCCGCGGGCCCCATCGGCGCCACCGATCACGAGGCCGGCGGCCATGCAGACCAACAACGCGGCGCCGCATGCGAGGGACACGGCGCCGGGCACCCAGAAGGCGGCGCGCCAGTCGCGCCAGTCCATCAGGGCGCCGGCAATCACGGCCGCCATGGCGATGCCGAGGCTTCCGAAGATCCCGAGCACCCCCATGGCCCGGCCACGGTTGGTCGCGACCTTCACCAGCCAGGACATTCCGACGGGATGGTAGATCGACGCACCGAGCCCCAGGACGGCCAACGCCACCATCAGCTCACCCGTGCCCTCGGCCCGCGCCGCCAGGATCGCACCGGCTCCGGTCAGCACGAAGAACACGACCATCATCCGGGCGTCGCCCCAGCGATCGCCCAGCCAGCCCGCCAGCGGCGCGCCGAGCCCGACCAGAACCGCGCCGACCGTCCACAGGCTTATCAGCGTGTCGTAGCCGATGGCCCAGTCGCGCTCGAGCCCCAGGACAATGGTGAGGTACAGCGCTGTCAGCACATGCATCACCGCATGGCCGAGGCACGAGAAGCCGATGGAGAGACGCGCAGGGTCGACGGTCATGGCGGGCTCAGCCGATGGTCAGATCGACGAACCGTCGCATGCGCAACGCGATGCGACAACTCGGCCGCCGGGGATGGGGGTCATGCGGTGGAGGACGGTGCTGTCTCTCCGAGGATCCAGCGGAGGTAGTCGGGCGTTCCCGCTGCCAGCGGCAGGGCGACGATGCACGGGCACTCGTAGGGGTGCAGGTCCCGAACGCGCGCGGCCAGCGCGTCGAACAGCGCAGCCCGCGTCTTCAGGATCAGCACCGTCTCCTCGGCCTCCTCGATCCTGCCCTGCCAGCGATAGATCGAGCGCATGCCGCGCAGAATGTTCGCACAGGCCGCCAGGCCCTCCTCGACGACAGGCCGCGCGATGGACGTCGCAACCTCCTCGGAGGGCGCGGTGACATAGATGAAGACTGCTTCCATTCCACCCGTGCCGGCCATATTTTCGAAAGACCGGAACGCTAGCCCAGGGCGCCGCCGGTGTCACCGGCCCGGAGGGCGAGCTTGGGTCGAGAGGCTTCGCGATCACCGCGCCGCACCGCCGGCATCGAGCAGAGGCCGGATTCGCGCCAGATCCGCTGGCTTGCCCGCGGCCTCGGTCAGCCCGGAGGCAAGCTGCCGCTCTTCGACGAGGAGGGCCGGCGCGTCGAATTCCGAATCGTGCGCGCCTGCCTTCGCGCGGGCTGGGCTGAGCCCTGGTTCAGCAACCCGCTCAAGCCAGATTGGGAAGTCTGTCGCCTGACCGAGACCGGCCGGGCCGCCCTCGCCGCCTATGCAGTGGTCCGGGTGGATTTCACAGCACGCCGTGCGGGTGCTTGACAGCACGGTCCGGCTCCGACGATAAGTCTTCAGCGGATGCCGCAAGGCCCGAGTTTAGGGAGGAAAGTCCCAAAAGGGACGCCAGATCAGATTGCCGGTCGGCAACGACGCGGCGAAGCGAACGGCCCCTCGACGGGCCGTTCGTCGTTTCAGGCCCACGTTCCCGCCTGACGCTTCCTTGCCGGATGCAGCCCGCCCTCGAATACAGCGCGCCCCGTGCTCCTCGCCGGGCCGGCTCCGAAACGAGAAAGGCCAGGGGAAGCCCCTGGCCTTTTCGTGTCCATGGTCGGCCGGACAGGATTCGAACCTGCGACCCTCAGACCCCCAGTCTGATGCGCTACCAGGCTGCGCTACCGGCCGTCATTGATCCGCGCGGCGGGCCGGCGGAAGCCGCCCCGGGCGGCGTGCGGCGGACTATAGCGACCCGTCCCCACCAGCGCAACGCCGCATGATCCGCTGTCGAGCCGATTTTTACGCCGTACGCCGCACCCGCACATGGCGCGGCGGGGAGCCCCGCCTCAGGCGCCGCGCAGAAGGTCGCGGAGCACCACAAGCTCGTCCAGGATCGCGCGCAGCTCGGCCTTCCGGCCGTGCTCGGGCTCGTCGCCGGGTGCGCCGGCTTCCTCGGTCATCTCCGGCGCGCCGGCAGCCTGCAGCTCGGCCTCTGCCGGCTCCGCCTGGTCATCGTGGCCGGCCTCGGCCGCGCGACCTTCGCGCAGCAGCCTCTGGACGCCCTTGATCGTATAACCCTGCGCGTACAGAAGGTGCTGGATCCGCCGCAGGAGCTCGACATCCTCGGGACGGTAGTACCGGCGTCCGCCGCCGCGCTTCAGCGGCCGGATCTGGGGGAACTTGGTCTCCCAGAACCGCAGCACGTGCTGCGGAACCTCCAGCTCGGACGAGACTTCGCTGATCGTCCGGAAGGCCGTGGCCGACTTGACCGGCGTGCGGGGGACCCGCTGTTCCGGAAACAGGGATGCCATCAGGAGGCGACCTCGATATCGGAGGGTTCGAGCGCGGCGAGACCCTGGTTCACGCGGCTGCGCAGCACCTGGCTCGCCCGGAAGACGAGAACGCGGCGCGGCAGGATCGGCACTTCCTCGCCGGTCTTGGGATTGCGTCCGACGCGCTGTCCCTTGCTGCGGACTGCAAAGCTGCCGAAGGACGAGATCTTCACCATCTCGCCCCGCGCCAGCGCGTCCGAGATCTCCCCGAGGACGCTTTCGACGAGGTCGGCGGATTCGTTCCGCGACAGGCCGACCTCCTGGTAGACCGCCTCGCTCAGCTGCGCGCGCGTGACCGTCTCGGACATGACGTTTCCTTCCGGCACCGGTTCATGTCGAACCCTAAAGCCGGGCCGATAAGCCGTCAAATCCAAAGAGTTGGCGTTCGATGTTCAGGTGCCGCAGCGGGTTTTCGTCACATGCGGACGAGCGCGGCGCCCCACGTGAAGCCGCCGCCCATGGCTTCCATCAGCACCACGTCGCCGGTCTTGATGCGGCCGTCGTCCACCGCCGCGGCGAGGGCCAGCGGAATCGAGGCGGCCGAGGTGTTGCCGTGCCTGTCGACGGTGATCACGACCTTGTCGGCGGAGAGCTTCAGCTTGCGCGCGGCCCCGTCGATGATCCGGCGGTTGGCCTGGTGCGGCACAAGCCAGTCGACCTGGGATGCATCCATGCCGTTGAAGGCCAGCGTCTCTTCCATCACCTCGGCCAGGCGGCCAACGGCGTGGCGAAAGACCTCCTGCCCGTTCATCTTCACGAATCCCGAGCGGCCGAGGGCGATGCCGCCGTCGACCCAGAGCAGGTCGTAGTGGCGGCCGTCGGAGTGGAGATGCGTCGAGAGCACGCCGCGGTCGTCATTCGTCCCCTCGCCCTCCACCGCCTGCAGCACGACGGCGCCGGCGCCGTCACCGAAAAGGACGCAGGTCGTGCGGTCGTTCCAATCGAGCAGCCGCGAGAAGGTCTCGGCCCCAATCACCAGAGCGTTCTTGGCCTGGCCGCTGCGGATGAAGTTGTCCGCGACGGCGAGCGCGTAGATGAAGCCCGAGCAGACCGCCTGCACGTCGAAGGCGGCGCCGCCCGTCATGCCGAGCGCCGCCTGGACCTTCGTCGCGGTCGCGGGAAAGGTGTGGTCGGGCGTCGTCGTGGCAAGGACGATCAGGTCAAGCGCCTGCGCCGGCATGCCCGCGCGTTCCAGCGCCTGCCGGGCGGCCGCGAGGGCCAGGTCCGAGGTGTGCTCGCCCTCGGCCGCGATGTGCCGCTCCCGAATTCCCGTGCGCTGGGTGATCCACTCGTCGGTGGTGTCAACGCGCGCCTCGAGATCCTTGTTCGTCAGGACCTGGGCGGGAAGGTAGGAACCGACGCCGACGATGCAGGAACGTCTGACCATTCAGAGAGCCGCCGCCTTGGGATCCGGAAGCGGCGGTCCCAGGCGGGCCAGCTCTTCCCTGATCTTGTCGTTGAAACCCTGGCGAACCAGGTCGACCGCCACGCAGACGGCATTGGCGAAGCCCATGGCGTCGGTGCCGCCGTGGCTCTTCACGCAGACGCCCTGCAGGCCCAGGAACATCGCGCCGTTATAGCGCCGCGGATCCGTGCGCTTGCGAAGCTTCAGGAACGCCGTGCGCGCCAGCAGGAAGCCGATCTTCGCCATGGTAGAGGATGCGAAGGTCCGGCGCAGCAGCTCGGAGTAGAGCTTGACCGTCCCCTCGGCCGTCTTCAGCGCCACATTGCCCGTGAACCCGTCCGTGACGATCACGTCGACGGTGCCCTTGGCGATGTCGTCGCCTTCCACGAAGCCGTGAAAACGCCCGGGCAGGCTCATGGAGCGCAACTCGCCGGCCGCCGCGCGCAGGGATTCCCGCCCCTTGACCTCCTCCGAACCGATGTTCAGGAGGCCGATCGTGGGCTCGCGCAGGCCGAGCAGCGCACGCGAGAAGACCGCGCCCATGACGGCGAACTCGACGAGGTTGCGGGTGTCGCATTCGACATTCGCACCCAGGTCGAGCATCACGCTCTCGCCGCGCTCGGTCGGAAAGAACGAGGCGATCGCAGGACGGTCGATGCCAGGCAGCGTCTTCAGCACGAACTTGGCGATCGCCATCAGCGCGCCGGTGTTCCCGGCCGAGACCGCGCACGCCGCCTCGCCCGACGCCACGGCATCGATGGCGAGCCTCATGCTGGAGTTGCGGCCGGCCCGGAGCGCCACGGCAGGCTTGGCGTCGTTCCCGATGGCGTCCGGCGTGTGCCGGATCTCGGAAATCGCCTTCAGCCCCGGATACTTCTCGAGAAGCGGTCCGATCCGTGCCTCATCGCCGAAGAACAGGTAGGCGATGTCTGGGCAGCGCTCCCGCGCCTTGTCCGCGCCCGCGACCACCATCTCAGGAGCGTGGTCGCCACCCATGCCGTCGAGGGCGATGATAAGACGCGCGCTCAACTGGGCCTACCTCCCCGAGCCGCGTCCGATCAGGAAGCGGTGGACTCGACGACCTCGCGACCGTCGTACTGGCCGCAATGGGAGCAGACGTGGTGCGGACGCTTCAGCTCGCCGCAGTTCTTGCACTCGTTGTGCGCCATCGCGCTCAGCGCATGATGCGAACGCCGCATGTTGCGCCGCGACTGCGAGGTCTTCTTCTTCGGAACGGCCATGGTTTTATGCTCTCTAAATTCTAAAAGGCGGCCCGGGAGAGCCGCCTACAGAGACCCGCTTGTATAAGGGAACGGTTTCCCCGGAGCAAGACGGAACCGGGATCCTTCACAGGCCCCGGCCCGCCCGCCCCGCCGGCGCGGGCTATCGGCGGTCCTTCAGGCGCGCCAGCGACGCGAAAGGCTGCCGGCGCTCCTCGGTCTGGGGCTCCGGCTGGGCGGATCCACCTTCGGCCTCGCCCCCCTCATCCGCCTCCTCCCCGGGAAGGCGCGGATAAGGGTCGAGAGCCAGGGACAGGTGCTGCGCCGTCAGCTCGCCGAGATCGATCCGGCCGTTCTCGATCGGCTCCGGATCGTCCTCGGCATAGGGGTCCAGGTCCAGCTCCAGCCCGCCCTCGGGCACCAGCTCTGGCGGCGCGAAGAGGGCGGCGAACTCCTCCTCCACCGTGTTCGGCACGGGGTCCAGGGAGACCACCGAGGTCTGGACGACCTCGGCATGCATCCGGCCCTCGATGCGCACCATCTGGCCGCCGCGGGCGCGCCGCAGGCGCAGGGACGCGCGGAGGGACCCGATCGCCTCGAGGTCCAGGCGCCGCGCCAGGGCCGCGCATTCTTCCGGCGTCGCCTCGATCTCCCGCTGGACGGCCTCGTGTCCGATGCTGTCCGCCTGCACCGGGCGCGAGAACTCCGGCGCCGGGGCTCTGGCGTTGGGCTCCATCCTCATCACTCCTTGCGGGGCATCGCTGCCCCTGAAAACCTTGGCTCAGCGCGGCGGTTCGGGCGGCGTGCCGAAGACGACCCGCCCGGAGAGCAGCGCGTTCAGCGGCTGCGCCGCGAGCGCCGCCGCCTCCCGCCTCATATAGGAGGCCATGGCCGCCCGTGCAGCCGGATCGACCTCCATCACCGTGCCGTAGAGGTTGTTTTCGAGCGCAACCTCCAGGGGCCGGGGCTCCGCCGCGGCGAGGCCGCGCCCATAGGCCGCGATGCGCCCGTTCAGCCCGCCGACCATCTCGCCGATCCGCTTCGGCACCGACAGATCGCCGACGCCGAGCTCGCGAAGGTTCTCGTCCATGTCCGCCACCATCACCTCGGTGACGGCCCGGCCGAAGGCCTCGGCCTCCGCCCCTTCCCCCTTCAGCCGCGCCAGCAGCAGGAACAGGTGCAGGACGATCATGTCGAAGCGTCCGTCGACCGTGTCGGGGACGCCGAGCTCCTGGTAGAAGGTCGGCGCGCGCGCCTGCTCGACGAGCGCCGCGTAGGCGGCGCGGGGGGCCTCACGGTCCGCGCGGGAAAACATCCATCTCAGCACGGCAGGGGTTCCACGTCGTTGACAGTGATCGGCGCGCGGTGCGATTGTCGCGCCACATTAGGGCCGGCGGCGACGCCGTCAATCCGGCATTCCGGCCCGCATAGCCCGAAGACCGCGATGACGTCCAAAACCCTCCTGCGGAACGCGACAGCCCTCGGCCTGCTCGGCCTGGCGCTCGCGGCCTGCTCCCCGACCGTGAACACCCGCGGCAACCTCGCCGAAGCCGACCGTCTCCAGCAGATCCAGCCCGGCGTCAGCACGCGCGACCAGGTCGCGGCCCTGCTCGGCAGCCCGTCGAGCACCAGCACCTTCGACCGCAACACCTGGTACTACATCGGTCAGCGGACCGAGCAGACGGCGTTCTTCAACCCCGAGATCATCGAGCGCAAGGTGATCCAGATCCGGTTCGACGACACCGGCCGGGTCCAGGAGATGAAGCAGCTCGACGCCAGCGACGGCCACGAGGTCGCCCTGGTCGAGCGCAGGACGCCGACCGCCGGCCGCGAACTCGGCATCCTCGAGCAGATCCTGGGCAATGTCGGCCGGTTCAACAACAACCGCGGCGCGACCCGCCCCGGCGCTCCCCCGATCTGAGGCCGAGGGCCGGACCCGCGGCCGATCGCCTGCGTGGAAAAGAAGAAGCCCCGGCGCCTCGCGGCGCCGGGGCTTTCCGTTTCCGGCGATCAGGCCAGCTTGGCGAGGATCGCCAGCAGCAGGATCGCCACGATGTTGGTGATCTTGATCATCGGGTTCACCGCCGGGCCGGCGGTGTCCTTGTAGGGGTCTCCCACGGTGTCGCCGGTCACCGCCGCCTTGTGGGCATCGGAACCCTTACCGCCGTAGTTGCCCTCCTCGATGTACTTCTTGGCATTGTCCCAGGCGCCGCCGCCAGAGGTCATGGAGATCGCGACGAACAGCCCCGTCACGATGGTGCCCAGCAGCATGGCCCCGAGCGCCGAGAAGGCGGCGGCTTGGCCGCCGATGGCCAGCACGACCAGATAGAGGATCACCGGAGCCGCGACCGGCAGCAGCGACGGCGCGATCATCTCCTTGATGGCGGCCTTCGTCAGCATGTCGACCGCACGGCCATAATCCGGCTTCGCGGTCCCCTCCATGATGCCGCGGATCTCGCGGAACTGGCGACGCACCTCGATCACCACGGAGCCCGCCGCGCGCCCGACTGCCGTCATGCCCATGGCGCCGAACAGATACGGCAGAAGGCCGCCGAACAGCAGGCCGACCACCACGTAGGGGTCCTGCAGGGTGAAGCTGACCTGGACGTTCGGGAAGTAGTGCGTGAGGTCCTCGGTGTAGGCCGCGAAGAGCACCAGCGCGGCAAGGCCGGCCGACCCGATTGCGTAGCCCTTGGTGACGGCCTTGGTCGTGTTGCCGACCGCATCCAGCGCGTCGGTGGTGACGCGAGTCTCCTTCGGCAGGTCGGCCATCTCGGCGATGCCACCGGCATTGTCGGTCACCGGGCCATAGGCATCGAGCGCCACGACCATGCCGGCCAGCGCCAGCATCGTCGTCGCGGCGATCGCAATGCCGAACAGCCCGGCCGCCCCATAGGCGACGAGAATGCCCGCGCAGATCACGATGGTGGGCAGCGCGGTGGCCTCCATGGACACGGCGAGCCCCTGGATCACGTTGGTGCCGTGGCCGGTCTCGGAGGACTTGGCGACGCTGCGCACCGGGCGGAACATGGTCGAGGTGTAATATTCCGTGATCCAGATCAGCAGCCCCGTGACGCCCAGGCCGACCAGTGCGCAGATGAACAGGCTCAGCCCGCTGATCGCACCGCCGCCCGAGGTCTCGAGCGGGGTGGAGAAGCCGAACATGATCAGCGTGACGATCAGGATCAGCACCGCGGAGATCGCGGCGCTGACGCCGAAGCCCTTGTAGAGGGCACCCATGATGTTGTTGGAGGGGCCGAGCTTCACGAAGAAGGTGCCGGCCACGGACGCGATGATGCACACGGCGCCGATCACCAGGGGATAGGTCATCAGGGCCGCCTGCGCCGCGCCCGTGAAGAAGATGGCGGCCAGCAGCATGGTCGCGACGATGGTGACCGCGTAGGTCTCGAACAGGTCGGCGGCCATGCCCGCGCAGTCGCCGACGTTGTCGCCAACATTGTCCGCGATCACCGCCGGGTTGCGGGGATCGTCCTCGGGGATGCCGGCCTCGACCTTGCCGACCAGGTCGGCGCCGACGTCGGCGCCCTTGGTGAAGATGCCGCCGCCTAGGCGGGCGAAGATGGAGATCAGCGACGCGCCGAAGCTCAGCGCGACCAGCGCCTCGAGGATCGAGCGCAGCTGGCCCGCATCGGCGGCATCGAACATGCCGCGCAGGATCACGTAATAGATGCTGACGCCCAGAAGGCCCAGCCCCACGACGAGCATCCCCGTGATAGCACCGGACTTGAAGGCGACGTCGAGCGCGGCCGACAGGCCGTTGCGCGCCGCCTCTGCAGTGCGGACATTGGCCCGCACCGACACGTTCATCCCGATATAGCCGGCGACGCCCGACAGGATCGCGCCGATGAAGAAGCCGACCGCGACGTGCAGGCCAAGGATCAGCCCGAGCACGATGCCGATCACGATGCCGACGATGCCGATCGTGGTGTACTGACGGTTCAGGTAGGCCTTGGCGCCTTCCTGGATGGCCCCCGCGATCTCCTGCATGCGTGCATTGCCGGGGCTCGTCGCCATGACCTGCCGTCCGGCGTAAACGCCGTAGGCGAGCGCCAGCAGACCGCAGAGAACAACGAAAATGAACGCCATGATCCCCCCAAGGTCAGTTCACGTTGGCGGTCTTCTCTGCCGCTGCTCCGCGGGGCGAAGCATGCGCGGGCCGCTTATTGGTGAAAGGAGCATGCCGAAGGCTTGACCCCAAGGCAACTGGCCGCAACCGGTGGTTCCGGTGCCTGCGACATCGAAGCCGCCTTTCGGGAAGGTCGAGGCCTGCCGGAGGGATGCTGGCCGGGCCGCGCCCTCAGACGGGGCGCTGGCTGACGATCTGGATCAGCACGTCGCGCGCGACGCCCTCGCCGAGCACCTTGCGACTCGCCACCATCAGCTTGGCCTTGACCTGCGGCATGTCGACGAGCCCGCCGCCCTGCATCACCTGGCCCGCGCCGAGAGAGCCGTAGAGCGCCGTAAGGAACGCGTCGGTCAGGCGCGGCGCGACGCCGCGCACCCGTTCCCCGATTGCAACGTCGGCGACCTCGACCGCCACGACGAGGGTCACGAACTGCTCAGCCTTGTCGTTGCCGAGGACGGGCACGGTCAGCGGGCCGATGTTCACGAAGGCGGGAGTCGAGGAGGGAGGCGGCTCGACCGGCTTCTGCTCGACCTCGGCATGCCCGTGGGGCGGGGCGAAGATCGTGAAGTACCACCAGCCGCCGCCGAAGCCGGCGCCGCCGAACACGATCGCAACGATCAGGACCAGAAGGATGCGCATCATGGCGGGTTCACCGGCGATCGCCGCGTCAGCGGCCAAGATGGCGCGCGAACATTGAGGAAGACTTAACCACTCAGAAGTGCTGCCAACCCCTTGCCGGCACCTCGACCGACTGCCCCGCAGCATCCAGAACGCCAACCTCTCCGGGTGTCCCGGCCACGAGACGGCCGATCTCCGTCAGAGCGACCCCGGCCGTCGCGGCGGCGCCCCGAAGCGCATCGGCCCGACCGGGTGGCACGGCGAGGACCAGCTCGTAGTCGTCGCCGCCCGCCAGCGGCAGCGACGCGAGGTCGGGACGCAGGCTCAAGCCCGCCCGGGCCGCGCCGGAAAGCGGCAGCCGCTCGACCTCGATTACGGCGGCGAGGCCGGACTCCTCGCAGAGATGGCCGAGGTCAGCGATCAGCCCGTCCGAGACGTCGAGCCCGGCGGACGCGATCCCGCGCAGCATGGGTCCCAGTGGAGTGCGGGGCCGGGGAAGCCGATAGCGGTCCGCGAGGAACAACGCATGCTCCTCAGCAAGGCCGGACAGTTGCCCGGTGGCGACCCCAAGGCCGAGCGCGGCATCGCCCAGGGTTCCCGTCACGAAGACGAGGTCGCCCGCCCGGCCGGCGTCCCGCGCGAGCGCCTGCCCGCTCGGCACGGTCCCCAGCGCGGTGATGGAGAAGGTCGCGGGGCCGGGCGTCGAGACGGAATCCCCGCCCAGCAGCGCTATCCCGAACTCCTCCTGGTCGGCGGCGAGCCCCGCGGCAAAGGCTTCAAGCCAGGAATCCGGCCGCGACCTCGGCAGCGCCGTCACCAGCGAATAGGCCAACGGATCCGCCGCCATCGCGGCGAGGTCAGAGAGGTTCACCCGCAGGGCCTTGCGGGCGACGAGATCCGGGGGATCGTCGGGCAGAAAGTGCACGCCCTCGACCAGCGCGTCGACCGTGACGACCAGTTCCCGCCCAGGCTGCAGGCCGAACACGGCGGCATCGTCGCGAAGGTCGCGGGCACCGGGGAACGCCGCGGCGAGCGGGCGGAAGAAGCGGGCGATCCGCCCGAACTCGCCGAGCGGGGCGCCGATGTCAGCCCCCCTGCCCTTCGCCGCCGCGCTCGGCCACCTCGTCGGGGCGGAGCACGCGCGCGATGCGGTCCAGGACGCCATTCACCATGCCGGGCTCCTTGCCGGCGAAGAAGGCGCGGCCGACGTCCACATATTCGCTGATCACGATGCGCGCATGGACATCCGCATGGGCCAGCAGCTCGAAGGTGCCGGCGCGCAGGATCGCGCGAAGCAGGTGCTCCAGCCGCTCGATGGGCCAGGCGGCGTCGAGCACGCCGACCAGGATGCGATCGACCTCGGGCAGGCGGGCCGAGACACCGCGCACGATGTCGGCGAAGAGCTGCGGGTCCGCCGAGACGAAGTTCTCACCCTCGCCGTCGAGATCCTGGCCGATGCGATGCTTGATGAACTCGCCCAGCACGCTCTCCGACGGCGTCCCGACCAGGTCGATCTGGTAGAGAGCCTGGACCGCGGCGAGGCGGGCCGCCTTCCGGCGCGCCTTGGCGGATCCCACCTTCTTCCTGGAAGCCGGGTCCGCGGGCGGGTCGCCGGAGGTCGCGGCGCGGGCGGCGGCCAGCCGTGCAGCCGCCCGAAGCGCGTTGTCGGATTTCGCCATGATGCCGCTGCTTATTTCGAGGTGAGGCCGAATTGGGCCTTGAGCGCGATCATGTCAAGGCACGCGCGGGCCGCGCCGCCACCCTTGTCCTTGCGGTCGCGCCGGGCCCGGGCCCAGGCCTGCTCCTCGTTCTCCACGGTGATGATCCCGTAGCCGATGGCGAGGTCGTCGCGGATCGCGAGGTCCTGGAGTCCCCGCGCGCTTTCGACGCAGACGTAATCGTAATGCGTCGTCTCGCCGCGGATCACGCAGCCCAGCGCCACGTAGCCGTCGAACCGCTCGGAGCGGCCGCCTTCGGCGCCGCGATGCGCGAAGCGGATGGCCGCCGGGACCTCGAAGGCGCCGGGAACCGCGATGCGCTTCCACGAGGCGCCGGCCTCCTCGAGGGCCGCGATCGCGCCCTTGGCCATCTCCTCGGCGATGTCCTCGTAGAACCGCGCCTCGACGATCAGGATGTTCGGCCGCTGGGCCATCAATCCTCCCCTCCGGTATCCGTGTCGATGGGCTGATGGCCGACCACGTGCAGGCCGTATCCGTCGAGCCCGATGATGGCCCTCCTGCGGTTGGACAGCAGGATCATGTCGCGAACGCCGAGATCGGCCAGGATCTGGGCACCGATGCCGTAGTCGCGCAGTTCAGACGCGCCGCCGCCGGGCTCCTGCAGCATTGCCCGCACCCGGGCGGACAGGCTGGTGGGCTGCGGCTCGCGCAGCAGGACGACGACGCCGCGCCCGACCTCGCCGATCCGCTGCATGGCCGCCTGCAGCTCGCCGCCCCGGCCCGAGCGCGTCTCGTGCAGCACGTCGTCGAGGACGTTCAGCGCATGCATGCGGACGAGCACCGGCTCGGGTCCCGAGATGTCGCCCTTCACCAGCGCGATATGCTCGGCATAGGCGATCTTGTTCACGTAGACATGCATGCGGAACCGGCCGCCGTGCCGGCTGTCGAGCTCGGCCTCCAGCGTGCGCTCGACGATGGTCTCCGTGCGCCGCCGGTAGGAGATCAGGTCCGCGATGGTGCCGATCTTGAGCCCATGGAACTGCGCGAATTGCACGAGGTCCGGCAGCCGCGCCATGGATCCATCGTCGTTCATGATCTCGCAGATCACGCCGGCCGGCATCAGCCCCGCCATGCGCGAGATGTCGACGGCGGCCTCGGTATGGCCCGCGCGCACCAGAACGCCGCCATCCTTCGCGACGAGCGGGAAGACGTGGCCCGGCGTCGCGATGTCGCGCGGGCCGCTGGTCGGGTTGATGGCCACCTGGACGGTGCGGGCGCGGTCGGCGGCCGAGATGCCCGTGGTGACACCCTCCTTGGCCTCGATCGAGACAGTGAAGGCCGTCTGGTGGCGCGAGGCGTTCTGCTGCGCCATCAGCGGAAGGCCGAGCCGGGCGATGCTGGCCCCATCCATGGCCAGGCAGATAAGCCCGCGGCCGTAGCGCGCCATGAAGTTGATGACCTCGGGCGTCACCCACTGCGCGGGGATCACGAGGTCGCCCTCGTTCTCGCGGTCCTCGTCGTCCACCAGGACGAACATCCGGCCGCGGCGCGCCTCCTCGAGGATGTCCTCGATCGGGGAGATGTAGTCGAGGTCACCGGACTGGGCCTTGGCCCCCGCGACGACCTCGGTCTTCGTCACGCTTCGCATGTCACGCCGTCTCCGCCAGACGCGCGACGTAGCGCGCGAGCATGTCGACCTCGAGATTGACGCCGTCGCCGGGCTGCAGGGAGCCCAGCGTCGTCGCGTCCTGGGTGTGGGGAATTAGGTTGATGCCGAAGGTGGCGCCCGCGACCTCGTTGACGGTCAGCGACACGCCGTCCAGCGCCACCGAGCCCTTGGGCGCAACGAACCGCGCCAGCGGCGTCGGGACGCGGAAGCCGAGGCGGAGGCTGCCGCCCTCGACCCGCCGCGAGACGACCTCCGCAATCCCGTCGACATGGCCGGAGACCAGGTGCCCGCCCAGCTCGTCGCCGAGCCGGAGCGCCCGCTCCAGGTTGATGCGCGTGCCCTCGCGCCAGGTCCCCAGCGTGGTCTTGGACAGCGTCTCTGCCGAGACGGAGACGACGAAGCGGCCTTCCGGTCCGCCCGTGCGCTCGATCACGGTCAGGCAGACGCCGCTGCACGCGATGGAGGCGCCCAGCGCGACCGTCTCCATGTCGAAGTGCGTGGCGACGGTATAGAGCGTGTCGGCCTGGCGCTCGATGGCGACCACGCGGCCGATGTCTGTGACGATCCCCGTGAACATGTGCCCGAAGCTAGCAGTTCGCATCCGGCCCCGCCACGGCTGGATGCCGCCCCCGCCTCGCGGCGCCTGCATGCGTGGGCGGCGGCGGGCACAGGACGGCGGCCATTCCCGCGGCAGATGCTCGCCGCGCGTCACGGCCGGCGGGCGTAGGTCTCCATCAGGTCGCCGCCGGCCTCGCGCGTCCCGATGCGCACGAAGTCCGCCGCCGCGCCCAGCACGTCCACGCCGAAGGCGACCACGGCCGGCAGCCCGTCGCCGCCGATCACGCGCGGCGCGCGGAACCACTCCAGCCGGTCGACGAGCCCGGCGCGCAGAAGCGAGGCGGCGACGCGGGCGCCACCCTCGACAAGCAGCCGGGTGACGCCGCGCCGGCCGAGGCTCCGAAGCGCTTCGGCCATGTCGGGAACTCCTGCCCCGTCCGGCGCCACCTCCTCGATGTCGACGCCGCATTCCCGGTACGCCTGGGCGCGGCCGCCATCCAAGACCGGTAGCGTGAGCAGCATCGTCGGCACCGCGCGCGCCGTGCGCACCAACTTCGAAGTCAGGGGCAGCCGGAGACGGCTGTCCACGACGACCCGGCGAGGCGATCTTCCGGAAAGGCCGGGAAGGCGGCAGGTCAGGTCGGGGTCGTCGGCCAGAGCGGTGTTGAGGCCGACCATGATCGCGTCGCTGCGCGCGCGCAGACCGTGCCCCCAGCTCCTCGCCGTCTCGCCGGTGATCCAGCGGCTCTCGCCGGTATGGACGGCGATCCGGCCGTCCAGCGTCGTCGCGAGCTTCAGCGTGACCAGTGGCCGGCCGTGCAGGATCCGCATGAAAAACCCGGCGTTCACCTCGTGCGCCTCTGCGGCCCGCAGCCCCGTCTCCACCGCGAGCCCGGCCTCGCGCAGGCGATGGATGCCGCGGCCGGCTACCCTCGGGTCCGGATCCTTGCAGGCGATGACCACCCGCGCCACGCCGGCCGCGATCAGGGCCAGCGAGCAGGGCGGCGTGCGGCCGTGATGATCGCAGGGTTCCAGCGTCACATAGGCCGTGGCGCCGCGCGCCAGCGGGCCGGCGCGGTCCAGCGCCTCGGTCTCGGCATGCGGCCGGCCGCCGGGCTGGGTCCAGCCGCGCCCGACCACGACGCCGTCGCGGACGATCACACAGCCGACCGAGGGGTTCGGGGCCGAGGTGCCGAGGCCGCGGCGCGCCAGCGCCAGCGCGGCCCCCATCCAGCCTGCATCGTCCAGCCCCGGCCCGCCCGACTCGATCCCGGGCGGGGCGACGTCCTGTCCGCCTCCTGGCCCCGCGGGGCCCATGGCGTCAGTTCGCTTCCTGCTTCAACGAGCCGACGAACTCGTTGAAATCGGCGGCCTCGCGGAAGTCGCGGTAGACCGAGGCGTAGCGGACATAAGCGACCTGATCGAGGTTGAACAGCGCCCCCATCACCATCTCGCCGATCTGCTTGGACGGGATCTCGCTCTCCCCGGAGCTCTCGAGCTGGCGCACGAGGCTGTTGACGATGCGGTCGATCCGATCGGCGTCCACCGGCCGCTTGCGCAGCGCGATTCGCATCGACCGCAGCAGCTTCTCGCGGTCGAACGGCTCACGCTGGCCGTTGGTCTTCACCACCGTCAGCTCGCGCAGCTGGACACGCTCGAAGGTCGTGAAGCGGGCGCCGCAACTCGGGCAGAACCTGCGCCTGCGGATCGCCGAATTGTCCTCAGTCGGCCGCGAGTCCTTGACCTGGGTGTCGTCGTGTCCGCAGAAGGGGCAGCGCATCGTCGCCTTAGAGGTTCGGGTAGATCGGGAAGCGGGCGCACAGCGCCCGGACGCGCGCGCGGACCTGCTCCTCGAGACCGCGGTTGTCGCCGGAGTTGCTCGCCGCGAGCCCGTCCAGGACCTCGGTGATCATCTCGCCGACCTGCGAGAACTCGGCAGTCCCGAAGCCGCGCGTCGTGGCAGCCGGCGAGCCGAGGCGCACGCCCGAGGTCACCATGGGCTTCTCGGGGTCGAAGGGAACGCCGTTCTTGTTGCAGGTCATGCCGGCGTGCTCGAGGCTCGCCTCGGCCGCCTTGCCGGTCAGGCGCTTCGGGCGCAGGTCGACGAGCACGACGTGGCTGTCGGTGCCGCCCGATACGATGTCGAACCCGCCCTCGATCAGCTTCGCCGCCAGCACCCGGGCATTGTCCAGCACCGCCCGGGCATAGGTCCGGAACTCCGGCCGCAGCGCCTCGCCGAAGGCCACGGCCTTGGCTGCGATCACATGCATCAGCGGTCCGCCCTGCAGGCCCGGGAAGACCGCAGAGTTGATCTTCTTGCCGAGCTCGGGGTCGTTGGACAGCACGACGCCACCGCGCGGGCCGCGGAGCGTCTTGTGCGTCGTGGTCGTGACCACATGGGCATGGGGCAGCGGGCTCGGATAGACTCCGCCGGCGACCAGACCCGCGAAATGGGCCATGTCCACCATGAAATAGGCCCCGACCTCGTCCGCGATCCGCCGGAACCGCGCGAAGTCGATCGTCCTGGGATAGGCCGAGCCGCCGGCGATGATCAGCTTCGGCCTGTGCTCGCGCGCCAGCCGCTCCACCTCGTCGAAGTCGATCAGCCCGTCCTCTCGGCGCACGCCGTATTGGATGGCGTTGAACCACTTGCCGGACTGGTTGGGCGGCGCGCCGTGGGTCAGGTGGCCGCCGGCCGCGAGCGACATGCCGAGGATCGTGTCGCCGGGCTGCAGCAGAGCCATGAAGACCGCCTGGTTCGCCTGCGCGCCCGAATGGGGCTGCACGTTGGCGAAGCCGCAGTCGAACAGGCGGCAGATGCGATCGATGGCGAGCTGCTCGGCGACGTCGACGAACTCGCAGCCACCATAGTAGCGCCGGCCCGGATAGCCTTCGGCGTACTTGTTGGTGAGGACCGAGCCCTGCGCCTCCAGAACCGCCCGGGAGACGATGTTCTCCGAGGCGATCAGCTCGATCTGATCCTGCTGGCGGCCGAGCTCGCGCCCGATGGCGGCGTTGAGCTCCGGGTCGGCCTCGGCAAGGGACGCAGTGAAGAAGGACGCGTTGGCGGCAGTCATGGATATCCTCATTGCGGCGCCATGCGCGCCGGGTCGTCAGGGGCGCCCTCGGCGCCGGGCTCCGAAAGGCGCTGGAGGCGCCCGCAAGTCAGCTCAGCTTCTCGATGCGGCGCGCATGGCGCCCGCCCTCGAACGCGGTTGACAGGAAGGCGGCGACGCTGTCGCGCGCCACGGCGTCGCCGATCATCCGCGCGCCGAGCGCGATCACGTTCGCGTCGTTGTGCTGGCGCGACAGGCGGGCCGAGGTCGTGTCGTGGCAGAGAGCGCAACGGATTCCGCGGTGACGGTTCGCGGCAATGCTGATGCCGATGCCGGTGCCGCAGACGAGGACGCCGCGCCTTGCCCTGCCCGTCCGGATCGCCTCCGCCATCCGGTCCGCATAGTCGGGATAGTCAACCGAATCGGGACCCGTGGTGCCGAGGTCGAGGACTTCGTACCCCTCGTCGCGAAGCCAACTCGCCAGCGAGGCCTTCAACTCGAAGCCGGCATGGTCTGATGCAAGGGCAATGGAGTCGCCGGGCATGACCTGGAAATCCGCGAAAATGGGAACTCTTAGACGCGGACCCTACCAAATGTCGTCCGGGGACGCCACAGTTCATACTACGCCTTGGCCAGGGCGCCGCGGCCGAAGCGTTGAGGAAGGCGCCCCCAAATCCCGCATAGCCCACATGCATTCGCGACAGAACAACAGCGCGATAAACCGAACAAACGGTTGCAGCACTGGTGCAACGGTTGCGCAAAAAGCGATACTTTTCTGTAAGAGCCATGTTGACGCGGAGGATTATAAAATAAGGGATGCCAACTTGCCGGAATTCAATTGACACCCCAATTCACGTGTGCCACTTCAGGCACTCGAGAACAATCAATAACCAGGATACTGGGGATGAGTGAACAGAATGATCGGGATCTGCCCGAAGGCGCCATTCTTCGTATGACCGCCGATATCGTTTCGGCGTATGTCGGGAAGAACGTCCTTCCGTCGTCGCAGATCCCCGAGGTGATCAACACGGTCTTCACCTCGCTCGCCGGTCTCAACGGCGGGACCCGCGAGGTGCAGGCCGAGCCGCAGAAGCCCGCGGTCCCGATCAAGAAGTCGGTAACGCCCGAGTACATCGTCTGTCTTGAGGACGGGAAGAAGCTGAAGATGCTCAAGCGTCATCTTCGCTCGACCTACGGCATGACGCCCGACGAGTACCGGGCCAAGTGGGGCCTGCCGCCGGATTACCCGATGGTGGCGCCGAACTACGCGGCCCAGCGCAGCGAGTTCGCCAAGAAGATCGGTCTCGGGCGGAGCTCCGGCCGGCAGACGCGGCGCCGCGCCTCCTGACGGAGCGGGCGGCGCGCTCCTCAGGACGCGCCGCCCGATCTATTGCCTCAGGACCGCCCCGGGTCGCCCCTATCCCCGGATTTGCGGCCAAGCGGCGACAGGCCGGCTAGCTGCCCGTCGCCCTTTTCGACAGCACGTATTCGAGCTTGGCAAGGACAGTCCTGCGCAGCTGCTCCCGTGCGTTCGACGGTCCCACCGACGACACCTCGACCAGGGTCTCCGGGTCGATCGCGGTCGCCTTCAGATAGGCGCCGACGCGCTGGAACTCGATCAGCGCTTCCCTACCGCGCACGGCCATTCCATGCTCCGCCGTCCGACAAGGACGGAGCGCGCCCCGGAACCCCAGGGGCTGCGCACCCTTCCTCCCCGGCGGCTCAGGCGGCCGAGGTGATGGAATAAGCGTGATAGTCCAGCGAGGACGACCAGAAGCGCTCGAGCTTCCGGAGCGACTCGTTGACCTTCACGAGCTCGTCGTCGGACAGCCCCGCCTTCTCCAGCGACCCGACCTGGCGCTCGAACATGGCGCTGATCTTGTCGCGGAGCTGCAGACCCTTGTCCGACAGGCGGACACGGACCGAGCGGCGGTCATGAGGCGAACGCTCCTGTCCGAGATAGCCGTTCTCGACCATCTTCTTGACGTTGTAGGAAACGTTCGAGCCGAGATAGTAGCCGCGGGCCGTCAATTCGCCGACCGTCAGCTCGTCATCCCCGATATTGTAGAGGATGAGGCTCTGCACGTTATTGATGTCCTGTATTCCGAGCCTGTCCAACTCGGTCTTCAGCACCTCCAGGAAGTGCCGGTGAAGGCGCTCGATCAGGAGGATGCTGTCGTAGTAGGGCTGTCGCACGGCTTTCTCCCATTAGCTCGGACCCTGTGGGCGCCGGTCCGGGGCGGGCTTCGGGACTTCTTCCCAGGATAGCTCAGGCTTTTCCGGCAAGCATCCTGATAATTCCCGAAAAATCCTTGGCCCCGTGACCTGCATTGCTGAACAAGGCGTACAAGGCGGCAGCCTCCGCGCCCAGCGGCGTGGCGGCGCCGCTTGCATGCGCCGTCTGCTGGGCGAGCCGGAGGTCCTTCAGCATCATGTCCGCGGTGAATCCAGGGGCGTAGTCACGGTTGGCGGGCGAGTTCGGCACCGGGCCGGGCACCGGGCAATAGGTCGTCAGCGACCAGCACTGCCCCGAGGACCGGGACGCCACGTCGAACAGCTTCTGGGCATCGAGGCCGAGCCGTTCCGCGAGGGCGAACGCCTCCGAGACGGCGATCATCGAGATGCCCAGGATCATGTTGTTGCAGATCTTCGCGGCCTGACCGGTACCAGGCCCGCCGGTGTGCACGATCGTCTTGCCCATCGCCGCGAGCACGGGCTCGGCCCGGGCGAAGGCCTGCTCCTCGCCTCCAACCATGAAGGTCAGCGTCGCCGCAGAGGCGCCGCCCACGCCGCCCGACACGGGCGCATCGACCATCTCGAACCCCTTCTCGGCGGCGGCCCGGTTCACGGCGCGGGCGCTGTCGACATCTATGGTCGAGCAGTCGACCAGCAGCGCACCGGGGCGGGCGGCGGCGATGACGCCGCCTTCTCCGCCCCCGTCACCCATGTAGACCGCGCGCACATGCGGACCGGCAGGCAGCATGGTAACGATACAGTCGGCGGCGGCCGCGGCGGCCGCGGCCGAATCCGCCGGCTCGACGCCGGCCTCCGCCGCGCGCGACAGGTTGCCCTCGACCATGTCGAAACCGACGACGCGGTGCCCCGCCTTCACCAGGTTGGCCGCCATCGGCCCACCCATGTTGCCGAGTCCGATGAACGCGACGCTGGCCATGGGGCTCCTCCCTTCCTGTTCTTGCGGGCGCGTCATTCGCCGAAGCTCAGGTCCCGCTCGCCGAGCGGGGCGAAGTGGGACTCGACCAGTGCGTCGTCGACGGCCTCAAGGGTGGCGGGCTGCCACTTCGGCGTCTTGTCCTTGTCGACCAGCACGGCTCGGATCCCTTCGTAGAAGTCATGCCCCCGCATGCAGGCCTGGCTCAGCCGGTACTCCATGCGCATCGCGTCGTCGAAGCCCATGCCGGCGCCGATGCGCAGCTGCCTCAACGTAACCTTGAGGCTGGTCGGTGACATTTGGCTCAAGACGGTCAACGTCACCTTCGCCCAATCGGTTCCCTCCCGCTGGAGGGCATCGATGATTTCTTCGATTCCTTCGAATCCGAAGCAGCGGTCGATGGCCGCGCGGTTCTCCGCGATCGCGGCAGGTCCGGGATCGCCCCGGTGCCGCGCGACCACCACATCGATCGCCGGCGCTCCGCCCCCGAGCTCCGCGCCTTCCAGGTCGGCGAGAAGCGCCTCGACGCCCTCGGAGGGCAGGTAGGCCGTGGCAATCCCCGTGTGGAGGAGGTCGGCCGCCCCGAGCCGGGCGCCGGTCAGTGCCAGATAGGTCCCGATACGGCCCGGGCAGCGCGGCAGGAACCAGCTTCCGCCGACATCGGGGAAGAGCCCGATGCCGGTCTCGGGCATCGCGAACAGGGTCCGCTCCGTCGCGATCCGATGCGAGCCGTGGACCGACAGGCCGACGCCGCCGCCCATGGTGATCCCGTCGATCACCGCGACATAGGGTTTCGGGAAATGGTGGATGCAGTGGTTGAGGAGGTATTCCTCGCGGAAGAAGTCGCGGGTCAGCGCGCCCGCGCCATCGCCCCCGCGCCGGGCCGCCATGCCGTCCTCCCAGACGGCGAGCACGTCTCCGCCTGCGCAGAAAGCGCGATCCCCCGCCCCGCGCACGACGACGGCGCGCACCGCGGGATCCTCTGCCCAGGCCCGCAGGCGGGGCGAGAAGGCGCGGATCATCGCCAGGTTCAGCGCGTTCAGCGCCTTCGGGCGGTTCAGAGTCACCAGCCCGAGCGCGCCGCGCCGCTCGAACAGGATTTCGTCGGTCATGGCTCCTCGCGGGTTCGGTTCAGGCCTGGAGCAGGCGACGGGCCACGATCACCCGCATGATCTCGTTCGTGCCTTCGAGGATGCGATGGACACGCAGGTCCCGCAGGTAGCGCTCGATGGGGTACTCGCGGATGTAGCCGTAGCCGCCATGCAGCTGCAGCGCCTCGTCGACGACGTGAAAGGCCGCGTCCGTCGCATAGCGCTTGGCCATGGCGCAGTGCATCGTCGCCTCGGGATGACCGTGGTCGAGCCGGGCGGCCGCGCGATGCACCAGGAGGCGCGCGGCCTCCAGCTCGGTCGCCATGTCGGCGAGCTTGAACTGCAGCGCCTGGAACTCGGCGAGGCGGCGGCCGAACTGGCTGCGCACGCCCATATGCTCCCGGGCCGCCTCCAGGCAGAAGCGAGCGCCGCCCAGCGAGCAGGCGGCGATGTTCAAGCGGCCGCCGTCGAGGCCCTTCATCGCGATTCGGAAGCCATCCCCCTCTTCGCCCAGCCGGTTAGCGACGGGAACCCGGCAGTCCTCGAAGATCACCGCCGCGGTCGGCTGGCTGTTCCAGCCGAGCTTGCGTTCCTTCTTCCCGAAAGACAGCCCGGGCGTGCCCTTCTCGACCACGATGCAGGAAATCCCTCGGGGCCCCGCCTCGCCCGTGCGGACCATGCAGACATAGACGTCAGAGGCGCCCCCGCCCGAGATGAAGGCCTTCGATCCGTTCAGGACATAGTGGTCGCCTTGACGCTCGGCGCGGGTCTTCAGCGAGGCCGCGTCCGACCCCGCGCCCGGCTCGGTCAGGCAGTAGCTCGCGAACCACTCCATGGCGGTCAGCCGGGGGACCCAGCGGGTCCGCTGCTCGGCCGAGCCGAACGCATCGATCATCCAGGCCGCCATGTTGTGAATCGAGAGATAGGCGGCGGTCGACGGATCGGCGTGGGCAAGTTCCTCGAAGATCAGCGCAGCATCGAGACGGGTCAGGTTCGAGCCGCCATGCGCCTCGCCGCAGTAGATCCCGGCGAATCCGAGCTCCGCCGCCTTGCGCAGCGCCTCGACCGGAAAGACCTGATTCTCGTCCCACTCGCCCGCGTGGGGTTCCAGCGTCTCAGCGGCGAAATTCCGCGCCAGATCCTGGAAGGCCCGCTGGTCCTCGGTGAGTTCGAAATCCATAGGGCGTTCCCCGGTTATTTTATTGTTTAATGAGATGATAAGGACGGCGTCGCACCTGTCAATCGAAGCGCCGCCCGCACGGTGCCCGGGCCGCACCGCCCACGGCGGCATCCGCAGGCGAGGAACGCCGCCCTGGGCACTGTGTTAGCCATCGGACGAAGGCAAGGCGAGGCCCAGATGAAAATCGCTGTCGTCCTGAATGCGGCCGCGGGATCTCTGCTGGGCGAGACGGTTCCGGATGTCGCGACGCGGATCGAGCAGATCCTGCACGAGGCCGGGCACGAGCCGCAGGTCGAGACGGCGTCCGGCGCGGGAATCGTGCCGCTGATCGAGCGGGCCGCCGCGTCGGATGCGGACGCGGTGATCGTCGGAGGCGGCGACGGGACGGTCGCCTGCGCCGCCAACCGCCTCATTGGCACCGGCAAGGCCCTGGGCATCCTGCCGCTGGGAACGCTGAACCTCTATGCCGGGGACCTCGGCGTCCCGAGCGGGATCGACGAGGCCGTGCGCGCGCTGGCCTTCGGCACGGTGCGCCCGCTGGACGTCGGCGAGGTGAACGGGCGCCTCTTTCTAAATCATTCGGTCCTCGGCCTCTACCCGCGCATCGTCGAGGACCGCGAGGAGACGCGCGAGCATCTGGGCGTGCGGAAATGGCGGCTGTCCAAGTGGCCGGCCATGGCGCTCGCGGTGCTGCGGGCCCTGCGCGACTATCCCATGCTCAATGTCACGCTGATGGCCGATGGCCGGCGCAGGCACTTCCTGACACCGGCCCTTGCCGTCGCCAACAACGCCTACGACGACGGCTATCGTGCCTTCCTCAAGCGGAGCCGGCTCGATTCCGGCAAGCTTGCCCTCTATGTCGCAAAGCACCGGTCTCCCTGGCGGATGCTGAAGCTTATCCTGTCCATCGGCCTCGGGCGCTGGCAGCAGGACGACGAACTCGAGGTGCTTGAGCTCCGCGAGTTCACGGTGACGACGCTGCGCGGACGCCTGCGCGTCGCAAACGACGGCGAGGTCGAGCGCCTTTCCGCGCCGCTGCGCTATCGGATCCGCCCGGGCGCGCTGGACGTCCTCGTGCCGGCGGCGCCCGAAGGGCGCGCGCCGGCCGGGCTGCGGGCATCGCGCGAGGGAACCGCCGCATGAGGACGCTGGCCCATATCTCCGATCTCCATTTCGGCCGCGTCGACCCGGCGGTGGTCGAGGGGCTGCTCGCCGACCTGGAGGAGGTGCGCCCGTCGCTGGTCGTGATCAGCGGCGACCTGACCCAGCGCGCGCGCAAGCACCAGTTCATGGCGGCGCGCGACTTCCTGGCCCGCCTGCCGGCGCCCTACCTGGTGGTGCCCGGGAACCACGACATTCCGGTCTACAACCTGCTGACGCGCTTCACCGATCCCTTTGCCAACTACCGCCGGTTCATCTCGCGCGAGCTGGACGCCGTCCACCAGGACGAGGAGATCGCGGTTCTCGGCCTCAACACCGCACGGTCCTTCATCCTGGATTTCGCGGAGGGACGCGTGAACCGGACGCAGATGCGCCGGATCCGGAGCGTCTTCACCGACCTGCCCTCGGGGGTCTTCAAGGTCGTCTTCACCCACCATCCCTTCCTGCCGCCGCCAGACGCCCCGGACACGCGCCTCGTCGGCCGGGTGCGGCACGCCCTCGCCGCGCTGGAGGAGGCTGGCGTCGAGCTCCTGCTGGCGGGGCATCTGCACCGCGCCTACAACGGCGACGTCAGCAGCCACCATCCGCAGCTCGCCCGCTCGATCCTGGTCGCCCAGGCCTCCACGGCGACGTCGACCCGGCTGCGCAGCGAGCCCAACGCCTACAACCTCATCAGCATCTCGCGGGACGACGCTCCCCGGCGCCTGGAGTTCCTCGTCCGGGTCTGGGACGGAGCGCGGTTCTGCGCGGGGCTGCACAGCAGGTATGTCAAGGAAGGCGTGCGCTGGCACCCGGTCTGGGACGATCCACCATTGAGCGCGCATGCGGCGCGGGCGTAACCTGCGGCCACATCGAACAGCCAATCGAAGCAGTACGCCTCTCATGAGACCCGATCCGCGATTCGCCCAGCCGGGCGCCTTCCCGCGTATCCGCCCCCGCCGCAACCGCGCCGACGGCTGGACGCGTCGCCTCGTGGCGGAGACGCGCCTCAGCGTCGACGACCTGATCCTGCCCATGTTCGTGATCGAGGGACAGGGCCAGCGGGACCCGGTCCGCTCCATGCCGGGGGTCGACCGGCTCAGCGTCGACCTCGCCGTGGAGCGCGCGGCCGAGGCGGCCTCGCTGGGCATTCCCGCGCTGGCGCTGTTCCCGGTGGTTCCCGCGGCCATGAAGTCAGTGGACGCAGCCGAGGCCTACAACCCGGAGAATTTGATGTGCCGCGCCGTGCGTGCCATCAAGGCGGCGGTGCCGGGGATCGGCCTGATCGGCGACGTGGCGCTGGACCCCTACACCAGCCACGGGCATGACGGGCTCGTGGAAGGGGACCGGATCCTGAACGACCAGACGGTCGAGGTGCTGTGCCGGCAGGCCCAGGCCCAGGCCCAGGCCGGGATGGACGTGATCGCTCCCAGCGACATGATGGATGGCCGGGTCGGCGCGATCCGGGACCGGCTCGACGCCGAAGGCCACCAGCTCGTCCGCATCATGTCCTATTCCGCAAAGTACGCCTCGGCCTTCTACGGGCCGTTCCGCGATGCCGTGAATTCCGGGGCGTTCCTGAAGGGGGACAAGCGCACCTACCAGATGGACCCGGCCAATACCGACGAGGCCCTTCGTGAGGTGGCCTTGGACCTCCAGGAGGGCGCCGACATGGTGATGGTGAAGCCCGGCCTGCCCTATCTCGACATCGTCCGCCGCGTGAAGGAGACCTTCGCGGTCCCGACCTTCGCCTACCAGATCAGCGGCGAGTACGCGATGTTGCGCGCGGCTGCGGCGAACGGCTGGCTCGACTACGACAAGGCCGTGCTGGAGACCCTCCAGGCGTTCAAGCGCGCCGGCGCCGACGGCGTGCTGACCTATTCGGCGATCGACGCGGCGCGGCTGCTCAAGGCCGGCTGAGGTCGGATACGCGGTCAGTCCGGGAGCCGCGCCGCGAAGCGGAGCAGGCATTCGTCGTGCCAGGTGGTCCGCCCGGCGCCATGAAAGCCGACATGGCCGCCCCGCCGGGACACGAGCGGCACAAGGCTGGGATTCCGCGACCAGTCGCGGGCGGCATAGATCCGACCGGGGATCCAGGGATCGTCGAGCGCATGGATCACCAGCGTCGGCACCCGGATCGCGTCCAGGTACCGTGCCGCCGAGTTGACGGCGTAGTATTCCTCCGCGCCGCTCCAGCCGTTGCGGGGCGCAATGAAGCGGTCGTCGAACTCCCAGGTGTCGCGCACGGCGGCAACGACCGCGGGCTCGCCTGGCTCCAGCGGCCCGGCGAGCGCCTCGGCCTTCATCGCCAGCAGCAGGTGGCGGTGATAGAACCGGTTCCGCGGCCGCAGGAAGGCAATTGAGGTCGCCCGCAGGTCGATCGGCGCCGAGATGCTGGCGCCTGCCCGGACGACCGCGGGAGCTCCCTCACCGAGCATTTTGAGCACGCAGTTCCCGCCGAGCGAGTAGCCGACGACCATGAGCCCCGCCTCCAGCAGCGGCGCCGGAAGGGCCTCGATGACGCGGCGCAGGTCCTCGGTGCGGCCGGCGTGGTAGAGCTGCCGGCAGAGCGGCCGCGTGCCGCCTGCTCCGCGCAGGTTCAGCCGCAGGACGGAATGACCGCCCTTCAGCAGCGCGGCGGTGCTGACCCGCATGTAGGCGCTTTCGGCGCTGCCCGTGAGGCCGTGCACGAGCAGGGCCAGCGGGCAGCCCAGCGCGGGGCGTTCCGGCCGGTCCAGAACCCCGACCAGCACGTCGCCCGTGCCGTCCTGCATGGGAAAACGCAGTACCTGCGGCGTCGCGGCGCTGCGCAGGCGCGGCGGCCGCAACGTGTTGCGCAGGGTCTGGAGGTCGCCGCCGACCCAGGGGAGCCGCGGCCGGAAGGCGGGAAAATCAGAAACCGTCGAGTTCACCATGGAACCGGTCGTGCGCCCCGAGGATCGCTCCGTAGAACGGGTTCCTGCGGACGAATTCCGTATAGTCCCTCTGGCGCCGCCGGTCGGCCTGGAGCCAGGCATCGGCCGCCGCCTGATGCTCCGGATGGATCGACAGGAGATAGAAGGCCGCCTGCTCGACCGAGCCGATCTCCGCCTCGTCGAGCCTTTCCAGGATCGCGCCCATATGGGACGGCAGCAGCGCCATGAAGGGCAGCGTGCTGCCCGCCGCCCGGCGGTTCCTCTCGAAGGCCGTCTGCAGCTTCTCGATGATCTTCAGGAAGAGCGGCCGGCGCGTCGTCCAGTCGGCCTCGGCCGCCAGCAGATCGGCGAGGCTGGAGAACAGCCCCCGCTCGTCCTCGTCCAGGCCTTCCCAGACCGTCTGCGCGGGTCTCTGGATCGGCGTCCCGTCGTTCATTCGGGCTCCTCCAGCAGGAAGTCGCGGATCGCGGCGATCTGCCCGTCGGCCATGAGGGCCGGGGCATGGCCGGCATCCTCGACCAAGTGGGTCCGGGCTCGCGGCCCGCGGGTCGCCATCTCCGCCAGAGTGCCGGGCAGCAGCAGGTCCGAGGAGGCGCCGCGCACCGCCAGAACGGGGCAGGAAATGCGGT
This sequence comes from Arenibaculum pallidiluteum, assembly GCF_017355985.1. Taxonomy (GTDB): domain Bacteria; phylum Pseudomonadota; class Alphaproteobacteria; order Azospirillales; family Azospirillaceae; genus Arenibaculum; species Arenibaculum pallidiluteum. The sequence goes on from NZ_JAFIQU010000004.1 coordinate 358,544, forward strand.
CCCAGACCGCCCAGAGATCGACGTCCTGCGGGGGCGCGCTGCGGATGGGAACCGAGATACGGGGATCGTAGCCGAGGGCATAGCCCCCACCGGGCAGCGGCCGTGCCTCGTGGCGCGCCAGATGCGTCCACTGCGCGTCCGTGAGCGCGCCGAAGGGGGCGTAGGTCGTGCGCATCGCGGCCTCCAGCGCTGCGATGGTCGGAAAGCGCGGGTCCTGGCCGACATAGGCGGCGATCCGCTCAAGTGCCGTCTTCGGGACGAAGGGCCCCACGTCGTTCAGCACCAGCCGTCGGATCGGCGTGTTCGGCTGGGCAGCCAGCATCATCCCGACCAGCCCGCCCATGGAGGTGCCGATCCAGTCGACGGCTGCGGCACCCGACCGCGCGATCAGGGCCGCGCTGTCGGCCATGTATTGCGGCAGGCCGTAGAGGTTCGGGTCGGCCAGCCAGTCGCTGCGGCCGCGGCCCGGCATGTCCGGGCACAGCACCCGCAGGCCGGCACCCGCAAGGCCTGCAGCCAGGAAGTCGAAATCCCGCCCGTTACGCGTCAGGCCGTGGACGCAGACAACGGTGCGGCCGGCATCGGGCGCGCCCCATTCCGCATAGGCGATCCTGTGGAAACCCGCCGGGCTGAGCCCGAGAAGGCTCCGCTCTCCAGGAAGCGCCAACGGCTCCGCACCGGTTCCCGTCATCCGGGGCCCCTACTCCGCCGCCCGCGCCGTCGCTTCCGTGGGCTCCATCGCCGGCATCGGAAGGAAGGCCGGGTCGGTGACCTCGACGAAGCGGTCGGGCAGGAAGCCATTGAAGTCCGTCCGCAGCTCCAGCGTGTAGGCGCCGGCCTGGCCGATCTCGATGTAGTCGCCCTCCCGGACGTCCTCGGCGAGCATGTAGGGTCCCTCCATCACATCGGCCGAATCGCAGGTGGGCCCGAACAGGCTGAAGGGGGCAAGGCGACCCGACGGCCGCCCGCCTGCCCTCAGGACCCGCATGGGGAAACGCAGGCCGGCATATTTCAGGTCCGAAAGACTGCCGTAGATCCCGTCGTTGATATAGAGGAATCCCGCACGTCTGAGCTCCACCCGGACCACCAGCGAGGCGCCGGCCGCGACGAGGGCCCGTCCCGGCTCGCACCAAAGCTCGCAGCCGGGCGCCCGGGCAGCATCGGGCAGCGCGTCACGGATCGCCGCGACATAGGCATCGAGCGGCGGCGGGTAGAGGCCGACATAGGGCGCGGGAAAGCCGCCGCCCACGTCCAGGACCGAGACGGGCACGCCCGATCCGCGCAGCACCTCGTCGGCGAGGCGCAGGGCGGTAGCCCAGGACGATGGGGTCAGGCACTGGGATCCCACGTGAAAGCACAGACCCGCCTTCTGCCCGCCCGCCTGGACCGCGCGCAGCAGGTCGATGCAGCCGGCGACGTCGGTGCCGAACTTGCCACCGAGGTCGTAGACGGCGGCGCCGCGCGGCGTCGCAAGCCGCACCATCATGGTGACGTCGTCGGCGTCGCCGGTCTCCTGGCGGATCTTGGCGAGCTCGTCGGGATGATCGAGGGCGAAATGGCGGACCCCATACCGGTAGTACGCCTCCCGGATCGCGCCCCGCTGCTTCACGGGATGCATGAAGTATGCCCTGCTGTCCGCGTAGCGGTCCCGGACGAGCGCGACCTCGGTGAGCGAAGCCGTGTCGAAGTCGCACACGCCGCCGTCGCGCAAGGCGTCGACGAAGATCGGCTCGGCGTTGCATTTCACGGCGTAGAGCACCCGCCCCGGGAAGGCATCGATGAAGTTCCGCGCGGTCGCGCGCAGCACGTGCGGCCGGAAACAGTAGATCGGCTGGTCCGGCCGGATGGCCGAGACCATGGCCGCCGCGTCGGGATAGCGCCCCGCGGCGCCCGAGCCGGGAGCGGCATAGCCCGTCGGAAGGAGCTGGTCCGCGGTGTTGGCGAAAGGCATTGGCATTCGCGATCCGTTCGTCTGCGAGGGCCGCGCCGGCGGCCAGGTCATATGTGGCAAAACACCGTGGCGGCAAAAGCGTCAGCGACCCGCGCCCCGGATTTGCCACGCCCCGTTCTCCGCGGCCCTGGCCGCCGCTGCGCCGTTCGGGCGCGCCCGGCTCCCGCTCTCGCGCCTTTGCCTGCCGCGCGGCTCGCTGCTAAAACGCTCGGCGCGCGCCAAGACGCACCGGAGGAAACGATGCAGAGCCAAGGCCCCACCCCAGTCCTGGACCCGCATGCACTTGCCGAGCAGATGTCGGGCAGGCTGCTGATCGGCGGCGAGCTGGTGCCGGCGCGCAGCGGGCGCACCTTCGATGTCGCGAACCCGGCCACCGGCGTCGTGATCGGTCGCGCCGCCCTGGGCGAGGCGGCGGACGTGGACGCCGCGGTGGCCGCCGCCGTGGCGGGCCAGGCCGCCTGGCGCGAGATGGGCGCGCGCGAGCGCGGCAGGCTGGTGGTCGAGTGCGGCCGCCGCCTGAACGAGCACGTCGAGGAGCTCGGGCGCCTGGTCGCGCTGGAGACCGGCAAGGCGCTTCGGACCGAGAGCCGCGTCGAGGCCAGTATCCTGGCTGACGTCTTCACCTTCTTCGGCGGCCTCGCGCCGGAGCTGAAGGGCGAGACGGTGCCGTTCAACCCGAAGATGCTGACCCTGACGCAGCGTGAGCCACTGGGCGTGGTGGGGGCCATCATCCCCTGGAACGTGCCCATGATGCTGATGGCGCTGAAGATCGCACCGGCGCTGGTCGCCGGCAACGCGGTCGTCGTCAAGTCCGCGGAGGAGGCGCCTTTCGCCGTCCTGCGGGCCTGCGAGATCATGAGCCAGGTCCTGCCGAAGGGCGTGCTGAACATCCTGTCCGGCTTCGGCCCGGAATGTGGCGGGCCGCTCGTCGCCCATCCCAGGGTGAAGAAGATCACCTTCACGGGCTCTGTGGAGACGGGCCGCATCGTCTACCGCACGGCCGCCGAGAAGCTGATCCCCGTCACGCTCGAGCTCGGCGGCAAGAGCCCGATGATCGTGATGGACGACGCCGACCTCGACCGGGCGGTCGAGGGCGCCATGGTGGGCATGCGCTTCACCCGCCAGGGTCAGAGCTGCACCGCCGCCTCGCGCATGCTGGTCCATGACCGCGTCCACGACGCATTCGTCGCCAAGCTCAAGGCGCGGGTGGATGCCCTGCGGATGGGCGACCCGCTCGACGAGGCCACAGACATCGGCGCGATCGTCTCGCGCCAGCAATACGACAAGGTCCTCTCCTATATCGAGGTCGGCCGCGGCACGCCCGGCGCCCAGGCGCTGGAATGCTCGTCCATGCCGGAAGACCCGCGGCTCGCGGGCGGGCTGTTCGTCCGCCCGGTGCTCTTCACCGGGCTCGGCAACGACAGTCGCCTGGCCCGCGAGGAGATCTTCGGCCCGGTGACGTGCATCATCCGCTTCCGCGACTACGAGGAGGCGATCGCCATGGCGAACGACACCGAATACGGCCTCGCGGCGACGATCTGGACCCGCGACCTGCGCACCGCCATGGACGCGACGCAGCGGCTCGAGGCGGGGTTCGTCCAGGTGAACCAGAACCTGGTCGTCCAGCCGAACCTCAGTTACGGCGGCGTGAAGACGTCGGGCCTCGGAAAGGAGGCTTCTCTCGAGTCCATGCTCGAGCACTTCACGCACAAGAAGACGATCATCGTCAACATGACGTGATCGCCGCCCCGGCGCGCGGACACACCGGGGCGGCGCAGGAGACGGTGGCATGAAATGGATGCGGCGCCTGGGGATCGGCCTGGCCGTGCTGGCGGTGGTGGCCGTCGCCGGCGTCGCGGGGGGCTGGCTGTGGCTTCGCACCGGGCTGCCGCCCCTCTCCGGCCGCTGGACGATCGCGGGCCTCTCGGCGCAGGTCGAGATCATCCGCGATGCCGAGGCCGTGCCCCACATCTTCGCGGAGACCGAGCAGGACGCCTATTTCGCCCTGGGATGGCTGCACGCCCAGGACCGGCTCTGGCAGATGGAGATGCAGCGGCGCCTCGGCGCCGGCCGCCTTGCCGAGGTGATCGGCGCCCCCGGCCTGCGGCCGGACCGGATGATGCGCACGCTTGGTCTCTACCGGCGGGCCGAGGCGAGCCTAGAAGCCCTGTCGCCGGATTTCCGCCGGGCGCTGGACTCCTATGCTGCCGGTGTGAACGCCTGGCTCGCGGCGCGCGGCGGACCGCTGCCGGTCGAGTTCCAGCTCCTGCGCATCACGCCGGAGCCCTGGCGGCCGGCCGACAGCCTCGTCTGGGGCAAGCTGATGGCGCTGCAGCTCGGCGCCAACATGCGGCGCGAGCTCCTCAACGCCCGCATGGCGCGCGAGCTGACCGTCGAGCAGGTCCGCGATCTCGACCCGGACGCGCCGCGGGACTGGCCCACCACCCTCGCGGCCGCGCTCGACGGGATCGACTTCGCCGCCTTCACTCTGGACGGCATGCCTTCGCTCGGTCCGTCCACGGCCTCGAACGAATGGGTCCTGGCCGGCAGCCAGACCGCGACCGGCAAGCCGATCCTGGCCAATGATCCCCATCTCGGGCTCGGGGCGCCGGTGCTCTGGTACCTGGCCCGGATCGAGGCGCCCGGGCTGAGCCTCACCGGCGGCACGGTGCCGGGCGCACCGCTCCACCTGCTCGGCCACAACGGCAAGGCGGCCTGGGGCCTGACCACGACGGGCGGCGATGTCCAGGACCTGTTCGTCGAGCGGCTGGACCCGGGCGATCCCGGCCGCTACCTGACGCCCACGGGATCCGAGCCCTTCGCGACGCGCACCGAGACGATCCGGCTCGCCGATGGCTCGGAGGAGACGCTGACGGTCCGGGAGACCCGCCATGGGCCCGTGGTCTCCGACCTGGACATTGCAGCTGACCCGCCGCCGCCGGAGGGACACGTCCTGGCGCTCGCCTGGACCGGCCTCTCCGAGCGGGACACGACGGCCGAGGCGATCTTCCGCCTGAACCGCGCGGGCTCCTGGGACGCCTTCCGGGACGCGCTGCGCATCTTCCAGGCGCCGCAGCAGAACTTCGCCTATGCGGATGCCGGCGGGACCATCGGCTTCGTGGCGGCGGGGACCGTCCCGGTCCGGCGCGCTGGGGATGGAACCGCGCCGGTGCCGGGATGGACCGGTGAGTTCGACTGGACCGGAACGATCCCGTTCGATGCGCTGCCCCAGGGCGTCAACCCGCCCTCAGGGAGCTTCGTGAACGCGAACAACCGCGTGGTCGGCCCCGGCTACCCGCACCTGATCGCCCGGGAGTGGGACGACGGCTGGCGCGCGGCCCGGATCGAGCAGGTCCTCGGGGCCGGGCGGAACCACGCGCTTGCCGATTCCGAACGCCTGCTGGCGGACACCCTCAGCCTCCCGGCGCTGCTGCTGCAGCCGCTGCTGACGCGCACCGCGCCGCGATCGGACCGGGCCGCGCGCGCGCTCGCGCTGCTGCGCGACTGGGACGGGCGCATGGACCGCAACCGGCCGGAGCCGCTGATCTTCGACTGGTGGCTGCGCGAGCTGAACCGCGCGCTGTACGCGGACGAGACCGGCGAGCTGTTCGGCGCCCTTTGGCAGCTCAGGCCGTCCGCCGTGGCCCGCATGCTGACCGAACGTCAGGGCTGGTGCGACGACCAGCGGTCGGTGGGCACGGTGGAGACCTGCGCGGCGATTCTCTCGGCGTCGCTGGAGACGACCCTCGACGCGCTCGCCGCGCGCCATGGGCCGAACCTCGCCGCCTGGCGCTGGGGCCTCGAGCATCGCGCCGCGCTGGAGAACCAGGTCCTTGCGCGGGTGCCGGTGCTGGGCCGGCTGTACGACATCGGCGTCGAGACCGACGGCGGGAACTTCACCGTGAACCGCGGCGCCTTCGTGCTCCGCGACGAGGCCGCCCCCTTCGCACATACCCATGGCGCCGGCTACCGGGCCGTGTACGATCTCGCCGATCTGTCCCGCTCGCTGTTCGTGATCGCGACGGGCCAGTCCGGCAACCCGCTCTCGCCGCACTACGCCGATTTCGTCGGCCGCTGGGCGGCCGGACGGCACGTCACGATCGCGGGATCGCGGGAAGCGCTCGCGGCACGCGGCCAACGCACCCTCCTGATCCCCGAGGCACCATGACCGTCACCATCGAAACGATCCGCGCGGCGCAGGAGACGCTGCGGGGCGAGCTGACGGTGACGCCCACGATCCGCGCGGACCGGCTGTCGGCGGCGCTCGGAACCAGCCTCCACCTGAAGCTCGAGAACCTCCAGCAGACCGGGAGCTTCAAGGAGCGCGGCGCGCTGGTGAAGCTGCGGAGCCTCACGCCGGCCGAGGCCTCGGCCGGCGTGATTGCCATGTCCGCCGGGAACCACGCCCAGGGCGTCGCATGCCACGCGGGACGCCTCGGCATCCCGGCGACCATCGTGATGCCTGCGCGAACGCCCTTCACCAAGGTCGAGCGCACGGAATCCTATGGCGCGCGGGTCGTGCTGCACGGCGAGAGCCTGAGCGAGGCCGAGGCCCACGCCCACGAGCTGGCGGCCCGGCACGGGCTGACCTTCGTGCATCCCTACGACGATCCCCTGGTCGTCGCGGGCCAGGGCACCTGCGGCCTCGAGCTGATGGAGGCGGTGCCCGGCCTGGAGATCCTGGTGGTGCCCTGCGGCGGCGGCGGGCTGCTCGCCGGCATCGCGCTGGCGGCCAAGGCGCTGAATCCCGGCATCGTGGTCTATGGCGTTGAATCGGCGCTGTACCCGTCCATGCGCCAGGTGCTTGCGGGCGAGCCCGTGGCCTGCCGGGGGGCTACGCTCGCCGAGGGCATTGCGGTGAAGGCCCCGGGCATGCTGACGCGCGAGATCATCCGCGAGACCGTGGCCGAGATCCTGCTGGTCGACGAGGCGGCCATCGAGCGCTCCGTCTTCGCCCTGATGACCGAGCAGAAGCTGGTTGCCGAAGGCGCCGGCGCCGCCGGGGTCGCGGCGATCATGGCCGATCCCGCGCGCTTCTCCGGCCGCCGCGTCGGCACGGTCCTGTGCGGCGGGAACATCGATGCGCGCCTGCTGGCCTCGGTGCTGATGCGTGGGCTCGTGCGCGAGCAGCGCATGGTGCGCCTCAGGATCGAGATCGACGACGCGCCAGGCACCCTCGGCACGGTCGCGCGCCTGATCGGCGAGGCCGGCGGCAACATCGTCGAGGTCTATCACCGCCGACTCTTCTACGACGTTCCCGTGAAGATGGCCGAGATCGACGTGGTGCTGGAGACGCGCGGCCCGCTGCATGTCGAGCAGATCCGCGCCCGCCTGCAGGAGGTCGGATTCACTGCCGTGCTGATGGGCGAGGTGAGCTGAGCCCGGCCCGCGGCGTCCTGGTGAACTGCGCCCCGCCCTCAGGCCAGATTGGCGTAGCGGCCCGCGTGGTAGACCAGCGGCCGCCCGACGGGATCCGCGGCGAGGCGGAGGACCCTGCCCACCATGATCAGGTGGTCCCCGCCCTCGTGCACGGCCTCGGTCACGCAGTCGATGGTGGCGACCGTTCCCTTGATGATCGGCGCCCCGGTCGTCCAGGTCTCGCTGTCGACGCCGTCCCAGCGGTCGGGATGGGGTTGGGAGAAGCGGACCGAGAGGTGCCGCTGGTCCTCGCGCAGGATGTTCACGGCGAAATGGCCGGCGTCGCGGAACCGCTCGAACCACTGGGATTGGCGGCCAAGGCAGAAAAGGACCAGCGGCGGCTCCAGCGAGACCGAGGTCACGGAGTTGACCGTCAGCCCCATGGGCGTGCCGTCCGCGGCCCGGGCGGTCACCACGGCGACGCCGGTCACGAAGCAGCCGAGTGCGGCGCGGAATTCGCGCGGATCGATCGTCATGCCAGAGCCAGGCGCGCTGCGACGGGGGTCCCTCGGTTACCGCAGCGGCCCAGGCGGCGCAAGCCTTACGTCCTTGGATTAAAGGCTTCTTAACAAAATCCTCCCACGCTCCAGCAGGCTCTCCGCTCGACGAAAGATCGACATGCTCGTCATCATCGGCTCGATCACCGTCGTACTCTGCGTGCTCGGCGGCTATGCCGCTATGGGCGGCAAGCTCTATGTCCTGTGGCAGCCTTTCGAGTTCGTAATCATCGCCGGCGCGGCAGCTGGCGCCTACATCATCTCGAACCCGAAGGCCGTGCTCGGCCGCACGCCGAAGCTGATCGGTACGGCGATGAAGGGCTCGCGCTATAACAAGGACAGCTATCTCGAGTTGCTGTCCCTGCTCTACCAGGTCTTCAAGATCGCGAAGACGCGGGGCCTGCTCGCCCTCGAGCAGCACATCGAGAAGCCCGAGGAAAGCACGCTCTTCCAGCAGTTTCCGAAGTTCTACGGCGACCACCACGCGGTGGTCTTCATGTGCGACTACCTGCGGCTGATGTCGCTGGGGTCGGACAATCCGAACGAGCTCGAGACGCTGATGGAAGAGGAGATCGAGACCCACCATCACGAGCAGATGCAGGTCGCCGATGCCGTCCAGACCATGGCCGACGGGATGCCCGCGCTCGGCATCGTCGCCGCGGTTCTCGGCGTCATCAAGACGATGGGAGCCATCACCGAGCCGCCCGAGGTGCTCGGCAAGCTGATCGGCGGCGCGCTCGTCGGCACCTTCCTGGGTGTCTGGCTGTCCTACGGCTTCATCGCCCCGATCGCGAGCGCCATGAAGGCCGTGATCAATGCCGAGGCCAAGTATCTCCAGTGCATGAAGGCGGGCCTGCTCGCCCATCTGCATGGCTACGCCCCGGCCGTCTCGGTGGAGTACGCGCGCAAGGCCCTGCTCTCCGAGGTCCGCCCCACCTTCTATGAGGTGGAAGAGGCGACCGCCGCGCTCCCGCCGGCCTGACCGGCTGGACACGTGCCATGGCACCAACCCCGGCCGGGCAGAACCAGCCCATCATCATCAAGCGCAAGAAGAAGGGCGGCCACGCCGCCCATCACGGCGGCGCGTGGAAGGTCGCCTATGCCGACTTCGTGACGGCCATGATGGCCTTCTTCCTGCTGCTCTGGCTGCTGAACGTGACGACGGCCGAGCAGCGCCGTGGCATCGCCGACTATTTCAGCCCGGCCAGTGTGGCCCGCAGCACGAGCGGCAGCGGCGGCGTCCTGGGAGGCCTGACGATCACGGTACCGGGCGCCATGATCTCGCCGGGCTCGCCGATTGCGATCGATACGCCGATGCAGACCCGCCCGGGCGAGGATTCGCCGAAGCCCAGCAAGTCGGAGGAGGAGAACGACTTCCCGCAATCGGGCAAGGCCGAGCGGCAGAGCCCGGACGAGAGGCAGGTCGCCGAGGCCTTGGCCCGCCAGGAGGCCCAGCAGTTCGCCGAGGCCGAGCGCAAGCTCTTCGAGACCATCGGCGGCATCCCGGAACTCGCCCATCTCGCCAAGAACCTCGTGATCGACCAGACGCCCGAGGGGCTGCGCATCCAGATCGTCGACGAGGCGAACTACAGCATGTTCCCGCTGGGCAGGTCCGACATGTTCCCGCAGACCCGCCAGCTCATGGAGCAGGTCGCAAAGGTCGTCGGCAGTCTGCCCAACCGGTTGAGCATCACCGGCCATACGGATTCGACGCCCTTCGCGACGGGGGGAGGCACCTACGGCAATTGGGAACTCTCGACGGACCGCGCGAACGCGTCCCGGCGCGCCCTGATCCAGGCGGGCATCCCCGAGGACCGGATCTCCACTGTGGTCGGACGGGCCGACCGCGACCATCTGGTGGCCGACCAGCCCAACTCACCGCGGAACCGGCGCATCGGCATCGTCCTGCTGCGCGAGCGGCCACCCTCGCTTCCCCTGCCCGCCGCCGGACCCGCCGCTGCCGCACCGCCGAAAGGGCCCGCTGCGTCGCCCGCCCCTGCGCCCGCCCCTGTACCCGGCCGTGCGCCCGCGACGACGTCTCCTGCCCCTCGCGGCTGACCGCCTTTCGCGATGCGGCAACCCTCCGCAAGTTCTGGCCTTGTCCTGCAATTCCTGTTCATACTGGACGCCACCGGGTAACCCTCCTCAGGACACTGCGTGACCCCTCGAGACGACAAGGCCTCGGATATCCTCGAAGGCTACGACCCAGGCGGCTTCTACTGCGAGCTCCTGGGGCTCCCGGAACACCCGGCGGAACACGCCGCCGAGATACGCGCAAGACTGGGGACGCTCGACTTCGCGGAACTGCGGCGCCGCGCGAAGGAGGCCGAGCGCGAGCTCTACAACCTCGGCATCACCTTCCTGGTCTATTCCGACAAGGAGGCCGTCGACAGGATCCTGCCCTTCGACGTGATCCCGAGGGTGATCTCCGCATCCGAATGGGAGCGGCTCGATGCCGGCGTCGTGCAGCGGGTCACCGCGCTGAACCTTTTCCTGCACGACGTCTATCATGACCAGAAGATCCTGAAGGACGGCGTCGTCCCGCCCGAACTCGTCCTCGGCAACGCCAACTACCGGCCGCAGATGCAGGGTCTCGACGTGCCGCTGGACACCTACGTCCACATCTGCGGCATCGACCTCGTGCGCGACGGCGATGGCACGTTCCGCGTCCTCGAGGACAATGCGCGCGTGCCCTCTGGCGTCAGCTACGTGATCGAGAACCGCCACATGATGCAGCGGGCCTTCTCGGATCTGCTGGCGGACATCCCGATCCGCCCCGTGGACGGCTATGGCCAGAAGCTGCTGGAGGCGATGTACGAGATCGCCCCGGCGGCGCCCGGCGAGCCCCAGGTCGTGCTGCTTTCGCCCGGGGCTTACAATTCGGCCTATTTCGAGCACATCTTCCTGGCGCGCGAGATGGGCGTGCCGCTCGTCGAAGGGCACGACCTCGTCGTCCAGGACGACCGGGTCTGGATGAAGACCATCAATGGGCTCTCCCGCGTCGATGCGATCTACCGGCGCGTCGGCGACGATTTCCTCGACCCGCGCGCCTTCAACCCCGACAGCCTGCTGGGCGTGCCCGGTATCCTGGAGGTCTACCGCAAGGGCCGCGTTGCGCTGGCCAACGCGATCGGCACGGGGGTCGCCGACGACAAGGCGGTCTATGCCTACGTTCCGCGCATGATCAAGTACTACCTGGGCGAGGACGCGATCATTCCCAACGTCGAGACCCACATCTGCCGCGAAGGCGAGGGTCTGCGCTACACGCTCGACAACCTCGACAAGCTCGTGGTGAAGCCGGTCGGCGAGGCCGGCGGCTACGGCATCACCATCGGGCCGCGGGCCACCAAGGCCGAGCTCGACGAGTGCCGCGCCAAGCTCGAGGCGGATCCCGCCAACTACATCAGCCAGCCCATGGTGCCGCTCTCGGTCTGTCCCACCGTGGTCGACCACGGCATCGAGCCGCGGCATGTCGACCTGCGGCCCTTCGCGATCACCGGCCGCAAGACCTGGGTACTGCCCGGCGGGCTGACCCGCGTCGCCCTGCGCAAGGGCACGCTGATCGTCAACTCCTCGCAGGGAGGCGGGTCCAAAGACACCTGGGTGCTCGCTTGACGACGCTCCTCGCCCGCTACGCCGACTGCATCTTCTGGCTCGCCCGGTACATGGAGCGCGCCGAGAATCTGGCGCGCCTGCTGGACGTGCACGAGACCTTCTCGCGCGATCACCGGGGCCGCCTGGACTATTCGGCCCTGATCCGCATCAACGCCGACGAGGCGACGTTCGCCGCCCGGGGCGTGCGGCCCAGCGCCGAGAACGTGATCGCGTTCTACGTGACCGATGCCAGCAACCCGAATTCGATCATCTCGTCCGTCCGCGCCGCGCGGGAGAACGCGCGCATCCTGCGCCCGCTGATCTCGACGGAGATGTGGTCCCAGATCAACGTGTTCTACAACCGCCTGCTGGCGCTGGAACCGCGCGAGGCGACGCGCACGAACCTCGCCCGCTTCTGCAATGGCATCAAGGAGAGCTGCCAGACGCATGCCGGCGTGGTCGAGGGAACCTATTACAGGGACCAGGGCTGGTACTTCTACCATCTCGGCAAGACCATCGAGCGGGCGGACCAGACGACGCGCCTCCTCGACATCAAGTATCATGCCCTTGCCGCCGCCGAGGACGGCGCCGGCTCGGCCCAGGATCTCGGGCAATGGCATGCGCTGCTTCGCTCGGTCGCCGGGTACCACGCCTTCAGACGGGTGCATCCGCGCGGGATGACGCCCGCGCTGGTGGCCGGCTTCATCCTGCTGGACCAGAGCTTCCCGCGCTCCCTGCACACCTGCGCGCGCCAGGTGGACGGCCTTCTGAACGGGCTGCGCTCCCGCTACGGGCTGCGTGGGGGCAGCGGCGCTCTGGAGCGCCTTGACGAGATCCGGGCCGTGCTCGGCTCCTCCACCGCCGACGCGCTGGTCGCGCGCGGGCTGCACAGCTTCCTGGACTGGGTGCAGTTGCGGCTGATCGACGTCACCCGCGAGATCGGCACCGATTTCTTCGGCTATGCGGCACCCGCGGTGGCGTCGCAGACGCAGATGCAGGGGTGATCGCCATGTCGGTCATCCAGCCCCCCGTCCGGCCGCTTCAGCAGTTCTTCCGATCGGGCCCCATGCCCTGCCCCTACATTCCGGGCCGGGTCGAGCGCAAGCTGTTCACGCGGCTCGCGCCACCTACCGCGGCGGACGTCAACTCGACCCTCTCGCGCGCGGGCTTCCGCCGCAGCCACGACATCGTCTACCGGCCGGTCTGCCCGAACTGCAGCGCCTGCGTCCCGGTGCGGATCCCGGTCGCGGGCTTCGTGCCCACGCGTTCGCTGCGGCGCGTGCTGCGCAACTGCGCTGACCTCACGACCACAGAGGTTCCGGCGGTCGCGACCCACGAGCAGTACCGCCTGTTCGCGGCCTACCAGGCTTCGCGGCACGGCGATAGCGACATGGCGCGCATGACGCTGACGGACTATGCGGCGATGGTCGACGAGGGCCGTGCGGACACCTCGGTGTTCGAGGTGCGCGATCAGGCCGGCCGACTCGTCGGCGCGATGCTGACCGATCGGCTTCATGACGGGCTCTCCGCGGTCTACAGCTTCTACGACGCCCGCCACGAGCGTCGGAGCCTCGGCACCTTCATGATCCTTGCGCTGGTGGAGCGCGCGCGGATCGAGGGCCTGCCCTACGTCTATCTCGGCTACTGGATCCGGAGCAGCAGGAAGATGGCCTACAAGGCGCGCTTCCATCCGCTCGAGGGTCTCGGCCCCTCGGGGTGGGAACCGCTGCCGCCGCTCGAGGCGTAGCATGCCCGGACAAGGACTTTGCGGGCTGCGATTCGGCACCTCGGCAATGGCGGCCGCGCAAGATGAGCGCGCCCCGCAGGTACGTTCCTGACATCCTGCGGCGCGCGGCGCCGTATTGGTTGCGCAGTCCGGCGCCGTCTCCGGCACTGCCCGGCTGCGCCACGGCAGCTTCGTTGCTTCGATTGGATTAGACACTATAATCCGCCGCGCCCGGCACGGGCCCGCCCTGAAAGGCGGAGCAACGGCGTGTCCTTCCGGATGCGCGGACTGCAAAAAATACCTTCGGGACGGCGGCTTCCCCGTCCCACAACGGGGTTCTTCAAGGGAGAAGTCTGCCGTGAAAGTCCTGCTGCGCTTCAGCGGGCTCATCGACGGGTTGAACGAGGTCGTCGGTCGGATCGTGTACTGGCTGGTGCTGGTGGCGGTCCTGATCAGCTCCGGCAACGCGGTGATGCGCTATACCTTCGATGTCAGCTCGAATGCATGGCTCGAGCTGCAATGGTATCTCTTCGCCGCGGTGTTCCTGCTCTGCTCGGGCTACACGCTGCTGAGGAACGAGCACATCCGCATCGACGTCGTCGCCTCGCGCTTCTCCCCGCGCGGACAGGCCTGGATCGACGTCTTCGGCACGCTGCTCTTCCTCCTGCCTATGGCGCTGCTGATCCTGGTCCTTTCAATCCCGATGGTCCAGGAAAGCTATTTCCGGCACGAGATGTCCTCGAATGCCGGCGGCCTGCTGCGCTGGCCGGTCAAGGCCCTGATCCCCGCAGGCTTCGTCCTGCTGGTCCTCCAGGCCATCTCCGAGCTGATCAAGCGCATCGCCTTCCTGACCGGCCACGCGCCCGACCACCTCGCCAAGCACCACGACCAGGCCGACCAGGTCGCCGCCGGGGAGCCCTTCTGATGATCGCGTTTCTCGCGCACAACCTCGCGCCGATCATGTTCGCGGCGCTGGTCGTCTTCCTGCTGCTGGGCTACCCGGTGGCCTTCGCGCTGGCGGCGAACGGCATCGTGTTCGGACTGATCGGGTTCGAGCTCGGACTGCTCCAGCCCGCCCTTTTCCAGGCGCTGCCCGAGCGCGTGTTCGGCATCATGTCCAACGACACGCTGCTGGCGATCCCGTTCTTCACCTTCATGGGGCTGATCCTCGAACGCTCCGGCATGGCCGAGGATCTGCTCGACACCATCGGCCAGCTCTTCGGCCCCATGCGCGGCGGCCTCGCCTACGCCGTGATCTTCGTGGGCGCGCTGCTGGCGGCGACCACGGGCGTGGTGGCGGCGTCCGTCATCTCCATGGGCCTGATCTCGCTGCCGATCATGCTGCGCTACGGATATGATCGCGCGCTGGCGAGCGGCGTGATCGCCGCCTCGGGCACCCTAGCGCAGATCATCCCGCCTTCGCTGGTGCTGATCGTGATGGCGGACCAGCTGGGCCGCTCCGTCGGCGACATGTACGCGGGCGCGCTGGTCCCGGGCCTGGTGCTGACCGGCCTCTACGTCGGCTACGTGTTCCTTCGTACCATGGTCAATCCCTCGAGCGCCCCTGCCCTGCCTCTCGAGGCCCGGTCGCTGCGCGGATGGAAGCTGGTCGGGCGCGTGCTGTTCTCGCTGGTGCCGCCTCTGGTTCTGATCTTCCTGGTGCTCGGGACGATCTTCCTCGGCATCGCGACCCCCACCGAGGGCGGCGCCATGGGCGCGGCCGGCGCCCTGATCCTGGCGCTGATGAACCGGCGGCTGGACTTCGCCCTGCTCCGCCAGGCGATGGACCAGACGGCGAAGCTGACCTCCTTCGTGATCTTCATCCTCGTGGGGGCCACGGTGTTCGGCCTGGTTTTCCGCGGGGTGAACGGCGACATCTGGGTCGAGGAGCTTCTGACCGCCCTGCCGGGCGGGCAGATCGGCTTCCTGATCGCCGTGAACATCATGGTGTTCCTGCTGGCCTTCTTCCTCGACTTCTTCGAGCTGGCCTTCATCATCGTCCCGCTTCTGGCGCCCGTGGCCGACAAGCTGGGCATCGACCTGATCTGGTTCGGCGTGCTGCTGGGCGTGAACATGCAGACGTCGTTCATGCACCCGCCCTTCGGCTTCTCGCTTTTCTACCTGCGCTCGGTGGCCCCGGCGACGGACTACCTGGACAAGGTGACCGGCAAGCTGACGGCACGCATCACGACGGGACAGATCTACTGGGGCGCAATCCCCTTCGTGTGCATCCAGCTGATCATGGTGGCGCTGATCATCCTGTTCCCGGACCTGGTGTTCGTGGGCCTGGACCGGGCGGAGCCGGTGGACATCCAGAATATCCAGATCGAGATGCCGCCCATGCCCGGCCTGGAGGACGACATGCCGCCTCCCTTCGGCCAGCCCGATCAGTAACCGCGCACAGTTCGCGCAACCGCCGAGAACCCCGCCCAACCGGGCGGGGTTCTTTCTTTTCGCACCTGCCGCGAGCGGGAAGGGTCCCGGCGGGACGGCCGGAACCCTTGGCAGCCGAGAGATCCTGGGGCGTGCCTGCTCAGATCTTCCTGCGGTTCGCGGCGAGGGCACCGGCCGACAGGTTGAACTGGTCGTAGGTGAACTCGGCCACCCGGAACCAGAGCTGCTGCTCGTCCAGGAAGGGCTTCCAGCTGTCGTAGACCTTCTTGAACTTCGGGTTCGTCTTCGAGAGCTCGTCGTAGAGCTCGAATGAGTGCCTGTACGCGGTCTCCATCATGTCGCGCGGGAACGGACGGAGCTGGGCTCCGGCGGCCACCAGCCGCTTCAGCGCGGCCGGGTTCTGCACGTCGTACTTCGCCGTCATAACGGCGTTTGCTTCGGCGCAGGCGGCCTCGAAGATCGCCTGATAGGTCTTGGGCAGCTTGTCCCACTCCTGCTGGTTCACGAATATCGATAGCTGCGGGCCGCCCTCCCACCAGCCGGGGTAGTAGTAGAATTTGGCGACCTTGTAGAAGCCGAGCTTCTCGTCGTCGTAGGGGCCCACCCACTCGGCCGCGTCGATCGTGCCCTTCTCCAGCGAGGGATAGACATCACCGCCCGCGATCTGCTGCGGAACCGCGCCCATCCTGGCCATCACCTGGCCGGCGATGCCGGCGATGCGCATCTTCACGCCCGACAGGTCGGCGACCGACTTGATCTCCTTGCGGAACCAGCCGCCCATCTGCGTCCCCGTGTTGCCGGCGGGGAAGTGGATGACGTTGTAGTCCTTGATGAACTCGCGGAACACCTGCATGCCGCCGCCCTCGTACATCCAGGCGTTCTGCTGGCGCGCGTTCAGACCGAAGGGCATGGCGGTGTCGAAGGCGAAGGTCGGGTCCTTGCCGACGTAGTAGTAGCTCGACGAGTGGCCGCACTGGACGGTGCCGTTCTGCACGGCATCCAGCACCTGCAGGCCGGGGACGATCTCGCCCGGAGCATAGGGCCGGATCTGGAACTTGCCGTCGGTCGCGGCGGCCACGCGCTTGGCGACGACGTCGGCGGCGGCGAAGATTGTATCGAGGCTCTTGGGGAAGCTCGAGGCCAGGCGCCACTGGATCTCGGGCGTGCTCTGCGCGATCGCGGGGGCCGCGACGGTGCCGGCACCCGCGGTCGCGATGGCGCCGACACCGGCGGTCTTCAGGAACTTGCGTCTCTGCATCAGGCTCTCCATGACGGGAATTGTTTAGGAGAGCGAGGACGAGCGTCCGTGCAGAACCGACGACCACGCCGCATGCCATCGCCGGAAAGCCTTCGGAAGGAGGCCAGATTCCCGGCGTGAAGGCCATGGCCCGGTGCTGTGGTGCGAAGGGCTCCTCCCCGCGGCGTATTCTTCCTGTGCGGACCGCCCCGCAGGGCAGCCCTCCTCGCCTGTGGTTGAAAGGATCCCTCAAAGGACCGCACGGCGCCAGCCAAATTGCCGGACCAATCCGAATGCACACTGCGGCGACGCGCATGCTGCGGCCCACGTCACTTGCTGCGGCTCGTCTTGGCGGTAACTGGAGGACGGCTCGATCGGAACCCGGCCTGCGGGCATCCCCCCTGTGGAAGGCACATTGAGGAGGAGCGCTCGGCGGCTACCACCTTCCCGCAGCGCTTCCTCCGAAGCTTCCATTCCATTGCGGGAACGGCGATTCCGGCGCGGCGTTACATCTGTAATCGGCGAGATTTGAGCCGCCGCAAGTCCGGAGAGTTGGTCCGTGCGCCCGATCACCCTGCCACTCGCGATTGCCGCCTTCGTCGCCAGCGGCACCGAGGCCGCCCTTGCGGACGGCATGAGGCTGGACCTCACGGATCCGCAGCCGGAGTGGTTCAGCGTTCCGCCGAGACGGGACCATTCCGGCTGGGCGCCAGAGGACCCGCGGGCCTATCCCGGGGTCCTCGTGGAATACGGCCGTCTCGGCCTGATCGGCGAGAACGGCCAGATCGACGGGCGGATCCGCTTCGCCAACGACGCGACCCTGCGCATCAGCGCAAAGCCGAGCCGCCTCCTCCTTCGACTCAAGCAGAGGTTTTGACGCCTCAACCCGAGCCGCAGGTCATCAGCCGAAGCGGTTGTCCTTCGGGAAGCCGTTCGGTGGAATTTTGCCGGCCTGCGCCCGGTCGCCGCGCCACGGCGCCATGTCGGTCTCGGTCCGCGTGCGCTCGCCGATGCGCCAGCTCAGGCCCTGCGACCACGCGAAGACGCGCACGTCGGACAGGCTGCCCCCCTGGTACTTCTGCAGGATGACGCCGCGGCCGCGGGCCATGGGCGGCACCTGCTCCAGCGGGAACACCAGCAGCTTGCGGTTGTTGCCGATCACCGCCACATGGTCGCCCTCGGCCGGCACGCAGACCTTCAGCTTCGCCCCATCCGACGGCGTCATGACCTGCTTCCCCGCCCGCGTCTGGGCGACGACCTCGTCCTCGTCCACCAGGAACCCGCGCCCGTCCGTCGAAGCGACCAGCAGCCGACGGCCGGCCTGGTGCGGGAAGATGGCCGCGACGTCCGCGTCGTTGGCTAGATCGACCATCAGGCGCAGCGGCTCGCCGAAGCCCCGGCCCTTGGGCAGGCGGTCGGCCGGGATCGTATAGAACCGCCCGGTATCCGCGACCAGGAGCAGCTTGTCCGTCGTCTCCGCATGGAAGACGAATCGCGCGGCATCACCCTCCTTGTACTTGATCTCGGAGAAGTCGGCGAGGTGACCGCGGACCGTGCGGATCCAGCCCTTCTCCGAGCAGATCACGGTCAGCGGCTCGCGCTCGACCATGGCCTCCAGCGGGATCACCACGGCGGAGGGCGCATCACCGATATCGGTGCGCCTGCGGCCGAGATCCTGCGTCTTGCCGAAACGCTTGCGGATGTCCTGGATCTGCTTCGCGATCGCCTTCCAGCGCCGGCGCTCGTCGCCGAGAAGCTCCAGAAGGTCAGCACGCTGCTTCGAGAGCTCGTCGTGCTCCTTGCGGATCTCCATCTCCTCGAGCTTGCGCAGCGAGCGCAGCCGCATGTTCAGGATCGCCTCGGCCTGCACGTCCGTCAGTCCGAAGGCTCGCATCAGCTGGGCCTTGGGCTCATCCTCCTCGCGGATGATGCGGATGACCTCGTCCAGGTTCAGATAGGCGATCAGATAGCCCGCCAGCACCTCCAGCCGGTGCTCGATCTTCCCGAGCCGATGGCGCGAACGGCGCTCCAGCACCTCGTGCTGGTGGTCCAGGAAGGCCCGCAGGACCTCGCGCAGGTTCATCACGCGCGGGACGTTGTCCTTCCCGAGGACGTTCATGTTCAAAGGGATCCGGACCTCCAGGTCCGTCGCCTTGAACAGGCTTTCCATCAGGACGTCGGGATCGACGTTGCGGCTCTTGGGCACCAGGACCAGACGGATGTCCTCGGCCGACTCGTCCCGCACGTCCTCCAGCAGCATCAGCTTGCGAGCGGTCAGCAGCTCGGCGATGCGCTCGATCAGCCGCCCCTTCTGCACCTGGTATGGGATCTCGGAGACGACGATCTGCCAAGTCCCCTGACCGAGCTTCTCGACGCTCCACCGGGCGCGAAGGCGGAAAGCACCGCGGCCGGTCCGATAAGCCTCAAGAACGCTCTCGCGCGGCTCGACCAGCGTGCCGCCGGTCGGAAAATCGGGACCGGGGACGAGCTTGACGAGATCCTCGACCGACGCGTCTGGATGGCCGATCAGGTGAATGGCGGCCTCGCAGACTTCGTCCACGTTGTGCGGCGGAATCGAGGTCGCCATGCCGACCGCGATGCCCGACGCGCCATTGGCCAGCAGGTTCGGGAACGCCGCCGGCAGGACCACTGGCTCGTGCCCGTCGCCGTCGTAGGTGGCGCGGAAATCGACCGCGTCCTCCTCGATCCCGTCGAGTAGCACCTGGGCCACGGCGGTCAGCCGGGCCTCCGTGTACCGCATGGCCGCGGCATTGTCGCCGTCGATGTTGCCGAAGTTTCCCTGTCCGTCGATCAGGCGGTAGCGCACCGCGAAGTCCTGGGCGAGGCGGACCAGCGCCTCGTAGACAGCGACGTCGCCATGCGGATGGTACCGGCCGATCACGTCGCCGACGACGCGGGCGCACTTCTTGGGCGGCGTCGTTGGATCGAGCCGCAGCTCGCTCATGGCGTAGAGCAGGCGCCGATGCACGGGCTTCAGCCCGTCCCGGACGTCCGGCAGCGAGCGCGCCATGATGGTGCTGAGGGCGTAGGACAGGTAGCGCTCGCCCAGGGCCTCGGAGAGCGGCTTGTCGATGATGTCGAGGGCAGGTTCGGTCATACCAGTGTTTTACCGGATCTTGCGGTTAGCTTGCGATAACGTTCGACGAAACGCGTGCGGGCGGACGGCATGCCGGCATCGCCCGCCGACAGCGCGAGGCGCTCCAGGAAATGGCCGGCCAGTTCGAGGCCGCGCAGGACGGAATCCGGATCGGCCTCGCCATCGCCTACGAGGAAGCCCGGCAGCGGCAGCAGGCGGTCGCGGTACGCCTCGCCGGCCGACAGCGACACCGCCCGGCCGGTCCGTGGACTGACATAGGCGAGCGCATCGTTCCGGCCAGTCGCTGCGCAGCAGCTGAGATCCAGGCCGAAGCCCAGCTCCTGCAGCAGGCCCAGCTCCCATCGGACGTAGATCGCATCCCAGAACGGCGAATCAAGGTTCTCGAGCAGCGCCGAAAGCCCCTCGAACGCCGCCGGATGCGGCTCCCGCTCGGGCAGAGCGGCCTCAGTCAGGGCGCAGGCCGAGACGAGCGCCGCGAGGCGCAGCGGATCGTCGAGCAGCCCGGCTGCCACGCTGCGATCGAGCTCGAGCGCGTAGGTCCCGAGATGCTCGGGCAGCCGGGCACGCCAGCGGGCGGCGACCGCGTTCCCGGTCTCCAGCACGCCGCGCTGGCGCGCCGTCCGCGCGCCCTGCACCAGCCCCGCATGCCGCCCGCGCTCCCGGGTCAGCAGGGTCGCCACGGCCGCTCCCTCGCCATGTGGGCGGGCCGAGAGCACGATCGCGCGGTCACTCCATTCCATAGCGATGTTCTATCATTGTTCCCGCACACGCGCACGGAAAATGCTGAGAGACCTCATTGCAATTCCCGATTACGGCCTTATTGTAACAAATGCTGGGATCGCAAGGATCCCGGATCTCCCGAGGTCCTGGTGACGGTGGTTCCCGATCGGTACGAACTTGCGGTCCGGGCCAGCAACGAAGCGCTCTGGGACTGGGACCTTCAGACGGACCGAATTTTCTATTCGGCGCGTCTCCTGCATTTCCTTGGGCTCTCCAGCAAGGAGGGCGAGGCGGGCCCCGAGCAATGGCTCGACCGCGTGCATCCCGACGATCTCGAATGGCTCTATGCGGTCCTGAGGGGACAGCTTGGAGTCCGGTCCGCCCCGTTCCACCTGGAGCACAGGGTCCGTCACGGCGCGGACGGCTGGCGCTGGCTGCTGTGCCGCGGGGTCGCCGTTCCGGGCGCCGACGGCAGGCCGGTCCGGCTCGTGGGCTCCGTCGCCGACATCACGGAACGCAAGACCGCCGAGGAGGCGCTGCGGCTCTCCGAGGAGCGCTATGCCCTGGCCGCCGCGGCCGCGAATGACGGGCTGTTCGACTGGGATCTCGCCAAGGACACGATCTACTACTCGCCGCGCTGGAAGGCGCTGCTGGGCCTGAGCGATGCCAAGGTCGGGAATTCGCCCGACGAATGGTTCTCGCGCGTCCATCCCGAGGACATGGTCTGGCTGCAGGCCACGCTGGACGCGCAGGTCGGCGGCGGAGGCCGCGCCTTTCACCTCGAATACCGCATGCACGATGCCGCAGGCGGCGTTCGCTGGATGCTATGCCGCGGCATCGCGGTGCTGGACGACTTCGGCGAGCCCAAGCGCGTCGTCGGATCGCAGAGCGACATCACGGACCGCAAGACCGCCGAGGCCGAGCTGCGCCGCAGCGAGGAGCGCTACGCGCTCGCCGCGCGCGGCGCCAACGACGGACTGTGGGACTGGAACCTGGTCACGGAGGAGGCCTATTTCTCCCCGCGCTGGCACCAGATGCTGGGCATCGCCGAAGCCGATGCCTGCCGCTCGATCGATGACTGGTTCAGCCGCGTGATCTCGGAAGACCTGCCGACGCTGAGGACGGCAATCGACGTCCACCTCCAGGGCGGCAGCGACCATCTGGAACAGGAATTCCGGATGCGCCACGCCGACGGGGCGGAGCTGTGGTTCCAGGCGCGCGGCCTCGCCGTGCGGGATCCCGACGGCCGCGCAGTCCGCATGGCCGGGTCGCTGACCGACATCACCGCCCGCAAGCGGGCGGAGCGGCAGCTGCTGTTCGATGCCTTCCACGACGGCCTGACGGGGCTCGCGAACCGGAACCTGCTCGTCGACCGCATAGGCCAGGCGCTGGCGCGCCGCCGTGGCGGCCGCAACGAGCCCTTTGCCGTGCTGCTGGTGGACCTCGATCGCTTCAAGGCCATCAACGAGAGCCTGGGCCCCATCGAGGGCGACAGCGTGCTGATGACCATGGCGGCGCGCATCGAAAAGGAGCGCAAGCCCAGCGACACCGTGGCGCGCATCTCGGCCGACGAGTTCGCGCTTCTGGTCGAGGATGTCACGGACACCGCCGGGGCGATCGGAATCGCGGCCGCGATCGCCCGCGCCATCGCCCAGCCGATCCGCATCGGCCGGGGCGAGGTCGTGCTGACGGCATCCGTCGGGATCGCGCTGTCGAGCTCGGGCTACGAGGATGCCGACGACATGCTGCGCGACGCCAGCCTGGCCATGTACCGGGCCAAGACGGCGGGCCGCAACCGCGTCGAGGTCTATGACGAGCAGCTGCGCGAGCGTGCCGTCCGGCATCTCCGCATCGAGGCGGACCTCCGGGCCGCGCTGGACCGCGGCGAGCTGATGCTGCACTACCAGCCGATCATCGATCTCCAGACGGGGGCCCTTGCCGGCTTCGAGGCGCTGACGCGATGGGCGCACCCCGAGCGCGGGATGATCCCGCCCAGCGAGTTCATCCCCGTCGCCGAGGAGACGGGGCTGATCGTGCCCATGGGCCGCTGGGTCGCCGAGGAGGCGGCCCGGCAGCTCGAGGCCTGGGTGGCGGCGCATCCGGGGCGCCCCCTCTTCATGAGCGTGAACGTCTCGGGGAAGCAGTTCCGGGACGACGATCTCGTGCGTGCGCTGGAGACGGTCCTGGAGCGCCATCCCGGGATCGAGCCCTCGGCGATCAAGCTGGAGATCACGGAGAGCCTGCTGATGGAGGATCCGCGGCGCTCCGAGGACGTCATGCTGCGCCTGAAGGCGCTGGGGCTGCACCTGTCCCTCGACGACTTCGGCACGGGATATTCCTCCCTGAGCTATCTCAGCCGCTTCCCCTTGGACACCTTGAAGATCGACAGGAGCTTCACCCGCGGGATCCTCGGCGGCGGCCAGGGCGCCGAGATCGTCCGCGTCATCGGGACGCTCGCCCGGACGCTGCGCATGGACGTGGTGGCCGAGGGCATTGAGAAGGAAGCCGAGGTGGACTTCCTGCGCGCGCTTCCGGCGCGCTGGGGCCAGGGCTACCTGTTCGGTCGGCCGCTCGCGCCGGACGCGGCCGCGGCCCTGATCGCCGGAGCGTTCGCCGAGGCGTCGGGCTGAAACGGCGGCGAGACCACCGGAGCGACCCGGCCTCGGTCCCCGGCCTCAGGCGTTGAAGTCGAGCCCCCAGGGCTTGTAGTGCTCGGGATTCTCGGCCCAGTCCTCGCGCACGCGCACGTGCAGCTTCAGATGCACGCGGCGCTCTAGGAACTCCTCGAGCTCCTTGCGCGCCGCAAGGCCCAGGCTCTTGATCCGCGTGCCGCCCTTGCCCAGCACGATCGCGCGCTGCCCCTCTCGCCGGACGGTGATCTGGCAGCCGATGCGCACGCTGCCGTCCTGGAACTCCTCCCAGGTCTCGGTCTCGACGGTGGCTGAATAGGGGAGCTCCTCGTGAAGCTGCAGGAACAGCTTCTCGCGCACGATCTCCGCCGCGATCAGCCTCATGGGCATGTCGGAGATCTGATCCGCGGGATAGAGCCAGGGTCCGGCAGGCATGCGGGCAGCGAGCGCTTTCCGCAGTCCCTCCATGCCGTCCGCGGTGACCGCGGAGATCATGAAGATCTCCGTGAACACACCCTCGGCGTCCAGCTCGGCGGCGAGCCCCAGCAGCCGGTCGCGCCGGATCAGGTCGACCTTGGTCAGGGCGGCCAGCGCCTTCCGGCCGGTCTCCTTCAGCCGCGCCACGATCGCGCGCGTGTTGTCGTCGATCCCGCCCCGGCGCGAGCTGTCCACCAGCACCAGGATCTCGTCCGCATCCTCGGCGCCCTTCCAGGCGGCGGCGACCATGGCGCGCTCCAGCCGTTTGCGCGGCTCGAAAATGCCCGGCGTGTCGACGAACACGATCTGGCTGTCACCTTCGATGACGATGCCGAGCACGCGCGCGCGGGTCGTCTGCACTTTCGGGCTGACGATGGATACCTTCGCGCCGACCAGCGCATTCAGCAGCGTCGACTTCCCGGCATTGGGCGCGCCGACCAGCGCGACGAACCCCGCGCGCGGGTTCTCCGGCTCGGCCACCGCCTCGCCGGCGTTATCCGCAGGGCCCACGGCATCGGGATCATGATCGCGATCGCGATCGTCGTCCGCCTCGGGCCGGTCGTCCTGGTCTTCAAGCATCGTTCTGTGTCCTGATACGCCGCAACAGGGCCGTGGCTGCCGCCTTCTCGGCGGCGCGCTTGGAACCCGCCCGGGCGGTTGCCGGCTCGAGCCCATCGACCACGACGCGCACCTCGAACCGGGGATCGTGGTCGGGGCCGCTCTGGCCGATGGTCTCGTAGAGAGGCAACGGCTTGCCGCGGCCCTGCGCCCATTCCTGCAACGCGGTCTTGGGGTCCTGGGGCGGCGCGCCGTGCCCGTCATCGTCCATTAGTGGCGCCCAACGGTGCCGGATCATCGCTTCCGCCGCGGGCAGGCCGCCATCCAGGAAGAGGGCTCCGATCACGGCCTCGCAGCAGTCGGCAAGGATCGCGCCGTTGTCCCGGCCGCCCTGCTCCTCTTCTCCGGCGGAGAGGCGCATGAAGCTCCCGAGCTCCAGGCCGCGCGCGACGGCGCCCAGCGCCTCGCGCCGGACGAGCGCCGCATGACGCTTCGCAAGGTCGCCCTCGCGCTCGCTGGGATGCCGCTCCAACAGCCACGCCGCCACCACGAGGCCAAGCACCCGGTCGCCCAGGAACTCCAACCGCTCGTAGGCGGTGCCGTCGCCGCCAGCGCTGCGGCCCTTCCTGTTGCCGGCGAGGCTCGGATGGGTGACGGCGTCGGCCAGCAGCGCCGGGCGCGAGAAGCTGTGCCCGAGCCGTTCGGCCAAGGCGTCGAGGTCGCTCATCGCACCGCGTCGAACAGGCGCGAGTACCGGGTCTCGAACGGGACGCGCCAGAGCTGCCAGAACGGGGTCTCGTTGTCGAGGGACAGGAAGATCACCTCGGCCCGGCCCACCAGATTCTCCGCCGGAACGAACCCGACATCGGGGAAGCGGCTGTCCGTGGAGTTGTCGCGGTTGTCGCCCATGGCGAAATAATGTCCCGGCGGGACGGTGAATTCGCGTGTGTTGTCGGCGAAGCCGAAGTCGCTTTCCTCGATGATGCGGTGGGTCCGGCCGTTCGGCAGCGTCTCGACGAACTGCGCCGTCCGGATGGTGCGGCCCTTGTCCGTGTAGACGAAGTCCTCGACCCGCTCGCGCTTCACCGGCTGCCCGTTGATGTGCAGAATGCCGCCGGTCACCTGGATCCGGTCGCCCGGCAGGCCGATGATGCGCTTGATGTAGTCGGTCTTTCCGTCCAGCGGCAGCTTGAACACCGCGATGTCGCCGCGCTCGGGCTCCGAGCCCAGGATCCGCCCGTCGAAGATCGGCAGGCCGAAGGCCACGGTGTAGCGGCTGTAGCCGTAGGAGAACTTCGAGACGAACAGGTAGTCGCCCACCAGCAGCGTGGGGATCATCGAGCCCGAGGGGATGTTGAAGGGCTCGAAGGCGAAGGTCCGCACGCCGAGCGCGATCAGAATCGCCCAGAACAGCGTCCGGACTGTCTCCCCGAAGGATTCGCCCTTCTTCTTGGCTGCGGTCGACTGCTTGCGGGAAAGATCGGTCATCAGGCCCGGTCCAGGCTTCAGGTTTGCGGAGCCGCGGCCGGGACCGCGGAAATGATCACGACCGCCTCGGCGAGCGGGTACTCATCGGTCAGCGTCAGGTGGATCACGGGCTCCATGCCGGCCGGCGTGATCGCCTGCAGGCGCGCCAGCGCCCCGCCCGTGAGCCTGAGGGTCGGGCGGCCGCCCGGCAGGTTCACGACGCCCATATCGCGCCAGAAGACCCCGCGGCGCAAGCCCGTTCCGAGCGCCTTGGCACAGGCCTCCTTCGCGGCGAAACGCTTTGCGTAGGTCGCGGCGCGCGCCCGGTGCGCCTCGCCCTGCCGTCCCTCGGCCTTTGCGCGCTCGGTCTCGGTGAAGACGCGCTCGATGAAGCGCCCGCCGAAACGGTCGAGCGTCCGCTCGATCCGCCGGATGTCGACGAGGTCGTTTCCGAGCCCGAGGATCATCGGCCCGCCCCGCCGGCGCGCGCCTCTTCCATCAGCGCCCGCATGCGGCGAATGGCGGCATCGAGGCCCAGGAAGATGGCCTCGCCCACCAGGAAATGGCCGATGTTCAGCTCGACCACGGTCGGAATCGCAGCCACCACGCCGACTGTCTCATATGACAGGCCGTGGCCGGCATGACATTCCAGCCCGATCTCCTCGGCATGTCGGGCCGCCGCCCGGATGCGATCGAGTTCCCGCAGACGCAGGGCGGGGTCCTCGGCATCGCAGTACGCGCCGGTGTGCAGTTCGACGACCGGCGCGCCGATGGCCCGCGATGCGTCGAGCTGGGCGGGATCGGGGTTCACGAACATGGAAACCCTGATGCCGGCGTCTCCGAGCCGCGCGACCAGCGGCCGCAGCGCCTCGCGCTGGCCGGCGACGTCCAGCCCGCCTTCGGTGGTCCGCTCGGTCCGCTTCTCCGGCACGATGCAGGCCGCGTGCGGACGGTGGCGCAGCGCGATGGCGACCATCTCCTCGGTCGCGGCCATCTCGAAGTTCAGCGGCAGCGCAATCTCGGCGGAGAGTCGCGCGATGTCATCATCAAGGATGTGACGGCGATCCTCGCGCAGATGGGCAGTGATCCCGTCCGCACCCGCGTCCGCTGCGGCGAGGGCCGCGCGGATCGGGTCCGGATGAGGGCCCCCGCGCGCGTTCCGCACGGTCGCGACATGGTCGATGTTGACGCCCAGACGCAGCTTTCTGGCCATGCCGGATACCCCGCGTCAGCCGCCGCGGGCCCGGTCGACCGCATTGATCACCGGGGTCGCGCGAAGGGCCGCGATGATGTTCGTCAGGTGCTTCACGCTGGCCACTTCGATGTCGATGATCATCTCGAAGAAGTCGCGCGAGCGGCTCGTGATCTTCAGGTTGCTGATGTTGCCACCGTTCTTGCCGATCACCGTCGACAGGGTGCCGAGGCTGCCGGGCTCGTTGGCGATGATCACGTTGATGCGGCCGACATGCTCCTCGGCGGTCTCCGGATCGGCCTCCCAGGCGACGTCGATCCAGCGCTCGGGCATCTCGTTGAAGCTCTCGAGCGTCTCGCAGTCTATGGTGTGGATCGTCACGCCCTTGCCTGTGGTGACGATGCCGACGATACGGTCGCCCGGCAGCGGATGGCAGCAGCCGGCATAATGCACGGCCATTCCGGGGATCAGGCCCCGAATGGGTAGCGCGTTGTCCTTGCGGCTGCGCGCGCGCTGGCGGTTCAGCGGGACGACCTTCTCGTCCCGATCGGCCTGGGGTGGCGTCTTATGGCCGGGGAAGACGGCGTTGAAGACCTCGCGCGCGGACTGGAGGCCGGAGCCCACCGCGGCAAGCAGGTCCTCGACGCTGGGCTGCTGGATGATCTTGAGGACGTTCTCCAGCGCCTTCTCGGCGTAGTCGTAGCCTTCCTGCCGGAATTGCTTCTGCAGCATCGCCCGGCCGAGCTCGACATACTGGGTGCGCTGCTGGGTGCGGATGAACCGCCGGATCCGCGCCCGCGCCTTGCCGGTGACGACGAAGCGCTCCCATTCCGGCGAGGGCGTCTGGCCCTTGGAGGTCAGGATCTCGACCTGATCGCCGTTCTGCAGCTCGCTGCGCAGCGGCAGCATGCGCCCGTTCGCCTTGGCCCCGACGCAGGTGTCGCCGACCTGGCTGTGCACGGCATAGGCGAAGTCGACCGGTGTCGCCCCGCGCGGCAGCGCGATCAGGTCGCCCTTCGGCGTGAAGCAGAACACCTGGTCCTGGAACAGCTCGAGCTTGGTGTGCTCGAGGAACTCCTCGGGCCGCTGAGCGTGCTCGAGGATGTCCAGCAGCTCGCGCAGCCAGCGGTACTGCCGGCCCTCGGTCCGCGGGCCGCCCTGCTGCTTGTAGGCCCAGTGGGCGGCGACGCCGAGCTCCGCCACCTCGTGCATGTCGTGCGTGCGGATCTGCACCTCGACGCGCTGGCGCTCGGGGCCGATCACCGCCGTGTGGATCGAGCGGTAGCCGTTGGGCTTCGGCGTCGAGATGTAGTCCTTGAACCGGCCCGGGATCACGGGGTAGCGGGCATGCATGATGCCCAGGGCCTGGTAGCACTCCTCGACATTCGCCACCGCGACCCGGAAGGCCATGATGTCGGAGAGCTGCTCGAAGGAGACGCTCTTGCGCTGCATCTTGCGCCAGATCGAATAGGGCGTCTTCTCCCGGCCGGTCACCGCGGCCTCGGGAAGCCCGCCCTCGCGCAGGACGCGACGCAGCTCGCCGATGATGCGCCCCACCAGCTCTCCGCCCTCGCTGCGCAGCAGCGCCAGGCGCGCCAGGATACTGTCCCGCCCGTCGGGGTTCAGCTCCGCGAAGGCCAGGTCCTCGAGCTCGTCCTTGAACTGGTGGATGCCGATGCGCTCGGCGAGCGGGGCGTAGATCTCCAGCGTCTCGCGGGCGATCCGCCGCCGCTTCTCGGGGTTCTTCAGGTAGTGCAGCGTCCGCATGTTGTGGACGCGGTCCGCCAGCTTCACCAGAAGGACGCGGATGTCCTCGGACATGGCGAGGACGAGCTTGCGGAAGTTCTCCGCCTGCTTGGCCTGGTCCGTCTGGGATTCGATGTTCTGGAGCTCGATGCGCGACAGCTTCGTGACGCCGTCGACGAGACGCCCGATATCCGTGCCGAACATCCGCTCGATGTCGCCGAGCGTCGCGACCGTGTCCTCGACCGTATCGTGCAGCAGCGCCGTCACGATCGAGGCCGAGTCGAGCTTGAGCTGCGTGAGGATCCCCGCGACCTCGAGCGGGTGCGAGAAGTAGGGATCCCCGGACGCCCGCATCTGCGAGCCGTGCGCCTTCATGGAGAAGACGTAGGCCCGGTTCAGGAGGTCTTCGTCCGCGTTCGGGTCGTAGGCCTTGACGCGCTCGACCAGCTCGTATTGGCGGATCATCTAGGACTCACCCGACCCGGCCCGAGGCCGCTCCAAGGGATTGACGCCGTGCGGGGCGCGGACGGCGCCGCGCCCATCCCCTGCCCTCAATCGTAGGTACGATCCTCCGGATCGTCGAGGGCATCCGTCACACCCTCCGGCCCGTCGCCGTAGGCCTTGCCCACGTCTTCGGTGTCGCGGTCGACGAGGTTACCCTCCTCGCCCTCGAAGGCAGCGCCGGGCGCACCATCCATGCGCGACAGGACATCGTCCTCCTCGCCGATCTCCTCCTCGGAGAAGTCGCCGTCGGCATCGGCCATCCGGGCGCCGGTATCCGCCCAGGCCTGCTCGCCGGCCATCAGCTCGACGATGTCCTCCTCGGGCTCGTCCTGCTCGACCACCTTCTGGTGGCCGCGGACCAGGGCGTCGCGAAGCCCGTCCAGGGGCACCGTCACGTCGGCGATCTCGCGCAGGGCGACCACAGGATTCTTGTCGTTGTCGCGGTCGATGGTCAGAGACGCACCTGCAGCCACGTCACGGGCGCGCTGCGCCGCCATCATCACGAGCTCGAAACGATTCGGGACCTGAAGGACGCAATCTTCTACGGTGACGCGAGCCATGCCTGACCAACTCCGACTTCCTTGGCAAGATTCCTTATATACGCTGCGGCTCCCGGCCAGACAAGCGGGGGTTCCCTCCATCTTGCGCGGTGCAGCATCCCATCGCCGGTTCCCGTCGCGGGCCGGCAATGCGGCGTCAGCGCGGATCCTCCGCCATGGGCTCGGCGGCCTGACCCGGCGGCAGCGCCGCCAGCATCTGCTCGACTGTGCGGTCCAGCACGGGATGGCGCCAGCCCGGGGCCACCTCGGCGAGCGGCAGCAGGACGAAGGCCCGCTCCTGCAGCCGCGGATGCGGCAGGACCGGCCCGGCCGGTCCCTCCAATACCTTGTCATCGTAGGCCAGCAGGTCCAGGTCGATCACGCGCGCCTCGTTGCGCACGCGCCTGATGCGCCCGAACCCATCCTCGATCTCGTGAAGAAGGGCGAGCAGCGCGTCCGGAGGCAGTGCGGTCTCGACGCGGACGACGCCATTGCAGAACCAGGGCTGGTCCGAGATCGGCACCGGAGCCGTGCGCCACCAGCGCGACCGCGCCGAGACGGCGACGCCCGAAGCGGACAGCCGATCGAGTGCGGCCTCGCAGGACTCCCGCGGGTCCGTCAGTCCGGGCGTGGGCAGATTGGAACCGAGGGCCACCAGGATCACGCAACAACCTCCCCGACCAGACCTGTCGAAACCAGCACGACGCCAACCACACTTGTATGCATCCCAGCAGACCTCTATTCTCCGCGCAATCCTTTGCAGGCACAATGCCGCCCGGCAGCGGCCGCAATCCATTTTAGAAATAGGTTAACCGCATGCTTTTCTATCAGAACGAGCGCTTGGCGCTGTTCATTGATGGCGCGAATCTTTATTCGGCCGCCCGTTCCCTCGGCTTCGATATCGACTACAAGCGCCTGCTGGAGATGTTCGCGTCGAAGGGGCGGCTCATCCGAGCCTTCTACTACACCGCGCTCATCGAGGACCAGGAGTACTCGCCGATCCGTCCGCTGGTCGACTGGCTGGACTACAACGGGTACACCATGGTCACCAAGCCGACCAAGGAGTTCACGGACGCGACGGGCCGCAGGAAGATCAAGGGCAACATGGACATCGAGCTGGCCATCGACGTGATGGAGATGGCGGAGCGGGTCGATCATATCCTGATCTTCTCCGGCGACGGGGATTTCCGGCGTCTGGTCGAGGCGGTTCAGCGCAAGGGCGTGCGCGTCTCCGTGGTCAGCACCATCCGGTCAAACCCGCCCATGGTCGCGGACGAGCTGCGCCGGCAGGCCGACAACTTCATCGAGCTGCAGGATCTCGCGCCCAGCATCGCGCGCGTCCACCCGGCGCGCGAGCCGCAGCAGGCCGCCGCGGCGCCGGCGCCCGCCGCCCCCGCCCCGGTCCAGACCACCGGCCTCGGGACGAACGGCCTCCGGTGACGGATCCCGCGCCGCCGCCGCCGCGCGATTGCCCGCTCTGTCCGCGCCTGGCGGCGTTCCGCGCGGAGAACCGGTGCCGCTTCCCCGAGTTCCACAACGCGCCGGTGCCGTCTGCCGGCGCCGATCGTCCGGTCCTGCTGGTGGTGGGGCTGGCGCCCGCGCTCAAGGGCGGCAACAGGACGGGCCTGCCCTTCGTGGGCGATGTGCCCGGAGGCTCCGGACATTTCCTTGCCGGAGCCCTGGACCGGGCCGGGCTGAACGGCGTCCCGGTGCGGATCACCAATGCCGTGCGCTGCGTGCCTCCGGGAAACCGGCCGACGCCGGACGAGCTGCGCCGGTGCCGCGGCTTCCTGATGGCGGAGATCGCGACCGGGCCGCGCGTCGTGCTTGCGCTCGGCCAGCTCGCCCACGAATCCGTCCTGCGGGGCCTCGGCTCCACGCCGCGCCGCCATCCCTTCTCTCACGGTGCACGGCACGAGATCGGCGGGCTCGTCGTGTTCGGCTGTTATCATCCGTCGCGCCAGAACACGCAGACCGGACGCCTGACAGCGGCGATGATGGACGCGCTGCTGGCCGAGGTGCGCAGCGCCTGCGCGGGCGAGGCGCGCCCGCACGGCTCCGCGCCTTTCGGCGCCGCCCCGTTCAGCCCCGGCCCGTTCAGCCCCGATTGCGCATGAGACGCGCCTTGTCGCGCTTCCAGTCCCGCTCCTTCTCGGTCTCGCGCTTGTCGGCCTTGCGCTTGCCCCTGGCGAGGCCGATCTCGACCTTCGCAATGCCCCGGTCGTTGAAGTAGATCGACATCGGGATCATGGTCACGCCGTCGCGGCGGATCTGCCCGAGCAGCTTGCCGAGCTCGCGCCGGTGCACCAGCAGCTTGCGCGGCCGCCGGACCTCGTGCTGGAAGAACTTCCCGGCGAGCTGGTACTCCGGGATGTAGGCGTTGAAGAGGTAAAGCTCCCCGTCCCGCTCGCCGGCATAGCTCTCGTTGATGCTGGCACGGCCGGACCGCAGGCTCTTCACCTCCGTCCCGGACAGGATGATGCCGGCTTCGATCTTGTCGTCGATGAAATAGTCGAAGCGGGCGCGGCGGTTCTGCGCCGCCACGCGCTCCGGCGCGCTCTGCGCCATGGTCAGCTTTCCTCGGTTACGGTGTCGGCCGGGTCCCGGATGGTCCCAGCCGCCGTCGTTCTCAGTTCAACACGCCGGCCTTGACCATCGCGTCGCGCACGATCGGCCGTGTTGCCTCCGTGACCGGCACCATGGGCAGCCGGACCTCGTCCGAGCACAGGCCCAGCAGGCTGGCCGCGTACTTCACCGGCGACGGGCTGGTCTCGACGAAGAGGGCGCCGTGCAGCGGCATCAGCTGGTCGCGCAGCCGCGCGACCGTCGTCATGTCGCCGGCCTGCCAGGCATTGTGCAGCGCCGCGCACTGGGCCGGCGCCACATTGGCCGTCACGGAGATGCAGCCGTGACCTCCCTGGGCCAGGAACGGCACGACGGTGGCGTCCTCGCCCGAGAGCTGGCAGAAATCCTCTCCGATTTCCAGGCGCGTCCTTAACGGTCTGGTCAAATCCGCGGTGGCATCCTTAACGCCCACCACGTTCGGCAGCTTCGCCAGCCGCGCCATGGTCGCGACGCTCATGTCGACCACGCAGCGGCCGGGTATGTTGTAGATGATTATGGGAATGTCCACCGCGTCATGGATTGCCTTGTAATGCTGGAAAAGACCTTCCTGGGTGGGCTTGTTGTAGTACGGCGTGACGACCAGCGCGGCATCGGCGCCGGCCTGCTTGGCATGCCGTGTCAGGGCGACGGCCTCGGCCGTCGAGTTGGAGCCCGTGCCTGCGATCACGGGGACGCGCCCGGCGGTCGCCTCGACACAGAGCGCGACGACGCGCATGTGCTCATCGTGGCTGAGCGTCGGCGACTCACCGGTGGTGCCGCAGGGCACCAGGCCGTGCGTGCCCTGGGCGATCTGCCACTCGACGAAGGACTGGAAGGCTTTCTCGTCGACCGCACCGTTGCGGAACGGCGTCAGCAGGGCGACGATGGACCCCTTGAACATCAGAACCTCCGTGAGGACCAGAATATGGCGCGGTCGGGCACCTTAGCCGCCGCCGCATGGCTGGGCAAGACTGCCCGCCGGCTGGCCACGGCCGCGCTCATCGCCTGCGCGACGGCGCTGCCGGCAGCCGCGGCCGGGCCGCTGTCGCAGAACGACGCCGCCATCTACCGAGCGGCCGTGCAGGCCGCCGAGGCGGGCCGCTGGGGCGAGGCGCACCGTCTCGCGTCCACCGCGACGGAACAGCTTCCGGCCAAGGTGCTGACCTGGATGCAGCTCTCGGGCCAGAAGCCCGACGCCGGCTTCCATACCATCGCCGACTTCATCCGCGCGCATCCCGACTGGCCCGGCCAGCCCCAGCTTCGGCGGAACGCCGAGATGGCGATGCCGCCCGGCCTCGGCTCTGGCGAGGTCAGGGCATGGTTCACCGTGCACCCGCCGGTCACCGGCACCGGGATCATCCGGTACGCCCAGGCGCTCCTGGACGAAGGCCAGGATTCCCGCGCGACCGAGCTGATCCGCGAGCGCTGGGTCTCCGGCGGCTTCAACGCCCAGGACGAGAAGGAGATGCTGGCGCGCTTCGGCCGACTCCTGCGGCAGCGCGACCACGAGGCGCGGCTCGACCGGCTGGTCTGGGCGGGCGATGACGCCGCGGCCAAGCGCCTGCTGCCGCTGGTGACGCCGAGCCTGCGCGCCGTTGTCGAAGCCCGCCTCGCGCTGCAGGACCTGCGGCCCGGCGTCGACAAGGTGCTGGACAAAGTCCCGGCCGAGCTGCGCAACGATCCCAGCCTCGTCTACGAGCGGCTGCGCTGGCGCCGCCGCAAGGACCAGGACGACGCGGCGGTCGAGATGCTGCTGAACCGGCCGCGCAACCTCGGAAAGCCCGAGGCCTGGTGGACCGAGCAGCACGTGATGGCACGTCGCCTCCTGGCCAAGGGCGACTACAAGGTCGCGTACCGCCTGGCGAAGGAGCACGGCATCAAGGAGGGCGCGCCCTTCGCAGAGGCGGAGTTCCTGGCCGGCTGGATCGCCCTGCGCTATCTCGAGCGGCCGTCGGACGCGCTGGTTCATTTCCGGAAGCTCTACGACGGGGTTGGCAGCCCGATCAGCCGTTCCCGCGGGGCCTACTGGGCCGGGCGCGCGAGCGAGGCCGCGCGCCTCGGAGACGAGGCCCGGCGCTGGTACGCGCTGGCCGCCGAGCATCCCACGACCTTTTACGGACAGCTCGCCCTCGACCGGCTGGGACGGTCGGGCAACTTCGCACTCGCCTCTGACCCCGGCGTCCCGGCCGAGGCGGCGAGCGCCTTCGTGCGCAACGAGCTCGCCCGTGTCGTGCGCATGCTCGCGCAGATCGAGGCGGAGCCCGAGGCGCTGGCCGTGTTCCTGCGCCGCCTGGGCTCCAATGCGAAGACGCCGGTGGAGTACGCGCTGGTCGCCCGGCTCGCCCTCGAGGTCGACCGGCCCGACCTCGCGGTCACCGTGGCCAAGCAGGCCGTGCAGGACGGGATCCTGATGATCGAGGGCGGCTATCCGCTGATCCCCGTCGCCGATGCCGGCCCGCCCGAGCCCGCGCTCGTCCTCGCCGTCATCCGCCAGGAGAGCGTGTTCAACCCTCTGGCTGTCAGTCCGGTCGGCGCCCGCGGGCTGATGCAGCTCATGCCTGCGACGGCCCAGAAGGTGGCTGGCCAGCTCGGCCTCAAGCACAGCCACGCGCGCCTGACCGCCGATCCCGAATACAACGTCCTGCTCGGCAGCAGCTATCTGTCGGAACTCCTGACCCGGTTCAACGGCAGCTACGTGCTGGCGGTGGCGGCCTACAACGCCGGGCCGGCGCGCGTCGCGGAATGGCTGCAGACCTACGGCGATCCCCGTGCCGAGGGGATCGACGTGCTCGACTGGATCGAGCTGATCCCGTTCAACGAGACCCGCAACTACGTCCAGCGGGTGATGGAAGGCCTCGGCGTCTACCGTGCGCGGATGAACGGCTCCGGCCCGCTCACCCTCGTCCAGGACCTCGCGCGCTGAGGACGGCACGCCCAGGCTGTCCCCCACGCGGACGGCCTGGGGGCTTGTGCCTGCGGCGCGGGAGGCGGATCATGCGCGCCTCCCCGCCCCTGGAGCCTCGCCCAGATGACCATCGCGCCCGACCTGCTGCCCTGCTTCGAGGATATCGCCGCCGCGGCCGAAGCGCTCGCCGGCAAGGCGATCCTCACGCCGCTGCTGGAATCGCCGCTCCTCAACGACCGGCTCGGCTTCCGCCTCCTCCTGAAGCCCGAAATGCTGCAGCGGACGGGCAGCTTCAAGTTCCGAGGCGCCTACAACCGGATCTGCCGGATCCCCGAGGCTGACCGCCGGCGCGGCGTAGTGGCCTTCTCCTCAGGCAACCACGCCCAGGGGGTCGCGGCGGCCGCCCGGGCCTTCGGGATCCCGGCGACGATCGTGATGCCCGGGGACGCCCCCGCCATCAAGATCCGCAACACCCGGTCATGGGGCGCCGAGGTCGTCCTCTACGACCGCCATACCGAGAACCGCGACCTGGTCGCCGACCGGATCGTCGCGCAGACCGGGGCGACTCTGGTGCGGCCCTACGACGACCGGTTCGTGATGGCCGGACAGGGTACAATCGGCATCGAGCTCCTCGACCAGACGGCGGCGATCGGCGCCACGCTCGATGCGGTGGTCGTACCCTGCGGCGGCGGCGGCATGACCGCCGGCATCGCGACCGCCCTGGCTCAGCGCGCACCGAACGTGGCGCTCTGGGCCGCCGAGCCCGAGGCCTTCGACGACACCCGCCGCTCACTTGCGGCGGGAGAGCGGCTCGGCAATGCCCCCGGGGCACGCTCGATCTGCGACTCGCTGCTTTCGCCCATGCCCGGCGAGCTGACCTTCGCCATCAACCGCCAGCGGCTGGCGGGCGCCGTCCCGGTCTCGGACGCCGAGGCGCTGGAGGCGATGGCCGCCTGCTTCGAGTACTTCAAGCTGATCGCCGAGCCCGGCGGAGCCGTGGCCCTCGCCGCCGTGCTGACAGGCAGGGTGCGGCCGGAGGGTGCCGTGGCGGTCGTGTGCTCCGGCGGCAATGTCGACCCGGCCATGTTCGGGCGCGCACTTGGCACAACCTGAGGTCGTCCCAGCATTGTCACAGACCGTCCAGGCGGGCGCGGGCGACCATGCGTCCGCGCAACGCCCGCACATTGACAGACTCCGACCAGTCGATCGGCCCGGTCTGTGACACTTCCCCAGTAATCTGGCTGCGCAGAAGAAATAAAGCGCGAAAGTGGTAAACCCTTCGCCCTCGGTGGCACAAAGGTAAAGTTTTACCCTCCGTTAACCAGGGAAACGCCTTAATCGCTGCACGACAACGCGCCGCAAAGGACGTCTTCCATGAGCCTGCCGCAGCTTCCCGCCACGCTTCGCGCCGCTTCCCGCGTGCACGCGCGTCTCCTCGACAACTTCATCGAACTGACGCGCGCGGAGCTGGACAAGCAGTCATGCGCCTTTGCCCAGGAGAGCCTTCGCGAACTCCTGGAGGCGCTGCGCACGGACAGGAAGCATTACGGGTCCATCGCAGGACTTGTGGCGGTCGTCGACAACCGCGCGGCCTGAACGTACCGCTTCGGCGTCGCGGTGCCGGGTTCTGGCGGGCGCGGGTGATCCTTCACCCGGCCCCGCCCTCCCGATTGCGCCGGGTCCGTGTCCGACGGCTCGGCACTGGCTGGATGTCGTCCTGCCCTGCAGGGCCGAAATGCTCGCCCTGCGATTCCACGGCGAGCAGCGGCTCGACCGGCTCGGTCCGCGTGGCGGTGTCATAGGCGTCGCCCGCCGGGTTCGGTTCCAGCGTGTCCTTGATGTTGTCCTCGATCGCGATCTCCTCGCGGGCCAGTTCCCAATGATCGCGCTCGCGGCCCTCCGGCCGGCCCTCGCGATCCCAGATCCGGTATGCGCGTTCCCGGATCCGCTCCTCCAGCCGCTCTCGGTCCTCTTCCCGCATTCGCTGCTCCCTTGCACCCGTCGCCCCGGGTCGGGGTGACGCCCGTTGAACAACCTGCGCCCGGGACCTGGGTTCCGCCCAGAGGCTCCGCCCAGAGTTCCGTTCAGAGATCGTCCAGCGCATGCACGGCCAGGCGCGACTGGCCGAGGTGCTCGGCCGCCACGCCGCAGAGATGCGGATGGTGCGTCAGAAAGATCACCTGAACCCGTTCCGACAGCGCGCCGAGCACGGCGAAGGCCGCTCCGGCCCTGACGTCGTCGAAGTTCACGAGCAGGTCGTCGGCAACGAAGGGCAGCGGCTCCGCCTCGGTGGCATAGCGCTCCACCGCGGCCAGCCGCAGCGCAAGGAAGAGCTGGTCCCGGGTGCCCTCCGACATCCCCTCGACGCCCACCGTTCCCCCGGCGGTGCGCCGACCCATGAGAACGGGCTGGTCGCGCTCGTCATAGGCGACCTCGAGCCCGGAGAAGGCATCGCAGGTGAGCGTCGCGAAGAGGGCCCCGGCGCGGCGCAGCAGCGGACCCTGCTGGTCCTCGCGGTAGCGGTCGACGGCGCGGCGCAGCAGCGTTCCCGCCGCGCGCAGGCGCAGGTAGTCCTCGGCCACGGAGCGCAACGCGGCGAGCGCCTCCTGGGCCTCCTGGGCATGGCGCTCCGCCCCCCGGCCGCGTTCGAGCTCCGCTCGATCGCGTTCGAGATCGGCCAGGCGTCCGCCCAGCTCGGTGCCCTCATGCTGCAGGACCTCCTGGCGTGCGGCCAGCTCGGGCAGCGCGGCCGCCAGCCGGTCGGGATCAGCCTCGGCCGCCTCGGCCCTGAGCTGCTCCAGCGGCAGCCCGTCGCCCAGCGCGAGCAGATCGCCCGCCAGGGTCCTCCGCCGGTCCTGCAGCTCGCGTCGACGCACCGACGCGGCGACGATGATGGCCAGCGCGGCATCGTCCGGCACCGCCGCCGCGCGGCGCAGGCGCTCCAGCACCGCGGCGGCCTCCCGCGCCTCGGCTTCGTGCTGCGCGACCTCGGCCTCGGCGCTGTGCAGGCGTCGTCCCAGCTCTTCGCGCAGCGCGGCGACCCGCAGCGCCTCGTCCAAGGCACGGGCAAGGCCGTCGGCGACGTCGGTCGGATCGCCGCCCCGCGCCGGCAGCGCGAGCGATTCCAGGAGGCCGTCCAGGGCGGTCTCGAATGCGGCGACGTTCTCGGCCATGCGCGCGACCCTATGCGCGAGTTCGCCCGTCTGAACGAGGCGCCGGTCCAGCTCCTCGAACGCGCCCAGCGACGCCTCCACGGCTTCGGGAAGCGCATTCGGCGCGCGCCCGAGCGACGCCATGACGCCGCGCCAGCGTTCGCTCCAAATGCCGCGCAGGGCGGTCGCCTGCTCCACCAGCCGGCGCGCGGCCTCCCGCTCCGCCCGCTGCTCGGCGATCCGGTCGCTCAGAGTCCGTCGCTCGGCGGCGACGGCGCGCAGACGTTCCGCGCAGCCAGCCGCCCAACGCAGGAGCAGTCCCAGCGGGTTGTCGGCCGGCACGTCCTGGCCCAGCCCGGCGAGCGCCGCGCCGACGGCCGCAGCCAGCGCGTCGTGGTCGGCGCGCAGCCGCGTCAGCCGGGAAGCCGCGTCCTCGCAGGCTTCGTGGTCGCGCAGGAGCGCCGCGCGCCGCGCGAGCCAGACCAGCATCTCGCGCGGCGGAAGCGGCATGATGCCGATCCCGCGCCAGAGCTCCTCCCACGCCTCGCGCCGGGCGGACAGTTCCGCCGCCCGCTGCGCCGCGACCGCCTCCGAGCCTGCCAGGCGCCGCTCCAGAAGGTCGCGGCGCGCCTTCAGCTCGCCGTGCCGGGCAACCCGCGAGGCCTCTGCCTCCTTGCGGTCGGCGACCTGGTCCGCCGCATGGACAGCGGCCTCGTAGGCATCCGCCGGATCCTGATCCGCGGAAAATGCCTCGACATCCCATGGATCCGGCTTCCGGCCGCCCAACATGCCGCGCAGCAGCGTCCAACCCACGTCGCGGTGCGCCCGCGCGCGGCGGACCGCCTCGGCATCGGGCACCTCGCCGCCGCGCTCGACCGCGGCGATCTCCAGCGCCACCTGGTCGCGCTCCTCGGCCAGCGTCCGAACCTGCTCCATCTGGCGCGCCGCCGCCGTCTCGGCCTCGGCCAGCAGCGCTTCATGGCGCTGCACCGTGGGCTCGTCGGGAACCGGGGCCCGGGCCAGAGCCTCGAGGTCCCCTCGCCACAGGCCCAGCGCGGCCAAACCGCGATCGCGGCGCGCAAGCAGGCGGTCCAGCTCCGCCTCCGTCTCGGCGAGGCGCTCCTCGATCCCGCCGCGGGCGCGCGCCTCCTCCAGCGCCGCGATCAGCGCCGCAGCGTCCTGCTCCGGTCCCAGGCGGTCGAGCAGCGCGGCCAGACGCCGCGCCTCGCCCTCGGCACGCTGACGCTGTTCATCCGCCGCAGCCTCGCGTTCGGCAAGGCGCCCGTTCTCGACGATCAGCGCGCGCAGCTCGGTCAGCAGCGGCTGCGGCGGCACGGCTTCGCGGGCACGCTCGGCCGGCAGGTCCGAACCGATCCGGCGGAGCAGATCGGCGATCTGCTCGCGGAGCTGACGCAGCTCGGCCTCGCGCCGGGGCAGATCGGCGCGCTGCTCGCGAATCGCCCCACGCTGCTCGGCGAGCGCACGGATACGGTCCGCGACGGCCAGCACGTCGTCGCGCACGGACAAGGCGCCGAGGTCTGCTCGAAGACGCTCCGCCGCGAGGGCGCAGCGCTCGCGCCCTTCCGCCGAGCGGCGCGCGGCCTCGAGCGCGCCGGCATGGGCGCGGGCATCCTCCTCGCTCAGGACGGATGCACCCTCGGTCGCCGCCAGCTCGGCCTCCACGGCCGCAAGGGCGGTGGCAGGAGGCAGGGTGCGGCGCCGACGTTCGGTGCGGGACCGCTCGGCCTCGATCTCCCGCAGCTCGGTCCGGACCGCCGCGAGCCGCTGACGCGTTCCGTCGAGCTCGGCCTCGAGACGCCGCCACGCGTCGGTGCCGATCTGGGCCTCATGCTGGCGGCGGCGCGCCTCCTTGAACCGATCGAGCGCGAGATAGAAGGGCTTGGTGCCGACGCGCCGCGCCGAGAACAGCTCGTTGGCGCGCTGCTCGATGCCCTGGACGATGCCGCGTAGCCCGGTCAAGCCGGCGCCGGCCTCGAACAGCATCTCGCCCAGCGCGCCGCGCGCGGCCAGGATGTCGTCGCCGCCCTGGCGAAGCCGTGCATGATCCAGGCCGAAGAGGCCGTGGAACAGTTCGCGGTCCGCGCCGCCTCCCAGATAAGGGTTCAGGGTCGCGTCCGGCAGGGTCGCCCCGTCTGCGTCCAGCAGCGTGTTCTGTCGACCCTTGCGTCTCCTGAAGCGCAGGCGCCGCCCGTCTGCCGCCTCGATCTCCGCGCCCAGGCTCAGCTCGGAATAGTCGTAGCGGAAGGCATAGGGGGAACGCGCCTCGATCCCGAACAGCAGGTCGGAGATCGCGCGCAGGATCGTGGTCTTTCCGGCCTCGTTGCGCCCGCAGAGGATATGCAGACCGGCCGGGCCGGACAGATCCAGCCGCGCCTCGGCGAAATGGCCAAAGCGCCCCAGCGCCAGCTCGCGCAGCCTCACGGCGCGACCTCGACCTCGACGAGCCTGGCCAGGACCAGCTCACGCGCCTCGTCGAGCAGTTCCGCCAGATGTCCCGGTTCGCGAAGCAGCGCCAGCGCCTCGCCCTCGCCCTCCAGCGCCTCGGAAGGCAGGCGGGCCAGGAGCTCCTCGAGCTCGGCTCCCAGTGCCGCCTGCAGGTCGGGATCGGCGGGCGCGTCCGCCAGCGTCCGCACCAGGCTCCCGATGGCATCGGGCCGGGCGGCCAGCGTGGCGGCATCCCGCTCCGCCCGCGTCTCGAAACGGACCTTCTCGATCCACAGGGCATCGGCCCCGAACTCGTAGGAGAGCGCCCGCAGCTCCGCGGTCACGCGGTCCTTGGCCACCAGCAGCGCGCCATGGGCCGCGGTCGCGCCGACAAGGCGCAGGCGCGCCGTCACCACGCGCCCCTCGGCCGCAGCCACGGTCCGGCCCAGCGCCGCCCGCGCCCGCGCCTGCACCTCGCCAAGCTCGCGCAGCCCGCCCAGGTCGATTTCGACGAGTTCCCAGCGCAGCACATCGACGCTGCGGTGCTCCAGCGCAGCGATACGCCCGTCCTCGACCGTCACGAGCGTGCAGCCCTTCGCGCCGGTCTCCCGGATGTGACGTCCCTGCAGGTTGCCGGGGAACACCACATGGGGATAGCTGCTCAGCACCTCGCGGCGGTGGACGTGACCGAGGGCCCAGTAGTCATAGCCATGCCCCAGGAGCCCCGCGAGCGCGCATGGCGCATAGGGCGCATGGCCCTCCCTGCCGTCCAGCGCGGTGTGCAGGACGCCGAGATTGAACCAGCCCTCGACCGGGCGCGGATAGGTGGCCGCCAGGTTCTCCGAGACCTCGCGGCGCGCGAAGCTCTGGCCATGGAGCGCCGTGCGCAGCGCGGGCAGGCGGAACGTCTCGGCGCGGCGCGACGGGAACACTTTGACGGTGTCGGGAAGAGGCAGGCGCCGGGTGATCTGGCTCTCGGCATCGTGGTTCCCGTGCAGCAGGAACAGGGGGATGCCCCGCTCGTGCAGCCGCACCACCTGCCTGACGAAGAAGAGGCCCGTATTGAAGTCGCGCCAGTCGCCGTCATAGAGGTCGCCGGCAATCACCACGAAATCCACGGCTTCGGCCAGCGCCAAGTCGATCATCGCCTCGAGCGCGCGGCGGGTCGCCCCGCGCAGACGCTCGACCGGGGCGCCCTCATAGGCTTCGAGCCCGACCAGCGGACTGTCCAGGTGGATGTCGGCGGCGTGCAGGAATTTCATCGCGGCGGGACGGGGTATGGGGCAGAGGCAGGCCGGGGCCCGGGATGCGCGGGACCCTACCACGTCCGTTCAGGACTCGTCGCCTCCGACCGAGCCGCGCATGCGCTTCACGCCGCTGCGCCGTCCCTTGGCCTCCAGCCGCCGCTTCTTGGACGCCAGGGTCGGACGCGTGGGGCGGCGCGGGGTCGGCGGCACCGCCGCCTCCCGGATCATCTCCAGAAGACGCTCGACGGCCTCCTCGCGGTTGCGCTCCTGCGAGCGGTGGCGTCGCGCATCGATCACCAGCACGCCATCATCGGTCAGCTTGCGGCCGGCGATCCGCACCATGCGCATGCGCACGGATGCCGGAATGGAGGGCGAGTTCCGGAGATCGAAGCGGAGCTGCACGGCCGTCGAGACCTTGTTGACGTTCTGCCCGCCGGGCCCGCTGGCACGGACGAAGCTGAAGTCGAGCTCGGCCTCGTCCAGAGCAATCCGGTCGGTCACGGGAATCAGCGCCACGGCGGGGTTCCTCGACGATCTCAGCGCGGCGGCCGCGGTCCACGACCGCCGGGTCGGGCAGCCCTTTTAGGGAGCGGAGCCTCGCTGTGCCGGCGCTCAGGCCGCCGGCCCGGCCGTTCCGGCGGGCGGTCGGACTGCCACTCCGCAGGCCGGTCTGGCGCCGGCCGCTCGCCATCCGCCGTACGGGGCCGCCCCCGGCGCGGGCCGCGGGCCTGGCCCTCTGCGAAGCACGCCTCGCAGAGCCGGAAGCGGTGCGACGGCTTCAGCCGCTTGCCGCAGGACGGGCAGGCGCGTGGCAGGGCCCGGGCCGCGAGCGTACGCTCGATGAAGGCGTTGATGTCCTGACGGCGCTCCAGGCAAAGGTCCATCTCGGGATAGGCATCCGGGAAGCGGTAGGCCAGCCAAGCATAGGCCGTCAGATCCTTGACCGCCTTCTCGGCGGCTTCGAGGTCGACGTCCGTGCCGTTGTCCATCGTGAAGCGTCCCGGGAAATCCGGGGCGGGGTTGGGACGGTTCTTTCCCTGATTGATCGCCCACTGGCGCAGCAGGCGGAGCTGGTTCGCGTCGCGCACGTCGACGGGGCAGCGGGACAGCATGTCGCGCTCGGCCAAGCTCAGCTTCGCCACATCCACCGCCTCGGCCGCCTGGATCCGGCCCTCCAGGTCGGTCATGCGGAAGGTCTGGTGGGCACGCAGCAGCTCGGTTCCGGCGGTGCGCAGCACGCGCGCGAGCCGGTCGGTGCCGAGCTCGCTCGCGATCGCCTCGATATGCCCGACATTGGGCGAGATCCACGGGCGCGGGTCGGCGGGCGGCTGGGGCTGCGAGGTGAGCGCGCGGCGCACGGGGTTGATGTTCTCGCCCAGCAGCACCGCGACGCGACCCTCCTCGTGCATACCGAACCGGCCGGCGCGGCCGCCGATCTGGCGGATCTCGGAGCCGTTCAGCTCGCGCTCCTCGCGGCCGTCGTACTTCGTCGTGGTCGACAGGACGACTCGGGCGATGGGCAGGTTCAGGCCCATGCCAATGGCGTCCGTCGCGACCAGCACGTCGGCATGACCCTCGCGGAACCGGCGCGCCTCGGCCCGGCGCACCTCGGGCGACAAAGCGCCGTAAATGACCGAGACCGTGTGCCCGCGCTCCAGGAGAGCGCGGCGAAGCTC
Source organism: Arenibaculum pallidiluteum (assembly GCF_017355985.1). Classification (GTDB taxonomy): domain Bacteria; phylum Pseudomonadota; class Alphaproteobacteria; order Azospirillales; family Azospirillaceae; genus Arenibaculum; species Arenibaculum pallidiluteum. The sequence continues at coordinate 402,341 of NZ_JAFIQU010000004.1, forward strand.
GTGGACGTCGCGCCGCGAGAAAGCGACGACGGCATCGCCGCGGCGCACGTCCTTCAGCGCGACGGGATCCTCCTGCACGCGCAGCGGCGACTTGCGTGTGAACTCGACGATCTCGAGCTCCTCACCGAGCGCCTCGGCCAGGCGGCGGACATAGGGGATCGCATCAGCCGATCCCGTCATAACGATCTCGCGGGCCGGCATGCCCGCGACGGCCTGTGTCCAGGCCCAGCCGCGGTCGGCGTCGCCGATCATCTGAATCTCGTCCACCACGCAGGCGCCGATCACCCGGTGGGTATTGGCCATCTCGATGGTCGAGGACACGAAGGCGGCGCCGGGGCGCACGTCGCGTTCCTCACCAGTGATCAGCGAGCATGGCTTGCCGCGCGTCTCGATCGCCTCCTGGCCCTCGAGGGCGAGAAGGCGCAGCGGCGCGAGATAGGCACCGGTCTCCGCGGCTGCCAACCGGTCCATGGCCGCATGCGTCTTGCCGGAATTCGTGGGACCGACGAAGAGCCGCAGCTTGCGGAGCATCGCCCGGGCGGCGACGAAGCTGTCGAGATAGACTCCGAGCCCCGACGCGGCCTCCAACCGGGAGCGCCGCACCCGCACGCCGGCGCGGGCTGCGGCTGTGGTGAAAGCCTCCTCGAGAGCGTCCAGCAGCCTCTCGAGGCGCGGCACCCGTCCGCCAAAGCCGAGCACCCGGTGCAAATCCTCGGCGAAGGTCTTGGGGCGCCAGGCATCGCCGAGCTCCGCCGCGCGCTCCTCCAGCGTCGTCAGCCAGGAATCGAAGCGCATGCGGGCCTGCTCCGCCATGCCGGACTCCAGGAGCGCGGCCTTGACGCGCTTCGCGGCGGCCTTGGCCTCCGCCCGTCCGAAGCCCTCGGCCGAGGTGACCTGGGCCATCACCTCGCGTTCGATCTCCGCCAGGGGCCCCACCGTGACACGGTAGCGCGCGCGGAGCTTCCTGCCCTCGGCGCCGGGCACGCGGAAGTCCTGCGCCACCGAGATCGACCAGCGGGCGGGCTCGGCATCCGCGTCCACCTCGACGCCGTCGTTGCGGAGGATGGCCGCAATGGCGCGGAGGATGTCGCGCCGGTCCGGCGGCTGCGGGGCTTCCTGAGGGGTGAGCGTGTCGTCGCTATCTTCGGCCATGATCTTTCCTTCGCCCACGCCCTTGTGCGCGCGGAGCCATTCGTGTTCAACCCAATTCCGCCGTCGATGACCACGCCTGCGCCGCTGACATCTGCGGGAATACCGCGCTATCGTCGGAAGGCACGCAAGGCGAGCGAGGCGGTCGTCCCCCATGATGGACATCGACGAGGCCATTGCGCTGTTGAGGTCCGCACTCGACCGCCCGGCAACTGACGTCGCTGACCGGGCCCGCCTCGATGCCGCCCTTGGGGCCCTGGACCGGATCGCCGAAGCCAGCCAGGCGGGCCGTACGGCACTTGCCGAAAGCGAGGAGCGCCTGCGCCTCGCCGTCGCGGCGGCGCGCATGGGCACCTGGGACCACGACGAGCGGACCGGCCGCCTGCACTGGAATCGTCGTCAGCGGGAGATCTTCGGCGTCGACCCCGAAGGCGAGGTCAACGAGTCGGTCTTCCTCGCGCGCCTGCATCCCGAGGACCGGGACAGGGTCTATGCCGCCGCCGCCGCCGCACGCGATCCCGCGCAGGATTGCGTCTACGACATCGAATACCGCCTCCTTCATCCCGACGGATCCATTGCCTGGGTCCGGGCCCGCGGCCGGGCCCTGTTCGACGGCGAAGGTCCCGACCGGCGGCCACGCCGGTTCATCGGCACCACGGTCGACGTCACGGAACGCAAGCAGGCCGAGGCCGCGATGGCCGACCGGCTCGCCGAGCGCGAGGCGATGCTGCGCGAGATCCATCACCGGGTCCGCAACAACCTCCAGGTGGTCTGGAGCCTGCTGCGCCTCGAATCCAGCCGGTTGCCGAGCGGCGCGGAGCGCGATCACTTCGACCGGCTCGCCGAACGGATTTCGGCTTTCGGGAACATTCACCAGCGCATCGCCGAGGCCGAGGCGTTGAGCCTGAGCGTGGTCGATCTCGGGCCCTATCTGCATCAGGTGACCGAACGTATCGCCCGGCAGCGCAACGCCCGTCCGCAGAGCTGGTCGGTGACGGCGGACCAGCTCGCCTGCACCCTGGACGCCGCCATTCCCCTCGCCCTGATCGCCGACGAGTTGATCGACGACGCCTTCCAGCCGGATTCCGACGGCTTGGCGCGGATCGAGGTGACCCTGAGCAGGAAGGGCCGGAACTCCGTCGTGCTCTCGGTGCGCTGCCGCCGCACCTTCCCTGCGGCACGGGACCCTGCCCGCAGCCTCGTGACCGCCCTGGCCCAGCAGATCGATGCCCGCTTCGAGATGGACACCACGGACGGCGCCACCGACTGCCGTCTCACCGCGCCCTCAAGGCTCTTCCGCTCAACCGGCCCGACCATAAAGCGCAAGGCCCCGCACGGATCGCTCCGTGCGGGGCCTTCGCTGGATCGTGATGAGGGAAGCTGAGAGGGGGACAAGCGCCGCCGGCAGGCCCGGCGGTGACCTACTCTCCCACGTCTTGAGACGCAGTACCATTGGCGTGCGGGGTTTTCACGGC
>NZ_JAFIQU010000050.1 GCF_017355985.1 Arenibaculum pallidiluteum
GCCATGGACGGAAGCATTGCCGCTGGGGGCACGGGCAAGGTGCGGGACTGGCAGCCGGCGCGGGTGCGCGCGGTGCGGGACCTGACGCCGGACGTGCGGCTGTTCGAGATCGAGCCGCTGGGGCGCTTCGTCGCGCCGCGGCCGGGCAGCCACATCAACGTGACGGTGCATGTGGACGGCCGGCCGGACATGCGCTCCTACTCGGTGGTCGGCCCGTGCAGCGACGGCGTCTACCGCATCGCCGTCAAGAACCTGCCCGACGGCCGCGGCGGCTCGGCCTACATGTTTACCCTGGCTCCCGGCGCCCAGCTGCAGATCTCCGAGCCCGGCAACCATTTCGAGCTCGAGCGCGGCCGCCCGGACTACCTGCTGCTGGCCGGCGGCATCGGCATCACGCCGATCTACACCATGGCCCTGGACCTCGCCGCGCATGGCGCGCCGTTCCGCCTGCTGTACGGGGCGCGCCGGCGCGTCGACCTGGCGCTGGCCGAGGATCTGGCGGCAAAGATCGGCGACCGGCTGCAGGTGTTCGTGGACGAGGAGGGGGCGCGCATCGATCTTGAGGCCGAGATCGCCCGGCTGGCGCCCGGGGGCGAGCTGTACGTGTGCGGCCCGATCGGGCTGCTGGAGGCGGCGCGGCGGGCCTGGCAGGACAGCGGGCGGCCGGTGGACGGG
>NZ_JAFIQU010000051.1 GCF_017355985.1 Arenibaculum pallidiluteum
CGTTACTCGATGATGGATGCGACGACGCCGGCGCCGACGGTGCGGCCGCCCTCGCGGATGGCGAAGCGCAGGCCCTCGTCCATGGCGATCGGCGCGATCAGCGTCACCGTCATGGTCACGTTGTCGCCCGGCATCACCATCTCCGTGCCTTCCGGCAGCGCCACCATCCCGGTCACGTCCGTCGTCCGGAAGTAGAACTGCGGACGGTAGTTCGTGAAGAACGGCGTGTGCCGGCCGCCCTCCTCCTTGGTCAGGATGTACGCCTCGGCCTTGAACTTCGTGTGCGGCGTGATCGTGCCCGGCTTGGCCAGAACCTGGCCGCGCTCCACGTCCTCGCGCTTGGTGCCGCGCAGCAGCGCCCCGATGTTGTCGCCGGCCTCGCCCGAATCGAGCAGCTTGCGGAACATCTCGACGCCCGTCACCGTCGTCTTCGTGGTCGCCCGCAGGCCCACGATCTCGACCTCGTCGCCGACCTTCACGATGCCGCGCTCGACACGCCCCGTCACCACCGTGCCGCGACCCGAGATCGAGAACACGTCCTCGATCGGCATCAGGAACGGACGGTCCTTCGGACGCTCCGGCTGCGGAATGTAGCGGTCGACCTCGGCCATCAGCTTCAGGATCGCCTCACGCCCGATCTCCGGGCTCCGGTCCTCCAGAGCGCACA
>NZ_JAFIQU010000052.1 GCF_017355985.1 Arenibaculum pallidiluteum
AGCCGTAGGGGAACCTGCGGCTGGATCACCTCCTTTCAAGGAAGACGCCGGGCTCGATCTCCTCCCCCGGCGCCGTCGTCCTCGCATCCCTTCCAGCCGATCCTTGCCGGAGCCCACAAGCTCCGGTACCGGCTGAACGCGACAATCCCACTGGGCTCCGCCCGGCCGGGAGCGCGCAGGGTCCATGACATCGTGAAGAGGGAAGCAAGTGAAGTGACCGAGGAGGCCGGAAGGCATCCGCGGCGCTATCGGTTCGTTCCGGTGGCGTTGTGGACAGTGTCCGGCCGAGCATCTCGAGCGAGAGAGTTCACTGGCGTCCGCGGCGGGATTGCTCCTGCGCGCGGCGTCGTAGCCGAGCGATCAAGCAGTATAAGGGCATCTGGTGGATGCCTTGGCACTGAGAGGCGATGAAGGACGCAGCACGCTGCGAAAAGCCACGGGGAGCTGCGAGCAGGCTTTGATCCGTGGGTTTCCGAATGGGGCAACCCACCGCTTCGGCGGTATCCAGCGCTGAACACATAGGCGCTGGAGGCGA
>NZ_JAFIQU010000053.1 GCF_017355985.1 Arenibaculum pallidiluteum
GGTCCGATTATTCTCATTCTGAGAAAGTTAACATCCTGGCAACCCCAAAATGCGAGGAAATGCGAAGCACTCGCAGAAGAAAATTGCGCGCCCTGCGCAGCGAAAAGCCTTGGATGCCGCAGATTTCCTGGCTTTGCCGAATTCTGCTCTTGCGGGACGGCATCTGGCATCGCGCTTGCTGAGAAGGAGGGACAGGCAGAACGCACCGGGTGCCGAGGGCGCCCGCGAGAAACGACAGGAACCGCCATGAAGTTCGAGAAGTTCGAGACCGAGTTCTCCGCCGGCGCGCTGGCCTCCTCCCTGCAGCCGCAGGTGCCGGCCCTCGACTACGCCCTCGAGATGGTCGCCCAGCTCGGCAAGGCCGGCCTCGCCGCCGTCCCCGTCAAGCCCTCCGTCGCCATGCTCACCGCCGGCGCCCGCGCGGGCGGCGTCTCCGTCGAGACCGCCTGGAAGATCTACCAGGCCATGCTCAAGGAAGAGGGCTGACAGCCCCGCCGCTGACAGTCCGCCGGCGCCACGGCCCCGA
>NZ_JAFIQU010000054.1 GCF_017355985.1 Arenibaculum pallidiluteum
CGGATCTGCGGCAAGGACGTGGTCCTGTACCGCCGCAGCGACGGGCAGGTGGCGGCGCTCGAGGATGCCTGCTGGCACCGGCTGCTGCCGCTCTCGCTCGGCCATCTGCGCGGCGACGAGGTCGTCTGCGGCTATCACGGCCTGGTCTTCAACGCCGCCGGGCGCTGCACCTTCATGCCCGCCCAGGAGACCATCAACCCCTCGGCCTGCGTGCGCGCCTATCCCGTGGTCGAGCGCTACCGCCTGGCCTGGATCTGGATGGGCGACCCGGCCCTGGCCGACCCCGAAAAGATCCCGGACTTCCACTGGAACAGCGATCCGCCCTGGGTCGGCGAGGGCGGCACCTTCTACGGGCTGAAATGCGACTACCGGCTGGTCATCGACAACCTGATGGACCTCACGCACGAGACCTACGTGCACGCCGGCAGCATCGGGGACGAGGCGATCACGCGCAATCCGTTCGAGGTCACGCACAGCGAGCGCAAGGTGACGGTGGCGCGCTGGATGGAGG
>NZ_JAFIQU010000055.1 GCF_017355985.1 Arenibaculum pallidiluteum
GTACGGCCTGGGCCCGCTCTATTCCGAGAAGGCCGTGCAGTCCGGCATGACCACGGCCAAGGCCGACCTGATCTTCGCCTCCCTGCCCTTCAGGCTGATGGCCGAACGCCAGAAGCAGCTCTGCGACAAGATCCGCGAGGTCGACGCCGACTTCTACCGCGACCTCGAGAAGGCGGGCTTCAGGCTCGACTTCGGCGCCGACGGCACGGGGATACTCATGAAGTCCCTGCGCCGCGCCTCCGGCTTCTACATCGACACCGGGGCTTCGCAGCTGATCATCGACGGCAGGATCAGGCTGGAGCCCGGCCAAGTCGAGGAGATCACCGAGACCGGGGTCGTGCTGGACAGCGGAAAGGAGATCCCGGCCGAAGTGATCGTCTATGCGACGGGCTACGGCTCCATGAACGGCTGGGTCGCCGACCTCGTGAGCCAGGAGGTCGCGGACAAGGTCGGCAAGTGCTGGGGCCTGGGCTCCGACACGCCCAAGGACCCCGGCCC
>NZ_JAFIQU010000005.1 GCF_017355985.1 Arenibaculum pallidiluteum
CGAGACCGCCTGGAAGATCTACCAGGCCATGCTCAAGGAAGAGGGCTGACAGCCCCGCCGCTGACAGTCCGCCGGCGCCACGGCCCCGAGCGGGGCCGCCGGAGCCCCCGTCCGCAACGGCATCGTGCCATGCGCGCCGCGCCGGCATCGCGCGCCCGATAGACCCCGATAGACGCTGTCGGGCCTCGCCGCCGGCCACTAGGATGGCGCGGACGCCGGTAAGGGGGACGGCGCATGCTGAATTGCGCGATTCTCGACGACTACCAGAAAGTCGCGCTGACGATGGCCGACTGGCAGCCACTGCGCGCGCAGGTCGGCATCGAGGTCCTTGATTCCCATTTTGCGGATCGCGAAGCGCTCGCCCGGCGGCTCGAAGGGTTCGAAATCCTCGTCGCCATGCGCGAGCGCACCCCCTTCGACGCCTGGCTGCTGGACCGGCTGCCACGGCTGAAGCTGCTGGTCACCACCGGCATGCGCAACGCCGCGATCGACATGGCGGCCGCCAGGGTGCGCGGCGTGACGGTTTGCGGCACCGAGGGATCGGGCGCCTCCGCCGCCGAAATGACCTGGGGACTGCTGCTCGCTCTCGCGCGGCGCATCCCACGCGAGGCGGCGGGGTTCCGCGACGGCAGGTGGCAGAGCACGCTGGGCATCGATCTGCGCGGCAGGCGGCTCGGGATCGTCGGCCTCGGCAATCTCGGCCGGCGTGTCGCGCGCTACGGCCTCGCCTTCGAGATGCGGGTGACGGGCTGGAGCCGCAGCCTGACTGAGGAGGCGAGCCGGGCCATGGGGATCGAGCACGCCGCCTCTCTGGACGAACTGCTGCAAGGCTCGGACGTCGTGACGATTCACCTGCCGCTGACCGCCGAGACCCGCGGGCTCGTCGGCGCCCGCGAGCTCGGCCTGATGAAGCCCGGCGCCCTCCTGGTGAACACCGCGCGCGGCCCCATCGTGGACGAAGCCGCGCTGATATCTGCCCTGGAGGCACGCCGCATCGGCGGCGCAGCGCTCGACGTCTTCGACGTGGAGCCGCTTCCCTCCCGCCATGCCTTGCGCGAACTCGACAACGTGGTGGCGACGCCGCATCTCGGCTACGTCACCGAGGACACCTATCGTGTCTTCTTCACCCAGGCCGTCGAGGACATCGCAGCCTGGCTCGCAGGCGCGCCTCTGCGCGTGCTGAACGGCTGATCGCCCGCGGCTCCGCGGGCATTGCGCCGGCTTTCTCGGCGCGGTCCGCTGCCGCAAGCCACATACCAGCCCGGCATTTCGCGGTCACCCATACTGCATTCCCCAGTTCGGCACCCGCGCGAGGGAGCTCGGGCCGGCGGAACCGATCGTTGCGGCCGACGTTCCGGAGGGCGCCTGATGCGCCTGACGGCCCAGGTTTGATCGAGAGGGAACTGCATGAAATGACCGACGCAACCAACATCCGGCCCGACGCCGCGCCCGCTGCCGAGGACGGCGAGCGGCAGGGCTGGCTCGCCCGCCTGGCCATCGGCTTTACGGAATGGGCCGAGAAATGGTTTCCCGACGCCTTCGTCTTCGTCGTCCTGGCGGTGATCGCGGTCGCCTTGGGCAATCTCGCGACGGGGGCCACGCCGCTCGCCATCGCCAAGGGCTTCGGCGACGGCTTCTGGACGCTGATCCCCTTCACCATGCAAATGGCGATGGTGGCCATCACCGGCTACGTGGTGGCGAGCTCGCCGCCGGCCACCCGCCTGATCGAATGGATCGCCCGCTTCCCGAAGACGGGACGCGGCGCCGTCGCCTTCGTGGCCTTCGTCAGCATGGCGGCGTCCTATTTCAACTGGGCGCTGAGCCTGGTTTTCGGCGCGCTGCTGGTGCGCGCGCTGGCGCGCCGCGCCGACCTGCGCATGGACTACCGGGCGGCCGGCGCCGCGGCCTATCTCGGCCTCGGCGCCACCTGGGCGCTGGGGCTCAGCTCGTCCTCGGCCATGCTCCAGGCCAACCCGGCGAGCCTGCCGAAGTCGATCTCGGACATCACCGGAGTGATCCCGCTGAGCGAGACCATCTTCCTGTGGCAGTCGATCGTCATGGGCGCGCTGATCTTCGCGGCATCGGTGATCATCGCGTATTTCTCGGCTCCGTCGGACCGGTACGTCCGCACCGCGGCCGATTTTGGCATCGACGTGACCGAAAAGCAGGAGGTCGCCCCCAGGATGACCCGCCCGGGCGAGTGGTTCGAGTTCAGCCCGGTTCTGCCGCTGCTCCTGGTGCTGCTCGCCGTCGGCTTCATGATCAACGAGTTCGCGACCAAGGACGCGCTGCTCGTGATCTCGAACCTGAACACCTACAACTTCGTCTTCCTGATGCTCGGCGTGCTCCTGCACTGGAACATCCGCAGCTTCCTGACAGCCGTCGCGAGGGCGGTGCCGACGGCCGGCGGCGTGCTGATCCAGTTCCCGCTCTACGGCGCCATCGCGACGATGCTGACCGCCGTGAACGGCTCGGACGGCGTGTCGATCTCCCATCACCTCGCAAGCATCTTCGTCGGCATCGCCAATATCCACACTTTCCCCGTGGTGATCGGGATCTACTCGGCGGTGCTGGGCTTCCTGGTCCCCTCGGGCGGCGGCAAGTGGATCATCGAGGCGCCCTACGTGATGCAGGCGGCGGTCGACCTCAAGGCCCATCTCGGCTGGGCCGTGCAGGTCTACAACGCGGCCGAGGCGCTGCCGAACCTGATCAACCCCTTCTGGATGCTGCCGCTGCTGGGCGTACTTGGCCTGAAGGCGCGAGACATCGTCGGCTTCTGCTTCACCCAGCTCCTGGCGCATGTTCCGCTGGTGCTGTTCCTGCTGTGGATCCTCGCCTACACGCTGTGACGGCGCGGCGGCGCGGACCCGCGGCCGGCCGGGGGAGGTGACGTCTCCCCCGGCGGGCGCCGATGCGCAGGGGGTACTGCGATCCCGCCGCCTGCTCGCCGAAGCAGCCGGTCCCCCGGAGCTGCCGGCGGCGCAAGAATGCCGCTCCGAAGCCGGGCGGTGGACATGGTGCAGATCAAGTTCGACAAGGAGCTTGTGCTCGCTCAGCATTTCCTGCTGAAGCACCTCGACCGCGAGTACCTGCGCCACCTCGCGCAGTCCGCGACCCTTGCCTCCTTTCCCCGGAATCGGACGATCTTCCAGAAGGGCGATCCCGGCGACAGCATGATGGCCGTGATACGCGGGCGGGTGAAGATCTGCACGCATTCCGCCGACGGCAAGGAACTGGTCCTCAACATCATCGGCAACGGCGGCCTGTTCGGCGAGATCGCGCTTCTCGACGGCGAGCCGCGCACGGCCGACGCGGTCGCGCTGGACGAGACCGATCTGCTGGTGCTCTCTCGGGCGCAGTTCCTGCCGACCATGACGGCGCGCCCGGACATGGCCCTGCGCCTGATCGCGGTCCTGTGCAAGCGTCTGCGGCTGACCAGCGAGCATCTCGAGGATGCCTTGCTGCTCGATGTCCCCTCCCGGGTGGCGCGCGCGCTGCTGCGGCTCGCGGAAGCCTTCGGCCGGCCGGCGGGCGATGCGGTCCGCATCGACATCAAGCTGTCCCAGCAGCAGATCGGCACGCTGGTCGGCATTTCGCGCGAGAGCGTGAACAAACAGCTCGTCGACTGGCAGCGCGACGGCATGATCTCCGTGGAATCAGGCCTGATTACGCTGCTCGACGGCGAAGGGCTGCGCGCGGTCGCGGCCTCGGCCATGTGAGTTCGCCGCCGGACCCGAGCGTGCAGCATAACCGAACGATCGGCTAGTCAAGATAACGCCATTGCACGGATGAGCTTTTGCCCTGAGCGCTTGTCCGTTCCAGTCTCCGTTGGCAAGCTGGGAGCTGCGCGATGAAGAGGCTGGTCTTGAGCGTTGTTACATTTGTATTGTCCGCGCCGGCTTTCGCCCAGGATCCATTCGGCGATCATTCGGGCGAGCACGGAGATGCACTGCATGCCCATGAGGTTGCCGCCGAAACGTCGGGCCAGTCCGCCGGCGGCCGCCAGCCCGCGCCGAAGAATGCGCGCGCCTATATCATCTGGCCGGTCGACGGGGCCGTGATCAAGGGAGGCAGGTTCTGGCTCCGAATGGGGCTCCAGGGCGTGGGGGTCGCCCCGGCCGGCATCTACAATCCCAACACCGGGCACCATCACGTCCTGATCGACACCGATCTGCCGCCGCTCGACGAGCCGATCCCGAACGATTCCAAGCATCTCCATTTCGGAGCCGGCCAGACCGAGGCGCGGATCACGCTGCCGCCCGGCCGGCATACGCTGCAGCTTCTTCTGGGGGACGGCGATCACGTCCCGCACGACCCGCCCGTGATGTCGCAACGGATCACGGTGACCGTCCCCTGACGGCGCGTCTCGGACGCACAGCAAGGAGAAAGAGAGCCCATGACGCCCAGGATGGTCTTCTGCCTCGTCGGTCTCGCCCATGCGGCGCTGCTTCCATCCGGAGCGGCCGCCGAGGGCGGGCGTGCCACGGCACCCAAGAGCGCCTACTGCTACATCGGATGGCCCAATGACGGCGAGGTCGTGTCCGGGCGCTTTAAGGTCTGGTTCGGGACGCGGGATTTCGGCGTCGCGCCGTCGGGCGTCACGCGGCCGAACACCGGGCACCACCACCTGCTGATCAATGCGGACCTGCCGCCGCTCGACGAGCCGATCCCCAACGACGCGCAGCATCTGCATTTCGGCGGCGGGCAGACCGAGACCTACCTGGAGCTTCCTCCCGGGCGCTACACGCTCCAGCTCCTGATGGGCGACGCCGAGCACATCCCGCACGACCCGCCGGTCATGTCCAAGAAGATCACCATCACCGTTCGCTAGCCACGGTGCGCCGGAGGGGGCGCGGTGGTTCCGCCGCAGGCCGCCCCCTCAGTTCAGGTCCCGGGCAACCCGCAATCCATGGGCGAAGTACCGCACATCGGCATCGTAGCCGATGCGGTAGGTTGCCGTGACGTCCTTGCGCTCGCTGCGCCAGGATCCGCCGCGCAGCGTCCGCTGCCGGCATCCCGCCTCCTCGCGCGGCCTGCCCTCCGGACTGGCTCCCGCATGGGTTTGGGACCAGCAGTCAGCGACCCACTCGGCCACCCCGCCGTTCATTCCGTGCAGGCCGAAGGGGTTCTCCCTGAAGGACCCAACGGCCGCCGGGGTCAGCCGCTCATAGGGGCCGCCGCAATCCGCGCAATTCGCGAAGTCGCCGGAGGCGCCTCCCCACCAGAAGAGGCCCGAGGTGCCGGCCTTGGCGGCATACTCCCATTCGGCTTCCGAGGGCAGCCGGTAGCGCTGGCCGGTCTTGCGGCTCAGCCACTTCACGTAGGCGTCCGCGTCCAGCCAATGGACGTTGTGCACGGGCGTCGCGTCGGTGGCGTTGGTCATGCGCGGCAGTTGCGGGCAACCGCCCTCGTCGACGCAGGTCTTCCACTCGGCCACGGTCACCTCGTAGGCGCCGAGCGCGAACGGCTTCGCAAGCGTCACTCCGACGACCGGGCGTTCCGCCAGCGGGCCGCCCTCCCGGCCGAGCGAGACGGAGCCCGGCTTCAGACGGATCATGACGGGGCAGGTCTCGCAGTCCTTGAAGGCATTCGCCTTGCCATGGGTGCGCGATGCCGCGTCGGGCGGTTGGGTCGCGGCGACCTGCGGATCGCTGCCGGGCCGGCCGGCGGGCTCGGGCGCCGCGGCCGTCGTCGTGGGCGCCTGCTCGCGCCCGGATGGCACCGCTGCAACCGCTGCGGGCGGCGCCTGCTCCGGCTGCGCGGGCGGATCGGCCCGCAGCAGCGATGCATGGACGAAGCCGGGCGCGCCGTTCGGCAGGGCAACGCGATACCAGGTCGAATCCTGGACCATGCCGAGCACGCGCACCTTCTCGCCGGCGGCGAGCTGTCGGATGCGCGGCGCGCTCGCGCTTGGCGCGCCGCGCACGACGGCGGCCGAAACGGCGGTGAAGGTCTCGGCCGCCGTCACGCCACGCTCCGCGTTCTCGGGTGCCGCCGGTAAGGGGGGCGGCTGGGGCGTGCCCTGAGGTGCGGCCGGGGATGCGCGGGGAGGCGCCAGCGCCGCGACTTCCGGCGCCGGCTTCGCGCCGCCCTCCAGGCGCGACAGCGCCTGGCGCGCGAGGCCCACATGGCTGCCGTCGGGGAAGAGATCCAGGAAGGCCTTCAGCCGCTCGGGCCTTTCGGTATCCCTGACGGAACGCCAGAGGCTTTGCTCCAGGTCGGTGGCCGGCGTCTCGCCGGGCGCCGCGACCTCGATCGTCATCTCGGATTCCGCGCGCCCTCCGCGCCCGTCCTCGTAGGCGATCACGAGCGAACCCGCCACTCCCGGCGGCATGCGCTCGGGATCGAAGGTCAGCTCGTCCAGCGCATCGAGCTCCAGCCGGTCGCCGGGCCTGACCGTCCGGTCGCCGACCTGGATCCTGCCCTTCTCGGGAACGGCGGAGACGGTCGCCACCAGCGGGTCGCCGTCCGGGTCGACGGCGGGCTCCAGCCGCAGGGCCGTCGGCACGATGCGGAGCTTTCGCGCCGTCGTTGCGACCGGCGGGCGGTTGCTGGCGCGGATCACGACGCGCACGGCGCCGCGGGCTACGCCGCCGCGATTGTCCATGACCGAGAAATCGAAGCTGCCTGCATCGCCGACGGCCGAGCCGTCTCCCTGGAAGGTCGTCGCCGCCAGTTGCTCGGGCGTCAGATAATCCCCGATCAGCACGAGCCGGTCGGCGATCCGGATGCTGCCGCCGCGTGGCAACCCCGTGACCTGCGCGAAGAGCTGGTCGTCGTCGGGGTCCGTCGGGCGGCCGATGCGCAGCGGCTGCTCCGGCCCGCGGTCCAGCGCCTCCACCGGCGGGATGCTGCCCAGGACGGGCTCGCGGTTGGCAGGCTTCGGGTTGAAGTAGAAGGGCGTTGCCCCGAGTGACCCAAAGATGAAGGGCTCCTGCCGGTTGCTCGTCGCCGCCTTCACGGTGTCCCTGACCTGCCGGAAGAAGAGGCTGAGCTCCACCCCCGGGGTCTGCAAATGCTCGAGCAGCGCTGCCGTATAGGGGCTGTTCTGGCCGGTGCCGTCCTCGGCGATCGTGTCGGCCCGGGTCGCCAGCGCCACCAGCGTGTCGCTCGGCGTGTCGTCGATCCGGGCCAAGCCCGCGCCAACCTGGACACGGGCGGCCGTCCGCGAGAGCCTGTCAACGAACGGGTTGTTGCGGCAGGCGTCGAGGATCAGGATCCCGAGCTTGCGGGCTTGGGCCAGTTCGCCCAATGGCAGGTTGAGCGGCATGGCCTCATAGACGAGGTCGCGCTCGCGCTCCAGGCGCGCGTCCGCCGGGATTAGGTAGTTGTGCCCGCTCACCTGGATGCCGTGGCCGGCATAGTAGATCAGCGCCACATCCGCTTGGCTGGCCTTCACGCCGAAGTTCCTCAGCGCCTCGCCAAACTCGCGGATGTCGAGGTCGAGCTGCTCGTCGGCATCGAAGCCCAGGCGCCGTAGGGTGGCGGCGATGGCCCGCGCATCGTTGCCGGGATTTGGCAGGCTTGGCGCGTGCTGGTAGCTGCCGATGCCGATCACAAGCGCGACGCGCCGCTCCTGGCCAAGTGCGGAGGAGGCGATCCCCGAACAGACAAGCGTCCCAATCAGGACGAAGAGCAAGCGAAGGCCGCGCATCATGCTCCACCATGCTGCGACGCCGCCAATGCGAGCCGCCGCGGACTGCCGGATCGCAGCACGGGAGCCCGGGCGGTTCATGGGACGTCGACAGGTTCGGTACACAGTACCGAAACGCCAGTATCGCAAAAAATCGGCGTGGCGTCGACTTCGTCTGCGCTCTCTCTTGGTGAATATTACAAACGTAGTCAGAAAGCTCGATCGCGGCCGCAAATATCACTATCGATATCGTTGCGACCCAGGTCTGCTCAGGCCGTTGCGGCATCCGCGGTGTCGTCCTGCAGCGGAGTCCCGGAGATTTGCCAGACGCGGACGGTCCGCTCCTTGCCCTTCAGGGCCATCTCGCCGACCGGAAGGCCCGATACGGTGTCCCGCAAAGCGCGCCAGGTCGGCTCACCGACGATGATCCTGCAGGTGCTGCCCGGCGGCCGCGCGACGGTCTTGGCGAGCGCCTCGAGACGCGCCGCGGTGTTCGCGGTATCGCCGAGCAGCGAGTATTCGAGATGCCGAAGGCCGCCCAGGCTGCCGGCGACCACGGGGCCCGTGTGGATCCCGATCCGGATTCCCACGGCGGGGAGTCCTTGCGCGCGCCAGCGTGCGTTCAGAAGGTCGAGCTCGTCGGCCATGGCAAGGGCGCAGTCGACCGCCCGGCGCGCATCGGCCTCGATCTCGGCCTGCGTCGTCCGGGGAACCGGGACGCCGAAGGCCGCGAGGATCGCGTCGCCGACGAAGCGCAGTACGATACCGTCATGCGCCGCGACGATCCTGACCATCGCGTCCAGATAGGCTTCCAGCCATTCGATCAGGGGTTCCGGATCCAGCCTCTCGCAGATACCCGTGAAGCCCTCGATGTCCGAGAAGAGGACCGTCGCGGTCAGCGTCTGCGGCTTCGGGCGGCCGCCGGACAGGAACGCGTCGCGCCTGCGCCAGATATCCTCGGCGATCGGCTGGGAGACGTGCTTCGCGAAAAGCCCCATGATCATCTGCCGCTCGGCCCGGTTCCGGAGCGACGCATGGGCGGTCATTGCGCCCTGCGCCGCCAGCAGGCCCAGGCTCGCGGCCAGCGGAGGGATCAAGGGGCCGCCGCCGGCGATCAGGGCGGCGCTGCCACCCCAGAGCGCTGCCAGGCACCCCAGAAGTCCGGCGGCCTGGAGCCACAGGGCGCGCCCGGCCATGCCGAGAAGCGCGCCCGCCGCGCAGAAGGCGAGGACGAGCATGGCCTCGGGGCCAGCCCCCAGCCTGGGCGCGATCCTCCCGTCCAGGATCTGAGCCAGCACGTGTCCCTGGATCGCCACGCCGGAGATGTCGCGCCCGGCCTCGGAGAGCGGCGTCCGATGGTGGTCGGTGCCGACGAGATCGGTGCCGACCAGCACGATCCTGTCCCGCAGCCAGGCGTCCGGGAGCAGCCGGACCGCCTCTGCGGGATAGGTCGGCATGGCCGGAACGGTTGCGGCCGGAGCGCGCCGCCAGGCGATGCGGAAAGGCTCGTCGGGAGCCCTGGCGCCGACGGCCTCGGCGATCCGTGCCGGAAAGCTCGGCGTTCCGTCCGGGCCGCGCGGGACGTGCCAGCGGACGGTGCCGTCCACGCGGTCCTTGGCGACGTTCGCATGCCCGAGCGGCACGCCCTCCAGGAAGGTATCGAGCTGTGCGCGCTGGCGCGGCGTCAACGGTGTGTGATCGAGCGCCGTGGTCGCCACCACGGGCACCGCTGCATCGTGCATGGCCTCGCGCAGCCGTGCGTCGTGCTCGGGGGAGGTCGGCTGGTCGAACAGCAGGTCGAGCCCGATGGCGCGAACGCGCGCCCGTTGCAGGCGCTCGATCAACTCGGCCAGGAAGGCGCGGTCGATCGGCGATCGGCAGGCGAGCTGCGAGACCGTGTCCTCGCCGACGGTGACAAGAACGATCCCCTGGTGCTGCGGTTCCGGCGGGGCGAAGCGTTGCAGCACCAGGTCGGCGGCAAGTTCGTCGACCGATCCGATGGCGGGCACGAGATGCGGCAGGGCGAGTGCGGAAACCGCCGCGACCGCCGCGACGGCGCCGGCGGTGGCAAGGCGGCAGCGCGCCTCCCCGGCGCCCTGGCGTGGGCCTGAAGCGCTTTCGCGGTCGACAGGGTTCGGTGCGCCGTTCGTTGCCATCTGCCTTCGGCCGCGCCTCCTCACCGGGTCCGCAGCAGCACCTGGCCGGTCGCCGCGGACCCGCGCGGGATCGCGTCGAAAGCCGCGTCGAGCCGCGCCTGCGCCCCGCCGTCCAGTGGCGTGGAGGCCGCCGCCGCGGGCAGGATGTCAGGCAGGGAAGCATCGGTCGCGAAGCACCGGATGTCCTGGTCCTCGGCATTCAGCGCGGTGGGCATGCGCGCGCCCGGCATCTCGAGCGGCGCATCGGCCCTCACGAGGGGGCCGGCGGACGAGGGCGACGGGAAGATCGGCAGGATCGCGCCGCGCACATCGCGCAGCAGGCAGTATACCTTCGCATCACGGCTCGTCCGGGCGGTCAGCCGGACCGGCTCCCCCTTGCGGAAGACTGGGTCGGGGCCGCGGTCGGTGGACAGGTAGATCTCGACCGGCGCGACGGCGTCCCGCATCGCGGCGAGGAGGACGCGGGCCTGCTGCGTGCAGCCGGCCGATGCAAGCGCGATCGGCAGCCCCCTGGTGCGGATGGCTTCCGCATCGAGAACGCGGATCTCCACAGCCGTCCGAGCCGCGCCGTCGGTGCCCGCGACATGGACGCGGATCCCGTCCGCAAGCGGGATTTCCTTGGTCGGCCAGGGCGCGTCGCCATCCGCTGTCCAGGACAGCACTGCGCGGTTCCGGCCGGCCTCGTCGGACAGCGTCATCCGCGCGAAGGCGGGGGCGGCCGGGCGGGCGACGAGCGGTGCGTGGCCGGGCGCAGTGCAGTGGCGGCCGCTTGCGGTGAGGTCCATGGGCGGCACCCTCCGCGAGGCGTCCGCGCTGCCCGGAGCCAAGCTCCGCGAGGCGGCCACGTCCTCCTGGGAGAACCGTGTCGTCCCGCGATTGCGGGACGGTTCGGCAGCTGCAGCCGCGGCCGACCCCAGATCGCCATCGAAGGGGCCGCGCAGGGGTACCGTCCGCCCGGAAGCCAGCAGGAGGATCGCGCTCGCCCCGTCCGGCAGGCTCAGGCGCGAGCCGTCAGGGACGACCTGCCCAAGGGCCAGGGCAGGCGCCGTCGTTGCGAGGACGATCGCCTCCTCGGCTTTCGATGGGGCCGCGCTCAGCAGGGCCGCTGCGAGGGCGGCGACGGGCGCGAGCCTCATTCCCAAACTCCACGCGGTCGGCGAAGGGGAGAGCCTCCCGCCGTCTCGCTGGCTTGTCCAGTCGGGCGCATGGCTAAGACGGACGCTCCGTCCTATCCAAACGGGCGGGGCGCGCAAAGGCCTGATCGCTGTCATGTCATGTCTCCGCGTGATCGCGTGGCGCCGGCGGCGGTCGCGCCGGACGCGGCTCCCCTCAGGAAAGCCCATGACGCCGGCTGGCGCTGTGGCGCCGTCAACTCCGGTGCGCACAAGGCGGGCCGGGGCATGGCGGAGGCGGGATCCGGACTTTGGCGTCCCGCATGGCGCCGGCAGCTCTTAACCAACGGTTTACGCCGATGCTGCATATTTGTTTAGCATATTTGTTTAGCTGGCAATTTGCTTCGTAACCAATCTGTCGGCAGCAGCAGGGGGCGCCCGGAGATGATGAATCCGCTGTCCGCGATCAGGCGGCTCGCAAAGCTGGAGCGCAAGCATGCGGAGCTCCAGACCTGGTTCGAATCCGCGATGATGATGATCGATTGCGTGCCGGTGCCGCTGCTGTGGTGCGACACCGAGCAGGGCTTCACCGTCACCTACGCGAACCGGGCCTCCAAGGATCTGGTCGACCGGCTGGGCGCCGCGTTCCCCGCCGCGCGGAACGAGCTGTCAGGGCGCCACGTAGCGGACCTGTTCCCGCGGATCGCCGAGGATCTCCGGGCCGTCCTGCCCGATCCGGCCCGGCTGCCCTACCGCGCGCGCATCCCGCTCGGGCAGGACGTGGTCGACGTCAGCATCGTGGCCGTCCACGACAGGCGCGGCACCTATTGCGGCGCGATGCTGACCTGGCCGGCCGTGACCGAGCAGGTGCGCACGGCCGAGGCGTTCGAGGCCTCGGTCAAGGGGCTGGTCGGCCATGTGGCGGCTTCCAGCGCGCGCCTGCGGGACACCGCGGGCGGCATGATGGGCATCGCCCAGCAGACCAGCCGCCATGCCTCGGAATCGGCCCGGGCGTCGGAAGGCACGCTGGCCAACATGGAGACCGTGGCCTCTGCTGCCGACCAGCTCTCCGTCTCCGTCTCCGAGATATCGCGCCATGTCGCCCAGTCCGCGGACATCGCGCAGCAGGCCCTGCGCGAGGCCGAGAGGACGAACGGCACGGTGGCCGGCCTGGTCGAGACCGCCCGCCGGATCGGCGAGGTGGTGGGGATCATTTCAGGCGTCGCCCAGCAGACGAACCTTCTGGCGCTGAACGCCACGATCGAGGCGGCGCGCGCCGGCGAGGCCGGCAAGGGCTTTGCCGTGGTTGCGAGCGAAGTGAAGAACCTCGCCGGGCAGACCGCGAAGGCGACCGAGGAGATCCAGGGCCGCATCATCGAGATGCAGGAGGTGGTGCGCAGCTCGGCCTCCGCGATCGAGGGGATCGGCGGGACGATCGCCCGCATCAACGAGTCCTCGGGCACGATCGCCGCCGCAGTGGAGGAGCAGGCCGCAGCGACCCAGGAAATCGCTCGCAACGTCCAGGAGGCATCGCGCGGTACCCGCAGCGTCACCGAGGCGATCGGCGCGGCCTCTGCCGCCGCCGAGGAAACCGGTGGAATCGCGCGCGAGGTCCTGGACGGGGCGGGGAAGCTGCAGGACCAGGCCACTGCGCTGACAGATGCCGTGGACGGTTTCCTGCGGCGTATCATGGCCGTCTGAGACGGCGCCCCGCCGCCGGGGAGCTCAAATTGAGGTGTGGTTTCCGGTTTTGAGGTGATGACCTCAGATTTCTGAGTTGTGCCCCTCATGCGGTGGCGCGATGATGCCGGCATGGAGCGTCGGAGCCGCATCACCCTGAGGGACGTCGCGCGCGAGGCGGGCGTAAGCCTCGCCACCGTCGATCGCGTGCTGAACGATCGGTCCGGCGTACGCTCGAAGACCGCCGAGACCGTCGAGGCGGTGATGCAGCGCCTCGGCTACCGTGCCGAGGTGCCGGGCTTCCGGCGTGGCAGGGACACCCTGCGCCGGCTTCTCTTCGTGCTGCCCGAGGGCGGCAACAGCTTCATGGAGATCCTGGAAGCCCAGGTGGCACGCGTCGCCGAGCTCTACGCTCCGTCGGGCGTGCGGATCACGACGCGCACCGTCGACGTGTTCGACCCGTCCGCCCTGGCCTCCGTGATCGAGGAGATCGGGGCCGGGTTCGACGGCGTGGCCGTCGTCGCGCTCGACCATCCCCGCGTCAGGGGGGCCATCGACGATCTGGCGGCCAGTGGCGTCGCGGTGGTGACGCTGGTCTCCGACGTGCCGCGCTCGGCCCGCAGGCGCTTCATCGGGATCGACAATTCCGCTGCCGGCCGCACGGCGGCAAGCCTGATGGGCCGGTTCCTGCCGGGGCATGGCGGCACCGTCGCCGTGATGGCGGGGAGCCTCGCCCTGCGCGACCACGCCGAGCGGCTCTACGGCTTCGGCCAGGTGATGTCGACGGAGTTCCCGAAGGTGCGGGTATTGCCGGCGCTGGAGGGACGCGACGATACCGCCCAAAGCCGCGCGCTGGCGGTCGAGCTTCTGAAAGCGCATCCCGACCTTGGCGGGATCTACGGCGCGGGCGCGGGCACCCGCGGCATCGCCGCGGCCCTTGAGGAGGCGGGGCGCGCCGGGCGCACGATCTTCATCGGGCACGAGCTGACCGAGCATTCGCGGCGCTTCCTGCTTTCGGGCACCATGGCCGCCGTGATCAACCAGGATGCCGGCCACGAAGCACGCTCGGCCGTGCGCGTGATGCTGGCCGCCCTCGGGGACGAGCCGCTGGTGGACGATCAGGAGCGCATCCGCATCGACATCTTCCTGAGGGACAACCTGCCCTGACGGCAACCGGCGCCCGCGAAAGGCGCCGTGGGATTGGGAGGATCGCTTGTATCTGGGAATAGACATCGGCACCTCCGGGGTGAAGGCGCTGCTTGTGGACGGGTCCGAGCGGATCGTCGCCACGGCCACCAGCCCGCTCGAGGTGTCCCGGCCCCATGAGGGCTGGTCCGAGCAGAACCCCGAGGACTGGTGGGCGGCGACGCTGGCGGCCGTCGACGCGATCCGGACGGAGGCGCCGGCCGCGCTCGCCGAGGTGGCCGGCATCGGGCTTTCGGGCCAGATGCACGGGGCGACCCTGCTGGGCGAGGGCGATGCCGTGCTGCGTCCCTGCATCCTGTGGAACGACGGCCGCTCGGCGGCCGAATGCCGCGAGATGGAGGCCGCCTGTCCGGACCTCCATGCCGTCGCAGGGAATCTTGCCATGCCGGGCTTCACGGCGCCCAAGCTCCTCTGGGTGCGCCGGCACGAGCCCGAGGTCTTCGCGCGGATCCGCCGCGTCCTGCTGCCCAAGGCGTATGTCCGACTGCGCCTGACGGGCGAGGCGGTGGAGGAGATGTCGGACGCCGCCGGCACGCTGTGGCTCGACGTGGGTCGGCGCGACTGGTCGGACGCTCTGCTGGCGGCCACGGGCCTCGACCGCGGGGCCATGCCGCGGCTGGTCGAGGGAACGGACCCGTCGGGGACGCTCCGCGCCGAGCTGGCTTCCCGCTGGGGCATGCGCCGGGCGCCGGTGGTGGCCGGCGGCGGCGGCGACAACGCGGCGACTGCGGTGGGGCTCGGCGCCGTCCATCCCGGCGACGCCTTCGTGTCGCTCGGCACCTCGGGCGTGCTCTGGGCCACCACCGGCCGGTTCGCACCGAACCCGGCGGCCGCGGTGCATGCCTTCTGCCATGCCGTCCCTGGCATGTGGCACCAGATGGGGGTGATCCTGTCGGCGGCCTCGGCGCTGGGCTGGTGGGCGCAGGTCGCGGGCCGCACCGAAGGCGACCTGCTGGCCGAGCTGCCGGACCGCCCCGCGGCGCCGAGCGGCGCCCTTTTCCTTCCGTATCTCTCGGGCGAGCGCACGCCCCACAACGATGCCTCGGCCCGCGGCGCCTTCCTGGGGCTGGCCCACGGCATGGGGCGCCCGGAGATGACCCAGGCCGTGCTGGAGGGCGTGGCCTTCGCGGTGCGCGACGCGCTGGACGCCCTGCGCGCGGCGGGCACGGAGATCCGCTCGGCCGACGTGGTCGGTGGCGGGTCGCGCTCGCGGACCTGGATCGCGATCCTCGCCTCGGTGCTCGACCTGCCGCTCAACCGGCTCGCAGCCGGCGAGGTCGGGGCCGCGCTTGGAGCAGCCCGGCTCGGCCGGCTGGCCGCGACGGGCGAGGCGCCCTCCGCCGTCTGCCTCCCGCCCGAGCGAGTCGAGACCATCGAGCCGGATCCCGCGCTCAGCGACGCCTATTCCCATCGTCTCGCCCGCTACAGGGCGCTCTATCCCGCAATCCAAGGGGCCTTGTCATGAACGCTTCCGCCACCCCGTTCTTCTCGCGGCGCGAGCCTGTCCGCTTCGTCGGGCCGGACTCCACCGATCCCCTGTCCTTCCGCTGGTACGATCCCGAGCGCGTCGTGCTCGGCCGGCGCATGGAGGAGCATCTGCGCTTTGCAGCGGCCTACTGGCACTCCTTCGCCTGGCCAGGCGGCGATCCCTTCGGCGGCGAGACCTTCCTGCGGCCGTGGATGCACGGATCGGACGAGATGGCGCTGGCGCGC
Source organism: Arenibaculum pallidiluteum (assembly GCF_017355985.1). Lineage (GTDB taxonomy): Bacteria > Pseudomonadota > Alphaproteobacteria > Azospirillales > Azospirillaceae > Arenibaculum > Arenibaculum pallidiluteum. Next base: position 15,501 of record NZ_JAFIQU010000005.1, read on the forward strand.
CAGAAGGCAGATGTCGCCTTCGAGATGTTCGAGCTGCTCGGCGTGCCGTACTTCTGCTTCCACGACCGGGATATCGCGCCCGAGGGCCGGACGCTGCGCGAATCGAACGCCAATGTCCGGGCCATCGCCGAGATCTTCGCGCGGAAGATGGAGAGCTCGAAGGTCCGGCTGCTCTGGGGCACCGCGAACCTGTTCTCGAACCGCAGGTACATGGCCGGCGCCGCGACGAACCCCGACCCCGAGGTCTTCGCCTATGCAGCGGCGCAGGTGAAGACGGCGCTGGAGGTCACGCACGAGCTCGGTGGTGCGAACTACGTGCTGTGGGGCGGGCGCGAGGGCTACGAGACCCTGCTGAACACCGAGCTCGGGCGCGAGCTCGACCAGCTCGGCCGGTTCCTGTCCATGGTGATCGAGCACAAGAACCGCATCGGCTTCAAGGGGACCATCCTGATCGAGCCGAAGCCCCAGGAGCCGACCAAGCACCAGTACGACTTCGACGTTGCGAGCGTGTACGGGTTCCTAGAGCGTTACGGCCTCGCCAAGGAGGTGAAGGTCAATATCGAGGCGAACCACGCGACGCTGGCGGGCCATACCTTCGAGCACGAGATCGCGCTCGCCGTCGCCCTCGGGATCTTCGGCTCCCTCGACATGAACCGGGGCGATCCGCAGTCGGGCTGGGACACCGACCAATTCCCGAACAGCGTCGCCGAGACCGCGCTCGCCATGTACCACGTGCTCAAGGGCGGCGGCTTCACCACCGGCGGCATCAATTTCGACGCGAAGATCCGGCGCCAGTCCCTGGACCCCGACGATCTCCTGCACGCGCATGTGGGCGGGATGGACGTCTGCGCTCATGGGCTCCTGATCGCCGCCTCGATGATCGAGGACGGCGGCCTTCAGCGCGCGGTGGACGAGCGCTACGCCGGCTGGGACGGTGCCGAGGGGAAAGCGATCCTGTCAGGGGCGCGCACGCTCGCGGATCTCGCCCAGCGCGTGGAGAGCCAGGACATCGAGCCGCAGCCCCGGTCGGGCCGTCAGGAATATCTCGAGAACCTGGTGAACCGCTACGTCGACCGGTCCTTCCGGCGCTAGCATCAGGCGCGGCCCGCGGCATGCCGCGGGCCGCCATTCCTTCGAGAGATGGGGCGGAAGCCGGACCATGCGGCGCAGATCCTTCCTGGCGGGGCTGGCGGCGGCTGGCGCGGCGGCGGGGGTGAGGCCCGTAGGCGCGGCCACGGCCACGCCTTCCGCCCGATTCCCGGACGGCTTCGTCTGGGGCTGCTCCACCTCCTCCTACCAGATCGAGGGGGCCGCCCAGGCCGACGGCCGCGGGCCCAGCATCTGGGACACCTTCAGCCGGACGCCGGGGAAGGTCGCGCGGGGCGAGACAGGCGACGTCGCCTGCGACCATTACAACCGCTGGCCCGAGGATCTCGACCTGATGGCGCGGGCCGGCATGCGGGCCTACCGGTTCTCGATCGCCTGGCCGCGGGTCCTGCCCGAGGGGACCGGGGCGGTCAACACCCGTGGCCTCGACTTCTACGACCGGCTCGTGGACGGCATGCTGGCGCGCGGGATCGCGCCCTGGGCATGCCTCTACCATTGGGACCTGCCCCAGGCGCTCCAGGACCGGGGCGGGTGGGGCAGCCGCGATATCGCAGGCTGGTTCGCGGACTATGCGCTCGTCGTCGCCGCGCGGCTCGGCGACCGGGTCCGGCATTGGGCGATGCTGAACGAGCCCTCGGTCGTCTCGATCTTCGGGCACGGCCTAGGCGGCCATGCGCCGGGCCTGACCGGCCGGGCATCGTGCATGGCGGCGCTGCACCACCAGAACCTCGCCCAGGGCACCGCCCTGAAGGCCATGCGCGCCGCGGGCAGCAACTGGCGCCTCGGCACGGTGCTGAGCCTGCAGCCGACATGGCCGGCCGCAGGCGGCGGGCCGGAGGACCGCAAGGCTGCGGCGCTGTGGGACGCGGTGTGGAACAGGGCCTGCCTGGACCCGCTGCTGCTCGGCGGCTATCCTGACCTGCTGGCGGCGGACTTCGCGCCGCTGCTGCGCCCGGGAGACCTGGAGGCAATTCGGCAGCCCATCGACTTCCTCGGCGTCAACTACTACAGCCGCATGCACCAGCGGATCGATCCCGGCGGCCTGGTCGGCACCGGCTTCGGCTCCGCGCCCGAGGGGACGCGGCATACCGGCATGGGCTGGCCCGTCGAGCCCGACGGTCTGGTCGAGCAGCTCCTGGAGCTGCGCGAGCGCTACGGCAATCCCGAGGTCTACGTCACGGAGAACGGCGCGTCCTACCAGGACGCGCCGGGCCGCGACGGGCGGGTCGAGGATTCCGAGCGGATCGCCTTCATCCGCGGCCATCTCGACGCGGCGGCAAGGGCCATCGCCCAGGGCGCCAATCTCAAGGGCTGGTTCGTCTGGACGTTGCTCGACAACTTCGAATGGGCCGAGGGCTATGGGCCGCGCTTCGGGCTGGTGGAGGTCGACCGCCAGACGCTGGAGCGGCGGCCCAAGGCCAGCTACGACTGGTACGCCGCGGCCGTCCGCGCGAACGCCGCACCGCCGGGCTGATTCACAACGACCGTTACCTCCGAGGTCATCGCCTTCCGTCCTTCGGGCTGCTTCCATGGCGGCGCGGCGCGTTCGGCGCCGCGTCGCAGGATGCGCATGGAGGACTCGATGGAAAGCGCCGCACCAGGACCCGTCACCTTCGTGGTCGGGCTGCACGTCAAGGAAGGGCGCGAGGACGAGTTCCTGGCCCTGCTCACGCCGGTGCTCGACGCGATGCGCGGAGAGAGCACCTTCATAAACGCCGTGCTGCACCGGGACGCGGCGGATCCCGCCAGCTTCATGATCTACGAGACCTGGGCCGACCTGACGGATGTCGTGGAGGTCCAGATTAAGCGCCCTTACCGTGCGGCCTACGAGGCGGCCCTGCCGGAAATCCTGCGGACCCCGCGCGAGGTCCGGATCTGGCGGCCGCTTCGCGGCGATTTCGCGTGCAAAACCCCACCTCTTACTAACGGCTAGGTAAGGATCGGCGTCTACGGTCTGCCATGGAACGGGAAATTTGCGGCAGGCCGGGCCGGCGCCGCGTCCCGTTCGCGACAGTCAACGCAACAGGAGCCGATCCATGAACCAGTCCGATCTCGTCGCCCACGTCGCCCAGGCCGCGGGTCTCCAGAAGTCCCAAGCCGCCAAGGCGGTAGAGGCCGTCTTCGCCGGCATCACCGAGACCCTGAAGAAGGGTGGCGACGTGCGTCTGGTCGGCTTCGGCTCCTTCTCGGTCGGCCAGCGCGCCGCGCGCGAGGGCCGGAACCCCCGCACCGGCGAGACCATCAAGATCGCCGCCTCCAAGCAGCCGAAGTTCTCGGCCGGCAAGGGCCTGAAGGACGCCCTGAACGGCTGAGGCCTCTGGCCGTCTGGCCGCGGACCATCAGGTCCCGGACCGGCGGGCCGCCCACAGGGGCGGCCCGCCGGTCGCTGGGACAATCCCGTCTTCGCTCCGGTCCCGCCCGGGACACACTTCGCCCCGGATACCGCCCTCGGCATGTGCGCGTCAGCACCAGAGCGCCGCGGCGACGAACAGCCCGCCGGCAAGCTGCAGGGCGCCGCCGGCGACCAGCGCCGCCGTCTCCAGGCGCTTCGCACAGTCCCAATCGTATGACCAGAGCGCGCCGGCTCCGAGAAACGACAGGGCGGCGAGCAGCAGGCAGATGACGTATGAAGGCATGGCCGGTCTGTTGCGCCGAAGTAATTGTTTGTGATAATGCGATCTGAGGAACGGAGATCCGACGTGCGTGCGTCGAAATCCATTTTTATAATTTAGACTACGAACTTTTTGCGGGACCGTGCCGAAGACGGACTTGTAATGGATCCGTCACTTGAAGTTTGCGGCTCATGATACTCGGGGTTGGCCTGGAGTCCAGGCGTTTGTGTCGCGAATTCTGCATGCAGAATCTTGTCTCGCCGACAGAGTTACTGGGGTGCTCTTCAGATGTCCCTGCAAGTCGGTGGTCGGAGCCAGCCGCGCTCCCGGCGCTTCATGGCGCCGCCCAAGGTCTGCTATTCCTTCCTGCATGATTCCGTCTGGAGCCGAATCCGGCACAGGAGGAGGGAGGCGGCCTGCCCGAAGGCTGCGCGGTATTCTGCCCGCGCTGGCCTGCGCCGCGATTCTGGCCGTCATGGACCCTGCGGCCGCGGCCGAGATGGTCGGCGTGCGGAAGGCAACGGCCTCCCTCCCGGGGAGGAGCATCGACATCACCCTGTGGTATCCCGCGGCGCCGGGCGGAACTCCCGTGCTGATCGGCGAAAGCGCGGTCTTTCGCGGCGTTCCCGGGCAGCGCGACGCGCCGGTGGCCCAGGGACATTTCCCGCTTCTCGTCCTCTCGCATGGCGGGATCAGGTCCGCGCCCGATCTCACCGCCTGGATCGCGTGGCGACTGGCGTCCCAGGGCTTTGTCGTAGGCGCCGCCCGGGGGCCGCGGGCGGACGACGCGCAGGCAGCCGTTGCCGAGATCTCGTTGCGGCCTGGGGATCTTTCCGCGGCGCTTACGGCTATGATGGAAGACCCGGGCTTGGCGGGACGGCTGGATACCCGGCGGGTCGGCGTCCTCGGTTTCCAGCTTGGCGGCACGGCGGCGCTTGCCCTCGCGGGAGCGCGGCTCGATGCCGACGCCTACAGACGGTCCTGCGGGGAGGGCGGGGCGGGGCTGGATTGCGAATGGCTCGCGGAGATCGGCGCCGATCTCCGCAGCGTCGATGGCGCGCTGCTGTCGCGATCCCATCTGGACCCGCGCGTACGGGCTGTCGTCGCCGTAGACCCGGAGGGCAGCACGAGCTTCACGTCGGAGAGCCTGTCGGAGATCGCCGTTCCGACGGAGGTCATCAGTCTCGGCCCCGCCGGCGAGACAAAGCCGCCCTTGGACGCATCCGGGCTGCAGGGGGCGATTCCGGGTTCCGGGTATGTCGTGGTGCCCGAGGCGACGCCGTACAGCGCGTTCGGCGCCTGCAAGCCCCAGGGCGTACGTATCCTCCAGGAGGAGGGCGAGAGCGACGCCATCTGCCGCGATCACGACGGCCAGACGCGCGAGAGCGTCCAGGCCCGGCTGGCGGCGCTGATAACCGCCGCCTTCCGTAGAAGCCTGACGCCGGCCCAACGCTGACCGGGCTGCCGGACCCGAGGCGATCAGCGCCGTACTGACCATTGCCGCGGCAGGGGCAGGCGGAAATGCCCAAAACTAAGGCGATCTTGCGCGGTGCCGGATCGGCTGCCCATGCATTGGGGAGCGGAGCCACGCTGGCATGCCGGTTGCGAACCCCCTGCGGCATCGCGCCGGATCTGGCGCGCCTACACGGAGCAGGTGAAATGGCCTTCGGAACGGTCCGGTCCTGGATGATGGGGGTGGGGCTCGCTGCCGGCCTCGGCTTAGCGGCAGGCGGTGCGGGCGCCCAGACGCCCGTCAAGTTCACCCTCGACTGGAAGTTCGAGGGGCCGGCCGCGCCCTTCCTGATCGCGCAGGACAAGGGCTACTTCAAGGCCGAGGGGCTCGACGTCACCATCGATTCCGGAAACGGATCGGCGGGTGCCGTCACCCGCGTCGCCAGCGGCGCCTATGACATCGCCATGGCCGACATCAACTCGATGATGGAGTTCAACGACAAGAACCCCGACAAGGCGATGAAGGCCGTCTTCATTGTCTACGACGTGCCGCCCTTCTCGATCTTCTCCCTGAAGAAGTCGGGTATCGCCAAGCCGTCGGACCTCGCCGGAAAGACGCTTGGGGCGCCGGTCTTCGACGCACCGCGCAAGCTGTTCGCGGCCTATGCGAAGGCGATCGGCATCGAGGCCGACGCGGTCACGTGGAAATCCATGGACCCCCCGCTGCGCGAGCCGATGCTGGCGCGCGGCGAGGTCGACGCGATCTCGGGCTTCTACTTCACGAGCCTGCTGAACCTGCGGGCCGCCGGCGTCGCCGAGAAGGACCTGACCGTGTTCAACTACGCCGATGCCGGCATCACTCTCTATGGCAACGCGCTGATCCCGGCACCCAGGCTGGCGGCCGAGAACCCGGCAGCGGTTAAGGGCTTCCTCCGGGCGGTCGCGAAGGGCTGGCGCGACGTGATCGCGGACCCCGAGGGCGGCATCGCCGCGATCCGCAAGCGCGATCCGCTGGTCGACCCCGCGCTTGAGCTCGAGCGTCTGAAGATGGCCATTGCCATGTGCGTCGATACGCCGGACGTGAAGGCCAACGGGATGGGCGGCGTGCGCGCCGACCGGCTGGGAACCGCCATCGACCAGGTCTCGCTGGCCTTCGGCTTCGCGAAGAAGCCGGGCCCCGATGCCGTCTTCGACGCATCCTTCCTGCCCGCCGCCGCGGACCGGAAGGTGACGCCGTGACGGGCGGCGCCCGGGCGGGCGGGAGGCCCGATTGAGCGCTGCCTTCGTGGAACTGGACCGGGTGACGCTGCGCTATGGCCAGGGCGACACGCTGGCCCTCTCGGAGACGACGCTGAAGATCGGCCGCGGCGAGTTCATCGCCGTGGTCGGCCCCAGCGGATGCGGAAAATCCTCGCTGCTGAAGCTCGTCTCGGGGCTGATGCCGCCCTCGAGCGGCGGGGTCGCCGTCGCGGGCTCCGAGGTGAGGGGGCCGCTCAAGATCGTCGGCATGGCCTTCCAGAACCCGACGCTGCTGCCCTGGCGCACGACGCTGGCGAACGTGATGCTGCCGCTGGAGATCGTGCAGCCGCACCGCGGTCGCCTGCGCGCGAACCGGCGGGAGTACGAGGACCAGGCGCGGCGTATCCTGGCCGGCGTCGGCCTGGCCGGATTCGAGGACAAGTTCCCTTGGCAGCTCTCGGGCGGGATGCAGCAACGCGCCTCGCTGTGCCGCGCCCTGATCCACGAGCCGCAGCTCCTGATGCTCGACGAGCCGTTTGGGGCGCTGGACGCCTTCACGCGCGAGGAGCTCTGGGCGATCCTGCAGTCGCTCTGGATGGAGCGACCCTTCACGGTCGTCCTGGTGACCCACGATCTGCGCGAGGCGGCTTTCCTGGCCGACACCATCTACGTGATGAGCAAGCGTCCCGGACGCATCGTCCATCTGCGCCGCAACCCGCTGGCGCGCCCGCGCACTCTCGAGACGACGTTCACGCCCGAATTCACGGAACTCGTCCACGAGCTGCGCAACCACATCAGCGCGGTGCGCGCTGCCGAGGAGGAGGCTCCGTGAACCCCGTCCTGCGCCGGATCCTCACCCGCTGGGCGCCGCTGTGGTCCGCCCTGGGCCTCTTCGCCGCCTGGGAGCTGGCGTGCCGCGCCTTCGGCATCCCGGAATACGTCCTGCCGACGCCCTCGGCGAGCTTCGCGGCGGCCTGGACTTTCCGCGAGGCGATCTGGATGCATGCCGCGCAGACGCTGGCAACGACGCTTGCGGGCTTCGCGCTGGCCGTGGTGTTCGGGGTGGTCCTGGGCGTGCTGGTCGGCTCGTCGCGCGCCGCCTACACGGCGCTGAACCCGCTGCTGATCGGCTTCAACAGCGTGCCGAAGGTTGCGGTCGTGCCGGTCCTGGTGATGTGGTTCGGGATCGGCACCGTCCCTGCGGTGATCACCGCTTTCCTGATCAGCTTCTTCCCGATCGTCGTCAATGTCGCGACGGGGCTCGCGACGCTGGAGCCGGAGCTCCGCGATGTGCTGCGCTCCCTGGGCGCCACCCGCGCCGACATCCTGCTGAAGGTCGGGTTCCCGCGGGCTCTGCCCTTCTTCTTCGCATCGCTGAAGGTCGCGGTGACGCTGGCCTTCGTGGGCTCCGTCATGTCCGAGACGGTCGCCTCGAACCTCGGCGTCGGCTACCTGATGATGTCGGCGAGCTCGCGCTTCAACATGGCGCTCGTCTTCGCGGGCCTGCTGGTCATCGCGGCGATGGGCATCGCCATGTACGAGCTGTTCTCGGTGGTCGAGCGCCGCTCGACCCGCTGGGCGCACCGCGGCACCGAAGGCGGCTGAGGCTCGCGGCCAGCCGCGGGGGGCGATAAACCGCTGCGCTTCGTCGAGATCGTCGATGGCCATAACGCGAGCGCGGCTACCTGGTTCTGGGAGCTCCGCTACCGGCTGCATATCGTCGACTCCGCCGACGGCGTCTTCAAACCTCGCTGGGCGGTCCTGTCGCCGATGCCGGCGGTCTTCGCCGGCGCCGGCTCTGGCTCTCGTGGGCGCGGCAGGGAGGGGCGCAGCGCTGGCGCCGTCGGCACGAACGGGCGGCCCAGCAAGCGGCAATAGGGGGCAGGTTGCGGCATCGTTAATGCGAAGTTAATCAAATTTCGCCAGGCTGGATCCGACGTCGCCTGCCTCGGGGTGCGCGCCATGGTTCTTTTCCGCCGCAAGAAGTCCCTGCCGCCATCCGCGACGCCCGCGCAGCCCGTGCTGGCAGATCCGCCCCTAAGCCCCGCGGGCGAGAGGCAGCCCCACGGCCAGGAGCCGGCCGAAGCCGGCGAGCCTTCCGTCGACCTGGCCGCCGTGCTCCGGGAACTCGTCCCTGCCTTTGGAGGACAATTCATGACCCCTGCGCCTCGGAAGTCCGACGTCCCGCATGCGGATCATCCGCCGGCAGAGACGAGGGTGCCTGCTGAGATGAGGGCCACGGAAATGAGGGCTGCGGAGACGAGGGCGGCCGCGGCCGCGCCGGCCAGCGCGGCCGAACGCGGCACCGCGATGCCGGCCCCGGCAGCTCCCGCCGCGTCGGTCCAGGGCGCGGAGCCGCGGGGAATGGTCCTCGTCGAGCGGGCGAGCGCCGTGGTGACGGCACTGGGCGAGGGCGACGCCGCCGCGCGAGTCGCGGGGTTCGGGCACGAGATCGAGCGCGTTGCCTCCTTCGTGGGACGACAGGCAGTCGAACTCGATGCCGCGCGTCTGGCCGCCGCCAAGCTCGGCGCCGACAACCAGCGCCTGACCGACGAGAACCAGCAGATGCGCGCGCTGCTGCAGGCGATCCTCGAGGCGGTGGAGGCCGACCGGCGCCGTACCGCCGAGGCGATGGACGGGCTCGCCGCCCAGATGAGGCGGCTCGGCAGCCTGGTCGGGTGCAACATCGACGAACGCTCCGCGTCGGGCCGCCAAGCCGCGCTCTGACACGCGTCGCCGGATCCAGGAGAGGGCCAGGACCGCGTTCCCCGGGCGCATGGCCATGCCCGTTGACTTTGTCGGACATTCGTCCTACAACGCTGTAGGTCAGTCGTCCTACTGACGTGCCTGCAGCACCGGTTCCGGAGGATCGGTGCGGGTCCGCAGGTCGGGCATCTCGCGGAGTCCTGGGGGCCTGCATTCATGAGCGCCGAGAGCACGCGCCAGGAAATCGTGAAGGCTGCCGACCGGCTCTTCTACGAGCGGGGGTTCGAGGCGACGTCCTTCGCTGATATCGCCGCAGCCGTGCGTCTTTCGCGCGGCAACTTCTATTATCACTTCAAGACGAAGAACGACATTCTCGACGCGGTGATCGCCCTTCGGCTGGCGAATACCGGCAGGATGCTGGAGGCTTGGGAGTCCGCGACGGACGATCCGGCCGAGCGCATCCGCAGCTTCATCCGTATCCTTGTGATGAACCGGGCGAAGATCCTGCTCTACGGTTGCCCGGTCGGATCGCTCTGCAACGAGCTGGCCAAGCTCCACCACGCTGCCAAGGACGACGCAACCAGTCTCTTCACGCTTTTCCGCGACTGGCTGGCCCGCCAGTTCTCGGCGCTCGGGCGCGAGGCCGAGTCCGATGCCCTCGCCATGCACGTCCTGATGCGGAGCCAGGGCGTCGCGATCCTCGCGACGGCGTTCGGGGACGACGACTTCATCGACCGCGAGGTGGAGGAGATGTGCGCATGGCTGGAAGCGCAGCGTCCCGCCGCGGACCATTCCTGATCCGTTCCCCGCTCTCACGAAAAAGGAGTTCCGCCACGTGTTTGTCGTCACGCTCAGGCTTTCCGCCAACAAGGCGCAGGCCGCCCGGCACATGGACGGGCACAACGCCTGGATCAGGCGCGGCTTCGAGGATGGCATCTTCCTTCTGACCGGCAGCCTTCAGGGTGGTGGCGGCGCAGTCTTCGCGCACAACCTCTCGCGGGAGGATCTCGAGGCGCGTCTCAAAGACGACCCGTTCGTCGCGGAGCAGGTCGTCGAAGCCGATATCCTCGAGATCGCGCCGGGCCGTACCGACGAGCGCCTGGCTTTCCTGAAGGCCTGAACCGTGAGCGAGACGATCCCCGGACCCGATGGAAGGCCCCGCTGCCGGTGGTGCGCGGCGGCGCCCGAGTTCTATGCCTATCACGACACGGAATGGGGCTTTCCCGTCGATGACGATCGGCGGCTGTTCGAGAAGCTGTGCCTGGAGAGCTTCCAGTCGGGCCTGAGCTGGCGCACCATCCTCGCGAAGCGCGAGAACTTCCGCGCTGCGTTCGAGGGATTCGAGTTCGAGCGGGTCGCTGCCTTCACGGAGGCGGACATCGAGCGACTGCTGGGGAACGAAGGCATCGTCCGGCATCGCGGCAAGATCGAAGCCGTCATCAACAATGCACGGCGCGCCCGAGACCTCGTGAAGCAGGAAGGATCGCTGGCGGCCTATGTCTGGCGCTTCGAGCCTTCGGCCGAGGAGCTGCGGGCGCCGCAGACCGCCTCCGCGTCCGCGGCGTCGATCGCCATGTCCAAGGACCTGAAGAAGCGCGGCTGGGCCTTCGTCGGCCCGACGACCGTCTATGCCTTCATGCAGGCCATGGGGCTCATCAACGACCACGTCGAAGGCTGTGCCATGCGCGTTCCGGTGGAGCAGGCCAGGGCAGCATTCCGACGCCCGGGCTCGCTTGCGCCATGATCGCGACCTCCGTTGCCGCGCCCTGCCGGGACCGCTGCGTCTTCGCTGGCAACGCCCCTGCGCGGTCGATGGCGTCTCGCGGTCAGCCGCACCTTCCGGCGAGGACGCGGTCCACGAAGGCGTCGGCGGCGCCCACATAGTTCAGGGGGTCGAAAAGGCGGTCGAGGGCCTCCACGTCGAGCAGCTCCGTGACCTGGGGGTCCTCCTCCAGCACCGCGCGCAGGGATCGGCCTTCCTCCGCCGCGCGCCGGCTGGCGGCAGAGACGCGCTCATGCGCCGCCATGCGTCCCATCCGCTCGCCCAGGGCCATGGTCACGGCCTCTGCCATGATCAGGCCGCGCGTGATGCCGATGTCGGCGCGCAGCCGCTCGGCGTCGATCTCCAGGCCCGAGACGATCTCGGCCGCCTGGTGCGCGGACCCCGCGACGAGGCGGCACAGGTCGGGCAGGGCCTGCCATTCGGCATGCCAACCGCCCAGTCCCCGCTCGTGCTCCTGCACCATGCCGGCCAGCAGCCCGGAGACGAGCGCGGGCGCCCGCACCGCCGCCGCCAGCAGGACGGCCGCGCCCACGGGGTTGCGCTTGTGCGGCATGGTCGAGGAGCCGCCGCGTCCGGGCGCCGCGGGCTCGAAGGCCTCGGCCACCTCGGTCTGCATCATCAGCGACAGGTCGCGCCCGAGCTTGCCCAGCGTCCCCGCCAGGAGGCCCAGGGCCGTCGCGGTCTCGACCACCCGGTCGCGGGCGGCGTGCCAGGGCAGGGCGGGCAGCGGAAGGTCCAGCTCTTCGGCCAGCGCCTCGGCGACGGGCATGGCCTTCGGGCCGAGGGCGGCCAGCGTGCCGGCGGCGCCGCCGAACTGCAGCGCAAGCCTTTCGCCGGCCGCGGCAAGCCGGGCGCGGTCCCGGCGCAGGGCGTCCAGCCAGCCCGCGGCCTTCAGGCCGAGGGTGGTCGGCAGGGCGTGCTGCAGCCAGGTCCGCGCGATCATGGGCGTGCCGCGGTGCCGGTCGGCCAGCTCCGCCAGCGCGCGGTCGAGCCGGCCGAGATCCGCGTCCAGCCCGTCCGCGAAGGTGCGGAGCTGCAGCACCAGCCCGGTGTCCATGGCATCCTGGCTGGTCGCGCCCCAATGCACGAAGCGCGCGGCCTCGGCATCGGTCGCCTTCACCCGTCGGGTCAGGTGCTTGACCATCGGGATTGCGGTGTTGCCGGCCAGGGCGGCCTCGGCCCCGAGCTCCCCGAGGTCGTAGAGCTCGGCCCGGCATGCCGCCGCGATGGGCCCGACCGCCTCGGTGGGGATCACGCCGGCGCGCGCCTCGGCCCGGGCGAGGGCCGCCTCGAAATCCAGCATGCCCTGGAGCCTCCGCCGCGGCGAGAAGGCCACGGCCGCGGCGGGGGTGGTGAAGAGCGGGTCGAGCAGCGGATCGCCGAAGGCAGGGTCGGTCATGCCCTTTCCCTCCTGGTTCAGGCGGCGATCCCGTCGAGGAAGCCGCGGATCTGGCGGGCCAGCGCGTCCGGCTGCTCCATGCAGGGGATGTGCGAAGCCGAGGGGATCAGCGCGAAGCTGGCGCCCGGAATGGCGCGGGCGGTCGCCTCGACGAGGTCGGGCGGCGTCGCCAAGTCCTGGTCCCCCGCGAGCACCAGCGTGGGGCAGGCGATCCGCGCGTCGTCGGCGGCGAGGTCGGCGTCGCGCACCGCCAGCGCGCAGCCGATATAGCCCTCCACCGGCGTCCGGGTCATCATGTTCACGGCGCCCTGGACGATCTCGGGCCGATCCGCGCGGAAGCGCGGGGTGAACCACCGCTCCATCACGGCGTCGGCGATGCTCTCGATCCCGTTGGCCCGGATCGCCGCCACCCGGGCATCCCAGTTGGAGGGCGGCCCGATGCGGTTGGCCGTGTCGCACAGGATCAGCGAGGCGACCCGGTCCGGCGCGGTGACGCCCAGCTTTTGCGCGACCATCCCGCCGATCGACAGGCCGCAGACATGGACGCGTCCGATGCCCAGCGCGTCGAGCAGCGCCAGCGCGTCCCCGGCCAGCACGTCGATGGAATAGCCGGCACCGGCGGGCGGCGCATCGGTCATGCCGTGGCCCCGCATGTCGTAGCGCAGGATCCGGTAGCGCCCGGCCAGCGCCGGCATGACGGGATCCCAGACATGCAGGTTGGTGCCGAGCGAATTCGAGAACAGGACCGTCGGCGCCCCCTCGGGCGCGGTCAGATCGTAATGGACGGTCAGTCCGCCCGCTCGGACGAAGGGCATGGCACTCTCCCGGTCGGTTTCAGACCTTCTCGATGACCAGGGCAATGCCCTGGCCGACACCGATGCACATGGTGCACAGCGCGCGTCGGGCGCCGCTGCGCTCCAGCTGGCTGAGGGCGGTCGCGGCAAGGCGCGCCCCGCTCATGCCCAACGGATGGCCCAGCGCGATGGCACCGCCCCAGGGGTTCACGTGATCGGCCTCGTCCGGCAGGCCGAGCTCGCGCAGAACCGCGAGGGCCTGCGCCGCAAAGGCCTCGTTCAGCTCGATCAGGTCGATCTGCCCCAGGGTCAGTCCCGTGCGCTCGAGAAGCTTGCGGGTGGCGGGGACGGGGCCGATCCCCATGATGCGCGGCGGAACGCCCGCGCTCGCCGCGGCGACGACGCGTGCCCGCGGCGTCAGGCCGTGACGGCGCGCGGCCTCCTCCGAGGCGAGGATCAGCGCCGCAGCGCCGTCGTTCACGCCCGAGGCGTTGCCGGCCGTGACCGTGCCGCCGGGCCGCACGATGGGCTTGAGCCCGGCCAGGGCCTCCAGCGTCGTCTCGCGGGGATGCTCGTCCCGCTCCAACACCGTGTCGCCTTTCCGCCCGCGGATGGTCACCGGCACCAGCTCGGCGGCAAGAAGCCCCTCCCGGATCGCGTGGGCCGCCCGCTGCTGGCTGCGCAGCGCGAAGGCGTCCTGGTCCGCACGGCCGATCCCGAACTGCTCGGCGACGTTCTCGGCGGTCTCGGGCATGGAATCGACGCCGTAGGCCTCCTTCATGCGGGGGTTCACGAAGCGCCAGCCGATCGTGGTGTCGTGGACCTCCATGGCCCGCGAGAAGGCGGCCTCGGCCTTGGGCATCACGAAGGGCGCGCGGCTCATGCTCTCGACGCCGCCCGCGACCATCAGCCCGGCCTCGCCGGCCCTGATGGCGCGCGCCGCGGTCGCGATCGCATCCAGGCCGGACCCGCAGAGACGGTTCACGGTGCTGCCGCCCACCGTCTCGGGCAGGCCGGCCAGCAGCAGCGCCATGCGCGCGACGTTGCGGTTGTCCTCGCCCGCCTGGTTCGCGCAGCCGAGGATCACGTCGTCGACGGCCTGCCAGTCGACGTCCCGGTGGCGGGCCTTGAGCGCCGACAGCGGGACCGCCGCCAGATCGTCGGCGCGCACGGCCGACAGCGAGCCGCCGAAGCGGCCGATCGGGGTGCGGACTGCATCGCAGATGAAGGCTTCGGCCATGCTCATGCCTCCCCGCCGGCGGACTGCCCGTGGGCCCTGGCCGTGCGCGCGAGAAGGTCGCGCAGCGCCGCCAGCTCGTGCGGCTCCGGCGCCGCGGTCGTCCGAAGGTCCGGCGCGACCTTCAGGTCCCAGCCGGTCGCCGCCCGGACCTCCTCGACGGAAACACCGGGATGGATGCTCGTCAAGGTCAGCTCCCTGGTTACCGGGTCCGGTGTCAAGATGCCGAGGTCGGTGATCACCGCCGTCGGCCCCTTGCCGGGCAGGCGCGCCCGCTCGCGCGCGTCGCCGCCCTCGAGATACCCGGCCGAGGTGATGAAGTCGAGCTTGCCCACGAAGGCGCGCGCCGACTGCTTCAGCACGATGAACACCTCCCTGGTCTGGGCCGCGATCTCCGGCGCCCCGCCGGCGCCGGGAAGGCGCGTGCGGGGCTTCCCGTAGGGGCCGATCACCGTGGTGTTGATGTTGGCGAAGCGGTCGATCTGGGCCGCGCCCAGGAACCCCACGTCGATCCGGCCGCCCTGCAGCCAGTAGCGGAAGATCTCCGGCGTCGAGACCACGGTGTCGGCGGTCTCCGCCAGCTCGCCGTCGCCGATGGAGAGGGGCAGCACCTCGGGCTTGGCGCCGATCGGGCCGCTCTCGTAGATCAGCACGACCTCCGGGGCGTGGGTCAGCCGCGCGAGATTGGCCGCGGTCGAGGGCAGGCCGATGCCGACGAAGCAGACGGTGCCGTCCTTGAGCAGGCGGCTGGCCGCGACCGTCATCATCTCGGTCGCGCTGAAATCCTGGGTCGTCATCACGCGGCCTCCTGCCTGCGGGTCTCTTCCAGCACGCGCAGGAACCCGTCGAAATCCTCTGTCTCCTGCACGTGGCGGCGCATCCAGGCCGCGAAGCCCTCGCGCGAGCGGGCGACGGGGTCCCAGCGCTTGTAGAAGGCGTTGTCGCGGGCATAGTAACCCTGGGCATAGGACGGCATGGCGCCGCGCGGCACCGCGCAGACCGCCGAGACCACCCAGCGCGGCAGCACCACGGCGTTGGGCGGGGCGTCCAATTCGTCCACGATCTCCTCGACCGTCACGATGGCCCGCTTCGCCGCCAGCACCGCCTCCTTCTGCACGCCGACGATGCCCCACATCAGCACGTTGCCCCTGCGGTCGGCCTTCTGCGCGTGGATGATTGTCACGTCCGGCCGGATCGACGGGATCGCCGCCAGCTGCTCGCCGGTGAAGGGACAGGTGATGAACCGGATGCGGTCGTTGTGGTGCGGCAGGTCGGACCCGGCATAGCCGCGCAGCACGGCGAAGGGCAGGTTCGACGCGCCCGCCACATAGGCGTTGGCGAGGCCGGCATGGCTGTGCTCGTCGATGGCGAGCGGGTGCGGCCAGCCGTTCTCGACCGCGTCGCGCAGTCGGTGCAGCGAGCCGACGCCGGGGTTGCCGCCCCAGGAGAAGACCAGCCGAGACGCGCATCCCATTCCGATCATCTGGTCGTAGATCAGGTCGGGCGTCATGCGGACCAGCGTCAGGTCGCGGCGGCCCTGGCGGATCAGCTCGTGCCCCGCGGCATGGGGGATCAGGTGCGTGAAGCCTTCGAGCGCGACGGTGTCGCCATCGCGCACCAGGGCCGAAACCGCCTCGCGCAGGGACGTGATCGTTGACAGGGCAACCTCCATCGTGGGAGATGGTGTGCGTATAACGCACACAATGCTGATTTCCGAACAGCTTGGTTGGGCGTACTGTGCTTGTCAAGCGGACCGGCCGTCTGTAATCCGCGGGGCTGGCGTCCGCGGAGGGCGTGCATGGTGGTGGAGGCGAAGGGTGTCGGCGGTCTCGGGGACGGATCCTTCCGGTCGGGAGGCCGCGACCGCATGGCGGCGGGTCCTGCTCGTGGTCTTCGCGGGCGTCGCCGCGGCCATGCATGTCGGAAAGGCGCCGCCCGCCCTGGCGGAGATCCGCTCGGATCTCGGGATCGGCCTGGTGGCGGCCGGCTGGGTGGTGTCCCTGACGGCGCTGGTGGGCGCCGTCCTCGGGGCGGGCATCGGCGCCCTGACGGACAGGGTAGGGCCACGGGGCGCCTTCCTGGCGGGGCTGGGGCTGCTGACCTGCGGCAGCCTGGCCGGGGCGGCCGCGCTGGCGCCCTTGCAGCTCTTCGTGTCGCGCGCAGTCGAGGGCTGCGGGCTCATCCTCGTGCTGGTCTCGGCGCCGGGGCTGATCGTGTATGCGACGCAGCCGGCGGACCGGCGCATGGCCTTCGCTCTCTGGGGCGCCTGGATGCCCCTCGGCCTCGGGACCATGATGCTGCTCTCGGTGCCGCTGCTGCACGTCTTCGGCTGGCGGGCGGGATGGCTGGCCGCGGCGGCCCTGACCGCCCTCTCCGGCCTGCTGCTGGCGGTTGCCTTTCCGCGCGGCGCCGGGCGCGCGGGCGCGGCGCGCGGGCGGGTGCTGCCCCGCCTGGCGCTTGCCGCCGGCCGGCGCGGGCCGTGGCTGCTGGCGGTCAGCTTCTTTTTCTACAGCATGTCCTTCATCACGGTGTTCGGCTTCCTGCCGACCTTCCTGATCGAGGGGCAGGGCCTGTCGGCGGCCGAGGCCGTCCCGCTGACCGCGCTGGCCGTCTACGGCAATGCCGCCGGCAATGTCGCCGCGGGCGGGCTCCTGCGCCGGGGCTGGCCGCGCTGGGCGCTGATGGCCCTGGCATGCTGCGCCATGGGCGCGGCTTCCTTCGGCATCTTCGCCGCGTCCATGCCGGGCCTGGTGCGCTATGCGCTGTGCCTGGTCTTCGCGGTGGTCGGCGGGCTGCTGCCGGCGACGGTGCTCGGAGCGGCGGCCGCCTTCGCGCCGCGGCCGGATCTCGTCGGAACCGTGAACGGCATGATCGTGCAGGGCATCAACTGCGGCCAGCTCGTGGGGCCGCCGGCCCTGGCCCTGATCGTCAGCACGGCCGGCGGCTGGTCGTCGGCCCCGCTGCTCCTGGCCGGCGCGGCACTCGCCGGGCTGGCGGCCGCGTTCGGGATCCGGCGGGTCGAGCGCCGCGCCGCCGCGCTGCGATAGGGGGCGGCATGCGCGTCGTTCCGGGCGGATCGCTTGATATGCCGATCGTCGGGCCTATGATGCACGAGGATGCAGCGCCGCCCCCGGCCGAAGCGGGGCAGCGGTATAACCGGCCGCTCATATATTCGGATAGCGAAGCAATAGGACACTTCGCACGAGCAATTGTACGTTTTCATAACGATGCGGGGGCGCCTCGCCGCCGAAGCCGCATCGAACGTCGGTCCCGAATGGCCGCACCAGGGAGGCGTGACTTGTCCGATCGGCCCAGCGTCCTCCTGGGAGAGGGGCAGCCGGACCGCCGTCCGCCGCGACCGCGGCCGGCACCGTGCGCCCATGCCGCGCCGAACGGTGCCCCGCACCTCGCCGACTTTCGCCCCGTCCGGCGCCCCAGGTACCCGGTGCCGCTGCACCGGGCGCCTGACCACGCCCCGTGCGGGCCGTGAAGAAGACCACCAATGCAGCCAATGCAGAGAACAGGAGGAATGATGCTCAGGAGACAGTTTCTGGCGGCGGCGGCCGTTGCGGCCGCCCTCGCCGGCGGGCTTCCCGCCCAGGCCCAGCAGGTCGCCAAGGTCGGTCTGGTCCTGCCCATGACGGGCCCCTTCGCCTCCACCGGGCGGCAGATCGAGGCTGCGGCGCGGCTCTACATCGCGCAGCACGGCGATACCGTCGCCGGCCGCAAGATCGAGCTGCTGGTGCGCGACGACACCGGGACCCCCGACGTCACCCGGCGCCTGACGCAGGAGCTGGTCGTGAACGAGAAGGTGTCGTTCCTGGGCGGTTTCGGCCTGACGCCGCTCGCCTACGCCGCCGCGCCCATCGCGACGCAGGGCAAGGTGCCGGCCATCGTGATGGCGGCCGCGACCTCGGCCATCACCGAGCAGTCGCCCTTCTTCGTGCGGACGAGCTTCACCCTGCCGCAGGCCACCGTCGTCATGGCGGACTGGGCCGCAAAGAACGGCGTGAAGAAGATGATGTCCCTGGTGTCGGACTACGGCCCGGGCATCGATGCCGAGAAGTCGTTCAAGGACCGCTTCACCGCCGCGGGCGGCGAGTCCGTGGGCGAGCTTCGCGTGCCCCTGCGCAACCCCGATTTCGCGCCCTTCCTGCAGCGCGTGGTGGACGCCAAGCCCGACGCGCTCTTCGTCTTCGTGCCCTCTGGCGTCGGGGCCCAGTTCATGAAGCAGTTCGTCGAGCGCGGCCTCGACAAGTCGGGTGTCAAGCTGCTGGCCACGGGCGACGTGACCGACGACGACATCCTGAACGACATGGGCGATGCGGCGCTGGGCGTCATCACCTCGCACCACTATGCCGCCGCGCACCAGTCGCCGGAGAACAAGGCCTTCGTCGACGCCTTCCGCAAGGCCAGCAACGCCCGGCCGAACTTCATGGCCGTGGGCGGCTGGGACGGCATGCACGTGATCTACGAGGCACTGAAGAAGACCGGCGGCTCGACCGACGGCACCGCGCTCTTGGACGCCATGAAGGGCATGAGCTGGACCAGTCCGCGCGGGCCAGTCCAGATCGATGCCGCGACGCGGGAGATGGTCCAGAACATCTATATCCGCAAGGTCGAGAAGGTCGAGGACGAGCTCCACAACGTCGAGTTCGCGACCTTCGAAGCCGTCAAGGACCCGACCAAGGCGGCGAAGGGCGGCTGAGGCCCGTCGGCGGCCGGCGCCTTGCCGCGCCGGCCGCCGGCCCGCTCCATCCCCAGCGGAGATTCCGGTGCTCACCATCCTCTTCGACGGCGTCGCCTACGGCATGCTGCTGTTCATCCTGGCCTGCGGCCTCGCCGTGACGCTCGGCCTGATGAACTTCGTGAACCTGGCCCACGGTGCCTTCGCCATGGCGGGGGGCTACGTGACTGTGGTCCTGATGCAGCGTTTCGGCGTGCCCTTCCTGGCCTGCCTGCCGCTGGCCTTCGTCGCCACGGCGCTGCTCGGCGCGCTGGCCGAACGAACGCTCTACGCGCGGCTCTATTCACGCAGCCACCTCGACCAGGTGTTGTTCTCGATCGGCATCGTCTTCATGTCGATCGCCGCTGTCGACTTCCTGATGGGATCCCAGCAGCAGATCGTGCAGATCCCCGCCTTCCTGCGCGGCCGGGTCGAGATCCTGGGGGTTGGCGTCGGCGTCTACCGCCTGCTGATCATCGGGCTGTGCGGGGTCCTGACGCTGCTGCTGCAATGGGCGCTGGCCTCGACGCGCTTCGGCAGCCAGCTCCGGGCGGCGGTGGACGACGCGCGGGCGGCCCGCGGCCTCGGGATCGAGGTCGGCCGGATCTTCGTTGTCACCTTCGCCGTCGGCTCGGGCCTCGCCGGCCTGGGCGGCGCCCTCTCGGCGGAGATCGTCGGGCTGGACCCGACCTTCCCGCTGAAGTTCATGCTGTACTTCCTGATCGTCGTGACCGTGGGCGGCACCTCGGGGCTGACGGGACCGCTGCTCGCCGCCCTGCTGCTCGGGGTGACCGACGTCGCGGGCAAGTACCTCGTGCCCGGCCTCGGCGCCTTCATCATCTACTTCGTCATGATCGCCATCCTGATGCTGAGGCCTCAGGGCCTCTTCGCCCGCGGCTCGGCCTGAGAGGAGCAAGTCCGTGTCGGACGCATCCACCCTGAACGGCGCCGCCGCCCCCAGCGGGACCCCCAGCGGGACGCCCGCCTCCACGGCGCCCCGGGACTTCCTGATCGGCAAGTCCCGCTGGAAGCCGGCCGAGTTCGCATTCTGGGCCGTCGCCGTCGGCGCGCTCTTCGCGCTCCCCGACCGCCATCTGCTGCTGAACGAGATCGCGATCCTCGGCCTTTTCACCCTGTCGCTCGACCTGATCCTCGGCTTCGCCGGGATCGTGTCGCTGGGCCACGCGGCCTTCCTGGGCATCGGCGCCTATGCCGCCGGCCTGCTGACCAAGCACGGCGTGTCCGAGCCGCTGACGGGGCTGCTGGCTGCCGGCGCGCTGGCCGGGGCCGTGGGCTTCCTGTCGAGCTTCCTAATCCTGCGCGGCACCGACCTGACGCGGCTGATGGTCACGCTCGGCGTCGCGCTGATCTTCCACGAGCTCGCCAACCGGCTCGACTGGATCACCGGCGGTGCCGACGGCCTGCTGGGCGTCGCGCCGGGGCCGATCGCCGGGCTGTTCGAGTTCGACATCTTCGGCACCACCGCCTACGCCTACAGTCTGGCGGTGCTGTTCGTGCTGTTCCTGCTGGCGCGCCGGATCGTGCATTCGCCGTTCGGCCTGTCCCTGCGCGCGCTCAAGGACAACCGGTTGCGGGCGGGATCCCTCGGCATCGCGTCCGCGCGCCGCATCGTCGCCGTCTACACGCTGGCCGCCGTCTATGCCGGCATCGCCGGCGCCCTCCTGACGCAGACGACCCAGTTCGTCTCGCTGGAGATCCTGGACTTCGCCCGCTCGGCGGACGCGCTGCTGGTCCTCGTGATCGGCGGGACCGGCTATCTCTACGGGGGGCTGGTCGGGGCCGTCGCCTTCACGCTGCTGAAGGACGGGCTCTCGGCGATCACGCCGGCCTACTGGCTGTTCTGGATGGGCCTCTTCCTGGTGGTCCTCGTCCTGGTCGGGCGCGACCGGATGGTCGAGCGGGTGCGCGGCCTTCTGGCCCGCGCCGTGGGGAGGCGCGCATGACCGTGGCATCCGAGTCCTCGATCGCGCTGGAGACGCGCGGCCTGACCAAGGATTTCGGCGGGTTCCGCGCGAATTCCGATGTCTCGATCGCAGTCCGGCGCGGCAGCCGCCATGCCCTGATCGGCCCCAACGGCGCCGGAAAGACGACCTTCGTGAACCTGCTGACCGGCGTGCTGTCGGCGACGGCGGGCTCTGTGCTGCTGGGCGGCGAGGACGTCACCCGGGCCTCGCCGCAGGCCCGGGTGCGCAAGGGCATGGCGCGGACCTTCCAGATCAACCAGCTTTTCGCGGACCTGACGCCGCTGGAGACCGTCGCGCTGGCGGTTTCGGAGCGCCTGGGCACGGGCGCGCAGTGGTGGCGGCGCTTGGGCACGCGCAGCGAGGTCGTGGACGAGGCGGCCGAGCTGCTGACGCGCATGCGCCTGGGCGACGTGATGACGCGCCGGACCGCGCAGCTTCCCTACGGCAAGCAGCGCCTGCTGGAGATGGCGGCGGCGCTCGCCTGCAGGCCGCAGGTGCTGCTGCTGGACGAGCCGGCGGCGGGCGTGCCCGAGGACGAGCGGCACGAGATCCTCGACATGGTCGAGGCGCTGCCGGCCGAGGTGACGGTGGTCCTGATCGAGCACGACATGGAGCTGGTCTTCTCCTTCGCCGACCGGATCTCCGTGCTGGTCCAGGGCGCCCTGTTCACCGAGGGGACGGTCGACGAGATCGCGCGGGACCCGCGCGTGCGCACGGTCTATCTGGGGGAGGAGGTCGTCCATGCCTGAGATCCTGTCGGTCGAGGGCCTGGTCGCCGGCTACGGCGAGGCCGTGGTGCTGAATGGGCTGGACCTCGCGCTGGAGGAGGGCCGCTCGCTTGCCCTGCTGGGCCGCAACGGTGTCGGGAAGACGACGCTGATCGACACCCTCGTGGGGCTGACGACGCGCGTCGCTGGAACGATCCGCTTCGCCGGGCGCGACGTGACCCGGCTCCGGGCCGAGCAACGGGCCGCCGCGGGCATCGGCTGGGTCCCGCAGGAGCGGAACACCTTCCGCTCCCTGACCGTCGAGGAGAACCTGACCTCGGTGGCCCGGCCGGGGCCCTGGGGGCTCGCGCGGGTCTACGAGATGTTCCCGCGCCTTGCCGAGCGGCGGCGCAACCTCGGAAACCAGCTTTCCGGGGGCGAGCAGCAGATGCTGGCGGTCGGGCGCGCCCTCATGCTCAACCCCAGGCTTCTGCTGCTGGACGAGCCGCTGGAGGGGCTGGCGCCCATCATCGTGGACGAGCTGCTGGCGGCGATTCGCCGGCTGATCCGGGACGAGGGGCTGTCGGTGATCCTGGTGGAGCAGAAGGCGCGCAAGATCCTGCCGGTGACCGACATGGCCGTAATCCTGGACCGCGGCGCCGTGGTGCATTACTCCACGTCCCAGGACCTGCTGGCGGACGAGGCGGCGCTTGCCCTGCATCTCGGCGTCGGCGAGCGCCCGGCCCGACCCGCCCGGCGCCGGGTCGTTTCCTGAAGCATCAGTATCTCGGGAGGATTTCCATGCATCGCTCCACGCCCCCGTTCCGCGCCGACATGGTCGGCAGCCTGCTGCGGACGGCGCCGCTCAAGGAGGCGCGCGAGAAGCGCGAGAAGGGCGAGCTCGCGGCCGATGGGCTGCGCGCCGTCGAGGACCAGGAGATCCGGAAGATCATCGCCCGGCAGGAGACGATCGGCCTCGAGGCGGTGACCGACGGCGAGTTCCGCCGGGCCTTCTGGCACTACGACTTCCTCGAGCACCTGGACGGCGTCGAGGGCTTCTGGATGGAGCAGGGCGTCCAGTTCAAGGGCGTCCAGCTCAAGCCCAAGGGCCTGCGGGTGAACGGCCGTCTCGGCTTCTCCTCGCACCCCATGATCGAGCACTTCCGCTTCGTGAAGGAGAACACCTCGCGGGTGGCGAAGATGACGATCCCGTCTCCGTCCATGCTGCATTACCGCGCGGGGCGGCAGATGATCGACCAGGCGGTCTATCCCGAGATGGAGCCGTTCTACGCGGATCTCGGCGCCGCCTACAACAAGGCGGTCGGCGCCTTCGCGGAGGCGGGCTGCCGCTACCTGCAGCTCGACGATGTCAGCTTCGCCTATCTCTGCGATCCCGAGCAGCGCCGGATGCTGGCCGAGCGCGGCGACGATCCCGCGAAGCAGCCCGAGATCTATGCCGGCATGATCAACCGGGCGGTGCGCGGGCGGCCCGCCGACATGCGGATCACCATGCATCTGTGCCGCGGCAACTTCCGCTCGACCTTCATCGCGTCGGGCGGCTACGAGCCGGTCGCCGAGATCCTGTTCAACGGGATCGACGTGGACGGCTACTTCATGGAATGGGACACCGACCGCGCCGGCGGGTTCGAGCCGCTGCGCTTCCTGCCCAAGGGCAAGACCGTGGTGCTCGGCCTGGTGACCTCCAAGACCGGCACGCTCGAGAAGAAGGACGACATCAAGCGCAGGATCGACGAGGCCGCGAAGTTCGCGCCGCTCGACCAGCTCTGCCTGTCGCCGCAATGCGGCTTCGCCTCGACCGAGGAGGGCAACACGCTCGCCGAGGACGAGCAGTGGCGCAAGCTCGAGATGATCGTCGAGATCGCGCGCGAAGTCTGGGGCTGAGTGCCACCCAAGGGGCCGCGCCGGGCGACGCGGCCCCTTCCAAGATCGTGATCCCAGCGGTGTGCAGGCCGCTGACCGGCGGAGCTCCGGCGTGGCACAATGGGGCTCAACGGATTGTGTCCCAGACCCGCCATGCGCATCGCTCTGCTTGCCGACATCCACGCCAATCGTGAAGCCCTGGAGGCCTGCCTGGCGGATGCCCGTGCCCAGGCGGTGACCGGCTTCGCCGTCCTCGGCGATCTCGTCGGCTACGGCGCCGACCCCGGCTGGGTCGTGGACGCCGTCGCCGAGCTGGCCGCAGCGGGCGCGCCTGTCGTTCAGGGGAACCATGACGAGGCCGCCGCCGCCCAGGAGCCGGACCCGCGGATGCGGCCCGAGGCCGCCAAGGCGATCCGCTGGACGCGGGAGCGGCTGGGGCCCGCGCGCCGCGCCTTCCTCGCAGGCTTGCCGGCGACCGTCGTGCTGGGCGAGGCGCTGCTCGTCCATGCCAATGCCTGGGAGCCCGGGCGCTGGGGCTACGTCACGGGCCCCATCGATGCCCGCCGCAGCATCGAGGCGAACCCGCTCCCCTATGCCTTCTGCGGGCACGTCCATATCCCGGCCCTGTACGACCGCCGGGCGGACGGCGTCGTCTCGACCTACCGGCCGGTGGCGGGGTCGGGCATCCCGCTGCCGCGTCAGCGCCGATGGCTGGCGGTGCTCGGGGCGGTGGGCCAGCCGCGCGACGGCGATCCCGCGGCGTCCTATGCGATCTTCGACGCCCAGGCGCGGGTCCTGACCTACCGTCGCGTGCCCTATGACGTGGACAGTGCGGCCCGGAAGGTGCTGGAAGCCGGGCTGCCGGCGAGCCTGGCGCGCCGCCTGATCGAGGGGAGGTGATCCGATGGCGAGGAGACGGCCGGCCAAGGGGCAGGTGATCGGCGGCTTCACGCTGCTGGAGCGCATCCACGACGGCGAGATGTCAACGGTCTGGATGGTCCGGCGCGAGGGCGCGGAGGGGCACGGGGAGGAGGACTTCCCCATGGCCATGAAGATCCCGCGCCTCGGATACGGCGACGACCCGGTCTCGATCGTGGGCTTCGAGGTCGAGCAGATGATCCTGCCCAGGCTCACGGGGCCGCACGTGCCGCGCTATGTGGCGGGGGCGGACTTCTCGGAGCAGGCCTTCATCGTGACGGAGTTCGTGCAGGGCGAGCCGCTGGGCGCGCTGGCCGAGGGGGCGCCCCTGCCCGCGGAGCAGGTCGCCGACATCGGGGCCAGGGTCGCGACGGCGCTGCACGACCTGCACCGCCAGCACGTGATCCACCTGGACGTGAAGCCCGCCAACGTGATCTTCCGACCCGGGGGCGCCGCGGTGCTGATCGACTATGGCCTGTCGCGGCACGACCAGCTTCCGGACTTCCTCGCCGAGGAGTTCCGGATCCCCATGGGCACCGGCGCCTACATGGCTCCCGAGCAGGTGCTGGGCTCGCGCGACGACCCGCGCAGCGACATCTTCGCCCTGGGCGCCGTGCTGTACCGCCTGGCGACGGGGCGCTTTCCGTTCGGCACGCCAGCCTCGGTCGGCGGGCTGCGCCGGCGCCTCTATCGCGACCCGGTGCCCCCGCGCGCCATCGTGCCGCGCTGCCCCGCCTGGCTGCAGGAGGTGATCCTGCGCTGCCTGGAGGTCGATCCGGATGCGCGCTACGACACGGCGGCGCAACTGGCCCTGATGCTGCGGAACCCCGGCCAGGTGGTGCTGACGGACCGTGCCGAGCGTTCCGGGCGGGACGGTCGCGTCGCCGTGCTGCGGCGCTGGTTCCGCGCCATCGGGGCCGATGCTCCGGCCAGGCGGACGGCGGCGGCCCAGCTCTCTGCGGCACCCTTCGTTGCGGTGGCGGTCGATGTCGGCAATGCCGCCGGGGCGCTGCTGGAAGCCCAGCGCAGGAGCGTTCTCGGCCTCGTCCGCGCCACGCCCGGCGCGCGTCTCGCGTGCCTTGCCGTGCTGAAGACGGCCCGCTTCGGCATGGACATGAATGTCGACGCCGAGGGCAACAACCTCCACGTCAAGGTGCTGCTCGCGCTAAGGCAGTGGGCGCAGCCCATGGGGCTGCCGCAGGACAGCGTCACCTTCCACGTGCTGGAGGCGCCGGACCCCGCCGCGGCGATCGTCGACTACGCCGCCGCGAACCACGTCGATCACCTGATCGTCGGAGCCCGCGGCCATTCGGCGGTGCGCCGCTATCTCGGCAGCGTCTCGTCCCAGGTGGTGGCGCAGGCGCCGTGCACGGTCACGGTGGTGCGCGCGGCGGAGGCGCCGGCAGTGCCGGTTCCCGCCGGGGGCGATGGAGGTATGTCGGTTCCCTAGGCGATCCCGGGGGTGCGACGGGGCGCCGCGGTCGGCTAGAGTGCGCGCCCGATCTGAAAAGACCAATCAAGAAGGGAGAAGGACGGAAAATGGATGTGCGTGCCGCAGTCGCCTGGGAGGCCGGCAAGCCCCTCAGCATCGAGACGGTCCAGCTCGAGGGACCGCGCGAGGGCGAGGTGCTGGTCGAGGTGAAGGCCACCGGCCTCTGCCACACCGACAAGTACACGCTCTCGGGCGCCGACCCGGAGGGGCTTTTCCCCGCGATCCTGGGCCATGAGGGCGCGGGCGTCGTCGTCGACGTCGGCCCCGGCGTCAGGAGCCTGCGCAAGGGCGACCACGTGATCCCGCTCTACACGCCGGAATGCCGCGAGTGCGAATACTGCCTGAGCCAGAAGACCAACCTGTGCCAGGCGATCCGCGCCACCCAGGGCCAGGGCCTGATGCCCGACGGGACCAGCCGCTTCTCGCTGGGCGGCAAGCCGATCCACCACTACATGGGCACCTCGACCTTCGCGAACTACACGGTCCTGCCCGAGATCGCGCTCGCGAAGATCCGCGAGGACGCTCCCTTCGACAAGGTCTGCTACATCGGCTGCGGCGTCACCACCGGCATCGGCGCCGTGATCTACACCGCGCGGGTCGAGGCCGGCTCCAAGGTCGTCGTCTTCGGCCTGGGCGGCATCGGCCTGAACGTGATCCAGGGCGCCCGGATGGTCGGGGCCGACATGATCGTCGGCGTCGACATCAACCCGGCCCGCGAGGCGATGGCCCGCAAGTTCGGGATGACGCATTTCGTCAATCCCAAGGAGGTCGAGGGCGACCTCGTCCCCTATCTCGTCAGCCTGACCAAGGGCGGCGCCGACTACAGCTTCGAATGCGTGGGCAACCCGACGCTGATGCGCCAGGCGCTGGAATGCTGCCACAAGGGCTGGGGCGTCTCGACCATCATCGGCGTGGCCGCCGCCGGTCAGGAGATCTCCACCCGGCCGTTCCAGCTCGTCACCGGGCGGGTGTGGCAGGGCTCGGCCTTCGGTGGGGCGAGGGGCCGCACCGACGTCCCCAAGATCGTCGACTGGTACATGGAAGGCCGGATCAACATCGACGACATGATCACGCACACCATGCCGCTGGATCGCATCAACGACGGCTTCGATCTGATGACGCGCGGGGAATCCATCCGCAGCGTGGTGATCTACTGATGGCGGCCGCGTTCCAGACCCGGTCCGAGCATCGCTGCCACGGCGGCAGGATGGGCTTCTACAGCCACGCCTCGGCCGAGACGGGGACGGAGATGCGCTTCTCCGTCTTCGTTCCCCCGCAGGCCGAGCGCGGTCCCGTGCCGGCGGTCTACTTCCTCGCCGGGCTGACCTGCACCGAGGAGACCTTCATGATCAAGGCGGGCGCCCAGCGCCTCGCCGCCGAGCATGGGCTGGTTCTCGTCGCCCCGGACACCAGCCCGCGCGGACTCGGCCTTCCCGGCGAGGACGACGACTGGGACTTCGGGACCGGCGCCGGCTTCTACCTGAACGCGGCGGCCGAGCCCTGGGCGCCGCACTACCGCATGTTCGCCTATGTGAACGAGGAACTGCCGACCCTGATCGAAGCCGGCTTCCCCGTCCAGGCCGGGCGGCGCGGCATCATGGGCCATTCCATGGGCGGCCACGGCGCCCTGGTTATCTCGCTGCGCGAGCCCGCGCGCTGGGCCTCGGTCTCGGCCTTCGCGCCGATCTCGAACCCTGTCGCGGTGCCCTGGGGCGAGAAGGCCTTCGGCAACTATCTGGGGCCGGACCGCGCGGCCTGGGCGGAGTGGGACGCGAGCGCGCTGATGCGCCGGCAGCCGCGCCAGGACGCGATCCTGGTGGACCAGGGGACGGAGGACCAGTTCCTGACCGTCCAGCTCCGGCCCGAGGCGCTGGAGGAGGCGGCGGCGAGCTCGGGTCAGAAGCTGACGCTGCGCCGGCAGCAGGGCTACGACCACTCCTACTGGTTCATCCAGACCTTCATGGCGGACCACATGGCCTGGCACGCCCGGGCCCTGCTCGGGGCCTGACGCCCCAGCGTCCCGCGGCCGTCCGGACGGCCGCGGGACGTGTCCCCTGCCTGAGGGCTGGGCCCTGACGGGAAGGGGGCTGCGTCCGGCGACGGGCCGGAACGAAGGAAGCCGTCGCGATGGTGGCAGCAATGGCTGTGGACGGTCCGCGCGGCGATGCGCTACTTGGACCGGCCGCCACGAGGAACCGCCATGCCGACCAGGACCGACCGACGGGCGATGGAGCGCGAGGACGAGCGCATCCTGCGGCGCGGCATGCCGCTGCGCGAGGACCTGGCGGCCGCGCAGGCGCAGACGCGCCGGCTCCTCAGGATCCTGCGCGATGCGGCGAACCCGCGGCGGGCCGGCGACGCCGCTGCCGAGCTCCATGCCGGCTACGAGCTCTCCTACCGGCACAACCGGCCGACGGGCCTCGACTGCCGCAGGGGCTGCGCGCATTGCTGCCGAATCTTCGTCTCGGTGACGGCGCCCGAGCTGTTCCTGATCGCGCGTTCGCTGACGGGGGCGCGGCGCGAGGCCATCCTGGGCCGTCTGGCTGCCGCGGACGAGCGCGTGCACGGCCTGGACGCCGCCGCGCGGCGGAGCGCCGGGGTCACCTGTCCCATGCTGGAGGACGGTGCCTGCTCGATCTACACGGTCCGGCCGACGGCCTGCCGGAGCCTCCTGTCCTTCGACGTGAATGCCTGCATCAGCGCCTTCGTCGAAGGGCAGGAGGGCGGGCGCGCCATGGCGCCCGTCGGCCCGATGCTGCGCAGCGGCTACATGGCGGCGCTCTGCGCGGCGCTCGACCTGGCCGGCCTGCCCGATGCCTCCTACGAGCTCGTCTCCGGCCTGCGCCGGGTGCTCGAGACTCCGGATGCCGAGGCGCGCTGGCTCGCGGGCGAGCCGGTGCTGGAGGGGCTTCCGCAGGATCGTGGCCGGAACGAGCAGTTCAGGGCCGCGGTCGCCTACATCGCCCGTTCCGTGGCGCAGGCATGGGGCTAAGGGATCAGGGGCCGCAGCTCAGGGGTGCCGCCCGCCACCTGCCGGCGCACGGTCAGGCGGCGGCCGAGACTACAGCGAGGATCCGGACGGGGGGCCCATGCGGAAGATCGCGTTCATTCTGGTAGACCATTTCCAGGTCATGGGCCTCGCCCCTGTGTCCACCTTCGAGTTTGCGAACCACGAGCTGGGGCGGGAAGCCTATCGGCTGAGCATGATGTCCGAGAAGGGAGGAACGGTCCGTTCCTCCTCGGGCGTCAGCGTCGAAACCGAGGCGCTGGGCGACTTCCCGGACACGTTGATGGTGGTGGGCGAACTGCTTCCGAGGCCCGTGTCTCCGGCTCTGCGCGACTACATCGCGCAGGCGGCGAAGCAGTGCCGCCGCGTGGCGGGCGTGTGTACCGGCGCCTTCGCCCTGGCCGAGGCGGGTCTGCTGGACGGTCGGTCGGCGACGACGCACTGGGCCCATGCCCGCCGGCTGCAGGAGCGGTTCCCGAAGGTCGCCGTCGACGACGACCGTATCTACATCGCCGATGGCGGCGTCTGGACCTCGGCGGGCATGACCTCGGCCATCGACCTCGCGCTCGCGCTCATCGAGGACGACCATGGCGCCGATGTGTCCCGCGGCATCGCGCGCAAGCTTGTCGTCTATCACCGCCGCCCGGGTGGCCAGTCCCAGTTCTCGGCGCTGCTCGAGCTGGAGCCGAGTTCGGACCGGGTGCGCCGGGCCCTCGTCTACGCCAAGGAGCATCTGCGCAATCCGCTGAGCGTCGAGGAGCTGGCCGCTTCGGTCGGCCTCTCGCCCCGCCAGTTCAGCCGCGTATTCCGGGAGGAGACCGGCCAGTCGCCGGCCAAGGCGGTGGAGCGGCTGCGGCTGGAAGCGGCGAAGACGATGCTGGAGGAGGGGCGGCATTCCATGGACGTCGTCGCCCGCGATACCGGCTTCGCCGATCGCAACCGGATGCGTCGCGCCTTCCTGCGCGCCTACGGACAGCCGCCGCAGAGCCTTCGCCGCAGCCTTCGGCTGATCGAGGGCACGATGGCATCGTGATGCCGCCTGCGATGTCCCGAAATGACATCTATACGTCATTTAAGACATGGCGGGCGGCATCTATTCTCCTTCCACCACGCGACGCCCCACGGGGCATTCGGGAAGGAGAACGAGGATGCCCCGCATCAACTGGGTGGAGACACGGGAGGGCCGGCTGGCCTGGCGGGAGGACGGACCCAGGGGCGGCGTACCGCTGCTCCTGCTGCAGCGTTTCCGCGGGACCATGAATGACTGGGACCCGGCCCTCATCGCCGCGCTGTCGCAGAATCGCAACCTCATCCGCTTCGACAGTACCGGCATCGGCCGGTCCGAAGGTTCGGTGCCCGAGACGATCGCCGGCATTGCCGCAGTGGCCGCCGAAGTCATCGATGGCTTGGGCCATCGGCAGGTCGACGTGCTGGGATGGTCGCTGGGGGGCATCGTCGGACAGCAGCTTGCGCTGGACTTCCCGCATCTTGTGCGCCGGCTGATCGTGGCGGGATCCAGCCCCGGCCCGGATACCGGCGGCCCACAGCAGCACCCCCGGGTGCAGCAGGTGATGAC
Organism: Arenibaculum pallidiluteum; assembly: GCF_017355985.1. Taxonomy (GTDB): domain Bacteria; phylum Pseudomonadota; class Alphaproteobacteria; order Azospirillales; family Azospirillaceae; genus Arenibaculum; species Arenibaculum pallidiluteum. Next base: position 46,122 of record NZ_JAFIQU010000005.1, read on the forward strand.
CAAGCCGGAAACCGACGAGAAAGACTTCCTTTTCCTCTTCTACCCGGAAACGGAAGCGGCGCTCGCATCGGGTCGTGCGTCGCGGGCCCGCATAACCGCCCAGCCCGACCGTGGTCCGAACGTGACGGCCGCCGCCTTCATGGCGCAGATGAAGGCGATCTCGTCGTGGGGCGGCGTCCTGCACCGCGCCGGCGAACTGCGGCTGCCGATCCTGGTCGCCAACGGCGCGCATGATGTGATGCTGCCGGCCTATCGCTCCTATGTCCTGTCCCAGCGGGCGCCGAACGCGAAGCTGGTGCTCTATCCCGGCGCCGGACACGCCTTCCTGTTCCAGGAGATCGAGGATTTCGCCCTCGACGTCGACCGCTTCCTGACGCGATGAGCGCAGGGCGCGCGAGGCGCCCTCGCGCCCGTCCCGCGGCGGTTGCTGGCGCGGGCCTGCACCATCCGAGACCTAGGAGACCTTCGATGTCCGTCCCTGCAAAGGCCGGCACCCTGTCGGCCACGGAAGCACGCCGCCTGACCGGCGGCACTCTCTCCCTGCTGGCAGGGCTGGCGGCGATCGGGACGCTGTCCACCAACATCATCCTGCCCTCGTTCCCCTCGATGGCGGCGGAGCTCGGCGTGGAGCCCCGCCGTCTCGGCATCACGCTCTCGGCCTTCTTCCTGGCCTTCGCCGCCGGGCAACTGGTCGTGGGGCCGCTTTCCGACCGATTCGGCCGCAAACGGCTCGTGATCGGCGGGCTGATGGTGTTCATCGCCGGGACGCTGCTCTGCGGGATGTCGGCAAGCCTCGGGTTCCTCGTCGCCGGTCGGGTCGTCCAGGCGCTCGGCGTCAGTGCCGCGTCGGTCCTGTCGCGCGCCATCGCGCGCGACCTGTTCGAAGGCGAGGCGCTGGCCCGCGCGCTTTCCCTGACGATGATCGCCATGGCGGCCGCCCCAGGCTTCTCGCCACTGCTGGGCAGCGGGCTCGACTACGCCTTCGGCTGGCGTTCCGCTTTCGCCTTCGTCGGCCTCGGCGGCGTGCTTCTCGCGACCTGCTTCCTGTTCGGGATGGGCGAGACGCACCATCAGGACCGCAGGGCGGCGCACAGGGTCGCCACGGTCGCGCGGGCATATGCCAGCCTTGCCGCCGAGGGACGCTTCGTGCTGCCGGCACTGGCAGTCGGCCTCATCGTCGGCGGGCTGAGCACCTTCTTCGGCGCGACCCCCGCGATCCTGATCGGGGTCATGGGGCTGAGCCCGCTGCAGCTCGGGCTGTTCTTCGCGGCCACGGTGTTTGTCGTCTTCGGCGCGGGCTTCCTGGCCCCGCGGCTCGCGCATCGCTGGGGAGCCGCGCAGGTCGCGATGGCCGGTGCCGCGCTGGCGCTGGCGGGCGGGGTGATCCTCATCCTGGTCAGCGAGGCGCCGGGGCTCGCGTCCATCTCCGTCGCGATCGTGATCTTCCTGCTGGGCATGGGGCTTGTGAACCCGCTGGGCACGGCGCTGGCGCTCCAGCCATTCGCGTCGAGGGCCGGTCTCGCCTCCGCGCTGCTCGGCTTCCTGCAGATGGTCTGCTCGGCGCTCGGCACCGCGCTGGCGGCCAGCCTTCCGCTCGGCCCGGTCGCCGCGCTGGGCTGCCTGCTCGCAGTGGCGGCCACGCTGGCATTCGCATCGCTCCTGGGCCTCGCGGCCCGATCGCAGAGGACGTCCAATGACCCATGATCCCGTCGTCATCTCGGCCGCTGTCCGCACGCCGCTCGGCCGGTTTCTGGGCAGCCTGTCGTCGGTCCCGGCGCCGCAACTCGGCTCCCATGTCATCCGCGCGGCGCTCGCGCGTTCGGGGCTGGGCCCGGCCAAGGTGGACGAGGTCCTGATGGGCTGCGTCCTGCCCGCCGGGCAGGGGCAGGCGCCCGCACGGCAGGCCGCACGCGGGAGCGGGCTGCCCGATGCCGTCGGCGCCACGACGATCAACAAGGTCTGCGGCTCCGGCATGAAGGCCGCAATGATCGCGCATGATCTCCTGCTTGCGCGTTCCGCGGACATCGTCGTCGCCGGCGGGATGGAGTCGATGTCCGGCGCGCCCTACCTGCTGGCGCAGGCGCGCGCAGGCTATCGCGCGGGGCACGGTCAGGTCATCGACCACATGATGCTCGACGGGCTGGAGGACGCCTACGAGCGCGGACGGCCGATGGGTGATTTCGGCGAGGCCGCGGCCGCGCGGTACGGCTTCTCGCGCGTCGACCAGGATGCCTATGCGGTCGAGACGCTGATGCGCGCCCGAGCGGCCGTGCAATCCGGCGCCTTCGCGGCCGAGATCGAGCCCTTCGTCGTCGAGAGCAGGCAGGGCGCCCTGAGGGTCGACAGCGACGAAATCCCCCTGAAGGTCTCGCCCGAGAAGATCCCGCTGCTGAAGCCCGCATTCCGGGCGGACGGCACGATCACCGCCGCCAGCGCCTCTGCCAATGCCGACGGGGCGGCTGCGCTGCTCCTCACCCGGCGTTCAGTCGCCGAGCGCGAGGGACTGCCGGTCCTCGCGGTGGTCCGGGCCCATGCCACGCACAGCCAGGAGCCTGCCTGGTACACCACCGCGCCCATTCCGGCGATCCGCAAGCTCCTCGACCGGGCAGGCTGGTCGGCCAGCAACGTCGATCTCTTCGAGATCAACGAGGCCTTCGCCGTCGTCGCAATGGCCGCGGCGGCCGAGATCGGCATCGAGCGCGGCCGGCTGAACGTCAATGGCGGCGCCTGCGCGCTGGGCCATCCGATCGGCGCGACCGGGGCCAGGCTGATCGTCACGCTGCTCCATGCCCTGCAGGCGCGTGGCCTGACCCGCGGCGTCGCTGCGCTCTGCATCGGCGGCGGCGAGGCGACAGCCATCGCCATCGAGCGGCCGGCGTGAAGCGGGCACCTGTGGCGGGCGCCCTGGTCAAGGAGGAGACCTTGTCCGTGATCGAAGGAATTCAGGGGCTGCCGCTGGTGACCGGCGCCTCCACGGGCATCGGGGCGATCTATGCCGACCGGCTGGCCCGCCGCGGATACGATCTGCTGCTTGTCGCCCGCGACGGGGCGAGGCTTGCTGCATTGGCCGGGAAACTGGAGAGGGAGACGGGCAGGTCCGCCGAGATCCTGCGGGCGGACCTGACCCATGGCGCGGAGGTCGCCGAGCTCGCGCACAGGATCGAGGCGGACGAGTCCCTTGCGCTGCTCGTGAACAACGCCGGCATGGGGCTGCCGGGCGGGCTTGCAAGCGCCGATGCGGATGATGTCGCGCGCCTCGTCGCCCTCAATGTCGTCACGCCGACCCTCCTGGCGCGCGCTGCGGTGAGATCGCTGACCAGGCGCTGACGGGGCGGGATCGTCAACCTGTCCTCGGCCGCGGCCTTGGGGCCCGAGATGTTCGAGGCGACCTACAGCGCAAGGCGTTCATGCTGAATCTGTCCCTGAGCCTCGCGCGCCGGCTCCAGGACACCGGCGTCCGGATCCAGGCGGTCCTGCGCGGCTCTGCCGGGCGTGACGCGCACGGAGATCTGGGAGCGCGCAGGAAAGGACATCGGATCGTCCCCGCCGGACTGGGTCATGGAGCCGGAGGATCTCGTCGACGCGGCGCTGGCCGGTTTCGATGCCGGCGAGACTGTGACGATCCCGTCCCTCGCCGACGAGAGCGCGCGGAAAGCGCTGCAGGCCGCGCGGATCGCGATGGCGTCCAGCCTGTCGCGGCGCGATGTGGCCCCGCGCTACCTCGTTCCGGCCGCTTCCCTCCGGGCTGGAGACGTCAGTCTGGCCGCTGCAGGCAGCGCGACTCCTTGAAGACGGTCCGGCCGTCCCGCCGCAGCTCCACCGCGCCGCGGTAGCAGCCGGCTCTCCAGCCGCCCGCCGGGCGCTGCGTCTCGGTGGCCAGGAACATCGAAGCCAGGTTGCGGTCGAGCTTCGCCTCGGCGCTGGTGAGCGTCCGCCCGTCCGGCGCGGTGACGCCGATCGCGACCGTGTCACCGCGCCGCCCGCCGAAGGCGTCGACCCAGAACCTGATCGCGGCGGGATCGCCGGACAGCACGTCGAGGCGCTGCTCGCCCCGCCGCACGCGCTCGGCCTCCGGCGGCTCCGCCGAGAAGCCCGCGATCAGCACGCCACTGGCCTGGTAGGCGAGCGCCGCCTGCGCGGCCTCGGTCCACAGCGGCCGGCGCTGGCCGCCGCATGCGCGGGGGGCGCCCGGTCCGACGAAGGGGTCCACGTGGCGGCCGTCCTTGCGGACCTCGAAATCCACATGCGGGAACTCGGTCCTGCCCGAGAGGCCGACGAGGCCGAGGGGCTGCCCGGCCTCGACCCTGTCGCCGGGCGCGACGCGGACGCTTCCCTTGCGCAGGTGGCTGTACTGCGTCTCCCAGCCGTCGCCGTGGTCGATCACCACCGCGTTGCCGGCGTCGCGCCCGCCGAGCGCCGGGATGCCGATGGTGCGGACGTTGACGTCGTCCATGCCGTCGCGCACGCGGGCGACCTTGCCCGCCGCCGCGGCCAGTACCTCCATGCCCCGCGCCATGGCGACGAGGTCGCGGAGCCGGAAGTCTGTCCCGTTGTGCCCCTCGTAGGAGAGCGGGCCGCAGGTGTAGTCCTGCGCCCCGGGCCCGGGATCCTCGTCCATGTAGTTCTGCAGGAAGCACTCGCTTCCGACCGCGCAGGCGATCGGGACCTCGAAGCGTGGCTCGGCCCGCGCCGCGCCGCCCGCGATCAGGGCCAGGACCAGCAGGACGGTGCGGAGGAGCAGCGATGGTGCCATGCGTCGACAGGCTATCGCCCGCGGCCGGGGCGATCCAGTCCTCGGTCGCGCCTCAGCCGGCGGGATAGGCCCAGCGCTCGAAGGCGAAGCCCCAACGGCGGGCGAGGCGCGCCCGCATGCCGGCATCGAGGGCGTTCCGCGCGATCCTGTGGCCGCGGACCGCGGCGAGGTGCCGCTCGATCCCGGGCCGCGCCGCCTCCATACCGTCCAGGCGGAGGGCATCATGGATGCGCCCGACGACGCCCAGCGGGTCGGAGCGGAGATCCTCGTAGCGCACCTCCACGAAGCGGTCGGAGGGCAGGCTGCGCGTCGCGCGGTCCAGGCGCCGCATCATGGCGGGGTAGAGGTCGAGCACCAGCTCGTCCACCGCCGCAGGGTCGTATGGCTGCAGGGCGAACTCGCGCAACAGCGTCAGCAGCATCCGCCGGGTGGAGGCGAAGACCTCGAAGGGGCAACGGTGGATGTGCACGAAGGCCGCGTCGGGCCAGATCGCGCGAAGCTCCTCCACCTGAGCCGTATGGACGGGGTTCTTGAGCAGAAGGCGCCGCTCCCCCTGCTGGCGCTGCAGCTTCTCGACGAACAGCGCCATCCGCTGGCGTCGCAGCGCGGCCTCCTCCGGCGTGCAGCCCTCCAGCAGGACGCCCTTGGCGAACGCCTCGTGCAGGCGCCTGGGAAAGAAGATGCCGTGGTAGTAGGAGAGCGGCTGCATCAGCGCGAGGGCCAGCTCGTCCTCCTGGGGCGAGTCCGGCGTGACGGGCATGGCATCGATGATGCGGTCGGGCGGAAGCCACTCCTCGATCCTGCGGCGCCAGAATCCTCCCATCCCCAGGAAGCCCCAGGGCAGCCCGACCGCGAGCGGTCCGGCGAAGCCGAGCTGCGGGTTCTGGGCGAGCAGGTTGAAGAGATGCGTCGTCCCGCTGCGCCAGTGGCCGAGGACGAACAGCGGCGGCGGCGCCGGCCTCGCCACGCGTCTCCGGGCGAAGCGCCGCCGCTCGACGAGGTCGGGCACCGACCGGATCGCGGCAGCGCCTAGCGCAAGACCGGCCCGGTGAAAGTGCCGCGGCGAGACGCCGCCGCCGTGGCGCAGAACGGCCGCCAGCGTCCCGAAGTTGGCCCCCGCAAGCGGATGAAAGACGCGGTGCGCGTTGCGGCGGAGCCAGGGCGTCATGCACGTCACTCAGGCCGCGGGCGCTTCGGCCGGCGGCTGATCGGCCGCAGTCCGGTCCGCGGCCGGCGGGACCGGGGCGGCCTGCCCGCAGGAGGGCACGACAGGAGGCCCAGCGGGAGATCCAGCGGGCTCTCCGGCGTTCCGGCGCGCGGTCACCTCGACCGAGACCGTCATGCCGAGATAGTCCGACGGCGCGCCGAACCAGGTCCCGGCAAGCGGGATGGCTTGGGACGGATCGCGCGTTACCGCGACGCGGATCAGGTGCTGGCTGCCGACGATGCCGTTGGTGGGGTCGAACTCGACCCAGCCGGCGCCCGGCAGATAGACCTGGACCCAGGCATGCGTCGCGCCCGCGCCCACCGTGTCGGCGGCCGCGCCGTCGACCGCTGGATCGTAGAGGTACCCGCTGACGAACCGCGCGGCGAAGCCAAGGCTGCGCACCGCCTCCATCATCAGCAGTGCGAAGTCCCGGCACGTCCCCGATCCGAGCTGCAGCGTCTCGACCGGCGTCTGCGTTCCCTCGGCCTCGCGGGCGACATAGGTGAAGCCATCCTTGATGCCGAGTGTCATGCGCGCGAGGAGCTGCGCCGTATCGATCAGGCCGCCCTCGGAGGTCCCGTCCGGGACGACGAACTGCTTGGCCCAGGCATCGACCCTGTGGTCGGGGTCGGGATAGTGCCGCTCCAGCGTCCGGGCAAGGTCCGGGACCTCCTCGGCCGAGTAGCTGAAGGGGTAGGTGCGGGCGTAGGGCTCGATGGGGAAATCGGGCCGCTCGGGCGGGAACAGCTCGATCTCGACCGTGCTGACGATCTCCAGCCTCGTTGTCTCCACGTCGAAGCAGACGATTGCGACCGAGTTGCCGAAGACGTCGTGGAGCCACCGGATGGCGGTGGCAGGCGGCGTGATGGTGAGGCCCGTTCCGATCAGGCGCAGGTCATGGCTGTCGTGGGGCCGGAACATCAGCCGGTGGTCGCCCAGCCGCACCGGCTTCGCGTAGCTGTAGGTGGTGGCGTGGCGCACTGAAAGTCGCGTCATGACGATCCCCGCATCGGCCCGCATCGGTCCAGGGCGGCGTTCGGGCCGGGGCGGCCCAATAACGCCTCGTGCTGCGCCATTGTTCATGGCCTCGCCGGTGACGTGGACGGCCGGTCCCGTCCGGTGCCGGGACCCGTCAGGCTGCGCAGGATCTCCGCTTCCGCCTCACGGTACGGCCGTCCGTCCGGACGCAGCACGTCGTGGAACCAGAGCGGCGGATCGCCGGTGCCATAGGGCCTCTGCCAGGAATCCCAAGGCAGGTAGGTCTGCGTCCGTCCGGCGACGAACCCCCAGTTCATGACGCCGACCCGCTCGCGCCGCGCGATCGGCAGGATGGTCTCGAACGTGCTTCCCGTCGGACGCGCCATGTATTCCGTGCAGATCAGCGGGCGGCCAAGCCGGCGGAGCTGCCGGATGCGCTCCTCGAACTCCGCCGCAGGGCCGTAGTTGTGGAAGGTCACAACGTCCGAGCGGTCGAGCTGGATGCGCCGGACCGGAGTGAGAAGCTCGTCCCTGGACCAGTCTCCCACCCAGACCCCGCTCGTCAGCGGCTGGGCCGGAGCGGCCCGCCGGGCCCAGTCGAAGGCGAGGGGAAGCAGGCGGAGGACATGCTCCACCTTGTCCGGCGGCTCGGACGGTCCGTAGCTGCTGTCGTTGGTGTTGTCGGGCTCGTTCCAGACATCCCAGCCCAGCACGCGCGGATCCTCGCGGAACGCTCCGACGATCCCCGTGACATAGGTCTCGAGGCGCGGGACCTGGCCGGGATCGGCCAGCGCCGCCGCCCCAGGGCCCTGGACCCAGGCGGAGTTGTGCACGCCCGGCCTCGGCGGGCGCTGCGGGCCCGGCCGCGGGAAAGGGTCCCAGCAGGAATCGAACAGCACGAACAGCGTGCGGATGCCGTGCCGGGCCGCGATGGCGAGATAGGTATCGACCCGGCCACGGAATCCGTCGGGATCCTGCCAGAGCAGGTCGTGCAGGAACACGCGCATCGTGTTCATGCCCAGGGAGGCGGCCCAGCCCAGCTCGGTATCGATTCGCGCGGGATCGAAGGTTCCGGCCTGCCACATCTCCAGCGCGTTGGCGGCGCTGGCCGGCACGTAGTTGGCGCCGACCAGCCAGGGCTGCGCGGCGGCCCATTCCAGCGCCGCGGCTTCGGTCCAGCCGGCGCCCGGGCCGGCAGCCCAGGCAGGCGTGAACGGCGCCCGGCCAGCAGACGCCATCGCGAGGCCGCCAAGGCCCGCGACGCGCAGAAAGCCGCGCCGGTCCAGCCCCCTCATGGACCGATTCTCCAATGGGGATGCCGATGGGGCTGCGGCGCCGGCATGACCTCGCACGTAATTGTTCCCATGGCGTCGCCGGCGTCCAATCCCCCTCGTCAGACACGTCCAACAACCCACGAGAGGGAAGACGTCATGTCCATCGTCATTTCTCCCCTGCTGCGCAAGGCCCTGATCGCCGACGCCTTCCTCAGCGGCGTGGCGGCGCTCCTACTGGTCGCGGGCGGCGCCGTACTAGGTCCCGTCATGGCGCTGCCGGCCGGGCTGCTGGCGGGGGCAGGGCTGCTGCTCGTCCCCTATGCGGGCGCGCTCGTGCTGGCTGCCCGGCGGGACGTGCTTCCGCGGGCGCTGGTGCTCGGGGTGGTGATGCTGAACGCCGTGTGGGTCGTCGCCAGCCTTCTGCTCCTTGTGGCGGGCCCGGTCGCGCCGAACGCGCTCGGCATCGCCTTCGTCCTGCTCCAGGCGCTGGCGGTCGCGGTCTTCGCCGAGATGCAGGCCATCGGCCTTCGCCGCTCGGCGCCGGCCGTCGCCTGATCGCCGTCGGCCGTTCCGCCCGCTGGCCGGCCCGCGCGGGCGGAACGGGTCCGGTGCTAGGATCCGCCGACCACGCATTCCCAGGGAGTACATCAGTGTCAGAAGCCCCGTCGGAAGCCCAGGCTGCACTCGGCGATCTCCTGCGCAGCTGGCGCCAGCGCCGCGGACTCAGCCAGCTCGACCTCGCCTGCGAGGCGGAGGTGTCGACCCGCCACATCAGCTTCATGGAGACCGGCCGGTCGGTTCCCAGCCGGCCCATGCTGATGCGCCTCGCCGAGCGTCTCGAGGTGCCGCTGCGCGAGCGGAACCGGCTCCTGGTCGCGGCCGGCTACGCGCCGGTCTACCGCGAGCGGCGTCTCGACGATCCTGCGCTCCAGGCGGCGCGCAAGGCAGTCGACCTCGTGCTGGCAGGCCACGAGCCGTATCCAGCCCTGGCGGTCGACCGCCACTGGACCCTCGTGACCGCCAACCGCGCGGTCGCGCCGTTGCTGGCCGGCACCGCGGCCGAGCTACTGGCGCCGCCGGTCAACGTACTGCGCCTGAGCCTGCATCCCGCCGGGCTGGCGCCGCGCATCCGGAACCTCCGGCAGTGGCGCGATCACGTGCTGGCGCGCCTGTCCCGTCAGGTCGACGTCAGCGCCGATCCGGTGCTGTCGGCGCTGCACGACGAGCTCGCGACCTATCCCGTGCCGGTCTCCAGGGTCCCACCCGTCCGGTCCGCGGAAGATCCCTCGGCCGAGGTCGTGGTGCCGCTGCGGCTGCAGACTGAGGCGGGGCTGCTCAGCCTGTTCAGCACCACGACCGTCTTCGGAACCGCGGTCGACATCACGCTTTCCGAGCTCGCCATCGAGGCCTTCTTCCCGGCCGATCCCGAGACCGCCGCGATCCTCCGCCGCCTGATGGAGTCGTGAGCGACCGGCGAAATGGTGGTGGCCGGCCGCGCGAATAGGCACATGCCCAGGATTCGCGCTATATGACGCGGCTGCCGCTCCGGTTTCCGCCGGCCGCTCCCTCGGCCCGGGCCATGGCGGCGCTTTTGCATGGGCAGACCGCCGCCTTCCAGAGCCGCAGATCCGGGACCCGGTATGAGCATCCACGTCGCGCTGACCCACAAGACCGTCTATCGCTACGACCGCCCGGTGGTTCTGTCGCCCCAGGTGGTGCGCCTGCGACCGGCGGCGCATTCGCGCACCCCGATCCTGTCGTACTCCCTGACGGTCGAGCCAGAGACCCACTTCATCAACTGGCAGCAGGACCCCCAGGGCAACTACCTGGCGCGGCTGGTCTTTCCCGAACGCACGCAGCTCTTCTCGGTGACGGTCGACCTTGTCGCCGACATGACGGTGATCAACCCCTTCGACTTCTTCCTGGAGCCCGAGGCCGAGACCTTCCCCTTCAGCTACGACCCCGCGCTGGCGCACGAGCTCGCGCCCTACCTGCTGCGCGATGCCGACGCCGGACCCGCCTTCGCCGACTATCTCGCCGGAATCGATCGCACGCCGCGCCAGACCGTCGACTTCCTGGTGGCGCTGAACCGCGACCTCCAGCAGGCGATCGGCTACACGATCCGGCTGGAGCCCGGCGTGCAGAGCTGCGAGGAGACGCTGACCCGGCGCAGCGGCTCCTGCCGCGACAGCGCCTGGCTGCTGGTCCAGCTCCTGCGGCACCTGGGCTTGGCGGCGCGCTTCGCCTCGGGCTACCTGATCCAGCTCGTCCCCGACGTGAAGCCGCTGGAGGGGCCGGCCGGTCCGGCCGCCGACTTCACCGACCTGCACGCCTGGGCGGAGGTGTACCTGCCGGGGGCGGGGTGGATCGGCCTCGATCCGACCTCGGGGCTCCTGACCGGCGAGGGGCACATCCCGCTGGCCTGCTCGCCGGACCCGTCCAGCGCGGCGCCCGTCACCGGCGCCGTCGAGAAGTGCGAGGTGCTCTTCGACCACGAGATGCGCGTCACGCGGATCCACGAGAGCCCGCGCGTCACCAAGCCTTATTCCGAGGAGCAGTGGCGCGCCATCGACGCGCTGGGCCACGAGATCGACCGGCGGCTGGGAGCCGGCGACGTGCGGCTGACCATGGGCGGCGAGCCGACCTTCGTATCCGTCGACGACATGGACGGCGCAGAATGGAACACCGCCGCGCTGGGCCCGACGAAGCGCGCCCGGGCGGCCGACCTGCTGTCCCGCCTGCGCGACCGCTTCGCGCCCGGGGCGCTGGCGACATTCGGCCAGGGCAAGTGGTATCCCGGCGAGCAGCTTCCGCGCTGGGCCTTCGCGCTCTACTGGCGGCGCGACGGCGTGCCGGTCTGGCGAGATCCCTCCCTAATCGCGGAGGAGGGCGTCGACCACCGCCCGACGGCCGAGGATGCCGGGCGTTTCGCCCAGGCCCTGGCCCAGCGGCTGGAGATCGATCCCGACTTCGCGAAGCCGGCCTGGGAGGATCCCGTCCACTACATCCTGCGCGAGCAGGCGCTCCCGCTCAATGTCGACCCGCTCGATTCCAAGCTCGACGACCCGGAAGAGCGCGCGCGGCTGGCCCGCGTCTTCTCCCGCGGGCTCAGCACCGTCACCGGCTATGCGCTGCCGCTGCAGCGTTGGAACACGCGCGATGAACGGCGCTGGGTGACGGGGCCATGGCCCCTGCGGCGCGAGCGCATGTACCTGCTGCCGGGCGATTCCCCCATGGGCTTCCGCCTGCCGCTGCCGGCGCTGCCCTGGATTCCCGCGGCGGAGTTCCCGCACGTGGTCCCCGCCGACCCGTTCGGCGAGCTGCCGCCGCTGCCGGACCCGGACGCGCAGGGCCAGCCCTACAGGCGCGGCGCGCCCGCACCCGTCTCGGGCGCTCCGCAGGAGCAGCGCGGCGGCGCGGTCCTGGCGCCCGAGGAGACGCGGCGCGGACTCGTCTCGGACGGCGTGCGCACCGCGCTGTGCGTCGAGCCGCGCGAAGGCCGCCTCTGCGTCTTCATGCCGCCGGTCGAGCGGATCGACGACTATCTCGAGCTCGTCGCAGCGGTCGAGGACACGGCGCGCGCGCTCGGGACGCCGATCCATGTGGAGGGCTACCCGCCGCCCTACGACCCGCGCATCAACGTCATCAAGGTGACGCCGGACCCTGGCGTGGTCGAGGTGAACGTCCATCCGGCCGGCTCGTGGGAGGAGCTCCAGGACATCACCTGCGGACTCTATTCCGAGGCGCACCAGGCGCGGCTCGGGACCGAGAAGTTCATGCTGGACGGGCGCCACACCGGCACGGGCGGCGGCAACCACATCGTGGTGGGAGGCGCCACGCCCCCGGACAGCCCTTTCCTGCGCCGGCCCGACCTGCTGGCGAGCCTGATCCGCTATTGGCAGAACCACCCGTCGCTGTCCTACGCCTTCTCGGGCCTGTTCATCGGGCCGACCAGCCAGGCTCCCCGGGTGGACGCGGCGCGCGACGATTCGCTTTACGAGCTCGACATCGCGCTGCGCCAGATCACACCCGGGGCCGGCGACGTGCCGCCGTGGCTGGTGGACCGGGTCCTGCGCAACGTGCTGATCGACGTGACCGGCAACACGCACCGCACCGAGATCTGCATCGACAAGCTCTACTCGCCCGACGGGCCCACTGGACGCCTGGGCCTCGTCGAGTTCCGGGCCTTCGAGATGCCGCCCCACGACCGCATGAGCCTAGCGCAGCAGCTCCTGCTGCGCGGGCTGATCGCGCGCTTCTGGGACGAGCCCTACCGCAACCCGCTGGTGCGCTGGGGGCACATGCTGCGCGACCGCTTCATGCTGCCCCACTTCGTGGCGCAGGACCTGGCCGACGTGATGGCCGACATGCGCCGTGCGGGCTTCGCCTTCGACGAATCGTGGTTCGCTCCGCACCTGGAGTTCCGCTTCCCCCGCATCGGCGGGATCGAGCGCGATGGGGTGGTGCTGGAGCTGCGCCAAGCGCTGGAGCCCTGGCACGTCATGGGCGAGGAGCCCGGCGCCGGAGGCACGGTCCGCTACGTCGACAGCTCGGTCGAGCGGCTTCAGGTCAAGGTCTCCAACATGGTGGGCGAGCGGCACTGGATCGCCTGCAACGGGCAGCGCGTGCCGCTGCATCCGACGGGCACGCCGGGCGAATTCGTGGCCGGCGTCCGGTACCGCGCCTGGCAGCCGGCCTCCGCCCTGCACCCGACCATCGCGCCCCACGACCCGCTGGTGTTCGACGTGGTGGACGGCTGGTCCCGGCGCTCCATCGGCGGGTGCACATATCACGTCGCACATCCCGGCGGCCGGAACTACGAGACCTTCCCCGTCAATGGCTTCGAGGCCGAGGCGCGGCGCCGGGCGCGCTTCTTCGACCACGGCCACAGCGCGGGGCCGCTCGGTTCCGGCGAGGTGCTGCGCAATCCCGACTTTCCGCTGTGCCTGGACCTGCGTCTGTTCTAGCCTGAAGGGATTAGGGTTCCCAGGGCGGCGGAAGGGCAGTGGATCTGGACCTGGCAGCCGCGAAGTCCGGCTCGATGGACGGCGCCTACGACGAGTGGAAGGTCGGTCCGGATGCGACACGGCCCCATTGGCGCGTGCTCGATGGCATGCTGTCGGGGCCTGCGGCCGACATCGCGCGGCGGCGCGAGCGTGCGCAGGGCCTGCTGCGTGAGACCGGGGTGACCGTCCACCTGCTGGGCGATCCCGCGGGCATCGACCGGCCGTGGCAGCTCGATCCCGTTCCCGTGCCCATAGCCGCATCGGAATGGGCCGGCATCGCGGCCGGCCTGGTGCAGCGTGCGCGCCTGCTGAACGCGCTGCTAGCCGACCTCTACGGCCCCCGCACGACGCTGGAGGAGGAGCTGCTGCCGCCGGCGGTCGTCCTCGGCCATCCCGGATATCTCAGGGCCTGTCGTGGCATCCGGCCCGCGGGCGGACCCTTCCTCGGTATCTACGCGGCCGACCTGGCGCGCGGTCCGGACGGGCGGTGGCAGGTCATCGCGGATCGGACCGGGGCGCCGGCCGGCCTCGGCTACGCGCTGGAGAACCGGCAGGCCGTGGCCCGCGTACTCCACGACGAGTTCCGCGCCAGCCCGGTCGAGCCGCTGCTGCCCTTCCTGCAGGCACTGCGGGACCTGCTCGGCCGGATGTCTCCGGTCCGGCACGAGGCGCCCAGGGTCGTCCTGCTGACACCGGGCCCTTGGCACGAGACCTATTTCGAGCACGCCTACCTGTCCCGCCATCTCGGCTGCACACTGGTCGAGAGCGAGGACCTGACCATGCGGGACGAGCGTCTGTTCCTGAAGACGCTGGATGGGCTGAAGCCCGTCGACGTCGTCCTGCGCCACATCCCTGGTCCGGCCGTCGATCCCATCGAGCTGAACGCTGACACGCGCGTCGGCGTGGCCGGGCTCGTCCAGGCGGCGCGCGCGGGCTCGGTCGCCCTGCTGAACGCGCTGGGCAGCGGCGTGCTCCAGGCGCCTGCGCTGGCGCCGTTCCTTCCCGTGCTCGGACGGCGCCTGCTCGGCGAAGAGCTGCTGCTGCCCTCGGCCGACAGCTGGTGGTGCGGGGACGAGCAGGCCGCCCGGCATGCGCTGGCGCAGCCCCGCGGACTGATCTTCCGCTCGTCCTACGATCCCTTCGATCCCGGCGTCGACGGGGACACGCTCGACGGCGAGCGGCTTAAGGCCCTGGCGGCGCAGATCGAGGATAGGCCCCATGCCTTCGTCGCCCAGCGGCGGCCGATGCCCTCGTTGGTCCCCGTCGCCCGCGAGGACGGGAGCCTCGTCTCGCGGCCGGTGGTGCTGCGCGCCTTCCTGGTCGCCAAGGATGGCGGCTACGTGGTGATGCCGGGCGGCCTGGCGCGGTTCCGGGACGACGCGGTGGCGCCTGCCGGACCCGTGAGCGAGATGCAGGGTGTCGCCGGCGGCAGCAAGGACGTCTGGGTCCTGGCCGAGCGGCAGGCGGCGGCGGCTGCCCCGGTCCGCACGCCGGCGCCGCCGGTCACGCCGACCCGCGGCGGCCGCGACCTACCGAGCCGCGTCGCTGACAACCTCTACTGGCTCGGGCGCTACATCGAGCGCTGCGAGGACATCACGCGCATGCTGCGCGTCGCCTTCGCCAGCGCCGAGAGCGGCATCCAGGCGGGCGCCGTGGACGTGGCCGCAATCCCGCTCCTGTGCCGCCCGCTCGGCCTGCCGCCGGCTGCCGGAACCGCCGGGACGGCCGAGACGCTGGCCCAGCTGGCGCGCCACCATTTCGACCCCGCGAAGCCGGCAGGGCTGCGCGGCACGGTCGACCGGGTGCAGCGCGCCGCCGCCGCCGTCCGCGACCGCCTGTCGATCGACACCTGGCGCATCCTCCAGCATCTCGGGGCCAAGGTCTCGGCCCTGACGCCGGCGCATGCCGGAGATTTCGGCGACATCCAGGCGCGGCTCGACGCGGTGCTGCTTTCGCTGGATGCCGCGAGCGGCCTCGCCATGGAGAACATGACCCGCGGCCTCGGCTGGCGGTTCTTCGATACAGGCCGCCGCATCGAGCGCGCGCAGCACGTGATCGATCTGCTGGCCGGCGCCACGGACGGCGACGAGGCCGAGATGGGGCCGGTCCTGGACCTGCTGCTCTCGGTCCTCGACAGCGTCATGACCTATCGGGCGCGCTATCTCTCGGCGCCCCAGTACCTGCCGGTGCTCGACCTGCTGCTGTGCGACGAGACCAATCCCCGCTCGCTGGCCTACCAGTTCATGGTGCTGGCCGAGCATGTGGAGAACATGGTCGCCTTCCGCGACACGGCGAGGCCGCGGCCGGAGCAGCGGCTGATGATCTTCCTCGCCGGCACGGTGCGCACCGCCGACGTGGAGGTGCTGGCGCGCGCGGCCGAGGACGGCGGGCGCTACCAGCTGTCCGAGCTGCTGGAGGTCTTCCGCTCAAGGATCTGGGAGCTGTCCGAGGTGATCACCCGGGAATACTTCACGCTGGCAGGACGGCGGGCGACGCCCTGGAGGCATGCGAGCTTGCCGTGAGATACCGCGTCCGCCACGTCACGACCTATACCTACTCCTCCTCCGTCCAGGTCTCCCATCATGCGGTCCGCCTGTGCCCGCGCGCGACCCCGTGGCAGAGCGCGGCATCGCCCGTGCTGTCCCTGAGGCCCGAACCCACGGCGCTGGGAACCTGGCAGCAGGACTATTTCGGCAATCCCGTGCTGTTCTTCACGATCCAGCAGTCGCACAGCGCAATGACGGTCGAGGCCGAGACGCTGGTCGAGGTGATGCCGCCGCTGCCCGTCGACCCGCGGGCGACGCCACCCTGGGAGACCGTGCGCGCCCGCCTGCGCCGCCCGCGCGGCACGGAGGAGCGCGAAGCCGTCGAGTTCCTGTTCGACTCGCAGCGCCTCGCGCAGCACCACACGGTGACGGCCTATGCCCGCGAGAGCTTCCCGCCGGGCCGCCCGATCCTGGCCGGGGTGC
This sequence comes from Arenibaculum pallidiluteum, assembly GCF_017355985.1. Lineage (GTDB taxonomy): Bacteria > Pseudomonadota > Alphaproteobacteria > Azospirillales > Azospirillaceae > Arenibaculum > Arenibaculum pallidiluteum. The sequence goes on from NZ_JAFIQU010000005.1 coordinate 62,309, forward strand.
TCGATCTGACGCGGCGCATCCATGCCGACTTCACATACGATCCCACCGCCACCGACGTCGACACCGCGCCGGCCGAGGTGATCCGGCTGAAGCGCGGAGTGTGCCAGGACTTCGCCCATCTCGAGATCGCCTGCCTGCGCGCCCTCGGCCTGCCGGCGCGCTATGTCAGCGGCTACATCCTGACCCACCCGCCTCCGGGCGGGGAGAAGCTGGTCGGCGGCGATGCCTCGCATGCCTGGGTCTCGGCCTTCGTGCCCGGCTCCGGCTGGATCGACGTGGACCCCACCAACAACACGCTGGCGCGCGACGAGCACGTCACCCTCGCCTGGGGGCGCGACTACGACGATGTCAGCCCGCTCAAGGGCGTGGTGATCGGCGGCGGCGACCACTCACTGGCCGTGACGGTGGATGTGAGCCCCGTCCGCGACTGAGCGCGCGGCTGATGTTGCGAAGAGGAGGGCCGGCATGCCGGAGGACAGGATGGTCCGCCTGCCTCGTGCGGGAGTCCGCCTTCGCCTGGCCGCGCACGGGCCGCTGGACGGGCCGCCGGTGATCCTGCTGCACGGCTTTCCCGAGACGGGCTCGGCCTGGGACCCCGTCGCGACCACGCTGGCGGCGCAGGGGTTCCGCGTGCTGGCGCCGGACCAGCGTGGCTTCGGACGCAGCGACAGGCCACGGGGGATCGAGGCCTATTCGCTCGACCGGCTCGCCGAGGACGTGCTCGAACTGGCCGCGTCGGAGGGGATCGGCCGTTTCGCGGTGGTCGGCCACGACTGGGGAGGGATCGTCGCCTGGTGGCTGGCGATGCGCGATCCCGCGGAGGTCTCGCGCATCGCGGTGCTCAACGCGCCCCACCCGGCGACGCTGGCGTCCTTCGCCCGCCGCAACCCGCGCCAGGCGCTGCGGAGCTGGTACGTCCTGTTCTTTCAGCTCCCCTTCCTGCCGGAGGCGGCGCTGCGTGCCCGGGGCTGCGCGCTGCTCGTGCGGAGCATGGTGGGTACGGCCCGGCGCGGCACCTTCTCCGCCGAGGATATCGCACGCTGCCGGGCCGACTGGTCGCAGCCCGGCGCGCTGACGGCGATGCTGAACTGGTATCGGGCGTTGCGCCGCAGGGGCCCTCTTCCTTCAGGCCGGGTGCGCCTGCCGACGCTGCTGATCTGGGGCGAGCGCGACGCCTTCCTCGAGCCCGGCCTGGCCGAGACCGCGATCTCCTTGTGCGATGACGGGCGGCTGGTCCGGCTTCCCAGGGCGACGCACTGGCTGCATCACGAGGAGCCGTCGGTCGTGAGTACGCAGCTTGCGGGGTTCCTGCGCGACGGGGCCGAGCGGGAGGAGCGGGCGCCGCAGCCCCAGTGAGAACGGGTCGGCCGGCTCAGTGCCGCGGCACCATCGGAAAGACCATGGAGTAGCTGTTGTCGGAATCGTTCAGCGGCGGGGTTGCCGTCTCCTGCCTGACGGACAGCAAAATGGCGCCCAGAAGGACGCAGACACCGGCTAGCAGCACCCAGGCCACCGGCCAGTCACGCCCCTGCTTCGCAGGTTTCATCGGAGCCTCGCGGCGGTCGACGACCCAGCGCGACCGCTAGCAGGGTCAACAGCGGGGAGCCCCTTGCATTGCGCGGCGCCCTCTGTCAGCGGCGGTGATTGACGCGGCGCGAAAGCCATTCGCCGCCGAACTGCACCGTGGTTACCAGGATGATCAGGATGAGGATGATCTCGAACAGCACCCGCGTCTCATAGCGCTCGTAACCGTAGCGAATCGCGAGGTCGCCGAGGCCGCCGGCTCCGACCGCCCCTGCCATCGCCGATGCATTGATCATGGCGATGACGCAGACCGTCATGCCGCCCACGATGCCGGGCAGTGCCTCGGGCAGGATGACGTGGCGCACGATGTGCCAGCGGCGAAAGCCCATCGCCTGGGCGGCTTCGATCAGGCCGTGGTCCACCTCGTTCAGGCTGACCTGGGCAATGCGGGTATAGAACGCGATCAGGTGGATGCTGAGCGGCACGACTGCCGCCCAGATGCCGAGCGTGGTGCCGACGAGGAGGCGGGTGAAGGGGAGCAGGGCAACCAGCAGGATGATGAAGGGGATCGCCCGGAAAACATTGACCACCACCGACAGGCCCTTGTTCAGGCGCGGCTTCGGGTAAAGGCCCCCCGGTGCGGTAGTGACCAGCAGGAGGGCGAGCACCAGGCCACAGGAAATCGCGATCGCGACCGACACGCTGACCATCGTCAGGGTTTCCCCGAAGGCACGCAGGTAGCGGTCAAACATCGTCGGCGACATAGCCTAGCACCCTCATGGAATCGGGAGAAAAGGTCAGGCTCGCGACCGGCCGGATCGAATCGGCGGGCACGGCGACCAGCAGGTCGCCCTGTGCGTGGCCCTGAATGCGGTCGATTCCGCCGTGCAGCAGCCTTGCCTCGGGCGCAAGGGCCATGAGGCTCGCAAGCGACAGCCCCTCGGGATGGCTTTCGCCAGTGAAGCGCAGTGCCAGGATGGCGTGCCCGCCGCGCGCCGGCGGTTCCGGCCGCAGGCGTCGGCCGAGGTCGTCAGGCACACCGTGCTGCAATGGCCGCAGCAACGCTCTCGTCGCCTCGCCTTGCGGGTCGCCAAAGACCTTCCAGACCGGTCCCTGCTCGACGCGGCCGCCTTGGTCGAGGACCAGCACCTCGTCGCAGATCGCGCGGATCACGGCCATGTCATGGGTGATCAGCACGATCGTCAGCCCGAGCTTGGCGTTGATGTCGCGCAACAGGTCGAGGATGGCATGCGTGGTCTCCGGGTCGAGCGCCGAAGTCGCCTCGTCGCAAAGCAGGATGTCGGGCCGGTGCACCAGGGCACGGGCGATGCCGACGCGCTGCTTCTGTCCGCCCGAAAGCTTGGAAGGATAGACATCGGCCTTGTCCGCGATGCCTACGAGTTCCAGAAGCTCCTCCACCCGGCGGCTGGTCTCGGGGGCCCCGACGCCCGACACCCTCAGCGGCAGCCCCACATTCTCCCGCACCGTCTTTGCCGACAGCAGGTTGAAATGCTGGAAGATCATGCCGATGCGGCGGCGCAGCTGCATCAGCGCCTCCTCGCCCAGCGTGCCGACATCGATGCCGTCGACCAGCACACGCCCGCCGGACGGGCGCTCCAGCATGTTGATCGAGCGCAGCAGCGTCGATTTGCCCGCGCCCGACCGTCCGATGATGCCGAAGACGCTGCCGCGCGGAATGGTGAAGGAGAGTTCGTGCAGCGCCTGCACACCGCCCGGATAGACCTTGTGGATCGCATCGAAGGTGATATGCGGGACCGGCGGTGCGGCCTCGCCGCACTTCAGGGCGGTGCCATGCGGCAGCATCGGATCGTCCTCCACGCGCTCAGAAGGCCGGAATGAGGACGCCGGCGAGTTCCCTCTCGATATAGGCGCGGACCTCAGGCGACTGGAACGATTCCACCAGCGGCTTCACCCAGGGGGCATCCTTGTCCTGTTCGCGAACGACGATGATATTGACGTTTGGATTGTTCTCACGCCGCTCCTGGGCAATGCCGTCACGCGCCGCGTTGAGGCCGACCTGCGAGCCGAAGCTGGAGATCACCGCCGCCGCATCCACGTCCTCGTAGGAACGCGCCAGCACCACCGACTTCGCTTCGACGAATTCGAGCCTGCGCGGGTTCTCCTTGATGTCGGCGAGGGTGGCGGTCTCGTTGTAGGCGTCGAAGCCGTCGCGCAGCGTGATCAAGCCCTCGTCGCGCAGCACGATGAGCGCGCGGCTTTCATTGCTGGGATCGTCAGGCACGCCAACCCGGGCCCCTGTCGGAAGGTCCTTCAGGGACTTGTACTTCTTGGAATAGTAGGCGATCGGCGAAAGATACGTATTGCCGACGATCGCCAGCTTGTAGCCCCGCTGCTTGACCTGGTCGCGGTAGAAGGGGATGTGCTGGAACGCGTTGGCCTGCAACTCGCCGCTGTTCAGCGCCTCGTTCGGGCTCAGCGTGCCGGCGAGCACCACTGGCTCGATGTCGAGGCCGCGGGACTTGCCCACCTTCGCGACGATTTCCCAGATCGGCTCGCTGATGCCCCCGCGGATGCCCACCTTCAGGTGGACCGGCTCGGCCGCGTGGGCCCCTGCGGCCGTCATCATGCCGAGGAACAGGGCAGCGCCCACGGCGCGCCCTAGAAGACGATGGATCATAGCAACTCCCTTCTTGTGGCTGGGGGCCTCGTGACGGCCCTGTGATAGGTCAGCCGCGGCGTGGCGGCGCCGCTGCGTCGAGGGCCTGCAGGATGTCCTCCTGGATGTCGGGCAGGTTCTCGAGACCAATGGAGAGGCGGACGAGCCCGTCGCTGATGCCGTGGCGGGCGCGTTCCTCGGCCGTGTAGGCGGCATGGGTCATGCTGGCGGGGTGCTGGACCAGTGTCTCGGCATCGCCGAGGCTGACGGCGCGCGTGGCCAGCATCAGCCGGTTCATGAAGCGCGCTCCCGCCTCGATCCCGCCTTCCAGCTCGCATGAGACGAGGCCCCCGAAGCCACTCATCTGCCGCTTGGCAATGGCATGTCCGGGGGCGTCGGGCAGGCCCGGGTAGCCGACCCAGCGCACCGCCGGGTGCGCCGCCAGCAGCCCCGCGACGGCCGCTGCCGAGGCACTGTGGCGCTCGATGCGTAGCTCCAGTGTCTTCAGGCCGCGCAGCAGCAGGAAGGCGGTCAGCGGCGCGATGGTCGCACCCGTCAGGTAGCGCAGCCCCTCCATGCGCACGCGGTCGAGGATAGCCCTAGGGCCGACCACCACGCCTGCGATCAGGTCGCCGTGGCCTCCCAGGAATTTGGTGGCGGAATGCACGACCAGATCCGCACCATGTTCGATGGGGCGCTGAAGGATCGGCGTGGCGAAGGTGTTGTCGACCATTACGAGGGCGCCGACGTCATGCGCCAGAGCGCTTACTGCGGCGATGTCGACGACGCGCAGATTGGGGTTCGCCGGCGTCTCGAAATGCACGAGCTTCGGCCGCAGCGCCATCGCACGGGCGACATCGTCCAGGTCCGTGAAATCCGCTACCTCCACGCGCACGCCGAAGCGTGTCACCCCGCGCATGAACAGCGCGAAGCTGTTGCCGTACAGCGTGCTGTCAATCACCACGACGTCGCCCGCCTGGAGGAGGGTCCATAGGGTCGCGGAGATCGCCGCCATGCCGGAAGCGACCGCCAGCCCGGCTTCAGCCCCCTCCAGGTCGGCCACACGCGCTTCGAGCAGCGCCTGCGTCGGATTCCTGGTGCGGCCGTAGATGTAGCCCTCCCTCTCGCCGCGGAACAGAGCTGCGCCGTCCTCCACGGTCTCGAAGGCATAGGTGGAGGTCATGAATACCGGCGCGGTCAGCGCGCCGTGCTCGCTGGCCGGGTCGTAGCCGAGATGAATGGCGCGGGTCGAGAGTCCGGTCCAGCGCGGCCGGTTCGAAGGCGATTTGCTCATGGAAGCAGCTCCAGGGCGGCACGGAGGCCAGCACCTTGTCGGGTTTGGGTTCGTTCGCGGGGGCGAGAGCCCGCGTCGCCAGCGCCATGTGGCGTCGCTGCTCCGCGAAACCGGATGGCGCGACTCACGACAATCGGACAATCGCGTGGCGCACTGCCAATCACCAGGGTGCTGCTGCTCATTGCGCCGGGCATATGCACTATCGCCATGTGAAATCACCGATGAAAACATCCTTGCATGGTAGATAAATCCGCGCAACCCTGATGCAAGACGGTTTTGATCTGTGATTTGTGCGCAAATTGAGGTCTTGGCTATGGTAAATTCGGTGTTCGGCAACACCGGTACGTCGGTGTTCGAAACAATGTCGCGCCTCGCCGCCGAGCATCGGGCGATCAATCTGGGGCAGGGCTTTCCGGAAGGGATCGAGGCGGCCGAGGTGATTGCCGCGGCCGAGGAGGCCCTGCGCACGGGCCCGCACCAGTACCCGCCGACGCTCGGTCTGCCGGCGTTGCGGCAGGCCGTCGCCGAGACCAACCGCCGATTCTGGGGTATCGAGGTCGACTGGCAGTCCGAGGTGCTGGTCACTTCCGGTGCGACCGAGGCACTGGCCGACTGCTTCTTCGGGCTTCTGGAGCCGGGCGACGAGGTGCTCGTCTTTCAGCCGGCTTACGACAGCTACGGGGTGATCCTGCGCCGTGCCGGCGCGGTGCCGGTACCGGTGCGCCTGGAGCCACCGCAATGGGAACTGCCGAGGCAGCGGATCCTCGACGCGATCACGCCGCGAACCCGCGCCATCCTGCTGAACACGCCGATGAACCCGAACGGCAAGGTGTTCACACGCGAGGAGCTGGAGTTCCTTGCGGGCCTGCTGGAACGCCACGACCTGATCGCCGTCTGCGATGAGGTCTACGAGCATCTGACCTTCGACGGGCGTAATCACTTGCCGCTGATGGCGCTGCCGGAGGCCCGCGGACGTTGCCTTCGTATCGGGTCAGCGGGGAAGACGTTCTCGGTGACGGGCTGGAAGGTCGGCTATGTCACCGCCAGCGCGGAGCGGCTGGCGCCCGTCGCACGCGCCCACCAGTATCTCACCTTCGCCACCCCGCCGCACCTGCAGGCGGCCGTGGCTTTCGGGCTCGGCCTGGGGGATCACTACTTCGCCGGCCTCCAGTCGATCCTGCAGGAGCATCGCGACTTCCTGGAAACCGGCCTGCGCGAACACGGCTTCAGTACGCTGGAGTGCGGCGGCACGTATTTCCTGTGCCTGGACATCGGCGATCTCGACCCCGGCAGCGACGATTTCGCCTTCTGCCGGCGCCTGGTCGCCGAATCCGGCGTGGCGGCAGTGCCGGTCAGCACGTTCTACGGCGAACGCGACATGCGCAGGCTGATCCGCCTGTGCTTCGCCAAGTAACTGCCGCTGCTGCGCGAAGCGGTCGAGCGGCTGGGCGCATGGCGTGTCCGTGCAGGGCTCGCCGCGTAGCGATCGTTCCGACCCCCGCAACGAAGCCGCCCCGCAACGAAGCCGGACGCGGGAATGGGCGACGAAGACGGCCCCGGGACCGGGGGCGAGCCCTTTGGGCCACGCTCCGCTTAGAACTTCCGGCGGTTCTGCTCGGCGAGGCCCGTCTGGATCAGGAGATCGGCGACGGCGAGGGCAAGTGGGGCAGGGATTTCGGGACGCTCGGACAGGCTCGACGCTCCCGCGCCTTCGTAGGCTTCGACGGCGCCCTCGCTGATGCCCAGCATGTCGGCGAACTCGGAACGGGACAGGCGCAGGAGCAGGCGCGCAGCCTCGAACGCGCTTGGGGTCATTTCGGATCAGCTCGGGAACTCGGCAGCGGGGCCAAACCAATACCGCAGCGGGCGCGCGGCGCACGGCTGTCATCGGTCCTATCCCCATAGCGGCACCCAGCCGGTCGATAGGCTTCGAACTGAATGCGCGGGAACCTCCGTCGGTGCCTGGCGCTCTGACCGTGCCTGTCGGGCCGGGACCGTGCGCTCTCAGAGGCTGGAGGCGATCAGGCGGTCCTTCCCGCGGCTGACCTGGACCTGCCCGTCCTGGCACTTCAGGTAGGTCGTCTTGCCGACCGCGAGGTTGTCGAGGACGATCACCAGGGCCCGCGGCAGCGCCATGAACTCCCTGGAGCCGCGGACACCCGCGTTGTAAGTGGCGAGGTGGCCCTTGAGGGCCGCCTTCGTGATGGGTCGTCCGTTCGCATCGATCATCGTGTCCTCACGGGTCGTCGGCGCGCGGCTGGGCGCTGACTTGTGCCCAAGGGATAGCAGAGATCCGCGCCCCCCGAGCGGGCTCATTGCACCCGCGCCGGGCGGTCCAGGAAAGGCATGGAACTTGCAAATTCCGGCGGCGAAGTACCGACGGGAAAGCGAGAGACATGGACATTCCGGCGCCGCTTGCCAGAGCCATCATTGAAGCCCAGGGGATCGCGCTGGAGGCGCGGCAGGCCGAGAGCGTCTCGGCCGCGCTGCACAGCCTGGCGCCCGCGCAGCGCCTGACGCGAGCGCTTCCCTTCGAGGCCGAGACCGCGGATTTCGGCATGGCGCTGCTCGGCGGGGCCGGGCGATGAGCGATCCCGCGCTGCTGACCCTGGCCGAGGCCTCGGCCGCGCTCGAGGCCGGCTCCCTGACGGCGGCCGCGCTGGTCGATGCGACGCTCGCACGGATCGAGGCGCTGAACCCTTCGATCAACGCCTTCATCGCGGTGGAGGCGGAGGAGGCGCGCGCGGCGGCGGCGGCGGCTGATGCGCGCCGCGCGGCCGGCCGCGCCCTGTCGCCGCTGGACGGCGTGCCGCTGGCGCACAAGGACATGTTCTACCGCGAGGGTCGGGTCTGCACCTGCGGCTCGGCCCTGCGGCGGGACTGGCGGGCGCCCGTGACGGCGACGGTGATCTCCCGGCTCTCGGCTCTGGGCGCGATCCAGCTCGGCACGCTCAACATGGCCGAGTTCGCCTTCGGGCCGACGGGCCACAACGCCTATCTCGGAGCGGCGCGCAACCCCTGGGACAGGGACCGCGTCACCGGCGGGTCCTCCAGCGGATCGGCCGCCGCGGTGGCGGGCCGTCTCGCCTTCGCCGCGCTGGGCTCGGACACGGGCGGATCGATCCGCACGCCTGCCCATTTCTGCGGCCTTGCCGGGATGAAGCCGACCTGGGGCCGGGTCAGCCGCGCCGGCGCCATGCCGCTGTCGCCCTCCATGGATACGATCGGGCCGCTCGCGCGCACGGTCGAGGATGTTGGCATCGTGCTCCGCGCGATCTGTGGGCCCGACGCGGCCGATCCCACCGCCGCGGACCGTCCCCCGCCCGAGGATGCCGGTGACGTCGCCGGGCTGCGGCTGGGGATGCCGGAGAACGGCTTCGAGGCGACGAATCCCGAGATCGCCGACGCCGTGGCGGCGGTCGCGGACGCGCTGGCCCGGCTCGCAGCGTCGGTGCGCACCGTGCGCATGCCTGACCTGGAAAGCATCGGCATGCTGGCGAACACCGTGATCGGCGCCGAGGCGGCGGCCCACCACGCAGCCTGGCTGCGCGAGCGGCCCGACGAGTATACGGCGCAGGTCCGCACGCGGCTGTCCGTCGGCCTCGCGATCCCGGCCACCGCCTATATCGACGCGCTGCGCGCCCGCCGGCCGGCGCTCGATGCCTTCCTCGCGGGGCCGTTGTCACAGGTGGATGCGCTGATCTGCCCGGCTGTCGCCGTTCCGGCCCCCGGCATCTCCGAGACCGACGTCGCGGGCTCGCCGCGCATGGCCGAGGTGCTGGGGCTCATGACGCGCTACACGAGGCCCTTCAGCTATCTCGGCCTGCCCGCGCTCTCGGTGCCCGCCGGCTTCACCACGGAGGGGCTGCCGCTGGGCGTGCAGCTCGTCGGGCGGCCCTTCGCCGAGGGCACGCTGCTGCGCCTGGGCCGCGCCTACGAGCGGCAGGCGCGCTGGCACGAGAGGATTCCGCCGGGTTTCGAGGGCAGGACGTGAACAGGGGCATGACCCGATGAGGGAGCTGGCGGCGGTGCCGATTTCGGCGGCAGCCTTCGCACCCTTCGGCCATGTCGTCGGCAGCGCCGGCGCGACGGGCCGGTCCGTGAACGAGGGCAGGGGGCTGCGCTACGATGCGCCGGCGGGCCTGATCCTCGACGGGCCAGGGACGATGCCGGTCGTGGCGGTCTATGCGATGGCCGCGAGCCGGGTTCCCGTCCTCGTCCGCAGCTTCGAGCGGCATCCCCTCTCGTCCCAGCTCTTCGTGCCGACGACGGCCGGTCGGTGTCTCGTGGTCGTGACGGAGTCCGATGTCGCAGGCGGCCCCGATCCCGCCCGCGCCCGTGCCTTCGTCGCCACCCGGGGACAGGCCTTCAACTACGCCCCGGGGGTCTGGCACGCCCCCATCTTCGCCATCGGGGCGCCGGGCGAGCTGGTCATGGTGATGGGCCAGGCGGTGGAGCCCGACCGGGACTGTGAGGTTCTGTCCCTGGACGAACCGATCCTGGTGCATGACGCAACGCTATGAGGGGCGCCGTGAGGGGGCGTGGACTGCCTCGGATACAGCATTGTGCACAATATGCAGCCTTTCCCTTGGGCCGGACGGGGCGGTCGGGGCGCGTGGCCGGTGTCCCGCCCGGGCGGCACGCCTCTTGCTGATCGGCGGTCTGGGCAAACCAACCGACGAACAGGGAGCAACCAGATGACCCGACCCGCCGCGAGCTGGCGCAGGTTCCTCATGGCCTCGGCCGTGTGTCTTTCCTCGGCGCTCGTCCCGATGGCCGCCAAGGCGCAGGAGAAGGTGCTGCGCATCGGCATGACCTCCGCCGATATTCCGCGCACTCTCGGCCAGCCCGACCAGGGGTTCGAGGGCAACCGGTTCACCGGTATCCCGATGTACGACGCCCTGACCCACTGGGATCTTTCCAAGCCGGACGGTCCCTCGGTCCTGATCCCAGGATTGGCGACGGAATGGGCTGCCGATGCGGCGGACAGGACCAAGTGGGTCTTCAAGCTGCGGCCGGGCGTGAAATTCCACGACGGCTCGCCCTTCAATGCGGATGCCGTGGTCTGGAACGTCCAGAAGGTGCTGGACCAGAGCGCGCCGCATTTCGACCAGAGCCAGGTCGGCGTGACGGTCTCGCGCATGCCCACGCTGAAGGCCGCGCGGAAGATCGACGACATGACGGTCGAGCTGACGACCTCGCAGCCGGATTCGTTCCTGCCGATCAACCTGACGAACCTCTTCATGGCCTCGCCGGCCCATTGGGCGGCCAAGCTCGCGGCGGTGCCGGCCGACGTCGCCGACCCGAAGGAGCGCGCGAAGCGCGCCTGGGCCGCCTTCGCCGAGGATCCCTCGGGCACCGGCCCCTTCGACGGCATCCGGCTCGTCCCGCGCGAGCGCTTCGAGATGGTTGCCAACAAGGCCTACTGGGACGAGAAGCGCCGCCCCAAGATCGACCGCGTCGTCCTGCTGCCGCTTCCCGAGGCGAACGCCCGTACCGCGGCGCTGCTTTCGGGCCAGGTCGACTGGATCGAGGCGCCGGCCCCCGACGCCGTCGCCCAGATCAAGAGCCGCGGCTTCTCGCTCTACATGAACGAGCAGCCGCATGTCTGGCCCTGGCAGTTCTCCTTCGTCGAGGGCTCGCCCTGGCTGGACAAGCGCGTCCGGCACGCCGCCAATCTCTGCGTGAACCGCGACGAGCTGAAGGAGCTGCTGGGTGGGTTGATGGCCGCCCCGAAGGGAACGGTGCCGCCGGGCCACCCGTGGTGGGGAAACCCGAAGTTCGACATCCGCTACGATCTCGCCGAGGCGAAGAAGCTGATGACCGAGGCCGGCTACTCGGCGCAGAAGCCGCTGAAGGTGAAGACCATCACCTCGGCCTCGGGCTCCGGCCAGATGCAGCCGATTCCCATGAACGAATATCTGCAGCAGGCGCTGAAGGAGTGCTTCTTCGACGTCGAGCTCGAGGTCATCGAGTGGAACGCCCTCTTCACCAACTGGCGTGAGGGCGCCAAGCACGCGAACGCGCGCGGGGCAAACGCCACCAACGTGACCTTCGCCGCCATGGACCCCTTCTTCGCCATGGTGCGCTTCGTGTCGACCCAGGCTTTCCCGCCAACCTCGAACAACTGGGGTTACTTCGGGAACGACGAGATCGACAAGCTGGTCGCCGATGCGCGGACGTCCTTCGACGCCGCCGAGCGCGACGCCGCGCTCGCCCGGCTCCATGCCCGCATCGTCGAGGAGGCGCCGTTCCTCTGGGTTGCCCACGACGTGGGTCCCCGCGCGCTCTCCGCCAAGGTCAAGGGCGTGGTTCAGCCCAAGTCCTGGTTCATCGACATCGCACCGATGTCCATGGACTGAGAAGCCGCGCCCCGTGCCGCCGGCCCCCGCGCCGGCGGCGCACCCCCCCTGCACGCGCGAACGGATGGAACCGTGCTCAGCTATGTCCTCAGGCGCCTGATCTACATGATTCCGATCGTCGTCGGCGTCTCCCTGGTTTGCTTCGTCCTCGTGCATCTGGCGCCTGGTGATCCGCTGGTATCGGTGCTGCCGCCCGACGCCTCGGAGGCGCTGAAGGCACAGATGATGGCGACCTACGGATTCGATCGGCCCTACTGGCATCAGTTCGGGCTCTGGGTGGGGCGCGCGCTCCAGGGAGACCTCGGCACGTCGATCGCCACTTCGCGGCCGGTCGCCTCCGAGGTGCTGAGGGCGGTCTCCAACACCTTGCTGCTGGCGGCGGTCGCCACTGCGATCGGCTTCGCCTTCGGATGCCTGTTCGGCTTCGTCGCAGGCTACTTCCACGACAGCTGGATCGACAAGGCGGCCTCCGCCCTGGCGGTCGTGGGCGTCTCCGTGCCGCATTACTGGCTTGGCATGGTGCTCGTGATCGTCTTCTCGGTAGAGCTCAACCTGCTGCCGCCGACCGGGGCCGGTCCCGACGGATCCGGCGACTGGGCCTGGAACTGGGCCCATATGCGGCACCTGATCCTGCCCGCCGTGACCATGTCGGTGATCCCCATGGGAATCATCGCACGGACGGTGCGCGCGCTGGTCGCGGACATCCTTGGACAAGAGTTCGTCGGCGCCCTCCGGGCCAAGGGGCTGGGCGACCGCGGCGTGTTCCGCCACGTCGTCAAGAACGCCGCGCCCACGGCTCTGGCGGTGATGGGCCTCCAGCTCGGCTACCTGCTCGGCGGTTCGATCCTGATCGAGACCGTCTTCTCCTGGCCGGGGACCGGCTTCCTGCTCAACGCGGCGATCTTCCAGCGCGACTTGCCGCTGCTCCAGGGCACGATCCTGGTGCTCGCGCTCTTCTTCGTCTTCCTGAACCTCGCCGTCGACGTCCTCCAGACGGGGCTCGACCCGCGGATCCAGAGGGGCTGAGCCATGGTCATGCAACTGCCGCTGACACGGCCGGCGGCGCCCGTCTTCGAACGTTCGGAAGGCTACTGGTCCTCGGTGTTCCGGCGCCTGCGCCGGGACAGGGTGGCGGTGGCCGCGCTGGCCGTCATCCTTGCGATCGTCGCGGTGGCGCTGCTGGCGGACTATGTCGCCCCGGCGGACCCGTACCGCGGCGCCACGCTCCGTCGCCTGCGGCCGATCGGCACCGCGGGCTTCCCGCTCGGCACGGACGAGCTCGGCCGGGACATGCTGTCGCGCCTGATCCACGGCGCCCGCTGGTCCCTGCTGATGGGCGTGACGCCGGTTCTAGTCGCCTTTGTCCTGGGCTCGGCGGCGGGGATCCTCGCGGGTTTCGCGGGTGGCCGGATCAACACCGTGATCATGCGGAGCGTCGACGTGCTCTACGCCTTCCCCTCCGTGCTGCTGGCCGTCGCCCTGTCGGGCGCGCTGGGCGCGGGCCTAGGCAACGCGCTGCTGTCACTGACCATCGTGTTCGTGCCGCCGATCGTGCGCGTGGCCGAGGCGGTGACGACCCAGGTTCGCGGGCGCGACTACGTCGAGGCCGCGCGCGCCTCGGGTGCCGGCGCCTTCACGATCGTGCGCGTCCATGTCCTCGGGAATGTGCTTGGGCCGATCTTCGTCTATGCGACTGGGCTGGTCTCGGTCTCCATGATCCTGGCCTCGGGCCTCTCGTTCCTGGGGCTCGGCGTGCGGCCCCCGGAACCGGAGTGGGGCTTGATGCTGAACACGCTGCGCACGGCGATCTACGTGAACCCCTGGGTCGCGGCCCTGCCAGGGGTGATGATCTTCGTCACCTCCATCGCCTTCAACCTGTTCTCGGACGGCCTTCGCTCGGCCATGGACGTGAAGCGATGAACGGCGGATCGCAGGCTGCCACGGACCCCGGGTCCGGCCGGGGCGGGCCGGCACAGCCGCTTCTCACGGTGCGCGGGCTGGTCAGGCACTTTGCCCTGCCGGGCAAATTGCTGGGCCGGTCCAAGGCGGCCGTGCACGCGGTGGACGGGGTGGACTTCGACGTGCTGAAGGGCGAGACGCTCGGGATCGTGGGGGAATCCGGGTGCGGGAAGTCGACCACCGCACGGCTCCTGATGCATTTGATCAATCCCAGCGCAGGCGAGCTGATCTTCGACGGCGAGAAGGTGGGTTCGCGGGAGCTGCCGCTGCGCGAGTACCGCCGGCAGGTCCAGATGGTCTTCCAGGACAGCTATGCCTCGCTGAATCCGCGCCTGACCATCGAGGCGTCCATCGCCTTCGGTCCCAGCGTGCATGGCGTGCCCCGGCGCCAGGCGGTCGAGCGAGCGCGGGACCTGCTGGCGCGCGTGGGGCTGGATCCCGCGCGCTTCGCCGGGCGCTATCCGCACGAGCTTTCGGGCGGGCAGCGCCAGCGCGTGAACATCGCGCGGGCGCTCGCGCTCAGGCCCCGGCTCCTGATCCTCGACGAGGCGGTCTCTGCGCTCGACAAGTCGGTGGAGGCGCAGGTCCTGAATCTGCTGGCCGACCTCAAGCAGGAGTTCGGGCTCACCTATCTCTTCATTAGCCATGACCTGAACGTGGTCCGCTTCGTGTCGGACAGGGTCATGGTGATGTATCTCGGCCGCGTCGCCGAGATCGGTCCGTCAGAGGCGCTCTTCTCCGCGGCTCTGCACCCGTACACCGCGGCGCTGACCCGGTCCATGCCGTCCATGGATCCCGACGCCCGGACCGAGGCCCCGCCCATCGCCGGCGATCCTCCGAACCCCATCGACCCGCCGCCGGGCTGCCGGTTCCACACCCGCTGCGCCTTCGTCGCCGATGCATGCGCCCGGCGCACGCCGGTCCTCACGCCGGCTCCCGCGGCGGTTCTCCCGTCGGCGCGTCCGGATCATCGGGCCGCCTGCCTCATGCTTGAGCCGGGGTCCGGCCATCCCCGGGCGCCCGCTGCGCCCGCCGCCGCGGAGTGAGCGATGCCGATCGTCGAGATCAAGGACCTGCGTGTCACCTTCACCGGCGGCGGCAAACCGGTCCCCGCCGTCAGCGGCGTCGACCTCGAGGTCGAGCGCGGGGAGACGCTGGCGATTCTGGGGGAGTCGGGGTCCGGGAAATCCGTCACCCTGCGCGCCCTGATGCGGCTGAACCCCGAAGGCAAATCGCGCATGGAGGGCACGGTCCGCGTCGCCGGGCAGGACGTCGCCGCACTGGGCCGGCGCGAGCTGCGCGCCTTCCGGGGCCGCACGGCGGCCATGATCTTCCAGGAGCCCTCGCTCGCCCTCGACCCCGTCTACACGCTCGGGCAGCAGATAGCCGAGGCCGTGATGGTGCATGACGGCTGCTCGCGCAACGAGGCCATGGCGCGGGCCCTCGCGCTCTTCGAGAGGGTGCGGATCCCTTCGCCGGAGCGGCGGCTGCAGGCCTATCCGCACGAGATGTCCGGCGGCATGCGCCAGCGCGCCATGATCGCGCTGGCGCTTTCGTGCCGGCCGCAGCTCCTGCTGGCGGACGAGCCGACGACGGCGCTCGACGCGACGGTGCAGATCCAGATCCTGGTGCTGGTCCGCGAGTTGCAGCGGGAGTTCGGCCTGGCCGTGATCTTCGTGACACACGACATCGGCGTCGCGGTGGAGGTCGCTGACCGCATCGCGGTCATGTATGCCGGACGCGTCGTGGAATCGGGCCCCATGCGCGAGGTGATCCGCCGGCCCCGCCATCCCTACACCATCGGCCTCCTGCGCTCGCGCGCGCACGGCGCGCTCGCCAAGGGCGCCCGGCTGGAGACGATCCCCGGCGCGCCTCCGGATCTTGCGGACCTGCCGCCAGGCTGCCCGTTCGCGCCGCGCTGCTTCCTGGCGACGGCAACCTGCGCCACGACGGCCCCGGGACCCGAGCCGGTCGGCGCCGGGCACCAGGCGCGGTGCCTGCGCGTCGACGCAACGGCGGCTCTGCTTCCCGCCGTGGCCGAGGGCTAGCGGCCAGCGGTTGGGAGCCGCGGCTTGCCGCGCCCGGCGGGCATGGGCTCTAATGCCGGCCTCGTCGGTGGGGCAGGGGGGATGCATGGCGCGGCGCTTCGGGACTCTTGCCGCCGCGGCCGAGACCCGTGCCTCCAGCCTTGCCCTGCTCCTCGCGGCGATTCTCGCGACCGTCGCGGGTGCGTCCGCGCGTGCCGAGCCCGTGACGCTCGAGGGCGTCACCTTCAGCGACGAGTTCGGCGGGTTCCGCATCCTGTCCGGCTCTGGCAGCGGGACACCCCAGGACCCCTTCGTCGTGGTCGAGGAGATCACGGACGCCGGCGAGGCGGTGCTGGTGATCCGCGGTGCGCCGGAGCGCACGCCCAGGAACCCCCGGCGGAACCGGATCCTGAGCGGACATGACATCGGGTTCGCCCTTCGGAAGGTCGTGATCAACCGGACCGAAGAGATCTGGCCGGGCTACGACCTGGAGCTCCAGTCGATACCGGGCCGCCCGAGCCCCCAGGACGACGGCCTCAGCTTCGGCCAAGGCAGCATGGAGCAGCGGCGGATCCGCGCCGACGCCTACGAGACCGCCACCGTCACTAGCGAGCCCATCGATCTCGCCGTCTTCGACAAGGGCGACGTGCTGCCCGGCGGCCGCGTCGTGCTCGACCTCGTCATCACCGACATGGTGGACCGGCCCGCGATCTACCTTGTCCAGCGGCGCCAGCGCTTTCTCTCGGAACTCCGCTGAGCCGGTCAGGCCGGAGGCGGCGGAATCGGGTCCCGCTCGCCCGGTTCCAGCGGCGGAGGCTCGGTTGGCGGCTGCTGGCCGGGCTCCGGCAGTTCGGGCGGGATCGGCGTGGGTCCGGTCACGGTCGGGCCTCCTTCTCGGCAAGATGGGGTCGGCAAGATGAGGGCAGCAAGGTGAGGTCAGCGGGGGCAGGGTGAGAGGGATCGGGCGCCGCGGCGTCGACGCGGGTGGCCAGGGCGCGGCGTCAGAGCGCGGGCGGGCGGGGATCGCGGGGGCGCGACTCAAGCCGCCCGATGCGGGTCATCAGCTGCGTCACCTCGATTGCGTCGTCCATGCGGCCAAGCCGCACCAGCATGCGTGCGTAGGTGTTCAGGGCGGCGAGCACGGCCTTCTCGTCGCTGGCCCCAGGCACCGGCTGGCCGCTCGCCTCGACCACCAGTACGCCGAGCGCGGCCAGAGCCTCGGCCACTAGGCCGACGGCCTGCTCCACGTCTTCGTCGCTGCCCTCGGCCGCGTTCAGAAGCGGCTCGAGAACGTCCGACAGTCTAACGGCTCCATCGCTCGGCATCGATCACATCCCGCTCACCGCATCATCCAACAGCGCAGGACAGGATTCCGTCTTCGGCCCAGATAGCGGGTCCGGGAAGGGGTGGCGAACCGGGTGCGACCGTCTGGCGATGCAGCGGCGCAACACTCCCGGGATTTCGTACGGCCACATGCTAGGCGACAATGCCGTTAATCATCTTTTGAGCAGGGCACCAATACCGTTCCAGGGTCGAACCAAGCCGCTCAGGCCCGATGCTCGCCCCCATGCCATCTCTCCGCGCCCCCCTTGCCCGGCCGCTCGCCGGGCTGCTTCTCCTCGTCCTCACCGCGGCAGCGCCGCAGGGCCACGCCGGGCCGGCCAAGACAACCGCGGCGAAGGCGGCTCCGGCTGCAGCTACGGCGGCTGCCGCGGCGCCCGTCGCGCCGCCGGCGGCCACACCGGCCTTCGATCCACTGCGCGCCGAGATGGAGGACCTCCTTCGCCGCGCCGAGGCGGGCGAGGCCTCTGCCGCCGAGGCCGTCGCGCGGAACTATGCCCGCGGGCATGGCTTCATCTGGGATCCTCCGTCGGCGCTCCGCTGGTACGTCGCGGCGGCGCTGGCCGGCAGCGTCCCGGCTGCCCAGGAGGCGGGAACGCTCTGGAAGGCGCTGAAGCCCATGCATCGGCTGCGCGCTCGGGTTCTGCTCGCCAACGCGTTCGGCGACGACGAGCTTGCCCGCATCGGGGTAGGGCCCGTGGACCGCGCCCAGCTCAAGCGGCTCCCCTGGGCTGCGGCTGCACGCCCCGCCGGTTTCGCGGAGCCGCCCGCCATTGCCGCCGTTCCGGCACCTGCTGCGCCGTCCCCGGCCGTCACGGCCGTTGCGCCGGAGGCCGTGCCGCCGACCGCGCTCGCCTCGGCCGCTGCGCCGGCCCCGGCAGACGTCTCGCCGGCCGTCATCGTTCCCGCGGCGGCGGTCGCTCCTGCGAGCGCCGCTGGCGCCGCATCCGAGGCCGGCACGCCGCCAGTGCCGCGCCCGAAGCCGTCCCTGCGCGCCGCCGCGCCGTCCGGCGCGGCGCGCCGGCCGGCAACCCGCGCGATTCCGGCCCAGCTCGCACGCAATCCGGATTGAGCGGCGCGAGGTGCGCTTCGCACCTTTGGCCTAACCCGGAATCGGTTCTTCGCTCAACCTCTTCCCAATCGTTCGCGGAAGTGGCAGGGCGGTGAACCGAGGCGGGCTCTGCGCGTTCCCTGGTAACCCGGCCAGCAGTTTCGGACCGGGGGCGGCGGGCTTCAATGCCAGCTGCGCAGACCGGGTCCCGGGCGGGGACCCCGCGGGGGCGCCTGACGAATGCATGACCTGTACGTCCCGGC
Source organism: Arenibaculum pallidiluteum (assembly GCF_017355985.1). Classification (GTDB taxonomy): domain Bacteria; phylum Pseudomonadota; class Alphaproteobacteria; order Azospirillales; family Azospirillaceae; genus Arenibaculum; species Arenibaculum pallidiluteum. The sequence goes on from NZ_JAFIQU010000005.1 coordinate 80,768, forward strand.
CGAGGCCTTGTCGGAGCCACTGCTCCTGGTCACGTCCCAGGGGCGGATTCTGACCGCCAACAGCACGGCCCGCCGAGAGCTCGGCATCATCCAGGACGCGGGCGAGGAGCTCGGCGACTTCCTTGCGGATCCCGAGAAGAGTTCGCTGCACGACTACCTGCTGCGCTGCGCCACCTCCGACGGCCCGCTGCCGGGCGTCCTGGTGCTGCGCGACGCCGAGGGGGTGCCTCGGGACTTCCGGGTCGAGGGCTGGCGGCAGGACGGCGGCATCTGCCTGCATCTGAGGCCCCGCATCAAGGCCTCGACCTCCTTCATGGCGCTGAACGACAAGGTCGAGCGCCTCGGTCACGAGGTCGCCGTGCGTCTGCGCTCGGAGGACCGGTTGCGGAACCTGCTCCGCGACAAGGAGGTCCTGATCCGCGAGTTGCACCACCGGATCAGGAACACGCTGCAGATCCTGTCTTCGCTCTGCAACCTGCAGGCCCGGACCCTGCCCGAGGGCGACGCGCGGCGCCCGCTCCTGCGCCAGGTCCGCCACATCAGCGCCGTGGGCGCGGTGATGCGGACGCTCTATCGCGAAGGCGACATGGCGGAGGTCGACGTGCGCGCCTTCGCCGAGGCCATGTGCGCGAACCAGGCTGCCCCGCGCAGCGTCGCCACGACGGTGGAGTTCGAGGTCGGGCGTATGGACCTCGACACCGCGACCCCGTTCGCGCTCGCCTTCGACGAGCTGCTGGCCGAGGTGCTCGAAGGCCTTCCACAGGATGGCAGCGCGCATCTGCGCGTCGCCCTGACACGGAACGAGACGGGGCTGGAGCTGGTACTGGACCACGGGGGGCTGGCGCGCCTGCGCGTGCCCGGCGCCGCGCGGGAGCGAATCCTCGCGACCCTGATGCGCCAGCTCGAGGGGCAGCTCGAGCGTGGGCAGGCGGCGACACGCCTGGCCTTCGCCGATCCCGCGCGCGCCGCGGCGGCCGAATAGGCAGCCTCGATCGAGCCTGACGGCGGATATGCTGCCGGTCTCAGATGATGGTCCGGACCCGGCGCAGCAGCGAGCGCAGGGGCTCGGCAAGGGCGAAGAGCAGGGCCGCCAGGCAGATCTCGGCCACGCCTGCGCCCGGCATGGGGTCGACCTCCGCCTCGTAGACTGCGACGGCGGCGAATACGAGATAGAGGCTGACGGCGAACCACAGGACGGACATGGCGCTCCTCGCGGGTGAGGGCGCCAATCAGCCATTGGAATGCTTAACGTCCGGTTATTTGAACTGATTTCCTGAGATGTCACGAAGGCGGAACGACGCCGCAAAGCCCGGCGTCGTTCCTGATTCGACGCCTCGGGTCAGCCGTGGACCACGACGTCCTCGGGGTCGCGGGTGCCCGCGCGTCCGCCAAAGAGCGCGGAGAGGGCGCCGAGGAGGAGCGCGATGAAGCCGCCGATCCCGGCCGAGGAGAGGGCGTCGGTGGTTGTCTCGGCGGCCTGGGTCGCCTGGCCGCGAAGCTGCTGGAACTGTCCCTCGATCTGCTGCACGCGCTGGGTCGCCACGTCGCGGCTGACCTGCGCCTGCTCCGAGATCACGGTGATTGCCTCCTCGCGGGCCTGATCCGCGCCGCCTTGGCCGCTCGCCATGCGGCCCAGCGCGTCCGTCAGGCGGGACTGCGCATCGCCGCCCTGCGGCTGGTCGCCCGGGCGAAGGAGGTCGCCGGCCATGCTGCGCAGGCGGTCTGGAGTCGGCAGTGCGGAGGCGGCATCGGGCGCAGCCTGCTGGACCGCCTGGCCGGCGCTGCCGGCAATGTTGCCGAGCAGCCCGAAGGTCCGGCTCATCACGGCGCTCAGCGCGCTGCTTACCAGGAACGCGCTGACCAGCAGGGCAAGCGCCCAGGTCAGCACGCCGTGGATCATGCCGTCGCCGCGCACGACCACGCCGGCTAGCCGCGCGGCGACGTAGCCGCCGACGGCGAGCGAGATCATGTAGCTGACCGTCCACCAGATCCCCGCGCCAATCCCGAGGGTCGAGGCGGCGGGTGCTCCGCCCTGGGCAGGGTCGATCGTGGTCATGCCGACCCCGACACCCAGCATGCTGAGCAGGAGCTGGATCGCCAGGGCCAGGACAACCCCGGCGAACAGGGCGCCCCATGAGATCCGCCGGTGCGTGCCGGCCCGGACCGCGATGCCGCGCGCATCCGCGAGACCCGCCGTCCGCGTCTCGTAGGTTCTTTCGGTCATGATCCGTGCCTTCCGTCCGAGATAGGCGGCCGGGACACCAGGAGGTCGTGCCGGATCGACCGGCGGGCGTGGGCCCGGCGCGCTGTTCGCGATCCAACCCGATTGACGGGGAAAGGTTCCGTTCCGATGCAACCCCTTGGAGAGTGAGGGAACTCGCAGGCGGCACCCCTGTTGGCCCGGAACCCGTAAGCCAGCAGGACGAGACGACATGGCCAGAAGCGATCCTCCACGGGAAGCGAACCCGGGCCCCGAGAAGGTGGGCGTCTATCCCGCGCAACCGGCGGCGCCCCCCGGATCCGGGGCATCGGTCTCCGGAATGGCGGCAAGCACCACCTCGACGGGACCTGCGACCCAGACGGAAACCATGCGCACGGTCGACACCGGCAGGACCGACGGCTCCTACTACGCGGCGCAGGCCTCGCCCATGCGCTGGGCAGTCCCAGTGCTCGCGGTGATCGTGATCGTCCTCGCGCTGATCTGGCTGCTGTGACCGGCGACGAGGCCCAGCGTCCTTCGGACGATGGCGCCGAGGGCCGCATTGCGCTCATTGAGGAGAGCCTGTCCGTGAGGAAGCGGCAGGTGGAGACCGGGCGCGTGCGCGTCCAGGTCCATGTCGAGGAGCGCGAGCAGCCAGTCGAGATCGACCTGTGGCGCGAGGACGTGGAGGTCCGGCGGGTGCCCGTCGGAAGACAGGTCGACGTCGTTCCCGAGACCCGGCAGGAGGGCGACACGCTGATCGTGCCGGTGGTCGAGGAGGAGGTCGTCGTGACCCGGCGCCTCGTGCTGCGCGAAGAAATCCACCTGACGCGGCGGCGGCATGAACGGACGGAACGGCGTTCGGTCACGCTGCGTGCCGAGCAGGCGGAAGTCATGCGCGACGGTCCGCCGCCGCGCTCCCACCAGGACGAAGAGGACAAGGGACCATGACCGACAGGACCATCGTAGCGCTGTACGACGACCACGAGGATGCCCGGCGCGCCTCTGACGATCTCGTCGCGGCAGGGTTCTCGCAGACCGACATCGACATCCAGGGCGGTGCGCTTGCGACCGCGGCAAGTGGCGGCACCGGCGCGGGCTTCAATGCCGGCTCCGGATGGGCGGGCGACTTCTCGGGCGGCGCCCGCGTCGCGTCGCTGACGCGGCTCGGCGTGCCTCAGCAGGATGCCGAGATCTACGCCGAAGGCGTTCGGCGCGGCGGATCCCTGCTGATCGCCCGGGTCGCCTCGGCCGATGTGGACCGTGCCCTCGACGTGATCGAGCGCCACGGGCCGGTGGATCTCGGCTCGCGCGCCGCGTCCTACCGCGAGGCCGGATGGACCGGCTACGAGGCCGGGAGCGCCGACTACGGCGTTGACGAGGCGGCCGGGGAACGCGCCCGCTACGCCTCGACCCTGAGCGACGCCGCGGCCGGGATGCGGGACGTCGATGCGGGGCGCACTGGCACCACGGCCGGGACCACGGCGGGAGTCGGGGACGAGGAAGTCATCCCCGTTGTCGAGGAAGAGCTTCACGTCGGGAAGCGGCAGATCGAGCGCGGCTCTGTGCGGGTCCGCGCGCATGTGGTCGAGACGCCCGTGGAAGACCGCGTGACGCTGCGCGACGAGACCGTCACCGTGGAGCGCCGGGCCGTCGACCGCCCGGCGGCGGAGATTCCCGCCGACGCCTTCCGGGAGCGGACGATCGAGGTGACCGAGACCGACGAGGAGGCCGTCGTGGCCAAGGAGGCCCGTGTCCGCGAGGAGGTCGTGGTCCGCAAGGACGTCGCGACCGAGACGCAGGAGATCCGCGATACCGTCCGGCACACCGAGGTCGAGATCGAGGACAGCCGGACCACCGCGGATCGCACCCGCCGCAGCGACATCGACCGTACGGACGTCTGAGCGCTCAGGGAGGGCGGGGGCCGAGGGTCCCCGCCATTTCCGTACTGCCGAGGCCGCCGTCCTGGCACAGGACGGCGCGACGCTTGTTTAGTACCCGGAAGCTCTTCGGGAAGGACGGGCGTTGCACGACCGTGTTGGACAGGACGGTGTCGCCACGCGGCGCGCTGCGTCGTTCCCGATCAGATTGCGGCAGGTATCCGACCGCATCACCTCATCCCGGATCGCCTCATCACGGATCAAGGGTCGCGTGCACAGCGCGGTCCCGCCGGCCGCGCCGTGTCCTTTCCGCGCCGGGAGCCACGCCAGCGTTTGCCATGAACTCGTCCCAGGGGGTGCCGCTTGACCGGACTTTTCCGCACGCCTGTGCCTGAGACCCCGGTCACGATCGAGCCCGTCCAGAAGACCGCGCCGGGTCTGATCCTCGGGATTCTCGTGGTGGCGATGCTGGCGCTCTACTTCGGGCGCGACATCCTGCTGCCGCTGGCGCTGGCGATCCTGCTCAGCTTCGTGCTCGCGCCCCTGGCGCTGCGGCTGCGACGCCTCAGGCTCGGGCGGGTGCCCTCGACGGTCCTGTCTGTGATGCTCGCCTTCTCGATCCTGCTGGGCATCGGCAAGGTCGTGGCGGACCAGGTGGTCGACCTCGCCAACAACCTGCAGCACTATGAATTCAACATCCTGATGAAGATCCGCTCCCTGAAGCAGGCTTCATCGGGCGAAGGGATCATGGACCGCGCAACCTCCATCGTGCGCGACATCACCGAGGAGCTGAAGTCCGAGGACCCGTCGGCGCAGCCGGCGGTTCCCCCGCCGCCCAGGCAGCAGGCCGGGGCGGGCCGCGGCGCGCCGGCCGCCCCGGCGGCGCAGCTGCCCGCCAACGGCCCCGAGCCCGTCCCGGTCGTCATTCAGCAGCCCCAGGCCTCGCCGGTCGAGCTGCTGCGCGATCTCGGTGGGCCCGTCGCCGCGGTGCTGGCGCAGGCGGGCATCACCGTCGTCTTTCTCATCTTCATCATGCTGCAGCGCGAGGACCTGCGGGACCGGGTGATCCGCCTGGCGGGGACGGGCGACCTACGCCGGACCACCGAGGCGCTGAACGACGCGGCCAAGCGGGTCAGCCGCTACCTGCTGATGCAGCTGATCGTGAACGTCACCTATGGCCTGCCGATCGGAATCGGCCTGTGGCTGATCGGCATTCCCAACCCGCTTCTCTGGGGAATGCTGTCGACGGTGCTGCGCTTCATCCCCTTCCTGGGGCCGGTGATCGCGGCGATCTTCCCGATCGTCCTGTCCTTCGCGGTGGAGCCCGGCTGGACGCTGCCGCTGCTGACGGTCGCCCTGTTCCTGGTGGTGGAGCTCATCAGCAACAACGTCGTCGAGCCCTGGCTCTATGGCAGCAGCACCGGCCTGTCGCCACTGGCGATCATCGTGGCCGCAATCTTCTGGACGACGCTGTGGGGGCCGGTCGGGCTGCTCCTGGCGACGCCCCTGACCGTCTGCCTCGTGGTTCTCGGCCGGCACGTCCCGCAGCTCAGGTTCATCGACGTGATGCTGGGCGACGCGCCGCCCCTGCCGGCCGAGGCGCGGGTCTACCAGCGGCTCCTGGCGGCGGACGTGATCGAGGCGCGCGAGGTGATAGAGACCGCCTGCGAGGACTGCCCGACAATCCAGGTCTATGACGAGATCCTCCTGGCGGGGCTTAAGCTCGCCGAGCAGGACCGACGCCGCGGCGCGCTGAGCCGGCAGGTCCAGCACGCCGTGGCCGAAGGGGCCCTGCAGGTGATCGACGAGCTGGCGGAGGAGCCCGCGGCGGACCTGCGCGGGCCGTCGGTCCTGTGCATTGCGGCGCGCAACGAGCTCGACCGCGCCGCCGCCGCGATGCTGGCCCAGGCGCTGGCCGAGCGTGGCCTCCTCGGCGAGGTCCTGCCCTGCGAGTCCGTGGCGCCGCGCGCCATCTCCGCGCTCCCTCGGTCCGGCGTCTCGGCGATCTGCCTCTCGTACCTGGACCCCCAGGCGAGCGTCCACGCCCGGCGGCTCGCCCGGCGCCTGCGCGGGCATTACGGCGCCTCGGTGCCGATCCTGGTAGGGTTCTGGGGGGCCCAGAGCGACCCGGCCCTGGCCGACGACGCGCGCCGCGTCCTGGCCGCCGACGGCTGGGTCTCCACCCTCGCCGAGGCGGTCGAGTGGCTGGTTCCGCGCGTGGTCGGCGACGAGCCCGCTGAGCCCCACCGGGAAGCGAGCTGAGACGACGTATTCGGCATCGGAATTGTTGCGATTGCGAAAGGAATGATTAAGGATCGCGGACCCATGATCTCGGAAGCGCAGGCACGCCCGAGGAGCTTCCGTGGTTCGTCTTCTTCCCGTCCTGTTCGCCGCCGCTCTCGCGGTCCTGCCGGCTTCCGCCCCCAGGGCGCTTGACGCCAACATCACCCCGGCCTTCGACGACACGCCTGCGCGTGGGCCCGCCCAGGCGCGGGGCGTCGTGGTGTGGAGCCATGGCCGCTCGCTGGATTCCGAGGACATGATGTCGCGCTCGCCGCTCTACCTGCGGGCGCTGCGCGATGCGGGCTGGGATGTGGTGCGCTTCGAGCGGCGCCGGGTCGGCGACACGCTGCCGGCCAGTTCCCAGGCGCTCGCCGCACGGGCCGAGGCGCTGAAGTCGCAGGGGTACCGGCGGGTCGTGCTGGCGGGCCAGTCCTTCGGCGCCTTCCTGTCGCTGATGGCGGCGGGCCGAAGCGAAGCCGTTGACGCGGTGGTAGCGACGGCCCCGGCGGCGTTCGGTAACCACTCGGAGGCCTTCTCGACCTGGCGTATGAACGCGACGCAGCTCTACAACGTGCTGCGCGAGGTCCGCCGGGCCAAGGTCGCACTGTTCTTCTTCCAAGGCGACGACTTCGACCCCGGCGGGCGGGCCGACCGCTCGGGCGAGATTCTGGCGGCCGAGGGGGTCGAGGCCCTGATCATCGACCAGCCCGCCGAGCTGCCGGGCCACAATGCCGGCGCGACGGGGCTTTTCGCGAGGCGGTATGGGTCCTGCATCCTGCGTTTCGCGGAGGAGGGACGCACGCCGTCCCCCGCGGACTGCGAGCAGCCCTGGGGCGCCAAGCCCGCGGCCGAGATGCTGTCGCCAGCGGCGTCCACCCCGGGCATCTCGCTGGCGGCGGTTCGCACCCGCAGCCCCCTGGAGCGGCGCTGGTACGGCTATTACCTCAACGGCCGCGAGGTGATGCTGAGCATCGACGCGGTCGACGGCGAGCGCGTACGGGCAACCTACACGCTCGGGGCCGGCGTGGATCCCGACCAGAAGCCGGAGACGAACCAGCGCATCGGCCGGCTCGACGGCGAGGAGCTGGTCTTCGACGAGCCCGGCCGGAACGTGCTGCGCTTCCGCCCGCGGCACGACGGCCGCCTTGCCGGGACCTGGACCGACGCGCGCGACGGCGGCCGCCTCCAGGTCGTGCTGCGTCCGATCGAGTAGCCGGCGCGGCGGGCTCCCCATGCGGTCCAGGGTCGGGTCCGCGGGGGCGGGGCCTCACCGCCGGATGGTCAATTCTCCGTGACCTTCCGCCTGCCCGCCGGTTGACGCGGCAGCAGGTCGAGGGGCGTCATGGCGGCAATCAGGATCGTCGAAGAGGGCGGAAGCTTCCTTCTGGTCGAGGGAGAGGGGCGCTGGGCCGTGGTCGAACGGCGCGCCGGGCGGCTCTATCCGCTCGATCCCGACCGGGTGGCGGAGGACGGCGCCCCGGACACGCCGGACGGGCTGGCCCGGGCAGCCGATCCGGGCTGGACGGACGAGGCGACGGCGCGCCGCTGCTTCGCAGCGATGGTCGGTCGCGGAGAGCATCTGGCCCGGACGATCTGGTGACACCATATGTCACAGCATGTCGCAGCCCCAGGCAGGGGGCCGTCCGGAGTTGAATTGGGGCCGCGTATCGTGTCGTAGCCCTAAAGAGCTGTTAACTCCTGGGCGGGCAACCTACATTGTGGGTATACGCTGATCCAGCGTGGCGATCCGCCTCTCCGTCGCCTTCGGGCGGCGACCTCGCACCAGGACGACGCAACAGCTCGGATATGACTCAGAACCAATCCAACCAGACCCTCTACTGCTCCTTCTGCGGTAAGAGCCAGCGCGAAGTCGCAAAGCTGATCGCCGGACCGACGGTGTTCATTTGCAACGAGTGCGTCGACGTCTGCATGGACATCGTCCAGGAGGACAAGGGTGCCTCGTCCGCGTCCGTTGCTGGCGTTCCGACGCCACGCGAGATCGCGGCGACCCTCGACGAGTACGTGGTTGGCCAGGCGCATGCCAAGAAGGTTCTGGCCGTAGCGGTGCACAACCACTACAAGCGGCTCGCCCAGAACGCCTCGGCCGGGCGCAACGACGTCGAGATCGCGAAGTCCAACGTCCTGATCCTGGGCCCGACGGGCTCGGGCAAGACGCTGCTGGCCTCGACGCTGGCGCGGATCATCGACGTGCCCTTTGCGGTCGCCGACGCGACGACGCTGACCGAGGCCGGCTATGTCGGCGAGGACGTCGAGAACATCGTCCTGAAGCTGCTCCAGGCCGCCGATTTCGACGTCGACAAGGCCCAGCGCGGAATCGTCTACATCGACGAGATCGACAAGATCTCGCGCAAGTCCGACAACCCCTCGATCACCCGCGACGTCTCGGGCGAGGGCGTGCAGCAGGCCCTGCTCAAGATCATCGAGGGGACGGTCTGCTCGGTGCCGCGCCAGGGCGGCCGCAAGCATCCCGGCGAGAACTACATCCAGGTCGACACCTCGAACATCCTGTTCATCTGCGGCGGCGCCTTCGCTGGCCTCGACAAGATCGTCGCCCAGCGCGGCAAGGGCACCTCGATCGGCTTCGGCGCCGAGGTCCGAGGCCCCGACGAGCGGCGCACGGGCGACGTGCTCCGCGAGGTCGAGCCCGAGGACCTGCTGAAGTTCGGCCTGATCCCGGAATTCGTCGGCCGCCTGCCGGTGGTCGCGACCCTGGAGGACCTGGACGAGGCGGCGCTGATCGAGATCCTGACCAAGCCCAAGAACGCTCTGGTCAAGCAGTACCAGCGCCTATTCGAGCTCGAGAATATCGACCTCGAGTTCACGGACGACGCGCTCTCGGCGGTCGCCGGGAAGGCGATCGAGCGCAAGACCGGCGCGCGCGGGCTGCGCTCGATCCTCGAGACCGTGCTGCTCGATCCCATGTTCGAGCTGCCTGCCATGGACGGCGTCGAGGCAGTGATCGTCGACCGCGACGTCGTCGAAGGCCGCAAGGAGCCCGAGCGCCGGGCCCAGCGTAAGTCCGCCTGATCGCGCGGTTGCAGGTAGCCTAAAGGAAAGCCCCGGCCTCGTGCCGGGGCTTTTGTCTTTGGGATACAAGCTCCGCGCTCTCGCCGGCGGCCCTTTGCTGGTAAAATGGAAAGGGACCGGGAGGGCGCATGGCGGGGATCGTCAGTCGGGCCGTCGGGCTGGCACGTTCGGCCTGGATCTACAGGGTGGACCCGCGGTTCCTGCGGCGCTCCCGGGCCTTCTACGCGCAGTTCGTGAAGTCCGGCGACCTCTGCTTCGACGTCGGTGCCCATATGGGCGATCGCATCGCAGCCTTCCTGGCCCTTGGGGCGCGGGTTGTCGCGGTGGAGCCCCAGCCGGACTTCGCCACGGTGCTGCGCCGCCTCTATGGGGACAATGCCCGTGTCTCCGTCGTGGAAGGGGCGGCGGGGGCGGCGCCGGGGCTTGCGATGCTCCGCATCAACCGCCGCTATCCCACGCTCTCGACCCTGTCGGACGACTGGATTGCCGCGGTCTGGCACGATGCGTCATTCCCGCGCGAAGGCTGGGACGAGACGGTCGAGGTTCCGGTGACCACCCTCGATGCGCTGATCGCGGCGCATGGCGAGCCGGCCTTCTGCAAGATCGATGTCGAGGGCTTCGAGGAGCAGGTCCTGGCCGGGCTTTCGCGCCCGCTTCGCTGCCTGTCCTTCGAGTACATCGCGGTCACGCGCGACATGGCGCTGGCCTGCATAGAGCGGCTCGGCGCCCTGGGCGACTACAGGTTCAACGTCTCCCGGGGCGAAACGAAGCGGCTCGAGCTTCAGGATTGGGTCAGGGCGGACGATTTGGCGACCTGGCTTTCGCGTCTGAAGGCCGGTGACGGCTCCGGCGACGTCTATGCCCGGCTGAGGCAGGACTGAGGTCGCTCAGAAGGCGTGGATCCAGATATAGGTTCCGAGCACGAAGACGGCGCCAACCGCAGCGCCAAGCCCCAGGATCACATAGTCCTGAGGGTGGAGAAAACGATACCGGTGCCCTTCGGTATGCTTTGACATCTGCGCTTGTCCGGCAGGCATGTGCAATTAAATTACTGCAATGAGTAATTTCTTGCCTCTCTCCGGGACAGAATACACGCGCTCGGCGTATCGTCAACAATTCAATTGTTCGATTTCTGTTAGTTAGCCTGCGATCAGAACTGCGGCAGTTGCCGCGAGCGCCAGGCCCGTTGCCTGGATGCCGCGCAGCCGCTCGCGCAGGATCAGGCGAGCCAGCGCGAGGGTGCTGGCGGGATACAGCGAGGTGAGCGCCGCCACCAGGCTGAGCGGCCCCTGCTGGAGGGCGAAGAAGGCCAGGATGTTTGCTCCGGCGTCGACCACACCGGCGGCCGTGCCCCAGGCCAGAGCGGGTCGGAGATGCGCGCCATGCCGTGCCGCGCGGAGCAGGGGCGGGGCAGCTCCGGCGAGCAGCAACACCGCCGTTCCCCGGGCCACGACGAGCGGCCAGAGACCGGACCCATTGCCCGCGTTGCGCAGGCACAGATAGAAGGCCGCGAAGCCGATGCCGGAGCCGAGCGCCATAAGGATCGGGCGTCGGCCGGCCCTGTCCCCGTCGTCCGGACTGCCTTCCTGGCCGATCAGGACCACGGCGACCAGCGCGAGCGTGACCCCGGCCAGTGCGGTGCCGCCGGGTCGCTCGCCCAGGGAGAGTCCGACCAGGGTCGGCAGTACGATGGCGCAGGTTGCGGTGATCGGTGCCACAACGCTCATCCTGCCGATGGACAGGGCAGCATAGAGAAGCGTCAGCCCGGCGAGGTTCGCGAGACCGGCTCCGACGCCCCAGCCGAGCGCCTCCCACCCGAGCAGGGGCGCACCGGGCGCCATGGCCGGCGGCAGCGCGAGGGCGGCGGGGAGCAGCAGCGCGACGCCGGCGGACTGCACCAGCAGGACGACCGGGACGGCGGAGATCTTCCGGCTCGCGAGGCCGCCGAGGAAGTCGGCAGAGCCCCAGAGGAGCGATGCGAGGATCGCGAGGAGAGCGGCCATGGCCGCTCCGTTTCAGCACGTCCGGGCGCCGGCGTCACGCGCTCACGGCGAGGCGTTCGCCGACAGCGGCGGCAACGAGCGAGCGGAACAGGTTCTGCTGACAGGAATCCGCCACGAGGAATTCCGGATGCCACTGCACGCCGATCAGGAAGCCGGGACCGGTCCCCTCGACCGCCTGCACGATGCCGACCTGGTCGAGGGCCGCGACGACCAAGCCGGAGCCCAGCCGGTCCACCGACTGATGGTGCAGCGCATTGACCATGCAGGTCTCCTGGCCGCACAGCAGCTCCCTCAGACGGCTTTGCGCCTCGATGCGGACGCGCTTGCGCGGCAGCACGGTCCGTAGCTTCGGCGCATTGCCGTAGGCCTCGTAGATGTCCCGGTGCAGCGTGCCGCCCTGATGCACGTTGATGATCTGGCTGCCCCGGCAGATGCCCAGCACCGGTATGCCGCGGGCGCGGGTGCAGTCCAGCATCCGCAGCTCCATGCGGTCGCGCTCGGGGTCGATGCGCACGGCGGGGGTCACCTCGAGCCCGTAGAGCGAAGGCTCGATGTCGTCCCCTCCGCCCACCACCACGGCATCCAGGCGCTCGGCCGGGAAGGGCCGACCGGGCGTGATGCGGACCGCCCTGGCGCCTGCCCGCCACAGGGCCAGGCGGTTGCAGGCCCACATGATGCGCCCGCCGCGGTCCGACCCCGTCACGCCGACCAGCGGGCGCGCGGTCGAGGCGGTTCCGGCCCGGGCGTCGGCCGCCTCCGCGGCTCCGCGGGTCATGCCTGCAGCCATGCGTGCGTCTCCTCGACCCATTCCGCTGCGCGAGCCGCGAAGCCGCCTTCGACGAAAGCCGCGCCCATGCGCTCGAGCCGGTCGCGATCGGCCGCCAGCCACTCCACTGCAATCCAGCGGTTCCAGTCGGGCACGATGCTCCAGCCGGGATCTCCGAGATACGAGTTCGGCAGCCGGTAATGGAAGGTCGGGCGCGGCCGCACATGGGCGTCGGGAACCCGGGATGCGATCCTGTCCCGGTCGAGCCATGCGAAGACCGGCAGCATGTCGAGGCTTCGGTTCCGCGACGGGTTCGCGGCAAGATAGTCCTCGATCAGCCCCGTCAGGTCCGGGCGGTAGCCGGGATCGGCCACGCGCGCGGCGTAGGCCGGGGGGAAGCGCTCGATGTAGGGCGCTATCTCCCGGGCGATGTCGATGCGGATGGCATGGCGCAGCCAGGGCTCCAGCACGACGAACGCCTTCAGGTGATCCGTCAGGTATTCGGCGCTGCAATCGGCGATCTCGGGGTTCAGGTGCAGACCGAAGGCATTGACGAGGCTGGCTTCGGTCCCGCGGGCGCCGCGGCGGCGCATCGCGTCGAAGATCCCGTCCAGCTCGGCGAGGCGGTCCCAGTGCAGCGGCGCGAAGCTCATCTCGTAGGGCATCACCACGCTGCCGGCATGTCCGAGCAGTCCGCGCAGCACCCCGTTCCACTTGGGCTCGCCCTCCTTGGGATGGGCGGCCATCATGTCGAGCTCGACGCTGATGTCGCCGAGGCTCGAGCCTACGACCTTGAAGGCGTGCGGGTCCTTCTCGACGGCCTCGCCGCCGACGAGTTCCGCCAGCAGCGCCGCGACCGTCCGGGCGTCCAGCCCCGTGAATTCCAGTTCGACCCCGACGCGGCGCCGTGCGCCATCGGCGGTCTCGGTGACGGGCGGCTTCGCTGGCTTGAGCGGCATCGGGGTCCGGCGGGCATCGGGCGGTATCGCTGGTACAACACCTCAGGGCCGCGTCACGGCACGCGCACGCGCTCGAAGTCGGATACGACCCGCGCTCCCTGGAAGAGGGCGGCCGCCTCCGCCGCCACCGCGCCCTCGCGATAGCGCGAGGACTGGTGGTTCAGGCACAGCCGCCCGATGCCGGCCGCACGGGCGAGATTCACCGCGTCGGCAACGGTCAGATGGCTGTGGGCACGCGCCTGCTCGGCATCGGCCGCCATGAAGCTGGCCTCGATGACCAGGAGATCCGCGCCGCGGACGTGCTCGACGAGATCGTCGACGGTTTCCGCGTCGCCCACCACCGCCACCGAGACGCCGCCCTGCGGCGGGCCGGTGACGGCTTCCGGGTCCACGCGGCGGCCATCGGGCAGGCGAACCGCCTCGCCGCGCGCCAGGCGCGAGCGCTCGGGTCCCGGCGGCACGCCGAGCTCGGCCAGGCGGTCGGCCAGCAGCGGGCGGTGCGGCAGCAGATCGAAGCGGAAGCCCAGGCAATCGGGGGCGGCATGCCGCACCGGAAAGGCCGACAGGCGGAACCGCCCGTCTTCGATCAGCGGTCCGGGGGCGATCGGCACGAACTCCAGCGCCAGCCGGCCGGGCCTGCCGCCCGGCCAGACGACATCAAGCAGAAGGCGCCGCGCCAGCTCGAGCGGGGCCGGCCCGGCCAGGATGCGCAGGCGCTCGACCGCCTGCCACAGGTTCAGCGTGCCGGCGAGCCCGCCAAGGCCCAGGATGTGGTCGAGATGGCCATGCGTCAGCAGCACGGTATCGAGCCGGCGGAAGCCGACCCCCGCGGCCATGATCTGGCGCTGGGTGCCCTCGCCGCAATCGACGAGGAAGCGGCGTCCACCCTGCTCCACCAGCAGGGCCGAGACGTTCCGCGCAGCAGAGGGCACGCTCGCCCCTGTGCCCAGGAAGGTCAGCTCGAACATCCCCGGGCCGTCAGGTCTCCACCTTTGGCGGCCATTCGGGGGTCGGGGCCTTCGGCGGCTTGGGCTCGGGCACGCCGAGATGGGCGCGGATGCCCCGCACCTCCAGGAGCAGGCCCTCGAGCGCAGCCGCGATCCGCACGATCGCGTCCTGGGTCGTCTCCTCGGGGCCGGCGCCGCGGATGTCGGGATAGGCGTCCGTCGGGCCCGCCGGCGGCATCTGGTCGCGCGGATTGGACATGGTTCCTCCATCCGGATGTCAGTCAGGAACCAACGCGCGGTCGCCCGAAAGATCGCGCGGCCAACCGTGACGCCTCTGGGGCCGGGCTGTTGAGCGCAGGAACCCAACGCCTTTTCGACGGATTGTCTATGGCAGCCGAACCGCAGAAGAACCCGCCGCAGCATCAGGACCGCAGGCCCGGAAGCGAGCGCCAGATGACGCCCGAGCCCGTCACCATCCGCGCGGGCTATCGCGGCTCAGGCAAGTTCGAGGGAAAGGTCGCCCTGATCACCGGTGGGGACAGCGGCATCGGCCGCGCGGCAGCCGTCCATCTCGCGCGCGAGGGGGCGGATATCGCGATCGTCTATCTCAGCGAGGACAGGGATGCCGCCGACGCGCGCCGGGAGGTCGAGGCCGAGGGGCGCCGCTGCATCACCGTCAGGGGCGATATCGGCGACGAGAACTTCTGCCGCGGCGCCGTCGAGCAGGCGGTCAGAGAGCTCGGCCGGCTGGATGTGCTCGTGAACAACGCAGCCGAGCAGCATCCCCAGGAATCGCTGGAGAAGATCAGCGCCGAGCAGCTCGAGCGGACCTTCCGCACGAACATCTTCGGGATGTTCTTCATGACCAAGGCGGCGCTGCCGCGCCTGGGCGAGGGCGCGGCCATCGTGAACGTGGCCTCTGTCACCGCGTACAAGGGCAACCCGCAGCTTCTCGACTATTCCTCGACCAAGGGCGCGATCGTGTCCTTCACGCGTGCCCTCTCGCAATCGCTCGCCGAGAAGGGCATCCGCGTGAACGCGGTAGCCCCGGGCCCGATCTGGACGCCGCTGATCCCCTCGACCTTCCCGGCGGACAAGGTCGCCGAGTTTGGAACGGACGTGCCTCTGAAGCGCGCCGGCCAGCCGGCCGAGGTCGCGACCTGCATCGTCTTCCTGGCGAGCGAGGACGCGAGCTACGTCACCGGCCAGACCCTCCATCCCAACGGCGGCACCGTCGTGAACGGCTGATTTACGCGTAGACCAAACCAGAGCAAGCAAGAGAGCGAAGGAAAGGAAGCACCATGTCCCAGTACGGTTCCGATTACGGCCGCCAATACGGCCATCAGGACGAACACCGCCGCTACCCCGACGAGGGTTACTACGGCGCTTCCGATGACGTGCGGGACCGCGACTACCCGCGTGGCGGCTACTACGACCGCGATTATGGGCGTGACTATGGCCAGGGCAGTCAGAACTACGGCAGCCAGAACTACGGCGGCCAGAACTATGGTGGCCAGGGCTATGGCGAGCAAGGCTACGGCGAGCAGCGCTATGTCGGGCAGCAGAGCTACCGGCGCGAGGACCAGGGCATGCGACACTATGCCGACGACGCGCGGGAGTGGGTGGGAACGACCGCGGGGATCGGCACCGGCGCCGCGATCCTGGCGGTCGCCGCCTTCGGCATCGGGTTCCTGGTCGGAAGCCGCTGGCACGCCGATTCCCAGGAGCGGATCTCGGGTATGCCGCGCTCCGACCTGCGCCGGGCCCCGACCCTGGACAACTACCACCGCCACGTCTCGATCAACGATCCCGACGCCGAGGCCGGGACGCCGCCGGACGCGGACGAGGTCGTCGGCCACGAGCCGTCGGGCAAGTCCGCCCGCGAGAGCGCCGAGACCCTGAGGGATGCCGAGGGGAGCAGGACCGAGCGGCGCGAGACCGCAACGGCGGGCGAGGGCGGAAAGCGCGGCAAGTCCTGAGCGGGCAGGTATGCCGGACGGGGCAGCGGAACCCGCTGCCCCGTCCGTACTTCCCGATCAGAAATCGCCGAACATCAGCCGGTCCATACCGCGCACGAGCCCGGTCACGTCGGGCGCCCGGCGGATCGCCAGGAGCGTCCCCGCGACGTAGGGCTCCGCGCCGGACCCGGCGTCGTGCCGGATGGTGAGCCTTTCGCCGGACAGCCCCAGCACCGCCTCGCAGGACAGCACGTAGCCCGGCAGGCGCAGCGAATGAACGCGCGTGCCCCGGACGGATGCGCCCCGCACGTTCGCCGGGCCGTGCAGCCCGTCGATCGGCCGGGCGGTGCCGAGGCCGCAGCGGGCGCTCTCGAGCCGCTCCGCCAGCTCTCGCGCCGTGCCGCTGGGCACGTCCGGCCTGGATGCTCCGGCGTAGTCGATCACCTCGACATCTGGAACGAAGGCCGCCGCGATCAGCGTGAAGCGCTGCATCAGAGCCGCCGTGACCGAGAAGTTCCCGGCGGCGACGACGCCGCGCCCGGCCCTGCGCGCCGCCTCGTCGATCTCGGCATAGTCCTCCGCGGTCAGCCCGGAAGTGCCGATCACGACGTGGCACCCGTGCGCGAGCGCCGTCAGCACATGCGCCTTCACGGCGTCCGGCTTGGTGTAGTCGACCACCACGTCGCTCGGCGCGCCGAGCGCCTCGCCCAGCGTCGGCGCCACGATCACGCCGCCGAGCGCGGCTCCAGCGGCTCCGCGGGCCACTGCGCCCGACAGGCTCAGATCCGGCGCCGCCATGACGGCGCTCACCAGCTCGCGTCCGACCCAGCCGGTGGCGCCAGCGATGCAAACGCGGATGCCCATCTGCTCGCTCCCGATGTGCTCGCCTCGGTGTGCTCGCCCCTGATTCCGGTGTCGGGTCGCGGCGCCGCTCCCGAATTCCCTCCTGGAACGCCAGGACAGGCAGCACTGTGCGCCGTCCCCGCCGGTGCGTCAAAGTTCCAGGTGCAACGGGTCGGGCGCGCGGCGGCAGACGCATCCCGGGCGGCAATCGCCCTTCAAAGCGGCAGCGGGGCTGGGAGCGACCGGCGCCCGCGCGGCGTGACGAGGCGCGGGGCTGCGGCTCTTGGTTTGCATCGCAACGGCGTGACGCTATGGTACGCGGGCCGCTGGCGCCCTCTGTCAGGAGTGCAGATTGACCTTTCCCAATGCCGGCTCCCAGGAGCGGCCCGTTCCAAGGCTCGAAGCGCGCGGCATCACCAAGGGATTTCCGGGCACCCTCGCCAACGACCATGTTGACCTCGTGCTGGATCCCGGGGAGATCCATGCCCTCCTGGGGGAGAACGGCGCGGGCAAGAGCACGCTGGTCAAGATCATCTACGGCGTCCTGAAGGCGGACTCCGGCACGTTGCTCTGGGAGGGCCGGCCGGTCACCATCGCAAGCCCCGCCGACGCCCGGCGCCTCGGCATCGGCATGGTCTTCCAGCACTTCTCACTCTTCGAGAGCCTGACGGCGGCGGAGAACATCGCGCTAGGCCTCGATTCGGCACCGCGTCCGAGGGATCTTGCGGCGCGCATTCGCGAGGTCTCAAAGCGATACGGGCTCGATGTCGACCCCGACCGCCATGTCTTCTCCCTCTCCGTGGGGGAGCGGCAGCGGGTCGAGATCCTTCGCTGCCTGCTGCAGGAGCCCAAGCTGCTGATCATGGACGAGCCTACCTCCGTCCTGACCCCGCAGGAGGTCTCGCGCCTTTTCGAGACCCTGCGCCAGCTCGCCGATGAGGGGGTGACGATCCTCTATATCAGCCACAAGCTCGAGGAGATCCGCTCGCTGTGCACCCAGGCGACGGTGCTGCGCGGCGGCCGCATCGTTGGTGCCGTCGACCCCCGCACCGTCTCGGCGCGGACCCTGGCCGAGATGATGATCGGCGGCGACCTGGTGGTCCCGGCTCACGAGCCCGTCGAAAGCGCCCACGCGCCGCGGCTGGTGGTGCGCAACCTGTCCTCGACCTCCGACGATCCCTTCGCGACCGAGCTGAGGGACGTGTCCTTCGAGGTGCGCGCGGGCGAGATCCTGGGGATCGCCGGAGTTGCCGGGAACGGCCAAGCCGAGCTGCTGGCCGCCCTCTCCGGCGAGAGCACCACGGCTGCCGACCATGTCGAGATCGAAGGCCAAGCCGCCGGGCACCTGGGCCCCAGGGCACGGCGTGCCCTCGGCCTGGCCTTCGTCCCCGAGGAGCGGCTCGGCCGCGGCGCGGTGCCCGAGATGACGCTGGCGGAGAACGCGATTCTCGGCGGGGCGGCGTCCCGCGGGCTCGTGCGCTCGGGGGTGATCGACGGGCAGGGGGCGCGGGCCTTCGCCGATCGCATCATTGACCTCTTCAAGGTCGCGACGCGCGGCCATGGCGCCGAGGCGCGCTCGCTCTCGGGCGGCAACCTGCAGAAATTCATCATCGGACGCGAGATCCTGAACAAGCCGCGGCTGCTGGTCGCTGCGGCACCGACCTGGGGTGTGGATGCGGGTGCCGCCGCCGCCATCCACCAAGCGCTGATCGACCTCGCGGCCGACGGCGCCGCCGTGCTGGTCGTGTCCCAGGACCTGGACGAGCTGTTCGCGCTGTGCGACCGCATCGCGGTGATGTTCCACGGACGCTTGTCCCATCCCCAGCCCGTCGGTCAGACCTCGGTCGAGCAGATCGGGCTGCTGATGGGCGGGCTTTTCGACCGGTCCGAAGCCGGGAAGGGCGACCGCGATGTGGCCTAGGCTGGTCCCCCGGGGCGAAGCCTCGCCCGTCATGGTCTGGATGACGCCGGTGCTGGCGGTCGCGCTCACGCTGCTGGCCGGCACGGCGCTGTTCGCGGCGCTGGGCTACCCGCCCGGCCGGGCGCTGCATGCGTATTTCGTCGAGCCGGTCTCGACCTTCTACGGGCTCGGAGAGCTGGCCGTGAAGGCGACGCCGCTGACCCTGACCGCGGTCGGTCTCGCGATCGGCTTCCGGGCCAATGTCTGGAACATCGGGGCAGAAGGGCAGCTCGTGATGGGGGCCGTCCTGGGCGGCGGCCTTGCGCTGGCCTTCTGGGGCGAGGAGGGGCCGTGGCTGATGCCCGCCATGCTTCTGGCCGGCATCCTCGGCGGCGCGCTCTGGGCTGCCATCCCGGCCTTCCTGCGCACCCGCTTCAACGCCAGCGAGATCCTTGTCTCGCTGATGATGGTCTATGTCGCGACGCTGTTCCTGAACTGGCTCGTCCACGGTCCCTGGCGAGATCCCGAGGGCTTCAACTTCCCGCAGAGCCGCATGTTCGGGAACGATGCGCTGATGCCGGTGCTGTTCGAAGGGACGCGCCTGCATCTGGGCACGCCGATCGCGTTCGCGGTGGTTCTGGGGGGCTGGTTCCTGCTGGCCCGCACCTTCGTTGGCTTCCAGATCAAGGTCCTGGGGCTGACGCCGGCGGCGGCGAGCTATGCCGGGTTCGACCAGCGCCGGCTGATCTGGTTCTGCCTGCTGCTCTCGGGCGGACTGGCTGGTCTCGCGGGAGTGATCGAGGCGGCGGGGCCGGTCGGCCAGCTCACGCCGGCGATCCCGCAGGGCTACGGCTTCACCGCGATCATCGTGGCCTTCCTGGGCCGCCTGCACCCGTTGGGGATCCTGCTGGCGGCGCTGCTGATCGCGCTGACCTATATCGGCGGCGAATCCGCGCAGATCACGCTGCAGCTTCCGATCGCGGTCACGGGGGTCTTCCAGGGCATGCTGCTGTTCTTCCTGCTGGCGACGGACGTGCTGATCCGCTACCGCGTCCGCTGGGGCGCACCCGCCGGGGAGGCCGGCCGTGCTTGAGACCGTCACGGCCCTCCTGATCGCGACCATCATCGCCGCGACGCCGCTGCTCCTCGCCGCCACGGGCGAACTGGTCGCCGAGAAATCGGGCGTCCTGAACCTCGGCGTCGAAGGCATGATGCTGGTGGGCGCCGTGTCCGGCTTCATCGGCGTGCAGGTGACCGGCAGCGGCACGCTCGGGATCGTCGCTGCGGCGCTGGCCGGCGCCCTGATGGCCCTGGTCTTCGCCTTCCTGACCCTGGGGCTCAAGGCGAACCAGGTGGCGACGGGGCTGGCGCTGACGCTCTTCGGCATCGGTCTGTCGGCCCTCATGGGCAAGGACTTCGTGGGCACGCCCCACGACCGGCTTCCCCAGCTCGCGGTCCCGGGCCTCTCGGACCTGCCCGTGATCGGGCCGCTTCTCTTCGGCCATGATGCGCTGGTCTACCTTGCCCTCGCGCTCGTGGCGGCGGTTCACTGGTTCCTCTATCACACGCGGCGCGGTCTCGTGCTCCGCGCCGTCGGCGAGAACCACGACGCCGCCCATGCCATCGGATATCCCGTGCTGCGCATCCGCCTGATGGCCACGCTGTTCGGCGGCGCCATGAGCGGGCTCGGCGGCGCCTACCTGTCGCTGGCCTACACCCCACAATGGGCCGAGAACATGACCGCAGGGCGCGGCTGGATCGCGCTGGCGCTGGTGGTCTTCGCGACCTGGAAGCCCGGCCGCGTGTTGGTCGGCGCCTGGCTGTTCGGCGGCGTCACGCTGGGCCAGCTCTACGGCCAGGGGCTCGGCATCCCGGTGCCCTCGCAGTTCATGGCGATGCTGCCCTATCTCGCGACCGTGCTCGTGCTGGTCGCGATCTCGCGCGATCGCGTGCGGATCCGGCTGAACGCGCCGGCCTGCATCGGGAAGACCTTCCACCCGGCGGCCTGAAGAGCCGGGTTCCAAACAGCTCCAGAACCTCCAAGCAAGGAACAGAGAGGCAAGAATGGATATCTCCCGCCGCCAATTCGCCATCGGCTCGGCCGCCCTCGCCGGTGCGTCGGCGCTGCCCTTCGGCATGGGGTCCGCGCTGGCCCAGGCGCCGCTCAAGGTGGGCTTCGTCTATGTCGGCCCGGTCTCCGACCACGGGTTCAGCTATCAGCACGACCTCGGCCGCAAGGAGGTCGAGAAGGCCTACGGCGCCAAGGTCCAGACCACCTTCGTGGAGAACGTGCCCGAGGGCGCGGATGCCGAGCGCGTGATCAACCAACTCGCCGCACAGGGCAACGGCCTGATCTTCACGACCTCCTTCGGCTTCATGAACCCGACGATCCGGGTCGCCCAGCGCCATCCGAAGGTGAAGTTCGAGCATTGCACGGGCTACAAGCGCGCGGACAACGTCGCGACCTACTCGGCGCGCTTCTACGAGGGCCGCACCATCTGCGGCGCCCTGGCCGGCAAGCTCACCAAGTCCAACATCATCGGCTATATCGGGTCATTCCCGATCCCCGAGGTCGTCAGCGGCATCAACGCCTTCACCGTCGCCCTGCGCCGGGTGAACCCGCAGGCGCAGGTCCGGGTCGTCTGGGTGAACTCCTGGTACGATCCCGGCAAGGAGGCCGACGCCGCCAAGGCCCTGCTGGACCAGGGCGCGGACGTCATCACCCAGCACACCGACAGCCCGGCGCCCTGCCAGATCGCCGAGCAGCGCGGCGCCTGGTCCTTCGGCCAGTCCTCGGACATGCAGCGCTTCGCGCCGAACAAGCTGGTGACCTCGATCGTCGACGACTGGGGCCCCTACTACGTGCGACGGGTGAAGGAGGTCATGGACGGAACCTGGAAGGCCATCGATACCTGGGACGGCATCAAGCAGGGGCTGGTCGTGATCCCGCCCTTCAACCCCTCGATCGGCGCCGACAACGTCGCGCTCGGCCAGAAGGTGAAGGACGACATCGTCGCCGGACGCCTGCATCCCTTCGCCGGTCCCATCAAGGACCAGCAGGGCAAGGTCGTCTACGCCGAGGGCAAGCATGCCAGCGATGAGGACATCCTGAAGATGGCCTTCTACGTCGAGGGCGTGCAGGGCAGCCTGCCGAAGTGAGCATCGCGGGGCCGCGCCGCCGGCGCGGCCCCGTTCTTTCCGGACGGGAGCCATGGCCGAGGCCGTCACCATCTACCACAACCCACGCTGCTCGAAGTCGCGCGAGACGCTGGCCCTGCTGGAGGCCCGAGGCGTTGCACCGCTGGTCGTCGAATACCTGAAGACGCCGCCGAGCTCGGCCGAGCTGCGCGCGATCCTGGTCAAGCTCGGCATTCCGCCGCGACAGCTCCTGCGCCGCAAGGAGGCGGCCGAGGCCGGGCTGGACGACCCCGCCCTGAGCGACGATGCCCTCATCGAAGGGATGGCGCGCCACCCCGTCGCCATCGAGCGACCCATCGTCGTGAAAGGCGCCAGGGCCGCGCTGGGCCGCCCGCCCGAGGCCGTGCTCGCGATCCTCTAGGAAAACCGGATCGCGGGCGGCGTCAGTCCAGCAGCCCGCCGAGCAGCGCGCCGCCGGCTCCGCCGATCAGCGCCCCACGCTTGCCGTCGACGGCATAGCCGCCCGCGGCGCCGGCGCCCGCGCCGACGACCTGCCCGGTCGAGCAGGCCGAGAGGCCCAGCAGGGCGGCGATGGCCGCGGCGATGGTGATTCTGCGCATGGAGTCAATCCTTCCGGTCCATGAATGGCCGAAGCCATCCTGGATCCGAGAGGCATGCCGGACTGTGAGCCCGCGCACATCCACGCGGGGTAGGGCGATGGGGCGCCTCGCGCCCGACGCCCGTGCCGAAACCTAGCGCTCCTCCTGCTCCTCGGCCCAGCCGGGATCGACCTCCTCGAGAAGGTTCGTCACGCGATCGATGAAATCGAGCTTCTCGCAATGCGAGAGAGGTTTTTCCCGTGCGATCAGCCCGATCAACAGGATGGCTTCGTCCATCTTCGATATGGCCGCTTCGAGGATCGCAAGTCTCTGAACTGAGCTCATCATGGCGCGCATCCTTCCACGACGAGTAAACCACGCAGAAACGGCTGCGCGTTACCTGTCGGCGGGTATAGACCGACTGGAGAGGGCCAGGCCTTCCCTCAGGACATGATCCAGAGGATTGAAGCCAGTCCTGCCTGGGTCCAGCAGGCCGCGCGCATCAGGGCGAGAGCCGCTCTGATGTCGCCGGGAGCCGCGTCGCGGTTCCCGGCGGCGTGCATCCAGCGGTCCTCCACCAGAACGCCGGCATAGCGGCGCGGCCCGGCCAGCGCGACGCCGAGGGCGCCAGCCATGGCGGCCTCCGGCCAGCCGGCATTGGGCGACCGGTGATGCCCGGCATCGGCGCGCATGGCTGCCAGCGCGGTCTCGGCCGCGGCGCGCCCGCGCGTCGCCAGGGCGGCAAGCGCCAGCAGTGCGCCGGCCAGGCGCGCCGGCACCAGATTCATGAGATCGTCCAGTCGGGCGGCCGCCCAGCCGAAGGCCTCGTGGCGCGGCGTGCGGTGCCCGATCATGCTGTCGGCGGTGTTGACGGCCTTGTAGAGCGCCAGTCCCGGCAGGCCGAGAAGCGCGAACCACAGCACCGGGGCGACGACGCCGTCCGAGAAGTTCTCGGCGCAGGATTCGATGGCGGCGCGCGCGACTCCCGCCTCGTCGAGGCTGTCGGGATCGCGGCCGACGATCATGGCGACGGCGCGCCTGCCACCACGCAGGCCGGCATCCTCCAGCCCCGCGGCCACGGCCGCCACATGGTCGTGCAGGCTACGCTGGGCGATCAGGGTCGAGGCGAGCAACGCCTCCGCGGCCCAGCCCAGCGGCAGCGCATGCAGCAGCCGGTCGAGCCAGAGCGCGGGGAGCACCGCCACGGCAGCCAGGAAGGCGACCGCGAGCACGCCACGCATGCGACGCTCCTCGAAGCTCCGCTGCGCGCGGTTCAGCTTGCGGTCGAGCCAGCCAATCAGCCGGCCGAAAAGCACCACCGGATGCGGGATCCTGGCATAGAGCCAGGCCGGCTCTCCAAAGAGCGCGTCGAGCGCCAGGGCCAGCAACAGGACGGGGAGGTGGGAAGCATCGGCCACGCGGCCCTCTTAGGCATTGCCCGCGCGGCGGTCAACGCCTAAGCCTGGATCCGCACCGATGGGGAGGGACATGGACCTCGGCGATCCCGAGCGCGATAGTCTTCGCGATCCCGAGCGCGATAGTCTTCGCGATCCCGTGCGCGATCACGGCGGAGATCTGGCCGCGGCCGAGGCGCTCTTCGGCACGCCGGCGGAGCCGTGGCTGGACCTTTCGACGGGTATCAACCCGTGGCCCTGGCCCTGGCCGGCGCCGCTTCCCATGGTGTCCGAGGCCGCCTGGCGGCGTCTGCCCGACACATCGGCCAGCCGATTGAAGGCGGCCGCGGCGCGGCGCTGGGGCTGCCCGGTCGCGGCCGTCGCCGCGGCGCCGGGATCCCAGGCGCTGATCCAGGTCCTGCCCCGCCTGCGCCGCCCGGGTCGTGTCGCGGTCGTGAGTCCGACCTATGCCGAGCACGCGCGGTGCTGGGCGCGGCTTGGCCATGACGTCGTCGCCCGCCCGGACATCGGGGCCATTGCGGACTGGGCCGAGGTCGTCGTCGTCGTGAACCCCAACAACCCTGACGGGCGCGTCGCGCGGCCAGAGGATCTGCTCTCCCTTGCGCAGGCGCTCGCCGGGCGCGGCGGCTGGCTGGTCGTGGACGAGGCCTTCGCCGATCTCGCGCCCCGGGCCTCGGTGGCGTTCGCCGCCGGCAGGCCGGGGCTGGTGGTCCTGCGCTCTTTCGGGAAGTTCCACGGTCTGGCGGGTCTGCGGCTGGGCTTTGCCCTGTCCGAGCCGGCGGTGGCAGCGGCGATCGAGGACGAGCTGGGACCCTGGGCCGTCCCGGGCCCGGCCTTGGAGATCGGGGCGGCCGCGCTCGCGGATACGGGCTGGGACGATGCCACGCGCGCCCGCCTCGAGGGCGCAGCCGCGGGGCTCGATCGCATTCTGGCGCGGCATGGGCTCGAGGTTCTCGGCGGAACCGCGCTGTTCCGCCTGGTCCGGCATCCCGATGCCGGGTCCATCCATGCGGCGCTGGGCCGGTCGGGCATCCTGGTGCGCGCCTTCGCGGCTTGGCCGGACCGGCTGAGATTCGGCTTGCCTTGCGATGAGACGGCCATCGCGCGCCTTGAACGCGCCCTCAGCGCGCCGCGCGGCTGATCTGCTGCTGGCGGGCCTGGATGTCGGAAGGCCAGGTGCTCCTGATATAGGCGAGGACGTCGCGGATCTGCCGGTCCGTCAGGACGCCGCTGAAGCCCGGCATGTCGCTGACATAGCCCGGCGGTGCCAGCGCGGCGGTCCCTTCCTTCACGATGCGGAAGAGCTGGTCGTCGCTGTGGTGCCAGGTGTGGCCGGAGGCATCGTGCGGCGGCGCCGGCAGCCTGCCGTCGGGCTTGCGGCTGCGCCAGTCGGGCTGGCCCTCGAGCGCAGCGCCATGGCAGGCCGAGCAGTGCTCGGCATAGATCCCGGCACCGGCCGAGCCCGGCCCGCCGGCCGTGGACAGCCACAGGAAGCCGCCGGCGACCACGATGGTGGGGGCGGCAAGCGCCGCAATCACGCCAAGTCTCACAGAGTCCTCGGAAATCCCATCATGCCGGCCTGCCGGTGCTCCGGCGCCTGGGGACGTGCCAGGGTGGCGCGGTATCCGAGGGGACGGGCGCGCCCCGGCAGGGTTGGTCGTGCTACCGAGGATAGGGGGCAGGCCGCCCGGCGCCAAGTCCCGCCAGCCGGCCCGGAGCCGCCGCCAGGACGGAATCCGCGGTGGCGCGGTTGAATCCCGACCGCAACGAGGGAACCGGCCATGGCCCGCATCGTCCTGCTTGGAGATTCCATCTTCGACAACGCGGCCTATGTGGCTGGCGGACCGGACGTGGTGGCGCAGCTGAACGCCGTGCTGCCCCCGGGCTCCTCGGCGGAACTGCGGGCCGTGGACGGCGCCGTCGTCTCGGGGGTGGCGCGGCAGGCGCTGGGGCTGCCGGCCGGAACGAGCCATCTGGTCGTCAGTGCCGGCGGCAACGACGCGCTGGGCCAAGCGCCGGTTCTCCAGGACCGCGCGGGCAGCGTTGCCGAGGTGGTCGAGCGTCTTGCGCGGATCCGCGACGGCTTCGCCCGCAACTACCGAGCCATGCTCGATGCCGTGCTGGCCCACGGCATTCCGACCGCGCTGTGCACGATCTACGATGCGCGCTTCCCCGATCCCGCCTACCAGCGGCTGGTGGTGACGGCGCTTGGCATCTTCAACGACGTGATCTTGCGCGAGGCCTTCGCGCGCGGCCTGTCGGTGATCGACCTGCGCCTGATCTGCGACGAGGACGCCGACTACGCGAATCCGATCGAGCCCTCGACCCATGGCGGCGCGAAGATCGCGGCCGCCATCGCCGCGCTGTCGACCGAGCAGCCGGTGGCGCGCGGCAGGCCCACGGTCTTCGCGCGCTGAGCGCGATTCACGCTTCGCCCGCGGCGGCCTGCTGGCGAAGCACGCGCCGCATGATCTTGCCAGTGGTGGTCATGGGCAACTCGTCGACGAACGCGACCTGCCGGGGGTACTCGTGAGCCGCCAGCCGCGTGCGCACGAAGTCCTGGATTTCGGATGCGAGGGCGGGCGAGGGCGCATGGCCCTTGCGCAGCACCACATAGGCCTTCACGATCTCGGTGCGGATAGGGTCGGGCACGCCCACCACCGCCGCCAGCGCCACCGCCGGGTGGCGCATCAGGCATTCCTCGACCTCGCCAGGGCCGATGCGATAGCCGCCGCTAGTGATCACGTCGTCGTCCCGGCCGACATACCAGAGATACCCATCCGGATCGCGCCGCCCGAGGTCGCCGGTGACGAGCCAGTCGCCGGCGAACTTGGCCGCCGTCGCCTCGGGCTTGTTCCAGTAGCCCAGGAACATCACCGGGTCCGGGCGCCGGACGGCGATCGACCCGACGGTGCCGTCGGGAAGCTCGTTCCCCTCGGCGTCGACGATCCCTACCCGGTGGCCGGGGATCGCCCGACCCATGGATCCAGGACGGATCGGCATCAGCCCGGCGGCGTTGCCGACGACGAGGTTGCATTCGGTCTGGCCGTAGAACTCGTTGATGGGAAGGCCGAGCACCGAGCGGCCCCAGTCCTGCAGCTCGCCGCCGAGCGTCTCCCCACCGCTGGCAAGCGTGCGCAGGCGCAGCCCCGTGCCGGCGACACCGGCCTGGCGTATCAGCTTCAGCGCCGTGGGCGGCAGGAAGACGTTGCGCACGCCGTGCCTCGCCATCAGATCGACCGCCCGCTCCGGGTCGAACTTGGCGAAGCGCTTTGCCAGGACCGGGATCCCGTGATGCCAGGCCGGCATCAGCACGTCGAAGAGCCCACCGATCCAAGCCCAGTCCGCCGGCGTCCAGAACAGGTCGCCGGGCTGCGGGAAGAACTCGTGCGGCAGCTCGACCCCGGGCAGGTGGCCCGGCAGCACCCGGTGGGCGTGCAGCGCGCCCTTGGGGTTCCCGGTGGTGCCCGAGGTGTAGATGATGACCGCCGGATCGTCAGCCGCGGTGTCCACGGGATCGAACCGGTCCGAGGCCCGCTCCAGCGCGCGGTGCAGGTCGGTCGTGCCGGCGGGGCCGCCATCCGTGCACAGCACCAGGCAGAGATTGGGCAGCCGGGCGCGCAGCGGCGCCACCTTCGCCCAGCCGGCCGTATCCGTCACCAGGACCCGCGCCCCGCTGTCGGCGAGCCGGTATTCCAGCGCCTCCTCGCCGAACAGCGCGAAGAGCGGCACGGTGATCAGCCCGGCCTTGAACCCCGCGACATGGGCCAGCGCCGTCTCGGGGCACTGGGGCAGCAGCACGGCGAGCCGGTCGCCCCGCGCGATCCCGTGGGCCCCCAGCAGGTTGGCGAGGCGGTTCGACAGCGCCCGGATCTCGGCGAAGGAGAAGGTGCGCAGCCGCCCGTCCTCCTCCCACAGCAGCGCGATGCGCCCGGCATCGTGGGCGTGGCGGTCGCAGACATCGACGCCGATGTTGTAGCGCGCCGGCACGCGCCAGGCGAAGCGGCGCGCGGTCTCCTCGTAGCTGCCGTGCCGTTCGAGCATCAGCGCTCCCCCTCTCGCAACGGGTCTGCCTTCAGACTAGCCCAGCCCTGCCATGCGTGCCACGGCGCCTGTCCGGCGGGAACGGCGCACGGCGCGCCGGGTTGAGGGGTGACCGCGCAGCAGGGCTGTAGGGACCCGTCCCGCGCGAAACCGACCTGCGGCGGGTGCCCTCCGAGGCGCCCGGCGGTGCGCCGTGGCGCCGACCGCGTGATGGAGACCCACCGATGCCCGATCAAGGACAGCCCGTCGCCCGGGCCTATTCCGACTTCCACCTGATGCCCATCGCCGGAACATGGCGCAAGGGCCGGTCGGCCAAGGTCAACCAGGACCGCAACCCCTTCGACGGCGAGCTCCTGGCCGAGATCCAGCAGGCCGACCGCAGCGACCTGGACGAGGCCTATGCCGCAGCAAGGAAGGCGCAGCCCGCCTGGGGCGCCGCCGTCCCCGGCGAGCGCGCGGCGGTGCTGCGCAGGGCCGCCGAGGTGATGGAGGCGCGGCGGGAGGAGATCATCTCCTGGATCGTCCGCGAATCCGGCGGCACCCGGATCAAGGCCAGCCTGGAATGGTCCTCGGTCCATGCGGTGATGCTCTACGCCGCGGGGCTAGCCTACGGGCTGGAAGGACGGATCCTGCCGGCCGACGTGCCGGGCAAGGAGGGGCGCGTCTACCGCAAGCCGGTGGGCGTCGTCGGCGTGATCAGCCCGTGGAACTGGCCGCTCCAGCTCACGGCGCGCTCTCTGGCGCCGGCCCTCGCCCTCGGCAATGCGGTCGTCGTGAAGCCCGCGAGCGACACCCCCGTGACGGGCGGCCTGCTGACCGCCAAGATCTTCGAGGAGGCCGGGCTGCCGGCGGGCCTGCTCAGCGTCGTGGTCGGCGCCGGAAGCGAGATCGGCGATGCCTTTGTCGCGCACGAGATCCCGCGCGTGATCTCCTTCACGGGCTCGACCCCCGTGGGGCGCGGCATCGCCCGGCTCGCGGCCGAGAGCAAGGTCCTGAAGCGCGTGGACCTGGAGCTCGGTGGAAACGGTCCCTTCGTGGTGCTGGAGGATGCGGATCTCGACCAGGCGGTCGAGGCGGCCGTGTTCGGGAAGTTCCTGCACCAGGGCCAGATCTGCATGATCGTGAACCGCTTCATCGTGGTCGACCGTCTGCACGACGCCTTCGTCGAGCGCTTCGCCGACCGCGCGCGCAGGCTCAAAGCCGGCGATCCCGACCTGCCGGACACGCTCGTCGGGCCCATCATCAACCAGTCGCAGTTCGATGGGCTGAAGGAGATGATCGCGAAGGCGCACGAGACGGGGGCGCGTCAGATCGTCGGCGGCGAACCCCAGGGGCTGATAATGCCGCCCCATGTCTTCACCGGCGTGACCAACGACATGCCGATCGCGCGGAACGAAATCTTCGGGCCGATCGCCCCGGTCATCCGCGTGCGGGACGAGGAGGAGGCGATCCGCGTTGCCAACGACACCGAATATGGCCTCTCGGCCACGGTCTTCACGCGCGACCTCGAGCGCGGCGTACGCCTCGCCCAGCGCATCGAGGCGGGTATGGTCCACGTCAACGACCAGCCCGTGAACGATCTGCCGAACAATCCCTTCGGGGGCGAGAAGAACTCGGGCATCGGCCGCTTCAACGGCGGCTGGGGCATTGAGGCCTTCACCACGGACCAGTGGATCACGGTCCAGCACCAGCCGCGGCGCTATCCCACCGATGCCGGCCAGATTACCGGCCCCTGGGCGAGTGGCTGACCCGCCATGCACGCAACGCGCAACCGTCGGGAAGAGGGAACCAGATGAAGACGCGACGACTGGGAAGGAACGGGCCGGAGGTCTCGGCGCTCGGGCTCGGCTGCATGGGCATGTCCGAGTTCTACGGCCCCGGGGACGAGGCCGAATCCATCGCCACCATCCATCGGGCGCTGGAGCTCGGCGTGACGCTGCTGGACACGGCCGACATGTACGGCGTGGGCCGCAACGAGGAGCTCGTGGGCCGGGCGATCCGTGACCGGCGCGACCGGGTGTTCCTGGCGACGAAGTTCGGGAACGTGCGGGGGGCCGACGGCAGCTTCCAGGGCATCAGCGGACGGCCTGACTACGTCCGCTCGGCCTGCGAGGCGAGCCTGAGGCGCCTGGGAGTGGAGGTGATCGACCTCTACTACCAGCACCGCGTGGACC
Organism: Arenibaculum pallidiluteum; assembly: GCF_017355985.1. Lineage (GTDB taxonomy): Bacteria > Pseudomonadota > Alphaproteobacteria > Azospirillales > Azospirillaceae > Arenibaculum > Arenibaculum pallidiluteum. Next base: position 110,925 of record NZ_JAFIQU010000005.1, read on the forward strand.
CCACCGTTCCGATCGAGGAGACGGTCGGCGCCATGGCCGAGCTGGTGCGCGAGGGCAAGGTCCGCCATCTCGGCCTCAGCGAGGCGGCGCCGCAGACGATCCGGCGGGCGCATGCGACGCATCCGATCACGGCGCTTCAGACCGAGTATTCGCTATGGTCCCGCGACCCCGAGGCCGAGATCCTACCCACGGTGCGCGAGCTCGGCATCGGCTTCGTGCCCTACAGCCCGCTGGGCCGCGGCTTCCTGACGGGCCAGTACAAGCGGCCCGAGGACCTGCCCGCCGATGATTTCCGGCGCAGCAACCCGCGCTTCCAGGGGGAGAACTTCCAGCGCAACCTCGACCTCGTCGCCCAGATCGAGGCCATGGCCCGGGACAAGGGCTGCGTGCCGGCCCAGCTCGCCTTGGCCTGGGTGCTGGCCCGGGGCGAGGACATCGTGCCGATCCCTGGCACAAAGCGGCGCAAGTACCTCGAGCAGAACCTGGGCGCGCTGGACGTCACGCTGACATCCGACGAGCTGAAGCGGATCGACGAGGTGCTGCCCCCCGGCGCCGCGGCCGGGACCCGCTACGCCGCGCAGAGCATGGCGGCGCTCAACCGGTAGGAGACAGGCGGCGGCCCCGTGGGGCCGCCGCCTGCGCGGGGTACCGGCAGGCCCCCGTGCGGGGGATCAGCCTTCTGCCATCGCCGGCATCGCCTCGCGCGGGATGATGGCGCCGCGGTGCTGGATCACGGCGGCGGCCACCTGCTGGCCCAGGCGCGCGGCCGCGGCCGGATCGCGGCTCTGGAGGCGCCCGGCCAGATAGCCCGCGCTGAAGCTGTCGCCGGCCGCGGTGGTGTCGACGACCTGCTTCACGGGCTCCGCCGAGACTTCGACCGGGGCGGAGCCGGCATCGCCGGTCGCGATCAGGCAGCCCGGCCGGTCGAGCTTCACGACGATTTCGCGCACGCCGGCCGTGCGCATGCGCGCGATCACCGCTGCGGGATCCGCGTCCCCGAACAGGTCGCGCTCGTCGGCGAGGCCCGGAAAGGCGATGTCGGTCCGCTCCAGCATGGCGGAATAGGCGCGGCGCGCGGTCTCCCGGTCCGGCCACAGGCGCGGGCGCCAGTTGCTGTCGAAGGCGACACGCCCGCCGCGCCGGCGCACGCGGTCCAGCAGGGCATAGAGCCGTTCGCGCCCGGCCTCGCCCCAGATGGCGAGACTGATGCCCGAGAGGTACAGGAGATCGTAGCTTTCCAGCGCGGCCTCCAGCTCGGCCGTGCCGGGCAGGGCGAAGAGGTCGCGCGCGGGCGCCGCGTCGCGCCAGTAGAGGAAGCGGCGCTCGCCGCTGGGGTCGACCTCGATCATGTAGAGCCCCGGCAGGCGGCCCGGCACGCGCAGGACGCGGTCGGTGCCGACATTCTCGGCCCTCCAGGTCGCCATCATCTCGCCGCTCAGGCTGTCGTCGCCCAGGGCCGTCACGTAGTCGACGGCGAGGCCCAGGCGGGCCATGTAGACGGCGGTGTTCAGCGTGTCGCCGCCGAAGCCCAGCACGGTTGACCCGTCGGGGCGGCGGTAGAGCTCGACCATGCATTCGCCGAGCGATGCGACGCGGGGCATCGGCCTTGCCATCACATCACCGCCCCGATCTGCCAGGGCACGAACTCGTTGTCGCCGAAGCCCAGCGCCTCGCTCTTGGTGGGCTTGCCCGAGGCCGTCTCGAGCATCAGCCGGAAAATGCGCTCGCCCATCTCCTTGACGTCCACCTCTCCGGTCAGCACTGGCCCGCAGTCGATGTCCATGTCCTCTTCCAGCCGGCGGTACATGGGCGTGTTGGTCGCGAGCTTCAGGCTTGGCGCCGGCTTGAACCCGGAAACCGAGCCGCGGCCCGTGGTGAAGCAGATCAGGTTGCAGCCGCCCGCCACCTGGCCGGTGACCGAGCACGGGTCGTAGCCCGGCGTGTCCATGAATACGAAGCCCTTGGCGGTGATCGGCTCGGCGTAGCGGTAGACCTCCACCAGCGCGCTGGTGCCGCCCTTGGCGACCGCCCCGAGGGACTTCTCGAGGATCGTGGTCAGGCCGCCGGCCTTGTTGCCGGGCGAGGGGTTGTTGTTCATCTCGCCGCCCAGGCGGGCGGTGTAATCCTCCCACCAGCGCACGCGCTCGACCAGCTTCTCGCCGATCTCGCGGCTGAGGGCGCGCCGAGTCAGCAGGTGCTCGGCCCCGAAGATTTCGGGGGTTTCCGACAGGACCGGCGTGCCGCCCTGCCGCACCAGCAGATCCGAAGCGGCGCCCAGCGCGGGGTTGGCGGTGATGCCGGAATAGCCGTCCGAGCCGCCGCACTGCAGGCCGACGACCAGCGCGCTGGCGGGAACGGTGGTGCGGCGCAGCTTGTCTGCATCGGCCATCATGGCGCGCACGGCCTCGACGCCGGCCGCCACGGTCTGGCGCGTGCCGCCGCGGTCCTGGATCTTCATGACCTGGAAATGCGGTCCCGGCTTGATGCCGTAGGCGTCCAGCAGGAAGTCAATCTGGTTGACCTCGCAGCCAAGGCCGACCATCAGCACGCCCGCGAAGTTCGGGTTGCGCGCATAGCCCCACAGCGTGCGCTGCAGGATCGCGTAGCCCTCACCGTCGCCGGCCATTCCGCAGCCGGTGCCGTGGGTCAGGGCCACGACCCCGTCCACGCCGGGGAACTCGTGCAGCAGTTCGCGCTCGGCCGTCTGGGCGATCAGCCGGGCCACGGTGGCCGAGCAGTTCACCGAGGTCAGCACGCCGATGAAGTTGCGGGTGCCTACCGCGCCTGTCGGCCGGACGTAGCCTTCAAAGGTCGCACGCTCGGCCTCGGGGACGAAGTCGGTTGGACGCGCGTCGGCTCCGAAGGCGTAGTCGCGCGCGAAGTCTTGCATGCCGAGATTCTGGACGTGCACATGGTCGCCAGGGGCGATCGCCTCGGTCGCGAAGCCGATCACCTGGTTGTAGCGGCGCACCGGCTCGCCAAGGGCGACGGCGGCGGTCGCGATCTTGTGGCCGGCGGGGACCAGGTCGCGCACCGTGATCCCTTCGACCGGGATCTCCGTTCCCGGTCGCAGTTCGGACCGGGCGATCACCACGTTGTCGGCGGGATGGAGGCGGACCACGGGAGATTGGGAAACGGGCGTCAGGACGGTCTGCATGGAAGGGCCTCGGGTGGAGGAGCCCCGGCCGCGCCGCGCGGCCGGGGTGAGAAAGCGGGCGGCTGAACCGTCAGGCAGCGGCGGCCAGCGCCGCCGCCTCGCGCGCCAGGCGCTCGATCTCGTCCCAGCGCCCCTGCGCCACCGCCTCGGCCGGCGCCAGCCAGGTGCCGCCGACCGCGAAGACGTTGGAAAGACTCAGATAGTCACGCAGGATCTCGGCGCGCACCCCTCCGGTGGGGCAGAAGCGCACATCGGGGAGCAGGGGAGCCATGCCCCTCAGCGCGGGGGCGCCGCCGGCAACGGAGGCCGGAAAGAACTTCAGCTCGGAGAAGCCGTGCTCCAGGGCGATCAGCGCCTCGGTCACGGTGGCCGTGCCAGGCAGGTAGGGAATGCCCGAGGCGAGCGCGGCCTGGGCCAGCCGGTCGGTCAGGCCAGGGCTCACCGTGAACTTCGCCCCGGCATCGCGGGCCTGGGCGAAGTGCTCGGGGCGCGTCAGCGTGCCGAGGCCGACGATCGCCCCCGGCACCTGGGCCGCGATGGCTTCCGCGCAGGCCAGCGCCCGCGGGGTGCGCAGCGTCACCTCCAGCACCGGCAGCCCGCCGGCTACCAGCGCGCGGCCGATGGAGACGGCCTGGGCCGGGTCGTCGAGCACGAGCACCGGGATCACCCGGGTGCCGCGGAGCGCGGGTTCGATGCGGGGCAGGGTCATGGCATGGCCTCGACGGTGCGGCGGGCGCCCTGGGCGAAGAGGCGGCCGAGGGCCGCGGTGACGGGCTCGGCGAAGGCGGGGCTGCGCGGCAGGTCGTCGCCGAAGACCTCGCGCAGGGCGAGATAGCCACGCACCAGGGCTGCGGGATCCGTGCCGGCCTCCGCCGCGATGGCGGCGAGGCGCGGGGCCATGGGATCGCGCACGTCGATGGCCTCGCCGCGCTCGTCACGGCCGGTCACGTAGCGCATCCAGGCGGCGACGCCCAGGGCCAGACGGTCGATCGGCTGGTTCGCCGCCAGCCGCTCGCGGATCGTGCCCAGAAGGCGCTGCGGCAGCTTCTGCGTGCCGTCCATCGCGATCTGCCAGGTCCGGTGCTTGAGCGCGGGATTGCGGAAGCGCTCGATCAGCGCCGCCTTGTAGCGGCCGAGATCGGCGCCCGGCGGCACGTGGAGCGTCGGCGTGACCTCCTGGTCCATCAGGCCGCGGATCAGGCGGGCATAGGCGGGGTCGGCCATGGTGTCGGAGACGGTGGCGTGCCCTCCGAGATAGCCGAGATAGGCGATGCAGGAATGGCTGCCGTTGAGCAGCCGGAGCTTCATGTGCTCGTAGGGTCGGACGTCCTTCACCAGCTCCGCCCCGACCTCCTCCCAGGCCGGGCGCCCGGCCGAGAAGCGGTCCTCGATCACCCACTGGGTGAAGGGCTCGGTCATCACCGGCCAGGCGTCCTCCAGGCCGAGGCCGCGCGCCACGCTTGCCCGGTCCTCGTCGATGGTCGCGGGGACGATGCGGTCGACCATGCTGCTGGGGCAGGCGACGTTGTCCTCGAACCAGCGGCCGAAGGCGGGGTCCCGCAGCTCGGCGAAGCGGCGCAGGATCCGCGCCGCGGTCTCGCCGTTGTTCGGGAGGTTGTCGCAGGACAGGACGGTGAAGGGGGCGAGGCCCTCGCGCCGGCGCCGGTCCAGCGCCTCGATCAGGAAGCCGGGGGCCGTCTGCGGACGGTGCGGCTCCGCCAGGTCGTGCCGGATGCCGGGATGGTCCTCGTCCAGCGCGCCCGTGGCGGGATCGTGGCAGTAGCCCTTCTCGGTGACGGTCAGGCTGGCGATGCGCACCTCGGGCCGGGATAGGCGCACGAGCACCGCCTCAGGATCCTCGGGAGCCACGAGCAACTCGGTCACGGAGCCGACGACGCGCAGCCGCTCGCCGGCGGCGTCGCGGACGGCGACCGTGTAGAGGCCGCCCTGGGGCTCGAGCGCGTCGCGCGTATCCGGGCTGCGCAGGCTGACGCCCGATATGCCCCAGGCGCCCGGCTGGGCCGCCATGGCGTCCTCGGTATAGACGGCCTGGTGGGCCCGGTGGAAGGCGCCGATGCCGAGATGCACGATCCCGGTCCCCAGCGACGCACGGTCGTACCGGGGGCGGGCGACGTCCGCGGGCAGGGACCCGAGGCGGTCGGGATGGAGTCTCATGGTCTTCCGTTCTTCAGTTCAGCAGCAGTCTCGGTAGCCACAGCGAGAATGCCGGCACATAGGTGACGAGCAGCAGCGTGGCGAACAGCGCCCCGTAGAAGGGCAGGATGGAACGCATCACCTCGCCGACCGAAACGCCTCCGATCGCGCAGCCGATGAACTGGGTCGTCCCGACCGGCGGCGTGTTGAGGCCGAGGGCGCAGTTTATCAGCATCACGATGCCGAACTGAACAGGGTCCATCCCGTACTGCATGGCGATCGGCAGGAAGATCGGCGTGCAGATCAGGATCGTGCTCGCCATGTCCATGAAGGTGCCGAGCAGGAACAGGATGATGTTGATCAGCAGGAAGATGACCCAGGGGTTGGTCGAGATGGCTGCCATCATCTCGCCCGTCAGATCGGCCACCGAGTAGAGGCCCATCAGGTACTGGAACATGGTGGAGACGCCGATCAGCAGCAGCACGACGCCCGTGGTCTTCACGGTCTTGCCGGCGGCATGCAGGAAGGCCGGCCATGTCATGCTGCGATAGACGAACAGCGTCAGCAGCAGCGAGTAGATCACGGCGATGGAGGCCGATTCGGTGGCCGTGAAGACGCCTGAGGTGATGCCCGCCAGGATGATGACGACGATCAGCAGGCCGGGCGCCGCCGCCGCCAGGGTGCGCCAGACGATCGCCCAGCCCGGGAAGGACAGGGCGGGGTAGCCGCGGCGCACCGCGACGATGTAGGCCGCCGCCAGGTTCGAGATCATCAGGATCAGCGCGGGCACCAGCCCCGCCGCGATCAGCGCGCCGATGGACGCCTTTCCGCCGGCCGCAAGGGCATAGATGATCATGTTGTGGCTGGTCGGCATCAGCGCGCCGACCAGGGCGGCATGGGTCGTCACGTTGACGGCGTAGTCCGCGTGGTAGCCCTCGCGCTTCATCATGGGGATCATCACGGCGCCCATGGCCGAGACGTCGGCCACTGGCGAGCCGGCGACGCCCCCGAACAGCGTGCAGGCGACGACGTTGGACATGCCGAGGCCGCCGCGGATGTGCCCGACCATGCTGCGCGCGGCCGCCACGATCCGGTCGGCGACGCCGCCGTGGAGCATCAGCTCGCCGCTGAAGATGAAGAACGGGATCGCCAGGAACGAGAAGATGTTCATGCCCGACATCATCTGCTGGAAGATGACGGCGACGGGCAGGCCCTCGTAGAGGATCGTGCACAAGGCCGAGAGGCCGATGGCGAAGGCGACGGGTACGCCCAGGATGAGGAAGCCGAAGAAGCTCACCGAAAGGATGATCAGTTCCATGACGGCGCGACCTCCTCGCCGCGGAGCAGCGCGATGACGTGCTCGATCGAGAACAGGACGATGAGCACCCCGGACAGGACGAGCGGCACGTAACGCACGGCTTCCGAGACGTGAAGGTTCGGCAGCATGTACGAGGCGACCGAGGTGCCGAGCAGCCAGCCGTTGTAGGCCATGCAGGCTCCGAAGGTCCCAACCAGGGCGTAGATCAGGATCTCGATCTTGCTGCGCACCCTGTCGGGCAGAAGGACGAGCAGCGAGTCGAGGCCGATATGCCCGGCGTCGCGTACGCCGACGGCGGCCCCGATCAGCGTCACGTAGAGCACCAGGACCAGGGCCAGGCTCTCGGCCCAGGTCGGCGAGCTGTTCAGCACGTAGCGGCCGAAGACCTGATAGAAGACCACCGCCACGATGGCGACCAGCCCCGCGACGGCGATCCACATTCCCGTCCGCGCGATGGCCGCGTTCATCCGCGTCAACCATCCGGAGGCCTGCGGGTGCGCCACCGCCGCGACCCGGTTCATTTCGATATCCATTGCCGTGCCCTCTGCGCGGATGCGGCGCCGCCCCCCCGAAGGGAACGGCGCCGCTGTCAGGCTTACTTCGTGTCCTGGATGCGCTTGACCAGGGAGCTCAGCTTCGCGTCGGCTGCGAACTTGTCGTAGACCGGCTTCATCGCGTCGATGAACTCCTGCTTGTTCCCGACTTCGGAGATCTGGGCGCCGCCCTTCTCGACGACCTCGCGGGACTTCTGCTCGCGCTCGTCCCACAGCTTGCGCATGTAGGGGACGGACTCCTTGGCGGCCTTGCGGATCTCCGCCTGGTCCTCCTTGGGCAGGCGATCCCAGGCGACCTTGGAGAAGACGAGGACCTCGGGCGCCATGGAATGCTCGGTCTTCGAGTAGTACTTGGCAGCCTCGAAGTGGCGCGAGGACTCGTAGGACGGGTAGTTGTTCTCGGCCGCGTCGACGATCCCGGTCTTCAGTGCGGTGTAGACCTCGCCGAAGGGCATCGGCGTGGGGTTCGCGCCGAGCGCCTGGACCATCGAGACGAACATGTCGGACTGCTGGACGCGGATCTTGGCGCCCTTCAGGTCGGCCAGCGTCTTGATCGGCTTGTTCACGGTGTACATGGACCGTGCGCCGCTGTCGTAGAAGGCGAGGCCGACCAGGCCCTGGCTTTCCATGGCCGCCAGGATCTCGTCGCCGACCGGGCCGTCGAGCACCGCACGCATGTGCTCGGTCGAGCGGAAGATGAAGGGAAGCGCCGTCACGAGCGTCTCGGGCACCACATTGTTCAGCGGAGCCACGTTGATGCGCATCATGTCGAGCGCGCCGATCTTGAGCTGCTCGATCGTATCCTTCTCGTTTCCGAGCGCGCCGTTCGGGAAGACACGGACGCCGAGACGGCCGTTGGTCCGCTCCTTCAGCAGCTTGTCGACGTAGCGCACCGCCTCGACGGTCGGGTAGTCCGTCGGGTGGATGTCTGCGGAGCGGAAGTCGCGGGCCGCAACCGGGGTCGCCAGCAGGGCGCCCGCGGCGCATGCGGCGAGCGCCAGGGCGCGGATCGATCTGAACGTGAAGCTCATGGTGTCTCCTCCAAGTGATCCGTGTCGTTATGTCAGTTTCGTTTCGCTCTCGATCCGGCGCGGTCGCTTGCGATGCTCCGGTCCAGTCCTGCTCCTCGTGCGGCGGGGTAGGCCGTCCTCAGAGCTTGTAGGCGCGCTTTGCGAGGCGGTAGGCGAGATCCACCGCCAGCTCGCGCGCCTCGTCCTCGTCCAGCCGGTGCTCTGCGACCAGCCGGGCGAGATAGGCGCAGTCGACCCGCCGGGCCACGTCGTGGCGCGCCGGGATCGAGCAGAAGGCACGGGTGTCGTCGTTGAAGCCGACCGTGTTGTAGAAGCCGGCGGTCTCCGTGACGGTCTCCCGGTAGCGCATCATCCCCTCGGGGCTGTCGAAGAACCACCAGGCCGGACCCAGCCGCAGGGCGGGGTAGTGGCCGGCGAGCGGGGCGAGCTCGCGGGCGTAGGTGCTCTCGTCCAGGGTGAAGAGGATGATGGTGAGGTCGCGCTCGTTCCCGAAGCGGTCCAGCAGCGGCTTGAGCGCGCGGACATAGTCCGTGCGGGTCGGGATGTCGGCGCCCTTGTCCCGGCCGAACGCTTCGAAGAGGCGTCCGTTGTGGTTCCGGAACGAGCCCGGATGGATCTGCATCACGAGCCCGTCATCGAGGCTCATGCGCGCCATCTCGGTCAGCATCTGGCCGCGGAAGAGCTCGGCCTCGTCGGGCGTCAGCGCGCCGCGCAACGCCTTATCGAAGAGCCGGGCCGCCTCGTCCCGGGACAGGTCGGCCGTGGCGGCCGTCGGATGCCCGTGGTCGGTCGAGGTGGCGCCGAATTCCCGGAAATAGGCCCGGCGCGCGGCGAGCGCCGACAGATAGCCCTGCCAGGTCGCGGTGTTCTCGCGGGTCAGCGCACCCAGCGCCTCGACATTCGCGGCGAAACCCTCGAAATCCGGGTCGACGACGGGGTCGGGACGGAAGGCCGTCACGACGCCCCCCTTCCAGCCGCTCTCGCGGATCGCGCGGTGATGATCCAGCGGATCGAGGGGTGATTCGGTCGTCGCGATGACCTCGATCCGGAAGCGCTCGAACAGGGCGCGCGGCCGGAACTCCGGTGTCTTGAGGGCGGCGTCGATGCGGTCGTAGATCACGTCCGCGGTGTCCGCCGACAGGCGCTCGGTGACGCCGAACACCGTCTCGAATGCATGGTCCAGCCACATCCGCGTCGGCGTGCCGCGGAATAGGTGCCAGTGTTCGGCGAAGGTCCGCCAGATCCGCCGGGGATCGCGCTCGACCGTGCCGGCGTCACGCCGCGCGATGCCCAGGCTCTCCAGCGTCACGCCCTGGCTGTAGAGCATGCGGAAGATGTAGTGGTCGGGCACCACGAACAGAGTCGCGGGGTCCGGGAACGGCGCGTTGCCCGCGAACCATGCCGGATCGGTATGGCCGTGTGGGCTCACGATCGGGAGGTCGCGCACCTCGGCGTAGAGCCGGCGGGCGATCGCCCGCTGGGTCGCGTCGCTCGGGAAGAGCCTGTCCTCGTGCAGCATGTCTTGTCCTCGGTTCTGCGGCCGGCTCGGGGCGTCAGCCCAGGAAGTCCTCGCGGGGTGGGGTGAAGATGTCCAGCAGCACACCGGCCTCGATCGCGACGACACCGTGCACCACGTTCGACTTCACGATGTAGCCGTCGCCCTTGCCCATGCGCTCGGTCCGCCCGTCGATGGTGACGTCGAAGACGCCGCTCTCGATGATGGCGCTCTGGCTGTGGGGATGGCTATGCAGCGGGCCGACCGCGCCCTTTTCGAAGGCGACGCGGGTCATCATCATGGCGTCGCTGTAGCCCAGGATCTTGCGCCGGACGCCTGCGCCGAGATCTTCCCACTCGGCCTTGCTGTCCCTGACGAAGGAATCGGTGCGCGGGTCGGCGGTCACGGACATTCTCGTTCTCCTCTAACGGGCGAGCCAGCCGCCGTCGACCGGCAGCACAACGCCATGAACATAGTCTGACGCGGCGGAAGCCAGGAACACCGCGGCCCCGCCGAGATCGGAGGGCTGGCCCCAGCGCCCGGCGGGAATGCGGCCCAGGATCTCGGCACTGCGCTTGGGATCGTCGCGCAGTGCCTCGGTGTTGTTGGTCGCGAAATAGCCCGGTGCGATCGCGTTGACGTTGATGCCCTTCTGCGCCCATTCACAGGCGAGAAGGCGCGTGATCCCCGCGATGCCGCTCTTGCTGGCCGTATAGGCCGGGACGCGGATGCCGCCCTGGAAGGACAGCATGGAGGCGATGTTGATGATCTTGCCGCCGCGGCCCGAAGCGACGAACCGCCGCGCGGCCGCCTGCGCCAGGAAGAAGGCCGACTTCAGGTTGACGTCCATTACGGCGTCCCAGTCGGCCTCGGTGTAGTCGAGGGAATCGGCACGCCGGATGATCCCGGCGTTGTTGACGAGCACGTCCACCGAGCCGCGCCAGGCCTGAGCCGCCTCGACGATGCGCTCGACGGGCTCGATGGTCGACAGGTCGGCCTGGATCGCGAGGAACGGGCTGCCCGTGCGCTCGACCAGCGCGGCGGTCTCGTCCAGCGACGAGCGTGCGATGCCCGCCACTGCCGAGCCGGCCTCGGCGAGCGCCACCGCGATCGCCTGCCCGAGGCCGGTGTTCGCCCCCGTCACGATGGCGGTCAGCCCGCCGAGGTCGAAGGGGTTCCTCCCCGATGCAGCAGTGGCGCTCACCGGAGCCCGTCCATCGGCACCATGTCCATGTCCGTGAAGTCCTGGTTGTCGCCGGCCATGGCCCAGATGAAGGTGTAGTTGCTGGTGCCGACGCCGCTGTGGATCGACCAGCTCGGCGACAGCACGGCCTGCTCGTTGGCGACGAACAGGTGGCGCGTCTCCTCGGGCTCGCCCATCAGATGCACCACGCGGGCCTGCTCGGGCAGGTTGAAGTAGAAGTAGACCTCGCTGCGCCGGTCATGGGTGTGGCACGGCATGGTGTTCCACATGTTGTTCGGCTTCAGCTCGGTCAGGCCGAGGAGGAGCTGGGCCGTCGGCAGCACGTCCGGATGGATCATCTGGTAGATCGTGCGCTGATTCGACTGGGCGGGGTCGCCCAGATGCACGGCCTTGGCCTGGGCGATCGAGATCAGCCGCGTCTCGTAGCGAGCATGGGCCGGCGTGCTGCAGAGGTAGAACTTGGCGGGCGCCTGGGCGTCGGCGCTCTCGAAGGAGACGTCCGTGCTGCCCATGGCGACGTAAAGGCAGTCGCGCGAGGCCAGCTCGAAGATCGTGCCGTCGACCCGGACCCGGCCGGCGCCGCCGACATTGACGATGCCGAGCTCGCGCCGCTCCAGGAAGGTCTTGGTGCCGATTTCCTTGGAGGCCTCCAGCCGAAGGGCTCCCTTCACCGGCATGGCGCCGCCCACGATGAAGCGGTCGACATGGGTGTAGGTCAGGAGGATGTCGTCGGCCTCGAACAGCGCGGGCACCAGGAAGTGCCGGCGCAGGGCATCGGTATCGAAGCCGCGCACCGCGTCTGGGTGCGAGGTGTGGCGGATCTCGATCTTCATCGTGCGTCCAGCTCCGTCGGCGCCATAGCGCCGGTGAAGTAGAAGGGATTCGCCTCCTGGGCGTCGCCAATTCGCGCGCTCAGGGAGTCGAGGTGGAAGGCGATGCTGCGCGCCGCGGTCTCAGGATCGTGATCCTCGATGGCCTGCAGAATCGCCCGGTGCTCCGCGATCACCGTCGGGATCCGGCCCGGGACGGGCAGGGTCAGCAGCCGGTAGCGGTCAACCTGGACCTTGAGCTGCTGGCTCAGCGTCCAAAAGCCGGGATAGCCCGCCGTCTCGGCGATCATCTCGTGAAAGGCTTCGTCAGCCTCGTGGAAGGCTTCGTGGTCGTTCGCGGTGGCCGCCTCCTCCTGCAGGAGGAGGTTCGCGTGCAGCCTCTGGATCTGCCGCGGAGTCGCCCGCTGCGCGGCGTAGCGGACCGCCGCCTCCTCGAGCGCCTTGCGGATCACGATGGCCTCGGGAAGCGAATCGACCGGAATGCGCGAGACGAAGGTGCCGGACTGCGGGAAGATCTCGACCAGCCCTTCGTCGGCCAGGCGCAGAAGCGCCTCGCGCACGGGGGTCCGGCTCACGCCGAAGGTCTGGGCGATCTCCTTCTCGGAGATCGCCTCGCCAGGCTTCATGCGCAGCGACGCGATCCCGCGCCGCAGCTCGCGGTAGATGATCGAGGCGGCGGTGTCCGAGCGCTTGCCTCCGCGGTGCGCGGGGGCGGCAGGTACGGAGGCCGACCGCGGTCCGCCGTCGCGGAAATCTCGTCTGGCGCCTTCGGGTTTCATCTGCGAGCCTGTGCCGGTGCCGCCCGGTTCGGGCTCGCGGAGATATACTAATATATCAGTTTTCGCGGCAAGCGGATTGTTCGCCCCGCAGATAAGCCGCTCGACCTACCTCCGCCGGCCAGGTGCGGCCTGGCCGGCGGGGCGTCGCGATCCGGATCCCGCGCGGACCGTCAGAATCCGGCCAGCACGATCTTTCCGATGGAACGGCCGCTCTCGATGGCGGCATGGGCCCGGCGCAGCGTGGCTGCGTCGATCCGTCCCATCATCTGCCCGGCCGTGGTGCGCAGCAGGCCCTCGTCCACGAGGTCGGCAACCTCGTTCAGCAGATGGTGCTGCTGGATCATGTCGGGCGTCTGGAACATCGGGCGCGTGAACATCAGCTCGGTGTGCAGGGCGACGGCCTTGCGCTTCAGGCGCATCACGTCCAGGCCCGCGGGATCGTCGATGAAGCAGATCGCTCCCTGCGGCGCCACGCTCTCGACGATCGCGTCCCAGTGCCGGTCCGTATGGGTCAGCGACAGGACATAGCGCACAGCCGGGTGCCCGATCGCGGCGAGCTGCTCGGGCACGGAAGCCGAATGGTCGATCACGTGATGGGCGCCGCGCTCGCGCACCCAGGCCTGCGACTCCGGACGCGACGCGGTGCCGATCACGGTCAACCCGGTCAGGCGCCGGGCGAGCTGCACGGCGATGGAGCCGACGCCGCCTGCCGCGCCGAGGATCAGGATCGCATCGCCGGTCCGGGACTTGCCGACGGGGATGCGGAACCGGTCGAACAGCGATTCCCAGGCGGTGATGGAGGTCAGCGGCAGCGCGGCCGCGTCCGCGAAGGACAGGCTGCGCGGCTTGCGGCCAACGATGCGCTCGTCGACCAAGGTGAACTCGGCATTGGTGCCGGGACGGGTCAGGTCACCCGCGAAGAAGACCTCGTCGCCGGGGCGGAAGAGGCTCGTCTCCGGACCGGCCGCCTCGACGACGCCCGCCGCGTCCCAGCCGAGGATCACCGGTGTCTCGGGAGATTCCGGCTTGCGGCTCTTGCGGACCTTGGTGTCGACGGGGTTCACGGAGATCGCCTCGATCCGGACCAGCAGGTCGCGGGCGCCGGGCGTCGGCGTCGGGGTCTCGAAGTCGATGAGGCTGCCCGCGTCCTCGGCGGGCAGGTTCTGGGTGAAGCCGATGGCCTTCATGTCACGGTCCTTCCTGGTGTGGCTTTGCTGGTGCGGTATTCCCGGCGGGACGGCATGCGTCCCGGGATCAGGCATCGAAGTTATGCCCGCGGCTTTCCGTGGCCCATTCACCGGTGGCGTAGATGTCCTCTACAATTCTGAATGGGGCCGGGCTGTCATCGCGGGGTTCTCTACATGATCGATTGGGACGACGTGCGAAGCTTCCTGGCCGTCGCGCGGCACGGCAGCCTTTCAGCCGGTGCCCGGGCGCTCGGCGTCAGCCAACCGACCATGGGACGGCGCCTGGCCGAGCTGGAATCCCGCCTTGGCACGCGGCTTTTCGACCGGCTTCCCTCGGGGCACGTGCCGACCGCCGCCGGGCGCGCCGTCCTGGAATCGGCCGAGCGCATGGAGGCCGAGGCGCTGGCGATCGAGCGCGGGAACGCCGGGCGCGATGTCGGCGTCGCCGGATTCGTGCGCGCGACCAGCCCGGACTGGATCGGCCGTATGTTCCTGGCGCCGCTGATCGCGGAGTTCTGTCGCGTGCAGCGGCGCGTCACGGTGGAGCTGGTGACCGATCCGCGGGCCTACAGCCTGGCGCGCCGAGAGGCGGACATCGCATTCCGCCTCGTCCCCTTCGAGCAGCAGGAGGTCGTCCAGCGCAAGCTGCTCGACATCGCCTACGCGCTCTATGCGGCGCCATCCTATCTCGACCGGCACGGAGTGCCCGACTTCGCAAAGGGCGCGCCGGGGCACGCGCTGGTCCTCCTGAACGAGGGGCTGGCGGCGGCGGCGGACACCGTGTGGCTGACCGCCTTGGCGCGCGAGGCAACGATCGCGTTCCGGTGCAACGACCGCGGTGCGATGGCCACCGCGGCGGAGGCCGGAGCCGGCCTCGCCGTCCTGCCGACCGTGCTGGCCGAAGGCGCCCGGGGCCTCGTGCGGGTGCCTTCCCCGCCGGCTCCGGGGAGGACGCTGTACCTCGGCGTGCACGCCGATTGCCGCGACCTGCCGCGGGTCAGGGCGCTGGTCGAGCACCTTGCGCCGGCATTGCGGACGGGCTCGGTCGCCGGGTCGACCGAGCCCGTCCGTTGACGATCATGACTCCTGCGGCGATCACCGCAGCCCCGGCCCAGACCCAGGGAGAGTAGGTCTCGCCGAAGGCGAGCGCGCCGGAAGCAAGGCCGCAGGCGGTCGCGACGTAGCCGATCTGGCTGAGATAGACGGGCCCGGCCACGCTCTGCAGCCGGAAGAAGAGCACCGCCTGGAGCGTCGATGCCGCGACCTGCGCCGCCAGCAGCCATGGCGTCGCAAGCGCCGAGCCAAGGACCAGGGGCGGCCAACCGCCGGCGAGCGCCGCCACGGCGACCCATGCGGCGCCCGCGAGCATGGTTCCGGCGGCCAGGGTCAGCGGGCTCGATCCCGCCGGCCAGCGCAGGGTCCGGTACACGTTGCCCGCGGCGACCGACACCGGAATGGCGAGGGCGAGCGCCATCCAGCCCAGGAGGTCCGGGGAGGGCAGCGCGCCTCGCGGCAGGACGATCAGCGCCGCACCCGCGAAGCCGATGCCGATCCCAAGGAGCCGTCGGGGGCCCGGCCGCTCCAGCCCAATCGCTGCGGCCATCAGCAGGGTCAGGAGCGGCGGCAGCGTGTAGACGACCGACGCCAAGCCGGCGCCGAGGCGCGGCACCGCCGCGAAGAGGATCATGTTGGGCAGCGCCATGGTGAGCAGGCCGGAGGCCGCCGAGTAGCGCAGGAGACGTCCTGTCCGCGGACGCGGCGCCCCCGTGGCGAGGGAGAGGGCCGACAGAGTAGCCCCGGCGCCCAGCAACATCCCGTACGCCCAGCCCAGCGGCGCGACGCCTGCCGCGGCGGCGAGCTTGGCCGCCGGAAACGTGGCGCCGATCAGGCCGCCCACGGCGAGCAGCAGCAGCAGCGGCTCCAGCCGCCTGGACTCCGTCTGCCTGCTGGCGGGATCGAGGAGGAGGCACTCCGCCATGTCGATCATCTCCGGAATATCTTTGTGCAAAGATATCCGTTCGCCGCTTTGCGTCAAGCCGGATCCGGGCTATCACGGAATGCCGAGGAGGCGGACCCGATGGTGCCGAAGGACGCGACCCAGTCCGCAGGCGATGCCGAGCCGGACCATGTCGACGAGCTGCGCGCCCAGTGGGCGCGGGAGATGCCGGGGCTGGACACCGAACCCATGGCCCTGCTCGGGCGCGCCTACCGCATCACGCGCCTGGCTCGCCCCGTCATCGAGGCGAACTTCGCGCGGTTCGGGATAGACGGCGGCGAGTTCGACGTGCTGGCGGCCCTGCGGCGCTCCGGCCCCCCGTTCACGCTGACGCCGACGCGGCTTTACGATCTGCTGATGATCTCCTCCGGTGGGCTCACGCATCGGCTCCGCCGTCTCGAGGAGGCGGGGCTCGTCGCGCGCGAGCCCTCGGCCGAGGACCGCCGCAGCCTCGCCGTCCGCCTTACCGCGCAGGGGCGGCAGATCGTCGAGGCCGCCTTCCGCGCCGACATGGAGGTGGAGGCCGGGCTGCTGGACGGCCTCGCCCCCGAGGATCGCCGCGCGCTGGAGGTGCTGCTGCGCAAGCTCCATAAGATCGTGCGTCAGCGCAGCCGCGCCGACTGAGCGGCCGTGCAGCCATCTGGCGACGCAGCCATCCGGTGATAGAGTGCGCCCCCTCGACAAGCACTGGGGAGGAGCGAGATGCCGGACGACGCCGCGAGGACCGACGGGCTGCCGCCCGAGATCACAGGCCCCTCGGCTTGGTACGGGCCCGACATGGCGCGCTCGCGCGACTGGATCATCCCGCTGGAGCCCAGCGAGGTCGCCGAGCTGGACGCCGCCGCAAGGCGGATCGCCGAGAGCGGCCGGGAGATCGCGACGCTGACGCGGGACGACTTCCCGCTGCCGACGCTCGGGCCGAGGCTCCTGTCCGTCCTGAAGGAGGTGCTGGACGGCCGGGGCTTCGCGCTGCTGCGGGGGCTGCCGGTGGAGCGATGGTCCATCCGCGAGGCGGCCGCCGCCTTCTTCGGGCTGGGAACGCATCTCGGCAGCGCGCGGTCCCAGAACGCCAAGGGCCACGTCCTCGGCCATGTCCGCGACCTGGGGCTGAGCTCCAGGGATCCCGCCGTGCGGATCTATCAGACGCGCGAGCGCCAGACCTTCCACACGGATTCCTGCGATGTGGTCGGCCTGCTTTGCCTGAAGACGGCGCGGGCGGGAGGGCTCTCGGCGCTCGTGAGCTCGGTCACGATCTTCAACGAGATGCGGCGGAGGCGGCCGGAGCTTCTCAAGCTGCTGCTGGAGCCCATCGCGACCGACCGGCGCGGCGAGGTGCCGGAGGGGCAGAGGCCCTACTTCATGATCCCGGTGTTCAACTGGTACCAGGGGCACCTGTCGGCGATCTACCAGCGGCAGTATGTCGATTCCGCCCAGCGATTTCCCGATGCGCCGCGGATCACGCCCGATCTCGCGGCGGCGCTGGACCTCCTCGACTCGCTGGCCGACGACCCGGCGCTCAACTTCACAATGGCGCTGGAGCCCGGCGACGTGCAGCTCGTCAACAATCACGTTCTGCTGCATGACCGGACGGACTTCGAGGACTGGCCGGAGCCCGAGCGCAAGAGGCACCTGCTGCGACTCTGGCTGGCCGCCGGAACGCGGCCCCTGCCGCCGGCCTATGCCGAGCGCTTCGGCTCCGTCGTCCCGGGGGCGCGCGGCGGGATCATCGTACCCGGCACCATGCTGAACGCGCCGCTGGACGCGATCTGAGGTCCGCGTCGGCGGCCATCCGCGGAACCCGTGCCGGAAATGCCGGTTCACCTGGTCCCAGCCGAGTGGAGCGCAGCCGATGACCACGGAGAAGGACCGGAGCCAGACCGAGCAGGATGTCTCCAGCCCGAATCAGGATCCGAACCACAAGGTCCCGGCCGACAGGCCCGGAGAGCCCCCGACCGCCCGGCAGCCGGGATCGCAGGGGACGCAGGACAGCATCAACACGACCTCGGCGTGAACGCCACGGCCCTGCCGGCGCGTGGCGCGCCGTCCCCGAGCCTCGTCGGAGGCTCGGGGACGACGACGCGCGGTCGGGGTCAGGATGCGGTCAGATCACCGAGACGCGGACGTCGAGGCTACCCTTGGTGGCGTGCGAGT
Organism: Arenibaculum pallidiluteum; assembly: GCF_017355985.1. Classification (GTDB taxonomy): domain Bacteria; phylum Pseudomonadota; class Alphaproteobacteria; order Azospirillales; family Azospirillaceae; genus Arenibaculum; species Arenibaculum pallidiluteum. The sequence goes on from NZ_JAFIQU010000005.1 coordinate 128,781, forward strand.
ACGGGCAGACCACATGGGCCTTGCCGGCAAGCCGCTCGGCCGTCTCGCGGTCGATGCCGGGCAGCGAGACGGCGAGCGCCACGTCGAGGCCGAAGCCGGTGCCGTCCTCGCGCGGGCCGATGCCGACGGTCGCGGTCACCGAGGCTTCCGCGGGGACCTTCACCTTCTCCTGGCCGGCGACGTATTTCAGGGCGCCGAGGAAGCAGGCGGAATAGCCCGCCGCGAAGAGCTGCTCGGGGTTGGTGCCGGTACCGCCGCCGCCGCCGAGCTCCTTCGGCGTGGAAAGCTGGACCTGCAGCCGGCCGTCCTCGCTGGCCGCCGTGCCCTCGCGGCCGCCCGTCGCGCTCGCCTTGGTCGTGTAGAGGATCGCCATCGTCGTTGCTCCCTTGTCTGGCCGCGTCGGAGCGGCGTTGGTGTATGGAGATGAGTATCGCACGATTAAATCGCACGCAAAGAAATAGCGCGCATATCGGTCATGCGGTCTTCGCGTTCGGCTGCGGGAGACCCCTTGCCTAGGCTGCCGGTTTCTTTTCGGAGCAGGCCGGCCTCAATGCAGAACACCGCAGCGGACAAGATCGCCAGGGACAGGCTCGCGGCGGGCGCGCTCGCCCTCGACCGCCAGCTCTGCTTCGCGGTCTATTCGGCGGGGCTCGCCTTCTCGCGCCGCTACAAGCCGATCCTGAACGCCCTTGGCCTGACCTACCCCCAATACCTCGTGATGCTCGTGCTCTGGGAGGAGGACGGCGGCTCGGTGAAGGATATCGGCGAAAGGCTCTCGCTCGATTCCGCGACGCTGACGCCGCTGCTCAAGCGCCTGGAGGAGGGCGGACTCGTCACCCGGGAGCGCGATCCCGCGGACGAGCGCCGGGTCCGCATCCGGCTGACGGAAGCAGGCCGCGCGCTCAGGGCGCGCGCGGAGCCGGTGCCCGCGATGATGGGCTGCGCCATCGGGCTACAATCAGAGGCGCTGGAGCGCCTCCGCGCGGATCTCGAGCACCTCCGCCGCTCCCTCTCCGGCGAGGAGGAGCGGGGCGGGGACGCTCCGGCCTAGCGGCGCTCCGCAGAAAGCCCGGCAGCCAGGCGCCACTGGGCCAGGACGCGCTCTGCCACGCCCTCCCAGGTATGCGCCTCGGCATGGGCGCGGATCCGTGCGGGATCCCACGGGCGCTGCAGCGCCTGGGCGAGGGCGGTTTGCAGGGCGGCGCGATCCTCGGCATCGCCGAAGACGATGCCGGCGAAGTCGGGGACCATGTGGCCGACATGGCCGACGCGGCTCGCCACGACGGGCCGCGCGCAGGCCATCGCCTCCCACACGACGTTGGGGCAGCCCTCGAGGTCGCTCGCCAGGACGAAGACGTCGGCGGCGGCCAGCCAGTCCGCCACGCCTTCGGGCGACTGGGGCCCCGCCATGATCACGTGGCGCTCCAGGCCGCGCTCGGCGATCCGCCGCGCGAGGTCCGCGCTGTTGTCGCCCTCCTTGCCCGGGCCGCCGACGATCGCGAAGGCCAGGTCCGGCACGTCGCGCAGCAGCTCCGGCAGGACATCCAGCACCCGGTGGAAGCCCTTGCGCGGCGACAAGTGCCCGACCGAGACGAGCAGCGGCCCCGCATGACCGCATCCGACGGCGCGGCGCGCCTCGGCCTTGTCCCGGGGGTGGAAGCGGGCGGCGTCGACGCCGTTCTCGATCACCGATACGCGCTCGCCCGGAACGCCCGCGGCCCGCGCCAGCGCCGCGAGCGGCTCCGCCACCGCGATGACGCGGTCGGCCTGGCGCAGTCCCCAGCGGGCTGCGCGTCCGCGCAAGGGATCCTCCCAGATCATGGGCAGGGTCCCGCGCTCGGTCATCACCACGGGAAGTCCGAGCCAGCGCCCCAGCAGCGCCGCGGCGAAGCCCTCGGGATAGGCGAAATGGGCGTCGATCAGGTCGAAGCCGCCGGTCTCGCGCATCAGGCGGCGCACTGTCGGCAGGGCCGAGATCGCGAGCGCAAACCCGTCGGTGGCTTTCAGGATCCCGGGAACGTAGCGGAAGGTCGGATGCGCGACGGGCAGGCCCGCGCGCCGCTCGGCGGTCACGGTGCTGTGCGGGCGCCAGGGAAAGCGCGCGACCGGCGCGACGACCCGGATGTCGGCATGTGCCGCCAGATGGCGCAGCCGCTCCTGAACGAAGAGCCCGTGCAGCGGCGCGCCGGGGTTCGGAAAGACAGTGCTGAGCGACAGGACGCGGAGCCGGGGCGCGTCGGCGGCCAGCGCCTCGGATGTGGGCAGGTCGCGGGGCGGGAGCGTGTTCAGGGCCTGTCGCATGGGATCCTTGGATGCAGCGCCGGTCCCACCATCGTGAGGGTGGAGGCGCTGCCGGCAAGGCTCCATGCGGATTACCGCTTCAAGCCCGATGCCACGTGGTTTCCCTCCAAAGATGGTCGGGTGATCGCCCGATGCGCCGCGCCGCGCCGCCGCGAGCCCGGCTAGCGTTGCATCGACCCGAGACGGTGTGGGGCTCGCCAAGTCATGTGCGGATTGACCGGTTTCCTCGATCTCAAGCGGGCGCGTCCGCGCGCCGAGATGCTGCGGATCGTCCGCGCCATGGCCGATGCCATGCTGCACCGGGGTCCCGATGGGGGAGGCGCCTGGGCCGACGAGGCCTCCGGCGTCGCGCTCGGTCACCGGCGCCTTGCCATCGTCGACCTGACGCCGGCCGGCGACCAGCCCATGGTCTCGGCGAGCGGACGCACGGTGATCGCCTATAACGGCGAGATCTACAACGCCGACGAGATCCGCCCCGCGCTGGAGGCCCGCGGCGTCCGCTTCCGCGGCCATTCGGACACAGAGGTGATCGTCGAGGCCTGCGAGGCCTGGGGCGTTCCGGAGGCCATGCGCCGCATCAACGGCATGTTCGCGATCGCGGTTTGGGACCGGTTCGAGCGGCGGCTGCACCTCGTGCGGGACCGGCTCGGGATCAAGCCGCTCTACTGGGGCCGCATGGGCGATACGATCCTCTTCGGCTCCCAGCCGAAGGCCCTGCGGCCGCATCCCGCCTGGCGCTCGGAGATCGACCGCGACTCGCTGGCGGGATTCCTGCGCTTCGCCTACCTGCCGGGCAGGCGCTCGATTCACCGCGGCCTCGCCCAGGTGGAGCCGGGCCGGATCCTGAGCTTTGGGCCCGACGGCACCCCGACCTCGCGGACCTACTGGGATGCCGCCACCGTCGCGGCGGCGTGCGCCGAGCGGCGCTTCAGGGGCGGCGAGGCCGAAGCCGTGGAGGCGCTGGACACCCTGCTGCGCGACGCCGTAAAGCGCCGCATGGTGGCCGACGTGCCGCTCGGCGCCTTCCTGTCGGGGGGCGTCGACAGCTCGCTGATCGTCGGCATCATGCAGCAGCTCTCGAGCCGCCCGGTGAAGACCTTCTCCATCGGCTTCGCCGAACAGGACTTCGACGAGGCGCCCCATGCCGCCCGCGTGGCCCGGCACCTCGGCACCGATCACGAGGCGCTCTACGTCTCGCCCGAGCAGGCGCTGGCGCTGGTCCCGCGGCTGCCGGAATGGTTCGACGAACCCTTCGCCGACCTTTCGCAGGTGGCGACCCTCCTCGTGGCCGACCTGGCGCGCAGCCAGGTGACGGTCGCGCTCTCCGGCGACGGTGGGGACGAGCTGTTCGCGGGTTATCCTCGCTACGGATTCGCAAGCGTTCTCGGCGGCCGGCTGGGCGTCCTGCCGGCGGGGCTCCGGCGCGGGCTCGCCGGCGCGCTGCGCGGGATCAGCCCCGAGGGCTGGGACCGGCTGGCGGCCGTACTTCCGGGCGGCCTCCGTCCCAAGCGGACCGGCGACCGCGCCCACAAGATCGCGGCCGTGCTCGACCTCGCCGAGCCCGAGCTGGTGTATCGCCAGATACTGAGCCAATGGGATCGCCCGGGCGACCTGGTACCCGGCGCGACCGAGCCGGTCGAAGCGGTTTGGACCGGCGGCGGCGGCATCCGCGCGCTGGACGACCTCGTCGAGCGGCTGCAGCTCCTGGACGTGACGACCTACCTGACCGACGACATCCTGGCGAAGGTCGATCGCGCGACCATGGCGGTTTCGCTCGAGGCGCGGGCGCCGATGCTGGACGATCACCGGGTCGTGGAATTCGCCTGGCGCCTGCCTCCGGAGCTCAAGCATGCCGGCGGGGAAGGCAAGCGGATCCTCAAGCGCGTTCTCGACCGCTACGTCCCGCGCGCGCTGGTGGAGCGGCCGAAGCAGGGCTTCGAGATCCCGATCTCGCACTGGCTGCGCGGCGGGCTGCGGGACTGGGCCGAGGACCTGCTCTCGGCGTCCGCCCTGGCCGATGCCGGCATCGAGGCCGCGCCCGTCCGGCGCCGCTGGGCCGAGCATCTGTCGGGCACGCGCAATTGGCAGTACTCGCTGTGGACCGTGCTGATGTTCCAGGAATGGCGCCGGCACTGGGCCGGCGATGCCGGACGGGTATCCGGCCATACACCTGGGGCGTCGCCGGCAGGAACGCGGGCCGTGGCGGCGTCCGGCGCCGCCCGCGCGATCGGCTGAGGAGGGCAGGACGCATGCGCATCCTCTTCCATCACCGCATCGCCTCGCGCGACGGGCAGTCCGTGCACATGGACGAGCTGATCGCGGCCCTGCGGCGCCGGGGCCACGCCGTGATGGTGACGGGTCCCGAGCAGATCGAGGAAGCCGAATTCGGCGCCGACGCCGGCTGGGTCGACCGGCTGAAGGCGCTGCTGCCGCGGCCGGTCTACGAGCTTCTGGAGCTCGGCTACAACATCGTCGCGTACCGGCGGCTGCGCCGCGCGTTCCGCGAGTTCCGGCCCGACTTCGTCTACGAGCGCTACAACCTCTTCACCCTGGCCGGCGTCTGGCTGGCGCGGAGCGCAGGCGTGCCCCTTCTCTCCGAGGTGAACGCCCCCCTCTGCGAGGAGCGGGCGCGGCATTCCGGCGGTCTCGCGCTGCGCCGGCTGGCTGCCTGGACCGAGCGCGCGGCTTGGCGCGGAGCCGACCGGGTCCTGCCGGTGACCGACGTGCTCGCGGACTACGTGCGCCGTGCGGGCGTCCCCGACGCCCGCATCGCCGTGATCCCCAACGGCATCGATCCCGCCCGCTTCGCCCGCGCTCCGGGGCGCGACGAGGCGAAGCGCCGCCTGGGGCTGGAGGGCCGGACGGTGCTGGGCTTCACCGGCTTCCTGCGCGCATGGCACGCGCTCGACCGGGCGCTGGACTTAGTGGAGCAGGACGCGGCGCTGCATCTGCTGGTGGTCGGCGACGGGCCGGGCAGGGCGCCGCTGGAGGCCGAGGCGGCGCGGCGCGGGCTCGCCGGCCGGGTCACCGTCACGGGCATCGTCGGCCGCGACGTGGTGGCCGACCACATCGCCGCCTTCGATATTGCGCTGCAGCCCGGCGTCACGCCCTATGCCTCGCCGCTGAAGCTGTTCGAGTACATGGCCCTGGGCTGTGCGATCCTGGCGCCCGACACGCGCAACATCCGCGAGATCCTGAAGCACGGGCGCGACGCGCTGCTGTTCGAGCCGAGTGCGCCAGAGGGGTTCGGCGCTGCGCTGCGAAGGCTGTGCGAGGATCCGGAGTTGCGGGCCCAGCTCGGCGCGGGCGCGCGCCGCACCATCGAGGAGCGCGACCTGACCTGGGACCGCAACGCCGACCGGGTCCTGGGACTGGCGGCCGAGGCCTTGGCGGAGCGGACGGCGCGGAGGACCGGCGCCCTCGTCCAGCCGGCGGAATAGTCGGCCCATCCGACGCGTGGGGCTTGCCGTGCCGGGCCGGGACCGCACCTTGGTGCGTGTCCCCGGTGCATGATTGCGGTTAGCTGGCCGCCGGGGCGGAGGGCCGATGACCGCCGACACCGAGGAAGCACCGCCGCTGATCGTCACCCTGGCGCTCGACTCCGGCTCGCAGGCCTGGTTCGAGGCGCTGCGCCGGGCTCACTTCCCGCCGGAACGAAACCTGATCCCCGCGCATCTCACGCTCTTTCACCACCTGCCTGGCCAGGCGGAGGCCGAGGTCGCGGCCGTCCTCGCGGGCGTTGCGGGCGCGCTCGCGCCCTTCGCCATGGCGGTCACGGGACTGCAGCCGCTGGGACGAGGCGTGGCCTTCACGCTGGAGTCGCCGGGGCTCCAGGCGCTGCGCAAGGATCTGGCCGGCCACTGGCAGGGATGGCTCCGGGCCCAGGACCGCCAGCCCTTCCGCCCGCACGTCACGGTCCAGAACAAGGCCGCGCCCGAGGCGGCCGCGGCATTGCTGGCCGCGCTCCGCACCGGATTCAGCCCGCGGCAGGTGCGGGCCGAGGGGCTGCTGCTGTGGCGCTACATGGGCGGCCCCTGGCAGGCCGCCGGGCGCTTCCCCTTCGCGTCCCTCAGTCCTTCGTGCCCGTGAGCAGGACGATGGACATCCTGCGGTTCTGCGGGGCCATGGGATCGCCCGCGACGAACGGCTCCACATCGGCGAGGCCGACCACGTTGGCGATGCGGGAGGGATTCAGGCCGGCCGCCTGCATCGCCATGCGGGTGGCGTTGGCGCGCTCGGTGGACAGGGCCCAGTTGTCTCGCCCGGATCCCTGAGCGAAGGGGCGCGCGTCGGTGTGGCCGCGGATCGAGACCTTGTTGGGCAGGGAGGAGATCGCGTGGGTCACCTGCTCCAGCAGCCGCGCGGTCCGGGCCTCCATCATGGAGCCGCCGCTGGGGAACAGGGAATAGTTAGCTTGGTCGACGATCTGGATGCGCAGGCCCTCTGGCGTGCGGTCGACGACGACGCTCTGGGCGATGTCCTGCAGTTCCGGGATCGAGCCCAGCGCCTCGCGCAGCGCCTTCCCCGCGGCCGTGAACCGGCGCTCCTCCGCCTCGGGACCCTCTTCCCGCTCGGCCGCCTTGGCCGCGTCGGCGGCCCGCATCGCGGCGGCGCGCTCGGCGGCGGACAGGGGGCGCTCCGGTGCGCGGTCGCGCGCCTCATCCTCGCGGTCACCCTGATGGTCCCCAGGCCCGCGCCCCGGCTGCTGCGCCGTCTCCTCGTTCTCCTCCTCGCTGTCCTCCATGCCGCCGATGGCCGCCGCCGAACCGACGGGCATGCCGGCCATTCCCATGGGCGTTCCGGTCCCCGCCGAAGAGCCCTTCACCGAGATGCTGACGCCGCCCAGGACGCCGCCGGCGCCGCTCGGGCCGCTGGACACGGCTACCGTCGGGTTGAAGTAGTCGGCGATGCCCTTGCGCTGCTCCTCGGTGGTCGAGCCCAGCAGCCACAAAAGCAGGAAGAACGCCATCATCGCGGTCACGAAGTCGGCATAGGCGACCTTCCACGCGCCGCCGTGATGGCCGTGATGCCCCTCCTCGACCTTCTTGATGATGATCGGGCGCTTGTTGTTGTCGCCTTCGGCCATGGTTCAGACCGCCGTCGCGTTCAGGACCTCGTCCAGCTCCGCGAAGCTGGGCTGGATCGGCGACGGAACATTGCCGCGCGCGACCTCGACCGAGACCTGCGGCGCGTTTCCGTTCAGATGCGAGATGATGGCATCCCGGATCACGGCGTAGAACTGCCCGTCCTCGTCGACGATCTGCCGGTAGCGCGCGGCGAAGGGGCCGATGAAGCCGTAGGCCAGGAACACGCCCAGGAAGGTGCCGACCAGCGCGCCGCCGATCAGCTTGCCCAGGACGGCCGGCGGCTGGTCGATCGAGGCCATCGTCTTGATCACGCCCAGCACGGCCGCGACGATGCCGAGGGCCGGCGTACCGTCCGCCATCGACTGGAGCGCGTCGCCGGGCTTCAGCGCCTCGTGGTGATGCTTCTTGAGCAGGCGTTCCATGGCATCAGCGACCTGGTGCGGGTCGTCCATGGACATGCTGACCATGCGCAGCGTGTCGCAGATGAAGTCCAGCGCGAAGTGGTCGTGCATGATCTTGGGAAACTTCTGGAAGATCGCACTGTCGTGCGGCTTGTCCAGGTGCTGCTCCAGCGCGATCAGGCCCTTGGTCTTCATCGTCTTCGTCAGGATGAAGAGCAGGGTCAGAAGGTCGCGGTAGTCGTCCTTCTTCCACTTCGGGCCGGAGAAGACCTGCTTCATGCCGCCCAGCGCGCCTTTCAGCACGGGGCCGCCATTGGAGATCAGGAAGGCGCCGACCGCGGCGCCGCCGATCATCATCATCTCGAAGGGGAGGGCGGCGATGATCAGCGACATCTTGCCCCCAGCGAGGATGTAGCCGCCGAAGACCATGATGAAGATCGTGACGATACCGATGATTGGGAGCATGGGGGCTTGTACGCGAAGGCCGGGGAAAGTGGGTCGTATACCACTTTCGGCTGAGGTTACCTATATGTGCGAAGGCATAGCCGCTTTCTTGTCATCGCCCGGCTCGCGCCCGATCTGAAGGCCATGCCCGCCGACCCGCATCGAGACCTGCCGATCTGCCCACTCTGCGACCGGCCGCTGGTTCGCGGCGCCAGCGTGAACGAGCACCACCTGGTGCCGCGGCGCTACAAGGGCACCGAAACCGTGCTGCTGCACCGGATCTGCCATGGCAAGATCCACGCGGTGCTGAGCGAGCGCGAGCTCCGCGACTGGTACCACACCATCGAACGGCTCCGCGGCCATCCCGAGATCGAGGCGTTCCGCCGCTGGATACACGGGAAGCCGCCGGAGTTCATGGCAAGACACCGCGGCGGGCGGCGGCGCTGACGCCGCCCGCCACGAGGGAGGATCCCCGATGCTGATCGCCCATCTCAGCGACTGCCACGTGCGACCCAGCGGCGACGACTACATGGGTGAGGTCGACACGGGCGCGGCGCTGGCGGCGGCCCTGGCCGAGATCGCTGCGCGCAGCCCGGTGCCGGACGTCGTCGTGCTTGGGGGTGATCTCGTCGATGCCGGCACCGAGACCGAGTACGAGCGCCTGGCCGGGATCCTGGCGTCGTTGCGCCAGCCGGTCTTCGCCATTCCGGGAAACCACGACCGGCGCGCGCTCCTGCTCGCGACCTTCGCCGCGCAGGGCTGGCCGCTGGAGCTCGACGGGTTCGTCCAGTACGCCGTGGAGGACTGGCCGCTGCGCATGCTGTTCCTGGACACGCTCGCGCCCGGCCGCGTCGAGGGGGAGCTCTGCGAGGCGCGGCTGGACTGGCTCGAGCGGAAGCTGGCCGAAGCGCCGGACCGTCCGACCCTCGTCTTCATGCACCATCCGCCCTTCGCCGTCGGCGTCGACTATATGGATGCCTGGAACCTGCGGCGCGGGGCCGAGCGCCTTGCGGCAATCCTGGCCGCCAACCCGCAGGTCGAGCGGCTGCTGTGCGGACACCTGCACCGCTCCGTCCAGCTCCGGTGGGCGGGCACGCTCGCCGTCGTCGCGCCATCGACCGCCCACCAGATCAACCTGGACCTGCGGCCCGACCCGCCCATGGCTTACCGCCTCGAGCCGCCGGGATACCTGCTGCACGCCCTGCTGCCCGGAGGCGGCCTGGTCACGCATCTCGTGCCGGTCGGCAAGTTCGGCCCGGCCCGGTCGTTCCGCGACGGCGCCCCCGTCGCCTGAGTTGGGTCTTATCCGTTCGGGCGTGGTAGCGCCGATGCGGGGCTGCCTGTCCGGCGGGCCCTGATGGTAGGACCGATCCATGACCGGCCTGCCACTCTCCGCCGCGGCGGCATCCTGCCCCCTGGTTCTCGAGCGATCGGCCACCCTGACGGGGCTGCGGCTGCCGCCGCCGGCCGACTTCTTCGACAGTGCGGCGTGGTTCGAGATCCTGGCGGGGACCTGCCTTCCACCGGGTTCGTCGGTCCAGATCCACCTGGTCTGCGACGGTGGGGGACCGCTCTTGGCGCTGCCCATGGCGCGAGAGGGGGCCCTGCTGGGGGCGATCGCCAATTTCTACACCTGCAGGTTCGGTCCGCCCCGCCGCGAGGATGACGACGGCGGCTCGGCGCTCGCCGAGGCGGTCGAGCACTGGGCCCGCGCGCTGCGCCGGGGTTCCGAGCGGCCGGGACGGCTCCGCTTCCAGGCGCTGGACGATCCCGGACCTCTTCGCGCCGGGCTGCGCAGGGCTGGATGGCTTACGGAAACCTGGCCCCATTTCGGCAACTGGTACCAGCCAGTGGCCGGGATAGGCTTCGGGGATTACTGGTCCGGGCGGCCGCAGCGCCTGCGCAACACGGTGGCGCGCAAGGCGCGCGCGCTGGGCCGCGCCGGTCACCGCGCGGAATTCGCCGTCGTGACCGACCCCGAGCGCGCCGTCGCCCTCTACGAGACCGTCTACGCGCAGAGCTGGAAGGCCCCGGAGCCGCACCCCGGCTTCATGCCGGCGCTGATCCGACGGGGCATGCCGCTGGGCGCGGTGCGGGTCGGCGCCATGACCATCGACGGGGAGCCGGCGGCCGCCCAGGTCTGGCTGGTCTGGCGCCGCCGCGCCACGATCTTCAAGCTCGCCTATGCCGAATCCTTCGGCCGGTGGTCGCCCGGCTCGCTGCTGACGCGCCACATGATGGAGGACCTGCTGGAGCAGGGCGCCGCGGACGAGGTCGACTTCGGCTGCGGGGACGACCCCTACAAGCAGGACTGGCTGCCGAACAGGCGCCAGCGCTGGGGCCTCGCCGCCTACGATCCCGCCACCCTGTCGGGCCTGTCGGGGGCGGCGCGGAACCTGCTGCCGCGGCTGTGGCGCCGCGGCATCGCGCCGGGCTGAGACGCGCGTCAGCCTGGCGGAGGAAGTCAGGCCCTGGACCGGCCGCCGCTGGTCAGGCCGGATCTCGCCGGCGTGCAGCGGCCGCCAGGCCGGCGAGCCCGAAGCCCAGCAGCGCGATCGTCGCGGGCTCGGGCACTGGCGCGGCGGCGATGGTGAGATTGTCCATCACGACCAGGAAGTCGTTGCGGACCTGGCCGCCGGGACCGCCGATATGCACGCCCGTGATGGGATCGTCGCTGGTGATGCCCCAGAAGCTGCCGCTCAGGCGGAAGTCCATGGTCGCGCCGGAGGCGAAGCTCACCGTCGCGGTGGGCGAGAAGATCAGATAGATCATGTCGAAGGCGACGCCGTAAACCCCGCCGCCCTCGGCAAGGGACGTGGTTCCGAAGGACAGTGCGAAGGAGCCGTTGCACGCCGCGCAGTAGGCCGGGTTGCCGGGCTGGTTCGTGATGGCGTTGTTGTCGGGGAAGAAGGTGGTCCGGTACGTGGTCTCGCCGAAGATCGCGCTCATGCGCGCATCGCTGTGATAGTCGTAGTCTGGCCCGTCGATGATGTCGCCGCGGAGGTATTCGGGGTTGCTGTAGTCGTCCGTGACGCTCATGCCGATGGCGGCTCCGAAGAGGCTCCGGTTCGCATAGAGCGTTGCGGCGTCGGCCTGATCCGCAGCGGCCAGAGAGGCGGCTGCGAGGGTGGCAGCCAGGAGGGCGCGTGCAGGTGTCTTCATCGTTGGCCTCGGGGTTCGGGGGGCTTTGGCCGACGGCTGCAAGCATCGCGCCATGGCGCTCGAGGCCAGGCACAGCGCGGATCCACACCCCGGGATCCGGCGGCTGTGTAAGATTTTCCGACACGATGGGAAGCTGAAGGGCGGGCGGGGTCGCCCGCTAGCGCCAGCACTCGACACGCCAGGTCCAGCGCCGCGCCTCGGCCAGGAGGACGTCGTCACCCGCGGGATCGCCGGGCTCGGCCCGGTCGGCCTTGACCCCTGCACGCGCAAGCAGATCCATTGCGGCGGCGGGAGCCACCGCGATGCCGACGTCGCTGCCGCCGTCCGCGCGGTCGATGCGGCCGCGTACGACCCCGATCACGAGCCCCGACTGGTCGAGAACGGGGCTGCCACTGTGCCCATGGCGGATCGGGCCGCCGAGGGGGAAGACCGGTGCCTGCGTGGGATCGCCGGCATGCACTGCGGTCAGCGTCGCCAGCACGGTCGGCGCGCCGATCGCAGGGAAGCCCACGACGGCACCATGCAGCGAGCGCGCCCGTCCGGGGGCCGCGCTGAAGCGCGCCCAGGTCTCGGCCCGGGTCCCGGCGCGGAGCACAGCGAGGTCGGCCTCCGCGTCCGAGGCGAGCGCGAGCGCCACGTGGCGGCCGCGGCCGGGCGCGAAGACGGTCAGGGCCGCGCAGCCGTCGATCACATGGTGGTTGGTCATCACCTCGCCGCCGGGACCGACGGCGAAGCCGCTGCCGACGCCGGCCAGCCGGCCAGGCCCGGCCGAGCGCGGGGCCGCGACGATGGCACGTGCGACCTGCGCGCGCCGGGCCTCGATCCCCTCCGCCTCCGCAGCGCTGAGCGGCCCGCCCGGGCAGGCGTCGGCCGGCACGCGGCTGACGGTACCGCGGGTCGGGTCCATGCAGGGGACGACCTCCGGACGGCCTGCGAGGGCGACGCGCTCCGGCGCCGGAGCCGCGCAGCCCGCGAGGACGAGACATACGAAACCGAACGCCGCCAGCCCGCGCATGCTCAGGCGACCGCCCGTGCGGCGCGCGGGCGCGGCGCCGCGATCACCGCGTCGAGCGCCGCGAGGCGCGCCGGCCAGCTGTAGCGCGCCACCACGCAGCGCCGCGCGGCCGCCCCCATGCCGTCATGGACACCGGCCGCGGCGGCGGCCGCGGCCTCGACGAAGTCGTCGGCGCTCTCCGCCAGCAGCAGCTCGCGCCCGGGCTCGGCATCGATGCCGGTCCAGGCCTGCGGCGATGCGATGACGGGCAGCGCCATGGACATGGCTTCCAGCACCTTGTTCTGAATGCCTCGGGCGATCCGAAGCGGCGCGACGGCCGCCGCCGCATGGGCCATGTAGGGCCGCACGTCGGGGACGCGGCCGGTGACGAGGATGCCGGGATCGGCCGCCAGCGACCGGACCGCCGGGGCCGGGTCGGCGCCGACGATCGCGAAGCGGGCGCCGGGAACCCGCCGGCGCAGTCCGGGCAGGACCGCGTCGGCGAACCAGCAGACCGCGTCGACATTGGGCCAATAGCCCATATGCCCGGTGAACACGAAGGTCGGGGCCCCGTCGGGATAGGGCGAGGGCAGGGGGCGCGGCGAGAAGTACTCGGCATCCACCCCGTTGCCGACGGCCCAGGTCCGCTCCGCGCTCTCGGGGGCGAGGGTCCGGAACAGCTCGGCCTCGGGCTCGCTGACGAAGAGCGAGGCGTCCGCGGCCCGGGCGATCCGGCGGTCCTCGGCCAGGACCAGCCGGGCCTCGCGCCGGTAGACCCAGCGCATCGGCGCGCCGGCGCGGGTCGCGTACTCCGCCCACTTGGCGCCATCCACGTCGGCGAAGTCCATCACGATCCGGCGCGGGCGCAGCGGGTGGTCGATCACGTACTGCGCCATGGCCGAGGAGAAGACATAGGCGATCTCGGGGCGCGTCTCGCGCAGGACCCGGTCGACCCAGGCCATCAGCCCGGCGTCGCGGAAGAAGGCGAAGCTGAGCGGTGCGCCCCGGCGCAGGCCGTCGAGATAGCGGAGCTTGCCCCAGCGCCTGTCGACACGCGCGAAATGGGCGCTCTCGGTCATCACCCGCATCACGGGCTCGTGCTCGTAGTCGTGCGGGTCGTCGATCAGGCAGCCGAGATGGATCCTGTGCTCCGACCGGAGATGCTGCAGGATCTGGTATGGCCGGATCTTCTCGCCCTTGTTGGGCGGGAAGGGAATCCGGTGGGTCAGGAACAGGATGTCGGCCATCGATCCCCCAGTCGGCTCGTGGATCAGCTCGTGAAGAGGCGCTCGTAGGACGCCACCATGCGGTCGAGGTCGTATTCGGCGACGGTGCGTTCCCGGTTCGCCTCGCCGATGCGCCCGCGCAGCGCGGGATCCCCGAGCAGCCGGGACAGCGCGCGGCCGAAGCCGTGCTCGTCCGTCTTGGGCACGACGAAGCCGTCGTTCTCCGGCGCCAGCATGGCGCGGACGTCGCCGACATCGGTCGCGACCACCGGAAGACCCGCCGCCGTCGCTTCCAGCAGGCTGATCGGCATCTGCTCGGTGTCCGAGGACAGAGCGTAGACGTCGAAGGCCGCCAGGGCGTCCTCGGGCCGGGCGAGCGACCCCGGGAACAACACGTCGTCCTGCACGCCGAGCCTGCGCGCCAGCGCCTCCAGCGCGGGCCGCTCGGGCCCGTCGCCGACCAGCACGAGCTGGCGGCCGGCATCCCCGACGTCCTTCCGCGGCAGCGCCGCGAAGGCGCGGATGAGCCGGGCATAGTTCTTCTCGGCCCGCTGGGCGCCGACGGTTCCCACCACCAGCGCGCCGGGGCGCAGGCCCGCAAGCGTCGCCCGCCGGGGCGCGAACCGCCCGATATCGACGCCGTTGGGGACGTATTCGACGCGCTTCCGGTCGAGCCGCCAGACCTCCTTCGCGATCCGCTCCAGAAGCCGCGAGGGCACGACCACACGCGTGCGGCCGGTGAGGGATAGCCGCCGGAACCAGACGCGCCGCGGGATCTGGCGTCCGTCAGCCTCGTCCGGTCCGAAGCCGTCCTCGAAATGGACGTGCCGGGAGCGCGGGCGCAACCTATGCACCAGGGCCCATTCGATCGCGCCCCAGTTGTAGGTCAGCAGGCTGTCGGGCCGGCGCTCCCCGATCATCCGGGCGAAGGCCGCGAGCCGTCCTGGGCTCAGCCCCCGACCGCCACCCGGCGGCACCCCGACCAGATCGACGTCCAGGGACGCATCGAGGCGCGCGGCGCAGTCGAACTTCCCGTCCATGGCGACGATCGTGTGCCGGAACCGGCGTCCCAGCCGGTTCGCGACCGTGGTGAAGCGGACCTCCGGTCCGCCCACCGCGAAGGTCGAGAAGACATGCAGGAGGTGCTGCGGTTCAGCCGGCATGGACGGCGAAGGCCCTTTCGATGAAGCGGGCGCGGTCGGCGACCGGCTGCCAGCCGAGGTCACGCTTGATGTCCTCGGTGTCGAAGCGCGCGGGCGCCCCGCGCGAGGCGAGGTCCGCGCGGTTGGGGAAGGCCGCATCCTTGCGGCCCGCCGCCTTCTTGACGGCCCATTTCAAGAGCTCGACCGCAAACTGGAAGCCGAGGCTCTGCGGGTGGAATACGAGCGGCCGGCCAAGCGCCCTCGCGAGCTGCTCGGTGTACTCGCGGGCCGTCAGCCGGACGTCGCCGACCACATTGTAGCTGCGGCCCACGGCCGCCGGCGCCTCGATCGCGCGGAGGATGGCGTCGGCCACGTCCTCGGCCAAGACCAGGGGCAGGGGATTGGTCCCCGCATTCCAGCCCAGGCAGTGGCGCTCGCGGTTGTAGAAGCCGATGCCGGAGTGGAAGGCGATGCCGCCCTCGCCGACGACCACCCCGGGGCGCAGGATCGTCACCGGCAGGCCGCGCTCGCGATGCATGCGCATCAGCAGGGTGTCCGCCGCGGCCTTGGCGCGGGTGTAGAAGTCCCGGGTCTCGGCCCTGGGATCCGGCGGGGTCTCGCCGGTGATGACCGCCTGCGGGTCGCCGAGGTCGAGCGCCGCGATGGTGCCGACATGGACCAGGCGGCGCACCCCGGCGTCGAGGCAGGCCTCTGCCACGCCGCGGGCGCCGCCCACGATGGCGCGCTCCATGCCCTCCCAGGTGGTGGCGCCGCCGCCATGGGCCAGGTTGATCACCACCGGGACGCCCTCGACCGCGCGGCGCACGTCCTCGGCGCGCGAGGCATCGCCGCGCACCAGCACCACGCCGGGCCCGTGAAAGCGGTCGGGCAGGTTGTTCAGGTTGCGGGCCATCACGGCGACCTTGCTGCCGCGGGCGGTCAGCTTTCCCACCAGATGCTGGCCGATGAACCCGGTCCCGCCGATCACCAGGACGTCGCAGGCGGCGTTCTGGGGCACCGGGGCCGGGCGCCGGCGGGCCCGTTCCGGGACGGCCGCGGCGATGCGCTCGCAGGCCTCGACCAGCCTCCGGCCCAGCGCCCCGTCGAGCGAGGCGCGATCGGTCTCCAGGGCCTGATAGAAGGCCCGGATGCTTCCCGACATGCTGCGGAAGAAGGCATCGGAGCGCGGCTTCAGCTTCAGCACCGAAAGCGCGTAGGAGGCGAGGTTCCGCCGGCTCTGCGCCGCGAGCTGGCGGGCCGCTGCCAGCCCGCTCTGGAAGGAGTCGAAGCAGTCCATGCCCTTGCCGGGCTCCTGGCGGACGGCGCGGTCGTTGATGCAGTCAGCCGTCATCATGCCGTCGTCGCACAACGCCTGGACCTGCCAGACCGGGTAGGTCTGGCCCAGCGAGAACTGGAGCTGCGCGGTCCCCCGCGCGCAGGTCATGGACACGAGCCAGGTGGTGTTCAGCTCGATGTCGCCGAACCGGCGCGCCGGCGCCGGCGTGACCGAGATCTCGCCGATCGGGCCGAGCAGGTCCTCGATCTGGGACATCGGGTGGACCGCCTGCTCCAGCAGCAGGTTGCGCGGCCGGTCGAACATCCAGTGGCCGAACTGGCGCGCCGAAAGCTGGGCGAGCGGCATGTTGTAGAGCACGCAGACATGCCGCAAGGGGCCGAGCTCGCCGCGGTCGACCGCCTCCTTGAGCGCGCGGTGCGCCGGGTGATGCACGAAGTTCTGGTTCACGGAGACGGCGCGTCCGGCGCTGCGCGCGGCCTCCTGCAGGGCGGCGCAGTCCGCGCCCGTCTCGGCCATCGGCTTCTCCACCAGCACGTCCAGCCCGGCGCGCAGCAGGGCCTCGGCCGGGGCGCGGTGGTGGGGCGGCGGGGTCAGGACATGCGCGACGGTGCAGGTTCCGGCGGCGATCAGCTCCTCGATGGAGCCGTAGACGGCCGGGATGCCCCAGCGGCGCGCCAGCGCCTCGGCGCGCCCGCGCGCCGGGTCGACGACCGCGGCCAGCCGGACCGAAGGAAGCGCCTTCAGCGCCTCCGCGTGGACGTCCGCGATGTATCCGGCGCCGACGAGAGCGACATGGTGCAAGACGGGACTCCTCATTGCTTGATGGTCTGGCGCGGGTTGGGGCGGCCGCCGCGCGGCGCGGCGGCGCGGCGGCCGTGGGGCGGCTTCCGGCGGGTCGGAGCGGGGGCATCCGACGGGTCCCTGATTCCGAACACCCCGCCGGTCGGCGGCTTGCGGTCATGGGTGACGGCCCAGTGGAAGACCATGCCGACCATGACGAGGCCAAAGAGGAAGTAGAGCGTGTCCATGCCGGCGCCCCTACTCGGCCGCCGCCGGCATGGCCGCGGCCGTGCCGGTGCGCAGGAATGCGTCGAACATCAGCAGGGACCACAGCACCCGGCCGTGGTCGCGCAGGCCCGAGGCGTGCTCGGCCGCGCAGCGCTTCAGCGCGGCGGCGTCGAAGAGGCCGCTCTCCGTCAGGGGCGAGCGGTCCACCGCCGCGCGCACGCGCTCGGAGAGGCCGCCGCGCAGCCAGCCCGCCAGCGGCGTCGAGAAGCCCTGCTTGCGACGGTAGATCACCTCGCGCGGGAGCCAGGGCTCGATGGCCTTCTTCAGGAGGCTCTTGCCGGTGCCGCCTCCGACCTTCGCCGCCGTCGGCAGGCTTGCGGCCCATTCCACAAGCGTGTGGTCGAGCATCGGCGCCCTGACCTCGAGCCCGTGGGCCATGCTGGCGCGGTCGACCTTCACCAGCATGTCGCCGGCTAGGCCGAGCTTGATGTCCACGTACTGCGCGCGGGCGATCGGGTCGTTGGTGCCGGCGCGCGTTGCGTGCAGGCGCACGGTGTCCTCGGCGGTGTAGCCGTCCAGCGCGCGCAGCGCGTCCCCCGACAGCAGGCGGTGGCGCAGCGGCGTGGGCGCAAGGGTCACGGCCCGGAACCAGCCGCCGGCCGCATCGGCCGCCAGCGCCTCGAAGGTGCTCTTGCCGCGCAGCCAGCGCGGTGCCCAGTCGAGCTTCGGGTAGGACCGGGCCAGCGCGCCGAAGACCGGCCGGCGCAGCGCCGCGGGCAGCAGCCCCTTCGCGCGCTCCTCCCGGGCATGGGCGAGATAGCGGGGATAGCCCGCGAAGACCTCGTCCCCGCCATCGCCCGAGAGCGCCACCGTGACCTGCCGCCGCGCCATGCCGCAGAGCAGGTAGGTCGGCAGCGCCGAATCGTCGGCGAAAGGCTCGCCGTAGACCTCGGCCAGCCGGTCGATCAGGGAAGCCGCGTCCACCTCGACGGTGTCGCAGGCATGGCGGGTGCCGAAGATCCCGGCGACCCGGGCAGCATGGGCGGACTCATCGAAGCGCGGGTCCGAGAAGCCGATGGAGCAGGTGCGCACGGACGTGCTCAGCGCCTCGGCCATGCAGCCGACGACCGCGCTGGAATCGACCCCTCCCGACAGGAAGGCGCCGAGCGGCACCTCGGATTCGAGGCAGCCACGGACGGAGCCGCGCAGCCGCTCCAGCAGCTCCTCCGGAGCGGGCTCGGTTCCCCGCGGCTCGAAGCGCAGGTCCCACCAGGCCACGGGGGCCGCGGCCGGCCTCCCCGGGGCGAGCAGCAGCCGGTGCCCTGGCGCCAGCTTGAAGACACCCCTGCGGATGGTGCGCGGGTCGGGCACGTAGCCGAAGGCCATGTAGTCCTCGACCGCCAGCGGATCGATCTCGGGCTCCTCGTCCAGCCCGGCGAGAAGCGCCGGCAGCTCGGAGGCGAAGAGCAGCAGGCCGTCCGGCGTGCGCGTCCAGTAGAGCGGCTTCTCGCCGAGCCTGTCGCGCGCCAGCAGCAGCGTCCCGCCCCGTCCGTCCCAGAGCGCCAGCGCGAACATGCCCTTCAGGCGGGACAGGCAGTCCTCGCCCCATTCCTCCCAGCCATGGACGATCACCTCGCAGTCGCTGCCGGTGCGGAAGTTGTGGCCGCGGGCGCGCAGCTCCTCGCGGAGTTCGTGGTGATTGTAGATCTCGCCATTGCAGATCAGGACGATGCGGCCGTCCTCGTTGAAGAGCGGCTGGCGTCCGCCCGCGAGGTCGATGATGGCCAGCCGCCGGTGGCCCAGCGCGACACCGGGCTCCAGATGGGCATCGCCCCCGTCCGGCCCGCGGTGGGCGAGACGGTTCGTCATCCGCCGCAGCCGCGCCGGCGCGATGGGGCGGCGGCCGATGAGGTCGAAGGCGCCTGCGATCCCGCACATGGCTCAGCCCTCCGCCACGTTGGAGTTCAGCCACACCTCGAGCGGCGGCAGGGCGCCGGCCATCCTCTCCAGCGCGGCGAGAGCCTCCTCGGGGCGCTCGTCGAAGGGCGCGCTGAGGGCAAGGATCGCGGCGCTGCGGCGGCGACCGGTCAGCGTTGTCCAGGTCTGGCGCAGCTTCGCGACCACCGCGTCGGGCGTGAGCCGCCCGTCCACCCAGTACCAGGACAGCACCAGACGGTTCCGCCCGCCGGCGCGCAGCACGTCCATGCGGGCCGGCATTCCCGAGAAGGTCACGGTCCGCGTCGCGACGCGCGTCCAGACGGTGTCGTCGGCGAAGCGGTTTCCGTCATTGACGGCCTCGGCGCCCTGGCGCTGCCAGTCGTACCAGGCGAGAGCCATCTCCGCGCGTTCCGCTCCGGCGGACCAGGCCGCCCGCAGGGTGCGGTCCGGCCCGACGAAATGCGGCTCCCAGTCCGCGGCGTGGCCTGTCGGCACCCACGGCGCCGCTGCGACGGGCGCGGTCAGCGCGCGCCGGGGGGCGGTGCCCGGCTCGCCCATCACGCGGCTCGCATAGGCGGGACCCGCAAGGATCATCGCGGCGGCTGCGGCAAGGGTGGTCCAGCGCGCCGCGGGGCCGGCAGTGATGCCTGCACCCGGGCGGTCGGCACGGCGCGGCAGCGTCAGCGCCGGCAGTCCCACGGGCCGGTCGGCGAAACGGTTGCCGATCCAGAGCAGCGCGAGCATCACCGCCGAGAAGAAGCCCCAGCCGTAGATGATGTGATCGGCGCCCGCCGCGATCTGGTGATCGGTCGCATGGGCGAGAACCATGATGCCGAAGGCCCGCAGCCCGTTGGCGAGGATCGGCAGGGCGATTCCCGTCATCAGGAAGGCGGCGCGCTTCCAGGCGCGGTCGTAGACGAGATAGGAGAAGAGCGCCGCCACCACCACGTTTGCGATCAGGAAGCGCAGCCCCGCGCAGGCCTCGGCCACCTCGAAGGCGCCGCTCGGGATGTAGATCAGGACGCCCTCCACATAGGTGGGGATGCCGACCAGGCGCAGGAGCTGTACGGAAAAGGCGGCGGTGAAGTCCTGGAGCGGCGCGATCAGCACGTCGCCGGCCGGCACCATGAAGACGAGGAAGGCCAGCGGGAACCAGGCCGCGCGCGCCGCGCGCCGGCCGAAGACGACGACCGCCAGCGCGATCAGCGCGCCCACGAAGGCGGCCTGCTCGACCACCTGCGCCTCGGCCGCGCGGCCCAGGAGCCAGCCGCCGATGCACAGGAGAAGTGCCGGCAGGGCCAGGGGCTCCGGACGCGGCGCCAGCGCTCGCAGGGCGTCGCGGCCGGCCCACAGGAGATAGAGGCTGATCGCGGGGACCAGCATGCCGTGATTGTAGGTGACGTCGTTCCACCAAGTCGCCGCCATGCTGGCGACCGCCCCCCACATGGACCAGGTCAGCAGCGCGGCGAGGCAGCCGAAGATCGCGCAGGCGCGGGTCCAGGGCGTCGGATACGCCGCAGCCTGCACGGGAATGGATTGATCCGTCATGTCGCTCCGATCTGCGGGCGAGTGTGCCGGCGGCAACCGGCCGGCGGGCTGATCGCAGGCGAAATCTAGGTCAAATGCGGCGCTTGCCGGCGGGCGCCGTGGTGGAACCTATCCGCGATTTCGGGTGAATTCCGCCCGGTGACGCCGCTGCGGCGGACTACCCATTCGGATCCCGGGACGGCGCAGGAGTCGGAGGCCTTTACACTGGACGCCGGGTTTCGGTCCGGCTCCGGCGGAAACCCGCGGGTTCGCCCGCCCTGGCATGGCTCTTGCTGCTTGCCCGGCGAGTGCAACGGGGGTGCATATGCTTTCGGCCAAGGCGGCGATCGCAGTGATCGTGACTGTGCTTCTCGCGTTCTGGGCGGCCCTGGTCTACGCCATCGCGCAACTGTCTTGAGGCGCGCCGGCTCAGCCGAGCTGGCGCGCCAGATGCGGGCCGAGCAGGTTGGCGACGGGCAGAGGCAGTCGGCGCCAGCCCTCGACCATCAGACGGTATTTTGGGTTCAGCGGGTTCACCTCGGGCAGCGTGCCGCCGCGGAGCAGGTGGAACTGGTAGTGCAGCGGCTCCGGCTCGAAGCCCCAGTAGGTCTTGTAGTCGAAGGGGCCGGTCCCTCGCTTGGAACGCCCGAAGTCGAAGATGCGGGCGCCGCGCGCCGCGGCCCGGCGCATCAGGTCGAAATACAAGTAGTCGTAGGCGTGGACCGGGCGCGCTGCGGGGACCGAGCCCGCATAGTAGGGCAGGGCCTCGTCCCTGAAATGGAAGCTCATGACCGCCGAAAGGTCGCCGGCCTCGCCGCGCACGACGGCGATCTCGCAGTCCTCGCCGAAGGCGTCGCGGAGCGCGCGGAACCAGGCCCGCGCGGGCACGGGCGTTCCAAGATTGCGCACGCTCTCGGCATAGAGCGCGTAGAAGCGGTCGAGGTCGCCGAGCTCGGTCACGAGGTTCGTGCCCAGGCTCTTGCGGATGTCGGCGCGCTTCTTGCGCGGGATCGCCTTCAGGATCGCATCGTCGCCGCCCTCCGGGATCGCGCGGCGGAAGCCGCAATAGAGGTCGGACTTGTCGATCCAGCCGATGCCCAGGGGCCGCCGGTGCCGCAGTTCGACATGCGCCGCGCCCAGGCGGGCGCCGAGCTCGGCCGCCGCGGTCGCGAGCGCCGCCTCGGCGGCGGCGTCCAGGGCCGCGATGCCGCCGCCGACCGTGAAGCCGGTGGAGACCAGCGCATGCCCGAACAGCGGTGAGCGGAGCTGGACCAGCGGCAGGATGCCGACGGTCTCGCCGTTGCGCTCGGCCATGAGATAGTGCGTCCGGTGGCCATGGGCCGTCTCGATGGCGCGGCGCCAGCCCCAGCGGTGGAAGAAGGTCGCCTCGGGGCAGCGCGCGACGAAGCTCTCCCACGACGCCTCGTCGGCAGCTGCGGCGGGACGGACCGTGGGGATGGAGAGGGCGACGGTCATCAGGCCACCTTCAGGGGTTCTGCCAGCGGTTGGGCGGTTCCATGGACGACGTCCATGCGGTCCCAGGCGAAGTCGCGGAGCAGCCGGCGCAGCTTGGCTTCCATGCGGCCGAGATTGGTGTAGTGGCGCAGGCGCGAGCGCAACGGCGCCCCGGGCACGCGCGGCTGTCCGGGGTCGATCTCCCAGGGATGGAAGTAGAAGGCCACCGGCCGTCCCTCGGCGCCATTGACGCGGCCGATGCCCCAGCGGCTCCAGGCATAGGGCAGCAGCCGGAAGAAGCCGCCCCCGGCGCAGGAGAAGCGGCGATCGCCGAGCTCCACCGTGCCCACGGGGATCTCGGTGATCCCGGACCCGGGCTCGAACGGGCCGCGGGGCGCGTCCGGCATGCCGTAGTGGTCGTGGGCGATCGGGTGGATGGACGAGCTGTAGGCATAGCCGGCCTCGGCCAGCATCTCGTAGGCCCACCAGCACCGGCGGTCGATGGAGAAGCTCGGCGCGCGGTAGCCGCGCACCGGGACACCGCCGAGATCCTCAAGCAGCAGGCGGGTGTCGCGGACATCGGCGCGGAACTCCGCGGGCGACAGCTCCCAGACGCGGTGGTGGGACATGCCGTGGCTGGCGAGCTCATGCCCGCCCGCGACGATCTCGCGGATCAGGTCGGGATGCCGCCGCGCGACGCAGCCGAGCACGAAGAAGGTCGCCCGCACGTCCCGCTCCGCGAAGAGGGCGAGGCACGCGCGCGTGCTGGTGCCGACACGGTCGGGCCAGCGGTCCCATTCGGCGCGCGGGATGGTGCCCGCGAAGGCCGAGACCTGATAGTAGTCCTCCACGTCCACGGACATGGCGTTCACGACCCTCGCGGGCATCGTGCCGGTCATGGACGTCACTCCGCCGCGTGCAGGGCGGGCGTGCCGGCAGGCAGGCCGGCGGCGATCAGGCCGAGCAGCGCCTCGGCCGCCTCCTGGAGGCTGCGTTCCTGCGCCTCGACGCGCGCCTCCAGCCTGGCGAGTCGCTCCTGCAGGGCGGGGTCGGCCAGGGCGGGATCGGCCGCGCCCGTGGCGGGCGCCGGCGCCTCGGCCGCGGTGCGGCGCGGGGCGCGGTCCAGGCTCTCGGCCAGCTCGCTCCTGAGCTCGGCCAGGACGGTCCGCGCGCAGGCGGCGTCCAGATGCTCGCGCTCCTCCAGCGCGCCCATCAGCAGCAGGCGGCTGAAGACGGTGTTGATGCGGCGCGGCACGCCGCCGGTCTCCTCATGGACCAGGGGGAACAGGTCCTCGGCCAGCGACGGCCGGCCGGTCCAGCCGACCAGGCGCAGGCGGTGCTCGACATAGGCGCGCGTCTCTGCCGCCGTCATGGGCTCGAGCTGGTGCGAGGCGATCACCCGCTGGCGGAGCTGCTCCAGGTCGGGATCGGCCAGGATCGCGTTGAACTGCGGCTGGCCCAGCAGGAAGCTCTGGAAGAGCGGCTGTCCGCCCAGGTTGAAGTTGGACAGCATCCGGAACTCCTCAAGCGTCCGGCGCGGCAGGTTCTGGGCCTCGTCGATCACGAGCAGAACGCGCTTTCCGGCACGGTGCTGCTGGATCAGGAAGGTCTCGAAGGCCTTCAGCATGGCGGCCTTGTCGGCGGTCGGCGGCGTCACGCCGAAGGCGGCGAGCACCAGCCGGACGGCGTCGTCCGCCTCGATCTGGGTGGTCGCGATCTGGGCGGCGACCACCGGGGCCTGCCTGATCTCCGCGAAAAGCTGGGCGACCAGCGTCGACTTGCCGGTGCCGACCGGCCCCGTCACCACGATGAAGCCTTCCCCCTGGCTCAGCCCGTAGCGTAGATAGGCCAGCGCCTTGCGATGGGCCTGGCTGTTGAAGAAGAACCGGTGGTCGGGGCTGAGCCGGAACGGCTGGCCGCTGAACTTGTAGAAGCTCTCGTACATGGGTCCCTTATCCTCGCGGTGTCGGGGCGGGGCGCGCACCGGGGCGCCCGGCCCGGCGCAGGGCCGGGCCGGCGCCGTGCGCCGTCTGCAGGGAATGGTTGGGAGCGGTGCCGGAGCCGTACCGGGTCAGAAGTCCAGGCGCACGGAGACCGTTGCGGCGGTCTCGGTGTAGCCCGGCGTCCCGCTGTCGGCCTCGCGCCGCGAATGGGACAGCGCCCCGGTCAGCCGGAAGTCCGTGGACAGCCGCCGGCTCAGCTCGACCCGGCCGAGGAAGGTGCCGTACTCGGCCGTCGCGGACTGATCGTAGCGCTGGTATCCCAACGCTACCGCGCCGGAGAGCAGCGGCGTCAGCCGATGGTCGATGCGCGAGCTGAACTGGCGCACGTGGTCGTCCGGCCGCAGGTCGAAATCCCTCACCGTATCGGTGTAGGCGAGCGTCGCCTCCGTCCGGGAGAAGGCCGCCGTCACCGAGACCGTGCCCTGCTTCGAGCGGTAGACCTGGTTGAACAGGCCGTTGCCGGCATCCGCCTCGACCGGCAGGCTGGTGCGCGGATCGATGATCCGGTTGGTGACGGGGTCCAGCGCATAGCCCAGCGAGAGCAGCGACTGCTGCGTCGTCTCGATCGACTCGCCGTAGGAGGCGCGCACCACCACCCGCTCCGATAGCTTGTAGCTGCCGGATCCCTCCCAGATCGAGCCGCCGTAGCGGTGCCCGAAGCGGGCCTCCAGCTCGGTCCGCGGCCCTGGGCGCGTGTAGATGCCCGCGGTCCAGATCGCTCCGTCCGGCGGACCGGTCAGGCCCGGCGATTCGATCGTCTCGTAGCCCGCCGAGCCCACCACCGCGAACTGCCGGAACAGGAACCAGCGGCCGTCCAGCAGGGCGGTCGTGCGCTCGAGATCGCCGGTCCGCGTCTCGGATTCGGTCTCGTGTCGCTCCGCAAGGGCATCCAGGTTCAGCCGGTCGAAGCGTCGCCCGCTCCGCAGCCTCGCGCTCGCCTCGTCCACCGAGCTGTCGCCGACCCCTTCGCTGATCAGCACCTCCGAGCGGCGATAGCGCAGCTCTCCCTGGGCCCAGCCGGCGAAGTCGTGCTGGAGCCAGGGCGAGACCGACAGGGAATAGGCGTTCGCCCGGTCCTCCTGGGTGGAGTAGGGATTGGCCGTCAGGCCGCTGGACTGGGCGGGATCCAGCAGCACGCGCTGGACCGAGCCCTGGGCCTCCACGAACAGCAGGTCCTCCAGCAGCTCGGCCGTGCCGAAGCCGAAGCCGGTCTGCCGCAGCGTCACCTCGCGCTCGGATCCCAGCGTCTCGATCAGGTCGAGCGAGAGGTCCAGCGCCGCGTCCAGCCGGTTGCCGTCGGCCCGGACCGACGTCTGCCCGGTCTGACCCAGGATGAAGCCGGATTCCTTGGAGCCCGCGGGTTCCAGGCGCAGATTGTCGGACGCAGTGACCGAGCCCGAGACCGCGTTCTCGATCCGCAGATTCGCGGCTGCCGCAGGGCCCGCCGTCCAACCCGACATCACGCAGACGGCGGCCGCGGCCGTCGGCCGCAGAACCTTGCGCAGGCGCAAGATGGGTCCCCCTCGTGGTCACGACCGCACCGTCTGCCCGGCATCGTCCTGCGGCGCGTAGTACGCTCCGAAGGTGTCGTCGCCGCGCCGTGCCGGCGCCTTGTTCAAGACCATGCTCACATGCTCGGTCGAGGACAAGAGGTCGAGTGCCGCCGAGATCGCCCGCTCGGGCGTCCGGTCCGCCTCGACCACGAACAGCACCTGGTCCACCTGGGGCGCCAGCAGGATCGCCTCGGTCGCCGCCAGAAGCGGCGGAGCATCGTAGATCACGAGGCAATCCGGCATCCTGGCCGCCGCCATTTCGACGAGCTGGCGGATCTGCGGCTCGGTCATGGGCTCTTCCGAGGCCGCGTTGCGGCCCGCCGGCAGGATGGTCAGCGAAAGGCCCTCGACTCGGCGCAGGCAGGCCTCGAAGGGCTCCGATCCCTCCAAGAAAGCATGAATGCCCGGCGACTCGCCGAGACCGAGGATCCGGCTCAGCCCTTGGCGCCGCAGGTCGCCATCGACCAGCAGGATCGGGCGGTCCTCGTCGCGCGCGGCGGCCAGGGCAAGGTTCAGCGCGAAGAAGGTCTTGCCCTCGCCGGCCCAGGACGAGGTGATCATCACCGAGGACAAGGGGACCGCGCCGGGCGGCGCAAGACGCTGGCGGATGATCCGCAGCTCCTCGGCCAGCCGGTCGCGCCGGCCCTCGGGCAGGACATAGCCGGCCGCGGCGAGGGCTGCCCGGTCCAGCGCGACCGTTGCGATCCCGGCCGTGACGTCCCGGGAGGGAGGCTTCGGCAACGCGTCGGGCCATGCAGCGCCGGTCCGCTCCGCGGCGGGTGTCGCAGCGGGTATCACGGCGGGTATCACGGCGGGCGCAACGACATGCGCCGTCGGCGGGACGGTGGCGAAGAGACCCTGGGCCTCGGCCCGCTCGAGCAGCGATCTCGGCGCCTCCTCGGTGATCCGCGCAGCGGCTCTCTCGATCAGATTCATCCAGGCACCCCAGGGGAGTTCAGGTCCAGAGCAGCCGAAGCTCGGCCACGATGCGCGCGACGTGCGAGTAGATGTCCGGCGGTACCGCCGCGAACTGGAAGAGGTAGACGAGGAAGGCGAACATGCTCAGCAGCAGCGCGCCCATCGTCGCGACCATGGCGATCTCGAGCGCGCGGACGACCGGGCTCACGTCGAGCACCACCGCGCTGACCGCGCCCAGCACCGGCAGGTCGAAGCGGTTGCGCAGCCGCTCGGCGCTGCCGAAGGAGTCCTTGAGCTGGGTCGTCAGGACCGAGAGGCCGACCGCCGCACCCAGGCCCAGGAACAGGACCGCGGCAAAGAACAGGACGCGCTTCGGGCCCGAAGGCTTCACGGGCACGATCGGCGGGTCGACGATCCGGAACTCGACGTTCTTCGTCTGGCTTGCGAGCTTCTCGGCGAGCTCCGCCGATTCGCGCCGCTGCACGAGCTCGTCGTAGTTCTTCCGGACCACGTCGTAGTCGCGGTTCACCTCGGCGAGCTGCAGGTTGATGTCGGGCAGCGCCGTGATCTGACGTCGCAGCGACTGCACCTCCTCGCGCCGGGCGTCGGCGCGCTTGGTCAGGGTCGCGACCTCGAGCTCGGCGCGGCGCAGGTTCTCCTGGGCCCGGACATAGGCGGGGTTGGCGACGGTCCCGGTCCCGGCACCATCGGGCGCCGCGGGGTTGCCGGCGATCTCCGAGCGGAAGGCCTCGATCCGGCGCTTGAGCGCGATCACGTCGGGATGGCGCGGCGTCTTGGTGGCCTGGAGCGAGGCGAGCTGCTCTTCCATCTGGCGCAGCGTCGTCGCCTGCGGGTTCGGGGCCGCCGCGGGATCGGCCGACGGGCCGGCCCCCAGCAGCCGGTCCGGCTTCAGGGCGTCGGGCGTGCGCGAGAGCTCGAAGCGGAGCTGGTCGCGGGTCCACATCGCCGCCTCGAGCTGCAGTTCGACCCTGCGAAGCTCCGTCGCCGCCTCCTCCGCCGCGGTCTTGATCTCGTCATGCGTCGCGAGCTGCGCCGCATGGCGCGTGCGGAACTCGGCCACGCGCTGCTCAGTCTCGCGCAGGCGCTTCTCGTGGTCGCGGATCTGCTGCTCAATGAAGCGGCGCGCCGATTCCATGTCGCGCCGGTTCGAGCCCACGTTCTGCTCGACAAAGATGTTCAGAAGCGCCTGGACGACCCGCTGGGCGACGGCGGGATCCCGGTGCTCGTACGAGACCGTGAAGAGCTGACCGCCCTCGGACTTGAGCTGGATGTCGCGCTGGAGCTCCTTGATGCGCGTGTCCTGCTCGACCGGCGTGGTGACCGTCAGGTCCATGTCGGTCATGCGCATGAGCTGCTCGAGGTTCGGCCTCGACAGCAGCGTCCGGCGGACGACGTCCACCTGCTGCTCGACGTCGGGCCGCACCGCCAAGTCCTGCATCAGGGGCCTGAGCAGGGTGGAGGTGTCGACGTAGACCCGCGCGAAGCTCTCGTAGCGGTTGGGCAGGACGGCGACTGCCGTCCAGCCGAGGGCGCAAATCGTCCAGGCCACGGCGACGACGCGCCAGCGCCGCTCCCACAGCCCGTAGAGGTGCGCGCGGATCAGTTGCCGGATTTCCTGGTCCATGGTCGCGTCCGGCGCTCAGAACCAGCTCTGCGGGATGATCACCACGTCGCCGGGGAGCACCGGCACGTTCGCGCTGATGTCGCCGTCGCGCAGCAGGTCGTCGAGCCGCACGTTGAAGGTCTGGCTGTTGCCCGCGCGGGCGAGCACCGCGCGGTTGCCGGCCGCGAACTCGGTCAGGCCACCGACCTGGATCAGGAGGTCCAGCACCGTCATGTTGGCGCGGTAGGGCACGGCGGCCGGCTTCATCGCCTGGCCGACGACGCGCACCTGCTGGTCGAAGGGGCCTGCGAAGTTGCTGACCATGACCGTCGCGAGCGGGTCGGTGACGTAGAGCTTCAGCCGCTCCTCGATGTCGCGCGCAAGCTCCGTCGGGGTCTTGCCCGCGGCGACGAGATCCTCGATCAGCGGCGTCGAGATGCGGCCGTCGGGCCGGACCGGGACGGTGACGGAGAATTCCGGGGCCTGCCAGACGAAGACCTGCACCGTGTCGAGCGGTCCGATCCGGTAATCCGGGGCGGCGGTCGAGGTCATCTGGACCTGGCTGGGAGCGGCCGGCTTGTTCCCGGCGCAGCCCGAGACGAGGGCGGCGAGGGCAAGCGATCCGGCGACGGAGATCAGTCTGGATGGGGCGAGCGGCATCGATCACCTCTTGCGCGGCCCCGCTCCGGACCAGGCCGCGGGCGGGGACTGAGGGGTTCTTAGGCTGGCGGCAGTCTAGGCAGCCGCCCGATCTATCGGGTAAGGCGCTTTAGACTTTACCGCCGCGGGGGTAAGCGGTGCGTCCGGCCGGCGGCGGCGCTACCCCACTCGATCCGGTGGTGCGGCGGATGCGCCGCTTCAGGCGCTTCGGGGGCTGAGCGGCACCCGAAAGACGAAGGCCCGGTTCAGTCCGTAATTGCAGAAGAAGCCGCCGAGGATCGAGGCGAGCTTTGCCGCCAGCGGCGGCAGGCCCATGCCGAGGCCGGCCCAGAGGATCATGCTGCCGAGCAGGAAGCTGACGAGGTTCACCGTCGCGAAGCGACCGAACTGGCGCCATGGGCTGTGTCCCGCGCTGCTGCCGCCGAAGGTCCAGCTCCGGTTCAGGAAGAAGCTCTGGATGGTACCCGCGCCGTAGGAGGCCGCGTGGGCCATGAGGGGCGGGACGCCGAAGCCGATGAGCGCGACGAAGACGGCCAGGTCCATGACGGTGTTCGCGCCGCCGACGACGGCGAATTTGATGATCTCCGACCGCACACGCATGAGGACTCCGGGTGTTCTCGGCGGCGGCATTCAACGGCACGGCGCGCCAGGGCGGCAGGCCGCCCGTCGGCTTAGGCTGATTGCGTCGCCAATGCCTTCGCGGGGTGCCTGCCGCGGCGCAGGGAACGCCGTGCGACATACCCCTTTCTTTCGGCGCGGAGGCGCTCGGGCTACGCTCGGAGAGCGCTCACCCCGCGATGAAGATCCGCGCAATTGTCGGTATCCGCCCGTGGCGCCAAGGCACGGGGCGAAGACCATCAAGGGGTGTGCCGATGCCCGTCCTGCTCGAGAAGACCGCGGAGCTTCCAGCGGCCGAGGATGCCGCCACGGATTGCGAGTTGACGATCCTGATGCCGTGCCTGAACGAGGCGCGGACCTTGCCGGCCTGCATCGAGAAGGCGCAGCGCTACCTGCGGCGCAGCGGCGTGAAGGGCGAGGTGGTGATCGCCGACAACGGCAGCACGGACGGCAGCCAGGCCATCGCGAGCGCGCTGGGCGCGCGCGTCGTGCCGGTCCCCCTCCGCGGCTACGGCGCGGCGCTGGGGGCAGGGATCCGGGCGGCACGCGGCCGCTACGTGGTCATGGGCGACAGCGACGACAGCTACGATTTCGAGCATCTCGACGCCTTCGTCGAGAAGCTGCGGGAAGGCCACGAGCTGGTGATGGGCAACCGCTTCAAGGGCGGTATCAAGCCCGGCGCCATGCCCCCGCTGCACCGCTATCTCGGCAATCCCGTCCTGACCTTCATCGGGCGTTTGTTCTTCGGAAGCCCGTCCAACGACTTCCACTGCGGGCTCCGCGGCTTTGAGCGCGAGGCGATCCTGCGACTGGGCCTGACGACCCAGGGCATGGAGTTCGCCTCGGAGATGGTCGTGAAGGCGACGCTGCGTCGGCTCCGCATCACCGAGGTGCCGACGACCTTGTCCAAGGACGGTCGCGACCGGCCGCCCCACCTGCGGAGCTGGCGCGACGGCTGGCGGCACCTGAAGTTCCTGCTGGTGCACAGTCCCCGCTGGCTGTTCCTGTATCCCGGCGTGACCCTGACGGCGCTGGGGCTCGCCCTGATGGCCGCGGTCCTGCCGGGGCCGCTCGCCCTCGGCGGGGTGGTGCTGGACGTGCACAGCCTGATGATGGCGATGGCGAGCACCCTGCTCGGGCTTCAGTTCATCGTCTTCTTCCTGCTGGCCAAGCAGTTCGCGATCAACCATGACCTGCTGCCGCTGGGCGAGACCTTCGATGCGTACCGACGCGCCTTCACGCTCGAGCGGGCTCTCATGCTGGGCGGCGTCGTGGTGCTCGCCGGCGCAGGAGGGACTTTCGCGGCCATCGCGACATGGGGGATGGGCGGCTTCGGCGACCTGAACTACCAGATGTTCATGCGCGGGCTGGTGCCCTCGCTGACGGCGCTGCTGGCGGGCTGCCAGATCGCGATCGGCGCCTTCCTGGCCGCCATCCTCGACCTCGGCCGCCGCGGCTAGGACGGCGCCGTGACCGGCTGGGCAGATACGGCGGGGGGCGCAGCATCCGGCGCTCTTCGCCTCGAGCGCGGGGCGAGGCTGCTGCCCTGGGGCGCGGCCATCGTCCTGCTTGCGCTCGCAGGCGTGGCGGCGAAGGATTTCGCGAATCCGGACGGGGTCGCCTATGCCCGGCTGGCCCTCTACTGGTCCGAGGGGCGCTGGGCTCTGGCCGTGACGGGCTACTGGGGGCAGCTTCTGCCCTGGCTCGCAGCGCCGCTTCTGCGCCTGGGCCTGGATCCCGTGGTGGCCATGCGCGTCGCCATGGGCCTGTCGGGCCTCGTCTTCCTGCATGGGGCAGGGGCCCTGCTCGCCGCGTTCCGCCTGCCGCCCGCCGAGCTGCGGGCGGGCTTCTGGATCGCGGCCCTGCTCGCGGCCGTCTGGTCCATCGTGGCCGTGACGCCGGACCTCCTGGCGGCGGGTCTCCTGCTCGCCGGAATGGCGAGGCTGGTCGACGAGGACATGGATGCGCGCTGCGGCTTGCAGGCGGGCGTCTTGTTCGGCTTCGCCTATCTCGCGAAGGCAGTGATGCTGCCGACAGCCGTGCTGGCGGTGGGCTGCGTCCAGGGCCTGCGCTGGTGGCTTGGACGGGCCGGGCTGACCGCGTCGCTGCGTTGTGCCCTCGCCGCGGGGCTGGGGCTCGGTGCGGTCGCCCTGCCGTGGATCCTTGCGCTGTCGCTGCATTACGGAGCGCCAACCTTCTCCACCAGCGGCGCGCCGAACCACGCGATCGCTGGTCCGCCGGACCGAGACCGCGGGCATCCGACCTTCCGAATCCATCACGAGCCGCCTCCAGGCCGGCTGACCACCTGGGAGGATCCGACGATCTTTCCCTACGAGGACTGGTCCCCGTTCGAGAGCGCAGCCCATCTCCGCCACCAGGCGGGCCTCGTCGCCGGCAATGCGAAGGAGGTCCTGCGCCGCCTTGCCCGCTTCGACATGGCCGGGCTCGGCCTCGCCGCGGCGGTCTTCGCGGCGCTCGGCCTCGGCCGAGCCGGATGGCGCGCCCAGCCCTGGCGGCTCGCCCTGCCGCTCTCCTCATGCGTCGCCGCCGCGTACCTGCCGGTCTACGCCGGCGACGACCGCTACTTCGTGGCGAGCATTCCGATCCTGCTCGGCGCCGCGCTTGGGCTCAGCCACGCCGTCGGCAGTTCACTCGGCCCCGTGCGGCGATGGCTGCCCGCCGCTCTGGTCGCGGCGTCCTTCGCCGTGCCCGCGGCGGACCAGGCTGCCTTCATGGTCCTGGGACGCAAGCATGCACACCTGGAAGCGGCCCGCCCGGCAGCGGCGGCGCTGGGCACGGGGGTCCGCGGCGTCGCCTCGGTCCGCGACGGAACCCATTTCGGCCTCTATCTCGCTTGGATGGCGGACGTGCCCTTCCTCGGGAACAGCGATGCGGCAGCCGTCCCCGCCGACCTGAATGCCGACCAGGCCGCCGTGCGGGCCGACGTCTTCGTCCTCGGCCGCGACAGCCCGATGGCGGCCGCCATGACGGAGGATGCAGCCTTCGAGCGCGTCACCGCGGGCGGAGGGGAGAAGGCCTGGCCGGCGGCCGTCTTCCGGCGGCGCTCGCCGACGAACTTTCCAGAAGCGACAGGCCCGTGAGTGACACCCATGAGTGACTGGGCATGAGGGACTACCTGCTTCTCGGCTTCGTGGCCGCCCTCGCGGCGCTGGCGCTCGCCCATCCCTTCGCGGGCGTGCTGGCCTGGGTGTGGCTGAGCCTGAACAACCCGCACCAGCTCGGCTGGGGCATCGCCGGAACGCTGCCGCTGAACCAGCTCATGGTGGCGGTCACGGCGCTCGGATGGCTGATCTCGCGCGACCGCAAGGCGCTGCCGAACGAGGCCTTCACCTGGCTCGTCGTCCTCTTCATCGGCTGGATGACGCTGTGCGCCCAGCTCAGCCTCGCGCCCGAGCGCTCCGCCCACTGGTGGGATCTCAACACGAAGGCGCTGCTGCTGATCCTGTTCGTGCTCGGCCTGACGACCAAGCCGGTCCGAATCGTCGCGCTGACCTGGATGCTGGTGCTCTCGCTGGCCTATTTCGGCGTGAAGGGCGGCCTCTGGACGATCCTGACGGGCGCCGGGGGCATGGTTCTCGGCCCGCCCAACACCAAGATCGAGGACCGCAACCATTTGGCACTGGCGCTCGTCATGACGCTGCCGCTGATGCATTTCCTGCGCGCCCATGCCCGCCATCCGATGGTGCGCCACGGCCTCGCGGCGGCCATGGCGCTCTCGGCACTGGCGATCCTGGGCAGCTTCTCGCGCGGCGGCTTCCTGGCCATGCTGGGAATGGCGGGCTTCCTGTGGCTGAAGTCGCGGCACAAGTTCGTGACGGCCGTCGCGGCGGTGCTGGTGCTGGCCGCCGGCCTCGCGATCATGCCGGACCGGTGGTTCGAGCGGATGGACACGCTGAAGTCCGCACAGCAGGACGATTCGTTCACGGGCCGCCTGGAGGCCTGGCAGTTCGCGTTCAATGCCGCCGTGGACAGGCCGCTCGTCGGGGCAGGGCTGGGGGCGACCGAGGATGCCCGCATCTTCGCCCGGTACAATCCCGACAGCCTGATCGCCAGCGAGGGGCGGGGCCTTGCCTCGCACAGCATCTACTTCCAGGTGCTCGGCGACCAGGGGTTCGTGGGACTTGGGCTGTTCTTGGCGATCCTGCTGGTGATCTGGCGAGACGCGCGCCGGGCCGTGCGGCTCGCTCAGGACAGGCCCGAACTCGCCTGGGCGCGCGATCTCGGCCGCATGTGCCAGGTCTCGCTGCTGGGCTACATGATCGGCGGCGCGGCGCTGTCGCTGGCCTATTACGACGGCTTCTTCCTGGTCGGGGCCATCGCCTGCCTGACCCAGCGCGCAGCGCGCGAGGCGCTGGCCGCCGCCGCGCCGGCGCCCGCAGCACGCCGCGGCCGACGCCTCTCGCCGGTGCCCAGGACGCTGGCTGCCGCGGCTTCCGGCGGACCGGGTTAATCCCGCGGGGAGCCGGACGGGGCGCTCGCCCGAAATTGCGGCTAATCCGATCCCTCGTCTCCTGCGGCCGCGGCTAGGGCGTCAAACTCCGGCCAACGCAAGACGGATCCCATGGCCCATCTCGCAACCGAAGAAACCCTGTACCTGGCCGGCCACGCGATCGCCGGCGTCGCCTTCGCGGCGATGGCCCTGCTGCTCGCCGCCGGGTGGCGCCGCGGGCTGGCCGGGGTCTGCTTCGTCGCGGCCGCGGCGCTGGCGTCGATCTGGTCCGGGACGGAGCTCGCGGCGATGCTGCTGCCGGTGCCCGCCGGCTTCGCCGAAGCAGCCGAGATCCTGCGCACCGGAGGCTGGCTGGTGCTGCTCGTGCTGCTGATGCGCCAGGTCAACCCCGATGACGGGCGCCGACTGCTCGCCCGGCCCGAGCTGGCGACCGGCGTCGCCCTTCTCGCCGTCGGGCTCGGCGCCGCCATTGTTCCCGTCGATCCGGTGGTGGCGCTGATCGCGCGGCTGGGTCTGGCGGTGGTCGGCCTGCTGCTGGTCGAGAACCTGTTCCGCTGGACGAGCGCCTCGGCCCGCTGGTCGTTCAAGCACCTGCTGCTGGGCGCCGGCACTATCTTCGCCTTCGACCTCTTCCACTATTCCGAGGCGCTGCTGTTCCGGGCGGTCGACATCACCACCGCGACGGCGCGGCCACTGGTCAACACGCTGGTGATCCCGCTGCTGCTGGTGGGCGCGGCGCGGATCCGCTCCCTCTCGCTGGACGTGTCGGTCTCGCGCGAGGCGGTCTTCCACACGACGGCGCTGCTGGGCAGCGGCATCTACCTCGTGGCGGTCGCCGCGGGCGGCTACCTGATGCGCGAGACCGGGCTCGGGATCGGGCCGCTGGTGCAGATCCTGTTCCTGGTCGGAGCCGCGGTGCTGCTGGCTGCCCTGCTGCTTTCGGGCGGGCTGCGGGCGCGCCTGCGCGTGCTGATCTCGCGCCACTTCTTCAGCTTCGCCTACGACTACCGGCGGGAATGGCTGCGCTTCATCGCGACCATGGGCCCCGGCGGCGCCGATCTTCACGAGCGCGCGATCGCCGCCGTCGCCCAGGTGCTGGATGCCGGGGGCGGCGCGCTGTTCCTGCGCGACGCCCGGGAACGCTACGGCCTCGCCGCCCGCTGGAACTGGCCGGGCTCGGCCCCGCTCGCGGCGCTGCCCTCCGGCCTCGCGGCCCGTCTCGACGAGCGGCGCGAGGTGCTGGACCTGCGCCTCGGCATGGATCTCGCGGACGGCGCGGGCGAGGAGGCCTCGCTCGCCTGGCTGCGCCAGCTCGACGAGCCCTGGCTGCTGGTCCCGCTCTCAGCCCGGGGCGTGCCAGTCGGCGCCGTCCTGATCGTCCAGCCGCGCGCGCCGCGCGCGCTGACCTGGGAGGACGAGGACCTGCTGGGCATCCTGGGCGTGCAGATCGGCAGCTACATCGCCGAGGAGCAGGTGGCGCGCGACCTCGCGCTCGCCCGCCGCTTCGAGCGGATGAGCCAGAACTTCACCTTCATGGCGCACGACCTGAAGAACCTGGTCAGCCAACTCTCGCTGATCGTGCAGCACGCCGAACGCCACGGCGACAAGCCGGAGTTCCGCCGCGACGCCTTCGCGACCATCGGCCAGTCCGTGGACAAGATGCGAGCCATGCTGGTGCGCCTGAAGGACGCCAGCGCGACCGAGCCGCGCCTGGTCCCGGTGGCGCTGGACGACCTTCTCGCTCGCGCGCGCCACCCGCGGCTGGAGCCGGGCGCCGTCATGGTGCGCGCGCTGCCGGGGGATCGCGTCCGGGTCGAGCCCGACGGCTTCCAGAGCGTGCTGGACAACCTCGTGCATAACGCGGCCGAGGCGGGCGGGCGGGTGCGGGTCGCCGGTCGGACCGGCTCCGGCGAGGCGGTGATCGAGGTCGCGGACGACGGGCCCGGCATGACCGAGCGCTTCGTCGCCGAGGAGCTGTTCCGGCCCTTCTCGACAACCAAGGAGGCGGGCTTCGGGCTGGGCATGTTCCAGTGCCGCGCGCTCGTCGAGGGTTGGGGCGGCCGGCTCGACGTCGAGAGCCGTCCCGGCGAGGGAACCATCGCGAGGATCACGCTGCCGCTGTGCATCGGCGCGGCAGCCGCAGAACAAGGAGTGGAGACGGTATGAGCGGACGCCGACTGCTGCTGGTCGACGACGATCCCGGCATCCTGCGGGGCCTGACCTGGTCCTTCGACGGCTACGAGGTCCTGACCGCCGACAGCCGCGAGGCGGCGCTCAGGCAGGTCCGGGCGCACCGGCCGGCCGTGGTGACCCTCGATCTCGGCCTGCCGCCCAGCGCCGACGACGCGACAGAGGGGCTGCGCGCGCTGGAGGAGATCCTGGCGATCGCGCCCGAGACCAAGGTCATCGTCGTCACGGGCAACGAGGACCGGCGCAATGCCGTCCAGGCCGTGGGCCTCGGGGCCTACGACTTCTACCAGAAGCCGATCGATGCCGAGGTGCTGGGCATGATCGTGGCCCGCGCCTTCGCGCTCTACGATCTCGAGGAGGAGAACCGGCGCCTCGCGAGCTCGCGCCGGCCCGACTTCTGCGGCATCGTGACAGCGAGCCCGGCCATGCAGCAGGTCTGCCGCATGGTCGAGAAGGTGTCGCGCTCCGGTGCCTCGGTCCTCGTGCTCGGTGACAGCGGCACCGGCAAGGAGCTGGTCGCCCGCGCGCTGCACGACCTGTCGGGCCGCAAGGGCACCTTCGTCGCGATCAACTGCGGCGCGATCCCCGAGAACCTGCTGGAAAGCGAGCTCTTCGGCCACGAGAAGGGCGCCTTCACCGGCGCGGTCCGGCAGGTCAAGGGCAAGATCGAGTGCGCGCACCGCGGCACGCTGTTCCTGGACGAGATCGGCGACATGCCCATGACGCTCCAGGTCAAGCTGCTGCGCTTCCTGCAGGAGCGGGTGATCGAGCGCGTCGGCGGCCGCGACCAGATCCCGGTGGACGTGCGGCTCGTCTGCGCGACGCACCGCGACGTCGAGAAGCGCATCGCCGAGGGGCTGTTCCGCGAGGACCTCTACTACCGCATCAACGAGATCACGGTGCGCATCCCGGCGCTGCGCGAGCGCGACGACGACGCGGTCGTGCTGGCCCGCCACTTCCTCGGGATCTACGGCGAGGCGCAGGGACGCAAGCGCCTGAAGCTCGGCGCCGACGCCATCGCCGCAATCCGCGCGCATCCCTGGTCGGGCAACGTGCGCGAACTCGAGAACAAGGTGAAGCGCGCGGTGATCCTGGCCGACGGCCCGGTGGTCACAGCCTTCGACCTCGGCATCCAGGCGCCGGCCGGCGCCGAGGACGGCGACGGCGCGGGCGGCGGGCTCGCGACGCTGCGCGAGCTCCGTGACGAGGCCGAGCGGCGTGCCCTGTCGGCGGCGCTGGCGGCGGCCGACGGCAACCTGTCGGAGGTCGCCAAGCTGCTCGGCGTCAGCCGGCCCACGGTCTACAGCCTGCTCAAGCAGCACAACCTCCAGGGCGGCACGGCCTGAACGCCGGCCCGCGGACACGAAGAGGAACCAGGGAGATGACCATGCGCATTCCTCCGATCGCCCGGATCCTGGCGGTCTCGTCCCTCGCGCTGCTGGCGGCGGGGCATGCCGAGGCGAACGATCCCGAGCGCTCGCGGCGCTTCTTGCGCGAGGCCGTGCAGGAGCTCGACGACGGCAAGGTCCAGGCCGCGGTGATCCAGCTCCGCAACGCGCTGCAGCAGGACCCCGAGAACCTGGACGCGCGCCTGCTGCTGGGCCGCATCCATCTGCAGAATTCCGATGCCCCCGCGGCCGAGAAGGAGCTTCGCCGCGTCTGGGAGGGCCGGCGCGGCGACGAGATCGAGATCCTGTTCGGCCGCGCCCTGGTCGGTGCCGGGAAGCCGGAGGAGGTCTTCAAGGTCGTCGGCATCGGCGCCAGGAAGCCCGAGGACGCGCGCGCCAAGATGATGGTCCGCGGTGACGCCCACGTGGCGCTGCGCGAATTCGGCGATGCGCGCACGCAGTACGAGGCGATCCTGGCGGAGGAGCCGCGCGACGTGCCCGCGCGCCTCGCGCTGGCGCGGCTGCTCTTCGGCCTCGGCGACCCGCAGGCGGCCGAGGCGCAGGTCGAGAAGCTGCTCGCGCTGGAGCCCGGCTCCCTCGAGGCGCTCCTGATGAAGGGCGAGATCGACATGGCGGTGGGCCGCCTGCACGACGCGAAGGCGGCGCTCGACAAGGCCGCGGGGATCGCCCCCGACCATGTCGGCGTGAAGCTGGCGCAGGGCCGGCTGGCGATCCAGATGAACGACGTCCCCGGCGCCGAGACCC
This sequence comes from Arenibaculum pallidiluteum, assembly GCF_017355985.1. Lineage (GTDB taxonomy): Bacteria > Pseudomonadota > Alphaproteobacteria > Azospirillales > Azospirillaceae > Arenibaculum > Arenibaculum pallidiluteum. The sequence goes on from NZ_JAFIQU010000005.1 coordinate 166,953, forward strand.
GGGCGCGCGAGGTGCTGGCCCGCCAGCCCGAGAACGCCATGGCGAAGTACCTGCTGGCCACCGCGCTGACCGCCAATTCCCGCTTCCGCGAGGCGGACTCGCTGCTTACGGGGATCCAGCCGCTGGTGCAGTCCTTCGCCCCCGCGCAGCTTCTCGAGGGCGTGGTGAAGTTCCAGCTCGAGCAGTATGCCCAGGCCGAGCGCGCGCTCTCGCGCTATGCCGAGGCGCTGCCCCACAACATCGGCGCGCGCCGCATGCAGGCGCTGACACAGATCCGGATGGGCAACCTGCGCTCGGCCGCCGACACGCTGGAGAAGCTGCTGGCGGACTATCCCGGCGACGTGCCGGCGCTGCAGCTCATGGCCGGCGTGCGCATGCGCGAGGGCGACGCGGACGCGGCCGCGAAGGCCTACGAGCGCATCGCCGCCAGCGGCGATCCCGGTGCCGCGCGCCAGGCCCAGAACGTGCTGACCCTGCTGGGCATGGGCGGCAAGGCCGAGAACGGCGGCGGCCTGGACGACAGGATCTCCCGAGAGGTCGTGACGGTCCTGGAACTCGTGCGCACCCAGGATCTCGACGGGGCCCTGGAGCGGATCCGCGCGCTCCGCAAGGAGGATCCCGAGAACCTCGTCATGGTCAACCTCGAGGGCAGCGTGCGCTGGGCCCAGGGCGACCGGGAGGGCGGGCGCAAGCTGATCGAGGGCGCACTGGCCCGCAATCCGTCCTTCTTCGCGGCCCTGGACAACCTCGACCGGTTCGACACCGCAGAGGGCAACACGGGCGCGATCGAGCGCCGCATGCGCGAGGCCGTTGCACGCGATCCCGCCGACGAGCGCATGGTGCTGCGCCTGGCCGAGTGGCTGTCGCGCCAGCAGCGGACCGGCGAGGCGACCGAGCTGCTGGACGGCGCCCGGCGCAGCATGCCGACTTCAGCCGCGGTGCGCACCGCACTGGTCGGCCTCGCCCGGCAGGCGGGCCGGCCCGCCGATGCCGCGGTCCTGGCAGACGAGCTGATGGGCATCGCCCTGATCCGGCCCAAGGTCTATGCCGATGCGGGCGAGGCCTTCATGACGGCCGGCGATGCCGCCAAGGCGGCCGAGGCCTTCGGGCGCCTCGCCGAGGCCGAACCCCAGAGCCTTTCCGCCCGGCTGATGCAGGCCCGTGCGCAGCTCGTGGCCGGAAAGCCCGCCGAGGCGCGCCAGACCCTGGACGCGGCACGGCGCATCGCGCCGGGGAATTCCGCGATCTCGCGGGCTTTGGTGGACCTCGCCATGCGCGACGGGCGCACCGCCGATGCCGCCGCCTATGTCGAGGCGCTGGCGCCGCACAATCCGACCGAGGCGTCGCGGCTGCGCGCCGATCTGGCCTTCCGCGCGAACAAGCCCGAGGCCGCGGTCGAGACCATGCGGCGGACCTTCGAGGAGAAGCCGACGGCCCAGGCGGCGATCGACCTCGCCTTCGCTCGGGTGAGGGCCGGTCAGCCTGACGCCGCGGCGGAGGGGCTGCGAGCCTGGCTTTCCAAGGCGCCGGCGGACAAGGCCGTGCGCATGCAGCTTGCCGAGATCCTTCTGAGCGGCGGCAGGTTCGATGCCGCGGCCGCCGAGTACCGGGTGCTGGTCGCCGAGAGCCCGAAGGACGCGGCGCTTCTGAACAACCTCGCCTGGGCCGAGCACGAGCGCGGCAACCCCGAGGCCGTGCGGATCGCGGAGCAGGCCAGCGTCCTGGCCCCCAACGCGCCCGACGTCGTGGACACCCACGGCTGGATCCTGGTGCGGACCGGCCGGGTTGAGCAGGGCATCGAGAAGCTGCGCAAGGCCGCGGCCGCGGCTCCCGACCGGGCCGACATCCAGTACCATCTGGCCGTCGCGCTGAAGCTCTCAGGCAAGCCGCAGGAGGCGCGCAGCCTGCTCGAGAAGGTGATGGCCACCGGCCGCTCCTTCCCGAGCAAGCAGGATGCCGAGGCGCTGCTCGCCCAGCTCAGGAGCTGACGGCTCCGGGCCGCCGCGGTGGCGCTCAGACGCCGTCGCGGCGGTCCGGCCTCCTGGCCAGGGCCAGCCGCGCCGCCAGCATAGCGGCGAGCAGCATCAGGGCCGCGCCGGTCCAGGAGAGCGCCGGGAAACCGGCGCGGGCGAAAATCTCGCCGAGTCCGGCCGCGCCGAGCAGGGCGCCGAGATAGGTCACGGCGCTGTTGGCGCCCAGGATCGAGCCGCGGCGCGCGGGATCGGCGGCCGAAAGCTGCAGGACCAGCATGTTCAGCGCGAAGTGGTTCACGAAGCCCCAGGCGCCGGCCAGGGCGACGAAGGCGGGCAGCGTCGTCGCGAGCGGCATCAGCGCATAGACCGCCGCGCCGCCGGCCAGCGCCAGGGGCAGCACGCGCCTCGGACCCAGCCGGTCGGCCAGCCCGTCCCCGGCGCCGCCGGCGCCGAAGCCGATGCCGTAGGCCAGGATCGCCGTCCCTGCGCCGCTCGCCGTCAGCCCCAGCAGCTCTCGCATATGCGTGCCGAAGAAGGCATAGACGCCGTAGAAGGACGTCATCAGGGCGAGGCAGATTCCCAGCAGGACCGGAACGTCGCGCACCGCCAGCGCAGCGCGGAAGCCGCGCGGCCCGGCCGAGGCGGGAATGCGGTCGCGATGACGCGGGGCCGTCATGGCCATCGCGGCTGCCATGGCGGCCAGGAGCACGAAGCCCGCCCGCCAGCCGGCTGCGTCGGCGATCGCGGCAGCCAGCGGTACGCCGGCGACCAGCGACACCGACCAGCCCAGCAGCACCCGGCCCAGCGCCCGGGCACCTTCGCCCGGCGGCGCCGAGGCCGTTGCGAGCGCATAGGTCGCGGGCAGGGCCAGCCCCGCGCCGAGGCCGGCCAGCGCCTGTGCCCCAGCCAGGGCCAGCCAGTGCGGCGCGGCGGCGCTTGCGGCCATGGCGACGGCGATCACGGCCATGGCTGCGGCAAGGGCGCGGCCGGGACCGTGGCGGTCAATCACGCCGCCCAGCGCCAGGGCGGACAGCGCGGTGGCGGCACCATAGGCGGCGACCGCCCTTGCGATCTCGACGGGGGCGGCGCCGAGCGCGGCCGCCACGTCGTCCAGGATCGGGCTCAGCGCCAGCGAGTTGGAGCCGATGACGGCGACGCCGACCATCAGACCCAGGGTGGATGCTGGGCGCCGGTCCTCGCGGCTGGATTGTTGAACGACATCTGCCATGGCGTCATGATGACCGAACATGATCAGGCCGCAATGGCTGGAGCGCCACATGCATTCGGAAACAGATGACGTTCGGCTGGATCCGCCGCGTGCCGGCCGCGTCGACGCCGTGGACCGAAAGCTGTTAGGCCTGCTGCTGGAGGATGCGACGCTGAGCTATGCCGAGCTGGGTCGACTCGTCCACCTCTCGGCGCCGGCGGTGCACGAGCGCGTGAAGAAGCTGCGGCGTGCGGGCGCGATACGGCGCACAACGGTCGAACTCGACGGCACGCTGCTCGGCCGGCCGCTGCTGTCCTTCGTCGAGGTCGAGACGTCGGGCTGGGGCAAGACGCCCGACATGCTCGCGCTGCGGGCCGATCCGCGTGTCGAGGAAATGCACTCCGTGACCGGCGAGGCTTGCGTGCTGCTGAAGGTGCGCTGCACCGATACCCGCGACCTCGAGGACCTGCTGCACCGGATCTATGCCATCGAGGGCGTCAAGGGCACGCGCAGCACCGTAGCGCTCCAGACCTTTTTGGAGCGTGGCCCGCAGCCCTGAGGGACCTCCCCGCTCGGCAGCGCCGCAGGTCGCGATCCCGACATTCCGGTGCGCGGGGTGACGTCTTTGCGCTGGCAATGTCCGTCATCCTTCATGCTGTGCATGCCCTCGGGCCGGGCCGGGCAGGATACATGCGGCAGTGCGGAATCGGCAGCGGCCGAAGGAGTAGGTGAGCGGGCGAGATAGACCCGATGAAGGGCGTGCCGAGCATCGCGGAGCGCTATTGGAGTGGGCACAGCTCCCCCACATCCAAGCTGTTCCCGCAATGACGCCGAGCACCTTCGAAGCTGCCCGCCTGTTCCTGCGCCTCTCCCGTGCCGAGTTCGCGGAGATGCTTGGGATCAGTGTCGCGCTGGAGCAGGCCTACGAGGGCGTGGGAGTGCCGCCATGCGCGGATCCGCCTCCAATCCCGCAAGACGTGGCGCTCGCCGTGGCCGACCTTCTGCTTCGACGCGGTCGGGCCGAGCAGGCAAGGCAGTCCGCCATCCGCTTGCGGGCAAGATCCGGAGGCAGGCGCGGTGCTGCGAGCCGTTGACCGACGGGACTCTCCGGCGGGCTGCGATCCGGCGGACGATGTGCGCTGACGCAGCGGCACTGCAGGTGCCCATCGCCCGGAGGAGGGGCGAGCCGCAATCGTGACAGAAGGCCTTGCGCACCTTGCGCCCTTGCCGGGCGTCGCGCGTGAAGACCTGCGACGTCTCCGTCGACGAGTGGAGTGGGACGCGTACCCTTGCGCGCCATGACTGACGCCGTGTTTCGACGCCATGCCGCATGGCGACGAGCCTACACCGTGACCAGAAGTATAGGGTGAAGAACAGAGGCATGAAGTTAACGCTCATTTCATGCTCGGCAGCCGTCATTGGTGCATCGAGTGAATTGGCAAGGAAGCGGCATCGTGCTCGGCAGGTTCAAGACGAGGCGGGCGACGGAGATCAGGCACGCGGCCCTGGATGCGCTGCGTGCGAACGTAATGATCGCCGACGTGGATCTGAACATCATCTACATGAACCCGGCCGTGCGTGCGCTTCTCCAGGAGGCCGAGGCCGACCTCAGGAAAGAGCTCCCCCGCTTCAGCGTCGCAACGCTGGTCGGCAGCAATATCGACGTCTTTCACAAGAGTCCGAGCCATCAGCGCCGTCTCCTCAGCGCCATGACCGAGCCGCACGGCGCCACCATCCGTGTCGGCGTGCGAATGTTCGACCTGCTTGTCTCGCCGCTGACGGAAAGCGGCAGGCGCATCGGCTATGCAGTCGAATGGGCGGACGCCCGAGAGCGGCTGCAGAACATGGACTACGCCTCGCAGTTCGCCGCGATCAATCGCTCGCAGGCGGTGATCGAGTTTGCCGTCGACGGCACGATCCTCAATGCCAATGAGAACTTCCTGCGGGCGATGGGCTACTCCCTGGAAGAGATCAGGGGCCGGCACCATGGGATGTTCGTGGAGGACGGTTACCGCGACAGCCGCGAATATGCGGAGTTCTGGGTGCGGCTGAAGCGCGGTGAGTATCAGGCCGCCCAGTTCAAGCGGATCGGCAAGGGCGGGCGTCAGGTCTGGATCGAGGGGTCCTACAATCCCATCGTCGGCCTCAATGGGAAAATCGCCAAGGTCGTCAAGTTTGCTTCCGACGTCTCGGCTCAGATGGTGCTGCTGGCGAACCTCAAGACCCTGATCGATCGCAATTTCGGTGAGATCAACGGAGAGATCGACCGCTCCGTGGCCGAGGCGGTGGCGGCGTCGAAGGCTGCCGAGCAGACTTCCAGCAACGTCCAGACCGTCGCCGCCGCCGCCGAGGAGCTGGCCGCGTCGATCAGCGAGATCTCGCGCAGCATGGCACAATCCCGTGCGGCGACCGAAGGCGCCTTCGACAAGGTCGCGGCGGTCGGCGAGCGCACGCGCAAGCTCACCGATGCTGCCCTGGCGATGAACGGCATCGTCAGCCTGATCCAGAGCATCGCGGGCCAGATCAACCTGCTGGCGCTCAATGCCACCATCGAGGCGGCGCGCGCGGGTGAGGCGGGCCGCGGCTTCGCCGTGGTGGCATCCGAGGTGAAGAACCTCGCCAACCAGGCGGCCAAGGCCACGGAGCAGATCTCCGCCGAGATCGACGGCATCCAGGCGACCTCGGGCGAGGTCGCGGGCGCGCTCGACGCCATCCGCGAGGCCGTTCAGACCGTGCGCGAACACGTGGCGACAACCGCTTCGGCGGTCGAGGAGCAGAGCAGCGTCACGCAGAGCATGTCGGTCAACATGCAGAACGCCTCGGCCGCGGTCTCCACGGTCTCCTCGAGCATCGAGGGGATCTCCGGAGCCGTGCACCAGGTCTCGCAGGCAGTCGGCAAGACAAAGGAGGCCGCGCAGGTCCTGGTGCGCTGAGGACTGCGCCGGCCATGCGCCGCGCCAGCGCGTCGAGGACTGTCGCTCGCAGGGTTCATCACCACGCGCTTCCGGCGCTCACCTCGTTGGCATTGGCGCCGGCCGCGGGGCCCACATGGGCGCGGCCGTGTCCGGCGGTCGGCGCATCGCCGGGCGGGTGACCTATTTCGGCGCGTCCTGATCCAGGCGGCGCTGCAGTTCGGCCGCGAGTGTAACCCAAGGGTGCTTCGTGCGCTCCCAGATGGAGAAGGAAGGCGGGGGAAAGGCGGGATCGCAGAAGGCGCCGACGGCGATGGCGACATGACCCGGCAGGAAGTCCGCCTCCCAGAAGACGGTCGACCCGCAATCGGGGCAGAAGCCCATTCGCACCCTGCGCCCGTCCTGACCGTCACGCGTGAAGACCTTGCTGGAGCCGGATACTCTGACCTGGTCAGCCGGGAAATAGGCACTTACCCCGAACGGAGATCCTGTCCGGCGTTGGCACTGCTCGCAATGGCAGGCGCCGACGAGGATGGGATCCCCGCTCACCTCGGCACGAAGGGATCCGCAGCAGCACTCGGCCATTCTACTCATGTCTGCTTCCTTTGGCTGGAAGGCGCCATCACGGCGCCGAAAGCGCCATCTCCCGCCGCAGGAACCTGGCGCCGAGATCGATCCTGGTATCCGCGGCCTCGGCCGGGCTGATCGGGCATCCTGCCTGCAGGAGCTTGCGCGCGACGAGGTGCTCCGCGGGAGCATTTACGGTCTCGACGGCACGTAGCCGCGGGCCCGCGAAGTGCCACAGCGAGAAGCGACCCTGCTCGCGCGAGCCCCGTTGCACGGTCCTGTCGACGCCGCTCGTCAGGCCCGCCGTCTGGAGCCGCAGTCCGAGCTGGTCCGACCAGAACCAGGGCGTCGGCTCCATGCCCACGGGTTTCCCGGTCAGGCCCGCCGCCGCGGCGCGAGCGCCGTCCTGGGCGTTCTGGACGCATTCCAGGCGGACCAGCGCGCCGTCGGCGAAGCGACTGTGCCTTACGGCGCAGTCGCCCAGCGCGACGATCCGCGGGTCGCTGGTGCGGCCCGCCCGGTTCACCAGGACCCCGTCGTCGCAGGCGAGGCCTGCGACCCGGGCCAGGTGGTCGTTCCGGCGCACGCCGATCGCGAGGACGACGAGATCCGCGGCGATGCGCGAGCCGTCCGCCAGCTCGACATCGGTGACCCGCCCGCCGGCGCCGTTCAGCCTGGCGATCCTGGCGCCGAGGATCAGGCGCGTGCCGGCGTGCCTGTGCCTCTCCGCGACGAAGGTGGCCAGTGTGGCGGACGCGGCCCGGGCAAGGATCCTTCTGCCGCAATCGACGACGGTGACGTGGCGTCCGCCCAGCGCGGCGAGACCGGCCGAGAGCTCGAGCCCGATATAGCCCGCGCCGACGATCACCACCTCGCCGGCGGCCGCGATCCTCTCGCGAAGCATCAGGGCATCCGACAGGGTCCGAAGGACGGCGACGCCGTCCAGATCCGCTCCTTCGAAAGGCGCCGGGCGCGCCGTCGCGCCCGTCGCCAGCGCGAGGCACCCGTAGCGCAGCCTCCGGCCATCGGACAGCGTGACCTCGCGCCCGGCGGGGTCCACGGCGACGGCGGCGGATCCGAGCTCCAGCGAGATCTCGGCGTCCCGGAAGAACCCGAACGAGCGCAGGGCGAGATCCTCCGGCTCCACCTCGCCGGCGATCAGGCCCTTGGAAAGGGGAGGCCGCTGGTAGGGCGGGGAAGGCTCCTCGCCCACGATCGTGATCGGCTCCTCCCAGCCGTTCTCGCGCAGCGTCGCCGCCAGCAAGACGCCGGCATGGGACGCCCCCAGGATGAGCATGCCATCGCGCATCAGAACTGCCGCGCGGGGATGCGGAGGACCAGACCGTCCAGCGCCGAAGTGATCGTGATCTGGCAGGCCAGGCGGCTCTGCGGCAGGCGCTCGGCCGCTACCTCGGCAAGCATCGCCTGCTCTTCCGGCTCCGGCTCGGGCAGGGGAAAGCCGTCACCGACATAGACATGGCAGGTCGCGCAGGCGCAGGCGCCGCCGCAATCCGCCTCGATGCCGCGCACGCCGTTGCGCTTCGCGGCCAGCATCAGGTCGATGCCCTCCGGCGCGTCGACGCGGCGCCGGATCCCGTCGGGTTGCTCGTAGATGATCGTCGGCATTGGATCCGCTCCGCCGCGCTCAGGCGGCGGACAGATACGGCTCGGCCCGCTTCATCAGCTCCGGCTCGTAGAGCTGCTCCAGCGGGATCACCAGGTGGAATGCGGCAATGAGCCTCCGATGAACCTCGGCGTCCTTCACCGCGAGCCGGCGGATCGCCAGGTTCATCTGCATGCCCTTCTCGAGGTCGGGCGGACGCACGCCTGTGGTCTGCTCGTAGGCGAAGTCCGCCCCGGTCCCCATGGCCCATGCCGCGCTGATCTTCGGCTCGGCACGGTGGAAGAAGGTCTCGGCCAGCCCGGACAGGGAATCGGTCGTGCCGACGCGTCCAGCAAGGATCTGGTTCAGGATAAGCGCCTCCTGGGCGGCGACCGTCATGCCCTGCCCATAGACGGGATTGAAGCGGCAGATCGCGTCCCCGATGGGCAGCAGGCCGCGCGGGAACCGCTCCAGCCGCTCGTAGTGCCGCCGGATGCTCTCGGGGAAGCCGAAGCGGAGGATGCGCTCCGGATGCCTGGCATGGCGAATGATGTCGTAGAGGCTGTGCGTGCGCAGGCTTCGCGCCGCTGCCAGCATCTCGTCCCAGTCGCGCGGCGCGTCCTTGCTGTGGATTTTCGCGATCAGCGTCATCCAGCGGTCGTTGTCGATCCGGAACACCATGCCGGTCGTGGACTCCGCCGGAGCTTCCGGAAGCGTCACGACGGCCTTCCAGTTGGTGACCCCGGGGGGCAGTTCGAAGATCGCGGAGGCGTAGCTGATATCGACGCCGATCGTGGTCTCGTCGGGTGTCGCGAAGCCGGCGGCCTGGAGGAAGGGCTTGGTCAGGCTGTTCAGCCCTGCTGCGTCGATCACCAGGTCGGCCCAGAGGATCTGCTGCTCGCCGTTGGGTCGTTCGTAGCGCACGCCGGTGGCCGCGCCTTCGAGCGAGGGGTTGATCTCGACCACCGAGCAGCGGTCGCGGATCTCCACGTTCTGCAGTGCCAGCACGCGGTTCCGCAACGTGAACTCCAGGAGCGGCCGTGTCATACCGAATACATGCAGACCAGGAAGGTCGCGCCTGGGCAGCGGATCGACCTGCGGGAACTCGACGCTCAAGTCGCTCATTTCGATCTGCGTGGAGCCCGCGCACAGCAGGTCGTTGTCGAAGCCGGGGAACAGGTCGCAGAGGGCCTGCATTCCGCCGGCAAGGACCACGTGGAGCTGGGTCGACTGCGGCGCGCCGCGGCGGGGAATCGGCTGGATCGGAAGCTCGTCCCGTTCGAGCACGAGCACGGTGTCGAAATAAGGAGCGACCGCGCCTGCCGAAGCCAGGCCGCCGATGCCGGCTCCGATGATGATGGCGCGCTTACCCAGGATCGTCGGCATCGCTGAAGCTCCCTGCTGGTGCTGCATGCGCCCCGCCGGGAGGCTGGCGCAGCTGCCGCGGCCGGACGGGCCGCGGCATCCTTCAGCCCGCGATGTTTGTGCGGCGGCGTTGCACGAATATTGCAGCCGCTCTGAAATAGTGTTTCAGGCGTAATCGCGACGCCGTGGCACGGGAATCGCGTAAAATTTTGCGCTGGGACAAATACGGGCGGGACGTGGCGGGCTAGGGGAGGGGCACCGGACGCTGCCGACGAGCCAAGCCGCATGACCTACGATGCCGCCCGCCCAACGCCGCTGTCCTGGACCCTGCTGGCAGGGCCGGGCCTCCTCGCCGTGCCCCGGCTTGTGGCGCAGCCGGCCCTGGATGCGGCGATGAGCGCGATGCGCCGACGCCATCCCGAGGTCTTCGAGCGGCTTGCCGTTCTCGACGAGGCGGAGTTCCTGGTGGACCCTGTCGACCTGCCGGTGCATTTCCGGCTGCGGCCCGCGGGCCGCGCCCCACGGCTCTCCATCGGTCGTGGCGAGCCGGCGGGCGGCTGCGCCGCGGCCCTCCGTGCGCCGCTGTCCACGCTCCTGCGGCTGCTCGAGGGCCGGATCGACGGTGATGCGGCCTTCTTCGGCCGCGACCTCCTGGTCGAGGGCGACATGGCCGCGGTGCTGATCCTGCGCAACGCGCTGGACAGCGGCGAGGTGCGGCTGCTCTCCGACCTGCTTGCCGCCCTGGGGCCACTGGCCGGCCCGGCCCGGGCGCTCGGGCGCCGGATCGCGCCGGTGGCCGGAATCGCCGAGCGTGCGCTGGCGGCGCTGCAGGCCGCCGTCCTGCAGCCCCACGCCGAGCGTCTGCTCTCGCTCGACGACCGGGTCGAGGCGCTGCGCGACCTGGCCTCCCGCGGCCGCGGCCGCCATGGTTCCGAAAGGACCGCCGGATGAGCGTGCCGCTGAACATGTCGCCGAATACGCCGCTGGCCCTGATCTGTCCGGCGGGGACGCCGGCCGCCCTCGATGCCGCGCTGGACGCCGGAGCCGACGCGGTCTACTGCGGCTTCCGGGACGAGACCAACGCCCGCAACTTTCCCGGTCTGAACTTCTCGCGGCCCGAGATGAAGGCCGCTGCGTGCAGGGCCCACGGTGCGAGACGCGAGCTCTACGTCGCCATCAACACCTTCCCGCCCGCGGGCGCCATGGGGCCCTGGATCCGCGCGCTGGACGACGCGATGGAAGCCGGCGCCGATGCCATGATCCTCGCCGATGCGGGCTTGCTGGCCCTGGCGGCACGGCGCCATCCCGGCCGCCGGCTGCACCTGTCCGTCCAGGCGGCCGCGTCCACCCCCGAAGCGATCCGGTTCTACCACGAGTCGTTCGGGGTCCGCCGCGTGGTCCTGCCGCGGGTCCTGACCCTCGCCGAGATCGCCGCGCTGAACCGCGAAGTGCCGGTTGAGACGGAGGTCTTCGCCTTCGGCGGCATGTGCGTCATGGCGGAGGGGCGTTGCCAGCTTTCCTCCTACGTGACGGGCCAGTCTCCCAACACCCATGGCGTCTGCTCGCCCGCCGAGCACGTCCGGTACGAGCAGCGTGGCGCGGCGCTGGTCTCCCGGGTCGGCGGCATCACCGTGGACAGCTTCGCCGTCGGCGAGCCGGCCGGATACCCGACCCTCTGCAAGGGCCGGTTCCGGGCCAATGGCCGCCTGTCGCACTTGTTCGAGGATCCCGTGTCGCTGAACGTCGCCGACCGCATTCCGGAGCTGATGGCGGCCGGGGTCACGGCCCTGAAGATCGAAGGGCGACAGCGCGGCAAGGCTTACGTGTCGCGCGTGGTCGCCGAGTTCCGGCGCGCAGTGGACGCCGCCGCGGCGGGGCTGCCCTCCATCGCCGCAGGGCTCGCCGACCAGACCGAGGGTCGCCGTTCGACGTCGGGTGCCTACGAACGGCGTTGGCGCTAGGGAGGCGATCATGACCGGCATCCCCGCCCGCCTGACCCTCGGGCCCGTCCTGTTCAACTGGCCGGCCGCGCGCCTTGCCGATTTCTACCGCCGCATCACCGACGAGGCGCCGGTGGACACCGTCGTCCTGGGCGAGGTCGTCTGCGCAAAGCGCCCGCCAGCGGTCGAGGTGCTGGCCGAATCCGTGGACCGGCTGCGGCGCGCGGGCAAGGAGGTCCTGCTCGCGACCCTGGCGCTGGTCATGCAGCCGCGCGAGCGGCAGGCCGTGCGGGACCTCGCCGTGCAGGACGACGCGCCGGTGGAGGCCAACGACGCGACTGCCCTGGCCCTGCTGCGCGGGCGCCCGCACGCCGTCGGGCCCTATGTCCAGGTCTACAACGAGGAGACGCTGGCCCTTTTCGCCTCCCATGGCGCGACCCGGCTGTGCCTGGGGCCGGACCTTCCGGTCGAGGCCGTCGTGGCGCTTGCGGCCAGGGCTGCCGAGCTTCCCGGATTCTCGCTGGAGGTGCTCGCCTTCGGGAGGCTGCCGCTGGCGATCTCGGCGCGCTGCTATCACGCGCGGGCGCACGGACTTCAGAAGGACGGATGCCAGTTCGTCTGCGGCCGGGATCCCGACGGGCTCGAGGTGGAAACGCTGGACGACGCGCCGTTCCTGGCCGTGAACGGCGTGCAGGTGCTGAGCGGAAGCTACGGCTGCCTCCTTCCGGACCTCCAACTCCTGCAGGCGGCCGGGATCACCGGTTTCCGGCTCTCGCCGCAGGCCGTGGACATGGTCGCCGTGGCCGACATCCACCGCTCCGTGCTGGACGGCGAACTGGCGGCGGCCGAGGGGCAGGTCCGGCTCGCCGCGCTGATGCCCGAGGCGCGGTTCGCCAACGGCTTCCTGCATGCCCGCGCCGGTCTGGACTGGCTGGCGGCCCGCCGGACGGGACCGGAGTAGGGACGGGGGTGCCTCAGCCGCCGGGCACTAGCGTGCCGAGTCGCAGGAGGGTCCGGTCCAGGTGGCCGAGCGCATGGACGATGCGGCACAGCCGGCGCCGCTGGTCTTGCGGCAGCTCGGCCCTTGCGATCGCCGATTCGGCGCGATCGGTCAGACTTTGCGCCGACCGCAGGGCCGGCGCACGCCGCTCGGCAAGGGCGGTGCAGAGCTCGTCGAGGCTGGCGCAGACGCGGGTGCCGGCGGCCCCGATCGGCGCCATCACCGGCTCGGCCGGGGGTGGGCCCGGGATGTTGCAGGCGAGAACCAGCTCGCGGGCCCAATGGCCGCAGGCGGACATGACCTCGATCGCCCGTGCGACGCGGCCCGGTGGCAGCAGGAACGGGCGGCGGATCGCCGGCTGTGCCGAGGTCCGCAGGTCCTGAAGGCTGCGGTCGAGCGCGCGGGCCGCATCGACGGTGTCGCGCCGCCCGGCGTCGCCGCGGAGCCGCGCGATGCTCGCCGCGACCAGGCGGTTCAGCGCGCCCAGGAGCGTCCGGCCCGAGCTGCGCAGCAGATCCCGCATCCGTGTCGGGAAGAGCAGGAGCCCCACGCCGCCGCCCGCAAGCGCCCCCACCGCGGTTTCGTCGAGCCGGATCACAAGCGCGGCCGGCGTGAACATGCCGAGCACCCCGTAGAGCAGGGCGATCATCACGGTGATCCAGAACACCATGATCCCGTGGGACAGCTGGAAGAAGTAGAAGCCCAGGAACAGGCTGCCCAGGGCAAGGATCAGCTCCAGGACGGGATGTCCCGCCGCCAGGATCGCGGCGGCCAGACCGGCGCCCACGCCGGCCAGCGTCCCCGCCACACGCTGGACGCCCTTCTCGAGGATATCGCCGCGCGAGCGGGTCCCAGCGAAGACCACGAAGGTCGTGAGGACGGCCCATTCCCAGCGATCCCCGGACACGAGAAGTCCCCCCGCCATCGCCAGCGCGCAGGCCACCGTGACCTGGATGGCCTGGCGCGTCGTCTCCAGTAGGCCGGCGCCCGCCGCGGCCGGCGGGGCCGGGCCCTTGTCCGGCGGGGTGGCAGGCCGCTCCGGCGTCGCGCCGAGGTTCCCGTCGGCGAAGCTGGCGACCGTGCCGAGCGCCGCCGCCATCTCGTCCAGAGCAAGGGCGAGCCGCGTCCCGGCCGAAGGCGCGTCGGCGGGCGGCCGGCTTCCGGCGGCTGCTGCGGCCAATATCCTGAGCCGCTTGACCAGTTTCTGCCGCACGGCGGGGGCCGGCGCGATCGAGGGCGCCGAGGCGGCCACGCGTTCGGCGGCAAGCTCTGCGGATAGCAGCGCCCAGCGCAGCGTGTCGGCGCGCTGCTCCTGGTCTCCGGCCCGGTCGTGCAGCGCACCGATATGGCCTTCGGCCATCAGCATCGCCTCGTTCAGGGCGGCCACGTGGTGGCGCAGCCGGCGGCGCCGGCGCTCCGTCCATTCCCCCGTCGTGACGGCCTCGGCGGCGGCATCGAGGATGGCGGCGATCCGGTACCCGATGGCACGCAGCACGCGCCGGAGCATCACCTTCGGGCGGTCGGGCATGATGACGAAGCGCAGCAGCATGGCGTTGCCAACGCCCACGGATATCCCGAGCGCTAGAAACGGCCAGTCGCCCGCAGCCGGCTGCAGGAAGTTGCCGAGGAAATGCGCATTGAACGAGACCGTGCCGACCGCAGCCCAGCGCAGCCCATAGCGCCGCACGTAGGTCGCAGCGAACACGACGCCCAGGAAGGCCGCGCGCGCGACCGGCGGCCATGGAGAGAGCACTGCCGCGAGTGTCACCGAGGCGAGGGCCAGGGGCACCATCAGCAGCATCGTCGTGCGCTGCTGCGCAGGCAACGGGTCCCGCACGGCGACCGCCGACAGGAAGCTCAGCACGAAGGCCAGGGCCAGCGCCGCGGTCGGCAGGGCGATCACCCCGCGCAAGGGCAGCAGCATCCCGAGGCTCAGGATTACGGCGAGGACGACTCGCGCCGCGAAGCGCAGCCGCACGAGCCCCGGGTCCGACGCGGCAAACCGGTTCCAGGCCTGGAGCAGCGTGTCACGGAAGAGGTCCATCGTGCCTCGGGACCGGGCGGGAAAGGCTGCGGGTTGGTCGGAGAACAGGGACGGGACCGGCGTGTCCCGGCGCATGGAGGTGCGCCGCGGCCGGAACGTCGCCGGAACCGCGCATGCCGGTCGGAAGGCCGGCACGAGATGCCACTTGCGATTCCTTCGCAACAAAGATAGACGATTTGCGAATGGCTCGCATTTGCATGGTTGTCCGATGACCGTGACCCAGACCCGACCCGCTCAACCCTCCGACGCCGGGCAGACGGTCGCGGGGCAACCCGGGGGGCAGACCACCTCCGGCGCCCCGCGGATCCTGGACAGCCGCGACCTGCTCGCGGGCCGGAAGGAGATCGTGATCCGCCACGGGACCGAGGATTACCGCCTCCGACTGACAGGACTGAACAAGCTGATCCTGACCAAGTAACCGCTTCCGGCGTACCCGCCAGCCCGCGACGTGTCCCGTCGCTGCCAGCCAGGTTCGCTTCGGCCGACACCCGAACCGCCTTGGATGGAAATAAATGGACGCTTCGACCCTTCGCCACCTGCTCCGCGCGACCGTTTCGCTGGCGGCGCTCTCCAGCGGCCAGATCATGATCGCGCCGGCCTCCGCCCAGGAGGCGAATGCGCCGGTCAGGCTGGACCCGGTGACCATCGTCGCGAACAGGACCCCCCAGAAGCTCTCGGATACGCCGGCCAACGTGACCGTGATCGACGAGACCGAGATCGAGCGGCGGAACCTGGACCAGCTCCGCGACGTCACGCGCTATGAGCCCGGCGTGGACGTCGGCAACCAGCCGGGCCGCGCCGGCGCGACGAACTACGTGATCCGTGGCATCGGCGGCAACCGCGTCCGCGTCGAGGTGGACGGGACCCGGCTGCCGGACTTCCCCGGCAGCAACCAGGGGGCAGGAACCTACACCCGCGACTTCGTCGACCTGGACACGGTCAAGCGGATCGAGATCCTGCGCGGTCCCGCCTCGGCCCTCTACGGGTCGGATGCCATCGGCGGCGTCGTCTCCTATGTGACGAAGGATCCCTCAGACTACCTGGCCGAGGTCGGCAAGGACTGGTACGTCGGCGGCAGGCTCGGCTACGACAGTGCCGACCGGAGCTTCAGGGAGACGGCCACCGGTGCCGCCCGCGCCGGGGGCGTCGAGGCGCTGGCCCAGATCACGCGGCGCGACGGCAAGGCCTTCAAGGCCGAGGACTTCGATCCGAACCCGGTGGATTCCGGGTCCACCAACCTGCTGAGCAAGCTCGTGCTCCCGCTGGGCGGCGAAGACCAGCTGCGGCTGACCGGCGAGGCGCTGCGGCGCCGCGTCGACACGGAGCTGCTGAACGAGCGGTCGGCGACGGTGCTCGACAGCGATGGCCGGGACGAGACCGAACGCTACCGCCTGACGCTGGACGGCACGCACGGCGTCTCGCTCGGCTGGCTGGACCGCGTGTCCTGGCGGGCGAACTGGACCGAGGTCACGCGCGAGGAAAGGACGGAGCAGAGCCGCCTCTCGGCCGGGAGCCCGCGCCTGCGCTTCAGCGACTTCGACTTCGAGCAGCAGATCCTCGGCGGTTCAGTCCAGCTGGAAAGCTCGGCCAAGGCCTTCGGTGCGGACCACCGTCTGACCTACGGCGTCGACGTCGAGCATGCCGATACCACCCGGCCGCGCGACCGGTTCGAGGTGAACCCCGCGACCGGGGCGGTCACGCGCAGCTTCTCGGGCGGGCCGGGCGTGCCCGCCGAGGTCTTCCCCAACAAGAACTTCCCGGATACCAAGACGCTGCTGGCCGGCGCCTACCTCCAGGACGAGGTGGCCCTGGGCCGGCTGACCGTGACGCCGGCCGTCCGCATCGACTACTACCGCCTCAATCCGGACCCCGACGCAGCCTTCGCGAACACCAACAACCAGGGCTTCGCGGTGCGCAGGCTGACCGATACGGCGGTCTCGCCGAAGCTCGGCGTCGCCTACAAGCTGACCGACGCCGTCACGGCCTTCGGCCAGTATGCCCACGGCTTCCGCGCCCCGCCCTACGACGACGCAAATATCGGCTTCACCAACGGGCCGCAGCGCTACGAGATCCTGCCGAACTTCAACCTGGAGCCCGAGACCAGCGACGGGGTGGAGCTCGGCCTGCGTGGCGCGTTCGCCGACGGCAGCTCGGCGCAGGCCAGCATCTTCTACAACCGGTACAGGGACTTCATCGAATCCGTCGTGGTCGGGACCCGTGCCGGCCTCACCCAGTTCCAGGCGCGCAACCTGGCCCGCGTCACCATTTACGGCGCCGAGGCCAAGGGCGAATGGCGCCTCGCTCCCGAGTGGGGGCTCTTCGGCAGCATCGCCTACGCCGAGGGCGAGGATGACACGACGGGCGAGCCGCTCGACAGCATCTCGCCGGTCAAGGCCGTGCTCGGCCTGCGCTACGACGCGGCGGCGGGCTGGGGCGGCGAGCTGATCGGCACGCATGCCTGGAAGAAGGACGAGGTCTCGGACCCGACCTTCTTCGAGGCCCCCTCCTACACGCTGCTGGACGCGGTCGCCTACTGGAACCTCACCGACTGGGCCACGCTGAACGCCGGCATCTTCAACATCTTCGACGAGCGGTACTTCAACTCGCAGGACGTCATCGGCGTCGCCGCGAACCGCGCGGATATCGGGCGCTTTGCGCAGCCCGGCCGCACCGTCGCCGTCAGCGCCAGCGTGCGCTGGTGATCCCCAACCAGGAGGCCGGAGCAGCCATTATGCAGGCAGAAGCCACGACCCGCCCCGACGACCTGCGCCGCCGCCTTGCCGAGCTCCGCGCCGCCGAGCCCGGGCTGCGGGCCCGCGACGCGGCATCGCGCCTCGGCATCACGGAGGCGGAGCTGGTGGCCCTCTCGGGGCGGCCGCTGCGCGCCGACTGGGGGGCCCTGTTCCGACGGTTGCCCGAACTCGGCGAGGTGATGGTGCTGACGCGGAACGAGTGGGCGGTGCACGAGAAGACCGGCCGCTACGAGGACGTTCAGGTCTCGGACGGACCTGTCGGCCTCGTGGTCGGAGAGGCCATCGACCTGCGCCTCTTCCTGACGCGCTGGCGCCATGCCTATGCCGTCACCGAGACGACGAAGGCCGGCGAGCGGCACAGCATCCAGGTCTTCGATCGCGACGGCACGGCCGTCCACAAGGTCTACCTGACCAACCGCAGCGACCGCGACGCCTTCGCACGGCTCGTGGAGGCGCTGCACGACTCGGACGTGACGGGACTGCCGGAGGTGGAGCCCTGGCCGGCCGCCGCCTCCCCGGAGCCGGATGCGGCGATCGACGTGCCCGGCTTCGTCGCGGCCTGGGACGCGCTGGAGGACACCCATGACTTCCACGGCCTGTTGCGCCGGTTCCGGGTGCAGCGCGTGCAGGGCCTGCGCCTTGCCGGGCGCGAGCGCGCGACACCGGTCGCGGCGGACTCGGTGCGCCGGGTGCTGACGGGGGCCGCCGAGACGGGGCTGCCCATCATGGTCTTCGTGGGCAACGCTGGCTGCATCCAGATCCACACGGGCCCGGTGCGCAAGCTGGTCGAGACCGGGCCCTGGTACAACGTGCTCGATCCCGGCTTCAATCTGCACCTGCGCGAGGACGCGATCGCAACGGCCTGGGTCGTGCGCAAGCCGACCCGCGACGGCACCGTCACCGCGCTGGAGCTGTTCGACGACGCCGGCCGGCCGATCGCAGCGCTGTTCGGCAAGCGCAAGCCCGGCGAGGCCGAGGACCTGGGTTGGCGCCGCCTGGTCGAGAGCCTGCCCACGGCCGGGGAGGTCGGAGCATGCGCCTGACGACAGGGCTCGCCCTGCTGCTCTGGGCCGCCGCGGCCAGCCCAGCCGCGGCGGCGACCGTGGCCGAGGGCGCGGCGGTGGCTCCGGGCGGCCGGATCCTGAGCCTCGGCGCCGCCGTGACCGAGATCGTCTTCGCCCTCGATTCCGGCGACCGGCTGGTCGGCGCCGACAGCAGCAGCATCTATCCGCCCGATGCCGACCGCCTGCCCAAGGTCGGCTATGTCCGCGCGCTTGGCGCCGAAGGCCTGCTCTCGCTGTCCCCGGATCTGGTCCTCGCGACCGAGGAGGCGGGCCCGCCGGCGGCAATCGAGGCGTTGGCGGCCGCAGGGGTGCCCGTGGCGCGCGTCGGCGAGGGAACCAGCGTCGCGGCGGCGCTGGCCCGGATCTCGGCCGTCGGCGCCGCGATCGGCAAGGACGTCCCCGCGACCACCCTGCGCGCCGGGATCGAGCGCGACCTCGCCACCCTCGCCGCGGCCATGGCCGCGGCGGCGCCCGCCCGGCCGCGCGTGATGTTCGTTCTGAGCGCGGGCCGCGGCGGCCCGATGGTCGCCGGCACGGGCACCGCCGCCGATTCGATGATCACCCTCGCCGGGGGCGCGAACGCGATCGACGGCTATGCCGGGTACAAGCCCCTGGCGCCAGAGGCCGCCGCGACCGCCGAGCCGGAGGTGATACTGACCACCACCCAGGCGCTGGAAAGCCTCGGCGGGGCCGACGCGCTGCTGGACCGGCCGGAGATCGCCGCGACGCCGGCCGGGCGGGCGCGGCGGCTCCTGGCCTTCGATGCCGCCTATCTTCTCGGCTTCGGACCTCGCATGGCGCAGGCCGCGACGGATCTCGCCCGGGCGCTGCATCCGGGCCTCGCGCTGCCGGACCTGGCATCGGCGCCCGGGGCGCCGTGACGATGTCCCAGGCCCTGCCGGCAGCCGGCCGAGCCGGGGCGCGCCGGATCCTGCCGGCGCTGGCGCTGGTGCTGGTCGCCATGCTGGTGCTGTCGCTGGTTCTGGGCGCGGTGGCAGTTCCGCCGGACAGGGTCCTGGCCGCGCTGATGGGGCAGGGGACGGGGCGGGATGCCGTCGTGGTGCTCCAGCTCCGCCTGCCGCGCGCGATCATGGGGGGCGCAACGGGGGCGGCGCTCGCGGTCGCAGGCGCGACGCTGCAGGGGCTTTTCCGCAACCCGCTGGCGGATCCCGGGCTGATCGGCGTATCCAGCGGGGCCGCCCTGGCCGCCGCAGTGACCATCGTTCTCGGCGGCCACCTGACGGCCCTGCTGCCGTGGCTCCAGACGGCCTGGCTGCTGCCTGTAGCGGCCTTTGCCGGCGGGCTGGTGGCGACCCGGGTGGTGGGCGCGGTCGCGACGCGGGACGGTGTGACCTCGGCGCCGGGCATGCTGCTTGCCGGGATCGCGGTCAATGCCATCGCCATGGCGCTGGTGGGCCTGCTGGTGTGGATGTCGGACGACCGGCAGCTTCGCGACTTCACCTTCTGGACGCTGGGCAGCCTCGCCGGCGCGGACTGGCCGCGCACGGCGCTCGCCCTTCCGCTGCTTCTGGTCCCCATGCTTCTCCTGCCGCGCCTCGCGCTGCCCCTGAACGCGATGATGCTGGGCGAGCGCGAGGCCGGGCATCTCGGTGTCGCCGTCCAGCGGATCAAGCGCCAGGCGGTGGTCCTCAGCGCGCTCGCCGTCGGCGCCGCCGTCGCGGCGACCGGGCTGATCGGCTTCGTCGGGCTGGTGGTCCCACACCTCGTGCGGCTGGTGGCCGGCCCGGACCAGCGTCTCGTCATTCCCGGCTCGGCGTTGCTGGGCGCATCGCTGCTGATGGGGGCCGACGCCCTGGCACGGACGCTTGCGGCGCCGGCCGAGCTGCCCGTCGGGCTGCTGACCAGCGCGATCGGCGGCCCCTTCTTCCTCTGGCTGCTGACCCGGAGGGCGCGATGATCCGTGCGGACGGCGTCACCGTGCGGATCGGCGGGCGCATCCTGCTGGATCGCGTCCATCTGTCGGTCGAGGCGGGGCGGCTGACGGCGCTGGTCGGTCCCAACGGCGCGGGCAAGTCCACTCTGCTCGCGGTTCTGGCGGGCGACCGCCGGCCCGATTCGGGGACGGTCGTGCTGGACGGCCGGCCGCTCCCGTCCTGGCGGCAGCGCGAACTCGCGCTCCGCCGGGCGGTGATGCTGCAGGACGCAGGCCTCGACTTCGGCTTCACCGCCGGCGAGGTTGTCGCGCTGGGCCGCCTTCCCCATGGCGGCCTGCGTCCCGAGGAGGACCGCGACGCGCTGGCGGCAGCCGCCGACATGGCCGCGGTGCGCGATCTCTGGACGAAGCCGTATCCCGCGCTGTCGGGGGGCGAGCGGCAGCGCGTCCAGCTCGCGCGGGCCCTGGCGCAGGTCTGGTCCCCCGGGCTCGATCCGCGTCTCCTGCTGCTGGACGAGCCGACCTCGGCCCTTGACCTGAGGCACCAATGGGCGACCCTGGCGCTCGCGCGCGACCTGGCGCGGCGCGGCTGGGCCGTGCTGGCCGTCCTGCATGACCTGAACCTGGCGGCCATGGCCGACCACGTGGCGCTGCTGAACGGCGGGGTCCTGGCTGCGGCCGGCACGCCAGCCGAGGTGCTGACGCCCGAAACCGTGGGCGGCGTCTACGGCATCGCGGTCGAGCGGGTCGCCACCGCCTCGGGCCTTTCCTGGCTCAGCCCGCTCCCGCCCGGCGCGGCGGGCTGATCCCTACGAAAGCCGCTGTGGCGCCCGAGGCGGGCCTGCACTAACTTCGCCGGCCCTCTGGCTGGCGGGTGGTGCCATGGCGCGCGCGTATTGCGGATTGGACTTCGGCACGTCGAACTCGACCGCCGGCATCGCGGCTGCGGACGGGATCCGGCTGGTGCCGCTGGAAGGCGATGTCCCGACGCTGCCCTCGGCGATCTTCTTCGATTTCGCGGATGGCGGCGTCCTCTATGGCCGGGCCGCGGTCGACGCCTATGTGGAGCGGGGCGACGGCCGCCTGCTGCGGTCGGTCAAGTCGGTCCTGGCAACCGATCTGATTGAGCAGGATACGGCGCTGAAGGACAGGCGCATCGCGTTCCAGGACGTGATCGCGCTCCTTCTCGGCCATGTGAAGGCGCAGGCCGAACGCAGCGCGGGACATCCGGTCGAGGCGGTCGTCCATGGCCGCCCGGTCCATTTCGTGGACGGTGACCCGGCCGCGGATGCGCGCGCCCAGGCAGCGCTGGAGGTGATCGCGAGGCGCGTCGGCTTCAGCGAGGTCTCCTTCCAGTTCGAGCCCATCGCCGCGGCGCTCCATTACGAAGCGCAGGTCGAGCGCGAGGAGATCGCGTTGATCGCGGATATCGGCGGCGGCACCTCGGACGTCTCGGTGGTGCGCATCGGACCCGACCGTGCGGTGCGGGCCGAGCGCGCCGGGGATGTGCTCGGCAACGACGGAATCCGGATCGGCGGCACCGATTTCGACCGTCAGCTCAGCCTGGAGGCGATCATGCCGCTGCTGGGCTACGGCTCCGCCATGGTCCGGCCGGGCCTCGCAGCCCCGCGGGGCTACTTCCAGGACCTCGCGACCTGGAGCAAGATCAATTTCCTCTACGTGCCACGGGTCCTCGCCGAGATCCGGCAGGTCCGGCGTGAGGCCAAGCAGCCCGAGCTCTTCGACCGCCTCCTGACGGTGCTCGAGCACAATCTCGGCCATGCGCTCGCCATGCGTGCCGAGGGCGGCAAGATCATGCTGTCGGACTGGCCCAGCGGCGAGATCGACCTGGACATCGTCGAGCCCGGCCTGGCGGCGCCGGTCGACCGGGCGCTGATGGCGCGGGCGATCGCGGAGCCGGTGGACCGGATCACCAGCTTGGTGCGCGGATGCCTCGGCCAGGCGGGCGTGCCGCCGGAGCGCGTGGCCGCGGTCTTCCTGACCGGCGGATCCACCCTGCTGCCGGCCGTGCGCCGGGCGATCGTCGGGATCGTGCCGGAGGCACGCGTCGTGGAGGGCGACAAGTTCGGCGCGGTCGGGCTGGGCCTGACGCTGGAGGCGCGGCGCCGCTACGGCTGAGGCGGTCGCGCCGGAAGGGCACGGAGCCGGGCTGCGGCCCAGCCCGCCGCGTCGCGGACGAGCTCCGACGGGTCGTTCGCCAGCGCCTCGGCGACCGGCGCCTGGGCGGGGTCGCCGCAGTTGCCGAGCGCGACCAGCACGTTCCGCACGAAGCGGTCCCGGCCGATCCGCTTGATCGGGGAGCCTGAGAAGACCTGCCGGAAGGCCGCGTCGTCGAGCTGCGCGAGGTCGGCGAGGCGCGGTGCCGTCAGCTCGGCCCGCGGCATGAAGGCGGGCTCGCGCGTCGCGCGGGCGAATTTGTTCCACGGGCAGGCCGCAAGGCAGTCGTCGCAGCCGTAGATGCGGTTGCCCATCAGAGGGCGCAGCTCCTCGGGGATCGGCCCCTTGTGCTCGATCGTCAGGTAGGAGATGCAGCGCCTGGCATCGAGCCGGTAGGGCGCCGGGAAGGCCGCGGTCGGGCAGGCGTCGAGGCAGCGCCGGCAGCTGCCGCAGCGGTCCGTCGCCTCGGCCTCCGGCGGCAGGTCCAGCGTCGTGTAGACCTCGCCGAGGAACAGCCACGATCCATGGCTGCGCGAGACCAGGTTCGTGTGCTTGCCCTGCCAGCCGATCCCCGCGCGGGCGGCCAGCGGCTTCTCCATGACGGGCGCCGTGTCCACGAAGACCTTCACCCCCGCGCCATGGACATGAGCGATCCATTGGGCCAGGGCCTTCAGCCGGCCCTTGATCAGGTCGTGATAGTCGCGGTTGCGGGCATAGACCGAGACGACGCCCCGGTCCGTGTGCGCCAGCAGCCCGCGGGGATCCTCGTGCGGGGCGTAGGACAGGCCGAGCGCCACCACCGTCCTTGCCTCGGGCCAGAGGGTGCGTGGATCGCCGCGGCGATCCGCCTTCTCTTCCATCCAGCCCATGTCGCCGTGCATGCCCGCCGCCAGGAATGCGGCAAGCCGGGCTCGCGCCTCCTCGCCGAGGGCAGCAGGGGCGAAGCCCACCGCGTCGAATCCCAACCCGAGCGCCCGCTCGCGGATCGCATTACGCACCGCGCTGCCGGCCGGCTCCAGGCCGGGATCGGGGACGGCTTCAGCCGCGGCCACGGTAGGGCGCGACCTCCTGCGGCGGGATCCACACGCCCGCCGGCGGCTCGCCGCTCTGGTAAAAGACGTCGATCGGCATTCCGCCGCGCGGATACCAGTAGCCGCCGATCCGGAGCCAGTGGGGTGCCAGCTCCTCGACCAGGCGCCTGCCGATGCCCACCGTGCAGGCCTCGTGGAACGCGCCGTGGTTTCGGAAAGCGGTGAGATACAGCTTCAGCGACTTGCTCTCGACGAGCCAGGCGTCAGGCACGTAGTCGATGACGAGATGCGCGAAGTCCGGCTGTCCGGTGATCGGGCAGAGCGAGGTGAACTCGGGCGCCGTGAAGCGCACGACGTAGCGCTCGCCCGGATGGGGGTTCGGGACCCGCTCCAGTACCGCTTCCTCGGGAGAGGTCGGCTGGGGCGCGGCCGCGCCGAGCTGGGTCAGTCCCTCATAGATCGACGGCGGCATCCTTGGTCTCCTCTGCGGTCTCCCCTGCGGTCTCCACTGGGGCGGCCCGGCCCGCACGGGCCTCCTTCGCGGGCTTGCGGACGGCCAGCGGGTCCGCGACCGGCGGCACGTCGCCGCGGCCGAGCATGGCTACCAGCTCGGCCGCCCGCGGCCCCAGGCGACCATCCTCGATGGCGCGGCGCAGCTCGGCCATCAGGTCCTGGTAATGGCGGAGATTGTGCCAGGTCAGCAGCATCGGTCCCAGCATCTCGCCGGCCCGGAACAGGTGGTGGAGGTAGGCCCGCGAATATTGCCGGCAAGCCGGGCAGGCGCAGTCCTCGTCCAGCGGCCGCTCGTCATGGGCATGGCGGGCATTGCGGATGTTGACGGTGCCGCGCCAGGTGAAGGCCTGGCCGGTGCGCCCCGAGCGGGTTGGCATCACGCAGTCGAACATGTCGATGCCGCGCAACACGCTGCCGATCAGGTCCAGAGGACGGCCGACGCCCATGAGATAGCGCGGCCGATCCTCGGGCAGCAGCGGCGTCGTGTCGTCGAGCACGCGGAACATGGTCTCCTGGCCCTCGCCGACGGCGAGACCACCGACCGCGTAGCCGTCGAAGCCGATGCCCGTCAGCGCGGCCACCGATTCCGCGCGCAGGTCGGGATATACACCGCCCTGCACAATGCCAAAGAGACCCTGGCCCGGGCGCTCGACGAAGGCGCGGCGCGAGCGCTCGGCCCAGCGCATGCTGAGGCGCATGGAGCGCGCCGCCTCGTCATGGGTCGCGGGGAAGGGCGTGCACTCATCGAAGCTCATGGTGATGTCGGTGCCGAGCAGGCGCTGGATGTCCATCGACCGTTCGGGCGTCAGGCGATGCCTGCTGCCGTCGAGATGCGAACGGAAGGTCACCCCTTCCTCGTCCATCGAGCGCAGCGAGGACAGGGACATCACCTGGAAGCCGCCGGAATCCGTCAGGATCGGCCCGTCCCAGTTCATGAAGCGGTGCAGCCCGCCGAGTTGGGCGACGCGCTCGGCCGTCGGGCGCAGCATCAGGTGGTAGGTGTTGCCCAGCAGGATCTCGGCGCCCGTGGCGCGCACGGAATCCGGCATCATGGCCTTAACCGTCCCGACGGTGCCGACGGGCATGAAGGCCGGCGTCTCGACGGTTCCATGGGCGGTGGCGAGGCGGCCGCGCCGCGCACGCCCGTCCCGCGCCAGCACCTCGAAGCCGATACCGCTCATGCCATCCTCCGCAGCAGCGATGCGTCGCCGTAGGAATAGAAGCGGTAGCCGGACGCGATCGCATGCCGGTAGGCCGCATGCATCCGCGGCGTTCCTGCGAAGGCCGAGACCAGCATGAAGAGGGTCGAGCGGGGCAGGTGGAAGTTGGTCAGGAGCAGATCCACGATCTTGAACCGGTAGCCGGGCGTGATGAAGATATCGGTCTCGCCCACGAAGGGTACGAGGGTGCCATCGGCGCGCGCCGCCGTCTCGAGCAGGCGCAGCGACGTTGTGCCGACCGCGACGATGCGCCCACCGGCGGCGCGGGCCGCGTTCACCGTCGCAGCCGTGTCCTCGGACACTTGGCCCCATTCCGAATGCATGCGGTGCTCGCGCGGGTCCTCGACCTTGACGGGAAGGAAGGTTCCGGCGCCGACATGAAGGGTAACCGCGGCCCGGCCGACGCCGCGTGCGGCGAGCGCGTCCAGAAGGGCCGGCGTGAAGTGGAGCCCTGCGGTCGGGGCCGCGACCGCGCCGTCTCGCGCGGCGAAGACCGTCTGATAGTCGCTGCTGTCCTCGGCGCGCTCGCCGGACCGGCGCGGGATGTAGGGCGGCAGCGGCATGCGCCCGTGCCGGTGCAGCGCAGCGACCAGCGCATCGCCCGCGCAGGAGAAGCGCAGCAGCACCTCGCCACCTTCGTCCTTGGCCTCGACCGTCGCGTCGAGATCCTCGGCGAAGACGATGCGGTCGCCAGGGCGCAGCCGCTTGCCCGGCTTCGCGAAGCAGCGCCAGGCCCCGTCAGGGGCGGGCTTATGCAGCGTCACCTCGACGTGGACGGCGCCGCGCATGCCGTCCAGGCGCGCGGGGATCACCCGCGTGTCGTTGTAGACCAGCATGTCCCCGGGCTGGAGCAGGTCCGGCAGGTCGCGGACGATCCTGTCCTCGATGGTCTCGTCGACGACCAGCAGGCGCGCCGCGTCGCGCGGACGCGCGGGCTCGTCGGCAATCAGGCCGGGGGGAAGGTCGAAGTCGAAATCGGCGGTGCGCATGGAGGCGGGGGGTATAGACCATCGTCCCCGAAGGCGAAAGCGGATTGACAGTTGGCCATGCGCACCGGCATTTGCAACGCCTTATCCCAAGGCCATTCGGACCCGCCATGTCGTCGCCGCGTCACGCCCAGCATTCGTCCTGGTTTCTTCTGATCGTCGCGCTCTTCGTGACCTGCCTGCTCGTCTCCAACGTGACGGCGGTCAAGCTTGTCATGGTCTCGGGCCTCGTCCTGCCCGCGGCGGTGGTGATCTTCCCGATCAGCTACATCATCGGTGACGTTCTGACCGAGGTCTACGGCTTCGCCCGCGCCCGCCAGGTGATCTGGCTGGGGTTCCTGTGCAACCTGCTGGCGGTCGCGGCATTCGCGGTCGGCGGAGCGCTGCCGCCGGCACCGTTCTGGGAGGGGCAGGAGGCCTATCAGCAGATCCTCGGCTCGGCGCCGCGCATCCTCGCCGCGTCGTTCATGGCCTATCTCGCGGGCGAGCTCGTCAATGCCTACGTGCTGGCGCGGCTGAAGGTGATGACCGGCGGGCGCATGCTATGGCTGCGCACCATTGGTTCGACCCTGGTGGGGCAGCTGATCGACTCCGCGATTTTCATCGGGATCGCCTTCGCCGGGGTCATGCCGGTAGAGGCCCTGGTGGCGGCCGCCGTCACCCAGTGGCTTGTCAAGTCGGCCTTCGAGGCTGTGGCAACGCCGGTGACCTACGCCGTGGTCGCCTTCCTGAAGCGGATGGAGGGCCTCGACGTCTACGACGGCGACACCCGCTTCTCGCCGCTTCCGCTGGGCTGATCCGGCGCGGCCACCCTGCTGCCGGTGGCCGAGGAGGAGGCGGTCAGGGACCGAGGAGGAGGATCCGCGCGGTTTCCCAGTGCAGCGCGACCGCGGCGCCGGCGCCGATACCAACGAGCAGGCAGATGATCCCTGCCAGGAGCCCTCGTCCCGCTGACGGGCGCGCATCGGCGGCTTCCATCGCGGTCGACCAGTCCAGCGACAGGGTGTCGAGCCGGGCCGCGATCTCGGCAACCTGCCGCGTCAGCCCGGCAACCTGGCGGTCGGTGTTCGCGAGCGCGCCCATGTCGCGGGACAGGGCCTCCACGGCCCGCTCGATGCGGCGCAGCGCCTCGGCGGTTTCCGGCTGCGGGCGCGCCGGCGCCTCGGCAGCCACGCGGCGCAGCGTCGCCTCCAGGGACGTCTCGAGCAGCGCCGCGCGGGCGCGACGCGCGGGCTCGGGCAGGTCCTGGTCGTCGATGCCCGCCGCGATGCGCTCGGTGGCGGCCTCGGCCGCGAGCTGGCGCAAGGCTGCGACGGCATTCTCCAGGGACTTTTCCGGCATCGGTCCTCCTTGCCTTTCACGATCTCGGGGGCTGCCGGCACTCTATAGAAGGCTCACCGCGCGCGGTGTGGCGGCGGCGTGGTAACGCGACGGGCGTGGCGCCCCGCCAGAGGCCGTAATTCCGCGCGCTTCCACCGCGGAGTGCGACCGCCGCGGCCCCGGGGCGTCTCGCCAAAAGTTCGGATGCAATGTCATCTTTTTCCCACCTTGCGGTTGAGGCCGTGCCGCCTCACCTTCATCGGGTGCGAATAGCCCTTCCGCCACGAGGCCGACGTGAGCGAGGCCCCTGCAGACAAGGAACGACGTCCTTCCGTTCGGAGATTGCCGCCGCGTTTCGGGGTGGCGCGCCCGGGACGTCTTCCGTGGGGTCGGGCGATCCCGATCATCATCATCCTCAGCCTGTTGGGGTGGCTGCTCGTCTTCGGCGTGCTCAGCCTGGTCGGCTGAGCCTCCGCCGGGGGACCCGCCCGGTTGTGGGGTAATCCCGGCCGTTCCCGGGAGGTGCTTTCGCGGACCGGCTTTGGCCTAAGCCCAACGGTGCCCCGGGCGATGCGCCTGCCGAAGCAGTGTCCGTTTTCTCAAATGCTAGGTTTCTGCCGACCGCTCCTGTCGCGGAATGGCGGAGACAAGCTGCATGATTCGCGTCTTCAACATGTACGTGCCCACGGCCTACCTGATGCTGGCCGTGGTGGACGCCTTCATTCTCGCCGGCGCCATGGCCTTCGGCCTTACGCTGAGCTGGTGGATGGACGATGGCGGGCTGGTGCCGGGAAGCCATCTCCTGCGGCATGTGCTGACATTCGCGGGGGTCGCGCTGCCCTGCCTCTTCGCGATGGGGCTGCACCAGCGCAAGTACCTGATCAGCCTGCGCGTCGTGCTGCTGCGCCTGATGGTCGCGATGGGCGCCACGCTGTTCGCGCTGCTCGCGCTCTTTTACGTCTTCCCGCCGCTGCGGATCTGGATCAGCGCACTGGTTCCGGCCTTCCTGCTCTCCATGGTCGGGCTCAGCCTGGCGCGCATCGTGCTGGTCCGGGTGCTCTGCGCGCCGACGATGCGCAGTCGGGTTCTGGTGCTCGGCACCGGCCAGCAGGCTCGCCGGATCGAGCAGGCCGAGCGCGAGCTCGACCCCGCCCATTTCGTCTGCGTCGGCTTCGTCCCCGTCGGTGCCGAGCCGGAACTGGTGACGCCCGGACGGATCCTGCGGGTCAATGACCTGCTCTCCGAGGCGCAGCAGCTCCGTGCGGACGAGGTGGTGGTGGCCTGCGAGCGGCCGGAGCTCGGCGTCCCCAAGGAGACGCTGCTGCGCTTCCGCGAGGCGGGGATCCGCGTGCTCGACCGTGCGACCTTCGTGGAGCGCGAGCTCTGCCAGGTCGACATCGAGGAGATCTATCCGGACTGGCTGCTCTATTCCGACGGAACATCCATGGGCAATGTGCCGGCCGTCGTGAAGCGTGGCTTCGACGTGGCGGTGAGCCTCGTTATGCTCGCCTTCACCTTGCCGCTGATGCTGCTCACGGCGCTGGCGATCAAGATCGAGGATGGCGGGCCCGTCTTCTACCGGCAGGAGCGGGTGGGCCTGAACGGGCGGACCTTCAGCGTGATCAAGTTCCGCAGCATGCGCGTCGATGCCGAGCGGGACGGGGTGGCGCGCTGGGCGCAACGGGGCGACAGCCGCGTCACGCGCGTCGGCCAGCTGATCCGCCTGATCCGCGTCGACGAGCTGCCCCAGATCCTGAACGTCCTCAGGGGCGAGATGAGCTTCGTCGGACCCCGGCCCGAGCGTCCCACCATCGTCAACGACCTGATCAGCGAGATCACGTCCTATCCGCATCGGCACATGGTCAAGCCGGGCATCACGGGCTGGGCCCAGATCAACTATCCCTACGGCGCCTCCATCGAGGACTCGAAGGAGAAGCTGAAGTTCGACCTCTACTACGTGAAGAACTCGAGCCTGCTGCTCGACCTGATCATCATCCTGCAGACCGTCCGCGTCGTGCTCTTCGCCCAGGGCGCGCGCTGACGGGCTCTCATCGCGTCCTGTGATTTCCGTCATGGCCGGCCTTTGGGCCGGCCATCACTGTTGAAGGGAGTGAAACCCGAGCGCAGGAGGAGGCACCATGATCCCGATCGGAAGGCTCGCCGGGTCCGCCGGCCTCGCGCTCCTGCTGCTGCCGGGCTGCATCGCCCATTCCGACGAGCGGCTGCGACACGGCTGGGCCCCGGCCCCGGGCTGGGCGCCACCACCGCCGGCCATGGCGCCGCCCTTCCCGGCGCCGCCGATCCTGGTTCTTCCCCGCCCGCAGCCGCCGCCGCTCTGGGTTCCGCCGCCCCCGTCATGGGCCGGGCCGCCGCGGTACTGGACGCCGGGACCTCCGGGCTGGGGGCCGCCGCGGCATTCCTGGGCTCCGCCGCCGCACCCGCGCTATTCCTGGGCGCCCCACTGGCGCAATCCCCACTGGCGCAATCCCCACTGGCGGAACCCCAGCTGGCGCGAGCCCCATGGCAGGCCCTGGCACCCGTCCCCCTTTGCTTGGCAGGGACGCCCCTCCTGGCGTTTCGACGGGCGCTGAGCGCGGGTCCGTTGCCGGCGACCGTCACCGGTTCAGGCCGGCATTACCGGACCGTCAGGCCCTCGCCGAGGGTGCACTCGAAGCGTTTCGACGCTGTCACGCGGTAGTCGGGCATTGAGACCGCCGACATGGAGACGGTCGCAAGGCCACCGGGCGGGATCTCGATGCGCAGGAACTCGGCCACCGCCGCTTTGCCGTCCGACACCATGTGATGCGTGGTGGACAGCCTGATCCGCTGCTGCTCGTCGATCATGTATTCGGCGAAGCTGAACCCGCCGCGCAACCCCGGGCCGGGCGTCCTTTCGCCCGCGACGTAGCACTTCGCAAGGTCAAGGGTGATGTTGGTCCGGCCCAGCCCGCGAAGCGAGCGCCGGATTCGCACGTAGTCCCTGTCGCTTTCGAGGATCTGCTGCATCTCGGGGTCGGTTTCGATCACCGAGATCGGCACCGTTTCGGCCGCGGCGCCTTGCGCCGCGGCGCGGTCAGTGGCCGCGAGCAGGTGGGACGACGCATACAGGCAGCATAGCGCGACCAGCGCCAGGACCGGCCTCTTCATGTCCAGCATCCTTATCCGGTGCGGACGACGCGGGAAGGCTCGCGCCCCGCTCGAGCCTTTTCCGTTTCCTGCGTTGCCGGACTATGTCGGACTGAATGAAACCGCCTACAGATGAAACATGGGTTTTGCAGCAGGGGCTTCACGCCGGGGGGCCGCGGCCGGGATCCATCGGCTGGAGCCGGCGTCAGGGGCGTTGATCTAGACGATGGGCAGCAGGAGGGCGCCGGGGCTTTCCAGCAGGTCGGCGATGATGCCGAGGCCGCGGCGCAGCGTCTCGCGCGTGGGGGCTGTCAGGCTGATGCGGACCGCCTGCGGGGCCTGTCCGCGTCCGACGATGAAGACGTCGGCGGGCGCGACCTTGATGCCCTTGCGCAGCAGCTCGCTGGTGAAGGATTCGCGACGCCAGGGCTCCGGCAGGCGGAGCCACAGGTAGCCGGCGCCGGCGGGCATGTCCGCGGTGTAGGGACCGAGCACCTCGCGCGCGATCTCCTGGCGGGCCAGGGTCTCCTCGTGGTGTCGGTCGGCGATGCGGTCCGCATCGCCGCTTTCGATCAGCACGCGGGCGAGCTCGGCCATGAAGGGCGAGGTCATCCAGCTCACGGCGCGGATGGCCTGGGACAGGCGGTCGCTCAGTCCGCGCGGCGCCGCCATGTATCCGATGCGCAGCCCCGGGGCCACGCTCTTGGTCAGGCTCGTGAGATAGATCGTGCTGTCCGGCGCGATCTCGGCGTAGGTCGGCGGCGCCTCGGGCGAAAGGAACCCGAATACGTCGTCCTCCACGATCACCACGCCGGCGGCTTGTGCGATGTCGGCGATACGCTCGCGCCGCTCCGCGGGTACGACGATCTGCGTCGGGTTGTGGAGCGTTGGGGTGGTGTAGAAGGCCCGGGGCGTGCCGACCGCCCGGATCGCGGCTTCCAGAGCCTCGGGCACGACGCCGTCCGCATCCATGGTGACCGGGTGCAGCTTGAGGCCTAGCGTCGCGGCTGCCACCTTCAGCCCGGGATAGGTGAGTTCCTCGGCCAGGATCGTGTCGCCGGCGCTGGCCAGCGCCATCAGGCTCAGGGCGATGGCGTTCTGACCGCCGCTGCAGACGAGCACCCTGTCGGGTTCGACCGCCAGCCCGTGTCTGGCGAGCCAGGAGGCGCCGGCGGCGCGGTGCACGGCCATGCCGGCATGGGGCTGGTAGCGCAGCAGGGCCTCGAAGTCCGGTCGGGCCGTCACCTTGGCTGCGGCCTCCGCCATGATCCCCTCGATCCCGATGGGAGCCGGCTGGCCGACCGACAGGTCGATGAGGCCGTCGTCGGCAGGTTCGCGCGGCTCCGGCATCGAGGGAACCGGACGCTCGGCGCCGCGCACGTAGGTGCCCCGCCCGACCTCTCCGCCGACCAGGCCGCGACGCTCCGCTTCAGCATAGGCGCGGGTGATCGTGCCGGTGGTGACGCCGAGCCGCAGGGCCAGGTCGCGATGGGTCGGAAGCCGCGTGCCTGGCGGAAGGCGGCCCGCCCTTACATCCTCGGCCAGGGCGTCGGCGATCGCGCGGTAGCGGGGGCCCTGGCGTTCGGCGATGTCGGGGATCCAACGTGTCATACCTGTTGCATACACCAGCAATGACAATCCGTTAAGGGCGACCGTTAACGGCAGTCGTTAGGGGCGGTCGTCTGCGGCGGCCGCCAGGCGTCACCGCCACGGGAGTGGCGCCATGCGGGACGGGACAGGCAGCCATGACAATCCTGATTGTCTCTATTTCACGCATGCAGCACGGATGAAGAAAGCGGCAGATCCGTAGGCATTCGCCCATCTTTCGGCCTGTTGCACCACTGTCACATGTTCGTGAAGGAGACATAATCCCCGTAATGTCACTATTGTATCGCGGAACAGAAACCGGATAATCGCATTGTCTCAGTGATCGGGGCATCTGAGCGTCGATCGATACCGACCGAGGGAGGAATGTATGCTGACAATGCGCGCGGGAGCCGCCCGGACCGGCGGGTTCTCCTTCGACCCGATGGGGATCGTGCTGACCTGGCTGGAACGCCGTGAGCAGCGCCATGCCCTCGCCAATCTCGACGATCGCCTGCTGAAGGACATCGGTCTTTCCCGCTCCCTGGTGGAGCGCGAGACCTCTAAGCCTTTCTGGGTGGCCTAAGCATCCAATGCGGCAGGTGATCCTGTCGGCCGGCCCCGCTGCCGGTCCCTGAACCCGTTCCCGGCAGCCGCACGGCCGTTCCAGGCCGCGGCCCGGGAACGGTGACGGCTGCGGAGCGGCTGCGCCATCTGCGCGTTCGCACGGCAGCCGCAAGGCTCGGCAGCTTCGAGCCGACGGCGGTTCTCCACCACCACGAAATTCACGATGCCCCCGCTGCTCTCCTGGCCGTTGGTGACGGTGAGGACAGGGCGGCCGCGCAAGGCGTCCAGCGCCGCGCCCACGGACTGGGCCAGCGAGCCCGCCACGAACGGAATGCGGCAGGGTGCGAGCACGAGTGGGATGGCGAGCAGCTTCGACAGCTCCCGGCCGGTCGCGCGCTCTCGCCCGTGCACCCGATCTGCTTCTGCTTCTGCCGCTCCCTTCGTCTTCCGTCCTGCCCCCGGGGACGATCCCGCAGGCAGGATCCCGCGCCGCGTCCCGCGGCTGTGCCGGGCCATCCTGGCCGGGGGAGCCCTGCGAGGCCAACCGATCATGGCGATCCCGTACCGGCACCTTCCGGACGGCATCGCTTGTGATCTCCGGTCCTTCGCGGCAGGCTTGCCGCCGCGGGCGCTGGCCCGCCCAGCGCGGAGGAATGGTCGTGCAGGAGCTCTATTTCGAGGATTTTCAGGTGGGGGGTCGTTTCGAGACCGCGGGGATCACCCTGACCGAGTCCCAGATCATCGACTATGCCCTGGTCCATGACCCCCAGCCCTTCCATGTGGACAAGGTGGCCGCCGGGCGCTCCGTATTCGGTGGGCTGATCGCAAGCGGCTTCCAGACAATGGCCCTGACCTTCCGCCTCTTCTACGAGACCGGCGTCCTCCGGGCGGCGAACCTGGGCGGCGCCGGGATCCATGAACTGCGCTGGCTGAGGCCCGTGCGCCCGGGGGATACGCTCTCCGCCGCGGTGGAGGTCCTGGAGATGCGTCCCTCGGGTTCGCGCGAGGACCGCGGCTGGATCCGCTTCGGCTATACCGCCCGCAACCAGGATGCCGAGCCCGTGTTGACCATGGCGATCGACCATCTGGTCGCCCGCCGCGCGCCGGCAGCTATCTCCGTCTGAAAAGGAGGGCAGCTACGCCAATTGGCGCGTGCAGCCTCTTTCGGATAGGATCCCCGCCGCGGGCAGAGATGCCCCGCGTGGGGGACAAGTCGGATGGCGGAACTTCCGACCGGCGCTGTGACGGTCGTCTACGAGCTGCACACGCTCCAGGATCGCTTCTGGAGGCTGGCTGCCGACGCGAACAGCCAGGACCGGCTGATGCAGGCGGCCGAGCAGTCGCTGCTGAACCAGTCGGGCGTGCAGGGTGTGCGCGTCGTGCGCTCTTCCCATTTCCATGGCTTCGAGCATTCGGACCGGGTCGTGCTGCACAAGTGGTTGCGCGCCGGGGCCGAAGAGCCCGACTTCGACCATCACGGGCCATCTGCGGCGAGCACGGCTGCCTGCACGGCGCCGGCGGATTTCTACCGCGAGGACGCGCGGGCCGAGATGCGCATCCTGCTGGCCCGCTTCCTCGAGGCTCGCAGGATCACGCCCGTCGAGCTCCTGCATTTTCCCGGCCACGCCGAGGAGATGGCCGCCAACCGGGCCGTCGTCGAGGCTGCGGTCCAAAAGGCGGCGCGCGCCCAGGTCACGGGAACGGCAACCCCGGCCAACCGGCGCCACCACGATCTGATGGAGCTCACCCACAAGGCCGTGCACGAGCTGGCTTCCGAGGCGCGGGCCAATCCGTTCGTTGCCATTGAGCCCGCGGGCTTCATGGCCGCCGCGCGCGAAGTCGCCGCTCGCTTTCCCGACCGTCCGGAGTTCCACGTCCTGCGCCTGCTGGCGGGATGCCTCGCGGACTCCGCGACCTGGACCGAGAAGCTCCACAGGATCGGGCTCGCCGCCGGTGCGGACGGGATCGAGATCCCGGAACTCAAGCCGATCGACATGGTCGCGGCCGAGATGATGCGCACGCCCTCCGCCCTGCGGGAGCTCGCGGGCGAACGGGGCACCCTGCAGGCCGTCCTGAAATTCCTGATGGACCTGCACGGCGGACGCGTGGGCGCTGTGCTCGGCGTTCCCGGCGAGGCCGGCGGGGCCGAGTCGCTGGGTCCGCTGATCGCCGCCGGGCTGATGCCAAGGACCCGCTCGGCCCTGCGCCTTTCCCTGCTGGAGGAGCTGGGGCGGCCCGCCTGGCTCCGTCCCGCCGGCGACCTGTTCCAGGAAATGGAGGCGCTGAACGTGGTGATCGCCGGGATGACCGAGGCGAGCCCCGCACTCGGGCGCGACGAGGAGGTCCGCGAGGCGGTCGAGCAGCGCTGCGGCCGCGCGATCGCGAGCGAGCGGCTCGCCATCGCGCTCCAGGGCGCGCGCACGACCTTCGAGAAGTTGGAGCGGCTCGTGCGGCTGATCCAGCTCGCCCCTGGCGAGCGCAACAAGGCCCAGCTCCGCGCCGTGCTGGTGCAGTCCGTCTCGCCGCGCATGCTGCTGCACGAGCTGATGCCCGCCCGCGCCCAGCGCGTCGAGGCGGCGGAGCATCTGGGCGCGGCGCTCGCCCTGCTTGGCGCCGGCGGGGTCGAGGGCAAGGCCGCAAGCCCCGTGGCAGGCCCCATCGAGGAGGAGCTTCTGGACATCCTGCGCAGCGAGGTCGTGGGATCGAAGAGGCCGCTGCCCGACCGCATCGACCTGCTGGTCAGGATGCTGGGCAAGGCGCCGCCCCCCGAGGGGCGGGTCCGCACCTTCGCCGCGGGCATCCTGACGCGCGCACTGTCCGTTCCGGACTTCCTCCCGGCCTACCGGCAGCGCTTCGTGCGCGAGGAACGGGAGGCGCTGCAGCGGCTCCAGCGTTTCGCCGCGGCCGTCGGCGCCAGCCCGGCCGGCGCCTGAGGGCGCGCAAGGGCGCCGCAGGGCGTCAGCGGCGGGCAGGGGCGCGAGCGGCGGGCCGCCGCGATTCCGGTGCGTTTTGGAATTTGCGTGCGGGACGGCCCGTCATTAAAGTCGCCGGCGGGCCACGACCCCCCACCGGGTCGCACTATTCTGGAAGGAATAGCACATGAAGCCGAACGACCGGCCTCGCACCCCCAATTTCTCCTCTGGTCCCTGCGCGAAGCGTCCCGGCTGGACCGTCGCGGCGCTCGCCGACGCCCTCGTCGGCCGTTCCCACCGCTCCAAGGAAGGCAAGGCCAAGCTCGCCGAGGTGATCGAGCTGAGCCGCCGCATCCTTGGCATGCCCGAGGGCTACCGGCTCGGCATCGTGCCCGCCTCGGACACCGGCGCGGTCGAGATGGCGCTTTGGAACCTGCTGGGCGAGCGCCCGGTCACCATGCTGGCCTGGGAGAGCTTCGGGAAGGACTGGGTCACCGACGCCACCAAGCAGCTTAAGCTGAAGGACACCGTGGTCCTGCAGGCGCCCTATGGCGGCCTGCCGGACCTCTCCGCCGTCGACTTCTCGACCGACGTCGTCTTCACCTGGAACGGCACGACCTCGGGCGTCCGAGTGCCGAACGGCGACTGGATCCCCGCAGATCGCCAGGGCCTGACCATCTGCGATGCGACCTCGGCCGCCTTCGCCATGGACCTCCCCTGGGACAAGCTCGACGTCGTCACCTGGTCCTGGCAGAAGGTCCTGGGCGGCGAGGGGCAGCACGGCATGCTGGCGCTCTCGCCCCGTGCGGTCGCCCGGCTCGAGAGCTACAAGCCGGCCTGGCCGCTGCCCAAGCTGTTCCGCGTGACCAAAGACGGCAAGCTGGTCGAGGGCATCTTCAAGGGCGAGACGATCAACACGCCCTCCATGGTCGCGGTCGAGGACGCACTGGACGGGCTGCGATGGGCCCAGTCCATCGGCGGCCTGCCGGCGCTGGTCAAGCGCTCGGAGGCCAACCTTGCGGCCCTGGCGGCCTGGGTCGCGCGGACGCCCTGGGTCGACTTCCTTCCGGCCGACCCGGCGATCCGGTCCTGCACCTCCATCTGCCTGCGCATCGTCGATCCCGAGATCACGCGGCTCGACGACGCCGGCCAGGCGGAGGTGGCGAAGAAGCTGGCCTCCGTGCTGGAGAAGGAGGGCGTCGCCCTCGACGTCGCGGCCTATCGCGACGCGCCGCCCGGCCTGCGCATCTGGGGCGGGGCGACCATCGAGACCGCCGACATCGAGGCGCTGCTGCCCTGGCTCGACTGGGCCTTCGCCACCGTCAAGGCGGGCCTGTCCAAGGCCGCCTGAGCCCCCGACCGCGCCGCGTCCTCTCCCGCCCACGGGTCGGGGAGGGCGCCTGCGCGCCTTCGCGCACGGAGGAACCAATCATCATGCCCAAGGTCCTGATTTCGGACAGCCTGAGCCCGCGTGCCGTCGAGATCTTCCGGGAGCGCGGCGTCGAGACCGACGTCCGCACCGGGCTGAAGCCCGAGGAGCTCGTCCGCGTCATCGGCGGCTATGACGGGCTCGCGATCCGCTCGGCCACCAAGGTCACCAGGGACATCCTGGAGGCAGCAACCCGCCTGAAGGTGATCGGCCGCGCCGGCATCGGCGTGGACAACGTGGACATTCCGGCCGCGACGGCGCGCGGCGTCGTCGTGATGAACACGCCCTTCGGCAATTCCATCACCACGGCCGAGCACGCGATCGCGCTGATGTTCGCGCTGGCCCGCGAGATCCCGCAGGCCAACACCTCGACCCATGCCGGCAAGTGGGAGAAGAACCGCTTCATGGGTGTCGAGCTGACCGGCAAGGTCCTCGGCATCGTCGGCTGCGGCAACATCGGCTCCATCGTCGCCGACCGCGCGCTGGGCCTGAAGATGCGCGTCGTCGCCTTCGACCCCTTCCTGTCGCCGGAAAGGGCCGCGGATCTCGGCGTCGAGAAGGTCGAGCTGGACGAGCTGCTCGCCCGGGCCGACTTCATCACGCTGCACACGCCCAAGACCGAGAGCACCAAGAACCTCCTGAACAAGGACACGCTGGCGCGCTGCAAGCGCGGCGTGCGCATCATCAACGCCGCGCGCGGCGGCCTGATCGTCGAGGCCGACCTGAAAGCGGCGCTGGAGAGCGGGCAGGTCGCGGCGGCCGCCCTCGACGTCTTCGAGCAGGAGCCCGCGAAGGAAAACGCGCTGTTCGGCATGGAGCAGGTGATCGCGACGCCGCATCTGGGCGCGTCAACCACCGAGGCCCAGGAGAACGTCGCCCTCCAGGTCGCCGAGCAGATGGCGGACTACCTGATGACGGGCGCCGTCACCAACGCCCTGAACATGCCCTCGGTCTCCGCCGAGGACGCGCCCAAGCTGCGCCCGTACATGAAACTCGCCGAGCAGCTCGGCAGCTTCGCGGGCCAGATCACCGAGAGCGGCATTCGCGCCGTCACGGTCGAATACGAGGGGCCGGTGGCCGAGCTGAACGTGAAGCCGCTGACCCAGACGGTGCTCATGGGCCTGCTGCGGCCCTTCGTGGACACCGTGAACATGGTCAACGCCCCGGCGATCGCGCGCGACCGCTCGATCACCATTGCAGAGACCAAACGCGAGCGCGCCTCGGACTACCAGACGCTGATCCGGCTGACGGTCGAGAGCGAGCATCGCGTGCGCACGGTCACGGGGACGCTGTTCGGCAACGAGAAGCCGCGGATCGTCGGCATCGAGGAGGTACCGATCGAGGCCGAGCTGTCCGAGCACATGCTGTTCGTCCGCAACGAGGACAAGCCCGGCTTCATCGGGGCGCTCGGCACCACGCTGGGCGAGGCGGGCGTGAACATCGCGACCTTCCATCTCGGCCGCACGGCGCCGGGCGAGAACGCGATCGCGCTGGTTTCGGTGGACCAGAAGATCCCCGAGCCCCTGATCCAGCGTATCGCGGGACTGCCCAGCGTCGTGCAGGCGCGCGCGCTGAGCTTCTGACGCACGATGCCCCGGGGCCCCGTCCGGGCCCCGGGGATCTTCGGGATCCCGCGGCACCCGAAGATGCTCTACCATTCCGGGCTCAACCGCCGGCAGCAGCGGGGAAGCCATGGATCTTCGCAGCTCCGGCCGCCGGCCCACGACGGCGCGCGGGCGTGGGGATGGGGCCGGGAAGCTCGGGCGTGGGCCAACGCCGATCCCGATTTCGGCATCGACCTGGAATCTCCTCCTGCTTGCGCAGGCGGCCCTGCTGCTGCTGGTCCTCTGGGCCGTACCCATCGTGCCGGCCATCGCCCTGGCGGGCTTCGCGGTCGCCCTGGTGCTGTCCTTCCCCGTGCAGCTCTTCGCCCGCTTCGTGCCGCGCGGCGCCGCCATCCTGCTGTCCTTCCTGATCCTGCTCGCCCTGCTGCTGCTGGTCGCATACATCGTCGTGCCGCTGCTGGTCTCGCAGGCCGGCGCGCTGGTCGGCGCGCTGCCGGGCATGGTCCAGAACCTGGACCGCTATCTCGTCCGCGCGCTCGACGCGCTGTACCGGAACGATCTGCTGCCGGACACGCCGGAGGTCATCGCGGCCCGGCTCACCGAGGATTTCAGGAACAGCCTCGGCGTTGTCGCGAACAACGTCCTCGGGCGGACCGTGGGGCTGGTCTTCGGAACTTTCAGCTACGCCCTCACGGTCTTTTCGGTGGTGTTCGTCGCGGCCTCGCTGCTGGCGAACCAGCGCCAGTTCAAGGCGGCCTATCTCGCGAGCGCGCCGAAACGCTACCGCCATGACGCGCTCTCGCTCTGGGATGCGCTCGGCCATGCGCTGTCCCGCTATCTCGGCGGGCTCGCGCTGGTGCTGCTGATTCAGGGCGCGCTCTCGGCGGCGGCGCTGTTCCTGATGGGAATCCCATATCCGCTGGCTCTCGGGGCCTGGGTGTCGATCACCGCGGTGATCCCCTTCCTCGGGGCCTGGCTGGGTGCCGTGCCGGCGCTTCTGGTGGCGTTCTCGATCTCACCGGGGACGGCCCTCCTCACGGGGCTCCTTTTCGTGGCGATCCAGCAGCTCGAGGGAAACGTGCTGACGCCGCGCATCCAGGCGCAGACGATCAAGGTCCCCGCGGTCCTCGTGTTCCTCGGCGTCATCGCGGGCGGGGCGCTGGCGGGCCTTGCCGGCGTGCTCCTGGCGGTGCCGACGCTCGCGACGCTGCGGGTGCTGTTCGACTTCTTCCGCGTCCGGCTCCGGCTCCGGCCCCGGTAGCTGGGGGCGCGATCTTCCGCGAGGGCTGGAGGACCCGGCCGGACCGCCGGGGAGGGTGCGGTTGAGCGGCCCCGATGCTTGCGATACAGTCCGCGGCCGCCCCTGGACACTGGTCTCGAAAGCTCCTCACATGGACCGCGATGCGATCATTCACGAGCTCGAGGCCCTGCTCCGCGAGCGGGGGGCAACGGTCGAGGCCTACCAGTTCTTCCTCGCCCTGCACCGCCTTGCGTTGTGCGGGATCGGCGCCGGGGCGGGCGCCGACGTCGACACGAGCGGCGAGGGCTTTGCCCTGAATTATCTCGCAGGGATGTTCAAGGACCAGCGGGAGGTCACGGTCTTCGACGTGGGTGGGAATGTCGGCCGCTATACGAAGGCGGTGCTTGCGCACATTCCGAATGCCCGGGTCTATGCCTTCGAGCCCTCGCCTGCCGCCTACGCCAGCTTTACAGCCAATGTTTCCGACCCACGGTGCAAGGCATTCAACTTCGGCCTTTCGGACAGCAGCGGGTCGGCAGAACTGTTCGCGCCGCGGCCGGGGGCGGGCCCCGCATCCCTCTACGCCAGGCGGCTCGACCACTTCGGTATCGAGATGAAGCCGGTCGAGACGATTTCCCTGCGCCGGCTGGACGAGGTGTGCGCGGAGAACGGCATTGGGCGCATCGACCTTCTGAAGATCGATGCCGAGGGTCATGAGCTGGCCATCCTGGCCGGCGCAGGGGACATGCTGAGGAGCGGGGCGGTCCGCGCCATCCAGTTCGAGTTCGGCGGCAGCAACATCGATGCCAGGACGTATTTCCAGGATCTCTGGTACGCCCTGCCGGACTTCTCGGTGCACAGGATCCTTCGGGACGGGCTGGCAAGGGTCGAGGCATACCGGGAGGAGGACGAGATCTTCCTGGCGCAGAACTTCCTGGCGCTTTCCAGGAACTTCCAGGCCTGACGGATGTGAGCCCGGGCGGCACCTCCGGGCAGGCCGCGTCCCTCTGAGGGCCTACAGCAGCGGCGAGAGGAGCCGTGCCAGGGAATCGCGCAGGCGGCTCGCCACCGGCCGGCGGAGATACTCGTCCAGCAGGAACGGCCGGCACCCGGCGAGGTCGCGCTCGAAGGCCGCGTCGAGCTCCGCTGCGACCGCCGGGTCGTAGACGACCGCGGTCGCCTCGTAATTGATGCTGAAGCTGCGGATGTCGAGATTGGCCGAGCCGACCGAGCAGACCTGGCCGTCGACGGTGATGACCTTCGCGTGCAGATAGCCTTTCTCGTAGAGATAGGCGCGCACGCCGGCCGCCGTGACCTCGGCGAGGTAGGTGCTCGCGGCCCAGTAGGGCGCCTGGTTCAGTCCCTCGCCCCGGGCGCTGAGCATCACCTCCACCTCGACGCCCGACAGCGCGGCGGCCTTCAGCGCCTCGGCGATGGTAGGGTCGAGGATGAAGAACGGGGACTGCAGCCGCACCCGGCGCCGCGCCGACAGGATCATGGCGAAGTAGAGCTGCCGGATCGCCCGCCACTCCGAATCCGGGCCCGAGGTGAGGATCTGGACCGGCACGCTCGGCGCGTGGTCCTCGTCCGCCGGGTCTGCCGTGTCCTCGGCGTGCTGCATGTGCTCGCGCAGCGGGGCGAGCGTATCGGGGGCGTACAGGTCCTCGCCGGTCGCGTTGTACCAGTCGATCAGGAACACGGTCTCCAGCACGGCGGCTCCGTCGCCGACGATGCGCAGATGGGTGTCGCGCCAGACATCGAAGTCCGGCCCGCCATCGATGTGCTCCTGCCCGATGTTCAGGCCGCCGGTGTACCCGATGCGCCCGTCGATCACGGCGATCTTGCGGTGGTTGCGGTAGGAGATCGTGTGCAGCCGGTACAGGGGCGAGACCGGCGCCACCAGCACGCCGGCCTGCCTGAGCTCGCGCCGGTAGCGCCTGGACAGCCGCAGGAAGGAGCCGACGGGATCGTACAGCAGGCGCACCTCGACGCCGGCCTGGGCCCTTTCGATCAGGATCTCCTTGAGCTCCTGCGTGAAGGGATCCTCCGCCCAGATGTAGTACTGGAGATGAATTGAATGCCGGGCCGTCTTAAGGTCCGCGACCAGGCTCGGATAATGCTCCGCCGCGTCCTGCTGGACGGAGATCCGGTTGCGGAGCGTGAGGACGGAATGCGAGTTCCGCCGCACCAGCCGCATCAGCCGGTGCCGGATCGTCCCATCCGCCTCCAGCCCGTGGATCTCGGCCTCCTGCTCGTCCAGCAGGCGGCCGAGAAGCCGCGTCAGGTTCGGCTTCAGGTTCTGCCGGGCGAGCGCGTTCTCGCGGCTGAACGCCTTCCGGTCCCGGCCGAACAGGAGATAGATCGCCAGGCCGGCGCCGGGCAGGGCCAGGAACAGCAGCATCCAGGCGAACGTCGCTGGCGGGCGCCGGTTCTCGAGAACGATATAGATGCCCGTGAGCAGTACGTAGCCGGAGAAGAGCCAGCCAAAAGCCGCGGACCAGTTCATCCTGCCTGCATCGCTCCCATGCCTTCGGAGGTCCGGCGAGCTGGCGGACGCGTCGCGCGCCCGCCTTGCCCGGAGACGCGCCGGGGACGGTCGCCTGCGCCGGTATCCGCGTCAACACGCCGGGGCGTGGTTTCGGCCATCCCGCACGGAGGGATGGGCCGCCGCGGCGCCGAATGTCCGCGCCGCGGATCATTTCGAAAGCTTTACGATATCTTCACCAATTTCGGGACATTTTCGCGATGAATGCCGAAAAAGGGGTGACCCGTGGCAGTCATCGACGTTGCGCAGCGGCAGAAGATCATCGATGGCCTGCTCCGGAAGGCGGAAGACCTCCTGAGGTCCATGCGCAATGGCGCCATGACCGAGCCACCAGAGGGAATCGAGGCGCGGGCGCTTGCCCTGGCCGAGCTGATGAAGGCGCCGGAATTCCCGCCGCAGCGCGCCTCGGAGTTCCGCGAGCAGGCCAAGATCTTCCAGCGGAACGCCTTCCAGCGCAGCGTCGACGCGCAGCTCTCCCTGGCCGAGCAGGCCGCCCGAGCCGGCGACGACAAGAAGCGCAACGAGATCCTGGCCAAGGCGCGGGAGCATTTCGGCAAGGCGGTGCGGTTCGGCGTGGATGACGAGTTCCGCGGCGCCGTGGAGCGGCGCGTCCAGGCGATCATGCTGACCTCGGCGGGGGGCGTGGACCAGCGCACCAAGGATGCCGCCGCCCGCAAGCTCGAGACGCAGGACGCCGCGACCAAGGCGCCGGCCGGCAGGGAACGGCGCGGCGCCATCCGCTACTTCGATCCGCCCCTGACGGTCGTGCTCGACGGACGCAGCTATCATACCGTGAACTGGTCGATCCGCGGCCTGCTGATCGAGGATTTCCGCAACGACCAGGGCCTTCGGGTCGGTGACAAGGTGCGCCTCGACCTCAGCTGCGAGTTCAGTCCCGACCCCGTGCGCCAGCCGGCCGTCGTGGCGCGGGTCGGCAACCCCGACGGCACGCTGGCCCTGGCCTTTCCCGCCATCAGCACCGCCGTGCTCGGCTTCGCCCATGCCATGAAGGGCGCGGGCGTGCAGGCCGCGCCCGAGCGCTAGGCATCGGGGCGACTTCCTGGGGCGCCCGCCCTGGGACTTCAGCCAGGGACATCCTCCCGGGACGGCATTCCGTCGCGGCGGCGCCATCTGCCGCAATTCCGTTTGCCCGGGCCGGGGCTTTGGGCTAACAACCGCCCGGAACCTGCTGGGACGAGCCGCGCAAGGGCATGAACGACGCGATCCACAGGGCCTTGCTGCCGGCGGGCCTGCCCGACCTGCTTCCGCCCGACGCCGGTCACGAGGCCGCCATCGTCGAGCGGCTGATGGCGGCGTTCGGACGCTCGGGTTACGAGCGCGTCAAGCCGCCCCTCATCGAGTTCGAATCCACCATGCTCTCGGGTTCTGGCCAGGCTCTGGCGACCGAGACCTTCCGCGTGATGGATCCGATCTCGCAGAGCATGCTTGCGCTGCGCCCCGACATCACGCTGCAGGTTGCCCGCATCGCGACCACCCGCCTGACGCGTCGGCCGCGGCCGCTGCGCCTGTCCTATGGCGGGCAGGTGGTGCGCACCCGCGGCTCGCACATGCGC
This sequence comes from Arenibaculum pallidiluteum, assembly GCF_017355985.1. Classification (GTDB taxonomy): domain Bacteria; phylum Pseudomonadota; class Alphaproteobacteria; order Azospirillales; family Azospirillaceae; genus Arenibaculum; species Arenibaculum pallidiluteum. The sequence continues at coordinate 211,065 of NZ_JAFIQU010000005.1, forward strand.
CCGGAGCGGCAGTTCGGCCAAGTCGGCGTGGAGCTGATCGGAACCCTGGCGCCCGAGGCTGACGCCGAGGTGGTGGTCCTCGCCGCCGAGGCGCTGCAGGCGGCGGGCGTGCCGCATCTGTCGGTCGACCTGAACGTCGCGACCCTGGTGCCGACCCTGTGTCGTGCGCTGAACCTGCCCGAGGAGGACTCGGCGCGCCTGCGCTCGGCCCTTGACCGCAAGGATGCGGCCGGCGTGGCGGCGGTCGGTGGCCCCGCGGCGGCCCTGATGGGGCGGCTGATGGCCGCCAGCGGCCCGGCGGCCCGCGCTGTTGCGGCGCTGTCCGCGCTCGAGCTGCCCGAGGCGGCCGAGGCCGACCGGCGCCGCCTCACCGAGGTCGTGCGCCTGGTCAAGGAGGCAGCACCGTCCCTGATGCTGACGGTGGACCTCGTCGAGCATCGCGGCTTCGAATATCACACCGGTCTGGGCTTCACCTTCTTCGCCCGCGGCACGCGCGGCGAGCTCGGCCGCGGCGGGCGATATCGCGCCGGCGGCGACGGGCGCGACCCGCTGTCGGGCGAGCCCTCGACGGGCTTCACCCTGTATCTCGACACCGTCCTGCGCGCGGCCCCGGGGCCGCAGCCGACCACGCGCCTGTTCCTGCCGCACGGGACTGATCCCGGGGAGGGGCGTCGTCTGCGCGAGGCTGGCTGGACCACCGTCGCGGGGCTCGAGCCCGCGTCGGACGCTGGCGCCGAGGCGCGACGCCAGCGCTGCACCCACCTGCTCGTCGCGGGCGAGCCGGTGGCGCTCGATTGAACCGGAGTAGCTGACAATGGCGAACGTGGCTGTCGTGGGCGCCCAGTGGGGCGACGAGGGCAAGGGGAAGATCGTCGACTGGCTGTCGAGCCGGGCCGACGTCGTCGTCCGGTTCCAGGGCGGCCACAATGCCGGCCACACCCTCGTGATCAACGGCGTCGAGTACAAGCTGAGCCTGCTGCCCTCGGGCGTCGTACGGCCCGGCAAGCTCAGCGTGATCGGCAACGGCGTGGTCGTCGACCCCTGGGCCCTGCTGAAGGAAATCGAGGCCATCCGCTCCAAGGGCGTCGAAGTCACGCCCGAGACGCTGGTGGTCGCGGAGAACGCCACGCTGATCCTTCCCGTGCACGGCGCCGTCGACCGCGCCCGCGAGGAGGCTCGCGGCGCCTCGAAGATCGGGACCACCGGGCGCGGCATCGGCCCCGCCTACGAGGACAAGGTCGCGCGCCGGGCGATCCGCCTGTGCGACCTCGCCGATCCGGCCGTGCTGGACGGCAAGGTCGAGCAGATGCTGTTCCACCACAACGCGCTGCTGCGCGGCTTCGGCGCACCCGAGATCGAGGCGGCGGACCTTCTGGCCCAGCTCCGCGAGATCGCGCCGCGGATCCTTCCCTATGCCGGGGTGGTGTGGGACCGACTGGACGCGCTGCGCCGCCAGGGCAAGCGGATCCTGTTCGAGGGCGCCCAGGGCACCATGCTGGACGTCGATCACGGAACCTATCCCTTCGTCACCTCCTCCAACACGGTGGCCGGCAACGCGGCGACCGGGTCGGGCATGGGGCCGGGCGCGGTCGGCCACGTCCTGGGTATCTGCAAGGCCTATACGACGCGCGTCGGCTCGGGCCCGTTCCCGACCGAGCAGGTGAACGACATCGGCGAGCTGCTGGGCGCGCGCGGCAAGGAGTTCGGCGTGGTCACCGGCCGCAAGCGCCGCTGCGGCTGGTTCGATGCCGTTATGGTGCGCCAGGCGGTGAAGGTCGGCGGGATCAACGGCATCGCCCTGACCAAGCTGGACGTGCTGGACGGGTTCGCGGAGCTCAAGGTCTGCACCGGCTATCGCCATGAGGGCCGGGTTCTGAACCACTATCCAGCCGGGCAGACGGCCCAGGCCTCGGTGGAGCCGATCTACGAGACCTTCGAGGGCTGGTCCGAGAGCACGCGCGGCGCGCGGAGCTGGGCCGATCTGCCGGCCACGGCGGTCAAGTACGTCCGCCGGATCGAGGAGCTGATCGAGGCTCCGGTGACGCTGCTCTCCACGAGCCCCGAGCGCGACGACACCATCCTGATGCACGATCCCTTCGAGGACTGAGCGCGCCCGAACGCGCGGAACCGGCGGATGCGAAGGCTCCGCCGGTTTTTTTAATGCTTCTTTTGCCAAGCTCCCCGAAACTGCCCGCGGGAGGGAGGGCCGATGGCATTCGCCGAGGCAGCCGATGCGCCGACCGCGGCCGCCATGGATGCGGTCGTCCTGAACAACCGGGTCGAGATTCTGCCCGGATCGCCCCTGCCTGCCCTGAACGCGCCCGGCGGACCGGCCTTCCTGGCCCGCGCCGTCCGCGACCGCAAGGCCGAGCTCTTCGCGATCGTCTGCACCAGCGGGCTTCCGCCCCGCACGGACATGCTGACCTCGCTGAAGAGCATCGAGACACAGTCGCTGATGCGCCTCCTGGACTGGGGCGTGATCGACTGGCCGGCCGACGGCCACCGGCGATTTGCCCTGATCTTCGAGCGCCCCTCGGGCCGCCGGGTCATGTCGGCCCTGTCCGAGACCATCGAGCCCATGGGCGAGGAGCGGGTCACCCGGCAGGTGATCCAGCCGCTCGCCGCGGCCCTGAAGGAGCTCGGCGTGCGCGGCATCGTGCATGGCGACGTGCGGCCCACCAATCTCTTCGTGCGCGACCAAGCCACCGGCGGCGTGATGCTGGGCGAGTGCATCTCGACGCTGCCCTCCTATACCCAGCCGGCGATCTTCCTGCCCATCGAGCGCGCCATGGCGCAGCCGGGCGGGCGCGGCGCAGGGAGCACCGCCGACGACCTCTACGCGCTCGGCGTCACGGCCCTCGTGATGCTGCTCGGCCGCAACCCGGCGCGGCAGCTCGACGACGAGGCGATGCTGCAGGCGAAGATCGAGAAGGGGACCTACCCGGCGCTGGTCGGCACGATGCGCATCTCCCTCTCCATGATGGAGGTGCTGCGCGGCCTGCTCTCGGACGATGTGAAGCAGCGCTGGACGCTCAGCGACGTGGACATGTGGCTCTCGGGGCGCCGGCTCTCGCCGAAGCAGCCCCAGGTGCCGCGCAAGGGCGTGCGGCCCTTCGAGTTCCAGGACGGCGAGGCGTGGCACGCGCGCTCGCTGGGCCGCCTGCTGGCGCGTGCCCCCGGGGCGGCGGCCCTGCAGATCGACAGCGGCGAGCTGGACCGCTGGCTGCGCCGCAGCCTGGGCGACGAGGTGCGCGCCGAGGCGGTTCAGGGCGCGGTCGCGTCGGCAACGGCGGCGGGCAAGTCGGGCAGCTTCGAAGAACGGCTGGTGGCCCGCGTCTGCCTCGCGCTCGATCCGCCGGCACCGATCCGGTACAAGCAGCGCTCGGTCATGGTGGACGGGTTCGGCCATGCCATCGCCGAGGCCTTCGCCCTGGGCCAGAGCCCGCAGGCTCTCGGCGAGGCGATCGCGGCGCAGCTTCCGATGTTCTGGGTGAACGTCCAGCTCGAGGCGAAGGCCGAGTTCGTCCCGCTGATCCAGACCTTCGACCAGATGCGCTCCTATCTCGAGCGCCAGGGACTCGGCTTCGGAATCGAGCGCGTGCTCTACGAGCTGAATCCGACCATGGCCTGCATCAGCCCCATGGTGAAGGCCTTCCACGCCCAGTCGCCGCTGGAGCTGCTGCAGGCGCTGGACCAGGTGGCGACCCGCGTCGACCGCGGCAAGGAGCCCATCGACCGGCATGTGGCCGGGTTCCTGGGCGCACGCTTCCGCAAGCTCGACGAGCGGCTGCTGTCGATTGCCGGAAACGGCGGCGAATCCGGGCGGCGGGTCACCGCGATCCTGAACATCCTGGGCGAGGTGCAGACCCGCTTCGGCCCGGCGAACCTGCCGAACCTCAGTGGCTGGCTCGCGACCATGGTCGAGCCCGCGCTGGAGCGGTTCCATTCGCGGCCGCGGCGCGAGAAGATGAAGGCCGATCTCGTGAAGGCCGCGCGCAGCGGGGACATCCGCCAGCTCCTGAAGCTGATCGACGACCCCGAGGCGGTGCGCAAGGACGAGATGGGGTTCGCCGCCGCGAGGCGCGACTACGACCGCGCGGCCAAGGAAATTCAGCGCGCCGAGCGCGAGATCGAGAACCGCCAGGAGACCGCCGACACGCTGGGCCGCCAGATCGCGGCCATGGTGTCGAGCGTGCTGGCGACGGTGGCGCTGGTCGGCATCGTCATCGTCTATTTGATGCGGCGATAGCCCGACCGGGCGCGGGAACGGGCGCAGGGCGCGCCGGGAACTGGGAAGCGGGGACGACGGGGCATGGCGGCACGGGGCAGGCGGCGGAGCGGCGAGCGGGGCGGGCCGGTGACCCTGTTCCTGCTGATCGTGGTGCCGCTGTCGCTGATCTTCATGCCGACTGCCCTGGTCATCGGGGCGGGGCTGATCCCCACGGCGGTGGCCTTTCTGATTGACCGCGATCCCGACAAGACGGCGCCCATGACGGTGGGCGCGGTGAACTTCGTCGGCGCGATGGCCTTCGTGATCCAGCTCTGGCAGCGCGAGCACAGCCTCGCGGCCGCCCTGGCGATCCTCTCGAACCCGTTCGCCTGGGCCGGCATGTACGGTGCGGCGGCGCTGGGCTGGGGCATCTACTACGCGGTGCCGCCGATGGTCGCGGGCTTCTCGGCCATGAGGGCACAGGCGCGCATCGACAAGCTGCGCGAGCAGCAGGCCGCGCTGGTCGCGGAATGGGGCCCCGAGGTCAAGGGCGAGACGCCGCTCCAGCCCCAGCCGGCGGCCGAGGGCTGAGCCGCCGGCGCCGGTCTCCGGGCCAGCGGCAGGGGCCGGTCAGAGCTCCTGGGCCAGACGCTGCTCGGTGGCCGCGTTGCGGATCGCCTTCTGCAGCTTCTCGAAGGCGCGGACCTCGATCTGGCGCACGCGCTCGCGGCTGATGCCGTATTTCTGCGACAGGTCCTCGAGCGTGGTCGGCTCGTCTCGCAGGCGCCGCTCCGTCAGGATGTGGCGCTCACGCTCGTTCAGGTCCTTCATGGCCTCGCGCAGCAGGACCTTGCGCTTGCCGAGCTCCTGCCGCTCGGCGAGCTGGATCTCCTGCGTCTCGGCCTCGTCGACCAGCCAGTCCTGCCATTCGCCCTCGCTGTCGGCGCGCAGCGGCGCGTTCAGCGAGTGGTCGGGGCTGGCCAGGCGACGGTTCATGGAGATCACGTCGGATTCCGGCACGTCGAGCTTGGTGGCGATCGCGGTCACGTGCTCGGGCGACAGGTCGCCGTCGTCGATCGCCTGCATCTGGCCCTTGAGCTTGCGCAGGTTGAAGAACAGCTTCTTCTGCGCGGCCGTGGTGCCCATCTTCACCAGCGACCAGCTGTGCAGGATGTATTCCTGGATGGCGGCCCGGATCCACCACATCGCATAGGTGGCGAGGCGGAAGCCCTTGTCGGGGTCGAAGCGCTTGACCGCCTGCATCATGCCGACATTGCCCTCGGAGATCAGCTCCGAGACCGGCAGGCCGTAGCCGCGGTAGCCCATGGCGATCTTGGCGACCAGGCGCAGATGGCTGGTCACCAGGCGATGGGCCGCATCGGTGTCGCCGGCCTCGCGCCAGGCCTTGGCAAGCATGTATTCCTCTTCCGGCTCCAGCATCGGGAATTTCCGGATCTCCTGGAGATAGCGCGCCAGGTTCGATTCGGAACTAATCACCGGTATGCTGGGGAGATTGCCAGCCATCCTCTTCGTCCTCTTCCGGCGGCCCCGCGCGGGGCCCGCCAATGCTGTCCCCCGGCTTTCGGGGGCGGGCCGCCGACGGCCCGGGGATCATCATCTCGCTCTAAACATATCATAACCGACCAGTAGGGTCGGGTATAGGTCTTTAAAGGCGTTCTAAGGTGCGGAGGAGGTCCTCCATGTCCGCCGGGACGGGGCTCTCGAACGACATGGCGGTGCCGGTCCGCGGATGCACGAAGCGCAGCTTTGCAGCGTGCAGGGCCTGTCTTCCGAAGGAAACAAGGGCTTCCGTGGCCGGTTCCGGCAGCCCGCGGGCGCGGATGGCCGAGGCCCGACCCGTTCTTCCGCCATAGACGGGATCGCCCACGAGCGGATGGCCGATATGCGCCATATGCACGCGAATCTGGTGGGTCCGCCCGGTCATCAGCGTGCATTCCACCAGCGCGGCGGCGAGACGGAAACCCCGGATCACGGCATAGCGCGTCAGCGCCGGCTTGCCCGTGCCCTCTCGCACCACCGCCATGCGCTTGCGATCCTGGGGCGAGCGGCCGATGGGCGCCTCGACCTCGCCCCGGGGTGGCGAGGGCAGGCCGTACACCAGGGCCAGATAGGTGCGGCTGAGGCTGCGGTCGGCGAACTGTGCCGACAGGCCGGCATGGGCCTCGGCCGTCTTGGCGACCACAATCAGCCCGCTGGTGTCCTTGTCGAGCCTATGGACGATCCCTGGCCGGCGCACGCCGCCGATCCCAGAGAGCGAGGACCCGCAATGGTGCAGCAGCGCGTTCACCAGCGTGCCCCGCGGGTTCCCGGCCGCGGGATGCACGACGAGCCCGGCGGGCTTGTCGATCACCAGCAGGTCCTCGTCCTCATGGACGATCCGAAGCGGGATGTCCTCGGGCTCGGGCAGGGCCGCCTCGGGCTCGGGGACCTCGATCTCGACGGCTTGGCCGGGCTTTACCCGGCGTGACGCCTCGGCTAGGGTCCGGCCGTCCAGGGACACCATTCCCTGGTCCAGCAACGCTTTGAGGCGCGAGCGCGAGAGGCCGGGGAAGGCGCCGGCGAGGGCCTTGTCGAGGCGCATGCCCGCTGCGTCGGCCGTGACCGTCCAGGCGAGTCGCCCTGCAGGCGCCGCCAGGTCGGCAGCGCCGCAGGGCTCCCCGTCGTCGAGCAGCTCGTCCTCGAACCCGTCGATCTCGGCGTCGTCGAACTCGGCGCCGGGTCCCTCTCCGTACCCGTCCCGCGCCCCGCCGGGGCGTTCCGTCACCACCCTGTCCTCTCCTCCGAAGGCCGCAGCACCATGATTTTCACCAGCGACAACGTGACCGGCGCCGCCCCCGAGATCCTGGAGGCGCTGACCCGCGCCATGACGTCGGGCGCCATGCCGTCCTACGGCGCGGATCCGGTCACGGCGGGGTTGGAGCGGCGCCTGGCCGATCTCTTCGAGACCGAGGTCGCGGTCTTCCCCGTGGCCACCGGCTCGGCCGCCAACTCCCTCGCCCTGGCGACGCTGACGCCGCCCTATGGTGCGGTCTACTGCCATCATGAGGCTCACATCAACACCGACGAATGTGGCGCTCCTGAGGCCTTCACCGGCGGGGCCAAGCTGATCGGGCTGCCGGGCGAAGGCGGGAAGATCGCCGCCGCCACGCTGGAGGCGGCCTTGGCCAGGGCGCCCTTCGGCTTCGTGCATGCGGTGCAGCCGACGGTGCTGAGCCTGACCCAGGCGACGGAGGCGGGCACGATCTACACCCCGGCCGAGGTGGCGGCGCTTTCCGCCATCGCGCGCGAGCGGGGCCTTGCCGTGCACATGGACGGCGCACGCTTCGCCAATGCCGTCGCCCGGCTGGGCTGCAGTCCGGCCGAACTGACCTGGAAGGCGGGGGTGGACGTCCTCAGCTTCGGCGCCACCAAGAACGGGGCCCTGGCGGCCGAGGCGGTGGTGTTCTTCGGCGGCGATGCGACGGGCGGCGCGGGCGCGAATGGAGTCGCGCCGTTGAAGGAGCGCGCCCGCGAGTTCGGCTACCGGCGCAAGCGCGGCGGGCATCTCTTCTCGAAGATGCGCGTGATCTCGGCCCAGCTCGACGCCTATGTGGCGGACGGGCTGTGGTTGCGCCTCGCCGGCCATGCCAACGCGATGGCCGACAGGCTGGCCGCCGGCCTGGCGCGGGTGCCGGGCACCTCGCTGCGCGATCCCGTGCAGGCCAACGAGATCTTCGTGAGCCTGCCGGAGCCCGTGACCGCCGGCCTTCTGGAAAAGGGCTACCAGTTCTACCGCTGGGACGGCCCGGTGGTGCGCCTGGTGACCTCGTGGGAGACCCGCCCGGAGGCGGTGGATGCCCTGGTCGCCGATGCGCTGGCGCTGGCCGGCAGGGCCTGAGGACAGGGACGCTCCCCGGTCTTCCGTGCCGGCGGAAAACACCGTGAACAGGGCTCGCCCCTTCCCGGCCTGTCGGCCTGGGAAGGGGCGCTGGACCACGTGCATCGGGGCACCGTCAGTTGGCGTAGGCGCGGCTGAAGTCGGTTTCGCCGAAGGCCATCTCGGAGGCGGCGGGCTGCCCGCCGGCGATCTGGACCCAGTCCTGGCCCGAGAGGTTGTCGTAGATGGGATCGACCGCGGCTTCGCCGGAAACCAGCGAACGGAAGCCCTGCGCGCTGCGGCCGGCCTCCTGGCGCACCGCGACCGGCGCCGGGCCCTGCGGGTTCGGCTGGGCGCCGAAGGAGACGAGGTCGGAGGAGCCGTGGAACTGGTTCACGCCGGGGTTGCCTTCGCCGGCGAAGGCCGGGGCGGCGGACAGGATGCCGATCAGGGCGGCGGCGATGGACAGCGTCTTCATGGTCGGGGTTCCTTTCGGGTCTGGCTGGTTGGGTGGTCGGTGGGTTCGGCTGGCTGGATGCTCGGCAGGGCCGGCGGTCAGTTGGCGTAGGCGCGGCTGAAGTCGGTCTCGCTGGAAGCCATCGCGGAGGCGGCGGGCTGCCCGGCGGTGGCGATGACCAGGCCCTGGGCCGAGAGGTTGTCGTAGAGCGGGTCGACCGCGGCCTCGCCCCAGACCAGGGCCTTGTCGGCCAGGCCGGGCCTGCCGGCGTCCTGGCGGACGGCGACGGAGCCGGTCTCGGCCCGGGCGCTCGGCTGGGCGCCGTAGGAGACGAGAGTGCTGGAGCCGTGGAACTGGTTGGTGCCGGCGCTGCCTTCGCCATTGGCCAGGGCGGGGGCGGCGGCGAGGATGCCGATCAGGGCGGCGGCGAGGGTCAGGGTCTTCATGGCGTGGGCTCCTTTGCTGTTTGGGTGGTTGGGTTGGTGTCGCTTGGGTGTGTGTTGGCGTCCCGTGCTGGGGTGAGAGGACCATCTCATACGATCAGATCGTGCGCGATGTATAATCCTGCAACCCTGCTGCGCGCCGGACGCGATCGCGATTAAATCGCGTGCGTGATAAAGGGAGCAGTTTGCCCAGAGGCTCGTCTGCGGGCGGGATCTCCCGGCGACAGGTGGCGTGTACGCGCCGGTTGGTCAGGCATCAGGGCAGGGCGGGAAGACCCATGCCCGTAAGACGCAGCAAGCTTCTCTGCCGTCGCGAACCGCATCGGCGGTTCCGCCGGTGCCCTGCGCAGCAGGGGAGATGGGTGACGGCGCACGGCCGTGGCGCGACCTGCCGCGGAGATCCAAGAAAAGGCTTGAATGCCCCGAACCCGCTGGCTATATCAGCGCCCACGCACGGCCTCGTCCCCTTCGTCTAGAGGCCTAGGACACCGCCCTCTCACGGCGGTAACAGGGGTTCGAATCCCCTAGGGGACGCCACTCAAAGCCTAGAGTTTCTGCCGTTTCCAGCCCCGCCATCGAGCGGGGCTTTGCTTTTCTGTCCAGTATTTGTCCAGTACGCGGGCGCGAGAGAGCCCATGATACGGGGCGGCACGTAGCGTCACGGGACGCACTCCATGCGGGATCTGACCGTCGCCTGTTGCGGCAGCGAGCCAGGCAAGGGGGGGCTCAGTCGCAACGATTCGTTGCCGCCCACAACGCAGCAGGCGTAGCCTCCTAAAAAAGCTCGGGAGGGAACGTCATGGGCCTGTTTTCGGCAATAGCGCGGATGTTCCGGCGCACTGACACAACGCCGCCGCCGATGCCTCCGACCTTCTCGCCGGCCGGCATGCACGCTCCCGATGAGCCGGAACTCCTGATCAAGCTGGGTGTCGATGACGATGATCGACTCGAGCAGTCAGGACGGCGGAGCGGAAGGGCCAAGCTCCAGGCTGCACCGGACGTCGAGAGGATCGATGACGATCTCTGGGGCGTTACCTTCGCCATCGAGTACCGGGACGGTGCGGGCGACGAGACGCGTCGGCGGATCACTCTGCGGCAGCTCTACCGGGGCGCCGGTGGTCTCTTCTATCTCCAGGCCATGTGCCATGAGCGAAGGGCCCTTAGGACCTTCCGCTTCGATAGGATCTGCTGCGTGATCGACATGGACGGCGTTGTCCATGATCCAACTAAGTTCTTTGCTGACGAGCTGCGCTTCGATGTTCGGGGAAATGCGCCCGCACCTGTGCCTCGCGCGAAGTCCCTCGCAGCTGATCGCGCCACCGTGCCGAAGCGGTCCTTGACGCCGAGCATGCCCCCGGTGCCCGTTGAGCCAGAGAAGCCTGGCTACGCCCACCGTCGCGTCGCGCGCGATGGTCTACGGGTGCTGGTCGCCTTGGCCCGGTCGGACGGTTTTCTGGCGCCCGAGGAGATCAGCGTGATAGTGGGGTACATCGCTGCGAAGGCCCACCGCTCTGAGATTGCTGTGACTGATGCCGATGTGACCGCCCTCCGGGGTTACCTGCAGCGCCAGTATCCGTCCATTGACGTTCTCGAGCGTTGCCTCGATGGGCTCGAGCAGGAACCAGTCGAGGATCAGCGGCTGTTCTTAGATAGCGCTGTTGCGTTGATGCGTGCTGACGGTGAGGAGCACGCTGCCGAACTCGCGATGCTGACGGAACTTAGGGATCGGCTGGCTGTGCCAGCATAATACACCCCCATCGGGCAGCAATTGGGGTGCCTAAGCCATCACGGGACGCACTCACGGCTCGTACGGCTGCACCTCTTCCACGACGCGACCGACCACGATCACGTCACCCACCAGCCGGCCATGTGGATGCCGGCCTAGGTCAGCCATGCTGGCGCGTCCGAAGCGCTCGCCGGGCATCGGCGCCGCGGTGACCAGCTGCACGAGCTCAATGGTGCCGTCGGCCCGGACGACGCAGACGGTCTCGCCAGCGCCGTACTCGGTCGGCTTCATGTCGACCACGCGGCCGTCGACTACCGCCTGCCGGTCGCGCAGCTGCGCCGCCGGTGGGGGCAGGGCAGCCTGGGCTGCAGGACCGGTCAAGCGGACCAGGCGGTACTCGTGCGGCTTGGTCTTCACGGCGAAGCCGCGCCGGTCGACGAGGCCGCGCGCCAGGAGCGACATCACTGCTCGGTGCACGGTAAACGGCTTGAGGTCTGTCGCCTCGGACATCCGGCCGTGCGAAACCGGCCGCCACTCGTCGTAGTCCAGGACCGCGCGCAGAAAGCCGAACAGCGTCTGCTCCGGCGCTGGGAGGGTGAGCGGGGCGTCGTTGGCGGGGCGGGGCACGGCCGCGGCGCGCTGCTGCTCGATCCAGGCGTCAAACACCTCGACCATCTGAATCGTCGCTTCGGTCGCGCGATCCGTCTCGGACTTGGTGCAGATATAGAGCGCTTGCTTCTTGTTCAGCCAGTAGGCCTTGCCAGGCCGGCCGCCACGCGGGGAGGTTTGCGTCATAGTAACGCGAACCTCCCCAAAACGCCGCAACGCGCTGAAATGTCGCTCGATGAGGCGCCGGATCTCCCGCGGGCGTTCAAATCCAAGGGCCTCGGCAAGCCGCAGATCGAAAAGACGCGGCTCGTCCCCGAGTCGCGTGGTCAGGTCATCTAGTGCTATGTCACGTGCTGCCGCGGGCATTCGGAGGTGCGCTCCTTCGCGCGGAAATGGGCAGATATGTCTTTAAGATGCGTATATGTATATTTAATACACCGAAGGAGGTAGAGGCGCAAGCCGTTCTTGCCGGAAGCTGTAAGCCGTTGTCCCTTCGGGTCATGGTTACCGGGGCACAGATCCGCGCGGCTATAGGGCTGCTTGATTGGACGCTGCAGGAGCTGGCTGCTCGGTCTGGTGTCCCGTGGCACACCGTGCGTCGTATGGCTAAATCCGAGGGCATGCCGCGGACACTCGCGCCTAATGTCGTTGCGGTTGAGCAAGCGCTAAAGGACGCCGGAGTCGAATTCATCGGTATGGACGGTGTTCGCCTACCGAAGAGGTCCGATTAGGCAAGCCCGGTGCCGGGATGCTGCTGGCCCACGTTTCGCGGCATCGCGCAGCGAAACGCCGAACCGATCCCGCGCTTTTAGCTGGTGATTTGTCGGTGCCGCCGACGAATGCCCGTCACCGGGAGACGCCGCCAAGCTACCTTCGTGCCATGGTGGATGTGGCCTGATCTCCGTTGCAGTCGGTCATACACAGCAGCGGGAGCCGAGTAGCGTTTGTTCCCCATTCGTTCTTGCCTGGCCGCGCCGGCGGCGGCACCATGCCGGCATGGGCAGCAAGAAGACCGACACGGTGGGCGATCTGGCGCGGATCGGCGGCTATGTCCGCATGAAGTGCCGGCGCTGCGGTCACGAGGGCCGCTTCGTCGCGGCCGAGCTGGTGGCCTTCTTCGGCTATAACAAGCGCCCGGAAACGATCCGGGGCCGCTGCACGGCGTGCAACAGCCCCGATGTCGACGTCGGGCCCGATCTCGGGCTAGCGCGCGGCGACCTCAGGCGGGAGAAGCCGAAGCCGGTTTGATGAAGTGGTTCAGAATGCGACTTAATCCGACAACAGCACTCGCTGGAGTGTCTCTGCGTATGCAGCTACGGCAAACGCAAGAATGCTTGCAACGCGAGCGGAAATTATATCAAGTTATGCAAACCAGCTGATGGCCCGAGCCTCGAGTATTGCACTAGGGCTTTATTTTTCAGCAAACTCCATTCGTGCATGTAGGCCCGTGATCAGCCAAGCCCGAGGAGAAGGCCGAGTGGATAAAGCATGTCAGAGGCGTGCGAAGATCAGGCGCTCCTTACAATCAATCGGTATTTAGATTTAAGCCGCAAAATACTTTTTATTTTGGTGAAAGCGTGAGTATAAGCTCTTGGCTATCCTGCCTGGCCGCGCGGTTGACGCGATTGCCGCCGAGCGTCGAGAATCGGCCAGTGACCGTTTCTCGATCGATATGGAAGAATTCCGAGGCTATCTCGACAACCCTTTTGCCACTTAGGCCGTTAGATGCGTTGCCTGCGGGGAACGTCACCACGGCACGGGCCCCCTTCGAGCTAATAGCTTGGAGTAGATCGCGAAGCGCGGAGGCGGCCTTCGACTTGATGCTGAAGTTGGATATCGGCCGCTGCTCGAGTGGCGGATACCGACCGGCCCCGGAAACGGGGACCCGGGTGCCGGACGCGATTGTTTCAAGAACATGGTAGAACCGGCTGTAATGAACTGCCGAATATGGCGGATCTATGAAAGCTAGATCACCCTCCATGAGCTTTTTCGCAACAGCTAAGGCGTCGTCAACAGACGCTTGTCCTTTTCTTTTTGCTGCGATCCGGCCAATTTCATTGAACTCCGTCATCACAGTCGTAACTACATCTTTCGACCAGCAAGTCAGCAGGAATTCACCAGCGGTACAAGTTGGCTGAAAGGGCTGAGCGGTGTGTCCTGGGGCGGCGGCGCATCGGCTTCCTGTACCGATGAGGGCAGCCAATGCGACCACTTTGGCTTCGTGCCTTTGCGGAAGCGTAGCCCGCAAAGCATCAAGCCAAATGGCTTGTTGCGGGCTGAAGTAGTAGCCGCCATAGGCCATCTCAATCGGGCCAGCTCCCGACTCACTACAAAGTTCTCTGCATTGACCAACGACGTCCATAAGTGCACGCTTTCTAAGCGCCTCTTGGAGCTCTTTGGCTGCTGTTAGACGCTCATTCTCGTTCACCCGTGCGCGAGCTCGGCCAATCCACGCCTCTAGCGTTTTGGGATCGTTGACGACGACATCGCGGCAGATAACTGATGCAGCTAATGCTACAGCGAATTTCTGCAGGTCGCTGGCGAGTACGTCCACGTCCCAACGAGTTGCCGCGAATGCTGCCACAGCACCCGAGCCGGTAAAAAGGTCGATAAATCGCCGCGCCTTTGGAACTTCGGCTGCCAACGCCTCGCCTAGTCCATTGGTGAGCATGTATCTCTTCGAGCCCATATACTTCATGAGCAGAGGCTCCAAAGCGCGATTCGCTCGGCCTCGAAGATCCTGGGAAGTCCATTGGGCACGGCTGAAGCCCAATCCTCACGCGTGAGCGGAACGGGAGCGCGGGAGCGAGCGTCCAGAGCATCATCCATTGCTTGGCGGACATCGTCCCAAAGCCCGACCATGGGAACGGGTGGTCCTCCAACGTTCCAGAGCCCAATGTCCAAGCCAAAGGGGCTGTACCAAAAGATCAGGTCAGCCCCTCCATTCACCCCTGCATCGAAGAAAGCCTTAGTGACTACCGCGGTAGCTGTGCGCAGTAAGAGCGCGGCGCGAGATAGCATTTCTGTCGGGTGTGGCGTTGCGCTTACCGTTAATGCCTTCGTGATGATCGCATGATCGGCGGGAGCATCGGCTCTTGTGATAAATCGCTCGCTCACCGCCTGCTGAACCGCGGGATCAAGTAAGGCATGACGTTGCCGGAGATCCTTGGCTTTGCCTGCTCCTGGGGTAACGTGGCGGATAATATTATACTGCTCCTCGGCCATTAGTCGGAATAGATATCTGTCTAGTGTCAGGAAAGGATCGCCGGGATCGGGCTCAAACAGGCTCCAGAAGTCCTCTAGGAATGTAAGAGTGTCGTCGGCGCTGCAAGGAATTGGGTTTAACCCTTGCGGATTATAGCTCGAGTTGTTCCGAGCGTGTCGTTCCTCATCGGCTTTCTGCAGGTCGATACCCCACGCAAGGACAAGATCTTTACCTGCTGGGCGACCGTGAGTCCCGGGCCACATTGCCTTCAAGCAGTCGTCGAGGTTTACGTTTCGGATAGAGACTGCTTCGCCCAGCTGTCCTGCTGCGTTTGGTCCCGCTACCCATTCCTGGATCGCGAGCCACACCATATCATGGGTCCCGCGTGGTCCATTTTTATCATCTGCTAGAGTGATCGTGCCTGTGTGGTCGACAACACAGTTCCAGGATCCGAAAACGCCGATACCCATCGTCGAAAGAATAGACTGGGCAGCCCGGAGCTCCGCATAATATGCAAAATGTCTGGCTGCATGCGTGTCGCCGGCGACCAGACTGGCCAAGCCTCGCGCGAGGAAAGCCCACCCATCAATGCAATGATTTGGACCGGTGGCGGCCAACAGCTCAACGATGGCCGCGTGGTCCGCAGCATTGATCGTTCTGATATTTCGGGGCGGAATACCATCTGGAAAAGGATGCCCTGACCGTAGCCATCTACCGGCCGCCCCGGTTTGCAGCTGGGACAGAACGTTGACGATCGGGCCGCGGCTTGCCTGGCCTAGCACGCGCTTCTGAAGCGCCGTAAGTTGCTTCGCCATCGACGAGTCTCAGCGCCTAGCGTCGCGAATCAACTTTGCCCATCGCCCCAGTTGCCCGGGTTGCTGCGCTAGGTCCTTCATGAGCTCGTCTCGAAGGGCCGCATAGCCGCCACTGCCGCGAAAGGCTCGCTTCCTTAGCTTCTCCTCGTCATTTAGGCCTGGGGCATCTGCCGATCGCCAGTCATATCCTGCAACGGCCGCAGTAACATCCTTCATAAAGCTGGCGAACGGCTGACGCTCTAGACTTCGCAGCGCCTGCTGGATTTCCTGGTCGCCTGTGACAGACCCTCTGTCTTCATCAGTTTCCCAACTGGCGAGCCCGAGTTCGTCCGCAAAATTAAAGAAAAGGTCGTTTGTTACGATGAGAAAGCCTCGCACTCCCTGTTCCTGATTGAGCATGGTTTGCGGTCCGGCGAACGCGGCGTCTGTCGCCTCATCGAGCGCCAGCCCACTCTGCCGTTGATCCGGCCGCCGCAGCGATACCGCCCATTGCAAGTTCGAAGTCCTGACTTCCTGACGAAGAAGCCTCCATAGATGGATCAAAAAGGCGGCCTGCTGAGGTCGGGTCCACGGAAGCGGTCCGCCAAGACCGGCCAAACTACAGCCGAATAGGCCTCGGGTGCCCCGTGCCTGGCCAGCGGCGAGGTAGGTGCTCGAAAGGGACCGAATCCACCCGGCCTGCGACACCGCACGGGGCCCACGCTCCCCGAGCATGTTGATTCGATTACGCCACGGGCTCTCAGCGTGCCTGTACAGAAACTCGGTTAACTCCTGCGCGCGGGCTTCCCGGTATACGTTGCTCTCAGCAAACTTTTCAAGCCAGTCTTGCGAGCGCAGTAGTGGGTAGAGATCAAATGCGTGGCTCGGATTGATCTTCTTTGGTGAAATATTAATTGACCAAAATAAATAAGCTTGCCAACCGAGGTCTAACCCTTTAAATCCGACAACGGGTAGCTCGAAGTCTCCAGGTAAATCCTCTTCGCCGAATGCATAGAGCCGATGCTGTCCATCAATGACTTCAAGCGGTGGAAGCCCGGAGGGGGACCAGTCAGCTCCCGAGAAATTCTTGGGCAAATTAAGGGAAACGGTGTCGTTGCTTTCGGAGATCTCAATCAGGTCATGCCGTTGCACGCGTTGTCCGCGACGAGTGTCGTCCGCAGTTAGGATGTTAACGACAATGGCGGTAGGCAACCAGCCGGGTTTTCGAAGGTCCTCAGAGTTGAACCTGCTACGACGCGACGCGCTCATTTCCGAGTAGGGATAGCCGAATCGCACAAAGTCGCGAATCTGTTGTGACCGCTCTTTGTCGTGTCCGCGTTGGATGCCGGTTGCAACGCCATCTTCACGCTGGCGCCGAAAGACCCCGCTCAAGGCACGAAGTTGGGCGGCTGGCATGGAAAATAAGTAGATGTACGGCGGAGGGCGCCGACGCAATTCTTGCGGGTCGAAACTGAGATCGTCCCAGTCTTTAATCCATTGCTTGAAGCGCAATGCTTGTACGGTGTGAGGCGGTGCCACAACGTCCCCCTTAGTGAGCCCTGGCCTGCGTCATTCGATGGTGGTAACGGCGGGCGCGGCCACACTATCGATACCCTTCGCCGATGTCATTCCCTGACATCGCTCATCCACAGATGATGTCGCTCTGTGGGCCAAACCCCACAGAGGGCCATCCAGGCGATCTACGCCGAGCGATTGTGTTTCAATTTGGATCTTTGCCAGGGTGAGGCGGATGCGATCACGACACCCAGGTTTTTGAGGAGATCCGCAAGCACGTGGTGCACGTAACCCTCTTCGGATGTCACGCTGCCATTCTCCTTTCCCTTGTGGACTTGCCGGGGAGGACGCTCGCCCGTGCGAGCGCATTGCGCTGTATACCGAGCTTCTGGCCATCGGCCGATGACCCGGGCGTGATCCATCAACAACGATTCCGCCAATCGCGCGCTGCCTCGCGGCTGACGATCAGCTTCCGGCCGACTTCCTTGCAGCGGGGCCCAGTCCGCTCGTGCGGCTCTAGCCTGCGGCCGAGCTCGCGCTCCCGCGCCTGGTCGGCCCAGCGCAGCTTGAAGAATGTGCTCCGGCTGATGTTGTGGGCGGCGCAGAAGCCGGCCACGTCATAGGCCGCCGGCTCGGCATCGGGGTCCTGCGCCGGCTCGGCGGCTTCGGCAGGAGCGGGCGGCGGCTCCAGCGCAGCCGTCAGAGCGGCCAAGGCGGCTTGGACGTCGACGACCGGCGCCGGCGCGGGGGCTTTCTCTTTCACGGCCAGTTCTCCAGCATGGCGCCTACGGCCCAGTCGAGATCCTCGACCGTGCCGGTATTCCGCAGCACCGCGTCGGCCTGGATCAGATGCATCTCGGCCTCGCTGGCATGGCCGCCCACGTCCAGGTGGTGCCCGGGTCGCTCGACCCGCCACGCCACACCGCCGAGCATGCGGACGCCGCCGGCCTCGTTCAGGAAGCGGCAGTCGTCGACCACGATCAGCCCCTCGGCCGCGCGTTGCATCCAGGCACGGACCCAGAGGTTCGGGTCGATCAGCTGCCGGCCCCATTCGGTCCCCAAGGTCTGCATCGCGCGCCGGGGCGTGACGCCGCCGAGAAGGTCGCACGGCATCTCCTTCAGCCCGCCGTCGGTGTGCTCCTCGGTCAGTCCCAGGGCGTGCATCATGGACTTCAGGGGCCCGGCGAAGCGCTCGCGGCGGTAGCCGCGGCGCGCCAGGCAGGTTGCAACGGTGCTCTTGCCGGAGCCGGCGAGGCCCGTCACGGCGATGATGCGGGGTGCGGTCATGCGCGGGCCCGCAGGAAGTCGGCGAATGCCTCGGCCGTCTTCACGATCCGAGCCGGGTCGCCGGTGAAGTTGATCTTGCGGTAGTGGTTCACGGCGAGGGTCAGCGCACGTTCGCGGATCCGGGCTTCGTCGGAAGCAGCGTCGAGCGCATTGGAGAGTTCGCGGTCAGCGGGGCTGGTGGCGTTCATCGGGAGGCCTCGCGCGGAGAGGCGGCTGGCTCGCGCCGGCCGCGCTGGTGTCAGGGGAAGATGTCGTCCATGCCGAGGGCGGCGCAGTAGAGGCGGAGCAGCTCGGCCTCCTCCTGCACGTCTTCCTTGGCGCGGCGGCGGAGCGCCAGGACTCGGCGGAGCACCTTCGCGTCGAAGCCGGTGCCCTTGGCCTCGGCGAAGATGTCCCTCCGATCGTCCTGCAGCCCCTTGATCTCCTCGTCGAGGCGCTCGATGCGCTCGACGAAGGACCTCAGGCGATCGCCGGCGATACCGCCGACGTCGCCCGAGTTGTGGCCGATGCCGCTCACGACAGCAGGTCGGCCAGATCGCCGCCGGCCGTGCCTTCGACCGGGGCGAAGTCGTCCTTCGCGCTAGCCGCGCCGCCACCGCCGAGCCGCTCGCCCGGCTTGACCAGCTGCAGGTTCTCCAGCTTCAGGCTGACGCCGAATCCGTCGGAGCGGTCGAAGGCCTGGGCGCAGAGGGTCGCGTAGAAGTAGCAGCCGGAGTGGACGGCGTTGGACGGGATGACCTCGTAGACCTCGTTCTTCTCGTCCACGAGGGTCTTGCCGTCGGCATCGACGATCGGGCGAACCAGCTTGTCGACCAGCCCGGGCCGGCGCTGCTTCGTCGACAGCTTGAAGGTGATCTGCCCGGGCTCGAAGCCGGCGTAGAGCTCGCCTTCCCGGTTCGCCATCTCGCGGCCGTCCTTGATCGGGTTCTTGAACTTGGCGTGCCCGACCATGGCGGCGGCCTTGTCGCCCCAGAGCTTCTTGGCGGCTTCGGCGATGGCGCCCTTGATCGCCGAGATGTCGGCGCCCTTCTCGAGGATGGTTGTGACGCTCCAGACCTTGGACACTGTGCCGTCGTCGTTCTTCACGTCCTCGGGCTCGAAGACGCGGACGAACGCGCCGCGGAACAGTGGGGTGCGGACCTTGGCGGAATACTCGTAGCGATCGGCCATGGTGGCTCCTGTCGATCAGGGGATTGCGGTGAAGTCGGTGGCAGCGGCCGACGTGATCGCCGGCCGGGGATCGGCCTCGCGGGCCAGCGTGGGCCGGCCAGGGGGGCGCGAGACGAGGGTGGCCAGCGGGCGCATCGCGGCCTTGCCCAGCAGCTTCTCCGCCTGGGTCGGGCTGATCAGCTTCCGGACGTAGATGTCTGCGTCCGACAGCCCGGCGCCGGCGAGGGCGGCCGCGGCGCAGGCCTCGTCGACCCAGTCGCGATTGCCCTGCCGTCCCTCGACCAGCTTCCAGCCAGGGACGGGCTCCCCCGCCGCGACCTTGTTCTGGACGTAGGCGCGGACCGACCGAAGCCACGCCTCGATGCCGTCGGCCGCGTCGAGGACGCGGCCGAGCTGCTCGATCGACAGCATTTCCGGGGCAGGGGGGACAGTGATGGTGTCGCCCACCGCCTCGAAGTCAGCCTGCGCGACTTCCATCAGCTGGCGTCGCTGGGCCGGGCAGATCGGCGAGGCGTCGCAGAACCGGCAGTGCTCCCCGACGGCCAGGGGCGCGTCCAGCTCCTGGGTGCGCCGAGCCGCGTCGAGCAGGTCCGCCGACCATTCGATGAGCTCGAACGGCGTGGCCGTGTCCCGACGGACCGGGCCCTCGCGGTGCTGCGCCCGCGGCTGGACGATCACGATCTCGACATCGGAGACCACGAGATCGCGCGGTAGCGACAGGGTGGCGCCGAGGGCGTAGTAGCGGCCCTGCGGGTTGCCCCGCGCCTCGACCGCCACGCCCTGACCGTGCTTGTAGTCGACCACGACCAACCGCCGCGCGGCCGGCTTGTAGACGACCAGGTCGGCCGTGCCGAACATCGGTGCCGGCGCGTCGAGGTCCCCGAGGTCGAACCGGTGCTCCACGAAGACCATGTCGCCGGGTTCGATCAGGGCCCGGGCGAAGTCGACGTAGACCTGCACCGCCTCGACCATCTCGGCCGTGACTGTGATCCCCTGGTACTCGGCGCCCAGGAAAATCGACGGCGAGACGTTGTCGACCAGGCATCCCTGGGCGACCTCATGGGCAACCGTGCCCTCGCGGGCGTAGCCAGTCTCTGTCGAGGGCACCGTCTGCAGCAGGGCCACGCTGCCGGGGCAGGCGATCCAGCGGTAGGCGCCGGAGGCGCCCAGGCTGGCGTGAGCCCTTTGGGAGAGGACGGTCATGCCGCCACCCCCTGGCGAGAGGCTCCACCGGCCGCAAGGTGGGCACGCCACCAACTCGCAAGCTGGGTTCGGTTCCGGACCTGGGTGCGGCCCAGGATCGACTTGACGTGCACCTTGACCGTCGCCTCGGCGATACCGAGTTCGCGCCCAATTTCCTTGTTCGAGCAGCCGGCGTGGATCATCTCGACGATCTGCTGCATCCGCGTCGACAAGGGCACGTCCTTGAAGTCGGCCGCGCGCACGTCGAGCATTGCCACCAGTTCGGTCCGGCTGCGGGCGCCCATCCGCTGCAGGATCTCACGGATCCGGAGCTTCACCGTGGATTCCGGCAACCCGACCTGGCCGGCGATCTGCGGATTGGTCAGCCCCTTCGCCGCGAGCTGCATGATGGCGCGCAGCGACGGCGAAAGGTGCTCGACCTCGGGATGCGGCGCCATCAGGCACCCGCCTCGGCGACGACCGCGGCGTAGTGCTCCACCTTCAGCTCGGCGAAGCGCTTCGCCCCGAATTTGCCGAGGAGGTCAGCGAGGGCGATCGGCCCCTTCGACTTGGCGAAGGCCTGCAGCGCCGTCAGCACCTCCTCGGGCGTGTAGGTCCTCTGAGCCTGCGCGGTGCCGCCGAGCAGCTCGTCGACCGGATCGGCCTTGGGCGCCAGCCGATCACGCTGCCGGCCGGCCTCGGCCAGCACGGTCTGCAGCAGGTCCTGGTCGAACTGGGCGCGTGTCGCGGCGTTTGCCTCCAGGAAGGCGTCGACATCCGCGACCGTCGTCAGCTTGCCGAGGTCGTGGATCATGACCTGGGCGGCGTCGGTGGCGTAGCGGTAGCCGGCGCGGCGAGAGCCGTCGGGGTTGAAGACGACGAAGTCCTCGGCGCCCGGCTCGGCGGGGGTCTCCGTCTTGGCGGCCGGAGGCGTCTCGGCCTGCTCAGCCTTGGCCGGCCGGCCGCGCCGGCGACGGGTCTCCTCGACCTCGGGTCCGTTCTCGCCGACCAGCCGCACCCCACCGGCATCCGAACCGACCGCTAGGGCCACCGGAGCCGTCGCCGCGCCGCTCAGCGCGCCCAGCGCCGCGAAGATCGCCGGGAGCTTGCCAACGTCCGCGGGATCGGCAATCTTGATGTTCAGTTCGATCACTGATGCACCTTCTTCGCTACGGCCGGCTGCAACCGGCCTGGTTGACGACAGCCTCCGGACTGCAATCCAGGTGCTGTCGGGTTCGTCGGGCAGTGGGTCGGCGATGCCGTCCACCGCGATCAGGGCTTCGCCGATGACGTGCAGTGCGTCTGCGCGCTCATCGGCCCCCGGATTTCCTCTCAGCCAGTCCGCGAAGGCCGCCGCTGCCGGCAATGCCTCCCGGATCCGCGCCATGTCCTCTTTCTTGGCCGCGCGGTAATGCAGGCTGAGCTTGTCCTTCTCGCCGAGGCGCTTCGCCTTGGCCTCGCTCACGACAGCAGGTCCTCGACCCGCGGGCCGCGCTGGCGCCGGCCCCAAAGCGCGAGCAGGGCGGCCTCGGCCCGGCCTGCGGCCTGTTCCAGGTTGCAGTGGCCGCGGCGGATGGCCCACTGGTCGGCGTGGGCCGGCAGGAGTTCCGTCGCGCGGCCGATCGCCTGCTTCTTGTCGGCCGGGACGCGGAGGGCCCGCTTCCATTCCGCCGGCGTGGGGCGCGTGACCGGCACGAGCAGGCCCGCCAGCAGGCCGCGGATCTGGCCGTAGGTCATGCCGAAGCGGAACATGCTGACGGCGCCCTGATTGGGCATCGCGCCGACCTGCTCAAGGAATGCTTCGGCAGGCCCGGTTACGTGCTCCGCGATCAGCCGACGCAGCGCGACTGGGTCGACCTCGTTGCGCCCCTTCTTGCCGCCAGACATGGCGACTAGCGGCAGGTCGAAGACGCGCAGCTCGTCGGTCGGCAGGAAGAACGCGACGGCGCCGGACAGGCCGGGGTCGATGCCGATGGCGATCATCTCGCAGGGCCTCCGCCGCGGACGCGCTCGGCTCGGAGCAGAATGATTAGCCCCGCCGACAGGGCCTCGCGCGGCACCCCGATGGCTTCGGCCATGCGACTCGGCGGTTCCTCCTGATCGACGCCGCGCGAGACGCGCGCGAGCATTTCAGGAGTCCAGTTGATACGCCGATCATCCTTGCGGAGTGGAATGTCTCGAATGCCGACTGCGCCGTTTGTCAGCTCATGGATCGCCCAGATCAGGCAGCCGTCCGCTCTGGCCTTGCCGTGACGGATCCGATTGATGGTGGGCTGGGATGACCCGACCATCTTCGCGAATGTGGCTTCTGACATGCCGGATTGGGTGAGCCATTCATCGAGCGTCATGGTCACTACCACTACCGAAAAGCGGATACGATTGGAAGCCGATTTAATCAATTCCGCTGTTGCAAGCGGAATGACGGTGTGGGATACAGTGACCCATGAGCAAGCTACGCGAAGCGCGAACCGCCGCCGGGTTGAGCCAGGAAAGACTGGCCGAGCTCGCCGGAACGTCGCAGGGGACGATCAACAAGCTTGAGCTAGGCAAGATGCGGCTGACGCTGGATTACGCAGTGCGGCTTGCTCCGCATCTCGGCGTGCATCCAGACTCACTCCTGATGGAGGTGCCGCTCATACCGGATGAGCCGACGGCACGCCTGCAGAGCATGCTGCGCCCGCCTGGCCGAGCGATGGCAGCGGTTGTGCCGCGAAGCGCTGGTCTTTTTCCTGAGCTTGGTCCTGTCCCTGCGCCCGCGACGACGACCTCGCAAAAGTCACTTCCAGTAATGTCGGCTGCTCGCGGCGGCGTTGATCAGGAGATGTTTCTGGAAGATGGTCCCATCGACTGGGTAGCTATGCCGGACTATCTTAAGAACGCTCGCGACCCCTACGCCATTTATGTTGTTGGCGATTCGATGATGCCTCGCTTCCGCCCGGCGCAATTGCTTCACGTGAACCCGCACAAGCCAGCGCAGCCAGGCATCGGCGTTGTGGTGCGCAAGAAGAACAATGCGGTGTTGATCAAGGAGTTCGTGCGGATAGTGCCCGAAGGTGTGGTGGTCAAGGAGTACCAGCCCGAGATGCGGGAGTTTATGGTCTCAGCCGACGAGGTGGCGAGTGTCCACACGGTGGTTGGCCTGCAGGAGCCCGCCTAAATCCGCTTATTCAGCATGTTTCAACGTGAATAATATTCCGAGTGCAACAGCAAGAATAATCCAATCGGATTGACCGCCGCAAGTTAGCCGGAATACCGTCCATTGCGTCGCCCCGACAGCGACGCATCCCGACCAACGGGGGAATGGACGATGAAATCCTTGATCCGACAGATCGACCAGGCCGAGCGCGAATACCGCGACGGCATGGCCCGTATCGCCGAGCGCCTGAGCGAGCTCGGCCTCACCGACATCAACGCCGAGCGTGCCCTGATCGTGATCCGGCTCGGCGACCGCCGCATGAGCGTCGGCGAGATCGAGGCGCGCGGCATCTACCGCGGCACCAACGTCAGCTACAACCTGCAGCGGCTGGTCGATGACGGCTACGTGACCCGCTCGCAGGGCTCGCGTGACCGCCGCGTCTGCGAGGTCGCGATCACCGACAAGGCCCGGCGCCTGATCGCTGCGCTGGTCGGTGCGGAAGTGGAGGCCGCGTGATGCAGCGCCGCCTCTCCCTCCGGAACGCCGCCGTCGTCTACTGGCGCAGCTCGTCGGCGCTTCGCGGCCCGCGCGCCAACGCCGACGCGGCCGCCATCGCCCAGATCAACATGATCGACCTGGCGAGCCAGCTGCAGCACTCCCACCCGGGCATTGCCGCGCGGGCCCGCCGCACGGTGGACAGCCTCGGCCTCGCCCCGATCCTCGGGAGGTCGGCATGAAGCGCGCGCTCAGCGACTTCGAGCGGGAGCTCCTGTCGCACCAGGACGACCTGCTGCGCTTCGCCCGCAGGCTCACCGGCCGCCGCGGCGGCGCCGAAGACCTTCGACAGGACACGCTGGTCCTCGCTCTCGCCAGCCGCGAATCGTTCATGCCCGGCACCGTCATGCGGGCGTGGCTCTTCACGATCATGCGGAACATCTGGGTCAATCAGGCGCGCCGAGACCGGGTTGACGCCGTCGAGGATGGTGTTCTGCACACTCTCATGCCACAGCAGCTGCCGAACCAGGAGCGGCGCCTGGAGCTGAGGGACGTGAACCGCGCGCTGAAGGCTCTCCCGGCCGGCATGCACGAGGCCATCGGCCTCTGCGCCTTTCACGGCCTGCCCTACAAGGTGGCGGCTCGGGCAGCGAAGCCCCCGACGAGTGAAGGCACCATCAAGTCCCGGCTGAGCCGCGGACGCGATGCGCTCCGCCTCGCCCTCGAGCCGGCGTGAGGGCCCCGCCATGTCCTTCTGGTACGTGGGCTCGCCCTACTCGAAGTATCCCGCCGGCCTCGACGAGGCCTTCCGCGCGATCTGCCGCGTCACCGGTCGCCTGCTAACCGCCGGCGCCCCGGTCTTCTCGCCGATCGCCCACTCGCACCCGATCTCGGTCCTCGCCGGCATCGACCCGCTCAGCCATGAGTTCTGGCTGCCCGCGGACGCGCCGCTGATGGCCGCGGCCAAGGGGCTGATCGTCGTCCGCATGGCGACCTGGGAGGAGGCTTCGGTCTCGCCTGCGAGATCGACACCTTTAGCAAGGCGGGCAAGCCGATCGTCTACATGGACCCGGATGGGCCGGTCCCGGCCGAGGTGCTGACGTGACCCAGCACCTCCACATCGACTTCGAGACGCGCAGCACCGTCGACCTGCGCAAGACCGGCGTCTATCCCTATGCCCAGCACCCGACGACCGACGTCTGGGTCACCTGCTGGGCGCTCGGGGACGGCCCGATCCAGGCCTGGTACCCGGGGCAGCCGGTCCCCGCAGAACTGATCACCCATGTCGAGGCCGGTGGGGAGCTCTGGAGCCACAACGCGCAATTCGAGCGGGTCATGTGGCGGGAGATCCTGACACCGCGCTACGGCTGGCCGCTCCCGCGTCTCGACCAATGGCATTGCACGGCCGCCATGGCCGCGTCGATGTCGCTGCCGCGGGACCTGGACGGCGCCGCCCGCGTGCTCGGCCTGGACGTTCGCAAGGATAAGGAAGGCGCCGCGCTCATGATGCGGATGGCGCGGCCGCGCAAGGTCGGCGCAGACGGCTCGCTGACCTGGTGGGACGAGCCCGACCGCATTCGCCGCCTGACCGAATACTGCGCCCGCGACGTGGAGGTGGAGCGCGCCCTGGTGGGGCGGCTCCGTCCCCTCAGCCCGACCGAGCGCCAGATCTATCTGCTGGACCAGCGCATCAACGACCGCGGCATTGCGCTCGATCTCGACCTGATCCAGGCCGCCCAGGGCGTCGCCGACCGCGCCGTGCTCCGGCTGAACGAGAACCTGCGCCAGATCACGAAGGGCAGGGTAACCGCGGCCACCAAGGCTGCCGAGCTGACC
The DNA here is from genome assembly GCF_017355985.1 of Arenibaculum pallidiluteum. Classification (GTDB taxonomy): domain Bacteria; phylum Pseudomonadota; class Alphaproteobacteria; order Azospirillales; family Azospirillaceae; genus Arenibaculum; species Arenibaculum pallidiluteum. Next base: position 237,007 of record NZ_JAFIQU010000005.1, read on the forward strand.
CGGTGGCTGCAGGAGCAGGGCGTCGAGACCGACAGCGTCGCCAAGGCGGCTGTGCGCTCCATGCTGGCCGGTGGCGACGTGACGGGCGCCGCGCGTGCCGCCATCGAGATCCGCGGCGAGGCTGCCAAGAGCTCCACGGCCAAGCTGAAGGCGATGCTGCTGGCCGCCTGCGAGGACGGGCGGGTCCGCGGTCTGCTCCTCTACCACGGCGCCGGCACGGGCCGCTGGTCCGGCAAGCTCGTGCAGCCCCAGAACTTCCCGCGCGGCACGGTCGAAATGGTCGAGCACGCCATCGACCTCATCCTCGCCGGCGACATCGATACGCTCGAGATCCTCTACGCGCCGGCGCTGGACGTCGTGTCGTCGCTGCTGCGAGGCTGCATGGTGGCAGCCGACGGCCACGAGTTCGTCTGCGCCGACTTCTCGAACATCGAGGGCCGGGTGAATGCGTGGCTCGCGGGCGAGGCCTGGAAGGTGGCCGCCTTCCGAGCCTATGACGCCGGTACCGGTCCCGACCTCTACAAGCTGGCCTACAGCCGGTCCTTCGACGTGCCCGTCGCGGAGATCACCAAGGACCAGCGGCAGATCGGCAAGGTCCAGGAGCTGGCGCTCGGCTACCAGGGCGGGGTAGGGGCCTTCCAGTCCATGGCGGCGCTCTATGGGATCGCGATCTCCGACAAGGAGGCCGACAACATCAAGAAGGCGTGGCGCGAGGCGCACCCGGCGATCGTGCAGCTGTGGCGAGATCTCGAGGACGGAGCCTTCCGCGCGGTGATCCGGCCCGGCGAGCTCGTCGAGGTCGCCCGCGGCCGGATCAAGTTCCGGGTAAAGGGTGGCTTCCTGTGGATGATCCTGCCGAGCGGGCGGCCGCTGGCCTACGCCTCTCCTTCAATCAAGCCGAAGGAGATGCCTTGGACCGAAGAGGTCTGGGTTCGCGCCGACGAGGTGAAGCCGCATTGGAAGGTGCTGGAGACGGCCCGCAACGGTGACGTTCTGGTCGAACGCCCGGTGGTCAAGGACAGCGTCTGCTACTGGGGCGTCGACAGCCGCACCCGGCAGTGGGGGCCGCAATTCGGCTACGGCGGGCTCTGGTGCGAGAACGCGATCCAGGCGATCGCGCGAGACCTGATGGCGGAGTCGATGCTCCGCCTCGAGGCCGCGGGCTACCCGATCCTGCTGACGGTGCACGACGAGGAGCTGGCCGAGGTGCCGGCCGGGTTCGGCTCAGTCGAGGAGTTCGAGCGGATCATGACTCAGCTGCCGCGGTGGGCCGAAGGGTGCCCAATCGCGGCCGAGGGCTGGAGGGGGAGGAGATACCGGAAATGACGCACGATCCTGCCCTGGTCGCCCGCCTCTGCGCGGCCGCCTACCGCGCCGCCGCACGCCGCACCGAGCCCGGCCGCAAGCTGACCGAGGCCGAGATCGTCGAGAAGGCGGTCCCGTTCTACGGCAACACCGTCCGGGCCGTGCTGGATGCTCTCGCCGCCGAGCAGTCCACTCCGGTGCCGAGCGTGGAGGACCTTCTGTCGTGATGAGGCGTCTTTACTCAGCGAGGGCGTCAATTAAATCAATGGACAAGTCACGCATTCGGGTCAATAATTTTAATGTTAAGTCAATCATGAATTCTAATTCATTCGGATCGTTATTGGAAAAGCGGCGGGCTTCTGTCTCCAGTCGTTTGAACGCCAATATGATCTGCCCGTGGAACTCCCTAAAAGTGAAAATATGTTCTATGATATCCAAGGATAGGAGGCCTATATCTTCCCATCCAGAATATAATGCGGGGAGTGGGTCTAGAGATGCCGACTCAATAAAGTCAAGAGTTCTTCCGGGATTTTTGCGTAGTTCCGGAATGGTATTTGACATTTCTATCCATGCGCTGAGTTCTCGCCTCGCTTCGTATGAAATTGCCAGCTTGAGCGCTTTTGATCTTCGTTCAAGAGCCTCAGATACGAGAGCTCGATCGTGAGCAAGGCGTCGCTCATCTTGAGTCGATTGAGCGGAAATCTGCTCTTTTACGGCATTGAATTGAAGCTCTGCAGCTCTGATCGCTGCTCTGGCTTGTTGGTTCGCCGCTTCCAAGGTTGCGGCCTCAATCCGACGTGTCTGAGAAATCAATGCGTTTGCACCAATAAGGGCCGCAATAACTGCCAAGCCGCCTCCAATCAAGCTCTGCCATGGATAAATGTTCCACCAGAAGCCCTTTCCAAACAGAGTGGATACAGGGCTTGGTGGTGTATCCAGAGCGCTTGCGATCGAGTTGAGTGCGCCAACGATGTCATCCGGGCGGGAGGGTTCTGGAACGGGCTGAGCGTACATTATGGAGTAAATCACCCCGCCCAACGTGGCCAATATGCCGGCGGTGGTGATGAGGGTGGTCATCTTCATCCCTTGAGCATGAATGACGTCGCCAGTTCCGGCAACCAGCGCGTGCGCGGGAAAAGCCAGCGAGTTTCCACATGCCGGGTCTCATACTTTGTCTCACAAGCGTGACCGGGGAGTGCGTTCCGTGACCACCTTCCGCCGCTGGTTCGACGCCGGCTTCACCGACATCATTCCGATCGTCCCGCCGGGCGCGCCGCTGAGCCCGAACACGAAGATCCGGCCGACCGATCGCGGCAAGGTGCCCGGCGCGAAGGGCATCCACGGCTGGCACAGCTTCGACTGGCGCAGCCACGTCACCGTGCCGGCCCACTGCGGCCGCTGGCACGCGATGGGCGCATCGATCGGCCTCAAGGGCGACCGCTTCCCAGGCGTCGACCTGGACATCACCGATGCCGGCTTGGCCGAGGTGATCCTGAAGCTGGCGCTCGACACGCTGGGCCCGGCGCCGGTCCGTACCGGCCGCGCCCCCAAGCAGCTGCTGCCGTACCGTTTGGCCGGAGATGAACCGGTCGGCCTGATGCGGATGTGGTTCAGGGCACTCGACGACCGGGATCACCTTGTCGAGATTCGCGGCGCCGGTCAGCAGTACGTGATCGACGGCATCCACCCGGCAACTGGGCTGCCCTATACCTGGGACCGGCGGCCGGCATCGCCCGACGAGCTGACGCCGGTAACGAAGGCCGACCTCGAGCGCTTCCTGGCCGAGGCCGCCAGCGTCCTAGAGATGCTCGGCTGCGAGCGCATCGAGCGCGAGGACAGCACGGGCGCCGAGCGGGCCAACGTCGACCAGGCGCAGCTTGTGGGCGATGCCGACGCTGTCGCGGAGGCCGTCGAGGCCCTGCCGAACACGAGCGACCTGTTCCCGGGCCGCACCGACTACCTTCGCGTCGGCTACGCCATCAAGGCGGCCCTGCCGGACCAGCCGGAGCGCGCCCGCGAGCTCTGGGTCGACTGGGCGATGCGGTGGGAGGGCAACGACCGCTTCCCTCATGGCAACGAACTGGAGGCCGTCGAAGCCGACTGGGAGCGGATGCGCCCGCCCTTCGGCGTCGGGGCGCAGTTCCTGTTCGACCACGCCGCGCGGCATGGCGGCTTCAACTCGGCTGCGGTGGACTTCGATCCGGTCTCAGAGGAGCCGCGGCTTGAGGACCTGATCGGGCCCAAGCCGGCTGACGACCAGGAGCCCCGGACCTTCGCCCCCAGGCCGAAGCGGCTGCCCGAGGGCTTCAGCCCGAAAACCCTGCCGCCGCGGCCCTGGGTGCTCGGCCACCGCTTCATGCGCGGCGTTGTCACTGGCGGCATCGGCGCGCCGGGCGGCGGCAAGTCCACCATGGGCCTGCTGTCCGGGCTGTCGATCGTCACCGGCCGGGAGCTCACCGGCGAGCGGGTCCACGTCCGCGGGCGCGTCTGGATCCACAACCATGAGGACGACGAGACCGAGATCCTGCGGCGCCTCGCCGGCATGTGCCTGCACTACGGGATCGACTTCGACGAGATCCGCGATGGCTTCCTGTTCAGCTCGGGCGTCGTCCAGCGGCTACGCGTCGCGGTCAAGGATGGCGACCAAGTGAAGCAGACCCGGGCCGTGGCCGAGATCATCGACACAATCCGCGCGGAGGGCATTGTCTACATGGGCGTCGACCCCTTCGTGTCGACCCATGACGGCGTGTCGGAGAACAGCAACGACGAGATCGAGAAGGTCATTTCGGCCTTCCGCCACATCGCCCAGCAGACCGGCTGCGCCATCGACCTCGTCCACCACTCCGTCAAGAACCACTCGGGCAACACGGAGGCCCGCGCCGGCGACATGAACGCGGCCCGCGGCGCCTCGGCCCTGATCGGCGCGATCCGCATTGCCTACACGCTGGCGCCGATGTCGGAGAAGTCGGCGGATGAAATGGGACTCGATCCGGCAAGAGCGGCCACGCTGGTGCGCCTGGACATGGCGAAGGGCAACTACAGCGGCCGGGTCTTCGAGCCGCGCTGGTTCGAAATGGTGAGCGTACTGATCGGGAACGATCCAGACGGCACCGACGACCTAACTAGTGAGCCTGACACCGTCGGTGTGCCCGTGATCTACGATATGCGATCGGCCTTGGCAGCAGCCGGCGAGAAGCGCGAGGAGACCAACGCGCAGGAGATCTACGCCGACGCCATCGCCATTGCCGGCGCGTTCGCCAGCGGCCGGCAGAGCATCCCGCAGGGCGAGCTGGCGGCGTCCATGGCCGGCGTCTGGAACTGCGGCAAGTCGTCTGCTGAGACGCGCATCCGCGACGCTGCTCTCGACGCGGACGAGGGCAAGCGGCGCCTCGTGACCATCCACGGCCGAGATTTTCACCTCTATCGGCGGCGCGCCGAGGGCCGGAAGAACGGGCCGGTCACCGTGTACCTGGTCCCCTCTTTCGACGGCTTCGAGCCGATCCGCGAGGCTGCCGAATGACGAGGCCGGAGGTGCTTCAAAAAGCACCCGTTGAAGCTCTGAAGCAAGGGGATTTCAACGACTTAGCGAGTGCTTCAACAAGGTCAGCGTTGCTGCCCTACTTGAACCCCGCAGAAATCCTCAGCTTCAGAGCTTCAAAGTGCTTCACCCCCTACGGGGGACGCGTCCGCCTTGAAGCTCCCTGTCCCCCTGGGGCCTGAACCCCCGTCGCTGAAGCAGGCGACGGGGTAACGAGGTGAGCTCCGTCACGAGATCGAATTCGAGGTCTGAACCATGGGCAAGCCGAACAAGAACCGGAAGCGATCCAAGCCGAGCGCGGTCAACCTGCTGGCCGTGCTGCAGGGCGGCAAGGTCTCCGACCAGGACCGCCTCGCCATCGCCGAGCAGCTGACCCCCGCCGACTATCGCCGGCAGCACGGGGCCATGCCGAGCGATGTCGGCAGCGGGCTCGCGCTCTGGGGCCGGGCGAAGATCTCGCTGCCGGCTGGCGAACGCGTCTGGTACCGGCCGCGCATCGACAACCCCGGCCGGGTGCGCTGGACCGAGGAGGCCGTCCGAGACCGCTTGGCCGACGCAGTCCGGGTTCTTCGGATGCTGCCGTTCCCGCGGCACGGCGCGCCGGCCGAGATCCGGGCCGCACATCCCGAGATCGTCAAGACTCGGGCCGAGCGGTTCGCCGAGGCGATCGAAGGGCAGGGCGCGGTGACGGTCCGGCGCCCGCTGCCGACCCCCGCCGAGCTGCGCATGCTCGACGAGACGCTGCCGTGGATCTACGCCGTCACTGACGCCGAGATGCGCCTGGCGCTGGTGTTTCGGCTGATGGGCATGAGCCTGCGGAAGGTGGCGGAGATCGTGACGGAGAAGCGCAAGGCAAGGTCGTTCGAGGCCGCCGGTGTGAGCTACGAGACCATCCGCCGTTGGGAAGCGGAGGCATTGTCCGCAATCCGGCGATCACTCCTTCAATGCTTGCTATCTGATGGGGCGCCACTTCGCCGCGCGTGACAAAAAGCGCTTTGTCAAGTACCCCTGTATGCCATGGTCGAGAGACTTGCGCCCGGCACCTATCGCAGCCCCGGGCGCTGTCGCTTCAGGCCCTCAGCCCGGCTCAGCGCAGCGACGGGGCTCACGGCCGAACAGGCTCTCCACCGGCGTAATCTTTCACTCCGAGGACAAGGGCGGCCATCGCAAGGCGGACTGTCTTCGGGATCTCGACGGGCTCGCGTTCACGGTCCATCCGATAGCCTCGCTCGTAGAGCGCGACAGTCGATGTCCCGAGGCCGAGGGCTTCGCCAAGTTCAGCTTGGGTCAGTCTGAGGCGCTTGCGGGTTTCGCGGAACTCTTGAGGCGTCATGGCGTTTTGAGCTAGCTTGTTATCCGGTTGTGGAGGCGGGGGATCGCACCCCCCGCCTCCGGTCCGCTAGAGCTTCAAGGTGACCCTAATCACCCATCGGCCGATGCGGACTTCAACCGAGACCTCCAAGTAGCTCACCTCCTTTCTGTGTGTCGGGAGCGACCGCCGCTCCCGATGCACTACTTCTACCCGGTAGCGATTCGCGCGTCAACGGGAAATCACTACCCGGTAGCAAAAATGTGCCTGCCCGGACGTGTCCGCGGCGGGCTTTTTCATGCCCTCGGAGCCGCCGATGAACGAGCGCCTCGCCGCCGACGCCGCCACGGTCGTGGTCGGAGGCACCACTGCGCTCGGTGTGTCGATGTCGTGGATCGACATCGTCCAATACGGCTATTCGGGCCTGATGGCTGCGCTCGCCCTAGCCCTTGCCGTCGGTAGGGTTGCGCTGATGATCCGAGAGTGGCGGCAGGGGCGCAAGTCCGCGCCGTGAGCCGGAAGCACGCACGGCTACAGTCGCTCGGCTCGCCCATCGCCACGCTGTCCACGGTGACCGCCAAGCCCTCGCCGAAGCGCGCTGAGGCGTTCTATCTCTCGCCCGACTGGCGCACACTGGTGGCGAGGCTGATCACGCAGCGCGGCCGTCGGTGCGAGGAGTGCGGCAAGGCTGGCTGCAGGATCTTCGGCGACCACGTCCACGAACTGAAGGACGGCGGCGCGCCGCTCGACTCGAGCAACGTCAAGCTGCTCTGCGGCGCGTGCCACTCAGCAAAGACGGCCCGAGTGCGGGCCGAGCGCATGGCGACCCATCACCGTCGCTGACGGGGAGGGGGAGGGTCAAAGTCTGGGCCGACGCATGGGCGGTAACCGCACGGGTCTCATCCGCGGATTATCTCCCCCAGTTTGATTTCGCCCCCGCGTCCGCGACCCGAATTCAAAGGCTAATCAAACATGGCACGAGGCGGGTTCAGGCCGGGCGCCGGGCGCCCCAAGGGCGCGAAGAAGGCGACCCCGGCTGTGAAGAAGGCCGAGGCTGTGCTCGACCAGGCGGCCGCTGCGGCGCCGGAAGCGCCCGCGCCGAAGCGGCGTTTCGCTACGGCGCTCGACTTCGCGATGGCGGCGATCAACGGCGAGCTGCCGGACATCGAGTCCGCCGACCGCACGCGGCTGGCGATTGCGGCGATGCCCTACCAGCACCCCAAGCTGGCCGAGCAGGCGCCGGGCAAGAAGGCAGAGAAGGAGAAGGCGGCCGAGCAGGCGGGGAAGGGGCGCTTCGCAGCGCCGGCCGGGCCGCGGCTGGTCGCGTCTAACGGCTGATGGACTGGTCGACCGCCTGCCCGGACTGGGAACGCCGGATCGTCGCCCGGGAATCTCTGATCCCCTTCGATCCGCTGTTCCCCGACGAAGCCGCGGCCGCGCTGGACGTCTTCAACGCGCTGCGCATCGTCGACGCGCCGGGCAGCCCTACGATGGGCGAAGCGGCGCGGCCGTGGCTGCAGGACTTCGTCGGGTCGATCTTCGGCGCCTATAACCCCGAGACCGGGCGCCGGCTAATCACCGAGTTCTTCCTGCTGATCTCGAAGAAGAACGCCAAGTCGACCGGCGCATCCGGGATCATGATGACGGCGCTGCTGCGCAACTGGCGGCAGAGCGGCGAGTTCCAGATCCTGGCGCCGACCATCGAGGTCGCGAATAACAGCTTCTTCCCGGCGCGCGACATGATCCGCGCTGATCCGGAGCTGAACGATCTGCTGCAGGTGCAGGAGCACATCCGGACGATCACGCACCGCCAAACGCGGGCGACGCTGAAGGTCGTCGCGGCGGACAGCGACACGGTGTCGGGCAAGAAGGCGATCGGCACGCTGATCGACGAGCTCTGGCTGTTCGGCAAGCGGCCGAACGCCGAGAACATGCTGCGAGAGGCGATCGGCGGCCTGGCGTCGCGGCCCGAGGGATTCGTGATCTACGCCTCGACGCAGTCGGACGAGCCGCCGGCCGGCGTGTTCCGCCAGAAACTGCAGTATGCCCGCGGCGTGCGCGACGGGCGGATCAAGGACAAGCGCTTCCTGCCGGTGATCTACGAGTTCCCGCAGGGGATGCTCGACGCCGGCGAGCACAAGAACAAGGCGAACTTCTACGTCACGAACCCCAACATGGGGGCATCGGTCGACGAGGAGTTCATCGAGCGTGAGTTCGACAAGGCGGTCGAGGCCGGCGAGGAGTCGCTGCGCGGCTTCCTGTCGAAGCATCTGAACGTCGAGATCGGCCTGGCGCTGCGCTCCGACCGCTGGGCGGGCGCCGACTATTGGGAGCAGGGCGGCGACCCCGCCCTGACGCTCGCCCAGCTGCTCGCGCGCTCCGAGGTCGTGACGGTCGGCGTTGACGGCGGCGGCCTCGATGACCTGCTCGGCCTGGCGGTCGTCGGGCGCGAGCGTGTGACGAACCGTTGGCTGCTGTGGGCGCACGCATGGGCGCACACGTCGGTGTTCGCGCGCCGCAAGGAGATTGCCCCGCGGCTGCGGGACTTCGAGAAGGACGGCGATCTTACGGTTGTCGAGCGCCTCGGCGACGACATCGACGGAGTGGTCGAGGTCGTGCGGCGGTGCGACGAGGCGGGGCTGCTGGCTTCGGTCGGCCTCGACCCGGTCGGCATCGGCGCGATCGTCGACGCGATGGCCGAGATCGGCGTCACGGATAACCGGGTCGTCGGCATCCCGCAGGGGTGGAAGCTGGCGGGTTCGATCAAGACGACCGAGCGCAAGCTGGCCGACGGCACGCTGTCCCACGGCGGCCGCCCGCTGATGGCGTGGTGCGTGGGCAACGCGAAGGTCGAGCCGCGCGGCAACGCGCTGCTGATCACGAAGCAGGCGGCGGGCACGGCGAAGATCGACCCGCTGCTCGCGGCATTCAATGCGATCGCGTTGATGGCGACGAACCCGGAGGCGAGGGACGGCATGAACAGCTTCTTCGCCAGCCTGACGGGTGACGCATGAACATCGTGCGCAAGATGGCGACCGTCGTTCGTCGGCTGACGCTGACGAACCCGGACGGCTGGGCGAATCCCGGTAGCACCAGCCACGCGAACGAGCCCGTTACCGAGACGTCGGCGCTCGCGCTGTCGGCGGTGTGGGCCTGCGTCAATCTGCTGTCGGGCACCATCGCGTCGCTGCCGCTGATGGTCTACCGCACGGCGCCGGACGGCACGCGCACGGTCGCTAAGGATCACCCGCTCTTCCGGGTGCTACACGACAGCCCGAACGCCGACCAGACGGCGGCGGACTTTTGGGAATACGAGGTCGCCGGGGTCGAGCTGCAGGGCAACGCCTTTGCGCGCGTCGCGCGGTCTGGTGGCCGCGTCGTGGCGCTGCACCCGGTCAAGCCCGAGCTCGTGACGGTCGATCGCCTGCCCTCGGGCGTCCTGCGCTACCGCTGGACCGAGGACGGCCGCGCCTATGAGGTGCTGCAGGACGGGATGCTGCACGTCCGCGGCTTCGGCGGCGCGCCGCTCGGCGGCATGTCCACGCTGGCGTTTGGCCGGCACGCCTTCGGCCTGGCGATGGCAACCGACCGGGCGGCGGGCAAGACCTTCGCGAACGGCCTTCAGCCGACCGTCGGATTCAGCTTCGCGGGCTGGCTGACCAAGGAACAGCGCGCCGTCGCCGAGCAGAAGATGGCGGACAAGTACCTCGGCGCCATGAATGCTGGCCGCCCGGTGATCCTCGAGGGCGGCACCAAGATCGAGCCGATCAGCATCAAGCCGGAAGACGCGCAGATGCTGCAGTCCCGGTCGTTCTCGGTCGAGGAGATCTGCCGATTCTTCGGCGTGCCGCCGCACATGATCGGCCACACCGAGAAGACGACGTCTTGGGGCACCGGGCTCGAGCAGCAGACGCTCGGCTTCCAGAAGTTCACGCTGCGCCGGCGCCTGAAGCGCATCGAGCAGGCGATCGAGAAGCAGTTGCTGTCGCCGCAGGACCGCGCCGCCGGGATTACGGTCGAGTTCAACATCGAGGGGCTGCTGCGCGGCGACAGCGCGGCGCGGGCGGCCTTCTATAACGCCGGCCTCAACAACGGCTGGCTGATGATCAACGAGGTGCGTGCGCTGGAGAATCTGCCGCCCGTCGAGGGCGGGGACGTGCCCCGCATGCAGATGCAGAACGTCCCGATCTCGCAGGCCGGGGCCGCGCCGCAGGAGAACGCGCCATGAAGACGCTGGATTTCGCGCTCGAGACGAAGGCCGTCGGCGACGAAGGCGCCTTCGAGGGCTATGCCTCGACCTTCGGCAATGTCGACCAGGGCGGCGACATCGTCGAGCCTGGCGCCTTCATCGAGGGCATCGTGAAGGCGAAGGACGAGGGCCGCTCGATCCCGATGCTGTGGCAGCACGATCAGCGCGAGCCCGTCGGCGTGTGGAAGGACATCGCCGAGGACAGCAAGGGGCTGTATGTCCGCGGGCAGCTTCTGGTCGACGCCGATCCGCTGGCGAAGCGCGCGCACGCGCTGCTGAAGGCCAAGGCGCTCGGCGGCATGTCGATCGGCTACCGGATCCCCGCCGGCGGCATGGTCGAGGACGAGAAGCGCCGCGGCGTCTTCCGGTTGAAGAAGCTCGACCTGCGCGAAATCTCGCTGGTCACGATGCCGATGAACATTCAGGCGCGCGTGACCTCGGTCAAATCCATCTTGGACGCCGGCCGCCTGCCGACCGTCCGCGAGTTTGAGGAGCACCTGCGGGATGCAGGCTTCTCGAAAAGCCTTGCTGCCGCCATCGCGGGCAAGGCGGCGCCGCATCTTCGGGGGGAGCCCGAGGCCGAGGCGGACGAGGCGAGCGCATTCATGCGGGCGCTTCTGAATCCCTGACTTCAAACCATCGAGGATGCTATGAGCACCGAAACTAAGACCGCCGAGCAGCTCGCCGGCGAAGTGAAGGCCGCGTTCTCCAAGTCGCTGGACGAGACCAAGAGCATCGCCGAGAAGGCGCTGGCCGAGGCTCGCGAGACCGGCAAGGTCGCCAACTCCACCAAGGAGAAGGCCGACGAGGCGCTGCTGAAGCTGAACGGCATCAGCGAGCAGCTCGCCGAGGTCGAGCAGAAGATGGCGCGCGCCGCTGATGGCGGCGACGCCGAGCCCGCCAAGAGCCTCGGGCAGCAGTTCATCGAGGACGAGCGCGTCAAGCAGTTCCTCGGTTCCGCCAGCAAGCGCGGCAAGGTCGACCTCGTCACCAAGGCGACGATCACCTCGGCCACGACCGACGCCGCGGGCTCCGCGGGCGATCTCGTGCAGGCGACCCGCCTGCCCGGCATCATCGGCATGCCCGACCGCCGGATGACGGTGCGCGACCTGCTGTCGCCCGGCCGCATGGACGGCAACGCGCTCGAGTACGTCAAGGAAACCGGCTTCACCAACAACGCCGGGATGGTTGCGGAAGGCACCGCCAAGCCGCAGTCGGATCTGAAGTTCGACCTCGTGAGCACGACCGCCAAGGTCGTCGCGCACTACGCCAAGGCGAGCCGCCAGATCCTCGACGACGCCTCGCAGCTCGCGTCGTACATCGACTATCGCCTGCGCTACGGCCTCGCCTACAAGGAAGAGACTCAGCTCCTGAGCGGTGACGGCACCGGCCAGAATCTGCTCGGCATCATCCCGCAGGCGACCGCCTACGCTGCGCCGATCACCCTAACCTCGCCGACCAGCATCGACGTGCTGCGCCTGGCGATGCTGCAGGCGGCGCTGGCCGAGCTGCCGGCGACCGGCCATGTCCTCAACCCGATCGACTGGGCGTGGATCGAGACGCTCAAGGACGGCGAGGGCCGCTACATCATCGGCAACCCGCAGGGCAACCTCGCCCCGACGCTGTGGGGGCTGCCGGTGGTGACCACGCAGGCGATCTCGGTCGACAAGTTCCTGACCGGCGCCTTCAAGATGGGCGCCCAGGTGTTCGACCGCTGGATGGCCCGGGTCGAGGTCGCCACGGAGAACGAGGACGACTTCATCAAGAACCTCGTCACGATGCTGTGCGAGGAGCGCCTGGCCCTGGCCGTCTACCGGCCGGAAGCCTTCATCTACGGCGACTTCGGTCGCGTGGCCTAACGGCCGCGGGGGCGGGCTTCGGCTCGCCCCCAACCTCTCCCCGACGGAGGCACCGATGGCGAACAAGATGACTTTCCGCGTCATGCGCGAGATGGAAGGCGATCGCTTCTATCGCGCCGGCGAGACGCGCGAGATGCTGCCGGCCGACGCCGCCCATCTGCTGCAGCTCGGTGCCCTGGCCGAGATCGACGGCAAGGTCGAGTCCACGCCGCTGAACAAGGCCGAGCCCGCGCCCCGGCGCAAGCGCACGACCGCTGCCGATTGAGGGCGCCCGAATGCTGACGACCTCCGCCGCACTGAATGCCGAGCTCGGCACGACCGGGCAGGATTACGACGACCTGATCCGCCAGGTGTCGGCGGAGGTCGAGACCTATTGTGGCCGCACCTTCGCGTCCGCGTCGCGGACGCAGACGATCCGCCTGCCGCGCTGGCGTGAGCGCTTGATCCTCGACCGGACGCCGGTCGTGTCGATCGCATCCGTCGCGCAGAACGGCGAAGCGCTGACCGCCGACGAGATCGAGATCGAGGACTCGGGCGCCGGGTTCCTGCTGCGCGTGGACGCGGCCGGCTGCTCGCTCGGCTGGTGCGGCAAGGTCGTCGTGACCTACGTCGCTGGCTACGCCAGCACACCCGCCGACGTCGAGCGGTGCGTGCTCGACCTGTGCGTGCGGGCCTACCATGGGCGCGGCCGCGATCCGCTGCTGCGCAGCGAGAGGATCCTCGACGTGATCGATCAGTCGTGGATGGACACCGACAAGGTCGAGATGCGCGGCGGGCTCCCGGTGGATGTCGCCGATCGGCTGTGCGCCTACCGGGTGGTAAGCGTCTGATGAGCGCCGCCGCCAAGGTCGCTGCGGCGCTGGCGAAGTACGGCCGCCCGATGACGCTGCGCCGGCGCGTCGGCACGACGTCGGCCTTTAGCGACGTGACCGTGAAGGGCGTCGCCGACGGCTACAAGCCGGCCGAGCTCGTCGGCGGAATCGTCCAGGGCGACCGGCAGGTCACGATCAGCAACGCCGAGATTGCCGCGGCCGCTTGGCCTGGTCCGCCGAAGAAGGGTGATTTCGTGATGATCGACGGCGTCCAGACGGCGGTGCAGGGCGTCGAGACGAAGCATCTCGCGACCGACATCCTCGCCCATGTGCTGTGGGTTCGTGGCTAACTCAACTGCTTTCAATTTGTGAGAGTATGGTGTTGACTAGAAAATCCCTAACTTCGTCGCCAAGCCTGGTTGGTGCCGATAGAAAGCAGGGCTCCTGGAATTGTTCTGGGTGGCGCTTCTCTAGTATGCCGAGTTCTATCAGTTTATTTACTTCATCGATCTGTTCGATGGGACGTTGGGATCTGTCCTCAAGTGTAACGCACGCCGACGTTGGTCGGGATGCAAACAGTAAGTAATATTTCAGAAGGCTTGGCTGCAAATTGTTGATCGCGCTCCTGACTTCTTCAGATGGTTTTGGTGAACGCTTCTCGCTCAGGGTCAGTTTGAAACCGCCATAGTCGATGGTCGTGGCTTGGTTTGCTAGACCCGGAAGAGCGTCGAACAGTCGGTAAATCGGCTGTTGGAGGGTGAGGAATGCAGTGAGAGCAACCAAAGGCCAGAGAGATTTCTGCACGAGCGTGATCAGTGCGACGATCACCTCATGTCCACCAGTGGAAGCTGTCTTTTCTTCCCGGTTTGCCATGTGCAGCTCCGGAATCAGCTGACTGGCCTATGAGGCTGATGCACCTCAACTCGCGGCGCAAGGGGTTTGCTCCCGGCCTAGACCATTGGGAAGTGAGCATGTTTCGATCGACAGCAGCCTTCGAGCGGGTGATCGCGGTGTCGGTCGCCCGGGTCAAGCCGCCCGAGCAGCAGAAGGAGCACGCCCGCATCGCGAAGCAGGGGCTCGCCGAGCACCTCGCGAAGCTGGACGCCAAGCCGGAGGTCGTGCGGCTGGTCGACGGCCGCAAGGGCGTGGCGGAAGAGTCGGTCAAGCCTTACGGCGTGATCCGGTACGAGTTCCTGCGCCTGGCGGAGATCGCGCAGCGTGCGCTGGTGCTGGCGCGCGAGCTGTCGCCCAAGCGTTCGGGCCGCTATGCGAAGTCGTGGTTCGTGATGTCGGGCGGCCGCGAGGTGCCTGAAACCGAGATCCCGAGCGGCGTGGAACTGGTGATCACCAACGACCAGCCGTATCACCGGCGGATCGTCACCGGCGGGCAGCGCGGCGAGGTGCGGGTTCCGCCGGGCATTGTGGAGACGATGCGTCAGCGGCTCTATGCCGAGTTCGGCCGGACGTTCTTCGCCGAGGTCCGGTTCATCGACCTTGCCGGCGCCTACCGTCTGAAGCGCGACCATCGCCGCCGCGGCCGCCGCAAGGGCGACCCGATCACCTATCCGGCGCTTATCCTTCGCACCCTATAGAGAGCCGGAGCTGCAGGCCCATGACGTTCGCCGACGCCGTCGCCGCGATCCGCGCCCGCCTGGGCGACCCCTTCGAGGGCGCGCCGGTGGCGCTGCCGAACGTGAACTTCGAGCCCGGCGACGGGCCGTGGCTCTACCTCGAGGTGCTCGGCGCCGCCGGCGAGGCGAGCCGCCATGGCTCGGTCGGTAAGCGGTTCGTGACCGACCTGGGAACGATCATGGCGCATGTCTTCGTCCCGGCCGGCACCGGCACCGATGTCGCCTACACGCTCGCGGGGCAGGTCGCCGACGCGCTGCGCCTGGCGACCTTCGACGGCATCGACACCGAGGCCGCCACCATCGGCGGCGGGGAATCGGGCGACGACAACGGAAATTGGTTCCGCGTCAGCGTGAGCATCCCCTTCGCCCTTCACTACACCGCGTAGTCAGCGGTGCACCGGCGGCCGGCGGGCCGCTTCATTCCACGCAACGGAGAGAGAAATGGCAGTCATCACCTCCGCCGGCACCAAGCTCTATGTCGCCGGCGCTCACACGACCGCGGACTCGGTGGCCGAGTACGACGCGCTGACCTGGGTCGAGGTCGGCGAGGTCACCAATTTCGGCGAGTTCGGCGCGTCCTATGCCGAGATCACGCACGTTCCGGTCGGCACGAACATCACGCACAAGTTCAAGGGCACCCGGAACGACGGGAGCCTGCAGCTCACGCTCGGCCGCGACCCCTCCGACGTCGGGCAGGCCGATCTGGTCGAGGCTCTCGACAGCTACGACAGCTACGATTTCAAGATCGAGCTGAACGATCTGCCGAGCGGCACCGGCGCCAAGCCGACGCGCTTCTTCTTCGCCGGCAAGGTGATGTCTTACACGACCAATATCGGCAACGGCGGCCAGGTCGTCGGCGCGAACACGACGATCAGCATCGACGGCGCCGTGCTCGAGGGCGCGAAGGTCGCGGGCTCGTAACGGAACCCCTCGCGCGAGGGCCGGGCGGCGGTGCTGTCGGGGCGCCGCCGCCCTCTTCCCGACACCCCGGCACATCCCGGTGAAGGAATCCCGACATGAGCAAGATCGCCAAGGGCGAAGTCGCCGTCACCCTGGACGGCACGGAATACACGCTGAAGCCGTCGCTGAACGCCTTCTCGCAGCTCGGCTCGCGCTACGACAACCATGGCGCGCTGCTCGGCAAGGTCGGCTGCGGCAATGTCCCCGCGATCGTGATGGTGCTCCGCCTCGGCCTGGGCTGGGGCGACAAGGATGCCAAGAAGCTCCCCGACCTCGTCTTCAAGACCGGCATTCCGTCGTTGATCGACCCCGTCACCGACTACGTCTGGCGGCTGTTCAACGCCGGCAAGTCGTTCGAGGAGTCGATCGCCGAGAAGGACGCGGCCGAGGCGGAGGCTGGCGACGCCGAAAAGGGAAAGCCGGAAGAGACGGAAAACCCGCTCCTCGGCGCCTGACAATCAGCGAATACGCCGACCAGCTCTTTTCCTACGCGACGGGCTGGCTCGGCTGGTCCCCGGGAGTCGCCCTGCGGGCCTCCATCTTCCAGATCGAACTTGCCCTCGATGGCAAGGTCGACTTCGTCAAGAAGACCAACCCCTACGGATCCGGTGAGGACGACGAGCCCGAGGCGCCGCCGGCGCACGAGCCCGATCAGGTCGCGAGCGGCCTGGCGTCCTTCCTGCGATCCCGGGCGGCACCGGCGGCGCGGGGCTAGTCCCCGCGCACCTTCCCGTATTTTCCCCTGCCGAGGTGTGCCCATGGCGCAGCGTGAAGAGGCGGTCACCGCCCTAGTCTTCGATGCTCGGCAGGCGCAGCAGGGCGCGCAGCAGTTCGAGCAGGCGGCGAAAAAGATCGTCGCCGCGAACGCGCAGGCGGAGCGCGCGACCGAGCGCGTGGTCGCGGTTGTCGGCGAGCAGTCCAGGGCGCTGGAGCGCCTGAAGCGTGCCGTCGATCCCGCCTATGCCTCGCAGCAGAAGCTGGCCGCGGCGCAGGATCTGATCGACCGCCAGGCGCAGCGCGGGCTGATCACCGAGCGCGAGCGGCTGCGGCTGCTCGACATGGCGGAAAAGCGCTATGCGAGCACGGCTGTTGCGGCGAACCGGATGGGCGGCTCGCTGCAGAACGTCGGCTATCAGGTCGCGGACGTCGCAACGCAGATCAGCATGGGCCAGAATGCCCTTCAGGCGTTCGCGATCCAGGGCGGCCAAGTCATCCAAGCGTTTGGCCCTTGGGGCGCCGTGATTGGCGCGGCGGTGACGATCGTCGGCGCCCTGGCTGTGGGCGTGGGCAAGGCAGGCGACGCCGCCGCCGACGCCGAAACGGCTTACAGCAGCTATGCCAATGCGATGGAGCTCGCCAAGTCGGCGGGCGAGGATCTCACGACGGCCACCGGCAAGCGCCGCGAGGCGTTGGAGGCCGAGCGCCGGGGCATCATCGAGGCCATGGAGGCGCAGCTTGCCTATGCCGAGGTGCGAGCCTCGACCATGGGCATCGGCGGATTCGGTCCCGAGGCGGCGCTGGCCGGCGGTCAGGTTGACGTCGTCATTCAGGGCCAGAAGAACGCCATTCGGCAGCTCCGGATCGAACTGGAGATCCTGAAGGGCACCTATGGCGTCTACAACGATGGCGCCCGCACGGCGGCCGTCGAGACGCAGGGCGCCACGAGCGCGACCGGCGGCTACCGCGATGCGGTCAAGTCGCTGAACGACCAGCTTCGGCAGCAGATTGAAGACCTCGGATTCCAGGCTGACGCGCAGGACCGCAGCAACGCGACCAAGCTCGAGGCGAAGCTGCGCGCCGAGGCGATGAAGGTCGCCGGCGTGCTGGAGTGGGAATCCGTCGACGCCACGACGCGCGCCCGGGTCGATGAGGCGGTCGCGCTGCAGCGGACGATCGACAGGAAGGAGGCGGCAACCAAGGCTTCGGAGAAGGCGGCGCAGGCCGCCAAGCACGAGGCCGAGCAACTCCGGCAGCGCAACCGCGCGATCAACGCGGCAGCCACGGACGCCGCGGCGGACGAGGAGCGCACTCGTGCGGCCGCGTCGAAGCGGGCGCAGGAGTTCCTGAAGGATCAGACGCAGCTCGAGCAGGCGCTGATGCGCGAGGTCGATGCATCGCAGAAGCTGCTCGACCTGGCCGGCGAGGACGAGCGCACCCGCGCCGTCCGGATCAAGCAGCTTGAGATCGAGACGCGCTGGCGCGAGAAGCTCGGATCGCTGTCCCCGGCGCAGATCGAGAACGCCCGCCAGGCGGCCGAGGCGATCGTCGACAACGAGCGCGCCCTGCAGCGCTACAACGCCGGCCTGCAGGAACTGGAGCGCTTTGGCGACCGGGCGTTCGACGCGCTGATCGAGGGCGCCGTTCAGGGCAAGAACGGGATCCTCGACCTGGCGTCGGTCGTCCGCGGTCTCGGGGCTGAGCTCGTGACGGTCGCCGCACGCATGGCGATCCTCAACCCGATCAAGAACGCCATCCTCGGCGGGAACCTGCCGACGTTGGGCACCTTCGCCGGCCCCACCGCGGCCGCTGCGTCCGGCGGCGGCATGGGCGGCGTCGGCACGATCTCCAACCTGTCGAGCCTCGGCAGCCTCTTCGGCGGCTCGACCGCGCTGCACGGCATCGGCACGTCGATTGCGACGAGCAGCATCGGGCAGTCGCTCGGGCTGAGCACGGCGGCGGGCGCCAACGGCATCACGTGGATGACGGGTGCGGGCAGCTCCTTCGCGAGCGGCCTGTCGGCGAGCCCGTGGGGCGTCATCGGCGGGCTCGGCGCCAACATGCTCGGTCTCGGCGGGGGCATCGGCGGCACGCTGGGCGGCATCGCGGGGTCTATCGGCGGCGGCATGGCGGGCGCGGCGGCGCTCGGGTCGATCCTGGGGTCGGCGGCCGGGCCGATCGGCGCCATCGCCGGTTCGTTTCTCGGCACCGCGCTCGGCGGCCTGTTCGGCAACAGGAAGCCGTCGCGCGGCCCGACCCTGTTCACGACCGCCGAGTTCGAGAACGGCGGGCTGAACTACTCGACGTCGGGCGTCGACAACAAGGCCGACCCGCAGATGGCGGCGACGCTGGCTGCCGGCGTCGTGCAGGCGATGGCGCAGTTCCTCGGCGCGTCGGGCGGCGCGATCACCGGCTATACCTCGATGCAGCTCGAGCAGGACGCCAAGGGCACGCTGCTGAAGGTCCGGGGCAGCCGCGTTGGCGGCACCTATGAGACAGCCGAAGAGGCTGTCATCGCCGGTCTGCGGGAGAGCATCGCGAACGGCGCGATCACGGGCGTCGGCAGCGAGGTTGCGAAGGCGATCGCGAACTCGACAGCCGAAGAGATCGACGCCTTCATGGCTGACGTCGGCCTCGGCCGGCTGGTCGATCGCCTGGAGTCCGGCAAGGGGCCGCTGACCACGTTCGAGGAGCAGTTGGAAGCCCTCGAAAAGCAGTGGGCCGACCAGATCGCCAAGGCGAAGGATCTCGGACTCGCGACCGCGGGGCTGACCGCGCTGCGTGACAAGGAGCTCGCGGCGATCCGCCAGCAGCAGCAGGCGGCCAACGACAGCATCGCGATCCGCGGCCTGACGCTGCTCGGCCGCAACCGGCGCGCCGGGCTGCTGGGCTTCGACAACGCGGCCGCGCAGCAGCTTCGGGACGCCGAGGCGCAGGGGCTCGACGTCGCGCTGCTGCGTCAGGTGCTGTCCGGCGAGCGGGCGCAACTCGACGCCTCGCTGCTGGCCGACGCCATCGAAAGCCAGATGGCGGCGCTGACCGAGCAGACGGGCGCGCTTGAGGCGAACACGACGGCGATGCGGCAGCTTGCCGCCGGGCTGCGGCAGGCCGCGGACTCGATGCTGACCGACACGGCCTTGTCGCCGCTGTCGCCGATGGACCTGCTCGCCGAGGCGCAGCGGCAGTTCGAGGCGGCCGCGGCGCGTGCCGCCGGTGGCGACCAGGCGGCGGCCGGGCAGCTTGCCGGGCTCGGCCAGCGCTACCGCGAGGCCGAGATCGCGGTCTACGCCAGCAGTCGCTCGGACGCATTCAACCGCGTTCAGGAGGTGCTGCGCGACGTCGCCGACGGCTTCGAGGGCGGCCTGACGCTCGACGAGCAGGCGCTGACGACGCAGAAGTCGCAGCTCGAGGAAATGCGCAAGCTCGTGACGCAGCTTCGCACGGGCACCGACCGCCAGGTCTTCTCGCTGGAGACGCTGCGGGCGGAGACGACGGGCGCGCTGTCGCGCCTGGCGGCCGCGCTCGGCGGACTGCCCGGCGGCGCGCTGCCCGGCGGCCCCTCGCAGGATCTCGGCGATTGGGGGCCGACGACGGCGCGCAAGCTGGCGATGGCGACGGGCTACACCGGGGCATTCCGCAACGGGGCGTTCCCACGGTGGATCCTCGGCCAGTCGCCCGAGATGCAGGAGCTCGCCCGCCAGATCATGCGCGCCGCCGGCGTCATGCCGTCCTTCGCCGCCGGTGGCGAGCATGCCGGCGGGCTCCGGCTGGTCGGCGAGCGCGGCTGGGAGATCGAGGCGACGGGGCCGAGCAGGATCTGGAATCAGGAGCAGATCGGCCGCGCCATGCGGGCCGCCAACGGCAACGACCTCGCCGGCGTGACGGCGGAGCTGCGCGAGCACACGCAGCTTCTGCGCGCCACGGTCTACGAAGCCAACCAGCTCCGCGCCGAGACGATCAAGCTGCGGCGTGAGAACGCCCGGCTGACGGCGCAGATCGCCGACCGTGACGCCTCGACGCCCCGCATGGGGACCTACGCATGACGGTATCCGCCGATCCCAGCATCGCCCGGCAGTTTCTGGTCGAGGTGTCGCCCTACGACACCGCGGCCGAGGACGTGGTCGAGATCGACCTCGGGAGCCGCGACATCGTGTTCCCGTCGAACGACCCGGATGCGCCGAACCGGGAATACGACGGGCGCCTGCTGTCGCCGTTCACGATCAAGCGCGCGATGTTCCGCGAGGGGCTGATCGGCGGCCGCTCGCTGCCGAGCTACGGCGGTGTGCGCGTGGTCAACGATCAGCAGTACGTCGGCGACGGCACGCTCGCCGCCTGGCGCGGCTACGGATGGGACGGCCGGCGCATCCGGATCCTGATGGGTCCGGTCGATGGTACCTATGCCGAGCATGACGTTCTGCTCGACGGCATCGTGCAGGCGGCGCCGAGCTTCGGGCTGAACGAGATCGTGATCCCGATCGCCGACATTCAGGAGCGGCTCGGCAAGCAGATCGAGACGGCGACCTATGCCGGCACCGGCGCTTTCGAGGGCGGCGCCGACCTGAAGGGCCGCGTGAAGCCGTTCGCCGCCGGCCAGGTGCGCGGCGCCGAGCCGGTGCTCGTCAATCCGGCGCTGCTTTGGTACGACCTGACGCCGACGACGGGCATTCATTCCGTGCAGCAGGTCACCGACGGCGCGGTCGCGCTGACGGCGTCTCTGAGCAACCCGCCGCCGTCGGGCTCCTACTACCTCGACGCCGCGAACGGCCGGATCCGGCTGGGCTCGCGGCCGCAGTTCATCCTGCGCGTCGATTTTCGGTCGGCGTTCGGGAGCAACGCGACGACGGCGGCCGACATCATCGAGGAGCTTCTGACGGCGCGCCTGGGCTTCGACCTGGCGGAGCTCGATACGGCATCGTTCACGGCGCTGAACACCGCCAACAGCGCGACGGTCGGGTGCTTCTACAAGGACACGACCGAAGGACTGACGGCGATCGACTGGCTGATCGGCTCGGTCGGCGGCTACTACACCGCCAACCGCGCCGGGCAGCTCGTGGTCGGCCGGTTGGAGGCGCCGACGGCGACCTCGGAGACGGATCCGCAGATCGCGCTGGTGATCGACGACACCGACCTCGAGCGCGCGTCGTTCGTGCTGTCGCCGGCGGACAAGCCGCCATACCGCATCGAGATCGGATACAGGCGGAACCATACCGTCCTGTCGTCCGACCAGATCGCCGCGGCCGCGACCGACGCCGACGAGGCGTTCGCGCTGAACGAGTACCGGATCGAGGCCGTCGAGCGCGCGGCGACGCTGACGAAGCATCTGCTGTCCAAGCCGCTGCGCCGCGACACCGGGCTCGACACGCAGGCGGACGCCGCGGCCGAGGCTGCCCGGGTGCGCGACCTGATCTCGGTCCCGCGCGAGGTCGTCGAGTGCAAGCTGCAGACGCAGCCGATGCTGCTGGAGCTCGGCGACGAGGTGTGGGTCCGCTCCGAGCTCTACGACGTCGATGCCGCGTTCCGCGTGATCGGCGACGACCAGAATGCCCGCGAAGGGCGCGTTTCCCTCGTCCTGTGGAGATGAGCCGTGGCGCAGGCCGATAACGTCCTCTTCCTGTACCGCAACTATGTCGACGAGGCGACGCTGACCGCCAGCAGCGCGGCGACGCCGGTCGACCGCGTCAAGGATTTCCGGCCGGGCCGCGTGTGGACGGCGGCCGGCTTCGCGTCCGAGACAGTCACCGTCGACTGCGGCGCCGACGTGCAGATGACGCACGCGGCGGCGGCGGCCTTCAACCTGAACGCCGCCGGGTCGATCCGCGTCGAGGTGTCGGCCGTCAGCGACTTCTCGACGCTGCTCTATGACAGTGACGACGTCGAAGCCTGGCCGCCGGTGGCGGGGTTCGGTACGGACGGATTCGGCAACAGCCTCGGCGGATACCCGGTGCTGACCGGGATCAACGATTACCGGCCCTACAGGGTGTTCGCCTTCGGCGAGACGCTGATCGCGCGTCATGTGCGGTTCACCTTCGACAACCCGGGGCTTGGCACCGGCATTCAGGTCGGCCGGCTGTTCGTCGGGCTCGGCGTCCAGCCGGAAGTGAACTTCGGCTACGACTGGTCGACCGAGTGGGTGGACCCGTCGGAGATCATCGACACCGAAGAGAGCTTCTTCATCGTCCGGCGCAAGAAGTACCGCGTCCTGCGGCTGAGCCTGCCGCGGCTGACGACGGCCGAGGCGCTCGGCAGCTTCGACGATCTGAAGCGTATCGTCGGCCGCTCGCGCGACCTCTTCGTGATGCTGTTCCCGACGGGCTCGGTGCCGACGCAGTACCGCACGACGATCTACGGCGTGCCGATCGAGAACGGGGCGATCTCCAACCCCTACGTCAACGGCTTCTCCACTTCCATCGCTATCCGGGAGCTCGCCCGATGAGCATCGAGACTTTGCTGAACGCCCTGCTGGCGAAGCGGGGGCAGGATTATTTCGCCGAGTTCAAAGCCTTCACGGAGGCGCTCCTCGCGGACAACGCGGCGCTGCTGACGCAGGCGCTCGGCGCCACGACGTCGGCATCGCCGCATTCCGTCTCGACCGGATCGAAGACCTTCGCGATGGCCGAGGCGATCCCTTATGGCCCCGGGGCGTTCGTGCTGATCGCCCGGGCATCGGATCCCGCGACGTGGCTCTTCGGCCAGGTGACGGCGCGCAGCGGAGCCGACCTGACGGTGAACGTGACGCTCGTGGATGGGGCCGGCGGCTCCTTCTCGGACTGGGCGATCACCGCATCCGGCCCGCGCGGCGCGAAGGGAGCCACCGGAGACGTAGCGAGCTTCAACGGCCGCACTGGCGCCGTGACGCCGCAGAGCGGCGACTACACAGCGGCCATGGTGACCAATTCCGCGGCGGTGAACGTCGCGCAGACCTTCACGGCGGCGCAGCGGGGCGCGATCGCAGCCCTTGCGGATGGGGCGACCATCACCCCGGACTTCGCCGTCGCCAATTTCTTCACCGTGACGCTCGGCGGCAACCGGACCCTGGCGAACCCCGCCAACCTCGTGCCGGGGCAGAGCGGATCGATCATCGTCCGCCAGGATGCGACGGGCTCGCGGACGCTGGCCTATGGCAGCCACTGGAAGTTCCCCGGCGCCAGCGCACCTGTCCTGACCACGGCCGCATCCCGTGTCGACCGGCTCGACTACCTCGTGGTGTCCGGCACCGAGATCCACGCCGCGCTGACGAGGGACATCCGATGATCCCGGGCGCGGGCATGATGCTGGCGAGCTCGGCGCGGCGGGTGTCGTTCGAGATCGTCGGCGCGGGCGGCCAGGGCGGCCAGGCCAACCTGCAGAACCCTGGCGCCAACGGCGGCGACGGGCAGATCGTCCGCTTTGACGTCACGCTCGAGCGCGGAACGGTCCTCGACCTCGTCGTCGGCAGCGGGAACATCGGCTATTCCAGTGCCAAGGCGAACAATCACAAGGGAGGCACTGGGGGCACGGGCATTTTCGGCACCAATGGCGCTAATGGCGGCAATGGTGGTCAGGCCAGTGTGGTCTACCTCAACGGCATTCCCTGGGCCGGCGCGGGTGCCGGCGGCGGTGGAGGAGGGCGGGCCCATGCCGCCGCTGGGGGCGATGGTCAGGCAACCCACATCGGTTCGGGCGTATCGACGGGAGCAAACGGCCAATCCGAAAGCACCGCTGGTGCGGGCGGCGGCGGCGGCGGCGGCGGTATCTCGTCGTCAAGTAACCAGCAAGGCGGAGCGGGCGGAACAAGCGGGGGCCCCGCGACCGGCGGGCATGTCGGCGGCACACTCACTCCCTTCGGGGCCGGGACGTTTACCGGGGTGAACAACAATAGCAGTGCTGGAGCCGGCGGGGCTGGGGGATCCGTGATTCCCAGCGGCGTCGGTTCAAACGGGCAGAACGGCCGCATCACCACCACGGTGGATGGCGTGCAGCACGTCTTCAACTACACGGGCTCCGATCAGACTTTCACCATCCCATAGCGGCTGCTATGGGATCTGCATGGACGTCCGACGGTTCCATGAGATCGTGAACGAGGCGACGGCGCGTGGCGACACGGCCTGCGCAGATCAACTGGTCGGCATGGCGGTTGCCCGAGCGTTCGCGCTGCTTCGTGCCGGCCGCTATCGGGAAGGCTGGGTCGAGTTCGAGAAGCGGTCCCGGGCGATCAGGTTCGGTGGCCCCGTATGGGATGGCTCTCCGTTCCCCGACCAGACACTGCTGATCCAGACCGAGCAGGGGATGGGCGACACGATCCAGTTCGCCCGGTATGTGACGCTCGCGAAGGCGCGGGGTGGGCGGGTGGTGCTAAGGGCACAGGCACCACTCGCTATGCTTCTCAGGGCGTCGCGGTTGGCAGACGAGGTGATCTCGCCGGGCGACCCGCTCCCGGAGTGGCATCACCGGACGCTTCTGATGAGCCTCCCCGCGCTGTTCGGGACGACGCTGGAGACGCTCCCCAGGAGCAATGTCCCGTACTTGCGGACGCCTTACCAAGCCAACCTCGGTGGCAAGAACCCCCGGAAAGTCGGGCTCGTATGGGCAGGGAATCCGGAGAACCCGCGAGACGCGGTGAGATCGATACCCTTCTCGGCGCTGCGTCCTTTGCTGGACGTTCCGGGTGCCGACTGGTTCAGCCTGCAGGTCGGCCCGAGTGCTGAACAGATCGATGACCGCAGGGTCGACCACCTCGGCTCGGGGCTGACGGATTTCGCCATCACGGCCGCGGTGGTGAACGCGCTAGATCTGGTGATCACGGTCGACACCTCCGTTGCCCATTTGGCTGGAGCGCTCGGGCGGCCGGTATGGGTGCTGCTGGATCACGACCCGGACTGGCGCTGGATGCTGGGCCGCGAGGACAGTCCTTGGTATCCGACCATGCGGCTGTTCCGGCAGGATGCGCCCGGCGACTGGGGCGGCGTGGTGCAGCGAATAGCCCAGGCGCTACGGCGCTGAACGGCACGACAGACTGACGGACAGGGGCTCGCTTCGGCGGGCCCTTTTCGCATCAGCATTTCACAGGCCGCCTCGAGCGGCCTTTTTCATGCCCGAGTGCCGGGCAGGAGGTTTCCATGACCGTCGACGACATCATCACCGAGATCCTGCGCCACGAGGGCTGGCCGCGGTTCACCAACCATCCGGCCGACCGCGGCGGTCCGACGAAGGGCGGCATCACGCTGGAGACGCTCCGGCGCTGGCGCGCGCCCCGCAGCGTCATCGCGCGCGACGTCGAAGCGCTGGACGAGGTCGAGGTCCGGGCGATCTACCAGGCCCGCTACGTCGAGGAGCCGGGCTATGCCGGCATCATCGACGACCGGCTGCGGGCGCTCGTGGTCGATTGCGCCGTGCTGTTCGGAACCGACGACGCGTCGCCCTGGCTGCAGCAGGCTGCGAACGCCTATGGGGCGGGGCTGAAGGTCGATGGGCAGGTCGGGCCCAAGACCCTCGCGGCCGTCAACTGCATCGATCCTGCGAAGCTCTTCCGGCGTGTCCTCGCGGCCCGGATCCGCAAGCACGGCCGTGTCGTCACCGACGACGCGAAAGCGCGCGGCCGCACCTCGGATCAATCCCTCAACGCCGCTGGCTGGCTCGCCCGCGCCGCCGAGTTCCTGGAGGCCTGAATCATGCTGCCCGCCATGATCCCCGTCGCGCTCGCCATCGCCCAGGCCGCGGCGCCAGCGCTGGTGCCCGCGCTCACCGAATCCTTCACCGGCAGCGCCAAGGCCGGAGCCGTCGCTGCGGCTGTGGTCGATGCAGCCATGCAGGCGACCGGCACCGACACGCCGGCGGCCGCGCGCGACGCCATGCTGGCGGACCCGGCGGCGACGGAGGCCGTGCGCCTGGCGCTGATCGACATTGAGCGCGCGGAGATCGAGGCGCTGACGGAGCGGCTGCGCATCGACGCCGCGGACCGGGACAGCGCGCGCCGGCGCGAGGTCGACACGAAAGATCCGACGCCGAGCCGGCTGGCCTACTTAATCTTCGGCGCTTTTATGGCGTATGCGTTCACGATTCTCGTCAGCGCCGTGCTCGGTCTGGCTGGCATCAAGGAACCGCTCGTCGCGGGCTTGGTCGGGACCGGCTTTGGCGCGCTGGGCAGCGAGGCCGCACGGATTGGGAATTACTACTTCGGCAGCTCGGCGGGCAGCGCCGCGAAGCAGAGAACACTGGACTCACTGCGCGGAGGATGAGGTCACACTGCCGCTAGGCTGAGTTTAGGTGGGCAATGCGCGGAAGCTGCGCCCCTCATGGATCTTTCGGTTGGCCGCAGTATATAAATAGCGCTGCCGGCGCTGCTTAAGTCAGTGCTGACTTACCGTGATTGCTGGCAGTGCAGCAGTGCAGCAGTGCAGCATGCAGGAAGCTAGTTTCATAGCTTCATAGCTACGGAGGCGTCGGCCATGGTGAATTTAAACGCCACCGTACCTCACATACGCTTTCGGGAGGCGGAAGCATGCACCGAGAGGCGCGATAATTACTTGCGTTCGGAATGGGCTGGCTTAGGATGCGTGAGGCGGACGGGGTAGGCTCGCAACCATGGCCCCGTCGCGCCGGCAACGGCGGGAGCAACTTACAAAGGTGCTCCCGCTCCCAACTGATGGAGATGCATCAGAATGGAACTACCCGATCCTACCGCGATATACCCCAAAGACCAAGAGCTAGCGCGCCTGATGCGGGAGCGAACCTTGCTGCGAGCGTTGGTAGCGAAACCTCTGCTATACGGAGACGAGTCGCGTGCCGAGGAGGTCGCTCTCGTAAGGTGCCTTGCTGCCCGCCGAATCCATGACATCGAACACGGGATCCGCTGGCGGGACACAGACAGCGCCGAGGTCGCAGCGGCACAAATACAAGTCCTGAGGGACCGCATCGTAGCTGCCCAGATTGGAGAGGAGATTGACGACCTGGTGGAGAAGGTAGCGACTTACGTCCAACATTGGGCCAGCTGTCAAACGGTGGGTCGGCTCTAGTCCGTTGGCGAGGCCGACCTGGTCGCCTTCGGGTGGTCGGGTTGGCCCTTCACTTTCTATTCGCAAGGGCTGTAGGACGAGATCACTCATCCACGATCTCAGCTTTGTACAGCTCAATCAGCTCGCGCGTCTCGATGGTGAGCCCACGTCCGGTGAGCCCAGCCACTCTGGCGGCCAGCAGAGACGTCAGGGCATTTGCCCTTTCCCCTCGCCGGGCGTGGTGCAGCATTCGGTGGCAGGTTGGGCAAAGGGCAACAATATTTTCCAGGACGTCCAGGCTTGCGCTGAACTGCTCTTGGAACTGCATTGGGATCAGGTGGTGTGCTTCTACAAAATTACGTCTGGTGCTGTTGGACACAAATGTTCGGTGATTCGGGTCCAACTCGCATTTGAAGCCTGCCGCCAGGAGTGCCGCACCCGAGGTACTTGGGCTACGTTGATATCCCCCGGCTCTTCCGCCGCCACTACGGCGTGATGGCGGGGCAACAGGGCCAGGAGGCGGCGGTACATAGGGCCTAATCGCGCGACCTTCTGCGAAGGCAGCTGCGGCCTCTTGGAAGTCCTCATCTGGGAGCGGCGGAAGGGCGTCCACGAGGTTTCGGCCGATACGCCGCACAAGCTCCTCATACAGCTGTAAAAGGGTCCGGAAGTCGGTCCGAAAATCAGCCTCGTCGATGTCAGCTCGTGCTGAGTAATAACGGCTGACGATGGCGCCTGCCTCATATCCCTGTCCAAGGTCTCCGGTCGCCGCAAGGTCGATCGGTCCCCGAATAAAGCCGTGTGGAGGAGCTACATAGCGAAGTGCATTCCTCGCGCTCTCCTGAACCTGCCGCGTAGCCACTGCCTGAGACTCGAAGTGCTCTTTGAATTGTGTATACCCCTGATTGAGTGAAAGATACGCGCCTTGGAGGTCCTCGCGGAACAGCAGGACAATGTAGTAGCCCTTGGTTGCGGACCTCGTAACGTCCTTCCTAAATGCTCCAACCCAGGGGATGCGAGGGAACGACCGGTTAGGTTCACCTGACGGCGCGATCCTATAGTCCCCAACTTTGAGCTCGGCGGCCCCAATTTCCGCGGCAAATAGGGCGGGAAGTTCCTCCCGCAATGCTAGCAGATCGGGCGAGATGTTAGCTCCCGGTATTCGGGCCGGTCGATCCGGCCGTCGATAGTGTCGGAAAACCGCGTCGAGCTGATCCATCACGCACCCATTCTTTCGCTTAGAGCGTCCTATAGTATGTCAGTGCCCGCGCGCGATGAATCGTCCAGATCCAGCTTCGGCGCTGCCGCCTCGATCATCTGGCGCCGGGCGGTGGCGAAGAACTTCGCATAGTTCAGCTCGAGCATGCGGACGCTGGTCCCCATGTTCTCGGCCAGGAGCTGCGCCTGCATCCCGGCCATGATCGACTGTGATGCGTAGGTGTGCCGCAGGCTATAGGCGACCGTCTCGTCAGGCAGCTCGGCGGCCGCGACAGCATCACACATCGGCCGATAGTGGTCTTTGTCGCCCCACTGACCGCCGCCTTCACGCGTGAAGAGCCACTCGTCCGGGTGGCGCCCGGCGACGATCTCCTGGAAGAACTTGATGCCCTCGGCGGTCAGGACGACGTCTCGTGGTCCAGTCTTGCTGTTGGCAACGTGCACCGTGCCGGTCGCAGCCGAGAAGTCGCGCACCCGCATGAATCGAATCTCATTGCCCGGCCGGGCGCCCGTCAGTAGAAGGCCCGTGATCAGCCGGCGGAATGCGCCGTCGGTCTTGTTCAGCAGGCGCTTCACCTGCTCCCGGTCCAGGTGGACATGCCGCGCGAGGCCGACGTCAGGAAACGCCTTCAGCAGCCGCCAGGCCTTGTCGGTCAGGATCCCGTTCGCGTCGTCGGCGATCGCCAGGTTCAGCGCCGCCTTCAGCATCGACAGAACGCGGTTCGACGTGTCCTTGGCCCGGCGCACGTCTTCGGGGTCGTCCTGATCCGCCTCGGCGATTGTGGCATTGCGCCATGTCTTCAGCTCGTCGTGCGTGAGCGCATTGACGACCTTGGGGCCGAGCGTCGCGTGCGCGCCGGGCGCCTTGCGCGCCTTCGCCATCTTCAGCCGCTCCGGCGGCACGAGCTCGGCGTCGACGTGGCGCCGGAAGCGCTGGTAGGTGTCCTTGGCGGCATCGACGCCATTCTCGGCGAGAAGGTGCTCGACGTACCGCCGGCATGCCTCCCGCACCGTCATTCCCGCTGGCTTCTCCTCGGCGCGCGGCGCCCGCCTAGCCGGCTGGCGTCCTTCGGCGACCGCGCGGGCCGCGTCAATAGCCTGCGCGAAAGTCAACACGGTCGTGCCGTCGGCCTCACCGAGATCGTCAGCGGAGGCGATCCGCTGGACAGTGCTCCTGCCCCCGCCGAGATCCTTGCGCACAACCCAGACTCCGCCCTTCGCATTCCGCCGGTATCCCAGCTGCAGGCCGGGCTGGATGCTCTTCCAATAGGGCTTGGCTCGTGGCTCGAGGCGGGCCCGCGCGGCCCTGGTGTCGATCTTGGATTCCTTCAGGGGCTGTGCCACGACGCGACCTCGCAGATTCCTCGCGTCAAGGTACCCTGCTGGCCGAGTCGCGGCAATCGCTCTGTCCAGTATTTGTCCAGTACTCCCCGTGGCACGACGGGATATGTGGCGGCATGATACAGACGGAAATGGCGGAAACGCTAGGGTTCGGCGGCACAGGGAAGGGCGGCGGGATACGGCCAACGCGCCCTCTCACGGCGGTAACAGGGGTTCGAATCCCCTAGGGGACGCCACTTCTGCCAAGGCGCAGAAACGCTGGCTTTCTAGCTGGCGGCTTGGAGCCGACGAGCCTTTCCATCGTAGCAGCGACCGTAGCAGCCGCAAAGAGCACAGGTTTCCACCTTGGCGCTCACGCATGGGAGCGCGAGATCACCTGTCCTGCGCTGCGAATGTGAACCAGAGCCAGGTTTCCGGCGCCCCAGCGGCCCTTTAAGGGAACTGCCAAAAGGCGTCCCCTTGAGCGATCAATACGCTGGTTAACAGTCCCGTGCGGTCACTGCCTGGCGAGCGCGTATATGGGATCGGCAAGGGGCGGTCTGGCCCATGCCTGGCCCTTCGTTAGCGGTAAGGGCCTCAACTCGGGCTAGGAATAGATGGGCAGTTCCCGCGCCCGTTGCTTTGCCTCGCGCCTCAAGGCTGTTAGCGCCCCATGGAATTCATGATGGGCGTTCTGATCGAGGTTCAGCGGCAATGGCACAGAGGCGATTAGCTCGGCCTCCAACTGCCAGGGCTCCGGGTGCTCGATCCACGTTACGAAGGCATTCTCAGCCATCCAGGCCGATAGCTTGGCCTCGCCCTTTGGGGTTAAGGTCATTCGTTTCCCGCTTCCGACTCGCCGCAGTTCAAGGCCGAGGCGATCTGCGAGTAGGCATCCTAGTGTCAGCCGGAGCGTCGAGCCTTCGGCGTTTCCTCGGTAGTGATAGCGAATGCGGCTCCGAAGGTGCTGCCCGCTCTTCCTGCCTTCTGGCATCCGTCGTGGCGAAATGCCCACATACAGCAGCGTCAGGCCGCCAAACGTCTCGCAGCCATCCGTCGGCACGTTCGGAGGGACTTCGCGGAAGTACCATCCATACAGCCCAGGAGCCGCAGGGACGGGGCTAGGGCGCGTCAGGATCGTCTCTAACGAGACGGGTGGCATTGGAAGGCTGGCAAGATCGGAACGCACGTAGGACGCTCTCATGCGGTTCCGATCAATAGCTCTGCCTGGCTGGGATTACGCCGCGAACTCCGCCACGGGGGCTCTCCACGTCTCCAACACGTCGCGGGATCAGGTGTACGTGAACGTGGAAGATCGTCTGCCCGGCTGCTCCGCCGCTGTTGGTGCCGACGTTGAAGCCAGCAATCGACCGATCTGCTTCCTGTAGCTGTCTGCGCTGGTCATGCAGCAGGCTTTCGATCCCGTTTCGCTCTGGGACATGCAGGTCGAAGTAGTCAGCCACATGACGGCGCGGCATGACCAGCGTATGGCCCTCGGTGACCGGAAAGCCGTCCCTAATCGCGGTGGCGAGTTCGTTCTCGGCTACGATGCGGCTTTGAGGCAGGTTGCAGAACACGCAGCCTGCGTCTCGATCATCATAGCTGCGTCGGATTGCGCCGAAGTTGGTGTCGTCTCGGTCGCGCTTTTGAGCGTTGCAGGTATAGCAGAGGGCTTGGAGGTTGCTCGGATCGTCGCTACCGCCGTTGTTGCGCGGAACGATGTGATCGACTTCGAGAGCCTTTGCCTCAGCCGAAATGCCACAAGCCTCGCAGCGTCCGCCGGCACGTTTGAGAACGTCATAGCGTAGGCTGCCGGGAATATAGCCGTCCGACTTGCGCCTATGGCTCCAAGGATCGGGGCGGGCATCGAGGTATGCAGCAACCTTGCAGTCGCATAGTGCGATTAGGTCGGCTCGCTCCGCGTCGGTCATGGCCGCTGGATCGACCGTTAGCCGGTAGGTTTGTCCATCCCGCTCGACCATGCCGCGATTGGCTAGCACTCGGCCGGGCATTTCCCGCACGATCTGCTCATAGTATTCAAGCTGGCTGCGATCCCTGGTCAGGAACTCGCGGGCTATATCCCGCCTGTGAGCGATCCCGCCGCGCTCCAACAAGGTCCGGATCATCACCGGCTGATAGATGTGCGATTGGCGCATTTCGCGTTCCAGGAAGATCCGGAGCCGCTGGTAGGCGTTGCTCGACATAATGGTCTCGCAGACTTTTGGAGATACTTACTGACCGATTTATGATGATGGTTTCGTCGGCATAGCCTGTTCCACAGGCCATAACGGCGCGCCGTAGTGCTCATTGCGATGGCAGTTCGGGCAAAGCGCCACCGCGTTCTCAACCGTATCGTCGCCGCCTGCCGCGAGGGGCACTTTATGGTGGACTTCAAGGTAAGGGGTGCCATCTGAGCGCCGATCAAATGGCGCGCTCTCATTGCAGCCTTCGCAGGTACCGTTGGCGCGATCTAGGACCTCCGCTATCACGTCGGCATTCCGGATGAAAGCTTTCGCCAATACGGTCACAGTCGCGGGCTTCTTCGGCGCTACATCAAGGCGTGCTTTCCGCTCGGCCCTAGAGGATGCGCGCGCCTTGCGAACCGCCTGCTCCAAATCCTCCTTAAGCTGCGTCTCTGTGCGGGCCGGAGCATTCTTACGTTGGTCGCGCAGGACAAGGTCGAACCACTTAGAACCATCGGGTTCGGTGTGGACGCCAGCGTTCCGAAAGATGCCTGCAAGCGTAAATGTGGATCGTTCATCGGGCCTGGTAAATGCGTAGATAGGTGTGTCCGGATATTCGATTATGGCCGCGTTCTCGATATAGCTCTCCTTAAACTCGATGGCGCCGCTGTGTCTGTTTGTTCGGCTCTTTAGGAAATACTTGAGCCTTTCTCCTGCTGTGAGCCACTCGTTGGCGTACTTCCCGCCATTCAGAGTCGCCTTGATAAATACGGCCTTGTAGCGCCCGACTTTGCCGATTGGAAGTATACCGCCACTGCGGTTATCATAAATCTCCGCGAAAATAACTAAATCATCTGACCTGTACTCTTGTCCGACAACAAAATCTTCCAAAATCGTCCGCTCGTCTCGAAAGGCGGCAAATTTCATCAGGAGGTCGTCGCGGATGTCCTCAAACGTTAGAAGGCCAGCGTTCTTCAAGCCGGTATAAACCGGAGTATCAGGAGCTTCGCGAAACCTATCCATATAATGAAGTAAGTCACCGACACGCCTGAACTGGTTTAGCCAGCGTACGGAGTTCCTAACGGTTGATTTAACTTCGTCGCTTACCGCGGGGCTCGCCAATGCGGGCTCAAAGACCTTGTTCGTGATATAGGCGCGAACCGCATCGATCGACATAGCTGCTCTATTCTAGGGTCAGACCACAAGCGCGATTTGAGCTTAATACGATACCTCTCGTGAAGGAAATGCGATATGTTCTTT
This sequence comes from Arenibaculum pallidiluteum, assembly GCF_017355985.1. GTDB lineage: Bacteria > Pseudomonadota > Alphaproteobacteria > Azospirillales > Azospirillaceae > Arenibaculum > Arenibaculum pallidiluteum. The sequence continues at coordinate 270,338 of NZ_JAFIQU010000005.1, forward strand.
AACCGGCAAAGTTGCACCTTGGGGGCAAGGGATGCGGAGTTTGCTCGTTTCCGGGGTGGTCGTCGGGCTTGCCTGCTCGGTGGCGTGGGCGAAGGAGCCGCCTCGGTCCGACTCGGACATTCGCAAGGCCATCATCCAGGAGTCCATTGACTCGTATCCCGGCAACTGTCCGTGCCCCTACAACTCGGCTCGGAATGGGAGCCGGTGTGGCGGGCGAAGCGCCTACAGCCGGAAGGGTGGTTACGCGCCCCTCTGCTATCCAGAGGACGTTACTGACGCGATGGTAAGGCGGTATCGCCAGCACGGGAGGGCTGGAAACTAAGCGTGTATTGGACCACCCGCCTCGTTTGGGAAAGGCATGAGAACCATAGGTTCAGTAGATCGACGGTGCGAGTGTAACGCGGCATTTACCACTTTCGATGGTTGTAAGCGCGCTCCGGCCCGCATATCGTTTTCCGTCGAAGGTCTGGCAGACGGCTTAGCCAGGTCAGCAATGCGTGGGAGACGATATGAGCTACGTTCGCAGCAATCTGACGAAAGGCGAAGAGGTTATCTATGAAGCAAAGGTCCATTGGTCCATATATGTCGCTCCAATTATTTGTCTACTGATTGGCGTATTCTCCTGGCCTTTTCTTGTTCTGGGCTGAATTTTGCTGCTCAAGGCTATCGCAAAGAAGCTTACGACTGAGTTGGCTCTGACGAACCAGCGAGTGATCGCGAAGTTTGGCTTTATAAGGCGCTCAACGATCGAGCAGAGACTTGAGAAGGTCGATAGTATTCAGGTGCGGCAGGGTGTGATTGGGCGTCTCTTCGGTGCAGGCTCGGTGCTCGTATCAGGTTCGGGTGTGAGCGCAACGCCTATTCCCGGTATTGATGATCCGCTGCTTTTTCGCAATCGCGTGAATGAAGCTATTGAGAATGCTGCACGGCCAGCCTGACACGTCGGGATAGTTGCCGCTCGTCCTTTAGATTAATACTCAGGGTCGGCATCGTAATTGGCTGACCCTTTTTCTTTTATATAGTAAACCTGCGAGCCTTCCGTTTGATCCTTTGGTCCTTCCCGCCGGCCTGCATCAGGTATTTAGGCGGACAGCTGCAAGATATCAGGTTAACACGCCCAATTACGCTCCTTCTGGCGAGTGTATAATAATGAACGGCGTGCCCGGGCCTGGCCCATGCTAGGGGGTTCAACGCAATGCGTGGGGAGGCGCTTCGGCTCGTGAGAGAGCTATCTATTTCCTCCCAAGTGTATATTGCTGCTGTTCCGGGACCTATGCTTCTTCCGCCAATCCCAGGGAGCCTGGAACTCGCCAGCCCACAACCCCGCTTTGGTCAGCTTGGCTCGATCCTCAGCCGCCACGTAATCACGGCTATAGGTCCGGTAGGCCAGGGCTAAGCCCTCGCTGGCCAGCCAGGCGTTCAGATCCTCATTTCCGACTCGGCAGACGGCCACGATGCGCTTGTAGCGGTCGCGGTCCCGTTCCTGGCATCGGACGTTGCGCCGGCCGATCTTGTCGGCCAGTGCCAAGGCTGCCTTCTGTCCGCATCGATATGGACGCCCTGAAGCATCCTTGCATTGCTGGGCGCTCTCAGGAGCATCGACGCCATGAAGGCGGATGCGTCGCCCACGGATCTCTAGGGTGTCGCCATCGATGACCGATGCGACGCCGACAATCTCGGCTCCTTTGGCTGAGGCTGGTGCCGCGTAGCCAAAGGCCGCGAGCGCCAGCGCGGCAAGGAGAAGCGTTCCGGGTATGGATGGGGAGGGCGGCACGTTCATCGCGCCGACCTATACCGGAATGCTCTGCGGTTCCGAAGCCGCTTTGAGGGTGTACCGAAATCCCCTCTGCAATCGGTGCATCCCGATCGAGGAAACCTGCGGCGTTGGTCGAGTCAGTCGGACTGTACGGAAATCAGTTGAAATCCGTACGCATATTCCCCATTTGTTTTTCATAAATGCGAACACGGTGCATCATGAAGAGCTTCTGGTCGATGGGCTCCCCTGCATTTGGGGATGCTATTCACAAGTATGGCACGGCATCAATAAAGGCAGCATTTACTTATCTAGAATGGGTCACGCTCGCTGCAATTGTTGAGGCTCTGGCAATACGAACAAGTAATAGGTTTGTTGATGAACTGGCGATGTTGTTTTTGGTTCTCCTATCGATTTACCCTTCGCTATTTATTGTGCGGTGGTGTGATCGACTGGTCCGCAGAATGGATGCGCTGTCTGAGCCATTCAAGCTAATAATCTATGTGGAGTTGCTCGTAATTGCTTTGGTGCTGTCCTACGCAATTGCCGGTCATATAGTGGAAGGCGTCGCCTTTGAACTTGTTAAAATCAGCCTGTCTGGTGAATAACCATGCCACTGGTAGCAATTTATCTTCGAGTGTCAACTGACGGACAGAATGCTGAGAACCAACGTCGCGAGCTTGAGGCGGTTGCTACACGGTCAGGCTGGACGGTAGTGGAGGTCTACGAGGATCACGGGATCAGTGGGGCCAAGGGGCGCGAGAAACGCCCCGCCTTTGACCGGCTCATGAGGGACGCTGCTAGGCGCAAGTTCGATATGGTGGCGGCGTGGTCCGTGGACCGGCTAGGGCGCTCCCTACAGGATCTTGTCAGTTTCCTTGCCGAGCTTCACGGCCTTGGCATTGACCTTTTCCTGCATCAGCAGGGGATCGACACGTCTACGCCAGCCGGCAAGGCCATGTTCCAAATGCTAGGCGTGTTCGCTGAGTTCGAGCGGGCCATGATCCGGGAGCGCGTCAACGCGGGCCTAGCGAGGGCCAGGGCGCAGGGTAAGCGTCTCGGACGGCCGCAGATAGCCGCAGACAAGGAAGCCGCTGTACGAGCTTCCCTCGCGGCTGGCATGGGCATTCAGAAGATCGCCAAGTCGCTCGGCGTGGGGGTGTCTGTCGTGCAAAGGGTCAAGCGGCAGTTATAGAATGCAGCTTGATTAGCTGAGTTAAGAAGTAGGCTTGGTTGTGATCAGCGCGAGGGGCTTATAACAGTGATGCGGCTGCCATTCTTGGCCAGCGCCTTAGACCGCTTGTATCTCTGATACAGTAATATTGGCGGGGTCCATACTATTACAAGGACGATAAATACTGAGAGCGTGACATCGTCTTTATTGTTCCCTTCCAAAGCAAATCCAGCAATAGCTGTAACAACGAGTGCTACCGCACCGCAAAGCTCCGCCATGATAAGTGTAAGTGGTTGATCAAGGAAGCGATCTAGTAAAATCAGGATAATGATGGGGCCTAAGATCCATGCGATTGCGGCCGCAATCAGTACGAAAGGGGCAGCAGCGATCATAAGGCCCACAATAATGCTGGCCACTATGTCCATGATGTAGGCCCTACTATCAGAATTAGCACTGTTTCTGGTAAATTCTGCCGCGGCAATTTTATAAATGCAATACACCACGCCGGAGTAGAGATTTCACTCTCCTGCTGGGTGGCCCCAATCTCTCTCTCGGAGTTCTGCCATCTTCTCGACGTGCCGCAATGTTGGCGAAGTGGTCCGCCTGCGCCAATTCTGATCCGGTTTCGGCGACGCGACGGTGGTACTCAAGCAGGGCTGCCGTGTGCGCAACGACCAAGCCCTGATCCGCTTATCGAGAACGCATTTAGCCGTATCTGGCTCACTGGCCGCCTTCGCCTGTCCTGCGGTACGGACGTGCCTTTGAGTGGCTATGCTGGGACTCGAACCTCGACGGCAACCTGTCCCCTGGTCCCACAGTTGCGGCAGACGAAGCGGGGGATCAGGTCTGCCAGCGGAGTTTCGGGTCCCAAGGCCACTACCAGAGGCGGCAGGCTCTCAGGGTGGTCCATGTGCCGGCAACCCAGACAAGTTAATCGAACTGCCTCCGGGTGTGTGCAATGGCTGAGCCGGGCCTGATCCAGGGGAACGGTTCGAAAACTCATGGCTTGTCCCTCCCACTGGACGGATGGTAGAACAGAAAGGGAACATATGACAGCCGATTGCCATCTGATGCCAGAAAGCCATGACAAGGACGCCAGCCATGTCGCCCACATGCGGCTCGGGGATCTGGTGCGCCCTGCTATGGTCGTGAGGGTGCAGTGCGGCTATTGCCTCCGCACGGGGCCTCTTAATCTCATTGCCCTGTTGGCCAGCTATGGCCACACGATCCGGCTGGCGGAAATCGGCCCAAACTTGAAGTGTCGCGGCTGCGGTGCCCGGGGCCTGATCAGCTTTCACGCTCGGCACATCAGCGAATAGCCAGCCTGACGAGTCGGAGGCAGCCTATTGACGGCTGCTGCCTGGCGGAATGGATTGGGCTTGAAGAGCGTCTATGGCTGTAACGATCCGTTTCCAGGTCGCGTAGCCTGCTTCGTCACCCTGTTCACGCAATTCATCCGCACGCATTGCCGCGTGGATCGCTGCTTCGTCACCGTGTTGCTGGATCAACAGGTTGGCCGCGCGATAAATGTCTGCTTCGATCATGGTTGCGTGTTCAATGGGCGGTGTACCGTTGCGCGAATTCAGCCACCTTCTTGGCAGCGCCCCATTCATCATCACCGATCAACTCGATCCTGAATGGTTTTGATCCGCCGGCGAACAGGTCTGTGGCGACAAGCTGACTGCTCTTCGAAACCACCACCGCGTATCTCTCGGGCCACACACCCGCCGCGCTCTCGGTCATGGGGGCGCCTGGCGTGCCGTTGTCGTAGAAAACCGTTGTGCGCATTCCATCCTTGACGGCGACTGTATGGCTGATGCGGAGCCCATCAGCGCCGCGATGCGCCAGAACCTTGGCGATTGTGGCCGTGGATTGAGCATTGGTGCTCATATCCTCAAAGACTCGAAAGCGGCCGGTGATGAAGCGGCCGGGCATGATCTGCGTCGGCATCTCAGCCGTTTGCCAGTAGGTCATGACTTCGTCTGGCGTGAGCAGAGGTAGTCGCTCGATGAAGGCCTGTGCCACGCAGCCGGTCACCGGACATGTGTGCAGGTCCAGCGAGCCCGCAGAGTGGGCCAGCTTCTGCGGTGGGGCATTAGTTGTCTGGCATGCCGCCAGCGTGAGCAGCGATGTGATCAGAACCTTGCGCAGCACAAAAGCCTCCGCTCAACCCGGGCGAGAAGTTTAGCATGTCACGCAACTTCGTACGATTGGGTGCTTGAAGGCGGCTGCCCTTGAACGCCGAACTGGGATCAGCGCCGAGTAGATTGCGCATGCCATGTAACGGCGAGAAAGACACCCCCATACGGTGGGGGCAATGGTAAGGTCGATCTGGTGGTGGAGTGAGGGACGCTCACGGTCGAGTCACGTTGCGCCCTCATTCGCCAGGCAATTTCAGCTATTCGTCCATGTCGTCCAGATCGCCCAAGCAGTCTGCGATCCCGAGAGATTTTACGATTTGATAATCTTCATCCGCTTCAAGCTCCCTGGCGCAAAATGCTTTTAGATGATCGACCTTGTATTGGGCTGTTGCGTCTAGTCCAAAGGTAGATAGTGCAGCTTCGTCCAACGTAAGTAGCTCGCCGCTGTTCTGGTCGAACCACGGACGGCTCTTGTCTCCCGACCTATCCCAGACGAAGTAAAGGTTGACTTCCGCCGCTGGGAGACGGTTGATCTGGTCATCAGTCAGCGTGAGCCGTTTACCTGTCCGGCTCAGCCACTTGAAAGGTGGCCGTTCAGTCCAAACGGGAGGGAGCGCCTTTGTGGCCGGTGAGCCCTCGCTAGACGCGGGTATGGCCTGAGCAGGCTCTTTAGGAGCCTCGGGAGCAGGCTTGATCTCCCTCCGCCTGCTGGAAGGTGCATTCGGCCCCTCGAACTCGCCCTCGATGCAGGCCCATTGTCCGTCTCGCGGGCGCTGGATGTGCGTTACGACGCTGACGGCCTTCCTTCCTTCGGACCTCCACTGAGTGCGGATCTTGAACACCTGGCTGGTGCCATCCGGGCGGAGCTTTAGGAAGTGGTCCCATTCGGGAACCCACCTGGCGTGCTTAAAGGGGTCGTACTCGTCGGCAGTCAGTAGCGCCTTCCGGATCTTGACGCTCTTGCTCTTAGGGTTGAAACCTCCCTTGGTGATGTTGCAGACAGCGACGGCATAGAGCGTATCGCCGTTAGGATCTTCGCAAGTGTCCGTTCCTTGCTCGTTCATCAGGGCGAAGCCAACAACGAAGCGGTTGGGTGCCTTGGAGCCGTTGAAGCGAGCGGGCTCGGCGCTAACAAGCATGGCGTTATATTCACCTTCGGGAGCGTTCCCGTAGATGGTGGTGTTGTCAGTCATTTGGGCTGTTCTAGTTTAGGGCATGGCACTATGGCTGCAAGGCCATAGAGCAAGATGATAGTATGTTCGTATGGCTACATGGTTATATGGCAGTTATCTGAACCTCTCGTTGATGTGTAGTCGCGCAGCCAGCCTTGCGGCTGCTGCGCTTTGCATTGTTTTGATGACTGTGTGGATGCCTTCGTTCAGAGTTTCGAAGGGCCTATTTAAGGAAGGCTCCTTATGAATTCCCGGAACTCGGCTGTATTCGGACATGGCTCTTGGAATTTTGCAATTCGAAGTGCACGATACCATGGCATTCCGTAGCCTTTTGCTATGGCTGCGGCTAGCGTCCTATCGTCTACGGCCTGATCAGGGTTGGCGTATTTTTCCCAATCCGAAGCCTTAAGGCGGCGAACTAAGGAGTTCATTTCGTTCCCAATTGCCCGTGCTCGACGCTTCCACGCGTTAGGTGCCTTATCGTACGCCCGGTGCATTTCGGGAGGCATCGGATCAAGATGCTGAGGGTTTACGCACCATCGGTTGTGGCAATGGTGGCCCACATCCATGTCCCCTCGGAGGGTTCCATCCCTGAGTGCGCACAGAATACGGGAAACCTTCCCAAGCTTTTTCTTTCCATCCATTGAGTAGCTGATGACTGGACGGCCATTGTTGGTGGCACCGTTCCACCGCCAGCAGGCTTCTTGTCCGGCGCTTGCGTCGATTTGCTCGGATAGGCGAGCGTCTAACGTGGGGTTCTGAGCAAGCAGCGTCTCTCGGTTCAGGCTGATGCCTGAGCCGGTCTTAGTGTTCTCCATGTTTTCCAAGAACCAAAAAAAAGGGCCACGAACTCGCGTCCGTGACCGACTGCATTAGCTTCTCTTGAAGCCGACGCAAAGGTGCCACACCAATAGTTATTCAAATCTTACTTAAAAGCTAACGGATTGTAAACGGCCGGGCGGCGTCCGAAACTGCCTCTTTGATGCATTCTGTGACTCGCCATAGCCTCCGCGCAGTGAGGCCGACGACCTGCCGGGTTCCCTGCCTAGCCGAAGCAATCAGACTCAACCACGGGGCTCCCTATGGCCTCCTGAGGCCCTTAGCTCAATCGAGCTTCTTGGCTACGTCCTCCGGCCTCAAATGCGTGTACCGGGCTAGCATCCGATAATCCCGATGGCCCGAGATAAGGGCGACCTCGGGGACGCTCAGCCCCTTTTCGAAGAACCGGCTGACAGCCTCATGGCGTAAGTCATGCAAGCGGAGGTTTGTGATCCTGGCTCGCTTGATCAATCGTCCCCAGGCGAGACGGACAGCGTTGGCTGAGAGAGGAAAGATCCTCACTGAGTCGTGACCCCCATCTAGGATGCCCCTAAGAATGCGAATGGCCTCTCCGGAAAGGGGAATTGTCCGGGGGTGCCCATTCTTGGTTTCGGGGATATGCAGGGTGCGCCTCGCCCAATCCACAAACTGCCACCGCGCATTGACCAACTCGCCTCGCCTCATGCCGGTTTCGATGGCGAACCGGAGCAACGAGCCCATGAGGGGATTGCGACCATGTTCTACGGCATTCAGAAGGCGTTGAAATTCGGTAAGCCCTTCGATGCGCCGAGTCTTTACCTTTGACGAAGCGGGCTTGCTGCCCAAGGCTGTTATCGTTGAGAAGACTCAAATCGCTGAACTGCGCCGATAAGCAGACGTTCACTAAAGCCGAATAAGAAGGCCACCAGACCTACTGCTCCGATGCTCTTGAATGTTACCAAACTGGCCTGCACAAACATTACGGCAACTAGCCCGGTAACTGCCCCGACAAGAGGCCGTGCTACAGTAACAGCTAGCCCTTCATAGGCGCTTGGTGATTGGCCCAAAGTTGTGAGTGTTAGGAGGGCGCTCAAGCAGGCGCCAAGCCCTCCAAGAACAAATGTTGCAACCATAACATCGCTATCCATGTCCTCTGTGCTAACTTCTTTGATTTGGTACAACTTTGCAGCGAGGTCTGGTCTCGTATATATCAGGTATGCCAGGGCGCATATGAAAGATGCTAATATAATCGTAAGCCAAAATATTCGCGACGATGTGCGTTCTCGTGTGTCGTAGAGGTAAATGACTTGCTTCTCATAAAGATCAAACGCTTCTATTACGACGGCTCTTAGGTCGTGGCCTTGTTTTTTGGGGTCGCTGGATAGCGTTGCTAATAGATCCAGAACTGGTTTGCCATGAACTGAGGGGAGTAGGGCACTTGCTTTGGCTGCCAGGGACGCTGCAAGGGCAGATATTTGAGCGTCGGAGTATGTATTTATGATTAGCCGTTCTGCTAGAATAATAGTTTGCGCGGACCGCTCGAGTTGGTCGGCCGATAATGCGCTTTCGGCGATATCAGCGTACTTTACTGCGGCTATTTTCGCGGTGTCATCGGAAAGTAATTTTGCGTACTCTCTGGCGCCATCTATGCGGGCCTGCAATCTGTAAGCGCGAGAATACATTTGCTTCCCAAATGCGGTCAGAGGAAGCTTGGGAAATTTTAGCATAGATTTTCCCTCCCTAGCCCATGTGACCATGCGTATTCTGCTGCGCGCCGGAAACCTGCTATGTTGACGGTGCTTACTAGCACTAGTGGTGCCGTACGTTGATTGTCCTGCTTCTGGTTATCTTGAATGCATTCAGTGTGCGGCTCGGGTCTCTTTGATGCGTCTAGGAATGGAAGAATAGCAGGTAAATCCGTGGAGAGTCCGCCACGCCTCGCTACTAGCAATCTAGCCAGGCGAGCCGGACTCAGCCGCGGGGCATTCTACGGGCTTAGATGGGCTCAGGGGTGAAGGTGCGAGAGATCCAGGCCCTTATAGGTGATCTTCGCCATAGCCTCGCTCAGTACAGCCAACGGCACCCCGTTTCCGCCATAGGAGCGGCCAACCCCGCCATCCGAATGGCCAGTTAGGGCATCGTGAACCTCTTCCTCGATCCGTGCAGCCCGGCAGGCATCCTTGAACCCATGCCGGAATGAGTGGAACACCTTCCGCCCGTCGGTGATACCGATGGCCCGAGCGTATCGGCCCCACCACTTGCTCCAATTGCCGGTGGCATGGCCCTTGTTGTCACCCTTGAGATCCGGGAACAACAAGGGACTGTCCGCCTTCCGTCGTTCATCGACGTGGGCCAGGAAGCCGCAACGGACCAATTCCGGATGGAGTGGCACCTTTCGCCGCGATTGGCGCGTCTTGACGCTCTTTCCCTCGTCCAACGTGTTGATATCGATGTAGGTCACCCCGTCGTCATGCCGCACATCGGATGCGCGCAACTGACCAAGCTCTTCCAGCCGAGCGCCCGCGAAGAGCGCCAGCAGGGGCAGCCAATAGTCCGCATTCCGGAGCATCATTGAGCCCGGCTTGGTCGAATAGTGCTCGGAGCGCCTTCCTCGGAAGACGGGGGAGTTAAAGATCCGAGCAAGGTCCGCAGCATCGTATGGCAGGCGCCGCTTATCGACGTTCTTAGCCTCCGCCACCTTGATCCCATGGGCCGGGTTCGTAGCGCAGTAGTCATTGTTCTGAGCCCAGCCGAAGATGGCGCTCAGGGCGGCGATGTCGGCATTGACTGATCCCGCGCTCAGCCGTTCCGCGTCGTTGCCTTCGAACGCCCTCACGATTTCAGGGATCGGCATAGCGCGCTGAGCAGCGGTTAGCGTCCTCGGCATTTTGAGCAGAGCGTCCTTGAGATCGCGGACATGAGCCTTCGTGATCGCCGCGATAGGGAGGTCGCCGTTCACGTCGCAGAACCGCCTAACAGCCGTATCGAATTTGGCCTTGCTCTTCGGCGGCAAGCCGCGCTCTGCGTCGTACTTCGCGTAGATCGCAGTCAGCGTCAGGGGCGGTTTAGCCTTGACCTCGGCATCCTGGGGTGTGGGCAGGGGAGCGGGCTCCTGACCATCCACGAACATGGGATCTTCCGGACCGGCATCCAGGTCTCCGCACATGCGGTCGAAGATGATCCGTTTGATCTCCACGTCAGCCCTGGTCAGCAGGTGTGCCAGCTTCCTATGGGCCGGGGTGCCGAGGGGGATAGAGATACCTTCTGCTGCCTCGATCTCCCTGATGGTTTCCTCGGCCCCATAGAGACGGTTCGTGCGCAGGTTGCTTCGGGCCATGTCCAACTGCTCGGATTGCAGATCAATGGCATCCGCAGGAGCTTCGAAGTTGATCCACGTCCTGAGCCGCAGGTCATCGGCCTCAGCCAGTGCCTTAGCGAATTGGCGTCGGGTGATCTCCTTGAGGTCGGCTTCGGACAGGTTCGGATTGGCTCGCGTCATGGCGAAGAGCCTTAGCCCTACAGCTTTGGTCAGGGCTAATGACCTTTCTGCGACGGATTTGTCGGAAGTTCGAAGCGTCCGCGTGATCTCGCTTCGCCCAAAGCGGCCTCTGAGATCCGATGGAATGAACAGACGTAGATAGTAGATCCCGTTTGCTCTGAGTTGCAGGTTTGCGATGCCGGTCATGTGGTCCGTCGTAGCAAATGCCGTAGCAATTGCCCGTCCGGCCCTCGATCCGCTTAGCTGCAAGCCGTCCTCTCCCTAGCATTTCCGCCACCTACACGGCTGAAATGGGGGAGACTCCCCTAGGGGACGCCACCGATTGCCAGAAAACAAAGCCCCGCCTCGTGCGGGGCTTTGTTTTTGTGCAGTACGCCGTCGCAGTCCCCGCGGCATGTTGCGCGACCCTGCGGAATCGCGGCTCATTCCGCCGCGCCTCTTCCACGATCCCGCCCATGCGATCGTCTCGCGGACCAGTCGGCAATGCGGAACTCGCCGGGCTTCGAGGCTGTGCGCCGATGACACTCACCCGACGTAAGATGCTCCTCTCGGTTGCTACGATGCGCGCGGTCTTGCTGCGACCGGACTTCGCGGACTCATTTCAAACCGCTGCCGTCGGCGATCACTTGTCGGCACCGAACCGCGAGACCCGTTTACGGCACCAGTTCAGGCGCAAGGGCGAGGAAGTTCTGCATCGCGAAGTTCTCGTCGAGCTCTGAGTGCCTCCACCTTGACGAGTCCGTTCTTCAGGATGCGGAACAGCGAATAGTCCTTCAGGAGGTACCAGAAGTCCTGGAGGAAGATCCGCGCGTCGATGCATGTCCCTCCGAACTCGAACCGGATCGCCCGGATGGTGTCGGGGGCCAGCATGGCGCCGGCGCCGTTCAGTACGGCCAGCTCGTTCCCTTCGGTGTCGAGCTTCAGCAGGTCGATCCTGGAGATCTGCCGTTCCCGGCAGACGTCGTCGAGCCGCCTCAGGGTTACGATCTTCTTTAGTCCATGCTCATGTTATAGTGATCCAATTGCCGCTTGTAGATCGGGGCGAGGCCGCATGCCGGGACGGTCGAATGGAGCACGACCTCCCGGCCGGTATCCGAAAGCCCAAAATTGAGCGCCGTGCACCGGCTGTCCGATACGTTGCCGATGAAATCGGCATGGGCATGCCGGGTAGGCTCGAACACGTAGATCTCCGCGTTGGGGAAGCGGTTCAGGGCCGCCTTCGTGTAAGTGCCGCGATTGCCGCCGACGTCGAAGACGATCGCGCACGGCTGCGCGCCAAACTTCCGGCCGAGGCTCTGGAGAACCGCGTCCTCGCCATTGGTCGCGATCTCGAAGTCGCCGCCCGCGCCCATTCCCTGGGGCGCGAGGCGGTGCAGCGTCGAGCCTGCCAAGCCTCGCCCCTTGCCCCGTCCCACCGCACCATTTCCTGCTCGTGGAGGATGAGGGTCTGGGCGTCCATCTGCTTGGCTCCACTGCCAATGCCGGGATCGGAGCGCCCTCTATAGCACGCCCGGCGCGCGGCATCTTATGGCACGGCGCGGGGCACCCATCGGGGCCCCGCCCGGCCTCGGCTCAGCTGCCGACCACTGGCGGCGCAGACGGCGCCTGCTGCCTAGCGAGCGCCTCCCTGGCCGCTAGGTCGCAATGACGGACGACGGGGTTGCCTTTCAGCGCACGGCAGCGGTCGTACACAGCCCCCGCGTCCCTGTGCTGGCCGGCCGCGGCCAGCAGGGCGATGCGCTGCGGATAGCGGCCTTCGGCGCCGCCGAACCTGCGATCCGCCTGGTCCAGCACCGCAAGCGCCTGAGTGAGCTTTCCGGCGAGGGCAAGCTGCTGCTGCAGCTTGGCGTAGACCTTCTCCTTTGCGGCCGGGCTGCGCAGGGCGACCTCGAGGTCCTTCATGGCGAGATCGGTCCTGCCCTGGGCGGCATGCAGCTGCGCCCGCTGGTACCGCAGCTCCGGGTCGCCCTCAAAGCCGCCCTTCATGGCCTCCTTCAGCAGCGCCTCGGCCTCGGCATGCTCGCCTCGGCCGATCAGGGTCTCGGCGCGCTGGGCCAGGACGCCGCGCGTGAGGACGCGCAGGCCGGCCCCCTGGTAAACCGCCGCTTGGTAGGGCTTCTCGTTCAGGGGCCGGCCGGCGGACTCGTAGAGCTCCTCGCGCATCACGTAGCTGTCGAGGTCGTCGAGGCGCCGCTGGGCCGAGTTGTGACCCTTGCCAACGAGCCCGACTAGCCGCTCGAGCACGAGCATCGGCCCTTCCTTCAGGCGCGCGAAGGCGGCGTTCATGCCGGCGTCGAACTGGCCAGACTCCATCAGCTCGGTGACCTGCCGGTCGAGCTGCTGCTGCTTCTCGCGCTCCTCCTCCTCCTGCTTCTTCTCGAAGTCCTGCATCCGCTCCATCACGGTCTGGTAGACCGAGTTGTTGTATCCCGCGAGGAGCAGGAGGTCGTGCCCCAGCAGGTCGGCCTCGTCCTCCTGCTGGCGGTCCCAGGACGGCTTCAGAACTTTCTTCTGAAGCTCCCTGTACGCGCCGTAGGCGAGGGCCACGCCCTGGGAGGCCTGCGCCTTGCCATCCGCGGCCTTCGCGAGTGCGGCGAGCGCGATGCCGGCCGCCCCGTCCTCGAGCGCGGCCTCGGCCTCGTGGTGGCGGTCGGCATCGAGGTGGTTGAGCAGGATGTGCGCGGCCTCGTGTGCGAGAATGAAGGCGAGCTCGTCCTCGCTCGTGCAGTTGACCAGCGTCCCCTGGTGAAGTTCCACGATATCGCCGGAATAGGCCTGGGCGCCGTAGCCGCTGTCGGTCGAGACGACCACCCTGATCCGCGGGGCCGCGTGCGGCCAGCCGCGCAGCAGGCGGGCCAGCACGCCCTCCGCATAGCGTTGGAGCGGCTCGGCGCCAGGCAGCTCCTCGAGCCCCCGGGGCAGTTCCACGCTGCCGTCAAGGCCGCGTGTGACCGCCGGACCCCTGCCGGCCAGCGTCTCGCCGAGCCGCGTGACCTGGTCCTGATCGGCGCTGGCGACGCGCCGCTTGTCGGCGACCTCGATGAACCGACCGGGGACGGCCTGATAGGTGCTCCGCCCCGTGATCTCCGCGGTCATGGCATCCATGGTCTTGCAGCCGGCCAGGGCCAGCGGCAGGGTCAGCGCAGCGAAGAGCGCGGCCCTCATTGCTGGCACCCGCTCAGGCCGCGCGACGACCTGGCGCGGCCCGCGTCCGTCTTCACCGCGGCCATGCGCTCTGCTGCCTGGCAGTCGGTTATGACGCCGGCACGCTCGGACGTCCTGACGTGGAACGGCGCCAGCCAGACCTCGCCCTGGGAGGTGGCGACCTTCACGCGCCGGGACCCGGTGTCGTAGCCGGCGGCCGGGAACGGCGCCTTGGGGAAGGCATCGAGGGGAAGCGCCCCGACCCGCTTGCCCGAGGCATCGAAAATCGCGACCTGACCGTCGGGCCCGGCCTTGATCGCCTCGACCGTAACCGGCGCCTGCGCGGCCACGGGGCCCGCGAGCGCGCACAGCAGCCCCATGGCGAGTATCGTCGTTCGAATCATCTCCTTACTCCTTTCTAAGTCGGAGTTGGCTGCGCAGACCCTCGACGCGCCTGCGCCAGTTCTCGGTGATCGCGTCCAGAAGCGGGTGGGACAGGACGATGCCGGCCAGCATCAGGCCCACCCAATTAACGGGCTCGAAGCGCTGCCATGCCGTCAGGAAGACAACGCAACCGAAGCCCAGCAGCCCGCCGGCCGCCGCCACGACGCATGCGACGGCCAGCCCCGTCAGGGGGCGCCAGCGGGAGACCAGCTTCGCGAGGCAGTGGCCCAGCGCCGCCATGACGCCCACGATCGCAAGCTCGATCGCGTCGTCGCTGCCGAGACCGCCGAACCAGCCATCCGGCCAGGTGCCCAGGAATCCGGCACCGCGCACGATGAGGTTGTCGAAGGCCATGGCGTGAAGCATTACGCCCGGCATGTCTCCGAACACGGGCGTGCCCGCGACGTCGTTCTGGCCCGCGAAAATGGCGCCGACCAGCACGACTCGCCCGGCCAGCAGGCGGCCGATCGCATCCGCATCGGCACCGGTCGCGTCCGGTTCCAGCAGCCACTCCGCCCGGATCACCGGATGGTAAGAGCAGCCGCGCGCGAACAGGATGTCCCCGGCCTTCTTCTCGGCCATCAGCACCGAACGCCGGAACTGCTGGACGATCGAGGCCGGGCTGTCGTCGGGGCACACGGACGGGAGTTTCGCATAGGCGGGATGGACCGATTCGGCTCCGCGCGGCCAGGCGGAGCCCCATTCGATCGTCAGGGTCATGCCCAGGAACGCGTCCGGATTGCCACGCGGGTCGTCGGCGCTGCCGCGGCAACCATCCGTCTTCCAGCAGTACCAGCGGTACAGCTCCAGGGCGGCTGCCGGGCGCAGGCCGGACGGCCAGTCCGCCTGGTCCGCGCCGGGGAGGCGGTCCGCCTGACGCGCGCAGGGCTCTTGGCGCCAGAGCTCGACGCGCCGGCCATCGTTGCGGATCAGAGGATGCGGCTCCGACCGGACCGCCTTGGCGATGTCCGGCAGGTTGACGACATTGACCTCCTGGCACGTCTCCGCGGTGCTGGCCGGCTCGGTCGCGGCAAGGAAGGTCGGCAGGTTGCCGAGGCTTGCCGCGAAGAACGCGATATCAGCGTCATCGCCGCGCCGGTCAATGAAGTTGAAGTCGAAGAAGACGGCTTCCGCCCCGATCGCCGTCAGCGCATCGCCGATCCGCGCATAGGTCGTGAAATCAGGAGGAAAGCGCTGCCCCAGCGCTCTCAGGCTCGTGTCGTCCATGAGGATGACCGCGATCTGCTCCTGGCCCGCGCGCGGATACCACGGGGCCATCAGCCGCTCGTAGACGTCGAGCGATGCATCCTCCGCAGCGTCCTTGACACCGAAGGGATTGATGATCGCGATCAGCACCGTGATGGCGATGGTCGGCAGCGCCGCGAGGAAGAGCTCGAGTGCCGCGGCCGCCGCGCCTGCCGCGCATGAGCCGCCGCGCCGCACCAGGGCGATCATTGCTGAACGGAGCTTCGGGACGTCGTCGGAAAGGACCATGGTAGCGGGGGCGTGCAATCCTGGGGTGTCGAGCCGGAGACGCACGCACGCTACAAATCCGAAGGGATTATGACAATCCGGATAAAATTTTGTGTTTTTAACGGGGTGGCAATCTTTTGGGACTCGCAGCTTGAGCTGGGTTCGGACGGCATGCCAAGTCCGGGGAGAAGAGGGCGTCCCGAATCCGCACGTGCGGCACCCTGCATCCGCTCCTATCAATTCCAGGTAATTTATAATACTTTTGTGCTAGGCGAGACCTTGCTGCGGAGGCGGCTATGAAGACGCATGCGATCGGTGCCACCCGGACCTTCGCCACGGTGCCCGTCGGATCGGTGTTCCTTCACATGGGGCGGGACGGCTATCCCGTGCTGTTCATGCGCTGCGAGGCGCCCTGGGAAGGGGCCGAGGGGCATTTCGCCGTCGAGTTGGACCCCAAAGGCCGGGATTTCCGCGGCGTTCCCGGCCGGCGCAGCATGAGCGCGCTGGGGACGGACAGCGTCTTCGAGCTCTTCGACGTGTACCTGAAGGTCGAGCTCGCCTCGATGCAAGCCAGCGATCGGCTCGTCCCCGGCATGGTCGCCTTCGTCGACTCCTCACCCTGCATCGTCGTCGCCTCCTCGCCCGTAGGCGAGTACCTCGTCGATGCCGAGACCGGCATCGCCTATGGTGAGCGTCCGGGCATCCCGCCGACCGCCTTCACCCGCTGGTCCGTGGCCCAGCGCGTCGGCGACGGCGAGGTGGTGCTGGCCTCCTTCGGCGGATAGGGGATCCGCCCAGGTTCGGCGAAGAGTCCGGCAAAGGGAGCGGCGAAGGGGCGTCGAAAGGCGCGCCGGACGGGGCTCCGCCGCCCCGTCCGGCACCGTGCGACCCTAGCCGCCGACCACCATGGCGGTGAAGGGATAGACATAGGCCTGCAGCATCACCAGCCCGCCGACCATGCAGGCCAGCACGATGGAGTGCCAGAACACGTAGCGCAGGATCTCGCCCTCGTGTCCGAACCAGCCGGTGGCCGTCGAGGCGACGACGATCGACTGGGCGTCGATCATCTTGCCCATCACGCCGCCGGTCGAGTTGGTGGCCGCCATCAGCGTCGGCGAAAGGCCGAGCTGCTCGGCCGTGATCCGCTGGAGGCCGCCGAACAGCACGTTGGAGGCCGTGTCGGACCCGGTCAGCGCCACGCCCAGCCAGCCCAGCAGCGCCGAGAAGAACGGGAACAGGAGCCCCGTGCCCGCGAAGGCGAGGCCCAGCGTCGCGTCGACGCCGGAGTAGCGCGTCAGCGTTCCCAGCGCCAGCATGGCGGCGATGGTGACCAGCGAATAGCGCACGACCCACAGCGTCTGCCCGTAGGCCCGCAGCAGCCGCGCCGGCGTGTAGCCCATCACGAAGCCGCTGACCAGGGCGGCGAGGAAGATGCCGGTGCCGGTCATGGTTAGGATGTTGAAGCCGAACACCGCCGCCTCGGGCGTCGGCCGCGCCACCACGGGCGGCACCTTCTGCACGAGGTTATGCAGGCCTTCCATGGTGAAGCGCGGGAAGAACAGCGGGTTCACGAGGTCCTTGAACGTCTGGGTGCCCCAGACGAAGACGAAGACGCAGAGGATGATCCACGGCACCCAGGCGCGGAGCACGGCGCCCGGCGCATGGCGCTGGAAGCCCGTGGGCGTGGCGGCTGCTCCGACCGAGGAGGGCTGCGGCCCCGCGCTGGGGTCGTGACGTCCGCGCAGCGCCGGGCTCGTCCACACCGTGCGCGGCTGCCAGACCCGCAGGAAGGCCACCAGGCACCCCATGGAGACCAGCGCCGCCACCACGTCCACCAGCCAAGGGCCGTGATAGTTCGACACCAGGAACTGTGGCACCGCGAAGGCGACGCCGCAGACCAGGATCGCCGGCCAGATCTGCAGCATGCCGCCGAAGCCCGCGAAGGCGCAAATCAGCCAGAACGGCACCAGCACCGAGAAGAAGGGAAGCTGGCGCCCCGCCATGGCGCCGAGCTCGAAGGCGTCGAGCCCCGTGACGGCCGCCAGCGTCATGATGGGCGTTCCAAGGGCTCCATAGGCCACGGGGGCCGTGTTGGCGATCAGCGACAGGCCCGAGGCCGCCAGCGGCGAGAAGCCGAGGCCGATCAGGATCGCGCCCGTCACCGCGACGGGCGTGCCGAACCCGGCTGCGCCCTCGAAGAAGGCGCCGAAGGCGAAGGCCACCAGGAGGAGCTGGAGCCGCCGGTCAGGCGTGATGCCCGCGATGGAATCCTGGAGGACCCTGAACGACCCGTTCTCCACCGTCAGCCGGTACAGGAAGATCACGTTCAGCACGATCCAGCCAATGGGGAACAGCCCCGTCAGCGCCCCCAGGATGGTCGCCTGGAAGGCCATCCCGGCCGGCATGGTGAAACCGAGGATCGCAACGGCCAGCGCGATCACCAGCGTGATCAGCGCCGCGAGATGCGCCTGCATGTGCGCGAATGCGATGAGACCGAGCAGCACGGCCACCGGCAGCGCCGCGAACAGCGTCGACAGCACCGAGCTGCCGAAGGGATCGTAGACCTGGCTCCACATTCCTGGATTCCGCCTCTCAAATGAACCGGCCGCGCCCGCCGCCCGCGATGCGCCGCCATCGCCCGATCCATTGCGATCACGGCGCCGGGTTCAAGGAAACTTGCGGATAGGGATGCATTAATCCGCAGCCTCAGCCGTTCGTTGGACGGCCCGGCAGGGCTGCAGCATTGGCATTCGGGGCGCGGCGGGGCGGCATCAGGTGCCGGTCAGCGGCATCAGCTCGATGGTCTGCCTGATGTCGTCCTTCGCCTCGGCATAGCCGACGGCATAGGCGGTGTTGAGTTGCTTGGCGAGCTTCAGCGCCTCGCGCTCCGTCAGTCCCGTTTCGAAGGGCGCGCCGCGACGGGTCACGACGGCCCAGCCGTCCCGCGCGAAATCCTCGACACCGTAATACTCGCCTGCTGATCGCTTCATCTCTGCGCCCGTTCTGGCCGCGCCCTTTCCCGGTCCGTCGCGGCCCTGGCGCGGCTGCACGAGCACGCGCCATGCCAGGGGCGCCGACGGCGGCTCCGCGCCGAAACATGCGGGTTCCGCGCGCCGTGCCGGCCGGCGGCTCAGCCTTTGGATCGAGGTCGGATCTGCCCACCGGCAAAGGCTGCCGGCGGGCCGCTCAACGGATCGGAAGCGTGTAGCGCGGCGGGATCGTGAATTCGCCGCGAAGCCCCGTGGGCAGCCAGTCGATGCGGGCGGTGCCGCCGAGCTGCTCGGGAACCTGGCGCTCGATCACGCGCGAGCCGAAGCTCCGCCCGAGCGGGGCCTTGACCGGCGGCCCTTTCGCCTCAGACCAGCGCAGGACGAGATCGCCCCGTCCCGGGGCCATGTCCCAGGAGACGTCGAGCGTGCCGCCTTCGACCGAAAGGGCTCCGTACTTGGTGGCGTTGGTCGCGAGCTCGTGCAGGACGATCACGATGGACTGCGCCGCGATCGGATCGAGGCGCACCGTGGGGCCGTCGATGCGGATCTGCACGGTGTCCGAGTGGAACGGCTCCATCTCGGACTGGACGAGGGTGCGCAGGTCGGTGCCCTTCCACTCGCTGGTGGCGACCTGGGTGTGCACCCGCGCCAGCGCCGCGATGCGGCCCTGCACGGCGGCAAGGTACTGCTCGATCGTGTCGGCCCTGGTCAGCCGCAGCATGGCCTGGGCGACGGCCAGCACGTTCTTGGCGCGGTGGTTGAGCTCGTTGCTCATGAGCTGGAGCTGCCGCTCGGTTCGCTTGCGCTCGCTGATGTCGCGCGCGATCTTGGAGGCGCCCACGATGGTGCCGGACTCGTCGCGCACGGGCGAGACCGTCAGCGAGATGTCCACCAGCGTCCCGTCCTTGCGCCGGCGTCGGGTCTCGAAATGGTCGATCTTCTCGCCGCGCCGGATCCGCTCCAGGATGCTGGGCATCTCGTCCTCGCACCCCGGCGCGGCGAGGACCGAGATGTGGTTGCCGATCATCTCCTCGGCGGTGTAGCCGAACAGGCGCTCGGCCGCGCCGTTCCAGCTCATCACGATGCCGTTCAGGTCCTTGCTGGCGATCGCGTCGTCGGAGGATTCGACGACGGCTGTCAGCCAGGCCTGCTGCACATGCCCGGAATTCGCCATCCTCACTTCTCCGCCGCTTGCGTCGGCGGCGACATGTTACAGAGGCGGCTGCCCGGGCGCCGATAAGCCAATCGAGCTATGACCTCCGCCCAGGAGCGCGGCCGGGTGCGCCGCTTCCTCATGCCGAAGCCCGACGGGGTGGCTTCCCGTCCGCACGGATCTCGTGCCAGGACTGCCGGATGATCTGCACGGCGCCGGTCGTCGCGAGATAGGCGAGGATCGCCGCCACCACGAGGTCCGGCCAGCCGGTGCCTGTCCCGAAGACGCCCGCGGCGGCCAGCACGACGGCGAGATTGCCGATCGCGTCGTTGCGCGAGCAGATCCAGACCGAGCGCATGTTCGCATCGCCCCGACGCCAGGCGAAGAGCATCGCGGCAACGCCCAGGTTCGCCGCCAGCGCGAGGATGCCCACGACGCCCATGACCGGCGCATCCGGCACCGTCGCATGGATGGCGTTGTACGCGGTCTCGCCGGCGACCCACAGCCCGATCGCGCCGAGCGAGACGCCCTTCAGCAACGCGGCGCGGGACCGGAGGGCGAGCGTTCGGCCGAGCACGTACAGGCTGACGGCGTAGTTCGACGCATCGGCCAGGAAGTCCATGGCGTCGGCCTTCAGCGCGACGGAGCCCGCGGCCGCGCCGGCAACGACCTCGACCGCGAACATGGCCGCGTTCACCAGCAGGGCGAGCACCAGCACCCGCCGGTAGGCCGGGTCCGGAGCCGGCGCTCCCGCGGGGCAGCCATGGCTGCAGCAGCCCGCGTCCATGGCCGCCCTCAGGCGGGGCTGCGCCCGAGGGCGATGCCGAGCACCACCCTGAACGGCGCGAGGAAGAGCACCGCGAGCGCGAGCTTCACGCCGAGGTCGCCCAGCATCATGGAGAGCACCGGCAGGCCGGTTCCGGCGAAGGCGAGGCCGAAGAAGATGACGGTGTCGAGGGCCGATCCGACGGACGAGGAGACGAGCGGCGCCCGCCACCAAGCGCCGTCGCGGTAGCGCTGGAACACCGCGATGTCGAGGAGCTGCCCGCTGATGAAGGCCGCTCCCGAGGCGAGGGCGATGCGCGGCTCCGACAGCAGGGCCGAGAGTGCCACCGCCGCTGCAAAGCCGATCCAGGCCACGCGCCGGGCTCGGGCCGGGCCCGCAAGGCGCGTCGTCAGATCCGTGACCAGGAAGCTCGCGGGATAGGTGAAGGCGCCGTAGGTCAGGAAGTCGTTGATCGGGTACTGGACCAGGATGTTGGAGGCCGTCACGACGAGGATCATCGCCGCGACCGCCAGCCACAAGCCTCCATCCGACGAGCGTTGGTCACGCATGCCCTTCTCCAGCGCCTGCCTGGGCCGTGACGCCGCGGCAGGCCGAACCGTGGCACGCCCCGGCCCGAGCGGCAAGCGGTGATGGGGGTGCCGGCCGGCGCGCAACGCGCCCGGGCGGCCGCGCCGACGCCGGGCACGGACTGCGATCCGGGCAGCTGGCTTCATGGATCATTAACCAAGACGGGTGAGCCTTGCGCCACTGCTTCACCAGGGTGGACCGATGACCGTCACGCTGCTCTCCGCCGATGCCGACGCGCCGGACCGCGAATGGCGCACGCTGCGCAGCGAGGTCGTCTACGACAACCCCTGGATCAGCGTCCGCCACGAGCAGGTCGTCGCGCCCTCGGGTGCCAGCGGCATCTACGGCGTGATTCACCGCAAGAGCCTGGGCATCCTGGTCCTGCCCATCGACGGGCGCGGCCGCGTCACGCTGATCGGGCAGCACCGCCACCCCATCGGCCGCTATTCCTGGGAGCTGCCGTCCGGCGGCAGCGACCCCGGTGAGGCGCCGGCCGTGACTGCGCGCCGCGAGCTCGCCGAGGAGACCGGCCTCCTGGCCCGCCACGTGATCGAGCTCTTCCGCTGCGACGATGCGACGGGGTTCACCGACGGCCGGACCCTCGGCTTCCTTGCCTGGGGGCTGGAGGAGGGAGAGCCGCGTCCCGATGGGACCGAGGTGCTGGACGTGCGGCGCGTGCCGTTCCGCGTGGCCCTGGATCTCGCCTGCAATGGCGGGATCAGCCATGCCCAGAGCCAGATCGCGCTGCTGAAGGCGCGGCTGATGGCCGTGCGCGGCGAGCTGCCGGAGGAGCTGGCGGCGCTGATCCTGGCGGAAGCCGCCTGAGCCCCGCCGCGGTAAGGTCCTCGCCTCAGCCGCCGTCGTCGGCGGCGATCAGTTGTTCCAGCGCCAGCGCCTCGGCGGGCAGGTGCATGCTGCGGACCATGCGCATCAGTCTGAACCGGTCCGGGAGCTCCACCGGCTCGAAGCCACTCAGCCTGGCGTAGTCGTAGTCCGTGCGGTCGATCACCAGTGCGACGCGGTTGCGCGCGAGATAGCCGGGCAGCACCTCGGCCTGGCGCGGCAGGACCTCGCGCAGGTAGCGGGCATCGTTGACGAGCCCGTCGAGGTTGATCAGCCGCCGCTCGCCGTAATAGCCCAGCAGGCCCGCATTCCAGGCGGCCGCGACGATGTCGCGGTCGAGGTCCTCCGCGATCCAGCGTGCGATCTCGAGCCGCTCCTCCTGAAGGGCCACCATCCACCGGGTGGCAGGGTTGGTTGCCGCCGTCGCCAGGTTCTCGCGCGACAGGGTCCAGGCCGACATGGCCGCGATCCCAGCCGCCATGCAGGCAGCCACGGGGCGCGGCCAGGCGGGCGCCGGCACCGGCGCGACGGCCGGCGCGGCAGCATCGCGGAGCGGCTTCTCGGTGGCGAGCCACGCCACCCGATGGATCAGCAGTCCCGTCGCAAGGATCACCTGGAGCACATAGGGCGAGGTGTACCAGACCATGTAGGCGGGATAGCTGGCGACGTAGAGCAGATGGGGCAGGGTGACCAGCGCCAGCAGTCCGCACAGGCCGGGCAGGGGCGCCATTGCGGCCCGCCAGCGCCGGCCGCTGCCGTCGGCGCTCCGCCGCCGCTCCAGGAGCAGCCACCCGGCAAGCAGCGGCAGGCCCAGGGCGGCCGCCAGCACCAGCCCCTCGACGGCGACGGGCTGGCGTTTCTGGACCGCCCGCGCCGCCTCGGCCACCTCGTTGAGGAAGGGATTCGTCAGCTTCAGGACCTGCGCGAGGACCTCGGGCAGGTTCGCCGCGAAGCCCTCGTTGAACATGGACTGCTTCACCAGCCCCGAGACCGGCAGCAGGGTTCCCCCCATGTGCTGGAAGGCCGCGAGCATGGTGAGCGCCATGGCTCCGGCAAGGGCGGTCGAGGCGAGCACGGGCGGCCAGTGCCAGGTCCGGGTTCCGCCGGCATAGATCCAAATCAGAACGAGGTAGAGCGGGGCCGCGAAGATGGCCGTGTCGATCCGTGTCCAGACCGACAGGGCAAGCAGGAACGTAACCGCGCCGAAGTCGCGCCCGGTCATCGCGGATCGCCGGGCACGCTGCATCGCCTGGAGCAGGGTGGCCGCCAGGCAGGCCAGGATCAGCAGATGGAGCGAGGCCTCCATTCCGTTCAGGTAGGCCGTGCCCGAGACGTTCACATAGAGCAGCGCGGCGGAGAGCGCGAGACCCAGCCCCGGTCTCGCGAGAAGACGGCCGATCCGCCAGAGCGGATAGTGAACGGCCGCATTCAGCAGAATCACCGCAACCATCACCGCGATGGTCATGTCGGTCTTCGTCGGTGCGAAGGCCGCGATGTCGAGTATCACCAGGAACCATAGCAACTGGACGCCATTGGTGGCGTGGATGCCGTCGAACGTGAAGAACCCATATTCGAAGAAGTTCCAAGCTATGTTCATATAATAAAATACATCATCGAAGAATAGGTGCGTAGATATGTAATCCGCATCAAGACCAGAAATGAGGTACTGGCAAACAATCTGCGTTGCCACTATTAACAAGACGCAGGGCGCATAAAAAGCCTTTCGGTCTTGCATGATGTCTTCCATATTTGAAATTAAATATTATTGATATATTCGCAATGACCAGCGTTCCTGTGGAACGCGGCGCGTTATACTGGGCGGAATTCACGGCAGCCGAAACGCACGGAGTCGGTCAGGGTTGCTGATGCTGTTGGTAATCTTATTTCGTCAGATCATGCTGAATGGTGCTTTTCCGCGCCGGGTGGTTAATCCGATCGGGATGCGCGGTCGGTGCGGCTCACCTTCTTCCATCTTGGGACTGGCCCCGGAGCACGGATAGGTTCGGGACTGAACCCGCACGGCGGGCGCCGCCGCTGCAAGGCTTTTTCCGCAATGCGCTTCATCGATGTCGAGGACGCGAAGAGCCGGACCTGGGACGTCGTGATCGCAGGCACCAGCTTCGCCGCCATGTTCTTCGCGCGCGGCCTCAGCGATCCCGGCTCGGTCCTGTTCATCGAGAAGGGCCGCATGCGCGATCACGCTGAGCAGGTCGCCAGCCGGCGCGTCGGGCCGCTGGAGAGCTTCCGGAAGGACCATCGCGCTGCGCACCCCAAGATCTGGACGGCGCACACCATGTTCGGAGGCAACTCCAACTGCTGGTGGGGTTGCACGCCGCGCTTCCATCCCGACGATTTCCGGCTGCGCACGCTGCACGGCGTCGGCACCGACTGGCCGCTCTCCTACGACGAGCTCGAAGAGGCCTATTGCGAGGTCGAGGAGGTGATGGACATCGCGGGCGGCGGCTCGGACCATCTGCTGCCCCGCAGCCGCCCCTTTCCGAGCCCCGCCCACGCCCCCGCGCTGTCCGACCTGCTGCTGCGTGCCGGGAGCCGCGACTGGTTCGCCCAGCCGACGGCGCGCAGCAGCGGAACGCGCCGCCCGCAGTGCTGCGCGAACGGCGTCTGCACCCTTTGCCCGATCGATTCCAAGTTCACCATCCTGAACGGCCTCGACCAATTCGACAGGGACGGGCTGCATTGCGTGACGGGAGCCGAGCTGCGCGCGATCCGGACCGAAGGCGGGACCGCGCGGACGGCCCTTGTTCGCACGGCCGACGGACGGGAGCACGAGATCGGCGGCCAGCTCTTCGCCCTGGGCGCCAACGCGATCTTCAACGCGGCGATCCTGCTCCGGTCCGGGCTGTCGAACCCGCATCTCGGGGCCGGCATCCACGAGCAGGCGAGCCAGAACGCGATGGTCGACGTCTGGCAGGAGAACTATTACGGCGGCACCTCGATCACGGGGCACGGCTATGCGCTTTACCCCGGGGTCGACCGAGGCGAGGCTGCCGCCGTGCTGCTGGAGAACTACAATTCCCCGCCCGAGCTCCGCAGCGAGCCCGGCCGATGGACGCACCGCCTGCGCGTGAAGCTGATCGCCGAGGACCTGCCGCGCCCCGAGAACCGGGTGACGCTCGCCGACGACGAGCCCTCGATCACCTGGCACGGTCATTCCGACTACGCCCATGCGGGCCTGGCCCGTGCGCGGGCGAAGCTCCCGGGTCTCATGCCCTTTCCCGTGGAACGCATCCGCTTCACGGAGTTGGCGAAGACCGAAGGGCACATCCAGGGCACGACCCGCATGGGCCGGACGGAGAGCGAGGGCGTCGTGGACCGGAACCTCACCACATTCGCGGTGCGCAACCTGCTGGCGCTCGGAGCCGGGGCCTTTCCGACCTGCTCGCCCGCGAACCCCACGCTGACGCTGAGCGCGCTGTCGCTGCTGGCAGGGCGGGCGCTGTCATGAGGGTCCGGATCTCGCGCAGGGGGCTGCTTGCCGGTGGGATCGCCTGCGGCGCACTGGCCGCGGTGCCGCTGGCGCGCGAGGGGACGGTGGAGCATGGCCTCGCGCTGATCCGGCGCCAGTTCGGCCCCGGAGTGGCGGCGGACCCGGCGGTCGTCACGTTCCTCGAGGATTATGCCCGTCTGCGCATCGCGAAGCGGGGTCTGCAGGGGACGCTGATCGAAACCTATCTCGACTACGGCGGCGATCGGCTCGGCCTGATGTCGCGCCGCATCGAGGCGCTGGACGACGACATCGTGCAGTACTTCGTCCTCTCGACCAACATCCTCCAGGTCGTCCGGACCGGCGCAAGGCTCGACTACGCCGGGTTCTACGATCCCTACGACCGGCCCTGCGCGAACCCGCTCAGCGCCTTCCACCGGGATCTCGCCTGAAGCGGCTCGTCCGAACGGCTTGGGGGTGTCTGCCACCCTCGGCGGCAGTGGCGCTCAGTCCGGGCTAGTCCGGCGGCGCTTCCCGCCCGCGGCTTGAACAGGTGAGCGACGGCCGTGTCCCCGTCATGCTGCGATGCAGGCGGAAAGAGCCGACGAGCCCGGTATGATCATCGACGCGCGCACATTGCCCGACGGAACCCTGGTCGAGGCCGACATCTGCATTGTCGGCGCCGGCGCGGCCGGCATCACCCTCGCCAACGAGCTCGTCCGCAAGGGTATCTCAGTCGCCCTGCTGGAAAGCGGCGGCCTCGATTTCGATGCCGATGTCCAGGCCCTGTGCGAGGCCGAGGAGAAGGGCGTCCGGGCCGATTTCGACTTCGCGCGGCTGCGCCAGTTCGGCGGATCCACGGGACATTGGGGCGGCAACTGCGCCCCCTTCTCCCCGCATGAGCTCTCCCCCCGGGCCTGGGTGCCGGACAGCGGCTGGCCCATCTCCGCGGAGGAGTTCGGCCGCTACTTCCAGAGGGCCGCGGCCTATTGCGAACTCGGGTCCAGCAACTACGACGCCGAGGCCTGGGCGCGCTCCTCCGAGGAGTTCCGCTCCGTGAAGCTGCCGCTCGACGCGGCCGCGCTGAACCACAAGGTGTTCCTGCGCAGCCCGCCGACGCGCTTCGGGGAGGTCCACCGTGCGGCGCTGGAGGAGCCCGGCAGCCCGGCCAGGGTGTTTCTGCACGCCCATGTGCTCGAGATCGAGACCGACGCGGACGGAAGGACGGTTACCGGCCTGCGCGCAACCGATCTCGCCGGCCACAGGCACCGTTTCAAGGCCGGCACCTACGTCCTGGCGGCCGGCCCAGAGAACGCCCGCCTGATGCTGCTCTCGAACCGGGCGCGGCCTGCGGGGCTCGGCAACGGCCATGACAATGTCGGCCGTTATTTCATGGGGCATCCGCGGATCTATACCGGGCAGATGATCCTCGACGCACCGCCCGAGGTGGGACTCTTCTACGACGCAGTCCGCTGGCGCAGCGAGAAGACCGGCCGCGACGTCGATTTCTATGTCGGGGTGCAGCCGTCGCCCGCCGTGCAGGAGCGCGAGGGAATCCTGAACTGCACGGTCTTCTTCGAGCCGCATGTGGAAGGGAAGCGGGACGAGGGATACGGCACGCTGCGCCAGATGGCCCGGCGTCTGCGGCGTGGCGAGATGCCGCCCCAGCTCGCCCATGACCTGGGCGTGGTCGTGGGCGAGGTCGACCGGATCGGCTACGTGCTGTACCGACGCTTCGCCGGCGGGTCGGGATCCGGCCCGGTGACCGTGAACCTGCGCTGGTTCTGCGAGCAGGCGCCGAACCGCGACAGCCGTCTGCTGCTGTCCAGCGCGGTCGACCCGCTCGGCCAGCGCAAGCTGCGGCTCGACTGGTCCGCCAGCGAGATCGACATGCTGACGGTCATCCGGATGCAGGAGCTGATGGCGCGCGAGTTCGGGCGGCTCGGCATCGGGCGCCTCAAGGCCGAGTTCACCTCCCTCGACCAGCCATGGCCGGGCGCGAACCTGCAGGCCCATTTCATGGGCGGTACCCGCATGCACGAGGACCCGCGGCTCGGCGTGGTCGATCCCGACTGCCGCGTTCACGGGATGGCGAACCTTTTCGTGACCGGCGGCTCTGTCTTCCCGACATCGGGATCGACCATGCCGACGGCGAACATGGTGGCGCTGGCGATCCGGCTTGCGGACCACCTGATGGCGCGTTCCTGACGCTGGAGCCTCGGAGCGGCGTGCCGCCGCGGGGATCGAATGCGGCGTGCCGCCGCGGGGCGCGTCAGCGCTCCCGCGCAGGGGGCGCGGCCGGCTCCTCGCCACCCCGGACGAGCAGGCGCCCTTCGGTCTTCAGGACCGTCAGCAGCGCCAGCGCACCCATCGCCGCGAATCCCACGACGAGCGGCCGGACCGTGTCGTCGAAGGCCTGGCCGACCGCCCAGCCGACCAGCGCGCCGAAGGCGGTGGTGTAGAAGCCGATGAAGGAGGACGCCATCCCCGCGACTCGGCCCAGCGGCTCCATGGCAAGCGCGTTGAAGTTGGGCGCGATCAGGCCAAAGCAGAAGAAGACGATCCCGAGGAACGCGCCCAGGAGCCAGAGCGGCGGGTGGGTCGGGAAGCCCAGCAGGGCCATGGCGAGGCCGGCCGCGACGTAGCCGGCCAGCGCCAGATGGGAGACGCGGCGCATGCCGAGCCGCACCACCAGGCGCGCGTTGACGAGCGAGGCCAGCGCCATGGTGACGGCGATCGCGCCGAACATGACGGCGAACATGGAACCGAGCCCGTAGACGTCCACGAAGATCTGCTGCGCGCTGCCGACGTAGCTCAGCAGGCCGCCGAACAGGAACCCCATGGCCACCGTGTAGCCGAGCGTCCGGCGCGTCGTGACGACCTTCAGGAAGGCGCCGGTCAGGGCGGCGCCCGACAGCGGCAGCCGGTCGGCGGCCGGGCGCGTCTCGGGCAGGCGCAGGGCCGACCACAGCAGTGCCGCGGCCGCCGTCAGAAGCAGGAAGCCGAAGATCCACGGCCATGGCCCGAACTGGAGGATCGCCTCGCCCAGCGCCGGGGCCAGGACCGGCACGATGATGAAGACCATCATGACGAAGGACATCACCCGTGCCATGTCGCGCCCGGCGAAGCAGTCGCGCACGATCGCGATCGCGACGATGCGCGGTGCGGCGGCGCCGAACCCCTGCAGCGCCCGCGCCGCCAGGAGCCCCGTGAAGCCCGTGGCGAGCGCCGAGCCGACCGCCCCGATCGAGAAGATCAGCAGCCCCAGGATGAGCACGGGCTTGCGCCCGAACCGGTCCGACAGCGGCCCATGGAAGGGCTGCCCGACGGCGAAGCCGATCATGTAGGTCGTGACCACGAGCTGGCGGTCGTTGGGCCGGGCCACGGCGAAGCTGTGGGCGATGTCGGGCAGCGCCACCAGCATGATGTCGATCGACAGCGCCGTGATCGCCATCATCAGGGCGATCAGGCCGACGAATTCGACGAAATGGATCTCGCCCGCCCGTCCGGCGGCGCGGGACAGCGGGGCTTCGGGTTGATCTCGCATGCGCGAATGTGGTTCCAAGCGGATGGGAAGGGCAAGGGCGCGGCGCGCCGCCCACCCATGCCGTGCGGCGATGGCTCGGTCAGAAGAGCCCGCGGCTGCGCAGGCGCCTCAGGGTCACCACGCCGCCCAGCACCGGCATCTCGACGCGGGCCGTGTCGGCATCGAGCAGGGTCACGTCGAGCGCGAGCCCAGGGCCCTCGGCGGGCACCACACGGACGAGACCGTCCTCGACCGTGTATTCGACCGGCTGCGTCACGCCCATCGCCGTCATGCTGCCGCGGCGGAACTCATAGGTTCCCAGGCTGACGCCGGGAAGCGCGGCGGCGGTGGCGTTCCAGCGGCCGATCAGCGGGTTTCCAGCGTCGAGCCCCGCGCAGCCGGCGAGCATCACGGTTCCGAGGAGCGCCGCGCGCACGGCTACGCCCATTTGCCCGCGGCTGCGCATGGCGAGCGGCTGCCGGCTCATGATTTCAGCCCGGTGAACGGGTGATCGTCTTGATGGGGCCGCGCGGATTGCCGGACATCTCGGCGATCTTGCGGTCCTGCGCCTCGATGAAGGCGCGCGCGGCGGCTTCCGGGTCGGGCGCGTCCAGCTCGGCGCTTGGGACGCGGCGGTTGGAACTGCGCGCGCCGTCCTGGTAGACGACGTCGAACAGGACGAAGCCGCTATCGGTGTTCTGCTTCTTGATTTTGCGAGCCATGGGGCGTTCCGGATGCGCTTCGACGGTTTGGAAATGCAAAGGGGCACCAGTCTCCTGGTGCCCCGTACCGACTGTCGGCCTGTGGCTCAGGCCGCTTTCAGGTTCTCGGCCGAGGTCTTGCCGCGCTTGGGATCGCGCTGCTCCTCATAGGAGATCTTCTGGCCTTCGACCAGGCCGCGCAGGCCTGCGCGCTCCACCGCCGAGATGTGGACGAAGACGTCGGGACCACCGGTGTCGGGCTGGATGAAGCCGAAGCCCTTGGTGGCGTTGAACCATTTCACGGTGCCGACGGGCATCGCGTCCTCCTTTGCTTGGAAGGGGTGCCTTCCTTTCCGGACGGCACCCTGGGTGGCATCCGGAACACAAAGCGATCGGTGCCACGGGATGCGGCTCCGGCCGAGAAGAAGCCGAATGATGGTTCCGAGATGGGGGAAACGGCGTATCTATGCAAGGGAAAACCCTCGCCGCGTCGGTGGCCCTAGGCCGAAGGTGCAGCAGGAAGCGATGCCGCGGTCCGAGCCTGTGCCGCTGCGGCGTCTCGGCCGAAAGGATGAAATGTCGCGGAAATGTCGTGCATCACGACAAAGTTGCATAATATTGTAAGCATCTCGATCGGAGGCACCGGCCACCGGAACGGTGCGAACTGAGGAGGCGAGACACGCGATGTCGGAACGGGCCCGGTTTCTGGCCTTCGCCTTCGCCAACGCCGACGTGCTGATCGAGGCGGATGTCGAGGGGCGGATCACCTTCGCGGCCGGGGCGCTGGAGGCGTTGCTGTGCGCCGGACAGTCCGACCTGCTGGGCCGCCATCTGCATGACCTCGTCGGGCCGCAGGACCGCGGCCTCGTCAGGCGGCTGGTTCGCAACCTCACGCCCAATGCACGCCTGCGTCCGCGCGAGCTCCAGCTCCCCAGCCCCGACGGCGGGGTGCCGGTAACGCTCGCGGGGTTCCGGCTTGCCGGAAGCGTCCTGCGCAACCTGACCCTGACCCGGTCGGAGCGCCCGGGAAAGCTCGCCCGCGGGGTACAGGACGCTGAGACGGGCCTGGCGACGGCGGAGACCTTCGAGCTGCGGCTCGGGGCACGCTACGGCGTCGAGCCCGGGCCTGGCGAAAGGCTGACGCTGCTGAAGCTGGACGGGCTCGCGGCGGTGCGCTCGCGTCTTGGCGCCGAGGCTACGGGGCGCCTGCTCGAGGAGGTCGGGGCTCTTCTGCGCGAGCATGCCGTGGAGGATGAGCTGGCGGGAAGGCTCGCCGACGACCGCTTTGGCCTCGTGCACGGGCAAGCGGTCACCGCCGGGCGGATCGAGGCCGACCTTGCCGAGGCAGTCCGCGCGGAACGCATCGACGGGATAGAGGCGCAGGCCTCGACCGTGGAGCTGAACGCCCCCGACATCGCCGTCGAGGATGCCGGGCGTGTCCTGCTGTTCGCGGTGCGCCGCTTCGCCGAGGTCGGCGGGACGGCCATTGGCGACCTCAAGGGCGGCCTGCGCAGCCTCGTGGAGGACACGGTCTCTCGGGTGTCGGGTCTGCGCAGCACACTGCTGGACGGCCGGGTCGCACTGCAGTTTCAGCCCGTCGTCACGCTGCGGGACCGCTCGCTTCACCATTTCGAGGCGCTGTCGCGCTTTCCCGCGGGCGCCCCCGGGCCGACGGTCGCCTTCGCCGAGCAGGTCGGCATGGCGCCGGACCTGGACCTGCATGTCTGCCGGAAGGCACTCGACGTGCTTGCCGCCAATGCGGGGCGGGTGGGGGCGGGCATCGCCGTTAACATGTCAGCGGAATCCCTTGGCAGCGATCTCTTCATCGAGACGTTCCGGCGCCTGTCGCTGAATGCCGGCGAGCTCCGCCGCTCTCTGATGATCGAGATCACGGAATCGAGCTCGATCCCGAACCTCGAGCGCGCCGCGCGGGTGATCGCGACGCTGCGCGCCGACGGCCATCGGGTCTGTCTGGACGATTTCGGTGCCGGGGCGGCCTCGTTCCCGTATCTCCAGGCCCTGGAGATCGACTTCGTGAAGATCGACGGCATCTATGTCGACCGCCTCGGGCACGGTGCCCGGGACGACACGATCCTGCGCTCCATGATCGGGCTTTGCCACCAGCTCGGCGCGAAGGTCGTGGCCGAGCGCGTCGAGGAGGGCTCGCAGGCAGAGCAGCTCGCATCCTGGGGCGTCGAGCTGGCGCAGGGCTATCTTTTCGGCCGCCCGGCGGACGCCCCGGTCTATGCGCCGCCCCCGCTCGCCCCCGCGCGTGCGGCAAGGCGCCGCGGTACGCGCGAGGGCTGGGGCTGATTCCGCCGGGCGGGCGGCCCTTCGGCGATCCCGGCTGTTGGAACAGGGCCGCGGGGCCGGACCGGTCCGGCGGGCGCCCTCTTGCCGGAGAATGACCATGCAGCCTTCCGCCCCCGACAATGCCCTGGCCGCCGGCGCGGCCCTTCTGGCCGCCGCGGACGGCGCGGATGCGGCGGCCCTGCGCCGGCGTCTCGGGAGCGACGATCCCGGCCTGCTCGACGCCTTCGACCGCCATCTCGGGCATCTGCGGGAATCCGATGGCGGCGATGTGGCCGTGGTCCAGGCCCTTGGCCCCGCGAAGGGAGACGCCGCGGCCGCCGCCGGCGTGATGGAGGCGCTGCTGCGCGCCGCAGGCGGTCCCGGCGCCATGGCGCCAGGCCAGGTCGCGGCCGCGCGGCGCGTCTGCGAGACCCTGAATCTGAGTCCGACCCGCTTCGGGCTCTGAGACGCCGGAGGACGGCATGGAGATGGATTTCCGGATCGAGGACACCGTTCTCGAGGGGCGGGTCGTGGCCGTGAACCAGGATCTCGCCCGGATCGGCTGCGATGCGGTCGTGCTCTCGGCCCACCCGACGCTGCTGCCGGGTGGCGGCGTCTCGGGCGCGCTGCATCGCGCCGCCGGGCCCGAGCTCGCCCGGGCGGCGGGGCCCCTGGGACCGCTGGCGCCGGGCGAGGCGGCGGCGACGCCGGGCTTCGCGCTGCCTGCGCGGATGGTGATCCATGCCGTGGCCCCGCCGTGGTCGGGCGGTGGGAGGGGCGAGGCCGAGGGGCTTGCGCGTTGCTATGCCGCCGTGTTCCGGGTGGCGGCGGCAAGCGGCGCACGTTCGCTGGCCATTCCCGCCATCGGCGCCGGGATCTACGGCTGGCCGCCCGATGCGGCGGCCGCGATCGGCGTCGCGGCGGCCAGGGAGTTCGTCGTGGCGGGGCCCGGGCGGCGCGTCGTTTTCGCGCTTCTCGACCTCACGGCCTTTCGTGCCTTCTCGGACCTGCTGACGGGGTGAGGCGTCCCGTCAGCGCCGTGCCGGGTTCTCGGTTCCTTCCGCAGGCGTCGGCGGCTCGGCCTCGGAAGGCTCGGCGGCATCTCCGGCCGGTCGTCCCGCGGCGTGCTCCAGCAGCAGTCGGGCCGCTCTCAGCTTCTCCTCGGACCGCGCAATGGCTTCCCGACAGCGCCGTATCGCGCGCTGCCCGGCCGTGACGAGCTGCTGCCGGCCCTGGTCCATGGCGGCCTCCGTGGCCCACCAGACTGCAGCGACTGGCGCTGCTGTGGGAGGCCGGCGGTGGCGGTATCCCTGAATTCACGCGGCCCGACCGAAGGCGGGGTGCCTCGCCCGGAAGATGGAACGCCCGCCACGGCCGAGGCTTCTATCCGGGAGCGCGTCCGCGCCGTCGTCACGGGGAGGGGAACTCGATGCTCAAGGTGCTGGGGTGGCTGATCGCGATCATCTTCATCATCGGCCTCCTGGTCGTCTTCGGCGTTCTCAAGCTGATCTTCTGATGCCGGCCACCGCGGTGTCGCCCGCCGCTTGTGCGGCCGGGACCCGCGCGCCCGCGCGGGCCGGCATGGTCATGGCCGCAACGCCGAGGACCACGAAGGCAAGGCCGGCCCAGGCCGTGGGCGTCGGCTGCTCGCCCAGGAAGATCATGCCGATGGCGACGCCGAAGGGAACGCGCAGATAGGCCTGCGCCGTGGTTCCCACGGACCCGAGTGTCCGGATCAGGCGGAAGTAAATCACGAAGGCGAGCGCCGTTGAGAAGACCGACAGGCCCAGCAGCGCACCCAGCGAGGCGGGCGAGGGCGACAGCGTCCATGGGCGGTCGACCACAAGGCTCAGCGGGATAAGCAGGGCCGCGCCGCAGATCAGCGAGCCCGCCGCGGGCACCATGGGATGCAGGCCCGAGAAGTTGCGCCCGAACAGGGCGGCCCCCGCATAGCACACCGTCGCGGCGACGATGGCGAGCTGCGCGGCCACGTCCCTGCCAAGCCCACCCAGCACGCCGGGGCCCACGATCAGGCAGATTCCCGCCAGCCCCAGGACGACGCCCGCGAGCTTTCTTCGGTCGGTGGCCTGGCCGCGGGCGAGAGCCAGCGAAAGCAGGAAGGCGAAGACCGGCGTGGTGGCGTTCAGGATCGTCGCAAGGCCGGCCTCCACCGTCAGCTCGGCCCAGGCGATCAGCGTGAAGGGCACCGCGCTGTTGAGGCACGCCTGCACCATCAGGCGACCCCAGACGCCCCTGTCGCGCGGCAGCGCGATGCCCCTAAGGCGCATCAGGGCGAGCAGGAGAAGCCCCGCCATGGCCGTGCGCGCCGCGATCAGCGTCACCGGCGGGATCGTCCCGACCCCGATCCTGATGAAGGTGTAGGAGGCGCCCCACAGGAAGGCGAGGGTCGCAAGGAGGGCCAGCTCCACGGGAAGGCGGGTGGGCGCATGGTTGATTAGCATGGACGGGCCTTGGCGGATGGGGAGCAGGGCGGGCACTCTGCCATGCCTCGCCGAGCCGGTCCCCGGGCGATGCTGCGGCGACGGCCGAAGTCTCGCGCCGTGACCGGACCCATGGCCTGCGCTAGGCTCCCGTCATGACGAGCACCGTTCCGCCTGCCGGTCCGGCGATGATCTCCGGCAATGCCCTGGCCAGCGTGGCCGCCCTGATCGGCGATGTCGCGCGCGCCAACATTCTTCTGGCGCTGATGGATGGCCGGGCGCTGACCGCGGGCGAGCTTGCCTGGCATGCCGGGGTCAGCGCCTCGACCACCAGCGGGCATCTCGCGAAGCTCGCCGATGCCGGGCTGCTGGACGTCGAGCGGCAGGGCCGGCACCGCTACTACCGGCTGGCGGGTGCGGACGTCGCCCGTGCGGTCGAGGCGCTGATGGCGGCCGCTGCGGCGGGGCCACGCCGCCATCGGCCCTGCGGCCCGCGCGACGAGGCGATGCGCCTTGCCCGCACCTGCTACGACCATCTGGCCGGCCGGCTCGGCACGGCGCTGACCGATGCCCTTGTGGCGCGGGAGCATCTGGTGATCGCCGACGGGCTCGGCCTCGTCACGGCTTCGGGCGAGGAGTTCCTGGCCGGGTTCGGGATCGATCCGTCGGTCCTTGCGCCGGGGCGGCGGCCGGCCTGCCGGACTTGCCTGGACTGGAGCGAGCGCCGTCCGCATCTGGCCGGCCGGCTCGGTTCGGCCCTTCGCCACCGCTGCCTGGAGCTCGGCTGGATCGCGCCGGTGCCGCACAGCCGCGCGGTCGCGATCACGGCGCCGGGCCGGCGCGGCTTCGCCGCCGAATTCGGAATCCTCGATGGCCATCTGGCCGTGGCCGCGCCGGCCCGGGGCTGAAGGTGCAGCGCCGAGTGTCCGCGCCCGGCATGCCGTGGCACAATGACCGCGAGCGGGTCCGTGAGGCGGAGGTCCGAGATGCGCATGCGTGAGGTCGGGGCGCCGGAATACCGCTGGCCGGCCAAGGCGCTGCACTGGACGACCGTCGTCCTTCTCCTGATTGTCCTGCCCATGGGCGCGGTGATCAAATTCGTGAAGGACGAGGTGAAGCTGGACTTCTACGCCGTCCACGAATCCCTGGGGCTCGTGGTCCTGGCCGTGATGCTTGTGCGGCTGGTCTTCCGGCTGCTGAACCCGCCGCCGCCGCACGATGCGCTTCCCGCGCCCCTGCGCGTCGTGGCGGGAGCCGTACACTGGCTGCTCTATGCGGCGCTGATCGCGATGCCGGTCAGCGGGTTCCTCGCGACCAACGCATGGGGGTTCCCGCTGCGCTGGTTCGGCCTCTTCCCGGTACCGAGCCCACTGGGCGAGGACAAGGCGATCGCTCCGCTTCTCTCAGCGGTGCACGAGACGCTGGGATGGACGATCTTGGTGCTTCTCGCGCTCCATGTCGGCGGCGTGCTGTTCCATCACGTCCTGCGCCGCGACGGCACGTTGCACCGGATGCTCTGACGCTCAGGAGGCGGGGGCTGGCTCGGGCACCGGCTGGTTGCCGGCCGACTGGGCCGGTGGCTCGGATGCCGTCTCCTCCGAGGGCTCGAGCAGGCGGGTAATCTCGGGGGGCGGGGCGAGGTCCTCGGGGATCGCGCACAGACGCAGGTCTGCGAGCAAGGCGCCCACCGCGGGGCTCGAGGTCGCGCAGGCGAAGGGGATGCAGCCGAGCCATGCCGCCAGCGACGGCGCGGCCCAGGGCAGGGTGCCCGGAGCCTTCCAGGCGAGCAGCCCCGCGACCGCGGCGCCCAGGGCCGTCTGGGGCCACAGACCGGCCGCCGCCTCCCGCGGCGCGAGAGTCCGGTCGCGGCGGTTCTGCGCCTCCCAGATCACCTTGGCGCCGAAAGGCAGCCCGGCCATGAAGATCGCCTCGGCCACCATCATCACAGGGCCGACGAGCCAGGAGAACACCGTCTCGAGCAGCGCCCCTGCGAGGAGCCGCGGTCCGCCGCCGAAGCGCCGGCGCTCGTGCCGGTCCAGCAGGACGCCGAGCACGCCGAGCAGGCGGGGCGCCATGCCGATGCCGATCGAAGCGGCGAAGAGGCCGGCTCCCAGCGCCGCAGGAAACGGCTCGGCCCCGGGCGGGACAGGCACCCAGAGCATCGCGAGGCCGCAGGCCAGCATCAGCAGCCAGAGCGGCGCGCCGAGATACATGAACACCGCGTTCACGAGCTGGAACCGCCCCATGGGATGCAGGTCGAGCCGGCCCAGCAGGCGGAGATACTGCATGTTGCCGAGGCACCAGCGCAGGTCGCGCTTCACGAAGTCGGGCAGGCTCGGCGGGTTCTCCTCCCAGCTCCCGATCTCCTCGGGGAGCACGCGGACCTCCCAGCCGGCCCGGCGCATCATGGCGGCCTCGACCTGGTCGTGGCTGAGCACCTGGCCACCGAGGGGGCCGCGGCCGGGCAGGTCCGGGAAACGGCAATGCTCCAGGAAGGGTTCCGGGCGGATCAGGGCGTTGTGGCCCCAGAAGGGGCCGCCGTCGCCCTGCCACCACGCGGCCCCGAGCGTGTGGGCGCGCATGGCGTGGCGCATCCCGAACTGGAAGATGCGGGCGAAGGCGCTGCCGCTCGGCAGCCCGACCACGAGGCTCTGAAGAATGCCGAGGCGCGGGTTCGCCTGCATCACCCGCACCATGCGCACGAGCGAGGGCCCGGACATCAGGCTGTCGGCGTCCAGCACGGCGACGAAGGCATAGGTGCCGCGGCTGCGGGCCAGGAACTCGCGCAGGTTGCCGGCCTTGAAGCCGGTGTTCTCGTCGCGCCGGCGGTAGTGCACGCGCCCGGCGTGGCGGCGCGGCAGGGCGGACATGGCGGCCTCCTCGGCGGCCACGACCTCGGGGCGCGCGCTGTCGCTGAGCACATGGACGTCGAACATGGCCCCCCAGCCGGTGGCGTCCAGGCTGTCGAGCATCACCTCGACGCGCCGGAGGACCCGCCCGGCGTCCTCGTGCCGGATGCAGACCGCCAGCGCAGTCCGCGCCGTCAGGGGATCCTCCTCGCCATGGGCGCGCAGCCCGGGGAAGACGAGCCCGGCCGGGTCGCGGGCCAGGCGCGCGATCGCGAAGCCCAGGGCCGAATTCCAGAAGCCCAGCATGGTCCAGGGCAGGCCAAGGACGAATGCCGCCATGATGACGGCCTCCAGCCAGTGCCAGCCATTGACCGAGAGCAGCGCCGCCATGGTCCCCGCCATGGCCACGAGGCCCGAAAGGGTGAGGGCCGCGACCAGCGCGCGGCGCCGGACCAGAATCCGCCTGCACGGCTCTTCGGCCGTTCCCGCACGTTGCCCCATGACTGTTCCCGCTGCCCCGTACCCGATGACTCCCGATGACGGTTGACGGGACCAGTCCCGCGCCGACATTCCTGGGCCAACAAGCAGTATGTCGGGGGAGCCGCGTGTCAATCGGATTGGCGGAGGCTTTGTGGATCACCGCACCCGGCCGCGCCGAGCTGCGGCCCGTGGCGTTGCGCGCACCGGGACCTGGCGAGGCGCTCGTCCGGGCGGACTGGGGCGGCATCAGCCGCGGCACCGAGGCGCTGGTGCTGCGCGGCGGCGTGCCGGAAGCCGAGCACGCGCGCATGCGCTGCCCCCACCAGGAGGGCGAGTTTCCCTTTCCCGTCAAATACGGCTATGCGCAGGTCGGCGTGGTCGAGGCGGGGCCGGACGCGACTCTCGGCCGCAGCGTCTTCTGCCTGCATCCCCATCAGGATCGCTTCGTGGTGCCGGTCGAGGCGCTGCACCCGGTGCCCGGCGACGTGCCGCCCGGGCGCGCCGTCCTGGCCGCGAACATGGAGACGGCTCTGAACGGCCTGTGGGACGGAGGGCCGCGGCCGGGCGACCGGATCGCGGTGGTCGGCGCCGGGGTGGTGGGCGCCCTGGCGGCCTATCTGTGCGGACGGATCCCGGGAACCGAGACCACGCTGGTGGACATCGATCCGTCCCGCGCGGCCCTGGCGGCGGCGCTCGGCGTCGGGTTCGCCGCTCCAGAGCACGCGCCCCATGACTGCGACCTCGTCTTCCATGCGAGCGCCAGCGCTGCGGGCCTCGCCACCGCGATCGGCTGCGCGGGGTTCGAGGCCCGCGTGATTGAGCTGAGCTGGTATGGGAACAACGCGGTCCTTGTGCCCCTGGGCGGCGCCTATCATGCGGGGCGAATCAAGCTGGTCTCGTCCCAGGTGGGATCGGTCGCCGAGTCGCGGCGGGCGCGGTGGAGCCACGGGCGGCGGATGGACAAGGCCATCTCCCTGCTGGCGGACGGACGACTGGACGCGCTGCTGACGGGCGCGACGCCGCTGCGGGAGCTGCCCGACACCTATCCCGCCGTCCTGGGGGCGCCCGGGACCCTGTGCCACCGCGTCCGCTACGACGCCTGAGGGAGGTCGCATGTACGCTGTCGAGGTCCGCGATCACATCATGATCGCCCACAGCCTGCCGGGAGAGACCTTCGGCCCGGCGCAGCGCCTTCACGGGGCGACCTTCGTCGTGGATGCGACCTTCTTCCGCGAGCGCCTGGACGAGGACGAGATCGTCGTCGATATCGGCCTTGCGACCGAGGCGCTGTCCGCCGCGCTGGAGCCGCTGCGCTACCGAAACCTCGACGAGGTTCCGGAGATGAAGGGACGCAAGACGACGACCGAGTTCCTGGCCCGCCACATCTTCGACCGGCTCGCCGATGCGATCCGCGCAGGCCGCCTGGGCCCAGCGGGCCGGGAGATCCGGCGCCTCCGGGTCACGCTGCATGAATCCCATGTGGCGCGCGCCTGGTTCGAGGCGGATGTTGACGGCTGAGATCCTTCTCGCGGTCCCCGGGGATCCGGAGACCCTGACCGGCGGCTACGGCTACGACCGTCGTCTCGTCGCCGAGCTCGGCGCACTCGGCCGGTCGGCGTCGTTCCTGCGGTTGCCCGATGGCTTCCCGTTTCCCGACGCGGCCGCGCGCGAGGCCGCCGAGGGAGCCTTCTCGGCGCTGCCCGACGGATCCCTGGTGCTGGCGGACGGGCTCGCCTACGGCGTGCTCCCGGCGCTGGCCGCGCGCGAGGCGCGGCGCCTGCGCCTGGTGGCGCTGGTCCATCACCCGCTGGCGCTGGAGAGCGGCCTTTCTGACGCGGCGGTGCGCGGGCTGTGCGAGAGCGAGCGTCACGCCCTGCGGCATGCGCGCGCGGTGGTCGCCACCAGTGCCACCACCGCGGGCATCCTCGCGGCGGAGTACGGGGTCGATCCCGCGCGCCTTCATGTGGCGCCACCCGGCACCGATCCCGCGCCCCGGGCACCGGCCGATGGAGACCCGCCGCTGATCCTCTCGGTCGGGACCGTCACGCCGCGCAAGGGCTTCGACGTCCTGGTCCGCGCGCTGGCCTCGGTGGCGAACCGGCCTTGGCGCTGCCGGATCGTCGGAAGCCTCGATCGCGACCGCGCCGCCGCGGCGGACCTGCAGGCGCTGGTGCTCCGGCTCGGCCTCCGCGACCGGGTCGAACTCCTTGGCGAGACCCGGAACGTCGGGGACCTGCTCGGCGGCGCGGACCTCTTCGTGCTCGCGTCCCGCTACGAGGGCTATGGCATGGCCTATGCGGAAGCGCTGGCGCGTGGCCTTCCGGTGGTCGGGACGACTGGCGGCGCGATCCCCGAAGTGGTGCCGCCAGCGGCCGGGATCCTGGTTCCCCCAGATGATCCCGAGGCGCTGGCCGGGGCGCTGGCCGCGCTCCTCGACGACCCGTCGCGCCGGAGGGGCATGTCCGATGCCGCCTGGGCGGCGGCGGCGGCGCAGCCGCGCTGGTCCGGGACGGCGGCCGTGGTGGCACGGGCCCTCGAGGTGGCATCGGAGAGCGGGGAGGGACGGGCGTGAGCAGCTTCGATGCCGGATGGCTCGACCTGCGCGAGCCCGCGGACCGGGCGGGCCGCGACATGGACCTGCTGAGCCGCGCGGCCAGGGTGGCTGCGCGGTCCGATCCGCCGGTGGTGGTGGATCTCGGCGCGGGGACGGGCGCGACCATGCGCGCCCTTGGCCCGCTGCTGGCGCCGCGCCAGACCTGGCGTCTAATCGACCGCGACCCGGCCCTGCTGGCGGAGGCCTGCCGCCGGGCCGCGGAGGTGGCGCCTTCCGGCACCGTGGTCGAACAGGTGGAGCAGGACCTCGGCGACATCGCCTCCCTGCCTCTGGAGGGGGCAACGCTGGTGACGGCCTCGGCGCTGCTCGACCTGCTGCCGGACACCTGGCTGCGGGCCTTCGCGACCCGGATCGCCTCCCTCGCGCTGCCGCTCTATGCAGCGCTGACCTATGACGGGAGGACGAGCTGGTGCCCCGTCCACGCGCGCGATGCCGACATGGCGGCGGCGCTGAATCGACACCAGCGCACGGACAAGGGTCTGGGATCCGCCCTCGGTCCGGATGCGGCCCCGCGCCTCGCCGAGCTG
Source organism: Arenibaculum pallidiluteum (assembly GCF_017355985.1). Classification (GTDB taxonomy): domain Bacteria; phylum Pseudomonadota; class Alphaproteobacteria; order Azospirillales; family Azospirillaceae; genus Arenibaculum; species Arenibaculum pallidiluteum. Next base: position 311,151 of record NZ_JAFIQU010000005.1, read on the forward strand.
ATGCGGCGGCAGGGCTACGCGGTCTTCCAGGCGGAAAGTCCCTGGGTGCTCGGTCCTGCCCAGGCGCGCCTACAGCAGGCTCTCGCCGAAGGCTACGGCCAGGCGGCGCGCGACCTGGATCTTCTTCCCGCGGCTGTCGTCGATGCGTGGCTCGTGTTCCGGCGCCGCGAGGCCACGACCGGCACCGCCGAGATCGGGCACCTGGACCTGCTCGCGCTGCCGCCGGACCTCAGGGACCGCTGAGCCCGGCGGATCCGCCGGGGCCTTCTGCGAGGCGGCCGCTGCTGCCGAGCATGCAGTCGAACAGCACGTCCCTGCCCAGCGCGTAGACCTGCGCCTGCGGGCGGATCGCGGAATCGAGCCGCTCGATGGGCGGCAGGCACAGGCCCACGGGCCCAGCCCCGATGATCAGCGGCGCGATGCCGACATGCAGCCGGTCCACGGCGCCTGCCGCGATGAAGCGGGCGATGGTCTTCGCCCCGCCCTCGACCAGCAGGCGGCGCAGCCCGAGCTCGGCCAGCGCCGCAACGATTGCGCGGGGCGGCAAGCCGTTATCGCCATCTGCCGCGATTTCGACCACCTCGACACCCGGCGGGCGCGGCACGCGGGCCGTCTGGATCACGATGCGGCGGCAGCCGTCGTCGCGGAACACCTTCGCGCCGTCGGGAACCCGGCCGCGCGGATCGATGACCACGCGGGCAGGGTCCGGGCCGGGCACGTGGCGGACGTTCAGCATCGGGTCGTCGGCCAGCACCGTGCCGACGCCGACCACCACCGCGTCCACGAGGGCGCGGCAGCGGTGCAGGTGCACAAGCGCCTCATCGCAGGAGATCGTCCGGGAATGGCCAGTGACCGTCGCGATGCGGCCGTCCAGCGACTGGCCGAGCTGGGCAAGGACAAGCGGGCGGTCACGCCGGGCGAGCGGCGCGTAGAGCTCCCATGCCGGCTCCGCCTGCGCGCGCTCGGCACGGCCCGCGGGCAGTCCTACGCCCAGCAGTGCCTCCCAGAGAGGATCGTCGACATTTATGGACCGCATGCGCGACACCCCGGGGAAGCCCGAATCCGTCCAATCCTGCGCGGCGCCCGGGAGGACCGGCAAGGGGGCGTCGGGGTGAGTGGCGTCATATGCCCAAAGTCCTCCCCGGAGGGGCAGGCCGGACTGCAAGCCTTGCTTGACGCGCTTCACGATACCGCGCATATAATTAGTTGGCCACACGAACAGAATGGTGGCTGCCCGACGGGAATGACGGCGGCAGACCGGAGACCCGGCGGGGCAGGGAGGGAACGTCCACGGTGTTCCGCGCAAAGGCGCGGCGCCATCGCCTCCGCCGGGCAGCCTGTCCTCCGGGACAGCGCGACGCCCGGCGGCAGTGCGAACGGTCCAGTGGCTCCCAAGGTCACGCCGGGGCCGCAGCCCGGACATCGCACAGAAATACGACGCCCGGATCGCACCGACCGAACTACAGCGTCGCGAAACTGTGGCCGTGCGCTGACCAACCCCCTGGGATTACCCGGCCTTTCCGATTGGCTGATGCCTTGGCACGGCTGTTATGCTGGCGTCGGTCACGGCCCACATGGGGAGCCCTTGTACGTCCCGCCCGGCTATAGCGCCTTGATCATCATGTCCGAGGACTATCTCGGCATGCTGACCCCCGAGCAGCTCTGGGACCTGGACCGCCGCGAAAGGGACGGCGAGCTGGTCCTGGTGGAGAGCGGCGGCTTCCTGCGGCGCTTCTGCGAGGTCTCCTGGCGCACGTTGCACTGACTCCGGCGCAATGGCCCCGATGACGGAGCCGTTCCGCGCGTTCGTCGGGCGAAGCTGGCGCTCCGCGACGCCGGCGTGCAACGGCCATCCCGTTCCGGCCGTTCTCACGGGAGAGGAGGAGGTGTCATGAAGGCTTTTCTGCTCGGGGTCGCTTTTTCCGTCGGGCTGGCGGTCCTATCCGGCTTCGCCATGCAGGACCTGTTCTCGCGCCCCGCGGACGAGACGTTCGCGTCGCCGTCGGTCCGCGTCGGGGATGACGGGTCGATTGCCGCCAGGGGCTTCTCGGGGGAGGCCCGCTGATCTCCCGCAGGTTGCGGTGATGCTCGGCCGTTGATTCCCAGCCGTTGATTCCTGGCGCTTGAGGCTCGGGCGCCGATGCCTGGCCGGGCGCAAGGGCGGCCCGGCCAGGATACTTTGCGATCAGTCCGCGCCGGCGGGGTGGTGATCGATCTCGCCGATCTCGTGCCGGCGCGGCGGCGTGCGCAGGCCAAGGCGCTTGCGCATGGTCTGGTACCAGCCGCTGTGGTGCTCGACCGCCCAGTTCTCGTCGACCTCGCCACGGCCCATGGCGTCGAAGGCGCCCTCCATGCCCAGGGTGCCGATGTAGATGTGGGCGACGATGCCGGCGATCATCACCGCCGCGCCGAGACCATGGATCACGTGGACGATCTGCTGGCCGCTGATGTCGGTCACGTAGAAGGGCAGCATCATCAGGTAGCCTGTGATCGCCATGGCGAGGCCGCCCAGCACGACCATCCAGAAGACGCCCTTCTGCCCGGCGTTGAAGCGACCGGCCTCGGGATGCCCTCCCGGCCCCTTTCCCAGGAAGCCGCCGCCGGCTTTGATCCAGGCGATGTCGGACTTCTCGGGAATGTTGTCGCGGATCCACAGGACGATCATCAGCAGCAGGCCCACCACGAAGGGCACGCTGAAGAAGTTGTGCAGCCAGGTCGTCACGATGGCCGTCGCCGTGAACGCGTCGTGGCCCATCAGGGGGATCAGCAGCGGGCGCCCGAAGGTCACCACCAGCCCGCTGATGGCCAGCACCAGGAAGCTGGTCGCCGTCGACCAGTGGGCGAAGCGCTCGAGCCCGTTGAAGCGCGGGATCATGCGGCCCGACCGCCCCGCCTCGATCCGGATCGTGCCCTTGAACAGATAGAAGATCAGGACTGCCGCGATCATGCCGAGGATCAGCACTGCCGCGACGATGCGAAGCGTCGAGGTGCGCCATTCGCGCCACTCGCGCCCTTCGGGCTGCACCAGCACCGACAGCTTCCGGTCAGGGATCGAGACAATACCCCGCAGCTCGGATTCCCGGTCCATGTAGATTTGGACCTCGTCCTTGCTGGCGGCCGGCGCCTGGCCCGGGACCTGATAGAGCTGCGCCTGCGCGCCGTGAGCGCCCGCATGCAGCACAAGCCCCAGCAGTGCCGGGAGAAGGACCTTCTTGAGCCATGTCATCGCGGCGTCCTCCGTCCCGTCAGGTCTGCTGCTCGATGCTGGGGCTCCCCGGCCGGAAGGAGTCACCCTGCCGGTCACGGTAGGCGGTGGACCAGCCCCAGGCCCCGGAGCCGTAGCCGCGGCGGACCACCCGCTCCTTGTAGATGTCGGCCAGCTCGTCGCCATCACCGGCCATCAGCGCCCTGGTCGAGCACATCTCGGCGCAGAGCGGCAGCTTGCCCTCGGCCAAGCGGTTCGAGCCGTATTTCTGGTATTCCTCGGGCGTGTTGTCCTGCTCGGGCCCGGCTGCGCAGAAGGTGCATTTGTCCATCTTGCCGCGGGAGCCGAAATTGGTGGCCTGCGGGTACTGCGGCGCGCCGAAGGGGCAGGCGTAGAAGCAGTAGCCGCAGCCGATGCAGAGATCCTTGGAGTGCAGGACCACGCCGTCCGCCGTCTGGTAGAAGCAGTCGACCGGGCACACGGCGGCGCATGGCGCGTCCGTGCAGTGCATGCAGGCCATGGAGATCGAGCGCTCGCCCGGGCGCCCGTCGTTCAGCGTGACGACACGACGGCGGTTGATGCCCCAGGGCACCTCGTGCTCGTTCTTGCAGGCGGTGACGCAGGCGTTGCACTCGATGCAGCGCTCCGCATCGCACAGGAACTTCATGCGGGCCATCGGCTCGTCCTCCCTCAGGCCGGTTCGACCCGGCAAAGCGTGACTTTCGTTTCCTGCATCGCCGTCACGGGGTCATAGCCGTAGGTCGTGACGCCGTTCACGGCCTCGCCGAGTACGATGGGGTCGGTGCCCTCCGGATAGTTGCCGCGCAGGCTCTGGCCCTGCCAGACGCCGGAGAAGTGGAAGGGCATGAAGACGACGCCGGCCGCAACGCGGTCGGTGACCAGCGCCATCACGCGTGCCTTCGAGCGGTTCTCGGGACCGTAGACCCAGACCAGCTTTCCGTTCTCGATCCCGAGACGCCGCGCATCCTCGGTGTTGATCTCGGCGAACATGTCCTGCTGCAGCTCGGCCAGCCACGGGTTGGAGCGCGTTTCCTCGCCGCCGCCCTCGTACTCGACCAGTCGGCCCGAGGTCAGGATCATGGGGAAATCCCGCTGGATGTTCCGGTCCGTCACCTGGAACTGCACGGACCGCGCCAGCATGGGGAGGCGGAAGTCGCGCTTGTCCTCGATCGCCGGGAACTCGCGGACCAGCTCCGGCCGGGGCGAGTAGATGGGCTCGCGGTGCACGGGTACCGGGTCCGGCAGGTTCCAGGCGACCGCGCGGGCCTTGGCGTTGCCGTGGGGCACGCAGCCGTGCTTGAGCGCCACGCGGACGATGCCCATCGACAGGTCGGTTTGCCAGCTCACGTCGTCGATCTTGTCGCCGCCAATGGCCTGGATCACCGCCAGCTCCTCAGGGAGCAGGTCCTTGTCCCAGCCGAGCTTCTTCAGCATGGCCATGGTGAACTCGGGATAGCCGTCGGTGAGCTCCGAGCCCTTGGAGTAGGAGCCCTCGGCCAGGAGTGTCTGGCCGTTCCGCTCGACGCCGAAGCGGGCGCGGAAGGTGCTGCCGCCGTCCATCACGTGCTTGGACGTGTCGTAGAGTACGGCCGTACCCGGATGGCGCATCTCAGGCGTGCCCCAGCACGGCCATGGCAGCCCGTAGTAGTCGCCCGCGACCGGGCCGCTGGAAGCCCGCATGGAGATCTTGTCGAAGTTCGCCTGGTATTTCATGTGGAGCTTCAGGCGCTCGGGCGACTGCCCGGTGTAGCCGACGGCCAGTGCCCCCTTGTTCATCTCGCGCAGGATGTCCTCGGGGACCGGGCGGATGCCCTCGACCGTGATGTGCTTGAACATCTCGTTCGCGAAGCCGAGCTTGCGCGCGAGCATGTAGATGATGGTGTAGTCGTCGCGGCTTTCGAAGATCGGCTCGACGACCTTCTCGCCCCACTGCATGGAACGGTTCGAGCAGGTCCGCGACCCGTCGGTCTCGAACTGGGTGCATGCCGGCAGAAGGTAGGTGCCGTTGCGACGCTGCGCGAAGGAGGCGAAGGTGGTCGGGTGCGGATCGGCAACCACCAGCAGCCGAAGGCGCTCCAGCCCGGCCAGCATGTCGGGCATGCGGGTGACGGTATTGCCGCCGTGCCCGAACACGATCATCGCCTTCAGGGTGTCAGGCTGCTGGATCTCCTCCTTCTTCGCGAGGACGCCGTCGAACCAGCGGGTGGTCGGGATGCCCTTCGTCTCCATCAGCTCCTTGGAGGCGAAGCGCGAGATCATGTAGTCGTAGGGGACGTCCCAGACGCGCGCCCAGTGCTTCCAGGCGCCCTCGGCCAGGCCGTAGTAGGCCGGCAGCGAGGTGACGTCGAGGCCGAAGTCGGTCGCGCCCTGCACGTTGCAGTGGCCACGATAGATGTTCGCGCCGCCGCCCTCGACGCCGATGTTGCCGACGGCGAGCTGGAAGATCGAAAGGGCGCGGACGTTGGCGGTGCCCGTCGTGTGCTGGGTGATGCCCATGCACCAGATCATGGTCGAGGGCTTGTTCTTCGCCATGGTCTCGGCGACGCGCCTGACCTGGTCAGGCGGGACGCCGGTGACCCGTTCGACCGCCTCGGGCGTCCATTTCTTCACCTCGGCCCGGACCTCGTCCATGCCGTAGACGCGCTGGCGGATGTATTCCTTGTCTTCCCAGCCGTTCTCGAAGATGTGCCAGAGCATGCCCCAGACGAAGGGGATGTCGGTGCCCGGGCGGATCCGGACGTATTCGGTCGCGTGGGCCGCCGTGCGGGTGAAGCGCGGGTCGACGACGATGAAGGGCGCACGGTTGCGCTCCTTGCCACGCAGCATGTGCTGCATGGATACCGGATGGGCCTCGGCGGGGTTGCCGCCGACAATCATCAGGGCCTTGGAGTTCTGGATGTCGTTGTAGGAGTTCGTCATGGCGCCGTAGCCCCAGGTGTTCGCCACACCTGCGACCGTGGTGCTGTGACAGATCCGCGCCTGGTGATCGACGTTGTTGGTGCCCCAGAACGCCGCCAGCTTGCGGTAGAGATAGGCGCCCTCGTTCGAGAACTTGGCAGAGCCCAGCCAGAACACCGACTCCGGCCCGGATTTCTGACGGATGTCCAGCAGCTCGTTCCCGATTTCCTCGATGGCCTGGTCCCAGCCGATCCGCCGCCACTCGCCGTCGACGAGCTTCATGGGATAGCGTAGGCGCCGCGAGCCATGGGTGAGCTCGCGGACCGAAGCCCCCTTGGCGCAGTGGGTGCCCTGGCTGATCGGGCTCTCCCAGCCGGGCTCCTGCTGGACCCAGACGCCGTTCTGCACCTCGGCGATGACGGTGCAGCCAACCGAGCAATGGGTGCAGATGTTCTTGCGGGTGACGGTCTCGATGCCGGGCTGTATGGCTGCGGCCTCGGCCCGCCGGGCGACCGTGCCCGGGAGGGCGCCAAGAGCCGCCAGTCCGCCCGCGGCGAGACCGGAATTGCGCAGGAACGAGCGTCGGTCCATGCCGCCGCCGGCCCCGGCCAGGGCAGGCGACAGGGAGCGGCGGGCGGGTGCGTCGGCGCGGCGCTTGGTCAGCATGGCCGGATCCCCCTCAGAGCCGGTTCAGCGCGTAGTAGCGCTTCACGTGCTCGCTGCTCTGGTAGCGCGGCTTCACCTGCTCCTGCGGTGTCTCCCGCGCCTCGGCCTCGGTGCCCGTCGCGGCGATCGCGGCCGCTCCGGCGCTGGCCAGCCCCACCGTCTTCAGGAACTGCCGGCGTTCCAGTCCGGGCTTCGTGTCGTCTCGGCTCATCCCCGTGCTCCTCATCGCGTCGCCTGCACCTGCGCGCGGCTGTTCTCTTGTGACGTCGCCGGAGGGCGAGGGGGAGGACGGCGCGGACCGGCCGGACCCGAGCTGCCGCCCTGCCGAGGCCGGGGGCATTTCGGGTCGAACGCTACGTGCTCGGCCCTCGAAGGCCGGCCCGTCCATCGGTCATCGCGGCGCCCTATTCCCTGCTTCCGGTGAGGGAACACCTGTGGAACCCGATTGTTTCGGGTCCATAAGGACAGCTCTGCCTATGGAAGGAGAAGGGCTTGCACGTGCCACCGTTTCGCGTCCTTGCGGGGATGATCGCTGTGTCGCTGATCGCGTGCCCCGGCATGGCCCAGCAGCCCGCCGATGGCGGCCAGGCCGAGGCGGTGCAGCAGTCGCCCGCCGTGCGGGACAGCCAGCAGCCGGAGCCGAACGCGCAGGGCGTCCGGTCGCCCAAGGCGTCAACGAACGGCAACACCGCGGGCCAGGATCTCCAGTCCGCGCTGGCCGACTTCTACGAGGCGCCGCCCGACGTTCAGGGCAACCGCATCCCGCGCCCCAACGAGGTCGGCAGCAACCCGGACATGCGCAACGAGCCGACGCGATCGGAGAATCCCTCCGACCTGTCGAGCAGGGAGGTCAAATAGGCGAAGGCCCGGGCGTTGCCGCCCGGGCCTTGCTGCTGATCCTTTCCCGTGTCGGGCCAGGCAGGCTGCCGGTTGCAGTTTGCCAGTTCAGGCCTGCGCCGCGAGCGGCGATGCCGGGCAGGACACCCCCGTGCCGCCGAGGCCGCAATAGCCCCCGGGGTTCTTCGCGAGATACTGCTGGTGATAGTCCTCGGCGTAGTAGAAGGGCGGCGCCTCGCGGATCTCCGTGGTGATGCGGCCGTATCCCGCGGACGTCAGCTCGCGCTGGTACGCCTCCAGTGACGCCTCGGCCCGGCGCCGCTGGTCCTCGGACGCGACGTAGATGGCCGAGCGGTACTGCGTGCCGATGTCGTTGCCCTGTCGCATACCCTGGGTCGGGTTGTGGCTTTCCCAGAAGATGCGGAGCATGTCGTCGTAGCTCGTCACCGAGGGGTCAAAGACCACCAGCACGACTTCGGTGTGCCCGGTCCTGCCGGAGCAGACCTCCTCGTAGGTGGGGTTCGGCGTGTGCCCGCCGGCGTAGCCGACGGCCGTCACGTGGACGCCCCTGGCCTGCCAGAACTTGCGCTCCGCACCCCAGAAGCAGCCGAGGCCGAACACCGCGGTCGCGAAGCCATCGGGCCATGGTCCCTTCAGGGAATGGCCGTTCACATGATGACGCTCGGGGACCGGCATCGCATGCTCGCGGCCCGGAAGCGCCTGCTCCGGCGCGGGCATGGCGGTCTTGTCGCGAAACATCCCCATCATCTGCGAAACTCCCTCGATCGTTCCCAGAACATGTGGGAAGCGCCGGCCCGCCGAGAAGTCACGAACGCGTGACGGCCGCCGAAATGCTATGCTGCCGTCATGAGCGAGCCGCGCGACATGCAGGATGGATACTGGCGCGAGGAGGTGCACGCGCCCGCCGAGTTGAAGCCCGCGGATGCGGGAACGCCCGCGACGGCAGCGCGGCGAGCCTACAGGCCCTGGCACCCCGATACCGTGATCGTTGCGGGCGCATCGGGCATCGCGCTGCTGCTCGCCTTCATCGCGGCGCTGAGCGCACCGGCTCCCGACCGTGCGCCGCCCCTGCCGGTCCGCGCGGCGCCGGCTGCGGTCTCCGCCTTACCGTCGAGCCCGACGGCCACGCCGGTTCCGGCCAGCACGGCGAAGCCGCCGCCGGCCACCGCCGCCGATAGCGTGGCAGTGCCGGGCCCCCTGGACCGGGAGGGCATTCGCGAGATCCAGCGGCGCCTTCGCGAGCGCGGCTTCGATGCGGGCACTCCGGACGGCTTCGCCGGGCCGAGGACCCGTGCCGCCATCGAGGCGTTCGAGCGCGCTTCCGGACTGCCCGTGACCGGCGAGCCCAGCGCGGCGCTGCTGCGCCGGCTGGGCTCCGTTCCTGAGGCGGCTCCCGTCAGGAACGGCCGATGATCCGGAAGGTCAGGTCCCCGTTGTAGTACATGGCGGCCCGCCCGGGCTGCACCTCCGGCCGCCCGGAGCGCGCGAAAGTCACCGTGTCGCCGTCGGCGTCGAAGGTCCTGCCGTTCACCCTGACATACGGGACGAATAGGTTGCGGTCACCCCGGCGCTTGGTGTCGTTGGTGTAGCGCACCGTGATGCGCTCGATGGCGTCCTCGTCCAGGTCGACGGCGAAGACGTGGTGCACGAGGGCGCGGGTGTCGGCGGTCGCCGTTCCGACCGTGCGCCCATTCACGACCAGGTCGAATTTCGGCCAAGCCTCGTCGGCCGGGGTTCCCATGGCGGCGACGACGATCTCGGCGCGCCGCGGCGCCTCGGCCTCGACCGGACCCGCGGAGGCGAGCTGGACCGGCGGCGCCTCGTGCCGCACGACGGGGATCTCGCCCGGGCCGGCGGCACAACCTCCGGTCAGGGCGACGAGCAGATAGGCGGCATTCCGTATGGCCTTGGGCATGGTCTCCTCGCTCCTTCGACGCGGCCTGGCGAAGGAAAGGGTAGCCTGGGCTTGCCCCGGTGGTGGAAACGGCGGAAGTCGATCCTCCGGAAGGTCGCTGTGACAGAAAAGAGGCACCACGCGGCGGTTGAATCCGTCCCGGCCGGCTGAGCGGCATCGGTGCGAGGGATTAGCGCTTTTCCCGAGCCCGTGCCCTTCGGGCGCCATGCCCTGTTGGACGGAGGGCAAAAGAACTCGGGGTGGCATGATGCTGTGGCGTGACCGGAGGCAGAGCGAGAACGTGCAGGACCTGCGGGGCGCCGCCCCAAGGGGCGGCGGCTTCGGCCGCGGCGGCCTGGTCGGCGGCGGGCTCGGCGGCGTCGCCGTCCTTCTGATCGCGCTGTTCTTCGGCGTCGATCCGTCGATCCTGCTCGACGAGACGGGCTACGGGGATCCACGGCAGGGGAGCGGCTACGACACCGGGGCGCCATACGGCTACACGGCGCCCCAGCACGGCCGCAGCGCTTCCGACGATGAGCTGAAGACGTTCGTCGCCACCGTGCTGGCCGATACCGAGGACACCTGGAATCGGGTCTTCCGGGACCAGCTCGGCCGAGAGTACCGAGAGCCGACGCTCGTCCTGTTCACGGGCGCGGTCAATTCTGGCTGCGGCGCCGCGCAGGCCGCCATGGGGCCATTCTACTGCCCGCTCGACGAGCGCATCTACATCGACCTTGGCTTCTACCGGGACCTGCGGGACCGGTTCGGGGCCCCCGGCGACTTCGCCCAGGCCTATGTCCTGGCCCACGAGGTCGGGCACCATGTCCAGAACCTGCTGGGCATCTCGGACGAGATCCAGGCCGCGCGGCGTCGCGCCTCGCCCGGGGAGGGGAATGCGCTTTCGGTGAGGCTGGAGCTCCAGGCCGACTGCCTCGCCGGGTTCTGGGGCGATGCGGCACGGCGCGCCGGCACGCTGGAGCCCGGCGATGTCGAGGAGGCGATCACCGCGGCCTCGGCGGTCGGCGACGATCGCATCCAGCGGCAGGCGCGCGGGACGGTCGACCCCGAGAGCTTCACCCATGGCAGCGCACGCCAGCGCGCCGAATGGTTCCTGAGGGGCTATCGCACCGGCGACCTCCGCGCCTGCGACACCTTCGGCGAGGCGACGGCCGAGCGCTAGAGCCAGGATCCGGAATCGTGGCGCGGCGCCGGCTGCGGCAGGCTAGAATGCCCGGCTCCTGGGTGCCGCGCATCCGGGTGGCCCATTCCGGCGGGGAACCGCGATGCAGCAGCAGGTTTCGGTCATCACCCTGGGCGTGGGCGACCTGGCAAGCTCGCGGCGCTTCTACTGCGAGGGCTTCGGCTGGAGCCCGGTTTTCGAGAATGCGGAGATCGTGTTCTACCAGATGAACGGCTTCGTCCTGGGCACCTGGCTCGAGTCGGCGCTGGCGGCGGACAGCGGCCGTGCGGCGATCCATCGACCTGGAGCCCATGCGCTTGCGCACAACGTTCCTGCGCGCGCCGACGTGCAGCCGGCTATGGACCGGCTGCTCCGGGCAGGCGGCCGCCTGCTGAAGGCGCCCGCGGAGCCGGCCCATGGAGGCTTCGCGGGCTATGTCGCGGATCCCGACGACCACGCATGGGAGATCGCCTGGAATCCGAGATGGTCCATCGCGCCGGACGGGCGAGTGACATTCGGCACCTGAGGGGCCGGCACATGAGATGCCGGCCATGCAGTCGTGCTCAGTTTCCGAAGACCGTGTTCAGCTGGCTCGAGACGCGGACGAAGGTCGTGCGCTTTGGCACCTCCTTCAGCTTCGTGGCGCCGATATAGGTCATCATGCTGCGCACGCCGCCCATGATCTCCTGCATGGTGTCCGCGACGGGGCCGCGATAGGGAACCTCGACAGTCTTTCCTTCCGAGGCACGGTATCGGGCGACGCCGCCCGCGTACTTGCGCATCGCCGTATCCGAGGACATGCCGTAGAAGGTCATGGCGACCGGAACGCGCTCGCCTTCCCGCTCCTCGTAGCGGATGTCGCCCTCGCACTCGTCATGGCCGGCCAGCATGCCGCCGAGCATGACCCAGTCGGCGCCCGCGCCATAGGCCTTGCTGACGTCGCCCGGGACCGTGCAGCCGCCATCCGCGCAGACCCATCCCTTCAGCCCGTGGGCCGCGTCGGCGCATTCGATGATCGCCGAAAGCTGCGGATAGCCGACACCCGTCATCTTGCGCGTGGTGCAGACCGAGCCCGGGCCGATTCCGACCTTCACGATGTCGGCGCCGGCAAGCACGAGGGCCTCGGTCATGTCGCCCGTGACCACGTTGCCCGCCATGATCACGGCCTCGGGGTTCCCCTCGCGGACGCGCTGGACGAAATCGACGAAGAGCTCGGTGTAGCCGTTGGCGACGTCCAGGCAGATCCTGGTGACCGGCACCTGGCGGCGCACCGCCTCGTACTTCTCGTAGTCGGCCTCGGTAGTGCCCATGGAATAGAAGGCATTGGCCGAGGCCTCCTCGGCGAAGAAGGCGGCCAGGTCCTCGGCGCGGTAGTGCTTGTGAAGCGCCGTCATGGCCCCGAAGCCGGCAAGCGCGCGGGCCATCCCCATGGTGCCGATGACGTCCATGTTGGCGGCGATCAGCGGGAAGCCCGACCATTCGGAGCCCGAATGCAGGAAACGGAAGCCGCGGGTCACGTCCACCGCGCTGCGCGAGCGCAGCGTGCTGCGCTTGGGACGGATCAGCACGTCCTTGAAATCGAGCTTCAGGTCGCTTTCGATGATCATGGAAGAGGTCCTTGGGAACGCGTCGGAGGCCCGGCCTGACAAAGGCCGGACCGAGCCCCCTCAATTTGGCAGGCCCGGGCTGGACCGCAAGGCGCGCCGCGCAGCCGCAGCCGGGCAGCCCTGTCCCAAGTATTCCGCCGCCCGGCGGGTGGCCTGGAATCAGGTTCTCCGCCGCCCGGCGGGTGGCCTGGAATCAGGTTCTCCGCCGCCCGGCGGGTGGCCTGGAATCAGGTTCTCCGCCGCCCGGCGGGCGGCCTGGGATCAGGTTCTCCGCCGCCCGGCGGGCGGCGGAGGCGGCGGTGCCTGGATCGCGGTCCACTGGGGATCCACGATCTCCGCGATCTGGAAGCGGTCCCGGTGGAGCCGGACATCGGCGGTCGGCCGGCCGAACAGGTAGCCCTGGCCGAAGCGGCAGCCGATCGCGCGCATGGCGTTGGCCTGCTCGCGCGTCTCTATCTGCTCGGCGATCAGCTCGGCCCCGAGATCGAGGGCCAGCCGCGCGGCCGCCTGGAGCGCCGCCCGATCGCGGCGGTCATGCGCTGCGTTGCGGACCAGCGCGCCGTCGAGCTTGACGTAGTCGCACTGCAGCGCACGCAGCGTCTGGAATGACGTCGTGCCCGAGCCGACGTCGTCCAGGCAGATCTTGAAGCCGCGGTCCCTGAGGGCCGAGACCACCTTCGTCATCTGGTCGAAATCCGCGATGCTGGCGGTTTCGGTGATCTCGACCAGCAGTTGCCGCGCGGAGGCGGGGGCCGCGTCCACGACGCGGAAGAACTGCTCCAGGAAGAGGCCGCTGCCCAGCGACTTTGCCGAGAGGTTGATCGCCACCGGCGGGCGCCATCCGGCCTTGGCATGCTCCTCCAGCGTCTCCAGGACTTTGCCCGTCATCACCAGGTCGAAGTCGTTGGCGAGCCCGCTCTCCTCGGTGAAGCGCATCCAATCGCCGATGGACGAGACGCCCGAGATCCGTGCCAGCGCCTCCAGGTGGTGGGCCTCACCATTGTCCATCTGAATGATGGGCTGGTAGACGACCTCGACCTTGCGCTCGTCCAGGACCTGCCGCGCCTGGACGACGAGCTTCGAGGCCTCCGACAGCAATGCGGATGCGCCGTCCTGCAGCGAGCGGATCGAGAAGTCCCGCGGCCCCGAATCCACGAAGCGCCGGATGGAATAGGCCAGCGCCCGCGCCGCATCCGCCTCGGAAAGGCCCGGGGTCGCGAAGGACAGGCTGATGCTCTGCGGGCGCCCCTCGACGGATTCCTCGGCCAGGATCTCCGCGATCCGGGTCTTCACGTCGGGCTCGCTGACCCCCGGCGCGCGGATCAGGCCGAACTTCCCCGTGCCGAGGTCGCCTACCGCGTCCCCGCCCGCGGAGATCGAGCGGAGATAGGAACCGATCCGCCGGGCGACGGGACCGACCGCCTCGGGGCCGTGGCGGGTGGCGAGCCGGGACAGTCCCTCGACCACCAGCAGTGTCAGCCCCTCGTCCAGCCCCGTGCGGCCAGAGACGTCGAGATGCGCCTGGGCGACTGCGGCAAAGGATTCGCGCGTGTGAAGCCCGTTGGCGCCCAAGGGGCGCTGCTGCACGGCCGAGGGGGCGAGGATGAGGCCGAGATGGATCCTGTCGGGTATGCCGTCGATGGTCTGGCCACCCAGCAGGAACTCCGTCGTGGACGCGTTCAGCGTGCGCAGGGAGACGCGGACCAGATCCGTGGTGACCCGCTTCACGAAGCGCCGCAGCAGGTTCTCGACGTATTCGCGCTCGGCCGCGGTGCAGAGGTCCAGAACGTTTCCTCCGACCAGGGCGTCCGTGTGCGGGGCAAGGCCGCAGGCGGCGCCGGCCGCGTAGGTGATGGTGCCGTCGGGCCGGATCTCCAGGAGAAGGTGCGCGGTGCTGAAGGCGAAGGCGACGAAGCGGTCGCGGTCGCGGCGGAGACGCTCGTCGGCAGTGTGCATGACCAGATCCAGATGGCTCCTCGCGTCGGAAGTATGAGGCCGTCCGATCGATTTCGCCAGTCTTCGGAACGTCAGTCGGAGGTCACACCGGCGGCCGGCGCGCGCGAGAAAAGGTAGGGGACGAAGCTGCGCAGGTCCTGGTCGACCGTCAGCTTGCTGCCGAAGGGCGGGAAGGCCCGCTGCTGGCAGTCCGTGCGCTCGCAGACTCGGCAGCTCACGCCGATAGGAACCGCCGCGGTGGGATCGTCGAGGTCCAGCCCCGTCGCGTAGACGAGCTCGGGCGCGTAGGCCGCCTCGCAGCCGAGGCCGATCGCGAAGTGCCGGGTCGGCCGCAGATAGGCGCCGCCGGGCTTGGTCACCGTGCGGGCGATGCAGATGTAGTCGACGCCGTCGGGCATGCGCGCCCTCTGGACCAGGATCTTGCCGGGCTGGGCGAAGGCCTCGTGCACGTTCCAGAGCGGGCATGCCCCTCCGAAGCGCGCGAACTGGAAGCGGGTCGCGCTGTGGCGCTTCGTGATGTTGCCCGCGGGGTCGACGCGGACGAAGTAGAAGGGAACGCCCCGTGCGCCCGGGCGCTGAAGCGTGCTGAGGCGGTGGCAGACCTGCTCGAAACTGACCCCGAAGCGGTTCTGCAGACGCTCCACGTCGTGGCGCAGCGCCCGGGCCTCCGCCGCGAAGGCGCGGTAAGGCATCACGAGGGCGCCCGCGAAGTAGTTGGCGAGGCCGACGCGGCAGATGGATCGCGCATCCTCGGAGGTGAACTTGGCCTCGGCGACGAGGCGGTCGATGGTGTCGCGCTGGTCCAGCAGCGCGATCTGGTGCGCGAGCTGGAAGGTCCGGGCGGGCCCGTCGAGCAGCGCCGAGATCCGCAGCGTCCCGCTCGGCGCATCGAAGCTGCGCATGGCGGTGCCGGCCTCCTCGTCGGGGACGAGGCGCACGCGCACGTCGTGCCGTTCCTTCAGGTGGCGCACGAGGTCGGCCTGCATGTCGCCGATCCGGAGATCCGCGCGCGCGGCCAGCAGCTCCGCCGCTTCGTCGAGCGGCCCCACGTAGTTGTTGCAGTAATGGAAATAGTCACGGACCTCCTCGTAGGGGAACTGCGTTCCCGCCGGGGACGGACCACCCTCGCGGGAGTTCAGCGTGTCCGCCAGCGACTGCAGCCGCTCCTGGAGCTTCTGGTAGGCCTGGTGCAGCACCAGCACCCGGCGGGCGAGCTCGGGCGAGGCCGATACCGCATTCTTCAGTTCGGCCGTGCCGGGCGGCGGCCCCGCGAAGAAGGGGTCGGCCAGCGCCTCGCGCAGGTCGGAGACCAGGCGCGCCTCGGCGTCCTCGACGAAGGAGGTCAGGTCGACCTCATAGAGCGCGGAGATCCGCAGCAGCACGGCCAGCGTCAGCGGCCGCTGATTGTTCTCGATCTGGTTGAGATAGGAGGGCGAGACCTCCAGCAGCTTCGCCAGGGCGGCCTGGGTCAGGCCCTTCTGCTCGCGCAGGCGGCGCAGCTTGTAGCCCAGGAACAGCTTCTTCTGCATGGGAAGTTCCGCGTCTTCGCAAAATTCGCAAATTGTTATCACGTGTCGCAGCGATCTTCGCAACTTTGCTCTTTTCGGCCCGCGGGCCGATTGCCAGCCCGTCCGCGGTGTCAATACAGTGCAGCCGGCCGGGACAAGCCCCGGCCAGGCAAGCGGAAGGCGAGGCATGCAGGAGATCCTTGCGAAGCTCGAGGAGAAGCGCGCGGCGGCCAAGCTCGGCGGCGGCGAGCGACGGATCGCGGCGCAGCACGCCAAGGGCAAGCTGACGGCGCGCGAGCGGCTCGACGTGCTGCTCGACGAAGGGTCCTTCGAGGAATGGGACATGTTCGTCGAGCATCGCAGCGCGGATTTCGGAATGGCCGAGCAGAAGGTGCCCGGAGATGGCGTGGTGACCGGCCACGGCACCATCAATGGGCGGCCCGTCTTCGTCTTCTCCCAGGACTTCACCGTCTTCGGCGGCTCGCTGTCCGAGGCGCATGCCGAGAAGATCTGCAAGGTCATGGACCAGGCCATGAAGGTCGGCGCGCCGGTGATCGGCCTGAACGACAGCGGCGGAGCGCGCATCCAGGAGGGCGTCGCCTCGCTCGGCGGCTATGCCGAGGTCTTCCAGCGCAACGTGATGGCCTCGGGCGTCGTGCCGCAGATCTCGATGATCATGGGCCCCTGCGCCGGCGGCGCCGTCTACTCGCCGGCCATGACGGACTTCATCTTCATGGTGAAGGACAGCTCATACATGTTCGTCACCGGGCCCGACGTGGTGAAGACCGTGACGCACGAGGTCGTGACCGCCGAGGAACTCGGCGGGGCCGCGACGCACACCGCGAGGTCGGGCGTGGCCGACCTCGCCTTCGAGAACGACCTGGAGGCGCTGCTCGAGCTCCGGCGCCTCTTCGATTTCCTTCCACTGTCGAACCGTGAGAAGCCGCCGAGCCGTCTGTGCACGGACCCGCTCGACCGCCAGGACTTCTCGCTGGACACGCTGGTGCCCGCGAACCCGAACAAGCCCTACGACATGAAGGAGCTGATCCTGAAGGTCGCCGACGAGGGCGAGTTCTTCGAGCTCCAGCCGGACTATGCCCGCAACATCATCACGGGCTTCGGGCGCATGGGCGGCTCGACGGTCGGCTTTGTCGCGAACCAGCCCATGGTGCTGGCCGGCTGCCTGGACATCCAGAGCGCCATCAAGGCGGCCCGGTTCGTGCGCTTCTGCGACGCGTTCAACATACCCATCGTGACCTTCGTGGACGTTCCCGGCTTCCTTCCGGGCACCGCGCAGGAGTTCAACGGCATCATCAAGCACGGTGCGAAGCTGCTCTTCGCCTATGCCGAGGCCACCGTTCCGAAGATCACGGTGATTACGCGCAAGGCCTATGGCGGGGCGTACGACGTGATGGCCTCCAAGCACCTGCGCGGCGACGTGAACTACGCCTGGCCCACCGCCGAGATCGCGGTGATGGGACCGAAGGGGGCGGTGGAGATCATCTTCCGCGCCGACATGGGGGACGAGGCCAAGATCGCCGCGCGCACCGAGGAGTATCGAGAGAAATTCGCGAACCCCTTCGTGGCGGCATCCCGCGGCTATCTCGACGACGTGATCATGCCGCACGGCACGCGCCGGCGCATCTGCCGCGCGCTTGCGATGCTGCGGAACAAGCAGCTCCAGAACCCCTGGAAGAAGCACGACAACATTCCGCTCTGAGGCGTCCGCGATGTTCGAGAAGATCCTGATCGCCAACCGCGGCGAGATCGCCTGCCGGGTCATCAAGACCGCGCGCCGCATGGGCATCAAGACGGTCGCGGTCTATTCCGAGGCCGATGCCGGCGCCCTGCACGTGGTGATGGCCGACGAGGCCGTCGCCATCGGGCCGTCACCCTCGGCGCAGAGCTACCTCGTCATCGACGCCATCGTCGAGGCCTGCCGCCGCACCGGGGCCCAGGCCGTGCATCCCGGCTACGGCTTCCTGTCCGAAAAGGCCGATTTCTGCCGCGCACTCGAGGCGGCCGGAATCGCCTTCATCGGCCCCGGCCCGGATGCCATCGGCGCCATGGGCGACAAGATCGAGTCCAAGAAGCTCGCCCATGCGGCCAAAGTTTCGACCGTTCCGGGCTTCCTCGGCACCATCGCCGACGAGGAGGAGGCCGTCCGGATCGCGCGGGACATCGGCTATCCCGTCATGATCAAGGCCTCGGCCGGCGGCGGCGGCAAGGGCATGCGCATCGCCCGGGACGATGCCGAGGCGCGCGAGGGCTTCCGCTCCGCCCGGTCGGAGGCGCGCTCCTCCTTCGCCGACGACCGGGTCTTCGTCGAGAAATACGTGACGCAGCCGCGCCACATCGAAATCCAGGTGCTGGCGGATTCCCACGGCAACACCGTGTATCTCGGCGAGCGCGAGTGCTCGATCCAGCGCCGGCACCAGAAGGTCATCGAGGAGGCGCCGAGCCCCTTCCTGGACGCGGCGACCCGCCGCGCCATGGGCGAGCAGGCCGTGGCGCTCGCCAAGGCCGTCGGCTACCGGTCCGCCGGCACCGTCGAGTTCATCGTCGATGCCGATCGCAACTTCTATTTTCTGGAGATGAACACCCGCCTGCAGGTCGAGCATCCCGTGACCGAGATGATCACCGGCCTGGACCTCGTGGAGTGGATGATCCGCATCGCCGCGGGCGAGCGGCTGCCCTTCAGCCAGGAGGATGTGAAGCTCGAAGGCTGGGCGATCGAGGCACGGATCTACGCCGAGGATCCCGTCAGGAACTTCCTGCCATCGACGGGCCGCCTGACCCGCTATCGCCCGCCGGCGGAGGCGTCCGGCGTGCGTGTCGACACCGGCGTCTTCGAGGGTGGCGAGATCTCGATGTTCTACGATCCCATGATCGCGAAGCTGGTCGCCCACGGCAGCTCGCGCGGCCAGGCGATCGAGCGGATGCAGGGCGCGCTGGACCGGTTCGTGATCGGCGGGGTCGCCCACAACATCCCGTTCCTCGCGGCGCTGCTGGGCCATCGGCGCTTCGCCGCGGGCGAGCTGACGACGAACTTCATCGCCGAGGAGTTCCCCCAGGGCTTCCACGGCCGGGAGACCGGCGGCGCCGAGAACCTGCGCCTGGCCGCGCTGGCCGTCATGCTGCAGCACCGGATGGCCGAGCGCCAGCGGACCATCAGCGGCCAGATCCCCGGCCAGGATGCCGTGCGCCGTCACGACCGCTGGACCGCCCTGGTGGGTGGGGAGCGCCACGACTGCCAAATACAGCCGGGCCAAGCGGGCGGCGACTTCCTTGTCGAGGTGGACGGGAGCCGGCTCGCGGTCGCGGGTCCGTGGGAGCCCGGCCAGATCCTGTGGACGGGCGCCATCGATGGTGAGACCTTGGCCGTCCAGATCGAGCGGCGCGGCATCGGCTGGCGGCTGACCCATGGTGGCGCCATACTGGATGTCGTGGTATTGGCGCCGCGGGCTGCGGCGCTGGCAGGACACATGCCGGTCAAGCAGCCGCCCGACATGTCGAAGTACCTGCTTTCGCCGATGCCGGGGCTGCTGACCCGGCTATCGGTGGAGGCGGACCAGGAGGTCAAGGCCGGGCAGGAGCTTGCCATCGTGGAAGCCATGAAGATGGAGAACATCCTGCGCGCCGAGGCCGACGGAAAGGTCGCCCGCATCCATGCCCAGCCCGGCGCCTCGCTCGCCGTGGACCAGATCATCATCGAATTCGCCTGAAGGAAGATCCCCTATGTCCGCTCAGTCCCTGACCGCCCGTCCCGCGACGCTGCTCGACGCGGTGATGCCCGAGCGGGGCCTCGCCCGCGCCGCCCTGCTGGCCGTCTTCGGCAGCGTGCTGCTCGCCGTCTCGGCCAAGGTGCAGGTGCCGTTCCAGCCCGTTCCCATGACCATGCAGACGCTGGTCGTGCTGGCGCTCGGAATGGCCTATGGCAGCCGTCTCGGCGCTGCCACCGTCGCCCTCTACCTCGCCCAGGGGCTGGCGGGCCTGCCGGTCTTCGCCGGTCCGCTCGCGGGTCCGGCCTATTTCGCAGGCCCGACCGCGGGCTTCCTGCTGGGCTTCGTGATGGCGGCGGCGCTGGTCGGCCTGCTGGCCGAGCGCGGCTGGGACCGCCACTGGGCCTCGGCCCTCGCCGCCATGGCGATCGGCCACGTCGTGCTGTTCGTTCCGGGCGTCGCCTGGCTCTCCCTGGCGACCGGCCTGGAAAAGGCGATCGCGCTCGGCGTGACGCCCTTCGTCGCGGCCACGCTCCTGAAGACGGCGCTCGGCTGCGCCCTCATGCAGGCGGCCTGGCACGTGGTCGCGCGCCGGTCGGCCTGACCGCCCCGCCTGTTGGAACGCGCCTCTCCCCCTTCGCGGGGGAGAGGGCTTCGCCGAGGACAGAATGGACGAGTTGATCGCAGGATTCCGGAAGTTCCGGGAAACGCGTTTTCGGACCGAATCCGCCCGCTTCCGCCGGCTTGTCCAGCGGGGCCAGTCGCCGAAGGCCCTGGTGCTTGCCTGCTGCGACTCCCGGGTCGACCCGCAGATGGTCTTCTCGGCCGGCCCGGGCGACCTGTTCGTGGTCCGCAACGTCGCGAACCTGGTGCCGCCCTACCAGCCGACGGCGGAATATCACGGCACCAGCGCCGCGATCGAGTTCGGGGTGCGTGGGCTCGGCGTGCGCCACATCATCGTGATGGGCCATAGCCAGTGCGGCGGCATCCACTCGCTGCTGACGAACGGGGTGGAGCAGGGCGACTTCGTCGGGCCCTGGATGGCGATCGCCGAGGAGGCGCGCACGGCCTGTGCGGGGCATCCGCCCGATGAGGCCCAGCGCATGGGCGAGTTCGAGGGCATCCGCATCTCGCTGCGCAACCTGATGACCTTCCCCTGGATCCGCGAGCGGGTCGAGGCGGGGACGCTGAACCTCGAAGGCTGCCTGTTCGACATCATGAACGGCGAGCTGCTGATGCTCGACCATGCGACGGGAGCCTTCGGGCCGATCCCGGCCGGGGACCGCGCCGCGGCGCGTGCCCGGTAGACCGAAGCCTCGGGGGGGGACCCATGACCGATTTCCCGAAGAAGACGCTGGCCGACTGGGAAGCCCTGGCCACGAAGGACACGGGCGGGACTGGGCCAGACGGGCTGGTCTGGCAGACGCCCGAGGGCATCGCCATCAAGCCGCTCTACACCGCAGCGGACCTCGAGGGGCTCGAGACCGAGACGCTGCCGGGCTTCCCGCCCTTCCTGCGCGGTCCCCGGGCCACCATGTACGCCCACCGGCCCTGGACGATCCGGCAGTATGCCGGCTTCTCGACGGCCGAGGAGTCCAATGCCTTCTACAAGGCGAACCTGAAGGCCGGTCAGATGGGCCTGTCTGTCGCCTTCGACCTGGCGACCCACCGTGGCTATGACAGCGACCATCCGCGGGTGGTCGGCGACGTGGGCAAGGCCGGCGTCGCCATCGACAGCGTCGAGGACATGAAGATCCTGTTCGACGGGATCCCGCTCGACCGCATGTCGGTGTCCATGACCATGAACGGGGCGGTGCTGCCGGTGCTGGCCGGGTACATCGTCGCCGCCGAGGAGCAGGGCGTCTCCCAGGACAAGCTCTCGGGGACTATCCAGAACGACATCCTCAAGGAGTTCATGGTCCGCAACACCTACATCTACCCGCCCGGGCCCAGCATGCGGATCGTGGCCGACATCATCGAGCACACGGCCCGGAACATGCCGCGATTCAACTCGATCTCGATCTCCGGCTACCACATGCAGGAGGCCGGGGCGACGGCGGTTCAGGAGCTCGCCTTCACGCTGGCGGACGGGCTGGAATACGTCCGGGCCGCCCTGTCCAAGGGGCTGAAGGTCGACGAGTTCGCGCCGCGGCTGAGCTTCTTCTTCGCGATCGGCATGAACTTCTTCATGGAGATCGCGAAGCTGCGTGCGGCACGGCTTCTGTGGGCGCGGCTGATGCAGAAGGAGTTCCAGCCCAGGGACCCGCGCTCGCTGGCGCTCCGGACCCACTGCCAGACCTCCGGCGTGTCGCTGACCGAGCAGGACCCCTACAACAACGTGATCCGCACCACGGTCGAGGCCATGGCCGCCGTGCTGGGGGGCACGCAGTCGCTGCACACCAATGCCTTCGACGAGGCGCTCGGCCTGCCGACGCCCTTCTCGGCGCGGATCGCCCGCAACACCCAGCTCATCCTGGCCGAGGAGACCGGCATCCCGCGCGTGATCGATCCGCTGGGCGGGTCCTGGTACGTCGAGAGCCTGACTCATTCCCTCGCGGCCCATGCCCAGTCGCTGATCGACGAGGTCGAAGGCATGGGCGGCATGACCAGGGCCGTGGAGAGCGGCCTGCCGAAGCTGCGGATCGAGGAGGCCGCCGCCCGCAAGCAGGCGCGCATCGATCGTGCCGAGGAGGTCGTGGTCGGCGTCAACAAGTACCGGGTCGAGAATCCGGAGAAGGTCGACGTCCTCGACATCGACAACACGCGCGTGCGCGAGCAGCAGATCCGCCGCCTGCAGGAGGTCCGCGCGAAGCGCGACGGGAAGGAGGTCGAGGCGGCGCTCGCGGCGCTGAGGCAGGCGGCGGCAGGCGGCCAGGGCAATCTCCTGGAGCTGTCGATCCGGGCCACGAGGGTTCGCGCCACGGTGGGCGAGATTTCGGAGGCGCTGGAGGCCGAGTTCACGCGCCATCGCGCGGTGATCCGCTCGGTGTCCGGCGTCTATGGCGCAGCCTATGAGGGCGACGAGGGGTTCCAGCGGATCCGGCGCGAGGTCGAGGCCTTCGCCGAGTCCGAGGGGCGCCGGCCACGCATCCTCGTCGTGAAGATGGGCCAGGACGGGCACGACCGTGGTGCCAAGGTGATCGCGACCGCCTTCGCCGACATCGGCTTCGACGTGGATGTGGGCCCGCTGTTCCAGACGCCCGAGGAGGCGGCCCGCCAGGCCGTCGAGAACGACGTCCACGTGATCGGCGTGTCGAGCCAGGCCGCGGGCCACAAGACGCTGGTGCCGCAGCTGATCGCGGCGCTGAAGACGCAGGGGGCCGACGACATCCTCGTGGTCTGTGGCGGCGTCATCCCGCCGCAGGACTACGAGTACCTGAGCAGGGCCGGCGTCGCGGGCATCTTCGGCCCCGGAACCAACATTCCACAGGCCGCCAGCCGCATTCTGGAGCTGGTCCGTGGACGGCGCGAGACCGCGGCCTGAGGCCCGACTCGGTCGACCGAAGCGCCGGGGCCGGCCTGCGGCGCGGCTTTCAGGCATGCGCCGCCGGTTTCAAAGGCCGCAAAACCTTCTAAAATACCTGTGATTCCGAGGGATTCGGGTCCTTTTTGCACTGCATGTGTGGCGGCCTGGCCGCAGATTCCGTCGGCGGCCCCGAAACGGGCCGGTTGTGGGCGGCTTGCCGCTTGCACGCGGCTTACAACCGGCATAAGCCGAATAGGCGGGTCCGGGGGGAACCGCCGAAAACCTTGGAACATCCAGGAGACACCATGAACCAGTCCGAGCTCGTCGCCCATGTCGCCCAGGCCACCGGCCTCACCAAGGCGCAGGCTGGCAAGGCGGTCGATGCCTTCTTCGCGGCGATCACCGACACCCTGAAGAAGGGCGAGGAAGTGCGCATCACCGGCTTCGGCACCTTCTCGGTCGCCGAGCGCGCCGCCTCCGAGGGCCGCAACCCGCGCACCGGCGAGAAGATCAAGATCGCCGCGTCCAAGCAGGCCAAGTTCTCGGCCGGCAAGACGCTGAAGGATTCCGTGAACGGCCAGGGCTGAGGCTCACCCGTTCCGACGGCCCCTCGGGGGCCGGCGCGTCCTACCTGCGTCGGCGGGCGGATCCCCCGGGGACCGCCCGCACCGGCGACAAGGCCGCGGGATTCCATGACCATGCCCCTGTTGAAGGGGCATGGCCAGGCGCAGCGGCAGATCCCCTTCACGCAGAACCCCCGCATCGGGAGCACGCCGCTTCCGCATCGGTGGCGGCCTTTCGGTTCTTGCGCTTCTCCTCCTGCTCGCGGTCGGCTATCTCGAAGACGTCGGTCTCGGGCCACCGTTCACTCCGCAGTCCACCCCGCCTTCGGAAACGTCCCGATCCGCCGGAACCCCCGGCAAGGCACCGCCACCGACGGCACGCGCCGGCGTGGCGGAGGCGCTGGCGGCGCTCGGCCGCATCCGGGTCGAGCCGGAGGTCCGCTCGGGCTATCGCCGGGAGGACTGGCCTCATTGGCTGGATACCGACGGCAACTGCCTGAATGTGCGGGAAGAGGTGCTGGTCGCCGAAAGCACCGAGCCGGCCCGCCTCTCCGCGGACCGCTGCTCGGTTCTGGCGGGGCGCTGGGTCGATCCCTATACCGGCGAGATTCTGACGGATCCGCGCACGGTCGATATCGACCACGTCGTGGCCCTGCAGGAGGCGCATGACAGCGGAGGCCATGGCTGGCCGCGCGAAAGGCGCGCCGCCTTCGCGAACGACCTGTCGGACCCGCGCACGCTGGTCGCGACCTCCGCCGCGGCGAACCGCGCAAAGGGGGCGAAGGATCCCGCGGAATGGCTGCCGCCGGACCCAGCCGCCCTCTGCGGCTACGTCGCCGAATGGGTGGTCATCAAGGCGCGCTGGCAGCTTGCGATGAACGAGGCGGAGCGGATTGCGGTCGGCAACATCCTGACGGATTGCGATGCGCGTCTGGCGGCGGCGCCGTGAGCGCCCGCCGCCGCGACCTGCCGGCCAGGGCGACGGGCTCCGGCCGTCAGCGCAGGCAGACCGCCTCGACGTTGTTGCCGTCGGGATCGATCAGGAAGGCCGCGTAGTAGGAGGGGCCATAGTCCGGCCGCGGTCCGGGGCGGCCATTGTCGCGCCCTCCGGCGGCGAGGCCGCGGGCATGGAAGGCGTCGACCGCCGCGCGGCTCTCGGCGTTGAACGCCACGTGGGCGCCCGAGCCCGCCGTTCCCTCCGCGGCGTGGAGCCATAGTGCGGGCGCACCGGGCGGTCCGAAGCCGGCGCCGGATTCATCCTGGGATGCCAGTGCGTGGCCGAGCGGCGCCAATGCCTCGCCATAGAAGCGGGCACTGGCCTCAACGTTCCTGACCCTGAGTCCAATGTGATCGAACATGTGACCTCCGAATGTAGGGGAGGTCAGGCTATGGCGCCCCAGTGATGCGTTCTTGGAGGATCTTGCGATCGCCGGCGGAGAGCTTGCGGAAGTTTCTTGGCGAAAGGCCTGCCGCGCGGCGGAAGGTACGGATGAAGTTGGAGAGGTCTCCGAAGCCGACCGAATAGGCGATGTCGATAACCGGACGGTCCGCCTCGGCGAGCAGGCGGGCCGCGCGGCGCAGCCGGCAACGCACGAGGTACTGGTGCGGCGTCACGCCCAGCGATCGCGCGAAGAGCCGCAGGAAGTGGAAGGCGCTGAGCCCGGCCCCGCTCGCGACCTCCTCGAGATCGATCGCCTCCTGCGCGTTGTCGTCGATCCAGAGGGCCGCCTCGACCGCCCGGCGCCGGTCCCGGGTCGTCGGCGGGGCGGCCGGAAGGGCCCGGCCCGAGGCCAGGGAAACGAAGCGCCCGGCGAAGGCCAGACCGACCTCGTCAAGGCCGACGTCGCTGTGCCCGCAGGCGGCCGCCTGTGCCAGTTCGCCCAGCACCATCAGCTCGGGCAGTGGGGGCAGCGCGCCGGACCGCCAGGCCGTCCCAGCCCTGCCTAAGCTGTCCACCAGCTCGGGTGCGGCGTGGAAGGACAGGCATTCGTCGCCGCAGGCATGCTCGTGCGTGCAGACATACTCGGCGCCGGGATGTCCGATCAGCACCGATCCCGCGACGAGCTCGTAGGCGACGCCGCCGGTCCGGTAGCCGAAGCTGCCGCGCCGCACATAGGCCAGGGAGAAGGCGTCATGCTCCTCGGGGAAGGGATCGGCCTCGGGGCCGCGGCCGCAGCGATAGTCGACGATCCTGACGGTCCGGCCGCTGTGCAGCGTGGTGGCGACCATGGCCCCGCTAATCCCTTCCGGCCGCGCCGCCGGCGAAGGAGAAAAGGTCGTCGGCCAGCGCGGCCTCGATCGCCAGCAGGCGCCGCTTGGTCCGCGCGCCCCCGGGTGCCGAGAAGCCGCCTAGCCGGCCGTCCGCCGCCACGACGCGGTGACAGGGCACGAGAAGCGGAAAGGGGTTCCTGCCCAGCGCACGGCCGACCTCGCGGGCAGCCCCGGATGCCCCGATCCGTGCGGCCAACCGGCCATAGCTCAGCGTCGATCCCGGCGGGATCGTCCGTGTGGCCGCGTAGACGCGGCAGTCGAAGGGCGAAAGCGCATCCATGTCGAGCCCGACCTTGGAAAGATCGCGCGGCTCGCCGGACAGCAGCGCCGAGACATCGGCGATCGCCTGCGCGATCGCCGGACCCGGCCTCGCCTCGGCGGCGCCCGGCGCGCGCGCCAGAAGGCGGGCAAGCGTCGCCGTGTCGTCGGTGTCGGGCAATCTCAGCGCCGTGACGCCACCCTTTCCCCACGCGATCGCGCAGCGCCCGATCGGCGTTTCGAAGAGCGTGAAGCCGGATCCGGTCATGCAGGGATGATAGCAAGCGCGCCGGAGCGTGGGCTTGGAGAAAATTGCTGCGCCCGGCGCATGACGCCCCTCGACCTATGCTTGTGCCGGTCTGGCGGCACCCGGAGCGGCATCCCGCCCTACCACGGTCGGAGGAGGCTGGAACACGGCCAGGGAATCCGCCGTTCCTCAGCCAATGGCAGGCGCGTCGCGCCGGACCGAGGGGAGAAAACGCATGAGCCAGGACGAGGAGAAGTCGGCCGGCCGCGCCGAGCCGCAGATCAACTGGGCGTGGCAGCCCACGCCGCCGTCGGAGGTCCGCCGGATCGATCCGGCCGCGCTGGCGCCCGAGGAACTGGCGCGGCTGAACGCCGGCCGGCGGCCGGGCTCCCGCGCGTCCGCACGCTTCGGCTGACCGCGGAGGTCAGGCGACGACCGGTTCCAGCGCGGCCGCCAGGGACAGAAGCCGTCCGTCGTGGCCGCGCTTTCCGACCACCATCAGCCCAACCGGAGCGCCATCGCTGGCGCAGGGCAGCGAGACCGCCGGCCGCTCCAGGAAGTTCCAGGCCGAGGTGTTGCGCAGCACCAGGGCGTTGATCCGGAAATAGTCGGCATCCTCGGCCAGCTCCTCCAGGCGCGGCGGAACCACCGCGACGGTCGGCAGCAGCACGGCGTCCCAGTCGCGGGTCAGGGCATCCATCTCCGCCATCAGCGCCTGGCGCCCGCGCGTCAGGTCGATGTAGTCGGAGGCGGTCATCTCCGCCCCCAGCATGATGCGACGGCCGACCCGCGGATCGTAGCCTTCGCTCCGGCGGGCCAGCAGGTCGCGGTGCCATGCATAGGATTCGGACGCCGTCAGCGTGCCGCGGGAGTTCAGGGCCGGAATCGCGTCGATCGGCGGCATCGGGGTCTCGACGACCCGCGCCCCGGCCGCCGAGAGCCGCCCCAGCGCCCGCTCGAACGCGGCGGCGACCGTCGCGTCCATGCCGTCCAGGAGATGGCAGCCGGGAACCGCAAGGCGCAGCCCCGCGACATCGACCGCGCGCGGCACGGCAACGGCAAGGCCCGCCATGGCCGCCGCCGTCAGCGCGCAGCAGGCGACCGTCCGGCCCAGCGGACCCACGCAGTCGAGGCTCCAGGACAGCGGCACGGCGCCGTCGCGCGGGATTCGCGACTGGGTGGGCTTGAAGCCGACGATCCCGCAGAAGGCCGCGGGGATGCGCACCGACCCGCCGGTGTCGCTGCCGACGGAGGCAGCGGTGATTCCCCGCGCCACCGATGCGCCGGCACCGGAGGAGGAACCTCCCGGAATCCGTCCCGGCGCGGCAGGGTTCTCGGGCGTGCCGTAATGCGGGTTCAGTCCGAGGCCGGAGAATGCGAATTCGGTCATGTTGGTGCGGCCGATCAGCACAGCCCCGGCGGCGCGCAGCCGCGCCACCGCGACGGCGTCCTGACTGGCCGGCGCCGCATCCGCCAGCACCCGCGAGCCGGCGGCCGTCACTTGGCCGGCGACGTCGAACAGGTCCTTCACCGAAAGAGGGATGCCCGCGAGCGGCGAGGGAACCACGCCGCCCGCCCGCAGCATGTCGCTGGCGCGCGCCTGGGCCAGCGCCCCGGCGCGGTCGACCAGAAGGAAGGCGCCGCCGCCGTCGCCACCGGCAGCCTCGATGGCCGCCAGCGCCGCCTCGGTGAGGGCGACGCTGGTGGTGCGGCCTTCGGCAAGGTCGGCGGCCTGAGACTGGATGCTCGGGGACGGGAGGGCGGTCGCGCTGCTCATGGGCTTTCCCATCGGGAATCGGGTTGCCACCCGTATAACGCGGCAGCGGGAAGCCGGCCAGCCGTTGCGCGCCTGTCCAGGGCCACCCGTCCCAGGGCACCCGTCCCAGGGCACCCGTCCCAGGGCGCTGGCCTCAGGCGGCGTCGCCGACCGTGTCCCGGTGCAGCGCCAGCACGACCGCGCGCACCTCCGGCGGGACGTCGTCCTCGGCAAACAGGCGCTCGATCTCCTCCAGCAGCACGGAGCCGTCGGACGTCCGCTCCATCTCGGACCGGCTCTCCGAGCCGAGAAGCTCGGCGAAGACGCTTGGCCTTGCCTCGGCGCCGGGAGCGATCGGTGCCGCATGGCGGCCCGTCAGGTCGAAGACGTCACGGTCGTAGCGCAGCGGGCGCTGCCCGAAGCTGTGCGGCTCCTTCGGGTCCCAGGCCCAGGCGGCCGGCACGTGGTCGATCATGTCGACGCTCTGGCGCAGGATGTTCCCGGGATTGAACCAGAGGGTGCCGCCCGTGCGGCGCGGCGGCTCCAGACCGTGCATGTGGCCGTTCACGACGACGTCGCAGCCGATGATGGGAAAGACGGGCTCCGCCCCGGGATAGGTCCGCCCGATCGCGAGGTCGTGATGCGTGAGCCAGGCGACCGTCTCCGCGTCCGGAAACAGTCCGGTCACGTCCCGCGGAATCGCATCGCCGTGCGGCGTCGCGCCGAGGCCGACCCGTCGCCCGCCGATGGGGCGCGTGAAGACGGGGCCCGGGGTTTCGATGGTGCGGACCGCCCCGGCCTCGCGGACCAGGGCCAGCGCGGTGTCATCGCCCAGCCGTGCATCGACCCGGTCGTGGTTTCCGACGAGGCAGAAAGGCATGTGGCGCGCCGTCCGCAGAATGCGGATCGCGCGCACGATCAGGCCGTGGTCGTCTTCCCGCGGGCGGTCGAAGAGGTCGCCCAGGATGACGGGAAGCAGATCCTCGGCGCCGGCGAGTGCGATGCACTGGTCGAGCCGGTCCAGGCAGGTGGCGGCGAAGTCGTGGTCCCGCCGGCGGCCCGGCCTGCGCGAGGACAGGTGCGGGTCGCCGATGAAGAGGATGCCGGCGGGCTCAGCCATGGGACGCTCCCAGCAGGTGACCGGCATCGGCGACGGCCCCGCCGCACAGCGGGCAGCGATTACCCAGGCGGTCGAGCAGCGCGTTCACCGCCGTCTCGGTCCCGGCGATCTCGGCGTCCAGCGCCGCGACCGCAGGCGCTCCGGCGGCGAGCGCCGCCTCCAGCGACCGCATGGCTGCCAGGGCGTCAGCCAGCGCCGCGGTCGGCGCGGGCAGGGGTGCGTCGGGCAGGGCGGGAAGGGGAGGTGGCGGCGGATCGGAGAGAACCCTCCGGAGCGCGGCAAGGCGGGCGGTCGGCTCGACCTGCGGCACGGGACCCAGCGCATCGAGCGGTCGCAGGGCGGCCTCGAGCCGCGCGACGGCCGAGGCCGTGGTCCGCAGCCGCTCCAGGGCTGCAGCGGCAGGCGCCGTGGCCGCCTGGACTGGCGGCGCCTGCGGCACCGGATCGAGCGCCTCCACCTCCGCCGAAGCCGCAGCGACATGGCGTTGGGCTTGGCCGATGCCGCCGATGAGCCGCCCCAGCTCCTCGGCCTCCGCCTCGCCGCGGGCAAGCCCGGCCAGCGCGCCGCGCGCCGCACGCAGTCCAGCCTCGGCACGCTCGAGCGGAACGAAGCCGTCGAGCCGGTCGGCAAGGGCCTGCAGCTCCTCCTCGCCGCGGCGCACCAGCTCGGTGTCGGCGCGCAGGGCGGACCTGTAGCGCTCCTGCATGGCGTGCAGATGGCCGGATTCGCGCCCCACCGATAGGATCCGCGCACGCTGGCGGGGCGGCTGGTCCAGGAGGAAGACCGGGCGCTTCTGGTGGCCGAGCTGCACGTCGATCTCGTCCAGCGGCGCGATCCCGAGATCCGCCACGACCCAGCCGGGAACGTCACGGGCGCCCGGCGTCTCTATCTCGACCGCGCCGCCCGGCCCGATCCGGCGCCATGTCACCTTGGGAGCGCCGCGCCGCCGGCGCTCCCAGACGATGGTGCGGCGCCCCTCGATCTCCAGCTCGACGCGGGCGGCGGTGGCGCCGTGCCGGATCACCGTATCGGTCGCCGCGCCGTAGGCGCAGGCGCGCAGGCCCGAGATCACCGCGCTCTTGCCGATGTTGTTGGCACCGACCAGGGCGGTCACGCCGGGGCCGAGCGGGATCCGCGTGTCGCGGTGGCACATGAATTCCACGAGGCGGATGCTGCGCAGGCCCGGCCCGTCCTCGGGCCAGGTCGGCAGCGGGCCGGCCAGGACGTGCGGTGCGTCCGTCCCATTCCCGGCGAGCGACACCACCAAGGCCTCCGCCGCGAAGAGGGCGGGATCATGGTGGCTGACCAGCAGGGTCTGCACGCCGACCTCCCGCGCGATGGTCGCGATCACGCGGCCCAGGGCCGGGACGCGGTCGGGTGCCAGCCAGCAGTCCGGCTCGTCCAGGGCGACGAACCTGCGGCGTCCCGAGCGGACCAGCGCCGCGAAGCGCAGCCCGGTCGACACGACATTGGTCAGGCTCCCGCCCGATCCTTCAAGGATGCCCTCGCGCCGTCCGCCACGGTCGACCTCCAGGTCGAGGGAGGGGAGGCCGCGCTCGGTGCCCAGCGTCAGCGCGATGCGGCGGTCGCCCGGAAGCACGTCGTCCAGCAATCCCGTCAGCAGTCTTTCATAGAGACCTACGGACCGCTCATGCGCGCGCTCCTGCAGCCGCTCCAGCACCTGCTCGACGGGTCCACGCAGGGCAAGGCGCCCCTTGGCCACGCCGACCTCGGACCGAAGGGCCCGGTCGCGGGCGCCCAGCTCGGCCCGGCGGGCGACCAGGGCCGAGGCCCGGGATTCAACCCCGGCCAGTGCGCGGGCCAGGTCCCATGCGGCGGGGCTCCCGGCCTCGCGATCGGTGCTGCGTACCGGCAGTCCGCTCATGCCCGGTCGCGCCGCTCGTCGGGCCGCGCACGCGTGTGCTCCTCGACCTCCGTCAGGGCACGCTCGATCCCGTCGAGCTGGTCTCGGAACGCGGCGACGGCCTCGGCGTTCCGGCGGCGGCGCTCGTCCAGCAGGGCCTGCAACGCGGCAGGATCGTCCGTTCCGAAGGCTGCGCGCGCCTCGGCCTTCACTGACTCCAGCTCCTCGGCGCGGCGGGCGAGCTCCAGACGCATCAGCCTCTGGCGTTCCTGGAGCCGCGCATGGCGCCGCCGCTGCTCCTCCAGCAGCGCGAGGACCCGGTCCTCGGATACGGCTTGGGGCGGTGGCGAGGCTGCGCGTTCCATCGTGTCGAGCCCTTTCCTTCAGGGACCGGCATTCCCCTTCTGCGCGGTGGCGGGGCGGCGCCGGCACAACCATATGGGAACAGTCCCGAAATTAACCATGATCCATGAGGCTCCTGGCCGGCAAGCGGAACCTGTTCCCTTTTCGTTCTTGTTGGACTGCGTTTTTGCAGGTATAACTGCGGGAACATTCCGCAAACGGAAGAATCGAGAGCTGCGGCCATGCGGGCCGCTTCGAGGAGGAAGCGTGGTCAAGTCCGTCAAAGCCCTTTCCGCCGAAGGCGAGCGCGCGGCCGACGCGGCGCCTGCCCAGCCTGCCCTGCAGCAGGCGGCGGAGAACCTCGGCCTTTGGAACCGCCTGCGCCGCACCGACCCGAAGGCCACGAAGTCCTTCACGCGCTCGGGCGGATTCCGCGGCACGCAGATCGATCCCGCCTGGCGGCTGCAGGTCATGACCGAGGTGTTCGGCCCCATTGGCAAGGGCTGGGGCTACGAGCAGCTCGAGTGGACCGTCGTCGAGCGCATGATCTTCATCTGCGTGCGCGTCTGGTACCGCGACCCCGAGAGCGGCGAGGTCTGCTACACGGGTCCCCAGTGGGGCGGCACCGAGATCGTGCGCCGCTCGCGCGACGGCACCGAGCGGCCGGACGACGAGTGCTTCAAGATGTCGATCACGGACGCGGTGGGCAAATGCCTGCAGCAGCTCGGGCTCGGCGCCGACGTCTACATGGGCCAGTTCGACGATTCCAAGTACCGCGAGGAGTCCGAGGCCTATTTCAACGCCCGTTCCCTGCCGGAGAACCAGCCGGCCGCGATCGAGGCGTTCGAGCGCGACGTGCGTGAGAAGCTCGACGCCGTCGAGGACCTCGAGGCTCTGGACGCCCTGTGGCGGTCCGGGATCGGCGCGCGCACGCGCGAGATCGGCGTCGTCGACAAGGCCGCTCAGCAGCGCATCACGTCCATGTTCTCCCAGAAGAAGGCGGAGCTGCTGCGGGGCGACCGAGAGGCCGCCTGAGCCCGTTCCCCTGCGCACGTCCAAGGAGCTGCGAGTTCGCATCATGAGTGACGGCGAAGCCTATCCCATCCGGTCACCCAGCGGCCTGTTCACCCGGGCCGCCTGGGAGCGCGAGGTCCAGGCCAGCCACGGCACCATGCCGCGGTGGTGGAGATCGGCCGAGCTGCGCGAGCGTCAGTTCCTGGCCTGGGTGGTCGCCGAGGCCGTCGGTCTGATGACGCAGCTCGGGCGTCTCGACACCGCGCGTGCGCCGGTGCTCGGCAGCTCGGTCGAGGAGATCCGCAACGCCCTGGCCGAGGACGCCGCCTGGGCGCGCGCCGCCGAGGAGGCGCTCCAGGCGGGTCCCGGGCCGGCGCCGTCGGTGCGCCGCTCGGCCCGGGCGGCGGGCCGCTTCGCGGCCTGACAGAAGGAAGAGGAATTTCGGAGACCCGCCATGACCATCGAAGAACTGCGCTCGCATCTGCGTCGCGTCCATGCCGCCATCGGCGGCGAGGGGCGGTTCTCCTTCACGATCGGGATGGAGCCCGGCGAGCCCTGCTACGTGACGCACTGGGTCCGTACGGGGGCGATGGGCTACGAGGACTGCCGCGCCGTCGGCATGGGCACCGTGCCCGAGTGCCTCGCGGCCCTCGAGCGCTATGCCCTGGGCTACCGTCGGCAGCCCACCGAAACCGAGATCGCGGCCATGCTCGGCCTTGCCGAGCCGCCCGGTCCCGAGCCCATCGATCCCTACAGGATCGCGGCGGAATGAGGGAGAGGCAGGCCGTGGCGCGGTTGCTCTCAGCCGGTCGGCTGGGCCGCGGCGATCTCCCCCGCGTCCGCCGGGGTCAGGCCGGCGGCCTCGGCGCGCTCGGCCTTGCGGAACAGCTTCGCAGCCTCGTAAAGCCGGCGGTACTTGCCGACATAGGCGTTCCGGCAGGCCCGGTGGAAGCGGCCGGAGGCCTGCTCCCAGCTGTCGCCGGGCCGCACCCAACTCGCATAGGTGACGCCCGTGCGCGGATCCGTGCGGAGATACCGTCCCTTGCCGCGCTCGGGGTCCCTGACCCATTGGCCGGGGGCAAGCCGCAGCGCGCCTCGGGCGAGCATCATCCGCACCTGCGGGGTCAGTTCGATCATAGGCAGGTAGGCCATCGCGTGCCTTCGGCGCGGGCATCCGCCCGGCCGCTCCTTAGTCGTCTTCTGGTGGATTGTTCAGGGGAACAAATGGTGATCGAAGGCTGCTTCTTCAAGTCCGTGCAAGGGTTTGGCGGGCATGGCGCATCTAATTTTGGAGCCCGCATCTGATGGCCGCGAGGACAGGAACGGGCAACCCCGGCGTCGCTGATCGTGTCGAGCAGGTGCTGGCGCGCGCCGGCGCCAGCCTGCGCCTCTGGATGGTCTTCGAGACGGCCGAGGAGGCTGCCGCGGCACGGACGCTGCTGTCGGCCCGCAAGGCTCGGCATGTCGAGGCGCTGTCGCGCACGGCCTGGAAGGCGCGTGAGGACGAGGCCTACGGCCGCCTCGCCGCGCGCGTGGGCGCCGCGAGCCCCCCGGCAACCCCTTTGGCGGACGGGGCCGCGCCTCGGCCGGCCACCAGCATTCCCGCAGCGGCCAACGCCTCGGCCCCGCCGAAGCCGGCGCCCCGCCGCCGCGCCGCCCGGGGCTGACGGGGCGGACAGCCGGAGAGATCCCAGCCATGGACCGCCCGATCCAGACCAGCCTTCCCCTGATCCCGCCGCGCTTCGGCCCGGCGGGCGCGGCCCATGCCGACGATCGGGACCTGGTCTCGGGGCTGGTGGAGCGCGTCACTTACCACAATGCCGAGACGGGTTTCTGCGTGCTCCGCGTGAAGCCCGAGGGGATCCGCCGCGTTCTGACCGTGGTCGGCCATGCCTCGGCCGTCGAGGCCGGCGAATGGGTCGAGGCGGCGGGCTCCTGGGTCCAGGATCCCCGGCACGGCCTGCAGTTCAAGGCCGAGACGCTGAAGGCGGCGCTACCGGGGAGCCTCGAGGGGATCGAGCGTTACCTGGCGTCCGGCATGGTGCGCGGCGTCGGCCCGGTCCATGCGAAGCGCCTGGTCAAGGCTTTCGGCGACCAGGTCTTCCGCGTGATCGAGGAGGAGCCCGAGCGGCTTCGCGCCGTACCCGGCATCGGTCCGCAACGGGCCGATGCGATCCTCGCCGCCTGGACCGAGCAGAAGACCGTCCGCGACATCATGGTCTTCCTGCACGGCCATGGCATCGGAACCGCGCGGGCGGTCCGCATCTTCCGCGCCTACGGCCCCGACGCGATCCGCCTGATCGTGGAAGATCCCTACCGTCTGGCGCGGGACATCCGGGGCTTCGGCTTCACCGGCGCGGATGCGGTGGCCCTGCGACTGGGCGTGCGGCGCACCGCGCTGGTGCGCGTGCGAGCGGGGCTTCTCTTCGCGCTGGCCCAGGCGACCGAGGAGGCCGGCCAGTGCGGCGTGCCGCGCGACGAGCTGGTGGCGCTGGCCGAGGCCCTGCTGGAGGTCCCCCGCGCCACGGTCGAGCAGGCGCTCGAGCTGGAGCTGGAGGCCCGCACCGCGGTGCTGGAGCCGGTCGAGGACGTCGACTGCGTGTTCCCCGCCGTCCTGCACCGGGCCGAGCAGCGCATCGCCGAGAGGCTGCGCCGCCTCGCCCTGGGGCCGCCGCCCTGGCGCATCGCCGACCGCGCCGCCGCCATGGCGCGGGTCGAGGCGGAAACCGGGCTCGCCCTCGGCCCGGACCAGCGGCGCGCGCTGGACCGTGCCCTCGCGGCCAAGCTGCTGGTGCTCACGGGCGGGCCGGGCGTCGGCAAGACGACGCTGGTCGACGCGCTGCTGCGCATTCTGCGGGCCCAGGGCGCGCGGGTCCTGCTGGCCGCGCCGACCGGGCGTGCCGCGCGGCGCCTGACCGAAAGCACCGGCATCGAAGCATCGACGATCCACCGCCTCCTGGAGGTGGAGCCGACGCTCGGCCATTTCCGGCGCAACGAGGCGCACCAGCTCGAATGCGACCTGCTGGTCGTCGACGAGGCCTCGATGATCGACGTGCGCCTGATGAACGCGCTGCTCGCGGCCGTGCCGCGCCGCGCCGCGCTGCTGCTGATCGGGGATGTGGACCAGCTTCCGCCGGTGGGGCCCGGGCAGGTGCTCGAGGACCTGATCGCCTCGGGGACCCTGCCTGTGGAGCGGCTGATCGAGGTGTTCCGCCAGGCGGCGCAGAGCCTCATCACCGTCAATGCCCATCGGATCCGTCAGGGACTGCCGCCCGAGGCGCCGCCCGCGGCACCAGCCGGCGCTTCCGACTTCTACCTGGTCGAGGCCGACGGGCCGGAGGACGGACTGCGCAAGCTTCTCCAGATCGTGACCGAGCGGATCCCGCGCCGCTTCGGCCTGGATCCCGTGCGGGACGTCCAGGTCCTGTGCCCCATGAACCGCGGTCTGCTCGGCGCGCGGCTGCTGAACCTGGAGCTGCAGCGCCGGCTGAACGGGCAGGAGATGGTTCCCCAGCTCCGCCGCTACGGCACCTTCTTCCGCCTCGGCGACAAGGTCATGCAGGTCGAGAACGACCACGCGCGCGAGGTCTACAACGGGGATCTCGGCCTGGTGACGGCCGTGGACGAGGCCGGCGGCGCCCTGACCGTCGACTTCGACGGGCGCGAGGTCGTCTACCCCGCGGCCGACCTGGACCGGCTGGTTCTCGCCTATGCCACTACGGTCCACAAGGCTCAGGGCTCGGAATACCCGGCGGTCGTCGTGCCGCTGACCGCCCAGCACGGCCCCATGCTGCACCGGAACCTGCTGTACACGGCCGTCACCCGCGGCCGGCGGCTCGTCGTGCTGGTGGGCGAGCGCGGGGCCATTGCGCAGGCCGCCGCGACTTTGCGCGTGGACGGCCGGACCTCGCTCCTGCGCGAGCGCCTGACGGGCGATCAGACCGCGGCCGCGGCGGCCGCGGCCGAATAGGGGCGGAAGCTCCGCACCAGCTGGACAGCGACGCCGACGATCGTCTCCTCCTCGACGAAGGCCGGCCCGCAGCTGCTGTCGGTGCTGGCCGGCACGAGCAGGGGCGGGTGGTACCGGTAGCCGCAGACGTGATAGCCCGACACCGTGACGACCAGGTCCCCCCAGGAGGGCGCGAGCACGGTCGGCGGCTCCAGCACCACGTGATCCTCCGGCATCAGCCCGCCGGCGTTCATGTGGAGCGAGGTGATGCGCAGCGCGAAGGCGCCATGGCGCGCGGTCCCGTCCAGCAGCACGGTGGGCCCGTTACCCCGGGCGAGATCGTCCAGGAAGCGCTCGGCGTCGACGCGGTCGAGCCCGCGCAGGCGACGCAGCTGGGCGATGGTCAGCACGGGCACGCGCTGGACCGGCGGGACCTCGCGTTCCCGCGCACGGCCAAGGAAGCGCGGCTCGGTCCCCGCGGCCCAGGCGAGATTCCCGATCGTCTCTGCGCTGGGCAGCGACGCCCTGGCGGGATCCCTCAGGAAACGGGTCAGGTTGGTGGGGGTGACGTCAGCGCGGCGCGCCCATTCCGCCGCGCTCCAGCCGCGCTGATCCAGGACGTCGCGCATCCAGTCGTGAAGGGCCCGCCTGATACGCTCCATCCCGCCCTCTCCAGTCCGGATTGGGGCGGGAGGATAAGCGCGTTCTGCGACTTCGCAAGCTTTCCAGCCAAAATACGGTTTGGACGGTGGGTGTTAACTGCGTCTTCGCAAGGATTCCTGCGCTATTCCGCCGCCTCGGCCGCGGGCAGGTCCGGGCCCCAGACCTGGCTCCGGCCGGCATAGCGGCGCGGAAGGCCCCCGAATCGGAGCGAGACGCGACCATCCCTTGCGCGCAGCAGGTAGAGACCGGCTTCGCCCGCGGCCGGCGGCACGTAGGCGATGCGGGCCTCGGGCGGCATCAGCGCCTTCAGCTCGGCCTCGGCCTCCTTGTAGGCCTGCACGCCCTTGCGGTTCGCCATCAGCGTCACCGCATGGTCGGCGAACTCGTTGTGGAAGGTCATGTCCAAGATGCGCGCGGCCTCGACCGGCGGCGCCTCGACGGGCAGCGGGTCGCCGGGTTCCTCGTCCTGTTCGACGTGCCACCAGAACGCCAGCTCGGTCTCGAGCAGGGCGTTCGCCTGCGCCTCGTCGAAGGGCACCTCGATCCAGGAATAGCCCGACGGGCGCAGGATCGAGAGAACCGACCGCCCCAGGCCCGACACCATCATCTGGTGCTGGAGCTGCCAGAAATACGTCTCGGCAAGTTCCTCGTCGAGCTGGGGGCCGCCGCAGAACTTGGCCTCCAGCACCGTGTCGGGCGCGTCGGTGAAGGGGCCGACGGGATCGCGCCAAGTCAGGAAGTCCAGATGTGCAACCAGGAAATCGTAGCGGGGATGCACGTAGGTCTCGGCATCGGCGGGGTAGCAGCCGATCCCCGTCGCCCGGGTGAAGAAGCGCGCGTGCAGGGGCTCGGTCGCGACCCCGATCTGCACCGCCGGCACGAAGTCCAGGCATGGCGGCTCGGCCCGCCCGGTCTTCTCGCGCCAGAGCTCCTTCCAGCGGCCGTCCATGATGCGCCGCGCATCGGACGAGCCGATCTTGTCCGCGCGCAGGCGCCGCTGCGCCGCCGAAATCGCCATGGAAGGGCCCGTCCTTTTCGAACAATGCGAGAACGCATTATATCGGCCCCGGAACGAGCCCTTCAAGCGACATGGCTGCTGCAAACCTGCAGCAACCTTGGCCGGCTGGACGTCAGACCCTGAGCAGCGCCGACAGCTCGTCGTAGCGGTCCGCGGGGATCAGCCCCTCGTCGCGCAGCATCTCCATATGGGTGATCGTCCCGTGGCGCTCGCGCCAGTCCATGATCGACCGCGCGATCCCATCGCCGATTCCCGGCAGCGCGCGGAGCTGCTCGTAGGTCGCGGTGTTGACGTTCACGCTCTCGTCGAAGGGCGTCTGGCTGGACGGGCGGCGGGTATCGGGGCGTTCCTGGGTCATGGGTACTCTCCTGGGCTAGTTGGTCCGGGCCATCCCGGGGTTGCTGCGTGCGGGGTCGCGCGGCTTGCCGGCCGCGGGCGCCAGCACCAGGGCCGATCTTGCCGACAGGATCCAGGGCTCCGCAGGCTCGAAGGGCGGGATGCCGATGCCGCCGTAGCGGGGATCCTCGCTGCGCCAGCGCAGGCGCCATTCCAGATCCACTGGTGGGGCCAGCAGCGGCTCGGGCATGGGCTCCAGCCGGAGGTCGCGGCCGAGGTTCACCAGAAGCAGGCGGTCTTCGGGGGGCTCGGGGCCGAAGAAGCGCAGCACGAAGGCGTCGGCGCCCAGCACGGCCCCGTCCACCCGGCCCGGCTCGTTCCGGGCGAAGGCTGCATCCGCACGGCGCACGGCCAGCAGGTCCCTGTGCAGGAGCCATGCATGGGCGTTCTCCTCGCGCTCGGCATGGTCGAGCTTGCTGTCCTCGAAGGTCCGCGGGTCGGTGGGGTCCTTGAGGCGCTTTCGGATCAAGGGCGTCGCGACCGAGGAGAACTGGCTCAGGAACTCGGCGCGGCCCTGAGCGACCTTGCGGGCAAGCTCCGGCTCGTTGTCCGCGAAATACAGGAACGGGCTCGATGCCAGGAATTCCTGGCCCATGAAGAGCATGGGGGTGCCGGGGCTCAGCAGCATCAATGCCGTCAGGGCCCGTAGCGAGCCTGGATGGCAGAGCTCGTGGACGCGGGCGCCGGTGGCCGAGTTGGCGATCTGGTCGTGGTTCTGCAGAAACCAGACGAAGCGCTGGGGCGGCAGGCCGAAGGTCGGCGTGCCACGCCCGCGCTTCAGGTCCTTCTGCCAGGCATAGCGCTGACCCTGGAACAGGAATCCGTACTTGGCGGCCGAGACGAACTCCTGCGCGCGGCCGAGATGGTCGGAGTAGTAGGCTTCGCTGCGTCCGGTCAGGGCGACCATGGCGCTGTGGTGGAAGTCGTCGTTCCACACCGCGTCGAGGCCGATGCCGCCGTCGCGGGCCGAGCGGACGACCTGAACCTGCTGGGGTTCGTTCTCGCCGATGATGAGGGTCCGGCGGGGTCCCGCGGCCTCGCGCATGGCTTCGGCGATCTCGGTGATCACGTGCACGGGCGAGGCGTCGAAGATCTGCTGCGTGGCATCCAGACGTAGCCCGTCGATATGGAATTCCTCCGCCCAGTAGCGGGCGTTGGCCACGAAGTACTCCCGCACGGCGCTGCTGCCGGGTCCGTCGAAGTTGATGGGCTCGCCCCATTCGTTCTCATAGCGGTCGGTGAAGTAGGCCTTCGCGAATTCCTTCAGGTAGTTCCCGTCGGGGCCAAGATGGTTGTAGACGACGTCGTGGATCACGGCGATCCCGAGCTGGTGCGCCCGGTCCACGAAGCGACGGAGGTCGTCGGGCTCGCCGTAGAGACGGGTCGGCGCGAACAGGGCGACGCCGTCGTAGCCCCAGCCGAAGGCGCCGGCGAACTCGGCCGCCGGCATCATCTCGATCACCGTGACGCCGAGCTCGGCGAGTGCGGGAAGCTCCGCCATGGCGGCGGTCCAGGTGCCCTCCTTCGTGAAGGCGCCGACATGCATCTCGTAGAGCACGTTGCCCGCGGCAGGAGGGCCCTGCCATGCGTCATCGTTCCAGCGGTATGCATCCGGGTCGACGACGGCGGATGGGCCATGGACGCCCTGCGGCTGGAAGCGGGAGGCGGGGTCGGGGTAGAGCTTCTCGTCCCCGTCCAGCAACAGGCCGTAGAGCGTGCCCGCCCCGGCATCCGGCAGGACGCCTGCGTGATAGCCCTCGCCGTCGCGTTCGAGCCGCACCGGCTCGCCACGGCGCCCGCCCTCGACGACGCAGGCTCGCACGTCCTGCCGGTCCGGCGCCCAGACGCGAAGATGCACGCCGTCCGGAAACGGCTCGGCGCCGATCGGCATGCGTCGCTGAATCGCCATGGGGAAAACTCTCCTGGTGGCCGGGATCAACACCAGCTCCGCGATGGCCGTTCCACCTCCCAAAGGGACGGGCTACCCGGCAGGGTTGTTGACGCCCGGCCGAGGCCGGGGATCATGCCCCTGCACCGATCATGGGAGAACGCAATGGGTCACGCCGAAATCGACCGTCGACGGCTGCTGGTCACCGGGGCCGCAGCGGCACTGATCGTCGCGGTCAGGCCACACCTCGTCCTCGCCCAGGCGGGCGCCGGGCCCTTCTCGCTGCCGGCGCTGCCCTATCCCGAATCCGCCCTGGAGCCGCATGTCGATGCGCAGACCATGGGCCTGCACCACGGCCGCCACCACAAGGCGTATGTGGACAATGTGAACCGCCTGCTGGAATCCCATGGCGAGCTCCAGCGCCTTTCGGCGCTCGAGCTGCTGCGGCGCCTGCCCGAGGTGCCGGACGCGATCCGCACGGGGCTCCGCAACAATCTCGGCGGCCATGTGAACCACACGATGTTCTGGTCGATCATGGGGCCCGGGAAGGGCGGCGCCCCCGTCGGCGAGACCGCCGCGGCCATCGAACGCGACTTCGGCGGCTTCGACGCCTTCAAGCAGCGCTTCAACGCGGCAGGGCTGGGTCAGTTCGGCAGCGGATGGGCCTTCGTGACCGTCGAGCCGGGCACGGGCAAGCTCGCGGTCGCGGCCGCGCCGAACCAGGACACGCCGCTGATGGAAGGGCGGCCGGTGCTGATGGGCAACGACGTCTGGGAGCACGCCTATTACCTGAAGTACCAGAACCGCCGGGCGGACTACTTGAACGCCTGGTGGAACGTGGTGGACTGGGCCGCCGTGGACCGCCGCTACGCGGCGATCCGCCGGGGCGAGGCGATCATCTGAGCCCGGGCGCCCGCGGTCTCAGCCCTGCTCGGGCTCGGGGCCGCGGGTCGCGTCGCGCTCGGCCACGCGGTCGAGCGTCACCGGCGTCCCGCCGCGGGCGGATTCGTACAGCGCCTCCATCAGCAGGTGGTCCTGCAGCCCCTCCTGGCCGGGGGTGCGCGGGATCCGGTTCTCGCGCACGCAGGCGGCCATGTGGTCGATCTCCAGAGCGAACTGGTTCTGCTGCTCCAGCCGGAGCATGCCGATGTTCTCGGCCTTGCCGTCCCGCCGGCCGAGCCGCATCTGCTGGCCCTCGTAGGCGAAGGCGTTCTCCAGGTCGATCCAGCCGCGCTCGAGCCGCACGCGGAGGTCCTTGCTCTCATGCGCGCCGTAGCTGGAGGAGCAGGTGGCGATCACGCCGGACGGGAAGCGAAGCATGAAGGAAACGCTCTCCTCGACCTCCCGGTAGCGGGCGTCGCCGTCCGGGCTGAAGATGCGCGCGAAGACCTCGACCGGCTCCTCGCCGGTGATCGCGCGCGCCGTGTTCAGCCCGTAGAGCCCGATATCCGGCAGGGCACCGCCGCCGGCAAGGGCGCGCTTGAACCGCCACTGGTCGGCCGGACCCATGACCTGGGTGTTCGTCGCCTCGATGAAGCGAGCGCTGCCGAGCTCGCCCGAGCGCACGCGCCGGATCGTCTCACGGTTATAGGGCTCGTACTGGCAACGGTAGGCGATCATCAGCTTGACGCGCGCGGCCTCGCAGGCCGCGATCATCTCGCGCGCCTCGGCCGAGCTGTTGGCCATGGGCTTCTCGCAGAGCACGTGCTTGCCGGCGCCGGCCGCCCGCAGCACCGCGTCCCGGTGCAGGCCGTTCGGGAGCACCACGTAGACGGCCTGGATCTCGGGATCCTCGGCGATGCGGTCCCAGGAGCCGTAGTCGTAGACCGATGACGGCTTGATGCCGTGCTGGGCGGCGACCAGCCGGGCCTTCTCGGGCGAGCCCGAGACCAGGGCCACGGGACGCGCCTGCCTGCATTCGGCGAAGGCCGGCAGGACCTGCTCCAGCGAGAGCCTACCGAGCCCGACGATGGCGAAGCCGACGCGCTGTCCGGGCGGAAGCGGGGCAGGGGGCGGGGAGGAGGGCCGGTCGGCGGCGCCGCGCCAGTTGTCGAAGGTGACGCGGCCCCCCTCGACCCGACCTACATCCAGCGGGGAGGGGCCGGGCGCCCCGAAGGCCGGGCCGGCGGCGGCGGTCAGCAGGCCGACCGAGCCCGTCTTGATCAGGCTCCGGCGCGAGAACGGCGGCAGCGTGGATGACATCTGTTCGGGCTCCTGTCGCGGAAGGGATCGACCGCGAACAGGCGGGCGGGGCCAGCGTCGCGCATGTGCTGCCACGCTCACGCTGTCGTGATTGGGGCGCAAATGAGCGCCAATTCCGGATCCGGAACGGATTTCCGGGGATCGTGTTGTCCGGTGAACCCAACCGGAGCCTTCCCCATGGACCAGCGCCTTGCAGAGCTGCGGGACACAGCGCCCGCCGTGCCCGACCGCATTCCCATCTCGCTCGTCGTGAACGGTGTCGAGAAGCGGATGGAGGTCGCGGCCTGGACCACGCTGCTGGACCTGCTGCGCAATACCCTCGACCTCCCGGGCACCAAGAAGGGCTGCGATCACGGCCAGTGCGGGGCCTGCACGGTGCTGGTGGACGGGCGGCGGATCAACTCCTGCCTGACCCTCGCCGTCATGAAGGACGGGTGCGAGGTCACGACGATCGAGGGTCTTGCCACGGGCGATGTCCTGCATCCCATGCAGCAGGCCTTCGTCGATCACGATGCGTACCAGTGCGGCTACTGTACGCCCGGGCAGATCTGTTCGGCGGTCGGCCTGATCTCGGAGGGCCAGGCCAGGACCCGAGAGGAGATCCGCGACCTCATGAGCGGCAACATCTGCCGCTGCGGCGCCTATCCCAACATCATCGCGGCCATCGAGGGCGTGCTGGGCGGGACGGCCCCGGCCCAGGCGAAGGAGGACCCGGCATGAGGGCCTTCAGCTACAGCCGGGCCGAGAGCGTTGCCGACGCGCTCAAGGGCGTGGTCGGTCATGGCGAGACGAAGGTCGTCGCCGGCGGGACGAACCTGCTCGACCTCATGAAGGCCGACGTGATGCGCCCGACGCGCCTGGTCGACATCACGCGCCTGCCGCTGAACCGGATCGAGGAGACGGCCGAGGGCGGGCTGCGCTTGGGCGCGCTGGTCACTAATGCCGACACGGCCCATGACGAGCGGGTCCGCAGCCGCTATCCCATGCTGTCCCGGGCGATCCTCGCGGGGGCATCTGCGCAGCTCCGCAACATGGCCACCAATGGCGGCAACCTCCTCCAGCGCACGCGCTGCTACTACTTCTACGACACCGGAACGCCCTGCAACAAACGCGAGCCCGGGTCCGGCTGCGGTGCCATTGGGGGGGTGAACCGTATCCACGCGATCCTGGGCGCAAGCGAGCACTGCATCGCGACGCATCCCTCGGACATGTGCGTAGCGCTGGCGGCGCTCGCGGCCGAGATCCGGGTGACCGGGCCGCGCGGCGAGCGCACGATCCCCTTCGAGGCGTTCCATCGCCTGCCGGGCGACGCGCCGCAGATCGACACCAACCTCGCCCCCGACGAGATCGTCACCGCGATCGACCTTCCTGCCCGGGGCTTCGCCGCGCATTCGACCTATCTCAAGGTGCGGGACCGCCAGTCCTACGCCTTTGCCCTCGTCTCGGTTGCGGCGGCCCTGGAGATCGAGGACGGCAAGGTCACGGCGGCGCGCCTGGCGCTGGGAGGCGTCGCCCACAAGCCCTGGCGCGACCAGGCCGCCGAGGAGGCGCTGGTCGGGCGGCCCGCGGATGCCGGCAGCTTCGCCGTCGCGGCCGAGGCCGTGCTGCGCGATGCGCGCGGCTTC
Organism: Arenibaculum pallidiluteum; assembly: GCF_017355985.1. Lineage (GTDB taxonomy): Bacteria > Pseudomonadota > Alphaproteobacteria > Azospirillales > Azospirillaceae > Arenibaculum > Arenibaculum pallidiluteum. The sequence continues at coordinate 355,308 of NZ_JAFIQU010000005.1, forward strand.
GGCCACAACGACTTCAAGATCGACCTCGCCCGGCGCGCCATCCTGCGCGCGCTGCAGGACGCCGCCGCATCGGAGACCCCATGATCGCCAAGCCCGCCATTCCCGACGTCCTGCGCGAGCCCGGCCCCGGGATCGGAAAGCCGCTCAGCCGGGTCGACGGCCCGCTCAAGGTGACGGGCCAGGCCAGATACGCGGCCGAGTTCAACGTGCCCGGCCTGGTCCACGGCTATATCGTGTCCAGCACCATCACCAAGGGGCGCATCACCCGGATCGACACCGCGGCGGCGCTGCGCCGCCCCGGTGTCCTGCATGTCTTCACCCACGAGAACCGGCCGCACGTCGCCTGGTTCGACCGCAAGTGGAAGGACGAGGACGCGCCCTCGGGATCGCCTTTCCGGCCTCTCTACGACGACCGGATCGTGCATGCGATGCAGCCGGTGGCCCTGGTGGTCGCCGAGACCTTCGAGGCGGCGCGCGAGGGTGCGCGGCTCGTGCAGGTCGAGTACGAGGCCGAACCGCACGAGACCGATCTGGCCGCCCGCCGGCACGAGGCCTTCACCCCCGGCAAGGAGAAGGGGGGCTTCGAGCCGCCGCCGAAGCCGCGCGGCGACCCGGACCGGGCCCTGGCCGAGGCCGCCGTGAAGGTCGACGTCGAGTATGTCCAACCGACCGAGCACCACAACCCCATGGAGATGCACGGCTCGACGGTCGTCTACAACGACGACGGCACGCTCACCGTGCACGACAAGACGCAGGGCGCGCCGAACAGCCATAGCTGGGTCTGCAGCGTATTCGGCCTGTCGAAATCCGCCGTGCGCGTGATCTCGCCCTTCGTCGGCGGCGCCTTCGGCTCGGGCCTGCGCCCGCAGCACCAGCTCTTCATGGCGGTGATGGCGGCGCTGCAGCTCAAGCGGTCGGTCCGTGTCGAGCTGTCGCGGCCGCAGATGTTCACCTTCGGCCACCGGCCGCCGACGATCCAGCGGGTGGCACTGGGCGCCGCGCCCGACGGCACGCTGCAGGCCATGATCCACGAGGCCGTGCAGGAGAGCTCGCAGTTCGAGAATTACGTCGAGATCGTGGTGAACTGGTCGGGCCAGCAGTACAGGTGCGACAACGTCCGGCTGGACTACAAGCTCGCCCGGCTGGACGTCTTCACGCCACTGGACATGCGCGCGCCGGGCGCGGCCACCGGCGTTCCGGCCATCGAGATGGCCATGGACGAGCTTGCCCATGCCCTGCGGATGGACCCGGTCGAGCTGCGCCTCCGCAACTACACCGACCGCGACCCGAACCAGGACAAGCCCTTCTCCAGCAAGGAGCTGCGGGCGTGCTTCGCGCAGGGGGCGGAGCGCTTCGGCTGGTCGCGGCGCAACCCGCAACCGCGCTCCATGCGCGAAGGGCGGCAACTCATCGGCTGGGGCGTCGCCTCGGGCGTGTGGGACGCCATGCAGGGCCAGGCCGACGCCAGGGCGACGCTCGGCATCGACGGTCATCTGGTGGTCGCCAGCGCGACCGCCGACATCGGAACCGGCACCTACACCGTGATGTCGCAGATCGCGGCCGGCACGCTCGGCCTGCCTATCGGCAACGTGACCTTCAAGCTCGGGGATTCCGCGCTGCCCATGGCGCCCATCGAGGGCGGGTCCTGGACGGTTTCCTCGGTCGGCTCTGCGGTCCTCGCGGCCTGCGAGCGCGTGCGGGGCCGCCTTTACAAGCTTGCCGCGAAAATGGAGGGCGCGCCCCTGGGCAAAGCGAAGCCCGCGGACATGGTGCTGACGGACGGCCATGTGGCGCTGGCCGCCGACCCCGCGCGGCGCGTGCCGATCGCCGAGGTCATGCGCTCCGGCGGCGTCCTCGCGATCGAGGAGGAAGCGCGCTCCGTCCCCTACTACGTCAAGCGCGCTCAGCACACGCTGGCGACCCATTCGGCGGTCTTCGCCGAGGTGCGCGTGGACGAGGATCTCGGAACGGTGCAGGTCAGCCGGATCGTCAGCGCTGTCGCGGCCGGCCGGATCATCAATCCCAAGACCGCCGGAAGCCAGGTCATGGGCGGCGTGGTGATGGGCATCGGCATGGCGCTGGAGGAGGAGACCTTCATGGATCACGGCCTCGGCCGCTACATGAACCATGACCTCGCCGAGTACCACGTGCCGGTGAACGCCGACATCGGATCCATCGACGTGATCTTCGTCGACGAGCACGACGAGGTCGTGAACCCCCTGGGCGCCAAGGGGGTCGGCGAGATCGGCATCGTGGGCGTGCCGGCGGCGATCGCGAATGCGGTGTTCCACGCGACGGGCGTACGCGTGCGCGAGCTGCCGATCACGCTCGACAAGGTGCTGGCCGGTCTCTCCAGGCGCTCAGCCGCCTGAGCGGGGCGCGCCCGGTCCGGCTGCGCGGGCGCCGTCAGGCGCCCGCTGGCTGCGGCAGGCTGGCGAGCGTCAGGCGCAGCCCCTCCTCGATGCGGGTCTCGGCGCGGATGCCGAAAGCCGCCGTCGCGCGCGCGGGATCCCCGTAGGAGATGCGGATGTCCCCGGCACGGGCCTCCGCATGCACCAGCGGCGCGCCGGATCCGGCAAGGCGCCGGATCACCTGGGCGAGCTCCAGGATCGTGGTCGGGCGCCCCGTGCAGACATTGTAGACCGCGGCCCCGCTGCTGCAGGAATCCATCCCCGCTGCGAGGTGCCGCACCACGTCGCCGACATAGACGAAGTCGCGGGTCTGCCCGCCGTCGCCGTCGATGCGCAGCGGCTGGCCCGTGGCGGCGCGGTCCGCGAAGATGGCGATCACGCCGGAATAGGGCGATTTCGGGTCCTGGCCGGGACCATAGACGTTGAAGAAGCGGAAGCCGACCGAGGGCACGCCGTGCACTGTCCAGGCCACCCGGGCGTGCTGCTCGCAGCCGAGCTTGTCGGCGCCGTAGGCCGAGAGCGGCCGGGTCTCGGCGGTCTCGGACAGCGGAACGGCGGGATTGTCGCCCAGGACCGCCGCGGAGGAGGCGTAGACGACCGGCCGGGCGCGCCCGTCGCCGCGCGCCCTGGCGGTGTCGAGCACGGCGATGGTGCCGGTCAGATTGGTCCGGTGGGTGCCCAGCCAATCCTCGTTGCCGCGCTGCACCGATGCGACCGCGGCCAGGTGGAAGCAGCCGTCGACCCCTTCCATGGCGCGCGCGACGAGCTGCGCGTCGGCCACGTCGCCGACCAGCAGCTCGGCGCGGGGATCCAGGTTCTCGCGCCGTCCCGTCGACAGGTCGTCGAGCACGCGCACCGCGTCGCCGCGGGCGAGGAGGAAATCGACGAGATGCGAGCCGATGAAGCCGCAGCCTCCGGTCACGAGCCAAGTGCGCAAGCCGCTCTCCCAAATTCCGGGCGCCGATACGTGGGCGCCTGGGTCAGGATCCTTCCGCCGGACGGGCAGGGCGGCAATCCACTCTTTCGTGGAAACCCGCCCATGTTACGGCGTCCTGAAAGACAAAAGGCCGCCCCGGTCTCCCGGGGCGGCCTTGGTCTCGACGCTCAGGCGTGTCAGGCGGCCTTGCCGGCGGCAGCCACGATCTCGTCCGCCACGTTCCGGGGAACCGGATCGTAGTGCGAGAACTCCATGCTGTAGGAGCCGCGGCCCGAGGTCATGCCACGCAGGTGGCCGATGTAGCCGAACATCTCCGACAGCGGCACATGGGCCTCGATGGCGATGTTGGTGCCACGCTCGAGCTGGCCCAGGATCGTGCCGCGGCGGCGGTTCAGGTCGCCGATGATGTCGCCGAGATAATCCTCGGGGGCGACCACCTCGACCTTCATCACGGGCTCGAGCAGGACCGGGCCGGCCTTGCGGATGGCCTCGCGGAAGCAGGCACGGGCGGCGATCTCGAAGGTCAGCGCGTTCGAGTCCACCTCGTGGTACTTGCCGTCGATCAGGCGGGCGCGGAAGTCCACCGTCGGATAGCCGGCGAGGACACCCTCCTCCTTCTGCATCTCGAGGCCCTTGCCCACGGACGGGATGTACTCGCGCGGCACGGAGCCGCCGACGATCTCGTCCTTGAACTCGAAGCCCTCGCCGCGCTCGCGCGGCTCGAAGATGATCTTGACCTCGGCGTACTGTCCCGAGCCACCCGTCTGCTTCTTGTGCGTGTAGGTGTACTCGATCTGGTTCGTGAAGGTCTCGCGATAGGCCACCTGCGGGCGGCCCATGTTGCCCTCGACGCCGAACTCCGTGCGCATGCGGTCCAGCGTCACCTCGAGGTGAAGCTCGCCCATGCCGCGCAGGATGGTCTGGCCGGTCTCGCGATCGGTCTCGAGGCGCAGCGACGGGTCCGCGCGGACCATCTTGCCGAGCGCGATCGAGAACTTCTCCTGGTCGCTCTTGTTCTTGGGCTCGACGGAGACGCTGATCACGGGCTCGGGGAAGCGCATGCGCTCGAGGATCACGGGCTTGGTCGGATCGCACAGCGTGTCGCCGGTGTCGGTCTCCGACAGGTTCACGAAGGCGACGATGTCGCCCGCGCGGGCCTCTTCCAGCGGGTTGGCTTCCTTGGCGAACATCTCGACGATGCGGCCGACCTTCTCGCGCTTGCCGCGCGTGGAGTTCAGCAGCGACGCGCCCTTCGTCACCACGCCGGAATAGACGCGGCAGAAGGTCAGCGTGCCGTAGACGTCGTTGATGACCTTGAAGGCGAGCGCCGCGAAGGGCTCGTCGTCCGAGCTCTTGCGGGTGCCGACGGGGTTGCCGTCCTGGTCGACGACGGCGATGTCCTCGACCTCGGTCGGGGCCGGCAGGTACCAGACGACGGCGTCCAGGAGCTGCTGCACGCCCTTGTTCTTGTACGAGGAGCCGCACAGGACCGGATTGAACACGGCCTTCACGGTGCCGCGGCGCAGGCACTCGCGCAGCGTGTCGGCATCGGGCTCGGCGCCGGTGTCGAGGTAGGCCTCCATGGCCGCCTCGTCCATCTCCAGGCAGGTCTCGACCAGCTCCTGGCGATAGGTCGGGATGGCCTTCAGGATCTCGATGTCCTCATGGACGTCGATCTTCAGCTTGGAGATGATCTCGTCGCCGTTGGCGTCCCAGATCTCCCACTTGGAGTCCTTCTCGTCCGAGAACCAGACATAGGCCTTCATCTCGACGAGGTCGACCATGCCGCGGAAGTTGTCTTCCGAGCCGATCGGGAGCTGGATGGCGACCGGACGCGAGTTCAGGCGCGTCTTGATCATGTTGAAGCAGCGCAGGAAGTTCGCGCCGCTGCGGTCCATCTTGTTGACGTAGCAGAGGCGCGGAACTTTGTAGTTGTCCGCAAGGCGCCAGTTCGTCTCGGACTGCGGCTCCACGCCGGCCACGCCGTCGAACACCACGACCGCACCGTCGAGCACGCGCAGCGACCGGTTCACCTCGATCGTGAAGTCGACGTGACCCGGGGTGTCGATCACGTTGATCTTCTTGCCGTTCCACGTGGCGGAGACAGCGGCGGACTGGATCGTGATCCCGCGCTTCTGCTCCTGCTCCATGTAGTCGGTCGTGGTCGACGACTTCAGGTCCTTCGTGTCGTGGACGTCCACGATCGTGTGCTTGCGGCCCGTGTAGTACAGGATCCGCTCCGTCGTGGTGGTCTTACCCGCGTCGACGTGGGCGATGATGCCGATGTTCCGAACGTCGGAAAGCGGAGTGGTGCGGGGCATGCAAGGCTCCGAGTGTGAATGCCGCTGGCGACAAAAAAGATTGGGCGTGGGCGCAGCCTTATGCCTGCCGTCCCGCGCGCAGTCAACTTCCGTCTGATGAAAGTACGGTTAATGGCGCCCTTGCAGGGCTGAGCCTTCCCGACCTTTCGTGCGCGAATAAGTAGCCACCGCGGGCGCGAAATCAAGGGGCTTCGAGAACGGCCGCGCAGGCGGCCGGAGGTTCGGGCCGCCTGGGGGGCTTCGGCGTCGCCGCGGCGGGGGGCGGCGGCTCGAACCAGGACATCAGCTCGCTGCCGCATCCGTCGCCGGCCGGTGGCGGCTCCTGGTCCCTGCATTCCGGTTGCCCGGCGGGGCAGTTGAGGCGCACGTGGAAATGGGCCTCGTGGCCGAACCACGGCCGGACCAGCCGCAGCCATTCGCGGTCAAGGTCGTGCCGCTCGCACAGGGCGAGCTTGATGGCCGGGCTCACGAAGATCCTGTTCACGCGCGGGTCCCTGGCAGCAAGCCGGACCAGCTCGGCCTGAGCCTCGGTCCACCGGGTCGGGTCGACGCGCTTGGTCGCGCCGTCGACCATGGAGGCGAGCTCCAGCCCCTCGCGCGCCTCGCGGGGCAGGGGAGGCACGTCCAGCTCGAACCAGACATCGACGTCGAGCCCGTTCTGATGGCTGGCATGCCCCCAGGGCATGGGTCCGCCCCGAGCCTGCCCGATATCCCCGATCTGCAGGGTTCCCAGGTTCCGCGCCTTCGCGCGGGCTGCAAGGCTGCGGATGTAGTCGACGGTCGTCGGATGCCCGTAATGGCGCGAGCGCGAGAGGCGGATGGCCTGGTATCCCTCGCCCTCGGGCGGAAGGGACTGCGCCCCCGCGATGCATCCGTTCGCGGGCGTGCCGATCACGCGCACCGGCCCGGCGGATGGTGTGCGGACCGTCTGCCAGCTCTGGGGCAGTGTCCCCGTGCCTGCAAGCGTGCCCGCTGCCATGCCCGCCGTCAGGAGCGCCGCCAGCGCCGTGGCGCCCACCGTCCATGCCTTCATCGATCGTCCTCCGCCGGGATCCGGTGATCCTGCCGGAAACCTGGTTAACCCTTCCTTCCCGGAACGGCGGGGCGCGCCGGGTCCTGGGTCCAGTGGGACATGGAGCCGTCGTAGAGGCGGACGTCCTTGCGCCCGGACACCTCGCTGAGCGCGAACCAGGTGACGGCGGCGGAATGGCCGGTATTGCAGAAGGTGATGATCCCGCCGGGCTGCTCGGTCACGTCGCCGGGCTCGACGCGGAAGGCGTTCTCGGCGAACAGGCGCTCGGCGTCGAGCTGCACGGCGCCCGGCAGCGTCCCGGCGGCGCGGGCGGCCGGGCTCTTCGCCTCGCCGAGGAACTGCGCATCGCCCCGCGCGTCCACGAGGCGCGTGTCGCCGCGGGCGACCGCGGCCTCGACCTCGGCGGCCGTCGCGCGCAGCTCGGGGCGCAGGGTCACGGAGAAGCGCGCCGGCGCCGGCGCCGGCGCGTCGCCCGCCTGGACCGGCCGGGCGGCGGGGCCGGAGGTCCAGCCGGCATGGCCACCCTCCAGGATCGAGACGCGGTCATGGCCGAGGACCTTGAAGGTCCAATAGATCCGCGCCGCGTTCCCAAAGTCGCCGGCATTCTGGCCCTCGGGCACCAGGACGACCAGCGCGTCGTTGCCGATGCCCAGCGCGCCGATCATGGAGGCGAGGGCGCCGGGGTCCGGCAGCATGCCTGGCGCGCCCTCGGAGGTCGCGCGCCAGCCGGCATAGTCCGAGTGCAGCGCACCCGGTACGTGGCCGAGCCGGTACCGCTCGATGGGGCGGACGTCCAGGATGACGAGGCCGGGCGTGCCGAGATGACCCTGCAGCCAGGCGGCGGCGGCGAGGGGGCCGGGCCAGGGAAGGGCGGAAACGGAGGTCATGGCGGCTCCTTCTGACGGGTTGCCCGGGCGGGGTGCCTGAACGGGTTGCCTGGACGGATCGTGCTGCGGCGGCCCGCAGATTGGTCCGAAGCGGCGACGGGCTTCAAGCGCCATCGCGGGGGAGCCGGCCGCCAATTGCCTCTTGCCCGGCGCGGGCGTCTCGGCTCTGGATAGCGCCCGCACCCGCCGGCCCCCGGCGGGATCCTTCTTTCCGAGGGTTCCGTTGCTTCGCCAGATCGCCTCCGTCGGCGGGCTGACCATGCTCAGCCGCGTGCTCGGTTTCGCCAGGGACGTGCTGACGGCGGCCCTGCTGGGCGCCGGCCCCGTCGCCGACGCTTTCTTCGTGGCCTTCCGGCTGCCGAACCATTTCCGCGCGCTCTTCGCCGAGGGCGCCTTCAACGCGGCCTTCGTGCCGCTGTTCTCGGGGATCCTGGTCCAGGACGGGCGCGAGGCCGCGCGTCTCTTCGCCGAGCGGCTGATGGCGCTGATGGTGGTGATCCAGCTCGTCCTGCTGACGGTGATGCTGGCGATCATGCCTTGGTTCATGCGGGTCTTCGCGCCGGGCTTCGTGGACGAGCCGGAGAAGTTCCAGCTTGCGGTCGTGCTGACCTCCATCACCTTTCCGTACCTGCTGTTCATCACCCTGATGTCGCAGCTCGGCGCCATGATGAACGCGCTGGGCCGCTTCGCCGCCGCCGCCGCGGCGCCGATCCTGCTGAACCTGTGCCTGATCCTGGGCCTCGTCGGGCTGCGTCCCTTCGTGCCCGATGCGGGCCACGCCCTGGCCTGGGGCGTGCTGGCCGCGGGCGTCGTGCAGTTCCTGTATCTCGCCTGGGATGCCGGGCGGGCCGGCATGGCCCCGCGGCTTCGGATGCCACGGGTGACGCCCGAGGTGCGCCGCTTCTTGGCGGTGCTCGGGCCGGCGGCGCTTGGCGCGGGCGTCACCCAGATCAGCCTGTTCTTCGACACGCTGATCGCATCCTGGCTGCCCACGGGCGCGGTCTCCTACCTCTACTATGCGGACCGGCTGAACCAGCTCCCCCTCGGCGTGATCGGCGTCGCCGTCGGGACCGTGCTGCTGCCGCAGCTCTCCCGCCAGCTCAAGTCCGGGGACGCCGCGGGGGCAGCCGACAGCCAGAACCGTGCGATCGAGTACACGCTGGTCCTGACGCTACCCGCGCTGGCGGGATTCCTGGCGGTCTCCTTCCCCCTGATCGACGGCCTCTTCCGCCGCGGCGCCTTCACCGCGGCCGATGCCGAGGCGACGGCCGCGGTGCTGCGGGCCTATGCGCTGGGCCTTCCCGCCTTCGTGCTGCTGAAGTCGCTGGTGTCCGGCTTCTACGCCCGCCAGGACACGGCGACCCCCGTGAAGGTCGCGGTGGCGGCCGTCGCGGTGAACCTGCTGCTGAAGATCGCCCTGATGGGCCCGCTCGGCCCGGTGGGGCTCGCCCTCGGCACCTCGGTCGGGGCCTGGGTCAATTGCGGCCTGCTGGCCTTCGTCCTGCACCGCCGCGGGCATCTCGTGCTCGACGCGCGGTTGCGCCGGCGCCTGCCTCGCATGCTGGCGGCGGCGGCGGGGACGGCCGTCGCCCTGGTCGTGGCCGACCGCCTCCTCGCGCCCTTCGGGGCCCGCGGCGACCTCCAGGGTCTGGTCTCGCTCTCGGTCCTGCTGGCAACCGGCGCGTTGTCCTATGGCGGGCTCGCCTTCGGGCTCGGCCTCGTCTCGCGCCAGGAGATCGCCGGGCTGCGGCGCCGCCGCTGAGTCCGGCTCATTCGCATAAAATTATAGACATTCCTTTACAAAGCGGGAACTGATCACCGGTCCCTCCGGGCATAGCGTTTCCTCGACCCGCATCCCCGTGGCGCGGAGAGGAACCATGAACCGACCGACCCGGACCGCATCCAGCCCCAGCAGCGACCGCGCCGGCGCCTTGCGCACGCTCAAGGCGCTGCTGCGGGCCGAGGATGGAAGCGCCGCCAGCGTCACCGCGCTCGCGATCGTCCCCGTGCTGGCCGCCCTCGGCCTCGCGGTCGATCTCGGCAGCGCCTATGCCGTCAAGGCGCGCCTGCTGAAGTCTGTGGACGCCGCGGGGCTGGCGGCCGCGCAGGTCATGACCACCGGGTCCGCGGAGACCGAGGCATCCCGGCTCTTCGCCGAGAACTATCCCGAGGGCTTCCTGGGCACCCGGGTCGCGGCGTTCAACGCCGTCCCCGACCTGATGGAGGAGACGGTGACGGTCGCCGCGACCGTCGAGATGCCGACCCGGATCATGTCGGTCTTCGGCTACGACAATCTGACCATCGGCGCCGAGAGCACCGTGCAGCGCTCGACCCGCGGGGCCGAGATCGCGCTGGTGATGGACAACACGGGCTCCATGCGCTCCGACGGGAAGATGGACGCCATGAAGGCCTCCGCCCGCGAACTCGTCGACGTGCTCTACGGCAGCAATGCCACCCTGGACCATCTCTGGGTCAGCGTCGTCCCCTATGTCGCCTCGGTGAACATCGGGCCGGCCCGGACGGGCTGGCTGAAGCCCGGCGACCGGGCGTTCACCGCCTCGGCCTGGGGGACCTCGCGCTGGAAGGGCTGCGTCGAGGCGCGCAAGAACGGCCTCGACGAGACGGACGCGCCGCCCTCGTCCGGCCTCTTCACGAGCTACTATTACGCCTCGGCCGTCGACAATGCCTGGCCCAGCATCGACGAGCGCAACAGCGCGCAGAACAACGGGCGCGGGCCCAATCTCGGCTGCGGTCCGGCGATCACGCCGCTCACCAACGAGAAGGCACGGCTGATCGCGGCCATCGACGAGATGCAGCCCTGGCATCGCGGCGGGACGACGGGCAATCTCGGCCTGTCCTGGGGCTGGCGCACGATCTCGCCGCGATGGCAGGGGCTCTGGGGTGGCAGCACGCCCGCGACCATGCCGCTGGCCTACCATACGCCGCAGATGGACAAGGTGATCGTCCTGCTGACCGACGGGACGAACCAGTTCTTCGACTGGACCGACCATGGCCCCAACAAGGGGGTGGGGCCGCGCGGCTCCGATTACACGGCCTACGGGCGGCTCGAGGATTTCGGCTACAGCAATCTCGATGCCGCCCGGCGTGAGATCGACCGCCGGATGCTGCGCACCTGCGGCGCAGCGAAGCAGCAGGGGATCCAGATCTACACGATCACCTTCGGCGACGTGCCGGATCATGACACGCAGGAGCTCTACCGGGCCTGCGCGACCACGCCGTCCTTCTATTTCCATGCGCCGGACCGCCTCGGCCTCGCCCAGGCCTTCCGGCGTGTCGGGCAGATCATGAGCAATCTGAGGATCGTCCGATGATCCGCGCATTCCTGAAGCGCAGGGATGGCGTTACGGCCGTCGAGTTCGCCTCGGTCCTGCCGCCCCTGGTGACGCTGATCGCGGCAGCGATCGAGTTCGGCGTCTCGCTCTTCCTGAACGCCGCGATCGAATACGCCGTAATGGATGCCTCGCGGTTCGGCAGCACCGGCGCCGAGAACCAGGGCGACCGCACCACCGTGATCACCGACACCGTGGTCGCCGGCACCTTCGGCCTGATCCCGCGCGAGAAGATCGAGGTCGCCATGCGCTCCTACTCGCGCGTGCAGGACTACGCCCGCAGCGAGGATTTCACCGACGGGAACGGCAATGGCGCCTTCGACGCCGGCGAAGCCTTCAACGACGAGAACCGGAACGGCGTGTGGGACGCCGACCTGAGCGTGCCCGGCCCGGGGAAGGGCCGGAACCTAGTGGTCTACGAGGTCACCTACGAATGGGGCTTCCTGACGCCGGTCATGCAGCGGATCGCAAATCATGAAATCACGAGAGTTCAGGTCGCGGTCGAGAACGAGCCGTTCTGAGCACCGCAACGGGCTCCTGGCGCGCTTCGCCCGGGAAGGCACGGGCTCGGCGACCGCCGAGTTCGCGATCTCGGCCGTCGTGCTCGCCGGGCTGATCGCCGGCGCGGTGGACCTGGCGCGCTACGTGCTTTTCCACCAGCGCGTCTACCATGCCGCCAATTATCTGGCGGATCTCGGCTCGCGCGACGAGGCGGTCTCCCGGTCCGAGATGGACGCGGTCTTCCGGACGCTTCCGGTCGAGATGGCCCCCTTCGACATCCTGTCCACCGTCTCGGCCGAGGTGTCGGGACTCGTCGACCAGCAGGACGGCGCGCCGGAACTCGCCTGGAAGGCGAGCTGGTCACCCGCCCAGGCGCCGACCTACCAGGTGCCCAGGCCCGCTCCCGACGAGGACATGCTCGTGAGCGCGCGTGTCGTGGCCCGGTTCGAGCCGCTGATGGGCGTGCTCGGGACCACGACGGTGTCGCATTCTGCGGTCTACAGGCCGCGTTTCGGGACGGTCGACTTCATCCAGTAGCGCCGCCGCCGCCGGAGGATGTGCCACTGCCGGCGGCCACTGCCCGGAAGCGGCCCGCGGCGCGCCGATTAGAATCAATTTTCGCCAAAGCCTATTTTTGTCACAACAACGTCTTTACAGACTCTCTGAGGAGGTAGTTCTAGGTTGAAGGTGCAGGCGCAGAAGAAATAGCGCCGACCGGTACAAATGGAGAAGAGCATGATCGCCAAGATGAAGTCCTTCGTCGCCGACGAGTCCGGCGCAACCGCCATCGAATACGGCCTGATCGCGGCCCTCATCTCGGTTGCTGCAATTCTTGCGATGCAGACCATGGGCACCAGCCTCAGCGGCATCTTCGGCACGGTCTCAACCAAGCTGACAGGGGCGTCGTCTGGCGCCGGGACCGGTGGGACGGGTGGCACCGGCGGCACCGGCGGCACCGGCGGCTAATAACCCAGGGCGCTCGCCCCCGCCTGCCGAAGACGGGCCGGCCACGGCCGGCCCGTCACGCCCCTGAGGGTGGTCCTCGCGAACCAGCCCCCCGTTTGGAGGGACGCACCCATGACGACCGATCTCATCGGACACGCGCCGATGCTGCTGTGCCTCGGCCTTCTGGCCGGCGCGGCGCTTTCCGATCTCACCTCCTACACGATCCCGAACCGCCTGGTCGCGGGCATCGTGGCTCTCTACCCCTTCCATCTCGCTCTCGGTGCCGGCGCTCCGTCCTGGGGCGCGCCCGTCGCCGCGCTGGCCGTTCTGGCCGCGGGTTTCGGGCTTTTCGCCTGGGGCAAGATGGGAGCCGGCGACGTGAAGCTCGCCGCCGCGGCGGTGCTCTGGATCGGTGCGGCCGACACGGCGGCCTTCCTGGTCGTGACCGCACTGGCGGGCGGCGCCCTCTCGGTGCTCTTCGCCGGACCGTACCGTTTCCCGCTCGCCCGGGTCGCGCTGTCCGTCGGCGTCAGCCGGCTGCATGACGGCCTGATCGCGCGCGATCTCCCCTACGGCGTAGCCATCGCCGCCGGCGCCTTCGCGGCCCTGGCGCCGCGCCTGCCCGGGTGAGGCCGCCATGCGGAACCTCGTCCTCGTGCTGGCTGCGGCGGGCGTCGCGGCCGGAACCGCCATGCTGGCCCGCGACTGGCTTGCCGAGCAGCAGCGCGCCGCCATCGCCGCCGTCCGCCAGCCGGCGCGCGTCGAGGCGCAGACCGTTATGGTCCTCGTTGCAAGGCAGGACCTGAAGCCCGGCCAGTTCGTCCGGGCCGAGCAGCTCCGCTGGCAGGCTTGGCCGACGGATGCGGTCACCGCCGCCTACGCGGTCCAGGGCAAGCGCTCGGAGGCGGATTTCGTCGGCGCCGTCGCCCGCACCCCCGTCTATGCCGGCGAGCCCGTCTCGGAGGCGCGCTTCGTGAAGCCCGGCGACCGCGGCTTCCTGGCGGCGGTCCTGGGCCCCGAGATGCGGGCGGTCACCGTCCCGATCACGGCGACCTCGGGCAATGCCGGCTTCGTCTTCCCCGGGGATCGCGTGGACCTGGTCCTGACCGGCCGCATGACCAGTAGCGACGGGCAGGGGCCGCAGTTCGCGGCGACCGTCCTCGAAAGCGTGCGCGTCCTGGCCATCGACCAGCGCCTTGCCGCCCAGGGCGGCGACCCGACCGTCGGACGCACGGCGACGCTCGAGGTCACGGCCAGGATGGCCGAGACGGTGTCCCTGGCCCTTGCCGTCGGGAACCTGTCCCTGAGCCTGCGGGGCCTCGGCGCGGAAACCGGCACCGAAGGCGCGCCGGTCGCTCCGCCGAACGGGCCGGTCCCGATCATCGAGCGCGACCTGTACGGGCCACTCCTGGTCGCGGGGCCGCCCGCTGCGCCCGCCGGCGAGGCCGAGCCTCCCCGCCGGCCGGCCGTCACGATCCTCCGCGGCGCGCAGGCGTCCGAGGTCCAGTTCTGAAAGCCCCCGCATGGGGCAAGGAGTTCCGATGCGCCCGTCCCGCATCCTCGCCGCCGGCCTCATGGTGCTGTTGGCGCTCGCCGGCGCCGCGCCAGTGGCCGAGGCGGCCCCTGTATCGCTTCAAGTCGGCAAGGGCCAGGTGATCCGGCTTTCTCGGCCGGCAGCGACCGTCTTCGTGGCAGAGCCCGCCATCGCGGACGTCCAGGTCAAGAGCCCCGGCCTGATCTACGTCTTCGGCAAGAGCGTCGGCCAGACGACGCTGATCGCCGCCGACGAGGCCGACGGGATCCTCCTGGAGGCCGCGGTCGACGTCAGCCACGACCTCGCCCGGCTGGACGCGTCGGTGCGCCGTCTCCTGCCCGAACGCGACATCCGCGTCTCCTCCGAGGGCGGGGCGATCCTGGTCGAGGGAGCCGTCACGTCGCCCACCGAGGCCGAGGACCTGCGCAAGCTCGTCAGCAGCGTCGCCGGAAACGACACCCAGGTCCTGAACCGCGTCCGCATCACGGCGCCCACCCAAGTGAACCTGCGCGTCCGGGTCGCCGAGATGAGCCGGAACGTCACCAAGGAGCTTGGCTTCCGGCTCGCCGGCAGCGGCAGCCTCGGCGACAACCTGGGGCTCGCCTTCGCGACGGCGAACCCGTTCTCCGGGACGGCGCTCGGCTCCGTCGGCGCGGCGTTCCGTGGGGGCTTCGACCTGAACGGCATCATCGACGCGCTGGAGCAGGACCAGCTCGTCAAGCTGCTGGCCGAGCCGAACCTGACCGCCATGTCTGGCCAGACCGCGAGCTTCCTTGCCGGCGGCGAGTTCCCGATCGCCTTTCCCGTCGACCGCGACCGTGTCGCGATCGAGTTCAAGGAGTTCGGCGTTTCTCTGGCCTTCACGCCGACGGTCCTCTCGGACGGCCGCATCAACCTGCATGTCCGGCCCGAGGTCAGCGAGCTCAGCCAGCGCGGCGCGGTCGAGGTCAGCGGCTTCTCGATCCCGGCGCTGACCTCGCGGCGGGCCGAGACGACGGTGGAGGTCGCAAGCGGGCAGAGCTTCGCGATCGCGGGGCTCCTGCGCTCTGACTCAGACCAGAACGTCGCCAAGTTCCCGGGCCTCGGAGACCTGCCGGTCCTCGGCGCACTGTTCCGGTCCAGCCAATTCCAGCGCAACGAGACCGAGCTGGTGATCATCGTGACGCCCTATGCCGTCGCGCCGGTCTCCGGGCGCCTCGCCGCGCCCACCGACGGTGTCCTGCCGCCGCACGACGTCGAGCGGCTGCTCTTCGGCGCGCAGTGGCGGGACCAGAACCCGCGCCGTGCCGGTCTGCGCGGTCTTGCCGGCCCCGTCGGCTTCGAGCTCCGGTAGGGAGGGACCCATGACGCCGCTCAAGACCCCGCTGCTCGGCATGGTCCTGGTGCTGTCCTGCGCAGTGCTGCCGGGCTGCGCCGGCGAGCGCCGGCCCCCGGCGCCCGAATATCTCGCTGGCCACCCCGACGCACGGCTGGTGGCGGTCGCGCATTCCGTGTCCTTCCCGGCCGGCTCCGACCGGCCGACGCCGGCCGAGGTCGCGCGACTGGACGCCTTCCTCGACGGGATCGCCCTGGCGCCGGGAGACCATGTCCACCTCGTGCAGGGAAGCGACGATGGACTTGCCGGACGGCGCAAAGCGGCGCTGGAGCGGCAGCTCCGCGCGCTCGGACTCGCTGCCGAGCCGGCGCGCCGGGACTTCGGCCTCGCGGTTTCGCCCGCCCAGGTGGCCGTGGTGGTGGAGCGTGCCTCGGTGGAGCTGCCGCGATGCGGGCTCTTCCCGTCGAGCCGCGTGGACTCCGGCGCCAACCTGCCGCACGAGGATTTCGGCTGCGCCACGGCGCGCAACCTCGCGCTCCAGGTCGTCGATCCGCGCGACCTCGTCGTCGGGGGGGCGCTGGCGCCGGCCGACGGCACGCTGGCCGCCAAGGCCGTCGCCGACTACCGCGCGGACAAGACCAAGCCGCTGCCGAGCGCAGCGCGCGCCGTCGCCGCCCAGGCCGGCGACAAGAGCAAGTAGGGGAGGCGGCGATGGATGGCATCATGGACCTTCGCGCCACGTCGCTCGATCTCGGGCGCGGGGAGCGTCTGCCCTGCGCCGCCTTTCTTTCGGAATCCGCCAGCGCGGCCGTGGCCGGACGGGCCATGGCCGCGCGCGGATGGCCCGTGGCGGCGGCTGAGGGGGGCCTCGATGCCGCCGCCACGGCGCTTTCCTCCGGCAGGACGCCTGCGGTCCTGCTGCTCGATCTCGACGGCGTCGCGGAGCCGCTGGCCGCGCTGGAGCGGCTCGCCGACCTCTGCGAGCCGGGAACGCGCGTGATCGCGGTCGGCTCGGCCAACGACGTCGCCCTGTTCCGCAGCCTCCTGGCGGCGGGCATCGACGACTACCTCACCAAGCCGCTGGCCGAGCCCGCGCTCGCCGAGGCGCTTCGGCGCGCTTCCGAGCGCCCGGCGCCCGCGGCGGCGCCCGTGCCGGCTGCCGACGCGGCGGGACGGGCGGTCGTGGTCGTCGGGGTGCGCGGCGGCGTCGGCGCCAGCAGCCTGGCCGCCAGCCTCGCCGCCTTGCGGGCGGGCGAAGGGCGGCCCACGGTCCTTGTGGATCTCGATCTCCAGTTCGGCGCCGCGGCCCTCGCCTTTGACGTGGAGCCCGGGCGCGGTCTGCTGGAGGCGCTGGCGAACCCGGAGCGGGTCGACGAGCTGTTCCTCCAGCGCGCCGCGGTTAAGCTCCCCGACGGGCTCAGCATCCTGTGCGCCGAGGAGGGGCCGGAGCGCCGGCTTCCCGCGCGCCAGGAAGGCACGGCCCTGGTGATGGAGCGGCTGCGCGCCGGCTTCGAGACGCTGATCCTCGACCTGCCGCGCTGGACCGTCGCCGATCTGCCGCCCCTGGACGCGCGGGACCAGGTCGTGCTCGTGACGGACTACACGCTCCGGGGCCTGCGCGACTGCGTGCGCCTCGCACGGCATTTCCGCGGCTTGGCTTCGGCGCCGCAAATCCTGGTCGTCGCGTCGCCGGTCGGCGACCCCGCGCGCACCGAGGTCGCCCGCGCCGATGTCGAGAAGGCTGTCGGCGTCCCGGTTTCGGTCGAGATGCCGTTCGATCCCAAGCTCTTCACCGCCGCTGGGCGAAACGGCAGGCCGGCCTTCGCCGCGGGGCCGCGCTCCGGTACCGCGGCGGCGGTCCGGCGGCTCGGTGCGCTGCTCTTCCCCGGGACGGCGCCGCCGGTCCCGCTCTGGCGGCGCGTTCTCGCGCGGGGGCGGTGAGGCATGTTCGGGCGCCGCACCAGTCCGCTCGCGATCGCGGCCGCGCCGCAGGGGGCGGCCGCGACGGATGCCGAGGCTGCCTTCCGGCAGGCGGCGCCGGTCGTCGAGGCGCGGCTCTCGGCGGGCGCCCGCGGCACGCCGCGCGCGCGCCTCGCCTCGGCCTGCGGCGAGATCGCCGCCGATCTGCTGGGCGAGGCTTGGCGGGAGCTGGGGGCGATGGGCCAGCGTGACCTGGTCACCCGCCTCGTCAACCACGCCATCGAGCACGCGCCCGAGGCCGCCGACCAGCCCGAGCCACCCTCGCCGGTGGCATCGGCCAAGGAGCGCGTCCAGCCGCTGCTGATCAAGCGCATGAACCTGGCCGTCGCGGTCGAGCTCCCGCGCGAGGAGCTCGCGCGCCAGGTCGCGGACGTCGTGTCCGAAATCGTCGCCGAGGAGAAGCTGCAGCTCAACCATGCCGAGCAGGGTGCGCTCGTCACGCTGCTGCTGGACGAGATGCTCGGGCTTGGTCCGCTGGAGCCGCTCCTGGCCGACGAGACCATCACCGACATCATGGTGAACGGACCGCGCCAGGTCTATGTCGAGCGGAAAGGCAAGCTGGAGCTGACCGGCGTCGCCTTCCGGGACGACGCCCACCTGATGAACGTCTGCACGCGCATCGTCTCGCGCGTCGGGCGCAGGGTCGATGAATCCGTCCCCCTGTGCGATGCGCGCCTGCCCGACGGCAGCCGCGTGAACATCATCATCCCGCCGCTCGCCATCGACGGGCCCTCGATCTCGATCCGGAAGTTCTCCAAGAAGAAGATCACGCTGGAGGTGATGGAGCGGCAGGCCAACCTGTCGCCCGCCATGGCCGACGTGCTCCGGATCGCGTCCCGCGCGCGCATGAACATCCTGGTCTCCGGCGGAACCGGATCGGGCAAGACGACGCTGCTGAACGCGCTCTCGCGCATGATCGACACCGGCGAGCGGGTGGTCACCATCGAGGACGCGGCCGAGCTGCAGCTCCAGCAGCCGCATGTGGTGCGCCTGGAGACCAGGCCGCCCAACCTCGAAGGGGAAGGCGAGATCACCCAGCGCGAGCTCGTGAAGAACGCGCTGCGCATGCGCCCGGACCGCATCATCCTCGGCGAGATCCGCGGCGGCGAGGCCATGGACATGCTCCAGGCCATGAACACCGGCCATGACGGGTCCATGGGCACGATCCACGCCAACAACCCGCGCGAGGCGCTGACCCGGCTCGAGAACATGGTGGCCATGACCGGCGTGAAGCTGCCCTCGGAGGCGGTGCGCGCCCAGATCGCGGCCGCCGTCCACATGATCGTCCAGGTCAGCCGCATGCGCGACGGCGTGCGCCGCATCACGCGGATCACCGAGGTCGTCGGGCGCGAGGGCGAAGTGATCACCACGCAGGACCTGTTCTGGTACGAGTACGCGGGCGAGGGGGCGGACGGGAAGCTGCTCGGCAGCTTCCGGAGCTCGGGGCTGCGCCCCGTGCTGATGGAGCGCGCCGAGTATTACGGCCTTGGCCGCGCCCTGGCGGAGGCGATGAAGGAATGAGCCCGCAGGCCCTCTCGCTCCTGGTGCCGACGCTGACGGTCTTCGCCGGCGCCTTCGTCGCGGCCCTGTGCCTCGCCTTCGCCGCGCGCGAGCAGGGCGACCGGCGTTTCCGCCGCAGGCTCGGGCGGGCGGCCGGGACCGCCGCCGCAGCGCGGCCGGAGGCCAGCATCCGCATCGCCCAGGGGGGCGGGCGCTGGGGCTGGGCGGACCGGCTGGCACAGCGCCTGCTGCCGCAGCCTCAGGCGCTGCGCGCGCGGCTGGCGCGGACCGGCCGGCGCATCCCCCTGGGCCTCTATCTGCTTGGCTGCGCGCTCGCGGGCGCCGCCGCGGCAGGCGTTGCCATGGCGGCAGGGCTGCGCGGCGTGCCGGTGGCCGTCGCCGCCGCAATCGGCGCGCTGTGGCTTCCCAAGCTCGTCTGCGATTTCATGATCGCGCGCTACGCCAAGCGCTTCCTGACGCTCTTCCCCGACGCCATCGACCTGATCGTGCGCGGGCTGCGGTCGGGCCTGCCGGTCGGCGAGCAGCTCGCCGTCGTCGGATCGGAGATGGCAGATCCCGTTGGGCTGGAGTTCCGGCGCATGGCCCATGCCGTGAAGTTCGGCCAGACGCTCGAGGCCGCGCTCTGGGAGACCGCCGAGCGGATCGCGATCCCCGACTTCAAGTTCTTCGTGGTCAGCCTCGCGGTCCAGCGCGAGACCGGCGGCAACCTCGCCGAGACGCTCGGCAACCTCTCGGACATCCTGCGCCGCCGCAAGCAGATGCGGCTGAAGATCAAGGCGCTGGCCTCCGAGGCGACGGCAAGCGCCCTGATCCTGGGCGCGCTGCCCTTCCTGGTGTTCCTGCTGCTGCTCGTCCTGAACTACGACTATGCCCGCATGCTGTTCGAGGACCCGCGCGGGCAGGCCTTGGCGGTCGCCGGAATGTCGCTCCAGGCCTTCGGCGTCTTCGTGATGACCAGAATGATCCGGTTCGAGATATGAGCGGCATCGAACTCCTCGGCTTCGACGCCATCGAGATCCTGTCCGCGCTGGCCGCGGTCTCCGCGGCGCTCGTCACCATGGTCCTCGGCAGCCTGCTCCTTGGCCGGACGCCAAGGGCGCGCATGCGCCGCGTCGTCGAAGCGCGCGGGGGCGCCCCGGCCGGGCGGGGGGAACGGGCGGCCCTGGCCCGCCGCTTCTGGCGGGGGCTGTCCGGCTGGTCGGCGCTGAAGGGCGCGCTGGACGCCCGGCTGCGGGAGCGGCTGGACCAGGCGGGCCTGCGCGGGGCCGAGGCGGCGAATGCCTATATCCTCGCGAAGGTCGCGGCGCCGCTCGCGGGTGGCGGCCTGATGATGCTCTGCGCCCCGGCGCTCGGCCTATCCGGCAAGGGCTTCGTGCCGGACCTGCTGGTGGCGCTGCTCGGTGTCATGGCCGGCTTCTACGGGCCGGACATCTATCTCGCGAACGGGGCGATCAAGCGGCGCGACGCGCTGCAGAAGGGCGTGCCCGACGCTCTCGACCTCATGGTGATCTGCGCCGAGGCCGGCAGCAGTCTCGATGCCGCGATCCAGCGCGTCGCGCGCGAGATCGGCGCCAGCTATCCCGAGCTCGGCCAGGAGCTCGGCACGACGGCGGCGGAGCTCGGCTTTCTCCCGGACCGGCGCATGGCGCTGGAGAACCTCGTGCGCAGGACCGGCCTTCCGGCGCTGCGCAGCGTCGTTGCGACCCTTCAGCAGGCCGAGAAGTACGGCACGCCCCTGGGGCAGAGCCTGCGCGTGCTCGCCAACGAGTACCGCAACGAGCGCATGCTGAAGGCCGAGGCGAAGGCGGCGCGCCTGCCCGCGACGCTGACCGTCCCGCTGATCTGCTTCGTGATGCCGGCGCTGTTCGTGGTGCTGATCGGCCCCGCGATCATCCGCGCCATCGACCAGTTCACGAACACGAACTTCTGAGCCGGCCGGCGGCCGCGGCTCAGGAGGCCGGGCGAGCCTGCCGCAGGACCGCCGCCGCGCGGTCGGGGCCGGTCATGCGGCGGAGCTGCTCGTAGAAGGCGAGGTTGCGCTGGACCTCCGCCGGCTGCAGGTCGCGGCGCCCGATCTCGGCGGCGGCCTCCGTGCGTCCCGCCAGGCCATGCACCAGGGCTAGGTTCTGGCGTGCCCGCGCCGTCGCGAGCGGGGAGCGGACGAGCTGGTTCAGCAGCACCGTCGCCTCCTCGTACTCGCCGGCGAGCGCCAGGGACAGGCCTAGGTTGTTGGTCAGCGACGCGTCGCCGGGCTTGAGCCTGAGGGCGGCGCGGTACTGCTCCTGCGCCTCCTTGTGCCGGCCCTGGAGGTCGAGCGCGATGCCGAGCCCGCCGAGCGCGCGGGCATCCGTCGGGTCGGCGGCGGCGACGGTCCGGAACTCGTCGGCTGCCATGCCCGGTTGGTCCAGCGCGATCAGCGCGAAGCCGTGCCCGCGCCGCGCCTCGGCGTTGTCGGGCGCGAGACGCAGCGCCCGGGAATAGGCGTCGGCGGCGCCGCGCCCGTCCTCCATGGCCGCCAGCGTTCGGCCCAGGGCCAGCAGCGGGGGCAGGGCGGCGGGCTCGAGGGCGTGGGCGCGCTGGTAGAGCGCCGCGGCACCCGGGAGATCGCCTGCGGTCTCGGCCGCAGCGGCCATACGCATCACCGATTCCGGGCCGGCCGAGCGCGAGGCGGCCGGACGCGCCTCGGTCGTGGCCGATCCTGCGGAGGGCGCCGCGCCGTCCGCGGCGCAGGCCCCGAGCCCCAGGGCCAGGGCCAGGGCCAGGGTCGTGCGGCGCGGCGGGGCGGCGGTCGGGTAGGCTCGGCGCACGGCCGTGGTCCTCGAAGCGGTGATCAAGAATGTCGGGTTCGACGATGCATGGCCGCGATTTGCAAAGTCTTAACGGAACCGGCGGCAAGCATAGGTCGATTCAGCAGGTTTGCCATGTCCGAGCCGACGTCCCTGGAAGCCCCCGCGCGCCTGGTCCGCATCCTCGTCGTCGAGGACGAGGCGCCGCTGCGCGCGACGCTGGTGCGCTCGCTGCGTTTCGAAGGGTTCGAATGCGACGGTGCGAAGGACGGGCGTGAGGCGCTGGCCGCGGTTGCCGAGCAACTTCCCGACGTGATCGTGACTGACATCCGCATGCCGGTGATGGGGGGCGTCGAGCTGGTTGAGGCCCTGCGCGAGAATCCCGACACGCGCCTGATCCCGGTGATCATGTTGACCGCCGTGCCCGATCGGCCGACGCACCGCCGGTCCATGGAGCTCGGCGCCGACGACTACATCACCAAGCCGTTCGAGATTCCCGAGCTGCTGGGCGCCATAGCCGCGCAGCTCAGGCGTCGCCGCTGGCGGCTCGACAGCGAGGCTGCCGAGGACGGTCAGGACATCGTCGAGTTCGCCCACTGGCGCTACGACGTCGAGCGCCGCCTGCTGACCGCCACCGACGGCAGCGGGCTGGAGCGCCAGCTCACCTATTCCGAGGCGCGGCTGCTGAACGCGTTCCTGGAGCAGCCGGGACGCTCCATCGAGCGGCAGAGCCTGCTCGACCGTATGGGCAGGCCTGCAGCCTCTCCGCTCGACCGGTCGGTGGACGTCTTCGTGAACCACCTGCGCCAGAAGATCGAGCCCGACGTCCGGAATCCCGTCCTGCTGCGGACGGTCCGGAGCGTCGGCTACGTGCTCGACCTGCCGCGGGATCGCGTCCGGCGCTACGCCGCCGACCGCAGCCGCGGCTGAACGCGGCCTGCACCGGACTGGTTTCCGCAGCTCTGTCTGCTCAGGCCTCGCCACGCGGCGAGGGCGTCATCTCGAAGCGCAGGATGGCGCCCGCGGGCATGCTGCGGCTGCCGGCCCGAAGCTCGTCGCGCGACACGCACAGCACGCGGCCGCCGCCGCGGAGCGTGTCCATTGCCGCCCGGGCGATCAGATCCTCATCCCCCTCCTGCTTTTCCTCGTTCACGTGGACGGTATCCTCCGCCTCGTCGTAGCGGCCCCAGACCGGGCCCTGGTCGTCGGGAACAAGAAGCACGTCCACCGCCTGGAAGCGGGCGGCCCGCACGAAGCCTTCCGGACGGTCCGTCGAACGCGCGCTGCCGTCGTTGTAGAGGCTGTAGAAGCGGTCGATCTCGCGCAGCGTCTCGGCCTTCAGGACGGGTCCGATCGCGGCCAGGGCCCTGGCGTGCAGGTCATCCTCCGAGAGGCCGAAGGGATTGACGTCGACCTCGACCAGCTCCGCCGTATCCGACCCGAAGCGTCCGACCGCCAGGAAGTTGCCGCGGAGCTCGGACTGCGCCGCCAGCACCATGGGCGGGTTGCGGTTGCCGATCCAGGAGTCGACGGCGTTCGCGACCTTGTGCAGGTACTCTACGAAGCGCGCCTGCCGCAGCTCCTCTGGCGTGTCGCCGTAGTTGCGGTCGGCCGGTATGCCGCGCTCGCCGCGCGCCCGGCCCCGTGGACCTCCGGAGGAGGCCACCTTTCGTCCCTCCTGCGCCTCCGTCTCGGCGTCCAGGACATCGACCCCCATGGGAATGTCCACGCCGTGGACGCGCACCATGCCGTGCGTCCCGGCCTGATACAGCCGCGTCTCCTCCGCGGACATCGCGAGGACGAGGAACTGCCGGTGCGAGCTCAGCAGGGGGATCAGCGGCATCAGGTCGAAGCCATCCCCGACCACGACGCGCTCCGGCATGGTGTGGCACAGGGTGAAGGCCTGGAAAAAGCCGGGGCTGAGGAAGACGGCGAGACCCTTGTCCTGCTGGCGCCAGAAGACCTCGTCCTCGATCAGGCGCGTGACAGGCGCGATCAGCGCGTCGGCATCCGGGGCGCGCATGCCGGACGCCGTCAGGCGTTCGATGGCGCGCGTCCGCAGGTTCCTCAGGCGGACGGGATCCTGCCGGACCTCCAGACCCGCGCCATGCGTGGGCAGGTAGAAGGAGATCGCGGGCGCCTGCTCGTGGGCGAGAAGCTGGTCGATGTCGGCGCGGCTGAACATGGGTTCTCCCTGGCGTCGGATCCTGAGCGCCGGCCCTTCGGCGGTCCTCGGGTCTGCGGCCTCGGGTCCGGCGCGGCAATGTCGACCCGGTCCAACAGGGTGCGGGCGGCACGGTTCCGGCCGGCCGGCGCGCTTCCGCTTGAAGCCCGGCGGACGACAGCCTATCGTCGCGCCGTTCGCCTCCACTGGACTCCAGGGACACGCCTTGATCTCCGTGCTTGCCCGCAGGCCCGCCGCCCGAGCGCTTCTTGCCTGCGCGGGTTTCCTGACCCTTGCCGGATGCGGCGGTGGCGACGCCTCGGTCCTGCCGCTGGAGCGGCCGACCGCCCAGGCGTCGGACGACGCGTTCCGTCGCCCGCTCAGCGTTCCGCCGGTCTACGGCATCCGCCCCGGCATGACCGCCGAGGCCGGGCGTCGTCAGGCCGTGGCCGAACCCGCGGCGGCCGCGCCGGTGGCCGACGGGCAGGATGCGCTGCTGCGGCTGGCTGGTCAGCCCGACCCCAGGATCCGCGAGCTGATCGGATCGGGGCCGGGCGTGGCGGTTCTGAACGAGGCGCAGCTTTCGACGGTGCTCTCCGCCCCGGCCCGCGGCACGTCCGGAGTGCCGCAGGCGGAGCGGCGCGACCGCCTTACCCCCGAAAGCCGTTGACCACGGGACCAGGGAAGGGCCCATCCATGAGGAACCTTGCGATGCGGCGCGCCCTCTGCGTGGCGGGCCTTGTCTGGCTCGGCGGCTGCGCGGCCGGCGGACAGGCTGCTTCCGGACAGGTGGCTCCTTCGGCGGCCGCAGGGGCAACGCCGCAGGCCACGGCGGCATCCCAGCCCGGAACCCTACCGGCGGTCCCCGCCGAACCCGCGATTTCGCAGCAGGAATTCGAGGCTTGGCTCGTCCGCTTCCGCGAGGAAGCGAGCGCCGCCGGCATCTCCCCCCGCACGCTCGACCGCGCCCTCACGGGGATCGGTCCCGTGCCCTCCGTGCTGGCCGCCGACGCCAACCAGCCGGAGTTCACCCGGCCGATCTGGAGCTATCTCGACAGCGCCGTCAGCCAGGCCCGGATCACCCGCGGACGCGAACTGCTTCGCACCCATGCCGCGCTTTTCTCGCCCGTCGAGGCGCGTTGGGGCGTTCCCGCGGAGGTGGTTGCGGCGATCTGGGCCATCGAAAGCAATTTCGGCGCCGTGATGGGCGACATTCCCATCGTGCCGGCGCTCGCGACGCTGGGCTACAGCGGGCGGCGCACGCAGTTCGGCCGCAGGGAACTGCTGGCCGCGCTGGCCATCCTCGACCGCGGCGACATCACGCCCGAGCGGATGGTGGGCTCCTGGGCCGGCGCCATGGGGCAGACCCAGTTCATCCCGACGACCTTCCAGCGCTTCGCGGTCGACATGGACGGCGACGGCCGCCGCGACCTCTGGAGCAGCCTGCCGGACGTCTTCGCATCGACCGCCAACCATCTGGCGGAGGCAGGCTGGCGCAGGGGCCTGCCCTGGGGTGTGGAGGTGACGCTTCCGCAGGGCTTCGACTACACGCTGGCCGACCTTTCGATGGTCCGCCCGCTCGACGAGTGGCGCGCGACCGGTGTCTTGGTGCCGCGGGGCGTCGCCATTGCCGGCACGGAGCCGGTCTCCGTCCTGGTGCCGGCCGGCGCCCAGGGGCCCGCCTTCGTCGTGACGCGCAACTACCGTGCGATCCTGCAGTACAACAACGCGACGAGCTACGCGCTGGCGGTCGGCCATCTCTCCGATCGTTTCGACGGGGCCGGCCCGATCAGGGCCGCGTGGCCGCGGCACGAGCGCCCGCTGAGCCGGGACGAGCGCATGGAGCTGCAGCAGCTCCTTGCCCAGCGCGGCTACGCCGTCGGCGAGATCGACGGCATCATCGGCGCCAACACGCGCAACGCGTTCCGGCGTTGGCAGCAGGAGACCGGCGTGCCGGCCGACGCCTTCCCGACCGCGTCGCTGCTGGAGCGGCTGCGCGCGGCCATGCCCGCAGCGGGGCAGCAGCCGCGCCCGGCGGGCTGAGGGCGCAGCCGGTCAGCGCCCGAGGCGCGCCAGCATGCCCCGGGCGGCCCAGGTGCCGGTGGCGAAGCAGGCCTGCAGCAGGTAGCCGCCGGTGGGCGCCTCCCAGTCCAGCATCTCGCCGGCGACGAAGATTCCGGGAAGGCGCCGGATCATGAGCGCGCGGTCGAGCTCCTCGAACGGCACGCCGCCTGCCGAGGAGATCGCGCGCTCGATGGGGCGGAGGCCGGTCAGCCGCAGCGGCAGCGCCTTGAGCGCCGCCGCGAGCCGGCCGGCATCGTCCAGCGCTTCGGGCACCAGCTCGCGCAGCAGCGGATGGAAGGGGCCGTCGCCCAGCGCCTTGCGAAACCAGGTCGAAAGGCTGCCGCCACCCCGCGGGCGGGCGAGCCTGCGGCGCAAGGCCGCCTCGTCCTCCTGCGGGCGCAGGTCGATCAGAAGAGTCGCCGACCCCTCGGTCAGGATCGCCTCGCGCAACGGCCCCGACAGGGCGTAGACGGCGCCCCCCTCGATCCCCGCCCGCGTGACGACCAGCTCGCCGCGCACCCGCCGCCCGCCGAAGGACAGCGCGAGGTTCTTGAGTGGCCGCCCCTCCATGCGCGCGAGGAACCCCGGCGACCAGACGGCCTCGAACCCCATATTGGCCGGCCTGAGCGGGGTTATGGGGACGCCGCGCCCGTGCAGGACCGGCACCCAGGCCCCGTCGGAGCCGAGGCGCGGCCAGCTCGCCCCGCCGAGCGCCAGCAGTGTTGCGCGCGCCCGGACGACGAGAGGGCCGTCGGGCGTATCGAAGCTCAGCGTGCCGTCCGGGGCGAAACCCGTCCAGCGGTTCCGCGCCCGGATCCGCACGCCCAGGCCGTCCAGCCGGCGAAGCCAGGCGCGCA
Organism: Arenibaculum pallidiluteum; assembly: GCF_017355985.1. GTDB lineage: Bacteria > Pseudomonadota > Alphaproteobacteria > Azospirillales > Azospirillaceae > Arenibaculum > Arenibaculum pallidiluteum. The sequence goes on from NZ_JAFIQU010000005.1 coordinate 381,914, forward strand.
GCAGGGGCGAGGCCTTCATGGCGCGGGGGAAGACCCGGCCGCTGGTGCCCACAAAGGTGTCTGCCCCAAGCCCGTCGGCCCAGGCGCGCAGCGCAGAGGCATCGAAGGCCGCGAGAATCTCCGCCAGCGTGCCCTGGCGCGCCCCGTAGCGTGCGAGGAAGTCGGCTGCGGGCTCGGAATGGGTCAGGTTCAGGCCGCCGCGCCCAGCCATCAGGAACTTGCGCGCAGGGGACGGCATGGCCTCAAACACCACGACGGACGCCCCGCGTTCAGCGAGCGTCTCGGCTGCGAAGAGGCCGGCGGGGCCGCCGCCGACCACCGCCGCCTCGATCTCCAGGATGGGAAGCGCGGGCATGGGCCAGTGATGGCGCGGCGCGGCCGTCCTGTCCAGGGCCGGCAGATGTCCGGGTCCGGACGTTCCTACGAAAGAAAGGGGTGATCCTTCCGCTCCGCTGCGGCATTATTCCGCCGAGATCAACCGCTCCGCTGCCCCTTCACCATGTTTGGCGCAGGATCAGCCGTCCAGCTCCCCAGCGACACCCGGCCGGTCGCGCTGGCGCCCCGCGTGCCTGCTGCGGGCGGGCGGGCGGCGGACGACGCGGCCGCCGGAGGCGCGCGCGGCTTCGGACCCGCCGTGGTGATGAAGCTGAGCGTTTCCGCTTCCAGCGACGGCGCGGCCGGGAAGACCGAGCTTTCGGAGGATGAGCAGAAGGCAGTCCGGGAGCTGAAGGCGCGGGACCAGGAGGTCCGTGCCCACGAGCAGGCCCATGCTTCGGTGGGGGGGCAGCATGCCGGATCCCCCTCGTACAGCTATCAGGCCGGGCCCGACGGGCGGCGCTATGCGGTCGGCGGCGAGGTGCAGATCGATACCAGCCCCGAGGCGGACCCCGAGGCGACGATCCGCAAGATGGAGGTCGTCAAGCGCGCAGCCCTGGCGCCGGCCGAGCCTTCGTCCGCGGATGTCAAGGTCGCCGCCAGCGCCGACAGGATCCGCCAGGACGCCGAGCGCGAGTTGAACCGGCAGAAGGCCGTGATCGCCGAACAGGACGGAAACGTGGGCCCCGGCACAATCCCCGGCGCGCAGTCGGGGGACGTGACGGGCGTCGCCGCGGACCCCGGCTCCGTCTCTGCTGGAGACCCGACCGCACGGCCGGACACGTCCCGTTTCGCGACCGCCTCGGCGGCCTATGCCGGCGCGGCGCGGCTTCTGATCTCCGGCCCCTATGGCGCAGGGATCGGCGCGGGCGTCATCGGCCGCTTCTGAACCCGCCGCGCCGCGGCCCAGCGCGGATTTCCCGCCGCGCCGCGGCTCAGCGCGGATTTCCCGCCGCCAGGGCCTTCGGCGCCTGCAGGCGCCGCTGCGACACCGGGAAGGCGAACATCCATCTCAGCCCCAACGGCCGGTGCACCGCGATCGCCAGTGCCGAAAGCGCCATGGCGACGGCGAGGCTTGTGGCCAGGACAACGCCGCCCGGAGTCTCCGGGGCCAGCTTGTCGAAGAGGGTCACGACAATCGCCAGCAGCAGCCAGTGGACCACGTAGACCACGAGCGAATCCCGGCCAAAGAACCGCAGCGTCCCCGAAAGCGGCGTGCGGCAGGCTACCCGCGCCAGCAGCATCAGGCAGACGATCCCGGCCAGCACGAAAGGCAGGCTCACCAGCTCGTACCGCATGTTGCCGAAGGCCACGGCGGCCGGAAGCGAGGCGGTCATGACCGCGACGGCGAGCGCCACGGGCACCGGCCGGTCGAGCACGCTCGGCCATTGCTCCCTGCGCCGGGCGGCCCAGTCGCCGAGCACGAAGAACGCGAAGAGGAACAGGAAGCGCGGAATGTGCTGATTGTTGTTGTCCACCGTCGAGATGGCCATGAAGAAGCCGGACAGGCCGAGCGCCACCGCGACGACGGGCAGGCGCGGCGCACGCCTGAGGACGAGCATCAGCACGAAGAACAGGAAGAGATCCCGCAGGAACCACATGTGTCCCGGCGGTTTCGTCGCGATCTCGAGGAACAGGTCCCAGCCGTGCTGCAGGCCCGAGGTGCCGCCGACGGCCACCAGCATCACCGTGTAGATCACCGACCAGACCAGGAACGGCCACAGGATGTTCCGTGTCTTGCCGCCGAGATACACAGCCGCGCCCTTGGCGAGGGCGTGCTGCAGCAGCAGGCCTGACAGGAACGCCATGGCGGGCATGCGCACCGGGCTCAGGGCATCCGAGATAATATCGACCCAGACGGGGACCTCGAACCCGATCCGCCGGGTGAAGCGGATCGCATGCTCGAGGACAACCATGGTGATGGCGATGCCGCGCAGGGCATCCATCCAGTCAATTCGGCTCGAAGTCGTGCTGGTCGGCGTCATGGCGCCCTCCTGTCCCGTGACGGCGGATCTGATCTCCGCGCGGGGGCCCGGCTGACCTCCGGCGCGAAGCGGCTCAGGGCCGCAGCACCACGATCAGGGCGGTGTGGCGTCGCTGCTGGAAAGCCGGCCGGTTCCGGCCGGGCGCCCTGTGGCGGGCGCTTGGAAACAGTCCGCTCTCGTCATCGCAGAAGGCATCCATGCTCTGCGTTTCCTGGACAAGGTTAACGCCCTCGGCGCGGGAAGGTGGCGCCGCATCGCGGATATTGCGGCACCCCTGGCGAAGTACCGCCTGGCGCGCGGCGTCGTGCCCCCCAATGGGCGGTGGAGCCGCGATCCGGGCCAAGGTTGACGCGGCGGGCGCAGGGCGGGCGGGTTGTCCCCGCCGGTCGGGCGCTGGGCTCCTGAGCTGGCAGCAGCGGCAAAAGCCGACGCCGCATGGGTCTGGCGAGCATGGTCCTGTTCGTCATCCGACCCGGAGGCGATCAGCACGCCCGCACCTGCCCTTCGGCGACACTGTCTAGCACTACCTTGGCAGTTCCTGCGTAATTAGGCGAGGCAAGACCTGTTGTCCTGCCCAGGAGATGGCCGGAGCCGGAGGCGGTCATGCTGGAGGTGCAGACATGGGAAGC
>NZ_JAFIQU010000006.1 GCF_017355985.1 Arenibaculum pallidiluteum
ACTTCAGCCGCGCCTACGCCAACTGACGGGTGCGCCCGATGCCCGAGGTCCAGCGCCCCTTCCCAGGCCGAATGGTCCGGGAGGGGGCGGCTTCTTTCCGACCTCTCACGCAGAAGACGACCCGTGATAGGACCGGCGGCAGGCCAGCTCCCGTCGGGTGCCGCGCCAGGGTGTACCTGCGGGAAGTGTTGCCGAGCAATGCTGCCGGTGCAGGCCCCATCTGGTAGTTTCGCCGCATGACGGAGATGCGGAACGGGCACGCCCTCGCCCTCTTGGTCGTCGACGTCCAGCCCAGCTTCGACGTGCCGGAAGACGTCGTCGGGATCAGGGCGCTCAGCCGGAAGCTCTACACGGTTCGCCACGGTCGAACGGCACGACGAGGCCGTAACCCCTTTCGTGCGCCAGCTCGGATGGAAGCTCCGAACCGACGACGAAAGCCTCGTTGCGGCCGACGTGACCTTCATAAAATACGGCTACCTGCCCCCGGCATCCCTCATCGACCACCTGAAGTCCCGCGGCGTCGAGCGCGTGCTCGTCTGCGGGATCCAGGCGGAGACCTGCTGCCTTGCCGCAGGCTTCATGCTCTTCGACGCGGGGCTCCACCCCACGCTGCTGACATGGCTCAGCGTCGGCTCGTCGCTGGACCGCACCGGCGCCCTGGGCGCCAGGCTCTGGCGGCACCACTTCGGTAGCCTTCTGCACAGCCAGGCCGAGCCTGACGGTTTCGTCCGAGGTCCGGCCTCAAATCCGCCATGACGGGCCGTGGGTCAACCAACCTCATCGCGCCCAACACATCGGCTCCCACGGCGCGACGTTCCCGACTGGCTGCCGGGAAGAAGGTCGCGTGCAGCCTGGATTGCCGAGAATGGTGCCCCTGGTCGGACTCGAACCAACACGCCCTTTCGGGCAACAGATTTTGAGTCTGCCGCGTCTACCAGTTTCGCCACAGGGGCCCCGTGGGAGCGGGGATCTTATCGGCACGGGCGGCGGGGTCAACGATCTTCGCCGCAGGCGAGAACTGCGAGGCATCACAGCCAGCCAGCGCCGCCGCCCAGGGCTGCATCGCTGCGCCCCCCGGCCCCCTGGCGCCCTTCTGCGCTTCGCGCCATAGTCGCGGGCCATGAGCTTCCATGAACTTCTGGGCTCGCGCCGCGGGCCCGCCCTGGTGCTGATCCTCGCCTCCGCCGGCCTGCTGCTGGGCGCCGTGTTCTTCCAGTACGTGGTGGGGCTCGCGCCCTGCGTGCTGTGCATCTACCAGCGCTGGCCCCACGGCATCGTGCTGGCGCTGGGCCTGCTGGCGCTGCTGGCCGGCGGGCGCGAGCGCAGCCGGGCGCGTGGCGGGCTGCTGGCGCTGTCGGGCGTCGTGCTGCTGCTGGGCGCGGGCATCGCCGTCTTCCATGTCGGCGTCGAGCAGCGCTGGTGGGAGGGGCTGGCCTCCTGCACCGGCGGGACCGGCGCGACCACGGTCGATGCGCTGCGCGCGCAGATCCTGAACGCCCCCGTCGTGCGCTGCGACGACATCGCCTGGTCGCTGTTCGGGATCTCCATGGCGGGGTACAACGCGCTGATCTCCGTCGCGCTGGCCGCCTTCGCCTTCCTGGCCGCCGGCGCGGCCCTGCATCCGCGGAGGACCGCATGAGCCTTCCCGCACACACGCCCCTGCCCCCGCATGCCCGTCCGGGCGGCGGCCCGGATGCCGCTGGTGTTGCCGCTGGCATGAGTGCCTATGCCGGCCTTGGCGCGGATGCCGTCATGCCGCCCCGGCGCGTCCTGCCGGCCGGGCTGCCGGGCGACCCGTCGCCCCGGGCCGAGCTGGAGCGGCTGGTCCGGGTCGACCATGCCGGGGAATACGGCGCCAGACGCATCTACGAGGGACAGATCGCGGTGCTGGGCCGCACCGATGTCGGCCCCATGCTGCGCCACATGCGCGACCAGGAGCTGGAGCATCTGGACTATTTCGAGCGCGCGATCGCCGCGCGCCACGTCCGCCCCACGGCGCTGCAGCCCGTCTGGCACGTGGCGGGCTATGCGCTGGGCGCCGCGACGGCCCTGATGGGCCGGCGGGCCGCCATGGCCTGCACCGTCGCGGTCGAGGAGGTGATCGACGGCCACTATGCCGAGCAGGCCGAGCGGCTGCCGCCCGAGGAGGCGCCGCTGAAGGCTTCGATCGAGCGCTTCCGCGCCGAGGAGCTCGAGCACCGCGACATCGGCATCGCCCACGAGGCCGAGCAGGCCCCGGCCTATGCCCTGCTGAGCGCCGTGATCAAGGCGACCTCACGCGCGGCGATCTGGATCTCGAGCCGGGTCTGAGCACAGCGGCGGGCCCGGCGGGGTCCGCAGGCCCCGTGGAGCCGCCGCGGGCCTCCCGGACGCCTCAGGTCCAGAGCAGCGCCGCCGGCAGCCCCGGCAGGCACAGCACCACGGCGCGCTGGGCGAAGCGGCCGGCGAGATCGCGCGCCCCGCCGGGATCGAGCCCCAGGACCAGCAGCCCCTCCTCCGCCCAGCCGCCGTCGTCGGCCCGCCCGGCATGGGGCAGCGCCGGCAGGCGCAGCGCCGCCACCGCCACCTCCAGGCGCGCATGGGCAGCGCGGTTCTCGGCCTCGGGCCGGAGCCGGCTCATGGGGTTCCAGGCGGTGACGAAGACGCCCGAAAGCGCGCCGCGCGCGGCCAGCAGGGCATCCAGCGCGGGGCTGGCACGGTCGAGTCGCGCCTCGACCGGCGCACCGCCCGGCGGGAAGGCGAGATAGGCCGTCGCCCGGTAGGCGCGCAGAAGGTCCTGGTCCATGGCGGGACCATGGCGCCGGGCTTGTGCCGGGGCAAGCTCCGGGAGACGGGCAAGGACAGGGAAGAAGCCGGGGGGCTGGCCTCAGCCCTGGTCGAGTTCGGTGTCCCAATACAAAAAATCCCGCCAACTCTCGTGGAGGAAGTTTGGCGGGAAGGCTCGGCCGTTCTCTTGCAGATGGTAGGCGCTGGGCTGGAATGGTGGACTCAATGGGATCATGCCGCAGTGGTGCGGAAGCCTGTTGCCCTTCGCGAGGTTGCAGGCCGAGCAGGAGGTGACGACGTTCTCCCAGGTCGTGCGCCCGCCGCGTGAGCGCGGGATCACGTGGTCGAAGGTCAGCTCCTGGGTCGGGAAGGAATGGCCGCAGTATTGGCAGGCGAAGCGGTCGCGCAGGAAGACGTTGAAGCGGGTGAAGGCCGGTCGACGCGTCGCCTGGATGTATTCCTTCAGCGAGATCACGCTGGGCAGCCGGATCTCGAAGTTCGGCGAGCGGACGACGCGGTCGTATTCCGAGATGATGTTGACGCGGTCCAGGAAGACCGCCTTCACGGCTTCCTGCCAGGACCAGAGCGACAGCGGGAAGTAGCTCAGCGGACGGAAATCCGCGTTGAGCACCAAGGCCGGACAGTGATCGGGTGGTGGAGCCAAAGCCCACGCCCTCCTCTGGATGCCTCCAGCGGCCGCAGGCCGAATGCGGTGCGACCGCCCGACTTATCTAGTCCAATCTCCCTATGAACTCAACATCTGGGGGCGAGAGGCGTTCAAAGCTTCATGCTCTTGTAACGCTTTTGCTGCACCTCCGGTCCTTTTGCGGCAGGGCGGCGCCGGACCCCGCCAGTCCATCCGGCCTCATGCCCCGGGCAGGTTCCGGCGCAGGAAGGCCAGTCCCGCCGCGAGGCCCGGCGCGTCCAGCCCGTGGCCGAGGCCGGGGCGCGCCAGCACCTCCACCGGCACGCCGGCCGCGCGCAGCCCCGCCTCGGCCTCCGCCATGGCGTCGAAGGGCACCACCTCGTCGGCCTCGCCATGGACCAGCATCACCGGCGGGCGCGACCGGATGCCGCGGATCCAGTCCGCCCCCGCCAGCAGCCGCCCCGAGAAGCCCAGCACCGCCGCTACGGGCTCGGCCCGGCGCAGCGCCACATGCAGGGCCATCATGGTGCCCTGGGAGAAGCCCACCAGCGCCATCCGCCCGGGCGCCAGGCCCGTCTCGGCCAGCAGGGCGTCCAGCCAGCCGTCCAGCACCGGCGCCGCGATGCCCGCGCCATAGGCCATGCGCTCTGCCGTACGCTGCTGCAGGCTGAACCACTGCCGGCCCCAGGGCGCCATGTCGCAGGTCTCGGGCGCGTCGGGCGCGACGAAGGCCGTATGGGGCAGCGCATCGCCGATCACGTCGGCGATCTCGATCAGGTCCTCGCCGTCGGCGCCGAGCCCGTGCAGCAGAACGACCAGGGCCGTGGGCGCCCCGCCCGCGCGCGGCGCGCGGCGGGGGCCCGCGATGGGGGGAAGCGCAGTCATGGGCGCCAGCAGAGCCGCCGCGCCGCCGGTCCGCAACAGGCTCTTCCGCAACATGCTCTTAAGAAATAGGGCGCCATGCTGGCCCCATGCTGGACCCTGCATGACGTGGAGGACTGGATGGACGCCCCTTCTGGCGAGAGCGTACCGGCCAATTCGGCCGCGGGCGAAGCCCGCGTATTGACGGCAGGCGAAGCCCGCGTATTGACGGCAGGCGAAGCTCGCTCGTCGACCGCGAGCGAAGCCCGCACGCGGGATGCCGCCCCCGGCGGCGTCGTGATCAGCCTGGCGGCGCGCCGGGCCGCGCGGCGGGCCGAGGAGCGTCGCCTGCGCGAGGAGGCCTTCGACCGCGAGCTGCGCCGGCGCATGGACCTGTTCCTGGCGGGCCTGCCGATCCCCTCGACTCCGATCACCGACAATCCCTATCTCTGAGGCGTGATCCGCACCCGCTTCGCTCCCAGCCCCACTGGCCTCCTGCATCTCGGCCACGCCCATTCCGCGCTCTTCGCCTGGCGCTGCGCGCATGCGGCCGAGGGCGCATTCCTGCTGCGCATCGAGGACATCGACCCAGCCCGCTGCCGCCCGGAATTCGACGCCGCCCTGCGCGAGGACCTGGCTTGGCTCGGCCTGTCCTGGCCGGAGCCGGTGCGCCGACAGTCCGAGCATCTCGGCACCTACCGCGGGCATCTCGACCGGCTGGTGGCCGAGGGACTGGCCTATCCCTGCTTCTGCACGCGGCGCGAGATCGCGGACGAGATCGCCCGCGCCGGGCACGCGCCCCACGGGCCCGACGGCCCGCTCTATCCCGGCCTCTGCCGGAACCTGCCGGCCGCGGAGCGGGCGGCGCGGATCGCCGCGGGCGATGCCCATGCCTGGCGCCTGGACGTCGGCCGCGCCATGGCGCGGACGGGGCCGCTGACCTGGCACGACCGCGCCGAGGGCACGCAGCAGGCGCGCCCCGACCTGCTGGGCGATGCGGTGCTGGCGCGCAAGGACGTGCCCACCAGCTACCACCTCAGCGTCGTCGCTGACGACGCGCTCCAGGAGGTGACGCTGGTGACCCGCGGGCGGGACCTCTTCCACGCCACGCACCTGCACCGCCTGCTCCAGGCGCTGCTGGACCTGCCGGTTCCGGAATGGCACCACCACGGGCTGCTCGTGAACGAGCGCGGCGAGCGGCTGGCCAAGCGCGACGGCGCCGCCGCCCTGCGCGCCCTGCGCGAGGCCGGCCGGTCCCCGGCGGAGGTGCGCGCCCTGGCCGGCTTCCCCGACGATAGTCCCTAGAGATCCGCCCTGCGCAGGCCGAGGGCGAGGTCGAGGTATTCCGGGTGCTCGGGCCCCAGGAAGCCGTGCCGGATCATGAAGTCGATCAGCACCAAGTTCACGTTGAACTTGAAGTCGTCGGTCCCGCGCACCGCGCGGGCGACCTCCTCCAGCGGCCAGAGCTCGAAACGCTCGACCTCGCCGTCGGTGTTCCGGGGAGTGAAGCCGTCGGGCAGCTCCAGGTCGTAGACGAACAGCGTGTCGGGCTTCAGCCCGTATCCGTTGTCCATCCGGTAGCTCAGCGCGCCCACGGGCAGCGCGCGCTGCGCGGTCTCGGCATCCAGGCCCGCCTCCTCCCGCGCCTCCTTGACGAGGTTCTCGGCAAGGCTCAGCCCGTAGGGCTGGCCGCCCGCGATCAGGTTGTCGAGCTTGCCCGGCGCCACCAGCCGGTCGGCCGCGCGCCGGCCGATCCAGAGATGCAGCCCGTCCGGGCGCCGGACGAAGCCGTTCACGTGCAGGCCGAAGGAGCGGATGCCGAAATAGGGCACCGCGCCGCGGTCGAGCTTCAGCGCCGGCGCCTCGCCCCAGCGGCCGAGGACCGCATAGTCCTCGTTCCTGGGGTGCAACCTGCCCTGCTCGGCCAAGCGCCGCAGCACTCCGGCCACGGCCGCGCTGCGCAACTCGAAATCGGCAAAGCGGTCCGACAGGACGACGGCCTCGGCCGAGACCGCGAAGACGTCGGGGAAGGCGGCCAGCGTCTCGGCGAAGGCGTGGCGGATCGCGCCCAGGCGCCGTCCCCCCACCATGAAGGGCCGGTAGAGGGACGGGTCGTGGGCGTTGCAGGCCTGGAGATGGCGGAGATAGCTCATGGGCCGGCATTCAAGCGCGGGACGCGGCGCCCGGCAAAGTGATATTCGGACATCCCGGAAGGGCTTACGCCCTCCCGGGATGGATCGGCCCAGGAAGCAGGCCAGGGAGCGGGCTGCGACGGCCGCTATTCGGCCGCCGCCAGGAACCGCTCCGAGGTCAGGACGCAATCCACCGACGGGATGCCGCGCAGGCAGGCCGCGACATAGTCCGATTCCTGCCGGACCATCCCCTGCATCTGGATGTCGATCACCAGCTCCTCGCCGCCCAGCGAGACGCGGCTGTGCCAGGAGCTTGGCACGAGGCCGCGCTTGGCGAACAGCTCCAGCACGCGCGGCATCACGCCGGGATCGCTGGCGGCATGCACCGCGAAGCAGGCGGTGCGGGCGGGATCATGGGGGCGCGCCTCGGCGGCGGGGGCCGCGAGCGCAGGCATGGAGGCGGACATGGACATGGCAGGACCTTCTGGTCGATTCGGTGCGGATGCGCGGAACTTTCCCCGGCCCTCAGAGGAGGACCGGGCCGCTAATTCGCCGAATCGTCGCGAAGGTCGTCGAAACCATGGGACCAGCCTAGGCGAAAGGGACCGCGGACGTCAACGCCGCCCCCTCATGCCCGCCGATGCCGCCCGTCATCCGCCAGCGCGCGCGAGGACCGCGAGCCATGCCGCCGCGACCGCCGCGGCGCCGAGCGCGAAGAAGCCGGCATAGAGCGCCCAAGGCGTGCGCACGGCCTCGCGGCCCCGGCGGCGGGTCGGTTGGCGCCCCCGCCCGGGGACCGGTTCGGGGAGCGACCTGGGGAGCGATCCGGGCAGCGATCCGGGAAGCGGCCCGGAGACCGACCCGGGCGCCTCGGGCGCCAGGTCGGGCACGAGGCCGAGCTTCCGGGGGTCGTAGAGGTCCAGGAGAAGCCAGTCGAACTCGCCGCAGGTCGAGCCCGGCTTGAAGTCGACCTGGATCAGGCGCAGCACGTGGCGCGGACGGGTGCGCACGGTCTCCGCGAAGAGCGCCGTCGCCTCCTCGCGCCGGGGCCGCAGGTCCAGCGTGGTCCAGGTCCGGCCGATGGTGCGCTGGACGGCGTACTGGCGCGGCGCTTCGCTCATGCGCCGAGCATGCAGCGGCAAGCTGGAAGAGAAAAGGCCCGGCCTTGCTGGCGCGTCGAAGGCCCCCGCAGCAGCGGCCTGGCGCTCACCGCGCTGGTCGGCGTCTGGTTCGGCCGCACCGGGCGAGCAGGGTCCTCAGGCCGCGGCGGGCGGCGCGAGGTTGGGGCGCAGATACGCCACAGTGAAGCCCGCGCGCAGGATGTTGGCGTAGGAAGGCGCCGTCTGCCCGGGCTTCGGCACGCTCGTGTCGGTGGTCAGGATCCGCGCCCCCGCCTCCAGCGCATCGGCGATTCGGCGCGCAAGGATGGCGGACTGGGCGCCCTGGCCGCGCCACTCGGGCCGCGTCGCCGCGATGCCGAGCCAGGCGGCGTCGCCGTGTCGATACATGGCGCCGGCCGCCACCGCGGTGCCGCCGGCGCCGCCATCGCGGGCGACATAGGTGGTCCAGCCCTGCCGTCCGACCAGCGCCACGAGCCAGGGGCGGAAGAGGTCGGGAACGTCGTAGCCCGCGACCACCGCGTCGGCGAAATCCCCGGCCCGGTCGGGTCCGACCGCTTCGATCCCGAACGACGTCGCGGCGACCGGAGGCGGCGCCACCCCCCGCACGAACTTGGCCCAGGGCGGGGCCGCGATGCGCCAGCCGGCGGCCGCGAGGTCGGGGAGGCCCGAGAACGGCGCCGGCTGGACCCACCAGTCGGGCTGGCCGGCGTCGCGGAAGAAGCGAGCGACCTCGTCCAGCACCTCCGGACCGGCGGGGCCGTCGAGCCCCAGGCCGACGCACCGGTTGAAGAGCCCGACGGGTGCGGCGCGCAGGCAGATCTGCAGCCCTCCGCCCAGCTCCGCGCTGGCGAGGCCCAGGGCCGCGGCGGTTTCCGGCGGGACGGCTTCGTACTGGTCCCGCCAGGCTGCGACCTCGATCTCCTCGATGATGCGGTCCCTCTCCGGCATGATCCCGACCTTTACGATGTAAGGTCACGACACGTTGAGCTTTACGCTGTAAGGTGTCAAGGATGGAACCAACGAGTGACGACGCGCGCCGGCCGCGTCTGACGCGTGAGCGGATCGCCGAGGAAGCCCTACGCCTGATCGACCAGGACGGGCTTGAGGGCCTGTCGACGCGCAGGCTCGGCGCCCGGCTGGGCGTCGAGGCGATGGCGCTCTACCATCATTTCCCGGCCAAGGGCGCGCTGCTCGACGCCGTGGTCGAGCGGCTGATCGCCGAGATCCCGATGCCCAATTGCCCGCGCGACGGCGAGGGTTGGAGCCCCTGGCTGCGACAGGTCGCAGGCGAATACCGTGCGCTCGCGCTCCGGCACCCCGAGGCCTTCGTCCTGCTCGCGGGCCGACGCTTCAACGCCAGGGCGAGCTTCGCCTTCCTGGAGGCGAACGCCCAGGTCCTGCTCGGCGCCGGGTTCTCGGCACGCCAGGCCGCCTGGATCTTCCGGGCGGTCGGCGGCTTCGTGAACGGTGCCGGGCTGGCCCTGGCCGCGACGCTCCGTCAGGCGCGGGAGACCGAAGGGGCGCTGATCGCGGATCCCGCGGCGAGGATGCCCGAATTCCCCGGCGTGGCGGCGCTCGCACCGCACCTCGCGATCGGGGCGCTGGACGAGGCCTTCGACTTCGGGCTCGACCTGCTGCTGGCGGGGATCGCGCGCCTGCCGCGCGGGCACGGCGGACGAAGGCACGTCCCGCCCGGCCGCAGGCGCCGCGAGACGCGAAAGGCCCCGGCCTTGCGGCCGGGGCCCTGATTGCCGCGGTCGGGACGTGCCCGCGCCTCAGCTCTTCTTGCGGTTCGCGGCGAGGGCGCCGGCCGACAGGTTGAACTGGTCGTAGGTGAACTCGGCCACCCGGAACCAGAGCTGCTGCTCGTCCAGGAAGGGCTTCCAGCTGTCGTAGACCTTCTTGAACTTCGGGTTCGTCTTCGAGAGCTCGGCATAGAGCTCGAAGGTGTGCTTGTAGGCGGCCTCCATCACGTCGCGCGGATAGGGGCGGAGCTGCGTGCCGGCGGCCACCAGCCGCTTCAGCGCGGTCGGGTTTTGCACGTCGTACTTGGCCTGGGTGACGCCGTTGGCCTCGGCACAGGCGGCCTCGAAGATCGCCTGATAGGTCTTGGGCAGCTTGTCCCATTCCTGCTGGTTCACGTACATCGTGAGCTGCGGGCCGCCCTCCCACCAGCCGGGGTAGTAGTAGAATTTGGCGACCTTGTAGAAGCCGAGCTTCTCGTCGTCGTAGGGGCCCACCCACTCGGCCGCGTCGATCGTGCCCTTCTCCAGCGAGGGATAGATGTCGCCGCCCGCGATCTGCTGCGGAACCGCGCCCATCCTGGCCATCACCTGGCCGGCGATGCCGGCGATGCGCATCTTCACGCCCGACAGGTCGGCGACCGACTTGATCTCCTTGCGGAACCAGCCGCCCATCTGCGTCCCCGTGTTGCCGGCGGGGAAGTGGATGACATTGTAGTCCTTGATGAACTCGCGGAACACCTGCATGCCGCCGCCCTCGTACATCCAGGCGTTCTGCTGGCGCGCGTTCAGACCGAAGGGCACGGCGGTGTCGAAGGCGAAGGTCGGGTCCTTGCCGACATAATAGTAGGAGCAGGTGTGCCCGCACTGGACGGTGCCGTTCTGCACGGCATCCAGCACCTGTAGGCCGGGGACGATCTCGCCCGCGGCATAGGGCCGGATCTGGAACTTGCCGTCGGTCGCGGCGGCCACGCGCTTGGCGACGAGATCCGCGGCGCCGTAGATCGTATCGAGGCTCTTGGGGAAGCTCGAGGCCAGGCGCCACTGGATCTCGGGCGTGCTCTGCGCGATCGCGGGGGCCGCGACGGTGCCGGCGCCCGCGGTCGCGATGGCGCCGACACCGGCGGTCTTCAGAAACTTACGTCTTTCCAAGTCTTGAGCCTCCTCTGTGTTGTGACCGCGGGGCGCGTGGGTTGAAGTCCGCGCCTCTTCGCGTGGCGGGATGCGCCAGGCGCATCCCTGCACTGCAATCCCATAACCAGGGTCGACGAATCCATAAGCTAAAGTATGTTCGATAGTCGAGCCATTTCCGCGACGCATCATCCGCATCAGGCGCGACAGGTGGACGCGCCGCAGGGTCGACCACGCCCGGTCCCATCCGGGGGCTGTTCCGCGCCGCCGCAACGTCCCATATTGCGCCGTCATGAACGGATTTTTCGCCCTACTCGGCGGGCTCGCGATGCTGGGCGTCGTGGTCAGCCTCTTCATCGGCATCTTCGGCATGGCCCGGGGCGGCGACTTCAACGCCCGCAACGGCAACCGGATGATGCGCTGGCGCGTCATGCTCCAGGGGCTGGCCCTGCTGCTGCTGGCGCTCGCCATGATGCTGGGCTCGAAGAGCTGAGATGGTCCGGCTCACGCGCATCTACACCCGCGGCGGCGACAGGGGCGAGACGTCCCTGGGCGACGGTACACGGGTGCCCAAGCACGATCTGCGCGTCGAGGCCTACGGCACCGTCGACGAGGCCAACGCGGTGATCGGCATCGCCCGGCTGCATGCCGATCCCGAGGCGGACGCCATGCTGGCGCGCATCCAGAACGACCTGTTCGATCTCGGCGCCGATCTGTGCACGCCCGAACGCGACAATTTGGCCTACGAGCCGCTGCGGATGACCGAGGCGCAGGTGGACCGCCTGGAGCGCGAGATCGACGCCATGAACGCCGAGCTCGCGCCGCTGGACTCCTTCGTCCTGCCCGGCGGCAGCGCGGCCGCGGCCCACCTGCACCTGGCCCGCACGGTGGTGCGCCGCGCCGAGCGCCTGACGACGGAGCTCGCCCTGCGCGAGCCCGTCGGCGCGCCGGCGGTGAAGTACCTGAACCGGCTGTCCGACCACCTGTTCGTGGCGAGCCGGTGGATCAACGGCAGGGGTGCCGGCGACGTGCTCTGGGTACCCGGCGCGAACCGCTGATTCCCGCCGGCCGGCTGGTCGGATGCCGCCGGATGCCTGGATTGACAAGGATTGGCGCCGAACCCTATCGTTCGCCACACCCCGCGGCCGGGCTTTGCCGAGGATGCGCCAAGTTGCCGGGGCGCTCCCGCCTGTATGGGACCCGGCCAAGCTAGAACAAGGATGACGATGAAGGTCCTGGTCCCTGTGAAGCGGGTGGTCGACTACAACGTGAAGATCCGCGTCAAGGCGGACGGTTCGGGTGTGGAGACCGCCAACGTCAAGATGTCCATGAATCCCTTCGACGAGATCGCCGTCGAGGAGGCCGTGCGTCTGAAGGAGGCCGGCACGGCGACCGAGGTCGTGGCCGTCAGCCTCGGCCCGCAGGGCTGCCAGGAGACGCTGCGCACGGCGCTCGCCATGGGCGCGGACCGTGCCGTCCACGTGCTCACGGACGAGGAGCTCCAGCCCCTCGCGGTCGCCAAGGCACTGAAGGTGATCGTCGGGCGCGAGAGCCCGCAGCTCGTGATCCTGGGCAAGCAGGCCATCGACGACGACGCCAACCAGACGGGCCAGATGCTGGCCGCGCTGCTGGGCTGGCCGCAGGGGACCTTCGCCTCCAAGCTGCAGCCCGGCGGCGACAAGGTCTCGGTGACCCGCGAGGTCGACGGCGGCCTCGAGACGCTGGAGATCGCACTGCCGGCGGTGGTCACGACCGACCTCCGCCTGAACGAGCCGCGCTACGCCTCGCTGCCGAACATCATGAAGGCCAAGAAGAAGCCTATCGACCAGCTCGCCCCGGGCGATCTCGGCGTCGACCTGGCGCCCCGGCTGAAGACGCTGAAGGTGGCTGAGCCGCCCAAGCGCAAGGCCGGCGTCAAGGTGCCGGACGTCGCGACCCTGGTCGACAAGCTCAAGAACGAAGCGCGGGTGATCTGATCATGGCCATCCTTGTCCTCGGCGAGACCGCCGGAAGCGAGCTCAAGTCCGCGACGCTGAACGCCGTCACCGCCGCCGCCCGGATCGGCGGCGAGATCCACCTGCTGCTGGCCGGTGCCCAGTGCGGCCCCGCGGCCGAGGCGGCCGGCAAGGTCGCCGGCATCTCCAAGGTGCTGGTGGCCGAGGCCGCCCATCTCGACCACGGGCTCGCCGAGAACCTGGCCCCGCTGGTGGTCGAGCGTGTGCGCGCCGGCGGCTATTCCCACGTGCTGGCGGCCGCCACCAGCTTCGGCAAGAACGTCGCCCCGCGCATCGCCGCCCTGCTGGACGTCGGCCAGGTCTCGGAGATCACGGCCGTCGTCTCGCCCGACACGTTCGAGCGACCGATCTATGCCGGCAACGCCATCGCGACCGTGCAGTCCCAGGACGCCGTAAAGGTCGTCACGGTGCGCGGCACCGCCTTCGAGGCGGCCGCGGCCACCGGCGGCTCGGCCACGGTCGAGAGCATCCCCGCCGGCGCCGATGCCGGCCAGTCGCGCTTCCTCGGCGAGGAGCTCAGCAAGTCCGAGCGGCCGGAGCTGACCGCGGCGCGCGTCGTCGTCTCCGGCGGCCGCGGCATGGGCTCCGGCGAGAACTTCGCGATCCTGAACGCCCTGGCCGACAGGCTGGGAGCGGCCGTCGGCGCCTCGCGCGCCGCGGTGGACGCCGGCTACGTCCCCAACGACTACCAGGTCGGGCAGACCGGCAAGGTGGTGGCGCCCGAGCTCTACATCGCGGTCGGCATCTCGGGCGCGATCCAGCACCTTGCGGGCATGAAGGACAGCAAGGTCATCGTCGCCATCAACAAGGACGAAGAAGCGCCCATCTTCCAGGTCGCCGACTACGGCCTCGTCGCCGACCTCTTCAAGGCCGTGCCCGAGCTTACGGAAACGCTGAACAAGGTGCGTTGAGCGGGTCTCAACGTTTCACCTTCGCAAGGATCGTTAGATGATCGAGAAGATAGGCGTGATCGGCGCCGGGCAGATGGGCAGCGGCATAGCCCATGTCTGCGCCATGGCGGGATTCCAGGTGATGCTGACGGACATCGACGCGCAGGCGCTCGACCGGGCCGTCGGCAACATCTCGAGGAACATCGACCGCGCGATCGCCAAGGGCAAGGCCACCGAAGCCGAGAAGAGCGCGGCGCTGGGACGCATCGGGACGGGAACCGACCTGTCGGCCCACGGCCAGTGCGACCTGGTGATCGAGGCGGCGACCGAGAACGAGGAGATCAAGCGCCAGATCTTCAAATCGCTGGTGCCGCACCTGAAGCCCGAGGCGCTGGTCGCGACGAACACCTCGTCGATCTCGATCACGCGCCTGGCGGCCTGCACGGACCGGCCGTCCAAGTTCATCGGCATGCACTTCATGAACCCGGTGCCGGTGATGCAGCTCGTCGAGCTGATCCGCGGCATCGCCACCGACGAGCCGACCTTCACGGCGGTGCGCGAGGTGACCGTGAAGCTCGGCAAGACCACGGCGGTGGCCGAGGACTTCCCGGCCTTCATCGTGAACCGGATCCTGCTGCCCATGATCAACGAGGCCGTCTACACTCTCTACGAGGGCGTGGGCTCGGTCGAGGCGATCGACACGGCGATGAAGCTGGGCGCCAACCATCCCATGGGCCCGCTGGAGCTCGCCGACTTCATCGGGCTCGACACCTGCCTTGCGATCATGCACGTGCTTTACGAGGGGCTGGCGGACAGCAAGTACAGGCCCTGCCCGCTGCTGGTGAAGTATGTCGAGGCCGGCTGGGTCGGCAAGAAATGCGGCCGCGGCTTCTACGACTATTCGAAGACGCCTCCCGTCCCGACCCGCTGAGACCGGCGATCCGCCGCACGCAGGAGCCCGTCCGCCCGCGCGGACGGGCTCCTGGCGTTTCAGGCGCCCTGCGCTGGACGGCAGCGCCGCCCACCCATTCGTGGTAGTCTCGGGGACATGTCCGATGTCCCGAACCTGCGCGCAGAGGAAAGGAACGGTCCCGCAGGGCTGCCGCTGGTGCTCCTGCATCCGCTGCCCGAGCCGGCGGTGCGGGCAGGTCCGCTGCGCCGCCTGGCCCTGCCGGGCGCGCTGGTGGCGCTCAGCCTCTCGGCCCTCCTCGTCCTCCGCCTCGGCATCCTCGATCTCGGCAGCCGCCAGCCTCTGGCGACGGGCGGCGCCATGGGCGTGTTGCTGGTCTCGGGGCTGCTGCTGATGCACGGCGCGATCCGGCTCGAAGCGCCGCCCGCGATGCCGGATGCCCAATCCGGGCCCCTGCCGCCCATGGAGCCCGGGCGGATGCTCTCCGCGCCGGCGGCCCAGGGCCCGGACGAGGCGGCGCTCCTGCCGGTGCTGCGGCTGATGGCGGCGAACCTCGACCGGCTGCGCGCCGTCGGCGCCCCGGTCGCCCGGCGCCCCATCCGCCTGGCCTGCCGGCTCTACGCCGCCGGGGCGTCCGATGCGCGCGCCGCGGCGCTGGGCCTCGAGGCCCGCGCCGTGCTCGATGCCTGCATGGCCCTGCTGGGGGAGGACGCGGCCGAGGCGCGGCGCTTCGCCTCGGTGCTGGACGGGTTCCTGGTCTCGCCGGCTCATCTGGACCTCTACCGTGCCGGGCAGGCCGACCTCGCGAGCGGCGCCACGCCCGGCGATGCCTTCGTCGGCGCGCTGACCCGCTGGGCCGACGCCTGGGAGGCGGAGCCGGCCGGCGAGGCGGACGGATGGGCCGTCGTGGTGGCCATCGCGCCTCTGGAGCCGCGCCACCTGCCAGCGGTCGAGGCGGTGATGCGCGCCTTTGGCGGAGAGCCCTGCAGCCGGCCGGGACACCACCTGGCCGCGGCCTTCCCGTCCGCGGAGGCGGCGATCCACGCTGCCCGGGCGCTGTCCGAAGCGGCCGGCGCCGCGGCGGATCCCCGGCACGGATGCCCCGGGGTCGGAGTCGCGCTCGCCCGCATCCCACGTCCCGGTGCCGACGAACCCGCAGGCGACCCTGGATCCGGAGTCGCCGCGGCCCTGGCGCTGGCCGCCGACGCCGGTCCCGGCGAGATCGCGCTGTCGCCGGCGCTGCGGACGGGCGCGGATGTTGGGGCAGCCGGCCCCCGCCTGCCGGCGAACGCGGCGCCGGAATATTGAACGCGGCGGAGTGGGGGGCGCTCAGCCGCTGGTGCGCACGGCCCCACCGGCACCGCCCTCGCCACGTCCCATGTAGTGCTCGATCAGGCGGAAGGCGGAGGGGGAGTCCCAGGGGACCGCGCCCTCAGCCTTGCCGACCAGACGGCCCTGGCGGTCGATCAGGAAGGTCGTGGGCAGGCCCCGGGCCGCCAGGGCGGCGGTGGAGGCGGCGCGCGGGTCCAGATAGAGCGCGAGGTTCTCGAGCGACAGGCCGCGCAGGAAGGGCTCCACCTTGTCGCGGCCCCCGCGGTCCAGGGACAGGGCGACGACCGCGAAGTCCGGGCCGCCCAGCTTTGCCTGCAGGCGGTCCAGGGCGGGCATCTCCTCCACGCAGGGCGCGCACCAGGTGGCCCACAGGTTCAGCAGCACCACCCGCCCGCCGAAGTCGCCGAGGCTGACCGGCCGGCCGTCGCCATCGGTGAAGGCGAGCTGCGGCGCCGGGGTCGGCGGGTCGATGGCCGACCATTTCGGCAGGTCCGTTGCCGGCGCGCCGCCGCGCGCGGCCGACCACCAGACCCCGCCCGCGGCCAGGGCCACGAGCATTGCGGCGGCAAGGATTTTCCGCATACTGACGTGCCTTCCCATGGCTTCGGCCACAACCCTCCCCATCTGCGATCCATGACCGCCGACGACCCGAAAAGCAAGCCGTCCGACAGCGCGCCCAAGGCCGCGAACCAGCTCTGGGGCGGCCGCTTCGCGCGCGGCCCCGCCGCCATCATGGAGCGCATCAACGCCTCGATCGGCTTCGACAAGCGCCTCTACGCCCAGGACATCGAGGGCTCCAAGGCCCATGCCGCCATGCTGGCCGAGCAGGGGATCATCGGGCGCGAGGATGCCGCCGCCATCCGGGCGGGCCTGGACCGCGTCAGGGAGGAGATCGAGGCGGGAGCCTTTTCCTTCAAGACCGAGCTCGAGGACATCCACATGAACGTGGAAGCCCGGCTGGCCGAGCTGATCGGCGAGCCGGCGGGCCGGCTGCACACGGCCCGGTCGCGAAACGACCAGGTCGCGACCGACTTCCGCCTCTGGGTGCGCGACGCCATGGACCGCATGGACCAGGGCCTGCGGGACCTTCAGGCGGCGCTGATCGAGAAGGCCGAGGCGCACGCTGCGACGGTGATGCCGGGCTTCACCCACCTACAGACGGCGCAGCCCGTGACCTTCGGGCATCACCTGCTGGCCTATGTGGAGATGTTCGGGCGCGACCGCGGGCGCTTCCGCGATGCCCGGGCGCGGCTGAACGAAAGCCCGCTGGGCTCGGCGGCGCTGGCCGGCACCTCCTTCCCCATCGACCGCCATGCCACGGCCCGCGCGCTCGGCTTCGACCGCCCCATGGCGAATTCGCTGGACGGCGTGTCGGACCGCGACTTCGCGCTGGAATACTTGGCCGCCGCCTCCATCGCCGCGGTGCACCTCTCCCGCCTGGCCGAGGAGATCGTGGTCTGGTGCTCGCACGGGTTCCGCTTCGTGCGGCTCAGCGACGCCTTCACGACCGGCTCCTCCATCATGCCGCAGAAGAAGAATCCCGACGCCGCCGAGCTGGTGCGCGCCAAGACCGGCCGCGTGATCGGGGCGCTGAACGGCCTGCTCGTCACCATGAAGGGCCTGCCGCTGGCCTATTCCAAGGACATGCAGGAGGACAAGGAACCGGTCTTCGAGACCGACGACACGCTGGCGCTGTGCGTCGCCGCCATGGCCGGCATGGTGCGCGACATGGAACCGCAGCCGGACTCCATGCGCACCGCGACCGAGCGCGGCTTCATCACCGCGACCGACCTCGCCGACTGGCTCGTCCGGGTGCTCGGCATGCCGTTCCGGCAGGCGCACCACATCACCGGCCGGATCGTGAAGGCGGCCGAAGAGCGCGGGGTCGGCCTGGACCGGCTGGACCTCGCCGCCATGCAGGCGGTGGAGCCACGGATCACCGAGGCGGTCTACGACGTGCTGAGCGTCGACGCCTCGGTCGCCAGCCGGACCAGCCACGGCGGGACCGCGCCCGAGGCTGTTCGGAAGGCGGCGGGCGCCGCGCGGGAGCGGTTCCTGTGAACCGGCGCCTGCTTCTCCTGGCGCTGCTGCCCGCCGCGCTGGCGGCCTGCGGCAAGCGACCGGGCGCGCTGCGCGCGCCCGAGGGCAGCGATCCCGTCCGCTTCCCGGCGCCCTATCCCAACCCGAAATATGACAGGCCGCAGCCGCCCGAGGCGCCCCAGGCCCGGAACACCCCGGCGCCGACCGCACAGGCCCCGAACACCCAGGCCTCCCCGGCCGCGAACTCCCAGGCTCCCATACGATGAACGCCTTCACCTACCGCGGCGGCGTCCTGCACGCCGAAGCGGTCCCACTGCCCCGGATCGCCGAGAGCGTCGGGACCCCCTTCTACTGCTACTCGACGGCCGCGCTGGACGCGGCATGGCATGCCTTCGCCGATGCCTTCGCGGGGTCGGACGTCACGATCTGCTATGCGGTGAAGGCCAACTCGAACCTTGCCGTGATCCGCACGCTGGCGCAGCGGGGCGCTGGGGCCGACGTGGTGTCGGTCGGCGAGATGCGCCGGGCGCTGGCCGCCGGCATCCCGCCCGAGCGCATCGTCTTCTCCGGTGTCGGCAAGACCGCCGCGGAGATGGCGGAGGCGGTCGAGGCCGGGATCTACCAGATCAACGTCGAGAGCCTGCCCGAGCTGCGGGCCCTGTCGGCCGTCGCGGCCGGGCTCGGCCGGCGGGCGCCCGTCGCGGTGCGCGTGAACCCCGACGTCGATGCCCGCACCCACGCCAAGATCTCGACCGGCCGCAAGGAGAACAAGTTCGGGATCGACATCGACCTGGCCCGCGCGGTCTATGCCGAGGCCGCGGCGCTACCGGGAATCCGGCCGGTGTCGGTCGCGGTCCATATCGGCAGCCAGCTCATGGAGCTCGAGCCCTTCCGCATGGCCTTCGAGCGGGTGGCCGAGCTGGTCCGCGTCCTGCGCGAGGACGGGCACGACATCCGGCGCATGGATCTCGGCGGGGGGCTCGGCATCCGCTACCGTGACGAGGCGCCGCCGTCCCACGGCGAGTACGCCCGCATCGTGCGCGAGGTCGCGGGCGCCCTGGGCTGCCACGTCACGCTGGAGCCCGGCCGCGCGCTCGTCGGGAATGCCGGGATCCTGGTCTCCAGCGTCATCTACCGCAAGGAAGGGGTAGGCCGTAACTTCCTGATCCTTGATGCGGCCATGAACGACCTGATGCGCCCCTCGCTTTACGATGCCTGGCACACTATTGTTCCTGTCAAGGAACCCGGTCCCGGATCGGCGGTGCAACCCATCGACGTGGTGGGACCGGTCTGCGAGAGCACCGACACCTTCGCGGTCCAGCGGCCCCTGCCGCCGGTCGCGGAGGGCGAGCTGGTGGCGTTCCTGTCGGCGGGCGCCTACGGCGCCGTGATGGCGTCGACCTACAACACCCGCCCTCTGATCCCCGAGGTGCTGGTGAACGGATCGGACTTCGCCGTCGTCCGGCGGCGTCCGACCATCGAGGAGATCTTGGCGGCGGAGGCCATCCCCGCCTGGCTCTAGGGCGGATCGCGATCCGGCTGGACGCTGGATCGTATCAATCCGCGGTGACTTTCGGGGACCGGGGGAGCGGTATTCCGACCGACGGCCTTCGTTTGGTCATGAAGACCCGCTCTGAATGGATCCCGCAGGGTCGGGTCCGCGGCCCGGCGGCGCCGCCCGCACCGTGGACCCGCCTCCCATGGGGCCGACAGGAGGCGGAAGCATGCCCGAGATCCGGGAGCGCGGAGCGGAACGGCAGGACGATGCGGCGCCCGGCGCGGCGCTGGTGCCGCGGCGACGGCTGAGGCTGGCCCAGGCCGCCCTGTTCTGGGAAGGCTTCTGGCCTGCACTCTGGCCTGCGGCCGCCATCGCCGGACTGTTCCTGGCGCTCGCGCTATTCGGCGTGCTGCCCGTGCTGCCGGCCTGGCTTCACGCGGCCCTGCTGGCGCTCTTTGCGCTCGCCTTCCTGGGCGCGCTCGCGCGCGCTGCGCGGCATGCCCGCCGCCCGGGCGAGGGTGCGGCGCTGCGCCGGCTGGAGCGCGACAGCGATCTCGCCCACCGGCCGCTCTCGGGCCTGCGGGACCGGCTGGCCGGGGGCGCCGGCGATCCCGCCACGGCCGCCCTGTGGCGCCTGCACCAGGAGCGGCTGGCCGCCCAGGCCCGCCGGCTGCGTCTGCGCCTGCCCCACCCGAACCTGGCCGCGCGCGATCCCTGGGCTCTGCGCGCCGCCGTGCTGCTGATCCTGGTCGTCGCGGGCGCAGGCACCTGGGGCGACTGGCGCCCCCGCCTGGCGGCGGCCGTCCTGCCCGAGTTCGGCGGAGGCGCCCGCGCGACGGCGGCTCTCGACATCTGGCTGACCCCGCCGGAATACACCGGCCTGCCGCCGATCTTCCTGAAGACGCAGCCGCCTGGCGAGCCCGCCATGACGGTGATGGTCCCCGTGGGCAGCGCCGTGCTGGCGCGCGTGAACGGCGGCAGCCGCACCCCGACGCTGAACGTCGACGGCCGGGAGCAGCCCTTCGACACGGTCGAGCCGACGAGCTGGCAGGTCGCCGGCACGGTCTCCGCGGGCAATCGGATCGCCGTGCAGCAGGGCAGCGACACGCTCGGCGCCTGGCCGATCGAGATCATCCCCGACCGGGCGCCCACGGTCCGCCTGACCGAGCCGCCCTCCCCCACCGAGCGGGGCGCGCTGAAGCTCGCCTATTCCGTGCTCGACGACTACGGCATCGCCGCGGTGTCGGGCCAGCTGCGCCTGCACGGCGAGCAGGCCGCGGCCGCGACGGCCGCGCCGCTGGAGCTGAAGCTTCCCGCCCCGCCTGCCCGCGGCAAGGAGGGCCGGAGCACGAGCTTCCAGGATCTGGCGGCCCATCCCTGGGCCGGGTTGCCCGTGACCCTGACGCTGACGGCCACGGACGGGCTCGGCCAGACCGGGACCGCCGACGAGGTGACCTTCGTCCTGCCAGAGCGGCGCTTCAACCATCCCATCGCGCGGCTGATCATCGAGGAGCGCCGCAGGCTGACCCTCCAGCCCGAGGCCGAGCGCGAGGAGATCGCGCGCAACCTCGCGATCATCGGCGCGCGTCCCGACCGCTACGGCGAGGACGCGGTGGTCTATCTCGGCCTGCGCCTGGCCGCGAACCGGCTCGTCCTCGAACGCTCGCCCGAGGCGACCCAGGCCGTTCAGCAGCTGCTGTGGGACCTCGCCAACCGCATCGAGGACGGTGGCATGAACGTCGCCGAGCGCTCGCTGCGCGATGCTCAGCAGGCGCTGGCCGAGGCGCTGGAGCGCGGCGCCAGCGACGAGGAGCTGAACCGCCTGATGGACGAGCTCCAGCGTGCCA
Organism: Arenibaculum pallidiluteum; assembly: GCF_017355985.1. Classification (GTDB taxonomy): domain Bacteria; phylum Pseudomonadota; class Alphaproteobacteria; order Azospirillales; family Azospirillaceae; genus Arenibaculum; species Arenibaculum pallidiluteum. Next base: position 20,932 of record NZ_JAFIQU010000006.1, read on the forward strand.
TGGACGAGTTCATGGCGGCGCTCGAGGAGCAGATGCGCGAGGCCATGGAGCGCGGCGAGCCGATGATGGAGATCCCGCCGGGCATGATGTCGCAGATGGTCGACCGCCAGGACCTGCAGCGGATGATGGACCAGATGCGCAATATGGCCGAGACCGGTGCCCGCGACGCCGCCCGGCAGATGCTGAGCCAGCTCCAGCAGATGATGGAGAACCTGCGCGCCGGCATGATGGGCCAGATGTCGCCCCAGCAGAGCCAGCAGGCCCAGGCCATGAACCAGCTCCAGGATCTGCTGCGGCGCCAGCAGGAGCTGCTGGACCAGAGCTTCCAGCAGTCCCAGCAGGGGCAGCAGGGCATGGAGGGCCAGGAAGGGCAGCAGGGACAGCAAGGCATGCAGGGACGCCAGCCCAACCGGCAGCAGGGCCAGCGCGGCCAGCAACAGGGACAGCGGGGCCAGCAGGGGCAGCGAGGCCAGCAGGGCCAGCAGGGTCAGGGCGGCGGCCAGATGAGCTCGGCCGAGCAGGAGGCGCTACGCCGCCAGCTCGGCGAGCTGATGCGCCAGCTCGGCGAGATGGGCGGCGAGATCCCGCGGCCCCTCGGCCGGGCGGAGCGGGCCATGCGCGACGCCGCCCAGGCCCTCGAGCAGGGGCAGCCCGGCGATGCCGTCGGCCCGCAGACCCAGGCGGTGGACGAGCTGCAGCAGGGTCTGCAGTCGATGATGGATCAGATGGCGCAGCAGATGATGGGCATGCCCATGCCTGGTCAGGGCCAGGACATGATGGGGCAGCCCGGCCGCCAGCAGTTCCGCCGCGCCAACCGCGACCCGCTGGGCCGCATGCGCGACAACCAGGGCTTCGGCCAGGACACCAACTCGGTCCGCATCCCGGACGAGGGCGACCTGCAGCGGGCGCGCGAGATCCTGGACGAGCTTCGCCGGCGCGCCGGCGAGGGCGCGCGGCCGAAGCTCGAGCGCGACTACATCGACCGGCTGCTGCGGCAGTTCTGACGGCGGTCAGGCTGGCGGGGAATCGATCCGGCGCCCCCCTTCGGGGGCTGCCGGTCAGCGCATGTCGTCGGCCTGCGCATCGGGCGCCAGCGCTGCCCTGACCATGGCGTTGTAGAGCTCGACGATCTCGCGCGGCGTCAGCCGCACCAGGCGCGATGCCGCCTCGATCATCGCCATGGTGGGCTTGATCGGGACGGAGACCGTGTTGGGATGCGCCGCAGAAGGGGCGGCGTCATGCGCCTTGGACGACACTGCGGCCCCGCTGCATAACTAAATAGCAGCCCCATATTGAACCCCTTTGCGGTAGGGTCAACTCGAAATTGCGTATAGGACTGTGGCTCGTCGCGCTAGCCCTCGGCGCGCCGGCCCAGCGCGGCCAGCGTCTCGCGCGTCAGGTCGTTCAGGCTGAAGGGCTTCTCCAGCACGCCATGGATCAGCGCTTCCAGGTTCATGGCGCGCCTGCGCTCCTCGGCATAGCCCGTGATCAGCAGCACCTTGAGGTCGGGCTGGTCCTTGGTGGCGATCAGGGCCAGCGAGATCCCATCGATCACGGGCATCACGATGTCTGTCACCAGCAGGTCGTAGCGTTCCTCGCCCAGCGCCTCCAGCGCGCGCTGGCCATCGGGAACCTCGGTGACCCGGAATCCGGCCCTGGTCAGGGCCCGCGCGACGAAGGCGCGCATGGCTTCCTCGTCATCCGCCACCAGCGCCCGGAAGGGCTCCCGCTCGCCACCGCTCTGTGCCACGCCCCGCATCCCCGCTGCACCGCGATGGGCAAGCCTAAGGCCAGGACCTTGCCGGACGCCAGCGCCGCGAGCCCTCAGGGAGGGAACGGCCCGCGGACCGTCAGCGGGGGCGGAAGCTGATCGCGATTTCGGAGATCGCCTCGTCCGGGTTCCGGAGGACGGACTCGAAGGTCGCGATCTCGCCTGGATAGAGCTCTGTGCGCGAGGGCTGGATCTCCCAGCTCTGCAGCACGCGCCGCCCGGGCCCGAAGGCGGTTCCCTGAAGGCCGGGCACCGGCCGCTCGCGCTCGGAGACATTGGCGATCTGCCCGGTGATCACCAGGACGGTCGCGCCGTTCTCGAGCCGCCGTTCGGACTGCACGCCACGCAGCTCGAGGCCGCTGCCCAGCGTCTCCATCGACAGGCCCGCCGCCTCGTAGAGCGGCGTCACCGCGGGCCACAGGGCGGCCACCTGCTCGCGCCCGACGACCAGCCCGAGCCCGAGGCCGCCCACCACCAGCGCGAGGACGGCCCACCAGGTGGCGTTGGACGATTTCCTGCGCCGGGCATGGCCCGGCCGGGCAGGCAGGTTCGAGCCCGGCGGGATCGGCCGGACCGCGGCGGGCGGCGGCTCCAGCTCCTCGCGGGGGAAGGCTGGAGGCTCGACCGGCGGGCGCTGCATCCAGCTGTGCGCGCAACGCGCGCAGCGCACCGTCCGCCCCTCACTGCCGAGCGAGGCGGGGTCCACCAGATAGCGCGTCGAGCAGGCGGGGCAGGTGACGATCATCGGGGATGATATTGCGATACCGCGGTCACCCTGCCTTATAGGAACTAAAGAGGTATTAAGCAATGACGGCACGGCTGCACAAATAACGGGCGGCCGCGGCATGGACTGCTTTCGGAGGCCATGGCATCCTCCGGCCGCCCGTGGCCCGAAGGCTGCGGCCCATAGGCTGCGGCGAGCGTCAGCGAGGTGCGGTGATCCGTTTCGAGAATGTCGGGATGCGCTACGGGTCGGGACCCGAGGTGCTGCGCGACGTCAGCTTTTCGCTCCCGCCCGGAAGCTTTCATTTCCTCACCGGGGCCAGCGGCGCCGGCAAGTCCTCGCTGCTGCGCCTGATGTATCTGGCGCAGAGGCCGACCCGCGGCCTCGTCACCCTGTTCGGGCGGGATGTCGCGACGCTGCCGCGCCACGAACTCCCCGCGCTGCGCCGGCGCATCGGCGTGATCTTCCAGAACTTCCGCCTTCTCGACCACCTGTCGGCGCTGGACAACGTCGCCCTGCCGCTGCGCGTCGCAGGCGCCCGGGAGGCCGAGCTGCGCGAGCACGTGGCCGAGCTGCTGCGCTGGGTCGGCCTCGGCGATCACCTGGACGGACTGCCGGCCACGCTCTCGGGCGGGCAGCAGCAGCGCGTCGCCATCGCCCGTGCGGTGATCACGCGCCCGTCCCTGCTGCTGGCGGACGAGCCGACGGGCAATGTCGACGATCGTACCGGCCGGCGCCTGCTCCACCTGTTCGAGGAGCTGAACAAGCTCGGCACCACGGTGGTGATCGCCACGCACAACGAGGCGCTGCTGGATCGCTTCCGCCACCCGCGCCTGGTGCTGGAGGATGGCCGGCTGAGCGGGGCGTCCCCGTGAGGCGGCGGGCTGCTCGCTACGACCTGCCTCTGGAGCGCGACGAGGCCGGGCGATTCCTGCCCTGGATCGTCGCGCTGATGGCCTATCTCGCGATCCTGGCGCTGGCCGGCGCGGCCGCCGTGCATGGGCTGGCGCAGCGCTGGGACAGCGGGCTGTCGGGCTCTCTCACGGTGCAGGTCGCGCCGGCTGCAGGCCGCGGCCCCGCCTCGCTGCAGGCCCGGCTCGACGCGGCGCTTGGCGTCCTGCGCGAGACCCCCGGGGTTGCCGCCGCCGAGCCGCTGGACGCCCAGGCGGTGGGCGGCCTGCTCTCGCCCTGGCTGGGCGGCGACGGCAACCTGCTGCGCGAGCTGCCGCTGCCGGGGTTGATCGACGTGACGCTGGCCCCCGGCGCCGCGGTGGACATTCCGTCCCTGCGCACCCGCTTGGCCGAGGCGGCGCCCGGCGCCAGCGTGGACGACCATCAGGCCTGGCTCGGCGAGGCGCTGCGCTTGGCACGGACGATCGAGGCCATTGCGCTGGCCGTGGTCGTGCTGGTCGGCGCGGCCCTGGCCCTGGCCGTGGTCTTCGTGGCCCGGGCGGGCCTCGCGATCCATGCGCAGGTGGTTGAGCTGCTGCACTTGGTGGGCGCTACGGACGGCTACGTGGCCGGGCAGTTCCAGCGCCATGTCCTGCGCCTCGCGGGACGCGGCGCGCTGGTCGGCGGCGCCGCGGCCGCGCTGACCCTGGCGGCGTTCGGCTTGGCCGCGGGGGACAGCGTGCCGGCCGCACCGGCGGGCGCCTGGGCGGCGCTGGTCCTCGTGCCCCTGGCCGCCGCCGCGCTCGCGGCGCTGACCGCCCGCCTGACGGTCCTGCGGGCGCTGGGCCGCCTGCCATGACGGGGAGTGCGGCCTTTCCGACGGCGCTGCGCCGCTGGGCCGGAGCCACCGCCGCGGCACTGGCCATCCTGGCGACGGCCTGGGGAATGGGAATGCTGTGGTTCGTCGCCTCCCTCCCGCGCGAGGCGCCGCAGCCCCACGAGGCGACGGACGCGATCGTCGTCCTGACCGGCGGAAGCGAGCGGCTGGCGGCCGGCGTCGACCTGCTTGCGCGCGGGCTGGGCCGCCGCCTCTTCGTGTCCGGGGTGCATCGCGGCGTCGAGCTCGACGATCTGCTGAAGGCGGCAGCCCTGCCCGAGGACTCGACCGAGTGCTGCATCGTGCTCGGCCACGCCGCGGGCGACACCATCGGCAATGCCGAGGAGACGGCCGCATGGATGCGGCGCGAGGGCCTTGGCTCCCTGCGGCTGGTCACCGCCAACTACCACATGCGGCGCAGCATGCTCGAGTTCCGCCGCGCCCTGCCCGAGGCGCACATCGTCCCCCACCCGATCGCGCCCGCGTCGGTGCGGCTGGACGAATGGTGGCGGCGGCCGGGAACGCTGCGCCTGCTGGCGGCTGAATATACCAAGTTCCTGGCCAGCGCCTGCCGGGCGACGCTTCTCCTGGACTTCCACTCGCTGCAGGATCTCAGGCGCTCCGCGTCCCTGTCCGTCGAGGCCGTCGGACATCGTTCCTGACGCCGACGGAGCCCCGCTGCCCGGAGGGCAGCCCGAACGTTCGGATGTCTGGATAAGATCACAGCTTTTCGAACTATCGGCCTGGGTACTTCCGCAACGCCCGCATTTTCTCCGGCGGGCCTTTGAACGCGGTCTTCGCTTCGCCGAAAATCGCGGGAATCCGGAGTTCGCCTTGCGGCGGCTTCCCCGCCGGGCCGGCCTGCCAAGACGCCACTCCCGGACAAGAAGACTTGGGAGGAAAGACAAGGATGCTGCGTAAAGACGAATACCTCCGGGACGACAACCTCCTGCTCCACGCCCCGGGCCAGGATCTCACGGGGCAAAGGCGGATCCGGGGTGCTGCGCTTGCGCTGGCAGCCGTGATGCTGGCCTGCCTGATCGGCCTCGCTATGGTGCCGCCGCAGGAGACCCTGGTTGCGGACGGACCGGATGCCGGCACGCTCGACGTCGGCGATCTCGCGACCGGCGCCGCCATTTCGGTTTCCGCCGGCGGGGGCGCATTGCCCGGGCGGCTGATCGCGCACTGATCCCCGGCAGTCGCGTCACGGCGGGACGGCGGCGAGATCCACCCGGGAGCCATCCATGGCCGCGTAGAAAGGCGCCCGCATCTCCGCGCAGTAGGCGCCGGCGCCCATCCGCCGCAGGCGCAGCAGCTCGCGATTGTGAAGCTCCGTATGCTCCGTATCGAACTCCGACCGGCTGCCGAGATGCGCGGTCACCACGCGCTGGGCGCCTTCGAGCGTCCGCGCGTTGCGCTCGGCGAAGGCCGCATATCGCGCGGCGGCGCCGGGGTCCCGCCAATGGGGCCCGCAGCTCAGCCCGGCCACGGCCAGCCGGACGTGATTGCGCACGATGCGGCTCGACGTCACGGGATCGGCAGGCGCGGCCGCGGACACGCCCAGGCCGTCGGCGGGCAGAGGACCATGCGCGACGCAGGCCGACAGCAGGCAGGCAAGCACCATCCATGCGGGCTTTGGCTTCGTTCCGCGCGGACGCGACGGCACTGGCATCAGGGGCTCCGACGATGAACTCGCCGCGGCATTCAACAGCCTCCGCCGGACGCAGCGCCATCGCGGCGGGCGGGGTAGCGCAAGAGTTTCGCTTCCTGTCCGCTCCGCAGCGCCGCGGGCCCGCGGCAGGCGGCGTAACGCCGATGCAGGCGTCGCCCCGCCTGCGCCGCGGGCTTTACGCGGACGCCGAACCGCGCAGCAGGGCCAACCGGTGAGCGACACATCTTCGCGGGCCGTCCTGAATACGGCCATCGACATGCTGGACGAAGCCGCGGCGCTGCTGCACGCGGCAGCGGCGCACGGCCTGCTGACGGCCGAGGACCGAGCTTTGGTCTCGGACCGGCTGCGCCGCGTCGAGGCAACCCTGGCCGACGACACAGCGCAAGGACGGGCGGCCTGAGGCCGGCGGCAGGCCGGGCATCGCCGGCTTGCCCCCGGGCGTTGCGGCGTCTAACACTGGGCGCCCCGCATTCCTTCGGTTCCCGGCCCGTGATCCTGATCCGCTCGCTGCTCTTCAACATCGCCTTCTATGGCTGGACCGGCTTCATGTGCTTCGGGATTCTCTGGTCCCTGCTGCTGCCCCGGCCGCGCATGATCCAGGCCGTGCTGTTCTGGTTGCGCTCGGTGTACTTCCTGGAGCGGCACATCCTCGGCCTCGACTACGAGGTCCGCGGGGCGGAGCACCTGCCCAAGGGCCCGTTCGTCCTGGCAGCCAAACATCAGTCCGCCTGGGAGACCATGAAGCTGCACCTGCTGGTGCACGACCCGGCCATCGTCCTGAAGCGAGAGCTGCTGTGGATCCCCATCTGGGGCTGGTACGCCGCCAAGGCGCAGATGATTGCCGTGGACCGCGGCGCACGCGGCAAGGCCGTTTCGTCCATGCTCCGGGGCGCCCGGCGCACCGCGGCCGAGGGCCGGCCGATCGTGATCTTCCCCCAGGGAACCCGCGTCGCGCCCGGCACGGCCCGTCCCTACCGCCCGGGCGCCGCGATCCTCTACGAGGATCTCGGCATCCCTATCGTTCCCATGGCGCTGAACGCCGGGGTCTACTGGCCGCGGCGCAGCTTCCGCAAGCGCCCGGGGCGCATCGTGGTCGAGTTCCTGCCGCCGATCCTGCCGGGGCTGACGCGCGCGCAGGCCATGGCCGAGCTCGAAACCCGGCTCGAGGCGGCAACCGACCGGCTGGTGGTCTCGGCCGGTGGCCCGCCGACGCCCGGCATCACGACGAACGCCGCAGCCTGAGCGCCGCCCGGCGGACGCCCCCGCCGGCCGCCGCTGGATCGCCATTGCTGGATCGTCACCGCGTCCCGCGCTATCCTGGCACAGGAACAAAAAGGCAACGCATCGTTTCCGGTCCGGCCGTGTTTGCCTGGGTTCGGAACCGGCCGCTCGGGAGCCCACCGTCATGCAGCCTCGCGCCATGCAGCCGCTCGCCGCGATCTCCACCCAGATCTGGGACATGAAGTACCGGCTGAAGGGGCTCGACGGCGTCCCGGTGGACGGGACCGTCGAGGACACGTGGCGCCGCGTGGCCCGCGCCCTCGCCGTCGTCGAGGCGGACCCTCCGGCCTGGGAGGAGCGCTTCATGGAAGCGCTCCGGGACTTCGCCTTCCTGCCGGCGGGGCGCATCCTGGCCGGGGCTGGCACGCGGCGTGCCGTCACGCTCTTCAACTGCTTCGTGATGGGGCGGATCGACGACAGCCTGGACGGCATCTTCCACCATCTGCGCGAGGCCGCGCTGACCATGCAGCAGGGCGGCGGCATCGGCTACGACTTCTCGCCCATCCGGCCCAAGGGCGCACCCGTGCTGGGCGTCGGCGCCGACGCCTCGGGCCCGGTGAGCTTCATGGATGTCTGGGACGCGATGTGCCGGACGATCCAGAGCGCGGGCGCCCGCCGCGGCGCCATGATGGCGACGCTGCGCTGCGACCATCCCGACATCGAGCTGTTCGTGGATGCCAAGCGCGAGCCCGGCCGCCTGCGCATGTTCAACCTGTCGGTCCTGGTCACGGACGCCTTCATGGAGGCCGTCAAGCAGGACGCCGCCTGGCCACTGGTGCATGGCGGGCACACCTACCGGACCGTGCGGGCGCGCGAGCTCTGGGACCGCATCATGCGGGCGACCTACGCCTATGCCGAGCCCGGAGTCATCTTCATCGACCGTATCAACCAGCTCAACAACCTGCACTACTGCGAGACGATCGAGGCCACCAATCCCTGCGGCGAGCAGCCGCTGCCGCCCTACGGCGCCTGCCTGCTGGGATCGGTGAACCTGGCGGCGCTGGTGCTCGACCCCTTCACCGAGAAGGCCCGGCTCGACATGGCGCGGCTTGAGACGCTGGTGCCGCTGGCCGTACGCATGATGGACAACGTGGTGGACGTCTCGCGATTTCCGCTGCCCGAGCAGCAGGCCGAGGCGAGGGCGAAGCGCCGAATCGGCCTCGGCGTCACGGGCCTCGCGGACGCGCTGATCCTGTGCCGCGCGCGGTACGGCACCGAGGCGGCGGTCGCCCTGACGGAGACCTGGCTGGGCGCGATCCGCAGGACGGCCTACCGCGCCTCCATCGATCTCGCCCGCGAGAAGGGGGCCTTCCCCCTCTTCGATGCCGAGCCCTTCCTGGAAAGCGCGAATCTGAGAACGCTGGAGCCGGAGCTGCGCGAGGATATCCGGAGCCACGGGATCCGCAATGCGCTGCTGACCTCGATCGCCCCCACCGGCACGATCTCGCTCTTCGCGGACAACATCTCCTCCGGGATCGAGCCGGTCTTCGCCTACCGCTATACGCGGACCGTCCTGATGCCCGACGGCACGCGGCGCGAGGAGGAGGTCACGGACCACGCCTACCGGCTCTTCCGCGCGAGCTTCGGCGAGGATGCCCCGCTGCCGGACTACTTCATCGACGCCCAGGGGCTGGACCCCTCGGCGCATCTGGTCATGCAGGCGGTCGCCCAGCGCTACGTCGACAGCTCCATCTCGAAGACCATCAACTGCCCGGAGGACCTGTCCTTCGAGGCGTTCAAGGATGTCTATGCCCAGGCCTACGAGCTCGGTTGCAAGGGGTGCACGACCTACCGGCCGAACCCGGTGACCGGCTCGGTGCTGGCGGTGAAGGCGGACGGGCCAGGCGAGCGCGCCACGGCCCAACCCGCTGGAAGCGAGCCCCTTGAAAGCGAGCCCGCCGGGGCGGCAACGGCCGCGGTTGCCGCAACGGCGGCGGGCCGGGACGCGGAATCCTCGGTGGTCTACATGACCCAGCCGCTGGACCGGCCCGAAGCCCTGCCGGGCGAGACCTACAAGCTGCGCTGGCCCGAGAGCGACCATGCGCTCTACATCACGCTGAACGACATCGTCGAGGGCGGCCGCCGCCGGCCCTTCGAGGTCTTCATCAACTCGAAGAACATGGAGCACTACGCCTGGACCGTGGCGCTGACGCGCATGATCTCCGCGGTCTTCCGGCGCGGCGGCGACGTGTCCTTCGTGGTGGACGAGTTGAAGGCGGTCTTCGACCCGCGTGGCGGCCAATGGGTTGGCGGCCGCTACGTGCCCTCGCTGCTGGCCGCCATCGGACAGGTGATCGAGCGCCATATGCGGGCGATCGGCTTCCTGCCCGGCGGCGAGGGCGACGCGCAGGCGGAGCCCCTGCGCCAGGCCGTCGCGGCGGGCACACCCGATGCCGCCGCTGCCGCGGCCGCAGGCGGGCCGGCTCCCGCGGCGGGCTCGGCCCGGATCCCGCAATGCCCGAAATGCGGCCAGGCCACGCTGCGCCGCCAGGAGGGCTGCGACCTCTGCCTGAACTGCGGCTATTCCAAATGCGGCTAGGCTCCGCCTGAACGGCGGATCTCGCCTCAGCGCATCTCCGGGATGCTCCGCGAGACGACCATCAAGAGCCGCCTCAGCCGGCCCGCCATGCCCGCCCCGACCCTGCCCTCCTGCCGGGGCTCCGGCAGGCCGTACTTCCTGGCGACGGCCCTGTGGATGGAGGGGTGGCGGTCGTACTGGTGGACGATCGCGCTCGCAGAGCCGTCGGGATTGAGCACCCTGCCGTCCGGTGCGATCGAGAACCCCGCCCCATTGGATTTGCCGATCGTCGCCACATGCCCATAGTTCTGCCGAATGACGGCGTTGGGCAAGGCGCCGGAATGCGCGGCGAAGTTCAGGATGGACTGGTCGATCCCGAAGGTCCTCGTCAGCGAGGAGCGCGGGATGGCGGCCATGATCAGCATCACGTTCAGCAGCGCCAGGACGTTCTCCCGATGGCCCAGGATGGTTCCCGCGCAGATGCAGGGACATCCCGCCAAGCGCCGGGTCAGGCTGTCGCCGACGGCGCGCCGCATCCATCGATAGTTGGCGCCATGCTCGCGGATCGTTCCGCGCTCGTACTCGACGAACAGCTCCAGCGGCGGCGACCCCGCCGGGAAGGGATCCCCCTGGAACATGACGTCGCGGATATCGGTCAGCAGGACCCTGCTCGCAGCCGGATAGCTGCGCAGGGCGGACACGTAGCCCATGAACCGCCCGAGCACGATGTGGGGCTGGAACCGTCGAGCTTGGCTGCCCCCCTCGACCAGAACGGCATCTACGCCGTGCTCCCGGAAGAAGCCGGAGAGCGCGCCGAAATCGGCTTCCCTGACGAAAAGCGCGATCCTGCAGTCGCTATGCTCGCGCAACGAGCGCACGAATACGGAGATTTTCTCCGTATCGTAGCCAGTCGCGTAGCCCATCACCAGCTTGGCGCCGTCGTAATTACCGTCGGCAAGAACAATATCCGGAGGTTTTATTTCGTGCGCCAGCCAATCACGGTATGACGAGCGGAACAAAATCGATCACCTGACTCCTGGGATCGGGCGGGGCGCCGATCCGTCTTCTGCCCTTAAGGCAGGTGCGCCGTGATGTCCACCCCGTTGCGGCACGGCTGGCCGCAGGCGGCGCCCCCCGGACGGTATGGGGAGGCCCCGCTAACTCTTGTGCGTTGCAGCAAATGCGGCGCGGAATGTGGTAGCGATCACTGCCCACCATTCCCGGCTGAGGCGGTGATCGTGGACGTACCGCATCGCGCGCCGTGCACGCGCAGGAACCAGGAAACCGGCGAGGCGTGCCCCGAACCGACGGTCGCGACTCCGGCGGGCGATGCCGAGCGCGCGGTATCGGCCGAGCGTCCTGCGGGCCGGATCCGGGTGCGATGTCTGCGCTGCGGGAGGACATGGACGGAATAGCCCGTCCCGAACGAAGGCCGGCAACCCCGCGGCCGGTCCGGCGTTTTCCCCTGGACGAGATCGAACGGCACGGATCCCGGTGCCCTGGGCGGAGCGCGCGCATGAAACTCTTCGAATGCCAGAACTGCGGCCAGCCCATCTATTTCGAGAACACCGTCTGCGAGCGCTGCGGTCTCCGCCTGGGCTTCCTTTCAGATGCGATGACCCTGTCGGCGCTGAAGCCCGATGGCGAGCGCTGGCGCCCCCTAGCCGCGCCGGACCGGAGCCTGCGCCTCTGCCTGAACGCTGGGCACGAGGCCTGCAACTGGCTCCTGGAGACCGATGACGGCGGCGACTACTGCGCCGCATGCCGGTTCAACCGGACGATCCCCGACCTCGCGGTGCCCGAGAACCTCCTGCGCTGGCGCAAGATCGAGCTGGCCAAGCACCACCTGGTCTACAGCCTGCTGAAGCTGCACCTGCCTCTGAAGAGCCGCACCGAGGATCCCGAGAACGGCCTAGCCTTCGACTTCCTGGCCGATGCGACGGACGGTCCCGGCCCCGCGACGACGGTCCTGACCGGGCACGACAACGGCCTGATCACGTTGAATGTGGCCGAGGCCGACGATGCCGAGCGCGAACGCCGGCGCACCGAGATGGGAGAGCCCTACCGCACGCTGCTCGGGCATTTCCGCCACGAGATCGGCCACTACTACTGGGACCGGCTGGTGCGCGACACGCCGGCGCTGGAAAGCTTCCGGACGCTGTTCGGCGACGAGCGCGAGGATTATGGCGAGGCGCTGAAGCGGCACTATGCCAACGGGGCCCCGGCCGACTGGCGGGAACGGTTCGTCAGCAGCTACGCGACCGCCCATCCCTGGGAGGATTTCGCGGAGACCTGGGCCCACTACCTGCACATCATCGACACGCTGGAGACCGCCCGCTCCTTCGGCATCAGGATCCGGCCCCGGATCCGCGAGGGCGCCGAGCTGCAGGCCGAGGTCGACTTCAACCCCTACCAGTCCGGCACCATGGCCGACGTCATCGACGCATGGCTGCCGCTGACCTATGCGATCAACAGCCTGAACCGGAGCATGGGCCAGCCCGACCTCTACCCGTTCATCCTGGCGCCAGCCGTCATCGAGAAGCTCACCTGGATGCACGACCTCGTCCACGGGCGCTGAAGCAGACGCGCCCTCCCTCTCCCGCTCCGCCGTCCCGGACATTTCCGGCCGCAAGACGAACATGCGGCTTCACGGCCGGGCTGCGCCATGGATACTCTTGGACAGCAGGCGCGCCGGATCCCGTCCGGCGAGAACACTGCATGTCCGGAGAGAACTGCTTTCAGGCGGAGGTCGGCAACAGAACAGGGAGAGGCGAATGACGGATCCATCCATGACCGGCCCGGCGATCGATCTGGCCGGGACCACCCCGGCCGGGACCGACCAGCGCAAGGCTGGCGGTGTGACCTACAACGCGGTGGACAGCAGCTATTTCGAGCGGCGCGGGCTGAAGCGCTACGCGGGCGTCTGGTCGCTCTGGGCTCTGGGGGTCGGCGCGGTGATCTCGGGCCACTTCTCGGGTTGGAATCTCGGCCTGTCGGTCGGCGGCTTCGGTGGCATGATGATCGCCACCCTGCTGATCATGACGATGTATCTCGGGCTGTGTTTCTGCATCGCCGAGATGTCACCGGCCCTGCCGCACACCGGCGGCGCCTACTCCTTTTCGCGCACCGCCATGGGTCCGTGGGGCGGGTTCGTCACCGGCCTTGCCGAGAACATGGAGTTCATCCTGACGCCGGCGGTGATCGTCTTCTTCATCGGAAGCTATCTCGGCAGCATCTTCGGCACGGGGCCCGGCTTCCAGCCGGTCTGGTGGGTCGGCGCCTATCTCGTCTTCGTGGGGCTGAACCTGGTCGGCGTCGAGCTGTCCTTCCGTCTGTCGCTGGTCGTCACGCTGCTGGCCCTGGGCGTGCTGGCGGTGTTCTGGATCTCCGCGGCGCCCCATTTCGAGTTCTCCCGCTGGGCGCTGAACGTCGGCCTCGACGCCGCGGGCCAGCCGGTCGAGCTCGCGGAAGGCGGCGGCGCGTTCCTGCCCTTCGGTCTCGGCGGCGCCCTCGCCGCCATGCCCTTCGCGGTGTGGCTTTTCCTCGCGATCGAGCAGCTTCCGCTGGCCGCGGAGGAGGCCGTCGATCCCAAGCGCGACATGCCCAGGGGCCTAATCCTCGGCATCTGCACGCTGATCCTTTCGGCCTTCCTCGTGCTCTTCCTCAATAGCGGCATTCCCAATGGCGCCTTCGCGCTGGGCAAGTCGGGCGAGCCGCTGCTGGACGGGTTCAAGGCGATCTACGGGGACAGCATCGCGAGGATCCTGGCGCTGGTCGCCGTGGTCGGCCTGATCGCGAGCTTCCACACGATCATCTTCGCCTATGGCCGGCAGATCTACTCACTGTCGCGGGCCGGCTACTTCCCGTCCTGGCTCTCGGTAACGCACGGGACCCGCAAGACACCCCATGTCGCCCTGGTCGCGGGCGGGCTCGCGGGGCTCGCCGTGCTGATAATCGTGTGGGTCGTCGCCGGGGCCGAGCGGGGCGCGGCCTTCATCGGCGGCACGCTGCTGAACATGGCGGTCTTCGGCGCGATGATCTCCTACATCATGCAGGCCACCGCCTTCATCCGGCTGCGCCGGAAGCTCCCCCACATCCAACGGCCCTATCTCAGTCCGCTGGGCATCCCGGGCGCCGTGGCGACGATCGTGATCGCGGCCGTCACGATCTACTTCCAGCTCCTGGACCCGGTCTATCGCGCGGGGGTCATCGGCGCCGCGATCTGGTACTTGGCCGGGCTGAGCTATTTCGCGCTAGTCGGGCGGCACAAGCTGATCCTGTCGCCCGAGGAGGAGTTCGCCCTCTCCGGCGGCCAAGCCGGCCATCCCGGGTAGAGGCCGGGGAAGAGTCCCGGAGGGAGGGACGGCCCCGCGCCCCTCCCTCCGGAATACTCCCATCGCGAAAGCGCGGCGCTTCGCGCGGCCTCTGTTGCCCTGCGGGGCGGGCATGCCCCGGAGCATGTCCCGGATACCGCGGCAGGAGGCAGCGATGATGACAGCCGTGCGCATCCATCGGTTCGGCGGGCCGGAGGTGCTGGAGCGGGATGCGGTCCCCATTCCGCAGCCCGAGGACGACGAGGTTCTCGTCCGCATCCATGCGGCCAGCGTGAACCCCGTCGACTACAAGACCCGGTCGGGAAGCTATCCGGCCGTGCGCGAGGGAGACCTGCCGAAGATCCTGGGGCGCGACCTCTCGGGGACCGTCGAGAGCTGCGGCACGCGCGCCCATACCTTGCGCAAGGGCGACGCGGTCTTCGCGCTGCTGGGGCGCGAGCGCGGGGCCTATGCCGAATACGCCGTGGTGAAGGCAGTCGAGATGGCGGCGAAGCCGGCCTCGCTGGACCACGTGCAGGCGGCCGCCGTCCCTCTGGCGGCGCTGACGGCCTGGCAGGGGCTGTTCGAGCATGGCGGGCTCGGCCCCGGACAGCGCGTCCTGATCCATGGCGGTGCGGGCGGCGTCGGCCATTTCGCGGTCCAGTTCGCGAAGACACGGGGCGCCCATGTGGCGACCACGGTCTCCGCAGGCGACCTCGACTTCGCCCGCGCGCTCGGCGCCGATCAGGTCATCGACTACAAGGGGCAGCGCTTCGAGGACGAGGTCCGCGACCTCGACATGGTGCTCGACCTCGTGTCCGGCGAGACCCGCGAGCGGTCCTGGGCCGTGCTGCGCAAGGGCGGCATCCTGGTGTCGAGCCTGGGCCAGCCGGACGAGGCGAAGGCTGCGGCGCACGGCGTGCGGGCCAGCGGCTACGTGGCGCAGCCGGATGCCGCGGCGCTCGCCGAGATCGGCCGCCTGATCGACGACGGCGCCGTGCGCGTGACGGTCGCGAGAACCTTCCCCTTCGAGCGGGTCGGCGCGGCGCAGGACGCCCTGGAGCATGGCCATCTCCGGGGCAAGGTGGTGCTGACGATGGCGCCGTGACGGTGCGTGCCCGCGGGGGCTTCGGACGCGTTACAGAACCCGGTCGTCCGCATGGCGACGGGCCAGCGCCCGCGCGTAGCGGGGCATCACGACGGGCATGATCGACTCGCCGTCGGGCGGGCGCTCGACGCCGAAGACGGCGCGCGGGAAGTCCAGCGTCTTCTGGATCTCCCAGATGCGCTCATGCGCATCGGGCGGCAGGATCTCGGCGGGATCGCCGACGGCGATCCAGTTCAGCGGGACCACGGCCCCCTCGGGCAAGACGGTGCGCAGATGCACGATGCCGTTGATGCGGACCTCGGCCCGGCGGCCGATGCGCGCCCCGTTGAACACCGTCGCCCCGGTGGCGAGGAACGCCTCCTCAGCCACGGCGCAGCCCGTCAGATAAGCCCGCGGCCCAACCAGCACGCGATCGCCGACCGTCAGCGGCGCGCCGCGGACGCCGCGCAGCACGGCCGTGTCCATGATCACGCAATCCGCTCCGATCACGACCGGGCCGCTTTCGGCGCTGATCACGGCCCCGAAGCCGACCGAACTCCCGGGGCCGATCGTCACGTCGCCGCAGATCGTGGCATTGGGCGCGATCCGCGCCGTCGGGTCTACCCGCGGGCGCACGCCCTCGTGCTCGATCAGCATCCTATCCCTCCATCCCTGTGGACCGGCCGCCAGGACGGCCGGGATCCAATGTCTTTCGCATCATGGGCGTGGCGGCAGCGCCGCCCGGACCTCACGTCTTCCCGGCGATGGCCTGGATGA
The DNA here is from genome assembly GCF_017355985.1 of Arenibaculum pallidiluteum. Classification (GTDB taxonomy): domain Bacteria; phylum Pseudomonadota; class Alphaproteobacteria; order Azospirillales; family Azospirillaceae; genus Arenibaculum; species Arenibaculum pallidiluteum. The sequence goes on from NZ_JAFIQU010000006.1 coordinate 36,843, forward strand.
CTTCGAAGCCCTCGAACTCGGGATGACCGAGATAGAGCGGCTTGGCGCCACCGGCCCCTCCATGGGCGGCGCGGAAGGCCTCGGATTTGGTCCAGGCGACGAAATGGTCCTCGGACTGCCAGACCGTGTGGGAGGCGTAGAGACGGTGGTCCTCCCGCCGAGGTCCGCGCAGCAGTTCGAAGGAGACGAAGCCCGGAACCTCGTGCAGGCGGACCTCGCGGCCGAGCCACACCTGTTCGAAGTCCTGCTCCGCATCCGACCGGACCTTGAAGCGATTCATTGCGATGAACATGTCGGCGGCTCCTTCCTGCATCGGCCTGATCGGGTAAGATGTCGAGCGGCGTTCCGGAGGTCGCCGCCCCCGGTGGCACGAGCCGTCAGCACAGGCTGTCGGTAACGCTGCGAGCCCAGGCTATTGCGACTGAGTATCAGGAGCAATATGCTGCATTGTCGCGTGCGGCCGACGGGGTTCCCAATGCGGATGCTGCGGCTCATCGCACTTGCCATCTCCCTTCCGGCTGCCTTGCTGGCCGGCGTCCTTGCGGCCGCCCGGGCAGCGCCGTCCGACGCCGCCGTGAGCGTCGTCTTCGAGGCCCCCGGGACCTATGCCGACCTGGACCTGGACGGCACCAGGACCAGGACGCGGCGCGAGACGACGCTGGAGGCCATCCGCCGTCATCTCGAGCAGCTCGGGGAGCGCCATCTGGCGCCGGGCCAAGCCCTCGCCCTCACGGTCCTGGACATCGACCTGGCAGGCCGCATCGAGTGGTGGCGCCCCTTCGCCGATCATGTCCGGGTCCTGCAGGACGCCACCTGGCCGCGGATGCGCCTGCGTTACGAGCTGCGCCGGAACGGGCAGGTGCTGGCCGCCGCCGAGGAGACGGTCTCCGACCCGAACTATCTCATGGGCGTGGCCGCCCTGTCGCGCAGTGATGCCCTGCGCTACGAGAAGGCCATGCTCGACGAGTGGTTCCGCCGGCGCTTTTCCCAGGAAGCGCTCGCCGGAACGTCGCCCGGCGCCGCGGCCCGCTGAGGACGGGCTCGCGCCCGGTGCGGGCCTCACGCAACCGCAGACAGGATCCAGTTCTGGAAGGCCGTCATCGCAGCGGTCGGGGAGCGCGACTTCAGCCGCGTGAGCCAGTAGCTCCCGGCCGAGGTGTAGACGTCGAAGGGCTTCTCGATCTCGCCCTTGGTGATCTGCCGGGAGAACATCATGGGCGGTGCGAGAGCGACACCCGCACCCTGGAGCGCCGCCTCCATCATGGCCAGGGACGAATCGAAGACGATTCCCTTCGACAGGAGGGGCGGACTGTCGACGCCCGCCGCCGCGAACCAGCTCGGCCATTCGCCCGCCCTGTAGGAGCGCAGCAGTGTCTGCTTCAGCAGGTCCGCGGGGTCCCGCAGCCGCTCCGCGATCTCCGGGATGCACAGCGCGGAGAGCGGCGCCTCGAACAGCGGCACCGCCTCGATGCTGTGCCAGGCGCCGTTGCCGAAGCGGATCGCGTAGTCCAGCCCCTCGGCCGCCATGTCGACACGGTTGTTGTTCGTGGACAGGCGCAGGTCGATGAACGGGTATTTCTCCCGGAATTCCGCAAGGCGCGGCAGAAGCCAGCCAACGGCGAAGGTGCCGACTGCGCCGATCATCAGCACCTCGCGGACGTGGCCGCCCTCGAACCGGTCCATCATGTCCGCGATCCGGTCGAAGGATTCCCGCAGCACCGGCAGCAGGGCTTCGCCCTCGGCGGTGATCATCAGGCCGCGCGGCAGGCGCTTGAACAGGGTGACGTTCAGACGGCCCTCGAGGACCTTGACCTGGTGGCTGACGGCTGCCTGCGTGACGCAGAGCTCGATGGCCGCACGGGTGAAGCTCAGGTGCCGTGCCGACGCCTCGAAGGCGCGCAAGGCATTCAGGGGCAGATACGGCCGGACCATGATGGCCTAATCAAGTTTATGGCTCGCCCCAAATAACGTGGTTTGCCGCATCGGTCAAACCGGCCAAATCTCGGGCTCCCGGCGCCCGGCGCGTCCCGAACGATTGCTTAGCCACAAATTCAAAGTGGTCTCAAGCACTGCGGGACGCCGGCGGGCATGCCTTCGATCCGGACCTTTTCATGGAGCGTAACGTGCGGGCAATGCTGACTCGGCGCGGCTTTTCGGCAGTCATGGGAACCCTCCTGGCCGGCGGCGTGACCGCACGCCCCGGCATCCTCCTCGCGGCGCCGGGATCCGACGGCCTCGCGGCGAAGCTCGCCGAGGTCGAGCGGCGGCTCGGGGCGCGACTGGGCGCAGCCATCCTCGATACGGAGACCGGGCGCCAATGGCGCCATCGCGCGGACGAGCGCTTTCCCCTGTGCAGCACGTTCAAGGCGCTCGCCAGCGGCGCCGTGCTGGCGCGGGTCGACGCCGGCCAGGAAGACCTGAACCGGCGCATCCGCTTCGAGGCCCGGGACGTCGTGACCTATTCGCCGGTCACGGAGGGCCGCACCGGCGGCGACGGCATGACGCTCGCCGAGCTCTGCGAGGCCGCCGTGACGCGAAGCGACAACACCGCCGGCAACCTGATCCTGCGCAGCCTCGGCGGGCCGGCGGCCCTGACGTCCTTCGCGCGCTCCCTGGGCGACACGGCGACGCGCCTCGACCGCTGGGAGACCGAGCTGAACGAGGCGACGCCCGGTGACCCGCGGGACACCACGACGCCCGAGGCCATGCTCGCCGACCTGCGCCTGCTGGTGCTCGGCGACCGGCTGTCCGGCCCCTCGCGCGCGCAGCTCGCGGCCTGGCTCGTCTCCAACAAGACCGGCGACGCCAAGCTGCGCGCGGGTCTTCCAAAGGACTGGCGGGTCGGCGACAAGACCGGCGGAGGCGATCACGGCACCATGAACGACGTCGCCGTGATCTGGCCGCCGGGACGCAAGCCGGTGATCGTCACCGTCTACATGACCGAGACCGCGGCATCCTTCGCCGACCGCAATGCGGGGATCGCCGAGATCGGCCGCGCGCTGCACGGAGCTCTCACCGGCTGAGACCAGCCGCTTGCCCGGGTGGGCTCGCGGCTAGATCCCGAGAGCCTTCTCGCGGCGGCGCTGGACCGAGGAGGGGATGCGCAGGCCCTCGCGGTACTTGGCGACCGTGCGCCGGGCGATGTCGATCCCTTCGCCCCGCAGGATCTCCACGAGCCGGTCGTCCGAGAGGATCTCGTCGGGCTTCTCGCCGTCGATCAGCGCCTTGATGCGGTGGCGCACCGATTCCGCGGAATGTGCGGCCTCGCCGTCGGCCGACGCGATGGCCGAGGTGAAGAAGTACTTCAGCTCGAACAGGCCGCGCGGCGTCGCCATGAACTTGTTGGTGGTGACGCGGCTGACGGTCGATTCGTGCATGCCGATAGCCTCCGCGATGTCGCGCAGGATCAGCGGCTTCAGGTACTGGACGCCTTTCAGGAAGAAGCGGTCCTGCTGGCGCACGATCTCGGTCGCCACCTTCAGGATCGTGCCGGCCCGCTGGTGCAGCGACTTCACGAGCCAGTTGGCGGAGTTGTAGCGCTCGGCCAGGTACTCCCGCTCCCCCTTGTCGCGGGCCTTGGCCGAGACGCGGGCGAAGTAGTGGGTGTTCACCAGCACCTTGGGCAGGGTGTCGGAGTTCAGCTCGACGATCCAGCCGCCGCCCGGCGCCGCCCGCATCAGGATGTCCGGGACGACGGTCTGCGCGACCTGATGGTCGAAGCGCAGCCCCGGCTTGGGATCCAGGGCCTTGATCTCGCCGACCATCTCGGAGAGGTCCTCGGAATCGACCCCGCAGACCTTCAGCAGGGCGGGCACGTTGCGCGCCGCCAGCAGCTCCAGATGGTCGAGAAGCGCCTGCATCGCGGGATCCAGGCGGTTGCGCTCGCGGAGCTGCAGGGCCAGGCACTCCCGCAGGCTGCGGGCGAAGACCCCCGGCGGGTCGAAGCGCTGCATGCGCAGCAGCACGGCCTCGACCCGGTGCGTATCGACGCCGAGCTGCGCCGCCAGGTCGTCGAGGTCGCCGGTCATGTAGCCGGCCTCGTCCACGAGGTCGATCAGGGCGCTGCCGATCAGCCGGTCCACGGGATCCTGGATCTCGAGCCCGAGCTGCTCGGACAGGTGGTCGCGCAGGCCCAGCGTGCCGGTCAGCGTCTGCTCGAGCCCGAACTCGTCGTCCTCGAAGTCGGAACGCCCACCGCGTCCGCTCCAGTCCCCGAAGCTCTCGCCGCCGCTCCCGTCCGAGAGGCTGCCGTTGGTCCAGACATTCTCGTAGTCGGTGTCGAGCGGCGCGTGCTCGTCCCCGGGCAACTGGTCGCCGCCCGTCAGCTGGGCCGCGTCCATGCGGGTGGGGTCCAGCTCGGGCTGGGCGGCACGCTCTTCGGCTTCCCGCGTCTCCGAGCGCGCCGCCTCGGCGCCATCCGGTGCCGGTCCGTCGCCCTGCCCCTCGTCGCGCTCGAGCAGCGGGTTCTGCTCCATCTCGCGGTCGACGAATTCCGCCAGCTCGACGTTGGAGAGCTGCAGCAGCTTGATGGCCTGCTGCAGCTGGGGCGTCATGACGAGCGATTGGGACTGGCGCAGGTCGAGACGTTGCGAAAGCGCCATGAGAAGGAAGGATCCCTAGAGGCTGAACTTTTCGCCCAGGTAGACCCGGCGCACGTCCTGGTGTGCCACGATCTCCGAGGGGCGTCCTTCCATCAATACCATACCGTCGTGCAAGATGTATGCCCGATCGACGATCTCCAACGTTTCTCTCACATTGTGATCGGTAATGAGCACACCGATGCCACGGTGCCGGAGGTGGCTGACGAGCTCGCGGATGTCGCCGACCGCGATGGGATCGATGCCGGCGAGGGGCTCGTCGAGCAGGATGAAGTGGGGCTGGGAGGCCAGCGCACGGGCGATCTCGACCCGTCGCCGCTCGCCGCCCGACAGCGCCAGCGCCGGCGTACGGCGGAGATGCGAGATCGAGAATTCCGCCAGCAGCTCGTCGAGCATGGCCTCGCGCGCGTCGCGGTTCCGCTCGACGATCTCCAGCACGGCGCGGATGTTCTGCTCGACCGTCAGCCCGCGGAAGATCGAGGCCTCCTGCGGCAGGTAGCCGATGCCGAGCCGCGCGCGCCGGTACATCGGCAGCGTCGTCACGTCCTGCCCGTCCAGCGAGATGCGCCCGTAATCCGCCGAGATCAGGCCGGTCACGATGTAAAAGCAGGTGGTCTTGCCGGCGCCGTTGGGCCCCAGCAGGCCGACGGCCTCGCCGCGCTGGACGCTGACCGAGACGTCGCGCAGCACCGGCCGCCGCTTGTAGGACTTGCCGAGATTGCTGGCGACGAGACCCTGGTTGTTGGCGACCAGGCGCGGGGCGCTCCCCTGGCCCGCCCCCTGGCCCGTGCGCGGAACGGTATCCGGCGGGGTCATCGCGGCGCCCCCGATGCGCCACCCGACGGGGCACCCTGGTTCGGGGCAGGCGCGGGCGCCGCCTGTCCCGGCTGCTGGCCGGGCAGGAAGAGGCCGCGGACCCGTGCCCCGGCGGTGCCGCCCTGCCCCGCGGCCAGCGTCACCAGGCGGCTCACCCCCGTGCGCATGTTGACCTCCGCCGCGTCGCCGACGAGTTGGTTGGGCCCGCGGGTCAGGCGGACATTGCCGGTCAAGGTCGCAATCTCGGTGCGCAGGTTGTACGTGCCTTCGCGCCCGCGCGCGATGTCGGTCGGCGTCGTGATCGTCACGTTCCCCTGCGCGTCCATGCGCTCCATCTCGAGCTGGCCAGGTGTCGTCTCGGCGAATTGGCCGACCAGCAAGTCGGCCTGGACCTTGTTCCGCTCGCGCACGGCGACAGCATCGCCCCGTGCGACGGCGAGCTGGCGGCCCTCCCAGTACTCCAGGCTGTCACGCGCGGTGACGACGTCGCGCGGCGTCGTCAGCTTCAGGTTCCCGCCGGTCACGACCGCCACCTGCTGGTCGATGTCGTAGACCGCGCGATCGCCCTGCACCTCCTGGGTCGGCGTCTTGATCCGCACGCCGCCGTCCGCGGCCAGGCGGTAGATCTCGGTGCCGCCCTGCGCGATCTCGCGGTAGTACGCGATCAGCACCGGGGCCGCGACGGACAGGTCCCCGCGCGTGGCGACGGCATTGCCCCGCGCCACATAGGCCTTCTGCTCCTGGTGCCATTCGATGGCGTTGTCGGCATCGACCGCGATGGGCAGGCTCTTGCCGCCGCCCAGCCCGCCCGGCACCGGCGCCGTGGCGGGCGCCGGCGGCGGCGCGGCAGGCCTGGCGCCAGGCCCCTGCTCGGCCGCAGGGGCCTGCTGCTGAGCGCGCGCCGCGGGCTGCTGCGCGAAGGCCGGCGTCCAGCCCGCCGACGAACCCAGCGTCACCGCCAGCGCCGCAGCCGCGAGCACTGCACCCAAGCGAAGGCCCGGCGCCATCATCGCTGCACCTTGCCGCTCGCGCCCGGCGCCAGGTTGAGCCGGGCCTGACCCAGGAAGACGATGGTCTTGCCCTTGTCGAACAGGCGGAAGCCCTGGGAGAAGATCTCGCCGAACGGGCCTTGGCCCTCGACCGGTCGGTCGCCCCAGGCGTTGCCCGCGCCCACGTCCACATGGGCCTCGTCGGTGCGGAACTCGTAGCCCTTGTCGTGGACCAGGTCGACATGGCCGAGCAGCAGCAGCTTCCCGGTCTTCTCGTTGTAGCGGCCCTGGTCCCCGCTCAGGAACACCCAGGTCCCGTCCTCAAGCGTCATCTCGGCCCGGGGCTTCACGAGGTCGATCACCTCGGGTGCCTCGGCCGAGCGTACGGCCTTCTCGGAATCGACGGAGAAGGGGCGCTGCTGCTCGTCCACGCCGACATAGCGGGCATGGCTCATCTCCAGCGTGTCGGCCGCCTGCGGGGGCGCCGGCGGCGGGCCGCCCTCGTGAAGGCGGGGCCAGGCCACGAGCAGCATCAGGATGCCGACGGCGAGGGCCGGCAGCGCGACCTTCAGCAGGCCCACGAACCGGGTGTAGACGCGCCCGGGCACCTGCCCGCGCCGGCCGCCGGAGGGGCGCGAGAACACGGACTGCGTCTGGCGGGCGCGCTGCATGGACGGTGTTCGCCGCGGGCGCGGCGCTTCTTCGACGCTCATCTCAGGCCACCCCGGCCCGCAGGCAGTCGTGGATGTGCAGGATGCCGACCGGCCTGCCCTCGTCGGTCACGAACAGGCTGGTGATCGTCCGAGCGTTCATCAGCCCCAGGGCTTCGGCCGCGAGGGCGCCCGCCCGGATCGTCTTGGGATCGCGGGTCATCACGTCGGCCGCGCGCTCCTCGAGCAGGCGCGGGGACATGTGGCGGCGCAGGTCGCCGTCGGTGACGATCCCGACCAGGCGCCCCTCGCCGTTCACCACGCCCACGCAGCCGAAGCTCTTGGCCGACATGACCAGCAGCGCCTCGCCCATGGGGGTGTCCTCGCCGACCAGCGGCAGGGCCTCGCCCGAATGCATCACGTCGAGCACGCGCAGGAGCTGGCGGCCCAGCGAGCCGCCGGGATGGAACACCTGGAAGTCCGCGGCCGAGAAGCCCCGCCGCTCCAGCAGCGCCACGGCGATCGCGTCGCCCAGCGCCATCATCATGGTGGTCGAGGTGGTGGGGGCGAGCCCGAGCGGGCAGGCCTCGGGGGTCTGCGGCAGCAGGAGCGCGACGTCGGCCTGCTCGGCCAGCGACGATCGGGCGCGCCGGGTCATGCCGATCAGCGGGATCCCGAAGCGGCGGGTATAGGCGACGATGTCCGAGAGTTCGGTCGTCTCGCCGGAGTTGGACAGGGCGATCACCGCATCCGCGGCGGTGATCATGCCGAGATCGCCGTGGCTGGCCTCGGCGGGATGGACGAACTGCGCCGGCGTGCCGGTCGAGGCCAGCGTGGCCGCGATCTTGCGCGCCACATGGCCGCTCTTGCCCATGCCGGTGACGGTGACGCGCCCCTCGATCCCGGCCAGCAGACAGACGGCCCGCGAGAAGCTCCCGTCCAGGGACTCGGCCAGCGCCTGCAGCGCCTCGGCCTCGGTGCCCAGCACCCGGACGGCCACGCGGCGATCGGCATCGCCGTCGCGTCCAGAGGACAGGGATTCCGCGGCTCCGGCCTGAACGCAGGCGGCAGGATCGATGGTCTGGGAGAGCTCGTTCAACGGGTCCTCGTCTGGCGCGTCGGTGAGGGCCAGGCCCGCCGGGCTGAGTATGCCCACTGCCCGGCGACGGGTAAAGGGCGGCAGCCCTACAGCAGCCCTATAGATGCAGCGTCCCGCCGACGCTTCAATGGGCGAAAATGTCCGGGTCTTCCCACCCGCCAAGGTCGAGTAGCGCGCGGACCGGCAGGAACTCGAAGCACTGGCGGGCCAGCTCGGTCCGCCCCTCGCGCTCCAGCATGGCGTCCAGGCGCTCGCGCAGCCGGTGCAGGTGCAGGACGTCGTCGGCGGCGTAGCGGAGCTGCTCGGCGCTGAGCTCGTCGGCGCCCCAGTCGGAGGACTGCTGCTGCTTGTTCAGCTCGACGCCGAGGAGGTCGCGGCAGAGGTCCTTCAGGCCGTGGCGATCGGTGTAGGTCCGCACCAGCTTGGATGCGATCTTGGTGCAGTAGACCGGCGCGGCGACCACGTCCAGATAGGCCTTCAGGACGGCGATGTCGAAGCGTCCGAAATGGAACAGCTTGGTGACGTCGGGATCGGCAAGCAGGAGCTGCAGGTTCGGGCCGGGCGGGCTGCCGGGGCGGATCTGCACCATGTGGCAGACCCCGTCGCCGGCGGACATCTGGACGAGGCAGAGGCGGTCGCGGGCAGGGTTCAGGCCCATCGTCTCGGTGTCGACGGCCACAACGGGGCCGAGATCGAGACCATCCGGCAGGTCGCCGTCATGAAGATTGATGGACACGGCGTGCGGTCCTCGGAACCATGGCCCTGAAACAGAAAGGCCGCCCTGATCCGGGGGCCCCTCAGGGGCTTGGGATCAAGCGGCCAAACGAAGGCGGTGGTGCCCAGGAGAGGACTCGAACCTCCACGACATTTCTGCCACTGGTACCTGAAACCAGCGCGTCTACCAATTCCGCCACCTGGGCTCACCGGCGGGTGCCCCCGCCGGTGGAGCGGTGATATAGGTCCCCGTCCCGGGCCTGTCAAACACTTTCGCGCCGCGCGGGCGGCCCGATCTGACGCCCCCTCGGGGCGCGGCGCCCCTGCCTCTGGCCCACCGCACGCGCATTCTATATAAGCACCATCCGCAGGGTGCCCGGGGGAGCGTGCCGATCCCGCGGAGACGCCGCGCCCTGCCGGAAGCCGGAAGGGGTGGAGCAGCATGTCGTTCAAGTATCGGGTCGCGACCGTCTTCGGCGGCTCGGGTTTTCTCGGGCGCCACTTCGTCCAGGAACTCGCCCGCACGGGCACGATCGTGCGCGTGGCCTCGCGCCGGCCGAGCCGGTCCGGCTGGCTGCGCGTGATGGGCACGGTCGGGCAGATCACGCCCATCGCCGTCGACGTCAGCCGCGACGACAGCGTGGCTGCCGCCGTGAAGGGTGCCGACTTCGTCGTGAACCTGATCGGCGTGCTCTTCGAATCCGGCAACCAGAGCTTCCGCCTCTGCCACGCGGAGGGGCCCGCGCGCATCGCCCGCCTGGCCAAGGCCGCCGGCGCAAGCCGCCTGATCCACGTCTCGGCCCTCGGTGCCGATCCGTCCTCGCCGTCCCTTTACGCCCGCAGCAAGGCCGAGGGCGAGAAGGCCGTGCTTGAAGCCTTTCCCGAGGCGACGATCCTGCGCCCCTCCGTGGTCTTCGGGGCCGAGGACGAGTTCTTCAACCGGTTCGCGACCATGGCGCAGTTCTCGCCCTTCCTGCCCCTGATCGGGGGCGGGAAGACGCTGATGCAGCCGGTCTACGTGAATGACGTCGCCAACGCGGTGATGGCGGCGCTGATGGATCCCGCGACCCGGGGCCGCACCTTCGAGCTGGGCGGCCCGCGCATTTACACCTTCCGCGAGCTGATGGAGCTGATGCTGTCCGTCACCCGCCGGCGCAAGCGGCTGGTCGACCTGTCCTGGGGCACCGCCTCACGGCTCGCGAAGATCCTGGCCCTGCTGCCGAACCCGCCGCTGACCCCCGACCAGGTCGAGCTGCTCAAGCGCGACAACGTGGTCTCCCCCGGCGCGGCCGACCTGCGCGCGCTCGGCATCATGCCGACCGCGGCCGAGCTGGTGCTGCCGAGCTATCTCGAGCGCTTCCGCATCGGCGGCCGCTTTGCTGGCCAGCGCAGCTCGGGCGGCGTCACCCACTGATCCTGTCGGGACCCGCCGACGCGGCCGCGCGCGCGGATCGCTGAGCGGCCACCGGATTCGGCGCGGCGTCGCCCGCGCGCGGCGCCGGCGACCGGCCGTCGGGGAGCGTCAGGATGATCCGCGCCCCTGTCCTGTCCAGGATCAGGTCCGCCTCGGCCTGACGCACCAGGAGACGGACCAGGGTCAGGCCGAGCCCGTCCACGCCGGGCTGGTCGTCCAGCGCCAGTATGCCGCGGATGGTCAGTCGGCAGCCCCCGGCGTCGTGGTTCAGCGCGACCTCCGGCCAGGCACCCTCGCCCTGCTTCCCGGGCTCCGCGCCGCGCATCGCGGCCGAGACGAGCTCGCTGACCACGAGGCCCAGCGGCACGGCCCGGTCGGCCTCGAGCTGCACCGGCGTCCCGGCGACCGACACCGGGATCTCCCGCGAGGCCCCCTGCCCGAGGCGTCCGCAGAGGTCCTCGACATAGACGCCAAGGTCGAGCGTGCCGACGGCGCCGTTCATGTACATCCGCGCATGGGCGTCCGAGATCGCCGCGATCCGGTCGAACAGGCTGGTCATGGCCCGCCGCACCGGGCCCTCGGGCGCGCGGCTCGCCTGGAGCCGGATCATCGAGGCGACGACCTGGAGTGAGTTCTTGACCCGGTGGCTGAGCTCCTGCAGCGCCTCGGCCCGTCCCCGCAGGGCGGCCTCGCGCTCCCCGGCGACGCGGCGCTGCTCCGTCACGTCGCGGAGGATGCCGACGGCGCGGATCGGCTGCCCTGAGCCATCGCGGACGATGGTTCCGGTCGCCGAGACCCAGCGCACCGCCCCCGTCCCGGCTGCCTCCGCGGCCCCGTCCCCGACCAGGATGCGGTACTCGGCTCCGCTGGGACAGCGCCCGGGCACGGCTTCCGCCCATAGGACGAAGTCCGGTGCCGACCGGTCCTCCGGATGCACGCGGTCCTGCCACTCGGCGAGGGTCGCGATTCCGGAGCCCGGGGCCAGGCCGAAGATCGCGGCGAGTTCCGGTGAGGCATCGAGCCGCCGGCTGCCGTAGTCGTAGTCCCAGGCCGCCATGCATGCGGACCTGAGGGCAAGGTGGATCAGGTCGGCACGGTTGCCGTCGCCGGATGAGCCTTCAGGGTCCTGGACGCCGGGGCTGGGCATGGCAGCGGATTGTCAGTTGCGCCTTGACCCTCTCACAGGACGGGGCCCGGGCCTATGCTTCCGAATTCCCTAGGCCGGATGTAGCTCCCCAGCCTTCCGAACGAGTGCCGATCCGCGAAATTCGGATAGTACCATTTCGGACCTTTCTTCGCGGCCGCGCGCTGCACAAAAAGCGAGCGCCAGTCGGATCGCCACGGATTTAGGTCAGCACCAGGTAACCATCTGCAATTTTTTGCTCGCCTGTGCCGAATTCATAGCGTATAGCCATGATCGCCGGATGCCGACGCAAGAAGCTTGCCCGCGCACGCCGGAACTACGACATGAAGGTCCTGGAGGCAGCGATGGCGCAGCAGCGGATGCTCGGCTTTGTCCACACCGACAAGCGGATGCCGGAAAAACGCGCCGCCGACCTGCGCCGCACCGACTTCAACGAGATCTACGGCGACTTCGACGTCCCGGGAGCGGAGGAGCAGGCCAACCGCTGCTCGCAATGCGGCGTGCCGTTCTGCCAGGTGCACTGCCCCCTGCACAACAACATCCCGGACTGGCTGAAGCTCACGGCCGAGGGGCGGCTGGAGGAGGCCTACGAGGTCTCGTCGGCCACCAACACTTTTCCCGAGATCTGCGGCCGCATCTGTCCGCAGGACCGGCTGTGCGAGGGCAACTGCACGATCGAGCAGTCCCGGCACGGCACCGTCACCATCGGCGCGATCGAGCGGTTCATCAATGACACCGCCTGGGAGCGTGGCTGGGTGAAGCCGCGCAAGCCCCTGCGCGAGCGCGCGCAGTCGGTCGGCATCATCGGCGGCGGGCCGGGTGGCCTGGCGGCGGCCGAGATGCTGCGTGCCAAGGGCTACCAGGTCCATGTCTACGACCGCTACGACCGCATCGGCGGGCTGATGGTCTACGGCATCCCCGGCTTCAAGCTGGAGAAGGACGTCGTCGCCCGGCGCGTCGCCCAGCTCGAGGAGCAGGGCGTGCGCCTGCATCCCAACACCGATATCGGCGGCACCGTCACCCTGGCCGAGCTGCGCCAGCGCCACGACGCGGTGCTGGTGGCCACGGGCGTCTACAAGGCGCGCGACCTGGAGGCCCCCGGCAGCGCGCTGTCCGGCATCGTGCCGGCGCTGGACTACCTCACCGCCAGCAACAAGGTCGGTCTCGGCGACACGGTCGCAGCCTTCGCCGACGGCACCCTGAACGCCGCCGGCAAGGACGTGGTCGTGATCGGAGGCGGCGACACCGCCATGGACTGCGTGCGCACGGCGGTGCGCCAGGGCGCCCGGTCGGTGCGCTGCCTGTACCGCCGCGACCGCAGGAACATGCCGGGCTCGCAGCGCGAGGTCGCCAATGCCGAGGAGGAGGGCGTCGAGTTCGTCTGGCAGTCGGCGCCCCAGGCCTTCCTCGGGCGCGACCGGGTCGAGGCCGTTCGCGCCGTGCGCATCCATCTGGGCGTGGCCGATGCCACCGGCCGGCAGACCCCGCAGGTCGTCGAGGGCTCGGAGTTCGACCTGAAGGCCGACATGGTGATCAAGGCGCTGGGCTTCGATCCCGAGGACATGCCCCAGCTCTTCGGCGAGCCCGGCCTGACCGTGAGCCGCTGGGGCACCCTGAAGATCGACTTCCGTACCATGATGACCAGCCTGGACGGCGTCTTCGCCGCCGGCGACATCGTGCGCGGCGCAAGCCTGGTCGTCTGGGCGATCCGTGACGGGCGCGACGTCGCGGAGCAGATCCATGCCTATCTCGGCCGCAAGGCCCTGGCGCCGGCCGCATCGGCCGTCGCCGCCGAATGACCCCTCCCCTGGATCCGAGAGGAACGACCATGAGCGAGATGATCGAGAACCAGGGCGAGCGGTTCGCGCGCGAGTTCGTCGAAGGCCGCGCCCAGCTCGAGGCCGCCAACGGCTACGACCTGGCCGAGGAGCACGACGCCTGCGGCGTCGGCTTCATCGCGGCGCTGGACGGGCAGCCGCGGCGCGTCGTCGTGGAGAAGGGCATCGAGGCGCTGAAGGCGGTCTGGCACCGCGGCGCTGTGGACGCGGACGGCAAGACCGGCGACGGCGCGGGCATCCACATCCAGGTGCCGCAGACGTTCTTCCGTGACCACGTGACCACCATCGGCCATACGGCGCCCGAGCGCGACCTCGCGGTCGGCCAGGTCTTCCTGCCGCGCCTGAGCCAGGACGCGCAGGAACGCTGCCGCTGCATCGTCGAGACCGAGGTGCTGAGCTTCGGCTACTACATCTATGGCTGGCGGCAGGTGCCCATCAACGTCGACATCATCGGCGAGAAGGCGAACGCCACCCGGCCCGAGATCGAGCAGATCATCATCGGCAACGCCAAGGGCGTCCCGGCCGCGCGCTTCGAGCTCGAGCTCTACATCCTGCGGCGGCGGATCGAGACCGCCGTGCGGGCCGAGCAGATCAACGACTTCTACATCTGCTCCTTGAGCGCCCGCTCGCTGATCTACAAGGGCATGTTCCTGGCCGAGCAGCTGACGACCTTCTACCCGGACCTGCTGGACGAGCGGTTCGTCTCCAACTTCGCGATCTATCACCAGCGATACTCCACCAACACCTTCCCCACCTGGCCGCTGGCCCAGCCCTTCCGCTGCCTCGCCCACAACGGCGAGATCAACACGCTGAAGGGCAACGTGAACTGGATGAAGGCGCACGAGCCGCGCATGGCCCACGAGGCCTTCGGCGACTGGATCCACGACCTGAAGCCGGTGATCCCCAACGGCACGTCGGATTCCGGCGCGCTCGACGCCGTGTTCGAGCTGCTGGTCCATGCCGGGCGCGAGGCGCCCATGGCGAAGACCATGCTGGTCCCCGAGGCCTGGTCCAACCGGCCGGTGATGCCGCAGGCGCACCGCGACCTCTACAGCTATGCCAACTCGGTGATGGAGCCCTGGGACGGGCCGGCGGCGCTGGCGGCCTATGACGGCCGCTGGGTGATCGGCGGCATGGACCGCAACGGGCTGCGCCCGATGCGCTACACCGTCACCTCCGACGGGCTTCTGGTCGCAGGCTCCGAGACGGGGATGGTCAAGGTCGACGAGAACGCGGTCGTCGAGAAGGGCCGCCTCGGCCCCGGGCAGATGATCGCGGTCGACCTCAAGGACGGCCGGCTGTACCGCGACACCGAGATCAAGGACCTTCTGGCCGGCCGCCGGCCCTTCTCGGACTGGACGCGCAACACGACCGAGCTGGACACGCTCGTCCAGGCCGCCCCGGCCGAGGCCGCCGAGCTGTCCCGGGACGAGCTGCGCAAGCGCCAGCTCGGCGTCGGAGTCACGCTCGAGGATCTCGAGGTGATCCTCCACCCGACCGTCGAGGACGCCAAGGAGGCCATCGGCTCCATGGGCGACGACGGCCCGCTTGCCGTGCTCTCCGACAAGTACCGCGGGCTGCACCACTTCTTCCGGCAGAACTTCAGCCAGGTCACGAACCCGCCCATCGATTCCCTGCGCGAGCGCCGGGTGATGAGCCTGCGCACCCGGTTGGGCAACCTCGGCAACATCCTGGACGAGGACTCCTCGCAGTGCCGGCTGCTCCAGCTCGAGAGCCCGGTGCTGACCACGGCCGAGTTCCGGGCCATGCGCCGCTACATGGGCGACACCGCGGCCGAGATCGACTGCACCTTCGACACGGCCGCCGGCCCCAACGCGCTGCGCGACGCGCTGCGGCGCGTGCGCCAGCAGTCCGAGGACGCCGTGCGTGGCGGCGCCGAGCACGTGATCCTGACGGACGAGGCGACCTCGGCCGCGCGGGCGCCGATCCCCATGATCCTCGCCACGGGCGCGGTGCACAGCCACCTCGTGCGCCAGCAGCTCCGCACCTTCACCTCGCTGAACGTGCGCTCGGCCGAGTGCATGGACACGCACTACTTCGCGGTCCTGATCGGCGTCGGCGCCACCACCGTGAACGCCTATCTCGCCCAGGAGGCCATCGCCGACCGGCACCGCCGCGGGCTGTTCGGCGACATGCCGCTGGAGAAGTGCCTCGCGCGGTTCAAGAAGGCCATCGACGAGGGCCTGCTGAAGATCATGTCCAAGATGGGCATCTCGATCATCAGCAGCTATCGCGGCGGCTGCAACTTCGAGGCCGTGGGCCTGTCCCGCGCGCTGGTCGCCGACTGCTTCCCCGGCATGGTCAGCCGCATCTCCGGCATCGGCCTGGCCGGCATCCAGAAGAAGGTGCTGGAGCAGCACCAGATCGCCTGGAGCGAGGACGCGGTCGCGCTGCCCGTCGGCGGCTTCTACAAGTACCGCCGCGGCGGCGAGCGCCATGCCTGGGAGGCCGCGCTGATCCACACGCTGCAGCAGGCGGTGGGCACCGACAGCTACCAGACCTTCAAGCGCTACACGGAGGCCGTGAACAAGCGGCCGCCCATGCAGCTCCGCGACCTCCTGGAGTTCCGCTCGCCCAAGAGCGCGATCGCCGTCGACGAGGTCGAGAGCATCACCTCGATTCGCAAGCGCTTCATCACGCCAGGAATGTCGCTGGGCGCGCTCAGCCCAGAGGCGCACGGAACGCTGAACGTCGCCATGAACCGCATCGGCGCCAAGTCCGACAGCGGCGAGGGAGGCGAGGATTCCGCGCGCTTCAAGCCCGACCGCAACGGCGACAACTGGAACTCGGCGATCAAGCAGATCGCCTCGGGCCGGTTCGGCGTGACCGCCGAGTACCTGAACCAGTGCCGCGAGATCGAGATCAAGGTGGCCCAGGGCGCCAAGCCCGGCGAGGGCGGGCAGCTGCCCGGCTTCAAGGTCACCGAGATGATCGCCCGCCTGCGCCACGCGACCCCTGGCGTGATGCTGATCAGCCCGCCGCCGCACCACGATATCTACTCGATTGAGGATCTGGCGCAGCTGATCTACGACCTCAAGCAGATCAACCCCGACGCCAAGGTCTGCGTGAAGCTGGTGGCGCGCTCGGGCATCGGCACCATCGCCGCGGGCGTGGCCAAGGCCAATGCCGACATCATCCTGATCTCGGGCCATTCCGGCGGCACCGGCGCCAGCCCGCAGACCTCGATCAAGTTCGCGGGCGTGCCCTGGGAGATGGGTCTGTCCGAGGCCAACCAGGTGCTGACCCTGAACCGGCTGCGCCACCGCGTGCGGCTGCGCACGGACGGCGGCATCAAGACCGGCCGGGACGTGGTGATCGCCGCCATGCTGGGCGCGGAGGAGTACGGCATCGGCACGGCGGCCCTGATCGCCATGGGCTGCATCATGGTGCGCCAGTGCCATTCCAACACCTGCCCGGTCGGCGTCTGCGTGCAGGACGAGGAGCTGCGCAAGCGGTTCACCGGCACGCCCGAGAAGGTCGTGAACCTCTTCACCTTCCTGGCCGAGGAGGTCCGCGAGATCCTGGCGGGGCTTGGCTTCCGCTCCCTGGAGGAGGTGATCGGCCGCAGCGACCTGCTGCACCAGGTCAGCCGCGGCGCGGAGCACCTGGACGACCTCGACCTGAACGCGCTGCTCGCCCAGGTCGACCCCGGCGACGGCGCCCGGTACTGCACGGTGCAGGGCCGGAACGAGGTGCCGGACACGCTGGACGCGCGCATCATCGCGGACGCCCGGCCGCTCTTCGAGGACGGCGAGAAGATGCAGCTCGCCTACAATGTCCGGAACACGCACCGGGCGATCGGCACGCGCCTGTCCTCCATGATCACGCGGAAGTTCGGGATGACGGGGCTGCAGCCCGGCCACGTCACCGTCCGGCTGCGCGGCTCCTGCGGACAGTCGCTGGGCGCCTTCGCCGTGCACGGCCTGAAGCTCGAGGTCTTCGGCGACGCCAACGACTACGTGGGCAAGGGCCTGTCGGGCGGCACCATCGTGGTGCGGCCGACCGTGTCCTCGAAGCTGGCGTCCAACGCCAACACGATCATCGGCAACACCGTCCTGTACGGCGCCACCGCGGGCAAGCTGTTCGCGGCGGGCCAGGCGGGAGAGCGCTTCGCCGTCCGCAACTCCGGCGCCTCGGTGGTGGTCGAGGGCTGCGGCTCCAACGGCTGCGAGTACATGACGGGCGGCGTGGCCGTGATCCTGGGGGCGGTCGGCGACAATTTCGCCGCCGGCATGACGGGCGGCATGGCCTTCGTCTACGACGAGGCCGGGAACTTCCCGGTTTTCGTCAACGACGAGAGCGTGATCTACCAGCGCATCGAGGTCGCACATTACGAGACCGCGCTCAGGAGCCTGATCGAGGAGCACGTGGCCGAGACCCAGAGCCGCTTCGCGAACCAGCTCCTGAACGACTGGCACCTCGTGAAGGACAAGTTCTGGCAGGTCGTCCCCAAGGAGATGCTGTCCCGCCTGACGGTCCCCGTGACCGCGCCGGGCGCGGCGGCGACCGCGGCGGAATAACGCAGCGCCGCTGGCGGCGCGACCATCGCGCCGCCAGCGGGTTCTACACTGCGCAGTCCACGCCGGAAGGGAGTTCGGGGATGGGCAAGCGGGCGTCTCCGCCGATCCGCATCAGGCGCGCCGTTTCCGGCGACGGCGAGCGCTGCGCCGAGATCTTCCTGCATGCCCGCCAAGCGGCCTTTCCCGGCCGGTCCGCCTTCGAGGCCGAGGACTACGCCCTTGCGGTGGCGGAGGACGAGGTCTGGGTGGCCGAGATCGGTGGGCTGGTGGTCGGCTTCGTGTCCCTGGACCTGGCCGCGGACGACCTGCGCCTGATCTTCGTGCATCCCGACTGGCAGCACCGCGGCATCGGATCCAGGCTGCTGACCGCAGCCTGCCAGCGCCTGGACCGGCCCGCGCGGCTGAGCTGCCACGCCGACAACCGCGTGGCCCGCGCCTTCTACGAGCGCAACGGCTGGATCCCCGAGGCCGGCGCCGAGAGCTTCGTCTTCTACCGGAAGTGATCCCCGGCGCGAGGTAGCCCGCCTCGCCCGATGCGTGCCGTGACCATCGGCCGGCCCGCCTGTTTTCCCGGAATGCCAAAATCCGACGGAACCAGGAGGTCTCAACCATGAGAACGTCTGCAACCGCCCTTGCGGTCCTGCTGCTCGCCGGCGCGTCCGGTGCCGCCCTCGCCCAGTCCACGAGCACTACGACGGGCACCACCACGGGCACCACGACGCGCAGCGGCACGGACATCCAGAGCCGCGTCGAGTCGCGCCGCGGCGCGGACCAGCGCGAGATGGAGCTGGTCCAGACGTCGTTGCTGAACCAGTTCGGCCGGCTTGGCTTCTCGGAGCTGCGCTCCATGAGCAAGCAGGGCGAGAACTACGTCGCCCAGGTCACGACCAATACCGGCGAGCCCGCGACCGTCATGATCGACCCGCGCACCCGCCAGGTGCAGACCATGGCGGCGGCCGGGAGCCAGACTACCGGCACGACGGGCACCAGCAACACCATGGGCTCCACCCTGGGCGGCAGCAGCACCATGACCCCCGGTGCAACCCAGGGCATGACGCCCGGCGTCACCCAGGGCACCGCGCCGCCCCCGGCCATGGAGCGCGGCACGTTCCGCGATCCGAAC
Organism: Arenibaculum pallidiluteum; assembly: GCF_017355985.1. Taxonomy (GTDB): domain Bacteria; phylum Pseudomonadota; class Alphaproteobacteria; order Azospirillales; family Azospirillaceae; genus Arenibaculum; species Arenibaculum pallidiluteum. Next base: position 55,769 of record NZ_JAFIQU010000006.1, read on the forward strand.
ATGGCGCCCACGGGCTCCTCGGCACCGCAGAGCCGGACCCTGAACCGCAGCAGCTCGGACGCGGGCTCGCTCGAGTCGGGCACCGGCACCATCGGCAGCGCCGGAACGGGCGGCACGCTGGGCGGCGGTATGGGCAGCTCGGGCGCGTCCGGGACGGGGCTGCCCGGCTCGGGGATGTCGGGCGGGCCGACCTCGCTGACTGGGCAGGGCCAGTCGGGAATGGGTGACCGCACCGGCGGCGGCACAACCGGCGGCATCCGCTGACCCTTCGGCCAGTCTTGGGCAAGAACGGGGCCGGGGACGCAAGTCCCCGGCCCCTTCCATTGCGCGGAAGCGATGCCGGATGATCTTTTTTTTGCGTTGCGCCAGCCGCTTAACTGTGAGTTAACCATAGACGGGCTCTGATGGACCTCCTCGGCCCAGCCGTCCAGGGACCCGCTCGTGACGAACCGCTTCCTGCCCGCACTCGCTCTCGCCGCCTTTGCCCTGCTGTCCCCTGCTGCCGCATCGGCGCAGACGGCGCTCGCCGCGGCGCAGCCCGCGACGGCCCGCCCCGCCGCCCCGGTCGACGAGAGGGCGCTGCGGATCTTCAACCAGGTCCTTCAGCACGTCCGCAGCCAATACGTCGAGGAGATCCCCGACGAGAAGCTGATCGAGGCCGCGGTCGGCGGGATCATGGGGTCGCTCGATCCCCATTCGACCTATCTCGACGCCGAGAAGTACGTCGAGATGCGCGAGCGGACCAGCGGCCAGTTCGTGGGCCTCGGCATCGAGATCCAGATGGACACCGCGGCCTCTGCGGTGAAGGTGATCTCGCCCTTCGACGGCTCGCCGGCCGCCAGCGCCGGCATGCAGCCCGGCGACCTGATCCTCGAGATCGCGGGCGAGCCCGTGAAGGGCCTGACGCTCAAGCAGGCCTCCGACCGCCTGCGGGGCCCGATCGGCAGCGACGTCAGCATCAAGGTCAAGCGCGAGGCCACTGAGCCTTTCGTGATGACCCTCAAGCGGGACATGATCCGCAGCCCGTCGGTGAAGTACGAAGCCGAGGGCGAGGTTGGCTATATCCGCATCGCCTCCTTCACCGAGCAGACGCAGAACGGCGTCGAGCAGGCCATCCGCGCGATCCAGGCGAAGCTCGGCGACAAGCTCGCGGGCTATGTCCTCGACCTCCGCAACAATCCCGGCGGGCTGCTGCGCCAGGGCATCCTGGTGGCCGACAGCTTCCTGGAGCAGGGCATGATCGTGTCGACCCGCGGCCGCAACGGCCGGGAGATCGACCGCGCCACCGCCACGCCCGGCGACCTGACCGGCGGCAAGCCCCTGGTCGTGCTGATCAACGGCGGCTCCGCCTCGGCCTCCGAGATCGTGGCGGGCGCCCTGCAGGACAACCACCGGGCCACGATCCTGGGCGTGCAGTCCTACGGGAAGGGCTCGGTCCAGTCCATCATGCCGCTGCGCGAGACCAAGGCCGCCATCAAGATGACGACGGCGCGCTACTACACGCCGTCGGGCCGCTCCATCCAGAACGTGGGCATCACGCCCGACCTCGGCGTCGACCAGCCGAAGACGGCGGCGATCCACGAGCCTGAAATCCGCAAGGAGGCCGAGCTCCGCAAGACGCTGAGCAACGACGCCCCGCCGACCGGCAAGACCCAGCCGGCCGTGATCGAGGCGCCGCCGGCCGATGCCGCGAACTCGGACTGGCAGCGCCGCCGCGCGGTCGACCAGGTCCTGCAGATGGCCGGCCGCGAGCTGCGCCGCCTGCCCCAGCAGCAGGCCGCCGCCCGCTGACACGATCAGCCGCGGCCCCCCGGCCCGCGGCGCCCCACCACGACGAGGACGGCGCCCCCGCAGGGCTCCGTCCTCGTCGGCGTTTCAGCCCCTGGCAGGGGCCACGGCCTCTCGGGGGGGAACGCTTCGCCCCGCCGCGTCGTTGTCGTCGCGGGACGGGGAAATGCGCTGATGGACACGGACATTCTGCTGTTCGCCGCGATCGGGTTCCTGGCGCAGATGGTCGACGGAGCGCTGGGAATGGCGTTCGGCGTCATCTGCTCGTCGAGCCTGCTCGCATTCGGGTTGCCGCCGGCGCTCGCCAGCGCCTCGGTCCACGCGGCCGAGGTGGTGACGACCGGCATCTCGGGCGCATCGCATCTCTACAACCGGAACGTCGACAGGACGCTGTTCCTGAAGCTCGTCGCGACCGGCGTCGTCGGGGGCGTGGTCGGCGCCTACATCCTCACGGGGCTGCCCGAGACGGCTGTGAAGGCCTTCGTCGCGGTCTACCTCGTCGGCATGGCGCTGCTGATCCTCGACCGCGTGCGTGGCCGCGTGCGCAAGGGCTTCAGGCCGCCGCCCCAGCTCGTGGGCGCAGGGGGCGGGTTCCTCGACGCCGTCGGCGGCGGCGGCTGGGGCCCTCTCGTCGCCTCGTCCCTGATCGCGACGGGCGGCGAGCCGCGGCGGTCGATCGGCTCGGTCAATCTCGCTGAGTTCTTCGTGACCGCGGCGATCTCCGTGACCTTCCTCTTCCACCTGGATCTCGCCCAGTACGGCCGGATCGTGCTGGGGCTCGTGATCGGGGGCGCGCTGGCGGCCCCGCTGGCGGGCTATCTGATCCGCATCATGCCGCAGCGCCTTGCCCTCGGCCTCGTCGCCGCGGTCGTCGCGAGTCAGGCCGCCCTCAGCGTCTACGGCCTCTTCACCGCGTGATCCCACCCGAAGGGCGCATCGGCACGGGTCCGGAAATTTGCTCCTGACCCCGGGCATGCGCTATGGTTCCCGCCGCCCATGCGCAAGCTCTATCACCACTGGCTCACCCCGGCCTCGCGGAAGATCCGCCTCGCCCTGACGGAGAAGCGGCTGCCCTTCGAGCTGGAGCTCGAGCGGACGGTCGACCGCCGTCCGGAGTTCCTGGCCCTGAACCCTGCCGGCGAGGTGCCCGTCCTCGTGGAGGACGACGGCACCGTCGTGGCCGGAGGCGGCCCAATCGCCGAATATGTCGAGGAGGCCTATCCCGGCGCGACGCTGCTCGGCCACACGCCGGCGTCGCGGGCGGAGACTCGCCGCCTGATCGACTGGTTCGACGCCAAGTTCGGCCGCGAGGTCACCGAGAACCTGGTCGGCGAGAAGCTGCACAAGCGCATGGAGCGCACCGGCACGCCGAACGCCCAGGCGATCCGGGCGGGGCTTGCCAACATCCACTACCATCTCGACTATATCGGCTGGCTGGCCGAGCGGCGGACCTGGCTCGCCGGGGACGAGTTCAGCTTGGCCGACATCGCGGCCGGCGCGCATCTGTCCTGCGTCGACTATCTCGGCGACGTGCCCTGGGACGAGCATCCCGACGCGAAGATCTGGTATGCCCGGATCAAGTCGCGGCCGAGCTTCCGCCCGCTGCTGGCCGAGACCGTGCCTGGCGCGCCCCCGCCGCCCCACTACGCAGACCTGGACTTCTGACGGAGCCTTCATGCGGACCTGCCGACCGGCCTCAGCCCTGATTGCCGCTGCCCTGCTCGCCGCCCCGCTGCTGGTCCCTATGCCGATCCCTCTGGGCAGCGCGCCGGCGCGGGCTCAGGAGTCGCCTCAGCATCATCACGGGCCGGCCGGGCGGCCGGACGACACGGTCGTGCTGGAGATCTCGGCCGAGGAATGGGTGCAGACCGGCACAGCCGAGGTCGCCGTGACCGCCGAGGCGGCCGCCGGCGCCGCCGACACCGGCCGCGCCCGCGCCGAGCTTCTGGCCGCGGTGCGCGCGCTCGCCCCGGATGCGGAATGGCGCCTCGTCCGCTTCACGCCCTCCACCGATTCCGCGGGGCTCGAGCGCTGGTACGCCGAGGCGCAGGCCCGCCTGGCCGAGACGCAGCTCGGCGGTCTTGGGGAGCGTGCCCGGCAGGCCAGCCGCCCGGGCCTGCAGCTCAGGGTCGATCGCATCGACTTCACCCCCACCCTGGCCGAGGTCGAGGCGGTGAAGACCCGCCTGCGCGCCGAGATCTACCGCCGCGTCGGCGAGGAGATCGCAGCCGTGAACGCCGCCTATTCCGACCGTGCCTTCCGCCTGGGCACGGTCCGCTTCCAGGAGCCCGGGATGCCCGGCATGCCGCACCCCGCGCGCATGAAGACCATGGAGGCCGCGCCCGCCGAGATGGCCGCGCCTGTCCAGGTCGGGGACCGGCTGCGCCTGACCGCGCAGGTCGTGCTCAAGTCCGTGCCGCCGCCGCGCTGAACGGCCGCCGCGGCATGGGATCGACACCGCCCCGGGGAGGCTGAGCATGCCCGTCCAGATCGCCGACCGCTGGTTCGAGATCCGCCGCATCGACGACGACGTGACGCTCCTGTGGGAGCCGCACGTGGTGCCGCTGCTCCGCTGCAACATCTGGCATGTGCGCGGGCGCGACCGGGACCTGATGATCGACACCGGCATGGGCATCTGCAGCCTGCGCGAGGCCGCGCGGCACCTGCTGGACAAGCCGGTCACGGCCGTGGCCACCCACACCCACACCGACCATGTGGGCGGACACCACGAGTTCGACGACTGCATCGTCCACCGGCTCGAGGCCGACCGCCTGGAGACCCCCCGCGGGCGCACCAAGCTCCACACCCGGGATTCCGACCCCGAGGAGCTGAGGAAGCTGCGCGCGGCCGGTTACGAGGTCGGCGAGGAGCTGATCACCGCCCTGCCCCATGCCGGCTACGACCTGGATTCGTTCCGCGTCGCCCCGGCCCGCGCGACCCGCATCGTGGACGAGGGCGACGCGATCGACCTGGCGGACCGCCGGTTCGAGGTCATGCACCTGCCCGGCCACTCGCCCGGCAGCATCGGCCTCTGGGAGGCCGCGACGGGCATCCTGTTCTCGGGCGATGCGATCTATGACGGGCCGCTGCTGGACGACATCCCCGGCGCGGACCGCAACGCCTACCGCCGGACCATGGAGCGGCTGCTTCGCCTGCCGGTCCGCGTGGTCCATGCCGGCCACGATCCCAGCTTCGGCCGCGAGCGGCTGACCGAGCTCGCCAGCGCTTGGCTGGCCCGCAATCCCTGACCGTCCCTCGATCCCGACCGGCGCCCGGAATACGGCGCAGCAGATTCCCGGAGCCACATGCGCATCGCCCTGCATCAGACCGCCGGCCATCCCGGAGACGTCGCCGCCAACCTGGCGGAGGCCGATGCCGCCGCCGCCGGGGCGTCCGCCGCGGGCGCGCGGCTGCTGATCCTCCCCGAGATGTTCCTGACGGGCTACGACATCGGGCCCGAGATCCACGCCCTGGCCGAGCCGCTCGACGGCCCGTCCCACAGCGCCATGGCCGCGACCGCCCGGCGCCACGGCATCGCGATCCTGTACGGCCACGGCGAGCGCGCCGGCGGGGCGACCTACAATGCCGCCCGGATGGTCGATGCCGAGGGGCGGCCGCTGCTGGACTACCGCAAGACGCATCTGTACGGCGCCGGCGAGCGCGCCCTCTACCGCCCCGGCGACGCGCTCGCCCCCGTGGTGGAGGTCGAGAGCCTCCGCGTCGGCGTGCTGATCTGCTACGACGTCGAGTTCCCGGAGGCGGTGCGGGCCCTGGCCCTTGCCGGGGCAGACCTGGTGGCCGTGCCGACGGCACTGCCGGTCCCCACGCCCGCGGTCCCGACCGTCCTGATCCCGGCGCGCGCCTACGAGAACCAGATCTTCGTGGCCTATGCCAATCGCTGCGGGCGCGAGCGGACCCTGGAGTTCGAGGGGCTCAGCACCGTCGCGGCGCCGGACGGCACGGTGCTGGCGCGGGCCGGCGCCGGGCCGGAGCTGCTGCTGGCGGAGATCGGGCCCGCCGCCTATGCCGGCAGCCGTGCCGCGAACCCCTATCTCGCCGACCGCCGGCCCGAGCTCTACGGGCGGTAGCACGCCTCATCCGGATCCATGGCAGATCCGGAAAAGGCTCCGCCGCGGGACGACGGTATCGCCGTCCCGCGCCCATAGCGCCGATCCGGCCTTGTCGGCCATGAAGCGCTGCTGCCGGGCGAGCCGCCGCTCGTTCAGCACGCTCTTCCCGATCATGTAGTTGAGCTCGCCCTTCGGCCCGAAGATCAGTGTCGCCCCGCCGAGGAACTCGAAGCTGCCAGCCTCGCCCCTGACGGTCCTGGCCTGGGTCACCTCCGCCACGGTGTCGAACAGGATCTGGCCGTCAGGGCCGATGCGGCGTGCGGTCCGCACCGATTCGACCGTCGGCGGCGACACGGCGTCCCTGCCGAGGCGCGGGTCGCCGGGCAATGCGATGCCGAAGCGCCCCGCGAGGAAGGGGTCGGCGATCAGGGTCCCGATCGCCCGCGCCTGGCGCCGCGTCTCGTCGGGCCCGGCCGCGCGCCCAGGGTCACCGTCGAAGGCGAGCCGGCTGAAGGCAAGGTCCGGCGCGGGAGGGATCTTGAGCTCCGGCCCGCGCCACAGCAGCGCGTCCTCGGACAGGGTCGGCACGCCCGACGGATAGATGCCGCGCCGCCGGAAGGCGTTGATCCAGGCCTCGCGATAGGCGTGCGGGTCGTCGGGAACGAGCTCCCTGTCGGCCGTCACGACCGCCCGGAGGAACTCGCCGAACTCGATGTCGACCGGCGGGCAGTAGTCGATGGCCCGGATGCACATGGCCAGGAACTGGTCGGCGAGCTGGGCGGCCTCCTCCGCGAGCACGCTCAGGAGGTCCGCGCTCAGCTCCCCCACCGGCACGCCCGTCCCCTGGGTCGCGAGCCGGATGTAGCGCCCGGTCTTGCGGCGGTAGACCGTCAGAAAGGCATCGAAGGCCGCCGCCACCAGGACGGAGCCGAGCGCATGGGGCTCGTCCCCGGCCTCGTGGTAGGTCGCGAAGGGGCCCCCGGTGTCCGGCGCCTCCAGCGCTCGGCGCAGCGCTCCGGGGCGCCCGCTGGCCTCCCCGAACTGCCGGGCGAGGCTCAGCAACGCGTCCGATAGGCGCAGGTCGCCGCGCGAGTCCCGCACCCCCGCTTCGACGACGGTGCGGTAGCTGAAGTGCTGGAACAGCGCCACGAGGTCAGCGAAGGCCTCGTGGAAGGCCAGCACGTCGGGCCCGCTCGGGACCGTGAAGCGGGCGCGCAGCCCATGGAGCAGCGCATGGGCGACCTCGTGCGCGACGATGTCGTGGGACAGGCAGGTGAAGACGTAGCCGCGGGAGACCGGCGTTCCGCGCACCTCCACCTCGTCGTGGAAGTAGCCGAAGACGACGCTGCCCGTGGACTCGTCATAGAAGGCGTTCCGGAATTCGCCGCCATGCGGCCGCAGCACCAGCCGCCGCCGGCCGTCGGGGTCGAGGCCGTCGAACGCCCAGGCGATGTCGCGCCCGAGCGCGCGCCGGAACGCCGCGCAGACCACGCTGGCGACGGCGTAGACCATCTGCTGATGGAACTCCGGATCGGTCGTCGAGGGGTCGCGGCCCTGGCGGATCAGGTTGGCGGCATCGTCGAGGCGCACCGAGCGCACGGCTCCGCCGCGCTCGGGCGTGCCGGGATCGACCCGGATCATCGCGCCCTGGGGCCCTGGGGCGAGCGGTTCGTACGGCACGTTCACGACCGCGACCGCCCCGTCCAGCTTCGAGGCCGAAGGGTCGAGCGCGAAGATCCGGAGCGGGCGGTACACGGCCTCGCTGCGCGCACGCTCGTAGGGGCGCGTCTCGAAGGCCGCAAGGACGCGCGGCCCGATCAGAACCTCGCCCGCCCCCGGCGGGCCCGGGCCAGGGCCCATGTCCGCGCCGCCCCGCGGCAGCCTGCCCGCCCCGCGGCTCTGCGCCACCGCTGCGACCGCCTGGGTCGTGGAGGGGACCGTCCGGCCGAGATCGCCGGCACTCATAGCCGCCCGTCCGTGATCGCCTCGACCAGATGGAGCGCCCGCCGCAGGCGGTCCTCGGGAGACCGTGCCGCGCCGACAGCCCGCCCCGCCGGCCGGGCGCCGGGCACGGCTCTGCCCGCCACCGCGCCGAAGAGGGGGGCATCCTCGGCCCCGTCGGCGCAGTAGAGCCCTGGATGCTGCGCCGGGACGGCTCCGAAGGCGGCGGTCACGCGCTCGAGGAACTCGGCATTGGTCATGCCCGGCATTCCGGCGGCGAGCTCGCGCGTCGCGCGCAGGGTGAAGTCCCCCTGTCCCGCCGTTTCCAGGGCGACCTCCGTGGACCGGCAGGCCGAGAACAGCACTTCGGGCATGGTTTCGCGGCTGCGCGCGCGCTTGCGGGCCTGCCGCTGCCGGCGATCCGCCTCCGTCTCATACATGCGCCGATACGTGCGGTGCGCCGCGATCAGCTCCGGAGTGGCGACCAGGAAGCGCGCCCGCCGCGCCGCCCCCACGCCCGCCGGCCCGGGCCCGACCCCGAAGCGGGAGATCGTCCCGGAGTGGCAGCAGTCGATGAAGCAGGTGACGTTCACCCCCGGCGGGATCTCATCGAAGATCCGGCCGATCTCATCATCGAGCAGGAAGGCGCCCTCGTCCATGTCGAAGGGGCAGAGCGCCTCGTCCATGTCCGGGCTGTCGCCGGCCTTCTCGTCCCCGGACGCATCGGGAAGCTGGATCCCGTGCCCGGCGAACTGGAACACCACCACGTCGCCCGCGCGGCTCGATCGCACCAGCTCCTGGAGCGCGCCCAGGATCGCGTCATGGGTGGCCTGCTCGTCGATCAGACGGACGGGCTGCGTGAAGCCCAGCCCCTGGAGCGTCCTCGACCACAGCTTGGCGTCCGCAACGCATCCCGAGAGCGGACGGGATCCGTAGCGGTCGATTCCGACGCACAGCGCGCGCCGACGGCCGTTGCCGGCCTCCGCCGCCACGAGCCCGCCATCCTCCGCACCCGCCTTGGGCGCCCATGCACCCGCGGCGGGCGTCGGAACCGCCGCCGAAGGGGCGCCCGCGCCGCCGTCCGCCGCGGCGCTCCAGTCCAGTATCGGTCCGAGATCGAGGCCGTCGGGCCAGTCGAAGAGGCGCGCGCCATCGCCGGCGAAGCCGCCCCGCGCCGGCGGCGGGAACTCGACGATGTCACCGGTGGCGCGGCCGAGCATCCGCCGCAGCACGGCGTTCATGGTGGCGGGATCGTTGTCGAAGCCGCCATGGGTGGTGGAGCGGGAGGCCGCCGGCCCCGCCGATGCGGGTGTCTTCGACCAGACGACGTCCGCATGCGGCGCGGCGCTCCCGTCGAGGCCGAACAGCTGTCGCAGGGCGGGATCGGCCCGCAGGCTCAGCTCCAGTCCCAGGATCGGGGCGCGCGCCTCGGCCTCCAGCGCGTGATGGATCAGGTAGAGGAGCGACTTGCGGTAGACCTGGCCGACATTGTCCGCGAGCTCCAGATCCTTGCGCATGGTGAAGACGCCCAGGCGCTGGACATGCGTTCCGACGAGCCCGGCAAGCCGCTCCCCGAACCCGTCCACCCGGATCGCCGGGGCGAGCAGGCTCAGCGTGCGGAAGGGATGCGTCCCCTCCTCTCTGCAGGCCGGCACGAAGTGCGAATGGAAGATCGCGCCGGCGCTGTGCCCGACGGCGTGCAGCTCGATGCTGACCGACGCATCGGCGCAGAGCCTGGCCAGTTCCGCCGCGACGAAGCGCGCGCCGCCGCCGGCCGCGCGGTTTCCGGCGGGCTTGTCCACCGCCCGCTCGGCGCTGCGCTTCATGCCGGACCAGATCCGCGGTCCGAAAAGGGCCCGCGCCGTCGCCTCGATCAGGGCATCGCTGACATCCGAAATCCCGCGCACGCCCCGCTGGCGCACGATCTGGCGGGATCGGCCGAGAAGCTGCCCGATGGTCTCCAGCAGACCGGTCTCCCAGACGAAGAACACGGGGTAGACGCCGTTGGCGCGCCACCAGCGCAGCTGGTCGCGGGCCGTGGCGAGGGCCGTCACCTCCGAGTTCAGGCCGCCATGGGCGTAGAAGACGACGGGCAGCGCCTCGCCCCGGGCCTTCGCCTCCTGGGCCTGCGCCCTCATCGCCGCGAAGATCGCGAGGACGTCGCCCTCCGTCGTCGTGAAGCGGCCATCCGTGGAGAAGCGCCCCTGCACCAGGTTGACGACATGCAGGCGAAGCTCGGCGAGATCGTCGGGCGTGAGCTCCGCGGCTCCGTCTCCTGCCCCGCCGCGGGAATCCTCGTGGCGCTCCATCGGCTCGGCATCGGGCGGGTCGCGGAAGGCCGGGACCTCGCGCGAGAACCGGTCGACCACGTCGTTCAGGCGGTAGGCGTCTGGCGTGAAGGGAGCCGCACGCGCCACGCCGTCCCTGGCCGTCTCTGCCAGGCGCTGGTGGGCCCTTTGGACGTCTTGCAGGAAGGCCGTGCGGTCGATCGTGTCGCCGGGGCAGCTCTTTCCCGACATCTCGTTGTGGAAGCGCAGGCTCTCCGCGGAGAGGCCGAAGCGCCGCTGGACGAGCGCCGTCACCTCGACCGCGGCCGCCCGCTGCGGGTCCTCCCACGGATCCCCGCCGCGATCGAAGTTCCCGATCATCTCGAACATGAACGGCCCGTGCTCGGCATTGCCGTTGTGCCCGGCGGCGCTGGCCGGCGGCAGGTTCCAGTTGCGCCCGAGCCAGATCTTGCCGTCCGGGGCGATCGTGACGTGCTGCGCGATGTCGCTCCAGCCATTGGTCGCCGTGTGGAACCGCCACATTCCCTCGATCGTCCCGGCGCCGTCGTAATCCGCGTGACCCGGCCGCCAGGTGTGGTGCACATGGACGGCGTTCACCCGCCGCCTGAAGCTGAACCGGGCCAGCATCTCCGCGAACTCGTCGAGCCTGAGCTGATCGAAGGGGGGCGGCATGGCAGGGACTCCGCTGGACAGCCCCGTCGCCGGGCGGCGAACGTCGGCCGTGGATCGATCGGAGAACGCTACCCCACCTTCATACGGAGGCGATGTGGTCTAAAGCACATTACTCGTCCCGGAGTCAGTCCAAGGCACATCCATTCTGGGTTTATCCAGATAGCGAGATCAGAGATCACAGTACCACGTGCGAACGTCGGGGTATATTTCCCGCAGTGCACTATAGACCAGGCGCGGCCCACCTCTACTCGCCCGGGCGGTCACATGGCACTGCCCGACGAAATACGCATTCATCTGTGACATCAATAGAATTCCTTGTTTTTTGCTACGACACAACCGCAGCATCGACATGCTGTTGATCCTCGCGCCGTCCACGAACGGCCCAGGCCCGCGCCGTCATCGCGATCGTGCCGCCGGGGCCGCGCGCCAGCACGCCTGACAGGCGATCGCGCAGGGCCTGCCGCCGCTCCGGGGGCAGGGACATGCAATAGGCCGGCGCCGGCCCCTGCCCGCCCAGGAAGGGAGACCAGTAGTCCTCGAAATCCTTGAAGACCATCGGCACCTCGATGGCCCGGACCTCCACCCCGACCAGCCCGGCCCCGACGAACAGGGCATTCAGGCGATCGGGGTGGCACAGGGGGGACCGGGCCTTCTCGTCGAGCGCCCGCGCCGACGGGTCCAGCGCGACCGCGGCATCCCAGAAGCACCGCATCATCCGCATCCCATCGGCATAGTCCCAGACATAGGCCGCGACGATGCCCCGCGGCCGCACGGCGCGGCGCATCTCGGCCGCGGCGGCCGCGGCATCGGGGACGAAGTTCAGGACCAGCCCGGAAACGGCAGCATCGAAGGCGCAGTGCCCCACGGGAAGGCTCCGGGCATCGCCGATCAGGAACGCGGCGCGGTGATCGGCCTGACGCTCGCGCGCATGGCGGACGAAGCCCTCCGACGGATCGATGCCCGTCACGGCCGCCGGCCGGCAACGATCGAGGATGGTCCGGCTCAACGCCCCGGTGCCGCTGCCGACGTCAAGCCAGCGGAGCCCCGGCGGCAGGTCGAGCCAGCGCAGGAACTCGACGGCCGCAACGCGGCTCCATCGCCCGACATACGCCTCGTAGGCGTCGCCATGGCCCCAGATTCCCCCGGCCCGGTCGGACATGGCTGGCCTCCCCTGGGCAGATGAGCGCCACATGATCCTAGCGCGGGACCGGCCGTCCGGGTGCGGGTATTCCGGATGGCGGGCCGCTCACAGGCCTGTCCGTTCGGGCCCTGTCCGCTCGGCGCCAGGGCGCTCGGCCAGCAGGTCGGCCGCGAAGGCGGCGGCCACCTGGCTGAGCCGGGTGCCGCGGCGCACCACCAGGTCGAAGGGCGCGTCGTAGGACAGGGCCTCGGGCAGGAGCGCCCTCAGCTCCCCGCGCTCGACCCATTGGCGCGCATAGTGGGCCGGCAGGAAGCCGAGATAGGCGCCCGAGAGCACCAGCATGGCCTGAGCCTCCATCTCGAAGACGGTCGCCGCGGCCGCGGTGGCCGGCAGGTCCAGCCGCACGATATCGTGCTGGTTCCAGTAGCCCCGCGTCACGATCCGCGCGCGGCGGATCTCGTCCAGCCGGATCTCGGCCTCGGGCAGGCCGAAGAGCCGGTGCCCGCGCCCGCAATAGAAATCCTGCCGCTCGGCGTAGATCGGGGTGTAGACGAGGCTGGGCACGCGTCGCGGGAAGCTGCCGATGGCGAGGTCGAGCGACCCGTCGAGAACCAGCCGCTCCAGCTCCTGCGGGCCATCGATGGACAGGCGCAGATGGGCCTGATGGTCGCGCCGGGAGAAGCGCCTGATTGCGGGGATCATGGGGGAGTCGGGATCACTGGCCGTGCTGTCCAGCAGGCCGATGCGCAGCTCGCCTGCCAGCGTCCCCTTCAGGGAGGCCGCCTGGCTGCGGAACGCCTCGGCGGCCTCCAGCAGCCGGCGCGCGGAATCATAGACGATCCGCCCCTTGTCGGTGAGCCGGAAGCCGCCGCGCCCGCGCTCGCAGAGCTTCACGCCCAGGCGCTCCTCCAGCGAGGCCATGTGGTTGCTGACCGTCGTCGCCCCGATGTTGAGCGCAGGCTGCGCTGCCGCGAAGCCGCCGGCATCCGCCACCGCGACGAACACGCGGAGCAGGCGCAGCTCGGTGTCGGAGATCCTGTGCATGGCTTTCAAACCTTGATATTTCTCAAAGTGAATTTCACGCCGGCCGTATTTTTTCCATTGCAATCTCGTGCGACCGTCACGCCATCGTCACGAAGGGACGGGAGAGGCCAATGGCCTGGACGGTGGATTCCGAGACCGGTGTGCTGCGCGACGTGCTGCTGTGCCGCCCGGACGACTATGCCTGGATCCCCACCAACAGCATCGCGCGGGCGACGCTGGACAGCGGCGTCGCGCTGGACGCCGGGGGCGTGCGCCGCCAGTACGCTGAGATGGTGGCCGCCCTGGAGGAAGCCGGCGTCCGCTGCCATTACCTGAACCGCGAACCGGGGATGCCGTACCAGGTCTATACCCGGGATTCGAGCCAGACCACGCCCTGGGGCCCGGTGCTGACCCAGCTCTACCGCCCGCAGCGCCGCGGCGAGTACGCCTCGGTGCTGGAGTTCTACCAGCGCGAGGGCGGCTTCTGGCGCATGGCCACCGCCGGCACGATCGAGGGTGGCGACATCCACGTGATCCGACCCGGGCTGCTGATGGTCGGATGGACCGGCGAGCGCACCGAGCAGGCCGCCGCCCGCCAGTTCGCGGGCTGGTTCGAGGCCCAGGGCTGGGAAGCCCGGCTGGTGCCCTTCGCCGAGCATTTCCTGCACCTGGACGTGCTGTTCTGCATGGTCGCCGACGGGCTGGCCGTCGCCTGCGAGGACGTGCTCGACGACGGGGTGCTGGCCTGGCTGCGCGAGCGCGGCATCCGCCTGATCCCGGTCTCCTACAAGGAGACCATGCAGATGGGATGCAACGTGCTGGCGCTGGGTGCCGGCCGGGTGGTCTCGCCCCGCCACAACCGCACGCTCAACGAGCGGCTGCGGGCCGAGGGCCTCACGGTTCTCGACCCCGAACTGGACCTCTTCACGCAGGGCGGCGGGGGCGTACATTGCATGACCATGCCGCTGCGGCGCGACACGCCGTAGCCGGAGCCCCCGATCACAAGCCCGAGGCGACGAGCCCGACCATGGATGTCCTGCCCCTGAACCCGCTGCTGCGCGCCGTGGCCCCCCCGCCCATCGCCGAGGCGCAGGGCTGGGTGCGCGGCCGCAGCTTTCCCGCCGACAAGCCGCTGATCGACCTGGCCCAGGCGGTTCCCGGCTCGCCCCCGCCGTCCGCCATGCTCGAGCATCTGGCGGCGCGCCTCGTCGACCCGGCCGTCCACCGCTACACCGAGATCCTGGGGATGCCGGCGCTGCGCCAGGCCCTGGCCGCGCATATGGGCGCGTTCTACGGGGCGGAGATCGAGCCCGGCCGCGTCGCCATCACCGCGGGGTGCAACCAGGCCTTCTGCCTGGCCGTGATGGCGCTGGCCGGCCCCGGGGACGAGGTGATCCTGCCGCTTCCCCACTACTTCAACCACCGCATGTGGCTGGACATGCAGGGCCTGAAGGCGGTCCCGCTGTCCTTCCGCGCCGATGCCGGCGGCATCCCCGACATCGACGAGGCCGAGGCGCGGATCGGTCCGCGCACCCGCGCGATCGTCCTGGTGACCCCCAACAATCCCACCGGCGCGGTCTACCCGCCCGCGACCATCCGGTCCTTCTACGAGCTCGCCAAGCGCCGGGGCGTCGCGCTGCTGCTGGACGAGACCTATAAGGACTTCCTGCCCGGTGACGGTGCCCCGCACGACCTGTTCTCGGACCCGGACTGGCCGCGGACGCTGGTCCAGCTCTACAGCTTCTCGAAGGTCTTCTGCCTGACCGGCCATCGCGTGGGCTCGCTCATCGCGGGTCCCGCCGTGATGGAATGCGTCGAGAAGGCCATGGACTGCGTCGCCATCTGCGCCCCGCGCCTGGGGCAGGAGGCCGCGCTGTTCGGCCTGCGCGAATGCGGCGCCTGGGTGCGCGGCAACACCATGGCCATGCGCGACCGGGCCGAGGCCTTCCGCTCCGCGCTGGCAGGCGTGCAGGCCTACCGCCTGGTCAGCATCGGCGCCTATTTCGCCTATCTCGAGCATCCCTTCTCGGACAGGGGCGCGACCGAGGTCGCGCGCGGCCTCGCGGCCGACCAGAACCTCCTGACCCTTCCGGGCCCCATGTTCGGCGCCGGTCAGGAGCGCTTCCTGCGCGTCGCCTTCGCCAATGTTGACGGCACGCTGGCGCCCGAGGTGGCGGCCCGCCTCGCCGAGAGCCTGAACGCCTGACCCGGGAACCGACACTGCAACCGCCAAGGACGAGGACCGCCATGACCAAGCCCACGCCCCACTCCCTGGGCCACCTTGCACTGAACCGCCGCTCGCTGATGAAGACCGCCGCCGCGGCCTCGGCCGTCGGCGCCGTCGGCCTGCGCGCGCCCTTCGTGCACGCCCAGCAGCGCAGCCTGAAGGTCGGGACCTACGGCGGCTACTTCGAGGAGAGTTTCACCAAGCACATCTTCCCGGAGTTCACCAAGGCGACCGGCATCAAGGTCGACTCCGTCGCCGAGCCCACGGGCGAGGCCTGGCTTGTCCAGCTCCAGACCGCCGCCCGCGCCGGTCAGGCGCCGGCCGACGTGTCCATGATGGCGCAGGTCGCCATGATCCGCGGCACCACGGGCGAGCTCTGGCAGCCGCTGGACATGCAGAAGATGCCCAACGCCCAGAAGACCATCGCGGACTACCTGAACAAGTACCCGGACGGCCGGATCGCCGGCGTTCCCGCCGTGACCTGGTACATCACCCTGGTCACCAACACCGACGTCTACAAGCAGGAGCCCCAGAGTTGGGCCGCCCTGTGGGATAAGGCGAACACCAAGAAGCTCGGCCTGCTGGCGCTGGCCAGCAACTCCTTCCTGCTGGAGATCGCCTCCGAGACCTTCTTCGGCGGCCAGGACGTCCTGAAGGACGAGGCCGGCATCGCCAAGGTGCTGGAGAAGATCGCCGAGCTGAAGCCCAACGTCGCCCTGTGGTATCGGGACGAGGGCCAGTTCCAGCAGGCCCTGCAGTCCGGCGAGATCCCGATGGGCCAGTACTACCACGACGTCACGGGGCTCGCCGCCGGCGAGGGCTTCCCCGTCCGCTCGACCTTCCCCAAGGAGGGCGGCGTCGTCGACCGCGGATCCTGGGCGGTGGTCAAGAGCTCGACCCGGATCGAGGAAGCGCACGTCTTCATCGACTACATGTCCCAGCCCGCGGCGCAGGGCGTGCTGGCGCGCAAGGTCGGCACCGCCCCGACCCTGCCGCGCCAGCTGCTGGACCTCTCGGACAAGGAGTTCGCCGCCGTCTCCAGCGAGAAGAAGCCGATCATCCCGAACTACCAGCTCTACACCACGCGCGGCGACTGGGTCGCCGACAAGTGGACGGCGATGATCACGGGCTGACGGGACCATGCACGACCTGCGCCTGGAGGGCGTCGCCAAGACCTACGGGACCGTGCTGGCGGTCGAGCAGGTCGACCTGCACGTCCGCGCTGGCGAGCTCGTCTGCTTCCTCGGCCCGTCGGGCTGCGGAAAGACGACGCTCCTGCGCATCGTCGCGGGGCTGGAGACGCCCTCGGCCGGGCGCGTGGTCGTGGACGGCAGGGACATCACCCCGCTCCCGTCCCACCGGCGGGAGTTCGGGATGGTGTTCCAGTCCCTGGCCCTGTTCGGCCATCTCGGCGTCGGCGAGAACATCGCCTATCCCCTGAGGATCCGGGGCGTGCCGGCCGAGCGTCGGCGCGCCCGGGTCGAGGAGCTGCTGGCGCTCGTCCGCCTGCCCGGCGTCGCGGACCGCCGGGTCACGCAGCTCTCGGGCGGGCAGCGCCAGCGCATCGCCATCGCGCGCGCGCTGGCCATGGACCCGAAGCTGCTGCTGCTCGACGAGCCGCTCTCGGCGCTCGACGCCAAGCTGCGCGAGGCCATGCAGATCGAGCTGCGTCTGCTGCAGCAGCGGCTCGGCATCACGACGATCCTGGTCACCCACGACCAGCGCGAGGCCATGACCATGGCCGACCGCATCGTGGTGATGGGCAACCACCGCATCCAGCAGGTGGGCACGCCGCTGGAGATCTATCGCAGGCCGGCCAACACCTTCGTCGCCGACTTCATCGGCACCAGCAACCTGCTGCCCGCCCGCGTCGCGGGGACGGGCGTGCGCTTCGCCGGCCATCCCATCGCGGTCGCGGCACTGCCCCCGGGCCTTTCCGAAGGCGCCGAGGCGACGCTGCTGGTCCGGCCCGAGGAGCTGCACGTGCTGCCGGCGGCGGCGCCCGGCCCCAACCGCCTGCCCGCGACGGTCGCCTTCGTGCGCGACGTGGGCTCGCTGGTCGAGGTGCATGTGGACTGCGGGGACACCCGGCTGGTCACCGCCGGCCTGCGCAAGGACCAGCCGGCCGTCGCCCCCGGCGATACCGTACAGGTGAACCTGCCGCCCGAGGCCTGTCTGGTGCTCGCGGCATGACCACCACCCGGGAACCCCAGCCCACGATGACGTCGGCTGCGGCGGTCCTGCCGCCGGATGCCGCGGGTGACGGGCCGCGGGGGCTGCGCCAGCACCTGCCGGTGCTCTATCCCGCGGCGATGCTGCTGGTCTTCTTCGTGGTCCCGTTCGGGATCATGCTGGCCTTCAGCTTCTTCCACCGGGTCCAGGGCGGCTTCTACGAACCCGCCTTCGAGCTCGACAACTACGCGCGGTTCCTGACGCCGCTGTTCGTCTCGGCCCTGGGCTTCTCGATCCTGCTCTGCGGGCTGGCGGCCACCGTCTGCGTCGCCCTCGCCCTGCCCTTCACCTGGCTGCTGGGGCGCTCCTCCGTCCGGGTCCAGACGGCCTGGCTGGTCTTCATCCTGTCGGTCCTGTCGCTGTCCGAGGTGATCGTCGGCTTCTCCTGGTCGGTGCTGCTCTCGCGCTCGGCGGGCGTCTCGAACCTGCTGGTCGCGCTCGGCCTCGCCGCCGAGCCCGCCGCCTGGTCGCCGAGCTTCCCGGCCCTCCTGATGGGGCTCTGCTACGTCAGCCTCCCCTACGCGGTGCTGGTGCTCTACCCCTCGGTGGTGCGCCTGCCGTCCGAGATCACCGAGGCCGCGCGCACGCTGGGCGCCTCGCCGGTGCGGACGTTCCTGACCGTGGTGGTGCCGTCGCTGCGCCGGGCCGTGGTCGCGACGCTGATCCTGGTCTTCGTCTTCACGCTGGGCTCGTACCTGCTGCCGCAGCTCCTGGGCCAGCCGCAGCACTGGACGCTCTCCGTGCTGATCACGGACCAGGCAGTCTACCAGTCCAACGTGCCCTTCGCGGCCGCCATCGCCGTCTTCCTGATGCTGGTCAGCCTGGGGCTGATCGGGATCACGCTGCTGCTGTCCGAGCGGGGGCGCGCATGAGGGGCGAGGTGCTGCTGAAGCGGCTGTTCATGGGCCTCGTGGCGGCCTTCCTGGCGGCCCCGCTGGTGGTCGTCGCGGGCGTGTCCCTGAATGAAAAGCGCCGCCTGCTCTTCCCGCCCGAGGGGCTGTCGTTGAATTGGTACGCGGCGCTCTTCGCCGACGAGAAATGGGTGGCCGCGCTGCGGAACAGCGGAACGATCGCGGTGCTGGCGGCGCTGCTCTCGGTCTCCATCGCCCTGCCGCTGGCCTGGTTCCTGTGGCGCTACCGCGTGCGCTACGCCCGCGCGCTCTTCGCGCTGGGCGTCGCGCCCTTCATCCTGCCCCCGGTGATCACGGCCCTCGGCTTCCTGGTCTTCTGGACCTCGGTCGGGCTCTACGGGGCCATGGGGGCGACCATCGTCTCCCACGGCATCTTCTTCATGACGCTGCCGCTGGTGAACATCTCGCTGGGCCTCGAATCCATCGAGCGCGAGACGGTGGAGGCCGCGCGCACGCTGGGCGCGGACGAGCGCGCGGTGTTCCGAACGGTCGTGCTGCCGGGAATCCTGCCCTATCTCGTCTCCAGCTTCGCCTTCGTCTTCGTGCTCAGCATCAACGAGTACATCGTGTCCTACATGGTCTCCGGCTTCACGGTGGAGACCATACCCATCAAGATCTTCAACTCGCTGCGCTACGGCTACACGCCCATCATGGCGGTGGTGGCGGTGCTGTTCGTCGCCGTATCCTTCACCGTCTTCGGCCTGATGGCCCGCAACGGCCGCCTGCTGCGGATCCTCGGGCGGCACTAGCCGCGCGACCTGCGCAGAGGCGCGCATGCCCCCGATTTTTGCGCCTATTCGGCATGATCCGTCATGCGCATAGTTCTCCCGAGCCCGACGCAGGAGCATCCATCATGACCGCGATCACCCCGACATCGGCCCCGACCTCGGCCTCTGGGCGGCCCCAGACCCTTCTCGAGATCGCCGGCGCCTCGCCGCGGCCGGCGGGCTTGGCCGAGGCGGTGCTGGTGATCGTCGACGCGCAGGTCGAATACGTCAGCGGCCGGCTTCCGCTGGCAGGCATCGAGGCGGCCGTGGCCGAGACGGCGCGCCTGCTCTCGGCTGCCCGGGCCGCGGGGACGCCGGTGATCCACATCGTCCAGCACACGGCGCCGGGACGCCCGATCTTCGATCCCGAGACGCGCTTCGCGCAGATCGTGCCCGAGCTGACGCCCGTCGCCGGCGAGGAGGTCATCGTCAAGCGACTCCCCAATTCCTTCGCAGGCACGCCGCTCGCCGAGCGGCTCGCCGCCATCGCCGCCGCCACGGGCCGCAAGTCCATGCTTCTCGCGGGCTTCATGACCCATATGTGCGTCAGCGCGACGGCCCGCGCGGCGCTCGACCTCGGCATCCCGGTCACCGTGGTCGCGGGGGCCACCGCCACCCGGGACCTGCCCTCGCCCCTGGGCGGGGTGATCCCGGCCCAGACCGTGCACGAGACCGCCCTGGCCGAGCTCGCCGACCGGTTCGCCACCGTCGTCGCCGACACGCAGGCGCTGGCGGTGCCGGCCGGCGCCTGATCGGCAGGCCGGGCCTGCCTACAGCACCTTGCCGGGGTTCAGGATGCCGCGCGGGTCGAGCGTGGCCTTGACCGCGCGCATCACGGCGATCTCGGCGGCCGTGCGCGAGAGGCCCAACGCCTTGCGCTTCGTGATGCCGATGCCGTGCTCGGCCGAGACCGAGCCGCCCAGTGCGGCCAGGGGGCCGTAGACCGCCTCGTCCGCGGCCGCGTCGCCCACGGGATCGCCCGCCGGCGTGATCGCCCAGTGGATGTTGTTGTCCCCGACATGGCCGAAGGCGATGGCGTCCATCCCCGGCCGGATCGCCCGCACCTGACGGGTGACGGATTCCACGTAGGCCGCCAGGGCCGGCAACGGCACGCTGACGTCGTAGCCCCGCGAGAAACCGCCCTCGTCCAGGAGCTCCACGCTCTCGCGGATGCGCCACAGGGAGCGCCGCTGCTCCTCCGAGGCGGCGATCACGGCGTCCAACACCTCGCCCTCCGCCATCGCCTCCTCCATCAGGGAGAGGAAGGCCGGCTCCTCGTCCCCGGCGCAGTCGATCTCGACCAGGGCGTAGAAGGGATGCTCGCGGGACAAGGGCGGGGTGAAGCGGCCCTGCGCGGTCATCAGCGCGTAATAGCCCGGCCACATCCCCTCGAAGGACAGGACCCGCCCCTGGAAGCGGCGCTGGGCGCGCGCCAGCACGCGCGCGGCGGCGTCCAGCCCCGGACAGGCGAGCATGGCCGTGGCATGGCCCATGGGCCCCGGGCGCAGCCGCAGCACGGCCCGGGTGACGATGCCGAGCGTCCCTTCCGTCCCGATGAAGAGCTGGCGCAGGTCCAGTCCCGTATTGTCCTTGACCAGCGACTTCAGCGAAGAGAGCACCGTGCCGTCGGCCAGCACCGCCTCCAGCCCCAGCACCAGGTCGCGCATCATGCCGTAGCGCAGCACCCGCAGACCGCCTGCATTGGTCGCGATCGCGCCGCCGACCGTGGCGCTGCCTCGAGAGCCCAGGTCCAGCGGGAAGATCAGCCCGTGCGCCTCGGCCGCCTCCTGCACGGCGGCGATGGTGGTCCCGGCATGGGCCACCAGCGTGCCGGCGACGGGATCGACGCGCTCGATCCCCGTCAGGCGCTCCAGCGACAGGGCGATCTCGCCGGGCCCGCACAGGATCCCGTCCACCAGACCCGTGCAGCCGCCCCGCGGCACGACGCCGATCCCCGCCTCGTGGCACAGCGCCAGCACGGCCGACAGCTCGGCCGTGTCCTTCGGGCGCACCAGCAGCGCCGCGGCGCAGGGCTCCTTCGGGCGCGTCCAGGTCGCTGGACGGGCCCTCAGCTCGTCCCCCGCGACGATCCCCGAAGGCCCGACCACCGCCTCGAAACGCTCGCGCATCCGATCCACTCCGCCCTATCCCTTCCTGCGCCCTTTGGCGGGGGACTCCGCCGCCCGCGCCTCCGGCGCGGGGGCCATCATGCCGCCGGTCACGAAGCTGCTGATCGCGGCCAGCATCTCTTCGGTGTCGTTGGGATTGCAGACCCCCGGCGCCAACTCCTCCAGCCGGTGCGTGTCCGAGAAGGCGTACATGTAGGCGCCGATCAGGAGCGTGATGCGCCAGTAGACGTCCTTTTCCGACAGGTGCGGCAGCGCCTCGCGCAGCGCCGCCCCGAAGGCCCGGGTCGAGACGTCGTAGGCCTCGTTTCGGAGCTTGTAGGAGATCTCCGGCGGCTCGGTGTGCAGGCGCGCCTGCAGGCGCATGAAGGTTCGCCCGGCCGCGGTCTCGCGCATGGAGAGCGTCGGCGTCAGGAAGGCGCGCACGATGCTCTCGACGTCGAGCGGGCGCCCGGACCGGCGCAGCGCTTCCAGGTTCTGGATGCGCTCCTCCGAGATCTTGCGCCCCCTGCGCAGGAAGACCTGCTCGAACAGGCCGTACTTGGACCCGAAATAGTAGTTGATCAGCGCCTGGGTCACTTCGGCGCGGTCCGCCACGTTGCGCAGGCTGGTCCCGGCGTAGCCGAGATTGGCGAACTCGATCTCGGCCGCATCCAGGATGTCGTCGCGGACATTGCTGACGCCCTCCGGCCGCCCCGGCCCCGAGCGCCGCCGCTGTGCCGGCCGCGCACGCGTCCCGGCCGCGCCGTCCGGAGGAGCCGGTAGCTCCGGCTCCTCCGGAATGCCGTCATTCATGCTCAAGCTGCGGTTCCCGGCCCATGACTTCCGGCCCACTCTAGATCATGGGTCCATTTCGGCAGCAAGCCTTCTCGTCGCATCCCGCTCACAGGTCGAGGACCTTCGCCGCCGGAACGACGTCGCCGTATTTCTGGGCGATGTCGAACAGGTTCGCCTCGTGCGGGCCGAGCGCGCGGTCGCCCACGCAGTCCGCCAGGACGACGGGTCGGAAGCCGAAGCACATGGCGTCCACCACGCTCGCGCGCACGCAGCCGCTGGTCGTGGAGCCCGCGACCAGCAGGGTCTCGACCCCGCGCTGCGTCAGCCATGGCGCCAACGCCGTCCCGAAGAAGGCCGAAGGCACGTTCTTGCGCACCACCAGCTCTCCCGCCGCGGGCGCCAGTTCCGGCACGATGGCGCTGGCGGGCGCATGCTCGGTCAGGGTCAGCATGCCAGGCACCTTGAGCGAGAAGACATTGGCGTCGGCCCCGTCGTCGGCATAGACGATCCGGCTGTGGGCAACGGGCCAGCCCCGCCGCCGCGCCGCCGCCAGCACCTCCACCGTCCGCGCGATGGCGGGGGCGATATTGCCCCCGCCGAACACCGCGGGATCGGCGAAGCCGTTCACGAAGTCCACGATCAGCAGCCCGATCCGGCCCTGGATGCCCAGGGCGCGGCCGAAGCCCTGGCGGTCGTAGACGGCGCGCTCGTTCTGTTCGCCGCTCACGCCACCGTCTCCCGTTCCAGCAGCCGGCCTTCGCGCACGACCTCGCGGCCGTCGAGCCGGACCGTGCAGTTCCGCATCGGGATGTCGATGTGGCAGGCGGTCGTGCGCGAGCCCCCGGCCTCGTTGTTGGGGCCCATGGAGAACAGGAAGTTGCCGGCGAAGGCACGCGCGTCCATGCCGATGGTCTGCTCGCGGTCGTAGAGGCTCAGGGTCGACCAGCGGGCCCGCCGCTGCTGCCCCCAGCCGATATGGGAGATCGCGTAGGCCTCGGGATCGTCAAAGGACTCCATGTAGTCCCGCAGCAGGTCGGCATCGAGATCGCCACGAATCGCCGTCACGTAGCCCTTCTCGACGGTCAGCTCGATCTGCGTCGTCAGGTAGGACTTCTGCGGCAGCAGGATGTCCCCGCGGTCCAGCACGATGCGGCCGCTCGCCTGTCCCTCGTTGGGGAAGGTCAGGCCGAAGCCGCTGGGCCAGTGGTCCCAGCGCCCTGGCTCGTCGACGAAGCCGTATTCCTGGATCACGGGGAACTCGCCGATCGGCAGGCGCAGGTCGGTCCCCGCCTTGGAGGTGACGTGCATCTCCTTCGCGGCCGCGAGCAGCGCCGCCGCCTCGCCGACGCGGACCTTGTCCTCCTCCTGGGGCAGCAGGCGGACCAGCACCTCCGGCGGCTCGACCGCCAGCAGGATCTTCGTGCCGCTCTCCAGGATCTCGCCCTGTTCCGGCGAGAAGAGCAGCGTCATGAGATCCAGTACCATGTCGCTTTCCTTCAGCGCCGCGATGGCCGCGCGGTTGCCGGTCAGCGGCGTCGTCCCGAGATAGGCCAGGCTGTCGCGGCTGAGCGCGAGCTCGCCGTTGACCGGCGGCAGGTCCAGGCGGTTGACCCGCGCGCCCAGGGCCGAGGCCGCCACGATCGCGGTGCGGAGCGTCTGGGGATGGGTGTTCTGGCTGGTCAGGACGGTGACCGTCTGGTCCTGCTTCAGCTTGGACAGGGTGAGGACATGGGTCCAGGCGCGGACCATGTCGGCATCGCTCACGGGCATGGGGACCTCCTCTTCGTCGGTGTTGGCCGGCGACCCGCCGGCAGGGATTGCAGGCTCAGACGGGCTTGCCCAGGAAGTCGCCGAAGGCGCGGTAGAAGCCTTCCTCGTCGTCCCAGGGGATCATGTGCCCGGCGGTCTCCACCCGGACCGTGAGGATCCCGGGCAGGAGATCGCGGATCTCGGCCTCGTCCTGGGGCGGGATCACGTCGCCGCGCCCGGCCGATATCAGCAGGGTCGGACAGCGGACCCGCGGGAAGTCGGCATGGATGTCGTCGGTCTGGAAAGCCTCGAAGGCCGTCACGATGGCGCGCTCGTCGCAGGTGTGGAGCCATTCGGCGCGCAGGCGGAGCTGAGCCTCGGTCCAGGTCGGACAGAAGCGCCGCATCTCCTCGATCCCCGCCCCGCTCCTCATCAGGCGGATGGAATCGACGTACCAGGGAAGCTGCGCCGGATAGGGCCTGCGGCCGGGGCCGGAGACCGGCGGATCGACCAGCACCAGGCGGCGCGGCTGCGCGCCGTGCCGGGAGACCGCGCGCAGCCCGATGCGCGCGCCCATGGAATGGCCGACCACGGCATAGTCCCGAAGGCCCAGCGCCTCGGCGAAGGCCGTCAGGTCGGCGGCCATGGCGTCGAGCCCGTAGTCGAGGGCGTCCGACGCCTCCGAGAGGCCGCGCCCCCGGACGTCGAGCACATAGGTGTCGAAGGAGCGCCCGAAGCGCTCGGCCACGAAGCCCCAGGTCACCGCAGGGCTGGTGATGCCCGGGACGATGACCACCGCCGGCCCCTCGCCCCCGTAGCGGAGATAGTGCTGCCGGATGCCGTTCGCGCGGATGTTCGCGCCGTAGAGATGGGTGCTCGTCATCTTGCGGCCACCTCGGTCAGAACGCGCCCGAGAGGAGCGCGCCCGCCCCCGGCACCGAGCGCCTGAGGCCGAGCGCCTTCAGCTTGGCGTAGGTCGTGGCGGCCGCCGCCGTGACGACGGGCTTGCCGGTCATGGCCTCGACCTCCGCGATCGCGGGCAGCGAGGGCATCTGCACGCAGGCCGAGAGGACGACGACATCCGCCTCCGACGTGTTCATGCCGGCCACGATCCCCGGCAGGCGCGCAGGGTCGTGCCGCCCGACATCGAGGTTGTTCGGGATCTCGAGCGCCCGCCAGTCGATGACCTGCACGCCCTCGTGCTCGATGTACTCGATCACTATGCGGGTCAGCGGCTTCATGTAGGGGGCGACCAGGGCGATCCGCCTGGCCTTCAGCACCTGGAGCGCATCGACCAGCGCGCCCGCGCTGGTGATGACCGGGGCCGGCGCGTCGTTCTCGCGCGTGCGGGCGTGCAGCCGCTCCTGCGAGACCCGGTGATAGGACTTGCCCATGCTCATGATGGCGACGAGGCAGGCATAGCCCAGGACATCGACCCGCGCGTCGCTGAGCTCGAGCGCGCAGCGGTCGGACTCCGCGTCCATGGCCGCGAGCTCGTCCTTGGAAACCGTCTTCATGCGCATGCGGCTGGAATGGAAGGTGAAGCGCGTGCCGTGGGTCAGGGCATGCGCGTTCAGCATCGCCGGGATCTCGGTCTCCATGGTCGTGTTGGAGCTCGGGACGATCTGGCCGATGCGGTAGGTCTTGCCGTTCATGGTGTCCTGCATCCTCTCGGTGGCTCGCTCTTGGGGCTCGGGGGGCGTCTCAGGCGACGAGGCGCGGCTGCGACGGGACGCCGGGGCGGAAGGCGCGGGCGTCGTAGGCATAGACCCAGTTCGCCTGGATGCCCGTGGCCTGCGGGTTGATGAGGCCGCGGAGCCAGTAGATGAAGTCGCGCTTGGCCTGGGCGAGCGGCGACGGGAGGTGGTAGGTGCGGCCGCGCTCGCGCGCCTCGAGCTGCACGCGGCTGGTCCGGGGCAGCCGCTCGGCCTCGTAGTCGCGCAGCGCCGACGGAACGTCGCTTCCGTGGCCGTCGAGCGCGGCGGCGAGGACGTAGGCGTCCTCGATCGCCATGGCCGCGCCCTGGGACAGGAAGGGCAGCATGGGATGGGCGGCATCGCCCAGCAGCGTCACGCGGCCCTGCGACCAGGTCGTCATGGGGTCGCGGTCGAACAGGCCCCATTTGAACACCTGGTCGACACGCTGGAACAACGTCTCGACATTGCGGTGCCAGCCCTGGAAGGCGCCGAGCATCTCCTCCTTCGTGCTGGGCGCGTTCCAGGATTCCTCGACCCAGGCGCTGGTCTCGGCGACGGCAACGATATTCACGGCCTTGCCGCCGCGCACGTAGTAGGTCACCACGTGGCTCTTGGGGCCGAACCAGAACGAGGCGTCGGGGCTGACGAAATCGACCACGCCGTCAACGGGGACAACCGCCCGGTAGCACATGTGCCCGGTGAAGCGCGGCGCCTCGGCCCCGAAGAGCGCCGACCGAACGGCCGAGCGCACGCCGTCGGCGCCGACGATCAGGTCGGCCTCGTACGCGCTGCCGTCGTCGAAGAGCGCGACCGCCGAGTTCTTCTCCTGGCGGATGCCGGTGCAGCTCACCCCGAAGGTCGCGACGCTCTCCGGAACCAGCGAGGCCAGGATCGCGTGCAGGTCGGCCCGGTGGATGTGAATGAACGGCGCATCGTACAGGACCGGGCAGGTGTCGATCAGCGGCGTGCGGAAGTTCTCGCGCGCCGTCCGCCAGTTGCGGCCGACCAGCGCCCTGGGCAGGAAGCCCGCGGCCTGCAGCTTCTCGAGAAGGCCCAGCGCCTTCATCACCTTGACCGCGTTCGGCGTCATCTGGATCCCGGCGCCGATCTCGCCGAAGGCCGGGGCCCGCTCGAACACGCGCACCTCGAAGCCGCGCTGGAGCAGGCTGCCCGCCAGCGCCACGCCCCCGATGCCGCCACCGACGATCCCGACCCGCAGTTTCCCTGTCATGTCCCTCTCCTCTTGCGGGGCTTCCGCCACGCGAAAATAATTGATCGTTTGTTTAATTTCTGGATCGCGAAAGGGGCCGCTCCCCTTTTCCCCTCACCCACCGAGATAGGCGCGGAGCAGGTCCGGATCGCCGCGCAGGTCCTCGGAGCGCCGGCCGGCCATGATCCGGCCGGTCTCGACGACATAGGCCCGCGACGCCACGGACAGCGCGTTGTGGATGTTCTGCTCGACCAGCAGCACGGTCACGCCGTGGGCGTTGATGGAGCGGACCACCTCGAAGACCTCCTCGGCCATCTTGGGGCTGAGCCCCAGGCTCGGCTCGTCGAGCATCAGGAGGCGCGGCTCCGACATCAGGGCGCGCGCGATCGCGAGCATCTGCTGCTCGCCGCCGCTGAGGGTGCCGGCGAGCTGCCGCGCACGCTCGCGCAGGCGCGGGAAGCGGTGGAAGGCCATGCCGACGCGCCGCTGCACCTCGGCCTTCGAGCGGCAGAGATACGCGCCGAGGGAGATGTTCTCCTCGACGGTCATGCCGGGCCAGACGTGCCGCTCCTCGGGGCAGTGGGCGATGCCGGCGGCGACGATGCGGTCGGGCGCGAGGTTGGCGATCGACCGGCCTTCGAAGGTGATCGTCCCGGTCCGGGCCTTGAGAAGACCGGAGATCGCCCGCAGCGTCGTGCTCTTCCCGGCGCCGTTCGCCCCGATCAGGGCCACGGTCTCGCCGGCATGAACCTCCAGCGACACGCCGTGAAGGGCCGTGGCGTTGCCGTAGGCGACCTTCAGGCCATCGACCACCAGGACGGGCCCGGCCCGGTCGGTCGGGACAACGCCGGCGGGAGCGGCGGCGGAAGCGGATACGAGCATCGCGGTCATGCTGCGGCCTTCCCGAGATAGGCTTCGACGACGTCGGGGTTCGCCTGGACCTCGTGCGGCCGTCCCTCGGCGAGCTTCTGCCCGAAGTTCAGGACCACGACCCGGTCCGAGACCGACATCACGAGACCCATGTTGTGCTCGACCACCAGGAGCGACTGGACGTAGCGCCCGACGAGCGTCCTCAGCGTCTCGCCGAAGCCGGCGGCCTCGTGGCTGTTCAGCCCGGCCGCCGGCTCGTCGAGCATCAGCAGCGTGGGCTTGGCGGCCAGGGCCACCGCGACCTCGAGCAGCCTGAGCTCGCCGCAGGACAGCAGGTGCGCCGGGGCGTTCATGCGCCGGCCCAGCCCCATCATCTCGATGATTGTCGCCGCGCTGTCCCGCGCCGCGCGCTCGGCCCGGCGGACCCGCTCGCCGGGAAGGAAGGTCTCGAGCAGCGACTGCCTTCCGTCCAGGTAGTGGCCGGTCAGCACGTTCTCGAACACGGTCAGCCGCTTCATGACGTTCGTCTTCTGGAAGCTGCGCACCAGGCCCATCCGGGCGATGGCGAAGGGCTTGCGGTTGGTGATGTCCACGCCCTTGAAGCGCACGCGGCCCTCGGTCGGCGTGTAGAAGCCGGTCAGCATGTTGAAGCAGGTCGTCTTGCCGGCGCCGTTGGGGCCGATCAGGCCGACGATCTCGCCGGGCATGATCTCGAAGCTGAAGTCCCGGACCGCCGTGAGGCCGCCGAACCTCATGGTCAGATTGTCGGCGCGCAGCAGCGGCTCGGCGTCGTGGAGCGCGTTCATACCGTCTTCTCCTCGGCGGGGGTGTTGCGCAGGATCGTCGATCCATGCTGCTCGCGGCGTCGGGCGACGAAGCCCATCAGGCCGTTGGGCAGGAAGAGGACGATCGCCATGACGATCAGGCCGAACAGCGTGAGGCGCAGCTCCTGCACCTCGCGCAGGTATTCCTCGAGCAGCGTCACGATGACCGCGCCGACGATGGGTCCGACCAGCGTGCCCTTCCCGCCCATCAGCACCATGATGATGATCGTCGCCATGAAGGCGAACTGGAACACCTCGGGCCCGACGAAGGAGATGTAGTGGGCGTAGAAGCCGCCGGCCAAGCCGGCCATGAAGGCGCCCAGCACGAAGGCCTGCATGGCGGCGCCGAAGGGGTCGACGCCGATGGACTGGGCGACGTAGCGGTTCTCGCGCACCGCGACCGCCGCCCGCCCCGCGTTCGAGTAGACGAAGCGATAGGACAGGTAGAGCGCGAGGGCGGCGAGCGCCAGGATGACGAAGTAGAACTCCCGCTTGTCCGTGAGGCCCGACTGCCCGATCCCTGCCAGGCCCATGGGCCCGTTGGTCACGGCGATCCAGTTGTTCGCGACGAGCCGCAGGACCTCGGCGAAGGCCAGGGTGACGATCACGAAATAGGGCCCCTGCAGGCGCAGCGTGATCGCGCCGATGGCGAAGCCGAAGGCGGCGGCCACCAGCCCCGCGACGGGGACCGTGATCCAGAGCGGCAGACCCGCATGGGTCGACAGCAGCGCGGCCGTGTAGGCGCCCGTGCCGAGGAAGGCCGTGTGGCCCAGCGAGAACTCGCCGACATAGCCGACAACGAGGTTCAGGCTGGTCGCGAGGACCACGTAGAACAGCGCCATCACCGCGAGGTGGAGCAGGTACTGGTCCGTCACCGCGAAGGGCAGCAGGAGAGCGCCGACGAGCGCGACCAGGAGCGTGTTTCGTTCCAGCGTCATGTCATGCCCTCTCCGCGCGGGCCGAGAAGATGCCCTGCGGGCGGAACAGAAGGATCAGGATCACAAGGACGAAGCCGATGACGTCGACCATCCCGGTCGCCACGTAGCCACCCCACATGGCCTCGGCGATGCCGAGCAGCAGGCCGCCGGCGACGGCGCCCGCGAAGCTGCCCATGCCGCCCAGGATCACGACCACGAAGCTCTTCAGGCTGACCAGGCCGCCGATCGAGGCCTGCGCCGAGTAGACGGATGCGAGGAGCATGCCGGAGAGTGCCGCGAGCGTGCAGCCGAGCGCGAAGGTGGCGGCATAGACGTGCTTCGTGCGGATTCCGGCCAGGCTCGCCGCCATGGGATCCTGGAAGGTCGCGCGCATGGCCCGGCCCAGCCGCGTCCGCCGGATCAGCAGGTGCGCCGCGAGGATGGCGGCGGCGCCCACGGCGACCGCCAGCAGCCGCAGCTTCGTGACGATGATCGGCCCGATGAACACCGGCCCCTCGGCGAAGGCGCCGGCGACCTTCATCGGCGCCGGGCCGACGACGAGAAGCGTCGCGTTCACGAGGAAGATCGAGAGCCCGATGGTCAGCAGGATGCCGGGCTCCTCGCCCTGGCCGCGGACCCGTTCGATCAGGAAGCGGTCGACGAGCCATCCCAGGGTCGCCATGGTCGCGGCCACGAGGGCGAGACCCAGGAAGAAGTTCAGCCCCAGATGCGCCGTGACGAACCAGCCCAGCACGCCGCCCAGCATGTAGAACTCGCCATGGGCGAAGTTCACGACCCGCATCAGGCCGAAGATCAGGGTCAGGCCGAGCGCCGACAGCGCGTAGAAGGCGCCGATCACCAGGCCGTTTGCGAGATACTGCAGAAAGAGGTCCATGTTCGGTCCCGCGGGAGCTTGGATCGGAAGGCGGGGGCCGACGGGGGCCCGGTCCGCCCGTCGGTGCCTGCGGTCCCTGGAGCGGCCTGTGGTCCGGTTGGAACCCCGGGCCGCTCCAGCCTCCGGAAATCCGGAGCGGATCAGTCCGTCGCTTCGACGGGGGCCGAGGCGATGACCTTGGGCTCGCCCTTCTCGAGCCGGACCAGCACCGCGTCGAAGCCGTAGGCCTGGCCCTTTCCGGTGAACTGGTAGACCCCGTTGGGCGCCTCGTAGCGGGTCTTCTGCAGGGCCGCGCGGATCGCCTCGGCATCCGTGCTGCCGGCACCGGCGATCGCCGCGGCCACGATGTTGAGGGCGTTGTAGCCGGCGGCGCCGTACTTGCCGGGCTTGATGCCGTACTTGGCTTCATACTTCTTCACGAAGGCCTGGTTGCGCGGGGCCTCGTAGGTGGAGGCGTAGGGCACGGCCGCATGGATGCCTTCGGCCGCATCGCCCGCGAGCTTGATGAAGTCGGCCGTGGCCCAGGAGCCGACGCCGAAGACCTTGGCGGTGATGCCGAGCTCGCGGATCTGCTTGACCAGGATCGAGCCGTCCTGGGTCTCGGCGGCCACGAAGACACCATCGGGCTTCGCCGCGCGCAGCTTAGTGAGCAGGGTGAAGAAGTCGGTGGTTCCGTGATCGAAATACTCGGTCAGGACGGTCTTCACGCCGAGCGCCGAGAGGTCGCGGCTGAACTCCTCGATGCCGCCGCGGCCCCAATCGTCGTTGACCCCGATATAGGCGACGCTGCCGAGCTTCAGGTCCTTGGCGAGGATCTTCGCGAAGGCCTTCGCCATCAGGCCGTCGGTCTCGGCTGCGCGGAAGAAGTAGGGGTTCCCCTGCTCCGTCAGATCGGCCTTGGACGAGACGCCGGTCACCAGCGGGATCTTGTACTTCTGGGCAACCGGCATGATGGCTGCCGTCGCCGAGCTGCAGAAGGCACCGACCAGGCCGACCACCTTGTCCTTCTGCACGAGCTTCTCGACGGCATTCACCGAGTTGGCGGGCTTGCACTGCCCGTCCTCGATGATGAGCTCGATCTTCTTGCCGAGGACGCCACCCGCGGCGTTGACCTCCTCGATCGCCAGCCTGGCGCCTTCCACCACGGACTGGCCGTTGTAGGCGACCGAGCCCGTGAGCGGCTGGATCAGGCCGATCCTGACCGTCTCCTGGGCCTGGGCGGGAGCAGCGGCCGCCACGCCCGCCATCAGCACGCTTCCGAGAACCAATCTGTGCATGACCTCTCCTGTTCGATGAAGCTTCCAGGATCGTCCGGACCTGGTTTCCGCCTGTCCGACATCGGCCGCCATGGGCCTGCGGCTACCGCCACCCACCTTCACGATCCGCAGACCTAATTATACGACCAATTAATTTTCAGCGACGCTAAGCACGGTTCCTGGGCCTGTCAACATTTCGAATTTTCATGATTTTCGCCGACATCGAGGCGGCGGACTGAGCGTCGGGGAACCTTGCAGATGCCGTGCCAGGGGCCAAGCCGACGGGATTCCGCCGGCTAACCCGCATCCTCCGCCTCGGCCTGTGGCGCGGAATCGAGCAATCCGCCGGCGAAATGACCGCCGGCGGTGCGCATGCATGCATGAAAGGCAAAAGAGGTAGGCGGCCTCACGGCCGGACGGTGCCGGCCGCGGGAAGGTTTACCCGCGCCGCGGGAACTCTGGCGCCCGATGACGCCGCGGCGGCGTCGCGATGCCTCCGCGCCCTACCGTTAAGGGGTCGCCAGCGCGCCGAGCACCATCACCAGCGGGATGACCGCTGCCGCCATCACCGTCTGGGCGGCCGTGATCCCCGCCATCAGCGGGGCGTCGCCGCCGAGTTGGCGCGCCATGATGTAGGAGGAGGACGCCGTCGGCAGGGCCTGGAACAGCAGGGCGGTCGCCGCCGCCGGGCCGTGCAGGCCGGCGGCGGCGCTGGCGGCCACCGTCAGCAGCGGCAGCACGGCGAACTTGATGGCCGAGGCGCCGAGAATCGGGCGCAGCCACGGCCGAGCCGAGCGCAGGTCGAGTGCCGCCCCGACGCAGAGCAGCCCCAGCGGCAGCGAGGCTTGGCCAAGGGTGCGCAGCCATCCTTCGATCCCCGGGGGCAGGCCCAGCCCCGTCGCTTGCAGCGCGATCCCCAACGCGCAGGCCAGCACGAGCGGGTTCATGGCAAGCTGGCGCAGGACCCCGAGCAGGGTCGGCCGGGCCGTTCCGAAGCGCGCGAAGACGAGCACGCAGAGAATGTTGACGGTCGGCACGATGGCGGCGTTGGAGACGGCGGCCAGCGCGACCCCCTGCCCGCCGAAGAGGGCGGCCGCCAGGGCCACGCCGACATAGTTGTTGAAGCGCACCCCGCCCTGGAAGACGGAGGTGAAGGCGGGCCCGTCGGTGGCGACGAGCGGCCGCAGCGCGACCGCGGCCGCAGCGGCCGCGACTGTCGCCGTCACCAGCACGGCGGCCAGCTCCGCCACCGGCACCCCGGCGAGGTCGGCCGTCGCGAGGCCGTGCACGAACAGCGACGGCAGCAGCACGAAGTAGCAGAGCCGCTCGGCTTGCGGCCAGAAGGCGTCCGCGAGGAAGCCGCGCCGGCGCAGAACGAGGCCGAGCCCGATCAGCAGGACCACCGGCGCGAGGGCGAGGAGCACCGCCGCGGTCATGCCGGCATGACCTGGATGGACCGGCCTGCGGCGCGGGAAGGGGTGGGTGCTGCAAGCGTGGTCATCATGATCCCGCTGTGGTGAGAGGCCCCACCCTAGGGCGGTGCGGGCATGAGGAAAAATTCCGATTACTGACCATTGAGGCGAGGATTTCTCATCATTCGCCGGCACGCATCGCCGTGGCCAGGACGGATGTGAGGATCGTCTGGGGATCGTCCTCGCGCGTCAGCAGCCCGACGCGCCGCTCCCGCTGCGGACTGCCGAAGGGCAGCCGGAACAGGGGCGGCAGCGTGTCAAGGTCCGGATCCGCGAGCGGGACAACGGCGACTCCCAGCCCGCTGGCTGCCATCCGGGTCAGCGCCTCCTGGCTGTCGAGCTCCATCTCCTCGCGGATCCGGACGCCCTGGCGCCGCAGCTCGTCCTCGATCATGCGGCCGGCCCAGGCGCGCTTGTCGAAACGCAGGAAGGGCAGCGTGGTCAGCAGGGTCCTGGCGTCCGAGCCCTCCGCCTCGGGCGGGGCGACGATCCAGAAGCGGTCGGTGTAGAGCGGCTCGAAGGCGAGGCCGGCCGGATGGGGCTTCACCGGCTCGGTCGTGATCGCGGCGTCCAGGTCGCCGGCCTCCACCCGCAGGGCCAGCTCCGCGGACATGCCGCTGGCGACCGCGACGCGGAGATGCGGGTGCTGCCGCCTGAGCCGGCCTAGCGCCTGGGGCAGGCGACCGGCCAGGGCGGTCTGGATCGCGCCCAGGCGCAGCCGGCCGCGGAGCCCCTGGCCCGCAGCGATCTCCGCCGGGATGGCGTCGTAGGCCGCCAGAACCGCCTGCGCCCGCTCCAGCGCCACGCGGCCGGCCTCGGTGAGCACGGGGCGCCGGCGCGAGCGGTCGAAGAGCGCGGCGCGGAACTCCTCCTCGAGCGCCTTCACATGCAGGCTGACGGCCGACTGCGTGAGCCCCAGGGCGTCGGCGGCACGGGCGAAGGTGCCGTGGCGGGCGATGGCGACGAGGCTCCTCAGGGCGCGCAGCGACATGGTGGCAGGCTAGCCCCTCGGTCCGCCGCCACCAAGTCCCCAGCGCCGGGCTCAGACGTCAACGTAGTGGGGGCCCGGCCGCTCCAGCAGTTGCTCGAAATGGACGAGCACGGGCTCGCCGAGCGGCTGCGGGGCGCCGTCCCGCCAGGCCCATTCGCCGCGGTCGCAGTCCGCGGCCCGGACATAGCCGTTGAGGTAGAAGCGCCGGCCGCGCTCGCTCTGATTGAGGCCCGAGCCATGCACCGTGAAGGCGCTCCACAGCGCGACGTCCCCGGGCTCCAGCTCCAGGTCGACGGCCAAGGCCGGGTCGAGCCCGGCGCGGCGCAGGGCCTCGTCGGTCGCAGCCTCGCCCATCACCGCGCCCGCGCCCAGATCGAGCGAGCCCATCCTGTGGCTGCCGGGCAGCATCCGCATGGCCCCGCTCACCGGGCGGTGCGGGTCGATGGCGATGCCGGTCTGAACGTAGCTGTCGCCGAGATTGCGGTAGCATTCCCGCGGCTTGCGGAACCGGGCGTCCTGGTGGAAGGCGAACTCGGCTCCGCTCGACCCCGCGGGCTTCCAGTGGAGCTGGTTGATGATCTGCTTGACGTCGCGGCCGATCAGCGGCTCGACCAGGGCGAGCAGGCGCGGGTCGGTCCTGTAGCGGGCCAGGACCGGATCGCCATAGGACGGCCACTGGACCATGGCGACGACCTTGCCCAGCGCCGGGTCCTGGGCAACCCGGACCATCAGGTTCCCATGCCGGAAGTTCCGCGGATGGGCGAGCCCGGCCTCCCATTGCCGGTCGAAGGCGGCGGCCAGCTCCGCGACCTCCTCGGGTCCGAAGACGCCGCGCACCACTGCGAAACCGCGGTCCCGATATTCATCGACGTGGCGCGCGGAGGCAGGGGACACGGGGACAGAAGGTGTGGGCGCGAAGCCGTCCATGATCCAAATCCTGGATCGTTGCGAAATCGGATCAACATAACCCGAAGGGGCGGAAAACGCCAGGAGATCGCATCTGGCCGCCCGGCCTCGCCGATCGGTTGTGCCCCGCTCAGGCGCCGGCGGGCCGCGCCTTGGTATAGAGGCGCTGACCATCGGCGGTGACGTCGCCTGCCCGCCAGCCCGCCGCCTCGTACAGCCGGTGGGCCCGGAGCGTGGGGTCCAGCCCCGTGGTCAACCAGATCTCAGCGGCGCCCTGCGCGAAAAGCCAGCTTTCCGCGGCCTCCAGCAACGCCCGGCCGAGGCCGCGGCCCTCGGCCTCGGGCCGCACGAACACCGCGAAGACGGTGCGCTCGCCGGCCTTCGCCATGGAGAAGGCAGCGGGCACCCCGTCCAGGTCGCAGATCCAGGCCCGGCAGTCGGCTGCCAGCATGGCGGCGACCGACTCGGGCGTGATCCCCAGATCCGCCAGCTCCTCCCGGGACTGGTGGTTCTCGATCACGCTGGTGCGGATCGCGAAGAGGTCCTCGACCTCCGCCGAGGTCGCGACGCGCGGCCGCGGACTCACGTGGGCCGGCCTGCCGTGATGCGCTTCTCCATGAACAGGGACAGCGGGTCCGGGGCGTAATCGCCGAAGGGCGGGATGTCCGCAAAGCCGGCCCCACGGTAGAGCCCGATCGCCGTGGGCTGGCGGATGCCGGTCTCCAGGCGCAGGAAGGCGATGCCCTCCGCGGCCGCGATCTCCTCGAGCCGCAGCAGCAGGCGCCGCCCGACGCCGAGCCCGCGCGCCTCGTCGGCGACGAACATGCGCTTGATCTCGGCCCAGTCCGCTCCGGAGCGCACGATCGCGCCGCAGCCCACGGCCCGGCCGCCCGCCCGCGCCACCAGGAAGGTCACCGCCGCGCCGCGCAGAGTCTCGACGTCCAGCAGATGGTTGCTCTCCGCCGGGTATAGCGCCATCGCGAAGGCGTCGCTGGCCGCCAGCAGGGCGCGGGCCTCCTGGCCCGCGGGATCCTCGACGGCGAGTTCGACCGCAGTCCCGGCCCCGGTATCGGCCCCGATCTGGGCGTCGGTGTCCATGACGTGCAGAGCCTCAGCGGTTGCCGGAGCCCGGCGTGCCAGCCCGGCCCGCAGGCGACGCAGCTCCCGGAGCGCCGCCGGGCTGGACGCGGGCGAGGTTGTCGCGCGCCGCGACCCCGGCGGCGCTGTCGGGATCGAGCCGTGCGACGCGCTGCCAGTCCTCGCGCGCGGGCCCGACCTCGCCAGCAAGGGCCCGCAGGTTGCCGCGCAGCAGCAGCGCCTCGGGATCGTTGGGAGCGATCCGCAGCGCCTGGGCCGCATCAGCCTGCGCCTTCGGCAGGTTGTTCAGGGCGCGGTGGGCCTGGCCGCGCAGCACCAAGGCCTCGACCGCATCCGGCTTCAGCGCGATGGCGCGGTCGAGATCCTCGACCGCCTCCCAGTAGCGCTCGGCCGTCGCGCGCGCCACCGCCCGGTCGATGCGCAACTCGGCATCGTCGGGGCGCAGGCGGATCGCCTCGGCATAGGTGCGCTCGGCCTCCGCCGGGCGGTTTCCGCGCAGCCAGGCGGCGCCCGCGCGCGCCCAGAGCTCGGGCGCCTGGGCCGCAAGGCCCGGCGTCCGGGCCAGGCTCTCAAGGCGGGCCGCCGCGCCGGCATAGTTTCCGGCGTGATAGAGCGCCATGGCTTGGCACAGCCGGGCGGCATCGCCGCCGCCCCGGTCCTGCCAGGCCAGCGCCCATTCGAAGCCGCCCTCGGGGCTGCGCTCGACGCGCTGCAGGCAGCCGGCCAGGTCCTGCCCCGGCACGGGAACGGTCGACTGCGCCCGGGCCGCGAGCGGCATCAATCCGAGGACCAGCGCCGAAAGCACGGAAACGGTGGGAAGGAAGGCGCGCTGGCGCGCCAGGATCGGGGCGCGCTGGCGCGCCGCGCGGGCGTGATTGATGTGGGGCATAACGGGCCCTAGAGTCGCCGCTCCGCCGCCGATGCGCAAGGGCGACACGCCATGGATACCCCCTTTCTGTTCTGCTTCGGCCTCGGATACAGCGCGCGGGCGCTGGCCCGGCGCCTGGCCGCCCGGGGTTGGCGCGTGGCCGGCACGGCACGCGCGCCGGAATCGTCCGGAAGCCCCGCGGAGGCGGAGATCGCGCTTCTGCCCTTCGAGCGGGGCCGGCCGCTGCCGCCGGGAGCGCTCGACGGCGTCACCCATCTGCTCAGCAGCATCCCGCCGGACGAGGCTGGCGACCCCGTGCTGGACCTGCACGGGCACGACCTGGCGCGGCTGCCGGGGCTGCGCTGGGCGGGCTATCTCTCGACGACGGGCGTCTACGGCGATTACGGCGGTGCCTGGGTGGACGAGGAGACGCAGCGCCGTCCCACCAGCGCGCGGGCGCGCCGGCGCGTCGCCGCGGAGGATGCTTGGCTGGATCTCTTCCGCAGGGACGGCGCGCCGGTGCACCTGTTCCGGCTGGCCGGCATCTACGGGCCCGGGCGGAGCCCGTTCGACGCGCTGCGCGACGGCACGGCCAAGCGCATCCACAGGCCCGGCCAGGTCTTCAGCCGCATCCATGTCGACGACATTGCGGGCGCCCTGGAAGCCTCCATCGCCAGCCCGGTTCCCGGCGCCGCCTACAATCTCTGCGACGACGAGCCCGCGCCGCCCGCCGAGGTGACGGCGTTCGCGGCCGGACTCCTCGGCATCGAGCCGCCGCTCCTGGTGCCCTATGACGAGGCCGCGCTCTCGCCCATGGCGCGGACCTTCTGGGCAGACAACAAGCGCGTGCGCAACGACCGCATCAAGCGCGACACCGGCTTCGCCCTGCTCCACCCGGACTACCGCAGCGGGCTGCGCGCGATCCTGCAGGCCGAGCGGCAGGCCTGATCCCTTTGGGCATGGGTCAAGCCAGGAACTCGAGCCCGTATCCGGCGGCGATCGCGCCGACCTCGGCGGGGCCGGCGGGCCGGCGGCATTCGACCTCCAGGAAGAAGTTCTCGAAGCCGCCCGGGGTGACGGCGACTATCAGCCGCCCCTCCTCCGTGCCGACGTTCTGGAACCGGTGCGGCACGCCCCGCGGCAGCACCATGCAGGCGCCGGGCCCGGCCTCGAAGCTCTCGCCCCCGCACCAGAAGCGGAACTGGCCCTCCAGCACGCGGAACAGTTCGTCCTCGCGGTGATGGACGTGCAGCGGCGGCCCCTCGCCCGGCGCCACCAGCTCGTCCCAGGTGCCGATCGCCCCGGCCGTCTCCGCCGAGGCGATGCGGATCACCCGGCGGCCCAGGGCCTCGCACGGACGCCCCTCCGCCGCCAGGGAAACTGCCATCCCAACGAACCCGGTCATTGTCATCGCCCTGCCCTCCCGGTCGATCATCGTCGGTCAGCATTACGCCGGCGCGGCCCGATGATAATCTCGATCATGCGACGTCACCGTTCGGATCCCTGCGCATGCGCTCGCTCGACCCGCTGGCCGGCGTGGCGGTGTTCCTGCACCTGTCCGAGCTGCTGAGCTTCTCGGCGACCGCCGAGCGGCTTGGCCTGTCGCGCGCGACGGTGAGCACGCAGGTGGCGGATCTGGAGCGGCGGCTGGGCGTGCGGCTGCTGCAGCGGAGCACGCGTCGCGTGACCCTGACGGAGGCCGGGCAAGCTTATCGCGACGGCCTCGCGGGCCTGCTGGACCAGGTCCGGGACGCCGAGCGCCTGGCGGCCTCCTTCCAGACCGAGGCGGTCGGCCGGATCCGCGTGACGGCGCCGGTCGAGTTCGGGCACCGCTTCCTCGTCCCTGCCCTGCCGGATTTCCTGGCCACGCGCCCGGGCCTCGTTGTCGAGCTCGACCTCTCGAACAGGCCGGCGGACCTGATCGCCACCGGCTTCGACCTTGCCATCCGCGGCACCATCGACGTCGATCCCAACCTGATCGTCCGCCGCCTCGGCACCTCGCCGGTGCACCTTGCCGCGGCGCCGACCTATCTCGCCGCGCGCGGCATGCCAGACCGCCCCGAGGAGCTGGAGGCCCATGACTGCCTGCACTTCGCAGGGCTGCGATGGGGACGGAGTTGGCTGCTCTGCCGGGACGGAGCCGAGCACCGGCAGCCGATCCGGCCGAAGATCGAGATCAACGACGGCGAGGCGCTGCGCCAGGCGGCGCTGGGCGGCCTCGGCATCACGCTCCTTCCGGCCTTCCTGATCGGCGATGACCTCCGCGCGGGCCGCCTGCGCCCGGTGCTGGCGGACTGGACCGTCCCGCCCGTGCCGGTGAACGCGGTCTATCCCGCCAATCGCGCCATCGCGGCCAAGGTGCGCGCCTTCGTCGGCTTCTTCGCGGCACGGCTCGCCCAGGTGCCGGACCTTCGCGGCTGAGCCCCCGTCAGTGCGCGCCGCCGTAGGAGGCCCGGGTGCCCGGGGCCCTCGACAGCAGGCGAGCGAGCCAGGCCACGCGCCGAGGGGGGCGCCGGCGCAGGCAGGTCACGACGTAGCAGCCGTACCCGAGGTCGGTACCGCCCCGGAAGCCCGCAACCTCGTAGGCCGCGTCACTGGTGACTATGCGCGCGCCGACCGGCAGCACCGGCCCTGGCGACACCTCGATGCAGGCGCTCTCGCCCACCTTGGTGCCGTCCACGACGATCACGCTGCGGCGGTCCATCAGGCGCCCGCGCGGGTGCAGGCACTTGGCCTCCCCCGCGAACATCATGTGCAGCAGAAGCGCTTCCGACATCATCGGCCTCTCTCCGCCTGCCCTGTCCGCCAAACGCGGCCCCCTTCGCCCAGCAAGTTCCGGGCCGCGGGCGGAATGCCGGGAAGGCCCGGCCCGCAGGGGCGCTGCCGAGCCGCGGCGCAACGTTCCTTGGGCAGGCTGCCCAGCCCTTGGGCAGCGCCGCGCCCGGAATGGCCCCTCGGAACGCCGCCTCAGAACCCGGCCACCGCCCCGTCGCTGCGCGGGTCCGTCGCGCCTTCGAGGACGCCGGAAGGCTGGCGCACGATGGCCCCGGCATGGCCCATCACGCTGGTGAAGGGCTCCAGCACCTCCACCGCATGCCCGGCCTCGCGAAGCGCGGCCACCAGGGCGGGATCGAAGCGGCTCTCGAGCTTGAGCGTCACGCTCTGCTCGCCCCAGGTGCGCCCGAGCAGCCAGCGGGGCGCGGTGACCGCGGCCTGCAGCCCCTGGCCGAACAGGGCGTAGCGGGTGAAGACCGCCGCCTGGGTCTGCGGCTGCCCCTCGCCGCCCATGGTGCCGTAGACCATGGTCCGGCCGTCGGAGAGCCGGGCCAGCGCGGGGTTCAGCGTATGGAAAGGCTTGCGCCCCGGGCGCAGCGCGTTCCAGCCGTCCTCGGCGAGGCGGAAGGAGCAGCCGCGGTTCTGCCACGTGATTCCCGTCTCGGGCAGCACCAGGCCGGAGCCGAACTCGAAATAGACGCTCTGGATCATGCTGACGGCGCGACCGGCGCCGTCGATGGCGCCGAGCCAGACCGTGTCGCCGGCCGAGGGAGGCGCCGGCCAAGGCAGCGCGCGGCGCCGATCGATTCGCGCCACCATGCGGTCGAGCGCCGCGGGCGCGAGCAGGTCCCGCGCGTCCACCGCCATGTGGGCGGGATCGCCGACCTCGCGGTCGCGCACCAGGAAGGCCTGCTTGGTCGCCTCGACCAGCCCGTGCACGTGCTCGAAGCCCTCGGCCTCGCCGACCCCCAGGCGCTCGAACAGCGCAAGGATCATCAGCGAGGCGACGCCCTGGGTCGGCGGCGGGAAGTTGAAGGCGTCGCCGCAGGCGAGCCGGGCGCGCAGCGGCACCAGGAGCGCCGCTTGATGGCGGTCGAGATCGGCCCGGGTCACCGGGGCCCCGGCCCGCGCCAGGTCGGCCGCGATGGCATCGCCCAGCCGCCCGCGGTAGAAGCCGTCGAGCCCCTCCGCGGCTAGCCGGCGCAGCGTTGCGCCCAGCGCCGGCTGCTTCAGGACCGTGCCCTCGCGCGGCGGCGCGCCGTCCGCGAGGAACGCCTGGGCGAAACCCGGCACCCCGGCGAGCTCGGGCAGCTTGCGGCGCGTCAGCTCCTCCTGGCTGGCGGTGACGGGCACTCCGCCCTCCGCCATCTCGATGGCATCGCGCAGCACGCGCGCCAGCGGCAGGGCCTCGCCCCAGCCGCGCGCCACGGAGAGCGCCGCCTCCCAGCCCGAGATGGTCCCCGCGACCGTGTTGGCGGCGAGCGGCCCGCGCCAGGGGATCTCGGCATGCCCCCGGGCGCGGTAGAGGTCGAGGGCGGCGCCCGTCCCGGCCGCGCCGCAGCCGTCGACGGCGACCGGGTCGCGGCCGGGCTCGGCGATCAGCCAGAAGCCGTCGCCGCCGATGCCGGTCATGTGCGGATAGGCGATAGCCAGCGCGGCCGCGGTCGCGACCACCGCCTCGACGGCGTTGCCGCCGTCGCGCAGGACGTCGAGCCCGGCCTGGCTCGCCAAGTGGTGCGGCGAGGTCACCATGCCGCGGAGGCTGCGGGGCGTGTTGAGCATTCCGGCCCTCACCAGCCGATGGCGCGGGGCAGCCAGGTCGCGAGACCGGGCCAGGCGAAGACGAGCGCCGCCGTCAGCACCTGCATGGCGATGAAGGGGACGACCCCGCGGTAGATGTCCATGGTGGACACCCCCTTGGGCGCGACGCCGCGCAGGAAGAAGAGCGCCCAGCCGAAGGGCGGCGTCAGGAACGAGGTCTGCAGCACGACGGCGATCAGCGCCGCGGTCCACACCAGGTCGACGCCGGCGTTCTGCAGGATCGGCAGGAACAGCGGCACGACGATGTAGGAGATCTCGATCCACTCGATGAAGAAGCCCAGGATGAAGACGATCACGAGCATGAAGACGATGTCGGCGCCGATTCCCCCGGGCAGGAAGCCGAACATGCCGTGCACGAGCTGCTCGCCCTGAAGGCCCCGGAAGGCCAGGGCGAAGACCTGGGAGCACACCAGGATGAAGAACATGGCGGCCGTCGTGCGGGTCGTCGCCCGCACGGTCTCGGTCAGGACCTGCCAGCTCAGCCGCCGGGCCAGCGCCGCGACCACCACGCTGCCCAGCGCCCCCATGGACGCGGCCTCGGTGGGCGCCGCAACGCCGCCGATGATCGAGCCCAGGACCGCGACCACCAGGGCGATGGGCGGCAGGCCGACGCGCAGGGTCTTGAGCGCGAGCTCGCGCCCCGAGACCGCGGCCCGTTCCTCGGCCGGAACGGCGGGGACCGCGTCCGGCCGCAGGATCCCGAGGCTGATGATGTACACGCAATAGATCCCCGAGAGCAGCAGCCCCGGCACGACTGCCGCGGCGAAGAGCGTGCCGACGGATTCGCCGAGGATGTCGGCCAGCAGGATCAGCACCAGGCTCGGCGGGATGATCTGGCCGAGGCTGCCCGAGGCGCAGATCGCGCCGCAGGCGAGCCCTTTGTCGTAGCCGCGGCGCAGCAGGGCCGGCAGCATCAGCAGGCCGAGGGTCACCACCGTGGCGCCCACGATTCCGGTGGTGGCGCCCATGAGCACGCCGACCAGGATGATGCCCACGCCCATGCCGCCGCGCAGGCCGCCCGCGAGATGGCCGATCACGTCCATCAGCTCCTCGGCGATGCGGGACTTCTCCAGCATGACGCCCATGAAGACGAAGAGCGGGATCGCGATCAGCGTGTAGTTGGCGGTGACGCCGTAGATGCGGGCCGGCAGCAGGTTGAACAGCAACCCGCCGAATCCGAGATAGCCGAAGAAGAAGCCGGTGACGGCCAGGGTCAGCGCGACGGGGACGCCGATCATCAGCAGCACGAAGAACGAGCCGATGGTCAGCAGGGCGAGGATCTCGTTCGGCGTCATGCCCGGACCGCCTCCGCCCCGTCATGCGCGGCCGGCGCCAGGGGAATGCCGGCGGCGCCGCCGAGCAGGGTGCGCAGCGCGGCGCCCACGCTCTGCACGAACAGGAGCGCGAAGCCCAGGGGAATGAAGCCCTTCAGCACAAAGCGCCAGGGCAGGCCTCCTGGGTTGGGCGAGGTCTCGCCCACCGCGTAGGACTGCAGCACGTACGGAATCGAGAGCTTCACCAGCAGCGCCGCGACCACCGCCACCATGGTGTAGGAGACGATCTCGATGATCCGCTGCAGGCCGGGCGGCAGGCGCGAATAGACGACGTCCACCCGGATATGCCCCTCGTGCTGGATCGCGTAGGACATGCCAAGCATCGCGATGGGCGACATCAGGTGCCATTCCAGCTCCTGCATGGCGACGGAGCCCGTGTGGAAGGCGTAGCGCAGGAGGACGTTGCCGGCCATCACGAGCACCAGCCCAAGCGAGACCCAGCTCACCGCGCGGCCGATCCCCTCGACGAGGAGCTCGCAGCCGCGCACCAGGGAGGCATTCAGCATCCCCCTCACCCCGCGCCCTGCGTCGTGCGGATCTGCGACTGGTACACGGCTTCGCTGACCCCGGCCCATCGGTCGTGCACGGACTTGAAGGCCATGAAGCTCTCATGGACCTTGCGGACCAGCGGGTCCTTGGCCGCCGCGTCGGCCAGCACCTGGTCGTTGACCTCGCGCAGGCGCCGGACGATCCCCGCCGGCAGGGGCTGTGCGATCACGCCCTGGTTCTTGACGAGGTCGTCCAGCGCCTCGGCGTTGGTCGCCTCGCACCAGGTGTGGCTGACGAGGTTGCAGGCATCGGCCGCGGCACGGACGATCGCCTGCAGGTCGGCCGGCAGGGACTCCCATGCGGCCCGGTTCACGATCAGCTCGGTCACGTTCGAGGTCTCGTGCCAGCCGGTCGTGTAGTAGTACTTGGCGGCCTTGTGCAGGCCGAGGCGGCGGTCCTGGTACGGGCCCACGAACTCCGCCGCGTCGATGACACCGCGCTCGAGCGCGGGGAAGATCTCGCCGCCGGGCAGCAGCTTCACGTCGACCCCCAGGGCGGCATAGACCTTCCCGGCAAGGCCGGGGATC
This sequence comes from Arenibaculum pallidiluteum, assembly GCF_017355985.1. GTDB lineage: Bacteria > Pseudomonadota > Alphaproteobacteria > Azospirillales > Azospirillaceae > Arenibaculum > Arenibaculum pallidiluteum. Next base: position 99,491 of record NZ_JAFIQU010000006.1, read on the forward strand.
CGCATCTTCAGCCCCTTGAGGTCGGCATCGGTTTCCACGGGCTTGCGGAACCACCCGGTCATCTGCACGCCGGTGTTGCCAATGGCCATGGGGACGAGATTGAAGGGGGCGTAGACCTCCTCCCAGAGCTTCTGGCCGCCGCCATGCTGCAGCCAGGCGGTCATGCCCTGGAAGTTCAGGCCGAAGGGGACGGCGGTGAAGTACTGGGCGGCGAAGGTCTTGCCAGCCCAGTAGTACGAGTTGGCGACGTTCATCTCGACCGTGCCGGAGGAGACGGCATCGAAGCCTTCCAGCGCGGGGATCAGCTCGCCGGCCCCGAACTGCTGGATCTGGAGCCGCCCGCCCGACATGGCCTTGACGCGCTCGGCGAACTCCGCGGGGCTGCCGGGACCCGTCACGTAGAAGGGCGAGCCGGGGTTGTAGGCGTTGGTCATCTTCCACTGGAAGACCTTCTGGGCCCGCGCCACCGCCGGGGCGGCGACCGCGCCCGCAGCGCCGACGACTCCGGCCTTGATGAGGCTTCTCCTGTCCATGCTTCCCTCCTGCTCCGGGCGCCGGGCCTCGCCCGGTCGATCGCGCCGGCGGATTGAGCCCGTCCGGTCGCCTTGCTCCCCGGATTAGCAAGGCGCATGCCAGCAGCAGGACGGAGGCCCTTGCCCCAGGCCCGGCGCGGCTTCGGCGGGGCAGGCCCTGGGCCGGGCGGAACGCGGCGGGATCCGTCGGCGCCGCGCTCTTGTGCATCGCAGGATAGATGGGCCCTTGCCCGGCGCCGGCGCGCAATGGACCACGGAGGCAAACCATTGGAATCGAAAGGATTTGCAGGACGTCTGCCGAATCCGTGAGCTGCTCCGCGGAACCGCAGCCTATGCGCATTTTATAGGCTGTTGCCCAGAACTCCCCAGGACGAGTCCAGGCAAATCATTGATACTATTATGTTTTGCGAAAGCAGGAATGGTGCACCATCGGCCGATCAGAGGTTCAGATAGGCCGCGGAGCTCCGCTTCGAGGACAGGATGTGCTCGCGCATCCGCAGTGCGGCCTCCTCGGCTGCGCCGCGCAGGATCGCCAGCACGATGGCGTCGTGCTCGGCGAAGGACGAGGCGAGGCGCGCCGGCATCCGGAACTGGGCCCGCCGGAACGGCGTGACCCGGGCGCGCACCGCCAGAGCCGTCTCCACGAGCTGGCGGTTGTGGCTGCCGCGGAAGATCGCGGCATGGAAGTCCAGGTTGAATCGATCGTAGCCGTCCACGTCGCCGTCGCGGACCAAGGCCCTGCTCTGCCGGTGCAGCGTCTCGAGCTGCCGGCGCTCGGGCGCGGTCATGCGCGCGGCGGCGAGGCGCGCGCAGACGGCCTCGAGCTCGGCCGCGAGCTCGAACATCTCATCGAGCTCCTGCTGGGGGACGGCGCTGACGAAGACGCCCCTGTGCGGCCGGTTCTCGACGAGCCCGGTGACCGAGAGCTGCTTCAGCGCCTCGCGGATCGGGGTGCGCGAGGTGCCGTACCGGGTCGCCAGCCCCCGCTCGTCCAGCCGCGCGCCCGGGGCGAGCCGGCCCGTCAGGATTTCGTCGGCGATCTCCCTGCGGATGTCCGCCGCCAGGGTCGGGGCAGATGGGCTCGTGGTGGTTGGGCGCGTCGTTTCGGACGCCGGCGCGGCGGCGCGGGGCGGCATGGGCGGGCCTCGTCTCTGGACGACTCGTCTCTGAACGGGGCGAGTGTGCGCCAGGAACGGGGCCAGTGGAAGCCGCCCCGGCGGGCGGCCTCCGGGATCGCGACGGCTCAGCGCGCGGCGCGGTTGTCGCCCTGGGCGCGCTTCTCGGCGGTGTCGCGGCCGATCAGCTTGTTGAAGAGGCTGTCCTCCTCGTAGAGGAGCGTGAGCTGGGAGTCCTCGAACTGCTCGAAGAACTCGTCCCAGGAGATCTCCTCGAGCGAGTCGTGCTCGGACTGGGCGTTGTCCGGGAACATGATCCGGATGATGCCGGTGTCGCCGGACCTATGCGTGCGCTTCACCGCCGCCGGCTTGCCGCCGTGGCTCTCGGCCCAGCGGCGGATCTCGTCATGGTCGTTGGTCGTCTTGGCCATGGCCTCTCTCCTCCTTGGTGTGCGACTGGAACAGCCGCAGCGCAGGGAGGTCTCGCGCCGGCGCATGCGCCCGCGGCCGATTGCGCACCGTGGTCAACGGGGTGGCGCCGCTTCCTGCTGCACGGGCCGGCAGTGCGGGGGGCGTTCGTCGCCGGGACGGAGATCACGGAGCCAATACCTGGCGCCCAGCGGGATGTCACAGTCGCCCGGCCGATAGCGCGGATGCTCGTTGAACAGGATGAACTGCGCCCCGCCGGGCACCGGCGCGTCGGGCCAGTTGCCACCCGGAAGCAGGCGCCGATCGAGGCCCTTGCCGAAGAAGGGAAATTCGTAGCTGTCGGGACCCAGAACGCTCAGGACGGTCGATTCCGGCGGCACCAGGCGCTCGTAGGCTTCGATCGCCGGGGCCATGGCGGCATGGTTGCGCGCCAGCTGTTGCGCGCGGCTCATGGACAGGATCTCCGGGAAAGGCGAGACGACCCGGTTCAGCACGCTGTTGACGGCACTCGCCGCCGTGACCAGGAGGCCGAGGGAAACAAGGCCGACACCCAGGAGCCGAGCCGGCGCCCCGATGACGAGCGCCGCCGCCGGCGCGAGGAACAGCAGGATGCCCGTGAAGTAGCGCCCGCGCCAGGGATCGTAGGGTCCCGCGGCGGCCTGCATGAGGACGAACACCGCCGAGGCACCCGCGAAGGCCCAGAACAGGGGCTCCCGGCGCCGCAGCACGATCCCGAGAAGGAGCGCCGGGAGAATCAGGATCGGGCCGACCGGACCGAGATAGGCGTAGTCCTCGTGCGGCCGCGAGAGGAAGACGTCCCGGCTCATCTGGTACGGCATCCGCGTGGGCGCGCCGGCCATGTCGATCCCGAGCGGCTGCAGAGCCCGGGCGAAGCCACGCTGCAGCGCATGGTTCAGATCCGCGGTCGCCGTGGTGAACGGGATGCCGTCGAACCGGGAGAGATCGACGATGTAGCGGGCCGTGTTCGCTATCGTGTGCTGGACCCGCTGCCGCAAGCCCAGATCGGCGAAGCTGACGGCGGCCACGACGGCCGGCCTGCCGAGGGGATCCCCATGGCGTCGCCAGTTCTCGATGTAACCGGCGGGCGCGGCAAGGACGGCGATGCCGATGACACCCGCCAGGGCCAGCGACGCAAGGGCCCGCCCCCCGGCCGGGCGGCAGGCGCGGTGTTCGCGCACGGCGACCACCAGCATCGCCAGGATCAGGGACGGCATGAAGGTCGTCGCTGAAGCCTTTGTCCCGAACGCGAGGCCGAGGCCGGCCCCGAAGAGGAGCAACGAGGCGCTGCCTCGAGTCTGCAGGAACTCGATCCCGTGAAACAGCGCAAGAGCGACGAAGCAGAGGACGACCAGGTCGTTCTGCGTCGTATTCGATTCCATCAGGACGTTGGTGGCGAGGAGAAACACCAGGGCCGCCGTCGCCGCGGCATGATTGGCGAACCCCAGCCTCACGCATATCGCGAATATTGCGAGGGCGGTGACGAGATAACAGAGAAACTGCACCAGCTGAACATCCTTCTCGTCCGCTGAGAAAACGACGAGAACGAAGACGTTCAGGATGGACGAAACGACGGGATGCTCAATCTGTGCCCAGTAATTCGCAGGGAACCGGTCCAATGATCCCTGCTGGAAGTAATAGGCGGCCCGGGCCAGATGGTAGGTCATGCTGTCCCAGTTATGCGGCGCCACCCGTAATGCGGTGATGAAGCTCGCATACAGGACGGCGGCGGCGACAGCCGCGCACAGGCACAGGACCACCATGTGCATCGTGAGGGGACCGCGTGGGCCAGTCCAAAGACCTTCCGCGGGAATTCTCTTCCCGCGTCCGAACCAGATCGCGGGGCCGGCCAGGAGCATGCCGACGACGAGCCAGGCTTCAGCCGAGTTCAAAAGCCTGAATTCGCTGAGCGCAAATCCGGCTGCCGCAACCATGGTGAGCAAGGCGGAAGCACCGGCGAGGATCGCACCCGGGAGATCCCGAGGCCCGGCAAGCCGGGCACCGCCGTAGGCAGCCGCAATGAACACGACGGCTGCCGACGACGAAGCAAGGCTCATCTGAAGCTCATAGGAAGGGCGATCGAGACCCTATACCACTTTTGGGGGAGATCGAAAACGCCCGTTCCAGAACTGGCATCGATCAGCGTTGCCGCGCCGACCGGATTCCCAGGGACGCTCCGTCCGGTTGCGCGGCCATTCCGCCGGTTCCGCGACGGCTCGCGGTTTCAGCCGCCGCCCGGGGCCCCGAAGGGTCTCACACCTCGTACCGACTCCCTTGCCGCCCCAGCAGATGCCGGGACCGGGCACAGGATCAGCTGTCGCTCATCTTGAGGGCGGCGATGAAGGCGCTCTGCGGGATCTCGACCTGGCCGAACTGCCGCATGCGCTTCTTGCCCTCCTTCTGCTTGTCCAGGAGCTTGCGCTTGCGGCTGATGTCGCCGCCGTAGCACTTGGCCAGGACGTCCTTGCGCATCGCCGAGATGGTCTCGCGCGCGATCACGCGGCCGCCGATCGCCGCCTGCACGGCGATCTTGAAGAGCTGCTTGGGGATCAGGTCCTTCAGGCGCTCGCACAGGGCGCGGCCGCGCTTCTCGGCCTGGCTGCGGTGCACGATGGTCGAGAGCGCGTCCACGGGCTCGGCGTTCACAAGGATCGCCATCTTGACGAGGTCGCCCTCCTCGTAGCCGTCGAACTGGTAGTCGAAGCTGGCATAGCCGCGGCTGATGGACTTCAGCCGGTCGTAGAAGTCGAAGACCACCTCGTTCAGCGGCAGGCGGTAGACCAGCATGGCCCGCGAGCCGGCATAGGTCAGCTCGATCTGCTGGCCGCGCCGCTCGGTGCATAGCGCCAGCACCCCGCCGAGATACTCGTCGGGAAGGAAGATCGTCGCCTTGATCCAGGGCTCCTCGATGTGGTCGATCTTCACGGGGTCCGGCATGTCGGCCGGGTTGTGCATCTCCATCACCGAGCCGTCGGTCATGGTGATCTTGTAGACCACCGACGGCGCGGTGGTGATCAGGTCGAGGTCGAACTCGCGCTCCAGCCGCTCCTGGATGATCTCCAGGTGCAGCAGGCCCAGGAAGCCGCAGCGGAAGCCGAAGCCCAGGGCGGCGCTGGTCTCGGCCTCGTAGTGGAAGCTGGCATCGTTCAGCTTCAGCTTGCCCAGGGATTCGCGCAGCCGCTCGAAATCGGCGGCGTCGGTCGGGAACAGGCCGCACCACACCACGGGGACCGAGGGCTTGAAGCCCGGCAGCGGCTCGGAGGCGGGCCTGCGATCCTCGGTGATGGTGTCGCCGACCTTGGTCAGCGTGATGTCCTTGATGGCGGCCGTGATGAAGCCCATCTCGCCGGGCCCGAGCTCGCCCGTCATCAGCGCCTTGGGCGTGAAGACGCCGACCCGGTCCACCTCGTGGGCGCTGCCGGTCGCCATGAAGCGGACCTTCTGGCCGACCTTGAGCCGCCCATCGACGACGCGCACCAGGATCACGACGCCGAGATAGGGGTCGTACCAGGAATCCACCAGCAGGGCCTTCAGCGTCGCGTCCGCCTCGCCCTTGGGCGCCGGGAGGCGCGTGACGATCGCCTCCAGCACCTCGTCGACGCCGAGCCCGGTCTTGGCCGAGATCATCACCGCGTCCGAGGCGTCGAGCCCGATCACGTCCTCGATCTGCTGGCGCACGCGGTCGGGATCCGCCGCCGGCAGGTCGATCTTGTTGAGGACGGGGACGATCTCGTGGTTGTTGTCGATGGCCTGGTAGACGTTGGCGAGGGTCTGCGCCTCGACCCCCTGGGAGGCGTCGACCACCAGGATCGAGCCTTCGCAGGCCGAGAGGGAGCGCGAGACCTCGTAGGCGAAGTCCACGTGGCCCGGCGTGTCCATAAGGTTCAGCGTGTACTGCTGCCCGTCGCGCGCCTTGTAGAGCAGCCGGACGGTCTGGGCCTTGATGGTGATGCCGCGCTCGCGCTCGATATCCATGCTGTCGAGCACCTGCTCGCGCATCTCGCGTTGGTCCAGCCCGCCGCAGAGCTGGATCAGGCGGTCGGCAAGCGTCGACTTGCCGTGATCGATATGCGCGATGATCGCGAAGTTGCGGATATGCGAGATGTCGGTCATCGGGGCCCGGGCACGAGAGGTTGGCTGCAAAATAGGGAAGCCCGCCCCCATAAGCAACGGCGGCCACCCGCCTTCCCACGGGCGCCTCTCCTTGTCCCGCGCCTCCGCCCCCTCTTCGCTTCGATGGCGGCCCGCTGCGGCGCCGGCCCGGTGCGGCGAAAGACCGCTGCGATGGACCGGTCGGAATCGAAGTTCTGTCACGCAAGGCGGATTAACTGCCGGGGAGCGGCCCAGTGGCCGCCGCAGGAACGGAGACGGAGGGGACGCTTCATGGACGAGCGGGAAGCCTGCCGGGAACTGCTGGGCGCGCTGCGCGGGCTCAAGGATGAGGTCGCGGCCGAGGCCGAGCGGATGCTGGCCGGCTGGGAGGCCGGATCGGCGCGGCGCGCGGCCCGCCCGTCGCTGGCGAACCTTGCCTGGTACCTGGCGCTGCGCCGGCGCGACCTGCGGCCGCTGCAGCGCGCCCTGGCGCCGCTGGGCCTGTCCTCGCTGGGCCGCCTGGAGGGGAGGGTCGAGCCCAACCTGGACTCGGTGATCGCCAGCCTGGCGCGCCTCGCCGGGGAGGCGCCGCCACCGCCCTTCCCCACCCCGCGCGCCTTCTTCCGGGGCGAGCGGATGCTGGCCCGCGCGACGCGCACCCTGCTGGGCCCGCGCGAGGGGCGGGCCGTGCGCATCCTGGTCACGCTGCCGTCCGAGGCGGCCGAGGACCCGGCCCTGGTGCGCGCCCTGGCTGCGGCGGGGGCGGATGCCGTGCGCATCAACTGCGCCCATGACGGGCCCGGCGCCTGGGAGGCCATGCTCGCCCATCTGCGGGCCGCCGAGGCCGCGACCGGCCGGCGCCTCAGGGTCCTGATGGACCTTGCGGGGCCGAAGATCCGCACGGCTGCGCTGGTCGCGCCCCGGGACGGCCGGATCCGCGAGGGTGACGCCCTGCTTCTGACGGGCGCCGCCCCCGGCTATACGGCGGGAGGCCCGGAGGGCGCCGTCTTCCGGGCCAGTCTGACCCTGCCCGGTATCCTGCCGCGGCTCGCCCCCGGCGAGCGCGTCTTCCTGGACGACGGCAAGGCCGGAGGCCGGATCGAGGCGGTGGACGCGCAGGGCGTGCGCGTCCGGATCGAGCGGGTCCGGCCCGGCGGGCTGCGCCTGAAACCCGAGAAGGGCGTGAACTTCCCGGACAGCGACCTACGCCTCGACCCGCTGACGGAGAAGGACCGGGCCGACCTGGATTTCATCGCCCGGCACGCGGACATGGTGGGCTACAGCTTCGTGCAGTCCGCAGCCGACGTGCGCCGCCTTCAGGACGAGCTGGCCCGGCGGCGCACCGACTGGCACCGGCTCGGCCTCGTCGCCAAGATCGAGACGCCCGCAGCGGTGCGCAACCTGCCGGCGATCACCGCGCAGGCGCTGGGCCGGCAGCCCTTCGGCGTGATGATCGCCCGCGGAGACCTCGCGGTCGAGCTCGGCTTCGAGCGCCTGGCCGAGATGCAGGAGGAGCTGCTGTGGCTGTGCGAGGCCGCCCAGGTGCCGGTGATCTGGGCGACGCAGGTGCTGGAGCGGTTCGTGCGCAAAGGCATGCCGTCGCGCGGCGAGATGACGGACGCCGCCATGGCCGCCCGCGCCGAATGCGTGATGCTGAACAAGGGCCCCTTCGCGGCCGAGGCGGTCGGCATGCTGGACCGGGTGCTGACCCGTATGGCCGAGCACCAGAGCAAGAAGACGCCGCGCCTGCGGGCGCTCGGCGCCTGGGCGGGCCCCGAACGCGGCGGGATCAGCCCTTCGGCTTGAAGGACCAGGACATGCGCTCGACCATGTCGTAGTAGAAGGGCTTCTGGTCCCGCGGGAAGTCGATCAGCAGCGTGTCGGCGGCCCCGTCGGGGCCGATCACGGTCTTGCGGTAGAAGATCCGGTCGCCGCGATAGCCGCTGACCACGAACCACGCGCCGACCTGCCGGCGATAGGTGACGTCCGCGCGCTCGGCCGCCAGCTCCTCCAGCGCCTGCGCCATGGCCTCCCGGGCCGAACCGTCCGTGGCCCCGGGCTCGTCCTCCCCTCGCTCGCGCGAGAGCGTGAACCAGGCGAGCCCATCGTCCGAGACGAAGCGCAGCCTCCCGTCGGCCTCCTCGACCTTCCGGAAGACCGTGCTGGGATAGCAGACCACGGCACCCATCCGGGGATCCGCAAGCGGCTCGAAGGCGAGGCCCGCCTGGCTGTCCCGGTACTCCTCGCGCCCGCCGGGGCAGGCGGCCGCGGCAGGCCCGGCGATGGCGGCTCCGGCTGCGAAGACAAGCGCAAACCCGGTCATGCGCGACATGCTCCTGCCCTCCCCCCGCACCCATGCCCGTCGCCGTGCCGCCGGTTCCGGGATGGATCGGCCGCCGCCGAGGCGCCGCGAAATCCGGGTCAACAGGCGCGGCGCCGGTGCAGTTCCGCGGCCCGTCAAGACGGAACTCGGCAGTCGCTTGACGCTTCTGGATTAGAGCCAAGCAGCTAATCCGCGGCCGAGGCCTTGGGCCGCCTTGCCCTACACGCCTGGCCCACAGGTTTATCCACAGATTCTGGGGATAACTGGTGGCCGCACGGATGATGTGCGGTGCGGGACGGCCGGAACCAAGGGTGTCCCGCCATGTTGGCGGAGCCCGTGGGATCGACCCGCCGGAATTTCGGAGGAGGCGTCATGTCCCAGACCCTGTGGGCGGGTATCTGGGGGCTCGTGGGCGGCTCGGCCCTCGTGCTCGGGGCTGCCATCGCCCAGGTCGTGACGCTGCCGGCCCGGCTGGTCGCGGCGGTGATGGCCGCGGGTTCCGGCGTGCTGATCTCCGCGGTCGCCTTCGATCTCGTCGACGAGGCCTACCGCCAGGGCGGCTTCGCCGCCGCCACGGCGGGGTTCCTGACGGGCGCCCTCGCGTACACGGCCGCGAACCTCTACATCTCCCGACGCGGCGGGCAGCATCGCAAGCGCTCGGGCCAGACCGGGCAGGCGCGCCAGCAGGACGCCTCGGAGGGCGGCGGCCTCGCCATCGCCGTCGGGGCGCTGCTGGACGGGATTCCCGAATCCGTGGTGATCGGCGCCAGCCTGCTGGGCGGCGCCGGCGTCAGCGTGGCGACCCTCGCCGCCGTGTTCCTGTCCAACGTGCCCGAAGGGCTGTCCAGCGCCGCGGGGATGCGCAGGGCCGGTCGCTCGGCCACTTACATCTTCGGCGTCTGGGGCGGCATCGCGCTCGCCTCGGGCGCGGCGGCGCTGCTGGGCAACCTGGCGCTGGCCGGCGCGCCGCCTGCCGTGCTGGCGCTGGCGAACACGGTGGCCGCAGGCGCGATCCTCGCCATGCTGGTCGATACCATGATCCCCGAAGCCTTCGAGACCGCCCATGAATATGCCGGACTGATCACCGCGGCGGGCTTCCTCGCGGCCTTCGCGCTGTCCCGCCTCAGCGGCTGAAAGAAAAAGGCCGGCCTTGCCCGCGGGGAATGCCCCACGGGAAAGGTCCGGCCCAACAGATCAGGCGCCTACGGCCGGATCTTCCGTCAGGCGGCCCCGGCCTTCGCCTCGGGCTGGTCGTCGAATGCGGCGCGGGCCGCATCCTCGACGGTCTCCAGCCAGACGAACTGGAGCGACCTGCGGACGTCCTCGGGAATGTCCTCGTAGTCGCGCCGGTTGCGCGCCGGCAGCAGCACCTTGCGGATCCCCGCCCGTGCCGCCGCGGTCACCTTCTCCTTGATGCCGCCCACCGGCAGGACCAGGCCGCGCAGGCTGATCTCGCCGGTCATGGCGACGTCCGAGGCCACCGCCCGGTCCGTGAGCAGCGAGACCAGCGCCGTGTACATGGCGACGCCCGCGCTCGGCCCGTCCTTGGGGATCGCGCCCGCCGGGACGTGGACGTGGATGTCGCTCTTCTCCAGCGTCTCGGCTTCCAGGCCGAGCTGGCGCGTCCGCGACTTCACCAGGCTGAGCGCGGCCTGGGCGCTCTCCTTCATGACGTCGCCGAGCTGCCCCGTCAGGATCAACCGTCCCGATCCCGGGAAGCGGCTGGCCTCAATGAACAGGATGTCGCCGCCGACCGGCGTCCAGGCGAGGCCGGTGGCCACCCCGGGCACGCTGGTCCGCATGGCGACCTCGTTCTCGAAGCGCGGCGGGCCCAGGATCTCGGCCAAGTGGCCGGCATCCACGCGCACCCGTTCGGTCTCTCCCGAAGCAATGCGCACGGCGGCGTTCCGGAACACGGCCCCGACCAGCCGGGTCAGGCTGCGCACCCCGGCCTCGCGCGTGTAGGAGCCGATGATGGCCCGCACCGCATCGTCGGTGATCTCGGCCTGCTCCGGCTGCAGCCCGTTGCCCTCGCGCTCGCGCGCCACGAGATAGCGCTTGGCGATCTGGAGCTTCTCCTCCTCGGTGTAGCCCGTCAGCGAGATCACCTCCATGCGGTCGCGCAGCGGGCCCGGCACGTTGTCGAGCACGTTCGCGGTCGCGATGAAGACGACCTTCGACAGGTCGAAGGGAACGCCGAGGTAGTTGTCCCGGAAGGTCCCGTTCTGCTCGGGATCCAGCACCTCCAGCAGCGCCGCAGAGGGGTCGCCCTGCACCCCGCGGCCGAGCTTGTCGATTTCGTCCAGCATCAGCACGCAGTCGCGCGTCCCGGCCTTGCGGATGGCCTGGATGATGTTCCCCGGCATGGCGCCGATATAGGTCCGGCGGTGGCCGCGGATCTCGGCCTCGTCATGGACGCCGCCCAGGCTGATGCGCTGGAACTTCCGGTCCGTCGCATGGGCGATGGACTGGCCGAGCGAGGTCTTGCCGACGCCGGGCGGGCCCACGAAGCACAGGATCGGGCTGCGCCCCTGGGGGTTCAGCTTCTGGACCGCCAGGAACTCCAGGATCCGCTTCTTGATCTTGTCGAGGCCGTAATGCTCCTCGTCCAGGATTTCGCGGGCGCGGTTCACGTCGATAGCGCTGGCCGAGGTCCGGGACCACGGCAGATCCGCCAGCGTCTCCAGATAGGTGCGGATGATGCCGTGCTCGGCCGCGGCGTCCGGCAGGCGCTCGAGCCGGCGGAGCTCCTTGCGGGCGTGCTCCTCCACCTCGGGCGGCATGCCGGCCTGCTCGATGGCCTTGGACAGCTCCTCCACCTCGGCCGAGCGGTCGTCGGCGTCGCCGAGCTGCTTCTGGATCGTGCGGAGCTGCTCGCGCAGCAGGTACTCGCGCTGCCGCTCGTCGATGCTGCTCTGGGTCTTCTCGCTGATCTCGCGGGTCAGGCGCATCACCTGCAGCCGCTCGGACAGCAGCGCCGAGACGCGGTCGAGACGCTGCCCGAGATCGAGGATCTCCAGCACCTCCTGCTTCTGGGCGGGCTCCAGGTCGAGATAGGCCGCCACCATATCGGCCAGGGTCGCGGCCGAGGTGATGCCCTCCACGCCCTGGATCAGCTCCCGGGGCGTCTGCGGCATCAGGCGCAGGCCCTCCAGCGCCTGCTCGCGCAGGTGATTGAAGCGCGCCCGGATCTCGACGCTGTCGGTGGCGGGCTCGGCGATCCGCTCGACCCGTGCGGCGAGGAACGGGTAGCCCTGCAGCCACTCCTTGATGCGGAAGCGCTGCTGGCCCTGGCAGACGATGTTGTGGGCGCCCTCGGGGCCCGTCAGCATGCGCAGGACGCCGGCCACGGTGCCGGTCTCGTGCAGGTCCTCGGGCTGGGGATCGTCGACGCGCTCGTCGCGCTGCATGATGATGCCCAGCGGCCGCGAGCGCCGCACGGCCTCCTGCGCGGCCGCGACGGACCGCGTGCGTCCGACTGTGAACGGCAGGACGAGGCCGGGGAACAGGACGACATTGCGGACCGGCAGGAGGATCAGCGCGTCCTCGGGCAGCGGGCCGGGAGAGGGGGTCTGGCCGGCGGCACCTTGTCCGGGGCCGGCAGCCGGGCTGTTCTGGAATTCCGACATGGCTTTGTCTCTGCGCTCAGCGGCGCTTCAGGAAGGTCAGGACCAGGCAGCCGTCGACGAGGTCGCGGCGCCCGAGCTCGAGCGGGACCGGCGGCAGCTCGAGCCGGCGCTCGAACCGGCCCTGGGGGATCTCCAGCCGGTGGATGGCGGCGCGGCCGGACAGCGCCGGCAGGTGGCGCTCGGCCAGGACGGTGAGGGTGCGGCGCTCGATCGTGACCTCGACCGAGCCGGGCGCGACGCCGGGCAGCGCCACGACGAGGACGTATTCCGCATCCGTCTCGTAGACGTCGATCGGCGGCTCCCAGACCGGGTGGGCGGCGCTGGCCACGGGCGTGAAGAACTGGCGGTGCAGCCGCTCGGCGCGGTCGAGCATCTCGCAGGCCTCGGCCCACATGGACAAGCCTCGGTCCCGTCGCTGCATGGCACTCCCTCCGATGGGGTAGAAAAGCGTTAACGTTTGTTAATAGATGGGGGTGGCTGCCGCGAACACCAGCCCCTTTTCACGGGCGGTCGATGGGGCGATGGGCGGCCGTGCAGGTGCCTGCGCCGCGCGGCGCAGCCTTCCGTCCGGCTCGGACGGAACGCGGCGGGCGGGGCCCGGTCCTACTCGGGAGCCTTATCTGGGAGCTGCGGGAGCGCTGCGGAAGGGGCCGTCAGGCCGCGCGCAGCGAACGCCTGATGCGCGGCTGGGACTTGGCCGCCGCACGGCCGGCCGCGGGAGTCGCCACGGCGGTGAACTCGGTGTCGGACACGACATGCGCCTGCTGGCCATCCTGCACCAGCATCGTCTCGCCAAGCCTGGGATGGACGCCGGAGACCAGGAGGAACGTCGTCCCGGGCGTCACCGTGGCACCACGAAGCTCGGCGCGAATGGCGGCGAAGGTCTCGCGGCTGATGGGGGCGACGTGCTTCACCAGGAACCTCCCAGTGCGGGGCTCGGGATTGACGAGCCGACGGGCTCATCATGGCACCCGCAAGGTTAACCACGCGTGAAATCTGCGATGCCCGGCGGATTCATTGCGGCATCCGCCTGCACGGCAAGCCCGGGACGCAGTGCGCCGGAGTGGCCGCCACTCAGAAACGCGCAGGAGGCCCGTTGGATCCGTGCCGCTGCCTCATACGATGGGCGTATCCCCGCGAATGCGGCACGCCGAGACGGGTGCTGGGGGAAATCAGGAAGGACGGAGCCGCGCCTGGGCGGCTCCGTCCTGCTCCGGGTCCGCGGCGGCCCGCCTTCCCTGCCGAGGACGGGGCACGATGCTGCCCGGAAGCGATGCTGCCCGGAAACCGGGTCGCGCCGGATGCCGTCAGTAGCCGACCGTGAAGCGGGCCCGGCTGTGCCGCGGCGCCTCGATCTCGTCCGCCAGGGCGATCGCGTAGTCCTCGTAGGAGATCCAGCTCTTGCCCGAGGGCTCGACCAGGAGCTGGTCGGTTCCCAGGCGGAACCTGCCGGTGCGCTCGCCGGCGACGAACAGGGCCGAGGGCGACAGGAAGGTCCAGTCCAGCCCGGGCTCGCGCCTCAGGCGGTCGAGGAAGTCGCCGCCGGCCTTGGCCTCGGCCTTGTAGATCTCCGGAAAGTCCGGCGTGTCGAACAGCTTCGTCCCGGGCGCGACCTCGAGGCTGCCGGCGCCGCCGACCACGAGGTAGCGCGGCACGCCGGCGCGCTTCACGGCACCGATCAGCTTCTCGGGGTCGCTGGCGCGGAACATCACCGAGGAGATCACGGCGTCGTGCCCGGCGACGAGCGCGGCCAGGCCGTCCTCGTCGTCGGCATCGCCCGCCACGGCGGTGACGCCGGGCGCCGACGTGATCTTTCCGGGGTTGCGCGCGATGGCGGTAACCTGGTGGCCGCGGCGCACGAGCTCGGCCAGGATGCGCGAGCCCACGTTCCCGGAGGCGCCGATCAGTGCGATCTTCATCTGGGTTGATCCCTACAGTAACCGATGGATACTAAGTGCGGGATCGGCGCTCTGGCGTAAAGAAGGCACCTTGCCGTGCGCAGGTTACCGCGGCGAAACCGCCGCGGGCGGCGCCGCGGAGCGGAAGGAGGCGGAAATGAGGGCGGTGGAGGCGACCGAGCCGGCGAGCGTGGCGGACGGGACCGGGGCCCGCGCGGGGATCGGGGCGGGCGGACGGGAGCCCTGCGCCTATGGCGCCAACTGCCCGACGCGCCAGGCGCTCGACCGCATCGCGGACAAGTGGACCGTGCTGATCCTGGGCCTGCTACGCAACGGGCCCATGCGCTTCAACCGGCTGCGCCGCGAGATCGAGGGCATCTCCCAAAAGATGCTGGCGCAGACCCTGCGCAGCCTCGAGCGCGACGGGCTGGTCTCGCGCCGCGCCTATGCCACCGTGCCGGTGACGGTCGAATACGCCATCACCCCGCTCGGCGCGACCCTGGCCGAGACCCTGACGCCTCTGATCCGCTGGGCCGAGGCGAACATCGACAAGGTCGAGAAGGCGCGCACGGACTACGACCGCGTCCAGGCCGCCGCCATGGAGGATGGTGCCGCAGGGACGATCGCGTTCAGGTGATGTGCAGGGACCCGATGTAGTCCTCCGCCTGCATCTCCATCAGGCGGCTGACGGTGCGCTGGAACTCGAAGGCGTGCTGGCCCTGGGCGTAGAGCGCCTCGGGCGGGCCGTCGGCGGCGATCACGGTCTTGACCTTGTGCTCGTAGAGCTCGTCGATCAGCGTCATGAAGCGCTTGGCCTCGTTGCGCTGGGCCTCGGCCAGCACCGGAACCTGGTCGATGATCACCGTGTGGTAGTGGGTCGCGATCGCCATGTAGTCGGCCGCGCCCAGCGGCCGCGCGCAGAGCTCGTCGAAGGTGAACCAGGCGACGCCCGCGGCGGCCTTGGGCACCGCCACCTTGCGGCCCTGGGTCCACAGCGCCTCGGCCCTGGGCTCCGCCCCGTCGGTGAGCGCCGCGAAGGTCTCCTCCAGCGCCTGGCGCGAGGCGGGGCCGAGCGGCTGGTGGTAGACGCGCTTGCCGCGCAGCCGGTCCAGCCGGTAGTCCACGCCGCCCGAGAGCTCCAGCACGTCCAGGCGCTGCTTCAACAGGGCGATGAAGGGCAGGAACAGCTCGCGCTGGAGCCCGTCCTTGTAGAGGTCGTCGGGGGGCCAGTTGGACGTCGCGACCACCACCACGCCATGCCCGAACAGCGCCGTGAACAGGCGCCCCAGGATCATCGCGTCGGCGATGTCGGTGACATGGAACTCGTCGAAGCACAGCAGCCAGGCCTCGTCCGCCATCTCGCGGGCGAGGTCGGGCAGGCTCTCGTCCACGCTGCGGTCGGCGCGGCCGTTGCGCGTCGTGCGCATCTCATGCAGGCGGCGGTGGACCTCCAGCATGAAGGCGTGGAAGTGCACGCGGCGCTTGCGCTCCACCGGCGCCGTCTCGAAGAACAGGTCCATCAGCATGGACTTGCCGCGCCCGACCCCGCCGTAGAGATAGAGCCCCTGGGGCGGTTCCGGCCGCTCCTCGGGACGCCGGGCCAGGCCGAAGCGCGCGAGCCACCCGGTGGCGCCGCCGTCGGGCTGCGGGCGGTAGTTGCGCAGCGCCTGGTAGAGGCCCTGGAGCTTCTCGGCCGCCAGCTGCTGGCAGGCATCGGCCTTCAGCGTGCCGGTGCCGCGGCGCGCACGGTAGAGGGAAAGAGGTCCATCGGACATGGGAGTCGGCGTTCCTCGAGCAGGCCCGGAAAGGCGAAGGGCCCCCGGGTCGCCCCGGGAGCCCCTGCCGATCCGGCGGGGTGGGCGCCCTACTGGCGCTCCACCATCATCTTCTTGATCTCCGCGATCGCCTTGGCGGGGTTCAGGCCCTTGGGGCAGGTGCGGCTGCAGTTCATGATGGTGTGGCAGCGATAGAGCTTGAAGGGATCCTCCAGCGCGTCCAACCGCTCGCCGGTCGCCTCGTCACGGCTGTCCGCGAGCCAGCGATAGGCCTGAAGCAGGATCGCCGGGCCCAGGTAGCGATCGCCGTTCCACCAGTAGCTCGGGCAGCTCGTGGAGCAGCAGAAGCAGAGGATGCACTCGTAGAGGCCGTTCAGCTTCTCGCGCTCCTGCGGGCTCTGCAGCCGCTCTCGCGAGGGCGGAGGCGTCGTCGCCTGGAGCCAGGGCTTGATGGAGTGGTACTGGGCGTAGACGGTGGTCAGGTCGGGCACCAGGTCCTTCACCACCGGCATGTGCGGCAGCGGGTAGATCCGGACGTCGCCCTTCACCTCGTCGATGGGCTTCAGGCAGGCCAGCGTGTTGGTCCCGTCGATGTTCATGGCGCAGGACCCGCAGATGCCCTCGCGGCAGCTGCGCCGGAACGTCAGGGTGCTGTCGACCTCGTTCTTGATGTAGATGAGGGCGTCCAGCACCATCGGCCCGCACTTGTCGAGGTCGATCTCGAACTCGTCCAGATGCGGGTTCTGCCCGTCGTCGGGGCTCCACCGGTAGATCTTGAAGCTCTTGGCGCGCTTGGCGCCCTTCGCCGTCGAGACCCGCTTGCCTTGCTGGACCTTCGAGTTGGCGGGAAGCGCGAATTCAGCCATCGGATTGGTCTTCTTCCTTGGTGGCCGCGGGGCTTGCGGCCGCGGGCCTCGGTGAGGGCGTCAGGTCGCGGCCGGGGGCGCCCCGCGGGGGAGCGCGCCCGGCGCAGGAGTCAGTAGACGCGAGCCTTGGGCGGGAACACCTGCACCTCGTTGGTGAGGGTGTAGAGATGCACCGGCCGGTAATCGAGCCTCGTCTGGCCGGCCTCGTCGACCCACACCACCGTGTGCTTCATCCAGTTCTCGTCGTCGCGCTCGGAGAAGTCCTCGCGGGCATGGGCACCGCGGCTCTCCTGGCGATTGGCGGCGGAGTTGATGGTGGCCACCGCCTGGACCATCAGATTGTCGAGCTCGAGCGCCTCCACAAGGTCCGAATTCCAGACCATGGAGCGGTCGGTGACCGCGAGCTCGGGCCGCTTCGCCCAGACGTCCTGCATCAGCCTGACGCCCTCCTCCAGCACCTCGCCGGTGCGGAAGACCGCGCAGTTGTTCTGCATGATCTTCTGCATCTCGAGCCGCAGGTGCGAGACGCGCAGGCTGCCATTGGCATTGCGCATGCGGTCCAGCCGCTCGATCGCCTTCTCCTCGCCCGGGAGCTTGGCGTCGGGATGGCTGCTGCCCTTCTCCACCACCTCGGCGGCGCGGATAGCGGCCGAGCGGCCGAAGACCACCAGGTCGAGCAGCGAGTTCGAGCCCAGCCGGTTGGCGCCGTGCACCGAGACGCAGGCGGCCTCGCCGATCGCCATCAGTCCGGGCACCACCGCGTCGGGGTTGTCCGCGGTCGGGCGCACGACCTCGCAGCGGTAGTTCGTGGGGATGCCGCCCATGTTGTAGTGCACGGTCGGCAGCACCGGGATCGGCTCGCGCGTGACGTCGACGCCGGCGAAGATCTTCGCGGTCTCGGCGATGCCGGGCAGCCGCTCGTGGATGATCTTCGGGTCCAGGTGCTCGAGATGCAGGTGGATGTGGTCCTTGTTGGGGCCCACGCCCCGCCCCTCGCGGATCTCGATCGTCATGGAGCGGCTGACCACGTCGCGCGAGGCCAGATCCTTGGCCGAGGGGGCGTAGCGCTCCATGAAGCGCTCGCCCTCGCTGTTGGTCAGGTACCCGCCCTCGCCGCGCACGCCCTCGGTAATCAGGCAGCCCGAGCCGTAGATGCCGGTCGGGTGGAACTGCACGAACTCCATGTCCTGGAGCGGCAGGCCCGCGCGCAGCACCATGGCGTTGCCGTCGCCGGTCGAGGTGTGGGCCGAGGTGCAGGAGAAGTAGGTGCGGCCGTAGCCGCCCGTGGCCAGCACCGTCATGTGGCCGCGGAAGCGGTGCAGCGTGCCGTCTTCGAGGTTCCAGGCGAGCACGCCGCGGCACACCCCGTCCTCGTCCATCAGCAGGTCGAGGGCGAAATACTCCACGAAGAACTCGGCATCGTGCTTCAGCGCCTGCTGGTACAGCGTGTGCAGGATCGCATGGCCCGTGCGGTCGGCGGCGGCGCAGGTCCGATAGGCCTGGGTCTTGCCGTACTGGGCGGTCATGCCGCCGAAGGCGCGCTGGTAGATCTTGCCCTCGGGCGTGCGCGAGAACGGCACGCCGTAATGCTCGAGCTCGATGATCGCGGGGATCGCCTCGCGGCACATGTACTCGATGGCGTCCTGGTCGCCCAGCCAGTCCGACCCCTTCACGGTGTCGTACATGTGGTAGCGCCAGTCGTCCTCGCCCATGTTGCCGAGCGCGGCAGAGATGCCGCCCTGGGCGGCCACGGTGTGGCTGCGCGTCGGGAAGACCTTCGTGATGCAGGCCGTCTTCAGCCCCTTCTCGGCCATGCCGAAGGTGGCGCGGAGCCCCGCGCCGCCGGCGCCGACGACCACCACGTCATAGGTGTGGTCGATGATCTTGTAGGCGTTCGCCATGGCCTTCAGCCTCCGAAAGCGATCTTGAGGACGGAGAAGACGCCGGCCGTCCCGAGCAGCACGCAGAGGAACTTCACCGCCAGCAGCAGGGCGACCTTCGCGCCCTCGGAATGGACGTAGTCCTCGATCACCACCTGCAGCCCGAGCGCCGCATGGTAGAAGGAGACCACCACGAACAGCACCGCCAGCACCGCCGAGAGGGGGCTGGAGAGCCACAGCGCCACGGCTTCCCAGGGCTGGCCGATCAGGCCGATCACGGCGATCACGAACCACAGGGTCAGCGGAACCAGCGCGACCGAGGTCACGCGCTCCTGCCACCAGTGCTGGGTGCCGGCATTGGCGGTGCCGAGACCGCGGACGCGGCCGAGGGGGGTACGGAAGGAGTTCATCTCGACCTCACCAGACGATCAGCGCGACGAGCCAGGTCAGGACCGTCAGGCCCAGCGCCGCGCCGACCACGAACCAGCCGCCGAGATAGACCGACGGCATCTCGAAGCCGTAACCGGCATCCCAGACCAGGTGCCTGATCCCGTTGCAGAAGTGGTACCAGTTGGCGAGGGTGAAGCCGAACAGCAGCAGCAGCCCGAGCCAGGAGCCCATGAAGCCCTGGACGGTGGCGTAGGCCTCGGGCCCGGTCGCCGCGGCCACGAGCCACCAGACCAGCAGCAGCAGCCCGGCCGAGAGACCGATGCCGGTGATGCGGTGGGTGATCGAGAGGACGCTGGTGATCTGCGGACGGTAGACCTGGAGATGAGGAGAGAGCGGCCGACTGCCGGTTCCTGCCATGTCTGTCTTCCTCGATGGGCCGCGGCGGGGGGAGGGACGTACGGCCGGGCACAAGCACTTG
This sequence comes from Arenibaculum pallidiluteum, assembly GCF_017355985.1. Lineage (GTDB taxonomy): Bacteria > Pseudomonadota > Alphaproteobacteria > Azospirillales > Azospirillaceae > Arenibaculum > Arenibaculum pallidiluteum. Next base: position 118,917 of record NZ_JAFIQU010000006.1, read on the forward strand.
TGATCAAACGCGGACTGATCTAACGCTGCAGGACAGGGGAGTCAACGCCGCCCCCTGAAGATGTTCCCGTCCCGTTCACCGACTTTCGCCGCGCTGCACCGTGAGCGCCCGCACGGCCTCGGCCAGCGAGACCAGGCGCTGCGCCTCCTGCACGTGCAGCAGCTCCACCAGCTTGCCGTCCAGCAGCGTCACCGCCCGGCCGGCCTCCATGGCCTCGGCATGGGCGGCCACGACCCGCCGCGCCCAGGCGATCTCGGCCTCGTCGGGCGCGAAGGCCGCGTTCGCAGCGTCGATGGTCCGCGGGTGGATCAGCGTCTTCCCGTCGAAGCCGAGCTCGCGCCCCTGCCGGCAGGCGAAGGCGAAGCCTTCGTCGTCCTGGATGTCGAGATGCACGCCGTCCAGCGCGGCGAGGCCGTACGCCCGCGCCGCCAGCACGCACAGTCCCAGCGCGGTCAGCATGGGCAGGCGATCGCGCGTATGCGCCGCCCGCAGGTCCTTGGCGAGGTCCGACGTGCCCATGACCAGCGCCGCCATGCGCGGGCTGGAGCCCGCGATCTCCTTCGCGTTGAGGACGCCCAGTGGCGTCTCGACCATGCACCAGACAGCGAGCCCTGCCGGCGCGCCATTGGCCTCCAGCAGCGCCACCGCCTCCCGCACGGGGCCCGGCCCGTCCACCTTGGGCAGCAGCACCGCATCGGCGCCCGCACGCGCCATGGCGGCGAGGTCGTCGCGCCCCCAGGGCGTATCGAGCCCGTTGACCCGCACGACCAGCTCGCGCGGGCCGAAGCCGCCGGCCGTCAGCGCCGCGGCGATCTGGGCGCGCGCGGCCTCCTTGGCATCGGGCGCGACCGCGTCCTCGAGATCCAGGATCAGCGCATCGGCCGGCAGCGAGCGGCCTTTCTCGATGGCGCGCGGGTTCGATCCCGGCATGTAGAGGACGCTGCGGCGGGGCCGGGGCGTTGCGGCCATCGGCTGTCTCCCCAAGGGACCGGCGCGTCTGGGTTGCGCGCCCGCCAGTGGTATAGACGGTGCGCGCGAGGACAGTCCATGGCATCATCCGCGGCCATGAAGTCGATCCTGTCCATCCAGTCCCACGTGGCCTACGGCTACGTCGGCAACCGCGCGGCCGTCTTCCCCCTGCAGCGGCTTGGCTTCGACGCCATGGCGGTGAACACCGTCCAGTTCTCGAACCACACCGGCTATGGCGCCTGGACGGGCGACGTGCTGTCGGCCGAGCATGTGGCCGCGATCATCGACGGCATCGACCAGCGCGGCGGGCTCGCCGGGTGCGATGCCGTCCTCTCGGGCTACATGGGCGATGCAGCCCTCGGCGAGGCGATCCTCGACGCCGTAGCCCGGGTGCGCCGCGGAAATCCAGGGGCGCTGTACTGCTGCGATCCCGTGATGGGCGACGTCGGACGCGGCTTCTTCGTGCGCCCGGGCATCCGCGAGTTCATGACGGAGCGCGCCGTGCCGGCCGCCGACGTGATCACGCCCAACCAGTTCGAGCTGGAGGCCCTGTCTGGCCGCACCGTCGGCGACCTCGCCTCGGCACTGGAGGCGACCGCCGCCGTGCGCGCCCAGGGTCCGCACCACGTGCTCGTCACCTCGCTCGTGCGCGAGGGCGCCCCGCCGGACACCATCGAGCTGCTTCTGGATTCGCCGCAGGGCGCCTGGATCATCGCGACGCCCCTGCTGCCGCTGAACCCGCCGCCGAACGGCGCGGGCGACGCCGTGGCGGCACTGTTCCTTGCGAAGTTGCTGGAGACGGGCTCGCCCCGGGACGCGCTGGAGCACGCGGCCTCGGCGATCTGGGGCGTGATCGATGCGACCCGGCGCGCCGGCACGCGCGAGCTGCAGCTCGTCGGTGCCCAGGACCAGCTCGTGGCGCCGTCCCGCCGCTTCCAAGCCGATCCGCTGCGCTGAACCGCCGGCCCCGACGGCCGGGATCAGCCGAGATGGTCGCGGATCAGCGCCTCGGCGATCTGCACGGCGTTCAGGGCCGCGCCCTTGCGCAGATTGTCGGCGACGATCCACATCTGCAGGCCGTTCTCGACGGTGATGTCCTCGCGGATGCGGCTGACGAAGACCAGGTCGTCGCCCGCGGCCTCCACGGGGGTCACGTAGCCCTCGTCGGCGCGGTGGTCGACCACCGCGATGCCCGGTGACTCGCGCAGGAGCTCGCGGGCCTCCTCGGCGGAGATCGGCTCGTCGAACTCGACGTTCACGGACTCGGCATGGCCGAGGAAGACCGGCACGCGCACGCAGGTGGCGGCGACCTTGATGGAGGGGCCGAGGATCTTCTTGGTCTCCACCATCATCTTCCACTCCTCCTTGGTGGAGCCGTCCTCCATGAAGGCGTCGATGTGGGGGATCACGTTGAAGGCGATCTGCTTCGTGAAGTGCTCCTTCACGATGGGATCGTTGACGTAGATGCCGCGGGTCTGGCCGAACAGCTCGTCCATGGCCTCGCGCCCGGCGCCGGAGACCGACTGGTAGGTCGAGACCACGACGCGGCGCACGCGGGCGCGGTCGTGCAGCGGCTTCAGCGCCAGCACCATCTGGATCGTCGAGCAGTTGGGGTTCGCGACGATGTTGCGGCGGCGGAAGCCCGCCAGCGCCTCGGGGTTCACCTCGGGGACCACCAGCGGGACGTCGGGATCCATGCGGAAATGGCTGGTGTTGTCGATCACGACGCAGCCCGCGGCGGCGGCGCGGGGGGCGAACTGGGCCGAGACCTTGGCCCCGGGCGAGAACAGCGCGAGATCGAAGCCCTTGAAGTCGAAGCGGGCGAGGTCCTGCACCTTCAGGACGTCGTCCTCGCCGAAGGACACCTCGCTGCCGATCGACTTCTCGGAGGCGAGCGCCGCCACGTCCTCGACCGGGAACTCCCGGTCGGCGAGGATGGAGAGCATCTCGCGGCCGACATTGCCGGTCGCGCCGACGACGGCGACCTTGTAACCCATGGGAGGCTTCCTTTTCACAGAGGGCCCTTGACTTATGGCCTGGACTGGAGAATTGCAAGCGAGCGGCTCGCTGCGAGGGAAGGTCGTCATGGCCGGTCGATTCCAGACCTATGCGGAGTTCTGGCCCTATTACCTGGCCGAGCACAGCCGGCCCGCGACGCGCCTGCTCCATGTCCTCGGCACCGGGCTGGCGCTGGTCCTGCTGGCCGCTGGCATGGTGACGGCCGAGCCGCTGCTGGTCCTGCTCGCCGTGGTGTCGGGATACCTCTTCGCCTGGATCGGGCATTTCGCGGTGGAGCGAAACCGCCCCGCGACCTTCACCCATCCCTGGTGGTCGCTGGTCAGCGACTGGCGCATGTTCTTCCTGTTCCTGGGCGGGCGCCTGGATGCCGAGCTGCGGCGCCACGGCATTCCGGCCGGGCGGACGGCTGCCGCGGAACGACCCTCGTCTCCGGGCACGGGGCGCCATGCCTCGCCGGGCGCGGAGCGCCGGCCGTGAGCGATCTCCGCGAAATCATCGCCCTCGCCATCCGCGGAGCCGACAAGAGCTTCTTCAACGAGGACTACGGCAAGCAGGCGGCCGCGGTTCTCAGCGCCCTGCGCAAGGCCGGGTACGAGGTCGTCCCGAACGAGGCCTCGGACGCGCTGGTGGACTTCGCCTGCGACAACCTTCCCTTCGGGCGGCTGAAGCAGCAGGACTTCATCCGCCAGCTCTACCAGCTGCTGGTCGAGAACGCCCGCAAATACCCGTGACCCCCAAATACCCGTGACCGGGGCCGCATGATCGGCTATGGTACCGCGCATGGTCGATGCGATCCGCATGCCGGGCACCAGCCCGTCCCGATATTGGCGCCGCCGGTTTAAGCCGGCGGCCTAGGATCGCGCACCGTCGCAGATGCCGAAGCCGCCCGGTCGAAGAGGCGGCATCAGCACGCGACCTGCATTTCCACGGCAGACCCGTCACACGTCGAACTCTTTGCCCCGGGCGGCTTCCTGAACCCCAGGAGGATCCCATGTTCGATTTCGACGTCGTCACCGGCCCCGCACTTCCCCCGCGAAATCATCCCGAGCCCGCGGAGCAGGCCCGCCAGCCCCAGGCCGGCCAGCCCGCGGGCAGCAGCCAGGGCGGCCTGGCCGACAAGGCCCCGGCGGGAGCCGAAGCCCGGGCCTGACCGGCCCCTCCGCAGCGGACGCAGCCAGGCTGCGTCCGCGACCACGGGGATCCCGGCGCCCCCCCCCCCCGGGCCTCGCAAGGCCACGCCATGGCGTGCGGCGCCTCGCCCGCGAGTGCCAGCCCCAGCGTGTTCCCCGGGATCACCGCCCCCTTCCCTGCCCGCGACCGCCGCCGTGGCGGCGCGCCCTGCGCGCGTCCGCCCAGATCGGCCCATGAAACGCGGCCTGTGCCGTGAACGCCGGTCTCGCCGGGCCTGCGCCTGAGCCGCCGCGCCTTGGCGACGGCTCGGGACCAGGCTATCCGGCACGATGCCATCGGCCCCGCGAAGGGCCGCCCGCGGGCCACGCATCGCCCGCCGGCAGCATCGGCCGCATCGGCCGAACGTATGAAAATAAACCTTGCATTCGCGTTCGCCAAAGAAAGAAAGTACATCATCTTCCGGCGATGCGGACCCGATGGAACCTTCCGGCTCCCTGATATCCCTGATCCTGCAGCACCGGGCCTCGATGACGGCGCTGCATGGGCAGCTTGCGGACCACATCCTCGAGCATCCGCTGCAATCGGCGACCATGGGCATCGAGCAGCTCGCGAAGTCGGCGGGCGTGTCGATCGCGACGGTCAACCGGTTCGTCCGCTCGCTTGGCCTTGCGGGCTACGCCGAGTTCCGCGCGCGCTCGGTCGAGGCGTTCCGGCGGACCATCGGCCCCATCGAGAAGCTCCGCGACCAGGAGAGCGCCCCGCGCGAGCCCTCGGCGATCTTCGTCAGCTCGCTGCGCGCCGCGGCTGCCAACGTCGCGGAGAGCGAGGACATGCTGCGCGGCGAGGCCTGCCAGCAGGCCGCCGACATGATCCTGTCGGCCAGGACGGTCGTGCTGGTGGGCGCGGGCATCAGCGCGGCCCTCGCCGATTTCACCGCGGAGCTCATCTCGCCCTTCTGCAGGGCACAGCTCCTGCTCACGGGCTGGGGCGGGTCCGAGCGCATGATGCGGCACGCCATGCGGATCGGGGCGGGCGACGTGGTGATCGGGTTGACGGTCCCGCGCTACTCGAAGTCGACGGTCTCGATGGTCAGGACGCTGCGCGACCAGGGGGCCGCCGTCATCGGCATCACCGACGCGCCGACCTCGCCGCTGGTTCCCTATTGCGACGCAGTCCTGTTCGGCTGCGCCCGCCATCCGGTCCTGCACGCGTCGAGCACGGGGATCGTGGCGATGGCCGAGGGTCTCGCCGCGGTGCTCACGCGCCAGCGCCAGACGGTCGCCGAGGCGACCGAGCTCACCGAGCGCATCTACCCCTATCTCGTCGACGACAATGCCGGGCCCGCCGCGGCGGCGCCTGCCCGGATCGAGGATACCGAATGACGCTCGCTTACTGGAACGGCAGCTACGCTCCCCTGGATCAGGTCAAGGTCTCGCCGCTGGATCGCGGCTTCGTCTTTGGCGACGGCGTCTACGAGGTCGTCGCCTTCTACGGGACCGAGCCCTTCGAGATCGACGCCCATCTGGCGCGTCTCGGGCGGAGCCTCTCGGCGCTGCGCATCGCGCTGGATCCCGCTGCCGAACGGCTGGGCGAGGTCCTGCGCCGCCTGCGCGCCGATTGCGGGGCCGCGGACGCGACGGTCTACCTCCAGGTGACGCGGGGCGCCCCGGACACGCGCGGCCACGCCTTCCCGGCGAACACCAGGCCGACGGTCTTCGGCTTCGCATCGCCCCTGTCTCGGCTGAAGCCCGACGCGCTGGCCGCGGGCTTCGCCGCGGTCACCGCCCCCGACATCCGCTGGCAGCGCTGCGACATCAAGGCGATCGCCCTGCTGCCGGCGGTCCTGTCCGCCCAGTTCGCCAAGGAGAATGGCGCGCTCGAGACGATCCTGCACCGCGACGGGCTGGTCACCGAGTGTTCCTCCAGCAACGTCCTGATCGTCCGGGAGGGGCGCGTGGTCACGCCCGCGGCGGACCATCGGATCCTCGACGGCATCAGCCGGCAGGTCGTCCTGCGCATCGCCCGCGGAATAGGCCTGACCGTCGAGGAGCGCGACGTCACCCTGGACGAGCTGAGGACCGCGGACGAGGTCTGGGTCACCAGCACCACCAAGGAGGTCGCGCCCGTCGTCTCGCTCGACGGCGCGGCGGTCGGCCAGGGGCGGCCCGGCCCCGTCTGGCGGCGCATCCGCGGCGCCTTCGATGCCCTGATCAACCGCGGATGATCCCCGAGACCATGTCAGCCATGAACGCCGCCACGAGCGCCGCATCGCCGCTTGCAGCCCCGGCCGTGCCGCTGATCGACGTACAGGGCCTGACCGTCGAGTTCCCGACCGAGGACGGCGCGTTCCGCGCCGTAGACGACTTGAGCTTCAGGATCGAGCGCGGCGAGACGCTGGCCATCGTCGGCGAATCCGGCTCGGGCAAGTCCGTGACCTCCCTCAGCCTGATGCGGCTCGTCGAATTCGGCGGCGGGCGCATCGCGGCCGGCTCCATGTGGCTGAACGGCCGGGACGGCCGGCGTCGCGACCTCGCGCGGCAGTCGCTGCCTGCGATGAACGCCACGCGCGGCGACGAGATCGCGATGATCTTCCAGGAGCCGATGACGTCGCTGAACCCGGTCTTCACCATCGGCGACCAGATCGCCGAGGCCGTGATGCTGCACCAGGGGCTGAGCCGGCGCGAGGCGCGGGCGGAAGCCCTGGCGATGCTGCAGAAGGTCCGCATCCCGGAGGCTCGCCGGCTTCTCGACAGGCACCCGCACCAGCTCTCGGGCGGCATGCGCCAGCGCGTGATGATCGCCATGGCGCTGTCCTGCCGGCCGAGCCTGCTGATCGCGGACGAGCCCACCACCGCCCTGGACGTCACGATCCAGGCCCAGATCCTTCGCCTGATTCGGACCCTGCAGGACGAGATGGGCATGGCCGTGATGTTCATCACCCACGACATGGGGGTGGTGGCCGAGGTCGCGGACCGCGTTCTCGTGATGAATGGCGGCCGCAAGGTCGAGGAGGGCACGGTCGAGGACGTCTTCGCCCGGCCGCAGCACCCCTACACGCGCGCCCTGCTGGCCGCCGTGCCGCGCCTCGGGAGCCTTGCGGGGCAGCCGCTGCCGCGGCGCTTCCCTGCGCTCCGGATGGAGGACGGAACGGCCGCGGACGGCGTCGCGCCGGGCGCCGAGCGGATCCAGGACACGGTCAGGCCGGGGAGGCAGCCGCTCCTCGAGGTCAGCGACCTCGTCACCCGCTTCGAGGTGCGCCGCGGGCTCTTCGGCCGGCTGGCCGGCCGCGTGCACGCGGTGGAGCGCGTCAGCTTCGACCTGCGCCCCGGCGAGACCCTCGCGCTCGTCGGCGAGTCCGGCTGCGGCAAGTCGACGACCGGCCGGACCATCATGCAGATCCAGGAGGCCGATTCCGGGGCGATCCGGTTCAAGGGCAGCGACATCTTCTCGATGTCCCGGGAAGAGCGCTTCCGGATGCGCCGGAAGATCCAGTACATCTTCCAGGACCCCTACGCCTCGCTCAACCCGCGCCTGACGGTCGGCTTCAGCATCGCGGAGCCGCTGATCACCCACGGCCTCGCCACGGGGAGCGAGGTCGAGGAGCGCGTTGCCAAGCTGCTCGTCGATGTCGGCCTGTCGCCCGACCATGCCAAGCGCTATCCGCACGAATTCTCGGGCGGGCAGCGCCAGCGCATCTGCATCGCGCGCGCCCTGGCATCCGAGCCCGAGCTCGTGATCGCGGACGAGGCCGTGGCCGCGCTGGACGTCTCCGTCCAGGCGCAGATCGTCAACCTTCTGATGGATCTCCAGGAGAAGCGCGGGCTTGGCTATCTCTTCATCTCGCACGACATGGCCGTAGTCGAGCGCGTCAGCCACCGCGTCGCGGTGATGTATCTCGGCCAGATCGTCGAGCTCGGGCCGCGCCAGGCCGTCTTCGAGAACCCCCAGCATCCCTATACCCGCCGCCTGATGGCGGCGGTGCCGGTCCCCGACCCGACGCGGCGCGACCGCGACCGTCCGCTGCTCGAAGGCGAGGTCCCCAGCCCGATGCGCCGGGTCGGGGACGAGCCGGAGTGGCAGCGGCTGGTGGAGGTCGCGCCCGGACATTTCGTCGCCCGGCACAGGGTGGGCGACTTCGCGTGAAGCCAAGGCAAGAAGGAAAGACGCAAGTGGCAATCAAGGAACTGATGACGGCCTGCGCGATCGTCGCGCTGGCTGCGATCCCGACGTCGGTATCGGCCAAGACGCTGGTCGTCGGCGTGCAGGACAACCTGACCGGCCTCGATCCCGCCAACGTGAACGACACGCTGTCGCAGACCTCGCTGCGCACGGTCTACCAGGGTCTCTTCGGCTTCGACCGGGACATGAAGCTGGTCCCGCTGCTGGCCGAGCGCTTCGAGGCCAGCCCCGACGCGACCCAATACACCTTCCATCTCCGCCGGGGCGTCAAGTTCCACGACGGGACCGACTTCAACGCCCAGGCGGTGAAGGTCAATATCGAGCGCCTCGCCAATCCCGAGAACCGCCTGTCCCGCCGCAGCCTCGTGTCCATGGTCGACCGGGTCGAGGTCGTCGATCCCTACACCGTGAAGGTGCTGCTGAAGGAGCCCTTCGGAGCGTTCCCGAACAACCTCGCCCATCCCGGCGCGATGATCATCAGCCCGGCCGCGCTGGAGAAGTACGGCAAGGAGATCGGCCGCAACCCGGTCGGGACCGGCGCCTTCAAGTTCAAGCGCTGGGCCGCCGACACCTTCGAGACCGAACGCAACGAGACCTACTGGAAGCAGGGCCTGCCCAAGGTCGACGGCGTCACCATCCGCTCGGTGCCCGAGAACGGCAGCCGCATCGCCATGCTGCAGGCGGGCGAGGCGCAGTTCGTCACGCCGCTGCCGCCGGAGATGGTGGCGGTCGCCGAGCGCAACCCCAACCTCGAAGTCGTGAAGCGGCCCTCGATCGTCGCCTGGTACGTGGCGATGAACACCATGAGGAAGCCCTTCGACGACGTCCGTGTCCGCCAGGCGCTGAACTACGCCGTCAACAAGCAGGCCTACTGCAAGGTCGTCGAGTCCGGCTACTGCGATCCCACCGACTCGCCGCTGCCGTCCCTGCTGCAGTTCTACAAGCAGCAGGAGCCTTACGCCTTCAACCTGGAGAAGGCCAAGGCGCTGCTGGCCGAGGCGGGATACCCGAACGGCTTCGAGACCGAGATGTTCGGGAAGAACAACACCACGGCCATCCGCGCGATGCAGTTCCTGCAGCAGCAGTTCGCGCAGGTCGGGGTGAAGGTGAAGGTGGAGCCGCTCGAGGCCGGCGTCGAGGCGCAGCGGGTCTGGGGCGTGTCCAAGCCCGAGGACGCAACCGTCAGGATGCAGTTCGCCGGCTGGTCGTCCTCGACCGGTGACGCGGACTGGGCGCTGCGCCCGCTCCTGGCGAGCACCAGCTTCCCGCCGGCCATGTTCAACGTCGCCTATTACCGGAACGACGCCGTCGACAAGGCCATCGTCAGCGCCATCGGCACCGCCGATCCGGAGAAGCGGGCGGCGTTCTACGCCGATGCGCAGAAGCAGATCTGGCAGGACGCGCCCTGGGTGTTCCTCGGCACCAACCAGCTCCTGACGGCGCAGAGCAAGGGCCTGAGCGGCGTCTACATGCTGCCCGATCGCGGCTTCTCGCTCGAGGAAGCCTCCTTCAAGGACTGATCGGGACCGAACGTCCCCGCCCCGGGCTCCCGCAGAGCCCGGGGCGGGGACGATGCCGACCTTCTGGATGAGTACATGTTCAACTACCTGATCAGACGCCTGATCGGCACCGTGCCGGTCATCCTCGTGATATCGCTGCTGGTCTTCGCCTTCGTGCACCTTCTGCCCGGCGATCCCGCGCGGCTGGTCGCGGGCCCCGACGCCACCGCGCAGGATGTCGCCGCCGTCCGCCAGGCGCTCGGCCTCGACCGCCCGGTCTGGGAGCAGTACGCGGTGTTCCTCGGCAATGCCGTGCAGGGCGACTTCGGCATCTCGCTGAAGACCCGGCGTCCGGTCAGCGAGGAGATCGGCGAGCGCCTGATGCCGACGGTCTGGCTGACCGTCGCCAGCATGGCCTGGGCGACCGTCGTCGGGCTGCTGATCGGCGTGCTGTCGGCCGTGAAGCGCGGGCGCTGGCAGGACTACACCGGCATGCTGCTGGCGGTCTCGGGGATCTCATTCCCGTCCTTCTGGCTCGGCCTGCTCCTGATCGACGCCTTCTCGGTGCAGCTCGGCTGGCTCCCGACGGGCGGCTACGGGACTTGGCAGCACTTCCTGATGCCGTCCCTGACGCTGGGGCTGGGCGTCGCGGCGGTGATGGCGCGCTTCACGCGCTCCGCCTTCATCGACATCGCCCGCGAGGACTACGTCCGCACCGCCCGCGCCAAGGGCGTGCCGGAGCGCTTCGTGATCTGGAAGCACACGCTCCGCAACGCCCTGATCCCCGTGATCACCATGGTAGGCCTGCAGTTCGGCTTCCTGCTCGGCGGCTCGATCGTCGTCGAGACGGTGTTCTCCTGGCCCGGCCTCGGGCGGCTTCTCGTGGATTCCGTCTCTTACCGCGACTATCCCGTGATCCAGGCGGAGATCCTGCTCTTCTCGCTGGAGTTCATCCTGATCAATCTCGCGGTCGACGTGCTCTACGCCTTCGCGAACCCGGAGATCCGCTACAAATGACTGCCGCCGCAAACCTGGCCTCCGCGGCCGCGCGGCCCGTCCGCAGCCCCTGGCGGGAGTTCCTGCGCCGGTTCCGGCACGAGAGGCTCGCGATCCTCGCCGGCGCGTTCCTGCTCGTCCTCGCGCTGGTCGCGCTCTGCGCCCCCCTGGTCGCGCCGTACGACCCGGCCGAGCCGGACTACATGCGGATCCTCGAAGGCCCCTCCGCCGCCCACTGGGCCGGAACCGACGCCTACGGCCGGGACATCCTCAGCCGCATCATCTACGGGGCCCGCATCTCGCTCGCGGTCGGCTTCCTGTCCGTGACGCTCGGCGGCTTCGTCGGCGTCGCCCTCGGCCTGATCAGCGGCTTCTACGGCCGGTGGGTCGATTCCGCGATCATGCGGAGCTGCGACGTGCTGCTGGCCTTTCCCGGCATCCTGCTGGCGATCGGCGTGATCGCGATCCTCGGGCCGGGCATCGACAACGTGATCTACGCGGTCGCGGTCTTCAGCGTGCCCGTCTTCGCGCGGCTGGTGCGCGGCTCGACGCTGGCGCTCAAGCAGGCCGTCTACGTCGATGCCGCGCGGGCGATCGGCGTGCGCAACCGCATGGTCATGCTGCGCCACCTGCTGCCCGGAACGCTCCCGAGCGTGATCGTCTACTTCTCCATGCGCATCGGGACCGCGATCCTGACGGCGGCGAGCCTCAGCTTCATCGGGCTGGGGGCGCAGCCGCCGAGCCCGGAATGGGGGGCCATGCTCGCGGACGGGCGCAGCTATATCGGCGTCGCCAGCCATGTGACGGTCTTCCCGGGGCTCGCAATCTTTGTGACCGTCCTGGCCTTCAACGTCCTCGGCGACGGCCTGCGCGACGCCCTCGACCCCAAACTGAAGCGCCTGTGATGCCGGGGACCAGGTTGGCCCGCGATTTCGGCCTCGCCTGCGGCACCATGCCGGCGGGGCCGCTCAACGCGATCACCGACGTGCCCGGCGTCCTCGTGGGGCACCGCACGCGCATGGAAGGCGAGCTGCGCACCGGCTTCACCGCGGTGCTGCCCCATGGCGGCAACCTCTACCGCGACAAGGTCCCCGCCGCGGTCGAGGTGATCAACGGCTTCGGGAAGAGCGCCGGCCTGATCCAGGTCGAGGAGCTCGGCGCCGTGGAGACCCCGATCCTGCTGACCAATACCTTCGGGGTCGGAACCGGCTTCAACGCGCTGGTGCGCCACGCCATCGCCGCCAACCCCGACATCGGGCGGGAGACGGCGACGGTGAACCCCGTCGTCTGCGAGTGCAACGACGGCTATCTCAGCGACATCCAGGCCCTGGCCCTGACCGAGGCCGACGCCGCCGAGGCGCTGGCCCGCGCCGCCGGCGGCGCCGTCGAACAGGGGGCGGTCGGGGCCGGCACCGGCATGAGCGCCTTCGGCTTCAAGGGCGGGATCGGGACGGCCTCCCGGAGCCTGGACCTCGACGGCGGCGGGTTCCACCTCGGGGTGCTGGCGCTCGCCAATTTCGGCCGCCCGGGCGACCTGGTGCTTCCGGACGGCCGCCGCCCCGTTCCGCCGGGGACCGACGCGGCCCAGGGCGAGCGCGGTTCGGTGATCCTGGTGATGGCGACCGACGTGCCGCTGGAATCGCGGCAGCTCCGCCGCATCGCGCGGCGCGGCGGCGCCGGGCTGGCGCGCCTCGGCGCCTTCTGGGGCCACGGCAGCGGCGACATCGCGCTCGCCTTCACGACGGCATGCCGCATCCGCCACGACGAGCCCGGCGACATCGTCTCCGTGCGTGTCCTGAACGAGAGCCGGATCGACCTGCTCTTCCGGGCCGCCGCCGAGGCCACCCAGGAGGCGGTCCTGAACGCGCTCTGCGCGGCGCCGCGCACGACCGGCAGGAACGGGCACGAGCGCCCGGCGCTTGCGGACTGGCTCGACAGGGGGAAGGCGCCATGAGGATCTACGTCTCGGCCGATATCGAGGGGGTGGCGGGCGTCGTCTCGCCCGAGCAGTGCCGGCCCGGCAACACCGAGTACGAGCGGGCGCGCCGCCTGATGACCGAGGAGGTCAACGCCGCCATCGAGGGCGCGCTGGAGGCCGGGGCGAGCGAGATCCTGGTCAACGATGCCCACGGCCCCATGACGAACCTCCTGCCCGAGGCGCTGCACGCCTCGGCGGAGCTGATCCTCGGCAAGCCGAAGCCGCTGAACATGTTCGCCGGGCTCACGCCGGACTTCGACGCCGTCTTCTGCATCGGGCATCACGCCCGTGCGGGCGGGTTCGGGATCCTGGCCCACACGACCAACGGCTTCGCCTTCCGCGCCGTCTGCATCAACGGGCGCGAGCTCGGCGAGCCCGGCCTCTACGGCGCCTATGCCGGCACGCTGGGCGTGCCCGTCGCCCTGGTCACCGGGGACGACCGCTGCGCCCGGGAGAACCGGGACCTCTTCCCGGAGGCCGAGCTGGTCGAGGTCAAGCAGGCCCTGGGCAACCGCGCCGGCCGCAACCTTCCGGTCGCTGCGGCGCGACGGGCGATCCGCGACGGGGCGCTGCGCGCTCTGCGCCGCCTGGGCGAGATGAAGCCCTTCGTGATCGAACCGCCGCTGACCCTCGAATTCGAGATGAACCATCCCTCGCTGGCCGATCTCGCGGCGGTGCTGCCGCCGGCGCGGCGCATCGATGCGCTGCGGCTCGAGCTGCCCGCGGCTTCCGTCGGTGACGCGATCGGCTGGATGAACGCCATTTCGGCCATGTCGGCCTTTCTCCGCTGATCCACCTGAGGACCTGAGATGCCCACACCCCGTCCCGTGCTGGCGATCCATGGCGGCGCCGGAACCATCCGGCGCGAGGCCATGACGCCGGAAAAGGAAGCCCAGTACCATGCCGGCCTGCGGGACGCCCTGAGCGCGGGCTATGCCGTCCTCGCCCGCGGTGGCCAGGCGCTGGACGCCGTCGTCGAGGCCGTGAAGTCGCTCGAGGACAATCCGCTCTTCAACGCCGGGCGGGGGGCCGTCTTCAATGCCGCCGGCGGCCAGGAGATGGACGCGGCCGTCATGGACGGGCGGGACCGCAGGGCCGGTGCGGTCGCCGGGATCTTCGGACCGCGCCATCCGGTCCTGGCCGCCCGCGCCGTCATGGAGCGGTCTGATCACGTGCTGCTTGCCGGCGCGGGGGCGCAGCAATTCTGCCGCGAGATCGGTCTCGAGCACCGCGGGCCCGAGTGGTTCCGGACGGACCAGCGCTGGCAGGCGCTGCAGGACGAGCTGGAGCGCCGCCGCAGCGGCGCCGCCGACGATGGGGACGAGGCGCGCCGGCACGGAACCGTTGGGGCGGTCGCCCTGGACGCAAAGGGCCATCTCGCCGCGGCCACCTCGACCGGCGGGATGACCGCCAAGGCCGTCGGCCGCGTGGGCGACAGCCCCGTCTTCGGCTCCGGAACCTGGGCCGACGACAGGACCTGCGCCGTCTCGGCGACCGGCCATGGCGAGCTGTTCATCCGCTATGCCGTGGCCCACGAGATCGATGCGCGCATGCGCTGGGGCAGGCAGTCCCTCGCCGAGGCGGCCGAGGCCATCGTCGCCGAGATCGCGCCGGTCGGCGGCTCGGGCGGGCTGATCGCCGTCGACGGGCTGGGCAACGTCGCGCTGCCGTTCAACAGCTCCGGAATGTACCGCGGCATTGCCGATGCCGAGGGGCTGCGCACCGGGATCTATGCCGGGCCCCTGGTCGGGGCCGGCCCCGACAGCCGGCGCCACGGCACCTGAGGCCGGGACGAGTCGTCGTCGATCGGCCTCCGGCGTCCAGGCGGGCCTGCCTGCGCTGCGGAATGCAGCGGGGCAGGCCGTCATCGCGCCAGCGCATGCGCCGCTCGTCGATGGCCCGCCAAGGGCTGCCATGCGCTCTCGCCGAAGGCCACGCGCCGGTCAACGCCGCGGGTCTTCGGCGCCCTGCAGTCCGCCCGACAGCATGGCGGAGAAGTGGTTGGCGGGGCGCAACGGCATGGCGTCGAACACCAGCTCCTCCGGATCGCGGGTCAGCCGTATCGCGGTCGTGCCAGGCGCCTGTTCCACGAAGGTGTCGAAATGCGTGAAATTGGCTGTCGCGAGATCCAGGACCGGCTCGCGTGAGGCCGCGAGGCTCCCCTTGAAGCCGATCGCCGTCCCGACGCCGACCATGTGCTCGACAATGCGCCGGAACAGCTTCGGCAGGATCACCGCATCGTCCGTCACGACCGAGAGGGAGGTCGCGTTGAAGCCGGTGGTGGTGGCATCGCGGGCATGGATGCCCAGTCCGGCCGTCCGCGCCTGTCGGGTCGCTGTCGCCAACGCACGCCTGAGGTCCGCGAACAGCCCCGTGTAGAAGGTCGGATAGGCCAGCCCCTCCGCCAGCACGACATGGTTGTAGCTCGCCTGGAGCCGATCCTCGTCCAGGAACACCTCGCTGCCGTCGGTCTCGGGCGGCGGGCCCGCGAACACGAACGCAACGGGGCGCCCGAACTTCTCGACGGCCCGGGAGAGGATGTATCCCTCGGTCCCATCGCGGGCCGAAACCACGTTCATCCCGCGGCGGTCCCACACGACGTCCGTGATCCCGACGAAGTCGAGCAGGCGTTGCCGGGCTTTGGTCGCGAGATCCAGGGGCTGGTTGAGGGTGCCGCCGCCGGCGGCCGAGTAATGCGTCTCCAGCGTGTCGATGGCTTCGATGCGCAGCTGCACGTCGCCGCGCTGGTTCACGCTTGCAGGTGGGCCGGACAGGTCTCCCAGAAAGCTCGGCACGTTCGGGCCAAAGCGTACGGAGTCCCCGTCCGGCGAGTAGTTCACAACCCGGAATGTTCCCGCAATTATCTTGAATGGCATGACAACCTCCCTTGGTGACTGGTTGTCGATCAGCCTGAATGCGCGATGCTCTACGCATCATTGCTCTGCACGAAATATCCGGCATCAGTCTGTTTGTGCTACTTCGAAAACAGCGGAATGGCGCTGCCGCAGGAGCCGGTCCGCGGGTCGAGGCTGTGTCCGCTCAACGGGCACAAAGGGGCCAGTCGGCTACCAAAGCGCGGCGAGCCGATCGAGCGAGGAGCGACAGCGGGCAGCAGGATGCTCGGCTGCCTGCCCTGTTGTACCTGTCCCGGAAGCACCCACCCCGGCACTCCGACAGGAGAAGCGTTGTGCGTGAGGACAGGTGATGGGGAACACGGAGATCGAGCTGAAGCTGCGCATTCAGCCCGAGGATCTCGGCAGGGTGGCCGAGCTTCGCGCCCTCGCGGCGGGACAGCCCGAGCGGGCCCCGAAGCGGCTCGAGAGCGTCTATTTCGATACGGAGGACCGCCGCCTGCGGCGCGGCGGCCTTTCTCTGCGCGTGCGCACGCAGGACGGGACACACGTTCAGACGCTGAAGGCCGCGGACGGGTCGACTGGGCCGCTGTTCGACCGCGCCGAGTGGGAGGTTCCGGTGCCCGAGCGACGGCCGGACCTGGTCGCGCTGGATGGTGAGGTCCGGCGCGCACGGCTCGCGGGAGTCGAGCCATCCGAGCTGAAGCCCGCCTTCTCGGTCGAAGTCCGGCGCGCGGTGCGGCTCCTCGACCTTCCCGGAGGTTCGGTCGAGGTCGCGATCGACGAGGGCGAGATCCGCACGGCCGACGGGCGCTGCGAACCCGTGGCCGAGCTGGAGCTGGAGCTGAAGGTCGGACGTCCCGAGGCGCTATACGACTTGGCCCTGGGGATCGCGGAGGCCATCCCGGTACGAATCGAGACCCGCGCCAAGTCGGACCGGGGCTACGATCTGATCTCCCCCGGCGTGCCGCCCGTCGTCAAGGCAGGCAATCTCGACCTGCCGCCCGAAGCGACCACCGAGGAGGCGGTGGAGCGCATCATCCGTCACTGCCTTGCCCACATGATGGCCAACGAAAGAGCCGTGGTGGAGGCGGGCCTGCCGGAAGGCATCCACCAGATGCGGGTCGCCCTGCGCCGCCTGCGTTCGGCGGTCTCTCTGTTCCGCCGCATGCTGCCGCGCGATCAGGCCGAATGGCTCTCCGCCGAAACGAGGTGGATTGCGGCGGAGCTCGGCACCGTGCGCGACTGGGACGTGTTCGGCGAGGAGCTCCTGGGACCGGTCGCTGCGGCGCTGCCCGGCGACCAGCGTCTGGGGCTTGTCGCCGAAGCTGCGTCGGCCGCGCGCGAAGCCGCTTGTGCCTCTCTGCGCGCGAGCCTCGGGTCGCAGCGCTACACGGCCCTGGTGCTGCGGCTCGGGCGATGGCTCGAGGCGCGCAGCTGGAGGCACCAGGATCTGTCCGAGGACGCAGCGCGACTCTTCACGCCGGTGCGTGCACACGCGGACGTGCTGCTCGACCGCCGCCACCGGCAGGCACGCAAGCGGGGCGCCGGGTTCGCGGATATGGACACGGAAGGCCGCCACCGGCTGCGGATCGCGCTCAAGAAACTACGCTATATCAGCGAGTTCTTCCGCTCGCTTTACGAGGGGCGCGCCTACGATCGCTACCTCAAGCAGCTGAGTGCGCTGCAGCAGACCCTTGGCCACCTCAACGACGTGGCGACGGCGCGGCGCCTGGTCGAGACGCTGGCGCAGGATGTCCCGGATGGGCAGGCTGCGGAGCTTTGGGTCGGGGGCGGTCTCGTCCAGGGGTGGCACGCGCACGGCCTGATCGACCTGGAGCCGGAGCTCGTGGCGGACTGGGAGCATTTCTCGAAGGCCAAGCCGTTCTGGGACCGCCCGGCCGCCTCACGATGAATCCCCATCGCGATCGCAGGCAGTACGCCGCTCTGCCATACCGGCTGGTCAAGGGGCACCCGGAGGTCCTCCTGATTACCTCGCGCCGGGCGGGGCGCTGGATCATCCCGAAGGGCGGCGCTGAGGAGGGCGTAGAACCCCACGATCTCGCCGCCCGCGAGGCATACGAGGAGGCGGGAGTCCGCGGTGAGGTCGCCCCGCAGCCGATCGGCAGCTATCGCGACGTGAAGCGGCTGAGGTCCGGCCGGTCCGTCGACCTGGATGTCACCGTGTTCCTTCTGAACGTCACCGAAGAGCTCCAAAGCTGGCCGGAACAGGATCAACGGCGCCGGCGTTGGCTCAGCCCGGGCCGGGCGGCGCTCCTGGTCCGCAAGCGGAAGCTGGCGGCGCTGATGCTGCGGCTTTGGCTCCGGCCGCGTTCGGGCGGCCACGCCGGGGCCGTGAACCATCCGGCCTGATGACAATGGATCGGACTATCAGGCCCCTGCATCCGATGTGACGCCGCTTCTCGCCTGCGTCGCGGCGGCATCGGAGGGTTGTCGCGTTCGACCCCGACGCCGCCGTGCCGCAGGTGAGCCGCGCGCCCCGGGATCAACCGGCTTCGGCCGCCCTGCGGACCGAGGGCAGCGCGGGGGAGCGTAGCACCTGGATGAGGGCAGCCAGTTCCCTGTCGGCAAGTCCCTGGGCCTCGGCCCGGCGCAGCCAGCCGTCAAGCAGGAGCGGCAGGGCCTCGTCCAACCCCAGTGCCTGCGACGTTCCGAGGATGCGTGCGACGGCGGGGATGGAAATCCGCAGCGGGCTCTCGGTGATCGTGAAGTCGCCCGACTGGATCACCTCCCCCTCGTGGCGGAAGAACGCGCCGAAGCTCGGCGAGATGTCCTGCACCAGCCGTCCGTAGGCGCCGACGTCGACACCCACGGTCTCGGCGACCCGCGCGCCGTGCAGGAAGCCCGCGAAGGAGCCATAGACCCAGGACAGCGTCGCGAGGTCCATGTACGCCGCCGCGTCGATCTTCTCGCCGACATGGATCAGGTTTCCGCCGAGCACGCGCAACACCGGCTCGGCCTCGCGGACATCCTTGGCGGGACCGGCGACGAGGATCGGCGTGTCTGGCTGCCCCATCTGGCTGGGAGCCGCCTGGATCGCGCCGTCCAGGTGGCGGGCACCGCGCGCGGTCAGCCATGCGTGGGTCTCGCGGACCTCTTCCGGACCGCTGGTGCCGAGGTCGACGATCAGGCGCCCCCGCACCGCGTCCGCCGCCCCGTCCAAGGCCAGGACCTGGCGCAGGGCCGCGGTGTCCGATACGCAGACAATGGAGATCGGGCTCGCCGCAATCGCCGCCGTGGCCGTTTCCGGCGCAGCCGCGCCCGCTGCCGCCAGCACCTGGGTCGGCCTCGGGCTGCGGTTCCACACGCTTACGCTCCGCCCGGAGACCAGCAACAGCTCCGCCAGTTTCGAGCCCATCTGTCCCAGGCCCAGGATCGTCACGTCGGTCATTTTCCAACTCCGTTGAAGTCGACCTCTGGCTATCTGGACACGTGCCATCCTTGCGGCAAGTACTGACTAAATGGTATGATACTTACCAACTGGTAAGTGATGGGTTCATGCCGAACGGAAGCTATGCCTGCGGGATCGGACCCGCGTTCGAGGTGGTAGGCGGCAAGTGGAAGGCCGTGATTCTTTGGGAACTGCGGGAAGGACCGCTCCGCTTCGGCGAGTTCCGGCGCCGCATCGGGGGATTGAGCGAGAAGGTGCTGATCCAGCAACTCCGCGAACTCGAAGCCGACCAGCTCGTCACACGCCAGGTTTTCCACCAAGTGCCGCCTCGGGTCGAGTACGCCCTCACGGACTGGGGGCACGCCCTCAATGTCGCCCTGGGTCCCATTGCCGATTGGGGTGAGGCCTACGCTCGCGCCACAGGCCGCTGGGGTGACCTGCCCAGCTGAGCTGGGGCAGGCAGCCGAGCCCTCACCCGCCAGCGCTGCCGGACGTCAGAGCCGGCAGGAATCATGCGCTCACGCTCCGTGCGAACGCGCACAAGATCCGCGAGACAAGCCCACAATCACACACACCCCAACTGCTGTACACGGCTCGGATAGCCAATGGGCGAGCGCCATCGCCAAGGCTAGCCCGAGAGCTGGATTGTGGATGAATGATGAAATAGGTATATTCCCGCCTCTCGTGCGTCAGGCGCACTTCGAGGACTCATGCTCGCACCAGAACACATATTCCAGGAAGCCGCGCGTTTGCTGAGCGAGGAGGATCTTTCCCACGCGCTGGGTATCGCGCGGCGACAGTTGGCCGAATGCCGGACGGCAGAGTTCGTGCCGCTGCTGGACCTGAAGGAACGTGTGCTCGAGCGGGAGCTGAGAGGCCGTCGCGACCGCGAAGTGGCCTGATGCCGGACTTCGACTACGCTGGATGGCCGGTGCTGCGCTCCATTGAGGCTTCGCCGTGCCCTTTGCCCTCCTCCTAGACGTCATGCGGGGTTGCGCTTCACACAGCTCAGACATCGCCGCTCGCAGGGCGACAATCTCATTGGCGCCCTCCAGCTGCGCGATGTCGTAGGTGCTGATTGCACTTGTCGCGTTCCGGTCGATCGTCGCCATTCCCTTGCCGGCGACGGGACGGGGTCCCGCAAACCGGCAAGAGAGGGAGCTTGTGACGTCACCGGCGTCGAATGCTGCGCCGGAATGATCGCTCAAGGAGCCTCCCGCGGATTTCGCGCCAACGCCCAGACCTCGGACATGGTTACGAGGCAAGCGGGTCAGCAGGCCGCTTCTCGGCGGCGCTGGTCCTGACATCATTGAGAAGATCCATGATCTTCCCGGCGTCCACGCCGTCTCGTCTCATGAGCAGCTGAACGATCGGATCCTGCAGGATATCTGACAGGGACGGCTCGCCGCGCGGCCTTTGGCAGGACATGGCCCGCTCCATGCTGTGGATTGCGCTCCCATATATCGGGCCCCAGTGACATCCAGGTGACGCCCAATGCGCGCATCCGGAGTACGGCGAGCAAAGCATGACCCGGTGCGGGATGAACTCCGCAAGGCGGGCGAGGTGTTCGCCGGATTCGGAGTGATTTCTATCCTTCACCCCGTCCGCCCATGAGTTAGACGTCGCGGGGTAACGGCGAGCCAAGAAATCCGAGGTATGGCCACGGCCGGTCAAGGCCGGCGCACGGCCTCGCAATTGTGGACAGCCCGGCGCATTCGGGAGCGACGCCGCTGGGACCGAGGTCCTGTCATCCGCCTGTCACGCATGCGGCCTAGGCTCCGTCCCTGCCGGAAGAGGCGTGCGAGGCTGCTGTGGCGGGAGGTGGAATGTCGCGGACGGTGCTGCTCGTCATCGCGTGCTGCGCGGCGCTGGCGGCGCCGCTTCGGGCGGAGCCGGTGACCGGTGCGGGGTCCACCTTCGTTCTCCCGCTGCTCGGGGCATGGGGCCAGAAGTTCCGGACGGTCGAGGCCGATGGCGGCGACTTCCCGGCACCCGAGGGCGGTCTCGACTACGAGCCGGTGGGATCGCTGGGTGGGATCATGCGGGTCATCGCACGGGCGGTCGATTTCGGTGCGACGGACGTGCCACTCGGGTCTGTCGATGTGGAGCGGCATGGCCTGGCGCAGTTCCCGATCGCGATGGGCGGCGTCGCCGTCGTCGCGAACCTGCCCGGGATCTGGAACGGCGCGTTGCGGCTGTCCGGAGAGGCGCTTGCAAGCATCTATCTGGGCACGATCGATACCTGGTCGCATCCGGAGCTGAAGGCCCTCAACCCCGATCTCAAGCTTCCGGAGGCGCCGATCACGGTCGTGCACCGCAGCGACGGCTCGGGCACGACCTACAACTTCACGGCCTATCTCGCCCGTGCCAGCGCTCACTGGCGCGATCGCATCGGGGTCGACACCGAGGTGCGCTGGCCCGTCGGAAAGGGAGCCAAGGGCAGCGGCGGCTTGGCCGAGGCGGTCAAGGCAGCCCCGCACGCGATCGGCTATCTGGAGTTCGGCCAGGCTCTCCGCACCGGCCTTCCGGCGGCTAGCCTCGGCAACGGGACCGGCGGGTTCGTGCCACCGTCCCGGCGGACTCTGGATGCAGCGGCCCGGTCCCTCGACTGGGGTGGCGCAGAGCATTTCGCACTCCAGCCCGTCGCTGCGGTGGCACCGGATATCTATCCGATCACCGCCGCCGTCTTCGCGCTGGTCCCGCGGGAATCCTCGGACCGGCCCGCCGGGCGCCGCGTATTGCGGTTCTTCGACCACGCACTGACGCGATGGTCGGAGGACGCCGTGAACCTCGGCTACGTCCCGCTGCCGGATGACATGGTCCCTCGGATCAAGTCCTACTGGGCGGCAACCCTGCCAGACGCCCCTCACTGAACCGCAAGCGTTCCGCGCTGTCGCCCGAGGACGGGCGGCGGCGTCCCCCCCGCTCCATGACGGCCGGCCGGCCGTGCAATCGGGAAAGGCCAGACATGCAGGTCGATGTCTTCACGCAGATCATCGTGCCGGTCATCGGCGGGCTCGGCATCTTCATGCTGGGCTTGGAGTTCATGTCGGCCGGCATCCAGGCCGTCGCGGTCAACAGGATGCGATCGCTTCTCGGGAAGGTGGCGGGGACGCCGGCCAAGGGCGTTCTGGCCGGCACCCTCATCACCGGCGTGATCCAGTCCTCAACGGCCATGACCGTGATGGTGGTCGGCCTGGTGAACGCCGGCGTCGTCGGTCTCCGCCCGGCGATCAGCGTCATCATGGGAGCCAATATCGGGACGACCCTCGGCAACGGTCTCATCGCCCTGCCGCTCGGCCCTCTGGGTCTGCTGCTCGGCGGGTTCTTCGCCCTCGTCCACATCTTCTCAAAGTCGGAGAAGGTCAAGAACATCGCGCTGGCCTGCATGGGCTTCGCCCTGATCTTCTACGGCCTCAACCTCATGACCGGAGGTCTGCGACCCTTGCGCGGCATGCCCGAGGTCATGGAGCTCATCTCGTCGCTGCGGGCCGACGACTTCGGGGGGCTGCTGGCCTGCGTGGCGACGGCGGCGGTGGTCACGGCGCTGATCCATTCTTCGTCCGCGACGATCGGGATCGTCATGGGCCTGGGATCGTCGGGGATCCTCGACTGGCAGACGGCCGTGGCCTTCTCCCTTGGCGCCGATCTCGGGACCACGATCACCTCGTGGATCGCGTCGCTGAGCCTCTCGAGGAACGCCAAGCGCGCGGCCTATGCCCACATCTCGTTCAACATCATCGGCGTGCTGGTAACCGTGCCGCTGTTCTTCGTCTCGACCGGGATCCTGCGCTACGTCATGCAGTGGTTCGGTGGCGACCCCGGCGTGCCACTGATCGTGAACGGCAAGGAGACATTCCCGCTGGTCCCGGTCGCGGTTGGCCTGTACTCGACCTTCTTCAACATCTTCAACACGCTGCTTCTGTTCCCCTTTACGGGCGTGTTCGAGCGGGTCCTGTCGCGGGTTGGAAGAGACGCATCCGAGGACGTCGAGGACTATTCCGTCCCGAAGTACCTGGGACCGCATCTCCGGGGCGACATCGCCCTGGCGGTTCCGGCGCTCCAAAAGGAGATCGCCCGCCATCTGGAGGCCGGCGCGGTCTTCCTCGACACGGCGCGTGGATTGCCGAACGCTCCCAAGGACCCGGATGCGCACCGCGCCGCGGTGGACATCCTGAGCCGCGACATCGGCAGCTTCGCAGCGACGCTCCTCACGCCGGGGCAGCCCTACGCGCAGGCGGATCTGATCGGCAGCCTGGTCGAGGAGGAGGATTTCGTGGAGAGCCTCGGCCATACGCTCCACCAGATCGCGGTGCGCGTGAAGCGCGAGCCCCTCTCGGGCGCGGGGCGTGAGCTGGTCGGCGGGATCCTTGAGCGAATCGCGGAGGCGGTGTCGGCCATCCTGCCCTCCTCCGACCGCCCCTTGGCCACGGACGCGGCCGCGGAACGACGGGTCCTGGATCTGGGCGACCTGCGCCGGCGCACGCTCTCGCATGACAGCCTCTCGCCCGAGGAGCGCGGCGCGCTCCTCGGGCTGCTCGGCAGCGCCGAGCGCGCGTTCCTGCTGGTCGAGCGCATCGATGCGGAGCGCCGCTCTGTCGACCGTTCCGCAGCCGCGGAGGTCATGGCGACGGAGCCGGGCGCGCTTCCGGTCGGCGGCCCGAGCCCGGCCGTCGCCTGACCTGCATGCCGCCTAAGCTGGATGTCGCCTGAGCACGACGGGTTCGACCCTCTGCCGATCCGCGGCCAGTTCACGAAGCCGTAGCGGCCCCGACAGTCAAAAGGGCATCCTGTCGCCATTCCCGGCGACCCCAGCGCGAGACCATCCCAGCTTCGAGGAGATCCAGGCCGTGGCAAGGACGCTTCCCGTTGCGATCCTCCTGGTGTCAGTCGGGACCGCGGCCGGCAACGTCGGTGGTGCCTGGGCCCAGGCTCGGACGCTGACCGGAGAGCCGCCGCTGGTGGTCGCCCATCGCGGTGCCAGCGGTTACCTGCCCGAGCACACCTTGGCAGCCTATGCCCTGGCGATCGAGATGGGGGCCGACTTCATCGAACCGGATCTGGTTGCGACCAGGGATGGTGTGCTCGTGGCTCGCCACGAACCCATGCTCGGCGGCACCACGGATGTCGCGGACCATCCGGAGTTCGCCGACCGCAGGACCACCCGCGCCGTCGACGGCGCCGATGTCACCGACTGGTTCGCAGGCGATTTTACGCTCGCCGAGATCAAGCGGCTGCGCGCCAGACAGGCGATGGCCGAGCGTGACCAGTCGAGGAATGGCGAGTTCGAGATTCCAACCCTGCAGGAAGTGGTCGAGCTCGTCAGGACCGAGTCGGCACGCCGGGGACGTTCCGTCGGCATCTATCCCGAGACGAAGCACCCGACATACCACCAGCAGATCGGGCTGCCGCTGGAGGACCGGTTGCTCGAGACGCTCGAGGCGGTCGGCTGGACCGAGAAGACGTCACCCGTCATCATCCAGAGCTTCGAGGTCGCAAACCTCAAGTACCTGCGCACGAGAACGGCGGTACGCCTGGCGCAGCTCGTCTCCGCCGACGGCGTCGACAGGGATGGCGCCGTTACATTCGCCGCGCCCTCGGCCCGGCCCTACGACTTCGTCGTGTCCGGGAACGGGCGGACCTACAAGGACCTCGTCACCAGGGAGGGCCTGGCCGAGGTCAAGGGCTACGCGGACATCATAGCGCCCTGGAAGCCGTATCTGATCCCGACGCGCCAGGTCGACCGGGACGGGGACGGCACCCCGGACGACCTCAACGGCGATGGGGTCATGGACGAGCGCGACCGGATCCCGATGCCGCCGACAGGCGTCATCTCGGATGCCCATGCGGTGGGTCTCCAGGTCCACACCTGGACGTTCCGCAATGAGCCGCGGCGTCTGGCCGCCGACTTCAAGAATGATCCGCTCGAGGAATACCGGGCCTTCTATGGCGCCGGCATCGACGGCGTGTTCTCCGATTTTCCCGACACCGCACTGAAGGCGCGGTAGGTGCCGGCGACGGCAAGGCCGTTCACAGCCCTTGCCATGGTCGGGCGGAAACGGAAAGGGCCCCTGGCCGCGGTGGCCAGGGGCCCGGGATCCCGAGCCTGCGGCAGGTGGCGGATCAAGCCGCGAGCTTGTCGAGTTCGCGGACGATCGACTCGCCCATCACGGTGGTCGAGCAGCGGGCCATGCCCGGGGCCATGATGTCGGCCGTGCGCATGCCGCCCTTCAGCACCTTCTCGATGGCGCCCTCGATCAGCTTCGCGTCCTCGTCCATGTCGAAGGAGTAGCGCAGCATCATCGCGAAGCTCAGCAGCGTCGCGATGGGATTGGCGACGTCGCGCCCGGCGATGTCGGGAGCCGAGCCGTGCACGGGCTCGTAGAGGGCGCGGCGGCGCCCGCCCTCCTCGGCGCCCAGCGAGGCGGAGGGAAGCATGCCCAGCGAGCCCGTGATCATCGCCGCCTCGTCCGAGAGCATGTCGCCGAACAGGTTGTCGGTGACGATCACGTCGAACTGGCTGGGGTTCTTCAGGAGCTGCATGGCGCAGTTGTCGGCGTACATGTGCTGCAGCTCGACATCCGCGAACTCGGCCGCGTGCAGCTTGGTCACCTCCTGCCGCCACAGCAGACCGGATTCCATCACGTTGGCCTTCTCGACCGAATGGACCTTCTTGTTGCGCTTGCGCGCGAGGTCGAAGGCCACGCGGGCGACGCGGTGGATCTCGGAGGTCGTGTAGACCTGCGTGTTCACGCCGCGGCGCTCGCCGTTCGGCAGATCGGTGATGCCGCGGGGCTCGCCGAAATAGACGCCGCCCGTCAGCTCGCGCACGATCATGATGTCGAGGCCGCGGACGACCTCGGCCTTCAGGGTCGAGGCGTCGACCAGCGCGTCGAAGACGATGGCCGGGCGCAGGTTCGCGAACAGGCCGAGCTCCTTGCGCAGGCGCAGCAGGCCCGCCTCGGGTCGCCGGTCGAAGGGCACGCCGTCCCATTTCGGCCCGCCCACGGCGCCGAGCAGAACCGCATCGACCGCCATGGCATCGGCCATGGTCTCGTCCGAGACCGGCACGCCGTGCTGGTCGATGGCGCAGCCGCCCACCAGCCCCTCGGCCACGTCGAAGGAGACGTGGCGGCGGCGGTCCATCCAGTCGACCACGCGGCGGACCTGTCGCATCACCTCGGGCCCGATGCCGTCGCCCGGGAGGATCAGGAGCTTCTTGTTGGCGGGCATGTTCGGGTCGTCTCCTCTTCTGGGCTCAGGCGTTCTTATGGTCTCAGGCGATGAGCCAGGGCTGGCGCTGGCGCAGCTGGGCCTCGTAGCCGTCGATCTCGGCGGCGTGCTGGAGCGTCAGCCCGATGTCGTCGAGCCCGTTCAGCAGGCAGTGCTTGCGGAAGGGCTCGACGTCGAAGGGGATCGTGCTGCCGTCGGGCCGCTCGATCACCTGCCGCTCCAGGTCGACGGTCAGGGTGGCGTTCGCGCCCTTGCGCGCGTCCTCCATGAGCTGGTCCACCTGCTCCTGCGGCAGCCTGATCGGCAGGATTCCGTTCTTGAAGCAGTTGTTGAAGAAGATGTCGGCGAAGCTGGGCGCGATCACCGCCCGGATGCCGAAGTCCAGCAGCGCCCAGGGCGCGTGCTCGCGCGAGGAGCCGCAGCCGAAGTTCTCGCCGCTCACCAGGATCTGCGCCTTGCGGTAGGCCGGCTTGTTCAGCACGAAGTCCGGGATCTCGGCGCCGTCCTGGGTGTAGCGCATCTCGTCGAAGAGGTGCTTGCCCAGGCCGGTGCGCTTGATCGTCTTCAGGAACTGCTTGGGGATGATCATGTCGGTGTCGACATTGATCATCGGCAGCGGGGCCGCGACCCCGGTCAGCGTCGTGAACTTGTCCATGTCTCGTCCTCCTCGGGGCCGTGGGCTCAGGCCAGCTGCCGAACGTCGGTCAGTCGGCCGGTGACGGCCGCCGCGGCCGCCATGGCCGGGCTCACCAGGTGGGTGCGTCCGCCGCGGCCCTGCCGGCCCTCGAAGTTGCGGTTGGAGGTCGAGGCGCAGCGCTCGCCCGGGCTCAGCTTGTCGGCGTTCATGGCCAGGCACATGGAACAGCCGGGCTCGCGCCACTCGAAGCCGGCCTCCTTGAAGACCCGGTCCAGCCCCTCGGCCTCGGCCTGCTCCTTCACGAGGCCCGAGCCCGGGACGACCAGCGCCCGCACGCCCGCCGCGACCTTCCGCCCGGAGGCGATCTCGGCGGCTGCGCGCAGGTCCTCGATCCGGCCGTTGGTGCAGGAACCGATGAAGACGGTGTCGACCTTGACCTCGCTGAGCGGCATGCCGGGCGTCAGGCCCATATAGGCCAGCGAACGCTCGACCGCGGCGCGCCTGGCGGCATCGGCCACCTGCGCGGGGTCGGGCACGGTGCCGGTGATCGGCAGCACGTCCTGCGGGCTGGTGCCCCAGGTGACCTGCGGCACGATCTCGGCCGCTTCGAGCACGACCTCCTTGTCGAAGACCGCTCCCTCGTCCGAGGGCAGCGAGCGCCAGTACTCGACGGCCTGCTCCCAGGCGCCGGCCTTGGGCGCGTAGGGGCGGCCCTTGATGTAGGCGAAGGTGGTATCGTCCGGCGCGATCAGCCCGGCCCGCGCGCCCGCCTCGATCGACATGTTGCAGACCGTCATGCGGCCTTCCATGGACAGGCCGCGGATCGCCTCGCCGGCGTATTCGATCACGTAGCCCGTGCCGCCCGCGGTGCCGATCTTCGCGATGATGGCCAGCACGATGTCCTTGGCGGTGACACCGGCCGACAGCTTGCCGTTCACGGTGATC
This sequence comes from Arenibaculum pallidiluteum, assembly GCF_017355985.1. Lineage (GTDB taxonomy): Bacteria > Pseudomonadota > Alphaproteobacteria > Azospirillales > Azospirillaceae > Arenibaculum > Arenibaculum pallidiluteum. The sequence goes on from NZ_JAFIQU010000006.1 coordinate 146,767, forward strand.
CGCATGTTCTTCGCGGGCCGCTGCAGCAGCGTCTGGGTGGCGAGGACGTGCTCGACCTCCGAGGTGCCGATGCCGAAGGCCAGCGCGCCGAACGCGCCATGGGTCGAGGTGTGGCTGTCGCCGCACACGATGGTCATGCCCGGCAGCGTCAGCCCCTGCTCGGGCCCGGTGACGTGGACGATGCCCTGGCGGATGTCGTCCATCCCGAAATAGGTGACGCCGAAGTCCCCGGCGTTCCGCTCCAGCGTGTCGACCTGGATCCGGCTCTCCTCGTCGGCGATGCCCTTGGAGCGGTCCGTGGTCGGCACGTTGTGGTCGGCGACCGCGAAGGTCGCCTCGGGCCGGCGCAGCTTGCGCCCGGCCATGCGCAGCCCCTCGAAGGCCTGCGGACTGGTCACCTCGTGCACCAGATGGCGGTCGATGTAGAGGACGCAGGTGCCGTCCTCCTGGCGGTGGACGACGTGGCTGTCCCAGATCTTGTCGAACAGAGTGCGCGGCTTGGACATCGGACTTACCCGGCAGTGGTCACCGCCTCCGGGCGGGGCGGCGGGACCGAGAACATAGAAGAGAGCGGCTGGTCCCTCAAGGCTTAGCGAATCGCGACAGCCAGCCATGCGTTCCGTTCCTGTCGCCGGAGCGGCCGCTGCCGCAAAACTTAACACACCATGGCGTCACGAGCTTGCCGAAGCTTGCTTTCTAGACGACCTCGGCGCGCCGTTGCATGAAGCCTCGCCGGACGGCCATGATGGCCCACCCGCCGGAGTGCAGCCATGACCCCCAAGACCGTCGCCGACCTCGCCCGCTTCGGGCAGAGCCCGCGCGAGGAGATCCCCATCCGCCCGGACCCCGCCAAGGTGCTGTCCGGCGCGCCCGACCAGACGGCCTGGAACTACTTCACGGACGGCACCGGCCAGTTCTCGGCCGGGATCTGGGAAGGCAGGCCGGGGCGCTGGCGCGTCTCCTATACCGAGAGCGAGCTCTGCCACCTGCTCTCCGGCATCGTCCTGCTGCGCGACGAGGGCGGCGGCGAAGCGGTGTTCCGGGCCGGCGACACCTTCGTGGTCCCAGCGGGCTTCACTGGAAGCTGGGAGGTCGTGGAAACCGCCCGCAAGCTCTATGCGATTTTCGAGCCCACCTCCGCATGAGCCCCGGCCCGTGAGCCGCCGCCCGTGAGCGCCCCCCGCGACATCGTCCTGCAGTGGCAGCCGTCCAGCTACTACGGCTGGGGCGTCTACGGGCTGAACCTCGCCCTGCACTGGGTCGCGGACCCGGCGCTGCGCCCGCTGTGCTCGGCCCCGGCCGATCCCGCGCGGCTGGCGCTCGACCCGCTGCGGCGCCTGCGCCTCGGGCCGTTCCTCGCGGCCTCCTCCGCCTTCCAGGACAGCCTGGCGCCCCATGCTGGGACGCGCGTCCCCGTGCGCGCCGCGGTGCTGAGCGCGCTGGCCGCCGACTTCACGCCCCTGCCCTCGGCCCATGGCGTTGATCTCGCCGGCAGCCCGGACCTCGCCGCGGTCTTCTTCGAGAGCGCCGAGATCCCGCCCGACGCCGTCGAGCGCGCGCGCCGCTACCGGACCGTCGTCGCGGGATCGCGCTGGAACCGCGCGGTGCTCGACGCGCACGGCATCGGCGGACCCACGGTTCTGCAGGGGGTGGACGACACTTTGTTCCACCCGGCCCCCGTGAACCGTCCCTTCGCCGACCGCTTCCTGGTCTTCTCCGGTGGCAAGGCCGAATACCGCAAGGGCCAGGACCTGGTGATGCTGGCCTTCCGGGCCTTCGCATCCCGCCATCCCGAGGCGCTGCTGGTCACCGCCTGGCACAGCCCCTGGCCGGAGACGGCGGCCTCGCTGGGCGCCAATCCCGGCCTCGTCCCGCCGGGCTTCGACGGGCACGGGCGGATGGACGTCCGGCGCTGGGCGGCCGAGAACGGCGTGGATCCCGACCGCATCATCGACCTGGGCCAAGTCCCCAATGCCGAGATGCCGCCCCTGCTGCGCGAGATGGACGCGGCCGTCTTCCCGAACCGCTGCGAGGGCGGCACCAACCTCGTCGCCATGGAATGCATGGCCTGCGGCGTGCCGACCATCCTGGCCGACAACACCGGCCAGCGCGACCTGGTGGAGCCCGGCGCCTGCCTGCCGCTGACGCGCCAGACCTCCGTCCCCGGCCGGCCGGGCTGGGGCGAGAGCGAGGTCGAGGAGATCGTCGAGGCGCTGGAGGCCCTGCACCGCGACCGGGCGGCGGCCCGGGTCATGGGCGCGCGCGGCGCCGCGGTGCTGGCCCGCCTGTCCTGGCGCGCCCAGGCCGCAGCCCTCAGGGACGCGTTGCTGCCACTGCTCTGAGACGCAGCGCCTCGGCGATGCGGGCATAGACCCCGGCCCAGTCGCCGGGCGCCTGCTGGCGAAACAGGCGCATGGCGGGATACCAGGGGCTGTCCTCGCGCCCGAGGAACCAGCGCCAGTCCGGCACGGCCCGCAGTGCGACCCAGGTCTCGGCGCCCAGCGCACCGGCCAGATGTGCGAGCGCCGTGTCCGAGGTCACCACCAGGTCCAGCCCCGCGATCACCGCCGCCGTATCCAGGAAGGCGTCGGGCCCCGCATCGAGTCCGGGCCCGGGATCCAGCACGCCCGGCAGCAGGCTTCCCGGAGGCAGCGGCCCGCCGTCGGGCGCGCGCTGCAGGCTGACGAGGCTGAGCCCCGGAACGGCGGCCAGCGCCGACAGCGCCGCCGGCGGGACCGAGCGCGTGCCGTCGCCGACGACCTCGGGATTGCCCTGCCAAGCAAGGCCGACCCGCAGCCCCGGCAGCGCGCCGAGCCGGGCACGCCAGAGGTCGATGCGCGCGGGATCGGCCGCGAGATAGCGGTCCGGCGCGGGTATGGCCCCCGTCGTCGGCGTCAGGAAGCGCGGCACCGTCATCAGCGGGACCCATGCATCCACGGCCGGCGGCACCGCGCCGAAGCCGACGGTGCCGGAAAGCCCCGGGGCGCTGCCCAGCAGGCGCACCATGCGCTCGGGCGCCCGCAGCAGGACCTGCATTCCGGCATCGCGCAGGGGCGCGGCATAGCGCACGAACTGGATCGCATCGCCGCGCCCCTGCTCGGCAACCAGCAGGAGCCGCAGCCCGGGCACCAGCCGCCCGTCCCATTCGGGCGCGTCGATATCGGCCGAGCGGTCGACCCAGGAGGGCGTGTGCCGCCGCGCCTCGTAGAGGCGCCATCCCTCGGCAAGGCGGCCGCGCCGCAGCAGGTGCATGCCAAGGTCCTGGGCGGCGGCGGCGAGCCCCGGTTCCACCGCCAGCGCCCGGCGCAGCGGCGCCTCGGCATCCGAATGCCGCCCGAGATGCCAGAGCGCGGCGGAGGAGCCGGGATCGTGGATCAGGGCGCGGCGCAGCTCGGCCAGCGCCGCCATGGCATCGCCGCGCTGCTCCAGGATCTCGGCCCGGCGCACGCGCGCCGCGGCGAAGCCGGGCCAGACCGCCAGCAGCCGCTCCAGCGCCGCCGCCTCGTCGATCGGCAGCAGGCGCCCCACCACGGCACGCAGCGCGGCCTCGTCAGCGGGGTCCCCTCCGGCGGCGATCCGGGCGACCAGCCGGTCCGCCTCGGCGAGCAGGGCGGCGATCGGGGGGGCGGCCGCATCGTCGGCCCGTGGCTCTCTGCCGCTTTCCATCCCCATGGAATGCCAGGGATCCAGGCCCTGCCGCAAGGCCGCTCCGCGTCTCGGGGTCTTGCGGGGGCCGGAGGGATCAGGCCGCGAGTGATCAGGCTCCGAGTGATCAGGCCCCGAGTCATCAGGTCAGGCGGCGCTCGGTCAGCAGCAGGCGTAGGGCGAAGCCCAGGAAGAGCACCCCGGCGAGCCCGTCGAGCGCCGCGCGCAGCTTGGCGCTGGCGAGCGCCCGGCGCGCGGCGCTGGCGGCCAGCGCGGCGATCGCGACGAAGTAGAGGGCGCCCATGGCCGACAGGATCACGCCCAGCAGGAAGATCTGCAGCGGCACCCGGCCAAGGTCGGAATCCACGAATTGCGGCACGAAGGCGAGCTGGAACAGGATCACCTTGGCGTTCAGCAGGTTCGTGAACAGCGCGTGGGTGAAGATCCGGCCGGCCGGTGGCGGCACAAGGCCCGCATCGCCGCCGCCCGCGCGCCAGCCCTGCACGGCCGCGCGCAGCGCCCTGGCGCCGATCCAGGCGAGATAGGCCGCGCCCGCCACGCGCAGCAGGTCGAAGAGTATGGGCGAGGCCGCGATCAGCGCCGAGATCCCGGCAGCGGCCAGCAGCGAGTGGAGGATGTTGCCCAGGGTGATGCCGGCCGTCGCGATCAGCCCGGACTCGCGCCCGCCGGCGATGCTGCGCGTCAGGACCAGCAGCGTGTCGGGCCCGGGCACCAGGACCAGGAGCACGACGGCGGCGAGATAGAGGCCCAGGAGATGCGGGTCGAGCGGCATGGAGGGGAGACTAGCCCCGCGACGCCCGCGTCGCGAGATCGAAGATCCTCCTGGCGCCGGGCGAATGCAGGCCGATCGGGAACGGCCGCCGCTTTCGGCCATTGGCAGCAGAAACGGCCCGGCCGCCGGGCGAGTGGAGATCGAAGCCATGGCAGAGCAGATTCCCCTTCCGCCCGAGGCGAGCGCGGTCGACCCGGCGCTGGATGCCGCGCGGCGGGATCACACCCACGAGATCGCGCCCGACCTCGCCTACCGGCGCCTCGGCATCGTCAACGTGGTGTTCTACGGCGCGAGCGGCGCGGGGGACCGGAACTGGGTGCTGATCGACGCCGGGATCCACGGCACCAAGGGCTTCATCAAAAGCGCCGCGGCGGAGCGCTTCGGCGAGGGTGCCCGCCCTTCCGCCATCGTGATGACCCACGGCCATTTCGACCACATCGGCGCCCTGGAAGACTTGGCCGCCGAATGGGACGTGCCGGTCTACGCCCATGTGCTCGAGCATCCCTATCTCGACGGCAGCGCGGCCTATCCTCCGGGCGACCCGTCGGTCGGCGGCGGCGCCATGGCGGCGCTGGCGCGGCTCTATCCCCGCGGCCCCGTGAACGTGGGCGGCCGCCTTCGTGCCCTGCCGGAGGACGGCAGCATTCCCTACATGCCGGGCTGGCGCTGGATCCACACGCCGGGTCACAGCGTCGGCCATGTCTCGCTCTGGCGCGAGGCCGACAGGACGATCGTCGCGGGCGATGCCTTCGTGACCACGGGGCAGGAGTCCGCCTATGCCGTCGCCGTGCAGCGGGCCGAGATGCACGGCCCGCCCATGTACTACACGGTCGAGTGGGACAAGGCGAGGGAGTCCGTCCGCCGCCTCGCGGCGCTGGAGCCCGAGCTCGCGGTCACCGGTCACGGCGTGGCCATGCACGGCCCCGAGATGCGCGCCGCCCTGCATCGCCTGGCCGACGGGTTCGACGCCATCGCCGTGCCGAAGCAGGGCCGCTATCTCGCGAGCCCCGCCCGGGCGGAGGACGGCAGCGCCTATGTCCGGAAGGGCGCTTAGCTCGAGCTTTCGGAGCGGCTGCGCCGCGGTACGGCCGCTACAGGCCGATCCACATCACCAGCAGCATGAGCATCGCGCCGATGGACACCGCGCCGGCGAAGCCGCCACGGGAGATGACGGCTTCGCCGAGCGCCGAACGCGCGACGAGCACGGAGACCGGGAGATAGAGGATCGCCGCCGTAACCAGGCCCGGGGAATAGCGGGCGTACGGGACGGTGGTGACGACGTGGAAGACGAAGTTCCAGAACAGGTTCCCGCTGGCCCAGCACAGCAGGGCGAAGGTCGCCGGAACCGACGGGCGCAATGACGCCCAGGCCGTCAGGCTCAGCAGGATCGCCATGAAGAGCGCGTTGTTGGCGAGGAATGCGCTGCCCGTCATGGATCCGCCGAGCGTCTGCGAGACCCATCCGGGAAAGCCTGTCGTGTATTCCTCGACGATGTGGATCGCGAAGGCCGCAGGCATCAGCCAGACGAGCCTGTGGAAACCCGGCGAGCGCTGTGCAACGGCAGCGGACACGCTCCTCCTCCCGGCACACCGACGACGTCGCCCGTTAAGTTAGGGCAATTTTGCGGCTTGCTCTACCCACCTGCATCAAGCCCCACCTCGGCGGCGCGGCGCCGGTCTATCGCACCGGCGCCCCGATCCGGCGCATGATCGCCTTCTCGCATTCGAGCATCGCGAACAGCAGAACGCCGGTCGCGAGCACCGGCCCCCCGTCGGCCACGCCCACGGGGCGCGTCGCGAACAGCGCGCCCATGAACGGCGCGTAGGTGAACACGATCTGCAGGGCCGTCACGGTCGCCACCGCGATCAGGACCGGCCGGGTCCCGAGCACGCCCCGCAGGGTCAGCGACGACGCGCGCATATAGCGCACGCTGAACAAGTAGAAGACCTCCATCACGACCAGCGTGTTGACCGCGATCGTCCGGGCGGTCGCGTCGTCGGCGCCGCGCCAGCGCGCCAGCTCGAACAGGCCGAAGATGCCTGCGGTCATCAGCAGCGCGACGAAGGCGATCCGCCAGATCAGGAATGGCGACAGCAGGGGTTCGCCGGGGGCCCGCGGCGGACGGTTCATGACGTCGCGCTCCGCCGGCTCGAACGCCAGCGACAGAGCGAGGCCGATCGAGCTGACCATGTTCACCCACAGGATCTGCAGCGGCGTGATCGGCAGCGTCAGGCCGGCAAGGATGGCGACGACGACGCTCAGCGATTCGCCGCCGTTGATCGGCAGGAGGAAGACGATCGCCTTCCTGAGATTGTCGTAGACCGTCCGCCCCTCGTGCACGGCCTGGGCGATGGAGGCGAAGTTGTCGTCGGCCAGCACCATCCCGGCCGCCTCCTTGGCCGCTTCCGTCCCCTTCTGCCCCATGGCCACGCCGACATCCGCGCGCTTCAGTGCGGGCGCGTCGTTCACGCCGTCCCCGGTCATGGCGACGACCTGCCCGCGTCCCTGCAGGACCTGAACAAGGCGCAGCTTGTGCTCCGGGCTGGCCCGGGCGAAGACGTCCACATCGGGCGCCAGCTCGGCCAGCGCCGCGTCGTCGAGCGCCTCGACCTCGGAGCCGGTCAGGGTGGCGGACGGATTCTGGAGGCCGATCTGCGCGGCGATGGCCGAGGCCGTGACCGCGTGGTCGCCGGTGATCATCTTCACACGGATCCCGGCGGCGCGGCAGGCGCGCACCGCCTCCACAGCCTCCTCGCGCGGCGGGTCGATCATGCCGACCAGGCCGAGCAGCACGAGCCCGCCCGCCACGTCGTCGAAGCGCAGGTCGCGCCGGCCCGGCGGCGCGGGCTTCGCCGCGACCGCCAGGACACGCTGGCCCTGCGCGGCAAGGTCCTGGACCCGTGCCTTCCAGAACTTCGGATCCACGGGGCGCTCCCCTTCCGGGCCCCGCTCGGCCGAGCACATCTCGACGAGCCGCTCCGGGGCACCCTTCACGTAGATGACGCCGCGGCCTTGATGGTCGTGGTGCAGCGTCGCCATGAAGCGGTGCTCGCTCTCGAACGGGATGAGATCGGTGCGCGGCAGATTCCGGCTCTCCGCATCCAGGTCGATCCCGGCCTTGAAGGCGAGCACGAGCAGGGCCCCTTCCATCGGATCGCCCTCGACCGACCAGCCACTGCCGCCCCGGCGCAGGACGGCATCGTTGCACAGCGCGGCGGCGCGTGCGAGTTCGACCAATGCCGGATGTTCGTCGGGCAGGCGCTCGCGCCCTTCGAGGACGAAGCCGCCATGCGGCTCGTAACCGACGCCGCCGACCTCGAAGACCCGCCCTTCTGTTGCGACCGAGCGCACGGTCATCTCGTTCCGGGTCAGTGTGCCGGTCTTGTCCGTGCAGATGACGGAGACGGATCCCAGCGTCTCGACGGCCGGCAGCCGGCGGATGATCGCGTTCCGGCGTGCCATGCGCTGCACGCCGATCGCGAGCGTGATGGTCAGGATGGCCGGAAGACCTTCGGGGATGGCCGCAACCGCAAGGCTCACCACCGCCATGAACAGGTCCGCGGCGTCGTAGCCGTGGACCAGCAGGCCGAAGCCGAAGACCAGCGCCGCTGCCGTCAGCACGAAGACGGTCAAGGTGCCGGCAAACCCCGCCATCTGGCGGAGCAGCGGCGTCTCCATGCCCTCGAGCGCCGCCATCATGCCGCTGATGCGGCCGATCTCGGTCGCCGGGCCGGTCGCGACCACGACCCCGCGGCCCTGTCCGTGCGTCACCAGCGTGCCGGAGAAGGTCATGGAGCTGCGGTCGCCCAGCGGCGCGCCGGCCGCGACCGGATCGGCTCCCTTCGCGACGGGGACCGACTCGCCGGTCAGGGCCGCCTCCTGGACGTGCAGATTCCTGACCCAGACGAGCCGCAGGTCGGCTGGCACCTTGTCGCCGGGCTCCAGAAGGACGAGATCCCCGGGAACGAGATCCTCGGCGGGGATCGCGGCGCGTCGCCCGCCGCGCAGCACGGTGGCGCTGGCCGAGAGCATCCGGCGAATGGCGCCCAGCGCCTGTTCGGCCTTGCCCTCCTGAACGAAACCCACGCCCGCGTTGAGCACGCATACCGCCAGGATGACGGCGGCATCCGTCCAGTGGCCGAGAGCCCCGGTGAGCGCCGCGGCGCCCAGCAGCACCCGGATCAGGAGATTGTTGAACTGGGCGAGGAAACGCGCCACGGGGCCGCGCGTCCTCGGCGTCGGCAGGCTGTTGCGCCCGAAGCGCCTCCGACGCCCCTCGATCTCGGCGGGATCCAGGCCGTCCTGCGGGGTCCCGAGTCGCCTCTGGGCCTCCGCGGCAGCGACGGCGTGCCACGCCGGGGGCTCCGCTGCGGGGCTCGCGACCGTGTCGGGGGCTGGGTCATCGGGGTTCATCAGCCTGTCCACGGGCATGCCGGACCTCGCGTCATCTATCCCCCCATCCCGCGAATACCCGTCCTCTACAGCGCGTATCGCTCCATCGGCGCCGAAACGACGCTGTCCCAGCCGAGCTCACGGACGATCCGGGCCTGCAGCGCCTCGGATGCCGAGGGCTCGCCATGGACCACGAAGACCCGCCGCGGCGGACGGCGGAAGCCCGAGAGCCAGCGGACAAGCTCGTCCGAATCGGCATGGGCCGAGAGCATGGGCAGGTCGGCGATCTCGGCGCGGATGGGGATCCACTGCCCGTGGATCTTCACCTCGCGCGCGCCGCGGAGCATGTCGCGCCCGCGCGTGCCTTCGGCCTGGAAGCCCGAGAAGAGGATCATGTTCTTCGGATCGGGAGCGAAGGCCTTGAGGTGATGCAGGACGCGGCCATCGGTCGCCATGCCGCTCGCCGACAGGATCACCTTGGGTACCGGACTCGCACTCAGGGCCTTCGATTGGGCGGCCTCCCGGACGTAGCTGGCGGTCTCGGACACGGCAGCGCAGACCGCGGGCGGCAGCCGGTGCTCGTCGCGATGGACACGCAGAAGCTCGCCCGCGCTGATCGCCATTGGGCTGTCGACATAGATCGGCACCCGGCGGAGGCGGCCGGCCTGCCTCAGCTTCCAGAGCGTGTGGAGCAGCGACTGGGCCCGACCGACAGCGAAGGTCGGGATGACCACGGTGCCGCCGCGCGCGACCGTGCGCTCCACCGCGCTGCCGATCGCTTCGGCCGCGTCCCTGTCCCCGTGCACGCGGTCGCCGTAGGTGGACTCGATGATGACGTAGTCGGCCTCGGCAACGGGCTCGGGATCGAGCATCACCTCGTCGCCGTAGCGGCCGAGATCGCCCGAGAAGACCAGCGTGGTGCCCTGCCAGCGGATCTCCGCGCTGGCCGCCCCCAGGATGTGCCCAGCCGGCCGCAGCTTGAGCCTGGCACCGCCCGGCAGGTCGGTCTCGGCGTGCATCTCCACCGGCGAGAAGCGCTCGAGCGCCAGCTCGGCCTCGCGGACTCCGTAGAGCGGCAGGGCCGGATGGTGCTTCGAGAACCCCTTGCGGTTCGCGTATTCCGCGTCCTTCTCCTGCAGGTGGCCGCTGTCCCGCAGGATGATCCCGGCGAGGTCCCGGGTGGCGCGGCTGGCATAGATCCTGCCGCGGTATCCCTCGCGCACCAGCTTGGGAAGATAGCCGGAGTGATCGAGATGGGCATGGGTGAGCACGACCGCGTCGATATGGCCGGGATCGATCGGGAATGGGCCCCAGTTCCGTTCGCGGAGATTCTTGAGCCCCTGGAACAGGCCGCAATCGACCAGCAGACGGTGCCCGCCCGAATCCAGGAGGTGCTTGGAACCCGTGACCGTGCCGGCGCCGCCCAGGCTCGTCAGATCCAGCATGCGATGAGTTCCTTCCTCAGGCCTGCATGACGACGGGGCCGCTCGCGTGCGCCGGTTCCGATGCCGACCATTGGAAAGCGCGCAAGCCGCGTCAGACATCCGCTCCTGCGAACATACGAGTTGGGAGCCGCTATCCGTTGATTCAGGTCAATCCCGGTCCCGTGGCCCCAGTCCCGCGGCATGCGGCCGGCCCATGGACCCTCCGGCCAAGTCTCGGCCGTCCCCGTCGCCGTACCGGTAGAGCACATGCGCGCGAAGAGGATGACCCTGCGGAAGAAGCGGATGATCGAAGTCGTCGTCTTCCGAGTGCCTCATGCCGAGCCGCTCCATCACGCGTCTCGAACGCTGGTTCGCCGGCACCGTGAAGGATACGACCTCCCGCAGGCCGAGACTGCCGAAGGCGAAATCCAAGGCCCGGCTCGCCGCCTCCGTCGCGAGCCCCTGGCCCCAATAGCCGCGGTCCAGCCGCCAGCCGATTTCCACGCAAGGCGTGAAATGCGCCTCGAACCGTGGAATCGACAACCCGACGAAACCGATGAAGTCTGCGCGGCCCGGAACTTCGACGGCCCACAGGCCGAAGCCATGCGCCGCGAAATGGTCGCGGATGCGCGCGGCAAAGGCATCGCTCTCGGGCCGCTCGAGCAGCTTTGGGAGGTGCTCCATGACGACCGGGTCACCATTGATCGCATGGAAGGGCGCAAGGTCCGCATCCCGCCATCTGCGCAGCAACAGCCGTGGCGTGCTCAGCTCCGGGCAGTCGCTCCATACCTGATGACCTGCTTGCATGCCGTGAGATGTAGCCGCCCTTCCGGTGATCCGGAAGAACCTGCCATTCAGTCGCCCATTCAGTCGCGGCTGCCGGCGGCCGCGCGTTCCGGCACCGCGCCGTAGCGGTTACCGCGGGCGCCTGATTGCGGCGGGCCGGCGGCCATGAATAATCGTCCGGACGGCGCTTCGGCCGGGCTGCGATCGGGACCCGCCATGAATGACGCGCGTGCCGCCAGGGATGCCGGCGATGGGGAGCTGTGCGGCGACGACGAGCTCGGATACCTGCGCTGCCGCACGCCTTTCGCCCCAGGCGCCGGCCTCGTCCTGGACGAGGCCTACCGGCTGGCCCACCTGCCGCTGGTGGCACCCGGCCATCCCGGCGTGATCGCCACCTGGCCGGGCCGGCCCTATGCCATGGGCCGGCACCCGCGCAGCTACTCGCTGGTTCTGCCGGTCCCGGGCGAGGCGCTGGCGCGCTCGGACGCCTATTGCGCCCTCGAGGCCGAGCTGCGCGCCGCGCCATTCGCGTCCAAGATCGCCTGGGACATCCTTCCGCGCCGCCTGCCCGTGCTGCACGCGACGCTGTGCGGAGGGCTGGGCGCGGAGGAGCCGCCACAGCTCCCTCCCGCGGCGCTGTCAGCGATCGCGGGGATCGGGCCGATTGCGGTGGAGCTGCGCGGGATCTTCTCGGGCGACGTAAACCTGGGTCGGCTATACCTGCGCGCCTATCCCGCGCGCAGGGCGGGCGCAAACCCGTTCCGGCGCATCCAGGCGCTGCTGGGCCGGCGCGAATCCGACCTCCACCTCGTCGGCGTCTTCAACCTGACGGACGATCTCGATCCCGCCGAGGCGGAGGCTCTGGGCGCCCTGATCGCCCGCTGGTGGGACCGCCCGCTGCTCCGCTTCGAGGCCGAGGCGCTGTGGCTGCTGGGCGCCGAGGACGACCTGGTGCTGGAAGGGTCGGTCGAGGCGGCGATCCCGCTGGCGTGACGCGCATAGTAGCGTAATGCGGGGCGCCAACGCGAAAACCCGCCCGGCCTTGCGGCCGGGCGGGTCCGATGACGCGCGGAGCGGAAGGGGCCTTACTCGGCCGCTTCGACGGCCTTGCCCAGGCCGCGGCCGGTGGTGCGCTCGACGATGCGGGCAGCCTTGCCGCGCAGCTCGCGCAGGTAGTACAGCTTGGCGCGGCGCACGCGGCCCTTGCGGACCAGCTCGATCGAGTCGATGCGCGGGCTGTAGAGCGGGAAGATACGCTCGACGCCCTCGCCGTAGCTGATCTTGCGGACGGTGAAGGAGGAGTGCAGGCCCCGGTTCTTGCGGGCGATCACGACGCCCTCGTAGGCCTGGACGCGCTCGCGCTGGCCTTCGACGACCTTCACGTTCACGCGGATGGTGTCGCCCGGAGAGAACTCCGGGATGTCCTTGTCGGCGGAGAGCTTCTCGATCTGCTCCGCCTCGATCTGCTGCAGCATGTTCATCGCACTATCCCTCAATCGTCGCGGTGCGCCGTCCCGGCGGACCGAGTTCCTTCACCAGCCTGTTCCCCACGCCCGCGCCGCTTGCGCGGACGGTCGCGCTGCTCGGCCGCGCGGCGCTCGGCGTACGGGGTCCACAGGTCGGGACGTCGGTCCCGTGTGATCCCCTCCGCCTGCTCGAGCCGCCAGGCCCTGACCTTCTCGTGGTGGCCGGAGAGCAGCACCTCCGGCACCCGGCGGCCTTCCCATTCGGCAGGCCGCGTATAGTGGGGATACTCCAGCAATCCCCGCTCGAAGCTCTCTTCGCCGGCGGTCTCCTCGTTGCCCATCACCCCGGGCAGGAGGCGCACCACCGCGTCCATCAACACCAGCGCCGCGGGCTCGCCGCCCGACAGGACATAGTCCCCGACGCTGACCTCCTCGAGCCGGCGCTTCTCCAGCACCCGCTCGTCCACCCCCTCGTAGCGGCCGCAGAGCAGCGTGACCGCCGGCTCCGCCGCCAGCTCCCGCACCAGGTCCTGGTCCAGGAGCCGCCCGCGGGGCGAGAGATACAGCGCCCTTCCCGGCCCGGCGGCGTCCAGCGCCGCGTCGAGCACGTCGGGCCGCATCACCATGCCGGGGCCGCCGCCGAAGGGGGCATCGTCGACGGAGCGGTGTTTATCGCGCGCGAAGGCGCGAATGTCCACCGTTTCCAGCGCCCAGACCCCGTCCTTCAGCGCCTTTCCGGCCAAGCTGTGACCCAAAGGGCCCGGGAACATCTCGGGGAACAGGGTCACGACGATCGCGGTCCAGGGCCTGCGCGGCCCCTCCGCCCCGATCATTCCCGATCCCCCGGCCCGCCCCGCGTTCCCTCGCCCCCAGCTCCGGCGCCCCCAGCCTCGGCGCGCTCCTCGGCCGTGGGCTCGTCCAGGAACCCCGCCGGCGGGTCGATCACCACGCGGCCCGCCTTGAGCTCGACCACCGGCACCGCCGCCCGGGTGAAGGGCAACATCACCGTGCGGCCGGTGGCCATCCGGATCTCCAGCAGGTCCCCGGCACCGAAGTCATGGACCGCCAGCACCGTCCCGAAGGTTTCCCCGTCGACCGTCTCAGCCCGAAGGCCGATCAGGTCGGCATGGTAGAACTCGTCCTCCTCGGGCTCGGGAAGCACGGCCCGGTCCACGAAGAGCGATACCCCCCGCAGCGCCGCGGCCTGGTCCCGGTCGGAGACGCCCTCGACCTGGGCGATCCACTGGTCGCCCGCGGCCGAGAGCAGCCTGACCCTGAAGCTGCGCCGCCCCGACTGGTCGGTCAGCGGCCCATACTCCGCAACCGCGGCGGGATCGGCGGTGAAGCTCCGGAGCTTGACCAGGCCGCGGACGCCGTGGGCGCCCGTGATCTGGCCGACGCAAACCCGGTTCGACGCGGTCATGGCGGCGGCCGGGTCCGCGCGTTACTCGCCGGCTTCGGCGGCCGCCGCGGCGCGGTCGGCCTCGATCTTCGCGCGCTCCTGGGCCTTGGCCTTGGGGGCGGACTTCTTCGGCGTCTCGTTGTAGGACGGCTTGGCGACCAGGCCGGCATCGCCCAGGAAGCGGGCGACGCGATCGGTCGCGACGGCGCCGACGCCGATCCAGTGCTTGAGACGCTCGCTCTTCAGCGTGATGCGCTCGGGATGGTCCTTCGCCAGCATCGGGTTGTATGTCCCGACCTTCTCGATGAAGCGGCCGTCGCGCGGGCTGCGCGAATCGGCGATCACGATCGAGTAGAAGGGGCGCTTCTTGGCGCCGCCACGGGCGAGACGGATCTTCAGCGACATGGTTCGAACTCTCCTCGGTACTGTCGTCGGTTGGAAATCTGCAATGGATAGAGGCCGGCTCAGCGCCTCAGGCCCGGCGGCAGCAGGCCTGACAGCCCCTGTCGCATCAGGCCCTTGGTGCCGAGCTTCTTCATCTTCTTCATCATCCCCTGCATGTCGTCGAACTGCTTCAGCAGCTTGTTGACGTCCTGCACGGTGGTGCCCGAGCCCAGCGCGATGCGCCGCTTTCGGGCAGCCTTGATGATCTCGGGCCGCTTGCGCTCGCCCTTGGTCATGGACGAGATGATGGCCTCCTGGCGCTTCAGGATACCCTCGTCGATGTTGGCGCCCTTGAGCTGCTCCTTGATCTTGCCGATCCCGGGCAGCAGGCCGAGCATCCCGCCCATGCCGCCCATCTTGCGGATCTGGCGGAGCTGCGAGGCGTAGTCGTCGAGATCGAAGCCGCCCTTCTCGAGCTTGCGGGCGAGCTTCTCGGCCTCCTCCCGGTCGATGCTCTCGGCCGCCTTCTCGACCAGGCTGACCACGTCGCCCATGCCGAGGATGCGGCCGGCGATCCGGTCCGGATGGAAGTTCTCGAGCGCGTCGACCTTCTCGCCGGTGCCCAGCAGCTTGATCGGGCGACCGGTGATCTCGCGCATGGACAGCGCGGCGCCGCCGCGGGCATCGCCGTCGATGCGGGTCATCACGATGCCCGTGATGCCGACCCTGTCCTGGAAGTTGGTGGCGACCGTGACGGCGTCCTGGCCGGTCATCGCGTCGACCACCAGCAGCGTCTCGTGCGGGGTCACCGCGTCGCGCACCGCGGCGACCTCGGCCATCAGCTCGTCGTCGATGGCGAGCCGCCCCGCGGTATCCAGCATCACCACGTCGTAGCCGCCGGTGCGGCCCGCCTGCATGGCGCGCTTGGCGATCTCGACAGGCTGCTGGCCGGGGACGATCGGAAGGGTGTCGACGCCGGTCTGCTCGCCCAGGATGCGGAGCTGCTCCTGCGCGGCCGGGCGGCGGACGTCCAGCGAGGCCATCAGGACCTTGCGGCGCTCGCGGCTCTTCAGGCGCAGGGCGATCTTGGCGGTGGTGGTGGTCTTGCCCGAGCCCTGAAGGCCGACCATCAGGACCGGCACCGGGGCCAGCGCGTTCAGGTCTATGCCCTGGCTCTCGCCGCCCAGCATCTCGACCAGACGGTCGTGGACGATCTTCACGACCTGCTGGCCCGGCGTCACCGAGCGCAGGACCTCCTGGCCGACCGCCCGCTCGCGGACGTCGGTTACGAACTTCTTGACGACCGGCAGCGCCACGTCGGCCTCGAGCAGGGCGACGCGGACCTCGCGCAGCGCGGCGGAGACGTCCTCCTCGCTCAGCGCGCCGCGGCGGCGCAGCCGGTCGAAGATGTCCCCCAGGCGGCCTGTCAGGCTGTCGAACATGGCGGTCCAGCGGTTGCGGTGTCGCCCCCGCGCCGGAAAAGCCTTGCGCCAAAACGGAAACGCGCCAGTGCGCGACACTCGCGGACCGGCGGACACCCGTAGGCGCTTGATGCTTCCCAACGCAGGAGGAGCGCGGCGAACCTAGGGATGCCGGCCCCTCCTGTCAACTCCGCGTCGATTCCGCGGTTCGTCCCGGGGACTCTAGTACATTCGACCAAAAGAACGGCAGACTCGAAATACATTTAACGATTTGTTTCGGAATGCCCGCAGAGAGTCACCCGACCCGAAGCCAGGACGTGCCGATGTCGCAGTCGACCGAACGGTCCGAGACAGCCCGCCGCAAGCCGAGCCAGCAGGAGCTGGCCGCACTCGTCGTGCAGCACCGGGCCTTCCTCGCCAAACGGAACGGCGGGATGCGGGCCAGCTTCAAGTTCCTGGACCTCTCCCATGTGGACTTCTCGGGCCTCGACCTGACCGATGCCGACTTCACGGGCGCCAAGCTCTTCGGCGCACGCCTGAACGGGGCCTCGCTGAGCCGGGCGATCCTCTACGCCGCCGACCTCCGGCTCGCCAACCTGACAGGCAGCGTGCTGACGCGGGCCGACCTGCGGGGGGCCTGCATGCGCGGCGCCATCCTGTCCGAGGCCGAGCTGGTCGAGGCGGACCTGCGCGACGGAACGCTGATGCAGGTCGGCGACAGCGGCATGATGAGCGCGGTCAACCAGGAGATCGTGAAGGTCACGACCGAGCTGACCTGCGCGACGGTGCGCTCCGCCGATCTCAGCCGTGCGCGCGTGTCCGGCGCCTTCATGATGCAGACGGATCTCACGGATGCCGTGCTGCGCGGCGCCAAGTTCGTGCGCGCCAACCTGTCCAACTCGGACCTGACAGGCTGCGACCTGACGGGTTCGGACCTGACCGAGTGCAATCTCGACGGCGCCTGCCTGACCGGCGCCGTGCTGACCGGCGCCGTGCTGTCGAGCACCCGGCTCGCGGGCGCGGTGATGGTCGGCGCCATCCTGGATCCGAGCCAGCGCGCCGCCGCGGCGGCCCAGGGGGCGCAGCTCGCCAGCCGACCCGAGGACGCCGGCATGAGCCTGCCCGAGGTCCTGGCGGCCCATGCCCTGTGGACCGAGACGGGGGGCAAGGAAGGCGCCCGGGCGGACCTCGCAGCCTTCGACCTCGGCGGCGCCGACCTGGTGGGCGCCAAGCTCGCGGCGGCCCTGATGAACAGCGCGACGCTGGCCGGCGCCCGGCTGTCCGGCGCGTCCCTGGCCATGGCCGAGTTGTCGCTCGCCGACCTGCGCAAGGCCGACCTGTCCGGCGCCGATCTGCGGGGAGCGAGCCTGGAGCGCGCGACGCTGAGCGGTGCCGACCTGACCGGGGCCAAGCTCTTCCCCGTGCACATCCAGAGCGGATCCGGCCATACCTGGCGCTCGAACCTCTACCGCGCGCGGCTCGACGGGACGCGGCTCGCCGGGGCGGATCTGCGCGGCGCCAACCTCGTCGAGGCGAACCTCCAGGGCGCGGACCTGACCGGGGCGGACCTGACGGACGCCGACCTGACCAATGCCGACCTGACGGGCGCCGAGCTGCGGCGGGCACGGCTCGACGGCGCCAAGATGCCGTCGTGAGGCGGCCCGCCGCAGCTCGGCGCCTTGATTCCGCCGCGCGCGGGCCGTAACAGAGGGCCGGGCCCCGAGAAGCCGGCCCGGTTTCCGAGGCCAACTCCCCAGCTCACGTGTCCGCCAGCCCCGCCGACGCCTCGACCCGCCGCGCGACCGCCCTGATCCTGATTCTGGGGCCGCTCGCCTATGGCCTGCTGTCGCTGGCGCTCGGCCAGGATGCCAACTGGGACCTGCGGAACTATCACTGGTACGCCGGCTACGCCCTGGTCTCGGGCCGGCTCGGCATCGACATGGTGCCGTCCCAGACGCCGAGCTTCTACAATCCCCTGCTCGATGCGCCGCTCTACCTGCTGGGCAGCACTCTGCCGGCGCCGGTGGCGATGTTCCTGTGGAGCCTGCTGCACGGCCTGAACTTCGTGCTGGTGTTCCTGCTGGCGCGCGAGCTGCTGCGCGTGCGCGACGCGCGGCGCCGGGTCTGGGCCGCCGCCGCCGTGGCCGGGGTGGGGGTTCTCGGCGCCGGCGGCATCTCGCTGCTCGGCACCACCTTCCACGACAATCTGCTGAGCCTCGGCCCGCTGACGGGACTGCTGGTGATCGCCAGGAACCGTCGGACCCTGTTAGAGGACGGACGCCTGGCGCGCGCGGCCGCGATCGCCGCGCTGGCTGGACTGCCCGCCGGAGCGGCGATGGGGCTGAAGCAGCCGGCGGTGATCTGGTGCGTCGGGATCTGCTTCGGCTTCTTCTTCGCCGCGGGAGGGTTCCGGCGCCGCTTCGCGCTGTCGTTCTGCTGCGGCCTCGGGATCCTGGGCGGGATCGCGCTGACCAACGGCTGGTGGATGTGGCACCTGTGGCAGAGCCACGGGAACCCGCTGCACCCGTATTTCAACCACGTCTTCAAGTCCCACGACGCGGCGATCAGCGATTATCGGGACATGCACAACCTGTCCATGTCGCCGACCCTGCTGGACCGGCTGCTGCTGCCGTTCCGCTGGACCCTGAACCCGAACATCGTGGGCGAGATCCCGCTGCCCGGGGACACACCCTGGCGCGACCTACGGATCCCGCTTCTCTACGCCGTGGCGCCCATCGCCGCGGCCGCGGCCCTCGTCTCCGGGCGCTCACGGGCGGCGGAGCGGCACCTGATGGCGGCCCTCGCGTTGGCCTTCGGCACCTGGGCCGCCATGTTCTCGATCTACCGCTATCTCGTGGCCATGGAGTTCCTGGCGCCGCTCGCCCTGTGCACGGCCATGGCCTGGCTGCCGCTGGGCAGGCGGACCCGCGCGGGGCTCGCCGCGGCCGCGCTGGTCGTCGTGCAGGCGACGACCGTGCCGGGGACCTGGGGGCGCGTGCCCTGGTCCCGCGGGCTGGTGGAGGTCGAGGTCCCGCCGATCCCCGCCCCCGCGGACGCCATGGTGCTGATGGCGGGCTACCAGCCCCTGAGCTTCGCGATCCCGGCCTTCCCGCCCGAGATCCCCTTCGTGCGGATTCAGAGCAACTTCATCCACCCGGATTCCTGGGACAACGGCTACATCCACCGCCTGCGCTCCCGCGTGGCGGCCCACCGCGGCGCCTTCTACGCGCTGAGCACCGTGCCGGACACGGACCTTGCAGAGAAGGCGGCCGAGGCCTACGGGCTGCGCCTGGACCCCGGCTCGTGCCGCCTGGTCCGCAGCAACCTCAACGAGGACCTCAACCTCTGTGCGCTGCATCACTGAGGACGCACGCCCCATCGTTACAAAGGCGGAACGGACCCCCAGCCGGACACGCTTCAGATGCCCGCCCCTCCGATCCGCCACGTCGGGATACCCGCGCGGCTTCAGTTCCTGCGCTTCGCCGGCGTCGGCGCAGGGGGGTTCCTGGTGGATGCCGCCGTCCTGTGGCTGGCCATGGCGGCGGGCGCCGGCGCCCTTCCGGCCCGCGCCGCCTCCTATCTCGTGGCGGTGACCTTCACCTGGGCGCTGAACAGGACGGTGACCTTCCGGGACGCCCGGCAGGACCGCCTGCTGGCGCAGTGGGCGCGCTTCCTGGCGGTCAATGCGCTGGGCGGCTGCGTCAACTATGCGATCTTCGCGGCGCTGGTCCTCGCGGGCGGTCCCTTCGCGCGCTGGCCCGTGCTCGCCGTGGCGGCGGGCTCGATCTCCGCCCTCGGCCTGAACTACGCGGTCTCGAAGCGGCTGGTGTTCCGTGCGGCCTGACGGTCAGGCGCCCCCGGCGGCGGGCGATGTGGTCACGGCCGGCTCGGCCACGGCCAGATCTCCGGCATGCTCGCGGCGGCGGATCCGGCCGTCGCTGCGCAGGCAGTAGGAGAACCAGCGGCCCTGCGCGTCGCGATAGCCCAGCGCGCGCATGTAGTAGACGCGCCCGGTCGCCTGCGCCTCGCAGGTCAGCACGACCTCGGCGAGGGAGGTGGGATCGACGCCGTCGCGCCTGAGCCGCGCCGCCAGCCCGGCGCGCGACGGCCGCCCGTCGTAGATCCGGGCGCCGTTCCAGGTTTCCTCCGCCATGCGCATCCCCCTTGGTTCCCCCGGTTCTGGGGAAACACCGCACGCGCCGCGCGGGATCCAGGAAGCGTCGCGGGGAGCCGATCCGGGCGGATGGCTCCGGACGGCTCACGCCCCCGGGGAGACGGCCATGCAGTCGGTGCCGCGCGCGGTCAGGGTCTGGCAGGCGCGCTGGGCCTGGTCGGGCGAGGCGAAGCCCACGAGCCGGGCGCGGTAGAACTGCCCGGCAGGAGTGCTGACCTCCATTACGTGGCGCTGGGCCACGCCAAGGTCCGGCGCCATGCGCTGGGCCGCTTCCAGCGCGCGCTGGCTGTCATGCGCGGTGCGGAAGGCGCCGACCTGGATGCTCCAGCTCGGGGGCAGCTGGCTGCGCCCCTGCGAGGGCAGGCGCAGGCTGCCGCCGGTCAGCACGGCGGCTGGCGCCGCGACCGGGGTCGGGGCGATCGCGGGCGCCTGGGCAACCTGTATGGGGGCGGCCTGGACGGGGGTGGGCGAAGGAGGCGGCAGCGCGACGGCGCGCACCGGCGCTGAGGCCATCTGCACCGGAGCGGCGGTCGCGCCGCGCGGCGCCAGGTACGGCAGGCCGGCCTGGGCGACCTGGACGGGTGCCGCCACCGGCGCGCGGCCCGTACGGGGCTGGTTCTGCGCCACCATGTTCCGGCCGGTGGCGGGCCCGGTGCGCAGGATGTCGTCGAGCCCCGCCACGGCATAGGAATCGACGCGGCGCTGGGGCTCGGCACCCTGGAGGTTGGGGGCGATCATCGCGACGTAGCGCCGCGTCTCGCCGGGAAGCTGGCGGCGGTCGCCGGCGAGGAACTCGCCGAAGCAGCCGGGGCCGCAGTTGTAGGCCGCAAGGAAGCCGGGGCTGCCGAACTGGTCGTACATCTCGCGCAGATAGGCGGTGCCGGCCAGGATGTTGTCGCGGGGGTCGTAGGGGTCGGGGCCGAGGCCGTAGCGCTGGCGCAGCTCCTCGTAGGTGAAGGGCATCACCTGCATCAGGCCCATGGCGCCGGCGTTGCTGGTGATCGGCCGGCCGTTCAGCGTGGTCCGCCCGCCGCTCTCGACCTTCATCACCGCGCGGATCCAGCTTTCCGGCACGTCGTAGCGGGCCGCGGCCTCCTGGATGTAGGGTCGCCAGGGATCCTCGGCCGGTCCCGGCGCGACCACCGTCCGGTGGCCATGGCCGCCCTGGACCGCCCCGGTGCCGGGGCCATGGGTGGAGCCGCAGGCTGCCAGCCCCGCGATCAGCGCCGCGAGCCCCGCCATCCGCAGGACAGGCCGGTGCGCAGCAGCGAAGCAGGCGGAAACGGCAGACCGCATGGGACCCCCTGGACTTCACTGCACGTCGAAAGAATGACCCGCAACCGTTTAATGCGCCTAGCAGAATCCAGTCAAGCGACAAACCCTTTCCATCGCGTTAACACAGGTCGCGCCGCCCGCCCGCGGCCCGTCCCGGGCGCGCACCGCCGCTCGGCGCGCCCCAGGCCATCCCCGGGGCGCGGCATCGGGCATGGCGCCGGGCATGGACTCGGCACCGGGGGTCGCCATATAAGCGGCATCATGTCTCTACCCTTCCTGAAGATGCACGGGCTGGGGAACGACTTCGTCGTCCTCGACGCCCGCCGGTCCGCGCTGGTCCTGAGCCCGGCCCAGGTGCGCGCGGTCGCCGACCGGCGAACCGGCGTAGGCTGCGACCAGCTGATCGTGCTGGAGCCCGGCGCGACGCCCGGCGCCGACGTGTTCATGCGGATCTACAATCCCGATGGCAGCGAGGCCGGCGCCTGCGGCAACGCGACCCGCTGCGTCGCGTCGCTGGTCTCCGAGGAGGAATCCGGCGGGCCCGTCGGCATCCAGACCATCGCCGGCCTGCTGAAGGCCCGCCCGACCGGCGGCGGAGGCTACGAGGTCGACATGGGTCCCGCACGGCTGGATTGGCGCGAGATCCCGCTGGCCGGCCCCGCCGACACGCTGCGCCTGGATGTCGAGGCGGGGCCGCTGAGCGCGCCCTGCGCGGTCAACATGGGCAATCCGCACGCGGTCTTCTTCGTGGAGGACGCAGATGCCGTGGACCTGGCGGCGTGGGGGCCGAGAATCGAGCATCACCCGGCCTTCCCGGACCGCACGAACGTCGAGATCGTCCAGGTCCTTGGCCCTGAGCTGATCCGCATGCGCGTCTGGGAGCGCGGCGCCGGCATCACGCGGGCCTGCGGCTCCGGCGCCTGCGCGGCGCTGGTCGCGGCCGCGCGCCGGGGCTTGACGGGGCGCCGCGCGACGGTGCGCCTGGACGGCGGTGACCTGGAGATCACCTGGCGCGAGGACGGGCACGTGCTGATGGCCGGGCCGACCGCCCTCGCCTTCCGCGGCACGCTGGCAGCGGAGCTCCTGGCGGTATGACCGGCGGCCCCGAGCTGATCACCTTCGGCTGCCGGCTGAACACCTACGAGTCCGAGGTGATGCGGCGCCACGCCACCGAGGCCGGTCTCGCCGACGCGGTGATCGTCAACACCTGCGCGGTGACCGCCGAGGCGGAACGCCAGGCCCGGCAGGCCATTCGCAAGGCGCGGCGCGAGCGGCCGGACGCACGGATCATCGTGACGGGCTGCGCGGCCCAGATCGCCCCCGAGAAGTTCGCGGCCATGCCCGAGGTCGACCGCGTGATCGGCAACGAGGAGAAGCTGCGGGCCGAGACCTGGGGCGCGGCCGCCGAGCAGCGCGTGCTCGTCAACGACATCATGTCGGTGCGCGAGACGGCGGCACACCTGATCGAGGGCATCGAGGGCCGAGCCCGCGCCTTCGTCCAAGTGCAGGGAGGCTGCGACCACCGCTGCACCTTCTGCATCATCCCGTTCGGCCGCGGCCCCTCGCGCTCGGTCCCGATCGGCGAGGTCGTCCGCCAGGTCCGTGCCCTGGTGGAGGCCGGCTACAACGAGGTCGTGCTGACCGGCGTCGATATCACGAGCTACGGCCCGGACCTGCCGGGCCGGCCGACGCTGGGCCAGATGGTCCGCCGCCTGCTGGCGCTGGTGCCCGAGCTGCCGCGCCTGCGCCTGTCCTCGCTGGACCCCGTCGAGATCGACGAGGACCTGTGGCGCCTGATCGCCGAGGAGCCGCGGCTGATGCCGCATCTGCATCTGAGCCTGCAGGCCGGCGACGACATGGTGCTCAAGCGCATGAAGCGGCGGCACCTGCGCGCCGACGCGCTGGCGGTCTGCGCCCGCGCGCGGGACCTGCGCCCGGACATCGCGCTGGGCGCCGACCTGATCGCGGGCTTCCCGACCGAGACCGACGAGATGTTCGAGAACACGCTGCGCTGCGTCGAGGAGGCCGGGCTGACCTGGCTCCACGTCTTCCCCTACAGCCCGCGGCCGGGGACGCCCGCCGCCCGCATGCCGCAGGTGGACGGCAGGCTGCGCAAGGACAGGGCCGCGCGGCTGCGCGCGCTGGGCGCCGCCCAGGCGGCCACCTTCCTGGCTGGCCGGGTCGGAACCAGCGCCACGGTGCTGGCCGAGAAGCCCGAGCTCGGGCGCATCGAGCAGTTCGCCGAGATCGTGCTGGACCGGCCGGCCGAGCCCGGGCGCCTCGTGCGCGCCGATGTGGTCGGCGTCGAGGGCGAGCGCCTGCTCGGCCGCGTGGTGGACGCGCCGGCATGCTGAGGTTCTGGAAGCGCAAGCCGGCCGAGGAGCAGCCCCCCGCGGCCACGGAGCCGACCGTCGCCGAGCCGGCGGCCACGGAGCCGGCGGCCGCGGATCCCGCGGCCGGCACCGAACCCGCCGCCGTCCCTGCGGAGGCCGAGGCAGAGGCCTCCCCCGCGACGGCGCCGGCGGAGGCCACCGCCCCGGAGGCGGAAGCCGAGGTCGAGGCGGTGGCGCTTGCCGTCCCGCCCGCACCGGAACCCGAGCCCGCTCCGGCGCCTGGACCCGCATCCGAGGCGACGCCGGAACCGGCCCAGGCCGAGGAGCCGCGGCGGGGCGGCTGGCTTTCCCGGCTGCGCGAGGGGCTGACCAAGTCCACGTCGCGCCTGACCGAGGGCATCAGCGGCATCTTCACGAAGCGGCGGCTGGACGAAGCGGCGCTGGAGGAGCTCGAGGAGCTGCTGATCACGGCGGATCTCGGGCCCACCGCCGCGGCGCGCATCACCGCCGATCTCGCGCGCACCCGCTTCGGCAAGGAGATCTCGCCCGACGAGGTCCGCCGCTATCTCGCCGAGCGCATCGCCGAGACGCTGGCGCCCGTGGCCAAGCCGCTGGAGCTCGGCGGGACGAAGCCGCACGTGATCCTGGTGGTCGGGGTGAACGGCGCCGGCAAGACCACAACCATCGGCAAGCTCGCGAAGCAGTACCGCGACCGCGGCCTGTCCGTGATGATCGCGGCCGGCGACACCTTCCGCGCGGCGGCGGTCCAGCAGCTCCAGGTCTGGGGCGAGCGCGCGGGCGTCCCGGTGATCGCCAAGGAGACCGGGGCCGATGCGGCCGGCCTGACCTTCGACGCGCTGGAACGCGCGCGGCGCGAGGCGGCGGACGTGCTGCTGGTCGACACGGCCGGCCGCCTGCAGAACAAGACGAACCTGATGGCCGAGCTGCAGAAGATCGTCCGGGTCGTCAAGAAGATCGACGAGACCGCCCCCCACACCACGCTGCTGGTGCTAGACGCCACCACGGGGCAGAACGCCCTGAGCCAGGCCGAGGTCTTCCGGGACATGGTCCAGGTCGGCGGGTTGGTGCTGACGAAGCTGGACGGCTCGGCCCGCGGCGGCGTTCTGGTCGCGCTGGCGGACCGGTTCGGCCTGCCCGTGCATGCGATCGGCGTCGGCGAGGGGATCGAGGACCTGCGGCCCTTCGAGGCCGGGGCTTTCGCCCGGTCGCTGATGGGCATCGAGAGCTGAGGAGGAGCCATGTCGTCCCAGGCGCCGGAGCTGCCCCAGACCGGCGAGCGGTTCGATGATGCGGACGCGGCGCTTGCGCGCATCACGGAGATCTACGAGGCCAATACGGCCTATCTCCGCGAGCGCTTCGCACGCTATGCCGCGGGCGAGGAGATCCACGGACGGGTCCACGCCTGCTATCCCTTCGCCCGCATCCGCACGGAGAGCCACACCCGGATCGACACGCGGAACTCCTTCGGCTTCGTGCCGGGCCCGGGCACCTATGCGACCACGCTGACCCGCCCCGGGATCTTCGCGCGCTACTACGCCGAGCAGATCCGCCTGCTGCTCCGGAACCACGGCGTCCCGATCGAGATCGGGGTCAGCAACCAGCCGATCCCGATCCACTTCGCCTTCCCCGAGGGCATTCACGTCGAGAGCGACCTGCCGCCCGACCGGCTGAACCGCCTGCGCGAGCATTTCGACCTGCCCGACCTCGCGCATATGGACGACAGCATCGTCAACGGCACCTACGAGGCCCGGCTCGACCAGGCGCAGCCGCTGGCGCTGTTCACGGCGCCGCGGGTGGACTACTCGCTGCATCGGCTGCGCCATTATTCCGCGACGTCGCCGGACCACTTCCAGAACTACATCCTGTTCACGAACTACCAGTTCTACATCGACGAGTTCGTCCGCTTCGCCCATGAGGTGATGAGCGCCACAGACGACCCCGAGCTGCGGGCCTACCGCAGCCAGTACGAGGCCTTCGCCGAACCCGGCGGGCGGATCACCTGGAACGCGAACCTGTCGGACCGCGCCGCGGAGGGCAGCGCCCCGGCGCGCATGCCGCAGATGCCGGCCTACCACCTGATGCGCGCCGACGGGTGCGGCATCACCATGGTGAACATCGGCGTCGGCCCGTCCAACGCCAAGACGATCACCGACCACGTCGCCGTGCTGCGGCCGCATGCCTGGGTGATGCTCGGGCACTGCGCGGGGCTCCGGAACACGCAGCACCTCGGCGACTACGTGCTGGCGCACGGTTACGTCCGCGACGACCACGTGCTGGACGCGGACCTGCCGCTCTGGGTGCCCGTGCCGCCGCTCGCCGAGGTGCAGGTGGCGCTCGAGCAGGCGGTCGCCGAGGTGACCGGGCTCTCCGGCTACGAGCTGAAGCGCATCATGCGCACGGGCACGGTGGCGACGATCGACAACCGGAACTGGGAGCTGCGCGATCACCGCGAGCCGCTCCAGCGCTTCAGCCAGAGCCGGGCCATCGCGCTCGACATGGAGAGCGCGACGGTGGCGGCCAACGGCTTCCGGTTCCGCGTGCCCTACGGCACCCTGCTCTGCGTATCCGACAAGCCGCTGCACGGCGAGCTGAAGCTGCCGGGCATGGCCGACACCTTCTATCGCCAGCGCGTTGACCAGCACCTGAAGATCGGCGTTCTCGCCATGGAGCTGATGCGCCAGCCCGGCCTTGAAAGGCTGCACAGCCGCAAGCTCCGCAGCTTCACCGAGGTGGCCTTCCAGTAGGGAGGCCACCCCAGATCGCATCGCGGGCGCCATCGTGCTTTCGCGACGGCGCGGGGGACGCTATTGCTAGGGGCGTGACGCCCTTCACCCGCCTTCTCGTGGAGGGTGGCCCGCTGGCCGCCTTCTTCATCGCAAACGCCCGTGCCGGAATCATGACCGGCACGGGCGTCTTCATGGCCGCGACCGCGCTTTCGCTGCTGATCTCGTGGCGGCTGGAGCGGCGCGTGCCGATCATGCCGCTGGTCGGCTGCTTCTTCGTCCTCGTCTTCGGCGGTTTGACGCTGTGGCTCGAGGACGAGGTCTTCATCAAGCTGAAGCCGACCATCGTGAACCTGCTGTTCGCGACGGCGCTGTTCACCGGGCTGGCCCTGCGCCGCAACCTGATGAAGCCGCTGCTGGGCACGGTGATGAGCCTGGACGAGGAAGGCTGGCGCCGCCTGAGCCTGCGCTGGGCCTGCTTCTTCGTGCTGCTCGCGGTGCTGAACGAGGTGGTCTGGCGCAGCCTGTCCACCGATGCCTGGGTCAACTTCAAGGTCTTCGGGATCATGCCGCTGACCCTGCTGTTCAGTGCCACCCAGGTGCCGCTGATCATGCGCCACCAGCTTCCCGAGAAGGAAGCCGGCGCCGAATAGCGCGCGGCAGGCTCAGCCGAGCTCGACCCGGATCTGGCAGCGCAGCCCGTCCGGGTGGTAGGACAGCCGGGCCTCGCCCCGCGCCTCGTGGCGGAGGCTGCGCTCGATCAGCGTGCTGCCGAAGCCGCGGCGCTCGGGCGGCCTCACCGGGGGACCGCCGGCCTCCGTCCATTCCAGGTGAAGGACCCGCCCGGCCTCGGCGGGCACGATGCGCCAGGACACGTCGATCGTCCCGCCGGCGCGCGACAGGGCGCCGTATTTGGCGGCATTGGTCGCGAGCTCGTGCAGGATCATGCCCAGCGAGAAGGCCAGGGGCGCGGTCAGGCTCACCGCCGGCCCGCTGGTGGCGATGCGTCCACCCGAGGCCTCGGGAACATGGGGCGAGGTCTGCTCCGCGATCAGCTCGGCCAGGTCGGCGCCATCCCAGTTGGTGCGCGTCAGCAGCGAATGGGCCGCGGCGAGCGCCTGCACCCGCCCTTCCACCGCCGCGGCGAAGTCCTTCGGCGAGGTCGCGGTGCGCAGGGTGTGACGGATGATCGCCTGGACGGTGGCCAGCGAGTTCTTGACCCGATGGTTCAGCTCGCCGATCAGCAGGCGCTGGCGCTCCTCGGCCTGCTTGCGCGGGGTGATGTCGTAATTGACGCCCATCAGGTGCTTGGACTGGCTGCGCTGGCTCGCGAGGATGCGGCCCTTGGTGGCCAGCCAGCGCACACGCTCGTCGGGCAGCATCACGCGGAACTCGGCGTCCAGGCTGCCCGTGCCGGCAATCACGGCTTCCAGCCGCTCCTGGAAGGCCGGGCGGTCCTCGGGATGCACGCGCGCCAGGAAGAGGTCCGGGCTCGCGCGGTCCGCCTTCGGGTCGGCGCCGATCAGTGCGAACTCGGTGTCGTTCCAGCGGGTCGCCCCGGACTTCAGCTCCCAGTCGAAGGCGCCCATGTTGCCGGCCTCGAGGACCAGCAGCAGGCGTTCCTCGCTCTCGATCAGCGCCTCCTGGACATGCTTGAGATGCGTGATGTCCACGAAGGTGATCAGCGTCCCGTCGCTCTCCCCGTCCGGCGTGCGGTAGCGCAGCGCACGGCGCAGGAACCACCGCCCGTCGTCGATCTGCGCCTCGTGCTCGACGGCGTCCGAGG
The DNA here is from genome assembly GCF_017355985.1 of Arenibaculum pallidiluteum. Lineage (GTDB taxonomy): Bacteria > Pseudomonadota > Alphaproteobacteria > Azospirillales > Azospirillaceae > Arenibaculum > Arenibaculum pallidiluteum. The sequence continues at coordinate 174,792 of NZ_JAFIQU010000006.1, forward strand.
CGGCGTCGAGCTCCGCCGGAGCGGGGATCGGCAGCAGGTTCAGGAAACGGTGCGTCAGGTGCGAGAGCGGCCGGCCGACATCGCCGGGGATCAGGTTGTAGAGCTCCGATGCGGCCGGGGTGAAGCTTCGGATCGCCCCGAGATCGTCGAGGAAGATGGTGGCGATGCGCGAGCTGCGCAGGAGGTTCTCCAGGTCGCTGTTGGCCTTGGCCAGTGCGGCATTGGCCGCCTGGACCTCCTCCTTCGAGGTCTCCAGCTCCTCGTTGGCGGACTGGAGCTCCTCGTTCATCGAGAGCAGCTCCTCGTTCGAGGATTTCAGCTCCTCGTTGGCGGCCTCCAGGTCCTGGACGGTTCGCTCGAGATCCTCCCGGGTCCGCAGGAGCTCGCGCTCGAGCTGCTCGATGACCGCGTCCGCATCGCCGCCGGCCATGCGTTCGGACCTGCGCCGGGCGGCCACCGCCGGCCCGCGGTCCTGGAAGACCATCATATAGAGACCGGCGCCATGGCCGAGCTCGGGCATGGGTTGGATCGTCAGGCGGATCTGCCGAAGCCCGTTCTCGCTGCGCACCGAGAGCGAGTCGTGCACCACGGTGCGGCGCGAGCGCAGCGCCTCGGTGAAGGCGGCGCGCAGCCCCACCCGAAGGCCCTGGCGGGCCATGGCGACGATGTTGCTGGAGAAGGCGCCGGCGGGCGGCTGCACGTAGAGACTGGCGCCCGGCGACAGGAAGACCACCTGCCCGTCCTCCGCGACGATCGCATATTCGGGCGCGAACTCGTCCAGGACGATCCGCTGGGCGATCGCCGCCAGGTCGGGCTCCGACGGGGTCGTAGCGGCCTTCCAGGGCGGGAGGCGCGCCGTGCCGAAATCCTTCAGCGTCTCCGAGCCCGGGATCCCCGCCTCCTTGCGTTGCGAGATGCGGTGGCGCAGGTCCACGGGCCGGAAGAGCTCGGCATGGCCGGTCACGGTCTCGGACGAGCCCAGGAACAGAAAGCCCCCGGAGCGCAGCGCATAGTGGAAGACCGGGATCAGCTTCTTCTGGAGATGGGGCCCGAGATAGATCAGCACGTTCCGGCAGGAGATCAGGTCCATGCGCGAGAACGGCGGGTCGCTGACGAGGTTGTGGACCGAGAACAGGCAGAGCTCCCGGATCTCCTTCGCCACCTGGTAGCGGCGGCCGCGCTTCATGAAGAACCGCTCGAGCCGCTCCGGCGAGACCTGGGAGGCGATCCCCTGCGGATACTGACCGCGCCGGGCCACCATCAGCGCGCGCTCGTCGATGTCGGTGGCGAGGATCTGGACCGAGGGCGGGTTCTCCAGCCCGTCGAGCTGCTCGCGCACCAGCATGGCCAGCGTGTAGGCCTCCTCGCCGGTGGCACAGCCGGGTACCCAGATGCGCACCTCGGCGGAATGGCGGCCGGCCAGCAGCGGCGCGATGGCCTTGGCGGCGAGGGCCTCGAAAGATTCGGGATCCCGGAAGAAGGCGGTGACGCCGATCAGCAGCTCGCGGAAGAGCTGCTGGGCCTCCTGCTGGTCCGTCACCAGCCGGTGGATGTAGCCATCGACCTCGCTCTCGTGCAGGACCTGCATGCGGCGCAGGATTCGCCGCGTCAGGGTCGAGGTCTTGTAGTGCTTGAAGTCGTGCCCCGTCCGGTCGCGCAGGGCCTGCGCGATCTCCGGAATGCGATGGGCGATCTCGGAGCGCGTCTCCTCGGGGTCGTTCCCATCCTCGGCCAGCCGCCAGTGCCGGGCGTACGACACCAGCTCCGCCGCGAGCCCGGCAGGATCCAGGACGTGGTCCGCCGCCCCGGTGGCGACCGCGCTCGCCGGCATGGCCTGGTGGGCCGCCGTTCCGGGATCCTGGGCCATTGTCATGCCCGAGGCGTTGGAGATCGCCTCCAGCCCCAGCGTTCCGTCGGTGCCGTTGCCTGAGAGCACGATGCCGACGGCGCGGGAACCGGCCCAACCCGCGAGCGAGCGGAAGAACGCGTCGATGGAGCTGCGGCGGTCGCCGGGATTCCGCGGCGGCCGCAGGCGGAACCGTCCGGCCTCTATGGACAGCAGGAAATCCGGCGGCGCCACGTAGACACGGTCCGGCTCGATCCCGACACCATCGGCGGCTTCCAGCACCGGCAGCCTCGCCATGCGCTCCACCACGCTGACTAGGAGGTCGCCGGCCGTCGGCCCCGCATGCTGCAGCAGGACGAGCGCGATGCCCGTGTCGGGCGGGATGCCGCCCAGGAACTCGCGCAGCGCCTGGATCGAGCCGGCCGAGGCCCCGACCCCGACAACGAGCCGAGGTTGCTGCGGACGCTGCTGGGTCGATGGCGGCTCGGCGCCGGCTGTGTCGGTCATGCGCCAGACGATGCCCCGCGGCGGAGACGCGGGCAAGAGGAACGGTCCATGTCCGCAACCATAGCGGCAAGAATTGTTCCCCGAGCGGGACAAGAACGTGGGCCGGCAGGACGGGTTCCATCATCCCGCGGGAGGCCGTCCGGCGGATACCGCCCGCGGCCTCCTGCCGCCTGCGGCGCTTGCATGAGGGCCAGGATCGACGGCGGAGCTTGCCGGTCCGGCCGTTCGGATCGGGGTGCAGGAGATCCCATACGCCGCCCGTCAGGAAAAAGGGGCGGCCGGCTCCGGACCGCGCCCCCGCCCGCGGCTCGCCTCAGGAAGGGCCGAGCGCGCCCGCTCCGATCGGCATCCGGGCCCGAAAGCGCACGGCCGGGATGCTCACCCAACGGAACTCAGGCGCGCAGCGATGCCCCAGTCGCCTTCGCGACCGCCGCGACGATCTTCTGCCCGACTCCGTCGATCTCCGGCTCGGTCAGTGTCCTCTCGAGGGGCTGGAGCGTGACCGCCACGGCCACGGACTTGCGGCCGCTCTCGACGCCGGGTCCCTGATAGACGTCGAAGACCGAGACGTCGGCCACCAGCGCCTTGTCCGCGCCGCGGGCCGCCCGCACGATGCGGTCGGCCTCGACGCCGGCATCGACCACGAAGGCGAAGTCCCGCCGGATCGGCTGGAAGGGCGACAGCCGCAGCAGCGGCCGGGCCGGCCCCGCCTTGCGCTTGGGCTGAGGCACGCGCTCCAGGAAGACCTCGAAGCCGACCACCGGCCCCGAGACTCCGAGCCCGTCGAGCACCGCCGGATGGATCTCGCCGAAGCGCGCCAGAACCGTGGGGCCCAGCCGCAGGCAGCCCGAGCGGCCGGGATGGTACCAGTCTGGCGCGTCGGTCGAGACCTGCAGGTTGGCCGAGGGTGCGCCCGCGATCTCCAGGACCGCCATCGCATCGGCCTTGGCGTCGTAGACGTCGACCGCGCGCGCCCCGCCATGCCAGTTGCGCGGCACGGCGCCGCCGGCGCGCAGGCCGGCCGCCATCACGTCCTGGCCGTCGGGCGTGGGCTCGCGGAAGGCGGGCCCCACCTCGAAGAGGCCGACGTCGGGAAAGCCCCTGTCGGCGTTGCGCCCGGCCGCCTGGATCAGGTTGCCGAGAATCGAGGGCCGCATCACGTCCAGGTCGCTGGCGATCGGGTTCAGCAGGCGCATTCCTGGATGCACGCCACCGAAGAACGCGGCGTTGCGCCCGTCCATGAAGGACCAGGTCACGGCCTCCAGCAGGCCGCGCGCGGCAAGCGCGCGCCGCGCCAGGGCGCCGCGCCGCTGCTGGGGATCGAGCGCCGGCCGCGCGACCGTCTCCAGGCGCTCCATCGGCGTGGCCGGGATCGCATCGAACCCCTTGACGCGCATGACCTCCTCGACCAGGTCCGCCTCGCCGTGGACATCGGCGCGCCAACTCGGCACGCCGGCCAGGAGGCCGCCGTCCGGCCCATCGGATACCTGGAAGCCCAGGGCCTCCAGGATGCGACGCTGCTCGGGAACCGGCACGTCGACGCCGCCCAGCGTGCGCACGCGGTCCGGCCGGAGCGCGATGCGGCGCTCCCCGCCGGGCACGGCGCCCGCGATGACGGGCTCGCTGGCCTCGCCGCCGCAGAGGTCGAGGATCATGCGGGTCGCGATCTCCATCCCCGCAACGACGAAGGCGGGATCGAGGCCGCGTTCGAACCGGTAGCGGGCGTCGCTGTCGATGCCGTGGCGCCGGCCGGTCTGGGCGGTGCGGACGGGGTCGAACAGCGCGACCTCGAGGAACACGGTGGTGGTGCCCTCGCCGCAGCCGGACTCCTCGCCGCCCACGACGCCGGCGAGGCTCTGGACGCGGGCCGCGTCGGCGATCACCGTCTCGCCGCCCTGCAGCGTGTAGGCCTTGCCGTTGAGGGCCGCCACCGTCTCGCCAGGACGGGCGAGGCGCACGGTCAGGTCGCCCGCGAGCTTGTCGACGTCGAAGACGTGCAGCGGCCGGCACAGGTCGTGGGTGACGAAGTTGGTGATGTCGACCAGCGCCGAGATCGGCCGCAGCCCGATCGCCAGCAGCCTGTCCTGCAGCCAGCGCGGGCTCGGCCCGTTGCGGACGCCGCGGATCGTCCTGCCGACGAAGACGGGGCACGCGTCCCGCGCCTCCTCGGGGAAGTCCAGCGCGACCTTCACGGCGCTCGGGAAGCGGCCCGGCACCGGATCGGCGGCGAGCGGCTTCAGCGTGCCGAGCCCCGCGGCCGCCAGGTCCCGCGCGATGCCGCGCACCCCGGCGCAATCCGCGCGGTCGGGCGTCAGCGCCACGTCGATCAGCGGATCGTCGAGCCCAGCGAGCGTCGCGAAGGAAGCGCCCACGGGCGGGTCGCCGGGCAGGTCGATGATGCCCTCGTGCTCGTCCGACAGCCCGAGCTCACGCTCGGAGCACAGCATGCCCGCGGATTCGACGCCGCGGATCACGCCCTTTTCGAGCACCGTGCCGGTCGCGGGGATCACCGAGCCCGGCGGCGCGAAGACGCCCTTCATGCCGGCGCGGGCATTGGGCGCGCCGCAGACGACCTGCACCGTGGAGGTGCCGATGTCGACCATACAGACCCGCAGCTTGTCGGCGTTGGGGTGCTTCTCGGCCGAGACGACGTGGCCCACCACGAAGGGCGCCAGGGCCCGGGCGCGGTCCACGACCTCCTCGACCTCCAGGCCGAGCGCGGTCAGCGCCTCTGCGATGCGCTCGGCCGGAGCGTCGGTGTCGAGATGGCTCTTGAGCCAGGACAGGGTGAACTTCATCGCTCCGCTTCCTTACCGGGTCAGGCCGGCGGCGACCGAGGGGACGTCCAGCGGCACGAAGCCGTAGTGCTTGAGCCAGCGCAGGTCGGCCTCGAAGAAGGTGCGCAGGTCGGGGATGCCGTATTTCAGCATGGCGATCCGCTCGATCCCCATGCCGAAGGCGAAGCCCTGGTAGCGCGTGCTGTCGATGCCGCAGGCCTCGAGCACGTTGGGGTGCACCATGCCGCAGCCCAGGATCTCCAGCCAGTCGCCGTAATTGCCGAGCTTCAGCTCGCCACCCTTGCGCGAGCAGCCGATATCCACCTCGGCAGAGGGCTCGGTGAAGGGGAAGAAGCTCGGCCGGAAGCGCAGGGGCAGGTCGTCGATGCCGAAGAAGGCGCGGCAGAAGTCGATCAGGCAGCCCTTCAGGTGCCCCATATGGGTCGTCTCGTCGATCACGAGCCCCTCGACCTGATGGAACATCGGCGTGTGCGTCATGTCGTAGTCGGAGCGGTAGGTGCGCCCCGGGGCGATGATGCGGATCGGCGGCTTCCGGTTCAGCATGGTGCGCACCTGCACGGGCGAGGTGTGCGTGCGCAGCAGCATGCGCCGGCCGTCGGCGGAATCCGGCAGGTAGAAGGTGTCGTGCATCTCCCGCGCGGGATGGCCCGGCGGGAAGTTCAGGGCGGTGAAGTTGTGGAAGTCGTCCTCGACGTCAGGCCCTTCCGCGACCGAGAAGCCCATCTCGGCGAAAATCGCGACGAGCTCGTCCATGGTCTGCGAGATCGGGTGCAGCCGGCCCTCGGCCTCCGGCCGGACCGGCAGCGTGACGTCGACGCGCTCGGCCTGAAGGCGAGCGTCGAGGGCGGCCCGGCCGAGCTCGGCCTTGCGCCGCTCGATCGCCTCGGCCACGGCGTCCTTGACTGCGTTCAGCGCGGCGCCGCGCTCGCGGCGCTCCTCGGGCGACAGGGCGCCCAGGTCCTTCATGAAGCCGGTGATGCGCCCCTTCTTGCCGAGGGCGGCCAGCCGGGCTTCCTCAAGCCCGGCGAGATCGCCGGCCGCGCCGACCTGCGCCAGCAGTTCGTCCTTGAGCCCGTCCAGTTCGGTCATTGGGGTCCTCATGCGCAACAAAAAGGGGGCCAGCCCGCCGGGCCGGCCCCCTTGATCTGATCCGCCGCGATCCGTCCTTGGAGGACGGTCAGGCGGCCTGGGCGAGAGCGGCCTGGGCCCGGTCGACCAGGATCTTGAAGCTGTCGGGCTCGCGCGCGGCGATGTCGGCCAGGACCTTGCGGTCCAGCTCGATGCCGGCGCGCTTGATGCCGTTCATGAACCGGGAATAGGTCAGGCCGTGCAGCCGGACCGCCGCGTTGATGCGCTGGATCCACAGGGCGCGGAAGTCGCGCTTGCGGTTGCGCCGGTCGCGGTAGGCGTAGCGAAGCGCCTTCTCGACCTTCTCGATGGCGATCCGGAAGCAGCTGTTGCCGCGGCCGCGATAGCCCTTGGCCAGCTTGATGATCTTGCGGTGACGGGCGTGGGTCGTCACGCCGCGCTTGACGCGTGCCATGCTCTATTCCTCCGGCTCAGGCGTTGACGAGGAAGTTCTTGAGGATGATGCGCGCATCGGCCTCGTGCAGCACCATGGTGCCGCGCGCCTGGCGCTTCATCTTCGGGGACTTCTGCTCGAGGCAGTGACGCTTGAAGGCGGGCTGCGCCTTCACCTTGCCGGAGGCGGTCACCTTGAAACGCTTCTTGGCGCCGCTGTGGGTCTTCATCTTGGGCATTTTCCGTCCTTTCGCGAGACGTTGATCGGGGCGGTTGGGCATGCCCTGGGTCCGTGACCCGGCCTCGCCGCCCGTTGGAGGGAGGGTTTATAGCGTCAGCCCCCGCCGGACGCAAGGATGCGGAATCCGCGCCGGCGGCCGCGGCGGGGGTACCGGGGAGGCCCTGCGAGGCGCCCCCGGGAGGCCGGGCTCAGCGGCCGATCGGGACCGTGAAGGAGAAGGTCACCGCGCCGGCATCGTCCCTTTCGGAGGCGGCCCGGCCGTCGGTGTAGTGGTAGATCGAGGCGCCCAGCCGCCAGTCGTTCTGGAACTGGTAGCTCAGGGTCGCGCCGCTGCGATACTCGTAGCCGGAATTGGGCTCGATCTGCGTATCGCCGCGCCCGAGGGCGATGCTCGGCGTGAAGGTGAAGCTCTCGCCGACGGGCATCTGCACGCCGAGCTCGACCGCCCGGCCACCCTGCAGGGCGGCCGCGCCGGTCAGGGGCGGCGGCTCGTCCGCCGGGCGCAGGGGCATATCGGCACCCGGCCCGCGCAGCGCCGGCAGGATGTCGAGCTGCAGCGTCGGCACCGGGTCCGCCTGCTTCGGCCGGAAATCGAGATAGCCGGCCCCGCCGGTCACGTAGACCGGCTTGCCCTCGGCATGCGCAAGGCCGGGCGAGGCGAGGCCCGCCGCCACCAACGCAGCAATCACGAGGAACCGTGCCACCGTCCGCTCCACCTTCTCGAACCGGGGCTTCCGCGCCCCTACCGACCATTCATGTCATACTAACGCACAAGGTGGCCTTTTTGGATTCGAATGAAAGGCGCAAGGCGTTCTAATTTCTGGGGTATGGCGCCGATGCCGCACTGCGGCAGAGGCCTATGCATAGCGGCCACGGCCGCGGCTGTCCCGGAACCGCTCGGTGGCGGCAACCAGCGCGGCGCGGATGCCGGGCTCCATGGCGGAATGGCCGGCGTCCGGCACCACCACGTAGTCGGCCTCGGGCCAGCGCCGGCGGAGCTCGTCGGCGCTCACGATCGGGCAGACGACGTCGTAGCGCCCCTGCACGATCACGGCGGGTATGTGGCGGATCCGGTCGATCCCGGCGAGCAGGCTGTCCTCTGGCTGGAAGAGATTGTTGCGGAAATAGTGCGCCTCGATCCGGGCCAGCCCCAGGGCGTGGTTGTCCTCGCCGGATGCCGAGACGATCTCGGGGCTCGGCAGCAGGGTCGAGCAGGCGCCCTCGTAGATGCTCCACGAGCGTGCCGCCGCCATGCGCACCGCCGGATCCGGCGAGTTGAGCCGCCGCCAGTAGGCCTCCAGCAGGTCCGAGCGCTCCTCGGGCTCGACGAATTCCGCAAAGCGCCGCCAAGCCTCCGGGAAGATCACCCGCATGGAGTTCAGGAACCAGTCGATCTCCGAGCGCCGCATCAGGAAGATGCCGCGCAGGATCATGCCGAGCACCCTCTCGGGATGGGCCTGGGCGTAGGCGAGCGCCAGGGTCGAGCCCCAGGAGCCACCGAAGACGTGCCAGCGCTCGATGCCGAGCATCCCGCGGAGCTGTTCCAGGTCGCGCACCAGCAGCTCGGTGGTGTTCGCGCGGATCTCGCCGAGGGGCAGGGAGCGGCCGGCGCCGCGCTGGTCCAGGACGACGATCCGGTAATGGGCGGGGTCGAAGAAGCGCCTGTGCGTCGGCGACGCGCCCGCCCCGGGGCCGCCGTGCAGGAACAGGACCGGGACGCCCCTGGGGTTCCCGCTCTGCTCCCAGTAGAGTGTATGGAGGTCGTCGACCTTCATCATGCCGGTCTGGAACGGATCGATCGGCGGGAACAACTCGCTGCGCGGCATGAAGAGGGCCTTCTCGGCGGACGGGCCGGCGCAGTTTAGGGGCGGGGAGGCGTCAAGGCAAAGCATGACGGGACACTTCCGGTCCGCGCTCCTGCTGGCGGCGACCCTTGCGGCATGGCTTCCGGCGGCGCCCTGCCCCGCGGCCGAGGCGACGCCCGGCCCCCTGGTCTCCGAGGTCGCGGGGGCAGGTATCCTGGCGTTGGAGGACGGGACCCTGCTGCGCCTCGCGGGCCTCGCCCTCCCGGGAGAGGAAAAGATCCAGGACGGGTGGGGGGACGGGCAGGAGGACGGGCAGGAGGACGGGCCTGGGGACGCCCCGGAGGACACGGCCGAGGGTGCGGCCGCGCAGGCGGCGCGCCAGGCGCTGGCGGCGCTGGTTCTCGGCCGCCGGATGATGCCCCTCGACCCTGCCGCCCCGGTGGACAGGCACGGCCGCATCACGGTCCAGCTCCGCCGCGAGGACGGGTTGTGGATCCAGGACGCGCTGCTGCGCGCGGGGCATGCCCGGGTCCGCACCCGGCCGGACGAGCGGGACCGGGCGGCCGAGATGCTTGCCGCCGAGGCGGAGGCGCGGGAGGGGCGCCGCGGTATCTGGGCGGATCCGCGGTTCCGCGTGCGGAGCGCGGCGGCCCGGCCGGGACCGCCCGAGCGCTTCCACCTCGTGGAGGGCATCGTGCTGGCGGTCGGGCGCGTGCGCGACCGAATCTACCTGAATTTCGGCACGGACTGGCGGACCGACTTCACCGCCGCGATCGAGGCGCGGGACCTCCGCGCCTTCCGCAGGGCCGGGCTGGATGCGGCCGGGCTGGCGGGCCGGCGGGTGCGCCTGCGCGGCTGGCTGTTCGAGCGTGCCGGCCCCGCCATGGACCTCACGCATCCCGAGCAGGTGCAGATCCTTCCCTGACCGCCCGTGCTTCCCCGCCTCGCATGCATCCGCGCCGCGGACGGGAATTCCCGGGGATTTCAATATTTTCGGCCGGCTTCCCGCTTCCGGCGTTCCCATCCGGGGGGCCGTGCTCTAGTGTCCCGGCCATGTCCGCACCGCCGCTCCAAGCAGATGTCTCGGAGACCCGTCCCTCGGGCCGGGCACGGCGCCTGCGCCTGCCGCTGGCGGCGGTGCTGGTCACGGGCTTCGGGGCGCTGACCACGCTAGCGGTCGCGACCGTTCTCGCGCTCGGCCTCGTCAGCGCGGGACGGAACACCTTCGCCCTGCTCAGCGACAAGGCCGACCTGGCGCTGCGCGGGGTGGTCGTGCGCGTGCGCCACCAGCTCGACCCCGCCAACGCCCAGGTCGCCTATCTGAACGGGCTGGTCGAGAGCGCGGTCCTGGACACCGGCGACCGCGCCCAGATGATCACTGTGCTGACCGGAGCGCTGGCCGCCACGCCCCAGGTCACGAGCATCTCGTTCATCGGCCCGGACTACCGGACCCTGCGGGCGGGCCGCACCGAGGGCGTGCTGTGGACCGAGGAGGTCGACCAGTCCGCCGACCAGCAGGTGATCCAGGGCGTGCAGGAGGCGCGCGACCGGCGCGGCCCCTACTGGGCGCCGCCGACGTGGTCGACCGACCTGAAGACGACGGTGCTGACCCTGCGCCACCCCGTGCGCAAGGGTGAGCGCTTCGCGGGGGTGCTGGTGGTCGCCGTGTCGCTTGGCGACCTGTCTCGCTTCCTGTCCGAGCTGTTCGTCGACGAAAATCTCAGCGCCTTCGTGCTGTTCGACCGCGAGCACGTGCTCGCGCACCAGAACCTGCGATATCTCGAACTCGACCTGTCCCGCCGGCAGGGCGGCATCCCGCTGCCCCTGGTCGCCGAGGTCGAGGACCCGATCCTGTCCCGCCTGTGGGAGGGCCAGGTGCAGTCGCCGCCGCTGGGCCCGCAGACCGAGGCGCGGCTCGTCGATGTCGGGGCCGAAAGCTACCTGTTCCTGCTGCGCCCGCTGGAGGGCTACGGCCCCCAGCCCTGGACCGTCGGGATCAGCGTCCGCCTGGACGATGTCGGCGCCGAGATCGAGCGGCTGCAGACCGCGGCGCTGGTCGGGATCGCGATCCTGCTGGCCTCGGTCGCCGTGGCGCTGCTGGCCGGCCTCGCCATCAGCCGGCAGGTCGCGCGCATCGCCGCTGCGGCCGCCAGCGTCGCGACGCTGGACTTCCGGGGCGCGCCGCGGCTGCCCGACAGCCGCTTCCGCGAGATCTCCGACGCGGCCCAGGCCTTCAACACCATGGTCGCCGGCCTGCGCTGGTTCGAGACCTACGTTCCCAAGAAGCTGGTGCTCCGGCTGATCGGCCAGCGCGCGGCGCAGATGGGCGAGCTCGTCTCCGAGGAGCGCCAGGTGACGGTGATGTTCACCGACATCCGCGGCTTCAGCCGCCTGGCCGAGGATCTCGGCCCGACCGAGACGGCGGCGCTGCTGAACCAGCATTTCGGCCGGCTCGCCGCCTGCATCGAGGCCGAGGGCGGAACCGTCGACAAGTTCATCGGCGATGCCGTCATGGCCTTCTGGGGCGCGCCCGAGGTCCAGGACGACCAGGCCGCCCGCGCCCTGGCGGCGGCGCGCCAGATTGCGCTGGCTGTGGCCGAGGACAACCAGGCGCGGGCGGCCCGGGGCGAGGCGCCGGTCGGGGTCCGCATCGGGCTTCACACCGGCCCGGTGATCGTCGGCAACATCGGATCGGCGAGCCGCCTGAACTACACCATCGTGGGCGACACCGTGAACATCGCCCAGCGCATCGAGGAGCTCGCCGGAAGCCTCGCGGGCACGGCGGCCGAGGACGTGCTCGTTCTGTGCTCGGGCGTCACCGCGGCGGCGGCGGGTCCGCAGCCGGGCCTCGAGCCCGTGGGGACCCACCGGCTGCGCGGCCGGTCCGGCCATGTGGAGCTGTACAGGCTGCGCAACGACGGCGCCGCCTTGGGCAGCGGGGACCGCCCGGCGGCCTGATCCGCCCGCGGATTGCCAGGTCTCGCCCGCGCCCCTCGCCCCGCCACGGGTCGCCACGGGGTCACCGCAGCGCGCTTATAACCCTTTCGGGAGGCACTAGGCCCCACCCAGGCGGGCGGCCCTTCTTTATCGGGGAAAGCCTCCACCCAACGAGTTGCGATGCTTCCAATGCAGGAATGAGCCTGCGTGACGGACATCAACGCATGTCCATCGAGCAGGGCTCCGCCAGCTCGGGCAAGACGAGCAGCCATTCTCGCCTAGTGGCCCTCAGGCCGACGCTGGCCGAGCCCCTCCCGACCATTGCTCGTTACCCTTGCCATTCGCAACACTGTTGCAGAAGAAACACACCTCGCCCGGTTTGGATGCTACCCCCCTGGCGACCTTGCAAAAAAGGTTAACTCGCGAGATAGGATAGGTTACGTTCGATTCACCATTAATCGATGGTTTACGATGCCTACCGCCCATCGTGCGATCGCGGACCTCGAAACCCTCCTGCGGACAGCCACCGGCCGCCGCCGCGAGGAGATCGAGCGTATCCTGGCAAAGCTGAAGGGCAGCATCGATGACGCGGACTTCGTGGATGTCCGGCTGCCGCCCCCGACGCGCACGCCGGTGACCGTCCGCTGAGCGACCGCGGCCCTACCTTGTCCGCCCCGCCCTGCCCGCCGGCACGTGCGCCCGGCCAGAGCAGGGCGCGCCCTAGGATCCACCGGACCCCCTGACATAGTCGCCGAGCCCGTCGGCCAAGGCATCGAAGACGACGCGACAACGGCGGCTCGTCCGCAGGTTCTCATGCATCGCCAGCCAGGTGCCGAGTTCGAGCGAGAACACGTCGGGCAGGACACGCACGAGATCCGCATCGCGCAGGGCGACCCCGACCTGGCACACGCCGATTCCGAAACCCGCGCGGATCGCCGCGAGCTGGGCCAGATCGCTGTCGCTGCGCAATGCGAATTGGGCGCGGCTGAACCCCGGCGTCCGGGCCACCATGCTCCGGATCCCGGGTGTCTCGCGGTCGAAGCCGATCACCGTATGGTTCGCCAGATCCTCCATGCGGGCCGGAATGCCGCGGCTGTCGAGATAGCGGCGGTGCGCATGCAGGCCCAGGGTGACTGCGCCGACGCGCCGGGCCAGGAGCGCGCCCTGGCTGGGCTCGACCATGCGGACGGCGATGTCGGCGTCGCGGCGCAGCAGGTCCTCGACGCTGTTCGAGAGCGAGAGCTCAATCACCAGGAGCGGATGGCGTTCGCGCAGGGCCGCCAGGATCGGCGGCATGACCTCGACCCCGATCACCTCGCTCGCCGTGACGCGGACGGCTCCCTGCACCGCGCCGCCGTGGCCCGAGGCGACGCGCAGCAGCGAGGCCGCCGTCGCCGACAGCGCCTCGGCATAGGGGCGCAGCTCGACCGCGGCCTCGGTGGGGGTCAGCCCGTGCTGCGAGCGCGTGAAGAGCTGGAAGCCCATCGCCTGCTCGAGAGCGTCGATATGCCGCCCGATGGTGGGCTGGGCAAGCCCGAGCGCCCGTGCCGCGCCCGACAGCGAGCCCTCCTGGAGCACGGCGAGGAAGGTGCGGTAGAGATCCCAGCCGGGCTCACTTGCGGTCATACGGCCAAGTATAGCCGCGCCCGCGATCTCCGGAAAATCGTTTGGCGCCCCTGCGCCCTTGCGACGCGATGCATCCGGGATCCGGCATGAGCGCTGCCGCCCGGCAAACCGCCGGACGGCAGCTTTGCCATCCGCTCGCGCCACAAGTGGCGTGAGTTACGCGGCTAGAGGGGCGAGACCTTTTTCCATCAGGCTCGACAGCCGGCGGGAGAAGGCCGCCGGATCCGGCAGCGTCTCGCCCTCGACGATGCGGGCCTGGTCCAGCAGCAGCCAGGCGAGGTCGGCGAGCGCCGGGTCGGCGGTGGCGCCCTCCGATGCCATCCCGGCCATGCGGCGGATCAGGCTGTGCCCGGGATTGACCTCCAGGACGCGCGGCTCTGTCTCGGTGAGCTGCTGATGCTGCTTCAGCAGCCGCGCCAGGTGCATGTCCACGTCGCCCTCGTCGGCCACCAGGCAGACGGCGCTGTCGGTCAGCCGCTCCGAGGACCGCACGTCCTTCACCGCGCCGCCCAGCGTGGCCTTCAGGAAGGCGACGAGGCCGCCGAGCGCATCGGCGGGCACGGTCTCGGCCGGCTTCTTCTCGGCATCGGGCCCAGCCTTCACCTTGGAAAGGTCCGCCCCGCCGCGGGTCACCGACTTGAACCGCTTTCCGTCGAAGCTCCCCACATGGGGGATCCAGAACTCGTCGACGGCATCGGTCAGCAGCAGCACCTCCACGCCCTTTGCCCGGAAGCCTTCGAGCTGGGGGCTGCGCCGCAGCGCCTCGATGTCATCGCCGGTGATGTAGTAGATCGCGTCCTGGCCCTCCTTCATCCGGGCCACGTACTCGGCCAGCGACACCAGCGCGTCCGACGCCGTGCTGCGGAACCGCACGAGCTTCAGGAGCTGGTCGCGGTGCTCGAAGTCCTCGTAGAGGCCCTCCTTCAGCACGGCGCCGAAATTCTCCCAGAAGGCGGCGAAGCGCTCAGCCTCGGCCGGATCCTCCGCCTTCTTCACGAGATCGCCGAGCACCCGGCGCGTGACGCCGGCCTTGATCTTGGCCAGCAGCGGGTTGTTCTGCAGCATCTCGCGGCTGACGTTCAGCGGCAGGTCCTCGCTGTCCACCACGCCGCGCAGGAAGCGCAGGTAGCCCGGAACGAGACCCTCGGCCTCGTCGGTGATGAAGACCCGCCGGACGTAGAGCTTCACGTGGTGCCGGCGCCGCGGGTCGAAGAGATCGAAGGGCTTGGATTCCGGCACGAAAAGCAGGCCGGTGTACTCGATCTTCCCCTCGGCCCGCCAATGGACGGTCAGCCAGGGCGCATCGAAGGCGTGGCCGACATGGTGGTAGAATTCCTTGTACTCGTCCTCGCCGATCTCCGCGCGCGGGCGGGTCCACAGCGCCGAGGCGCGGTTCAGGGTCGGTGCGTCGGCGCCCTCGCCGAAGCGGATCGGCAGCGCCACGTGGTCGGAGTAGCGGCGGATCACCGCGCCGAGTCGCTGCTGCTCCAGGTATTCCTTGGCATCGTCCTTCAGGTGAAGGATCACGCGCGTGCCGCGCGGCACACCGGCCTCCTCGGCCACCGAGAACTCGCCGCGCCCGTCGGAGGTCCAGCGCCAGCCCTGGTCCTCGCCGGCCTTGCGGGTCAGCACCTCGACCCTGTCGGCCACCATGAAGGCCGAATAGAAGCCGACGCCGAACTGCCCGATCAGCGAGACGTCCTTGCGCGCGTCGCCGCTGAGCCGTTCCAGGAAGGCGGCCGTGCCCGAACGCGCGATGGTGCCGAGGTTCTCGATCAGCTCGTCGCGGCTCATGCCGATGCCGTTGTCCGCGACCGTCAGCGTGCCGGCCCCGCCGTCGGCCAGGAGCCGGATGCCGAGTTCCGTGTCCTCGGCCAGCAGGCCGGGCTGTGTCAGGGCGGCGTAGCGGAGCCTGTCGCACGCGTCGGACGCGTTGGAGACGAGCTCGCGCAGGAACACCTCCTTCTCGCTGTAGAGGGAGTGCGCCACGATGTCGAGCAGCCGGCTGACCTCGGCTTGAAAGCCGAACCGTTCCTCCGTCATGACCTTCCTACCCCGATGCACGGTGAATTGCCCAAAACTGGCGCAGATATGTGCGAGGTCGCGCGGCGCCGCAAGGGATCGGCGGCCAGCAGTCGCCGATAGTGCCCGATACGCCCCGATTGCGCCCGGACGGGTCCGCCCGGGTGGCCGGTACGCTCCTTCCTTGTTCTTGCAAACGGTCGCCGCGATGCCAAGCTTACGGGCATGAGTGCGTCCGCCATCGCGGGTCGCGGCCGGATCACTGCAGTTCTCGGCCCGACCAATACCGGGAAGACCCACCTCGCAATCGAGCGGATGCTGGCCCACCGGTCGGGGATGATCGGCTTCCCCCTTCGCCTGCTCGCGCGCGAGAACTACGACCGGATCGTGAAGGCCCGCGGCCCGGCCGCGGTCGCCCTGGTGACGGGCGAGGAGAAGATCGTTCCGCCGAACCCCCAGTATTTCGTCTGCACGGTCGAATCAATGCCGCTCGACCGGGCGGTGGCGTTCCTGGCGGTGGACGAGATCCAGCTCTGCGCCGACACCGAGCGCGGCCATGTCTTCACCGACCGCCTGCTGAATGCCCGGGGCATGGAGGAGACCATGTTCCTGGGCTCCGACACGATCCGGCCGCTGATCCAGACGCTGGTCCCGGACTGCGAGCATGTCAGCCGGCCGCGCTTCTCGAAGCTGACCTATGCGGGCGCCCGTAAGCTCACCAAGCTGCCGCCCCGCTCGGCCGTGGTCGCCTTCTCGGCGACCGAGGTCTACGGCATCGCCGAGCTGATCCGGCGCCAGCGCGGGGGCACGGCGGTCGTCCTCGGCGCGCTGAGCCCGCGCACCCGGAACGCACAGGTCGGGCTCTACCAGGCCGGCGAGGTCGACTACCTGGTCGCCACCGACGCGATCGGCATGGGACTCAACATGGATGTCGACCATGTCGCCTTCGCCCGCCTCGTGAAGTTCGACGGCATCGCGCCGCGACGCCTGCGCGCGACCGAGATCGCGCAGATCGCCGGCCGCGCCGGCCGGCACATGCGCGACGGCACCTTCGGCACCACCGCCGATGTCGAAGGGCTCGACGAGGAGACGGTCGACCGCGTCGAGAACCACCGCTTCGAGCCGCTGAAGACCCTGATGTGGCGCAACTCGCGCCTGCGCTTCGAGAGCCCGCAGGCGCTGCTGCGCTCGCTGGAGCAGCGTCCGGCCGCGCCGGAGCTGATCCGTGCGCGCGAAGCCGACGACCAGCTCGCGCTCGAGGCGCTCGCCCGCGACCCCGAGGTCGCGAAGACGGCCGTGGGCCGCAACGCCGTCGCGCTGCTCTGGGAGGTCTGCCAAGTCCCGGACTTTCGGAAGATCCTGTCCGACGCGCATACCAAGCTGCTCTCGCAGCTCTACCTGCACCTGGCACGCACGCCGTTCCGCCTGCCAGAGGACTGGGTGGCCCGGCAGGTCGACCGGCTCGACCGCACCGAGGGCGACATCGACGCGCTGGTGGCGCGGATCGCCCATGTCCGCACCTGGACCTACGTCTCGAACCGGCCGAACTGGCTCGGCGACGCCGCCCACTGGCAGGGACGGACCCGGGAGATCGAGGACAAGCTGTCGGACGCCCTGCACGAGCGCCTGACCCAACGCTTCATCGACCGCCGCTCCGCTATGCTGGTGAAGAGCCTGAAGAGCGGCGCGGACCTTCTGGGGGCGGTGCGGCCCGACGGCGAGGTGCTGGTCGAGGGCCATCCGGTCGGGCGGATCGAGGGGCTGCGCTTCGTGCCCGATCCCGACGCCGTCGGCGAGGACGCGCGCGCCCTGCTGACGGCGGCGCGGCGCGTGCTGCGGGGCGAGATCGCCCGCCGTATCGCCGAGATCGAGGCCGAGGGCGACGACGCCTTCGCGCTACTGCCGGACGCCGTCCTGGTCTGGAAGGGCATGCCCGTGGCGCGCCTGGCGCCGGGGCCTTCGATCCTGGCCCCGCTGGTGGTGCCCCTCCACGACGACCTGCTCGACAGTGCGCAGCGCGACCGGCTGCGCGACCGGCTGGCACGCTGGATAGAGGCGGAGACCGGCCGCCGCCTGCAGCCGCTCCTGGCGCTGCGCGATGCGGATGCGCACGGCGTCGCGCTGACCGGCGCCGCGCGGGGTCTGGCCTTCCAGCTCGTCGAGGCGCTCGGCTGCCTGCCGCGCGCCGACCTGAGCGTGCAGATCGATGGGCTGGAGAAAGCCGACCGCCGGGCGCTCGCCGCGCTGGGCGTCATCCTGGGTACGGGGCACGTCTTCATGCCCGCGACGGTCCGCCCGCAGGCCGTGGAGCTGTGCGCGATCCTCTGGGCCGTCCGGCACGGGCTGCCCCTGCCTCCCCCGGTGCCCGCGCCGGGGCGCGTCGCCGTGCCGACCCGCGGCGCGCCCCGGGCCTTCTGGGAAGCGGTGGGCTATCCGCCGACGGGCCCGCGAGCGATCCGCGTCGACATGCTCGAGCGCTTCGAGCGCGAGCTCTACCGCCGGGCAGGGGCCGGCCCCCTGGAGGCCACGCCCGATCTGGCGCAGCTGATCGGCTCGTCCGTGGACGAGCTCCAGGGCGTGCTGTCCGCTCTGGGCTACCGTCGCCGTCAGGAGGCCGACGGCAAGGAGACCTGGAAGCGCCGCCGTGGCGCCGCCGCGCAGCGCCGCCCGGGCGGCGCCCCGCGCAGCGCGCCGGTGTCCGATTCCCCCTTCGCGGCCCTGCGCCGCATCGGAACCGGCCGATGACCGGCGCTGCCGAGGAGCGTATCCGCCTCGACAAATGGCTGTGGTTCGCGCGCTTCTTCAAGTCGCGCAGCCTGGCCGCCAAGCAGGTGGAGGCCGGCGCCGTGCGCCTTGCCGGCGCCCCCGTCACCAAGGCGCATCAGACGGTCCGGCCAGGTGACGTGCTGACCTTCGTGCAGGGCGGGCACATCCGCGTCGTCCGCATCGCGGCGGTCGGCACCCGCCGCGGTCCCGCGCCCGAGGCCCAGGGCCTCTACGAGGACCTGTCGCCGCCCACCCCCGAGACGCGCCTGCCACGCTGACGAGACACGTCGGCACGCTGACGCGATGCGTCAGCCGCGCCGGCGCGACGCGCCGGGTCCGGCCGCACGAAGCCGGATCCGGCTTCTTTGCGGAACGCTCCGCAACCCGCTGGCGCCCCGCTGGTTGTCAGGGGGTTGCCGGAGCAGGAGAAGCCGCGCCGATGCTCGAGATCCTCGCCGACCCCGCCGCCTGGGCCAGCTTCCTGACGCTCGCCGCGCTGGAGATCGTGCTCGGCATCGACAACCTGGTCTTCATCTCGATCATGGCGGCCCGCCTTCCGGCCGAGCGCCAGCACGCGGCCCGGCGGGTCGGGCTGTCGCTCGCAATGCTGACGCGGCTGGCGCTGCTCGCCTCGATCGCCTGGATCGTGACCCTGACCGAGCCGCTCTTCGCCGTGGCCGGCCATCCGGTCTCGGTCCGAGACCTGATTCTGCTGCTGGGCGGGATGTTCCTGCTGCTGAAGGGCACCACCGAGATCCACCACTCGCTCGAAGGGGACGAGGACGAGGTGGCTCCGCGGCGCAACGCCGGCTTCCTGTCCGTCGTGCTCCAGATCATGGTCCTGGACATCGTGTTCTCGCTGGACTCCGTAATCACCGCCGTGGGCATGGCCGACCACCTCGAGATCATGATGGCCGCGGTGATTGCCGCCGTGGGCGTGATGCTGCTGGCCGCGGACCCCGTCAGCGCCTTCGTGAACCGGCATCCCACCGTGCGAATGCTGGCGCTCAGCTTCCTGCTGCTGGTGGGGGTGACGCTCGTCGCCGACGGGCTCGGCTTCCACATCCCCAAGGGCTACCTTTACTTCGCCATTGCCTTCTCGGTGCTGGTGGAATCGCTGAACCTGACGGCCGCCCGCCGGCGCCGCCGGACGGCCAAGCTCGGCGAGGCGCGTCCGGCTCTCGCAGGCAGGACGACGCTCGACGCCTCGTCCCGGCGCGGCCCCGTGGCCGGCCGAGACCGCGCCTGAGGGACGAGACACGGGCCTGAGGGACGAGCCGGGGAAACGCGCGGGCCACCCCTGCGACCGGCCAGCGGCCCCGCCCGTTCAGGATTCTCCGAATGTCCCCGGCCCTGCGCATGGGCCCCCGGGCCACCATCTGTGTTGCATCGTTCGTGCTGGAGCGATTGCGGCCGGAACCGAGGCCGCGCGGCAGACGAGGATGGATGATGCTGAATCGGATCAAGGCGTGGCTCGAACCGGCGGGCGGCTCTTCGGGCGAATCGGAGGAGAGCGAGGCGCGGATCGCCGCGGCGGCGCTGCTGTTCGAGGCAGCGCGGATGGACGCGGACCTGGCCCCTGCGGAGGCGGTGCGAATCGAGACGCTGGTGCGCGAGCGCTTCGACCTCACCGACGAAGAGGCGGAGACCCTGCACGGGCTGGCGGCGCGCGAGAGTGCCGAGGCCGTCGAGTGGCACCGCTTTGCCCGCACCCTGAACGAGCGGTTCAGCTACGAGCAACGGGTCGAGATCGTCGAGATGCTGTGGGAAGTCGCCTATGCCGACGGAAAACTTCACGATCTCGAGGCCAGCCTCTTGCGTCGTATAGGCGGTCTGCTCTACGTCTCCGACCGCGACCGCGGAGCGGCGCGTCAGCGGGTGCTCGACCGCCTCGGCATCGTGGATCCCGCCACCGACCTGTAGGACGAGGAGCGCCGGACCGGATCCGGCCAGGAGAGGGTGCGCAATGCCCTACGTGGTGACCGAGCAGTGCATCAAGTGCAAGTACACAGACTGCGTTGAGGTCTGCCCCGTGGACTGTTTCTACGAGGGCGCGACGATGCTAGTGATCCACCCGGACGAATGCATCGATTGCGGCGTGTGCGAGCCGGAATGCCCGGCTGAGGCGATCGTGCCGGACACGGAGCCGGTCGCCGAACGCTGGCTGGAGCTGAATCGCGAATATGCCGCGAAGTGGCCTAACCTGACGCGGAAGAAGGATGCGCTGCCGGACGCCGACTCGTTCAAGGGCGTTCCGGACAAGTTCACCAAGTTCTTCACGCCGGACGCGGGCGAATCGTAACGGTACGCTTGCGCGTTTTTGGCGGATACGCGAAGATTCACCAACAGGTGGGGCGAGGGTTCGGCCGCATGCAGAATCTGCAGGTCGGCCATACGCACGTATTTGCTGGGCCTCGGCGGGCCATTTCCCGGATTCCTTTTGTAACCCGTCTGTAAAGTCCTATATATTTCAGCATCGCCCGGCCGTTGCAGTGCCGGACCGGGCGACTGTGCTCTGGGCTCCGAATCATGGATTCTTCGAGATTGGCGTCTTCGATGCCGGTCGCGGGGCCTTGTTCTTCCCCTGCCGGGCACCCGCCCGGCCGGTGCGTGTCCAGCCTGAAGATTGCGAGAGCAACTGGGAATGACGAGCAAGCTTGATTTCGCCGCCGGGGACTTCGTGGTCTATCCGGCCCACGGCGTCGGGCGCGTCGCAGGGATCGAGACCCATACGATCGCCGGCATCGAGGTCACCCTCTACGCGATCACCTTCGAGAAGGAGCGCATGACGCTGAAGGTTCCGGTCGCGAAGGCCCGCAATTCGGGGCTGCGCCGGCTCAGCAGCAAGGACCGCATCAAGGAGGCCATGGAGACCCTACAGGGCAAGAGCAAGGTTCGCCGCGCCATGTGGAGCCGCCGCGCCCAGGAGTACGAGGCCAAGATCAACTCCGGCGACCCTGTCTCGATCGCCGAGGTCGTCCGCGACCTCTATCGCGGGACCGACCAGTCCGACCAGTCCTACAGCGAGCGCCAGATCTACCAGGCCGCCCTGGAGCGACTGGCACGCGAGCTCGCCGCCGTCGAGCGGATCGACGAGCTGAAGGCCACCGAGCGGCTCGAGGCGTTCCTGTCCAAGGCCGCCTGAGGCCGCGACGCCGCCCGGGACCCGGCCGGCCCGAGGGGCCGCGCCGGGTCCTGTCGTTTTGCCGCGGTGCACTGCCCCCTCTATCCATGGACCTGGGGCCCGCATACACTCTGGCGCGGATCACCTCCCGGAGCCCCCGCCGCGCATGTCCGACAACGCCGTCTTCGCCGATCTCCGCAGTCCGCGCAGGGTCTGGGCCCTGGGCGCAGTCCATGGAGAGGTGGAGCGGCTCATGGCGCTGCACGACGAGATCGGGCACCGCTTCGTCCCGGGCGACCGGCTCGTCTATCTCGGGAACCTGATCGGCCTGCAGGGCCGCACCATCGAGACCATCGACGAGTTGCTGGCGTTCCGGCGGGCGCTGATCGCGATGCCGGGAATGCTGGCATCGGACGTGGTCTACCTGCGCGGCGGGCAGGAGGAGATGTGGCAGAAGCTGCTGCAGATCCATCTCGCCCCCAACCCTGCCGAGGTCCTGGCCTGGATGCTGCACCACGGCGTGGAGCCTACGCTCGCGGCCTATGGCGGCGGCGCCGAGGACGGCATGCGCCTGGCGCGCGCCGGCGCGGTGGCCCTCACCCGCTGGACCGGGGGCCTGCGCAGCGCCATGCGCTCCCATCCCGGCCACGAGACGCTGTTCAGCGCACTGCGTCGGGCTGCCTTCACCAGCGCTCCCGGCAGGGATGGCGCGACCGGTGAGGACCCGCAGCCCGCCGGGCTGCTCCTAGTCCATGCCGGCCTGGACCCCGCCCGGCCGCTGGGCGCGCAAGGCGATGCCTTCTGGTGGGGCGCGGGTGGCTTCGGGCGCATCGAGCAGCCCTACGAGACCTTTCGCCGCGTCGTCCGCGGCTACGACCCCGCCTTGGGCGGCATCCAGGTCGGCGAGGCTTCGGCCACGATCGATAGCGGCGCCGGCCGCGGCGGTCGGCTCGCCTGCGCCTGCCTGACACCGGCCGGAGAAATCCTCGAGATCCTGGAGGCCTAGAGCGGATCGCGATCTGGTGTGGACAGCAGATCGCGTGGAGCCGCGCCAAGCTCGTTGAGCTGGAAGCGGCGGCAGGCCGGAGCGAACCTCGAACCGCATTGGCGCAAGCTCCCGGCCCCTCTCCAGCCCCCCCGTCCGGACCTCAGGTCCGGTTCGCCGACGGCTTTCCGGATGGCCGTCCAGCCGGCCCGGCAACAGCCCGGCGATGGCAGGTATCCCAAGTATAGGTCCGATCCTATACGTCGGGATACAAGATCCAGGAGCTCCTCCCCTGCGTAACATTGGCGAACCGACGGCGCAACGCGGCGGCCTGCAGAAGGGGGAATCCGGAATGGCGCATATCGACGATCCGCAGACGCAGCGGGCGAACCTAAGTTTCATCAAGGCCTCGATGCGAGAGCCGCTGCTGGCGCGCGAGCACGAGTTCGAGCTTGCACGCCGCTGGCGCGAGCGCGGCGACGAGGCGGCGCTGCACGAGCTGGTCCGTTCATACACCCGGCTGGTGGTGGCGACGGCCTCGCGCTTCAGGAACTACGGCCTGCCGCTGGGCGACCTCGTCCAGGAGGGCAATGTGGGGCTGATGCAGGCGGCCTCACGCTTCGAACCCGACAGGGAGGTCCGGTTCTCCACCTATGCCGCCTGGTGGATCCGTTCGGCCATGCAGGACTACATCCTGCGCAACTGGTCGATCGTGCGCACCGGCACCACCGCCGCCCAGAAGGCCCTGTTCTTCAACCTGCGCCGGCTGCGCGCACGGATCGAGGGCATCGGGGGCGGAGCGCTCTCGGAGGAATCCCGCCGGAAGATCGCCGAGGAGCTCGAGGTGGAGGTCGCCGAGGTTGAGCACATGGAGATGCGGCTCGCCGCCGCGGACCAGTCGCTGAATGCGCCCGTGGGCGATACGAGCGAGGCCGCCTGGCAGGAATTCCTGCCGGACCAGCGTCCGACGCCCGAGGAGGTCGTGATCGGCATGCGCGACGGCCGGACCCGCTCGCGCTGGCTCGCCGAGGCGCTGGGGCAGCTCACCCCCCGCGAGCGGCGCATCATCGCCGAGCGGCGCCTGAGGGATGAGGGCGCGACCCTGGAGGAGCTCGGCCGGGCGCTCGGCATCAGCAAGGAACGCGTGCGCCAGCTCGAGAACCGCGCCATGTCCAAGCTGCGCGAGACCATGCGCCAGAAGGTCGAGCACCACGACGAGCTGCTGGTCGAGCAGTAGGGCCCGGCAGCACGGCAAAGCCGGCGCCTCGGCCTTGCCGTGCTGGCCCGTCCGGGCTTAGCCTCTTGCCGGGCCGCGCGACTGGCGAGAACGGGTGGAGCACCACCGGGGAACGCGGCACCGAAGTGACGCCGCTCGCCTGGGCACCTTTTCTCACCGGCCGGGAGATGCCCCATGCATGTGGTGATGCTCGCCTACCCCCGGATGACGCAGCTCGACCTGACGGGTCCCTTCGAGATCCTGGCGCGCTGTCCGGAACTGACCCTCCACCTCGCCTGGAAGACGGCCGACCCCGTCGCCGACGCCAGCGGGCTGCGGATCCTGCCGACCACCGCCTTCGCCGACTGCCCGCAGGCCGATATCCTGTTCGTGCCCGGCGGACCCGGACAGCTGGCGCTGATGGAGGATGAGGAAACCCTGGCCTTCCTCCGGCGCCAGGCCGCGGGGGCGCGGCAGGTGACCTCCGTCTGCACGGGCTCGCTCGTCCTGGCCGCCGCCGGGCTGCTTGAAGGCTACCGTGCGACCTGCCACTGGCTATCGCTGGAGCAGCTCGCCTATTTCGGCGCGGTCCCGGTGGCCGAGCGCGTCGTTGTCGACCGCGACCGTATGACCGGCGCAGGCGTGACCTCGGGCATCGACTTCGCGCTGGAGCTGGTCGCCCGCATGTTCGGCGAGGCGCGCGCCCGGGCGGTCCAGCTCGGCCTGGAATACGACCCTGCCCCGCCCTTCCATGCGGGATCCCCTGCCAAGGCCCCGGCCGAGACGGTGGCCACGGTGCGCGAGTACGCCCGCGGCTTCCAGGAGCAGCGGGATTCGGTCGCCCGGCGCGCCGCGGCCGCCCTCCGCCTCTGACCGGCAGAGAATGCGGCGGACGGGAGCTGGGCCCTACGCCGCCTCGCGGATCAGGCCCTTCACCCGGCGGTCCATGAACCACCAGGCGAGCTTGGTCGCGCCGCGGTAGAGCGTGGTGTGGGGCTTGAGCCCCACGGCCTTGAAGATCATGGCGATGCCGCGATCCACGTGGTCGGGCCGGTAGCAGGAATAGGCCCTGCGCATGTAGGCGCGGATGTAGCGGGTGTGGTCGTAGGCGTCGTCCGGCCCCGCATTGGCCGCCCAGTAGGCGTAGGCGAGCTCGTCGTCCTCGCTCTCCGCGACCCGGCCGACCGCGATGCGCAGGCGCCGCAGCCGCCCCAGATCCTCGCGCTCCAGGTAGCGCTTGAGGTGCTGGTAGAAGAGCTTGTAGTGGCGCAGCTCGTCGGCCGCGATGTGCCGGCAGATCGCCTTCAGCGCCGGCTCCTCGATCGCGTCGCCCAGGGCCGTGTAGTAGGAGCTGGTGCCGGTCTCGACCATGCAGCGGGCGATCAGCTCGCCGCTGCGCGAGCCGCGCACGGACTCTTTGGCATCCAGCGTCAGCTTGTAGTTCGCCTTGAAGCGCGCGAAGGCGCCCTCCAGCGTCCAGCCGGGATCCACGAGCTCCGCCCAGCGGCCCAGCGCGGCACCGTGCTGGACTTCCTCGACTGCCCAGTCCCTGGCGGCCTGCTGGAACTCGGGGTCGTCGTGGAAGACGTTGCAGAGATAGGTGGCGTAGTCGAGGCCGTTGTACTCGACCAGCGCCGCAGCCTTGACGATCCTGACCAGATCCGGGTCGACCTTCGACGGATCGAGCGAGTCCCAGGGGATATCGTCCAACGTCCAGTGCCGGATTGCCATGCCTTGCCCCATCCGTCCTTGCCGGAAACGCGGAAGGCGCCGGCCGGGTCGCGACCGGCGCCTTCGCGCCTAGAGATGCAGTCCTCGCGCCCGGAATGCAACCGCCGGGAAGCGGCCCGCGCCCGGGGGCGCCACCGTCAGTGCGCGGCCGCCGTGCCCGCCTCGACGGCGGCCAGCTTCGCCTGCGCGATCGCGAGGCGATGCTCCAGCGTGGTGCGCTCGGCCTCCGACTTGGCGTCCTCCACGTCCTCGCCGAGGTCGCGGACCTCCTGCTCGGCCGCGGCGCGGTCGATCTGGGCGACCGCCACCGCCTGCTCGGCGAGCACCGTGCAGCGGGTCTCGGTCACCTCGGCGAAGCCGCCGGCCACGAAGATCCGGTCGACCACCTGGTCGCCGTCATACATGTCGATCACGCCCGGACGGACCGTCGTGATCATGGGGGCGTGGCCGGCAAGGACGCCGAAATTGCCCTCGCCGCCGGGAACGACGACCATGTCCACCGCGCGGGAGGCGATCAGCCGCTCCGGCGAAACCAGCTCGAACTCGACTTTGTCGGCCATATCCTGTCCCTCGGCGCGCAGGCCGGGCCCGACGCGCGGGCCCGGCCTCCCCTTCTGCTCCATCAGGCCGGGCGCGCGGGCCCGGCCTCCTCAGCCAGTCGTCAGGCCGCCTCGGCGGCCATCTTGCGGGCCTTCTCGACCGCCTCCTCGATGGCGCCGACCATGTAGAAGGCCGCCTCGGGCAGGTGGTCGTACTCGCCGTTCACGATGCCCTTGAAGCCCTTGATGGTGTCCTCGAGGGCGACGAGCTTGCCGGGCGAGCCCGTGAAGACCTCGGCGACATGGAAGGGCTGCGACAGGAAGCGCTGGATCTTGCGGGCGCGGGCGACGACCAGCTTGTCCTCTTCGGACAGCTCGTCCATGCCCAGGATCGCGATGATGTCCTGCAGGGACTTGTAGGTCTGCAGGACGCGCTGCACCGAGCGGGCGACCTCGTAATGCTCGTCGCCGACGATGCGCGGGTCGAGCATGCGCGAGGTCGAGTCCAGCGGGTCCACCGCCGGGTAGATGCCGAGCTCGGCGATCTGGCGCGAGAGCACCGTGGTCGCGTCGAGGTGGGCGAAGGAGGTCGCCGGCGCCGGGTCGGTCAGGTCGTCCGCAGGGACGTAGACCGCCTGGACCGAGGTGATCGAGCCCTTCTTGGTGGTGGTGATGCGCTCCTGCAGGGCGCCCATGTCGGTGGCCAGCGTCGGCTGGTAGCCCACCGCCGAGGGAATGCGGCCCAGCAGCGCCGACACCTCGGCGCCCGCCTGGGTGAAGCGGAAGATGTTGTCGACGAAGAACAGCACGTCCTGGCCTTCCTCGTCGCGGAAGTACTCGGCCAGGGTCAGGCCGGTCAGGCCCACGCGGGCGCGGGCGCCCGGCGGCTCGTTCATCTGGCCATAGACGAGCGCCGCCTTCGAGGGCGAGCCATCGGTCTTGATGACGCCCGATTCCATCATCTCGTGATAGAGGTCGTTGCCCTCGCGGGTGCGCTCGCCCACGCCGGCGAAGACCGAGTAGCCGCCGTGCGCCTTGGCGACGTTGTTGATGAGCTCCATGATCAGCACGGTCTTGCCGACGCCGGCGCCGCCGAACAGGCCGATCTTGCCGCCGCGCGCGTAGGGCGCCAGAAGGTCGACGACCTTGATGCCGGTGACCAGGATCTGGGCTTCCGTGGACTGCTCGGCGAACTCGGGCGCCGGGCGGTGGATCGGGGCGGTCAGCTTCGTCTCGAGCGGGCCGCGCTCGTCGATGGGCTCGCCGATCACGTTCAGGATGCGGCCCAGCGTGCCGGGGCCGACCGGGACGGAGATGGGGGCGCCGGTGTCGACGACCTCCTGGCCGCGGACGAGACCGTCGGTCGTGTCCATGGCGATGGTGCGGACCGTGTTCTCGCCGAGGTGCTGCGCCACCTCGAGCACGAGGGTGCGGCCCTCGTTCTGGGTGTGCACGGCGTTCAGGATCGCAGGCAGATCGCCGTCGAACTGGACGTCGACGACGGCGCCCAGCACCTGCGTGATCCTGCCGACGGTGTTGGTCGGGTTCTCTTTGGCCATCGGGGTACGCTCCCTCGGAACTGGTGCTTGTGCGGAAACGGGGGTCAAAGCGCCTCGGCGCCGGAGATGATCTCGATCAGCTCCTTGGTGATGTAGGCCTGGCGCGTCCGGTTGTAGGTCAGCGTGAGCCGGTTGATCATGTCGCCGGCATTGCGCGTCGCGTTGTCCATGGCGGTCATGCGCGCGCCCTGCTCGGACGCGGCGTTCTCGAGCAGCGCACGGTAGACCTGGATCGACAGGTTGCGCGGCAGCAGCTCGGCCAGGATCTGCTCCTCGTCGGGCTCGTACTCGTACAGCGCGCGGGCCTCGTCCGTGGCCGGGGCGGCCTCGGTGGATTCCGGCACTGCGAAGGGGACGACCTGCTGCACCGTCACGATCTGCGTCATGGCGGACTTGAAGCGGTTGTAGACCACCGAGCAGACGTCGAACTCGCCGGCCTCGAACATCTCGAGCACCCGGGCGGCGATCTGGTCGGCATCGGCGAAGCTGAGCCGGCGGCGCCCGACCTCTTCGAAGGTCTGGCCGATCAGCCCGGCATGGGTGCGGCGCAGGTTGTCGCGGCCCTTGCGGCCGACGGTCATGATCTTGACGGTCTTGCCCTGGCCCTGGAGCAGCGCGATCTGGCGCCGCGCCTCGCGCACGATGGAGCTGTTGAATGCGCCGCAGAGCCCGCGGTCGGCGGTCATGACGACCAGCAGGTGCACCTCGTCCTTGCCGGTGCCGGCCATCAGCCGCGGCCCTTCGCCGCCAGCCTGCACGTTGGCGGCCAGCGAGCTGAGCATCCGGGCCATGCGCTCGGCATAGGGACGCCCGGCCTCGGCCTGGTCCTGGGCGCGGCGCAGCTTGGAGGCCGCCACCATCTTCATGGCTGCCGTGATCTTCTGCGTCGATTTGACGCTGGTGATCCGGTTCTTGAGGTCCTTGAGACTTGGCATCCGGGGCCTTCAGGCGCGCGAGGGGAGACGTCGGAGGGCGGGGCGGCGGCCGTGGGGCCGCCGCCCCAGCGATCAGGCGAACACCTTGGCGAAGTTGTCCAGGAAGGACACCAGCTTGCCCTCGGTATCCTTGGACAGCGCCTTCTCGGTGCGGATCGTGTTGAGGATGTCGACGCCCTTCGAGCGGATCTCTGAGAGGAGCTGCTGCTCGTACCGGTTGACGTCCTCGACGCGGACCTTGTCGAGATAGCCGCGCACGCCCGCGAAGATCGAGACGACCTGCTCCTCGACCGGCATCGGCTGGAACTGGCCCTGCTTCAGCAGCTCGGTCAGGCGCGAGCCGCGGTTCAGCAGGCGCTGGGTCGCGGCGTCGAGGTCGGACGCGAACTGGGCGAAGGCGGCCATCTCGCGGTACTGGGCGAGCTCGAGCTTGATGGTGCCCGCGACCTGCTTCATCGCCTTGATCTGGGCGGCGGAGCCGACGCGCGACACCGACAGGCCGACGTTGATGGCCGGGCGGATGCCCTTATAGAAGAGGCCGGTCTCGAGGAAGATCTGGCCGTCCGTGATCGAGATCACGTTGGTCGGGATGTAGGCCGAGACGTCGCCCGCCTGCGTCTCGATGACCGGCAGGGCGGTCAGCGAGCCGGCGCCGTGCTCATCGTTCATCTTCGCCGCGCGCTCGAGCAGGCGGGAATGCAGATAGAAGACGTCGCCGGGATACGCCTCGCGGCCCGGCGGGCGGCGGAGCAGCAGCGACATCTGACGGTACGCGACCGCCTGCTTGGACAGGTCGTCGTACACGATCACGGCATGCATGCCGTTGTCGCGGAAGAACTCGCCCATGGCGCAGCCAGCGTAGGGCGCCAGGAACTGCAGGGGCGCCGGATCCGAGGCGGTCGCCGCCACGACGATCGAGTACTCGAGCGCGCCCGAATCCTCGAGCGTCTTCACGATCTGGGCGACCGTGGAGCGCTTCTGGCCGCAGGCGACGTAGATGCAGTAGAGCTTCTTGCTCTCGTCGCCGGCGGCGTTGACGGTCTTCTGGTTGATGAAGGTGTCCAGCGCCACGGCGGTCTTGCCGGTCTGGCGGTCGCCGATGATCAGCTCGCGCTGGCCGCGGCCGACCGGAACCAGGGCGTCGATCGCCTTCAGGCCGGTCTGCATGGGCTCGTGCACGGACTTGCGCGGGATGATGCCCGGAGCCTTCACCTCGACGCGGCGCCGGGTCACGTCGACCAGCGGGCCCTTGCCGTCGATGGGATTGCCGAGGCCGTCGACCACGCGGCCGAGAAGGCCGCGGCCGACCGGGACCTCGACGATGGCGCCGGTCCGCTTGACCGTGTCGCCTTCCTTGATGTCGCGGTCGCTGCCGAAGATCACGACACCGACGTTGTCGGTCTCGAGGTTCAGCGCCATGCCCTTGAGGCCGTTGGCGAACTCCACCATCTCGCCGGCCTTGACGTTGTCGAGGCCGTGAACGCGGGCGACGCCGTCGCCCACCGAGAGGACCTGGCCGACTTCGGCGACATCCGCCTCGTTACCGAAATTCGCGATCTGCTGCTTGAGGATCGCGGAGATCTCCGCCGCGCGGATTTCCATCAGCCAACCCCTTTCATGGCGAGTTGCAGCTTGTTCAGTTTCGTGCGGACCGAAGTGTCAATCATCCGCGAGCCGACCTTGACGACCAGGCCGCCGATCAGCGCCGGGTCGATGTCGACCTCGATGGCGACCTGACGGCCCAGCGAGGAATGGAGCGCTTCGAGCAGCGCCTTGGCCTGGCCATCGGTCAGCGGACGGGCCGCGACCACGCGGGCCGTCGTCTGGCCGCGCCGGCGGGCCAGCTCGGCCAGGAAGGCGTCGATCATGCCTTGCAGCGCGAACAGGCGGCGGTTCTGGGCGACCAGCCCGATGAAGCGCTTCACCAGCTCGGACGTGCCGGCCTTGTCCATGATGGCGCCCATGGCCCGCGCCTGATCTGCGCGCGACAGCACCGGGCTGCGCACCATGCGCGCCAGATCCGGGCTCTCGTTCAGCAGCGTGCGAAGCGCCGTCAGATCCTCGGCGGTCTGATCCAGCGCCTTGTTCTCGTCCGCGAGTTCGAACAACGCCGCGGCGTAGCGCCCGGCAAGCTCGGATGCGCCTGTACCTTGTGATGCCACCTGGTACCTCGGTTCAGTCCGTAGACCTATTGATTATGCGGGGCAGAAGGTACGGCAACGGATGCGCTGGGCAGCCCCCTCCCAAGCGGCGAGCGGTCACATAACACACAGATCTGAGTGGCGCAACCGGCGGAATCCTGCGCTCCCGTTGCGCTGGAGCGCGTATCCGCCCCCTGGCGCGTACAGTCCGGAACGCTCCCTCGGCCGGCGCCGCCGCAACCTTTCGCGATCATTAAAAACAAAGGAATTGTAATGGATTGTCGCGACCAACACTGACCAAATGGTCCCGCCGCTTAAGCATGCCTTAACTGCTTTCCGGTCAATGTTGGTCCGCCACCGAAACGGTGGCGACTTGCAGACTGGGGACAACCATGACCGTCGTCGCGTTCAGCCTCGCCCGGTTCACGCCGGCCGACATCCGCGAATTCCACACCATCGCCGATCCGCGGCTGCAGCGCGGCCTCTGGGCCGGCGTCTCGCGCCAGTCGGGCTCGGATTTCGACCGGCTTCTGGTCAGCTTCCCCAACATCGACCGCCCCGTCTTCAGCTTCGAGCGCGACAAGCGCGGCCGCTACACGCTGTGGTTCAACGACCGCCAGGGCTGGCACAGCATCGGCACCGGCAACACCGCCCAGGAATGCCTCACCATCTGGCGCGCCCGTCCCGCGCGCACCGGCACGGCCGCCGAAAGCCAGAACGCCGTCGTCTGACACTGCGTCCCCCACGCAAGTGGAAAGGGCCGGCGCCGCAAGGCGCCGGCCCTTTCGCATTCCGGGCCTGGATCCGGCCCGCCCATGGCTGCCTTCGGGCGGCCTCAGGCCCCTTCGGCCGGCCGCTCTTCGGCAGCCTCGTCCGAATCGCCGCCGCGCCCTTCGTCCGCGGCCGAGACGCGGGCCGCCTCGCGCGGGTCCGTGACCTGGCCCATGGCGGCCGCCTTCTGGGCGGCCTTGACGGAATCGGCCTCGGGCCCGGTCTCGATCGGCGCGGGCTCGGTCGTGATCCTCGCCAGATCCTCAATGCTGCTGCGGTCCTTCATGGCCCTCATTCCCGTCGGTTGCGGACAAGCACCAACAGCGCCCGACGCCAAGCGTCGCGGCGGGACGCCTTCGCAGCACGCCGGAAGGCGCTGGCATCCCGCACACTGCCCGGTGCATCGTTCCCGTTCCGGCCCCTGCCCGCCCTCCTGCCCCGAGGCGAAGCCATGGCCATGCAGCCGCACCCGGGACCGCCCCGCCGCAGGCGCGCGCCGCTGCGCCGCGCCGCCTCGGCCGTGCTGACCGCCGCCGGCATCGTCTACTTCCTGCTGGATGCCCTGGCGCTGCACGTGCTGGCGCCGTTCCTGCGCTGGCTCGGACGGCAGCCGCTGGTGCGGGCGGTGGAGCGCCGCGTGGCGTCGCTGGGTCCCTACCCCACCCTGGTCCTCGTCCTGGTCCCCCTCGTCCTGCTGGAGCCGCTGAAGCTCGCGGGCGCCTACCTGCTGGCGATGGGAAGCCCCGCAATGGGGCTTGCGCTGATCGTCGGCGGCGAGGCGCTGAAGATCGTGACCGTCGAGCGGCTGTTCCGCTTCGGCCGGCCCAAGCTTCTGACGATTCCGTGGTTCGCCTGGCTCTACCGGCACGCCGCCGCGTTCATGGACCGGCTGCGCGCATCGCATGCCTGGCGCATGGCGGCCAGGGCCGCTGCGCTGGCGCGGTCCGCCGGGCGCGGGCTGCTGCGCCGTGCCCGGCGGGCCCTTCTCGCCCTGCTCCGTCCGGGCTGAGCGGCGGAACAGGTTTCCACCGCCTTCGGAAGCCGGCCGTCACAGGAAGCTGTAGGGGTCGATATCCACCTGCACGCGCACGCTGCCGGGGATCGGCACCTCGGCAAGCCAGGCGGCGATCAGCGGCTGCACCTGCACGCTCCTCGGCGCCTTCAGGAGCAGGCGCCGGCGGTGGCGGCCGCGCAGCAGGGCGAAGGGCGCTGGCGCGGGGCCCAGGACCTGGACCTCTGCGCTGCGCGGCGCCGTCCGACCGAGCCGGCGCGCCACCGCATCCACCTGCTCCATCTCCTCGCCCGACACGATCAGCGCCGCCAGCCGGCCGAAGGGCGGCATCCCCGCCTCCAGCCGATCGTGGGCCTCGCGCTCCAGGAAGGCGTCGCGGTCGTAGCGCTGCAGCGCCTGCATCACCGGGTTCTCCGGCGAGAAGGTCTGCAGCAGCACGGTTCCCGGACGCTCGCCCCGGCCGGCGCGGCCGGCGACCTGGCTCAGGAGCTGGAAGGTCCTCTCCGCGGCCCGCAGGTCGCCGCCCTGCAGGCCGAGATCGGCATCCACCACGCCCACCAGGGTGAGCATGGGGAAATGATGCCCCTTGGCCATCACCTGGGTCCCGATCAGCAGGTCGACCCGGTGCTCGGCCACCTGGCGGACCATCTCCTCGACGGCATGGGGGCCGATCAGCGTGTCCGAGGTCATCATGCCGACCCGCGCCTCGGGGAAGAGCTGCGCCACCTCCTCCGCCACGCGCTCGACCCCGGGGCCGCAGGCGGCGAGGCTTCCCTCGACCCCGCAGGACGGACAGGCCTGGGGTATTGCCGCGCTGAAGTCGCAGTGATGGCACTGCAGCCGGCCGGCCAGCCGGTGCTCGACCAGCCAGGCGGTGCAGTTCGGGCATTGCAGGCGGAAGCCGCAGGCCCGGCACAGGGTCAGGGGGGCGTAGCCGCGCCGGTTCAGGAACAGCATGGCCTGCTCGCCCTGCTCGAAGGTCCGGGCCAGCGCGTCCTTCACCGCAGGGGCGATGAAGCGGTTGCGCTCGGGCTTCTCGCGGCGCATGTCGATCAGCGCGATCTCGGGCAGCCTCGCCTCGCCGTGGCGCGCGGGCAGGTGCAGCCGCGCGTAGCGCCCGGTGTCGCAGTTCACCACCGTCTCCAGCGACGGCGTGGCCGAGACCAGCAGGATCGGGATACGGCCGAGATGGGCGCGCACCACCGCCATGTCGCGGGCGTGGTAGATCACGCCCTCCTCCTGCTTGAAGGCTCCCTCGTGCTCCTCGTCCACGACGATCAGCCCGAGCTCGGCGAAGGGCAGGAACAGGGCCGAGCGGGCGCCCACCACGATCCGGGCCTCGCCCTCGGCGATCTCACGCCAGGTGCGCCGGCGCTCGGCGCCGGTCAGCTCGGAATGCCAGACATGGGGCGGCGCGCCGAACCGCCGCTCGAACCGGTGAAGCCATTGCGCCGACAGGGCGATCTCGGGCAGCAGCACCAGCACCTGACGGCCGGTCTCCAGGGCGGCCGCGACGGCCTCGAAGTACACCTCGGTCTTGCCCGAGCCGGTGACCCCATCGAGCAGCGTCGCCGAATAGCCGCCCTCGCGGGCCTTGGCGGCCATGTCCTCGGCCGCGGCCCGCTGGTCCTCGGACAGCACCGGCCCCGGCAGGCGCCAGTCGGGACGAGGCCGGCCGGCCCGCGGCGTCAGCATCATCGGCTCCAGCGCGCCCGCCTCGGCCAGCCCGCGCACGACCGAGACGCCGCAGCCGGCCTCGGCCGCCAGCTCGGCGGCCGGCCGAGGCGGACCGTCGGCGAGCAGCGCCAGCACGCGCCGGCGCGCCGGCGTGGGCCGCAGGTCGGGCGGCACTCCCGTCTCGGCCAGCCTGTAGGCGAGCTGGGCCTTCGGCGGTTCCAGCCCCCCGAGCGCGCCCAGCGCCATCTTCAGCACTGCGCCGCGCGGCGCCATGGTGTAGGCCGCGACCCAGTCGACGAAGCGGCGCTGAATCTCCGGCATGGGCGGAGAATCGAAGCGCCGCGCCACCGGCCGCAGCCGCGCCTCGGCGACGCTGCCCTCGCCCTCGCCCCAGACGACCCCGACCACGCGCCGCGGCCCCAGCGGCACCTCGACATAGTCGCCAGGGGCGACGTCCTGCCCGACGGGAGCCGCGTAGTCGTAGGGTTCCGGCAGCGGCAGCGGCAACAGGACCGAGACGCGCCGGCGGGCCTCGGCCGCGGCGGCGGGGCCGGAACTGGAATGAGCGGGCTCCATCCGCTAGAGTGGCCGCGACACGGGAGTCCCGACGCGGGCTCCCGCGGGCCGCCCGCCCGCCCTCGTACGACGCCGTGACAAGGATCCCGTCCTCATGAAGTTCTTCATCGACACCGCAGACCTGAGCGAGATTCGCGAACTGGCCGAGACGGGCCTGCTGGACGGGGTCACGACCAACCCTTCGCTGGTGGCGAAGAGCGGCCGGGACTTCATCGCGCTGGTCAAGGAGATCTGCGAGATCGTCCCCGGCCCGGTCAGCGCCGAGGTGGCCGCCACCGACTTCGACACGATGCTGGAAGAGGGCAAGTTCCTGGCCGGGCTGGCCCAGAACATCGCCGTCAAGGTGCCGCTCACCCCGGCCGGCCTGAAGGTGTGCCGCATCCTGTCCACCAACGGCACCATGGTCAACGTCACGCTGTGCTTCTCGGCCGCCCAGGCGATCCTGGCGGCCAAGGCCGGCGCCACCTTCATCTCTCCCTTCATCGGCCGGCTTGACGACGTCGGGACGGACGGGCTGCAGCTGATCGCCGACATCGTCCAGATATATAACCAGTACCCCGGCTTCTCAACGGAGGTGCTGGTCGCCTCGGTCCGCAACCCGACCCATGTGGTCGAGGCCGCCAAGATGGGCGCCCATGTGGCGACGCTGCCCCCGGCCGTGCTGCGGCAGCTCTACAACCATCCGCTGACCGACAAGGGCCTGGCGCAGTTCGTCGCGGATTGGCAGAAGACCGGCCAGTCCATCCTGGGCCGCGGCTGAGGCAGCCGTGGCAGGCGACCCCAACGTGCGGACCACGGAAGGCCCCGGCCCCGAGGAGGTCGCCGCCTGGCTGCGCGAGCACCCCGACTTCCTCGCCCAACGTCCCGAGCTGGCGGCGCTGCTGACGCCGCCGCGTCTCGAGCGCGGCAAGGGCGTTCTCGACTTCCAGGCCTTCATGCTCGAGCGCCTGCGCGAGGAGCTCGCCCAGGTGAAGGACCAGCAGCGCGAGCTGCTGGCCACCTCGCGCGCGAACCTGAACAGCCAGAACCGCATCCATGCGGCCGTGCTGTTCCTGCTGGACGCGCGGAGCTTCGAGCAGTTCATCCAGACCGTCACCACGGAGCTGGCGGTCCTGCTGGACCTGGACGTGGCAGCGCTGGTCGTGGAATCGAACGGGCGCGAGACGCCCCACGTCCATGCCTCGGGCGTGCGGGTCGTTCCCCCCGGCACGGTCGAGGAGCTGCTCGGCCGCAGGCCGGTCCTGCTGCGCTCCGACATTCAGGGCGACCCGGAGATCTACGGCCAGGGCGCCGGGCTGGTGCGGTCCGAGGCGCTGCTGCGCCTGCGCGTCAGCGACGACACCCCCGCGGGCCTGCTGGCCTTCGGCAGCCGCGAGCCCGACATGTTCCATTCCGGCCAGGGAACCGAGCTGGTCTGCTTCCTGGCCCGCGTGGTCGAGCGCTGCATCCGGTCATGGCTGGACCTGCCGACGGCTTGATCGGATTCTCGGCCCGCGAGGACGTCCAGGCGGCGATCGCGTCCTGGCGCCGCTGGATGGAGGTCGAGAAGCGCGCCTCGCCGCACACGCTGTCGGCCTATACGCGCGATCTCGCGACCTTCCTCGAATTCCTGACGGGCTATCACGGGCGACTGCCCGCGCTGAACGACCTGGGCGAGGCGCGGCTGGCCGATTTCCGCGCCTGGCTGGCCCGGCGCGCCGCCGACGGGCTGGGGGCGTCCAGCCGCGCACGCGCGGTCTCCTCGGTGCGCGGCTTCTTCCGCTGGCTCGACCGGTCGGGCGCGCTGCACAACGCCGCGATCGGGTCGCTGCGCACGCCCAAGCAGGCGAAGCCCCTACCCAAGCCGCTGACCGAGAGGGACGCCGCCGCCCTCCTGGACCTCGCCGCGGAGGCGCCGGACGAGCCCTGGATCGGCCGCCGCGACAGGGCGCTGCTGACGCTGCTCTACGGCTGCGGCCTGCGCATCGACGAAGCGCTGAGCCTCGATATCCGCGACTGGCCCTCGGCCGACCTGCTGACCGTCACCGGCAAGGGCCGCAAGCAGCGCGTCGTCCCGGTGCTGCCCGCGGTGCGCGAGGCGGTGGAGGCGTACCGGACGGCCTGTCCCTATGCCGAGGCGCCGGGCCGTCCGCTGTTCCTCGGCGCGCGTGGCGGCCGGCTGAACGCAGCGGTCGCGCAGAAGGCCATGCGGCTCGCCCGCGGCATGATGGGGCTTCCCGAGACGGCGACGCCGCATGCGCTGCGCCACAGCTTCGCGACCCATCTCCTGACGGACGGGTCGGACCTGCGCGCGATCCAGGACCTTCTCGGCCATGCCAGCCTGAGCACGACCCAGCGCTATACCGAGGTCGAGGCGGACCGCCTGATGGAGCTCTACGACCGCGCCCATCCGCGCGCCCGCGCCAAGCAGAGCTGAGAGAACCGGGCCCATGACGGGCCCGTCCCGGGCGTGAGGCGCGCCATCGGGAAAAACCGCTCGCGCGGGCGGCGAATATCATCCGTGGCCCGGCCTGTTGCGTTGCCAACGCCCCACTCGCAGATCATCTCACTCCCCCATGACCCGACGGCACCTACTCACCATCCGAGCGTGCCTGCTCCTGCTGGCGCTCGTCTGCGCGGGGCCGCCGCTGCTGTTGGCCGCCGTGCTGATCGCCCATGTCCACCGGGAGCAGTTCGCCGACACCAGCGCGCAGACGCTCGAGACGGTGCGCGCCCTGCGCTTGGCCGTGGACCGGGAGCTGGAGGGCCGGCTGCGCGCGCTGGAGGTGCTCGCCACGGCCGGCGTCCTGCGCTCCGGCGGCATCGACGACATTGGCGATTTCGCCGACCAGGCCCGGGAGATGGCCGCGCTGCAGCCTCCCGGCAGCAACGTGATCCTGGCGGACCGGACCGGCCGGGAGCTCGTCAATACGCTGGTTCCGGACGGGCAGCCGCTCCCGCACCGGAACGGGATGCAGGCGCTGGAACGGGTCTTCGCCACCGGCCGGCCCCTGATCTCGAACCTGATCACCGGGGCGGTGTCGGGACTTCCGTCGATCGCAATCAGCGTCCCCGTGACGCAGGGCGGCCGGGTGACCTACGACCTGACCCTGGGCATGCCCGCCGCAGTCTTCGTGGAGCTGCTGGCGCGCCAGCGGGTTCCCGAGGGCTGGACCGTGGCCGTGATCGACGGCGCCGGCACTATCATCGCCCGCAACCGCGCGTCCGAACGCTATGTCGGGCAGCCCGTCACCCCGAGCCTGCGCGAGCTGATGGCGACGGGCCTGGAGGGGACCGGCACCACCTGGAACCAGGAAGGAAGCCCCGTCATCACGGCCTTCAGCCGGTCCGAGATATCGGACTGGTCCCTCGTGATCGGCGTTCCGTCCGGCACCTTGCCGGCGACGCTGCGGAGCTTCCTGATCTACGTGCTCGGCGGCGCGCTCGTCCTGATGGCGAGCGCGGGCTTCGTCGCCTGGCAGCTCGCCGAGCGGATCGCCGGACCCGTTCGCGCCATCGCGGGATCGGCCGAGGCGATCGCCGGCGGCGGATGTTTCACGCCCGAGCCCACGGGCCTGGCCGAGCTTGACTCCGTGACCCGGACGCTGGCCGCCGCGGTCGATGCCCGTGCCGAGAGCGACGCGCGCCTGCGCCTGGCCATCGCGTCGGGCCATCTCTCGCTCTGGGAGCTCGACCTCGCGACCGGCGCCGTGGCGCGCTCGCCCGAGTACGACCGGATCTTCGGCTACGACCAGCCCCTCGAGACTTGGACCCATGAGAGATTCCTGTCCCACGTCCTCCCCGAGGACCTCGAGCGTGTCGAGGCCGCGGTGCGGGCCGCCGTGGAGCTCCATGCGGAGCTGCACCTGGAGTGCCGGATCCGTCGGGCGGACGGAACCGTGCGATGGATCGAATGCCGTGGCAGCATCGACCGGCGCGCGGGATCCGCGGTCCAGCGGATGGTGGGCGTCCTGGCCGACGTCACCGAGCGCAAGGCCGCCGAGTGCGAGCTTCAGCAGCTCAACGCGACGCTCGAGCAGCGCGTACTCGCCGCCGTGGCGGAGCGCGAGCAGGCCGAAGCGGCCCTGCGGCAGGCCCAGAAGATGGAGGCGGTCGGCCAGCTCACCGGCGGCGTCGCCCACGACTTCAACAACCTTCTCCAGGTGATCAGCGGCAACCTGCAGCTCCTGGCGCAGGACATTGCGGGGAACGAGCGGGCCGAGGCGCGGGTCCGGAACGCCCTGGCCGGCGTGGCGCGGGGCTCGAAGCTGGCCTCCTCGCTGCTGGCCTTCGCGCGCAAGCAGCCCCTTCAGCCCCGGGCGGTCGATCTCGGGCGCCTTGTACGCAGCCTGGACGACATGCTCCGGCGCGCGGTCGGCGAGGGGGTCGAGATCGAGATCGTGAGCGCCGCCGGGCTATGGAACACGCTGGTCGATCCGACCCAGGTCGAGAACGCGCTGCTGAACCTCGCGATCAATGCGCGGGACGCCATGGAGGGGCGGGGCCGGCTTTCCATCGAGACCGGCAACACGTCGCTCGACGAGCGCTACGCCACGCGCCACCGCGATGTCGTGCCCGGCCAGTACGTCATGCTGGCGGTCAGCGACACCGGAAGCGGCATGGCCCCCGAGGTCATGGAGCGCGCCTTCGAGCCCTTCTTCAGCACCAAGCCCGAGGGCCAGGGCACCGGGCTGGGGCTGAGCATGGTCTACGGCTTCGTGAAGCAGTCGGGCGGCCACATCAACATCTACAGCGAGGCCGGCCAGGGAACGACGATCCGCCTCTACCTGCCGCGCACCCATGAGGCCGAGGACCTTGCCGCGGCAATGGAGGCCGGCCCGGTCGAGGGAGGCACCGAATCGATCCTGGTCGTCGAGGACGACGACGACGTCCGGGCCACCGTCGTCGCCATGCTCGCGGATCTCGGCTACCGCGTCCATACGGCCAGGGACGCCCTGGGCGCCCTCGCGATCCTGGAGAGCGACGTTCCAGTCGACCTGCTCTTCACGGACGTCGTGATGCCGGGCCCGCTGCGCGGCCCGGAGCTCGCGAGCAGGGCGCGCGAGCGCCAGCCGGGCATCGCCGTCCTCTTCACCTCGGGCTTCACCGACAACGCGATCGTCCATGACGGGCGCCTCGATGCCGGCGTCGAGCTGCTGAGCAAGCCCTATACCCAAGAGGCGCTGGCCCGAAAGCTGCGCCAGGTGCTGCGCGACCGCGGGAAGCATGGGACCGGCGCCGGCGCCCCGACCCCGGACGCGAGGCAGGAAGAGGCCGGGCAGGAAGAGACCGGGCTTAGCATATTGCTGGTCGAGGACGACGCGCTGATCCGCCTGTCGACCTCGGCCATGCTCGTGGAGCTCGGCCACGCCGTTCGCTGGGCCGCCGACGGCGCGGAAGCGCTGTCGATACTGGAGGAGAAGCCCTTCGACCTGCTCCTCACCGATATGGCGCTGCCCGGCATCTCGGGAGTCGACCTCGCCAGGCAGGCGGTGGCGCGCTTTCCCTGGATGCGGGTCGTCATCGCGACCGGGCACGACATCCACCAGGCGGAGATGCCGAACGGGGCCCGGCTTCTCAGGAAGCCCTACGACGTCGCCGCCCTCAGGCGGGTGATGCGCACGGCCACCCGGCAGAAGGCCGGTCGCTGACCGGAACCGCCAGCCACAGGTGCGAGGGGCCGGCGCTTGGAAGAGCTTTCGGGGCCGGCCCCGCAGGGCCGGCCACCTTGCGGCATCGTCAGCGTGGCGTCGTCAGATATGCAGCGCGCGGCCCTCGACGGCGAGCGCCGCCTCCTTGACCGCCTCGTTCAGCGTCGGGTGGGCGTGGCAGGTGCGGGCGATGTCCTCGGACGAGGCGCCGAACTCCATCGCCAGGCCCAGCTCGGCGATCAGGTCGCCGGCGTTGGCCCCGATGATGTGAACGCCCAGCACGCGGTCGGTACGGGCGTCGGCGAGCACCTTCACGAAGCCGTCGGTCATGTGCAGCGCGCGGGCCCGGCCGTTCGCCGAGAACGGGAACTTGCCGGCCTTGTACTGGATGCCCTCGGCCTTGAGCTGCTCCTCGGTGCGGCCGACCTGCGCCACCTCGGGCCAAGTATAGACCACGCTCGGGACGGCGTCGTAGTTCACATGCGGATGCTGGCCGGCGATCAGCTCGGCCACCGCGACGCCCTCATCCTCGGCCTTGTGGGCCAGCATCGGGCCTTCCACCACATCGCCGATGGCGTAGATGCTGGGAACGTTGGTGCGCCAGTGCTTGTCGATCTTCACGCGGCCCTTGGCGTCCTTCTCGACACCGGCGGCCTCGAGGCCGAGCCCGTCCGTATAGGGGCGGCGGCCGATCGCCACCAGCACCACCTCGGCCTCGACGGTCTCGGCCGCGCCGCCCTGGGCGGGCTCGACGGTCAGGGCGATGGCGCCCTTGCCGGCCTTGGCACCGGTTACCTTGGTCCCGAGGCGGAAGCTCAGCCCCTGCTTGGACAGGATGCGCTGCATCTGCTTGGAGACCTCGCCGTCCATGCCGGGCAGGATCCGGTCCAGGAACTCGATCACCGTGACCTCGGCGCCCAGCCGGCTCCAGACCGAGCCCAGCTCCAGGCCGATCACGCCGCCGCCGATCACCGCCAGGCGCTTGGGCACCTCGGACAGCTCCAGCGCGCCGGTGGACGAGACGACGCGCTTCTCGTCGATGGTCAGGCCCGGCAGCGGCGTCACGTCCGAGCCGGTGGCGATGATGATGTTCTTGGCCCCGACGACCTCGGTGCCGCCTTCGCCCTCGACCGCGACCTCGGTGGCGGAGACCAGCCGGCCCTTCCCGCGCAGCCAGTCGATCTTGTTCTTCTTGAACAGGAACTCGACGCCCGAGACGTTGTCCTTCACCACCTTGTCCTTGTTGGCCAGCATGGCCGTCAGGTCGAGCTCCACCGAGCCGATCTTGACGCCGTGGCTGGCCAGGTGGTTCCTGGCCTCGTCGAATTTCTCGGAGCTCGTCAGGAGCGCCTTCGAGGGAATGCAGCCGACGTTCAGGCAGGTCCCGCCCAAGGTCTTGCGCATCTCGACGCAGGCGGTCTTGAAGCCGAGCTGGGCCGCCCGGATCGCGGCCACATAGCCGCCGGGGCCGCCGCCGATGACAACGACGTCGTAGTTCTTCTCAGGCATCGGATCTTTGCTCCGTGGGGCCGGACTGGGAGGGCGGGTTCCTTCGGGCGGGATTTATGGCCCGGCCGCGCCGCTCTGGCAACGCCCCAGCGCCAGACGGGATCAGACGGGCAGACCTGCGAGCACCGCGGACGAGGCGGACGGGGCCGGCGGCAGGGTGAAGATCTCGACGCCCGTCTCGGTCACTCCCACGGAATGCTCGAACTGGGCCGAAAGAGAGCGGTCGCGCGTCACCGTCGTCCACCCGTCCGAGAGAACCTTCACCTCGGCCCTGCCCGCGTTCAGCATGGGCTCGACCGTGAAGATCATCCCGGGCTCCAGCACGACGCCCGTGCCGGGGCGTCCGCAATGCACGACCTGGGGCGCATCGTGGAAGACCCGGCCGAGCCCGTGTCCGCAGAAGTCGCGGACCACGGAGAAGCGTTCGCGCCGGGCGACGGTCTCGATGGCATGGCCGAGATCGCCGAGGGTCGCGCCCGGGCGGATGGTGGTGATCCCCGCCATCATCGCCTCGTGGGTGACCTCGACCAAGCGGCGCGCCAGCACCGGAACCGCCTCGCCGACGAGGTACATGCGACTCGAATCGCCGTACCAGCCATCGAGGATCGGCGTCACGTCGATGTTCAGGATGTCCCCTGGCGCCAGCAGCTTCTCGTCGCTTGGGATCCCGTGGGTCACCACGTGGTTCACCGAGATGCAGGAGGCACAGGGATAGCCGCGATAGCCGATGGTCGCGGGGACCGCCCCGGAATCGCGCATGAAGCCCTCGCAGAGCCTGTCCAGCGCCCCGGTCGAGATGCCGGGCCGGATGTGGCCGGCGATAAAGTCGAGCGTGGCAGCCGCCAGGCGCCCCGCCCGGCGCATGCCATCAAACCCCTCCGGGCCGTAGAGGGGGATCTGGCGCCCGGTATCGTCGCGCTGCGTGGAATGGCGCAGCATCAATGGACTGCCGCCAGCGCAGGCGCGACCGGCACCGCACCGTGCATCTCCGCGATCATCCGGTCCACATGCCCCGGGA
This sequence comes from Arenibaculum pallidiluteum, assembly GCF_017355985.1. Classification (GTDB taxonomy): domain Bacteria; phylum Pseudomonadota; class Alphaproteobacteria; order Azospirillales; family Azospirillaceae; genus Arenibaculum; species Arenibaculum pallidiluteum. The sequence continues at coordinate 217,284 of NZ_JAFIQU010000006.1, forward strand.
TCTCCGTGCCCGCGAGCAGGTAGGGGCGCAGAAGCGCGATCGGCCCGTCGAAGACCAGGAAACGGGCGCGGGCGGCCGCCTCGTCCACGCCAACGCGGATGCCATCAGGCGGCTTGCCGCCGTCCTGCCTCTCCATCCTTGCCGCCGCCCGATCGCGCGCGGCCGCCAGGCAGGCCTGGAAGGCGGCGTCAAGCTCCTCCTCCTGGCGGCGGATCTCGGCGCGCAATGGATCCGGAAGCGGCGCTCCGTCGAAAAGCGCCCCGCTCTCGTTCAGCAGCAGAAAGCGCGCGGCATCGGCATCGCCGCGAGCCCATCCGGTGATGGCCAGCGCCGCACGCAAGGCATCGCCCGCCCGCAGCGAGGGGGCGACGGCCTCGACGAAGGCGCCGTGGATCCCGGTCCAGGCCGTCGCAAGCAGCGCGGCCCGGGACTCGAAGCGGTGGTAGATCGACCCTGTGGGCGCCCCGGACCGCCGCGCGATGGCACCCATGGTCGCGGCCGAAGGGCCGCTCTCGGCAACGATGGCCACGGCGGCGGCGAGGAAGGCGTCGGCGGAGAAGCGTGCAAGTCGGACCATGCATATAGAATGGCCGTTCTAGAACACGATGTCCAGTCCCGCGCCGCGCTGCGGCGGGCGGATCCCTCCTCGCCGACGGATTGCCGCGCTCACCGGCCCGGCGCACGCCCCTCGTGCCAGCTTTCCACCTCGCCTTCGCCCCCCTCGCCGGGCTTGAAGGCGGAATCGGGATTGCCGCCATGGCCGTCCGAGCGGATGTCCCCCGCGTCGGGTCCGGTGGGCGGCCGCACGCCGGGAATTTGGCTGGAATCCACCGTCCGCCCGCTCGGGGGCGCGGTATGCCCGGAGCCCGGCACGAAACTGCCCTGCCCGCCGGTGCTGTCCTCGTCCGCCATCGAATCCTCCTTGCTGCGCCTCATGCATGAACCGGCGGCAGCGCCGGAAGTCGCGGAGGAAGTCGTTTCGGCAAAGGGGCCAGACGTCGGAACCAGAAGCCGGGCCGGAACACGAAATGCTTTGTTAACCATGATGGCGCAGGTTGAGGCATCCCCAGGCGGGACCTAGACGGGAAGGACTCGGATGACCTGCATCGTTGGCTTGATTGAAGGTGATCGCGTTTGGATGGGCGGCGACAGCGCCGGCGTGAGCGGTCTCGACATCACCGTGCGCGCGGATACGAAGGTATTCCGCAACGGCCCCTTCCTGATCGGCTTCACGAGCTCCTTCCGAATGGGCCAACTGCTGGCCTACAAGCTGCGCGTTCCCGAGATGGAGCAGCACGGGGACGTCTTCCGCTTCATGGTGACGAGCTTCGTCGACGCGGTGCGTGACTGCCTGAAGGAGGGCGGCTACGCCCAGCGCAGCAACGACGCCGAGAGCGGCGGCAGCTTCCTGGTCGCGTTCCGGGGCCGGCTGTTCTCGATCCAGAGCGACTACCAGGTCTGCGAGGCGCTGCGTGGCTATCACGCGATCGGCTGCGGCGCCGACTACGCGCTGGGCTCCCTGGCCTCCACCGCAGGCGAGGACGGCGAAGGCCGGGTGCGCCGCGCGCTCGAGATCGCCGAGCTGTTCTCGGGCGGCGTCCGCGCGCCGTTCCGGATCGAATGCCTCGAGAACGCCGATGCGGAGCAGCATCGGCCGCTGATGACCGTGGCGGCGTGATACGCCTCGCCGCCCGGATCGGGATCCTGCTGGCGCTGGTCACGGCGCCGTGCACGCTCCCGGCCCGGGCGCAGCAGGCCTTCGACCCTGCGACCTTTACGTCCCTCTGGGGTGCGCGCGACGCCGATCTCGCAAATCGGTTCGGCGATCGGCTGCGCACCCTGCCGGGGCGCTTCGACTTCGGTCCCAAGCTCTATGCCGAGCGCCGCCTGGACGGCGTCGAGATCGGCGGCGTGCCCTTCGCGGCCTATCTGCAGATGGACCGCCGCACCGGGCAGCTCCAGCAGGTGCTGCTCGAGCGGCGCCAGGGCCAGGTGACCCCGGCGACGACCCGCCAAGCCCTGGATGCGCTGGTGGAGATGCTCGGCGAGCCCGCGGCCGAGAGCGTCGGGGGCGACCCCCGCACCCCCAGCACGGCATCCTTCACCTGGCGCCGCGAAGGCACGACCATCCAGGTGTCGCTCTTCGACTTCCACACCACGGGCATCTTCTTCGAGGACCCGGATCCGGCGGTGCGGAACCCGCTGATCCCCTTCTATCTGCGCATGCGCAACGATCCGCGCTTCCTGCCGCGGCGCCTGCTGGTCCGCATGCATCCCAGCAGCCGGACGGACCTGGAGCTGCCCGAGCCGCCGCGCCGCAGCCGCTGAGCCCCGGGCATGCGCGGGCTGGAAGCGTCGCGCGGGATCTCAGTCGCGCGTGGCGTTGTCGGCGAGGGCGCGCCCGGCGGCCTCGCCGGCCGGGGGAAGGATCCCCACGACATGCCCGACCGCATCCTCGGCCAGCGCCCGCAGCGCACGGATCCGAGCGGACAGCCCGGCGGGATCGCACTCCGCAGCGGACCGCTCGAGCTCCCGACTAGCCTCCTGCACCTGCGTCATGCCGAGCGCGCCCGCAAGCGAGACCAGGGCATGCGCCTCGAACGCGACCGTCCGGCCGTCCGCTCGGGCCGCTTCCATCCGGTCCAGGCGCTCGCGGAGATTGGCGACCGAGCTCTGCACGAAATGCCCGTACTGCAAGGGGCCGAAAAGTTGCTCCAGCGCAGCCAGGACGCTCTGGTCGATCACGCCCGCCGCTGCGGCCTGAGCCGGGGCCGGGGCTGGGGCCGTAGCCGTCGCCGCCGTCTCTGTCGCGGCTGCGGGGGGCGGAGCCGCGACCGCCGCGTCCTGTGGCTCGCCCATCCACTGCCTGACCTTCTCCAGCAGGACCACCTTGTCGAACGGCTTGGTCAGGTGATCGTTCATGCCGACGCTGCGGCACCGATCGAGGTCCGAGGCCATCGCATTGGCGGTCACGGCGACGATCGGGATGTCGCCCTTGCCGTCGCCCAGGCCCCGGATCGCCCGGGTCGCCGCCATGCCGTCCATGATCGGCATCTGCACGTCCATCAGGATCAGGTCGTAGGTGCCGCGGCGGACCGCCTCGACGGCATCCCGCCCATTCTCGACCACCTCGACGGTATGGCCGGCGGCCTCGAGGATCGTCGCCGCCAGGACCTGGTTCATCGGAATGTCCTCGGCCAGCAGGATGCGTCCGGCGCGGCGGCGGGACGGGCCGTGAGCGGCGGGGACGGCCTCCCGGGAAGGAAGGGCGGCATCGGGCAGGGGCAACTCGAACCAGAAGATCGACCCGATTCCCTCCGTGCTCTGGACGCCGATGCGTCCCCCCATCAGCTCGACGATCTGCTTGGAGATGGCGAGGCCCAGGCCGGTGCCCCCGAAGCGCCGCGTCGTCGAAGCGTCGATCTGGCTGAATCTCTGGAAGAGGCGGTCCATGCGATCCGCGGGGATGCCGATGCCCGTATCGGTCACGGAGATCCTGATCTGGCCCGCATCGGGCGCCTGGGCCGAAAGCACCACGGTTCCCTGCTGCGTGAACTTGATGGCGTTGCCGAGCAGGTTCACGATGACCTGGCGGATCCGGTCGCCGTCGCCTTCCACGCCCTTCGGGACTCCATGGGCGATGTCCAGCCGGATTGCGATCCCCTTGCCGGACGCGGCATGCTGCAGGAGGGCGACGGCGCCGGACAGGACCGCGTGGAGATCGAAGGGATAGCGATCGATCTCGAGCTTTCCCGCCTCGATCTTCGAGTAGTCCAGGATGTCGTTGATGACGGCCAGCAGGCCCTGCCCGGCCTCGCGCTGGAATTCCACGTAGCGGCGCTGCTCCGGCACGAGCCTCGCCTCGAGCAGCAGCTCGGAATAGCCGATGATGCCGTTCAGCGGCGTCCGGATCTCGTGGCTCATCAGGGCAAGGAAATGGCTCTTGGCGAGGCTGGCGGCCTCGGCCCGGTCGCGGGCCAGGAGCAGTTCGGCCGCGCGCTCGGCGTGCTGATGCTCGAGCCGCTGCGCCGCCATGAGCAGCAGCGAGGAGACCGTCAGCACATTGGCCAGGATCGACACGAGAAAATGGACGGCCATCCCGCCGCTCGGGTCGAAGTACAGGCGTGGTTCCGCCAGCAGGCCGGCATCCACCGCGCGGTACAGGAACGAGGCCCCTACGGCCGCGAAGACGGCCGCCGCGGTGCGGGCGGTCGCGCGGACCGCCCGCGGCGTGCCGAACAGCAGCTCGGTCGCGCAGAGCAGCACGCCGATCACGAGCACCAGCGACGCCACCACGATCCGGTCACCGAGGTCGGGCTGGACATAGGTGCGGTGCCACAGGACAACCAGGAGAAGCGCCAGCAGGCCCGCTGCGCCGCCCCAGCGCGTCGGCTTTCCGCCGAACTGCCTGATCCCGTTCCAGATCGAGAAGACCCCCGCCGCGATCGCGGTATTCGCCGCCAGGATGGAAACGGCGTCTGGAATGGCCCCGCGGAGGGCGCCACCCAAAGTCCCTAAACCAACCAGTGCCATGCCGGCCGTCCACAGGCCGACGCCGAGCGCGCGCGGCTGGGCACGCCAGTAGATCGCCAGCAGAACGGCCAGCGAGTTCGTGACGATCGTATGGACGACGAAAAGCGTGCGGACGTCGAGCTCCATGATACCTCTGAGAACGCCTTTCTCGTCGCTGCTTCCGCCTCCCGGCCGCGTTCAGCGGGCGGCGCTCAGGGCACGCCCGGGGCGGTATCCGCGTGAGCCGAGGCGGATGCCGTCGCGGCCGCAGCAACGGCACGGCGGCCGGCAGGGAAGGCGGGAACGGAGTCTGCGCGCATGTGGGGCTTCGGAGATCGCGGAAAGTCGTCCCACCAGAATGCATAAAGATTGCGCAGCCGTTAACGTGCATTGCGAGGCACTTTGCTCGCCAGACCGGCAATTGTCCTTTCGGGCCGCCAGTCGCGGAACCGCCCCCGTCCGCTGTGGTTTCCCCTTCGTTCCCAGCGATCGCGGACGCCCATGGCCGCCCCGTATCACACGTCTGCGTATCACACGTCCCCTCTGCCCGGATTCCTCCTGGGCTTCGCCATGGGGGGATTCCTGGACGGAATCCTGCTGCACCAGATCCTGCAGTGGCACCATCTGCTGAGCGGCCTTCAAGGCCCACCCTACGACGATCTGCGCGTGCAGACCCTGGCGGACGGCATCTTCCACGCCGCCATGTACGCGGTGGCGGCGGCAGGGCTCTGGATGACCTGGAGGCGCGGATCGTCCCCCAGCCGCGCGCGCCCCTCGCTGGGCGCCTTCATTGCCGGGTTCGGCGTCTGGCACATCCTGGACGCGGTGCTGGCCCACTGGATCCTGGGCCTGCATCACATCCGCATGGACGGCAACCTCGTGCTCTGGGATCTCGTCTTCTTCGCGATCGGCATTGTGGCCCTGCTGCTGGGCCTGCGCGTCCGGCGGGCGGGACCCGGCCCGACCGTGGCGACCGTCGTCGTCGTGGCGGCGGGCCTCGGCGCGGCGCTTCCGGCGGCCCAGGGCAGCCGCATCGCCGTCGCCGTCCCGGACGGAACCAGCCCGACCGCCATCCTCACGGCGGTCGCGGCGCTCGACGGGCGGGTGGTCGGCAACAACCCCGAAGGACGCGTCTGGATCCTGGACCTGCCCCGGGGGGCGCGACCTGGCGCAGTGGAGGCCGCGCTGCCGGGCGCGCGCGCCATGGGGGCCGCGGGCCTTTCCTTCGGCTGCCTGGGTCTCGGCCTCCTCTGACGGCGCGCGGCTCAGGGCCCTTCCTGGTCGGCTGCGTCGGGCGCCAGGATGCGGATGCCGAAAGCCGGCAGGTCGACCGCCGGGGCCGCCGGGTCGACGACGACGACGCCCTCGTTCATGAGGTCGCGGAAGCCCGTGCCCCGCCACCCGTCCGCGGCGAGCCGGGCGCGCACGGGACGGTCGCCGAAATTCAGGAGCACCAGACGCTCCTGCCCCGGCGCAGGGCCGAGGCGCCAATAGGCCAGCACCCGGTCGTCGGGGCTCGCCTCGGCCAGGCGCAGCCCCGGGCCGCGCAGGGCCGGATCGGACGCGCGTAGGGCGATCAGGCGGCGATAATGGGCGCGCAGCCCGTGGCGGTCGACCCAGTTCAGCGGCCGCGGCCCCTTGTAGGGCTCGTACTCTGCGCCGACCTCGTCGCCGGTATAGACCAGCGGCAGGCCGGGCAGGGTCATCAGCAGCGCCGCCGCCACGCGCGTGCGCCCGGGCCCGTGCCGGGTGACGAAGCGCGGCCCGGTGTCGTTGTTGTTGATGAAGCGCATGACCTGCCCGACCGGCGTCGCGCCAGGCACGTCGAGCGCCGCCCGAAGCTTGCGCGGCGTCGGTACGCCGGCGCCGAAGGCGTCATGCCAGGCCCACTGGCCGAGCTCGGCGGTCCAGTCGTAGGCGGCATCGAAGCCGTTGCCGACGTAATGGGGATCCCGGGCCGAGGCCTCGGCAAGCAGCAGCAGGTCCGGCTTGATGCGCTTCAGTGCCGCCCGCCATTCCGGCCAGAACTCGGGCGCGCGCTCGCGCACGCCCCAGGCCACGTCGACGCGGAAGCCGTCGATGTCGAACTCCCGCACCCAGCGGGTGAAGGCCTCGAGCATGTAGCGCCGGACCTCCGGCTGGTCGTAGTCGAGGTTCCGCAGGTTCTGCCAGGTGAAGTAGTAGGGCTGCTGCCGGTCGAAATAGCCGGCATAGGGGCTATCCGGGCCTCGTGCCTGCGCGTCCAGCCAGTAGGGGTGCCCGTCGGCCGCATGGTTCGGAACGAAATCCATGATCACCCGCATGCCGCGGGCATGGGCCTCGCGGACGAGGGTGCGCAGGTCCTCCTCGGTTCCGGCCTCGGGCCGCAGCGAGAAATGGTCCGTCACGGCATAGCCAAAGTCGCCCGGCGGCGCGCTGTTGACCGGGGCGAGCCAGAGGACCGAGGCGCCGAGCTCCGCGATCTCGTCCAGCCGCGCGGTGACGTCGGGCAGCCCGCGCGGGCCGAACAGCGAAGGCACCACCCCGTAGACGACCGCACCCTCGGTCCAGGAGGGCCGCTCGCGCATGAGGTCGACCTCGACCGGCCGCCCGCCCGCGACGCGGAACGTCCCCACGGCCTCGTCGGTGCGGCCGAGCGCGTCGGTCACGGAGAGACCGACCTGGTATTCGCCGTCCGCGGCGGGGGTCGGCAGCTCCAGCGCGGGTCCCGCGCCGTCCGGGATCGCCAGCGGCGCAGGGTTGCCGGGCCGCGCGGCCCAGCGCCATTCGACGATCGGCGCGGCCCGGCCGGGGCTCGGCTCGCTGCGGCCGGCGTCCAGACGGATCACCGAGCCGGCGACGCCGGTGCGGACCCAGGCGCGCGGGCGGTCCGCCAAGCGCAGCGTCCAGGTCTGCGGTGCCGAGGCGGTCTCGACGCCGCCGGCGACACAGACGGCGGTGACCGGGTTGGCGCCCTCGGCCAGCGGCACCTCGCCACCGAAGCGCTCGCCCAGGCGCCAGGCGGGAACCGTGCCAGCGGGCGAGCGCAGCAGCACGGATTCGCATGCGGACCTGGCGGTGCCCTCGACCGCCTTCTCGAAGGTCCAAGCATCGCCGCCGGCCCCGCGCAGCACGACTGGAGGCGCGGCGGTCGGATCCCCTGCTGACGGGGAGACGGTGGCCGGCGGCTCCTGGCCCGGGGCGGGACCGGCGGAAAGTACGGTTCCGGTCGCGAGGAGGACGGCGAGCGGCAGGAGGCGCAGCGCCCGCGGCAGGCGCAGGACGGCGATGGTCACGTCGGTCTTCCCTTCCCTGGATTTCCGGGAAACGGTGCCGCGTTATGGTTAACGAAAGATTGCCTGCAGCGAAAACGAAAACCCCCGCCGGTCCGGGACCGGCGGGGGTCATGCGTGGGCCTGCCCCGGAAGCCTGGGGCGGCCGCGATCACACGTCCAGCAGCAGCCGGCGCGGATCCTCGATGCACTCCTTCACCCGCACCAGGAAGGTGACGGCCTCGCGGCCGTCGATGATGCGGTGATCGTAGGACAGCGCCAGGTACATCATGGGCCGGATCTCGACCTTGCCGTTCACGGCGACCGGCCGCTCCATGGTCTTGTGCATGCCCAGGATGCCGGACTGCGGCGGGTTCAGGATCGGCGTCGACATCAGCGAGCCGTAGACGCCGCCGTTCGAGATCGTGAAGGTGCCGCCGGTCATCTCCTCCATCGTGAGCTTGCCGTCGCGGGCCTTGCGGCCGTACTCGGCGATCTGCTTCTCGATGGCGGCGAAGTTCATCTGGTCCGCGTCGCGCACCACCGGCACGACGAGGCCGTTCGGCGTGCCGACCGCGACGCCGATGTCATAGTAGTTCTTGTAGACGAGGTCGCTGCCGTCGATCTCGGCGTTGACGGCCGGGATCTCCTTCAGCGCCTGGATGCACGCGCGCACGAAGAACGACATGAAGCCCAGCTTCACGCCGTGCTTCTTCTCGAAGTAGTCCTTGTACTCGTTGCGCAGCGCCATGACGTTCGACATGTCCACCTCGTTGAAGGTGGTCAGCATGGCGGCGGTGTTCTGCGCCTCCTTCAGGCGCTCGGCGATGCGCTGGCGCAGGCGGGTCATGCGCACCCGCTCCTCGCGGTCGGCGCGCAGGCGCGGACCCGAGGGCTGGGCCGGACGCGCGGCAGGAGCGGGAGCGGGAGCAGGAGCCGGGGCTGGGGCCGCCGCAGGCCGCACCGCCTGGCCCTGCATGAAGTTGACGACGTCCTCCTTGGTCAGACGGCCGTCCTTGCCGGTGGCCGGGATCCGGGCGGGATCCAGGCCGTTCTCGTCAATCATCTTGCGCACGGCTGGCGCCAGCACGTCGTTCGCCGCAGAAGGCGCCGCGACGGGCGCGGCCGCCGGCGCGGACGCCACAGCCGGGGCGGGAGTTGCCGCCGGGGCGGGCGCGGCCGCCTTCTTGGCGGGCTCGGCGACGTTCACCTGGGCGGCGCCGTCGGAGATGCGGCCCAGGACGGCGCCCACCTCGACGTTGCTGCCCTCATCGGCGAGGACCTCCGCGAGGGTTCCGCCCGCGGTGGCGTTGACCTCGAGCGTGACCTTGTCGGTCTCGAGCTCGACGAGGGGGTCGTCGACCTTGACCGTGTCGCCGACCTTCTTCAGCCACCGGGCGACGGTCGCCTCGCTGACCGACTCGCCGAGGGTGGGAACCATGATGTCCGTCGCCATCGTCTACCTTTTCTTCTGTTCTATCGCGTCCTTGGGCGGATTCGGCGGCGTCGCCGTCACTTCACGGGGGCGGCCGGGGCGGTCGCCTTGACCGTCAGGGCCGCCTCGAGCAGCGCGGCCTGTTCGGTGTTGTGGCGCTTGTAGAGCCCGGTCGCCGGTGCGGCGGCCGCCGCACGCCCGACATAGACCGGACGGTTCGCCCTCTTCATGCCGGCCTCTACCATGCAGGCCTCGATCCGGCGGTCCATGAAGAACCAGTAGCCCTGGTTCTCGGGCTCCTCCTGGCACCACACCACGTCGGCGTTGGGGTAGCGCTTGAGCTGCGTGACCAGCGAGTTGTGCGGGAAGGGATAGAGCTGCTCGACGCGGACCAGCGCCACGTCCTTCGCGCCCATCTCCTCGCGCGCCTGGTAGAGGTCGTAGTAGACCTTGCCCGTGCACAGCACGACGCGCCGAATCTCCTTGTCGGCGACCAGCTTGTCGGTCTCGGGCAGGACCCGATGGAAGCTGGTGCCAGGCCCGAAATCGGCAAGCGAGGAGACGCAGAGCTTGTGCCGCAGCAGGCTCTTCGGCGTCATGATGATCAGCGGCTTGCGATAATTCCGGCGCACCTGCCGGCGCAGCGCGTGGAAGTAGTTCGCGGGCGTCGTCAGGTTGCAGACCTGCCAGTTGTCCTCAGCGGAGAGCTGGAGGTAGCGCTCCGGCCGGGCCGAGCTGTGCTCGGGCCCCTGGCCCTCGTAGCCGTGGGGCAGCAGCATCACCAGGCCGGACATGCGCAGCCACTTGCTCTCGGCCGAGCTGATGAACTGGTCGATGATCACCTGCGCGCCGTTGGCGAAGTCGCCGAACTGGGCCTCCCAGAGGAACAGCGCGTGCGGCTCGGCCAGCGAGCAGCCGTACTCGAAGCCGAGGACGGCCGCTTCGGAGAGCGGGCTGTCATGGACCTCGTACGGGGCCTGCTGGCCCGGCCGGATCGCGTTCAGCGGGACGTAGCGGCTCTCGTTGTCCTGGTCGATCAGCACCGAATGGCGCTGCGAGAAGGTGCCGCGGCCGACGTCCTGGCCCGACAGGCGGACGGGCGTGCCCTCGACGCAGAGCGTGCCGAAGGCCAGCGCCTCGCCGGTCGCCCAGTCGATGCCCTCGCCGCTCTCGATCATCTGCTGCTTCGCCTTGAGCTGGCGGACGATCTTCGAGTTGATGTTGTAGCCCTGCGGCACCTTGGAGATCGAGAGCCCGACCTCCTTCAGCACCTCCAGCGGCACGGCGGTCTCGCCGCGGCGCTCGTCGCCGCGGCCGGCCTCGAGGCCCGACCACTTGCCCTCGAGCCAGTCCGCTCGGTTGGGCTTGTAGTTGGTCGCGGCCTCGAACTCCTTCTCCAGGCGATCCTGGAACTCCTGGACGATCCGGTCGGCCTCGGCGGCCGTCACCACGTTCTCCGAGACGAGCTGGCGGGCGTAGATCTCGCGCGTCGAGGGGTGGTTGCGGATCGCCTTGTACATCAGCGGCTGGGTGAAGCCGGGCTCGTCACCCTCGTTGTGGCCGTGGCGACGGTAGCAGACCATGTCCACCACCACGTCCTTCCGGAAGCGCTGGCGGAACTCGACCGCGATGCGCGAGACGTGGACGACCGCCTCGGGATCGTCGCCGTTCACGTGGAAGATCGGCGCCTGGATCATCTTCGCCACGTCCGAGGAATACTGCCCCGAGCGCGAGAAGGCTGGCATCGTGGTGAAGCCGATCTGGTTGTTGATTATGAAGTGGATCGTGCCGCCGGTGCGGTAGCCGCGCAGCTCCGACAGCAGCAGCGTCTCGGCCACCAGGCCCTGGCCCGCGAAAGCCGCGTCGCCATGCAGCAGGATGCCCAGGACCGCGTCGCGCGCCTCGTCGGTCGGCGGCGTGGTGCCGCAGATCTGCACCTGCTTGGCGCGGACGCGGCCGACCACGATCGGGTTCACCGCCTCGAGATGCGAGGGGTTCGGGCTCAGCGACAGGTGGACGGTGTTGCCGTCGAACTCGCGGTCGGACGAGGTGCCGAGATGGTACTTCACGTCGCCCGAGCCCTGGACGTCCTCTGGGCTCGCGGGCTTGCCCTGGAACTCCGAGAAGATCGCCGAGAAGGGCTTGCCCATGAAGTTGGCGAGCACGTTCAGGCGGCCGCGATGGGCCATGCCGAGCACGACTTCGCGCAGGCCGAGCTGACTGCCGCGCTTCAGGACCTGCTCCATGGCCGGCAGCAGCGCCTCGCCGCCGTCGATGCCGAAGCGCTTGGTGCCCGTGTACTTCTTGTCGAGGAAGCGCTCGAAGGTCTCGGCGGCCGTCAGCCGCTCCAGGATCGCGCGCTTGCCGTTGACCGTGAAGTCGGTCTGGTTGCGCGGCCCCTCGATCCGCTCCTGGATCCAGGCCTTCTGCTCGGGGTCCTGGATATGCATGAACTCGACGCCGATCTTGCCGCAGTAGGTGCGCTGCAGCACCTCCACGATCTGGCGCAGCGTCCCGTACTCCATTCCGAGCACGTTGTTGATGAAGATCGGCCGGTCCCAGTCGGCGTCGGTGAAGCCGTAGGTCCGGGGATCGAGCTCGGGATGGGGCTGGGGCGGGTTCAGCCCCAGCGGGTCGATCGTCGCCTGCAGGTGCCCGCGGACCCGGTACACCCGGATCAGCATCAGCGCCCGGATGCTGTCGAGCGTGGCCTGCCGAACCTGCTCGGCGCTGAGCCCTGCCGCCCCGCCGGCGACCGCCGCGGCGGGGGCGGCCGAGCCGTTGGCCTTGGAGGCGCCCTTCGCCGCGGGGGCGGGCGCCGGGGCGGCAGCCCCGTTCCCGATCACCGCCGCGTCGTTGGGAGCCCAGCTAGCGCCGCGCAGCTCGCCCAGGACGGCGCGCGCATCGTCGTCGAGATCCCTGAAGAATCCGGTCCAGCTCGGGTCGACCGAGTTGGGGTCTTCGAGGAAGCGGGCGTACAGCTCGGCGATGAAGGTGGCGTTGGCGCCGAAGAGGAACGAGTTCTGCTCGTGCGTGGATGGCATTGATCCGACGCGGGCGTTGCGCCCGCGCCCTCTGATGGGTGGACTGGGCCAGAACTGGAGCTTTCGCCTCAGCCCTTCAAGGTCTTGAGCATCGTGCTGCCGAGGCTGGCGGGGCTGTCGGCCACTACGATGCCTGCGGAGCGCATGGCCTCCACCTTGAAATCGGCCGTGTCGTTGCCGCCCGAGATGACGGCGCCGGCATGGCCCATGCGGCGGCCCGGCGGGGCGGTGCGGCCGGCGATGAAGCCGACCACGGGCTTGCGGGTCTTGCTCGCGCGCAGGAACTCGGCGCCGTCGACCTCGGCGGACCCGCCGATCTCGCCGATCATGATAATGCCCTCGGTCTCCGGGTCGGCGAGGAACATCTCGAGCGAATCGATGAAGTTCGTGCCGTTGACCGGGTCGCCGCCGATGCCGATGCAGGTCGTCTGGCCAAGGCCGGCCGCCGTCGTCTGGGCCACTGCCTCGTAGGTCAGCGTGCCCGAGCGCGAGACGATGCCGATCTTGCCGCGCCGGTGGATATGGCCCGGCATGATGCCGATCTTGCACTCGTCGGGCGTGATCACGCCCGGGCAGTTCGGGCCGATCAGGCGCGTCTTGGAGCCCTGCAGGACCCGCTTCACGCGGACCATGTCGAGCACCGGGATACCCTCGGTGATGCAGACCACCAGCGGGATCTCGGTGTCGATCGCCTCCAGGATCGCGTCGGCCGCGAAGGGCGGCGGGACGTAGATCACCGAGGCGTTGGCGCCCGTCTTCTCGACCGCGTCGGCGACCGTGTCGAAGACCGGCAGGTCCAGATGCGTGGTGCCGCCCTTACCCGGGGTGACGCCGCCCACCATCTTGGTGCCGTAGGCGATCGCCTGCTCGGAGTGGAACGTCCCCTGGGCGCCCGTGAACCCCTGGCAGATGACCTTCGTGTTCGAATTGACCAGGACAGCCATGGTTACGCCGCCTCCTTCACCGCCTTGACGACCTTCTCCGCCGCATCCGCGAGATTGTCCGCGGACAGGATGGGAAGGCCGGACTCCGCCAGGATCTTCTTGCCGAGCTCGACGTTCGTGCCCTCGAGCCTGACAACCAGCGGCACGTGCAGGCTGACCTCGCGCGCCGCGGCGACGACGCCCTCGGCGATGACGTCGCAGCGCATGATGCCGCCGAAGATGTTGACCAGGATCCCCTCGACGTTGGGATCGGACAGGATCAGCTTGAAGGCGATGGTGACGCGCTCCTTCGTGGCGCCGCCGCCGACGTCCAGGAAGTTCGCGGGCTCGCCGCCGTAGAGCTTGATGATGTCCATGGTCGCCATCGCGAGGCCCGCGCCGTTGACCATGCAGCCGATGTTGCCGTCGAGCTTCACGTAGTTCAGGCCGTGGCGGGTCGCCTCCAGCTCGGAGGCCTCCTCCTCGGCGGTGTCGCGCAGCTCCTCGATGTCCTTGTGCCGGAAGAGCGCGTTGTCGTCGAAATTCATCTTGGCGTCGAGCGCCAGCACCTCGCCGGCGCCGGTCACGACCAGCGGGTTGATCTCGACGATCGAGGCGTCCAGGTCCGCAAAGGCCTGGTACATCGCGAGCATGAACTTGACCGCGGCGCCCACCTGCTTGCCCTCGAGGCCGAGGCCGAAGGCGAGCTGGCGCGCATGGTAGGCCTGCATCCCCTGGGCCGGGTCGATGTCGACCTTCAGGATCTTCTCGGGGGTGTTGTGGGCGACCTCCTCGATCTCCATGCCGCCCTCGGTCGAGGCCATCATGGTGACGCGCGAGGTCGCGCGGTCGATCAGCAGGCCGAGGTAGAGCTCGCGCTTGATGTCGCAGCCTTCCTCGATGTAGACGCGCTTGACCTCCTTGCCGGCCACGCCCGTCTGCTTGGTGACGAGGACGTGGCCCAGCATGGCCTTGGCGTTCTCGCCGACCTCGGCCACCGACTTGACGACGCGCACGCCGCCCTTGCCGGCGGTGTCGACCGACCCGTCCGCCTTCTTGAACCGGCCGGCGCCGCGGCCACCGGCATGGATCTGGGACTTCACGACCCAGACGGGGCCGCCCAGGTCCTTTGCGATCTGCTCGGCCTCGGTCGGGGTGTAGGCCACGCCGCCCCGGGGCACGGCGACGCCGTACTTCTTGAGCAGGGTCTTGGCCTGGTACTCATGGATGTTCATAGGCGTTCCATCCTTGTGATGGGCGTCTCGCGCCGTCGCGCGGGGGGCGGGTAGAAAGAAGGCCGCCGGTCAACCGGCGGCCTTGTCGCTTTCCAGCTTCCGGACGACGTCGCACAGCGTGCGGACGGCGGCGACGGAGTTGTCGAACATCTTCTGTTCCTCGGCATCCAGCGAGATCTCGACGATCCGCTCGACGCCGCCCGCACCGATCACCACCGGCACGCCGACATAGAGGTCCTTCACGCCGTACTGGCCGGTCAGGTAGGCGGCGCAGGGCAGGACGCGCTTCTTGTCCTTGAGGTAGCTCTCGGCCATGGCGATGGCCGAGGCGGCCGGGGCGTAGAAGGCCGAGCCGGTCTTCAGCAGCTTCACGATCTCGGCGCCGCCATCGCGCGTGCGCTGCACGATCGCGTCCAGCTTCTCCTGCGTGATCCAGCCCATCTTCACGAGGTCGGGCAGCGGGATGCCGGCGACCGTCGAGTAGCGGACCAGCGGAACCATGGTGTCGCCGTGGCCGCCCAGCACGAAGGCCGTCACGTCCTCGACCGAGACGTTGAAGGCCTCGGCCAGGAAGTAGCGGAAGCGGGCGCTGTCGAGCACGCCGGCCATGCCGACCACGCGCTCCGCCGGCAGGCCCGAGGCCTGCTGCATCACCCACACCATCACGTCGAGCGGGTTGGTGATGACGATCACGAAGGCGTTGGGGCAGTACTTCTTGATGTTCTCGCCGACCGTCTTCACGACACCGGTGTTGATGCCGATCAGGTCGTCGCGGCTCATGCCGGGCTTGCGCGGCACGCCGGCGGTGACGATCACGACGTCCGCGCCCTGGATCACCGAATAGTCGCTGCCGCCGGTCAGGCCGGCGTCGAACCCTTCCACCGGGGAGGCCTGCGCGATGTCCAGCGCCTTGCCGTCCGGCATGCCATCGGCGATATCGAACAGGACGATGTCGCCCAGTTCCTTCAGCCCCGCGAGCAGGGCGAGCGTACCACCGATTTGGCCGGCGCCGACGAGCGCGATCTTCTTGCGTGCCATTGCGTTCCCCAAGTGTCTGGTCGCGGAGTAGACTTGGGAAGGCGCAGCCAGCCGGTCCTGCCGCGGGCCCGCGCCATCCGGCCGGCTACGTACTCCGAATCGCCGTGCGGAGCAAGGGGAACGGGCAGTGCTGGTTGTAGGATTGGCACCATCCAAACGTCGCGGTAAGGGAAGTCGGAACCAAAGCGGGAGGCGGATTTTGTTTACGATGCGAACTGTTTCACTGGGCGTCTTCCTTGCGTTGCTGACCGTGACCGGGGCACAGGCACAGGTTGCACAGTCGGGAACCGGTCCCGGCGCCCCGATGTCTGAGGCGGAATTCACCTGCAGGTCCAACTTGGTCCGGCTCTGGGCGTCGCTCAAGGACGCCCCCTCCACCTCCTGGTTCGCGCGGATCTGGCCGGCCGGCGAGGCTGCCAAACCGGCGCCCGCCATCCGCTCGGACTGCCTGTCGCTGCTGGACCAGCCGCTGATCCAGTTCCTGCAGGACCCGCCCGGCACGCAGGCGCCCACGAGCTGAGCGCCGTTCCCGCGCGTGCGGTCCTGCGCTAGGATTCCGCAGGGCCGCCGGGGAAATGCGCATGCCGTTCGGGCTGGATCAGACGACGCTTGATCAGACGACGCTGGGCCTCGCGGCCCTCGGAGGGCTGGCGGGGCTGCTGCTCGGCTGGCTGCTGACCTATGTGGCCATGGCCCGCTCCGCCGAGGCCGAGCGTCTGCGCCTGTTCGCGGAGATCGACCTTGCGGAGCGCGGGGCCGAGGCGACGCGCGCCGAGCTGGCGGAGCGCCAGCGCCAGGCCGAGCTGGACCGGGCCGAGCTGCTGCGCCTGACCGCCCGCTCGGCCGAGCTCGCGGCCCTGCTCGAGCGCGAGCGAGTCCAGTCGGCCGAGCGGGCGGTGCTGCTGGAGCGCGCCGAGGCGCGCCTTTCCGACACGTTCAAGGCGCTATCGGCGGAAGCGCTTCAGGCCAACAACCAGAGCTTCCTGGAGCTTGCGCGGACCGCCATGTCCGCCTTCCAGGAGCATGCGCGCAACGAGATGGACAAGCGCCAGACCGCGATCTCTGACCTGGTCTCGCCGGTGCGCCAGTCGCTGGAGAAGGTCGACCAGCAGATCCAGGCCATCGAGAAGGAGCGAACGGGCGCCTATGAAGGCCTGCGGCAGCAGGTCGCGGCGCTGCTGGAGACCCAGCGCGAGCTGCGCAGCGAGACCGGGAACCTGGTGCGCGCCCTGCGCACGCCGTCGGCCCGCGGCCGGTGGGGCGAGATGCAGCTCCGCCGCGTGGTGGAGCTTGCCGGCATGCTCGACCACTGCGATTTCCGCGAGCAGGTCCAGGTCGAATCCGAGGCCGGCCGCCTGCGCCCGGACCTCGTGGTCCGCCTGCCCGGCGGCAAGTCCATCGTCGTGGACGCGAAGGCGCCGGTGGAGGCCTATCTCGACGCCTGCATGGCGGCGGAGGAGCCCGCGCGCCGCGAGGCGCTGGCCCGCCATGCCCGGCATGTCCGCGAGCACATGCGCCAGCTCGGCGGCAAGGCGTACTGGGACCAGTTCCAGGACGGGCCGGAGTTCGTGGTGCTGTTCCTGCCCGGCGAGAACTTCTTCTCGGCGGCGCTGGAGCACGACCCCGGCCTGATCGAGGCCGGCATCGACAACGGCGTGATCGTCGCCACCCCGACGACCCTGATCGCCCTGCTGCGCGCGGTCGCCTATGGTTGGCGCCAGGAGAAGCTGGCCCAGAACGCCCGGCAGATCAGCGAGCTCGGCGCGGACCTCTACAAGCGCCTGTCGGACCTCGGCGGGCACATGGACCGGCTGGGCGGGCGGCTGGGCGAGGCGGTCACCAGCTACAACCGCGCCGTGGGCACGCTGGAAAGCCGTGTGCTCGTCAGCGCGCGTCGCTTCCGCGACCTGCATGCGGCCAACGGGACGGAGCTGCCCGAGCCGGAGCCGATCGAGACGGCGCCGCGCACGCTGCAGGCGCCCGAATTGACCGCGCCCGAGCCGACCTCGGCCGAGCTGACCGCGGCCGGGCGAGCCTCCGGGCTGACGGCGCTTGCCGAGGGTTGAGACCGGCCATGCTGGTGACCACGCCCGAGATAGCCCGGCGCCTGGAACGGGCCGAGGCCCTGAATCTCGCGCGGCAGATGGAGGCCGTCGCGGCCCTGCGGCCCGGGCTCGACGCCCGGGTGGCGAGGCTGGCCGGGGGAACCGTCGCCGTCGCGGGACCGAGCTTCGACCGCAAGCTGAATCACGCGACGGGACTGGGCATCGACGAGCCGCTGACGGACGCGGTGCTGGCTGAGGTCGAGCGGCTCTGCCATGGGCGCGGAGTGCCCGCCGAGATCGACCTGTCCCCCCATGCCGACGGCTCCGTGCTGCCGCTGCTCGCCACGCGGGGCTACGCGGTGAACGCCTACACCAATGTCTATGCCGCCGAGACGGGGGCCGCTCCGTCGTCGCCCCCTCCCCCGGGCGTCGCGGTGCGCCAGCTTGCCAGCGGAGGGGACGGGGAGTTCGTCCGGCTCTCGGTCGCGGCCTTCGCCGCCCAGGCGCGCGCGCGCCCGACGGCGCTGCTGGAGCTGCTGGCGCTGGTTGCGCTGGAACGGACCGACACGCTGGCCTTCATCGCAACCGTGGACGGCGAGCCCGCTGGCGCCGCGGCGCTGGCGCTGCTGCCGGTCCCGGGCGGGCTGACCGGGCACCTGCACATTGCCGGCACTCTGGACCGGTACCGGGGCAGGGGGGTCCAGGCGGCGCTGATCCACGCGCGGCTGGCCGCCGCAGCCGCTGCGGGCGCCGACCTCGCCAGCATCACGGCACGGCCATGGAACGCCAGCGCCCGCAACGCCGAGCGGGCGGGCTTCCGTCTCGCCTATACCAAGGCGACCTTCGCGAAGCCCGTACCCTGAGCCGCGCGGCCGGCGCCGGGCGGTTCCCGCCGCCCCGCCATGGCGCCGCCACACCGCTGCCACGCCGCAGCCGCCCTGCGCTTGACGGGCCCCGCGCGAGCCCATATGTGGAGCGATCACCCAATCCGGACCCGTGCGCCGCCATGGCAAAGCTGCCGATCCTGATCGCCCCCGACCCACGCCTGAAGACCAGGGCCTCGCCCGTGGCGAAGGTGGACGACCGCATCCGCCGCCTGCTCGACGACATGCTCGAGACCATGTACGACGCGCCCGGCATCGGCCTCGCGGCCCCGCAGATCGGGGTGCTGGAGCGGCTGATCGTGATCGACGTCGCCGAGAAGGGCGAGCCGCCCGCGCCCATGCGCATCGTGAATCCCGAGATCACGTGGCGAAGCGAGGAGCTCTCGACCTACAACGAGGGCTGCCTGTCACTACCCGAGCACTACGCCGACGTGACCCGGCCGGCCCGGGTCAAGGTGCGCTACCAGGACGAGACCGGCGAGACGCGCGAGGTCGAGGCCGGCAGCCTGCTGGCGACCTGCCTGCAGCACGAGATCGACCACCTGGACGGCGTCCTCTTCGTCGATCACCTGTCGATGCTCAAGCGCAACATGATCATGCGCAAGCTGCAGAAGGCCAAGCGCGGCCAGGCATCGGCCTGAACCAGTGGCGCGCTCCTCGCCCGCCCCGCGGCCGCCCGTGCCAGGCCGGGCCAAGGCCGACCGGGCCGAAACCGACCGGACCCGGCATCTCCGCACCTACGCCGAGCCGCGCTGGTACGACGTCGCCTTCGGCTACCGCGACGTGCCCGGCGAATGCACCTTCCTCCTGGACGAGGCCGCCCGGCTATCGGGCAGTCCCCCTGCCAGCGCCGTGGAGCTGGGCGCCGGCCCGGCGAACCATGCGGTCGAGCTGGCGCGCCGTGGGCTGGCCGTCCAGGCCGTCGACCTGGAGCCGGCCATGGTCCGTTACGGCCTCGAAAAGGCCGCGGCCGCAGGCGTGTCGATCGCCTATGCCGAGGGCGACATTCGCGAATTCGCGCTGCCCCGGACAGTGGACCTGGCCCTGATGCTGCTGAACACCGCTGGCTGCATCGAGACCCAGGGCGATTTCATCGCGATGCTGCAACATTGCGCGTCGGCGCTGAACCCCGGCGGGATCCTTTGCATCGAGCTGCCGCATCCCCGCGACATCTGGCTGCGCGAGCCCGGCGGCTGGGAGGTCGAGCAGGACGGGATCCGGGTCCGGGTCGCCTGGGGCAGCGAGGGGGACAGCTTCGATCCCGTGACCCAGCTCGGCGAGGTGACGACCACCCTGACCGTGTGGGAGGGCGGACGGAAGCGGGTGCTGCGCGACCGCGCGCTGCAGCGCCACTACACAGCGCCCGAGATCGCGGCCCTGGCCCGGCTCGCCGGCGGCGCTCTGGTGCCTGCCGCCTGGCACGGCGCGCTGGAGCCCGACGTGCCGGCGTCGGATCCCGACCGCGCCTGGCGCCTGGTGGCCTTCCTCCGCAAGGAGCCGAGCCCGGAGGGATCAGCACCATGACGAAGCTTCGCCTGGCCTTCATGGGCACGCCGGACTTCTCCGTCCCGATCCTGGAGGCGCTGGTCGGCGCCGGGCACGAGGTCGCCTGCGTGTACAGCCAGCCGCCCCGCCCGGCGGGCCGGGGCCACCAGGTCCAGCCCTCGCCCGTGCACCGCGCGGCCGAGGGCCACGGCATCCCGGTGCGCACGCCCAGGACCCTGCGCACGCCGGAGGCCCAGGCCGAGTTCGCGGCACTGGAGCTGGATGCGGCGGTGGTCGCGGCATACGGCCTGATCCTGCCGAGGCCGGTGCTGGACGCGCCGCGGCTGGGCTGCCTGAACGTCCACGCCTCGCTGCTGCCGCGCTGGCGCGGCGCAGCGCCGATCCAGCGGGCGATCCTGGCCGGCGATGCCGAGACCGGGGTCACCATCATGCAGATGGAGGAAGGGCTCGATACCGGCCCCATGCTGCTGGAGGAGCGCATCCCCATTGGCCCGCACACGACCGCACCGGCACTGCACGACGCATTGGCCGCCGCGGGTGCCCGGCTGATCCTGCCTGCGCTGGAGGGTGTTGCCACCGGCACGCTGGCGTCACGACCCCAGCCGGAGGAGGGCGTCACCTACGCCCGCAAGCTCGAGCGCGAGGAAGGCCGGATCGCCTGGGACGAGCCGGCCGAGGCGCTGCTGCGCCGGGTCCGGGCGCTGAACCCCTGGCCCGGCACCTGGTTCGAGGCACGAGGCGAGCGCATCAAGCTGCTCGAGGCCGAGCCGGCCGCCGGGACCGGCGCGCCGGGCACGGTCCTCGACGACCGGCTGAGCGTTGCCTGCGGCACCGGCGCGGTGCGCCTGCTGCGCGTCCAGCGCCCCGGAAAGGGCCCGGTGGACGCGGCGGCGCTGCTGAACGGATTCCCGCTGCCGCCGGGCACCGTGCTGGAATGAGCGCCACCGGGACGAGTGCGGGCGCGGGCGGCCCGACGCGCTGGCGCCTGCTGATCGAGTACGACGGCCGCCCCTTCGTCGGCTGGCAGCGCCAGGACAACGGGCCATCCGTCCAGGGCGCCATCGAGGCGGCGATCCAGCGCTTCTGCGGCGAGACCGTCACGTTGTTCGCGGCCGGCCGCACCGATGCCGGCGTGCATGCGCGGGGGCAGGTCGCGCATTTCGACTGCGCGAAGCCGCTCGAGGCGCGTGCCGTGCGCGACGCCGTGAACCACCACCTGAGGCCGCAGCCGGTGGCGATCCTGACGGCCGAGGCGGTGGACGAGACCTTCCATGCCCGCCTTTCCGCCCGCCAGCGCGGCTATCTCTACCGGATCGTGAACCGCAAGGCGCCGCTGGCTCTCGACGCCGGGCGGGCCTGGCACATCGCCAAGCCCCTCGATGCCGAGGCGATGCATGCTGCGGCCCAGCTCCTGGTCGGCCATCACGACTTCACGAGCTTCCGCGCCAGCCTCTGCCAGGCGAAATCGCCCCTGAAGACGCTGGACCGGCTGGACGTCGTCCGCGACGGCGACGAGGTCCGGGTGACCGCCCGCGCCCGCTCCTTCCTGCATCATCAGGTCCGCAACATGGTGGGGACGCTGGCCCAGGTCGGCGAGGGGCGGTGGACCGCCGACGACGTCCGGACGGCGCTGGAAGCGCGCGACCGATCCGCCGCCGGGCCGACGGCGCCGGCGGACGGCCTCTTCTTCACCGACGTGGTATACTGAGCCCGGTCGGGCCGGAGGCGCCCCCGGCCGCCGCAGCCTCCTCCGCGGCGTCCCGTCCGCGCTCCGCGAGCTCCATCAGGACCACGAGGAACCCGCCCACGACCGCGCCGGCGGCGGCCCCGGCCGGCTCCTGGGCCACGAGGCGGCGCGCGGCGCCGGCCATCTCGCGCAGCCTCTCGGCGGGGCAGGCGCGCACCATCTTTCGCGCGCTGGCAAGGGCGCGCGGATCCGCGATATCGGCGAGAACGAGGGATTCCGCAGGCTCGTGCGCACCGCCCGCGGCGCTCGCGCGCGCCTCGCGCTGCAGGATCTCCCGGTAGCAAGGCGAAGCGACGATCGCATTGGCCGCCGTCTCGTCGAGTCCCGCCAGCTCGGGATGGGCGACGAGCCAGGCCACCTCGCGTCGCGCCAGGACGGGCATCGGCGGCACCAGACCGTCGAGCCCGGCGGCGGGCGAAGCTTCGCCGGGCGCAGCGACGTTCCGGCACGCCCCCTCTGCCGCGATCTGGATTTCAGGATCCTGCATGGTCCGAGGACACCCCACCCGAAGCGGAAGAAAAGTCGATGGCCCTGGTCATCTCCGATCAAGCGCCAAGACCGAACATGTCCCGGGTAGCACGGGCTTCACAGGCCATGAAGTCCATCCAATGGCCTAGGCCTTTCACCTTATGTACTCCAGCCCGGCAGCAATCGTGGAACCGCTGGATCCGGCGGCCTGTTGCAGGCGGACCGGTGCCCGATGGCACCGTCGAGGAGTTTCTTCATGGCCGAACAGCGACAGGACACGTCCGGAACCGCCGGGCACGAAAGGCCCCGGGGCGATCCCCTGGCGGACGAGAAGCATGGGCCCGCTGTCTCGGGCGGCCAGGGGATCGGCTCGGGGCTGCAGCCCGGCGCGATGAAGCCCCATGGCGGGTCCCCGGCCGGGCAGGGCAGCATCGGATCGGGCGGAGGCAATGTCGGGCCCGGGACGGGACTCGGCAGCCGCACGCCATCCGGGGGCGACCGCGGCTGACCGGCTCGCCCATGGGCGAGCCGACGGGATTCCGGGCGCGCCCCCTGGCGCGCCCGGGCCCGCTCACATGCCGAAGACGAGGCCGTCCGCGGCCTGGCGCACCATCACCTCGATCAGCACGCCGCCGATCAGTAGGCCGAAGGCCGGCAGTCCGCCGATATCGAGCGCGCTGCGCAGGATGAACCACTGGTAGCACAGAAGCGCGAAGCTGATCGCGATGGCGAGGCCGGCCACCAGCGCCTCGGGGACGAAGGCGGCGGCACCAAGCCCCGACACGGCCAGCAGCACGGCGATCTGCAGGACCGCCGACCAGTTCTGTGCCGCGATCGCCCGGAAGACCTGCTCACGCCGGTCCAGCAGCGGCCCGAGATGCCACAGGAGCAGCGGGAAGGCCGTCCAGGAGATCACGTAGGCAATCGTCTCGACCGCGAAGTAGCGGAGATAGTTGATCTCCTCCACCACGTCGACCAGCCGCAGCAGCATCAGCACGAGATGGGCGGGCGCCACCAGCGCCGCCACGTAGAAGGAGCGGAGCGCCGCCTCGGGCGTCGAGCCGAAGAATTCGGCACCGGTGCGGTCCAGGCGTGCGAGTCTGATCGTCCCGTAGAGCGCGCGCGAGGCTTCCTGTGAGGACGGGAGAGTCACGCCTGGGCCAGGCCGCCGCTGGAGAAGAAGTCCGCCAGCACCTCGCGGTAGACGGCGCACAGGCGGTACAGGTCCTCCACGGCGGCCTCCTCGTCGACCTTGTGGATCGTCCGGCTGACCAGCCCGAACTCGACGACCGGGCAGACGGAGCGGATGAACCGGGCGTCCGAGGTGCCCCCCGTGGTGCTGAGCTCCGGCTGGCGGCCCGTCACGCGCGCCACCGCCCCGGCAACCAGGTCGCTCAGCGGACCCGGCGCCGTCAGGAAGGCCTCCCCGCTGACGCGGAAGTCCAGGCTGAACGGCCCGCCCACGCTGTCGCAGACGGAGCGGATCCAGGCCTGGAGCGAGGCCGAGGAGTGCAGGTCGTTGAAGCGGATGTTGAAATGGGCGCGCCCCTCGCCGGGGATCACGTTGTTGGCGGGGTTGCCCACGTCGATGGTGGTGAGCGCGAGCGTAGAGGGCGGGAAGTGCGGCGTCCCCGCATCGAGCGGCTTCTCGGTCAGCAGCGCCAGCATGCGCACGAGCCGTGGCAAAGGATTGTCGGCGAGATGCGGATAGGCCGCATGGCCCTGGGTGCCCATCACGCGCAGGACCGTGTTCATGCTGCCGCGCCGGCCGATCTTGATCATCTCGCCCAGCATCTCGGGGTTCGTCGGCTCGCCGACGATGCAGGCGTCGATGCGCTCCCCGCGGGCGGCCAGCCAGTCCAGCACCTTGCGGGTGCCGTTCACCGCGACGCCCTCCTCGTCCCCCGTGATCAGCAGGCTGATCGACCCGGCCGGCGGGCCGCCCGCCGCCAGCAGCTCCGAGACGGCGGCGACGAAGGCGCCGACAGCGCCCTTCATGTCGGCAGCGCCGCGGCCGATCAGCCTTCCGTCGCGGACCTCCCCCGCGAAGGGGTCGACCGACCAGGCCGCGGGATCGCCGGGAGGGACCACGTCGGTGTGCCCGGCGAAGCAGAAGTGGGGACCGGCAGTGCCGAGGCGCGCGTAGAGGTTCTCGACCGGCTCCGTCCCCGGCTCCTCGAAACGGAGCCGGTGGCAGGCGAAGCCGAGCCCGCTGAGGGCCCGCTCCAGCAGGTCCAGCGCGCCCGCCTCCGCCGGCGTCACGCTGGGACAGCGGACGAGCTCGCGCGTCAGGTCCAGCGCGTCGAGGGCAGGAGCCGGCGCCACCGCGTCAGTCCCGCAGCAGGTCGTTGATCGAGGTCTTGGCGCGGGTCTGCTCGTCGACGCGCTTCACGATCACCGCGCAGGCGAGGCTCGGCCCCGGCGAGCCGTCGGGCAGGGGCTTGCCGGGCAGGCTGCCCGGGACCACCACAGAATAGGCCGGCACCCGGCCGTAGAAGACCTCGCCGGTGGCGCGGTCGACGATCCGGGTGGTCGAGCTGATGAAGACGCCCATCGAGAGTACGGCGCCGCGCTCGACGACGACACCCTCGACGACCTCGGATCGCGCGCCGATGAAGCAGTCGTCCTCGATGATGACGGGGTTCGCCTGGAGCGGCTCCAGCACGCCGCCGATGCCGACACCGCCCGACAGGTGGACGTTGCGGCCGATCTGGGCGCAGGAGCCGACCGTCACCCAGGTGTCCACCATGGTGCCGCGGTCCACATAGGCGCCGACGTTCACGAAGCTCGGCATCAGCACCACGCCCGGCGCCACGAAGGCGGAGCGGCGGACGATGGCGCCGGGAACGGCGCGGAACCCGGCTTCGCGGAATCGGGCCTCGTTCCACCCCGCGAACTTGCTCGGCACCTTGTCCCACCAGACGCCCTCCCCTGGGCCGCCGGGGATCAGCGTGTTGTCGTTGAGCCGGAAGGACAGCAGCACCGCCTTCTTCAGCCACTGGTGGACGATCCAGCCCTCGGGCCCCTTCTCGGCCACCCGCAGCGAGCCGTCGTCCAGCCCGGCTAGAGCGGCCTCGACGGCGTCGCGGACGGAGCCCGTGGTCGCGGGCGTAAGGTCGTTGCGCGCCTCCCAGGCGGCATCGATGGTGGACTGCAGCTTGGCGGTCATGGCGGCTCGTCGGCGTGCTGGAGTGGGACGGAAAGGGCGCGGCTGGCCGGCGGCGACGATGGGCGCCGCCGTCCCCCCTGTCAAGCGCCGGTGCCCGGCCGAGCGCCCGGTCTGGCGCCAGGGCCGTCGCCCGCGAGCCCCTCGGCAAGATGGACGAGCCAGGCCACAAGGTCGTCGGTGGCGTGGTGGATATGCCGCCCGGCGCCGACGCCGCCCATGTCCGGGCGCGCGAAGTCGGATTCGCTGACGACCCACAGCGTGGTCATGCCGATCGCCGCCGCCGGCGCCAGGTTGCGCGCGATGTCCTCCACCATCAGCGCGCCGGCCGGGTCCACCTGGTGGCGCTCGATGAAGGCGGCGTAGGGGCGCGGGTCGGGCTTGGGCAGGTAGTCGGCCGCGACGATGTCGTACACGGCCTCGAACCGATCGGCGATGCCCAGCCGCCCCAGGACGTTCGCGGCGTGCCGCTCCGAGCCGTTGGTGTAGACGAGCTTGCGGCCGGGAAGGCGCGACAGCGCCGTGGCCAGCGCGGGCGCCGGAGGCACCGGGGTCACGTCGATATCGTGCACGAAGTCCAGGAACGCCGCGGGATCGATGTCGTGATCCATCATCAGCCCGCGCAGGGTCGTGCCGTACTCGCGGTAGTACCGTTTCTGCAGCTCGCGCGCCGAGGCCGGCTCCAGGTCGAAGCGCCGCGAGATGAACTCGGTCATGCGCTCGTCGATCTGGGCGAAGAGATTGCAGGCGGCTGGATACAGCGTGTTGTCGAGGTCGAAGACCCAGGTCCGCACATGGGCGAAGGCGGCAGGGTCGGGCGTCGTGATGGCAGGTGGAAGGCTCATGGCCGGCAGAATGGCCCTGCGCACCCGGCCCCGCAAGCCCGCCGGCAGGAGGCGGGAGCGCCCGCCGGGTCAGCTACGCCTTGGGTACGCCACGATCCGCCTCCATATGCTGGGATCGGACGACCCACGGGACATGGACGAGGAGGACCGGTGCGCTTCGGAACCTTGTTGGGGGCCTGCCTTGTCGCGGGCGGACTGGCTGCCGGCGCCCTGACGCCGGCCATGGGGCAGGCCCAGGGCTCTCCCGATTCCGCCGCGGAGGCGCGCCAGCGGGCCGAGGAGACCGCCGTCGGCGAGGCCTTCGTCGGCGTCCGGGCCGCCCTGCGCGACCGTGACGGGGCCGCGGTGCTGGCATCCCTGTCCCAGGAGGACCGCCAGCGGCTGGACCGGATTCGCGCCGCGGCCGGCGAGGGCAAGGGCCTCTCGGCGCTCGGCCCGTCCGAGCGTTTCGCGGCGCTGGGCCTGCGGCACTACATGAAGCCCGCCGACATCAAGCGGCGCGATGCCGCGGGGCTCGCCGAATACGCGCTGGACCAGCGCTGGCTCGACCCGCGGGACATCGGCCGGGCGGGCCTCAGCCGCGTGCGCGTTCAGGGCGACCGCGCCAGCGGCACGCTGGTGATCGACAACAAGCCCCAGATCGTGCCCGCCAACTTCGTCAAGGAGCAGGGGCGCTGGAAGCTCGACCTCTCCCCGACGCTTCAGATGACTGATGCGCTGATCCGCACCCAGGCCGGGCTGACCCGGAGGACCGAGGACCAGGTGATCGTCGAGATCCTGGAGCGCGCCTCGGGCCGCAAGGTGACGGCATCCCTGCAGTAGCCGGCCCGGCGCGGCATGGGCTGGACCGTGCCGCGCCTCCCCGCCCCTGCCCTGCGCTGCCCTGCCCGCCTCCTGCCGCGGCCTCAGCCGCGGCGGATCAGCGTGCCGGCACCGCCCTCGGTGAAGATCTCCAGCAACAGCGCGTGCGGGACGCGCCCGTCCAGGATCACCGCCGCGTCGACTCCCTGCTCCACCGCCTGGATGCAGGTCTCGAGCTTCGGGATCATGCCGCCGCTGATGGTGCCGTCCTGCATCAGGCGGCGCGCCTCGGACAGCGAGAGCTCGGGGATCAGGTTCTTCTGCTTGTCGAGCACGCCGGCGACATCGGTCAGCAGGAAGAATCGCGTGGCGCCCACGGCGCCGGCGATGGCCCCGGCGGCGGTGTCGGCATTGATGTTGTAGGTCTCGCCGTCGGTGCCGAGCCCGATTGGGGCGATCACCGGGATCAGGTCGGAGCGGCCGAAGGTCCCGAGGATCCCCGGGTTGATCTCGGCGGGCTCGCCGACGAAGCCGAGGTCCAGCAGCTTCTCGATGTTGCTGTCGGGATCGCGGACCGTGCGCTGCAGCTTGCGCGCGACGATCAGGCGGCCATCCTTGCCGGACAGGCCGACCGCGCAGCCGCCCTGCTTGTTGATGGCGGCGACGATCTGCTTGTTGATGGAGCCCGACAGGACCATCTCGACGATCTCGACGGTCGCGGCGTCGGTGACGCGCAGCCCGTCGATGAACGAGCTCTGGATCTTGAGCCGGTCCAGCATCTGCCCGATCTGCGGCCCCCCGCCGTGCACGACCACGGGGTTGATCCCGACCTGCTTCAGCAGGACGACGTCACGGGCGAACAGCTCCGCCAGCCCGTCATCGCCCATGGCGTGCCCGCCATACTTGATGACGAAGGTCCGGTCGGCATGCCGGCGCATATAGGGAAGCGCCTCGGACAGGGTCCGGGCCTTCGCCAGCCACTCATCTCTGGACACGTTGGCGATCGTTTCCATGGGTGCGCTCATGGCGGCGCACTCTAGTTGAAAGCCCCCTCCCCCGCTAGGGGGGCCATGTGGCGGCGCGTAATCCGCAGGCGCCGGATCTACCCTCTCGGGGGATAGCCGATCTTCAGGCCCTTCCTGTGCGTTGTGCCGCTACCGGTTGTGTCGTTTTCGGGGGCGGAAGGATGCGCAGGGTCCTTCGGGGCGGAATTATGCTGTGCGCAGCGCTGCTGTGCGCCGCCCTGGCCGTGCGACCGGACGCCGGCGCTGCCGAACAGGTCGCCCTGGGCGTGGTGGTGCCCGACCCGCCCGACGGCCGCGCCGAGACCGGGGCCCCGCGGGTCTGGGCCGCCGACAGGCTGGCGCAGTGGTCCTCGCTGACCGTCCGCCTGGACCAGGAGGCCTCCACCCCGCCGAGCCACGCCCTGCGGGCATGGCACAAGGCCGTGAACCGGCTGCGCGGCAAGCCGCTGGAGGACCAGATCGAGGCCGTCAACGCCTTCGTGAACGCCGCTCCCTGGGTCAGCGACGAGGACAACTACGGCGTCTCCGACCTTTGGGCAACGCCGGGGCAGTTCCTGGCGCGCGGCGGCGATTGCGAGGATTACGCGATCACCAAGTTCTTCTCGCTGCTGCGACTGGGGGTCGCGGCCGAGCAGATGCGGATCCTGGTGGTCAACGACACCGGCCGCGACCTCATCCACGCCGTCCTCGCGGTCCGGACGCCCCGGGGCACCTTGGTGCTGGACAACCTGGTGCCGGAGGTCGCCTCCCTCGACGGGCTGCGGCAATACCAGCCGCTCTATTCCGTGAACCTGCAGCACCTCTGGCTGCACAAGGCCTTCAACTGACGCCGGGTCCATCAACTGACGCAGGGCGGACAGGCGCATTTCATCCCTAGGGATGTGACGGCTGTCGCGGCCGTGCCCGTACTTTCGGGTATGGTGCAAGCAGCCGGCGACGCGCCGGCGCGTCGAAGGAGATCGCATGCCCTACCAAAACCGGCCCGCGGCACGAGCCTGCCTCGCAGCCGTTCTGGCCGTGTCCGTTGCCCTGTCCGCCTCGCCGTCGCTGGCCAAGCCCGACGGGGCCGGCCGTCCCGACTTCGTGGAAGGCAAGGGCAGCCACGGCAACGGGAACCCCGGAAAGGGGAATTCCGGGAAGGGCAATCCCGGCAGAGGCGGCAAGGGCGGGCCCGAGGGCGCCGCGACGCTGCCGGCCCATGGCGGACGCATCGAGCCGAAGGCGGGGGCATATGGGCCCGATGCCGACCGGATCCTCGGCAGCGGCGCATCGGCGGCCGTAATCGCAGCCCTGCTGGGCGGCCAGACGCAAACCCTTTCCGTCGGAGCGAAGCCCCTGCCGCCGGGCATCCGGAAGAATCTCGCGCGGGGCAAGCCGCTGCCTCCCGGCATCGCCAGGCAGTCCGTGCCGCAGCCGCTGCTGGTGCGCCTTCCCGTGGTGGACGGGCATGAGTGGATCCGGATCGGGACCGAGCTGGTCCTGGTCGGCATCGCGAGCCACCTGATCGCCCAGGTGATCGACGGCGTGTTCAGCTAGGACGAGGCGCCGGTGGCGACCTGCCTCAGCCGGCGTCCTGGGGCTTCGGCGCGGGCTCGGCCAGGGTCGCCAGGCTGGCGCGCAGCTCGGCGATGCCGAGCCCCTTCTCGGCGCTGGTGACCGCCACCTCGGGATGGGCTGCGGTGTGCTTGCGCAGACCTGCCGCGGTCTCCTCGCGGACCTTGGCCAGCGCCGAGGCTTTCACCTTGTCGGCCTTGGTCAGCACGATCTGGTAGGGCACCGCCGCCTTGTCGAGCATGCCCATCATCTCGATATCGTTGGGCTTGAGCCCGTGCCGGGAGTCGATCAGCACCAGCGCCCGGCGCAGCTCGACGCGGCCACGCAGGTAATCGCGCACGAGCTCGTTCCAGTCGGCGACCTTGGTCTTGCTTTCCTTGGCGTAGCCGTAGCCCGGCAGGTCCACCAAGGCGAGCCGCCCGCCGAGGTCGAAGAAGTTGATCTGCTGGGTGCGGCCCGGCGTGTTCGATGTCCGCGCCAGCGTCTTGCGCCCGGTGAGGGCGTTGATCAGGCTCGACTTGCCGACGTTGGAACGGCCCCAGAACGCGACCTCGGGCAGCCGAGCCTCCGGAATGTGCTCGAGGGTCGCGGCGCCCCAGAAGAAGTCGCAGGGCGCCGCGAAGAGCAGCCGGCCGGCCTCGATCCCGTCGCTGCCCTCGCCCGTGGCCCCGGGCTGCAGGCTCGGGACGATGCCGGTCGGCTTGGCCATGCCGTCAGGTCGCCGCCCGGGCCGTGCGGGCGCCCTCGCGGCGCATGATCAGCCACTGCTGGGCGACCGAGAGCAGGTTGTTCCAGGACCAGTAGATCACGAGCCCGGCCGGGAAGGACGCCAGCATGAAGGTGAACATGATGGGCAGCAGCATGAAGACGCGCGCCTGGATCGGGTCCGGCGGCGCCGGGTTCATCTTCTGCTGCAGCCACATGGTGACGCCCATGATCAGCGGCCACAGGCCGATGGCGATCATGGCGGGCCCGGTGCCCCAGGGCAGCAGCCCGAACAGGTTCCAGATCGAGGTCGGGTCCGGAGCCGAGAGGTCGTGGATCCAGCCAAAGAACGGCGCATGCCGCATCTCGATGGTGACGAACAGGACCTTGTAGAGCGCGAAGAACACCGGGATCTGGATCACGATCGGCAGGCAGCCGCTGACTGGGTTCACCTTCTCCCGCTTGTAGAGCGCCATCAGCTCCTGGCTCATGCGCTCGCGGTTGTCGGCGTAGCGCTCCTGCAGCTCCTTCATCTGGGGCTGCAGCGCCTTCATCCGGCTCATGGCCCGGTAGCTCTTGTTGGCCAGCGGGAAGAACACGGCCTTGACGAAGACGGTGAAGACCAGAATCGCGATGCCGAAGTTCCCGAACAGCCGCGCGAGATAGTCCAGCGCATAGAAGAAGGGCTTGGTCAGCCAGTAGAACCAGCCGAAGTCGACGGCCTTGTCGAAGTTCGGGATGCCGAGCTGGTCGCCATAGGCGTCCAGAAGCCGGACCTCCTTGGCGCCCGCGAAGACGC
This sequence comes from Arenibaculum pallidiluteum, assembly GCF_017355985.1. Lineage (GTDB taxonomy): Bacteria > Pseudomonadota > Alphaproteobacteria > Azospirillales > Azospirillaceae > Arenibaculum > Arenibaculum pallidiluteum. The sequence continues at coordinate 248,267 of NZ_JAFIQU010000006.1, forward strand.
GGGTCGTGAACTCGGCGGTGGCGCCGGGCTGCACGGTCGTTGCCTGGCCGAGCATGTCGACCTGGTAGCGGTCGGTGCCGTCGCGCTGGCTGTGCACGAAGCGCAGGGTCGAGGGCTGGTCCTGCGGCGGCACCAGCGAGACCAGCCAGTACTTGTCCGTGATGCCGATCCAGCCGCCGGTGGTTTCGGCGGGCTGGGGCGCCTCCTTGGCCGCGAGATCGTTGTACTTAACCTCGCGCAGGGTGCCGCCGATCACGCCCAGCGGCCCCTCGTGCAGGATGTAGTAGCCCGAGGTGTGCGGCGTCCCGTGGCGGCTGACCAGGCTGTAGGGGTGCAGCGCGACCGGCTGGCCGCCGGTGTTGCGCACCCTCTGCACCACCGTGAACATGAAGTTGCGGTCAACGGAAACCGTGCGCTCGAAGACGAGCCCCTGGCCGTTGTCCCAGGTCATGGTGACCGGCCGCTCCGGCCCCAGGGGGCCGCCCTGGACCGTCCAGCGCGTCTCGGGGCCGGGCAGCGCAGGCGCGGCGGAGCCGCCGGCGGGGACCCAGCCGAAATCGGCGTAGTAGGGGTGCTCAGTGCCGGAGGGCGAGAGCAGCGTGACCTCGGGGCTGCCGGGCTCCGTCGTTTCCTTGTAGTCCGCCAGCGTCAGGTCGTCGATCCGGCCGCCCGTCGCGGAGATCGAGCCGTGGAGCCGGGGCGTGTCGATGCGCACGCGCTCGGACGCGGCCAGCACCTCGGCTCGCGGGCGCGGCGCGAATGCCGCGGGGGCGCCGGCCGGCGCGGCTGCCTGTCCGCTCGCGCCCGGGGTCGGGGCCTCGGTCGCCTGTTGCTGGGCCTGCTGGGCCTGTTGCTGCGCCTGGCGCGGCGCCTCGTAGAACCACTGGAAACCCAGCAGGATCAGGATCGATAGGACGATCGCCAGGATCAGGTTGCGCTGGTCGGTCATGGGAATACGGTCTCGTCCCTGGCAGCGGCCCGGCCGGGGGGCCGGATCGCGGGGTGTTCCGTCATCGGGCCGCGGCGGTCCCGGACGTGTCGGATGGGGTCGCACCGCCTGCAGGCGGCACCGGATCGTAGCCGTGCCCGCCCCAGGGGTGGCAGCGCCCGATCCGTTTAACGGTCAGCCAGCCTCCGCGCAAGGCGCCGTGTCGCTCCAGCGCCTCCTTGGCGTAGGCCGAGCAGGTCGGCAGGTATCGGCACTGCCGGCCGATGAAGGGCGACAGCGTCCACTGGTACAGCGTGACGGCGAGCCACATCAGTCGGGCGGCGGGGCTCATGACGCCTCGGCGGGCTTCGGTGCCGGCCGGCCCTGCCCCTCGCTCCCGTCCGTCCCGCGCTCCCCCGAGGCATCGCCCCGGAGGGTCCCGGCCGCGCCATCGGGCGCCTGGGCTGCGGGCTTGCGGGCGCGCAGGCGCTCCAGGCCCTTGGCGATATCCGCCTTGAGATCGGCGAATCCGCGGCGCAGCGTCTCGCCGCGCGCGATCAGGACATAGTCGTGCCCGGGCGCGGCCTCGCTGGCCAGGACCTCGCGCGCAGCGGCGCGCAGCCTGCGGCGCGCGCGATTGCGCTCGACCGAGTTGCCGACCTTCTTGCTGGCCGTGAAGCCGACGCGGATCGACGGCTCGCCGGCCTCGGGGCGCTGGCGATCGTCATGGGCGCGGGCTTGAAGGATCAGGCCGGGCGCCGCCCATTTGCGGCGGGCCCCGGCGACGGCAAGGAATTCCGGCCGCCGCTTGAGCCGCCCCAGGACAGGCCGGCGCGGGGTCGGCGGCATCGGAGGTCAGGCCGACAGGCGCTTGCGGCCCTTGGCGCGGCGGGCTGCCAGGACCTTGCGGCCGCCGACGGTCGCCATGCGGGCGCGGAAGCCGTGACGGCGCTTGCGGATGAGCTTGCTGGGCTGATAGGTGCGCTTCACGGCACACTACTCCGGATGAGGGTCTTCTCGAAGGAAGCCCGCTGTATACGGGGGGCAGCCCCCCGAGTCAACCGAACCCTGCCCGCCAAGCCGACCCTCCGGGCCGCGTTCCTCACGGGAAGGTGACTGGCGTCGGCGCATCGGGGATCCCACCATCCCAGGGAAGGCCCGGGGACGCAGGACGGAGCAGATAATGATCGCGGCCGAGGAGGGGCACAGGAAGCAGCGCCGGGCGGGCTGGATCCGCTTCTGGCCGCTGCTGGCCGCCGCGGCGGCCGTCACGGTCGTCTTCGCGCTCGACCTCCACCGGCTCCTGAGCTTCGAGGCGCTGGCGGCGCATCGCGGAACCCTGCTCGCCTGGGTCGAGGCCCACGGGCCGCTGGCCGCCGGGGCCTTTGTACTGACCTACGCCGCGGCCACCGCCCTGTCGCTGCCGGGCGGGACGGTGCTGACGCTGGCGGGCGGCTTCCTCTTCGGAATCCCGGCGGGCACGGCCTGCTCGGTGATCGGCGGCACGCTCGGGGCGGTCGCCGTCTTCCTGGCGGCGCGCACCGCCCTGGGCGGCGCGCTGCGCCGGCGTGCCGGCCCCTCTCTGGACCGCTTCGCCGAGGGCTTCCGGCGCGACGCCTTCTCCTACCTCCTGGTCCTCAGGCTGGTGCCGCTGTTTCCGTTCTGGCTCGTGAACCTTGTCCCCGCCTTCCTGGGCGTGCGGCTCGGCACCTATGCGGCGGCGACCGCGATCGGCATCGTGCCGGGTACGCTGGCCTTCGCATCGGCTGGCGCCGGCCTCGGCACTGTCTTCGAGGCCGGGGAAACGCCCGATGCGGGCATCCTGCTGCGGCCCGGCGTGCTGCTGCCCCTGCTGGGCCTCGCGGCCCTTGCGCTGGTCCCGATCCTCTACCGCAGGCTAAAGGCCGGCCGGAGTGCTCCGTGAGCACTGCAGTGCGATGCGATCTCTGCGTGATCGGGGCCGGCTCGGGAGGGCTGAGCGTGGCCGCAGGAGCTGCGCGCCTGGGCGCATCGGTCGTCCTGATCGAGAAGGGCGAGATGGGCGGCGACTGCCTGAACACCGGCTGCGTCCCCTCGAAGAGCCTGCTGGCCGCGGCGAAGGCGGCACGGTCCGTACGCGAGGCGGCCCGGCTGGGGATCGATGCGGGCCCGCCGGAGGTGGATTTCGCGCGGGTGCGTCGGCATGTGGCGGGGGTGATCGCCTCCATCGCGCCCCATGATAGCCAGGAGCGTTTCGAAGGCCTCGGCGTGCGCGTGATCCGGGCGCGCGCCTGCTTCACGGCGCCCGACAGGGTCGAGGCCGGGGGCCTCGCCATCCAGGCCCGGCGCTTTGTGATCGCGACCGGCAGCCGGGCGGCCGTGCCGGACATCCCGGGCCTGGACGCCGTTCCCTTCCTGACCAACGAGACGGTCTTCGGGAACCCCGACCTGCCGGACCATCTGGTGGTGATCGGCGGCGGCCCCGTCGGGCTCGAGATGGCCCAGGCGCACCGCCGGCTGGGCTCGCGGGTGACGGTGATCCAGTCCGGCACGCTGCTGCCCCGAGACGAGCCCGAGCATGTGGCGGCCCTGAAGACTCAGCTCGAGGCGGAGGGCATCCGCATCCTGGAGGGGACCCGGGCGACGCGCGTCGCAGGGCGGGCGGGCGCCATCGCCGTGCACCTGCCCGGCGGCGAGGCCGTGGAGGGCAGCCATCTCCTGGTGGCGGCGGGCCGCAGCCCCAATGTCGAGGAGCTCGGGCTCGAGGCCGCGGGGATCGCCCTGGCCGCCAGGGGCGTGCGGGTCGACGACCGGCTGCGCACGACGAACCGACGCGTCTTCGCGGTCGGCGACGTCGCCGGCGGGCCCCAGTTCACCCATGTCGCTGGCTACCATGCGGGCATCGTGATCCGCAACGCGCTGTTCCGACTTCCGGCCCGCGTGGACTACCGCGCCCTGCCCTGGGTCACGTATACCGGACCAGAGCTGGCGCAGGTCGGCCTGACCGAGGCGCGCGCCCGGGCCGAGCATGGCGCGGTGCGCGTGCTGCGTGCGTCCTTCGCCGGGAACGACCGCGCCCGCGCCGAGGGAGCAGCCCATGGCGGGGTCAAGGCGGTGGTGACGCCACGCGGGCGGATCCTGGGCGCATCGATCCTGGGCGAGCATGCCGGCGAGGACATCCAGCCCTGGGTACTGGCGATCCAGAACCGGCTTCGGATCGGCGCCATGGCGCAGATCTTCGCGCCCTATCCGACCCTGGGCGAGGCCTCGCGGCAGGCGGCAGGCACCTTCTTCGAGGACCGCCTGTTCGGGCCCCGCGTCCGCGGCCTCGTCCGCCTGCTCGCGCGCCTGGGATAGGGCCGGAAGGTTCTGCTACGATCCCGCGCATGACCCCGCCCCTGCCCGCGCGCAGCCTGTCAGCCAAGCTGCTGCTGCTGACGATCGCCTTCGTCATGCTGGCGGAGGTGCTGATCTTCCTGCCCTCCATCGCGCGCTTCCGGGTCGGCTGGCTGGAGGAACGGCTGGCGGCCGGGCACCTGGCCGCGCTGACTGTCCAGGCCGCGCCGGGCAACATGGTCACCAAGGAGCTGCAGATGCAGCTCCTGGCGATCGCGGGCGCACGCATGGTCGACCTGCAGCTTCCCGGCGACCGCGTCCTGATGCTGGGCGAGACCTCGGGAGAGACCGCGGCGCGCGAAGAGCCGCGGCTGGTCGACCTGCGGACGGCGGGCGCGGTCCGGCTGATCGCCGACGCGGTCCTGGTGCTGGTCAGCCAGCCCGAGCGGAGCCTGATCCGCGTCGTCGGCCAGTCTCCCAAGGACAGCCGGGCGACCGTGACGCTGACCCTCGACGAGGCGCCGCTGGCGACGGCGCTGCTCGATTTCTCGGGGCGCATCCTGCTGCTTTCGATCGTGATCTCGCTGATCACGGCCTCGCTGGTGTTCCTGAGCCTGAACGCCCTGCTGGTGCGCCCCATGCGCCGAATCACGGCGAGCCTGGTGGCCTTCCGCGAGGCGCCCGACGACCCCGCGGCCACACCGGTGCCGAGCGGGCGCAGCGACGAGGTCGGCACGGCCGAACGCGAGCTGGCCTCCATGCAGGAGGCCGTGCGCACCGCCTTGCGCCAGCAGGCGCGCCTGGCCGCGCTGGGGACGGCCGTCACCAAGATCAACCACGATCTCCGAAACATCCTGGCCACCGCGGCGATCGTCTCGGAGCGGCTGGCGATCAGCGAGGACCCGGAGGTCCGGCGCGTGACGCCCCGCCTGATGCGCGCGCTGGACCAGGCGGCCGAGCTGTGCGAGCAGACGCTCGCCTATACCCGCGACGGCGCCGTGCCGCTGTCCCTGAGCCCGGTCGACCTGGCCGAGCTCGCCCGCGAGGTCGGGACCGAGCTGCTTCCCCGCGAGGAACCCGACCGGAGCTGGGAGGTCGCGGCGCCGCCCGGCACAGTGCTCCCGGCCGACCGCGGCCAGCTCCACCGCGCGTTGCTGAACCTCGGGCGCAACGCCTTCCAGGCCGGCGCGCACAGGGTCGCCGTGGGGATCCGACCCGGCGTCGATGGGCGCACGGTGCTGACGGTCGAGGACGACGGCCCCGGTCTCCCACCCCGGGCGCGCGAGAACCTGTTCACGCCCTTCGCCGGCTCGGCCCGCAAGGGCGGCGTCGGGCTGGGCCTCGCCATCGCGCGAGAAATCCTGCGCGCCCATGGCGGCGAGCTGCGCCTTGTCGCCAGCGGGGCCGGCGGCACGGTCTTCGCGCTGGAGCTTCCCGCGACGGAACGCCTCGGGGCGGATCCATTGCCAGCGCAGCCGCTATCTCATAAAAGGTCGGCCGAAACAGACGGGGGAACGAGAGATGAAGATGGGAAAGTGGATCGCGGGAGTCCTTCTGGGCCTGTTGGCGCTGCTGGGACTGATCATGGCCTCGCACGCCGCTGACACGACCTTCTACTACACCGGGCTTGCCGTCTTCGTGATCGCGGTACTGGCGGTCTTCTACGTGATGCGCCGCGCGTTCGACGAAGCCGAGCAGGGCGGGCACTGAGCTTGGCCTGGGATCCTGGGACCTACGACCGGTTCCGCGCCCAGCGCGCGCGTCCGGCGCAGGACCTTGTCGCGGCCCTGCCGCCGGTCACGCCCGGGCAGGTGCTCGACCTCGGCTGCGGTGGCGGCGCGCTCGCCCGCAGCCTGGCCGAGCGCTGGCCCGCGGCCGCCGTGGCCGGCATCGACGCCTCGCCCGCGATGCTCGCCCAGGCCGCCGCGGTCCCCTCGCGGGTCCGCTGGATCCAGGCCGACCTGAACGGCTGGTCGCCCGAGGCTCCGCCCGACCTCGTGGTCTCCAATGCGGCGCTGCACTGGCTGCCGGACCACGGCACGCTCTTTCCGCGCATGATGGGCTGGCTGCCGCCGGGTGGCGTGCTGGCCGTGCAGATGCCGCGCAACTTCGCCGCCCCCTCGCACCAGGCCGTCCGCACGGTGGCCGAGGATCCGCGCTGGCGCGACCGGCTTGCCGGCGAGTTCGGCGGCCCCGCGCCGGTGCACGCGCCGGAATTCTACTACGACACGCTGGCGCCGCTGGCGCGCCGGCTGGAGATCTGGGAGACCGAATACCTGCAGGTGCTCGAGGGCGAGGATGCCGTCCTGACCTGGATGCTGGGCACGACGCTGGTCCCGGTCCAGGAGGCGCTCGCCCCGGCCGAGTTCGAGGCATTCACGACCCTGCTGCGCGCGCGCCTGCGGGCGGCGTATCCGCAGCGTCCCGACGGCACGACCCTCTTCCCCTTCCGCCGCCTGTTCCTGATCGCCGCCGCCTGAGCGCGCGGCACCCTTTGCACGCCTGGCCTGTTGGACGCCAGACGGCAGCAGGCCGGGCACGCGTGCCCGGGCAGAGGGCCCAGGGTGAGCGCCAAGGGCGAGGAAAGGAACGGGCATGCGCGACCTCAGGAATCGGACCGTGGTGATCACCGGCGGCTCCAGCGGAATCGGCCGCGCGGCGGCGCTGGCCTTCGCCGCCCGCGGCGCGCGGCTGGTGCTGGCGGGGCGCAGGGCGGCACCGCTGCAGCAGGCCGCTCAGGACTGCACGCGCCTGGGGGCGCGGGCCATTGCCGTGCCCGCCGACGTGACCGAGATCGCCGACATGCGCAGGCTGATGCGCACGGCGCTCGCCACCTTCAGGACCGTCGACGTCTGGATCAACAATGCTGGGACGGGGCTGATCGGCCGCTTCCACGAGACGCCGATGGAGGAGCACCGGCGCGTGGTCGAGATCGACCTGCTGGGCGCCATGTACGGCGCCCATGCGGTGCTGCCCCATTTCGCCGAGCGCGGCGAGGGCGTGCTGATCAACATGGTCTCGGTCGGCGCCTGGCTGGCGCCGCCCTACGCCGCCTCCTACGCCGCGGCCAAGTTCGGGCTCGACGGGTTCACGCGCAGCCTGCGGCAGGAGTTCGCCCATATGCGGGGCGTCCATATCTGCGGCCTCTATCCCACGGTGGTGGATTCGCCGGGCCTGCGCCATGCCGGCAACCGGACCGGGCGCGAGCTGCGCCCCGGGGGCCCGGTCCTGGACCCGGAGAGGGTGGCCGAAGCCATGGTATCGCTCGCCGAGGCCCCGCGCCCGTCGCTGCGCATCGGCCTGGGCATCGAGGCCGCACGGCTCGCGAGCGGCATCGCCCCGGACATCACGGACCGGCTCACGGCCATGGTGATGGAGTACGGGCTCGGCCGCTCGCCGCGCACCGCGCCACGGCAAGGAAACCTGTTCGAGCCCTCCCGGGGCGATGTCGTTCATGGCGGCTTCGGCGCCTCGGCCCTGGCCGACCTGCCGGTGGGGCCGTTGCTTGCGGCGCTGGCGGGCTTCGCGGGCGGGGCGATGGCGCGGCGGAGGCTCATCCCGCCGCGTCGTCGATCCAGGCCAGCAGCGGCTGCCAGTCGGCACGCGGCTCCTGAACGCGCTTCGCCTTGAGGTCGAAGAGGGTGAGGCCGCTGGCCGCAAGCTCGGCATAGAGCTGCGCGTCCCGGATCCGCGTCACAACGCCGTGCCCGACGCCGTCCAGGAACCGGTCCAGGCGCTCGGCCGAGCGCGTGTTGGCACGCAGCCGGTTCCCGACGACCGCCACGCCCTTGCGCCGCTTCGCGATGGCCTTCAGCTCGTCCAGCTTCCGCAGGAAGCGCCGGGTCGCCTGCTCGTCGAAGGCGCTGGGCAGCACCGGCAGGACGACCACGTCGGCGAGGTCGACGAGTTCCTCGATCTGGCGGGTCCGCAGCGCCGCAGGCGCGTCGATCACCAGCCGCGCCGCACGGGGGGTCTCGACGGTCTCCTTGGACCAGTCGAGGCCGCGGACGGGCGGCGCCGTCGCCGGGCGCCGCTCGATCCAGCCGAGGCTGGAGCGCTGGCGGTCGGCGTCGGCGAGCAGCGTCGCATGCCCGGCATTGGCGAAGGCGCCCGCGATGTGCGTCGCGATGGTCGTCTTCCCGCAGCCACCCTTGATGTTGGCGACAAGGATCGTGAACATCGGCCGAGCCTATCCTACGTCCTGTGGCGCGACCAGAAGGGCCTCGCATCCGCGAAGTCGTCCCAGGCGGCGCGCAGCTCCGGCTCGCCGTCGACGAGGCCGCGTGCGTGCCATCCGACCACAAGTCCGCTGCCAGTGCGCGCCGGAAGCGGAAGCCGATCGCCCGAGGCGGCCTCCAGTTCGGCCAGCAGCTCGCCTGCCGTCGCGACGTCGTTGGCGTGCCCCAGCGCGTCCTGCAGGGCGGAGAGCTGGCGCAGGTACCGGCTCACGGCCCTGCCGTCCTCGGAATAGAGGGGACGGAAGAACTCGGTGGCATAGCGCAGCTTCTTCAGGGCGATCCGCAGCTCGTGCCGCGGGCCCGCCGCCAGCCGCGCAAAGCCCTTGCCTCGGCGCCGGGCTGCGCGCTGGCGGCGGGACAGCAGTGCCTCGGCCACGACACCGACCGGCTGCATCAGCGTGGCAGAATCCTCGGAAACCTCCTGGCGGCGCCAGGACCGCGCCTCGAGCCAGGCGCCGAACCGGAGCAGGAGCAAGGTGCAGCGCTGGGACAGGATCGCCGCGCGCGCCCGCGCATGGCCGCGTTCGCGCGCGGCCACGGCCTCGGCGCGCAGCGCGGCCAGGGCGGGGTTGCCCGGAAGCGCCTCCTCCACCGGGGGCAGGAGCTGATCCAGGAAGACGTCCCAGTTCCGCGCGCCGCCGAGTTCGCCCGCGAGCCACTTCACCTCCGCCCCGAGCTCGGCAAGCTGTTGGGGCGGCAGGAAGCGCTTGAACAGCACCAGCGCCGAGCGCATGCGGCGCAGCCCGACCCGCATCTGGTGAATGCCCTCGGCCGCGCCGGCCTCGGCCGCGTGCTGGTTCGCGAGCACCTGCGAAAGGCAGTTCCGGAGAATGGCCTCGAAGGCCTGCTCGACCGAGGCGTCGGCGGCGATCTCCACCGGGCGCGCCTTCACGGCCGCAGGCCGCGCGTCCGCCGCCAGCGCATAGCCGCGGTCAGACTTCGTCCGCGTCTCGACGCGGACCGGCACCGACTCGGCGACAGCGATCGCGACGGCATAGAGGTCCAGCGCCGACCCGGCCTTCAGCTCCAGCTCCAGCTCGGCCACCGGCTCGGCCGCGCCGTCCGCGCGCCGGATCTCGCCACGGTCGATGGCCGCCTCGATCTCCGCCCCGTTGCCGCTCAGCGTCCGGGTGGTCCGGCGAACCTCCGCGGTGAAGACGGGGCGCAGCTCGTCCGCGGTCACCAGCGCCAGCTCGGCGCGGGCCGCGCCCTCCGGCAGCAGGCCCAGGTCGGGAGCGGGCCCGGGCACCGGCGTCTCCCATTCGCCGCGCGCGAGGTGGGTTCCGGTCGGCGCACCGCCGAGCTTAACCGTCTGGACGAAGCGGCGGCCCTGGCGGCGCACCCGCAACGAGACGCCGCGGCGGTGAAGCCGCAGGTCCTCGGTGTCGAAATAGGTGCTGTGCAGCTTGCCGCTGGAGCCGGGCCCGCCACTGGCCAGCACGGGCACGCCCGCCAGCTTCCCCAGGTCGTCCGGCCGGACGCGGAGCTTCAGCTCGACCTCTTTGTCGGTCATTCGGATTCCGTCCCTGCGCCGACCTTTGCCCGGCCCGGGCGGGAATCTGTGGCTTCTTCAGATCATCGTCAAGCCGGGTGCCGTCCCCCGCCCCCGCTCGTCTTCACGAACGTCAGGACCTTCGAAAGAAAGGCCATGTCCGAGCTGGCCTGCTCAAGTGAAAGCTCAGTGAACATATTTGCGAGATCATGGCCGAGATATTCCGCGTAGTAGGGCTCGTGGAACGCCGTGGGGAAGCGCCGCAGCAGGCCGTCCATCTCCGGCCGGTCGCCGGTCTGGATGCTGTCGACGATCACGGCGAGGCCGCCCGGCCTGAGCACGCGCGCGATCTCGGCTGCCGCCCGGATCCGGACCCCCCGCGGCAGCTCGTGGAACAGGAAGATGCAGGTGACGATGTCGACGGAGGCGTCGGCCAGCGGCATCGCCTCGGCCGGGGCCTGGACGAAGCCGGCCCTGCGCCACGGGGCCAGGTTGCGCCGTGCGGCCTGCAGGTAGGGCAGACTGAGGTCGAGCGCGACCGTGCCGAGCCGCGGCCAGTTGTCCTTCACGAAGGTCAGGAAGCGCCCAGTGCCCGCCGCAACGTCGAGCAGCACGAGGTCGGACGAGCGGCGCCCCTCCAGCCAGCGCGCGATCGGCGGCAGCGCCTGCCGGCGCATGGCGTCGGCGCCGCCGCCGAACAGGACCTCCACCTGATGGTCGTAGAGCTCGGCCGAGCGGTCGCTGAGATAGCCGTCGGTCTGGAAGTGGAAGTTCTGCCGGTAATAGGCCGGCAGCCCCCGCCCGGCATCCTCGGCGCGCAGCTCTAGCCCGTCCCGCGCGCGCCGGCGCCGCGCCACCGCGGGCAGGTCTCCCAGGAACAGCGCCGTCTCGCGCAGCACCTTCAGCGGCGAGACGACCAAGTCGTGGGGCATGCGGTAGTAGCCCGCCTCCACATTGGCGAGGTCGCGCGCCAGCAGCGCACGCAGCTCGGCGAGCAGCGTCCCCGCGCCGGGAGCCGGGCCAGACGCCGGTGGCACCGACTCGGCCCCGCCGAAGCGGGCCGCGAGCGCGTACTGACCCAGGAACCAGGACACCCGGACGGCCTGCCCTACCCGATAGGCGAGTCGCTCCGACGGACCAATCATGCCGCCTCCCTCTCGTGTTCCGATGCGGGCTGCACCGGCCCGGTGGCAACCCCTTCGCGCCGTCCGGCCCGGGTGCACGAACTCCCTCCCGCCCGGTTGAAAACCTGCGCGGCCTGTGGTTGGTTGCGCCCGCCGGGCGCGGCGGCCCGGACCGAACGAAGGACGGCGCGCATGAGCGACTTCAAGACGATCGACGACCTCGACGTGGCCGGACGGACGGTCCTGGTGCGTGCCGACCTGAACGTTCCGACGAAGGACGGCAAGGTCACCGACACGACCCGGATCGACCGGCTCGCCCCGACCCTGACCGAGCTCGCGGGCCGCGGCGCCAGGGTCGTCGTCCTGTCCCATTTCGGTCGGCCCAAGGGCGGCCGCGACGACAAGTATTCCCTGCGCCCCGTCGTTCCGGCCCTGTCGAAGGCGGTCGGCCAGGACGTGGCCTTCGCCGACGACTGCATCGGCCCCGATGCCGAGAAGGCCGTGAAGGCGCTGAAGGACGGGCAGGTGCTGCTGCTCGAGAACCTGCGCTTCCATCCCGAGGAGGAGGCCAACGACAAGTCCTTCGCCAAGGCCCTGGCGTCGCTGGGAGATCTCTACGTCAACGACGCATTCTCGGCCGCGCACCGCGCGCACGCCTCGACCGAGGGTCTGGCGCATGTGCTGCCGGCCGCCGCCGGCCGCCTGATGGAGGCCGAGCTGAAGGCCCTCTCGGCCGCCCTCGAGAAGCCCGAGCGCCCGGTGGCGGCCGTGGTGGGAGGCGCCAAGATCTCGACCAAGCTGGACCTGCTCGGCAACCTGGTGAAGCGCGTGGACCTGCTCGCCCTCGGCGGCGGCATGGCCAATACCTTCCTCTTCGCCAAGGGCGTGAACGTCGGCGCCTCGCTGGCCGAGAAGGACATGGCCGACCAGGCCCGCGCCATCATGCGCGCGGCCGAGGCGGCGGGTTGCGAGGTGGTGCTGCCGCGGGACGGCGTGGTCGCGCGCAAGTTCGAGGCGGGCGCCCCCAGCGAGACCGTCTCCGTGGACGAAATCCCCTCCGACGCCATGGTCCTGGACGTCGGCCCGGCGACGGTCGAGTACCTGACCCTGAAGCTCCAGGGCTGCCGGACCGTGGTCTGGAACGGCCCGCTCGGCGCCTTCGAGATCCAGCCCTTCGATGCCGGCACGAACGCGGTGGCGGGGACCGTGGCCGCCCTGACCCGGGCGGGCCGCGTGCTCAGCGTGGCGGGCGGCGGCGACACGGTCGCGGCACTGGCCGGCGCCGGCGTCGAGGAGGCCTTCAGCTATGTCTCGACCGCCGGCGGCGCCTTCCTGGAATGGCTCGAGGGCAAGGACCTGCCGGGCGTCGCGGCCCTCAAGCGCGCGAAGTGACGCCGGGCACGGGGCCGGGTGGCGGCCCCGCGGGATCCCGGAAGGATCAAGGCTTGGCCGGCGGCGGCTCGCCCGGGCCCGCAGGCACGGCGGAATCGGTGTCCATGGGGATTCCCGCCTCGCGGTAGTAGCGCTCGGCCCCGGGGTGCAGCGGCACCCCGAGCCCGGCGGTCGCGCCGGCGATCATGATCTGCCGGCCCTTGGGATGGCCGTTGCTCAGCAGCCGGGCCATGTTGGGATGCCAGAGCGCCTTGGTCAGGCCGTAGACGACCTCATCGCTGACATCGGCACGCACGATCCACTGCGCCGAGACCGCCACTGTCGGCGTCGCCGCCACCCCCTCGTAGGTGCCCTCGGGCACCGTGCTGGACACCAGGAAGGGCTGCTTGGCAAGCAGCTCGTCGGCCGGCTTCTCCGAGATCGGAACAAGGCGGATGGGAATGCGCTGGGCCAGGTCGGCGATGGCCGCGGCGGGCGGTCCCGCCACCAGGAAGAAGGCGTCGATGCGTCCTTCGGCAAGCTCGTCGGCGGCCGGGCCGGGGCGCAGGTACCGGGCCTTGAGCTGCTTCTCGGCGACCCCATAGGCCTGCATCACCAGCCGTGCGTCCACCAGGGTCCCCGACCCCTCCTCGCCGACCGAGACGGTCTTGCCCTTGAGGTCGGAGACGGTGCGGATCGGCCCGTCGGCGCGCACCACCAGATGGACGGCCTCGGCATAGAGGCTGGCGATGGTGCGCAGCTCCAAGGCCGGGGGACGCCCCTTGTAGGGTCCGGTCCCGGTATGCGCCCAGTAGGCGATATCGGCCTGGACGAGGGCGGATTCCAGCGTTCCCCGCGTCATCAGGGAGATGTTCTCGACCGAGCCTTCCGTGGCCTGCGCCACCGCGATCAGGCCCGGCACCCCGCAGCTTCCGCCGCGCTCGCAGGGGCGCGAGCCTGGGGGATTGCTGATGCCGTTGGCGATCACACCGCCGATGGGGAAGTAGGTGCCCCCGGTCGTGCCGGTTCCGATCCGGAAGAACCGGATGTCCTGGGCCGCCGCGAGCCCAGCGCCCAGACCAGGCAGCACCGCCCAAAGCAGCGCCACCAGGACAAGCACGGTTCCTGGGATCCGCGTCCCGCGAAGGATCGGTGAGCATCGCACGGCCGGCCGTCCTTTCGCCGGGTGCCCTGTGAAACCCGGACCCGGCCTTCGAAGCATAGCGCGCAAGGATTTAAGACGGGACAACGCGCGGCGCGCCGGTTCCGTCTCACCCGCCGATCGTGGCCGATCCGCAACAGGTGCGAGCGGGCCTACTCGGCCGCGCGCAGGAGATCGTCGCCACGGCGATCCCCGTCGTCGCCGCGATCGGTGGGGTCGGAGGGATCCGTGGGATCGGACGGGTCGACGGGCTCGGCGGGGGCACGGGACGTCAGCTCCAGCGCGGGCGCCGTGGCCGCGGGTGGCAGCGGGATGAATGGCCCCTGCTCCTCCAGCGGCAGGGCCGCGCGCTGCGTCATGCGCCAGAGTGTCCAGGCGGCCAGCAGCCCCGCCGTCGCGGCGGCATTCCAGAACAGCCCGGCGGGCCCCAGCAGGGCCATGGCGGCCGAGGCCACCGGCGGCCCAAGCACGGATCCGGCGCCGAAGGTCAGCAGCAGCCCGGCCGAGGCCGGAACGATCTCGGCCGGACGCATGAAGTCGTTGGCATGGGCGAGCGCCGTCGGATAGACGCAGTAGGCCAGCCCGCCATAGACCGCCAGGAGCGGCAGCAGCCAGCCGCTCTGCGCGGGGCCAAGCAGCGCGAGCCCGGCCGAGGCCGCCGCCACGCCGATCACGAGCGCCAGGAACACGCTGCGCCGGTCGAACCGGTCCGACAGGCGTCCGACCGGGATCTGGAACGCGAAGCCCGCGACGATCGCGGTCGCCATGAAGCCGGCGACGTCGCCGGTGCCGCCGCCCAGCGTCCGCGCGTAGACCGGGGCGAGGCCGCCGAAGGCGCCGCCGATCAGGCCGGCGCCGAAGCAGCCGACGACGCCCAGGGGCGAGATCCGCAGGAGCCGCCGGAGCCCCAGGCCCACGGGCCGCTCCTCGCGCGGGCCGTCGCCGCGGGCCAGCGCCAGCGGCACCAGGGACAGCGCCACCAGGATCGCGATCCCGCTGAAGGCCGCGATCCCCGCCGGATCGACCCAGCCGAGCAGGAGCTGCGAGCCCGCATAGGCGAGATAGTTGATGGTCATGTAGATCGACAGCAGGCGCCCCCTGTCCGCATTGGTGGCGCCGCCGTTTATCCAGCTTTCGACCGTGGTGAAGAGCCCGGCCGCGGCGAAGCCGCCGAGCGCCCGCAGGCCGGCCCAGGCGAACTCGTCGACGAGCAGCGGATGAGCGAGCGCGACGCAGGCGAAGACGGCGGCCAGTGCCGCGAAGGCGCGCACATGCCCGACCCGGCCGATCAGCCCCGGACCCGTCAGGGTCCCGGCGACGAAGCCGACGGAGTAGCACGCCATCACGAGGCCGATCCGCGCGACGGGAACGCCTTCCAGGTCCATGCGCACGGCCAGCAGCGTGCCCAGCAGGCCCGAGCCCAGCACCAGCAGCCCCAGGCTCGACAGGAGCGGGACGAGCGCGAGGACGGGGCTCGGAGACGCGGCGGAACGGGGCATGGACAGGGACATGGGGGAGGATGCTGCCTTTGCGACCGGAAAAGTGCCGGACCCTAGTCCCGCCCCGTCGCCGCCCGGCGTGACCACTTGGGGGCAAGGCAGGTTGGGGCAAGGCAGATTGGAACAAGGCAGGTTGGGGACAAGGGAGCTTGGAGAGAGCGGGTGCCCTGCCGATCCGGACGGGCTTCCGTCCGGTTCGATCTCGCACTAACGTCGCCGCGGCGGAGGACATGCGCCCGCGTCCCGGAGAAGGATGAGATGAGCGACAATCTCTACGACCTGTTCCGCAGCCGGTTCCCGGCCGATCGGGGCCGCAGCTTCATCGAGACCGGAGACGGCCGCGCCTATGCCTATGCCGACCTGGAGGCGATCTCGGGGCGCTACGCGCGCCTGCTCGCCGAGCTCGGCGTAGCCAAAGGCGACAGGGTCGCCGTGCAGGTCGAGAAGTCGCCCGAGGCCGTCTTCCTCTATCTCGCCTGCCTGCGCGCAGGAGCCATCTACCTGCCGCTCAACACCGCCTATACCCGCGCCGAGATCGAGTACTTCCTGACCGACGCCGAGCCGCGCGTCTTCGTCTGCCCGCCCGGCCAGGAGGAAGGCTTCGCCGCCACGGCCGCGAAGGCGGGCGTCGCCCATGTGCTGACGCTCGGCCCGGACGGCGGCGGGACGCTGTCCGAGGGCGCCGCGGGGCTCGCCCCCGAATTCCCGACCGTCGCCGCGTCCGCTTCGGATCTCGCGGCGATCCTCTACACCTCGGGGACCACCGGGCGCTCGAAGGGCGCCATGATGAGCCACGCGAACCTGGCCTCGAACGCGCTGACGCTCCACCGGTACTGGGGCTGGCGCCCGGAGGACGTGCTGCTGCACGCCCTGCCGATCTTCCACACCCATGGTCTGTTCGTCGCCACCAACTGCGTGCTGCTGAACGGCACCGCCATGCTGTTCCTGCCGAAGTTCGACATTGACGAGGTCTTCCGGCTGCTGCCGCGCGCCAGCGTGATGATGGGCGTGCCGACCTTCTACACGCGCATGCTGGGCGACTCGCGGCTCGACCGCGCCGCGGCGGCGCACATGCGGCTCTTCATCTCGGGCTCGGCGCCGCTGCTGGCCGACACGCACCGGGAGTTCCAGCAGCGCACCGGCCACGCGATCCTGGAGCGCTACGGCATGACCGAGACCGGCATGCTGACCTCCAACCCGTTGGACGGCGAGCGGATCCCCGGGACCGTCGGCTTCCCGCTGCCCGGGGTCGAGCTGCGCGTCGCCGACCCGGAGACCGCGCGCGTGCTCGGCCCCGAGGAGATCGGCGTGATCGAGGTGAAGGGCCCCAACGTCTTCGGCGGCTACTGGCGCATGCCCGAGAAGACCCGGGCCGAGTTCCGCCCGGACGGCTTCTTCATCACGGGCGATGTCGGCAAGGTCGATGCCCGGGGCTATGTCCACATCGTGGGCCGGGCCAAGGACCTGGTGATCTGCGGCGGCTACAACGTCTATCCCAAGGAGGTCGAGACCGTGATCGACGCGCTCGACGGCGTCGTCGAGAGCGCGGTCGTGGGCGTGCCGCATCCGGATTTCGGCGAGGCTGTCGTTGCGGTGGTCCTGCGCCGGCCCGGCCGCGGCGATGTGACCGAGGCCGGCGTGATCGCCGCCTGCAAGGAGCAGCTCGCCAACTACAAGGTGCCGAAACGCGTATTCTTCACGGAGGAGCTGCCGCGCAACACCATGGGCAAGGTCCAGAAGAACCTCCTGCGCGAAGAGCACCGGGACCTGTTCGCCTGAGCCGGGGCAGCCCCGGGACGACCATGATACCCTTTCCGCCAGACACCGCGGGGAGGCACGCATGCTCAAGGAGTTCCGCGACTTCATCGCACGCGGCAACGTGATCGACCTGGCGGTCGGCATCATCATCGGCGCGGCCTTCACCGGGATCGTGAACTCGCTGGTGGCCGACATCCTGATGCCGCCCATCGGCTGGATCCTGGGCGGCGTCGACTTCTCCAACTACTTCGTGAACCTCTCGGGCGGGACCTTCGACAGCCTCGCCGCCGCACAGGCCGCGGGCGCCGCCACCATCAACTACGGCAAGTTCATCAACGCCGTGATCAACTTCCTGATCGTCGCGGCGGCGCTGTTCATCCTGGTCAGGCAGGTCAACCGCTTCCGCCGGGCCGAGGAGGCCGCCCCGGCGGCACCGCCCCGGGGCGAGGTGCTGCTGGCGGAGATCCGGGACCTCCTTCGCGACCGGGCGGCGATGCAGCCCGCCGGGGCGCGCCCTGTCCCGCCTGCCGAATAGGCCGGCGCCTCCGCGCGCCGTCTGGAAATCCTTAACCATGTCGGGCTAGGCTCGGCGGCTAATCCCGCCAAGAGGGCCCGCCTTGTCGTTCCGAGCCTGGCGCCAGAGTGCCGCCGTCTATCTCGACCGCCGGATCCTGGCGATCCTGTTCCTGGGCTTCGCCAGCGGCCTGCCGCTGGCCCTGGTGGGCGCGACGCTGAACGTCTGGCTGACCGAGAGCAACGTCAGCCGGGCCATGATCGGGCTCTTCGCCCTGATCTCGATCCCCTACAGCTTCAAGTTCGTCTGGGCCCCGCTGATCGACCGGCTGCGCCTGCCCTGGCTGACGGCGACGCTTGGCCGCCGGCGCGGCTGGGCCGTGCTGATCCAGGTGCTGCTGGCGGCGGCGCTGCTCGCCATCGGGCAGACCGACCCGGTCGCGGGCCTGTGGTGGACGGCCGCCATGGCGCTGGTCGTCGCCTTCCTGTCGGCGAGCCAGGACATCGTGGTCGACGCCTTCCGGGTCGAGATCCTGGACGAGCCGCAATACGGCGCGGGCGCCGCCGCGGTGGTGCTGGGCTATCGCTTCGGCATGCTGGCCTCGGGCGCAGGCGCGCTCTACCTGGCCTCGGTGCTGCCGTGGTCAACGGTCTATGCCGTGATGGCGGCGCTGATGGGCATCGGCGTCCTGACCATGCTGCTGAACCGCGAGCCCGGCGCCGCCGCGACGCCGGAATCCCGCGCGATCGAGGCCGGGGTGGCGGACTGGCTCGCGGCCCGGCCGGCCCTGCGCGGCCGGCGCGCCGAAACGCTGGCCTGGCTGCACTCGGCGGTGGTGGCGCCGTTCCGGCAGTTCATGACCCGCAGGAACTGGGTGCTGATCCTGCTCTTCATCGCGCTCTACAAGCTCGGCGACGCCTATGCCGGCGTGATGAGCGCGACCTTCTACATCCAGACCGGCTTCACCAAGATCGACATCGCCAACGTGACGAAGGTCTTCGGCATCTGGGCCACCATCGGCGGCGGCGTGGTCGGCGGCCTGCTGGTGGGGCGCATCGGCATCCTGCGCAGCCTGATGCTCTGCGGGCTCCTGCAGATGGTCTCGAACATGATGTTCGTGCTGCTGGCCCATGCCGGCCCGGAGATTCCCTGGTTGATCGCGACGGTGCTGGTGGAGAACGTCTCCGGCGGGATGGGCACGGCGGCCTTCGTCGCTTACCTGTCGAGCCTGTGCAACGCCGCCTATACGGCGACCCAGTACGCGCTGCTCTCCTCGCTGGCGGCGCTCGGCCTGCACAGCGTGGCGGCAACCAGCGGCCTTGCCGCCGAGCAGCTCGGCTGGCCGGGCTTCTTCACGCTCTCGGCGGCGCTGGCCCTTCCCGCCCTGCTGGTGCTGACGGTGCTGGTGCGCCGCGACCCGCCGGCCTTCGCGCCCGGCGCCGCGCCCGCGCTGCCGGCGGGCGGAGCGAACGGCTAGGCAGCGCAGGCGCCCGCGCCGTCAAATGGCGAACAGCGGCAGCCCCATCAGCGCCTGGACGAAGACCAGGACCGTCAGAACCGCGTAGGTGGCGGCGAAGGCCCAGACCGCCGGAACCGCATGGCGCGGGACGAGCCGCGCGAAGGCGGCGCCTGCCACGGGCACGATCTGCTGCGCGTGGATGCCGAGGAAATGCGCGGCACGCAGGTCCCCGCTGACCGTGGACCAGCCGACGACCGGCAGCGCCGCTCCCGCGGATGAGGGTCCGATCCCGTGGCCCGGCTGCGCGCTCATGAACAGGCCCTCGGTCGCGCCCAGGGCGAAGGTCAGGACGAGGCCCAGGACGACCGCGAGGCGGAAGGCAGGAGCCAGGCTGCGGTCGCCATGCCGCGCGATCTCGCGGCCGAGCAGGGGCGCCGTCGCCGTCAGCAGCAGCGCCGCCATGCCCATCAGCGCGTACATGACCGTGTGATACGGCGTGCTGCGGTTGAAGTGGGACGCCTCGCCCCGCGCGGCCTGGAGGGCGATGTAGGCGATCTCGAAGCTGGCCGTCGCGACGAGCACGCCGACAAGGAGGCGCATGGTGCGGCTATGCCGCCGCTCCTCGGGCAGATAGCCGAAGAACCAGGCCATGGTCAGCGAGAACAGGGCGACCGAGGCCAGGAACTTCATCGGCTTTGTCCAGACGGCGACGCCATCCAGCGTGCGCCCGTCCAGGAGCCACGCGACGGCGGCGGGAAGGAGCAGCGCCAGGAGCGCCAGGCCGAACCAGCCGAGGACGCGCTGGCGGCGGAGGATCTCGGCCGTGAGCCGGGCCCATTGTGCCGGCAGGAGCGCGCGCGGCGCCGTGCCGGCGAGGACGGACGGGGACGTTGACGGGAACATGGGTCAGCCTCCTTGCGCTTGCGGAGCGGCGCTGCGGGGGAGGACGGAGCGGGTCAGCAGGAACAGCAGGAAGCCGGCGGGCCCGAACAGGAACGTCAGGGCGAGGCTCGGGACGAGGATCGGGTGGGGGATGCCGGAGCGCGCCCCCTCCCGCACGATCCAGCCGCCGACGAAAAGGTCGAAGGCGAGATAGTGGAACCAGCCCGCGACGAGCATGCCCGGCGTATCGAAGAGGCTGCGGACCTCGGCGAGCGAGCCGAAGCCGCCCTCGGCCCGCCACCAGAACGCCGCCACCAGGACCAGGTAGGCAAGGCCGAGCAGCGCCGGCAGGACCAGCCCCGCGGCCTGCTGCAGGCGGAGGCGGAACCGGGGCAACAGCGGTGCGATGATCAGCGCCGACCATCCGAGCAGGGCGAGCACGTTTCCCGCCTGGAACAGATCCGCTAGCATGATCCCTCCGCTATCTGAACAGCGTCAGGATCAGTCTGGTGACGAAACTGAACAGCGTCAAGATATCCGATGGACAGGTCTGATCCCCCTTCGGACCCGGGCGGGCGCACAGGCTCCGGCCGACAGAGCGGCAGCGGCCCCGGCCGCCCGCGGGAGCGCTATCACCATGGCGATCTGCGGGCCGCTCTGGTCGGCGCAGCGGAGGAGATCCTGGGCGAGAAGGGCGTCGAAGGGTTCACCCTGCGCGAGGCGGCCCGGCGCATCGGCGTCTCGCCGGCGGCGCCCGCGCACCACTTCGGCGATGTCGCCGGCCTGCTGACAGAGGTCGCGATCCTCGGCTTCGAGGAGCTGACCCGGCGCCTCGAGGAAGGGAACCGGCGCGGTGGCGCGGATCCCGAGGCGCGCCTGCGCGAGCAGGGCGTCGGCTATGTCGGCTTCGCCCTGGCCTACCCCGCCCGCTTCCAGCTGATGTTCCGGAACGGGCGGCTGCGCACCGAGGACCCGCGGCTCAAGACGGCCGGGCGCGCGGCCTTCGCCACGCTCGAATCCACGATCCGCGAGATCACGGGCCTCGGCCCGGACCGGCCGCTGGACGCTCCCGGCCTGGCCGGCGTGCTGGGCGCGTGGTCGATGGTGCACGGCTTTGCCCAACTGGCGCTCGAAGGCGAGTTCGACGGCCTGGCGGGCGAGGATGGCCGGGACGCTTTCCTACGGTCCATGCTGCCGGAGGTCCTGGCGCTGCTGTCGGTCCCGGCAGGCCGCCGGGATCCCGGCGGCAAGGGCGGCTGAGGGGATCTGCGCGGGCCCACGTGCTCGAAGGGGGCTCGAAGAGGCGCCGAAGGGATCCCCCTCCCGCCGCCGGCAGCGCCTGCGCACCGAGGGGGGAAACGGCGGCGCGGCAGCAGGCCGGAGACGGGAGGGTTCCGACTGGGACCGCAGGGGTCCCGCGAGGGATCCGGAAGCCCGGAAAGGACCGGCGCTCCCGCCAGACATATGGCGAGCGCGGCCACTCGTTCAAGTTTCGAAACGATCCCGCACCCGGCGACGGGAAGGGGCCGGACCGCCACCCCCCTTCGGTTCCGGTGCGGCACGGCCGGATAGGTGCGCTATCCTTCGAGGCAGCGGCGCGGCGCACCCGGTGCTCGCCCGGCTGCGCGCGCGCGCCTGCGGGGCGGTCCCACTTAAGATTCGGCGGTGATCTGTCCGCAGGGTCGAACCATGTCCCACCGCGCCGCCCATTTCGCCCTTCTCGTCAACGCGTTGGCCTCGGCCAGGGTCCTCGTGATCGGGGACGCGCCGCTGGAGCGCGAGGTCACGGGGGCGCCGGCGGGGCTTGCGCCCGAGGCGCCCGTGCCGCTGTTGAACCGGGTCTCGTCCCAGGCGCATCCCGGCGGGGCGGCGGCGATCCTGTGCGCGCTGGAAGCGCTGCGCGTGGAATGCGCGCTGGCCACCGTCACCGGCACCGACGCCGCCGGGCGCGAGCTGCTGGCCGCCCTCGGCGCGCGCGGCATCGACACCGACGGCGTCGTGCAGCACGAGCGCTATGCGACGCCCGTGCGCGAACGGGTCCTATCGGGCAGCCAGACACTGCTCCGCATCGACCACGGCGGCGGCGAGGTTCCGTCGGCCGCGGCCGAACGCCTGATCGCCTGGGTCGCCCGGGTGATCGTCCATTTCGACGCCGTCGTCATCGCAGACCGCGGCCTCGGCGTTCTCGGCCGGGACGTGCTGGCGCGCCTGATGGTGATCGCAACCGCGGCCGAGCGCCCGGTGATCGCGGAGCCCCACGGGGCCGAACTCGGCCTCTACTCCCCCTGCCGCGTCCTCCGCACCTCGCCGGCGGCCCTTCGGCGGGCGAGCGGCCTCGCGATCGAGACCGAGGCGGACCTGACCGCCGCCGCCCGGCTGGTCATGACCGGCCATGCGGTTCAGGCGGTGATGGTCGCCCATGGGGACGGCGGCACCCTCTACGTCCCGCGCGAGGGAGAACCGGTGCGCATCGCCCCCGATCCGGACGCGCTGTTCGATGCGACCGGCGCCGGCGAGTCCGCGTCGGCGGCCATGGCGGCCGCCCTCGCGATCGGCGCCGACGCCTCCGATGCGGCCGTGATCGCGGGTGCCGCCGCCGCCTGCGCCGGTGGCCGGCGCGGCATGGCCGCGGCCTCGGCCGAGGACATCCTCGGCATGCTGCGCCGGGCCGGACGGATCGAGGACGGGGCCAAGCTCGTGGCGGCCGGCGCCCTGCGCCCCCTGGCCGAGGGCTGCCGAGCCGCCGGACGGCGGATCGGCTTCATGGAGGGCGGGTTCGACCTGCTGGACGCCGACCAGGTCGATCGCATCCAGCGCGCCCGCGCCGCCTGCGACTTCCTGGTCGTCGGGGTCGAGGCCGACGCGGCGCAGCGCCGGCGGCGCGGCGCCATGCGGCCGGTGCAGCCGCAGGAGGTGCGTGCCGCGACGCTCGCGGCGCTCGATCTCGTGGATCGCGTGCTCCTCCTGGACGAGGAGGGCTCGGCCGAGGCGATCTGGACCCTGCGGCCGGACGTGCTGGTCGAGGGGGAGGAGCCGGCCCTGCCGGCGGGCCGGGAATTCGTGCGCAGCTATGGCGGCCAGGTGGTGGCCAGCGGCTCGGCCCGGCGCATCGCGCTGGCGGCGCGCAAGGCATCCTGACGCCTGGGGCGGCCTGAGGCCCGAGGCGTCCCGAAGTAGACGCGCCGGACGGGCCTACGCCCCGCTGGGGATCGCGGGATCCGCGAGCACCGCCGGGGCGGCGACGGCCGCGCGCAGGCGCTGGGCGAGGTCGCCGGCATCGGCGACCACGACGGTCTCGAGCCCGAGCCAGCGCGCCATGGCGTGCAGCTCCCCGGCCAGGGCCGGGATGGTCCGCGCCGGCGGCGTACCGGGCTCGCCATGGGCGGCATGGACCAGCAGGCGCCGCCCGCCCCGGTCGGCCTTGAGGTCGAGCCGGGCCGCCATCCGCTCGCCCAGCAGGAAGGGCAGGACGTAGTAGCCGTGCTCGCGCTTGTGCGCCGGCGTGTAGATCTCCAGCCGGTAGCGGAAGCCGAACAGCCGCTCGGCCCGGCTGCGCTCCCAGACCAGCGGGTCGAAGGGCGCCAGCAGGGCCCGCGCCGCGACGCGGCGGGGCACCCGCGCGCCGGGGTCCAGATAGGCCTGCTGGTCCCAGCCCTCGATCCGGACCGGCAGGAGGGCGCCGGCCTCGACCAGCTCGGCCAGGCGCGCCCGCGTCTCGGCGGGCTCCATCCGGAAATAGTCCCGCAGGTCACGCTCCGTGGCGATCCCGAGGGCGCCGGCCGCGATGCGCAGCAGGGCGCGCTGGGCCTCCTCGACCGGCGGGGTCGGCGCGGCCGAGATCGCGGGGGGCAGCACGCGCGTCGTCAGGTCGTAGACGCGCTCGAAGGCGCCGCGCCGGGTGGCGGTGGTGACCTGCCCCGCCCAGAACAGCCATTCCAGGGCCCGCTTGCCGTCGCTCCAGCCCCACCACGATCCCGAGGCGCGACCGCCCTCGGACAGGTCGGCGGCGCTCAACGGCCCGCGCGCCGCGACCTCGGCCAGCACGGCGGCGATGTAGTCCGGGCGCTCGCGCCCGAACCGTGCCAGACCGCCATAGATGCCCTCGCCGCGCGCCGCGCGCTCCATGCGCCAGCGCAGCAGGGGCTGCGTCTCCAGCGGCAGGAGCGAGGCCTCGTGCGCCCAGTACTCGAACAGCAGCCTCCGGCGGCGCGGCCCCCAGGCGGCCTCGTCCAGCACCTGCTGGGCATAGGGGCCGAGGCGCGAGAACAGCGGCAGGTAATGGGCCCGCGCCAGCACGTTGACGGAATCGATCTGCAGCAGGCCGATGCGCGCCAGCACGCGCCGCAGGTGCCGGGCGCCCGGGGCGCCGCGCGGACGTGCCTCGGCCAGCCCCTGCGCGGCGATCGCCACGCGGCGTGCCTCGGCGGCGGACAGGCTGTCGATTGGGGCGGGAACGGCGACCAGGGGCTTCTTCGCAGGCATCGGAACCAATGCCCGTTTCTCGCCCAGTCGGCGCGACCGATCAAGAGGCGGCGGAGCCCGCTGCCGGAATACGGCCGTTCATGGTGCCGAAGCACCGCCGGTCATGGTGATGATGTGGCGGAGGGGATGGGATTCGAACCCACGATACGGCTCAACACCGTATACCCGCTTTCCAGGCGAGCGCCTTCAACCACTCGGCCACCCCTCCCGCGCAGGAGCGGCACCATATAGGGCGGGCCCCTCGGGATCAAGGCGCGATCAAGCATCCATGCGCCCGCGCTGTTGACAGGCGGTGCCCGGGCCGCGACGCTGCCGCTCCGCCATGCCACTCCACCTCGTCAAGCTCTGCGTCGGCTGCGATTCCATCGCCGATCTCAGGGATTGGATCGCCGAGAACCGCGACGCCGCCCTGGCGCGCGGCGAGACCTACGAGCAGACACATACCACGCGCTCGACGCCGAGGCGCTCCGCCGAGATCCTGGAGGGCGGCTCGCTCTACTGGGTGATCCGCGGGGCGATCCAGGTCCGCCAGCGCATCACCGCGATCCGGCCGGTGGTCGGCGCCGACGGCATCGGGCGCTGCCGGCTGGTGCTCGACCATGCGGGGCTGGTCGCGACGGCACTGCGGCCCATGCGGCCGTTCCAGGGCTGGCGCTATCTCTCCGCCGAGGCAGCGCCGCCCGACACGGGCGCCGTCGGCGGTGACGAGCTGCCCGAGGCGCTACGCATGGAACTCTCCCGGCTCGGGCTTCTCTGAAGCTGTGCCTGCCGGCCCGGGGCGGCGGCGCGGGCGCAGGCGGCGGCGCTGAGCCACCGCCTGCGCCGCGGGCTATTCCGCGGCGGCCTCGCCATGCGCCTCCCGGCCGAGCCGGGAGGTAGGCGGTGAGGCGTGCCGCGACGCGGATCCCTCGCCGGCCGTCTTGACCAGCGACAGCACGATCGACCCGCCGATCAGCGTCGCCGTGATGCCCAGTGCCAGCGCCGTCGGCACCGCCCAGACATCGGCCAGCAGCATCTTGACGCCGATGGCCACCAGGACCAGCGAAAGCCCGTACTTCAGGTAGTGGAAGCGGTGGATGATCGAGGCCAGGGCGAAGTACAGCGCCCGCAGGCCCAGGATCGCGAAGACGTTCGAGGTCCAGACGATGAAGGGGTCCGTGGTGACGGCGAAGATCGCCGGGATCGAATCGACCGCGAAGACGAGGTCCGTGAGCTCGATCATCACGAGCACCAGGAACAGCGGCGTCACGTAGAGCAGGCCGTTGCGCCGCACGAAGAAGCTCTGCCCCTCGTAGCCCTCGGTCATCCGGAAGCGGCGCCGGACGTAGCGCACCACGCGGCTGTTCTCGATGTCGGGCTCGTCGTCCACCGAGCGCAGCATCTTGATGCCGCTGAACACCAGGAAGGCGCCGAAGACGTAGATGACCCAGTGGAACTCCTGGATCAGGGCCGTGCCCGCGACGATCAGCACGCCGCGCATCACCAGGGCACCCAGGATGCCCCAGAACAGCACGCGGTGCTGGTAGCGCGCCGGCACCGCGAAGTGGGAGAAGATCAGGACGATGACGAAGATGTTGTCGAGGCTGAGGCTGTACTCGATCAGGTAGCCCGTCATGAACTCCAGGCCCTTCTCGGAACCCTGGAACCAGAACAGGCCGGCGTTGAAGATCATGGCCAGCGCGAAATACGCGCCGCAGCGGATCAGGGCCTCGCGGCCCGAGATCGCTTGCGCCTTCTTCGTGAAGACGCCGAGGTCGAAGGCCAGCAGCACGCCGATGAATGCGGCGAAGCCGAGCCAGAGCATGAGATTGACGTCCATCGGGACGGTTCCTGCTTCACGGTCTTCGCCCCCGCCGGCGAAGGAACCAACGGTTCGTGGAGCAGTCCGACATCACAGGCGCGCTGGACGGGGCGCGCGTGCCAGAGGGGCCCGGACCGGGGGTGGCAACCGAGATGGGGTCGCCCGCCCCGTCCGACAAGAGGCGTGGAACGGCGGCGCAGCACGCGTCAGGAGAGCGTATCGGCCAGAAGGAGTGCCGCCAGCGTCAGCATCACCGCGGCGATCACGAGGTCCAGGACGCGCCAAGCGGCAGGCCGGGCGAAGACGGGCGCAAGCAGCCGCGCGCCGAAGCCGAGCCCCAGGAACCAGACCGTCGAGGCGACGACGGCCCCGCCCGCGAAGGACACCCGCTCGGCCGGCGCGAAGCGCCCGGCGATGCCGCCCAGCAGCACCACCGTGTCGAGATAGACATGCGGGTTCAGCAGCGTCAGCGCCGAGACGGTGGCGAGCGCCCGGCCCAGCCCGATGGGCTGCGGCCCGCCCGCGACGAGCGTGCCCGGGCGCATCGCGCTGCGCAGCGCCCGCAGCCCATACCAGGCCAGGAACGCCGCGCCGCCCAGCCCGACCGCGGCCAGCAGCTCGGGACGGGCCGCCACGAGGCTACCGAAGCCAGCGCAGCCCAGCGCGATCAGCAGCCCATCGGCCAGGATGCAGACGAGGACCACCGGCAGCACGTGCTCGCGCTTGAGCCCCTGGCGCAGCACGAAGGCGTTCTGCGCGCCGATGGCGACGATCAGGCCGGCGCCCAGGGAGAAGCCCTGAAGGGCCGGCAGGATTGCGGATGGCATGGTGGCTCCGTCGACGCCCTCAGCCGGCCCCGACGCGGCCCAGCACCTCGTCGACGGTGTGGCACAGCAGGTCGAGGTCCTGGGGGCGGGAGAGGCGGTGGTCGCCGTCCTTGACCAGGACGGTCGTGACGTCCTCGCCGTCCAGGCGCTCGGCGAGGCGGAGCGCGGTCTGCCAGGGCACGTCGGGATCGCGCTGGCCATGGAGCAGCCGCACCGGGCCCGCGAAGGGGATCTGCGCGCGCAGCAGCAGGCGCCGGCGACCGTCCTCGACCAGCGCGCGCGTGTAGACCAGCGGCTCGCCGTACTGGGAGGGCTCCTCGATCCGGCCCTCGGCCAGCATGCGGGCGCGCTGGTCCGGCGGCAGCAGGTCCCAAATCAGGTCCTCTGTGAAGTCGGGCGCGGCGGCGATGCCGACCAGCCCCGCGACCCGCTCCGGGCGGGCGAGCGCTGCCAGCAGCATGATCCAGCCGCCCATGGACGATCCCACCAGGATCTGCGGCCCCTCGGTCTCGGCATCGAGCGCGGCCAGCGCATCCTCGGTCCAGCTTCCGATCGTGCCGTCCTCGAACCGCCCGCCCGAGGCGCCGTGGCCCTGGTAGTCGAAGCGGAGGAAGGCGCGTCCGCGCGCGCGGCAGTGGGCCTCCAGCGCCAGGGCCTTGGTCCCGGTCATATCGGACCGGTAGCCGCCGAGGAAAACGAGGCCGGGCCCGCGCCCGGGGGTCCTGCGGAAGGCTATGGTCGCATCGCCGCGCTTGAGTGTAAATTCCGCCGCCTTTCCCGAACCCGGCGCTTCCGATCCCATTGTCATGAGAACCCATCCATGAGCGAGGCCGCGCACCATATCACGGGCGGACAGGCCGGCAAGCCGGCGCCCGGCCGGCGCCCGGTCATCCTCCAGGTGCTGCCGAGCCTGGTGACGGGCGGCGCCGAGCGCGGCGCCGTCGACGTGGCGATCGCGCTGTCCCAGGCGGGTGCCGTCCCGCTCGTGGCCTCGGCCGGCGGTCCCATGGTGCGCGAGCTGGAGCGCCATGGCGTGCGGCACGTGACGCTGCCGCTGAAGGCCAAGAACCCCGTCGCCATGCTGCGCAACGCCCGCAAGCTCGAGGCGCTGATCCGTGACGAGGGCGTGGACATCGTCCATGCCCGCTCGCGCGCGCCGGCCTGGAGCGCTTGGCTGGCCGCGCGCCGGGCCTCCGTCCCCTTCATGACGACCTTCCACGCGCCCTACAACTTCAAGGGCGAGCTGAAGCGCCGGTACAACTCCGTGATGGCGCTGGGGGAGCGGGTGATCGCGATCTCGGAGTTCATCCGGGACCACATCCTCGCCAACTACGCCGTCGACCCCGGGCGCATCCGGCTGATCCACCGCGGCATCGACCTCGGCCATTTCTCGCCGGAGCGCGTGGGCCGCGAGCGCCTGGTCACCCTGTCGCGGAGCTGGCGGATCCCGGACGACCGCCACGTGATCATGCTGCCCGGGCGCCTGACCCGCTGGAAGGGGCAGGCGGTGCTGATCGAGGCGCTGGCCCTGCTGGAGCGCCGCGACTTCTACTGCCTGCTGGTCGGCGCCGACCAGGGCCGTACCGGCTACCGCAAGGAGCTGGAGGAGCTGGCCGCGGCGCGCGGGCTGCGCGACCTCGTGCATCTCGCGGACCATTGCGACGACATGGCCGCGGCCTACCTGCTCTCCGACGTCGTGGTCAGTGCCTCGTCCGACCCCGAGGCGTTTGGCCGGGTGATCGTCGAGGCACAGGCCATGGGGCGGCCGGTGATCGTGACGAACCACGGCGCCGTGCGCGAGACCGTGCTCGCCGGGGAGACCGGCTGGGTCGTGCCGCCCGGCGACCCGCAGGCGCTGGCCGAGGCGCTGTCCCTGGCGCTGTCCATGACACCCGAGGAGCGCGCGGCGGTGGCCGAGCGCGCCATCGCCTTCGTCGGCGAGCGCTTCTCGCGCGAGCGCATGTGCGCCGAGACGCTGGGCGTCTATGCCGAGCTGCTGGACGAGCGGCGGGCGGCCGCGCCTCGGTTTGCTTGACTCGCCGGGCACGGCGCCTACATTCGGCCGACTCCGCCACCAGGACCGGTCCCCGTTGCCATGCAGACGGCCGAAAAGCTCGACAAGATCGCGATCACGCTGCCCGACGGCAGCGTCCGCCACTATGACGCCCCGGTGACGGGGCTCACCGTCGCGGAATCCATCGGCAAGCGTCTGGCCAAGGACGCCGTCGCGGTGAAGGTGAACGGCGAGCTGCGCGACCTCACCCGCGACATCGAGGGCGACGCCCGGCTGGAGATCGTGACGCGCGAGACGCCCGAAGGGCTCGAGCTGCTGCGCCACGACTGCGCGCATATCATGGCCGAGGCCGTGCAGGAGCTCTACCCCGGCACCCAGGTCACCATCGGCCCTGCCATCGCCAACGGCTTCTACTACGACTTCGCGCGGTCCGAGCCCTTCACGCCGGCCGACCTCGAGAAGATCGAGGAGAAGATGCACGAGATCGTGTCCCGCGACCTGCCCTTCACCCGCGAGGTCTGGGACCGCAACGACGCGATCCGCCACTTCGAGGAGATCGGCGAGAAATACAAGGCCGAGATCATCCGCGACCTGCCCGGCACCGAGACGATCACGATCTACCGGCAGGGCCGCTGGTACGACCTCTGCCGCGGCCCGCACATGCCCTCGACCGGCCGGGCCGGCCATGCCTTCAAGCTGATGAAGGTCGCGGGCGCCTACTGGCGCGGCGACCACCGCAACGCCATGCTCCAGCGCATCTACGGCACCGCCTGGCGGTCCGAGAAGGAGCTGGAGGCCTACCTGCACCAGCTCGAGGAGGCCGAGCGCCGCGACCATCGCCGCCTCGGCCGCGAGATGGACCTGTTCCACCAGCAGGAGGAGGCCGTCGGCTCGGTCTTCTGGCACGACAATGGCTACACGCTGTGGCGCACGCTGGAGAACTACGTGCGCAGCCGCCTGCAGGCCGACGGCTACATCGAGGTGCGCACGCCGCAGCTGATCGACCGGTCGCTCTGGGAGGCCTCGGGACACTGGGAGAAGTTCCGCGAGGCGATGTTCACGGTACAGACGGAGGAGGAGCGCGTCCTCGCCATCAAGCCCATGAACTGCCCGGCGCACGTCCAGATCTACCGGCAGGGCATCAAGAGCTACCGCGACCTGCCGATCCGCATGGCCGAGTTCGGCTCGTGCCACCGCAACGAGCCCTCGGGCGCGCTGCACGGCATCATGCGCGTGCGCGCCTTCACCCAGGACGACGCCCACATCTTCTGCACCCCCGAGCAGATCACCGAGGAGAGCGTCAAGTTCTGCCGGCTGCTCCAGCGGGTCTACAAGGATCTCGGCTTCGAGGACGTCTTCGTGAAGTTCTCGGACCGGCCGGAGAAGCGCGCCGGCAGCGACGAGGTCTGGGACCGGGCCGAGCAGGCGCTGAAGGACGCGGCGAACGCCGCGGGCCTTTCATGGGAGCTGAACCCCGGCGAGGGCGCCTTCTACGGCCCCAAGCTGGAATTCACGCTGCGCGACGCCATCGGGCGCGACTGGCAGTGCGGCACGCTGCAGGTCGACTTCGTCCTGCCCGAGCGGCTGGATGCGGAATATGTCGGCGAGGACGGCCAGCGCCACCGCCCGGTGATGCTGCACCGCGCGATCCTGGGCTCCATGGAGCGCTTCATCGGCATGCTGATCGAGCATTACGCCGGGCGCTTCCCGCTTTGGCTGGCCCCGGTTCAGGCCGTGGTCGCGACGATCACCAACGATGCCGACGACTATGCCCGCACCGTGCGCGACGCTCTGGCCCGCGCCGGCGTGCGGACACGGCTTGATCTTCGGAACGAGAAGATCAATCTGAAGGTGCGGGAGCACAGCCTTCGCAAGGTTCCGCTGCTCCTCGTCGTCGGCAAGCGCGAGGCCGAGGAGCGGACCGTCGCGATCCGGCGCCTTGGAAGCAACGCGCAGGAAATCCTTGCCCTTGACGAAGCCCTTCATAAAATCGGCATCGAGGCGAGGTCCCCCGCGGGGGACCTGGTCGAGGATTCGCCATTCTGACAACTGAACGAGGCGCGGCCCCGCGATGGACGCCGGGGCACGCGCGAACCGAGGGAGTTCATCCATAGCCAGGCTCAGCCCCAACGAAGCGCCGTCGCGCGAAGGCCCCCGGGTCAACCGCGAGATCAATGCCCGTTCCGTCCGCCTGATCGGCGCCGACGGCGAGATGATCGGCGTCGTCACCCTGCGCGAAGCCCTGATGGCCGCGGAGGATGCCGGCCTCGACCTGGTCGAGGTGTCGCCGAACGCAGAGCCTCCGGTCTGCAAGATCCTCGACTATGGCAAGTTCAAGTACGAGGCGCAGAAGAAGGCCGCGGAAGCGCGCAAGAAGCAGAAGATCATCGAGGTCAAGGAGATCAAACTCCGGCCGAACATCGATGACAACGACTACGGCGTGAAGATGAAGAGCGCGCGCCGCTTCCTGGAGGAGGGCGACAAGGTCAAGGTGACCATGCGCTTCCGGGGCCGCGAGATGGCGCACCAGGAGATCGGCATGAACGTGCTGGTCAAGGTGCGCGACGATCTGCAGGACCTCTCGAAGGTCGAGCAGATGCCCAAGCTCGAAGGCCGCCAGATGGTGATGGTGCTGGCGCCGAAGTGACAGCCGCCGCCGTCGGCGAAGGAAAAAGGCCCGACCCGGACCGCCGGGTCGGGCCTTTTTCCTTGGGCTGCGGCCCGTTCAGCGGCTTTTCAGCGGATTTCGGCCGGACCGGCCGCGGGGCGGGCCGCCACGCCGTCGACGATGACGTGGCGACGCCCCATGCTGCAGCGCTCGATCCGGCCTTCGACATTGTAGACCTCCCGCAGAACGCGGTCGGTGATGACCTCGTCGCAAGCGCCGCACGCCTGCGCCGTGCCATCGGCGACCAGCAGCGCCATGTCCGCGAAGTGCAGCGCGTGATTGAGGTCGTGCAGGGCGATGAAGACGGCCATGCCGCGCTCCTTGGCGAGGCGGCGCAGGAGGAGAAGCACCTCGACTTGGCGGCACAGGTCGAGGGCGCTGGTCGGCTCGTCCATCAGCAGCACATCGGGCTCCCGGACGAGGCTCTGGGCGATGCCGACGAGTTGCCGCTGCCCGCCGCTGAGTTCGTGCAGGTGGCAAAAGCCGATGGCGCCGATCTGCAGGTCGGCGATCGCCCGGTCGACCTGCGTCAGGTCCTCCGCCTCAAGGCGCCAGGACCCGCCCTGCTTGCGCGCCAGAAGGATGGACTCGTAGACCGTCAGCGCGGCTGCGGGAGTGTCGTCCTGCGGCAGGTAGGAGACGGCGCGGGTCGGATCGCGGACGCCCTCCAGGTGCACCTTGCCCGGCCCCTTCATGATGCCGGCGATCCGCTTGAACAGCGTCGACTTGCCTGCGGCGTTCGGGCCGATCACGGCGATCACTGTGCCGCCATGGAAGGCCGGGGTCGTAACGCCGCTCAGAACGGGCTTGGCGCCATAGGCGGCGCCGACCGCCTCCAGCCACACCGTCACCATGGCCGCACCGTCACCATGAAGGCCGCCCGTTGCGCAGGATGAGGAAGAAGAAGAGCGGGATGCCGACCAGCGAGGTGACGATCCCGATGGGAATGATGGCCCCCGGGATCAGCGTCTTCGCGACAATCGAGCTCAACGACATGATCAAAGCTCCGCACAGCGCCGTGGCCGGCAGGAAGAAGCGCTGGTCCTCGCCGATCAGCATGCGGGCGATGTGCGGGCCGACAAGGCCGATGAAGCCGATGGTCCCGACGAAGGAGACCGGGACCGCCGCCAGCAGAGCCACCAGCATCAGGGTCTCGAGGCGCAGGCGCCTGACCCTGATCCCGAAGCTCGCGGCCCTGGCCTCTCCCATGCGCAGCGCGGTCAGCGACCAGCGGCGCAGCACGAAGACGGGAACGGCCACGCAGATCGCGGCGACGGTGACGGCGAGCTTGGGCCAGGTCGCCTTGGTCAGGCTGCCCATGGTCCAGAACACCACGGCGGCGACGGCCTGGTCCGAGGCGACGAACTGCACCATCGCCAGCAGGGCGTTGAAAGTGAAGACCAGCGCGATCCCGAGCAGGACGACCGAGTGCACCGTGGCGTCGCGCCTCAGGCTCAGGGCGTGGATGGCGAGCGCCGTCAACATGGCCACGGCGAAGGCATTCGCCGGAACCGCATAGTCGGCCGCGACCGGCACCAGGGTGATTCCGAACGCGATGGTCAAGGCAGCCCCGAAGCTGGCGGCGGCCGAGATGCCGAGCGTGAAGGGGCTGGCGAGCGGGTTGTTCAGGATCGTCTGCATCTGGCCGCCTGCGACCGACAGCGCCAGGCCGACGACGGCGGCCATCAGCGCCGAGGGCATCCGGATCGCCCAGACGATCGCCCCGAGCTGGGCGCTGGCCTGCGACGGGCTCAGGATGGCCCGGAGGACGTCGGGCAGCGGATAGCTCGCCGGCCCGGTCGAGACGTCGACGAGCAGGCTGAGGCACAGAGCAAGCGCCAGCGCGCCGAGCAGCAGGATGCGGCGCCGGACCAGCGCGCGGTAGCGCGCGCTCCCGGCCGCCTGGACGCCTTCGGCAAGCTCCGTCACCGTTCGGGCCCCGCCAGCGAGACCCAGTAGCCCGGCCGGTACGCGACGGGCAGGAAGCGCTCATGGAAGGTCCGGAAGGTCTCCTCGGGCCGCAGGGCCGAGAACAGGTCGGGATGGAACCACTTGGCCAGCTGCTGGATGGCGATGAAGTCGTAGGGGCTGTTGTAGAACTGGTGCCAGATTCCGTGGAAGGCGCGGTTCCGGTTCGCCGTGACGCCCGTGTAGGCCGGCCTGCTCCGGTACCACTCAAGCTTGCGCGCGGCTTCGGCCTGGTCGGCGCCGGGCCCGAGCGGAATCCAGCGCCCGCCGGGAACATAGGCCTCCCACTCCGCGCTGGTGACGACGACGTGGTCGGGGTCGGCGGCGATCACCTGCTCCGGGTTCACCTGGCCGAACGTGCCGGGAATCACGGTCCTGGCGATGTTGTTGCCGCCGGCCATCTCGACGAACCGGCCGAAGTTCCCGTCGCCGAAGGACAGGCAGCAGTCGTCCGTGTAGCCGCCGATGCGCTCGATGAAGACGTCGGGGCGGGCGGGAGATCGGGCCGCAATCACGTCCGTGACGCGCCGGATCTGCTCGTCTCGGAAGGCGGCGATCTGCTCGGCGCGCGCCTCCCGTCCGAAGAGGCGTCCCAGGAGGCGGATCGTGGGCCCGGTATTCGACGTCGGGTCGTGCCGGAAATCGACATAGACGACGGGGATGCCGACCGCCCCGAGCTTCTCGATGGTGCGGGCGTCCTCGACGGCGCGCATCGCTTCGATGTTCAGCAGCACCACGTCGATTCCGAGGGCGATCGCGGACTCGGCATCGACGAGGCTGTTCTCGGCCCCGCCGAAGCGGGGCAGCTTCGCGAGCGCCGGGAAGGCGGCGAGGTACTGCCGGTAGCTGCCGGGATCCGCCTCGATCAGGTCGTCGCGCCATGCACCGACGCGGGCGAGCGGGTCCTCGGGCTCGAGGGCCGCGACCACGTGGAGCAGGCGACCTTCGCCCAGCATCACGCGTCGGACCGGCACGGGCACGGAGACGCGGCGCCCGGCCAGGTCGGTCACGGTCGCATGGCCGGGCGCCGGGTCGCCCTGGGCGAGGGCTCGCCCGCCCGGCCCCGCGGCGAGCATCACCACGCCCGCGACGGCGATGCCGCCCAGGACCGCACGGAAGCAATGTCGTCGCGACGTCACGGAACCTTCCCTTTCGGCTGCGCGGGCAGAGCGGGCGGCGCGGCAGACCCGCGGGGCCCGCCGCACCTGAGGATTGTCGCCACTCCCAGCGAGAGCAGGTAGAGCGCGGCAACGAGGAAGAAGATCGTCTCGAGGCCGAATGCCTGGCTGAATCCCATGCCGATGGCGATGCCGACGATCGAGGAGAACTGCTGCGTGGCATGGACGACGCCGAGCACCCGACCCTGGCGGTGCATGGCGGTCGCCGCCGAGATCAGGGACGTCAGCACCGGGGTGGTGGCCGCCAGGAGCGCGCCCCAGGCGAAGCACAGGGCGATGAAGACCGCGACCGTGCGCGTCAGGCCGATGCCGACGGCGACCAGGGCGCAGGCCGCGATGACGGCGGACAGCCCGCGCAGCACCTCGGCCGCCGGCCGGCCCGAGAAGACGCGCGCCCAGCCGGACGCCGACACCACGAACCCCAGTGCCAGGAGGCCGTAGCACAGCCCTGTCACCGAGGTATCGGCCCGGAAGACTTCCTGGACGTAGAGCGAGAAGGGCGCTTGCATGACAAGCCGGCTGGCCAGCAGCATGCCGAGGAGGAGCAGCAGCCCCGGAACCGGCGAAGGACCGGCGATCCGGTCGGCGATCGCCGGATCGTCGGGAGCGGCACCGCCCCCGGAATTCCCGCGGCGCTGGCAGACCTCCGGCAGCGCGAGCCACGCCGTTGCTGCGCACAGCGCGCAGAGCGCGCCGGCCGCAAGGTTGATCGCGGCGAAGGGTGCGCGATCCAGGACCAGCCCGCCGAGCACCGCGCCGCCCACCGAGCCGAGGTTGGTGGCTATCTGCAGCCGTGCGAAAAGCTGTGCACGGCGCTCGGGGGCCTCTATCTGCACGCCATAGGCCTGCGCCGGCGCGATGTAGCCGGCACAGGCGCCCTGCAGGAAGCGCAACGCCAGGATCGACCACACGTCGGCGGCGAAGGCCAACAGGAGCTGGGTCGCCGACAGTCCGAGCAGGGCCCGGATCATCATCAGCTTGTTGCCGAAGCGGTCGCCGACCCGGCCCCAGAATGCGCTCGTCAGCATGATGCCGAGCATCGGCCCGACATAGACGCCGACAGACGCCAAGCCGAAGACCCAGTCCGACGGGCTGTGCTCCCGCAGGTGCAGCGGCCAGAACGGGCCGCTCATCTCCATGGCGCCCATCGAGACCAGCTGCAATGCGAAGAGCAGCCGGACCGTCGCCCGGGGATAGGCCGGTGGCGGGACTCGTTCCGGCATGATCAGCGCCCCGCCATCCGCTCCGCTCCCGCTCAGAAGTCCGCCGAGACGGAGAGGATCGCGGTGCGCGGCGCGCCAAGGCCCAGCCCGCCGTAGCTGCTTGCGACCCCGGACCAGTAGTTCTCGTCGAAGACGTTCTCGACGCGGGCGCGGAAGGTCAGGGGCGTGCCCTTGACCTCGGTCCGGTACCGCGCGCCGACATCGAACCGCGTCCAGGACGGGATGCTCTGCGTGTTCGCGACATTGACGAACTGGTTGCCGGTGTGGATGGCGCTGCCGGCCAGGGTCAGCCCCTCCAGAAACGGAGTGTCCCATTCCACGGACAGGTTGGCCTGGATCTCGGGAACGCCGATCGGCCTGTTGCCGATCGTGGCCGGGCTGTTGGTCTTCGTCATCGCGGCGTCGAGGAAGGTCACGCCGCCGAACAGCCGCAGGTCGTCCGTCACCTCTCCGAAGGCGCTGATCTCGACCCCGCGGTTGCGCTGTTCGCCGCCCTCGGTGAAGAGGCCGCCCTCGAGCTGCCCGAACGGCTTCTCGATCTGGAAGGCTGCCACGGTCATCGCGATCCGGCCGAAGTCGACTTTCACGCCGACTTCGTGCTGGGTCGCCACGTAGGGGGCGAGCGCCTGGCCGGCATTCGAGGCGGTGGACGGCGCGATATCCCCGCGGCTCAGCCCTTCGACGTAGTTCGCGTAGACCGAGACGTCCTTCCACGGCTTGATGACCAGCCCGGCCACCGGCGTCAGCGCGTCATCGTCGTAGGACGAGGTCGTGGCCCCGGTCGTCGCGTCGAAGTTCCTGGATTCGATCCGCTGGTGCCGGCCTCCCAGCGTGAGCTGGATCCGCTCGTTGAGGGCCGACAGCGTGTCGGCCAGCGTGAACCCGGTGAGCGTGCTGTCCGAGATCCGCGCGACGTTGCGGGGTTCGGCCAGCAGCACGGGCGCGTTGTCGCCGGGGTTGTAGATGTTCGACCGGAGCGTCGTCGCGGACGAGGTCGAGCCGCGGGAGAGCTCGTCCTCGTAGCGGCTGGCCTGGAACGTCGCCGTATGGCCGAGCGCCCCCGTGTCGAAGGAGGTCCGGAGGCCCGCGTCGTAAGTGACGCGGTCGATCTCGAACTTGAAGTAGAAGGGCGCGGCGGTCGTGTCGCCCCTGGCGTTCACGATCGTCGGCGTCTGCCCGGACAGGCGGTCGACTGTGGTGCGCCCGCCGCCAGCGCCGGCGAACAGCGTCATGCGCTCGGTCAGGTCGTACTCGACCTGGCCGAGCACCGCCTTGTCCGTGACCTTGGACCAGGCCCAGGAATCGGTGACGTTCCGTGCGCCGTTGGGCGCCGACGGCACGTCGATGCCCGGGGCGACCAGGAAGGGGCGCACCGGGGCGTCGAAGCGCTCCTCCTGGTCGAGGACGTCGACCGTGGCGCGCAGCCTCTCCCCCTGGTAGTCGGCTGCGAGCGCCCCGACGAACGCCTTGCGGGACTGCTTGTCCAGCGGCGTGTCGCCGTCGTGGTAGCTGCCGTTCAGGCGCACGCCCCACTCGCGCTGCTCGCCGAAGCGGCGGCCGAGGTCGACGTTCCCGCCGAACTGGCTGTCCGGGGCGTAATCGGCGGTGACCCTGGTCAGATCCGTGTCCGGCGCACGCTTGGGCACGATGTTGATGGTCCCGCCGACGCTGCTGTTCGGCGCCATGCCGTAGAGCAGGGCGGAGGGGCCTTTCAGCACCTCGATGCGCTCGGCGTAATCAGGGAACACGCGGTAGTTGGGTGCCACGCCGTAGACGCCGTTGAACGCGATCTCGCCGAGATTTCCTTCGCCGATCGGAAAGCCGCGGATGAAGAAGGCATCGAGGATGCCGCCCTTCGCAGCGCTGGACCGCACGGCAGGGTCGGTCTCCAGCACGTCGGCCGCGGTGACCGCGCGGCGGTCCTCGATGGTCCGCGCCGTGTAGCTGCTGGTGCTGAACGGCGTGTCCATCATGTCACGGTTGCCGAGGAGGCCCAGCCGTGCTCCGCGCGCAACCTGTCCGCCGGGGTATTCGGGTGGGGTCGTTCCGATCGCCGCCGTCGCCGGAGCAGCCGCCACGCCCTCGATCGTGATGGGATCGAGCTGCAGGGTGCTCCCGTCGCCCCCGGGCGGCGTACGGGCCAGCGTCACGGAATCGGCACCGGTGAACTGGAAGGTCACGCCGGTGCCGGCGAGCAGCCGCTGCAGCGCCTCGGCCGGGCTCATGGTTCCCGAGACGCCCGGCGAGGCGAGGCCGGCGAGCCCCTCCGTCCGATAGGCCAGCGCCACGCCGGCCTGGTCCGTGAAGGCGGCAAGTGCGGGGGCAAGCGGCTGCGCCGGGATCGCGAAGGTCCGCGTGTCGCTCCGCTGCGCGAGCTGCTGCGGCCCGGCCGAACCGGTGCCGCGCGGCGTGGCGGCAGCCGGCCCCGCTCCGGACGCCAGGCACGCGGCGAAGAGCGCCGTGCAGGAGACGGTGGCGAGGAGCTTCGGGAGCACGGCCCCTCCCGCGGATGTCAGGCCGTCGGCGTCAGTCTCCGCGTCCGGAGTCCACCCTGCGTTCCTCGTCGTCATCTTCCCCACCGTCCACTCCCCGACCAAGCCGATGATTTCCTACGCCACGGCGCGAATGCGTCGCAGTTGCGTCGTTCTCTGCCTGGAAGACGAGTGGGCTCGTGGAAACCGGTGGCGTTTTCGAAACTTTTTTCGTCAGGTCGCCTTCGTCAAGCTGAAGGGTCCCGGATGATGGTCAGGTAGTGCGTGACCTCGATGACCGTCAGTCCGTGGGTGGCGGCCAGCGCCTTGAGCGCTCCGTCCAGCGCCTGGAGCGAGGCGCGGACCGTGACCGGCTCGAACCGCGCCGTGTCGGCGAGCAGGACGATACGTCCCGGCCGGTAGCGGTCGATCTCGGCCAGAGCGTCGGCGAGCGGCAGGCCATCGATCGCGATCGACCCGCTGCGCCACGCCGTCGCGGAAGGGAGATCCGCCGCGCCGACCGGTCCCGGCGGGCCGCCCCTGCGATAGCTGACACGGCGGCCCGCCGTGAGCGTCACGCTGGATCCCGGGGATCCGGATGTTTCCGTCTCCGGCGCCGCCGGGGCGGTCACGCGTACGGTGCCTTCGGCGACGGTCACGGTTGCCGCCTCGCCGGATTCACGGACCACGAAGGCCGTGCCGAGGGCGGTGGAGCGGCCGTCGAGCGCCGAGACGTCGAACGGCCGGTCCGGATCCTTGGCAACTTCGAACATCGCCTCGCCCCGGAGAAGGGAGACCCTCCGGTGCCCATCGGAAAAGTGGAGTGCGATCGCGCTGTCGGTGTTGAGATGGGCCAGGGAGCCGTCCGGCAGCGTGATCGTCCTCTGCTCTCCAACGCCGGTCCTGTGATCTGCCCTCAGCAGGACGGGCACGTCGACCGAGGCGGCGACGAACAGCACGGCGCAAGCGGCCGCAAGGCCGCCGAGGACCGCAAGCCCCCGGACTGCAACCCCCCGGACCGCACCCCCCCGGACCGCGCGGCGGGCCGGTCGGGGCGGGGCGGCGGGCACCCAGGCCGCCTCCAGCGCGCCGATCCCGTTCCAGACCTCCCGGATCTCGTCGTAGGCCGCGCGATGCCGGGGGTCGGCGTCCCGCCACTTCCGGAACGATGCCAGTTCCTCGGCGCTCGGCTCACCCGACGCGAGCCTGAGAAACCAGTCCTGAGCCGCGTCGTCGACGTCGCGGGTGGCCTCGTCGCGGTCTCTCGGTTCTCTCATCGCCTGCACACGATGCGCCTCCTCGGCAACGCGAGGACTCGCCCTGATCGTCCTTCGTCCGGCGAAGGCGCCGCGGCCGCGCGATGCGCGCGCCCCATACAATAGACGATCCAGCTCATGCCTTCCCGTGCCCGTCGCCGTCGCGGCCGTCGGAATCGCGGAACCGGCGCCTGGCCTTGACCAGGGTGTCGATCGCGGTCTTCAGGTCCTTGTAGACCGTCGTCAGGCCGATCCCGAGTGCCTCGGCGATCTCGGGCTGGGTCTTTCCCTCGTAGCGGTTGAGGTGGAACACGCGGCGGCACCGGGGAGGAAGACCGGCTATCGCGCGTTCGAGATAGGCGAGCTCGGCCCGGGCCAGCGCGTGGCGCTCCGGCGACAGCTCGTCCGCCTCGTGCCAAACGAAACCGTCGGCCTCGGCCAGGATCTCCCCTCGCCGCGCTTCGACCCGCAGGTGGTCCGTCGCGAGGTTCGCGGCCATCCCGAACAGGTAGGCACGGCCGTCCGAGACCGTAGGGTGCTCGTCGGTACGCAGGAGCTTCACGTAGATGTCGTGCGCAACATCCGCAGCGAGGCTATGGGAGCCCAGGCGCCTGCCGAGGAACCGCAGCAGTTCCCACTGGTGCTCGTGGAAGGCGCGAAGCAGCAGTGAATCCCGCATGGTGCCAGCATCCCGAGGAGGCGGCAGCCTAGCGGCAATGAGAATGATTCGCAACGCCCATCGGGCCCGGCGGGGCAGCGGGGCCCGTCACCCCATCTAGGCCGTCACCCCGTAAAGCTCGAGCTGCCAGGCCATCTCCACCGTCGTCATGGGATAGTCGGTGCCGCCGCGGGCGTTCAGAAGCTGCCGCGGCGCGATACCGGCGCCGCGGCTCTGGAGCTGCATGGCGAATCGCATGCTGAGCTGGGCCTTCCAGGCGAGCGCGGTCACGCCCTTCGGGCTCTGGGTCGCCAGGATCTTTTCGACGGTGTCGCGCGTCACGCCGGCCCTGAGGCTCAGCGCGGTCTTGACGAAGTCCATGTCCTGCCAGGCCAGCGCGTCGCCGATCGCCTCCTCGTCCAGGCGCCCCGCGGCATGAAGGCGGTGCGCCCGCTTCTCCCCGGGTTCCTTCACGTCGGAGGCCGCCCGGTAGGCGAGCCGGCGCCGCGAGACCGCGGAGACCTCGGCGACCGTCCCGATGTCGAGATCGCTGCGCTGGCGCAGGACCTCGAGCACCTGCTGCCCCACGAATTCGGCAAGGCGCGC
Organism: Arenibaculum pallidiluteum; assembly: GCF_017355985.1. GTDB lineage: Bacteria > Pseudomonadota > Alphaproteobacteria > Azospirillales > Azospirillaceae > Arenibaculum > Arenibaculum pallidiluteum. Next base: position 289,161 of record NZ_JAFIQU010000006.1, read on the forward strand.
GGCGAGGCGCGGCGGCAGGGAGGGCCGCGCGGCCAGCGGCTCCTGGAGCGCCAGCTTGACGGCCGCCTCCTCGGCGATGCGGTCCAGGACCGGCTCGGAGATCCGCGCGCCGGCGTTCCGCAACAGCGCGCTGGTGGCCTCGGCATAGCCGCGCCGCTGGATCGCCTCGCACACGCTCTCCGAGACCGAGGCGCGCCGGGCGATCGCCGCGACCCGCCATCCCTCGGCGGACCAGGCGATCAGGCGCAGCAGGTCCTCGTCGGTCAGGGTCGCGCAGTAGTGCAGGATCGGATCGGCGACCTCGCGGGCGACGTCCATGGCAAGCGTCACGCACAGGCGCGGGGGCGCGCAGGCGACGTCGGCCAGGCTGGTCGCCAGCGCCTCGCGCACGCCCAGGGCCTGATCGCGCGCCAGTGTCTCCAGCACTTCGACGGTGAGCTGGAAGAGCTTGCCGAACTTCTCGGGCTCCAGTTCGGGCAAAAGGCGCCCCAGCTTCGCCGCCAGGATCCGCCGGACGCTCTCGTCGGAGTCGCGCGCCAGCAGCTGGCTGGCCTGGATCGGGGCCGCGGCGTTGCCGGCCACCGCGCGCCGCACCTCGACCGCCTTGTCGACGGCCAGGTAGTACAGCACCTCGGGCCGCACGTCGTCGCGCGCGGCCAGCTCGCTGCGGACCGAGGGATCCTGGTCCTGCGCGAGACGCCGGGATTCCTCGTAGGTGATCGGGCGCCGCTCCATCACGGGGCGACCATAGGGCGCGACCCCTTACCAGAGGGTGAAAGACCGGCGCCCCCGCGAACGGCCTGGTCGATCGCTGGCGCCCGCCCCGCCCCCACCCTCATCGGGGCCCCGCCTCCGGATTCGCGGCGGGCGCAAATCCGGGTGCGGTCCCGCGGCGGGCTCGCCAGGCGTCTAGCGCCCAGCCGACGGTGGGAAAGGCGATCTCGGCCCGCGGGATCTCGTCCCAGGGGAAGAGCCCGACCTCCAGGCTCTCCGGCCCCGCCGACACATCGGGCGCCAGCAGGCGCGCCCGGAAGATCATCTGGACCTGGCCGATCCAGGGCAGGTCGTAGACGGCCAGCAGGCAGTCGATCTCGATGCGCGCCCGCGCCTCCTCCCAGGCTTCGCGGGCGGCGCCCCCGGCCGAGGTCTCGTTCATCTCCATGAACCCCGCGGGAAGGGTCCACAGGCCGCGGGAAGGCTCGATGGCGCGCCGGCACAGGAGGATCCTGTCCTCCCAGGACGCGACGGAGCCGACCACGATCTTGGGGTTCTCGTAGTTCACGAATCCGCAGTCCGGGCAGACCAGCCGCTGCCGGTCGTCACCCGCGGGGATCGCGCGGACAAACGGTCCGCGGGGTGGCTCCGGGCTCATGACGGAATCAGCATGGCCCATCCGCCGCCGCGACGGAAGGGCGCGACACGGCAGACGGGGCGAGGTGAATGGCCGAAGGGGGCACCCCGGGGAGATGTCCCGGGGAGATGTCCCAGAGGGAAGCCCAAGCGGCGGCGCGGGGTGCGACGCGGGCGCGCGGCGCGATTGCGCCATTGACCTTCACCGGGGATCTCCTAAACTTTTATCTATTGGCGCCGCCGGCGCGGCGCCGACGAGCGCTGGAGCATGGCCTTGCGCGCGAACACCCAGGAGAGCCCCCTTGCGGCCGTGGCGGCGATGGCGGCCGGAGCGATCGAACCGGACCTGGCGCGCCTCGTCGAAAAGGCGCGGGACCGCAGTCCGGATGCCCGGCGCGAGGTCGCCACGACGGTCGGCGACCTCTACATGGGTCCGGCAGCCTCCTTGACGGAGACCGAGCGTGCCATCGTCCTCGACATTCTGGGCCTGGTGATCCGGGATGCCGAGCGCACCGTGCGGGTGACGCTGGCGGCGCGCCTCGCGGAGGACAGCGCGGTCCCGCGGGCCCTCGCGCTGCAGCTCGCCGGGGACGAGATCGAGATCGCCCGCCCGGTCCTGCTGCATTCCGACCTGCTCGGGGACGACGACCTCATAGACCTCGTGCGCCGGCATGCCACTCCTCACCAGCTCGCCATCGCCGCCCGCCGGGTCGTCAGCCCGCCCGTGGGCGACGCGCTGGTCGGGACCGGCGATGCCGCCGTGGCCGCGGTGCTGGTGCGCAACGCTGGCGCCCGCCTGTCGCCCGGCGCCGTCTCGATCCTGGCCGAGGCCGCCCAGCGCAGCGCGGATCTCGGCGAGCCGCTGCTGCAGCGGCCGGAGCTGACGCCCGAGCTCGCCGCCCGGCTCTACTGGTTCGTCTCGGTGGAATTCCGGCGCAGCCTGCTCCGGCGTTTCCCGATCCCGGCGGACCAGCTCGACCGGGCGCTCCAGGGCACGGTACAGCGGCTGATCGACTCGTCGCGCCGGGGCCTCGGGCCGGAGCATGTGATGCTGGCCGACCGTCTCCATGCGGCGGGATCCATCGACGCCGCCGTGCTGATCCAGGTGTTGCGGGTCGGCCGGTTCGAGCTCTTCGCCATGCTCTTCGGCCGGCTCGCCGGCCTGCCGCCGCAGACCATCGCACAGACGATCTCCGACCCCGGGGGCGAGGGTCTGGCGCTTGCCTGCCGGGCGCTGGAGATCGACAAGGGGCACTTCGCCTCGATCTTCCTGATGGCGCGTGGCGCGCGCCGGGGCGAGCAGGTGGTCGACCCGCGCGAGCTGACGCGGGTCCTGTCCTTCTTCGACCGGGTTCCGGTCGAGCGCGCCAAGGCCGTGCTCGCGGCCTGGCGCGACAATCCCAGCCAGCGTCCCTTCGGCCGCAGGTCCGAGGGCGCCTGAGCGCCCGGTCCTGCCGCAGTTCCCGGCCGCGGCGTCCGGCCCCCGTTCAGACCGGGGCGCTATGGCACGTCGTGCGCGATGGTCCAGGGCTCGGCCCGGGCATCCTCGATCCAGGCGCGCATGGCGGGCAGGCCCAGCACCACCTCCACATAGGCCCGGCTGACGGGATCGAGCTCCACGCCATAGGTATCGAAACGCGTGCAGACCGGCGCGAACATGGCATCCGCGATGGAGAAGCGCCCGAACAGGAAGGGCCCGCCGGCGCCGTAGAGCGCCCGCGCGTCGCGCCAGAGCTGCTGGACGCGCTGGGCATCGGCGAGCGCCGCCGGCACGTGCCCGCGCCCCGGCAGGCTCCGCTTCAGGTCCATGGGCATGTTGCGCCGGAGATCGGGGAAGCCGGCATGCATCTCGGACGAGACCGCGCGGCAGACCGCCCGCGCCTCGCGGTCGTCGGGCAGAAGGCCGGCGTCGGGGAACAGGTCGGCCACATATTCGCAGATCGCCAGCGACTCCCAGAGCACGAGCTCGCCGTGCCGCAGCACCGGGACCTTGCCAGCCGGCGAATGCGCCAGGATCTCGGCCTTCGTCTCCGGCTGGCGCAGCGGGATCACGACCTCCTCGAAGGGGATCCCGGCCTGCTTCAGGGCGAGCCAGGGCCGGAGCGACCAGGACGAGTAGGCCTTATTTCCGATGACGAGGACGAGATCGCTCATGACAGCTCCTGGAGGCGCCGGCTGGCCGCGGGATCGACAGAGGCTACGACGGCCCGGAGGCTGCGTGAAGACCCGGCGGCATGAAGACCCGGCGCTGCAAGCAGACGGGCACCGGGCCGCGAGCCATGGGTCGCAAGGCCAGGGAACGGCACCCGGCGATGCCATGCGATTTCGTCGGATCGGGTGCCTGTCCCCTTCCCACCGGCTGCGCGCCTTGCCATTCTTGGCGCCCCGAGATCGAGGGCCCGAGAGGAAGCTGGACCTTGCTGCCGAACTTGACCGACGCCGCCGCTCCCGACGCCGTTCCGCTGCTGCCGATCACCGCAGACCGCCTGGACGCCTGGATCGCCGGGCAGCCCGAGCCGGTGGGCGCCTGGATCAGGGCGACCGGGTTCAAGGCCGACGCCGGCGCCACCGCCCTTCTGCCCGACGCGGGCGGCCGCCTCGGCCGCATCCTTGTCGGTCTCGGCCGTGGCGACGATCCCTGGGCCTTCGGCGGCCTGCCCAGCACGCTGCCCGCCGGGGCCTACCGCATCGAGGGGGCCATGGACCCGGCCGCCGCGACGGCGGCGGCGCTCGCCTGGGCCCTGGGCGGATACGCCTTCACCCGCTACCGCAGCTCCGAGCGCCGCGGCGCGACGCTTGCCTGGCCCGAGACCTGCGACCGCGCCGCCGTCGAGCGCGCGGCCAGCGCAACGACGCTGGTGCGCGACCTCGTGAACACGCCCGCCAACGACATGGGGCCGGCCGAGCTCGCCCAGGCGGCCCGCGACCTCGCCGCGGAGTTCGGCGCCTCCTTCGAGGAGATCGTCGGGGACGAGCTTCTCGCCCGCGGCTATCCCACCATCCACGCCGTTGGCAGGGCCAGCACCCGGCCGCCGCGCCTCGTCGACTTCTCCTGGGGGCACGAGGGCGACCCCGCGGTGGTCCTGGTCGGGAAGGGCGTCTGCTTCGACAGCGGCGGCCTGGACATCAAGCCCAGCGCCGGCATGCTGCTGATGAAGAAGGACATGGGCGGGGCGGCCCATGTCCTGGGCATCGCCCGGATGGTGATGATGGCTGGGCTCCGCGTGCGGCTGCGGGTCCTGATCCCCGCCGTGGAGAACGCCATCTCGGGCGATGCCTTCCGGCCGCTCGACGTGATCCGCACACGCAAGGGCACGACGGTCGAGATCGGGAACACCGACGCCGAGGGGCGCCTGATCCTGTGCGACGCCCTTCACGAGGCCGCCAGCCGCAAGCCCGACCTGATCGTCGACTTCGCGACGCTGACCGGCGCCGCCCGAGTCGCGCTCGGCCCCGATCTGCCGGCGCTCTTCTGCAACGACGACGGTACAGCCCAGAGGCTGGCCGATGCCGGGCGCGAGGTGGCCGATCCGCTGTGGCGCCTGCCGCTCCACCGCCCATACCGCAAGATGCTCGACAGCAAGGTCGCGGACCTCAGCAACACCGGTTCGAGCCCCTTCGCGGGCGCCATCACCGCCGCACTTTTCCTGGAGTCCTTCATACCCGAGGGCATCCGCTGGGCGCATTTCGACACCTTCGCCTGGAACCCGTCGAGCCGCCCCGGACGGCCCGAAGGCGGCGAGGCGCTGGGCATGCGCGCCGTGTTCCGGCTGCTCGAGCGCGACTACAGCAATGCGCGCTAAATTCTTGCCGGTATCCGAAGCATCCGGCAAACTCCCGGTTGAGCGGCATAGAACGGTGTCGCCCGTCCGAGAGGAGCGGCATGGCGCAGAAACTGGAAGCGCTGGACCTGTGGCGGACCGTCCTGGTCACGAGCGTCCGGCAGGCAGGCCCAGACCTGTCGTCGCGGCAGCTCGCGCTGCTTCTGACCGTCTATCTGACGCCACCGCCCCACACCGTGCGTGGCCTGGCCGCCGCGCTGAACATTTCGAAGCCGGCGATCAGCCGGGCTCTCGACCGGCTCGGGCGGCTCGGCTTTATCCGCCGCAAGCGGGACGAGACGGACCGGCGGAACGTGCTGGTGCAACGCACGGTGAAGGGTTCGGTCTTCCTGACCGAGTTCGCCCATCTCGTGATCGAGGCGCGGCGCGGTGTCGGCGGCACCATGGCACCGGACTCCGAGATGATCGGCGCGGCGACGGCACGCGACGATGCCGGCGCGCTGAACCTGGCGCTCGCCGATGAAGTCGCCGGATCCTAGGGTCACCCCCTATCGCGACGACCTGGCGGCATCCCATCTGCGTGGCATCGTCGAGGCGCCGCGCTATGCCGACGGTGTCGCGCACCGCATGCGCCAGGGCCGCGCGACCCTGCGCGGCGAGCCTACGGATGCCGCGCGCCAGACCTCGGAGCTGATCTTCGGCGAGACCTTCACGGTCTACGACCGGCGGGATGGTTGGGCCTGGGGCCAGTGCGGGACGGACGGCTACGTCGGCTGGACGCCGGCCTCCGCGCTCGAGGAAGGCCCGCTCGCGCCGACCCATCAGGTCTCCGCCCTGCGGACCTTCCTGTTCCCCGAGGCGGACCTGAAGACCCATCCGCGCGACGACCTCAGCCAGGGGGCCCTGGTGGCGGTCGCCCGCACGCAGAACGGCTGGTCCGAGCTTGCGACGGGCGGCTGGATCTTCGCCAAGCACCTGACGCCGGTGGGCGCGCCGCCCGCGGACATGGTGGACACGGCGCTGGCGTTCCTGGGCGTCCCCTATCTCTGGGGCGGACGCACGAGCCTGGGCATCGACTGCTCCGGTCTGGCGCAGCGGGCGATGGCCGCGTCGGGGCGGAACGCGCCCCGGGACAGCGACCAGCAGCGCGCCGCCGTCGGGACGCTGGTGTCGGAGAACGGCCAGGGCTTCGCCTACCGGCGCGGCGACCTCGTCTTCTTCCCGGGGCATGTCGGCCTGATGCTCGACGGCACGCGGCTCCTGCATGCCACCGCCTTCTCCCTGTCCGTCTGCGTGGAGCCGCTGGACGAGGTGGCCGCGCGCGCCGGCGGCATCCTGGCGGTCCGGCGCCTGGATTAGCGATCCGGCGCGGCCACCGCTGATCCTCCTGCGACACCGCGGCGGGTGCCGCCATCCGGGACCGTGATCCCGCGCCGCAAGCGCTGTTGTCAGCACTGTCCGGAGCATGGCGCTCCCGCGGTCAGGATTCGGCCTTGAAGATCGGTCACCACCAGCGCATCGCGGACGAGCTCCTGCGCGAGCACGGGCCCTGCGCCCTGAGCCTTTCCCAGCACTGGGCCGACAAGGCGGCCCAGGCGGATCAGCGCGGCGCCGCCAGGTTCTGGCGGAAGATCGCGGCGATGGTGCTCACGCGTCTGGGCCGGAACGACGATTTCCGCCGGGACGCGGCGGCCGTCGTCAACATGGCCCTGGGACGCGGCGCCAAGGCCGGGACCCCGCCGAACGCTTGACCTGCAGAACGCCTGACCTGCAGAACGCCTGACCTGCAGAACGCCTAACCTGCAGAACGCCCGACCTGCGATCCGCTGCCGGAGCAGGGCCGGCACCGCGCGCCCGGTCCGCGGCCGCCCCATGCCCCGCCGTGGCGGCGCCATAGCTCGCCGATCGGAGACGTCCCCTACCCCGCCTGAGACGCCCCGAGGTTGCAGCGCTAACGAAAGACGGGCCGCGCAACAACACTGCGCACGATATGATCCGGGCGCAAGAACCGTTCGGCGTTGCGGGCGGCCGCCAGACAGGGAGGGTTCGGTGATGACATCGTTCGATCCCAGGAACTACGAGGCCTGGTTCCCGGCCGAGAGGCCGCTGCCCGAGGACGGGCGCTTCGAGATCGGGCTGACGCTGGCAGGCGCAGTCTCCGCGGGAGCCTACACCGCGGGGGTGATGGACTTCCTCTTCGAGGCGCTTGATGCATGGGAGGCCGCGAAGTCCTCGCCGGGCGCGCAGCCTGACGGGCGGGCCGTTCCCACACATGACGTGGTGGTCAGGATCATCACCGGTGCCTCTGCAGGCGGTATCACCGGGGCGATCGCAGCCGCCTGGCAGGGGCGTTCCTTCGAGCCTGCGCGGCCCGATGCCGAGCCTGCCCGGCTTGCCGGGAATCCCTTCTATCGGGCCTGGGTGAAGGATATCGACATCACGAAGCTCCTCGACACCACGGATCTCCAAGGCGGTCGGGAAGTCAGGTCCGCCCTGAACTCCCGGCACCTCGACGAGATCGTCGAGACCGTCCTCGGCGGGCCGCCCCCGGGCAGCGGGAGGCGCTGGCTCTCCGACCCGCTGACGCTTGCCCTGACGGTCACCAATCTTCGCGGCGTGCCCTATGCGCTGGGTTTCCGCACCGACGCGCGTCTGCGCCACCAGATGACGATGCACCGCGACTGGGTCGCCTTCGCGGTCGAGACGCTGTCCGGGCGCAGGCAGGAGGCCCCCGTCCCGCCCGACGCGGCCCCGCTCTCCGGCAGGGCCGACTATGCCGACGAGAAATGGCGCGCGCTCGGTACGACGGCGCTCGCGACCGGGGCCTTCCCCCTGGCGCTTGCCCCGCGCGTCCTCAGGCGTCCCTTCGAAGACTATTCGTGGCGCAGGCCGCGGCGCGGGACAGAGGGATGGCAGTTCGACGAGCCAGCCTGGCCGGAACCGCGGGACGCGGATCCCTACAGCTTCCTGTGCGTCGACGGCGGGACCATGGACAACGAGCCGCTGGAGCTCGCGCGCAAGGCGCTCGCGGGATCGCAGGGCCGGAACCCGCGGGAGGGCGACAGGGCGAAACGGGCCGTGATCATGGTCGACCCCTTCGCGGATCCCCTCGCGGAGGGGCTGAAGACCGAGGCGCCGCTATACAGGGTCGCCCTTGCGCTCGCCAACGCCCTGAAGATGCAGTGCCGCTACGATCCCGCCGACCTCGACCCGCTTCTCGACGAGAAGGTCTACAGCCGCTACCTCGTCGCGCCGTCCCGCGGCGACGGGATCCGCGGCAGGGAGGCTCTCGCCTCGGGCGGCCTGGGAGCCTTCCTCGGCTTCTTTGCCGAGGCCTACCGCCACCACGACTTCATGCTCGGGCGCCGGAACTGCCAGAGGTTCCTGAAGAGGACCTTCGCGCTGCCCAGGGACAATCCGCTCTTCAAGGACTGGCGCAGCCGCATGACGGACGCGGACTGCTGCGGGAACGATCCCACCCATGTGCCGATCGTCCCGCTCTTCGGCCGCTGCGCGGCTCCCGAGCCGCTGCCCGACTGGCCCGGCGGCCGCGCGTCCGACCTCGACCGGATCGGGATCCTGGTGAAGGCGCGCGTCCATGCGCTGGTCGACGCGCTGCAGGCGCCCATGCTTCCCGGCGCCGGCGAGGCCGGTCCCTGGGGCTGGGTCAAGCGGACGGTGACGACGGGCTATCTCTATCCGCTCCGGAAGGCTCTCCGGAATCGGATCGTGACGGCGGTGGATGGGGCGATCCGCGCGGCGGTCGCCGACGTCGACCGCCGCGCGGCCCCGCCGGAATCCTCGCCGCAGGTGGCTTCGCTGGCCGCGCCTCCGGACGCCCCCGGGGCCCGGCCGCTCGTGCCGTCGCTGGACAACGCCGGCCCGTAAGGCGTGCCCGCAAGGCGGCCGCAGCGCCTGGGGCCGCGCACCGGCGCGGGGCCCCAGGCCGGCCTTATCAGCGCTTCAGGAGGCGTCCGAGAAGGATCTGCAGGATCTGCGCCGCCGGGCCGCGCGCCCGACGTCCGTGAGAAAAGGGATCGGTGGAAAAGGCGCCGGGGGAGACGCGGCCGGCTCCCGGCGCGCCCCGGATCCAGCGCCGCCCGTACCGCTCGGCGACCATGCGCAGCGCGAGCACCGCAAACTTCCTGAGCATTGCGACCTCCCTTAGCGCGCGGTCGCTTCGAGGATCACGCCGCGCGGGCCGACCACGCGGTCGAGATGCTCGCGCAGGAGACGCATGTTCTTGGCGTTCGCGCGATGGAACACGTCTCCGACCCAGCCGACGATGGGGATCAGGCCGATCAGGAAATCCAGGCCCACATTGCCCACCATGCGGATGAGCGTTCCCGTGGGGACGCCGAGCCGCCGGGCCTCGTAGATCAGGTAGCCCGAGAGGCCCTTGGACACGAGCGGGCCGAGGCCGGGAACAAGGTTCAGGATGGCGTCGGCGCCGACGCGTACGCGCGTCCCGGGCACGACGAAGGCGCTGTCGAGCAGGCGGGCGATGGCCTCCAGCCTATCGCGGGTGGCCTCGACGTCGGTGGCGCCGGTGGTGAATTGCAGGGGGGATGCTTGGCCGTACAAGGTGGTCTCCCAGAAGCTGAGCGCGAGGCGCTCGTCAGGTGAGAGATCCGACATCGCAGCCGGAGGCGGCTGCCAGAGGGGCCCGGATCGAAGTGACCTGGATGTGACCCCACGCCCCACGGAATTCAAGGCGGGCCATGAGAGATGCAGGCGCGCACGACCTGTTTGAGGAAGTCAGGGCGAAGGCGGGTGCCATCACCGCCCGCGCCCGACTGAGCGACCGCTGCACCACGCGTCTGCTGCGTAGAGCGAGAGCCACATGAGCCGTCTTCGCCGTGCGACCCCGGCCTTCGGCTTGGCGGTCATCCTCGCGGGACCGCCGGTGCAGGCCGGAGACGGCCTGGAGACCTTCGGCGACCTGATGCGCTACGGAATTCCCCTGGCGGCGGGGGGCATTTCCGCCGCCAGGGACGACCGTGAGGGCCTGGCGCAGCTGGGCGCGACCTTCGGCGTCACGCTCGTGCTCACCGAAGGTCTGAAGGAAACCTTCGACGGCACTGGGTGGGGGAAGCGCCCGAACGGCGGGAGGGAAGCCTTCCCATCCGGCCACGCCGCAAAGGCCTTCTCGGGCGCCGCATACCTTCATTTCCGCTATGGGTGGGAATACGGCTTGCCCGCGGCGGCTGTCGCATCCGTCGTCGGCTACAGCCGCGTCGAGTCCGACGACCATCATGTCCGTGACGTGATAGCCGGCGCGGCGCTGGCCTACACGACGGCGTTCTTCCTGACCGAGGCGGTTGACGATTCCGCGACGCTGATCCCCCTCGTCGGCGTATCGAAGCCGTATTTCGGGCTGATCGGCAGGCTCCGCTTCTGAGCGGGCGTGCCGGCGCCGGTGGGCGCGGGCAGAATCAGCGCAGCCCCAGGAAGGACAGGATGGCCAGAACGACGACGATCACGCCGATGATCACGAAGATGTTGGGCATAGCTCGGGCCTCCTCGCCCGCTCAGGGATTCCGCTGCAGGAGGTAACGGCGGGGCCCGCGGCAGGTTCCTGGGTCGCCCCGGTCCCGCGGAATGTCACGGGAATGCGCTGGCCGCCTCCCTGTTCACGACGGGATCGGAACGGTCAGGAGACAAGCCTTGAGAAGCGGGAAACACGTGGCGCTCGTCCTTGCGGCCTCGGCATCGCTGCTGGCCGGCACGGCTGGCCTTGCGGCCGGGGAGCGCCCGAAGGAGCTGAAGCGGCAGTTCGTCCAGCGCGGCGAGGCCTCCTATTACGCCGACAGGTTCCATGGTCGCAGGACCGCCGCCGGCGACCGCTTCAACACCAACGAGCAGACGGCCGCCCACCGCACGCTGCCGCTCGGCACGGAGGCCGAGGTGACGAACATCGAGAATGGGCGGAAGACCGAGGTGCAGATTACGGACCGGGGCCCCCATGTCCGCGGCCGCGTCATCGACCTGTCCAAGAGAGCGGCGCGCCAGCTCGGCATGACGAAGGACGGCACGGCGACCGTGAGGATCGAGGCGGATCCTCAACGCCAGGACGGCCTTTACGGTCGCGAGGACACCCGCAAGCCCAAGGGCTGAAGCCCAGGCGATCTACTATGGGTAGTGGCGTAGGGGGCATCCCGAACGCCCCATTCCTATACTTGGTGGATAGATCGCATTTTCCCCATTTTCGAAGATATCGCCCGGCGGCGACTTGAGTACCCGAAATTGGGTTGTTCTGTTTACCGGCTATTAGAAGATTTCGGGTGTAATAGCATTGCCAACCGCGCGAGTTGGCTTCCGGGAGCATCCTTGATCATGACGACACTGGCCCATCAGCACCAGGGACGCGTTGCCTTCCGCCGCCTTTCGCCCGACGCCGTGGTGGTGTACGGGCTCTTCGCCGTGACCCTCGTGCTGCTGGCGTGCAGCGCCGTGACGGGCTGGCGCGTCGCGCATGGCAGTGCGCCGCAGCTCATTCAGATCGAAGAGGCCAGGAGCCCGATCGCCCAGCCGGGCTGAGCGCGGGAAAGCCAGACGATCGCTGCGGACGGGCCCTTCGGGGCCCGTTCTGATTCCAGGCCGGCCGATCCGCCCATTCAAGAACCTCGACCTCCAGCAGCCCGGCCAGGACAGGGCCAGAGAATTGCTGTTCACTGGGGCGCCGTTGAAGCTGATCGGCGCGACGGGATCGCCGCGAAGCCCCGAGGCACCTTGCCAGGCGCGGGGTGCCGCCTCCGGCGTCTCGTCCGTTACCTAGGAGGAAAGCGATGCCGCTCTATGCCCTGGACGATATCGAGCCCGAAGTCGCGCCCGACTGCTGGATCGCGCCAGATGCCCATGTGATGGGCCGCGTGAGGCTCGGCAGGGCGGTCGGGATCTGGTTCGGCGCCGTTCTCAGGGGCGACAACGAGGACATCGTCGTGGGCGACCGGACCAACGTCCAGGACGGGGCGATGCTTCATGCCGATCCCGGCTTCCCGCTGTCGGTCGGTAGCGGCTGCACAATCGGGCACCATGCCATCGTCCATGGCTGCACCGTCGGCGACGGCACACTGATCGGCATGGGCGCCACCATCCTCAACGGCGCCCGCATCGGCCGAAACTGTCTCGTCGGGGCGGGCGCGCTCGTGACCAAGGGCAAGGCGTTCCCGGACGGCTCCCTGATCATCGGCGCCCCCGCGAAGCTGGCGCGCGAGCTCGACCAGGAGGCGATCGCGCAGCTCGGGCGGTCCGCGGAGACCTATGTCCGCAATGCCGAGCGCTTCCGTCGCGGCCTTCGTCGCATCGACTGACAGGCGCGCCCCCGCGGGAATTCAGGCCCGCTTCGCCCCGCGCCCGCGCTCGGGGCGCTCCGCCGGGGACGCGCCGAGGAGCGCACCGCAGCTCAGGATGAAGTCGCCTGCGGCGTTGATGTCGCCGACCAGGGCGGCACGGGCGCCGGCCGCGTCCCCGCGGGCGGCCGCCTGGACGAGGGCGAGGTGGAACCCGAGCGCCGTCCGATCCTTCGTGCGCCTCGACTTCGAGCGCAGGTCGTAGTTCAGCACCGGCCCGATCTGCAGCCACAGGCCCTCGATGATCCGCAGAAGCGACGGCATCTCCGCCGTTTCGTAGATGTGGAAATGAAAGTCCTTGTTCAGGCGGACCAGGGCGCCGGCGTCCGGTTCGGAGCGGTCGTGCTCGGCCTCGAACTCCGCATGGATGGCGTGGAGCCGGGCCAGCCGGGCCGGCGTCATGCGCGCCGTCGCGATCTCGACGGCGTGGCCCTCCAGCAGCAGGCGGATCGCCCGGAGCTCCTCGAACCGGTCCTGGGTCATGGGCGGAACGCGCACGGCGCGGTTCGGCAGCACCTCCAGGGCCTGCTCGGCCGCCAACTTCGCGACCGCGTCGCGCACCGGCATCACGCTGGTGCCCAGCGCCGAGGCGAGTGCGCGGATCGAGAGCCGCTCTCCCGGCGAGATCTGCCCGGCCATGATCAGTTCGCGCAGGTCCCGGTAGACGCGCCCTCCGACCGTCTCGCGGCTGATCGGCTCCAGCCCAAGCATCGTCACCTCCACCCTTTGCGCATGTCCGTCATGGGACCTGATTGTTGACGCGCCAAACATATCGCCCTTAACTGAGATCACATATCGCACGCCGCCACGCAATGGTAACCGCCACGGAGGGGCCGCACAGATGATCAAGCTGGATGGAGTGTCGCGACGCACAATCCTCAAGGGTTCCGCCGGGGCCGCCGTCCTGGCGGCGATCGGAGCGCCGGCCATCGTCCGCGCGCAGTCCGACATCATCCGCGTCGGGCACCTGACCCCGCGCACGGGCTTTCTCGGCCCGCTGGGCGAGTACGGCGTCATGGGAGTCACCCTCGCCGCGGAGGAGATCAACGCGGCCGGCGGCGTGCTGGGCCGCAAGGTCGAGCTGGTGGCCGAGGACAGCGTCAATCCATCCACCGCCTCCACCAAGGCGGACCGCATGTTCGGCCGCGACAACGTCATCGCGATCCTCGGCGAGATCAGCTCCGCCTCGGGCCTCGCGATCTCCCAGGTCGCCCTTCGCGAGAAGAAGCCGTTCATCCAGACCGGCTGCAATTCCGACGAGCTTCGCGGCAAGGCCTGCAACCGCTACATGTTCCACATCGAGGCCGCGAACACGATGTACATCAACGCCGTGGGCGACAGCCTCAAGCGCGAGGGCATGGTCCAGGGCAAGAAGTGGTTCGGCCTGACCGCCGACTACGCCTACGGTCACGACCTGCTGGAGGTCAGCCGCCGCTATGCGCAGAAGAACGGCGCCGACCTGTCGCAGAACGAGCTGGTGCCGACGGACGCTACCGATTTCAGCCCGTTCATCCTGAAGATCCGGCGCGCCCGCCCGGACGTCGTCTTCTCAAACCTCGCCGGCAACCAGATCACGAACTTCATCAAGCAATACAAGGAGTACGGCCTCGACTTCCCACTGGCAGGAGGGGGCTTCGACACGGCCGCGGCCTGGGGCGCGGGTGCCGACGCCTTCGCCGGTATCTGGCCGGCCCTCTGGCATCACACCATCGGCACCGAGAGCGCGAAGGCCTTCGTCGCAGCCTTCACGAAGCGCTGGGGAAAGCCGCCGGAGAACCAGGCCTGGGGCGATTATCTCGGCATGAAGATCCTGGCCCAGTCGATGAACGAGACCAGGTCGACCGAAGCCGATGCCATACTCCGCCATCTGGAATCCGGCGCCAAGTTCGATGTCCTCAAAGGGCGGGAGGGCTATTTCCGGAGCTGGGACCACCAGCTCATGAACGAGATGTACACGATCCGGCCGAAGCCTGCCGCCCAGCATGCCGACAAGTGGGACATGCTGCTGCTGAGCGAGCCTGTCCCCGGTCCCGGTGAGGATCTCGAGCGCATCGCGCTGCCCCGGTCCGAGAGCGCCTGCGCCCTTTCCTGAGCAAAGCGGCACCGCCCGGCCCCGCCGGCGCGGTGCTCCCGATTGCGCGTCCGCGGCCGCTGGATGGAGCCGATGGAAGAATTCATCTTCGTCTTCGAGCAGGTGCTCAACGGCGTGGTCGTCAGCGCCTACTACCTGCTCATCGCGCTCGGGCTGTCCCTGATCTTCAGCCTGGGCGGGATCGTCAACCTCGCGCATGGCGCCTTCTATGCCCTGGGCGCGTATTTCGCCGTCGAGATCGCGCAGCGTCTCGGCTTCACCGGCGCGCTCGTTCTCTCGCCGGTGCTGGTCGCGCTGATCGGGATCGCGCTGGAGCGGACGATGTTCCGGCGTTTCTACCGCTCCGATCCCATCCTCGGCCTCCTGCTCACTTTCGGCCTGGCCATGGTGATCGAGCAGGGCATCCGCATCCTCTGGGGGGCGGCGCCCCTGCCCTTCCAAATCCCCGACTTCATCCGGGGCCAGCTTTTCGTCGGCGACCTGATCTTCCCCTACTACAGGCTGGCCATGCTGGCCGTGGCAACGCTCGCCGTGGCGGCCACCTGGCTCCTGCTGAACAGGACCTCCTTCGGCCGCGTGGTGAAGGCCGGTGTCCAGAATCCCGACATGGTCGCCGTTCTCGGCATCTCTCTGGCCCCCGTCATGAGCGCCGTCGTCGCGCTCGGGATCGGGCTCGCCGGCCTCGCGGGGGTGCTGCTCGCCCCGATCACCGGCGTCCATCCCGCCATGGGGACGGAGATCATCACGGCCGCCTTCGTGGTCGTCGTCATCGGCGGGCTCGGCAGCTTCTGGGGCGTCGTCGTGGCGGCCGTGCTGGTCGGCATCGTGCGTGGCCTGGCGGTCCACTATGTGCCCGCCGCCGCCGAGGCCTCGATCTACCTCCTGATGCTCCTCGTCCTGCTGCTCCGACCACGGGGCCTGTTCGGCGAGCGCATCCTGCGTTTCGAGTGAGGGCCCATGACCACCCAGAAGAGCGCCGGATCGGATCCGATCGGGCTGGCCGGGCCAGCGGTCACGGTCAGGCGGAGATCCTCCGTGCCCATGCAGCTCGTGGTCGCGGCGGCCGGGATCGTCTTCCTGCCGTTCCTGTTCCAGGCGATCGGGCTCACCTACGACTCCGCGACGATCTGCCTGATCCTGGTGATCGCGGCGATGGGCCTGAACCTGCTGGTGGGCTACACGGGGCTCGTGTCGTTCGGCCATGGAGCATGGTTCGGCATCGGGGCCTACGCGGCGGCGCTGATCCAGCTCAACTGGCTCCCGGGCGGCGTCCTCGGCCCCGTGCTCGGCGCCGTCGCGGTCGTCGCCGCGCTGGCGGCGGTCGCCGGATTCCTGTTCCTGCGCCGGCGCGGCGTCTACTTCTCGCTGCTGACCCTCGCCTTCACGGCCATGACCTTCGCGACCGCCTTCCGCTGGACGGCCCTGACCGGGGGCGAGAACGGCCTGGGCGGGATCCAGCGGCCGGTGCTGCTCGGCATCGACTTCAACGACCCGCGGGCCTTCTATGCCCTTGTCGGGATCCTAACCTTCGCGGTGGCCGCGGGGCTCTGGCGGCTGCTCGGCTCGCCCCTGGGGCGGACCCTGGTCGCAATCCGCGAGAACGAGCAGCGCGCCTCCTTCGTCGGCTATCCGACCCGCCGCTACAAGCTCGTGGCCTTCGTGATCTCCGCGACGCTCACGGGCTTCGCGGGCGCGCTGTTCGTGCTCCAGAACCGCTTCGCCTCGGCCGAGCCGACCAGCGTCGCCTTCTCGGGCGAGCTGCTGGCCATGGTCGTGATCGGCGGCATGCGCAGCTTCCTGGGGCCGGCGCTCGGCGTCGTCTTCTACATCCTGTTCCGCGAATACCTCTCCATGTGGACGCCGAACTGGCTGCTCTGGTTCGGTCTCCTTTTCGTCGGCTTCATCCTGTTCTCGCCGACGGGGCTCGTCGGCGTCGGCGCGCGCCTGTGGTCGATGCTGCGCCCGCCCCCGGTCGGCGAGGCCGCCATGGCGAACCGCGTCTCGGCCCGCCAGGGCGCGGGTGGGACGGCCGTGCCCGCCTTCCTGCGCGAGGCCGCGGAGGCCGGCGGCCACACCCTGACCTGCGAAGGTCTCCACAAGCGCTTCGGCGGGCTGGCCGCGGTCAGCGACGTGTCCTTCGCGGTCCGGGACCGCACGCTGCACGCGCTGATCGGGCCGAACGGCGCCGGCAAGACGACGGTCTTCAACCTGATCTCCGGCATGTTCGCGCCGAGCGCGGGGACCGTGCGCCTGGGCGGCGCGACGGTGTCGGGCCTGTCGCCGCACCGCATCTGCCAGGCCGGCCTCGCGCGCTCGTTCCAGATCACCAACCTGTTCCCCGACCTCACCGTCGAGGAAAACATCCGCCTGGCCTCCCAGGCGCGGCACGCCCATCGCTTCAACGCTTGGCGGCCCGCCGACGCGATCGAGGAGATCAACGCCGAGGCCAGGGAGGTCATCGCCTTCATGGGGCTCGGCGGGACCGAGCAGGCGCTGGCCGGGAGCCTCTCCTACGGCGGGCAGCGCCTGGTGGACATGGGCATCGCCCTCGCGTCCCGCCCCTCGATCCTGCTCCTGGACGAACCGCTGGCGGGGCTGGCCGCGGCGGAGCGCGAGCGCATCGCGGCCCTGATCCGGCGCATTGCCGACCACATCCCGGTGCTGCTCGTCGAGCACGACATCGACCGGGTGTTCGGCTTCGCCGACCGCGTGACCGTGATGAACCAGGGCCAGGTCCTGGTCGACGGCACGGTCGAGGAGGCGCGCACCGACCGCCGCGTGCAGGAGGTCTACATCGGCTCCGGCACCGCGGCGATCGCGTCCCGTCCGCGCGAGAGCGCGGCGGGAAGCGCCGTGGTCATGGCCGTACGCGACCTGAACGTGCTCTACGGGAAGAGCCACATCATCAACGACGTGTCCTTCGACCTGCACGAAGGCGAGATCGTCGCGCTGCTCGGCCGGAACGGCGCCGGCAAGTCGACGCTGCTCAAGGGCATCATCGGCATCGCGCCGCCGGCCTCGGGCACCATCGATTACGAGGGGCGGAACCTGGCCGGCCTGAGCGCACCCGAGATCGCGCGCCTCGGGGTCGGCTACGTGCCCCAGGGCCGCGGGCTGTTCGCCGGCATGAGCGTGGCCGACAACCTGATGCTGGGACGCCTGCGCCGCCGCACCGGCGCGGGCAGGCACTGGGACACGGAGCGCATCCTCGAGTTCTTCCCGCGGCTGCGCGAGCGCCTGGACACGCCGGCCGACTACCTCTCGGGCGGCGAGCAGCAGATGGTCGCGGTGGCCCGCGCGCTGCACGGCGACGTCCGCGTGCTGCTGCTCGACGAGCCGTTCGAAGGGCTGTCGCCGGCCGTGACCGAGGAGTTGTTCACGGTCTTCGACCGCCTGCGGCGGGAGGTTTCCATCATCATCGTCGACCACAACCTCGACCTGGTCCTGTCCCTGTCCGATCGGACCTATGCGCTGGAGCGCGGGCGCGTGGTCCATCACGGCCCGAGCCGGCCGCTGCTGGAGGACCTGGACTACCGGCGCGAGGTCCTATGGCTCTGACAGGCGGCGGCAATCAGCGGAAGGAAGGATCATGACCACCAGGGTCGGGATCATCGGGAGCGGCCTGATTGGTCGCGCATGGGCCATCGTCTTCGCCCGCGGCGGCTGCGAGGTGCGCCTCGCGGACGCCTCGCCCGCCGAGGCCACCAAGGCGCTCGACATCATCCGCTCCAGCCTCGGCGACCTCGAAGGCGCCGGGCTGCTGAAGGAAGGCGCCGGAGCCATCCTGGCGCGCCTCTCCGTGGCAGAGGACATGGCCGAGGCGGTCGCGGGCGCCGACTACGTGCAGGAGAACCTGCCGGAGCGCCTGGACCTGAAACGCGCCGCCTTCGCGGGGCTCGACCGCCTGGCGCCCGAGGGCGCGGTGATCGCCAGCTCGACCTCGGCGATCCCGGGCTCCGCCTTCACGGAGGGGCTGGCCGGGCGCGGCCGGTGTCTGGTCGCGCATCCCGTGAACCCGCCTCACCTGATCCCGCTGGTGGAGCTGTGCCGGACGCCCTGGACCAGCGACGACGCGGTGGCGCGGACCCGCGCGCTGATGGAGCAGGTCGGCCAGGTGCCGGTCACCGTCGAGCGCGAGATCGAGGGCTTCGTCCTGAACCGGCTGCAGGGCGCGCTGCTCAACGAGGCGCTGCGCCTGGTCGCCCATGGCTACGTCTCGCCCGAGGACCTGGACCGCTGCGTGCGCGACGGGCTGGGCCTGCGCTGGTCCTTCATGGGACCGTTCGAGACCATCGACCTGAACGCGCCCGAAGGCGTCGCCGACTATGCCGCGCGGTACGGCGGCTTCTACGACCGGGTCGAGGCCGAGCCCCTGCCGCCTGCCGGCTGGACCCATCCGGTCGTCGCCCGCATCCATGCCGAGCGCCGAAAGGCTCTGCCGGCCGAAGGGCTGCCGGCGCGCCAAGCCTGGCGCGACCGCCGGCTGATGGCGCTGCTCGCGCACAAGATCGCCGCGTCGAGCGGCTCGTGAAGGGATCAGGAAAGATGTTCGGATCACCCGGAATGGAATACGGCCTCAAGGGGCGGCGCGTGCTGGTCACCGCCGGCGCGGCGGGCATCGGGCGCACGATCGCCGACGGCTTCATCGCGGCGGGCGCGGCCGTCCATGTCTGCGACATCTCGGAGCCCGCGCTCGCGGAGTTCCGCGCCACCCATCCCGATCACGGGGCGACCCGGACGGACGTGTCCGAGCGCGTGCAGGTCGACGCTCTCTTCCGCGAGGTGGAGGAGCGCTGGGGCGGCCTGGACGTGCTCGTCAACAATGCCGGCATCGCCGGGCCCACGGCCGCGGTCGAGGAGATCTCGGACGCGGACTGGCACCGCACGGTCGCGGTGAACCTGGACAGCCACTTCTACTGCCTGACCCGCGCGGTGCCGATGCTGAAGGCATCGCAGGACGCGTCGATCGTGGCGCTGTCCTCGGTGGCAGGCCGGCTCGGCTACGCCTTCCGCCTGCCCTATGCCGCGACGAAATGGGCCATCGTCGGCATGGTCAAGAGCCTGGCCATCGAGCTCGGCAAGGACGGCATCAGGGTCAACGCGGTTCTGCCCGGCGTCGTGCAGGGGCCGCGCATCGAGGCCGTGATCTCGGCCCGGGCCGGCGCGCTGGGCGTGCCCTACGACGAGATGGAGGCCGAGTACCGGGCCAAGGCCTCGCTCGGCCGCATGGTCACGGCCGAGGACATCGCCAACACGATCCTGTTCGTCTGCTCCACCGCCGGCCGCAACGTCAGCGGCCAGGCACTGAGCGTCTGCGGGAACATCGTCGCTCTTTGAGCCCCACAGGAGGAGAGGCCGCCATGGCCAGCGCCACGAAGAAGCCCGCACGCAAGGTCATCGTCACCTGCGCCGTCACGGGCGCCATCCACACCCCGTCCATGTCGCCCCACCTGCCGGTGACGGCCGACGAGATCGCCCAGGCGGCCATCGCCGCGGCCGAGGCGGGCGCGACGATCCTGCACCTTCACGCCCGGGACGAGGAGACCGGCCGCCCGACGCAGGACCCGGCCGCCTTCGAGCGGTTCCTTCCGCGGATCAAGCAGGGCACCAAGGCCGTCATCAACCTGACCACCGGCGGCAGCCCGCACATGACCGTCGAGGAACGCCTGCGTCCTGCCACCCGGTTCAAGCCGGAGGTCGCGTCGCTGAACATGGGGTCGATGAACTTCGGGCTCTTCCCGATGCTCGACCGCTTCAAGGAGTTCAAGCACGACTGGGAGCGCCAGCACCTCGAGAACAGCCGCGACCTCGTTTTCAGGAACACCTACAAGGACATCCAGCACATCGTGGAGAGCTGCTCGGGGAACGGCACCCGCTTCGAGTTCGAGTGCTACGACATCTCGCACCTCTACAACCTCTCCCATTTCCTGGACCGCGGCCTGGTGAAGCCGCCGCTGTTCGTTCAGTCGGTCTTCGGAATCCTTGGCGGGATCGGCCCGCACCCCGAGGACGTGATGCACATGAAGCGCACCGCGGACCGCCTGTTCGGGGACCAGTACGTGTGGTCGGTGCTCGGCGCCGGGCGCAACCAGATGCCGATCGCCTCCATGTCGCTGGCGCTCGGCGGCAATGTCCGCGTCGGCCTGGAGGACAGCCTGTGGAGCGGTCCGGGCCGCCTCGCCGAATCGAACGCGGAGCAGGTCCGCACCGTCCGGGCGCTGGTCGAGGGGCTGGGGCTCGAGGTCGCGACCCCCGAGGAGGCCCGCTCCATGTTGTCCCTCAAGGGCGGCGACGACGTCGCCTTCTGACCGAAGCCGTCCGCGATCGGCACGGGTCGTCAGCGGCCCGCGCCGGCGCGCGGGGGCCGAGAGATACCCGCGCCGCCTTCAGAACGAGCCGAACAGGGCCCCCAGGAGGATCACGGTGGCGAGCGCCAGGACCGGTCCCACCAGGGCGACCATGAAGACGTCGGCATAAGATTGGGCGGGGTGTGGGGCCGGCCCTCCCCGCTACTCAGCGGCGGTGGCGTAGGGCACGTTCCGGCCGCCGTAGCGGCGGACGCGGATATTGGCCTGCTCCGCGTGGCCTGCGAACCCCTCAAGCATGCACAGACGCGAGCAGTACGCGCCGATCATGGACGAGGCCTCGTCGGTCAGGACCCTCTGATAGGTGCAGGTCTTCAGGAACTTGCCCACCCAGAGGCCGCCGGTGTAGCGCGCCGCCTTGTTGGTCGGCAGCGTGTGGTTGGTGCCGATCACCTTGTCGCCGTAGGACACGTTGGTGCGCGGCCCCAGGAACAGCGCGCCGTAGTTGGTCATCCGCTCGAGGAAGTAGTCGGGGTCCCGCGTCATGACCTGGACATGCTCCGAGGCGATGCGGTCCGCCTCGGCCACCATCTCCTCGTAGCTGTCGCAGACGATCACCTCGCCATAGTCCTGCCACGACTTCCGCGCGACCTCGGCCGTCGGCAGGATGCCGAGCAGGCGCTCGACCTCCACCATGGTCTCCCGCGCGAGCTTCTCGGAATTGGTCAGCAGCACCGCGGGCGTGGTCGGGCCATGCTCCGCCTGGCCCAGCAGGTCGGTGGCGCAGATCTCGCCGTCCACCGTGTCGTCAGCGATGATCAGCGTCTCGGTCGGGCCAGCGAGCAGGTCAATGCCCACCCGCCCGAAGAGCTGCCGCTTGGCCTCGGCGACGTAGGCGTTTCCCGGCCCGACAATCATGTCGACGGGCTGGATCGTCTCCGTTCCCAGCGCCATGGCGCCCACGGCCTGGATACCCCCCAGGCAGTAGATCACGTCGGCGCCCGCCAGGTGCTGCGCCGCGACGATCGCGGGGGCCGGCCGGCCCTGGTAGGGCGGCGCGCAGGTGACGACGCGCCCGACGCCGGCGACCCGGGCGGTGATGACAGACATATGGGCGGAGGCGAGGAGCGGGTACTTGCCGCCGGGCACGTAGCAGCCGACGGAGTTGACCGGAATGTTCCTGTGCCCGAGCACGATGCCGGGCAGCGTCTCCACCTCGAGGTCCTTCAGCGCCTCGCGCTGATGCCGGGCGAAGTTCCTGACCTGCTCCTGGGCGAAGCGGATGTCATCGAGATCCCTCGACGACAGCTCGGACAGGCAATCGCGGATCTCCTGGTCGGTCAGCCGGTAGTCGTCGCGGTCCCAACCATCGAATTTAACCGAGAGCTCCCGGACCGCGGCATCGCCCCGCGCCGCGATATCGGCCAGCGTACTTTCGACGATCGCGCGCACTTTGGCATCGGCCTCGGCGATCAGGCCGGGATCACGACCTTGCTTGAGATAGCGGGCCATCGGATCCTCCTTCCACGCGGACTGCGGGATGATGATCCTGGTTCCAACATTCAATCGGCAGACAGATTGCGACCACGGCGGGATGATGATCCCGGCATACAGCGGGAGGCCCGCCCTGCCGGCAGCGGCGGAGCAGTCAGGCCGGGGTCGGACCGGCTGGAAGAAGGGGGGATGGAGCGGGCGACCGGGATCGAACCGGCGACATTCAGCTTGGGAAGCTGACGTTCTACCGCTGAACTACGCCCGCGCTCCTGTGCGGTTATAGGGGAAGCCGCTCCGCCGTTCAAGCCGGAGTGGCGACCGCCTGGCGCGCCCTGTCGATCACGGCCGCATCCGCCCCCAACGCATCCGTTCCCGGCGCCTCCGCCCCCGGCAGCGGCCGGCCCGCCGGCCAGCGACCGAGCAGGCCGCCCGCGCCGGCCAGCCCGCCCGGAACCAGCTCCAGGCCCAGGAAGCGGCTCAGCTCCACCGGGCCCGGCATGGCCATGTCGCGCGTCAGCTCCCGCGTGAAGCCGAACCGGCTGTAATAGGGGGCGTCGCCCACCAGCAGCGTGCTGCGCCAGCCCAACTGCCGGGCGCGATCGAGGCCAGACAGGATCAGGGCGCCGCCGAGGCCGGTTCCCCGCCGGTGCGGCGCCACGGCGATCGGGCCCAGCAGCAGCGTCGGGGTGCGCCCGCCGATCAGGATCGGCCAGAAGCGGATGGTTCCGTCGAGCGCACCGGTGGCATCGTCCGTCGCGATCAGCGACAGCTCGGGAACCGGCGCGACGCCCTCGCGCAGCCGATAGGCCGTCTTCGCGGTGCGGTGCGGGCCGAAGGACAGGTCGAGAAGAGCCTCGATGCCGTGGGCATGCTGCGGCAGTTCGAGCGCGATGTTCATGTCAGAAGGACTTTCCCGGCAAGGAGCATGGAGAAGCGGCGCTTGCGCCGCTGCCGGGTCGAGCCGGGCCCTTCAGCCCCCGCAACCCCAAGCCTCGGCGCGCCGCAGGGCGACCGCACGGACCGCATTGAGCGGACCGTCGATCCCTCGTCGTCGCAGGACGCACGGGCTTGACATGGACAGGGTCCCGAACAGTTTCAGGCGGGGTTCATATAGCATCGATGTCCCCCGGCTTGAAGAGACATGCATGGGGCGGCGAGCCGGCAGCAGCCGGCCAGAGGCAGGCGTGACATCAAACTCCCGTGAACCGTTACATTTTCGCCATGCCGATGTCTGGCTGCCGGTTCAGCCCTGGGCTAGCCTGCACGACGGAGCGGGGTCCGGAAGGAGGAATGCGACCGGAATGGCGCGACGGGGATCGGCCGGACGATGACCGGCCTAATTCAGGAGGCTTTCCGCGCCGCCGTCGCCGCGGGCCGCAGGGCCGCCCGGCAATCGGTCTCCTCCTCAACGGGCCGGCCGAGGGGCCTGTCGTGGATTCCCGCGCTGACGCTGGGGCTGTTCCTCGGCCCGATCCTGGCGGGGCTCGCGGGCACGCTGCTTCCCGCCTTCGGAGTGCTGCCGGTGCTGGGTGCCACCGAGCCCGGCCTCCATCCGTGGCGCGCCCTGGCGGCGGCGCCCGGAGTGGGTGGCGCGGTCGCGGCCAGCCTGGTCAGCGGCATCGGCTCGACCCTCCTGGCGCTGCTGATCGCCATGGCTGCAGTGGGGGCGGCTGGCGGAACCCGCGCCGCCCGCGTGCTGCGCGCCGGCCTCGCGCCACTGCTGGCACTGCCCCACGCGGCCTTCGCCATCGGCTTCGCCTTCCTGGCGGCGCCATCCGGCTGGATCGTGCGGCTGCTCTCGCCCTGGGCGACGGGCTGGACCTACCCTCCGGACATCGCGCTGGTTCAGGATCCCGGGGCGATCGCCCTGACCCTGGCGCTGGCGCTGAAGGAGGCGCCGTTCCTGGTCCTGATGCTGCTCGCCGCACTCGGCCAGGTGCCGGCGGGCCGCACGCTGACGGTGGCACGCTGCATGGGCTATGGCCCCGTTCAGGCCTGGCTGAAGGCCGTCCTTCCGCTGGTCTGGCCACAGATGCGGCTGCCGGTCTACGCGGTGCTCGCCTATTCCCTGTCGGTCGTCGACATGGCCATGGTGCTGGGTCCCACCACGCCGCCGACGCTTGCGGTGCTGGTCCTGCGCTGGTTCGGCGATCCGGACCTGACGCTGCGCCTGCAGGCCGCCGCGGGGGCCTGCCTGCAGCTTCTGCTGGTGGTGGGGGCCATCGCGGGCCTGCGCATGGCCGAGGCCGCCATCGGGCGGCTGGCCCGACCCTGGCTCGTCGGCGGGGCGCGCGGCGGTCCGGGGCGGGCGGCGCAGGCCGCCGGGGCCGCCGCCGCTGGGGCGGTGCTGGCGGCCGCGATCGGCGCGGTGCTGGCTCTGGCGGTCTGGTCCCTGGCCCTGCGCTGGCGCTTTCCCGACATGCTGCCCGCCGCCTGGTCGCTGGACGCCTGGTCCCGCGCGCTGCCGGGCCTCGCCCGCCCGCTTGCGAACACCCTCGCGGCCGGCGCTGCGGCGACGGTGGTGGCGCTGGCGCTGGCGCTGGGCTGCCTCGAGCACGAGCGGCGCGCGGGGGTGCGCCCCGCCGCCGGCGGCCTGTGGCTGCTCTACCTGCCGCTACTGGTGCCGCAGGTCGGTTTCCTGTTCGGCGTGCAGGTTCTGCTGGTCTCGACCGGCCTGGATGGGACCTGGCCCGCCCTGGTGTGGAGCCACCTGCTCTTCGTGCTGCCCTACGTCTTCCTGTCCATGGCCGATCCCTGGCGCAGCCTGGACGAACGCTACGACCGGGCCGCGGCCTGCCTGGGAGCGCGGCCGGCCCGGGTCTTCTGGCGCGTGCGCCTGCCGCTGCTGCGCCGCGTCGTGCTCGGCGCGGCGGCCATCGGATTCTCCGTCTCGGTCGCTCAGTACCTGCCGACGGTCTTCGCCGGGGCCGGAAGGCTGCCGACCCTGACGACCGAGGCCGTAGCCCTCGCCGCGGGGTCGGACCGGCGCGTCCTGGCGGTCACCGCCTTCGCCCAGGCGGTGCTGCCCCTGGCCGGCTTCGCCCTGGCGCTTGCCCTGGGGCGGCGGCGCGCCATGCGCCGGTGGATGGGGCGCGCGGCATGAGCGCCACGTCCGGACTCGTCCTCGAACGCGTCGCCCTGCGGCTGGGAGGCCGGCGCCTGCTGGGCCCGCTGGACCTGACGGTCGAGCCCGGACGCGTCGCCGTCCTGATGGGCCCCAGCGGGTCCGGAAAGTCGAGCCTGTTGGCCTTCCTCTGCGGCACGCTCGATCCCGCCTTCGTGGTCGAGGGAAGCGCCTGGCTCGGCGGCCGGGCGCTGGCGCCGCTCCCGCCCGAGCGCCGGCGCATCGGGATCCTGTTCCAGGACGACCTCCTGTTCCCGCACCTTTCCGTCGGGGAGAACCTGGCCTTCGGCCTGCCGTCCGGCCTGCGCGGGGCGGAGCGCCGGGCCCGGATCGAGGCGGCGCTGGCCGATGCCGGCCTTCAGGGCTTCGCCGGCAGGGATCCCGCGACGCTGTCGGGCGGGCAGCGGGCGCGGGCGGCGCTGCTGCGCACGCTGCTTTCGGAGCCGGCGGCCTTGCTGCTGGACGAGCCCTTCTCCAAACTGGATGCCGATCTGCGGGCGCGGTTCCGCGCCTTCGTCTTCGACCATGCGCGGCGGCAGCGACTGCCGACGCTGCTGGTCACACACGATCCCGCTGACGCGGTCGAGGCCGACGGCCCGTGCCTGACGCTGGACGCCGCCGGAGACTGAGCCCGGCATGCCGCCTTCGCGCCCCGAACCATCCCCGACCGTGGAGCCGGTCCCGGCCCCGGCTCCGGCAGCGACGATCCACCCCATGACCGCGGCCGATGCGGATGCCGTGGCGGACCTTCTCGGCCAGCTCGGCTATCCCTTAGCGGTCGCGGAGGTGCGCGAACGCTTCCTGCACCTCGCGCAGGGGGACGACCAGCTCCTGCTGGTGGCGAAGGCCGGCGGGCGCGTCACGGGCTTCCTGCACGCCTTCGCGATGGCGAGCCTGCACGCGCCGCCTCGCGCCTATGTCCAGAGCCTCACCGTCGACGAGGCCGCGCGCGGGAGCGGCGTTGGGGCTGCACTGATGGAAGCGGCCGAGACCTGGGCGCGTGCCCGCGGCCTCGCGGCCTGTACCCTGCACTCCCAGCTCCATCGCGAGGGCGCGCACCGCTTCTACGCCCGTCTCGGCTATGTCGAAAAGAAACGCTCGGCCTACTTCGTGAAAGCACTATAGTAGCTGGTCTTGTGAGCACTGAGCCGTCCTGCCGCGGCCGGCCTGTTCGAGGAGAAATGGGAAAACCCAAGCTCAGGACCCAGTACGCCGCGGTCCCCTACCGCCTCGAGGGCAACCGCGTCCAGGTGATGCTGGTGACCTCCCGCGAGACGCGGCGCTGGGTCATTCCCAAGGGCTGGCCGGAGTCCGGGCTGGAGCCGCACGAACTCGCCGCCAGGGAAGCGTACGAAGAGGCCGGGCTGGTCGGGCGCCCCTCGCCGACGCCCTTCGGATATTTCGAATACGACAAGCGGCTGGACTCCGGGCGCGAGGTGCCGTGCCGCGTCGAGGCCTACCTCCTGGAGGTCGAGCGCGAGCTCGACGACTGGCCCGAGCGCGGCCAGCGCGAGCGCCGGTGGATGTCGCCGGGACAGGCCGCGATGCTGGTCGAGGAGGGCGGCCTCGTCTCCATGCTGCTGCGCCTGGCCCAGCCCATGGAGCGCTGATTTCGGGTGCGTGCCCCGCCTGCTGCCCTCCTGCCGGACGCCATGCCTGGACAAGGGGCAGACGGGTTCCTAACTTGTCGGAACATCGGTGCGACCGCGGCTCCGGCATGTACAGCAAGACCACACGCTCCATCACCGTGACGGTTCGTCCGGCCTATCTCGACGGGCAGTCCTCGCCGGCCGAGGCTCATTACGTCTGGGCCTATCACGTGCGCATCGAGAATGTCGGCCGCGAGACGGTCCAGCTGAAGACGCGCTACTGGCGCATCACCGACTGCCACGGCCGGGTCCAGGAAGTCCGCGGGCCGGGCGTGGTCGGCGAGCAGCCGGTCCTGCATCCCGGCGAGGCCTTCGAATATACCAGCGGCACCCCCCTGTCCGCGCCCTCGGGAATCATGGTCGGCGCCTACCAGATGGAGACGGCCGCCGGCGAGAGCTTCGAGGTCGAGATCCCGGCTTTCTCGCTCGACAGCCCGCACCAGGAGGTTCGGCTCAACTGACCCCGGAGCGGACGATCCGTGTGACCGAGCTTGACCCGCGGGCCCGCGGGCGCAATATCCATTAAGCTCGCCCGAAAGAGTAAGACCCTTCCTGAAAGGATGAAGCTGTGACCGCGCCCAATTCCCCGGCCAGCGCCGAAATCGTCGCGGAGCCCGCCCAGCAGAGGCGCGGCGGCGCGCCGGCTCAGCGGCCCACGCGGGCCGAAGCCGAGCAGGCGGTGCGGACCCTGCTGCTGTGGGCCGGTGACGATCCGGACCGGGAAGGGCTGCGCGGAACCCCCGACCGCGTCGTGCGCTCCTACGAGGAGTTCTTCGCGGGCTACAAGGTCGATCCCGTTGCCATCCTGCAGCGCACCTTCGAGGAGGTCGAGGGTTACGACGAGATGGTCGTGCTGCGCGACATCCGGTTCGAATCCTATTGCGAGCACCACATGGTGCCGATCATCGGCAAGGCTCATGTCGCCTACCTGCCGCGCCATCGGGTCGTCGGCATCAGCAAGCTCGCCCGGATCGTCGAGGCCTATGCCAAGCGCCTGCAGATCCAGGAGAAGATGACGGCCCAGATCGCCAACACCATCGACGAGGTGCTGCAGCCCCAGGGCGTCGCCGTCGTGGTCGAGGGCGAGCACCAGTGCATGACGACCCGCGGCGTCCACAAGCATGGCGTCGCCATGGTCACCAGCCGCATGCTCGGGGTGTTCCGCAACAATCCGGATACGCGGCGCGAGTTCCTCTCCATCATCGGGAAACCCAGCGCCGCGATCGGCTGAAGCCGGGTGCCGTCCCGGGCACGCTCCACAGGAATGCTCAGAACTTGGGCGTGCCCGGCCGGCGCGGCTCCTCGAGGCCTTGGCCGCCCGTCCCCTCCGCCGGGTGGATCGAAGGCGAATGGACCGGCCCTTCGGGCCTGTCGCGCTCCTCGACGTCGTCGTGCTCCTCCGCCAGGGGATCCTGGCCTGGTCCCCTGTGGGGGACGGGTTCCGCCTTGTCCTTGACCATTACGCCATCCCGGCTGCTGCGATCCCGGTGACCTCCCGGGGAATGCGGGGTCAACAGCGCCGCGCGGCGCCGCGTTGCGTTGCGTTGCGTTGGGCCCTTCGGTGCTGCCACGGGACGGCCGCCGGACGAAGCTGTTGTCCCTTCGAGAGGCAGCAGGAGGCGCCGCAGCATGGCCATCGCCAACGTCCGGGATCCCGCGAGCATCGCGGCGGTCTATCCGCCCGAGGCCTTCGACCGCGACGCGCGGGCCAACGCGGCGCCCGAGGCCACGTCCCATCGCGGGCTGCGGATCCTATCCCCGCCGGACGGCGCCGGCGACTTCGAGGTCGAGCCGGCCCGTCACGACGTCGGCGAGATCGCCGACGATCCCTTCATGGCCTTCGTTTGCCCGTTCCTGCAGGAAACCGGCGCCGAGCTCCTGAAGAACGACACGGCCTATGGCGGCCCGCTGGACGCCGGGGCGCCGCGCCTCGACCCCGCCGAGCGCTACCGCGCCTTCCTGGAGGAGGTGGTGGAGGCCGCGCGAACCCTGCGCCCGCGCGACCGCATCAACCTGGACGACCCGCGGCTGCGCGGGTTCCGCGGCGGCTGAGGCCCCTAACGCCGGATCAGCGGGGCCAGGTTGCCGAGCGCCCCTGTCTCCAGCCGGTAGTTCAGGTCGCGCATCATCTCCGAGACGACGTCGTTCAGCGCACGGTCGCGGACATAGGGCGAGGCGTTCTCCGGGATCGTGAGCGAGCGCTCGACGGTGGCGATGGTCGAGCCCTGGAAGCGCCGGCCTCCGGTCTCGCCCACCAGCTCGACCTCCATCCGGCCGTCGAAGCGGGTGGACTGCTCGTTCCGGAACGAGCCCTGGATCCCCTGGGTCACGCGCAGCGGCACGGCGACAATCCGCGCGTCATGGATCACGACCCGCAGCGTGCCGTCGCGGCCCACCGATTGGATCCTGTCGGCGACCCACCGGCGCACCGCCTGCTCCGGCGGGGTCGGGGCCAGGTGCTCGACATTCTCGCCGCCCAGCGGGGCCACGTAGCGGTTCTCCACCGTCACCTGCCCGACATCGAAGGCGATGGGCCCGTACTGCGCGAAGCTCAGGGGCGCGATGGGTGGCGCGGGCGTCGGCGTCTGGCAGGCCGCCAGCGCAAGGGAGGAGACGACGGCGGCAGTGGCGACGGCGGCCGCGCGAAACCGCGGCAGCCGGCGCGGTCCGGAATGCCGGTGGAGCCGGCGCAGGGACTGGGGAAGGATTCTCATGCAGGGTCTCCGCTGGAACTCGAACTCAGCCGAGGAACGGCACCATGACGGCATAGCGCGCGGTCTTTCCGATCGCCACCAGGACGAGGAACAGCACGAAGGGTGTGCGCAGCGCGCCGGCTGCGACGGTCAGCGCGTCGCCGAAGAACGGCGCCCAGGAGAGCAGCAGCGTCCAGGCCCCGAAGCGCCGGAACCAGTCCTCGGCACGCCGGTAGGCGCGCTCCGACACGCCCATCCCCGGCAGCCGGCGCAGCCGCTCGACGCCGCGGCCGAGACCCCAGTTCACCACCGCGCCGAGGGTGTTGCCCAGGCTCGCGACCGCGACGAGCAGCCAGGGATCGATTCGCCCGTCGGCCAGCAGCCCCGCCAGCACCAGCTCGCTCTGGGCCGGAAGGACCGTGGCCGCCAGGAACGAGACGCCGAACAGTCCCGTGAGCGCCGTCCAGGCCAAGACGCGGCCGCCGGGCTCAGTGCCGCGCGTAGATTGCCGCGAGATCGGCGTCGTCGAAGTCGTAGGTGCTGTTGCAGAACTCGCAGGTGGCGCTGACCTTGCCCTCGACCTTCAGCGTCTCGACCTCCTCGCGGGGCAGCGACGCCAGCACTGTCGCGACGCGCTCGCGCGAGCAGCGGCAGGCCTGGCGCAGGGCGGTAGGAGGCCAGACGCGGACGCCGTCCTCGTGGAACAGCCGGTACAGCAGGTCGTTGGCCCCGAGGCCTGGATCGGTCAGCTCGCCGCCCTCGGCGGTGCTCATCAGCACCATGGCCCGGCGCCAGTCGTCCTCGACGTCGCTTCCAGGCTGCACCGTCCCGCCCTCGCCCGGCAGGCGCTGCAGCATCAGCGCGCCGCCGCGCCAGCCCTCGCCCCGCTTCTCGACCGCGACGCGGATCCCGGTCTCGAGCTGCTCGGACTGGCGGAAATAGTGCTGCACGCTGTCGGTCAGCGTGGCGCCGCTCAGCTCCACGATGCCCTGGTAGCGCTCGGTATGCTCGCCCTGGTCGACGGTGAAGGCCAGGTAGCCCTTGCCCAGCAGGTCGGGGACCGGCGCGGCGGTCGCCTCGGGCAGCCGCTCGGCGTCGAACTGCGCATAGCCGCGCAGGTCGCCCGTGCTGGTCACATCGGCGACCATCAGCCGGATCGGGCCGTCGCCCTTGGTCTGCAGGGTGAAGACTCCCTGGTACTTCAGCATCCCCGCGAGGGTCGCAGCCAGGGTGATGGTCTCGCCCAGGAGCTGGGCGACCGGTCCGGGATAGGCGTGCTTGGTCAGGATCTCGTCCAGCGCGCCCCCGAGACGGACCATGCGGCCGCGGAGGTGCGAGGCGTCGATCTGGAAGGGTTGGACGATGTCGTCCTCGAGGGGACGTTCGGACGTGGCTTCGGACAATACTCTAGCTCTCCAGGCACCAGCACAGGATGCCCTTCTGGGCGTGCAGGCGGTTCTCCGCCTCGTCCCAGACCACCGACTGGGGACCGTCGATGACCGAATCGGTCACCTCCTCGCCGCGGTGGGCGGGCAGACAGTGCATGAATATGGCGTCCGGAGCCGCCCTTTTCATGAGGGATTCGTCCACCCTGTAGGGGGCCAGCCGGTTGTGCCGGTTGGCGGCATCGCGCTGGTGCATGGAAACCCAGGTGTCCGTCACCACGCAGTCCGCGCCGCGCACGGCCTCCTGCGGATCCTCGGTCAGGGTCACGCGCCCGCCCTCGCGCGCGGCCCAGGCCATCAGCTCGGCCGAGGGCGTGAGCCCCGCCGGACAGGCGAGCCGCATCTCGAACCGGAGACGCACCGCCGCGTGGATCCAGCTCGCGGCGACGTTGTTGCCGTCGCCGGTCCAGGCTACGACCCGCCCCTCGATCGGGCCGCGGTGCTCCTCGAAGGTCATCAGGTCTGCCATGATCTGGCAGGGATGCGACAGGTCGGTCAGCCCGTTGATCACCGGCACCGTGGCGTATCGGGCGAGCTCCTCGAGCTTCCGCGCGTCGTCGGTCCGCAGCATGATCGCATCGACATAGCGCGACAGCACGCGGGCCGTGTCCGCCACCGTCTCGCTGCGGCCGAGCTGCGTGTCGGACGAGGCCATCATCACCACGTCGCCGCCGAGCTGGCGCATGCCGACCTCGAACGAGACGCGGGTGCGCGTGGAGGGCTTCTCGAACAGCAGCGCCAGGGTCTTGCCCGCCAGCGGCCGGTGCGCGGGATCGCGGCCCGCGCGCTTCAGCGCGGCGCCGCGGTCCAGGATCCCGCGCAGGGTCGCCGCGTCGAATCGGTCGAGGTCGAGGAAATGCCGGGACGCCGCGCTCACGACGCCCTCGTCTCGGACAGCACGCGGTCGAGGATGGCGCAGCCCTCCTCGATCTCGGCATCCCCGATGATCAGCGGCGGCAGGAGCCGGATTACGTTGTCCCCGGCCCCCACCGTGACGAGCCCCGCGTCGCGCAGCGCCGCGATCACGTCGGTGTTGGCGATGCCGTCACGGATGCGCAGGCCCAGCAGCAGGCCCATGCCGCGCACCTCGGTCAGGACGGAGCGATGCTTGGCCGCCAGCGCCTCGAGCCGGGCGCGCAGGCGTCGTGCGACGGCGTCCACGCGATCGAGGAAGCCCGGCTCCAGGATCACGTCGAGCACGGCATCGGCCACGGCCATGGCAAGCGGGTTCCCGCCGAAGGTGGTCCCGTGGGTGCCCGCGGTCATGCCCACCGCGGCCTTCTCGGTCGCAAGGCACGCCCCCACGGGGAAGCCGCCGCCGATGCCCTTGGCGATGCACATCACGTCCGGCGTGATGCCTGCCCATTCATGGGCGAACAGCTTGCCGGTGCGGCCCATGCCGGTCTGGATCTCGTCGAGGAACAGCAGCAGGCCGAACTCGTCGCAGACCTGGCGCAGGGCGCGCATGAAGTCGGCGTCGCCCGAGCGGACGCCGCCCTCGCCCTGGACGGGCTCCACGCAGATGGCGGCCGTCTCGTCGGTGATGGCGGCGCGCAGCTCGTTCAGGTTGCCGAAGGCGACCTGGTCGAAGCCCTCGACCAGCGGGTAGAAGCCCTTCACGAGCTTCTCCTGCTTGGCGGCCGAAATCGCCGTCATAGTCCGCCCGTGGAAGGCCTGGTTGAAGGTGATGATGCGCCAGCGCTGCGGATTGCCGGTCTCGTCATGGTACTTGCGGACCAGCTTGGCCCCGCACTCCCACGCCTCCACGCCGGAATTGGTGAAGAAGACCGTGTCCGCGAAGGTATTCTCCACGAGCCTGCGCGCCACCTTCTCCTGGCCGGGGACGCGGAAGACGTTGGAGACGTGCCAGATTCGTCGTGCCTGCGCGGTCAGCGCCTCGACCAGCCGCGGGTGGCAGTGGCCCAGGCCGTTCACGGCGATGCCGCTCATGAAGTCAAGGTAGCGCTTGCCCTTGTCATCGAAGAGATAAGGGCCCTCGCCCCGCTCGAACGCAACGTCCGCGCGGGCGTAGGTAGGCATCACGACAGGAATCACGCAAATCCCCCAACGGGCAGGACCGGCGGACGCACGGGTTCGCCGGACGGAAAGCGGCAATTAAGAAGATCCGCCCCGGCGCTTGTCAACAGCGCGGGGCCGAGTACCTGCCGCGGGGCGGCGCATCGGCCGCGCTGCGGTCGCGGCCACGGTGCTGGCGTCTGGCGCCGCCGCTCAGGGCTTGAGCTTGTAGCCCGTGGACAGCATGCGCAGCAGCAGCGCCCAGAGCGCGAGGTTGGTCCCGGCGAGCAGCGCCAGGCCCACGCCGAGCGTGCCGTCGCTGACGCCGATGAAGCCGTAGCGGAACCCGTCGATCATGTAGAAGAAGGGATTCGCGTGCGCGACCCACCAGAAGGCGGTGGGCAGCCGCTCGACGGAATAGAAGGTGCCCGAGAGGAAGGTCAGGGGCGTGATCAGGAAATTGGTGAAGGCCGCGATGTGGTCGAACTTCTCGGCCCAGACGCCGCCGATCAGGCCCAGCAGCGACAGCAGCATGGACGCCATCACCGCGTGGTAGACGATATAGAAGGGTGCGGCGATCTCCAGCGGCACGAACAGGCTGATGGCGATGGCCGTGACGATGCCCACCGCCAGGCCGCGGCAGACGCCGCCCATCACGTAGCCGAGCGCCAGCTCGGCCGGGGCCAGCGGCGGCATCAGCACGTCGACGATGTTGCCCTGGACCTTCGCGATGATCACCGAGGAGGAGGTGTTGGCGAAGGCGTTCTGGGCCATGGCCATCATGATCAGGCCCGGCGCCAGGAACTGCAGGAAGGGGGTCTCGCCGACCATGCGCAGGTTCCCGCCCAGCGCCAGTGCGAAGACGGCATAGAACAGCAGCGTCGTCACCACAGGCGCGGCGACGGTCTGCTGATACACCTTCAGGAAGCGCTGCACCTCGCGGCGGAACAGCGTCCAGAGGCCGATCCAGTTGACGGCGCCGATTTCGCGGGGCTGGGGAGGCAGGGGCTTGTGCATGGCGGCGGACCCTAGCGTCTGGGAAGGCCTCGCGCAAACGCGGGGGCTGCATGGCGCCCCGCCGCGGCTGCGGGATCTCGTGCCCCTGCGGATCTTCCGCCCGGCGGCGCCCGGGCCTAAGCTCGCTCCGGGAGCCGGCCGGCGGAGACGGGGCCGAAAGACGGTGTCGGAAGAGGCGGCGGAGGCGCGGAGGGGCGGATGGATGGAGCGGAGCAGCGGGGGCGCAAGGTCGCCCGCCGGGTCACGCCGCAATCCCTGGAGAACGCGGCGCTGCATTACCTCGAGCGCTTCGCGACCTCCTCGGCCAATCTGAGGCGGGTCCTGATGCGCCGGGTCCAACGCTCGGCCCGGGACCACGGAACCGACCCCGAGGAGGGCGCGGCTTGGGTGGACGCGCTGGTCGAGCGCTATCGGCGCAGCGGCATCCTGGACGACCGTGTCTATGCCGAGGCCAGGGCCGCGAGCCTGCAGCGCCGGGGCGCATCGACCCGCGCGATCCGCGAGAAGCTTGCCGCCAAGGGCATCGGCCGCGAACAGGCCGATGCCGCGCTGGATGCGCTGGGGGAGGAGATCGGCGGCGACCTCGACCTGGAGGCGGCCAAAGCCTTCGCCCGCCGCCGACGGCTCGGCCCCTTCCGGGCCGGCGACAGGGAGGCCCAGCGCGAGCGGGACCTGGCGGCGCTGGGCCGCGCCGGCTTCTCCTACGAGACTGCGCGGCGCGTCATCGATGCCCGCGATCCCGATGCCATCGACGAGGAGTAAACTTCCGGACGCGCCAGCCTTGCATTGCTTCCGGCAAGAAGGCAGCATTTATCGAATAATTTCGATACAGGACTCCACTTGCGTCCGACGTTCGAGGTCCAGGTCTTCAAAAGGGATCACTGGGTCATCGAGACCCGCTGCACCTCCGAGGAGGAGGCGCGCAAGATCGCGCGCCTCGTGCTGGCGGAGCGGCGGAGCGACGGCGTCAGGGTGGTCCGCGAATGGCCCCGCGAGGACGGGACGGTGGTTGAGCGCGAGCTTTTCACCGAGTTCCGGGACGCCGCGGACAGGATCACCCTCGGCCCTATCGACGATCCGCCCAGGCCCTGCGAGACCATCGACGAGTTCTACGGGGTCGATGCGCGCCTGACGGTCTCTCGCCTGTTCAAGGGCTATATCGAGCACCTGGTCGTCACGCCGACCGAGATGCTGCACAACCATGCGGAGCTGCGCCGCCTGGCCGACAAGGACGACCTGCTGCCCTCGGCGGTGTCGCGCGTGGCCGCCCTCCAGGCTGGCCAGGAGAGCCGGGCCCGCCGCGACGAGATCCACCGCATCATCGACACCATGAGCGAGCGGGCGCGCAAGGCCGCGGGCGAGCGGAACCTGCCCCTGGTCTCGCGCCACGGCTGGGCGCGCACCGTGCAGGCCGCGGCGGAGCTGGGCGCGCCCGAGGACCGGGACTTCCTGGCGCTGGTGGCGCTCTCGACCGAGAGCACCCGGGTCCGGAGCTGGCCGGGCAAGGTCGAGTTCTTCGCCGACATCCTGGACCGGGAGCCCGAGCTCGACGGGCATCCGCTCGCCCTGCTGGACGGGGCCCTGGCCGATACGCTGGGCGTCAATCCGGTGGTCCAGGAGCTGCTGGGCTCGCAGCCCAGCCTGGCCCGGGCGCTGGGCTCCCTCGCCGATCTCGGCCAGGGACGGCTCGAGGCGCCGCCCACCGGGGCCGGTGCCGCCACCATGCGCATGAACGCGCTGTTCGCGTCCCGGGCCATGCCGGCCAGCCGCCACGTGATGCTCGACTGGATGCGCCGGCAGCTCAAGGGCTCGGCGCCGCTGGTCCGCAACGATCCCCAGGGCGAAAGGACCGCCTTCCGCCACCTGCTGGAGCGGCTGCTGACGGATTCGGGCCTGCTCGGCGGCTCCGGCATGGCCGAGGCGCTGACGCTGCGCTACATGCGCTTTCTGGAGCAGGGCGGCGCGACGGGCAAGAGGCTCGCCATCGACGGGGTCGTGGCGAGCTGCGCCGATGCCCGCCAGGCAGCACTGTACCTAATGGCCCTCGCGGGGTCCGAGTTCGGGCGGGACCAGGCCGAGCACCTGGAGGGCGTCCTGACCGGGCTGGTGTCAAACCCGGCCAGCCATGGCCGCTTCACCAGCACCGGCGCCACCATCAAGCTGAACCTGGAGCGACTGACGGCCCTGTACGAGACGGCCGCCGGATCGCCCCTGGAGCCGCAGACGCGCAGGCGCGTCGCGGACGGCATCGATGCGATGATCGCCAGCTACATCGTGAACCAGCGGGTGGTCGAGCGCCTGGACAACCCCGGCGATCCGCTGCGCCACCGCGCGATCCGCCTGATGCAGATGTGCACGCCCGGCGTACTGACCTCGCAACGGGCGCTGACAATCGTGCGCGAGCGCGTGATCGGGCACTTGCGCCAGCCGAACTTCGAGCAGAAGTTCGTGGCCGACATCGCCGATCCGGCTGTGCGTGAACGGGCGCTACGCGACTTCTTCACACTGCTGAGCCGGGCCGGCTTCCACTGAAGCCCCGCCCTTGTCCCGGCTGATCCTGCTGAACAAGCCCTATGGCGTCCTGTCCCAGTTCACCGACCGCGAGGCCGGACGCGCGACGCTGCGCGACCTGGTGCCGGTGCCCGGGGTCTATCCCGCCGGACGCCTGGACCGGGACAGCGAGGGGCTGCTGGCGCTGACCGACGACGGCGCGCTGACGGCCCGGATCGCCGACCCGCGGCACAAGCTGCCCAAGACCTACTGGGCCCAGGTCGAGGGCGAGCCGGACGAGGCGGCGCTGGACCGGCTCCGGCGCGGCGTCGTGCTGAACGACGGGCCGACCCTTCCGGCGCCTACCCGCCGCATCGCGGAGCCCCCAGGCCTGTGGCCGCGCGACCCGCCGGTCCGCTTCCGCAGGAACATTCCCACCGCCTGGATCGAGGTCGTCCTGCGCGAGGGGCGGAACCGCCAGGTGCGGCGCATGACGGCGGCCGTCGGCCTGCCGACCCTGCGCCTGATCCGCTGGGCGATCGGCGACTGGACGATCGACGGGCTCGCCCCCGGCGCCTGGCGCGAGGTGCCGGTGGCAACGCCGACGGGGGCCGGGCGCCTCAGAGGCGGTCGAGATGCGTCGCCAGCACCACAGTCGTCTCCACACCGGCGACGCCCGCCAGCGCGTTGACCCGCTCGCGCAGCGCGGTCAGCGCCGCCGTCGAGTCCGTCTCGGCCAGCGCCAGCAGATCGATTGGCCCAGCGACGCTCTGGAGCAGCCGGATTTCGGGCAGCGGCGCGAGCAGCGGCACGATATGCGCGCAGCTCCGCCCGGGGGCGAAGCGGATGGCGAGCCATGCCCGGACGCCGCGCTCAGGGACGGAATCCGCCATGCGGATCGTGTAGCGGCCGATCACGCCGCTGCGCTCGAGCCGGCGCAGGCGCTCCTGCGCGGCGCTGCGGGACAGGCCGACGGCGCGGGCGATCGCGACCAGCGGCATGCGCGCGTCGTCCTGGAGCAGCGCCAGGATGTGCCGGTCCTTCTCGTCGATCTCCGCCATCACGCGATCCGTCCACAGTCATTCCGCCGGCCCGCCGGTCGTCTTGCCGGGTATCGCCCGGCCGTGGGCCGGTCCTAGGGTGGCCCGGCAGATCATAGGGGGTGAGAATGGCGATGACGATTCCGGACGGGGCGGTGCTGATCCCCATCGACGTGCAGCGGGGATTCGACGCCCCGTCC
Organism: Arenibaculum pallidiluteum; assembly: GCF_017355985.1. Lineage (GTDB taxonomy): Bacteria > Pseudomonadota > Alphaproteobacteria > Azospirillales > Azospirillaceae > Arenibaculum > Arenibaculum pallidiluteum. The sequence continues at coordinate 327,210 of NZ_JAFIQU010000006.1, forward strand.
TGGGGCCGGCGGAACAACCCCGCCATGGAGGAGAACGGCCTGGCCCTCCTTGCGGCATGGCGCCGGACCGGCCGGCCGGTCATCCATGTCCGGCATGACTCCGTGGAGCCTGGGTCGTCGCTGGCGCCCGACACGCCGGGCAACGCCTTCCGGCCGGGCTTCGATCCCCGCCCCGGCGAGCCGCTGGTGACCAAGTCGGTGAACGCGGCCTTCATCGGGACCGACCTGGACCTGCGGCTGCGCCGGTCGGGCGCCCGGACGCTGGTGCTGTTCGGGATCAGCACCGACATGTGCGTCTCGACCTCGGTCCGGGTCGCGGCGAACCTTGGCTATTCCGTGTTGGTGGCGGGCGATGCCTGCGCCTGCTTCGACCTGCCCGACGGGCGCGGCGGCACCGTCGCGGCGGAGGATGTCCACCGGGCCCATCTGGCGACGCTGGGCTTCGAGTTCGCGCGGGTCTTAGACACGGCGGAGATCCTGGCGGCCCTGACGGCGTAAGGAAGCCCGCGCCGGGGATCAGAAGCGGCCCTTTAGCCGCGCATGGATGCGGTGCTGCGCCTGTTCGGTGCCGATCCGGTCCACGAGCCCGTCGATGGTCAGGATCGGCCCGCCGTCGCGCATCTCGGCCAGGACGCCGAGCCGCAGGGTCGCCGACGCGCCCTCGTCGGGCAGGTCGCCATAGGAGCCGATCCCCGCCTGCTCGCTGCCCGAGATCGAGACCTGGCGCAGGTCTACCGCCGCATTGGGCCGCAGCCGCCCCCACTGGACCGGCATCTCGTATCCCGCCTGGATGCCGGTGGAGGCGGAGGCGCGCACGACGCCCGCCCCGGCCATGGCGGCAACCGCCCCGCCCCCGGCATCGGCGCCCGAGAGATCCACCCGCACCCAGGGAAGCACGCCGACGCCTCGTGCCGGATGCATGTCCCAGTTGGCGCCCAGGCCCGCGAAGAAGATGGCGCCGGCCTCGGCCTCCTCGCCCCGCATGCGCATGCTGCCGCCGCCCGCGACGGCCTCGATACCGAGACTTCCCACGGTCCGAGCCCCGTAGAGAGAGACCGTTCCGGCCTCGACCCGACCCTCGTCGGCGGGATTGCTGGCATAGCCAAAGGCGACGCCGACACTCGTCCCGTCATTGAGCTTGAGGTCGGAGCCGAACGTCAGCCCATGTGTTTCGACACCGAAAAGACCCTTGGCATTGCTGTTGCGCGGGGCGACCCGGGCGTTTCCCGTGACGAAGGCGCCCAGCACCTCGCGCTCGCGGTCCATCACCTTGCGGGGAACGAGCCCGTCGAAGGCCTTCATCGGCACGGCCTTGTCCTCGACCTCGACCTGCAGGCGGCGGGCGGTGACGCTGCTGGGGGCGCCCATGCCGCGCTGGCCGCGGATCAGGTCGCCGACGCGGCCGAAGACCAGGCGGGTCTGCTCGGCCGCAGCGGAGACGGCCACACGCATGTCCGCGAGATCTGCGGCCTGCGTGGGTGCGGACGACATGATGACAAGAAGGGCCACGGCAAGGGCCCTGGCGGAAGGTCGAACCATATTGCGGCCTCCTGCTCGTTCCGGTGTCGGAACGGCAGGCTGGCCGAAGGGAGTAACCCCCTACTTAATAAGAGCAGGACTACCCCTTGTGGTCACATCCTTATCACCGCTGGTGTGACGGCCGTCAGTGCGCCTCGGCCCAGGATGCGCCGATGCCGGCCTCGGCGGTCAGCGGCACCGACAGCTCGACCGCCTCCTCCATCACCGACCGGGCCACTTCGGCGGTGCGCTGGGCCTCCTCCTCGGGCGCCTCGAACAGCAGCTCGTCATGGACCTGCAGGAGCATGCGCGCGCGCAGGCCGGCCGCCTCCAGCGCCGCCGGGATGCGGGTCATGGCGCGCTTCATGATGTCGGCCGCGGTGCCCTGGATCGGCGCGTTGATCGCCTGCCGCTCGGCGAAGCTGCGCCGGGCCGGATTGCGGTCCTGCATGCCCTGGATGTGGCAGCGGCGGCCGAACCGCGTCAGCACGTAGCCGTGCTCGCGGCAGAAGGCTTTGGTCCGCTCCATGTAGTCCGCGAGCTCGGAGAAGCGCTCGAGATAGGTCCTGATATAGGCCTGCGCCTCGCCCGGGCCGATGCCGAGCTGGCGCCCGAGCCCGAATCCCGAGATGCCGTAGATGATGCCGAAGTTGATGGTCTTGGCACGGCGCCGGATGTCGGGCGTCATCTGGTCGAGCGGGACGCCGAACACCTGGCTGGCGGTCATGGCATGGATGTCGATGCCCTGCCGGAAGGCCTCGCGCAGGGCCGAGACGCCGGCGATGTCGGCGACCAGCCGCAGCTCGATCTGGCTGTAGTCGACCGAGACCAGCTTGTTGCCCGGCGGCGCCACGAAGGCGCGCCGGATCTTGCGCCCCTCCTCGGTGCGGATCGGGATGTTCTGCAGGTTCGGGTCGGTCGAGCTCAGCCGTCCGGTATTGGTGACCGCCATGGAGAAATGGGTGTGCACGCGGCCGGTCTTCGCGTCGATCTGCTCCTGCAGGGCATCCGTGTAGGTGCTCTTCAGCTTCGAGAGCTGGCGCCAGTCCAGCACCTTCTGCGGCACGGGATGGACATCGGCCAGGTCCTCCAGCACGGCGCTGTCGGTGGAATACGCGCCGGTCTTGCCCTTCCTGCCGCCCGGCATGCCGAGCTTGTCGAACAGCACCTCGCCGAGCTGCTTGGGCGAGCCGACGTTGAACTCCATCCCCGCCGCGCGATGGATCTCGACCTCGAGCTCGCGCAGCCTTCCGTCGAGGTCGCGCGACAGCTCGGCCAGATAGGCGCGGTCCACCAGCACGCCCGCGCTCTCCATGGCGGCGAGGACGGGGATCAGCGGCCGCTCCAGCGTCTCGTAGACCGTGGCCAGCCGCTCGGCCGCGAGGCGCGGCTTCAGCGCGTGCCACAGGCGCAGGGTGATGTCGGCGTCCTCGGCCGCGTAGTCCCGGGCCTTGTCCAGGGGCACGCGGTCGAAGGTGATGCGGTTGCGCCCGGTGCCCGTCACCTCGTCGTAGGGGATCGGCGCATGGCCGAGATGGAGCTTGCTGAGCTCGTCCATGCCGTGGCCGTGCACCCCGCCTTCCAGCACGTAGCTGATCAGCATGGTGTCGTCCCAGGGCGCCACGCGGATGCCATGCTGGCCGAGCACCTGCATGTCGAACTTCAGGTTGTGCCCGACCTTCAGGACCGACGGGTCCTCCAGCAGCGGCTTCAGCTTGCCGACGACGACGTTCAGCGAAAGCTGCTCGGGCCGCGCCGCGCCGCCGAGGTCCAGGCCGCCCGCGATCGCATCCGGCGCGACGTGGCCCACGGGGATGTAGCAGGCCTCGCCCATCTCCACCGAGAGCGAGACGCCGACGAGCGCGCAGCTCACCGCGGCGAGGCTGTCCGTCTCGGTGTCGACGGCGACGATTCCGGCCTCGACGGCCCGGGCGATCCAGCTGTCCAGCTCCGCCTCGGTCTGGACGAGGACGTAGCGCCCGGCCCGCGAGGGCAGTCGCGGCGGCGGCAGCGCCCGGGCGCCCGTCGCCGGCGGCGCGACCGGGGCGGCGCCGGCCGGTGCGGACCCGTCCTGCTCCGGGCCGGCGGCCGCTCCGCCCGCCGGCGCCGCCGCGGGGCGGGGCGCGGCACCGTCAGCGATGGTGCCGTCAGCGCGGATCTCGCGCTCGAGCCGCGCCACCACGGACCGGAAGCCCTGGTGGCGCAGGAAGTCGATCAGCTTCTGGTGGTCGGGCTCGCGCACCCGCAGGGAATCGAGCGGAACCGGAACGGGCGCGCGATCGTCGAGCTTGACCAGCCGGCGCGAGATGCGGGCCTGCTCGGCGAAGGTCTGCAGCGCCTCCCGCCGCTTGGGCTGCTTGATCTCCCCGGCGCGGGCCAGCAGCGTCTCGAGATCGCCGAACTCGCCGATCAGCTGCGCCGCGGTCTTCACGCCGATGCCGGGCACGCCCGGGACGTTGTCGACGCTGTCGCCGGCCAGCGCCTGCACGTCCACGACCTTCTCGGGCGGCACGCCGAACTTCTCCACCACCTCGTCGGCGCCGATCGGCCGGTTCTTGATGGGGTCCAGCATGCGCACGCCCGGCCCGACGAGCTGCATCAGGTCCTTGTCCGAGGAGACGATGGTGACCTCGCGCCCCTGCTCGCGGGCGAGCCGGGCATAGGTCGCGATCAGGTCGTCGGCCTCGTAGCCCTCGAGCTCCAGGCTGGGCACGCAGAAGGCCTCGGTGCATTCACGGATCAGGCCGAACTGGGGCTTCAGCTCCTCGGGCGGCTCGGACCGGTTGGCCTTGTACTCGGGATAGATCTCGTTCCGGTAGTTGTTGCGCTTGGCGTCGAAGACGACGGCGACCGCCTCCGCCTTCAGGTCGGCCAGCAGCTTGATCATCATGTTGGTGAAGCCGAGGACGGCGTTCACCGGCGTTCCGTCCGGCCTGCTCAGCAGCGGCAGCGCATGGAAGGCCCGGAAGATGAAGCCAGAGCCGTCGACGAGGTAGAGCGCCTCGCGCGGGGCTGCATTCTCCGTGGCCGCATCGGCGGCCGGCCCGGAAACGGGCGTCTCGGTGACGGCAGGGTCGGCGGCGTCGGACGGCATGGCGTGTCTTGGCTCTGCTGCGGAGTGCCTGAACATGGGACAGCCCGCGCCGGCTGTCGAGACCCGCGGACGCGCCCCGCCACGCTGTCCAAGGAAGTCCACGCCTAAAGCCCCGTTGACAGCGATGCCCCGCCCGGGTGCCCAATGAAAGCGCCAGGATCCCGGAGGACGGGTCATGAGATGGGCCGCCGTCGCCTTGCTTGCCGGGCTCGCCCAGTTCAGCGGCTCCGCGGACCTCGCCCCGGCCCGGGCCGGAGCGGCCGACACGCCCGTGGCTCTGGAGCTGGTCCTGGCGCTCGACCGCTCCGAGAGCATCGATGGCTCGACCCTCGCGCTCCAGATCGACGGGCATGCGCGCGCGTTCCGGGATCCCCGCGTGATCGCGGCCATCGCGGGCGGCCAGGACAGCGGCCAGGACAGCGGCCAGGACAGCGGTCCGGGCGGGGCCCCGCCCGGCCGCGGGATCGCCGTGACGGTCGTGACCTGGTCCGATCCCAGCGACCTCCAGGTGCTGGTGCCCTGGACTTCGGTCGCGAGGGCCGAGGATGCGCTGCGTCTCGCGGCCCGGATCGAGGCGGCGCCGCGTCTCGAGCCGCAGGGCAGCACCGGGCTCGGCTCGGCCTTGGTGGAGGCCGCGGCGCTGTTCGAGCGCAACGGCTTCGCCGCGCCGCGCCGCGTGATCGACATCGTCGGGAACGGCATCAGCAATGTCGGGATCCCGCCCCAGCTCGCCCGCGACCGGGTGATCGCGCGCGAGATCACGGTGAACGGCCTTGCGATCCTGGACGAGGTGCCCTGGCTCGGGCAGTACTTCGCCGACAACGTGATCGGGGGCCCGGGCGCATTCGTCCATGTGGCGTCCGACCACGACAGCTTCGCCCAGGCGATCCTCGGCAAGCTGGAGACGGAAATCGCGGCAGGAGAGGCGCCGCCCGCCCGGCACGCGGCGGCAGGCCCGCAGGTCCGCGACGCCCGCGCCCGCGATCGGTTGGAGATGACCGGGGCGCACGGCCCCGAAGGAATGGCCCCGAAGGACCGGAGATGGACGAACCCGTGACCGACAACCCCGTGACCGACAATCGCGGCCGCAGCCGGTTCGAGCTGGAGGTCGACGGCCTGCTGGCCTTCGCCGACTATCGCCGCGGCGGCTCCGTGATCCAGATCCTGCACGTCGAGGCAGCGGTTCCGCTGCGCGGCACCGGAGCGGCCGGGCGGCTGATGCAGGGGATCGCCGAACGCGCGCGCGAGGAAGGCGCGAAGATCGTGCCGTACTGCGGCTATGCGCGGGCCTGGTTCCGCCGGAACAAAGGCAGCCAGGACCTGCTGGCCTGAAACGGAAAAAGGGCGCCGGTCGGTGGACCGGCGCCCCTGTCTCAGGCTCTGTCGTATGTGCCGCCGGCGCTCCGGCGCCGGCTCAGAAGCGCCGGCGCTTGGGCGGGGCCATGCCGCCCTCGGCCTCGGGCGTGCGTGCGCGGGGAGCGCCGCCTTCCGTGGGACGCACGGGCTTGGCGTGGGCGGGCTTGGCATGAGGGGGCTTCGCTGCACCCTCGAACCGGGCGCGCGGACGGTCCTCACCGCGGGCGTCGGCGTGACGCGGCGCGCGGTGGGGCTGCTGGCGCTCGGGACGCCAGGCATCGTCGCGGGCCGGGCCCTCGAAGCGCGGCCGGCCGAAGCCGGTCCCCTCGCCACGGCCCTCCGGCCGCGGCCGCTCGCCACGGACCTCGCCGCCGGCGGCGCCGTCACGGCTGCGGCCGAAGCCGCCGCCCTGGCGGAAACCGCCACCGCCGCCACCGCCATGGCGGAAGCCGCCGGGGCCGCCATGCCCGCCGAAGCCGCGCCGCGGGCCGCCGCCGAAGCGATCGCCGCGCGCGGGGGCCGTGAAGGGCATCTTGGCTTCGAGCCCGGGCACGACGTGCAGTGGCACCGTGGCGCCCTGCAGGCGCTCGATGTTGCGCAGCGTCCCGCGGTCGGCGCGCGTCGCGAAGGAGATCGCGATCCCCTCGGCGCCGGCCCGGCCGGTACGGCCGATCCGGTGGACGTAGTCCTCGGCGTTGCGCGGCAGGTCGAAGTTGATGACGTGGGTGATGTCGCGCACGTCGATGCCGCGCGCCGCCACGTCCGTCGCCACCAGCAGGCGCACGCGGCCCTCGCGCAGCTTGCTGAGCGTGCGGTTGCGGGCGTCCTGGCGCATGTCCCCATGCAGCGCGGCCGCGGCGTGACCCTCGGCCCGCAGCCCGTCGGCGAGGTCCGCCGCGTCCTGCTTGGTCGCCGCGAAGACGATGGCCTTGCCGACCTCGTCGGACTCGACGAAGTGCCGGAGCAGGCGGTGCTTGTGGGCGAGGTCGTCGGCCTGGACCAGCCGCTGCTCGATCTTGGGCGCGCTCTGGGGCGTGCTCTCGATCGCGACGCGGACGGGATCACGCACGAGGCCGCGGGCCACGTTCTCCATGCGGCGGTCGAGCGTCGCCGTGAACAGGAGCGTCTGGCGCGTGTCCGGGCAGGACTTCGCGATGGCATCGATGTCCTCGGCGAAGCCGAGGTCCAGCATGCGGTCGGCCTCGTCCAGGATCAGCACCTCGACCTCGCCGAGCGAGACGGCGCGGCGCTCGATCATGTCGATCAGCCGGCCCGGAGTCGCGACGAGCACGTCAACGGGGCGCGAGAGATCGCGGATCTGCTGGCGGTAGGGAACGCCGCCCACGACCTCGACCACGAAGAGGCGGAGGTTCCGGACGTAGTTGCGGGCCGCCATGGTCACCTGGCGGGCGAGCTCGCGCGTCGGCGCCAGGACGAGAACGCGCGGGCCGAACGGCTTGGCACGCCGCGGCACGGCGGCGGCGGCCTCGTCCTCGGCGAGCGCGAGGCGGTGCAGGGAGGGCAACAGGAAGGCGCCGGTCTTGCCGGTGCCGGTGTCGGCGGTGGCGAGCACGTCGCGGCCCTCCAGGGCGACCGGGATCGCCTGGGCCTGGACGGGGGTCGGCGTCGTATGGCCGGCCGCCTCGATCGCCTTCAGAAGGTTGGCGTGAAGCTTGAGATCGGAAAATTGCACTGAGATGTCTCCGGACGAAAAGCAAAGGTCGCCGCGGGCCGTCGCCTAGCCGCGGGCGGTCTGATGTCGTCATGGCCGGAGGAGAGGGAGGCGCGCGCGCTTCGTCTTGTGGGCGATATCCGTGTACCGCACCGAATCGAGCAATCGAACCTCGCTCGGAAGCGCAACGGCCTCCGGCGTGATGCGCTGCATATAAGACCGAAGCCCCGACGTTACCAGCCCTTTTCGCAGCGACGAAGGAATCGGTTCTTCCGTCCGGGCCAGCCGGCCGCACCCCGACGGCCCGGACGTCAGGGTGTCGGGGCTCCCTGGCGCGGTGCCGATGCCCGCTCCATATTGGCCGCCATGACATCGGCATCCGCGACACCGGCCGGGGCGGCCCAGCCCGCTCTGGCGGTCCAGGACCTGACCAAGCGCTTCGGCGCGACGCTCGCGGTCGACAGCATCGGCTTCGAGGTCGCCGCCGGCACCACCGCCGGCCTGCTGGGCGGCAACGGGGCCGGCAAGACCACCACCATCTCCATCCTGCTGGGCCTGCTGCTGCCGACCTCCGGTCGGGTCCGGGTGCTGGGCGAGGACATGCTGCGCCATCGGCACCGCGTGCTGCCGCGCATGAACTTCTCCTCGCCCTATGTGGACCTGCCGCACCGGCTCACCGTGCGCGAGAACCTGATGGTCTACGGCCGGCTCTACGGCGTCCGGCAGCTCGGCCTGCGCATCGAGGAGCTGGCCGAGGCGCTGGACGTGGGGCAGCTCCTCGGACGGCAGACCGGCAAGCTCTCGGCCGGGCAGAAGACCCGCGTGGCCCTTGCCAAGGCACTGCTGAACCGGCCCGACCTGCTGCTGCTGGACGAGCCGACGGCCAGCCTCGACCCCGACACGGCCGACTGGATCAGGACCTATCTCGAACGCTACCGCGCCGAGACCGGCGCCACGATCCTGCTGGCGTCCCACAACATGCCCGAGGTCGAGCGCATGTGCTCCCAGGTGCTGATGATGCGCCGCGGCCGGATCGTGGACCGCGGCACGCCCGCCGAGCTGCTGGACCGCTACGGCCGCGCCTCGCTGGAGCAGGTGTTCCTGGACATCGCCCGCGCCCCCTACCCCGCCCCGGTCCGGGAGGACGCCGATGCCGATCCGTGAGGCCGCTTTCGCCTATCGCCCCGGCCTGTCGGCGGCGCGGGTCGGCGCCATGGTCCTGCGCTACTGGTACCTGCTGCGCGGATCCTGGCCGCGGCTGCTGGAGCTCGCCTACTGGCCGACCATGCAGATGGTGCTCTGGGGCTTCATCAACGAGTTCATGCGCACCAACAGCGCCTGGGTCGCCCAGGCATCGGGCGTGCTGATCGGGGCGGTGCTGCTGTGGGACGTGATGTTCCGCGGCCAGCTCGGCGTCTCCATCTCCTTCCTGGAGGAGATGTGGTCGCGAAATCTCGGCCACCTGTTCGTGAGCCCCCTGCGGCCTTCGGAATGGGTGCTCTCCATGATGGCGATGAGCCTGATCCGGGCCGTGATCGGGATCCTGCCGGCGGCCCTGCTGGCGATCCCCGTCTTCCACTATTCCGTCTTCTCCATGGGGATGCCGCTCGCCCTGTTCTTCGTGAACCTCCTGCTGATGGGCTGGTGGCTCGGCCTGCTGATCATCGCGCTGATCCTGCGCCACGGCCTCGGCGCCGAAAGCCTGGCCTGGGTCTCCGTGTTCCTGCTGGCGCCGGTCAGCGCCATCTACTACCCCGTGACGGTCCTGCCGGGCTGGCTCCAGGCGGTTGCCCTGGCGCTGCCCTCGGCCCATGTCTTCGAAGGCATGCGGGCGCTGCTTTTCCAGGACGTGCTGCGCTGGGACCACCTGGCCTGGGCCTTCGCGATCAACGCGGCCTATATGGCCGCCGCCGCCGCCGTCTTCGTGCGCAGCTTCGAGGCCGCCCGGGACCGCGGCGCGCTGCTTCAGACCGGCGAGTGACGGACGGGGCAGCGGCCGCCGGGCGACCGGCGCGCCGGGTGGTGCCGGCGCCCGGGCGCCGCTATGCTGCGCCCCGCGACAGGAGGGGACGGACCGGGTGATGGCGCTGGAGCTTGCAAGCCAGGAGATGGGAGAGGGGACGACGCCCTTCGTCGTGCTGCACGGGCTGTTCGGCTCGTCCAAGAACTGGAACATGATCGCGCGGCGGCTGGCCCCGGACTACCGCGTCCACGCGCTGGACATGCGCAACCACGGCGCGTCGCCTTGGGCCGAGCGCATGGACTATCCGTCCATGGCCGAGGACGTCGCGGCCTATATCGAGGCGCGGCATCTGGCGCCCTGCGCCGTGCTCGGGCACAGCATGGGCGGCAAGGCGGCCCTGTGGCTCGCGCTGACGCGGCCCGACCTGGTCGAGCGCGTGATCGCCGCCGATGTCGCGCCGGTGGCCTACCGCTCGTCGAACCTGATCGACTACATCCGCGCCATGCGGGCGCTGGATCTCGGCCGGTTCTCCCGCCGGGCGGAGGTCGAGGCGGCGCTGACCGAGGCCATCCCCATTGCGGGCGAACGCTCCTTCCTGATGCAGAACCTGGTGGCCGAGGACGGCGTGCTGCGCTGGCGCCTGAACCTGCCGGTGCTGGAGGCCGAGTTCGACAGGATCATCGGCTTTCCGGACTCTGCCGGCCTGCGCTACGACGGCCCCGCCCTGTTCCTGATCGGCGCGAATTCCAGCTACGTCCGGCCGGCCCATCACGACGAGATCCGGCGCATGTTCCCGCGCGCGCGCATCGTGACCATTCCCGACAGCGGGCACTGGCTGCATGCCGAGCAGCCCGAGGCCGTGCACCAGGCGCTGCGGGAATTCCTGGAGGACTGAGCCCCGGGCGGCGCCCTCGTCCCGACGGCCCCGGGGAGCCCCCCGTCAGGCCGGCCCGCTGACACCCGCCTCGCCGAAGGTCGCCATGCCGGTATGGCAGGCGACCGCGGCCTTCACGAGCTGGATCGCCAGCGCCGCGCCGGAGCCCTCGCCGAGACGCATGCCGAGGTCGAGCAGCGGCTCCTTCCCGATTGTCTCCAGCAGCCGCGCATGCGGCCGCTCGGCCGAGCGGTGCGCGATCATGCAGTGGTCCAGCGCCCGCGGGTCCAGCCGGTGGAGCACGGCGGCGGCGGCCGTGCAGGTGAAGCCGTCCAGCAGCACCGGCACCCGGCCCATGCGGGCGGCCAGCACGGCGCCGGCGATGGCGGCCAGCTCGAAGCCGCCCACGCAGCGCAGCGCCTCCAGTGGGTCCGTCGCCGCCTGCGGGTTCGCGGCCAAGCCGCGGGCCACGACCTCAGCCTTGCGTGCCATGCCGGCGCGATCCATACCGGTCCCCGCGCCGACCCAGTCGGCGGGCTCGCCGCCGAACAGGGCGGCGCACAGGGCAGAGCCCGCGGTGGTGTTGGCGATGCCCATCTCGCCGAGGCAGAGCAGGTCGATGCCGGGCTCCACCGTCATCATGCCGTAGGCCATGGCCTTGGCGCAGTCGGCCTCGGACATGGCCGGCCCGGCGGTGAAGTCGGCCGTCGGCTCGTCCAGGGCCATCTCGTAGACGCGCAGGTCCGCATCGGCGAGCTGGCAGAGCTGGTTCACCGCGGCGCCGCCGGCGATGAAGTTCTGCACCATCTCGGCCGTCACCGCCTGGGGATAGGCCGAGACGCCCTGCGCCGCGATCCCGTGATTGGCCGCGAAGACCGAGACGCGCGGCCGGTCGGCGCGCGGTGGGTGGTGCCCCTGCCAGGTCGCCAGCCAGGCCGAGATCTCCTCCAGCCGGCCGAGGGATCCCCGCGGCTTGGTCAGCTCGCGCTCGCGGGAGGCGGCGGCGGTGCCGGCCTCCAGGTCGGGGCCCGGCAGGTTCGGGATCAGGGCGCGGATCTCGTCGAAGCGCGCGACGGGCTTCTTCTCGGCCATGGGCGGCCCCCTTTCTGGGATACGACGGCGATGATGCGCGGCGCCGCCCGCTCGCCTATAGATGGGCGATGGTGGAGACGCAACCCGATTCACGCCCTGCGGCAGATGGCGCCCCGGAGCGCGGCCGCCCCCTGGACGAGCTGGCCGCGGCCGCCGCCTTCCTCACCCGCCTGCCGGTGCCCTGGCCCGTCCATGGCGGGCCCGACCTGCCCGGGCGGGCCATGGCCTGGTACCCGCTGGTCGGCGCGGCGCTGGGCCTGCTGGGCGGCCTCGTCCATGCGCTCGCCATGGGCCTCGGCGCGACGCCGCTGCTGGCGGCGCTGCTGGCGCTGCTGGCGCTGGTGCTGGTGACCGGCGCGCTGCACGAGGACGGGCTCGCGGATTCCGTGGACGGCTTCGGCGGCGGCAGGGATCGCGAGGCGAAGCTGCGCATCATGCGCGACAGCCGGCTCGGCACCTTCGGGGCGCTGGCCCTGATCTTCACCCTGTCGATCCGCGCGGCCGCCATCATGGCGCTGGACCATCCCGGGCAGGTGGCGGTCGGCCTGGTCGCTTCCGAAACGCTGTCGCGCGCGGTGCTGCCGGTGCTGGGCGCCTATCTGCCGCCGGCGCGCCCCGGCGGCCTGGGCGAGAGCCACGGCCGCACCGCCGGGCTGCGCGCCGTGGCCGCCCTGGTCCTGGGCGCCTGCCTCGCCGGCCTGGCCGTGGGACCGGCCATGCTGCCCTGCGCGGCCGCCGCGATGCTGGCGGCGCTGCTCTGGGCGCGGCTGGCCGAGCGGCAGGTCGGCGGCCAGACCGGCGACGTGCTGGGCGGTGCCCAGCAGGTGACGGCTGCCGCGGTGCTTCTGGTCCTGGCGCTGCTCGCGCCCGCCGTGACGCGGTGACGACGACCCGCTGGTGGCTGGTGCGCCACGCGCCCGCCGCTGTCACCTGCCGTGCGCCACCGGGCTGCATTCTCGGCCGGCTCGACATGCCGGCCGAGCTTTCCGACCGCGCGGGGCTGGCGGGGCTGGGCGCCCTGCTCCCGCGCGGCGCGGTCCTGCTGGCAACGCCCCTGCGCAGGACGTCCGAGACGCTGGCGGCGCTGCTGCCGGAGGGCGGCCCGCCCGAAATCGAGGCCGATCTGGCCGAGCAGGATTTCGGCGAGTGGCAGGGGCTGACCTGGGATGCGGTGGCGGCGCGCGACGCCGAGGGATCGGCCCGCTTCTGGGCGGATCCCGCCGGCGCGGCTCCGCCCGGGGGCGAGAGCTTCGACACCCTGGCCGCACGCGTCGGCCGCGCGCTCGAGCGGTTGTCCTTGGCCCATGCCGGCCGGGATCTGGTGGCCGTGTGCCATGCCGGCACGATCCGCGCGGCACTGGCCCATGCGCTGGGCGTGGAGCCCCGCCGCGCCCTGGCCTTCGCCGTGGACGCGCCCTCGCTCACCCGTCTCGACCGGATCGCGACGCCGGACGGGCCGGCCTGGCGGGTCGGCGGGGTGAACCTCGCGGGGGTGAATCTCCGTGCAGGGCGTCCGGCCGCTCAGCCGTAGCGCAGGAGCAGCGCCCCATGGGCCTTCAGCCAGGCCCGGGGCGCGTCGATGTCGGGCACCAGTTCCTCGACCAGGCGCCAGAACCGGCGGGAATGGTTCATCTCGCGCAGATGGGCGACCTCGTGGGCGACCACGTAGTCGAGCACCCATTCCGGCGACAGGATCAGGCGCCAGGAATAGCTCAGCCGCCCGTTGGCGGCGCAGCTTCCCCAGCGGCTCCGCGTGTCGCGGACCGTCACGGCGGCCACCCGCGCGCCCAGCAGCGCCGCCTTGTCGCGCGAGCGCACCGCCACCTCGCGGCGGGCCTCGGCCGCGAGGTGGTCGCGCACCCTTCGGGCCAGGAACTCGGGCCGCCCGCCGACGCGGATCTCGCCCTCGGCGCGCCGGGTACCGCCGCGCCGGTCGGCCTCGTGACGGATCACGTGGTCCCGCCCCAGGACCGGCACCACCGCTCCGTCCGCGAAGGGCAGCCGCGGCGGCATGGCGGCCAGCCGCGCCCGGACCCAGTCGGCATGGCGCGTCACGAAGCGCACGATCTCCGCCTCGGGGACGCCGCGGGGCACGACCACGCGGATCACGTCGCGGGCCGCGTCGACCCGCAGGGTCAGGCGGGTCGCGCGCGGGCTCTCGCGCAGCTCGATCGGAGCGTCGGGCAGGTCGGGCACGCGCAGCGGTCGCACGGTCATGGCGTGGGAAGGTCGGGACATGCGGACGGGACCATGGACGCATAATGGCGGTGACGGGGTCCCCACGCCACCACTCCTGCGCCGGTGGCGGCGCGCCGGTGCCCCAAGCGCCCCGTTGACCCTGCGGAGCGGCTGCGGCTAGCTAGGGGGCAGGCGGGCGGAAGACCCGGCCGGGAAACCCGGGAGGAACGGCATGGGCGCTGACCATGTCCTGGCGATCGACCAGGGCACCACATCGACGCGGGCGATCCTGTTCGACGGGGCCGGGCGGGCCGTGGCGACCTGCCAGCGCGAGCTCCGGCAGTTCTTCCCGCATGACGGCTGGGTCGAGCACGACCCCGAGGACATCTGGAACGACACCCGCGCGGTCTGCCGCGGCGTCCTGGACGAGGCGGGGATGGATGCCGGCCGCGTCTGCGCGATCGGCATCACGAACCAGCGCGAGACGACGCTGCTGTGGGACCGGCGCACCGGCGAGGCCGTGCACAAGGCGATCGTCTGGCAGGACCGGCGCACGGCGCCGGAATGCCGGCGCCTGTTCGATGACGGGGCCGAGCCCCTGGTCAGCCAGCGCACGGGCCTGCTGCTCGACCCCTACTTCTCGGCCACGAAGCTGGCCTGGCTGCTGGACCACGTGCCGGGCGCCCGCGCCCGGGCCGAGCGCGGCGAGCTCGCCTTCGGCACGGTGGACAGCTTCCTGCTGTACCGCCTGACCGGCGGGGCGGTCCATGCGACGGACGCGACGAACGCCAGCCGCACCCTGCTCTTCGACATCTACCGGCAGGACTGGGACGACGCGCTGCTGAGCCTGTTCCGCATCCCGCGCGCGGTCCTGCCCGAGGTGCGCGACAACCGCGCCCTGTTCGGCGCCACCACGCCCGAGCTGCTGGGTCGTCCCGTGCCGGTTGCGGGCATGGCCGGGGACCAGCAGGCCGCCACCGTCGGACAGGCCTGCTTCTCTCCCGGCATGGTGAAGAGCACCTATGGCACCGGGTGCTTCGCGCTGATGAACCTGGGCGAGCAGCCCGCCGCATCGACCCACCGGCTGCTGACGACCACGGCCTACCGCCTGGACGGCAAGGCCACCTACGCGCTGGAGGGCGCGATCTTCATGGCGGGCGCCACCATCCAGTGGCTGCGCGACGGCCTGCGCCTGATCCCGGACGGCGCCGAATCCGAGCACCATGCCCGCGCCATCCCGGACACCGGCGGCGTCTACCTGGTCCCCGCCTTCACCGGGCTGGGCGCGCCGCACTGGGATCCCGACGCCCGCGGCGCCCTGCTGGGGCTGACCCGCGACACCGGCATCTCGCAGGTGGTGCGCGCCGGGCTGGAAGCCGTGTGCTACCAGACCCAGGACCTGATAGGCTGCATGGAGGCCGATTCGGGCTCGCGCCCGAAGGCGCTGCGGGTCGATGGCGGCATGGTGCGCAACAACTGGCTCTGCCAGTTCCTGGCCGACATCCTCGCGATCCCCGTGGAGCGGCCCCGGGTCACCGAGACGACGGCGCTGGGCGCCGCCTTCCTGGCCGGCATGGAGACCGGCCTCTATGCAGGACTGCGGAGTATCGAGGAGGCCTGGTCACTTGACCGGCGCTTCGAGCCCATGATGGACGCCGGCCGGAGGGAGGCGCTTTACCAAGGCTGGAAGAGCGCGGTTGCGCGCGTTTCGACGCGCTGATCTTTTCGGTTGCGAAAATCAACGGTTTCGGCTCCGATCATTCTGTAATAAAAGCTTCACGATCCGGCAACACGACCGCAATGCCCCTGGGCTAACAGTCGCGACGTTGGACGAAAGGGAGGTACCCCGTGACTCAGACTACGAAGCTTCTGGCCGCCAGCGCCGCGGCGCTCTTCGCCAGCGTCGGCGCGGCGCATGCCGCCACCGACCTGCAGTGGTGGCACGCCATGGAAGGCGCCAACAACGAGGTCGTCGAGACGCTCGCCAAGGAATTCAACGAAAGCCAGAAGGACTATCGGGTCGTCCCGGTCTACAAGGGCAAGTACCCGGATGTGCTGCAGGCCGGCATCGCCGCGTTCCGCGCGCGCCAGGCCCCGCACATCATCCAGGTCTTCGACGTCGGCACGGGCGTGATGATGGGCGCCGGCAAGGCGGTGAAGCCCGTCGCCGAGGTGATGAAGGAGGGCGGCGTTCCCTTCGATCCCAAGGCCTACCTGCCGGGCATCACGGGCTACTACTCGACCTCCAAGGGCGAGCTGCTGTCGTTCCCGTTCAACAGCTCCTCGCCGATCCTCTACTACAACAAGAAGGCGTTCCGGCAGGCCGGACTCGACGAGAACAAGCCGCCGAAGACCTGGCCCGAGCTGTTCGAGACCGCCCTCAAGCTGAAGTCGGCGGGCTGGCCCTGCGGCTACACCTCGACCTGGCTGACCTGGATCCATCTCGAGAACTTCTCGGCCTGGAACAACCAGCCCTATGCGACGGACGCAAACGGCCTGAACAGCCTTGAGCCGAAGCTGCAGATCAACCGGCCGATCAACGTCAAGCACTTCCAGACGCTGGCCAACCTGCAGCGCGACGGCGTGTTCCAGTACGGCGGCCGCACATCCGAGGCCAAGACCAAGTTCACCTCGGGCGAGTGCGCCATCCTGACGGAATCCTCCGGCGGCCTCGGCGACGTCATCAAGTCCGGCATCGAGTACGGCACCGGCTCCCTGCCCTACTACCCCGACGCCCAGGGCGCGCCGCAGAACACGACCCCGGGCGGCGCCTCGCTCTGGGTCTTCGGCGGCAAGACCGCGGACGAGTACAGGGGTATCGCCCGGTTCTTCGGCTTCCTGTCTCAGACGCCGATCCAGGTCAGGCTGCACCAGGCCTCCGGCTACCTGCCGGTGACCCTCGCCGCCTACGAGGAGACCAAGAAGTCGGGCTTCTACGAGAAGAACCCCGGCCGCGAGACGCCGATCCTGCAGATGATGGGCAAGGAGCCGACCGACAACTCGCGCGGCGTGCGCCTCGTGAACATGCCGCAGGTCCGCGAGATCCAGAACGAGGAGTTCGAGGCGCTGCTGGCCGGCAAGCAGGACGCCAAGACCGCGCTGGACAAGGCGGTCGAGCGCTCCAACGCCGCGATCTCCCAGGCTGCCCGGACGATCAAGGCCTCCCAGTAAAGCCCGCCGACAGCGGCGCAGGGACGGACCCTCCCCGCCATGTGCGGGGAGGGTCTTCTTGCGCCGGAACCAGACCCAGGAATCCATGCGCCAGCGCGTCCACTTTCCGAACAAGCTCCTGCCGTACCTGCTGCTCGCGCCGCAGATCGCGATCACGCTGGTCTTCTTCTTCTGGCCGGCCTACCAGGCGCTGGAGCAGTCGCTCTACCGCGAGGACGCCTTCGGCCTGTCCAGCGAGTTCGTGGGGCTCGAGAACTTCGTCCTCGTGCTGGAAGACCCGAATTACGTGAACTCGCTGGAGGTCACGGCCATCTTCAGCCTGGGCGTCGCGGTGCTGGCCATGGCGGCGGCGCTGCTGCTGGCCGTGATGGCCGACCGCGTGGTCCGTGGCCGCGGCTTCTACCGCACCATGCTGATCTGGCCCTATGCGGTGGCGCCGGCCATCGCCGGCATGCTGTGGCTGTTCCTGTTCAACCCGTCCATGGGCACGCTGGCCTATCTGCTGCGCCGCGCGGGCGTCCCCTGGGACCCCGTCCTCGCGGGCGACCAGGCCATGGCGCTGGTGATCTTCGCGGCGGCCTGGAAGCAGATCAGCTACAACTTCATCTTCTTCGTCGCCGGGCTGCAGGCAATCCCGCGCTCGCTGATCGAGGCCGCGGCGATCGACGGGGCGGGCCCCGCGCGCCGCTTCTGGACCATCGTCTTCCCGCTGCTCTCGCCGATCAGCTTCTACCTGCTGGTCGTGAACACCGTGTACGCCTTCTTCGACACCTTCGGGATCATCCATGCGGTGACCGGCGGCGGCCCCGCGAAGGCGACGGAGACGCTGGTCTACAAGGTCTTCAACGACGGCTACGTGAACCTGGACCTCGGCGGCTCCTCTGCACAGTCGGTGATCCTGATGGCGATCGTGATCTGCCTGACGGTGGTCCAGTTCCGCTACGTCGAGAGCAAGGTCCACTACGGATGATCGAGCGGCGGCCCCTGGGCACCCTCATGGCCCATTTCACCCTGGTCATCGGCATCGTGCTGGTGGCCTTCCCGATCTACTGGGTGTTCGTGGCCTCGACCCGGACGATCCCCGAGATCCTGGCCCCGCCCATGTCGCTGGTTCCGGGGTCGCACTTCGTGAAGAACTACGGCGAGGCGCTGTTTTCCGGCGTCGGGCAGATCGGCGGCGTCACCGCCGGGCGCATGCTGTTCAACTCGTTCTTCGTGGCCCTCGCGATCGCCATCGGCAAGATCGTGATGTCGATCCTTTCGGCCTACGCGATCGTCTTCTTCCGCTTCCCGATGCGGATGGTGTTCTTCTGGATGATCTTCATCACGCTGATGCTGCCCGTCGAGGTGCGCATCATGCCGACCTACAAGGTCATGGTGGATCTGAACCTGATCGACACCTATGCCGGGCTGACGGTGCCGCTGATGGCCTCGGCCACGGCCACCTTCCTGTTCCGCCAGTTCTTCATGACGATCCCGGACGAGCTGATCGAGGCCGCCCGGGTCGACGGCGCCGGCCCCTGGCGCTTCCTGAGGGACATCCTGCTGCCGCTGTCCCGCACCAACATCGCGGCGCTGTTCGTGATCCTGTTCACCTACGGCTGGACCCAGTACCTCTGGCCGCTGCTGGTCACAAACAGCAACGAGATGAACACCATCATCATCGGCCTGCGCCGCATGATCGTCTTCAGCGACGCCGAGACCCAGTGGCACGTCGTCATGGCGACCACGATCCTGGCCATGCTGCCGCCGGTGCTGGTGGTCGTGCTGATGCAGCGCTGGTTCGTCAAAGGGCTCGTCGAGAGCGAGAAGTGAGCGCCCCCATGGCTGAAGTCGAGATCCGCAACGTCCGCAAGACCTACCCGGGTGGCGTCGAAGCCATCAAGGGCGTCGATTGCTCCGTCGGGGACGGCGAGTTTCTTGTGATGCTGGGCCCGTCGGGCTGCGGCAAGTCCACCCTGCTGCGCATGGTGGCAGGGCTTGAGGGCATCACCGGCGGCGAGGTCGCGATCGGCGGCCGGGTCGTCAACGGCCTGGAGCCCAAGGACCGGGACATCGCCATGGTGTTCCAGAACTACGCGCTCTACCCGCATATGAGCGTGTACGAGAACATGGCTTACGGGCTGAAGATCCGCGGCATGTCCAAGGCCGAGATCGAGCAGCGCGTGCGCCGTGCGGCGGAGATCCTGGAACTCGCGGCCCTGCTCGAGCGCAAGCCCCGCCAGCTCTCGGGCGGGCAGCGCCAGCGCGTCGCCATGGGCCGCGCCATCGTGCGCGAGCCCGCGGTCTTCCTGTTCGACGAGCCGCTCTCGAACCTGGACGCCAAGCTGCGCACCCAGATGCGCATCGAGATCAAGCGGCTGCAGGACCGCCTGGGCATCACCAGCCTCTACGTCACCCACGACCAGGTCGAGGCCATGACGCTGGCCGACCGGATCATGGTGATGAATGGCGGCCGGGCCGAGCAGATCGGCACGCCCATGGAGGTCTATCACCGGCCGGCGAGCCTGTTCGTCGCCGGCTTCATCGGCTCGCCGGCCATGAACGTGCTGCCGGCCCGCGTCACGGCCGACGGCCGGACGGTCGAGATCGCGCCCGGACACGGCGCCCCGGTGCCCGACGCCATCCGCATCGAGCCCGGCCGTCGCGTGGCGCTCGGCATCCGGCCCGAGCATCTGGTGCTGGGCGCCGGCGACCGGGTCGGCGACATCCCCGTCCGCGTCGAGCTGGTGGAGGCGCTGGGCGCCGACACCGTGGTCCACTGCAGGATCCCTTCGGGCGAGGGCACCATGCTCGCCCGCCTGCCCGGCAGCGCCCAGGTGTCCGCCGGCGACACGCTGCATTTCGGGATCACACCCGGCGAGATCCATCTCTTCGACATGGAGAACGGCCGCCGCCTCTGAGGCGGCCCCCTTCCCTAGGACCGGCAGCGCGGGCGAGGCCCGCGGCCGTCACCGCTTTGCCCGAATGCTGTCACGCGCCAAGGGACGGTCCGGAGCGCAGGATGCGCCCCCGAGTCGGGTCCGCGCAGGCGCCCGACGGCCTGCGCGGACCCGGCGGGTGGCACCGATTCTGCGCCTGCGCATCCCTGGAATCCCGCGGCCACGCGGCGCCACCGGCGCCCGCCGCCATCCCTGCTGGCGCAGCTAATCGAAAGATTGTAAAACGGTTTGGTACACGTCCGTATGGCTGGCGGGATCGGCAGGGAACGTGTCCGGGCAATAGAAGAAGCGATGCGTTTCGCGCTCCTCGTCCCCACCGTCTATGTCGCGGTTTCCGCCCTGTGGATCGCCGTCTCGGACAGGGCGGTCGCAGCGCTCTTCCCGGACGAGGTGATGGACCTTCAGACGTTCAAGGGCTGGGGGTTCGTGGCGGTCACGGCGGCGCTGCTGATGATCGTCCTGGCCCGTGAGGACCGCCGCCGCCGGTCGGCCGAGGACGCGCTGCGCGCCAGCACCGCGGCGGCGCTGGCAGCCGAGGCCGCGACCCGCGACGCCACCGAGCGGCTGGCCCATGCGCTGGCCGGCACCAATGACGGGCTGTGGGACTGGGACATCCCCACGGGCGCCATCTGGTTCAGCGACCGCTGGCATTCCATGCTCGGCTACGCCGTGGGCGAGCTGCCTGCGCATCTGAGCACCTGGGAACGCCTGATCCACCCCGACGACCGGGACCGCGCCATGCGTGCCCGCAACGAGCACCTGGCCGGGCAGACCGAGTTCTATGAATGCGAGCAGCGCCTGCGCGCCCGCGACGGCTCGTGGATCTGGGTGCTGTCGCGCGGCAAGGTGGTGGCGCGCGACGACGCCGGCCGCCCGGTGCGCGCCGTCGGGACCCACGCCGACATCACGGCGCGCAAGCAGGCCGAGGCGGACCTGCTGGAGGCCCGCGACGCGGCTCAGACGGCGAACCGCGCCAAGACGGCCTTCATGGCGAATATGAGCCACGAGCTGCGAACGCCCCTGAACGCCATCATCGGCTTCTCGGAGGTCATGCGCGGCGAGATCTTCGGCCCGCTGGGCGCCCCCCAGTACGCGGCCTACGCCGCCCACATCCACGACAGCGGGCGGCACCTGCTGGCGCTGATCGAGGACGTGCTGGATGTCTCGCGGATCGAGGCCGGACAGACCCAGCTCCGCCCGGAGCCGATGCCGCTGGAAGGCGTGCTGCTGGAATGCCGGGCCTGGATCGCGCGACGCGCCGAGGAGCACGGCGTGCGCCTGACCCTCGACCTTCCGACGCCGTGCCCGCGCCTCCATGCCGACCGGCGGGCAGTCCGCCAGATGATCCTGAACCTTCTGGCGAACGCGGTGAAGTTCACGCCGCCCGGCGGCAGCGTGGCGCTGGCCGTGCGCGAGACCGGCTCCGGGGTGGAGCTGTCGGTTTCGGACACCGGGATCGGAATCGCCCCGCAGGACATCCAGCGGGTGCTGCAGCCCTTCCAGCAGGTGGAGAGCGTCCTGACCCGGAGCTACGGCGGAGTCGGGCTGGGCCTGTCCATCGTCAAGGCGCTGATCGAGGCCCATGGCGGGGCGCTGAGGATCGCCAGCACCGTGGGTGCCGGCACCACCGTCACGCTGAGCTTCCCTCCGGCGCTGGTCCAGGCGGACGGCGTCTCCGAGGCCCGCAGGGCCTGAGCGCCGCCCGGCGCGCCCGGCCTGCGGCGGCAGGCCGGCTCACTCGGCCGCGACGGCCGGCGATGCGCCCTGCTCGGTGTTGCGGATGAAGTTGCGGATCCGCGGCAGGATCATCTCGCGGAACCGACGCCCGTTGAAGATGCCGTAGTGGCCAACGCCCTTCTGGCAGTAGTCCTGCCGCTGCTCGGGCCGCAGGCCGGAGCACAGGCGATGCGCGGCGCGGGTCTGGCCCGGGGCCGAGATGTCGTCGAGCTCGCCCTCGACCGTCATCAACGCGGTGCGGGTGATGGCGCCGGGATCGACGGCCTGGCCGCGCCAGGTGAACCGGCCGCGCGCCAGCGCGCGCTCCTGGAACACGGTCGAGACCGTCTGCAGGTAGAACTCCGCCGGCAGGTCCATGACGGAGAGATACTCGTCGTAGAAGCGGCGGTGCTGCTCCGCGCTCTCGCCGTCGCCGCGCACGAGATGCTCGAACAGCTTCAGGTGCTCGCCGACATGCCTGTCGAGGTTCATGGACATGAAGCCGGTGAGCTGCACGAAGCCGGGATAGACCCGGCGCAGGCCGCCGGGATAGTAGACCGGCAGCGAGGTCACGACGTTCCGCTCGAACCAGGAGAGCGGCCGCGTCTCCGCGAGCTGGGTGACCACCGTGGGCGCCGCCGCGGTGTCGATGGGTCCGCCCATCAGCACCATGCTCAGCGGCTGCATGGGATCGTCGGCCTGGGACATCAGGGAGACGGCGGCCAGCACCGGAACGGCGGGCTGGCAGACCGCGATCACATGCACGTCCGGACCGAGGTGCCGGATGAATTCCATCACGTAGGCGACGTACTCGTCGAGATCGAAGCGGCCCTGGGAGAGCGGGACCTGGCGCGCGTCAATCCAGTCCGTGACATAGACCTCGTGCTCGGGCAGCAGGGCGTCGACCGTGCCGCGCAGCAGCGTGGCGTAGTGGCCGGACATGGGCGCGACCAGCAGGACCTTGGGATCCTGCCGCGGCACTGAGCGCTTGAAATGGACGAGGTCGCAGAAGGGCTTGCGCAGGACCTTCACCTCGGCGACCGACGCCTCGCCGCTGGGCGTGCGGGTCTTGGCAAGGCCCCAGGCAGGCTTGCCGAAGCGGCGCGTCGTGCGCTCGATCAGCTCGGCGCCGGCCGCGATGCTGCGGCCCAGCCGGGTGTAGGAGGCCGGAAGGAAGGGGTTCTGGAAGGTGGCCTGGGTCGCCTCGGCCAGCAGCCGCATGGGATACAGGGCGGCATGCTGGAGATCGTAGAGCTGATAGAGCAAGGCTGACCCTCACGCGCCGTCAATTGATCCGTGCTGCGTCGCAGCACGCCTGCGACAGAACAGCACAGACCACAACAGCCTGATATAGCGAAGGTTTCCGATTGGTAAACCGCTAGGCCAACCAACAAAATTTCGCCATGCAGCAGGCAACCCCCTGAATCCGCAACGGAATTCAGTGAGATTCGGGGCCCTCGCAACGAGAAATTTTTTTGACAGTGCGCAACGATCGCGACGCTTGTGCGTTGAAGTCGATTCACCCGGCTGCGAATCGGTACGCCATCCAGCCGAGAACCAACGCGTTCGCCATCATCACCAGCGGCGCCGCGCGCATCACGACGCCCCGGAAGAGCCGCGCCGCGCCGTGCCCGGCCAGTCCCACCGCAAGAAGGCTTGGCAGGGTGCCGAGCGCGAAGGCGACCATGCCAACCGCGCCGGTAAGCGGGCTTGCGCTCGCCGCAGCGACGGCCAGGGCGCCGTAGAGCAGCCCGCAGGGGATGAACCCGAGCGCGAGGCCCAGGCGGTAGCCGCGCCATCCGACGGGATTGCCGAAGAGAGGCCGCGCGAGGCGCGCGACTGCCGCCCCCCAGCGCTGGAGAGCGTCATGCCTGAGTTTGCCCTGGCCGAACCGGCCATGCCCCAGGATCGGGGCGGCCCGGCCGAGGGCGCCGGCCAGGAAGCTCAGCGCCGCGAAGCCCAATAGCAGGACCGAGATCCAGCGCAGCCCGGGAAGGTCCGAAAGGGTTCCCGCGGCACCGGAGGCCACAGCGCCCAACGCCGCGTAGGTGGTGGCGCGACCGAGATGGTAGGGCAGCGCCGCGGCACCGACCAGGCGCGTCCACTCCCCCATGCGCGAAGCCGGCACCGATTCGAGTCGCGCTGCGACCTGGGACAGGACAAAGGGGCCGCACATGCCAGCGCAATGGGTCGTGCCGCCTACGAGCCCGGCCGTCAGCAGACTCAGCAGGATGCCGCCGTCGCGTCCGATGAAGGCGCCGCAATGTGCAAGGCCGAGTTCGAGCAGGGCGAGGGCGCCGTTCGGGTCCACGGGGGAGTCTCCGGAGGATGGCGCGATGCTATACCGGCGCCCCTGCCGCGGGCTTGACCTGAATCAACGGCCGGAATGGCCGGGACGGGGGAAAGGGGCGGGCGGCAGCCTTCGCCGCCCGCCCCGGCATCACCCCGCCGCCATCAGGCTGCCGCCATCAGCCCGCCTCGGCCGTCGAGGAGGTCTGCCAGAGGTTGACGCCGCTGTCGACGGCATGACGATCGATCTCCGCGAGCTCCTCCGGGCTGAAGTCGAGCCGTGCCAGCGCGTCCAGCGAGTTGTCGAGCTGCTCGACCGTCCGGGCGCCGATCAGCGCCGAGGTGACCGCGGGTTTGCGCAGCACCCAGGCGATGGCCATCTGCGCCAGGGTCTGCCCGCGCCGCTTCGCGATCGCGTCGAGGGCGCGCACGCGCTCCAGCGTCTCCGGGTTCAGGAACTGCGCCTTCAGCGATCCGCCCTTGGCCGCGCGGGCGTCGGTCGGGCGCTGGTCGCCGATATACTTGGCCGTCAGCATGCCCTGGGCCAGCGGCGAGAAGGCGATGCAGCCGATGCCGAGCTCCTCGAGCGTGTCCAGCAGCCCGCCTTCGATCCAGCGGTTCAGCATGGAGTAGGACGGCTGGTGGATCAGGCAGGGCGTTCCCAGCTCGCGCAGGATGGCCGAGGCGCGCCGGGTCATCGCGGGCGAGTAGGACGAGATGCCGACATAGAGCGCCTTGCCCTGGCGTACCACCTGGTCAAGCGCCCCCATGGTCTCCTCGAGCGGGGTGCGGGGATCGACGCGGTGGGAATAGAAGATGTCGACGTAGTCGAGCCCCATGCGCCGCAGGCTCTGGTCCAGGCTCGCGACGAGGTACTTGCGCGAGCCCCAGCTGCCGTAGGGGCCTGGCCACATGTCGTATCCGGCCTTGGTCGAGACCACCAGCTCGTCGCGGTGGGTGCGGAAGTCCGTCGCCAGGATCCGGCCGAAATTCTCCTCGGCCGAGCCCGGCGGCGGGCCGTAGTTGTTGGCGAGGTCGAAATGGGTGACGCCGCGGTCGAAGGCGCGGCGCAGGACGGCGCGGCCGGTCTCGAAGACGTCGGCGCCGCCGAAGTTCTGCCACAGCCCCAGCGAGATCGCCGGCAGGTCGAGGCCGCTGCGCCCGCAGCGCCGGTATGGCATGGCCTGGTAGCGGGCGGAGTCGGGGGAATAGCTCATGGTGGTCGGTCCCTCTGTTCTGACTGATCCAAGCCGGGCGGGGGCTGGAGATTAGGTCGCTGCCGGGCCTGGGACCATTTGGAATTTCGGTGGAGGCCGACAAGATCCGGCAGCGCGATCCCGCCCATTCGCTGTCGCGCCCCGACACCGCCATGGGGTAAGGTCGGCCGCGATCGGCGTGGCGCCTATCGGCCGGCCGCGCGCGCGGAGGACACCATGAAAGCGAAGACGACGGCCCTGATCCTGGCCGCCGCCGTGCTGGCGGCGCCCCCTGCCCTGGCACAGACGACGCTCTTCCAGCCCCCGGAGATATCGAAGGCGTCGAGCGCCGACGACTTCAACGCGGTCCAGCAGCTGGTCCTGCATCACGGCGCAAGCGTGAACACGTCGGACGGCAAGGGCAAGACCCCGCTGATGTACGCCGCGATCAACGGCAATCTCGAGATGGCAGAATTCCTGCTGCAGCGCGGCGCCAATGTTCACTTGGCCGACAAGCTCGGAAACACGGCCCTGCTGAGCTCTGCCGAGCAGGGCGACGTCACGGTGGTGGAGCGGCTGCTGGATGCGGGCGCCCCGATCGAGAAGGAGAACCGCCAGGGGCTGACGCCGCTGATGGCGGCGGCGCGCAGCGGTCATCTGGACGTCGTCCGGCTGCTGCTGGCCCGGGGGGCGCGGACGGACCGCTCGGACTTCTCCGGGAGGGATGCGCTGGGCTGGGCGCGCGACGGGCGCAACCCCCAGGTCGTCGCAGCCCTGCAGAAGGCCGCTTCGCGCTGACGCGGTGGCGCGGGAAGCCGCCGTGATCCCCGCCCCCATGCTGGTCCCGGTGCTCCAGGGGCCCGAGCCGCTGCTGCTGCTGCTCGTGGCGCTGGCCGTCGATGCCGGGCTGGGTGGCTGGGCACCGGCGGACCGGGTGCGCGTCCTGCCGTGGCGCCCGCTGCACGCGCTCGCCCGCGAGATCGACCGCCGCCTCGACCGGCTGCAGCGATCCGAGGCGACCCGCCGTGCCAGGGGCTATCTCGCCGCCGGGGTGATGGTGCTCCTGGCGCTGGTGGCCGGATGGGTGCTCGCCACCCTCGCCGCCCGCGTCCCGCAAATGCGGGTGATCGAGCTGTGGATGCTGGCCGGTGCGGTCGCGCTGCGCGCCCCATGGCTGCGCGTGCGGGCCGTCGGCGCGGCGCTGGCGATCCGCGACCGCGACCGCGCCCACGACGCCGTGCGGGTGCTCGCCCCCGGCGCACCGGGTGATCTCGACGACCATGCGATGGTCCGCACCGCGGTCGAGGCGCTGCCGGTGGTCCTGCACCGGCGCCTTGTCGCCCCTGCCCTCTGGTACTTGCTGGGCGGCCTGCCGGGCCTTGTCCTCTGGCGCACCGCCGAGGTGATGGAGGCCAGCTTCGGCCTGCGCACCGACCGGCATCGGGGTTTTGGCGCGGGCGCCGCCGGCCTGATGCGGCTGATGGACTACGTTCCGGCGCGGCTGACGGCGCTGACGGCCGTCCTGGCCTCGCCCTTCGTCGCCACCGCCTCGCCGCGGGCGGCGCTCCGCACGGCCTGGCGCGACGGCGCGAAGCCCAGCCTCGCGGCGGGCTCCGCCTGGCCGGTCGCGGCCTTCGCCGGCGCGCTGGGGCTGGCGCTTGCCGGCCCGCGGCGCGAAGGCGAGGTCGTGGTGCGGGCGCCCTGGATCGGCGACGGCCGAGCAAGGGCGGAGCCCGGGGACCTGCGACGCGCCTTGCTGCTCTTTGTCGTCGCCGGCCTCGTCACCGCTGCGCTGCTGGGCGGGGCGGCGCTGGCGGCCCGCGCAGGCCTCCGGGGATGGCCGCAGGAGCTGGCCTGGGGAATCTGACCCGGCGCGGGAAAGCGAGTCGGGGAAGCCACCCGTGGAGATCAGCGGGGTGGCCGGCGCTCCAGCTCGCCGATGTCGCGGGCGAGCTGGAACTCCCGCGAGGTGACGCAGGTCTCCATGTCGGCGAGCCGCCGTTCGAGGTCGTGGAACTTCTGGCCGAGCCCCGCCACGGAACGGTCGGGCCGGATCGAGACCGACCGCCAGAAGGCCTCCTCCTCCTCGGAGCGGTAGGCCTCGGGCGGCCGCGGCTTCAGCACGACCGCCAGCAGTAGATAGGCCGCGACGACCGGAAGGAAGAAGCCGAACAGCGCCGCCAGGACGACGACGACGCGCAGCGGGAAGGCGCTGATGCCGAAATAGTCCGCAAGGCCCGCGCAGACCCCGAAGATCCGGCCCTGCGCGGGGTCGCGCCAGAGCCGGTGCGGGTTGGGCGAGGCAAAGGGGTTCTGCGCGCCGGTCATGGCAGGCGGCTCCTCCAGTTAGGGGCTTCGGCATCTAGGACCTTCTCGAGGGTCTGGATGCGCGTCTCCATCCTCCGGGCGATCTCCCAGAGCTCGGCGAGGGTGCGTTCGTCCTGGGCGGACAGGCCCCGGGCCGCCCGCCACTTCGTGACATAGTGGAAGATGATCCAGACGGGCGCGACCACCGTCAGGAAGAGGATCGCCAGGACGAAGGCGAAGGGGCCCGAGACCATGGCTCAGCCCGCGCTGCGCTGGTTGTGCAGGCGCTGCTTCAGCTCGGCCAGCTCCTGCTCGACCTTGCCCTCGACCTCGAGATCGGCGAACTCCTCGCCGAGGGACTTGCGCCGACCGATGTCGTAGGACTCGACGCGCCCTTCGATCTCGTCCAGCGCCCGCTCGACCTGCTCGAACCGGGCGAAGGCGTCGGTGATGCGCTCGTCGTGCAGCTTGGCGCGGATCTTCAGCCGGTCGGTGGCCGCCTTGTGCCGGGCGACCAGCGCCTTCTCGCGGCTCTTGGCGTCCGCCAGCTTGGCCTGCAAGCGGGCAATGTCCTCGCCGCTCTTGGCCAGCGCCTCCTCGATCACGGCGTGCTGGCGGGTCAGCGCCTCGAACTGCTCCTGAAGACGCGCCTTGGCCACCAGCGCGCCCTTGGCGAGGTCGTCGCGGTCGCGGGACAGCGCCAGCTCGGCCTTGCGCTGCCACTCGTCGCGCTCGCGCGCGGTCTCGGCCAGCCGGCGCTCGATCTCCTTCTTCTCGGCGATGGTGCGCACGGTGCTCGAGCGGACCTCGACCAGCGTGTCCTCCATCTCCTGGATGATCAGGCGGATCAGCTTCTCGGGATCCTCGGCGCGGTCCAGCAGCGCGTTGATGTTCGAATTGATGATGTCAGTCAGGCGCGAAAAGATGCCCATGGCGGGTGTCCTCGTCGGGATCGGAAGGAGGGCCAGACCGCACCGGTCCGGACCCATGGCCTCGGGTTTGTCGGAAGGCTGCCGGGGGGGTCAGGTCAGCAGCGCGGCGGCCACGAAGCCCGCCGCGAAGAACGCCCAATGCTCGGTCGAGCGGGACCGCAGGTAGTCTTCGACCCGGCGCAGCGTCGACCGGGTGGACGGGCGGGGGCGGTTCGTGAAGTCGTACATGGGGCCTCGCAGCGGAAACGGAGTGCTGCCCCTGCTTTCGCAAGGGGCGTGCCAGCCCGCGAATGGCGGAAACCTTGATCCCCGCCGCCGAGGATATTATCTGGATCGATATCTCTTGGCGGATTTTGCGATTTTATGGCGGAACATGCGATCACGGAGCCTGCCGACCTGCCAACCCCGGTGGGCGTCGCCCCGGCCTTCACCGCGGTGCTTGAGCAGGTCTCGCGGCTGGCGCCGCTCGACCGCCCCGTGCTGGTGGTCGGCGAGCGCGGCACCGGCAAGGAGCTGATCGCGGCGCGCCTGCACTACCTGTCGCGGCGCTGGGACCGCGCCTTCGTGAAGGTGAACTGCGCGGCGCTCACCGACAGCCTTCTCGATTCCGAGCTGTTCGGGCACGAGGCGGGCGCCTTCACCGGCGCGCAGAGACGCCATGCCGGTCGGTTCGAGCTCGCGGACGGCGGCACGCTGTTCCTGGACGAGATCGCCACCGCCTCGCCCCGGGTCCAGGAGAAGCTGCTGCGCGTGCTGGAATACGGGGAGTTCGAGCGGGTCGGAGGCAACCGGACCCTGAGCGTCGACGTGCGCGTGGTCGGCGCGACCAATGCCGACCTGCGCACCCTGGCAGCAACGGGCGCCTTCCGCGCCGACCTGCTGGACCGCCTGGCCTTCGACGTGGTCTCGTTGCCGCCCCTGCGCGCACGGCAGGAGGACATCCCCATCCTGGCCGAGCAGTTCGGCATCGGCATGGCGCGCGAGCTCGGCTGGTCCCTGTTTCCGGGATTCACACGCGGCGCGCTGGAGACCCTGACCGGCCATCGCTGGCCCGGCAACGTGCGCGAGCTCCGCAACGCCGTCGAACGCGCGGTCGCCAGGGCCGAGCGCCCCGACCGTCCCATCGCCGCGGTCGTGCTCGACCCCTTCCAGTCGCCCTGGTCGCCCTTGGAAGTCGGGCCCGCTCCACCGCCCACTGCGCCGCCTGTTGCACCATCAGCGGGGCAGCCCCCCGCGCCGGATGCCGAGGACGAAGCGCCCCGCGGCGGGTTCGAGGAGCGCGTGAACGCCTTCGAGCGGCGGCTGCTCGCCGAGGCGCTGGAGACGCACCGGTTCAATCAGAAACGCGCGGCCGAGGCGCTGCGCCTCGGCTATCACCGCTTCCGGCACCATCTGCGCCGGCACGGGCTGCTGCCCGGCCGCGGAGCCTGATCGAACTTCGAGCGGCGCCATCTTGGTGCCATTTTGGTGAGAAAGTCTTGAACCCTGTTCCCTCCGGGGGGCGTTGAAGCCATATCTCGACCGTCCCCGCCACCGCCCCGGCCCACCGTGACCAGCCGCAAGCCCAACCGACCCGCCCCGACCGCCCGGCCGGCCCCGAAGCGCAAGGCCGGCCATTCGCGCTGGGGCAGGCTGGCCGCGCGCGGCGCCGCCCTGACGGCGATCTGGGGGGCGGTCGCCGCGCTGTTCCTGCTGATCTTCTTCGCCTGGGACCTCCCCGACGTGCGCCAGGTCACCCAGGCCGAGCGGCGCCCGTCCATCGCCATGCTGGCGGCGGACGGCACGCAGTTCGCGCGCTATGGCGACATGCACGGCAAGCTCGTGCAGGTCGGCGAGCTGCCGCCCCACCTGATCGAGGCGGTGATCGCGACCGAGGACCGCCGCTTCTACTATCACTTCGGCATCGACCCCATCGGACTCGCCCGCGCGGCCTGGACCAACTGGCGGGCGGGCCAAGTGCTCCAGGGCGGCTCGACGATCACCCAGCAGCTCGCCAAGAACCTGTTCCTGTCGCCCGACCGGACGCTGAAGCGCAAGGTGCAGGAGGCGATGCTGGCGGTGTGGCTGGAGGCCACCTACAGCAAGGACGAGATCCTGGGGGCCTATTTGAACCGGGTCTATCTCGGCTCCGGCACCTACGGGGTCGAAGCGGCCGCCCAGACCTATTTCGGGAAGTCCGCGACCGAGGTGAACCTGCAGGAAGCCGCGATCATCGCCGGGCTCCTGAAGGCGCCGTCCCGCTTCTCGCCCGCGGCGAACCCCCATCTCGCGCGCGAGCGCGCCGGGGTTGTCCTCGCGGCCATGCTGGACGCCGGCTACGTCTCCGAGGCCGAGGTCGAGGCCATCCGCAACGCGCCGCCGACCCCGCGGCGCAAGCCCGGCGGCGACGGCTGGCGCTATTTCGCCGACCACGTGGCCGAGCAGGTGCGCGGGATCCTTGGCCCCGAACATGGGGACGTGCAGGTGCAGACGACCCTGGACCCCGGCGTCCAGCGCGCGGCCGAGCGGCGCCTGACGGCCATGCTTTCGGGCCCCGCGGCCCAGGCCAAGGCCAGCCAGGCGGCCGTCGTCGTGCTGGGGCTGGACGGCGCCGTGCGCGCCATGGTGGGCGGCGGCGACTACGACGAGAGCCAGTTCAACCGTGCCACTGTCGCCCTGCGCCAGCCCGGCTCCTCCTTCAAGCCGTTCCTGTTCCTGGCGGCCGTCGAGGCCGGCATGACCGCGGACACCATGGTCGACGCCTCGCCCGTACGCATCGGCACCTGGCGCCCGGAGAACTTCGAGCCCGGCTACAACGGCACCATGACGCTGCGCGACGCGCTGGCCCATTCCGTCAACACCGCCGCCGTGCGGCTGATCGACCAGGTGGGCGTGGACCGCATGCGCGATACCGCCCGCCGCATGGGGATCGAGCATCCGCTCGGCCGCGACCTGAGCTTGGCGCTGGGCACCAGCGAGGTGAGCCTGCTGGAGCTCAGCGGCGCCTATGCGGCCTTCGCCAATGGCGGCCGCGCGGCCCCGCCCTTCGCCCTGACCGAGATCCGCGACGGCGCGGGCCGGGTGCTGTACCGACGGACGGCGGGGCCGGCGACGGTCGCCGCCGATCCCGGGGCGGTCGGCGAGGTGACGCGGATGATGATGGCGGTGCTGGAGTACGGGACGGGAAAGGCCGCGCGCCTCGACCGCATGGCCGCCGGAAAGACCGGCACCAGCCAGGACCATCGCGACGCCTGGTTCGTCGGCTTCACCGGCGACATGGTCGCCGGTGTGTGGCTGGGCAACGACGACAACGCGCCGATGCGGCGCGTCACGGGCGGCGGCCTGCCGGCGCGGCTGTGGCGCGAGGTGATGACCGACGCCCACCAGGGGCGCCCGCCCAGGCCGCTGCCTGGGCTCGACTCCGCCCCCATGGTCGTCCAGGTGCAGGAGCGCGTGGCCCCGGTGGTCGACGGTTTCCAGAGCTTCATCGAACGCCTGATCGGCGGCGGCAGCGCCCGCGCGCCGGCGGCGCGGCCCGCCCCGGCCCCGCGCGAGGACCCCAACCAGATCATGCCCTATCGCTGAGATGGCAGCCCATCCCGTGCGGAAGCCGCCCAAGGAGCGGCCCGAGGAGCGAGTGGACGAGCATGACGGGGTGGATGTCCCGCCCCGCGCGTCCGAGCTTCTGGACCATCTGCTGGACAGGCACTCCCATCACGAGGTCACGCTGGGCCGGCTGGTCGAGGTGCTGGGCGACCGCGCCTTCGGCGCCCTGCTGCTGGTCTTTGCCCTGCCGAACCTGATCCCGGTGCCGCTGCCCGGCCTGTCGACCGTGCTCGGCATCCCCATGATCCTGTTCTCGGTCCAGCTCATGCTCGGGCGGTCCAAGCCCTGGCTGCCGAAGCGGCTGGCGGCGGTCACCCTGCCGCGCTCGACCGTCGAGACGCTTTCGCGCCGCACGCGCCACCGCCTGGAGCAGCTCGAGCGCATGCTGCGCCCGCGCCTCTGCTTCCTGGCCGAGGGACCGGCCGAGCGCATGATCGGCCTCTACATCCTGCTGATCTCGCTCGTCCTCTGCCTGCCGATCCCGCTGGGCAACTGGCTGCCGGCCTTCGCCGTCTGCCTGATGTCCTTGGGCATCATCGAGAAGGACGGGGTCCTTGTGGGCATCGGCGGCGCGGTGGGCATCGCGAGCCTGGCGGTCGTCGCCAGCGTCGTCGGCGTCGCCTGGGCGGCGGCCCTGGCCGTGCTGCGCGAGTTCGGCCTGGCCATCTAGCTGCGGCCCACCCGAGCGCGGCTTCAAAGGTCTCCAACCCCGTTCCCGGAGGCAGCCGCGCTCGCCACCGCCCCGGCGGCGTTCCGCGCCGTTGACGGCCGGAGCATCACGCAATATGAAAAGTTACATGACCTCGCGGCGGCGGCGGTGCCCCGCGGCTTCCAGCTCTTGGAGATCCCCGATGATGCCTCGACCGGGCCCGAAGTACCTCCTGGATGCCTTCGCCGATCCCGAGGCCCTGGCGCGCTATGCGGAAAGGACCCGCCGCTTCGTCCCCGGCTACGACGATCTCCACCGCATGACGGGGATCCTCCTGGCCGAGCGGGCGCCGCGGGACGCGGAGGTGCTCGTCCTTGGCGCGGGCGGCGGGCTCGAGCTGAAGGCGCTGGCCGAGGCCCATCCCGGGTGGACCTTCGTCGGCGTCGACCCCTCGGCCGAGATGCTGGGGCTTGCCGAGCGGACCCTGGGGCCGCTCGGCGCGCGGGTGCGGCTCGTGCAGGGCTACATCGACGATGCGCCGGAAGGGCCGTTCTCAGCCGCGACATGCCTTCTGACGCTGCATTTCCTCGATGCCGCGGAAAGGCGGCGCACGGCAGGCGAGATCCGACGGCGGCTGAGGCCCGGGGCGCCGTTCGTGGCGGCGCATTCCAGCTTCCCGCAGGGCGAGGCCGAGCGCCCGCGATGGCTCTCGCGCTATGCCGGCTTCGCCATCGCGTCGGGGGCGGATCCCGATCACGCCGCCAGGGCCCACGAGGCGGTCGGGGCCACGCTGACCCTGCTCGACCCGGAGCAGGACGCGGCCGTTCTCCGCGACGCCGGCTTCGCCGATGTCAGCCTCTTCTACGCGGCCTTCACCTGGCGCGGCTGGGTGGCCCAGGCCTGAGCCCGCCCGGGGCCTGACCCCGGGCCGCCGGGGCATGTCCCCGGGCTAACGCGCCCGGCGGGACAGCAGGTGCACGGCCTCGCCCACGATGCCGCGCCGGAAGAGCAGCACGCAGACGATGAAGATCGCGCCGATCAGCACGTTCACGGGGATCCCGACCGCCGACAGGTAGTTCTGCAGCGTGACCACGAGCGCCGCGCCGACCACCGGGCCGGCCATGGTGCCGATGCCGCCCAGGAGCGTCATCAGGATCACCTCGCCCGACATCTGCCACTGCACGTCGGTCAGGGTCGCGAGCTGGAAGACCAGCGCCTTGGTCCCTCCCGCCAGCCCCGCCAGCGCCGCCGACATCACGAAGGCGCCGAGCTTGTAGCGGTCGACCCGGTAGCCCAGCGAGATCGCCCGCGGCTCGTTCTCGCGGATCGCCTTCAGGATGTTGCCGAAGGGCGAGTTCACGATGCGCCAGATGGCGAGGACACCCGCCACGAAGATCACGAGCACCGTGAAGTACATGGCCAGCGGATCGTCCAGGCTCACGATGCCGAAGAGCCGGCCGCGCGGCACGCCCTGGATTCCATCCTCGCCATGGGTGAAGGGCGCCTGCAGGCAGACGAAGAAGAACATCTGCGAGAGCGCCAGCGTGATCATCGAGAAGTAGATGCCCTGGCGCCGGATCGCGAGGAAGCCGACGACCAGCCCCAGCCCCGCGGCCCCCGCGACCCCGATCAGCAGCCCGATCTCCGGCGTCAGGCCCCAGACCTTCACCGAATGGGCCGTGAAGTAGGCGGCCCCGCCGAAGAAGGCGGCATGCCCGAAGGAAAGCAGGCCGACATAGCCGACCAGCAGGTTGAAGGCGCAGGCGAACAGCGCGAAGCACAGGATCTTCATCAGGAAGACCGGGTAGATCGCGAAGGGCGCCACCACCAGCAGCGCCAGCGCGACCAGCGCCATCCAGAAGCCCAGCCGGGCGAGCCCCGGGGGGCGGCTCTCGGCCGCGGTGTCGGTCACGCCCGCCATGTCAAGCTCCCCGCCCGAACAGGCCCGCGGGCCTTACCAGAAGCACCAGGGCCATGATGACGAAGATCACGATGTTCGACGCCTCCGGATAGAAGACCTTCGTCAGCCCCTCGAAGATGCCGAGCGTGTATCCCGTGACGATCGCCCCCATGATCGATCCCATGCCGCCCACCACCACCACGGCGAAGACGACGATGATCAGGTTGGAGCCCATCAGCGGGCTGACCTGCTGGATGGGCGCGGCGAGCACGCCCGCCAGCGCCGCCAGCGCCGCGCCCAGCCCGTAGGTCAGGGTCAGCAGCATGGGCACGTTGACGCCGAAGGATTCCACCAGTGCCGCGTTCTCGGTCGCCGCGCGCAGATAGGTGCCGAGCCGGGTCTTCTCGATCAGCAGCCAGGTCGCGATGCACACAACGAGCGAGGCCGCGACCACCCAGCCCCGATAGATCGGCAGCACCATGAAGCCCAGGTTGGTCGCGCCGACCAGCTCGGGCGGGGCGGCGTAGGGCTTGCCCGAGGTGCCGTACCATTCCCGGAACAGCCCTTCGAGCACCAGCGCGATCCCGAAGGTCAGCAGCAGGCCGTAGAGAGGGTCCAGTCCGTAGAGCCGCCGCAGCATGGTGCGCTCGATCACCACGGCCACCACGCCAACGATCAGGGGCGCGACCAGCAGCGCGGCCCAGTAGCCGATCCCGGTGCGCTCGAGCAGCAGGAAGGCGGCGAAGGCGCCCAGCATGTACTGCGCGCCATGGGCGAAGTTGATGACCCGGAGCAGGCCGAAGATGACGGCCAGCCCGAGGCTGAGCATCGCGTAAAAGGAGCCGTTGATCAGCCCCAGCAGGAGCTGTCCGAGAAGCGCCGGGAGAGCCACCCCGAAGATCATCGTCATGTCAGGTCCTCATACGCCCAGCGCTTCGTGCAGCATGGCCATGCGGCCGTCCAGTTCGGCCACGCCGAAGCCGTCGATCATACGGCCGTGCTCCATCACGTAGAAGCGGTCCGCCACGGTCCGGGCGAACCGGAAGTTCTGCTCGACCAGCAGGATCGTCAGCCCGCGCGCCTTCAGCGTGCGCAGGACTTCGCCGATGCGCTGCACGATCACGGGGGCCAGGCCCTCGGTCGGTTCGTCGAGCAGCAGGATGCGCGCGCCGGTCCTGAGCACCCGGGCGATCGCCAGCATCTGCTGCTCGCCGCCCGACAGCTTCGTCCCCTGGCTGGTCCTGCGCTCGTAGATGTTCGGGAACAGGGCGTAGATCTCGTCCAGCGACATCCCGCCCTCGGCGACCTTCGGCGGCAGCGTCAGGTTCTCGGCCACGGTCAGGCTCGCGAAGATGCCGCGCTCCTCGGGCACGTAGCCGAGGCCGGCGCGCGCGGTCTTGTAGAGCGGCATCGCGGTCAGGTCCTCGCCGCGCAGGCGAATCTCGCCCTGGCGTCGGCGCATCAGCCCCATGATGGCACGCAGCGTGCTGGTCTTCCCGGCGCCGTTGCGGCCCAGCAGGGTCACCGTCTCGCCCTCGCGGACGTCGAGGTCCACGCCGTGCAGGACATGGCTTTCCCCGTACCAGCCGTGCAGGCCGCGCACGGTAAGGAGGGCGGGCGCTTCAGGCATGCTCGGTTCCCATATAGGCTTCGCGCACGCGGGGATCCCCGCTGACCTCGGCATAGCTGCCCTCGGCGAGGACCTCCCCGCGCTGGAGCACCGTGACCCGGTCGCAGAGGTCGGCGACGACGCTCAGATTGTGCTCGACCATCACCACGGTGCGGTTGCGCGCGATGCGCCGGATCAGCGCCGCGATGCGGTCGATGTCCTCGTGCCCCATGCCGGCCATGGGCTCGTCCAGCAGCAGCAGGGCGGGATCCAGGGCCAGGGTGGTCGCGATCTCCAGCGCGCGCTTGCGCCCGTAGGAGATCTCGGCCGCCGGCACGTGCAGGAAGGACTTCAGGTTGACGGCCTCCAGCAGCTCCTCGGCACGGTCGTCCAGCGTGTCGAGGACGCGGGCCGAGCGCCAGAACTGCGTCGCCAGCCCCATGGGCCGCTGCAGCGCGACCCGGACGTTGTCGAGCACCGTCAGGTGCGGGAATACCGCCGAGATCTGGAAGGACCGCACCAGGCCGAGCCGCGCCACCTCGGCCGGGCGGGTGCGCGTGATGTCTTGGCCGCGGTAGTGGATCCGCCCGGAGCTCGGTTCAAGGAACTTGGTCAGCAGGTTGAAGACCGTCGTCTTGCCCGCGCCGTTCGGCCCGATCAGCGCATGGATCGAGCCCTCGGCGATGGACAGGTTCACGTTCTTCACGGCGACGAAGCCCCGGAACTCCTTGGTGAGCCCCGTAGCGGTCAGGATCGGGTTCGCTGTCGTCATGCTCGCTGCGCTCACAAGCCGTCCCCGCCCGCGGCACGGCCGCGGGCGGGGCTCCCTGCTGGTCGGCGGTCGGTACGGGCCTGCCTCACTGGACGAGCGGGCAGCCGCTCTCGGCCGGCTTGGCGAAGGCCTCGTCGCCGGGCACCTTGGCGAGCTGCTTGTAGAGATCCCATGGGCCCTTGCTCTCGGACGGCTTCTTCACCTCGAACAGATACATGTCGTAGGCCATGCGGCCGTTCGGCAGCACCTTGCCGTTCTTCGCGAAGACGTCCTGCACGGGCATCTCGTGCAGCGCCTTGGCAACGGCCTCGGTCTGGTCGGTTCCGGCCTTCTGGATGGCCTTCAGGTACTGGCTGACCGCGGAGTAGGTGCCGACATGGATCATGTTCGGCTTGCGGCCGTTGTTGCGCTTCTCGAACCTGGCGGCGAAGGCACGGTTCTCGTCGCTCTGGTCCCAGTACCAGCCCTCGGTCAGCACGAGCCCCTGGGCGGACTGGAGGCCGAGCCCGTTGACCTCGGACAGGGTGAAGAGCAGCGCCGCCAGGCGCTGGCCGCCCTGGACGATGCCGAACTCCGCGGCCTGCTTGATGGCGTTTGAGGTGTCGAGCCCGGCATTGGCCATGCCGATCACCTTCGCGCCCGAGGACTGCGCCTGCAGGAGGAAGGAGGAATAGTCCGTCGCCGACAGCGGGTGGCGCACCGAGCCCAGGACGCGGCCGCCTTTGGACTTCACGTAGTTGCCGGTCTCGCTCTCCAGCGAGTAGCCGAAGGCGTAGTCCGCGGTCAGGAAGAACCAGCTGTCGCCACCCTGGGCGACCATGGCGCCACCGGTGCCGACCGCCAGCGAGCGGGTGTCGTAGGCCCAGTGGAAGCCGTAGGGGGAGCACTGCTTCCCGGTCAGATCGGTCGTCGCCGCCCCGGTGACGATGTTGATCCTCTTCTTCTCCTTGGACACGCCCTGGACCGCCAGCGCGACCGAGGAGGTCGTCAACTCCATGATGGCGTCCACCTGCTCGGTGTCGTACCACTGGCGCGCGATGTTCGAGGCGATGTCGGGCTTGTTCTGGTGGTCCGCCGTGACGACCTGGACCGGCTTGCCGAGAACCGTGCCTCCGAAATCCTCGACCGCCATGCGCGCGGCATCGTAGGACCACTTGCCGCCGAAATCGGCGTAGACGCCGGACTGGTCGTTCAGGATTCCGATCTTGACGACATTGTCCGAGACCTGGGCGGCGGCCGGCGCCGCCAGGGCGGCCGTGCCGAGTGCGGCCAGGGCCAGAGTGCCGATTCGCATGCATCCCCCTCCGGATTATGGTTCTTGTCCCGAGGCCTTTTTGACCCCGGGGGCGTTGCGGCCCAGCGCATGCATCCTGCCGCCCGCATGGGGCGGCCGGCGCAGCGCTCCGGCCCCTTCGCCGCCGCGGCGGGAGCCGCGGGCCGATTGGCGCGCACAGCATGCCGCAAGCGCGAGACAAGTCAATCGCGTGATCGGCTGATTATCGGTATATGCAACCCGTCAGCCGTCTGACACTTCGGCGCGGGCTTTCCGGAGGCACGCTGCGGCATCGGGAGGTAGCTCGGACGACGGGCCGGCAGCCCGGCGGAGGCATCTACCGGCGCGAAAACCGCCGCCGGGGGCCGATTCGCACGCGCGGGTCCATTCATCGTCCAGGTATCGGCATCCCGCGGCACCGGGCCGGGATGGAACAGCCAAGTGACCTTCTCGTCGCGGCCCGCCTACGTCTCGTAGATCAGGTCGAGCAGGACGGCGATCTCGGGGGAGCTGCCGTTCATCCGGCAGCTCGTGAACCCGGGCTGACGATCGCCGCGGCGCCGGGCTGGACAGGCCCGCCCCGTCAGGGCCAGATGCCCGATGTCCCGAAGGGGCCAGATGGAGGAAAGATGACCAAGACCGTTCTCGTCACCGGGGCCACCGCGGGCTTCGGCGCGGCCACCGCCCGGCGCTTCGCCGGGGCCGGGTGGAACGTGATCGTCACCGGCCGCCGCGCCGACAGGCTGGAGCGCCTGGCCGAGGAACTCGGCCCCGAGCGGGTCCACGCCGCCGCCTTCGACATCCGGGACGGGGCCGCCATCGACGCGGCGCTCGCCTCCCTGCCCGATCGGTTCCGCGGCATCGACGCGCTGGTGAACAACGCGGGGCTCGCCCTCGGCACAAAGCCTGCCTTCGAGGCCGATCTCGGGCAGTGGCGGACCATGATCGACACCAACGTGACGGGGCTGGTGACCATCACCTACCGGCTGCTGCCGACGCTGATCGAGCGCCGTGGCGCCATCATCAACATCAGCTCCATCGCCGCCACCTATCCCTACACCGGCGGCAACGTCTACGGCGGTACCAAGGCCTTCGTGCGGCAGTTCTCGCTGGGCCTGCGCTCGGACCTGCACGGCAAGGGCGTCCGCGTGACCTCGATCGAGCCTGGAATGGCGGAGACCGAATTCACCCTGGTTCGCACCGGGGGTGACAAGGCGGCCTCCGACACGGTCTACCAGGGCGCCAACCCGATGACGGCCGAGGACATCGCAGAGACGCTGTTCTGGGTGGCGACACTTCCGCCGCACCTGAACGTGAACACGCTGGAGATCATGCCCGTCAGCCAGTCCTTCGCGGGCTTCCAGGTGCACCGCGGCGCCGGCTGAGGGGCGCGCTCACAGCCCCGGGGAATGGATCCCGCACTCGGTCTTGCCAAGGCCGGACCAGCGGCCCGACCGCGGATCGGCCCCGGGCGCGACGCGGTCGGTGCAGGGCATGCAGCCGATGGACAGGTAGCCCTCGGACTCCAGCGGATGGGGCGGCAGGCCGCGGCGCGCGAACTCGGCCTGTATGCGGGCGCGGTCCCAACCAGCCAGCGGGTTGACCTTGAACCGGCCGTCGGCGAGCTCGATGACCGGCAGGCGCAGCCGGGTCGAGGACTGGTAGCGCTTGCGCCCGGTTATCCAGGCATCGAGGCCGCGCAGCGCCCGGGCCAGCGGCAGCACCTTGCGCGCCCGGCAGCAGGCGTCGGGATCGCTGCGCCAGGTCAGCCCCTCGGGATCGGCCGCGCGCAGGTCCGCGGGATCGGGCTCGACGGTCCGGATGCCCGAGAGGCCGAGCCGAGCCGCGAGCTGGTCCCGATAGCGCAGGGTCTCGCCGAAGAGCTTGCCGGTATCCAGGAAGACCACGGGCAGGGAGCGATCCACCTCCGCCACCATGGCGAGAAGCAGCGCCGATTCCGTTCCGAAGGAGGAGACGAGCGCGATCCGGCCCGCGAACTCGCGCCGGATCAGGCCATCGAGAAGCGCCGTCCCCTCCAGCCCGCCATAGGCCACGCGCAGGGCGGCAAGGCGATCCTGCAGCGGATCGGACTCTGTATGGAGGATCGCGCTCGCCGTCATTTCACACCATTTATGCGTGATCTGCGATATTTAACAGTGTGGACTCACATCACATGATTTCGCAAGGCAGCAAATAACAGCTCCGCATGCCAGCCCCGCCGGCCCGAACATCCCTTTTTGTGTTGAAAACGCCGCGCGATCCACGCACTTATGTGCGGAATTTCAGCCTGGGATCGCTTCGCCATGCTCGGCCCGCTTCAACTGCCCCGCACCGCCCCTTTCTCCGCGGAGCAGATCGCTTCGCTGAATGGCATCATGCCGGTGCTGAACCCGTCTCAGCGCGCCTGGCTCAGCGGGTTCCTCGCGGGATACGACAGCGCGGCGGGGCCCGCCGCGGGGCTGGCCGCGGCCGTGGCCCCGGCCGCGGCGGCGCGGCCGAAGACGCCGCTGACCATCCTGTTCGCGACCGAATCCGGCAATGCCGAGGGGCTGGCCGCCGAGGTGCGCAAGGCCGCGGCGAAGCTGGGCTTCGCCGCGCGCATGCTCGACATGGCGGAGGCTGAGCCCGCCGCGCTGGCCGAGGCCCGCAACCTCCTGGTGATCGCCAGCACCTGGGGCGAGGGAGACCCGCCAGAGCGGGCCGTGCGCTTCCACGACGCCCTGATGGCGGAGACGGCGCCGCGCCTCGAGGGGGTCCGCTTCGCGGTGCTGGCCCTCGGCGACACGGCCTATGTGAATTTCTGCGCGGTGGGCCGCCGAATCGACGCCCGGCTGGAGGCGCTGGGCGGCACCCGCATCGCCGACCGGGTCGAGTGCGACGTGGATTACGAGAAGCCGGCCCGGGCCTGGATCGGCTCCGCGCTGGACACGCTCGACCGCCTCGCGCGCGAGGATGCGCCCGAGCCCGCCGGGGCCGTTCCCGGGCCCGCTGCCGGGGTCGTCTTCGCCGATCCCGCATTTGCCGAGGCGCCGGCCTTGCTCTTCGGCAAGGACAATCCGTTCCCGGCCCGGGTCCAGGAATCCGTGAACCTGAACGGCAGCCGCTCCGACAAGGAGACGATCCATCTCGAGCTGTCGCTCGAGGGATCGGGCCTGACCTGGGAGCCCGGCGACGCGCTCGGCATCATGCCGCGCAACGATGCCGGCGACGTGGAGACGCTGCTGGAGATCGCGGGGCTTGGCGGCGACGATGTGCTGCGGGATCGGCTGGTCCGCGAGCACGACGTCACGACCCTGACGCGCCCGGTGATCGACGCCTATGCCAGGCTCACGGGCGACGCGCGCATCGCCGCCCTGGCCCAGGACGACGACCTGCCGGCCTTCCTGCGGGGCCGCCAGATCATCGACCTGATCGAGGCTTTCCCCCAGCGCCTGACGGCCGAGCAGCTCACGGGCCTCCTGCGCCCGCTGCCGCACCGGCTCTACTCGATCGCGTCGAGCGCCAAGGCCACCGGCGAGGACGCCCACCTGCTGGTCAGCGTCGTTCGCTATGCGAGCCACGGCCGCCAGCGCAAGGGCGTCGCCTCGGGCTATGTCGCGGGACATCTGACCCCGGGCGCCGAGGTTCCGGTCTTCGTTAAGCCCAACAGGCATTTCCGCCTGCCGGCCTCGCCGGACACGCCCATCGTGATGATCGGCCCGGGCACCGGCGTCGCGCCGTTCCGCGCCTTCGTGCAGGAGCGCGAAGCTCTCGGCGCCCGGGGACGAAGCTGGCTGTTCTTCGGCGACCGCACCTACACCAACGACTTCCTCTACCAGCTCGACTGGCAGGACCACCTGAAGAGCGGCGCTCTGACCCGCATCGACGTGGCCTTCTCGCGCGACCAGCCGGAGAAGGTCTACGTCCAGCACCGGATGTGGGAGCGGCGGGCCGAGCTCCACGCCTGGCTCGAGGAAGGCGCGCATCTCTACGTCTGCGGTGACGAGAAGCAGATGGCCAAGGACGTGCACGCCATGCTCCGCCGCATCGTCGAGGACCGCAGCGGCCGTGACGCCGAGGCCGCCGAGGTCTGGCTGTCCGAGCTCAAGCGCGCGGGCCGCTACCAGCGCGACGTCTACTGACCCCGCTGCCGATCCCCTGGGCGCCGATTCCCAGAACCCGAAACCCGATACGCCGCGAGGAGGCCGTCATGGCCGACGAACCGACCGCCCGCTCCAAGAACGAGATCCTGAAGGAGAACAGCCGCTATCTCCGCGGCACCATCGCCGAGGGTCTCCAGGAGGTCGTCACCGGCGCCCTGTCGGACGACGACACGCTGCTGACGAAGTTCCACGGCTTCTACCAGCAGGACGACCGCGACATCCGCTCGGAGCGCCGCAAGAAGAAGCTGGAGAAGGCCTACAGCTTCATGATCCGCGTGCGCGTGCCCGGCGGCGTCGCGACCCCTGCCCAGTGGCTGGAGATGGACCGCATCTCCGACCAGTTCGCCAACGGGACGCTGAAGCTGACGACGCGCCAAGCCTTCCAGTTCCACGGCGTGATCAAGACGAACCTGAAGCGCGTCATGAAGGAGATCAACGCCAGCCTCCTGGACACGCTGGCGGCCTGCGGCGACGTGAACCGCAACGTGATGTGCAACCCCAACCCGCACCAGAGCCGGGCCCATGCCGAGGCCCTGCGCCTCGCGCGCGAGATCAGCGACCATCTGAGCCCCCGCACCGGGGCCTATCACGAGATCTGGATCGAGGACGAGAAGGTCTACGACGGCGAGCAGGCCGCCACCGAGGAGGAGCCGATCTACGGCAAGCACTACCTGCCGCGGAAATTCAAGATCGTGGTGGCGGTGCCGCCCAGCAACGACGTGGACGTCTTCGCTCACGACCTGGCCTTCGTCGCGATCGTCGAGGACGGGACGGTCGTCGGCTACGACGTGACCGTGGGCGGCGGCATGGGCATGACCCATGGCGAGGAGGACACCTTCCCGCGCACCGCTGATATCCTGGGCTTCTGCACGCCCGAGCAGGCCGTGGACGTGGCCGAGAAGGTGCTGCTGGTCCAGCGCGACTTCGGCGACCGCGCGGTGCGCAAGCACGCCCGGCTGAAATACACGATCGAGCGCCGCGGGATCGCGTGGTTCCGCGACGAGGTCGAGA
Organism: Arenibaculum pallidiluteum; assembly: GCF_017355985.1. GTDB lineage: Bacteria > Pseudomonadota > Alphaproteobacteria > Azospirillales > Azospirillaceae > Arenibaculum > Arenibaculum pallidiluteum. Next base: position 370,451 of record NZ_JAFIQU010000006.1, read on the forward strand.
AGCGCCTGGGCTACAGCCTGGGCGCGCCGCGCCCCTTCGCCTTCGACGGCACCGGCGATCGCTACGGCTGGGTCGAGGACCACGAGGGCAACTTCCACTACACGGCCTTCATCCAGAACGGGCGCGTGCGCGACGTGCCGGGGCACACGGCCAAGACCGCCCTGCGCGAGATCGCGCGCATCCATGACGGCGACTTCCGACTGACGGCGAACCAGAACCTGATCATCGCGCGGGTGCGGCCGGAAAACCGTGTGGCCGTCGAGGCGATCCTGAAGGCGCACGGGCTGGACAACGCCCATACCGGCCTGCGGCTGAATTCCATGGCCTGCGTCGCGCTGCCGACCTGCGGCCTGGCCCTTGCCGAGAGCGAGCGGTTCCTGCCGGATCTCGTGAGCGAGCTGGACGCGGTGGTGGAGCGGGCCGGGCTGCGCGACGACGAGATCGTGATCCGCATGACGGGCTGCCCGAACGGCTGCGCCCGGCCCTATCTCGCCGAGATCGGCCTCGTCGGCCGCGGGCCCGGCGTCTACAACCTGTATCTGGGCGCGGCCTTCGACGGCAGCCGGCTGAACAAGCTCTATCGCCGCGACCTCAAGGCCGAGGAGATCGCGCCGGTCCTGACGCCGCTGATCCGGTCCTACGCCAAGCAGCGCCGCAAAGGCGAGCGATTCGGCGACTACGTCATCCGGGCGGGCCACGTGGCCGCGACCACCGCCGGGAACCGCTTCCATGCCGATCTTGGCGCGGATGTGGATGCCGGCGCGACCGCGGGGGGCGCCCGTGGATGAGACCCCGCGCCTGATGGTGCCGCTGGTGCTGGACCCGGTGCGCGTGCGCATCGGGCTGGCCGGCGGCGGCCCCCTGCTGGCCCGGCGCCTGGCCTGGCTCAGGGACGGCGGCGGCGACCCCGCCGTCTACGCGCCCGCCCCGGACGCGGAGCTGGAGGCCCTGGCCGGCCCGGCCCTGCGCCGGCGCCTGCCGGACCCCGCCGAGACCGCCGCCCTGCAGGTGCTTTGGGTGGCTGGGCTTGCGGAGCCCGAGGCCGAGCGCCTGGCTGCCCAGGCACGCGCGCTTGGCGTGCTGGTCAATGTCGAGGACGTGATGCCGCTCTGCGACTTCCACACGCCCTCGGTCGTGCGCCGCGGCTCGCTGCTGCTCACCGTGTCGACCGGCGGAAAGAGCCCCGGGCTCGCGGCGAAGCTCCGCAGATATCTGGAAGCCCTGTTCCCTGCGGAATGGACCGAGCGCGTCGAGCAGAGCGCCCGTGCGCGGCGCGGCTGGCGGGCCGAGGGGCTCGACGGGCGGACGACAGCCGAGCTGACCGGCGCCATGGCGCGCGATCGCGGCTGGCTGCCCTGATTCCGGTCGCCTCCGTCGACCCGTCCCTCAGCCCTGGGCGTCCGGCGCCGGCGAATCGCCGCAAGCGCTTCGACTTTGCGCCGGAAACGGAAAGGCTTCGGAACTTGGCTTGCCTCCGAGGATCCGCGACCTCCGCCGGTCGGGCGATGCATTGACGGCGCCGCCCCCCGAATTCGGAAGTTTCGAAGCCGCGATCAGCGCGGCCCGGCAAGCAATACCACTCAGCGCGGATTAGTCCGCGCGCCCGATTGCGGTGCTTTCGTAGGCATGGAGGATGCGCGCAGACTTTGCGCGATCCTGAGGAAACCATGGCGACCTACACGGGCACATCCGGTAACGATACTTTCCAGCACCGCAACGGCCTCGACACCTTCGATGGTGGCGCCGGCATCGACACCATCGACTTCACCAAGGCCAATGGGCCCGTCGACGTAGCCCTGAGCTCGGGCACCGCCTTCATGGATGCCTCGGCCGCCCGGCCGATCAAGCTGATGCCCATGGGCGCCTCGCTGACCCGCGGCTACGTCCAGACCAATCCGCTGGTCGAGAACGGCGGCTACCGGACCGAGCTCTACAAGCTGTTCCAGGCCGACGGGAAGACCGTGAACTTCGTCGGCACCCAGCAGCATGGCCCCTCCACGCTGCCCGACCGGGACCACCAGGGCAGCCCCGGCCAGCAGATCGACTGGATGACCCCGCGCGCCACGGACTACCTGAACAAGACGCAGCCCGACGGCGTCCTGCTGCTGATGGGCACCAATGACGTGCGCTCCTCGGACACGCTGCAGACCATCCTTCAGCAGATGTCCGATCTGATCGACACCGTCGCGACCCACGAGAGCCGGCCCAAGATCTTCCTGGCCTCGCTGCCGCCGATCGATCCGCGCACCCACACCCAGGCCCAGATCGACAAGCTGAACGCTTTCAATGCCGCCCTGCCGGACCTGGTCGCCCAGAAGAAGGCGCTGGGCTACGACATCGTGTTCGTCAGCATGGCGTCGCTGACCCTCGACGACATCTCGGACCCGCCGAACGACACGGGCGTGCACGCCACGCCCGAGGGCTACAAGAAGATCGCGGATGCCTGGTACACCGCGCTGAAGGCCGCCGGAATGACCGACGCCGTTCCCGGCGAGATCAAGGTCACCGACACGCTCAAGAACATCGAGAACGTGACCGGCAGCCAGTACTACGACCACGTCCACGGCGATTCGAAAGCCAACGTGATCCACGGGCTCGGCGGCGACGACCTGCTCTCGGGGCTGGGCGGCAACGACAAGATCTACGGCGGGTCGGGCAACGACCGGCTGATGGGCGGGTCGGGCAATGACATCATGGAGGGTGGGGACGGAGACGACCGTCTGGCCGGCGATACCGGTGCCGACACCATGACCGGGGGCAAGGGCGCCGACGCCTTCATCCTGCGTCCCGGCGAGTCCAACGGCGACTGGATCACGGACTTCCAGGAAGGCGTCGACACCTTCGAGTTCAAGGGCTTCAGCAGGCTGAAGCAGAGCTGGGACGGCGACACGCTGGTGCTGACCCATGCCACGGGCGTGGAGCGGGTGAAGGTCACCAAGGTGTCGGGTCCGCAGACGCCGCCGCCGGACGAGCCCGAGGACAACACGATCTACGGGACCGAAGGCAACGACAACATGGCGGGGGACAACAACGCCAACGTCATGAACGGCCGCGACGGCGACGACTCCATCACCAGCTATCGCGGCGCCGACATCCTGTACGGCGGCGCGGGCAACGACCGGCTGATGGGCGGAGCCGACAACGACAAGCTGTTCGGCGGCGAAGGCAATGACCGGCTGGCCGGCGACACCGGCGCGGACGAGATGACGGGCGGCGCCGGCGCGGACGCCTTCATCCTGCGCAAGGGCGAGACCACCGGCGACCTGATCACCGACTTCGAGACGGGGGTCGACAAGCTGGAACTCCGCGGCTTCGGCAGCGGCGCGAAGCTGGTGCACGCCGACGACGATAACTGGACGGTCACCTACACCGGCGGAAGCGAGACCCTCAAGATCGCCGGGGTGACGAGCCTGGCGCCTGGAGATTACCTGTTCATCTGAGCCTGCCTTGCAGCCCCGCCTCCGGCGGGGCTGCCTCCGGCGCGCCGCCTGGAATGAAATTCGGCGCGCGGTCCCGAAAGGGGCCGCGCGCCGAAGCCTTTTGACGCGGGGTTTACTTGGAGGCGACGACCCGCGTGCCGAAGAGGACGTTGGAGAGGGGGCCGCCGGCGAAGCTCCGGAGACGGCGCGGCAGCGCGCCGAACACTCCCTCCACGGCCGAGACCATGCTGGCCGGAACCTCGGCGATCTTGCGGCCCTTGGCCGCCAGGACGGCGCGGACCTCCCGGAAGCCGACGTCGCGCATCAGCACGAGGAGGTCCCGGTTCGTGTATTCGCGCAGATGCAGGCCGGTCGCGACATCCTCGAAGTAGCGCGACACGTCGTGGGGACCGCTTAGCCGGTTGGGCGTGATGCAGAGATAGCGGCCGCCGGGCTTCAGCGCCGCGAAGACGTTGCGGAGCTGCTCCAGCGCGTCGTCGGGATGGAGATGCTCCATGAGCTGGTCGCTATAGGCGATGTCGACCGAGCCCGGGGGCACCGGGATGCTGGTGCCGTCCGACAGGCACGGCTCCACGTTCGCGGGAAGGTCGTTCCGTGCCATGATCGCCGGCGCCACGTCCAGTGCGATCACCTTGCGCACATGGGGCGCGGCCGCGATGCTCAGCCGGCAGTCTCCGGCCCCGATCTCGAGGAGCGTTGCATCGGGGCGCAGCATGGGCAGCAGAAGGCGAAGGCGCCGTTTCACGTGCGCGGCATCGTTGTCGAACTTGTTCGTGAGCTGGGGATGGTCCCCCACCGTACGGAACAACTCTTCATAGCAATCGCGATACAGGCTCGACCGGCTCTCCTTCGTCGAGTCCCTCAGCTTCTCGGCAAGCCTCTTTTCAACCTCGTAGTGAAAACGGAGCCGCTCCTCGCTGCGCTTCTCCCTGTAGGCGGCCATAATCCGCCGGCGTGCGGCATCGCTGATGAGACCCATCGTGAGCTCCGTGACGGCAAGGGATCCCCAATCAGCCAATCATTACGCCCCTACGTTGCAGCAGAGGCCCCTGCTTCGGCGCTACCATCGAGGGAAATCAGCGGTCCACCGAACGGTGTGACAAAATCTGGACGAGGATCATCCGAACGCGGAATGGACATCCTTGAGAACACGGAAGTGGTGGCGTACCGGAGCGGCATCCGGACTCGGCAGTGGGCGAATGGCAACTCTCGTTCGGGGAGCCTCCCATTGTGGGTTGGACAGCCGGCGGGGGCTGCAAGGACAGTGAGGCCGGAGCGGAGCACCGCGGGTGCCTGGTCACCGCCGGAGGCCGTTCCGCGGCCGGACCGCCCGCCCCGCCACAACTTTTGACTGCACGGGAGTGTCCTCGATGCCCAGCGCCAACTACGTCTTCACCAGCGAGTCGGTATCGGAGGGGCATCCGGACAAGGTCTGCGACCGGATTTCGGATGCGATCGTCGATCTTTTCC
>NZ_JAFIQU010000007.1 GCF_017355985.1 Arenibaculum pallidiluteum
GGAAAAGATCGACGATCGCATCCGAAATCCGGTCGCAGACCTTGTCCGGATGCCCCTCCGATACCGACTCGCTGGTGAAGACGTAGTTGAGCTTGGCCACGGGCTGCCTCTGTCTGAAATTGGCGGAGCACGCCGCCGACGTATAGGTCGCAGTTTTCAGCAGACTTGCCATACGGGGTCAAGCGACAAGACCCCGCAGCAATCTTTGTTCACGGGGCTTTGCCGATCCGTCCTGCGCCGATCCGTCCTGCGGCTCCGGCCCGGCGCGGGGCCCGGCCGCCGCGCCGCCCGCTCAGAAAGGCGAGCTCACCTGGTCGGGCTCACTCGGCTTCGACGGGCGAGGAATTGGCGACGGACTTCGTCAGCTCGAAAATCCGTTTGCGCACCTGCGGGTCGGTGATGCGGTAGTAGGCGCGGACCAGCTCCAGCGTCTCGCGCTTGGCCATGGGATCGGGCTCGAAGCTCGGCTGCCGCTCCTCGGCCCTGCTCGCCCGCGGCGTGGACCGCTCGCCGCCGTCCGGCATGTCGTCGAAGAAGAACGAGACGGGCACGTCCAGGACGCGGCTGAGGTCGAACAGCCGGCTCGCGCCGATCCGGTTGGCGCCGCGCTCATACTTCTGGACCTGCTGGAAGGTCAGGCCGATCGCCTCGCCGAGCTTCTCCTGGCTCATCCCGAGAAGGGTACGGCGCAGGCGCACACGCGAGCCGACATGGACGTCGATCGGGTTCGGCTTGCCGGTCTTCGGCCGGCCACCGGCACCGCGGCGTCCGCGGATCTGTGTTTCCATAGGCCTAATCCCCACTGGCAGACGCGAGATCGCGACGATCAGTCGAATGGAGGAGGTACGCGGAGCAACCCGCCTAAGACTGGTGGCAGCCTTCCTCCACCCGGAATATGTGACCGATCATCTGCGCCGTCGAGCCAAGGTTGCAGAGCCGCCAGCCAGCAAAAGCATTACCCCGAATAGCCAGTTACCCCATCTGGAATAAGGGGTGGGGGATGCTGCGGCGGGGAGCGGTGCATCCACGAAGCCGGCCTCCCCGAGCCCAAGGCGCGCCGTGATCCGGCCATAGGGGTCGACCACGCCCGAGATCCCGGAATTGGCGACCCGAACCATGGGAAGACCTTCCTCGACCGCGCGGACCCGCGCGATGGCGAAGTGCTGGTGCGGCCCCGCCGTCAGGCCGTACCAGGCGTCGTTGGTCAGGTTCAGGAGCCAGGCCGGGCGATGTCCCGGCTCCGTCACGGCGCCGGGGAAGATCACCTCGTAGCAGATCAGCGGGCTGACCGGCGGCAGACCAGGCAGGTCGAGGGTCCGCGGTCCCGGGCCAGCCGAGAAGTCGAGCGAGCCCGCGGCCACCGGGGCGATCGGAATCCAGCGGCGCAGCGGCATGTACTCGCCGAACGGCACCAGGTGGAACTTGTCGTAGGTGCCGCGCACCGCCCCGGCGCGGTCGATCGCGACGAGCCCGTTCCAGACCCGCCGCGTGCCCTCGGCGTCCTCGGTCAGGCGCGGAGCGCCGGTGATGGTCAGCCCCCCGGGCGGCGTCAGCGCGGCGACGGCCTGGCGGCGCTGGACGTCCTGCTCGATCAGGAAGGGCACGGCCGTTTCCGCCCAGATCACATGGGTCGGCGCGGGCTCGGCCGGCCGGGCGGACAGCTCCAGATGGCGCTCGAAGTTGCGCTCGCGCTCGCCGGGGGCCCACTTGATCCGCTGGTCGATGGCCGGCTGCACGAGGCGCAGGCGCACGCCGGGCACCGCCGCGGCCGGCGCGGCCGCCAGCCTCCAGGCCCCCAGCCCGCCGATCAGCGCGAAGAGACCGAGCCCCGCGGCCAGCGCCGCCATGGCGCGGCGGCGCGGCACGGCCCGATCGGGCAGCAGCGCCGGCAGCGCCGCGACCCCCACGGTCAGCAGGCCAAGCCCGTAGATCCCGAACACAGACGTCGCCTGAAGCACGGGTTCGATGCCGGTCCAGGCATAGCCCACGAGGTTCCACGGAAAGCCGGTCATCACATGGCCGCGCAGCCACTCGAACGTCGCCCAGAGCGCGGCCAGCATCACCACGCGGGGCAGGCCGACAAGACGCGTACGGTGCAGCACGGCCAGCGCCCCGCCGGGGAAGGCGGCCATCACCGCCGGAAGCCCGGTAAAGGCGAAGGGCAGCATCCACCACCAGGCCGCGATGTCCGTGAACAGCGCGGCCGAGATCCAGTAGAGGCTGATCACGAAGAAGCCGAAGCCGAAAGCCCAGCCGAGCGCGAAGGAGCCCCGGGCAGTCCGTATGCCGTCCAGCATCCAGAGCAGCGCCGGGAAGGCCACCAGCAGCGCCGGCACCAGGCCGAGCGGCGGCAGGGACAGGGTCGCGACGGCGCCGAGCCCCATCGCCATCGCCGCGCGACGCCAGCCCGTGAGGGCCGCGAGGCGTGCCGCGGCGCCCGCCAGGGGGCGTGCGCCGGCCGCGCCGGGCAGGGCGCGGGGAGTCTCTGTTGCGGTCACGGCGGATCCTTCCTTCCGGTGGCGCGGGACGAGCCCGCACCACCGGGAGTCATAACGGAATTCGGACCTTTCGGTGGCGCCCGCGGCGGCTCAGCCGCCGGCGGAGACCCGCGCGCGGGCCGCCGGGCCGGGCAGGTTGCGCACCCTCAGGCGCTTGATGCGGCGGGGATCGGCGTCGACCACCTCGAACTCGAGGCCCGAGGGGTGGCGCAGAAGCTCGCCCCGGCTCGGAACCCGGCCGGCCAGGCTGAAGACCAGGCCGCCCAGGGTCTCGACCTCGTCCCGGTCCTCGTCGTCCAGGGCGACGCCGGTCTCGTCCACGAACTCCTCGATCGGCAGGCGGGCGTCGGCCATCACCGTGCCGTCCGCCCGGCGCACCAGCATCGGCGGCTCGTCGATGTCGTGCTCGTCCTCGATCTCGCCGACGATCTCCTCGACCAGGTCCTCGATGGTGACGAGGCCGTCGATGCCGCCGAACTCGTCGACGACCAGCGCCATGTGGTGCCGCGTCTGCCGCATCTGGATCAGCAGGTCCAGCACGGGCATGGACGGCGCGACGATCAGCACGTCCCGCTTCACGTCGGCGATGGAGAAGGTCTCGCTCCGGTTCACCAGCGCGGGCAGCACGTCCTTGATGTGGACCATGCCCACCACGTCGTCCAGCGTCTCCCGGTAGACCGGCAGCCGCGAATGGGCCTCGGCGGCGAAGCGCTGGACCAGCTCCTCCAGCGACACGCTGACCTCGACCGCCACGATATGGGCGCGAGGCACCATCACGTCGGCGACGACGCGGTCGCGCAGCTTCAGGATGTTGGCGAGCAGCAGCCTTTCGTCGGCCGCGATCGAGCCCTCGGCCTCCGGCCGGCCCTCGATCAGCTCCTCGATCGCGTCGCGGAGCGTGGTGTCCTCGCGGACTCCGAGCACGGCCCGCAGGAAGCTGCGGAACTGCCTCGGAAATGAATGTTCTTCGGCCCCGTCTTCCCGGGGCGATCTACTGCCTGATGCGTCTGTCATCGTCTTGCGGTTCGGGTGCGGAGCGCACGGAATCGGCATATGGGTCGGCTATGCCGAGCCCCGCCAGGATCCTCGTTTCCAGTCGCTCCATACGGTCGGCATCCTCGTCTTTCTCGTGATCATACCCGAGAAGATGAAGAACGCCATGGACAACGAGGTGAGAGACATGGTCGGCGAGCGCCTTGCCCTGGCTGCGCGCCTCGCCCTCGACCGTCTCGAAGGCCAGGATTACGTCGCCCAGCAGGACCGGGGCGTCCGCCTCCTCGAAAGAGGCCCCGCCGGGTTCCTCCTCGGCGCCGTCCATCAGCGCGAAGCTCAGCACGTTCGTGGGCTTGTCCTTGCCGCGGTAGTCGCGGTTCAGCCGATGCACCAGCGCGTCGTCGGCCAGCACCAGGCTGACCTCGCGCGGGCGGCCGTCCGCAGCGAACCGTTCCGCGTCCACCGCCCCCGCATCCCCCGCCGCACCGGCATAGGCCGCGCGGGCGGCCCGCTCGGCCAGCGCCTCGACCTGCGGAAGGACGGACCAGGCCTCCGCCTCGGTGGAGACCACGACCTCGAGGGCGTCCGTCATGGCGCGGGCCGGTCGTGGTCGTCGTAGGCCCGGACGATCCGCGCGACCAGCGGGTGGCGCACCACGTCGGCCTCGGTGAAGTGGACGAAGGCCACGCCGGGCACGCCCTGCAGGATCTCGATGGCGTCCTTGAGCCCCGAGCGCTGGCCGGCGGGCAGGTCGATCTGGGTCACGTCGCCCGTGATCGCCATGCGGCCGTTCTCGCCGAGGCGCGTCAGGAACATCTTCATCTGCATCGGCGTCGTGTTCTGCGCCTCGTCGAGGATCACGTAGGCGTTTGCAAGGGTGCGGCCGCGCATGAAGGCGAGCGGCGCCACCTCGATCTCGCCGCTGGCCAGGCGCTTCTCCACCTGCTCGGCCGGCATCATGTCGTGCAGCGCGTCGTAGAGCGGGCGCAGATAGGGGTCGACCTTCTCGCGCAGGTCGCCGGGCAGGAAGCCCAGCCGCTCGCCGGCCTCGACGGCCGGACGCGACAGGATGATCCGGTCGACCTGACCCTGGACCAGCATGGAGACGGCCTGGGCCACGGCGAGATAGGTCTTGCCGGTTCCGGCCGGACCGAGCCCGAAGACCAGCTCGTTGGCATTCAGCGCGTCGAGGTAGCGCGCCTGGGTCGGGCTGCGCGCGCTGATCGGCGTGCGCTTGCGCGTCCGGATTCCCAGGTCTGGCCTGCTGATATGGGCCAGCGCCGCATCCCGGTCGCCCGCGTCCAGCACGCGCGTCGTCATGCGCAGGGCCGCGTCCACGTCGGCGGGCTCGACCGCAAGACCGTTCTTCAGCCGGCCGTAGAGGGCGTTGATCACCGTGCGCGCGGCATCGGCCGAATCGGGTGAGCCCGAGATCGTCAGCACGTTGCCCCGGCTGATCAACGTCACGCCGAGCTGGTTCTCGATGCGGGCGAGATGGGTGTCGTGCTGGCCGTAGAGCGGCGGCAGCAGTCGGTTGTCGTCGAAGCGCAGGTCGATGCGGCTCACCGGGGTGCCGGTCAAGCAGGATACTCCGTCAGGGCGGCCGTCCCGGGCGCTGCGCGCGCGCCACCGGAAGCGGCCTCGGTTGTCTCGATCTCGCCGGCCAGGCTGTTCTCGCGGGCGGCGCTCACGCGCACCTCGACGATCGTGCCCATCAGCCGGTCGGGCGCGGCCACGGGCACCGACTGCATCCAGGGGCTGCGCCCCATGAGCTGTCCCGCGCGGTGACCGCGGCGGTCCAGCAGAACCGGCACGGTGCGGCCGACCATGTCCATGTTGAAGGCGACCTGCTGCGCGTTCACGAGCTGCTGCAGAGCCGCCAAGCGCTCCTTCTTCACGGCCTCGGGCACCTGCCTGCCGGCCATTCCGGCCGCCGGCGTCCCGGGCCTCGGGCTGTACATGAAGGTGTAGGCCTGCGCGTAGCCGATCTCCGTCACCAGGCGCAGCGTGTCGGCGAAGTCGCGGTCGGTCTCGTCGGGATAGCCGACGATGAAGTCAGAGGACAGCGCGAGGTCCGGGCGCGCCTCCCGCAGGCGTCCGACGACGCGCCGGTACTCGTCGGCGCGGTGCTTGCGATTCATGGCCGCGAGGATGCGATCCGAGCCGCTCTGGACCGGCAGGTGCACGAAGGGCATCAGCTGCGGAACCTCGGCATGGGCCGAGATCAGGTCGTCCGCCATGTCGCGCGGGTGCGAGGTCGTGTAGCGAATGCGGGCGAGGCCGCCGATCTCGGCGAGGGCACGGATCAGCCGGCCGAGGCCCCAGGTCCCACCCTCCGGCCCCTCGCCGTGCCAGGCATTGACGTTCTGGCCCAGCAGCGTGATCTCGCGGGTGCCACCGGCGACCAGCCGCCGCGCCTCGGCCAGCACGGTCGCGGCATCGCGGGAGTATTCGGCGCCGCGGGTGTACGGCACCACGCAGAAGGTGCAGAACTTGTCGCAGCCCTCCTGCACCGCCAGGAAGGCCGAGACGCCCTGGGGCGCCGTCTCCTCGGGCAGGCTGTCGAACTTGCTCTCTGCGGGAAAGTCGGTGTTCAGCACCCGCTCGCCCGAGGCGCGCGCCACCATCTCGGGCAGGGTGTGGTAGGTCTGGGGACCGAAGACCATGTCGACCACCGGCGCGCGGTCCAGGATCTCCTGTCCCTCGGCCTGGGCGACGCAGCCGGCGACCGCGACGATCATGCGCTCGCCCGCCTCGGCCTTGCGACGCTTTTCCGCGCGCAGGCGGCCGAGCTCGGAGAAGACCTTCTCGGAAGCCTTCTCGCGGACGTGGCAGGTGTTCAGGATCACCAGGTCGGCGCCTTCGGGACTCTCGGCCAGCCCGTAGCCCAGGGGTGCCAGGACATCCGCCATACGGGCGGAGTCGTAGACGTTCATCTGGCAGCCCCAGGTCTTGATGAAGAGCTTTTTCGTCAAGGCCCCTTGTTCCCACGCGGCCCGGCTTCCGAGCCGCGGGACCGCTGCGCAAATACCTTCGGCGCGTCAGCCGGAAGGCCGCGCGCCGCCGCCCACAGGTAATCACCCGGCCCGGACGAGTCAACGGCCACCCAGCCGGTGCGTTCCCTGAGGATTGCCCCCGCCGCCCGATGGCGATCCCTGAGCCGGTGCCGAACGGGGACTTCCCGTGTTCATTCGCCGACCACGCCCTCCATGATAGTGATGGTGGGAGATGGCGGCAGGGAAGGGCGCCGGCGGATGGGTCTCGGCCGTGACGGGACGTGGATGACGCTGCGGCTGCTTGCCGCCGCGGTCCTGCTCGTCCGTGCGCTGCCGCTGCTTCCGCCCGCCGCGGCGCCGGCATCGGTTCTGGCCACCATGCATGGCCACGCCGATCCCCGCCACGCCGCCCCCCACGTCCCCCACACGGCCGATCCCGCCCTGGAGGCAGGCCCTTCTGCCGCACCCCATTGCGGCGCGGCACCTCCAGGCGTCCGGCACGCCGGCCGGGATGCCGGACACCCGTCCGAAGATGGCGGCCGCCGCGATGCCGGGCATGGGCGGGACCATGCCTGCCATCTCTGCCGCATCGACGAGCTGGCCGTCCTGCCGCCGCTGGACTCGCCGGAGCCGCCTTCCCCCCGGCTAGCCGAGGCGATGACCGGCCTCGCGGCGCCGGCGCCCGCATCGGGACGCCACCAGGAGCGTCCGCGGGCCCGCGCGCCGCCGCAGGCCTGACCGTGCGCCCGTCACCGCGGCCGAAGGGCCGAGGCGAACGGAAACCTTCCCCTTGGTCCAGTTTCCCGCGGGCGCGGAGCCCGCGAACGCCAGTTTCCCGCGGGCGCGGAGCCCGCGAAGGAGTGCATATGCGCGTGTCCGATGTCTTCGCCTTCCGCGTCCCCGCCGCGGGTGCGCCCGTCGCGGTCGTCCTGAGCGCGGCCATCCTGTGCGCCGCCGGACCAGTGGCCGCCCATGTGGGCCTCGCCGTCACCGAGGCGCCGGCCGGCTCCTCCTACAAGGCCGTCCTCAAGATCGGGCACGGCTGCGCGGGCTCGCCCACCCGCGAGATCCGCGTCAGGGTCCCCCACGGCATGCGGGCCGCGAAGCCCATGCCCAAGCCGGGCTGGAACCTCGAGACCGTCGTCGGGCCGCTGGCCAGGCCCTACCAGGACCACGGCCGCACGGTATCCGAGGGCGTGACCGAGATCCGCTGGTCCGGGGGCAGCCTGGACGACGCGCATTACGACGAGTTCGTCTTCGTGGGGCGCCTGCCGGAGGAGCCCGGGAAGGTCCTGTACATCCCGGTCGTGCAGCTCTGTGAGAAGGGCGAGCACCGCTGGATCGAGGTGCCGGCCGAGGGCCAGAAGCCGGACGACCTGCGCGAGCCCGCGCCCGCCCTGCGCCTCCTTCCGGCCCGCTGAGCGCCATGGCGTTGCACGGCCGGGACCGGCGCACCGGGAGGCCGGCCGCGGCGGGGCGTCCCGGCATCCTCGCGCTTCTTGCCCCGCTGGCGGTGCTGATCCTGGTGATCCTGGCCGGCGTCGCGCCGGCCAGGGCGCATGCGGTGCTGGTCCAGGCTGATCCCGCCGACGGGGCGGTGCTGCCGGCCATGCCGGAGGTGCTGTCCCTGCGCTTCAGCGAAGCCGTGCAGATCCACGCGCTGCGCCTGTCGGGAAGTGACGGAACCTCGGCCGCGTTGACGCCGGAGGCCGGTGATCGGGGGGCTGGTGCCGCTTCGGGTCTCGTCCTTCTCCGCCCGCCAGCGGCGGGGCCCGGCAGCTTCGTCCTGAGCTGGCGGATCGGCTCGGCCGACGGGCACCCGGTGGCTGGCTCGCTGGTCTTCACGGTCGGCGCCGCCGACGCCGGCTTCCTCGAGGCCGCGCGTGCAGGCGATTCCTCGGGCGCCGCGCGGGCGCTCCATGCCGTCCTGCGGGGTCTCGCCTATGCCGCGGGGCTCCCGGCGGCGGGCGTCGTCCTGTTCCTCGCGCTGTTCGGGGCCGATCCCGCGGCGGAGCCGCCCGGACTTCGGCGTCTGGCGGGGTTCCTGGCGGTCCTCGGGGGGGCCGCCGTTCTCGGCGCCTCTGCGGTCGAAGGCGTGCTGCTGGGCACGGGTCCCGTTCCGGCGGGGGCAGCGCCCCTGCTGCGGCTCGGCGGCCTCGCGACGGCGGCGGTGGCGGCGGCGTGGCGGCCGGCGACGCCCGCCTGCGGACCGGCGGCGGCGCTGGCGCTCGCCCTGTCTTACGCCGTGACCGGGCACTCCAGCGTGCTGGGATCGGCATGGCTTTCGGCGCTGCTGGCCCTGCACGTGTTCGCCGCCGCCTTCTGGATCGGTTCCTTCCCGGCGCTGATCCTGGCGGCACGGCATGCCGACGGGGCGGCCCTGCGCCGGCTGGCCGGTGCCTTCGCCGGGGTCGCCACGATCCTGGTCCCGCTGCTGGCGGCAGCGGGGCTGACGCTGGCCTGGGCCCTGGTAGGGTCGTGGCAGGCGCTCCTGGGCACCGCCTATGGGCGCCTGCTCGCGGGGAAGGCGCTGCTGGTGGCGGCCATGCTCGGCCTGGCGGGGCTGAACCGCTGGCGCCTGGTCCCGGCGCTGCCGGACGGCGGCCCCGATGCGGCGGCCCGGCTGCGCCGCGCGATCCTTGCCGAGGCGGCGGCCGGGCTGGCGGTGCTTGCCGTCACCGCGGCGCTGACCTCCACCCACCCGCCAGCGCATGCGGGGGCCGGCGGCGTGCTGGCGGTCCTGCATCCCGGACTCCGCCTGGAAGGCCGGGCCGGGCCGCTGTCCCTGGTGCTGAGCACGGCGACCTCGCTTCCCGGTCCCAACCGCTTCGAGCTGGAGATCCGCGGAGCGGACGGCGCCCCGCGCGAGGTCCGCGCCGTCACCCTGCGCCTTGCCAGCCCCGCGGCCGGCATCGAGGGGATCGCCCGGGCCATGGCCCGGGTCATGGACGGAGCGGGGCCCGGCCGCTGGTCGCATGCCGGGGCCGAGACCGCCCTGCCCGGAACCTGGCGCATCGAGGCCGAGGTGCTGGTGGACGACTTCGAGCGTCGGTCCGCGACCTTCGAGCTGAGGCTGGGCCATGGCGGGCATGGCCACTGAGGCGCGAGAAAGCCTCAGCCGGCGGCTTCGGCAGGGACCCCGGGACGGGCCTCGGCCGGGCCGCGCCGGCCGCTCACGGCGCGGTCGACGCCAGCCGCCACCACGGTCCAGCAGTGGTCCGCCAGCGCCTTGCGGCTGCCGAAGTCCTCGACCGTGACCGCGGGGTGGAACTCCACCTCCACGGTGAGCACGCCGAGCTTCACCATCTCCCAGAGATGGCCGGCCAGCTCCATGTCGCCGTACCAGGCGTAGACGCTGCGCATGGTCCGGCCCAGCGGGATGCCGTCCAGCCTGGTCGCCGTCACCGAAACCGGCTGAACCGTCAGCGGCCGTCCCTCGACCCGGAGCCCCGCGACCGCGAAGAGCGCGCTCTTGAAGGGGAGCACGCGGTTGCCGTCGCTGCTGGTGCCCTCGGGAAACAGGATCAGGTCGTCTCCCGCCTCCAGACGGCCTTGCATGTCGTCGCGGTGGCTGGCCGCGTTGCGGGGCTTGCGGTCGACGAAGACCGTCCGCTGCAGCCGCGCCAGCAGGCCAAAGAGCGGCCAGGTGCCGACCTCGGATTTCGCCACGAAGGACCCCGGGATCAGCGATCCCAGCACCACGATGTCGAGATAGGAGGAATGGTTTGAGACGAAGAGCGTCGGATGGACCTGCGCGGGGGCGCCGGTGGTCTGGACCCGCAGGCCGATGATGCGGGCGCACAGACGGTGATAGGCCCGCGGGAAGGTCGCGCGCGCCGGGGAACCCAGCTTCAGCAGCAGCAGCTGCACGGGAATGCCGGCCAGGGTGACCAGGAGATAGATCAGGAGGCGCGCAGCCCCGAGAAGCGGCGAGCCCATCGCGGTCCCCCGATCACGCCCCGGGTTCGAGCCGCCGCTCGTAATGCCGGTAGTACTTCTCGGTCACCAGGTCGGTCTTCACCACGATGCAGACATCCGTGGTGTTGAACTGCTCATCGATCACCGCGCCGTCGCCCACGAAGCCGCCCAGGCGCAGATAGCCCTTGATCAGCGGCGGCAGCTCGGCCACGCCGGCGCGCGGATCGATCCCGTCCTTGGGCAACAGATCCATGGAGACGTAACGTTCCGGCAGGGCGCGCGGGCGGATCTCCTCCGGAGCGAGGTGATGGTGGTGCAGGTAGGAGAGCGGCAGCGCCAGCGCCTGGGGGTCGGTACCGGGCAGGCTCGCGCAGCCGAACATCAGGGCGATATCGTGCTGGAACACGTAGGCCGCGATGCCGCGCCACAGCAGCTGCATTGTCGGCCGGGTGCGGTGGCCGGAATCCACGCAGGAGCGCCCGAGCTCGAGGATCTCGCCGGGCTGGGCCAGAATACGGCCGACGTCGTACTCGTCCATGGAATAGAAGCGGCCGGCCCGCTGGGCCATGGGCCGGCGGATCAGCCGGTAGGTCCCGACCACCCGCTCGGGACCCGCGCCCCTGGAATGGTCGAGCACCAGAAGATGGTCGCAGATCCCGTCGAAAGCGTCGAAGTCGCGGCGCCGCGCCGCCATCTCGGACGTCGGCCGGGCCGCCATCTCCTCGTAGAAGACCCGGAAGCGCAGCGCCTGGGCGGCGTCGATCTCGGCCTCGCTCTCGGCAAGCCTGACCTCGAGATGGCCGATGCGGAGATCGGCGCTGCTCATCGGCTCGGACGTGGTCTCGGCCATGCTTTCTTTCGGGCGGCGGCGGATCGTCGGATGTGCACGGCCCTCCTTCGGAAGGCGGCCGGTGCCATCGCCCGGAGTGATATCACGAAGAGGTGAGCCCGGGTCAACACGGAAGCGGCGGGCAGCCTGCCCGCCGTCCGAGTCCCGGTGGGATCACGCCGCGCCGCGGCGGGCGCGGGTTCCGAGGCCGATCTGCTTGGCGAGGCGGCTGCGCTGCTTGGCGTAGTTCGGCGCGACCATCGGGTAGTCGGCGGGCAGGCCCCAGCGCTCCCGGTACTCCTCTGGAGACATGTCGTATGCAGTCTTCAGGTGCCGCTTCAGCATCTTCAGCTTCTTCCCGTCCTCCAGGCAGATGATGTAGTCGGGAGTGACGGACTTCTTGATCGGAACCGCGGGTTGCGGCCGCTCCACCTGGGGGGCAGGCTCGTTCCCGACATTGGCCAGGGTCTTGTAGACCTGGTCGATGAGCTGTGGCAGGTCGCTGACCGCGACCGTATTGTTGGAGACGTGCGCGGCCACGATCTCCGCGGTCAGCGACAACAGCTCGTTGGAGGGGCTCTGGGCGTTCATCTAAGACTGCTCCGGGAATAGGATTCCTTTCGATATAAGTCCAATCGATAGCTGAAGCAAACAAGTTTTATTCGAAGGAAGAGCTGGTGTCTGACGCGGAAAAACGAACTGTCCACTTCGTGGACATAACCTCCGATGTGTGTCCGATGACCCTAGTGCGTGCCAAGTTGCGCATCGAGCGCTTGGCGCCGGGAGAGGTGCTCGAAATCCGCCTGAACCGCGGAGAACCGCTGGAGAACGTGCCGAGATCCCTGATGGAATTGGGGCATGTGATCGAATCACTGCTGCCCGAAGATCCCGCTCTTGGCAACGGAGTCCACCGCCTGCGCGTCCGCCGGCATTGATTAGGGCGAAGTTGTTTCGGACCCGGTTTCAACCTTGAGCAGCAAGGCCGCAACTGTTCCGTCATTGCGCCGGTAATAGCCCGGCCGGCGGCCGACCATCGCGAATCCGTATGCAGCGTAGAGCGCGCGCCCGGCCTCGTTGTCCTCCGCGACCTCCAGGAACAGGCTTCTGGCCCCACTGGAAGCGGCCTTCGCCACCATGGCGTCCAGCAGCGCGCCGGCGATGCCGCGGCGCCGGAAGGCCGGCCGCACGCCCAGCGTGATCACCTCCGCCTCGTCGGCCACGCAGCGCACCAGGGCGAAGCCCGCGGGACCCTCGGCCGTCTCGGCCAGGAAGGCGGTGGTGCCGGGATGGGCCATCAGCGTCATGAAGCCCAGTGCCGGCCAGCGGTCCTCGGGGAAGGCCTCGGCCTGCATGGCGGCCAGGAGGTCCGCGTCGCGGTGGCGCGCCTCGCGGATCACGGAGCCCGGGGTCCCGGCGGGCGCGGCAGGGTGACGTCCGGCGATCTCAGATAGAAGGGGGCGGGCGGCGCCGTGGGCGCATCGCGCGTCTCGGCCAGCCGGGCGATCACGGCCGCATCCGGGTGCCGAACCGCCTCGACGGCGGCCACGTCGCGGCCCTCCAGGGCGGGCGCCAGCAGCGCGACGCCGTCGCCGGCCAGAAGCAGCGGCCCCCCCGGCAGGACCACCTGCCCGGGCAGCTCCATCGCCGGCGGACCGAGGGGGGCGAGACCCGTCCCGAAGGCCTGGACATAGGGTTCGGCACGGCGCGAGTCGACGGCGACGACCAGAGTCCTGCCAGGACGCAGCGCCTCCGGCACGGCGGCCGCAAGCGCCTCGAACGTGGTGATCCCGACCAGCGGCCGAGCGGTCGCGAGCGCCAGGCCACGCGCCGCGGCCAGCGCGATCCGCAGGCCGGTGAAGGTGCCCGGGCCGACCGTCACCGCTAGGCGGTCCAGCCCGTCATAGCCGATCCCGGCCTCGGCAAGTGCGGCCTCGACCATGGGCATCAGGATCTCGGCCTGTCCGCGGTCCTGGACGGCGTCGCGCCGCGCGAGCACGCGACCTGCGTCGGTCACCGCCACCGAGCACGCGCCCGTCGCACTGTCCAGGGCCAGAACCCTCATGCCTCGACCCGATCCCGCCCGCTGCCGCCGTCGCCGTCCGTCCTAGTTAAAGATCGCGCGGCGTGCTGTCGACCTCGACCTGCGGCCGCCATCCATCGTTGCCACGGTGGCCATTGTCACGGTCGCCAGGGCGGCCATTGCCAGGGCGGCCATTGCCAGGGCGGCCATTGCCAGGGCGGCCATTGCCAGGGCGGCGGTTGCCAGGGAAGCCGGGCCCGTGCGAGAAACCGGGGCTCGACGGCGAGGGGGGAGGACGGGAATGCGGCGTTACCGGCCCTGGCGCGCGCTGGCGGCCGCGCTGCTGGCCGCCGGGTCCATGGCCCTGCCCGCCCATGCCGAGCAGGACAGCGCCGTGGTGCTGGCCTACAGCCGATTCGGCGACGACCGCCAGCCGGCGCTGAGCATCCGCCTGGACCAGTTCGAGGCCCATATCCGGGAGATCCAGGCCGGTGCGCGGCCAGTGCTGCCCCTGCCGAAGCTGCTTGCGGCGCTGGAGGGCGGCAAGCCGCTTCCCGAGCGCGCGATCGTGATCACCATCGATGACGCCAGCCGGTCGGCGCTGGATCTGGCGGTGCCACGTCTGCGCGCCGCCGGCCTGCCCTTCACGGTCTTCGTCGCGCCCGACCTCGTCGACCGCGGCGCGCCCACCCATGCTGCGTGGAGCGAATTGCGCGCGCTGCGGGACGCGGGCGCCACCTTCGGCCTCCTGGCTGCGCCGCTTTCAGCCGCCGAGCTCGCGCGCGGGGTGCGCCGGCTGCGCGACGAGCTCGGCCGACCGCCGGAGGCGCTTTCCTATGTCGGCGGTGCGATCTCGCCGGGCCAGCGCGCGCTGGTGGCGGGACAGGGTTTCCGCGCCGCTTTCACCCAGGCCTCGGGCGCCGTCCACGGACGTGCCGACCCGCTCGCCCTGCCGCGCTTCTTCATGAACGAGAGCTACGGCAGCCTCGAACGGTTCCTGCTGGTGGCCGAGGCGCTGCCCCTGCCGGTTAGCGACGTGACGCCCGCCGACCCGGTGCTCGGCCCCAACCCGCCCGCCGTGGGCTTCACGGTGTCCGAGGAGCTCGGCGACCTGGAGCAGCTGTCCTGCTTCGCCTCCAACCAGGGGCGCGTCGGGGTGGAGCGTCTCGGCGGCGGCCGCGTCGAGGTCCAGCTCACCGAGCCGTTCCCGCCCGGACGCGGGCGCGTGAACTGCACCCTGCCCGCGGGGGACGGGCACTGGCGCTGGTTCGGACTTCAGCTCGTGGTTCCCGGCAGCGCCGGCAGCTCCGAGTAGGACGTCTCTCCGCGCCGCCTCAGGGCTGCGCCGCCTCGGCCACCTGCGGGGCGCCGTCGCGCAGCGCCGGCGGTGCCAGGCGCGCCCGGTCGAGCCGGACGAAGTCGTTGCCGCGCATGATGGTGCGGACTGCCGTCACATAGGCGCGGCCGCGCTCGGAATAGCGCAGCAGGCCGCCCGCCAGGGCGTGGCCGTCGGGGTGGCGGCCGGCGGCGCGCAGCGCGGCCCGGGCGCCGCGCAGCGCTTCATAGGCGGGATGGGTGTTCAGGTTGTGGATGTAGGAGCGAACGCTGTCGTCGATGTCGGCGAAGCCTCGCACCTCGCCGACGGACCGGCCGCGTGGGCCCGAGCGCCAGGCGGTTTGGCCGAACAGCGCGTTGCTCATGCGCGCGACCCGCGACGTGCCCCAGCCGCTCTCCTCGGCCGCCTGGCTCAGGGCCAGGGACGGAGGCACCACGTCGACGCGGCGCAGGAGCGCCCGGTAGTCGGGGACGCCGCCCTGCATCGCCTCGGGCACCTCGTAGCGCGCGGCCAGCGTCTCGAGCCAGGCGAGATCGGCGGGCGCGGCGGGCTTGCCCTCGCCCTGGCGCGCGGCCAGCGTCTTCAGCCGCTCCCGGTCGGACTGGATCTCCTCGTTGATGTGGAGGATCCAGGGCAGCACCGCGCCGATGAACAGCTCCTTGCGGTCCTCGGCCGACCGGATGCCGTGCATGTCGGAAGGTAGGGCGGCCAGGAAGACGCGCGGCACCGGCTTGCCGTGATCGCGGACGCCGCCAAGGCTGAAGGCGTGGGATTCGAGAAGCGCCGCCAGTCGCTCCACATTGCCGATCCCAGGGGCCGGTTCCGGCGGGGCGGGCGCCTGGCGCTGCGGCGCCGCCGACCCGCCCTGCGGCGGGCGCGGCACCGGCATAGCCCGGGCGAGTTCTCGGCGCGCCTCGGGGTGCTTGGCCCCAGGGTGTCTCGTCTCGGGGTGCTTGGCCTCGGGGTGCTTGGCTGCGGGCAGCGCCGGCGGGCGCGGCAGGACCGGCGCCGCGGCCACCAGCGCCTCGGCCGGGCGCGCCACGTCGGGCGCGCCGGTGCCGGCGGGGGCGGGGTGCACCAGTCCCGGTCCCGCGCAGGGATCGGCGGCGAGCAGCAGCGGCGCGTCCGCGGGATCGGTGCCCCGGAACCCATCCGCCCGGAAGGCGCTGGCCTGGACGCGGGCCAGCTCCGCCCCGTCCGAAAGGCCGGTGCTGGCGAGCGCCAGCACGGGCGCGGCGGGCACCGCGGGGGCGATCGGCTCGACCGCGGCCGGGTCGGTCGCGGCCAGGTCTAGGCCCGTGCGACCGGGGCCAAGGCGCGTGCCCTCGGCCTGCGAGGTGCCGACCGGGCCCCAGGCGACGGCGCCGGGGCCGCCGCGGGGCGCCAGCGGCCCCTCGGTCACGGGCTCCGCCAGGGCGATGCCCATGGCCGGGGCAATTGCCGGCGACCCCGCAAAAGCGAGGGGTGCCGCATCGAGCTCCGAGCGCGCCAGCGTCCCGAGCCCGGGTTCTGGGCTCCCGGCCAGCGCCAGGGGCGCTGGATCGGGCTCCGATCGCGCCAGCGTGCCGAGCCCGGGTCCGGGGCTCCCGGCCAGCGCCAGTGGCGCCGGCTCGTGTTCCGGGCCTGCCAGCATGCCGAGGCGGAGTGTCGGGCCCTGGCCCGCGGCCAGCGCCAGAGGCGCCTCGTCGAGCTCGGGCGCGAGCGCCAGTGGAAGCTCCGGCACGGGCGAGCCGGCCAGTGCCAGTGGCTCGATCGGCCCGGTGCGCGGCAGGGCGTTCGCGACCGCCGCGGGCGGGGTCGCGAAGACGGCCGGCGACTCGGGAATGGCCGGGCTGGTCGGAAGCGGCGGCAGGATGAAGCCGGGGTCCGAACCGGCCAGTGCCATGGGCTCGGGTGCGATCTCGGCCCCGATCGGGGGCAAAATCGCTTCGGCAAGGCGGGGCGCCGCGTCCTGCGCCCTGGCGCCGGCCATGGCGCCTCCAGGATCGGTCGCCGCGCCGGCGTCATCCGGCGCGGACAGGGCGGCCGGCGCCTCGACTTCCGGTCGGTCCGGGGCGACGGCGGCCGCGGCGAGGGTAGGAGGATCGGAGGCCGCGCCCACCGCGACCACGGGCGCTTCGGGCGGGGCGGGGGCCTCGTCCTGCGGCGGGACCGCGCTGTCCCCTGCGGGGGTGCTCCGCCCCGCGATCGCCAGCGGCTCGGGCGCGGGATCGGCCTGCGCCAGCAGCGGCAGCACGGCGTCCCTCGACGGGAGGGCCGGGGCCAGCGGCTCGGGCGCGGGGCCGACCTGCGCCAGCAGCGGCAGCATGGCATCCCTCGGCCGGATGGCCGGGGACAGCGGCTCGGGCATCGGGCCGGATGCGACCAGCGGCGCCAGCCCGGCGGGTGGTGCCGTCCCGGCGGGCGCCAGGGGAACGGGATCGATGGCGTCCGGGGCCAGCGGATCGAGCCCCAGGCCCGGGCCGCCGGCGACGGCCAGGGGAAGCGGCACCGGCTCGGCCGCGGCAAGCGGCGGCAGGATGCCCGCGGGCGCCGCTCCGGCAAGCGCCATGGGCACAGCGGGCGGCTCGGCCGCGTGCAGCGCCGGCAGGATGCCGGCCGGATCGCCACCGGCGATCGCCAGGGGCTCCGGCGCCGGCTTGGTATCCGCGAGCCGCGAGAGCAGCATGGGCTCGGGTAGCGGCAGCGGCATCAGCGGCGGGGCGTCGTCCGAGACGGCCAGGGCGGTGAGCGCCGCGGCGCGCGCCTCGGCCGAGGAGGACACGCCGATGGCGCGGGGGTCCAGCGCGATGCGCACGGGATCCGGGGTGCGGGGCGGGGGGCTGCGCTCGGGCAGCGGGATCGGCATCAGCGGCGGCACCGGCTCGTGCCGCGCCATCAGGACCAGCTCCGCCGCGGCCGCCAGATCGGCCGCGCAGGCGCCGGTAGCGCCGGGCAGCAGGGCCAGGCGGAGTCCGTCGGCGCCGTCGCCGTCCTCGGGCCGGGCCGGCAGCGCAGGCGGCGCGCCCACTGGCGCCACGGGCATTCCCGGGACGGGATCGGGCGTGGCCGGCGCAGGCTCCGCAGGCGTGGGCAGGGACGGCGCCTGCGCCAGAAGGGTCGCGGCGGGATGGCCGTCGGGCCGTTCCCCGGGCCGTTCCCCGGGCCGTTCGTCGAGAAGGGGGCGTGGCGGCGCGATGGCGATCACCACCGAGCCCTGCGGCAGGGTCCCGTCCTGCCGGGCGCGGCCCGCGGAGGCAGGAACGTCCGCCCGGCCGGCGGCGCCGTCCAGCGCGATCACCACGAGCGGCGCGCCCGCGCCGGGAGGCCGGCCCGGGCCGCCGCCGTTCACCAGCACGCCGGCCGCGGCGCCGAGGACGAAGGTGCAGACTCCCGCGGTCAGCAACCGCGGCCAGTTCACTCCTTCTGCGCGCTTCCGGTCCCCACGCATCCCGACCCGATCGTCGTGGCGGAGGGCGGCCGCGCTCGTCGAGAGGCGGCGCCGCCCTACCTCGACCGATAGGGTGGACGCGAAAGATTAAGAGAAAGATTAAGAGCCCTGCCATCCGCCGCCGGGGCGGCGGCAGACAGCACCCGGCAGGGGGTCAGCGGACCTGGCGGACCTCGACGACTTCGGGGATGTAGTGGCGGAGCATGTTCTCGATCCCCGCCTTGAGCGTCGCGGACGAACTCGGGCAGCCCGAGCAGGCCCCGCGCATGCTGAGATAGACGACCCCATCGTCGAAGCTGTGGAAGGTGATGTCGCCGCCGTCCTGGGCGACGGCGGGGCGCACGCGCGTGTCCAGCAGCTCCTTGATCTGCGAGACGACCTCGTCCTCGTCCTCGCTCTCGGCGTGGCCGGAGCCCACGTCCTCGTCCTCGAGCGCCGGGCGGCCCGCCGCGTAGTGCTCCATGATCGCGCCGAGGATCGCCGGCTTCAGGAGGTACCAGTCGCGGTCGTCGGACTTGCTGACCGTGACGAAGTCGTAGCCCAGGAAGACGCCGGTCACGCCCTCGATCTCGAACAGGCGCCGCGCGAGCGGCGAGCGGCGGGCCGAATCGGGCTCGGCGAAGTCGGCGGTGCCGCGGACAAGGACTTCCCGCCCCGGCAGGAACTTCAGCGTGGCGGGATTCGGGGTCTGCTCGGTCTGGATGAACATTCTGGAACCTCTTGGCCCCATCGGCGCGGGGGCGATTCTCCGGACAAGGTGGGCCGCCGGGACGGCGATATCAAGCGTCTCGGGGGAGGCTCATGTGACCGCCAGGATCTGCTCCTCGGTCAGCCGGCCCGGCACGATGGTGAGCGGGATCCGCAGCCGCGCCGCCCCCTTCCCCGTGAGGTAGGAGATCAGTGGGCCGGGCCCCTCGGGCCCCGTGCCGGCGGCGAGCACCAGGATCGAGATCCAGGGCTCCTCCTCGGTCAGCTTCAGCAGCTCGTCCTGGCGCACGCCCTCGCGGAGGTAGAGGCAGGGCAGGGTGCCGGTGAGCTGGTTCACGATGCGCGCATGGCGCTGCAGGATCTGCTCGGCCTCGACCCGGCGCTCCTCGCGCATGATGTCCTCGACCGCCATGAAGCCCAGCACCTCCCCCGGCTCCACCACGCAGAGCAGCGCGACGCGGCCGCCCGAGTTGCGGGCCCGGTAGCAGGCGTAGCGCAGGGCCACGTCCATCTCCGAGCTGTCGTCGACGACGACCAGGAAGATGCGGCGCGGCACCGCCGGGGTGCTCGATCCGGAAAGGGGTTCGGGCATGGTTCAGACCCTCCTGAAGACCGCGCCCGCCGCCCAGCCGGACGCCAGCGCGACGGCGACCGCCGCGATGCCGTAGGCCAGCGACTGGCGCGTCGCGAATTCATACACCTCGGCCGAGAAGCCGATCTTGCTGACGACGAGCGGCGTCGTCTGCGCGCTGATGACCTGTCCGTTGCGGAACAGGAAGACCCCCACCGTGTAGGCCCCCGTGGGGACGTTGGCCGGGAAGTGGATGGTGGTCCGGAACAGCCGGTCGCCCAGGAAGGTGACCGGCACCGGGCCCTCGGGGTAGAGGCCCTGACTCCGCTTGCCGCGGATCAGCGCCTCGCGGAACTCGGCCGCGCGGCCGGGCGGGGCGCCGGTCGCGACCAGAGCGATGTTCGAAGTCCCGATCTCCTCGCGGGCCAGAACGCTGGGCTCGGCCAGCCGCTCCACCGGGCGGCTGGTGGCGACCGCGTAGTAGCCGGGCACGTCGTCGAACTCGACGCTGCGCGTGTTCATCCAGATCCCCGCGATGCGCTCCTTGCGGCGGACGTTGACCCTGCCCGCCGGCCCCTGCACCACCACCGCCACGTCGCCAGGGCCGTCGACCGCACCGAACAGCACCACCTCGGTTCCCGTGAAGCCCGTGGTGATGGCGATCAGGTGGCTCGACAGATCGGCCACGAGCTGCTGGGCGCGTGCCGTGGCGGCGAGCAGGATGCCGGCGCCCAGGATAGCTCCAAGGGCCATGGCCGAGAACCGCGCGGCGCGCCTCACCCTTCCTCCATCCGGCTGAGGGAGTAGAGGTCCAGCGGAACCGCGATGAGGTCCCAGGCCAGCTTCAGCGCGACCAGGACCACCATCGCGCCCAGCAGGAAGCGCGCCTGCTCGCCGCGGAGATAGGCGCCGGCCTTGGTGCCGAACTGCGCGCCGACGACCCCGCCGACCAGCAGGAGCAGCGCGAGGACCACGTCCACCGTCCCGTTGGTGGCGGCCTGCAGCACCGTCGCGAAGGCCGTGGTGAAGATGATCTGGAACAGCGAGGTCCCAGCCACCATGGCGGTGGGCATGCCCAGCAGGTAGATCATCGCCGGGACCAGCAGGAAGCCGCCGCCGATGCCCATGATGGCGACCAGCAGCCCGCCTACCAGCCCGATGCCCCCCGGCAGCAGCGCCGAGACGTAGAGCCGCGAGCGCGGGAAACGCATCTTGAAGGGCAGGCCGTGGAGCCAGGTATGGACGTGCAGCTTGCGCCGCGCCGGCATGCGGCGGCGCTTGATCAGGGCCCGCGCGCTCTCGAACACCATCAGCCCGCCGATCACGCCCAGGAACAGCACGTAGCTCAGCGAGATCACCAGGTCGATCTGCCCGATCCGCTGCAGCACGGCGAAGATCCCGACGCCTCCGGTCGTTCCCAGGACGCCGCCCACCAGCATCACGACGCCCATCTTCATGTCGACGTTGCCGCGCCGCCAGTGGGCGAGCACGCCCGACAGGCTGGCGGCGACGAGCTGGTTGGCCTGCGTGCCGACGGCCACCGCGGGCGGCACGCCAACGAAGATCAGCAGCGGCGTCATCAGGAAGCCTCCGCCGACGCCGAAAAGCCCGGACAGGAATCCGACCACCCCGCCCATGAGCAGAAGCAGCAGGGCGTTCACCGACATCTCGGCAATGGGCAGGTAGATCTGCATCGGGTGTCGCGGAACCCGGGCGGGAGGGCGGCGGCAGATTAGCCGCTGACGGCATCCCTGACCACCGCGACGACCAGCCGGGCGCCGCGCTCGAGCGCGGCGGCGTCCAGCCCGGCGCGCCCCGGCAGGCCCGCGACCGCGTCGGGGAAGGGCGGGACGTGGACGAAGCCCACGGGAAGGTCGGGCCAGCGGCGGCGCGCCGAGAAGAACAGGTGGTTGCAGACATAGGTGCCTGCATGGGCGCTGGCCCCGGCCGGCAGCTCCGCCGCGGCCAGGGAATCGACGATCGCCTCGACCGGTAGGGTCGACCACAGGGCGGCCGGCGCCTCGGGCGCGATCATGCGGCCCCGGCGGAACTCGCCGGAATTGTCCGGACGGTCCGACTCGTCGAGGTTCAGCGCGACCCTCTCGACCGCGATCCGGTCGGTGGAGAAGGACAGGCCGAAGGACACCACGGCGCGCGGCCGGTGAAGCTCGACCAGCTCGGCCAGGCGCGCGACCGAACCCTCCCAGGTCACCGGCAGCACGGCGGCGGCGATGCCAGGCGTGCCGGCGAGGCGCCCGATCAGCCAGGAGGTCGGGTTGGCCGCGTGCTCGGCGAAGGCCTCGAAGCCGGTGACGAGGATCACGGGCGGAGCAGCCCGACGACGTCCCGCACCTCGGCCATGGTGCTCTCGGCGATCGCGCGGGCGCGCTCGCCGCCGCGGCGCAGGATCCGGTCGATCTCCGCGGGGTCCTTCATCAGCCGGTTCATCTCGGCCGTGATCGGTCCCAGCTTCGCGACGGCGAGGTCGACGAGCTCGCCCTTGAAGCCGCTGAACTGCGCCCCCGCGAACCGGCCCAGCACGTCCAGCCGCGAGGTGCCCTCGAGCGCCGCGTAGATGGTGACGAGATTGTCGGCCTCCGGCCGTGCCTCGAGCTCTTCGATGGTGGCGGGCAGCGGCTCGGGATCGGTCTTGGCCTTCCGGATCTTCTGCGCGATCGCGTCCGCGTCGTCGGTCAGGTTGATGCGCGAATAGTCCGAGGCGTCGGACTTGGACATCTTCTTGGTGCCGTCGCGCAGGCTCATCACCCGCGTCGCCTCGCCCATGATCTGCGGCTCGGGCAGCGGGAAGACGTCGCGCCCGTAGTTGCGGTTGAACGCGCCGGCGATGTCGCGGGCGAGCTCCAGGTGCTGCTTCTGGTCCTCGCCCACGGGCACGTGGGTCGCCTTGTACAGCAGGATGTCCGCGGCCATCAGAACCGGGTAGGCGTAGAGCCCGAGGCCCGCCTGGTCGCGGTTCTTGCCCGCCTTGTCCTTGAACTGGGTCATGCGGTTCAGCCAGCCCAGCGGCGTGAGGCAGCTGAAGATCCAGGACAGCTCGGAATGCCCGGCCACGTAGGACTGGTTGAAGAGGATGTTGCGCTCCGGGTCGATGCCGGCGGCGATGTAGGCCGCGGCGACCTCGCGCGTGTTGTTCAGCAGCGCCTTGGGATCCTGCGGCAGCGTGATCGCGTGCAGGTCCACGACGCAGAAGATGCTCTCGAACTGGTTCTGGAGCTCGACCCAGTTCCGCAGCGCCCCGAGATAGTTGCCGAGATGAAGCGCGTAGGTGGGCTGCATGCCCGAGAAGATGCGGTTCACTGCGTCTCTCCGGAGGTGTCGGGGTGCCGAGGCGGGCCGTTATCCCCCGAGACGCACGGCGAAATCAAGCGGCCGGCTCCCGCGCGAGCAGGCCGCGCAGCTCCGCCAGGTCGACCGCGCCGAGGGCGCGCGCCGCCGCCAGGAACACGGCGATGCCCAGCAGCACCAGCGCGCCCAGCGTGGCGAAGCGCAGCAGGCCAGGGCCTTGGGCGATCCAGGCCTCGGCCATGGGCAGGGCCGGCAGCAGGGCTGCGCCCATGGCGAGGCAGGCCAGCGCCACGCGGGGCGTGCGCCCGCGCAGCCGGGCATCCAGGTCGAGCCAGCCGCGGCGCCGCAGGGCGAGCGCCAGCACCCCCAGGTTCACCCAGGCCGAGAGCCCCGTCGCCAGCGCGATCCCGGTCGTGCCGAGCGGGCCCGAGAGCGCGAGGCCCAGTCCGGCATTGGCCATGGCGGCCGCTGCCGCCGCGCGGACCGGCGAGGCCGTGTCGTGGCGCGCGAAGAAGGCGGCACCCAGCACCTTGGCCATGACATAGGCCGGGATCCCGGCCGCATAGGCCGCGAGGGCCGCCGCGGTGGCGCGCGTCTCGGCGGGGCCGAAGGCGCCGCGCTCGAAGAGCACGCGGATGATCGGCTCGGCCAGCATGGCCAGCGCGATCGCCGCCGGCAGCCCCAGGACGATCCCGAACTCCAGCCCGCGGCTGAGATGGGCGCGCAGGCCGTCCCGGTCGCCCGCCGCCGCCCGACGCGCGAGGACCGGCAGGAGGGCGGTGCCCACAGCGGTGCCGATCACGCCCAGGGGGAGCTGGTTCAGCCGGTCGGCGTAGTACAGCGCCGAGACCGCGCCCGCGGGCAGCAACGATGCCAGTACCACGTTCACGAACAGGTTCACCTGCACGATGCCGGCCCCCAGTGCGCCCGGCCCCAGCACCGCCAGCAGCCGGCGCACGCGCGGTGTCAGGCGCGGCTGCGGCAGGCGGACCGTGATCCCCGCGGACCGGCAGGCGGCCGCCAGCCAGACGAGCTGCAGCGCACCCGCGACGGTGACCGCCGCCGCCATGGCGCGCCCGGGTTCCATGCCCAGCGCCCGCGCCCCCGCAAGGCCAGCGACCAGCGTCAGGTTGAAGGCGATCGGCGCCGCCGCGAATGGGCCGAAGCGGTCGAGCCCGTTCAGGATCCCGCCCAGCAGGGCGACCAGCGAGACCAGCATCAGGTAGGGCAGGGTCAGCCGTGCGTAGTCCACGGCGGTGGCGAAGCGCAGCGCGTCGTCGGTGAAGCCCGGCGCCAGCACCGCGATCAGGCCCGGGGCGAGGACCACCGCCGCAGCCGTGACAGGCAGCAGGACCGCGAGCAGGACCGCGAGCGCCTCGCCTGCGAATGCCTGGGCGGCGGCCCGGCCGCGGGACTGCAGCTCGGCCGAGAAGAGCGGCACGAAGGCCACCGTGAAGGCCCCCTCGGCGAAGAGCCGGCGGAACAGGTTCGGCAGCTTCAGCGCCACGAAGAAGGCGTCGGCCACCGGGCCCGCCCCCAGCAGGGCGGCCGTCAGGACGTCGCGGGCGAAACCCGCCAGCCTCGAGAGCAGGGTCAGGCCGCCGACGGTGGCGACGGCACGGGCGAAATTCATGGGCCGCATGCCTACCCGACTTTCGGCGGAGGGGGAAGCTCCGCCGGCGGCGTCCGGACGGGTAGGACGTTACCACGTCAGCGCGGCATCGCAGCATGCACCGCTGGAGTAGAGTGTCTTGCGGCGCGCGACAACCCTGAGCCATGAGCGAATTCCCAGATCACGGCCGAGAAGCCCTGTTCGTCGACGTCCTGCTCGAACTGGTGGGCCGGCGCCCGCTCGTCGTGCTGATGGATCCCGACGCGTCCCGCCGTGCGGCCCTGCTGGACCGGCTGGTCGGCCATCTTCGGGCCGGCGACGCGCTGGTGGAGACCGATCCCGTTCCGGCCGAGCCCGAGCGGCTGCTGGCCGAGCTGGCGCCGCGCTTGGCGGCCGCGCCCTTGGGAGTCCTGGTGGTCGACGCGGCCGAGAGCCGGGATCCCGACCTGATCCGGCGGCTCGTGCTGATGGCGGGCGGCCAGCCCTGCCACGGGCCCGCGCTCCAGGTGCTGCTGGCCGGCGGCCCCCGCCTTGCCGAACTCCTGCAAACCCCGCCCCTGCGCGAGCAGGTCGAGCGGATCGGGGCGGTCCGGCGCGCCTGCGACCACGTGCCGGCGGCTGCGCCCAGCCGTCCGCGCGATCCCGTTCCAATGGTGCCGAACGCGGCCAAGGGAACGGTCAAGGCGGCAGCCAGGACGGCAGCCATCATTCCGCTCGGGCCGCGGCGGCGCGTGGTGCTCGCCGCGCTGGGCTTCGTCGCCTTCGCCGCCGGACTGACCGCGAACACGGCGGCGCGGCACCTGGCCCCGCCGGAGGTTCCGGAGCAGCGGCTCGAGATCGTGCGCGCGGCCCTGCCGGCCCCGCTTCCGAAGCCGCCGGCCTCGGAGCCGGTGGTGGCGGAGGCCGAGGCCGACATCCCGGTGCCAGTTCCCAGGCCCGCCGCCGCGCCGGAGCCGCGCCGCAACGCGTCCCGTCACGCCGACAAGGGCAACGCCGTCAAGCCGGGCACGCGGACCCAGCGGGCGCGGCCGCAGTCCTACGCCGAGGATGGCTGTCGCCGCGGCATCGGCGGGCAGACGGTCCGGGAAGCCTCGGTCCAGGCGGTGCTGGAGGGATTTGTCTCCGACATCCGCAGCCTCGGCCATTGCCTGATTCCCTCGGCCTCGGCCCGCTGAGCGCCGGCATCTCCCCTCAGATCAGAACGGTATCCCCAGGCGCCAGTCGATGCCGCTGCGGTTGCCGCCGCGCGCCTCGACCTCCACCGGCGGGCGGCCGGCGCAGCCCGGCAGGACCGCGACCACCCCCAGCAGCAGCAGCGCGGCGGCGCGGCCGCGGCTGCGCAGCATGGCCAATCCGCGCCTTGGCTTCGCGATCATTCCGCGGCTTCGCCCTCTGATCATTCCGCGGCTTCGCCCTCTGATCATTCCGCGGCTTCGCCCTCTGATCATTCCGCGGCTTCGCCGCGGCGACGCGCCGATGCGCGGCGGCGGCGCAGCCCGGCATGCGCGGCCGGGCGCGGCGGCTCGGCGGCCTGGGCGTCCGCGGCGTCCTGCAGGGCGGCCAGCAGCTTGTCGCGGATCTGGGCGAGCTTGTTGTCGTGCATCACCTTCAGGCCGAACACGTCCTTCACGTAGAAGACGTCGATGGCCTTCTCGCCATAGGTCGAGATCTTGGCGGTGCTGATCTGGAGCGACAGGCTCGTCAGCGCCCGCGTCACGTCGTACAGCAGGCCGGGCCGGTCCTTGGCGTTGATTTCGATGACCGTGTGCGTCGAACTCGCCTTGTTGTCGATCAGCACGCGCGGCGGGACGCGGAAGGCCCGGCTTCGTGTGCCGAGGACGGGCGGCTTCTTCGCGAGCTCGAGCAGCGGGCGAAGCTGGCCCGACAGGGTGCGCTCGACCATCACGGACAGCTTCGCCAGCTTGTCGCCGCTGTCGAAGGGACCGCCGGTCGCGTTCTGGACCGTGAAGACGTCCAGCGCCATGCCGTCGGTCGTGGTGAAGATCTTGGCGTCCACGATGGTCGCGCCGGAGACGGCGAAGGCGCCGGCCAGGCGCGAGAACAGGCCGGGATGGTCGTCGGTATAGATCGTCACCTCGGTGACGCCGCGCTTGCGGTCGATGCGCGTATCGACGGTCAGCGGCGAGCGACCGCGCTCGGCGGCGCGGATCAGCCGCGCGTGATAGGCGTGGGTCTCGGCATCGAAGCCCAGCCAGTAAGCGGGGTAGCCGCGGCTGAAGTGGGCTTCGATCTCCTCCTCGCGCCAGTCCGGAAGCAGCGGGCGCAGGGCGTTCTGGGCGGCGGCCACGCGCCGCTCGCGCCGGTCGGCCTGAAGGACGCCCTGCATCAGGTCCTCGGCGCGGTGGTAGAGTTCGGCCAGCAGCGTCGCCTTCCAGCCGTTCCAACGGCCGGGGCCGACCGCGCGGATGTCGGCGGTCGTCAGCACCAGCAGCAGGCGCAGGCGCTCGGGCGACTGCACGAGCTCGACGAAGTCGCGCACCGTCTTCTCGTCCTCGAGATCGCGCTTCAGCGCGGTGTCCGACATCGCGAGATGCCAGCGCACCAGCCAGCAGACGGTCTCGGTCTCCTCCGCGGTCAGGCCCAGGCGAGGGCAGAGCCGCTGCGCGATCTTGGCGCCCAGCACCGAATGGTCGCCACCGCGGCCCTTGGCGATGTCGTGCAGCAGCATGGCGCAGTAGAGCGCGCGGCGGGACACCAGCTTGCTCACGACCTCGCAGGCCAGGGGAAGCTGGTCGGCGAGCTGGCCGGTCTCGATCCGGTGCAGGATGCCGATGGCGAACAGCGTGTGCTCGTCCACGGTGTAGACATGGTACATGTCGTACTGCATCTGGGCCACGACCCGGCCGAAGTCGGGGACGAAGCGGCCCAGCACGCCCGCCTCGTTCATGCGGCGCAGCGCCAGCTCGGGATCCCTGCGGCTCGTCAGGATTTCCAGGAACAGGCGGTTGGCTTCCGGATCCTCGCGCAGGCGCGGACCGATGGCGCCGAGTGCGCGGGTCACCGCGCGCAGGGCGTTCGGATGGATGTCGAGGTCGTGGTGCTGCGCCACATGGAACAGCCGGATCAGGTCGGCCGGATGATCCAGGAAGTGCCGCTCGCTGGCGACGTTCAGCCGCTCGCCCTCCAGGGCGAAGCCCTCGATCTCCTTGCGCAGCCGCGCGAAGCGCAGGAAGGAGAAGCGCGGCGGGCGCTGCTGGTCCGCCTCCAGGTTGGCGCAGAAGATCCGCGTCAGGTCGCCGACATCCTTGGCGACCAGGAAGTAGTGCTTCATGAAGCGCTCGACGCCGCTGGCGCCGGCATGGTCGCGATAGTCCAGCCGGCGGCTGATCTCGGACTGGACGTCGAAGGTCAGCCGGTCCTCGGTGCGCCCTGCGAGATAGTGGAGGTGGCAGCGCACGGTCCACAGGAACTCGGCCGCCTTGGCGAAGCGCGTCGCCTCCTCCTTGAGCAGCACGCCCCGCGGCACCAGCTCGGCCACGTCCTCGACCTGATGGACGTATTTGGCGATCCAGTACAGGGTCTGCAGGTCGCGCAGGCCGCCCTTGCCCTCCTTCACGTTGGGCTCGAGCACGTAGCGGCTGTCGCCGAGCTTGCGGTGCCGCTCGTCCCGCTCGGCCAGCTTGGCCTCGATGAACTGGGCGCCGCTGCCGGCCACGACCTCCTTGGCGAAGCGGCGCCGCAGCTCGGCATAGAGCTCGGGGGCGCCGCACAGGCATCGGCTTTCCAGCAGGCTGGTGCGCACGGTGGTGTCGGTCAGGGCCTGGCGGATGCACTCGTCCACCGAGCGCACGGCGTGGCCGACCTTCAGGCCGAGGTCCCACAGCAGGTACAGCACGTATTCGACGACCTGCTCGACCCGCGGCGTGCGCTTGTAGGGCAGCAGGAACAACAGGTCCACGTCCGAGAAGGGGGCGAGCTCGCCGCGACCGTAGCCGCCGATCGCCGCCACCGCGAAATGCTCGCCGCGGGTCGGGTTCGGGGCCGGGAACACGGTGGTCGCCGTGAACTCGGTGAGCCGGGTGATCACCTGATCCATCACCCAGGCGTTCTGGTGGATGCAGTCCTCGCCGCTGCCGCCGAGCTCGAAGCGCCGCCGAACCTCGGCCCTCCCATCGGCCAGCGCCTGGCGCAGAAGGGCCAGCAGGGCGGGGCGCAGAGCGTCGCCGTCGCGGTGCCGCGCGTGCAGCTCGGCCATCGCCGCCGCCAGCACCTCGGGCGACAGGATGCTCTCGCGGTCGCGGATCTTCTCGACCAGGGCGCTCATCGGTGTTCCGGCTCCGTCGGGCGGCAGGACCATCCGCCGAAAGGTGGCCCAGCGCGTGGTCATTCTCAAGCGCCGCTGTCCGCCCCGCCCGCGACGTGCGAGGATCGGCGGGCGCCGCCATCGGGCAGATCGCGCGCCGGGGCGCGGGCGCGGAGGAGGGAACCATGGCCGGCCTCGCCGTCTTCGACGCCTACGGAACCCTGTTCGACGTGCACTCGGCCGTCCGGCGGCACGCGGCCGCGCTCGGCGATGGGGCGGACGGGGTCTCGCAGCTCTGGCGCGCGCGCCAGCTCGAATACGCCTGGATCGCCAGCCTGTCGGGTCGCTACCGCGACTTCTGGACGCTGACCGGCGAGGCCCTGGACTTCGCCCTGGCCGCCCACGGCATCGACGATCCCGCCCTGCGGGCATCGCTGATGGACGCCTATCTCCAGCTCGACCCATATCCCGAGGTGCCGGGCGTGCTCGCCCGCCTGCGCGAGGCCGGGGTGCGGACGGCGATCCTGTCCAACGGCTCCCCCATGATGCTGGAGCGGGCGGTCAAGTCGGCGGCCCTGGGCGACCTGCTGGACGCCGTCCTCTCGGTCGACGAGGTCGGCGCCTACAAGCCGGACCCGCGGGTCTACGCTCTGGCCTGCGAGCGGCTCGGCGTCGCGCCGGAAGCCGTCGCCTTCCAGTCCTCGAACGCCTGGGACGCCGCGGGCGCCGCCGCCTACGGCTTCCGGGTGCACTGGATCAACCGCTCCGGCCAGCCGCGGGAATACGCGGCCATGGGGCCGGTCCTGCCGCTGACCGACCTGTCCACGCTGCCGGCACTGCTGGGCTGAGCCGCGGGCCTGGGCCCGCGGCATCGCGGCGAGACGGATCAGTTCCGTCGGGCCGAGAGCCGCCGCGCATTGGCCGAGGCCGCCGCGTGAATCGGCGCCAGGCCGGCGGCCGCGACCTTCCCGGACGCCTCTGCCAGCTTCTCCGCGGCGGCGGCGGCGCCCGTCAGGCTCTCCTCCAGCCAGATGCTCCAGGACTGGATCATCTGCTGCGGCGTCCGGCTCGTTCCGAGCGCGCCCGCCGCCCGCAGGTTGCCGTGGGACTGGTGTCCGGCCCAGGTCAGCCAGGCCTCGTACATCGGGCGCAGGCTCTCGCCGACCGCCAGCGTCGCCGCGATGCCGGCCTCGACCTTCTCCTGCCACATCAGGACGAATTCGGGATCCGCGAGGAGAACGGGGTTGCCGGCGGCCTGGGCCATCATGGCCGTGCGATAGCCGATGGTACGGGCCGAGGCGACGGCCAGTTCGGCCGTGCGTTCGGCCGTTCGGGCCAGCTCTGTGCCGGTGTTCATCATGCGGGTTCCCGAATTCGTGCGGCGCGGTGAAGGGGCCATGGGCCTGCCTGGTCGATGTTGGTCTTGCTGCGGTGCAGCATGACCAACTGCCGGGATCCGTCAAGCGTTCCGGACGCGGGTCAGATACCCGCCCCGTCGGCCACCGATTCCGACAGGGCCCCGCGCAGCTCCCGAACCCGCTCGGCGAAGGCGGTCGTGTCGCGCTCGCGCGGGCGGTGCAGGTCCACGCGGAAGTCGCGTACCGCCCGCGCGGGACGGCCGCCCAGCAGGATCACGCGGTCGGCCAAGTACACCGCCTCGTCCAGGTCGTGGGTCACGAACAGGATCGTGGTGCCGGTCTCCCGCCACAGGCGCAGCAGCTCGTCCTGCAGCGTGTGGCGGGTGATCGCGTCCAGGGCCGAGAACGGCTCGTCGAGCAGCAGCAGCTCGGGTGCCACCGCCAGCGCACGGGCCAGGTTCACCCGCTGGCGCTGCCCGCCGGAGAGCTGGTGCGGCCAGCGCCGGCCCATCTCGCCGAGCCCGACCAGCGCCAGCGTCTCCTCCGCCCGCGCGCGCCGCTCGGTGGAGGGCAGGCCCAGCCCCTCGAGCCCGAAGGCCACGTTGCCTGCCACGCGCCGCCAGGGCAGCAGGCGCGCTTCCTGGAACACCATGGCCGTGGTCCGGCGGCCGGGCTGCGCCCTTCCCGGCAGGGCGACGCTCCCGGCGCGGGGCGCCGCCAGGCCGGAGAGCACGCGCAACAGGGTCGACTTGCCCACGCCGGACGGTCCCACCAGGGCGGTGAAGCTTCCGGGTTCAAGCGTGGCGCTGAACCCCTCCAGCACCGGAGGCGCATCGCCGTAGCCGATGGCGAGGTCGCGGATGTCGATCAGCGCTGCCATGCCAGCAACCGGTCACGGACCTGGACGAAGATCGCGTCGGTCAGCCCGTAGAGCGCCGCGATCGTGATCATGTAGACGACGACGACGTCGGTCGCCAGCAGCGAGGAGGCCTGCATCATGCGCTGGCCCAGCCCTGGAACGCCGAACAGCTCGGCCGCCACCACCGCCATCCAGGCCTGGCCGAGGCCCGTTCGAACGCCAGCCAGGATGCCCGCCGTCGAGCCCGGCAGCACGACCTTGACCAGCCTTGGCCAGGTGCCGCCGTGCCCGAAGGCGTCCGCGACCTCCAGCAGGTCGCGGTCCACCGCCTTGGCGGCCCCGAAAGCCGCGTAGTAGTTGATCCAGAAGACGCCGACCACAATGATGAAGGTCGCGGCGGCCTCGGTGATCCCGAACCAGACCACGGCGAAAGGCACCCAGGCGAGGCCCGGCACCGGACGCAGGATCCGCACGACCCAGGACAGGCCTGCTTCGAGCCGGTCGTTCAGCGCGGCCGCGATGCCGAGCGCGGTTCCGCTGGCCGTGCCGACCGCCAGCCCGAGCAGGTAGTGCCCCAGGCTGGCCAGCACCGCATCCACCCAGAACCCGGCCCGGAGCTCGCCCAGGAAGGCGCCCGGGATGGCGCTGGGCGGCGGCAGGAACAGCGACTGAATCAGACCGAGCCGCGGCGCCGCCTCCCAGAGCAGCAGGAACAGCGCGAGGCCCAGAACCGCGTAGGAGAGACGGGCCATTCCCTACTTCGCCAGCGCCGCGCGGTAGAAGGCCTCGTCGAAGACCTTGTCCAGGTCGGCGACCTCCTTCAGGACGCCGAGCTCGACCTGGAAGTCCTGCATCACGCCGGTCGGAACCTTGATGCGCGACGGGTCCGAGACGTAGTTGGACGCGGGCGAGACGAGCGCGCGCTCGAAGGTCGCGAGGTCGGTCAACCCCTTGCCGAGGCCCTTGTGCAGGTGCACCGCCGCGCGCTTGGGCTCCTTGCGCAGCAGCTCGGTGGCGCGCACGTGCAGCTTCAGGAGGGCGACGGCCGCTTCGGGGCTGCGCTCGCGGAAGGCGCCGTGCAGCGCCAGCACCGAGCCCGGCTGGTCGGTCTGCATCGTGCCGCCGCGCACCAGCAGCTTGGTTCCGGGATCGCGGTCGAGGACCACCGTCAGGGCGGGCTCGCGCACGGTCGCCACGTCGACGGCGCCGGCCAGCAGCGCCTGCTGGGTCTGCTCGATGCCCATGGGCACGATCTGGTAGTGCTTGGGGTCGACCTTGGCGACCTTCTGCAGCCAGTAGCGCAGGACCGTGTCCGGAACGGAGCCCGGCGGCTGGGTTGCGATCTTGACGGGGCGTCCCTGGGCCGCGACGAAGGCCTTGAATCCCTCGGCCGAGGCGGCGTTCTGCAATCGCGCGATGTCGCCGCGGCCGACCAGCGCCAGCTCTTCGATCGCGGTCGCCGCCACCGCCTTCACGGGGATCCCCCGGGCTGAGGAGACCAGGATCGGGCCGATCCCGCCGTAATAGGCGTCGAGGGTGCCCGAGGCCAGGGCACTGATCATGGCCGGCCCGGATTCGAACTGGGTGAGCTTGAGCTCGATCCCGGCCTCCCTGGCCCAGCCTTCGCCGTCGATCACGAAGAGCTGGCCGATGCCGGCGACGGGAATGAAGCCGACCCGCACCTCCGTCGCGGCCCGGGCAGCGGGCATCTGCGCGACCAGCAGGGCAGCGGCCGCGAGCACGCCTGCGCCAATCCGGCGCAGCGAGAAGAACGGAAAGCGCATGGGGGCTCCTGCGGGATTCAACACAGGGACGGCGGGGAAATGCCGACCGATCCGTGTAACCCTATAGGGCCTGATCCGCAATTGCGCAAGAACTTGCGTGGAAAGCGGTATTT
This sequence comes from Arenibaculum pallidiluteum, assembly GCF_017355985.1. GTDB lineage: Bacteria > Pseudomonadota > Alphaproteobacteria > Azospirillales > Azospirillaceae > Arenibaculum > Arenibaculum pallidiluteum. Next base: position 32,596 of record NZ_JAFIQU010000007.1, read on the forward strand.
CACAGTGTGGAATCGAGGAACCCGGCCGCGCGCGCCGGGTTCCTCCCGCACCGGGCTCAGGCCGCGGCCAGCGCCCGCTCCAGGTCGTCGATCAGGTCGCGCGGATCCTCCAGCCCGACAGAGAGGCGCAGGCTCGCGGGGCCGATGCCCACCTTCGCCTTGTCCTCGTCGCTGACCTTGGCGTGGGTGCTGGTCGCGGGGTGGGTGATCAGGCTCTTGGCGTCGCCGAGGTTGTTGGAGATCCGGATCACGCGCAGCGCGTTCATGGCGCGGAACGCCTCGGCCTTGCCCCCGGCGATCTCGAAGGCGACCAGCGTGCCGCCGCCGCTCATCTGCCGGCGCGCCAGCGCCGCCTGCGGGTGGCTTTCCAGCCCGGGATAGACGACCCGGCGCACCGCGCGGTGCCCCTCCAGGAAGCGCGCGACCTGCTCGGCATTGGCGACCTGGGCGGCGACGCGCAACTCCAGCGTCTCCAAGCCCTTGAGCAGCAGCCACGCGTTGAACGGGCTGAGAGCCGGCCCGGTGTGCCGCAGGAACGGGCCCAGCAGCTCTCCGAACTTCTCGTCGGCCAGGATGGCGCCGCCAAGGGAGCGGCCCTGGCCGTCGATGTGCTTGGTCGCGGAATAGACCACCACGTCGGCGCCCAGCGTCAGCGGACGCTGCAGGACCGGCGTCGCGAAGACGTTGTCGACGATGACCAGGGCGCCCGCCGCATGGGCGAGATCGGCCACCGCCTGCAGGTCGACGAGCTCCAGCATCGGGTTCGACGGGCTCTCGATGAAGACCGCCCGGGTCGGCCTCGACAACGCCTCGCGCCACTGCCCCAGGTCTGCGCCGTCGACCAGCACCGCCTCGACCCCGTAGAGCGGCAGCAGGTTCTTGATGATGTGAAGGCAGGACCCGAACAGCGCCCTGGGTGCCACCACCCGGTCGCCCGCCCGCACCTGGCACATCAGCGCGGCGAAGACGGCCGACATGCCGCTGGACGTGGCCCAGCAGCGCGGCGCCCCCTCGTACTCCGCCAGGCGCCGCTCGAACATGGAGACGGTCGGATTGGCAAAGCGGGAATAGACGTAGCGCAGCCCGTCGGTCGCGAAGGCTGCCTCGGCCTCTTCCGCGGAGCCGTAGACGTAGCCCGACGTCATGTAGAGCGCTTCGCTGGTCTCGTCGTTCTGCGATCGAGACGTGCCGCCATGGACGAGCTGCGTACGCGGCCGGACGCCGCTGGGCAGGCCCTTGGGGGATGTGTCGGAAGTCTTCATCTCGTGCCGCCTTCGCCCGGAGCCCGGGCAGCAAAAAACGCCTCGACCGGCAAGGATCGAGGCGCCTGGGGCGACTCCAGCCTTTTAGCAGCTTCTTTAACGTGGCCTGCAAGCCGGTCCAAATCACCACGTGCGGCGGTGATAACCACGACGCGCCCCTGCCGTCAAGCCTGATGGTCCTATGGTAGGCGCTCTCCCGGCGATCCCTCCGCAGTATATCGCGCACGATGGGATCGCAAGCGCGTCCGGCGCGCAGCAGGGTTGCAGGATTATATATCGCACGCGATCTGATCGTATGAGATGATCCTCTCACCCCAGCACGGGACGCCAACACACACCCAAGCGACACCAAACCAGCCACCCAAACAGCAAAGGAACCCACGCCATGAAGACCCTGACCCTCGCCGCCGCCCTGATCAGCATCCTCGCCGCCGCCCCCGCCATGGCCAATGGCGAAGGCAGCGCCGGCACCAACCAGTTCCACGGCTCCAGCACTCTCGTCTCCTACGGCGCCCAGCCGAGCGCCCGGGCCGAGACCGGCTCCGTCGCCGTCCGCCAGGACGCCGCCACGCCCGGCCTGGCCGACGAGGCCCTGGTCTGGGGCGAGGCCGCGGTCGACCCGCTCTACGACAACCTCTCGGCCCAGGGCCTGGTCATCGCCACCGCCGGGCAGCCCGCCGCCACCGCGATGGCCTCGGGCGAGACCGACTTCAGCCGCGCCTACGCCAACTGACCGCCGGCCCTGCCGAGCATCCAGCCAGCCGAACCCACCGACCACCCAACCAGCCAGACCCGAAAGGAACCCCGACCATGAAGACGCTGTCCATCGCTGCCGCCCTGATCGGCATCCTGTCCGCCGCCCCGGCCTTCGCCGGCGAAGGCAACCCCGGCGTGAACCAGTTCCACGGCGCCTCCAACCTCGTCTCCTTCGGCGCCCAGCCGAACCCGCAGGGCCCGGCGCCGGTCGCGGTGCGCCAGGAGGCGGTCCGCAGCGCGCAGGGCTTCCGTTCGCTGGTTTCCGGCGAAGCCGCGGTCGACCCCATCTACGACAACCTCTCGGGCCAGGACTGGGTCCAGATCGCCGGCGGGCAGCCCGCCGCCTCCGAGATGGCCTTCGGCGAGACCGACTTCAGCCGCGCCTACGCCAACTGACGGGTGCGCCCGATGCCCGAGGTCCAGCGCCCCTTCCCAGGCCGAATGGTCCGGGAGGGGGCGAAACCCTTTCCATTCTGATCCCTGCGCTCCGTGCGCGGGCCCTGGATGTACGGTCGCGGCATCCGGCGCGGGTCCGTCCCGCCGGGATTACGACCGGCCGGATGCCGCCCAGGCGGCTGCGTCCTTCCCTCGGGCACGTGCGGCTCGGCGGCAGGAGCACTCGGCCTAACAGTCCGGGTCACCTCCAATGTGTCTATATCTTTCGTTAATAGTTGGGGGGTAGGATGGTCCTGGTTCCGCAAACCGCATGGGGGGCGCCTACAGGCCCGTCGGGACCGTGACCCGACGCCGGAACGACCGGCCCCCATGTTCCCTCCGGCCCCGCAGCGCCGTTCCATCGGCCGGGACGCGAGCCCATCGGACCATCCCCGGAATTTTGTGAATCCCTAACGGAACCGGATCGGCCTTTTCTTGCCGCGCAAGGTTCTGTTAACCCTAACGGTCGCAAAAAAGGTGTCCAGGCGTCCCGCCAACTCCGCATCAGGAGGACGCCGTTTCAAGGGCATCGGCCAATGAGATCCTTCTTCAAGAGACATGGACGCCACCTTCTGATCTACGGCGCCGCAGCCATGGGCGTGATCGTCCTCGGCCTGGCCGTCCTGGCCAGCGAGGGCATCGGCCCGCTGGCCTTCGGCCAGCTCGACGAAGTGCCGCAGTCCATCTTCCTGGAGAAGGTCGCGGCCGGCGAACTGACCGCGGCCACCGTCAACGGCAGCGTAATCGAGTTCACGGATCGCGACGGGCAGCGCGCCCAGACGACGGTTCTGTGGACGGACGAGCTGCGCGCCCGGCTCGCGGCGCCGGGGATCGAGCTGACGGTGCGGGATGCGGCGGGCAAGCCCTTCGCCCAGGCGAACTCCATCCTGGACATGGTCCTGAAGCTGAACATGGTGGGCTTCCTGGCCGTGGTCCTGGTCTTCCTGGCCGGGATGGTGCGCTCGCCGGTGCGCGCCAAGAGCCGCGTCCGCACCGATGTCCGCTTCGCCGACGTCGCCGGACTGGACGAGGCGCGCGCCGAGGTGGCCGAGCTCGTCGACTTCCTGAAGCAGCCCGAGCGCTACAGGGACCTGGGCGCCGCGATCCCGAAGGGCGTGCTGCTGGTCGGCCCGCCGGGCACCGGCAAGACGCTGCTGGCCCGTGCCGTGGCCGGCGAGGCGGGCGTGCCGTTCTTCGCGACGACGGGCTCCGATTTCGTCGAGATGTATGTCGGCGTCGGCGCCGCGCGCATCCGCAAGCTGTTCCGGGACGCCCGCAAGGCCGCGCCCTGCATCCTCTTCATCGACGAGATCGACGCCCTGGCCCGCGCCCGCGGCGCAACCTCGCCGAGCGGCGGCCAGATCGAGACCGAGAACACGCTGAACCAGCTCCTGGCCGAGATGGACGGCTTCGCGCGGGCCTCCGGCCTGATCGTGATGGCGGCCACCAACCGGGTCGAGGTGCTGGATCCCGCGGTGCTGCGGCCGGGCCGCTTCGACCGCCATGTCCATGTCGGCCTGCCGGACCTCAACGGGCGCAAGGCGATCCTGGCCGTCCATGCGGGCACCGTCAGCATGGCGCAGGACGTCGATCTGGCCACGGTCGCCCGCTCCACGCCAGGCATGAGCGGGGCCGAGCTCGCGAACCTCGTGAACGAGGCTGCGCTGTGCGCCGCCCGCGAGAAGCGCAGCCAGGTCCGCCGTGCGGATTTCGAGGCCGCGCGCGACCGCCTCGTGATGGGCGGCGAGAAGCCGACCGTGATGTCCGAGGCCGAGCGGCGCTTGACCGCCTACCACGAGGCCGGGCACGCCATCGTGGCCCTGCGCTCGGTCCATTCCGATCCCGTCCACAAGGTCACGATCGTGCCGCGCGGGCGCGCCCTCGGGATGATGGTGCGGCTGCCGCAGGAGGACCGCTTCTGTCATTCCAAGGCGCGGCTGCTGGCCGAGCTCGACGTCGCCATGGGCGGCCGCGCCGCCGAGGAGCTGATCTTCGGCGCGGACATGGTGACAACCGGGGCGGCCGGTGACCTGCAGCACGCGACGGATATCGCGACGCGCATGGTCACAACCTACGGCATGAGCGAGCGCTTCGGCCTCGTCGCGCTCGGCAGCCCGGACGCGGCGTCCGGCCACGGCCTGGCCCCCCAGATGGCCGAGAAGATCGCCGACGAGGTCCGCAGCCTCACCGAGGCCGCCTATGGCCGCGCCCGCGCCTGCCTTGCGCAGGACCTCGCGGCCCTGCATGCCCTGGCGGCCGCGCTGCTGGAGCTCGAGACCGTCGAGGCCGAAGGGGTGCGCCGCATCGTTGCGGAGGCACAGCTTCCCGCCTGCGCCGCGGCCGAATAGGCCGTGGCCCCGCGAGGCGGTCCGCCCGCCTGCCCATGGCGGCGGATGCCGCCTTCCGGGCCATGGCGGCGGATGCCGCCTTCCGGGCCATGGCGGCGGGTGCCGCCCGCTGGCCCAGGCCGGCAGATGCGGCCCGGCAAGGGCTGCCGGTGCCCGGCAGGAAATGCCGCACCCGTCGGCGACCTCCGCCCCAGGAATCAAGCATTTTAGCCAATTTCGTGGGCTTCCGGGCTCCGGCACGGCGTTTGCCTAAACTTGTCCTCAGACGGGCTGCCACACAGGCCCTCACGAAGACAAAGGCAAGGAACCACTCCCATGAAGTTCGATACCGTCGCCCTCGGCACCGCCGCCGTCGCCGCCCTGATCGCCCTCTCGGGCACGGCGCTCGCCGCCACCAGCGGGACCATCCGGCTGAACGGCACGGTCTCGGCGACCTGCAGCATCGCGGTGACCGACGGCAACCAGACGCTGAACCTGACCGGCGGCGAGAACGACAAGCAGGTCGGCACCGTGGTGGAGTCCTGCAACAGCGGCGCCGGCTACACCGTGACCGTCAGCTCGTCCAACGGCGGCCAGCTCAGGAACGGCAACGCCACCGTCGGCTACACGCTGCGCTACGACACCCAGTCCGGCAACCTGAACGGCCCGCTCGCCGTCTCCCGCGACCAGGCCCAGTTCGGCAAGACGGTCACCGTGGGCGTGAGCCTTCCCGCGAACGCCAACGCCGTTGCGGGATCCTACAGCGACACGGTCACCATCTCGATCGCCGCCAAGTGAGCGCAGCCGCGCCCGCGCCGTCAGGCCGGCGCAACCGGGGAGGTCGTCCGGCGCTGCCCTGCGTCCAAACTAGCCCTGGACGAGCCCGGCCCGCTGGTGGATGGTTGGCCCAACGAATGGCCACTTCCACTGCGGGGGCGGCCCTGTCTGGCGGGAAAGGGGCGCGATGGGGACGGCGGTCGTCACGGGCGGGACACGGGGCATCGGCGAGGCGGTGAGCCGCGCGCTGGCGCGGGCGGGCCACAGGGTCCTGGCCTGCGGGCTCGGCGAGGACGAGCTGCGCGCGTTTGCGCCCATGCCAGGGATCGAGACTCACCGGCTCGACGTCACTGACCCGGCTTCGGTCGAGACGCTGATCGCGGGGCTGGACCGGCTGGACGTGCTGGTCAACTGTGCCGGCATCATCCAGCGCGCGGACAAGGAGTTCGAGATCGACGCCTTCCGCCTGACGGTGGAGGTGAACCTTGTCGGCACCATGCGTATGTGCCTTGCGGCTCGGGAAAAGCTGGCCGCGTCCAAGGGCGCCATCGTGAACACCGCCTCCATGCTGTCCTTCCATGGATCGCCCTTCGTGCCGGGCTATGCGGCCTCCAAGGGAGGCGTCGCGCAGCTCACCAAGAGCCTGGCGGCAGCCTGGGCGCCGGAGGGCATCCGCGTCAATGCCGTGGCGCCCGGCTGGATCGCGACCGAGCTGACCCGTCCGCTGGTCGAGGATGCCGCGCGATCGGCCCCCATCCTCGCCCGGACGCCGCAGGGCCGCTGGGGGCGTCCCGAGGACGTCGCGGGCGCTGTGCTGTTCCTGCTGTCGGAGGCCGCGGGCTTCGTGACCGGCACGATCCTGCCGGTCGACGGCGGCTATCTCGCGGTTTGAGCCCAGGAGGATGCTGAGGATGGATGGCACGATGGATCCCGGGACGAATGCGGCGCCCGGGCGCGCGGCGGCGGCCGACGCGAAGTGGACGCCCTACCGCCACCCCATGCCCAAGGAATCCCCGCCCGAGCTGATCGTGCCCGACGCGATCCCGTCGGACGAGCGCGTCTGGGTGCCGGTGGACGACAATGTCTGGTTCCGGCCGCTCTGCCTGTCGGTGACGCGGGGCTACTGGGTCAACCTGCTGCGCGTCCGGCGCGCGGGCGTCCTGTCGCGCCACCGGCACCCCATGCCCGTGCACGGCTTCGTGCTGAAGGGCGAATGGCGCTATCTCGAGCATGACTGGGTGGCGCGCGAGGGCGGCTACGTCTACGAGGCCCCGGGCGAGACGCACACCCTGGTCGTCGACCCCCATGTGGAGGAGATGATCACGCTGTTCCAGGTGAACGGCGCCATGATCTATGTGGACCCCGACGGCAACTGCACGGGATACGACGACGTCTTCACCCGTCTCGACAAGTGCCGCCGCCATTATGCCGCCTGCGGCTTGGGCGAGGGTTATATCGACCAGTTCCTGCGCTGACCGGAGTGGGGCGCCGGGCGCATGCGCCCTGGCGCCCCGTCGTCCTCAGCTCCGGCAGATGGACGCGCCGCCGTCCACGACGAAGGCGGTGCCGGTGACGAAGCTCGACGCGTCCGAGGCGAGGTGCAGGACGGACCGCGCGATCTCCTCGGGCTGCGCGAGGCGCTTCAGCGCGTGCAGCCTCTCCACGAAGGCCAGCACTTCGGGACCGGCCCCTGGCGCATTGGTGACGCTGGCCGGCGTGTCGGTGCCGCCTGGAAGGACCGCGTTCACCCGGATCCCCTGCGGGCCGAGCTCCGCCGCCAGAACCTGCGTCAGGCCGATCAGGCCGGCCTTCGCGGCGGCATAGGCGGCCATGCCGGGCAGCCCGGCCGAGAAGCCGACGAAAGTCGAGGTGAAGATCAGCGATCCGCCCCCGCGCCGGACCATGGCCGGAGCCTGGTGCCTCGCGCCCAGGAAGGCGCTGGTCAGGTTGGTCTCGATGGTCTCGCGCCAGCCGCCGGGCGTCAGCTCCCCGATCGGGGCCAGCTCGCCTGTCGCGCCGGCATTGTTGAAGGCGATATCAAGGCCGCCGAAGCGTTCCACGGCGGCGCCCACGGCCGCCCTGGCCACGCCGTCGTCGCGCACGTCGCCGGCGATGGCCGCGGCCTCGCCGCCGGCCTCCGCGATCTCCGCGATCAGGCTTTCGAGCGCGTCGCGGCGCCGGGCGACCACCACGAGCCTCGCGCCCTCGCGGGCGAAGAGCTTCGCAGTCGCCCGGCCAATGCCCGAGCTGGCTCCGGTGACGATGGCAACCTTCCCGGCGAGTACTGTCATGGCCCGATCCTCCTGATTGGATGCGGGCACAGACTGCCGGGGCCGCCGCGGGGGCTCAGCCCGGTTCTTGCTCCCTCGGCCGGGAGCCGGCGGATGGCGGCTGGGCCAGGGGACCGGCTGATGCCGGCTAGGCCGAGGGGCCGGCGGATGCCGGGCAGGCCTCGGTCCGAAAGGACGGGCGGAAACCTTGGGCGGCGTTCAGGCCGCGTGGTCGGCCGGCACGTAGACCTTCGGCTTTGCGACGTCATTGGCGACACGGCGGACGGTCTCGCGTGCCCGGTCGCAGGGGCGTCCGTTCCTCACGGCGTCCTCGATGCCGCCGCGGGTGATCCCGAGATCGGCCAGCATGCGGTCGTCCATGGCGTGGAGCAGCAGGGCGGGGGAGGGCGCGACCGAACGCTGGATGCGCGTCGCCAGAGCCTGGAACGCGTTCCGGATCAGGCCGGCGACATAGGCGTTGCGGCTGTTGCGGGCGGCGGTCTCGATCTCGGCAATCGACCAGGCGCCAGGCTTGTACTCGGAGAGATTTCTGACGGTCATGATGGCTTTCCCATTGATGCTGCTGTGCAGCTCCAGACGGGTACACCGCCCGCGTTAACATTCCCCTGCCCTTCTGCTGCGATGCAGCATGCCAGGCATGCCGAGTCCGGGAACCTGCCGAATCCGCGTGCCTAGCCCGCCAGGGTCTTCAGCCGGTAAAGCGTCTCCAGCGCGGCGCGCGGGGTCAGGGAGTCCGGGTCGATCTCGGCCAGCGCGGTCTCCACCGCCGACGGGGCGGGGGGCGCGGCCTCCGCCGGCTCGTCCCGGCGCCCGAGCGCGCTGAACAGCGGCAGGTCGTCGGCCAGCGAGTCCAGGCCGCCGCGCTGGCCACCCTTTTCGAGCGTGCGCAGGACCTGCTCGGCCCGGCGCACGACCTCGCGCGGAAGGCCGGCGAGCTTCGCTACATGGATGCCGTAGCTGCGGTCGGCGGCACCCGACGCGACCTCGTGCAGGAAGACGACCTCGCCCTTCCATTCCTTGATGCGCATGGTGTGGCAGGACAGCGCCGGCAGCTTCGCCGCCAGCGCGGTGAGCTCGTGGTAGTGCGTCGCGAAGAGCGAGCGGCAGCGATTCACCTCGTGCAGGTGCTCCACGCAGGCCCATGCGATGGACAGGCCGTCATAGGTCGCGGTCCCGCGCCCGATCTCGTCGAGGATCACCAGCGCGCGGGGGCCCGCAAGGTTCAGGATCGCCGCCGTCTCGACCATCTCGACCATGAAGGTCGAGCGGCCGCGCGCGAGATCGTCGGCCGCGCCGACGCGCGAGAACAGCCGGTCGACCACCCCCACATGGGCCGCCGCCGCGGGAACGAAGCTGCCCATCTGCGCCAGCACCGCGATCAGCGCGTTCTGGCGCAGGAAGGTGGACTTGCCCGCCATGTTCGGGCCGGTCAGCAGCCACAGCCGGTCGTCCGGCGTCAGACGGCAGTCGTTGGCGACGAAGGGCCCGGCGCCCGACGCCGCCAGCGCGGGCTCGACGACCGGATGGCGCCCGCCCTCGATCGCGAAGGCCAGCCCGTCGTCCACGACCGGCCGGCAGTAGCGCTGCTCGTCCGCGATCTCCGCCAGCGCGGCGGCCACATCGATGGCCGCAAGGGCCCTGGCGGCGGCGCCCACGGGCTCGGCCTGCGCCAGCACCTCGGCGCTCAGCCCCTCGAAGACCTGCAGCTCCAGCGCCAGCGCCTTGTCCGCAGCCTCCGAGATCCGCCGCTCCAGCTCCGAGAGCTCGACCGTGGTGAAGCGCACCGCGCTCGCCAGGGTCTGGCGGTGGATGAACAGCTCCGCCGCCTTGCCGGAGCCCAGCTTGTCGGCCTGGCCGGGGGAGACCTCGATGTAGTAGCCGAGCACGTTGTTGTGCCGGATCTTCAGCGTCGGCACACCGGCCGCCTCCGCGTAGCGGAGCTGCATGGCCGCGATCAGGCGCCGGCTCTCGTCGCGCAGAGCCACGAGCTCGTCGAGCTCGGCCGAGAAGCCCGCGGCCACGAAGCCGCCGTCCCGGGCGAGCAGCGGCAGCTCCGGCGCCAGCGCCCGGGCCAGCAGCCCGGTCAGCGCCGCGTGCTCGCCAAGGCCGCGCGCCGCGCGCTCCAGCCCAGGGGGCAGGGCGCCCAGGCGCGGCCCCTCGAGCAGCCGGCGGGCCTCCGCCGCCCGGCCGAGCCCGTCGCGTACCGCCGCAAGGTCCCGCGGGCCGCCCCGGCCGAGGGACAGGCGCGACAGCGCCCGCTCGACGTCGGGCGCGGCGCGCAGCAGGGCGCGCAGGTCGGCGCGCAGCCCGGATTCGCCCAGCAGGAACTCGACCATGTCGAGGCGCCTATTGATGCGGGCCGGGTCGGTCAGGGGCGCCGCGAGCTGGGCCGCGAGCAGCCGGGCGCCGGGCCCGGTGATGGTGCGGTCGATCGAGGCCAGCAGCGATCCCTTGCGCTCGCCAGCCTGGGTGCGCGTCAGCTCCAGGCTGCGCCGGGTGGCGGCATCGATCTCCATGACCGCGCCCTGGGCCAGCTGGCGCGGCGGAGCGAGGCGCGGCAGCTTGCCCTTCTGCGTGAGCTCCACATAGTCGACCAGCGCGCCGGCCGCGGCGACCTCGGCCCGTGAGAAGTTGCCGAACGCGTCCAGCGTGCCGACGCCGTAGACGCCGAGCAGCCGGCGCCGGCCGTTCTCGCTGTCGAAGCGGCTGGCAGGCTGCACCGTCAGCCGATGCTTCCAGTCGCCGAAGAGCTCGAACAGCTCGGGCTGCTGGACGAGCTTCTCGGAGACCACGAGCTCCTGCGGGTCGAGCCGGGTCAGCGCCGCGGGCAGGCCGCCCCGGTCCACGGGCTGCGTCGACAGCTCGCCCGTCGACAGGTCCAGCCAGGCCAGCCCCATCACGCCCGCGGCCTCGGCCAGCGCCGACAGGTAGTTGTTGGCCCGCGCGTCCAGCAGGCTGTCCTCGGTCAGGGTGCCCGGGGTGATCACGCGGATCACCGCCCGCTTGACCACCGACTTGCCGCCCCGCCGCTTGGCTTCGGCCGGATCCTCCATCTGCTCGCAGACGGCCACGCGGAAGCCCTGGCGGATCAGGCGCGACAGGTAGCTCTCGTGGCTGTGGACGGGCACCCCGCACATGGGGATGTCCTCGCCGGCATGCTGGCCGCGCTTGGTCAGGGTTATGTCGAGCGCGGCGGCGGCCCGGACGGCGTCGTCGAAGAACAGCTCGTAGAAATCGCCCATGCGGTAGAACAGCAGGCAGTCGGGATGGGCCTGCTTGATCTCCAGGTACTGCGCCATCATCGGCGTGGCGCCGGCGACGATGTCGGGGCTTTCGTTGCGGTCTGGCACTGGGGAAGGTCCGGCGACGGGCGGAATTTCGGCAACCTAGCACGCCGCGCGCACGGGCGGGAGGGCGCGCGGCCCCATCCCCGCGGCGGCTGGTCCCGTTCCGGATTCCCGAGCGTTCGTGTACAAGCAGGGATCGCCGCGGGCCCGCCCGCGGCGTCGGAAGGCACGGGGAACGGGAGATTTGGCGCTCATGGCGACCAGGGACGCAGTCGGCGGGGACGGGATCCGCGAGGTGGTGGCGCTCTTCGAGAGCCGGGCGGCCTTCGACCGGGCGGTCGAGGGGCTGCTCGTGGCCGGCTTCACGCGCGCCGACCTCAGCGTCCTGTCGAGCCACGAGAGCCTGGACGCGGCCGGCCGGCCGGCCAAGCCGGCGGACCAGGCCCTGGCGGCCATGGTGGGCGAGCTCAGCTACGCGTTCCCGCTGACCACGGCGGGGCTCTTCGCGATCGTGGGCGGCCCCATCACCGCGGCCGTGGCCGCCGCCGTGGCGGCCGGGGTCGGCGGCGCGGCGGTGAAGGAATACCTGGACCAGGTGACCGCGAAGCCGCACACCGAGGACTTCGCCCGCGCGCTCGAGGCCGGCGGCGTGATCCTGTGGGCGCGGGTCGGCCGCGACGCCGCGCGCGAGGAGGCCGCGCGCCGCGCCCTCGCCGCGGCCGGCGGGCGCAACGTCCATCTGGTCGAGCGGAACGAACAATCGGCATAGGCTGGGGACGCCCCCGGGTCATAGGGACGCGCGGAAACCCAGGCGGCGCGCCGGTTCAGCGCGTTCATGACCCAGTTGGTTTCCTCAACTTACTTTAAAACATCATTCATTTTCTCCGGCCTAGACGGAAAATTCGCGCGTTCCGTCAGGATCCCGGGGAATTCCGTTGAAGCTCAAGACCAAGATCGCCGCCGGCTTCGTATCCGTCATCGCATTGTCGGCGGGGTCGGCGGGCTTCGGAGCGCTGAACCTGCAGCGGATCGCCGAGGCCGCCGCCGCGGCCAACGCCATGTCGGGCCTCGGCGACGCCCTGGCCGATGCGAGGCGGCTGGAAGCCGCGGCGGCGGCGGGCGACCCGCGCCAGGGCGAGGCCGTGGGCGCGCTGCTGGACGCGCTCGCCGCCAGGGTCGATGCGCTCCAGGCCCAGGGGCTTCCGGTGGACGGCGTCCGCGCCCCGCTCGGCGACTATCGCACGGCCATCGGCGGCGGCGCCGCGGCCTCGGCGAGCCGGGCCGAGGCTGGAGGGCGGCTGACCGAGGCGCTGTCGCTGATCCAGCGGGTGGCCGAGACGGCCGCGCTCCAGCAGGGCAACGCGGCGCGCAACCAGCGCGAGCGCGCGGCCCAGATCGGCAAGGAGGCGGCAGGCGCCGCCGGCGCGTCCGAACGGCTCGACATGCTCGCCCAGGTCCTCGGCAGGCTGGGCACGGCGCGGGGACCTGCGGCCGCCGCGGCGGCCGAGGAGACGGCGCAGCTCGTCCTGGATCTTGACGGGCAGATCCCCATGGGCGACTGGGACGCGCTCTACGAGGCCGGCGACGTCCTTCGGGCGAAGCTCGGCCGCGGCGAATCGGTACAGGCCGAGGCCGCGGCGGCCGCGGCCGTGGTCGCGCGGCTGCGCGAGCAGAAGGCGGCCTATGTCGCCGATATCCGCGCCCTCGCGGCCAAGGCCCAGTCCGAGTACGAGGGCGCCATGGCGGCGGCCGTGCGGGCGCAGCGGCTCCTGACCCTGGTGCGCGAGGTCGAGCTGCTGCGCTGGCAGGAGGACGCCGCGGCGACCGAGACCCGCTCGGCCATGCTCGCTCGGGAGATGCAGGCCGAGGCCGCGGAGATCCTGAAGGTCGCGCCGGACCTGCTCGGCGCCCGCGAGGTCGAGCCGCTGGCCGCCGGCGTGCCCGGCCATTTCGCCGCCATGGCGGCGGCGCAGGTCGAACGCGCGCGGGCGGCAGGCGCCATGGACGCGGCCGCCCAGGCGCTGGAGACGCTGGTGCGCGGCCTCGTGCAGGCCGAGCGCGCCGATGCCGAGCGGGCGGGCGAGCGCTCGCGTGGGCTGCTGATCGCCGCGGCCGCGGCGGCCATCGCGCTGAGCGCGGCGCTGGCCTGGATCATCGGCCGCGGCACTTCCGTCTCGCTGGAGCGCCTGACGCGGGGCATGCGGGACGTGGCCGCGGGCCGGCTGGACGCCGAGCCGCCGGCCTTCGCCAAGGGCACCGAGCTCGGCGAGATGGCCGCAGCCCTGGCGGTCTTCCGGGACAACGCCCTGCGCAACGCGCGGCTGGAGGCCGAGGCCGAGCAGGCCCGCGCGGCGGCCGAGGCCGAGCGCCGGGAGGCCGTGGCATCGACCCTGGGGCTTTTCGAGCGGACCGTGCGCCGCGTCGTCGGCGAGGTGTCCCAGGCCGCCGAGGCGCTCGAGGCCCAGGCCGCGGCCCTGGCCGATACCGCCGGCCGCGGCAGCAAGCTCGCCGCCGAGGCCGCGGACGGCACCCGCGCCGCGGACGAGGCCGCGCGCTCGGTCGCGGGCGCGGCCGAGGGGCTGGCCCATGCCATCGCCGAGATCTCGCAGCGGGTCGAGGAATCCGTGCACACCGCCAAGGGCGCGGTCGGCGAGACCGTCGCCGCGCGCGAGCGGCTGGACCAGCTCTCCGAGGCCGCGGGCCAGGTCGAGGGAATCGTGGCGCTGATCGGCGACATCGCGACCCAGACGAACCTGCTGGCCCTGAACGCCACCATCGAGGCGGCGCGCGCCGGCGAGGCCGGAAAGGGCTTCGCCGTCGTCGCCGGCGAGGTGAAGAACCTGGCGGGCCAGTCGGCGGGCGCCACGGGCGACATCTCGGCCCGGGTCGCCGCCATGAGCGACACCACTGGGGCCGTGGTCCGCAGCATCGGCGCCGTCGCCGAGGCCATCGACCGGATGGAGGGGCTGTCGGGGTCGGTCGCCTCGGCCGTGGTCGAGCAGGACGCCGCGACGCGCGAGATCGCCCAGGCGGCTGCCCGCGCCGTCTCGGGGACGACCCAGGCGGCGCATGCGGTGGGCGAGGTCGGCGCCGCCGCCCGCGACACCGGGACGGCCGCCTCCGAACTGGCGGCGGCGGCCACCACGCTGGGCCGGCTGTCGGACGAGCTCTCGCGCTCGGTCGAGGATTTCGTGGCGCGCGCCCGCGAGGCGTGAGCGCGGCCGGCGCGGGCGAGGCCCGCGCCGGCGGGATCCCTCAGCCCAGCGCGTCGGCGACGGCCTTGCCGCAGGTCGCGGTGTCGGCCCGGCCGCCGAGATCGCGGGTGCGCAGCCGCTCGTCGGCCAGCACCGTCTCGATGGCGCGCAGGATGCCCCTGGCCGCCTCGGTCTCGCCCAGGTGCTCCAGCATCATGGCGGCCGACCAGATCTGGCCCACGGGGTTGGCGATGCCCTGGCCCGCGATGTCCGGGGCCGAGCCGTGCACGGGCTCGAAGAGCGAGGGGAATTTGCGCTCGGGATTGATGTTGCCCGACGGGGCGATGCCGATCGTCCCGGTGCAGGCGGGCCCCAGGTCCGACAGGATGTCGCCGAACAGGTTGGAGCCGACCACCACGTCGAAGCGGTCCGGGTTCAGCACGAAATGCGCCGCCAGGATGTCGATGTGGTACTTGTCCCAGCGCACATCGGGATAGGCCTTCGCCATCTCTTCCACCCGCTCGTCCCAATAGGGCATCGTGATGGAGATCCCGTTGGACTTCGTCGCCGAGGTCAGGTGCTTCTTCTCGCGGCTGCGGGCCAGCTCGAAGGCGTATTTCAGGATCCGGTCGACGCCGACCCGGCTCATGATCGTCTCCTGGATCACGATCTCGCGCTCGGTTCCGGGATAGACGCGGCCGCCGGCCGCCGAGTACTCGCCCTCCGTGTTCTCGCGCACCACGAAGAAGTCGATGTCGCCGGGCTTGCGGCCGGCCAGCGGCGACGGCACGCCCGGCATCAGCCGGACCGGGCGCAGGTTCACGTACTGGTCGAACTCGCGCCGGAACTGCAGCAGCGAGCCCCAGAGCGACACGTGGTCCGGCACCGTCGCCGGCCAGCCGACGGCGCCGAAGAAGATCGCATCATGCGAGCCGATCCGGGCCTTCCAGTCCTCGGGCATCATGCGCCCGTGCCTGGCATAGTAGTCGCAGGAGGCGAAGTCGAAGCTGTCGAAGCGCAGGTCGAGCTTGAACTTCGATGCGGCGGCCTCGAGCACGCGCAGCCCTTCGGGCACGACCTCCTTGCCGATCCCGTCCCCGGGGATCACGGCGATGCGGTAGGCGTTCGACTTCCCGATGCTCATGGGCTGCGCTTCCTTCCTGTTGCCGGGTGATGCCGGCCCGGCCGCCGCGGCGGGTCCGCGGCTGGACAGGGCGGGCCGGCCATGCTTGCCTGATCGGCAGTGTAGCCCATCACGATTGCCCCAGGCATGCCGCTTGCGCCGAGTCTGATCCCCGGTTTCGCGACCCGCGACATCGAAACGCCCCAGGTCCGCATCCGCGCGTCGGTCGGCGGCTCGGGGCCGCCGCTGCTCCTGCTGCACGGGCATCCGCAGAACCATGCGACCTGGCACCGGGTCGCGCCGCGCCTGGCCCGGGACTTCACGGTGGTGGCCGCCGACCTGCGGGGCTACGGGGATTCCGAGAAGCCCGCGGGCGGCGACGGGCACGCGAACTATTCCAAGCGCGCCATGGCCGCGGACCAGGTCGCGGCGATGCGTGCGCTGGGCTTCGCGCGCTTCGCCGTGGTCGGCCACGACCGCGGCGGCCGCGTCGCGCACCGCATGGCGCTGGACCATCCCGAGGCGGTCTCGCGCCTCGCGGTCCTCGACATCGCCCCCACCGCGACCATGTACGCTCGCACCGACAAGGAGTTCGCGACCCGGTACTTCTGGTGGTTCCTGCTGATCCAGCCCTACGACCTGCCGGAGCGGCTGATCGGCGCCGATCCCGAATACTTCCTGCGCAAGCATGTCGAGACCCAGATGAAGCGGCCCGGGGCGGCGGACGAGCGGGTCTTCCAGGACTACCTGCGCTGCTACCGCGACCCCGCGACCCGCCATGCCATCTGCGAGGACTACCGGGCGGCGGCGACCATCGACCTCGAGCACGACGCCGCGGATGCGGATGCCAGGATTGCCGCGCCCCTGCTGGCGCTCTGGGGCGCGCTGGGCACGGTCGGCCGGCTGTACGACGTGCTGGAGACCTGGCGCGAGAAGGCGCTGGACGTCCGCGGCCGGGGACTTCCCTGCGGGCACACCCTGCAGGAGGAGGCTCCCGAGGAGACGCTGGCGGAGCTGCTCGCCTTCCTGCACGAAGGGTGAAGCCGATCGCGCCGCCGCAGGCCGCGCTTGTCACGGGCCGCGGCGCGTCCGATCATCGGGCCAGGCCGCCGCAGAGCGCGCCGAACGGGGGGATACGAGAGATCATGGGCGCCCAGATCCTGCGCACGACCATTGCCGGCAGCCTGCCGAAGCCATCCTGGCTGGCCGAGCCCGCGAAGCTGTGGGCGCCCTGGCGCCTGTCCGGCGACGCGCTGGCGGAGGCCAAGCGCGATGCCACCGTCCTCGCCATCAAGGAGCAGGAGGACGCCGGGATCGACATCGTCGGCGACGGCGAGCAGGCCCGCCAGCACTTCGTCCACGGCTTCGTGGAGCGGATCGGCGGCGTCGACTTCGAGAAGCGGGTCACCATGGGGATCCGCAACAACCGCTACGACGCGCAGGTGCCCACGGTCACCGGTCCCCTTCACCGGCTCGGGCCCGTCCACCGCTTCGAGGCCGAGATCGCGCGCGCCCACACGCGGCGCCCGCTGAAGTTCACGCTGCCCGGTCCCATGACGATCATCGACACCATCGCCGACGGCTACTACGGCGACCGCGTCAGGATGGCCATGGCCTTCGCCGACCTGCTGAACGAGGAAGCGCGGGAGCTGGAGGCGATCGGCGTCGACGTGATCCAGTTCGACGAGCCCGCCTTCAACGTCTACATGGACCAGGTCCGCGACTGGGGGATAGAGGCGCTGCACCGCGCCGCCGCGGGACTGCGGTGCCGGACCGCCGTGCACATCTGCTACGGCTACGGGATCAAGGCCAACCTGGACTGGAAGGAGACGCTGGGCTCGGAGTGGCGCCAGTACGAGGAGACCTTCCCGCATCTGGCCCGCAGCCGCATCGACCAGATCTCCCTGGAATGCGCGAACTCGCGCGTGCCGATCAACCTCATCGGCCTGCTGGAGGGAAAGGACGTGCTGGTCGGGGCCATCGACGTCGCCAGCAATGTCGTCGAGACGCCCGAGGACGTCGCTGCGACGATCCGGCGCGCGCTCGACTTCGTGGCGCCCGAGAAGCTTTTCCCCTGCACCAACTGCGGCATGGCGCCGATGCCTCGGGACGTGGCCCGCGGGAAGCTGCGCGCGCTCGCGGCCGGGGCCGCGCTCGTCCGCGCTGAACTCGGGGCCTCTGAACTCGGGGCCTCTGCTCTCGGGGGCGCCAAGCTCGGGGGCAGGGCGTGACGCCGTCCCGGCCGGGCGCCGGGACCCGGCTCAGTCCGGGTCGTAGCCCTTGTCGCGCATGCACTTGGCGAAGAATTCTCGGCGGTAGCGGGCCTGCGGCGTCTCGGCGCTCGGGCGGCGCGGATAGCCTCGCAGCAGCATGCGCTCGTCCACCTGGTCGTCGCAGTCCGCAAGCGCGACCTCGCGTGCGGCGGGTGTCGGCGACCAGGCGCGCTCCGGGTTGACCTCGCCCCCGCCGCAACCGACGAGCAGGCCGGAAAGCAACAGGAAACCGAGCAGTCGTCCCATGGAAAGCGTCCCGCAGCCAGGGGTCACAGCCGGTCCGAGACTATACGACCCGGTTGCAGTTTTATAGCTCTCCACACGCGCCCAGCCGACACGAACGGGCACCCCTTCCGAAGAACCGAACGGACCGACGATGTCCCAGACCGACAAGCGAGTGACCGAGGAAGAAGCCCTGCTCCTCCATGCGTCCGGACGTCCGGGCAAGCTGGAGATCACGGCGACGAAGCCCCTGACGACCCAGCGCGACCTCGCGCTGGCCTACAGCCCGGGCGTCGCGGTGCCCTGCCTGCGCATCCACGAGGATCCGGCGACGGCCTACGACTACACGGCCAAGGGGAACATCGTCGCGGTGATTTCCAACGGGACGGCGGTGCTGGGGCTGGGCGACCTGGGTGCGCTGGCCTCCAAGCCGGTGATGGAGGGCAAGGCCGTCCTCTTCAAGCGCTTCGCCGATGTCGACGGCATCGACCTGGAGGTCTCGACCACCGACGTGGACGAGTTCGTGAACTGCGTGCGCTTCCTGGGACCGTCCTTCGGCGGGATCAACCTCGAGGACATCAAGGCGCCGGACTGCTTCATCATCGAGGAGCGCCTGCGCGAGCTGCTGGACATCCCGGTCTTCCACGACGACCAGCACGGCACCGCCATCATCGCGGCGGCGGGGCTGATCAACGCGCTCGAGCTGACCGGGCGCGCCATGAAGGATGCCAAGGTGGTGGTGAACGGCGCGGGTGCCGCCGGCATCGCCTGCGTCGAGCTGTTCAAGTCGCTGGGGCTGCCGCACGACAACGTGATCCTGTGCGACACCAAGGGGGTGATCTGGCAGGGCCGGACCGAGGGCATGAACCAGTGGAAGTCCGCCCATGCCGTGCGGACCGACGCGCGCAGCCTCGCGGATGCCGTGAAGGGCGCCGACGTCTTCGTCGGGCTGTCGGTGAAGGGCGCCATGACGCCCGAGATGGTCAAGTCGATGGCGGCGAAGCCGATCGTCTTCGCCCTTGCCAACCCCGATCCCGAGATCACGCCCGAGGAGGTGAAGTCGGTGCGCGCCGACGCGATCGTCGCGACCGGCCGATCCGACTACCCGAACCAGGTCAACAACGTCCTGGGCTTTCCCTACATCTTCCGCGGCGCCCTGGACGTACGGGCGACCACCATCAACGAGGCGATGAAGATCGCGGCGGCCCAGGCGCTGGCCGGTCTCGCGCGAGAGGACGTGCCCGACGAGGTGGACGCGGCCTATGCGGGGCGGCGCCTGCGCTACGGTCCGGAATACATCATTCCCGTGCCCTTCGACCCGCGCCTGATCACGCGCATCCCGGCCGCGGTCGCCCAGGCCGCCATGGACAGCGGCGTCGCGCGCAAGCCCATCATCGACATGACGGGCTACCGGCACGCCCTGCGCGCGCGGCTCGATCCCACCGCCGACAGCTTGCAGCTGATCTTCGAAAAGGTCCGGGCCAACCCGCGCCGCGTCGTTTTCGCCGAGGGCGAGGAGGAGCGCTCGATCCGCGCGGCCCTGGCCTTCCGCGCGGCCGGCTACGGCACGCCGGTGCTGATCGGCCGCGAGGACGTAGTGCGCGAGCGCATCGCCGCGCTCGGCCTGCCCACGGACGCGCCGCTGGAGATCCACAACGCGCGCCTGTCGGACGCGAACCGGCGCTACACCGACTATCTGTACCGCCGGCTGCAGCGCCGCGGCTTCCTGGAGCGCGACTGCCAGCGCATGGTGAACCAGGACCGCAACACCTTCGCCTCGCTGATGGTGGCCCAGGGCGACGCCGATGCCATGGTCACCGGCCTGACCCGCAGCTTCGCCCCGAGCTACGAGGAGATCAGCCGCGTCTTCAGCCCCCAGCCCGGCGGCCGGGTCTTCGGCCTGTCGGTCGTGGTGACGCGCCACCGCACGGTCTTCATCAGCGACACGACAGTGAACGAGCGCCCGACGCCCGAGGAGCTCGCCGACATCGCGATCCAGACGGCCGCCAAGGCGCGCCAGATGGGACACGAGCCGCGCGTGGCTCTGCTGTCCTTCAGCAATTACGGGCAGCCCATGCGCGAGCGCGCCCAGCACGTCCGCGACGCCGTGGCGATCCTGGACCGGCGTGGCGTCGACTTCGAGTACGACGGCGAGATGACGGCCGACGTGGCGCTGGACCACGACCTGATGCGGCGGCTCTATCCCTTCGCGCGGCTCTCCGGGCCGGCCAACGTGCTGATCATGCCGGCGCTGCACGCCGCCAACATCGGCGCCAAGCTCCTGCAGAAGATGGCGGGCGGCCAAGTGATCGGGCCGCTGCTGATCGGGCTCGACAAGCCCGCGCAGATCGTCTCCATGGGGGCGAGCGTCGCTGACATCGTGAACACGGCGGTGCTGGCCGCGCACGACGCGCTCCAGGGCTGACGTGGTCGGCTCGGCGCCCGTCCCGGGGGCAGGAGCGGGCGCGGGCGGGTTAGGACAGGGAACAGTTTCCCCGCCTGATCGTCGGGAAAGCTTGAATTTTCCATGACGCCCGTCCGGACGGGCGCGGGCTGGTGTACAGTGGCGCCCGGGCCGCGCCGCGTCCCCCGAACCCGCACCGAAACAGGCCGCAGAAAGCGGCCATAGAAACGGCCCATGCCATCCCTTCCGCCGCCGCGCCGCCTGATGCTGTCCGCCGTCCTGCTTGCCGGGCCCGCGGTGCTGGCCTTCGCGTGCCTTGCGGCCTGGGGGGCCTTCGGGCCGGTGGCGGCGCTGGCCGGCATCCTGGGAACCATTGCCACGGCGGCCGCGGCCTACCGCCTGCAGCGCAGGGAGCTGGAGGCGTTGGCGACCCATCTCGCCCGCCTCGACGGCGCGAGCGAGGACGTGCCGCTGCCCTCCGGGGCGTCGCCGACGCTGGAGGCGCTGGCCAGCGCCGCGTCGCGGATGCAGCGCGAGGCACGGCTGCGCCACGAGCGCATGGAGGCGCGGCTGCGCGCCACCGACGGGATCCTCGACGCGCTGCACGACCCGCTGGTCCTGATCGACGGCGGCCGGCGCGTGTTGCGCGCGAACCACGCCGCGCTCGCGGTCTTCGGCGACCGCATCGCCGAGCGGGACCTGGCGGCCACGCTGCGCAACCCGGCGCTGCTGGCGGCCGTGGACGCCGTGCTCGGCGGGGCGGCGTCGCGGACGCTGGAGTTCACCCTTCCGGTTCCCGTGGAGCGCGTCTACGAGGCGCGGGTTACGCCCTTCCGCGGCGAGGAGCCCGGGCAGGGCGGCGACGGCGCGCCGTCCGAGGGCGCGCTGGGCGCCCGGGTGATCCTGACCCTTCACGACATCACGGCCATCAAGCGTTCCGAGCAGATGCGCGCGGACTTCGTGGCCAATGCCAGCCACGAGCTGCGCACGCCGCTGGCCTCGCTGGTCGGCTTCATCGAGACGCTGCGCGGTCCCGCCCGCGACGATCCCGACGCGCAGGCGCGTTTCCTCGGGATCATGAACGACCAGGCGCAACGGATGTCGCGGCTGGTCAACGACCTGCTGTCGCTCTCGCGCATCGAGCTGGACGAGCACACCCCGCCCACCGGCGAGGCGGACGTGGTCTGCCTCGTGGGCAACGTGATCGCGACGCTGGAGCTGAAGGCCGCCAGCCGCAAGATGAAGATCCGGCTCGAGGTCGCGCCCGACCTGCCCCATGCCGTGGGCGACGAGGACCAGCTCTCGCAGGTCTTCCAGAACCTCGTGCACAATGCCGTGAAGTACGGCCGGGAGGGCACCGAGGTGACGGTCCGCGTCGGCCTCGTGCAGCCGGGCGCGTTGGGTGGGACGGGCGCGCCGCTGCCGGCGCCCGCCGGCGGACGCCGGTCGGGGCCCATGCTCTCGGTCTCGGTCACGGACCGGGGCGAGGGAATCCCGCGGACCCATCTGCCGCGCCTGACCGAGCGCTTCTACCGGGTGGATGCCGCGCGCTCGCGCGCCATGGGCGGGACGGGCCTCGGGCTCGCCATCGTCAAGCACATCGTGAACCGGCACCGCGGACGCCTGACGATCGAGAGCGAGGTCGGCCGCGGCAGCACCTTCACCGTCTACCTGCCGGCGGCCGATGTGGTCCCGGCGACTGCCCGGCTCGGAGGGGTTGCGGCGGGCTGAGCGCGCGGGCCGGGCGCTGGCGGGCAGGGGTGCAGGCGGGTGAGGGCGGCCCGGTGCCCGGGCGACCGCGACGATGCGGCCCCGCCCCTGTTTCCCGGGGGGACCGCAACGACGGACCGCAACCGGAGACCCGCATGACTGACAAGCCGAAGTCGCCGACCGGCGGCGTGCTGAGCGAGGCGCTGAACTCCGATCCTCGCGACAATGCCCGCCGCGCCGAGGACCTGTTCGATTCGCCGAACCGGCGCGAGCAGGAGGAGGCCATGGGCCGCGAGGACGAATCCCTGGGCCATACGGACGTCACGAGCCGCGGCAACGCCATCAACCTGCCGCCGGATTGATCGGGCGCCGGACTGATCGGGCGCCAGCCCGATGCGCTCGGGGCCTATCGCGGCGGGCCCCCGCGCAGCCTTGATGAATTTTTCATGATGCCGCGCGGTTGTAAAAAAAGCGGCCTATAGAGCGGGGCTCGGCCCGGCGCGGAGGATCGCGCCGGGCCCCCGCGCGCGATCCTCCGCGCGCCTTCGGGGAGGGCCGCATGGGACTGAAGCATCGGATCATCGGCGCCGTGATGGCCGTCGCGGCGGCGAGCGCCGTCTCGGGCGCCTACGCCCTCGTGCAGTCCGGCCGGACCGCCGCCGCTGCGGCGAGCGCGGCCGAGGCCGTCCATCTGGCGGATCTCGCGCGCGATTACCGGAACCGGCTGGACGAGCTTGCCTCCGCGGTCCTTCGCTATGCCGGGACCAGCGCGCCCGAGCGCCGCGAAGAGGTGCTCGCCCGGCAGCAGGACCTGAAGCAGGCCATGGCCGGGCTGGAGGGGGCCGGGCTGGAGGGGGCCGGGGGACGGGGCCTGCCCGAGGAGACGGTCCGGACGCTTTCGGCGGCCGTGTCGGCCATCGAATCGCAGATCGCGCAGACCCTCGACCGGCTGATGGTCCGCAAGGAGGCGGTGGAGGTGGTGCTGCTGGGGATCGACAGCCTCGGCACGAATCTCCGTCCGGCGCGCGAATTGCTTGCCGGCCTCGGCCCTGCGGGACAGCAGTCCGCCGAGGCGCTGGAGGCAGCCTTCATGCCCCTGCTCGGGGCGGGGTCGCGCTATGCGCTCACGGGCGCGGAGGCGGATTTGGAGCGCGCCCGGCAGGGGATCGCGGCCGTGCGCACGGCGCTCGAGGAGGCGCGGCCCGCCCTGTCCGGGCTGCCGCGGGACCAGCGCCAGCCCCTGCGCCTGCTCGACCGTGACCTCGACCTGTTCCGGAACGGGCTCGCGCAGTTCGAAGGGGCCGGCAAGGGCTATGCCGAGGCGCTCTCCGGGCTCGACACGCTGATCGCCCAGGCGCTCGCCGCCGCCATCGAGATCGCCGAGGGCGAGCAGCGCCGCGCGGGCACGCTGGCCGACGGCATGCGGGAGGCCGCCACCTCGGCGAGGACTTGGATCATGCTGGTCGGCGCGGCGGCCGTGGCCGTCGGCGTGGCTCTCGGCTGGGCCCTGGCGGGCAGCATCCTGTCGCCGCTGCGGCGCCTGCGCGCCACCATGGACGCGCTGGCCCGCGGGCGGCTGGACGCCGAGGTCACCGACATGGGGCGCCGGGACGAGATCGGGGCAATGGCCCAGGTGGTGCAGGTCTTCCGCGCCAACGCGATCGAGAAGGCGCGGCTGGAGGCCGAGGCCGCCGAGACGGCGCGGCGCGCCGAGGCCGAGAAGCGGGCCGCCGTCGCCGCGGTGGCGGAGCGGTTCGAGGCCGCGGTGGGCGGCGTCCTGCGCGCCGTGACCGACGAGGCTGCCGAGATGGAGCGGCAGGCCCGCGGCATGGCTGGCGCCGCCGAGCGCGCAGGCGGCCTCACCGCCGCCATGACGGCCGCGACACGGCGGACCTCGGCGAATGTCCAGACCGTCGCCACGGCGGCCGAGCAGCTCGCGGCCTCCATCGGGGAGATCGGGCGCCGGGCCGGCGATGCCAACCGAATCGCCGCCGAGGCCGTCGCCGTGTCGCGCCGGGCCGATTCGCAGGTCGCCGCGCTGACGGATGCCGCCCGCCGGATCGGCGCCATCGTGGACCTGATCGGCCAAGTGGCCGCGCAGACCGGCCTGCTGGCCCTGAACGCCTCCATCGAGGCGGCGCGGGCCGGCGAGGCCGGGCGCGGCTTCGCCGTGGTCGCGGGCGAGGTGAAGGCGCTGGCCGGCCAGACCGCCCGGGCCACGGAGGAGATCGCCGCCCAGGTCGCGGCCATGCAGGCGGCGACCGGCGGCGCCGTCGCTGCGATCGGCGAGATCGGCTCGACGATCCTCCAGGTCAACGAGATCGCGACCACCATCTCGGGCGCCGTGGAGGAGCAGAACGCCGCCACGGCGGAGATCGCGCGGAACGTCCAGCAGGCCGCCGTCGGCACGCAGGGCGTCGCCGACGACCTCTCCGCAGTGACCGAGGCCGCGTCCGACACCGGGACGGCCGCCCGCCAGGTGCTGGCCGCCGCGGGAGATCTCGGCCAGCAATCCGAGCGGCTGCGCCAGGAGGTCGAGCGTTTCCTGGACGGGATCCGCGCGGCATGACCGCCGCGCGGCCGGCCCCCTGCGCGTTCCTCCGCGCAGAGGGGGCAGTGTCATCGAACTGTCATCGAACCGTAGTATTGCTATCGCAGTCGGTCGCTAGGTTCCGCCCCGGAGCCGGCGGGAATGTCATCTGAGGGCCTCTCGGCCCGACGCCGCGCCGCAAAAGATCAGACCGGAGGCATCGACATGCTGACCAAGAAAATCGCCCTGGCCGGCCTTGCCGCCGCGGCCGCCACGCTCGCCCTCTCGGGCGCGGCCAACGCCCAGGCCCGTGACCAGATCCGTATCGTCGGTTCCTCGACGGTGTTCCCCTTCACCACCGCGACCGCCGAGAATTTCGGCCGCGGCGGCAAGTTCAAGACCCCGATCGTCGAGTCGACCGGCACGGGCGGCGGCATGAAGCTGTTCTGCGCGGGCGTCGGCCCGCAGCATCCGGACCTGACCAACGCGTCGCGCCGCATCAAGAAGTCCGAGGTCGAGGAGTGCGCCAAGAACGGCGTCACCGCGATCACCGAGCTGAACATCGGCTATGACGGCCTCGTGATCGCCTCGGCCCGCTCGGCCAAGCCCGTGAACTTCACCCTGGCCCAGATCTGGAAGGCCATGGCGAAGGAGGTTCCGGTCGACGGCAAGATGGTCGCGAACCCCTACAAGCGCTGGTCCGAGATCGATCCCAGCCTGCCGAACGCCCCGATCGAGCTGATGGGCCCGCCGCCGACCTCCGGCACGCGCGACTCCTTCAACGAGCTCGTGATGCTGGCGGGCTGCAACAAGGTCGCCGAGGTCAAGCAGGCGCTGCCGGATGCCAAGGCGCATGAGAAGGCCTGCGTGACGATCCGCGAGGACGGCGCCTATGTCGAGGCCGGCGAGAACGACAACCTGGTCGTGCAGAAGCTGACGGCCAACCCGAACGCCTTCGGCGCCTTCGGCTACAGCTACCTCGACCAGAACCGCGACAAGCTCCAGGCCGCCAAGATCGAGGGCGTCGAGGTGTCGGTCGAGAACGTCCAGGCCGGCAAGTACCCGGTCTCGCGCTCGCTGTACGTCTATGCCAAGAACGCCCATGTCGGCGTGATCCCCGGCATCCGCGAGTTCATCTCCGAGTACACCTCCGAGCGTGCCATGGGCGACGACGGCTACCTCGTCGACAAGGGTCTGATCCCCGAGCCCAAGGCGGACCGCGAGAAGGCCCGCAACGCGGCCGTCAACCTGACCGCGCTGCAGATGTAAACCCCGAGGCCGGCCCCCTCCGTCCGGAGGGGGCCGGCCGCAATTTCGATCCCGGTGCCCCTCCCATGCCCATGTCCGTCCTCGTGGCCGTCCTGGTCGCCTTGTCCCTGGCCGGCTTCTACATGGGCCGCAGCCGGGCCCTGGACGCCGCCGGCGGCCGCATGGCCAACCTCCATTCGGTTCCCGGCTATTACGGGTTCTACGCGGCCATCTGGGCGGGGCTGCCGGCCCTGCTCGTGATCGTCGTCTGGTCGGCCTTCGGCGGCGCGGTCGTGAACGCCCTGGTCTGGTCGAGCCTGCCTGCCGACGCCGTCCAGGGGCTTTCCCCGTCGCAGCAGTCGCTGCTGATGACCAACATCCTGAATGTCGCGGGCGGCAATGCCGGTGCGGCCGAGACCAGCCCGGTCGTGCGCGCGGCGGCCGAATACCACCAGCATCTGCGCGGGATCGGCCGCTGGGCGCTGGCGGCGCTTGCCTTCTCGCTGGCGGTCGGTGGCCTCTGGTATGCCCGAAGCCGCATCACGCCAAGCCTGCGGGCTCGCAACCAGGTCGAGCGCGTCGTGCAGGCGCTGCTGATCATGTGCTCGCTGGTCGCCATCCTGACGACGGTCGGGATCGTGATGTCGCTGCTCTTCGAGGCGATCCGCTTCTTCGGCCGCGTCTCGCCGGTGGAATTCCTGTTCGGCCTGCACTGGTCGCCGCAGACCGCGATCCGCGCCGACCAGGTCGGCTCCAGTGGCGCCTTCGGCGCGGTGCCGCTCTTCGCCGGCACGATCCTGATCAGCCTGATCGCCATGCTGGTCGCGGTGCCGGTCGGGCTGCTCGCGGCGGTCTACATGGCGGAATACGCGCCGCCCCGGGTGCGCGCCACGGTGAAGCCCGTGCTCGAGATCCTGGCGGGCATCCCCACTGTGGTCTACGGCTTCTTCGCGGCGCTGACCATGGCGCCGCTGATCCGCGACGCGGGACAGGCCGTGGGCCTGAACGTCGCCTCGGAATCCGCCCTGGCGGCCGGCGTCGTCATGGGGATCATGATCATCCCCTTCGTCAGCTCGCTCTCGGACGACGTCATCAACGCGGTGCCGCAGTCCCTGCGGGACGGGGCGTACGGGCTCGGGGCGACCCGGTCCGAGACGATCAAGCAGGTCGTCCTGCCGGCGGCGCTTCCAGGCATCGTGGGTGCCGTGCTGCTGGCGGTGAGCCGCGCGATCGGCGAGACCATGATCGTCGTGATGGCCGCGGGCCTCGCCGCGAACCTGACGGCGAACCCTCTGGCCGCAGTCACCACCGTGACCGTCCAGATCGCGACGCTGCTGGTCGGCGACCAGGAATTCGACAGCGCCAAGACGTTGTCGGCCTTCGGGCTTGGGCTGGTGCTCTTCACCGTCACGCTGTGCCTCAACGTGATCGCCCTGCGGGTGGTCCAGAAATACCGGGAAAAGTATGACTGACGCCGTGGTGAGCGACCGGGCCGTACCGGTCTACCAGACCGCCGAGTTCGAGCGCCGGCTGCGGCGCCGCTACGCGGCCGAGAAGCGGTTCCGCCTGTACGGCATCGCCGCCATCGGGCTGGCCCTCGGCATGCTCGCGGTGCTGCTGGGCAGCGTCGTCGCCAAGGGCTACACCGCCTTCTGGCAGCACGAGCTGCGGCTCGAGGTCTTCTTCGACCCCGCGGAGATCGACCCGCAGGGCACGCGGGACCCTGCCGTGCTCGCCCAGGCGAACTACAACACCCTGGCGCGCAACGCGCTCCAGTCGGTCCTGACCGATGCCGGAAGTCGCGATGCGCGCCGCGCCGCGGGCGACCTGCTCAGCGTCGGCGCCGCCTTCGAACTCGGGCGCATGGTGATGGACGATCCCAGCCTGATCGGGACGCGGCGCGTCGTGTCGCTGCCGGTCTCGGACGAGGTCGACCAGCTCCTGAAGGGCAACGTGTCGCGCGCGCTGCCCGAGGCCGATCGGCAGATCACCGACCGCCAGCTCGCCTGGATCGAGCAGCTCGAGGCCAAGGGTGACCTGGTCAGCCGCTTCAACACGCGGCTCTTCACCAACGGCGACTCGCGCGAGCCGGAGCTGGCCGGCCTCAAGGCGGGCCTCCTGGGATCCATGCTGACGCTCTTCGTGACGCTGGTGCTCGCGGTACCCGTAGGCATCGCCGCCGCCGTCTATCTCGAGGAGTTCGCGCCCAAGAACCGGCTGACCGACTTGATCGAGGTGAACATCAACAACCTCGCGGCGGTGCCCTCCATCGTCTTCGGCCTGCTCGGCCTCGCGGTCTTCCTGAACTTCTTCGGCATGCCGCGTTCGGCTCCGCTGGTCGGTGGCGTGGTGCTGGCCCTGCTGGTGCTGCCGACGATCATCATCGCCGGGCGCGCCTCGCTGAAGGCGGTCCCGCCCTCGATCCGGGAGGCGGCGCTCGGCATCGGCGCCTCGCGGCTGCAGGTCGTGACCCACCACGTCCTGCCGCTGGCCATGCCGGGCATCATGACCGGCGTCATCATCGGCATGGCCCACGCGCTCGGCGAGACCGCGCCGCTCCTGATGATCGGCATGGTCGCCTTCATCGTCGACGCGCCGTCGGGCTTCACCGACGCCGCCACCATGCTGCCGGTGCAGATCTTCATGTGGGCCGACAGCCCGGAGCGCGCCTTCACCGAGCGCACCTCGGCCGCGATCATGGTCCTTCTGGGCTTCCTGATCGCGATGAACGCCCTCGCCGTCATCCTCCGCAAGCGATTCGAAAGGCGCTGGTAGAACCATGGTCGCACAGACCCAAATCCAGGCGCGGGCTGATGCCCGCCCGCAGGGCGGCGTCGCGCCCGCGGTCAAGATGGAGGCCCGCGGGGTCAAGGTGTTCTACGGCGCCAAGCAGGCGCTGAAGGGCATCGACCTCGACGTCCGGGACCGCCAGGTCACCGCTCTCATCGGGCCGTCGGGCTGCGGGAAGTCGACCTTCCTGCGCTGCCTGAACCGGATGAACGACACGATCGACATCGCTCGGGTCGAAGGGCTGATGACGCTCGACGGGCAGGACATCTACGACCGCTCGATCGACGTGGTGCAGCTGCGCGCCCGGGTGGGGATGGTCTTCCAGAAGCCGAACCCCTTCCCCAAGTCGATCTACGACAACGTCTCCTACGGTCCCAAGATCCACGGACTTGCCGCCGGCAAGGACGAGATGGACGAGGTCGTCGAGAAGAGCCTGCAGCGCGCGGGCCT
Organism: Arenibaculum pallidiluteum; assembly: GCF_017355985.1. Classification (GTDB taxonomy): domain Bacteria; phylum Pseudomonadota; class Alphaproteobacteria; order Azospirillales; family Azospirillaceae; genus Arenibaculum; species Arenibaculum pallidiluteum. The sequence continues at coordinate 61,675 of NZ_JAFIQU010000007.1, forward strand.
CTGGAACGAGGTGAAGGACCGGCTGCGCGAGCCCGGCACCGGCCTTTCGGGCGGACAGCAGCAGCGGCTGTGCATTGCCCGCGCAATCGCGGTCAGCCCCGAGGTGATCCTGATGGACGAGCCCTGCTCGGCCCTCGATCCCATCGCGACGGCCCATATCGAGGAGCTCATCGACGAGCTGCGGGCGAACTACACGATCGTGATCGTGACGCACAACATGCAGCAGGCCGCCCGCGTCTCCCAGCGCACCGCCTTCTTCCATCTCGGCGAGATGGTGGAGGTCGGCGATACCGAGGAGATCTTCACGAACCCGCACGACGAGCGCACCCAGGGGTACATCACCGGGCGCTACGGCTGACCGGTCCAGCGCGTCGGCATCCCCTCCGGCCCTTTCAGAAGCGAACCCAGCCATGCCCGCTCCGGACACGCATACCGTCAAGTCCTTCGCCCAGGAACTGCATCGCCTCACGAATCTCGTGACGCAGATGGGCGGCGTCGCCGAGGCCCAGGTGGAATCGGCGATCCAGGCCGTCGTGCGGCGCGACGTCGAACTCGCTGCCCAGGTGATGCAGTCCGACCACCGCATCGACGAGTACGAGCGGGCGATCGACGCCGAGACGCTGCGCCTGCTGGCCCTTCGCCAGCCCATGGCGATCGACCTGCGCGAGATCCTGTCGGCGCTGAAGATCGCGGCCGACCTGGAGCGCATCGGCGACTACGCCGCGAATATCGCCAAGCGCTCCATCGCGCTCGCCCAAGTCCAGGCGGTCCGGCCCGCGGCCGGCGTGCCGCGCATGGGCCGGATGGTCCAGGAGATCATGAAGGAGGTGCTGGACGCCTTCATCGAGCGCGACGTCGAGAAGGCCATCGCCGCGCGCCAGCGGGACAACGACCTGGACGATCTCTACACGAGCCTGTTCCGCGAGGTCCTGACCTACATGATGGAGGATCCGCGCAACATCACGCCGTGCACCCACCTGCTCTTCATCGCGAAGAACCTGGAGCGCATCGGCGACCACGCGACCAACATCGCCGAGACCGTGCACTTCCTGGTGGTCGGGCAGCCGCCTGCCGGGGAGCGGCCCAAGAGCGACGAGACGAGCTTCACCGTCCTGGGGGCCGACATGGCGGCGGCGCCCGACGACGCGAAGAGCCAGGCCGAGGGCTGAGAGCCATGAGCGAGACCGCGGCGCGCCTCGGGGCCGGCACCAAGCCCCTGGTCCTGGTCGTCGAGGACGAAGTCGACCTCGTGACCCTGCTGAAATACAACCTGGAGCGCGACGGCTTCCGGACCCTGTCCGCGGCCGACGGGGAGGAAGCGCTCCTGCTCGCGACCGAGCAGAACCCCAGCCTGGTCCTGCTCGACTGGATGCTGCCGCTGATGTCCGGCATCGAGGTGTGCCGCCAGCTCCGCCGGAACCCGCGCACGCGCGACATCCCCATCATCATGCTGACGGCGCGCGGCGAGGAATCCGACAAGATCCGCGGGCTGAACTCGGGCGCCGACGACTATCTCGCGAAGCCCTTCTCGCCATCCGAGCTGGTCGCGCGCATGCGCGCGGTGCTGCGCCGCGCCAGCCCCGGCCTGACCGAGGAGGTCCTGCGCTTCGAGGACGTCACCATGGACCTGGCGGCGCACCGCGTCCGGCGCCAGGGCCGCGACATCCATCTGGGCCCCACCGAGTTCCGGCTGCTGCGCCACTTCATGCAGCATCCCGGGCGCGTCTTCTCGCGCGAGCAGCTCCTGGACGTGGTCTGGGGCCACGACGTCTATGTGGAGCCGCGCACAGTCGACGTGCACATCCGGCGCCTGCGCAAGGCGCTGAACGAGGACAGCGAGGCGGACCTGATCCGCACCGTGCGCTCGGCCGGCTACGCCCTCGATACCAAGACCACCTGAACCAAACCAGCTGAACCAAGGCCACCTGATGGGGGCGCCCAGCCGGGAGCCTCACCGCGGCAGCAGGCGCGTCCGGAGGCGGGAGAGGGCCCTGGCGAAGACGGCGGCATCGTCCGTCGCCCGCGCCAGCACCAGCGCGCCCTGGATGGCGGCGACCGCCTCCTCGGCCATGTCCTGCGCCTCGGCGGGCGGATGGCCGGCTCTCGCCAGCGCCTCGGCCAGGGCATCGCGCCATTCCGCGAAATAGCGCCGGATGCGGGATGCGAAGCGGTCCCGCACCTCGCCCAGGGCGAAGGCGCCCACGAGGCAGACGCGCCGGCCCGAGCGGAAGTAGCGGTCGGTCTCGTCCAGCATGCAGGCGATGCCCGCGGCTGGGTCCGTCCCGTCCCGCAGGGGCGCGAAGACCCGGTCGCGGAACCAGGCCTCGATCGCGTCCAGCACGGCCTCGGCCATCTCGTCCTTCCCGCCGGGGAAGAAGTGATAGAGGCTGCCCTTGCCGAGGCCCGTCGCGGCCGTGATCGCGGCAAGGCTCGCCCCCTCGAAGCCTTGGGTGCGGAACACCTCGCCGAGGTGCTGCAGCACGTCCTCACGCCCGGCCACCACCCGCGCCATCGGCGGCCGGCCTCAGAGACCGAGCGCGGAAAGGCCGGGATGATCCGCCGGCCGTGGCCCCTGCGGCCAGCGGAACAGCCGGTCGGCCTCGCGGATCGGCAGGTCGTTGATGCTGGCCTCGCGCCGGCGCATCAGGCCGTGTTCGTCGAACTCCCACTGCTCGTTCCCGTAGGACCGGAACCAAGAGCCCGAATCGTCGCGCCATTCATAGGCGAAGCGCACGGCGATGCGCTCGCCGTGCCAGGCCCAGAGCTCCTTGATCAGCCGGTATTCCAGCTCGCGCGCCCATTTGCGCTGCAGGAAGGCCTGGATGGCGGGGCGGCCGGCCAGGAACTCCGCCCGGTTCCGCCAGCGGCTGTCCTCGGTATAGGCCAGCGAGACGCGCTCGGGATCGCGCGTGTTCCAGGCGTCCTCGGCCATGCGGACCTTCCGGGCCGCGGTCTCCTCGGTGAAGGGCGGCAGCGGCGGGCGTGCGGTCATCGGGGCCTCCTGCGAAGGACATGTGCGAGTGTACCGTTCGGTAAAGTCCTGACCGATCAGTACAGAGACGGCGCGCGGCCGTCAAGCGCGGCGATGCGGGCCGCGGTGCGGGCGCGGTTCCGCGGCGATCCTAGATGAAGGTCAGCCCGCCCCGGTCCGAGGCATCGTTCAGCAGCGTCACCACGCCGCCGGACTGGACGGGCACGTCCGGGCGCAGCCGGGCCGCTTCCAGGCCCTGGGCGCGCAGGCCCATCTCGCAGACCATCACCGTGACGCCCAGCGCGACGCAGGCCTCCAGCAGCTCCTCGAAGCCGGCGACGCCGAGCTCGCGGAAGGCCGCGTCCTTCAGGGCGGGGCTCGTGCCGTCCTCCGCGGGGGCCAGCCGGTGCCAGCCCGGGGCGCCGTCGTCCTCGGCGACCAGGGCACGAAGCGCCGGGCCCGTGAAGAACAGCGTCGCCTTGCGGTTGCTGGCTGCGGCGGCGCTCGCCATCACAAGGGCGTAGTGCACGCGCTCGAAGCCGCCCGAGAAGACGACCAGGCTCAGCTTGTCGGGTCCGGGCATGTCAGGTCCCCTCCAGGCCGCAGGCGGCCGCGGCCGCCGCGTGCCCGGGGCCGCCATGGTGCGAGAGGTCGCGGTACTGCGGCGCCGTCCCGCAGAGCGGGCAGTCCGGGTCCCGGGGCACCGCGATGCGCTGGAAGCCGCTGCCCAGCGCGTCGATCAGCAGCAGGCGCCCCGAGAGGCTCTCGCCGATGCCCAGCAGCTCCTTCAGCACCTCGCCCGCCTGCAGCGAGCCCACCAGCCCAGGAAGTGCGCCCAGCACGCCTGCTTCCGAGCAGCTCGGGATCAGGCCCGGCGGCGGCGGCTCGCGGAAGATGCAGCGGTAGCAGGGATGGGGAGGCCCCAGATGCGCCTTGAAGGTCGAGACCTGCCCGTCGAAGCGTAGCATGGCGGCCGAGACCAGCGGCCGCCCGGCCAGGTAGCAGGCGTCGTTCAGCAGGTAGCGCGTCGCGAAGTTGTCGGTGCCGTCGGCCACGATGTCGTAGCGCGAGACGAGGTCGAGCACGTTCCCGGCATCCAGGCGCAGGGGCCAGGGCTCGACCCGGACGTCCGGGTTTATGGCGGCGATCCGGGCCGCCGCGCTCTCGACCTTGGGCCGCCCGATGGAGGCCTGGTCGTGGATGACCTGCCGCTGCAGGTTCGACAGGTCCACCGCGTCGTGGTCGACGATGCCGATCGTGCCGACGCCCGCCGCCGCGAGGTAGAGGAGCAGGGGCGAGCCCAGGCCGCCGGCGCCGACGACGAGGACGCGCGATCCCAGCAGCCGCGCCTGGCCGGTGCCGCCGACCTCGGGCAGCAGGATGTGGCGCGCATAGCGCTGGATCTGGTCTTCGGTGAAATCCATGGTCCCGACCCTAGAGTGATTCGAGGTCCGCTTTGAACCTCAAACCGCTCCAACCCATCGACGGTAGAGAGGGCGACGCGCGGACGGGGATCCGCGCGTCGCCCTGCCGGGCCGCCCGCCGGGACCGGGCTTACTCCAGGCCTTCGAACAGCGCGGTGGACAGGTAGCGCTCGGCGAAGCTCGGTAGGATCACGACGATCTGCTTGCCTTCCATCGCGGGCCGCGCCGCGACCTCGAAGGCCGCGGCCAGCGCGGCACCGCCCGAGATGCCGACCGGCAGCCCCTCGAGCCGGGCCGCGGCGCGGGCGGTCTCGAAGGCGCGCTGGTTGGAGATGCGCACGACCTCGTCGATCAGCTCGCGCTTCAGGATGTCCGGCACGAAGCCCGCACCGATCCCCTGGATCTTGTGGGGACCGGGCAGGCCGCCCGACAGGACGGGGCTGTCCTCGGGCTCGACCGCGATCGCCCGGAACGAGGGCTTGCGGGCCTTGATCACCTCCGCGACCCCGGTCAGCGTGCCTCCGGTGCCGACGCCCGAGATCAGCGCGTCGACCTTGCCGTCGGTGTCGCGCCAGATCTCCTCGGCCGTGGTGCGGCGGTGGATCTCGGGATTCGCGAGGTTCTTGAACTGCTGCAGCATGTAGGCGTTGCCGTCGCCGGACACGATCTCCTCGGCCCGGCGGATGGCGCCCTTCATGCCCTCGGCGGCAGGGGTCAGCACCAGCTCGGCCCCCAGCAGCTTCAGCATCTTGCGCCGCTCGACCGACATGCTCTCGGGCATGCACAGGATCAGGCGGTAGCCCTTGGCAGCCGCCACGAAGGCAAGAGCGATGCCGGTGTTGCCCGAGGTCGGCTCGACCAGCACGGTGCGCCCGGGTTCGATCCTGCCCTCGCGCTCGGCAGACTCGATCATGGCGAAGCCGATGCGGTCCTTCACGCTGGCGAGCGGGTTGAAGAACTCCAGCTTGCCGACCACGTCCGCCTTGGCGCCGTTCTCCGCGGCCAGGCGACGGAACCGGACCAGCGGCGTCGCACCGATCGTGTCGAGGATGCTGTCATAGATCTTGCCGCGGAACTCCGGGCCGGCCATGGGTTCCCCCAATAGATTGTGTTAATAGCGTGTATTCTACAGCTGGCGCAATCTACGCCAATTCCGCGGCGCGTCAAATGCTGAAGTCGATGCGGCTGTGGGACTCGCTCTCGATGCCGGCCTCATTGGCGCGCAGGCAGAGATCCTCGATGCTGGTGCGGTCCAGCTCGGCCATCATGTGGTCCTGCAGGCGCAGCCACATGGGGCGTACGACCTTGTGGCCGAGTTCCGAGCCGGTGGGCTCCTCCAGCGGATCGGGCGCCGTCTCCATGCCACGCACCACGCGGACCACGTCGCCGACGCTGATCCGGCGCCGCTCGCGCGCCAGGCGATAGCCGCCCCGCGGGCCGCGCACGCCCGACAGGATGCCCGCCCGCACGAGCTGCTGCAGGACCTGCTCGAGATAGCGCTTGGGAATCCCCTGGCGCCGCGTGATCTCGCCGCTCTGCACGGGTTCGGAGCCCGCGTTGTAGGCGATGTCCAGAACCGCCTCGATGGCGAACATCGTCTTCTTGGAAATGCGCAGCATGCAAAATCCGCTTCGCAGGGGTGATTGTGGGGGCATTCACAATCTACCGTGCGGAAAACGGACGGCAAGCTTAAAAGCGAAATCGCCCCTAGAGCTTCGCGCCATGCGACACCAGCAGACACGCCCGCGGCGCCGGCATGCCGTGGCGATCCAGCCATGCGGATTGTGCGTATCGGGAGCTGCTGGCAAAACCACACATTAAGGCACGCTGAATCCCTACAAGAGGCCCGTCATGACCAGGGAAGGAAACGCCGCGAGCCCGTTCTGGCTCGGGGTCCGGGGGCTCTGCCCGCGCTGCCAGAAGGGCCACATCTTCAAGGGGTTTCTCACGATCGCCCCGAAATGCGAGGTCTGCGGGCTCGACTTCGCCTTCGCGGATCCCGCCGACGGCCCCGCCTTCTTCGCGATGTCCATCGTCAGCTTCCCGCTGGTCGGCCTGGCCGCCTGGCTGGAGATCTCGGTCGGCATACCGCTGTGGCTGAACCTGCTGATCACGCTCACGCTGGTGGTCGGCGGCTGCTGCGCCCTGCTGCGGCCACTCAAGGGCTGGCTCGTCTGCGCCCAGTACATCAACAAGGCCGAGGAGGGGCGGCTCACCCGTCCCGAGGACAAAGCCCCGCCCCAAGCCTAGCTTGCTTCGGATGCAGGCAGGTGCCTACAGTTCATACAATTTGACCCGCGCGCCGATGCTGCGCGCGTGGCGATGCGAGAGGGCGACGCGACCGGAATGAGGAGGAGCAGCACGCCCCCGGACTGGGTTCCGGAACTTGCGGCCGCGCCCGGCCCGATCTACCTCGCCGTCGTGGACGCGCTGGAGGCCGACATCGCGGCCGGGTCGCTACCGCCAGGCCGGCGGCTGCCGACGCACCGGTCGCTGGCCGCGGCGCTGCGCGTGGACCTGACCACCATCACGCGCGCCTACGCCGAAGCCCGGCGCCGCGGCCTGGTCGATGCGGCAGTCGGGCGCGGCACCTTCGTCCGCGCGGTGCCCCGGCGGGCGCCCGCCAAGGCCGAGATCGACCTGTCCATGAACATGCCGCCGCAGCCGCCGGGCGCGGCGATCCCGACGCGCTTGGCCCAGGCGACCGCGGCGGTCCTGCGGCGCACGGATCCCGCGCAGCTCCTGAGCTACCATCCCAGCGGCGGCAGCCTGGCCGACCGCAGGGTCGGGGCGGCCTGGCTGGCCCCGCTGATCCCAGGCCTGCAGGCCGAGAGGGTTCTGGTGTCCGGCGGCGCCCAGGCGGCCGTCATGGCGCTGCTGACCATGCTGGCCCGGGCGGGCGAGGTGGTCCTGACCGAGGCCTTCACCTATCCCGGCCTGCGGGCCGCGGCGGCGCAGCTCGGCATCCGGCTCGAGGCGCTGCCCATGGATGCGGAGGGCCTGCTGCCCGATGCCCTGGAGGAGGCGTGCCGGCGCCTGAGCCCCAGCGCGCTCTACTGCATCCCGACGATCCAGAACCCGACGACGGCCACTATGCCGGCCGCGCGCCGCGAGGCGGTGGCGGAGGTCGCGCGGCGCCACGGCCTGCGCATCGTCGAGGACGACGCCTATGGGATGCTTCCCACGCAGCCGCTGCCGCCCCTCGCCAGCTTCGCGCCCGAGCTGACCTGGTACGTCTCCACCCTCTCGAAATGCCTGTCCCCCGGGCTGCGCATCGCCTATGTCGCGGCCCCCGACGAGCTCCAGGCCGAAAGGGCGCAGGCCGCGCTGCGGGCGACGATCCAGATGGCGCCGCCCCTGTCCGCCGCGGTCGCCACCCGTTGGATCCAGGACGGCACCGCCCAGTCGATCCTGCAGGCGATCCGGGCCGAGAGCCGCGAGCGCCAGAAGCTCGCACGGGCCGCCCTGCCGGCCGGGCTCGCCGCTGGCCACCCGGACGGCCATCACCTCTGGCTGCGTCTGCCGCCGTCCTGGAGCGCCCCGGCCTTCGCCGACCACGTGCGCCGCGCGGGGCTGGCGGTCGTGCCAAGCGGGGCCTTCGCGGTGGGCGCCACCCCGGTGGAGGCGCTGCGGATCTCGCTCGGGGCCGCCGCGGACCGCGCCGTCCTGGGCGCCGCCCTGCACAGGATCGCGGCGACGCTGAAGCAGGACGCCTACGCCATGGCCGCAATCGTCTGAGAGCCGCCCGGTCGGCCCGGCCGAAACTACTACCGCGCGGCTGCGCCGCCCAGGGCCGCGGCGATCTCTTGGGCGAGGCGCCGGGCCACCTCGTCCTTGCCCATGCGCGGCCAGGATTCGGGCGCGCCATCCCGGCGGATCAGGTGGACGGCGTTGGATTCGCCGCCGAAGGTGCCGGTCCCCGCCGAGACGTCGTTGGCGACGATCCAGTCGCAGCCCTTGCGCGCGAGCTTGGCCCGCGCGTGCTCGACGACCGATTCGGTCTCGGCCGCGAAGCCCACGACCAGGGCTGGGCGTCCGGCATCGCGGCGCGCCAGGGCCGCCAGGATGTCGGGGTTCTCGGCCAGATGCAGGGCGGGCGGGCCGGCGCCCTCCTTCTTCAGCTTCTGGCCCGCGGCGACGTCGACCCTCCAGTCCGCCACCGCCGCGGCGCAGACCGCCATGTCCGAGGGCAGCGCCGCCTCGCAGGCCGCCAGCATCTCGCGCGCGGTCTCCACCCGCACGACCCGGCAGCCGGCCGGGTCGGGCTCGGCGGTCGGGCCGGACACCAGCGTGACTTCGGCGCCCAGCGCGGAGAGCGCCGCCGCGATGGCGTGCCCCTGCTTGCCCGAGGAGCGGTTGGCGATGTAGCGCACGGGGTCGATGGGCTCGTGGGTCGGGCCGCTGGTCACCAGCGCCCTGCGGCCGGCCAGCGGGCGCGGGCCGCTGGCCTCGGCGAAGAAGCCGGCGATGGCCGCAAGGATCTCGTGCGGCTCGCTCATGCGGCCGGAGCCGACCTCGCCGCAGGCCATGTCGCCGCTGTTGGGCCCGATCTGGCGCACGCCGCGGGAGCGCAGGGTCGCCATGTTCGCCTGGGTGGCGGGGTGCTGCCACATCATCACGTTCATGGCCGGGGCGACCATCACCGGCTTGTCCGTGGCCAGCAGGGTGGTGCTCGCGAGATCGTCCGCCATGCCCGCCGCCATCCGGGCGAGCAGGTCGGCCGAGGCCGGCGCGACCACCACCAGGTCGGCCTCGCGCGATAGGCGGATATGGCCCATCTCGGCCTCGTCGGTCAGGGACCAGAGCTCCTGGTACACCTTCTCCTCGGACAGGGCGGAGACCGCCAGCGGCGTCACGAACTGGGCGCCGCCCCGGGTCAGGATGCAGCGCACCGCGGCGCCGCGCTCCTTCAGCCGCCGGATCAGCTCCAGGCATTTGTAGGCGGCGATGCCGCCGGAGATCACCAGCAGGATTCGCTTGCCGGCAAGCGCGCCGAGATCGGTCACGGGTCGTGTCCTGGGCGGTTCAGATGGCGGTTCGGATATCGGTCCTGGTCGGGGCTCCGGCCCCGACCAATAGATAGGCGATCCCGCCGGGCTGCAGAAGGGCGCTCAGCCGAGCGCCCAGGCGAGCAGGGCCAGCACGGCCATGGTGGCGATCCACAGCCGCCAGATCATGCGCTGGCGCTTGGCACCGTAGGCCTCCAGGAACAGGGCGATGGTCTCGGGGTGCAGGCGCAGGCCGGCCTCGTTGATGGTGCGCGCCGCGTGCTCTGTCTGGCGCACGGCCCCGGGCAGGGCGCGCAGCGTCCGCAGGGCGCCCGCCAGGTCCTCGGCCAGCCGCGCCTCGGGGCCGCGGTTCTCGCGCATCCACTCCTCGATCAGCGGACGCGCGAGCTCCCACATGTTGATGTCGGGGTTCAGGATGCGCCCCACACCCTCGGCCGTGATCATGCTCTTCTGCAGCAGCAGGAGCTGCGGCTGGGTCTCCATCTCGAAGCGCTCGGTGACCTCGAAGAGCTGGGCCAGCAGCCGCCCGATGGAGATCTCGTGCAGGGGCTTGTTCAGCAGCGGCTCGCCGATCGCGCGGCAGGCCTGCGTGAAGGTCTCCATGGACTGGTGCGGCGGCACGTAGCCGGCCTGGAAGTGCACCTCGGCGACCCGGCGGTAGTCGCCGTTCAGGAAGCCCAGCAGCATGTCCGCGAGATAGGTGCGCGTCGCGCGGTCGACGCGGCCCATGATGCCGAAGTCGATGGCGACGATGTTGCCCTGCAGGTCGATGAAGGAGTTCCCGGGATGCAGGTCGGCATGGAAGAAGCCGTCCCGAAACACCTGGTTGAAAAAGGCGGCCGAGGCCCGGGCCAGCACCAGGTCGGGGTCGATGCCCGCACCGCGCATGCTTTCGGTCTCGTCGATCTTGAAGCCGCGGATGCGCTGCAGCGTCAGCACCCGGCGGCTGGTGCGGTCCCAGTCGACCTGCGGCACCTTGAAGGTGTCGTCGCCCGCGAAGTTGGCGCGCAGCTCCGAGGCCGCGGCGGCCTCCATGCGCAGGTCCATCTCCAGTTTCACGGTGTCGGCGAAGGTCTCGACCACCTGGGCGGGCTTGAGCCGCCGCAGCCGCGGCTGCAGCCACAGCGCGAGCGATGACAGCCAGCGGAACAGGTCCAGGTCCTTGCGGAAGGCCTCCTCGATGCGCGGGCGCAGGACCTTGACCGCGACCTCGCGCCGGTGGATGTCGTCCTCGGCCTCGCTCACGAGGCCGTAGCCCGGTGCGCCATGGCGGACGCCTTCGCCGGAGCCGCCGGCCTCGCCGGGCGCGGCGGGCCAGGCGTCCCGCGGCAGCACCGCGAAATGGACCTGGGCGATGGAGGCGGCGGCGGTGGGGGTGGGATCGAAGCTCTCGAACAGCTCCTCGACGGGGACGCCGAACTCGCTCTCGATGATCCGCCTGACCTCCTCGGCCGGGAAGGGCGGAAGGCGGTCCTGGAGCTGCGCCAGGTCGGCGGCGATCTGATCGCCCACCACGTCCGAGCGGGTCGACATCACCTGGCCGAGCTTGATGAAGCTGGGCCCAAGCTCGGTCAGGGCGGCGGCCAGGCGCTGGCCCGGGCGGCCGGGCACGTCGCGGCGGCTGAGCAGGCGCGCCAGCATGCCGAGGCCGGGGGCGACGTCCATCAGCTCGCGCGCGAACAGGGCGTCGTGCCGCCCCAGCGTGCGCAGGATCACCACGAGCCGGGCGAGGTTGCGGAGGATCCGGATCATGCTTGGTTCAGAGACGCCAGCCCGTATGGATCGCGGCGATGCCCCCGGTCAGGTTCCGCCACGCCGGCCGGCCAAAGCCGGCTGCCCCGATGCGCCGGGCCAGATCCTCCTGCTCGGGGAAGCGGCGGATGCTCTCCACCAGGTACCGGTAGGACTCGCGGTCCCCGGCGACGAGCTGGCCGATGCGCGGCAGCACGGCGAAGGAGTAGCGGTCGTAGGCCGCCTTCAGCCCAGGCACGACCACATGGCTGAACTCCAGCACGAACAGGCGCCCTCCCGGCCGCAGCACGCGCCAGGCCTCGCGCAACGCCTCGTCGATGCGGGTGACGTTCCGCAGCCCGAAGGCGATCGTATAGGCATCGACCGAGCGGCTCGCGATGGGCAGGCGCTCGGCGTCGCCGACCACCCAGGAGATCCCCTCCAGCGTGCCGCGGTCCACCGCGCGGTCGCGCCCGACGCGCAGCATGCGCTCGTTGATGTCGCAGACATGGACCCGGGCCCCGGGTCCCGCGCGGTCCAGGAAGCGGAACGCCACGTCCCCGGTGCCGCCGGCCACGTCCAGCAGCACCATGCCCGGCCGCGGGCGCACCATGTCGATCAGCGTGGACTTCCACAGCCGGTGCACGCCGCCCGACATCAGGTCGTTCATGAGGTCGTAGCTGCCGGCGACGCTGTCGAAGACGCCGCGCACCAGCGTCGCCTTCTCCGCGGGGTCGACGGGTCGGAATCCGAACCAGCGGGATTCCGCGGTCTCGGCGTTCGCCTCGGCCGCTGGCGCCGCCGGTGTCTTGGTCTCTTGGGCCATGGCCGGCACCATAGCGGCATCGCCGCGGGCGTGCCAGACGCGCCATGGGCGTGCGACCGGATGGACGCCGCTCGTCTCGGGCGGCAGCCGCGCCGAGGCCCATTGGCGCGGAGGCCGGCGCCTGCCATATCTGGCGCATGCCCGAGCTTCCCGAGGTCGAGACGGTCTGCCGCGGCCTTGCCCCCTGGATCGAGGGGCGGACCGTGACGCGCGTCGAGCAGCGCCGCCCCGACCTGCGCATCCCCTTCCCCGAGGGCCTCGTCACCCGCCTGACCGGCCGCCGCGTCGAGCGGGTGCGCCGGCGCGCCAAGTACGCGCTGATGGACCTCGACGACGGCACGACCGTGATCTGGCACCTCGGCATGTCCGGCCGCATGACGGTCGGCCGGGACCTGGGCCCGGTGCTGGCCCACGATCACCTGATCCTCGGCTTCGACGACGGCGCCGAGCTGCGTTTCAACGACGCGCGGCGCTTCGGGCTGGTGACGCTGGCCGAGCCCGGCGAGGCGGACCGCCACCCGCTGCTCGCCGGACTGGGACCCGAGCCGCTGGGCAACGGCTTCAACGGGGCCGTGCTGGCCGAGCGGCTGCGCGGCAAGCTGTGCCCGATCAAGGCGGCGCTGCTGGACCAGCAGGTCGTCGCCGGCGTCGGCAACATCTATGCCTGCGAGGCCCTGTTCCGCGCGCGGCTGAGCCCTACGCGCCTCGCCGCGACGGTCGTCGGCAAGCGGGCCGAGGATCTCGCCGCGGCGGTGCGCGCCGTCCTGGCCGAGGCGATCGAGGCCGGCGGATCGAGCCTGCGGGACTACGTCCAGGCCTCGGGCGAGCTCGGCTACTTCCAGCACCGCTTCGCCGTCTACGACCGCGAGGGGGCGGCCTGTCCCGGCTGCACCTGCGACATCGCGCGCACGGGCGGGATCCGGCGCATCATCCAGTCCAACCGATCCACTTTCTATTGTCCGCGACGCCAGCGCTGATGTAGGACGGGGCATGGCCATGCCCCCGCGGACAATCCGGGTCCTCGCAGCGCTGCTCGCCTTCTGCCCCGCCGTTCCGGCGCAGGCAGGGGAGGGCGGCTTCGTACCGGGGATCGGGGACCTGCTGCTGATGGCGGGCCTGGCGCTCGACCAGCGCCAGGCGCTGAAGTTCGACAACCCCGAGGGCCGCATCGTCGAGGCCGTCGCGGTGGGCCCGATCGAGGCCGAATCCGTCCGCTCCTTCTACGCCCAGACGCTGCCCCAGCTCGGCTGGCGCGCCGCCGGGCCCGATCGCTGGGCCCGCGACGGCGAGGCGCTGGCCCTGGAATTCCCCGCCCCGACGCCCGCTGCCGCCCGGAGCGCCGCGGCGGAGTGCTGCCGCCTGACGGTGCGCTTCCGCCTGAACCCTCTCTGACGCAGAAAACGACGGCCGCGATACGCGCGCCCCAATCTGGAGCCGATCCGATGCCCTACGAGAACATCCTTGTCGAGACGCGCGGCCGAGTCGGCCTGATCACGCTGAACCGACCCAAGGCGCTGAACGCCCTGTCGGACCGGCTGGTGACCGAGATCGGCGAGGCGCTGGACGCCTTCGAGGCCAAGGACGAGATCGGCTGCATCGTGATCACGGGCGGCGAGAAGGCCTTCGCGGCCGGCGCCGACATCAAGGAGATGGCCTCGCAGTCCTACATGGACGCCTATCTCGGCGACTTCATCACGAAGAAGTGGGAGCGCGTCACCAAGTGCCGCAAGCCCGTAATCGCCGCGGTGGCCGGCTATGCCCTGGGCGGCGGCTGCGAGCTCGCCATGATGTGCGACTTCATCATCGCGGCCGACAACGCCAAGTTCGGTCAGCCCGAGATCACCATCGGCACCATACCGGGCTCCGGCGGCACCCAGCGTCTGACGCGCTTCGTCGGCAAGTCCAAGGCCATGGAGATGTGCCTGACCGGCCGGATGATGGACGCCCAGGAGGCCGAGCGCTCGGGCCTCGTCAGCCGCATCGTTCCCGTCGCCGACCTGCTGGAGGAGGCCGTGAAGGTCGCCGAGCGGATCGCCTCCATGTCGCGCCCCGCGGTCATGATGGCCAAGGAGGCCGTGAGCCGCGCCTACGAGACCACCCTGGCCGAAGGCGTGCTGTTCGAGCGGCGCCTGTTCCACTCCACCTTCGCGACCCAGGACCAGAAGGAGGGCATGGCCGCATTCGTCGAGAAGCGCCAGCCCGACTTCAAGAACCGCTGAGCGGCAGGGCGCCGCTGCGTTGCCACTGCGCCGTCCCACTGCGCCGTCCCACTGCGCGGCCCCACTGCGCAGTCACTGCGCCTTCCGGTCTTGACGGGTTGGGGGCGCGGCGCTATAAGGCGCCCTCGCTTTCGGCACGGTGTGTCCGCACAAGGTATCGTCATGGCCAATACGAAGTCCGCTGAGAAGAGAATCCGCACGACCGAGCGGCGCACCGCCATCAACCGCTCCCGCGTCAGCCGCATCCGCACCTTCGTGAAGAAGGTCGAGCTCGCGATCGCCACCGGCGACAAGACCGCCGCGGCCGAGGCCTTCAAGGCCGCGCAGCCCGAGATGATGCGCGGCGTGACCAAGGGCGTGCTCCACAAGAACACGGTCTCGCGCAAGCTTTCGCGTCTCACCGCCCGCATCAAGGCGCTCTGAGACCCGAAGACGCCCCCGGGCGTCCGCGAACCAAGGGCCGCGCCGGTCATCCGGCGCGGCCCTTCGCTTTTGCGTTGTCTTCGCCTCGCTTCGCGACTTGTTCCGCGGTCCGGGATCATTTTTTGCTTTTTCGCTTGTTCCCTTTTCGGTCCTGTTGTCAGCCCATTTGGCGCCGACTAAAGTTCTTTGTCCCTTCGCCTTTCGGATATGGCGTGTCTGCATGTCCGGAGGCGTATGGCCTCAGACACCAAGACTCATAAGAGTGGTGCCGGACCCACCTGCGACAGGGCTCCTGGTCTCCACCTGACAATCGACAATTCGGATCGAATTATCGGCAACGCGTCTGTGCCGATTGCGAGGTAATGCCAGCGCCCTGTCATGAGTCCCACGTCGCTGTCCGCCCGGGATCTGGAACGAAGAGGCGGCGAGGCGAATCATGGAATCTGGGCGCGGAAACGGTTAGAGAGTCCGGCCCGCGGCGGGCGATACGGCTGCGGACGCGGATCAACTGAGGCTTGGCATGTCTGTGAGCGGCAGTTCGCTGGATCAGCAGTGGGCACGGGTGTGCGGCCGGCTTCGCGACGAGGTCGGCGAGATCGCCTACGGACGCTGGTTGAAGCCACTCGCGGTCAGCGAGCTGCGCGGGTCCGAGCTGCGGATCGCGGTGCCGACCCGCTTCATGCGCGACTGGGTGCAGACCCATTATGCCGACCGCATCCGCGCCCTGTGGTCCGGCGAGAATCCCTCGGTCCAGTCCATCGAGATCGTGGTCGCGAGCCAGCGCGCCGCAGCCAACGGCGCCGCCGCCCCGGTTCCGGGGGGCGGCCCAGCCGTGCCGCCTGCGGCGGCGCCTGCCGCCTCGCCCGCCCTATCCCCCGCCGTGGCCGAGGACGCGGGCGCGCGTTCCCAGGTTCCCGAGGGCATGGGCGGCGGCTCCAGCTCCGACCTGGATCCCGATGCGGCCCGCGGCTCCTCGGTCCTCAGCATCGAGGACCGCGACGCCTTCGCCCATCTGGACCCCCGCTTCACCTTCGAGAATTTCGTCGTCGGCAAGCCCAACGAGCTCGCCCATGCCGCGGCGCGGCGCGTCGCCGAGGCGCAGGCCGTCACCTTCAACCCGCTGTTCCTGTACGGCGGGGTCGGTCTCGGCAAGACCCACCTGATGCACGCGATCGCCTGGGCGATCCGCAAGCGCGACCCGAACCGCCGGGTGCTGTACCTCTCGGCCGAGAAGTTCATGTACCAGTTCATCCGGGCGCTGCGCTTCAAGGACACCATGGCCTTCAAGGAGCAGTTCCGCTCGGTCGACGTGCTGATGATCGACGACGTGCAGTTCATCAGCGGGAAGGACAGCACCCAGGAGGAGTTCTTCCACACCTTCAACGCGCTGGTGGACCAGAACCGCCAGGTGATCATCTCGGCGGACAAGTCGCCCTCCGACCTCGAGGGCATGGAGGAGCGGCTGCGCTCGCGCCTGGGATGGGGGCTGGTGGCCGACATCCATCCCACGACCTACGAGCTGCGCCTGGGCATCCTGCAGGCCAAGGCCGACGGCATGAACATCCAGATCCCGCAGAAGGTGATGGAGTTCCTGGCCCACAAGATCTCGTCCAACGTGCGCGAGCTCGAGGGCGCGCTGAACCGCATCGTCGCCCATGCCGAGCTGGTCGGGCGCTCGATCACCCTCGAATCGACCCAGGAGGTCCTGCACGACCTGCTGCGGGCGAACGACCGCCGCGTGACCATCGACGAGATCCAGAAGAAGGTGGCGGAGCACTACAACATCCGCCTGTCGGACATGAGCTCGGCCCGGCGGGCCAGGGCCGTCGCCCGGCCGCGCCAGGTCGCCATGTACCTGGCCAAGCAGCTCACCCAGCGCTCGCTGCCGGAGATCGGCCGCAAGTTCGGCGGGCGCGACCACACCACCGTGATGCACGCGGTCAAGAAGGTCGAGGAGCTCGTGCTGGACGATCCCGGCTTCGCCGAGGATGTCGAGCTGCTGCGCCGGATGCTCGAGGGCTGACCGGCCCGGGCGTCCGCCAGGGGCGCTCCGCCAGGGGGCGCTCGGCCGTGCCTGACGAGGGGATGCGATGCTGCTGCACAGGGGACGGCTGATCGACCATCTGCACCTGCGCGTCTCCGATCTGGAGGCGAGCCGGCGGTTCTACAAGGCTGCCCTGCAGGCGGTCGGGATCACCGAGTTCCGCGAGAGCGCCGACCATTTCGCCGCGGACGAGCTGTGGATCGATCGGGCGGACGGGCCGGTCAGCCGCGTCCACCTCGCCTTCCAGGCGGCCTCGCGCGAGCAGGTCGCGGCCTTCCACGCGGCTGCCGTCGCCGCCGGCGGGCGGGACAACGGCGGCCCCGGCGAGCGCAGCTACCATCCCGGCTACTACGCCGCCTTCGTGCTGGATCCCGACGGCAACAACATCGAGGCCGTCCATCATGGTCCGGCGGAGCGCTCCGCCGCCTCGGTCGAGGTGCGGCCCGCGAAGGGCTGAGCGGCCCGCCCTTCCGCGGGGTCTCAGGCGCCGTCCACCGGCAGGGCCAGGCCGCGCTTCACGGCGCCCAGGGCGACGCGCGTGCGGAAGCGCCGCACATTGGCGTTCTCCGCGACCAGGCGCTGCATCAGCGCGTCATAGGCCTCCATGGCGGCGGCGGTCACCACCAGCACGTAGTCGCTCTCGCCGGTCACGTACCAGGCCTGCTGCACCGCGGGCTCGGCGGCAAGCCAGCGGCGGAAGGCGGCCAGCAGCTCGGGCCTCTCGCGCTCCAGCTCCACGTCGACGATCATCACCAGCGGCCTGCCGAGGCTCCGCGGGTCCAGCACCGCGACCTCGGCCGCGATCACCCCGGTCTCGCGCAGCCGCGCGAGGCGCCGCTGCACGGCCGAGGCCGAGAGTCCGACGGCCTGTCCGATCCGTTCGGCCGGCTGGCGGGCGTCCTCCTGGACCAAAGCCAGGATCCGGCGATCGAGGGCATCGAGCTCGGGCTGCATGGCCGCAGCATAGCGCCTGTGCGCGCGGCCGCAGCGCGCATTCCGTGCGTTCCGCGCGGCCACCCTGCACGCGCCGGGTGCTAGGGTTCCCCGGAACCCGGAGGCCAGCCCATGACAGGACCAGCGACTGGACCAGTGACAGGACCAGGCATGACCCGCTCCATCGACATCGCGCGCATCGAGGCCGCCAAAGGGCTCATCGATCCCGTCTTCCTGGACAGCCCGTTGGTGGGCCATGCGGCCCTGGACGCGGCCCTCGGCTGCGAGGTCCTTGCCAAGGTCGAGACGCTGAACCCGATCCGCTCCTTCAAGGGGCGCGGCACGGAGCTCTTCGCCGCGCAGGAGCTGCGCGCCGGCGACCGGCTGGTCTGCGCCTCGGCCGGGAATTTCGGCCAGGGCCTCGCGCGTGCCGCGGTCCGGCGCGGCGCCGAATGCGTGGTCTTTGCCGCCCTGACGGCCAATCCCCTGAAGGTCGAGGCCATGCGCCGGCTGGGCGCCACCGTCCGGCTGGAGGGCCACGACTTCGATGCCGCGAAGGCCGCCGCGCGGCTCTTCGCCGCCGAATCGGGCCTGCGCTTCGTCGAGGACGGCCGCGAGCCCGCCATCGCCGAGGGGGCCGGAACCATCGGCCTGGAGATCGCGTCCCAGGCGCCCGGCATCGGGACGGTGCTCGTGCCGCTCGGCAACGGGGCGCTGCTGGCCGGCGTCGCCGCGGCGCTGCGCCATGCCGCTCCCGGGGCCGAGGTCCTGGGCGTCGTCGCCGCGCGGGCGCCCTCCATGAAGCTCTCGCTGGAGCAGGGGCGGGCCGTCGAGACGGCCGAGGCCGCGACCATTGCCGACGGCATCGCCGTCCGTGTCCCCGTTCCCGAGGCGCTGGAGATGCTGCGCGGTCGCGTCGACGGGATCCTGGCCGTGGAGGAGGAGGGGATCCTGCGCGCCATGCGGTTGCTGCACGAGACGCTGGGCCTGGTGGTCGAGCCCTCCGGGGCCGTCGGGATCGCGGCCATGCTGGCCGATCCCGGGCGCTTCGGCGGCCAGCGCGTCGCGACGATCCTGTGCGGCGGAAACCTGA
Source organism: Arenibaculum pallidiluteum (assembly GCF_017355985.1). GTDB lineage: Bacteria > Pseudomonadota > Alphaproteobacteria > Azospirillales > Azospirillaceae > Arenibaculum > Arenibaculum pallidiluteum. The sequence goes on from NZ_JAFIQU010000007.1 coordinate 80,348, forward strand.
CCCCCCAGCAGGTCCGGGACTGGCTTGTCCCGGCCGGGACGGCCGTGCCGTGAAGCTTCTCTACCAGACCCATTCGCCCTATGCGCGCAAGGTGCTGGTCTTGGCGCACGAGGTCGGCCTCGCCCCGCGGCTGGAGGTCGTGCACCACGAGACCAGCCCGACGCGCGGGAACGCCGAGGTCTCGGCACTGAACCCGCTGGGCAAGGTGCCCGTCCTGGTGACGGAGGACGGCTTCGCGCTCTTCGATTCCGTGGTGATCTGCGAATATCTCGACGGGCTGCACGATGGCCCCCGGATGATCCCGGAGCAGGGCACCGCGCGCTGGCAGGCGTTGCGCCTGCAGGCCCTGGCCCAGGGGCTTGCCGATGCGGGGATCGCGCTGCGCTGGGAGACCGAGCGCCGTCCCGCGGCCGTGCGCTGGCCGCCCCTGGCCGAGGGGCAGGCCGCCAAGCTCCTGGCCGGCTACGATTTCGCCGAGCGCTCGGCAGCCCTCGACGGGCCGCCGGACATCGGCCAGATCGCCTTGGCCTCCGCGCTGGACTGGCTGGCGTTCCGCGGTCTGCCCGATTTCAGGGAAGGCCGCCCGCGCCTTGCGAAGTGGTTCGAGGCTTTCCGCGATCGACCTTCCATGCGCGCCACGCCCCTGTCGGGCGAGACCCGGGACTGAGGGCGCGGCGACCGCCCGAGCCTAGGAGGCCCGCTGCTGGACGGCGGCCAGCCGGTCCTCGAGCTGCTGCGCCTCCTCGGCGAGGTGCCGGGCCGTGGACAGCAGGTCCGCCGCGATCTCGCCCGTGGTGCGGGCGTTGCCGCGCACGGTATCGATCACCTGGCCCAGCGCGCCCGCGGTCGAGACGATCTCGCCGATGCTGCGCGCGATGTCGGCCGAGGAGGCGTTCTGCTGCTCGACCGCGCTGGCGATGGACGCCTGGATTCCGTTCACCTCGTCGACGGATCCGCGGATCGCGCCGAAGCTGCCGACCGTCGATTCGAGGCTCTCGCGGATCCGGCCGACCGCGGCGCCGATCCGCTCGGTCGCCTCGGCCGTCCCGGAGGCCAGCGTCTTGACCTCGGCCGCGACGACCGCGAAGCCCTTGCCGGCCTCGCCGGCGCGGGCGGCCTCGATGGTGGCGTTCAGCGCCAGCAGGTGCGTCTGGCCCGCGATGCGGGTGATCAGGTCGACGATGGCGCCGATCTCGTCCGCGGCGGTCTGCAAGTGCCGCATCCGCGAATCCGCCTGCTCGAGCTGGCGCGCGGCGTCGCCCGCCCGGCGCGCGGCCTCCTCGGCCTGCTGGTTCACCGAGCGCAGCGAGGCGGTGAGCTCCTCGGTCGCGGCCGCGACCATCTGGGCGTGCGAGCGGCTTCCGCTGACGCTCTCCGATGCGGTCTCCGAACGCTCGATGGTGGCGCGCGACCGGTCGTCCAGGCGGTCCGACAGCTCGGTGAGCTGGCGCGACTGGCGAGCCACCAGCGCAGCGATGGCGCGCACGTCGCCCATCATCGTCTCGGTCAGGCGCGCCTGGGCCTCCAGCTCGGTGACGTCGCTCCAGGCCGCCATGGTGCCGACATAGGCGCCGCTTCCGTCGCGCACGGGCTCGAGGTCGAGGCGGACCGTGCTTCCGCCCACGGAGATCCGATGGTCGCGCAGGGGCAGCCGCTCGGGCGTCATGCAGGCGCGGGCGAAATCCTCGCCCTGGCCGAACAGGTCGGCGGTTTCGGTGGCCTGTCCGCGCGACTGCAGGAACTCCCGCCCCGCCGCGTTCACGAAGGACACGGAGCCGCCGGCCAGCAGCAGGGCCGTGGGCGTCGGGCTCGTCTCGACCATGGTCTTCAGCAGCATGACCTGCTGCACGGCGCCGCGCAGCGTGCCCAGCGCCACGGCCATGCCCGCCATCTCGTCGCGGCCGGTGCGCGGGATCCCCACCGCGGTGTCGCCTCCCGCGATGGCCCGCATGGCACCGGCGAAGGACTTCAGCCGGTTCAGCAGGGCGAAGCGCAGCAGCAGGAAGCCGAGGCCGAAGCCCGCCGCCATCACCAGGGCTGCAGCCGAGATGGTGCGGTCGCGCAGGTCCGCGGCCCGGGCCTGGATCTCCCCGATATCGCGCTCAAGCGCGGCACGGGCCCAGGTGCCGCCGCGCCCGTCCGGGATCTCGACCGTGGCGACGGCACGCTGGCCCGGCGCGGCCTGAACGCCGGACGGACCGCCGGCCGCCTCGGGCGGTACCAGGTCCTCGAAGACCACTGAGCCGTCGGGCGCCAGAATGCGCAGGTCGCCGCCGAGCGCCTCGGCCAGCCCGCCGAGGCGCGGCAGCGGGTTGGTCACGAACTCGACGAAGCCGGCGACCCGGAAGCCGCCGATCGGCATCACGATGCTGTGCAGGGCGGCGCCGTCGGGCGCGGCCCAGGCGAAGGCCGCCAGCGTGCGCCGCGCCTGCGGATCGCGCGCCGCCAGCGCCTCGCGGATCTCGGGGCGGTCCAGGGCGCTGTCGCGGCGGCCCTGGGACGAGCCCAGGCGCGTCAGGTCCGGGCGGTAGACGTGCACGCCCTCCAGAAGGACCACCCGGTCGACCACCGGCTGCAGGGTGAACATGCCGTCGGCGGCGAGCCGCGCCTTCTCCTCGGTGTTCGCGGCGATGGCATCCATGAAGACCGAGCTGCGGGCCCAGTTGTCGGCCAGGGGGCGCATGATCTCGACATAGCCGCTCAGGATCCGGCTGCGCACCAGCGAAACCACGGTGACCTCGGCCTGCGCGTTCAGCGCCGAGACCGAGAACTCGGCATAGAGTCGCGATACCCAGACCTGGATCCCGACCGATGCGACGCCGACAAGGACGCCGACCAGCAGCAGGATCCGCCGCAAGGTCCAGAACAGAGGCCTGACCCGCCCCGCCGCCGCCTGCTCCATGTCCGCCCCCCGTCGCGCGCGCCGTGACGTTCCCGGCTGCGAAAGTTTCGAAGGAGCGGATGCTATCTTCGTGCCAGCGCAGCGCACAAAAGCGAATCGCGCGGCTGCCCGGCCGAATGCCGATCAGGCGCCGGAGGGCGGCGATTCTGTTGCGCGGATGCAATGCCGGCGGCCCAACCGGGCGGCAGACTGCGGAAAAATGCGGCGGCTGCGCCGCGGCGCCGGTCCTTCCGGCCAGTGAAGGCGGGAGAACGGGTGCGACTCCGGACGCGGGCGCGGGGGCCGCTGAAGCGGTCCCCGCGCGCCGGTCAGCGGGCGAGGATCAGCGGTTCTTCGCCATCGCGCCCAGGCGCAGGCGCAGGGCGTTCAGCTTGATGAAGCCCTGGGCGTCCTTCTGGTCATAGACGCTGTCCTCCTCGAAAGTGACGTAGTCGAGACGGTACAGGCTGTTGGGCGACTTGCGCCCGACGACCGTCACGTTGCCCTTGTAGAGCTTCAGCCGGACGATGCCGTTCACGGTCTCCTGGGTGCCGTCGATCAGCGCCTGCAGGGCCAGGCGCTCGGGGCTGAACCAGAAGCCGTTGTAGATCAGCTTGGCGTAGCGGGGCATCAGCTCGTCCCGCAGATGCATGGCCTCGCGGTCCAGCGTCAGGCTCTCCATGGCGCGGTGGGCCGCCAGCAGGATCGTGCCGCCCGGCGTCTCGTAGACGCCGCGGCTCTTCATGCCGACGAAGCGGTTCTCCACGAGGTCGAGCCGGCCGATGCCGTTGGCGCCGCCGAGCTCGTTGAGCCGGGTCAGAAGGGCCGCGGGAGACAGCTTCTGCCCGTCCACCGCCACCGCGTCGCCGCGCGCGAACTCGATCTCCACATAGGTCGGCTGGTCGGGCGCCGCCTGGGGCGAGACCGAGCGGGTGAACATGTCCTCGTCGGGCTCGACCCAGGGGTCCTCCAGCGCCTTGCCCTCGTAGGAGATGTGCAGCAGGTTGGCGTCGGTGCTGTAGGGCGCCTCGCCGCGCTTGTCCTTGGCGATCGGGATCTGGTGCTTCTCGGCGTAGTCCAGCAGGCGCGTGCGGCTCGTCAGGTCCCACTGGCGCCAGGGCGCGATCACCTTGATGTCGGGCTTCAGCGCGTAGTAGCCGAGCTCGAAGCGCACCTGGTCGTTGCCCTTGCCGGTGGCGCCGTGGGCGACCGCGTCGGCCCCGACCATCTTGGCGATCTCGATCTGGCGCTTGGCAATCAGCGGCCGCGCGATCGAGGTGCCGAGCAGGTAGGTCCCCTCGTACAGGGTGTTGGCCCGGAACATCGGGAAGACGAAGTCGCGGACGAACTCCTCGCGGAGGTCGTCGATGAAGATCTCCTTCACGCCCATCATCTCGGCCTTCTTGCGGGCGGGCTCCAGCTCCTCGCCCTGGCCGATGTCGGCGGTGAAGGTGACGACCTCGCAGCGATAGGTCTCCTGCAGCCAGCGCAGGATGACGGAGGTGTCGAGCCCGCCCGAATAGGCCAGGACGATCTTCTTGATGTCGCCGCTCATGATGGATGTCCGCGTCGAAGATGGAAAAGCGCGGCGGAAGCTACGGCGAATCGCCGGGCGGGGCAAGCGCGGCACCCGACCGCGGGACAGCAGCGCACGGAACGCCTGCCGCCGCGGCGGGTTGCCAGGGGACCGGGATGGTGCGCGGCCGCGGGCCGGGCGGCACCCCGCGCATATGGGCTGGAGGCGGGCTGGAGGTGCGGATGAGGACGGTCCTCGCGGTCTTGCTCCCATGCCTGTTGCTGGCGGCGCTCGCGGGATGGATGCTCTGGGACTGGGTACCCGGCGGTCCCGATGCGGGCGGGCGCCAGGTCAGCGGCCATGGCTACGTCGCCCTGGCCCTGGGTGCGCTCGGATCGCTGGTGGTCGGCGGCGGGCTGATGTTCCTGGTCTTCTTCAGCGCGCGGCGGGGCTACGACGACGCGCCCGGCGAGTGGCCGCCGCGGCCGGCAGACCGCGACGAGGACTGAGGGGGCGCCCCGCGGGTGGCACCCGGGGCCGTCATGGGCTGGGCCGGACGGCCCGGCAGGCGAGGAGGGCTTCATGGAGGACAGGACCCCGATCCGGCGCGGCAGCGTTCCGGCCGCGGGCGCCCCGAGGCCGGCGATCCCGGCGCTGGCGGCGGCGCTCGCCCGCGCCTGGCAGGGCACGCGCGAGCCCGTGCTCTTCTATGCCGAACGGGATCCCAAGGTGCTCTACGGGGCCTGGCTGATGGTCTTCGTGTTCATGCTGCCCTTCGGGCTCGCCATTCCCGACAGCTTCTTCCCGGGCGTGGGCGTGTCCCTGATGGCGCTGTGGATCTGCCGGCGCACCTTCCGCTTCGAGCTCACACGCCGTCATCTGCGCTACCGGCCCAACGCCATCGCGCCCATGACCACGCTGCCCCTCTCGGAGATCGAGGACGTCCTGGCGACCGACCTGCTGGGCCGCGAGGCCGGCCGTGGCCCGGGACCGGAGCGCGGGCACCTGCTGATCCGCAGCACCGCGGGCGCCCTGGTGGTCAAGTCCATCCTGCGCCCGCAGGAGGCGGCCGAGGCCATCATGCTGCTGCGCTCCGGCCGATAGGCCGGTGCGCGGCTCAGCCCAGCGCGGTCCCGTTCTCCTGGGCCAGCAGCAGCGGATTTCCGCCCGCCGGTCCCGCGCCGTCCCCGGCCGACTCGGGCTCCGCCGGCACCAGGTCGGCAACGCGCGTCGCGTCCGCCTCCATGCGCTGCTTCAGCCGGGCCACCGTCTCGGCCGCCCCCAGGACGCGCCCCCTGTCGTGGAAGAGCGGCCGGTTGGCCCTGGCGGCGGCGGGCAGGATCTCGGCCGCCGGCCGGTCGGGCGTGCGGACCGCCGCCTGCAAGAGCTTCGCCGCGCCCGTCGGCCCCAGCACATAGGCGATGCGTCCCTCGGTCTCGCTGACCTCGCGGCCCAGGCGGCGCGACAGCGCGGCGCGGCTCTCGGAGAGATAGCGGCCGGCCATGCTCGCGGAGAGCTGCGGGTCCTCGCGCAGGGCCAGGATCCTGGAACGCAGCGACGCGTCCTTCACCACCGGCGCGCCGTCCTTCACGGTGATCGCCGCGGCGAGCTCGCCCAGCCCATGGGCGGCGCCGTGCCGGCGGACCATGTCGAGCCAGGTCCGCTCGACGAACTGGAAGGCGCCGGTGGCCGTGCTCTTGGGATTGCGCGCCTTCGGATTCAGGCCGCTCTCCTGCGTCGCCTGGGCGAGCAGGGTCGAGAAGCTGTGACCCGCAGCGCCTGCGGCCAGGCGGATCGCCTCGCCCGTGGCCGCCTTGGACCCCGTCGCGCCCTGGGCCGCCTCGGCCTTGCGCGCCGGGACGGTGGGTTTGCGGCCGGGAATCGGCGGATCGAGCGGGATGCGTTCCATGGTGGCCAGGGTCGTGAAGGTCGGTCCTGCCCGAGCTTATACCATGCCGAGGGTTCAAAAAGCGCCAAGCTTGGCGTGGGCGGCGGTGCCCGCCAGGGTCGGCCCCCGCGACCGGCCTCCATGCCCCTGCGCGGCGGAGGGCGAGCTTCGACACAAAACCATTTCACAAGCTGCGAGAAACGGCTATGCATTCGCGCGCCGCAGACTTGCCTTTTGCTTGTCGGAATAAATATTAAACTTTTGTTACGGCCCGCAATCCAGTCGATCGCCAGAAGAGCCCAAGAGGTGCCTTGACGTCGCGGGGATCGGATCTCACAGGGATTCGGCTCCGGGCTCCGAACCGGGGAAGTGCAAGTCGGCGGCGCCGGCCCGGGCGGTCGGACCATCGCATCGAGTGAGGAGACAGTGATGAAGCGATTCCTGGCCGTCGGCGCGGCTCTCCTGGTCGCGGCCGCGGCTTCCGTCCTGGCCGCGGCGCCCGCCTCCGCCCAGGCGGCCACCCAGGCGGCCACCCAGGCGGCCACCCAGGCGGCTACTGGCCGGCTCGTCCTCTACACCTCGCAGCCCCAGGCCGACGCCCAGGCCACGATCGACGCCTTCCGCAAGGCGCATCCCGGCGTCGAGGTCGACTTCGTTCGCGACGGCACCACCCAGCTCCTGAGCCGGCTGCAGGCCGAGTTCCAGGCGGGCGCGCCGCAGCCCGACCTGCTGCTGATCGCCGACGCCATGGCCATGGAGCAGCTCAAGGCGCAGAAGCGGCTGGCGGCGTTCCAGGACGCGGCGCTGGATGGCGTCCCCGAGAGCTCCTACGACCGCGACCGCACCTATTTCGGCACCAAGTACATCACCACCGGAATCATCTACAACACGAAGGCGGCCAAGCGGCCCGAGAGCTTCAAGGACCTGCTGGCGCCGGAGGCCAAGGGCCAGGTGGTGATGCCGAGCCCGCTCTACAGCGGGGCCGCCGCGATCTTCACGGGCACGCTCGCCGCGCAGCCGGAATTCGGGCCCCGCTTCCTCGAGGACCTCGCCGCGAACGGCGCCGTCGCGGTCCAGGGCAACGGGCAGGTCCGCACCCAGGTCGCCGGCGGCCAGAAGCTCTACGGCATCATCGTCGACTTCATGGCGCTGAACGCCAAGCGCGACGGCTCGCCGGTGGACTTCGTCTTCCCCAGCGAGGGCGCCGTCCCCGTGACCGAGCCCGTGGGCATCCTGACCACCGCCAGGAATCCCGTGGCTGCCAAGGCCTTCGTGAATTTCCTGGTCTCGGCCGAGGGGCAGCGCTTCGCCGCCAGCCAGGGCTACCTGCCGATCCGCTTCGACGTCCAGCCCCCGGCGACCTTCCCGGCGCGCGACGGGATCAGGATGATGGCCCCGCCCATCGCCGAGATCCTGAGGAACGACGAGGCCAATAAGCGGCGCTTCGCCGACCTGTTCGGGGGCTGACTTGCGGCGGGCCGGGGCGGAGCTCTGGATCGGCCTGGCGGCGGCGGCGCTGGTCGCGGCGCTGTCGCTGCTGCCGTTGCTCCGCCTCGCCGTCGAGGCCGTGGATCCCGAACTCGTGCGCAAGACCCTGTCCTCGCCGGCGGTCTGGCGCGCGCTGGGCCGGTCGCTGGAGACGAGCCTCGGCGGAAGCGTGATCGCGCTGCTGCTCGGGGCCGGCTTCGCACTGGCGGTCGGCCTCACGAACCTGCCGGCGCGCCGCATGCTGGCGCTGGCCGTGATGCTGCCCCTTCTGATCCCGTCCCAGATCATCGTCCTGGCCTGGATCGAGCTGTTCGGACCCGCGACGCGGCTCCTCTCGCTGCTCGGCCTGGGCGTCGAGGCGGGGACGACGAACCCGCTCTATTCCGCGCAGGGCATCATGCTGCTGCTCGGGGTGGAGCAGGCGCCCATCGTCTTCCTTGCGGTGCGGGCCGCGCTGCTGGCCACGCCGCGCGACCTGGTGGAGGCCGCCCGCTGCGCCGGCGCCGGCGGCGGCCGGATCCTCGGGCAAATCGTGCTGCCGCTGACGCTGCCCGCCCTGGGGGCGGGCTTCGGCCTCGCCTTCGTGGCCTGCCTCGGAAATTTCGGCATCGCCGCCCTGCTCGGCATCCCGGCCCGCTATGCGACGCTGCCGGTCCTGATCTTCCAGCGCCTCTCCGGCTTCGGCACCTCGATCCTGGCCGAGGCCGCCGTGATGGCGGTGGCCCTGGCGCTGGTGGCGGGCCTGGGCGTGCTCGGCGTCACCTGGATCAGCCGGCGCAGGGACTCGGCCGTGATCGGGTCGGCCAGCGGCGCCGACCCGCTGCGTTTCGACCTCGGCCGCTGGGCGATGCCGCTGGGCGCGCTGCTCCTCGCGGCGGCGCTGCTGATGACCGCCATCCCCATGGCGGCGCTGGCTGCCACCTCGGTGACGCGCGCCTACGGGCTCGCGCTGTCGTCGGCGACCTTCACGCTGGACCACTACGCCCGGGCGCTGGCGGTGCCGCAGACCGCGCGGGCGCTCTGGAACTCGCTGTGGATGTCGGGGCTGTCGGCGCTGCTGCTGGCGGCGCTCGCGATCCCCTGCGCGGTCGCGGGGCTCTGGGCCCGGCGGCGCCCGGTCCGGCGGCTGTTCGGCCTGCTGGGCTTCGTGGCCGAGCTGCCCTACGCGCTGCCGGGCGTGATCCTGGGCATCGCGGCGATCCTTCTCTACCTGCGGCCGCTGCCGGTGGTGAACGTGACGCTCTACGGCACCGCGGGGCTGATCGTGATCGCCTATCTCGCCCGGTTCATGCCGCTGGCCCTGCGCCCCGTGCAGGTCGCCCTGCTGCAGGTCGACCGCGTGCTGGACGAGGCCGCCCAGGCCGCGGGCGCACGTTACCGGCACCGGCTGGTCTCCGTGGCGGCGCCGCTGGTGCTGCCCTCGGCCATGGCCGGCGCGCTGGTGGTGTTCCTGACGGCCTTCAACGAGCTCACCGTCTCGGCGCTGCTGTGGTCGCGCGGCAACGAGACCGTGGGCATCGTGATCTACTTCCTGGAGGAGGGCGGAGACACGCCCGGCGCCGCCGCCGTTTCCATGATCTGCGTGGCCTTCGTCTTCGCGCTGGCGGCGCTGGCCACCTGGCTGCTTCCCGCGCCGGCCCGGCGCGTGCTTCCCTGGGGCCGCTGAGATGCCCCGTCCGTGCCCGGAGTGCTGAAGCCCATGCGCATCGAGATCGACAGCGTCAGCCGCGTCTTCGGCGGGCACGCCGCGGTGGACGGGGTCAGCCTGACCGTGGGCTCGGGCGAGTTCGTCGTGCTGCTCGGCCCGTCTGGCTGCGGCAAGACCACGCTGCTGCGCCTGATCGCCGGGCTCGAGGAGCCCGATGGCGGCGCCATCCGGCTCGACGGGCGGCCGGTGGCCGGGCAGGGGCCCTTCGTCGGCCCCGGCGAGCGCAACATCGGCATCGTCTTCCAGTCCTACGCGCTGTGGCCGCACATGACGGTCGCCGGCAATGTCGGCTTCGCGCTGAAGGTGCGCGGGCTGCCGCGGGCCGAGCGGGAGGCGCGGATCGCGCGCGCCCTGGCCCAGGTCGGGCTGCAGGACCACGGGCGGCGCTTTCCCTTCCAGCTCTCGGGCGGGCAGCGCCAGCGGGTCGCGGTGGCGCGCTGCCTCGCCATGTCCCCGCCGATCATCCTGCTGGACGAGCCGCTGGCGAATCTGGACCCGAACCTGCGCGGCGCCGTCCTGCGCGAGTTCCGGCAGATGCACAGGGAGCTGCGCTCGACCTTCGTCTACGTGACCCACGATCAGGCCGAGGCCTTCGCCCTGGCCGACCGGATCGCGATCATGGATGCCGGGCGCGTGATCCAGTTCGCTCCGCCGCGGGAGATCTTCGAGGAGCCCCGGACCGCCGGGGTCGCGCGCTTCGTGGGAAGCGGCGCGCTGCTGCCCGCCGAGCTGCTGGCCCGCACCAGCGAGGGCCGCATGCTCGTGCGCGTCCTCGGGCACCAGGCCGTCGTGCGCTGCGCCGGGGACATGCCGACGGGCTCCGGAATGCTCTGCCTGAAGCGCCGCGACGTTGCGCTGCACAGGACATGGGAGCCCGGCCTGATCGAGGCCCGGGTGGCGGATCTCCGCTACCAGGGCGGCGGCGAGATCGCCGTGCTGGCCTTGCCGGACGGGCAGGAGATCGAGGTCGAGCTCGGGCGCGCCGAGCCGGCGCCGGCCATGGGGGCCCGCGTCGGCCTGTCTGCGCGCGACGGCTGGGTGATCCCCGGCGCGGTCGCCGCCCGGGCCTCCGAGGCCGCCTGATGCGCCTCGGTGCCGGCACGTCCAGCGCCGGGGCCCGCGGAGCCGGCGCGCGCCTTCTCTGCATCTCGGGCATCGGGCCGAAGCGGCCGGCCTGCTTCCTGGTTGAGGCGGAAGGGCGGCGCATCGTCCTCGATCTCGGCGTCGGGCCGGATCCGGGCCGGCGGCCGGACGTCTCGGGCGTGGGGCCGGTCGACGCGGTGGTGCTGAGCCACGCCCATGTCGACCACGCCGGCGGCATGGACCTGCTTGCGGCGCTGGGCGACCCGCCGGTCCATGCGACGGCGCTGGTGCTGGACCTGGTGAAGCCATATCCGGGGCAGCAATCCCGGGGACGGCCGTCTTCGGCGGTGCTGTCGCCCACGGGCGAGGCCGAGATCGCGGGCATCCCGGTGCGGACCGGGCGTGCCGGCCACGCGCCCGGCGGGGTCTGGATCCATCTCGGCGTTGGCGGGGGGCTGCTCTACATGGGCGACCACTCGGTCGAATCGGATCTCTACGCCTTCGACGACCCGCCCCCGGCGGCGACGCTGGTGCTGGATGCCTCCTACGGGACCTATGACGAGCCGCAGGCCCGGTGCCGTGCCGAGATCGAGCCGTTCCTGGCCGCCGGCGCGCTCTTCCCGGTGCCCGCCGGCGGGCGCGGGCCCGAGATGGCCGCCTGGGCTGCAGGGCTCGGGCTCGGGGTGGCGATCGACGCGGCGGTGGAGGACATGGCGCGCCGCCTCGCGGGACCAGAATCCGCCTATCTGCGCCCCGCTGCCGCCCAGGCCCTGGCACGGCTCCATGCTGGCTTGACCGCGCCGGGCGATCCCGGCCGCCCAACCTTCGCCGCCAAGCCGAACGCCGATGGCGGCGCCGCGGCGGCGCTGGCACGCGACTGGGCCGCCCGGCCGGGGCGCCCGCCGATCCTCTTCACCGGCCATGTGGCCGAGGGCAGCCCCGCGGCGGAGTTGATGGCCTGCGGCCGCGCCGAGTTCCGGCGCTGGAACGTGCACCCGAGACTGTCCGACAACGTGGCGCTGGTGCGCGCGGTGGGCGCGCGCCGCGTGATCCCGGCCTTCGGGGCCACGGTGCATGGCCCCGCCTGGGCCGAGGCCTTCGCACCGGCCGAGGTGACCTTCGGTCCCGAGGTGCTCCTGTGACGCGCCCGGGATCCGTGCCGCTGCTGGAGACAGAGTTCTGGTTCCTGCGCCATGGCGAGACCACCGCCAACCGCGACGGCATCGTCGCCGGGACCATCGATGCGCCGCTGACCGGGGCCGGGCTGCGGCAGGCCGAGGCCGCGGCCCTGCGCCTGACCGGTGCCGGCATCGCCGCCATATGGTCGAGCCCGCAGCTCCGCGCCCGCGAGTCCGCGCGCATCGTGGCCGAGCGGCTGGCGCTGCCGGTTGTCCTGGTTCCGGGGCTCGGCGAGCGGAACTGGGGCGAGTGGGAAGGCCAGCCGCGCGCCGTGCTGGTGCGCGGGCGCAGGCCCGCCGGCGGCGAGGGGCCCGAGGAGTTCCGGGACCGCGTGCTGGCGGCGCTCGCCGCCATCGCGCCGCCCTGGCCGGCGCTGGTGGTCGGGCATTCCGGAACCTTCCGCGTGCTGCACGCGGCGCTGGGCTTCGGCGAGGCGGGAGAGACGATCGGGAACGCGCGCCCGGTGCGCATGTCGCGCGGCGGGCTGCTCATCGACGAGGATTGAGGACGGGTCAAGACACGGGGAGGGAAGAATGGGCGGCGATCCGATCCGGCACCGGGGCCGATGCGCCTGCGGGGCGGTCAGCTACGAGGCATCGGGACTGCGCGACGCGGCGCTCTGCTCGTGCGAGACCTGCCGGCGCGCCTCCGGCGCCGGGGCGGTGGCCTGGGTCGTTGCGGACCGCGACACGCTGGTCGTGCGCGGCGAGCTCGGCACCTTCCGGTCCTCGGACCATGCCGAGCGGCGGCACTGCCGCCGCTGCGGCAGCCAGCTCTTCCTGCTGGAGGACGATGAGCCCGGCAATGTCGAGATCGCCGCCGGCACCCTGGACGAGCCCGAGGCCGCACGGCCGGAAGCCCATATCTGGACCCGGGGCCGGCCCTCCTGGGCGGCACCCGGCTTCGCCGTACGCGAATACGAGCAGGACCGGTAGGCCACCCCACGGGCGGCCTGCCGGCACCGCCCCCCGTCAGAACTCCTTCTGCAGGCCGACCAGCGCCCGCAGCTTGGTCTCGCTGTCGCCGACGCCCGCGCCGACGCCGACCCCCAGCACGACGTCGCCAGGCAGTAGGTGGCGCACGCCGATCTCGATCAGCGTGTCGACCTCCCCCCGCTCCTCGAGCTGGCGGTGCGCGACATCGGCGAGGACGGCAGTGGTCGCTGCGACCGGATAGGCGATGCCGAGGACGCCGCCGAAGGCGTTCTTCCGGCTCTCGTCCTCGCCGTTGATGATGCGGCTCCAGCTCAGATTGGCGTGCAGGAAGGGCGCGTCCCCGCCGCTGCCGAGAGGCTGGCTGGCCAGCAGGGTCAGCTCGGTCTCGCGCGCATCGCCGCTGTCGTAGCCGAAGGGCACGGCGAACGAGCCGCTGACCGCCAGGGCCGGCCCCAGGCCGCGGAGCGGCAGGAAGTTCCACTTGGCGCCGAGCTCCGCCTCGCCGCTCTTGGCCTCCTCGGCATTGCCGAGGCCGTAGCTGACGCCGAGGGTCGCGGCAAGCCCGCGGGCGAGCCCGATCTCGACCTCGACAGCCGGGGTGTAGAGGTTTCGGCCGCGGCGCCGACCCTCGTCACCATCGTCGTCGTCGTCATCATCGTCATCATCGTCGTCCTCGATCGCCTCCAGCACCGAGCCCCGCTTGCGGGCGCGGTCGAAGACGAACCCGATCTTGGCCTCGACCTCGCCGGGGCTGGGCACGAAGGCATCCTCGACGCTGACGGGGAGGCCGTCGTCGGCCCCGGTGCGCTCATCCCCCTCGGCTACGCGCGGCGGCGCCGAGCCCGGCGCGCCGGAGGTCCCGATCCCCACATTCTCCAGGGCTTCCAGGCATTCGTCGTACTCGCCCTCGCCGAGCTCGCGCTCGGCGATCCTGAGGGCGCGCGCGAGCTGGGCCTGCTGCCCGGAATCCGTTGCCTGGGCCAGCCGGCCGCGCAGCGTCGCGATCCCCGCCTCGCATTGGGCGCGGTCCTGGGCCAAGGCCGTCCCGCCCATGCCCGCCAGCAGCATCACAGCCGCGGCGAGCCGAACCGCCCCGCTGCGCGTCCTCTCGATCAAATGCCCTGTCGGCAAACGCCCCATTGGAATTCCCCCTCGACGATTGGTGTTCTGGCCCGGCGCACCCTTCGGCCGAGAAGCCGCGGGGTGCCGCCCCGGAACATCGGTCCTTCCGATCTCCTTGCGCCGCCTACGAGTGTCCGGGCGTCGCAATTCTCGAAATCAGACCTGTTTTCGAGGGGTTGTGGAATTGTCTATTGGTAGAATACCAGGTCGCTATGCCGAATATTAAGGATGGCGTGATTTGGTCTGTAGCATGACTGGAAAGGAAAAGATGATCCTTGGAATCCATCCGAGGATTTCTCGGGCAAGACCGGACGCATGGCGCGGGATCAGGCATCGGTCCCGCCTGGCTGCCGACGAGGACCACCAGTGTGCATGGAGGGCGCCCGGCGTCCCATGGCCGGATTTCCCGATCTCATCGGGATTTGTTCCCGATGCGCCGCCCGCTGCGCCGCGGGGCGCTTGGCCTCAATGCTGCACGTGCGCGCGGATCACCGCCAGGAAGGCGTCGCCGTAGCGCTCGACCTTGCGTGAGCCGACGCCCGGCAGCCCCGCGAAATGGCCGGCGTCGCGCGGCTTCTCCCGCACCATCTCGAGCAGCGTGCTGTCGTGGAAGATCACGTAGGGCGGGACGCCCTGGGCCTTGGCGAGCTCCAGGCGCCGCGCCTTCAGCGCGTGCCACAGCCGGTCGTCGGCCTCGGACAGGGCGGCCGGGGCGCCGCTGTCGCGCCGGGCGCGCGCTTCGCGCAGGCTCTTCTTCGTGCCGGCCGCGGGATCGCGGCGCAGGCGCACGGACTGGCCGCCCTTGACCACGGCGACCGCTCCGGGCGTCAGGCGCAGCCCGCCGTAGCTCTCATGGTCGACCTCCAGCAGGCCCGACGCGATGAGCTGGCGGAACACCGCCTGCCACTCCTGCTTGGACAGCTCGGTTCCGCAGCCGAAGGTCTTCAGCTTGTCGTGGCCGAACTTGCCGACCTTCTCCGTGGCCGAGCCGCGCAGCACGTCGATCAGATGGCCGGCCCCGAAGCGCTGGCCCGTGCGGTATGCCGCCGACAGCGCCTTCTGGGCCAGGACCGTGCCGTCGAAGGTCTCGACGGGCTCGAAGCAGGTGTCGCAGTTGCCGCACGGCTCCGCCAGCGTCTCGCCGAAATAGTTCAGCAGCACCTGGCGCCGGCAGGCCGCGCACTCGCAATAGCCGACCAGGGCCTCCAGCTTGGCGCGCTCGACGCGCTTGATCTCCTCCGGCGCCTCGCTCTGCTCCAGCATCTGGCGCAGGGTGACGACGTCCTGGACGCCATAGGTCATCCAGGCAGTGGCGGGCAGCCCGTCGCGGCCGGCGCGTCCGGTCTCCTGGTAATAGGCCTCCAGGCTCTTGGGCAGGTCGAGATGGGCGACGAAGCGCACGTTGGGCTTGTCGATCCCCATGCCGAAGGCGACCGTGGCGCAGACGATCACGCCCTCGCCCTTGGTGAAGCGGTCCTGGTTCGCCTCGCGCAGGCCGGGCTCCAGCCCGGCGTGGTAGGGCAGCACCTCGCGCCCGGTCTCGCGCGCCAGCCATTCGGCCGTGTCCTCGACCTTGGCGCGGGACAGGCAGTAGACGATGCCGGCGTCCTCGGGGTGGTTGGTCTGGATGAACTCCAGGAGCTGGCGCTTGGGCTCGCGCTTCGGCACCACCCGGTAGGTGATGTTGGGCCGGTCGAAGCTGGAGATGAAGACCTCGGCGTCCTGCAGCCGGA
The DNA here is from genome assembly GCF_017355985.1 of Arenibaculum pallidiluteum. Classification (GTDB taxonomy): domain Bacteria; phylum Pseudomonadota; class Alphaproteobacteria; order Azospirillales; family Azospirillaceae; genus Arenibaculum; species Arenibaculum pallidiluteum. Next base: position 95,881 of record NZ_JAFIQU010000007.1, read on the forward strand.
GGCGCTGGACGATGTCGGCGCGGGTCTGGTTGTCGGCCGTGGCGGTCAGCGCGATCCGAGGGACCTCGGGGAAGCGCTCGGCGAGGATCGAGAGCTGCAGGTACTCGGGGCGGAAGTCGTGGCCCCACTGGCTGACGCAATGGGCCTCGTCCAGGGCGAAGAGACAGACCTCGGTGCGCGCCAGCAGCTCGAGGAAGCGCGGCGTGACCAGCCGCTCGGGCGCCACGTAGACGAGGTCGAGCGCCCCCGCCGCGATCTGCCGCTCGACCTCCTGCGCCTCGCGCCAGTCCAGGGACGAGTTCAGGTAGGCCGCGCTGACGCCGAGCTGGCGCAGCGCGTCCACCTGGTCGCGCATCAGCGCGATCAGCGGCGAGACCACCACCGCCATGCCCGGCCGGACCAGGGCCGGAACCTGGTAGCACAGCGACTTTCCGCCGCCCGTGGGCATCAGGACCAGCGCGTCGCCGCCGCGGATCACATGGTCCACGATCTCGGCCTGGGGCCCGCGGAACTGGGGATAGCCGAAGACGCGCCGCAGCACGTCGACGGCCGGGTCCTGTTCGGCGAAGAGGAGTGCTTGGCTCAAGTTCTAGCGGTCTGTCCGGAGCGGAATCGCAAGGTCTATGTATGTGGCACAGAGTCAATGAAAGATGAACGGGGATCTCGCGGCCGGGCGGACAGACGCGCGATTGTCGCAGCGGCGCGGGGGCCCGGCGCGATGGCGGGAACGCCCCTGGCCGCCGCCCGGTTGCCCCGGCATCGGGGGAACGGAAGGGTGGGAAAGGGGGCTGCGATGTTCGAGGGCTTCGCGCTCGACATGGTCGAGCTGCCGGAGGCGACGCTCCGCGTGCGGCACGGAGGCGCGGGGCCGCCTGTCCTGCTGCTGCACGGTCATCCCCGCACCCATGCCACCTGGCACCGGGTGGCGCCGCTGCTGGCGGCCTCGCACACGGTGGTCTGTCCGGACCTGCGCGGTTTCGGCCGGTCCTCGAAGCCGGCCGACGCACCAGACCACGCGGGCTCGTCCAAGCGGGCCAAGGCGCGCGACTGCATCGCGCTGATGGAGCGGCTGGGCTTTCCCCGTTTCGCGGTCGTCGGGCATGACCGCGGCTGCTACACGGCCTTCCGCACCGCCATGGACCATCCCGGCGCGGTCGCGCACCTCGCGGTCCTGGACGGGGTGCCGATCCTCGAGGCGCTGGAGCGCTGCGATGCGCGCTTCGCCCAGGCCTGGTGGCACTGGTTCTTCTTCGCCGTCCCCGACAAGCCCGAGCGCGCGATCCTCGCCGATCCCGACGCCTGGTACGGCGGCTCGCCCGATGCCATGGGGGCCGAGGCCTACGAGGACTTCCGGGCGGCGATCCACGACCCCGCGACGGTGCACGGCATGATCGAGGACTACCGCGCCGGGCTCGGCATCGACCGGGAGCACGACCTCGCCGACCGGCAGGCCGGCCGGGTGCTGGCCTGCCCCGTGCTGCACCTGTGGTCGCGCCGGGACGACCTCGAAGCGCTCTACGGTGACCCGCTGGCGGTCTGGCGGCGCTGGGCGCCCGATCTGCGCGGATGGGGCCTGGACTGCGGCCACCACATGGCCGAGGAGGCGCCCGAGGCGCTCGCGCGGGCGCTGCTGGACTTCCTCGCCGAGGCGTGAAACAAGGCATGAAACGAGGGGCCTGAAAAGGGAAAAGGCCACCGGGGCGAACCCCGGCGGCCTTCCCGCGACCGATGGACCGGCGATCAGTGGACCGCTTCGCCATGCAGGTTCAGGTCCAGGCCCTCGCGCTCGATGTCGGTGCTGACGCGCAGGCCGATCACCAGGTCGACGACCTTCAGGATCACGAAGCTGGCGACGGCGCTCCACACGATGGTGGCGACGATGCCCCAGACCTGCGTCACGACCTGGCCGGCATTGCCCTCGAGCAGGCCGGTCGCCGCCTCGCCGCCGATGGCGCTGCGGGCGAAGACGCCCGTCAGCACCGCGCCGACGATGCCGCCGAGCCCGTGCACGCCGAAGGCGTCCAGGCTGTCGTCGTAGCCGAGCATCCGCTTCAGGCCGGTGGCGCCCCAGTAGCAGACGACGCCCGCGACGCCGCCGATGACGATCGCGTCGCCCGGGCCGACGAAGCCGGAGGCCGGGGTGATCGCGACGAGACCGGCGACCGCGCCCGAGATGATGCCGAGGACGCTGGGCTTGCCCTTGGCGGCCCACTCCACGAACATCCACACGAGGCCCGCGGCGGCGGCGGCGGCCATGGTGACCAGCATGGCCATGCCGGCGCGGCCGTTGGCGGCGGCGGCGGAGCCCGCGTTGAAGCCGAACCAGCCCACCCACAGCAGCGAGGCGCCGATCAGGCTCAGCACCAGGTTGTGCGGGGTGAAGTGCTCGGTCGGGTAGCCCGTGCGCTTGCCGATCACGATGGCGGCGACCAGGCCCGCGACGCCCGCGTTGATGTGGACGACCGTGCCGCCGGCGAAGTCGAGCACGCCGTCGCCGAACAGGAAGCCGTTCGGGTGCCAGACCCAGTGGGCGATCGGCGCGTAGACGATCAGCGACCACAGACCCATGAAGACCAGCATGGCCGAGAACTTCATGCGGTCCGCGAAGGCGCCGGCGATCAGCGCCGGCGTGATGATCGCGAAGGTCATCTGGAACATCACGAACACGGTCTCGTGGATCGTGAACGCGACCGCGCCGTCACCCTCGCCGAGGGACAGCGGCGTCGACAGATCGGCCATGCCCGAGAGAAGGATCCGGTCCAGCCCGCCCACATAGGCGGAGCCGCTCGAGAACGCGAGGCTGTAGCCGACCAGCACCCAGAGCACCGCGACCAGGCAGCAGATCGCGAAGCTCTGCATGACCGTGGCGAGCACGTTCATCTTGCGGACCATGCCCCCGTAGAAGAGGGCGAGGCCGGGGATCGTCATCATCAGGACGAGCGCGGTGGAGGTCAGCATCCAGGCAGTGTCGCCCGTGTCCGTGGTCGGGGCGGCCGCGTCCTGGGCCAGCGCACCGCCCGGCAGCGCGACCGCCGCCACGAGCGCAGCCAGGAGCGGCGCGGCGAGGGCAAGAAGACGGGTCATCAGCAAATCCTCTTCACTGGGTTCGTATCGGCCCGCCCGCCGGAGCGTCCCCCGGCCGGGACGCATCCGGCGCCGGGCGGTGGCCAGCGGGCCGACCGCTTCTTTCAAGAACCATGCCGAAGATTTGCCCAGGGGATTCAGCCGATTCAGCCGGCCCTTTCCGCCAATGCCGCGGTTCCGGCCCGGTCCGTGCCCCGTCGCTCTGCCTTTTTATTGGGCAGAATCACGTTGCCGCTATGCAAAATCGAAAGTGGGAGAGGGGCTTAGCCGGTCCGCCATAGGCTGGGCCGACGGCGACATCGGATTCTAGGCGCCAATCTGCCCAAGAGTTGTGCATCCATGGCCTTTGGCCTCCCCAATCCGGCCGTGTGGTTCGTCCCTGGGAAATGTGTCAGGTTGCGCCCGCCGTCCTCCGCAGCCCGCGGCGGGCAGCCAAGGACGCCAAGGGAAAACACCCGAGAGGTCGCCGTGCCCGTCGAACGCGAAATCCGTCTTGCGCCGAAGCGCGCGATCGCCCTGGTGCTGGCCGGGGGGCGGGGCAGCCGCCTGAAGCAGCTTACCGACCGACGGGCCAAGCCCGCCGTGCATTTCGGCGGCAAGTTCCGGATCATCGATTTCGCGCTGTCGAACTGCATCAACTCCGGGATCCGGCGCATCAGCGTCATCACCCAGTACAAGTCCCACTCGCTGCTGGTGCACCTCCAGCGCGGCTGGAACTGGATGCGCGGCGAGATGGGCGAATACGTCGACTTCCTGCCCGCGCAGCAGCGCATCGACGAGACGAGCTGGTACCAGGGCACGGCCGATGCCGTGTACCAGAACCTCGATATCCTGCGCGCGCGCAGCGCCGACTACGTCCTGATCCTCGCGGGCGACCACATCTACAAGCAGGACTACTCGGTGATGCTGCGCCAGCACATCGAGACCGGCGCCGACCTGACGGTCGGCTGCATCGAGGTTCCTCGCGAGCAGGCCCGCGCCTTCGGCGTGATGCATGTGGACGAGGGCGGGCGCATCGTGGGCTTCCTGGAGAAGCCCGCCGATCCGCCCCCGATCCCCGGAAAGCCCGACCGCGCGCTCGCCAGCATGGGCATCTACGTCTTCAGCGCCGGCTTCCTCTACGACCAGCTCATGCGCGATGCGGCCGACCCGACCTCGAGCCGGGACTTCGGCAAGGACCTGATCCCGTACATCGTTCCGCGGGCCAACGCCATCGCCCACCGCTTCGAGGATTCCTGCATCGTCAATCCCGGGGCGACGGAGCCCTACTGGCGCGACGTCGGCACCATCGATGCGTACTGGGAGGCCAATCTCGACCTGACGGCGGTGACGCCGGCCCTGAACCTCTACGACCAGGACTGGCCGATCTTCACCTACCAGGAGCAGCTCCCCCCCGCGAAGTTCGTCTTCGACGACGACAGCCGGCGCGGGACCGCGGTGGACAGCCTGGTCTCGGCGGGATGCATCGTGTCGGGCGCCTCGGTCCGCGGCTCGCTGCTGTTCAACCGCGTGCGCGTCAACAGCTACTGCCGGCTCGAGCGGTCGGTGATCCTGCCGGAGGTCGAAATCGGCCGGCATGCGCGACTGTCCCGGGTGGTGGTCGACCGCGGCTGCCGGATCCCCGACGGGCTGGTGGTCGGCGAGGACCCCGAGGAGGACGCCCGGCGGTTCCACCGCACCGATGCGGGGGTGACCCTGATCACGCGCGAGATGCTCGAACGGCTGAAGGCCTGACCCGGGCATGCGCGTCCTTCACGTCGCCTCGGAATTCTACCCGCTCGTCAAGACCGGCGGCCTCGCCGACGTGGTGGGGGCGCTGCCCGGCGCGCTGCTGGGCATCGGCGTCGATGCCCGGCTGCTGCTGCCGGGCTACCCGCGGATCCTGGACGGACTCTCGGGCATCAGGGTCGTCGGCGAGCTGCCCAATCCCTGGGGCGGCGCCCCGGCGCGTCTGCTGGTGGGAAGGACGGCCGAGGGCGTCGCCTGCTACGCCGTCGATTCGCCGCGGCTCTACGACCGGCCGGGCAACCCCTACCTGGATCCCCAGGGCCGCGACTGGGCCGACAACCACCGGCGCTTCGCGCTGCTCGGCTGGGCGGCGGCCTGGCTGGCCGGCGAGGGCGGCGGCTGGCGCTGGCGGCCGGACATCGTCCATGCCCATGACTGGCAGGCCGGTCTGGCGCCGGCCTATATCGGCCTGCGCCAGTGGCCGCGGCCGGCGACGGTCTCGACGATCCACAACATCGCCTACCAGGGCGTCTTCCCGCCCACCGTGCTGAACGAGCTCGCGATCCCGCCCGAGGCCTACAGCATCGACGGGCTCGAGTACCACGGCCAGATCGGCTTCCTGAAGGCGGCGCTCTGGTACGCCGACCGCATCACGACCGTCAGCCCGACCTATGCGCTGGAGATCCAGACGCCCGAAGGCGGCATGGGCATGGAAGGGCTGCTCCAGGGGCGCGCGGGCGACCTCTCGGGCATCCTGAACGGCGTCGACTACGGCGTCTGGAGCCCCGCGACCGACGCGCGCCTGCCCGCCCGCTACACGGCCGAGGACATGGCCGGGAAGGCGGCGTGCAAGGCCGCGCTGCAGGCCGAGTTCGCGCTGGACGCCGATCCGGCCGCGCCGCTCTTCGGCGTGATCAGCCGGCTGACCCAGCAGAAGGGCTTCGACCTGCTGCTTCACGCAGCGCCGCGGCTGCTGGCGCAGGGCGCGCAGCTCGCCGTGCTGGGCTCGGGCGAGGCGGCGCTGGAGGAAGGCTTCCAGGCGCTGGCCCAGCGCCATCCCGGCCAGGTCGGCACCTTCATCGGCTATGACGAGGCGCTCTCCCACCGCGTGCAGGGCGGCGCCGACGTGATCGTGATGCCGTCGCGCTCGGAGCCCTGCGGCCTCGTCCAGATGTACGCGCTGAAATACGGGTCCCTGCCGCTGGTCCGGCGGACCGGGGGCCTCGCCGACACCGTCGTCCATGCCGCTCCCGGCATGCTGGGCGCGGCGACCGGCTTCGTCTTCGACGATGCCGACGTCCAGGGCCTGTCCTGGGGCTTCGCCGCGGCCCTGGAGCTCTACCGGGATCCCGAGGCCTGGCGCCGCGTCCAGCGCAATGCCATGGCCCAGGACTTCTCCTGGACGGCCTCAGCCCGGCACTACCGGGACCTCTACCGCGACCTGTTCCCCGACGTCTGAAGGTCGCGCCCGAGAGGGCTCTCTCCGATCCATCCGAACCGGCGGCGCGCCCTGACGAGCCCAGGGCGCCTGATCGGCCGTGCGTGCGTCACGAAGCCCAAATCCAGCTTGGGACAGGCCACAAATAACGTGGTTTGGCGGGTCCCGCCTGCCGGGTCCATACCAGATCGGGGCCGCAGAACGGATCGCGCGGCAGACGAGGATGGAGGACGACGTGCGGGGAGCACTGACGCGGCGTGGATTTTCGGCAATGCTCGGCTTGGCGGCCACCTGCGCGCTGGCGCCCCCGCGCCTGGCGCTCGCGGGCGGAGATATCCTGGCGGGAACGCTGGCCGACGTCGAATCGAGGCTGGGCGCGAAGCTGGGCGCAGCCATCCTCGACACCGGGTCGGGACGAAGCTGGTCCCACCGCTCGGGCGAGCGCTTCCCGATGTGCAGCACCTTCAAGGCCATGGCGGCAGGGGCCGTGCTGGCGCGGGTCGATGCTGGCCAGGAAGCGCTGGGCCGGAAGATCCGCTTCACGGCCGCGGACCTTGTGAGCCACTCGCCTGCGACGAAGGCCAGGGCCGGCGGCGACGGGATGACGCTGGCCGAGCTCTGCGAGGCCGCTATCACCCAGAGCGACAACACGGCGGCCAACCTGATCCTGCGCCGGATCGGCGGGCCCCCCGGCCTGACGGAATTCGCGCGTTCGCTCGGCGACGTCAAGACGCGGCTCGACCGGTGGGAGACCGACCTCAACGAGGCGCTGCCCGGCGATGCGCGCGACACGACGACACCTGGCGCCATGGCGGCCAGCCTGCGCGCGCTCGTCCTCGGCGACCGGCTTTCCGCGACCTCGCGCGAGCAGCTGGCCGCATGGCTCGTCGCGAACAGGACTGGTGACGACCGGCTGCGCGCAGGCCTCCCGAAGGGCTGGCGTATCGGCGACAAGACAGGTACGGGCGACCACGGCACGACCAACGACATCGCCGTGATCTGGCCGCCGGGGCGTGGACCGGTGGTCGCGGCAGTCTACATCACCGGAACCCGCGCCCCCCTGGCCGAGCGCAACGCCGGCATGGCGGAGATCGGCCGCGCGATCGCGGCGGCGCTGGGGGCCTGAGGGGGCGGCCCGGAACAGCTCCCGCCCTCAGGGATTGCGCAGCAGCAGCTTCGCGAGGCCGTTCAGCGGGGCGTAGAGGGCGTCGAACTGGGCCTTGAAGGCGTCCCAGCCCAGCGCGCCGTCGAGGGCGCGGAGCTGCTCGTGGATCGCGCCCAGCGGAGTCCGGCCATCGATGCGTGCCAGGATCGGGCCGGCGAGGCGGGGCAGGGCCAGGCTCAGGGTCAGGCCGGCCAGGTCGGCGTCCAGGCTGGCCCCGGGCCTCAGGCCCTTGGCCAGGGCCGGGCCGTCGAGGTCACGCAGCACCGGGACGGTGTCCGGCCCGTCGGGCCGCGCGACCGCGCCGGCGGCATCCCCGGGACGCGTCAGATAGGCCACGTGCTTGGTCAGCGATCCCGCGACGCGCTCGGCGAAGGCGGCGCGCTCCAGCCAGGGGCGCTCTCGCAGGGGAGCCAGCAGGGCGGGATCCTTGATCCACGTCTCGGGCGCATAGCGCATGGGCTCGACCAGGGCCGCGACGGCAAGGCCGCACTCCTCCACCAGCGCGGCCAGCTCGGGCACCGTGTAGGCGCGGTCGCGCGAATGCAGCAGCAGGTCGTAGAGCCCGGCATCCGACTGCCTGTGGTCGCCCAGGAACGGATTGCGGCGGAAGCCGTTGGTCGGCGGCAGCCGCTCCAGGAGGCGCCGGGCCTGGGCGACCCGCGCCGCGGGCGCAAGCTCCGCGCCGAGCTGGCGCAGCGCCTCCTGCAGCGGATAGAGCCCGCTGCGCCCGTAGGTGCCGTAGACCATGACGCCCATGGCGCCGCCGGGCGCGAGCGCACCGGCCAGCGAGCGCAGCCCGGCCGCGGGATCCTCGAGGTGGTGGAGCACCCCGCAGCAGTCGATGTAGTCGAAGGGGCCGCGGCCGCCGAGCTCCAGCAGGGAGCCGCGTTCGAAACTCACGCTGTCCAGGCCGCGCACGCGCGCTCGCGCCTCGGCGATGGCGCGCGAGGCGTCCGAGAGGTCCAGGTGCAGGATCTCGGCCGGGATGCCGGCGTCGCGCGCCTGCTGGGCCAGCATGATGGTGGCGTCGCCGGTGCCGCCGCCGGCCACCAGGACGCGGAAGGGGCGCGAGAAGTCCAGGCGGCCGCCGAATCCGAAATGGTTCAGCTCGTCCAGATGGCTCGGTGAGCCCGTGACCAGGCGCCGCCGCTCGTCGGCGGGATCGCGCGCGGGGTAGGGATAGGCCTCGTACTGGGCGCGCAGGTCCTCGCCCCTCACGATCCGCGCCCCATGCCAAGTGCTTCTGCCCCGCGTGACTCTGTCCCGCGTGACTCTGCTCCGCGTGCCACAGCCCGCTCCCGCGCCGGCGTCAGGCCAGCGCCGGGCGCACCTCGCCGACCTGCAGGCCGGCGCGGTTCTTCAGCGGCGTGCGCACGACGGCGTCCAGCCGCTCCCACTCGGCATCCGAGATCAGGCCGACGGCGCGCAGCACGCCCGCGGCCGCGATGCCGGGCGCGCGGCTGGCGCCGTCCTCGACCTTCAGGGCGAGGCCCAGCCCGTGCTCGGGGACCACGACGCACATCACGCCTTCGGCCCCGCCCTTGACCAGCAGCCGGCCGTCCAGCGCCTGCATGAAGCGGGTGTCGAAGCTCTCGGTCCCGCCGACCAGCAGGGGGTGCCGGCCCCAGGCCGTGCGCAGGCGCGTCACGGCCTCGGCGCGATGGTCCGGCAGGCCGCTGGGATCGGCGACGCGCGCCATGGAGAAGGCGAGGTTGCCCAGCGGCATGGCCACCGTCGGGATGCCGCAGCCGTCGACGCCCCAGGGCGCCTCGCCCAGGCCGAGCCCGGCCATCTGCTCCATCACGCCCAGGATCCGCTGCTGAACGGCGTGCTCGCGCCGGATGTAGCCCTGGATCGGCTCGCCCATGTGGCGCGCCGTGGTCAGCATGCCCGCATGTTTGCCCGAGCAGTTGTTGTGCAGCGTCGAGGGCTCCTCGCCCGCGCGCAGCATGCGCCGCTCCTCTTCGGGGTTGTAGGGCAGGTGCCGGCCGCATTCGAGGTCGTCGGGCGAGCAGCCGATGCGGTGCAGCCAGGCGCCCACGGTGCGCACATGCACGGGCTCGCCGCTGTGCGAGGCGCAGGCCAGGGCCAGCTCCTCCTCGCCGAGGCCGAAGGTATCGGCGGCGCCGGTCTCGACCAGCGGGATCGCCTGGATCGACTTGATGGCCGAGCGCGGGTAGACGAGCTGCTCGAAATCGCCCCAGGCGCGCAGCACCCGGCCTTGGGTGTCGACGATGCAGGCAGCGGCGCGGTGGCGCGATTCCACCATCTCGCCGCGCGTCACCTCGACCAGGACGGGGGCGGCGTCCTCGCCGACATGGGCGTGGCCATGGTGATGGTGGCCGTGGCCATGGTCGTGCCCATGGTCGTGGCCGCAGCAGCCGCCGTGCCCGTGATCATGGTCATGCCCATGACCGTGCTGGTGGTCATGGTCATGACCATGGCCGTGGTGATTGTGCCCGTGGCCCGCGTCGCGCCCGTGATCGTGCGGCATCATGCCCCCGCTGGCTCCGGGCAGCCCCGGGCAGCTCCTGAGTGAGATCGGGGATACTTGCCCTGTCGTCCGCGGCGGTGCAAGGTCCGCCGATGATTCGCGGCTATTTCGCCATTGGCGCCGAGGGCACCAGCAAGATGCTGAACCTCGGGAACCTCGTGCGCTCGGCGCATGCCTTCGGGGCCAGCTTCGCCTTCACCGTCGGCAGCGGCCTCGACCTGCGGCAGCTCCGCGTCTCGGACACCTCCGAGGCGGCGCTGCATCTGCCGGTCTACGCCTTCGACGACCCGGGCGCGCTGCGCCTTCCCGAGGGTTGCGCGCTGGTCGGCGTCGAGCTGCTGGACGAGGCGGTGGAGCTGCCGAGCTTCCGGCATCCGCTGCGCGCGGCCTATGTCCTGGGGCCCGAGCAGGGCAGCCTGTCGCCCGCCCTGGTCGAGCGCTGCGACTTCGTCGTGAAGATCCCGACGCGCTTCTGCGTGAACCTCGGCGTCGCCGGCGCGCTCGTGATGTACGACCGCATGATCAGCCTCGGCCGCTTCGCCGAGCGCCCGGTGCGCCCGGGCGGCCCGCATCCCGGACCCGAGCGCGGCCGCACCTACAGCCGCAGCCGCCAGCGCATGCGCCTGCGCAAGGGCGCGGCCGGGCCCGAAGGCGCCGGCCCGGCCTGAGGGCGTGACCGACGGTCACGACATCGCGAATGCGAGCCAGGTCCAACGGACGCCGCCTGAGCGGTTGGCTGCCTGAACGGACCCCGCTTCGCGCCGGCGTACCAGCGAGAAGCCGCGCTCCCTCGCAGCTCCGATCGTCTCGTCGGGCGCCGCATCGAAGACGCGGCGATCCGGGGTGGCTGGCCCATGTCGAAGCGACATCACCAGGAGCCCGCCCGGCGCCGTCAGGCCGGCGAGCGCCTGGATGGCCTCGGGCCGTCGCGCGTGGTCCAGATGGTGCCAGACGGCCGATAGCAGGACGCAGTCGAACCGTCCGTGGCGGGACAGCTTTCCCAGGCCCGGAAGGCTGTCGTCCACCCACTCGATCGCGGTGGAACCGTGCAGGGCCAGGCCGGCCCGTCGAAATGCGCGAACCGGCTCGACCGCCACGACGACGTGCCCCTTGCTCGCCATCCATGCCGCGTCCCTGCCGGTCCCGGCACCGATGTCGGCGACGCGGGATGGGGCGTCGGGCAAGAGATCGAGAACAGGCTCATAGAGCTGCAGCGGCGAGATCGCCTCGTAACGATCGATGAGATCGGGCGTGGCTGCGGCCTCATATCCCTTGAGCACGTCGTTCATGCCGCTCGGCTCCGTGATCCGCGCAAGGGGGCGATTCTAGGTTCCGTCCGCCCCGGGCTCCCCGCGGGAATCATAGGCCGCGCGCGCGGCCTCGATCGACGGCCAGTTGGACCGGATCCAGGCCGTGAAGCCTTCGAGGGCCGGCAGCATGCTCCGGCCCATCTCCGTCAGCGCGTATTCGACGCGGGGCGGCACCTCGGGAAAGTAGTGGCGCGTCAGCAGCCCGTCCCGCTCGAGGTTGCGCAGCGTCAGGGTCAGCATGCGCTGCGAGATGCCCCGGATCCCGCGCCGGAGGTCGGAGAAGCGCAGCTGGTTGCCCGGCGCCAGCGACAGGAGGGACATGACCAGGATCGTCCACTTGTCCCCCAGACGCGCCAGCACGTCGTGGGGCGCGCACGGCGTCAGGACCGGGCCGCGGCCGGTCATCGCGTAGGGCCGTCCATGGATCTCGGCCAAGGTTACCCTCCTGTGCCTGGGGCACGGATTTGTGCCGTCTTGCGGGCGATTCCTAATGGGCTAGTTTCGTAACCGTCAATGGTTACTAATGGATACCTACGATGTCCGTTCAGGATGGGGTCGTGCTGGTGCTGGGGGCGACGGGCCAGCAGGGGGGATCGGTCGCGGCGGCCCTCGCGGCCGAGGGGTGGCGGGTGCGGGCGCTGGTGCGCGATCCCGCATCCGCCAAGGTGCGTGCGCTGGCAGCCACGCTGGCGCCCAATCGGATCGAGGTGGTCCCGGGCGATCTCGGCGACGCCGCGTCGCTGCGCGCGGCGATGAAGGGCGCCTACGGGGTCTTCAGCGTCCAGCCGAGCTCGGGGCAGGGGGCGGCCCATGGCGTCAGCGACGCGGACGAGGTCCGCTACGGCAGGGCCGTGGCCGATGCTGCGGCCGAGGCGGGGGTTGGACATCTCGTCTACAGCTCGGCCAATGCCGCGGGGGCGGAGAGGACCGGCATCGCGCATTTCGACACCAAGAGCGAGATCGAGGCCCATATCCGCGGCCTGGCCGTGGCGAGCACGATCGTGCGGCCGAGCGCATTCATGGAGATCCTGCTGCTGCCCGGCCTCGGCCTCAACGAGGGGCGCCACCGCTTCCTGATGCGACCTGACCAGGCCATGCAGGTCATCGCGGTGGCGGATATCGGCCGGATCGTCGCCGGCATCCTGGCGGACCGCGAGCGTTTCCGCGGCAGGACGTTCGAGATCGCCGGGGACAGCGTGTCCGGCAATATGCTGGCCGAGAAGTTCAGCCGTGCGGCGGGGTGCCCCATCGTCTACGAGAGGTTCCCCGATGCGCTCCTGGAGGACGACCCCCTCCTCGGCGGGCTCGCGAGGCTGCTGGACGGGGGGCGTCTCGCAGGTGCAGCCGACATCCCCGCCCTGCGGCGGGAGTTCCCGGGCATGCTGAGCATGGACGCGTGGCTTGCCGGGCCGGGGAAGGCGGCGTTCGAGCGGGCGCTGCGCACGGGCGGCGGGCTCGCGCTCCGCTGAGCCGGCGGCTGGATCGGCAGGCTGGCGCTCAGAGCTTCACGAAGCGGTTCAGCCAGCGGCCGATGGGGCCGGTCAGGCGCAACGGCCCATCCAGCACGGCCAGGCAGATGCAGGGCCGCTCCGGCTCGGCCGCGGGGGAATGGTCGATCCCGCCATCGGCAAAGGAGACGTCGCCGCGCCCGAAGCGCATGCCGCGGTCGCGGACGGCGCCCTCCAGGACCAGCAGCATCTCGGACCGGCCATGGGTGTGGCGCGGAACCACGACGCCCGGGGCGATGCGGTAGAGGCAGGCCTTGAAGTCCGTGCGCGCGACCGGCAGAACGTGCTCCTCGATCCCGCCGATGACGCGGCGCCAGGCGATCGTATCGGGATCGCCGCCGGCATAGCTGCGCAGCGGCTCCGGCAACAGGGGCGCGGGCCGCGGCGGTGTGGCCGGCGCGGCCGTCACGGTCGCCCGGGGGGTGCGGGGCGGCGGTTCCAGCGCCGCCGGGTCGTCCAGGCGGGCGAGCACCGCGTCAAGCGCCTCGGCCCCCAGCGGCGCGGGCGAGAGCTCCTCAAGCAGCACGCCGCCCAGCGCCTCGAAGGCGCTGACGCGGTGCCGGCATTCCGGGCAGAGGGCGAGATGGGTCGCAACAAGCAGGGCCGGCGCCTCGGCCAGGCTGCCGGCGGCATAGTCCATCAGCATCTCCTCGCTAGGGTGATGGCTCGGCATCTGTGCCTTTCTCCGACCTTCGATAGCGATCTAGTCCAATGCGGCTATTCGTCGACCAGCGTCCTGCGCAGCCGCCCCAGGGCAAGGCGCAGGCGGGACTTCACCGTACCCAGGGGCAGCCCCGTCCGCTCGGCGATGGCGCTGTGCGGCTGGTCCTCGTAATACGCCAAGCGCAGCAGCTCGGATTGCTCGCCGGGCAGCCCTGCGATCGCGGCATGGAGCCGGGCGGTGTCCTGGGAAGTCTCGATCGCCCGGTCGGCCGCTTCGGGCGCGCCGGGTACCAGCGCCGGGTCCGATGGGTCGATCTCGGGCCGGGCCTCGCGCCGCAGACCGTCGATGCGCCGGTTGCGCGCGATGGTGAAGATCCAGGTGGCCGCCGAGGCCTGGGCAGGGTCGAAGTCCCCGGCCCGCCGCCAGACCGTCAGCATCACCTCCTGGACCAGCTCGTCGGCCAGCGCCCCTTCGGCGCCCAGGCGCGTCAGATAGGCCTTCAGGCGTGGCGCGAAATGGCGGAACAGGGCCGAGAAGGCCGCGCGGTCACCCCCGCGCGCGACCGCGAGCAGCAGATCGTTGGGCGCCCGGCCTTCGTCCGATCGGGTGTCTGACATCGTTCCGGCCACGCTGCAGCATCCGGCCCGCGGGCGGATCCCCGGCGCATGTTTGCCCGATCCCGAGCGCGAAGGCCAGCCTGCCGCGGTCTGGAAATCCCCGGCCGGTCGATATAGTGTGCGCCGTCCGATCACGCCGCCCCCTCCGGAAGATGAGCCCGCGCCAGCCCGCCAACCGACCGGCCGCCCGTCCGGCCCTTCGCCTCCGTCCGCTCGCCGCGCCCTTCGCGGCGGCGCTCCTCGCGACCTTCCTGGCCGCTGCGGGCCCGGCGGCTGCCCAGGAGCCCAAGTCGCTCGGCACCTCCCGCGACTGGGCCGCCCTGGCGCTCGACGAGGGCAGCAGGAAGACCTGCTACATCGTCTCGCAGCCCAAGAACCAGGAGGGCAACTTCACGCGCCGCGGCCAGCCCTTCCTGATGGTCACGCACCGGCCTTCGGAGAAGAGCCTGGACGTGGTCAGCGTCCTCGCGGGCTACAGCTTCCAGCCCGGGAGCGAGGTGACGATCCAGGTCGGTAACCAGAACTTCCGTCTCTTCACCGACGGCGACAGCGCCTGGGCCCGCGACGACAGCACCGACCGCCAGCTCGTCCAGGCCATGCGCGGCGGCCAGACGGCCGTGGTGCGCGGCACCTCGAGCCGCGGGACGAAGACGACGGACACCTACAGCCTCGCCGGCTTCAGCGCGTCCTACCAGGCGATAAACCAGGCCTGCGGCGTGAAGCGCTAGCGCTCGCAGAATCCCTTTGACAGCGCCGGGGCGGGCTCCCATTTCTGCGCGCATGGGAGCCCTCAGCCATGCCGGCGTCTTCGCGCCGCCCGCCAACGACGCGGACGGCCGCCGCGACATCGTCGGCCTCGACCGCACCGAACTGACCGACCTTCTCGTCGAGCTCGGCCTCGAAGCCTTCCGCGCGCGCCAAGTCTGGCACTGGATCTACCATCGCGGCGCGACCGACTTCGAGACCATGACGACGCTGGCCAGGCCCGTGCGCCAGCGCCTGGCCGAGAGCCTGACCATCGGCCGTCCGGGCGTCAGCCGCGACCTCCAGTCCGAGGACGGCACGCGGAAATGGCTGCTGCGCATGCGCGACGGCCAGGAGTTCGAAACCGTCCACATCCCCGAGGAGGACCGCGGGACGCTCTGCGTGTCCTCCCAGGTCGGCTGCACGCTGACCTGCCGCTTCTGCCACACCGGCACGCAGCGCCTGGTGCGGAACCTGGAGGCCGGCGAGATCGTGGGCCAGGTCATGATGGCGCGCGACGCCATCGGGGAGTGGCCGGCGCCGAAGGACGGCCGCCTGCTGTCCAACATCGTGATGATGGGCATGGGCGAGCCGCTCTACAATTACGAGAACGTGGCCAAGGCGCTGCGCATCGTGATGGACGGCGAGGGGATCGCGATCTCAAAGCGCCGCATCACGCTCTCGACCTCGGGCGTCGTCCCGATGATGAAGCGCTGCGGCGAAGAGCTCGGCGTCAACCTCGCGGTCAGCCTGCATGCCGTCACCGACGAGCTGCGCGACCGCATCGTGCCGATCAACCGCAAGTACCCCCTGGCCGAGCTGCTGGAGGCCTGCCGGACCTATCCCGGCCTCTCGAACGCCCGCCGCATCACCTTCGAGTACGTGATGCTGAAGGGCGTGAACGACAGCGCGGCGGACGCCCGGGAACTGGTCCGCCTGCTGCGCGGGATCCCTGCCAAGATCAACCTGATCCCCTTCAATCCCTGGCCCGGCGCGCCGTTCGAGCGCTCGGACTGGAAGCAGATCGAGCGCTTCGCCGACCTCGTGAATGCCGCCGGCTATGCGAGCCCGGTCCGCACGCCGCGCGGCGAGGACATCATGGCGGCCTGCGGTCAGCTGAAGTCGGACAGCATGCGCCTCTCGGCAGCCGAGCGCGCGGCAATGGCTGCGGTCATTGCTGAAAAGGAAGCCGCCCAGGCGCTCTGAGGTGGTGGGCTTGCCAGGCAAGCCCACCGCTTTAGCTCTTTAGCTCTACTTCATTCGCTTTCTTGACCGGTGGAACCCGTTTCGTCCGCGGCGTGTTGTTCTTGCGGAAGCACGATGACGTGAACGGAAACGGAGCTTTTCAATGACCGGTTCTACTCTCTTCCGCCGTCTTGCCCTTGCCGGCGCCCTGGGCGTCTCGGCGATCGCGCTGACGGCCTGCGGGGACGACGACCTGGCCGACAACGACACCGCGATCGAGCGCGACGCCGAGGGCCTGGCCGAGGGCGCGGGCGAAGCCATGGAGGACGCGGGCGACGCGGCCGACGACATGGCCGAACGGGCCGGCGAGGCGCTCGAGGATGCGGGCGATGCCGCCCGCGACGAGACCCGCTGACGGAGCGGACCATGGAAGTGATCCTCGGGCTCGTGGTTCTCGCCCTCGACATCTGGGCGATCATGAACATCGTCTCGAGCCCGGCCACGACGGGCGCCAAGATCCTGTGGGCGCTGCTGATCGTGATCATGCCGATCCTCGGCTTCATCATCTGGCTGGTGGCCGGACCGCGCCGCGCGGTGGCCGCACTCTGAGATCCGGCCGGGGCGGACCCGACATCCGCCCCGGCCGACCCATCCCGTCGGGGCCATGTCATCTGTTCTTCGCCCAAGCCCTTCCCCAAGGCGGGGGCTTCGGCCTCCGCGGCGCCCGGCCAAATGCCGCTCGACGGAATCGCGCCGATCCTGTTTCCTGCCCATCCGACGGATGGCCCGCGACGGTGCGACGTGAGCGATACCCTTCTCCTGAGCCTCTCCTGGGTGCTGCCCGGGATCCTGACCTTCTGGCCGGCGCGGCGGATCTTCCTGCGCGCCGGGCTGCCCGGCGGCTATGGCGCGCTCGTCCTGATCCCGCAGATCGGCATCCTGCTGGCGCTGGTTGTCCTGGTCGCCAAGCGCTGGCCGACCATGCCGCCGGCTCCGCCCGTCCGCCAGCCCAAGCAGAGGGTGGTCTGAGATGGAGCCGTCCTCCTCCGCCGCGCCCTGGCTCGCGCCGATCCTGCAGCTTCCCGAATGGGTCGCGCTGCTGATCGTGGGCCTTTACGTGATGGCGAAGGTCGGTCTTGCCGGCTTCGTGATCGCCCGGACCGGCCGCAGCCCGCTCTGGGCGCTGGTGCTGGTGTTCCCGCTGCTCGAGATCGCGGGCGTGTGGGCGCTGGCCTACGGGACCTGGCCCCGCTACGAGCGGGCGGCGCGGGACGTGCCGCCGTCCTGAGGGGCCGCTCTGGGCCCTGGACGGGGTCCGAACCGAGCCGTGGAGCATCGCCGGCGCTTGATCCCGCTGCCGAAGCGCTGTAGCTTCCGGCCTCCCGGGCGTCCTCGGCCGTCCAGGGACCAGGGCGCCGGCTTAGCTCAGTGGTAGAGCATCCGCTTCGTAAGCGGCAGGTCGTCAGTTCAAATCTGACAGCCGGCACCACCCTCCCGACCCATTCGGACCGAGCGCCTCCGAGCGGGCGCATCCCTGGAAACCGCCGTGCCCGCCGGCCCCGCGCAACCGTCCTGCGCCGGCCCACGGGATATGAGTGCCCCGCCAGGGCGAAGCGGCGATCCTTTCGCCACGATTGATCCCGGCCCGGGGCCGGGGACATTGGGCAGGCGTACGGAACGGAGCGGCGATGCTTCCCCTCTGGTGGCTCTATCTCGCCTTCACGGCCTACGGGTCCTTCTATCCCTTCGATTTCTGCGTTTCCGCCGAATGCATTGCCGCGGTGCAGGTCCAGGGCTTCGTTCCCTTCGCGCAGTCCAAGACCGACATCCTGGCCAACATTGCGCTGTTCGTGCCGGCGGGAATGCTGGCCGTCTGGCTCGCGCGGCGCAACGGGGAGGGGCCGTCGGCACCGCGGGCGGCACGCCTCCTGCTCGTGGCGCTGGGCTGGGCAGTGGCCCTTCAGGGCGTGCAGTTCCTCTTGCCCGACCGGGTGCCGAGCCTGGGCGACATCGTCTGGAACGCGCTGGGGCTTCTCGCCGGCGCGTCCGCGGCCCGTCGGACCGGGCCGCCGGCCTGGATCGACATCGATTGGTGGCGCAGGTGGCTCGACCGGCGCCGGGCCGCCCTTCTCGCGGCCGCCCTCGCCTGGCCGGCCGCGCGGCTGGCGCCCTTCGCCCCGACCTCCGAGATCTCGGAGATCCGCGCCAATATCGGCCGCGTCCTGTTCCGCCCGGACCTCTCGGCGACGGAGCTGGGCCTGGCCGCGGCCGGCTTCCTTGCGACGCTCTGGGCGGCCGAGGCGCTGGGGTTGCCGCGCCGGTTCTGCCTGCTGGCCGTGCCGGCTGTGCTGGTGGCCCAGGCCTTCCTGCCCGGCCGCGCGATCCAGGCCTGGGACGTCGCGGGCGGGGTGGCGGCGCTGCTCCTCTGGGTGCTTCTGACGCGCCTCGGCCTGTCCGGGCGGGGCACCCAGCTTTCCCGCCTCCCCGCAAGTCCTGCCGAGCGGCCATGATCGTCCCATCCGCGCGAAAGGAGGAGGGTCCGCGATGCCGGTGCTGCTGGGAATGGGAATGCGGGGGCTCGCCTGCGCCGCGGCCCTGGCGGCCATCCTGGGCGCCGCCATGGGATCGGCGGGGACGGCCAGGGCGGAAACCCTGCGCGTCGGGCCCGACCGGCCGCTGAAGGCACCGAGCGAGGCGGCGCGCGTCGCCAGGGACGGCGACCGTGTCGAGATCGAGCCCGGCGAGTACTTCGACTGCGCGGTCTGGACCCAGAACCGCTTGCAGATCGTGGGGACAGGCCCCGGCGTCGTCCTGACCGACCGGACCTGCGAGGGCAAGGCGATCTTCGTGATCCGCGGGACGGACGCGCGCATCCAGGGCATCACCTTCACCCGGGCGCGGGTGCCGGACGGCAACGGCGCCGGGATCCGCGCGGAGGGACGGAACCTGACCGTCGAGGAGTCGCGCTTCGTGAACAACGAAAACGGGATCCTGACCTCCGCCGATCCCGAAAGCACGGTCGTGATCCGGCGCAGCGAGTTCGCGCGCAACGGAAGCTGCGAGAAGGACTGCGCCCACGGCATCTACGTGAACACCGCGCGGCTGCTGCGCATCGAGGATTCCACCTTCCGCGAGACCAAGACGGCGCACCACGTGAAGTCGCGCGCCCTGCGGACCGAGATCCTGGGCACCACCATCGAGGACGGCGACGCCGGCACCTCCAGCTATCTCGTCGACATCCCCAACGGCGGCTCGCTCGTGATCGCCGACAGCACGCTGCAGAAGGGGCCGAAGACCAGCAACCGGCGCGCCGCCGTGATGATCGGCGCGGAGGGCGTGACCCAGCCGACGCGCGAGATCACCGTCCGCGGCAGCCGGTTCGACGGGGCTGGCCGCGCGGCCGGCTTCATCGTGAACATGACCGCGACCGAGGCTGTTCTGGCCGGGAACAGCATTCGCGGGGTCGAGCGCGCGCTGATCGGCGACGGCATGGTCCAGTAGGGCCCGGAGCGGCACCACCGCTGCCGGGGGCCGGCGCGGGCGGCCGCTACCGGCCTTGGGCGTAGCGCGCCAGGCGCTCGGCGAGCGTCCCCGTGTGCAGCTCGAACAGGTGGTTGTCGTGATCGTGGAAGTAGATCGAGCGGCCTTCGCCGGCGACGCGCGCACGGCCCTCCCGGAAGTCCAGGCCGAGCGCGGCGATCCGGGCGCGGCAGCGCTCGTAGTCCGCCTCGGCGATCTTGAAGGCGACGTGGTTGTAGGTCCGGCTCGGCAGGGGCTCGCCCTCCATGGCCGCGATCCACACGCCGCCCGCGAGATAGAAGCGCTCCCGGGACAGCGAGAAGGTGGCATCGCCGCTGTCGAAGACCTTCCGGGCGCCGAGCACCGCGACCAGGATCCGCTCCATGCGGTCGAGGTCCCGCACCACGAAGGTCAAATGGCTCAGCCCCTCGACCGTGTTCTCGGCCGCCCCCTCGACCATGCCCTCGGCCACGTCCTTGCCCATGGCTGGATCCATGCTCCGCCCCGCTCCCCTGTCCGGTGGGCGGCCAGCATAGCGCAGCCGGGCCACGGAGTACGGCCGGGCCACGGCGCGTGGCCGGGCCAAGACGCGTGGCCGGCATGACGAAAACCGGCCGGCGCTGGCTGCTCGGGATCGGGGCCGCCTATCTCCTCGCGCTGCATGCGGCGCTGGTGCTGAGCTTCGATCGCCAGGACCTGAACCCCCTGCTGCGCCGCGCCGGCCTTCGCCCCATCCCGGCGCCCGAGTTCGACCGGTTCCATGCGAGCATGAGGGCCATGCTGCGCCGCGTGGATTCGGTCGCGGGTCCCGGCCGGGTGGTCTTTCTCGGGGCGAGCACGCTGCACGGGCTGGATGCGGCGGCGGTGGCGCCGGACGCCCTGAACCTCGCCATCGGCGGCGACACGACGCTGCGGTTGCTGACGCGCCTGGGCGACTACCGGTCTCTTCCGACGGCCTCTGCGGTGGTCCTGCTGGTCGGGCTGAACGACCTGACCTACCGCACGCCCGAGGAGGCGGGAGAGCTGTTCGGCCGGATCCTGGAGCGGCTGCCGCCAGTGCCCTTGGTCGCCGGGGCCGTCCTGCCGGTCGACGAGGCCGCGGCCTGGCCGCGCAATGCCGACATCCGGCGTCTGAATGCGGCGATACGCGCGCATTGCGCGCGGCGCCCGGACTGCGTTTTCGTGGATCCGGGGCCGCAGCTCGCGGACGCAGCGGGCAATCTCGCGCCGCGGTTCCGCCAGCACGATGGGATCCATCTCACGGCCGAAGGCTACAGGGTGCTGATCGGCGCCCTGCGCGAAGGCCTTGCGTCGGCGCGCGGGCGCCCGTCCTGAGCCGTCCTGGATAGAGGCCCTGGATGATGGCCGCCCGCGCGCCCCGCGGGTCAGCTCACGATGCGCCAGGTTCCGTCGGGCTGCTGGCAGGCGGTGCCGGTGGCCTGCTCGATCCGGCCGCCCACGTTGATCGTCTGAGCGAACTCGCGGCAGTACTCGCCGGTCTGGGTGCGCCCCTCGCGCGTGGGGGTCACCGTTCCCGCGGCGCCGGTCTCCGGGTTGTTCCACTGGATGGTCTGGCCGATCGGGGCCGCATAGGCCTGCTGGGTCGCAGTCTCGGCGCGGGCCACGTCGGTCCGCTCGAGCGACTTGCCGACCTCGCTGCCCAGGAAGGCGCCCAGCAGCGTGCCGGCGCCAACCGCGACCAGCTTGCCCGTGCCGCCGCCGAAACGCGACCCGGCGAGACCGCCCAGGATCGCGCCGCCGACGGCGCCGGTGGTCTGGCTGGTGCCCAGCCCCGTGCCGCTGCCCGTCGAACCGTAGCCGCCGCCCTGCTGGGCGCAGGCGGACAGGCTCGCGATCAGGGCCAGGGCGATGACAGGCTTCTTCATGATATCCTCGAATTCGTCTCGTCTTGGGGGATTCGTCCCGGTCGGGTCTCGCGGGCGAGAACAGCGGGACGCCCGAGCGGTTCCTGCGGTTCCGGCCCGCTCCAAGCTTGTCACGGCGCGGACGGTGGAATCCTGCGGAGCGGAAATGGGCCCGCAGAAGGCCGCGGTCAACTCAGGCGGCCGTGGCCGCCAGCCACCAGGCCATGCCGAGCCCGGCGCAAAGGGCGAGCGTCGGCACCATCCCGAGCCTGAACCGGAAGACCGCCAGCACGGCGATGGCGGTCAAGGCGAGGGCGGGAACATTCACCGACCACGGGACGGGAACGTCCAGCGCCATGCCGAGCGCACGCAGCTCGACCACCTCGCGGAAGAGGACGTGCAGCGCGAACCAGATCGCCAGGTTCAGGATGACGCCGACCACGGCCGCGGTGATCGCCGTCAGCGCGCCGCCCAGGGCGCGGTTGCCTCGAAGGGCCTCGACGAAGGGCGCGCCAAGGAAGATCCACAGGAAGCACGGCACGAACGTCACCCAGGTCGTCAGCAGGCCGCCGAGCGTACCCGCCAGCAGCGGCGGCATCATGCCGGGGTCGCGGAATGCGCCCATGAAGCCGACGAACTGGGTCACCATGATCAGCGGGCCGGGCGTGGTCTCGGCCATGCCCAGGCCGTCCAGCATCTCGCCGGGCCGGAGCCAGCCATAGTGCTCGACCGCCTGCTGCGCGACATAGGCCAGCACGGCATAGGCGCCGCCGAAGGTGACGACGGCCATCTTCGAGAAGAAGACGGCGATCTGGCTGAACACGTTGCCCGTGCCCAGCATCAGCAGCAGCGCGGCGACCGGGCCGAGCCACAGGACCAGGAGGAAGCCCCCGATCCCGAGCGACCATGCGAGCGTCGGCCGCGCATGCGCGGGAGGCGCCTCTCCGAGCAGGCTGTCGGCGTCCGCCACCACGTGCCCGCTCGCCTTTGCGTGGCCGCCGCCGACCATGAAGGACCGGAGCCCCATGCGCCCGCCGGCGAAGCCGATCGCGCCCGCCGTCAGGATGATCAGCGGGAACGGCACGGCGAAGGCGAAGATCGCAACGAAGGCGGCCGCCGCGAGCCCGATCATGATCCGGTTCTTCAGCGCGCGTCTGCCGATGCGGAACACGGCCTCCAGAACGATCGCGAGGACCGCGGCCTTCAGCCCGAAGAAGAGGCCCTGGACGATGCCGACATTGCCGAGTGCGGCGTAGATCCAGCTGAGCGCCATGATGGCGACGAGGCCGGGCAGGACGAACAGGATGCCAGCGATCAGCCCGCCACGTGTCCGGTGCATCAGCCACCCGATGTAGACGGCCAGCTGCTGAGCCTCCGGTCCCGGCAGCAGCATGCAGTAGTTCAGGGCGTGCAGGAATCGCTCCTCGCCGATCCATCGCTTCTCCTCGACGACGATGCGGTGCATGACCGCGATCTGCCCGGCCGGGCCGCCGAAGCTGAGCGCCGCAACCCGCGCCCACACGCGAAACGCCTCGCCGAGGCTCACTCCGTGCGTGCCGTCCTTCGCCCTAGATACAGCTGTAGCAGTAGTGGTGTCCGCCGAGCTCATCCGGCCTCTCCTCAGTCGCGCTTCCTACGGAAGTACTCGTAGAGGTCGTCGAGGGCCGACGCCCCGCGCTCGAGCCGCCGGGCGTCGTCCTCCGTCGCCGCAGCGATTCCCGCGACCAGCGTCCTGATTCCCGCGGCCTCCTCGCGCCCGAACTTACCGTCCTTCAGGTCGATGTCGTGGACGATCTCGCCGATCGCCTGGAGAGCGCGGTCGGGCTCGCAAAGCCTCGCCAGCAGGACCTCGAAGGTGCAGTGGTCGCCCTCGTGCGTGTACTCGGCCTCGAACATGTCGAAGCGGATTTCGCCCGGCTCGGGGGCGTAGCCCTTGTCGGGGACGAACTTGAAGCGTGCGTCCGGATCGATGAAGCGGCGGATCAGCCAGGCCGATGCGATCCGGTCGACATGGACGCCCCTTCGGGTCACCCAGGTCCGGCCGCGCGGCTTCTCCTGCTCGACGGGCATCCTTACCTCCGTGTCCTGTCTCTCCTCCGCGTCGGCGAGCCGGCGCTCCGTCCCCGAGAGAAGCCCTTCCACGGTTTCCCGGCCGTTGGCCCCGAAGAAATCGATCCCGACGATCTCGGCCAGGCGCCGCCGGAGCCGGGCCAACTGGGCCCGCATCTCGGGGACGCGGGCCCGCCATAGCTCCGGATCGGGCGCGACCGCCTCCGCGACGGAGCGCGCCTCCGCTGCCAGGGCCGCGTAGTCGGCATCGCGGGCCCTGTCGAACAGGGCCCTGACCTGCTGGTCGGTGAGGCCGTCCACGAGCCTGGCCTCGAAGATCGTCGCGTCCCCTCCGCCCTCCCGGATCTCGCGCAGGAGCCATTGGAAGTCCTCCCGGGTGTCAGGATTCGACGGCAGGGCGTAGAGCGACGCCTTGATCGCCACCGCGCCGAGATCCTGCAGACGGCGCCAGACCTTCACGCGGAGATAGGCGGGCTTGGGTGGCAGCTGATGCGCCAGCAGGAGCCATGTCGGGCGGTCCCCGGGATCCTCGGATCTCGTCATCTGATAACTGTATCTTCGTAATTGACTCTGTGCAACAGGTGTATCAAACATAATGGCGAGGCCTGACGGTGTCGAAAAGCGCCGGCGGGTCGCGGACCGGGAGACGCGCCATGCGCCACGAAGTCCTGCCGCTGCCGTTCAAGCCGCCTCGGCTGGACGGCCTGTCCGAGCGCCTGCTCGCCAGCCACTACGAGAACAACTACGGCGGCGCCGTCCGGCGCCTGAATGCCATCGAAGACGAGCTCGCCCGCATCGAATGGGCTTCCGTCCCAGGCTTCGTCGTCAACGGACTCAAGCGCGAGGAGTTGATCGCGTTCAATTCGATGGCGCTGCACGAGGCGTATTTCGACGCCCTCGGCGGCAGCGGCGATGCCGGCGGCGATCTGGCGGTCGCCCTCGAGCGCGACTTCGGCTCGGTGCAGCTGTGGCGCCAGGAATTCACCGCCATGGGCAAGGCGCTCGGCGGCGGCTCGGGCTGGGTGCTGCTGACCCTGTCCGAAAGGGAAGGCCGGCTCCGCAACCACTGGGCCGCCGACCACACGCACACCCCGGCCGATGGGCATGTCGTCCTTGCGCTCGACATGTACGAGCACGCCTATCACATCGACTTCGGCGCCAATGCCGGGGCCTATGTCGACGCCTTCATGCGCAACGTCCATTGGGGCCGCGTGGCCGACCGGCACCGGCGGGCCGTCAGGGTCGCGGCGGTCCCTGGCCATCAGGCTCCGGCTGCCTCCGAGGTCCCGGCGATCACCGTCGCCGAGGCGCGGCGGGCCGTCGAGAATGGAGACGTCCTCGTCCTCGACGTGCGCCATCAGGAGGACTTCGATGCATGGCCGGACATGCTGCCAGGAGCCGTGCACCACGACGCCCGCCTTCTGGACCAGTGGGTGGACGGAATCCCGAGGGACCGCAGCATCGTCGTGCACTGCGCCTACGGCTTCGACATCGGCCACGATGCCGGAGTCGCGCTCCGGCGCCGGGGCTTCGACGTCCGCGTCCTCTCCGGCGGCATCTCGACATGGCGCGCCATGGGCGCGCCCACCGTGCCCAAGGCCTGAACCCCCGCAAGGAGCCCCGCCATGAAGTGGGTCACCCGCGAACGCCCCAAGATCGACCGGATCGCCTGCCCCTGGCTGATCGCCCGCTTCGTCGACGAGCGGCCTGAATTCCTCTACGTGCCCAGCGAGCGCGTGCTGGCCGTGGCCGAGGAGACCGGCGCCATCCCCTACGACATCCCCGGCGTGGAGCTCAGCCACGTCGGCGAACTCTGCAGCTTCGACGCCTTCCTTGCGAAATACGGGCTGGACGACCCGGCCCTTCGCCAGGTGGCCGTCATCGTGCGCGGCGCCGACACCGCCCGGATGGACCTGGCGCCACAGTCGGCAGGGCTCTTCGCGATCTCGCTCGGGCTTTCGGCCAATTTCCTCGACGACCACGAGATGCTCGGCCACGGCATGGTCATGTACGATGCCCTCTACGCCTGGTGCCGGGAATGCCAGGGCGAGACGCACAGCTGGCCGCCCGGGGACCGCGCCGCCCTCACCTGAAGACGCGCCTTATCGCGAGGCGAAGGGTGAGCCGCAGGTGTTGAAGGAGATCAGCAGGCATGTCCGAGCCGCCCCGACAGGGCGCTCCGCCTATCCCGAGGGGCCGTCATGCTCTCTCCTTTGTCGAACCGGACATACCGGCATCTCTTCGGCGCGCAGCTGATTGCCCTGGTCGGGACGGGCCTGCTCACGGTGGCCCTGGGCCTGCTCGCCTACGATCTGGCCGGGGCCGATGCGGGTGCCGTCCTGGGCACCGCTCTGGCGATCAAGATGGTCGTCTATGTCGGGGTCGCGCCGGTCCTCGGCGCCTTTGCCGACCGGCTGCCCCGGCGCGCGTTCCTGGTCGCCATGGACCTCGTCCGAGCGGTCATCGCGCTGTGCCTGCCGTTCGTGACCGAGGTCTGGCAGGTCTACATCCTGATCTTCATGCTCCAGTCCGCCTCCGCCGCCTTCACGCCGACCTTCCAGGCCACGATCCCGGACGTGCTGCCGGACGAGGCGGAGTATACCAAGGCGCTCTCCCTGGCCCGGCTGGCCTATGACCTGGAGAGCCTCGCCAGCCCGACCCTGGCGGCGGCCCTGCTCGCCTTCGTCAGCTACCACGACCTCTTCGCGGGGACGGTGCTCGGCTTCCTGGGCTCGGCGCTCCTGGTGGCGGGTGTCGGGCTCCCCGCCCCGAAGCCCTCCGACCTCCGCGGCGGCATCTACGACCGGACGACCCGCGGCATCCGGATCTACCTGAAGACGCCACGCCTGCGCGGCCTCCTGGCGCTCAATGGCGCGGTGGCGGCGGCCGGCGCCATGGTCATCGTCAATACGGTCGTGCTGGTCCGGGGCGTCCTGGGCGGAACGGACTCCGATGTCGCCGTGGTCCTGGCCGCCTACGGGGCCGGATCCATGACGGTGGCGCTCCTGCTCCCCCGCCTGCTCGGGCGCCTGTCAGACCGCCCGGTCATGCTGGCTGGTGCATGGCTGCTGGCTGCCGGTACGCTGGTCATGGCAGCCATTCTTGGCGGCGGCCTGCCCAAGGGCCTGACGGCGGCCCTGCCGTTGCTGCTGCCCGTGTGGTTCGCGCTGGGTGCGGCGAACTCGGCTGTCCTGACGCCGTCGGGGCGGCTGCTTCGGCGGTCCGCCCATGCCGAGGACCGTCCGGCGGTCTTTGCGGCCCAGTTCGCCCTGAGCCACGCATGCTGGCTGGTGGCGTATCCGCTCGCCGGGTGGCTGGGATCGGGGGCGGGGCTCGGCACCGCCTTTGCCGTCCTGGGCGCGCTGGCCGCCGCATCGACGGTGCTGGCGGCGCGGACTTGGCCGACCGGCGATCCTGTCGAGGTGGCGCATGTCCACGCCCCGTTCTCGCACGAGCACCTTCACGTGCATGACGAGCATCACCAGCACGAGCACGAGGGCTGGGAAGGACCGGAGCCGCACGCCCATCCCCATCGGCATGGGGCGTTGCGCCACACCCATGCGCTGGTCATCGACGGGCACCATGTGGAGTGGCCGAGAGCGGGCTGAGGCGGCGAGGGGAGATTTTGGCGGGGGCCTCGAACGAGAGACGACGGGTCACAGTCCCGCCGGAGCAAGCTCGCCCCCGCCAAACCGGGTGTTCGCTGAAAAAGGTTAGTACCACCAACGACAGGACCTGTCCACCCGATATACCTCCGTAAGTCCGGTCGCCTGTTCCTCAAAGTTCTATTGCCCCTGGCAGCGGCGCGCTGTGACGGGCGCCACATCCCCCACCTTCGTCCGGGCCCTAGCCCTGGCCCTGGCGCGCCGCATCCCCATGTCTGGGGCGCGGAGGGCGGTGGGCCCCACGCCCCCGCAGGTGAGCTGAAGACGAGGATGGCGTGAGCGAAGCGAACATGGCTGATGCCGGGATCTCCCCGCGCAGGTGCCTGCTGATGGTCAATGCCAAGGCCCGCAGCGGGCGGTGCGACGTGGAGGCGATCCGGAACGTCCTGCAGGAGCATGGGCTCAGCGTCCGCGTCGCCGCGACCGGCGGGCGCGACGAGATGGGCGACGTGATCCGCGCCCATGCGGCAGACACCGACCTGCTGATCGTCGGCGGCGGCGACGGCACCATCAACGCGGCGGCCCCCGCCCTGATGGAGACGGGACTGCCGCTCGGGATCCTGCCGCTGGGGACCGCCAACGACCTGGCGCGCACCCTGGGCATCCCGCTCGACCCGCTCCAGGCGGCCGAGGTCGCGGCGACGGGGCGGCTGCGCCGGATCGACGTGGGCGAGGTCAACGGGGTGCCGTTCTTCAACGTCGCCAGCATCGGCCTCAGCGTGGAGCTCGCCCGCGAGCTGACGCGGGAGATGAAGCGGCGGTGGGGCGTGCTCGGCTACGGGATCGCGGCTCTGCGAGTCCTGCGCCGCATGAACCCCTTCACGGCCTGGATCAACGTCAACGGCGAGGTCCACCGGGTCAAATCCGTCCAGGTCGGCGTCGGCAACGGACGGCACTATGGCGGGGGGCTGACGGTCGAGGAGAACGCCGCGCCGGACGATGGCCGGCTCGACGTCTACAGCATCGACGTCCAGGGCTGGTGGGAGCTGCCGGCGCTCTATCCTGCCTTCCGCAAGGGCACCCACGGGCGCTGGGACGCCGTCCACACCTGGGACTGCACCGAGGTCGAGATCGTGACGCGCCGCTCCATGCCCGTGAACACCGACGGCGAGATCACGACCTTCACCCCGGCGCGCTTCACCGTCCATCCCGGGGCCGTGCTGATCGCCTGCCCGCTCCCGGCGTCCGGCGCCGAGGCGGTGCCCTCCGACGCGGAGACCCGGCCGGCCGCTGCCTGATTCTCGGACAGTTGCGTCGAACCGTGCTTGAGCACACGGATTGGCCGCCGGCTAAATCCGGCGCATCTTCCGCGAATCCTCAAAGGATCCGATGGCTCGCCACTTGCAGGCCCCTTCGCTTTGGAAGAGCCGCGGAAGGGGTCGGGGATGGCTGCGCAGCATAAGCCGCCTGTGAACCTTTCGCCCGAGGTGCTGGACATCGCATCCCGGACGGTAACGGCGATCGAGGAGATCACCCGCCCCCACCGAGTTGCTGGCGATGAACGCCGGGATCGGGGCGGCCGGGGGGGGGGGGCAGGCCGGTCACGGCCTGGATCCGGGGGGAGTCCGGGTCCGGGAGGCGCTTTTGCCGCACAACCGGCACCGAACATTGAAGGAGTATGTAAACCTGTAGGGATATGATCGCATGACGGGAATCGAACCGGGATCGTGCGGACGACATGGCGGCGGAGGGGAAAGCGAGCGGCGGAGGACGGCGCGACGAGGAGGCCGCCCGTGATTCGCTCCATATGCTGCCTCTGGTGACGGTGCCGCTGGCGACGCCCGGGCTCCGGCGCGCGCACCTGATCAAGAACTCGCGCCTGCAGACCGTGGTCGAGATCTTCCGGGCGGACGGGCCCGGAAGCGGCCAGGTGGAGATCGAGCAGGTCCCCAACCTCTTCCCCGGCGATGCCGACGGCCTCGGCGCCGACATGCCGATCCTGCGCCAGCTCGCATCCATCAACAGCTTCGACGTCTTCACCCTGCGGGTCGAACTGCGCTCGCGCGGGATCGCGGTCGAGGACCACGAGATGCTGACGCTGTCCAAGCGCAAGCGCGCCGAGCTCACCGAGGCCATGCGCGACTTCACGCGGCCCCTGATCCTCCAGGTCTACGGAAGCGATGATCGCGAGATCACGGATGTCGGCGACATCCTGCGCATGTTCGCCCATCCAGACCGTGAGGAGGCGCTGCGCAACCTGAGGCGCCTGTCGGAGCGGCTCCAGATCGAGCTGGCGGAGATTCCCCGCTTTCTCGAGGACTACGGGGACGTGTTCCTCTCCCTGGCCTATTTTCGCCAGTGCCTGGACCAGGTCGTGCCCGAGATCCACCGCTTCCAGGCCTGGGTCGGCGAGGCGCTGAAGGTCCAGCAGATCGCGGCCGATATCGGCGTGGTGCGCCAGATCGGCGAGGCGAACCGCGACATCGGCGACATCACGGGATCCCTGACCGGGCGCTTCGAGAGCTTCGACCGCCGCTCGCGGGACTTCTGGGCCGACATCAACGCCGAGACGTTCCGCCAGCTCCGCGAGTTGATCCAGGCGCATCACGCGACGATCGGAGGCGTGCTGTGCGGGCTGGTGCTGAAGATGGACCTGTGGAGGGAGCGCTTTCCCGAAGGGAAGGGCGGGCCGCTGAAGCGCGTGGAGTTCTTCCGCTCCGAGGTCCTGCCCGGCCTCTCGCGCATCAAGGACATCGAGCGCGAGGCCGCCCGCAGCCTGCGCCAGGCCGCGTGAGACGGGGGCCTGATCGCTTCGCGTCGGCGCGGCATCGGGACTTTCCCGAAACGCGAAGGCCCCGGCGCAGCAGCGCACGGGGCCCGACTCGCATCGCGAGAATTCGGTCGGATCGATGATCCATGTATCCGGCTAGAATGCCGGTAAGTTTTCCTGATTGTCTTGCACCAACCACAAGTGGTGCATCAAACCTGCGCCGGTGGAGTCATGGAGTTTAATCACCCTCCTGGGCTGCGTATCGGGAAACTTCTCCGGTTCTTCATCGCCTTTAAGGCGATGGCTGGATGCTTTATCGGACCACCTCGCCCTATTTGCTTGCGAGCCGATGGTGCTCTCCTTCGCAAGGGGTGTCAAGGCCGTGCGGCATGGTGGAACGACCTGCCGCAGGCACGAGAAAAAGCGGTGGACATCGGGTGGCGGACCCGGTAACTACGCGGCCTCTGCGACGCGGGTGTAGCTCAGCTGGTTAGAGCGCCGGCCTGTCACGCCGGAGGCCGCGGGTTCAAGTCCCGTCACTCGCGCCACTTTCCCTTCGGGGCTTCGGCCCGGACCGACCGGGTCCGGCCGAAGCCCGGAAGAGGATCCGCCCGCAGAAAATCCATCAGACAGAACCGAATTGGGGTCGCCGAACGCCGGCGCCGATGCTGATGCCGCCCGGGTGATCCGGAACAGGACGTTTGCCGCGGCGGTCTGTTGGCCGGGCCATGTCTCCGATAGACCTTGCCGCCGTGCTCGTGGTCCTGACCGCGCTGTTTGGCGTCTTCAACTATCTCTGGCTCCGTCTCCCGCCGACCATCGGCCTCGTGGTGGTGGCGCTGTTCGCCTCGCTCGCGGTGCTGGGGCTGGACGCGCTGCTGCCGGGCTGGTCCTTCAGCGCGGCGGTCCGCACGGCGATTCGCGGCCTCGACTTCCACGAGGCGCTGATGGAGGGGATGCTGAGTTTCCTGCTCTTCGCGGGGGCGCTGCACGTGGACCTGGAGGCCCTGCGCCGCGAGCGCTGGCCCATCCTCGCCCTTGCCACCGCGGGGGTGGTCGTCTCGACCCTGGTGATCGGCCTGGGCTTCCACCTGCTGGTGGGCATGCCGCTGGCGCTCGCGCTCGTCTTCGGGGCGCTGATCAGCCCCACCGATCCGGTGGCCGTCCTCGGCATCCTGAAGACGGTCAGGGTGCCGAAATCGCTCGAGGTGCGGATCGCCGGCGAGAGCCTGTTCAACGACGGCGTCGGAGTCGTGGTCTTCCTGATCGCCTCGGCCGTGGCCTTCGGCGGCGCCGGCCACGATGGCGGCGCGCCTGGGGCGGCGGCGCCCGGCTTCGGCGATGTCGCGCGCCTCTTCGCGGTCGAGGCGCTGGGCGGCTGCCTGCTCGGCCTCGTCACGGGCTGGATCGGCTACCGCGCCCTGCGCGCGGTCGACGAGTACACACTGGAGACCCTGATCACGCTGGCGGTGGTGATGGGCACCTATGCGCTCGCGCCCGCTCTCGGGACCAGCGGACCGATCGCCGTGGTGGTCGCCGGGCTGATCATCGGGAACCCCGGCGTCCGTCTCGGCATGAGCGCGCACACGCGCGAGAACCTCCTGGTCTTCTGGCACCTGCTGGACGAGCTGCTGAACGCCGTTCTGTTCCTGCTGATCGGCATCGAGGTGCTGGCGATCCCGCTGGATTCGGGCGCGCTGGTACCCGCGCTGCTGGCGATCCCGCTCGCGCTGGCGGCCCGCTTCGTCAGCGTCGCCCTGCCGCTGGCCCTCTTCGCCAGGTTGCGCCCGGTCCTGATGAAGGCGGTCCCGGTGATGACCTGGGGCGGGTTGCGCGGCGGCATCTCCATCGCCCTGGCGCTGTCGCTGCCCCAGGGGCCGGGACAGCCGCTGCTGCTGACCGCGACCTATGCGGTGGTGATCTTCTCGATCGTGGTCCAGGGGCTCACCGTCGGGCGGGTGATCGGCCACTATCACCTGCCCGCGCCCGGGTCGCCGGGCGACGGACGCTAGTGTCCGATCCCGAACGCAGGCGGGTAGAGCACCTGGCCGGCCCGGCCGGCCAGCGCGCCCGGCGACAGCTCCAGCGCCATGAAGGCCGGCCCGGTGAAGGGCGAGGCCAGCTTCGCCGCGAGCGCCGCCGAGAAGCCGAACCGCGGATAGAAGCCGGGATGGCCGAGCACGACCACGGCGCCCCAGCCTCGCGCGCGCAGCAGCGGCAGGGACTCGGCGACGAGGCGGGAGCCGATGCCCCGGCGCTGCCGGTCGGGCCGGACGGCCATTGGGGCCAGGGACACGGCGCGCACCGGGGTGCCGTCCACCGTGACGGCCAATTCGCTGTAGAGGATGTGCCCGACCACGTCGCCCCCTTCGAGCGCGACGAGGGAAGACGCCACCAGCCCGTCGGCGCGCAGGCGCCGGACGAGCTCCGCCTCGTGCTCGCCGCCGAAGGCGGCGCGGTTCAGCGCCGCCACGGCGTCGTGATGGGCCAGGCTTTCCTCGGAAATCGTCATCGGCATCCCTCCGCCTCCACGCGGCCTTCCGGCCCTCCATGGATCCCTGCCGTCCGCCGCGGCCGTGCTCGTCAGGGGCCGGCCATGGGCGGGCCGGTCTCGATCCCGAAGTCACGCAGCAGCCGGTCGATGGCCCGTTCGATCACGGGCCGGACGTCGTCCGGCGTCGGCGTCTGATAGATGTGCTTCCTGATGCCGAGATAGACGATGCTGCCGTGGAGGTTCCAGATGTCCTCCATGTCGGGCCTGCGCTCGCCTTGGGCGGCGGCCTGGATCTCGTCCATCAGCGGCGCCAGCGCGAACTGCTGCAGGTGCGTGAAGTAGCGCGCGTTGAGCTTCTCGCCCGTGAGGCCCGAGAACATGAAGATTCGCAGCCATTCGTACCGGAATATCGCGTCCGTATACTCGCAGTAGAATCGGAAGATGCGCTCCTTGAGCGGCAGGCTCCTGTCCCTCAGCAGCGCCGGCCATTCGGGCGAGAGCCGGCCGAGATAGACGTGCTCGAACACGGCGTCGAGGAGGCTCTCCTTGCTGTCGAAGTACTTGTAGAGCAGCGACTGCGTGATCCCGAGACGGCTCGAGAGATCCCGCGTCCTTCCCTCCAGCCCCACCTCGGCGAAGAAGGCCACGGCCGCCTGCACGATCTGCAGCCGCCGCTCCTCCGGCGGCAGGCGCTTGCGTTGCCGCGCCCGCCGCGGCTCCGCGGCGGCGGGCTGCGTTGCTGCGGGGGGCGTGGCGGGGACTTCCGCGATTGCGGGCTCCGCCGGGGCTCCCGGGTTGATGGCTGAAGGCTGTGAACGCGGCATGTCGATGTCTACCAGCGCGGGATCGTCAGCAGAGCGGAAAATTTCCGCTTGCACGGTTTGCGGAACGAATAGATCATTTGATCACTAAAAAGGATCGCCCGGAAGCGGCGACGCTCACAAGAGGAAACCAGATGAAGGGCGCATCGCTCGCCTATGCGCGTGCGAACGACGTTTCGCATGCTCTCGAGCTGTGGCGGCGGGCGGGACCGGACGCGCGGCTCCTCGCCGGCGGACAGAGCCTGCTTGCCGGGATCAACCTCCGGCTCAACGAGATCCCTGGCCTGATCGACATCAGCCGCATCGGGGAGCTTCGCGGCGTCGCCGATCTGGGGGACCGGCTGCGCATCGGCGCGCTGACCCGGCATGCCGACCTGCAGGCCGACCCGCTGGTCGCCGCGCATGCGCCCGCCTTCGCCCAGGCCGCCCCGCTGATCGCCCATGCCGCGATCCGGACCCGCGGAACCATCGGCGGGTCGCTGGCCTATGCCGATCCCGCCGCGGAGCTGCCGGCCTGCGTCCTGGCGCTCGACGCGGAGATCGTCCTGCGCGCCGAGGCCGGCGAGCGCCGCGTCGCGGCCGAGAATTTCTTCCTGGGCCTCTTCGAGACGGCGCTCCGGCCCTTCGAGATGATCGTGGCGGTCGAGGTCCCGAAGATCGGCCCGAACCGCCGCCATGCCGTGCTGGAGCTCGCGCGCCGCAGCGGCGACTACGCGATGGCCGGCCTCGTCCTCGCGGCGGATGTCGCGGGCGGGCGCCTGCACGACGTGCGGCTGAGCTATTTCAGCATGGGCCCGGCGCCGGTCCTGGCCCGCGGCGCCATGGCCGCGCTCGATTCGGACGAGGGGGTGGAGGCCGCCTGCGCCGCCCTCGGCACCGACCTGGACCCGGTCGCGGATCTCCAGGGCGGGCCGGAGATGAAGCGCCATCTCGCGGGCGTTCTCCTGCACCGCGCCGTCGCCGGCCTTCTCGGCCACTCCCCCGTCTCCGGAGGCAATCATGGCCGAGGCTGAATTCTCCACGCTGGTCGAGGTCTCGCTGCGGGTGAACGGCGAACGGGTCAGCCGGCGCGTCGAGGCGCGCCGCCACCTGATCGACTTCCTGCGGCTCGATCTCGGGCTGACGGGCTCGCATGCGGGATGCGAGCACGGCGTCTGCGGCGCCTGCACCGTACGCGTCGACGGCGAGATCGTGCGCGGCTGCCTGACCCTCGCGGCCCAGCTCGACGGGGCCGATGTCTGGACCATCGAAGGCCTGTCGGACACCGGCGAGGTCCGGGACCTGCAGCAGGCCTTCGTCGCGCGCAACGCGCTGCAATGCGGCTACTGCACGCCCGGGATGCTGGCGACCTGCGCGGACCTGCTGGAGCGCTCGCCCGCGCCCAGCCGCGCGGAGATCCGCGAGCACATCTCCGGGAACTACTGCCGGTGTACCGGCTACGAGGCGATCATCGACGCGGTCGAGACCGTGGCCGCCGCACGCCGCGCCGCGACCGGCCAAGTCGCGATCGGCCAAGCCACGATTGGGGAGACGGCCGAATGAGCATCAATCTCAGCGCCCTCGACCGGCCCAACTCCTATATCGGGCGCACGGTCCCGCGGCCGAACGCGCCGCGGCTCGCCGAGGGGCGCGGCACCTATGTCGACGACATCACCCTGCCGCGCATGGTCCATGTCGCCTTCTACCGCAGCCCGCACGCCCATGCGCGGATCGGGCGGATCGATGCCGAGGCCGCGCTCGCCGTGCCCGGCGTGCTGCGGGTCTTCACCGGCCGCGACATCGCCGCCGTCTGCTCGCCCTGGGTTGCGGTGCTTGCCCATCTCAAGGGGCTGAAGTCGGCGCCCCAGCACGCGATCGCCGTCGACCGCGCGACCTGGGCCGGCGAGCCGGTCGCGGCCGTGGTCGCCGAGAGTCGCGCTGCCGCGGAGGACGGCCTGGCCGTGCTCGAGGTCGAGTTCGAGCCGCTGCCCGTCGTCGCCGAGATGGAGACGGCGCTCGACCCTGAGACGCCGCTGATCCATCCTGAGCTCGGCGACAACCTGGCCTTCCGCCGGGTGCACGAGGCCGGCGATCCCGACGGGGCCATGGCCTCGGCCGCGGCCGTCGTGGAGGCGACGTTCCACACCGGCCGCCATACCGGCGTCTGCCTGGAGCCGCGCTCGATCCTGGCGGCCTACAACAGGGCCGAGAACCAGCTCACGGTGCATCACTCCACCCAGGCCCCGCACATGATCCAGACGGTGCTGGCCAAGCACCTGGACATGCCGGAGGGCAACGTGCGGGTGATCTGCGGGGACGTCGGCGGCTCCTACGGCATCAAGGTCCATGTCTATCCCGACGAGATGGCGACCGCCGCCATCGCCAAGATCATGGGCCGGCCGGTGAAGTTCGTCGCCGACCGGATCGAATCCTTCTCCTCCGACATCCATGCCCGCGACCACAGGATCAAGGGCCGGCTCGGCGTCGATGCCGAGGGGCGGATCGTCGCGCTGGAGATCGACGATCTGACCGGCATCGGGCCCTACTCGGTCTATCCGCGGACCAGCGCGATCGAGGGCAACCAGGTCGTCAACCTCTGCGGCGGCCCCTACGACTTCGCGAACTACCGGGCGCGCACCACGGTCGTCCTGCAGAACAAGACGCCGACCTGCCAGTACCGGGCCGTCGGGCATCCCATCGCCTGCGCCGTGACCGAGGGGCTGGTGGACCTCGCGGCCGAGGCGATCGGCATGGACCCCGTCGAGTTCCGCCGCCGCAACCTCGTGCGCGACGACGCGTATCCCTACACCTCGGCCGCCAACATGCGCTTCGAGGGGCTCTCCCATCACCAGAGCCTCGCCAAGCTCGTCGAGATGATGGACTACGACGCGCTCCGGGCCGAGCAGGCGCGGCTGCGCGAAGCCGGGATCTACCGGGGCATCGGGATCGCCAGCTTCATCGAGCTCACCAATCCCAGCCCCTTCATGTACGGGATCGGGGGCGCCCGCATCTCGGCCCAGGACGGCTGCACGGTCCGCCTGGATCCCGACGGCTCGGTCGTCGCCCTGTCCGGCGTCACCGAACAGGGGCAGGGCACCGAGGCCATGCTGGCCCAGGTCGTCGCGGAAGGCGTCGGCGTGCCGGTCGAGCGCGTCCGCATCATCACCGGCGACACGCAGGTGACGCCCTATGGCGGCGGGACCTGGGCCTCGCGCGGGGCCGGGATCGGCGGCGAGGCGGCGTTGCAGGCGGGCCTCGCCCTGCGCGCGAACATCCTGGAGGTCGCCGGCGCGATGCTGCAGGCCGCGCCCGAGACGCTCGACGTGATCGACGGCGAGGTCGTGGAGAAGGCCACCGGGCGCGCCCGCATGCCGCTCGGCGAGCTCGGCCGCATCGTCTATTTCCGCGGGGACACCCTGCCCAAGGGCCTGCCGCGCGAGATGGTGGCGACGCGCCACTACATCACCAGCGACTATCCCTTCGCCTTCACCAACGGGATCCAGGCCTCGCTGGTGGAGGTCGATGTCGAGACCGGGATGGTGAGGCTCCTGAAGCACTGGTGCGTCGAGGATTGCGGACGGGTGATCAATCCGCTGCTCGTCGACGAGCAGATCCGCGGCGGCATCGTACAGGGGCTCGGCGGCGCGCTGTACGAGCACTGCGTGTACAGCGAGGACGGCCAGCTCCTGACTGCCAACATGGCGGACTATCTCGTGCCCATGGCGGCGGAGATGCCGGACATGGTCGTCGCCCATGTGGAGACGCCGACGAAGGAGTCGCTGCTCGGCGCCAAGGGCGCCGGCGAGGCCGGCACCGCGGGCGCGCCGGCCGCGGTCATGAACGCCATCAACGATGCCCTGAGGCCATTCCGGGCGCGCGTGACGGCGATGCCGTTCACGCCCGAGCGCATCCTCGCCGCGCTCGGCCGCATCCCGGAGCGGCGCTTCTGATCCAGGACCCCGACGGACACCCGGCGGACCCCTGAACAATGGTGGCGCCAGACCACCGCAGACGGAGGAGACAACCATGAAACTCGGCAGGTATGGGGCGATCGGGCTGCTCGCGCTCGGACTGGGGCTGGTCGGCTTCGGGGCCGGCGCCCAGGCGCAGCAGCGCATCAGCATCAACATCGCCTCGAGCCATCCCACGGCCAACATCTGGGTCTGGGCGATGAAGAACGTCTTCCAGCCCGAGGTCGACCGGCTGCTGCGCGAGCGCGGCAACAAGTACGCCATCAACTGGCGCGAGGCCTATGGTGGGACGCTCTACAAGTTCACGGACACCAGGGCGGCGGTCAGCGACGGCATTGCGGACATCGGCATGGTCGGCACCGTCTGGGAGGGGGCGGCCATGCCGCTCCAGAACGTCACCTACTTCGCGCCCTTCGCGACCGAGGACCACGAGCTGCTGGTCGAGGTCTTCGACAAGCTGACGGCCGAGCTGCCCGAGCTCCAGAAGTCCTGGGATTCCCAGAACATGGTCTACCTGTCGTCGCTGATCACCGACAGCTACGACATCTACGCGAACTTCCCGGTCTCGAAGCTCGAGGACCTGCAGAACCGCCGCATCAACGCGCCCGGCACCTCGGCCAACTGGCTGCAGGGGACCGGCGCGACCCCGGTCGACGGCGCGCTGACGACCTACTACACCAACATCCAGACTGGCGTCACGCAGGGCGCACTGTCCTTTGCCAGCGGCATCCAGCCGACCCGCGTCTACGAGGTCGCGCCGAACCTGACCCGCGTCGGCATCGGCGCGATGTATTTCGGCGGCGTCGCCGCGAACAAGGCCTTCTTCGCCAAGCTTCCCAAGGATGTGCAGGACGTGATCCGCGAGGCCGGCCGGACGACCTCCAAGCGGCACGGCCAGTACGTCAGCGAGCGCGCGACGGCGGCCCTTGCCGAGATGAAGGCGGCCGGGTTGAAGGTCGCCGAGCTTCCGGAGGCCGAGAAGGCGCGCTGGGTCAAGAGCCTGCCGAACATCGTGGGGCCCTGGATCCAGGCCAATGGCGAGCCCGCCAGGAAGGTCCTGAAGGCCTATTTCGCCGAGCTGCGCAGCCGCGGCGTGAAGCCGCTGCGCTCCTGGGACGAGGGGCTCTGACGCCGCCCGGCGGGGACGGGCGCCC
Organism: Arenibaculum pallidiluteum; assembly: GCF_017355985.1. Taxonomy (GTDB): domain Bacteria; phylum Pseudomonadota; class Alphaproteobacteria; order Azospirillales; family Azospirillaceae; genus Arenibaculum; species Arenibaculum pallidiluteum. The sequence continues at coordinate 134,066 of NZ_JAFIQU010000007.1, forward strand.
TGGCCCGTCCCCGCCGACACGACGCCGATCGAAGCCAGGGCAGGGAGGGACCGCCGCGTGGCCAGCCAGACCGAGAACACCGAGATCGACTTCTCTCCCCCGGCCCCGGAAGGCGCCATGCAGCGCATCACCGGCGTGATGGCGTCGATCGGCACCATCCTGATCTTCGCCACCATGGTCATGATCGTGGCCGACGTGCTCGGGCGGAACTTCCTGAACAGCCCGATCACGGGCGTCGCGGAGATCGCCGGGCGCTTGGTCGTCGCCATCGTCTTCCTGCAGATCGCCTCCGCGATCGCGTCCGACCGCATGACGCGCGCCGACTTCCTGATCCGGATCATCGGGGACAGGGCCCCGGCATTCGCCGCGTTCCTGGAGAAGCTGTTCGCGCTGTGCGGCGCGGTCGTCTTCGCGCTGATCGCCTACGCGTCCTGGCCCGATCTCGTGAGCTCCTGGACGACGAACGACTTCTTCGGCGTGCAGGGCATCTTCACCATCCCGACCTGGCCCTTCCGGGCCATCGTCGTCGTCGGCGCCGTCGCCGCCGCGATCGCGTATCTCCTGTCCATCGCGGGCGTGGGGCGCCCGCCGGCGCAAACCCCCGCGCAAACCCTGGACTAAGGGACTGTCATGGAACTCGGGCTGGGCCTGGCGCTGATCGGGGCGCTCATCGTTCTCGTGATCCTCGGCGTGCACATCGCGACAGCGCTGTTCGGCGTCGCCTTCGTCGGGGTCTGGCTGATCCGCGAGGATCCCTCCCTCGCCCTGCGGCTGCTCTCGGTCTCGGCCTACAACAGCATCGCCGACTACCTCTTCGCGACGATCCCGCTCTTCGTCTTGATGGGCCTGCTGGTCAGCATCTCCAATGTCGGGCGGGACACCTTCGAGGTGGCCGAGGCCCTGCTGCGCCGCATCCGCGGCGGGCTCGGGGTCGCGACCGTGGCCGCGAACGCGGTCTTCGCCGCGGTCACCGGTGTCTCCATCGCCTCGGCCGCCGTCTTCACGAAGGTGGCCGTCCCGGAGATGACGCGGCACGGCTACCGCAGGGCCTTCGCCGCCGGCACGGTCGCGGGCAGCTCGATCCTCGGCATGCTGATCCCGCCGAGCCTGCTGATGATCATCTACGGTGTGCTGGCCGAGCAGTCGATCGGCAAGATGTTCATCGCAGGCGTGATCCCGGGGATCCTGATCGCCGTCTGCTTCGTGCTGATGATCGTGGCGCTCGCGACCTTCGCGCCGTCCTACGTCTACGATGCCGAGCGCAGGCGGCTTCGCGGGCATCATGTCGCCCCGGCGATGCCCGTCCCCGAGATCCTGGCCAAGCTCCTTCCGATCCTGTGCCTGGTGGCGCTGATCCTCGGCGGCCTCTACACCGGGTTCTTCACGCCGACCGAGGCGGGCGGCATGGGCGCCTTCGGCGCGCTGATCATCGCGCTCGCGCGGCGAAGCCTCGGCGGCGGGCGGATGTGGCGCGTGCTCAAGGAAACCGGCACCGTCTCGGTCGGGATCCTGATCCTCCTGATCGCAGCGGCCTTCTACAGCCGCATGCTGTCCATGGCCGGCGTTCCCACGGCGATCGGCGACCTCGTGCAGTCCACCGGCCTCGGCGCCTACGGCTTCCTGATGGTCTATGTCGCGATCCTGCTGTTCCTCGGCATGATCCTGGATTCCAGCTCGATCCTGCTGATCATGACGCCGATCGCCGTGCCAATCGCCCAGGCCCTCGGCTTCGACCTCATCCATTTCGGCATCATCACCGTGATCGCGGTGGAGGTCGGGCTGTTGACGCCGCCGTTCGGGTTGTCGGTCTTCACGGTCAAGGCGACGCTGGGCGACCCGAACACATCCGTCGAGGCGATCTTCGCGGGCGCCATGCCCTATATCCTGGTGATGGTCGCGGCGCTCGTCCTGATCGCGGCGTTCCCGGTTCTAAGCCTCGCCCTCATCTGATCGAAAGGAATCCGGCCATGGCGATGACGATGGAGGGTGAAGTGATGCTGCCTGCGCCCCGCGAGCGGGTCTGGGCGGCGCTGAACGATCCCGAGGTGCTGCGGATGTGCATCCCAGGCGTCCAGGAGCTCGAGAAGACCGGCGATACGGAGTTCCGCGCCACGGCCAAGCTCAGCATCGGACCCGTCAAGGCGACCTTCAAGGGCGCGGTCGCGCTGTCCGACCTAGACCCGCCGAACGGCTACACGATCTCCGGCGAAGGGCAGGGCGGCATCGCGGGCTTCGCGAAGGGCGGCGCCAACGTGCGCCTCGACGAGGTCGCGGAGGGGACGCGGCTGAGCTACGACGTGAACGCCCAGATCGGGGGCAAGATCGCCCAGCTCGGAAGCCGGCTCGTCAACGGCGTCGCCAAGCGGTACGCCGACGAGTTCTTCGCGAACTTCGCCAGGATCGTGGCGCCGGCGGACGAGGCATCCCCGGACCAAGCGTCTTCCGAGCAGGCGCCTTCCGAGCAGGCGTCTTCCGGCCAGTAGACGTCGGGCTGCGCGTTCCCGCCTCGGGGCTCAGCCGAGCGCCCAGGTCACCAGGAACAGCGCCGCGCCCACGAGCGCGGCCACGCAGGTGCCGGAGATCCGGACATATTGCAGGTCGCTGCCCACGGCCTCCTCGAGCCGCTCGGTGACCGTGCGCGCGTCCCAGCCCCTGACCACGTCGGCGATGAACCGTCCGATGGCCCGGCGCCAGGGTACGACGAGGCGCAGCGCGGCCGCCTCCACCGCATGGTCGAGGCGCCGCCGCAGGGCCGGATCCTCGGCCAGGGCGCGGGTCGAGGCGCGCAGCGCCGCCGTGACGCCGGCGCGGATGCGGCCTTCGGGGTCGGTGGCATCGCGCAGCGCCGCATCGCGCAGGGAATCCCAGAGGGTTCCCAGCCAGGCCTGGATCTCGGGGTGGTCGAGCACGCCGAGCTTGGCGGCCTCGACCCGGGCGCGGGTGTCGGGGTCCTCGCGCAGGTCCCGGGCCAGCTCCTCGACCGCCATCTCCAGCCGGATGCGCGGCAGGCTGGCCGGGTCCAGCAGGTCGGCCAGCAGCTCGCGCAGACCGGACGAGACCGCCTGGGCGACCCTGCGGTCCACCGCCCGCGGCACCCACCAGCTCGTCCGCTCGCCCACCAGCATCTGGAAGCGGCCCTCGTTGCGCTCGACATAGTCGAGGGCGGCCGCCACCAGCCGCTCGACCACGCCCTGGTGCTGGCCGCTCTGCAGCACCGCCTCCAGCACCCGGCCCAGCAGGGGCGCCACCGCGACGCCGCGCAGCCGGTCGCCCAGGGCCGTGCCGAGCCACTGGCGCAGCTCATCGTCCCCGGCCGACCGGGCCAGGGCCGGCAGTGCGGCCGTGATCCGGTCCGCCAGCATGGCGGCGACCCCCGGCGCGCGCAGCCAGACGAGCAGCCGGCGCGACGGCTCGGCCGCGCGCAGCCGGGCCGCCACCAGGTCGGGGTCGAGGAAATTGCGCTCGACGAAGGCGCCGAGCCCTTCGCCGATGCGGTCCTTGCTGCGCGGCACGATGGCGGTATGGGGGATCGGCAGGCCGAGCGGGTGCCGGAACAGGGCGGTCACCGCGAACCAGTCGGCCAGCGCGCCGACCACCGCAGCCTCGGCCGTCGCATGGAGGAGCTGCCACCAGAAGCCCGGCGCCGGCACCAGCGTGGTGCCAAGGAACAGCGTCGCCATCAGCAGGAGCAGGCCGGTGGCGAGCGCGCGGTTCCGGCGCAGCAGGCGGCGGGAATCGGGATCGGCGATGCCGGGACTGGGCGGCTTCATGCCCATCCCAACACGGCGGCCGTCCCGGTGGCTCATTCGGCGGCGGCCTCCGGAACCGGATGAGTCCATTGCGCGGCCCAGGCCACGGCCTCGGCCAGGCGGTCCCCTGCGAGCACACGCAGCAGCCGCACGGGGCAGCGTTCCGGGCCCGTTGATTCGACGACGGCGTAGATATGCGTCCACCACCCGTGGCTGCGATGCAGGACGGCAACGCAGGTTTCGCGCCGTGCGGGATCCCGGCGGACCGGGGCGGGCCGGGTTCCGAGAACCAGCAGGCTGTCGTCCGGGCCGGTCACCAGCCGCAAGGCGACGGGCCGCTGGTCTGGACAGCGGTGGGGAAAGGGACGAGGAAAGAGAATGGGATCGGTCATCGTCTGTAACCCTCCGAGGCGGACTGCCCAGGAGGGCTGACGCAGCGGCAGGGCCCGTACGATTGCCGGTCGGCCGCATCGCCCCCTTGCGGAGGCCACCACCTTGCCCGGGTCGGCAGGTTGGCGTGGGCGTCAGCCCAGCTCTGGATGCAGGGACCTGTCTAACCGGACCCGCGCATCGGCGCAAGCCTCCGGCCGCGCGGGGTCCGGCCTTTCGGCCCGGCTTTCCGACCCGGCCTTCCGATAAGGGCTTCCGCCGTCGCGCGGCTGTTCACGGCCGCCCGGGGGAACTAGGATGGGCCCCCAGACGGAGGATCCCATGCCCGTGCAGCCCGACGAGACCCGCGTGACCGCGTCCCTGCCGAACCTGGACTTCGAGATGCGCCTTTCGCGCGATCCCGACGGCCGGTCCGAGACGGTGACGCTCAGCCTGCGCGCGACGCCGGATTTCGAGTCGGCTGCCGGCCTCCTGGCCGGCCCGGCATTGCCGCTGGCCCTCATGAGCGGCGCCGCGGGCGCCGGCCCCTGGGCGGCGTCGCCGGCGGCCTGGGCCAATCCCTTCGCCCTCTGGATCGAGGCGACCAGGCTCGTCTGGCGGCCATGGTTCCAGGCCATGCAGATGCTGCAGCCGCCCAGCTCCGGCCGGGCACCGGGCATGCGTCGGTGACGGGCGAGGCGCGCGACGGAATTTGTTGTCGAACCCGTCGGCGAGCCCATCTATTCTGCTTCTACCAGGATCGGACGGGGAGGGTGCTATGCCGTCGCGCCTAGAGGATCTCTGCATCCAGAAGGGCCTCAAGATGACCGAGCAGCGGCGCGTGATCTCGCGCGTGCTCTCGGAATCGACGGACCATCCCGACGTCGAGCAGGTCTACCGCCGCGCGTCCGAGATCGACCCGCGGATCAGCATCGCAACCGTGTACCGGACCATGCGCCTCTTCGAGGAGGCGAGCGTGATCGAACGGCTGGATTTCGGCGACGGCCGGGCCCGCTACGAGGAGACGCGGGACGAGCACCACCACCACCTGATCGACCTGGACAGCGGCGAGGTTCTGGAGTTCGCGAATGCCGAGCTGGAGGCGCTGAAGGAGCGCATCGCCCGCGAGCTCGGCTACGACCTGATCGGTCACCGGCTCGAGCTCTACGGGGTGCGCAAGGACCGCAAGAAGCCCACCGGCGGCTGAGCGCCGGCGCTCAGCCGCCGGAGCAGGGCCGCCGAGGGCAGCCCCTGGGCTGTCGGGACCGGCTCAGTCGTCCTCGCTCTCTTCCGCGTCGGCCTCGATCTGCTGGGCGAGATCGCGCAGCATGCCGATCACGTCGTCATGGCTGGTCTCCTCGACGGCCCGGTTGACCGCGGCCTCGATCATGGCGATCGCCACGTAGGGGCCGAGCGGGCCGCCCTCCGAAACCGCCATGTCCAGGTGCTTCTCGGCGACCTCGAGCGCCTTCTCGAAAAGGGCGGAAGCCGCGCTGTTGCTTTCGTCGGTCATTGATCCCGGTCTCGCCTGTCGTGCATGGGGAGGCTGAGCTATAGCATCCCGAACCGGCGAGACCGCTGCAAATCACGCATGAGGACAAGAATTTGAGTGATCTCAGGGACGCGCGGACCTACCGGTACTGGATCGACGAGCATGTCCGCTTCGCCGATCTGGACCCGCTGGGCCACGCCAACAACAACGCGATCGGCGCCTATTTCGAGGCCTCGCGGGTGGCCCTCTTCGGCGCCGCCGGCAAGCCTCTCGGCGGCGGGAGCGGGGGCGGGAGCGCCGCGGGCACCTCGCCCGGCACTTCCGTCGTCCTGGCCCGGATCGCCATCGATTTCCTGGCCGAGCTGCGCTACGGCGCCGCGCTGCGCGTCGGAACGCGGGTTCTGGCCATGGGGCGGACCTCGGTGACCCTGGGCGCGGCGGTCTTCGCCGACGGGCGCTGCGCTGCGGCCAGCGAGGGCGTCTGCGTGCTGTTCGACCTTGCCACGCGCCGGCCCACGGTGCTGCCGGACGAGCTGCGCGCGCGCCTGACCGAAGTGGCGGGCTGAGATGCGGCGCAATCGTCCCGCTCCCCCGAAGAAGGCCCATTCCGGCCACCGCCAGGTCGAGCTGACCGTCGAGCGGATCGGCGGCCGCGGCGACGGGCTCGCGACCTACGAGGGGCATCCCGTCTTCGTGCCCCAGACCGTTCCCGGCGACCGCGTCCGCGTGAAGCTGCTCGGCGAGCGCGCCGGCGGGATCACCGCCGAGGTGCTGGAGCTGGTGGAGCCCGGACCCCTGCGCGCCGAGCCGGGCTGCGCCCTGTTCGGCCGCTGCGGCGGCTGCGCGCTGCAGCATGTCGACGACGCCGGCTATGCCGCCTGGAAGCGCGACCAGGTCGAGACGGCGCTGCGCCGCGCCGGGGTCGAAGCCCCGGTCGAGGCGGCGATCCGCACGCCCGAGGGCGTGCGGCGGCGCGCGACCTTCGCGGCCAAGCGCGCGGGCGGCAAGGTCGTCCTGGGCTTTAACGAGCGCATGAGCCACTGGATCGTTCCGGTGGAGCGCTGCTTGGTGATCGACCCCGCGATCGAAGCCGTCCTGCCCGCCCTGCGCACGACGCTCGACGCCGTTCTCCCCGACGGTCCGCCGGCCGACGTCTCGGTCGCGGTCCTGGACGGCGGGCTCGACGTGCTCGTCACCGGCGGCCCCGCGCCCGACCTCGCGGCACGCGAGGCATGGGCGGCGCTGGCGGAGGGCGCCGACCTGGCCCGGCTCTCCTGGCGTGCCGAGGAGCGCGCGCCGGTCGAGCCGCTGGCCCACCGGCGCCCCGTCTTCGCGCGTTTCGGCGACGTGGCCGTCCCGGTGGCGCCCGGCGCCTTTCTGCAGGCCAGTCCGGAGGGCGAGGCGGCGCTGGTCGCGGCGGCAGGCGCGGCCCTGGCGGGGGCGGCGCGGATCATCGATCTCTTCTCGGGGGCCGGCACCTTCACCTTCCCGCTGGCCCGCAAGGCGCGCGTGCATGCGGTGGAGGGCGACGGCGCAGCGCTCGACGCGCTGGCCGCGGGCGCCCGCGGCATTCCCGGCATCACCGTCGAGCGTCGCGATCTCGTGCGCGAGCCGGTGCCGGCCCAGGCGCTGAACCGGTTCGACGGCGTTCTCTTCGACCCGCCCCGCGCGGGCGCCGCCCGCCAGGCCGAGGAGATCGCGCGCTCGAACGTGCCGGTGGTGGTCGGGGTGTCGTGCAACCCCGCGACCTTCGGGCGCGATGCCCGCGTGCTGGTCGACGGCGGCTACAGGCTGGAACGGGTCACGCCGGTCGACCAGTTCCTGTGGTCGCCCCATGTGGAGCTCGTCGGCGTCTTCCGGCGGGGGTGAGGGCAGGGCACGGCCGGATCGGTCGAAGTCGGGCCGGTCGAAGCCGGACCGATTGCGCCTGGACGCGGCCGCGGCTCACGCCTTGCGCTCGCGGTCGTGCTCGCGGACGGCGGCGACGATGTCGCGCGCCAGGGGCTCGTGGCTGCGCCAGGTCACGTCCACATAGCCGTCCAGCCGCGCGATGGCCCGGCGCTCGGCCTCAGAGAGGCCGTGGTTCCAGTGGGCCGTCGCCAGCATCCGCGCGATCCGCTCCACCACGTCCATGCGCGGCCGCAGGGCGGGCGCGGGGGAAGGCGCGCCGCGCCTTTCGGCCAGCAGCTTCTGGCCGTCGTCGGAGACCGCGTAGCGGCGCTGCCCCTCCGGCCCGATGTAGATCACGGCGCCGATGCGGGCCAGGTCGACCAGGAGCCGCGAGACCGTGGCGATGGTCCGGCCGCTGGCCTCGGCGATGTCGCGGGGGACCACGTGGCCGGCATTGATGGCGTCCAGGACGGCGAGGTGGCGCGGCTTGAAGTCCATGGGGGCTTTCCCTCCTGCCGGCGGCCACGGAGGCGGCCGCCGGCTCTTTGCAGGGATTGTAGTCCCCTGGGAGGTGAAGTTCCCGCGTCCGGCCGGGGCCCCCCGGACAAGCCGCTGCGCGCCGCAGCCCGGCGCCGTCGATGCGATGCCTACTGGCCCAGACCCGCGGGATTGCCGGCGGCCCAGTCCAGCCCGAAGCTGCAGGCGGCCTCACCCTCTTCGCAGACGGCGTTGTAGCCGTTTGACCGAAACAGCGTGCGGCAAACGTCGCGGTTCAGGACCACGCTGTACTCGCACACCATGTCGCGCTCGATCCGCCAGTTGGATTTCAGGACCTTGTCACGGATCTTCACATAGCGCGTACCGTCGGCGCGGTAGAGCAGAGGCACCCGCACGCCGTTTGCGGGATTGATGTGGAACAGCGTGTTCTCGGTCAGGAGCGTCCTGAGCTCGTCCCCGGTCAGCGGCTTGATGCCCTTGCTGTCGAGCTCCTGGCGCGTCGGCGGCGTGAAGGACTGCGCCTGCGCGGCGACGCCCTGCAGGCAGGCGAGGGCCGTCAGTGCCAGGATGAAGGCGCGGGATAGGACCATGGGACAGGCTCCTGAGTCCGGGAAGTTCTGCGGCATGCGTCCCCGAAGGCCGCATGGCGCGCCCGGGATTGCCTGCCTCGTCCTGCGTGCGTCAGCCCGGAGCCGGTGCGTAAACAGTCGGCGCCGGCAGGGCAGGGCATGCACTCCTTCGATGCGTTTATCACGGAAAAGGCGCGATTTAAATATAAAGCGATTCTGCTTTTGGTGCTGATGATCTGGCCGCGGGTCCCCGGGCGGAATCTGCGTCAACCCGGCTTTAGCCCCCGCAGCCCCATGCAGGTCCACAGGCGAGAGGGCAGGAGCGAGCCATGGCCGCAGACGAGGTGATCCGCGCCGCCCATGCGGAGGAGGAGGCCGCGATCGTCGGTCTCTGGCGCGCCTGCGGGCTGGTCATGCCCTACAGCGACCCCGTCGAGGAGTTCCGCCTCGCCCTCGGGCGGCCGAACTCCGACGTGCTCGTCCTGCTGCGGGACGGGCGGATCCTCGGAAGCGTCATGGTCGGCCATGACGGGCTCAGGGACCAGCTTTCCTACCTCGCGGCCGATCCCGGCGCGGGGCGAGGGAATTGGATGGCGGCCGGTGGCGGCCGGCGAGGCGTGGCTGCGCCGGCAGGGCATGCGCAAGGCGCAGCTCCTGGTGCGCTCGACCAGCAGCGCGATGATCGGCCTCTACGAGCGGCTGGGCTACAGGGCGGTGCCCTCGACCCTGATTCAGCACTGGATCAATCCGCCCGACGAGACCTGAAGTCGCGCCTGCACGGGCGGGGACGTGGCCCCGCCGCGCCCCTCGCCGTCAGGGCGCCCGGCCGGGCTCCACCGAGACGGCGCGGTTGAACTGCATGGCCTGCTCGGTGGTGGCGAAGCGGAAGACGACATCCTCGCCGCCGCCGCCGCCGCCGTCGCGGACGAAATCCACCCCCTCGACCAGCCCAATCTCGGCCAGCACCCGAAGGCCCTGGGCCTCCGGGGCATGGATCGGCCACAGGAACGCGACCTCGGCCATGCCCGCCTCAGACCAGCTTGGCCTCGTGCACGCCGTCCTTGCGGTAGACGTGCACGTGATAGGCCGCCATGGGATTGCGCGCGATGTAGTCCAGCAGGTCCGCCTCGGTCCGCGCGGTGGCGTCGCGGACCAGCACCTGCCAGACCGGCTCCATGGTGGCCCGCCGGGTCTCGTCATGGGGCAGCATCACGAAGCCCGCCCATTCCGGCCTGTAGTCCGCGAGATAACTCTCGGCGTAGTGCCGCATCATGGCCGAGTCGTTGACGTTGACGCTTTCCTGGTTCTCGAAGCAGATCCTGAGGTCCATCGAGTCCTCCGTCGCCCGTTCAAGGATACAGCAGCCGGCGCCGGGAGATCCCTTCCGAGGAAGGGGTGCCCCTCAATCGAGCTGCAGCACCTGGGCCTTCAGATAGGCACTCTCCGGCAGGAGTGGATGGACGGGATGATCGGGGGCCGCGCCGGCGCTGCGCAGGATGCGCCCGGTACGCCCGGTGTCCCGCAGGCCCGCCGCGATCTGCTCGGCGAACAGCGCCGTCTCCATGTTGTGGCTGCACGAGGCGATGAACAGGAAGCCGCCGGGTGCGACCAGCGCGGCCGACAGGCGCGCGAGCTTGCGGTAGCCGCGGGCGCCGACCTGGACGTCCTTGCGCGACTTCACGAAGGCCGGCGGATCGGCGATCACGACGTCGAAACGCTCGCCCGCGGCGCCCAGGCGCTCCAGCTCGGCGAAGACCTCGGCGCGGCGGAACTCGCAGCGCCCGGCGACGCCGTTGGCCTCGGCCGCGCGCCCGGCATTGGCGAGCGCCCCCTCGCTGCGGTCCACCAGGACCACCTCGGCCGCGCCGCGGGCGGCCGCCAGCACGCCGAAGCCGCCGTTGTAGCAGTAGGCATCGAGCACCCGCGCGCCCTGCGCCAGCCCGGCCATGAAGGCGCGGTTCTCGCGCTGGTCGAAGAACCAGCCGGTCTTCTGCCCCCCGGCGGGGTCGCCGAAGAAGACGGCGCCGTTCTCCTCGACCCGCAGGGGCCCGTCGAGGCTGCCCTTCGCGACCCGCGTCTCCTGCGCGAGCCCTTCCAGCGCCCGGGCGGAGCTGTCGTTGCGCATCAGGACGCAGTCGGGCGCCAGCACCTCGTCGAGCGCGGCCAGCAGCTCGGGCTCCAGCCGGTCCATGCCGGCCGAGTTGGCCTGTACCACCACCGTGCCGCCGAAGCGGTCGACGATCAGCGCCGGCAGCCCGTCGGCCTCGGCATGGATCAGGCGGTAGTAGGGCCGCTCGAAGAGCCGCTCCCGGAGAGTCAGGGCGCGGCGCAGCCGGCCGGCCAGGAAACGCCGGTCGATCGCCGTGTCGGGACCGGTGGCCACCAGGCGGCAGGCGATCAGCGTGCGCGGGTTGAAGGTCGCAGCCCCCAGCGCGGCGCCGCCCTCGGTCACCACGCGGACGAGGCTGCCCGGCGGGATCGCCCGGGTCTCCTGATCCATGTGGATCTCGTTGGAGTAGATCCAGGGATGGCCCTGGGCGGCCCGCTTGTGCCGGGACGGCAGCATGCGCACGGTGGGGCGGCCGGTCCGGTCGCTCGGTCGGGTGTCGCTCTGTTCGGTCATGGGCCGGCAGCATAGCGGCTGCTGCCGCGGGCGCAACGGCCGCCGGGCACGCCTCTCCGAACTTGCATCCGCGGGCGGATGTCCTGCCGGCCTGCCGGTCGGGAATATCGTGCAATGAGCGAGGAGGAGCGTTCTACCGCCCCGCGCGGGCCTCGCCTCATGCTCGGGGCCGTCGCCGGGAAGCGGCGGCGTGCGGGCTCCGAGAGTCCGCGGGAACGGTCCGCCACAGGAGGAACGCTGACATGACGGAGATCCGCAATCGGGCCGCTTGGCCGCCCGCCCTGCCGCCCGCCCTGCCCTGGCTTGCCGCGGCCATGGCATCGGCGATCGCCCTCTCGGCGCCGGCCTTTGCGCAGGGCGCGGGCGAGGACAGGATCCGGCGCGGCGAAGGGGTGATCCTGGAGCTGAACCGGGGCCAGCCCCAGCAGACGCTCGAGCAGCTCCGGCAGGAATTCCCCTTCCTGGCAGACGCCATCGCGGGCTACGCGCTTGGCGAGGTCTGGGACCGCCCGCAGCTCGACAACCGGACCCGGCAGATCGCCGCGGTCTCGGCCTTCGCGGCGCTCGGCCTCCCGGACTACATGAAGATCCATGCCGGCTACGCGCTGAACATCGGCGTGAGCGAGGCCGAGCTGAAGGAGATCGTCTACCTGACGACGGTCCATGCGGGCTTCCCGCGCGCCATCGAGGCCGCGCAGACCCTCAGCGAGCTTTTCGCCGAACGCGCCGCCGGGTCCGCCGGGGCGGGGGCGCCGCGATGACCGCCGGAACCATGCGGAGCCGCTGGACGGCGCGGCTGGTCTCGGCCGCGCTCCTGTCCCTCGCGGCGGCCGGGGCATCCACGGGCAGCGCCCAGATTTCGAATGGAGGAACGGATATGACGAGGCAGCACCCCTATGTCGGCATGTGGGTCACCGGCGACGGACAGATCCGGCAGGAACTCCTGCCGAACGGCCGGTACGACGAGGCCCGCGGCGAGAGGAAGAGCGCCTATCAGGGCCGCTACGAGGTCCGCGGGAACGAGATCCTGTACTGGGACGACACCGGCTTCACCGCCGACGGGACCTTCGTGGACCCGAACACGCTGCATCACGGCGGCATGGTGTTCTACCGCGAGCGCTGAAGCCCCGCGGGGGCCCTGGCCCCCACGCAACGGGACAGCAAGGAGACCCCTCATGAAGGTTGCATTCGACACGTCCGCGCCTCGCGCCGCAGCGCTCGGCGCCCTCGCCGTGCTGGCGGCGGGCGTCGCTTCGCCGGCCGTCGCCGCAGGGCCGGCCTGCCCCGCGGAGGGCGCGGCCTCGGCGGGCGCGCTCCACCGGGAATGGATCCTGGTGGGATGGGAGCGCCAGGAGGGCGACGGGCCCTTCAGCTTCCGCGACAAGCTCGGCAAGTACTACGACTGGTCCTCGCCCGAGGTGATCCTCTACGACGATTTCGACCCCCAGCACCGCATCACGCGCAGCGCAGCCGAGTACGGCGCCATCTGGGAGCCGCCCTTCTCGGCCATGCGCAGCGCCCGCCACGGCGTCGTCTTCGGGCCCGAGGTGATCCAGGAGGGCGGCCTCGCGCACTCGACCCTGCAGTTCGCGGCGCGCCTCGAAGGCGGGGACGGAACCGTGACCGGGATCCGCACCCTCTCGTCGCTGGCCTGGCGCTGCACCGGCGAGGGCTGGAGGATCGTGCGCGAGCACAATTCGTCCGTGGTGGTGCCCGACGGCGAGCTCCAGGCCCTGATGGACCGGGCGTCCCGGGGTTGATCCTTCCGCGGCCTAAGGGGAACGGACGCCGGCGTCCGGACCGGAGATTCGCGCCGTCGGATCTCCGGTCCGAATGGCGGGATCAGGGATCCAGACGCCTCGAGAAACGGAGCCGTTCCCGCTCGTGCCCGGCGGCGTGCAGGCACGGGATCAGCCAGCTTCCGACGCCCGGGACCGCGGCGCAGGCCTCGGGCAGCAGCGTCTCGATGGTGCTGCAGTTGAGCCGGCGCGCCGTCCGCTCCATCGCGCGCAGCAGCTCCTCGGCCGCCGCGGCGGGATCGAAGAGGTCGAGCACGACGAGGTTCTCGGCGTGCAGGGTCCGGCCGTTGAGGAGCGTCGCGGCGCAGCGATAGGTGAAGAGGCCGTGGATGTAGCCGCGGCCGTTCTGGACCGTCATGATCCCCCGACCCGCCTCGTCCCCCGAGCAGGCGTCGTCGTCCAGCGTCGCCGCAGCGAAGCCGCGCCAGCTGTCCAGGCCGAGATCCGGCGCGATCGTCCTGATCACCGGGAAGGCCTGGTCGACCTGCGCTGGCTTCAGGGTCTTCGCGACGTAGGCACGGAACTGGGCGCCGATCATGGTGCCGGCCATCGGGTCCTCCCCTCCCAAGAGCATTGCGGGACCTTGAACCGGTCCGGGCCCCGAGGGCCTTGACGCAGATCAATGCCACTCCGCGCACGACGCGGCATGAGTCCGCTCGTGCTGACGGTCCTGGCCGGCAGCGATTGGACTGCGCGGGATTGATCGGTGGCCTGGACCGCCCGCGCCAACGGGAGAAGGACATGACAGCAGCGACCCTGTCCCACGGCGGCGCAGGCGCCGGACAGAGCGCCGGCCAGGCGCTCGGAACCACTGAAATCGCCTATCACGAGGCGGTGGTGCGGCACTTCACGCTCGCCACGGTCTTCTGGGGCATCGTCGGCTTCGCGGCCGGCCTCTTCATCGCCCTCCAACTCGCCTTCCCGGCGCTGAACCTCGGGATCGAGTATTTCGGCTTCGGGCGCCTGCGCCCGCTGCACACCTCGGCGGTGATCTTCGCCTTCGGCGGAAACGCGCTGTTCGCAACCTCGCTCTACGTGGTGCAGCGGACCTGCCGCGCCCCGCTCTTCGGCGGCGAGGCCATGGGCGCCTTCCTGTTCTGGGGCTACCAGATCTTCATCGTGCTGGCGGCGACCGGCTACGTCTTCGGCATCACCCAGGGCAAGGAATACGCCGAGCCCGAGTGGTACGTGGACCTTTGGCTGACGGTGGTCTGGGTCGGCTACCTCGTGGTCTATGTCGGCACGATCATGCGCCGCCACGAGCCGCACATCTACGTGGCGAACTGGTTCTTCCTCGCCATGATCCTGACCGTGGCGATGCTCCACATCGTCAACAACCTGAACGTCCCGGTCTCGCTCTTCGGCGCGCACAGCTACCCGGTCTTCGCCGGCGTGCAGGGCGCGATGGTCCAGTGGTGGTACGGGCACAACGCGGTGGGCTTCTTCCTGACCGCGGGCTTCCTGGGCATCATGTACTACTTCGTGCCCAAGCAGGCCGGCCGGCCGGTCTATTCGTACCGGCTGTCGATCATCCACTTCTGGGCGCTGATCTTCCTCTACATCTGGGCGGGCCCGCACCACCTGCACTACACGTCGCTGCCGGACTGGGCGCAGACGCTCGGCATGACCTTCTCGGTGATGCTGTGGATGCCGTCCTGGGGCGGGATGATCAACGGGATCATGACCCTGTCGGGGGCCTGGGACAAGCTGCGCACCGACCCGGTCCTGCGCTTCCTCGTCACCTCCGTCGCCTTCTACGGCATGAGCACCTTCGAGGGCCCCGTGATGTCGATCAAGGCGGTGAACGCCCTGTCACACTACACGGACTGGACCATCGGCCACGTCCATTCGGGCGCGCTGGGCTGGGTCGCCTTCGTCACCTTCGGCGCCGTCTACTTCCTGGTCCCGACGCTGTGGAAGCGCGAGCGGCTCTACTCGCTGCGCCTCGTCTCAGTCCACTTCTGGATCTCGACGCTCGGCATCGTCCTCTACATCACCGCGATGTGGATCTCCGGCGTGATGCAGGGCCTGATGTGGCGCGCCTACGACAACCTCGGCTTCCTCCAGTACTCCTTCGTCGAGACGGTCGAAGCCATGCATCCCTTCTACGTGATCCGCGCGATGGGCGGCCTGCTGTTCCTGATCGGCGCGCTGGTGATGGCCTACAACCTGGTTCGCACCATACGGGGCGATCTCCGGGTCGAGCAGCCCTACACCGCCGTCCGCACCGCCGTCGCGGCCGCACGCTGAACCCGGAGTGAGCAAGATGGCTACCGAGAAGACACCCCTGTTCAGTCACGCGCGGATCGAGCGCAACGTCATCCTGCTGGCGGTGCTGACGCTGCTGACGGTCTCGATCGGCGGGCTGGTGCAGATCATCCCGCTCTTCACGATCGAATCCACGATCGAGCGCGTGGAGGGCATGCGGCCCTACACGCCGCTCGAGCAGGCTGGCCGAAACATCTATGTCCGCGAGGGCTGCTACAACTGCCACAGCCAGCAGGTCCGTCCCTTCCGGGACGAGGTCGAGCGCTACGGGCACTACAGCCTCGCCGCCGAGAGCATGTTCGACCGGCCGTTCCAGTGGAGCTCCAAGCGCACCGGCCCGGACCTCGCGCGGGTGGGCGGCAAGTACTCCAACGACTGGCACGTCGCCCATCTGAACGAGCCGCGCGCGCTCGTCCCGGAATCGATCATGCCCTCCTACGCCTTCCTGAACCGGCCCCTGAAGGCCGCGGATATCGGCGAGCACCTGAAGACGCTCAGGGTGGTGGGCGTGCCCTACACCGACGAGCAGATCGCCAATGCCATGAAGGACCTGGAGGCGCAGGCCAATCCGGACTCGGCCGGCGCGGCCGACGTCGCGGCGCGCTACCCGAAGGCGGTTGTCGCCAACTTCGACGGCAACCCCAAGGTCGTGACCGAGATGGACGCTCTGGTCGCCTACCTGCAGATGATGGGCACGCTGGTGGACTTCACCCGCTTCCAGCCCTCCGACCTCCGGCAATAGGGGCACAGCCATGGAAGCCGATATGATCCTGCCCGTCCTGCGCTCGCTCTGGGTGCTCTGGATGATGGCGCTCTTCACCGGGATCCTGTTCTGGGCTCTGCGCCCGGCCAACCGGAGCCGCTTCGAGACCGCCGCCGCGATCCCCCTCAGGGACGAGGAGTGACGAGGTCATGCCGACCAAGATCGAAAAGGACGCCATCACCGGCGTCGAAACCACCGGCCACGAGTGGGACGGGATCCGGGAGCTGAACAATCCGCTCCCGAAATGGTGGCTCTACGTGTTCTACGCGACCATCGTCTGGTCGCTGGGCTACTGGGTGCTCTACCCGTCGATCCCGACGGGGAAGGGCCATACGGACGGCCTGCTGGCCTACAACTCCCGCGAGGACGTCGCCCGCGACATCAGCCGGGCGCGCGAGGCGCAGTCGGCCTACCGGGCGCGGATCGAGAACGCCTCCTATACGGAGATCATGGACGATCCCGACCTGCTGAACTTCGCCATCACCGGCGGCCGCTTCGCCTTCGCGGAGAACTGCGCGGCGTGCCATGCCGCGGGCGGCGCGGGCCAGAAGGGCTACCCGGCGCTGGCGGACGACGACTGGCTGTGGGGCGGCAAGGCCGAGGAGATCGCCTTCACGATCCAGCACGGCATCCGCTCGACCTCGCCGGACACGCGGATGGGCGACATGCCGCGCTTCGGCGTCGACGGCATGCTGACCCGGGCGCAGATCAACGACGTGGTCGAATACGTCATGGGCCTCGGCAACCGCGCGACGGACGCTGCGGCGGCCGGGCGCGGCGAGACGGTCTTCGCCGAGAACTGCGCGTCCTGCCACGGCGAGAAGGGCGAGGGGAACCGCGAGCTCGGCGCCCCGCGCCTGGCCGACAACATCTGGCTCTACGGCGCCAGCAAGGCGACGCTGGTGGAGACCGTGAACGGTGGCCGCGCCGGCGTGATGCCGACCTGGGCCGGCCGTCTGGACCCGGTGGCGATCAAGCAGCTCGCGGTCTACGTCCACACCCTGGGCGGCGGCGAGAAGTGAGCGTCAGGGCCGGCCCGGGTCCGCATCGGACCCGGGCCGGCCCTGAGTCGCCGACAGCGTCGCGCCAGGCAGAAGGTCAGGCGCGGCGGCCTGCCGCAGCGGCAGGCTGACACATCCGGAACTTGATCTGGCTCAAGGTATCCTGCTTCCGGTGGGGCGAGGCTGAGGCCACCCGCCAGCGAGCGAAGCGGCGACGTCATGAGCACCACGATCGGCGACAAGGCGGGACCGCCGGAGCGGCGATCCCTCTTCAAGACCCGCGAGAAGGTCTATCCGAAGGCGGTCTCGGGGCGCTTCCGGCGCCTGAAATGGGCGGCGCTGCTGGTCCTGCTCGGCCTCTACTACGTGGTTCCCTGGATCCGATGGGACCGCGGACCGGGCGCGCCGGACCAGGCCGTCCTGATCGACATGGCGGGCCGGCGGGCCTATTTCTTCTCCATCGAGATCTGGCCTCAGGAGGTCTCCTACCTCACGGGGCTGCTGGTCCTGGGCGCCGTCGGCCTGTTCCTGGTGACCGCGCTGTTCGGCCGGCTGTGGTGCGGCTACGCCTGCCCGCAGACGGTGTGGACCGACCTCTACATGTGGGTCGAGCGCCTGATCGAGGGCGACCGGGCCGAGCGCATCCGCCGCGACCGCTCGGGACCGAGCCTCGGGAAGGCCGGGCGCAAGCTCGCCAAGCACGCCGCCTGGCTGCTGATCGCGCTCGCCACCGGCGGCGCCTGGATCATGTACTTCAACGACGCGCCGACCCTGCTGCGCGATGCGGCGCGGCTGGAGCTCTCGGCCGGCGTCGCCTTCTTCATCGGCCTCTTCACCCTCAGCACCTACCTGCTGGCCGGCTGGGCGCGCGAGCAGGTCTGCACCTACATGTGCCCGTGGCCGCGCTTCCAGGCCGCCATGCTGGACGAGCACAGCCTGGTCGTGACCTACGAGGCCTGGCGCGGCGAGGGTCGCGGCCCCGTGCGCAAGAACGAGGGCTGGGACGACCGGCGCGCACGCAGCGGTGGCGACTGCATCGACTGCAGGGCCTGCGTTCATGTCTCCCCACCGGCATCGACATCCGGGACGGCCAGCAGCTCGAATGCATCGGCTGCGGCCTGTGCGCAGACGCCTGCGACGACATCATGGGGCGCATCGGCCGGCCCCTCGGCCTCGTCCGCTTCGACACGTACGAGAACCAGGTCGCGCGCTCCTGCGGGGCGGCGCCGCGCTACCGGCTGGTGCGGCCGCGCACGATCGTCTACGCGCTGGTCCTGCTGGTCGTCGCCAGCGTGATGCTGGGCACGCTGGCCCTGCGCCCCCGGATCGAGGTCAACGTGCTGCGCGACCGCGCGCCGCTTTTCGTCGAGCTCTCGGACGGATCCGTGCGCAACGCCTACACGCTGAAGATCCTGAACATGGCGCGCGAGCCGCGGGAGTATTCCGTGCAGGTCGAGGGGCTGCCGGGCGCCCGCCTGTCCCTGGCCGGGCGCGAGGAAGCCCGGGACGTGCTGGTCCTGGCGGCGCGGCCTGACGCGGTCTCGACCAGCCGGGTCACCCTGACCGTGCCGCGCGCCGCCCTGCGCGCCGCCTCGACCCCCGTAGTATTCCGTATTGTGAGCGCGGACACGGGAGAACAAGTTAGCCACGACAGCGTATTCCTCGGCCCCGGCAGATGAGCAGCGGCATGGCCTTCGAGCAGACGATCGGTACGGCGAAGCAGGCGCGCCCGCGAGGCTGGTGGATTCCCTACGTTTTCGTGGGCGGCTTCCTGCTGGTGATCGCGGTGAACGCGGCGATGATCACCATCGCCCTGAAGACCTGGGGCGGGCTCGAGACCGAGAACCACTACCTCAAGGGCGTCGCCTTCAACCGCGCGCTCGAGGGCGTGCACGAGCAGGAGCGCCGCGGCTGGCACGTCGAGTTCCGCTCCGAGGCGCCGGGCGGCGGGATCGCGCGCGTCGTCTTCTCGCTGGCCGATGCCGCCGGCGCGCCCCTGACCGGGGCTGCGGTGCGCGTCGAGATGATGCGCCCGACCTCGCAGGGATACGATTTCACGGCCATGCTGGCCGAGACCGCGCCCGGCCGGTACGCCGCCGACGTGAAGACGCCGCTGCCGGGGCAGTGGGATCTGCGCGTGGTCGCCGAGCATCCCCGCGGCGGCTGGCAGCAGCCGCAGCGCACGCGCCTGATCGTCCGGGACTGAGCCATGGCCGATTGCCTTCATTGCGGGCAGCCCGTCGGCGAGGCTGCGGGCGCCGCCGCCCGGCCTGATGCCGCGGCTGGCGATCCCTCTGGCGGCTCCTTCTGCTGCGCGGGCTGCGCCGCCGCCTACGAGATGCTGCAGGGGCTGGGGCTCGGGACCTATTACGAGCGCCGCTCGCTGGACCCCGAGGCGCGGCCTCCGCGCCCGGACGAGGAGGCCGGCGCGGCCGACTTCTCCGCCCATGCGCGGCCGCGCGCCGACGGCATGACCGAGCTCCACCTGATGGTGGACGGGCTGCAATGCGCGGCCTGCGTCTGGCTGATCGAGACGGTCTTGCGCAGGCAGCCGGGCGTGGTCCATGCGCGGCTGAACATGACGACGCGGCGCCTGCACCTGGCCTGGAACCCCGCGCAGGGCGACGGCAACGCGGCCGTGGCCGCCGTGCTGCGCCTGGGCTACCGGCTGGTGCCGTTCGATCCCGAGAAGCTCGGCCAGGCCGAGGCGCAGGAGGAGCGCAGGCTGTTGCGCGCCATGGCGGTCGCGGGCTTCGGGTCGGCCAACGTGATGCTGCTGTCGGTCGCCGTCTGGGCCGGCCATGCCCAGGGCATGGGCCCCGCAACGCGCGACCTCATGCACTGGGTCTCGGCGCTGATCACCATGCCGGCAATCCTCTTCGCCGCGCTGCCCTTCGCCAAGTCCGCCTGGGCGGCGCTGCGCCGGGGCCGCTCCAACATGGACGTGCCGATCACCATCGGCGTCACGCTGGCGACGGCCATGAGCCTGGCCGAGACCATCCGCAGCGGCGAGCACGCCTATTTCGACGGCGCCGTGATGCTGCTGTTCTTCCTGCTGATCGGGCGCTACCTGGACCTGCGGGCCCGCGGGCGGGCGCGCTCGGCGGCCGAGCACCTCCTGTCGCTGAACGCCGCCGCGGTGACGGTGGTCGAGGCCGACGGCACGCTGCGCGTCCTGCCGCCCGACCGAGTCGCCCCCGGAATGACCGTGCTGGTCGCGGCCGGGCAGCGCGTGCCCGTCGACGGACGCATCGCCGACGGCGTCTCGGACCTGGACGCGGGACTGATCACCGGCGAGACCGTGCCCGCCGCGGTCCGCCCGGGCGATGCCGTCTTCGCCGGCATGACCAACCTGACCGCCGCCCTGCGCCTGACCGTGACGGCGGTCGGCGAGGGCACGCTTCTGGCCGAGATCGTCCGCATGATGGAGGTCTCGGAGCAGGGGCGGGCGCGCTATGTGGCGCTGGCCGACCGCGTCTCGCGCGCCTATGCGCCGGTGGTGCACCTGGCGGCGCTCGGCACCTTCCTGGCCTGGGTGCTCGGCGCCGGGCTCGCATGGCAGCCGGCGCTGCTGATCGCGGTCACCGTGCTGATCATCACCTGCCCCTGCGCCCTGGCGCTGGCCGTGCCGGTGGTCCAGGTCGTGGCCTCGGGCCGGCTGATGCGCCGCGGCGTCCTGCTGAAGACCGCGACCGCCCTGGAGCGCCTGGCCCGCATCGATACCGTCGTCTTCGACAAGACCGGGACCCTGACCGAGGGCCGGCCCGAGCTGGCCGGCGCCCCGCCCGGTGCCGGGGCGCTGCGCGAGGCCGCCAGCCTCGCCGGCGCCAGCCGCCACCCGCTGGCCCGCGCCCTGGCGCGCGCCGCGGGGCCGGTGCCGGTCGCCGCCGGCGTGCGCGAGACCCCCGGCGCCGGCCTGTCGCTGGACACGCCCGCGGGCGAGATCCGCCTGGGCAGCGCCGCCTTCACCGGCGTGCCCGCGGAGCTCGCATCCGACGCCGCGGGCCCCGAGCTCTGGCTCGCCCGGCCGGGCGCCGCCCCGGTCCGCTTCGGCTTCACCGACGTGCTGCGCCCGGATGCCGGGGCGGTCGTCGCGGCCCTGAAGGCGCGCGGCCTGCGCATCCACCTGCTGTCGGGCGACCGTCCGGCCGCGGTGGCCGCGGCCGCGGGGGCGCTGGGCATCGAGGATTGGCGCGCGGCCTGCAAGCCCGCCGACAAGGCGGCCTTCCTCGAGGCGCTGCGCGCCGAGGGGCGGCAGGTCCTGATGGTCGGCGACGGGCTGAACGACGCCCCCGCCCTGGCCGCTGCCGACGTCTCCATGTCGCCGGCGACGGCGGTGGACGTCAGCCAGACGGCGGCCGACGTGGTCTTCCAGGGCCGGCTGCTCGGCCCCGTCGCCGAGACGCTGGAGACCGCCCGCCGGGCCGACCGGCTGGTGCGGCAGAACTTCGGCCTCGCGCTGGCCTACAACGTCTTCACGGTGCCCCTGGCCATGGCCGGCCTGGTGACGCCGCTGATCGCCGCGCTCGCCATGTCCGGCTCCTCGCTGGTGGTGATCGGCAACGCCCTGCGCCTCGCACGGCGCGGGAATCCCAAGGACGACGCCCATGGACGTGCTGCTCTATCTGATCCCGGTCGCCCTGTCGCTCGGCCTCATGGGCCTGGGCGCCTTCCTCTGGGCGCTGAGGTCCGGCCAGTTTGAGGATCTCGACGGGGCGGCCCACCGCATCCTGTTCGAGGAGGACGAGGTCGCGCCGCGCGGAACGCCGGCGCGCCCCGGCGGCCCCGCGCGTCGGCCCTGAGCCATGAGCATGCTGTCCCAGGTCATGGACGCCGATGGCGTCGCCCATGCCGAGCCGCACGGCGGCGCCGGCCGCGATCCCTGCCGCCATTGCGGCGCGCGGGCCCTGTCGGTCTGCGCGGCGCTCGGCCCCGACGAGATCCGCCGCCTGAACGAGATCGCCCACAGCATCCGGGTCGAGCAGCACGCCACGATCTTCGAGGAGGGCCAGCCGGCCGACGCGCTGTTCAACGTGACCGGCGGCACGGTGAAGCTCTACAAGCTGCTGCCCGACGGGCGGCGCCAGATCACCGGCTTCCTGGTGACCGGCGACTTCATCGGCCTCGCGCTGAACGAGAGCTATGCCTACACGGCCGAGGCGGTGACGCCGACGCTGCTGTGCCGCTTCCCGCGCCGCAAGCTCGAGGCGCTGCTGGACGAGTTCCCGAAAATGCAGCGGCGCCTGTTCTCCATGGCGTCCAACGAGCTGGCCGCGGCCCAGGACCAGATGCTGCTGCTGGGCCGCAAGACCGCGCGCGAGAAGATCTGCTCGTTCCTGCTGTCGCTGTCGCGCCGGGCCGTGCTGCAGGGGCTGGGGCCCAATCCCGTCCACCTGCCCATGGGCCGCGGCGACATCGCGGACTATCTCGGCCTGACCATCGAGACCGTCAGCCGGACCTTCACCCAGCTCAAGACCTCGGGCACCATACGGATCGAGCCGGGCAGCCGGATCCGCATCGCGGACCCGGACGGCCTTTCCGCCATCGCCGAAGGAAGCTGAGGCCTTCGGCCTTTCCCTTCCTTCGGACCAGGCATGACAGCACCCGGCGCGCGCAACCTGCTGACCGATGTCGACGGGCTCCTGGTCGGCAATGCCGGCGACGCGGCCCTGCGCTCGGGCGTCACCGTCGTGCTGCCCGAGCGTCCCTGCGTGGCCGCGGTGGACGTGCGGGGCGGGGCGCCCGGCACGCGCGAGACCGATGCGCTGGACCCGGCCTGCTGGGTCGATCGCGTGGACGCGCTGGTGCTCTCGGGCGGCTCGGCCTTCGGGCTCGACGCGGCCCAGGGCGCCATGGCCTGGCTCGCCGCCCGCGGGCGCGGCTTTCCGGTGGGCAGCGTCCGGGTGCCCATCGTGCCGGCGGCGATCCTCTTCGACCTCCTGAACGGCGGCGACAAGGACTGGGGCGACGCACGGCCCTACGATGCGCTGGCGCGCCGTGCCTGCGAGGCGGCGGGGCCCGCCTTCGACCTCGGCAACCAGGGCGCGGGGCTGGGCGCGAAGGCGGGCGCGCTGAAGGGGGGCCTCGGCAGCGCCTCGGCCGTCTGCCCGGACGGGCTGCAGGTGGGCGCCCTGATCGCGGCGAACCCCGTGGGCTCGGTCGTGGTGCCGGGGACCGGGACCTTCTGGGCCTGGATGCTGGAGCAGGACGGCGAGATGGGCTTCCAGCGCCCGCCCGCGGGGCCGATCCCCATGGCGGCCGGGATCGAGCGGCCGCAGGGCGCCCGCCTCGGCGGCAACACGACGATCGGCGTCGTCGCCACCAACGCCCGGCTGAGCAAGGCCGAGGCGCAGCGCCTCGCCATCATGGCGCAGGACGGGCTGGCCCGGGCGATCCGGCCGGTGCACACGCCGTTCGACGGCGACACGATCTTCGCGCTCGCGACCGGCACCGCGGAGCTGCCCACGGAGCCGACCGGGGACCGTGCGGCGGCCCTCTACCGATTGGGTACGCTGGCGGCCGACTGCGCGGCCCGCGCCGTGGCGCGCGGCGTCTTCGCGGCCGGGACGCTGGGCCCCTGGCCGGCCTATCGCGAGCGGCATGCCGGCGCCTTCGGGGCCGCGCCGGGACGGGCCCCCCTGCCGGAGCCTTGATCCCCGGGCACCCCGCACGCATCATGCCGGCTGTTTCGAAGGAACAGCGGGGGCATGGGGATGCGAAAGATCTCGCTTTTGGTCGCCGGCGCGGCGGTCGCGGCCCTGTCCCTCGCAGGGCCCGCGCAGGCTCAGCGCAGGGACCTCGTGATCGGCATGGCTCTGGAGCCGCCGCACCTGGACCCGACCGCCGGGGCGGCGGCGGCCATCGACGAGATCACCTACCAGAACGTCTTCGAGGGGCTGACCCGCATCGACGGGGAGGGTCAGATCGTTCCCGGCCTCGCCGAGCGCTGGGACGTCTCGGAGGACGGCAGGACCTACACCTTCCACCTGCGCAAGGGCGTGAAGTTCCACGACGGCACCGGCTTCGACAGCGCCGACGTGAAGTTCGCCTTCGACCGCGCCCGCGGGGCCGATTCGGTGAACGCCCAGAAGGGATACTTCACGCCGATCGAGAGCATCGAGACGCCCGACCCGGCGACGGTGGTGATCCGGCTTTCCAAGGTCGACGGGCAGTTCCTGTCCAACATGGGATCGGGCGATGCGGTGATCGTCGCGCCCGAGAGCGCCGGCGGCAACCGGCAGGCGCCCGTGGGCACCGGGCCCTTCCGGTTCTCGCGCTGGACGCCGGGCGACCGGATCGAGCTCGTGCGCAACCCGGAGTTCCGGGACGCGTCGACGCCGAAGCTGGACAAGGTGACCTTCCGCTTCATCGCGGACCCGGCGGCCCAGATGAACGCCCTGCGCGGCGGCGACATCGACGCCTTCCCCCTGTTCGGCGCCTATGAGAGCGTGCCGCTGTTCCAGGCGGATTCCCAGTTCGCGGTGGACGAGGGCTCGACCGAGGGCGAGACGATCCTGTCCTTCAACCACCGGCGCAAGCCGCTGGACGATCTCCGGGTGCGCCGGGCGATCAGCCACGCGCTCGACCGGCGGGAGATCATCGAGGGCGCCCAGTTCGGCTACGGCGTGCCCATCGGCAGCTTCTTCCCGCCCCACCGCGAGGGCTATGTGGACCTGACCGGCGTCTATCCCCACGACGTCGCCAAGGCCAAGGCCCTGCTGGCCGAGGCCGGGCACGCCTCGGGGCTGCGCCTGACGCTGAAGCTGCCGCCGCCGCCCTATGCCCGCCGCGGCGGCGAGATCGTGGCGGCCCAGCTTGCCAAGGTCGGCATCCAGGTCGAGATCATTCCCATGGAATGGGCGCAGTGGCTGGAGCAGGTGTTCCGCGGTAACGACTTCGACCTGACCATCGTCTCGCATGTGGAGCCGCTGGACATCGGCATCTTCGACCGCGACCCCTACTATCTCGGCTACAGGAACCCGCAGTTCGCCGCCGTGATGGCCGAGCTGAACGGGACCGTGGACCCGGCCGGGCGCAAGGCGCTCTACGAGCGCGCCCAGCGTATCCTGACCGAGGATGCCGCGGCCGGCTTCCTGTTCCAGCTTCCCAAGATCGGCATCCGCAAGGCGGGGGTCGCGGGGCTCTGGAAGAACGCGCCGGTGCCCGCCAACGACGTGACGGCGGCGTTCTGGACCCGCTGAGCGGACCCGCCGGCGCGCGGCATCCCCCATGATCGCCTTCCTGGCCCGCCGCCTCGTCGCGACGCTGGCGACGCTGCTGGCGGCCTCGGTCGTCGTCTTCCTCGTGCTCGAGGTGCTGCCGGGCGACCCCGCCCTGCTGATGCTCGGGACCGAGGCGCGGCCGGACACGCTGGCGGCCCTGCGCGGGCAGATGGGCCTCGACCAGCCGGCGCCGCTGCGCTACGCGGCCTGGCTCGGCGACATGGCCTCGGGCCAATTCGGCGTCTCCTACACCTATGGCCGGCCGGTGGGCGAGCTGGTGGCCGAGCGGCTGGCGGTGACGGTGCCGCTCGCACTGATGGCGCTGGTGCTCTCGGTGGCGGTGGCGCTGCCGCTCGGCATCCTCGCCGCGGCCCGGCACGGCGGCGCCGGGGACTGGGGCGTGATGGTGTTCTCACAGCTCGGCATCTCGGTGCCGGGCTTCTGGACAGGCATGCTGCTGGTCCTGCTGTTCTCGGGGCAGCTCGGCTGGCTGCCCTCGGGCGGCTTCCCCGGCTGGGGAAACCCTGGCGCCGCCTTCGCCGCGCTGGTGCTGCCCGCGGTCTCGCTGGCCTTTTACGAGGCCGCGATCTTCGCCAGGGTCACGCGCTCGGCCGTGCTGGACACGCTGCGCGAGGACTACGTGCGCACGGCCCGGGCCAAGGGGCTGGGCTGGCGGGCGGTGCTGTGGCGGCACGTGCTGCGCAACGCGCTGGCGCCGGTGGTCACGATCCTCGGCCTGCAGTTCTCCTTCCTCTGGGCGGCCGGGACCCTGGTCATCGAGAACGTCTTCTACCTGCCGGGCATGGGGCGGCTGCTCTACCAGGCGATCACCCAGCGCGACCTGATCGTGGTGCGCGACGTGGTGATGATGCTGGTGGGCGTGGTGCTGCTGGTGAACCTGGCAGTCGACCTGCTCTACGCCGCGATCGACCCGCGCCCGCGGGCAGGGACGGGTGGCTGATGCGCAATGCGGGCCTGATCCTGGGGCTTTGCCTGACGGGGCTGCTGGCGGCGATGGCGCTGGTCTCGTTCTTCTGGACGCCGTTTCCCGTGGACGAGGTGCGGATCGCCGCCCGCTTCCGCCCGCCGGGTGGGGCGAACTGGCTGGGGACCGATCATTTCGGGCGCGACATCGTCTCGCTGCTGATGGTGGGCGCGCGCAATTCCATCGCGGTGGGGGCGGTGGTGATCGGGCTCGGCATGCTGGTGGGCGTGCCGGTGGGGCTGGCCGCAGCGGCGCGCGGCGGCTGGGCCGACGAATGGCTGAGCCGCGCGACCGACCTGGTCTTCGCCTTCCCGGCGATCCTCTCGGCCTTCCTGATCACGGCGCTGCTGGGGCCGGGGGTCGTGAACGCGATTCTCGCCATCGGGATCTTCAACATGGGCGTCTTCGCCCGCGTGACCCGCGGCGCCGCCCAGGCCGTGTGGCGGCGCGAGTTCGTGCGCGCGGCCCTGGCGCTGGGCCGCGGCCCGGTGGCGGTGACCCTGGTGCATGTGCTGCCCAACGTGCTGGGGGTGCTGACGGTGCAGGCGACGATCTCGTTCGCGGCCGCCATCCTGGCCGAGGCGAGCCTGAGCTATCTCGGCCTCGGCATACAGCCGCCCGCGCCGAGCTGGGGCAAGATGCTGCACGACGCGCAGACCTTCATGCTGCTGCGCCCCAGCCTCGCCATCATCCCCGGCCTTGCCATCGCGCTGGCCGTGCTGGGGCTGAACCTGCTCGGCGACGGCCTGCGCGACCTGCTGGACCCCCGGCTGCGCCGCTCGCGCTGACGCCGGGGGCGCCGCTCGCGCAGCCGAAGTTCAGCTCTTCCGGCGCTCCGAGATCGGCTGGGCGTATTGCAGCTCGATGTCCCAGGGGAAGAAGATCCAGGTGTCCTGGCTGACCTCGGTGATGAAGGTGTCGACCAGCGGGCGCCCGGCGGGCTTGGCGTAGATCGTCGCGAAATGGGCCTTGGGCATCATCTTGCGCAGGATCACGGCGGTCTTCCCGGTATCGACGAGGTCGTCGATGACCAGCCAGCCCTCGCCCTCGCCGACCTCGGGCGAGACGTCCTTCAGCACGCGCGCCTGGCGCTGGTTCATGTGGTCGTAGCTGCTGACGCAGGCGGTGTCGATCAGCCGGATCTCCAGCTCGCGGGCGATGATCGCCGCCGGCACCAGCCCGCCGCGGGTGACCGCGACGATGCCCTTCCAGGGGCCGGTATCGGCCAGCCGCCAGGCCAGCGCCTTGGCGTTGCGGTGCAACTCCTCCCACGACACGGGGAAATGCTTCGGCGACATGCCTTCGACCATGGTCCCTAACCCTCTGGAGAGCCAAACTGCGAGCCTGGGCGCGCATTTACCACGCGCCGCCCGGCCCGGCAATGCGGGGCCGATTTTGGGGGTTGCGCGCCGCTGTCGCAGCCGCTAGTTTCCCGGTCCTCGCCGGTCGCCGGCGGGACCAAGGCGAAGCGCCCGTAGCTCAGCTGGATAGAGCACCAGACTACGAATCTGGGGGTCAGGAGTTCGAATCTCTTCGGGCGCGCCACCTTCCTAAAAGCAGACCTGAATGCGATGACGGGCGCCCCTTGGGCGCCCTTTCGCTTTTCGGGGTTCGGCTCCGGACCTCGCCGCGGATGTCAGCGCGGCCCCTCGGCCGCGGCCCGCGCCGCCGCCATCGCGGCCTCGAGCGTGCGGATCAGGTCGCCGACGCGGTAGGGCTTGGTCAGCACGCGCACGCCGGTGGCCTTCGCGACCTCCTCGCTGTAGCCGGTGGTCAGCACCGTCGGCAGCCCCGGGCGCAGGCGCCGGGCCTCGCGCATGAGATCGACGCCGCTCAGCCGGCCCGGCATCACCACGTCGCTGAACAGCACGTCGATGCGCGCCCGGCTGGACAGTAGCGGCACCGCCTCGTCGGCCGTGGCCACCCGGGCGACCTCGTAGCCGGCATCCTCGAGCGCCGCGGCCACGGTGCTCGCCACGACCGGGTCGTCCTCCACCAGCAGCACGCGTGCCCCGGGGCTCGTGCGGTCCGGCAAGGGCGGCCCGTCCGGCGCCGGGCTGGTCACGGCCTCGAGGCTGCGCGGCAGCAGCAGGGTCACCCGCGTCCCGGCCCCCGGCACGCTGTCGAGGATCACCGAGCCGCCGGCCTGCCGGGCGAAGCCGTAGACCTGGGCGAGGCCCAGCCCCGAACCCTCGCCGACGCCCTTGGTCGTGAAGAAGGGCTCGAAGGCGCGGGCCAGCACCTCTGGCGTCATGCCGATGCCGGTGTCGGAGACGGTGACCGCCACCATGTCGCCCGCCCCCATTTCGCTCGCCCCCATTTCGCCGGCCCGCTCCGGCCCGCCCGCCGCGTCCGGTGCTGCCGGGCGGTTCGCGGCCTCGACGCGCAGGCGGCCGCCCTTGGGCATGGCGTCGCGCGCATTCACCGCCAGGTTGATCACCGCCAGCTCGAACTGCGTCGGGTCCACCAGCACTGGCCACAGGCCCGGGGCGAACTCGGTCTCGACCTCGATGTTGCCGCGCAGGGCCCGGGACAGCAGCTCCGACATGCCGAGCACGCGATCGCGCAGGTCCACGGGTTCCGGCCGCAGGGCCTGGCGCCGGGCGAAGGCCATGAGCTGCTGGACCAGCTTGGCGCCGCGGTCCACGGCCTGCCGCCCGGCATCCACCAGCGAGCGGACCTCGGGTGCCGGCGCGCGCCGCTCGATCATCCGCAGGCAGCCCGCCAGCGCCTGCAGGAGGTTGTTGAAGTCGTGGGCGACCCCGCCGGTGAGCTGGCCGACCGCCTCCATCTTCTGGGCCTGGCGCAGCTGCTCCTCGCTGGCGCGCAGCGCCTCGGCCGCCGCCTTCTCGGCGGTGACGTCGCGCCCGACGCAGTAGAGCAGGTCGCCCTCGGGCTCGCAGGCCCAGGAGATCCAGCGCCAGCTTCCGTCCCTGTGGCGGTAGCGGTCCTCGAAGTTCAGGGTCGGGTGGCCCGCGGCCAGGTGCTCCAGCTCGGCCCTGGTGCGCAGGTCGTCGTCGGGATGCTTGAACTCGACGGCCCGCCGCCCGACCAGGTCCTCGGCACGCCAACCCAGCAGCCTTTCCCAGGCTGGGTTCACGCTCAGCAGCGTGCTGTCGCCACGCGCCACGCACATCAGGTCCCGCGCTGCGTGCCAGACGCGGTCCCGCTCGCGCGTGCGCTCCTCGACCCGGCGCTCCAGCGTCGCGTTCAGATCGCGCAGGGCCGCTTCGGTCCGCTTCTGGGCGGTGATGTCCTCGAAGACCACCACGGCCGAGGTGATCCGGCCCTCGCCGTCGCGGATGGGCGCCGCGTTCACCGACATGATCCCGCGGCTGCCGTCCGCGCGCTCGAAGGCGATCTCCTCGGCCTCGACGGTCTCGCCGGCGGCGATGGCGCGGGCGAGCGGCCATTCCTCAGGCCTGTACGGCCGGCCGTCGTCGGGATGGAAGCCCTTGTAGTCGTCGTAGTCCGCAATGGATTCCGTCGGCGGCGGCGTGCGCCCCCAGACCTGTGCGACCCTGTCGTTGGACAGGGTGATGCGGCCCGACGGCGCCTCGGCCACGACGATGCCGACCGGCGCGCTGCGGATCAACGTTGCCAGCCGCGCCTCGCTGGTGCGCAGGGCGGCCTCGTCGCGCTTGGCGCGCGTCACGTCGCGCACGATCCCGGTGGCACGCACCGGCCGTCCGTCGCGACCGTCGCGATGGACCGCGCCATGGGAGACCAGCCAGCGCTCGCCGCCGTCAGACGCCGGCCGGGCGCCGCGGAACTCGACTTCGTAGGGCGGCCCGCCGGGTGCCAGCGACGCCTCGAAGGCCGCGCGGACACGGAGGCGGTCCTCGGGGTGGACCAGCTCGATCCAGTCATCGCGCGTATAGGTGGCGCCGAAGGACTCCATCCCGCCGATCCGCAGGGCTGCGGCGTCCCAATGGCCTCG
Organism: Arenibaculum pallidiluteum; assembly: GCF_017355985.1. Lineage (GTDB taxonomy): Bacteria > Pseudomonadota > Alphaproteobacteria > Azospirillales > Azospirillaceae > Arenibaculum > Arenibaculum pallidiluteum. The sequence continues at coordinate 164,234 of NZ_JAFIQU010000007.1, forward strand.
GCCGGCCACGAGGTCCAGGTCCCAGGTGCCGATCTCCGCGGCCTGGGCGGCGAGGCGCAGCCGCTCCTCGCTTTCGCGCAGACCCCGTTCGGCCCGAGCCCGGAGGACCGCCGACCAGGTCCGCTCGGCGACGTCGGCGGCCAGTTCCACCTCGGCCTCCGACCAGGCCCGCGGCCGGCGGTCATGGACCGCCAGGATCGCCGCCAGCCGTCCGGCCTTCACCAGGGGCAGGGTCAGGAGCGCCCGCACGGACACGCGCTGGAAGCTCGCCAGGACCCCGGCGCCCGCCGTTCGCGGGTCGTCCGTCACGTCGTCGATGACGACCGGCGATCCCACCCTCAGCGCGCCGATCAGCGGGCCCCCGAAATCGTGGAGGCGGTGCCGCCCGGCATTGCTCGGGATCGACCCGTCGTTCCAGTCCCCCTCGATGGTGACGAACTCGTCGTTCCCGCCAGCCGTCCCGGTACCGGCGGGGTCCACCTCGACATAGGCGACCTGCGCGGCCCTCAGGTGCCGCCCCAGCATTTCCGCGGCGGCAGCCATCACGGCGCGCGGCTCCACCAGGTCGCCCAGGCGCTCGGCGAGTTCCAGGCGGAACCGTTGCCACTGCTCGGCGGTCACGGCGCCGGTCGTCTCGACCGCGACGGAGAGCATGCCGCGGATCTGTCCGGCCTCGTCGCGCAGCGGCGAGTAGGAGAAGGTGAACCACGCCTCCTCGGGCCGGCCGTTGCGCTCGAGCCGGAAAGGCAGGTTCTCGTGGTAGATGGTCTCGCCCTCGAGGGTACGGCCGATCAGCGGGGAGAGCTGGTCCCAGATCTCGGGCCAGACCTCGCGGATCGGCCGGCCAAGGGCCCCGGGGTGCTTGGCGCCGACGATGGGCACGCAGGCGTCGTTGTAGAGATAGGGCAGGTCGGGAAGCCAAGTCACGAACATCGGAAAGCGCGACCCGAGCATCAGCCCGATGGCAGTGCGCAGGGCGGCTGGCCACTTCCCGGGCGGGCCGAGCGCGCTCGCCGACCAGTCATGCGCGCGGATCCGCTCGCCCATCGATCCGCCGCCCGACAGGAACGCGAGGTCCCCTTCGGGCATCGTGACGCTCATGCTCGGCCCCGGAACTCCAATCCCTGCGCACTTTTGCACGGAGCGTCCACGGACGGGAAGGGCCGGATTCCGGCGCCGGCCCGCCCTTTCACGGCGGCACGCCTTCGGGCTATCCTTCGCCGCGTCGGGCGCGCCGGCGCCGCGAGGGGCGGGCCGCCGGAAGGGACAGCCGGCACAACGGTCTCGGGGCCGCGGGAATGGGGCTTTCAGCGCTGGTCGTCCGGGCGGTCATGGCTTTGGCCGCGGTCGCGGCGCTGCGGCGCGTCCATCCCGCCCTGGGCGTGGCCGGCGCCCCGGTGGTCGCGGCGCTGTGGACGGCCGCAGGGGTCTACTTCCCCGATCTCGACCTTCTGCTGCCCCTGGACCACCGCAGCATCCTGACCCACAGCATTCTGCCCGCGCTCGTGCTGGCGCGCCTCGGTGGCAGGCCAGCGGCCGGCGGGCTCGGCGTCGGCACGGGCATCCACCTCTCGGCCGACCTGTTCCCCGAGGAATGGACGGGCTTCGCGCTGGTCCAGGTGCCGCTGGCGGGCTCGCTGGACGCGTTCTCGCCCTGGTGGATCCTGGGGAATGCGGTGCTGGCGACCGTGCTGGGCGTGGCCTGGCTGCGGACCGCGCTTCCGGGCGCGGCGATGGGCCGCGCGTTCCATCTCGGCATTGCCGCCCTCGCCGGCTGGTATCTCCTGGTCGAGGAGGGAAGCCTGCTGGCGCCGGTGGTCTTCGCGGGCTGCTTCGCGCTGGCCGTCCGGCTGAGCGCGCCGCGCGGCGCCACCGGCCGGACCGCGTGACGGGGGCCTGACGGGGCGGCGCGGCGGCTCAGGGACTGGCCTGGATCGCGCCCGACCGCGCGGCGGCCTCGCCCTCCTCCCAGGTCGCCTCGACGTGGCGGTCGAGATCCAGGAACGAGCGGAGCATGCCGGGATCGAACCGGGCGGGCGACATCCTGTGGTCGCCGTCGCGCATGACATCCATCGCCTCCGCATGGGACAGCGCCCGCTTGTAGGGACGGACGTGGCGCAGTGCGTCGTATACGTCGCAGAGCGCGACGAGGCGGGCTTCCGGCGAGATCCCGTCGCCGCGCAGCCCGCGCGGATAGCCGCTGCCGTCGAAGGCCTCGTGGTGCTCGGCCGCGATCCGGGCGGCGAGGTCCAGCGTCGCGTCGCCGGATCCGCCGAGGATCCGCGCCCCCAGGATCGTGTGGGCGCGGAGCACGCCCCATTCGCCCCGCGTCGGCTCGCCGGGGTTCAGAAGCACGGCGTCCGGGATCGCCAGCTTGCCGATGTCGTGGACTCCGGCCGCCCGGCCGATCAGCTCGACCCGCTCAGAGGGCAGCCCGCGGGCCTCGGCCAGCAGCATGGAAAGACGCGCGACGCCCTCCTCGTGGGCGGCGAGGCCGCGGCCCGGCGTCAGCGGGTCGCGGGCGCGAACCGCCATGCGCAGGCAGTCCAGCGCCATGCTGCCGGTCGAGTTCCCGCGGCTGCCGGCCGTCGAATCGCCATACGCGAACACCACCTGACCAGCACCTTCCGAATCCGTGACCGCAGCCGCCCTGCCATGGCGCACCCCCCGGGCGCGACCCTACCGGCGTTCGAAGGGGGCCTTCCTTGATTCAAGACAAATCCACGTTGCGGCGGCGCTACAAGTCCGGGTCCGCTGGGGCTGGACGAGACCGCCGGGGCCGGGGCAGGGTGCTGGTCCCAGCCGATGCAGCCGGAGCCTATCCATGCCGAGCTATCCCGCCGCCTACCAGGCCACCCAGGGATCCGCCCTGGACGTGGACCGGGACTTCTACCGCCGGATCGCCGAGGGCCCGCGCGAGCCCGTCGAGTCCCTGACGGTCCCGATCCGCTCCGGGCGGGCCTGGACGGTGCCGGCGGGGCATGTCTTCCGGATCGTCACCATCGAGGGGCCGCAGGTGGCGGACCTGAACATCTGGAACCGCCACAACCCGCGCGAGCGGATGTGGGCCTCGCGGACCCGGCAGCTCCAGCAGGCCCATGTCAGCACCTTCGACCGGCTGTGGTCGAACCTGCCCTTCCTGCGCCCGCTGGTCACCATCACCGCGGACAGCCTGGCCGATTACGGCATCGACGAGCATGGCGGCCGGGTCCACGACCTGCTGGGCACGCGCTGCGATCCCTACGTGAACCGGCTGCTGACCGGCGAGGACTTCGACTTCCACTGCCACTCGAACCTGGTGCGGGCCGTGGCGCCCTACGGCCTGACCGAGTTCGACGTGCACGACGTGCTGAACGTCTTCCAGGTCACGGGGCTGAACGCCGAGGACAGGTATTTCATGAAGGCCTGTCCCGCGAAGAAGGGCGACTTCCTGGAGTTCTTCGCCGAGATCGACCTGCTCTGCGCGCTGTCCACATGCCCGGGCGGCGATCTCAGCGTGCCGCTCTGGGGTCCCGAGGCGCGCGATCCCATCGATGTCTGCCGCCCCCTGGGCGTCGAGGTTCACAAGGTCGATCCCGCGCTGCTGAAGGGCTGGACGCCGCCGCCCGTGGCGGCCTATGGCGGCCGGCACGGCATGCGGCTGCAGACGCCGCCCTGGGAGGCGGAGGGCTGAGCCCGAGGCTCTCTTTAGCGCTGCGTCCCGGTTCCCGCGCGTCAGGCCCATCCGAAGCCGTCGCCGAGGGCGACGGAGACGGTCCCGTCCGGCCAAGCCGTGTCCTCGGCCGGCACCGTGGTCTCCAAGGGGGTCTCCAAGGGGGTCTCCAGGGGCGCCACCATGGGGACCTCTGCGGCCATCACTGCGGCCACCTGCGGAGCCATCAGCGCGTCGTTGGCGGCCATCCAGCCTTCCACCTGGGCGTAGGCGGCATTGCCGAGATCGAAGGCGGTCCCGCCCGTGGAGACCAGCCCGACCACCTGGGGACCCAGGCCCTGGTCGTGCCAGATGGGCCCGCCGCTGAAGCCCGGGGACAGGTCGAAGCCGGAGATCCCGAGCGCGCCCACGCCGAGATCGCCCGTGACCCCGTCGGTGAGGATCAGCGCGCCATCCGCATTGACGGGATAGCCGGCCGCGGCCGCGGGTCCGCCCTGAAAGCCCGGATCGAGCCCCATGGCCCCGGTCGTCGCGGCGATCGGCGCGTCGAAACCGAGCACCGCCACGTCGTGGGCGGATTCCTGGGCGTCGATGCGGCGATCTCCGTCGGGATCGATGGCGAAGAGGTCCAGGGAGGCTGCGGCATGCATGCCGAATGGCGCGGCGCCCTCGGAATAGCCCGGCATCACCGTCACGGCGACGGCAGGGCCCAGCGTGCCGCTGTAGACGAGATGGGCGGCGGTCAGGACGTCGTTGGGTCCGGCGACCACCCCGCTTCCGGCCGCCATGGTCCCGTCGGCGAAGCGCGAGACCACCAGGGCGACGGTCGGCCACGGCGATGCCTGGGTGTCGAGGATTTCGGTGCGCATGCTGGACGGAACAGAGACGCGCGCGATTTATCTCGCAGGCGGATTCCTCGCGGCGTCGGGACGGGACATGGATGCCCGCACCGCGCGACCCCATCTGGGGTTCATGGACCTGGACCGTCTCTTCGGGCTTGTCGCCAGCCTGGCGCTGCTGCTGTTCCTGCTGCCGGCCGTTCTGCCCCTCTCCGCAGAGGGGCGGCGGGGCGTCGAGCGGGCCGCCGGATGGCTGGTCGGCGGTGCGCTTGCCGCAGCCTCGCTCTATGCCGCCGCCTGGTTTGCGGGGATCGTGTGAGCGGATCCCGCGGCTTCGTTCACGGGTCGCGTGAACGCGCTCACGCGACCAGGCAGAGCACCAGCCACGAGGCCAGCGCCAGGCCGCCCGACAGGACCGCGCCGTCGACATGGGTGGGGAAGGCGGGCGGGGCCAGCAGCACGTCCGATTCCTCGGTCACGAGGTCGGGCTGCCACCACAGCGGCGTGCGCTCGCTCAGCAGCGCGTCGCCCAGGGCATGCAGCCCGTGCATCAGCGCGAAGACCGCGTAGAGGAGGACGCCCGTGCCCAGCAGCAGCGTGACCGGCCCGCCGGATTCGGTGACGACGTCCCGGCCGAACCAGGCGCCGGCCGACTGTGCCAGGGCCGACATCAACACGGCGATCACGGCCGGGCCGATGGCGATCCCCAAAAGCGCGCGGCCGTCGATCGCGGGCACCGGCGCCATGTCGGCCGAGGGCTGGTTGAAGGGCTTCGAGGCGGGACGGGTGTCCATGAGTGGGTCCTTCGGTCTCTTTTCCGCCCCAAGGATGCCCCGATATGGTTAACGACCGGTTGAGCCTGCGATGATCCTTCCCGACGTGCTCACGCCCGGCCTGCATCTGGTGCTCTGCGGCACCGCGCCCAGCCGCACCTCCAAAGAGGCCGGCGCCTACTATGCCCGTCCCGGCAACCTGTTCTGGCCGACGCTGCATCGCGTCGGGCTGACGCCCGTTCTGCTGCGCCCGGCCGAGTATCCCCGCGTGCTGGAATGGGGAATCGGGCTGACGGACGTGAACAAGACGGAATGGGGCTCGGATGCCGAGCTGAGCGCTGCCGGCTACGACCCCGCCGGGCTCGTGCGCAAGATCGAGGTCTTTCAACCGGCTGCGCTGGCGCTGGACAGCAAGAACGCGGCGCGCGCCGTCCTCGGCCGCAGGGTCGAGTACGGCCTGCAGCCCGAGCGCATCGGGCCGACGCGCCTCTACGTGCTGCCCTCGCCCTCGGGCCGGGCACGCAACCACTGGGACATTCGCCCTTGGGAGGAGGTCGGGGCCTTCGTGGCCGCGCTGCGTGCGGCGACGGCCGGGCTGCCCGGGGCGAAGACGGAATTCGGACGGAATTCCCGCTTCGGATGATTCCATCGGGCGTGGCCCTGCTCTAGGCTGCGGCGCGGCCGATGGACGGCTTGCGGAAGGAGACGGCGTGGAGATCGGCTACGGCATCGGGCGGCGGGTATCGGCCTGGGCCGTGCATGCCTTCACCGGCAGCGGCGCGGTGCTCGGCTTCCTGGCGCTGTTCGCGGCGATCGACGGCTATGCGGCGGCCTGCCTGGGCTGGCTCGGGCTTGCGCTGGTGGTCGACGGCATCGACGGAACCCTGGCGCGCAAGGCTTCGGTCGGCGACGTGCTGCCACAGGTCGACGGCGCGACGCTCGACCTCGTGATCGACTATCTGAACTACGTGGTCGTGCCGGCGGTCTTCCTCTACCGCTTCGGCCTCTTTCCCGAGGGTTTCGGCCTGGTGGGTGCCGCCTGGGTGCTGCTGACCTCGCTCTACTGCTTCTCGCGCACCGACATGAAGAGCGGCGACGCCTTCTTCGTGGGCTTCCCGGCGATCTGGAACGTGGTCGCGCTGCATCTATGGCTGCTGGGCTGGGATCCCTGGGCCAATGCGGCGATCGCGCTGGTGCTCGGCGTGCTGACCTTCACGGACGTGAAGTTCCTGCATCCCTTCCGGGTGCGGCGGCTGATGACCCTGAACATCGCGGCAGCGGCGCTGTGGCTGCTGGGCAGCACCGCGCTGGTGCTGACCCATCCCGAGCGGTCGGGATGGGCCCTGGCCGCCTGGGTCGCGGGATCACTGTGGTATGCCGCGGTCTCGGCTTGGAGGACGATGCGGCACGCCACCCCTTAAGGTTGGAGGCGCCGCTCCCGATGAGCGTGATGTTGTTGTAGGTCCCTGATCAGCCTCTTTCGATAGGCCGTCCATGGGCGCGGCTCCGGGCTGGGGCGCCGCATCCGCGGCGTGAGGGGTCCCGGCGCGTGCCGCTCAGGCGGCAGGCGCCGGCGTGCCTGCCGCCCCGGGCGTCGGCGTGCCGGCGGCGCCGGGCACGCGCGTGCCGCGGGCGGCCGCCCGGATCAGGCCCGGCATCCGGCGCGAGAGGCCGAGCACCGCCATGGCCGTCCAGGGATTCCGCAGGGCCGCCGCGGCCAGCCGCGCGCGGGCGACCTGGCCGCGATAGCGCGCTCCATCGGGCGGGGCGAGCCCGGCCAGGTGGGCACCCGCCGCCCGCCAGGCGGAATCGAGCGCAATGGCCATGCCGTCGCCGCTGAGGCTCGGGATCACGGCGAGCTGGTCGCCCAGGCAGGCGGTTCTTTCGAAGGCCGGGCCCCGCTGCACGAATCCGTAGGGGATCTCGGCGATGGCGGCCGGCCGCTCCGTGCAGGGCTCGGCGCCCGCCAGCCGCTCCGCGAAGAGCGGCACGGCCCGTCCGATCCCGGCCAGCAGCCCCGGCCAGGAACGGCCGAGCGCCAGGTAGACGCCCCGCTCCACGACCAGGCACAGGTTGGCACGTCCCCCGGTCGAGGGCTGCAGCCCCGCATAGCCCCCGGGGAACAGATGGACCTCCACATGGCCCTCGAGGTTGCGTGCCTGCGACGGGGCGAGCCGCCAGTGCTGCTTGAGGCCGATGAGCCGCCCGCCGCCGGGCGCCAGGCGGCGGCGTCCGCCGAGGTCGTGCTTGCCGGTCGCCAGCATGGCCGCGGCCGCGCCGATCTCCCGCCCCCCCGAGAGGCGCAGCACCACGCCTTCCGTCCCCGGCTCCAGGCTGCGGACGGTCGCCCCACGCAGCACGGCGGCCCCACGGGCGGCGGCGGCGGCCAGCAGCGCCTCGTCCATCACGCGGCGCGGCAGGCTCAGCGCCGGGAAGGGCAGGGCGACCGCGGCGTCCTGGCGGCCGGCCACGATGCGGGTGCGCTCCACGGGCACGGCGCCCAGCGCCCCGAGGTCCAGGCCCAGCCGGCGCAGCAGCGCGACCGCCTCGACGCTCACGAACTCGCCGCAAACAGTCTCGTGGGGGCCCGTCGTCCGCTCGATCACCAGGACGCGGCGGCCGGCTTCCGCCAGCCAGGCCGCGGCCGCGGCGCCGGCCGGCCCTCCGCCCACGACGGCGATCTCGGCATCGGCCCAGGATGGATTCGTCCCCGTCACCGCAGGCGCCCCACGCCCCAGCGGAACAGGAACCAGCGGACGGTCACGGCGTCGGGTGGGATGCCGGCCTCGGCCAGGACGGCCGCCCAGTCGGCGCGGGTGAAGGCGCGCGTCACCGAGACCGGCCCGTCATGGGCGACCATCGGGTCGATGCCCGGAAGCAGGCCGACGGCGCGGGTGAAGGCCAGCGGCACCGCGTGGCGGTGCAGGTCGTTCACGAACCAGCCGGCCCGCGCCGTCTCCTCCATCCAGCGCAGGAAGCGGGGCAGGCGCGCCTCGTCCAGGTGATGGGCGAAGAGCGCGCTGACCACCACGTCGATGGGGCGGTCCGGCCGGAAGGCGAAGATGTCGGCGGTCTCCCACCGGATTCCCATCCCGGGCGGCGTCGCCTCGGCCGCAGCGCGGGCCGACCAGGGGTTCAGGTCGACGCCGGTCAGGTGGACGGCGACGCCGCGCCGCCGGGCCCAGGCGGCGATGCGCCGGAGCCCGTCGCCGTAGCCGCAGCCGGCGTCGACGATGTGCAGCGGCGCATGCTGCCCGGCGGCACTCCGCCGCTCGGCCAGTCGGTCCAGCCAGGCGAGCGTCGGATGATAGGCGAAGGTCGTCAGGTTCAGCGCCGAGAGATGCCGCAGGCACCGGCGGAACGCAGCGTAGTCCACCGCCTGGGTGTCCATCAGCTCGGGCGTGTGCGCGCGGCGCGACAGGTCGAGCGGGCCCATGGCGCGACTCAGGCGGCGAGCCGGAAGTTCATGGTCTCGGCCGTCATGCCGGGGCCGAAGGCCATGGCGCATCCGGGAGCGTTCCCGCCCATCCCGCTGGCGCGGAACCGCCGCAGCATGCGCTCCAGCACGAACATCACCGTCGCCGAGGACATGTTGCCGAAGTCGCGCAGCACGGCCCGGCTGTCGGAGAGCCGCTCCGGCTCGAGCCCCGCCGCCTGCTCGACCGCGTCGAGCACGCTGCGCCCGCCCGGATGGACCGCCCAGAGCGGCACCTCGTCCCGGCTGCGCCCGCCCAGGATCTCGGGCAGGGCAGCTGGCAGACCGGCCGCGAGCACGCTGGGAACCGCTCCCGAGAGATGCATGTCGAAGCCGCTCTGCCCGATGTGCCAGGTGATGTGGCCAGCACTGTCGGGGATCACGACGGCCCTGAACCCGTCGAGCGCGATGCCCTGCGGCTCCGCGCTGACCAGGCAGGCGGCGCAGCCGTCGGCGAAGATCAGGAAGCTCAGCACGGTCTCGAGGTCGGCGGATTCCTGCAGATGCGCGGTGCAGAGCTCCAGGTTCACCATCAGCACCTTGGCGCGGGGCTCCGAGCGGACGATGTGGTGCGCGAGCTTCAGCCCGTTGATGGCTGCGAAGCAGCCCATGAAGCCGATGATCGTCCGCTCCACCGTGGTATCCAGCCCGAAGCGGTCGACGATCTGCATGTCCAGGCCAGGGGCGTAGAAGCCCGTGCAGGTGGTCACGATCACATGGGTGATCCGCCGTGCATCGTCGCCGAGGCCAAGCGCCTCGATCGCGGAGAAGGCGAGGCCCGGGGCGTGGCGTTCGTAGAAGGCCATGCGCTCGGCGGTTCCCGGGAAGGCGCCGGGCCGGAAGAAGCCGTCCGCGTCCACGGCCTCGCCCGCCTCGGCGGGACGGAAGAACGAGTAGCGGTGCTCGATCTGGCAGCGATCCGCCATCCGCCCAAAGAGCTTGCGGACCCGCGGATCCGGCAGCAGGGAAGGGGCGTAGGCGACAAATCTCCGATGCACGTCGAAAGGCGGTACCGCCGTCCCGATGCGGTTGACGTAGGCGGCCATCCAGGGCTCCAGGGGGGTGCGAAGATGAAAGGATGCGCAGGTGTCAGGTGAAACACGCGCCCATCACCAAAGTGCCCCTCGGGCCACCGGGGCGGCGCCTTCGCACGGGGGGCTGTCCGCGCGCGGGACCGCGCCGTATCGTGCCGCCAGCACGCCGAGACCAACAGTCCCCCGACGACGATGTCCAAGAAGCCCGAAGGCGCACTGCTCCCGATCTTCGCCGAGGCGGAGGGCGGCGATGCGCCGCTGTTCCGCCAGATCTACCGCCGCCTGCGCGATGCCGTGCTGAGCGGGGCGCTTGCGCCCGGGGCGCGCCTGCCGTCTACCCGCACCCTCGCGCAGGAGCTCGGCGTCTCGCGCAACACGGTGGTGGCCGCCATCGAGGAGCTGGCGGCCGAGGGCTATGTGGAGGCGCGGGTCGGCGCCGGCACCTTCGTGGCCTCCGCCCTGCCGGAGGAGCTGCTGAGCGCCGGCCGGAACGCCGGCCGGCCCGCGGCCGCGCATCCTGCCGGACCCGCGGCCCCGCGCGCGGTGGCCCGCGGGGCCGTGCCGGACATGCTGCCACCGGTCGTGCCCTTCCGCCACGGCGTGCCGGCCTACGACGTCTTCCCCTTCGCGCTGTGGCGCCGGTTACAGGCGCGGCGCTGGCGCACCATCGGGGCGGCCGAGCTGCATTACGGACCCGCAGCCGGATGGGGCCCGCTGCGCCGCGTGCTTGCGGCCTATCTGCGGACCGCGCGCGGCGTGCGCTGCGAGCCCGACCAGGTGGTCGTGCTGTCCTCGACGCAGGCCGCCTTCGACATGCTGGCGCGGCTGCTGCTCCTGCCCGGCGACCGCTTCTGGATGGAGGAGCCCGGCTACGGCGGCGCGCGCAAGGCCTTCGCCCGGGCCGGCGGCATGGTCGTGCCGGTCCCCGTCGATGCCGAGGGGCTGGACGTCGCGGCAGGGCGCGCGACTGCGCCCGACGCGCGGGTCGCCTACGTGACGCCGAGCTGCCAGTACCCGCTGAACGTCACCCTGTCCCTGCCGCGGCGCTTGGCGCTGCTCGCCTGGGCACGCGAGGCCGGGGCCTGGATCGTCGAGGACGACTACGACAGCGAGTACCGCTATGCCGGGCGTCCGCTGGCAGCCCTCCAGGGGCTCGACGTGCCCGGGGCCGAGCGCGTGATCTATCTCGGCACCTTCAGCAAGGTCCTGTTCCCGGGGCTGCGGCTGGCCTATGCGGTGCTGCCGCCCGAACTGGTCGAGCCGCTCGTGGTGCTCCGGCGCACGGTCGACGATTTCTCGCCGCTTCCGGCCCAGATGGTGCTTCACGACTTCCTGGACGAAGGGCATTTCGCCGCCCATCTGCGCCGCACGCGCCTGCTCTATGCGGAGCGGCAGGATGCGCTGCTGGACTCGCTGGGGCGCCATCTCGGCGGGGTGCTGTCGGCCCAGCAGGCGCCCGCGGGAATGCAGACCGTCGCCCGGCTGCCCGAGCGCCTTGCCGATGCGCGGGTGGTGGAGGCGGCGGCGGCGGCGAACATCTCGACCCTGGGTCTGTCCGCCTGCCATGTCGGGCCGCCCCGGCACAACGGCCTGATCCTCGGCTACAGCGGCTTCCCGCCGGCCCGGCTGGACCAGGCCGCGCGGCTGCTCGCCAGGGTGGTGGAGCGCCTGGGCCCCTGGTAGCATCGGGGCGGTCCGGGCCCCGCCCGGGCTGGATCCGGCCTCGGGGAGCGGACATGGAGTACGTGGTCGGCGCGGGCCTGATCCTGGTTGTCCTGGCGGCGCTCACCAGCGTGCGCATCGTGCCGCAGGGCTTCACCTTCATCGTCGAGCGGCTGGGCCGCTACCAGGAGACGCTGGCGCCGGGGCTGAACGTGATCGTCCCGGTCATCAGCACGGTGCGCGCCCGGGTCGACATGCGCGAGACGGTTGTGGACGTCCCGTCGCAGAGCGTGATCACCAAGGACAACGCGGCCGTGACCGCCGACGGCGTCCTGTTCTACCAGGTCATCGATCCCCGGCGCGCCACATACGAGGTCACGGACCTGCACCTCGCGATCCGGACGCTGTCCATGACCACGCTGCGCACGGTCATGGGCTCCATGGACCTGGACGAGCTTCTGAGCCAGCGCGAGGCGATCAGCGCGGCGCTGCTGCGCGCGGTCGACGACGCGACTTCCGCCTGGGGCGTGCGCGTCACCCGGATCGAGCTGCGGGACATCACCCCGCCCGACGACATCATCCAGGCCATGGCGCGCCAGCTCAAGGCCGAGCGGGACAGGCGCGCGCAGATCCTGGAGGCCGACGCCGACAAGGAGAGCCAGATCCGGATCGCCCAGGGCCGGCTCGAGGCCGCGAAGCTGGAGGCTGAGGCGCGCGAGCGCCTGGCCCAGGCCGAGGCGCAGGCGACCCGCATGGTCTCGGAGGCGGTCGCCCAGGGGTCGGCCCAGGCGCTGGGGTATTTCCTCGGCCAGAAATACGTGGAGGCGCTGAAGGCCTTCGCGGATTCCCCCAATCAGAAGACCATGCTGCTGCCGGTCGAGCTCTCCGGGCTCGCCGGGACGCTGGCAGGGCTGGGCGAGGTGCTGCGCGCGGCGGTGCCGGGCACCCTGGGCACGCCGCCGGGCGCCGCGGCCGGGACCGGACCAAGTGGGGAAACGGCCCGGCGCGGGCCCTGGTCGCCGCCCGGCCACGGGGAGGGCTGACCATGACGCCCTGGATCTGGGCCGCGGCGGGGCTTGCCCTGCTCGGGGTCGAGATGCTGGTGCCCGGCCTCTTCCTGGTCTGGTTCGGCATCGGCGCGGTGGCCGCGGCGCTTGCCACCTCGATCCTGGGCGGCATCGGCCTGACCGGGGAGATCGGCGTCTTCGTCCTCGTCTCCGGCGCGCTGATCGGGATGACGATCTACCGCCAGGGCCTACGCCGCCATGACGATTCGGCGCGCGCCGCCGAGATCAACGACCGCGCCGCCCAGCTCGTCGGCCGCCGGGCCACGCTCGCCGAGCCCATCGTGAACGGGCGCGGGCGCGTCTTCTTCGGCGACACGCTGTGGCAGGTCACGGGGCCGGACCGTCCGGCGGGGACGGCGATCCGCGTCGTCGGGACCCGCGACATGCTGCTGGTCGTGCAGCCCGTCGACGAGGGCTGAGCGCCGTTCTCCCGCGCGGCCTCCCGGGATTGGGAGTACCACCATGTTGCAGTGCAGCATGGCGGCGGCTTCGTGGTTCCCTCCAGGGCCGTAGGCCTTCAGAAGAACGGGAGTTGCGACGATGAGCCGAGACCAGCTTGTGAGCGCGGGCGCATTCGCGCTGTACCGGGCGGAGCAGGGGCACCGGATCGCCGAGTTCCGCAAGGACGAGGATGCCGACACCCTGATCCTGCGCGACTTCGAGTCCTACCGCAGCCGCTACATCCGCAAGTTCCAGGATATCGCGGCCAGCCTGGCCGAGCAGGGCATCGCTCTGCAGGCCCGCTGACGCCGGGGCCGACCGACAGGGACCGGCGAGAGCAATCCGCCGGCACCCTGTTGGTCCCCGGTACGGTTCACCGGGAAGGACAGTCGCCATGGCGACCAACGCCGAAATCGCAGCCAAGCTGCTGCGCGATGCCGCAAGCTTCTTTCGTCACGTCGCCGAGCAGAACGACCCTATCCGCGAGCAGATGAACAGCAATGCCAAGGCCTACGAGGTCGTGGCCGAGCTGGTCGAGGCGGATCCGAACGCGGCCTTCGATATCCCGCCCGAGCGCTGACGCGGCCGGCGGCCCCCGGGGGGCTGTCAGCGCTCGCGCAGGGCGGCAAGCAGCGCGCGCTTGCGCTCCGCCGGAAGGCCGCCCCAGGCCCTGATCTCCTCGATCGAGCGTTTGCAACCCCGGCACAGTCCCGTCACCCGGTCGATGGTGCAGACGCGGGTGCAGGGAGAGGGGACGTAGGCATTCTCCGGATCCGGCGGCAAGAGGGGGGCGCTCATCGCAGCATCGCCTCGGCCAGGGCGCGGCCCGACAGCCAGGCCGCTTCCACGCGGGCCTCGGCGCACCAGTCCCCGCAGGCGCCCAGGCCGAGTTCCCCATCCAGCAGCAGGCCGGGACCGTGTGGCGCCACGGGTCTCGCATAGCGCCAGCGATGCGCCTGGCCCTCGACGACGGCGAAGCCGGCGCCACCGGTGCCGAGCAGGGTGCGGAACGCCTCGGCCAGCAGCGGCAACACCTCGCCCGCCTCGCGCTCCAGATTGGCTTCCGACCAGGCCGGCGTGGCGTGGAGGACCCAGGCATCGCCCCCACCGTCCTCCGGCCGCCCCGGCTTCGATCCGTCGCGCGCCACCCAGGACAGGGGGAAGGCCGGGTCCGGGCTCTCAATGAGCGCCGCATCGAAACCCGGTGCGAGGCGGCGGTCCAGCCGGACCATGGCCGACCAGCAGGGAGCCATGGCGACCCCTGCCGCAGCCTCCCGCAGGCGCGGCGAATCCGCCAGCAGCGGCACCGCCTGCGGCGCGGGCACGGCGACGACGAGCGCCGCGAAGGCGCCGAGCGGGCCGTGTTCGCCCAGCAGAGTCCAGCCTCCGGCCCCGTGCCGCGCGGCCTTGACACGCACGCCGGATCGCAGGTCCAGTCCCTCGGCCATGCGGCGCGCAGGGGCGGTCATGCCGGGTACCCCTACGAAGCGTTCGCCGGGCACGCCGGCGAAGTGCTCGCCGGGCACGCCGGCGAAGTGCTCGCCGGGCACGCCGGCGAAGTGCTCGCCGGGCTCCTCGGCCGGCGCGACGCCCGGTTCTCCCGCCGGCCCCGGCCGGGCAGCCAGGCGCACCACGCGTCCCTGCCACGGCGCCGCGGCTCCTTCCCGGATCCATTCCTGGACCGCCGCGGCAAAGCGCGGGTCGCGCGCCGTGAAGTACTGGGCGCCGTGGTCGAAGCGCACCTCGCCCATGCGCCGGGTCGCCATGCGGCCGCCGGGGCCGCGGCCCTTGTCGAAGACGACGACATGGTGGCCGGCTCCGGCCAGGAGCCCCGCACAGGCCAAGCCCGCGATGCCGGCGCCGACCACCGCCACGGAACCGCCCGATGCAGCCGCCGAGCCCGCCATTCGCAGATGTCCTCCCATGCCGCCCGCGCTGAGATAGGGCGCCGCAAACGCACGGCAAGTCCGTGATTTTCCCTTCGGAATCACCGGGCGCGGCGAGTATGCTTATACGACCTGGTTAACTCCTTCGAGAAGACATGGTCGTTCGCGATCCCGATGGCGGCAAGGAGACGTGGCAAGCCGCGGTCAGCCGCGGCGCCGCGGGCGCGACGGCCATGATCGGCGTGCTGCTCTCGCTCCTGCTGTTCCTGTTCGTGCGCGAGCAGGTCGACCGGCAGATTGGCGACCAGCTCGCCTGGCGCGCGGCGCGCATCACCGAGGCCGTGCAGCGTCGGCTGGCCGCGGTCGAGCAGGCGACCGGCGCCGTCGCCGCCTTCTTCGTGGCCTCGTCCGAAGTCTCGCGCGAGGAGTTCGGGCGCTTCGCGGCCCGCCTTGCCCCCTTCGACGAGGCGGTCGAGCGGATCGACTGGATCGGCAGGGACGGCGGGCGCTTCGCCTTCCACTTTTCGGGCGTGCCCGGCCTGGTCAGGTCCGATGCCGCCGACAGCACGATCGACGGCCTCGCGCAGGAGGCGAAGCAAGGCTCCCGCGCCGGCGTGGTCGACGGGGCGGCGCTGGGCCTGCCCGGCAGCCCGCTGATCGCCATCGCGATCCCGGCCGCCCAGGAATCCGACCCTCCGACCGCCGGCGTCGCGGTCGGGCTCGCGCCGAGCACCCTGCTGTTCGACGACCATGGCGGAGACGGCATGGTGGCGCTCGGGCCGGTGGTCGTGACCGACACGGCCGGAAAGGTGCTGGTCCGCATGGGCCAGAGCGAGGGGCTGCCCGTGCTGGCCGCCAGCCGCAGCGCCGAGGGCGGCGTGGTGATCGCCGGAGCAGTCTGGCGCCTGCACTGGCCGGAGCCCCGGATCCGGCTTCCCCTGGCGCTGGCGCTCTCCCCGCTGCTCACCCTCGCCTTCGGGCTGGTGGTGACCTCTGCCATCACGGCCTATCTCGTGCTCGCCCGGCATCGGGCGCGCGAGGTCGCGGCGCTGGCCCGTTCGCTGGAGGGCGCCAATACCGAGCTGCGGACGAGCGAGGCCAAGTACCGCGAGATCTACGAGAACGCGGTCGAGGGCATCTTCCAGACCTCCCCCGACGGGCGGATGCTCAGCGCCAACCCGGCGCTGGCCAGGATCTACGGCTATTCCGATCCCTTCCAGATGATCGACGAGCTGCGGGACGTCGCCCGCCAGCTCTATGTGGAGCCGCGGCGGCGCGGCGAGTTCGTGCAGCTGATCGAGCGCGAGGAGGTCCACGGCTTCGAATCCCAGGTCCGCCGCAGGGACGGCGAGGTGATCTGGATCAGCGAGAGCGCCCGGGCCGTTCGCGACGAGGTCGGCGGCATCCTCTACTACGAGGGGCGGGTCGAGGACATCACCGAGCGCAAGCGCGCCGAGGCGGTCCTGCGTGACGCCAAGGAGCAGTCCGACATGGCGAGCCGCGCCAAGACGGAATTCCTGGCGAATATGAGCCACGAGCTGCGCACGCCGCTGAACGCGATCATCGGCTTCTCGGAGATCATCGCGGACCAGATGTTCGGCGATGCCGGCCGCCCGGAATACGTGGAATACGCCCGCGACATCAACGAGAGCGGCAGGCTGCTGCTGGCCCTGATCAACGACATCCTGGACATGTCCAAGATCGAGGCCGGCAAGATGGAGCTGCGCGATTCCGTCGTCGATCTCGGCCGCGTCCTGCTGAGCTGCCACCGGCTGATCAAGCCGCGCGCCGAGGAGGGCGGGCTGGAGCTGGGCACGCGGGTGCCGGCCGACCTGCCCTTCGTGCGGGCCGAGGAGCGGGCGCTGAAGCAGATCCTGGTGAACCTGCTGTCCAATGCCGTGAAGTTCACCGCCGAGGGCGGCAAGGTCGTGCTCTCGGCCGAGCTCGAGGGCGACGGCTCGCTGGCGATCACGGTGGAGGACACCGGGATCGGCATCGCGCCCGGCGACATGGAGAAGGCCATGGCGCCCTTCGGACAGATCGAGAGCTCGCTTTCGGGCAAGACCCAGGGAACGGGGCTCGGCCTGCCGCTGGTCAAGGCGCTGGTCGGCCTGCATGGCGGCACCCTGCAGCTCGACAGCGAGCTCGGCAGGGGAACGGTGGCGATCGTACGCCTGCCGGCCGACCGCGTGATCCGCCACGTCGCGTGAGCCCGGCACCGCCGGTCGGTCGGGCGAACGGGCCCTCGGCTTGACGCGCACGGGACCTTCCCCTATTCGACCCGCACGAACGGCCCGCAACGCCCGAGAGACCCCGCGCATGAAGGTGCTGTTCATCGGCTGGAACCGGCTCGGCGACGCGGTGATGTCGACCGCCCTGCTC
Source organism: Arenibaculum pallidiluteum (assembly GCF_017355985.1). GTDB lineage: Bacteria > Pseudomonadota > Alphaproteobacteria > Azospirillales > Azospirillaceae > Arenibaculum > Arenibaculum pallidiluteum. The sequence continues at coordinate 181,445 of NZ_JAFIQU010000007.1, forward strand.
CGCCATATCCTCGACGAGCATCCCGACGCGCGGATCACGCTGCTGTCCGGCCCCGTCGCCTGGCCGATCCTGCAGCCGACGCCAAACCTCGAGCGTGGCATCGTCGTGGTCAAGCAGCCCATGAAGCGGCACTGGCTCTCGCTCCTGCGCGAATTCGCGGGCACGCGCTGGGACCTCGTGGTCGATCTCAGGGACACGCTGCTGAGCCGGATCGTCCGCGCCCCCCGGAAGATGATCAAGCACCGGGCCAGGGTTCCCGGCCCGATCCTGCGGGAGCTCGGCGAGATCGCGGGAACCGACCTGCCCTGGCCCCAGGTCTGGCTGGACCCGGCCGAGGAGCGCCGCGCGGCCGAGCTGCTGGACGGCAAGCACCCCATCGTGACGGTCGGTCTGGGTGCGTCCAAGCCCATCAAGTTCTGGCCCGTGGATCGGTACGTCGAGCTGGCGTCACGCCTGCGGCCGCTGCTGGGCGGCGATCCCTGGTTCATGACGGTGGGCAGCGCCGCCGAAGCCGAGATGTCCCGCGCCTTCCTGGCCAGCGTCCCCGAGAACCGGCGCATCGACCTGCCCGCGATCGCGCCGCGCATCGAATTCCAGGCGGCCTGCATCGCGCGCGCGGACTTCTACGTCGGCAACGATTCCGGACACATGCACGTGGCGGCATCGCTGGGCGTGCCGACGCTGGGCATCTTCGGGCCCACTGACTCGCAGGTCTACGGCCCCTTCGGCCCCCGCGTCGCATCGGTCGGGGTGGGCGCCCCGGGCGAGACCGGCGTCATCGAGCGGGTCGGGGTCGACACGGTCTTCGAGGCGGCCCGGGCGCTCCTGGCGCGGGGCGGACGGCCCTGAGCCCGCGCCTATGGCAGCGCGGCACCTGCGGGGGCCATGCGCTTGACTTGGCCGGAGCGCGCGGGCTAATGCAGGCCGCCCGGCAGGGCATCCCGCACCGGTGGAAGCGAAAGCCGGCCCCATGAAGGTGATGCAGATCATGCTCAGCCGCGGGAACGGCGGCGCCGAGCTGCAGTTCGCGGACACGGTGACGGCGCTGCACCGCGCCGGGCTGGACCAGGTCGTGGTCGCGAACCCCGCCTCGGCCCGCTACCGCGACCTCGAGCGGGCGGGGCTGAAGCTCGTTCCCATGGGCCCCTGGGCCCAGCGCATGACGGTCCTGGCGCGCTGGCGCATGGGGCGCCTGATCCGGGCCGAGCGCCCCGACATCGTCCAGTGCTGGATGCGCCGCGCCGCGACGGTCGTGCCGCGGACCGGGGTGCCCACGATCGGCTGGTTCGGGGGCTACTACGACCCCGACCGCTTCCGCTCCTGCGGCTGGTTCATCGGCGTGACGCCGGGCATCGTGAAGCACATGGTGGCCCGGGGCGTTCCAGCGGACCGCGCCTTCTACGTGAACACCTACTCGACGGCGACGGGAACGGAGCCCGTCCCCCGCGCGGAGTTCGGCACGCCCGCGGGCGCGCCCGTGCTGCTGACCCTGTCCCGCCTGCATCCCAAGAAGGGGCTGGACGTCGCCATCGCGGCGGCGGCGCGGATCCCGGACTGCCATCTCTGGATCGCCGGCGACGGCCCCCTGCAGGGCGAGCTCGCGGCGCAGGCGGCCCGGCTCGGCGTCGCGGACCGCGTGCGCTTTCTCGGCTGGCGGAACGACCGCGGCGCCCTGCTGCGCGCCGCGGACCTGTGCCTGCTGCCCTCCCGCTACGAGCCCTTCGGCACCGTGATCATCGAGGCCTGGGAGGCGGGCGTGCCGCTGGTCGCCGCCACCGCCGCCGGACCGGCCGAGACGGTGCGCGACGGCGAGGACGGCATCCTGGTGCCGATCGACGACGCGGACGCGCTGGAAGGGGCGATCCGCCGCGTGCTCGGCGATGCCGCCCTGCGCGAGCGGCTGGTCGCCACCGCCCGGGCGCGCTATGCCGCCGAGTTCACCCTGGATGTCGCGCTGTCGCGGCTTCGGGCGATCTACGAGACCGTCGCAGCGCCCTCGCGCTGAGCCGCGCCGGCATCGCGGGCGGGGCGGCGCTCCGCCCCGAGCGGGCCCGGCGCGGCCCAGGCCAGCGCGAAGCCCGTCACGAACCAGAAGAACGCGGCGTTGAAGTTGCTGAAGAAACTCGACGTCGACGCGGCCGGCCAGACGAACATCACGAGCGAGACGACCGCGCCCGCCGCGACGAACCGCGCGGGGCCGGTCTGCCTGCGGAACCGCGCCACCTCGCGGCCGAGCGCGCCGAGCAGGGCCAGGAACGCCGTCAGGCCCAGGACGCCGGCCTCGGCCAGCCACTCGATGTAGAAGTTGTGGGGATGCAGGTTGCAGCGCTGGGCGATGGTGCCGATGTAGGCGTAGGCCTCGTCCTGGCACTCGATCCGGAAGTTCCGCAGCCCGACCCCTGTCCAGGGATGGTCCGTCCACACGGCAAGGCCGCTGCGGAACAGCTTGCCCCAGTCGCTCTCGCCGAAATTCGAGAGCTGGTACCAGAAGAAGCTCACCATGCGGTAGGTGACGCTGGGGTCGTATGCCAGCACCGCGAGCACCACGACGGCGCCGGCCACGACACCCGCCGCCATGATCCCGCGAATGCCCGGCGCGGCCAGCACCAGCAGGACGAGGCCCAGCGCGAACAGCAGCATGGGCATGCGCGAGCCGACCACGACGACGAGCCCGGCGTAGAGCGCGATGGCGAGCACCGCCAGGGCCAGCCTCCCGGGCCGCCGGGACGTCACCGCCCAGCCCAGGAGCGCCGCCAGGCAGGGGATCCCGAAGATCGCGAGATAGGATCCGCTGACCAGGGAGGAGAAGGGCCCGTTGAACCGGTCGCTCTGGACCGGCGGGCGCCCCAGCATGTCGAAGCCGACGCTCCACTGCATGAGGACGTTGACGGCGACGAAGGCCACGGCCGCCGCCAGGGAGGCCAAGGCCGTCCGCCGCGCCCCGGCGTCGGCAAGGACCCAGTGCTGGACGGCCGCGGCGAAGATCCAGAATCTCGCCCAGGGCAGGGCGCGCAGGAAGCCCGCCCCCGGCTCCTCGGTGAAGAGGCTGGCGGCGAGCAGGTAGAGCCATGCCGCCGCGGCCACGCGCACCCAGGGGCGCGCCGTCCACGACCAGTCCCCGGTGGCGGCGCTGCGCAGCAGGAACAGCAGCGCGGCCGCGCTGAGCCCCGCATCGGCGGCGGCCCGGCCCAGGATCAGCAGCCAGGGCAGCAGGGCCGTAAGGCCCAGCGCGCCGTGGTGCAGCGCGTTCTCGAGCGATCTCCTGGGCATGCCTTCGGCGGCGGTCGGCATCGCTTTCTTCCTCGGGGTCGGGCGGACCTAGCCGGCGCCCAGGAGGGCGGCGCGGATGTCGTCGTGGCGCGCGGTCATGGCCGCGCCGTCGAATGGAAAGCCGCGCCAGGCGCTGTCCTGCAGCGCCTGGCGCCGCGGCGCGTCGGAGACCAGCTCGGACAGCGCCCTGGACAGGTCCTCGACGGTCGGCTCGGCGACCATGCCTCGGCCCGAGGCGATCTCGGGCAGGCCGCCCCGTCCGGAGCAGACCAGCGCGCAGCCCGCGGCCACCGCCTCGGCCGCCGTACGGCCGAAGGGCTCCTCCCAGACGGAGGGGACGGCGACGATGGCGGCCCGGGCGAACAGCTCCATCACCTCCTCGTGGGGGCGTACGCCCAGGAACCGCGCGGCGGGGCCGATGGCCTCGATTTCGCGGCGGACAGCCGCGCCATAGAGATCCGCGCCGCTCTCCTGGCCGGCCTTGAGGCCGCCGACGAAGGCGGCGCGCCATCCGGGGTGGCCGGGCAGCACGCGGGCAAGCGCCCGGACCAGCTCCAGCACGCCCTTGTCGGGGATGATCCGGCCGACGAAGAGGATCAGGTCCTCCTTGGCCGGAGGCGCGGGCCAGGGGCGCGGGATCCCGTAGTAGAGGACGTGGACCTTGTCCTCGCCCCCCGACAGCCCTTCCAGGAAGCGGCGGCGGACGAAGTCGCTGACGCAGTAGACGGCTCCGGCCCGGTCCAGGATGGCCCGGCGCTCGGCGGCCGACCGGGCGCCCTTCATGTCCTGCGGATCGTTGTGAAGGTGCAGGGTCACGATCGTCTGGCCGAGCCGCCGGGCCAGGTGTCGGAACACCAGCGGGCGGTTGTGCAGCTCGACCAGGGCGGGGCGGGACCGTTGCGCCGCGCGCCGGAACGCCTCGGCGAGGCCGATGTTGCGGCCCCGGAACCAGCGGCCCAGCGGCTCGATCGCGTGGAAGTGCCGGGATTGCAGGGGCTGCTCGACGGGGCGCCCGTAGACCGCGATCGCGTCGCGGTAGCGGCTGTGACCGAGCTCGTCGTTCACCGACAGCGCAACCGCCCCCGCCTTGCCTCGGGCGAAGGCCTCGGCATAGGGCAGGAGGACGGCGATCGTCTCGCCCCCGGCCGTGGCGCCCGAACCCCGGGATGTCGTGCCCGCCTCCATCCCGTCCGCTGACCGCCCCTTGACCATGGGGGCACAGTTGCGCCAGTCCGGCCGATGCCGTCAAGCCCGTTCGCCGCCTGCCACGGGGCGTACGGCCGTGCGGGTCGGCTCCCGATGCGCGGCCTATGCGCCGATGCGCGGCCGGTGCGCGGCCCGTGCGCCGCCGCTACAGTCCGCCCGCGCCCGGGCCGTCCAGCGCAGCCGAGGGATCCTCGATGCGGTGCAGGCGTCCCGCCGCGCACAGGGCCAGCGCGGTCAGCAGGCTCTTGCGTCGGGCGGCATTCAGCCGGCTGACCGGCGCGTCGCGCCGCACCACCGCGCCGTAGGCGTCTGCCACCAGCAGCCCGCAATCCTCGGGGATCAGCTCGGCCGGGAAGTCGGGGCCGACCGCAAACCAGAAGGCGTCGCACCAGGCTTGGTATTCCGGCCATTTCTGATCGGCGCGGAAATCCTCGATCGAGGACTTCACCTCGACGATCAGGATCTCGCCGCCGTCGTTCACCGCCAGCACGTCGGCTCGCCGACCGCAGGCCAGCGGGAACTCGACCACACTGGCATAGCCGAGCCCGACGAGCGCGCGCCGGACGCCGCGGGTGATGCGCGCGGTCGCCTCGGGCCGCGCGATGGTCGTGTCGGTCATGAGTACATTCCATGAACGATCGCGAGGCAAGTGGCAAGCGCGAATCCGGTGGCGGCGCCTGCGCGGCGGCGTTAGGGTCGCCGGCCCGCCCCCAACCCGGCCCGCCCCCAGCAGGGACGATCATGCAGGACCTTGCCCTCTTCGGAATTCCGGTATCGGAGCTGACCGGGCTCGTGGCCGGCACGCTCACGACGCTGTCCTTCCTGCCGCAGGCGCTCAAGACCTGGCGCACGCGGTCGGCGAAGGACATCTCGCTCGTGATGTTCCTGTGCCTGTGCGTGGGCGTCGCCCTGTGGCTCGCCTACGGGCTGATGATCGGCGCAGTGCCGGTGATCGTTTCCAACCTGGTGACCTTGGCGATCGCAGGCACCATCTTGGTGTTCAAGCTGCGCTACGGCTGAGGGCGGACTGCCGGGAGGAGCCCGGGCGCAGCCGGGCACGGCTGTCAAAACTTCAATTGTCCCGCTGGCGGAATTCGCGGAAAGTCTTCGCACCGGCCCCGCGGGGAGGAATCAGGAATGGACACGCTCGACACGACCTCCCGGACGCTGGAGACCTGGCTCGACCTCAGGCGCGAGGCCGAGACCATCGCCCGGCGCGAGCCCTTCCTGGCGCGGCACCTGGACGTGGTCCTGCTCGGCCACGCCACCTTCGACGAGGCGCTGGCGGGGCTGGTCGCGCACAAGCTGTTCGATGACACGCTCGAGGAAGGGGCGCTGCGCGACCTCGTCCGCGAGGCCGCGGCGGACCGGCCCGAGATCGTCGAGGCGGCCCTGGCCGACCTGCGCGCGGTGCTCGAGCGCGATCCCGCCGCCGGATGCCTGATCACGCCCTTCCTCTATTACAAGGGCTACCAGGGCCTGCAGACGCAGCGCGTCGCAAACTGGCTCTGGGCCCACGGACGGGTCCATGCGGCGCTCTACCTGCAGAGCCGCGTGAACGAGCGCTTCGGCATGGACATCCATCCTGCGGCCCGCATCGGGCGCGGCGTAATGATCGACCACGGGACCGGCGTCGTGATCGGCGAGACGGCGGTGGTCGGCGACAACGTCTCGATGCTTCAGGAGGTCACGCTCGGCGGCACGGGCAAGGTGCGTGGAGACCGCCACCCCAAGGTGCGGGACGGCGTGCTGATCGGCGCCGGCGCCAAGATCCTCGGCAATATCGTGATCGGCGAGGCGGCCAAGGTCGGTGCCGGCAGCGTCGTGCTGCACGACGTGCCGGCCCATTGCACCGTGGTGGGCGTGCCGGCCCAGGTGGTCTCGCGGTGCTGTCCGGGCGCCCCGGCGCTCTCCATGGACCACATGCTCCCCGAGGAGTGAGCGGGAGCGGATGACGGCCATGACAGCCGAGATTCTCGACGCGCGTGGGCTTGCCTGCCCGCTGCCGATCCTACGCACGCGGCGCCGGCTGGACGCGCTGGCGCCTGGCGCCGAGCTGGTGGTGCTGACGACCGATCCCGCATCAGAGATCGACTTCAGGCACTTCTGCAACACCACCGAGCACGAGCTGCTGGCCTTCGAGCGCGGGCCCGAGCACTTCACCTTCACGATCCGGCGGGGCTGACCCGCGGCGGCCGCTCGATGCTTCGGGTGGCTGCGCGGATGCCGGCGGCGCTCAGCGCCGCCGGTCGCCCACGACCCTGAGCGGCGGATCGGCGCGCAGCTCGCTGCGCGCGGAGCCAAGCGTCGGCTCGCGCCGCTCCTCGGCGGGCGCCTCGCGCAGGGGGCGCTGCGGCTTGCGCCGTCCGCTGGCCCACCAGAGATAGGCTGCGACCGCGAAGACGAGGACCAGCAGCGCGGCGATGCCCGTGCGCACCCATTCGGGCACGAAGAGGCCAGGGGGAGGGGCATCGGGGACCGCCGCCGTGCCGGCGCCCGGCAGGCTCTCGCCCGAGACGGCGCTGCGCGGGGCGGCCTGGGGTGCGGCGCCGGCGTCGCTGCCCTGGGCTCCGGCGCTGCCGACGGCCCCGCCGCGGCTCAAGAAGCCGCCGCCGGTCTCGCCGCCCTCCTGCCCGTCGATGCGCGTCGTCGGGGCCGCGCTGGGACGGGACGGCGCCGTCTCGGCCTGGCTGCGCGGGCGGGTACCGGAATTCTTGGGTGCGGCCAGATTGCCCACGGTGCCCTGGGCTTGGCGGCCTTCCATCAGCTTGGCAGTGGTCGCGGGGTCCAGGCGACCGGTGACCGGGATGCCGGCCTTGCGCTGGAACTCGCGCAACGCCGCCCGCGTCGGGTCGTTCAGATCGCCGTTCTCGCGCCCGGAATAAAGGCCGCGCTCCTTCAGCACGGTCTGGGCCCACTGGATGTCGGCCTTGCTGGCCTCCTGGGCCGCGGCCGGCGTTGCCGCAGCCAAGGTCAGCCCGCCAGCCATCACGACGCTCCTCAGCAGGGACGCCATCGCCTGCCGCCGAAGACCCGTCATCGATCGAACTCCTGCAATCGGTCCTTGTCCCGCACTCGCGGGACGTTCCTTTCTATCAGATAGGAGGAGGCGCATCTGCGCCAAATCGCGGTCGCGACGGCTTTCGCCCAAGGCCGAAACAGGCGGCGGAAGAAACCCAGGCGCAAGGGCCGAGGGCAGCCGGGCGCAGGGTTCAGGCGGCTGCGGTGCTCAAGCGCGGGTGATGCTCAGGCTGGTGTGGTGCCCAAGGGCGCGACGGCGGCCCGCACGGCATCCCAGCGCGCCGCGGCGTCGGCATTGCCCTCGGCCGCGGCCGTGCGGGCTTTGTAGGCCGCGACGGCGCCGGCAGCGCGGCCCCAGACGGCGATCATCCTGCTGACGGTAGCGTTGGGCGGAAGGGAGGCTGGAACGGTCATGGCTTCCCGAAAAAAGGGGCCGCCCGAGGGCGGCCCGAGTTGAACAGGGAGGCGTGCCATCGAAGACACGGGACAGGAACGGACGCGGGCCCTTCCGGTTCCCTGGCCGTAATCCTCTCAGAAGGGGTATGTTGTGGCCCGTTCGTGGGCATGCCGGGACCGCTGCCCGCGACATGGCGCGGCCGGCAGCTCCGATGGTCGACGCGGGCCCGCGGAGGCCGCAAGATCGCCAGGCGCAGACCGAAGGGCCGCAGGAGGGCCGGTGCCTATTTCCGGGATGTCATGACGGGGCAAGGGACTGAAGCGGGAACGGGAACGCTGCCGCTTCAGGCATGGCAGGCTCTCGCGCGCGGTGACGGGGACGGCGCCATGGCCATCTGGGCCGAGCTGCGCCGCCGCGCGCCGCGCGCCGCCGAGACCCTGGCCCTGGGCGGCGTGCTGCTGAAGGAGAGCGGCGCCGCCGATGCGGCTGTCCCGATGCTGCGCCAAGCGCTGAGGCTCGATCCCGGCCACGGGACGGCGGCCAGGGCGCTGATGGACGCGCTCGAGGGGCTCGGCGACATGGCCGGCGCGCAGCAGGCCGGCCGGGAGGCCCTGGCCTTCAGCCCGGCGGATCCCGAGCTGTGGGGTGCCCTCGGCGGCCTGCCGGCGGCGGCCGATCAGAGCCGGGCGCTGGCCTACTGCCGGCGCGCGGTGCTGATCGACCCCGATAGCGCCCCGGCGCGGCTGCGCCTGTCCTTCGTGCTGGATTCCGGGGGACAGGCGGATGCCGCGGCGGCTGCGGCGCGCGGCGCGCTGGTTTGCGATCCCGCCCTGCCGGCCGCGTTCTTCCAGCTCGTCCAGCTCGCCCTGCGGCGTGGGGAGCCGGAACAGGCCGCGCGGCATTTCCTGCGGCTGGCGCGTCTGGCGCCAGGAGCGCTGTCGTCCCGGCTCTGCGTGGTCCTCGGCGAGACGCTGCGCCGGGCCGGCAAGCCCGAACTGGCCACGGCGGTGGCGCTGACGGGCATCGCGGCCTTGCCGGAGGAGCCGCGCCTGCTGGTGCTGCTCGGGACGGTCCGCGCCATCGGGGATCACGACGGCGCGCGGGCGGCGCTGGAGGCGGCGCTGATCCGCGACCCCGCCAATGCGCTGGCGTTGAACGCGATCGGCCTCGGCCGCTCTCTGACCTGCGAGGCCGAGCGGGCCGTCACCGCGCTGCGGCGCGCGGTTCGGGCCGATCCCTCGGACCCGCAGGTGCACAGCAACCTGCTGCTCACGCTGCAGTATTCGGCCGCCATCGCGCCGGACGAGAAGGCCGCGCTGCACATGGAATGGGGGCGCAGGCACGGCGCCCCGGAGATCCCCGAGCGGCCCGCGCGCCGCGCGCGGGATCGCGGCGGGCGCCTGCGCGTCGGCTATCTGTCGCCCGATTTCTACGCCCATCCCGTGGTCGCCTTCCTCGAGCCCGTGCTGGCCCATCACGACCGCGGCCGGTTCCAGGTGTTCTGCTACAGCACCGGGGCGCGGGACGATGCCGTGACCGAAAGGCTGCGCGGGCGGGCGGATGTCTGGCGCGAGATCCGCGACCTCCCGGACGCGGAGGTCGCGCAGCGCATCGCGGAGGACGGGATCGACGTCCTGGTGGACCTCGCCGGCCATACCGGCGGCAACCGGCTGCCGGTCTTCGCCCGCCGCCCGGCGCCGGTTCAGGTGAACTGGCTGGGCTATCCCGACACCACGGGCCTGCGCGCCATGGACTACCGCCTGACGGACGCGGTGGCCGACCCGCCCGGCCTGGCAGATGCCCGGCACGCCGAGACGCTGTGGCGCATGCCCGGCTGCTTCCTGTGCTTCGGCCCGCCCGCCGATGCGCCGGCCGTGGCGCCGCTGCCTTCCCTGGAGCGCGGCTTCGTGACCTTTGGCAGTTTCAACAATCTCGCCAAGCTGAACGAGAATGTGGCGGCGACCTGGGCGGAGATCCTCCACGCCGTCCCGGAATCGCGCCTGCTGCTGAAGGCCGCGGCGCTGGCGAATGCCGGGACGCGGGCGCGCGTGCTCGGCTGGCTCGCGGTGCGCGGCATCGCAGCGGATCGGGTGGACCTGCTGACGACCATCGCTTCCGCCCGCGAGCATCTGGGCCTTTACGGCGCGGTGGACGTGGCGCTCGATCCCTTTCCCTACAACGGCACCACCACGACCTGTGAGGCCGCCTGGATGGGTGTCCCGACCGTGACGCTGCTGGGCGGGACGCATGTCGCCCGGGTCGGCGCCAGCCTGAACGCGGCTCTGGGGCTGGAGCGGCTGGTGGCGCCGGATGCCGCCGCCTACCGCGGCCTTGCGGTGTCGCTGGCCTGCGACCTGCCGGCCCTGCAGGCGTTGCGCGCCGGTCTGCGGCCGCGCATGGCGGCTTCGCGCCTGTGCGATGCCGCCGCCTTCACGCGCAGCCTCGAGGAGGCCTATGCCGCGATGCTGGCACGTGCCCGCCCGTGATCGCGCGGCACGGGGCCGCGGGAACGCCATGGCTTCGCGGCGGTTGTAGAAGAGACTCCCTGATCGTACGGAACTGACCCCGCGGGCCCAAGGGGGCCCGCGGGACCTTTTGCGCGGCTCCTAGCCCTTCGTCCGCCCGGGCGGGGCGACGAACAGGCGGCAGGCGCGCGCATCCAGGCTCGCCGCCAGGCCGGGGGGCAGCGCCTCGGCCGGCAGCTTCACGTCATAGCGGTACAGGCCGACCGGCAGCACCGAATACTGGACCTGCATCATCAGGCGGCTGGCGCGCCGCGGAGGCTCGCCGCGATGCAGGCCGAAGGTGTCCGCGAGGAAGGCTGTGCCCGCGGGGCCCAGCAGCATCCTTGGCCGGCCATGCGCTGCGGCCTCGTCTGCGCTCAGGTCGCGCAGGCGGATGCCGCCCGGCGTCCTGTGCGAGCCCTCCACGTAGACATGGGGCCCGCCGCCCTCCTCGACGGCGCCGAGATACACGAACAGCTTCAGCGAGATCCAGTCGTCGACGTCGCGGTGGAAGGTCTGGCCCCAGCTCGGGTCTTCCCGCCCGGGATGCGAGCGCCGCACTCCGATACTCGAGATCGTCGGCCGGCATCCCAGATAGGCCGCGGCGATGCGCAGCATCGCGGGCGAGGCCGCCAGGGCCAGGAGGTGCGGGCAGCCGAGCACGTCGCCCGTCGCGAACTCCTCGACCGAGCCGTCCCGGCTCCGGGTTTCCGGCTCGCGGCTCTCGAAATGGGCGCGGATCGCCCCGACCTGGCCGTCGTCGAGGACGCGGCCGAGTTCCCGCACGCCGTCACGGCGGAGCGCGGACAGCACCGCCGCCTCGGCGCCGACAGGCGATCCTGCCGGCACATCGTTTGGCGTATCGCCCCTCAGGGCGGCGCCGGCGAGCCGGCCGATCAGACTGCCGATCCGGCGCCGACGCGCCGGATGGCAGACGCAGCGTTGCGCGTAGTAAGCCGCCGCCTTGAGCGGTGCGAACCCGGCTTTCGCCGGCGTCAGTTGCGCCATGTGCATGGGAGCCCCCTCCACTGCCCGGAGGGTCGAAAAGCAAGCTCCATGCCATTGTCGAGATGCCGCCCTGCGCCTCGTTCGCTTCGCCGCACCGGTTCCCGACTGTAAAGGAATCCGAATTGGGGAAAGGGGGTAGTCCCCTTCATGCGCGTCGCTGCCCCCGGCTTTGGTGCAGCGCAAGGCGGGCCGTGCGGGGCAAAAGTCCTTGCGCAGCCGGAAACATGGTTTCACCTTCGCAGGGAACAGCCAGTTGGAGACGTTCGTCCGATGACCATCGACGATACTTCTGAGACCCGGCACGATCTTGTCGCCATCACGGCGGAGATCACGGCCGCCTATCTGCGCGGAAACCCCCTCCCGGTCGAGGAGCTGCCGGGCGTGATTGGCACCGTGTTCGATTCCCTCAGGAGCCTGGGCCGGACCGAGACGGTCGAGACGGTGCAGGAACCCGCTGTGCCCATCAAGCGCTCGGTCCAGCCCGACAGCATCGCCTGCCTGGAATGCGGCAAGCGACAGAAGATGCTGCGCCGGCACCTCGCGGCGGAGCACGACCTTGATCCGCAGACCTACCGTGCGAAGTGGAACCTGCCGCCCAACTATCCCATGACGGCGCCGAACTACTCGGAGAGCCGGTCGGCCCTGGCCAAGTCCAGCGGGCTCGGCCGCCGGCCGCGCTCGGGCGGACAGCGCGGCGCCGCGGGCGGGCGCCGGCGCGCCGCCAAGTGAGGCGCCGCGCGTCGCCCGGCCTAGCCCGGCCCGGCGCGCGGCATGCCCCTCGGGAGAAGGGCGCAGCCATCGGCTCGCGCTTTCATCAAGCTTGCGGTAAGGATCGGGCGCTAGCTTGCCGATCCCCAGCCGCGCCGCGGCCCCCCCTCGAGCCGGAACGTCATGCCCCGCAGCCGTCCTACCTGCGCAGAATGCCCGTCCTGGAAGCGGAAGGAAGGGCAGGTCACCATACGCTGCGCCATAGACGGGACGCCGACCCTGGCGGACCACCACTGCCATGTGCGGTTCCGCGGGCCTCGCGGCGCGGCCGTGCAGGAGACGCTGTTCACAGGCGATGCCGAGACCCTTCGCCGGGCGGAGGAACTGCTGGCCGGCCTCATGGGCGCGGAGCCGCGCCGCTAGCCGGCACCACGCCAGCACCGCGTCAGCGCCACAGCAGCGGCGGTCTTTCCGGACCACGCCCTTCCGGGCGGGCCGTGCGGGCGGACGGGCCGGCCTTGCGGGGCCTGTTGCTGTAGGCCGCGTTGCTGAGGGTCGCGCGCACGCGGCCCATGGCCTCCAGGCAGGACGCCCCCGGATGCATGCGCTGGTAGGTCGCCAGCGCCCGGGAGAAGGCCAGGTCGGGATCATCGCAGCCGTCGAGGCCGTGCCGGTAAGCGTCCAGGATCCGCTTGGCCGTTTCGGCGGTGTCGGGCGCCATGGCCTCAGCCTCCGGGCGCCGCCTCGGACCGGACCGGCTGGGCGACCAGCGCGGAGACCGCGAGGCGGGCTTCGCCATCGGGAATGTCGGGATGGAGGCGCCGGAACTGCGAGACCGCGCCGCCGAGCGCGTCCTCGCGGTCTGCGCCGCGGGTCACGGCCTCCAGGAAGGTCAGCCTGACGGCTTCATGTGTCGGGGGCAGGTTCGGCATGGGCGGCCTCCGGCCAGTGCGGCTGTCACGGCGCGGATGATGGGCGATCGGTCCGCCACGGGCGAGATGCCCGGACGGTAGAAGCCGGGACGCACAGCCGCTCCCACGCCTCGTGCGTTGGAATGAAAGACGGTGCCTGATGGAGCGCGCCGATCAACATCCGAGTGTTGAGGTTCGCAGTGAACTATTTCTGGAGATTTATTGCCGTAAACTGGAGAACAATAATCCAATAACGTGAAACAGGCTACAATATTTATTTAACCTAGGCATCACGGGACTGCCGCATGGTGCCCATAGCTTCCCGCGCGTCAGCAGCACGCTGTCGCCCGGAAGGAGTGAGCTCATGGCCGACGTACAGACCCCCGTCTCGGCGAAGAACGTCATCTTCATGCTGCCAGACGGCGCTTCTGCGTCCTACATGGCGAACTACCACTATTTCAAGGAAGGGGCCGGTGCCCCGGTCTGGGAACCCCTGCTGAAGGGGATGGTGCAGACGGGATCGTTCAACAACCCCGTGACTGACTCGGCGGCCGGCGCCACCGCCTATGCCACCGGTGTCGGAACCCGCAACGGCTCGGTCGGCGTCGACTTCTTCGGGAACGAGCTGACCTCGGTCATGGACCTCGCCTCCGATGCCGGCAAGGCGACCGGGATCGTCTCCACCGCGGCCATCACCGACGCCTCGCCCGCGGCGTTCGCCGCCAGCAATCCGCAGCGCGGCGATCAGGCCGACATAGCCCAGCAGTACGTCGGCGACAACGAGCTCGACGTGATCCTCGGAGCCGGCCGCGCTCAGTTCACCGACGAAGGGGAAGGCGGAGTTCAGCCCGACGGCACCGATCTGATCGGCCTCGCCGAACGGCAGGGCATGGCCTATGTCGACAGCGCCCGAGACCTGGCCGACTTCGATGGCGGCCGGGTCCTCGGCCTGTTCAGCGACGAGGAGTATCTCGACCCCATCGGCGAGCGTCCGGCCGGGCAGCCGTCCCTGGCGCAGATGACCGAGGTCGCGCTCGACACGCTGTCCAGGGACGAGGACGGCTTCGTGCTGTTCCTCGAGGAGGAGAACACCGACACCTTCGGCCATGCCCATGACGCCGCCACGGCGATGCACGCCATGGCGTCCTTCGAGGCCAGCATGCAGAAGGTGCTGGATTTCCAGAAAGAAAACCCGGACACGCTGGTCGTCATGGTCGCCGATCATGACACCGGCGGGATGTCGGTGCAGCCGGGCCCAGGGGCGACGCCCGCGGTGTTCCGCGACTTCACCGCAACGGCGGCGGCCGAGATGGCGGAGCGGTTCGATCCCGCCGACGCCGACTCCATCCGCGCTACCGTCGCCGAGCATACCGCGCTGACGCTGAGCGACGAGGAGATCGCGGCCCTGCAGGGCAGCGAGGATGTCGCGCTTGGCCTAGCGGAGCTGCTGAGCGCAAAGGGCGGCGTGGCGTTCACCACCACCGGCCACACCGGCGTCGACGTTCCGATCTACGCCATCGGCCCGGGTGCCGAGCTGTTCGCCGGCGTGCAGGCGAATTCGAGCGTCGGGCAGCACGTCGCCGATGCCTTGGGTCTGCCGCTGCCCCCAGACCAGCAGGATGGCGGTGCCGACCGCATCGCGGTCACCAGCCTGTTCGACAGCGTCTTCGGCAGCATCCCGGCAGTGAACACGGTGCGCAACCTGGTGGCGCAGCTCCCGGAGGGCGGGCTGGACGGCTTGGCCGACCGCTTTGCGGGCCTGTGGGCAGGGCTGGACGATGCCGATTTCCTGTCCACCGTGCTGGAGAACACGTTCGATGCGCCGCCGGAGGCATCGGATCTCGCCCGTTGGAGCGAGGCCCTGGCGGACAATGGCGGTGATCGCGGTGACGTCCTGCTGAGCATCTCGGAGCTCCCGGAGCATATGGCCGCTCTGTTGACGCTCCCTGTTTCCCAAGCCGACTACAGTCCGATCGCCTGAGGCGGATGGGCAGCGCTGCATCCCGCCGGTCTATCCGAGGGCGGGATGCAGCGGCCTTTGTCGGGGATCGCGAGCATCCACCCTCGGGCCGCCGGCGAGGGCGCAGGCGCCGTTCCCGGCTTCAGCCGATGCGCACGGTCAGCTCGACGTCGTCGGTGAAGGGGATCGACAGATATCCCGCCATCGGCGAGCGCACGCGCTCGAGATACTCGGGGCAGAAATTGGCGTCGTCCGCGACGATGATCGCGCCCGGCCTGAGGCGGCTTTCCACCAAGCTCAGGATCTCGAGATAGAGCGCCTTGGTTCCGTCGAGCAGGAGCAGATCGATCGTCTCGGGCAGGTCGGCGCGAAGCGTCTTGAGGGCATCGCCCTCGCGGATCTCGACCAGGTCGGCGAGACCGCCCGCCGCGATATTCTCGCGCGCCCGCGCCGCCTTCGAGGGCTCGAACTCGGTGGTGATGAGGTGGCCCCCGCCATTGTCGCGCAGCGCCGCGGCGAGATGCAGGGTCGAGATGCCGAACGAGGTCCCGAACTCCACGATCGACCGCGCCCTTGTGGTCCGCGCCAGCATGTAAACCAGCATGCCGGTCTCCCGCGAGACGGCAAGCCAGTGGTCCTTCAGGCGCCCGTAAAGGTCGCAGTATCCGGTCTTGCTCTGCAACAGGCGTGCTCCGTTCCCGCCCGACTTCAAAGCCATGGCGGGGTCGGGATCCACATCGGTCTGCCCGAGCAACCGGTCCAGCAGGGGCGCAAGCGGCCCGGTCGTCAGCGTGCTCATATGTCGCTCCAATGCGTTGGTGAATGCGTCCTCGCCCCTGTCTTGGATACGACTATTCATTCGCGTTCGCTAATCGCGTTGGCCCGCAGCTCCGAGGCCTCCCGCACAAGTTGTTGATTCTCCTCGCTAAAGGAGTTCGGGGCGAGGCGCCCGGGGGCCGGGCGGGGCCGGTCGTTTTCCAGCCACTGTTCAGGTTTCGGGGGGCGGTTTCGGGGGTTTAGCTTTCGCGGGCGGCGCGGCTGTGCTGGCAGCCGGCGGCCGGATCCGGAGCGCGCCATCGAGCGTGTGCGCAATGCAGCCCGCGGGTCCCTGTCGTCTATGAACGAGGTTGCGGCACCTCCGAACATTCGGTCCCGCAAAAATCGGGTCGTTGCATGAGGCTTAAAATGCGACTAATCGTTCACGTTGCCCGTTCGCGTTTGCGCGAGGCGCTGTGACCAAGGGGCGAAGCGTCCGGATATCCTTGAAGAAGCAGCCGCAGCAGGCCCGCTCGACCGAGCTCGTCGCCGCGATCCTTGAGGCTGCCGTTCAGGTTCTCGCGAAGGAAGGCGCGCAGCGCTTCACCACGGCGCGGGTCGCCGAGAAGGCCGGCGTCAGCATCGGGTCGCTCTATCAGTACTTCCCGAACAAGGCCGCGATCCTCTTCCGCCTCCAAAGCGATGAATGGCAGCGGATGGCCGTCCTTCTACGCACCATTCTCGAGGATGCCGGCAGGCCGCCCCTGGAAAGGCTGCGTGCTCTGGTCCATGCCTTCGTCCGCTCCGAGTGCGAGGAGGCCGAGATGCGCGTGGCGCTCAACGACACCGCCCCGCTCTATCGGGACGCGCCCGAGACGCGGGAGGCACAAGCCGCGGGCTACCGCATCCTTCGCCTTTTCATCCATGAGGCTCTGCCCGGATCCGCGCAGGAGACCCGCGAACTGGCGGTGGACCTGATCATGACGACCATGAGCCGGGTGGCGAAGAGTTTCTCGGAGTCTCCCCGGACCGCGGCGGAGATCGATGCCTATGCTGACGCCATGGCTGACATGTTCTGCGCCTATCTCAAGGCTCTGGGGCGCGACTGAGCCGAAGAGCGAGGGCTGGCGCTCTCACGCCAGCCCTCGGCGGACCTCACATGCGCGAGTAGGGCCCGCCCACCGACTGGTCGAAATCCGGCCGATGCTGTGCCGCCGCGGGCGCATCTGTGGCCGTTCGGGGATCGAGGCGCGTCGGTCCCGACCCCGGCTCCGGCGCTGCCGACAGGGCGCCGGTCCCGAACGGCCTGGCGGCGGCATGCCCCATTTCCGCGTTTCCGGAAGCCGCGTGCCCGGGGTGCCGCGGCATCTCGGCCGCGCTGCCGGGGAACAGCGGGTTCGGAGATCCCTCCCCGGCGAGGGCGGCGCCCGTCGCCAGCACGGCGGATAGGGCAAGGGCATAGGCGATGGTCTTCATGATGGACACCTTTCGAGGATTGCTGTGGCGTTGCGTATCGGGCGCCGCGCGGTCACGCCGGCAGTCCGCTCAGGCTGCTTGCCGTGTTGCGGCGATGGCCGCGGCTTCGGTTCGCGGCGCCAGGTCGGGGCGGGCCGGGCCCGTCCGGTCCGCGTCAGTACGGCCAGATCGGGAACGGCGGCACCTCCGCCGCCGGCACCGTGCGGCGGATCCGCATTGCGCGGATCAGCGCCGACGGGATCCGGGTCAGGGCCGCGAGCCGGCCGGGGAGCCCGGCCTCCGTCTCGATGACTCCTGTCCCGATGGCTCCGGTCCCGACGGCTCCCGTCCCGATGGCCCCTATGCCATGGGTGACGGTCCCATGCGCGCCGGGCCGGCGCCCGGTGGTGTCATGGGGATCCGATGTCTGTCGCGACGGCAAGGATCTCATTTTCGCCCTGCGCTGCAGTGGAGCCGGTTGATGCCGGCGCGCGCGCCAGGGCCCCAAAGGGAGGCCCCGAGGGACGGCGGGTGCCCCGACGCCCCGGTGCGTGCGGCGGGACCATCGGGTCCCGCGAGCCGAGGCTGCGAGGATCTCGGGCGCAGGTTGCGCGACGATTTCAGCGGGCGTGAACCCGGCTACATCTCGAACAGAGCCCGGCGCGCCGGAGAGAGGCCGGTCCGGCAGGGCTCGCGGTGGCCAGGGCGCCTAGAAGTCCAGCGGCGCGTTGTCGACGACCTCCTTCATCACGAAGAAGGAGCGTGTCTGCCGCACGCCGGGAAGGGCGATCAGCTTTTCGCCGTGGAGGCGGTTGAAGTCGGCGATGCCCGCGACCCGGATCTTCAGGAAGTAGTCGAAGTCCCCTGCCACCAGGTGGCAGTCCAGGACGAAGGCAAGCTTCGCGACGGCCGCTTCGAAGGCGCCGAAGCTCTCGGGCGTCGACCGGTCGAGGACGATTCCGACCATCACCAGCGTGCCCCGCTCGACCTTTTGCGGCGCGATGATCGCCCGCACGCCAGCGACGAAGCCGTCGCGGAACAGCCGCTGCAGGCGCCTGTGGCCCGTGGCGGCACTGACGCTGACGCGCTGCGCGAGCTCGGCGTTTGTCAGGCGCCCGTCCTGCTGGAGCAGGCGCAGCATTTTCAGATCGATGCGGTCCAGCCCATCGTCCATGGAAGCTCCTTCCGAAAAGGTCAGCCCTGACGGAAGCCATGGGCAGTCGTCAGGTCATTCTCTCAGATGACTGCTCAAATATGCAGCGCAATCAGAGAGCACCTTTCCCAGGGCAGGAGCTAGTCTTTCCCCATCACCTCGCTGCCAAGGAGATGGAAGGATGCTGGAAAGCTTCGAACGCTATCCCCTCACGTTCGGGCCCACGCCCATCGAAAGGCTCGGGCGGCTTTCCGCATATCTCGGCGGCAGCGTAGAAGTATACGCGAAGCGGGAGGACTGCAATTCGGGACTTGCCTATGGCGGCAACAAGCTGCGCAAGCTCGAATACATCATTCCCGATGCCATCGCCTTGGGGGCCGACACGCTGGTCTCGATCGGCGGCGTGCAGTCCAACCACACGCGGATGGTGGCGGCGGTCGCAGCGAAGATCGGCATGAAATGCCGGCTCGTGCAGGAGGCCTGGGTGCCGCACGAGGACGCCGTCTACGACCGGGTCGGCAACATCATGCTCAGCCGCATCATGGGTGCCGATGTCAGGCTTGTCGAGGAGGGCTTCGACATCGGCATCCGCGGGAGCTGGCAGAATGCCATCGACGAGGTCAGGGCCACGGGCGGCCGGCCCTATGCCATCCCGGCCGGGGCCTCGGTGCACAAATACGGCGGCCTCGGCTATGTCGGCTTCGCGGAGGAGGTCCGCGCCCAGGAGCGCGATCTCGGCTTCGCCTTCGACTACATCGTCGTCTGCACCGTCACGGGGTCGACCCATGCGGGGATGACCGTCGGCTTCGCCGCCGACGGACGCCAGCGCCGGGTGATCGGGATCGACGCGTCCGCCACGCCGGCGCGGACCAGGGCCCAGGTCCTGGAGATCGCGTGCAGCACGGCCGCCCTGGTCAATCTCGGGCGAGACCTGTCGGAGGAGGACGTGGTCCTTCTCGAAGACTACGCCTACCCCGTCTACGGCGTGCCTTCGGAGGAAACGAAGAACGCGATCCGCCTGTGCGCGCGCCTTGAAGGAATGATCACGGACCCGGTCTACGAGGGGAAATCCATGCAGGGCCTGATCGACCTCGTGCAAAAGGGCTACTTTCCTGCCGGCTCCCGGGTTCTCTACGCCCATCTCGGCGGCGCGCCCGCGTTGAACGGCTACGGCTACACCTTCCGGAACGGGTGATGCGATGGAAGCCGTCATTCTTTGCGGGGTTCCCGCCGCCGAGGCGGGGATCCAGAAGATGATCCTCGACTGCGTGACCCTGCTGGAGACCGAGGGCGCCGGCACGCTCGGCTTCGTCGGCCGCGGGCCGGACGGCGATGCGGGCGGCAGGACGATCATCGCCGTCAGGCTTGCCAGCGTCGGGCGCGCGGAGACGCTCATGCGGACCTGGCGCCGCGAGCGCGGATTCCCGCCGACGGTGGAGCTCACGCTGCTCCGCGTGGAGGGCGCAGGGCATCACGGCGGGCTCGCGGCGATGTTCCCCTGACGCCGCGGGCCCGGAGGGCTAACGGCCCTTGTGGTCGAGCGCCTCGAGAGCCCATCGCAGCTGCCGGTCGGCGGCGCGCAGCTTGATCTCGTCCGCGGTCAGGGCCGCGAGATTCGCAAGGATCTGCTTCTGCGTCTCGTCGAAGCTGCGCGGCCGTACGTCGATCACGCAGAGCGAGGCGACGGCGAAGCCGTCGGCATCGATCACCGGGCACCCGGCATAGAACCGGAAGCCCGGCCCGCCTATGACGGCGGGATTGTCCGCGAAGCGCTCGTCCGCCGTGAGGTCTTCGGCGACGAAGACCCCCTCCTGCAGGATCGTGTGATTGCAGAAGGCCCAGCTTCGCGGCGTCTCGATCATGTCGAGCCCCTGGCGCGACTTGAACCACTGCCGCGTCGGGGTGAGCAGTGTGAGCAGGGCGACAGGCACATCGAGGGTGCGCGTCGCCAGCCAGGTCAGGCGGTCGAAGCAGTCCTCGGGCGGCGTGTCGACGAGCCCCAGGCGCTCGACCGCGAGAAGCCGCTGGCCCTCGTTCCCGGGAACGGGAAAGGGCGGCGTCCCCTCGAATGGAACGATTGGCCCGCCGGTGCCGCGAAGGGTGGCTTCCAGCGCCTCGGGCAGGGTGGGCAGCCCATCGATGAACCGCGTGGACCCCGTATCATGACCGCCTGTGCCGTTCCGGGCGGCCGCGCGGCCGACGACCAGCACGCGGGTGTGGCCGAGCGCCGGGTTGGACCGCAGGCTGTCCAGGATCGCCTGCCGGCCGCTGTCCGGCTGCTCGGCCTCGATCACCACGACGGCCGGCAGCCGGTAGCCGATCGCGAGCAGCGCCGCATGGGTGTCCGAATAGCTATCGAGGGCGCCACAGCCCGCCTTGACCAGCGCTCTTTCATAATCGGCGATGCGTTCCGGCCGGGCGATCAGGACGACCCGTGCCGAGGCGAAAGCCGGCGCGACCCGTTCCGGGGCGGACTCCGTCTCCCCATCCGCACCCGGCACCAGCGCCAGGACGTCCCGGCGGTACACCCGGCGATGACCGCCCGGCGTCTTCCACGACGGGACGGAGCCGCTCTCGATCAGAAGCTGAGCCGTCCGCACCGAGACACCCAGGATCCTGGCCGCATCCGTCGTCGTCAGGATCTCCTTGTCCGAACCGTACATCGCATCCTCGTCCAGGCCGCCATGCCGCCCACCGCGCCGATGAAGTTCGTCCCAGTTTGCCCACTTGACAAGGGGCGCAAAATGATTTTTTTGATGGATCTGATAAATTTGATAACTCAGTCCGACATCGCCGGGAGCGCAGCCCAGGCGCCCACAATTTTTTCAGGAGCATCCCATGAGCGACATTCTTCCCTTCGACCGTCCTGAGTTCGCGGATCGGGTCGCCGCCAACCAGCGCCGGCTGACCGCGGATCTCCACGGCAGCTACGACTTCATCGTCTGCGGGGCCGGCAGCTCGGGCTCGGTGGTCGCGCGCCGCTTGGCGGAGAACCCCTCGGTCCGGGTCCTGCTGATCGAGGCCGGCGGCAGCGACGACATGCCGACCGTCATGGACCCCATGGCCTGGGCCGCCAACCTGGGCAGCGCCAACGACTGGGGCTACGTGACCGAGCCCAACCCCCACCTGAACGGCCGTGCCCTCCCCCTGAACGCGGGCAAGGTCGTGGGCGGCGGGTCGAGCATCAACGTGATGGTCTGGGCGCGCGGGCACCGCAGCGACTGGGACCATTTCGCCAAGGAAACCGGCGACGAATCCTGGGGCTATGACTCGGTCCTGGGGATCTATCGCGACATCGAGGACTGGCAGGGCCGGCCCGATCCCCGCCGCCGCGGCACGGGCGGGCCCCTCTACGTGCAGCCGGTGCCCGATCCCGGGCCCGCAGCAGTGGCGATGGTCGATGCGGCGCGGGAGATCGGGATTCCGACCTTTGCGAGCGCGAACGGTGAGATGATGGAAGGCGACGGTGGCTGCGCCTTCGAGGATGTCCTGATCCGCAACGGCAGGCGCAATTCGATCTTCCGGGCCTTCACCTACCCGGTCCTCGACCAGCCCAACATCACGCTGCTGACCGGCACGCAGGTGACCCGCGTCATCGTGGAGCGCGGAAAGGCCGTCGGCGTCGAGGCGGTGCGCGAAGGGCGCAGGCTGCGGTTCGCAGCCGACAGGGAGGTCGTGCTCTCCCTGGGGGCGATCCAGACGCCCGCGCTGCTGATGCGGTCCGGCATCGGCGACGAGGGGGAGCTCCGCCAGCATGAAATCCCCGCGATCCTGCCCCTGCCCGGTGTGGGCGCGAACCTGCAGGACCACGTCGCCTTCTGCTGCATCTGGGAGTACCGCGAGCCCATCGCGCCGCGGAACACCGGCAGCGCGGCGACGCTGTACTGGAAGACGGATCCCTCGCTGCCGAGCCCCGACCTGCTCTTCTGCCAGGTCGAGTTCCCGGTGCCGAGCCCCGAGACGGCGCTCCGGGGCGTGCCGGCGCATGGCTGGACCATGTTCGCGGGACTCGCGCAGCCGAAGAGCCGCGGCCGCGTGAGGCTCAGAAGCGCCGACCCCCTGGCTGCGCCCCGGATCGAGCACAGCGCCCTTTCGGACCCCGAGGACGTGCGCGCGGCCATCGCAGCCGTCGATCTCTGCCGCAGGCTCGGCAGCACCCGCGCCTTCGACCCGCTGGTCGTGCGGGAATCGCTGCCAGGCGAGCTCGGCCCGGCCGAGATGGAGCAGTTCGTTCGCGACGCCGCGGTGACCTACTGGCACCCGACCGGCACGGCCAGGATGGGACGCGACGAGATGTCCGTCGTCGACGGCAAGCTCCGGGTCTACGGCATCGATCGGCTCCGCATCGCCGACGGTTCGGTGATGCCGCGGATCGCCACGGGTAACACCATGGCCCCCTGCGTCGTAATTGGAGAGAAGGCGGCCCGCGCCATCCGGGCGGAGCACGGCTTCTGAACCGATCGCCGCGGCGGCCCGCGGGGCGGCCGGCGGGCGGGGTGATGCGCATTGCCGCCGCCCGTCCCCTGCGCCGTGCCGGGGCACCCTCGTACCCAGCCATGACGGCCCCGACCAGGGCCGGCCATGAGCGATCCCCGAGTGAACGCATGAACCAGAAGCATGTCCTTGTCGTCGACGACGATCACGCGATGCGGGATCTGATCGCCGATTTCCTCTCCAGCCACAGCTTCGAGGTCAGCTCCGCCGCCGACGGCACCGCCATGGCCCGGATCCTGGAGGCGAAGCCCGTCGACCTGGTGGTGCTGGACCTCCAGCTCGGGCGCGAGGACGGGCTCGACCTGATGCGCAGTGTCGTCGCACGCTCCAGCGCCCCGGTCATCATCATCACCGGGCGGCGGGTCTGCGAGGCGGACAGGGTCCTGGGGCTCGAGCTCGGGGCCGACGACTACATGACCAAGCCGCTGAGCCTGCGCGAGCTCCTGGCCAGGGTCCGCACGGTGCTGCGCCGCGTCGAGGCGGCGGAGCGGTCGTCCCGCGCGCGGGAGAGGCGCCTGCGCTACCGGTTCGCGGGATGGGAGCTGGACAGCCATGCCCGCACCCTCGTCGCGCCCGACCAGCAGGTCATCAAGCTCACGGCCGCGGAGTTCAACCTGCTGGTCGCGCTCCTGCGCGCCCCCCAGCGGGTGCTGACGCGCGAGCAGCTGATCGCCGCCAGCCGCGTGCACCCGGACGAGGTCTACGACCGCAGCATCGACGTGCTGATCCTGCGCCTGCGCCGGAAGCTCGAGGCCGACCCGTGCGAGCCCAGGATCATCCGGACCGAGCGCGGCGTCGGCTACATGATGGCCGTTGCCGTCGAGATCCACTGAGGATGCCGCCGTCCTCCGCGATCCTGAAATCGTCGCGTAACACGCGGAGGCGATAACGCCGGTCTCGCCACCCGCGGGTGGCGGGACGACGAGAACGACACTGGAGCAAGGCAGGCATGACCACTGCAGCCCCAACGACCCTCACGACCGAAGTCGCAGGGTCCGAGATGAGCTATCTCGACATCGGCTCCGGCGAGCCCGTGGTGCTCGGCCACAGCTATCTCTGGGATTCCCGGATGTGGCTGCCGCAGGTCGAGGCGCTTTCCCGGACGCACCGGGTCATCGTGCCCGAGCTCTGGGGCCATGGGCGGAGCGGCCGGCTGCCGGAGGGCACGACCGGCCTGCAGGACGTCGCGCGCCACCATCTGGCGCTTCTCGACAAGCTCGGGGTGGAGCGCTTCGCGCTGGTGGGGCTGTCCGTCGGCGGCATGTGGGCGGCCGAGATGGCGCTGGCGGTCCCCGAGCGGGTGAGGGCGCTGGTCCTGATGGACACCTTCCTGGGCGAGGAGCCCCCGGAGACGCGGGCGAGGTATTTCGGGATGCTTTCGGCCGTGGAGGCCGCGGGCGCCATCCCGGAGGCCATCGGGCAGGCCATCCTGCCGATGTTCCTGGCCCCCGCGACCATCGAGAACCGTCCAGAGATCGTCGGCCTCTTCCAGAGCGCGCTGGCCGGCGTGGCGCCCGACAGGCTGGTGGACACCATTGTCCCGCTCGGCCGGATGATCTTCGGACGGCGCGATGCGCTGCAGGACCTCAGGACGATCCGGGTGCCGACCCTCGTGATGACCGGCCAGCACGACCTCTCCCGCCCCGTGGCCGAGGGACGGGCGATGGCTGAAGTCATGGGATGCGCCTTCGCGGAGATCCCGGGCGCCGCCCACATCCCGACCCTGGAGGCACCGGAGGAGGTGACCGGCCAGCTCCAGGGCTTCCTCGCCAGGCCCCCGATCGGCTGAGCGCCGCGGGGGCGTCCCGCGGCCGATCCGGGCGGTCCTTGGCGCGCCCCGGCTGTCCGCCGGGGCGTCAGCCGCGGGCCTCCAGCTCCGCATCCACGGGGCAGTCCGTGCAGGCGCCGGGATCGCAGAGCCGGCACACCGTGTAGGCGTGCTCCTCGCTCTGCAGGGCCGCCCGCAGCATCTTCTCGGCAAGCCGTCCGAAGACCGCCCGCTCCTCCGGCGACAGGGCGGCCAGCGCCCGCGCAAGCGTGCCCTGCCGCGCGGCGAGGATCGCGGCGCAGGCCTTCTCTCCCTCGGGTGTCAGGACCAGGGCGACGGCCCGGCGGTCGCGCTCGGACGGTTGGCGCGCGACGAGCCCGTCGGCCTGCAGCCGGTCGACCAGCCGTACCGCGCCGGGATGGGACAGGCCGAGCGCGCGCCTGAGCCGCTCGATCGGCAGGCCGGGCACATGCCCGAGCAGCGTCAGCGCGGCCGCGGCCGATCCCGCCTCCGGGGCCCGGCTCTCCGCTGCGCGCAGAAGCTCGTCGGCGATGGCCAGCGACAGGGCGCCGGCGATGTTCTCGATTCTGGGATCCCTCATCCCCCAAAGATATATGCGCGACGCATGGACATCAAGGCTGGAACGGCCTATTGTATGCGTCACGCATATATTAGATGGAGGTTGCAATGCAGCTCTCGTTCCTTTCCGGCCCGGCCGTCCATCGGTTTGCAGGCCATGCCGTCCTCGCGGGCAGAACTCCCGCCGTCCTGAGGGCCGGGCGCGCAATCGCGCTTGCGGGGGTGGTCCTGCCGCTGCTCATGATCGGCGTGCTGAAGTTCACGCAGGTGGAGATCGACGCGCTGAAGCCGCTGGTCGGCGGCACGCCTTGGCTGGCCTGGCTGTATGCCGTCTTCGGGGAGGCCGGCGCCTCCTACTTCCTCGGCGTCGTCGAGATCGCGACGGCGCTGCTGCTGCTCGCGTCTCCCTGGTCGGCCCGGTCGGGCATCCTGGCCGGTGCGCTCGGGACCGTGACCTTCACGCTGACGACCTCGATCCTCTTCGCGCTTCCCGTCTGGGAGGAGGCGTCCGGCGGCTTTCCCTGGCTGAACGCCCTGGGCGCGTTCCTGATCAAGGACGTCGCCCTGCTCGGCATCTCGCTGGTCGTGCTGGCCGAAGGGTTGCAGCGGGAGATCGGCCGCCCGGCCGCCTGACGGGCCGTACCCGCCCCCGGGCAGCTTCATGTCGTCGCGGGTGTCAAGCGCCGGCTTGGCACCTGCATGGCGGGCGCTAGATTTACATGTCCCTGAACGTCCTTGCCCTTGATCCTGGCCGCCGACGGCCTCCCGGGAGATCCGCATGGGTCAGCACCCCCAGTATGACATCGCCGTCGCGGGCGGCGGACCGGCAGGCCTCGCCTTCGTCCGGTCGCTCGCCGGTACGGGGCTGCGGATCGCGGTCGTCGACGGCCAGCATTGGGATGCGTTGGAGAGGCCTGCCTTCGACGGGCGCGAGATTGCCCTGACCCACCGCTCCATGTCCCTTTTGAAGCGGATGGGGGTCTGGGACTGCATCGATCCCGAGGATGTGTCCGACCTGCGGGCCGCGCGCGTGATGGACGGCGGCGATCCCTACGCTCTCAGCTTCGTTGCCGACGAGGCAGGGCGCCTGGGCGTGCTGATTCCGAACCACCGCATACGCGAGGCCCTTTTCCATCTCGTCGGCGCGCAGCAGGGCGTGGACTTCGTGCCGGGGCGCCGGATCGTTCGCGCGCGGGTGGCACGGAGCGGCCATGCCCCTTTCCGGGGGCGCCTCGAGCTCGACGACGGCACGGAGATCGCCGCGCGGCTGCTGGTGGCGGCGGATTCGCGCTTCTCCTCCGTGCGGAACCAGCTCGGCGTCGGCGCCGACATCAATCGCCTGGGCCGGTCGATGATCCTCTGCCGCGTGCGTCACGATCACGTCCATGACCACGTCGCGACCGAGTGGTTCGACTACGGGCAGACGCTGGCGCTGTTGCCCCTGAACGGGATGGAGCGGGACGCGCGGACCTCGTCGGCGGTCCTGACCCTGCCCACGCGCCAGGCGGAGGAACTGGCGGCCCTGCCGGACGCGGAGTTCGAGCGCGAGCTTGACCGGCGCATGAAGGGCCGGCTCGGCACGGTGCGCCTGGCCGGGTCGCGCCATCTCTATCCCCTGGCCGTCACCTGGAGCCGCCGCTTCGCCGGCGAGGGCTTCGCCCTGATCGGCGATGCCGCGGTGGGCATGAACCCGGTCACGGCCCACGGCTTCAACCTGGGCCTGAAGGGGCAGGACCGGCTGGCCGGCCTGATCCGCCAGGCCGCCGCCTTGGGGCGGGGGATCGGCGCCTACGCGCTTCTGGCGGGCTATGAGGCGGGACATCGCCGCGATGCCCTTCCGCTCTATCTCGGCACCAACATCGTGGCGCGCCTCTTCACCGACGAGGGGCCGGCCGCGCGCATCGCCCGGCGGGTCGCCCTCAGGGCCGCGCAGAGCATGACGCCCTTCAGGCATGCCGTCCGGGCGATGCTGACCGATCCCGGGTGATCGCGGCGGGTGTTCGCGTGACCCAGCCGCCCGGCCCAGTCCGCCTGATGCCTGTAGAGGTGCCGAAGGCAAGCCTCGCCGACGGTACGCCATCGACATCGACACTTCCACGCCGGATCAGGCACCCCGGATCAGGCGCCCGATGAAGAGGTCCAGGGCCCTATGCACCGCGACAGGGGGGGCTTCGCCGGTGACGTTCCATTCCGGGAAATGCCCGTCGACGGCCATGCGGGCCAACCCATAGCCGAAGGCGCGCGCGGAAAGGACGAGCTGCGGCACCTCTGCCGGCGAGGACAGCATTCCACGCCGTGCGGCTTCGGCCAGCAGGTCCTCCATCAGGACGCGGATCGCGTCGTTCTGCTCGCGCAGGGCTCCGGACGCGGGGAAATCGATCAGGGTGCGCGAGCTGATGATCTGGAAGTGGGTCGGGTTGCCCAGCGCCCAGTCCAGGTAGGCATGCCCCAGTGCCGAGAAGCGTGCCATGGGATCATCGGGAGCGGCCGCCACGGCGGCGGCGACCATGCCGCTGAGCCGTGCCATCGCCTGTTCGGCAACGGCCGTCATGAGAGCCGCCTTGGTCGGGAAATGCCTGAACGGCGCCCCGGGCGAGACTCCGGCCCGTTTGGCGGCTTCGCGGATGGAGACATGCTCCACGCCGCGCTCCTCGATGATGGCAATCGTCGCCGCGATCAGCGCGTCGCGCAGATTGCCGTGGTGATAGCGGGCGTTCGGGTCGCCGGCCGCGGGATCTGGTCGGGATCGCATGGGACCGATCATACCACCGGCCGGCACCATATGTAATCGCCGATTACATTTCGCTGGCCGGGGTGCCCCAGGGTGATGTAAGCATTGCTTACTTCGCTCTGGGAGACTGGATCATGGACATCAGATTGCCCCTCGCGCTCGCCTTGCCTGCCCTGCTCGCCATCAGTCCCGCCCGGGCCGGGGACCTGCCAAGCCTCACGGTCTCCTGGCCGAAGGACGGAACGGAGGTGATCCTCGGCGACGATCCGGAGCGCGCAATCGGCGTCGTGGTGAAGAGCAGCTTCGCGCTCAAGCCCGCGGGGCAATGCGGGACCGACCTGCAGTGCGGGCACCTGCACCTGAAGATCGACCCGCAGGGCGACAGCTGCAACATCCCCGGCCGGCCGTACAACAGCATGAACAGCGACCTCGGCGGCGAGGTGATCAAGGCTCGCTTCGGTCATTGCGGCACCGCGACGGGTCCCCACGTGATCGGAATCCTGCTGGCCGATGACCAGCACCGCCCCGTGCTCGTCGACGGCAAGCCGGTGACGGCCCTGGTGCGCGTGGTGACGCGATAAGGCGGTGCAGCGGCGGCGGGAGGCTGCGGCTAAGATGCGTCCTCGGCCTTCTGCCCGTGGCAGCTCCGGATGTGCGGTCCTTCTCCGTCAGTTCCGCGCCATGTTGCTGCCGTTCCAGATCCCCGATCGCTGGCGGCCGTCGGGATAGATCTGGATTCCGGCCCCGTCCTGCCGGCCATCCTGGAACAGGCCCAGATGCTGCCCGCCATCCGCATAGACGAGTTCGCCATGACCCTGCGGACGTCCCCGGACGAAGGGGCCACGGTACCGGTCCCCGTTGGCGAAGCGCATCTCGCCCAGCCCCTCGCCCCGGCCATCCCGGACTGCGCCGGTGTAGCGATCGCCGTTGGCGAAGGTGACGATGCCGTAGCCGTTCTGCCGCTGGTTCATGAAGCTGCCCTCGTAGCGGAGCGCCTTGGCGAAGGACATCACGCCATGGCCGACGATGGCGTCCTGGCCCCATTCGCCCTCGTAGCGGTCGCCGTTCCCGTAGCGGTAGACGCCGTAGCCGTGGCGCTTTCCATTCTGCAGATCGCCCGCATACTCGTCGCCGTTCGGGAGAATCATGACGGTCCGCTGCCTTCTTGCCGCGTCCGATGCGGCCAGGGCCCGCTCGCGCGCCTCGTTCGCCCGCCTGGCGGCCTCCTGCGCCTTGCCGACCTCCTGAGCGGCACGGCCCGCCGCGCCCCGCGCGGAAGCGACGGCGTTCCGCACCTCGGGCGCCAGCCCGTCCGCGCCGTCGGCCTCCTCCGGGGCGGCAGAGGGACGCATCGCCAGCTGCTGGCCCGCGGCACTTCCGGAGCCTTCCTTCGCTGCGCCCGAAGATCCGCTCGTCCCCACGGCAGGACCCGCAGGTCCGGGAGCCGAGGCCTTGATCGCCTGCGGTTCCGGCGCCCTGGCCTCCGCCGTCTCCAGCACGCTTGCCGGAACGTAGCCCTCGGACGCGCCGAGGCGGATCCGCGCGAAGCTGGATGGCGAGGCCTGGTCCAGCACCTGTACCTGGTCTCCGGGCACGACCCTGCCGATGCCGGCCGCCCCGATCTGGGGCTGCGCGAATACCGTCTGCGCGGTCCGGACGGCATAGCTTCCCGGGCGAAGGCCCTGGGCCTGCAGCCCGTCGCCCACTGCGGCCTGCCGCCTGTCCGGCGGCCCTGCCGGCGCCGCCAGCGCGATCTCCGCCTCGACCTCCGATGCGGGGCGCAGGAAGCGGGCCGAGACGAAACCCTCCTCCGCGCCGTCCCGGACCCGCAACCAGTCGCCGCCCTTCACCCGCCCGGTGGCGGTCACCTTCCGCTTGGCGGGCAGCACGCGGATCACGGCGGCATCCGTGCCGGGCGACCGGCGGAAATTCACGTCGCTCTCGACGACCATGGCCTCGTCCAGCGCCGTCACCTCCACCGGAGGCTCCGTGCGCGGCGCGCCGGCAGGGTCGGAGGCCAAGGGCGGCGTTGCCGGCGGTGTGTGCGGTGCCACGCCGACCGCCTGTGACGGCGGGGCCGGCGGAGGGGGAGCGGCCGCGACCACGGGCGGCGCCGGCGGCGGCGTCACGGCGACGAAGTCGCCGGTCATCTGGTCCCGGAACCACGGGCGCTGCGCATTGCCCGTGCGCGCCGCGACGGTGCGTTCCACGGCATCGAGCGCCTTGCGCAGCTCGATCCCGGGCCTGACGATCTCGCGGGCCAGGGCTTCGGCATAGGGCCCCGGCCCCGCGCCGCCGGGCTGGCCGGCTGTGGAGGGGCCGGCTGCGACGCCGGGCTGGTGGCTGTAGGCCACCAGGAGGCCCGGCATGGACGGGGGCGTCTCGGCGGCGGGCTTCACTGCCGCTCCCGCGCCCAGCGCCGCGGCCAGCTTCTCCGCGGGCGGGTTCGGGATGACGGAGTCCACGATCACGATGGCGCGGTGCGAGGCGTCCTGGACGAGGCGCAGCATGCGCTCCAGCTCCACCATTCCGAACAGGGCGTCGAAATCGGTGGCGATGTCAGCATCCACGGGGACGAGGAAACTGTTGCTGCCGATCGCGACCGTGTAGCCCGTGAAGTAGACGAGCCCGACATCCGCGGCCGCCAGGCGGTTCTGGAACCCCTGCAGGGTCGAGGACAGCTCCCGGAAGCCGAGGTTGCGGGCCACGGTGACGCCGAACCCCGAGGCGGTCAGAGCCGCCGCCACGGCCGCGCCGTTGGCCTCGGCCGCGGCCGCCGGGGCACCGGCATAGGTGGAATTGGCCACGACGAGGGCGGCGCGCCGCTCGGCGGCCTGCGCCCCCGGGACGAGACAGCAGAGCAGGATCACCGCGAAGCACGCGCCAGGAAGCCGTCCCCGTTCCATGCTCGATCCCCGTCCTTCCTCGGCCCGTCCTCAGGTCCGGCGTGCCACAGGTTCGCAGCCGACGATCACGAGCGTGACGTTGTCGCGGGCCCCCTGCGCGAGGGCCAGCGCGAGCAGGCGCTCCGCCGCGCTCCCCGGATCGCAGCCGGCCAGCACCTCCTGCAGCGCCGTATCACCCACCGCCCGCGTCAGCCCGTCGCTGCACAGAAGGAAGACGTCGCCGCCCTCGATCTCGCCCGCGACGGCGTCCAGCTCGAGCTGCGGCAGGGCACCGACCGCCCGGGTGATCACGTTGGCATGGGCATGGTTCTCGGCCTGGCGCGGGTCGAGCTCGCCGCGATCGACCAGCTCCTGGACGCGGCTGTGATCCCGCGTGACCTGGGCGAGCTGCCCGGCGCGCAGAAGGTAGAGCCGGCTGTCGCCGGCCCAGGCGCATTCGAAGCGCCGGCCGTCCACGACCAGCACCACGACGGTGCTGCCGACGATCGGAAGGCTCCGCGCCGCCGCATAGTCCTGGAGCTCGGCGTTGCACGCCTCCAGCGCGCGGCGGATCCCGGCCAGCGTCGCGGATCCCGCCTCGGCGTCCAGCGCGGCCTCGACCGCGGCGACGACCCTGCGGCTGGCCACGTCGCCGGCGTCGTGCCCGCCCATCCCGTCCGCGACCGCCCACAGGCCGACATCGCCGCGGTCGAGCCAGGCGTCCTCGTTGACCCGCCGCACGGTGCCGGGGTGGCTGGCGGCCGCGGTCCGGAACCAGAAGACCCGGGTCGGGCTGCGATCGTCGAGAAGGCCAAGATCGCTCATGCCGCTCTCCGTCAGCAGGTTCGGAACGGACGGTTGTAGTCGCGCCATCCGGCCTCGCCTTCGGTCCGCATGCGCAGATGCACCATCGAGGCGAAGTCCGGGGAGAAGCCGCCGAACTCGGTGACGGTGCGGCGCCCGCGGGGGCCCATGGCATGGACCGCCAGGCGGCCTTCGGCGAACTCGTAGCGCTCGACGGCGAAGACCTGCTGCTCCCCGCCCGGCAGGGCGAAGGACCAGCGGTCCGGTCGCGCGTCGAGGCGGAAAGGCGCCCCGCACCACGAGCGGAAGACGGCCGCGGGCACGCGTTCCACGCCCCTGGGCACCGGTGCGGCCGCCGGCAGCGCCGGGGGCACCGGAACCGACAGCGATGGAGGGAGGGCTGTCGCCCCCTGCGCCGTCCCCTGCGGCGCCGGCGGTGGCGGAGGAAGCGCCGCCTCCTGGGTCCTGCGCGCCTCCGGCTGGGTGGGCCGGGGCGCGGGCGGCGGCGCGGCGCCCTGGACGCTGGCCGCGCCGCCGGTGGGGGCGCCGGTTGGGACGCCGGTTGGGGCGCCCACCGGGGCGGAGCCGGGAGTGGGGGCGGCAGCCCGGGGCGCCGGCGTCGGCGGGCTCCGCGGGGGCTGCGCCGGGACCTCGGCTGCCTGCGGCGGGCCTGGGCGCTGCGGCACGGGCTGCGCCCCGGACTGCGCCCCGGACTGCGCCATGGGCTGCTCCGCCGCGTCGTCCGCGGGGCTGCCCCCCGTCAGGGTCCAGACCGCCAATGCCGCGGCGGCGGCCAGGCCGAGGAAGCCGGCGCCAACGCTGATCGCCCGCGCGGCGCTGCGCTTCCGCGGGGCCCCGAGCGCCAGGCCCTCGATCAGGGCATCGACCGTCGCCAAGCGCCGGTCGGCGTCGAAATCGAGGGCGCGCTCCAGCGCGTGCCACTGGTCCGAGCGCAGGGATTTGATGCGTGCGGGCCGCATGCCAGCGTCGCGGGCATGTGTCGCCGGCATGCGCCCGAAGGGATGGCGGCCCGCCAGCAGCTCGTAGGTGATGCAGGCGAGCGCGTAGACGTCGTCGCGGGGTTGCGTGGGTTGGAGCTCCAGCATCTCCGGGCTGGCATAGGCCGGGGTCATCGCCCCCAGGCTGCGGACGTCGAAGGCCGTCGCATCCTCCTCGGCCTGCATGTTGTGCTTGATCACCCGCGCCAGACCGAAATCGATCACCTTCACCTTTCCGGCATCGGTGATGAAGATGTTGCCGGGCTTGAGGTCGGAGTGGACGATGCCGTTGGCGTGGGCGAAGGACAGCGCCGCGCCGACCGCGTTCACGATGCGCCCGGCCTCCGCCTGGGGCATCTGCCGGAAGTTCGGAGCGCGGATGATCTTGTCCAGCGAGCGGCCGGTCAGGTACTCCATGGTGATGAAGAAGCGCTCGCCGTCCCGGTCGAAGTCGTAGACCTTGATGATGTTAGGATGGGACAGGTCCTGCGCCTTGCGCGCCTCGCGCTGTAGGGCAATGGCGCTGCTCGGATGCTCCTTCAGGTTCTCCTTCAGGATCTTGATCGCGACATAAGGGTTCCGGTCCGAGGCCTCCTTCTTGCGCAGGTCCACGGCCATGAACACCTTGCCCATGCCGCCGCTGCCCAGCAGGCTCTCGATCACGAACCGGTCCTTCAGCGTGTCCCCGATCCGGATCGTGTCGTCGTCCCCGGCCCCCGCCCCGGACTGCGCGGTCCGCCCGCCCGCGACGCCGGGACCGGCCGCGTTCGGGAGGTCTGGCGCGGCGTCGTCCCGGCTGGAGTGCGGAAAGAATACGGTGCCCTCGTCGTCAGGGTCCGGGCGCCGACCATTACCCAGGGCAGACTTCCCGACCACTGCAGATCCTCCCGCTGGACGGAGCGTTCACGCCGATGCGCTGCCCGGTTCTTTAGTCTTTACTTGATGTTAACCATGATTCTGCGCCGGACGATATACGATTCTTGACGAGACCGGCTGTGCGGCCGGGTCATTCGAGCGGTCTTTCGGCGAGGGCGCCGTTGATCCCGGCCGTGATCAGGAGCGCACGCCGGGTCCCCTCGTCCGGCACCAGCTCGGCAAGCAAGTCGGGGAAGGGCATGCGGGCACGCCGGACCAGCTCGTCGAGCGTGTATG
Organism: Arenibaculum pallidiluteum; assembly: GCF_017355985.1. GTDB lineage: Bacteria > Pseudomonadota > Alphaproteobacteria > Azospirillales > Azospirillaceae > Arenibaculum > Arenibaculum pallidiluteum. The sequence continues at coordinate 215,205 of NZ_JAFIQU010000007.1, forward strand.
AGATCGGCGAGTGGGGTTCGGCCTGCCGGAAATAGCGCGCGACCTGGTCGAGCGCCTGGAGCGCCTCCTCGCGCGATGCGAAGCCGCCGGGGCCTGCCCGCCTCCGCTCCGCCGCGGCGGGCCGGGCGGCCCCGCCGGGATCGCCGGCCCCATCAGGATCGCCGGCATCGCCAGGATCGCCGGGCGCGTCGTCCGCCTCCGCCGCGGCAAGCGCCGGCCCGCCGAGGCCCAGGACCGCGGCGCGCATGGCCGAGAGCAGGTCGCGGACGGCGGAGGCGGGCGGCGCATCGTCCCGCGCCCGCTGGTCCAGCGCGGCATGCAGGCGGCCGAAGGCGTCGGCACAGCGGTCGAGCGCCGCCAGGAGCGAGGCGAAGAACGCATCGGGCGTCGCGCGGGCGCTGGCCTGCAGCGCCTCCGGCGCCGGGACGCCGGCATCGATCCGCCTCTGCCGCCGCTCGGGATCCGCGATGGAGGACAGAGCGGCCGACTGCTCCACCTGCCAGTAGGCGAAGGAGGTCCCGTCTCGGCCACGCGTCACCCGCACCCGGCGCAGCGGCGCGAGCAGCGTTCCCTCGCCGCCGATGCCGTTGAGCCCCGCGATGGGCGCCAGCGTCGTGCGCAAACCCTCCTCGTCCGGCGCCGGATACAGCGCGGGCCAGTAGGTCTCCACCAGTCCGGCCAGGAGCTCGAACCCCTCGCCCAGCCCGTCGATCCCGCGCGCGCGCAGCAGGGCCTCCGCCAGCCAGCAGCCGATCTCCAGGTCCTTGCTCAGCGACAGCGCCTCGGGGGCCAGCACCAGGATCTGCGACCATTCCGGCAGAAGCTTGTCCGTCTCCCCGTCGGTCTCCTGCCGTCGCTCGGCGGCGCGCGCCGCCATGCGCAGATCCTTGAGGCGTCCGTAGAGCGCCGTGGGTGCGTAGTCGAGCCGGAGATCCGGGCCGCAGCTCCGCTCCCCCGCGGCCGGTGCCAAAAGAACGGAGAGATCGATCGAGCTGTCCATGCGCCACGGTCCGGCGAGGAGGAGACGGCAAGGCCGATCCGGCGAGCATGGACCTGTCATGGGGCCGGGGCCATACTCTCTTATGTCAGGAGAACTCCCTGAATAATTGGAAGATGCCGCGCCTTACGGAGTAATTCCCGGGTCCTTGCCCTTCCATTTCACCGCTTTGCGCCCGGGAAGCCGATGCTTCACGCTCACACGGGGGAGAGGAGCCCGGACTGGGCGGGAAGGACCCGGCAGCAAGGCAGAACCAGCGGGAGGGAAGGGACATGGACCGGACGGGGGCCATCGCGGCGGCATCGGAGAGGCGCCTGCTGAAGGTCGAGAGTGCGCTCGGAAAGGGGGCCATGCTGCTGACCGGGTTCGAGGGCGAGGAGGCGATCTCCCAGCTCTTCCGCTTCACACTGGACGTGGTCAGCCCGCGCGGGACGGTCGGCGCGGAGGACCTGATCGGCACGCCGATCTCCTGGACCGTGGCTCAGGATGAAGGGGCGCCGCGGAACTTCCACGGCATCGTCCGCGGCTTCTCCCTGGGCGCGCCGCTGGAAGACGGGATGCGCGCCTACCGCCTGGAGGTCGTGCCCTGGGCCTGGTTCCTGACCCAGACGACGGACTGCCGCATCTTCCAGCGGATGTCGGCGCGCGACGTGATCCAGGCCGTGCTCGAGGAGAACCGGACGCCCTGGGTGCATTTCGACCTCTCGCACCTGTCGGGCGCGGCAGCCGAGCGGGAATACTGCGTGCAGTACGGCGAAAGCGACTGGGATTTCGTGTCGCGCCTGGCCGAGGACGAGGGCGTCTTCTACCATTTCCGCCACGAGGCCGGACGGCACGTCCTCGTCATGGCCGATGCGACCTCGGCCTATTTCGACCTGGCGGAGCCGACGGTCGAGCTCGATGGCCCGGGCCAGTCGGGCGGGATCGCCGACTGGGCCCGGAGCTTCGGGTTCCGGCCTTCGCGCTGGGTTCAGCAGGACTACAACTTCGAGACGCCCCGGACCGATCTGATCGCGGAATCTCAGGCGCGCCTTCCGGAGACCGGCGGCGGCGCCCGGGAGATCTTCGAGTATCCCGGCGGCCACGCCGACCGCGCCGCCGGCGAGGAGCGCGCGCGCATCCGGACCGAGGAGATCGAGGCCGGCTTCGCCACCGCGGTGGGCACGGGCGGATGCCGCCACATGGCGCCCTGCGGCCGCTTCGCGCTGGGCCATCACCCTGCACCCGAGGAGAACGGCCTGAAATACGTGGTCACGCAGGTCGCCCACATGGCCGCGGACCACAAGCTTCGCTCGGTCGCCGGAGGGCCGCCGCGCTATTCGAACAGCTTCGCCTGCATCCCCGCCGCGGGGCTGTTCCGGCCGCCGCGGCATACCCCTCGCCCCGTGATGCGCGGCCCGCAGACCGCCATGGTGGTCGGAGCCGCCGGCGAGGAGATCGACTGCGACCACCACGGCAGGGTGCGGGTCCAGTTCCACTGGGACCGCCGCGGCCGGAACGACGAGAACAGCTCGTGCTGGATCCGCGTCGCCCAGCCTTCGGCGGGCAGGGGCTGGGGCCACCAGTTCATCCCGCGCATCGGCACCGAGGTGGTGGTCGACTTCCTGGACGGCGATCCGGACCGGCCGCTGATCACGGGCACGGTCTACAACGCCGACGAGACGCCGCCGTTTCCGGTTCCCGACGAGAAGACCCGAAGCGGCATCAGGACCCGCAGCACCAAGGGCGGCGGCACGGAAGATTTCAACGAACTGCGCTTCGAGGACCGGATGGGCGAGGAGGAGGTTTATTTCCACGCCCAGAAGGACTTCCGCCGCCTCGTCGAGAACGACGATTCCCTGGAGGTCGGCCGCGACCGGACGGTCGTGATCGAGCGCGACCTCACCGAGACGCTGAAGACGGGGAACCGGAGGGTCGAGATCGAGATGGGGAACGACGCGCTCACCATCGCCACGGGGAACCGGACCACGAAGCTCGACCTCGGCAAGGACTCCTGCGAGGCCATGCAGTCCATCGAGCTCCGGGTGGGGCAGAGCTCCATCACCATCGACCAGACCGGCGTGACGATCAAAGGCATGGTCATCAAGGTCGAGGGGACGGCCATGGCCGAGATGAAGGCTCCCATGACCCAGGTGAAGGGCGATGCCATGCTCACCGTCCGGGGCGGGCTCGTGATGATCAATTGAATCCCGGCGGCAGTCAGGCGGCGGGCCGCGCGCACCTCCTTTTATCAAAACGATTCCGGTCACAGTCGCGGTGAAATCACAAGGGAGTTAACCCTGCCGATCATGAGCAATCGAGCCGTTGCGTGCTGCGTGGAAACGGTGTGAGCATTCGCAAAGCGCTTACAGAGCGAAAGTAAATTCGCCGCGGCGCACATGGGAGGCTTTGCGCCATGGCCGCCATAAACCTGGCTGCCCTTGTTGGCAAGCTGAACGATCCCTGCCGTTCAGCGCTCGAGGCGGCTCCGGGATTCGCGCTGTCCCGCGGTCACTATGCCGTCGAGATCGAGCACTGGCTCTCGCGCCTGATTGACCAGCCCGACACAGACCTGCACGCGCTGGCGCGCCATTACGGCGTCGACCTCGCGCGGGTGCAGGAAGCGCTGGCGGGCAGCCTGACCGGCCTGCGCGCCGGGAACACGCGCGCGCCGACGCTCTCGCCGCATCTCGTCGACCTCGCGCGCGAGGCGTGGCTGATCGCCTCGATCAACGACGGCGCCGGGCGGGTCCGCTCGGCCCATCTGCTCGTCGCGCTGCTGGGCGGCGAGACCCTGGCCCAGCTGGCCCGCGCAGCGCTGGGGCCGCTGTCCTCGATCCCGGCCGACCAGCTCGCCCGCGAATGGCCGCGGCTCGTCGCCGGCACGCGGGAGGCGCCCCCCTCCGGCGCACCCGGGGCGGACGGAGCTGCCGAAATGGCCACCGCGGCCGCCGGCCCCGGCACGCAGAAGGCGCTGGCCCAGTTCACCATCGACCTGACCGAGCGGGCGCGGGCCGGCGCCATCGACCCGGTCCTCGGCCGCGATCCCGAGATCCGGCAGATCATCGACGTGCTGACGCGCCGGCGCCAGAACAACCCGATCCTCACCGGCGAGGCCGGCGTCGGCAAGACCGCGGTTGTCGAGGGCTTCGCCCTGCGGGTCGCCCGCGGGGACGTGCCGCCGGCCCTGCGCGAGGTGTCGGTGCTGAACCTGGACCTCGGCCTGCTCCAGGCCGGCGCCAGCGTGCGCGGCGAGTTCGAGAACCGGCTGCGCGGAGTGATCGACGAGGTGAAAGCCTCGCCGAAGCCGATCATACTGTTCATCGACGAGGCCCACACACTGGTCGGCGCCGGCGGGCAGGCCGGGCAGAACGACGCGGCCAACCTGCTGAAGCCCGCCCTCGCCCGGGGCGAGTTGCGCACGATCGCCGCCACCACCTGGGCCGAGTACAAGAAGTATTTCGAGCGGGACGCGGCGCTGACCCGGCGCTTCCAGGTCGTCAAGGTGGAGGAGCCCTCCGAGGAGGCCGCAGCCCAGATGCTGCACGGCCTCGTCGCGACGCTGGAGCGCCATCACGGCGTGCGCATCCTGGACGAGGCGGTGACCGAGGCCGTGCGCCTCTCGCACCGCTACATCCCCGGCCGGCAGCTGCCGGACAAGGGGGTCAGCCTGCTGGACACAGCCTGTGCCCGCGTTGCAATGAGCCAGAGCGCCACGCCGGCGGCGGTGGAGGACACGCGGCGCGAGATCGCGGCGCTGGAGACCCGGATCACGACGCTGAAGCGCGAGGCCGCCCTGGGCACCGACCATGCCGAGGCGCTGGCGCTGCTGGAGGAAAGGCGCGTTGCGGCCGTGGAGGATCTGGCGGCGATCGAGGCGCGCTGGCGCGACGAGCTGGGCGCCATCGCCGAGATCTCGCGCCTGCGCGAACGGATCGAGGGCCTCGATCCCGCCGCCGAGGAGGCCGAGGAGGCGCGCCGGGACCTCTCGCGCCGGCTCGACGCGCTGGCCGAGATCCAGGGCGAGGCGCCGCTCGCCAGCGTCTTCGTGGACGCGCAGGCCGTGGCGGCTGTGGTCTCGGCCTGGACCGGGATCCCGCTGGGCCGCATGGTCACCCGCGAGATCGACGCCGTCCTGGCCCTGCGCGAGCGGCTGGCCGAGCGCGTCATCGGACAGGACCACGCCCTGGAGGCGGTGGCCCAGGCGGTGCGGACCTCGCGGGCGAAGCTGACGGACCCGCGCAAGCCCATCGGGGTGTTCCTGATGTGCGGTACCAGCGGGGTCGGCAAGACCGAGACGGCGCTGGCGCTCGCCGACGCGCTGTACGGCGGCGAGCAGACCATGACCGTCATCAACATGTCGGAGTTCAAGGAGGAGCATAAGGTCTCGATGCTGGTCGGCTCGCCCCCGGGCTATGTCGGCTACGGCGAGGGCGGCGTCCTGACCGAGGCGATCCGCCGGCGGCCCTACAGCGTGCTCCTGCTGGACGAGATGGAGAAGGCCCATCCCGGGGTGCAGGACGTCTTCTACCAGGTCTTCGACAAGGGCATGCTGCGCGACGGCGAGGGCCGGGACATCGATTTCCGGAACACGCTGGTCATCATGACCTCGAACGCCGGCACGGAGACGCTGACCCGGCTGGCCGCCGATCCCGAGACCATGCCGGAGGGGGACGCCCTGGCCGAGGCCCTGCAGCCCGAGCTGCTGCGCCACTTCAAGCCGGCCTTTCTCGGGCGCTGCACCATCGTGCCCTACCTGCCGCTTGCGCCCGGGACGCTCGGCCGCATCGTCGAGCTGAACCTGGAGCGCATCCGGCGGCGCCTGCGGGAGGGCTACCGCGCCGAGTTGAGCTGGACGCCCGAGCTGGTGGCGGCGGTCGGCGCCCGGTGCCGCGAGGTCAGCACCGGCGCGCGCAATGTCGAGCACATCCTGACGCGCGGCATGCTGCCGGACCTCTCGGCGCGGCTTCTGGAGCGGCTCGCCCGCGACGAGCCGGTCGGACGGGTGCATGCGGCGCTGGATGCGGACGGGCGCTTCGCCTTCGAGATCCAGTGAACGCCGGTTCGGGGCCTGCCCGAACGGCCCCGAAGGACCGGCCGGAGGCCGGACTGCGACGCGACATCGGTGAAGGGAGACAACGTCCATGGCCATCTACGTGAAGTTCGACGGCATCCAGGGCGACGCGACCCAGCAGAACCACAAGAACTGGGTGGATGTATCGAGCATGCAGTTCGGCGTCGGCCGCGCCATCAGCACGCCGACCGGACGGGCGGCGAACCGCGAGGCCTCGGAACCGTCTGTCAGCGAGATCACCATGACCCGCGAGATGGACAAGTCCTCGCCCCTATTCTTCAAGGAGGCGGTGTCCGGCAAGAGCGGCAAGACCGTGCAGATCGACCTGGTGACCACGGGCGATCCCGGCGACACCTACATGACCTATACGCTGACCGACGCGCTGGTCAGCAGCTACAGCGTCTCGGCCAACGGCTCGGGACAGCCCCAGGAATCCATCAGCCTGAACTTCTCGAAGATCGAGCTGAAGTACACGCCCCACGACGCCAACCACAAGCCGCAGGCGCCCGTGGTCAGCTCCTACGACCTCGCGACCACGAAGGCCGGATAAAGAAGGCCGGATAAAAACGTCAGGTTCCGCCCGGTCCTATCCGATCCGACCCTGGGCGGCGAATGTCGCTTGCCGCGGCACATAATGATTCGGAGCTGCGATATGCCCTGCGTAGCGCCAAGCGAGATCGTTCTGCCCCAGGTGGCCTCGACTTTCGGCCTGATCGCGGAGAATTTCATCGGAAAGCAGTATCTGCGCTTCGTGAAACGAGCGAGCTTCTTCCCCGCCAGCATCGAGGATTTCCAGGACATATCCCTGGGATTCGGAAATGTGCGGCTTTACATGGCATTCATCAAGCTGCACAACCCGAAGCTGACCTTCGCACAGCTTGTTGCGATCCAGGCAGATGCGTTGCTCAAGATCCCCGACTTGATGCGGCATGATGCCGTCGCGACGGAATTCTATGAGATCAAGCCGTTCTCGATTTCAGGCGTGGGCGCGGGTTTCACAAAGATCGTCGCTCTGGAGGCTTTCTACGGGATCTTCGGGCTGCCCTACGACCTGGGCACGACCTGGAATCCGAACGAACGCTTCCGCATTTTCTCGGGCTCCGTCTTCGGCCGGAAAGTTGAGGCGTATTTCCACTTCTTCCGCCTGCGGCCCGGGCTGATCGTTTACGAGATCTGTCTGGAAGGGGAGTTGCTCGATGACCTGGCCGTGATCGCGGCCATCATTGCAGCGATTATCCTCATCATAATAGGCCGCGGACGAATCCCGCTGCCGGGGCCCGCTCCGGTGCCCGCAATCGCCTGAACTCTGGGGAACTCCGATGGACGTAATCGAGAAATCGGTCGGGAAGGAAGGCAGCAACAGCAAGGGTGACGTGCGCGTCGTGCAACTGCTCCTGAACGACTGGCTTGGAGGCGAACACAAGACGCTTCTCAAGGTCGATGGCATCGCGGGCCCGAAGACCGAAGCTGCAATCCTCGCCTTTCAGAAAGCCAAGACGAAGGTCGTGGACGGCCGGATCGACCCGCAGGGCCCCACCATCAAGGCACTCGCGGCCCTTCATCTGAAAGCGCTGCTCTCGGGGATCGAGCCATGGGTGTACACCGATCTCCAGATTGCCGGCACTCCGATTTTCCACGAATCGGCCGTTAATGAGTCGCTCGATAGCTACTGGAAGGCGCTGCGCCGCGGATGAGGGTTTACGCGCGCGAATGTGTGTATCGGCCGTTTCAGACACGCGACGCGGTGCTCGCGGCCATGGGGATCGGCCTTGTGCCCCGGCTGACCGGTCGCGCCGACGAAGTCACCGCGAACGCGACCGGTCAAGCCCCCGAGGGGCCTCTGGCGATCAGCCGAGAGCAGCCTTGGGCATTTCCTCGGCCAGGCCGTTGTTGTGCGCCCATATGGCGGCCTGTGTCCGATTGGATGCGCCGATCTTGCGCAGCAGGCTCTTGAGGTGGACCTTCACCGTCGCCTCGGTGATCCCGATCCGGTTCGCGATGACCTTGTTGCTCTCGCCCTCGACGAGATGACGCAGGATCTCGGCTTCGCGGGGCGACAGCCCGTTGCGTCGGACCGTGGGCTCTGCATTGAAGCGCCCGGCTACCAGCATGGCCGCCAGATGGCTCGGGAAAACGGTTTCGCCCATCCGCACCAGCCTCAACGACTCCTGGAGCGCCTCCGGCGAGATGTCCTTGAGGAGGCAGCCGTCGACACCAGCCTGGATGGCGGCCACCATGGGCTGCGGATCCTGGGTCGGCATCAACATGACGACACGCGCATCCGGGAACAGGCGCCGCAATTCAATCACGGTCTCGCCGACTCCCAATGGGCTGCCCAGCGGATCGCACAGGACCATCCCGATCTCGATCATGCCATGCAATCCGGCGGCATCGTTCAGGCGGGCGACCTCGGCGACGATCTCGAAGCCTCCCTCTCTGAACAGAGCCTTCAAGCCCTCGCGGAACAGCTTGTTCGGGTCGATGAGCACGGTCGGAACAATCGTCATGTGGGGCCCCCTCGTTCGGCGATGCGATTTGGGATAGTCCGATTCCGGCCGCATATCCACCCGAAATTAAGAGCTAATTAACCACCCGGATGGCTGAGCGGATGGCTAGGCGAGTGAGCAGGGCTCGGTGCCGTGAGCAGCTGGCCCCAGGGGCCTGCGAAGCCCGGGACGCAAGAGGCGTTAGGCCTCGTGGGGGCTTAAAGCGCCTAACGGAACCATCGCGTGATGAAACGCCGTGAGATGCGTGCGGCTTGAGGGTGCATTCCAGTCCGCGCGCCGATGCATGGGCGCGCGGCATTACCGGTTTGGGAAGATGACTGCCCGGAACTGCTGCGGACCGTTCAGGATCCCGTATTCGACACTGCTGGGGGTGTCCTTGTCGCTGCGGCGATAGATCAGCCGGACGAAGGCGAACATCCCGGCGTTGCTCGCCAGGTGGGTTTCGATGTCGCGCCACAGGTGGCCGACGGCGGACAGGCGCCGGTTGACGGCCGCCCGCTGGTAGAAGTAGTTGGGGCCGCCCTCGAAGCCACCCTGGGCGTGCGACCAGCCATGCCCCTTGTCGTAGCCTTCCCGGCGGGGATAGCCCGCGTGGTAGGAGCTGTCGCGGGTGTTCGGGGCCACGGCCTGGGTGATGCCGTGGATGAGCACGGTGCGCTCCTTCCGGCCATCGAACAGGAACCAGACCCCGCGGTCTTCGAACTCCATGAGTTCGCAGTTCGCGACCACCGCCCCGTACTCCCAGCTGGCGAGGTCGACCACGCCAGCCCGCAGCTCGTCGAGCGCCTCGGCATGGCCCTTCCTCCGGAGGGTGCGCGCGTAGCGGTCGAGAAGGGGTGCGTAGGCCGGCGATCCGTTGCCGACCGCCGGCATCGTCTTCAAGGCATCGTCGATCCGGTCGATGACGTCGTCATTGCCCATGGCCGTGCTCCCTGATTGCCTGTGGGATCCCGCATCTCGCCCAACGCGCTGTCACCCCGATGTGCCGTTACAGGGCGGAACCGAAGACCGCGTCCGCCGCATCCCCCGGCGCACCCTGGGGCCCGAGCCAGGCGTTCCAGCCCAGCCGGGGCTCCGCCGCGCCGCCGGCTGCCAGTTCGCACTCCGGCACCTCGGCTCGGCGGAGCACGAGCTGCACGTCGAAATCGAGGTCCGGGCCCACCTGGAAGCGGGCCAGCGCGGCCAGCCGCGCCATGCCCGGACCGCCGGGCAGGAAGTCCCGGAAGGCCGCGTAGTCCAGCGGCCCCAGGACGATGCGGAAGCTGCCCTGCACGGACTGCGAGCGCTCGCCCAGGAGGAGGTCGTCGTCGAAGGTGCAGAACGCGGTGCCCAGGCGCGACTGCTCATCCGGCGGAACGGCCAGCCAGGCGGTGCGGAACGGCTCGATGCGCACCGGCACGCCGAGGTCGTCGGAAAGGATCGCCTGCAGCGCCGCCGCCGAGGGGCGCCGCTGGGACAGGTGGCCGGCATAGTGGACCAGCGTCGCGGCATCGAGGGCGGGGGCCTGGCCTACGGCCGCGGGCAGGTTTGGGGGCAGCGGCGCTGGCAGGGCAGGGGGCAAGGTGGGGGGCAGGCCGGCGCCATGGATGCCGACCAGCGCCTGCAGCGCCGCGGTGACGGGGTCGGGCGCGCCGGCGGCGCTCCGCTCGAAGGAGAGGTCCAGGCGGTACTTGGCCGCCGCCTGGGCGAAGAGCGTCAGCAGGCGGTGGTTGAAGATGTCCAGGAAGTCGCGAAAGGCGGGGTTCTGCTCGCGCCGCGCGGCGTGGAGAAGCTCGGTGTAGTGTTGCGGCAGCACGCCCAGCGGTCCCGTCAGGCCGAACAGCGAGGTGACCAGCGCCGCCGGCGGTCCCGCTCCCCGGCCAGCACCGTCGTGCTCCAGCGCCACCACCTCCGTGGCGGGATAGGCCAGCGTGTCGGCGGCGCGCAGGCGCACGGGGGGATCCACGGCGCCGGCCTCATTCGAAGCCCCGCCCGCGGCCGCATGCCTGCGGCGTGCCCGCGCCTCCAGGAGGCGGAGCGCCTGGGCGAAGTCGAAGCGCCAGGGCTCCTCGTCCAGGAGCGCGCCTACAGGAGGATCCGTTCGCCCGCGCGTGCCGGCCATCGCTTCATGATCTCCGTGCGGCCCCTTGCGCGCACCGCAAGCCGCGTGAAGGCGTTGATCCCGGCGTGGAGCGCCAGGAAGCGCTCCAGCACGCCGGCGAAGAGCAGCATGGAGGTGCCGGCGAACCGCTGCGGGTCCAGTTCCAGCGTCACGTCCAGCCCGCGGCACAGCGCGCCGGTGCCCGGCTGGGGCGCGCGGGCGGTGCCGGGCCGGACCTGGACGCCGGTCAGCCCGTCGATCAGCATGCGCGTCTCGGGCGCGTCGCGCAGGTCGTAGAGCCGGAGCAGCCGGCGCAGCGGCTCGGGCCCGTCCTGTCCGTCCAGCAGCGACAGGTGGTTCAGGCTCAGATGGGAGATCAGGCGCCAGCGGTCCTGCCCGAAGGTCGCGGGCCGCAGCGTGCGGCTCGGCGGCGTCAGGCAGGACACTGTGGCGACCGCGGCCGCGCCGAGCACCGGGCTCAGCCGCGGATGCCCGCCGCCGAAGGGCAGGCGCGCCGGCAGGTCGCGGTTCAGGCAGGTGACCTCCACCGACAGCACATGCCCCGCGGGAGCGTCGGGATCGAAGCCGGGATCCACGACGGACAGGAACACCTCCGTCCCGGGATTGGTGGGCGGGCCCGGGCGGCGCACGGCGTGCCAGTAGCGCGGCTGCTCCCCGGCGCTGCCGCGGCGCCCGTAGAAGGGCGCGTACTCCGCCTGCCGCCCGTCCGGGGATGAGGCCGCGACGCGGTCGATGGCGTGGATCTCAAGGCCACGCGGGCGCCGGGCATCGGGCACCACGCGGTATTCGCGCTGCCGGTGGTCGAGCGCGATGGGTTCCGCGCGCAGCCGGAACAGGTTGACCGCCGGCGTGCAGCCGAGCGCGAAGCTCTCCGTGCCGACCTCGCGCTCGAGCTGCTGGGACGTGCGGTCGAGATAGAGGAACAGCTCCAGCCGCCCCGCTCGGCCCGCGCAGGCGCGCTCCAGGCCCGCCAGGTCGAAGAACAGGAACTTCTCGGGCCAGGCGAAATACTCCGTCAGCAGCCGGTAGCCCGGCGCCACGCGCGGGTCCGCGGGGAGCACCGCCTCGCCTGGCTCGAAGCCGACCGGCCGCACGGCCTCCGGCCCGAGGATCACCGGATCGCGGTCGGTTGCCGAGGCGGCGGCCGCGACGGACACGACATGCCCCGCCAGCAGGTCGTAGAGCCCATGGGCCTGCTGCGGGGCGCCGCGCAGGAAAAGACGCAGGGTCCCGGGTGCCAGCGCCGCGAAGCCGCCCGGCGCAGCGGTCTCGAACACCAGGCGCAGGACGGCCGCCACACCCTGCGCCGACGGGTTGGCGGGTGCCGCGACCGGCCGCGCTCTGAGGGTGGCGGAGGCCAGCGCGACCGGCAGGAGCATCACGGGATAGCAGGTGCGGAAGCGGCAGCGCCCCTCGTCCAGGGCCTCGCTGTCGAGCTCCGTTCCGGCCGGCAGCTCGACGGGCCCCGGCAGCCCGGGCCTGGGCGAGAACTGGACAACGGTCACCGAGGGAAGCGGCGCGAGGTAATGGGGGTACAGGATGCCCAGCAGCGCCTCGGTCAGCTCGGGGAAGTCGTCGTCGAGCTTCAGCCGCACGCGTGCCGTGAGATAGGCGAAGGCCTCCATCAGGCGGGCCACGTGCGGGTCCTCGACGGCGTCGCCGGTCAGGCGGAGCCGCCCCGCCTGGGCCGGGTGCGCCTTCGCGAACTCCGCCGCCGCGCGGCGCAGATGCACGAGCTCCTGGTCGTAGAAGGCGACGAGCCGGTCAGTCATCGCGGCTCCGGACGGCCAGGCTCTGCGTGGCGGGATCCAGCGCCGAATCCAGGACGAGCGGCTCGGGCGCGGGCTCGGCGTGCATCAGGGCCGAGATCCTGAAGCGCAGCGTCGGGTCCAGCGGGTCGGCGCTTTCGGTGCGCCGCACCTCCACCTGCAGGAGCCGCGGCTCCAGGCGCCGGATCGTGCGCTCCAGCATCCGGCAATAGGCCTCCTGGGCCTCGCGGGCGGCAAGGCCCGTCCCCGTGAATTCGGGCACCCCGTAGGCCAGCAGCGAGGAGTCCAGCTCGGCGGCGTCGGCGGGCCAGTCCAGGCACCGCCGGCGTGTGTTCAGCAGCGCCTCCAGGTCGCGCCGGACCGCCGCCCGGAGCCTGGCGAGGCTCTCCTTCCGGCTGCGCTCGCGCTCCGGGACGGGATCCAGGAGCCGGTCCAGCACCGTCCCCTGGAGAGGGCGGAGGCCGTCGCTCACGTCCCGCCCCCAAAGGCGACCTCGGAGAGGGACATGATCGGGCGCACCTCCTCGCCCGCGAGGAAGCAGCGCTGGCCGACGCCGCGCACCAGTCCCGGCGCCAGCTCGCGCCAGTCGGAACGGTGGCCGATCGCCAGCGCCTCGTCGTCGGGGCGCTCGCCGGCATAGAGAACCGGCAGGAACACCTCGCCCTCCTCTCCATCGACGAGGCTGACCTGGGCGCGCCTCCAGCAGAGGTCGCGGAGCGACCGGGGTGGGCGGAACGCGATGCGCCGGATCGCCTCCACGGGAATCCAGACGAATTCGCCGGCGCCCGTGATCGCCTCGAGGGTGCCGCCGCAGAGATCGTCGAGGTCCCGGAAATCGTCGAAGGCCGCGCCGTCGGCGCTGCCCCTTGCTGCGGGCCGCGCCGCCTCGGCCGCGGATGCCGCGGCCGCCGCCTCCGGCAGCGCGCCGCGGCGCAGCTCCACCCCGGCCTCCAGCAGGTGGCGCATGGACGGGGTCGGCGGGACCGGGAAGCCCGGAAGGCGCCCCTCGCCATGGTGCTGGCGCCGCGCCGTCTCGCCCCGGAGGGCCTGGCGGAACGGGGCGAGGCCGAGCGCCTGCGACGGGTCCTGATGCCCGATTAGGTCGAGCAGCGCATCGGCGCGCTCAAGGGCGCCGGTGAAGCACAGCAGCTCGGCCAGCAGCAGGCGGGCCGCCACGTCGCCGGGATGCCGCCTGACGAGGGTGGTCTGCACCTCGACGGCGTCGTGCAGGCGCCCGGCCCGGAACAGGGCGGACGCGTCGGTGTCGGGGTGTGGGGCTCCGGTCATCGCGATGCCCTCGATGCGATCCTGGTTGTGAGCCTGAAGGACGAGACGGCGTGCTCGAACTGGAAGTGCGGCTGCAGGTGGATCGCGCAGTCGAAGACGCCGGGCCGTCCGGGCGGCTCGGTGACCTCGACGGCCGCAGCCCGCAGGGGATAGCGGGCCTTCGTCTCGACCGAGGCCTCGTCGTTCCCGACGACGTAGCCGCGCAGCCAGTCCTCGAGCCAGGCCCGGCACTCCTCGGCGGTCGAGAACGAGCCGACGCGGTCCCGGGCGAGCACCTTGACGTAATGGGCGAAGCGGCTGACGCAGAGGATCGCCGACAGCATGGCCGAGAGCCGGGCATTGGTGCTGGCCGCGGGGCTGACGTAGCTGCGCGGGCGCTGCACGGACTGGACCGTGTTGAAGACGCAGTAGGGAGTCTCGCGTGCCCGCACCAGCGGGATCAGGCCCAGCTCGCAGAGGGCGTGCTCCTGCCGTTCGGTCAGGGCCACCTCGACCGGGACGCGGGGCGCGACACCGGGCCGGTCGGTCGGGAAGTCCGCGCGGGGAAGATGGGTGACCACGCCCCCCGAGGCGGCATCGGCCCGCGCGCCGCGGATGTCGGCGAGCCAGCCATGGTTCGCGAAGGCGCGCAGGACGACGGCGGCGAGGGCGTAGCCGGGGTTTCCCCAGACGCCCCCGCGCCCCTCGGGTCCGCCCTCCTCGTCGCGGAAGCGGAAGCCATCTCGGCGGCTCCCGTCGTCGGCGTAGGGTGGGCGGACGAGGACCCGGGGCAGCGCGAGCCCGAGAAAGCGCGAGTCTTCCTGCTCCTGCAGGGCGCGCCAGCGCCGGTGGCGCTCGCCCTGGAAGGCCGTCGAGAAGTCGAGGGTCGGCGTGACCGCCGAGAAGCGCTCGAGCTCCAGAAGCTCCGGCGCGCATCCCATGACCACCGGGGCGAAGGCTGCGGCCGCCACCGCAGCGAGGCCGGCCAGGGCGGCCACGTCCGTCCGGTCGTCGGCGCCGCGCAGGTGGCGGATCTCGTAGTCGCCGACCAGCATGCCGAAGGGTTCGCCGCCCGGCATGCCGAACTCGTCCGAATAGACCCGGGCGAACAGGGCGCTCTGGTCGAAGTCGGACGCGCGCTCGAAATCGCGGCAGATCTCCCCCCAGGTCGCATGGAGCACGCGGACCCTGACGTTGGAGATGCCGTCGGCCGCCTCGACCAGCAGGCGCAGGCTGCGCCAGCTCGCCTCCATCCGCCGGAACCGCGGATGGCGCAGGATCGCGTCGACCTGGTCCGACACCGCCCGGTCGATGGCCGCGATCAGCCGGTCGATCTCGGCCTCCAGGGCCGCGCGCCGACGCGGATCCGGCGCGCCGGCGCCGGGATCCGCGTTCGAGGACGGTCCGGCACCGCCGCCCGGGAGCGCCGCCGCCTGCGACAGCCCGTCCATCGGCGGCTCAGCCGCGCTCGGGCACCCGGGCCACGAGCCGGAGGGACGCGTTGAGCTCCTCCATCTGGAGCCAGGGGCGCAGCCACGCGACGGCGTTGTAGGAGCCGGGCTTTCCGGGGATCTCCCGGACCTCGACCCGGGCGTCGCGGAGCGGATACTTCATCTTGGACTCGGCGCTGGCCCCCTCGGCGCTGTTCACGTAGTTCATGATCCAGCGGTTCAGCCAGTCCTCGCACTCCGAGGCTTCCATGAAGGACCCGATCTTGTCCCGCGCCATCACCTTCAGGTAATGCGCGAAGCGCGAGGTTGCCATCACGTAGGGCAGGCGGGCCGAGATCTCGGCGTTGGCGGTCGCCTCGGGGCGGTCATACTGCTTCGGCTTCTGAACGCTCTGCGCCCCGAAGAACACGGCGTAGTCGTTGTTCTTGTAGTGGCACAGCGGCAGGAAGCCGAGCTTGGACAGCTCGGCCTCGCGGCGGTCGGTGATCGCGATCTCGGTCGGGCACTTCTGGTCCATGTCCCCGTCGTCGCTGACGAAGATATGCCCGGGCAGGCCCTCGACCTTACCGCCATTGTCCCTGCCCCGGATCGCGGTGCAGAAGCCACTTTTGGCGAAGGCGGCGGTGAGCCGCGACCCCATGACGTAGGCCGCGTTCATCCAGCAGTAGTCCGCGTGCTCCATGGGCAGGGGACGTCCGTCGGCATCGGACGGCGCCTCCTCGTAGGCGAACTCCTCGACCGGCTTGGTGGCGGCGCCATAGGGAAGGCGGGCCAGGACGCGCGGCATCGTCAGGACCACGAAGCGGGAGTCCTCGCTCTCGCGGAAGCTCCGCCACTTCGCGTATTCGACGGTGTCGAAGATCTTGGCGAGGTCGCGCGGCTTGGCGAGTTCGCGATAGTCGTCGAGCCCCAGCATGCCCGGCGCTGCCGCGGTGATGAAGGGCGCGAAGGCCGAGGCCGCGACGCTCGACATGTTGGAGAGGAGCTGGATGTCCTCGGGGTGGTTGGTGAACTCGTAGTCCCCGATCAGCGCCCCGTAGGGCTCGCCTCCGGAGAGGCCGAACTCGTTCTCGTAGATCTTCTTGTAGACTTGGCTCTGGTCGAACTCGACGGCGCGGTCGAGGTCCTTGAAGAGATCGCGCTTGGAAACGTTCAGGACCTTGATCCTGAGCGTCGTCCCGGTCTCGCTGTTCATCACCAGATGATGGAGGCCGCGCCAGCTGCCCTCCAGCTTCGTGAAGGAGGGGTGGTGCATGATGGCGGCGAGCTGCCGCGAGACCTTGGCGTCGATGGCCGCGATGGCCTTGTTCAGCGTCGCGGTGAGATTGCGGTCGTAGACGACGGTGCCGCTCAGCGCCTCCTCCGTCAGGGTCCGGAGAAGCTCCTCCGCCCGGTTCCGCTCGGTCTGCTTCGTCGCGCTGATCGCCTGCTCCAGCAGGCTCGGGCCTTCGAGCGTCCCGGTGCGCGCCGCATCGGGGGCGCCGCCCGTCGTCGGCTGGGTCGCGGTCATGGCCGGTCGCCTTCTGGCTGGGGCTGCTCGGAAGGCTGGGCGCCGAGCTCCGAGGCCAGGCGCTTCAGCTCGTCTCCGTCGCGCAGGATCTGCTCCAGCAGCCCTTCGAGGTTCTCGGACCGGTCCGCCTTGGACAGCAGGTCGCGCAGCTTGTCCCGGGTTTCCAGGAGCGATTTCAGCGCCGGGACCTGGTCGGCGACCCTGGCCGGCTCGAAATCCTGCATCGACCGGAAGGCGAGCTGGACCGGCAGCTCGGTGCCGTCGTCCCGGAGCGCGTTCTCGACCCGCATGGCGAGGCCCGGCGCCATGCGCCCCATCACCTCGTCGAAGTTGTCGCGGTCGATCAGCGTGAACTTCCTCTCGCTCAGGGGCTTGAGCGGCTGGGTGGGATCGCCGGAGAAATCGCCGAGGACGCCGACGACGAAGGGCAGCTCGCGTTCGATCTCGGCGCCTTCCGTCTCGACTTGGTAGGTGATGTGAACCCGCGGTTTGCGGACGCGCGCGAGCTTGTCGTGGACGCTCTCCATGAAGTCCTCCCTCCGGCATCCGATTTGTCGAAATACCGCCCGCCTCGATGAGATCATGTATTGGGGAAAACTAGGTTTTTCGCCAATACCGTCCCAGTTTTCTTTGTTTGCTTCCTGAGATCCTAAGCCGCGCCATCACCCGACGGAAAGTTCCGCGAGGTGTTAACCTAATATTTCGGGTGGAAAGGTTCGGCCGGCGTAATTCTGTGCGGCAATGGCAAGTACTGGATGGATTATGAATACTGGCGCGACAGGATGCCGGAGCCGAGGCAATGCCCGCGCCAGCCGAGGATCTCAGGAAAGCCGCGCATGCCGGCGCCGTCCAGGCGGCTGCGCTATGCGATCTCGGCAGCGAGGCGCGCGCACTTCTTGAAACCCATGCATCCTCGGCAGAGTTCCTCCACGCCCTTAAGGCGCGGGGCCTGGTCCGGGACGCCGTGCAGTTCCTCGCCCAGGTCCTGCCCATGCGCGAAGGCGTCTGGTGGGCCTGCGTGTGCGCCCGCGCCGCCCTGCCCGAGGACGCGCCGGCCCAGGACCGCGCGGCCCTGGAGGCGGCCCAGGCCTGGGTCTACCAACCCGTCGAGTCCAACCGCCGCGCCGGCCTCGAGCGCGCCCAGGCGACGGATTTCCGCTCGCCCGCGAGCTGGGCGGCCATGGCGGCGTTCTGGTCCGGCGGCAGCATGGCCCCGCCGGGACTTCCCGCGGTCGAGCCCAGGGCCGGCCTGGCCGGGATGGCGATCGCGTCGGCGGTCATCCTCGCGGCCGTCGCGCGGGCGCCGGAGCGGGCCGAAGAGCGGCTCGCCCTCTTCCTCGAGAGCGGGCTCGACATCGCCCGCGGCGGCAACGGAAAGCTGCGGGCCGCCGAACCGATACGGGAACCGGCGCGATGACGGCTCTGACGCTCCGGATCATCGGGCACCCGCCCTCGGGCGCCGACCTGCCGGCGGTCCTGCGGCACGACACGGGCGCGCTCAGCATCGGCCGCTCGGCCGCCTGCACCTGGGTGCTTCCGGACCCCGACCGCCATCTCTCCAAATGCCACTGCGTCATCGAGCGGTCCGGCGGCGGCTGGGTGGTCACCGACACCAGCACCAACGGGCTCTACATCAACCAGTCGAGCCGGCCGCTCGGGGCGAACAGGACCCAGTTGCTGACGGACGGCGACGTCCTGGGCCTCGGCCGCTACGAGATCCGCGTCTCCGTCGAAGCGGGCGGCGCGCTCGCCGGCGAGGCGGGCGGGATCGGGGACGGTCTGCCGGGCTTCCTCGACGACCCCTTCGCACCCGGGCCGCGGGCCGTGCTCGAGCACGGCCCCGGGCCGCCGGCGGCCGATGCCGAGGATCGCTGGACGATGCCGGACCATGCGCCCCCGGAGACGGAGAGCTTCCGGCCGCCGGGCCTCGCCGGCGCCGGACCCGAGAACTGGCGGGAGGACTGGCCAGAGGATTGGCTGGAGCCCGCTGGGACGCCGGTGCCGCCCGTGCCTCCCGCTCCCGCCCAGGCTGTCGCCCGCGCCCAGGCCCGGGGTCGCGGCGCCACGGCGCCAGGGCGGATGGAGCCGGCCAGGGCGGACGTAATGGGTGCGGATGCCGCGGGGACCGATGCCGTCTGGGACGCCTTCGTCGCCGGGGCCGGCCTCTCGGGGCTGGAAGACCTGCCGCCGGAGCGCCGGGCGGCGAGCATGCGGATGGTCGGCGCCGCCTACCGGGCCGCCGTGCTGGGGCTGACCCAGGTGCTGCGCAGCCGGGCCGCGACGAAGGCGGCCTTCCGGCTGGACCAGACCCATGTCCAGGCCCTGGACAACAACCCGCTGAAGTTCACCCCCGACCCGGACGAGGCCGTGCGCGCCATGACGCTGCCGGCCCGGGCCGGCTTCCTGCCGGCCGACCGGGCGGTCCGGGAGGGCTTCGAGGACGTGAAGGCGCACGAGATGGCGGTCCTCGCCGCCATGCGCGAGGCGGTCGGCGCCCTGCTGCAGGAGTTCGATCCCGAACGGCTGGCCCGCCGGCTCGAGGGTGGCGGGCCCCTGGCGAGCCTGCTGCCCGCCGCGCGCAAGGCGCGCACCTGGGAGCTCTACGAGGAGCATTACCAGCAGATCGCCGCCGAGCTGGAAGAGGACCTGATGGGGCGCTTCGGACGCGCCTTCGGCACCGCCTACGAGGCGCAGACCCGACGGTCCCGCAAGCGCTGAGGCGCGGGATCCGCCGCGCATCCGGACCCCGCACGGGGTCGCCCGGCAGGCCGCCCGAGCGCCGGACGCAATCGGCCCGGAAGCGGTCCGGGCGGAGCGTACAGGGAGGAGCCAGGGCAGATGGCATGGGACAACAAGGTCGTCTGGTCGGAGGGCATGTTCCTCCGCGCCCAGCATCTCCAGCAGCAGGACCGCTACGTGGAGCGGCTCGTCAGGGCCAGGACGGAAGGCCTGCGTCCCCATGGCTGGGGCCTGTCCGAGCTGCAACTCGGCCGTGACCTGCTCGGCACCGGCAAGTTCGCGCTCGCCTCCGCCAGCGGCGTGTTCCAGGACGGCACGCCCTTCTCCCTTCCGGGCGAAGCCGACCATCCCCCGCCCCTGGATCCGCCGGAGGGGACGCGCGACACGCTGGTCTACCTCGCCGTCCCGCTGCAGCAGCCCGGGCGCGCAGGCTTCACGCTGCACGGGACCGGCGATGCGACGACGCGCTACGCGGCCGCCGCCTACGAGGCTCCGGACGCGGTCGCCGGGTCCGACACCGTGAACACGGTGCAGGTCGGGCGCCTGAGATTGCGGCTGATGCTGGAGGGCGAGGACAGGGCGGGCTATTCCTGCCTGGGGCTGGCGCGCATCGCCGAGGTGAAGCCCGGCCCCCAGATCGTGCTGGACCCGGACTTCATCCCGCCCAGCCTCGGCTGCGCGGCCTCGGCCCGGCTGCGCGGCTTCATCGACGAGATCCTGGGGCTCGTGAGCCAGCGGGCCGGCGCCCTGGCTCCACGCCTGGCAGGCGCGGGGACCGGCGGCGCGGCCGAGATCGCCGACTTCCTCCTGCTGCAGCTCTGCAACCGCTACCAGCCGCTGCTCGCCCACCACGCCGAGCGGGCGCTGCTGCATCCCGAGGAGCTGTTCGGCCTCTTCCTGCAGATCGCGGGCGAGCTCGCGACCTTCACCGCCCAGGACCGCCGCCCAGGCCGTTTCGAGCCCTACCGACACCACGACCTGGAGCTCACCTTCGCGCCCGTGATGCGGGCCCTGCGGATGGCCCTGAGCGCGGTCCTCGAGAAGAACGCCATCGCGATCCCGCTCCAGGAGCGGCGCTACGGCGTGCGGGTCGGCGTGATCCCCGACCGCACGCTGGTGGACACGGCGTCCTTCGTCCTCACCGTGCGCGCCGACCTGCCGGCGGAGCAGCTTCGCCGCAGCTTCCCCGCCCAGGTGAAGATCGGCCCCGTCGAGCTGATCCGGGACCTCGTCATGAGCGCCCTGCCCGGCATCACGCTCGATCCCCTGCCCGTCGCCCCGCGGCAGATCCCCTTCACGGCCGGCACCGTCTATTTCCGCCTGGACCGGGGCGGGTCCCACTGGAAGCAGCTCGCGCAGTCGGGCGGCATTGCGATCCATGTCGGCGGCGATTTCCCGCAGGCCGTGCTCGAGCTGTGGGCCATCAGGAGCTAGCGCGCCATGAACGAGGACGACCCCTTCGGGATCGGTGACGCCGACAGGACCGTGATCAAGCCCGTGACGCCCCGCCCCGTCGCCGCCCAGGGCGCGGGCATGCCCGAAACGCCGGTCCCCGGCGCGTCTGGCTCCCACGCGGCCGCGCCGCGGTGGACCGGCCTGCGCGACGCGCTTCGCGCCTCGGCCGGGCGGCGTCCGGCGCCGCAGGGGCCCGGCGTGTCGGTCCCGCGGGTCGGCGTCAATCCGGTGGCTGCCGCCGCGGCGCCGCTCCTGACCCTCGCGGCCCGGCTGCGGACGGCAAGCCCGAGCGTTCCCGTCGAGGCGCTGCGCGAGCAGGTGATCGAGTTTCTCCGGGATTTCGAGGACAGGGCGTCGAACCTGGGGCTGTCGCGCGATGCGGTGCGGGCGGCCCATTACGCGCTGTGTGCGACCGTCGACGACATCGTCCTCAACACCCCCTGGGGGAATGGCAGCGCCTGGGCGGCCGGGACCATGACCAGCCGCTTCCACAACGAGGTCACCGGCGGCGAGCGATTCTTCGAGCTGCTCGACCGGCTGCTGCGCAACCCGGCACCAAACCGCGAGGTGCTGGAGCTGATGTATCTGTGCCTCGCCCTGGGCTTCGAGGGCCGCTACCGGCCGATGCGGCGCGGCCCCGCCGAGCTCGCGCGCCTGCGCGAGCAGGTGCATCAGGCGATCGCCGGGCTCAGGGGCCCGCCGGAACCGGAGATCTCCGTGTCCTGGCGCGGCGTGCCGGCGCCGTTCCGCACCGGCAGGGCCGGCGTGCCCGCCTGGGTCGCGGGGGCTCTGGCGGCGTTCCTGCTGCTGGCCGTCTTCATGGCTTTCTCCTACCGGCTCAACGTCCGCTCGGACGGGACGCTCGCCCTGATGGCCGCGCTGCCCCCCCTCTCCGCCCCGGGGATCGAGCGGGACCCGCCGCTTCCGGCGGCCTTGCCCGCCGCCACCGTTCCGGCGCCGCCGCGGCCCGAGGCCCTGCGCGAGCAGCGCCTGCGCCGTTTCCTCGAAGCCGAGATCGCCGAAGGGCTGGTCGACGTGCTGGAGACGCCCGAGGGCACGACGGTGCGCCTGCGCGCCCGCGGCATGTTCGGGTCCGGCAGCGCCAGCCTGGACCCGCGCTACCGCCCCGTGCTGGACCGGGTCGGCAGGGCGCTGGAGGACGAGCCCGGGCAGGTGCGGGTCATCGGCTATACGGACGCGACCCCGATCCGGACCGTGCGCTTCCCGTCCAACTGGCACCTTTCCAAGGCGCGCGCCGAGACCGTGCGCGACCAGCTCGCGCGGATCCTGTCGGATGGCGGCCGGCTTTCGGCCGAGGGACGCGGCGAGATGGATCCCGTCGCCTCCAACGGCGATCCCCTGGGGCGCGAGCTGAACAGGCGCACCGAGATCGTCCTGCGCGCGGGCCCGGGCCCGGGCCCGGTAGCCGGGAGGGCGCCGTGATGCGCCGGCTTCAGGTCCCGGGCGTGCGGTGGGCAGCCTCCCTGCTGGGCTGCGTCCTCCTGGCGGTGGTGCTCTGGCTCGTGGGGCCGCTGGTGGCGGTGGCCGATGTCAGGCCGCTCGAGAGCGTCGTTGCCCGCAGCGCCGCGGCGGCCGCGATCCTGGGCGCCTGGGTGGCGGCGCTGGTGCTGTCCCGGCTGCGCCGCCGCCGGAACGCGCGCGCGCTTGCGGCCGGGATGACGGCCGCCGACGAAGCGCCCAGGCTCGCGGATGGTGCGGGGGACGCTGCCGCCAGCGCGGCCGAGATCGCGGTCCTGCGCCGCGACATGGACGCCGCCCTGCAGAAGCTCGCGCGCCGCAGGCGCGGCGCGCCCTACGACCTGCCCTGGTACGTGCTGATCGGGCCGCCGGGGTCGGGCAAGACCACGGCGCTGCTCAATGCGGGCCTGCGCTTCCCCCTGGCCGAGAAGACGGGCAGGGCCTCGCTGCGCGGCGTCGGCGGCACCCGCAACTGCGACTGGTGGTTCACGGACGAGGCCGTGCTCCTGGACACCGCCGGCCGGTACACGACCCAGGACAGCAACGCGGCGGTGGATGCCGGCGCCTGGCTGGGCTTCCTCGACATGCTCAAGCGCGTGCGGCCGCGCCAGCCGCTGAACGGGGCGATCGTCGCGATCAGCCTCGCCGAGCTCGCCGGGCAGGACGCGGCCACCATCGACGCCCATGCGGCGGCGATCCGCGCGCGCCTCGCCCAGCTCAACGAGCGTCTGGGCCTCCGCCTTCCGATCTACGTGGTCTTCACCAAGGCCGACCTGGTGGCGGGCTTCTCCGAGTTCTTCGCCGATCTCGGCAAGGAGCAGCGAGAGCAGGTCTGGGGCGTCACGCTGCCCCTGTCCGGATCCGGTGAGCCCGGCGAGTCCCACGAGCCCGGCGAGCCCGGCGAGCCCGTCGAGGACCGGCTGCGCCGGGAGTTCGACGCGCTGCTGGCGCGCCTGCACGAGAGGCTGCTCGGCCGGCTGGAGGCCGAGACCTCGGCCGACCGGAGGGCGCGCATCTTCGGCTTCCCGGCCCAGGTCGCATCGCTGCGCGACACCATGGCCGATTTCGTCGGCACGGTCTTCCAGCCCTCCAGCTTCGAGCAGCCGCTGCTCCTGCGCGGCGTCTATCTCACCAGCGCGACGCAGCAGGGATCGCCCATCGACCGCCTCGTCATGGGGCTGGGTCAGCTCTTCGGCGTCCCGAAGGTCCCGGTCCAGGAGGAGCCCGGCGGCGGCCGCAGCTATTTCCTCGCGCGGCTGCTGAGAGAGGTCGTCTTCGCGGAGGCGGGGCTGGTCGGCCGCGATCCCCGCCTGGAGCGCAGGACCGCCTGGACGCGCCGCGCCGCCTGGGCCGCCGCGGCGCTCGTCGTGGTGTTCGGGACCGGCGCCTGGTGGCTCGGCTATACCGGCAACGCCGCCCTGATCGAGCGGGCCGAGGCGGCAGCCGACGACTACAGGGCGCTCGCCGCCGCGACGCCGGCGAGCCCGCGCACGAACGGGGATCTCGGCCCCGCCCTTCTCCTGCTGGACCGGCTGCGGGCGCTGCCCACCGGGGTGGGAGAGCGGGACGCGCCGGTGCCGGTCGGCATGGGCCTCGGCCTCTACCAGGGCGACAAGCTCGCCCCCGCGGCGGAATCGGCGTACCGGCGCGGGCTGTCCCACCTGCTGCTGCCGCAGCTCGTGCTCCGGCTCGAAGCCCAGCTCCGCGCGGTCGCGACCCGGCCTGACCTGCTGTACGAGGGGTTCAAGGTCTACCTGATGCTGACCGGCGCCGGGCCGCTGGACCAGGCGGCTGTGCGCCGCTGGATGCAGGCCGACTGGGCCTCGGCGCTTCCCGGGGCCGAGGGCGAGGGGATCCGCCGCAGCCTGGAGGCGCATCTGGACTCGCTGCTGGAGCGGCCCCTTGCGCCCGTCCCCGCGGACGAGGGGCTGGTGCGGCAGGCGCGCGCCACGCTGTCCCGGCACAGCCCGGCCGAGCGGGCCTATGTCCTGCTGCTCGAAGCGGCGGGGGAGGCCGCGCCGCCGGAATGGCGCATCCAGGACCATGCGGGCCCGGCGGCGGGCCAGGTCTTCGCGCGCCGCTCGGGCCAGCCGCTCGGCGCCGGGCTGCCGGGGCTCTTCACGCATGCCGGGTTCCACGGGGCGATCCTGCCGGCGCTCCCCGGGATCGCGCGGGCCGCCGCGGCCGAGAGCTGGGTCACCGGCGCCGCCGCGGGCGATCCCGCGCGCCTGCAGCAGGAAATCCTGGCGCTCTACTACAACGACTTCTCGCGCCGGTGGGACGGGCTGCTCGGCGACCTGACGCTGGTCCGGTTCCGGACGGTCGAGGAGGCGGCCGCCGTGCTGAACGCGGCGTCGGGCCCGCTCTCGCCGCTCCGCCTGCTCGTGCAGGCCGCGGCCCGGGAGACCGACCTCGCCCGCCCGCCGACACCGGCCGCGGAGACGGTGGCCCCCGCCGCGGCATCCGCCGCATCCGCCACATCCGGAGCGCCGGCCCTCGCGGCGGCCGCCCGGCGGATCGAACAGGTGGCCGGGCTGCTGGCCGGCCGGACGGGTCCTCCGCCCGGCCAGCCTGTCAGCGACCGCTACGCCGAGTTCCGCGCCTTCGCGCTCGGCCGCGCCGGCGGGCCGGCGGGCATCGACCAAACGGTGGCAAGCCTCGATGCCCTGTACCAGCAGGTCGGCCGGGCCGCGGGGCTTCCCGGCCAGGGCGGCCCGGACGATGCCGGCGCCGCGCGGCTGGCCCAGCAGCTCGCGGCGACGGCCGCGCGCCTGCCGGACCCCGTGAAGGGCTGGATCGGCGGGCTGGGCGACCAGGCCTCGGCGGCGGCGCTGGACGGGCTGCGCACGCGCGTGAACGCGGAATGGCGGAGCGCCGTGCTGCCGTCCTGCGAGCGTGCGCTGCCGGGGCGGTTTCCCGTGCAGGGGACCGCCCGCGCCGACATGGCCGTGGACGACTTCTCGCGCCTCTTCGCGCCGGGCGGGCTGCTCGACAGCTTCTTCGTCGAGCGTCTGAAGGCCTATGTCGACACCAGCCAGGAGGCCTGGCGCTGGCAGCGCGCCGGCGGGCTCGACATCGGCATCCCCGATGCGGCGCTCGCGCCTTTCCAGAACGCCGCGACGATCCGCGAGGCCTTCTTCCCGACGGGCCAGCGCAGGCCCGACATCCGCTTCAGCGTCGCCGCGGTCCAGCTGGATCCGCGGATCGAAAGGGCGGAGCTCGAGATCGACGGCCAGCTCGCCAGCTTCGGCCCCGGGGCGAACCGGCCGGCGATCCTGCAATGGCCGTCGCCGGCGGCGACCAACCGCTCCAGCCTCATGGTCCAGCCCGCCGGCGGCCAGCCGGTCGTCCTGCAGGCCGAGGGCGCCTGGTCCCCGTTCAAGCTGCTGCGCGCGGCGCGGATCGAGCGCCGGCCGGATGGCGAGCGGGTGCTCGCCACCTTCCGGCCCGGCGGGCTTGAGGCGAAGTTCGAGCTGCGCGCCTCCGGCATCGTGAACCCCTTCGCCCTGACCGAGCTCGAGGCCTTCCGGTGCCCACCGTCCCTGTGACCTTTCCGCCGGGGCTGCGGCCGCCGGACGGCGCGGGCTTCCACGGCAAGATGCCGCTGCTCGGCGACTTCGTCGCGCGCGGGCTCCCGCCGGACCTGGTGGAGGCCTGGGATGGCTGGATCGGGCCGCTCCTCGTCGAGGCGAGCGGCCTCGTCGGCCCGGGCTGGCCCGATGCCTTCGCCGACGCGCCGGTCTGGCGCTTCGCCCTGGGCCCCGGGCTGCTCACCGACGGCGCCATCGGCGGGCTGCTGATCCCCAGCGTGGACCGGGTCGGCCGCCAGTTCCCCCTGGCCGTGATCTGCCCGGCGGAGCCGGGCCCGGACCCAGAAGCAGGCTCAGGCCCGGACCCGTCCCCCGACGGGCCGGAGGGATGGTTCGGCCGGGCGGAGGCCGCGGTGCTGGCGGCGCTCGACGCCGGCGCCGGCCCCGACGAGGTCCTCGTGGCGCTCGCGGCCCTGTCCCGCCCAGCCCCGCCGCCCCTGCCGGTCGCGGCGGAGGGCTGGCAGGCGCCGCCGCCGGGCTTCGCGCCGGAACGGGGGCTGATCCCGGCCGCGGGCTGGTCGGCCTGGTGGAGGGTGGGGTGCGAGCGGATCCTGTGCCGGCGCGGCATGCCCGTGGGGCCCGAGCTCGCCGATCTCGTGCGCGGGCGGCCGCGCGAGGGCGGCATGCGCTGGTCCTCGGCCGCCGCCAGCCATGCGGGAACGGTGCGCGGCGTCAACGAGGACGCCTTCCTCGAGCGGCCGGATCTCGGCCTCTGGGCCGTGGCCGACGGGCTGGGCGGCCTCGATGCCGGGGACGTCGCGAGCCGGCTGACCATGGAGCGGCTGGGCGCGCTGGAGCCGCAGCGGAGCGCGCAGGCCTTCCTGGCCGAGGTCACCCGCCTGCTGCGCGATGCCGACGCGTGCCTGCGCGGGGCGGCCGGCGAGGGCCGAACCATGGCCACGACGGCCGTGGTGCTGCTGGCCTTCGGCCGGCACTTCGCCTGCCTCTGGGCCGGAGACAGCCGCCTCTACCGGCTTCGCGGCGGGCGGCTGGAGCAGCTCAGCCGCGACCACAGCGAGGTCCAGGACATGGTCGATGAAGGGATCCTCGCCGCGGCCGAGGCGGCCTCGCACCCGCGGTCCAACGTGGTGACGCGGGCCCTGGGCGCGGGCGAGGACCTGATGCTGGACGTGATCCAGGGGGCGGTCGCGCCCGGCGATCGCTTCCTGCTGTGCAGCGACGGGCTGACGAAGGCCTTGGCGCCCGAGGCGATCCTGGCCCTGGCGGCGGAGCTTCCCGTCGCCGAGGTGCCCGGCCGGCTCGTCGCGGCGGCGCTGGAGGCCGGCGCCCCCGACAACGTGACCGTCATCCTGGCCGAGGCCGGGCCTGAGCTCGCGCCAGGGCCTGAGCGCGAGTCCGAGCCCGCATGAGGAGACCATAGGAGGCTGCCATGACCCGCCCTGCCGCGCGCATCACGGACATGCATGTCTGCCCCATGGCGACGCCCGCGCCGGTTCCGGTCCCGCATGTCGGCGGGCCCGTCACGGGGCCCTGCGCGCCGACCGTCCTGATCGGGGCGCTGCCCGCCGCCCGCATCGGCGACGCCTGCATCTGCGTCGGTCCGCCGGACATGATCGTTCAGGGCAGCACGACGGTGATCGTCGCGGGAATGCCCCAGGCCCGCATCGGCGACCTGACCCTCCATGGCGGGACGATCGTCATGGGGCACCCAACGGTGCTTGTCGGCGGATGAGCTGACTTCTCGGGGATGGCCGCTGGCATCGCAGGACGCCGGCGGGCAGAAGATCCGGGAGGCCGCTCGGCGGCACGGAGCTTTGATGCCCAAGCGGGCGAGGGGACCGCACGGCCGGCGGAAATGGTCTCAAGGAAGCGACGGGCGCATCGGGGACCATCCCTGACGTGCCGATCATTTACCTGCGGAGGTGGGGTATCCGATCCGGCAGGCCAATGCGATGCACCGTGCTTCCGCGAAGCATGGGCTCGCACATGAGGTTATCGCTCAGTACCTGAAAACTGGCGGACCCGAATGGATTCGAACCATCGACCTCTGCCTTCGGAGGGCAGCGCTCTATCCAGCTGAGCTACGGGTCCTCGCCGGAGGAGGCGGACCATAGCGCATGGATCCGGGCGAGGCAAATGGTCCGTTCGGGGAAGGTGCGGTGGCATGGGCGTTCCGGTGCGCAACCAAGTGCGCGGCCGGATTCGGTGCAGGGCCGCTGGTGCCCGTGGTGTGGAAATCACATGATGATCTGCCTGATGGGATCGGAAATGCATGGCTGATCCGCCACGACATCGGGGTTTTCGCTGAATTCACATCTTGGAATGGCGGAACGAGTGGTGATATTTCCGCGACCATGTGAATTCGGGGGCAGGACATGACCGACATCGCACTCTCGCAGCCCGGG
Source organism: Arenibaculum pallidiluteum (assembly GCF_017355985.1). GTDB lineage: Bacteria > Pseudomonadota > Alphaproteobacteria > Azospirillales > Azospirillaceae > Arenibaculum > Arenibaculum pallidiluteum. Next base: position 243,488 of record NZ_JAFIQU010000007.1, read on the forward strand.
GCCGGGCTGGCGCGCGGGCGGAACCTCGGCGCGGCGGGGATCGCCGCGTTGCTGCTGGCGCTCGGCGCGCTGTGGCTGGCCGACACGGTGACCGGCCGGCAGGCCGCGCTGTTCCTGGTCGGCGGCGCGCTGGGGCTGGTGCTCTACCACGCGTCCTTCGGCTTCACCTCGGCCTTCCGGGTGCTGATCGCCGACCGGCGCGGCGCGGGGCTGCGGGCCCAGATGGTGATGCTGGCCGTCGCCTCGGTCCTGTTCTTCCCGGTACTGGCCGCCGGCACCCTGTTCGGCGTGCCGGTCAAGGGGCTGGTCTCGCCGGCCGGCGTGTCTGTGGTGGCCGGCGCCTTCCTGTTCGGCATCGGCATGCAGCTCGGCGGCGGCTGCGCCTCGGGCACCCTGTTCACCGTGGGCGGCGGCAACACGCGCATGCTGGTGACGCTCGCCGCCTTCATCGTGGGCTCGGTGCTCGGCGCCTTCCACCTGCCGTGGTGGCAGGCGCTGCCCTCGCTGGGCCCCGTGTCGCTGATCGACGGGCTCGGCTGGCCGGCGGCGCTCGCCCTGAACCTCGCCGTCTTCGCCGCCGTCGCCGGGCTCAGCGTCCTGATCGAGAAGCGCTACCACGGCCGCCTGGTGACCGATGGAGCCGCGGGTGGGGCCGCAGGTGGAGCCGGGGCGCGGTCCGGCGGGCTGGCCAGCCGGCTGCTGCGCGGGCCCTGGCCGCTGGTCTGGGGCGCCGTCGCGCTGGCGCTGCTGAACTTCGCGACGCTGGCCCTGGCCGGCCGGCCCTGGGGCATCACCTCGGCCTTCGCGCTCTGGGGCAGCAAGGCCCTGATGGCGACGGGGGTGGACGTCGCGTCCTGGCCGTTCTGGCAGGCGCCCGCCAATGCCAAGGCGCTGCAGGCCGGCGTGCTCGAGGACGTGACCTCGGTCATGGATTTCGGGATTATCCTCGGCGCCCTGCTGGCCGCCGGCCTGGCCGGCCGGTTCGCCCCGGGCTGGCGGCTGCCCCTGCGGTCCCTTGCCGCGGCCATTGTCGGCGGTCTGCTGCTGGGCTATGGCTCGCGCCTCGCCTTCGGCTGCAACATCGGGGCCTATTTCAGCGGCATCGCCTCGGGCAGCCTGCACGGCTGGGTCTGGATCGTCGCGGCCCTGGCCGGCAACTGGATCGGCACCGGCCTGCGCCCGGCCTTCGGTCTGGCAGTCGAGCGCACGCCGCGCCTGACGGGCTGCTGATTCAGCCGGACCCAACGGCGCGCGCCGTTGGGTCCGGCGGGCTGTTGACAGGGACTGCGGGGCGTCCCGCCGATCCATGGCGATCGGCGCCGCGTCGGGCGGGAGCTGGTCCACCCGGCGCGCCATCGGCGAAGAACATGGCAGACCCGTCAAAAATGACCTATTGTGCACCGCACCAGGGTTGAATATAAAAGAACCACACCGCGCCGATTTGAGCACCAGCTTGCGGGCGCGTAACAAATGCGGCTAAAGCGGAAGGGTCCACAACCCGCCCGGCCGCCCCGCCGTGGCGGGTTCTTTGTTTTCGAAGGCACAGGGACATGATCCGGTTCGAGGGCGTCGAGAAGCAGTATCCCGGGCGGGGCGGGGCCCCGGTCAGGGCGCTCGACGGCATCACCGCGGAGGTCCGCCGCGGCGAGATCTTCGGCGTCATCGGGCGCAGCGGCGCCGGCAAGAGCACGCTGCTGCGCACCATCAACATGCTGGAGCGGCCGACCGGCGGCCGGGTGCTGCTGGACGGCACCGACATGGGCGCGCTGGATGCCGCCGCCCTGCGCGAGGCGCGCCGCAAGGTCGGCATGATCTTCCAGCACTTCAACCTGCTGTCCTCGCGCACGGTCTACGGCAACGTGGCCTTCCCGCTGGAGCTCGCGGGCTGGGACAAGGCACGCATCCGCGCCGCGGTCGATCCGCTGCTCGACCTGGTTGGGCTTTCCGACAAGCGGGACCGCTACCCGGCCGAGCTCTCGGGCGGTCAGAAGCAGCGCGTCGGCATCGCACGGGCGCTCGCCGCCGAGCCCAAGGTGCTGCTGTGCGACGAGGCGACCTCGGCGCTCGATCCCGAGACCACGGGCTCGATCCTGCGCCTTCTCGCCGACATCAACGAGCGGCTGGGACTGACAATCGTCCTGATCACCCACGAGATGGCCGTGATCAAGGAGATCTGCCACCGCGTCGCGGTGCTGGAGGGCGGCCGGATGGTCGAGGAGGGCGACGTCTTCGACGTCTTCGTCCATCCCCGCCACGAGACGACGCGCCGCTTCGTCGCCGGGGTCACCGGCGGCGACCTGCCCGAGACGGTCTCCGCGCGCATCGCCCCAGGCTGGGAGGGGCAGGGCTCGCCCGTGCTGCGCATCACCTTCCGCGGCGCCAATGCCAACACGCCGGTGATCAGCCATCTCTCGCGGAGCTACGGGCTGGATCTGAACATCCTGCACGGGCGCATCGACCAGATCCGCGGCGCGCCCTACGGCACGCTGGTGGTCGAGGCCGGCGGCCCCGCCGAGGCGGTCCGCTCCGCGCTCTCCTTCCTGTCCTCAAACGAACTCGGTGTCGAGGTCCTGGGCCATGTCCCCGCAACTCTTGTCGCTGCTGGCTGACGCCACCCTCCAGACGCTCTGGATGGTGGGCGCGGCCGGCCTGCTCGGCACGCTGGGCGGCCTTCCGCTGGGCGTCCTCCTGGCCGTCACGGGGCGCGGCGACCTGCTGCCGCACCCGATCTTTAACCGGGTGGCGGGCGTGGTGGTCAACGCCGCGCGCTCCACGCCCTTCATCATCCTGGTGGTGGCGATCATCCCCTTCACGCGGCTGGTCACCGGCACCTCGATCGGCACCACGGCGGCCATCGTGCCGCTGACCGTCGCCGCCGTGCCCTTCATCGCGCGCATCGTCGAAGGCGCCGTGCGCGAGGTCGACCGCGGCCTGATCGAGGCGGCCGAGGCCATGGGCGCGACGCCCTGGCAGATCGTCGCCAAGGTCCTCCTGCCCGAGGCGCTGTCCGGCATCCTGCTGGGCCTGACGCTCGCCGCGGTCAGCCTGATCGGCTACTCGGCCATGGTCGGGGCGGTCGGCGGCGGCGGGCTCGGCGATCTCGGCATCCGCTACGGTTACCAGCGCTTTCTGCCCGAGGTGATGGCGGCGGTCGTGCTGGTGCTGATCGTCCTCGTCCAGCTGATCCAGACCGGGGGCGAGGCGCTCGCCCGCCGGGTGAACAAGCGCAACCTCAAGACCTGAAGAGCAAGAAGGAAAGTTCCATGTCGCTCCAGCGCAAGCTTCCCGCCCTCGCCGCCGCCACCCTTGCCGCCACCCTGGCCCTGGCGGGGCCGCTCCACGCCGCCGAGCGCGTGAAGATCGGCGTCACCCCCGGCCCGCACGCCCAGATCATGGAGCAGGTGAAGCCGATCGCCGCCCGGAACGGCGTCGAGCTCGAGATCGTCGAGTTCAGCGACTACGTGGTGCCGAACGCGGCGCTGGCCTCGGGCGACATCCAGGCGAACTCGTTCCAGCACGAGCCGTACCTGGACAACCAGAAGGCCGATCGCGGATACGACATCGTCTCGGTCGCCAAGACCGTGATCTTCCCCATGGGCGTCTACTCGAAGAAGGTGAAGAGCCTCGGCGAGCTGCCCGAGGGCGCCCGCGTCGCGGTCCCCAACGACCCCACCAACGGCGGGCGCGCGCTGCTGCTGCTCCAGGCCCAGGGGCTGCTGGAGCTGCGCAAGGACGCCGGGCTGAAGGCGACCCCCATCGACATCGCGAAGAACCCGAAGAAGCTGCGCATCGTCGAGCTGGACGCGGCCCAGCTCCCGCGCTCGCTGGACGACGTCGACGCGGCGGTGGTCAACACCAACTACGCGATGGAATCGGGCCTCGACCCCAACAAGGACGCCATCGCCCGCGAGAGCGCCGAGAGCCCCTATGCCAACCTGATCGCCGTGCGCGGCGCCGATGCCGGCAAGCCCTGGGTCAAGGCGCTGGTCGAGAGCTACCACAGCGCCCCGGTGAAGCAGTTCGTCGCCGAGAAGTTCAAGGGCGCCGTCGTCACCGCCTGGTGAGGCACTCGGCGGGCCGCCTGAGCGGCGTCCGCCGAACAGAGGCGCGGGGCGCAGGCCGTCCCGCGCCCCTTTCCGTATCTGCTCCTGGCCCTGTCTGCTCCTGGCCCTGTCTGCTCCTGGCCCTGTCTGCTCCTGGCCCTGTCTGCTCCTGGCCCTGTCCGCTCCCGGCCCTTGCCGGCGCCGGGGCACGGTGTCTACCGTTCGCTGCCGCGATGACTGGAGGATTCGATGAAGGCGCGCGTGAAGTGGGTCGAGGGTATGGCGTTCGTCGGCGAAAGCGGCAGCGGCCATGCCGTGGTGATGGACGGGTCGCCGGAGTTCGGCGGCCGGAACCTGGGCGTGCGGCCCATGGAGATGCTGCTGCTCGGCATGGGCGGCTGCACCGCCTTCGACGTGGTCCTGATCCTGAGGAAGGGGCGCGAGCCCGTGACCGATTGCGTGGTCGAGCTCGACGCAGAGCGGGCCGAGACCGATCCCAAGGTCTTCACCCGCATCCATGTCCGCTATGTCGTCTCGGGGCTCGGCCTCGACCCCGCGAAGGTCGAGCGCGCCATCAAGCTCTCGGCCGAGAAGTACTGCTCGGCCTCGGTGATGCTCGGCGCCACGGCCGAGATCACCCACGCCTTCGAGATCGTCGACGAGCGCGTCGCCGAGGCCTGAAGGGATCCCGGCCTCCCGCCCCGCCCTGATCGCCCGGGACGTTGCCAAGCGGCCGCAGCCGGGCCACCCTGCCTTGACGGAACCGGGCGCCGCCCCGGTGCGGCGGGGAGGATGCCATGAGATTTCCTGGGTTGCCCGGGCTTGCGGCCGCACTGGCGGTCCTGTCGGCGGCGGGGCTGCTGGGGGCCGGGGCGGCGCGGGCCGCATGCCCCACGGACGAGCAGATCGACGGTCTGGTGCGGGACTGGAAGGCCGGGACGCCGACCCGCGCCCTCGCCGCGGGCGCCGGCCTGCAGGATGCGCTGTGCGCCCAGGACGGGCTCGTCCGGCGCCTGAGGCCCGGGCTCGGCGAGGTCGTGGGCTACAAGGCGGGGCTGACCAACAAGGCCGTGCAGCAGCGCTTCGGCGTGTCCGAGCCCGTGCGCGGCCAGCTTCTGGCGGGCATGCTGCTCAAGGACGGGGCCGAGGTGCCCGCGGGTTTCGGCGCTCGCCCGCTCTACGAGGCCGACCTGCTGGTGATCGTCGCGGACGAGGGCATCAACCAGGCGACTACGGCCGAGGAGGCGATCCGGCACGTCTCGGCCATCCGGCCCTTCATCGAGCTGCCCGATTTGGCGCTGCGCGAGGGCGAGCCCATGGACGGGGCGGTGCTGACCGCCATCAACGTCGGGGCGCGGGCGGGGGTGATGGGCCCCGAGATGCCGCTCGCGCCTACGCCCGAGGCGGTGCGGGACCTCGCCGCCATGACCGTGGTGGTGACCGACGGAACGGGCGCCAGGCTGGCCGAGGGCAAAGGCGAGGCTGTGCTCGGCAACCCGCTGAACGCTGTGCTGTGGGTCGCGCGCAGCCTGGCGGCCGAGGGGCGCCGGCTGAAGGCCGGCGACATGGTCAGCGTCGGGTCCTTCTCGCCCATGATGCCGCCGAAGGCCGGGCAGGCGGTGACCGTCCGCTACGAAGGGCTGCCGGGGACCCCGCAGGTCTCGGTCCGCTTCCGGTAGGCGCCGCGAGGTCAGGGCCACGGCGGCACGTCGCCGTGGCGGGGATGAAGGGAAACGGGCCACGGCGGCACGCCGCCGTGGCGGGGATGAAGGGAAACGGGCCACGGCGGCACGCCGCCGTGGCGGGGATGAAGGGAAGCGGGCCACGGCGGCACGCCGCCGTGGCGGGGATGAAGGGAAGCGGGCCACGGCGGCACGCCGCCGTGGCGGGGCTCAGCCGGCGGCGGGGGCCGGCGCGGCGGGGACCGGCGCAGCCGAAGCCGAAAGGGGCTTGGCGCGGAGCTGCCACAGGCGCCACAGATTCGTGGTCAGCGTCATCGTGTCCGAGGCGAGGCCGAAGGGCGAGCCCACGGTGATGTTGTGCAGCGCCCATCCGAAGGCGCAGAAGATGAAGAAGACGCGCAGCCGCACGACGTCGGTCTGCCAGCGGCCCAGCGTCGCCATGGACAGGCCCAGGGCCGCCCCGGCGGAGGCGAGGCCGTTCCAGGTCAGCGCCGTCAGGGCCGCCATGACCGGGACCGTCAGCCAGAACAGGACCTTCAGCAGCGGGGTGCGCTCGCGCGGGATCGCCGTGGCGTTCTGCATCAGCGTCGTGAGGCACATGGCCGCGCCGCTATGGGCGCCGAGCACGAGGTAGTGCAGGCCGAAAAAGGCGGTGCCGAGCCCCTGGACCATCAGCATCGCGTAGCGATTGCGCAGAAGGCCCCAGGAAGAACCGGCGATCACGCCGGCGGCGCCGAACAACTCCCCAAGCATGGCGGGAACAATCGAAAAAGGTTTCGCAGATGCGAGATAATACAACGCGCCGGCCAGGCCGCGCCGTGCGCTTTTCACGCGCCAGGGATGCGCCAGGCGTGGTCTGTCGGCATCACATGTGTGCAAAAGATCACAGCGCCGGATTTGCGGATCGCGGCGCAGAGGCGCGCCGGTACCGTGGGAACGGCACGTTGCGGTGCGGTGTTGACCTCGGCGAAAGGCAGCGGGAGGCCGGCCATGGCGGACCAGCAACCGGCGCTCGACCGTCTCCTGGAGATGGGTCGGCGCCAGGGATACGTAACCGTCGACCAAATCACCGAGACGCTGCCGGTCGCCAGCATGTCGGAGGCCGACATCGCGCGCGCGATCGAGCGGCTGGAGCAGTCCGGCATTGCGGTCGAGCTGGACGACGAGTGGGTCGAGAGCCGCCGCGCTCCCGATGCGGCAGCTTCCCCGCCCGCCGACGTCCTACCGCCGGACGAGACCGAGATCCCGCCCATGGGCGCGGGCGCGTCGCGCCACGCGTCGGGGGCCGCCCGCCCGATGCCCCGCGCCGCCATGCAGTCGTCCGCGCCACCCGCGGCCGAGCACCGCAGCCGTTCCCTGCTGATGCCGCTGCTGGCGCTCGCCGCGGCGATCCTCGTCCTGGTGGTGCTGGCCCTCGGCTGGCTGGCCTAGGAGATGGGGGCCGGCTGCGGGGAAGCGCCAGCTCCCCCGCAGCGTGACTCAGGCCCAGGATTTCTAAGGCCCAGGATTTCTCAGGCCCTGTGGTGCACGGGCTGGAGCCCGTAGACCGGCGTCGGGATGCCCTCCATGCGCGCCTTGAGCTGCAGCGCCAGGAACTGGGAGTAGTGGCGGGACTGGTGCAGGTTCCCGCCGTGGAACCACAGCGCCTCCTGCTGGGTCGGCTTCCACATGTTGCGCTGCTCGCCCTCCCAGGGGCCGGGGTCCTTGGGCGTGTCGGAGCCCAGGCCCCAGCACTTGCCGACCTTGTCCGCGACCTCCTGGCTCACGAGGTCGGCGACCCAACCGTTCATGGAGCCGTAGCCCGTCGCATAGACGATCACCTCGGCCGGGATCTCCTTTCCGCTGTCCAGCACGACCCCGGTCTCGGTGATCTCCTCGACCTGGCCGGACTCCAGCTTGATCTTGCCGTCGATGATCAGCTGCGAGGCGCCGATGTCGATGTAGTAGCCGGACCCCCGGCGCAGGTACTTCATGAACAGGCCGGATTCGTCGGCGCCGAAGTCGAGCCTGAAGCCCGCCTTCTCGAGGTCGCGGTAGAAGTCGGCGTCGACCTCGCGGATCTTGTCGTAGATCGGCTTCTGGAACCGATGAAGGATCCGGTAGGGCAGGGAGGCGAAGATCAGGTCGGCCTTGGCCGTGGTCATGCCGGACTGCACGGCCTTCTCGGAATAGAGCGGGCCCAGGCCGTAC
>NZ_JAFIQU010000008.1 GCF_017355985.1 Arenibaculum pallidiluteum
TCCGCCTGCGTGCCGAGATCGCCCTGCGCAAGGTCCAGATGATCCGCCTCGCTCAGGCCCATGCCGCGCAGTACACGGGATCGTGAGCGGGGATACGCCGCTCAGGGGCCGAGCGCCAGGGAGACCGGCGCACAGCCGCGCCCGCGCAACCCCGCAGGCTTCGCCGGAAGCCTGCCCTGCCCCGGCACCGCGGCGTCCGCCACGTAGGGCAGCACGTCGCTGATGAACTGGGCCGCGGCGACCGCGACGCCGCCCGGGGCGAGATCCGGCGGCGACCGCTGGCCGTCGCGCGGCGCGAAGCCGGTCACCATCCCGATCAGGCAAGGCTCGCCGGAACCATCCAGCCGCAGGAGCGGCCCGCCCGAGTTCCCCGGGGCGGTCATGCAGTCGTGCACCCAGGACATGCCGAAATCCGCCGTGCCCAGGATCCTGCAGGCGGGGTCCAGCCAGGCGGCCTCGCCGCCCTTGTCGGCGGGATAGCCCGCCAGGGCGACGTCCATGCCTTGACGGGACGCGCGGCCGGTGTTGAGCGCCGCCATCGCATACCAGCCCGTGCGCCAGCCGATGCAGGGCCTGACCTCCAGGAGCGCCCAGTCCCGCGGCCGCCCCCAGGTCACCGGCCGGCCCCGGGCCTGAAGGCCGGCGACGGTGGCTCGCACGCGGTAGGTACGGCTGTCGTCGGCGATCCCGTCGGGCTCGAAGGCCAGGTGATAGGCAGTGAGGACGTGGCAGGGCGATACGAAGGTCCCGGTTCCCAGGGCACCCCCCGCCTCGTCCGCGGCTGGCCGGTCCGGCAGGACGAGCGCCACGGGCCCGAACAGTGCCCTGTCGCCGGGCCCGAGCGGACGGCGGTCGTCCGCCTCGGCCCCCGCGGTCCGGAACATGGCGGGCCCCAGAACCACCAGGACGACCGCCAGGATCGCCACCGGCGCCAGCAGGGACCATCCGGCGGCAAGCAGGCTCCACGCGCGGTGCTGCCGGGCTCCGCGGCCGGGGTGATCGTCCACAGGCACGCCTCCTGCGGGCGGCGCCGCGGCGGCTCCCCGAGCGGCGTCCCCAGCAGCAGAACGCGCGGGCGCGGGCGGAGATCCATGGCGCCGGGCGGCACCCTGTCCGGACCTTCGCGCCCTGGACCTTCAGGCAGCGCCCCTGGCAAGCTCCATCCGGCACCCCATCTCAACGGCCATGCGCCGGAACCCGGCACGGCGCGCCGTGGCGCATCCTGCGCCCGGCCGCGATGCCCGCGACCAGGAGAGCCGCCCGATGCACGTCCGCCTGCTCCCCGCGCTGGTGCTTCTGCTGGCCGCCCCGTCCGCGTGGCCCCGGGCCGAGGCCGCGCCGTCCCCCAGCGACGTGGCGCTGCGCTATGCGATCCATGTCGGCGGCCTTCACGCCTTCGACGCGGGCATCGTCGCGCGGCTGCACGAGGGACGCTACGAGCTCGAGGGAGAGGCGGCGTCGCGCGGCCTGGCCGACTGGCTGGCATCGTTCCGGGGGCGCTCGCGCGCCGAAGGGACGCTGGTGCCGTCCGGGGCCCGCCCGGAACGATACCGCTCGGACCGGACGTTCCGCGGCAGCGCGCGCACGGTCACCGTGGAGTACGGCAATGGCGGAGTGGCGGAGGCGGTCGAGCCTCCCGCGGCCAGGCAGGATCGGGATCCCGTGCCGGACGCCGTGAAGCCCGGGACCGTGGATCCCTTGAGCGCGGGGCTATCGACGGTGCTCGCGGCCTTTCGGGATGGGCGCTGTGGCGGCACGGAACGCATCTTCGACGGGCTTGCGCGCTACGACCTCGTGGCCAGCGACACGGGAACGGCGGCGCTCACCGCCACCAGCTACGGCATCTATTCCGGCCCGGCCATCCGCTGCTCCCTGGACCAGCGCATGCTCGCGGGCTTCTGGCGCGGCCGGTCGGCTTCGAGCGCGAACCAGGCGGATCGGCGTCCCATGACGCTGTGGCTCGCGCCAATCGGACCCGGCGGCCTGCCCCTGCCGGTCCGCGCCGAGTTGGAAGGATGGTTCGGCTCCGTCGTCGTCCATCTCGTCGGCGGCACCGGCCTGGAGCTCGGCGCCGACGCCGCGGAAGCCGTGCCCGCCCCATAGGCACCCTTGGGGAACCAACTCCCGCACAGATGGTTGATGAGAACGGACCAAGAACAATGGAGTCCGGAATGACGAGGCAGAAGGTCGACGAATCCTATGCGAAGGATTCCAACCTCGAGAAGGATCCCGAGGACTGGACAACCGGTGACGAGCCGATGACCGGCGCCCAGGCCTCGTACCTGAAGACCCTGAGCGAGGAGGCCGGAGAGCGCTTCGAAGAAGGCCTGACAAAGGCCGACGCCTCCAAGCGCATCGACGCGCTCCAGGAGAAGACCGGCCGCGGCAGGTGACCGCGGCAATGCTGCCGGAGACGGCGGCGGACCGGACGGCGCTCCGTCCGGTCCGCCGTCCTCAATGCAGGCGGGCCGGCTTCAAGAAGGCGTCCCGGTCCGCCGAGCCGACCCGGACGTCGAAGACATCCCCGTCGCGCTCCAGGGTCAGAGGGATGTCGATCCCCGCAGGGCCGACGGCCCAAAGCGCCTGGTAGAACCCGGCGAGCGTCCCGACGGGCTTTCCAGCGACCGCGCGCACGACGTCGCGGGCACGCAGCTCGGCGCGCTTGGCAGGACCGTCACCGGCCAGGCCGACGACGATGACCCGGTTGCCTTCGTCCTCCATGGCGTACAGCCCAAGCCAGGGCCGCGAGGGTCCGGCCGCGCGGCCGCGGGTCAGAAGATCGTCCAGGATCGGCTTCAGCAGGTCGATGGGAACGCTCATGTTCAGAGGAACGACGCGCCCACCGGGCGCCTGATGCTGGAGCTGCAGCGACCCGATGCCCAGCAGCTCGCCGCGCGAGCCGATCAGCGCGGTTCCGCCCCAGTTGGGATGGGACGGCGCGGTGAAGATCGCATCCTCGATCAGGTATTCCCAGTAACCCGCGAACTCCTGCCGGGCCACGATGCGGGCCGACAGCGAGCGGCTGCGCCCGCCGGCCCCGCCGATGACCACCGAATCGCCGAGTGCCGCGCGCCGGGAGTCCCCCAGCGGCATGGCCGGGGCCCCAAGCGGCGCAAGGGCCTGCACGAGGCCGAAGCCGCTGCCATAGTCGTAAGCCAGCGCATGGCCCGGCACGACCCGCCCGTCCCGGTTCGTGAGCCAGACCTCCTCCGCTTCGGTGATCAGGTAGCCGATTGTCAGCACGAGCCCGTCGGCGCGGATCACCACGCCCTGGCCGGAGCGCTCCGTCCCCAGGACCTCGGCCGTGAAGGCGTCGCCCGGCACCCGCGCGCGCAGCGAAACCACGGATGCGAGGGCGTGGTCGAGATCGTAGCCCAGCGCCTTCGGATCGGGCTGGAACTCCGGCGGGATCTGCCAGTCGTCCGGTGAACGCATCGGAAGCCTCCCTGGAAGGGCCGCCCAAGGTCGCGCCCCTTTGCTAGGTAGGAGTTCCGGCTTCCTTCGACCAGGGGTCGAAGGCCGCGAAGCCACGGCGTCGCCGGCAGCTCGGCACGCCTGCCCCCTGCCCCGCCCGCCCCGCCCCGGCCCGGCCCGGCCCGGCCGATGCGCGGATGCGGCGCGGTTGACCTCGATCAATCACGGCTGGCCCCGCCGGGCGCATTCTTCGGCGTACGTGCGGCGGGAGCGCCGCCGATCACAGGGGAGGCGGAAATGCAGCTTCGAGATATTCTCCTGCTCGTCGGAAGCGGTGTTCCCGCCTCCGTGCCGCGGGCCGCGGCGCAGCTCGCGCGCCGTCACGACGCCCACGTCACGGGGCTTTTCGTCGCCCCGCCCGTGGCCCCCGTCGCGGGCCAGGGAGGCGAGCTGATCCAGGACGCGCTGCGCCAGAGGCGCGCAGAGGCCGTCGACGAGGTGAAGACCGTCTTCGAGGCCTGCATCGCCGAGGCCGGCATCCAGGCGCGCTCCGAGTGGCGCTCCGAGATCGGCGAGCCCGCGATTGGGGCCCGCCGTTCGGCGCGCCGCGCCGACCTCGCCGTGGTCTGTCAGGCGCCGCAGGACGGCTACATCCAGATGAACGGCCCCCGGCCGGAGGACCTTCTCTTCGGCAGCGGGCGCCCTGTCCTGGTGATCCCGCGCTTCGGCGAGTATCCGAGCATCGGAGAGCGCGTGCTGGTCGCCTGGGACGGCAGCGCCGAGGCAGCGCGGGCCGTCAACGACGCCTTTCCATTCCTGGCCGCCGCGCGCAAGGTCACGATCCTGGTGGTCAACCCCGATGCCGAGGCCGTCGGCGCGCTGCCCGGCGCGGATATCGCCCGGCATCTTGCCCGCCACGGGATCGAGGTGACGGTGAGCCGGACCGAGAGCCGCGAGCTCGCCATCAGCGACGTGCTGCTGAACTTCTCAGCCGACGAGGGCGCCGATCTCCTGGTCATGGGCGGGTACGGCCATTCCCGCCTGCGCGAGATGGCATTCGGCGGCGTGACGCGGGACATCCTGAAGACCACCACGCTGCCGGTCCTGATGGCGCATTAGGCGGAGGGCCCCCACGCCCTTCGGCGGACCTTCCCTCGACCGCGGGGACGCGACGCCCGGGGCATCCATGGCCCCGGGTGACTGCCTGCCATGCCGGCAGATTCCCGGATGGTCCACGAAACGTCGCGCCGGCCGCCGCGTTGAAGCATGCATCGCGCCGCCATGCGGCGAAGCCCCCACGATGCAGGAGAGCCCGATGGCCGACGCAAAGCCGCGCTTCCGCCCGCCAGGACCTCTGGGCTTCGGAGGCGCCCCGCTCGGCAACATGTTCGCGCCTGTCGACGAGGAGACCGCGCAGGGCGCCCTGGCCGCCGCATGGGACAGCGGTGTGCGCTACTTCGACACCGCCCCCCATTACGGCAGCGGGCTGTCCGAGCATCGCTTCGGCCAGGCGCTGCGCGCCCGCGAGCGCGACGACTTCGTGCTGTCGACCAAGGTCGGGCGGCTTCTCTTGCCGGACGAGAGCCAGCCGGAGAACCCGCCCTTCGTGAAGAGCGGCATGCCGTTCCGCCCGGTCTACGACTACTCCGCCGACGGCGCGCGGCGCTCGATCGAAGACAGCCTGCAGCGCCTCGGCCTCGCCCGCATCGACATCGCCTTCATCCACGACATCGCCGAGGACCATCACGGCGCCCTGTGGACCGACATGTTCGAGACCGCCATGGGCGGCGCGGCGGCCGCCCTCACGCGGTTGCGCGAGGAGGGCGTCATCCGCGCCTGGGGCCTCGGCGTGAACCTGACGGAGCCTTGCCTCAGGGCCCTGCGCATGGCCGATCCCGACGTCTTCCTGCTCGCCGGACGGTACAGCCTCCTGGACTTCTCGGCGCTCGACGAGCTGTTCCCGGCCTGCGCGGAGCGCGGCGTCAGCGTGGTGATCGGCGGACCCTACAACTCGGGCCTGCTGGCCGGCGGGACCAGCTTCGACTACGCGCCCGCCCAGCCCGAGAAGGTCGCGGCGCGGGACCGCATCGCGGCGCTGTGCCGGGACTACGAGGTCGACATGCGTGCGGCGGCACTGCAGTTCTGTGCCGCCCATCCGGTCGTCGCATCGGTGATCCCCGGTGCGAAGAGCGCCGAGAAGGTCCGCCTGAATGCGGAGCTGATGCGGCAGCGGATCCCGGGCGAGTTCTGGCGGCGCCTGAAGGAGGGCGGGATCGTTCCGGAGCACGCCCCCACGCCCGGCGACTAAGCCGCGGCTGAGCAGCACCGGGACACGGCGCCAGGAAGAGCCGGCGCCAAAGGCGCCTCAGACCGAGCGGCTGCCGTCGTCGGGGCGTCCTTCCTCATAGCCCGCGAAAAGCGGCGACTTCATCTCCGCCGGGCCGCCGGACGAGCGCAGCCCGGCGGGCGCCGGGCCCGCCTCGCCGAGGAAGCGGCGCGACACGGCCTCGCGCAGCGCCTTTAGCCCCGCCAGGTCGCCGCGCTGGAGAGCGTGGCGGCACAGACGTTCGAGATCCTCGTGCTCGGCATCGGAATGCGGCAGCGCTGCGATCCGCTCGCGCAGCGCCTGGGCGGCGGTCCGGGCCGCCGCGATACCCGCCTGCGCCACCGCGATCTCGTTGACGAGGTCGGCCGCCAGGAACGCGGCCTCGCGCAGGAGCGCCTCCTGGCGGCGCGCGGAGAAATCCACGACCGTCGGTGCCGGCATCGGGCCGGCACTGGACGAGGGACGACCATCCGAGGACATGCGGCGCGCTCCGGGATCCGGCGAGGTCGGCAACGGGACAGCCGACCATGGAGTGGCACCCCGTTCCAGCCGGCCACGGATGATATACTAATATATCAGCTTGTCGGCAATGTCCCTGGAAGGGCTGCCGCAGGGTGGAGTCGTGGACGAAGGCCGCGGATCTCTTCATGCACCTTCGGGCAATGGACGGGCCGCTTCCGCGGCAGCCACGATTCGAGACGGCCCAAAGGGAGTTTCACCATCATGCGCCTTCTCGCGTCCGTTCCCGTCCTCTCCGTGCTCGTCCTTGCGGGCGCCGCTCAGGCCCAGACCGCCGGAGGCGTGATCCCCACGCCCGTCCAGTGCTACGAGATGTTCCAGCGCCGCCCCGCCGACGACCGTCAGGCGGCGGACGCCTGGAACCTGTGCCAGTGCATGAATGCGAGCTGGGCCAAGAACATGACGGCGGACGAGCATCGCGCCGTCACCTCGACCATGAACCAGCTCAAGGGCCCTTCGCCCGAGGCGATCCAGCTCATCAGCAAGTACATGCCCGCGGTCCGGAAGGAATGCCCCTTCCCCGAGAGCGTCAAGGCGATGGCCGCGGCGCCGTGGTGACGCGCGCCACCGCCTGAGCGCGGACCCGCGCGGGGTGATCCGCGCGGGTCTGCCGGCGAGGCTCGGCCTCGGGGCAGCAGACGAGTTTAGGGAAGAAGACTTCCAGGCGGGGCACGTCCGCGCCTTTCCGGTGGCCTCTGGTCACTGAAGTGACGGTGTGACACCGGGTTCCGCGACGCCGCAGAGCGCCGACCCCCGTGAACTTGCTCCCGCGCGCCGCTTGGCCACGGCCGGCGCCGGCCGATCACCTGGATGGCCGTGGTCGGCGAATGGCGGCGCGATTGGGCGCACGAAGAGACGGTGGCGGGCCGTCCCGACGTGGTTCTCCAACATTGCGGCGCCAGCGACATGGCCTTCGCCGGGGAGATCCAGCCTCTTGCCGCCCGCGCCGCGGCGGCGGTCTCGGCCGCCCACGTCCTGACCGCATCCTGACCGCGTTCTGCCTGCGCCAGCCCGCGTCAGCCGGGAGCGGTCTCGGGTCCGCCTCGAACCTCAAACCATTCCCAGTTCACCGAAGCCGGTGCCGCTTCACACGATCCTGTCGATCGGCGGACAGTTACCAGGTGCGGACCGGGCCCACGTCGACATGGACGAAGTTGCTGCGGGGATAGAAGCCGACGCCGCCGCGGCGCATCGCGAGCGCGGAGCGATAGATCCGCCGCGTGTCCACGCCGGGCATGCGGATGTCGATCGCCATCCCGCGCATGTGATAGCTGAAGTTGGCGACGCCGTCGGTGGTCTCGTGCAGCATCGCGTTGGTCGCGGGCGAGCGATAGCCGGAGATCACATGCAGGGGATCGCGGCGCCCGATCTTGGCATAGAGGCCGTGCACGAGATCCAGCAGCCGCGGGTCGATGGGATGGACCTGGTCGTTGCGGTGATCGCGCAGGAGCCGCTCGATCGCCCGGAGCGCATCCTTCTGGTAGCTGCCCCGGGACCAGTACTCCGCCGAAAGCCGCTCGCCCGTATGCAGGTTCAGGAAGGACAGCCGCCGCGGCGGAAGCGTTCGGGCGGCCGCTTCGGCTTCGCCCGCGGGAAGCGTGGCCGCCGTCGCAAGGGCCGCAGCCCCCAGCATCAGAAGACGCCTGCGCCCGATCGCCGGCGCATCTCCGGCACGATCCTGGTCCATGAAGCCCCCGCAGCTTCGGTTCCTCGTTGGGATCGGAGCCGGAGTTAGCCCCGGTTCTGCCCGATTTCGACCCAACTGCTGCCCAAAGTATTTAACGGGGGCGTGTTAAGCAAAGGTTGATAGGTGTGACTGCCGATGTGCTCACGATAGAGGCAGAACCAGCATTCCCGCCCGTTCGGGGTGCCCTTGCGGGACGGGCGAGCCGGGGCTTCGTGGGCCCCGGCCCGCGGTCAGGGGCTCGTGGCCTTGGCGGGTGTCGCTGCCGGGACCATGGCCGGAGTCGTGGCCGGGACGGCGGCCACCTTCAGGGATCCCGCGTGCCGCTTCGCCAGAGCCTGGATCATCAGCTGGTCGCGGTCATAGATGTCTGGGCGGAACTGCACGCCGCTCTCGGGGTCCGGGACCACGGTCTGATAGGTCAGGTAGACCGGGACCGGACGCCGCAGATAGACCGTGCGGGTCTGTCCGGCGTCACGCACCTGCTGGATCCTCTCGGCGGGCCAGTCGGCCATCCCGGAGAACAGGAAGGCCGTCAGCGCATCGGGATCGCCCACGCGCACGCAGCCCGAGGACAGGGTACGGACGTCCCGGGTGAACTTCCCGCGCTGCGGGGTGTCGTGGAGATAGACGTCGAACGCGTTGGGGAACATGAACTTGACCGTGCCCAGCGGGTTCGTCGGCCCGGCCTCCTGGCGCAGCCGGTAGCGCGTGATGCCCTTGCCGACGCGCTTCCAATCGACGTCGTAGGGGTTCACGACCATCGCGTCCTCGCCCCAGCCTTCGCGGATCGTGATGTTCTCGCGGATGAAGAAACCGGGATCCTTGATCGCCTTGGGCAGGATGTCCTCGCGGGCGATGGTCTCAGGCACCGTCCAGGTGGGATTGAACACGAGATGCCCGATCCGGCTCGCCAGGATCGGGGTCTGGCGCACGGCGGATCCGACGATCACCGGCATCTGCAGCTTGACGGCGCCACCCTCGACCGCCTTCAGGGAATAGTCCGGCTGGTTGACGATCACGTGCCGGTCGCCGAGACGGTCGGGAAGCCAGCGCAGCCGCTCCATGTTCACGACGATCTGCTGGATCCGCCGCTCCAGCGAGACGTTGAGCTGTGCGCGCGTGCGCACGCCCACGACACCGTCGTCGCCGAGGCCGGTCCGGGCCTGGAACAGCTTCACCGCCGCTTCCAGCTCCTCGTCGTAGATGTCGGAGTCGAGATCTGCGCCGGCGAACTCCCCCGTGGAGGCGAGGCGCCGGCGCAGCGCGGGCACCGAGGCGTCCTGCATGCCGGGCTTCAGGATCGGCCCGGGGCCGGCCGCCGGCCAGCCGCGGCCGGCGGCGACGGCCTCGCGATAGACCGCCAGCGCCTTTCTGAGGGCCGCGTAGTCGAGGTGTGGCGGGGCCAGCGCCGCCAGCTTGGCCGTGGCGTCTGGCGCGGTCGCGATCGCCTGGGCGGCCGCCACGGGGTCGAGCGCGACCGGCGCCACGGCGAAGGCTTCGTCCAGGCCGGCGGGGTCCAGCCGGCCGGACCGCAGATGGACCGCATAGGACATCAGCGCGTCGGAGATCAGCAGTTCCAGCTCGACGCGTCGCTCGGCCGTGGCGGGGACCAGCCGCGCTTTGATGGATGCAGGCAGGTAGTCGGCGGGGTCCAGCCCCTCGGCTGCGGCATCCTGCAGGGCCGCGACCACGGCAGCGCCCTGCGCCGTCAGGCCCGAAGGCCCGGTCCAGGCCGCCTGCCCCTTGCGCTCGGTGTAGAAGCGGCGGACCGAATCGCCATGGGCGAGGGCCCGCCCCTCGACCGCTAGCGGTCCCGGCGCTGCAAGGCGCCCCGCGAGCGCGCCATCCGCGACCGCGGCCGGCCGCACCGCCGCGCCGGCGACCGCCGGAGTCGGCGCCGCCACCGACGCCGCCGCGGAAAATTGGGTTCCGATCGCCAGGCCGGCGAGCACCACCGTCAGCACGCGCTTCATCGATCGTCCTTACGCATTTCGTCCGGTCTTAGCCTCGATTCCTGCCGAAGCCAAGGCACGCGCCAAAAATGTCCCGTGCCGTTGCCGCACCGCAACGTGCCGTCAACATGCCGTTGCGGATCATGCTGCAGCTTCTTTTAAGGGTTCGTAATGACTCTTACCGATCATCCGACCGAAAGAGGTAGCCATGGTGCGTCCATCCTGGGTCGATGACATCCTTGAACGCCACGCCCGCTGGGTCGCTGGCGCGGCCGACGGCATGCGCGCGGAGCTCAGCCGTGCGGAGCTCGAGGGCATCAACCTGTCGAGGGCAGATCTGCGCGGAGCACGCCTGGCCGGGGCGAAGCTGTCGCGGGCGCGGCTGGATGATGCCCGGCTGGAAGGTGCCGACCTGTCCGGTGCGGACCTGCGACGCTCCCGCCTGGGCGGGGCGGACCTCTCGCGCAGCCTGATGCGCGGGGCGCGCATGCGGGGCGCCGATTGCACCGACGCGAAGCTCCGGGCCGCGGATCTGAGCCCTCCGCCGCGCGCGCGCCATGGCGGCGCGGCCGAACGCACCGACCTGATGGAGACGGTGCTGCGCGGCGCGGACCTGACCGGCGCCGACCTGCGCGGCTGCGACCTGCAGAACGCCGACCTGACCGGCGCCGACCTGTCGCGGGCGAACCTGACAGGAGCCCGCCTGTTCGGCGCGCGGCTGGCCGAGACTCGGCTGGGGGGCGCCATCCTCAGGGATGCCGAACTGGTGGGCGCGATCCTGGAAGGCTGTGATCTTTCGCCTGCCGACATCCAGGGCGCGCGCTTCTCGGCCCTGATGGATTCGATGGGTTCCGAGATCCAGCGGATCATCCACGACCACGAGCGCTGGATCCAGAGCAATGGGCGCCGTGGCGCCCGGGCCGATCTGGACGGCCAGCGGCTGGACCGGATCGACCTGCGCGACGTCGACCTGAGCGGCGCCACGCTGCGCGGCGCCTCGTTGGTCGAGGCGGTGCTGGCGCAGGCGAAGCTCGTGATGGCGGATCTCTCGGGAGCCGACCTCAGCGGGGCGATCCTTCGCGGCGCCGACCTGTCTGGAGCGGATTTCGGCTATGCCCGGCTGGTCGGCGCGGACCTTCAGGGTGCCCGTCTCGCTCCGGCCGAGATCCTCGACCCCAGGGGTCGCCCGACGGGCCGGACCTGGGTCGTCAGCCTGCGTGGCGCGGATCTGACCCGGGCGCGCCTGTCCGTCGGCGCGCTGCAGGGCTGCATGACGACGGAGGCCCGGCTCGACGAAGCCGAGTTCGAGGATGCCCGTCGTCCCGCCACCCGCGTGGGCGTCCTCGGCCTTTACTGACGGCAGACTCGGCATCGCCAGGGGCAGAAGCCGGCTCAGGGCCGTGGCGTGATCTCGCCGGTGCGGGGGTCGATCAGGATCCAGACCCAGCGCCCGTCGATCCTCTGCACCTCGGCCGCGTAGAACTCCCCTTCGCGCGAGAAGGAGCCGAGCTGCGAGAATCCGAGGCCGCCGAACCGGTTGAGCAGCGTGGTCCTGACGAGTTCCTCCTCGGTCTGCTGGCGGTCCATGCGATCGCCCACCATCGGGATGCCCTGGTCGCGCGGGGCCAGCAGCAGCCTCGGATCGGGCTGGGCCTTGGGCGCGGGCGGCGGGATCAAGGTCTGCCACCCCTCCGGCGGCGGGACCTGCCGTCGCACTGGACGCTCGATCTCGATGCGGGAGGAGGGCTGGTCCTGGGCCAGAACCGGCCGAACGAGCGCCGCAACGCCGATCGCTGCCGCAGTGCCCAGGACGAAGCGGGTTCCTGGTCTCATGGGACATCGCCTTCCGTGATCCGTCGGAAGCCTGATACCGTCGGCGGGGTAAAGGAAAGCCTACCGGACGGATCGGAGATAGGCCGCGACCGCCGCCTCGTCCAGGTCGAGCTTCGGCGGGCAAGCGCCCTCCAGCGCCGCGCGGCATGTGGCGAGTCCCTCCACCAGCGTTCCGTCGAGATAGCTGCTCGGCACGACCGGATGGACGTAGGCCTTCCGGCAAAGGGCCGGCGTATTGCCGAGCCGGCGCGCGACGTTCTTGATGACCGCGCTGACGTTGCGCTTGGCCTCGGTCTTGAGCGCCGCCGGCGGCAGGGCGCACAGCTCGGCTGCGGCGGCAACCGTCGCGCCCCAGGTGCGGAAGTCCTTGGCGGTGTACTCTTCGCCAGTGACGCGGCGAAGATACTCGTTCACATCGGCGGATTCGACGGTGTGCCGGCTTCCGTCCTCGTCCACGAACTGGAAGAGCTCGTGGCCCGGCAGGTCCTGGACCTTCCGGACCAGCCGGGCGAGGCGTGGCGAGCGCAGCTCGATCCGGTGCTCCTTCCCGTGCTTGCCCACGAAGTCGAAGACAAGCCGTCCCCGCTCGGCCTCGACATGCTCGTCGCGCAGTGTCGTCAGCCCGTAGGAGCCGTTCGCGACGGCATACTGCCGGTTCCCGATCCGGATCAAGGTCCGCCCCATCAGCTCGATGATCAGCGCGATCACCTTGTCTCGAGGCAGGCCGCGGAGTGCCAGGTCGGCCTCGACCTGCGTGCGCAGGGTCGGCAGGGCGTCCACGAAGCCGACCACACGCTCGAACTTGTGGGAGTCGCGCACCTCGCGCCAGCGCGGATGATAAAGGTACTGCTTGCGTCCCTTGGCATCCCGGCCGGTCGCCTGGACGTGTCCGTTGGGCACGGTGCAGATCCACACATCCGTCCAGGCCGGCGGGATCACGAGCCCTGCGATCCTTTCGAGGATGGCGGGATCGCGGACCGTCGAGCCGTCCTGCATCTCGTAGACGAAGCCCTTTCCGCGCGCGCGACGCCGGATACCCGGCCGGCGATCGTCCACGTAGCGGAGGCGCGCCTCCTTGGCTGCATCGAGAACTTCGGTCGGAACGGCGGGTATTGCGGTCATGCCTAATCAACTGGCACGCATCGCATTGTGCCGCAGCCTCCTCCAAAGGCACATGGACCTACACCGATTCGCAGCAGCGCAGCCATTAACCAAGCCGAAATCCGAGTGGTCCATGATCACCGAGGCAGACACCGTCCGGCGATCTCCATGCTCCGTCCGTTCCCTTACCTCCTCCTGCTGACTGCCCTTGCGGCGCTCGCGCCCGCTGCGGCGTCGGCGTCGCCGGAGAAGCCCGGCGGCGACCGGCCCGTCTGGACGCACTCGTGCAGCGACGGCGGGGACAGGCAGTGCCATCTGACCCTGCGCCAGCGCTATGACGCGGCGATCGGCAAGGATGGCGAGGTCGCCGTGACCCTGCGGCGCAGCCGGTCCTGCGTGACCCTCCACGTGGCGTTCGACGCGCCCGTCGCGGCCGAGCGGCCCGCCTGGATCGCCATCGACGATGGCGCGCGGCTGCCCTTCTACACCGAGGCGGAGCTCACCCGGCTCGCTCGGGCGGTCGATGCGGACCAGGAACCCGCCTGGGGCCCCGACGAGTTCCGCGGCTTCTATGCCGAGGTGAAGCAGGGCCGCGTCACCTCGGCCGGAAACGAGCTGGTGGCGCGCTTTGCCCGCGTGAAGGACAGCCACGGCCTGGGCCTCGCCTGCGCCGCGACGGCGAGGCTCATGCCCGACCTTGCCCGCGGCAGGGTCCTGACCATCGAGTTCACGCCCGGCGGCAAAGGGGAGACTGAGCCCTACCACTGGCCGCGTATGGCGACCCGTCGGGTTTCGGTACCTCTGGAGGGCATGACCCTCACACTCGACAGCACGGCACCCCGCGATTAATTGTCGAATGGCCCGCGCCTTGCGGGTCGGGACGGGAACGGACCGGGCGGAGCAGGCCCGTTGCGCGACTTCCGCTCCGTGGTCCATGCTCCGGGCGAGCGGTTCGGAATCGGGTGCCGACGTGGTCATGAACCTGTTGCATCGGCAGAAGCCGCATGAAGAGGCGCGCGCGGCCAGCGTGCCCAGGGGCGTGCGCGTCTACGCGGTCGGGGACATCCACGGCCGCCTGGACCTGCTGACGACGCTGCTGCACCAGATCGAAACGGACGCGGCGGAGCGCCCGGGCCCCGCCAACTACCTCGTCTATCTCGGCGACTATGTCGACCGCGGGCACTGGTCCCGCCAGGTGATCGAGCTGCTGCTGCGGCCGCCGCTGCCGGGCTTCGGCGCCGTGTTCCTGCGCGGCAACCACGAGCAGGCGATGCTCGACTTCCTGGAGAACCCCGCCAGCGGGCAGCACTGGCTGCGCTTCGGCGGGCGCGAGACGCTCGCGAGCTATGGCATCCGCATTCCTCCCACGGAAAGGCCGGATCCCGCCCTGCTGGAAGCGACGAGCCGGGCACTCGCATCGGCCCTGCCGCCGGCCCATGCCGCGTTCCTGCGTCATACGCGGATGAGCCTGACGATCGGCGACTACTTCTTCGCCCATGCCGGGGTGCGACCCAGCGTGCCCCTGTCCCGCCAGAGCCCTGACGACCTGCTCTGGATCCGGGACGAGTTCCTGAAGTGCGACGACGATTTCGGCAAGATCGTCGTCCACGGCCACACGATCGCCGAGCTGCCCGTGATTCGCGCCAACCGCATCGGAATCGACACCGGCGCCTACGCGACCGGCCACCTGACCTGCCTGGCGCTCGAGGGCGAGGAGCGCCGCTTCA
This sequence comes from Arenibaculum pallidiluteum, assembly GCF_017355985.1. Lineage (GTDB taxonomy): Bacteria > Pseudomonadota > Alphaproteobacteria > Azospirillales > Azospirillaceae > Arenibaculum > Arenibaculum pallidiluteum. The sequence continues at coordinate 14,560 of NZ_JAFIQU010000008.1, forward strand.
TAGGGACCTGACGCGCCGCGGCAGGGCTCACCCCGCCAGCGTCCAGCCGGTCACGCGCTCGATGGCGCTGCGCAGATGCTCGGGGCCGAAGGGCTTCTGCAGCAGGTGGATCCCCGCGGACTGGGCGGCGCGCACCTGCTCGGGGCTCGTGTCGCCCGTCATCAGGATGGCGGGAATCGCCTCCAGCACCTCGCGCAGGGCGGCGACCGCGTCGATCCCGGTCTCGCTTCCCCGCAGGCGCAGGTCCGAGAGCACCAGCCCGGGCCTCAGCCCGCCCTGCTGCAGAGCGGCCTGGGCGCGCTCGCGGCTGGGCGCCGCCACGACGCTGAGACCCCAGCCCTCCAGGATCATGCGCACCGCCATGAGCTGGACGGGGTCGTCCTCGATCACCACCACCGCCTCGGCCTCGGGCTTCTGGGGCTCGGGCACGGGCACGGACACCACGCGGGGCACGGCGGATGCGGAACACCGAGCCGCGGCCCGGGACCGAGCACAGCTCGACCGTGATGTTCAGCAGCCTCGCCGTCCGCTCGACGATGGCGAGGCCGAGGCCCAGCCGCCCGCCCTGATCGCCCTTGGCGCCCGAGGCGACCTGCTCGAAGGGCTCGAAGATCCGCTCGCGGTCGGTCTGCGCGATCCCCGGCCCGGTGTCCCAGACCTCGATGACCGCATGCCCCGCCCGCCGCCGCACCCCCAAGAGCACGCTGCCCTGCATCGTGTAGCGCACGGCATTGGCGAGGATGTGGCGCAGGATCCGCTCCAGCAGCGTCTGGTCGGTCTCGGCCTCCAGCTCGGTCGGGGAGAAGCGCAGGCGCAGGCCCTTGGCCTGGGTCTGGGGCTCGAACTCCTCGACGAGGCGCTCCAGCACCTCGGAGAGGCGGATCCGGGAGGTCGTGACCCGAGTCCGGCCCATCTCGAGGGCGCTGAGGTCGAGAAGGCCGGTCAGCATGGCCTCGCCGTTCCTGACGGCCTGCTCGATCCGGTCGGCGAGTTCGCGCTGCGCCGGGTCCGTCAGCTTGGCCTGCAGCAGGTGCAGGAACAGGTGCAGGGCCTGGAAGGGCTGGCGCAGGTCATGATTGGCGGCCGACAGAAAGCGCGAGCGGGTGCGCTGCTCCTGCTCCAGCCGCTCGCGGGCCTCGGCGGCATCGCGCTCGGCCGCCTCGCGCGCGGCGCGCTCCTGGGCCAGCCCGTCGCCGGCGGCGGCCACCTCCCCCTCGACGGCGAGGGCCGCCAAATCCGCAAGAAGCTGCCGGCCCTCCTGGCCGGTGTCGGACCGGGGCAGCCGATCGGCGACGCAGAGGGCGCCGACGATCTCGCCGTCCGGCCCGCGGAGCGCCGCCGCCGCCGCGAAGCGGAAGCCGGGCCCCATCCCCGCCGGCAGCGCCTCGCCCGTCCGGGACGGGTCCTGGCGCAGGTCCGGCTCGAACACCAGCCCGTCGCGCGCGCCCCGCCGGCACAGGGCCAGAAGACCCCGCTCGATCGAGGGCGTGTCGGCGCCCACGGCCGCCTCCAGCCTGAGATCGTCCCCCTCGGCCTGACAAAGCGCCGCCATGGGCGCGTCGAACAGCGCTGCGGCGAGGCGGGCTATCCGCGCGGGACGGAGGTCCTTGGTCATGACCGTGCGTCTGTTCCAGTCGGAGCCACGGCCCACAAGCGTGGCCCAGTGTCACGCGACAATGCAAGCGTCCGAAATCCGCGCCGTCCGGCGTGGGCGGCGATCAAGCCATCTGCTCGGCATAGTGGCACGCGACCAATCGGCCATCGACCGGGCGCAGCGGCGGCACCTCCGTTGCGCAGCGTTCGGTCGCGAAGGGGCATCGCCGATGATAGGCGCAGCCTGGGGGCGGGTTCAGAGGCGAGGGAAGCTCGCCCTTCGGGGGCGGTATCTGGGGCTTGTCCTCGAAGGCGACCCTTGGCGTCGCCGCCAGCAGCGTGCGGGTATAGGGATGCCGCGCGCGGGCGAAGATCGTCTCCTTGGGGCCGTGCTCCACGGGCTTGCCGAGATACATCACCAGCACGTCCTCGGCGATGTGCCGGACCACCGACAGGTCGTGGCTGATGAAGAGGTACGCGAGCTTGAACTCCTCCTGGAGGTCCATCATCAGGTTGAGGACCTGCGCCTGGATCGACACGTCCAGGGCCGAGACCGGCTCGTCGGCGACGACCACCTCGGGGTTCAGCATCAGGGCGCGGGCGATAGCGATGCGCTGGCGCTGGCCGCCCGAGAACATGTGCGGGTAGCGGTCGTACTGGTCGGGGCGCATGCCGACCTTGGCCATGATCACGTGCGCCCGCTCGCGCCGCTCGGCCTTGGAAAGGCTGGTGTTGATCTCCAGCGGCTCCTCGAGGATCTGCCCGACCTTCTTGCGCGGGTTCAGCGAGCCGTAGGGGTTCTGGAAGATCATCTGCACCTTCCGGCGCAGCGTCCTGCCATCGAACTCGGCCGCGAGCCGCCCGTCGAAACGCATTTCGCCCGAGGTCGGCTCGTCGATCAGCGTGACCACGCGGGCCAGCGTCGACTTCCCGCAGCCGGACTCACCCACGACGGCGAGCGTGCTGCCGGCGCGTAGCGCGAAGGACACGCCGTCCACGGCCTTCACCGTGGCATCGGCAGCGAACATGCCGCGGCGGATCGAGTAGTAGCGTTTCAGATCGCGCGCCTCGAGCACGACCGGCGAGGCCGTCTCGGTCCCGCTGCCGGGCCCCTGCCGCATGTCCATGGCGGTACCGGTCATGCCGCCTGCCCTCCAACCTGGCGCAATGGATGCAGGCACCGCGCGGCGCCCGTCTCGTCGGGAAACATCGGGATCGGTCCCATGCGGCAGTCCGCCTGCGCCTTCGGGCAGCGCGGATTGAAGACGCAGCCGGGCGGACGGTCGGCGATGCCGGGCACCACGCCCGGGATCGTGGGCAGCCGCCGCCGGCCCAGCGCACGCTCGGGCAGCGCATCCAGCAGGGCGCCGGTATAAGGGTGCCGCGGCGCCTCGAAGAGGGCGCGCGCGGGGCGGGTCTCGACGACCTGGCCGGCATACATCACGGCGACCCGGTGCGCTGTCTCTGCGACCACGCCCATGTCGTGGGTGATCAGGACCAGGGCCATGCCCCGGTCCCTCTGCAGCGAGACGAGCAGGTCCAGGATCTGCTTCTGGATCGTGACGTCGAGCGCGGTCGTCGGCTCGTCGGCGATCAGCAGGCGCGGGCTGCACGCGATCGCCATGGCGATCATCACGCGCTGGCTCATGCCGCCCGAGAGCTGGTGCGGGAAGGCCGAGAGGCGGCTTTCCGGGTCCGGGATCCCGACCTGATCCAGCAGCTCGATGGCGCGGCGGCGGCGCTGCGCCCGGTCCAGCCCCTCGTGGACCTTCAGGGTCTCCATGATCTGGAAGCCCACCGTGAAGCACGGGTTCAGCGAGGACATGGGCTCCTGGAACACCATCGCCACGTCCTTGCCCGTGAGCCGGCGGCGCTGGCGCGGCGACAGGCTGCGCAGGTCGGTGCCCGCGAATTCCATGCGGTCGGCGACGATGCGGCCGTTGTGGCCAATCAGCCCCATCACGGCGAGCGAGGTGACGGACTTGCCGGATCCGGATTCGCCGACGATGCCCAGCACCTCCCCTTCCTCCACGTGGAGGTCCACGCCGTCCACGGCGCGGAAGGTGCCGGAGCGGGTCGCGAACTCCACCGACAGGTTGCGGATGTCGAGTAGCGGCATGGCTGTCAACGCTTGAGCTTGGGATCGAGGGCGTCGCGAAGCCCGTCGCCCATGAGGTTGAAGGCGAGAACGGTGACCAGGATCGCGATGCCCGGGAAGGTGACGACCCACCAGGCGCGGGTCACGAACTCGCGCGCGGAGGCCAGCATGGTTCCCCATTCCGGAGTGGGAGGCTGGGCTCCCAGGCCGAGGAAGCCGAGCGCGGCCGCATCCAGGATCGCGGTCGAGAAGCCCAGCGTCGCCTGCACGATCAGGGGCGCCATGCAGTTGGGCAGGATCGTGGAGAACATCAGGCGCAGGGTCCCGGCTCCGCTGACCCGCGAGGCCACCACGTAGTCCTTGCCGAGTTCCGAGATCACCGCCGCGCGGGTCAGTCGCGCATAGTGCGGCAGCACCACGATGGATACCGCGAACATGGCGTTGGACAGGCCGGGCCCCAGGATGGCGACCACCACGATCGCCAGCAGCAGCGAAGGCAGCGCCAGCATCATGTCCATCAGCCGCATGATCGCGACGTCGATCCAGCCCCGGTAGAAGCCGGCGACAAGGCCGAGCACGATCCCCATGCCCAGCGCAAGCGTCACCACGATCAGGCCGATGGCCATGGAGAGCCGCGCGCCGTGGATCAGGCGCGAGAGGATGTCGCGCCCGATGTCGTCGGTGCCCAGCGGGAAGCGCAGCGTCCCGCCATCCGCCCAGAAGGGCGGCAGCAGGCGGAAGTCGCGGAACTGCTCGGTGGGCGAATGGGGCGCGATCCAGTCCGCGAAGATGGCCAGGATGGCGATCACCACGATCACCAGGAGGCCGGCGACGGCCCCCTTGTTCTCGGCGAAGCTCCACCAGAAGGTGCGCAGCGGGGATGGCGGCGCCGCCTTCGCGGGGCTGGCCATCATCTCGATGTCGTCAGTGGCGGACATGGCTTCAGCGTCCGTGGCGGATGCGGGGATTGAGGATGCCGTAGAGCAGGTCGACGATCAGGTTCACGACGATCACCAGCGTCGCGACCAGAAGCACGCCGCCCTGCAGGACCGGGTAGTCACGGCGGTTGATCGATTCGATCAGCCATTTGCCGATCCCGGGCCAGGAGAAGATCGTCTCGGTCAGGATCGCGCCGCCCAGCAGCGTGCCCACCTGCAGGCCGATCACCGTGACGACGGGGATCATGGCGTTGCGCAGGGCGTGCAGGCCGACGATCCGGCCGGCGCTCAGCCCCTTGGCACGGGCGGTGCGGATGTAGTCCTCGCCGAGCACCTCGAGCATGGAGGACCGCGTCATGCGCGCGATCACCGCCAGCGGGATGGTGCCGAGCACGACCGACGGAAGGACCAGGTGGTGCACCGCCGAGCGGAAGGCCCCGGGCTCGTCCGAGAGCAGCGTGTCGATCAGCATGAAGCCGGTCACGGGCTCGACGTAGTACATGACGGAGAGCCGGCCTGAGACCGGCGTCCAGCCCAGCGAGACCGAGAACAGCAGGATCAGCAGCAGCGCCCACCAGAAGATCGGCATCGAATAGCCGCCGAGGCTGACCCCCATCACGGTGTGGTCCCAGAAGGATCCGCGCCGGCTGGCCGCCATGACGCCGGCCGGGAGGCCGAGGATCACCGCGAAGAGGATCGCGCAGACCGAAAGCTCGACCGTGGCCGGGAACAGCTCCAGGAATTCGAGGAGCACAGGGTTCTTGGTCACCAGCGAGGTCCCGAAGTTTCCCGACAGGATGTCCCCGACATAGGAGGCGAACTGCACCCACAGCGGCTGATCCAGGCCGAGCTGCTCGCGCAGCATCGCCAGGCGCTCGGGCGTGATGCCGCGCTCGCCCACCCGGACCTCGATCGGGTCACCGGGAACGAGGCGGATCAGGAAGAAGCTCAGGAAGGTGATTCCGAGGAAGGTCGGGATCACAAGCGCGGCGCGCGAGATGATGAATTTGAACATGAACCGATCCGTCCAATGACGAATGGCGGGGGAGCCCTGGGGCTCCCCCGCCTTCCCGCCTTGGCTCTGCTACGCTAGTCGAGGATCAACGCTTCAGGTCGACCCCATGGAACTCATGCCGGCCGAAGGGCGAGATCTTGAAGTCGACGACCTCCTTGCGCACCGGCTTGAAGCTGACCGAATGCGCGATCGCGAACCACGGCGCCTCCTCGACGAAGATGGCCTGCGCCTGCTCGTAGAGCTTGGTGCGCTCGGCCTTGTCCGAAGACTGCCGCGCCTTGGTCACGAGATCGTTGAAGGGCTGGTTGCACCACTTCGCGATGTTCGACCCGCCCGCGCGGGCCGCATCGCAGCCCAGCAGCACGTTCAGGAAGTTGTCGGGGTCGCCGTTGTCGCCGGTCCAGCCGAGCTGGGCCATCATGTGCTCGCCCTGCTGGGCGCGCTTGCGGTACTCGCCCCACTCGTAGGAGACGATGTTCGCCTTGATGCCGAGCTTGGCGAGGTCGGCCTGGACGAGTTCGGCGATGCGCTGGGCGTTCGGATTGTAGGGACGCTTCACCGGCATCGCCCACAGGTCGGTCTCGAAGCCGTTGGCGAGCCCGGCCTCCGCCAGGAGCTTCTTGGCCTGGTCCGGGTCGTACGGATAGGCCTTCGTCTCCTTGTTGTAGGACCAGATGGTCGGCGGGATCGGATTGTGCGCGGCGACGCCGGCGCCCTGATAGACCGCCTCGATGATGGCCTTCTTGTCGATGGCCATGTTCAGCGCCTTGCGCACGCGCTTGTCGTCGAAGGGCTTCTTCGTGACGTTGAAGGCGAGATAGCCGACGTTCAGGCCTTCCTGCGACATCAGGTTGATGTTCGGATCCGTCCGCATGGACGCGAGGTCCGCCGGGTTCGGATAGGGCATCACGTGGCACTCGCCGGCCTTCAGCTTCTGATAGGCGACCGAGGCATCGGACGTGATCGAGAACACCAGGTTGTCCAGCTTCTCGCGGCCGCGGAAGTACTGGTCATTGGCCCGGTAACGGATCTGCGCGTCCTTCTGGTAGTTCACGAAGGTGAAGGGACCGGTGCCGATCGGCTCCTGGTCGAGCTTCTCCGGCGTGCCCTTCTTCATCTGGAAGTCGGCGTACTCCGCCGAGAGGATCGAGGCGAACATCATCGCCATGTTGGCGATGAACGGGGCCTCGGGGCGCTTCAGCTTGAAGCGGACGGTGTAGTCGTCGACCCTGTCGATGGACTCGAGAAGGTCCGCCATGCCCATGTCGTTGAAGTAGTCGTACTCGCCGCCGGACACGTTGTGGTAGGGATGATCCTTCTTCCACATCCGGCTGAACGAGAACAGCACGTCGTCGGCGTTGAAGTCGCGCGTCGGCTTGAACTCGCGGCTGGAGTGCCACTTCACGCCCTTGCGCAGGAAGAACGTGTAGGTCTTGCCCTCGTCGGAGACCTCCCAGCGCTCGGCGAGCCCGGGGATCACGTTGGTCGTGCCGCGCTCGAACTCGGCGAGGCGGTTGTAGACCGGCTGCGTCGCATCGAACGTCGTGCCGGTGGTGTTGATCTGGGGATTGAAGTTCTCCGGGCTTCCCTCGGAGCAGTAGACGAGGGTCTTGGAGCCCTGCGCCTGCGCCGGCGCGATGGCTCCCGCCGCCAGGGCCAGGCCCATGGCTGCACCGTACATGACCTTCCTCACGACAGAACTCCCTGCTTACGGGTCTATTATCATTAAGCCCTTGTGGGCCCGGGCCCGAGAATAGACCTTCGCAGGTCAGCGCTGTCAAACCCAAGTTGATCGGGCGGTCAGCCTTGGCCGGGCCGCCGCCGCGGCGCTGCGCCGGGGCCGCAACGGCATGCCTCCAGGCGGCGCCGCGACCGGCTGCGGCGGGCCTCCGAAGGCCCGCCGGGCCGCTCTCAGGCAGGCTGGCCGGGGTGCCGGAACTCGTAGTAGCTCGGCCCCTGCCCGCCCGGCCCACCCTGGCCGCCCGGCGCATAGGGCTTGTCCGGCATCTTCGGCTGCGGAGGCGTGTAGAAGCGCGGCTCCTGGCGATCCCAGCTGGGCTCGAAGGGCTGGCGCATCATGGGCTGCGTGCCCTGGCGGCTCGACTCCTCCATGGTCTGCTGCAGCTGCTCGGCCAGCTTGCGGTCCCATGGCATCTTGTAGAGGCTCGGCGCGTCGTTCCAGCGCAGGGTGAGATAGATCGCATCGCCCTCGATGAGAGTTGCCGAGAGAACCGAGGCCTCCTTGACCTGGGTGTTCACCCATTCCAGCGTGACCGGCTTCGCGCGCCCCAGCAGGCTGGCCGGCGCGGCGTAGGCCGCCGGCAGGAGAAGCGCGAAGAGCGCCACGATCAGGACGCGCGCGAGTCCCGAGCTCGCCCAGCGCAGGGCGACAAAGACCAGAAGGAGCGCGACGACGGCGACGAAGACGAACAGATAGGTCAGCGTTTCCATGACCTCGTTTCCCGTTAGAGGGCCTTCGCAGCGCGGAGCGGCTTGTGCAGGGCGTTGATGCTGCCCGCGACGAGTTCGCCGCGCTCGTTCAGACGGAATCGGAAAGCGGTGAGTTCCTGGCCCTCCCGTTCCAGCCGAACGGTCGTCGACGCGATGGGCCGCGCCCCGCCGTCCTTGTCTGCCTTTACGCGCGCCACCACGCGAACCTGCACCGGATAGACGGTATCGAGGTTCCGGAAGAGGTGGACGTTGATTGCGTATTCGCCGGGGGGAATCCCGCGCGAGAACGCCGTCTCGAAGTTGATCTCCGTCGGATCCCCCTGGCTGCCCAGGTCGTCCCTCAGCAGGTTGAAGATCAGACCGCCCTTGTTGGAATAGCCGACCGGTACGTCGCCCGGCGCCTGGACCCAGAGGTCCACGTCCGTGCGCAGCTTGTCGTCCCAGCGCACCTCGATGATCACGTTGCCGGGCGGCTCGCTCGATGCGTCGTTGGCCTCCTTGCCCTTGGGATTGATGTGGGGCAGGAGCAGCAGCGTGATGAAAACGAAGCCGGAGAGGGTCAGGAGTATCAGGTCCCTGAAGACCGTGCCGGCGTCGTCGTCCCCCTCATGCCAGGGATCATGCATGGGCGTCGGCCGGATAGGTGCCGCCGCCTGGCCCTGCCGGGATTGGGCCGTTCGCATATCCGGCATCGATCAGCGCGGCGGCGAGATTCGCGGTCCCGGTGGCAAGCAGCTGGTAGTTGGCGGCGAGCCACAGGTTCAGGACCGAGCCGACCAGCGTCGTGTAGAGCGCAACGCCCATGCCGCTGATGAGCTGGCTGACCATGCCTGCGACGGCGGTGGGGTCCGAGACCGCCTCGGCGCTGACGCCCGACAGCGCCAAGACGAAGCCGACCACGGTCCCGATCAGGCCGAGCAGCACGAGCGTGTTGGCGATGTGGCGGATGAAGGCGATCCGCGAGAAGAGGCGCAGTTCCAGCGCCCGGGTCGCGGTCGATCGGTCGTTGTTGACGACGGATTGCCTGTAGGCCGCGAGGCGCCCGCCCTGCCCCACGCGCAGGTAGTCGAGTTCACGCGTCACCTTGTCAATCCGCCAGGCACTCGCGACAAGGCCGACAACGAACAGCGCGAAGATCAGGATCGAGATCCCGCTGCTGTCTCCCTGCACGATGCGGTCGACCCAGCCATTGATCCAGACCAGGAAAAGGCCGGCGATCCCGACCAAGTTCAACGCAGCAAAACGACTCCAGAGCAGCCAATGATGCATGGCATTCCCTCTCCGATCAGGAAGGAATCCGTCGGGGATGCAGAAGTCGATTCGGCCACGCCCGCCCAGTCGCGCGTTCTAAGATGGCGGTGCCTTATGGCCCGCCCCGCTGGTGCTTCCGGCTCCGGCCCACCGCGGGCCTCCGGTCACGAATCGTCCTTGAGGGAACGTCATCGTCTTGTGAAAGTTCCTCCGCCTCTCCCAGTCCGGCGCACGGCCACCCCTCCGGGAGAGACGGCCGCCGGAACTGCTTCCGGAATCTACGGTTGTCGTTGGGTGGGGTTCTATCATGACCGAAGGAGGCACCCATGAAGGTCCGCGAAGTCATGACCGAGAGCGTTGAGACCGTCGCCCCCGATACCGCCCTGTCCGAGGCGGCGCGCATGATGCGCGACCTCGACACCGGCTTCCTGCCGGTGGGCGAGAACGACCGCCTCGTCGGCACCTTGACCGATCGCGACATCGCGATCCGCGCCGTTGCCGAAGGCAAGGACCTGGGCAGCGCAACCGTGCGCGACGCCATGTCCGATCACGTCCGATGGGTCTACGAGGACCAGGATACGGCCGAAGCCGCCCAGGTCATGGCCGACCACCAGATCCGTCGGCTCGCCGTCCTGAACCGCGACAAGCGGCTCGTCGGCGTGCTCTCTCAGGGCGACATCGCGACCCGCTCCTCCGAAGACGATCTGCTTGGCCAGACGGTCGAGCAGATCTCGCGCAAGGGCGACTAGAAGCGACCGGAGCGGATCGCGATCGGGCGTGGCCGCCAGTTCGCGCGAATCCGCTCTGACCTCATCGCCTTAGGAGGCGCGCCCTGCGGCGTCGCCCGCGCCGGGGCGGACCCAGCAGCGGATCCGGTGCCCTCCGCCGAGGTCGCGCCACGGCGGAGGCTCGGCGCAGCGCGGTCCCGCCGCGGCGCAGCGGCGCCGGAACACGCATCCCGCCGCCCGGGCCTGGCCCTCGCCATCGGCCGCGTCGCCGCCCTCGTCCGCGCCCGCTGCCGCGCTTGTCCCGTCCAGCCGCGGCACGGCGGCGATCAGCGCCTCGGTGTAGGGGTGGTGGGGCGGCGCGAAGACGCGCTCGGCGGGCCCCTCCTCCACGAGTTCGCCCTGGTACAGCACAGCGATCCGGTCGGCCATGTACCGGACCACGGCGAGGTCGTGGCTGATGAAGAGGTATGCGGCGCCGCTGCGGCGCTGCAGGTCGCGCAGCAGGTTCAGCACCGCCGCCTGGACAGAGACGTCCAGAGCGGAGGTCGGCTCGTCCAGCAGCACGAGGCGCGGCTCGCCCACGAATGCGCGGGCGATCGCGATGCGCTGGCGCTGCCCGCCCGAGAGCTGGACGGGGAAGGAGTCGATCAGGCCTTCGGGCAGCGCAACATCCTCGAGCAGCGCGCGTGCCTTCTCGCGGGCGGCGGCACGTCCCAGGCCGGCCAGGACGCGCGCGGGGCGCTCCAGGATCCGCCCGACCCGCCGACGGGGGTTCAGCGCGGTGTCGGGGGACTGGAAGACCATCTGGACGGCGCGGCGCTGGAGCGTGCTGCGCCGACGGCTGCGCCCGGCGAGCGCCGCCCCGTCCAGGCGGATCTCGCCCCCCGAGGGCGCCAGCAACCCGGCGACGAGGAGGGCCAACGTCGACTTTCCGCTGCCGCTCTCGCCGACCAGGCCGAGCGTCTCCCCCGCGGCCACGCGCAGGTCGATGTCTCGCAGGATCTCCACCGGGCCGCGGGCGAAGGACAGGCCGCTGACGTGCAGGACCGGCGCTTCCGCCCCCGGCGCCGGCACCGGCGCGGAGCCACCGGCCGCGACCGCCGCGCCGGTGCCGGGCTCCGGGGTCTCCTCTGCGAAATGGCAGCGGGCCGCGCGTCCCGGACCCTGCGGATAGAGCGGCGGATGTTCCGCCCCGCAGAAGGCCGGCCGGGCGATGGGGCAGCGCCGCACGAAGCTGCAGCCCGGCCCCGCCGTGCCCGGCGACGGCGGCAAGCCGGGGATCGATGCGAGGCGCCCCTCGCGCGCGCCGCGCCCCGCGTCGGGAACGCAGCCGAGGAGGGCCGAGGCGTAGGGGTGGCGCGGGCGGGCCAGAAGCGCGGCGGTCGGGCCCTGCTCCACGATCTCGCCGGCATACATCACGGCCAGCGTGTCGCAGACGCGCCTCAGCACGCCGAGATTGTGGCCGACCAGCAGCAGCGCGGCCCGGAACTCGCGCCGCAGGGCCGCGAAGAGGTCCAGGATCTCGGCCTGGACGGTCGTGTCCAGGGCCGTCGTCGGCTCGTCCAGCACCAGCAGCTCGGGATCGGTGGCCAGCGCCATGGCGATCACCGCCCGCTGCTGCATGCCCCCCGAGAGTTCGTGCGGGTAGAGGTCCGCGACGCGGCCGGGGTTGGCCATGCGCACGCGCTCCAGCATGCCGATCGCCGCGTCGCGCGCCGCCGCGCGGTCGAGCCCGAGATGGTAGCGATAGACCTCGGCGATCTGCTCACCCACCGGGATGGTGGGATTGAGAGCTCCGCCCGGGTTCTGGTAGACGACGGCCATGCGGCGGCCCCACAGGCCGCGCAGCTCGGACCGGGACAGGGCGTAGAGGTCGCTGCCGAGGAACCGGACGCTCCCGGCCTCGAGCCGGCCGCCGCGCGGCAGGTGCCGCAGGGCCGCGAAGGCGAGGGTCGACTTTCCGCATCCGCTCTCGCCGGCAAGGCCCAGCGCCTGGCCGGGCGCGACCGCGAGCGAGACATCGCGCACGGCGGCGCCGCGGAACCCGTCGGGACGGGGATAGGAGACGGTGACGCCGTCGAGCTCGAGAACAGGGGTGCTCATGGCCCCTGCCCCACCCGCAGCCCGTCGCTGACCAGCGCGATCCCGACCACGACCCATGCGATGGCAAGGGCCGGGAACAGCACGGTCCATGGCGCCGTGGTCAGCAGCGCCTGGTTTTCGGCCACCATCAGCCCCCAGTCGGGCGCCGGCGGCTGGGCGCCGAGGCCCAGGAAGCCCAGCGTGGCCGCGGTGAAGACGGCATAGCCCAGGCGCAGCGTCGCCTCCACGGCGAGCGGTCCCGCCACGTTGGGCAGGACCTCGCGGAACATCACATAGGCGATGCCCTCGCCGCGCAGCTCGGCCGCCCGCACGTAGTCCTTGCGCACCTCGACCAGCGCCGCGGCGCGCATGGTCCGCGCGACCAGCGGCGCGAAGACGATCCCGATCACCAGGATCACGTTCAGGGTCGAGGCGCCGAGGAAGGTGAGCGCCAGCATCGCCACGATCACGATGGGCAGCGCCATCACCGCGTCGAGCAGGCGCATGGCGATCTCGTCCGTCCAGCCGCCGAAATAGGCCGCGGCGAGCCCGATCGTCGTGCCGAGCGCCAAGCCCAGCGCAGTCGCGGCGGGCGCCACGGCGAGCACCGAGCGCCCGCCATGGAGCACCCGGCTGAGCACGTCGCGGCCGATCTGATCTGTCCCGAAGGGATGGCCAGGCCCCGGAGGCTGGAGCAGCGCCAGGAAGTCCGAGGCAAGCGGCGGATGCGGCGCGATCCAGGGGGCGAGCAGCGAGGCCGCGACCCAGGCCAGCAGCATCGCCGCCCCGGCCAGCAGCGAGGGCGGCATGCGCCGCGCGCGGCGCCCGACGCGCAGGTCAACCGCGGGGGCTGCCATGGCGGATCCTCGGGTCCAGGGACGCGGCCAGAAGGTCGGCCGCCAAGTTGCCCAGCGCGAAGACCGCCGTCACGGCCACCGCGCAGCCCACCAGCAGCGGCAGGTCCTTCGCGGTGGCGGCGAACTGGATCAGGGTGCCGATGCCGGGATAGCGGAACAGGGTCTCGACCACCACGAGCCCGCCCACGAGCCAGCCAATCTGCGCCCCGAGCACGGCGATGGTCGGCAGCAGGGCGTTGCGCAGGACGTGGCGCAGCACGACGACACTGGGCGGCAGCCCCTTCAGGCGCGCGGTGCGCGTCCAGTCGGCCGCCAGCGCCTCGATCACGCCGGCGCGCGTCATGCGGAACACGTAGGCGAAGAGCACGAGCACCAGGCACAGGGCCGGCATCAGCAGGTGGCGCAGCACCTCGACCGGTCCCGCGCCTTCCGGCGGCAGCGCCTGCACGGGAAGCCAGCCGAGCTGGATGCCGAAGACCACGATCAGAACGACGCCGGTCACGAATTCGGGCAGCGCCCGCACCGAGAGCCCCAGCAGCGAGACCGTGCGATCGAAGACGCCGCCCTCGCGGCGGGCGGCATGGATGCCGGCGGCGACGGCGCTGGGCACCAGGATCGCCAGCGTCACCGCGGCCAGCAGGAGCGATCGGCCGAGCCGCTCGATCACAAGCGGCAGGACGGGCGCATTGAAATGCAGCGAGCGCCCCCAGTCCCCCTGCACCACCGCCGCCAGCCACACCGCGTAGCGCTCCAGCACTGGCCGGTCGAGGCCGAGCTGGCGGTTGAGCGTATCGACCGAATCCTGGGCCGCGAAGGGTCCCAGCATGATGCGCCCGACATTGCCCGGCAGCACCGAGGTCACCAGGAAGATCAGCATCGAGGCCGCGAGCAGGGTCACCGTCAGCAGCGCCAGGCGCCTCGACGCATAGGCGAGCACCGTTGACTTCCTCCCGCCGTCAGGCCTTCCAGGCCCGGGTGAGGTCGAGGAACTGCGACAGACTCGCAGGCACGCCGTTCACGCCCTTGCGCACCGGGCGCAGGTTGCGCGTGAAGTAGGCGATCACCGCCGGCACCTCGTCGTTCATGATGGCCGCGATACGCCCGGCGATCTCGGTGCGCTTGGCCAGGTCCGGCTCGGCGTCCAGGCTCTCCAGCAGCGTGTCGAACTCTGCGTTCCGCCACTTGGCGGCGTTCCACTCGGCCCCGCCCTTGAAGGCGACGTTCAGGATCTGGGCGGCGGTGGGCCTGCTGGTCCAGTCCGTGAGGCCCATGGGGACCTCCGTCCAGTGGTCGTAGTAGGCGTTGACCGGCTCGACCTTCGGCGTCACGCGGATCCCGGCCGGCGCCAGCATCTGCTGGATCAGCGCGGTGTACTGGGGCAGCTCCTGGTACTGGGCGGTGTAGAGCTCGACATCGATCCCGTTGGGATAGCCCGCCTCGGCGAGCAGCCGGCGCGCCTGGCCGAGATCCGCCTTGCGCTGCGCGAGCTGCACCTTCTCGGGATAGATCGGCGCCACCGGGTGGTCGTTGCCGAGCTCCGCACGCCCGCCGAGCAGACCCTGGATCAGCGCCTGGCGGTCCAGGCACAGCGCCACCGCTTGGCGCACCCGCTTGTCGTCGAAGGGCTTGCGGTCCGTGCGCATCGTTAGCTGCCGGTGCTCGGCCGAGGGCGAGGCGATCACCTCGATGGCAGGGTCGTCCAGCAGCGGGCGTCCGTCGATGAAGGTCGTCAGCAGCATCATGTCGGCCTGGCCGCCCTTGAGCGCCAGGATCATCGGCGGCTGCGCCTCGTAGTTCTGGATCTCGACGCGGTCGAGATAGGGCCGCCCCTCGTCCCAATAGGTTTCGTTGCGCACCAGCACGGCGCCCTGCTGCGGCTTGAACTCGGTCATGCGGAAGGGGCCGGTGCCGATCGGCTTCTCGGCGAAGTCGCCCTTGTAGTCCGCCGGCAGGATCACGGCGTTGTAGACCTGCGTGTAATAGGGGAAGGCCCCGATCGGGCGGTCCAGGTCGAAGCGGACCGTGTGGCTGTCGATCTTGGTGATGTACTCCTTGCGCAGGAACCCGAGCTGGGCGCGGGCGGCCGAGGCTTGCTGCGGGTCGACCAGCCGCTGGAAGCTCGCCACCACGTCGTCGGCCGTGAAGTCTCGGCCGTCATGGAACTTCACGCCGCGCCTGAGTTCGAAGATCCAGCTCCGCCCGCCGTCCTCGGCCCGCCAGGACGTCGCGAGTACCGGGCGCAGCGTCAGGTCGGGCTCCGTCCAGACCAGGTATTCCGCGACCTGCTGGACGATCGCGATGGCGCCGGAGCTGTCCATCTTGACGGGGTCGATGCCGGTGGCCGGGGGGCAGGCGACCTTCAGCGTGCCGCCGCGCTTGGGCGCCGCCTGCGCCAGCGCCCCGCCAGAGACGAGCGGCAACCCGCCCAGCAAGGCCGCGCCGAGGACGGCGGCTCCCGCTCCGGTCAGCTCCAGGAAGTCGCGGCGCCCGAGCGCCAGCGGATCGAACGGCGGGCGGGCACTCTCGGAATCGGTCGGCATGGCGGTTCCTCTGGGTCCTCGGCTCTTGGCAGTGTCACCCGGCGCCGGCCGCGGAGACCGCGGCCCACAACAATGCCCGCGGGCCTCCGAGGGGTCGAGTCCCGCGAAAGGGGGAGGGAGGAGCCGCCGTCATGCCGCGCGCACTTGGCGTCAGCACGCGGCAATGCTTAGCTGCGGCGCATGACTATGCCCTTCGTCCTGTGCGCCGACGACTACGGCCTGTCGCCCGGCGTGAGCCGCGCGATCCTGGACCTCGTCGCCCGCGGGCGGCTCTCGGCCACGGGGAGCATGACCGTCAGCCCCTTCTGGCCCGAGCACGCCGCCTGGCTGCGCCCGCATGCGGACGGCATCGATGCCGGCCTGCACCTGACGCTGACCGACCAGCGGGCGCTCGGCCCGATGCCGCGGCTCGCTCCCAATGGGCGCCTGCCGCCGCTGCCCCGGCTGATGGCGCTCGCCCTGGGGCGACGTCTCGACCAAGCCGAGATCGGCGCCGAGATTGACCGCCAGCTCGCCGCCTTCGAGGCCGCCCTCGGCCGCCCGCCGGCCTTCGTGGACGGGCACCAGCACGTTCACCAGCTTCCCGGGATCCGCGAGGCGCTGATCGAGCGGCTCGCCGGGACCGGCATCTACCTGCGCATCTGCGCCGAGCCGACCGCACGGATCCTCCGCCGCGGCGTCGCCATCTCCAAGGCGCTGCTGATCTCGCGCCTGGGCTGGGGGCTGCGTCGGCGGGCGCTGCGCGGCGGCCTGCCCCACAACCACGGCTTCAGCGGCATCTACGACCTGTCCGGCCGCGAGCCCTTCGGACCGCTGATGGAGCGTTTCGTGACAGCCCTGCCTCGCGGCGGGCTGGTCATGTGCCATCCCGGCTTCCCGGACGCCGAGCTCGCCGAGGTCGATCCTGTGACCACGCCCCGGCGCGCCGAATACGACTATCTCGCCGGCGACGGCTTCGCGGAGCTGCTGGCGCGACACCGGCTTCGGCCGGCCCGGCTCGCCGACTGCCTGTCCTGACCGCGCCCGCTTCGGCGGCCGGCGCGCGAGGTCAGGCCGGCATCGCGCCGGCGGCCGGGCCCGCCCAGCCCTGGGCGCGCCGTTCCTCGAGCTGGCGCAGCTTGTAGCGCTGCAGCTTGCCGGTCTCGGTCCTCGGCAGGTCCTGCACGAACTCGACGAGGCGCGGATACTTGTAGGGCGCCAGCCGGTCGCGTACCCAGAGCTTCAGTTCCTCCCCGAGCTCGGGGCCCGGGCTGCGCCCGGCGGCGGGCACCACGAATGCCTTGGGCACGAAGCCCCGCTCGATGTCCGGGACCGCTACGACCGCGCATTCCGCGACCGCCGGATGCGTCGCGAGAAGGGCCTCGACCTCCTGGCCGGAGATGTTGTAGCCCGCGGAGACGATCAGGTCGTCGGTGCGCGACTGGTACCAGAAGCGCCCGCCCTCGTCCCGGATGAAGGCATCGCCGGTCATGTTCCAGCCGCGCTGGACGTAAAGCGTCTGCCGCCGGTCGTCGAGATAGCGGCAGCCCACGGGGCCGCGCACTCCCAGCCGCCCGGCGGCGCCCGGCGGCACGGGGCGGAAGTCGGCGTCGAAGATCTCCGCGGAATAGCCCGGCAGCAGCCGCCCGGTGGAGCCCGCCACGGCGTCGTGGGGCGATGCCGCGATGAAGGTGTGCAGCATCTCGGTCGAGCCGATCGAATCCAGCAGCGGCAGACCCGTCCGCGACAGCCACTGGTCGAACAGGGCTGCTGGCAGGGCCTCGCCCGCCGAGACGCAGGCGCGCAGGGTGGGCATCTCGCCGAAGCCCGTGTCCAGCAGCCGGCGATAGGCCGTCGGCACGCCGAACAGGATCGTCGCGCGATGCCGCGCGATGGCCTCGGTCACTGCGGCGGGCGTCGGGTTCTCGATCAGCACGGCCGCGGCGCCCAGGCTCAGGGGAAACAGCAGCAGGCCGCCGAGACCATAGACGAAGGCCAGCGACGGCACGCCGCAGAAGACATCGTCGCGCCGCGCTCCCAGCAGCCTGGGCAGGCCCTGCGTCACCGCCAGCACGTCTCGGTGGAAGTGCACGGCGGCCTTCGGGGCCCCGGTGGTGCCCGAGGTGAAGGCGATCATGCAGGGGTCGTCCCCCGCCGTGTCGGCCGCCGGGAAGCCTGGAGCGGCATTCGCAGCGCGACGCGCGAGCTCCGAGAACCCGATCACCCGAGGCCGCGGCTCCGTCAGCGAGCTGGCGACCTGCAGCTCGTCGCAGAGCTGGTCCTCGGCGAGGGCGATGTCGATGCGTGCACGCTCCAGCGTCTGCGCGATCTCGGCCGCGCGCAGCATCGGCGTCGTCGCCACGACGATGCCGCCCGCCTTCACGACGGCCAGCCAGCAGGTCGCGAGCATCGGCGAGTTGGGCGCGCGCAGCAGCACCCGTCCACCCGGCACGAGCCCAGCCGTCTCGGTCAGCACCCGGGCGATGCGGTCGACGCGGTCGAGCGTCTCGGCATAGCTCCACCCCTCCCGCATCGAAAGCAGGCAGGGCCGTGCGCCGTCGCCCGCCGCGACCCGGGCGTCGAGCAGGGCCGCGGCAGCATTGACCCGGGCGGGCTGGCGATAGGGCGGCTCGATCGGCAGCACCGGCCATTCGTCCGCCGGCGGCAGCCGGTCGCGGACGAAGGTGTCGACATGGCCCGTGCGCTCGGTGGCCTGCGGCATCTTCATGGTCTGTCCGGTCATGTCCGTCACAGCCCCAGGGTCGCGTCGATCTCGTCCTGCTGCATCACGTGGGCGCTGCCGTGGATGATGCCGTTCGCCACCTGGACGATGCGCTGCATCATCCCGACGGCGAGCTGGCAGTCGCGTCGGAGCCTCTCCTCGTCACCGGCCGACCTCGCCTCCTCGATCCGGCCGACGGTGAAGGCGACCACGGCATTCATCTGCTCGATCGTGGCCTCGAAGGCGTCGCGGAACGGCTTCGGCACATGCTCGTACGCCTCGATGGCGAGGTCGCGGTCATGGAACCCGCTCTCGCGGAAATGCTGCTGGTAGCCCTTGGGGCACCAGGCCCGGCACTCGTCGATCATGTCCGGCATGTCCGGGACCATCTCGACGAGCATCACGATCTCGTTGAAATGATTGAGGTAGTCCGTCGCAAGAAGCGTCTTCCCCGAGATGTTCGTGCCGCGGACCCGCTCGCGCCATCGCAGGAACTCCTCGCGGTCGGCCTTGGGAATCCCGTTGAGGATGTGGTCATCACTGTGTTCGGCCATCTCGGGTCCGGTCGTCCTCGGCAGGCCATCATAGCCAGAAAACGGATTAGCGACAGGTCGCCCCTCCTCCGTCTGCGTGGGCGGCGCAATTGCGCCGCTGTGATACCGTCAACGCCGTGAAGGGGTAAGAAAAAAAGAAGCCGCCGACGCTTGCGCATCGGCGGCCGTCAGTCACTGGCGGTTCAGGGAGGAATCACACCATTGCCCAGTTAACACGGGCAGCGGGATTCCGTTTCGTTCGCACGTCCGACTCATTCGGATCCCAGCAGAAAATAAGTGGCTGACTACCACTTTTGGCGGGGTCTTCACCCTTTTCCTTCGGCGTCCGGATCCAGGAAGCGGTGAAGGTGCACGATGAAGTAGCGCATGTGCGCGTCGTCGATGGTCCGCGCCGTCGCACCCCGCCATGCCTTGTAGGCCTCGGCATAGTTCGGGTAGATGCCGACGATGTCGATCTTCGCGGGGTCGATGAATTCGGTGGTGTCGGGACGGACGAGCTGACCGCCGAAGACGAGATGAAGCTTCTGCCCCTGTGCCAAGGACGCCTCCATGCCGGAAATCGCGCAGGCGCTATAGCACCTATTCCCCGCCGTGGGCGAGCGGAACCGGCGACGCCGGTGGGGCGCGGCTCGGTGGGGCGCGGCTCGGTGGGGCGTGGCTCAGGGGCGCAGCCGGGTGGGCAGGGGCCAGCCGGCAAGGCTCGTCGCGACGGGCTCCCCCTCCAGGAGGCGGTCGAGCCTCGCCAACACCCGCTCCCAGCTATGGTCCGCCACGGCCCGGGCGCGCGCGGCACGCCCGGCGGCATTCCCGATCTGCGGGTTCATCGCGGCCAGGACGGCCCGGGCGAACTCCTCGGCCGTATCCGCGCGCCAGAGCTCGCGTCCCGACGCCTCCCCGAGATCGGCCAGGGCGGCTGCCGTGCCGACCACGGGACGGGCCATGGACATGGCCTGGAGCGCCGCCTCGCGGGCCGCAGCGCGCTGGGGCAGGACGACCGCGCTGCTATGGGCGAGCCAGGGCCGCGGATCCGGGTCCGAAGGGGCAAGGACCACGCCCTGCAGGCCGCGGATCATGTCCAGCGCCGCCATGCCGGCGCCGCCGGAAATCACGAGGCGCAGCTCCGGCACGCCCGCGCGCACCACCGGGAAGACCAGCGCCGTGAACCAGAGGATCGCCTCGAAGTCCGGCTGCGCAGAGCCCCCGCCGCTGCCGGCGAGGACGAGCGTGGGGGCTCCCAGGCCACCGGGGTCGGGATAGCTGCGCGAGGGGGTGAAATGCTCGACATCCACGCCGTCCGGCAGATGGCGGAACCGTTCGGCATCGGTAGGAAGGAGTCCCTTGAAGCGGTCGACCGCGGCGGGGTCCGGAAAGAGCTGAACCGCGCCGTCGGCATCGCCCCGCCCTTGGGTGACCAGCCCCCGCGCCTCGCGGTCGCGGAACCATCTCCGCAGCGCGGACAGGCCCGCCGGCGGCTCCGCCCAGCGGAGCGCGGCCGCCCCGCGGCACAGGTCGGCGCGGTCGAGGATTCGGACGGCCTGGAGATCCGGGCGCAGAAGCGCGAAGGGAGCGGCATCGCCGCCGAGGGCCAGCGCCCGGGCGGGGCGCTGCTCGTTCCAGACCCTCTGGACCCAGGCCAGCAGGCCCGGATTGAGCCGCGAATCGGCGCCGCCCCCGAGGAGCGAGGTCAGCAGACCCGGCCGCCGCGGCGCCTCGACCGGCTTCGCCACATGCATGCTCTGGCAGAACTGGCGCACCAGCCCCTCGCTCCGCCGGTCGCTCTCGGGATTGCCGACGCAGCCGAGATGGACGCGGTAACGCCCCGCCAGGTGCCGCAGCATCCGCCAGGCCCGCGCGTCCTCCCCGGCGATCGCGGGGACAGGCATGCGCGAGGCGACGAGGAGGAGGTCTTGCATGGTTGTGAGTTAACCCGCCCGCGCCGGCCCCGGTTCCATGCCGGGCACGGCGCCCGAGGGCCCCGCGCCCCTTTCCGCGCGGGCTTTTCCGCCCTTCACGCAGCGCGCCAGACCCGGCCGCCGGGCGGCGGGGGGGAGCTTCCCTTCCCCCATTCGGGTAGGTCTCCGGCTCTTGGACTTACGGCTAAGGCAAGAGGCCGAAATCGGGAGCGCAACTTGAAAAACACTGCCGGCGACCCTAATAAATTGAACATTTCCAAGCGATCTCCTGGACCGTAGCGGGACGGATATGGACGCCCTCGCCGACAATCTGATGGCGCACCTTCCCTTCCTGCGCCGCTACGGCCGTGCCCTCGCGGGTTCGACCGAGGAGGGCGATGCGCTGGTCACCCGCGCCGTCGAGGAGGCCTTCGATGCACCCGAGGCCTACCGCCTCGACCAACCGGTGGTCCCGGCGAGCCGCATCCCCCTCTACGCCGCCATCAACCGGCTGTTCGACGAGCGAGGCGGCAAGCCCCCCGCGTCCGCGGTCCTGCATCCGATCGAGCAGGCGCTGCGCCGGCTGCCCGAGGAGTACCGGCGGATCTTCGTGCTGGTGAGCCTGGAGGAACTGTCCTTCTCGCAGGTCGCCGAGGTAATGGCAATCGCCCCAGAACGGGTGCGCGAGGCGATGGCGGGCGCCCAGGCCGCCGTGCGCGAGCAGCTCGTCGCAACCATCCTGATCGTCGAGGACGACGCGATCATCGCCTTCGACCTCAGCGAGACCGTGATCTCCATGGGGCACCGGGTCGCCGGCACCGCCGCCACCCAGGACGAGGCGCTGGCCGTCGCTGCCGCGCAGAACCCGACCCTGGCCCTCATGGATCTGCGGCTCGCCCATGGCGACAGCGGGATCGCGACCGCCCAGGCGCTGCGCGAGCGGAGCAGCCTGCCCATCATCTTCGTCACCGCCTTCGCCGAGGAACTTCGCCAGCGCGGGCTCGACCATCTCGGCCCGGTGATCAAGAAGCCCTTCACCCGCGAGCAGATCGAGCGCGCCATCACCCAGGCGGTGTTCACGCCGCGTACGGCCGAGAAGCCCACAACCCTGGCCCGCTGACGCAACGCCGCGACCGCGCGGCGGGCTCGCTGTTCCAGGGATCACGCCCCAAGGCTCACGCGCCCAAGGGTTCACAGGAGCCTCCGCCCATCCCATCTGCCGGCTCCATCAGGTCCAGGAGCCCTCCCCATGTTCTCGGCAGAGCAGCCCCTGCGGATCATGCCGCTCGGTGCGTCGAACACCCAGGGCATGGCCGTCGACCCGCAGTCTCCGGGGGGCTATCGCGGCCCGCTGCAGGCCATGCTGGCCGCCGGCGGCGTCCCCTTCGACTTCGTCGGCTCGCTGCGGGGCGGGGCGATCGCCGACCCCGACCATGAGGGGCACGGCGGCATGACGATCGACTGGTACGCCCAGGCGCTGGATCCCACGACCGGCAGGACGCGGGTCGAAGCGCTGCTGGACGCCAATCCGGCCGATGTGGTGCTGCTGCTCGTCGGTACCAACGACGTGAACGGCGGCGACAGCGCCGAGACCATGATCGCGGAGATGGTCCAGCTCCTGCGCCTGATAGACGACCATCCCGCGGATCCGGCGGTCTTCGTCATGAAGCTGCAGCCGCTGGGTCCCCAGCTTCCGGTATCGCCGCTGCGCGCGGAGACCGGCAACGAGGTCATCGAACGCTACAACACGATGCTCGGTACGCTGGTGGGGTACACGGGCTCGGACGCCCGCGTCGTCGACATGCTGGCGACGTCCGACGATCTCTCGCCCGACGGCATCCACCTCAACGCGGCGGGCTATCTGCGCGCCGCGGCGGCCTGGGATCAGGCAATCGACGAATGGCTCGTCGGGGGCGGGGCCGGCCAGCCTGGCGACTTCTGGATGTCCTAGGCGGCCTCGGCTCAGCGGAAGACGACGGTCTTGTTGCCGTTTCGGAGCACGCGGTGCTCCACGTGGTATCGGACGGCGCGCGCCAGCACGACGCTCTCGATGTCCCTGCCGACGCCCTCGAGTTCCTCGGGGGTCAGGCGATGGTCCACGCGCTCCACCTCCTGCTCGATGATCGGGCCCTCGTCCAGCTCGTTCGTGACGTAGTGGGCAGTCGCACCGATCAGCTTCACCCCGCGCGAGAAGGCCTGGTGGTACGGCCGCGCGCCTTTGAAGCTCGGGAGGAAGGAGTGATGGATGTTGATGCACCGGCCCTGCAGCGCCGTGCACAGCTCCGGCGACAGGATCTGCATGTAGCGGGCGAGGACGACCAGGTCCACCTTCTCGGCCTCGACGATCTCCAGCAGGCGCCTCTCCTGCTGCGCCTTGGTCTCGGGAGCGACCGGGAGATGATGGAACGGCACGTTGTGCCAGGCCGCGAGCTGATAGAAGTCGCGGTGGTTCGAGACGATGGCCGGGATCTCGATCGCCAGGCTGTCTGTGCGGTACCGGTACAGCAGGTCGTTGAGGCAATGCCCCAGGCGAGAGACCATGATCAGCACGCGCGCCTTGCGCGCGGCGTCATGCAGCGCCCAGTTCATGGAAAAGCGCGCCGCGACCTCGGCGAAGCCGCGCTCGATCTCCGCCTGCCCGCCGACGCTGGGCGGTGCCTCGAAATGGACGCGCAGGAAGAACAGCCCGCTCAGGCTGTCGCCGAACTGCTGGCTGTCGAGGATGTTGCAGCCCGCACCCGACAGGAAGCCCGAGACGGCGGCGACGATGCCGAGCGTGTCCGGGCACGAGATCGTCAGGATGTAGGCGGGCTGGCTCTCGGTCATCTTTGGTCCTGCGGCGGGCTGGGTCGGTTACCTGTTGCGGTCCGGCGTCCACCCTGATCGGGGACGCGGGGTCTGCTCTAGCATGGGCCGGGCGGCCCGGAAGACTGCGGGAGCACCGGATCAGTCGAGAAGCGGATTGCCGGTCTCGATCTCGATCAGCGCGGCCAGCAGCGGCGCGCCGATGTCCCGGCGCACGAAGGCGCTGCTCTTCTCGGCCGCGTTCAGCGCCGCCTGGAAGCTGGTACGCCAGCGCTCGTCCTCGAAGCTCTGGCGTTCGGCGACGGCCCGCTGGGCGAGAACTGTGGGTCGGCGCCCCGACGGCTGCTCGCTGAGCTCGACCAGGGCGCGCAGGTTCTCCTGAGCGGCCGCGGGATCGCCGCGCCCGATGGCGGCGGAGACGAACTGTCCCAGGATCTCGGCGCGCAGGTCGACATCCTGCACCTGCTCCAGGAAGGCGCCGGTCAACTGCGTCTCGCCCCGCCGGGCCAGGCGGCCGAGCACCGCGGGAATTGTCCAGGGGCTCTCGTCCTGGACGGTGCGCAGGATGTTCAGCGCGAGGTTCGGGTCGCCGACCTGGGCCGCCGCCACCGCCAGCTCGGCGGGGCAGCACTGCGTCTTCGACCGGTTGGCCTGGAAGCGCGAGAACTGCTGCTCGACCGTGTTCAGGAACAAGGTCCGCGCCTCGGCCTCCCGACCGGTTTGCAGCAGAGCCTGGACCACGAGGCCCAGCTCCCAGGTGCATTTGTGCGCGGCCGCGTACCCCTTGGCCTCCTCGGCGAGCTGCGCGGCCTGCTCCTTGGCACCGCGCCAGCTCAACACCTCGGCGATGTCGGTGAGGTTGTAGAGCCGCGTCGAGCAATCGGGGATGCCGCGGGTGATCTGGAGCGCAAGATCCGTCTGTCCCATCAGCGCGAGCGCGCGTGACACGAACAGATCGCCGGCGTCGCCCTGAACGCCGCCCCTGCGCGCTGCCGCGACGAAGGGCTGGATCAGCTCGCGCGCGTGGTCCTGCGATCCCTTGAGGTGATGCGCGACCGCCAGCGAGAGCCAGTCCCAGCGCGGCGTCGTGATGGGGTCGTCGAGCGGCGGCAGCATCTCCTCGATGCGGTAGAGGAAGCACGCCGTGCTCAGCGCCTCGTTGCAGACCAGCGAGCGAACCTTCTGCCGGAATTCGTAGACGTCGAAATCGCCGATGTACTGGTTCGTGACGATCTGAACCGCAATTGCGCTCTCGGGCCAGCGCTGCACGATCTCGTCGATCAGCCTCTCGGCCTCGCGCAGCAGAGCTGCCTCGTCCTTGGGATCGAAGCTCACCTCGGCCTTGCGAACCAACATCAGGGCCTGCACGAACTGCTTGTTGGCGGCGGCCTGGGCATCCTCGGCCGCGGCCGCCCAGGCGGGCGGGCAGAGAAGCCCGAGGAAGACCAGGAGAAGCGCCGCCAGGGAGGTGAGCCGCCGTGACGGGCCGCCCGCCTCAGACCCGGACATAGCTGACCACGCGCTTGACGTTCGCGACCGCCCGCGCGTGGCCGATGACGCGGTCGAGTTCGGTCTGGTCGCGCGCCGCGCCCATCAGGTAGACGACCCCACCGACCGTGTCGATGGAGTAGTTGCGCGAGGCGATGTCGCGGTCGAACAGAAGGCGGGAGCGGAGCTGGGTGGTGATCCACGTGTCGGTCGCGGTAGCGCCCAGGCCGCCGCTGTCGCCGACCTCGACCTCGTTGATGACCTCCTTGACGCCCCGCGCCTGCCAGGCAAGGCGCACGGCGTCGAGACGCATCTCGGGCGTCGTCGCACGTCCCGTCAGCAGCACGCGGCCATTGGTGACTGTCATGTCGAGGACACGCTGCATCTCGACGTCGTGCTGGAACCAGAGATGGTTGATCTCGGCATGGATCCCGGCGTCGGTGACGGCGCCCTGAACGCCGCCCTCCTGCGCTGCCGCGGTGCCGGCCGCGGTCGCCGCAGCGCCGACCGCGAGCGGGGCGCAGCCGCTCGTCACCAGGATCACACCCGCCAGGGCGGCCAGGGCCGCCGGACGCGACCAGGATCTCAAGACATCCCTCCGTTGCCCGCCGCGCGGCGGGTGAAGCGTAAAAGTCACAGGGTCCCCTCGATTGCAACGCCTTTCTGCCACGATTCCTAAAATGGTCGTGATGTGTGGCGCCAGGATGGCACCGGGTCAGGCGAACAGCGCGCTGCCAGCCAGCGAGGCCAGTTCGTCGGCGATTACCTCGGCGATGCGGCGCCGCTGCCGCTGGTCGCGCAGCATGGACTCGTCCTCGCGGTTGGACAGGAAGCCGGTCTCGATCAGCATGGAAGGCACGTCGGGCGCGCGTAGCACGGCGAAGTTCGCCGAGCGCATGGGATTTTCGAGCAGGCGAAGCGTGCGCCCCGCCCCATCGACGAGGGCCGCCCGCGCGCGCAGGGCGGTGTCTCTGGTGTGGCGCGCGCGCAGGTCGTTCAGGATGGCGGCGACGGCCTTCGCCCCGCGGCGGTCCAGGCCGGCGAAGCGGTCGGCCAGGTTCTCCTGCTGGGCGAGCTTGCGGGCGAAGTCGTCCGTCGCGTTCTCGTCGAGCGTATAGGCCGAGAGGCCGCGCGCCTCCAGGTTCGGCGCGCTGTCCGCATGGATGGAGACGAACAGGTCGGCGCCAGCGCGGCGCGCGATCTCCACCCTTTCGTCGAGCGCCAGGAACACGTCCGTGCTGCGCGTCATGTCGACGCGGGCCTGCCCCGAGCCGGCCAGCCTCCGCTGAACGGCCCGTGCGATATCGAGCACCACGTCCTTCTCCTGAGTGCCGCGGCGCCCCACCGCGCCGGGATCCCGTCCGCCATGGCCGGGATCGAGGATCACCAGAGGCGGCACGCGCAGCGCGGGCTTGCGACGCGGCGGCGGGATGGCGGCGGCCAGCGCTCCGCCGCCCCTCCCGAGCACGAGCATTGTTGGCGCTCCCAGCACGAGTCGCAGCAGGAATCGGCGGTGCATGGACGGATTCCGGACCGGCGGGAAGGAAGGGAATTGAGCCGACTACTACCCTTGGATTGGTTAATTGTCCAGGGCCTGCGGATCTTTTGGATACCGGATCGTCCCGCACCCTGGCGCCGCATTGCCACCCTGCGGGCATTACGGGAAAATGTCGGCGGCGGGGCAACGGAGGGTGGCCATGAAGGACATGCTGATCGGCATCATGCGCCAGGAGCAGTTGCAGCTCGAGGCGCTGATCGCGTCGGAAATGTGCCGGACGGATCCGGATCGCCTGCGTCTCGAAGGGCTGCGCCGCGAGGCATCGGACCTGCGGCGCCAGCTCGACCGATACGGCGACAACTAGACCGAGAACTCGAAACCGGGGGCTTCTTCCTGGGCCGGGGCGCCGACCGGCTAGTTCTTCCGGTCGCGTCACGTTCTTTGACGTGCCTCAATGTTCCGATGCCGGGCCTGCGCTAGCGTTCTCCAGCTTCACCGAGAGGTCGAAAATGGAAACGCTGATCTTCGTCGTCCTCGCCATTCTGGTCGCCGGCGTCGTGTTCGTGCTGGCGTCCTTCGCCGCGACGGGTCTCTTCGCGATCGCCCACAAGCTGCGCGGCGACCAAGCCCTGGCCTTCCCGCCCGTTCCTGCGGACGGCGCCGGCGCCGCCTGAGCGCAGGTCCGACCCTGGGCCGGAGAACCGAACCGGGGTTCAGGCTCGCCGCAGCGTCCAGCCACGGTCGCGGAACGCGACATGCACCTCCTCCTGGCCGAGCACGGCGCCGACCGAGCCGGCCAGGTCGTCGAGCACGGCCATGACCGCCTCGTCGTCGAGGTCGCTGCCCGGCATGCCCCAGAGAATCTCGCCCGAGAAGACGGCGACCGGCTCGCGGTCGGCTGCGCCGTCCCGGGGGTTCGCATAGAGAACCTCGCCACGGGTGAACATCCCCGTCACGAACGGCTCGCCCTCCGCGGACCGCCGGCGCATCCACGCCAGGGCCGCGCGCACGGCCTCCTCCATGTCGTAGATGCGGCCCTCCTCGCCGAACCCGCGGCGCAGGCCGAGCGTGATGCGGAAGGCGCGACGCGGCGCGTCCGATCCCTGCGCCCGCACGTAGCCGGCCGGGGGCGCGTCACCGGCCACGTCACCAGCCATCGGGGCCCCGACCACGCCGCACGATCGAGACGATCATCCTGCCCGCTCCGCCCGTGTCCATCACGGGTGGAGCAACAGCGCGGCCGCGGACCCGCTCCCTGGCCGGTCAGCGAATCTTCCCGATCCTGCGGCGCAGGCGGCCGAGAAAGGCCTCGCGATCGCGCGCGGTGGCCCGATCCATGTCATGGAGCGCAAGCCAGAACGTCCTCGTCCGGCTGCCGCACATGGGTTTCAGGGCGCGCATGATCTGCTTGCGCCCGGGATCCCCCACCAGCTTCGTGAGCCACCAGGGCGATCCGTAGCTGGTGACGACGCCGAACAGCCGGACATGGGTCAGCAGCGGGCGGATCCGCCCGCCCTCCGGATCGGGATCGAAGGCGATTCCCGGGCCCCACACGCGGTCGAAATAGCCCTTCATCATGGCCGGCATGCCGAACCACCAGGTCGGGAAGACGAAGATCAGGCCCTCCGCGCGGCGCAGCTCTTCCACGAGGCCGCGCACCCGCGTGTCGTCATAGGGCGGCGCATAGTAGGAGGCGCGCTCCTCCGCGCCCAGCGCAGGATCGAAGGCCATCGCGTAGAGGTCGGTCTCGACGACCGTATGCCCCGCGGCATGGGCCGTGTCGACGACGGTGCGGAAGGCCGCGTGGTTGAAGCTGTCCCGCAGGGGATGGGCGTGGACGACCTGCAGCCGCATGGCCGGAGCACCTGTCTCGATTATGGCTAGAGAATCTGGTTCGGGATCGAGCGCAGCGCACGGCGGATCTTGCCGAGGCTGGGCCGGGCGCCGGCCGGGAAGGGCAGCGGCCGGCACACCTGCATGGCCGAGAGCCCGATCCGCGCCGTCAGCAACCCGTTGACCATTCCCTGGCCGAGCCGCGCCGAGACCGCTGCGGCGAGCCCGCTTCCGAGCCCCTCGACCACGAGATCGCTGCCGGTGTCCGCGACGCCGGCGACCGCCAGATGCGCGGTAATCCGCCGCAGCAGGCGCACGCCCCCGACCCAGCCCGGCCGGATGCCGTAGAGCGTCGCGATCTCGCGCACGAGCCGCAGGTTCCTCCAGACCACGAGCGCCGCGTCCAGCAGCGCCGAGGGGCTGACCGCCGTGGCGAGGGCCGTGTCGCGCGCGGCGCGCAGGACCAGCTCGTAGGCTCGCGCATCGATGCGGTTCATCAGGATGCGGTCCACCAGGGCCATCGCCTCGGCCTCGTCATGGGCATCGGTGACCTGGCGCTGCAGCGCGTCGACGGCGGCGCGCAGATCCGGGCGCTCGCGGTACAGGCCGGCGATTGCGGCGGCATGGGCCTTGCCGCCCTCGCCGTCCCGGGCGCGCAGCGCCTCGACCCGCTCGAGGCGGCGCAGCCCGGCCATCTCTCCAGCGGCGAGACCGATCAGGCCCAGCAGCAGCCCGATCACCAGCGCCCCGACGGCGCCGCCGAGCCAAGGGCTGACCGCCCAGGCCCGCCCCAGCAGCGCGGCCGTGTCGAAGCCCAGCGAGGCCACCACCAGCGCCGCCGCCGATCCGAAGAACAGCCGGAGGCCCCAGCGACGGGCGCGCGGCACCGCCGGCTCGACCGGCGCGGGCACGCCGCCCTCGATCTCGGCCGGCAGATCGGCCGGCCGGGCCTGCTCTGGCGCGAATTCGCGCGGAAGGAGGCCGGAAGCCTCGCGCGTCTCCGGGTCCTTGCTCATGCGAGACGGTCCCCGATCAGGTACTGCAGCGCCGTGTCGAGCCGGATATTGGGCAGCCCCCGCCCGTCGCGGCCGAGCCCGGGAGGCGGCCTGAAGCTCAGGAAACTGAAGCGGCCCAGGTCGTCAGGACCGATCCGTCCGGGATGGTCCGGCAGCTCGCCGGGAAAGAGCACGGTCGGCCGATCCCGGCCCAGCGGAATCCCCTGCACGCAATAGAGCTGCCGGCCGTCATGCTCGGTCGTCACGGTCTCGGTGCACTTGACGGCGGCCAGGGCCATGCACTCGACCTCGGCCCCCTGGAAGCGGACGGCGCGCGCCCGCTCGGCCACGAAGCCAGCCAGCAGGCTCTTCAGGTTGCCGTGCTGGTTCGAGGCCACGTGGTCGGCCTTGGTCGCGGCGAACAGGACCCGGTCGATCCGCCCGCCCGTCAGGCGGGCGAGCCATCCCGCCCGGCCGTGCCGGAAGGCGCCGAGGATCTGGTCCAGGGCCGCGCGCATGTCGTCGAGCGCGGCCGGGCCGGCATTCAGCGCGCCCAGCAGGTCGACCAGCACGACCTGGCGGTCGAGACGCCGGAAATGCTCGGCGAAGAAGACCTGGACGACCTTGCGCTTGTAGGCCTCGAAGCGCGCCGAGAAGGTCGCGTGCAGGCTGCCGCGTCCGGCCCGGCCCGCAGCGGCCGGCAGGGGGCAGAAGGTCAGCATGGGCGAGCCCTCCAGCTCGCCGGGCTCCAGGAACCGCCCGGGCTGCAGGAGGCTCAGATGGGCCGTGGGCGCATCCCGGCAGGCGCGCAGATAGGACGCATAGAGGTCGCCCAGGCGCCGCCCCTCGCCTTCCGAGAAGGGGGCGGCGGGGTCGGTGCCGGCGAGGGCCGCGACCCACTCGGCAGCCAGGGACCGTCGCGGCTCGCGCGCGGCAAGGTCCAGCGTGGTGCGCGACCAGGTCTCGAAATCCTGGTCCAGCAGGCCGAGATCGATCAGCCACTCCCCGGGATAGTCGACGATGTCGAGGGTCAGGGTCGGTGCGGCCGGCAGGTTGCGTCGGATCATCGATCCGGATTCGAAGCGGACGGCCAGGCGGATCTCGCTGACGGCCGAGGTCGCCGCGGGCCAATCCGGCTCCGCGGCGGTCAGCGCCGCCAGATGGCGCTCGTAGGCGAAGCGCGGCACCGCCCAGTCGGGCTGCGGCCGGAGCTGGGCGGCCCGGTACCGCCCCTCGGCGACGGCGTCCAGGAAAGGCAGGCGCCCGGCCTTCAGCAGATTGTCGAGCACCGAGGTGACGAAGACGGTCTTCCCGGAGCGGCGCAGCCCCGTCACCCCCAGGCGCAGCTCGGGCGCCAGAAGGCCGCGCGCCGCCTCGCCGATCCGGCCGAGCGCATCGCGCCCGGCATCGGCCCAGTCCCCCAGTCCCGCCACCGTCCCTCCTCGTCTCCGCGCCTGCGGAGCCTACCCGCTCCGCGCGGCCCGTCAAAGCCGACGGAGGCGAAAGCCAAAGGCGCGCCGCAGGGGTACCCCGCGGCGCGCCTGGACAGGTCCGTGGGACTTGCGTCAGAAGGCCAGCCGCACCCGACCGACAACGGCCTCGGCGCGGGCGCCGGCGACGTGCCCGGCATCCTCCTGGTGGATCAGGTGCAGGCTGCCGATCGCGCCGAGCGGCAGCGAACGCGCATAGCTGAGCTCGAAGGTGGTCTCGCTGCCCGAGGGCTCGAGGTCCACCTCGCGGCGGTCGTAGGCAACGCTGCCGTCCTCGCCGCGGCCGACGGGAACGTCCATGGCGGCCCGGCCGGAACGCAGCCGCAGGGGACGGTCCACCGCGAAGCCGAGGCGATCACCGTCGGACAGCACGTTGGCACGCGAGAGGCTGACCCCCATCGCCTCGCTGCGCAGGGACGAGACATTGCGGAACAGGCTGCTCCCCGCCCCCTCGACCCGGCTGAAGGCCTGCGTCAGATGGCCCGAAAAGGTCAGGCCCTCGGCGATCTCGGCCGTGAAGGACGCGTCCAGACCGACCGTGCGCGTCCGGCTCCCGAGGTCGAAGGCCCCCTGCGAGACACCGCCCAGGGCCGAGTCCCGCTCGTCCAGCATCGTCGGGCTCAGTTCGAAGGCGAAGCCCGGCATGGGCGTGAAGCGCGTCCGGAAGCTCAGGGCCCGCGCCCCCGCCGCCTCGCCGCCCCAGGCGGAGCGCTCACCCTGGACGAAGCCGACGCCGAGGGACCACTGCTCGGAAAGATCGTGCAGCACGTGGACATAGGCACCGCCCTCGGCCAGCGCCAGGACCGGGCGCGCGATGGTCCCGCCCTCGGCGCTCAGGAACAGGGAGGCCTCGGCCGGCGCCTCCGGCATGCGCGCGACCGCGCCTGGGCCGAAGCCGAACGCGAAGCTGTCGGCGCCGATCCGGCCACCCAGGGACCAGGTGTCACGGTCGGGAACCGTGGGATCCGTGGTGAAGCGGGCCGAGCGCGTGGCGCCCCCGGCCGGTCTGTCGGACCAGGCATCGACGGTCGTGGCGAAGCGGAAGCCTCCCGGCAGGTTCGTCTCGATCATGCGGCGCCCGCGGGAGTCCAGCCCGAAAAGCTGGCGCACGCCGAGCCGCGGCCCCGGGCGCAGGAGGCCGGCCGAAAGGTCCGCCGCGAAGTCGCGACCGTAGTCGTCGACGATGACGCCGTCGGACAGGGCCGCGGCGACACCCGGCATGGCTCCGGCTGCGCGCGGCGCCGAGATGCCGCTTGCCTTGGCTGGGACGGCCTGCGCCACGGTGGTGCCGGTCGGGATCCTGGTGGTGCCGACGGGCGCCAGTGCCTTGTCGACCCGGAGCAGCCCGCGGCCCGTGTTGTCGTCGGCGCCCGCGGCACCGATGTCCTGGGCGGTGCGCAGGAGGATGTCGACGATCTGGGCCGAGGTCAGGTGGGGGTGCATCGCCTTGACCAGCGCAGCGGCACCGGCCACCGCCGGCGCGGCGAAGGACGTGCCGGAGCCCGTCCTGTAGCCGAGCGCCGGCGTCGCGAGCGTCAGCGCCTCGCCCGGGGCCATCAGGAACAGGTTCTTCGCCGCGGCGCCGTCGATGGCGGCGGCTCCGGGCTTGTTGGAGAAGGCCGAGGGCGCGTTGGCGGCATCGACGCTGCCGACGATGATCCCGCTGCCGCGAACGCCGGCGCCCAGCAGATGCATCGCAAGCCAGTTGGGAACCGTCAGTCCCTCATTGCCGGCGGCGAAGACGAGGACGCTGCGGGTCGCGGCATAGGCGAGCGCGTCGGCAAGCGCCGTATCCGCCGGCAAGGCCGGGCTCCAGCCGTTCGTAGCGAAGCTGACATTGATGACCTGGGCACCGTTGTCGGCGGCATGGCGGATGCCCTCGGCGATCAATGGGATCGTCGAACCCGGGTCGCCGATCTTGACTCCGACGAGCTTCGCCGCCGGCGCGACGCCGACGATCCCCTTGCCGTCCCGCCGGGCCAGGGCGACCGAAGCCACGGCCGTGCCATGGTTCGTCGCATCATCGTTCCAGGGCGTGGAGACGAGGCTGGTCGATGCCGATCGCACCGCGGCGTTCCTGAACTCGGGGTGGGAGGTCTCCACGCCCGTGTCGAGGATCCCGATCCTTACATCCTTGCCGTCCAGACCCTTCTTCTGAACGCTCGAACTGACCCCGATCCGCCCCTGCCACGCCTGGAACTCGCCGGCGCCCGCCGCCCCGGCAGCCAGGGCCAGACCGCATGCGACCCCCGCCGAGGCACCTGCCACGAGCAGGCGCGAACGCATTTTCATTCGGTACCGCATCATCCCCACCGCTTCGCGTGACGGCTCGTTATTCCGGACGCTACCACGCCCCTTTATGGTTAATGATGCATTAATTAGCGGCGGCAAGGTTTGTCACAGCTCCTGCCGCCATGGCTGCTTGGCTGCATTGATCGGCTCGGAAACTGCGGTCAGGGCACCTGCGGCGCCGTGCCGCCTTGACGAAAAAGTTGACGTCAACATTTATCTCGTGATGCCGACGCAAGACGTACCCTTCGAGACAACCCTTCTGGTCCGCGACACCTGCCTGTGCCTACACGTGCAGAGGGCAGCGCGCGCGCTTGCACGCCGCTTCGACGAGGTGCTGAGGCCGCTCGACCTGACCAGCGGCCAATTCTCGCTGCTGATGTCCCTGAACCGGCCGGAGCCGCCCAACATGCGGCAGGTGTCGGTGCTGCTCGCCATGGACCGCACCACCTTGACGGCGGCCCTCAAGCCGCTGGAGCGGCGCGGCCTGGTCATCGTGAGCGTCGACGGCGCCGACCGGCGCAGCCGCCTCCTGGCGCTGACCCCGGCGGGCGCCACGCTCCTCGCCGCAGCGGTCCCGCTCTGGACGGCTGCCCATGCGGCGACGGAACGCACCCTCGCAGGGGCCGATGCGGAACGGCTGCGCGCCGACCTGCGCAGCCTGTCGAAGGAGGGATCGGCCGCGGGCGCGGCGTAACCCTACCGGACCATGGCGGAACAGCCCCCGCGCCACTATTAAGACGGCCCGAAATCCAGAGAGGGCACGTCTTGCGAGTGCTGGTCGTGGAGGACGAGGCTCTTGTCGCCATGGAGATCGAGGCGGCGCTCGAGAACGCCGGGCACAGCATTCTCGGCCCCGCCGTCTCCCGCCTGGAGGGGCTGGCCCTGGCCGAGGCCACGCCGCCCGAAGTCGCGCTCGTCAACATCAACCTCGCGGATGGCCACGGCGCCGGCGAGGCGCTCGCCGTCGAGCTGCACCGGCGCTGGGGCACCGTGACGCTGTTCGTCAGCGGCCAGATCGTCCGGGACAGCAGCGCGTGCGCGGTGGCGGTCGGATACATCCGCAAGCCATGGGGCCGGACCACGCTCCACGACAGCATCCGGATGCTCGAAAGGATCCGGGGCGGGGAGACGCCGGATCCGGTTCCCCGGGACATCGTGCTCTTCAATCGGAACTGAGCCGCGGCTAAGCGCCGGCGCAATCGGCCCGGACACCGCCCAATTCAGTCGCGTCGAGGGCCGCGCCAAGCGTGCCGACGAGCCGCGCGGCCGAATAGGGCTTCTCGAGGAAGGGCATGCCCTGCACGGTCTCGGCGGATGCCGTGGCCGAAACGAAGACGACCGGAATTCCCAGCTCGCCGGCGATCCAACGGCCCGCGGCGAACCCGTCGGATCCGCCACTCAGATTCACGTCCAGCAGGCAGATGTCCGGCAGTATGTCGCGGGCGAGATGGAGCGCCTCGTCGGCGCCGGATGCCTCGGCGACGACATCATAGCCCTCGGTCCCGAGCAGCTTGGTCAGGGCGAAACGGATCAGCAGCTCGTCTTCGGCGACGAGGATACGCGGCTTCATTGCGAACTCCCCTTTTCCGAAGAGATCTGGAGTCCGTGACGGTGAAGTCGAAATGCTATTCGTATAGCCCGCCTGCCGGCCGGCTATGCCGAAGCATAGCGCCGCGGGCAGCACCCGGCCCGAGACGGAACAGGCAGCCCCATGGCAGGACAGGACGAGAGATCCCCGGCGCCCGATGCGCGCCGGCACGCGCCGGCGACCGAACGCAACCGGGATCCGATCCTCTCGGTGCTGCGACAGGTGCTCCCGGCTTCGGGCCTCGTGCTCGAGGTGGCCAGCGGAACCGGCCAGCACGCCGCCTTCCTTGCCGCGGCGCTGCCCGGCCTCGTCTGGCAGCCCAGCGACCGCGATCCGGAGCTGCGGGCCAGCATTGCCGCCTGGAGCGCGGGGTTGCCCAACCTGCTGGCCCCCCTCGAAATCGACGCGACGCGCCGGCCCTGGCCGGTCGCGCGTGCCGATGCGGTCTTCTGCGCGAACATGATCCACATCGCGCCGTGGGATGCGGCGCTCGGCCTGGTGGCCGGCGCGGCCGAGCTGCTGCCCGGCGGCGCGCCGCTGGTCCTCTATGGCCCGTTCCGGCGGGGCGGCGCGCATACGGCACCCAGCAATGCGGCCTTCGATGAGGATCTGCGCGCCCGCGACCCGGCCTGGGGCGTGCGCGACCTGGAGAGGGTCGCCGAAGCCGCGGCTGCGGTCGGCTTCACGGCGCCGGAGATCCATCCCATGCCGGCGAACAATCTGACGGTCGTGTTCCGGCGAGGCTGACCTGGACAGCACCCCAAGTGTTCAGGCCCTGGTGCCGTCCAGCCACTTCTGCAGCACGACGACCTGGGACGGTGCGAAGTCCAGGGAATCGTAGAAGCCGAGAACAGCGGTGTTCGTGGCGCGCACCATCAGCATGATCTTGCGGATTCCCTGCGCCCTCACCCAGTCCTCGGCCGCGGCGGTCACGTGCCGGCCGAAGCCGCGGCCGCGGCAGGCCGGATCGGTCGCGACGTAGTAGAGCCATCCCCGGTGACCATCATGGCCGACCATGGCGCTGGCGACCACGGCCCCGGCAAGCTCGCCCACGAGTATGTCCGAGCCTTCTCGGCCGAGGGCGCGCCGGAAGTCCATGACCGGATCGTTCCACGGCACGGTCAAGCCGCAGGCCCGCCACAGAGCAACCACAGTGTCCTCGTCCCCGGCCGCAGCCGGGCGCACCACAAGATCCGTCATGCCGACCACTCCGCAGCCGTGGCGGCAGGTCAGCACGGCCGCGCGCCCGGATCAAGGACCCCTGGATCAAGGATGCTGCCCGCCGGCGCCTCAGGCGGCGTCGCGCCGAGCCGGGAGCTCGGGCACGGCAAGTCCGAGATAGCGCCACGCATTGGCGGTCAGCAGGCGTCCGCGCGGCGTGCGCTGGAGCAGGCCCTGCTGGATCAGATAGGGCTCGACGACCTCCTCCAGCACGTCGCGCTGCTCGCCCAGCGCGGCGCCCAGCGTCTCGACGCCGACGGGCCCGCCGCCGAAGCCCTCGGCGACGAGACGCAGGTAGCGGCGGTCCATGGCGTCCAGTCCCAGGCGGTCGACCTCCAGCCGGTCCAGCGCCGCCGCGGCGGACTGCCCGTCGAGCACCGGCAAGCCGGCATACTGAACGTAGTCGCGGACGCGGCGCAGCAGCCTGCCCGAAATCCGCGGGGTTCCGCGTGCGCGGCATGCAATCTCGGCAAGGCCGTCGGCGGTCGCTGCGATGCCCAGAAGGCGCGCCGCGCGGCCGGCGATCAGCTCGAGCTCGGCCTGGTCGTAGAACTCGAGATGCAGCGGGATGCCGAAGCGTTCGCGCAGCGGGCGGCTGATGGCGCCCGCCCGGGTCGTCGCCCCGACCAGGGTGAAGGGCGGCAGGTCGATGCGCACCGACCGGGCGGAGGGCCCCTCCCCGATGATCAGGTCGAGCTGGAAGTCCTCCATCGCCGTGTAGAGGATCTCCTCCACCGCCGGATGAAGCCGGTGGATCTCGTCGATGAAGAGGACGTCCTGGGGCTGCAGGCTGCCGAGCAGCGCCGCAAGCTCGCCCGGCTTCTGGATGGTCGGCGCGGAGGTCGGGCGGAAGCCGACGCCCATCTCCCGCGCGACGATCTGCGCCAGCGTCGTCTTGCCGAGCCCGGGCGGGCCCGACAGCAGCACGTGGTCGAGCACCTCGCCCCTGTCCCGGGCTGCGGCGATGAAGATCGCCAGGTTGTCGCGCACCTTGCGCTGGCCGATGAAGCTGTCCAGGCTCGCCGGGCGCAGCGCACGCCCATGGCCCTCATCCTCCGGATGGATGTCGGTCCCGATCTCGTGCGGGTCCACGATCCTGTCGTCCACGGGATTGCCCTTGTTACGATTGCGAAACGGAAACCAGAACATACAGTGAACATGACGCGGACTCCAGGATTTTCGATTCTTTCCGACCCGGAACGATCGTTGAAAACTGCCGCTGCGGATGGCTGCCCTGCGCCCTCGCGTGTTCGGAGCTAGGGAACGACGCACGAGCCCCCATGCTGCGCATCCTCCTGCTTCTGGCCGTCCTTGCCTCCGGCGTCCTCGCCACCGCCATACACCGTGGAGATCTGCGGCTTTCCCCGGGCTGGAACCCCTTCGGGCCGCTCGTGATCGATGCCCCGCCGGGGCCGTTCACCGGCATGCAGCTCACGCGGCTGGAGCGCGACGGGAACGCCTGCTTCGCGGCGCTGCAGGCCGCGGGCATCGCGCTCGAGCGGGTCCCGGACCGGGCGGTGTCGGAAGGCTGCGGATGGACCGATGCCGGCAGGGCGAGGCCGGGCCTTCTCGGCGCGGCGCAGGGCTTCGTCGCCACCTGCCCGCTGGTCGCGTCCCTGGCCATGTTCGAACGTCACGTGGTTGCGCCGGCAGCCCGCGACCGGCTCGGCACGGAGAT
The DNA here is from genome assembly GCF_017355985.1 of Arenibaculum pallidiluteum. Taxonomy (GTDB): domain Bacteria; phylum Pseudomonadota; class Alphaproteobacteria; order Azospirillales; family Azospirillaceae; genus Arenibaculum; species Arenibaculum pallidiluteum. The sequence goes on from NZ_JAFIQU010000008.1 coordinate 52,148, forward strand.
CCGGCGCATAGACCATCTCGGCACCTATGCCTGCCGCAACCTCTATGGGCGGAGCACCGGGCGCCGCAGCGAACATGCAGGTGCCAATGCCATCGACATAGCCGCCTTCCGCACGGCCGACGGACGCACTATCTCGGTTGCGCGCGACTGGGATTCCGGCGGGCCCGAGGGGGCATTCCTGCGCGAGGTCCATGCCGGCGCATGTCGCTTCTTCGACGTGGTGCTCGGTCCCGACTACAATCGCGCGCACCAAGACCATTTCCACCTGGACAGGGGCCGTTACCGCGCGTGCAGCTAGAACTGGCGGACAGGGAGCCCCATGGCGGCGCCGAGGACGAGAGCGCGATCGCGCGCTCGCTGAGGCAGCTCGATGCGGCGCGGCGCGTCTCGCGTATGATTCTGCGGCGCCGCGCGGCGACCATCGGCGGAGCCACGCTGGTCTACGGCGTCTGGGCCTCGGCCACCGGCGGCTTGGCCCTGCTCGGCCTCGTGCCGCTGCTGGGCGCCCTTGGCTATGCCGCGCTTCAGTTGACCGTGCCGCCCGGCCGGGACTTCCGCGAGGCCGTGCGGATCCTGCTGCTGGCCGAGCTTGGCGCCGGCGTCACCCACCGGCATCGGCCGCCCGACGCGGCGCTGGGCCCGCTCGTCTCAGGCGACGGCTGGATCGTGGAGGATTATATCGAGGGGAGCGCGGCCGGCGCCGGCTGGACACTGCTCGCCGCCCGGCACCGTGATGGACGCGGACTCCTCGTGGGGCGGACACAGGGCGATCCGCCCCGGCAGTTCGCCTGGACCCTGCCCCGACCGCTCTTTGCGTTCTCCTGGAACAGCCCGGTCGAGGAGCTCCTCGACGATCTCGGACGGCTGCGCAGCGCACTGCGGGCCCTGCGCGCGGAGCCGCCCTGACGGCCTCCCGGCGCCCCCCTTGAACGGGCGATCCACGCGCAATAGATCAAAACCCGAGATCGAACCGCTGGGGGCGCCGCCTCGCGGGCCCCTCCCGTCCATCGCTCCAGGTGAGGGTAGGACCATCATGCAGCCGACGGCTGAGATCCTGATCGAAAGCGCATTCCAGACCGCACGCCGCGCCGGGCCAGCCAGTGCAACGGCCGGCGATCTCGTCCATGCCGCGCTCGCGGGCCTGCGCCTGCTGAGACGCGCCATCGACCGCCTGGCGGGCCCGACCATGGCCTCGGGGCTCGACGCGACCGTCCGCGACGAGTTGCTGACCGACGCCCTGCGCCGCCGCGCCGTCTCCTTGCGCGACCCCGAACCGGTTCCGCTGCGGCCGCCCGGGCCGGGCCTCGGCCGTGCGGCGGCACTCGTCGAGAACGCGGCCGCGACGTGCCTCGCCCTCAATGGGGCGACGCCCGACAACGCGGTCCTCGATGCGGCGATCCGGGCACTGGCGCGGCGCATTCCCGATATTCTCGGCGGCACCCCCGACCGCGAGGCGCTGATCGACACGCTGCGCGACACGGAGGACGAGGAGCGGCCCGCCGCAGCATGGACCGTGCTGCCCCGCGGGCCAGTGCCGCTCCACTGACGCCGGGTCCGCGCCCGACCCGGAAGATGCACCCGCGAGGGTCAGGCGCGGAGCTCCGACGCGGGGGTCAGGCGCCGCCGATGCCCTCGACGATGCGCCCGGTGCCGCCGCAGTTCCGGCAGACCGCCTGGTCGGTGCGACCGGTGCCGCCGCAGACCGGGCAGATGTCCTCGCCGGTTCCGGGGGTTCCAGGCGGCGCCTCGTCGCCGGGGTTCATCTGCGTGGGCTTCTCGGCCATGGCGTCCTCCGTCTCTGGTATTCCCAGACCTGCAACAGTGGAACGCCCCCTGGCGTCGCGACGGGCCGGCACACGGCGGCTGCGCGCTTGTGTCGCCGCAAAGCCCGTTGCGCCGCGGCGCGCTCCCTGGCACCACCTAGACATGGCAGCACCGGAGCGAGGCAGCCCGCTCCGTCCGACGCCGCTCCCGGGAATTCGTGATGTCAGCCTTCTATGAGGAACGCGTCCTGCGGGTCCATCACTGGACCGAGGATCTCTTCTCCTTCACGGCGACGCGCTCGCCCGCCTTCCGCTTCGAGAACGGCCAGTTCGCGATGATAGGCCTGATGATCGACGGCAAGCCGCTCGTCCGCGCCTACAGCATGGTGAGCGCGAATTACGAGGACAGCCTCGAGTTCTTCAGCATCAAGGTGCCCAACGGCCCGCTGACCTCGCGCCTCAAGGACATCCGCGAGGGCGACACGCTGCTCGTCGGGCGCAAGGCCACGGGAACGCTGGTCGCCGACAACCTGCTGCCGGGACGGACGCTCTACCTGCTCGCCACGGGCACGGGTCTCGCACCGTTCCTGAGCATCGTGAAGGACCCCATGATCTACGACCGGTTCGAGCGGATCATCCTGACCCATACCTGCCGCTGGGAACGCGAGCACGCCTATCGCGACTACCTGCGCGAGACGCTGCCCCAAGACGAGATCCTGGGCGAGATGGCTGCCGAGAAGCTCACCTACTATCCGACGACGACGCGCGAGCCGTCCGAGCATACCGGCCGGATCACCGACCTGATCCAGAGCGGCCGGCTGTTCCAGGACATCGGCGCCGCTCCCTTCGACATCGCCACGGACCGCGTCATGATCTGCGGCGGCCCCGACATGGTCCAGGAGACGCGCTCCATCCTGGAAGCCCGCGGCTTCGTGGAGGGCAGCGGCAATGCCCCGGGCCACTACGTCGTCGAGAAGGCCTTCGTGGAGAAGTGAGCGCGGAGAAGTGAGGTCCGCGGGGCGCCGCCGCGAGACTATGCCCGCGGTGCCGGACCTTCGCTCCATCCGCCCTGCAGCGCGCGCAGCCGGTTGTGGATCGCGGTCGTGGCGATGGCGGCCTGCCCCATGGCCACGCTGATCTGGTTCAGGCCGCTGACGATGTCGCCGGCAGCGAACAGGCCCGGCACGCTCGTCTCGAGGCGGTCCCCGACCAGCAGGCGGCCGTCCTCGTCGAATTCCGGCTGAAGGCCGAGCACGGGCTGGCGGCGTGGGGCAATGCCCAGCGCCGAGTAGACGGTGTCAAAGCTGTACACGCAGCCATCCTCGAGCGTGAGCACGGCGACGCGGCCGGCCTCCTCGCCGATCTCGCGGACGGGGCTGTCGAGCCAGCGGATGCCTGCGTCGCGCAGGCGAGCCTGCTCCCCCTCGGGCAGCTCGGGCGGTATCCCCAGCGACAGGATCGTCACGTTGGGGCTGTATGTCCGCATGAAGAGCGCCTCGCGCGCGGCATGCGCACCATGGCCGAGCACGGCGATGCGGTGATCGATCACCTCGAAGGCGTCGCAGATCGGACAGAGCCGGATCAGTCCACGCTGGACGGCTTGGTACAGCGCCGGCATCTCGGGCATCAGATCCACGATTCCGCTCGCCAGCAGCACGAAGCGGGCATCGATTTCGCCGCCGTCGGCGAGCCTCGCCCGGAACCCGTCGCCGTCGCCGGTGCCGAGCCGCTCCAGCGACTCGACGCGCCCGCCGCGAAAATCCGCCCCGTAGCGTTCTGCCTGCTGGCGCATGGCGCCGAGCAGCTCCTTGCCCCTGATGCCCTCGGGATAGCCCGCGTGGTTGTGGGAGACCGGGATCCAGGCGGCCCGGCTCTCACCGGCATCCACCACCAGGGTGCTGCGGCGGAAGCGCGCGAGATAGATCGCGGCGGTGAGTCCCGCGGGACCGCCCCCGATCACAAGACAGTCGAGCATCATCTGGGATTCCGGAGGGCGCGTCGCAGGAATGGGCGGCCTCACGCGGCCGGGCATGGCTGCCCGGCCGCGATCCGCCTCGGGGGCAACACCGCGACTGCCCCCGCGTTCCCGGTCAGGTCTTGCCGGGCTGGATCTGCTCGCGCTGCGCGCCCGAGCCCTCGCGCGCCGGCCCGAGCACCGGCTCCTCGCCAAGCGGCTCGTTCCGGATCGCCGAGAACTGGCCACGACCGTCGAGGGACGGCCCCTCGGTGAAGCGGCCGCGCGGCGGCGGCACGTCGTTCCGGTCCGTGCCGACAAAGGCGTAGCTGAACTCGCGCTTCTCCAGGTTCTGGTCGAAGCTGTTCGGGATCGGCAGCGCCTTGGTGCCGCCGAGTTCCTCGATCACGGCCAGCCACTGCTGCTGGTGCATGGTGTCGCGCGCGATCAGGAAGCTCAGCATGTCCTTCATGCCGGGATCATGGGCGGCGTTGTAGAGCCGGACCGCCAGGATCCTGCCCGTCGCCTCCGCCGTCACGTTGGCGTACATGTCCGCCGCCAGATTGCCGCTGGCGTAGACGTGCGAGCAGTCGAACGGAAGACCGTCCGCATTGCCGGGGAACGCCGCGAGGCCGGTCGACAGCAGGTGCTTCTGCAGCATGCCCTCGACCATGTGACGCGGGCGCTCGCCGCCCATCACGGCGTTCACCACCGGGTTTGCTGCGGCCGCGGACTCCTGCAGGGAAAGCGGCGCGTTCTCGAGGTTCAGGGCGACGGCCGTCGCCAGCATCTCGATGTGGCCGATCTCCTCTGTCGCCGTGTTCAGCAGCATGTCGCGGTACTTGTTGTCGGGACCGCGCGCGCCCCACGCCTGGAAGAAATACTGCAGGCAGACGCGGATCTCGCCCTCGATTCCGCCGATGGCCTGCTGGAGCTGCCGGGCGAACAGCGGGTCGGGCGTTTCGACGCGCACGGGATATTGGAGGCGCTTGTCGTGGTAATACACGGGACAATCCCTTTCTCGCGAAAAGATGCCCCGGCAACAGGAGGAATGGTGCCCTGTAGGGCTGCGGAATCGGGATATGCCTTCAGTAGATATGCCTTCGGTAGAATTAGCGGCGCTCAGCCGAGGAGCGCCTCGAACGGGAGGAAGTCCACGACGTCGCCTTCGGCCACAGCGGGAAGATCCTCGGGCAGATCCACGAGTCCGCCGGCCCAGACCATGGAGGTCAGGATGCCCGATCCCTCGTTGGGAAAGCGCTCGGCCCGCACGCTCCCATCCGGCGCTGCCACCAGGCGTGCGCGCAGCCATTCCCGCCGACCCGGCCGCTTCTTGAAGGCGAAGGCCGCCGGCACGCGCCACGGGACCGGCAGCCCCAACTCCGCCCCCATCAGCTTCAGGACCATCGGCCGTACCAGCATCAGCAGAGTCGCCATGGCTGCGACCGGGTTGCCGGGGAGTCCGACGAAGGGCACACCCTCGGCGATACCGACCGCCAGCGGCCTGCCGGGCCGCACGGCGACCCGCCAGAAGTGCAGCCCGCCGAGAGCCTGCACCGCAGCCTTCACATGGTCTTCCTCGCCGGTCGAGACGCCGCCGGACGTGACGATCAGATCGTGGTCCCGGGCCGCGTCGCGCAGGCCGGCATGCACCGCGTCGGCCCGGTCCGGCAGGATGCCGAGATCCGTCACCGCGGCCCCGAGTCGCTCCAGCAGGGCCGAGACGGTGAAACGGTTGCTGTCGTAGATGGCACCGTCGGGCAGTTCGCCGCCGGGCTCGCGCAGCTCGTCGCCCGTCGAGAAGACGGCCGCGCGCAGGCGTGCGCGCACCGGAAGGCTGGCACGGCCGACGGTCGCGGCCAGGCCGAGATCCTGCGGCCGCAGCCTGCGGCCGGCCTCCAGCACCACGGCGCCGGCGCGCACGTCCTCGCCAGCCGGTCGCCGATTGGCCCCCCGCCGGATGCCGCCGGGCAGCGCGACCTGCCCGCCTTCGACGCGGCATGCCTCCTGGGGGATCACGGTGTCGGCCCCGGGGGGCAGCGGCGCCCCCGTGAAGATGCGCGCGGCCGTCCCGCGGGCGAGGGCGGAGGTCGCGATCTGTCCGGCAGCGATGCGGGTGGCGACTGGCAGGAGGACCACGCCCTCGGCGGGCAGGTCCTCGGCGTTCACCGCGAAGCCGTCGACCGCCGAATTGTCCCGCGGGGGGACCGTCACGGGCGAGACCACGGGCTCCGCCAGCACGCGGCCGAGCGCCGCGCGGAGCGGCACCGTCTCGATGGCGGCCCGGCATTCGACCGCGTCGAGCAGCCGCGTCACGGCCACGTCGGCGCGCAGCATGTCGGCGTCGGGCGCGAAGCAGTCGGCCGCCGATCGGGCGCTGGACACGGCCGCTACTTCGCGTGGCCGCTGATCTTGGCGTGGAGCGGCTTCGTCTCCTCGAAGCGTGCGAGCTTCTCGGGCGCGGCCTCGGTCTGGTATTTCGCCTTCCACTCGGCATAGGGCATGCCGTAGACGGCGAGCTGCGCCTCCTCGGGCGGCACCTCGATCCCGCGCTCCTTCCCGGCCGCCACGTACCATTTGGTCAGGCAGCTCCGGCAGAATCCGGCAAGGTTCATGAGGTCGATGTTCTGCACGTCCGTACGCTGGCGCAGATGCTCGACCAGCCCGCGGAACGCCGCCGCCTCGAGTTCCGTGCGTGTCTGCTGATCCATCGTGATGCTCCTCGGCACCGCGGGGCGGGCCTGCTCCCGGTGGGCGGCCACGTTAGCAGAAAGGCCGCGCGGGGCGGAAGCCGCCCGGCCGCGGGTGCGGCCGGGCGGGCCGGTTTCAGCGGCCGGCCTGCGCCATGGGCGTGTAGCCGTACCCGTAGCCTTGGACCGGCTGCGCCTGCGGGTCGGCCGGGGCCGTCTCGACGGCGGCCGGCGCGGGGACGGCGTCCGTCGCGGCGGGCGTGGTCTCGGCGATGGCGGGTGCGCTCTCGCCGGCCTCGGGCGCCGCCAGCGCGCGCTCGACAGCCTCGATGAGCGCATCGATGCGCAGGGCCGCCTGCTCGGCCTTGACCTGCAGCGCGTCGTAGCGGACGCGCAGGGCTTCCAGCTCGGCCACGGCCTGGTCGCGCTCGCGGGCCACGGCGTCGCGGTCCTGGCGCGAGCGGTCGAGGCGGGAGGTCACCGCGTCGATGGCGGCGTCGATGCGCAGCAGCGCGCCGTCGAGGCGGGCCAGGGCGTCGGGGGTCGGAATGTCGGTCATGAGCGTCGCTTCTGCTGAGGAAGGGTCCCGTGGGGACCAAGCTGTTTGCCGCCGGGGGGCCGCGCGGTCAAGGGACGAAGACGGGACCTTTCAGCCCGGAACGGGAACGGCCTCGGGGGCGGCCACGGCGACCCCGCCGGACGCGCCCTCGCGCCGGGCCAGAACCGCGCCAAGGGCGGGGACGGTGACGAGCCCGCCGCCGCGGATGCGGCGCGGCACGGGCGGCAGCCCCGGAACCGGCAGTTCGAGCGGCGCGTAGTCCGAGCCCTCGGGCAGCACGTAGTCCGCCGCGCGGGTGCCGAGATTGAACAGGCACATCACCGCCTCGCCATCGATCTCGCGCAGGAATGCGAGGATCGGCCCGTCCTCGTCGATGAGGTCGATCCGGCCATGGGCCAGGGCCGGCCAGGCCCGCCGCAGGGCCAGGCATGCACGCCAGACCTCCAGCGTCGAGCCCGGAAGCCCGGCCTGCCGGTCCGCGGCCAGCGCGCGGTGCGCCTCGGGCACCGGCAGCCAGGCCGCGCCGGGGGCCGGTTCAACGGTCTCGGCGGACCAAGGCATCGGCGTGCGGGCGCCGTCGCGGCCCGGGAATTCCGGCCAGTAGTTCAGGCCGAAGGGGTCGCGCAGCTCGTCCAGGCGCAGCTCCGCCTGGGGCAGGCCCAGCTCCTCGCCTTGATAGACGCAGATCACCCCGGGCAGGCAGCAGGTCAGCAGCGCGAGGAAGGCGGCGAAGCGCGCGCGGTCGGCGCCCGGCGGCAGCCAGCGGCTCGCCGCGCGCTCGACATCGTGGTTGGACAGACTCCAGCATGTGGTGCCCGTCCCCGCCGCCATCAGCGCCGCCCGAAACGCGTCGGGCGTGAAGGCGGTCTTGGCAAGGCCCAGCGTATAGGCGGCATGCAGCCGCCCGGGCGCCGTGTAGCGGCGCAGGCGGTCGCCGTGTCCGGGCTGGCTCGACAGCTCGCCCACGAGCACGGCGCCCGGACGGCGCTCGACCCGGGCGCGCAGCCGCTCCAGGAAGTCCAGCACATCGGCGTGCATCATGTCCCAGGCATGGACCTGCATCCCGAAGAGCTTCGTCGGGATCGCCGGCGGCGGATCGGCAGCCGCCGGGTTGGAGCGCAGCTCCGGGTCCCGCATCAGGAAATCGACGGCATCGATGCGGAAGCCGTCGACGCCGCGGTCCAGCCAGAAATCGGCGGTCTCCAGCATCGCCTCGCCCGCCGCGGACCTGAGGTTCAGCGTCGGCTGGCTCGGCAGGAAATGGTGAAGGTAATACTGTCGGCGCAGGGGATCCCAGGACCAGGCGGGGCCGCCGAAGACCGAGAGCCAGTTGTTGGGCGGCGAGCCGTCGGGGCGCGGGTCGGCCCAGACATACCAGTCGCCATGCGGGCCGCCGCGCTCGCGCCGGCTGGCCTGGAACCAGGCATTGGCCTTCGCAGTGTGGCCGCAGACCAGGTCGACCAGCAGCCGCAGCCCGCTCGCATGAGCGGCCTCGACCAGGCGGTCGAAATCCTCGAGCGTGCCAAGCCGCGGGTCCACGGCTCGATGATCCGCGATGTCGTAGCCGAAATCGTCGAAGGGCGACGGATAGAACGGCGTCAGCCAGACCGCATCGACCCCGAGCGCCACCACATGGTCGAGCCGGCGGCGGATGCCGTCGAGGTCGCCGGCGCCGTCGCCATTCCCGTCGGCGAAGACGAGCGGGCAGATCTGGTACAGGGCGGCGCCTTCAAGCCAGGCGGCCGAGCAGGTCTTCTGAGGCATGGGCACGGAACGCGGGCTCCCACGGCTGGGTCAGGATCCGCACTGTGCCGGAGACGGCGTTAAGGAACCGTGATGACCGCCACAGCGCGCGCCGCGCGACACGGAAGTATTTGCGACATATCGGACGTGTTGGCATAATCCGGCGGAATATGTCGCCATGTGATTAATGAGCACCTTGCCAGAGCGCCGGAATGGAAAGATGACATTTTCATGACAGCCCAAGTCTCCGCCATCGAGGTTGCTGCGCAACTCGAACGGGCATCAAGGCTAATCCATTCCGTCGGGCATGCGGGCGGCCTTTATCCCGCCCAATGGTCGGCACTACGTTATTTTGCGGAGGCTGTGCCGGCGCAAAGGACAACGGCCGCGCTCGCGCGGTTCCAGGGCATGAATCTGGGCCCGGTCGCGCGGACGGTACGCACCCTGGTCGAAAAGGGCCTGCTGACACGCGTGGCCAACCCCGCCAACCGGCGGGCCGATCTGCTGGAGCTGACGCAGGAAGGGCACGCCGTCCTGGAGGGCGATCCGCGGCGCAGCCTGGTCGCGCGCCTTTCTGTCCTGGCGCCCGAAACCCTGGCCGGGTTCTCGGCGACGCTGGACCTTGTCCTGAAAGGGCTCTTCCAGGACTGGAAGGGAATGGCGGAGGCCGAGCAGCCGGATGTCTCGCGCGGCGCTGATGGAGGCGCCGGAGGTCCCGGGGCTAGCGACGCGGCCCGCGGCTGGTAAGGCTCGGCTCGCGGTCCGGCGTGTGCTGCTCGGAACCTGCGCCGCGGTCACGGCGCAGGAACAGGAAGACCACGGCGCCGCCGATCACCACGACCCCGAAGAACGTGATCCAGATATCCATTTGGACCTCCCCCCGGAGAGCATCCCATTTTCCATAGGATGCCATGACAGTGCCCCTGCGGCCAGCGCTTCGCGCCGGCCGGATGGCCGGAAACCAGGCTGAGGTTAGGTGCCGCGCCGTCCACCGGCGAGCGATGCCGCCTGCCCCGCCAGGAACAGCACGAGGGCCGAGACGACTACCGACGGCCCCGCCGGCGTGTCGAGGGCGAGCGAGCCCCAGAGCCCCAGCCCCACGGCGGCCGCACCCGCCAGCGCCGCCAGCAGCGCCATCCGCTCCGGCGTCGTGGAGAACGGGCGCGCCGCCGCGGCCGGCAGGATCAGCATCGCCGTGATCAGCAGGATGCCGACGACCTTCATCGCGATCGCGACCACCCCCGCCAGGAGCAGGGTGAAGACGAGCCTGACGCGCAGCGTCGGGATCCCTTCGGCCCGTGCCATCTCCTCATGGACCGTGAGCGCCAGCAGCGGTCGCCAGAGCCAGGCGAGGCCGGCCAGGACCGCCGCGCCGCCGCCCCAGATCCAGGCAAGGTCGGACGGCGACACAGACAGGATGTCGCCGAACAACAACCCGCTCAGGTCGACCCGCACGCCGGGCAGCAGCCCCAGCACCACGAGGCCGAGCGCCAGCGCCGAGTGCGACATCAGCCCCAGCAGCGTGTCCGTCGCGACGCGCCGCTGCTCCTGCAGCAGCACCACCGAGACCGCCACCACGGCGCAAGTGCCGAGGATCCCCACCAGGGGGTCCACCGACAGCAGGAAGCCGAGCGCCACGCCGAGCAGCGAGGCATGGGCCAGGGTGTCCCCGAAATAGGCCATGCGCCGCCAGGCGACGAAGCAGCCCAGCGGCCCCGCCACCAGGGCGATTCCGAGCCCGCCGAGCAGCGCCCGGACCAGGAAGTCGTCGAGCGGCGGGATCACGGCTGGACCGTCCCGGGCGCGGCACGGGAGTGGTCGTGCGGGTGCTCGTGGGCATGCGAATGATCGTGGCTATGGTCGTGCCCGCAGGCGTCCAGCGGCTCGACCCTGCCGTCGGCGGTGTGGCGGTGCCCATGGGCATGGGCATAGACCGCGAGGCTGCTGGCCGCCGCCGGCCCGAACAGCGCCAGGTACTCCGGATGGCGGCCGACATCCTCCGGGGCGCCCGAACAGCAGACATGGCCGTGAAGGCACACGACCCGGTCGGTGGCCGCCATGACCACGTGCAGGTCGTGGGATATCATCAGCACGCCGCAGCCGCGCTCCCGCCGGAAGCGGGCGACCAGGTCGTAGAGCTCGGCCTGGCCGACCACATCGACGTTCTGGGCGGGCTCGTCCAGCACCAGAAGGTCGGGCCCGCCGACCAGCGCGCGCGCCAGCATCACCCGCTGCATCTCACCGCCGGACAGCGTCTGCACCGCCCGCCCGACGAGATGCCCTGCTCCGACCTCGTCCAGCACCGACGCGACCTCGCGCGCCGAAGCCCGGCGGGTCAGCGTCAGCAGGCGTCCGACGGGCAGCGGCAGCACCGGATCGACGACGAGGCGCTGCGGCATGTAGCCGATGCGCAGGCCCGGACGGCGCCACACCCGGCCCGCCTCCGGCGCCTCGAGACCCAGGACGACGCGTGCCAGCGTCGACTTGCCGGCACCGTTGGGACCGATCACCGTCACCACCTCGGCGGCATGGAGATCCAGGTTGATGGCGCTCAGCGCCGGGCGCCCGCCAAAGCGGACGGTCACGCCATCCAGGCGCACGAGTTCGCCGCGCCGCGCGGCACCCTCAGGCAACGGGGCGCTCCGCCGCGCACCGCGAGCACAGGCCCTGCAGCTCGATCACCTGCCCGTCGATCCGGAAGCCGCGTGCAGTCCCGATGCGTTCGAGGTCGCGCTGCAGCGGCTCGTCCTCGAACTCGGTCGCCTCGCCGCAATCCGTGCAGATCAGGAACCGGGCCGCATGGCCCTCGCGCGCCGACGGGCAGCCGACGAAGGCGTTCAGCGAATGGATGCGGTGGACCAGCCCCTGCTCCATCAGGAAATCCAGGGCCCGGTACACAGTAGGCGGCGCCGCGCGGTCGCGCCCCTCCCCCAGGCGGGCGAGCAGGTCGTACGCGCCGACCGGCCGGTGCGACTGCCAGACGAGCTCGAGGACGCGCCGGCGCAACGTGGTCAGGCGGGCGCCCCGCCGGGCGCAGAGCGCCTCGGCGGAGTCCAGCGCGTCGCGGATGCAGAGGTCGTGATCGTGTTCGGCCATGCGCAATCATATAACATTGCACCACCCCCTCCGAAACCCCTGCCGAGATCCACCGCCGCAGCGGTCCCGCCGCGTCAGCGCCGCGCAGGCCATTCCCTTCGCGCGGCATTTCCGGGAAGCTGGAACCCGCTTCGAACCGGAACGCTCGGGAGCCCCGCCCTTCATGGACGCCTTCGCCTCGGACTGGCTGAACCTGGCCCTGCGGTGGATTCACGTCACCGTCGGCATCGCCTGGATCGGCACGTCGTTCTTCTTCATCTGGCTCGAGAATCACCTGCGCCCGCCCATCGAACACCGCGAAGGCGTGCATGGCGAGGTCTGGATGGTCCATGGCGGCGGCTTCTACCAGCTGCAGAAGTTCCTGGTCGCCCCGCCTCGGCTGCCGCCAGACCTGCACTGGTTCAAGTGGGAGGCCTACGCCACCTGGATCTCCGGCTTCCTGCTGCTGTGCCTGATCTACTTCGCAGGCGCGTCCGCGTATCTCGTGAAGCCCGGGATAGGGCTGGCGCCGTGGCTCGGCGTCGTGATCGCCCTGGCCGTGCTGGTCCTGGCCTGGATCCTGTACGACGCAGCCTGCCGCAGGCTCCAGGGTCGCAACGACCTGATGGTGGGCGCGCTGGTCTTCGTCTGGACGGTGGCTGTGGCCTGGGGTCTGTCGCAGGTCTTCACGGGCCGGGCGACCTATATCCTGGTCGGCGCCATGCTCGGCACCATCATGGCAGCCAACGTGCTGATGGTGATCATCCCGAACCAGCGCCTCATCGTCGGCGGCATGCTGGAAGGTCGCCCACCCGACGCCGCGATGGCGGTCCTCGGCGCCCAGAGCAAGCAGCGGTCATTCCACAACAACTACCTGACGCTGCCGGTGCTGTTCACCATGATCAGCAACCACTATCCCGGCACGTTCGGCCATGGCTGGAACTGGGCCGTCCTGGCGGGACTGTTCGCCATCGGCATCCTCGTCCGCCACTACTTCAACCTCCGGAACCGCGGCCGCAACCGTCCCTGGCTGATCCCGGCAGCCGCCGCGGCGCTGGTCGCGCTCGCCGTGTCCGCCCGGCCCGAGCGTCCGGCGGCTCCCGCCGCCGGCGGTCAGGTCGCATTCAATGACGTCGAGGCCGTCGTGCAGCGACGCTGCGCAGGCTGCCACGCGGCGCGGCCGAGCCATGAGGGTTTCGATGCGCCGCCCAAGGGCGTGGTCCTTGAGACGGCGGCGGCCATAGCAGCCCAGGCCCCCGCCATCTATGCGCAGGCGGTGGCGACCGAGGCGATGCCGCTCGGCAACGTGACCGAGATGACGGTCGACGAGCGCGCGCTGCTCGGCCGCTGGATCGCGCAGGGCGCCCGGCTGCCCTGATGGTCTGATCAGGCCCCAGGCGGCCCGAGATCGGCGATGGCGCGGGCCACGGCGACCCATTCGCCACCGGGTTCGGCATCGCGCAGCGCCAGCAGCGGCGGCCAGATGCCGAGCCGGCTCCGGCGCCGCTGCGCGACCAGGCGGTCGATCTCGTCGACAGTTGGAAGCCGGTCCCCCTTGAGCTGGTTGCAGCGACGGTGTGCAAGCACCACGTTACCCGGCAGATCGGCGCCGCCATAGGCGCGGGGGATCAGGTGGTCGTCGGTCGCGGCAGCGCCCATGGGCTTCCCGCAATAGAAGCAGAGGCCGCCCTGGGAGATGTCCATCAACTGGTAGTCCTCGCGCGTCATGGCGCCCCCTCCGAATTCGTCGCGCCGACATGCGCTTCGCGACCATCCCGTCCGACCCCTGGACCGAAGATCGATGACAGCTCCTGCCCTCTTCCTCGACCTCGACGGGGTCTTCGCAGACTTCGAAGGCGCCGTCGAGAAGCTGTTCGGGCGGCCCGTCCACGCCTTGCCGCGCCGCGAGATGTGGGCGCGCATCCATCGCACGCGGGGCTTCTGGTCGCGGCTGGCCCTGCTCCCCGGCGCCGACCGGCTGTGGGAGCATTGCCGACCGCACGACCCGACCTTCCTGACCGGGATCCTCGTCGGGGACCGCACCTGCGAGCCCAGCAAGATCGCCTGGGTGCGCCACCACTTCGAGACGGACCGGATCATCTGCTGCCGGGCCGCCGAAAAGCCCCGCTACGGGCGCCCCGGCGACATCCTCGTGGACGATCGGCCGTCCAACATCGCGGCGTGGGAGCAGATGGGTGGCGTCGGCGTCCTCCACCGGGGCGTCGACGAGACGATCGCCCGGCTCAGGGGTCTCGGCTTCTAGCCAGTAGCAGACGGTGGTGCCCCGCGCGCATCAGCGCACGATGCGCAGCGCCGGGCGGCGGCTGCCGCCGATGCGACGGGGAACGGCGCCGGCCAGCATGCCCTGGGCGCGGGCTGCGAGGACACGACACCCCTCCTCGTCACCGAGCTGCCAGCGGCACAGGGCCAGATGGGCGAGCGCCGCCGGATCGGCCGGGCGCAGGCACAGCGCCTGCTCGAACAGGTGCGCGGCCTCCTCGTGAAGGCCCATCTCCAGACAGGAGAAGCCGAGTCCGAGCCGGTCTCCGAACCGGACCGCTTCGGGAATCTCGGCAAGGGCGTCCGCCGGTTCCATCCAATCTCCTCGGGCATGCGGCCACGTTTAGGCACGGGCCAGATGTTCGCCTCGAAGCAATCAGCGGGCCAGCGCAAAAAATGGGGTCCGCTCAAGGACTTGGAGGGAAATCCATCACGAGTCTGTAACGAATTTTGACAGTGTTCCAGGGAACTGCGACGTCGGACCAACAGCACGGCACGGACTGGGCACGGCGCGGGTCCCACGGCCGTGTGCCCTCTGCCGGAAGGAGATAGACCTTCCTCGCAGTGGCATCCCTGGACAGGTTGGGATAGACAGCCGGCCCAACAAAGCCGGGGAGGAAACCGATGAACAAGGAAACCAAGCCCCGCCGCGAGCCCCTGGTGGCGGAAATGGTGCAGGACCCCGTGATCCAGGCAGTGATGCTGCGCGACGGTGTCTCGGCCGAGGATGTCCTGACGCTGGTCGTCGGAATGCGCGAGCGCCTGCGGCGCAGCGGCGCGCTCGACCGCCTGGCCGCCTGACGCGGCCCGCGCGCGGACGCCGGGACGCCGGCGCGAACACCTCAGGCCGCCTGCGCCGGGTCAGGTGGTCCCGGGAAGGGCGATGCCGTAGCGTCCCGCGGCGTCCGAAAGCCGCTGCACCGTCAACGGAGCCAGGCGCACGCCTGCCTGCCGCGCCGCCGCCATGTTGCGCTCTGCCTGCTCTCCGGGCATGCGCACGGGAACGCCGTCCTGCAGCGGCGCATTCTCGTGGCAGCGCTCCGTCAGGTGGTCCATCTGCGCCAGGAAAACCTCCCGCCCTGCGAAGGCCTCGGGATCCAAGAGCTGCAGGAAGACGTTTCCGCCCCAACGCTTCTCCGAATCCCGCCGGCCGAAACCCGCCAGCCCCTGGGTCAGCGCCTCGACCATAAGGGCCAGACCGAAGCCCTTGTGCCCGTATTCGAGCCCGCCCAGCAGCATGATGCTGCCGCGCGGGTCGGTCTGTTCCAGCACCCGGGGATCGCGGGTCGGCCTGCCCTGCCCATCCAGCAGCCATTCGTGCTCGAAGTGCTCGCCGGTCGCCGCCTTCTGGCGCGTCATGGAGACGGTGGTGATGGACGCGCAAATGTCGACCAGAACGGGGGTGCGCGTGCCGGGATAGCCGATGGCGAAGGGGTTCGGGGTCAGTAGCGGCTCGCGCCCGCCATAGGGCGCGACGAAGCCGAAGGCCGGGTCCGACGTCATCAGGATCGCGACGCAGCCGCGGTCCGTCGCCTGCTTCACCAGCGTCGCCAGACAGGCGATATGATGGCTGCGCCGGATCGCGAAGGTGACGACGCCATGGGTCGCGATGCGTTGCAGGCCGAGCTGCAGTGCACGCTCGACCAGCCATAGGCCAGGCAGGTAGTTGCCGTCCCAGACGATCGTCGAGCCGGTGTCGCGCAGGCAGTCCGGCTCGCCGTCGGGCGTCATCAGGCCCTTCTCGAGCTGCTCGACATAGAGCGGAGCCAGGGCGACGCCATGGGTGTGGCGGCCCAGCATGTCCGTCTGGACCAGCAGGCGGGCGACGGCCTCGGCCTTGGCCGGTGCCATGCCGGCGGCTGCCAGCAGCTCTCCAGTAAAGGCGGCAAGGGAATCGACGTGGTACCGGGTCTCGTCCATCACGGCGGCGTCCTTGAGGCAGGGTCGCGCGAGGGTCCTGGAAGAACCCGGGGCGTCATCGGGCCCGCCTTATGCCATGCTGGACACCTCGACGGAACCGCGACGTGCCAGGCTCTGCCCCGTCTGGGCCGGTACCTGCCTTGCCTCCTGCGCGGCCGCCACCCCGCTCAGGAGCCCCGCCACCTGGTCCGGCGACAGCGGCTTGACGAGGAAGCCGACCCCTTCGGCCAGGGCCATGGTCCTGAGCCCGGGGTCGGTGTCTCCCGTCACCAGGGCGGCGGGAATGACGCGCCCGGCCATGGCGCGGATCTCGCGGATCGCGTCGAGCCCGCTCAGCCCGGGAAGCCGGTAGTCCGCGATGATCAGGTCGGGCACCGGCACGCCCTCGGCCGTCAGCGTCACCGCCTCCTCGGCAGAGGAGGCGGTGACGCAGCGATGGCCCAGGCTCTCGATCACGAGGCACAGGCTCTCGGCCACCAGGCCATCGTCCTCTATGACCAGGACCCGCACCTGCTCGCGCGGGGCGGCGGGGCGCGATGCCGCGTCCTCGTCCCCGACGCCGTGCGCGTCGGCTTGCGACTCGGCCTGGGGGAGCCAGACCGAGAACCGGCTGCCGCAGCCGAGCTCGCTGTGCAGGTCTAGCGGATGCCCGAGTAGCCTGAGGACCCGATCGACGATCGCCAGGCCCAGCCCGTGACCGCCTTCCGAGGCGCGCTCCGTGTTCCCGATCTGGAAGAACTCCTCGAAGATGCGTTCCCTCTGGTCCTCCGGGATGCCGGGGCCGCTGTCGATCACGTCAATGCGCACCCGGTCGCCGCTTCGCCGGCAGCCCAGCAGGATGCCGCCCGAAGCGGTGTGGCGCACGGCATTGGAGACCAGGTTGGACAGGGCGCGCTCGAGATGATCGGGATCCGTGCGGATCCAGAGCGATGTCGGCACGAGGCGGAAACGCAACCCCTTCTCCGCCGCGAGTTCGCGGAAGCCGGCTGCGACGGAATCCAGGATGGGCTGGAGTGGCGTCGCCCGGACCTCCGGCCGGATCGCGCCGGTATCCAGCTTGGTGAGGTCGAGATACATGTTGAGCTGCTCGCCGAGCCGGCCGAGCGCGTAGGACGCCTTCTCCACGAGCGGAATCGCCGCGCGGTCCGTTATCCGCGTGCGCAGCGCCCCCAGCAGCAGCGCCGCGGCGTTCAGCGGCTGCCTGAGATCGTGGCTGGCCGCGGCCAGGAAGCGCGACTTGGCCCTGTCGGCCTCCAGCGCCGCCGCCGCCGAGCGCGCCGCTGCCGCGGCCGCCTCCCGGGATTCCTCCATGAGCTCCGCCGACCGGCGGAGCTGGCGCAACAGCATTCCGAAAAGGGCGGCGCCGCTCAGCAGCGCCACGACCATCCAGCCCGTGATCAGGGTGTAGCTGTCCAGGAGCCGCTGGATGTCCCCGCTGTCGCTCCGGCGTCCGAGCACCTCAAGGGCGACGTCGTGAAGCCGCGCGCGCATGGAATCGACGTCCCGGCGCAGCGCCGAATAGCTGCCATCGCCAGGGCTGAAGGTGGCGATGCGTTCCTCGAGCGCGGGCAGCTCGCCCAGGATCTCGGCCGCGGTCTCCCGATGCCCGACGCGCGCCACGGCGAGGGAGTCGGTGCCGTCGAGCATCAGCGGGATGCGGCTCCAGAAGATGTCGAGCCGGTCGATCATCTCCTGGCGGTCGACGTCGCCGATCTCGAAGCCAGCGAGCGCGTCGAGCAGGCGCAGCGATTCCACCTCGGCCTGGACGACGATCCAGGTGCCGGTTCGCAGGGCCTCGGCCGCCCGCTCGCGCTCGCTGGAGACCAGCCAGACGGATCCGAAGCCGCCGGCGAGCAGCCCGATCAGGACCATGGCGGCCGCGATCCGTCCCCGCCGGAGTGAGGCCCTCGCCTTCATTCGACGCGCAGCCGCGCGAGTTGCCAGACCATCCGGTCCCCGGCGCCCGCCTCGACCAACGAGGGATCGCTGTCCAGGGGATAGACGATCCAGATCGGCCCCCGCTCGCGCAGGGAAAGGTAGCGCCCGTCCGCCTTGAGGGCCAGGACGACGCCGTGCTTCGCCGCGTCGGCCACCGGAATTTCGGCCTTGTAGTCGTTATGGGCTGTCGCATGCAGGCGCGCCCCGCGCGCGCCGACGAGATCGAGGACGTCGCTCAGCCGGGGGCCGGCGAACCGGACGACCTGGGACGCCCAGGGCGTGCTCGTCTCGATCTCGTGCTGCGGGAGCCGCTCCAGCATCTCGCGGTCGAACTGAGCGGTCGTGCCGGCATTGGTGTGCGACACGGCGCCCTCGACCGTAAGGATGACGCGCCCCGTCGGCGCGGCCAAGCCCTCGGCCAAGGCGGCAAGAGGCATGTGCGCGACAAGATACAGCAGCAACGCAGCGGCGGACCGCAACAGCAAGGCAACACCCCCGTCTGGCCTTCGCCGCAAATATACGAGGGTCCGTGTGAACCGGCTGAGATGTTTTGCCGACACTACACCTTCGAGACTGGCACCTTGTGGGATCGGGAATCTCGGCACCATAGCCTTGGAGAGCGCCCCCCGGCCAGCACGACGCGTCGCCGGCAGGCGCGCTATCCCCTGGGCCAGCGCCGGCTTCCGGCCTGGGGCACGCTTCCGCCCCGCCGCGGCATTCCCGGGGGAGGCATGACCGCGAACGGGCGGGTGTGCGCGCCCTGGAACAGGGGTACGTGGCGGTCCCGGAAGAACGGGATCAGCGCCATTCCCGCGACGAAGCCGCCGACATGCGCCCAGAAGGCGACCCCGCCGCCGTCGGTGGGCGTCGTGAAGCCGCTGAGGAGCTGTCCTGCGAACCACATCCCGAGGACGATCACCGCGGGAACGTTGATCATGCGCACGAAGATGATGATCCAGGCGAAGACCCGCACATTGGCCTGGGGGTGCAGCACGATATAGGCGCCGAGGACGCCGCCGATGGCACCGCTGGCGCCGATCATGGGCACCTCGGAGCTGGGATCGGCGATTGCCTGCGCCATGGCCGCGGCCAGCCCGCAGAGCAGGTAGAACAGCAGGAATCGGCCGCGGCCCATGCTGTCCTCGACGTTGTTCCCGAAGATCCAGAGGTACAGCATGTTGCCGATCACGTGCATGAAGCCGCCATGCATGAACATGGAGGTGACGATCGTGCCCCAGGGGGGAAGGACCGACAGTTCCGGCGGCAGCGCGGCGATGCCGAACAGCACTGCCGGAATTACGCCGAAGGCGTAGACCGCGGCGTCGCGCGCATCGGGCCGCAGGGACTGCTGCCACAGGAACACGGCGATGCAGAGCCCGATGATCAGCAGCGTGACCACGGGCGCCCGCCGCGTCGGGTTGTCGTCGGAGATCGGGAGGAAGAACATCGGGTCGCTCTCTCGGGCCCGGCGGCGGGGACGCCCCGCTCGCGCGGGGCCGAGAACAGAACAATCGCCGCAGCCGTTCGGATCCGCAAGGCGCCCAACGGCACCCTCCGCCGATGGCATCCTCCGGTGTCGCGATGCTGCGCCGAAGGAAGGCGCGACCGCTCGCCACGGGTGACATCCCGGGCGCAACTGCATAGCTTAATGTCAACCAGCGGATGAGCGGCGCCCGGCGGCGTCGCATGCGATGCAGCAGAGATGGACGACACCAACCGACTGCGGACCGCCGAGCAGGGCCGCTCCCGCCTCCAGGCGATGATCGACACCGTCCCAGATGGCATCGTGGTGATCGACACCGAGGGACGGGTGCTGACATTCAACCCCGCCTGCGAGCGCATCTTCGGGTGGCAGGCCGAGGAAATCATCGGGCGCAACGTCAGCGTGCTGATGCCGGAGCCCCATCAGAGCGCCCATGACACCTACATGCGCCGGTATCTCGAGACCGGCGAGGCCCGCATCATCGGCATCGGCCGCGAGGTCGAGGGCCGCCGCAAGGACGGCACGACCTTTCCGGTGGACCTTTCGATCGGCGAGGCCGCGGAGGACGGGCGCCGGATCTTCGTGGGCATCGTGCGCGACATCACCGAGCGCAAGCGGGCCGAGGCCGCGATCCGCGAGGGCGGCCAGCGGCTGAAGGATGCGCTCCGGATCGCGCGCATGGGATGGTGGCAGCTCGAGGGCGAGGGCGCCGGCTGCGCCATCGAGTGGTCCGAGGAGGTCTATGTCATCTGGGGCCGCGATCCCGCGACCTTCAGGCCGAGCCTCGAGACCTGGCGCGCCACGCTGCATCCCGAGGATGTCGCCCGGGCCGATGCGGCGCTCGGCCGGCCGAGCGGTACGGTCCAGCGCGAGTACAGGATCATTCGCCCGGACGGCGAGGTCCGCCATGTCCGGGACGAGGTCGAAATCACCGAGGCCGGCGGTGTCCGCCGCCTGTTCGGGATCGTCCAGGACATCACCGAGCGGCGGCTGGAGCGCTTGGCGCTCGAGGAGAGCCAGGCGCGCACGGCCTCGATCCTGGACACTGTCCCCGATGCGATCATCGTCATCGATGCCCGTGGCGTCATCGTCTCCTTCAGCCCGGCGGCGGAGCGCCAATTCGGCTGGTCCGCGGCGGAGGTGGTCGGGCGCAACGTCAGCAGTCTGATGCCCGAGCCCTACCGCACGGGCCATGACGGGTACATGAACCGGTACCTTGCCACCGGCGAGCGGCGGATCATCGGCATCGGGCGGATCGTCGTGGGCCAGCGCAAGGACGGCTCCACCTTTCCGATGGAACTCGCCGTAGGCGAGATCTCGACCGGAGGTCGGCGCCTCTTCACGGGCTTCGTGCGCGACCTGACCGAGCGCCAGGAGACCGAGAAGCGGCTCCAGGATCTCCAGGGCGAGCTGCTGCATGTCAGCCGCATCAGCGCCATGGGCCAGCTCGCATCGGCTCTTGCGCACGAGCTGAACCAGCCGCTGACGGCCGTCATCAATTACGTGAAGGCGGCCAAGCGCTTCGTCCAGGCCTCCGGCCTGCCGGGAGCCGAGCGCGCGATCGAGACCATGGACAAGGCCATGGGCCAGGCGAGCCGCGCGGGCGGCATCATCCGGGGCCTGAGGGCCTTCATCGAGAAAGGCCGCAACGAGACCGCGACCGAGGACCTGAACAGGGTCGTGGAGGAGGCGGCCGCCCTCGCCCTGATCGGGGTGCGGGAAAGCGCCGCACGGACCCGCCTGCGCCTGCATCCCGAGCCGCTGTGCGTGCAGGTGGACAAGATCCAGATCCAGCAGGTCGTCATCAACCTGATGCGCAACGCCATCGAGGCCATGGGCGCGTCGGAGCGACGCGAGCTGACGGTCGAGACCCGGCCTGCTGCCGATGGCGGCGTGCTGATCACGGTCAGCGACACCGGTCCCGGGTTGGCGCCCGACGTCGCCGAGAAGCTGTTCCAGCCCTTCGTCACGACCAAGGAGAAGGGGATGGGACTGGGCCTGTCGATATGCCGCTCCATCGCGAACGCCCATGGAGGGCGCCTCTGGCCGGAGCCGACGCCCGGCGGGGGCGTGACCTTCCATCTCTCGATCCCCGGCGCATCCGAGGCGGAGCACCATCATGCCGGCTGAGCCCGAGGTCTTCGTGGTCGACGACGACGAGGCGGTCCGCGATTCCCTGTCGATGCTGCTGGAATCCGCAGGGCTGAGCGTGCGGACCTTCGGTTCCGCGCCCGAATTCCTGGACTCCGATGCGCCATCCCGCAGCGGCTGCCTGCTGATCGACGTGCGCATGCCGGGAATGGACGGGATCGAGGTGCAGGAGCGGCTGCGCGCAACCGGCTGTCCGCTGCCGGTGATCGTGATGACCGGCCACGCCGACGTGCCCCTGGCCGTGCGGGCCATGAAGGCCGGCGCCATCGACTTCGTCGAGAAGCCCTTCGACGAGGATGCGCTTCTCTCGACGATCCGGACGGCGATGTCGCGAACCGAGGCCGTGAAGACGCCCGCCCCGGCCGCCCCCCCTGCGGCGGTCGCGCCCGAGGTTCTGGAGCGGCTGGCGATCCTGACCCCGCGCGAGCGGGAGGTCCTGGAGGGGCTCGTCGCCGGACATCCCAACAAGGTGATCGCGTACCAGCTTTCCATCAGCCCGCGCACCGTGGAGATCCACCGCGCCCGCGTGATGGAGAAGATGCAGGCCGACAGCTTGCCGAAGCTCGTCCGCATGGCGATCTCGGCAGGGATCACCCCTGCGGAGCGCTGACCTGGATCAAATCGGCCCTGGTAGGGAAAACCCCTTATTTTCCGAAGGGGTGCGGCCCCAATATCGTGGTCCCGTCGATACCCGTCGCGGATCGGCTGGCGCGGATCACTGATCCCGCCGGAACCTGGAGGTCGCAGTGGGTGCTTTCAACGACGAACTGGTCTTCATCGTCGACGACGACGAGCCGGTCCGGGACTCCATGAAGGTGCTGCTCGAAGCCTGCCGGCTTCGGGTCCGCGACTATGCCTCCTGCCGGGACTTCATCGACGATTTCGACGGCGAGGAGGGCTGCCTGCTGCTCGACCTGCACCTGCCGGTCATGAGCGGCCTGGAATTCCTCGAGAAGTACGGCGACCAGCTCGGCAAGATGCCGGTTATCATGGTCACCGGCCGCGGCGACCCTGAGACATTTGCCCGGGCACGCAAGATGGGTGTCTCAGCCATCCTCGAGAAACCCTTCGAAGACGAGGCGCTGCTGGACACGATCCGGCAGCTTCTGCCGAACGCGGCGCCGGGCGCCGCCGGGGGCGGTACCGGCCTCGGCAGCCACCACGGCCACGTCTGACTTCCCGCCGGAACCGGAGGGACGCCGCGCGCACGGCCGCGCCACCCAGCCGCGCGCCCCGGCCTAAGGGCATATACGGGATCCTACTTACGTAAGATCCCCAACTTTCTCCCCCGGCGCCGCCTTCGTAGCTTCATCCCAGAAACGATGACGGGATCGGCCCGTCGCCAGGGCCGGGAGAATAGACAGATGGCACCCAGCGCAGCGATGCACGCAGCCCCGACCCTGGCACGCCCGCCCATGCCGTTCCCGGCGGCGATGGCTCGCGTCCTGCCCTTCCCGTCCAGCCGGCCCGAAGCCGATCCCCTGGATGCCATCGCCACCACTTCGGTCGTCGACCGCGATATCGCGATCTTCCACCAGGGCGGCTCGGCCGACGCGCTGTTCCGCCTGGTCGACGGCGTCGTCCGCATCCACAAGCTGCTGCCCGACGGCCGGCGCCAGATCGTCGGCTTTCTTCAGGCCGGCGATTTCTTCGGCCTGGCCTTCGGCGACACCTACCTCTACACGGCCGAGGCGGTCACGGTGGCGACCGTCCGGCGCATGTCCCGCTCGCGGGTCGACGCCGTGATGGACGAGCACCCCGCGCTGCGCCAGCGCCTGCTGGTCGTCACCGCCGAGGAGCTGATCGCCGCCCAGGACCAGATGCTGCTGCTGGGCCGCAAGAACGCGGTCGAGAAGATCTGCTCGTTCCTGACGATGCTGTCGCGTCGCCGGGCGCGGCAGGGCAAGGACCCGGCGCGGCTGCATGTGCCCATGAGCCGGGCCGACATTGCGGACTATCTTGGCCTGACCATCGAGACCGTCTCGCGCACCATCACCAAGCTGAAGACGGCCGGCACGATCCGGCTGCTCGACGGCAACAAGATCGCGCTCTGCGACCCCGAGACCGTTGCGAGCCTGGCCGAGGGCGCCTGAAGCCTTCCCCCGGCGGCCCCGGCATAAGGAAAGGCCCGGCGGAGCTATCCGCCGGGCCTTGTGGTTTTTTCGCGCCGAACCGGAGCGGTCCGGAGTGCCTGTCCCGCTTCAGCGCTGGCGCGCCTTGCGGGCGGCATAGCGGGCGTCGCGGGCGGCCTTGCGCTCGGCCTCCAGGGCCACCTCGCGCGCGGCGCGTTCCGCGGCTTCCTGGGCAGCCATCGCTTCGGCCGCGACCCGGGCGGCCTCCTCGGCGGCAAGGCGCGCCGCCTCCTCGGCAGCTGCCCGCGCCTTCTCGGCCTCGCGCTCGGCCATGCGGGCGGCGATGCGGAGATCGCGCTCCGCGCGAAGCGCCTGGCGCTCGGCCTGCCGTTCCGCAAAGCCGGGATCCGTGATCTCCGGCCTGGCATGGAATTTCGCCAACTGCGCCTTGCGGGCATTGGCGGCCGCGCTCAGGCGGTCGTTGAAACCTGGATTCTTGAAGCCGCTCATTCTGGGTCCTTGTCGGGAATGGAGTCCGGGGCCGCGTCTTCGCCGCCCGACGCTTCGGGACCTTCGGTCCTGCGCCGCACGGCCTCGGCCTCCTTGCGCTGCAGCCTGTCCTGCTTGCGCTGTTCCTTCACCCGGTTCCGATCGGCGCGCTGCTGGTTGTAGTTGGGCCTGAAGGCCATCGCTGCGTCTCCGATGAAGCAGTTGCCGGGGAAGCTCGGGCGCCGGCCTGCCGGCCGCGGCGCGGGCGACGTGAAAAAAAGGGCGGCAGAAGCCGCCCTCTCCGATCCTACCGGCGCCACTCAGAGCGCGCGGAGGTTCTCGGCCGACACCTTGCCCCGCCGGGGATCACGCACGGCCTCGAACGACAGCCTCTGGCCCTCGTTGAGATTGCCGAGACCGGCACGCTCGACCGCGGAGATGTGGACGAAGACGTCAGCCGAGCCGTCTTCCGGCTGGATGAAGCCGAAGCCCTTGGTGGAGTTGAACCACTTCACGATACCGTTGGCCATGGGTCTGTTCCCTTTCTGGCGTTGCTGCCCCGCGACATGCGGACAGCATCAAATCACTTCGGGAAGAGACCCAGACCCGAGCGGGCTGGAGAGCGCATACCCCAGAGCACTTCGACTCCGTCAATATGGGGGGCGGCACGGCGGCATACAACGCCAATCGGTACGCAATGCCCGTCCTGCCGGCGCGGCCCGCCGTCGGCGCCCTCCCTTCAGCGGCGCGGTCCGTCCGGGGCCATGAAGACGCTTCCATAGACCGCGCGTTCGCGACGTTCGTGGTCCACCAGCACGAAGTCCAGCGGAGCCGAGGCGGAGGCCGCCACCTCACGCGGAACATCGACCGTGACGCGGAAAGTCGCGACGGAATCGGGCCGCGCCGCGAGCACCGTCGCCCCGGCCGCGTCGTCGCCGGCGACATGGATCCGGGCGTCGGCGAGCCCCTCGACGGCCAGCTCGTACCGGCGCGGCTGCCGGGTCATGTTGCTGATCTTCACGGTGTAGCCGTTGCGGATCGAGCCATCCGAGAGCTGGACGAAGAGCGGTGCGCGGTCGCGCTGGACCGAGATGTCGAGGCGCGGGCGCAGCAGGAGCGTGCCGCCCATGACTGCCGCGATGACCACGATCATCAGCGCATAGACGATGGTGCGCGGTCGGAATGGCGTCCACCGCGTCGGCCGCCCCTCGGCACGGGCGGCCGAATTCGCGAGCGTGTCGTATGCAATCAGGCCGCGCGGCCGGCCGACGGCGTCCATGATCGGCGCGCAGGCATCGACGCAAAGGCCGCAGTTGATGCAGTCGGCGTTCGCGCCCTCGCGGATGTCGATGCCCATCGGGCAGACCTGGACGCACTGGGAACAGTCCACGCAATCGCCGAGGCCGCGGGCGCTGCGATCCTCCCAGCTCTCGGACTTGCGCCGCGGGCCGCGCTCGTCGCCGCGCCAGGCCTGGTAGGTGACGACGAGGCTGTGCTCGTCGAGCATGGCACTCTGAATGCGCGGCCAGGGGCACATGTAGGCGCAGACCTGCTCGCGCGCCCACCCCGCCAGCAGGTACGTCGTCGAGGTGAACAGGCCGACGAAGAACAGCAGCGTCATCGGCACCTGGCCCGCAATGATGTCGTGAGGCAGGCTCGGCGCGTCGGTGAAGTACATCACCCATGCGCCGCCGGTCAGCAGGCTGATCACCAGCCAGGCCGTGTGCTTGGCGACCTTGCGCACGGCCTTTCCGACGCTCATGGGCGCCCGGTCGAGGCGGATCTGCGCGGCACGGTCGCCCTCGATCTTGCGCTCGACCCACAGGAACAGGTCGGTCCAGACCGTCTGGGGACAGGCGTACCCGCACCAGACACGCCCTGCCAGCGACGTCGCCAGGAACAGGGCGACCGCGGCCAGGATCAGCAGGCCGGTCAGGTAGTACACCTCCTGGGGCCAGATCTCGATCATGAAGAAGAAGAGCCGCCCCTGCTCGAGATCCACCAGGATCGCCTGACTCGGCGCGTCCGGCCCGCGGTCCCAACGGACCCAGGGCGCCACGTAGTACACCGCGAGCAGCAGCCAGAGCAGCGCCCATTTCAGCCGCCGGTAGAAGCCGTCGACGGCCTTGGGGAAGATCTTGGTGCGGCTTGCGTAGAGCGCGGGGGCGGCGGGGCTGGACGAGGCTGGAACGGACACGGCGACGCACCCTGCGGCAGCGGGAGGATTCGATCACCCGCACCAGAGCACGATCGCGGCACCGGGAGCTTGACCTGCGTCAACCCCCGGCCGGATTCAGCCGAGCGCCGCCGTCAGCACCGCCAGCGCCCGGGGCCCGACCAGCAGGCCAACCGCGCCGCCGCACAGGAACCCCGCGAGGAACCCGGCGGCAATCCCGCCGATGCCCGCCCGCGCCTTCGCGGCGGAAGCGCCGTCGCGCTTGCGCTCGGGCTCGGCGGCCTCGGGCGCCGGAGACTCCACCGGCGGCCCGGCATCGTCGAGCCGGGCGAAATCGGGCCGGACCAGGTTCGCCTCGATGCGCGCCGCGACCTCCTCGAAGGAAAACTCGCCGTCGCCGAGCTTGCGCAGCCGGTGCAGCCGTCCGACGATCTCGGCGGTCAGCTGTGCATAGTCGCGGGTGGCTGGCGCCATCGGGTTGAAGACGCCGACCGGCTGGCGCTTCACCTCGGCCTTCTGGACCTCGGGGTCGAAACGGATGCGGTTCCGGAAGACCTGCCCCGGAAAGCCGCTGGTCAGCTCGCCGACGACCTGCCGGTCGCGCTGCGAACCTTCGAACAGCGTGATCACGATGCCGAGGACGCCGAGCCAGGGCGCGATGCCGCCGCGCAGCGCGGTCACCGTCTCGTTGGTCCGGTGCACGCCCTGGAGCGAGAAGGCGCCCGAGGTCGTCGGGATCACCACGGAATCCGCCGCCACCAGCGCGTTGATCGAAAGCAGCCCCATGGCCGGGGGGCAGTCGATCACGATGAAGTCGAAGCGCCGCTGCGAGAAGGACAGGATGGTCCGAAGGCCCTGGTTCGGGCGGATGCGCTCGTCCAGCCCGCTCTCCAGCAGGGTCAGCGACCGTGTCGCCGGGATGATCCACAGGTTCTCGACGGGCGTTTGGTGCGCGGCGTCGTCGATCACCGCCGTCCGCCGCATCACGTCGACCAGGTTCGGCGAGGTCCCGCTGCGCGCCAGGATCGTGGTGCTGCTCTGCTGGGGGTCGAGATCGACAAGCAGGCAGCGGAACCCGGCGGCGGCGAGGCAGACGGCAAGGTTCAGCGAGGCCGTTGTCTTGCCCACGCCGCCCTTGTGGTTGTAGACGGCCAGCGTGTACGGGGCTGCAGGGTCGGTCTCGGACATGGGGCATCCCGGGCGGTTCATAGGCGGCCGCCGGAAGATCGGCGGCGCGGGACCGGATTCGGCCTGCCGGCCCCGCCTGGGGCGCTTACCCCAAGACCCCGGCAGTTGCAAGTCCTGCGGCCCGGCGCGATCGGAGCGCACCCGGAATGGTCGCGCCGCCTGATCGTCAGCACCCGGAACGCGGGCCCGGCTCGGGCGTTAAGCTCGTCATGACGCAGCCGATCGCCACGGCAGCCCACTCGGCGGCAGCACCGCGCAGGCACCGTTTCGCCGTGGGGCCGGTGCTCTGGAAGCTCGCGCTCGAGATCGGGCCGCTGCTCGTGTTCTTCACGGCCTACCAGCATGCCGGGATATTCGCGGCGACCGGCGCCTACATGGGCGTCACGTTGCTGGCGGCGCTGATCTCCTACCGGCGCGAGGGGAAGCTGCCGCTGCTGCCCCTGATCGGCACCGTCCTGGTCCTGGTCTTCGGCGGGCTGACGCTGGCGCTCGATGCCCAGATGTTCATCCTCATCCGTCCGACCATCGTGAACGGCCTGTTCGCATCGGCGGCCTTCTACGCGGTCGCCACCGGACGACCGCTGATGCAGATGGTCTTCGGGGACGCCCTGTCCTTGACCCCGTCCGGATGGCGGGGCCTGACGCTCCGGGTCGCGCTGTTCCTGACCTTCATGGCCGTGCTGAACGAGGCCGTCTGGCGGAGCTTCCCTCTCGACGCCTGGGTCAACTTCAAGGTCTTCGCGGTGCTTCCCCTGGACGCCGTCTTCGTCGCCGCCATGTGGCCCTACGTCCGGCGCCACCACCTGCCAGAAGCGACGGGCGAGACCCAGACCGCCGCAGCCTGAGCATCGCCGCCGGCCGCGCGGACAAGACAAAGTGGCCCGCAGGCTGTTGGATTCGATAGGATTCCCCCCGCGGAGCCGGCCATGCGGAGCACTCTCCGGACTTCCCTCATTGCGGCGGCCTTCATCTGCTGCGGCGCCGGTGCTGCCTATGCCTGCGCCCCGCAGGATTCCATCGCCTCGCCCGACGTGGTGGCGCCCACCGACCCGCGGCTGGGCGACACCGGAAGCTCGGCGGCGCCCGTTGGGCTCGAGGATCTGCTGGGGATGGCGGTCCTTGATGCGCAGGGCGAAAGGCTGGGCGAGGTCGAGGATGTGGAAGTCGCCCCCGACGGCCAGCCACGGGAGATCGTCGTCGACGAGGGCCGCGGCCATGTCGCGCGCATGGACGCGTCGCGGCTGAAGCTGTCGGCACCCAACGCCCTGCGCCTGGACGACCAGCTGGATGGGCGGATCGCCGGGCGGCCATAGGCGCCGGCCGCAAAAGAAGCGGCCCGGACCGCCGGAGCGGACCGGGCCGGGACCTGTCGGAAGCGCTGGGCCGGGTTAGCGGGCCGCGCCGCCGGACGCACCACCCCCGGACGCGCCACCCCCGGACGCGCCACCCGAGGCACCGCCGCTGCCCGCGCCGCCAGCGGCGCCGCCGCTCGAGGTGTCGGTGCCCGTGCGGGCACCCGTCTCGCCCTGGCCGTTCTGCGTGCCCGAGATGATGCTGCCCGTCGTCGACTGCCCCGTGGCGCTGCTGCCCGTGGTCCCGTTCAGGCTCGTCCCGGAGCCGGTGGCGCCCGTCGCGGCGCCCGGGGTCGTCGGGCGGCTCGAGGTCTCGCTGCTGGTGCCTCCGGTGCTGCCGCCAGTGGCGCCGCCGGTGCTGCTCTGCGCCATCGCGGCGCCAGCGATGAACAGGGCCGCACTGGCAGCGAGGGCAGACTTCAGAACGGTCGTCTTCATGCAGTCCTCCAGTAGATGTGGACGTGCCGGGTCCGCCTTAGGCGGCGGCACGCTTCGTCACTTCAACCGGTGCGCGCGGCAATCGTCCCGCGTGCCCTTCGCGTGCTTGCCAGCCCCTTCCGTATATTTTAGGCTTAAAAGATCTACGGCGGACGGAGCTG
Organism: Arenibaculum pallidiluteum; assembly: GCF_017355985.1. GTDB lineage: Bacteria > Pseudomonadota > Alphaproteobacteria > Azospirillales > Azospirillaceae > Arenibaculum > Arenibaculum pallidiluteum. The sequence goes on from NZ_JAFIQU010000008.1 coordinate 81,580, forward strand.
CCGCATGGAGGGATCCTCGGCGACGCTGGGCGGGAGGCATGCGCTGGTCACCGGGGCCGGACGCGGCATCGGGGCCGCGATCGCCCGGATGCTCGCTGCGCGGGGCGCGCGGGTGACGCTGGTCGGCCGCACCGCCGCGCCGATCGAGGGGCTTGCGGCCGCGATCGGCGGCACCGCGGTGGCGGCCGACGTCACTGACGAGGCGGCGCTTGCCCGCGCCTTCGCCAGGGCCGAGGACGTCAACGGGCCCGTCGACATCCTGGTGAACAATGCGGGCGCCGCGCTCTCCGCGCCATTCCGCGCCCTGGACCGGTCCCATTGGGACGCCATGCTCGCCCTGAACCTGACGTCGGTCTACACGGGCTGCCGGCTCGCCCTGCCCGCGATGACCGAGCGAGGCTGGGGCCGCATCGTGACCGTCGCCAGCACCGCAGGCCTCAAGGGCTATCCCTATGTCGCGGCCTATGTGGCAGCCAAGCACGGGGTGATCGGGCTGACGCGCGCGCTGGCGCTGGAGACCGCGCGCAGCGGAGTAACCGTCAACGCGGTCTGCCCGGGCTACACGGATACGGACCTGGTCGGCGGGGCCGTCGACCGGATCGCCGAACGGACGGGACGGACGCGCGCGGCCGCCCTGGCCGACCTTACGCGCACCAATCCACAGGGCCGGCTGGTCCGGCCCGAGGAGGTGGCGGAGACCGTGGCCTTCCTGTGTGGTCCCGGCACGGACGCCCTGACTGGCCAGGCGATCGCCGTCGCTGGCGGGGAGGTCGGATGATGGCCGAGGGCGCGATCCCGTCGGACTACGAGACAGCGGCCGAGCGGCACGAGCCCGAACTGCGCCTGTGGCTGCGCCTGCTGACCTGCACCAGCATGGTCGAGGGCGAGGTGCGCGGCCGGCTGCGTGACCGCTTCTCCGTCACCCTGCCCCGCTTCGACATGATGGCGGCGCTGGACCGGGCGCCCGAGGGGCTGACCATGGGGGCCCTGTCGCGCCGCCTGATGGTCTCCAACGGCAACGTCACCGGGGTCGCCGACCGGCTGGTTGCCGAAGGCCTGGTCAGCCGCGAAGCCGCGCCCGGCGACCGGCGCTCCGCCGTGATCCGGCTGACGCCCCGAGGACGCCAGGCCTTTGCCGAGATGGCGCGGGCGCATGAGGCATGGATCGCGGGGTTCTTTTCGGGGCTCGACGCAGACGAGATCGCGCAGCTCATGGATCTGCTCGGCCGGGCCAAGCGGTCCGTGCGCGCAAGCTTGCGAAGGGAGGAGACGCCATGACCGATCCCGGGCCGCTCCCCGAGGACGACGGCACAGGTCCCGTATCCCCGGCGCCCGCCCCGGCAGCCCCTCTCGCGGCGTATCGGGCCCGGCGTTTCCTGTGGCGGGTCGAGGGCAAGGTCGCGACCGTGACGCTGAACCGGCCCGAAAGGAAGAACCCGCTGACCTTCGAATCCTACGCCGAGCTGCGCGACACCTTCCGCGCCCTCGCCTCGGACGGGGAGATCAAGGCGGTGGTGGTGACAGGCGCCGGCGGCAACTTCTGCTCGGGCGGGGACGTCTTCGAGATCATCGGCCCGCTGACCAGGATGGCAATGCCCGAGCTGCTGCGCTTCACGCGCATGACGGGCGACCTGGTCAAGGCGATGCGCGCCTGCCCGCAGCCGATCGTCGCGGCGGTGGACGGCGTCTGCGCCGGCGCGGGCGCGATCATCGCCATGGCCTCGGACCTCCGCTACGGCACGGCCGCCAGCAAGGTCGCCTTCCTCTTCACCCGCGTCGGCCTGGCCGGCTGCGACATGGGGGCCTGCGCGATCCTGCCGCGCATCATCGGCCAGGGCCGGGCGGCCGAGCTGCTCTACACCGGGCGGTCCATGGACGGGGCGGAGGCCGAGCGCTGGGGCTTCTACAACCGGCTCTGCGATCCTGCGGCGCTGCTGGCCGAGGCGACGGAGATGGCGCGCCGCATCGCCGACGGCCCCAGCTTCGCGCACGGCATGACAAAGCGCATGCTGCACCAGGAATGGTCCATGCCGCTGGACGAGGCCATCGAGGCCGAGGCTCAGGCCCAGGCGATCTGCATGGCCACGGGGGATTTCCGCCGGGCCTACGAGGCCTTCGCGGAAAAGCGCGCCCCGGTCTTCGAGGGCGACTGACATGCCCGACCGCAGCTTCCTGTCCTGGCCCTTCTTCGAGGACGAGCACCGCCACCTCGCCGCGTGGCTCGAAGACTGGGCGGGCTCGGGCGGCACGGAGCCGGCGCATGGTGCGGACCTGGACGTGGCCTGCCGGACGCTGGTCCGCGATCTCGGCGAGGCCGGCTGGCTGCGCCTCGTGGTTCCCGCGTCCCATGGCGGTGCGCGGGACCGGCTGGATGTGCGGTCACTCTGCCTCGCCCGCGAGATCCTGGCCCGGCATGCCGGCCTCGCCGATTTCGCCTTCGCCATGCAGGGCCTGGGGACCGGGCCGGTCACGCTGTTCGGCTCGGATGCGCAGAAGGACCGCTATCTTCCGCCCGTGCGCCAGGGGCTGAGCATCGCCGCCTTCGCCCTTTCGGAGCCGGAGGCGGGCTCGGACGTGGCGGCGACCGCGACCACCGCCCGGCCGGATGGCGATTCCTGGGTGATCGACGGGACAAAGACCTGGATCTCCAACGGCGGCATCGCGGACCACTACGTCGTCTTCGCGCGCACGGGCGAGGGCCCTGGCGCCAAGGGCCTTTCGGCCTTCATGGTCGATGCGGGGAGCGCCGGCCTGACAGTTGCGGAGCGGATCGAGGTGACGGCCCCGCACCCGCTGGCCACGCTGCGCTTCGAGGCCTGCCGCGTGCCCGCCGCCAACCTGATAGGCCGGCCCGGCGACGGCTTCCGCATCGCCATGGCGACTCTGGACGTCTTCCGCTCCACGGTCGGTGCCGCGGCGCTCGGCTTCGCCCGCCGCGCGCTGGACGAGGCGGTCGGGCGCTGCGCGACGCGCAGGATCTTCGGCGGCGTGCTCGGCGACCTGCAGATGAGCCAGCACAGGCTTGCCGACATGGCGACCGAGGTGGATGCGGCGGCGCTGCTGGTCTACCGCGCCGCCTGGACGAAGGATTCCGGCGCCGACCGCGTCACCCGCGAGGCCGCCATGGCAAAGCTCTACGCGACCGAGGCCGCCCAGCGGGTCGTCGACGGCGCGCTGCAGCTCCTGGGCGGGCTGGGTGTCGTGCGGGATTCCGTCGTCGAGACCTTGTACCGCGAGATCCGGCCGTTGCGGATCTACGAGGGCGCCTCGGAGGTGCAGCGGGTCGTGATCGCCCGGCAGCTCCTGTCGGCGCGGACGACCGGGGGACCCGGCCGGCCGGGGACATGACCGTCACGGAAGAGGGGAGCACGAGATGCAGGGCTACACCGCGCATGTGGACACCTTCGCCCGTGACAACCTGCCGCCGCGGGACCAGTGGCCGGCGATGGTCTTTGACCTGCCCGAGCTCCGATACCCGGACCGGCTGAACTGCGGGGTCGAGCTGCTGGACCGCGTGGTGGCGGCCGGGCATGGCGGAAGGCGCTGCCTGATCACTCCCGCGGAAACGTGGACCTATGCGCGGCTGATGGCCGAGGCGAACCGCATCGCTCACGTGCTGACCGAGGACATGGGCGTGGTGCCGGGCAGCCGCGTCCTGCTGCGGTCGGCCAACAATCCCATGATGGTCGCCTGCTGGTTCGCGGTGATGAAGGCCGGCGCCATCGCTGTCGCCACCATGCCGCTGCTGCGCGCCCGCGAGCTCGCGGTGATGATCGAGAAGGCCCGCGTCGAGTTCGCGCTGTGCGACGCCCGCCTCGCCGCCGAGCTGGAGGCCGCGCGCCCGGCGGCGCCCACCCTGCGGACCATCCGGTACTTCAACGGCGAGGCGCCCGAGGCGCGCGAGGCGCGTTCGGCGCCTGCAGGACTGGAGGCGCTGGCACGCTCCAAGCCCGATACATTCACGGCCGTCGACACGGCGGCCGAGGACGTGTGCCTGATCGCCTTCACCTCGGGGACGACCGGCGTTCCCAAGGGAACCATGCACTTCCACCGGGACGTGCTGGCGATCTGCGACTGCTTTCCGAAATACGTCCTGAAGCCAAGCCCCGACGACATCTTCTGCGGCAGCCCGCCTCTCGCCTTCACCTTCGGTCTCGGCGGCCTCGTGACCTTCCCAATGCGCATCGGCGCGGCGACGGTGCTGCTCGAAAAGGCGACCCCTGACGCGCTGCTGGCCCAGGCGATCCAGGAGCACCGGGCCAGCATCTGCTTTACCTCCCCCACCGGCTTCCGGGCGATGCTCCGGCTGCTGCCGGAGCACGACGCCTCGTCCCTGCGCTGCTGCGTATCGGCCGGCGAGACGCTGCCCCTGCCGACCTGGCAGGCCTTCAAGGACGCGACCGGCATCGGGATCATCGACGGGCTCGGCGCGACCGAGATGCTGCACATCTTCATCTCGGCCGCGGGCGACGACATCCGCCCGGGGGCGACCGGGCGACCGATCCCGGGCTACCAGGCCTGCATCCTGGACGAGCACGACGCGCCGCTGCCGCCGAACCATGTCGGCCGGCTGGCCGTGCGCGGCCCGACGGGATGCCGCTACCTCGCCGACCATCGACAGTCGTCCTATGTCCGGAACGGCTGGAACATCACGGGCGACGCCTATCTCATGGATCAGGACGGCTACTTCTGGTACCAGGCGCGCACCGACGAGATGATCATATCCTCGGGCTACAACATCGCCGGGCCGGAGGTCGAGGAGGCGCTGCTGGCGCATCCGGACGTGCAGGAATGCGCCGTCGTCGGCGTTCCCGACGCCGATCGCGGCCAGATCGTGAAGGCCTTCGTCGTCCTGCGGCCGGGCACGTCCGCCGATGCCACCACCGTAAAGGCGCTTCAGGACTTCGCGAAACAGCAGATCGCGCCTTATAAGTATCCCCGCGCGATCGCGTTCATGGAGGCGCTACCGCGTACCGAAAGCGGCAAGGTGCAGCGCTTCAGGCTGCGGGAGCTGCAGGAACCTGAGCGAAAGGCAAGCTGAACCGATGACCTCCGCCCTGCCCGATCGGCTTCCCGAGGGCGCCTTCCGGGCCCGCCGGCTGATCCGCTTCTCGCACTGCGACCCGGCAGGGATCGTCTACTTCCCGGTCTATTTCGACATGTTCAACGGGCTTATCGAAGACTGGTTCAGCCAGTGCCTGGGGATCGACTACGCATCCTGGATCCTCGGCCAGCGCCGGGGCATGCCGATCGTCCACGCCGAGTGCGACTTCGCGCGGCCGAGCCGCATGGGAGAGACGCTGACCCTGGGGATCATGGTCGAACGGATCGGCCGCAGCTCGCTCAGCCTGCGCTTCCTGGGCGAGCACGAGCCCACGGGGGAGGTCCGCCTGGCCGGCCGGCTGGTCACCGTCGCGACCTCGCTCGAGACCCAGCGCGCCATGGAGATCCCGGACGATCTCCGCGCCGCGCTGGAGCGTTATCGCGAGCAATGCAGGGAGAGCGCCCATGGATGAGGGCACGCGGACGCCGGCGGTGCATCGCGTCCTGCAGCCGGCGGGCTGGCCGCGCCCGCGCGGCTACGCCAACGGCATCGAGGCCCGCGGGCGGACCGTCTTCGTCGGCGGCATGATCGGCTGGGACCAAACCGGGCGCTTCGCGGCCGCGGACCTGCCTGGCCAGGTCCTGCAGGCCCTTCGGAACATCGCGGCCGTGCTGGCCGAGGCGGGCGCCGGCCCCGAGCACGTGACCCGCATGACCTGGTACGTGACGGACATGGCGGCCTACCGGCAGGCGCAGCGCGAGGTCGGCGAGGCCTACCGCGCGGTGATGGGCGCCCATTTCCCCGCCATGGCGCTGGTGCAGGTCGTCTCCCTCGTCGAGCCCGAGGCCAAGGTCGAGATCGAGGCGACGGCGGTCATCCCCGACTAGGTCGGGACCGCCTGGGGCGGGATCGGCCCAAACCGCCCTTCAGCCGCCGATCGCCGCGTCCAGGAAACGGCCGAGATCCCGGGTGGACAGGGCGCGCACGGCGTCGTCGCGGCCGATCTGGTAGGGCCGGTCCTCGACGCAGAGCGCCAGCAGCGCCTTGCGCATCAGCGCCCCCGCCATGGGAAAGCCGGTGTTCTCGTCGCGCACCGTGCCGTCGGAACCGACCGCGAAGCGGCAGTTCGTCAGAAGCCGTCCGGTGGGCCGTCGCCCCCAGGGCCCGTCCCACTGGTGGACCGCGCCGGCATAGACGCGGGTCTCGACCCGGCTTCCGCCCTCACGCATCTCCGTGGCCACGGTTTCGCAGCGCGCGGCGTCGATCAGCTCGTCCGCATCGCCCCACAACATCAACATCGGCGCCCCGGTCGTCCGCGTATCCTCGAAGCGCGCGATGCACGGCCCGTAGAAGGACGCGTGCGCCGCAAAGCGCAGCCCGTCCGGCGCCATCAGGCCGGCGACGCCGGCGTTCAGCGCGTACATCGCCGCCATGCCGCCGTAGGAGAAGCCGACCAGGGCCACCCGGCCCGGATCGACCGTCGGCAATCCCGCGAGGTAGCGCAGCCCCGCATAGGCGTCGGCCACGATCATGCTCTCGGTGATCTCAAGGATGCGCTGCACGAACCCCGTCGCGAGGTCGCGGCGCGCGGCGAAGGAATCGACCACCAGGGCCGCGACGCCCATGCGGGCGAGCTGGGCGCCGTAGGTCAGTTCCCGTGCCGCCAGCACGCCCCCCGACCCGTGCAGCAGCACGACGGCGGCCAGAGAGCGCGCGGGCGTGTCGCCGGGCGGCAGGAAGAGCGTCCCCATAGCCATCGTCTCGGGCGCAGCGGTGGGGTCGGCCATGTCGGCCGGCATGAAGGGCGAGCGGCTCGGGAAGGTGACGGCCTGCCCTTCGATGCCGGCGCCCGGTCGGGCCTCGGGCCAGGGCCCGTCCAGGGAGACCTGCCCCGGTGCCGCGCCCGCCGCCCCGGGGGCCGCGTTCCCCGGGGCGGCGAGGACGAGCAGCAGGGCCAGGATCGCGCCCGCGATCCCGAGCGGAGTGGGCGGCAAGGACGACTCCGGCGTGGACGGAAAGACTGCGTTAACTACAATCTGGCGCGAACGGGGCCGGAATCAACCGGCCCGGCGAACGAGGACGCGAACATGGGAACGAGGATCGAGCTGACCGCCGCGGACGGGCACCGCCTTTCCGCCTACCGGGCCGATCCCGGCGGTCAGCCGCGAGGGCTGGTGGTGGTCGCCCAGGAGATCTTCGGCGTGAACAGCCACATCCGCGGCGTGTGCGACCGGTTCGCCGAGGAGGGCTGGACCGCCGTGGCGCCTGCCCTCTTCGACCGGGCGGAGCGCGCCGTGGAACTCGGCTATCAGCAGCCGGACATCCAGCGGGGCCTCGAACTCCGCTCCAGGATCGAGCTGGACCAGGCGCTCGCCGACATCGCTGCCGCGCGCGCCGTCGAGCCCGGGTTGAAGGCGGCGGTGGTGGGCTACTGCTGGGGCGGCCTGCTGGCCTGGGCCACGGCGACGCGGCTGGACGGCTTCTCGGCGGCGGTCTCCTACTACGGCGGCGGCATCGCCAAGCTGGCGGACGAGACGCCGCGCTGCCCCGTGATGCTGCATTTCGGCGAGCAGGACCATGCGATCCCGCTGACGGACGTCGAAAGCCTGCGCCGCGCCCATCCCGACCTGCCGGTCCATCTCTACGCCGCAGGGCACGGCTTCAACTGCGACCAGCGCGGTTCCTACGATCGCGATGCTGCCGAGACGGCCCTCCGCCGCACGCTCGACTTCCTGGGCACCCATCTCGGCTGAGGGTCAGCCCCTCCGGCCCGGCAGCCCGCCCAGCCGCAGGTCCCCAAGCCTTTCCAGCCTATCCGCATCGGCCGGCTTGCTGGTGACCAATCGGAAATGAATTGTATGTGATGATTATTGGTGGCACCGCCCTGCCCTCGGGGCGGGACGGTGCCGGTGCCTTGGGCTGGACGTCGGGTGACGAGGATGAGGACCGTGAAGGGATTCGGGAACCGGTGGGCCCGCGCCCTGCTCTGCGCCACCCTGCTGGCCACCGCGCCGGGAATGGCCAATGCCGCCGAAGCGCCGGCGAAATCGAAGGCTGCCGCATCCAAGACCGCCGCATCCAAGGGTGCAGGGGCCAAGACGCCGGCGCCGGCCAAGAAGACGGTCGCGAAGGCGGCGGCGCTCGTCGCAGCGCCCGCGTCGCCCCGGATGGAGCGGGACCTGGCGATATGGACCCTGCTGATGGGCAGCGGCGCCATAATCGATTTCGAGGAGATGGCCGAGTTCCTGGCGGCTCATCACCATTGGCCCGGCCAGATCCGCATGCGTACCCGCATGGAGCGGGTGCTGCCGAGCGCCTGGCCGACCGACAGGGTGCTCGCCTATTTCCAGAAGAACCCGCCGGTGTCCACGGCGGGCGTGATCCGCGCGGCTGCGGCCCAGGAGGAAGCGGGCGACCGGGCGGCGGCGGACGCGCTGCTGCGCGACCACTGGGTCGCGGGCGACCTGGATTCCGCCGAGCAGGCGTCCTTCCTGACGCGCTTCGCCGACCGCCTGCGCCCGTCAGAGCACCGCCGCCGGCTGGACCGTCTGGTCTGGGACGGCGAGACGGAGGCTGCGAAGCGGATGCTCGGTCTCGTCGACGCGGCCCATGGCCAGCTCGCGATCGCGCGGCTGGACCTCGCGGCCGGCCGCGGCGATGCCAGGGGAATCCTCTCGGCGCTCCCGCCAGCGGTCCAGGACGACCCCGGCCTTCTGTTCGCGCGCGCCCGGTGGCACCGCCTGAAGGGCGACAGCCACGAGGCCGCCGAGCTCCTGGCCAAGCAGCCCCAGGATCCTGACCGCCCGGACCAGTGGTGGTCCGAACGGGAGGCAGCCGCGCGGGACATCTTCGAGGGCGGCGACGCCCGGCGCGCCTATGCGGTCGTGAACGCCCACCGCCTGGCCCAGGGACGCGACCACGTGCAGGCCCAGCTCATGGCGGCGTGGCTCGCCACCGCCCAGCTCGGCCATCATGCGGATGCGCTGCGGCACGCCGAGGCCGCCTTCTCCGACCCGGCCGCCATGGCCTTCGAGAAGGTGCGGGCCTCCTATTGGGCCGGGCGCGCGGCGGAGGCCCTCGGCAACAAGGAGGCGGCGGCCCGCTGGTACCAGCAGGCGGGGCGCTCGCCTGGCCTGTTCCACGGCCAGCTCGCCCTGGTAAGGCTCGATCCCACCGCCGTCCTGCCGAACGAGGGCGACCCGGACCCGACGCCGCAGGAGGAGGCCGCCTTCGAGCGCAAGGACCTGACGATCGCCGCGCGCGTCCTCGACCGGCGCGGGCGCGGCGACCAGGCCGCGCTGTTCGTCCGCCGCGCCATGGAGGAGGCGGAATCGCCGACCGAGCTGACGCTGGTTGCAGCGCTGGCGCGCTCCATCGACCGGACCGACCTCCAGATCGCCGTGGCGCGCAAGGCAGCGCGCCACGGGCACCTGCTGGGCCGCAGCGGCTATCCTACGCTCGCGAACCAGACGGGCATCCAGGGCGCCGACCCGGCGCTGGTGCATGCCATCATCCGCCAGGAAAGCTCCTTCGCAGCGCAGGCGCGCAGCCCCGTCGGGGCCGCCGGGCTGATGCAGGTCATGCCGGACACCGCGGCAGCCATGGCCAAGCGGATCGGCGCCAAGCACTCGGCCAAGGCGCTGCACCAGGACCCCGCCCACAACCTGCGCCTCGGCAGCACCTACCTCGCCGACCTGCTGCGCCAGTACGACGGCAGCGTCCTGATGGCCGCCGCAGCCTACAATGCCGGCCCCGGCCGCGTGCGGAGCTGGGTCAACTGGCTCGGCGATCCCCGCGAGCGCAGCATCGACGTCGCCGACTGGGTGGAGAGCATCCCCTACAAGGAGACCCGCAACTACGTCCAGCGCGTGCTGGAGGCGACGCTGGTCTATCGGACGCGGCTGTCTGGCAACGCGGCGCGGGTTGCCCCCCATGTGGCGACCTTCTCGGGAGGACGCGGCAGCGCGAGCTGATCCGTCAGGACGGCGCGGCGGCGTAATGCTCGTCGCTCACGGGCTCGAGCCATTCGACCATGGCGCCGTCGAGCTATGCCGGTCTCCGGCGCCGCGCCGTGCCAATGCTTCTCGCCGGGCGAGATCCAGACGGTATCGCCGGCGCGGATCTCGCGCACGCGTCGGCCCCAGCTCTGCACCCGGCCCGAGCCCGCGAGCACATGGAGCGCCTGTCCCAGCGGATGGTGTGCCAGACCGTACGCGCACCGGGCTCGAAGGTGACCCGGTACGAACGGAGCCGCGCCGGCTCCGGCGCCTCGATGATCAGATCCTGCAGGACCGTTCCCGTGAAATACCCGGACGAGCCACGGCGCGTCGGCGACCCGGCGGGTGGGCGGATCTCCATCCTGGCCTCCAATCCTGAGGGTGGCGCCATCTTGACCAGTCCCGGACGAGTCCCGGCCGCGGCGAAAGTGCGCGGCGGCCAAGCGGTCAAGTGACCACCACTGCTACCTCGCCTAGCCCATCGAAGGAAGCGACCACCCGCCCGGGCGCCTCGACGACCAGGGGGGCGGCGACCGCGCCCAGCGTCACCACCTCGCCGGGCGCGAGCGGCGTGCCCTGTGCACGCAGATGCTCCGCGAGCCAGGCCAGCGATCTCAGCGGATGGCCCAGGATCGCCGAGGCCGGGCCTGCCAGCCGCTCCACCCCGTCGAGGCGCATGCGCCCGGAAAACCCCGCATCGCCGGCCAGGCAGACGGGATCCGCGTCCGGCCCCAGCACGCAGCCGGCCGAGAAGAAGTCGTCGGCGACGAGCGTCGCGACGCCCGCCTCCGCATCCTCGGCCCAGCGCCACTCCACGATCTCGATGGAGGTCATCACCGCCTCGACATGGCGAAGCAGGGCCGCGGGTTCAGGCTCGGCGCCGCCGATGCCGGGCCCGAGCCGCACCGCCACCTCGCATTCGAGGCCGAGGCGGAAGAAATCCTGCAGCGCCACGCGCGCCTCGCCGCGCCGGACCCTGTTCGCATAGAGCGTCCCCGCGCAGGGATAGGGAATGCCCAGGAAGGCCTGCATGCCCGGCGAGGTCGATCCCACCTTCCAACCGGCAGGGCGGCCGAGCCCGGCTGCGATCAGCCCGCGGGCCTCTGCCTGGACCGCGTAGCCCTCGGCCAGGTCGGCAGGGCGCAGCTCCGGCGGCAGCGCACCGCGCGGCGGACGGATGCCGCGCCGCAGCCGCAGATCCGCGATCAGCCTCGCCGCCTCGCGCCGCGCCTCTTCCTTCATTCCGGTCCCCCGTTCCGTCCAGAGCCGCCCGCCCACGATCATCGCGGGCATCATCGCACATGGCCGGCCGTTCCACGCGTCGCCAGCCACAGCCCCGCCGCCACGCAGGCGAGACCGGCGACGGTGCCCCGGGTCAGCGGCTCGCCAAGAAGCCAGGCCCCTAGGAGCGCAGCCGTTGCCGGGCTGAGCGAGAGAAACACGGTCACCCGCGTCGCCGAGATCGTCCTGAGCGCCCAGAGCCACAGCATGTATCCGCCGCCGCTCGAAAGGCCGATGAAGGTCACCGCGGCCCAGCCCGCGGTACCGAGCCGCGACGCGTCCGTGAACAACCCCTCGGGCACCGCGAAGCCGGCTAGGAAGACGACCGAGGCAAGCATCGCCCACGCGCCCACCGGCAGCGTCGGGTAACGGGCGAGATAGGGCCGGTAGAGCACCGAGCAGACGGCGCCGCTCGCGGCTGCGCCGAGCACGGCCAGCGCTCCGAGCCATTCGCCCTGCCCCGCTCCGCCGCCCTCGGCCAGCCGCTCGCCGAGTCCCACACCGACGCCCAGGATGGTCAGGAGCACGCCGGTGCCGCGCCGGGCATCGAGCCGCTCGCGCCCGAGCAGTGCTGCGGCCAGCATGGTCAGCAGCGGGAAGGTCGCGAAGATCAGCGCGGCCCGCGCGGCCGGAAGCGCCTGCAGGCCTAGGTTCAGCAGCGCGATCACGACGCCGAACTGCACGATGCCGAGCGCCATGACCGCGGCCAAATCGCGCGGAGCGAAGCGCACGCGTCTCAGGGCGAGCAGGGGCGGAATAAGGCACAGCGCCCCGATGGCATAGCGCAGGCAGGCCAGCGAGGCCGGCCCCAGATCGTCGACCACCGCGCGGGTCGCAACCATCGCCGCCCCGACCTGGATCCCGGTCGCGGCGGCCGCGGCGAGTGCCAGGCGCTCGCGCGCGGCGCTCACGGCGGCCCGACCGGCGCCGCGGTCAAAGGGCGAGGTCCCAGTGCTGCCCGACCAGGTCCTTGCCGAAGGAATGGTGCCGCTCCTCCTTCGTCAGGACGAAGCCTGCCGTCTCGTAGATGCGCCGGGCCGCCACCAGGACGTCATTGGTCCAGAGCGTGAGCGTCCGATAGCCCTTGGCGCGGGCGAAACGGATGCACTCCTCGACCAGGCGGCGTCCAATGCCGAGCCCACGAGCCTCGGGCTCGACGTAGAGCAGGCGGAGCCTGGCGACCTCCTCGGACTGGCGGACGAGGAAGACGGAGCCGACGACCTCACCCTCGCGCTCCGCGATCCAGCTGCTCTCGTGCCTGGGATCGAAGTTCTTCACGAAGCCGGACGCGATCTCGGCGACCAGCGCCTCGTAGGTCCCGTCCCAGCCGTACTCGCGGGCGTAGAGAAGGCCCTGGCGATGCGTGATCCAGCCGATGTCGCCGACCTGGAGCGGCCGCAGCACATAGGGCACGCGTGGCTCGCCGCCCTGACCGAGCAGCCTTTCGATGGCTGCCATGGACCTGACCAGCAGTGCCCGCTGCTCGGGCCCGAGCCCGCCGAGCATGACCGCGACCTCGTCGTGGGAGGCCCGGTCGAGCGGCGCGAAGGCCTCCCCGCCCGCCTCGGTGAGGGCGAGCACGGACTGGCGCCCATCGGCCTCAGACGGCGCGCGGGTGACGAGGCCCCGCGCCTCGAACTTCCTGAGGATCCGGCTGAGATAGCCGGCGTCGAGGCCGAGATCCCGGCCGAGCTCGGCCGCGCTCGGTCCGGCGCGATGGGCGAGCTCGTAGAGGACCCGGCACTCCGTCAGCGAGAACTCGCTCTTCAGCAGCCCCTCGTCGAGGAGGCCGATCTGGCGGGTGTAGAACCGGCTGAATCGGCGTACGGCTGCGATCGCAGCCTCGAGGTCCTGTCCAGGCCCATGGCTCATCGCCGCGCCCTCCACCAGTGACGATGGACAGGATCAACAACTTTGTTGACGGAGTCAACTTTCTATAGCGGGACCCCGCTCAGCCGGCCGGAACGCCGGCCTTCCACACTCCGCGATGATGGGCGCGGTCGGCGGCGCGGGAGATGTTCTCGACCGGATTGCCGGAGACCAGCAGCAGATCGGCCAGGGCGCCCTCGGCGATCACGCCGCGGTCATCGAAGCCTATCAGCTCGGCCCCCCGGCTGGTGGCCGCGATCAGGGCCTCGGCCGGGCTCATGCCCCAATCGACCATGTAGGCGAGTTCGACCGCATTGGCGCCGTGGAGGTTGAAGGGCGTGCCCGCATCCGTGCCCATGGCGATCCGCCCGCCGGCGCGATGGTACATGCGGAAGGATTCCCGGTGGCGCTCGGCGACCGCGCGGGCCTTCTCCACGGCGTAAGACGGGATACCGCGATCCGCGTTGCCGAGGATGTTGCGCACGGCCGCGATCGTCGGAACCAGGAAGGTCCCGGCGGCCAGCATCTCCTCCAGGCACTGCTCGTCCATGTAGATGCCGTGCTCGATCGAATCGATGCCGGCCCGGACCGCGTTCAGGATGCCTTGGGTGCCCTGGGCATGGCTCGCGGTGCGGCGGCGAAGGCGCCTGGCCTCGGATACGCCGGCCGCCATCTCGGGGGCCGTGTAGTGGGCGTCGCGCGGATCGACGCCGGGCGTCATCACCCCGCCCGTCGCCATGATCTTCACGAGGTCGCAGCCGGCATGGACCTGCTCGCGCACGGCCTTCACGATCTCGTCCGAGCCGTCGGCCACGCGGGCCCACTGGTTGCCGTGGCCCCCCGTCATGCAGATCATGCGGCCGGCGGCGCGGATGGCCGCGCCGGGGAACACGCCGCGCTCGATCGCATCCCGCACGGCAAATTCCAGATGGTCCTTGCCGCCGCAGTCGCGCACCGCGGTGATGCCGCCGCTCAGGCTCGCCTGGGCGTTGGCGAGAACCGTGAGCGTGATCTCCGCAGCGGACATCCGCTCCAGCGCGGCCCGCGGATCGGCGCTGCCGGTATAGCAGAGATGGACATGGCAATCGATCAGTCCCGGCAGCAGCGTGCCGCCAGCGGTGTCGACCACGGGCCCCGCATAGCCCGCGAACTCCGCCAGCGGGCCAACGCGCCGGATGCGGCCGTCCTCCACCAGCACGCCCGCCCCCTCGACGAACCCGCCGCGGCCGTCGAACACCGACCCACCCCGAAACAGCATTCCCGCCCCTTTCCGCTACGCGGTCGCGCTCACCCGAGATCGCGTGCCGAAGGTGACGCGGCGTCCCCGGAATCCTCGACCTGGAGCCCCTCCCGCGACAGCCCGTCGAAACGCGGCATCAGCGACAGCAGTTCGCGCGTGTAGGGGTGCTGCGGCCGCTCGAAGAGATCCTCGGTCGCAGCGATCTCCAGCAGCCTGCCGTGCCGCATCACGCCGACCCGGTCGCACATCTGCCGGATCACCGGCAGGTCGTGGCTGATGAACAGCATGGTCAGGCGCAGCTCGTCCTGGAGGTCCTTCAGGAGGTTCAGGATCTGCGCCTGGATCGACACGTCCAGCGCCGAGGTCGGCTCGTCGCACACGAGGAACCGGGGACGGGTGGCAAGCGCGCGGGCGATGCAGATGCGCTGGCGCTGCCCGCCCGAGAACTCGTGCGGGAACTTCTCTGCGGCCCGGGCGCCCAGCCCCACATGCTCCAGAAGGTCGCGGACCACCGTCTCGACCTCCCGCCGGCTGCCCGCGAGGCGGTGGAAGCGGATGGGCTCCGCGACGATGTCCATGACCCGCAGGCGCGGATTCAGCGACGAGAAGGGATCCTGGAAGATCATCTGGATCTGCCGCCGGAACGGATTCAGGTCGCGGTCCCGCGTCAGGGCGGAAACCTCCGTCCCGGCGAAGCGGATGCGGCCGGTGCTCGGCCGGTAGAGACCCGTGATCAGGCGGGCGATGGTCGACTTCCCGCTGCCGCTCTCGCCGACGAGGCCGAAGGTCTCGCCCTCGCCGATGGAGAAGGCCACGTCCTGGACGGCATCGAGGTAGCGGCGGTTGCGCGGCAGCCAGGCGTTGTTCATGGGGAACCGGATGCCCAGCCCCTCGATCTCCAGCAGCGGACCTCCGTCCCGGCCTGGAGCCTGCCCGAAGTCGCGCGAGCGGCCCAGCCAGTGCTCGCGCAGGGATAGCGTCGCCCGCGGCTTGCCGGCCAAGCCCTCGATATAGTCGACATAGGGGAAGCGATGCAGCCGCACATCCGGGCGCGGCACGGCGCCGATCAGCGCACGGGTGTAGGCGTGGTCGGGGTCGCCCAGGATCTTGGCGGTCGGCCCCTCCTCGACGACGCGGCCGCGATACATCACGGCCACACGGTCGGTGACTTCGGCGATCACGCCCATGTCGTGGGTGATGATGATCATGCCCACGCTGCGCTCGCGGCACAGGCGGCGCAGCAGGTCGAGGATCTGCGCCTGGATCGAGACGTCCAGCGCGGTGGTCGGCTCGTCCGCGATCACCACCTCGGGCTCGGCGCACAGTGCCAGCGCGATCACCACGCGCTGGCGCATGCCGCCCGAGAACTGGTGGGGGTACTGCTTCACCCGCAGCTCGGGCTCGGGAATGCCGACCTGCCGCAGCAGGTCCACCGCCCGGGACCTAGCCGCGGCCAGGTCGAGGCCGAGATGGATCTGGATCGTCTCGACGAGTTGGCTCTCGATGGTCTGCAGCGGGTCGAGTGAGGTCAGCGGATCCTGGAAGATCATGCCGATCCGCCGGCCGCGGATCCGCCGCTTCTCGGCATCCGGCAGGTCGTCGATGCGCCGGCCGTCCAGGCGCACCTGTCCGCCGCCGATTTGCCCGGGCGGCTCCAGCAGCCCGATCACGGCGTTGCCGATCGTCGACTTGCCGGCCCCGGACTCGCCGACGACCCCGAGGATCTGCCCGGGCTCGACCGTCAGGGTGACGCCCGCCACCGCAACGAAGAGGCCGCGGCGGGTCGGGAACTGGACCTCGAGGTCCCTGATCTCCAGGAGCGACATGGGTCCTGCCTCAGCGAAGCCTTGGATTGAGCGCGTCGCGGAGCCAGTCCCCCAGCAGATTCACCGAGAGCACCAGCAGCACGAGGACGACCCCCGGAAAGATCGAGATCCACCATTGGCCCGAGAACAGGTACTCGTTGCCGAACCGGATCAGTGTCCCCAGCGAGGGAGAGGTCGGCGGCACGCCGACGCCGAGGAAGCTCAGCGTCGCCTCCGTGATGATGGCGATGGCGAGGTGGATCGTCGCGATGACGAGCACCGGTCCCATCACGTTGGGCAGGATGTGGCGCCGCAGGATGGTGGCGGGCCCGATCCCGATGATCTGGGCGGCCTGCACGTATTCCTTCCGGCTCTCGACCATGGTGGCCCCGCGCACCGTGCGCGCGTACTGCACCCAGCCCGAGAAGCCGATCGCGAAGACCAGCACGTAGAGCGCGAGGCTCTCGTGCAGGTCGCGCGGGAGCAGCCCGCGCGCTGCCCCGTCGATCAGCAGCGCGATCAGGATCGCCGGGAAGGAGAGCTGCACGTCGGCGACGCGCATGATCACCGCATCCAGCCGCCCGCCCACATAGCCGCTGACGAGCCCCAGCGACACGCCGATCAGGATGGACAGCAGAACCGAGGCGAAGCCCACCAGCAGCGAGATGCGGGCGCCATAGAGGATCGCCGACAGCACGTCGCGCCCCTGGTCGTCGGTGCCCAGCGGATAGGCCGGATCGCCGCCCTCGGCCCAGACCGGGGGCAGGTTCGCCGCCATGATGTCGAGCGAGGCGAGGTCGAACGGGTTGTGCGGCGCGACCACAGGGGCCAGTAGCGCCCCCAGCACCAGCAGCAGGGCGACAAGGGCCGAGGCGATCGTGACCGGCGAGCCCTTGAAGCTGTGCCAGAGGTCGCTGTCCGCCAGGGATGCCAGCCTGCCGCGAGTCTCGGCCTGGATCTCCGCCATGGCTCAGGCCCTTCCTCTGCGCACGCGCAGCCGCGGGTCGACCGCGAAGTACAGCAGGTCGACGATCAGGTTGATGAGGACGAAGAACAGCGCGATAAGGCACAGGTAGGCCGCCATGACCGGGATATCGACGGTGCCGATGGCCTGGATGAACAGCAGGCCCATGCCGGGCCACTGGAAGACGCTCTCGGTGATGATCGAGAAAGCGATGATCGAGCCGAGCTGGAGGCCGGTGATCGTGATCACCGGCACCAGCGTGTTCCTGAGGGCGTGACGGAAGTTCACGAGCCGGCTGGGCAGGCCACGCGCGCGGCAGAACTTGATGAAGTCGGCACGCAGCACCTCCAGCATCTCGGCGCGCACGAGCCGCATGATCAGCGTCATCTGGAACAGCGCCAGCGTGATCGCGGGCATGATCAGCGCCGCGAGCCCGGACCGCGTCAGCAGCCCCGTGCTCCACCAGCCGAGGTCGACGACTTCGCCGCGCCCGAAGGTCGGCAGCCAGCGCAGGATCACGCCGAAGACCAGGATCAGCAGGATGCCGATCAGGAAGGTCGGCAGCGACACGCCCACCAGGGACATCGTCATGAACGACTTGGCGAGCGCGCCGTCTCGGCGCAGGGCCGTGTAGACGCCCATGGGAATGCCGAGGGCCAGAGCCAGCACCATGGAGACGATCGAGAGCTCGAGCGTCGCCGGGAGGCGCTCGGCCAGCAGCTCGCTCACGGGCCGCCGGTGCCGGTAGGAGATCCCGAACTCGCCCTGCGCCGCATTCGCCACGAACCGGCCGTACTGGACCACGAAGGGATCGTTCAGCCCGAGCCGCTCCTTCAGCTCCTCGCGCTGCTGGAGCGTCGTGTCCTGGCCGACCATGGCGTTGATGGGGTCGCCGACGTAGCGGAACAGCGAGAAGGCGATCAGCGCCACCGCCAGGATGACGAGCACGGACTGCAACACGCGTTGCAGGACGAAGGAGATCATGGCGAATGGGCCTCCGGCCCGCGGGTCCCGCCTCCCTCGCGTCGAGGGCTGGAAGGATCCACGGGCCGCCTCGGGAAATTACGGCAGCACGACCGAGCGGAGGTCGAGGACGTCGTCGGCGCGCTGGACCACCTTCACGCCGTCGCGGACGCCCCAGGACATTGGCTGGGCGTGCAGCGGCAGATAGCCGTAGTCCGCCTTCACGATCTCCCAGGCCTCCTTGATCATCGCGTTGCGCTTGCCCTGGTCGGTCTCGCTGCCGACCTTCTCGGTCAGCGCGTCAACCTTGGGGTTGCAATAGCCGCCGAGGTTGAACAGGCCGGCCTGCGTGTCCTTGTTGCGGCACGACGCGAGGTTCAGCATCGAGTTGTGGGCATCAATGGACGCGGCGGTCCAGCCCAGCAGGTACATGCTGGTGTCGTAGCCGGCCTGCGCCAGCACCTTGCCGAAGTACTTGCCCTTGGTCTGGGCCAGCAGGTTCACCTTGATGCCGACGCGCGCCAGCATGCCCGCCACCGCCTGGCAGACCTTCTCGTCGTTGACGTAGCGGTCGTTCGGGCAGTCGAGCGAGACCTCGAAGCCGTTGGGATAGCCGGCCTCGGCCAGCAGCTTCTTCGCCTTGTCGGGGTCGGGCTTGTAGGGCTCGCCGAAGGACTTGTCATAGCCGTTGAGCTCGGGCGGGATCAGCGAGCCCAGCGGCACGGCGGCGCCGCGCATGATCTGCTTGTTGATGGCGTCCAGGTTCACGGCGCGCACCACGGCCTCGCGGACCCGGATGTCCTTGAAGGGGTTCTTGCCCTTGACGTTGGAATACAGAAGCTCGTCGCGCGCCTGGTCCATGCCGATGAAGATCGCGCGGGCCTCGGCGCCGGTCAGCGGGCTGACGCCCGGCGCCTGGTCCAGGCGGTCCCAGTCCTGCACCGGCACCGGCTGGATCACGTCCATCTCGCCCGACAGCAGCGCCGCGACACGCGTCGCCGGCTGGGTGATGGGCGTGAACACGACCTCGTCCACGTTGGTCCTGATGCCCTTGTCCCAGTAGCTGGGGTTCCGCTTCAGGACGGTCCGCACGTCGGGCTGGCGCTCGGCCACCATGAAGGGACCGGTGCCGTTGGCGTTCAGGTTGGCGTAGTTGCCCTGGTTCGCGTTCTTGACGTTGGTCGCCTCGGTCGTGTTGTTCTGCTTCGACCAGTCCTCGTCCATGATGTAGAGGAAGACCCATTCCCGCGGCAGGATCGGGTTCGGCGACTTGGTGAGGACCTCGATCGTGAAGTCGTCGACCTTGCGGATCTCCGAGGCCTTGGCCCCGTAACCCTTCATGTCTGAGCCCTCGGTCAGCGAGCGCTTCCACGAGAAGATCACGTCGTCCGCGGTGAAGTCGCTGCCGTTGTGGAACTTCACGCCCCGGCGCAGGTGGAAGACCCACTTGTTGGGCTCGGGATTCTCCCACTTCTCGGCCAGCAGCGGCGTCAGCTGCAGCTTCTCGTCGTAGCCGACCAGGGGTTCGTAGATGTTGCTCTGGACGCCCAGCGTGAAGGTCTCGTTCAGACCGTGGGGATCCATGGTCGTGGCGTCGCCCTGGTAGGACCAGCGCAGGGTCTTGGCCTCGGCGGCGCCGGCGCAGAGCGCCCCCAGCAGGGCGATGGCGGCGGCGGATCGTCGAAGGGTCGCGGTGATGGTCATGGCTGCTGCCTCCTGTTCCCTGTCTGGCGAATTGTCGTGGCCGGGCTATGCGGCTCTTGCCGGCCGCCTGCCGGACGGCCGCCTCACGCGGCCAGCCTGGAGATCATCCCACGCAGGAACCGCTCGCAGGCGGCGACCTGGGAGATCTCGATGAACTCGTTGGGCTGGTGGGCCTGGTCGATGGAGCCGGGCCCGCACATCACGGTCGAGAATCCGGCCTCCTGGAACTGCCCTGCCTCGGCGCCGTAGGGCACGACCGTCATCGCGTTGCGTCCGGTCAGCGCCCGGCAGATCTGCGCCGCCTCGCCCTCGGGCTCGGCGATCAGCCCGGGCGCGCCGGCCAGAAGCTCCGTCCGGATGTCGCATTCAGGCGCCACCGCGCGCATGGCCGGGAGCAGCCTCTCGCGGCAGAACGCCTCGACGCGCGCGATGTAGCGGTGGGCGTCGTCGCCGGGCACCGTGCGGATGTCCCAGAGGAACTCGCATTCCCGCGAGATGATGTTCAGCGCAGTCCCGCCCTGGATCTTGCCGACATGGAGCGTCGTGTAGGGAGGCTCGAACGGCGAGGCCGGATCCGCGGCCGCCCGGTTCTCGGCGCAGATGTCGTCGATGAAGGTAACGAGCCGCGCCGCCGTCATGACGGCGCTCGCCCCGCGCTGGAGCTGGCTCGAATGAGCCTCGTGGCCGATCACACGGGTGTGCAGCGCATAGCAGCCCTTGTGGGCCACCACGACCTCCATGCTGGTCGGCTCGCCGACGATCACGGCGCCCGGACGCGGCAGCTCCTCGACGATCCGGTGGATCATGAAGGGCGCGCCGATGCAGCCGACCTCCTCGTCATAGGAGAGGGCGAGATGGACCGGGCGCCGAAGGCCGGCCTTCAGCATCTCGGGCACCAGCGCCAGCGCCACGGCCGGGAAGCTCTTCATGTCGGCGGTCCCGCGGCCGTAGAGGCGGCCGTCCCGCTCGACCAGCGAGAACGGATCGGTATCCCAGGCCTGCCCGTCCACGGGAACCACGTCCGTGTGCGCCGACAGGATGACACCGCCCTCGACGCGCGGCCCGATGGTGGCGAAGAGGTTCGCCTTCTCGCCGTCCGGGCTGGGAACCAGGCGGCTCTCGATGCCGTGGCTGGCGAGATAGTCCCGCACCCAGTGGATCAGCGGCAGGTTGGACCGCCGCGAGACCGTGTCGAAGCCGACCAGCCGGGCGATCATCTCCCTCGAAATACCGTCCAAACCCGCGTCCTTTCCCTGCCCACACCGCCCGCCGGCGGCCCGCCCGGAGCGAAAATTGCCGGTGAAACTATGAGGAGGGCGAAATCAGAGTGTCAAATAGCTTTTCCCGCACGATTCATACGCAAATACTATGGATGTAACATGGATCCAGGATGAGGGCAGCATGCGGTTCCGTCAGGTCGAGGCCTTCCGTGCGGCTATGATGACGGGCTCCGTCACGGGCGCGGCGAACCTGCTGTCGATCGCACAGCCCTCGGCCAGCCGACTGATCGCGGATCTCGAGAACGCCGTGGGCTTCCCGCTGTTCCGCAGGCAGGGAGGACGGCTCGCTCCGACGGACGAGGGGCTGCGCTTCTACAAGGCCGTGGACCGCGCGTTCCTGGGCCTCGAGACGCTGGAGCGCGCCGCCGAGCAGATCCGCGAGGCGCGGACGGGCCAGCTCACGGTCTGCGCCCTGCCCGTCCTCTCCTCGGCGGTGATGCCGGGCGCCATCAAGCGCTTCCTGGCCCGGAACCCGCGAGTCGGCATCAGCCTGGAGGTGCTGCACCCGCCCGAGATCCAGGAGATGCTGCAGAACAGGCAGGCCGATCTCGCCATGTCCGTGCGCTTCGCCGTGGTGGCGGGGGTGCGCCAGGAGCCCCTGATCACCGTGCGATTCCTCTGCGCCCTGCCGGCAGGGCATCCCCTGGCCGAGAAGCCGGCGGTCTCGATCCACGACTTCCACGACCAGGACTATGTCGGGCTCATGCCCTCGGTCCCGCTGGACTGGAGCCGCGTCGACCGCCTGTTCGAGGCGGCCGGCGTGCGCCCCCGGCGCATCGTTTCCACCCCGCACTCGCACACCGCCTATGCGCTGGTCGCCGCAGGGCTGGGCATCGCGCTGCTCGAGCCCTTTGCGGCGCAGACATGGACCGCCAACGGCGTCGTGCTCCGCCCCCTGGAGGTGGACCTGCGCTTCACCTACGCGCTGTGCCTGCCGGAGGCCGGCAGCGATTCGCCGCTCGTCCAGGATTTCGCCCGCTGCCTGCGCGCGCAGCTACGCGAGAGCCCGCCGGCTCTGAACGGCCCCGATGCCCTCATCGAGCCGGAAGCCGGATGATGCCCGCCCCATGTCGTCTTAATCATTTGTATTAATCCAATCGAAAGGAGCTTTCCGGAGGTTAGAGGGTGCGAGCCTGCCCCGGGCCGCCCTGAGCCACAGCTGCACGGCCGACATGCTTCCGACCGAACTCCCCGCCCGCGCACTCCCCTTCGCCGGACAGATCCGCAGCTTCAGCCTTCTCGCCCTGACCGGAGCCGTGCTGAGCGCCTGCGCCGGGACCAGCATGCCGGCCCCGCCGCCGGTCGCGACGACGACCGCCGTAGCGCCTGCCCCAGCTGCGGCAGACGAGCCCACGGATCCCAAGGACCCCTGGGGCCGGCACATCCGCGAGGCGGCCGAGCGCTTCGACGTTCCCGAACTCTGGATCCGGGCGGTGATGAAGCGCGAGAGCGGCGGGCGAGCCTTCGTCGACGGCCGTCCGGTCACCAGCCCTGCCGGCGCGATTGGCCTGATGCAGGTGATGCCGGACACGTATGAGGAGCTGCGCTGGCGCTACGACCTCGGTCCCGACATGACCGATCCACGCGACAACGTGCTGGCCGGCACCGCCTATATCCGAGAGCTCTACGAAGTCTTCGGCTCGCCGGGTTTCCTGGCGGCCTACAACTGCGGCCCCGGCTGCTACTACAAGCATCTGACCAGGAATCGGAAGCTGCCTGCGGAGACGCGGGCCTATCATGCGGCGCTGGCCCCGGTCGTCGGCAAGGCGGCGCCGCGCCGGCCCGACGAGATCCTGTCGACGAACACGCTCGTCGCCATTCTGCCCGACCTGCCCTCCACCAGCCCGCTGCAGGTCTCGGCCACGGCGCTGGCCCAGGTCAGCGAGGCCCGCGAGGCGCGCATGATCGCCCGGGCCGAGGACAAGGCGGCAGCCGTCGAGACCGTCGTCGTCGCCGTGACGCCACCGCCCGGCCGGCCGAAGCCGGGCATGTCCGCGCCGTCCGCCACCGCCGTGGCGATGGCCGAGCCGGCATCGCCCGCCCCCTCGGCGCGCCCCCTGTCTGCACCCGTCCTGTCCGCATCCGCCCGGCCCCGCGACGGTATGGACAGGGCGGCCCCCCGCGTGCAGGTCGCTGAGCTGGCCCCGCCTGCCGCACCCATTGCGCCAAAGGCCGTCGAGACCGATGCGGAGCCGCCGCGGCGCGTCGTCGTCCGCTTCGTCCCGCAGGGCGGCTGGAAAGCCTGCGGCAGCCTGGGCCGCACGTCCGGCGCCTGCGTCCCGGCCGAGGATCTGGACTGATGGCCGCACTGGCCATTTGAACGCCGGGCCGACGGCCGCAATGCCAAACAATCATGTAGAGGCGGCACGGATTGATATCCGCGCCGCCTCTACATGATGGCTCATCCCCGTCACCGGTCACGGCGTGGCAGTTCACCTCCGGTTAAGCATCACACCCTATACCGCGCCGCACATTCCTTCGCGATTTGAGGGGGAGCTTGACCTCCGCAGCATTTGCCAACGACACCAACGGGACGCGTGACGGCCTTCTGGCCCAGTGGCGAGGCGACTGGGCAACGAATCGCGGCGCCTTCTGCTTGGAGCTCGTCGGGACCGTGTCCTCGAACCTGGCATCGTTTCTGATCAGCCTGCTGGCAAGCGATCCTCCGATGCTGCCCATCTTCGTCCTGTGGCTCACCGGCGCCTCGACGATCCTGGCGTCCAGCGACATCCGGCAGAACGCGTTCATGATGCTTCTCAAGGGTCTCAAAGACGCGCTGAACGCCCCGGGGCTCGTGAATGCGCCGACCGCGTAGAAAACCCGGCAGAGAATTGCGCCGGCGCACCACCACGCGCCCCTTTCGGTCCGGAAACGGGCATTGAAAGAAACAGGCGGATTGGAGCGAGTCGCCCCCCCCAAGAATATTCGCCCCACCAACCAACAATCACTGCAGAGCAGGGTATGGTGATGGTTGGCTCCAGAATTGATCAGCGACCCAAAGAAATGCTTGCCTTCGTCTTTATGACAAGTGGGCCTGCAGCATTTTGTCCCATGGTGCGCCGCACAAAGCTGCGCTATTTATAGCGGGCGCTTCCGGAATGGAGACGTCCCGCTGGGACCCGAGCTCAGAGCCGCTAATGCGCGAGCCATCCATCCGAACCGATACAGGTGCATCTTGAAGACCTTCATCACCTCCATGACCGCGGCCATCGCGCTGACGACCGTGTCCGGCGCCGCCCTTGCGGCCGATCTCACCCCGCTCCACCCGGCGCTGCTCGCCGCGCCCGTCTATGCCGCGCATGCCGATGGCGCCCGCCTCGTGGCGCCCGCCGAGCGCATGCCGACGGTGGTCACCGCGCTGCATCCCGCGCTGCAGGGCGCGCCGGCCTATGTCGCGCATGCCGATGCGATGCGGCTGCGGGCCGCCGTGCTGACGCCGGTCCAGCTCGTCCAGAAGCCGGAATAAGGTTGCGCGAGCGCACGGCCCGGCACCGGGCCGTGCGACGCCACCCGGCGCGGCCGCGATCCCGCCGGCTTCAGTCGTAGCCGGATCGCCACGGGACGAAATCGTCCCGCAATCTGCGATGCGACGAATGGCAGTGCTGCGCTCGTTTCCCGATGCGCGAGCGCCCCAGTCGAACCATCGCAGGTGCACCATGAAGATCATCCTCTTTAGCCTCGCCGCGCTCGCGCCGGCGATCCTGCCGGACATCGCCCGGGCGACCGACCTCACGCCGCTGCATCCGGCGTTGCAGCGACCGCCGGTCTACGCCGCCCATGCCGATGGCTCGCGCCTTCTCGCGAAAAGCCCCTGCCGCCGCGCCGCCGCCACTGCGCTGCACCCCGCGCTCCAGGGCGCGCCGGTCTACGCCGCCCATGCCGACGCGGCCCGGCTGCGCGCGGTGTCCGCCCGCGCGGTCCAGCTCGTTGAACGTCCCCAGGACTGAATCCCCACGCACCGAGTCCCCCCGGGACCGACGGCGCGTGCCGGCCGGTCCGGACATCAGCGGGCCGCCTGGCGCAACGCTTTCGCACAGCGCCGCCGGCTGCATAACGGGTGATGGGCAAACCGCTTGCAGCAGCCCTGCGAGCCGATAGAGTACCGGTGTCCTGTCGCGCACCGAGGCCCCAGAATGTCGAAACCCCGTCTGCGCTCCGATGTCACGCGCGAGGGTCTCGACCGCACGCCGCACCGCGCCTTCATGCGCGCCACAGGGCTCGACGACGCCGCGATCGCGCGGCCGATGGTCGGCGTCGTCAGCATGAAGGGCGACATCACCCCCTGCAACATGACCCACGGCCCGCAGGCAGAGGCCGCGAAGCAAGGAATCGCCGAGGCCGGCGGCACGGCGCGCGAGTTCACGACGATCTCGATCTCGGACGGGATCGGCATGAACCATGAGGGCATGAAGTTCTCCCTGGTCAGCCGCGAGCTGATCGCCGATTCGATCGAGGCCGTCGTCCACGGCCATGCCTATGACGGGCTCGTGGCCTTCGGCGGCTGCGACAAGACGCTGCCGGGCGCCATGATGGGGCTGGTCCGCTGCAACGTCCCCGGCGTGTTCCTCTATGGCGGAAGCGCGCTTCCGGGCCTGTTCCGGGGGCGCGACGTCACAGTCCTGGACGCCTACGAGGCGGTCGGCGCCGTGCAGACCGGCGCCATGGACGAGGCCAGCCTCGCCGAGCTGGAGCGCGTGTGCAAGCCGACGGTCGGCGCCTGCGCCGGCCAGTTCACCGCGAACACCATGGCCATGGTGTCCGAGGCGCTCGGCCTGACGGTCCCCAACGCGTCCATGGTGCCCGGCGTCTACGCAGCCCGCACCGCGATCGCCAGGCGCGCCGGCGCGCTCGTGATGGAGATCATCCGCCGCGGCGGGCCGCTGCCCCGCGACCTGGTGACACCCCGATCCCTCGAGAATGCCTGCGCCATCGTGGCCGCCACCGGCGGATCCTCCAACGCGGCGCTGCACATCCCCGCCATCGCCCACGAGGCCGGGATCCGGTTCACCATCGACGACGTGGCCGAGGTCTTCGCACGGACGCCCCTGATCGGCGACCTGCGTCCCGGCGGCAGATATGTCGCCAAGGACGTCCACGAGGTCGGCGGCGCATCGGTGATCATCCGCGCGCTGATCGAGGCGGGCGTGCTCGACGGCACCTGCCCGACCGTCACCGGCCGCAGCCTCGCCGAGGAGCATGCGGGCGCGCCCGAGCCGGACGGACGCGTGATCCGTTCCGTGGCCGAGGCAATCCGCCCGGACGGCGGCCTTGCGGTGCTGAAGGGCAACCTTGCGCCCGACGGTGCGCTTCTGAAGGTCGCGGGGCTGAAGACGCTCGTTCACGAGGGGCCGGCGCGGGTCTTCGACAGCGAGGAGGACTGCGCCGACGCCGTGCGCCGGCGCGCCTACGCCGAGGGCGACGTCCTGGTGATCCGCCACGAGGGTCCGCGCGGCGGACCCGGCATGCGGGAGATGCTCGGCGTCACCGCCCTGATCTACGGCCAGCAGATGGGAGAAAAGGTCGCCCTTCTGACCGATGGCCGGTTCTCGGGCGCGACGCGCGGGATCTGCGTCGGCCACATCGCGCCGGAGGCGGCGGCCGGGGGGCCGCTCGCCCTGGTGCGCGACGGCGACCGGATCCGGGTCGACGGGGCGGCGCGCCGGCTCGACCTGCTCGTGGACGCGGCCGAGCTGGCCCGTCGCCGTGCCGGGTGGGTGGCGCCGCCGCCGCGGCACCGCGCGGGGCTGCTCTCGAAATACATGCAGACCGTCAGCCAGGCCGATATCGGCGCCGTCACCCATGCGGGCGGCGCCGTCTGGCCGGCCGACCGTCCTGATCACGGCGGGGAGCGGGAATGAGCGACATCGGCGGCGAGCGCCTGGGCTTCGTCGGGCTCGGGCTTATGGGCCTTCCGATGACGCGCCGCCTGCTTGCGGCCGGCCGGACGGTGACGGTGTGGAACCGATCGCCCGCCAAGGCCGAGGCGGCACGCAACGCCGGCGCGCGCGTCGCGGACGGACCGGCCGGCGTGGCGGCCGAGGCCGACATCGTCTTCCTCTGCGTCACCGATACGGCCGCCGTCGAGGAGGTCGTCTTCGGCCCGGCCGGGCTTGCCACCCTGCCCGGCCATGGAAAGCTGGTGGTCGACTTCTCCTCGATCCGTCCGGACGCCACGCGGGCCATTGCGGCGCGGCTGGAGGCCGCGAACGGCATGCGCTGGATCGACGCCCCGGTCTCGGGCGGTGTCGACGGCGCCGAGAAGGGAACGCTGGCCGTGATGGCCGGGGGCGATCCCGCCGACTTCGCACGGGTCGAGCCGCATGTGCTGCTGATGGCCCAGCGCTTCACCCTGATGGGTCCGGTGGGCACCGGGCAGACAACCAAGCTGTGCAACCAGGTGATCGTCGGCTGCGGC
This sequence comes from Arenibaculum pallidiluteum, assembly GCF_017355985.1. Classification (GTDB taxonomy): domain Bacteria; phylum Pseudomonadota; class Alphaproteobacteria; order Azospirillales; family Azospirillaceae; genus Arenibaculum; species Arenibaculum pallidiluteum. The sequence continues at coordinate 109,142 of NZ_JAFIQU010000008.1, forward strand.
ATGGCGGTGCTCGCCGAAGCGACGCGTCTTGCCGCCAATTCGGGGATCGACCCGACCAGGCTGCCCCAGGCGCTGGCCGGCGGCTTCGCGGATTCAAAGCCTCTGCAGCTCTTCGTGCCGCGCATGGCCGCGGGCATCCACGACCCGCCGCTGGGCCACACCCACACCATGCTCAAGGACCTCGACACCGCGCTCGACCTTGCTGTCGGGACAGGGACGCCGGTGCCGATGGCCGGGCTCGCGGCGCAGCTCTTCCGCATGCTCGCGGCGAGCCGGGGCCAAGAAAGCGACGCGCTGGAAATCTACAAGCTCGGCGCGCGGGACCAGGGAAAGGATCAGGGGGAAAGATGATGGCGAAGATCTCGGGCGTGGTGGCAATGGCCCTCACGGCGTTGGCCCTGCTGACGGGCGCGTCCACCGCGGATGCCCAGAGCCGCACCATCCGGGTCGGCAACTGGCTGCCGATGCACCACCTGAACGTCAGCGGCATCATCGAGCCGTGGGCGCGCGCCATCGAGAGGGAGACCAACGGCGAGCTCAAGTTCGAGATCATGTCGAGCGCGCTCGCCGGCCCGCCCCAGTATTTCGACCTCGTGCTCGACGGGGCGGTCGACGTCGGCTTTGGTGTGTCCGGGCACAATCCCGGCCGCTTCCCCATGACGCAGGTGATGGAGCTGCCCTTCATGTCGCCGGACCCGGCGGCGGGCAGCGCCGCTGCCTGGCTGACCTACGAGCGCTACGGCGCGCGCTACGGCGAGCACAAGGGCGCCAAGGTGGTCGGGCTGTGGGTGCACAGCGAGCCCTACATCTTCATGCGCTCGGAGAAGGTGTCCTCGCTGGCCGATCTCGCCGGGAAGAAGATCCGGATCGGCGGGAACGTGACCGGGCGCATCGTGTCCATGCTCGGCGCCACGCCGGTGCAGCTTCCGCCGACCGAGGCCCAGCAGGCGATGACGCGCGGCATCGCCGACGGCATCACCTTCCCCGCGGAATCGTTGGTGTTCTTCAACATCCACCCCGTGATCAAGAGCGCCATCCGCTTTCCCGGCGGCCTCTACACCGACACCTTCTGGCTGGCCTTCAACCAGGGCGTCTGGGACCAGCTGACGCCGTCCCAGAAGGCGGCCGTGGAGAAGCATTCGGGCCTCGCCATCGCGATCCGCGCCGGCCTCGCCTGGAGCGCCGGTGACCGCTGGGCCTTCAACGCGCTCCAGGGGCTCCAGACCTACACCCTCTCGGCCGAGGAGACCGCCAAGGCCAAGGAGACGCTGAAGGTCATGGAGCAGGAATGGCTCGCGGAGGCGCAGAAGCGCAGCCTGCCCGGCCCGGAGATCCTCGATTACGCCCGCGTCATGGCGCAGTCCTACCGCAACGAGCGCCGGGTCAACATCCCCGGCCTCAAGGAGCCGTGATGGCGTCAGGCCGCGTGCACGGGCACGGTCTCGCGGCGAGGCTGGACCGCGCGATGTGGGCGCTCGCCTTCGTCGCGGGACTGATCGCGACCGTGATGATGGCGGTGACCGTCCTGGACGTCGCGGGCCGGTTCCTTGCGAACCGCCCGCTCACGGGCGCCTTCGAGGCCATCGAGCTGATGATGGCCGCCATCGTCTTCCTGGCCCTGCCGGCGGTCACATGGCGGCGCGAGCACGTGGTCGTCACCGTGCTGTACGAGCGGATGCCGCCCTTCCTGCAGTCCCTCAGCACGGCGGCCGGCGAGATCGCCTCGGCCCTGACCTGCGGAATCCTGTCGTGGCGGGCCTGGCTCTACGGCGAGCGCCTGTTCGGCTCCGGCGAGCGGACGCTGGAGCTCGGCGTGCCGCGCGGAGCGATCCCCGCCGGAGCGTCGATCATTCTCGGGTTGCTCGTGGCCCTGTTCCTGATCCGCGCCATGCGCGCGCTGTTCCTGGGCGAACGGGCGCCCAGCTGAGGACATGATGGAACCCTGGAGCATCGCCGCGCTGGGATTCGCGGCCCTGTTGGTCCTGATCGCCATCGGCTGGCCGATCGGGATCTCGATGATCATCACCGGCGGGGTCGGCACCATCGTGGCCCTGGGCTGGCGGGCTGCATTCTCCACTGTCGGGCAGACCGTCAGCATGACCCCGGTGAGCTACGAGCTTTCCGTCGTGCCCATGTTCATCCTGATGGGTGAGCTGATCGTCCGCTCCGGCGAGGCCGGACGCCTCTACGGGAGCTGCTACCGCTTCCTCGGCCACCTCCGCGGCGGGCTCGCCATGGCGACGATCGCCGCCTGCGCGGGCTTCGCCGCGCTTTCGGGCTCCTCCATCGCCACCGCGGCGGCCATGGGCCGGGTCGCAATGCCGGAGATGCGGCGCTATCGCTATGCCGACGATCTCGCCTCCGGGGCGATCGCCGCGGGAGGCACGCTGGGCATCCTGATCCCGCCCTCGGTGCTGATGGTGCTCTACGGCATCCAGACGGGCACCGACATCGGCCAGCTCTTCATCGCGGGGATCGTGCCGGGCGTGCTCGGCGCCGTCCTCTACATCGTGACCATCGCCATCGTCTGCGCCCTCCGGCCGGAGGCGGGACCCAGGGGGGAACGGTCCTCCTGGGCGGAGCGGCGGAGCGCGCTGCGCGAGATCTACAAGACGCTGATCCTGTTCCTTGTGGTGATCGGGGGCATCTACGGCGGCATCTTCACGGCGACCGAGGCGGCCGGCATCGGGGCCTTCGGGGCGCTCGTGATCGCCCTCGTCAACCGCAGCCTCTCGGTCCGCACCCTGGTGGAGGCCGTGACCGAGACGGCCAAGGTCACGGCCAACCTGTTCTTCGTGCTGATCGGCGCCATCGTCTTCTCGAACTTCCTGAACGTGACGGGGCTGACGAACGTCCTGAGCGGCCTGGTGACGGGCTGGGGCCTCCCGGGGATCGGCGTGATCGCCCTGATCACCGTGATCTACGTCGTGCTCGGCACCTTCATGGAGGAGCTGTCGATGGTGCTCCTGACCGTGCCGGTCTTCTTCCCCATCGTCACCTCCTTCGGCTACGACCCTGTCTGGTTCGGCATCTACGTGGTGTTCATCACCCAGCTCGGGATGATCTCGCCACCGGTCGGCATCAATCTCTTCGTGATCAAGGGGCTGTTCCGCGACATCCCCGGCCGGACGATCTTCCGGGGCGTCATGCCCTTCATCGCCATGGACATGGTGCGGCTCGCCATCCTGATCGCCTTCCCCGCGACCGCGCTGTTCCTGCCGCGTCTGGCCGCGCCCTGAGGGCACCCGCATGCGGATCGCAGCGAACCTGTCCATGCTGTTCACGGAGCGCCCGCTCGCCGGTCGCTTCGCCGCGGCCGCGGCGGCCGGCTTCGATGCGGTCGAGATCCAGTTCCCGTATGACCAGCCCGTCGACGCCCTGCGCGCCGCCGCCGAGGATGCGGGCCTGCCGCTGGTCCTGATCAACCTTCCCGCCGGCGATCTCGCGGCCGGCGAGGTCGGGCTGGCGTCGCTTCCATCCCGCGAGGCCGAGTTCCGCGCGGCGGTCGATCTGTGCCTGAGCTACGCGCGCCCGCTGGGCGTGCGCAAGGTGAACGTCCTGGCCGGACGGCCGCCGGATATGGGCGACGCACGGGTCATGCGGACACTTGCCGCCAACCTGCGGGCCGCGGGCGATCGCTTCGGCGAAGCCGGCATCGCGGTGCAGGTCGAGGCCGTGAACCCCATCGACGTGCCGGGCTTCCTCCTGACGGGCCTCGATCACGCGCTCCAGGCCATCGCGGCGGCGGACCATCCGAACCTGCACCTGCAGTTCGACCTCTATCACATGGCCCTGACGGAGCCTTCGCTCGAGACAGCGGTCCGGCGCGCGGGGCCTCGGATCGGCCACGTGCAGTTCGCAGACGCGCCCGGTCGCCACGAGCCGGGAACCGGCGGACTGGACTTCGCTGCGGCGCTGCGCGCCTTGGGAGCGGCCCGGTACGACGACGTGGTCTCGGCGGAGTACCGGCCGGTCGGGCGGACGGAGGACGGCCTCGGCTGGCTTCCGGAATTCCGGCGACTGCTCGCCGAGATCGGCTAAGGCCAGCCCGCGAGCGGCGCGCTCAGTGTCCCGCGAGGCGCCCGACCCGGCCGCCCTGCTGCGCGCCCTCCTCCTCCTGCCGCGCCGCCTCCGCCTCGGCCTCGTCCCTGGCCTCTTCCCGGGCGCCGCCGATCTCCGCCTCGGCCGATGCGCTGAGACGCTGGTAGATGCCGAGCCCGACCACCAGCAGGACCCCGCAGAACAGCAGCAGGGTGGGGTACAGCATCATCGCCATGTCCTGCTTCGCCGCCTCGAAGATGGCGACCAGCGCCTCGAGGAATACGGCGATCGTGATCGTCGAGATGAACTTGGTCAGGCTGCGGCGGGCCTCGCCCGCATGCCGGAGCTCGCGGCCCCGGATGGCCTCCTCCTCCAGCAGGTACTTGGCCACGTCGAAGATGGCGATCGCGATGATCGTGTAGCCGACGGCCTCCAGCAGCGCAGAGCCAAGCGCGCCTCCGCCCGCGCCGAAGACGGTCAGGACGTCGCCGGCGCCGGACACGATCAGGGCGGCGGCGAGCAGCATCAGAATCAGGCTGACCAGAGCGAAGACAGACCGCGTCACCAGGTCGACGAACCGCATCGCACACCGTTCCGGAGCCATCCGCGCCGGGCCGGAAGCACGGCGCTCAGGCTGGAAACGGCGGCCGGCCCGTTCTGGTTGCCAGAACCGGAGGCGGCACCACCCTTGCCGGTGTCCTTGGGGCGCGTCGAAATCCTTGATCGACGCGACCTCGGCGGGTGCGCGGGCGCCAAGCGCTTTGTCACGCGCTTGCCCCGCTCGGCACGCGGCCGGAATGGCAATTTGGCGCCCCCATTCCTTCGGAGCCGCCAACGTGTCCCGGAAGCCGACCGCATCCGCTGCCGTCTCCTCCCGCCTGCCAGCCTGCATCCGCGCACATGCCCGCGCCGAACGGAGCATGGGGCGCTGAACATGGATATCCCGACCGCGCTGATGGCCTCCGCGGCGGTCTTCGCTGCGTCCCTCGCCGCGCTGGCGGCGCTCGCTGTGGCCTACATCCTCCACCTGGTGCGGCGGCGGCGCGCGAAGCGCATCGACGAGGACTACAAGGCACTGGTCCGGCGCGCCGGCGGCGCGCGCTACTGAGCCGGCCGGGAGGGCAGAGCCCTTCCCGGCCGTGCCGCGTGACGCTCAGCGGCTCCAGAAGCTGCGGGGGCCGATGGCCCCGGCGGAGACCAGCCGGTCGTACATGGCGACGTCATGCACCACCGCCCGGTAGCGCGCACCCTCGCCCGCCGGCGGGACCGGGGAGAGCGTGCCGTCCTCGGCGGCGTAGCTGACGACCTCGGGAAAGGCGAGGAGGCCGCCTGGAAGCTCCGTCGGCTCCGGCAGGGGCCGCGCGTCGCGGGACACGCCGCGCGCCACGGCGGCGGCGAAGCGGCGGGCATGGAGCTCGTGGTTGGACGGGGGAGGTGCGGGCCTGCGCGATGCCATGGTTGTCCTCGAATGTCGGAGGACCGGATGCTGCCCAGGGCCGAGTCCCGCGTCCACGCCGAAGTGGTAGCCGCAAGCACGTCGCCGCAGGGTGTTGCCGGGGAGACTCACCGCGCCCCGCGACAAGGCCGGTCCGTTCGGCTATAGGCCGCCGGCACGGTCCATATGGCTTGGGCATGAGGAGACGAGCACGAAGATGAACGGGGCGATGGACGAGCACGAGGCCGCCGCGGCCTGGGCCGAGCTGCTGGTGCCGCAGCTCCGCATGGTGGTCGCCGAGGGCGAGGTCCGGGGCCTGCCGCTGCCGATCCTGGTGAGCGCGATCTACGAGGTCGGCGCCCAGCTCGCGCGCGAGATCGGCTACACCCCGGACCAGGTCGTGGAGCTGCTCGAGACGCAGATCGACGCCGTCATGGCGGAGGACGAGGACGAGCCGGACTGACAGGCTGGGCCCCAATGCCGCTGCCGATCGCTGGTCGCCCGTCGTGGGCGCAGCTTTCCTCCTTGTCGCAGGATATTTCAGGCTTAAACTATCCCCGGTCGGCAGGGTGGGAGGATCGGGCATGCGGATCGTCTGCATCGGCGGCGGGCCGGCTGGGCTGTACTTCTCGATCCTGATGAAGAAGGCGGACCCGGCCCACCATATCCGGGTCTACGAGCGCAACCGCCCCTACGACACATTTGGCTGGGGCGTGGTCTTCTCGGACCAGACGCTGCAGAACCTCGCCTCGGCGGATCCGCCGACCAAGCAGGAGATCATCGCGAGCCTCGCCCAGTGGGACGCGATCGACATCCACTTCAAGAAGTCGCGGATCCGATCGCACGGGCACGGGTTTTGCGGGATCGGCCGCCGCCAGCTCCTGACGATCCTGCAGCGCCGGGCCCAGGAGCTCGGCGTCGAACTGGTCTTCGAGACCGAGGTCGCGGACCCGGACCAGTTCCCGGATGCGGACCTGATCGTCGCCGCCGATGGCGTGAACAGCCGGACGCGCGGCCGCCATGCCGACCATTTCCTCCCCGAGATCGACGTCAGGCCCAACCGCTACATCTGGCTGGGCACGCGCCGGCTCTTCGACGCCTTCACCTTCGCCTTCGTGGAGGTGCCGGACGCCGGCTGGTTCCAGGCCCATGCTTACCGCTTCGACGGGGAGACCTCGACCTTCATCGTCGAGACGACCCGCGAAGCCTGGCAGCGCGCCGGCCTGGACAGGACCGGTACGGCCGAGAGCATCGCCTTCTGCGAGCGGCACTTCGCCGAGCTGCTCGACGGCCAGGGCCTGATGGCCAACAGCCGGCACCTGCGCGGCTCCGAATGGATCAGCTTCCCGCGCATCTCCAACCGCACCTGGGTCAAGGACAACATCGTGCTGATGGGCGACGCGGCCCACACGGCGCACTTCTCCATCGGCTCGGGGACAAAGCTGGCGCTCGAGGACGCGATCGCCCTCGCCCGCATCCTCGGCGAGCGGCCGGGGGACGTGCCGGCGGCGCTCCGCGCGTACGAGGCGGAGCGCCGGGTCGAGGTGCTGAAGCTGCAGTCCGCCGCGCGCAACTCCATGGAATGGTTCGAGAACGTCTCGCGCTACGCCGCGCTCGAGCCCGAGCAGTTCGCCTATTCGCTGCTGACGCGCAGCCAGCGGGTGAGCCACGAGAACCTCCGCCTGCGCGACCCCGGCTATGTCGACCAGGTGGAATGCTGGCTCGCCGCGCGCGCCGGAGCATCCGCGCCCGAGCCGGTTCCCCCCATGTTCACGCCGTTCCGGCTGCGCGGCATGGATCTCGCGAACCGCGTCGTCGTCTCGCCCATGGCGATGTACAGCGCGGTCGACGGCACGCCCGGAGATTTTCATCTCGTCCATCTCGGAGCACGCGCCCAGGGCGGCGCCGGCCTCGTGGTGACCGAGATGACCTGCGTCTCCCCCGAGGGTCGGATCAGCCCGGGCTGCACCGGCATGTACGCGCCGGAGCACGTCGCGGCGTGGCAGCGGATCACGGGCTTCGTGCACGATCACACCGGCGCGCGGATTTGTCTGCAGCTCGGCCATAGCGGGCCCAAGGGGTCGACCCGGCGCGGCTGGGACGGCTACGACCTGCCGCTGGAGACCGGCAACTGGCCGGTGATGGGCCCCTCGCCCGTCGCCTGGAGCCCGGCGAACCAGATCCCGCGCGAGATGACCCGCGACGACATGGACGCGGTGGTCTCGCAGTTCCGAAGCGCGACGCTGATGGCGGTGGAAGCCGGCTTCGACATGATCGAGCTGCACGCCGCCCACGGCTATCTGCTCTCGGCCTTCATCACCCCGCTGACGAACCGGCGCACCGACGAATTCGGCGGCAGCCTGGAGAACCGCCTGCGCTTCCCTCTTGAGGTCTTCGCCGCCATGCGTGCCGCCTGGCCCGTGGAGCGGCCGATGTCGGTGCGGATCTCGGCGACGGACTGGTGCGAGGACGGCATCGGCCCCGAGGACGCGGTTGCGGTTGCGCGCGCCTTCGCGGCGGCCGGCGCGGACCTGATCGACGTCTCGGCGGGCCAGACCTCGACCCGCGCCCGCCCGGTCTACGGGCGCATGTTCCAGACGCCGTTTTCGGACCGCATCCGGAACGAGGCCGGGATCGCGACCATGGCAGTCGGCAACATCATCGAGCCCGACCATGTGAACGCGATCATCGCCTCGGGCCGGGCCGATCTCTGCGCGCTGGCCCGTCCTCACCTCGCCGACCCGTACTGGACGCTGCATGCGGCGGCGCAGCTCGGCCAGGACGCGCAGCCCTGGCCCGTGCAGTACCGCGCCGGACGGGACCAGCTTCTCAGGACCCGGTCGCGGAGGGCGGCGGGCGGCGGCCAGGAGGCCCCCTCCTGACCGCGGCGCCGGCCAGGGCTGCGACGTTCAGGCCGCCCCGCCCTGCTGTGCGAGATAAAGGGTCCGCGCCGAGATCGTCTTCTGGAGCTGCTGGAACATGGGATCCCGCTCCATGGCCGCCCGATCGATCCGCGCCACAGGCTTCGCGATGGCGTTGTAGGCTGACTGCGTCAGGGCGGTAGGGAATTTCTCGATCTCGCCCCCGAGCTGCCGGGCAATAAATTCCGCCCGGGCCTGGGCAAGGATCGGCCCGGTCACGCCGTTCACGTCACCTGGCAGGCTCTTGAGCTTGGTGGCAAGGGCATTCGACGTCGCTAGAATTCCGTTGTTATCGAGTTCGGCCACGACCTTCCCACTCACAACCACGCGAGCATACTTCTTATATGCCGGACTATCCGACAGATCTGGGGGCTGCGAATACTTGTGCTCGAGGAGCGCTGTCTGGCTGGCAATCAGCCGGGTGTAGAGATTGTCGGGCAGTTCCGAGGAAGGGACGGCACGTATCTGACTTGTGTCCAGCCGCCGCAGTCCCAAGACTGACGGGCCCTGGCCCGAGGAAATGATGGTCACGGCGGTATCCCCCCTGATTGCCGACTGACTGGCCGCCAGGGATGCATGTGCCGTGCCGTCGGTCGGGCGCGAAAGAGATGCCCGGCCGAGGCGGCGGTCCTCAGCGCCGCTCGCCGGGCACCTCGGTCGCCTCGCCGAGGGTCTCGCGCACGTAGAGCTTCTTCACGAGCACGAAGCAGACGACGGTCAGCGGGGCCGCCACGATCACGCCCATGATGCCGAACAGCGCGCCGAAGGCCGCGACCGAAAGCACCAGCAGGGCGGGCGGCAGCGACACCATGCGCTTCTCGAGAATGGGGGTGATCACATTGGATTCCAGCTGCTGGACCGCCAGGAACAGGCCGAGCGTCCAGGCGAAGGGGCCGAGGCCCTGGGTCAGGGCCAGCAGCAGGGCAGGCACCGCGCCCACGATCGGCCCGATCACCGGCACGAACTCGGCCAGCGCAGCGAAGAGGCCGAGCGCCAGCGGGCCCGGGAGCCCCACCGCCCAGGCGCCAACGCCGATCAGCAGGCCGACGATCGCCATGGCGACGAGCTGCGCGATGAGCCACAGGCGCAGGGCGCGCCCGCAATCCGCCAGCGCCCCCTCGACGCGCGCCTGCTGCGCCTTGGGGAAGAGCTTAACGGCGCCACGCACGTACTCGCTGGGGTCGCCGGCCAGGAAGGCACCGGTGATCGCGATCAGGACGATGCCCGACAGCCCGCCCAGCAGGGTCGTCCCGTAGGAGAGCATCCAGCTCGCCAGGTCGCCCGAGACCAGCTCCCGCACCGAGGAGGCATCGGGAAGATCGCCGATGAGCGGGAAGCCCAGGCGCTCCTCGATGGTCCGGGCGGCGTCAGGCAGGCGGTCGACAAGTTCGTGCACCTGCTCGCGCAGCTCGGCGCCGACGAGCAGTGCCATCCCCGCGAGGGCCAGCAGGATCAGCGTGCCGCTGAGCAGCAGCGCCCAGCGCCGCGGCAGCCGCGCATAGCGCTGGAACGGCTCGGATGCCGCGACCAGCAGGGTCGCGATCACCACCGCCGCGATCGCCAGGAGAATGACGTCCCGGACCAGCCAGAGCACGAAGGCGCCGGCACCCACGCCGGCCACGATCAGGACCTTGCGCAGGAACGCTACCTCGCTCCGCGGCGCGGATTGCACACCCCCTCCGCCGTCCATGCACCGGCTCCCTGCCTCGAATCCCCGATGGGGAACGTGCGGCGCCCCGCCCGGGTTGCGATTCCCGGGAAAAGGTTTAAAGTCGGTGCATTGGACGAGGGGGTACCAGCGATGTCCGCCATCACCGACGTGATGCGTTCGCCCGCCGATTTCGCGGCGATCTCGCCGGCCGCCCAGGCGCGCGCCGGCCTGCCGGACCCGTCGTCCGAGCCGAAGACCGATCCCGCCGCCGAGGACCGGGCGCGCAAGGCCGAGGCGGAACGCACAGGTCGCGGCCAGCTTCTCGACATCCGGGTCTGAGCGGCACGCCGCCACGCTGCCCTGCTCCCGCGGCGCTCGAGGCGCCGCTTCCCCATCCGTCGGCCCCGCCCCGCCCGTTCCGACACCACTCGCGATCCCCTGCCGCCACCTGGCCCATGCCTCGCGCCGGGACGGGTCTACCGCTTCGCCGCTGGACGGGCGCCCCATCCGCGTGGTTAGCTTCGTGATGATGTTTTAAGCTTGAAGTATCGTGCCGGAGGCCGCCCAGGGATGTGGAGACCGCCCGAGCGGATCGAGCACCCGCCCCGCCCGGGCCGCTGGCCCGACGCGCAGGAGGCCGCCGCGTCCCTCCTGTTCCAGCCCGTGGCGCTGGGGCCGCTGGCCCTTGCACAGCGGACCTGGGTTCCCGCCATGGTGCCCTGGCGCGCGAGCCCCGAAGGGTTCGTCACACCCAGGGTCCTGGCCTGGTACGAGCGCCTGGCGCGCGGGCGCCCCGGCGCCATTGTGGTCGAGGCCACGGGGATCCGCGACGTGCCATCGGGGCCGCTGCTGCGCATCGGGCACGACCGCTTCGTTCCCGGGCTGGCCGAGCTGGCCGCGACGGTGCGCCGCGCGTCGGAAGGGCAGACGCGGCTGCTGATCCAGGTCATCGACTTCCTGGCGATCCGGCGGCGCCCCACGCCCGAGAAGTTCTTCCTGTCGCATCTGGCGGTCACGGACCGGCACCGGCAAGCGCTCGGCGCGCGGGACTGGCCCGAGGAGGCGGTGCGACGCCGCCTGCTGGAAATGCCGGCCGCTGAAGCCGAGGCCGTCCTGGACGAACGGGAACGCGAGACCCTGCGCATGGGCTATCGCGAGCGGGTGACCGACATGCATCTGCCGCATGTGCGCGACCTGCCGCGGGTGCTGCCCGGGCTCTTCGCCGAGGCGGCGCGGCGCGCGCGCGAGGCGGGATTCGACGGCGTCGAGCTTCACTACGCCCATGCCTACACCATGGCCTCGTTCCTGTCGGCGCGGAACGACCGGCCCGACGGCTATGGCGGGCCGCCGGGGAACCGCGTCCGCCTGCCGCTGGAAGTCCATGCCCGGGTCCGTGAGCGGGTCGGGCGGGACTTCGCGGTCGGCTGCCGCTTCCTGGCCGAGGAGTGCATCCCCGGCGGCGGCACCGTGGAGGATGCCGCCTGGTTCGCCGCCCGCTTCGCCGAGGCTGGAATGGATTTCCTGTCGACCTCGCGGGGCGGGCGCTTCGAGGATGCGGCCCAGCCCAAGCCCGGCGCCGCGGCCTATCCCTATACCGGCCCCTCGGGATACGAGTGCATGCCGCAGTTCATCTCCGACGCCCGCGGGCCCTACGGCCGAAACCTGGATCCGACGGCGCGGATCCGCGCCGGGCTCCGCGGGGCGGGCCATACCACCCCGGTGATCGTCGCCGGCGGCATCCACGGGTTCGAGCAGGCCGAATCCATCCTGCGGCGCGGCGAGGCCGACCTGGTGGCGCTGGCCCGCCAGGCGCTGGCCGACCCGGACTGGTTCCTGAAGGTGCGGCTGGGCCGCGGCGATACGGTCAGGGTCTGCGCCTACACGAACTACTGCGAGGGCCTAGACCAGATGCACAAGGCGGTGACCTGCCGGCTGTGGGACCGCCAGGCGCTGGACGAACCCGGCGCGATGCTCACCGAGGACGGCCGGCGGCGGCTGGTCGCCCCGGCCTGGACCCCCTAGGCCCCGTCCCGCGGCTCCGGCGCCATGCCGGACGCGGGACGGGCCGATGTCCAGGCGAAGCGCGGCTCGCAGGCTGCCATTCAGTTCAGCAGCCAGACGCCCGCGTTCAGAGCGACGGCGTAGCTGAGCCACAGGAGGTAGGGCACGAGCAGCCAGGCGGCCGGCCGGCTGACAGCACGGAAGGACAGCAGCGTCCATGCGACGGCGGCCCACAGCAGCAGGATCTCGACCAGCGCCAGCCCGGGCCTGTGCAGGCCGAAGAACAGCACCGACCACAGGGCGTTGAGGGCGAGCTGGATGCCCCATGCGGCGAGCGGGCCGCGCACCGGCACCCGGCCGCCTTGCCGCCAGACGAGCCATGCGGATACGGCCATCAGCACGTAAAGGGCCGTCCAGGCCGGCGGGAACAGCCAGTTGGGCGGCGTGAAGCCGGGCTTCACGAGCCCCGCATACCAGGTCGGAATCGATGGCAGCGTCGCCGCCGAGCCGATGGCGCCGGCCACGGCCACGGCCACAAGGAAGGCGACGAAGGCCGCGACCTGGGCGGCAGGGCCGGACGTGGGGCGGGGCGCAAGATCCATGGTCTGCATCTCAGACAAGCTGGTGCTCCGATGGCGCGGGTCAAGACCGGGCCCTGGCGGGCGGGCGCCCCGCGCGCCGGATTCGGCATCGCCGCTGCTCCGCCCCTCGATCACGGCGAGCGCGCCGGGCGCCATCGCATCATGGCCGCGCGAGGTCGGGTTGGGCTCGGGGCAACCGGGAGGCTGAAAATGGTGATAGCCGTAACACGGTCCCGGGGCCCGCTTGCGGGGACAGCAAAGATGCTTTTAGCTCTTTCCCACGCCTCCTGCGGGCGGCCGGGCCCAGGCCCGGACACCCCCTGGGGGCGGCCCCTCGAACAGGAAGCCGGACCGCCCATGACCCCGCTGAAGTCCCTGCCGATCCTGGCTCTTCTCGCCGGCCTGCCCGCGACGGCCTCGGCCGAGACGACGCTGCGGATCCTGCACGTGAACGACGTGCATGCGCGCTACGACGAGACGACCTCCCAGGGATCCTTCTGCACGGACAAGGACCGGGCCGAAAACAAATGCCTGGGCGGGGCCGCCCGGCTCCAGACCAAGCTGCGCGAGCTGCGCACTCCGGACTCGCTGTTCCTCGATGCCGGCGACCAGTATCAGGGCACGCTCTACTACACCTTCTACAAGTCGGGCGCGGTGCAGACGATCCTGTCCATGCTGAAGCCGGATGCGCAGACGCTGGGCAACCATGAGTTCGACGATGGGCCCGGCGGCCTTGCGCCCTATCTCGACTACGCGCCCTGGCCGGTGCTGAGCGCCAACCTGGATACCAGGCGCGAGCCGAAGCTCCGCGGCAAGTACAAGCCCTGGACGATCATCGACCGGCCTGACGGCCGGATCGGCGTCGTGGGCCTCACCACCGTCGACACCCCGATCACCTCGACCCCGGGCCCCACGGTGAGCTTCGCGCCCGAGGCCGAGGCGCTGCAGAAGGCTGTGGACACGCTGCGCGCCCGCGGCGTGAAGCGAATCATCGCGTTGACCCATGTCGGTTACGGCGAGGACCTGAAGCTTGCCGCACAGGTGGATGGCGTCGACGTCTTCGTCGGCGGGCACAGCCACACGCTGCTGGAGACCGGCAACGCCAAGGCGGGCGGCCCCTACCCCACCGTGGTGAAGTCGCCCTCGGGCGCGCCGTCGCTCGTCGTCCAGGCCGCCGCCTACAGCCTGTATCTCGGCCAGATCGACGTCACCTTCGACGATGCCGGGGTGCCGGTCCGCTGGGAGGGAAAGCCGATCCTGCTGTCCCCCGGGATCGCCAAGGACCCGGAGGTCGCCAGCAAGGTGGAGGAGCTGAGCGTGCCGCTCGCCCAGCTCCGCAGGCAGCCCGTGGGCGAGGCAACCGTCGAGCTCCAGGCCGCCGCCTGCCGCGCAACCGAGTGCAACATCGGCAACCTGGTCGCCGACGCGCTGCTCTGGGGCGCCAGCAGCCGCGGGGCGCAGGTCGCCATCATGAACGGCGGCGGCATCCGTACCAGCATTCCAGCAGGCCAGGTCACCATGGGACAGGTGATCGAGGTTCTGCCCTTCTCCAACACGCTTGCGACGGTGGAGCTCAGCGGGGCCGACCTGCTGAAGGCGCTCGAGCTGGGCGTCAGCCGCGCCCATGACCCCAACGCGTCGGGTACCGGCCGCTTCCCGCAGGTAGCGGGAATGCGCTTCGCATTCGACGCGGCGAAGCCCGAGGGCGGCCGCATCAGCTCGGTCGAGATCCGCACGTCCGGCGGCTATGCCCCCCTCGATCCCAGCGCCACCTACAAGGTCGCGACCAACAACTTCATGCGCACGGGCGGCGACGGCTACGCCGTCTTCGCGGCGGGCCGCAACGCCTACGACTACGGCCCGAACATCGAGATGGTGGTCGCCGACTACATCAAGGCCCACGGACCGGTCGCGCCCGCTATCGAGGGAAGGATCACGCGCCGGAACTGACGCGGAGCTGGCGAGGGGGCGGGCCGGCGCGCAAGGGCGCCCCGCCCCGCCGTGGCATGGCGTGGATGGCGGCGCGCAGGGTGCGGATCGTCCGCGCGAGCTGTGCACGCTCTCCGGCCGTCTCGGGACCGGATAGGCCGCGCAGATCCTGGATCGCGTCGCGGCATCTCGCTGCGATGTCGGTGAAGTCCATGGCTGCCTACAAGTGCAATCAATGGCTGGAGCCTAGCCGTCTTCCGCCGAACAGTGGTTGCAATCTTCGGTCGCGTTCCTGTCGGGACAGCGAAAAGATGTTCCGCTGCCTGTTTGCGCATCGGCGCAGCCCGTAGATCGGGCGTTGCCGAGAACCGACCGCCTGCCCATACGCCTTCCGCCGGGCACCCAAGACCAATGCGCAGTCCTCCCGCGGCGCCGTCGGGCGCATGATCGGCCGCCCTGACGCTTCGCATGGCGTGCGGCCAGGCGCGTTCCGCCCGGACGAGTTCCGCCCAGACGAGTTCTGCTTTGAGATCCGCCGAGAAGCCGCTGCTGGTCCCCTATATCATCGCGGCGGCGCTGTTCATGGAGCAGCTCGATTCCACGATCATCGGGACGGCGCTGCCGACCATCGCCGAGGCGCTGCACGCCAGCCCGCTCCATCTCAGTGGCGCGATCACGGCATACCTTCTGAGCCTGTCCGTCTTCATCCCGCTGAGCGGATGGATGGCGGACCGGTACGGAGCCCGGCGCGTGTTCATGGCCGCCATCGTGATCTTCACCCTGGGCTCGGCCCTGTGCGGCCAAGCTGGCAGCCTGGTCGAGCTCATCGCGGCGCGTGCCGTGCAGGGCATCGGCGGGGCGATGATGTCGCCGGTCGGTCGGATCGTGCTGATCCGCTCGACGCCGCGCAGCGGCCTCGTGCGCGCCATGGCCTTCGTGACGCTGCCGGCGCTGATGGGGCCGGTGCTCGGCCCGCCGCTGGGCGGCTTCATCGCGACCTATGCCTCGTGGCGCTGGATCTTCTACCTGAACCTGCCGATCGGCCTCGCCGGCCTCGCACTCGCCTATGCCTTCGTCCCCGACGACCGCACCGAGGATCCGCCTCCCTTCGACCTGATGGGTTGGATTCTCAGCGGCCTCGGCCTCGCCCTGGTGGTCCTCTCGGTGGAGACCGTCGGGCGCGGGCTGATGCCGCCCGCGGCGACGGCCGCGATCGCGGCGCTCGGCCTGGGGCTGCTGCTTCTCTATGTCAGGCATGCCGGGCGGGTCACGCGGCCGATCCTGCCCGTCGACCTGTTCCGGATCCCGAGCTACCGCGTCGCCATCCTGGGCGGGGCGGTGTACCGCGTCGGCATCGGCGCGATTCCGCTCCTGCTTCCGCTGATGCTGCAGCTCGGCTTCGGCCTGTCGCCGCTGGATTCCGGACTGCTGACCCTGGCCAGCGCGGTCGGCGCGCTGTCCATGAAGGCGACCGCCCCGTCGATCCTTCGCCGCTTCGGCTTCCGTCCGGTGCTGGTCGGGAACGCCGTGCTGAGCGGGCTGCTGATCATGGCCTACGGCCTGCTGCGCCCCGATACACCACCCGCCGCGATCTTCGTCCTGTTGCTGGTCAGCGGCTTCTTCCGCTCGCTGCAGTTCACCAGCGTGAACACCCTTGCCTTCGCGGACATCCCCGACCGGCGCGTCAGCCAGGCCAGCAGCCTGTCGAGCACGGCCCAGCAGCTCTTCCTGACGCTGGGCGTGGGGCTGGGCGCCGCGCTGGTCCAGCTCGTGATGATCGGGCGCGGCGGCAGCGTCCCCGAGGCGCAGGATTTCGCGATCGCCTTCGCGGCCATCGGCCTCGTGGCACTGTCCTCGGTGCTGGTGTTCCGCACTCTGCCACCCGGCGCGGGCGACGCGGTCAGCGGCTATCGGAGCCCCGCGCCGCTGCAGCCCGACGCCTCGGACTGAGGCCGAGGGCCGTGGACGCGCGGGGGCCCGCCCGCTAAACCACGGCCATGTGCACGGCGGGACACGCTGGTAAGCCGAGCCGAACAAGGAGGAACACACCCATGACGGACACCTACCACAAGGACCGGATCGGCGCGCACCAGCTTCACCCCGAGACGCTGATGCTGGGCTACGGCTTCGATCCCGCGCTCTCCGAAGGCGCGGTAAAGCCGCCGATCTTCCTGACTTCGACCTTCGTCTTCCGCTCGGCCGAGGAGGGGCGCGACTTCTTCGATTACACGGCGGGCCGGCGCGAGCCGCCGCCCGGCGCCGAGGCGGGCCTGGTCTACTCGCGGTTCAACCACCCCAACAGCGAGATCGTGGAGGACCGCCTTGCGGTCTACGAAGGCGCCGAGATGGGGGCGATCTTCTCCAGCGGCATGTCGGCCATCGCGACCACGCTGATGGCCTATGCGCGGCCGGGCGACGTGATCCTGCACTCGCAGCCGCTCTACGGCGGGACCGAGACGCTGGTCGCCAAGACGCTCGCGCCGTTCGGCATCGGATCCGAGGGCTTCTCCGACGGCGTGGACGGCGGCGCCGTCCGCGCCGCGGCCGAGGCCGCCATGGCCCGTGGCCGCGTCCCCGTGATCCTGGTCGAGACGCCGTCCAACCCGCTGAACAGCCTGGTCGACCTGCCGCTGGTCCGCGCCGTCGCCGACGAGATCGCGCAGCGCCAGGGGCACCGGCCGCTCGTCGTCTGCGACAACACGCTGCTGGGCCCGATCTTCCAAAAGCCGCTGCGCCATGGCACCGATCTCGTCGTCTATTCCCTCACCAAATACGTGGGAGGGCACAGCGACCTGGTGGCAGGGGCGGTGCTCGGCGCCCGGGAGCTGGTACGCCCCGTGAAGCTCCTGCGCGGCGCCATCGGGACGCAGCTCGACCCGCACTCGGCCTGGATGATCGGCCGCTCGCTCGAGACGCTGTCCCTGCGCATGCAGGCCGCCTGCCGGAACGCCGAGGCGGTGACCCGGTTCCTGGCCGGCCACACGCGGGTGGGCCATGTCTACTACCCGGCGCTGCTGGCGGCCGGCAGCCCGCAGCGCGCGGTGTTCGAGCGCCAGTGCACGGCTGCCGGGACGACCTTCTCCTTCGACATCGCCGGCGGCGAGGCCGAGGCGTTCCGGTTCCTGAACGCGCTGCGGATCTTCAAGCTCGCGGTCAGCCTGGGCGGGACCGAATCCCTGGTCTGCCATCCGTCGACGACGGTCCATTCGGGGGTCCCGCGCGAGACCCGGGAGCGCATCGGCATCACCGACGCCACCATCCGCATGTCCATCGGCATCGAGCATGCCGACGACCTCATCGCGGACCTGACCCAGGCGCTGGAGGCGGCCGGCTGACCGCCGCATGCCGACGAGGCCGGCGGGCATGGGGGGTGCAGACCTGCCATGCCCGCCGGCCGCGGAGCGCCGGCCAGTGCGCGCTTGATGGCTGCGACGAACCGTCCTAGGGCTTCTTCGGGCCCGAGCCCGCCGGCCCGCCGAATTCTCAGGCTCCCTATCCGATGCCCCCCAGCCAAGCCGACATCAAGACGATCCTGACCGGCGCACTGCTTGCCCTGTTCCTGGCCGCGCTCGAGCAGACGATCGTCGCCACCGCCCTGCCGACCATAGCGGCCGATCTCGGCGGCTTCGACCTGATCTCCTGGGTCGTCACGGCCTATCTGCTGAGCTCGGTCTGCGCGACGCCGATCTTCGGCAAGCTCAGCGACGTCTACGGCCGGAGGCCCGTGCTGGCGACGAGCCTGCTGGTCTTCCTCGCGGGCTCCGTCCTCTGCGCCCTGGCGCCCACCATGCTGACGCTGATCCTGGCGCGCGGGCTCCAGGGGATCGGCGGCGGCGGGCTGATCACCCTCGCCCAGACCGTGATCGGCGACGTCGTCCCCCCGCGCGAGCGCGGCCGCTACGCGGCGTTCTTCTCGGGCGTCTGGGCGGTGGCGGGGCTGTTGGGCCCCTCGGTCGGGGGCGTCCTGGCCGAGCATGTCGGCTGGGAGTGGATCTTCTGGCTCAACGTGCCCCTGGCGATGCTGGCCTTGGCGATCTGCGACCGGGCTCTGCGCCGCCTACCTTCGAACCGGCGCCGGGCCCACATCGACTATGCGGCGATCCTGCTGCTCTCGGCCGGGACGGTGGCGCTGCTTCTCCTGCTCTCGCTCGCGGGGAAGGATTTTCCCTGGCTGTCGCCGGCATCGCTGGGCTTGGCCCTGGCCGCCACGGGCTTCGCCGTCCTGTTCGCGATCAAGCAGCGCTTCTCGGCCGAGCCGATCCTGCCGCCCCGCTTCGTCACGCATCCGGTGATCGGGCCGGTTCTGTCCTCGCTCTTCCTGGTCTTCGGCAGCTATCTCGCGGTCGCCGTTCTGGCGCCGGTCTACCTCCAGATGGCGCTGGGCGTTCCCGTCAGCGAGTCCGGGCTGCTGATGATCCCGCTGATGGTGTCGACGACCCTGGGCGCCGGGTTCGCCGGCCGCAGCACAAAGACCACGGGGCGCTACAAGCTTCCGGCCCTGATCGGCCTGCCGGTAGCCGTCCTGGCGCTGATCGTGCTCGGCTTCGAGGCGCAGGCCGTGACGCCCTGGGCGGCATCGGCGCTGCTGATGGTCGCCGGGCTTGGCATGGGGCCGATCTTTCCGTGCAGCATGGTGGCCGCGCAGAACGCGGTCGAGGGGCGGGACCTCGGCACGGTCAGCGGGACGATCAGCTTCTCCCGCGCCCTGGGCGGCGCGGTCCTGATCGCCGCGGCGTCGGCCCTGGTGCTCGGCCTCTACGCCGGTGCCATGCCAGGGTCGGGTGCAGCGACGCTCGAGGAGCTCGCGCGGGCGACGCCTTCGGCCGAGGCCAGGGCCGCCATCGGCTCGGCATTCGCGGTCCTGTTCTGGGCCGTCGCGGCGATCCTGGTCGCGGGCCTTGCCCTGTTCGCCCGTGTCGAGGAACGGCCGCTGCGCCAGCACGCGGGCATCGCCGCTCCGAGCGTCCCCGAATGACCGCGGAGCCGCGCGGCCGGGACGCCATCCGCGCGGCCAATCAGCCGGCAACCGAGCTCGACCTGGCCGCCGCGGTGGCGATGACCGTGCTGTGCCTGTGCTGGGGCCTGCAGCAGGTCGCGGTCAAGGCGGCCCTGGCGGGAATGCCGCCGATCCTGCAATGCGGTCTGCGCTCGGCGCTGGCGGCGGCGCTCGTCTGGGGCTGGGCGACCTGGCGCGGCGTACCGATCTTCGCACGCGACGGCACCCTGCTGCCGGGTCTCCTTGCCGGCGCGCTGTTCGCCGCCGAATTCGGCCTGATCTATGTCGGCCTCGGCCACACGACGGCATCCCGTGGCGTCCTGTTCATCTATACGGCGCCCTTCATGGTGGCGATCGGCGCCCATGTGCTGATTCCCGGAGAAAGGCTGGGCGCGATCCAGGTGCTTGGCCTGGTCTGCGCCTTCGCGGGCGTGGCGCTGGCCTTCGGGGATGCCCTCCGGCTTCCCACCGCACGCGAGCTGGCGGGCGATGCCATGCTTCTCGTCGCCGCGGCGTTCTGGGCGGCGACGACGCTGCTGATCAAGACCACGCGCCTGGTGCGCGCCCCGGCCGAGAAGGTCCTGCTGTACCAGCTCGCGGTCTCCGCGCTGACGCTCACGCCGCTCTCCCCTCTCCTGGGCGAGGCCGCAGCCGGCCCGCTCGATGCGACGGTGCTGGTGGCCTTCGCCTTCCAGACGCTGGTGGTGGCCTTCGCGAGCTATCTCGCCTGGTTCCGGCTGGTCGCGAAGTATCCCGCGGGCCGCCTTTCAGCCTTCTCGTTCCTGACGCCGCTCTTCGGCGTGCTTGCGGGGGCGCTGCTTCTGGGCGAGCGGGTCTCGGCCTTTCTCGTCCTGTCGCTGGTCCTCGTCTGCGCCGGGATCTTCCTGGTCAACCGACGCCAGCCCGCGCGGCGCGGCTGAAGGCGGAGGCGCCGGCCTCAGCGCTCGGTCGCCGAGGCCGCCATCCAGTCGCGCAAGGCAGCCCAGCTGCCGACCAGCTCCGCCAGCGCCGCGTATCCCTTGGCGCCGGGATGGCTGCCGTCGCCCGCGGCGGCCTCGTCCCTCCATGGCGCGCATGCCCGCATCGCGTCGAAGACCGCGAGATAGGGAACGTCCAGCCGCGCGCAGAGGGGACCGAGTTCGCGGGATAGGATGCCGATGCGCGGGTCGGTCCCGGCGTCGCCCACGGGCAGCGGCCCAAGCATCAGCGTCGGCCGCCAGGCGCGTGCCGCGGCCAGGATCGCCCCTGCATTCGCCAGTGAGACGGACAGCGGCAGCCGCGCCGCGCCGTCGTCGCCAGCCGCGCAGTCGTTCGCGCCAAAAGAAAAGACCAGCCGTCCGTCCTGGTCCGCCGGGAGCCGGGCCTCCGCCTCGCGGCGCCAGCGCAGGGCGATATCCGCGCTGGTGTCGCGCCGGACGCCGAGATTGTAGAGCGTGACGTCGCAGCCTGCGGCACGCATCGCGGCGCCGATCCGGCCGACCCAGCCCAAGCAGGCGTCGTCGCCCGTCCCGTTCACGAAGCTGTCGCCGATGAAGCAGATGCGCATACAGCGACAATGAGCCCGGGCGCGGACAGGAACAACCTCGGCTCGGCGGGGCAATGAAAGGGGCAAAGAAAAAGGGGGCCGGCGAAGCCGGCCCCCTGACCCGATGAGCGATCCTCGGCGATCAGAACAGCAGGTTCGTGCGCAGCATGACGACGGTCGCGTCGTTGCCCGTCCCGCCGAAGGCGTTGTCGGAGTCGAGCAGATAGACGTCCGCCTGCAGCGCGAGGCCCGGGGCAACGCTGTAGGTGCCGCCGATCGCCCACATGCTGTCGTCGCCGATCGTGCCGTCCGCCGACTCCGAGTTGGTCCGGCCGTACGAGACGCCGAGAGCGAAGGGCCCGGCGTCATAGGACACGCCGGCGTTCCAGCCCTTGTTCTCGAGGTCCGCGATGTCCAGGAGCGACTCCAGGGTGCGGTTGTTGTCGAAGTAGGTGCCGCCCACGATGAAGCCGGCATAGCCGACCGCGGCGCTGACGTTCCAGCTCTTGTAGCTGTCGAGGGCGACGCTGGTCTCGTCGGCGAAGGCGTAGCCGCCACCGAGGTCGACCGTGAAGCCGCCGAACTCGCCCTTGTAGTTGGCCGCGAGCTCGACCCGGTCCTGATAGGCGGTCGCCGTGTTCAGGCGGCGGGCCAGGCTGTTGTTGTCGCCGATCTGCCCCACGCTCGGGGTGTAGCTGACGCCGGCCTGCACGCCGACGAGGCGCGGCGTGTAGTAGGTGACCTTGGTCGAGCGGTCGAAGTAGGCGGCGGGAACGTACTGGAAGAGACCGAAGTCCGACCACTTGCCCCAGTCACCGTCGAGCTGCCCGATGCCGACTGCCGGAGCGAAGCCCGACAGCTTGGTGACCGCGCCCCACTCGTCGCCCATCTCGACGCGGCCGAAGGCGCTCTCGACATAGACGTACTTGCGCTCGGCGTAGAAGTTCTCGCCGTTGGTCGCGCTCGGCGTCGAGCTCGCGCCGTGGTTGGAGCCGCTGTTGCGCAGGCGGATGAAGGCGCCGTAGGTCAGGCCGTTGTCGGTCTTGCCCTCGACCGAGATCGGGAAGCGCACTTCCTGCACGAAGTTGACGTCCTTGGCATTGCTCAGGTCGTCGTCGATCCAGGCAGCGTCGAACCGGATGTCGCCGCCGAACTTCACGGTAACCTGCGCAGCCGCACCCTGCGCCATCACCGCCGTACCCAGCAGGGCCGCAGTGCCGAGGAGGATTTTCTTCATTGTTCGGTCCCTAGGTTGGAAGCCCAAAACCCCTCTTGGTCGAGCCGACCAAGTCGCTCACGGGGGAGGACCGTATCCTCTTTTTTGCAATTGTAAGAGTCGGCGCGCGGCTTTCGCGGCAAAGTTGGGCAGCCGTGTGGCGATCCAGCCACATGTGCGGCAACCAAGGTATTAGGGCGATTATTGAGTCCCACCGGGCAGGGACTATTCCTTGGGCAATTGCCTACAGGTTTGACCAAGAAAACGGCGTTCGAGGACTGACCCGAAAACAGAACGGCCCGGCGCTCGCGCACCGGGCCGTCGATCATGGACGCGGCGCGCGGGCGCCGCGCGCCGACTCAGTTGGACGAGGCCACCTGCTTCTTGCCGGCCGGGGCCTTCTTGGCCTTGGAGGCCACCTTCTTCTCGGCATCGGCCTTGGCCTTCGCCTCGGCAGCGAGCTTGCGGGCAGCCTCGGCCTCGGCCAGCACGACCTGCTGGCGCGCGCACAGCGCCGGCGCCACGACGGCGCTGTACGCCTCGAGCTCCGCGCGGGTCGCCTTCTTCAGCCGCTCGAACCACTCGCGCCGAGGCTCGCAGAAGGCGGCCTGGTTGAACCCGCCGGCGCTGAGCGCCAGCGCGTTCGCGACGCGCGTCTGCTCGCTGTCGAAGCGGCGGATGCCGTCCTGACCCTTGCCGAAGGAGGCCGCCACGGCGCGCGTCGCGCCGGCCAGCACTTCGGAGTTCTGGCCGGCCATGGCGCGGTACTCGGCATAGGCGTTGGGATTGCCGAAATAGGCGCCGCAGTTCAGCGAGGTCACCATCATCTCGACCTGCAGGCCGACCGTCGCCCAGTGCCGGCCGCTCTCGCCCGTGCACGAGGTCGGCGTCGCATTGAAGGCGGCCACGTGGAAGCTGCTGGGCGGCTCCGTCAGCAGGTCCTTGACCGGAGCGGGAGGCGGCTCGGCCGCCGCGGCCGAGGGCGGCGGCTCGTTCTTGGACGTGCAGCCGACGAGCACGGCGGCGGCGAGGGCCGTAACGATCACGACGGACTTGTTCATGGGCCTGGCATGCAAATTGGGGTTAGGCGCCCAGACTTAACCATTTCCCGCATCAGCTTTCCAGTGACATCCGATCGCGAAGGCGTCAGGATCCCTGAAGCGGACCGGGAACCGCCGAGTCGTTTTCCGATCCAAGGAAAACGGATCGAATCGGACTGCTTCTCCTGCACCTAGGGCATAGGCCACGGCCCTTCCGCTAGGCGATTATGGGGAAAAACGTCTCTTTACCGTGTTCCTGGCCCATCGGGCGTTTGCCAACGGGCCCCGCTACCCTTAACCTACGACACCCGTGATAGAATAAAGCAGTGTTTCCCATGCGCTTCGACAAGCCCCGCCGCCCGTTCGACGAGCCTCGCCGCGATTTCGACCGGCCGCGCCGTTCCTTCGATCAGCCCACCCCCATCGCCAGCAACGTGAAGGCCACGGTCAAGTGGTTCAATGCGACGAAGGGCTTCGGCTTCGTGCAACCTGAGGACGGCTCCGCCGACGCCTTCCTCCACGCCTCGACGCTGGCTTTCCTGGGCCACCAGGATCTGCCCGAAGGCGCAACCCTCACGGTCGATCTCGTCCAGGGCCAGAAGGGTCCGCAGGTCGGCGCCGTGCATGACGTGGACCTGACGACGGCGACCCCGTCCTCGGGCCGCGGCGGCTTCGGCGGCGGCGCTCCGCGGGCCGGCGGCTTCTCGCGCGGCGGCTTCGGCGACCGCGACCAGGGCCCGACCGAGCCTGTCGAAGGCACGGTGAAGTGGTTCAATCCCGACAAGGGTTTCGGGTTCATTGCGCCCGACACCGGCGGGAAGGACATCTTCGTCCATATGACGGCCCTTCAGCGCTCCGGCCTCGCCACGCTCGCCGAAGGCGCGCCGGTGCGCGCCCAGGTGCGCCAGGGCAACAAGGGTCCGGAAGCCGCCAGCATCGAGCTGATCTGACGGCAGGCCTTTCCCGCCGCCTCCGGGCGGCGGGAATCCCTTCGGGCGACGGTGACGTTCGCCCGCGTAGTTTCTCGTTGGCCGTGCCTTGACCGATCGGAACGTTCCCGCCGTGGTGGCGTGGATGGGCGGCGCCCTTGTGGCGTTCTCAGCCACGGCCGTCGCGGTGCGCGAGTTGTCCCGGACCATCGGGGTGTTCGACATCCTGTCGCTGCGGTATGGGATCGCCCTCGTGCTGCTGACGGGCATCGCGCTGTCGCGGCCCGGCCTCCGCGCGGCGCTGGCGCCACGCCGCCCTGCCCTGCATGCGGTCCGCAACCTCATCCATTTCGCGGGCACATACGCCTGGTCGCTGGGCGTCACGCTCCTGCCTCTCGCGACCGTCTTCGCGCTGGAGTTCACCACGCCCGCCTGGGTCGCGGTGCTGGCGCCGCTGGTGCTGGGCGAGCGGCTGACATCCGGCCGGATCGCCGCGGTCGTGCTGGGGATCGCGGGAGTCCTGGTGATCCTGCGCCCGGGTGCCGAGACGATCCAGCCTGCGGCGCTGGTCGTCCTGGGCGGCGCGATCGCCTTCGCCGGCGCGAGCGTCACCACCAAGTCGCTGACGCGCATCCAAGGGACCTTCACGATCCTGTTCTGGATGAACCTGATCCAGTTTCCGCTGGCCCTGCTGGGCAGCGATCCCGCGCGCTGGTCCGGGCTGGGGCCCGAGCATGCCGGCGCGCTCGCGGGCATCACGCTCGGTGGCCTCGCCTCCCACTGGTGCCTGACCAATGCATACCGCCACGGCGACGCGCTGACGGTCGTGCCGCTGGACTTCCTGAGGATCCCGCTGATCGCGCTCGCGGGGTGGCAGTTCTACGGCGAGCCGCTCGACCCGCTGGTCTTCGCGGGGGCCGGCCTGATCATCGCGGGCATCCTGTGGAACCTGCGCTCCGAAGGGCGCAGGTCGCCCTCCCGGACCCCGCTTGCCCGGGCCCCGCTTGCGCGCACCGACGCTGCCCCGGTCCCGGCGGCGGGCGAAACCCAGCCCTAGCCTCAGCGGGTCGGAAGCGGCCCGGGGTTCAGGGCGAACCTCAAGCCGCTTCGGGGCTCAGCCAATCCCGGCGCTGCGCAGGTGGCGCACCGGCCGGCCGGGCGAGATGGCCTGGGCTGCAAGCGCGATCCCCTGCGCGTCGATGCCGTAGTGGCGGTACAGGTCGGCGATGGTGCCGGTCTGGCCGAAATGCTCGACACCCAGCGCGCGCGTCCGGTGGCCAAGCACGGAGCCCAGCCATCCCAGCGTCGCCGGATGGCCGTCCACGACCGTGACCAGGGCGCAGTGGGAGGGCACGCCGTCGAGCAGGCGCTCGATATGGGACCTAGCATGCACGAGCCCGCGCTCGCGCGCCCGCTGGGCGGCACTCCACCCGGCCTGGAGCCGGTCCGCCGAGGTCACGGCGAGCAGGCCGACATCGCGGCGATCCTCGCCCAGCAGCCCCACGGCCTCGACCGCCTCCGGCGCGACCGCGCCGGTATAGGCGACCACCACCTGGGCGTTGGGGCCCGGGCGCCGCATCCAGTAGGCGCCATCGATGATGTCCTGCCGGAGCTCGGGATCGATGCTGCGCCCGGGCTGCTCCAGCGCACGGGAGGACAGGCGCAGGTAGACCGAGCCGCCCGTCTCGTCGCGCAGCCAGCTCCGCTCGTCGGGCTGCCCCTCGCCGTCGCGCTGCATGTAGTCGAAGGCCCAGCGCATGATCACGGAAAGCTCGTCCACGAAGGCGGGCTCGAAATAGGCCAGCCCGTCCTGGGCCATGCCGACCAGCGGCGTCCCGATGGACTGGTGGGCGCCGCCCTCCGGCGCCAGCGTCACCCCCGAGGGCGTCGCGATCACCATGAAGCGCGCATCCTGGTAGCAGGCATAGTTCAGCGCGTCGGCCCCACGATAGATGAAGGGGTCGTAGAGGGTTCCGACCGGCAGCAGCCGCTCGCCGAATAGCGAGTGTGACAGGCCCAGCGCAGAGAGCAGGATGAAGAGGTTGGACTCGGCGATGCCGAGCTCGAAATGCTGGCCCTGGGGCGAGAACTCCCAGCTGTAGGTCGAAGGGATGCGCTCGCGCTTGAACAGGTCGGCCATGGCCTCCTTGGCGAAGAGCCCGCGGCGGTTGACCCAGGCCCCGAGATTTGTCGAGACGGTGACGTCCGGAGCGGTCGAGACGATCCGCTCGGCCAGCGGGCTCCGCTCGCGTCCGATCTCGTTCAGGATCTGGCCAAAGCCCGCCTGCGTCGACAGCACGCGTCCCGACGGCACCGGCAGCGCGTCCGGCACCGGCACGACGGGCGCCGCGTAGCGCCGGTGCCCCTTGGCCGCGAAGGGAACGCGGTCCAGGAAGCCGCGCAACGTGGCCTCGGGCAGGGCCAGCCCCTCGAAGGGGTCCCATTCATGCCCGGGGCGGACACCCTGGGCGGCCCGGTAGCCGTCCATCTGCTGCGGCGTCAGCAGGCCGGAGTGGTTGTCCTTGTGGCCGGCCAGCGGCAGGCCGAACCCCTTGATGGTGTAGGCAATGAAGCAGACAGGGCGGTTATGGCGGCGCGCCTGGGCGAAGGCGTCCAGAATCGAGGGCAGGTCGTGCCCGCCGAGATTCCCCATCAGCCGCGCGAGTTCCTCGTCCGATCGCCGCTCGATCAGGGCCGTGACCGGCCCCTGGTCGCCGAGATCGTCCAGCAGGCGCCTGCGCCATGCCGCCCCGCCCTGGAAGGTCAGCGCCGAATAGAGCTGGTTGGGGCAGGTGTCGATCCAGGTCCTCAGCCGCTCGCCGCCGGGCTCACGGAAGGCCTCCTGCATGAGCTCGCCGTATTTCAGGATCACCACGTCCCAGCCGAAGGCGCGGAAGATGCTCTCAAGCCGCTCCCACAGCCCCTCGCGGATCACGGCGTCCAGGCTCTGCCGGTTGTAGTCGACGATCCACCACGTGTTGCGCAGTCCGTGCTTCCAGCCCTCGAGCAGCGCCTCGAAGATGTTGCCCTCGTCCATCTCGGCGTCGCCCACCAGCGACACCATGCGCCCCTCGGGCAGCTCGGGCGCCCATCCCTTGGCCTTCAGGTAGTCCTGCACGAGCGAGGCGAAGAGCGTCTGGGCGACACCGAGCCCGACCGAGCCGGTGGAGAAATCGACGTCGTCCACGTCCTTCGTCCGCGACGGGTAGGACTGCGCGCCCTTGTACGAGCGGAACGCCTCGAGCTTCTCGCGGCTCTGCCTGCCCAGCAGGTACTGGATGGCGTGGAAGACGGGGCTGGCATGCGGCTTCACCGCCACCCTGTCCTCGGGCCGCAGCACCCACAGGTAGAGCGCCGTCATGATCGTCGCCATGGAGGCCGAGGAGGCCTGGTGGCCACCGACCTTCAGCCCGTCCAGGTTCGGCCGGACGTGGTTCGCGTTGTGGATCGTCCACGAGGCGAGCCAGAGGATCTTGCGCTCGAGCTCCCGGAGGCAGGCCAGGTCGTCCGCGGAAGGGGCGGTGGGGAGATCGGCGGACCGGGGGGGCACGGCGTCCATGGCATCTTCCTGTCGGGTTTTCAGGCGCAGATTAGCACCCCCGCCGCGACAGGTGTTTGCGAAGCCGTGCGCAATGCGTCACTCTTTTGGAAGAGAATTTCACTATTCCGATGGAGACGGCATCGGATGCCAAAATTCAGAATCGACCGGATCGACAGGAAGATCCTCGATGCGCTCCAGCGCGATGGCCGCATGGCCAACAACGATCTCGCCGCTGAGGTCGGCCTTTCGCCCTCGCCCTGCCTGCGGCGCGTGAAGGCGCTGGAGGATGCGGGCGTGATCCGCACCTACGTGGCCCTGGTGGACCCGGCGGCTGTGAACCTGCCCGTGAACGTGTTCGTGAACGTGACGCTGGAACGGCAGGTGGAGGACCGGCTGGACGCCTTCGAGGCGGCCGTGATGGAACGGCCGGAGGTCCTGGAGTGCTACCTGATGACTGGCGAGGCCGACTACCTGCTGCGGGTCGTCGTGCCGGATCTGCCGACCTACGAGCGCTTCCTGAAGGAATACCTGACGCGGATCCCGGGCATCGCCAGCATCCGGTCGAGCTTCGCCCTGAAGCAGGTGCGCTACGACACCGCCCTGCCCCTTCATCACTGCGAGACCTGAGAGGAACACCGGCGCCCCGTCGGGCGCCGGCCGTTCCTTTCCCTGATGCCCTGAGGCGGCTCAGAGGATGATGTCGGAGGCCTGGAGGCCCGTGACGCCCTGGACCTCGATCTGGAAGTCGGCGACCTTGTCGCCGTTCACGTCACCCTCGACCAGCACGCCGCCGTCGGTGCCGGCGACATGGAGCTGGCCTGCCTTGTCCGTGAAGGCGCCCGTGCCGAGGAACGAGAACGCCTGGTTGCCGCTGGCCTTGGTGCTGGCATCCATGCCCGACAGGTCGATCTTGTCGCCCTCGGCCCTGACGAAGTCGAGGATCACGTCGCGGTGATCGGCACCGCGGCCGCTCTGGCTGGCGATGGACAGCACGAAGCGGTCGGCCCCGGACCCGCCGGCCAGGTAGTCCTTGCCGCCGTCGCCGACCAGGGCGTCGTTCCCCTTGCCGCCGAACAGGACGTCGTCGCCGCTGCCGCCCGAGAGTCGGTCGTTGCCCGCACCGCCATAGAGGCGGTCGTTGCCCCAGTTGCCCTGGAGCGTGTTGGCGGCCTCGTTGCCGACGATCACGTTGTCGCCGCCGTTACCTGTGCCGGAATAGCTGCCGGTGCCCGTCAGCACCAGGTTCGTCTGGCTGGACGTCAACGTGTAGCTGGCGGCCTTGGACACCGCGCCGCCGATCTGGGTGGCGGTCGGCACGGCATCGCGCGCGGCGAAGTCGAACTCGCCGGAGGCCGGGGGCTCGACGGGATCGGGCGCGGGCGGCGGGACGGGCGTGGGGGCGGCGCCGACGGTCACCTTGACGACCGCCGTATCGGTGGCGCCCTTCGCGTCCTTCACGGTGTAGCCGAAGCTGTCCGTCCCGGCGAAGCCGCTATCGGCGGTGTAGGTCAGGGTCCCGTCCCCGTTCATCACGACGGTGCCATGGGCGGGCTTCACCACGGAGGCCAGCGACAGCACGTCGCCGTCGGCATCGTGGTCGTTGGCGAGCACCGCGATCTTCACGGCGGCCGTGCCGATGGTCGCGCCGACGTCGTCATTGGCGACCGGCGCGGCATTGCCCGGCATCGGGGTGGGCGTGGTGACGAGCTTGTGCGGCCCGGAGACGGTGGTGGTGATCTGGGGATCGTTCATGGCGTTCCCGGACACCAGGGCCGTCGCCGTGGTGGCGTTCTTGATCGCCACCGTGCCCGCGAGATCCGATGTGAAGGTGTTGCCCTCGACCGTCAGGCTGTTGGTGGCGCGCGGCGCCTCCATCCCGAAGGCGATCATCACGTTGTTGTCGGCGCCCGCCCCCTTGTGGAGCACGTTGTTACGCACGATGCCGTTGCCGCCGTTCGGCATGTCGATGAGGTAGCTCGACGTGCCCGTGCCACCGTCGGTCAGTTGGTTGCCCTCGATCAGCGTGTTCGCAGCGCGGCTCTTGATCTGGTGACCGATCCGGGTGTCGTGGAAGTAGCTTCCCGTCACCGTGAGCTGGTCGATCTTGTTCACGTAGATGCCGTGGGTGTAGCCGTCGCCATAGCCGTTGCGGGCGAACTCGGAACCCTCGATGGTGATGCGGCCGGCGGCGTTGTCGCCCGCCAGGATCCCGTTCTCGTTGTCGTGGAAATAGCTGTTGCGGATGGTCAGGTTGCCGGCCTCGTGCCGGATCCCGGCGCCGTTCTGGTCCGAAACCTTCGCGCCCGCGAACTCGACGTTGTCGATCGTCACGTCGGCGCGGGTGACCAGGATCGCCTTTCCGTTGGGAATGTTGCCGGTGGACTGAAGCACGGCCTTTCCGCCGACGCCGACGATGGTGAGCGGCTTGGTGATGCTCGACCAGTCGTTCACGTAGGTGCCCGCGCGCACATAGATCGTATCGCCCGCGGCGCTCGCGGCGATGGCGCTGGACAGGGTCTTGTAGGCGTCGTTGGGGCCGACCCAGATCGCGTTCGGCATCTCTCTCTCCGGTTGAGGAACTTTCGGAGAGGGACCCTAATTGCACCGGCGCGGCCGGCCCCGTGACGAAGCAGGTATATCGAAAATTTGTCCCACGGTCGGCGCAATACTATGCCGAACCCGCCGGACCGGACGTCAGGCCACGTGGCGCAGGGCCTCCGCGCGGTCCTCGGGAAGGCCCAGCCGGGCCGCCAGGAACTGCAGGTAGGACCGCTCGGCCGCCGAGTCCGCCTCGATCGCAAGGGTCGAGGCGAGATAGACCTGCTCGGCGGTCTCGGGCCCGTCGACCTGCGCCACGAGCTGGTCGATGGCGACGGGGCGGCGCAGCTCCTGCTCCAGCACCTGGTGCTCGTCGGGGCCGGCGCCGGCACGGTCGAGATGGTCGAGGATGCGGCGCCGCTCGCCCTCGTCGATGCGGCCGTCGGCATTGGCCGCGGCGACCATTGCACGGATCAGTAGAAGCGCCTTGGCGTCGCCGATCTGCGCCTCGGGATAGGCCGTAGGCTCCTTGGGCCCGCCGCCCAGCAGCGCGCCGAGCCTCTCGCCGAGCGAGGGGCCGCCGGCCTCCGCCGGCCGTTCCGCAGAGGGGCCCGTGGACGGGGTGGCAGCCCCCTGCGCAGGCTGGCTCGCGCGCTGCGCCTGGACGTCCTGGTAGGTCTTGTAGGCGAGATAGCCCAGCGCCGCGAGGCCGAGCGCCTTGCGGGAATCGCCCCCCGTGGCCGCCCGCGCCGCGCCGAGCCCGGCCGCCGCGCCGGCGATGCCGCCCAGCCCGCCGAGACCGCCCAGTACGCCCGCCCCCGAACCGCCGAAGGGCGCCCTTGCGAAGCCGCCACCGCGGTGGCTGCGGCCGGCCATCCCGGTCGCGAGCATGGAGCCGAGAAGACGCGTCAGATCCGCCATCGGATCCCTCCATCCGTTTCGTCGCTCAAGGACCCATGCAAACAGCGGCGCCGGGCCTTCGTCCCGTGCGCGGTCGCACCACATTGCGGCCGGCAGGGGCGCGTGTATAACTGCGCCCGAGCCGCCCCATGCCCCCTGCGGCCCAAGAAGAATGAGGACGAAGATGCCGGACGATTCCAGCCTCGGCCGTTCCGCGGCCAGCCTGTTCCCGCTGGGCAAGGACGAGACGACCTACCGCAAGCTGACCTCGGACTATGTCTCCACCGCCGTCTTCGAAGGCGAGGAGGTGCTGAAGGTCGATCCGGAGGGGCTACGCCTGCTGACCGAGCAGGCCTTCGTCGACATCAACCACCTGCTGCGCCCCGGCCACTTGGCCCAGCTCGCGGCGATCCTTGAGGACCCCGAGGCCTCGGCCAACGACCGCTTCGTCGCGCTCGACCTGCTCAAGAACGCGAACATCTCGGCTGGCGGCGTCCTGCCGATGTGCCAGGACACCGGCACCGCCATCGTGATGGGCAAGAAGGGCCGGCGCGTGTGGACGCGCGGCGGCGACGACGGCGCGATCGCGTCCGGCGCCCGGGATGCCTATCTGAAGCGGAACCTGCGCTACAGCCAGCTCGCGCCGGTCTCGATGTTCGAGGAGCGCAACACGCGCAACAACCTGCCGGCCCAGATCGAGATCTACGAGGAAGGCGAGGACGCCTACAAGTTCCTCTTCATGGCCAAGGGCGGCGGATCCGCGAACAAGACCTTCCTGTTCCAGGCGACCCCCTCGGTGCTCGCCCCCGACCGGCTGCTGAAGTTCCTCGAGGACAAGATCCGCTCGCTCGGCACCGCCGCCTGCCCGCCCTATCACCTTGCGGTGGTGATCGGCGGAACCAGCGCCGAGACGACCCTGAAGACGGTCAAGCTCGCCTCCGCGCGCTATCTCGATGCGCTGCCGACCGAGGGCTCCGAGCTCGGCCACGCCTTCCGCGACCTGGAGATGGAGCGCCAGATCCATGAGCTGACGCGGATCATGGGCATCGGCGCCCAGTTCGGCGGCAAGTATTTCTGCCACGACGTCCGCGTGGTACGCCTGCCCCGCCACGGCGCCAGCTTGCCCATCGGGATCGGCGTCTCCTGCTCGGCCGACCGGCAGGCGCTGGGCAAGATCACCCGGGACGGCATCTTCCTGGAGCAGCTCGAGACCGACCCGGCCCGCTTCCTGCCGGAGATCGGGAACGAACACCTGGCGGACGAGGTGGTCCGGATCGACCTGACGCGGCCTATGGACGAGATCCGGGCTACGCTGAGCCGCTATCCGATCCGCACGCGGGTCTCGCTGACCGGGCCGCTGATCGTCGCCCGCGACCTCGCGCATGCGAAGCTCCGGGCACGGCTCGAGGCCGGGCAGGGCCTGCCGGACTATTTCCGCAACCATCCGATCTATTATGCCGGCCCCGCCAAGACGCCCGACGGCTTCGCCTCGGGCTCCTTCGGACCTACGACCGCTGGGCGCATGGACAGCTTCGTCGACCAGTTCCAGGTGGCGGGCGGGTCCATGGTGATGCTCGCCAAGGGGAACCGCAGCGCGGAGGTCCGCGAGGCCTGCAAGCGCCACGGCGGCTTCTACCTAGGCTCCATCGGCGGCGCGGCCGCCCGGCTGGCCCAGGACTGCATCAGGAAGGTCGAGTGCGTCGAGTTCGCCGAGCTCGGCATGGAGGCCGTCTGGCGCATCGAGGTCGAGGACTTCCCGGCCTTCATCGTGATCGACGACAAGGGCAACGACTTCTTCCAGGAGCTGAAGCTCGGCTGAGACCCCCGTCGGGCCCCAAGGCCCGGCGCTCCGAAGCCCCGGCGCTCCAGGCTCGATGAGTTGGCGGCGTCCGGGGTTCGGGGCAATCCTCGAGTCGCCTCAGGGGCCCTGGCGCTCCCGGCGGTCGGCCTCGAAGAGGTCCATCAGCTCCTGGATCGCCTGGCGCGACGTCTGGATCATCTGCTTCTCGTCCTGATAGAAGGCGTGCTGCGCCTCCAGCGTGCGCTGGTCCAGGTCCAGGAAGGCCTGCATGGTCCGGTTGATGTCGGACTGCGGCACCCCCAGCTCGGCCAGGACCTTCTCTGTCAGCACGACGCTGGAATGCAGCGTCTCGCGCACGATCAGCCGGACGCCGAGATCCATCAGCAGGTGCGCGTGCCGCCGGTTGCGGGCGCGGGCCAGGATCACGAGGTGCGGGAACATGCGCCGCGCGACCTCCACCACCTTGAGCGAGGCCTCGACGTTGGAGAGCGCGACCACGAGAAGCCGCGCCTCCTCGGCGCCCGCGGCCCTCAGGATGTCCGGGCGCGAGGGATCGCCGAAATAGGCCGTGTTCCCGAACCGGCGGACGAGATCCACCTGCTCGCTGTCGATGTCGAGCGCCGTGTAGGGAATGCCGCGCAGGCTGAGGATGCGTCCGACGATCTGCCCGACCCTGCCGAAGCCGCAGATGATGACCGGGTTGCCGGTCTCCTCGATCTGGTCGTAGGCGCGCCTGGGGCGCCGGCTCAGCAGCGGCGCCAGCCAGCGCTCCTCGAACGCGAACAGCACCGGCGTCGTCAGCATCGAGAGGGTTATCACGAGCATCAGCAGGCTCGCATCGGCGCGGCCGAGGATCCCCTCGCTGGCCGCGGCCCCGAAGAGGACGAACCCGAACTCGCCACCCTGGGCCAGGACGACGCCCATGCGCGAGGCCGACAGCGCATCGTGGCCCATGGCCCGGGCCAGGCCGTGGACGACCAGCATCTTGATGCCAACCAGCCCCAGGACCATCGCTGCGACGGTCCAGGGATCCGCGATGAGGGCGCCGAGATCCGCGCCCATTCCGATGGAGACGAAGAAGAGCCCCAGCAGCAGGCCCTCGAACGGCTCGATATCGGCCTGGAGCTGGTGCCGGTACTCGGAATCCGCCAGCAGAACGCCGGCCATGAAGGCTCCCAGGGAGCTCGAGAGCCCCGCCGTGTAGAGCAGCGCCGCGGTGCCGACCGCCACAAGCAGGGCCGTGGCCGTGAAGATCTCGGGCGCCCTGGCGGCGGCCACCAGGCGGAAGATCGGGCGGATCAGGAAGCGGCCGCCGACCAGCACCGCGGCGACCGCGGCGAGGCCGATGCCGACGGCTCCCCAGGGATCGCGCGGCAGTGCCTCTCCGCCCACGAGCAGTGGCAGCAGCGCCACGGCCGGAATGATCGCGAGATCCTGGAACAGCAGGATCGAGAAGGAATCGCGCCCGGCCTGTGCCCGCACGATGCCCTTCTCGGACAGCATCGGCAGGACCATGGCCGTCGAGGACAGGGCCAGTCCGAAGCCGGACACGACGGCGGCCTCGGGCGGCAGTCCGACCATCCAGGCGGCAAGGCCGATCGCCGCTGCCGAGGCCACGACCTGCGCCCCGCCCAGCCCGAAGACGGACCGCCGCATCACCCAGAGGCGTGCCGGCCGCAGCTCGAGCCCGATCAGGAAGAGCAGAAGCGTCACGCCGAGTTCCGAGGCATGTGCGATCGCCTCCACGTCGCCCACCAGGCCGAGGCCCGCCGGCCCGATCGCCAGGCCGGCAGCGAGATAGCCAAGTACGCTGCCGAGGCCGAGGGCCCGCGCGATCGGCACCATCAGCACGGCTGCGGCGAGAAGGACGACGACGGTGAGCATGGAGGCGCGGGCCCCTTCGGAATGGACGGCCGCGACGATATAGCGCGTCCGTGCCGGAGCCCGCCAGGAGCGATGCCGCGTCCCTGCCTTGACGCCTCAGCTCAGCCCGGTCACGGGAACCGACGCACCGTGGATCGCCCGCGCCGCGTCCGAGGCGAGGAACAGGATGACCTGCGCCAGATCCTCGGGCGAGACCCAGCGCGCGGGGTCGGCGCCAGGCATGCCGGCCCTGTTCTCGGGCGTGTCTATGATGCTGGGCAGCACGCAGTTCACGTTGATGCCGCGCTCGCGCAGCTCCGCCGACATCGCCTCGGTGAGGCGCTGCACGGCGGCCTTGGAAGCCGTATAGGCGCCCATGCGCGCGGCGCCTCTCTGCGCCCCGGCGGCGCCCACGTTCACGATCCTGCCCCGCGAGGCCGCCAGCATCCGGGGCACCACGGCCCGGCACGCGTTCAGCACGCTGCGGGCGTTCATGTCCATCAGCAGGTCCCAGGTCTTGGCAGAGGTCTCGTGCACGGCCTCGCCCATGCGGAAGCCGCCCGCGATGTTGCAGAGGACGTCGATCCCGCCGAAGCGCGCGGCGGCCTCCGCGACGGCTGCCTCGACCGCCGCGGCGTCGCGCAGGTCGGCGGCCAGCAGCAGCCTGTCCGCCGAATCGGGGCCATGAGTCCGCTCCAGCGAGGCGCGGTCGCGTCCCAGCAGCGCGAGCCGGGCGCCGCGCGCCGCAAAGCCTGCGGCGACGGCCCTGCCGAGATTGCCGGCGGCGCCCGTGACGAGCACGGCACGGTCCCTGAAGTCCATCCGGTCCTCCATTTATGGCCTGGAGCGGCCCGGGGCTCGCCCTTGACCTCGGTTCGCCCCCAGATCATCGAAGCTGGAGCGGGTTCACGCAACCAGCTGTCCACACCGGATCACGATCCGCTCCAGCCATCGTGCCGGGAGTCAGGCGACCTTGCGCCGCGCGGCGTGGTACGCGCCGGTGCCACGGGTCAGGACGCGGTCCGTCGGCAGGATGTCGCCGGGCTCGTATTCCGCGGCGCCACGGACGCGCTCGTAGATTGGCGCGAAGTCGATCTCGGCCAGCGCGAGCAGGTCGTCGAGGCCCTCGATCACGAAGTAGGTCTCCTGATAGTCGTCGATCCGGTAGCGGGTGCGCATCACGCGCTCCAGGTCGAAGGCGATGCGGTTCGGCGACGGATCCTCGAGGGAGAACAGGGTCTCGCCGCCCGAGGACGCGATGCCCGCGCCGAAGATCCGCAGGTCGCCGCCCTCGCGGACGAGGCCGAACTCCACCGTGTACCAGTAGACCCGCGCCAGGTTCGGCAGCACGCCCATGGACTGCGCGCGCAGGCCACCCAGGCCGTAGGCCTGGAGGAAGTCGGCGAAAACCGGGTCCGTCAGCAGCGGCACGTGGCCGAAGACGTCGTGGAAGACGTCGGGTTCCTCGAGATAATCGAGCTCTTCCGGCCGGCGGATGAAATGCCCGGCAGGGAACCGGCGGTTCGCGAGATGGTCGAAGAACACCTCGTCCGGCACCAGGCCGGGGACCGCGACGACGCTCCAGCCGGTCCTGCGGCCCAGCGCCTCGGACAGGCGGCGGAAATCCGGGATCTCATCGGGGCCGATCGGCAGCTCCGCCATGCCGCGCTGGAACTCCGCGCAGACGCGGCCCGGCAGCAGACGGGACTGCCGCTCGTAAAGCGTGCGCCACACGCCGTGGTCGACGGCCGTGTAGGAATCCCAGTTCTGGTCGATCGTCCAGTCGGGGTTCTCGGGACGGCCGGGCTCGCCGGCCGCCAGCCCGTGCTTGACCTTCTCCATGCATTCCTCCATCGGCCAGATGATTGGCACGGCCAGCATTGTAGGGTGCAGCACCGGTCCAGACTTGACTTCATTGCGGCGCAATGGGGTAATTCTGGTCACTTCGTGACCGGGATCCGGGCAGGAACGCGCCATCATGACCGTGCGCAACAAACGGCCGCTGTCCGATGCGGACCGCCGGATTCTGCGGATCCTCCAGGCCGAGGGACGCATCGCCAATGTCGACCTGGCCGAGCGCATCGGCATGGCGCCCTCCCCCTGCCTGCGCCGGGTCAAGGCGCTGGAGGAGGACGGCTTCATCGAGGGCTATGGCGCGCGCATCAGCCGCCGCGCTGCCGGCTTCGGCGTCCAGGCCTTCGTCCAGATCAACCTGCACCAGCACACGGACGAGACGGTGGCGCGCTTCAGCGAGGCCGTGAACAGGCTCGACGAGGTGACGGAGTGCCACGCGCTGACCGGCGACCACGACTATCTGCTGCGGGTGGTGGCGCGGGACCTCGACGATCTCGGCGACACGGTGCTCAAGCGGCTGACGCGATTGCCCGGGGTCAAGGACGTGCGCTCGTCGATCGTGCTGAACACCGTCAAGGATGCCCCGGCGGTGCCGGTGACCCTGGTGGACTAGAGGATGTCCGTAGATTCAACGGGCGGTGATCGCCGGAAGCGATCGCCGATCCAGAGACCCGTTCATCGGCTTTCTTCCCTTCACATATCGAGCGTTCCGGCATCGATACCCAGGCGCTCGGCGACACGTTCCGCCGTGGCCTGCCGCTGCGCGGTCAGGGACGCCACGGCCTTGCGCGCCGTCTGCAGGACCTGGGGCGGGGCGTTTCCCGGCGTTCCGCTCTGGAACGGAGGTTCGGGCGCATAGGCGATCGCGAGCTGGATTTCCTGGGCAATTTCGTCGCCCAGCAGATCAGCCGCCAGTCGCAGCGCGCCGTCGATGCCGGCGGTCACGCCGGCGGCGAAGGTCCATTTTCCATCGACCACGACGCGCTGATCGACGGGCGTCGCACCGAAGTACGGCAGCAGGTGATGCGATGCCCAGTGCGTGGTCGCTCGCCGGCCCTTCAGAAGCCCCGCCGCGCCGAGCAGCAGTGCTCCCGTGCAGACCGAGAGAACACGGCCGGCATCGGCGGAGCTCTGCCGCAGCCAGTCCATCACCCGCTCATCCTCCATCAGGGCCTGCTGGCCGGGTCCTCCGGGAACGTGAAGGATGTCGAGCCGGGGGGCCTCGGCGAGCGCGGCGTCGGGTGTCAGAAGCAGCCCCATGACATCGCGCACCGGGTCGCTGGTCAGCCCGTAGAGGCGGTATCTGGCACCGGGCATGCGGGACAGCACCTCGAAAGGGCCGGTCAGATCGATCTGGTCGATCCCCGGAAACACCAGTGCACCGATCTCTATCGTCTTCGGACCGTCGTTCATCGTGGAATGCCCATCCTCGATTGGCGCCAGGGCCAGTCTACGAGCGTGACGTCTGGCGAAATCGCCAATCAGCCCACGATTTCCGCCAGTGTGGTAGAGCTTGGCCTCGGTTCGACCAAAGCCGGAGAAAGGGCCATGACCGTCAGGAAGGTAGAGATCCTGTGCTTTCCTGACGTTCAACTGCTCGACGTCGCGGGGCCCCTTCAGGCGCTGAGCTCCGCTAACGAGCAATTGGGACGCCAGGGACGGGCGTCGTCATACGTCATGCGCGTCGTCGCACCTAAACCGGATATTCGGGCGACGGCCGGGCTCTCATTCGCGACCGATGCCTTGTCCGGGACTGACGATCCCGTCGACACCCTCATCGTCGCCGGCGGCCAGGGCGTCATGCGCGCGGCCGAAGACACGGATCTGGTTTCCTGGGTCGCGACCCGGGCCCGCGCATCACGCCGCGTGGCAGCGGTTTGCACCGGGGCCTTCCTGCTCGGGGCCGCCGGTTTGCTGGACGGGCGCCGGGCGGTGACGCATTGGGAGTATTGCGAGCGATTGGCGCGGCGTTTCCCACTGGCCAAGGTCGAGCCCGATAGAATCTTCATTCGGGATGGCCATGTCTGGACGTCCGCCGGAGTGACGGCCGGAATCGACCTGACGCTCGCTCTCGTCGAAGAGGATCTCGGCCACGCGCTGGCGCTTGCCGTTGCGCAGCACCTCGTCATGTTTCTCAAGCGACCGGGCGGGCAGGCCCAGTTCAGCGCCATGCTGACCCTGCAGGCATCCGATGATCGCTTCCCGAACCTGCATGCCTGGATCCGCGAGCACCTGTCCACCGAGCTGTCGTTGCCGCGTCTTGCGGAACAGGTCGGCATGAGCGAACGCAGCTTCTCCCGGAAGTACCGCGAGCAGACCGGCATCACCCCTGCCCAGGCCGTGAAACGAATCCGGATCGAAGTCGCACGCCAGCTTGTCGTCGAAACAGAGCTTCCCCTGAAGCGGATTGCCGATCGCTGCGGTTTCGGCACGGAGGAAACCCTGCGCCGCGCTTTCCATGAGACGTTTGGAAGCGCTCCTTCCGACTATCGCCATCGCTTCAGCGATTGATCGAATCTGCACCCGGAAAGCACCAGATTGGGCATCGTGGCATGCTGCGCCGGCCGCCACGATCCGCGAAAGGAGAAGGCGGCATGATGCCGTGCCCAGTCTTGGACGGAGCGCATGAAAGCTGCGTCAAGAGCGCGGCCCTCGGTTCGCGGCATTGCCGTAAGGATTGAGGATACGGACCGGCGGCAGGAGGGATGAGGCAGGCCGCGACCGAATAGATGCGAACCAAGCCGGATGCCACTGCGCGATCCGGCGCCGACATCTCTGAAGACATGCCATAGGCGACCAGCTATGCCACCGCGAGGAGGTCAACCCCAGGTTATTCACATCCCTGCGAAGGCCCCGCCATCCGCGTTTCCCTTGTTACGACTTCATGACGATGTTTGCGCAAAGCAGCCGTTTCTGCGGTGTGCAGCGCACAATAGACTACCGGCAAGGGGCCGTGGAGGCCTTCATGCGGCACCTAGTTGCCGGCATCGCCGATCCATTGCTCACAAGGTTTTCCACAATGGCCACTGCTCGCCGAAGACTGGGCGAACCAGGGTCAGGACGCGCGGGTGACCATGGTCCTGTCGTCGCCGCAGACGATGAAGAGCCGTTCGTAGACCCTAAGGAGCGCCGGCACCAGGTGTGATCCCGGCTCGGTCCGCCACGCCTCCGGACGATCGGGGTCCACGTGCAGGACGACGCTGTCGGGATCGTCGTTGAAGGCCACGACCACGCCGCAACGGTCCGGCCGCAGGTCGTCGGGAAAGGCCGTCTCCATCAGCCAGAAGCACTCGAAATTCCGGCAGGACTGGGGGCGGATCGCATGAATCCCGCAGCCCGTGCCCGGAATGCAGGCGGGGCACCATGCACCGTTGGGCTTACCGGTCTCCGGCACGGCGACGAGCTTGCAGCAGATCGTGCAGGCGCCGCAGCTCCGCACGGCCGTGGGCGCGGCGTCGGGATCGGCATCGGGATCAAGGTAAGGGCGGTCCGACATGGGCCGCACCCTGCCCGAAGGCGAGGCAGGAGGCCAGGACGAAGAAGGGCCCGGGATCGCTCCCGGGCCCCGTGGCCAGTCCTGTCGGCCTATTGCTGCGGCCGGTCCGTCACTCGTCGCGGCTCATGCCGAAGAGCATGAGCATGGACTGGAACAGGTTGATGAAGTTCAGGTACAGCGACAGCGCGCCCATCACGGCGAGCTTGCCCGCGGCCTCGTAGCCGTAGTTCTCGGCGTACTGCTCCTTCAGGCGCTGGGTGTCCCAGGCGGTCAGGCCAGTGAAGATCACCACCGCCGCGATCGAGATCGCGAACTGCAGCGCCGTCGAGCCGACGAAGATGTTGATCAGGCTCGCCACGACGATGCCGATCAGGCCGACGAACATGAAGCTGCCGATGCCGTCGAGGCTCTTGCGGGTCGAGTAGCCCCATAGGCTCGCCGCCGCGAAGACCGACGCCGCCGAGAAGAAGGCCCGCGCGATGTCGGCGCCCGCGAAGACCATGAAGATCGAGGCCATGGACACGCCCATGACGGCGCAGAAGGCCCAGAACAGCCCCTGCAGCCGCGCGAAGCTGATGCTGTCCGCCTTGAACGACATGAAGAAGACGAACCCGAGCGGGGCCAGCATGGCAAGCCAGCGCAGCGGACTGCCGAAGATCGCCGCGCCGAGCGGGCTGTTCGCCACCAGGAACGACACGAGTCCGGTCAGTCCCAGGCCGACCGCCATGTAGTTGTAGATGCGCAGCATGTGCGCCCGCAGACCGGCGTCGAAGACGTCCTGGTCGACCCGTGCGCCGGCCGCAGCCGGCCTGTTCGCCCAAAGAGCCATGCTTCCCCTTCCTTCATCCTCATCGCCCGCCGACGGCGGGTTGTGTTCCAGTCGCCCTCCCGCGGCGAGGCGGGCTCGGACTTCACCTTGATGCCGACAACGCGTGCCCCCCGCCTTTCATCCGTCTGATTTCCGGGCGGATGAAAGTGCGCGCCTCGGCGTTCTCGAACTGTCCGCAGGCACGGGTTCCGATCTCCCCGTGCCTGCAGACGGGCCCCGGTTCCGGCGTTGCGCCGGGACGGGGTGCCGGCAGGTGCCCCGCCCTCTCCACCTGTCGGAGCGCCGCGTTCCGGACCGGGTGGAGGGTCGGAACGCGGCGCGCCGGGGCAACCCCCTTTGGCGCGCCGACGATTGGGACTAAATTCAGCGCTGGTGCGTTGGTGTGGGGACGGAGACCAGGACAGCCATGGACGAGCGATCGACGGTCGATCTTCTTCACGACCACACCGCAAGCCTGCGGCGCTTCGCGCTGGTGCTGACGCGCAACCGCGACGAGGCCGAGGATCTGGTCCAGGAGACGCTGATGCGGGCGATCGCCGCGGCCGACGGCTGGGAGCCTGGAACGGACCTGCGCGCCTGGCTCTTCAAGATCATGCACAACCTTCATCTGAGCGCGCTGCGCAAGCGCCAGGTGCGCGAGGCGGCCCGGCCGGGGCTGCCGAACGCCGTGGCCGAGGCCTCCCAGGCCCTGCGGGTGGAGGCGCGGCAGGCTCTCGAGGCGCTGGAAACCCTGCCCGAGGCGCAGCGCCAGGCGATCCTGATGGTCGCGGTGGAGGATATGCGCTATGCCGACGCGGCCCGGGTCATGGGCGTGCCGCTGGGCACCTTCATGTCCCGTCTGGCGCGCGGGCGCGAAGCGCTGCGGCGCGTCATGGAGGGCGCCCGGCTGCCCCGGCTGCGCCTGGTCGGAGGACGCGCGCCATGAACGCCGTGAACGAGGCGGAGCTGCAGGCCTATGTGGACGGGCGGCTCTCCCCCAAGGAGGCGGCCCGTGTCGAAGCGCTGCTCGCCGTCGATGACGATGCCCGCGCCGAGGTCTCCGGCCAGATGGCGGACCGGACGCTCCTGCGCGAGGCGGCATCGGCCATGGATCCCGGCCCCGCGCCGGCCGAGACCGATGCCCTGGTGACGGAGCTCGCCCGCCGGCTGGTCCACCGCCGCGCCGCGCGCCGTCCCGCCGTGCTGGCCAGGGCCGCCGCGGTGCTGCTGGTAATGGGCGCAGGATGGATGGCCCATTTGGCCTACGAGCAGGCAAGCGACCCGCTGCCCAGCTTCGTGACCGAGGCGGCCGGCGCGCACGAGGTCTTCGCCGAGCTGAAGGACCATGCCGTCGAGATGGAAGGCGGCCGGCGCGCGGAGATGGCAGCCTGGTTCTCGGACCGGCTCGGCGAGCCCGTGCCCGTCCCCACGCTGGACGCCATCGGGATCGACCTCGTCGGCGGGCGGCTGCTGGGCACCCGCGAGGGCCCCTTGGCCCATCTCGTCTACGAGGACCGCACAGGCCACCGCATGACGCTCTCGATCTGGCCACACAGCTACGAGGGCAACACCGCCCCCGTGGTCGTCGAGCACCATGGGGTGAAGCTCGGCTACTGGAGCGACCAGAGCCTGAGCTACGTCCTGGCGGCGCGGACCACGGACCTCCAGATCCAGAGCATTGCCGCCGAGATCGCGGCCCCCTGGCGCCGTATCGAGAAGGCAAGCCTGCCGCAGCCATGACCCCCGATGGCAGCACGTCGCTGACGCCGGGTCGGGGAGCGGTGCTCGCCGGGCTGGCGGCGCTGGGTGTCGCCTGCCTCGCGGGGTACATGACCGGCCGGGCCGAGACGGACCCGCCGACTCTTCTGGCCGCGACGCCCTGCGGGATCTCGGGCGGCGATACCCTCTCGCTGCCGCCCGAGCTGCTGTCCGGGCCCGCCCAGGTGCCGCTGCTGCTGGGCCCCATCTCGGTCCCCGGCGCCGGACCGCCCGTGCTCGTGCGCTTCGATCCCGCCCTGGCGGCGGAAGGCGAGGCGCGGCTGCGCGACGGCGTCCTGACGCTGCCGCCACGCCTCGCCGGGGGACGGCTGCCGGACGCGATCACCCTGGCCTGCCGCGACGGCGCCATCTCCAGCGTGATCTATCGCCATGGCGCCACGGCGACGCGCCTGCCGGTCAGCCGCGGCTGAGCCAGGGGCGCCCCTCCCCGGACGTAGCGCCGCCGGGCAGCGGCCCTGCAGCGCCTGGGGGGCGCGCTTGATTAAGGCCATCGCACCGAATAACGTGCCGCCGGCCTTCACGGCCGCCCCACGGCCCGCCACAGGAACGCCGATCCATGAAAGTCCGCACGCGCGTCGCGCCCTCCCCGACCGGCGACCCGCACGTAGGCACGGCCTATGTCGCCCTGATGAACTACTGCTTCGCCAAGAAGCACGGGGGCGAGTTCCTGCTGCGGATCGAGGACACCGACCAGCAGCGCAGCTCGGCCGCGTCGGAGAAGGTGATCCTCGAGGCACTGCGCTGGCTCGGCCTGTCCTGGGACGAAGGGCCCGACGTGGGCGGCCCGCACGGCCCCTACCGGCAGAGCGAGCGCACCGAGATCTACCGCGAGCACGTGGACAGGCTGATCGCCGGCGGGCACGCCTTCCGCTGTTACTGCACGGCCGAGCGGCTCGAGCAGATGCGCGCCGAGCAGCGCCGCCGCGGCGAGCGGCCGCGCTACGACGGCCACTGCCTGCACCTGTCGGCTGAGGAGGAGGCGGCCGAGCGCGCCTCCGGCAAGCCCTTCGTCGTGCGCATGAAGGTTCCCTCCGAGGGTGTCTGCGTGATCGACGACCTGCGGCGCGGGCCCATCGAGATCGAATGGGCGACCGTAGACATGCAGGTGCTGCTGAAGTCCGACGGC
Source organism: Arenibaculum pallidiluteum (assembly GCF_017355985.1). Lineage (GTDB taxonomy): Bacteria > Pseudomonadota > Alphaproteobacteria > Azospirillales > Azospirillaceae > Arenibaculum > Arenibaculum pallidiluteum. Next base: position 153,113 of record NZ_JAFIQU010000008.1, read on the forward strand.
ATGCCGACCTACCACCTCGCCAATGTGGTCGACGACCACCTGATGGGCATCACCCACGTGATGCGCGGCGAGGAATGGATCTCCTCGGCACCGAAGCACAAGCTGCTCTACGAGTATTTCGGCTGGGAGATGCCGGCGCTCGGGCACCTGCCGCTGCTGCGCAACGCCGACCGAAGCAAGCTCAGCAAGCGCAAGAACCCGACCAGCATCCTGTTCTACAAGCGCATGGGCTACCTGCCCGAGGCGATGCTGAACTTCCTTGGCCTGTTCGGCATGTCTTCGGCCGAGGGCGAGGAAATGGCGACCCTCGACCAGCTCGTCAGCCAGTTCGAGCTCGACAACATCTCGCTAGGCGGTCCGGTCTTCGACGTCGCGAAGCTGAACTGGCTGAACGGGCGCTACATCCGCGAGACCATGGATCCCGCGGCCCTGCTCGGACGGGTCGAGGCATGGGCCCTGAACCGCGACTACCTGCTGCCGATCACGGCGCTGGCGCAGACGCGGATCGAGCGGCTGAGCGATCTCGGACCTCTGGTGTCCTTCTTCTTCAGCGGGACGTTGAACCTGCCGGTCGAGCGCCTGCGCGACAACAAGCTCTCCGAGCTCCAGCAGCGCCAAGCCTACCAGCTCGCCATGTGGCAGTTCGATGCGCTGCCCGCGTGGGAGCTGCCCGCCATCGAGCGTGTCCTCCGCGACACCGGCGACCGGATCGGCGCCAAGTTCCGGGATGCCGTCCGTGCCTTCTACATCGCGATCACGGGCAGCCCGGGATCGACGCCGCTCTTCGATTCCATGGCGTTGCTGGGGCGCGACATCTGCCGCGAGCGGCTGCGCCAGGCGCTGCAGACGCTGGGCGGCGTCACCTCCTCCGAGGCCGATGCCTGGAAGGCCCTCCTGAAGGCCGAGGACGAGGCCGAGGAGGGCTAAGGCCCGGTAGCGGCCCGCCGCTGGGCGGCCGATCCCCGCAAAAGGCAAAGGGCCGCGCGGCTGAGACCGCGCGGCCCTTTGCTTTTCTGCCGAAGCCGTCCGGCCTCAGCCGGCGGCGACGAGGGCCGCGTTCTCCTCGGCCAGGCCGTTGTTCAGCGCCCAGATGGCGGCCTGAGTGCGGTTGGACGCGCTGATCTTGCGCAGCAGGCTCTTGAGGTGGACCTTCACGGTCGCCTCGGTGATGCCCAGCCGGTTGGCGATCATCTTGTTGCTGTCGCCGTTCACGAGGCAGCGCAGGATCTCCACCTCGCGGGGGGAGAGGCCCTTGCGCGAGGCCGGCACCGCCAGCTCGCCGCCCTGCACCCGGCCGCTGACAAGCAGCGCCGCGAGATGGGTCGGGAACACCTTCTCGCCGAGCATCACCAGGCGCAGCGACTGCTGCAACGCGTCCGGCGAGACGTCCTTCATCAGGAAGCCGTCGGCGCCCGCCTGGATCGCGGCGGCGAGGTTCTGCGGCTCGAGCACGGTCGTCAACACGACGATCCGCGTCTGCGCCAGCATCGCCCGCAGGCGGCCGATGGAATCCGACACGTCGCCCATGCTGGCCGGATCGACCAGGATCAGCTGCGGCGGATTGGCGGAAAGCGGGGCCAGCGCCTCGTCGATCGAAGCGGCCTCGCCTTCAATTTGGAAATCGCCGCCTCGCAGAAGGGCCTTCAGGCCTTCGCGAAACAGCTTGTTCGGGTCGATCAGGGCGACGGTCACGGGCTGCATGGGCGGCTTCGGCTTCAAATTAGTTAGCGTTGCACTATGTTTACCCCGTCGGCGGCGAGCTGGCCAATACTCCGTTAGGAATATCTTAACCGATTTTTCCGGCTAGGCACCCGGCACGGGCGCAAAGGCCGGAGCTATGACGGGTGGCCGGGCTGCCCAGGTCGAGATCGACCTCCCCCGTTTTCCGAGGATTTCCGCGCCCTTCCCCCGCTCCGAGGGGGTGGGATAGACTGCCCGCGGCCGAGGGGATCTATGACCCGCGACCGAGGAATCTGGCAGACGACCGGGGTGTCACCTATGCCGCAGGGCCGGCACAGCTTGTCCATCCGCGCCGCCGCGACGGCCGGCATCCTGCTTGCCGCACCGGACGTCGCGTCAGCCCATCCCCACGCCTATGTCGTGTATGGCGCCACGCTGCGCTTCGACAATGCGCAGCGGATTGCGGCGATCGAGATGCTCTGGCTGTTCGACGAGATGTACAGCGCCTACGCCTCGGACGGGCTGGACACGAACGGCGACGGCCGCATCGACCCCGAGGAGCTGGCGCCGCTGGCGGCCGAGAACTTGGCGCAGCTCGCGGAGTGGAGCTATTTCACCTATCTCAAGAGCGATGGCCGTCGCATCCCGCTGGGCCCCGCCGGGGCGCACGCCTCGCGCCTGGAACAGGGTCGGATCGAAATGCGCTTCACGCTCCCGCTGGCCGAGCCCGTCGATCCGCGCGGGACGCGCGTCACCTTCTCCAGCTTCGACCCCACCTTCTACATCGACGTCACGCCGCTGGAGCGCGACGGCTTCGCAACCGCCGGCGCGGCGCCGCCGGACTGCCGGGCCGTGCCAGGACCCGACCCGGCGGCTGGCGGCGGGCCGCGCTACGTCCCCGACGCCACGGCGCGACAGCTCGACATCGGCCCCGAGGACGACGTGGATGCCAGCATCGGGGCCCGCTTTGCCCGCTGGATCGCCGTCGATTGCGGGTCTTCCCGATGAGAGCACTGCGCACCGGCTTCGCCGTGGCCCTGCCCGTGGCGGTGATTGCCATGGCGCTCCTGCTGATGCCGGCCGTGGATCCCCCCTTCTCCGCGGCGATCGTCGCAGGCCAGCGCACGCTGCAGCAATCGCTGACCGCAGCGCTCCGCGCGGTGCAGCAGACGGGATGGGCGGGCGCGGGGCCGCTGGCGCTGGCGGGCTTCCTCTACGGCGTGCTGCACGCCGCGGGCCCCGGGCACGGAAAGGCCGTCGTCTCCGCCTACGCGCTCGCGGAGACGCGCCTCCTGCGGCGCGCCGTGGCACTGGCCTTCGCGGCCTCGATGGTGCAGGCGCTGACGGCCATCGCTCTCGTCACCGGGGCGCTGTTCGTATTCGAGACTACGGCCCGCGGGGCCGAGGCGGCCGCGCTCTGGCTGGAGCGCGCGAGCTTCGCCGCCATCGCGGCCTTCGGAGCCGTCATGGCGGTGCGCGCGGCGCTGCGCGTGCGGCTTGCGGCAGCATCCAGCGCCGCCGCGGGACACGAGCACGGCCATCACCACGACCATCACCACGGGCATGCCCACGGGCCGGACTGCGGCTGCGGCCATTCCCACATGCCGCCGCCCCAGGCGGCGGAGGGATCCTGGCGCGGGGCCGCCGCGGCGATCCTGGCCGTGGGCCTTCGCCCATGCTCCGGCGCGATCCTGGCGCTGGTCTTTTCCCGGGCGCTCGGCATCTATCCCGCGGGCATCGCCGCTGCGCTTGCGATGGGGCTGGGCACGGCCGTGACCGTGTCGGCCCTTGCCGTGCTGGCGGCCGGACTGCGCCGTGGCGCGCTGGCCGCCGCGGGCGGCCGCCGCGCGGCGCTGGCCGGAGCCCTGCTCTCCTTCCTGGGCTGGACGCTGATGCTGCTGCTGGGTCTGGCGCTGCTGACGGCGCCGCCGCCAGCGCCGGTCGGGGGCCTGCTGCGATGAGCGAATCCCCGGGCGCAGTCGGTGCGCAGAGCGGTCCGGTCGTCTTCACGATCGGCTACGAGGCCAGCGGCTTCGACCGCTTCCTGGCAACGCTGCGGGAGGCCGGCGTGGCCGTGGTGGTGGACGTGCGCGACCTGCCGCTGTCGCGCAGGGCCGGCTTTTCGAAGGGGACCCTGCGCGCGTCGCTGGCCGCAGCCGGCATCGACTATGTGCACCTGAAGCCCCTCGGCACACCCAAGGAGGGCCGGCTTGCCAACCGGCGGCGCGACTGGGAGACCTTCTGGCGCATCGTCGAGGAGCGCATGCAGGAGCCGGCTGCGGAATTCGCCCTGCGCGAGGCCGCGGAGATCGCAGCCGTCCGGCCGGCGGCGCTGCTGTGCTTCGAGGCGGATCCCTGCATCTGCCATCGCCGTCGCGTCGCCGAGGCCCTGCGCGACCGCTTCGGCTTTCGCGTCGAGCACCTGCGGGTCTGAAGGAGTGCGCCCCTGAAGGACAGCACAGCGGATCCCGTGATCGAGACGCGGCGGCTGGTCCTGCGCCGCATGGTGGAGGACGACGCACACTTCATCCTGGAACTCCTCAGCGATCCGTCCTGGCTCGCCTTCATCGGCGACCGCGGCGTCCGGACGCTGGACGACGCCCGCCGATACATCGCGACGGGCCCGGCCGCCCTCTATGCCCGGTTCGGATTCGGCCTCTACCTGACGGCGCTCCGGCAGGCAGGCGAGCCGATCGGGGTCTGCGGCCTGCTCCGCCGCGACGACCTGGACGAGGTCGAACTCGGCTTCGCCTTCCTCGCGCGCCATCACGGCCGCGGCTACGCCCGCGAGGCCGCGGCCGCCACGCTGGACTACGCCGATACCCGGCTGGGCGTGACGCGCATCGTCGCGATCGCGGCGCCGGGGAACGAGCGCTCGATCCGCCTGCTCCAGACGCTCGGCATGGAGTTCGAGAGAATGGTCCAGCTGCCAGGGGACGCTACGGCAAAGAAGCTCTTCGGGTGTAATCTGGCGCCGGCACCATAGCGACCGGTCCGCTCATTTGTGGGGACCGAGCTTCGAAGGCATGCAATCCTCCGCCTTCGGTATATAATCCAAAGATCATCCTTTGGGTGCAATCGCGGTGCACTGCGAACGGCATGGGAGGAGTGCGGATGTTCGGCCAAGATCGAGACGCGGGCTTGCCATGATCGGCTCACGTGGACCGGGCCGCGAGCAGGACGAGCGGGCATCGCCCGCCGCCAGCCCCGCCGCCCTGCGGGATCCCTTGCTGCGCCACAACGTGACCGTCGCCGGGAGCGGTGCCGAAACCCTGGTCTTCGCCCATGGCTTCGGCTGCGACCAGAACATCTGGCGGCTGGTCGCCCCTGCCTTCTCGGCGACGCACCGGCTCGCCCTGTTCGACTGGCCCGGCTGCGGGGGCGCACCGGCCGAGGCGTTCGATCCCGTCCGGCACCGGACGCTGCAGGGCTATGCCGACGACCTTCTGGCCATCTGCGCGGCCCTGTCGTTGAAGGATGCGGTCTTCATCGGTCATTCCGTTAGCGCAATGATCGGCCTTCTGGCTGCGATCCGCGAGCCGACCCGGTTCTCCCGCCTGGTGCTGGTGACACCCTCGCCCTGCTACCTGAACGCCGAGGGCTATGCCGGCGGCTTCGAACCCGAGGACATTGACGAGCTGCTCGAGCTCTTCGAGAACAACCGCCTCGGCTGGCCCGCCGCCCTGGCGCCGCTGGTCATGGGAAACCCGGAGCGGCCGGATCTGACGGCCGAGCTGGAGGCGAGCTTCTGCCGGACCGACCCCGAGGTGGCGCGGAGCTTCGCGCGGGTCACCTTCCTGTCCGACAACCGCGAGGACCTCCCCCAGGTCAGGACGCCGTCGCTGATCCTGCAGTGCGCCCAGGACGTGATCGCACCCGAGACGGTCGGAGCCTACATGCACCGCGCGATGCGGGACAGCCGGCTCGTCACGCTGTCGGCCTCCGGGCACTGCCCGCAGCTGAGCGCACCCGAAGACACCATCGCGGCCATCCGGACCTATCTCGGCATCCGCCATGGCTGAGACGCGCCTGCCGGAAACCACGGTCGAGAACATCCTCGAGTTCTACGATGAGGCCCCCTGCGGCCTCCTCTCGACGCGTCCGGACGGCACCATCGTCGCGGCCAACGACACGCTGCTCGCCTGGACCGGGCGCCGGCGGGACCAGGTCCTGCAACGGATCCGGATCCAGGAGCTCCTGAGCATCGCGGGCCGGGTCTTCTGGGACAAGCACCTGTTCCCGATGCTCCGGATGCAGGGCCAGATGCACGAGGTCGCGCTCGACCTGCTGGAGCCGGAGGGGCGGAGGATCCCCGTGCTCCTGACCGGGGCGGCCAAGCTGGACGCCGACGGCGCGCCGGTCCTTTTCCGCTTCACGATCCTGGACGCGACCGAGCGCCGCCAGTTCGAGCGCGACCTGCTGCGCGCCCGGGCCCGGGCCGAGCGCTCAGCCGAATCCAAGGCCGAGCTCGTCCACATGGTCGGGCACGACATCCGCAGCGCCCTTAACGGCATCCTGGGCGGAGCGGCGCTGCTCGCCGACACCGACCTTTCGGACGAGCAGCAGGAGTTCCTCCGCTTCGTTCAGCAGGCGGCGCGCACGCTGCTCGACCTCTCGGACAACGTTCTCCGGGCCGGCCGCATCGAGGCCGGCGGCCTCGTCCCCGAGGAGCGGGAGTTCGACCTGCGCGAGCTGGTCGCGCGGAGCTGCGACCTGCTGCGCCCACGAGCCGAGGAAAAGGGACTCTCTTTGACGGCCGAGACGGACCCTGCGATCCCGGATCGGCTGATAGGGGATCCCGTGAAGCTCGGCCAGGTCCTTGGCAACCTGCTCGGCAATGCCGTGAAGTTCACGCGCGTGGGCTCCGTCCGGGCCGAGGCGTGGCTCGCGGCCGATCTCTGCGATTCGGTCCTGCTGGATTTCCGGGTCTCGGACACCGGGATCGGCATTGCCGCGGAACGGCTGCACAGGATCTTCGAGGCCTTCACCCAGGAGAGCTACGAAACCGGGTTGGAGCATGGCGGCGCGGGCCTTGGCCTTGCGATCTGCCAGCGGCTGCTCGGGCTCTACGGCAGCCGGCTTGAGGTCGAGAGCGAGCCCGGCCGCGGCACGACCTTCGGTTTCCGCCTGCGCCTCATGAAGGCCTGAGCGGTCCCGGCGAACCCGACTTTAACGGCGCAGGCGGAAGGACCGCCGCCCCGCCCTGTTGTTCCGGGATCCTCCATCCGGATCCAGGGATCACAGCATGCACCTCGGATGCCTCGCCGCGGCAACCCTCCTGGCCGTGCTCGCCGGCCCCGTCTTCGCGCAGCAGCCCCACGGCACGATGCCAGGCCATGGCATGGCCGGCGGCGCCTCCTCACGCGAGATGATGCAGGCCATGGAGAGAATGAACCGGGACATGACCCAGGGCCTGACCGGCGATCCCGACCACGACTTCGCCCGCATGATGGCGGCCCATCACCAGGGCGCCATCGACATGGCGCAGGCTTATCTCAGCGACGGAAAGGACCGCCGGCTCCGCGAGATGGCCGAGAAGGTCGTGAAGGAGCAGCAGGCGGAGATCGCTGAGCTCCAGGACTGGCTGCTGGGGAACGGCACCCGGCGCTGATCGGGAGAGTTTCTTGCGCGGACCTCGACTCATCATTAAGCATGATGCTTCCGACATACCTCGGTTGCAAATTGGGGAGATAGAGACTCAGGATTGTTTTTCCCCGGTGCGCATGTTCACGGGATGAGGGAACTTTGGCAGTCCCTGACGCCAATGCACGAATGTGTATTCCGTCGGCGCCTTCGATAAGACGGTTCAGACGCAGCCTTCCACAACTGATCGAAGGCAGCATCGCGCACCGGTGGGCAGTTCGGCCGCGCATAGGCACCGCCGGTTTCCCGTGCCATCGGGACGCAAAACAATGAGCAATGACGCGGTGCTGCTCATTCTGACTGCCGCCATGGTGCTCCTGCTGCTGTTCGGGAGAGTCTTCGGCATCCTGGACTAGGCCGTGGTGCCGGCCGGTGGTCCACGAACGATGTGTTTCCGTTGCCCAACGAAGGGCCTTCTTCGCCAGCCTCGGCCTTGGGCGATATCGCCGCTCGCCCCCCTCCTTTTCCCAATTCGTTCAGTGATGAATCATTAACCATGCGCGGCCATGTTGCTGAGCCGCCAAAGCTTCGAAATTGAAGCAGCAGAGGCACCGCGGCGGGCGACAGGCGGGCGGGCCATCCGTATTCGACAGGACTTTCACCAGATGCAGCTTGGCTTCCCGCGACTGACCCTCCGGGGGCATCTGCTGGTCCTGGTCCTGGCGGCCCTGGTTCCGATGATCGCCCTCGGCGCGGTGCTCACCTCCTGGTTGGTAGCCGAGCAGCGCAAGGCGGTGACGCACGGCCCGCAGGGCACGGCGGAGGCGCTCGCGCTGGCCGTCGATCGCGAGATCGCAGCCAACATCTCCGCGCTGGAGATGCTGGCGACCTCGCCCGAGATCGACCGGGGCGATCTCGTCGCCTTCCACGACCGCGCACGGCTTATTCTCGGGAAGCGTTCGCACTGGGCAAACATCGCGCTGGAAGGCGAGATGGGGCAGATCCTGGTCCACACGGCCCGTGCGCCGGGCACGGTCCTTCCGCGGGCAGCCCACCTCGAAGCCATAGAACGGGTGCGCGAGACCAGGCAGCCCGTCGTCTCAGATTTGGTCGTGGGGGCCGTCGCGGGAAGGCCCATGATCCCCATAACGGTCCCGGTCCTCCGTGACGGCCGCCCCCGGTACACGCTCACTGCCATGATCGCCCCGGATTCCTGGAGCGCGATGCTCGCCGAGATCCACAGGCATTCGGCAGGCATATCGGTCGCGCTGGATGGCAAAGGCCGGGTGCTTGCGCGAAACCGGGATCCGGACGCGTTCCTCGGCAGGCCGGGGCCGGATTGGCTCGTCGCTGCGCGGGAGAGCGACGACACGGGGCTGGCACGGGGAGCGGCCCTCGATGGACAGGAAGTGGTGGCTGCCTTCCAGGCATCGCGGATGTCCGGTTGGACCTTGTTCATCGGTGCACCACGCGGCGAGATCGAAGAGAGGTTCGCCCACACGCTTGCGACCGCTGCGGGGCTCGGTGCGGTCCTCCTGATCGCCTCGTTCATGTTCGCGGCCGTTGCCGCGCGCCGCATCTCCCGGCCACTGGTGGCGCTCGAGGCCGCTGGATCGGCCCTGGCCTCCGGGGTGCCCGTCTCCCCCCGGACATGATTCCCGTAGCCGAGCTCGATCGCCTTTGGCGGACCCTCGCCGATGCAAGCAGGCAGTTCGTGAAGGCCACGACCACCGCTGAGGGCGCCGAGGCCCGTTACCGCTCCGTCGTCGACACCGCAGTCGACGCCATGGCGGTGATCGACTCCCGCGGCACGGTGCTGTTCTTCAACAAGGCCGCCGAGCGGATCTTCGGCTACGCGGCGGAGGAGATCGTCGGCCGCAACATCAGCCTGCTCATGCCGCAGCCGCATCGAACGGCCCACGACGGCTACCTGGCCCACCACCTCGCAACGGGGGAACGAAGGATTATCGGCGTCGGGCGCGAGGTTGAGGGGCGTCGCAAAGACGCCTCAGTCTTCCCGCTTGAGCTTTCGGTCGCGTCCTGGTCCGCTGGTGGCGAGACGTTCTTCACCGGCATCATGCGCGACGTGAGCGCGCGCAAGGCGTCCGAGCGGGAGCGCGAGGAACTCCTGGCGCAGATCGAGGCCGAGCGCGCCCGTCTGTCGGCGATCCTCGAGACAATGCCCGTCGGCGTGATCCTGGCCGAGGCACCGAGCGGACGCATCGTCATGGGCAATGCCTGGGTGGAGCGGATCTTAGGACATCCGGTGCTGCCGTCGCCGAATGTGGCGGCCTACCAGGACTGGCCGATTCTCCTCCCGGACGGGCGCCGCCTCGAGCCGCACGAGCTTCCGATGGCGCGGGCACTTCGCGGCGAACCCGTCAATGGGCAGGAGCTGCTCTATCGCCGGGGCGACGGATCAACGGCGTGGGTGCGTGTGGACGCGGCGCCCGTCCGCGGTGCCAACGGCACGGTCCAGGGCGGCGTCATCACGATCATCGACGTTTCGCCGGAGCGGGCCGCACAGGAGGCGCTGCGGAACAGCAAGGAGCGCTACCGAGGTCTCGTGGAGTCCCAGACCGACATGGTGCTCCGGTTCGACGCAGCCGGGCGGTTCACCTTCGTCAACGACACGACCTGCCAGGTGCTCGGCCGCTCCCGGGAAGACCTGATCGGAGCCCCGTGGGACGAGTTCATCGGGCATGAAACCGTTTCGGCGACGGAGCAGGCGATCCGGAGCACGCTTACGTCTCCGGGCCATCGCGCGATTGTGGAGAACACGGTGCTGTCCGTCGCCGGGCCGCGCTGGTACGCCTGGGACGGGTACGCGATCGTCGACGAACGCGGGGATCTTTCCGAGATCCAGGCCGTAGGCCGCGACATCACCGACCGGAAGGCCGCCGAGCAGCAGCTCGCGGCCGCCAAGGACGAGGCGGAGAAGGCCAACCTCGCGAAGTCGAAATTCCTTGCCGCAGCCAGTCATGACCTGCGCCAGCCCATCCAGTCGGTCCTGCTCATGTCGGGCGTCCTTGCCCGGCATGTCGACGAGGACGGGCGCCGGCATCTGGCCCTGCTCCAGCAGGGGCTCGACACCCTCAAGGACCTTCTCGACAGCCTGATGGACATTTCCCGGCTGGATGCGGGCGCCGTCGAACCGGAGATCGCGGATGTGGCGCTGGGGCCCGTGCTCGACGAGATTGCAGCGGCGTATGGTCCGGTCGCCGAGGTCAAGGGACTTGTGATCGACGTCGAGACGCCCTGCGGGGTCGTGGTCCGAACGGACCGCACGTTGCTGGGGCGCATGGTCCGGAACCTTGTCGAGAACGCGATCCGCTACACGCCGGAGGGGCGGGTCAGCCTCAAATGCCAGCCGACCGGGGACGGCATCCGCGTCGAGGTGAGGGATACCGGCGTCGGCATCCCGGCCGACCAGCTCGAGCGCATCTGGGAGGAGTTCCATCAGGTCGGCAATCCCGAGCGCGATCGGACGCTGGGTCTCGGGCTCGGCCTGGCCATCGTGCGAAGGCTCTCGCGCCTGCTCGGCCATGAGATCCAGGTCCGCTCGGAACCGGGACAAGGCTCGACCTTCTCGGTCCTGGTGCCGCTCGGAACCTCCGCCGCCTCGCCCCCCGCCCCTGCCGTCGCCCCCCAGGAGAAGGATGGAAAGGGACGTCTCGTCCTGGCGATCGACGACGATGCGATCGTCCTCCTCGCAGTCGAGGCGATGCTGGAGGAGTTCGGATACGCGGTGCTGTCCGCCGCATCGACCGAGGAGGCGCTCGATGTCCTCGAGCGGTCGGGACGCATCCCGAACGTCGTGGTCTCGGATTACCGGCTTCGGGGAAATGTGAAGGGGCTGGAGGCCGTCGAGCGGGTGCGGGAGCGCCTCGGCCGGCGCGTGCCCGGAATCATCCTGACCGGCGAGAGCAGTCCCGAGGCGCGCTCCGAAATCGCCGCGCGCGGCATGGACCTGGCCCTCAAGCCGATCCTGCCGGACCAGTTGCACCTCGCGATCCTGCAGTGCCTGGAGGAAGCCGGGGGCACCAGCCCGAACCGACTGCCTTAGCCGTCCGGCGCCACCCCCATCCCTTTGCATGCGCCGGCCGCCGAGATGCCTGAGCCCGGTTCCTTTTGAACCAATGAATGAAGCTCGCGACCCGTGGCCGCGACGGTGTGAAATGCGTTTTCTGGTTGTTGAGGACGATGAGGTCGTGGCGGAGGTGCTCCGCCAGATGCTCGAGGATCTCGGACACGAGGTGGTGGGGACCGCCGGTTCGGCGACCCTTGCCTACGGCATGATCGAGGCGCTTCGACCGGACGCCTTGCTCGTGGACGTGGAGCTCGACGGCATCGGCAGCGGCATCGACGTCGCTTCGTACGGCTACGTACGCTGGGGCATCCGCTCGATCTTCGTCAGCGGGCACATCGACGGCTGGCTGATGAAGGAAATGGCTGCGGTCCGGCCCTACGCCTTCATCGCAAAGCCCTTCATGCCCGAAAAGCTTGCTGACACGGTGAAGCGCATAGCCTGAGGCTGGACCCGCGACCTGTTCGTCCGCAGCAAGCCCTCGAGCGCCCGTCCCGCTTCGGGAAGCGACAAGCACCCCGCCCCGGGTCGTGCTTCCCGGGCAAGTTATGGGTTGCCCTTGCAAGTGGCGGATGCGTCGGCGGAGTGGTGGGCCCGGCCGGATTCGAACCGACGACAACACCGTTATGAGCGGCGCGTTCTAACCGCTGAACTACAGGCCCACGCCCGTCGCGGCGTGGCGCACTGTGGCGTCCGCGGCGCATGGCGTCAACACCGCCGCGGAACTGGGCGGGCGGGCCGAACGAGGCCCGCCCGGACCGGAGATCAGGTGTCCAGGAAGGAGCGCAGCTTGCGCGAACGGCTCGGGTGCTTGAGCTTTCGCAGGGCCTTCGCCTCGATCTGCCGGATGCGCTCGCGCGTCACCGAGAACTGCTGGCCGACCTCCTCCAGGGTGTGGTCGGTATTCATGCCGATGCCGAATCGCATGCGCAGCACGCGCTCCTCGCGGGGCGTCAGGCTTGCGAGGACGCGGGTCGTGGTCTCGCGCAGGTTCGCCTGGATCGCGGCGTCCAGCGGCAGAACCGCGTTCTTGTCCTCGATGAAGTCGCCGAGATGGGAGTCCTCCTCGTCGCCGATGGGCGTCTCGAGGCTGATCGGCTCCTTTGCGATCTTCAGGACCTTGCGAACCTTCTCCAACGGCATCATCAGCCGTTCCGCCAGCTCCTCCGGCGTCGGCTCGCGGCCGATCTCGTGGAGCATCTGGCGGCTGGTGCGCACCAGCTTGTTGATGGTCTCGATCATGTGGACCGGGATGCGGATCGTCCGCGCCTGGTCCGCGATGGACCGGGTGATCGCCTGCCGGATCCACCAGGTGGCGTAGGTCGAGAACTTGTAGCCGCGGCGGTACTCGAACTTGTCCACGGCCTTCATCAGGCCGATGTTGCCCTCCTGGATCAGGTCCAGGAACTGCAGGCCGCGGTTCGTGTACTTCTTCGCGATCGAGATCACGAGGCGCAGGTTCGCCTCGACCATCTCCTTCTTGGCGCGGCTCGCCTCCTTCTCGCCCTTTTGGACGGTCGAGACGATTCGCCGGAACTCGGCGACGGGCAGGCCGAACTCGCGCGAGACCATGGCCACCTGCTCGCGCAGGGCCACGGCGTCGTCCAGGCTCTTCTCGACGAAGCGCTGCCAGGCCTTGCCGGACAGGCCGCGCACGCGGTCCACCCAAGCCGGATCGAGCTCGTTGCCGAAATAGTGGTGCAGGAAGTCCTCGCGCTTCACCTTGGCTTCGGTGGCCAGGCGCAGCAGCTTGCCCTCGAGCCCGAGCAGGCGGCGGTTCATGCCGTAGAGCTGCTCGACGAGCTGCTCGATACGGGCGTTGTTCAGGCGCACCTTGTTCACGAGCTCGACGAGCTCGTGGCGGAGCTTGTCGTACTTCTTGTCCTGGCCCTTGGGCAGGTCCTCGCCGCGCTGGATCGCCTGGAGCCGTTCCTCCTGGATCCGGTGCAGCTTGTCGTAGGTCGCCGCGATCTTCTCGAAGGTCTCCAGCACCTGGGGCTTGAGCGCCGCCTCCATGGCCGAGAGCGACAGGGCATTGGCCTCGTCGTCGCCTTCGCCCTCCTCCTCGCCCTCGGGCATTTCGGGCTCGGCGCCCTCCTCGGGGGCGGCGCCATCCGCGGCCGGGGCGGCGGCCTCGGTTCCCTCGGGCATCTCGCCGCCCTCGGGACCGCCGCCATAGGTCGCGTCCAGATCGATAATGTCGCGAAGCAGCATCTTCCCTTCGTTCAGGGCGTCGTGCCACTCCATGATCGCGCGGACGGTCAGGGGGGACTCGCAGATGCCGCCGATCATCATCTCGCGGCCGGCTTCGATCCGCTTGGCGATCGCGATCTCGCCCTCGCGGGACAGCAGCTCGACCGAGCCCATCTCGCGCAGATACATGCGCACGGGGTCGTCGGTCCGGCCGATGTCGTCGTCGTCCAGGTTGCCGACGGCGCGGCCGCCCTCGCCGTCAGCCTCGGCCGCCGCCTGGGCGTCCTCGGCCTCTTCGGCCTCCACGATGTTGATGCCGAGCTCGCTCAGCATCGCCATGGTGTCCTCGATCTGCTCGGAGGACGACTGGTCCGGAGGGAGCGCGGCGTTCAGCTCGTCATAGGTGACGTAGCCCCGCTCCTTGCCACGCGCGATCATTTTCTTGATCGACTGGACCATCCCGTCCATCAGCGGGCCGTCCACGGACTCTTCCCGGTTCTCCGAAACGTCCGTGCTGGTCGTCGTCTTGGTGGCCATACGGCAACTGCCCCCGCTCAGGAAACTCGAACGCAACAGGACGGGCTTCGCGTCTTCCGCGACCCGCCTCGCTCCCAACCGTCAACGACCGGCCTTTCTGCCAAGCTTCGCGCTCTCTCTTTCACCCGGCTCTTACCGGCCGTCGAAGTCCGGATCGGACGACCCGGTCTTCAGACCCTCCAACTCGCCCTTGACCCCCTGAAGGCGAAGGACGTTCGCCTCGCTGAGATCGCGAGCCAGCGCGTTCCTGGCCTCCTCGAGTTCGGCCTCCAAATGCTCCCTGAGCGCCCATGCCCAAACGTGATCCCAGCACCGGCGCGCCTCCTCGGGCGTTGCCTGCGGGCCGGCGAACCGTGGGTGGTCAAACAACCCTGCGCCGAGCAATTCTTCCAAACTTCCGGAAAAGCCCAGGTCGCACAAATGGCTATAAAGCGACTGCGCGTCAAGCAGGGAATCATGGGTCAGCGCACTTACCACCGCGCGCCAGATCCCTTGATATCGGCCCTCTGAGGAGGAGGCGAAGACGGCCTGCTCGGCCACCTCGTCGAAGAGCGAGGGGTGGTTCAGCAGCAGCGCCAGCAGGACGCGCTCGCGGTTCTCCTTCAGGGCCGGCATCGCGCGGCGCGTCACCCGCACCTCGCGCGGCTGGGGCAGCAGGCTGACCGGCCGGCCGCGGAAGGGGCGCGGCTTGAACTCGGCGTAGCTGACGCTGCTCCGGGCGTCGGGCGCGCTCACGGCCAGCGGCGCCGGTCCCGACCTGAACGAGCCCGCCCTGCCCTCGCCACCGGCACCGGCGCCACCACCGCCAGACGGGGAGCGGCGTGCCTGGAAGGCCTCGCGCAGGCGTTGGCGGATCTCGTTGCGGTAATGGGCCTGGACCGTCCTGTCCGCGATCAGCCGAACGCGCTCCTCGAGCGCGGCCTCGAAGCCGGCGCGGTCCTCGGGGGTGTCGAGCGCGCGGCTCTGCGCCTCCATGTCCCAGAGGACGTCCGAAAGCGGCCGCGCCCGGTCGAGGACCTCCTGCATGGCCGGAGCTCCGGCCGTCCGCACCAGGTCGTCGGGATCCTGCCCCTCCGGCAGGAATGCGACACGGACGGTCTGGTCCGGCACCAGATGTGGCAGCACCCGCTCCACCGCCCGGAACGCCGCGCGCCGGCCGGCGGCGTCGCCGTCGAAGCACAGGATCGGGACCCGGCGTCCTGGCGGGGACAGCTTCCAGAGCTCCAGGATCTGCGTCTCGGTCAGCGCCGTGCCCAGCGGCGCCACGGCGCCCTCGAACCCGGCACGTACGAGCGCGATCACGTCCATGTAGCCCTCGGCCACGATGACCGGCTTGCCGTCGCCGGCCGCGGCCCGCGCCCGGCTCATGTTGTAGAGCAGGCGGCCCTTGTGGAAGAGCGGGTTGTCCGCGGAGTTCAGGTATTTCGGCCCGTCACCGTCCAGGATGCGGCCGCCGAAGGCGACGACGCGCCCGCGCCGGTCCTGGACCGGGAACAGCACGCGGTCGCGGAAGAAGCTGTAGGCGTCGCCGCCGCCATCCGGCCGGCGCAGCACGCCCGCCTCGACCGCGTCGTCCTCGGTGAAGCCGGTCTTCAGAAGGTGCGAGCGCAGCACCATCCTGTCGGCAGGGGCGTAGCCAAGGCGGAAGCGGACGATCTCGTCCTCGGTGACTCCGCGGCGCATCAGGTAGTCCAGCGCCACCCGCCCCTCGGGCCGGCGCAGCCGCTCCTCGAAGAACCGGCAGGCGGCCTCGACCAGGTCGTAGAGGCTCCTCTGCCGCTCGATCCGGCGCAGCTCCTCGGGGTTCGCCCGCGGGACCTGGAGCCCGGCCTCCCCGGACAGCAGCTCGACCGCCTCGACGAAGCCGAGATTGTCGTGGCGCATCACGAAGCCCACGACGTCGCCGTGCGCACCGCACCCGAAGCAGTGGAAGAAGCCCTTCGAGTCGTTGACGTAGAAGCTGGGCGTCTTCTCGTTGTGGAAAGGGCACGGCGCCTTGAACTCGCGGCCGGCCCGGATCAGGCGCAGGCGCTTGCCGACGATGTCGGAAAGCGTCAGCCGCGCCCGCAGCTCGTCCAGGAACTGCGGAGGGAAGGCCATAGGGGGCCGGGCCGCGCGGTCAGCCGAGCGCCTCGCGCGCCCAGCCGCTGGCCTTGCCGAAATCCATCTGCCCCGCGTAGCGCGCGCGCAGCTCGGCCATCACCTTGCCCATGTCCTTGATGCCGGCAGCGCCGGTCTCCTGGATCGCGGCGGCGATCGCGGCACGCGCCTCGGCCTCGGAGAGCTGGCGGGGCATGAACCCCTCGATCACGACGATCTCCTCGCGCTCCTGCTCGGCCAGCTCCAGCCGGCCGCCCTGCTCGTAGAGGGCGATCGCCTCGCGGCGCTGCTTGATCATGGTCTGCAGCATCTGGAGGATCTCGTCCTCGCCGATGCCGTCGGTCACGCCCCGGGTCCTCGCCGCGATGTCGCGGTCCTTCAGCGCCGCCAGGATCAGGCGCACGGTCGAGATCGCGCGCTGGTTCTTGGCCCGCATGGCCTCCTTGAGGGCCTCGTTGAGCCGGGTGCGGAGCATGTCTTCGGTATCCTCGGGTATGGGAGCGGTGGATCCTAGACGATAACAGGCGCCGCCGCCACCGGGCCTCGGAAAGCCCGCCGATCCCGTGAGGCACCCCGCCCGGGCCACCCCGCGGGTGAGTCCCCTTGACCCTTCGGTGCGATTGCTCTAGCACACGCGGCGCACCGGACCTCGGCAGCAGGTCCGGGGTTGACCGCTGCCCTCGCGGAACCCATGTGCCGCCCGCCGTTTGCGCCGTCTACGAGGTAAGCCGATGACCGACCCGATCCCCGCCGGCCCCGCCGAGAAGCTCCGGGCCGCTGCGGCCGCCCGCCCCGAGGGGGCGACCGCCGCGGTCGTGCTGGCCGACGGAACCGTGCTGTGGGGACGTGGCGTCGGGGCCTTCGGAAGCCGCGTCGGCGAGGTCTGCTTCAACACCTCCATGACGGGCTACCAGGAGATCCTGACCGACCCGTCCTACGCCGGCCAGATCATCACCTTCACCTTTCCCCATGTCGGCAATGTCGGCACAAACGCCGAGGACGTCGAGACGACGACGCCGGCGGCGCGCGGCCTGATCCTGCGGGCCGACGTCACCGAGCCCTCCAACTGGCGCGCGACCCGGCACCTGGACGAGTGGCTGAAGTCTTACGACCTCGTCGGCATCACGGGCGTCGACACGCGCCGGCTGACCCGGCTGATCCGCGACGGCGGCGCGCCCAACGGCGTGGTCGCCCATGCGCCGGACGGCAGGCTCGACCTGGAGGCGCTGTGGCGCCAGGCCGCCGAGTGGCCCGGCCTCGAAGGCATGGATCTGGCGCGCGAGGTGTCGTGCCGCCAGACCTACACCTGGAGCGAGACGCTCTGGGACCTCGGCAGCGGGTACGGCACCCAGGACGCGCCGACACGCCATGTCGTCGCGCTGGATTTCGGCGCCAAGCGCAACATCCTGCGCTGCCTGGCGGCTGCGGGCTGCCGCGTCACGGTGCTGCCGGCGACGGCCACAGCCGAGGAGGTGATCGCGCAGAAGCCCGACGGCGTCTTCCTGTCCAACGGCCCCGGGGATCCGGCCGCGACCGGCGCCTATGCCGTGCCGACGGTGCGTGGCCTGCTGGACAGCGGAGTGCCGATGTTCGGCATCTGCCTGGGGCACCAGATCCTGTCCCTGGCGCTGGGCGGGCGGACCGAGAAAATGGACCGCGGCCACCGGGGCGCCAACCATCCGGTCAAGGACCTTGCGACCGGCCAGGTCGAGATCACCAGCCAGAACCACGGCTTCGTGGTGGTGCCAGAGAGCTTGCCGCCCGAGGCCGAGGTGACCCATGTCAGCCTGTTCGACGGCACCAACGAGGGCATCAAGGTGAAGGACCGGCCGGTCTTCTCGGTCCAGTATCATCCCGAGGCCTCGCCCGGGCCGCAGGACAGCCATTACCTCTTCAAGCGCTTCATGGACCTGATCGACAGCCGCGGCTCGTGAGCCCGGGGCGCAGGTCCGCGATGCCCCGCGAACGCCCTGAAGGGGTACCCGCGGGGTCTTCACTCCATCGGACGATGCCTCTATAAGGATCGACCGATCGCCGCCCCCCTCCCGGCTCGACCGCGAGGGATTTTTTTGCGCGTCCGCCAACACCCGAGCGCCCGACCATGCCCAGACGCACTGACCTCAAGTCCATCGCCATCATCGGCGCCGGGCCGATCGTGATCGGCCAGGCCTGCGAATTCGACTATTCGGGCGTCCAGGCGTGCAAGGCGCTGCGCGAGGAGGGATACCGGGTCATCCTGGTGAACTCCAACCCCGCCACGATCATGACGGACCCGAACCTGGCGGACGCCACCTACATCGAGCCGATCACGCCGGCGACGGTGGCGCAGATCCTGGAACGCGAGCGGCCGGATGCGCTGCTGCCCACCATGGGCGGCCAGACCGCGCTGAACACCGCCATGGCCCTGTCGCGCGACGGCACCCTGGCCCGCCTGGGCGTCGAGCTGATCGGCGCCAAGGAGGAGGCGATCATCAAGGCCGAGGACCGGCTGCTGTTCCGCGACGCCATGGACAAGATCGGGCTCGAAAGCCCGAAGTCGCGCCTGGTGAAGACCTACGAGGAGGCGCTGGAGGCGCTGGAGGCGGTCGGCCTGCCGGCGATCATCCGGCCTTCCTTCACGCTGGCCGGCACGGGCGGCGGCATCGCCTACAACAAGCTTGAGTTCGAGGAGATCGTGCGCGGCGGCCTGCGCGCCTCCCCGGTCAGCGAGGTGCTGATCGAGGAATCGGTGCTGGGCTGGAAGGAGTACGAGATGGAGGTCGTGCGCGATCGCGCCGACAACTGCATCATCATCTGCTCCATCGAGAACTTGGATCCCATGGGAATCCACACCGGCGACAGCGTGACCGTGGCCCCGGCGCTGACGCTGACCGACAAGGAATACCAGATCATGCGGAACGCCTCGATCGCGGTGCTCCGCGAGATCGGGGTGGACACCGGCGGTTCCAACGTCCAGTTCGCGGTGAATCCCGATACCGGCCGTCTGGTCGTGATCGAGATGAACCCGCGCGTCAGCCGCTCCTCCGCGCTGGCCTCCAAGGCGACGGGCTTCCCCATCGCCAAGGTCGCCGCGAAGCTCGCCGTGGGCTACACGCTGGACGAGCTCAGCAACGACATCACCGGGGTGACCCCGGCCAGCTTCGAGCCGACGATCGACTACGTCGTCACGAAGATGCCGCGCTTCACTTTCGAGAAGTTCCCGGGTTCGGACCCGTCGCTGACCACCAGCATGAAGTCGGTCGGCGAGGCCATGGCGATCGGCCGGAACTTCCAGGAGAGCGTCCAGAAGGCCCTGCGCTCCATGGAGACGGGCCTGACCGGCTTCGACGAGGTCGCGATCGGCGACGGCGACGCGGCGGCCATCCGCGCGCAGCTCGCGAAGCCCACCCCCGACCGCCTGCTGACCATCGCCCAGGCCTTCCGGGCAGGGCTCTCGGTCGAGGAGGTTCAGGCGATCTGCAAATACGACCCCTGGTTCCTGCGCCAGGTCGAGGGCATCGTGGCGGCCGAGGCCGAGATCCGTGCCGGCGGGCTGCCGGCCGATTCCCGCCGCTGGCTGCGGATCAAGTCCATGGGCTTCTCGGACGCGCGGCTCGCGGCGCTGGCGGGCACCACCGAGGCGGAGGTGGCCGAGGCGCGCCGTTCGTCCGGTGTCCGGCCGGTCTACAAGCGCATCGACACCTGCGCGGCCGAGTTCGCCTCGGACACGCCCTACATGTACTCGACCTACGAGGCCGACGGGCTCGGCGTCTCCGAGAACGAGGCGCAGCCCACCGACCGGCGCAAGGTCGTGATCCTGGGCGGCGGGCCCAACCGCATCGGCCAGGGCATCGAGTTCGACTACTGCTGCGTCCATGCCGTCTACGCCCTGCGCGAGGCCGGCTACGAGACGATCATGGTCAACTGCAACCCCGAGACCGTCTCGACCGACTACGACACCTCGGACCGGCTCTACTTCGAGCCCCTGACCGCCGAGGACGTGATCGAGCTCGTGCGCGGCGAGCAGGCCAGGGGCGAGGTCCTGGGCGCCATCGTCCAGTTCGGCGGCCAGACGCCGCTGAAGCTGGCCGATGCGCTGGAGAAGGCCGGGATCCCGATCCTCGGCACCTCGCCCGACGCCATCGATCTGGCCGAGGATCGCGAGCGCTTCCAGCAGCTCCTGCACCGGCTCGGCCTGAAGCAGCCCGCCAACGGCCTCGCGCGCAGCCTCGAGGAGGCCGAGGCCGTTGCCGAGCGCATCGGCTTCCCCGTGGTGATCCGCCCTTCCTACGTGCTCGGCGGGCGCGCCATGGAGATCGTGCACGATATGGCCGGCCTGCGCCGCTACATGGGCACGGCCGTGAAGGTTTCGGGCAAGAACCCGGTGCTGATCGACAGCTACCTGCAGGACGCGATCGAGGTCGATGTCGACGCGGTCGCGGATGGCGAGCAGGTCTACGTTGCCGGCATCATGGAGCACATCGAGGAGGCCGGGATCCATTCCGGCGACAGCGCCTGTGCGCTGCCGCCGCACTCGCTGCCGCGGCCCACTGTCGACGAGATCTCACAGCAGGCCCGCATGCTGGCCGAGGCGCTGGGCGTGCGCGGCCTCATGAACGTGCAGTTCGCGGTGAAGGACGGAACCGTCTTCATCCTGGAGGTAAACCCGCGGGCCTCGCGCACCGTGCCCTTCGTCGCCAAGGCGACCGGCACCCCGATCGCGAAGATCGCGGCGCGCGTGATGGCCGGCGAGAAGCTGGCTGACTTCCGCCTGCAGGGCCCCTTCCCGCCGCACACCGCGGTCAAGGAGGCCGTGTTCCCGTTCGCGCGCTTCCCCGGCGTCGACATCGTCCTTGGCCCCGAGATGAAGAGCACGGGCGAGGTCATGGGCCTGGACCGCGACTTCGCCCGCGCCTTCGCCAAGTCGCAGCTCGGCGCCGGCGTGACCCTGCCGCTGGGCGGCACGGTCTTCATCTCGGTCAAGGACCGCGACAAGGCCGCGGTCTTCCCTGCCGCCAAGCGCCTCGCCGAGATGGGCTTCCGGATCCTCGCCACCGAAGGGACCGCCAAGAAGTTCGGCGAATGGGGGCTGAATTGCGTCCGGGTGAACAAGGTCGTCGAAGGGCGGCCGCATATCGTCGATGCAATGATCGACGGCGGGGTGAATCTCGTCTTCAACACGACCGAGGGCGCCGTCGCGCTGGCCGACAGCTTCAGCTTGCGCAGGACAGCTCTGGTCAATAACATTCCGTATTACACCACCGTGGCAGGCGCCCGGGCGGCCGTGGAGGCGATCGCGGCACTACGGAACGGCAGCCTTGAAGTGGCCCCGCTGCAGTCATACCTCAGCGGATCGTATTGAAGAACCGGGCGTGACGGTACGGCCCCCGGCCGTGCCGCGTATTCCCGTCAACGCTAGTGGACCGTGAAATGGAAAAGGTTCCGATGACGGCGGCCGGCTACAACCGGCTTCAGGAGGAATTGAGGCACCTGAAGGCGGTGGAGCGCCCCGCGGTGATCAAGGCGATCGCCGAGGCCCGCGAGCACGGCGACCTGTCGGAGAACGCCGAGTACCACGCGGCCCGCGAGCGGCAGGGCTTCATCGAGGGCCGCGTCATGGAGCTCGAGGACAAGATCAGCCGGGCCGAGGTGATCGACGTCTCGAAGCTGTCGGGCGACGTCATCAAGTTCGGCGCGACGGCGACCATCGCCGACGAGGACACCGACGAGGAGACGACCTACCAGATCGTCGGCCAGGACGAGAGCGACATCAAGCAGGGGCTGCTCTCGGTGACCTCGCCGCTGGCCCGCGCCCTGATCGGCAAGTCGGTCGGCGACATGGTCGAGGTCAGCACGCCCGGCGGTTCCAAGAGCTACGAGATCGTCAAGGTCGAGTTCAAGTAGGCTCGCCGGTCTTTCGCCATACCCCCACCGAGCCATGTCCAAGGCCTGTGGTCTCGCGCAAGCTTGTGCTGACCGGCGGGACATAATCGGTTCGGGACTTCATTCATGAAAAAGAGGCTCACCGGGGCGGGCCGCGCCCCGGTTCAGGGTTCGGAGACGCTCGCCCCGGGCTTCGCCGCGCTCGACGAGCTCCCGGTCCCGGCCGCGCTGCTGAGCTGGCCCGGGCCCCGGATCGCGCATGTGTCCCGCGGCTTTCCCGCCGCGGTCGGCACGGCGCTGGCGGATGCGATCCCCAACCTGGACCCGGCCCTGGTCGAAGGCGTCCGGAATGCCGGCATGTGGCATCGCCTGCCCGCGCTGACTATCGCGGACGTCCCCCGCGAAGTGATCCTGATGGCATTGGCGGGGCCGGACGGCCCCGCTGTCCTCGTGCTGCTCGGTGGCGGGGCCCAACTCGCCGACGTCGACCGCGCCTCCGGATGGTTGGATGCGCTGATGCGCTACCTGCCGGAAGGCCTGATCATCGCCGAGGGGCCCGACGTCACGGTCCGGCTCGTCAGCGATTATGGCCTCGCCCAGGCCGGGGGCGGGCCCGAGGCCGTGCTCGGCCTTACGGCGGACAAGCATGTGACGGCCTGGAGGATCTTCCGCCCGGACGGCACGCCCGCCGCGGACGAGGACATGCCGCTGACCCGGGCGACGTGGTACGGAGAGGTCATCACAGACACCGAGCTTCTGCTGGAGCACGCCGACGGAAGGCGCATACCGATCCTGTGCAGCGCCGGCCCGGTGCGCGACGCCTCGGGCGCGATCGTGGGTGGCGTCGCGGCTTGGCGCGACATCAGCGCCCTGAAGCGGGCCGAGGGCGACCTGCGGGCCAGCGAGCTGCGCCACCGTCTGGCCCTTGCCGCAGCCCTGATGGGCGACTGGGAAATCGACCTGGAAACGGATCTGGTCGAGCGCTCCCCCCAGACCGACCGCCTGTTCGGCATCGCGGGGCCCGGGCCACTTCCGGCGCCGCTTCTGCTGGAGCAGGTCCATCCCGATGACCGCCCCACGCTGGTCGAGGCGCTGACCGAGGCGCGGCTCAGGCGCCAGCCCATCGACGTGGAGATCCGCGTCGGCGCCGAGGACGGCCCGGTGACCTGGCTGGCGGTCCGCGGCGAGGCGCTGGACGCCGAGAACGGACGGCCGCAGCGCCTGATCGGCGTCGCAATGGATATCACCCGGCGCAAGCTCGAGCAGGACGCGCTGGCCCAGGCCCTGGCCGAGAAGGAGGCGGCGCTGGCGCGTTCCCGCGAGCTGTTCGGCGAGGTTCACCATCGCGTCAAGAACAGCCTCCAGCTCGTCGCGAGCCTCCTGAACCTCCAGGGGCGGATGCTCGGCGAGGCGGCCGAGGTCCAGTTCGGCGAGGCCTATCGGCGGGTCCTGACGGTCGCGAACGTGCACGAGCGCCTGTACCGGACAGGACGCGTCTCGGCCGTCGAGTTCGGCGATTTCCTGTGCGGACTCTGCAAGGACGCGGAACGGGGCGCCGTTCTGAGCGGCCGGGACTGCACCATCGAGGTGCGTACGACGCGCGTGGAGCTGCCCACCGAACGGGTCGTCCCGCTGGCCCTCGTGGCCAACGAGCTGCTCAGCAACGTACTGCACCATGCCTATCCCGGCGAGGCCCCGGCCTATGCGGAGGTCGTCTTCGAGGCGCTGCCGGAGGGTGGCCACCGCCTGTCGGTCAGCGATCGCGGCGTCGGCCTGCCTGACAACTTCGACCCGACGAGGGCCCGCACCCTGGGCATGAAGCTCGTATCGGCGCTGATGCGTCAGGTGGAGGGCCGGCTCTCGGTCGAGCGGCTGCCCACCGGCACGCGCTTCGCCATCAGTTTCTGAGGCATTCCGCTCGAATTCCTAGATTCATACGAAGGAATGTAGTACCTTCGTTAGAGTTATGGGGGCGGACTTGGCCAAATCGACTACGACGAATGCGGCGATCCGTGCGACATGCCGACTGCAGGCGAGAGCGCTGCTTCGGAACAAGCCGCCGCGCAGCGAGCCCCTGAGACGGAGGGCGCTGGCGAGGGCCATCGTGTTCCTGGTCTGGCCGGATCGGCGTCACGACCGCCTGCGCGCGTGACTTGCAGCCGCGGGGCGCGGCATAGAGCGGATCGCGATCCGGCGTGGAACCAGATCGCGTTCAACCGCTTCAGCTTCAACGAGTTGGCAGCGATTCGAGGTTCGGGGCGAGCCTTAGATCGCCCTAGGCTCCGTGGATCGCCTGGGACAGCGCCGCCAGGATCGCATCATCGGAATAGGGCTTGGCGACGCGGGGAACGCCGCGCAGCAGCTCCGGCACGCTGAGCTCGCCGCCGTAGCCCGAAGCGAAGACGAACGGCACCTGGCGCTCACGCAGGATCTCGGCTGCCGGAAATACTGGGCGCCCGTCGAGGTTCACGTCGAGCACCGCCGCGTCGATCGACTCGGACCGGGCCAGGTCCAGCGCCTGGTCGAGATTTGCCGCAGGGCCGATCACCACGCAGCCGGCGCCCTCGAGGATCGCCTCGAGATCCATGCAGACAAGAAGCTCGTCCTCGACAGCGAGGATGCGCTTTCCCTGGAGCTTTGTGTGCGAAAGAGACATCGCATCCCGCGGCGAAACCGAAACGAGGCCCAGAAAGTGCCGTCCCGCCGAGGGCGGCACAATCCTCCGGAAAGTAAGAGCCTACTCCTCCAACTCGGCCTCTTCCGGCATATCCCCGACCTCCGTGTCGATCGGAACTCCGGGCAGGTACTTGGAGTTGCGGATGGCCAGGGCCGACTTCACGTGGCTGACGTTGGGGGCCGCGGTCAGCTTGGTGGTCAGGAAGCGCTGATAGGCGTCCCAGTCCTCGGCCACGATCTTGAGAAGGAAATCGGTCTCGCCGGCCAGCATGTGGCATTCGCGCACCAGCGGCCAGCTGTTCACGAGCTCTTCGAATTTCCTGAGGTCGGCTTCCGCTTGACTGGTCAGCCCTACCTGCGCGAACACCGTGACCCCGAAGCCGAGCGCCTCGGGATTGATGTCGGCGTGGTAGCCACGGATATAGCCGGATTCCTCCAGCGCACGCACGCGACGCAGGCAAGGCGGCGCCGAGATTCCGGCCCGCCGGGCCAGTTCGACGTTCGTCATGCGGCCGTCGTTCTGGAGGTCGCGCAGGATTCGCCGGTCGATCCGGTCGAGCTTGACTCGCCGCATTTGGGTCTCTCGGATAGTGTCGGTTTGGAAAGGATATTGCGTGAGGCTTGGTGTACGCCAAGATACCGCTTCCGCACAAGAGTGAAACTTTATAAGCCGGCGGCCCATGCCGGAGCATCGTGGATTGCCTGGGATGCCGCATGGGCAGGCGCCCGCCCGGAACAGGAGCTCGCTGGATCGTGCAGTCCCTCACCTGCTGGGTCGTGTCGGAAGGCGCGGCCGGGATGGAGAACCAGTGCCTCGGCCTCGCATGGGCGCTCGGTCTCGACCCGGTGGTCAAGCGCGTCAAGCTGCGCACGCCATGGCGCCAGCTCAGCCCGTTCCTGAAGCTGGGAAGCCGCTTTGCCGCGGGGCCCGGCGGAGACCCCATCGCCCCACCATGGCCAGACCTGATGATCGGGACCGGGCGCAGCTCCATCGCGCCGCTGCTGGCCGCACGCAAACTCAGCGGCGGCAGGACCTTCACGGTGAAGATCCAGGAGCCGCAGATCTCGCCGAGGAACTTCGATCTCGTCGTCGTGCCGCGGCATGACCGGCTCCGGGGGCCCAACGTGATGGTGACGCGCGGCGCGCTGCACCACGTGACGAAGGCGGCGCTGGACGCGGCCGCCGAGCGCTTTGCGCCGCAGCTCGCCCACCTGCCGCGCCCGCGGGTGGCCGTGCTGGTGGGCGGGGACAACGGCGTCTACGCCCTGACGCCCGAGATCACGGCGACTCTGGCCGACCGCCTCGCGATGCTGTGCGACCGGCACGGCGCCGGCCTGATGGTGACGCCGTCACGCCGCACCGGCGCCGCAAACGAGAAGGTCCTGCGCGAGCGGTTGGCCGGCAAGCCGGCCGTCGTCTGGGACGGCAAGGGCGAGAACCCCTATCTCGGCTATCTCGGACTGGCGGACTACGTCGTCGTCACCTGCGACAGCGTGTCCATGGTCTCGGAGGCGGCGTCGACGGGAAAACCCGTCTACGTGGTCGATCTCGAAGGCGGCTCCGACAAGTTCCGGAGCTTCCACGACGGGCTGCGCGCCGATGGCATCATCCGCGCTTTCACGGGCGAGCTCGAGACCTGGACCTACCCTCCCCTGGACGACACGGCCGACGTGGCGCGGGAGGTCCGCCGGCGGCTCGCGGCGAAACGTCTCGCCCCCGCCGGCGCGGATTGAGTTCGCGGCCGGGGCCGCGTATCTCGGGTTGGCATCACTCGCAAACCGAGCCACGACGCCGACCATGGCCCCGACCGCAGATCTCGCCCCGCCCGCTCTCCCTCAGGACGCGGAGACGGCATCCCGCTTCGTCGCGAGCCTCGCCGCGGCCGAGCTGCGCCCGCGGCCCTACCCGCACTGGCTGCTGAGCGACGTCCTGCCCGAGGACATGGCAGCCGGGATCGCGGCACTGCCCTTCTCCCCCGCCGAGATCGGCGATACCCGCGGCAAACGCGACACGAACAACCAGACCCGGGTCTATTTCTCGCCCGAGAACCGCGAGCGCTTTGCGGTCTGCGACCGTCTGGCCCGCACGCTGCAGGGTGGCGCGGCGGTCGACGCCATCGAGCGGAGCTGCGGCATCGACCTGTCGGGGACCTCGCTAAGGATCGAGTACTGCCAGGACACCGACGGGTTTTGGCTGGAGCCGCATACCGACATCGGCGTGAAGCGCTACACCATGCTCGTCTATCTCTCCAGCGGCCCGGGGACCGAGGATTGGGGAACCGACGTGCTGGACGGCCCTGACAAGTTCCTCTACAGCGCCCCCTTCGCCTTCAATGGGGGCCTGATCTTCGTGCCCTCCGACCGGTCGTGGCACGGCTTCCGGAAGCGGCCGATCCGCGGCGTGCGCAAGTCCATCATCGTCAACTACGTCACCTCGGAATGGCGCGCGCGGCACGAACTCGCCTTTCCCGACACCCCGGTCGCCTGAGCCGCGGCGGCCGAGCCGCCCGGAGGGACATCGCCGTCGGGAGCCATCGGCAGACCCGCCGTTGAAACAGCTGAAACAGACCGGTCGTTGACAGGGCGGTCCGGATCCGAGCACAACGGGGGGCTGCGAGCGTCCGGGCGGGCATTCCGCGGCCGTCCCGGCGCGAGCTCTTCAAGGCGAGTCCCAGCGCATGGCCCTCAGGATCGAGACCTTCAGCAACACCAGCGGCGGCAGCAGCTTCTTCAAGGCAGCCGGCCACCCGGTGGCGGCCCCCCTCGCCCGTGACCTCGTGGCGCGGCTGGAGGCGGCGGGCCCGGTCGCGATCTACGACCCCTACGGCTTCCTGGCCTCTTTCACCGAGCTCTACGACCTGTCGCGGGTGCGGATCGCTGGCATCTACGTTCAGGACGTGGAGAAGGTCGGGGCGGAGCTCCTTGGAACAGTCGCGAAGCCGGTCACGGAGCTGCCCGCCAGCGGCGCGCGCGCCGTGCTGGTCGCGACCTTCGACGCAGACCGGCCCACGGCCAACGCAGCCCACCTGATTCCGCCTGGCGCCGCCGTGCTGACCCTGGACGCGATGCGCCTGCCCGCCGAGATGCTGAGCGACCGGCGCAACTATCTCGCCGGAATCAACTGGGCCACCAACTTCGTCTTCTTCCGCGACGGCGCCGGGCGGCACACGCGCCTGGTCACCGCCAACTACTGGGCAGCCTATGGCGGCACCGGCGGCCAGCGCCTCTGGTGCCGTCTGCTCGACGCCGAGGGCGCAACACTGGCCGAATGGACCGACCCGTTGCCCGGCACCAACGCCACCGTCGTGGTGGACAGCGCCGATGTCCGGGCGCGCTTCGGCCTGCCCGAGTTCACGGGATCCCTCTTCGTGCATGTGCTGGGCGCGGCCGGGCACGACATCGTCAAGTACGCGCTCGACACCTACGGCGATGCGGCCGAGGAGCTGTCCTGCACCCATGACGCCAACGCCTGGCCGTCCGACTACTATGCCGGGCTGCCGGCGCCGCGCGACGGCGAGCGGGTCCTGCTCTGGGTCCAGAACAGCCACCCCTGCCCGATTCCGGCGGGCGCGATCGGTCTGAACCTGATGGGCCGGGACGACAGCTTCGTCCCCTATCCGCAGGTGGTGCCGCCCTTCGGGACGGTGGCGCTCGACGTCGGCCGGCTGATGCCGGACGCCCGCTGGCCGCAGCAGCTCGAGGTCGTGGCGGGCCGCCACTTCGTGCGGCCCCGCTACGAGGTCCTCGCGGCCTCGGGGCGGACCCGCATCGCCCACGCCAATGTCGAGCGCACGGATACGCGGCCCGATCCGCGCCTGCCGCGGCTCGCCGGGCTGATGGGCAAGGGCTTCATCCTGCCGGCGCCGGTCCTGCCGCTCGACCGCTTCCGCACCATCGCCCTGCCGACGCCCATGGCCCGCAGCCAGGAGCATCTGCCCATCAAGGCGCTGCTGTTCGACGCCACGGGCCGCCAGGTCGCCGAACATCGCTTCGGCAACCTTGCGCGCCGTGACAGCGTCGCGCTCGAGGTCGACGATTGGATGGCCACTGCCGGGGCCAGCCTTCCATCGGGCCGCGGGCACATGGAGATCGTCTACGACTGGGAAGCCGGTGAGCAAGGCGACGGTTGGCTTCACGCGATCTTCCGCTACGAGCAGCGCCATGGCGGCCACGGCGCCGAGACCAGCTTCGGCTCGCACATCTACAACACCGTGCTGACCTACCGGAACGAGCCGCAGAGCTACGCCGGCCGGCCGCCCGGGCTGACGACAAGGCTGTTCCTTCGCCTCGGGCGGAATGGGCACGATGCCTTCTGCTGCCTGGTCTATCCGAACTCCACGCCGTGGCGCCCCGTCAGCGAGACCGACCTGATCCTGCATGGGGCCGACGGGCGCGAGGTGGCGCGCCGCCGGGTGGAGATCCCGGCCTCGGGCTCGCACCTCTTCCAGGCCAGCGCGACCTTCTCTCCCGAGGAGCTGGCAGCCGCCGGTCCGGATGCCTACGTGCTGATCAGGGACTTGACCTGCCGCCTCTTCGGCTATCATGGGCTGATGGCCGGCGAGGCCGCCTTCAGCCTCGACCACATGTTCGGATTCTGACGAGACCGCCCCGATGCCCCAGAACCACCACACCAAGGTCCTCGTGATCGGCGCGGGCCCCGCCGGCTATACGGCCGCGATCTATGCCGCCCGCGCCAATCTGGCGCCCATGGTCGTACAGGGCATGCAGCCCGGCGGCCAGCTCATGATCACGACCGATGTCGAGAACTATCCCGGCTTCGCGGACGTGATCCAGGGCCCCTGGCTGATGGAGCAGATGCAGAAGCAGGCCGAGCATGTCGGGACCCGCATGGTCTTCGACGTGATCACCGAGGTCGACTTCAGCCGGCATCCCTTCCTTGCCAAGGGCGATTCGGGCGACACCTACACCGGCGACACGGTGGTGATCGCGACCGGCGCCCAGGCGCGCTGGCTCGGCCTGCCAGGCGAGCGGCATTTCGCCGGCTTCGGCGTCTCGGCCTGCGCGACCTGCGACGGCTTCTTCTTCCGCGGCAAGGAGGTGGTCGTGGTCGGCGGCGGCAATTCCGCCGTCGAGGAGGCGCTCTACCTCACGAACCACGCCAGCAAGGTCACGGTGGTGCACCGCCGCGACAGCTTCCGGGCCGAGCGCATCCTTCAGGACCGCCTGCTCCGCAACCCGAAGGTCTCGGTGGTCTGGGACAGCGTGGTCGAGGACATCCTGGGCGAGGATGGCCCGCCCAAGGGCGTGACCGGCGTGCGCCTGCGCAACGTGAAGACCGGCACGCTGAGCGACCTGCCCACGGACGGCGTCTTCGTGGCCATCGGCCACGACCCGGCCACCGCCATCTTCCGCGGCAAGGTCGAGATGGACGATCAGGGCTACGTGCTGACGCGGCCCGATTCGACCGCCACCAGCGTTCCCGGCGTCTTCGCCGCCGGCGATGTCCGGGACAAGGTCTACCGCCAGGCGATCACGGCGGCCGGCATGGGGTGCATGGCCGCCCTGGAGGCCGAGAAGTGGCTGGCCGAGCACGAAGCCGGGCCGGCCGCCAGCGAGGAGCGGCGCCGCAGGGACATGATCGGGGCTTGGGAGTAGCGCCGGCAGCCGTGCGGCCGCGGCGTGCCCGAAGCGGGTGCGAGGTTCGGAGCGACCCCGCACCGCCTCCAACCGCTTGAACTCAGCGCGGCCCGCCTGCGGCGGCGCGGGCCGCGACCAGCAGATCGTGCATGGTCCGAACCGGCGTCTCGGCATAGTCGACGCGGGACAGGAAGGTCTCGGCGACCAGATGGATGTCCTCGTCGCCGAGGCGCGCCACCTCGGGCACCGCACGCGCAATGTCTTCGGGGGTCAGTGATTCGCGCTGCTCGTCCGACAGCTCCTCGAGCCAGTCGCAGAGCCGGTCCACGAGGTCCAGTTGCTCGGCCATTCCATCCTCTTTCCCAACGCGACCGCCCGGTTTTCGGGCGGAAACTTGCTCACGAAGCAATAAACCCCCGGGATGTACGTGATTTCGCCCGAGGTTGCGTTATATCATCGCATGACGCGGCCTAACGGTCCGCCCAAGACGAACGGGGTCGGCCAGAATTCCTCCGCCGGCCCGCGCCAACGGGATGGTCATGGACTGGGACAAGCTTAGGGTCTTCCACGCTGTCGCGGAGGCCGGCAGCTTCACGCATGCCGGCGAGACGCTGAACCTCAGCCAGTCGGCGGTCAGCCGTCAGATCAGCGCGCTCGAGGAAAGCCTGAACGTACCGCTCTTCCACCGGCACGCGCGCGGCCTGATCCTGACCGAGCAGGGCGAGCTTCTGCACCGGACGGCCCGCGAAGTCTTCGCCAAGCTGTCCATGACGGAGGCCATGCTCTCCGAAAGCCGCGAGCATCCGCGCGGCCCGCTGAAGGTGACGACCACCGTCGGCTTCGGAACCACCTGGCTGGTGCCCCGGATCCGCGAGTTCCTGTCGATCTATCCCGACGTGCAGCTCACCGTCCTTCTGGACGACAGCGAGCTCGATCTCGGCATGCGCGAGGCGGATATCGCGATTCGCATGTCGGCGCCACGTCAGCCCGACCTGGTGCAGCGCCACCTGATGACGGTCAATTTCCACATCTTCGCCCATGCCAGCTACATCCAGCGGCGGGGCATGCCGCGGACGGTGGAGGAGCTGGACAACCACGACCTTCTTGCCTTCCCACCGGATGCGCGCTGGCCGACCTCCAACGTGAACTGGCTGCTCGAGGCCGGCAACGCGCCCGAAGGCGGGCGGAAGGCGATCCTGCGCGTGAACAACGCCTATGCCGTCTACAAGGCCGTGCAGAGCGGCCTCGGAATGGCCGCCCTGCCGGACTACATGGTCGAGGGCGACCGCGAGATCGTGCGCGTTCTCCCGGACGTGGACGGGCCGCAGGTCGAGGCCTATTTCGTCTATGCCGAGGAGCTGCGCAATTCCAAGCGAATCGCGGTCTTCCGCGACTTCCTCGTGCGCAAGGTCGCCGAAACCGCGTTCTGAGCGGCGGCGCTCCCGGCCCGTTCGGGAGCGCCGTATGGCTAGGTCTGCAAATTACATTCGTATTCAGCGCGAGCCATGCAACACGCGCATATGTGGCGCGGCGATTTTGTGCATGGAAGTCGGGCAGGCCGTGACCAATTAATAGGCCGTGGGTGCTGCGACGCAGCAACCACGTTTCGCCTCGGGCTCCGGCCCGGGGTTGGGTCTTCGGACCCTGCGTCTCCCAGACGTGAAGCCTCCCTGTTCAACTCGCCGCCAAGTCCCTGACCTGGCGGCGTTTTTTTTTGCGCCGCCGGAAGTTCCGCTGCGCCCACCGGGCGCCGCCGCACGAGCGCGCCGCGCCTGCAAAAGGCCCGGATTCCGGATCTTCAGCGTCGCCAACGGCCACTTACTTATGCAGGTGCGCTTCAGCGCGCCGCCGGGAGCGCTTCGAAATAACGCGCGATGAACTCCGCCGCGCGTCGGAAGGCCTCGTCGGTATCGCCCCGGAACGAGAAGGAGCGCTCGAGCACGGGCTGCCCGCGCTCCACGTCGACGGCTTCCACGGCGCCCCACTGGACCAGCGTGCTCATTTTGTGGATGCCGCCATGAACCAGGAGCTTGGCCCCGCTGCCCCTGGCCTCTTGCAGCACCTCCTGGAAGGTCGTGCCGGCCGACGGGCACCCTGCTCCGGGACAGGGCAGCGCGACGACCTTGAAGCGGCCCCGGGCCGCGAGCGTCCGTCCCAGGAGGCCCGAGAAGTCCCGCACGCGCGCGGCATGACTGGCCGTGCGCTCGCCGTCCTCGCCGGCGGTGTCCTGATTGGCGAACTCGACGATCGCCACGGCGATCCCCTCACCGGGGCCTGCGACGCCCGCGCCTTGAGCACCGCTCCCCTGGGCCGTGGCCACGATCGGAACCGCCAGGCTGGCGCAGGCCAGCGCGCGGGCCAGGATCCGTACGACGGTGGGAAAACGGGGCTGGAGCGGTCCTGCCAAGGCTTGGCCCTCCCGAAGACGCGATCCCGCCGCGCAGCGGCAGTGCTCCGCCCATGGGACACCGGCGCGCGGCGCCGGACCATCCTACTTCGGGCCAGAAAGGCAAAAAGAAAGGGCGGCCCCGCGGGGCCGCCCCTCGTTCCATGGCCGCCTCTGCCGCCTCAGCCCAAGCCGAGCGCGATGAAGCGGAGGTCGCCGCCCCGATCCACCAGAAGCAGGATGGACCGGCGCCCGGCATCCTTTGCGGCCTTCAGCTTCGCCGCCACGTCCTGCGGCGCCCGAACCTCCTCCTGCGCGACTTCGACGATCACGTCGCCCGCGCGGATGCCTTTCTCGGCGGCCGGGCTGTCGGGCGCGACCTCCGAGACGACGACGCCCTTGACCTGCTCGCCGATGTTGAACTGGCGCCGGGCCTCGGGCGTCAGGCCCGTCAGCTTCAGGCCGACCTGGCCCACGGTCTCGCTGGGCTGCCCGCGCTCGTTCCGTCCGGGGCCGGTGCGGTCCGCCGGGGCATTGGCCAGCACGCCCGATTCCTCGGCCGCCTCGAGCTCTCCGACCTTCACCTGTAGGCTCTCCTGGCGGCCGTTCCGCCAGATCGTCACGGGAACGCGCTTATCGACCGACGTCTCGGCCACCACGCGCGGCAGCCGCCGCATCTCGCCGACCTCCTTGCCGTCGAAGGTCAGCACCACGTCGCCGGCCTTGATGCCAGCCTGCGCAGCCGGGCCGTCCGGCGTGACGCTGGCGACCAGCGCGCCCGTGTGCCGCGGCAGCCCCAGGCTCTCGGCGATCTCGGGCGTGATAGCCTGGATCCGGACCCCCAGCCAGCCGCGGCGCGTCTTGCCGAAGTCGCGGAGCTGGGCGACGACCGGCTGCGCCAGGGAGGACGGGATCGCGAAGCCGATGCCGACCGACCCGCCCGTCGGCGAGAAGATGGCCGTGTTGATGCCGATCACCTCGCCGCGCATGTTGAACATGGGGCCGCCGGAATTGCCACGGTTGATCGACGCGTCCGTCTGCAGGAAGTCGTCATAGGGGCCGGCGTTGATGTCGCGCGCCCGGGCCGAGATGATGCCGGCGGTGACGGTGCCGCCGAGGCCGAAGGGATTGCCGATGGCCAGCACCCAGTCGCCCACGCGCATCTCGTCGCTGTTGCCGAACCGGACGAAGGGCAGCGCCTTGTCGGCCTTGACGCGCAGCACCGCAAGGTCGGTCTTCGGGTCGCGGCCGACCAGCTCCGCCTTCAGGTTCGTGTCGTCGTGCAGGATCACCGAGATCTCGTCGGCGTCCTGGATCACGTGGTTGTTGGTGACCACCAGGCCAGCGGGATCGATGATGAAGCCGGAGCCCAGCGAAGTCGCGCGCCGCTGCGGCTGGCCTCGGTCCGGCGGGCCGTTGCGCTCGAAGAAGTCGCGGAAGAACTCCTCGAAGGGCGAGCCCGGCGGAAACTGCGGCATCTCGGGCAGGCGCCTCTCTCCGCGCGGTCCCGGCTGCTCGCCGTTGCCATTCTGGGTCGTCGAGATGTTGACGACGGCCGGCAGGAGCCGCTCGGCCAGGGCGGCGAAGCTCTCGGGCGCATTGGGCCGCGGCGTCACCTGTCCGTGGGCCAGGCCCGGCCCGAGCAGCAGAGCCGCGAGCAGCGGGAGCGCCATGAGCCAAGCCGCCAGGACCCGCGACGACTGGGCATGGAGGGATTCGGCGGCTGCCGCCGCGGCCGCGGTCCGACGAGCGCGTATGGTCACGAAAGGTCTCTCCTTGCTCTCACCTGAACCGCCCGGTGATCGGCGCCTCGGCCTTGAGACGCGCCCGGGACCGTATGCCCGGAAAACGACGTCGCATGAAGGATGTATGGGAGCGTACCGCCACCTTCAAGCGAGGTACGTTCCCGCCCATCGCACCATACAGCTTCGTCGAAACTATGGCGCGCTCCCGCCCCGGTGCGCGGCCCCTCAGCCGCGCAGCATCCAGACTAGCCCGACGCCCAGGCAGGCTGCAACGAGTCCGGCCGTCCGGACGACCCCGGCCGGAAGGGCAAGGGCCGCCTCCAGCGCCTGGCGCATGGTGCCGGGGAACAGGGCGTAGAGACTGCCCTCGATCACCAGCACGAGCGCGAGCGCGGTCAGAAGGTCGTCCATGTGCAGCCGCCCCGCGCGGGGACCTTGGTCCCGGGCCATCGCCCGGGACCCCGGCCCTACTGCGCCGCCTGGGCCGCGCTGCCGGGCGCGGCGTTGGCGGGCGGTGCGCCGGTCGCGGCTGGCGGCACGCCGCCGGGGCGCGCCGCCTCGGCCGCGGTCGCGGCCCGGCCCTGCATGTCGCTGAAATACCGGAAGAAATCGCCCGTCGGCGAGAGCACCATCGTGGTGTCGTCGCGGTTCAGTGCGTTCCGGTACGCCTCGAGCGTGCGGTAGAAGGAGTAGAACTCCGGGTCGCGGCCGACGGCCTCGGAGATGATGCGCAGGGCCTGGTTGTCGCCCTCGCCGCGCAGGATCTGCGCGTCGCGCTGCGCCTCCGCCACGATGACCGTGCGTTCGCGCTCCGCACGCGAGCGGATCTGCTGGGCCTGCTCCTGGCCCTGGGCGCGCGCCTCGGCCGCCTCGCGCTCGCGCTCCGAACGCATCCGGGCGAAGACCGCATTGCTGGTCTCGTCCGGCAGGTCGGCGCGGCGGATCCGGACATCGACGATCTCGATGCCGAAGCCCCGCGCCTCGGCGTTCACCTGATTGCGGAGGTCGGTCATCACCTGGGCGCGTTCGTCCGAGAGCACCGCCAGCAGGGTCACGTTGCCGAGCACGCGGCGCAGCGCCGAGTTCACGACGGTGTTCAGCCGCTGTCCCAGCACCTGCTCGGAACGCACGGCCTGGTAGAAGCGCAGCGGATCGGTGATCCGCCAGCGGGCGAAGGCGTCGACCTCGATACGGCGCTGGTCCGCCAGGATCACCTGCTCGGCAGGGGGATCCAGGTCGAGGACGCGGGAGTCGTACATCACCACGGTCTGCAGCAGCGGGATCTTGGCGTGCAGGCCGGGCGACTGGATGGTCCGGACGTGCTGGCCGAACTGCAGGACCAGCGCCTGCTGCGCCTCGGTCACGGTGAAGAGCGAGGCCGAGGCGACCACGAGGGCGACGACGAGCGCCAGGGCGGCGTAGGTGAGCTTTCTGGTCATCTCGCGATCCTCACCGGCGCTGCTGCTGCGGCTGCGGCTGCTGCAGGGACGGCTGCTGCCCCTGCTGGGGAGCCCCCGGCCCCTGGGAACGCTGCTGGCGCAGCGCGTCGAGCGGCAGATAAGGCACGACGCTCTGCCCGCCCTCGGTGCCCTGGCCGTCGATGATCACCTTGTTGGTCCCGCGCAGGATCTGCTCCATGGTCTCGAGATAGATCCGCCGCGAGGTCACGTCCGGCGAGGCGCGGTAAGCCTCGTAGACCGAGGTGAAGCGCTGGGCGTCACCCTGTGCCAGGCTGACGACCTGCTCGCGATAGGCGGAGGCTTCCTGGATCAGGCGCTCCGCCTCGCCGCGGGCGCGCGGTATCACGTCGTTGCGGTAGGCCTCGGCCTCGTTGCGCAGGCGCTCGCGGTCCTGAGCGGCGCGCTGGACGTCGTTGAAGGCGTCCACCACCGGAGCGGGCGGATCGACCTTCTGGAGCTGGACCTGCGTGATCTCGATGCCCGACTGGTACTCGTCCAGCATGCTCTGCAGCGTCTGGCGCGTCTGGGTCTCGATCTGCTGGCGCGCCTCGTTCAGGGCCGGCTGGATGTCGGTCTGGCCGATCACCTCGCGCATCGCGCTTTCGGCGGCCTTCTTCACGGTGTTCTCGGGATCCCTGATCTTGAACAGGAACTCGCCGGGGTCCTTGATGACCCAGAGCACCGTGAAGTCGATGTCGATGATGTTCTGGTCGCCCGTGAGCATCAGGCTCTCGTCCGGGACGTCGCGCTCGCCGATGCCGCGCCGGTCGCTGGCCCCGGTGAGGAAGCCGACCTCGATCCGGTTGACGCGCGTGACCTTGGGCAGCAGCACGGTCTCGATGGGATAGGGAAGCCGGTAGCGCAGGCCCGGCTCCTCGGTGCGGACCCACTGCCCGAAGCGCAGCACCACGCCCTTCTCGTCGGAATCGACGCGGTAGATGCCGGTGGCCGCCCAGGCCACGACCAGCAGCAGGGCGATGATCACGAACCCGCGCCCGCTGCCGAAGCCGCCGGGCATCACGCGCTTCAGACGGTCCTGTCCGCGCCGGAGGAAATCTTCGATGTCGGGTGGCGTCGGGCCGCCGCTCGGGCGCCCCCAAGGGTTGTTCCCCCCTGGCGGCGGGCCCCAGGGCCCCCCACCGCCTCCCTGACTGTTCCACGGCATGGCCGGTCCATCCTCTCGTTCTTGTAGGGCCGGTGGGTGGATGCCAGTCTATGCAGGCAGCTCCGCCGGCCTTATATGCCGACCGCGCCCACGGGCCGGCAGGACAATACCGCCAATATCGGGAAAAGATCGGAGTTTTCAACATGGCAGAGATCACGGAATCGCAGATCCTGGCCGCCCTCAGGACCGTGATCGACCCGGACCGGAAGGCGGACGTTGTCTCCCTGGGCATGGTTTCGGGCATGGCGATCCGCGACGGAATGGTCCAGTTCGCGCTCGAGGTCGACCCCAAGCGCGGCCCCTCGCTGGAGCCCCTGCGGCGCAGCGCCGAGAAGGCCGTGGAAGCCATACCGGGCATCAGGTCCGTGACCGCCGTGCTGACCGCGCACCGAGAGGCCAGCGCCGCCGGCGGCCACGGCCACGCGCAGGGACATTCGCATGGCCATGCTCACGGTCCCGCAGGCGCGCAGGCACCCGGCCAGGGTGCGGGCGGCCAGCGGGCGCTGGTGCCCGGGGTGCGCCACATCGTCGCTGTCGCCTCGGGCAAGGGCGGGGTCGGCAAGTCGACGACGGCGGTCAATCTCGCGCTCGGCCTGCGCGCCAACGGCCAGCGCGTCGGCCTGCTGGACGCCGACATCTATGGCCCGTCCATGCCGCGCATGATGAACATCTCGGGCCGCCCGACTTCGCCCGACGGCAAGACGCTGCGCCCCATGGAGAACTACGGCGTGCGCGTCATGTCCATGGGCTTCCTGGTGGCCGAGGACACCCCGATGATCTGGCGCGGCCCCATGGTGCAGAGCGCGCTGCAGCAGATGCTGCGGGACGTCGACTGGGGCGAGCTGGACGTGCTGGTGGTCGACATGCCGCCGGGCACGGGCGACGCGCAGCTCACCATGGCCCAGCAGGTGCCTCTGGCCGGCGCGGTGATCGTCTCGACACCGCAGGACATCGCGCTGCTGGACGCGCGCAAGGGGCTCAACATGTTCCGCAAGGTCGACGTGCCGGTGCTCGGCATCATCGAGAACATGAGCTATTTCTGCTGCCCCAACTGCGGCCACCGCTCGGACATCTTCAGCCATGGCGGGGCGCGCAAGGAGGCCGAGCGGCTGGGCACCGAATTCCTGGGCGAGATCCCGCTCGACATCGAGATCCGCGAGACCAGCGACGAGGGCCGTCCGATCGTCGTGAGCACGCCCGACAGCCCCCATGCGCAGGCTTATCTGGCGCTCGCCGCGCGAGTCTGGGAGAAGCTCTCGGGCCAGGGCGCCGGGGGTTCGGGACGCGCCGCTCCGCGGATCGTCGTGGGCTGAGGGCCGGCCGGGGGCGCCACCCCGGCTCCCTGTCAGCCTATCAGCCGGTCAGCCGGCGAGCAGTTCGTCGTCAGCGATCTGCTCGCCGCCGCGGCTGCGGGCGAACAGCGCGAGCAGGTCGGGGACGTCCATCCCGGCCCGCTCCGCGCCAGCCACGTCGAGGGCCACGCGCCCCTCGTGCAGCATCACGGTGCGGGTTCCGAGATCCAGCGCCTGGCGCATGCTGTGCGTCACCATCAGCGCGGTCATCCC
This sequence comes from Arenibaculum pallidiluteum, assembly GCF_017355985.1. Lineage (GTDB taxonomy): Bacteria > Pseudomonadota > Alphaproteobacteria > Azospirillales > Azospirillaceae > Arenibaculum > Arenibaculum pallidiluteum. The sequence continues at coordinate 191,750 of NZ_JAFIQU010000008.1, forward strand.
ATGCTCGGCCACGATGCGGCGCGTGAGATCCAGGACGAAGCCGGCCGTGCCGGGGTCGAGCGCCGCCGTATGCTCGTCCAGCAGCAGAATCCTGGAAGGCGCGAGCGTCGCCATCAGCAGGCTGACGGCCTGCCGCTGCCCGCCCGAGAGGAGCCCCATCCGGTCCCCCAGCCGGTTCTCGAGCCCGAGGCCGAGCTCGGCCAGCCGGGCTCGGAACTCCTCGCGCCGGCGCCGGTCCAGGGCTCGGCCGAAGCCGCGGCGGCCTCCGCGCGCCGCCGCCAGGGCCATGTTCTCCTCGATGGTCAGCGTCGCGCAGCTTCCCGCCAGCGGATCCTGGAAGACGCGCGCGACCAAGCCGGCGCGGCGCGGCGTCGGCCACGCGGTCACGTCGACCTCGTCGATGGCGACGCTGCCGCCGGCCACGGGCACGTCGCCCGCGAGCACGCCAAGCAGCGTCGACTTTCCGGCCCCGTTGGAGCCGATCACCGTCACGAACTCCCCCGCGGGGATCTGCAGGTCGACACCGCGCAGCGCCCGCTTTTCCAGCGGGGTGCCCGGGCCGAAGACGACCTCGACCGAGCGGACCGTGATCATGCGGCGGCCCTCCCCGCGCTCCTGCGCCGGCGAATGCGCGGCAGCACCAGCGCCGCGGCGACCAGCACCGCGGTGACCAGGTTGAGATCCGAGGCCTGCAGCCCGACGGCATCGGCCGAGAGGGCGAGCTGGACGGCAATCCGGTAGAGGATCGATCCGACGACGCAGCCGATCAGCGCCCCCAGGATCGAGCGCGTGCGCACCACCGTCTCGCCCACGATCACGGCGGCCAGGCCGACGACGATGGTTCCGACGCCGGCCGTCACGTCCGCGAAGCCGTTGGCCTGGGCGAAAAGCGCGCCGCCGAGCGCCACCAGACCGTTGCTGATGGCAATGCCGGCCCCGACCATCAGGCCAGTCGGGACGCCCTGGGCCCGGGCCATGCGCGGATTGGCACCGGTGGCCCGCATCGCGAGCCCGACGCCGCTTTCCAGGAAGGCCGCCACCAGCAGGGCCGCAGCGACCACGAAGATCCCGACCGCGAGCGGACGCGCCACCGCGTCCGTGACGCCAATCCCGTAGAACGGGGTCAGCACCGTGTCCTGCGTCAGGATCGCGACGTTCGGCCTCCCCATGACCCGCAGCGTCACGGAATAGAGCGCGATCATGGTGAGGATGCTGGCGAGCAGGTGGAGGATCCCGAAGCGCACGGCGAGCACCGCCGTCAGCACGCCGGAGGCCGCACCGGCGATCACCGCGAGGGCCGTGGCGAGCCAGGGATCGTGCCCGGAGACGATCAGCGTCGCGGCGACGGCAGCCCCCAGGGGGAAGCTCCCGTCGACGGTGAGGTCTGGGAAGTCCAGGACCCGGAAAGACAGGTAGATGCCCAGCGCGACCAGCGCATAGACCAGCCCCAGCTCGACGGCCCCCAGCAGCGCGATCTGGCTCATCGCCGTCCTACTGCCCGACGACCCTGCTGGCGCGGGCCAGCACGGCCTGCGGCAGGGTGACGCCCTGGGTCGCGGCGGCCTTCGGGTTGACCACCAGGTCGCGCTTCGCCGCGAGCGCAACCGGGATGGCGCCGGGCTTCTCGCCCTTGATTACCCGCACGACGATCTCGCCGGTCTGGCGACCGATATCCCCGTAGTCGAAGCCGATGCTGGCGATGGTGCCCCGGTTCACGCTTTCGACGTCGCCGGAAAAGATCGGCATGCGGTTTTGGTTGGCCACAAGGATCAGCGATTCCAGCGCCGAGATCACCGTGTTGTCGAGCATGGTGTAGATTGCGTCCGCCTTGCCGAGCAGGCTGCGCCCGGCGGCGGGGACTTCGGCCGTCCTGTTCGCGGTGGCTTCGACCACCGTCAGCCCCAGCGGGGCCGCGAGTTCCTTCAGGTGTTTCAGGAGACTCACGGAGTTGGCGTCGCCGGGGTTGTAGGGCACGCCGATCCGCTTGGCGCCGGGCAGGATCTCGGCGATCAGCTTCAGGTGGTCGGCCACGGGCGGGAAGTCGGACACGCCGGTGACGTTGCCGCCAGGCTTGGCCATGTCGCGGACGAGCTGGGCCCCGACCGGGTCGGTGACGGCCGAGAAGACGACCGGCACGTCGCGGGTCGCGGCGACGACGGCCTGGGCCGAGGGGGTGGCGATGGGCACGATCACGGCCGGGTTCATCCCGACGAACTGGCGCGCGATCTGGGAAGCCGTCGCCGGGTTGCCCTGGGCCGACTGGTATTCCACGCGGAGATCCCGTCCCTCGGTGTAGCCGGCCTCGCGCAGCTTGGCGCGCACGCCCTCGCGCACCGCATCCAGCGAGGGATGGTCGATGATCGCGGTGATCGCGACGATCGGCTGCTGGGCGGCAGCCGGAAATGCCGCCACGGCGAGGGCGAGCGCCGGCAGGACGGCGCGGAGGACGCGCATGGAAGGCTCCCTGTGTGCTGTTTCCCTACGCGGTAGACCGCGGCGGGGCCCCCGTCAATCGCCGAGCGGACGCCGAGCCGCGCGAGGGGACCGAAGTTCCCCCCTTTTGCCGGCCCGCCGAAGCCCCTATATTGGGTTCGTCGGGTTCGCCCGACTATGGCGATAAACGCTGTGTGGAATAAGCGTTGCGGACCCGGGGGCGGTACCCGGCGCCTCCACCAATCCACCGTGTTCTCCGGAGCACGGACCTTGGGGGGCGAAATAGGATCGACGCGCGTGGTAAAGGCATAGTTTTCGCTCGGCATGGTTCCGCCGTTATCGGGCCATCTCAGAAGTGCCAACGACAACGTTGCACTCCGCGCTGCCGCCTAACGGCTAAGTAGCGCGCGGCTCGGGGGGCGCCGGGCAACAGAAGTCCCCCCACTCGCTTCTCTGGCGACGCTGGGATCCGATGGGCACCGAGTACCTGCGCTACGACGTGATGGTGGAAAGCGCCCTGCGCGGCGTCGTCCGCGAGGCCCTGCGCCAAGCGGCGGATCACGGGCTTCCCGGCAATCACCATTTCTACATCACCTTCCGCACCCGGCACTCCGGGGTCGACATCCCGCCCTACCTGCGCGAGCAGTACCCGTCCGAGATGACGATCGTGCTGCAGTACCAGTTCTACGCGCTTGAGGTGACGGAGCAGGCCTTCGGCGTCACGCTGAGCTTCAACAATGTGCACGAGCGGCTGGTCGTGCCGTTCTCGGCGATCACCACCTTCGCCGACCCCTCTGTCAACTTCGCCCTGCAGTTCCAGCCGCTGAACGCGGCGGACGCGGCGGATGCCGTCGACCAGATCGAGGCCGAGGTGACCGAGCGCGTGGCCGAGGCCGCCCGCCCGGAGGAGCCGCCCAAGAAGGGCGAGGTCGTGGCGCTCGACGCCTTCAGGAAGAAGCACTGAGCGACTTCCTCCGCTTCGCCCTAGAGATGCTGGCGCCCCTCGGTGACGTCACGGCGCGCAGGATGTTCGGGGGCTGGGGCCTCCGCTGCGGCGGGCTGTTCTTCGCGATCGTCTCGGACGACGTCCTGTACCTGAAGGCTGACGACGTCACCCGCGCCCGTTTCGAGGCCGAGGGGCTGGAGCCCTTCCGCCCCATGGCCGACAGGCCCGCCCTGCCCTACTACCCGCCGCCCGACGACGCGCTCGAGGATCCCGAGGCGCTGCTGCCCTGGGCCCGGCTGGCGGTCGAGGCCGCCCGCAGGACCCGGGACGCCGCGGCGCCCCGGAAGCCACGGAGCCCGCGCGGCGCTCAGGCCTCCCGCATGTCGCGGCGGAACTGACGCAGGAACCGCGCGGGCGAGGGCAGCACCCTGGCGATGCGTCCGAGATTGCCGAGCCCGCCGATCCGGCTGGTGGCGCGTCCGACGCGCATCACGTCGTCCAGGCGACGGTCAAGAAAGCCCCAGCTGTCGCCGAGATCCTCCGACGCGTCATCGAGCCAATAGAGCGTCGTCGCCGAGACGACGCCTGCGAGCAGGCCGCGCTTCGTGTACCAGTTGTGGTCCGTCGCGACGTCCCCGGCCGCAATCCAGATGCGGTCCACCGTGCGCATGAGCTGCCGCACTCCCTGCGACGCGTTCTGCGGCAGCGCGAACCAGGCGATGGAGCGCCGCACCGCCTCGCGGTGCGGGGCGAGGATCTCCAGGCGCAGCCGCACGGCGGTCCGGATCCGGTCTCGCACGCGCATGGAATCCAGGTCCAGGGTGGCGAGCCCGGCCAGCATCTGCCTGTCCGCCCAGTCGGCGAAATGGTCGACCAGCTCGGGCACGCCCTCGGGGAACAGGCGCCGGGCGGTCGCCCAGTCCTGCCCGGCGGAGGCTGCGCCCGCGCGCAGGGCCTCGGCGCTCCAGCCGTCGAAGGCGATGTTCGGCAGCGTCGCCAGCAACAGTTCGTCGCGCAACGCCGTCTCGGTCTCGTCGTAAGCGGCTCCCGTCATGTCGCTCAGCCTTCCGTGGGTTCGGGCAGGTGGTAGCGGCGCATCTCCTCCTCGAAGGCGAGGCGCCCGAAATCCTCCATGCGGTCGAGATAGAGCACGCCGTCGAGATGGTCGAGCTCGTGCTGGACCACGCGCGCATGGAAGCCCGCGGCTTCCACCGACACCGGGTTGCCGCCGATGTCGAACCCGGTGTAGCGGATCCGCGCATGGCGCGGCACGGCGCCGCGCAGTCCGGGAATTGACAGGCACCCCTCCCAGGCCAGGAGGGTCTCGTCCCCCAGAGGCTCGATCTCGGGGTTGATCAGGATGCTGATGCCCGGCGCGGCCTCCTCGCCCTCGCCGACCCGGTCCTGCGGGACCCGGAACACGATCAGCCGCAGCGGCACGTGGACCTGCGGCGCGGCAAGTCCGACGCCGCCGGCGTCCAGCATCGTCTCCGCCATGTCGCGGGCGAGCCGCAGGATCTCTGGGTCGGCGGGATCGGCGACCGGCTCGGCGACGCGCCGGAGGACGGGATGCCCCATGCGGGCGATCTTCAGGATGGCCATGCCTCAGTATCCGGTGTATGGTCGCGCGATGCAAAGGCCGCGTCGCGAGGGCGCGTCCTAGCCCGATTTGTCCCTTTCCCAGGGCATCCGGACATGATAGAAGGCGCGCCACCTTGACGGCGGTGCGCCGCAAGCCGTTTCCGCTTTCGGCTCAACGGAAGGAGAGATAACGAACGTGCAAGTTCTGGTTCGTGACAACAATGTCGATCAGGCCCTCCGCGCGCTGAAGAAGAAGATGCAGCGCGAGGGTATCTTCCGCGAGATGAAGCTGCGTCGGAACTACGAGAAGCCGTCGGAGAAGCGCGCCCGCGAGAAGGCGGAAGCCGTGCGCCGCACGCGCAAGCTCCTCCGCAAGCGCATGGAGCGCGAGGGCTACTAAAGCCCGTTCCGGCAGCGCGCTCCCGGCCAGGGAGCGCCGTCGCCAGGCCGATGTCTTGGCCGCCCCGTCCGGTACGGTGGCGGCTTTCGGCGTTCGCGCGGGCCGCGGACCCCACCCGGCCGGGTCCATCCGCGGACCCGCCTGCCCGGACCCGGCCCGTGCCGGGGCTCAAGGGTAGTCTCGCCCCTCGTCCGTCGCGCCGCTGGGCGGCGTGCGCAGCGAGCCGGAGCCGCCGCTGCTGATTTTTCCATCGGTGCCGGCGTTCCCGTCCTCGTCGATGCCGGTATCGATGCCCGTGCCTTCCGCCGGCGTTCCCTGTGGCACAGCCTTGTCACGGCCTGCCCCACCGCCTGCCGGGGCCCGGTCCATCTCGTTCTCTCCGCCGCTCATTCCGCCTCCTGATGCGTGCCGGGATAACTCCGTCATGCACTCAACAGCGCAGGGGCATCTCCGGTCGCGGCATCCAAAGAGTTAGTCGGCCCCCGTATGCACGCCTTCCTTCCGAGGGCTCCAGAAGCTTTATCTGCCGCAGGGTAAATTCAGTGCGAGGGATGCGTGGACCAGGTCCGTGACCTTCTGAGAGGGCTCCGGCGCGAACTGGTCGTGGTCGGGGTGTTCAGCCTTTTCCTGAACCTCCTGCTGCTGACGGGTTCCATATACATGATGCAGGTCTTCGACCGCGTGCTGAGCGCCGGCCGGGTCGAGACGCTGGTCTATCTGACGGTGGTCGCCTGCTTCGCGCTGGCGATCTACGCGGTCCTGGAGATGCTGCGCGGCCGCATGCTGAGCCGGCTCTCGGGCTGGATGGACCGGCGCCTGTCTCCGCCGATCCTCGCGGCCTCGCAAGTGCTGACGCTGCGCGGGGTCGATGCTGGCAGCCGTGGCCTGTCGGACCTCGCCGCGGTGCGCTCCTTCATCGGCGGGAACGGCATCAACGCCTTGTTCGACGCGCCCTGGCTGCCTTTGTTCCTCGCGGTGATCTGGATCATGCATCCCTGGCTCGGCGCGGTCGCGCTGGCCGGAGCCGTGGTGCTGTTCAGCCTGGCCGTACTGAACGAGGCTCTGACCCGGGCTCCCCTGCGGGACAACCGCGAGGCGGCGCAGCGCGAGCGCGACACCGCGGATGCGCTGATCCGGAACGCCGAGTCCATCCACGCGCTTGGCATGGGCAGCACGCTGATGCGCCGGTGGACGGGGCTGCACGCGCTGACGCTGTCCCGCCAGGGCCAGGCCGAGGAGCGCTCGGCGATCCTGCTGGGCATCACCAAGGCCGTCCGCCAGGTCCTGCAGATCCTGCTGCTGGGCGTCGGCGCGTGGCTGGTGCTCCAGCACGAGCTGACGGGCGGCGGCATGATCGCGGCCTCGATCCTGATGGGCCGCGCACTGGCGCCGGTCGAGCAGGCGATCGGCGCCTGGAAGCAGTTCGTCGCGGCACGGGCCGGCTGGCGCGGCTTCAGCCGGCTGCTCGCGACCGTGCCCGTCGAGCGCCAGCGCACCTCCCTGCCCGCCCCCCTGGGCCGCCTGACGCTGGAGAATGTCGGGTTCCAGCGGCGCGCGGGCGAGACGCCGATCCTGCGCCAGGTCTCCTTCGAGCTGCTGCCGGGCAGCGTCTGCGCGCTGATGGGCCCGTCGGGATCGGGCAAGTCCAGCCTGTGCCGGCTGCTGGTCGGTGCCTGGAAGCCTAGCCAGGGCGCGGTGCGCCTTGACGGCGCCGACGTGGCCCGCTGGTCGCCCGACGAGCTCGGCCGCCATATCGGCTATGTGCCCCAGGGCATCGAGCTGTTCGCCGGCACGGTCGCCGAGAACATCGCGCGCATGGGCGATGGCCCGGCCGAGGCGGTGGTCGAGGCCGCCCGGCGCGCCGGCGCCCACGAGATGATCCTGCGCCTGCCCGAAGGCTACGAGACCGAGATCGGGCGCTTCGGCGAACGGCTTTCGGCGGGGCAGCGGCAGCGCGTGGCGCTGGCCCGCGCCCTCTACGGCAGTCCGCGCCTGCTGGTGCTGGACGAGCCCAACGCCAACCTCGACTCCGAGGGGGAGGAAGCGCTCGCCCGCGCCCTGCTGGGGCTGAAGGACGAGGGCTGCACCGTCCTGGTGGTGACGCACCGGACCGGACTGCTGAAGGCCTGCGACCACGCGGCAGTGATGGAGGCCGGCATGCTACGCCTGTTCGGCCCCATCGAGGCCGTCCTGGCGCGCCTGTCGCGTCCCAAGGTCGCGCCGCTGCGCGCCGCCGGCCAGCAGGCCGCCATTGCTTCGGGCAATGGCGGCGAGTGAGGAACTGAACATGTCGAGCTTGACGACCGGCGCGCCGGCCACCGCCCTTCCCGCGCCGCGCACCGCGGCCGCCTTCCCCGAGCTTCCGGCCACCGCCTCTCAGAGCGTGCGCGGGCTGCGCCGGGTCGGCTGGCTGACCATCGCGATCTTCTTCGGGGGCTTCGGCGGCTGGGCATGGCAGGCACCGCTGACGAGCGCCGCGGTCGCCTCGGGCGTCGTGGCACCCGACGGCAAGCGCCGCACCGTGCAGCACCTTGAAGGCGGGATCGTCGACGAGATCCTGGTTCGCGAAGGCACCCAGGTCGCGGCGGGACAGCCGGTCCTGCGGCTCGCCGACGTGCGTGCGCGCTCCCAGAACGAGTCGCTGGAGCAGCAGGTCCGCATCCTGTCCGCGATCGAGGCGCGGCTGGTTGCCGAGCAGAAGAACCTGCCGGCACCGGCCTTCCCGGCCGAGCTGACGGCCAGCTCCGACCCGCGCGTGGTCGAGGTGGTGACGCTGCAGAGCGAGCTGTTCGAGACCCGCCGCGCGGCGCGGCGCAGCCAGGAGGTCGTGCTCGACCAGCGCATCCTGCAGCTCCGCGAGGAGATCGCCGGCCATCAGGCGCGCATTCGCAGCCAGGATGCCCAGCTCGCCCTGATCGTCGAGGAGGCCAAGGGCGTGCGCGAGCTCGTCGACAAGGGGCTGGAGCGCCGTCCGCGCTTGCTGGCGCTGGAGCGCGCCAAGGCCGATATCGAGGGTGACCGCGCGACCAGCCGCGCCGAGATCGCCCGCGCCGAGCAGGCCATCGGCGAGGCCCGCGCCCAGATCCTGGCAGAGACCGAGCGCTGGCAGAACCAGGTGGGCGCCGATCTCGCGGACACCCGCACCAAGCTCGCGACCACGCGCAGCGAGATCCAGGCGACCCGCGACGCCCTGGAGCGCACGCTGGTGCGCAGCCCGGTGGCCGGCCAGGTCATGGAGATGCGCATCACCACCAGCGGCGGCGTGATCCGCGCGGGCGACCCGATCATGGACGTGGTCCCGGCCGATGCCGAGCTGGTGATCGATGCCCAGGTCTCGCCCATGGACATCGACGACGTCCATGTGGGGCTGGAGGCGCATGTGGTGCTCAGCGCCTTCAAGCAGCGCAACCTTCCGCGCCTGACCGGCACGGTGCGCGACGTGACCGCCGACCGGCTTACCGACCAGCGCACCGGCCAGCCCTACTTCCTGGCGCGCGTCGTGGTGCCCCGGGAGGAGATGGCCCGGCTGGCGCCCGGTCTCGCCATGACGCCCGGCATGCCGGCGGAGGTGATGATCGCGACCGGCGAGCGGACCATGCTGGACTATCTCGTCCAGCCGTTCCTGGACAGCCTGCGCCGCAGCTTCCGCGAGAGCTGAGGGCGTGCCGGGCCGGCCACGGCCGGCCCGGCGGGTGCCCCCGTGAAGGCGCTCAGCTCTCGAGCGCCTTCACGATCTCCTCGGTCATCTTCTTGGCGTCGCCGAAGAGCATCATGGTGTTGGGTCGGAAGAACAGCTCGTTCTCGACGCCGGCATAGCCCGAGGCCATGGAGCGCTTGATGAACAGCACCGTCCTGGCCTTCTCCACGTCCAGGATCGGCATGCCGTAGATCGGCGAGGCCGGGTCCGTCTTGGCGGCGGGGTTGGTGACGTCATTGGCGCCGATCACGAAGGCCACGTCGGTCTGGCCGAAGTCCCGGTTGATCTCCTCGAGTTCCAGCACGTCGTCGTAGGGCACGTTCGCCTCGGCCAGCAGCACGTTCATGTGCCCGGGCATGCGCCCCGCGACGGGATGGATCGCGTAGCGAACCTGGACGCCCTCGTGCTTCAGGACATCGGCCATCTCGCGCAGGGCGTGCTGCGCCTGGGCCACCGCCATGCCGTAGCCGGGGACGATGATCACCGACTGGGCGTTCTTCATGATATAGGCCGCGTCCTCGGCCGAACCGGACTTGACCGCGCCGCGCTCGCCGCCCCCGGCGGCGCCCGCCGTGGTGGCCTCGCCGCCGAAGCCGCCCAGGATCACGTTGAAGATCGAGCGGTTCATGCCCTTGCACATGATGTAGGACAGGATCGCGCCCGAGGATCCCACCAGCGCGCCGGTGATGATCAGCAGGTTGTTCTCCAGGGTGAATCCGATGCCGGCCGCCGCCCAGCCGGAATAGCTGTTCAGCATGGAGACGACGACGGGCATGTCGGCGCCGCCGATGGGCAGGATCAGCAGCAGGCCCAAGGCCAGCGAGACCAGCACGATCAGCCACATCGCGGCCGGCGCGTTGCTGAGGCACAGCCAGATGATCAGGACCAGCAGCAGCACGCCCAGCGCGGCGTTCAGCGGATGCTGCATCGGGAAGACCAGCGGCTTGCCGCTGACGAGGCCCTGCAGCTTCGCGAAGGCGACCACCGAACCCGTGAAGGTGATGGCGCCGATCGCCGTGCCCAGCGCCATTTCGACCAGCGAGCCGGCCCGGATCTCGCCGAAGCGGCCGATGCCGTAGGCCTCGGGCGTGTAGAACGCGGCCAGGGCGACGAACACCGCCGCGAGGCCCACGAGGCTGTGGAAGGCGGCGACGAGCTGGGGCAGCGCCGTCATCTGGATCCGCTGGGCGACGATGGTGCCGATGGCGCCGCCGATCACGATGCCCGCGAAGATCAGGACGTACGAAAGGCCGGAGAGCGCCCCCGGCAGGATCAGCGTGGTGACGATGGCGATGGCCATTCCGGCCATGCCGAAGAAGTTGCCCTGGCGCGCCGTCTCGGGGCTTGCGAGTCCCTTGATCGCGAGGATGAAGCAGACGGCGGCGACGAGATAGGCCAGCGTGGCGAAGGTTGCCATGGGTCTTGCTTCCTCAGGACTTTGCCGGCTGGGGCTTCTTCTTGAACATCGCCAGCATCCGCTGGGTGACGATGAACCCGCCGAAGATGTTGACCGAGGCCAGGATCACCGCCAGGAAGCCCATCACCGTCGAGAAGTTGAAGGTCTCGGGCGAGGCCGCGATCATGGCGCCCACGATGATGACCGAGGACACCGCGTTGGTGACCGCCATCAGGGGCGAATGCAGGGCCGGCGTCACGCGCCAGACGACGTAATAGCCGACGAAGCAGGCCAGCATGAAGACGGTCAGGCCGAACACGAAGAAGCCGGGGCCCTCGTGGGCGCCCGCCGCGGCGAGCTGGGTCGTCTGGTTGGCCAGCGCTGCGGCCTGATCGGCCAGGGTGCGCGCGGTCGTCGCGAGGTCGGCCGCGCTCTGGGAGATGGACTCTGGGTTCATGGGGCCTCCCTCAGGCCGGCGTGGTGGCGAAGGCGGGATGGACGACGGCACCGTCTCGGGTCAGGGTGACCGCCTTCAGGATCTCGTCGTCCCAGTTCGGCGCGAAAGCCTTGTCCTTGTCGAAAAAGGTCAGGACCAGCGCCAGCAGGTTGCGCGCGTAAAGGGCGGAGGCGTCGACCGCGATGCGGCTGGGCACGTTGGTGTGGCCGACGATCTTCACGCCGTGGCGCTCGACGACCTCGCCGGCGACCGAGCCCTCGACATTGCCGCCGCTCTCGACCGCCAGGTCGACGATGACGGCGCCAGGCCGCATGGTCCGCACCATCTCGTCGGTGATCAGGCGGGGCGCCGGGCGGCCCGGGATCTGGGCCGTGGTGATCACGAGGTCCTGCTTCCGCAGCGTCTCGGCGACGAGGGCGGCCTGCTTGGCCTGGTACTCCTTGCTCATTTCCTTGGCATAGCCGCCGGCCGTCTCGGCCTGGCGGAACTCCTCGTCCTCCACGGCGACGAAGGTCGCGCCGAGGGACTGGACCTGCTCCTTGACGGCGGGGCGCACGTCGGTCGCGGACACCACGGCGCCCAGGCGCCTCGCGGTCGCGATCGCCTGCAGCCCCGCGACGCCCACACCCATGATAAAGGCGCGCGCGGGCGGGACGGTGCCGGCCGCGGTCATCATCATGGGGAAGGCGCGGCCGAACTCGTAGGCGGCGTCCAGCACGGCACGGTAGCCCGCCAGGTTAGCCTGAGACGACAGCACGTCCATCACCTGGGCGCGGGTGATGCGCGGCACCAGCTCCATCGCCATGGCGGTGACCCCGGCCGCGTTGTACGCCGGCAGCAGGTCGCGCGCGCCGTAGGGGTTCAGGATGCCGATCAGGACGGCGCCGCGCTTCGCGCCGGCGAGCTCGTCCAGCCCCTCGGCAGCGGTCATCGGCCGCTGGACCTTCAGGATCACGTCGGCATCCGCCAGGGTCGCAGCGGCATCCGGAGCGATGGTCGCGCCGGCGTCGGCGAAGGCCTGGTCCGGGACGGAGGCCCCTTCCCCGGCACCTGTCTCGACGGCGACGTCCAGGCCGAGCGCCTTGTATTTCTTCACGGTGTCCGGGGAGGCCGCGACGCGCCGTTCACCGGCGCGCCGTTCCCGGAGAACGGCGATCTTCATCCTGTCACACCCCTTGAACGCTTGCGCCGCTGCCAGGGCGCCGCTCGATGGCGACGGCACCATGCCCTAACGAATCTCATTTGTGAAGTTTCACGGGAACCATGGCGGACTTGTTCAACGCGGCTTGGGCTGGGAGGCAGAATTCACATACAGAGAACGCTAATTTCGGACGAGCAAAGCTTGCGCGACGCGACAAGCAGCCGCGTCCAGGGGCCTGGAGTCACGGCCATGATGTCGTGGCGAATGGGTGGACGGACGGTGCGTTCCGGGGTCGACGGCTGCTCCCGCGACCCGCGCGCCGGGATCAGTCGCGCCCGGAACGGGACAGGGCGTCGAGAAAATGCCCCATCGCGAGCTTCATGTCGTTGAATACCGTTCCCGGGGACACGCCGAGATGCTCGGCGATCCTGGGATAGGTCCAGCCCTCGACCCTGTTGAGGACCCACACGCGGCGCGCCCGCTCTGGAAGCGCGTCGAGGGCCGCCTTGAAACTGCCGAGCCGCTCGCGGTGCAGCAGATGCTCTTCCGCCGATGGGATCTCGGCCGCGATCTGCAGCGGATCGAAGTCCTCGCACGGAACCTCGAAGCGCTCCTTCGTCCTCCGGCGCCGGATGTGGTCCAGCGCCAAGTTGTGGACCGTGCGGTGCAGGAACGCGACGATGTTGTCGATCTGTCCGCTCTCCGCCGCGCGCCGGGCCCGCAGATAGCTCTCCTGGATCAGATCCTCGGCCGTCTGCACGTCGCGCACGATCCTCATGGCCCGCCCGAGAAGGGAATGCCGATGATCGAGGTAGATGGCGTTCAGACTTGCCGGCATGGTCAGGCTGTCGTCTCTCCGAGGCCCCGTCTTGCCCAACCAATGAGCGCCCGCGCGGCGCGTGGCTGCCGACCGCAGCGACGTGGGACGTGCTAGCCCTTCGCGCCGCAGGCATGCAGGACAATTATGCGAACGATTATCATTCGCGGATTTACTCTGTCAAGGCGACGGGCTGCTTTGTGACATGGGCCGGCTGGTGCGTCTAAGATGGATACAAGCTTCGAGACAGAGCGGCGGATGACCCGGGTGCGGCAGGAGCCGGAGGACACAGGCAGGTCGGAAGCAGACGCCTATCGGCACCCGGACCCCATCGCCGACGCGGCGCTCACGTGGTTCGTCACGCTGCAGGATGCGGCCGCCGACGCCGAGACGCTTGCCGCCTACCAGGCTTGGCGCCGGAGCGATCCCCGCCACGCCGCGGCCTTCGACCGGCTGGCGAGCATCAGCCGGATGCCCGAGCTGACCGCGGCAACGCTCGCGAGCCACGGCCATTCGCCGCTACAGGATGATGCCTTCCCGGCCCTCCCGCGGGATGCCGTCGCCCGCATGCCCGCCCGCAGGCGCAGGCCGGCCCGCGCCTGGGTCCGCCTGGGCTCCCTCGCGGCTGCCGTGCTGCTGGCCGTCTTCGCCCTCAGTCTCGTGCCGGCGCTGACCGTGGACTGGCGCGCCGACTTCGCGACCGCCGCGGGAGATCGGCTTGAGATCGGCCTGCCAGACGGATCGCGCCTGCTCCTGAACACCGCATCGGCCGTCGCGCTCGACTTCGGCCAAGGCCGGCGGCACGTCCGGCTGCTAAGGGGCGAAGCGTTCTTCGACGTGGTCCCCGACCCGTCCCGGCCGTTCCACGTGTTGGCCGGGTTCAGCACGGTCGAGGTCACGGGGACCGCCTTCTCCGTCCGCACGGACGGGGACGCGGACTCCGTCTTCCTCGAGCGCGGCCGCGTCACCGTCCGGGACGACGAGCAGCCGGACAGGACGCAGCCGCTGGCTCCCGGCGAGCAGGTGATCGCGTCGGCCCTTGGTCTGTCGCCGGTCGCCCGCGTCCGGCCCGAGCTGGCGCTGGCCTGGCGCGAGGGGCGGTACGTCTTCCACGAGCAGCCCATGTCGGCGGTCGTGGACAATCTGAGACGGTACCATGCGGCCCCTATCCTGGTCCTCGACGGACGCGTCAACCAGCAGCGGGTCAGCGGAAACTACCGCCTGGAGGATCCGGTCGGCGCGCTCCGCTCCCTCGCGGCGATCACCGGGATCCGCATGACGGTCCTGCCCGGCGGCCTGATCGTCCTGGGATAGGTTCCCTATTTTTGTGAGAAATGCCGCCCTCGAACGTCTGCCGAAACGGGGCGGCTTTCGGCTGGTGCGATCGCCTCCCCGTGGACAGCACGAGAGAGGAGATCAGAGGTATGCACTGCCGGACGGCGTCGCCACGGAAAGCCACACCACGCGTGCAGGGGGCAGTCGCCCGGCACATGGCTTTCGCCCTCATGGCATCGACCGCTCTCGGCGGTGCGCTGGCCATGCCGGTCGGGGCGCTGGCGCAGCAGCCGGGACAGGCCGGTGACGCCGGCCGGATGGAGTTTACGATCCCCGCCCAGCCGCTGCCATCGGCGCTGGACGCCTTCGCGCGTCAGACAGGCTGGCAGGTCGGCTACGCCAGCGCGCTGGCGACCGGGCGCACCTCGAGCGCGGTCAATGGAACGATGACGCCCGCCCGCGCCCTGGAGACGCTTCTGGCCGGGACGGGGCTTGGCTTGCGCATGGCCGGCCCATCCACCGCATCCATCGTTGCGACGGGGGATCCGGCGCCCGCTGCAAGGCCGTCCGCGGCCACGGGCGCGATGATGCTGGACCCCGTCACGGTCTCTGCGGCCGGCCATGGGTCGGGGATCGGCCAGACCCTCATCACGCAGGATGATCTCGACCGGAAGAACCCCACGGACATTCGCGATGTCTTCGCCGGCGAGCCGTCGATCCGGGTCGGCAGTTCCGTCCCGATGTCGCAGAAGGTGTATGTGAACGGCGTCGAGGAGACGAACCTTGCCGTCACCGTCGACGGCAGCCGCCAGAACAACAAGGTTTTCCATCACAACGGGACGACGCTGATCGATCCCGCCTTCCTGAAGGTCGTGCGCGTCGATGCCGGGGTGGCCCCCGCCGACGCCGGCCCCGGAGCGCTGGCCGGCGCGATCGCCTACGAGACGAAGGACGCGCGTGACCTCCTGGAGGGTGACGGCGTCGGCGCCTTCGTGAAATCCACGCTCAACACCAACGGGCCGAGCCTGACCACCAGCGGTGCCGGCTACGGCCGTCATCAGGGCTTCGAGGCGCTCGGCTACGCGACCTACGGAAAGGGCGGCCGGTTCGAGGCCGGAAACGGAGAGACCGTCCGCGGCACGGCGACGGACCTCGTGAGCGGGCTCGGCAAGGTCGCCATGGAGACCGAGGCCGGCAGCCGGTTCCAGCTCAGCTACGAGCAGGTCCGCGACGATGCCTCGCGGCCGTTCCGCGCGAATATCGGGGCAATCTCGGGGCGCCCGGCCTGGGAGCCGCGCGTGCGCGACTACAGGCTGGACCGCAAGAACGCCGTGTTCACCTTCACCGAGACGCGCCCGACCGAACTGTGGGACCCGAAGGTCGTGCTCGCCTACGGCCGCTCGGACGTGGACACGACGATCTTCACGCGCCCCGTCGGAGCCAGCACCGTGCCCGGCAGCTATCCCGGCGGCGGCGAGACCAGCTCGCTCAACGGCAAGGTCGAGAACCGGTTCTCGCTCGGTTTCGGATCGATCACCGCCGGCGCCGACTTCTATCGCGACGAGGGGACCTACGAGGACGAGACCTATTCCGTCGGCGAGCGCGCCAACAACACAGGCCTCTACGCCCAGGCACGCGTAGCGCCCGTCGACCGGCTGCGCCTGTCGACCGGCCTGCGCGGCGACCGCCAGGTCTTCGAGGGAACCACCGGCGAGGACTGGACCAACTCGGGTGTCAGCTACAACGCCTCGGGCGAATTCGACCTCCACCCCGAGTTCCTGACCGCCAAGGCCGGCTACTCGCACAGCTGGGGCGGCATTCCCCTGGCCGAGAACTTCATCATGAACACGGCATGGCGCTACGGAGCCCGCGGCCCCGAGCCCGTGACGTCCGACAACGTGACGGCCGGCCTGGAAGCGCGCTACCAGGGCGTCACCGCCGAAGGCCGCGTCTTCCGCACCGACATCGATGACGCACGGGCGGCGCGCTTCGCCGTCGCGAGCGCGACGCAGGCCCATGACGTGCGTTCCGAAGGCTACGAGATCGGGATCGGCTACGCCTGGAACACCGGTTATGTCCGCGCGAAATACGCCGATATCGACGTGACCATCAATGGCCAGCCTGCCGATTCCGATACCGGGACCTATCTGGCGACACCCATGGGGCGGATCCTGACCCTGGGTGGGGCGCATGCCGTCGCGGACTGGAACCTGACCTTCGGCGCCGATCTCGAGATCGTGCTGGACTACGACGACGTGCTGGCCGACCAGCGCCCGCTCGAGGGATACGAGGTCTTCAATCTGTTCGTGGAATACCAGCCGTCGGCCTACTCGAACCTTCTGCTCAGGGCCGATATCCGCAACCTGTTCGACGAGACCTATGCGGATCGCGCGACATACGGGCAGGAGTTCGGAACGGTCACGCCGCTCTACCAGCCGGGACGCGCCTTCCTCTTCACGGCCTCGGCGCAGTTCTGAGCCCGCCCGGCCCGGACGACCTCAAAGGGAAAGCCCGAGGCGTCCGATCCAGGACAGCCCCGCGTCGGTGTCGGCGCGGGGCCTGTACTCGCAGCCGACCCATCCGGCATAGCCGAGGCGCTCCAGCGCCGCGAAGACGGCGCGGTGGTCAAGCTCGCCCTCGTCGGGCTCGGCGCGGGAGGGGGCGGCCGCAATCTGCACATGGCCGATCCGGTCCATGAGACGCGCCAGCCGGGGCGTGACGTCGCCCGTCGTGCGCTGGGCGTGATAGCAGTCGAACATCAGGCGCAGGGCGGGACTGCCCACGGCGTCCATCACGGGCAGGGCGTCCTCGGCGCGGGCATAGAAATAGTCCGGCTTGTCGACGGGATTGATGGGCTCCAGCAGCAGGACCACGCCGGCCTCCTCGGCCTGAGGCGCGGCGCCGGCCAGGTTCTCGACGAAGGCATCGCGCGCGGCCGCCTCGCTCCCCGGGGCCACCACGCCCGCCATGACGTGGATGGCGCCCGCCCCCGCCTCGCGCGCGTAGTCCAGCGCGCGGGCAAAGCCATCCCGGAAATCGCGCCCGCGCCCGGGAACCGCCGCTAGGCCGAACTCGCCCGCGGCGGCATCGCCCACTGGCGTGTTCAGCCCCAGCAGGGCAAGGCCGTTGCGCGCGCAGGCCTCGCGCACCCGGGCCGCCGGCACGTCGTAGGGCCAGTGCAGCTCGACGGCCCGGAAGCCCGCCCGGGCCGCAGCGTCGATGCGGTCCAGCAGTGGCCGGTCCGGCCAAAGGAAACCCAGATTCGCCGAAAGCCGGATCATCGCGCCTCCCCCTCCCCTATCTCGTGGCCGCCCGGGTTGTCCAGGCCAAGTCCGGGACGGACGCTCAGGCCGGCAGTGGCACCCGGTGGCGGGTCAGCGCCTCGGCCTGCCGGGCCGCGAGCGTCTCGACCGAGAAGCCTTCGACGAGCTCGTGGAAGAGACGATACCAGTTGATCTCGGCCTTGAGATGCGTGAACACGGCCCCGAGTCCGATCGCCGCCCGGTCCATGAAGACGAACTCGCGCGGGATCTCGACCCCGCCGACCTCGCGCAGGCGCCGGTGCACCTTCTCGGCGGTCTCGCGGCCGTAGACCGTGCTGTTGGTCTCCTCGATCGAGCGCACCCGGTCGTCCATGATCGGAGCGTAGACGAAGCGCGCCCAGAGGTTCAGGACCTCGATCAGCTCCCGGCTGGGATTGCTGAAGCCCCAGGCCTCGTAGGCATGGACGGCCAGCTCCTCGTCCCCGCGGTCGAGCGCGCGGTAGAGGTCGAGGACGCCGCCCACGAAGTCCGGCCGGAACACGCGCACGCAGCCGAAGTCCAGCAGGTTGATGCCGCGGTCGGGCCGGACCGTGTAGTTGCCGAGATGCGGGTCCCCGTGGATCACGCCATAGCCGTAGAAGGGGACGTACCAGGCCCGGAACATGTTCATGGCAAGGTCGTTTCGGGCCTCCGGCTCCTCGCGCACGAAGTCCAGGATGCGCCGCCCGTCAAGCCAGGTCATGGTCAGCAGCCTGCGGGTCGAGAGCGCGGCGACCGGCTCCGGCACGTGCACGCCCTCGACGCCCGCCAGCATGGCGCCATAGAGCGCCATGTGCCGGGCCTCCAGGTCGTAGTCGAGCTCCTCGCGCAGGCGGGCGGCGATCTCGGCGTGGATCTGCCGCGTGGAGATCGCGCGGTCGGCGCGTTCGTAGATCGAGAAGACCAGCCTGAGCTGGCGCAGGTCGGCCTCCACGGCCGACTGCATGTCGGGGTACTGGAGCTTGCAGGCGAGCTGGCGCCCATCAAGACCCGTCGCCCGGTGCACCTGCCCGAGCGAGGCGGCCGATACGGCGTGCTGCTCGAAGCTGGCGAAGCGTCCGCGCCAGGCCGGCCCCAGCTCGGCCGCCATGCGCCGGCGCACGAAGGGCCATCCCATCGCCGGGGCGTCGGACTGGAGCTGCTGGAGCTCCTGCACGTATTCCTTGGGCAGGGCGTCCGGGATCGTCGAAAGAAGCTGCGCCACCTTCATCAGTGGCCCCTTCAGCCCTCCGAGAGCTGCGCGCAGATCCGCCGCGTGCTCGGCCTTCTCGAGGCGGATGCCAAGGAACCGCTCGCCGGCGAGGCGCGCCCCGACGCCGGCCATGGCGCTTCCGACCCGGGCGTAGCGCGCAAGCCGTCCGCCCAGCCTGTTGTCGTCTCTCATGTCGCTCATGGGAGGAAGATGGGGCGCGCGGGCGGCGCCGGCCAGTGCCGGCGCCGCCTTCCGTCCGACCCGAAGGGATCAGCCCTTCTGCGCCTCGAGCTCGTCGATGAAGCCGCGCACCACGCCGAGGCCGCGCTGCCAGAACGCCGGATCCGAGGCATCGAGCCCGAAGGGCTTCAGCAGATCCTTGTGCCGCAGCGTGCCGCCTGCCGAGAGCATGGCGAGATAGCGCTCGGCGAAGCCTTCGTGGGCGTCCTGGTAGACCGCGTAGAGCGAGTTCACCAGACAGTCGCCGAAGGCGTAGGCGTAGACGTAGAAGGGCGAATGGATGAAGTGCGGGATGTAGGACCAGTAGCTGCGGTAGCCCTCGTCGAAGCGCAGCGCCGGACCCAGGCTCTCGGTCTGCACGTCCAGCCAGATCTCGCCGATCCGCTCGGGCGTCAGCTCGCCCTGGCGGCGCTCGGTATGGATCCGCCGCTCGAAGTCGAAGAAGGCGATCTGGCGCACGACCGTGTTCAGCATGTCCTCGACCTTGGAGGCCAGCATGGTGCGGCGGCGCACCGGGTCGCTCTCCGCATCCAGCAGCGAGCGGAAGGTCAGCATCTCGCCGAATACCGAGGCGGTCTCGGCCAGCGTCAGGGGCGTGTCCGCCAGCAGGTGCCCCTGCCGGCCGGCAAGAACCTGGTGGACGCCGTGGCCGAGCTCGTGGGCCAGCGTCATCACGTCCCGGGTCTTGCCCTGGTAGTTCAGCAGCAGGTAGGGGTGGACCGAGGGAACCGTCGGATGCGCGAAGGCGCCCGGCGCCTTGCCAGGGCGCACGCCCGCATCGATCCAGGCGTTGTCGAAGAAGCGCCTGCCGACCGCCGCCAGGTCGCCCGAGAAGCGGCCATAGGCGTCCAGCACGATGTCGCGGGCACGGTCCCAGGGGATCACGCGGTCCTCGTCGTCCGGCAGCGGCGCGTTGCGGTCCCAGTAGTCCAGCCGGTCACCGCCGAACCACTTGGCCTTGAGCCGGTAGTAGCGGTGCGAGAGGCTGGGATAGGCCGACTTCACCGCCGTGGCCAGCGCGTCGACGACCTCGTCCTCGACATGGTTGCCGAGGTTCCGGCTGGACCAGGGCTGCGGGTATTCCCGCCACTTGTCCTCGATCTCCTTGTCCTTCGCCAGGGTGTTGGTGATCAGGGCGAAGGTGCGGATGTTCGCGCCGAGGACCTTGCCGATCTCGACGGCCGCCTCGCGCCGCTTGGCGCCGTCTCGGTCGGACAGGCAGTTCAGCGCCTCGGTCGCCGTCATGTCGCGGCCGCTCACCTGGAAGCGCAGCCCGGCGATGGTCTCGTCGAAGAGCCGGTTCCAGGCGGCCCGGCCGGTCACGTACTTCTCGTGGAGCAGCCGCTCGAGCTCGTCGGAGAGCTGGTGCCTGCGGAAGACCCGCAGGTCGCGAAGCCACGGGCGGTAGCGCGCGAGCTCCGGCGCCTTCAGCGCCTCCTCGACCTGGGCGTCGTCCAGGCGGTTCAGCTCCAGCGTGAAGAACAACAGGTGGGTGGAGATCGCGTTGACCCGCTCCTGGATGCCCTGGAAGAACTTCGCCGTCTTCGGATCGCTCATGTCCGTGGCATAGACGAGGTTCGCGTAGCTCATGATGCGCGAAAGCGTCTCGTCGATTACCTCGTACTCGGCGACGGCCCGGCCCAGCGTGGCGCCGTTCATGCCGGACAGCCGGCCGGCATAGCGCTTCGCGAAGTCCTTGCAGGCGCCGTCCATCCGGTCCAGGTCGCCCGCCAGCGCCGCGCTCTCGGGACCGGGGTAGAGGTCGTCGAGGTTCCAGCTCGGAAGCTGCCCCAGCGCGGGGTCTTGCTGATTGCCGACGGCCTTGGCGGAACCGGTCATGCTCTTCCTCCATTTCGGAACTGCCGATATAAGCAGGTCTGCGGCTTCGGCCAACCCAGCGATTGGTTTAGATCCCAGAGATGATCGATCCCGACGTGCTGAGGGCCCGGTTCAATGGCTGGCCGTCCCTCCCCGCCATGTTCTTCGACCAGGCCGCGCGCAGCGGCGGCGCGACGCTGCTCCAGGCCAAGCGCGACGGGCAATGGCGCGCCTGGTCCTGGACCGAGACCGCCGGCCGGGTGCGGGCCGCCGCGCGCGGCCTCGCCGCGCTGGGGGTCGGGCGCGGCGACCGCGTCGCCATCGTGGCGGAGAACCGCCCGGAATGGCTGGAGGCGGATCTCGCGACCATGGCGCTGGGCGCCATCACCGTGCCCGCCTACACCACCAGCACCACGCAGGACTACGTCCACCTGTTCGGGGATAGCGGCGCCAGGGTGGTCCTCGTCTCGACGCCGGCCCTGATGCGCAAGGTGGTGCCGGCGGCGCTGCAGCTTGCCGGTCCGGTGACGCTGATCGGCTTCGACGCCGTGCCCCAGGCCGGGCGGCCGGACGTGAGCGTGCTGGGCTGGGACGAGCTGCTGGAGCGCGGCGCGGCCGATCCCGCAGGCACGCCCGACGCCGCCGACCCGGCCGAGGCTTGGCGCGATCTCGGGCGCGACGATCCCGCCTGCATCATCTATACCTCCGGGACCGGCGGCGCCCCCAAGGGCGTGCTGCTGAGCCACGCCAACGTGATGGCGAACTGCCGGGCCGCGCTGGAGCTGATCCTGGAGCTGGGGCTGGAGCAGGAGCGGTTCCTCTCCTTCCTGCCGCTCTCGCATGCCTACGAGCATTCCTGCGGCCAGTTCTTCGCCCTGTCGCTGGGCGCCGAGATCGCCTACGCGGAATCCGTGGACCGGCTCGCCGCCAACCTGACCGAGATGCGGCCCACCATCATGACGGCGGTGCCGCGCCTCTACGAGGTGCTGCAGGCGCGCATCCAGCGCGACATGCAGAAGGCCGGCCGCCTGCGGCGCGCCCTTTTCGAGAAGACGCTGGAACTCGGGTCGCGGCGCTACCGCCAGGGCGGGCGCCTGGGTCCGCTCGACGCGGTGCAGGACTGGGCCCTGGACAGGCTGGTCCGGTCCAAGGCACGGGCGCGGTTCGGCGGCCGGCTCAAGGCCTTCGTGTCCGGCGGCGCGCCGCTGAGCCCCGAGCTCGGGCTGTTCTTCCACGCGCTCGGCCTGCGCATCCTGCAGGGCTACGGCCAGACCGAGGCGGCACCGCTGATCAGCGTGAACCGGCCCAGCCGGATCCGCCACGAGACCGTGGGCCCGCCTGTGCTCGGCACCGAGATCCGCATCGCCGAGGACGGCGAGATCCAGGTGCGCGGCCCCCAGATCATGCTGGGCTACTGGAACGACGAGGCCGCGACCGAGCGGGCAGTCGAGGACGGCTGGCTGCGGACCGGCGACATCGGCCGGGTCGAGGACGACGGCTCCCTGGTGATCACGGACCGCAAGAAGGACCTGATCGTCACCTCCGGCGGCGAGAACGTCGCCCCGCAACGCCTGGAGAACCTGCTGACGCTGGAGCCCGTGATCGGGCAGGTCATGGTGAGCGGCGACCGGCGGCCCTACCTCGTGGCGCTGGTGGTCCCGGACCGTGAGACGGCGCTGGCCTGGGCGCGCCGACACGACCACCCTGGGGACATGGCGCAGCTCGCCGACGATGCCGAGTTCCGCAAGGTCGTCGGCGAGGCGATCGAGCGCGTGAACCGCGGCCTGGCTCCCCTGGAGCGCATCCGGCGCTTCGCGATGCTGCCCGAGCCCTTCTCGGTGGAGAACGGCGAGCTGACGCCGACGCTGAAGATCCGCCGCCACGTGATCCGCCAGCGCTACATGGACCGGCTGGACGCGCTCTATGGCTGAGCCGCCGCAAACCGCGCCGCGCATCCGCGGCTACATCGCCGCCAGCCTCGACGGTTTCATCGCGACACCGGACGGCGGGGTCGAATGGCTCGCGCCCTATCAGGAGGTGGAGGCCGGCTACGGCGCCTTCATAGCGGAGATCGGGACCGTGGTGCTGGGGCGCACCACCTTCGAACAGGCCATGGGCTTCGGAATCGGCTGGCCCTATCCCGGGAAGCGCGGCATCGTGGTGACCTCGCGCCCGCTGCACGACCCGCCCGAGGACGTCGCCGCCTGGAACGGCGGGATTCCCGGGCTGGCGGGGGCGCTGCGCCGGGGCGGCCAGGACGGTGCGTGGGCGGGCGATGCGTGGATCGTCGGAGGCGCCGGTCTGCAGCAGGCCTTCATGGATATCGGCGCGATCGACCGGCTGGACCTTTTCATCGTGCCCGAGCTGCTGGGAGAGGGCATTCCGCTGTTCCCGCGCTCTGCGCGCCGGCACCGGCTGCGGCTGGAGGGCACGGCGGCCCTCCCCATGGGCATGGTCCGGCTGACCTACGGTCCGGTCCCGGACTGACTGCCGGCGGCGATTCGACCGGCCGGACGCGGCGCCGGAGGCTTATGCACCGGACGGCGGGACGGGAAAGTTCCGGCGCAGGGCCGCCATGGCAAGACCCATGCCGCCCGGCAGGCGCCAGCGACGGGTCCTTGCTTTCTTCGCCAGCATCAGGCCTGCCAATTGTGGGATAGGGCAGCAGACGTTACCTTTCATGGGGGCGAACCGATTATGCGGAACCGCACCCGGCCCGGGTGCCGACCCTGGGGCCGGGTGTTCGCAGGAGGACAGGCAATGGCGCTCGCGGCTGTCTCGCTCGACGACAAGTACGCCCTCGAAAAGGGGCGCGTCTTCCTGACCGGAACCCAGGCGCTGGTCCGCCTGCCCATGGTGCAGCGCCAGCGCGATGCCGCGGCGGGGCTGAACACCGGGTGCTTCATCTCGGGCTACCGGGGATCGCCGCTGGGCGGCCTGGACCAGGCCCTGTGGAAGGCCCGCAAGTTCCTCGCCGGAAACCAGATCCATTTCCAGCCGGGGGTCAACGAGGAGCTCGGCGCCACGGCCGTGTGGGGCAGCCAGCAGAACGCCCTGTTCCCCGACGCCACGGTCGATGGCGTCTTCTCGATGTGGTACGGCAAGGGCCCGGGCGTCGACCGCTCTGGCGACGTCTTCAAGCACGGGAACGCCGCCGGCACATCTAGACACGGTGGCGTCCTGCTGCTGGCGGGCGACGACCATTCCTGCAAGTCCTCGACCTTCCCCCACCAGTCCGAGCACGCCTTCGTCGCGGCCATGATCCCGGTGCTGAACCCTGCCGGCGTGCAGGAGATCCTGGACTACGGCCAGATCGGCTGGGCAATGTCCCGCTATTCCGGCTGCTGGATCGCCATGAAGACGATCGCCGAGACCGTCGACAGCTCGGCCTCGGTCGACGTCGATCCGGCACGCGTCCAGCTCGTGCTGCCGGAGTTCGAGATGCCGCCCGGCGGGCTCAGCATCCGCTGGCCCGACCCGCCCCTCCAGCAGGAGGAGCGGCTGATGAAGTACAAGCTCTATGCGGCGCTGGCCTTCGCCCGGGCCAACCGGCTCGACCAAATCGTGATCCCGTCGCCGCGCCCGCGCCTGGGCGTCGTCACCACCGGCAAGTCCTACCTGGACGTCCGCCAGGCTCTCGACGACCTCGGCATCTCCGAGGAGATGGCGGCCGATATCGGCCTGACGGTCTACAAGGTCGCCATGCCCTGGCCGCTGGAGCGCGACGGCATGCGCCACTTCGCCGAGGGCCTCGACGAGATCGTGGTCGTCGAGGAGAAGCGCGCCGTCATCGAGAACCAGCTCAAGGAGCAGCTTTATAACTGGCGGCCCGAGGTGCGTCCGCGCGTCGTCGGCAAGTTCGACGAGCAGGGTGGCGAGCTGCTTCCCTCCTACAACGAGCTTTCGCCCGCCAGGGTCGCCGTGACGATCGGGCGGAGGCTGCTGCGCTTCCTCGACCACGAGGGCATCCGCCAGCGCGTGGAGTTCCTGGACCGCCAGGAGAAGGCCAAGGCGCACAAGGCGCCGGTCGAGCGCAAGCCGTGGTTCTGCTCTGGCTGCCCCCACAACACTTCGACCGTCGTCCCCGAGGGCTCGCGCGCCCTGGGCGGAATCGGGTGCCATTACATGGTCACCTGGATGGACCGCAGGACGGAGACCTTCACGCAGATGGGCGGCGAAGGCGTGCCATGGATCGGCCAGGCGCCCTTCACGAAGGAGAACCACGTCTTCGCCAATCTCGGCGACGGCACCTACTATCACTCCGGCATCCTGGCGGTCCGCGCCGCCATCGCCGCCAAGGTGAACATCACCTACAAGATCCTCTACAACGACGCGGTCGCCATGACCGGCGGCCAGCCGCACGACGGTCCCCTGACCGTGCCCATGATCGCCAAGCAGCTTTCGGCCGAGGGCGTGAAGCGCATCATGGTGGTCACGGACGAGCCCGAGAAGTACCAGGGCCCGGTCGGCCTGCCCGCGGGCACGAGCGTGGATCACCGCGACGACCTCGACCGCGTCCAGAAGGAGCTGCGCGCGACCGAGGGCGTCACCATCCTGATCTACGACCAGACCTGCGCCTCGGAGAAGCGGCGCCGGCGCAAGCGCGGGATCATGGTCGACCCGCCCAAGCGGGTCTTCGTGAACGAGCAGGTCTGCGAGGCCTGCGGCGACTGCTCGAAGAAGTCGAACTGCCTCAGCGTGGTGCCGGTCGAGACGGAGTTCGGGCGCAAGCGGCAGATCGACCAGTCCACCTGCAACAAGGACTTCTCCTGCGTGAAGGGCTTCTGCCCGAGCTTCGTGACCGTGCATGGCGGCAAAGTTCGCAAGTCCTCGGCCGGACGCGCGGGCGGCGATTGGCAGGGTTCCCTGCCCGCGCCGACCCTGCCGCAGCTCAAGGGCCCGTACGGCATCCTGGTGACCGGCGTCGGCGGCACCGGCATCGTGACCATCGGCGCCCTGGTCGGCATGGCCGCCCATCTCGAGGGCAAGGGCTGCACGGTGCTCGACCAGGCCGGGCTGGCCCAGAAGGGCGGTCCGGTGACGACCCACATCCGGCTGGCGCCCCGTCAGGACGAGATCCATGCGGTCCGCATCGCCGCCGGCGGGGCCAAGGTCGTGCTCGGCTGCGACGTGGTCGTGGCGGGCGGCGGCGACGCCCTGTCCAAGATGGCGCCAGATTCGACGGTCGCCGTGATCAACGCGACCGACACCATCACCGCCGATTTCACGCGCAACCGCGACTTCAAGGTTCCCGTCGGCCAGCTCCTGGCCGACGTGGAGGCGCAGGTCGGCGGCAGCTCGAACCTGTTCGTGATCGATGCCAGCCGGCTGGCCGCAGCGCTGCTGGGGGATTCCATCGCCGCCAACCCCTTCATGCTGGGCTATGCTTGGCAGAAGGGCCTGATCCCGCTCAGCGACGAGGCGCTGCTGCGCGCGATCGAGCTGAACGGCGTTGCGGTCGAGATGAATCGGAGCGCCTTCCTGTGGGGCCGTCGCGCCGCGGTGGATCTGGCGGCGGTCGAGGCGGCCGCGGCGCCGCGCGGCGAAGCCGGCGAGACGGCGACCCCTGCCCACCGGCGCCTGTCCCAGGGGCTCGACGAAATGATCGCCCGCCGCATAGCGCATCTGGCGGAGTATCAGGACGAGGCCTATGCGGCACGCTACCGGCACCTCGTCGACTGGGTGCGGACCGTCGAGGGACAGAAGGCGCGCGGGCACGGCGGGCTCGTCGAGGCGGTCGCCCGGTCCTATCACAGGCTCCTGGCATACAAGGACGAGTACGAGGTCGCCCGGCTCTACACCGACGGAACCTTCCTGAAGCAGCTCCGCGACACCTTCGAGGGCGATTACCGGCTCGAATTCCATATGGCGCCGCCGCTGCTGGCCGAGGCCGACGAGGCGACCGGCGAGCCCCGGAAGAAGACCTATGGCCCCTGGATGCTGAAGGCGCTCGGCGTGCTGGCCCGGATGAAGCGGCTGCGCGGCACGCGTCTCGATCCCTTCGGATGGACCGAGGAGCGGAAGATGGAGCGCCGGCTGATCGCGGAGTACGAGCGAACGGTGGCCGAGCTGCTCGACGGGCTCACCCCCGACAACCACCGCCTCGCGGTCGAGATCGCCTCGATTCCCGAGGACATCCGCGGCTACGGACACATCAAGGAGGCCAGCGCCAAGGCCGCCAAGGACCGGGAGGCGCGCCTGATGGAAGCCTTCCGGCGGCCTGAGCCCGCCCCGCGGCTGGCCGCCGAGTGATGGTTGCCGTGTAGCGGTCGCTGGGTGGCGGCCGCCGCCACAAGGCTGCCGCCCCGGGCGTCGCGCCTGGTCGCGCAGGCAGTCTGACCTGAAGGCATAGAGCCGTGGAAGGTTAATGAGCCGTTAACCCTAATCGTCGTCTCTTGCCGCAGGGGAGGCGACGACTGCATGAAGATCCGACTGAGCCTGCCTATCGCCATGCTGACGGCGGCCCTGCCGCTGCTGATCTTCGCGATCGTGGTCGCAGGGCTCTACATCCGGGAGCAGGGTCGCTCGCGCGACGCGACGCTGCGCCATTATGCCGAGCGCCTTCAGCTCGCAGTGGACCGGCAGGTCGGAAACGAGATCGAGGCGCTGAAAGCGCTCGCGGCATCGCCCGAGCTCGACACCCTCGACCTCGCGAATTTCGGTGAGCATGCGCGGCGTACGCTGGACCAGCGCAGGGACTGGCTGGACCTGATCCTGGTCGACCGCGACCGGAAGCTGTTCGACACGCGCCCCCCAGCTGCCGGCACGCGCCCCGCGGACGCAGATGACCTCAGGACCGCCTTCGACCTTGCCCGCCCTTTCGTCGGCAATCTCGTCACTTCGTCCGACTGGCCCGAGCCGGTGATCGTGATCCGAGTCCCCGTGGTGCGCGGGGGAGAGGTCCGCCAGGTGCTCGCCGCGGTGGTGCGCGCCGGCGTCTTCGCCGACCTGCTGCGCGACCAGCTTCCGCGCGGAAACTGGCAGGCGGCCGCCTTCGACGTGGAGCACCGTCTGTTCGCCTGGGCAGGAGCGGCCCTGCCCGAGCCGGGGCTCCCCCTGCCCGCCCCGCCCACCTCCGCCTGGGCCGGGCTCGGCACGGACACCATTGCACCCGGCTTCTTCAGCGATCCCCCGGGCAGCCCCTGGTACGAAGGCTTCGCGATCCCGACCCAGCTCGCGAACTGGACGATCGTGGCGGCCATTCCGCGGGGCGCAGCGGGTCCCGGCCCAGCACCGGTCATCCTGGTGATGGGCGGCGGGGTGCTTGCAGCCATTCTCGCCGGCCTGCTCGCCTTCAGCGTGGGGCATACGATCTACCGGCGCCGCGCGGCCGAGCGCGCGCTCGATGTACTCGCGACGGAACGCGCCATCGAGACTCGGCTCGCGGACATCTCGGCGAACCTGCCCGGCATGATCTACCGGCGGATCCGCCATCCGAACGGGAGCATGGAGTTTCCGTTCATCAGCAATGGCGCCGGCCTCGCGGCGACGCTCGGGGTCGAGTTCACCGACGGGCCCGGGTTGGTCCGGCTGCTGATCGCCAGCATGACCAAGGCGTCGGCGGAGGCCTGGCGCACGGCCCTGGCGCATACCGCACGGACCTTGACGGCCTTCGACCTCGAATACGAGGTGATCATCGCGGGGCGCTCGCACTGGCTGCGCAGCTACGCTCATACCCGGGCCGAACCCGGCGGCGGCGTGGTGTGGGACGGCGTCCTGCTCGACGTGACCGCCGAGAAGGAGGCGGAGGCGGCATCGCGCATCGGCGCCGAGCGCTTGCACGTCGCGCTCCAGGCAGCACGGCTGGGTCTCTTCGACCATGACCTGACGACGGATGCGCTGACCTGGTCGGACCGCCACCGAGAGCTCCTGGGCGTCGCGCCGGATGTCCCCGTGACGGCGGAGCTGTTCCGCTCGCTCGTCCATCCCGGCGACCGGAAGCGGACCAGCGCCGCCTTCGAGGCGGCCCTGGACCCCGCGGGCGGCGGGGACTACGACCTGCGGCACCGGTGCATCCGCCCTGACGGAACCGTCGTCTGGGTCGCCACCAAGGGACGCGCGATCTTCACGGGGACGGGCCTGACGCGCAGGGCCGTGCGCCTGATCGGCGTCGTTTCCGACGTGACGGCGGCGATCGAGGCAGAGCGGGCCATGGAGGAGGCCAAGCGCGCCGCGGTCGAGGCGCGCATCGCGGCGGAACGGGCCAATCGCGCGAAGTCGAGCTTCCTCGCCGCGGCGAGCCACGACCTGCGCCAGCCTGTCCAGGGCCTGGTCCTTCTCCTGCCGACGCTCGCCGACCACGTGGCCTCGCCGCTCGGCCGGACGATCCTCGCGACGGCGCGCCAGGCGGCGGATGCCATGCGGCACCTCCTGGACACCCTGCTGGACATGTCGCGCCTCGACGCGGGCCTGATCGTTCCCCATGTCGAGGAGTTCCCGCTGTCGCGCGTCCTGGACGAGCTGGCGATTCACCGTCCGGTCGCCGTCCAGAAGGGGCTGGAGCTCAGGATCGCGGACAGCAAGGCGGTGGTGCGCACCGACCCCGGGCTTCTGGGACGCATGCTGGGGAACCTGATCGAGAACGCGATCAAGTACACGGACGACGGACGCATCGCCGTCGACGCGCGCCTGGACGGGCCGCTGCTGCAGATCTCGGTGGCCGATACCGGGCCCGGCATCCCGCCCGATCATCTCGGCCGCATCTGGGACGAGTTCCACCAGGTCGGCAATCCCGAGCGCGACCGCAGCCGCGGGCTGGGGCTGGGCCTGGCGATCGTCCAGCGCCTGTCGCGGCTGCTCGACATTCCGGTCTCGGTCGAATCCCGATTTGGCGAAGGCTCGACCTTCAGCGTTTCGGTGCCGGTCGTCTCGGCGGTGGCCTACCGGCCGGAGGAGCGGCTGTCCCGGCAGTCCCAGGACGGCGGCGGGCGCCAGGCCCTGCTGGTGGAGGACGATGCACTGGTGCGCGCCGGGCTGGAGATCGTGCTTCGCGAATGGGGCTACGAGGTGACACCCGCGGCCTCCATGGAGGAGGCGGTGGCCGCCCTGCGCGGGACGGCGGGGCTCAGGCCCGACGTGATGCTCGCGGACTATCGCCTGCGCGCCGGAGAGACGGGGCTTGAGGTGATCAAGGCCGTGCGGTCCGAGATCGGCGTCACGGTTCCCGCCATCGTCCTGACCGGCGAGACCTCGGCCGAGGCCATGGGCGAGATCCGGAGCTCCGGCCACACTGTGATCAGCAAGCCGGTCGCGCCGGACGTGCTGCAGGCGGCCCTCGCCGGCGTCGTGCGACAGCACGCGTGACCACGCGGCCGCCCCTTGCCACCGCGGCCGTCCGTCTCGAAACTCCCATGGATACAGGCCGCCGCAGGTCGGCAGGCGCAGGTTGATGCAGGCATGGGCGTTCGGGCGCAGCCCCGTCCCGGATCGTCCGCCCCCGGGTCCCCTGGATTGATCGCCGTCGGCGGCGCAGCATGCAGGGCAAAGGAAGGATCAAGGCAATGGAACTCAGGAGAGCCGGCTCCCAGCCCTCTGGCCGCGGGCCGGACGAGTACTTCACGGGGACCGTCCGCATCGACCCGCTGTTCCAGGCAAGCGCGCCCGCCCGTGCGGCCGCCGCGAGCGTCACGTTCGAGCCCGGTGCCCGGACCGCATGGCATACCCACCCGCTGGGCCAGACCCTGATCGTGACCGCCGGTTGCGGGCGGTGTCAGCGCGAGGGCGGTCCCATCGAGGAAATCCGCCCTGGCGACGTGGTGTGGTTTCCGCCTGGCGAGAAGCACTGGCACGGCGCGTCGCCGACCACCGCCATGACCCATATCGCGATCCAGGAGCAGCTCGACGGCCGGGCCGTCGACTGGCTGGAGAAGGTGACAGACGAGCAGTACGGCCGGTAAGGCGCATTCCCCGCGCCTGCCGTCCGGGCCGAGTGCCGCGGCGGGATCCGGTCGGGTCGGATGATCCCGGAAAAAGGACGGCCGCGGCGCCTGGGCCGCGGCCGCAGCATGTCGTCAGGTGATGCGCACGGTCAGGCGGCGCGCACCACGGCGATGAAGCCGTTGACATCGGCCCGAAGCGTTTCGGCCTCCTTGGCGAGCCCGCCGGCGGCAGAAAGAACCTCGGCCGCGGCGGCCGGTTCTGCCGCGAGGGCTCGGCCGCGACCATGACCGTCTGCCGCGAGCGCCAAGCTTCTGGTCGCGGCCTCGGAGGACCAGCTCGGCCGGATGGAAGCCCTGCACGACCGCGCGTCGGAGAACGGCCTCAGGATCGAGCGGCTGGATGCGCCGAGCTGAGGCGGCGCGAGCCGCACATCCGCGGCTTCGGCGCGCTGTTCGTGCCCGCCAGCGGCATCGTGGTCGACCAGGCGGCCGAACGCTTTTCTCTGGTCGCGCGCAGCCCGGCTACGGCCTGAACCCGGGCCAGGCCCGAGCCCGCGGGCGGCCCCCCGCAGCCCGTCCCCGATGCCAATGGTGCGGGCGCCGCCCTGCCCGACGCCCCTCGCGGCCAACGCTGGGGGCGCCCCGTCAGGTCGGCCGTGCGGCCGGGGCGGCCAGGAGCTGGTCCAGGCGGATCGGCAGCTCGCGGATCCGCAGGCCCGTCGCGTGGTGCACCGCATTGGCCAGGGCCGCGGCGACGCCCGTCATCGCGACCTCGCCGAGCCCCTTGACGCCGAGGGCGTTGAGCCTGGGGTCCGGCTCGTCGATGAAGCCCACGTCGATCTCGGGGACGTCGGCGTGAACGGGCACCACGTACTCGGCCAGGTCCGCGTTGACGAAGCCGCCATAGCGACCATCGGTTTCGCTGATCTCCCGCAGCGCGCTGCCGAGGCCCCAGATTGCGGCGCCGCGCACTTGGCTCTCGGCGGTCCGCGGGCTCACCACCCGCCCGCAGTCGACGACGGTCACGATCCGCGGCACGCGCACCCGCCGGGTCCGCGGCTCCACCCTGACCTCCGCGAAATGGGCGGCGTAGCTCATGGAAACGAAATCCGGAAACTCCGGCCCCTGCACGGCCGGAAGTCCACCCTGCAGGCGCTGGAACACCGCGTCCGGCTGCCCCGGCGCCTTCGTGGCGACCTCCACCGCGACGCTGGCGCGCCCCGCGCGCCGCAAGACCTCGGCGGGCGCACCGCCGGAATAGCCGGGGTCCAGCGAGCGGAGCGCCTGGATCAGCCGCTCGCCCGCGGCATCGGCTGCGGGCGTCGCGGATGCCGTGCCCCAGGAGCCCGCCGTCAGGTGCTGGTCCGCCGCGCGCGTGTCCCCGACGATGATCTCGATCGTGCGCGGATCGACCGAAAGGCGGCGGGCCAGGACGTTCGCAAGGGCGGTGCGGATGCCCTGCCCCATCTCGTGGCCCGCGACGGCCAGGCGGATGCGGCCGTCCGCGAAGGCCTCGAGACGGGCGGCCGCAGGGGAGGCCGCGGCCTTGTGGGCGCCGCAGGCGACGCCCCATCCGATGGCCGTGCCGTCGCGCTCGACCATGGAAGCGGGCGCCATGCTCCGCCGGGCCCAGCCGAACCGCTCCGCGCCACGCCGCAGGCACTCGGCGAGATGGCGCGAGGACAGGGGCCGTCCGGTGAGAGGGTCCACAGTCGTGTCGTTGGCGAGGCGCAGGGCGACCGGATCCATGTCCAGCGCGTAGGCCAGCTCGTCCATGGCCGACTCGAAGGCGAAGCCGGCAGGATGTTCGAAGGGCGCGCGCATGTAGCCGGGCGTCTGGACATCGGTCCGCACCATGCGCTCGTGCCCCCGGAAGTTCCGGATGCCGTAGAGCCGCGCCGTCATCTCGGTGAAGGATGCGGGGAAGAGATCGTGGCGCGAGGTCTGCTGGTCGGCCTCGTGGATCGCGGCCGCGATCCTGCCCGCGCGGTCGGCGCCGAGCCTGACGCGGTGGCGGCTCGCCGGCCGGAAGCTCGCGCCGTGGAAGCCCTGGGAGCGGCTGACGACGAGCTTGACCGGGGCGTCGAGGCGCCGGGCAGCAACGGCCGCCAGGACGGTGTGCGACTGGTGCGAGTTCTTCTGGCCGAACGCGCCGCCGGCCTGGGGCGAAAGCACCTGGACCCGCGCCGGGTCCAGGCCGAGCTGCCGCGCGAGGCCATGGCGCACGGCCCCCGAGTTCTGCGAGCCCTCCTTGACGATCAGCGTGCCGTCACGCCATTCGGCCACCGTCGAGAGCAGCTCGAGCGGATTCGGATGCTGGGGCGGGCTGAGATAGGTCGCATCGACCTTCACCGCCGCCGCGGCGTAGGCCCCGTCGGCATCGCCCGCAACCTTGTCCGCATACGTCGCCTGCGGCAGCGGCGAGCCATGCTGCGCGACAATGTCCTGCGCCGGGGCATCGAGCGAGAGCTGGAAGGGCTCGACCGCGTAGGTCGCTGCGACCAGCGACGCGGCATGCTGGGCTGCCTCGACGGTGTCCGCCACGACGAGCGCGATAGGCTGCCCGCGGTAGTGGATCGCCGGCGAGAGCATGGGCTGGAAGCTCTGGAAGGCGAAGCCACCGCCCAGCAGGAAGCCCGCCGACTGGACGCCCTGCATGTCCTGATGGGTCAGCACCAGGCGCACGCCCGGCGCGGCGCGGGCGCGCTCCACGTCCAGGGACACGATCTGGCCCCGGTTCACCGCGGCGACGGCGAGGGCGCCGTGCAGCATGCGCGGCCGGGCGTCGTCCGCGGCATAGATCGCGGCGCCCCGGACCTTGTCCCACGCGTCGACGCGCGGCGTCGACGGATACTTCCCGTCCGGCATGCTCAGGCCCTCCCCGCGGCAATCGTCAGCGCGTCCGCCACCGTGCGGCGCGCGAGCTCGATGCGGAACTCGTTGTGGCTCCCCGGCTGCGCGTCCCGCATGGCGATCCGCCCGGCCTCCTCGGCCGCCCGGCCGGTCAGCCGCCGGCCGCGCAGCATCTCCTCCGCCTCGCGGGCGCGCCACGGCCTTGTCGCGACGCCACCGAGCGCGATCCGGGCCTGGCGGACGACGTCCCCGTCCATCTCCAGCCCCACCGCGGCCGAGGCCAAGGCGAAGGCGTAGGATTCGCGGTCGCGGATCTTGTGGTAGGTCGAGGCGCGGCCTGCGCGCGTCGCGGGCACGCGGATGCGGGTGATGACCTCGTCGGGCCTCAGGCTGGTCTCCACATGCGGCGTGTCGCCGGGATCCCGGTGGAGCTGCTCGACGGGCAGGCTGCGGGCGCCATTCGGGCCGAGCACGTCGATCTCTCCGTCGAAGGCCACGAGGGCCACCGCGAAGTCGCCGGGATACGTGGCGATGCAGGAGCGGCTGCCGCCGAGCAGCGCGTGGCCGCGGTCGATCCCGCCGATGGCGTCGCATCC
This sequence comes from Arenibaculum pallidiluteum, assembly GCF_017355985.1. Taxonomy (GTDB): domain Bacteria; phylum Pseudomonadota; class Alphaproteobacteria; order Azospirillales; family Azospirillaceae; genus Arenibaculum; species Arenibaculum pallidiluteum. The sequence continues at coordinate 225,772 of NZ_JAFIQU010000008.1, forward strand.
GCTTCCGGGCTCGCGCTTGTTGCAGGCGAAGGGCGCGCCGCCCCGGAAATAGGGGCAGCGCGTGCGCTGCAGGAGGTTCCCGCCGAGGCTCGCCATGTTGCGGAGCTGCTGAGAGGCCGCGCGCCACAGCGCCTCCGAGAGCGCGGGATAGCCCTCGACCAGCCGCCTGTCCGCGGCGACGTCGCTCATCCGCGACAGGCCGCCGAAGACCAGCTCGCGCGGGCCGGAGGTGTCGAAACCAGAGAGCTCCTGCACGGCGTTGATGTCGATGACATGGCTTGGGCGCTCGACGCCGAGCTTCATGAGGTCGTAGAGCGTGGTGCCGCCGGCAAGCAGGCGGGCGCCGGGCCCGGCTGCCGCGAGGGCGCGGACGGCCTGCTCGGAGGTGGCCGCGCGGGTGTAGGTGAAGGGGTGCATGGCTCAGCCCCCCATCCGGGGGGCGGCCTGCTGGATCGCGGCGACGATCCCCGCATAGGCGCCGCAGCGGCAGAGATTCCCGCTCATGTACTCGCGGATTTGGTCGGCCGATCCGGCGTGGCCCTCGCGCACGCAGGCCACCGCTGACATGATCTGTCCAGGGGTACAGTAGCCGCACTGCAGGCCGTCGTGGTCGATAAAGGCCTGCTGCATCGGGTGCAGTTCGCCGGACGAAGGGGCAAGGCCTTCGATCGTCACGACCTGCCGGCCTTCGAGCTGAAGCGCCGGCGTCAGGCAGGACACGACGCGGCGGCCGTCGACATGGATCGTGCAGGCGCCGCACTGCCCGTGGTCGCAGCCCTTCTTGGCGCCAGTCAGGCTGAGCTGCTCGCGCAGCATGTCCAGCGCCGAGGTCCGCGGGTCCAGGCTCAGCTCGTACGGGGCGTCGTTAATTGTCACGCGCAGGGGGATCCGTTCCGGCGCCGGTGTCGAGGCCGGCTGGGCGATGCCGCTCGCGACGCCCGCGACGACCGGCAGCGAGATGCCGGCAGCGATCACTTCGCGTCGATTGGGGTGGGGCAGCCCCTGCGTCCCGCAATCACCTTCGGCATCGCTCATGACCAACCTCCCTAGGCGCTGTGGAGCGTGCATGGAGTGTGTCGGTTCGCACTCGTGCCGCGCCGACCTCCGGGTAGGAACGATACCGAATGGGTTCGACGGGGACTTGCCGGATCCCACACGAAATTTGCCTATTGCTGCCGTGGCGCTGGCGCGCATCCCGGCACGGCATTAGATGCAGTCCAACCAGGGGACGGTGGCGCATGGACGCTTTGAAGCAGGCGATCATCCGGTATGCCGACATGCACGCGAATGCCGACGGGCTGGCGGTCGCACCCATCGCCGGCGTGCGCGTGATGTGCGTGCGCGCGCCGGGTGGCGTCATGAGATCGGTCTACCGGCCGCTGGTCTGCATGGTGCTGCAGGGCACCAAGCAGATGACTGTCGGCCCAGAGGCCGGAGAGTTCTCCGCCGGACAGTCGGTGATCGTCGCCCATGACATGCCGGTCACCGGACGGATCGTCCGCGCGTCCCTGGACGAGCCCTATATCGCGCTGGCGGTGGAACTTGACGTCGGTGCCATCCGCGATCTCGCTGCGGAGTTGGAGATCGCCGAGACGCCGGCCGGCCGCGGAGGCACGGCACTGTTCGTGGACGACACGGAGACGGCGGCCCTCGATTGCGGCATGCGTCTGATGCGTCTGCTCGATCGTCCCGAGGCGGCGCCGGCCCTGCGCCCGGCGATCCTGAAGGAGCTGCATTATTGGCTGCTCGCGGGGCGTAACGGCGCGGCGATCCGCAGGCTGGCGCTCCCGGACAGCCATGCGCAGCGGATCGCGGCCGCGGTCAGGATCCTGCGCGCCGAGTTCCACGAGCGCATCCCGGTGCAGCGGCTCGCGGCGGCCGCCAGGATGAGCACCTCCGCCTTTCACCGGCGGTTCAAGGCCGTGACCTCGCTCACGCCGGTCCAGTTCCAGAAGCAGCTTCGCTTGATCGAGGCGCGGCGGCTGATGCTCGCCGAGGGCTATTCCGCCAGCCGGGCAGCCTTCGACGTCGGCTACGAGAGCATCTCGCAGTTCACCCGCGAATACGGGCGCATGTTCGGCGCCTCGCCGCGCCGGGACACACGGTCAGCGGGACGGGGCTCCGTCGCCGCGGCCGGCAACGGTCTGGCCGGCCGCAGCCCCGCGGGTCCGGGCTGAGGACCGGAGCGAGGGAGACGCGGATTGCCACCCCGCACCTGCTTCCCGCCGGCAACGCGCCCGTCGCCCGGGCCGGAGACTAGCGCGATTCTTGCAGGTTTCTCGCTGCCCCTGGACGCCTTGTTTCCGGTGGCGGTCCGCCTCGACAGGGGCTGCGTAGAGCAGCCTGCCTCAAGTTCCGGGAAATCTGCCTGATCCTCCGGAACGGCGTATTCACAAGTCGCACAATGAGGCAAGCGGTACGATGTTCAGCGACGACGATGACGGAAGGAGCATCTGATGCAGCTCGACGACCTTGCGGCCCGGGTGATGTCCTATGCGGATGCGAACCGTTTCGGCGATGAGCCCGTCGCGACGCCCGTCGCAGGATTGAAGATGGTGCGCAGCCGCGTGCCCAGCACTTCGACGCCCACGATCTACCGGCCTCTCTTCTGTCTCGTCCTGCAGGGGACGAAGCAGCTGGTGGTCGGAAGGAACACGCTGAACTTCGGCCGGATGGAATCCCTGGTCGTCAGCGTCGACGTTCCCGTCCTCGGACGAGTCATCGATGCGAGCCCCGAGCAGCCCTATGTCGCCCTGGCGCTGGACCTGGACATGGCGGAGCTGCGCGGGCTCGTGCACGAGGCCCGGTTCCCGGCAGGGGACATGGCGGGCTGCGCCGCGCAAACGCTCGCAGGCGACGAGCAGATCGTGGATGCCATGCGGCGCCTCTTCGCCCTGACCGAGCGGCCCGAGGCCGTGCCGGTGCTGCGGCCCCTGATCGTGCGCGAGATCCACTACTGGCTGCTGAATTCCCGGCATGGCGCGATGCTGAAGGACCTCGCGCATACCAACACCCATGCCGCCCAGATCGCCCGGGCCATCGCCCGCATCAAGGGCGAGTTCACCAGCCCCCTGCGCGTCGCCGAACTGGCCCGCGTGGCAGGGATGAGCGTCTCGGCGTTCCACGAGCATTTCCGGTCGGTGACCGGCACGACGCCACTGCAGTTCCAGAAGCAGCTGAGGCTGACCGAGGCGCGCCACCTGCTGATGAACGCGGGCTATTCCGTGTCCGGCGCGGCCTTCAAGGTCGGCTACGAGAGCCCATCCCAGTTCAGCCGCGAATACACGCGTCAGTTCGGGGTCTCGCCCAGCAAGGACCTGGCCGGCGCGATGGCCGCCACGCGGAGCATCCCCTGGAACGGCCATGCCATTCCGGCAGAGGTCGTACAGAACGCCTGGCTGGCGGAAGGCACAGCGTAAATCGGCGCAGGAGGCGGGACGCCCGGCCAGCCGGAAGCGCGGCCGGCCGGGCGTCCGCGTCGGGTACCCGCGTCGTCAGTCCATGCCGAGGGCGGCCTTGTAGAGCTCCAGCAACTCCTCCTGCTCCTGGCGCTCTTCCTTGGCCTGCTTGCGCAGCCGGATGATCTGCCGAATGATCTTGACGTCGAAGCCGGTGCCCTTCGCCTCGGCGTAGACGTCCTTGATGTCGTCCTGCAGACCCTTCTTCTCCTCCTCCAGGCGCTCGATGCGCTCGACGAAGGACCTCAGGCGGTCGCCCGCGATGCCGCCGACGTCGTTTGTCGTATCAGCCATGCTCGCACTCATCCTCGGGAAGATCGGCCGGGGAGGAACCGGCCCGCAGGAGTAGGACTTTCGGGGAGGTTCTTATAGTCACCGGCGGCTCAGGAGTCGAGACCGTGGCGCGTCTCCTGGATCAGCCAGTCCACCACCGCTTGATAGGCCTCCTCCTCGCTCGCGCCGGCGGCCAGGGCGTCCAGGCGCACGGCCCGCTGCCGGTCCGCGCTGGTCCCCCGGCGCACGATGTCGCGGGCGTTGGCGAGAGCGTTGGCGCAGCCCAGCGCCTCGGCGTCCTCGGCCGTATGGGCGAGGATCTCTTCCAGCAGTTCGGAATAGGGGACGACAGCGCCGCGGCCGTAGTCGACGAGCCCGTCCCCGAACCCGTAGCGCTGCGCGCGCCACCGGTTCTCCTCGATCAACAGGTTCCGGTAGGGCCGCCAAGTCTGGTTCAGGGTGCGCAGGCGCCAGAGCATACGCAGCAGGCAGGCGAAGAGCGCGGCCACGGAGACGGCGTCGTCGAGCCGCGTGCACACGTCCGAGATCCGCATCTCGAGCGTCGGGAAGCGCCAGGAGGGCCTGAGGTCCCACCAGAGCTTGGTTCCGTCCTCGATCACGCCGGCGTCGATCAGCATCTGGAGCTGCTGGCGGAACTCGCCATAGCTCTGGAAATGCTCGGGGATGCCGGTGCGCGGCATCTCGCGCCAGACCGCCAGCCGGTAGCTCTTCAGCCCGGTGTCGTGCCCCTGCCAGAACGGCGAGGAGGTTGAGAGCGACAGCAGATGCGGCAGGAAATACCGCGCCTGGTTCATGAGGTCGATGCGCAGGTCGGCATCCTCGATCCCCACATGCACGTGCATGCCGCAGATCATCAGGCGCCGCGCGGGGGCGCCCATGTCGCGGGCCAGCATGTTGTAGCGGTCCCGGTCCGTGTGCTGCAGCGGCGCCCAGGTCGCGAAGGGGTGGGTCGAGGCGGCGATGGGCGCCAGCCCGTAGCGCGAGCCGACCTCGCAGATCGTGCCGCGGAGCCTGGCGAGATCGGCGCGCGCCTCGGCCAGGGTCGCGCAGACCTTCGTCCCGACCTCGATCTGGCAGCGCAGGAACTCGGGATGGACCTGCTCGGGCGCTATGGCCTGGCAGGCCGCCAGCATCTCCTCGGGCGGGGCCGGGACGATGTCGCGCGTCCGAAGGTCGACGAGGAGGTATTCCTCCTCGATTCCCAGGGTGAAGCTCGGCGGGGCGATTGCCATTGCGGGTCCTCAGAAATGCTCGACGCGGTAGAGTGCGGGATCGGCGAGGATGGGCTTCAGGGCATCGGCGAGGCGGGCTGCCCATTCGGCCTCGCCTTCGGGGGTTG
>NZ_JAFIQU010000009.1 GCF_017355985.1 Arenibaculum pallidiluteum
CGGCTGCGGAATGTAGCGGTCGACCTCGGCCATCAGCTTCAGGATCGCCTCACGCCCGATCTCCGGGCTCCGGTCCTCCAGAGCGCACAGCGCCGAGCCCTTCACGATCGGAATGTCGTCGCCAGGGAAGTCGTAGCTCGACAAAAGCTCGCGAACCTCGAGCTCGACCAGGTCGAGAAGCTCGGGGTCGTCCACCATGTCGACCTTGTTCATGAACACCACGATCGCCGGAACGCCGACCTGGCGCGCCAGCAGAATGTGCTCGCGCGTCTGCGGCATCGGGCCGTCCGCCGCCGAAACCACCAGGATCGCGCCGTCCATCTGCGCCGCGCCCGTGATCATGTTCTTCACGTAGTCCGCGTGGCCGGGGCAGTCCACATGCGCGTAGTGGCGGTTCGAGGTCTCGTACTCCACATGCGCCGTCGAGATCGTGATCCCGCGCGCCTTCTCCTCGGGAGCCTTGTCGATCTGGTCGTACGCCGTGAACGTCGCCCCGCCAGTCTCCGCAAGAACCTTCGTGATCGCCGCCGTCAGCGACGTCTTCCCATGGTCCACGTGACCGATCGTGCCAACGTTGCAGTGCGGCTTGTTCCGCTCAAATTTCGCCTTCGCCATCGCTTCTCTGTCCCCGTGGGCCTATGCCGACGTCTCTGTTCCGGTCCGGTCTGTCCTAGGCGACGGGTCCCGTGCGGCGGCTGGAGCGGGTGAGGGGAATCGAACCCCCGTCGTGAGCTTGGAAGGCTCCTGCTCTACCATTGAGCTACACCCGCGGACCAAGTGCACGAAACGACGCTCCGCACCGCTGCCTTTCCCGCTTCGGGTCGGGCGCCGGCCGGGACCGCCGTCGCAGAACTGATGGTGGAGGGGGTTGGATTCGAACCAACGAACGCTGACGCGGGCAGATTTACAGTCTGCTGCCTTTAACCACTCGGCAACCCCTCCGCCCCGTCCGGGCTGCCCCGGAACGGAGAAGCCGCACTATGAGAATTCCGAACGCGATGTCAACGCCAAAAAGCCCGGGCGAAGCCGCTGGCGCGCACGGCCCCGGCCGGGCACATTGGGGCCCGTCATGAGCAGGAACGGACAGCATCGCGGCCCCCGGCCGAACCGCCCGGCGTCCCCCCAGGCCGCCTCCCGCAATCCGGCCGGGCGCGACGAGCGCCGGCCCGGCCCCCGGCCCGCCGCGCCCGCGCCGCAGGAGGGGCCGCGCGATCCCCGCGGCGCCGCGGCGCGCGAGGAGCCATCCCGGGATTCGCGCGGCCCGCGCCAGCCGGGCAAGGCCGCCGGGAAGCCGTCGGGCAAGGGCCCAGCCCGCGCCGCCGGCGGCAACGCGCTGCTCTTCGGCATCCACCCCGTCGCCGCCGCCTGGACGAATCCGGAGCGGCGAATCCGCCGCCTGCTGGCGACCGAGGCCGCGCTGGAGGCGCTCGCCCCGGCCCTGGCGGAGGCCGCGGCCAAGGGTCTGTCGCGCCCCGCACCGGGCCGCACCGATCGCGCGACGCTGGACCGCATGCTGCCCGATGCCGTGCACCAGGGCGCCGTGCTGGACGCGGCCCCCCTGCCCGAGCTCGATCTCGCGGATCTCATTCGCGCCGGCGCCGCGCGGGAGCGGGACGTGCTGGTGCTGCTCGACCAGGTGACGGACCCGCACAATGTCGGGGCCATCCTGCGCTCGGCCGCGGCCTTCGGGGCGAGCGGCGTGGTCCTGCCCGACCGCAATGCTCCCGAGGTGACCGGCACGCTCGCCAAGAGCGCTTCCGGCGCGCTCGAAGTGGTGCCGCTGGTTCGGGTCGTGAACCTGGCGCGCGCGCTGACCGAGCTGCGCGACGGCGGCTACTGGTGCGTCGGACTCGACGAGAGCGGACCCGCGACCCTGGCCGAGACGCGCCTGGACGGCCGTGTCGCGATCGTGCTCGGCGCCGAGGGCAGCGGCCTGCGCCGCCTGACCATGGAACGCTGCGATGCCGTCGCCCGCCTGCCGACGCGCGGCCCCATCGGCAGCCTGAACGTGTCCAACGCCGCGGCCGTCGCGCTCTACGAGATCGCGCGCCTGGGATGAGGCCGGGGCTCCCCGCCCCGCCCTGCTGCTTGTCGGACCGGCCGTGGAGCGCTAGTCTCCGCCGCCGTGAGGCCAGGGCGCCGGGTTAGCTCAGCTGGTAGAGCACCCGCCTTGTAAGCGGAAGGTCGTCGGTTCGATCCCGACACCCGGCACCAGCCCCGCCACCATCCAGCCTGGTGGAACTCGTCCCCACAGTGGGCTGGCTGGGCTCCGGCCGCCGTGACCGTCGGCGGCGCGGCCATCTGCCGATCATCCCGTTTGACGCGCCGAAGCGCTTCGCTACCGTCTGTCCGATAAAGGCCGGCGGAGCAGGATCTGGCGATGACGGGTGGAAGCGATGGATCCGAATGCGTGGTGACCTTCGATCCCAAGGTCCCATGCCTCACCATGTCGTGGAATGGTTACTTCACGAGCCAGCGGTTCCGCGAGGCCAACGAGCGGGTGCTAGACGCGGTGCGCCAAGCCGCCGCAACGAAGCTGCTCGGCGACATCACGAACTTCACACTGATCGGGGCGGAGGACCAGCGCTGGCTGACCGAGAACTGGATCCCGCGCCTCATCGCGGCGGGTGTCCGGCACGTCGCCCTGGTCCAGCCGGTCTTCTACTTCAACGTGGTTGCCGTGCAGTCCGTCGTCGACAAGGTCTCCCAGGACCAGCTCCTGGTCCGTATCTTCGACAGCGTCCCGTCGGCGCGGCGCTGGCTGTGGGAGACTGGCGCCGCGGGCGACCTCGCTACCGTGACCTAGCAGCCGCAAGGCCGCGCCAATAAGGCGCGGGAACGATCCGCCCGCCTGTGCGTTCCGGCTCAAACGCAATTTGCGGAAAAGGATAGGGGCATGGACCGCCATCAACGCATCGAGGCGCGCGCCTACGAGATCTGGCACCGCGAGGGACGGCCCGAAGGCCGCGACGCGGAGCATTGGCACCAGGCGGTGCGGGAGATCGAGGAGGAGGACGCGGTGAAGGCGCGGATCTCGGTCCAGGAACCGGTTCAGGAACCCGGCCAGACTGCCCCGGCGCGCGGCCGCGGCCGTGGCCGCGTTGCCGCCAAGACCGAGGCCGCGGGCGGCACGACCACCCGCGCCACCCGCAAGGCCAAGGGCGTCCTCGTCGAGGTCGCCAGCGGCGTGATCGATACGGCCGCCAACGCGATCTCGGCGGCGGTCGGCGCGGCCGCCTCGGTGGTCGAGGACGCCGCCAAGCCGAAGCGGGGCCGGCGCAAGGACGCCGCCGGGACGGGCGCGTCCGCCGGCAGCGCGACCGATACCCCCGCCAAGGGATCCCGCACACCGCGCGCCAAGGCCGGTGCGAAAGACACCAAGCCGTCCGATACGGCTGCCGCCGGCGGCAAGGGCGCTGGCGCCACGGCGGCGAAAGGCGCGGCAGGCAAGCGCGCGCCGCGCGGCCGCGCCGCCGGCACGGTCCACTGAGGGCACGGAGGGCCGGAGCGGGGGCCGCTCCGGCCCTCCGGCGTCAGACATCGAAGAAGACCGTCTCCCGCTCGCCCTGCATGTGGATGTCGAAGCGGTAGACGATCCCGGAATCGCCCTCCTCGCGCTTCGCGATCAGCGTGTCGCGCCGCTCCGCCGGCACGCTGGCGAGGACCGGATCCCCGGCATTCGCCTCGGCCTCGTCGGAGAAGTAGATCCGCGTATACGCGTGGGTCAGCAACCCGCGCATGAACACGGTCACGGCGACATGCGGCGCCTGGCCGTCGCCGACGGCGCCCGGCTTCACTGTGTCGAAGAAGTACCGGTTCTGCGGATCCGTGCCGGTGCCGCACCGGCCGAAGCCGCGGAAGGCCGCGTTGGAGGCCCCGCCGGGCGCCGCGTAGCGGCCCTGCCCGTCGGCCTGCCAGATCTCGATCATCGCGTCGTTGACGGGAGCCCCGGCTCCGTCGAACACCCGCCCGACGATCCGGATGCGCTGTCCCGACACCGTCTCGTCGGCAACCACGGGCGTCGCGATGCTGGCGAAGTCGTAGCCGTATTGCTGGGGGGTCAGGCCATAGGCGAAGTAGGGGCCGACGGTCTGCGAGGGGGTCTGCCTGAACGCCATGGCGTCACACCTCCATGGGCGTCGCGGACGCGCCGCGGAGCACGATGTCGAAGACGTAGCCGAGCGCGAAGGACGGCTCCGTCACGTCGATGGAGAATTTCGAGATCAGGCGGCTGCGCGCTGCCTCGGGCGTGCCCTGGAAGATCGGGTCCAGGTCGAGCAGCGGGTCGCCCGGGAAGTACATCTGCGTCACCAGCCGGGTCGCGATGCTCGGCCCCAGGAGGGAGAAATGGATGTGGTTCGGCCGCCAGGCGTTGTGGTGGTTGCCCCAGGGATAGGCGCCGGGTTTGATGGAGTAGAACCTGTAGCGCCCCTCATCGTCGGTGACGCAGCGCCCCCCTCCGAGGAAGTTGGGGTCGAGCGGCGCGTCGTGCTGGTCGACCTTGTGGACGTAGCGGCCCGCGGCGTTGGCTTGCCAGACCTCGACCAGGGTGTTGCGCACAGGCCGGCCCGCCTCGTCCGTCACGCGCCCGGTCACCACGATGCGCTCGCCCAGCGGCTCGCCGTTCCTGCGGCCGTTGCGCGTCAGGTCGTTGTCGAGCGCGCCCAGGCTGTCGTGCCCGTAGACAGGCCCGGTGCGCTCGGACAGCGTGTGCTTCAGGGGGATCAGGGGTCTGGTCGGCCCGCGCAGGACGGTGGACTTGTAGTCGGGATAGACGTAGGGCGGATGGGACGACCAGTCCCGCGGCGACGTGCTCATCGAGCTTCTCCCTTGCGCTCGGCGGCCGCCAGGGCCGCGTAAGTTTCCTTCGCGATGCGGAAGGCGCTGTTGGCGGCCGGCACGCCGGCGTAGACGGCGACGTGCAGCAGGGCCTCCTTAACGTCCTCGGCGCTGGCACCGGTGTTCCGGGTGGCGCGCACATGCATGGCGACCTCCTCGTGGTGCCCGCCCGCGGCGAGCAGCGCGATGGTGATCAGGCTGCGCTCCCGCCGCGTGAGGCCCGGACGGCTCCACACCGATCCCCAGGCGCCTTCGGTGATGAAGCGCTGGAAATCCGTGTCGAACTCCGTCCGGTTCGCCTCCGCGCGGTCGACATGCGCATCGCCGAGAACGGCGCGCCGCGTCCTCATGCCCTCGGCATGCCTCCGGTCGTCGGTATCGGCCATGACGCTCCTCCCTGCAAACATTCGGCGTGACGCACTCTTTCTATGCCATCGCATATCGCCATGAAAAATGGTCTTCTCTGCCGCACGCATTACCGCTGGTAATGAAAACCTCACCCTCCTGTACTTGCGTGGCCGCCATCCATGATCGATGCCCGGATCAAGCAGCGTCACATCCAGTGCTTCCTCGAGGTCGCGCGCCGGCGCAGCGTCGGAAAGGCGGCCGTCGCGCTCGCGCTCAGCCAGCCGGCGGTGTCGAAGACGCTGAAGGAGCTCGAGGAGATCCTGGGTGTCTCGCTGATGGATCGAAGCCGCAGCGGCGTGTTCCTCAGCGCCTTCGGCGAGGTCTTCCTCCGGCATGCCGGCGCCAGCATGGCCGCTCTGCGACAGGGCCTCGACAGCATCGCGCAGGCGCGCGACGGCGCGCAGCGGCCAATCCGCGTCGGCGTCCTGCCGACCGTCGCCTCGCGTCTGGCGCCGGACGCCGTCCTGCGCTTCAAGAGGGAGGCGCCGGAGACGGTCGTCGGCCTCGTCAGCGGGCCGAACCGCTACCTGATGGACCGGCTGCGCCAGGGCGATCTCGACCTGGTGGTCGGCCGGCTGGGGCAGCCCGACGACATGCGCGACGTCGCCTTCGTCCACCTCTACTCAGAGCGGGTTGCGCTGCTGGTGCGGCCGGGCCATCCCCTGCTCGGGCCGGGGCCGCTCGACCTGACGCGGCTCGCGCGCTACACGGTCGTGCTGCCCGACGCCGACGCCCTGATCCGGCCCGCGGTGGACCGGATGCTCGCGGCCCACGGGGTCGCCGTGCTTCCCAACCGCATCGAGACCGTGTCCACGTCCTTCGGACGCGGCATCACCCGGACCAGCGATGCCGTCTGGATCATCTCGCGCGGGGTCGCCGAACCCGACCTGCGGGAGGGCGTCCTGTCGGAGCTGCCGGTGGACACCACGGACACAAGCGGCCCGGTCGGGCTGACCACACGCGCCGACATCGATCCGCCTGCCGCCGTGCGGCTATTCATGACGGCTGTCCGCCAAGCCGCCGCTGCAATGGGTTAGGGCTCCGGGATAAAGCTGCGGGATAAGGTCGCAGGTGGGCAATCCACCCCGTTCGCGCCGCAAGATTACGGCGATTTCATTTATCGCGCGCGGCGCCGCGCCTCTATGTTCTGGGACCGGTACGGCGCCGCGGGGGCAGCCGATGCGGAGGCTCCGACGCACGGCGCATGGACATCTTCGAACTCATCCGCGACTACGGGCAGTTCTTCTACGCCATCGTTGCCGTCTGGACCTTCCTCGAGGGCGAGACCGTCGTCCTCGTTGCCGGCGTCGCCGCGCGCGAGGGCATGCTCGACCTGGGCACCCTGATCGCATGCGCCTGGGGCGGCAGCTTCCTCGGCGACCAGCTCTACTTCTACGTGGGACGCCGCTACGGCCCGGCGCTGCTGCGGCGCTGGCCGCGCATGCAGTGCGGCGTCGACAAGGCCCTGTCCCTGCTGGACCGCTACAGCACCGGCTTCATCCTGACCTTCCGCTTCGTGTATGGCGTCCGCAACGTCAGCTCCTTCGCCATGGGAATGAGCAGCATCTCCTGGCGGCGCTTCGCCACGCTAAACTTCGTGGCGGCCGGACTGTGGGCCATCGCCTTCGCGGGCGGCGGCTATCTGGCCGGCGCCGCGCTGCAGCACGTGCTGGGGCCAATGGCCGAGGGCGTCGGACTGGGGCTGTTGCTCGTGCTCGTCCTGGTGGTCGTGACGGTGAGCGTGGCCAAGCGGTTCCGCCGCCGGCCGGCCTGAGCCCGGCGCAGGACCAGGCTGCCCGTCACACCACCGCCTCTCCCGATCCGCCCGCCGCGAGAACGCCCCGCAGCACTTCCAGCGCGCGGCCGAGAGCCTCGACGCTGACAGCCGCCCCAAGGCAGATCCGCACGCCGCTCGCGAGGGCCGGGTCCACGACCGGCGCCTCCGGCGGCGTCACGAGCACCCCGGCCGACAGCGCCCGGCGCGCGAACCTTTCCGCCTCCGGCGCCGCCATGGGCAGCCAGACATGATGGCTTGGTCCCTGCCCTTCCGGGATCAGTCCCGGAAAAGCTGCGATCGCGAGAGCGGTCCGGCGCGTCGCCTCGGCCCGGATCGCGGCGCCGAGCGTCGCGGCCGTACCGTCGGACAGCCAGGCCGAGGCCAGCAGGGAGGTAAGAGGGTTGGCCGTCAGCGTCGTCGCGAGGACGCCGCGCACGGCGTCGCCGACAAGGGATTCGGGGCAGGCCAGGAAACCGACGCGCAGCCCCGGGCTGAGCGCCTTGGACAGGCTGTTCACGTAAAGGGTCCGCTCGGGCACCAGTTCGGCCAATGTGGGCTCGCCAGCGTCCGAGAGCACGGAATAGACGTCGTCCTCGACGATCCAGGCGCCGTGCCGCCGGACCAGCGCCGCGACGTCCCGGCGCCGGCCGGGGCCCATGGTGACGGCCGTCGGGTTCTGGCGCGTCGGGACGAGGTGTAGGACCCGGGGTTCCGCGGCCGCACGCAGCGCCTTCTCGAGCGCGTCGGGCACCACGCCCTCGGCGTCGAGCGCGACGCCCTGCAGTCGGTACCCGGCATGGGCGGCGATCGCCCTGATCCCGGGATAGGTCGCTGCCTCGGTCAGGATGGTGCTGCCCGGGCGGCACAGGAGAGCGAAGGCGACCGAAAGAGCGTGCTGCGCCCCGTTGGTCGCCACCACACGGTCGACGGAGATCCGCAGCCTGTGCCCCGCCAGCCAGCCCGCCAGCGCCTCGCGGAGCGCCGGGCGCCCAGCGGGGGGAGGATAACCGCCGAACCCCAGGCCGCCGACCCGCCGAGCAAGGCGGGCCAGGGCGTCCGCAAGGGCGGCATCGGTCAGGACCGGCGGCGGCAGGTTCTGCGACAGGTCGATCGGCGCGTCCGGACCCTGCGCATCTGGCGGCAGCTCGACGAAGGTGCCGCGCCCCTTCGTCCCGCGGCCGAGGCCCCAGCGCTCCACCGTGGCATAGGCCTTCGTGGCCGTGCCGACGCTGATCCCGAGCGCATGCGCGACCTCGCGATGCGGCGGCAGGCGGCTCCCCGGGGACAGACGTCCCGCGCGGATGTCCTCCGCCACCGCGCGGGCAAGCCGCTCGGCGATTGATCCTGCGCCCTCCGCCAGCCAGGGCATCCATGGGGAAGCTTCGCGCACGAACAACCTTGTCATAGGACACTTCGTAAATTGACTCACGAAGTGTCCCACGTCCAGTCTGGGCGCAGCCAGCGCAACGATCCGCCGGTGCCCCATGCCCGACCTTTTCGCAGCCCTTCTCGTCTTTGCCGCGGTGACGAGCTTCACGCCGGGTCCAAACAACGTGATGCTGACCGCCTCGGGGGCGACCTTCGGCTTTCGCCGGACGCTGCCGCATGTCCTGGGCGTCGCCCTGGGATTCCCTGCCATGGTCGTGGTCGTCGGGCTGGGCCTCGGGACGGCCCTGATCGCCCACCCGATGCTCCACGCCGGCATGAAGGTGATCGGCGCCGTCTATCTCTGCTACCTCGCCTGGCTGGTCGCGAGGTCCGGCCATGGCGACCGCGACAGGGCCGGCGGGCGGCCCATCGGGTTCTGGCGTGCGGCTGCCTTCCAATGGGTGAACCCGAAGGCATGGATCATGGCGGTCGGGGCCGTTGCCACCTTCACCAGCCCCGAGGGGAGCCTGGCGGCGCAGGTGCTTGCCATCGGCGCGGCCTTCGTCCTGGTCGGCCTTCCCTCCAGCGCGTCATGGGCTGCATTCGGTACGCTGATCGGCCGCTGGCTCGACACCGATCGACGCCTGCGCCGATTCAATCTCGTCATGGCTGCCCTGCTCGTCCTCTCGATCGTCCCGGCGTTCCTCTAGGCGGCCGGCGCCGCCTGCGCCCCGATCCAGGCCCGCGCCCACCTCCCGGGCTACCCCGGATCAGGGCGCGGTGCCCCCGTTGCGTGGTCCGCACCCCGATCAAGTCACGCGCCGCGCCGGCCGACAGTGCCATGATCGTGGCCCGGCCACAGAGAGCCGGTCCCGCCCCTCTGCCGACCCTCCAATCCGTTCGGAATACCCCCGGCTTACACCGAAAAATCGGCTGGAACTTTACTCGGAGCCCCGTTGTTCCCCGAGGTACTTAGAAGAAGAGGGACGCCATGCCGAAGACCATCCTGATCACCGGTGGGGCCGGGTTCATTGGCTCGCACGTTGCCGACGAACTCCTGTCCCAGGGTTATCGGGTCCGGGCGCTCGACTGCCTCTCGGAGCAGGTCCACGGCCCCGGCCGGCAGCGGCCGGACTACCTGTCCCCCGATGTCGAGCTGATGGTCGGCGACGTCCGGGACCCCGACACCGTGAAGAAGGCACTGGCTGGCGTGGACGCCGTGTACCATTTCGCGGCGATCGTTGGCGTCGGGCAGAGCATGTTCCAGGTCGACGACTACGTCAGCATCAATGACCAGGGGACGGCCGTGCTTCTGCAGGCGATCCTGCAGAACCCCGTCGAGAAGCTGCTGGTCGCGAGCTCCATGAGCGTCTACGGCGAGGGCCTGTACCTCGACGCCCACGGCCACAAGGTCACGATCGGCGAGCGCGCTGCAGACCGGATCCGGCGCGGCCAGTGGGAGCCCGCCAGCGGCAATGGCGGCGACCTGACCCCCGTACCGACGCCCGAGACGAAGACGCCGAGCCTCGCCTCGATCTATGCGCTCAACAAGTTCGTGCAGGAGCGCATGTGCATGCTGATCGGGCAGGCCTACAACATCCCGACGGTCGGGCTGCGCTTCTTCAACGTCTACGGAACCCGCCAGGCGCTCAGCAACCCCTATACCGGCGTCCTTGCGATCTTCGCCTCGCGCCTGCTGAACGACAAGCCGCCGATGATCTTCGAGGACGGGCTCCAGCGCCGGAACTTCGTCCACGTGTCCGACGTCGCGCGCTGCTGCGTCAAGGCGCTCCAGTCCGACCGGGCCAACGGCCAGGTCTTCAACGTCTCGACCGACGAGGTCGTGACGGTGCGCGAGGTCGCGCAGAAGCTGGCCGAGCTGATGGGCAAGCCGCGCCTGCAGCCCGAGATCACCAACAAGCACCGCGTGGGCGACATACGGCACTGTTTCGCCGACATCTCCCTGGCGCAGGAGCTTCTGGACTACCGGCCCCAGGTCAGCCTCGACGAGGGCCTGGAAGAGCTCGTCGACTGGCTGCGCGGCCAGGTGGCGGTGGACAGGGTCGACGTGATGCGCAGCGAGCTCACCTCGCGGGGGCTGGCCGTATGAGCGCGGCGGAGACAGTACCGACGACACCCGCCCTCGGCCTCCACGCGCAGTTCGCTCCCGGCGACCGGGAGGCCGTCGAGACGGCCGCCGCGGCCCTGAAGCGCCTCGGCGTGCGCGAGCTGCGCCTGGACCCCGGCACGGGCGACGACAAATGGACGGGCTGGCTCCTGGCGCGGCTGGCCAGCGAGTTCGGCGTGGTCGTCGCGGCCGAGCCGTCCCGCGCCATCGAGATCGCGGAGGCCCACGGCCCGCTGATGCGCTGGGTCGAGCTGCCCCTGGACAATGCGGCGGCCCCGGCCGTTCAGCGCTGCCGCCAGCTCGGCGTGCGCGTGGTGCTGCGCGGCCCGACCGATCCCGAACGTCTCGAGCGCCTCGCCGGGCTGCCCGCCAAGGCCGACGCGCTGCTGCTGGAAGGCCCGGCCGAGGAGGGCTGGGCCGCCACCGCCGCTCTCTGCCGCAACGTGCTGCAGCGCCAGGGCGCGCTCGGACAGATCTGGATCGAGGTCGCGCCGCCGGCGCGGCGCAATCCCGTGCGGGCGCTGATGGACGCGCTCGCCGCCCCGGTCGACCGCGTCTACTGGGCTCAACCGCTGCACGCGGTCGAGCCGGCCCCGCTGCTCGCCCGCCTGCTCGAGGCCGGCGGCATCGCCGCCGTGCGCGAGTTCGACAGGGTCGCCCGCCCGGCGCCGGCGCTGCTGCGCGGCGGCGGCGCTACCGACCGTCCCGTCCTGCTCACCGGCGGCGCCGGCTTCATCGGCACCAATCTGGCCGACCGCCTGGCCCGCGACGGGCAGCGCGTCCTGATCCTCGACAGCCTGGCGCGCCCCGGCGTCGAGCAAAACCTCGCCTGGCTCAAGGCCCAGCACGGCGATGCCGTCTCGGTGGAGCTCGGAGACCTCCGCGACGAAGCCGTCGTCGGCCATGTCGTGGCGCAAGCCTCCGCGGTCTATCACTTCGCAGCCCAGGTGGCGGTGACCACCAGCCTGGTCGATCCGCTGGACGACTTCGAGACCAACGCCCGGGGCACCATCCTCCTGCTGGAGGCGTTGCGCGCCCGCAAGGAGCCGGTGCCCCTGATCTTCACCTCGACCAACAAGGTCTATGGGAAGCTCGGCGACGTCGCGCTGGAGGAGGCGGGCGAGCGCTGGCAGCCGGCCGACCCGGCCCTGCGCGAGCACGGCATCGCCGAGGACCGGCCCCTGGACTTCTACAGTCCCTATGGCTGCTCCAAGGGCGCGGCCGATCAGTACGTGCTGGACTATGCCCGCACCTACGGGCTTCCGGCCGCCGTCTTCCGCATGAGCTGCATCTACGGGCCGCACCAGTTCGGGACCGAGGACCAGGGCTGGGTCGCCCATTTCCTGATCAGCGCCCTGTCCGGCCGGCCGATCACCCTCTATGGGGACGGAAAGCAGGTGCGCGACATCCTTCACGTCGACGACCTGGTGCGCGCGCTGAAGCTGGCGCGCGAACGCATGGACGCGATCGCCGGCCAAGCCTTCAACATCGGCGGCGGGCCCGGGAACGCCGTCAGCCTGCTGGAGCTGCTTTCGCGGATCGCCGCGCAAACGGGCACGCGGCCGGAGATCGGCTTCGGCGCCTGGCGGCCCGGCGACCAGCTCTATTACGTGTCGGACACGACCCGCTTCCGCGAGGCGACCGGCTGGCGGCCGCGGCTCTCGGTGGATGCAGGGCTCGCCGATCTCGCCGCTTGGCTGAGCGAGTTCCGCCTGCCGGGGCTGCGGCAGGCCGCCCCGCGGCGGGCCGCGTCGTGATCCCCTCCGGACCGCAGCCCTCAGCCCGGCCCGCCGCGGCATGACCGCCGCGGCACTCCCGTCCCGGCTTCTGATGACCTGCGACGCGATGGGCGGAGTCTGGGACTACGCGCTGGAGCTCGCGGACGGCCTCGGGCGCCGGGGCGTCGCCGTCGACCTGGCGGTCCTCGGCGACCCGCCCGGGCCCGAGCGAGAGGCGGCCGCCGCGGCCCTTCCGGGCGTATCGCTGCACGTCCTGCCCTGCCGGCTGGAATGGATGGACGGCTGCGAGGCCGATCTGGAGCGCTCGGCCGCCTGGCTGCTGGAGCTGGAAGCGCGATTGAGGCCGGACCTCGTCCATGTGAACGGCTATGCCCAGGCCGCCCTTCCCTTCCGGGCTCCGGTCATGGCGGTCGCCCATTCCTGCGTGCTGTCGTGGTGGCAGGCCGTCCGCGGCGGGCCTGCGCCGGCGGAGTGGCAGGCCTATGCCCGCCGCGTCTCCGAGGGGCTGGCGGCGGCGGCGCTGGTCGCGGCCCCGACCCGCGCCATGCTGGCGGCAGCGGAACGGCATTACGGGCCGCTGCCCCATGGCCGGGTGCTCGCGAACGGCCGCTCGCCCGCGCGCTTCCGACCCGGCAGCAACGAGCCCTTCATCCTCTCGGCCGGCCGCATCTGGGACGAGGCCAAGAACATCGGGGCGCTGGACGCGATCGCCGACCGGCTCGACTGGCCGGTCCGCGTTGCCGGAAGCCTGCGTGGCCCCGACGGCGGCCCGCGCCGGCTCAGCCATGCCGAATGGCTCGGCGTGCTGCCCTCCGCCGCGCTGGCCGGCGAGATGGCGCGCGCATCGGTCTTCGCGCTGCCGGCGCGCTACGAACCCTTCGGGCTCTCTGTGCTGGAAGCCGCGCTCAGCGGCTGCGCGCTGGTGCTCGGCGACATCCCCAGCCTGCGCGAGACCTGGGACGACGCCGCCGTCTTCGTGCCACCCGACGACGGCACTGCGCTGGCCGGTGCCCTTCAGGACCTGGCGCGGGAACCCCGTCGGCTGGCCGCTCTGGCGGCGGCGGCCCTGGACCGTGCGCAGCACTTCGGCAGCGATGCGATGGTCGCGGGCTATCTCGGCGCCTATCGCGACCTGATGCGCAGCCCGATCCACTCCGTCCCCTGCTGAGAGCCCATGCGCTTCGTCTATTTTACCCACTCCCTCGTATCCGACTGGAACCATGGCAACGCGCATTTCCTGCGCGGCGTCGTCCGTGAGCTCCAGGAGCGCGGCCACGAGGTCCGCCTGTTCGAGCCTGCGGGCGGCTGGAGCCGCACGAACCTGCTGGCCGACCGCGGACCGGCCGCCGAGGCCGAGTTCCGGCGGGCTTTCCCGCATCTCTCGTCCGAGACCTACGATCCCGCCTCGCTCGACCTGGACCAGGCGCTCGAACGCGCCGACGTCGTGATCGTCCACGAATGGAACGACCACGATCTCGTCGCAGCGATCGGGCGCAAGCGGGCGGCGGGCGGGACCTTCAGCCTGCTCTTCCATGACACCCACCACCGGTCGGTCAGCGATCCCGAGGCCATGGCCCGCTACGACCTCTCGGCCTATGACGGGGTTCTCGCCTACGGCGCAGTGATCGCCGAGATCTACCGCAAGGCCGGCTGGGGCCGCCGTGCCTGGGTCTGGCACGAGGCCGCCGACACGGCGCTGTTCCGCCCCCTGGACGCGCCGGCAGGCGGCGTGGCGAGGGGCGATCTCGTCTGGATCGGCAACTGGGGCGACGACGAGCGCACGGCCGAGCTGCACGAGTTCCTGCTCGGTCCCGTGCGCGCGCTCGGCCTGCGCGCCGCGGTTCACGGCGTGCGCTACCCCGACGAGGCCAGGCACGCCCTGGCGGAGGCCGGGATCGAGTACCGGGGCTATCTGCCGAACCACGAGGCGCCCGCGGCCTTCGCGCGCCACAGGGTCACGGTGCACGTGCCGCGCCGCTACTACTCGCGGGTCCTGTCGGGGATCCCCACGATCCGCCCATTCGAGGCCCTGGCCTGCGGCATCCCTCTGCTGAGCGCGCCGTGGGAGGACAGCGAGGGCCTGTTCCGGCCCGGCCAAGACTTCCTGTTCGTGCGCGACGGGGACGAGATGACCCGGCGCCTGCGCGACGTCCTCTCGGACGAGGGCCTGCGCACCGAGCTGATCCGAAGCGGGCTCGAGACGATCCGCGCCCGCCACACCTGCGGCCACCGCGCCGAAGAGCTTCTTGCCGTCTGCCGGAGCCTGGGCTCCGGCGCATCCCTTCTCGAGGAGGCCCGCTGATGGCCGGTCTGGACATCGCGTTCTTCGGTTCCTCGCTGGTCTCCGCCTACTGGAACGGGGCCGCGACCTATTATCGGGGCATCATCCGCGCGTTGGCGGCGCACGGGCACCGCATCACCTTCTACGAGCCCGATGCCTATGACCGACAGAAGCACCGGGACATGGACGATCCCCCCTGGGCGCGCGTCGTCGTCTACGAGGCGGACGAGGCGAGCGCGCTGAGAGCGCTGGAGCTGGCGCGCGGCGCGGACGTGCTGGTCAAGGCGAGCGGCGTCGGCGTCAACGACGCGCTGCTCGAGGCCGCCCTTCCGGACGTCGCGGGAACGGGAGCGCTGAAGATCTTCTGGGATGTCGACGCCCCGGCCACCCTCGCCCGCATGCGCAAGGACGAAGACGACCCGTTCCGGGCTCAGGTGGCGCGCTACGACATGGTCCTGACCTATGGCGGCGGCCAGCCGGTCGTGGACGCCTATGGCCGGTTCGGCGCACGGCTCTGCGTGCCGATCTACAATGCGCTGGATCCGGAGACGCACCATCCGGTGCCGGCCGCTCCGCGCTTCGCCGCCGATCTCGGCTTCATGGCGAGCCGCCTTCCCGACCGCGAGCGGCGGTGCGACGCCTTTTTCTTCAAGGCGGCCGAGCTGGCCCCGGGCCGGCGCTTCCTGCTGGGTGGCAACGGTTGGGACGGGAAGCCCATGAGCCCGAACGTCCGCTACGTCGGCCATGTCTACACGCGCGACCACAACGCCCTGAACTGCTCGGCGCTCGCGGTGCTCAACGTGACCCGCGACAGCATGGCGGAGACCGGCTTCTCGCCCCCCACCCGAGTCTTCGAGGCGGCGGGCGCGGGCGCCTGCCTCGTGACCGATGCCTGGGAGGGAATCGAGATGTTCCTGGAGCCCGGGACCGAGGTGCTGGTCGCCCGCGACGGTGCCGAGGTCGCGGCCCATGTGGAGGCGCTGACGCCCGAGCGCTCGCGCCGGATCGGCGAGGCCGCGCGGCGGCGCATGCTGGCCGAGCACACCTATGCCCACCGCGCCGGGGAGGTCGTGGCGTTGCTGACCGGCACCGCAGACCATCCGGTCCGCCGGACGGCCTGAGCATCCGCGCGACCGCCTGCCACCCGAAGACCGTGAGCGAAACCATGCAGCGCCGAGCCCGCACACAGCTCGACATCGTGATCCTGGGGCTTTCCATCACCTCGTCGTGGGGCAACGGCCACGCGACCACCTATCGATCCCTGGTGAAGGCCCTGGACCGGCGCGGGCATCGGGTGACCTTCCTCGAATGCGACAAGCCCTGGTACGCGGACAATCGCGACCTGCCCGCGCCGCCGTGGTGCCGGCTCGCCCTCTACCGCGACCTCGACGAGCTGCGGCGAGACTGGTCGGGGCTGATCGCGGCGGCCGACCTCGTGATCGTCGGATCCTACGTGCCTGACGGCGTGCGCACCGGCGAATGGGTCACCGAGACGGCCGGAGGCCTGACTGCCTTCTACGACATCGACACGCCCGTCACGCTCGCCAAGCTCGTGCGCGGCGACCACGAATACCTGCACCCGGACCTGATTCCACGCTACGACCTCTATCTCAGCTTCACCGGAGGCCCGACCCTCGACCGGATCGAGCGGGAGCTCGGCTCGCCCGCGGCCCGCGCGCTCTACTGCTCGGTCGACCCCGATGGCTACTATCCCGAGCCCACCGAGCCGCGCATCGACCTCGGCTATCTCGGCACCTACAGCCCCGACCGCCAGCCTGCCCTCGAGCGCATGCTGCTGGAGCCCGCGCGGCGCTGGAGCGCCGGTCGATTCGAGGTCGTCGGCCCCCAGTATCCCGGCGACATCGTCTGGCCAGCCAATGTCGGGCGCCAGGACCATCTGCCCCCCTCGGCCCATCGCGGCTTCTACAACGCCCAGCGCTTCACCCTGAACGTAACGCGCGCGGACATGATCGCCGCGGGATGGTCGCCGAGCGTCCGGCTCTTCGAGGCGGCAGCCTGCGGCACCGCCATCATCTCGGACCGCTGGGAGGGGCTCGATGCGCTCTTCGAGCCCGACCGCGAGATCCTGATCCGGGACACCAGCGAGCAGGTGCTGGACTGCCTGCGGGATATGCCCGAAGCCGAACGCCGGGCCATCGCGCGCGCCGGAAGGGAGCGCGTGATGAAGGCGCACACCGCGCATCACCGTGCGCTGGAGCTCGAATCCTACGTCGCCGAGGCAGGCGGGATTCGGCGGCCGGCACTGCGCGCCGGCGCCTGACCGCTTCGTGTCGCGGCCCGAGACCTGCCCCGGCCCTTGCCGACGGCCGTTGACCCCTTCGCTGGCGCAGCGTAAGAGGGATTCCGGGCCGGGCAGCGCCGGCGGGGCAGCATTGGGAGAAAGCGACATGACCGTGAAAAGCCGTTGGACCGCCGGCCTGCTGGCGGTGGCGACCACCCTCGCCGCCTCGGTCGCGCAGGCGCATCCCTTCGGCGAGCACGGCGCCGGCCTCGTCGACGGTCTCGTCCATCCCTTCGGCGGCGTCGACCACCTGCTGGCCATGGTCGCCGTCGGCCTGTGGGCGGCCCAGCGCGGCGGCCGGGCCGTCTGGGCGCTTCCGGCCAGCTTCATGGCGGCGATGGCCGCCGGCGGCCTGCTCGGAACCGCAGGGATCGGCCTGCCCATGGTCGAGACCGGGATCGCCGCCTCGGTGATGGTGCTCGGGGCCGCGGTCGCCCTGGCCCTGCGCCCGGCGCTCTGGTTCGGCATGGCGACCGTTGCGGCCTTCGCGCTCTTCCACGGCCACGCCCATGGGACCGAGCTGCCGGCAGCCGCCTCGCCCCTCCTATACGGGCTCGGCATGCTGGCGGCGACGGCCGTCCTGCACGCCCTCGGCGTGGCGGCAGCGCGGGGTGGCCTCAGCGGCTTCGCACGCCTCGGCTCCGGTGGCGTCCGGATCGCCGGCGCAGCCGTGGCCGCAAGCGGGCTCCTGCTCGTCGTCGGCTGAAACCCGGATGGCGGGCACAAGCCCGCCTTCCCCTTGCATCGCCGGTCCCGTCAGATCCCCTGCGCACGCCGCAGGTCCAGCGCGGCGCGCGTCAGGCGCGCGGTCTCATCGGGCGGCAGCGCGTTCCGGATCGCCGCCACCACCTGCGTGTCCTCGATCCGGCACTGCTCCTCGAGCACCGCCTTGAACCGTTCGAAATCCGCGAGCCAGTCCCCGGCGAGACCGGCCTCAGCTCCCGCGCCGGAGGCGAGTGCCGCAAGCCGCATCGCGACCTCGTCCTGCCGTTCCCGCGCGCTGCGGGCCAGCTCCGCATCGACGGCCTGCAGCGCCGGGTAGACCACCTCGGACATCATCGCATTGTGGGCGCGCCAGAGCGCGCCGAGCTGCGCCACCTTGTCGGCGCGCTCGGAATTGGCCTGCTGCGGCGCGTTCCCCGCCTCGGCATACATCTCGCGGGCGGCACGGTGATCGTCGACGATGACTTCAACGACGGTCATGGGATTCCTCCTGGGCCTCGGAATCCCGAAGAACCTCCGGCGCGCGTCGGGGGTTCCGGCCTTGGGATCAGTTCCTGCGCGCGCCGGGGTCGACAACCGCGAAGCTGGAGTGGTCCTCCTTGGCGCGCTCCTGCTCCGGGCGCCGGCCGCGCACCAGGAAGCAGACGGCCTCGGCCACGTTCGTCGCGTGGTCGCCGATGCGCTCGATGTTCTTCGCGACGAACAGCAGGTGGGTGCAGGGCGTGATCTGCTGCGGCCCCTCCATCATGTAGGTCAGCAGCTCGCGGAACAGGCTGGTGTAGAGCGCGTCCACCTCGGCGTCGCGCGCCCGCACGGCCAGCGCCTTCTCGAGATCCTGCTCCACATAGGCGTCGACCACGGCGCGGACCATCTCGCCGGCGAGATCGGCCATCCTCTCCAGCGACTTCAGCGGACCGACCGGGGGAAGCTGGGAAAGGGCCATGGTGCGCTTCGCGCAGTTCCGGGAGAAGTCGCCGATCCTTTCGAGGTTGTGAGCGACCTTCAGCGCGGCCACGACCTCGCGGAGGTCACGCGCCATGGGCTGCCGCAGCGCAAGCATGCGCAGCACGAGCGCCTCGACGGCCTGCTCGCCTGCGTCGATCTCGGCATCGCCGGCGATCACCGCCGCCGCCGCCGTCTCGTCGCGCGCCGCAAGGGCCGCGATCGCGGCGCGCAGCTGCTCGGAGGCCAGCTCGCCCATGCGGCGGACATGGCCGTGCAGCGCCTCCAGCTCGGTGTCGAAGGCGGCCACAGTGTGTCCGGTCTGCTGCATTCCATGTCCCTTCCTGTGACGCCAGGTGTCCCCAACCGATCACATGGCGCAACAATATAGTGCGCGTCTGGTGCAATCGGTACAACACCGTCCAGCCGGGGCTTGCGCCGCGGGTGCAGTTTGGGTGACAACACCATTGGGGTTACCTCGCCTCGCTGGAGATGGACGCCGGACCATGACACCGCACGAACTGGTGGCCATCCTTGAGAGGCACGAGCGCTGGTTGAACAAGCGGTCCGGCGGATCCCGCGCGGATCTCGCGATGACGGATCTGCGCTCGACCCACCTCGCCGGGGCGAACCTCCAATCCGCAAAGCTCGCCGGCGCCGACCTGACGGGCGCCGACCTGCGCAAGGCCGATCTCAGCTACGCGGACCTGTTCGCAGCCCAGCTCGAGAAGGCCGAGCTGACGAACTGCAATTTCTACCGCGCCGACATGCGCGGCGCCCATCTGCGCGGGGCAAGGCTCAAGGGCGCCATCCTGCGGGAGGCCGATCTGCGCGGCGGCGCGCTGATCGACCGGCGCTCCGACCGATCCAACGTGCAGAAGTCCGATATGTCGGGCGCGCAGCTCGACGACGCGACGCTGGCGCGCGCCAACCTCTCAGGCGCGGACATGTCCGAGTGCAGCCTCACCAATGCGGACTGCCAGGGGGCGCTGATGACCGGCGTCAATCTCGGTGGCGCGAACCTGAAAGGGGCGAACCTCGCGAAGGCGGATCTCAAGGGCGTCAATCTCAGCGGTGCGAACCTCTCGGGCGCGAACCTGCGGGACTGCAACCTGTCGGGCGCCCTCCTCGCCGGCGCCAACCTGCGCAACGCGGACCTGCTCGGTGCCAGGCTCGAAGGGGTCGACCTGACCTCCGCCGACTGCGCAGGCGCCAACATCGCACGCTCGGCCGAGAACTTCTCGCAGTCGATCCAGCGAAGCCTGGAGCAGCACTTCACCTGGATCAACTCCGGCGGCACCACGGGCTACCGGGCCGAGATGATCGGCGAGGACATGTCCCACATCGACCTGACGGGCGTGAACCTCTCCGGCGCCAACCTGCGCGGCGCTTCCCTGGTCGGCGCCAAGCTGCGCGAGGCGCTGTTCGTGATGTCCGACCTGTCGGCGGGCGACCTGCGCGAGGCCGACATGACGAAGGCCGTCATGGACGGCTGCAACATCCGCGGCACCGACCTGAGCGGCGCCAGGCTGGACGGGGCGGAGATCGGCTCGGTCGACATCAAGGGCCCCGATGGCAAGCCGACCGGACGCATGTGGCCAGCCAATCTCAGCGACGTGAAGCTGGTCGGGGCCAGTCTCGTGCGCACGAACCTGCGCAACGCCAATCTCACGAATGCGGATCTCAGCGGCGCCAACCTGACGGACGCGAACCTGATCGACGCCAATCTCCGCGGCGCCAAGCTCGACGGGGCGATCCTGACGGGCGCGGCGATGCCCGAGATCCCGCAGGACGAGGACTGAGGTCGCCGGCGTGGCGCTCAGTCGGCGCCACGCTCCAAGTTGCCCATCATGCGCTCCAGCACGGCCATGGCGGTGTTCAGTGCCTCGGCGTCGATCCCCCGCCGGGCCTGCTCGCTGACGGCGTCGGAGCAGGGAAGCAGCACCTCCCTCAGGCTCCGTCCCTTGGCCGTCAGGTAGATGTTGACCTTGCGGCGGTCGTGGACGTTGCGCACGCGCTCCACCAGGCCGCGGCGCTCCATCCCGTTCAGGGCAGTCACGGTCGTCGGCTCCATCATGCCGACGCGCTGGCTCAGCTCCCGCTGGGTCAGGCCGTCCTGCTCCCACAGCGCGCGCAGGAAGAACCACTGCCCCATACTGACGCCGTGCAGCGCGATGCGGTTCTGAAGGGAGCGGGCGAAGGCCTTGTTCAGGTCGCGGACCAGATGACCGATCGGTGCGGCGGCCCGGTGGCTGCTTGCCATGCGGTCGGGCGCCAGAAAGACGCCGCTGGTGCGCGTGTTGGTGAGAGCCGGCATCGTTCCCCCCTTGTCGGTTCGGACGGCCCATCGGCGCCGCCCGGCCCCAGCGCGCGCCCCTGGCGTGCCCGGTGGCTCGATGCCGCCGTGCCATACCGGGAGCACCCCGTCGCGTTGAGCAACCTAAGATTTGCCGACATCCTGCGCCGCGCGCAACCCGTTTGTAAGGATCGAATGCGGGCCGGGAAATATGATTCCTCGCCCTGCGTCCCGATCTTTCCCTCCGGCACCCGCATAGCCGAGACATCGGCGCGCGATCCCAGCGCAATGGCATTCGTTGGAGCGAGAAAAACGTTCCACTTCGGCAACGGCTTAGGCGGAACGTCATCTTCCGTCTCGGTAGGACGGAGCGCGGTTCGGCACTTTCGGGTGGGGTCATACCCACAACGGACGTATCGACCGTATAGATCGACTGTGGCAATCACCGGGACACGCGTCGCGCGAGACAGTCCGCCATGCCGCACCGCTTCGCACTGAATGTCTCGCCGGCCGTGCAAAGTCCGGAAAGTGCCGATCTGCCTTGCCCGCCCGCGAATCGCACGGCGGGCCTGTCGTGTGTCCGCTGGCCTCCTGACGTACCCTGCCGGCTGCTGGAACCGGTGATCCCGCGCAACGAAGTGCCCGCCAACAGAATGCCCCTGGGAGCAAGACCATGAAGAACGATCCCGAGAAGGTCGCACATGCGAACGGCGCTGCCTCGCGCGGAGCGGAGGTGCTGGTGGCGACGGCTCCTGCGGAGGGTGACGGCATGCCCATGCACGGCGGCCCGCACATGCGCGAGGACGGCATGGACCTGAACGACCTGCTGATCGCGCTGCAAGCCATGCGCGCCGGCGACTTCTCGGTCCGGCTGCCGGGCAACCAGACCGGACTTTTCGGCAAGGTCGCGGACACCTTCAACGACATCGTCGCCGCCAACCAGCGCATGGCCCAGCAGCTCGAGCATGTGGGCCAGGTCGTCGGCCGCGAGGGCAAGACCAGGACGCGCGTGCGCTTCGGCCTGTCCTCCGGCGCCTGGGTCGACATGGAGACCTCGGTCAACACGCTGATCGAGGACCTGCTCTGGCCGACCACGGCCGTCACGCGCACCATCACCGCCGTCGCCAAGGGCGACCTGCTGCAGACCATGCCGCTGGACGTCGACGGCCGGCCGCTGAAGGGCGAGTTCCTGCGCTCGGCGACCATCGTGAACACGATGATCAAGCAGCTCAGCATCTTCACCTCGGAGGTGACGCGCGTCGCGCGCGAGGTCGGCACCGACGGCAAGCTGGGCGGCCAGGCGCAGGTGCGCGAGGTGACGGGCGTCTGGAAGGACCTCACGGAAAGCGTGAACTCCATGGCGTCCAACCTGACGGCGCAGGTCCGCAACATTGCCGACGTGACGATCGCGGTGGCCAACGGCGACTTGTCCAAGAAGATCACCGTCGACGTGCGCGGCGAGATCCTGCAGCTCAAGGAAGCCATCAACACGATGGTGGACCAGCTGCGCTCCTTCGCATCCGAGGTGACGCGCGTGGCGCGCGAGGTCGGAACCGAGGGACGCCTGGGCGGCCAGGCGCTGGTGCCGGGCGTCGCCGGCACCTGGAAGGACCTGACGGACTCCGTGAACGCGATGTGCGGCAACCTGACGGCCCAGGTCCGCAACATCGCCCAGGTGACGACGGCCGTGGCGCGCGGCGACCTCTCGCGCAAGATCACCGTGGACGTCAGTGGCGAGATCCTGGAGCTGAAGAACACCATCAACACGATGGTGGACCAGCTGAACGCCTTCGCGGGCGAGGTGACGCGCGTCGCGCGCGAAGTCGGCACCGAAGGGCGCCTGGGCGGTCAGGCGCAGGTGCCCGGCGTCGCCGGAACCTGGAAGGACCTGACGGATTCCGTGAACTCCATGGCGGGTAACCTGACGGCCCAGGTCCGCAACATCGCCGAGGTCGCGACGGCCATCGCCAACGGCGACCTTTCGCGCAAGATCACGGTGAATGTCAGCGGCGAGATCCTGGAGCTGAAGGAAACCATCAACACGATGGTGGACCAGCTCAACGCCTTCGCATCCGAAGTGACGCGCGTGGCACGTGAGGTCGGAACGGAAGGCCGCCTGGGCGGCCAGGCGAACGTGCTCGGCGTTGCCGGAACCTGGAAGGACCTGACGGACTCCGTGAACTCCATGGCGGGTAACCTGACGGCCCAGGTCCGCAACATCGCCGAGGTGTCCACCGCCATCGCCAATGGCGACCTGTCCAAAAAGATTACCGTCGACGTGCGCGGCGAGATCCTTCAGCTGAAGGAGACCATCAACACCACGGTCGACCAGCTCAACGCCTTCGCATCCGAAGTGACGCGCGTGGCGCGCGAGGTCGGCACCGAGGGCAAGCTCGGCGGTCAGGCGCAGCTCAAGGGCGTTGCTGGCACCTGGAAGGACTTGACGGATTCCGTGAACTCCATGGCGTCGAACCTGACCGCCCAGGTCCGCAACATCGCCGAGGTCGCGACCGCCGTGGCGCAGGGCGACCTTTCCAAGAAGATCACGGTGAACGTCAGCGGCGAGATCCTGCAGCTCAAGGAGACCATCAACACGATGGTGGACCAGCTGCGTTCATTCGCGGGCGAGGTGACACGCGTCGCCCGCGAGGTCGGCACCGAAGGGCGCCTGGGCGGCCAGGCCGTCGTGCCCGGCGTCGCCGGCACCTGGAAGGACCTGACGGACTCCGTGAACTCCATGGCGGGTAACCTGACGGCCCAGGTCCGCAACATCGCCGAGGTGTCCACCGCCATCGCCAACGGCGACCTGTCCAAAAAGATTACCGTCGACGTGCGCGGCGAGATCCTTCAGCTGAAGGAAACGCTGAACACCATGGTGGACCAGCTCAACCGCTTCGCATCCGAAGTGACGCGCGTGGCGCGCGAGGTCGGCACCGAGGGCAAGCTCGGCGGTCAGGCGCAGGTGCCCGGCGTCGCCGGAACCTGGAAGGACCTGACCGAGAACGTCAACTCCATGGCGTCCAACCTGACAGGCCAGGTCCGAAACATCGCCGAGGTGACGACGGCGGTGGCGCGCGGCGACCTCTCGCGCAAGATCACCGTGGACGTGAAGGGCGAGATCCTGGAGCTGAAGAACACCATCAACACGATGGTGGACCAGCTGAACGCCTTCGCATCCGAAGTGACGCGCGTGGCGCGCGAGGTCGGAACCGAGGGCAAGCTCGGCGGTCAGGCGCAGGTGCCCGGCGTCGCCGGAACCTGGAAGGACCTGACCGACAACGTGAACTCCATGGCCGGCAACCTGACCGGCCAGGTCCGAAACATCGCCGAGGTCGCGACCGCCATCGCGAACGGCGACCTGTCGCGCAAGATCACGGTGGACGTGCGCGGCGAGATCCTCCTGCTGAAGGAGACGCTGAACACCATGGTGGACCAGCTTCGCTCCTTCGCGGGCGAGGTGACGCGCGTGGCGCGCGAGGTCGGCACGGAAGGCAAGCTCGGCGGCCAGGCGGTCGTGCCCGGCGTCGCCGGCACCTGGAAGGACCTGACGGACAACGTGAACCTGCTGGCCGCGAACCTGACCACCCAGGTCCGCAACATCGCCGAGGTGACGACGGCGGTGGCGCGCGGCGACCTCTCGCGCAAGATCACCGTGGACGTGAAGGGCGAGATCCTGGAGCTGAAGAACACCATCAACACGATGGTGGACCAGCTGAACGCCTTCGCGGGCGAGGTGACGCGCGTGGCGCGCGAGGTCGGCACCGAAGGCAAGCTCGGCGGGCAGGCGCAGGTGCCCGGCGTCGCCGGAACCTGGAAGGACCTGACCGACACCGTGAACGTCATGGCCGCCAACCTGACAGAGCAGGTCCGCGGCATCGTGAAGGTGGTGACGGCGGTCGCCAACGGCGACCTGAAGCAGAACCTGACCGTCGCCTCCAAGGGCGAGGTCGCGGCGCTGGCCGAGACCATCAACAACATGACGAACACGCTGGCGACCTTCGCCGACCAGGTGACGACCGTCGCGCGCGAGGTCGGCGTGGAAGGCCGGCTGGGCGGTCAGGCGCACGTGCCGGGTGCCGCCGGCACCTGGAAGGACCTGACGGGCAACGTGAACCTGCTGGCGGCGAACCTGACCACGCAGGTGCGCGCCATCGCCGAGGTGGCGACCGCGGTGACCAAGGGCGACCTGACGCGGTCGATCCAGGTCGAGGCGCGCGGCGAGGTGGCCGAGCTCAAGGACAACATCAACACCATGATCGGCAACCTCCGCCTGACGACGGAGCGGAACACCGAGCAGGACTGGCTGAAGACCAACCTGGCGCGCTTCACGAACATGCTGCAGGGCCAGCGCGACCTGGCGACGGTCGGCCGCATGCTGCTGTCCGAGCTGACGCCGCTGGTCGATGCGCAGCATGGCGTGATCTACCAAGTGGAGACGGTCGAGGCATCCTCGCCCTTCCTCAAGCTGCTGTCGGCCTACGCGGATTCGCCCGTGGGCTCCCGCCCCGAGCGCCTTCAGCTCGGCGAGGGCCTCGTCGGCCAGTGCGCGCGCGACGCCCGCCGCATGCTGATCACCGAGATGCCGGACCACGCCACGCCCATCGGATCGGGCGTCTTCAAGGCGGTGCCGCGCAGCGCCATCGTGCTGCCGGTCCTCTTCGAGGGGCAGGTCAAGGCGGTGATCGAGCTGGCATCGCTCGGCTCCTTCACCGAACTGCAGATGACCTTCCTCGAGCAGCTCACGACGGGCATCGGCATCGTGCTGAACTCGATCGAGGCGACGATGCAGACCGAGGGCCTGCTGAAGCAGTCCCAGCAGCTCGCCACCGAGCTGCAGTCGCAGCAACGTGAGCTGCAGCAGACCAACGAGCAGCTCGAGCAGAAGGCCCAGCAGCTCGCCGAGCGCAACGTCGAGGTGGAGGCGAAGAACCAGGAGATCGAACAGGCCCGCCGCGCCCTCGAGGAGAAGGCGACCGAGCTGGCGCTGACCTCCAAGTACAAGTCCGAGTTCCTGGCCAACATGAGCCACGAACTGCGCACGCCGCTGAACAGCATCCTGATCCTTGGCCAGCAGCTCAGCGAGAACCCGGAAGGAAACCTGTCGGAGAAGCAGGTGGAGTTCGCCCGCACCATCCACGGCGCGGGAACCGACCTGCTGAACCTCATCAGCGACATCCTGGACCTGTCGAAGATCGAATCCGGCACGGTCTCGGTCGATGCCGAGGAGATCGTCTTCTCGAACCTTCTGGAGGTGATGGCCCGGCCGTTCCGCCACGAGGCCGAGAACCGCCGCCTGTCCTTCGAGGTCGCTACGGCGCCAACCCTGGAGCGCAGCATCATCACGGACTCGAAGCGGCTGCAGCAGGTGCTCAAGAACCTGCTGTCCAATGCCTTCAAGTTCACGGAGAAGGGCGGCGTCAAGCTCAGCGTCTTCCCAGCGACCACCGGCTGGAGCCCCGACCATCCGGGCCTGAAGAACGCGCCGTCGGTCGTGGCCTTCGAGGTCTCCGATACCGGCATCGGCATTCCGCCCGAGAAGCAGCGCATCATCTTCGAGGCATTCCAGCAGGCCGACGCGAGCACGAGCCGCAAGTACGGCGGCACGGGCCTGGGCCTCGCCATCAGCCGCGAGCTTGCGAACCTCCTGGGCGGCGAGATCCATCTGCGCAGCCAGCCGGGCGTCGGCAGCACCTTCACGCTTTACCTGCCGCTGACCTATGTTGGCGCCTCCATCCCGACCCGGCCGGCGCTCGACCAGCTGCCGGTGCGGGCCACGGGCGTCCCGGCCGTCATGTCGGCGTCGCGGCTGGCCGAGCTTCCGCTCGATCACGTCTCGGACGACCGCAACGCGCTGGAGCCCGGGGACTCCGTGCTGCTGATCGTCGAGGACGATCCCCACTACGCCCGCGTCATGGTCGACCTGGCTCACGACAAGGGCTTCAAGGTCCTGGTGGCGATGCGCGGCGCGGATGCGCTGGCCCTCGCCCGGGAGTACCGGCCGACTGCGGTCTCGCTCGACGTCTTCCTGCCGGACATGCTGGGCTGGACCGTGCTCAGCCAGCTCAAGCAGGACCCGGCCACCCGCCACATCCCGGTCCAGATCGTGACCCTGGACGAGGACCGGCAGCACGGGCTGGCCCGCGGCGCCTTCTCGTTCATCAACAAGCCGACGACTACGGAAGGGCTCGAGGCGGCGCTGCTCCGCATCAAGGAATACGCCCAGCCGCGTCGCAAGCGCCTGCTGGTCGTGGAGGACAACGCCGCCGAGCAGATGAGCGTCACGGCCCTGCTGGGCCATGACGACATCGACATCGTTACCGTGGGCACCGGCAGCGAGGCGCTCGAGGCCCTGCGCACCGAGCCCGTCGACTGCGTCGTCCTGGACCTGAAGCTCCCGGACATGTCGGGCTTCGATGTCCTGCAGCAGCTTCGCGACGACGAGAAGGTCCGCGACGTGCCGGTGGTCGTCTTCACCGGGCGCGAACTGTCGCCCGAGGAGGACGCGCGCCTGCACACCATGGCGCGCAGCGTCGTCGTGAAGGGCGTGGAATCGCCGGAGCGCCTGCTGGACGAGACGGCGCTGTTCCTGCACCGCGTCGTCTCGGACCTCCCGGAGGAGAAGCAGCGGATGCTGGAGCGCCTGCACAGCTCGGACGACGATCTCGTCGGCCGGACGGTGCTGCTTGTCGACGACGACGCGCGCAACATCTTCGCGCTGTCGAGCGTCCTGGAACGCCGCGGCATGCACGTGCTGACGGCGACGACCGGCAACGAGGCCATAGCAAGCATCGAGGCGCGCGACGATGTTGCGATCGTCCTGATGGACATCATGATGCCCGGCATGGACGGCTATGAGACCATGCAGGTGATCCGTGCCAACCCGGCCTTCCGGCGGCTCCCGATCATCGCCCTGACGGCCAAGGCCATGAAGGGCGACCGCGAGAAGTGCCTGGAAGCCGGCGCCTCCGACTACCTGGCCAAGCCCGTCAATACCGAGCAGCTTCTGTCCGCCCTGCGGATGTGGCTGCACCGCTGAGGTGGGAGAGGTTCGCATGAGCGCGATGCGACCCGACCGGGTCAACATCCTTCTCGTCGACGACCAGCCGGCGAAGCTGCTGAGCTACGAGGTGATCCTCGGCGAGCTTGGGGAGAACCTGATCAAGGCCGGCTCTGCGCGCGAGGCGCTGGAGCATCTGCTGAAGACCGAGATCGCGGTGATCCTGATCGACGTCTGCATGCCCGAACTGGACGGGTTCGAGCTTGCGGCGATGATCCGCGAGCATCCGCGCTTCCAGAAGACCTCGATCATCTTCGTCTCGGCCATTCAGATCACCGATCCGGATCGGCTGCGCGGCTACGAGGCGGGCGCCGTGGACTACGTCCCGGTGCCCGTCGTGCCCGAGGTCCTGCGGGCCAAGGTCAAGGTCTTCGCCGAGCTCTACCGCAAGACCCGCGAGCTGGAGCGGCTGAACGCGGAGCTCGAGCAGCGCGTTGCCGAGCGAACGGCCGAGTTGCAGGCATCGACGGAAAGGCTCCAGCAGAGCGAGCAGCGCCGGACGCTGGCCCTGGCTGCGGGGCGCATGGGCTCGTGGGACTGGGACGTCGCCACCGGCGAGTGCCACTGGGACGAGGGCCAGTTCCGCATCTTTGGTGTCGATCCAGCGACCTTCATGCCCTCCGCCGAGGCGGCGCTCCGCGCGGTCCATGCCGAGGACCGCGGGCGCCTGAGCACCAGGGCGAGGCGGATCCTGGCCTCGGGCCGCGCCTCGGACGTGGAGTTCCGGATCATCCTGCCGAACGGCGAGCAGCGCTGGTGCATCGCCAGCGCCGCCCCCACCCTGGACGCCTCGGGCCGCGCCGTGCGCCTGAGCGGGGTGACCTACGACATCACGGAGCGCAAGAAGGCCGAGCATGCCCTGCGCGACCTGAACGGCGAGCTCGAGCGCCGCATCGAGGAGCGCACCCGCGAGCGCGAGACCGCGCTGGCCCAGCTTCTGGAAGCTCAGAAGATGGACACCATCGGTCAGTTGACCGGCGGCGTCGCGCACGATTTCAACAACCTGCTGATGGCCATCATGGGGAGCCTGGCGCTGGTCAAGAAGCGGCTGCCGGATGACCCGCGAACGATGCGCCTCATCGACAACGCCCTGCAGGGCGCACAACGTGGCGCGGCGCTGACCCAGCGCCTGCTGGCCTTCGCGCGGCGCCAGGAGCTGAAGCCGGAATCCGTCGACGTGCCGCGCCTGGTCAGCGGCATGGAGGATCTGCTGGAACGCGCCCTCGGCCCGGGCGTCCGGATCAGCAAGAGCCTGCCGGCCGACCTCGCCCAGGTCCGCGTCGATGCCAACCAGCTCGAGCTGGCGTTGCTGAACCTGGCCGTGAACGCGCGGGACGCCATGCCGCTGGGCGGCACGCTGGGCATCGCCGCCTGCAACGAGACCGCGGCATCGGTTCCCGGGCTGAAGCCAGGGGCTTATGTCCGCATCAGCGTCGGTGATTCCGGGATCGGCATGGACGAGGCCACGCTTGCGAAGGCCACGGAGCCGTTCTTCACGACGAAGGGTCCCGGCAAGGGGACGGGGCTGGGGCTTTCGATGGTTCACGGCCTGGCAGCCCAGTCCGGCGGGATGCTGAGGATCTCCAGCCAGCCCGGCAAGGGAACGATGGTCGACCTGTGGCTGCCCCGCGCCACGCCCGAGACCTCGCGGGAGGGCGCGGTCGAGGACCGCGCGCCCGGCGAGGATGCGGTGTCGAAGACGGCCCCCTGCACGATCCTCCTGGTCGACGACGACGCGCTCGTGAGCACGGGCACGGCCGCGATGCTGGAGGATCTCGGCCATATGGTGATCGAGGCCAACTCGGGCGCGGACGCCATCGAGCTTCTGCGCACCAGCCCGCGCATCGACGTGGTCATCACGGACCACGCGATGCCCGGCATGACTGGCATGGAGCTGGCCCGCCGCCTGCGCGAGAGCCATCCCTCGCTGCCGATCATCCTCGCAACGGGCTATGCCGAATTCCCGCAGTCGGAGACCGACGAGCTGGCCCTGCCGCGGCTGACCAAGCCATACCTCCAGGAGGAACTCGCCGCGGCGATCTCGGCGGTGGCCGAGACGGTCTCGCACCAGGCCAAGGTGATCCCGCTGCGCCCGCGCTGACCCGCGCGGGACACCGCCGGCCGCCGATCGCAATGGTCCTTTTCAGGGACGCAGTCTTGACTATCTAAAGGGCGCCCAACCACCACCCGCCGACCGGGAGCCCCCATGCGGACCGTCACTCTCGCCGCCACCCAATTCGCCTGCAGCTGGGACCGCGACGCCAACGTCGCGAACGCCGAGCGCATGGTCCGCGAGGCCGCTGCGCGCGGCGCCAACATCATCCTGCTCCAGGAGTTGTTCGAGACGCCGTACTTCTGCAAGGACCAGAAGCACGATTACTTCCGCCTGGCCGCGCCGGCCGAGGACCATCCGGTCCTGCGCCGGATGAGCGCGCTGGCGGCGGAACTCGGCGTCGTCCTTCCTGTCAGCTTCTTCGAAAAGGCGAATACCGCCTACTACAACTCGCTGGCCATGATCGACGCGGACGGCCGCATGCTGGGCGTGTACCGGAAGTCCCACATCCCGGACGGCCCCGGCTATCAGGAGAAGTTCTACTTCAGCCCCGGCGACACCGGGCTGCAGGTCTACGAGACCCGGTTTGGCCGGGTCGGGGCCGCCGTGTGCTGGGACCAGTGGTTCCCCGAGACCGCGCGGGTCCTTGCGCTGCAGGGCGCCGAGATCCTGCTCTACCCGACGGCGATCGGCTCCGAGCCCCAGGACCCGTCCCTCGATAGCCGCGATCACTGGCAGCGCGTGATGCAGGGCCATGCCGGCGCGAACGTGATGCCGCTGGTCGCCAGCAATCGCTTCGGACGCGAGCAGGGGGATGCCTGCGCGATCACCTTCTACGGCTCTTCCTTCATCGCGGGGCCCCACGGCGAGAAGGTGGCCGAGGCGGGACGCGAGGGCGAAGCCGTCCTCACGGCGAGCTTCGACCTGGACCGCCTGCAGGAGATCCGGTCGTCCTGGGGCGTGTTCCGGGACCGTCGCCCGGACCTGTACGGACCGATCCTGACGCTGGATGGCCGCACCGCCCGGCGATAGGGCGGATCGCCGCTCCCGCCCCGGGGGCAAACCGAAGCAAGCTCGGGGGCACCCTGCCCCCGAAGCGCAGCGCGCGACCGCTACGGCCCCTGCGCAACCTCCTGTTACGGAATTCCATATCTCGATGCTGCTCGATGCGGAAAGATGATTCTTTCCGCGCTGTAGCTTTCATGCGGCAGCTTCCCTGCCGAGATGCTGTCATCCGGAAGAATCAATCTTTCAATCAAGGTTGCGTGAATCCTGCATCTTGACCGCGGCGCGAGTGTTGACAATGGGAGGGCATTCAGTTCTTTTGCAATCTAAGTTCTAGCCCGGGGCCAACCGGAGCACGACTATTTGGGGTCTGAGATGAAGAGCAAGAACATGCGGCCCGTCAGCGCGAACATCATCTCGCGCCGCGGGGAAGGGCCGCATCCGATTGACATCCACGTTGGCTCCCGCCTCCGGATGCGCCGCACGCTCCTTGGCCTCAGCCAGGAGAAGCTTGGCGAGGCAGTCGGAATCACATTCCAGCAGTTGCAGAAGTACGAGCGCGGGGCGAACCGCATCAGCGCCAGCCGTCTCTACCACCTGTCGCAGGTGCTGGACGTGCCGATCGGCTATTTCTTCGAGGAGATGAGCGCAATGGGCGAGCCGGCGGCCGAAGGGGCCCCGCTGGTCCGCCTCCCCGAGGAGCCGGACGAGTTCGAGGCCATGGCGCGGCGCGAGACGCTGGAACTGGTGCGCGCCTACTATCGCATCACCGACGCGACCATCCGGCGGCGCGCCTTCGAGCTGATCAAGGCGCTGGGGGGCGAGCGGGTGGACGAGGTTCACGAGGCCTGAGGCGCGTGGGCGGCATGCCGCTTCCGCCACGCTCGGACAAATCTCGTCCTTTCGAACTAAAAGATTTCATACGCAAGTAATAAATGCAGGGGCTCATGCGCTCCTGCAACTTTTTTTACGTCGCTACATCCTTATGTCCCAATTAGGATAGGAAGGCCGCCCCGATTTCGCCGCGCCTTTGCCGTGGGCCGATGAGGCATGCCCCGGGCCCGTCCGGACCTTGGCGGGTCCCACAGGACCATGCCGGATCCAACGCAAGGTGAGGCGCGCTGGACATCGAGGGCTGGCGGACCGTCGGATGCAACCGAAGGCTTTTTCAGGGGAGAGCCTCCATGCAGGCCAGACCGAGTCCCGTACCCCCGCGACGCCTGGCCGGATGCATCCGGTCCGGCACGTGCCGCAGCCTGCCATTGGCCGTCTCCAACGCGGCCGCCTCACCCCTTGATCTGCCACGTGCCAGCCCCGTCCCAACCGGGCGCCGGCAAGTCTGGGAGTAAGTTCATGGACGACGTCTTCGCGATCCAGCCCCCCGTCCTTCGCAACGTGTATGTCGGGAACCGCCGCACGAGCATGCGACTCGACGACGATACTTGGCGTGCCCTGGAACTCGCCGCCGAGGAGGAGGGGATCTCGGTCAGCGAGCTGGTGACGCGCATCGACGAGGTCCGCTCGCCCAGCGGCTCGCTGTCCGGTGCGGTGCGGTCCTTCCTGATCGCCTTCCTGATGGCCAAGAACTTCGGCAGGCAGCGTAACCAGGCGTGACCGGCGCCGGGCGTCGGGTCGGGATTGCGCGGACGGCTCGCCGGGGCCAGAGTGGCGCGCCCGATCCCAGGCGAGCGCGACATGTCCAAGAGCGTCAGCGAACTGCCCCTGTCCCGGAACCGCCTCGGCACGCGGCGCACCCTTGCGGTGCACCGCTACGGCAGCCCGGGCGCCCGGCCGAAGGTCTACATCCAGGCGGGCCTCCACGCGAACGAGGTCCCGGGCATGCTCGTGGCGCGGCACCTTCTGGATCGCCTCGACGCGGCGGACGCAGCCGGTGCGATCCAGGGCGAGATCGTCGTCGTGCCGATCGCGAATCCCATCGGGCTAGAGCAGTTCGTGCTGGGCGAGGCGGTCGGCCGCTTCGCGCTGGACGGTTCCGGCAACTTCAACCGCGACTTTCCGGACCTGACCGAGGCTGCGGCCGAGCGCCTGCAAGGCCGGCTAGGCGCCGAGGCCGCGGCGAACGTCCCGCTGGTCCGCGAAGCCCTGAAGGCCGCCCTGGCCGGGATCGAGCCCGAGACACCGGTCGCCGCGCTCCGCCATGCCCTGCTTGGCCTCGCCATCGATGCGGACGTCGTCCTCGACCTCCATTGCGACTCCGAATCGCTGATGCACCTCTATACCGGGACGGAGCTTTGGCCCGGCGCGGCCGACCTTGCGGCCCAGCTTGGCGCCCGGGCGGTCTTCCTGGCGGAGGTTTCCGGTGGCGACCCCTTCGACGAGGCCTGTTCGGCCGTCTGGTGGAAGCTGCGCGACCGGCTCGGGCTCGGCCGCGACGCGCTGGGTGCTGCCTGCCTGGCGACGACCGTCGAGCTGCGCGGACGCTCCGATGTCTCGGACGAGCTCGCGCGCGAGGACTCCGACAACCTGTTCCGGTTCCTGGTCCGGCGCGGCGTGATCTCGGGACAGGCCGGCCCCCTGCCGCCCGCGCGCTGCGAGGCGACGCCGCTCGCCGGCGTGGAACGCATCGTCGCGCCGCTCTCCGGCGTCGTCGCCTACAAGGCCGAGATCGGAGATCTCGTGGAGCCCGGGACCGTCGTCGCCGAGATCGTCGATCCCGCCGCGGAGCACGGCGACCGGGCGCGCACGCCGCTGCGCGCGACCACCGGTGGTCTCTTTTGGTCGCGCAGCACGCGGCGGGTCGTCGCCGCCGGGGACATCGTGGGCAGCACAGCGAGCCCCGCCCCCCTGCCCGGCCGCGGACCGAAGCTGCTGACGGCCCGCTGAGCCGCCGGCGCTGAACGCCCCCTGCTGAACCGCCCCCGATGAGCGTTCGGGGCCGCCCTCAGACGGCGGCGCCCTGACGCCGCAGCTCCGCCTGCACCTCCGCCGTCGGCACGTCCCGCAACCCGCGGCGCTGGCGCACTGCCAGCGCCGCGCAGACCCCGGCTGCCTGGCCGGTCGCCATGGCCGTCGGGGTCACACGGTAGGAGGAATGGGCCTCGTGCGTCCCGCCGATGGCCCGGCCAGCGACGAGCAGGTTCTCGACGCCGCGGGGCAGAAGGCTGCGCATCGGCACCTCGTACCATTCGCCCGGCGGCAGCTTCCGCAGCACCGTGCCCTTTCCCGTCGGGTTGTGGATGTCGATGGGATAGCTTGCTCGGGCGATCGCGTCCGGGAACTTCCGCGCCTCCAGCACGTCCTGCGCTGTCAGCACGTAGTCTGCCTCGATCCTGCGCGTCTCGCGCACGCCGACGGTCGTGCCGCTCTGGATCACATAGCTCGACGCGAAGCCCGGGACGTATTTGCGGAAGAAGGCGGCGATCTGGCGCATCTGGCGGCGCGCCTCGATCTCGGCCCGGCTGAGGTCGAACACGTCGGTGCCGAGCGCCGCCGTCACGCGGGTGCAGTTCACCGACAGCTCCCCGCGATGGGGCGTCGCGAAGAACAGGATGTCCTCGCGCGGGAGATCCAGGTCCCCCGCCTCGGACGCCTTCGCCACCAGGTCCCAGAGACCGTGGACGCCGCGCCACTGCCCGGGATTGTCGCGGATATACGCGTTGAAGCGGTCCTGGTCGACGCCGCCGAGCCGGAACATCAGCGTCATGGGCTGGACCCGGCCATCGCCTTCCCGCCCGACCTGGAACCGGGCGCCGGCCTGCGCGGCCAGATCGGCATCGCCGGTGCAGTCGATGACCACCGGCGCGGCGACGGCGATTGGGCCCGACTTGGTCTCGAGCACAACTCCGCGGGCGCCGGCCGCGGCCCGGCCCTGCATCGCCGGGCCTCCATCGGCCAGGATGCCGGACGCGAAGGCATGGAACAGCATGCGCACGCCGGCCTCGTCGAGGAGCTCCAGCGCCACGGACTTGTAAGTCTCGGGATCGAACGGCACCGTGTAACCGGTCTCGAGGCTCGGCGACACCGCGCCCTCGGCCGCGATCAGGCGATCCAGGAAGACCTGCAGCGCACCTGCCACGACGGGATCGCCGGGCCCGTGGTCCTGTGGCAGCAGGCGCGTGTCGTCGACGTCCTGCTGGACGGCACCCTGCGTATGCCAGGACATCAGCGGGTTCACGAGCGCGGCTGTCGGATTGCCGCCCAGGAACCCGAAGCGCTCCACCAGGACGACAGAAGCCCCGGCCCAGGCGGCCCCGAGGGCCGCCCCCATTCCCGAAGGGCCGCCGCCGGCTATGACGACGTCGCAACGGGCGACGATTGGCGCGCGCCGGCCCGGCAGGTCCACGGCCTCGGAGTCCCGTTCAGAAGGCGTAGGCAATACCGGCAAGATCCTCTCCGCTGCGGCTGGGGGGTGTGCCGTCCCGGCCCGGTCCGAGTCCGATCACCGAAAGGCCCAGGGGGACGGTCTGCGCGGCGACCGCCTGAAGCTCGGGCAGGCGGTCGGCGACCGTTGCGATCTGCTCGCCGCGATGGTCCCAGAGCCGGTCGAGGTCGGCCAGGAACGCGCCCGCATGCTCGTGCTCGAGCGGCGTGCGGGACAGGCCCAGGCTGGCCAGGAAATCCGTCACCTTGGAGGCGTAGGGCAGCGGCATGAGGGGCACGCCCATCAGCGCGGCGAAGACGAGGAAATGCAGGCGCATGCCCACCGCCATCTGGAGCCGGCCGACCATGCCGATGATCTCGCGGGGGCCGTAGGGCCGCTTCAGGACATGGCTGCGCTGGGGCGCCGCCATGCGCGCGATGACCTTGTGGATCTCGCGCCGGTCCGCCTGCTCCATCGGCACGAACACGGCATCCGCCTCGAAGCGGTGGATCACGTAATCCGCGGCCTGCGCGATCAGGTCGTGATAGGCGTGACGGTCGAGGTCCGGGGCGGCGGGCCCCTGCTCGCGCACCGAGAAGCCGATCAGCGGCCGGTCAAGCGGGATCCCCTCCGCGCGCAGCATCTCGTCGTCGAATTCCGAGGGGCGCAGCAGCAGGGCCGGATCGGCGGTGACGCGCACGGGGACGGTGACGCCGATCTCCTCGCACAGGCGCTTCGCCGTGACCTCGCGCACGGTGATGGCGTTCATGCGGTTCAGCCCGTCGCGAACGGCGCGCCGTTCCTCGCGCTCCCGCAATGGGCCGACGCCGATCGCGAATGTGCAGGTCGGCACGCCCAGCTCCTGGGCGATGGCGACCTCGCGAAGATAGGTCTGGGCCTCGCTGTCGTAGAGGATGCCGCCGCCGCCCAGAAGCAGCAGGTCCAGCCGCTCGACCTCCGGGAGGATTTGCGCGCGCATCGCCGCCCGCGCGCTGATCGCGCGGTCGACGTCCTGATGGCGGCGCGTGTGTTCGGCATCGCGCGAGAACGCGACGATCTCGACTCCCGGCACGGCCGCGCGGAGCTGCTCGCAGGCCGAGGCGAGGATGGCCTCGTCGCCGAGATTGAGCCCGCCGTAGGATCCCGAGATACCGATGATGGGCATCGCCTTCCCCTCCAGCGACGTTCCGCCGTCAACACCCGGCCCAGCCGCGTGTTCCCCACCCTGCCC
Organism: Arenibaculum pallidiluteum; assembly: GCF_017355985.1. Taxonomy (GTDB): domain Bacteria; phylum Pseudomonadota; class Alphaproteobacteria; order Azospirillales; family Azospirillaceae; genus Arenibaculum; species Arenibaculum pallidiluteum. The sequence continues at coordinate 36,471 of NZ_JAFIQU010000009.1, forward strand.
CCTGAGGATGGTTGAACCAAAAGCCGTGTTTGCAGGTTGTAGGGATCGAAGGACAAACAAGGAGCCTGGACATGGGTATCATCGGGACCCTCATCATCGGACTGATCGCCGGCGCCCTGGCTAAGCTCATCATGCCTGGCCGGGATCCCGGTGGGATCATCGTCACGATGCTTCTCGGCGTCGCCGGTGCCTTCGTGGCGACCTATCTGGGCCAGGCCATCGGCTGGTACCGGGCAGGCGACGGCGCGGGATTCATCGGCGCGGTGGTGGGCGCCATCATCCTGCTGGTCATCTACCGCATGGTGGTCGGCCGCCGGGCGGCCTAACGGCGCGGCCCTCGGGCCCGAAGGAGCGGCCGGCGCGGGGGCCGCTCTTTCGGGTAAGGGCACCCCTTTGTGAACAAAGGGCGGGCGAGGCCGTTCATTCCAGGTCGATACCGTCTCGAAAGCCCATGCCCAGCAAGCGCACAGCCCGCATCCTGATCGTCGAGGACGAGAGCATCGTAGCCCTGGATCTCGGCGACATTATCCTGGCGCTCGGACACGACCTGGTCGGCTACGCCACGACCGCGGCCGACGCGGTGCTCCGCACCGAGCAGCACCGCCCCGATCTCGTCCTCATGGACATCCGCCTCGGTCTCAGCGACGGCGTCGCCGCCGCCCGGCAGATCCGGGAGCGTTTCGGGACCAAGATCATCTTCGTCAGCGCGTTCTCGTCGGACCTGGACCGCCGAGGGGTGGCCGATCTCGGACCCGTGGTCGCGAAGCCCTTTTCTGAACACGCGATTGGCCGGGCCATCGCGGGGGCGCTGGCGGCGGCGGCGGCCTAGAGCGAATTGAGGTTCACCTTGAACCTCGGAGCGCCCCTGGCTCATCGCATTTCAGGCGATCTGGCGTCCATACCAGGTCGCGATCCGCTCCGAGCCGCGCCGCTCACTGATCCTTCTGGAGCTTCAAGCTGCGCCAGACCCAGGGCGCATCGACACGCCCGGCCCACATGCCGGCCTTGCGGCTCTGGGCCGTGGCCTGCAGCGCCACGAATTCGTGCGAGAGCTTGATGGCTGCGAAGGCCCACCCGCGCACCACCATAGCGCCCGCTATGCTCTTGCCCTCCGAGCGGCAGGACCCCGAACGCATCCCGTCGGACGCGGCGGGACCGGACAGGATGCATTCGATCTGACGCCCATCCAGGATCGCGGCAAGGGTGCGCCGGGCGACTTCGCCGCAATCGTACTCGCGTCCACCCCCAATATTGCATGTCTGCCCGAGGTCGGGCGCGTCGATGCCGCTGAGTCTGATCCTGGTGCCGTTCAGGGACAGCACGTCGCCTTCCAGCGCGCTGGCCGTGCCGTTCATGGTCTGAGTGGAGCCCGCCTTTCGCGCCTCGGCCGCGACAGCCGGCGGCGGCAGGGCGGAGGCGGCAGCCAGGACGGCGGCCAGGGCCGCCGGGATGGGCGGGATCGGAGCGCGGCGCATGATCCCTGATGCCATCCCTGCGGTTAAGGCTGGGTTGAGATTTCCGTCCTTGATCCTGCCGGGCGTGCCCCCGAGCATCCGCCCGATGATGTCGAGCCCGCACCGCGCCCCAGGCGCATCCTTTGCCACCATGCCTCCCGCCGCCGCCGGACGCCGGCATGGTCTGGCGCAGGCCGCCGGAATGCCGGCCTTCTTCGTGGTGCTGTGGAGCACCGGGTTCATCGGCGCCAAGTACGGCCTTCCCTATGCCGAGCCGCTGACCTTCCTTCTGATCCGCCTGGGTCTGGTGGCGGTGGTCCTCGGGGCGGTCGCGCTGGCGATGCGGGCGCCCTGGCCCAGGCGCGCTGCCGACTGGGGCCATATCGTCCTGGTCGGGCTGCTGGTCCACGGGGTCTATCTCGGTGGCGTGTTCACCGCCATCGCCCATGGGCTTCCAGCCGGGCTGACCGCACTGATCGTTGGCCTGCAGCCGCTGTTGACCGCAACGCTGGTCGGCCCGCTGCTGGGCGAGCGCGTGACCAGGCGGCAATGGGCCGGTCTGGTCCTCGGCCTTGCCGGCGTGCTCCTGGTGGTGCAGCAGAAGATCGCGCTCCGTGCCGAGGATGCCGCGGCGCTCTGCCTCGCCGCCGCAGCGCTGGTGGGGATCACGCTGGGAACGCTCCACCAGAAGCGCTTCTGCACGGGCATGGACCTGCGCAGCGGGACGGCGATCCAGTACGCCGCGACGGCGGCGGCGCTGGCCATTGCCGCGCCACTGGCCGAGACCATGGAGGTGCGCTGGACCGGGGAGTTCCTGTTTGCCCTCGCCTGGTTGAGCTTCGTGCTGTCGGTCGGGGCGGTGTTCCTGCTCTTCGCACTGATCCGGCGCGGAGCCGCAGCATCGGTGGCGAGCCTATTCTACCTGGTGCCGCCCTGCACGGCGCTCACGGCGTGGCTGCTCTTCGACGAGACGCTGGGCCCTGTCGCCCTGCTCGGAATGGGGATCGCCGCCGCGGGCGTCGCCCTCGTCAACCGGCGCTGAGAAGCCGGCGGCGAAGCCCCCTTCCGAGCCGCGCCAGCGGCATCAGGCGACGGCCGATCCTCCGCGCATCGGGATGTGCAGCGCGCGCGGAGCCATCAGGCTCAGGTTCAGCAGCGCGTCGTCCACGTCGGAGATCTCGTTGGCGAAGGCGTGATAGCAGGAGATCTCCAGCACGCCGTCCGCGCCGAGCATCAGGGCGGCCTCCAGCACCGCTTCGATCGCGCGCGTCTCCGCTGTCAGCTCGTCCTCGGGACTGTCGACCAGCAGGACGACGACCGTGCTGCCCTCGCGCCGCCCGTAGATCCCGTCGGTCCCGAAGGCGCGGCTGGCGATGTCGAGCACGTGGTCCGCGGCCAGAGCGGGAATGCAGATCCGCAGGAGCGAGATATGGATGCCGGTCGTCGCGAGAAGGCGGAGGGACCAGGCGATCTCGTCGGATCCCGCAGCCACCGACGGCGGGCGCATAGAGGAATTCCACTGATCAGCCATGCGATCAGGTCTCCACGGGTTCCCGCCGAATCTAGATCTGCCCCCCTGGTGGGAGAGGGACAATCCTGTGACATGCGGGTCCGCGGCGATCGCTGTCAGGGCGCCAGCGGCAGCTCGATCCGCACCTCAAGGCCGCCAGTTGCCCGGTTCGCAGCCTTGACCGTGCCGCCCACCGCCTCGACGTTGCGGCGCACGATCCACAGGCCGATGCCGAAATGCGGCTCCCGCGCTGAGCCCTCGGCGGGAGCGACGGCCACCTCGCCCGCATCGGGGAGCGGGGCTGGCGTGCGAAGGGTCCGCCCGGGCTCGTGCTCGCGCTTCGAGAAATAGCGCTCGAAGATGCGCTCCAGGTCTCCCTCGGGCACGCCGGGCCCCTGGTCCTGGACCGCGAAGACTGCCCGCCCGCTCTGGCGGGCCAGCGACACGGCAAGGACCGATCCCGGCGGCGAGAAACTGATCGCGTTTTCGACGATGTTCTCGATCACGGTCTCCAGCAGCTCGCGTCCCGCGAGCACGACCAGCCGGGGCTCGATGGTCGCGGCCAGGCGGATCCGCCGTTCCGCGAGAAGCGGGCCGTAGCCCGTCATCATGCGCTGCACGAGATCCGAGATCTCGACCTTGCGGCGCGGCGGTTCCAGCAGGTCGGCGGCCGCCTCGTCCATGCGTCGCGCAAACGAGACCAGGCCGTCGAGCCGGTCGAGGGACCGCTCGATCATGTCGACTGCGCGGCGCCCGCGCGCATCGGTCTCCGGCAGCGAGCGCTTCAGCGGCTCCAGCGACTGCCGGATCACGGCGATCGGCGTCTTGAAGGCATGGGCGTTGTCCTCGGCCGTTCGCCGGATCGTCTCCGCCGAGCTGCGCAGCGTGTTGACGAGCCGGTCGAAATCCTCCGCGACGCCGGCCAGCTCGGGAACCGTGTTCAGCGCCGCGAAGGAATGCGGCCGGCCCGGCTGGTCGCCGATCCGGCGGGCCAGGCCGCCGAAGCGCCGCAGGTTGCCCCAGACGCCCGCGAAGACGGCGAGCACCAGGGCCGCGAGGGCTATGTAGACGGCCGCCGCCGCCTGCATCTCCGGCGCCTGCCAGTAGGCCCTTCCCAGCGAGGTGCCGAGCAGCGATGCCGGTGCCGTGCTCGACGTGACGACGGCCCAGCAGCCCATGGGCGCCCGGACCGGTGTGATGGAGGTCAGCAGCTCGAGCCCCCCTGCAGGGGTCGGCACCCGGATCGCCAGGGGCTGCTCGCCCTCGCAGCCCTGGGCGAGCCGCGCGAGGACGCCGCCATCCAGGAGATGCCTGCGCTCGAGATCGAGATAGTCGTTCGGGGTCGCGGGGGCGGCGGCAACGTAGAAGAAGCCCTGCGCGCCCGGCACGCCGGTGGGCCGCAGCAGCAGCTTGAGGCCGGTCCCCGGCCCCGCGAAGCGCGCGAGCTCCTCGCCCATGTGCGGGAGGCTCGCGGGCGTGGCGCGCAGCAGGACCGGGGCGAGCGCCCGAGCCGTGGTCCAGCCCTGCTGTGCCGCTCCTTCGAGCAGAAGCGCCTGTTTATGGGCGTCGGCCTCGCGGAGCTGGTTATAGATCAGCACCGGCACCGCGAGGAACACGACCATCAGAAGGACGAGCTGGCTTGCCAGCGAGCGCAGCAGCCAGGCGAGCCCGGTCCGGGCCCGCACCGTCACCTCAATCCTCCTCGGCGCCCGCCGGAACGGGAACATCCGTGCCGTCGCTCCACCGATAGCCGAAGCCGGGATAGTTGAAGATCATGTCGAAACCGTCGTCGACCGCCCGGAACTTCTGCCGGATCCGCTTGATGAAGGCGCGGACGTTGGCGCGGTAGCCGGCAGGGCCGTAGCCCGCCATGAAGCCCTTGCCATGAACGAGGTCGTAGATGTCCCGGTAGGAGACATCCTGGCCGGCCTTGCCCGAGAGGACGCGGACGATGTTGAACTCGGTCAGCGTCAGGTCCACCCGGACACCCTTCCAGAACGCGCGGCTGCCGTCGAGACGCAGCTCAAGCTCGCCGAAGCGCACCGTGCCGGTCTCGCGCTCGACGGGATCGGCGACGACGTCGCCCTTGCGGCCGTCCAGGATGATCTGGATGCGCTTCAGCAGGATCGGCAGCGATCGGGACTTCTCGACGAAGTCGACGGCGCCGCCCGCAAGCGCGGCCTCCTCGTAGATCTGGTCGGACAGCACGGTCAGGAAGATCACCGGCGTGTCGATGCCGGCGGACCGCATCTCCCGCAGGACCTCGAGCCCGTCCATCTTGGGCATCCGCCAGTCGAGCAGCACGATGTCGACCGTTCCGCCCTGACGGAACCACTCCAGCGCAGGCTGGCCGCGCTCGAAGGACACGACCTCGAAGCCCTCGTCGCCGAGGTTCAGGCCCAGGGATTCCCGGAACAGCTCGTCGTCGTCGACCAGCGCGACCCGCACCGCGGGCTCAGGGGCGATCGAGGAAGGCGGCCTTGCCGTCAGGGGCTTGGCGGAGGAATTGATCAAAGCATTGTTCGTCGACATCGGGCGCATTTTCCGTGCTTGTGAGTTCATAGGAGAGCGCGCGGTAACGCTGGGTATCCATCTCGAGAAAGAAGAAGACCCTCAGCACGCAGGACCTTGACGCGTACTGCCAGTAGCGGCCGGGAGGAACGTCCTCGGCCCAGGTGGGCTCGCCGAGCAGGCGACGCATCGCCGCCTCGTCCAGCCCGACCAGGCTCTTCGGCGAGACCGCCTTGGCCTGACTTCCTTCGGGGCCAAGCGCGGCCGCACGGCCCGCACCGGTCCCGCCAGAGCCCCCACCAGCCTGTTCGGCCTGCCCCGCCGGAGCCGTCTTCGGGGCGGCAGCAACCTGAGCCGGGCGCGGCTTGCTGCGCGGCGGCGTGGGCAGCGGCGCCTCGACGCGAGCCTGCGGCTTGGGGTCGGCCGCCGGCTCCTGCTTCTCAGTACCGACGCTGCAGCCAGCGAGCAAGAGTGCTGAAAGCATAAAATCTATGCCTATTTTACGCAAAGCACCCCTCCTCCGGGCAGTCGCGCTGGGCCGAACCCGGCAGAATCAGGAAATCTTTCCTTCACAAAGATCCCGCACAATACTGCGGAACGCCATCCCGACTCCGGATCCTCTAGGCCCCGCCCCGGTCTCAGCCCGAGTTCTCTTGGCCCGATCCCCTGTATACAGCGTATGATCATTTGCGGGCAAACTGGTGAATGGAAGCTTAACGGATCCGCGGCGCCAAGCAAACTACCACCATTGCGCAAAGCGCCCCGACTCGGCCGGAGCGGCGCCTTCCATGGATCGAACATCCCTCGAAAGTCCCGGGAACCTCACAGTTCGGCCCCCTGTTTTGGAACCCGAGACTGGGTCAGCGATGGCAATCGATCGTCAGGAGGTCCGAGAAATGGCAGCCCACAACGAAGAGGGAGCGGACAAGGGCGCCTCCGCCGGGGGAAGCGGACAGGAAGGCCGGAGCAATGGGCCTGACCGTCTGAGGCACGATGCGCAGGAGGCGGCGGCACGTATCCAGAACGACGTCCGCGAGGTCGGCTCCCGCTTCGCGGATGCCGCGCGCGAGCAGGTCCGCTCGGTCTTCTCCGAGCAGCAGCACCGCGCGGCGGACGAGGTTGGCGGCGTCGCCCGTGCGCTGCATCAGGCGGCGCAGCAGCTCGACGAGCACAATGCCGGCGTCGCCGCGCGTTATGCCGAAAGGGCCGCGGCCGAGGTCGACCAGTTCGCCGAGCGGCTCCGCCACAAGGATCCCGGCGAGCTCATGGACCAGGTCACGCAGTTCGCCGAGCGCCAGCCCGGCCTGTTCGTCCTGGGCGCCGTCGCCGCCGGCTTCCTGTTCGCCCGCTTCGCCCGCGCCAGCACGACGCCAGGTCAGCGCTGGCGCGTCGCCGGCACCGGCGGCCGCCGCTACGAGGACCGGCGCTACGACGAGCGGCACAGCGGCCACGCCTGGGACGGCGGCTACGCCTATGGCGAGGAGGGCGACTACCCCGAGGATTACCGCGCCTCCCAGCAGGATTACCAGGACCGCGGCTACCGGTACCGGGCCCGGGACGTCGGCGCCGATGAAGGCCGCACCTATCGTCCCGGCGGCGCGACCGGCGGCTATGGCGCCTCGGCAGCCCCCGGCGCAGGAATGCCGGGCACCGGCATGGGCACTGCGGCTTCGCGCACCGGCACCGCCGCGGGCTCCTTCACGGGCTCGTCCATCGGCGGCACGGCCGGCGCCGGCGGTGGAACGGCCGGTCCCGCGGGCGGGCAGACAGGCACTGCCAGCGGCGGGATCACGGGCGCCACGGCGGGCACCAGCGGAGCCATGGACCGCAACACGGCGGTGCTCGGCAGCGGCGCCGGCAGCGAGGTCGGAGGCGACCTGACGGCTGGAACGTCAACGGGCGGGCTCGGCGGCTCAACGATGCCGGGCAACCCGGCCCGGGCCGACAATGCCTCCAGCACCTTCCCGCAGGTGCATGGCGGGTCCGGCGCCTCGGCGATGCCGAGCGGCGTCGCTGCGGCCGGCACGACCGGCACCCCTGGAAGCGGCACGACGGGTACTAGCTCGACGGGTACTGGCTCGACTGGCACCGGCTCGACGGCCACCGGCTCGACTGGCACCGGCTCGACTGGCACCGGCTCGACTGGCACCGGCTCGACAGGGACTGGCGGCATTGGCGCCACTGGCACGGGTACCGGCGGCAGCTCCGACAAGTCGGCTACGGACAGGCCGGACCCGACGAGTTCGGGCAGCAGCGCATCCGGCGGCGGCTCCGGCCAGGGGGGCGGCGCATGACGGCCTACGGCAACGATCGCGACGAACCGATCCGGGGCGAAACGCTGCGCCCCGAGCCCCGCACGACCGGGGGCGAGCGGCCGCTGACCCAGCTCCTGTCCGACCTGGCGACGGAGACCACCACGCTTGTGCGCAAGGAGGTCGAACTCGCCCGCGCCGAGGTCTCCGAGAAGGTCGGCCAGGCGACCGCGGGGGCGGTATCCCTCGCGGCCGGCGGCCTGGTGGCCTTCGCCGGCCTGATCTTCCTGCTCCTGGCCGCGGTCTACGGCCTCACGCGCGTGGTCCCCGACTGGGCCGCCGCGCTGATCGTGGGGGCGGTGGTCACCCTCGTCGGCGTCGTCATGCTGCTGGTGGGCAAGCGCAAGCTCTCGGCCACGAGCTTCGAGCCGCGCAGGACCATCGAGACGCTGAAGGACGACAAGCGCTGGGCCGAGTCCCAGCTCGGCCGCTGAGGAGGACGGGATGGCCGGACAGAACCGCGATCCCGACCGGATTCAGCGCGAGATCCATGAAACCCAGGCCCGCATGAGCCGGACAATCGACGAGATCCAGACTCGCATCCGGCCGCAGCGCCTTATGGAACAGGTGAGCCACATGTTCGGAAGCAGCAAGGGGCGCCATACCCAGGGCGCCGACCAAGGGAGCACCGGCCGCCGCGGGGCCGCTTCGCACCGTCGAATGCCCTCGGTGGATGTCGGGCACGTGACCGAGGGGATGCGCGACAACATGCTGCCGATCGCCCTGATCGGCCTCGGCATCGGCTGGCTGGTCTGGTCGACCACCAGCCATCCCGCGGCGGACCGGAAGCTGCGTCAGGCCGGCTCCTGGGCGCGTCGGCGGACGGGCTATGGCGGCAATCCGGCAGCCGCCGGAGACATCCGGAACCTACCGGACCGGTATCGGAACGACCTCGGCATGGCCTACGGCAGCGAGGACATCACCGCCACGGCGGGCTCCGAGTACCATTACCGCGAGACCGAGCGCGGTTCGCAAGGCCGCGGCAGGACCGCCGCCCTACGCTCGGCCGCGTCGGATTATGCCGGCGACGCGATGGAAACCGTTTCCGAATACGCCGGCCGCGCCCGCGAGATCGTGGCTGGCCGCGGCGACAGGAACTACTCGGCCGGCACCGGCGGGCTCTGGGACATGGTGGAGCGGCACCCGCTGGTGAGCGGCGTCATCGGCTTCGCGATTGGCGCCGCAGCGGGCACCGCGATCCCCTCCTCCCGGTACGAGGACCAGTATTTCGGGCGGTACCGGGACTCGCTCCTCGAGCGTGGCGCGGGCTACGGCTCGGACGTCGTCGGACGCGCGACGGAGGTGGCCCGCCACGCGGCCGAGGCCGGCTACGAGGCGGCCAGGGAGGCCGTGCGCGAGGACGCCAACCAGGGCCAGGGGAGCCAGGGCAGCCAGGGCCAGCGCCAAGGCGGTCCCGACGCCCAGGCCGGCATCCAGGGCAGCGGGCAGGCGGCAGCCCAGGGCGCCCAGAACGCAGGGCAGGATCGCGGCACCGCCTCGCGGGCCTGAGCCGAGCCGCCGGGGAGGCGCATGCCGCCTCCCCGGCCCGCCTCCCCGGCCGCCTCCCCGGCCGCCTATGCGCGGCCGAGCTGGCCGCGCGTCAGCCAGAACACCTCGCCGTAGCTTTCGGCGGTTTCCAGCCACAGGAAATCCAGGCGCGGATGCGCGGCTTCGAGCACCTCGCGCCCCGTGCCGATCTCGCAGAGCAGGCCGCCCGATGGCGTCAGATGCGCCGCGGCTCCCTCCAGGATCCCGTGCACGATGTCGAGGCCGTCCTCGCCCCCCGCCAGCGCCATGCTGGGCTCGTGCCGGTATTCCTCCGGCAGCGCCGCCATCGCCTCGGCGTCAACGTATGGCGGATTGGTGATGATCAGGTCGTAGCGCCGCCCTGCCACGGGACCGAAGAGGTCGCCCTGGTGCAGCGTGATCCTGTCCTCGAGCCCATGCTCGGCCAGGTTGATGCGCGCGACGTCGAGCGCGGCGGCCGACAAGTCGACGGCGTCGATCTCCGCCTCCGGAAAGACGCGGGCGGCCAGGATCGCCAGGCAGCCGGAGCCCGTGCACAGGTCGAGCACACGCCGGACCGAGCTCGGATCCTCGACCAGCGTGAAGTCATCACCGCCGAAAAGGTCGGAGAACAGCAGCTCTCCGATGAAGGAACGCGGCACGATGACACGCTCGTCCACATAGAACGGAACGCCCTGAATGTAGGCCCGCCGGGTCAGATAGGCCGCCGGCTTGCGGGTGCGCACCCGGGCGTCGATGACCTCGGCCAGCCTGGCGCGCTCGGGCGCGGTCAGCCGGGCGTCGAGCCACGGGTCGAGCTGGTCGATGGGAAGGCTCAGGGTCTCCAGGACCAGGAACGCCGCCTCGTCGAGGGCCGTGGTAGCGCCGTGCCCGTGGACGAGACCCGCCTCCGAGAAGCGGCTGACCGCATGGCGGAGGAAGTCGCGGACGGTGAGGAGTTCCGCCGCCGCGGCGGCGGGATCGATGTCGGTGATGGTACGGGTCATGACACCCCCTGCTGCGGCGGACCGGCGCGTGTCTAGCAGGTGGGCGCGCGTCGCGGCAACCTGCGCGGGCCCGCCCCTCATGCGCCCGCCCCGGACCCGCTCATCCTGGACCCGCTCATCCCGGATCCGCCTATCTTGGATCCGCTTGACTTGGGCCTGCCGCGGCCCCAATTAATCCGTACTGATCCGGTACGGATTGACGTGACGATGTTCAAGCTGAGCAAGCTGACGGATTATGCCGTCGTGGTGCTGTCCGACATGGCGCGCCGCAGCGACGCCGTGCAGACCGTCCCGCAGCTCGCCGAGCGGACGGGCCTTCCCGCGCCGACGGTCGCCAAGCTGATGAAGCTGCTGACGCCGGCGGGGCTTGCCGTGTCCCACCGCGGCGCGCAGGGCGGCTATGTCCTCGCGCGCGGAGCCACCGACATCTCCGTAGCCGAGATCATCGCCGCCGTCGAGGGTCCGATTGCGCTGACCGCCTGCGTCGAAGGGTCCGACCAGGCATGCAACGCGGAGCGGATGTGCCCCATGCGCGGCAACTGGGAGCGGGTCAACGGCGCGGTGCGCGACGCGCTGGAGCGCGTGAGCCTCGCCGAGATGATGAGCTTCCCCGACTTCATGGCGCCGCGCGCCGGCCGTCCCGACGGCGAAGGCCGCATCGGGGCCGCAAGGAATTCCTGAGGAGAGTTGAATGGCTGCCAGCGTCGATCCCGTCCGCGAGTTCGCCGAGCAGAAGTACAAGTACGGCTTCTACACCGACATCGAGGCCGACACCGCGCCCAAGGGCCTGAACGAGGACATCGTCCGCTTCATCTCGGCCAAGAAGGAAGAGCCGGAATGGATGCTGGAAGGGCGGCTGAAGGCCTACCGGCAGTGGCTCACCATGGCCGAGCCGCACTGGGGCAAGCTGGGCTATCCGCCCATCGACTACCAGGACGCGCACTACTATTCGGCGCCTCGGACCAAGGCCAAGCCCAAGAGCCTGGACGAAGTCGACCCCGAGCTGCTGCGCACATACGAGAAGCTCGGCATCCCGCTCAGCGAGCAGGAGATCCTGGCCGGCGTCGAGAACCCGCGCGTGGCGGTCGACGCCGTGTTCGACAGCGTCTCGGTCGCCACGACCTTCAAGAAGAAGCTCGAGGAGGTCGGCGTCATATTCTGCTCGATCTCCGAGGCGATCCGGAACCACCCGGACCTCGTGAGGGAGTACATGGGCTCGGTCGTCCCGGCGGCTGACAACTTCTTCGCCTGCCTGAACTCGGCGGTCTTCACCGACGGCAGCTTCGTCTACATCCCCAAGGGCGTGCGCTGCCCCATGGAGCTGTCGACCTACTTCCGCATCAACGCCAAGAACACGGGCCAGTTCGAGCGCACGCTGATCATCGCCGACGCCGGCAGCTACGTCTCCTACCTGGAGGGCTGCACGGCGCCGCAGCGCGACGAGCACCAGCTCCACGCCGCGGTGGTCGAGCTGGTGGCGCTGGACGACGCGGAGATCAAATACTCGACGGTCCAGAACTGGTATCCCGGCGACGAGAACGGCAAGGGCGGCATCTACAACTTCGTGACCAAGCGCGCCGACTGCCGTGGCCGGAATTCCAAGGTGTCGTGGACGCAGGTTGAAACCGGCTCCGCCATCACCTGGAAGTATCCGAGCTGCATCCTGCGCGGCGACAACTCGCAGGGCGAGTTCTACTCCGTCGCGATCACCAACAACATGCAGCAGGCCGATACCGGCACCAAGATGATCCATATCGGGCGCAACACGCGCTCGCGGATCATCTCCAAGGGCATCTCGGCGGGCAAGGCGCAGAACACCTACCGCGGCCTCGTGAAGATCATGCCGAAGGCCGACGGCGCCCGGAACTTCACGCAGTGCGACAGCCTGCTGATCGGGGACAGGTGCGGCGCCCACACGGTGCCCTACATCGAGAACCGGAACCGCGGCGCCCGTGTCGAGCACGAGGCGACCACCGCCAAGATCAGCGAGGACCAGCTCTTCTACTGCCGGCAGCGTGGCCTGTCGGCCGAGGACGCCGTGGCGCTGATCGTCAACGGCTTCTGCAAGCAGGTCCTCCAGGAGCTGCCCATGGAATTCGCGGTCGAAGCGCAGAAGCTGGTCGGCATCAGCCTCGAAGGCAGCGTCGGCTGAGCAGGAAGGATCGAAGAGACATGCTTGAGATCAGGAACCTTCACGCCACGGTCGACGACAAGCCCATCCTGAAGGGTGTCGACCTCGTCATCGGCGACGGCGAGGTCCATGCGATCATGGGCCCCAACGGCGCCGGCAAGAGCACGCTGAGCTACGTGCTGGCCGGCCGCGAGGGCTACGAGGTGACCGAGGGCGAGGTGCTGTTCCGCGGCCAGGACGTGCTCGCCATGGAGCCCGAGGAGCGCGCGGCGGCGGGCCTCTTCCTGGCCTTCCAGTACCCCGTGGAGATCCCCGGGGTCACCAACATGACGTTCCTGAAGACGGCCCTCAACAGCCTGCGCCGCGGCCGCGGCGAGCCTGAGCTCGACGCCATGCAGTTCCTCAAGCTCGTCAAGGCCAAGACGAAGCAGCTCGGCATGAGCGACGAGATGCTGAAGCGCTTCGTGAACGTCGGCTTCTCCGGCGGCGAGAAGAAGCGCAACGAGGTCCTGCAGATGGCGGTGCTCGATCCCGCCTTCTGCGTCCTCGACGAGACCGACAGCGGCCTGGACATCGATGCCCTGCGCATCGTCGCCGACGGCGTGAACGCGCTGCGCGGCCCCGGCCGCTCCATGCTTGTCATCACCCACTACCAGCGGCTGCTCGACTACATCGTGCCGGACCGGGTCCATGTCCTCGCCCAGGGGCGCATCGTGCGCAGCGGCGACAAGGAGCTCGCCCAGGAGCTCGAGCGCAAGGGCTATGCCGAGTTCGCCGCGGACGAAGCCGCCTGAGGTCGCCATGGCATCGCTTGAAACCTCCCCAGCCGCCGGATCCGCGGGCCATTGGGTCGACCGCTTCCGGTCCGAGGCCGCGGGCCTGCCGGGCGCGCGGCTTCCCTGGCTTCTCGAACGCCGGCAGGCCGCCATCCAGCGCTTCGCCGAGCAGGGCTTCCCGACCCGCAAGGTCGAGGCCTGGCGCTACACCGACCTGCGCGACGTGGCGCGCCTTCCCTTCGCGGCGCCCCCGGCGGCCGCGGTCGGGATCGACCGCCTGCCCTCGGTCCTGGACGATGCGTCCCGCGGGCCGCGGCTGGTCTTCGTGGACGGTGCCTTCCGCGCGGAACTGTCCTCGGCCGGGTCGCTGCCCGAAGGCGTGACGGTCGCAAGTCTGGCTGCCGCGTTGGAGACGATGCCGGACCGGCTGGAGCCCCATCTCGGGCGCGTCCGCCCGTCCCCGGACACGCCGCTGGCCGCGCTGAACGCGGCGCTCTGGACCGACGGCGCCTTCGTGCACCTCGCGCGCGGAGCCGCGCTGGACCGACCCATCGAGCTGCTGTTCCTCGGCGTCGGCGGCGAAGCCCCGGCGGCGCACCACCCCCGCATCCTGATCGTCGCCGAAGCCGGCGCCGAGGCGACGGTGATCGAACATCACGCGGGCCTGGGCGGCGTCTACTTCAGCAACGCAGCCGTCGAGATCGTGGCCGAGGCGGGCGCGCGCCTGCATCATTACAAGCTCCAGGCCGAGGGCGCCGAGGCCTTCCACGTGGCCACGACGACCCTCGCCATGGACCGGGACGCCGCCTATGACGGCTTCGTCCTGACCCAGGGCGCGCGGCTGTCGCGCAGCGAGCTGCGCCCCTGGCTCGGCGCGCCCGGAATCGAATGCAGGCTGTCGGGCGCCTACATGGTCGCCGGCCGCCAGCATGCCGACCACACCTCGGTGATCGACCACGCCGCGCCGCACTGCACGAGCCGGCAGGTCTATCACGGCGTGATTGACGACCAGGCGCGGGCGGTCTTCCAGGGCCGCATCAACGTGCACCAGGACGCCCAGAAGACCGACGGCTACCAGCTCAACCGGGCGCTGCTGCTCTCGGACCAGGCCGAGATCGACAGCAAGCCGGAGCTGGAGATCTTCGCCGACGACGTCCGCTGCAGCCACGGCGCCACCGTCGGCGACCTGGACGAGGAGCAGATCTTCTACCTGCGCGCCCGCGGCATCGACCGGGCGGCTGCGCGCAGCCTGCTGATCGCGGGCTTCCTGATGCAGGCGGTCGAGGAGATCCGGATCGAGGCCGTCCGCGACGGCTTCGCCGAGAAGGTCCGTGGCTGGCTTGATGCCCGCGCCGCGGGCGAACGGAGGAACGCTTGACCGCAGCAGCCAAGACGCCCGCGACGATGCCTTACGACGTGCATGCGGTCAGGGCGGACTTCCCGATCCTGTCGCGCCAGGTGCACGGCCGGCCGCTGGTCTATCTCGACAGCGCCGCCTCCGCACAGAAGCCGCGGCACGTGATCGACACCATGACCGAGGTGATGACGGCGGAGTACGCCAACGTCCACCGCGGCGTCCATTGGCTGTCGGCCGCCGCCACCAGGCGCTTCGAGGAGGCTCGCACCAAGGTCGCGCGCTTCCTGAACGCCGCCGAGGACCGCGAGATCGTCTTCACCCGCAACGCGACCGAGGCCGTGAACCTCGTAGCCTCGTCCTGGGGCCGGGCGAACCTGCGCGAGGGCGACGAGGTCGTGATCTCCTGGCTGGAGCATCACGCCAACATCGTGCCCTGGCAGATGCTGCGGGCCGAGAAGGGCATCGTGCTGAAGGTCGTGCCGGTGGACGACCGGGGCGCGCTGGTGATGGAGGAGTACGAGCGCCTGCTCGCCTCGCCCCGCGTCAGGCTGGTGGCCATGACCGCCATGTCCAACGCCCTGGGCACGATCACGCCGATCGCCGAGGTGATCGAACTCGCCCATGCGCGAGGGATCCCGGTGCTGGTGGACGGCTGCCAGGCCGTCACCCATCTGGGCGTCGACGTGCGCGCGCTCGACTGCGACTTCCTGGTCCTCTCGGGCCACAAGCTCTACGGGCCCACGGGCGTCGGCGTGCTCTACGGCAAGGCCGAGCTGCTCTCGCAGATGCCGCCCTACCAGGGCGGCGGCGACATGATCGCACGCGTCACCTTCGAGGAGACGACGTTCAAGGACATTCCGCAACGGTTCGAGGCGGGCACCCCGGCGATCGTCGAGGTGATCGGGCTCGGTGCGGCGATCGACTACGTCTCCGGCCTGGGGCTCGACCGCATCCGCGCCCATGAGCAGGACGTGTTCGATTATGCGAGCCGCCGGCTGCAGGAGCTCAACAGCGTCCGGGTCGTCGGAACCGCTCCGGAGCGAGCCGGCATCCTGTCCTTCACCATGGAGGACGTGCATCCGCACGATCTCGCGACGATCCTGGACCGCTCCGGGGTCGCGGTGCGCGCCGGCCACCACTGCGCCCAGCCGCTGATGGACCGCTTCGGCGTGCCGGCGACGGCCCGGGCGAGCTTCGGCCTCTACAGCACCCGCGAGGAGGTCGATGCGCTTGTCGCGGGCCTGGAGCGGGTCCGGGAGATCTTCGGCTGATGAGCGACGAACTGCGCGATCTCTACCAGGAAGTGATCCTGGACCACGGCAGGCACCCGCGGAACCATCGCCATCCCGAGGACCCGACGCACCATGCCCGCGGGGACAACCCGATGTGCGGCGACCGGGTCGAAGTGTTCCTGACGCTGCGGGACGGCGTGATTGCCGACGCCGCCTTCGAGGGCCGCGGCTGCGCCATCTCGGTCGCCTCGGCATCGATGATGACCGAGCTCGTGGCCGGCAAGACGCCCGAGGCCGCCGAAGCCCTGTTCCGCGGCTTCCAGGCCCTGTGCACCGGCGCCGACCACACCCATCTTCCGGATGTGGACGCGTCGGACATGGAGCGGCTGGAGGTGATGTCGGGCGTGCGGCAATTCCCGATGCGGGTGAAGTGCGCGACCCTCGCCTGGCACACGCTGTCGGCCGCCATGGCCGGCGCGGACCGGGCGAGCAGCGAGACGGACGGAGGCAAGTCGTGAGCCCGGACACCACCGAAGCGCGCGCCACCGAGGCGGCGCAGCACGCGGCGGAAGGCGCCGGTGCCGACGCGCCGGCCAACGCGTTGATGGATAAGGTCGTAGCCGCCCTGAAGACGGTCTACGACCCCGAGATCCCGGTCGACATCTGGGAGCTTGGCCTGATCTACCGCGTCGACGTCACGCCCTCGAACGAGGTCGAGATCGACATGACGCTGACGGCGCCGTCCTGCCCCGTGGCCGGGGAGATCCCGGTCAACGTGCAGCAGGCGGTTGAGTCCGTGGACGAGGTCAGCTCCTGCAAGGTCGAGCTGGTCTGGGATCCGCCATGGCGCCCGGACATGATGTCCGAGGAAGCCAGGGTCGCGCTGGATATGTACTGAGACTGGAGATCGGAGCGATGGGATCCACCACCAGGGCGGTGATGAGTCTGACGGATGCCGCGGCTGAACGGGTCCGGCGGCTGATGGAAAAGGCCGGCGAGGATGTGATCGGGCTACGCATCGGCGTCCGTGCGCGCGGATGCTCGGGCATGAGCTACACGGTCGACTACGCGAAGGAGACCAAGAAGTTCGAGGAGGTCATCGAGGACAAGGGCGTGCGCATCCTGATCGACCCCGCGGCGACCATGTTCCTGATCGGCACCGAGATGGACTACCAGGAGGACAAGCTGCAGTCGGGCTTCGTCTTCCGCAACCCCAACGAGAAGGCCCGCTGCGGCTGCGGCGAGAGCTTCTCGGTCTGAGGTCCGAGGCAGGGGTCGGATCCGGCCCCTTCGTCCGCGGCGGCTATGCTCCGCCGCGGGTGGCTTCAGCGCCGCCCGGCCAGCGGCCACTCCACCTGGCTCGAGAAGTGGCGCGCGAGGAACCGGTAGGTCTCCTTCAGCAGCGCCTCCATCTCGGGCGACTTCTCGATCGGCGTCGCGGTCCAGCGTGCGATCAGGTCGTCCCACAGCATCAGGCGGAAATGCAGGTCGTCCCGCACGTCGCGGATGAACTTGATCTGAGCCTGGATGTTCCGCAGCACGGCCAGGATCTCGCCGGTCTGCGCGTCGGTCTGGCCGAACATCCCCTCGAAATTCATGACCGGCGTCTTGATCAGCGCCTGCATGCGGAAGATTTCGTTCCGGATGCCCTGGTCGCGGCGGTAGAGGTTCGACAGAACGTCGAAGTTGCGCTGGATCTGCTTCACATAGCCGAAACGGTCGCGCAGCGCCTCGATGAAGGAGAGCTCGCGCGCCAGGGTGTCGACCATGTTGACGACCTCCTCGCGGCGGTCCTTGCCAAGGCCCAGCTTCTCCGCCGCGCGGGTGAAGGCCTCGTTGACCTTCTGCCGGGTCGTCGGGTCCCCTGCGATCTGCTCGAGCTGCGTCAGGTCCACGATCACCGCTTCGCCGCCCGTGAGCCAGGAGACGAGCTGCACCGTCAGGCGGTTCTTGGCGATCTCCCGGTGCTTCTCCTCGACCTTCCAGGACGCGCTTCCATCGAGCAGCTCGTGCGGGATCGAGTCCCCGGGGCGGATCTCCTTCACGTAGCGCAGGCTCTTCTCGACGATATCGAGCAGCCGCCCGTCCAGGGAGTCAGGGCCCAGGTTGAACTCGAAGCGCAATGTCTCCAGCGGCACCGCGCCCTTGAGATCGCCCAGGGGGATGTGGAATGCGGCCTCGCCGGTCGTGCTGATCGGGGCGAAGAAGCCGCCGTCGACGGTGAAGACCTTGTGCTCGAAGGCAAAATGCCTGCTGCGGTCGTCGCCGGGCAGGACCTGGTCCGAGGAGGGCGTCCCGTCGCCGGGCACGTCCTGGCCGTCATGGTCGACGCTCGCTTCGGAACCCATTTGGCTCGACTGCCCTCGAGAACCCAGTGCTGACCTTACCTTATAGACGAGGAGCCCTGCGAACGGCAGTGGTTTTGACCGTCCCGGCCGGCTGATATGCTCCGCCGTCCCATTCCGATGCTGCGAGACGATGATGGATAAGGGCGCCCCCCAAGCGATCTACCTGAAGGACTACCGGCCGCCCGCCTTCCTGATCGACGATGTCGATCTGCGCTTCGAGCTCGGCGAGGAAGCGACGCGTGTGCGCTCCCGCCTGGCCATGCGGCCCAATCCGGCCGCGCAGGGCTCGGCGGCCACGCTGGTCCTCGATGGGCAGGATCTGGTCCTGGTGGCGCTGTCGCTCGACGGGGCGCCGCTCGCCCCCGGCGCGTACCGCGTCGGCGAGGAGCGGCTGGAGATCCCGGGCGTGCCCGACCGGCCCTTCGTGCTTGAGGTCGAGACCGAGATCCGCCCCCAGGACAACACATCGCTGGAGGGGCTTTACAAGTCGTCCGGCAACTTCTGCACCCAGTGCGAGGCCGAGGGCTTCCGCAAGATCACCTACTTCCTCGACCGCCCGGACGTGATGGCGCGATACCGCACCACCATCGTCGCGGACAAGGCCCGCTATCCCGTGCTCCTGAGCAACGGCAACCCCACCGGAGCCGGCGAGCTGGAGGGCGGCCGCCACTGGGCAACCTGGGAGGACCCCTTCCCCAAGCCCTGCTACCTGTTCGCCCTGGTCGCGGGCAACCTGGTCCGCGTCAGCGACAGCTTCGAGACCGTGTCGGGCCGCTCGATCGACCTGCGCATCTACGTCGAGCCCGGGAACGAGGACAAGGTCGGCCATGCCATGGCCTCGCTGAAGCGCGCCATGCGCTGGGACGAGGAGGTCTACGGCCTCGAATACGACCTCGACATCTTCATGATCGTCGCGGTGTCCGACTTCAACATGGGGGCCATGGAGAACAAGGGCCTCAACATCTTCAACACGAAATACGTGCTTGCCCGGCCCGAGAGCGCCACCGACGTGGACTTCGAGGGGGTCGAGGCCGTCGTGGCCCACGAGTACTTCCACAACTGGACCGGCAACCGCGTCACCTGCCGCGACTGGTTCCAGCTGAGCCTGAAGGAGGGCCTTACGGTCTTCCGCGACCAGGAGTTCTCGGCGGACATGCACTCGCGGGCGGTCGAGCGCATCGGCAACGTGGCTGCCCTGCGGACCGCGCAGTTCGCCGAGGATGCCAGCCCCATGGCGCATCCCGTGCGCCCCGAGACCTATATCGAGATCAACAACTTCTACACGACCACGGTCTACGAGAAGGGCGCCGAGGTCGTGCGCATGATCCATACCCTCCTGGGCCCCGCGGGCTTCCGCAAGGGCATGGACCTGTATTTCGAGCGGCATGACGGGCAGGCCGTGACCTGCGAGGACTTCGTGGCGGCCATGGAGGACGCCACCGGCGTCGATCTCGGGCAGTTCCGGCTGTGGTACGCGCAGGCCGGCACCCCGACGGTCGAGGCAACGGGAAGTCACGACGCGGACGCCCGGCGCTACCAGCTGAAGCTCCGGCAGACCGTCCCCCCAACCCCGGGTCAGCCCGTCAAGAAGCCCATGCACATCCCGGTCGCGATGGGCCTTCTCGACGCCCAGGGACGGGACATTCCCCTGCGCCTCGCGGGCGAGGCCGCGCCGGGCGCGACCACGCGCGTCCTGGACCTCCGGGAGGCCGAGCAGACCTTCGTCTTCGAGGACGTCGCGGCCCCGCCCGTCCCGTCGCTGCTGCGCGGCTTCTCGGCGCCGGTGAAGCTCCGGACGGAGTTCGACGACGCCGCGCTTACCTTCCTGATGGCCCATGATTCCGATGCCTTCAACCGCTGGGAGGCCGGCCAGCAGCTCGCGACGCGGCTGCTGCTGCGCCTCGTCGCGGAGCACGAGGCGGGCCGGCCGCTCGCGCTGGACGCGGGCTTCGTCGACGCCATGGGGCGCATCCTCGGCGACCGGTCGCTGGACCCGGAATTCGCGGCCGCGGCGCTGGGGCTGCCCGGGGAAGGCTATCTCGGCCAGCAGATGGACGTGGTGTCGGTCGACGCCATCCATGCGGCACGGCAGTTCGTGCGCAGGAGCCTGGCCGAGGCCCTGCGGGCCCCGCTCATGGAAACCTACCGCCGCCTCGCGGGCAACGAGGATCCCGGCTACGAGGCCGAGGCGGCCGGGCGGCGCAGCCTCAAGAACACGGCGCTGGGCTATCTGATGGCGCTGGATGACCGCGAGTCAGTCGAGCTCTGCCTCGGCCAGTTCCGCATGGCGCGCACCATGACGGAGTCCATCGCGGCCCTCGGCCTGCTTGCCCAGTCCGACGCCCCCGAGCGCATCGAGGCCCTGGACAGCTTCCTGGATCGCTGGCGCGACGAGGCGCTGGTCGTCAACAAATGGCTGGGTGTGCAGGCGACCTCGCAACGGACCGACACGCTGGACCGGGTCAAGGCGCTGCTCGACCATCCCGTCTTCGAGATCAGAAACCCGAACAAGGTCTATGCACTGATCGGCGGGTTCGCCGGAGGCAACATCGTGCGTTTCCACGATGCCAGCGGGGCCGGCTACCGCTTCCTGGCCGACCAGGTGATCCGGCTCGACGCCCTCAACCCGCAGGTCGCCTCGCGCATGGTCAAGCCGTTCTCGCGCTGGCGGAAATACGATGCCGGCCGCCAGGCGCTGATGCGGGCCGAGCTGGAACGCATCACGGCGGTCAAGGGCCTGTCGCGGGACGTCTTCGAGATCGCTTCGAAGAGCCTTGCGGACTGATGCCGACGGCATCGGGGGCTGGCGCCCCCGGTGCCGCCACCATTCACTTCACGCTGTTCAGATAGGCGATCAGGTTCTTGCGGTCCGCCTCGTTCTTGGCACCCGCATAGGCCATCTTGTTGCCCGGGACGGTGCCCTTGGGATCCGCGATGTACTTGTCGAGGTTCTCGTCGTTCCACTCGAGCCCGGAGCCCTTCAGGGCCGGAGAGTAGGCGAAGCCATCGACGCTACCGGCCTTGCGGCCGACCACGCCGGCCAAGCTCGGACCCACGCGGTTCTTTCCGGCCTCGACCGTGTGGCAGGCGGCGCAGGCGCGCTTGAAGAAGGATTCGCCCGCCTTGGCGTCCTGGGCTTGGGCGGCCGTGGCCCCCATCATCCCGAGACCGAGCGCGAGACCCAACAGCATCTTGTAGTTCATGGCGTTCCTCGGTTGCCGGACTCGGCCCGCGGGCCGAATGTCGAAGCGAGGCAATTACCATGAAAGCCCGCGCCTGACAGTAGGCAATCCGACGCATATCTGATGCTGCCCCGAAGGCGCTACCGCGCCCGCAGGTGCGAACGAAGGGTCTGTTCCGGCACCCCGTCTTGCCACCCTATCCCGGTGCAGGCCCGGGCGGCCCCGGGGCCTGCCATGCCCCTTCAGTGCGCCATGAGCACGGGCAGGGCCGCGTTGCCGACGACGTGCCGGGTCACGCCGCCCAGGATCATCTCGCGCAGGCGGCTGTGGCCGTAGGCGCCGATCACCAGCAGGTCGGCGCCTGCCTCCATCGCCCGCGCCGTCAACGCGCCGCCCACGGGGTCGATGCCGGGATTAATGCGTTGGACCTTCGCCGAGATCCCCTGCCAGGCCAGGTACTCGGAAAGCTGGCCGGCACTCTCGCCGGAGGTAACAGACGTCTCGGCCGTCAGGACATGGACCGTCTCGGCCCGGCGCAGGAGTGGCATGGCCGCCGCCACCGCACGCGCGGATTCGAGACCCCCGTTCCAGGCGATTGCGACGCTGCGGCCGAGTGTCTGGAGCGGAGCGGCCGGCGCCAGGAGCACCGGGCGGGCGGACCCCATCAGCGCGGCCTCGAACACCGCCGGGAGGGCCGGGTCGGTGTCCAGCCCGACGCGCGAGAAGACGACGACGTCGACCAGGCGGGCCCGCACGGGAACGACCTCGTCCGCGCGCCCCGTGGTCTCGACCCAGCCGGCCGTCAGCCGGCCCGGCCCTGGCGGGCGTTCGCAGGTCTCGGCCGCGGCCGCTGAGGCGGCCGCGGCGAAGGTGTCGGCCGCCATGCGCGCCTGAGAGGCAGCCTCGGCTTCCGCCGTGCGCATGATCTCGTCGACCAGGGCGCCGGACATCCCCTCGCCCAGCATCGGCACGGCGTCGCGGGGATCGAGCCGGACGAAGATGCCCTCCACATGGCCCGAGAACGGGCGGGCCAGGGCGAAGGCCGCGTCGAGCGCCTGCCGGTCGGCTTCGCGCCCCGTCAATGGCACCAGGATACGCTTCATCATGTCCCCCCTTCGTAGAGCTTCGGGCCATCCTGCACCCCGCGCCGCTCCCGCCACCGTGACATGGGTCAAATGCCGGAAGGACGCGGCGCAGGGGCCTGACGGCAAAATCGTCGGACAGATTGTCGCACCATTGACAGCCTCTTGCATGCGCGCGAAGGTCAGCCGCCCCATGCTGCACCCGCGAGAGACGCCGCGATGCCGTCCGCCAAGACCAAGCGCCGCCTGCGCGCCGAGGATGCCGAAGCCGTCGGAAACGCCCTGAGCGGCATCGTACCCGTGCTGCCCGCGGCGGACCGGCCATCGGTGCCGACGGATCCGCAGATCGAGCCCGACGAGGCGCTGTTCCCCGGCGGCGGCAAGGCCGATCTGGCGCAGCTCGCCGGCGAGCTGCGCGCGGAGCTCGACGAGCTCGGGCGCGCCGCGCTCGACGACCCCGCGTCCAATCCGGTGATGCGCCTCGCCCTGACGCTCACGCGGCGGCTGCAGGCGGGCTCGCTGGACTATGGGGTGCTGGAGCGCCTGGTCCAGCATCTGGCCGCCGAGGGCTTCCTCTACCGCGCCGCCCGGCTCGGCCGGCTGCTCGGCGAGACCGATCCGGAGGCGAACGCCGAACGGCTGCGTGGGCTGCTGCGCCGGCTGGCCGGGCTGGAGGACGACGGTGCCGTCAGTTTCGAGGCGTTCCAGCAGATCCTCGGCCGCGAGGTCTTCGGCATCGTCTTCACCGCGCACCCGACCTTCAACCTGTCGGGCGAGCTGATGGAGATCCTGGCGACGCTGGCCACCGGCCGCTCCGGCGACGGACGTCCGCTCACCGACGGCACCCGCGCGGAGCTGGTCGCAGCCATGGCCAGCCGGGTCCATCGGCCGGATTCCGCCCTCACCCTGGATCGCGAGCATGCATTGTCGCTGGTCGCCATCGGCCATGCCCGCGCCGCCCTGCGCCGCGTGCACGAGATCGCCCTCGACGTCGCGGCCGAGGCTTGGCCGGACCGCTGGACCGAGCTGGTGCCGCGCGTGATGACGGTGGCGAGCTGGGTCGGCTACGACCTGGACGGCCGCTCCGACATCCGGTGGACCGACACGCTGCACAAGCGCCTGCTGGTCCAGGTCGCGCAGCTCCGCCACTGCCGCGAGGAGCTGCGCGCGGCGCGTGCCGAGGCCCGCTGGCCCGAGACCGCCGGTCAAGCGCTCGAGCTGCTGGAATCCCGTCTGGCGCTGGCGGTGAACGAGGCCACCGACGAGGCCGACGCATTCGCCATGGGGCCTGCCGGCGAGGACGCCCCGGCACGGATCGCCCGCATTTCCCGCCGCATGCACGACGGTCTGGCGCTGCGCATGACCGACGCGGCCGCTGCGGTGGAGCTGATCGATCGCGCGATCCGCCTGACGCTCGCGGCCGACGAGATCGCGCCCGAGGCCGTGCGCCGGCTCTGCGTGCTGCGCGCCGACCTGGCCGGGCATGGGCTGGGCCTCGCCCATACCCATGTTCGGATCAACGCCACCCAGCTCCACAATGCGATCCGCAAGACCGTGGGCATGGAGACCGCACCCGACGATCCGCGCTTCCGCCAGTCCTATCTGAACGCGGTCAACGAGCTGCTGGACAGCGTCGAGCCCGCAAGCGTGAACTTCGGATCGCTGCTCGCCGAGCGGACCTCGGCGAAGCGGCTCTTCATGCTGATCGCGCAGATGCTGAAATACGCGGATGCCGGCACGCCGGTCCGCTTCCTCATCGCGGAATGCGAGACCGCCTTCACGGCCCTGACGGCGCTCTATTACGCCCGGCTCTTCGGGGTCGAGGACCGCGTCGACATCAGCCCCCTGTTCGAGACCGAACGCGCCCTCGAGGTTGGCAGCCGGGTGATCGAGCAGCTCCTGGAGAACCCGCACTACCGGGCCTATGTCCGGCGCCGCGGCCGCCT
Organism: Arenibaculum pallidiluteum; assembly: GCF_017355985.1. Lineage (GTDB taxonomy): Bacteria > Pseudomonadota > Alphaproteobacteria > Azospirillales > Azospirillaceae > Arenibaculum > Arenibaculum pallidiluteum. The sequence continues at coordinate 60,825 of NZ_JAFIQU010000009.1, forward strand.
GTGCATTCAGACGGGCTACTCGGATGCCGGCCGCTATCTCGGCCAGACGCCGGCCGCGGCCTCCATCGAGCGGCTGAAGATGCGGATCGCACGCCTCTTCCCCAAGCACGGGCTGGACGGCGTCGAGCTCGTCATCTTCGACACCCACGGCGAGTCGATCGGCCGCGGGGCGCACCCGGCCGGCTTCCCGGACCGGCTGAGCTACGTGTCTCCGCCGACCTTCCTCGCCTTCCTGGCCGAGAACGGCATCGCCTACAAGCAGGAGACCAGCTTCCAGGGCGGCGACGGCTACCTGCCCTTCGTGACGCCCGCCGGCGCCTTCGCCGTGGTCACGCGCGTCATCGAGTACATGTTCGGCCAGTACGGGCCCGCGCGCCGGCCCTTCGAGCCCGACCCGTTCTACGAGGATCCCGACTACATCACGGAGTTCTTCACCACGGTGAAGGAGTTCCAGGTCGCCCTGATGCGCGACCCGAACTACGCGCTGCTGCTGTCCACCTACGGGCCCGGGCTGCTCTATCCCTCGGGCAGCCGCGCGACCAAGCGGCAGCAGGAGGGCGGCGACGGCAGCGAGACTCCCAGCGCGTCCCAGACCCGCGCGATCCCGCACAACGCGATCCTGATGCAGCTCGGCCTCCCGGCCAATGCGATCTCCGGCGTCGGCGAGGCGATCGCGAAGGATCCCGGCAGGTTCCGGCAGCTCCTGCTGCGCAGCCCCCGGTTCCGACAGCTCCTCGGGGTCGTGGGCTACGGCCTCGCGATCTCCGAGCCCGACGCGCTGCGCGCCTATGTGGACACGCTGGATCCCGCGACCTGGCTGCTGCGCGCCGGCCGCGAGGGCGAGGCCGCTCGCGCCGAGGAGCTGCGCACCCTCGCGGCCTTCCTGGAGGAGGGTCAGCTCCACGCCCGTCAGGTCAAGATCCTGCGCAAGCTGCTCGGCGACTGGTGGGTCCTGCGCGACGCGCTCGGCGCCCAAGGAGGTTCGGCCGGCAGCCCCGGAAGCGGCTCCGTGCCGGGACCGGGGACAGAAGGCTCGTCGGTCGGCGTGCTCCACGCGGTGCGCCTCGCCCTGATGCACGAGATCTACCGGCTCGCGACGCACGTGCCCCCCTTCTCCAGCCAGCACAACACGACCCATGCCAGGGTGATCGCCCGGGTCCTGCACCTGGACGTGCCCGGCGCCGTGGACGAGCTCCGATCGATCTTCCCGGCGGAAGGCATGGCGGCGCCCACCGACGATTTCGGCGAGCGCGCGACCTATGTCAGCGAGGAGGGGCAGAACTACCGGCGCGAGAACGAGCAGCTCTTCGATCCCATGCTGTCGCTGCACGAGCTCGTGCGCCGCACCGGCATCGCGCTGGTCCACCATTACGGCTTCTTCGGCTGATCCAGTCGCAGACGCAGGCGTTCCGTGCGGCAAGCGGCGCCATGCGCGCCGCCGTGCCATGCACGTACTGCGGTTATCCTCCATTCGGCCTGCATCTCGAAAGTCGATTGCCACCCCCGGGGTTCCGGGGTAGTGCTCGAACGATCACTGAGTGGATGGAAGCTCACCGTGAAACCTCGCGCCCTTGCCCTCGGCCTCGCCACCCTCGCCGCCCCGCTGCTGGCCGCGCCTGCGCAGGCCCAGCAGTCCCCCGCCCAGCTCAGCTTCGGCATCGCCCATTTCGACCAGCACTGGCTGGACCCGAATGCGGGGTTCCTCGATTCCTCGGAAAGCGACGACCGCTTCGAGACCGTGGACTTCCGGGCCGAGTATCGGTACGCGCCGGTCTGGACCTATGGCGGCTGGGCCGGGCTGCGCCCGTTCGTCGGGATCGAGGCGACGGCGGACGCCGCGGTCTACGGCCTGGGCGGCGTCGCGCTGGACCTGAAGCTCGGCCCGGTCATCGTGACGCCCAGCTTCGGCGCCGGCCTGTATCACGACGGCGACGGCAAGGACCTGGGCTCGATCCTCGAGTTCCGCAGCATGATCGAGGTCGGCTACGAGTTCACCTCGGGCTACCGGGTCAGCGTCCAGTTCAGCCACATCTCGAACGGCGGGATCACGGACACGAACCCCGGCGCCAACGTCGTGGGCGCCTATCTCCACGTGCCCTTCTCCGCCCTCACCGGGATCTAAACTCAAGGCGCTTGATGGAAGCCATCAAGCGCCTTGCGTATGACCCCCTGAAAGCGAAGCCGGCGCCTCCCTGGGGGAGGCGCCGGCGGGACGCACGGTGCGCAGGAAGTAGCGGCCGCGTCCTCGCCCGGCCGCACGCCCGTCAGTCGCGGAGCGAAGCGCAGAAGCGCTGGATCCGGTGGCAGGCCTCCTCCAGCTCCTCGGTCGAGGTCGCATAGGAGATGCGGAAGAACGGGGCGAGGCCGAAGGCCGTGCCCTGGACCACCGCGACGCCCTCCTCCTCGAGCAGCGCCTCGACGAAATCGTTGTCGGTCTCGATCCGCCGGCCGGACTTCGTAGCCTTGCCGATGGTCCCCGCGCAGGACGGGTAGACGTAGAAGGCGCCCTCGGGCCGGTGGCACGTGATGCCCTTGGCCTGGTTCAGCATGGAGACGACGAGGTCGCGACGCTGGCGGAAGCTCTCGGCGCGCGCCGGGATGAAGTCCTGGGGCCCGTTCAGCGCCTCGACCGCCGCGGCCTGGCTGACCGAGGACGGGTTCGACGTGCTCTGGCTCTGGATCACGCCCATGGCCTTGATCAGCGCGACGGGGCCAGCCGCGTAGCCGATGCGCCAGCCCGTCATGGCATAGGCCTTGGAGACGCCGTTGACCGTCAGCGTGCGCTCGTAGAGCGAGGGCTCGACCTGCGCCGGGGTCACGAACTCGAAGCCGTCGTAGACGAGATGCTCGTACATGTCGTCGGTCATCACCCAGACATGGGGATGCCGCACGAGCACGTCGGTGATCGCCTTCATCTCGGCGCGGCTGTAGGCGGCGCCGGTCGGATTGCTGGGCGAGTTCAGGATCACCCACTTGGTCTTCGGGGTGATCGCCTTCTCGAGGTCGGCGGGCTGCAGCTTGAAATTCCGCGCCTCGGGGCACGGCACGATGACGGGCGTGCCCTCGGCGAGCTCGACCATGTCGGGATAGCTGACCCAGTAGGGCGCCGGGATGATCACCTCGTCGCCGGGATTCAGCGTCGCCATCAGGGCGTTGTAGAGCACCTGCTTGCCGCCCGTGCCGACGGTCACCTGCTCGGGCCGGTACTCGAGCCCGTTTTCGCGCTTGAACTTGGCGCAGATCGCCTGCTTCAGCGCGGGCGTGCCGTCCACGTTGGTGTAGCGCGTATCGCCGCCGCGAATCGCGCGGATCGCCGCGTCGGCGATGTTCTCGGGCGTGTCGAAGTCGGGCTCGCCTGCGCCGAGGCCGATCACGTCGCGCCCCGCGGCCTTCAGCTCGCGCGCCTTCTGGGTGACGGCGATGGTCGGGGACGGCTTGATGCGGGACAGGCGCTGCGCAAGGAAGGACATGGCCGGGGTTCCGGAACGGCTGTTTGACGACGCGCGACCGTATCCCCTGAGCCAGGCGGAGGCAAGTCGCCGCGGAGCGCACGCGCGTCGCCGCGAAAGGGTCCGAGCAGACCCTTGCCCGCGCGGATGGACAGGATGTCGCAGCGCCTGATATAACTGAGCGCGAATTTATCGAAAAATTTCAGGATCGGCCTGTGGACGGACAGGGAGACTTCACCTATCTGCTGACCTACGGCGCCTTCCTGGTGCTGGGGCTTCTGCTGTTCTACGTGACGCGCAGCCCCTCGGCATCCCGCGGCGGCCCGATGCTGAAGGGCGAGCGGCTGAAACTCGGCCGGACCATCGACGCCCTGCAGCACCCCTGCCATCACGACGTCAGGATCGTCGACCAGCAGGGCCGCATCATCTGCATCGAGCACATCGTGAGGCTGCCTGCCAGCATCCTGCTGGTCGGCACCGTCGCCATGGGCGCCAAGGGCGAGATCCGCGGATCCGAGTACCACCGGCAGTGGGCCATCAACTACCGCGGGCGCGCGACCCCCTGCGTGAACCCGCTGCTCGAGCTGGAGCCCCTGATCCGCGCCTTCCGCCGGCGCTTTCCGCTCGTCCGGGTCCGCGCGCTGATCGTCTTCCCCGACACAGTCACCTTCCCCGAAGGCGCGCCGAAGGGCGCCGTCCGGGCAAGCGACTTCGACCGCTGGGTGCACGATATCCTCAAGATCGACGGCACGCCCAGCCAGGCCGTGGAGTCGGCCTGGCCGCAGATCACGACGATGGTGGAATCGAGCCGCAAGCGGATCGAGCAGGCCCGCAAGTCCGGCGCCGTGACCCGGGGCGTCAAGGCCTCGACCGCCGCGGCGGCGATGTCCAAGCCGATCGCCGCACGCCGTTGAGAGGCCGGCGGCAGCGCCGCGGGGATCCCATGTCCGGGATCGCCACCCTGTCGGCAGCCTGGTTCATCGCCTCCTGCGCGGCTGTCGTCTTCGCGGACCGCGCCGCCGACCCGATCGATCACGCGCTCCCCGCGGGCTGGTGACGGTCGTCGGCTTCGGCAGCATCAGGCGGCGGTACTACGCGACCACCGGCCGCCGGGGCAGCGACGTCCTGGCCTGGCTGGAAATCCTGGCGATCTCCAAGTTCTGCCAGTTCCTCGTCTGGATGATCGTCGAGGCGAGCCGCGACTTCGGATCGAACGCGTGCAGCACCCTTCTCGACAGCGTCGGCATCTACCGGATCTACCAGCCCTTCGCCGTGGCGCTCAGCCTCGTCGCCCTGAACCATCTCTGCGCGCGGCTGAAGATCCAGACGAGCCGGTTCTCGCAGGCACCGATACGGACGGGCATCCAGGTCACCCGGCAAGGCTGCTGGCAGAAGGCCGTGTCGAAGGGCCAGGTAGCGGAACGGGACGCGAACGCCTATGTTGATGGCGCCATGTCCATGCCGCTCATGATCCCCCGCCCCGGTGCCCTGCCCCGTCTCGAAGGCGGCCGCCGGCTCGAAGTCGTCTCCGAGTTCCAGCCCGCGGGCGACCAGCCCCGCGCGATCGAGGAGCTGATCTCCGGCCTGCAGCGAAACGAGCGCGACCAGGTGCTGCTCGGCGTCACCGGCTCGGGCAAGACCTTCACCATGGCCCACGTGATCCAGGCCATGCAGCGCCCGACGCTGATCCTCGCGCCCAACAAGACGCTGGCCGCGCAGCTCTACGGCGAGATGAAGAGCTTCTTTCCGAACAACGCGGTCGAGTACTTCGTATCCTATTACGACTACTACACGCCCGAAGCCTACGTTCCGCGGACCGACACCTATATCGAGAAGGAAAGCCAGATCAACGAGCAGATCGAGCGCATGCGCCACTCGGCCACGCGCGCGCTGCTGGAACGCGACGACGTCGTGATCGTGGCCTCGGTGTCCTGCATCTACGGCATCGGCTCTGTCGAGACCTACTCCGAGATGGCCTTCGACCTGCAGGCCGGCCAGATGGTGGACCGCAACCAGCTCCTGGCCCGGCTGGTGGACCTCCAATACAAGCGCAACGAGATCGCCTTCGGGCGCGGGTTCTTCCGGGTGCGCGGCGACACGATCGAGCTGTGCCCGGCCCATATGGAGGACCGGGCCTGGCGCTTCTCGCTGTTCGGCGACGAGTTGGAGTCGATCCACGAGATCGATCCGCTGACCGGCGAGAAGCTGATGGCGCTGCCCGCCGTGCGCATCTATCCCAACAGCCACTACGTGACGCCGCGGCCGACGCTGCACCAGGCCATCAAGCAGATCCAGGAGGACTTGAAGGCCCGCATCGCCGAGTTCGAGGCCGAGGGCAAGCTGCTGGAGGCGCAGCGGCTCGAGCAGCGGACCCAATTCGACATCGAGATGCTGATGGCCACCGGCGTATGCCAGGGCATCGAGAACTATTCGCGCTACCTGACGGGCCGCAAGCCCGGCGAGCCGCCGCCCACGCTGTTCGAGTACCTGCCGCCCAACGCCCTGCTGCTGGTCGACGAGAGCCACGTCATGGTGCCCCAGCTCGGCGCCATGTTCCGCGGCGACTTCATGCGCAAGTCGACCCTGGCCGAATACGGCTTCCGCCTGCCCTCGTGCCGCGACAACCGGCCGCTGAAGTTCGAGGAGTGGGAGACCATGCGGCCGCAGACGATCTTCGTCTCGGCCACGCCGGGCAACTGGGAGCTCGAACGCACCGGCGGCGTCTTCGCCGAGCAGGTTGTTCGCCCGACCGGGCTGATCGACCCGGAGGTGATCATCCGGCCGACCGAGACCCAGGTGGACGACCTGATCGCCGAGTGCAAGGACTGCGCGGCCAAGGGCCAGCGCGTCCTGGTGACGACGCTGACCAAGAAGATGGCCGAGGCGCTGACCGAGTACATGCACGAGGCCGGGATCCGGGTGCGCTACATCCATTCCGACGTGGAGACGCTGGAGCGCATCGAGATCATCCGCGACCTGCGCCTGGGCGCCTATGACGTGCTGATTGGCATCAACCTGCTGCGCGAGGGGCTCGACATCCCGGAATGCGGGCTCGTGGCGATCCTGGACGCCGACAAGGAGGGATATCTGCGCTCGCGCACCTCGCTGATCCAGACCATCGGCCGGGCGGCGCGCAACGTGGAAGGCCGCGCCATCCTCTACGCCGACCGGATCACCGACAGCATGAAGTTCGCCATCGACGAGACGAACCGCCGCCGCGAGAAGCAGGAGGCCTACAACGCCGAGCACGGCATTACGCCGGAATCCGTGCGCAAGCAGATCAGCGACATCCTGGAGAGCGTCTACGAGCGCGGCGACCACGTGACCGTCAAGGCCGGCGAGGCCGACAGCAACAATCTGATCGGCCACAACCTGAAGGCCCATATCGCCGACCTGGAGAAGCGCATGCGTGCCGCGGCCGCCGACCTGGAATTCGAGGAGGCGGCGCGCATGCGCGACGAGATCCGCCGCCTGGAGAACATGGAGCTCGGGGTCAATGCCCCGGCCAGGGCCATGGGGATGACCGGGGGCCGCAGCGAGAACTCCTCCGCCGCGGCCCGATCCAACGCCGGCCGCAAGGGCGGCGCCCGGCGGCGCCGGGGACCGTGACCGGCTCGCGGCGGCGCCCGGCCCCCGCGACGGCTCGGCGCGAGCGCAGCCGGCCGCCCCATGCCACTCCCGGCGTGAGGGGCGCGGGCGGTCCAGGCGGCCCCGGCGGGGTGGAGCGCCCGGCGGATCTCGTCCGGGTGACGGGAGTGCCGGCGGTGCAGGCGCTGTTCGCCCGCAGGCCGGCCGATGTCGAGCGCCTGTTCTTCGACGAGCGGCGCGCGCCGCTGCTGAGCGAGGCCTGCGCCGCCATGGCGCGTGCCCGCAGGCCCTATCGCCTTGTCAAGGCCGAGGAGCTCGGGCGCATCGCGGGAACCGTGCTCCATGGCGGGGTCGTCGCGGTCGCGCGCCCGCTGCCCGTCCCGCTCTTCGATCCGCAGGCGGCGAAGGACTGGCGCGGACCGCTGCTGATGCTGGACGGCGTTGGCAATCCCCACAATCTCGGCGCCATCGTCCGGACCGCCGCCTTCTTCGGGCTGGGCCGCCTCGTCCTCTCGGATCATGCGGGCCAGGCTGGCCCGTCGGAGGCGGCCTACAGGGTTGCCGAAGGCGGTTTCGAGGCCGTGTCCCTCTACCGGGCCCGCGGCTTCGCCGCCCAGATCCGGCGGCTGCGCGCGAGCCACCGCGTCATCGGGACGGCTCTGGAGCGGGGCCGCCCCCTGGATCCGGCCACCCTGGCCGCCGGCGCCGACGGTCGCCCCGTTGCGCTCGTCCTCGGCAACGAGGAGGAAGGGCTCCCCCGCGCCACGCTCGAAGCCTGCGAGGAGATCGGCTACATCCCCGGTACCGGCGCGGTGCAGTCGCTGAACGTGGCCGCCACGGCGGCGATCCTGATCCATGCCGCGACCCGCGCCGGCATGTGACACGGGCATGTGACATCGACCCGGCGAAGGGCGGAATTCGGCGCCGGATCGACGAAGAGATCTACCCGGGAAGGCCGGTTGAACCCATGTTCGAATCCCGCTATGCACGGTTTCGAGCCACGGAGCCCTAGGAGAGCTTGATGAACTGGGTCTTGGACGACGATGACGACGAGCGCGACGACAAGCAGAAGCCCGACGCGCCGATCGGCCTGCCCTTCTCGACGGTTCAGCAGAACCTCTTCAAGGCGCGCACCATCCTGCTCTTCGGCGAGATCAACATGAAGGTCGCCCAGATCGCGTCCGCCCAGATGCTGGCGCTCGCGATGGAGGGCGACGAGCCGATCCGGTTCTTCATCAACTCGCCGGGCGGCCATGTGGAATCCGGCGACACGATCCACGACATGATCCGCTTCGTGAAGCCGGAGGTGAAGGTGATCGGCACGGGCTGGGTGGCCTCGGCCGGCGCGCACATCTTCCTGGCCGCGAAGAAGGAGAACCGCTACTGCCTGCCGAACACGCGCTTCATGATCCACCAGCCGCTGGGCGGCGCTGGCGGCAAGGCCAGCGACATCGCGATCGAGGCCAAGGAGATCATCAAGATGCGCCGGCGCATCAACGAGACGATCGCCCGCGAGACCGGCCAGCCGATCGAGCGCGTGGAGCGCGACACCGACCGGAACTACTGGATGAGCGCCGAGGAGGCCCGCGACTACGGCATCGTCCAGCACATCGTTGGCTCGATCTCCGAACTGGACTGAGACTTCCGGCAGGGGCCGGAACGAAGAGAAGGCCGGGTGGCAGCACCCGGCCTTCTTCCTTTTGCACGTAGTCCTGACGCGGTCGCCCGGCCGGCCTCAGCTGGCGCGGAGCACGCGATTCGCCGCGCTGACAACCGCCCGGAGGGAGGCCGCCGAAATGTTCCGGTCGCGGCCGACGCCGAAGCGCGGCTTGCCCGCCGGCGCCTCGATCTCGACATAGGCGACCGCCATCGCGTTGGAGCCGACGCCCACCGAATGCTCGTGGTAGTCGAGCACCTTCAGCTCGATCCCACACTCGGCGGCAAGGGCCGCGACGAAGGCGTCGATCGGACCCGTCCCGCTGCCCTCGATGGTCCTCTCGACGCCGTTCTCGCGGATCCGCGCGGTCAGGTGCCGCCCGCCGCGCGAGGGGACCGACTGGTGCTCCAGGAAGACGATCGGCCCGTCGGTCTCGAGATACTCTGCCTCGAAGGCCTTCATCAGATCCGCCGAGCTCATCTCGGTGCCGCTGAGATCGGTCAGCCGCTTCACGACGCCGCCGAACTCCACCTGAAGGGCCTTGGGCAGGCTAAGCCCGTGGTCGCGCTCCATCAGGTAGGCCGCGCCGCCCTTGCCGGACTGGCTGTTGATGCGGATCACTGCCTCGTAGGTGCGCCCGAGATCGGCAGGATCGATGGGCAGGTAGGGCACCTCCCAGGTCTCGTCGTTCACCTTCTTGAGCGCGGCCATGCCCTTGTTGATGGCGTCCTGGTGCGAGCCCGAGAAGGCCGTGTAGACCAGCTCGCCGGCATAGGGATGGCGCGGATGAACGGGCAGGTTCGTGCATTCCGTCGCGACCGCCACGATGCGGTCGATGTCGCGCACTTCCAGCCGCGGGTCGACGCCCTGGGAGAACAGGTTCAGCGCCAGCGTCACGATGTCGACATTGCCCGTCCGCTCGCCATTCCCGAACAGCGTGCCCTCGACCCGGTCTGCCCCGGCCAGCAGGCCCAGCTCGGTCGCCGCGACCGCGGTGCCGCGGTCGTTGTGGGGATGCAGGCTGATTACCACGCTGTCGCGGCGCGAGAGATTCCGGCAGAACCACTCGATCTGGTCGGCATGGATGTTCGGAGTCGACATCTCGACCGTCGCCGGCAGGTTGACGATGGCCTTGCGTGCCGGCGTCGGCTTCCAGACGTCCAGGACCGCCTCGCAGACCTCCAGCGCGTAGTCCAGCTCGGTCCCGGTGAAGCTCTCGGGCGAGTACTGGAAGGTCCAGTCCGTCTCCGGGTATTCCGCCGCGATGTCGCGGACCAGGGTCGCGCCCTCGACCGCGATCTGCCGGATCCCGGGCCGGTCCAGCCCGAAGACCACGCGCCGCTGCAGCGTGGAGGTCGAGTTGTAGACGTGGACGATGGCCCGCTTGCACCCAACCAGAGATTCGAAGGTACGGCGGATCAGGTGCTCACGGGCCTGGGTCAGCACCTGAATGGTCACGTCGTCGGGGATCAGCCGCTCCTCGATCAGCAGGCGGACGAAGTCGAAGTCCGTCTGCGAGGCCGAGGGAAAGCCCACCTCGATCTCCTTGAAGCCCATCTCGACCAGCAGCCTGAACATCTTCAGCTTTGCGGCTGGGCCCATGGGCTCGATCAGCGCCTGGTTGCCGTCGCGCAGGTCGACGCTGCACCAGGTCGGCGCCGCGGTCAGGATCCGGTTCGGCCACTGCCGGTCCGGCAGGTTGACGGGCTGGTACGCCTTGTATCGGTGGAAGGGCATGGTGCCCATGGTCGTCTCCTCGGTGTCACTCGGCGGTTCTCGGATGTCCCGGCGGGCGCCGGGACCGGTCGTCAGCGCGAGGAGCGTCGAAGGAGGGGCATGTGGCGTGTGCGCGCGACCGCCGTGCGGTGGCGGGCGTGGTGCGGACGATCGGAAGACTGGGCGGAGCCCCGGCTGGCGACGGACGTGGTCATGGCTGCGGACGATGCTGGGGACGGGACGAGCGACAACCGGCTCTTCAGAGAGCCGGGCTCGTAAGTCGCAGCAGGGCCGAAGCGGTCATTCTCGCCATGGGCGGCACCCTAGAGCGGAACGCAGCCGGGTGCAAGCGCCCAGGTGCCGGAGCATGCCGGAGCGGGCCGGGGGCCGGGGCGGGAATCAGATGCTGATGTTGATGCGGGCACCCTGGTTCCGCTTCAGGACCAGCGCGGCGGTGATGGTGGTGTCGACGCCGTTGACGAGCCCCGAGGCGCTCTGATCGATCCGGGTCGACCCGCCATTAGATGCCAGCAGCATCAGCGCCGCGGCGCTGCGCCCGCCGGCCGTGTCCAGAGTAGCATTGCCGTCGGCATCCACCGTGAAGAACTCGTTCACGTCCAGCATGCCCGACTGCAGGTTCAGCGATCCCGCGAACTCGCCGTTCGTCTGCGACAGCCTGCCGGAGGTGATGTCCTTGGAGCTGTCGAGCGCCGCGATCCGCAGCTTGCCATCCACGACCGACGCCGCAACGCCGTGCAGGTCGCGCGCCTGCACCGCCAGGTTGATGGCGGCCGCAAGGTCCGCGACGTTGCGCTGGGTAGTCATGGTGAAGGTCTGAGGATCGGCCTCACCCTCGAGCGTGAAGCTGACCGAGCTGGTCGCGTCGATGCGGCTGAAATCCACGTGGAAGTCGACGCTGCCGGCCGTGCGGGCATTGCCGAAGAGCTCGTTCTGCCCGTTGATCGCGCCGTCGCCGTTCACGTCGTAGCCGAGCACGCCCTGCCCGCCGCCGAAGCGCCCGATCATCACGTTGTAGGCCGCCGTGGCGCGCGCCTGGGTCGCCGCATCCGTGCTGGCATCGTTCTTCTCCAGCCCCGCGAAGATCAGCCCGCTGGTCGAAAGGCCCGAGAGAAGCGAGTTGAAGCCCGAGAGGGCCGTGGCCGTCGGCGCGGCGGAATAGGTCGCGTCCTTGTCCAGGTCGAGCTGGTTGGAGGCCCGCTGGAACCGGTCCGCCGGCCCCGAGGAGGAGATCGTCGTCGGCCCTGCGCTGGAGCCGGTCGAGCCCGCCGAGGGGCTGCCGCTGGCATTGTAGAGCGAGCGCCACTCCGCCGAGGCTGCGCTCTGCTCGTCCTCGGACATGGTGTCCCAGACGATCTGCTTGTACGTCGAGTCCATGTTCTTGAGGTTGAACATGAAATAGGACGGCATGCTGACGGCCATGGCGGTTCTCCGCGGCTCGGGGCCACCCGTCGGGAGGCCGTTACAATCGAAAGCAGAAAAAGTTTCACAGATGTAGATCAACACGTCATCAAGTTTTCGCCCGCGACGCCCCCAGACCATGCCGCAGTGCCGCACCGGCCGTTGACAAGGGGGGGTCCGGTCTGTGCAATGGCGCCCATACGGTCCCTGGCGGCCCCAGGCGATCCGGCGCGTAACGAGGTCGAGGGAACCACAGCATGTCGAGGACGATCACGGCCATCGCCGCGGCCGCCGCCGCGGCCTTCCTGGCCGGGCCTGCGCAGGCCCAGCAGAAGCAGGTCAACATCTACAACTGGAACGACTACATCGGCGAGACGACCCTCGAAGACTTCAACAAGGCGACCGGCATCACCGCCAAGTACGACGTCTATTCGGACCTCGAGACGCTGGAGCAGAAGCTGCTGGCGGGCCGTTCCGGCTACGACATCATCGTGCCGACCCTGGAGCCGACCCTGTCGCGCCTGATCAAGGCGGGCGCCGTCCAGAAGCTCGACAAGAGCAAGATCCCGAATCTCAAGAACCTCGACCCAGAGCTGATGAAGCAGCTCGCCAAGTCGGACGCCAACAACGACTACGGCGTTCCCTACCAGGGCGGGACCATCGGGCTCGGCATCAACGCCGAGAAGATCAAGGCCGTCGCGCCCGACGCGCCGCTCGACAGCTTCGCCCTGATCTTCGATCCGAAATGGGCCGCGCAGGTGTCGAAGTGCGGCATGACGATCCTCGATTCGGCAACCGACACCATCCCGACCGCGCTGAACTACCTCGGCCTGAGCCCGACCTCCGAGAAGGCCGAGGACCTCAAGAAGGTCGAGGAGATGCTGCTCAAGGTCCGGCCCCACGTGAAGAACTTCACGACCGGTACCGTCATCAACGATCTGGCAGCCGGCGACAGCTGCGTCGCACTGGCCTATTCCGGCGACGTGAAGCAGGCCCAGGCACGCGCGGAGGAGGCCAAGAGCGGCCAGACCATCTCCTACGTCATGCCCAAGGAGGGCGTGCAGATCTGGTACGACATGATGGCGATCCCCAAGGGAGCGCCGAACCTGGCCGCCGCGCATGAGTTCATCAACTTCGTCCTGCAGCCCGAGGTGATGGCCGGCATCACGAATTACGTGAGCTACGGCAATGCCGTGCCGGCCTCGCTCCAGTTCGTGAGCGACGACATCCGGAACGACCCCGGCGTCTTCCCGCCGGAGGAGCTGAAGAAGAAGATGTTCACGGTGACCGCCGTGTCGTCGAAGACCGAGCGCGACCGCACCCGAAGCTGGACCCGGATCAAGACCGGCAAGTAAGGGCAACGCGCGACTGGAGGCGCCCCGGCACAGGATCCTGGCCGGGGCGTCGTCTTTGCTGGAGGTGCACCACGGCGATGGTCCAGCCGATCAGGAAGACCACGCTCGATCCATGGCAGGATCCCAAGGAGGAGCCCTATGTCCGGATCGAGAAAGTCACGAAGAAGTTCGGAGATTTCGTCGCCGTCGACGACGTCAGCCTGAACATCTACCGCAAGGAGTTCTTCTCGCTTCTCGGCGGATCCGGCAGCGGAAAGACGACGCTGCTGCGCATGCTGGCCGGCTTCGAGACGCCTACCGAGGGCCGGATCTTCATCGATGGCGTCGACATGACCGGCGTTCCGCCCTATGCGCGGCCGGTCAACATGATGTTCCAGTCCTACGCGCTGTTCCCGCACATGTCGGTGGAGCAGAACGTCGCCTTCGGTCTGAAGCAGGACCATGTGCCGAAGGACGAGACGCGACGCCGCGTGGCCGAGGTGCTCGATCTCGTCCAGCTCGGCCCCTTCGCCAAGCGCAGGCCCCATCAGCTCTCGGGCGGGCAGCGCCAGCGCGTCGCACTGGCGCGCAGCCTCGTGAAGCGCCCGAAGCTGCTGCTGCTCGACGAGCCGCTCTCGGCGCTGGACAAGCGCCTGCGCGAGCGCACTGCCTTCGAACTCGTCAACATCCAGGAGCAGGTTGGCGTCACCTTCGTCATGGTCACCCACGACCAGGAGGAGGCGATGACCATGTCCAGCCGGATCGCCGTGATGAACACGGGCTGGATCGCGCAGGTCGGCACGCCGGCGCAGGTCTACGAGTACCCCGGCAGCCGCTTCGTGGCGGGGTTCATCGGGGACGTGAACCTGTTCGAGGGCATCGTCGTCGAGGAGGAGCCCGACCATATCCTCGTCCGGTCGGACGAGGTGGCATGCGACCTCTACATCAGCCACGGCGCGGTGGTGCCCCGCGGCGCCAAGGTCGCCGTGGCGATCCGCCCCGAGAAGATGTCGGTCTCGAAGGAGGGCGCGGCGGGTCCAGGAACGCGCAACGCCGTCGTCGGCACCGTGCGGGAAATCGCCTATCTCGGCCAGTTCTCGACCTATCTCGTGGCGCTGGACACGGGAAAGACAGTCCGTGTCACCATGCCGAACACGAACCGCGCCGCCGAGATGCCGATCACCTGGGAGGACCGCGTCGTCGTGAGCTGGCGGCCCCTGGCCGGGGTGGTGCTGACGCAATGATCCAGGCCTCCCCGCCTCCGGCCGCCAAGCCGGCCGCAGCGACCCCGGTGGCGGCGCCCCCCACGCTCGCCGCGCGCGGCGGCTTCCAGCGCGCGCTGCGGCACAGGCTGCTGCCGCGCGGCCGCAGCCTGGTGACAGTCGTCCCGGTGTTTTGGCTGCTGCTTTTCTTCCTGGTGCCATTCGGCATCGTTCTGAAGATCAGCCTGTCCGAGGCGGCCATCGCCATGCCGCCTTACGAGCCGCTGTTCGCCTGGGCGGAGAACGTCCTGACGCTGCGCCTGAACCTCGGCAACTACCTGTTCATGCTGGAGGACTCGCTCTACGCGGTCGCCTACCTGAACTCGCTGAAGATCGCCGCGCTCTCGACGCTGATGTGCCTGCTGCTGGGCTACCCCATGGCCTATGCCATCGCGCGCGCGGCGCCTGAATGGCGCTCGCCGCTGCTGATGCTCGTGATCCTGCCGTTCTGGACCTCCTTCCTGATCCGGGTCTACGCCTGGATCGGGATCCTGAAGCAGGAGGGGCTGCTGAACCAGTTCCTGCTCTGGCTCGGCGTGATCGACGCGCCGCTGCACATCCTCTATTCCGAGACGGCGGTCTACATCGGCATCGTCTACAGCTATCTGCCCTTCATGATCCTGCCGCTCTACGCGACGCTCGAGAAGCTCGACCTGACGCTGCTGGAGGCGGCGGCCGATCTCGGCGCACGGCCCTGGAAGGCCTTCGTCTCTGTGACGCTTCCGCTGTCCCTGCCGGGCGTGATCGCGGGTTCCCTGCTGGTGTTCATCCCGGCGGTCGGCGAGTTCGTGATTCCCTCGCTGCTCGGCGGGCCTGACGCGTTGATGATCGGGACCGTCCTGTGGAACGAGTTCTCGGCCAACCGGGACTGGCCGGTCGCCTCGGCGGTCGCGATCGCGCTCCTCCTGCTCCTGGTGGTGCCGATCATGATCTTCCAGCACCAGCAGGGTAAGCAGCAGGCCGCGGAGGCCCGGCGATGAGGCGCCCCAACTTCCTCTACATGATCCTCGCGCTCGGCTTCGCCTTCCTCTACGTGCCGATCCTGCTGCTGGTCATCTACTCCTTCAACGCCAGCCGGCTGGTCACCCTGTGGGGCGGCTTCTCGACGCAGTGGTACGCCTCGCTCCTGGGCAACCAGCAGCTCCTCTCCGCGGCCTGGCTCAGCCTGCAGATCGCGGCGCTGAGCGCGACCGGGGCGACGGTGCTGGGCACCATGGCGGGCATGGTCATGGCCCGCTTCGGCCGGTTCCGCGGGCGCGCCATCGTGGGCGCGCTGGTCACGGCGCCGCTGGTGATGCCGGAGGTGATCACCGGCCTGTCGCTGCTGCTGCTCTTCGTGTCGCTGGAGGACCTGATCGGCTGGCCCGAGGGCCGTGGCATGACCACGATCACCCTGGCCCATGTGACCTTCACCATGGCCTTCGTGGCGGTGATCGTGCAGTCGCGCATGGCCTCGCTCGACGAAAGTATCGAGGAGGCTGCCATGGACCTGGGCGCCAGGCCCGCCAAGGTGTTCTTCGTGATCACCCTGCCCATCATCGCGCCGGCGGTGGTCTCGGGCTGGCTGCTGGCCTTCACCCTGTCGCTGGACGACGTGGTGATCTCGAACTTCGTGTCGGGCCCGGGCGCGACGCCCCTGCCCATCGAGATCTTCTCGAGCATCCGGCTCGGCGTCACGCCGGAGATCAACGCGCTGGCGACGATCATCGTGGGCCTGGTCTCGGCCGGGATCCTGGCCGCGGGCCTGTGGAGCGCTCGGCAGGAGCGCCAGCGACGGCGCGACGAGCAGCTCGCCCGCCAGGGCGCGGGGGAGCTCATGCCGATAAGCTCCCCGCCGCAGGACGCGCCGCCGCATTGACGGTGCCGGCCGCGGGGCGGCGCAACGGATGCAGCCCCGGCATGTTCCCTATCCCCGGGGTCCGCGCCCGTCCGGCACGGCAGGCGCGGGCCTGATTGCCAGCCCGTGCCGCCACCGCTAGTGTCTGCGCGGGATCATGACATTGGATGCAACGAAAGAGGTCGCCGCCATGACGACGCCGGCCGATAACGGCTACTTCATGCCTGCGGAATGGTGGCGGCACGACCGCTGCTGGATGGCTTGGCCCTGCCGCCCGGAGACCTTCGCCTGCGGCATCGACGAGGCCCGCGCCGCCTATGCCGAGGTCGCCCAGGCGATCGCGCGCTTCGAGCCCGTCACCATGGTCTGCAATCCCGAGGACGCGGCCGAGGCGTCGCTGGCCGTCGGGCCAGGGATCGAGATCCTGCCGCTGGCGATCTCCGACAGCTGGATCCGCGACACCGGGCCCAGCTTCGTGGTCGACGGCAAGGGCGGGGTCGCCGGCGTGCACTGGCGCTTCAACGCCTGGGGCGGCAACTACGCCGACCACCAGGTGGACGCGACGCTGGGCACGCGCATCCTCGAGAAGCTGGGGCTGCCGGCCTACGAGGCGCCGCTGATCCTGGAGGGCGGCGCCTTCCACGTGGACGGCGAAGGCACGCTGCTGACCACCGAGGAATGCCTGCTGAACCCGAACCGCAACCCCGGTCTGTCCAAGGCCGAGATCGAGGCGCATCTGCGCGCCCATCTCGGGATCCGGGAGATCATCTGGCTCGGCCGCGGCTACGAGCAGGACGAGACCGACGGCCATATCGACGAGATCGCCTGTTTCGCGCGGCCCGGCGTGGTAATCGCCCTGACCACCGACGACACGGGCGACCCGAACTTCGAGCGGTTCCAGGACAACCTGGACCGCCTGCGGCTGGCCCGGGACGCCAAGGGCCGCGAGCTCGAGGTGGTACCGGTGCGCCAGCCGGCCCGGCGCGACGCCAACGGCGTCCGGCTGACCCTGTCCTACACGAACTTCTATCTCGCCAATGGTGGGCTCGTAATGCCGGCCTTCGAGGATTCAGCCGACGACGAGGCGTTCCGCACCTTCCGCCGCATCTTCCCGGACCACGAGGTCGTGCAGATCCCGGCCATGGACATCGTCCGCGGCGGCGGCGGCATCCACTGCATCACGCAGCAGCAGCCAGCCGCCGGGCACTGAGCCGGGCTCCAAGCGGCCTGCCGCCCCGCCGGACCACCCGCGCATTGTCACACGGGGGCGGTCCGGCCAAACCGGAACCGGATCTCCTGAGCCGTGGTTGAACCTGTGGTTGCCACGACCAAGGAGAACATCATGAGGACGCTCAAGCTTGCCGCCGTCGCCGGCGTGCTCGCGCTCGGCCTTGCGGCCTGCGACGAGAACGGAAGCAGCGGCAGCAGCGGGCAGGAGCCCGCCAGCAATTCCGGCTCCTCGGCGCCGTCCTCGATGACGCCCAATACCGACCCGGCGGCTCCCTCCGCCTCCGGCACCATGACGCCGCCCGCGGGCGGGCCCCAGGCCCCGAACCAGCAGCAGTAGCCGGGGTCGGCCGGATCGCCCCGCCTCTGCGCGAGGGGCGGTCCGGCCGCTCTGGAAGGCGGCCCGGAAGGCGGGCGCCGGAAGCCCTCCGGCACTTCCCTGGATTCGCGGCGCCGAAGGGAGTAACATCCGAATCATGCAGATCGGGATGCCACCTCCCCCGCCGCCACCCGTCAAGCCGGCCGTCGCGCCGCAGACGGTGCAGGCTACGCTGCAGCCGGCGGTGATCGCCGCCGCGGCGACGACCCAGCCGCAGGCCACGCTGACGGCCCAGGCGCCCCAGGCGGCTGGTCGCGTCGATGCGTCGCGCCGCAACCAATCGGGGACCGAGACCGGCCATTCCCGCGATACCCTGGCGGGCTCCCTGAACGCGCGCACCAACGCCATGGCGGCCGGCGGCCCCGCGCATCCCCGCGGCTCGCTGGTGGACGTGCGGGTCTAGAGCCGCCGAAGCCGACAGGTCCTCGCGCGCTAAAGGGTCCTTGCAACCGCTTCGAGCTGGTCGGTGGCGATGCCCCAGCCCTCGTGAAAGCCCATCTCCTCGTGCCGCCGGCGGTCCTCGGCGGTCCAATGGCGCGCCCGCGCGGTGTACCGGGTCTTCCCGTCCTCGTCGGCGAAGGTCAGGATCGCGGTCATGAAAGGCTTTTCGGCGGGCTCCCAGGCGCGGACATAGGCGTCGGTGATCACCAGCCGCTCGCCCGGCACGACCTCCAGATAGACACCGCGGTTCGGGATCTCCTCCCCGTTCGGGCCCTGCATCACCACGAGGCTGGATCCCCCCGGGCGCACGTCCATCTCAGCATGGACGGTCTTCCAGGGCGGCGGCGTGAACCAGCGGGTCACCACCCCGGGGTCGGTCCAGGCCCGGTAGACATTGGCGCGCGGCGCGTCGATCAGACGGGTCAGCACCAGTTCGCGCTCGGCGGGAAAGCTCGGATCGATGCTCATCGGGTCCTCACTTGATTCGGGTGGTCGCGCCCCCGAACCCATGGTGCCGTCCCGTCCCGACACGACAAGAGAAAAAACGGAAGGTGCGCGTCCCATATGGCCTGGAGGCCCGGGGACGCCCCTTCACCGGTAGTCCGTCGCGTCGGCCGGGCGCCCCGCGTCCTGGACCTCGTCGATGTAGCGCCAGCAGTCGGGACGCGAGCCGTCCAGGTCGGTGAAGCCGTAGACGCGTGCAAGCTGTCCGCTCGACAGCGACTCTCCGTTCCAGCGCGCGCGGTCCGGATCAGCCGCCAGCGCCGCGACCGCGCGCCCCACGAAGCGCGGCGTCTCGGAGATCGCGAAATGCGGCTCGGCAGAGCAGGCGTCGCGCCAGCTCGCCTCCGTCACGCCGTAGTGCTCCAGCATCATCTCGGAGCGCAGCCAGCCCGGCGTGATCGAGACGGCGGTGGCACCGTATGGCGCCAGGTCCCGGGCATGCGCCCAGGCCATCCGAATCGGCGCCGTCTTGCAGAGGTCGTAGAAGGGCGAGAGCCGATAGCTGCGCGCATTGTACTCGGCGGTGCCGTCGGTGACCTCGACCAGAAGGCCGCCCTGCCGCTCGATCATCAGCGGCAGGGCATGGTGGGCCGTCACCAGATGGGTGTCGATGGCGAGCCTGAGCATGCGCAGGCCGTTCTCCAGGGAATGCTCCCAGGCCGGCTTGTTCCAATCGAACAGGTGCTCGCCACCCCAGATGTCGTTGACCAGGACGTCGAGCCGCCCGTGGTCGCGGCGGATCCGGGCGACCAGATCACGAACCTGATCGGGCACAAGATGGTCGACCTGCAACGCGATTCCGGTGCCGCCGGCGGCATCGACGAGCTCGGCCGTTTCCTCGATGGTCTCGGGCCGGCCGTACTCCGACCGCTGGTTCCGCGTCGACCGCCCGGTCGCGTAGACGACCGCACCCGCGGCACCCAGCTCCACCGCGATGCCCCGTCCAGCCCCGCGGGTCGCCCCCGCGACCAGCGCGACCCTGCCTTCCAGGCTCCACGACATGGATCCTCCCTTGCGGCTATGCACTCGACATCCGGTCCAACCGGCGGCCATATATAAATGAACGTTCGTTTACAGTCGAGAAACTCATGGGCAGGCGCAGGACGATTCCTGATGACGTGGCGCTGGCGGCGGTCCTGGATCTCGTCCGGCGCGTCGGCCCGGAGGGGGTGACCTTCGCGGCGGCCGCGGTCGAGACGGGCCTGTCCGGGGCCACGCTGGTCCAGCGTTACGGATCCAGGGACGGCATGGTCCGTGCGGCGATCCTACTGGCCTGGGACGCTTTGGATGCCCGGACGGCCGAGCTGGACGGGACGGCAGCGCCGACGCCCAGAGGCGCCGTCGAGATGCTGGTTGGCCTTTCGCACGGCTATGCCGATGCCGACAGTTTCGCCGATGGCCTGCTGCTGCTGCGTGAGGACCTGCGGGACCCGGTGCTTCGGCAGCGTGGCGCGATCTGGGGGGCGGCGCTGGAGCGCGCGCTCGACCGCCGCCTCGACCCCGAGGGGCGCCGGGGGTTCCCGCTCGGCCGCATGATGATGGCGCAGTGGCAGGGTATCGTGCTGTGGTGGGGTTTCGAGCAGGTCCGTCCGGTCGAGGAGGAAGTCGCGCGGGCGCTGTCGACCTGGTGCATCGCGGCAGGCCTGGCGGCCTGAGGACAGCCCTGCCCTGCGACCGGGCAGCTTCCGGACCCGCGCGGACACGCTATGGTGGCGTCCCCGTTCAGCCGGGCGGCGGATGCGCGCCGCCCCCTGCCCCGCAAGGCCAATCCATGACGCCCGACGCCGCCGGCAAGCCCGTAGCATCGACCCGCACGACGGCGAGCCCGACGCTGACGTGGGGAGCGGTTGCGCTGGTACTGACCGCGATCAATCTCCGTCCTGCGCTGACGAGCCTCGGCCCCGTGCTGGTCGACGCGATGCGCGACACCGGGATGAGCACTGCCACCGCAGGCGCGCTGAGCACGGTGCCCGTGCTCTGTCTTGGCGTCTTCGGCCTGCTCGCCCCGCGCCTTGCGCGCCGTTTCGGCATGGAACGGACAGTCTTCGCGATGCTGCTGGTCCTCGCCCTTGGGCTGTCGCTGCGGGCGATCCCCAGCGTGCCGGCGCTGCTTGCGGGCGCCGTGGTCGCGGGGGCGGGCATCGGCGTCGCCGGCGTGCTGCTGCCGGGCATCGTGAAGCGCGACTTCCCCGGAAGGGCGAGCCTGATGATCGGCGTCTACACCATGGCGCTGGTGGGCGGAGCGACCCTGGCGGCGGGGCTGACCGTCCCGCTGGCGCAGGCGCTGGACAACCGCTGGAACGCCGCGCTGGCGCTGTGGGCGCTGCCGGCCCTCATGGCGGCGCTCCCCTGGCTGCCGCTGGTGCGCCATCCGGCGCCCGCGGCGGCCCCGGGCGCCGGATCGATCGGCGCCCTGTGGCGGGACCCGCTGGCCTGGCAGGTGACGCTGTTCATGGGGCTGCAGTCCTCGTTGGCCTACATCGTCTTCGCCTGGCTCGCGCCGGTACTGCGCGAGCGCGGCTTCGACCCGCTGGCCGCCGGCTTCGCCGCCTCCATCGCGGTGGCGCTCCAGATCCCGTCCTCGTTCCTGACGCCCATGCTGGCGGCCGGGCGCCGCCGGCAGGGCGGCACGGCGGTCACCATGCTGGGGCTGTCGCTCGCCGGGATGATGGGCTGCATGTTCGGACCGACGGCAATCGTCTGGCTGTCGGCAGCAGTGCTCGGCCTCGGGCTCGGGGGGCTGTTCGCGACGGCGCTCCTGCTGCTGGTCCTGCGCGCGCCCGATACCCAGGCGGCTGCCGCGCTCTCGGCCATGGCGCAGAGCTTCGGCTACGCGCTGGCCTCGCTGGGCCCGCTCGCCTTTGGGTTGCTGCATGGGAGCCCCGGCGACTGGACGGCGGCAGGCGCGCTGTTCGCGGCGATCACGCTGGTGGCCGCGGGCTTCGGCCTGGCGGCCGGGCGCGACCGCCGGGTCGGCGTGCCCCGCCCTGGACCCGCGCCCTGAACCCGCGCCCTGAGCCCGCCTGGTCCCCGCCAGCGCCCTTTGGACCCGCCGTGCCGACACCCCCTTCAGGCGAGGGTGAGCAGGAGGCCCGCCATCAGCCGCGCGCGCTGCGGCAGGCTGTCGACGAGGATGTGTTCCTCCAGCGTGTGGTAGCCCGCCCCCATCAGACCCAGCCCGTCGAGGGTGGGGATCCCCACGGCGCCAGTGAAGTTCCCGTCCGACCCGCCACCGGCGCTGCCATGGCCGAGATCGAAGCCGAGCCCTGCCGCAATGCCGCGCGCACGGTCGTAGAGATCCATTGTCCCAGGCCCGGGCTCCCAGACTGGCCTCACGACGCCCAGCGACACCTCGAAGCGGGTTCCGTCGGGCTCTTCGCGGGACAGGGCCAGTATCCGCCTGGTGCCTTCGTCCAGGTCCGCTTGGCGCTTGGCCATGCTGAGCGCCTCGGCGCGGCAGGTGGTGGGGACGCAGTTCACCCACTGACCGCCCTGGACGACGCCCACGCTGAAGGTGCAATCGTCCGTCGTCATCTCCTCGATCGCGAGGATCTGCCGCGCCATGTGCCGGATGGCCGAGCGTCCCTCCTTCAGCGCCGCGCCGGCATGGCTCGGCCGGCCGTGGGCCGCGAAGTTGTACCGCGCGATCGCATAGCGCCCCGTGACGACGCCGTTGCCGGCATGGGCGGGCTCGGGAACCAGCACGTAGCGGTGCCGGCGCGCCTCGGCGAGGATGAGCTCGCGGGTCCCGGGACTCCCGATCTCCTCGTCGCAGGTGAACAGGAAGCTGACCGGAAGAGGCGTCTGCAGGCCGGCCCGCCCGATCTGGCGCACCGCCTCCAGCGCCGCAAAGGCGCCGCCCTTCATGTCGAGGATGCCCGGGCCGAAGCAGCGGTTCCCGTCGCGCCGGAACGGCAGGGCCGAGAGCGTGCCGACGGGATGCACCGTGTCCAGGTGGGACATGATCAGGATCCCCCCCTCGCCTGCGCGGGGATGGGGGAAGGCTGCGCGGAAGCAGTCGCCGAGCCCGGGCGGCCCCGGGATCCGCTCGACCGTGGCGCCGGCCGCGGCGAGATCGCCAGAGGCGAGATCCATCATCGCATTGACGGCGCGGGGATCGAAGGTGGGGCTCTCGCAGGTCACCCAGCGCCCGAGACCGTCGAGCATCGCGTCGGCATCGAAGGGAAGCGCGTTCAGGTCCATTGCTCTCTCCGGGTTGGTCCGGGATGGACGGCTCAGGCGGCGCTGAGGCGCCGCTCGACGATCCGGGCCAGCAGGCTCGCCCCGACCGGCAGCATCGCATCGTCGAAGATGAAGCCGGGATTGTGCAGCGGGACCGTCCCGCCATGGCCGACCCAGCAATAGGATCCGGGAACGGCGCGCAGCATGTCGGCGAAATCTTCGCTCCCCATCATCGGCCGCGGCGTCGTCAGCACGTTCGTGTCGCCGACGATGTCGCGTGCGGCATCGGCCAGGGCGGCAGCCTGCTCGTCATGGTTCACCAGCACGTCGAAGATGTTGCGGATGTCCACCTCGATCTCGACGCCGAAGGACAGCGCCATGCCCTGCGCGATCGCGCGCATGCGCTCGCGCACGAGCTCCGCGACCTTGGGCGAGAAGGTGCGCACCGTCCCGCACAGGCTGGCCTCCTCGGGGATCACATTGTAGGCCGAGCCCGAATGGACCTGCGTGATCGAGACCACCGCGGCCTCCATGGGGTCGGCATTGCGGCTGACGATGGTCTGCAGCGCCTGGCCCAGGTTGAACGCCACCACGACGGGATCGCGGGCGAGCTGCGGCATCGCGCCGTGGCTGCCGCGGCCCTTGATCCGGATGTCGAAGAAATCGGCGGCCGCCATGGCGTTCCCGGGCCATACGGCGACCTGGCCGGGCTCCAGATAGGGCGAGTTGTGCAGCCCGTAGACCTCGTCGCAGGGGAAGCGCTGGAACAGCCCGTCCGCCAGCATCGCGCGGGCGCCGCCCAGCCCTTCCTCGGCCGGCTGGAAGATGAAGACGGCGGTCCCGGGAAAGTCCCGGTTCTCGGCGAGATAGCGCGCGGCGCCGAGCAGCATGGTCGTATGCCCGTCATGGCCGCATCCGTGAAAGCGCCCCGGAATCGTCGAGCGCCAGGGCAGGTTCGTCGTCTCGTCCATGGGCAGAGCATCCATGTCGGCGCGCAGGCCGATGCGCCGGCCGGGTCCGCCCCGCCCCGCCAGGATGCCGACGACGCCGGTCCGCCCGATGCCGCGATGCACCTCGATGCCCCAGGACTGCAGCTTCTCGGCGACCAGGGCGGAGGTGCGGACCTCCTCGAAGCCGATCTCCGGATGGGCATGAATATCCCGCCTGATGGCGGTCAGCTCGTCGGCGAAGCCGTCGATGGGCGCAAGCGTTGGCATTGGTGATCCTCTTCGGGATGTCAGGATTTCGGCTGCCCGGCGGGCCGATCGAAGACAGGGCCGCCCGGCGACAGGCGCATGCCCGGGCGCAGGCGCGTCCAGGGCAGCGCCGCCGGGTCGACCGGCATCGGGCCCGGCGCGGCGCAGACGAGGACGGTCTCGGCGATCGGCTCGAAATCGGCCCGGAAATGCACGGAGCTCTTGTTAACCAGGATCGCCTGCTCGCGGGGCTCGATGCCGACCTGCCGATACATGGCCTGGTCCGCCATCTGTGCCTTGCGCGAGCCGACGACGATCCGCACGTCGTCGATCCTCAGGCATGCGGACGGGCCGAGATTCATCCGGCTGCCGCCGTAGAAGGGGCCAGGAGCGACGAACCGGCCGTCGGACAGAGCCTCCACCGCGAAGGTGCCCTCGAAGGGCCGGTCGCCGGGAGTGCCCGACTTCCCGCCCAGGGAAAGCGTCAGCGTGCCCCCGGTCCCGGCGGCATGGGCCGCCGCCGCCGCCGCGGGATCGACGATGACGCCGATCGCGGCCCTGCGCGCGCCGTTCGCCACCAGCGCGCGCAGCATGCCGGTCGTGTCGGAATCCCCGCCGGCGCCAGGATTGTCCTGGGTGTCGGCGATGACCACGGGGCGGTTCGCGCTCTGCGCGATGCGCATCGCTTCCCGGACACCCTCATCGGGGGAGAGCACGCGGCCTGCAAAGGCGGTCTCGCTGCGCAGGATCAGGGCGCAGAGCTCGTCCGCCACGGCCTCGGCCTCCGCCTGCCCCGTGCCGTAGACGAGCACCGAAGGCCCGCAGTCGGGAAAGTCCGCGGCGGGAAAGCCCGGCAGGAAGGACAGGGTACGGATGGCGCCGCCCTCCATGTCCGCAAGACGCCCGTAGATGCTGCGGCTGGGCTCCATCCCGGTGCCCTGCCAGGCGATCGGGATCAGGAACGGAAGCTGGCGGAACACCTTCGCGTCCCGGCGGTCCGTGCCGAGGAGGCCGGCAAGATGCACGGCCGAGCGCCGCCCGGTCTCGGCCATGTCGATGTGGGGATAGGTCCGGTAGGCGATCAGCGCATCCGCCGCCGCCACCATCCCGGGGGTCACATTGCCGTGCAGGTCCAGGCTCGCCACCACGGGCACTCCGGGGCCAACCGCCGCACGAACCCGGGCAAGGATCTCGCCCTCGCCGTCGTCGAGATGCTCGGCCACCATGGCGCCGTGCAGGTCGAGATACACGCCGTCCAGCGGGCCTGCGGCCTCGATGGCCGACACGATCCGCGTCGCGATCCGCTCGTAGGCGTCCTGCCGGACATGCGCCGAGGGGCTTGCCGCGCACCAGAGGGTCGGAACGAGGGTCCACCCCTTCTCGGCGGCGGCCTCGATGAAGCCGGAGGCGCCGACATTGACGCCGCGGACGCGCTCGAAGATCTCGTCCCCTTCGGCCAGGCGCGGCCAGCCGCCGCCCTGAACGAAGTCGTCGTAGCCCGCCATGCTGGGGGCGAAAGTGTTGGTCTCGTGCAGGAAGCCGCCGATGGCGATGCGCGGGCGTGTCATGGGATCAATGGCCTCCGGAAGGCTTTGCGACGTCGGCCACGGGAGCTGCTGCCGGAGCGGCCGGCTCGCGCGGCATGAAGCGGGCGAAGTCCCAGTCGCGGCCCGGTGCCGCGTCGAGGAGCTGACGCGTATAGGCCTGGCGGGGCGCGGTCAGGACCTCGGACGCCGCCCCGTACTCGACGATGCGGCCCTTCTGCATCACGGCGATGTCGTCGCAGATCTGGGCCGCCACCCGCAGGTCGTGCGTGATGAAGAGCAGCGAGACGCCGAGCCGCTCCTGGATGTCGTCCAGCAGCGCGAGCACCTGCGCCTGGACCGAGACGTCCAGGGCCGACACCGCCTCGTCCGCCACGAGCACGTCGGGCTCCATGGCGAGCGCGCGGGCGATGGCGATCCGCTGGCGCTGCCCTCCCGAGAACTGGTGGGGATAGCGCGTGATCGCGTCCGGCGGCAGGCCGACGATCTCCAGAAGCGAGCGGGCGCGGGCAAAGGCGGCGTCGCGCGGGACGCCGTAGTTCGTCGGCCCCTCGGCGATGCTCTCGCCGACGGTGACGCGCGGGTTCAGGGACCGGTACGGGTCCTGGAAGACCATCTGGATCCGCTTGCGATGCGGCTGCAGAGCCGAGCGCGACAGGCTCGAGATGTCCCGCCCCTTCACGCGGATGGCGCCGGCGGTCGGGTCGACCAGCCGCATGACGCAGCGCGCGACAGTCGACTTGCCCGACCCGCTCTCGCCGACGATCCCGAGCGTGCGCCCGCGCCGAAGCGCGAAGCTGACGGCCTCGGCGGCAACGGTCTCCTCGGCCCGGCGCAGGAAGCGCCGCCGCGCATAGACCTTCCCGAGCTCGACCGTCTCCAGCACGATCTCGGCGCTGGCCACGGGGCGCGGGGCGCGGGGCGTCAGGCTCGGAACCGCGGAGAGCAGCCTGCGCGTATAGTCCTTTCGCGGCGCGCGCAGGATCGCGTCGACGGTGTCGGTCTCGACGACCGTGCCCTGATGCATCACGCAGACGCGATCGGCGATCTCGGCGACCACCCCCATGTCGTGGGTGATGAAGAGAACCGAGGTGCCCTGCTTCTCCTGGAGCTCGTGGACGAGGCGCAGGATCTCCTTCTGGGTCGTCACGTCGAGAGCCGTGGTCGGCTCGTCGGCAATCAGGAGCTTCGGCTCGAGGATCAGCGCCATGGCGATCATGATGCGCTGGCGCTGGCCGCCCGAGAGCTGGTGCGGATAGGAGGCGAAGACGCGCGCGACGTCCGGCAGGTGGACCTGCTCCAGCATCGACAGGACGCGCCGGCGCCGCTCGGCCGGCGTCAGGGACGTGTGGGCGCGCAGGACCTCATCGATCTGGCGTCCGACCGGCATGACGGGGTTCAGCGCCGTCATGGGCTCCTGGAAGATCATGGCCATGCGGCTGGCCCGCAGGGCCCTCAGGCGCCGCCTGTCGGCGGCCAGCAGGTCCTCGCCCTCCAGCAGCACCCGGCCCGACCGCGCCACCAGCGCGCCGCGCGGCAGCAGCCCCATCACCGCCAGCGACGTGACGGACTTGCCCGATCCGCTTTCGCCGACCAGGCACAGCGTCTCGCCGGCCGCGATGTCGAGCGAGACGCCGTCGAGGACGATGGGCGAGGCGGCATCGGGACCGATGCCGACCACGAGGTCGCGGACGGACAGGATGGGGGCGCTCACCGCTCCGCTCCGCGCTGCTTGAGCCGCGGGTCGAGGATGTCGCGAAGCGAATCCCCCAGAAGGTTGATGGAGAGGATGCAGACGGACAGCAGCAGGCCCGGCCAGAAGATCAGCGACGGCCTGATCTGGAAGTACATCCGCCCCTCCGCCATGATGTTGCCCCAGGACGGCGTCTCGGTGCTTATGCCGGCGCCCAGGAACGACAGGATCGCCTCGGTCAGGATCGCCGAGGCGCAGACATAGGTCCCCTGCACGATCAGCGGCGCCAGGGTGTTCGGCATCAGATGCCGGCGAAGGATTCGCGGCAGGCTGCTGCCGAGCGAGATCGCCGCCTCCACATAGGGCTCCTCCCGCGCCGACAGGACGATGGACCGCACGAGCCGGACGATGCGCGGGACCTCGGGGATGGTGATGGCCATCAGCACCGTCCAGATGCTGGCGCCGGACAGCGAGACAATGGCGACGGCGAGCAGCAGGCTCGGGATCGCCATCATCCCGTCCATGATCCGCATCAGCACCGAATCCAGGGTCCGGAAGAACCCCGCCAGCAGGCCGAGCGGCAGGCCCACGGCGACCGTGATCACGGTGACGCCGACGCCCACCATCAGCGAGATCCGCGCTCCGTAGAGGATCCGCGAGAGCAGGTCGCGGCCGAACGCGTCCGTGCCGAGCGGATAGGCCTCGCTCGGCGGCTTCAGGCGCTGCGATGGCATCATCTGCAGGGGATCGTGCGGCGCCAGGGCTCCCGCGAGCAGGGCCGCCGCGACGATCAGCAGCAGGATCCCGCCCGCGAGCACGGGCGCGAGGCGTCGCAGCGACAGGTTCCGGCCGCGCCGCTGCGCGGGGCCGGCGACCGGCGCCGCGTGGGTGTCGGTCTCGGCCATCAGTAGCGGATCCTCGGGTCCAGGAGGCTGTAGGAGAGGTCGATGACCAGGTTTATGAGCACGTAGAGCGCGCTCGTCAGCAGGATCAGCCCCTGGATCACGGGATAGTCGCGGGCCAGGATCGCATCCACCGTGAGGCGCCCGATTCCGGGAACGTTGAAGACGCTCTCGGTCACGACGACGCCCGAGATCAGCAGCGCGAAACCGGTCCCGATCACCGTCATGATCGGCACGGCGGCGTTCCGCAGGGCGTGGCGGAAGAGCACCGCCGTCTCGCGCAGGCCCTTGGCGCGCGCCGTTCGCACATAGTCCTCGCCGAGCACCTCGAGCATGCTGGCCCGGGTCATGCGGGCGATCAGCGCGACGTAGATCGAGGCGAGGGCGAGCGAAGGCAGCGTCGCGCGCTGCAGGAACGGCCCGATCCCGTCCGAAATGCTGCGGAAGCCCTGCACCGGGAACCACTTCAGGTCGATCGCGAAGATCTGGATCAGGATGTAGCCGATCACGAAGACCGGCACGGAAAAGCCCAGCACCGAGAAGCTCATGACTGCCTTGTCGGTAATGCCGCCATGGCGCCAGGCCGCGAGGACGCCGAGCGGGACGGCAATCAGGATCGACAGGAGAAGCGTCAGCAGCGCCAGGCTGATCGTCGGCTCGATCCGCTGGGCGATCAGCGTCGTGACCGGCGTCTGGGAGATCAGCGACGTGCCGAGGTCGCCCCGCAGGAGCTGGCCGATCCAGCTTACGAACTGGACGATCACCGGCTTGTCGAGGCCGAGCGAGGCGCGGATGCGGGCCAGCTGCTCCGGCGTCGCCATGTCGCCGGCCAGGACCGCCGCGGGATCGCCCGGAGTCAGGCGCAGCAACAGGAACACGAAGACTGCGACCACGACCATCACGGGGATCGCGGCCAAGATGCGGCGCAGGAGATAGCCGGGCATCGGAGCTCCTCGACAGCCTCGCGGCGGGGCCCCGGCACCTCGGCGCCGGGGCCCGTCTTCACGCGGGTTCGCTCACTTCGACTTCTTCACGTTCCAGAAGATCGGCACGGGGGCCTTCACGATCCCTGTCAGCGATTTCCGCCAGGCCGCGGGCGAGGTGTACTGCCCGAGCGGGATGTAGTTCACGGTCTCGTAGGCATGGGTCTGGATCGCGACCGCGGCCTCCTTCTGCGCCTCGGGCGTCTTGGCCTGCACGAAGGCGTTGCGGAGCTGCTCCAGCTTGGGATCGTCGGGCCAGCCGAACCAGGCACCCTTCGGGCCGCGGCCGTTCAGCATGGGGTTCACCAGGGGTGTCCAGACCTCGGGGATCACCCAGTTGGTGAAGAACATGTTCCAGCCGCCCTGAGACGGCGGGTTCTGGCTCGCCCGCCGTCCGACCAGCGTCTGCCAGTCCATGGGTTGGAGGTCCACGTTGAACCCGGCCTTGCGCAGGAGCTGGGCCGCGACGACCGGCTGGGGGCTGACGCTCGTCACGTCGGTGGGCTGCATCAGGACGATGGGCGTCCCGTCGTAGCCGGCCTCCTTCAGGAGCCGCTGCGCCTCCTTGGGATCGCCCTTCTTCGTGATGGGGCCGGCGCCCGAATCGCTCGCGAGGGGAACGCCGCAGCCGTACATGGACGCGCAGGCCGAGTAGTATTCGGGGTTGCCCACCAGCGCCTGGAGCACGTCCTCCTGGTTCATCGCCAGCAGG
Source organism: Arenibaculum pallidiluteum (assembly GCF_017355985.1). Lineage (GTDB taxonomy): Bacteria > Pseudomonadota > Alphaproteobacteria > Azospirillales > Azospirillaceae > Arenibaculum > Arenibaculum pallidiluteum. The sequence continues at coordinate 90,850 of NZ_JAFIQU010000009.1, forward strand.
GCGGCCCGGCGGATCGTGGGATTGTTGAAGGGCGGATGGAGGAAGTTCATCCGGCCCATGGTCTGGTAGCCGAGCTCGTTGAAGATGTCGACGGTGATGTCCTCGTTGCCCTCCATGATCGGAAGCAGGTCGACCGGCGGCTGCTCCATGTAGTCGATCTCGCCGGACATCAGCGCGTTGATCGCGGTCTGGGCGTCGGGCATCGTCACCCACTCGACCCGGTCGACATTCACGACCTTGCCGCCGGCGAGCCAGTCCACGGGCTCGCTGCGCGGCTTGTATTCCTTGAACTTCTCGTAGACGACCTTGACGCCCGGCTGGAATTCGCCCGCCACGAAACGGAAGGGGCCGGACCCGATTTGCTCCGGGATGGCCTCGGTCGGCGCGGTCGAGGCGATCCGCTTCGGCATCATGAACGCCGGAACGGCCGAGGGCTTGGCGATCATGTCCAGCGTGTAGGCGAAGGGTTCCTTCAGCTTCAGCGTAATGGTGCGCGCGTCGGCCGCGGCCAGGGACTCGGTTCGGTCCATCAGCATCTGGCCGCCCGCGTCGCGGGCCGCCCAGCGCTTCAGGGACACGACGCAGTCCTCGGCGGTGACGGGCGTTCCGTCGTGCCAGAGCAGCCCGTCCCGCAAGGTGAAGGTATAGGTGAGGCCGTCCTCCGAAACCTTGTACTCCGCCATCTGGGGCTGCGGCCGGTACTTGCTGTCCATGGCCAGCAAGGTGTCGAAGACCATGTAGCCGTGATTGCGGCTGATATGCGCCGTGGTGATGATCGGGTCGAGGATCCGCACCCCCGAATGCATGACCGCCGTCACGGTCTGCGCCTGCGCCGGCCTGTCGGACATGCCCGACAGAGCAAGGGCGGAGAGGAAAAGAAGCGAGGCTCCCTTTAACCAGCGGCGCGGACGCGCATCGACATCGGCATGCATGCGGCAGGCTCCCTGTTATGTGGTTGTGAAGGCGTCAGGTCTTCGTCTTTGCGGCGCGACATCTCCCCTCCGTCCAGGGCGGACGGCGAATACAGGCGTCCGGAGAGCCCGCGGAGGCGGTTCTCCGTCTTTCGGCCGTGCGGCCGCGTGCCCTGCTGTCTCGGGGCCTGAGAGATTCACCGGCCGCCAGGGCGGCGATCCGGCTTGCTCCGTCGGCGGGCGGCCACTGACCGCCACTTTCCAGCGCGTCTCGCATCGCGATCCTTTTGCCTGAGAGTTTCCTGGGCGGTTGCCCCTTCGGCGGCGCCTTCGGGAGGCGCTCTCTCTCGCGATACGGGAATACTAAAAATGCATTATGACGGTTTGCAACCCGCCAAATGCACGGAGATCGAGAATCCCGATCATTGCCCAAGGTTATGACGCCTTGAACCGGATCAGGGCAGGTTTTGCCCGATTCTCGCGCAGATCATGCGGAGCCGGCCGCCGCGATCGAGCGTATTTTGCTAAAAACGGGGCCTCGATTTGATGCGAGGCAGCGGCTCCTTGTGGCGGGCGCCCCCTGCCCCGGAACCGCGTCCTCCCGCGGCTGTTGGGAGCCGCACCCAAACCTAGGGAGGAGACCATGGCGACACCCAAGCATCCGCAGGGCGGCGGCTCGATCACGCCGCAGACGGAAGGCGGCGCCCACCCGCGCGGAACCGACGCGAAGAACTACACCCGCGAGTCGCAGGACCAGCCTGGTCCGGACACGCCCGCGAAGGGCGAGCACATCTTTCCCGACGACGGGCGGCCGCAGGATCCCACGCAGGTTCCGGACGCCCGCCGCAATCCCGGGATCATGTCCTCGGGCGGGACGACCGACAGCGGCGAGCCCGGCATCGACGAGCGCGACGCCGACGCCTCCTGACAGGGCTGGCGCCGGCCCCCTGCGGGCGGGGGATCCTTACACGTTGAGCAGCAGGTTCTCCCGCTCCCAGGAGCTGATCACGCGCTGATACGCATCATATTCGGCTTGCTTCACATAGCTGACCGCCGAGACGAAGCGGTCGCCGAATATCTCGCGCAGCGGCTTGCTGGCATTGAACTTGTTCAGGGCGTCGAACTGGTGCCGCGGCAGGCTGAAGGCCAGCCGGTGCGCGCTTCCCTTCACGGGGTCCGACGGCTCCAGCTCGTGCGCGATGCCGAGATAGCCGCAGGCCAGCGACGCCGCGATCGCCAGATAGGGGTTCGCGTCGGCGCCGGCCACACGGTTCTCGACGCGCCGGGATTCCGCCGACGACACCGGCACGCGGAAGCCCACCGTGCGGTTGTCCCGGCCCCAATGGACGTTGATCGGCGCGTCCGATCCAGCCACGAGCCGCCGATAGGAGTTCACGTTGGGCGCCAGCAGCGGCATGGCCGAGGGCAGGTAGCGCTGCAGGCCCGCGATGTAGTGCATAAATAGCTGCGAGTCCGACCCGTCCGCCTCGGCGAACAGGTTCCGCCCGGTCTCGCGCTCGACGAGGCTCTGGTGCACGTGCATGGCGCTGCCGGGCTCGTTCTGCATCGGCTTGGCCATGAAGGTCGCGTAGACGCTGTGGCGAATCGCCGTCTCGCGCACGGTGCGCTTGAACAGGAAGACCTGATCGGCGAGTTCCAGCGCGTCGCCGTGGTTGAAGTTGATCTCGATCTGCGCCGCCCCGGCCTCGTGGGACAGGGTGTCGATGTCGATGTTCTGCGCCTCGCAGTAGTCGTAGACGTCCTCGAAGATGGGGTCGAACTCGTTCACGGCGTCGATGCCGTAGGCCTGACGGCCGCTCTCGGTGCGCCCCGAGCGCCCGGTGGGCGGCATCAGCGGGTAGTCCGGGTCCTTGTTGATCTGGACCAGGAAGAATTCGAGCTCGGGCGCGACGATGGGCGACCAGCCGCGCTTCTCGTAGAGCTCGAGCACGCGGCGCAGCACCCAGCGGGGCGAGATGTCGACGGGCGAGCCGTCGGCGTAGAAGCAGTCGCAGACCACCTGGGCGGTGGCCTCCTTGTACCAGGGCACGAGGCGCACGGTCCGCTCGTCCGGGACCATGTAGATGTCCGAATTCGCAGGGCTGGTGACGTCTTCCTCGTCGGGGAAGTCGCCCGTCACCGTCTGCACGAATGTCGATTCCGGCAGGCGCAGCCCGCGCTCGCGCAGGATCCGCAGGAACTTCTCGGCGGGCAGGATCTTGCCCCGTGCCACCCCCGACATGTCGGGGACCAGACACTCGACCTCGGTGATACGATGCTCCCGGATGAACTGGTTCAGGGAATCCATAACGCTTCCGCGCCTTGCGCCCTGCGGGCGCCCGGCCGTCTCCATGTCGCCTCTGATATCCGCTATGATGCCGCCACGCGCGGACGGGCGCCAGCTTTCGCTCGGCGGATCACCGGGGAGATGGGGCGCTCCCGTCTGTTGGCGTGCCGTGGAAACCATAGTCGAGCGGAGCACACCCGATGACGCGGAAAGCAGCCCTGATCGCGGCGATCCTTCTCCTGCCGGTGCCGGCAGGGGCCGCGGTCCCCGACACCTGGTGGAGCCAGGAGCTGCCGCCGGACGCCATGCGGCAGGTGCTGCCTGACGTGCAGACGAAGCTGAAGACCGCCGGCTGCTACGGCGGGTCCGTGGACGGCCGCTACGGCCCGCAGACACGCAGCGCCATCATCGCATGGCAGAAGGCCGCCGGCGTTCCCCAGACAGGGATCGTCTCCGAGCCGCTGACGCAGTCGGTGGGAACCATGAACCTCCGCTGCGCGCCGACTGGACGATCGACGCGCCGCTGACAGGCACCGCCCGCCGGGGCCGGGCGGCCCCGGCGTTCCGTCCGCGCCTTTGCACTGCGGCACAGTCCGGTGGAGAATGGCTGCGATGGGGCTGGGCGGAGCGGATCTTGAACCTTCTCTCGGGCGGGGTGGACGTCGCTGAGGCAGGAAAGCCGACGGCGGGACATCCGACAGCTGGGCATCCGACAGCCGGGCATCAGGCGGCAGGGCATCGGGCAACAGGGCAGCAGACGGCCCGATGGGTCATGCGGCGCAGCCTCCTGGTGCTGGCGGCCCTCGGCGCTCTGACGGGGCTGACGCAGGGGGCCTTCTGGACGGTCATGTCCTCGCACCACACGACGCTGACCCTGGTCAAGGTCAGCGGGCGCCAGGGCCTGCTCTCGCAGCATGCGGTGCTCCAGGCGATGCTGATGGCCCATGCCGAGACCGCCAAGGACTACGAGACGGCATGGCGTGCCCTGGCGCAGGCGACGGCAGAACTGGCGGACGCCCACGGCCAGCTCGCGAATGCCGCGACCGAGGACGGCGATCCCCTTCTTCTGTCGCTCTACTTCGACCCCGAGACCGGACTGGACCGTCCGATGCGGCGTGCCCTCGCCGTGCTGGAGCGCATCGCCGGCGCCCCGACGCTCGCGCTTCGCCCCGGCAGCCCCGAGCTGGCCGAGATCGTCGCAGTGATGCCGACCGAGCTTCTCGAGCGCATCGGCCGGACGGTCCGCGAATACCAGGAGATCGACGAGGCGGCGCACCACCGCCTGGCCGCGCTCAATTTGGCGACGCTGCTGCTGACCCTGCTGACCCTCGTCGCCGCGGCGCTCTGGGTATTCCGGCCGACCGCAAGGCTGGTGCAGCGCCAGGTCGACGAGATCGCCGCCATGAACGGGCAGCTCGCGCGGTGGGGCGCCGAGCTGGAGACCCAGGTGGATGCGCGGACCCGGGAGCTGGACGCCGCACGACGGCGTGCCGAGCGGGCCTCGGAGGCCAAGTCGCGCTTCCTTGCCATGGCGAGCCACGATCTGCTCTCGCCGCTGGAAGCCATGGGCCTGTTCATGCGCGCGCTGGGCCGGCGAATCGAGACGGACCCCCAGGCCGAGGCCATCCTTTCCGACATGCGTGCGGCGAAGGACGGCATGCGGCGTCTGTTGCGCGCGCTGCTCGACCTTGCGGCGGCCGAGACGGGGGCGGTGCGGCCGGTCCCCCGGGCGACCGGCCTGATGCCCGTGCTTCAGCGGCTGGGCCGCGAGCTCGGCCCGCAGGCCGAGGCCAAGGGACTTCGGCTCATCGTCGGCCGCACAACGGCGACGGCCCTGACCGATCCCGACCTGCTGGAGCGCATCCTGCGCAACCTGCTGGGCAACGCCGTGCGCTACACGCGCTCCGGCGGCGTGCTGCTCGGCTGCCGTCGGCGCGGGAACGAGCTCCGCGTCGAGGTCTGGGACACCGGCCCCGGCATCGCCGAGTCCGACCAGGAACGCATCTTCGAGGAGTTCGCCCAGCTCGCCACCGAGGGCCGCGACCGGAGCCAGGGAATCGGCCTCGGCCTCGCGATCGCCGACAGGCTTGCGCGCCTGCTTGGCCACAGGCTCGAGCTGCAATCGCGACTCGGCCGCGGCTCGGTCTTCGCCGTGGTGATGCCAGCGGCCGATGCGCCTCAGAAGCCCGAGGGCCGGCCCCAGCTCTTATAGGCGAGCACGGCCTGGGTGCGGCTCTCGACGCCCAGGGTACGGAAGATCGCAGCGAGGTGCGACTTGACCGTGGGCAGCTCCAGTCCCAGCCGCTCGCCGATGTCCTTGTTCGTCAGCCCCTGCGCCAGCAGCTCGAGGACGTCGCGCTGGCGGCGGCTCAACTGCTCGATGCCGCCGGCGCTGCTGGACGAGACGGTCCCCAGCCCGAGCTCCGGCGGGATGTATCCACCGCCGGAGATCACCAGGCGCAGGATGCCCACCATCTGCTCGCCTTCGGTGGACTTCGGGATGAAGGCCTTCGCCCCCGCGGACAGGACCGTCCGCATCTCGTCGGGGTTGGTGGTCATGGAGATCACGGCGACCGGCGCCGGCGCGGCCCTGCGGCAGATTCCCGCCATGTCGCCCGGGCCGACATAGCCAGGCATCCAGAGATCGGCGATCACGAGATCCGGCTTCGCCCCCTCCTCCAGGACGCGGGTCAGCGCGGCATAGCTCTCGGTCTCCTGGATCTCGGCCTGCGGATCGATCTCGGTGACGACATAGCGCAGACCGCTGCGGACGATCGAATGGTCGTCGGCAATCACCACGCGCATAAGACGCATTCCTGGGTTTGTTGGCGTCAGCAAACTGGGACAAGAGGTGCTCCGAGGTCAAGCGTCCCGGGTTTGTCGCTTGCAGCGGATCGGGAGTTCGCGTTAGGTCATGAGCCATGAAAACCCTCGGCCTCTTCGTCTTTCCTTTGGTCGCCTGCACGCTCGCGGCGTGCGGCCCGGTCGAACTCGTCGCGAGCGGCATCAGCGACGGAACGAAATATGTCGTGAAGCAGACCAACACTCAGAGCCAGGGCCAGCCCGCGCAGGCGGCACCGGCCACCGGCCAGCGTCCGGCCACGCAGAGCGCCGCTGCGCAGGACCGGGCGGCGCCCCCCGTGACGGCCGCGCCGGTCGCCAAGATCGGCAAGGCCGAACCGCTGCCCTGACCCGCGTGATTCCGCTGTTGTCCTCCTGAGCAGGCCGCCGCGGCGACCCCCGTGCGGAGCGTCCTGCAGGCCCTGGCCGACGCTGGACAGGCGCGATGCCACTTGCGATAAACGGGCGCCGCCGGATCTCCGGCGGCTTTCGCGTTCGAGGAGCGGTGGATTGCGGTTGCGGCTGGCCGAGGGATGGAACGCATTCCGGCCCGCCGGCCGGGCCGCCCGGCGCGCCCACTGGGTGGGCGCCGCGGCGCTGACCGCCCTGGTGCTCCTGATCCTGGTTCCCGGCATCGACATCGCGGTCTCGCGCCTATTTTTCGAGGCGGGGCGCGGCTTCATCTGGCGTGAACGTCCAGTTCCCGAATTCCTGCACGAGGCCATCCAGATCGGCGCGAGGGCGCTCTTCGCCGCGTTCCTGCTCGGGCTGGCGGCGACGCTGCTGCGCCGGTGGCGGGCCGGCTATGAGCGGCCGCTGCTCGGGCTCGCGTGCAGGGACTGGTTCTTCCTTCTGGCGACGCTGCTGCTGGCGCCGGGACTGCTTGCCAACACGGTGCTCAAGGACAACTGGGACCGCGCCCGGCCGTGGCAGGTCGAGGCCTTCGGCGGCAACCGCAACCATTCCCCACCCCTCGTCCTCTCGGACCAGTGCGACCACAACTGCTCCTTCGTGGCGGGCGACGCGGCCGTCGGATTCTACCTGCACGCCTTCGCCTATGTGGTCCGCCGCCGCTCGGGGCTGGTGCTCGCCGCCGGCTTCGCCGCGGGCAGCCTTGCTGGGCTGCTGCGGATCGGGATGGGCGGCCACTTCTTCAGCGATGTCGTCTTCGCCGGCATCTTCATGGTGCTGGCGGTCGGGCTGATCCACGCGCTTCTGTACGGGCCGCGGGCGACCGCGGCACGATGGCGCGGCTGGATGCCGTGGCTTCTCGGCTCCGAGGGGCCCGACGGGCGCCGGGAAGGACGATAGCCGTGTCCCGCCTTCCTCACGCGGCCTCGTGGTACTCCGCGACGGCGACGCCGGTGCCGGACCGCCCCGCGCTCGAGGGGCCGGTCGAGTGCGACGTCTGCGTGATCGGTGCCGGCTACACCGGGCTGTCCGCCGCGCTGCACCTCGCGGAGCGCGGCTACTCGGTCGTCCTGCTGGAGGCCCAGCGGGTCGGCTGGGGCGCGTCCGGCCGAAACGGCGGGCAGATCGTCACCGGCTTCAATCCGTCGATCGGCACGCTCGCCCGCCTGGTCGGCCGGGAGGACGCGCACCGGCTCTGGGAGATGAGCGAGGAGGCCAAGGCGCTGATCGCCGAGCGGGTCGCCCGGCACGCCATCGATTGCGACCTGCGCTGGGGATACCTGTTCGCTGCCACGAAGCAGCGCCACGAGCGCGACCTGGCGGCGATCGAGCGCGAGTGGCGCGAGGACCTCGGCTATGCCAAGGCGCGCCGCGTCGGAGCCGATGAGGTGCGCGGCCTCGTCGCGTCCGAGCGCTATCTCGGCGGGCTTCTTGACGAGGGCTCCGGCCAGCTCCACCCGCTGAACTACGCGTTGGGCCTGGCCCGCGCCGCCGAGGCCGTCGGCGTCCGCATCTTCGAGGGATCGCCCGTTACTGAGATCGAGCGCGGCCCCCGACCTGCCGCCATCACGCCGGGCGGACGGGTCACGGCACGCTATCTGGCGATCGCGGCCAATGCCCGGGCCGACAGCGTCCTTCCCGAGCTCGGCGCGAGGATCATGCCTGTCTCGACCTACATCCTGACGACCGAACCCCTGGGCGAGGCGCGGGCCAGGGCGCTGATCCCGTCGGGACTGGCCGTAGCCGACGTGAACTTCGTGCTGAACTACTACCGCCTCACATCCGACCACCGGATGCTCTTCGGCGGCGGCGTCAGCTACAGCGGCCGCGACATGCCCGGCCTGGACAGCGCCCTGCGCCGCACCATGCTCCGCTATTTTCCGCAGCTCGCGGACGCGCGCACGGAGTTCTTCTGGGGTGGGCACGTCGCGATCACCATGAACCGGACGCCGCAGTTCGGCCGCGTCGATCCCAACATCCTGTTCGCCCAGGGCTATAGCGGCCACGGTGTCGCCCTCGCCGGCCTCGGCGGCAAGCTGATCGCCGAGGCGGTCGCGGGCACGGCGGAGCGGTTCGACGTCTTCGCCCGCATCCCCCATGCCCGTTTTCCCGGCGGGCATCTGCGCACGCCGCTGCTGGTCGCCGCCATGGCCTGGTACCGGCTGCGCGACCTCCTCTAGAGCCCGGAGGGCGTCAGGCGGCTACCCGAGGCGGATGGCGCGTCAGCCAGAGCTCGATCGCCGCCAGCGCCGCCACGCCCACGCCCACGCCGACATGGCTCCACATGGCGGCCGGAAGGCCGGCAAATCCCAGAACCCAGGGCGAGACCACCGCCCAGAGGCCGAGGACCAGGTTCGCCCACTCCTCCCACGTGGCGAAGGCGAAGACCGCGGCGACAGCGATGCCGCCGATCACGACGGCAGTCAGCCACGCGTTCCACGCCGCCGCGGACTGGCCGGCGAAGCCGAATACCCACGGCGCGCAAAACAACACCAGTGCGAGAACGGCATTGAGCACGTCGATGACCGATTCCTCACGTCTCCTTTCAAGCAAGCTCATTGCAGCCTCCATCCGGATCATGGGCATTCAGGCCGGCAGCCGCGCGCCACCGGCCTGCGCGGCCAGGTCACGCCCCATGCATGGCGGGGCGCTCGCGCGGACTGCCTGACCTGCTCAGGCCACCTTCTGCTCGATCTGTCTGGTCTGGTCTGCGCCGGGCGCCGCCGTCCCGATCGGGATCTGGCGGGGCCGCATGGCCTCGGGCAATTCGCGGACCAGCTCGATCCGCAGCAGGCCGCCGTCCAGGTTGGCCCGCTCGACGCGGACATAGTCGGCGAGATCGAAGCGCCGCTCGAAGTCGCCGAGCACGATGCCGCGATGCAGGACCTCGCCGGAGGTGGAGGCCTCCTTCCTGCGTCCGCGCACGCGAAGGACGTTGCGCTCGGTGCTGACCTCGATGTCATGGGGGCCGAAGCCCGCGACGGCCAGCGTGATGCGATAGCTGTCCTCGCCGGTCTTCTCGATGTCGTAGTGGGGAATGCTATCGACCGGCGCCAGGCGCGTCGCCTCGTCGAGCAGGTCGACCAGCCGGTCGAAGCCGATCAGAGAGCGGTACAGCGGAGAAAAGTCGACCACGGATCTCATAGCCACATCCTCCTTCGAGCAACATGGATACGAGCGGCAGCGGCTGGGCGCCGCGCCGATGCCGGGCCTGAGAAGAGGCCCCGGCAGATTCCGAGTTAATCAGCGGGCGGCGGGGATCAAGATCCCCGCCGGCGCCACCTTGGAGGTAATACCCCTGCGGCAAAAGAGGCCGCAGCCGGCCTGCGACCGGCTTGGGGAAGGGCTCAATCGACGGTCTGAAGGACCTCGCGGATCGTGGTGACGATCTGCTCGATCTGCCCGGGCTCGATGATCAGCGGCGGCGACAGGGCGATGATGTCTCCCGTGGTGCGGATCAGCACGCCGCGCTCGTAGCATTTCAGGAAGGTCTCGAAGGCGCGCTTGGTGGGCTGGCCCGGGATGCCCTCCAGCTCGATGGCCCCGACGAGGCCGATGTTCCGGCAGTCGATCACGTGCCGGGTACCCTTCAGCGAATGCATCGCGTCCGCCCAGGCGGGCGCCAGGTCAGCTGCGCGCTGGAACAGCCCCTCCTGCTGATAGATGTCGATCGTCGCGAGCGCCGCGGCGCAGGCCAGCGGATGGCCGGAATAGGTGTAGCCGTGGAACAGCTCGATGGCCTGCGGAGGACCCTGCATGAAGGCGTCGTAGATGCCCTTGCGAACGAAGACGGCGCCCATGGGCACCACGCCGTTTGTGATCCCCTTGGCCGTGGTGACCATGTCGGGAACGACGCCGAAATAGTCCACCGCGAAGGGTGCCCCCAGGCGGCCGAAGCCCGTGATGACCTCGTCGAAGATCAGCAGGATGCCGTGCCGGTCGCAGATCTCGCGCAGGCGCTGCAGATAGCCCCTCGGCGGAATCAGCACGCCGGTGGAGCCGGCGACGGGCTCGACGATCACGGCGGCAATGGTGGAGGCATCGTGCAGCGCGACGATCCGCTCGAGCTCATCGGCCAGGTGGGCGCCCCACTCCGGCTCGCCGCGGGTGAATGCCTGGTGCTCGCGCGAATAGGTCTGCGGCAGATGGTCGACGCCGTTGAGCAACGAGCCGAAGAACTTGCGGTTGTTCACGATGCCGCCGACGGAGATCCCGCCAAAGCCGACGCCGTGATAGCCGCGCTCGCGGCCGATCAGCCGGGTGCGGCTGCCCTCCCCGCGGGCGCGCTGGTAGGCCAGCGCGATCTTCAGGGCCGTGTCGACCGACTCCGAGCCGGAGTTCGTGTAGAAGACGTGGTCCAGGTCGCCCGGCAGCATGGCCGCAAGCCGGGCCGCCAGCTCGAAAGCCTTGGGATGGCCCATCTGGAAGGCAGGGGCGTAGTCCAGTTCGGCGACCTGCCGTCCGACCGCCTCGGCGATCTGCGGACGGGCATGACCGGCGTTCACGCACCACAGTCCCGCGGTCCCGTCCAGGATCTGCCGGCCGTCGCCGGAGGTGTAGTGCATGCCCTGGGCCGAAACCAGCATCCGCGGCGCCGCCTTGAATTGCCGGTTAGCCGTGAACGGCATCCAAAAGGCTTCGAGATTGTTCGGCGTGACAGGCGTGGCGCCGTCCATGGAGGCTACTCCTTCGGTTCCCTTCCGCGTGGCAAGAGCCTAGCCGCGGCGGAGCACCCTGGGCAAGCCGGCCGTCTTGCGGCACGCTCGGCCACGTCCAGGAGGAAGGAGAAACGGAATGCGCGGGACGACCGTCCGGAAGGCCCTGGCCCTGGGAGTTGGAGCATGGCTGGCGGCGATACCGGTCCTGGCGCAGGAGATCGCACGGCCGGCCCCCGAGGCCGCCACCGGCTTCGTCGCCAAGCCGGCCGTCGAGGCCGCGGCCATGATGGTCGCAGCAGCGAATCCGCTCGCCGTGCAGGCTGGGTTCGACGTGCTGAAGGAGGGCGGCAGCGCGATCGACGCGGCCATCGCGGTGCAGCTGATGCTGAACCTCGTCGAGCCGCAGTCCTCGGGCATCGGGGGCGGTGCGTTCCTGCTGCATTTCGATGCGAAGACGGGGCGCCTCGTCACCTATGACGGGCGCGAGACGGCCCCGGCCGAGGCCACCTCGGACCTGTTCCTCGGCGCCGATGGCAAGCCCCTGCCCTTCGGCGAGGCTGTGGTCGGCGGGCGCTCGGTCGGCACGCCCGGCACCGTGCGGCTGCTGGATCACGTCCACAAGGCCCATGGCCGGCTGCCCTGGGAGCGGCTGTTCCGCCCGGCCATCGAGCGCGCCGAGCAGGGATTCGAGGTCTCGCCCCGCCTTGCCGCGCTGATCGCGTCCAGCGCCGACGCGCTGCGCCGCTTCGAGCCCACGCGGAGCTACTTCCTCGACGCACAGGGCCAGCCGCTGAAGGCCGGAACGCTCCTGCGCAACCCGGACTTCGCGGCAACGCTGCGAGCGGTTGCGGCCAATGGTCCCTCGGCCTTCTACGAGGGCGAGATCGCGCGCGACATCGTGCGCACCGTGCGCGAGGCGCCGGGCAACCCCGGGCGCCTCTCGGAAGCGGACCTCGCGGCCTACAAGGTCGCCGAGCGCGAGCCCGTCTGCGGCACCTACCGGCGCAACCGCGTGTGCGGGATGGGGCCACCGAGCTCGGGCGGGATCGCCGTGCTGCAAATCCTCGGCCTGCTGGAGCATTTCAACATGCCGGGCCTGGCCCCACTGTCCGCGGAGGCCACCCACCTGTTCATGGAAGCCAGCAAGCTCGCCTATGCCGACCGGAACCTCTACGTCGCCGATGACGACTTCGTGCCGGTCCCTGTCGGCGGGCTGCTGGACACGACCTACCTGACGCTGCGGGCCCAGACCATCGACCGGGGCCGGGCCATGCCGGAGCCGAAGGCAGGCAACCCCTCATGGCGCGACGGATCTCTCTGGGCACCCGACGCCTCGCTTGAGATCCCCTCGACCACGCACATCTCCATCGTGGACCGCGACGGCAACATCGTCTCCATGACGACCACCATCGAAGGCGGATTCGGGTCCCACCTGATGGTCCGGGGCTTTCTTCTGAACAACGAGCTCACCGACTTTTCCTTCCTGCCCGAAGCGGAGGGGCGGCCAGTCGCCAACCGGGTGGAGCCCGGAAAGCGCCCGCGCTCCTCCATGGCTCCCACCCTCGTCTTCGGGCCCGATGGAAGGCCCCGCCTCGTGACGGGCTCGCCGGGCGGCGCGCGGATCATCGGCTATGTCGCACGCTCGATCATGGGTGTGATCGACTGGAAGCTCGATGCCGCGCGCGCCGTGGCCCTACCCCATGCGGTCACGCTCGGCCGCACCGCCGAGCTCGAGGAGGGCACGGACGCGGCGACGCTGAAGCCGGCATTGGAGGCCATGGGGCACCCCGTGGCCGTGCGCGAGCAGAATAGCGGCCTGCACGCCATCGAGTTCCGCGACGGGCGCCTGATCGGGGGCGCCGATCCCCGGCGCGAAGGCGTGGCGGCGGGAGAGTGAGCCTCAGGGCTGCCAGCGGAACTGCGCCAGGATCGTCCGCTGGAACGGCATGAAGTTGTCGTCGCTCAGGAGGTAGATGTCGAGGCCTCCGCCGGCCGCAGGAAGGACGGCGATGCCTTCGAAGTTGTCGGAGATCAGCGGCGGCTCGATGCGCGCCAGCTCGCGCCCCTCGAGCAGCCCGCCCGGGGCGGCGCCCTGGGCGCCCGCCGCGGCAGCGGCGACGGTTGCAGCAGGGACATGGACGATCCGGCTGCCGAAGCCGCTGATCACCCCGAACCGCCGCTCCAGAACCAGCAGCCCTCCGTCGGGCAGGATCGCAGCGGCCGTCGGCCGGAAAGGCGACCGCGTAAGGTAGGAAAGCGCCGCCCATTCCTCGCCGTCCCAGATCCAGGCTTGGTGCAGCGCCCGCCCGGCCGGCCCCTCCTCGATCGCCAGGAGGCGCCCGTCGGGGAATGCGGCCAGCGCCTCGACGCCGGAATTGCCGTCCATTGCGCCGAAGCCCCTGGGGGCCGGCGGCACCGTGGCGGGGCCGTCCGGCCGGTCGGCATTCCGGGCATGGACCTGGATGCGGTGCCGCCGCTCGAAGGAGACGACCCAGCGGCCGTCCGGTAGCCGCGCCAGGTCCTCCGCATCGGCACGACTGCCGTTAGCCGGGCGTCCGTCCGCATCCGGCAGGGCCCGGACGCGCACGTCCCGCACCTCGATCAGACGGCCATGCCCATCATGGCGAAGCTCGGCCCCGACGAGACCGCCGCGGTCGGTCACCGCAACCATGCGGCTTCGGTCCGGGCTCATCCAAAGGCCCGACAGGCCGCCGAATCCCGGCACCTGGCTGGCATCGAGGGCAAGCGCCCCGACGAAGTCCAACTCCCCGGCGCGGGTCACGCCCGGCCGGTCGGGGTCCAGCGGGATGGGCTCGGAGCGGATGCCCGCCACCATCAGCGAGCATCCCGACAGGAGGGCGATGGCGGCGAAGCGGAAGATCGGTCTGGTACGGCAGGGCATGGCCGGACATTGCCACGGCGCCGGTCCTGCGCAACGGCCTTTCCGGGCAGGCCGCCCCTTGCCTTCGTCCCGAACCGGCGTTAGCACTTTCGTGCCGAATGCGGGAGAGGCCCATGTCCGGATACGCCTTCGAGATCACCCACGAGTTCAAGGGGCATGGCAAGGTTGACGAGGCGGAGGACTGGATCCGCGCCAATGTCAAAGGTCTGTGGGGACTCGAATTCCTCGGCATGGAGGAGACCGGCGGCGGAAAGACGCCGATCCTGCATGTGCGCTTCAAGTTCGGCCGCGCCGACGACTTCAACCGCTTCCGCGACGAGTTCGTCCTCAGGAAGGCGCCAACCGCGAGGCCGCCCGCCCGCAGGACTCCACCCAAGAAGAAGAGCTTCTGGTCGCGCCTGCTGGGCGATTGAACAGCCCTAGCTGGGCTGCAGAAACCGCAGCTGACGGGAGTGCCTCGCGGCGGGTAATCCGCCGGCGGCGAGCAAAGTGTATCAGATTCTTTATAGTCTTTAATAAAATTCTACAGCCAAGCCGGATGCCACCTCTGGCTACGCCGGAAATGATATTTGTGGCTGGGCATGGCTGCGGTACAACTCAGCACCATTCCGGCTCGCTGGCGGCCGGAGCGGTCCGGTGCGGCGGCGGGCCCGCCGGCAATCGGCCCGGGAAAGCGATGGACCGACCTGTGCGCGAAGCCTTGGAAGACGAGACGCAACGGCTGCGCCAGGCGCTCCAGGAGAAGGAAGCCGCCCTGCGCGAGCTGCAGCACAGGGCCAAGAACAGCCTCCAACTCGTCATCAGCCTTTTGAAGCTGCAGAGCGCGCGGATCCGCGACGCCGAGGCGCGCCAGGCCTATGACCAGACTCTCCAGCGCATCGAGGCGCTGGCCATCGCGTATCGCCACCTCCATGAATCGAATTCAGAGACCGAGGTCGAGCTGGGCCGCTATCTCGAAGAGCTGGCGACCACCACCTGCGCCTCGCTCGCCGGGGCGGCCGGGGTCGAGACCCGGATTCAGACCGAATCCATGACCGTGGGGCTGTCTCTTGCCGTGCCGCTCGGCCTCATCCTGAACGAGATCGTCACCACGGCCCTTCGGCACGCCTACCCGCACGACCGGTGGATTCGGATCGACCTGCGGCGCACCGATGCCGCGACGGCCGAGCTGCTGGTGGCCGACAACGGCCGCGGCCTTCCCGCCGGCTTCGATGCCGAGGCGGATGCGGCGATGATGCTGGCGGATGCGCTCGCCGGCCAGATCGGCGCGACGCTCGCGGCTGGGCCGAGCGGCACCGGCGGCACCGAGGTCCGCGTGACCTTCCCGGCCTGACCCGTCGCCTTGCGATCCGGCGCGCGGAAATCCCCTCAGCCGGAAGGGGCGGCCTGCTGCGCCCCCGACTTTTCGGCGATGACGCCCAGAAGCCAGTCCCGGAATGCGCGGACCTTTCGCGACCTGCGGCGCGCCTCGGGGTAGACCAGCCAGTAGCTGGCCCGCGTCACATGGACCTGCGGGAAGGGAGCCACCAGGCTGCCGGTCTCGATCTCGCGCCTGAAGAAGGGGGGGCTCAGGATCGCAACGCCCTGCCCTGCCATGGCGGCGCTGCCGGCGAGCTGCTGCGTGCCGAGCCGCACCCCCGCGCGTCCCCCCAGGTCGCCGGGCTGGAGCCCGACCGCGCCGAACCACTCCAGCCACCAGGGGTCCCCGGGCTCGATCAGCGGCAGCCGGAGCAGGTCGGCCGGGATGCGCAGGGGGCCCGCGGCTGCCAACAGCGCCGGGCCGAGCATCGGCGTGAACTCCTCGGGCATCAGCCGGTGCGCGACCAGCCCCGGCCAGCCGCCGATACCAACGCGTACGCCGAGATCGAACTCCTCCCGGCTGAAGTCGACGAGGCGCGCCGTCGTGTCGAGATGGATCGTGATTCCGGGATGGGCGTGCTGGAAGCCGCCCAGCCGCGGCACCAGCCAGTTGGAGGCGAAGGTAGTGGCAGCCGTGATCGACAGCACGCCGTCGGAGCGCATCTCCAGCCCGTCGAAGGCCGCGTTCAGGGCAGCGAAGGCCTCGCTCACGCGTGGCGCCAGGATCCGCCCGCCCTCGGTAAGCTCCACGCCACGCGGCTTTCTCAGGAAGAGCGGTCCGTACCGGTCCTCGAGCAGTCGGATCTGGTAGCTGACGGCAGCCTGCGTCAGGCCGAGCTCCTCGGCGGCGCGGGTGAAGCTTCCGTGGCGGGCTGCGGCCTCGAAGCAGCGGACGGCGGACAAGGGCGGCAGCGGCATGGACGACCCATAAGCAGGCCTTATGATAACCCGCAGCGCTTTCGTTGGAAAGCCGCGCCCCCCTCGGCGAAGCTGCCGCACGACGTCGACGGAGGGACGCACGCCATGGCTCGCATATCGCTCGCCCGCCCATCGCTCCCCATGCTTCCACAGATGGACCTGGTCCGCGCCCTGGTTGGCCTGTGGACACGGCGCAGGCCGGCCCTCGATCCGGATACGCTGACCGAGGGCATGCGGCAGGATCTCGGCCTCTCCGAAGGGCGCTTCCTGCGCCCGCGCGATCCGTACCGGGATTGAGGCCGATCGGCTTGGCCTCTGAGGAGCGCAAGCCTGGCTCCACGCCCGCGCTGGATATGGAAAGGGCCCGGAAGCTCTCGCTTCCGGGCCCTTAAAGTGGTGGGCGCACAAGGACTCGAACCTTGGACCCGCTGATTAAGAGTCAGCTGCTCTACCAACTGAGCTATGCGCCCACTGCAGCGCCGCTCGGGGCGTCGCCTCGTGAGGCGCGTGATATAGCGGCTATCCCTGGGCTTGTCGAGGGGCGAAATGCGCGCTCAGCCACCGTTCCGCTGGCCGCCCACGGTGGCGATCGGCGGCGCCATGACGCGGCCGGGCTCGGCCGGCGCCTGGGCCGTCAGCGCAACGCCACGGGCCACGTCGCGCTTCTGCGCCTCGTAGAGGACGTCGCGGGCAATGGGCGCAGCGACGGACGAGCCGCCGCCGCCGTGCTCGACGATCACCGAGCAGACGTAGCGCGGGTTGTGCGCGGGGGCGTAGCCGACGAACAGGGCGTGGTCGCGTTCGCGCCAGGGCAGCTGCTCATTCTTGAGAACGCCCGTGCTGCGCTCGGCCATGGTGATGCGGCGGACCTGGCTGGTCCCCGTCTTGCCGCCGAGCTCGTAGCCGGGCTCCGGGATGCGGGCCTTGTGCGCGGTTCCCGTCGGCCCGTTCGTGACCGCCCACATGCCCTGGCGCATCAGATCGAGATGGGCCTTCTGGACGCCGATGGACGGCCACTCCGTCTGCTCGGCGTAGCTGCGCTCGACCTGCTTGGTGAGATGCGGCTTCACCGCGAAGCCGCCATTGACCAGCCGGGCCGTCATCACCGCGAGTTGGAGGGGCGTCGCCAGCACATATCCCTGCCCGATCGAGGCGTTCAGGTCCTCGCCGCCGGTCCACGGCTTGCCGAGATAGGCGCGCTTCCATTCACGGCTCGGGATCAGGCCCGACCGCTCGCCGGGTATGTCGAGCTCCAGGCGCTGGCCGAGGCCGAAGCGCTTGGCCACGTCGTGGATCCGGTCGATGCCGATGCGCCGCGACAGGTCGTAGAAGAAGACGTCGCAGGACTGCGCCAGCGCCTCGACGAAGCCCAGGGACCCGTGCCCGTGCTTCTTCCAGCAGTGGAACCGGTGGTCGCCGAGATCCATGTGGCCCGAGCAGAAGACGCTGTGGCGCGTGTTGACGATGCCAGCTTCCAGCGCCGCCAGGCCGACGACCATCTTGAAGGTCGATCCCGGGGCGTACTGTCCCGCGATGGCCTTGTTGGTCAGCGGGTGCGTGGGCTGGGTAGTCAGCTCCTCCCAGAGATCGGCAGGGATGCCCTGGGTGAACTGATTGGGATCGAAGCTCGGATGCGAGCACATGGCGTAGATGCCGCCCGTATGGGCGTCCATCACCACGCAAGCGGCGCTGTCCTCGGCGGTAAGCCGGTCCTGCACGAACTGCTGCAGCCCGATGTCGATGGTCAGCGTCACGTCGCGCCCGGGCTCGGGCTCCTTGCGGTCGAGCTCGCGGATCACGCGGCCGACGGCGTTGACCTCGAGCTGGCTGTTGCCGGCGACGCCGCGCAGATCCTTCTCGTGGTACTTCTCGACCCCGTTCTTCCCGATCCGGAAGCCCGGGAGGGAGAGCACGGGATCTCCGTTCAGCTCGGATTCGGCGACGGCGCCCACATAGCCCAGCAGATGCGCGGTCGTGCCCTGGAAGGGATAGCTGCGGATCTCGCCCACATCGATGGAGACGCCCGGCAGGTCCGGAGCATTGATCTCGATCAGGGCGACCTGCTCCCAGGTCAGGTTCTCCTTGACGGTCACCGGCACGAAGGCCCGCTTGCGCCGGATCTCGCGCATCACCCGCTTCATGTCGCTCTCGGTGAGCTCGATCAGCTCCGAGAGGTGCATCAGCGTCTGCTCGAGGTTCCGGTCCGCCTTGCGGGCACGCTCGGAGACGACGACGACGCGGAAGTTCTGCCGGTTGATCGCGACCGGCACGCCGAAACGGTCGAGGATCTGCCCGCGCGAGGGAGCGACCAGCCGCATGTTGATGCGGTTCTCCTCGGCCAGCATCGTGTAGCGGTCGGATTCCAGGACCTGCAGGTAATACATGCGCCCGACGAGGGTCGAGACGAGGCCCAGCTTGATGCCGCCCAGGACCAGGGAGCGCCGCGTCAGCAGCCGGTAGCGGTCGTTGTCCCGGTCCATCTCAGGCTTCCAGCAGGAAGGCGCGGTGCAGGCGCATGAAGATCCACGAGAAGATCGGGAACAGCGCGATGGTCAGGATCGCCTGGGCCGCCGCGGGCCCTGCCTGGACCAGCGACATGTTCAGCACGCAGACGGCGATCCAGTAGACCGCCGAAGCGCCCGCCGCGATCAGTGCGAAGCCCAGCCACAGCATGCCGAAGGACCCGATCAGGAAGAAGCGGCGCTGGCTCAGCACGACCAGGTAGACCAGCACGTAGACCAGCGGGTTGACGCCCAACGGCATGCCCGTCAGCAGGTCCTGCAGCAGGCCGATCAGGAAGGCGAGCGACGGGCGCACCAGGTCAGGGCGGTGAATGGCCCAGTAGAAGAGTGCCATCAGGACGAGCTGCGGCGCCACCGGGCCCCAGCCCGGAAGATGGAGCGGCACCATGCCGACGAGCATCAGGACCAGGACGGTGGAGAGCGGTGCGACGTTGCGGCCGGCCTGGTCGAGCTTGTGCCAGAAGCCACCCATCATGGCTGGCGGCCCATCCCCACCTTCTCCGCGGGCTCCACCGCCGGGCCGGTGTCGCCGACGAGCGATCCGGTCCCGCCGAAGTCGACGAGCTGCACGTGCTCGATGCGGCCGAGATCCTCGAAGGGCTGGATCCGCACGCCACGCTCACCTGCGTACGACACCACGCCGACGGGCAGCCCCGCAGGCATCAGACCGCCATGGCCCGAGGTGACGACACGGTCGCCCACCGAGACCGGCGCCTCGGGCGGAAGGTAGAGCAGGCGCGGCTGGTCGGCGTTGTCGCCGCCCAGCACGGCGCGCGTGCGCGACGGCTCCACGACGACGGGCAGCCGCGCGTTCAGGTCGGTGATCAGCAGGATGCGCGAGGACCACTCGCCGACCTCGACGACACGCCCGACCACCCCGTGGCCCGACAGGGCCGCCTGGCCGCGCTTGACGCCGTCACGCCGGCCCGCCGTGACGATCAGGGAGCGGACATAGGCTCCGCCGGCATCCGCCACCACGCGGGCCGTCACGAAGCTCGCCTGTGGGTCGGCCTGCACGTTCAGCAGCCCGCGCAGGCTGCGGTTCTCGGCCTCGAGCCGCAGCGCCGCCTGCTGCCATTGGGTCAGCAGCTCGTTCTCGCGGCGCAGCCGGTCATTCTCCGCATGCAGGCGCACGAGCTCGTCGGCGGCCTCGATCATCCGGGCCGCCGAAGCGGCCGGGGCCGAGAAGGCCCCGAGGATGGGTGTGAAGGCGTCCACGATGCGGGCTCGGACGCCCTCGACCACGACCGTGTCCGCCTTGCCGACCATCATCAGGCCGACCGCCGCCATCAGGAGCAGGGCGAAGGAGAAGCGGTGCGCGAAGGCCCTCAGCGGGGCGGCAAGGCGGAGAACGGAGCCGTTGGCGCGTGACTTCACGGGCGCTTTCCACTCGGGCCTTGGGGCTGGGCGGCGGAGCCGCCCGCTTCCGGGTTGCTCGCCGTCCTGCTCAGTACATGCTGATCAGGACGTTCTTCAGGGTCTTCATTTCCTCGAGCGCACGCCCGGTGCCGAGCGCCACGCAGGAAAGGGGATCATCGGCGATCGACACCGGCAGGCCGGTGGCGTGCCGCAGCACGTAGTCCAGATTGCCCAGCAGCGCCCCGCCGCCGGTCAGCACGATGCCCTTGTCCACGATGTCGGCCGCCAGCTCGGGCGCAGTGTGCTCGAGCGCCACCTTGACCGCCTCGATGATGGCCGAGACGGGTTCGGCCAGCGATTCCGCGATCTGCCGCTCGGAGATGATGAGCTCCTTCGGCACGCCGTTCATCAGGTCGCGGCCCTTGATCTCCATGATCCGGCCCTCGCCGTCCTCCGGCGGATAGGCGGAGCCGATCTCCTTCTTGATGCGCTCGGCCGAGCCCTCGCCCACCAGCAGGTTATGGGTGCGGCGGATGTAGCCGATGATCGCCTCGTCCATCTTGTCGCCGCCGACGCGGACCGAGCGGGCATAGACGATGCCGCCCAGCGACAGCACGGCAACCTCGGTGGTGCCGCCGCCGATGTCGACGACCATGGAGCCGGTCGGCTCGGTGACGGGGAGCCCGGCGCCGATGGCGGCCGCCATGGGCTCCTCGATCAGGTAGACGCGGCGTGCGCCGGCGCTCTCGGCCGATTCCTGGATGGCCCTGCGCTCCACCGCCGTCGAGCCCGACGGCACGCAGATGATCACCTCCGGGCTGGCGAAGCTACGCCGGTTGTGCACCTTGCGGATGAAGTGCTTGATCATCTCCTCGGCGACCTCGAAGTCGGCGATCACGCCGTCCCTGAGGGGCCGGATGGCCTGGATGTTGCCGGGCGTGCGGCCAAGCATCATCTTCGCCTCGTCTCCGACGGCGAGAACCTGCTTCTTGCCGCGGACGTTGGCGATCGCCACGACCGACGGCTCGTTCAGGACGATACCGCGGCCCTTGACGTACACCAGCGTGTTCGCGGTGCCGAGGTCGATGGCCATATCGGCCGAAAGGAAGCCGAGCAGTCTGGAGAGCATGGGTCGAGCTTACTCGTCGGTTTGGGAACGGCCGCAGCAGCCTGCTGGCGGCGCGTGCTCGCCACCAGCGTGTTCCTAGATGAATGCCATGCCGCGCTCAAGCACTGAGTTCGGCAGGCGCAGTCTTCAGGTTTTTGGTAACCAATTGCTTAAGGCGGACGAAGCCATTCGGCGGGCTACCCATATGACCACCGCATGTCGCATATGACGGGCGCCAAGGCGACCTGCCCAAAGGACAGAAGACACTGACGGCCGGTCTGGGCGCGACTCCCCCGAAGCGGAGTAGAAACCGCCGCTTTCCCAGGAATGACAAGGGAACAATACCGCATTTCATAAGAATGCCCCGCACTGCACCCTGAACACTCACCACTTTCGATCGGATCATACGACGCATAGCCTTATGACGAAAAGAAGAGATTTTCCTCCCCATTGGACGGTCGCGCTGACCGTCGATCTTTACATATTGTTAAGCAGACAAGGACGGCATGCCGGCGCCCGCCGACGTGCCGTGCGAACAAGAACACCGAGGCTGACATGACCACCGGGACGGCTTTGGAGGCTCCCATGACCGAGAACACCCTGGCCCGCCTCGAGCAGGAAATTCCGGCACTGCGCCGCTTCGCACGCGCGCTGGTCGGGCATCCCGAGCGCGCGGACGACCTGGTGCAGGATACGCTGGAGCGCGCGCTGACCCGGCTCGACAGCTACACGCCGGGCACCAACATGCGCGCCTGGCTGTTCACGATCCTTCGCAACGCCCACATCAACGAGCTCCGCCGCGCCCGCACCACCACGGCGCCCGACGACACGCTTGAGGCGCTGAGCCCGCCGGTACCCGCGGGCCAGGAGCACGGCCTGGCAATGCGCGACCTGCACAGAGCCCTGGCCCAGCTCACCCCCGAGATGCGCGAGGTGCTGCTGCTGATCGGCCTCGAGGGCATGAGCTACGAGGAGGCCGCCGACGTCCTCGGCGCCAAGGTCGGCACGGTGAAGTCCCGCCTCTGCCGCGGCCGCGAGGCCCTGCGGCGCCTGATGGACGGCGAGCTCCGCCTCGAGGGCAACGAGGCCGAGATGGACAAGGTCGCCGAGGTCATGCAGTTCCCGAAGTCCGCCAGCCCCGAGAAGCGCCGCGAGGCGGTCCTGGCCCTGCGCCAGGCGCTGATCGGCCTCGGCTACGGCAGCCACGTCCAGGGCCGGCGCCGCGCGTAGGACGGGAAAGCGCCGCGGCGTCACGAAGCCGCGGCGGCAAAGAATGGTCGGCACCGTCGAACGAACGCCGCCCCCGCCAGGGGCGGCGTTCCGCTTTCAGGCACCCTTCGGCTTCTCGGGAACGGGCTTTGGCGGGTCGTCGCCGTAGCCGCTACGGTTCTGCAGATCGTGGATCCGCCGCTCGGCCTCGGCGGCAGTCATGGCGGCATCCTCCTGGAAGGGCACGCCCGCCTCGGCGGATAGGGTGCGCAGGCGCCCGGCCTGGTTCGCCGTCATGGGGGCTTCGGGCTGGACGCGCGCCGCCTCGGCGCTCGGCGATTCATGGGACTGCTCGCGATCGGAGCGCTTGTCGTCGGCCATGGGACTCTCCGGAAGGCTCGGAAGCGGTGCGGACCGTCAGCGCCTGCGGGGCTTTTCGGCGGGCTTGTCCTCGGCTACGCCCTTGGGGCGCATGCCGAGCGCCTCTGCCTTGCCGGCATCCACACCGATCGGACCATGTTCGGGGCGCGGACGCTGCGGAACGCGGGCCGCGCCGAAGCCGCCATCGATGGTGCCTTCGCTCGGCGGTGCCGGCGTGTCGGGATTGGGATGCCTGCGGTCTGACATGGGCGTTCCTTGCTGACGAGGGGGCGATTCCCCTTTTCCCATGTCAACAGCCCCCGCCCGGCTCCGTTACGATCCAGGCCGGCCCGTCTCCGGCGCGTCAGCCTCGCTCGGCGCGCAGAGCCTCGTGATGACGGATCACCTCCGCGATGATGAAGTTCAGGAACTTCTCAGCGAAGGCCGGATCCAGATGGGCCGCCTCGGCAAGGCGCCGCAGCCGCGCGATCTGGGCGGCCTCCCGGGCAGGATCGGCCGGGGGAAGCGCATGCTGCGCCTTCAGCTCGCCCACCCGCTGCGTGCACTTGAACCGCTCCGCCAGCAGGTGCACCAGGGCGGCATCGATGTTGTCGATGCTCTCGCGCAGACGCTGCAGTTCGGCCGGGATCGCCGCTCCCCCCGCCGCGTCGGCCGTCCCCGCCCTCATCGCCTTGGTGTCGGTCGCCCTGGTGTCGGTCGCCCTGGTGTCGGTCAAGGTCTTCTCCCCCATGGAAAGGGCGCCGCCCGGATACCGGGCAGCGCCCACCACGCCGGATGTCCGGGCGCGCCTAGGCGCCCGGACCTACCCTCAGTTCTTCGCCTTGTCCACCAGCTTGTTGGCGGCGATCCAGGGCATCATGGCGCGCAGCTTCTCGCCGACCTTCTCGATATCGTGCTCGGCATGCCGGCGGCGCATGGCCTTGAAGCTGGGCTGGCCGACCTTGCACTCCGAGATCCAGTCGCGGGTGAAGCGCCCGGACTGGATGTCGTCCAGGATGCGCTTCATCTCGGCCTTGGTCTCTGCCGTCACCACGCGCGGGCCGCGCGTGTAGTCGCCGTATTCCGCCGTGTTGCTGATCGAGTAGCGCATGTTGGCCATGCCGCCCTCGTACATCAGGTCGACGATCAGCTTCACCTCGTGCAGGCACTCGAAATAGGCCATCTCGGGCGCGTAGCCGGCCTCGGTCAGGGTCTCGTAGCCAGCCATGATCAGGGCAGTCAGACCACCGCAGAGAACGGCCTGCTCGCCGAACAGGTCGGTCTCGCACTCTTCCTTGAAGGTCGTCTCGATGATGCCGGCGCGGCCACCGCCGACCGCCGAGGCGTAGGACAGCGCCACCTCGAGGGCGTTGCCCGACGGGTTCTGGTGCACCGCGACCAGGCACGGCACGCCGCCGCCCTTCTGGTACTCCGATCGCACGGTGTGGCCCGGGCCCTTCGGCGCGATCATGAAGACGTCGATGTCCTTGCGCGGCTCGATCAGGTTGAAGTGGACGTTCAGCCCGTGCGCGAAGGCCAGGGCCGCGCCCTGCTTCATGTTGGGGTGAAGCTGGTCGCGGTAGATGTCCGCCTGCAGTTCGTCCGGGGTCAGCATCATGACCACGTCGGCGATCTTGGCCGCCTCGTCCGGCGACATCACGGTGAAGCCGGCGTTGCGCGCCTTCTCGACCGTCGCGCTACCGGGGCGCAGCGCGATGATCACCTCCTTCACCCCGCTGTCGCGCAGGTTGGCGGCATGGGCGTGGCCCTGGCTGCCATAGCCGACGATGCAGACCTTCTTGCCCTTGATCAGGTTCACGTCTGCGTCGCGATCGTAATAGACGCGCATGATGGACACCTCGTTGCTGGCCCGGCCCGGCTCCTGCCGGGAAGGTCGTTGGAGAAAGGGATTTTAAAACGCGTTTCGTTCGTTACAGGGCCGCGGGCCCTTTGGAAATGGCGGCAATGCCGGTCCGGCTGACATCCACAAGTCCGAGTTGGCGCATCAGCCCGATGAAATCGTCGAGCTCGTCGACCGCCCCGGTCATCTCGAAGACGAAGGAAGTCAGGGTGGCGTCGACCACCCGCGCCTTGAAGATGTCGGCCAGGCGCAGCGCCTCTATGCGCCGCTCGCCCGTGCCGGCGACCTTGATCAGCGCCAGCTCGCGCTCGATGTGCGGTCCCTCGTCCGTCAGGTCGCGCACCTTGTGCACGGGGACCAGGCGGTCGAGCTGCGCCTTGATCTGCTCGATGATCATGCGCGTGCCGCTGGTCACGACGGTGATGCGCGACAGCTTCTGCTCGGCATCCGTCTCGGCGACGGTCAGGCTCTCGATGTTGTAGCCGCGGCCGGAGAACAGGCCGATGACTCGGGCAAGCACGCCGGGCTCGTTGTCGACGAGCACGGAGATTGTGTGCTTCTCGATGATCGGGTCCATGGGTCGGAACTCCATGAAGGACGGAGAGGGCCTGGGAGGGGCGAGCGTGTCGGACTCGGCGCTCATAC
The DNA here is from genome assembly GCF_017355985.1 of Arenibaculum pallidiluteum. Classification (GTDB taxonomy): domain Bacteria; phylum Pseudomonadota; class Alphaproteobacteria; order Azospirillales; family Azospirillaceae; genus Arenibaculum; species Arenibaculum pallidiluteum. The sequence goes on from NZ_JAFIQU010000009.1 coordinate 116,201, forward strand.
CAGGACCATTCCTTCCTCCGGCGTCGCCTGGCCCGGCTTGTCGTCGGGGCCGAGCAGGATTTCGTTATGGGCCTTCCCGCCGGGGATCATGGGGAAGCAGTTCTCCTTCTGGTCGACGCAGACGTCAACCACAACCGGACGACGGGTCTCGATCATCTGCGTGATCACGCCGTCCAGCTCGTCGACGGAGGTCGCGCGCAGGCCGACGCAGCCGAAGGCCTCGGCCAGCTTCACGAAGTCGGGCAGCGCCTCGGAATAGCTCTCGGAATAGCGCGAGCCGTGCAGCAGCTCCTGCCACTGACGGACCATGCCCATCCACTGGTTGTTCAGGATGAAGATCTTGACCGGCAGCTTGTACTGCACCGCGGTCGAGAGCTCCTGGATGTTCATCATGATCGAGGCCTCGCCCGCCACGTCCACCACCAGGGCGTCCGGATGGGCGATCTGCACGCCGATGGCCGCCGGCAGGCCGTAGCCCATGGTGCCGAGGCCGCCCGAGGTCATCCAGCGGTTGGGCTGCTCGAAGGGCAGGAACTGGGCCGCCCACATCTGGTGCTGGCCGACTTCGGTGGTGACGTAGGGGTCGCGGCCACGGGTCAGCTCGCGCAGGCGCTCGAGCGCGTATTGCGGCTTGATGACCTTGTCGGTGCGCTGGTAGCGCAGGCAGTCGACCGACCGCCAGGTGCCGATCTGGGCCCACCAGCTCTTCAGAGCCGCCTTGTCGAGCTGCTTCTGTCGAGCCTTCCAGATGCGGATCATGTCCTCGAGCACATGCGCGCAGTCGCCCACCACGGGGATGTCGACCGCCACGTTCTTGTTGATGGAGGACGGGTCGATGTCGATGTGGATCTTCTTGGATCCCGGCGCGAAGGCCGAGAGCTTCCCGGTCACGCGGTCATCGAAGCGCGCTCCGAGATTGATCATCACGTCGCAGCCATGCATGGCCAGATTGGCCTCGTAGGTGCCGTGCATGCCGACCATGCCGAGCCACTGCGGGTCCGAGGCCGGGAAGGCGCCCAGGCCCATCAGCGTGCTGGTGACCGGGATGTTGGTCATGCGCGCGAACTGCGTCAGCAGCTGCGATGCCAGGGGCCCGGAATTGATGACACCTCCGCCGGTGTAGAGGATCGGCCGCTTCGCCGAGGCGATCAGCTCGATCGCCTCCTCGACGCGCGCGATCTCGGGCTTGACCTGCGGCCGGTAGGTCTTGTGCCGGACCTCCTGCGGGGCGGTGTAGGTGCCCTCGGCGAACTGGACGTCCTTCGGCAGGTCGATCAGCACGGGGCCCGGACGGCCGGTGCGCGCCACGTAGAAGGCCTCATGCACCGTGCGGGCGAGCTGGTCCACCTGCTTGACAAGATAATTGTGCTTGGTGGCCGGCCGGGTGATGCCGGTCGTGTCCGCCTCCTGGAAGGCGTCGTTGCCGATCAGGTGGGTCGGCACCTGCCCGGTCAGGCAGACGATGGGGATGCTGTCCATCAGCGCGTCGACGAGTCCGGTGACGGCATTCGTCGCCCCCGGCCCCGAGGTCACCAGCACGCAGCCGACCTTTCCCGTCGATCGGGCGTAGCCCTCGGCGGCATGGACCGCCGCCTGCTCGTGCCGGACCAGGATGTGCCGGACGTCGTTCTGCTTGAAGAGCGCGTCATAGATCGGAAGTACGGCGCCGCCGGGATATCCGAAAATGACGTCAACGCCCTGGTCGCGCAGGGCCTTGATGAGGATTTCCGCTCCGGTCAGCTTCTCGGACATGGCTTTCACGAATCCTGATCTGGACGCAAGATCCGGCTCACTCGGGGGCCGGGAGCGGCAACCTAAATGCTGCGCCGCAGGTGGTCAACGGATTTCGCGCAAGATCGTATTGATTTCGCGCACCGCCTTGTCCGATTCTTGCTCGCCCTCGACATGGCAGATATGCGCATGGGACCATTGGTTGCGGAACCATGTCGTCTGCCGTTTGGCATAGCGGCGTGTCTGCATCTGGGCGGCGGCCACCGCCGCGTCGAGCGGAAGCTCGCCTCTGAGATGCGCGCGCAGTTCCGGCACGCCGAGAGCCTTCAGGATCGGCAGATCGGGATCGAGGTCAAGCGCGTCCAGGGCACGAACCTCGTCCAGTGCTCCCCGCTCGAGCATCGTCAGGAAACGCCGGTCGCAGCGCGCATAGAGGACGTGACGCGGCGGCAGCACCAGAACCTGCAGGAAGCGCGGCCGGGCCGCTCCACAATCCTGCTGCCCATCCTGCTGCCCATCCTGCTGCCACGCGGCGAGGGAGCGGCCCGTTGCGGACAGCACTTCCCAGGCCCGGATCAGCCGCTGCGTATCCCCGGGAAAGATGCGCGCCGCCATGGCGGGGTCGCGCGCGGCAAGCTCGGCATGGAAGGCAGGGCCACCCAGCGCCGCATGGCGTGCGCGGGCCTCGGCCCGGACCGGCTCGGGGATTGCAGGGATCTCGGCGATCCCCTCCATCAGCGTCCGAAGATAGAGCCCGGTGCCCCCGACGACCACCGGCAGGCGCCCTGCCGCGGCGCTGCCGTCGATGGCCTCCAGCGCCATGTCCCGCCACCGAGCCGCGGAGCACCGCTCGCGGGCCGGCAAGACGCCGTAGAGCCGATGCGGGACGGCCCGCTCCTCCTCCTCGCCCGGTCGGGCCGTGAGGACGCGGAGCTCGCGGTACACCTGCATGCTGTCGCCGTTCACGACGGTTCCGCCCAGCGCCTCGGCGAGGTGCAGCGCGACCGCGGACTTGCCGGACGCGGTGGGGCCTCCCACCACCACCACCACTGGGGCGCCGGCCGCCGCGCCGGCACCCGAGGCGGCTGCCGCAGGATGCGTCGGGCGCGTCGTCTCAGGCATGGACGAATGCCCTCGCCGCCCCCATAAAGGCGACGCCTTCGCCCCTGCCCGGATCTGCCGCCATGGACCTCGTCCTCACCCTGATCGCCGCGCCCGAGCGGGCGGATCTCGACGATAGCACGGTCTCCGCGGCGCGCGCCGCCCTGCGGGATCTGGGCGCCGAGGTCGGGCGGCCGGACTGGTTGGCCGCCGGGATCGCCTGTGACCTGCCCTTCGGCGGGCTCGCCATCGACCAGGCCCTGGCCGCCGCGGACACGGCGCTGCCGGGCCGGCATTGCGATCTGGTGGTCCAGCCGTTGGCGGATCGTCGGAAGCGGCTGCTGGTGGCCGACATGGAATCGACCATCATTCACCAGGAGATGCTCGACGAGCTCGCCGAGATGGTCGGGATCCGCGACAAGGTCGCCGCCATCACGTGGCGGGCCATGAACGGCGAGATCGACTTCAAGGATGCCCTGCGCGAGCGCGTCGCGCTGCTCGCCGGCCTGCCGGTCTCGGCGCTCGAGGAGTCCTATGGCCGCGTCACGCTGATGCCGGGCGCCCGCGAGCTCGTCGCCACCATGCGGGCGAACGGCGCTCGCTGCGTGCTGGTCTCGGGCGGGTTCAAGTTCTTCACCGCGCGCATCCGCGAGCGGCTCGGATTCGATGCCGACCAGGCGAACGACCTGGAGATCGACGAGGGCCGCCTGACCGGCCGGCCAGTCGAGCCGATCCTCGACAAGGATGCCAAGCTGGCGGCATTGATCCGCATCGCGGGCGAGCAGCGCATTCCCATGCGCGAGACGATGTCCGTCGGCGACGGCGCCAACGACCTGCCGATGCTGCTGGCCGCGGGGCTGGGCGTCGCCTATCACGCCAAGCCTGCCGTCGCATCCGAGGCCCGCTCGCGGATCGACCACGCCGACCTGACGGCTCTGCTCTACGCGCAGGGATATCGGGACAGCGACATACGCTCTTGACGGGCGGAAACCACTCCGAACTCCCGGATAGGCCGCAGCCCGCAGGGCCGCGGCCGGCACTCCCTAAGCGTCTTCGCCGACGGGGCGATGGCCGTGCGAACATGAACGGGCCATGCGGTTCATGCTCTCGGTCATCGGAGCCTTCCTGGCGGTCGCCGTGCCCCTCGGCGTCTTCGCGCTCATGATCGCGGTGATCTTCGCGTTCACGGCCTAGCGCGCGCCCGCCGCCAGCGCGTGGCGCTCGGGAGCCAGGGTGTCGATCAGGCGCCGCAGCGCCGCGGCGGACAGCGGCTTGTGCATCAGGGCATGGCCGCCCGCGCGGATCTCCCGCTCGCGCTCGGGTGCCGTGTCGCCCGTCAGGACGATGGCGGGAACCGGCGCGCCGCAGGCGGCCTCGACCTTGCGGATCGCGTCCGTGCCCCGCGCGCCCCCGCCGAGCTGGTAGTCCGCCAGGATCAGGTCGGGCTTCCGCCCGCTGACCAAGCCGAGCGCCTCGGCAGCGCTGCCGGCCTCGACCACGTTCCAGCCCCAGTTCTCCAGCACGCGGCGCAGGCCCTCGCGGATCACGGCCTCGTCCTCGATCACCAGGGCCAGCCCTGCGGCGCCTGCGGCGACCGAACCGGTACCGGCCGCGGGCTCGGCCAGCCGCTGGGCCACCGCCTCCGCCTCGGGCGCGGGGGACGGGGCGACGGCGTCGGCTGCGGGCAGCTCGATCGCGAAGGCCGTGCCGCGGCCGCCGCGCACCGGCCGCAGGCCGAGCGGGTGGCCCAGCAGCCCGGCGAGGTGCCGCACGACGGCGAGCCCGAGGCCCAGCCCCTCGCCGGCGCTGCCGGGGCCGGGCCCGTCGGTCAGCGTCGAGGCCAGAGCGGCGGCCAGTGCCTCCCTGCGTTCCTCGGGAAGGCCGGGGCCGTCGTCCAGCACCTCCAGCCGGTAATCGCCGCCGGCCCGGCGGAGGCCCACTACCACCCGGCCGCCGGCGGAGGCTTGGCGCAGGGCGCCTTCCACAAGGTTGCGCAGCATGCGCTCGAGAAGGGTGGCGTCGGACCGGACGATGGCGTGCGTCGGCGCGACCGACAGGCGCAGGCCATGCGCCTCGGCATAGGGCCGGTACTCGGCGTCCAGCCTTTCCAGGATCGGTCCCAGCGGCACCGGAACCGAACGCGGCTCGGCAGCCGCATCGATGCGGCAGACATCCAGGAAATCGTCGATCAGCGCCCCGACAGTGCGGAGCGAGCGGTTCAGGGCTGCCGCGACCGGCGCCGCATCGTGCCCGGTGAGCCGGTCCTCAAGGATGCCGCCGAAGAGCATCAGGGACTGGACGGGCTGGCGCAGCTCGTGCGCCGCCCCCGCCAGGAAGCTGTTCCGCAGCCCGGCCTCGGCACGGACCGAGCCGATCTCCCGGGTCACGACAGGCTCGTCCACGGCGCCCGGATTCGCGACGCCACCGAGGCACAGGACGAACCCTTCGCCGCTGGGCACGGCGCGCATGGTCCCGCGCCGGCCGGACGGACCCAGCCTGACATTGTGCTCGCCCGGGAAACCGCCCCGCATCGCCTTGCACAGCGGCGCCGCGAGGGCCGGCGCCGCCATCTCGGGAAGGACATCCCACAGCGGCCGGCCGACGGCATCGCCGCATCCTGCGAGGTCGAGCGCCCGTGCATTGAGGAAGGTGACGTTCCAGCTCCGGTCGATGCCGAGAACGGCTTCGTCGACACCGGCCAGCACGGCCGCAAGACGGTGCTCGGCCGTCAACGCGGCGAGGCGGTCGCGCTCGCGGTCGCGCAGGAGGCCTGCCGCCGCCGTCCAGAGCCGTCCGCCGAAGCGGCCGACCACGCCCGCCGAAGCCCCCTTGCGCACCCGGACACCAAAATCGCCGCGCACCCAGCGCCCCATCCGCGTCCCTGCCGTCTCGGCGATGCGCCGCAGGCCCCTGTTCCACCCCCTGCCCAGCCCGGCAGCGACCAGCCCGACCCCGGCCGCCAGGCCGAGCTTCAGCGCGGTGATCGAGGTCAGGACACTGGCAGCGGCGGCGATCTCCCCACCCATGACCGCGGGGACCGGAGAGAGGGTGCCCAGCGGACCGGAGGAGACGGCCGAGACCGGGGAGGCAGGCGGCGCCTCGTCCGAGGCGACCGCGACCTCCGCAGCAGGCTGCTGCGGAACCGCGGTCGCCGCCGCGATGCGATGGGGAATGACGGCCAGCGCCGGCGCGGCGGCGGCCGCCAGGGTCGCAATCACGGTGAGTTGGGCCGGGTACCGCATGGGGACTCCGAGGTCCGGTCGGCGTGAGGGACGGACGCCGCAAGGCGCCGGCGCTTGGGGAAGCGCTGTATCAGTGCTTGTCGGCGCTGGGATGGATGCGCGTGCGCAGGGCGGCCGCGCTGGCCCGCCGGTCGCCAAGGTCCAGATCACCGACCTCGATCACGCCGGCCTCGCACAGCAGGCGCAGAAGCACGCCACGAAGCGTGGTGCCCTCGCGCTCGGCATGGCGACGGACTGCCCGCTTCACCCTTTCAGGAACCATAACCGCGAGCTGAACTTCGCGTTCTGCATCGATGATGCGGAGATTGGAGAAGCCATCGGCCATAGCGCGAACCTCGATGTTTCGATGGTTCGAAGCTAGTCCTGTTAAGGTTAATTATTGGTTATCGGTTGAAAGCATTAACCAAGACTGGCCGCGCCACGCGGAGGGCTTCCACCCCGGATTCATGACGTGCCCCGAAGTCGAGGCCGGAGGCCTTGTCCCTCGTCACGGGACAGGCTTGGCGCGGCAGAGGACCCGAGCGATTCCGGAGACCCTGGTCCCCCGTCCGGTCCTCGTCGGCTTGCCGGCGTTCCGCCTGCGGCCAGGAGAAATGGTGCGGCAACGCGTGCCTGCAAGTCCGGTCCCAGGGAGCGGGGGATGCGCCGCCGTCCCCGGGATCCCGTTCCCAAGATTCAAGTTCCAGGGATCACTGCAGCATGCTGCGCAGCATCCACGCGGTCTTCTCGTGAACCTGCATGCGCTGGGTCAGGAGATCCGCCGTGGGCTCGTCATTGGCCGCGTCGGCCAGGGGGAACACGGCCCGCGCGGTGCGCACCACCGTCTCCTGCCCCTCGACGAGCTGGCGCAGCATCTCCTCCGCGGTCGGGGTGCCCGTCTCTTCGCGGATCGCGGTGAGCTTCGCGAACTGGGCATAGCTACCCGGTGCCGGATGACCGAGGGCCCGGATCCGCTCGGCGATCTCGTCCACGGCGGTGGAGAGCTCGGTGTACTGCTCCATGAACATGGCATGGAGCGTGTTGAACATCGGGCCCGTGACGTTCCAGTGGAAGTTGTGGGTCTTCAGGTACAGCGTGTACGTATCGGCGAGAAGGCGGCTCAATCCCTCCGCGATCTTGGCGCGGTCGGCTTCGCTGATGCCGATGTCGATCTGCATCCCCGTACTCCTTTCTAGTCTGTCCGAAGGATGGCGTCGCCACCGCGCGGCGGCAAGCCCGCCTCTGCGCCGATCTGGAATTCCCGGCATGTGCCCCGCGCGGCTCGCCACGCGAAGACGCATCGGCGGGGCCGCCCGTGCGGAAGGCCCCGCCTGATCTCATTGCGCGGCCATGTGGGCGTGGCGCTGACTGACCGCCTTGTCCGCGAGGCGGCCGATCAGCTCGGCCAAGTGGTCAAAGGCGAAGGTGAAGGTGCCGACACCCTGGGTGATCGAGCGGAGCTCCAGGATCATGTCGTGCATTTCCGCCTGGGGCATCGTCGCCCGCACCTCGTCCCACCCAGTCCAGCCGGGCCTGAGGTCGTAGCCCAGAAGCTGGCCCCTCCGCCCGGTCACCAGCCGCTGGACCTTGGCCGTGCATTCCGCCGGACAGTCGATGGCGACCGACATGACGGGTTCCAGCAGGACGGGCTCGCATTTCGGCAGTGCCTCGGCCATCGCCTGCCGTCCTGCGGTGCGGAAGGCCTGTTCCGAGCTGTCGACGGCATGGAACTGGCCGCCGGTCAGGGCGACGGCCACATCGACGACCGGAAAGCCCAGCGGCCCCGAGGCCAGGGCCTCGCGGAGCCCGGCCTCGACGGCCGGGATGAACTGGCGCGGGATCGCGCCACCCACGATCCGGTCCGAGAAGGCGAAGCCGCCACCGCGCGGCAGCGGCGAGACCTCCACATGGACGTCGGCGAACTGGCCGTGCCCACCGGTCTGCCGCTTGAAGCGCGAATGCTGGGCGCAGCCCTTGCGGATCGTCTCCTTGTACGCGACCTGGGGCGCCCGGGACCGGACCGGAAGGTTGTACTTCCCGCGCAGCCGGTCCAGGGCGAGCTGCAGGTGGATGTCACCCTGTCCCCAGAGCACCAGCTCGCCCAGATCGGCATTCTGCTCGAAACGAAGCCCGGGATCCTCCTCGAGCAGCTTCTGCAGGGCTGCCGAAAGCTTGACCTCGTCGTTCCGGTTCACGGCCTGGAGTGCCAGGCCGTAGACGGGCGCGTCGGGTTCCGGCCATGCCGGGCAGCGCGCGGAAGGGCCCGTATCGGTCAGCAGGTCGCCCGTGCCGACGCCCGCCATCCGTCCGAGCGCCACGACCTCGCCCGGGCCTGCCTGGGCGAGCTTGGCCTGCTCTCCTCCTTGAGGCCGGTACAGGCCGGAGACCCGCTCGCCAGCGAGCGTCATGCCGTCGGCCACCGTGCCGCGGAAGACCCGCGCGAAGCTGAGCTTTCCCGAATGGGGCGCGTGCAGGGTGCGGAAGACCTGGGCCGCGACGCCCGCACCTTCGGCGATGCCGAGGCGTTCCGCTGCCGCCGCCGGCTCCGGAGTCTCGTGGCGCAGCGCCTTCAGCAACCGGCGGATGCCGTTGTCGTTCTCGGCGGAGCCGAAGAAGACCGGCACGATCAGGTCGCGCTGGAGATCCTTGCGGAGCTGGCCATAGACCTCGGCCTTCTCGGGCGGCACCTCGTCGAGCAGCTTGGCGAGGAGCTCGTCGTCGAAATCGGCCAGCGCTTCGAGCATCTCCTGGCGGGCGCTCGCCTCGCGCTCGCGCACGGTATCCGGCATCGGGACCTGGTCCGAGGCGGCGTGGGGCTTGTATTGGTAGCAGCGCTCGCTGACGAGATCGACGTAGCCGGTCACCCCGCCGCCCTCGCGGATCGGGACCTCGCGCAGCACCAGCGGGCGCGCGGACACGGCCTGGAGCGCCTGGACGAGGTCGCGGATCCGCAGACCGTCCTGGCCGAGCGTGTCGACCTTGTTCACGAACAGCATGTGGGGAATGCCGGCATCATCCAGCCGCTTGAGCAGCGGGCCCAGCGCCATGGCCTTGTCGGCATCGGGCTCGCAGACCACCACGGCGACGTCGGCCACCATCGCGGCCGAGAGAGCCTCGGCGCCGAGCTCCACCGAGCCGGGGCAGTCCAGGAAGGTCCACCGGTCGCCTAGATACTCGCAGCAGGCCACCGCGATCTCGGTGCTCATCTTCCGCGCCTTGGCCTCCGGCGAGGTGAGGCCGACGGCGCTTCCGTCCTGGACGCTGCCCTTGCGCGCCACGGCCCCGGCGGCAGAAAGCAGGCTCTCGAGCAGGGTCGTCTTGCCGCTGAGATAAGGTCCGACCAAGGCGGCGCACCGTGGCGCCGCCGATCTCGTGCTGGACATGAGGGCACCTCCCCAACTTGGTGGCGTTTGGGGAACGGGCGCGCGGGGGATCGGCCGGAGCACGGCGCCATAGGTCTCGGCCCGGCCGATCCCCCGAGGCCGAACCCCGTCCCGCCTTCGGATCCGCGGGACTTACGGGGTCATGCTCCACCCGCCTGCGCAAGGGAGTCCAGGGAAAAGGACCCGCTACCCCCTTGGCGGGGACGTCTTGCCGCAGGACGGCACACCACCATGTCCGCACGGCGACGGGCCTATGCGGAACCGCAGCAGGCCAATGGCGGAATTGCGTCGTGCCGCGCCGCCGCTCCAGGATGCGGGTCTCGCGCCACCGCGGGGGAATGCCCCATGACCAGGAAGCCGGGGGACGGACGCCCCAGACGAGGCCGGCTGCTTGCAGCGCTCGCGGCTGCCTACCTGGTCGGCCTGCACGCCGCGGCCGGGGTGATGCTGGCGAAGTCGAACTTCCTGCACCTCGCCGGCAAGACGCTCGGCCTCGTGCAGCCGGAGGAGTTCGGGCCAGAGTACTTCGAGAAGGCCGTCGCCTTGGCGCGGCGCGACGCGGCGGTCCCCGACGGCGCCGTGCTGCTGCTGGGCGACAGCATGGTCGAGCAGCTGCCCGCAGGGATCGTGGACCATCGCGCGGTCGGGCTCGGCGTCGGGGGCGATACCGTCCGTGGGCTGATGCACCGGCTTCCGCTGCACCGGTCGGCGGGCCGCGCCGGCGCCCTGGTCCTGGCCATAGGCGTCAACGACCTGAAATACCGCGACCCCGCGGAGATCGCGGCGGAATACGCGCAGCTCCTGGCGATGGTTCCCTCAGGCCCGGGGATCCATGTCGGCGCGGTGCTGCCGGTGGACGAAGGCAACCCGATGGTCGCCAGCCGCCCTTGGCTCCGCAACGAGCGGATCCGCGCCCTCAACCGCGGCATCGAGGAGGCATGCCGATCGCATCCCGGCTGCACCTTCGTGGACACCTGGCAGGGGATGGCCAGGGGATCCCGCGGCCTCGACCCCGCCTATGCGGGGCCGGACGGCTGGCATCTCTCGGCGGAGGGTCAGCGCGTCTGGGCGAGGCTGCTTGCAGGCTCGCTCGCCACCGGCACGGGCAGGCCGGCCGAGGGCTGAAGCAGCCCGGCCGATCCCGACGGCGGGATACGCCCCCGCGCCAGGCGCCGGCACAGCCTGAGCAAGGGCTGCTCGACCACCGCCGAGAACGCGATGCCGCCGAGGATCGCCGCAGCCGAGCCGCCGGCCAGCAGCAGGCCTGGTGGCGCCGCGGCCAGCAGCCCGGTGCGCTCCGCCGCCTCCAGCACCACGAGCAGCACCGGCACATGCACGAGGTAGATCGAATAGGAGGCGGCGCCGAGGATGCGCAGCGGCTCCGCCGCGCCCCGCGCCTGAAGGCGGTCCGCCGCTGCGCAGCCGAGGATCAGCAGCGCCGCCGCCGCCCCGTAGGCCAGCCGGAAGCCCGCGGCCCGAGGATCGGCGAGGCCCCACCATTCCGCCAGGTACGCAGCGGCGAAGCCCGCGGCCCCCAGCGCCCGCAGCGCCCCGGCACCGCTGCGCGGCAGGCCTTTCAGAACCAGCAGCGCCGTGGCCATGCCGAGGAAGAACTGGATCTGGTAGGGATCGGACAGAGCCTCCAGCCCGGGCAGGCCCGCTCCTTTCGCGAGCCCGGCGAGAATGGCGCAGAGCCATGCGCCCAGCACCACGGCCCCGATCCACCGGCCGAGCAGGAGAAAGGCGAAGAGACCGTAGAACGTGACCTCGTGCACCAGGGTCCAGGCGACGTCCAGCACCAGGCCGCCCGGCACGGGATAGAGCAGCAGCGAGCCGAGCACGACCAGGGGCTGGGTCTCCCGCCCGCTGGCCGAAGGGCTTGCCACGAACAGCGCCAGCATCACCGCCATTGCCGCCCAGTAGGGCGGATAGATCCGGGACAGCCGGCGCCATGCGTAGCGCCCGAGCGCATAAGGCCGCCCGCGGTCCTGCCAGTGCGCGTAGACGATCACGAAACCGCTGAGCACGAAGAAGAGGTCGACGCCGGAATGGCCGGGCTCGAACACGCCGCCGAGCGGCACCGCGCCCCCCTGCCCCGCCATCATGCGGCCGGCGTGATAGACCACGACCAGCGCCGCGGCGAGCCCGCGCAGCACCTCGAGGCTGGGAAGATGCCCCCGTTCCGATTGCCCGACGCCCGCCATGCGGCTCCCTCCCGGTCCCCGGCACCTGCGCAAGACTGGAACGGCGCCGGCGGGCGCGCACGACAGCAGCGGTGCTAAGCCCCGGCACATGCGGGGCCGCGCGGCCGGAACGCACCGCGCGGCGGCGTTAGTCCTGCGGGAGGATGGCCAGGAAAGGACCGGCGGCGTCAGAACACGCCGGCGACCACCGCGACCACCAGCACGAGCACGACTGCCAGCGCCACACCGACCAACATGGCGCCCATGCTGGTCGCGGTGTCCGGCACCGGACCCGCGCGGAAGCCCGCGCGCCAGCGCGACGACTCCGGCCCGGGATCCTTGAGCCCGGCCCTGCTGGCCGCCACCTGGGGACGGACGCCGGAACTCTCGGCATCGGTGCCCAGGGGAGCGGTCGCGGGATCCTCGACGGGGATCTTGTCGCGCAAGGCGCCGCGGTCCGTCGCAGCGCGGACCTGCTCGGATTCAAGTCGGGATCCTCGGGTCTCGTCCGCCATCGCCGCCTCCCTCACCAGCCCGTCATCACTACCCGCATTACCAACCCGCCACGGCGCGCGGTCGCTCGCCATGGGTCCGCGGCCGCGGCCGCGGCCGGCCCTCGGGCGCGCCCACCAGGGGAGGCTGCTCGTGGCTGCTGCTCACGCCGACGCCGTGCCGGTAGGACAGCTCGCCCCCGGCCCAGCCGGTGAGACCCAGCAGGGCGGCGACCGCACCCGACAGGGCGACGCCGCGGCCCTCCACCGCGCCCTCGGGATCGTCGTGGCGCGCCGCGAGGTTCGCTGCCGCCAGCGCCATGGCCGCCATGTTCCCCAGGGCATGGACCTTGCCGACGCCGGAGCGGTGCGCCCGGTGGATCGTGACGTAGTCGACGGCGCCGAAGACGCCCGCGGCCGCGCCCGAGGCGAGGCCGGCGCGCAGCATCCAGCGCGACGCCTCGGCCCAGAAGGGATTTCGCGTCCGCAGATAGGCGAGGTCCGTCGCCAGCGTGGCCGAGAGGAAGGCCAGCGGGAAGGGGATCAGCATGGGATGGATCGGGTGGCCGCCGATCGCAGCCGTGCTGGGCACGCCGGAAGCCTGGTCGCCGTGCCGGTCATAGCCCGCACGGCGGGCAAGTTCGTGGGCAATGCTCATGTCGTTCTCCGCAATCCTGCGGATCTCAACGGGTCCGGAACGTTTTCGGTTCCGGCCCCGGAACGACTTGGCCGCCGGCCCGGACGTCGGGCCGGATGGAAAGCCTGCAGGAGGCGGCTGGGCCGCCCGCCGGCGTGCCGCGATACCCGAGCCGGAAGTCGATCGGATCATCTATGATGTCCGTCGAACGGCCGCGCCGACGGCCGCCCCCATGCGGGAAAGGCCGCAATCCGCGCAGCCGGCAGGACACGAGGGAATTCGATATGCAGAATGGCGGAGCCTCGCCGCGGAGGCCGCTCAACGCGCGGGAGAAGAAGTTCCTGCGCGACCTCTACGACCAGGCGCGCGAGGCGGCGTTGGCAAAGGGGATCGATGCCGCGGGCGCGCGGCGCCTGGCCCTGAGCACGGCCGCACTGCTGGGAACGCGCGGCCTTGACCGGCAGCTTTCCGCCGAGGAGGTGGCGCGGGCCGTCGGGCCCGGCTAAGGAGCCCCCTCAGCGTCCGAGGGCGCAGCCGTCCTTGCGCGGGTCCGACGCCGCCGTCAGAAGGCCGGCATCGCGGTCGATCCAGATCGCCTGCGCGCCGCCGGTCGGCCCGTCGAGACGGTGGATGCGGTGTCCGCGCCGCTCCATCTCGGCCGCGATGGCCGCGTCGATGCCGGCCTCGAGTTGCAGCTCCCCGCCAAAGGCGAAGCTGCGCGGCGCGTCGACGGCCTCCTGGAGGTCCAGTCCGCGATCGAGCAGCGCCGAGACCAGGGCCGCATGTCCCGCCGCCTGATAGTGCCCGCCCATGACCCCGAAGGGCATCACCGCCCGTCCGCCCCGCGTCAGCATGCCGGGAATGATGGTGTGCATAGGCCGCTTGCGCGGGCCGATCAGGTTCGGATGGTCGTCAAGCAGGCGGAACGAGGTGCCGCGGCTCTGCAGCATGACGCCGCTGCGCGGCCCGGCGATCCCGCTGCCGAAGGCGTGGAAGAGGGACTGGATCCACGAGATCGCGTTGCCGTCCCGATCGACCACGCTGAGGCAGATCGTGTCGCGGTGCTCCGTGGCGTCCCAGGGGGCCGGCACGCCGGCGCGATCCATGCTGATACGGCGGCGGAGGCCATCCGCGAAGCGATCCGACAGGATCGTCTCGACCGGCAGCGGCAGGCATTCGGGGTCGCAGACCAGCAGGTCCCGGTTGTGATAGGCCTGCTTGGTGGCCTCCGCATGCAGGTGCACCCGGTCGGCCTCGTCCAGCGTGCCGGGATCGAAGCCGGACAGCAGGTTCAGGATCAGCAGCGCCGCCACGCCCTGGCCATTGGGCGGGCATTCCCAGACGTCGAAGCCGCGATAGCCCGTCCGGATGGGCGTGACGTAGTCCGGGGCCTCCCTCGCGAAATCCTCCTCCGTGTGCAGCCCGCCGAGCTCGCGCAGCCGTGCGACGAGGTCCGCCGCCACCTCGCCCTCGTAGAAACCTGCCCTACCCTGCGCGGCAATCCGCCGCAGCGTGGCGCCGAGGGCCGGCTGGCTGTGCCGGGTTCCGACCCGCGGCGCGGCGCCGTCCACCAGCAGATGGCGGCTGGCCCAGGGATCGCCGGCCAGGCGCGGCGCCTCGCGCCCCCAGTCCCAGGCGACGCGCGGCGCCACCGGATAGCCCTCCTCGGCATAGCGGATCGCGGGCGCCAGCAGCTCCGCCAGCGACCGGGTGCCGTGGTCCTCTACCAGCCGGCACCACGCGGCGACCGCGCCCGGCACCGTCACGGCATGGGCGCTGCCCTGCGCGATCGCATCCAGGCCGCGCTCGCGGTACCAGGCGGGATCGGCGGCCGCCGGCGCGCGGCCGGACCCGTTGATCGCCAGGGGCTCGGCGGCACCGGCCGGCATGTAGAGCGCGAAGGCGTCGCCGCCGATGCCGGTCATCGCCGGCTCGACCACGCAGAGCACGGCCGCGGCCGCGATGGCGGCGTCCACCGCGTTGCCGCCCGCCCCGAGGACGTCCATGGCGGCGACGGAAGCCAGGGGGTGCGAGGTCGCGACGGCGCAGTCGACGGCATGGACGGCCGAGCGGCCCGGTTTCGTGAAGTCGCGCAAGATCCCTCCGGCCACAATCCGGCTCGGAGCCTAGAGCGGTTTGAGCATCGCTTTGAAGCTCAAACCGCTCTCGCCCCGTCGTGGTCGGCGCAGATCCTGGCGATCACGTGTCCATGCCAGATCGCGATCCGCTCTAGACCGGCTTTGCGCCGGGTCACCGCCGCGGGAGACCGGGATGGTCGGAGAGCGCCCGGTCGGCGCCCCTGCCGGGAAAATGCATCATTCTCTATGATTGCCGCGCGAATCGACGGAATGGTAACAGATTTCGCGGTATAAGTGCCGGGCCGGGACCGCCCCGCCGAGCGGCCGCCCCCGGGTCTGCATGGCGGGGCTTGCATGGCGGGATCTGTATGTCGGGATCTGCATGGAACTGAGGCCCCCCTACCTGCTGCTCGCGGGCGTCGGCCCCGACCCCGCCACGGGAACGGCCCGGGCCATAAGGGACGGCCGGCCGGAGTGGTGCATCGGCCAGATGCGTCTGCCGGACAGCGCCGATCTCGGGCTTCCCGACCTCGACCCTGCGGCCGCCGCGGCGCTCGGCGCCCGCTGTCTCGTGCTTGCGGACGCCCCGGAGGGCACGCTGCCGCCGCACTGGCAGACGGCGCTTCTGGAAGTGCTGGAGGCCGGGCTCGACATCGCGGGCGCGCTGGATGTCCCGCTGGGCTCCGTGCCGGGGCTGGAGGCCGCCGCGCGGCGCCGTGACGCGCGCCTGCTGGACATCTGCCGCCCCGACCGGCGCTTCGCAGCCGCATCGGCCCGCCCGCGCGGGGGGCGCAGGCTGCTCACCCTCGGCACGGGTGGTCCCGAGGCGGGCGAGCTTCCGATGGCCCTTGCGCTCGCGCGGGAGCTGCGCCGGCGCGGGTTCGATGCGGATTTCCGCGGCACCAGTCCGGCCGGCATCGTGATCGCCGGGGCCGGCGTGCCGCTCGACGCCATCGCCACCGACTTCATCGCCGGCGCGGCTGAATGGCTCAGCCCCGCGGCCGCGCCGGACCACTGGGACGTCGTCGAGGGGCGCGGCCCGGCCCTGTCTCCGCGGACAGCGACGCCGTTCGGACTGCTGAACGGCGTCGCGGCTCATGCGCTGGTGCTGTGCCACCGTCCCACGACGACCGGCGGCGGCGTCACGGATATCGAAGTCGCGTCCCTGCGCGCGCACATGGAGGCGGCCCTGTCCTTCGCCCGGCGCCGAGAGGCGTCCGCGTGCTTCGTGGGCATCGGTCTCGACACCGTGGGGCTGGACGAGGCGCAGGCACGCGCCTGCCTTGCCGCGACTGCCGGGGCGCTGGCGCTGCCGGCCACCGATCCTGTGCGCTTCGGTGCAGCGGCCATTGCCGACAGGTTGCTCTCTGAGTTTCCCGCGGCCGCCCGGCCGGGCGCGGAGTGACGCGCCGATGCGCCTGGCCCTGAAGGTTGCCGCCGGAATCGTGGTGCCGCTGGCCGCCGCGCTCGCCCTTACGGCCTACATGAACTTCGAGCGCTTCGCGAAGACCTATCGCGAGGTCATGCAGTCGCGTGCCGCGGCGGTCCTGCTCGACGCACAGGAGACGATCGAAGGCGGCATCACGCTTGGCGTGTCGGCCGCGAGCCTGACCAGCCTGCAGGGAACGCTGACGCGCTACGTCGAGAACGGCGACGGGATTCTCGGGCTCGCGGTGGTCGATGCCGACGGCGCCGTGACCGTCGCGTCCGAAGGTGCGCCGCTGGACGGGCTCGCGCTCGGCGCCGTCTGGGAGAGCCGGGATCTCGTGCCGGTTCCGACGGCTGCCGGGGGGCGCGCCGCAATCGCGGCGCCGATCCGCGATGCCCGGGGCGTCAGGGCCGGCACGCTCGCAGTGATCTACTCGACGACCGGGGCGGATGCCGCTCTGGCCGAGGTGCGGCGGATCCTGGTGCTGGTCGGGATCGGCGTCGGCCTCGTCTGCGGCGCGGCGGCGCTGGCCCTGGCCTCCTACCTCCTGCGCCCCGTGTCCAATGAGTTCGGCACCATGGCAGGCCGCCTCGCGGAGGTGCGGGCGCGGCGGCGCGGCACCGCGGATTATGGCGGGGAAGTGGCCCGGGTGGTGCTGGGCAGCCCGCGGGCCGCGCCATGATCCAGTCGGTCCCGCTCAAGCGCCTGATCACGCGCATCACGGTTGCGGCGGCGCTGGTGGTGGTCCTCGCGCTCGGCGCGTTCTCCTGGCTGGCACTGGGGGTATTCGACCGGCAGCTCGAGCCCGCGCTCTCGGCCAAGGCCGCGACCGTCGGGCGCCTTGCCGCCGATGCCGTCGAGCGGGCTCTCTCGCTGGGCGTCCCCTTCGACCGGCTCGTCGGCGTCGGCGAGCTGCTGGAGACGCAGCGCAGGACTCATGCCGAAATCCGCTGGATCGCCGTGCGCGATGCGCAGGGCCGCATCCTCTTCCGGACCGGCGTTCCGCCCGAGCGGCCGGACAGCTACGTCAGCAGCGCGGTGCCGATCGTCCTGACGGGCGAGACCGTAGGGGCGGTCGTGGTCGGCAGCGATCCGGCCTTCGTGCACGAGCGCCAGCTCGACATCGTCTACGACATCCTGACGAGCTTCGTGATCTCCCTGGTGATCGCGGTCGAGGTGGTGGTGGTGGTTCTGGCCCTGCTGCTCTCCGACCGCATCGACCGGCTGCGCGCCTGGGCGTCCCGCGTGGCCGCCGGCCTGCCGGTGAGCGCCCGGCCCATGCGCGAGAGCAGGGACGAGATCGGCAGCTTTCTGACGCTCTTCGTCGAGGAGGCGCGCGCGCCGGGCGCAGCCATGCGCGGCCCCGCCACGGACGGGATGGCGCCGGCCGCGGAGTCCCTGAACGCGATCCGCCTGCCGCTCCTGGCCTTCTTCTTCAGCCACGAGATGTCGCGCCCCTTCCTGCCGCAGCTCGCCGCCTCGCTCTACGAGCCGCTCCTGGACCTGCCGCGAGACATGGCGGTGGCGCTTCCCTTCACCATCTACCTCGTCGCCATGGTCCTGCTGACGCCGGTCGGCAGCCGCCTGACCGAGCGCTTCGGGGCACGGCAGGTCTTCCTGGCGGGGATGCTGCCGGCGGTTCTGGGCTATCTGGGATCGGCGCTGGCGACCAGCCTGCCCGAGCTGGTCCTGGCGCGCGTCTTCAACGGCATCGGCTACGCGCTTGTCTCCGTGGCGGCTCTGGCGCACATCGCCGCGCTGACCGGGCCGCGCAACCGGGCGCACGGCATCGCCTTGTTCGCCGGCGCCTCCATCATCGCCTCGGTCTCGGGCTCGGCCGTCGGCGGCATCCTGGCCCAGCGCATCGGCTTCGCCTCCACCTTCGCGGTCTCCATCGGGCTGGCGGCGCTGGCCGCCGTGCTGACCCTGACGCTGATGCCGAAGCGCCCGGAGAACGTGCCGCCGGTGGCACGGGCCTCGTCACTGCGGGTGCTGGCCGACCTGCTGCGCAACCGCCGCTTCCTTGCCGTGACGCTGCTCTCCGCCATTCCGCTGCAGGTCTCCACGACCGGCTTCCTGGTGTTCCTGGCCCCGCTCTACCTGACCGAGCTGGGCCTCGGTCCCGCGGCGGTGGGGCGCACGCTGATGACCTACTTCGTCGCGATCATCTTCCTGCAGCCTTCCCTCGCCCGCTACGCCGATGCGCACGCCGCGCATCGGCTCTTCGCCTCGACCGGCGGCCTGCTCGCCGCCTTCGGGATGGTGTGCGTGGCGCTGACGCCCGGCATGTGGACCATGGTCTTCGCCATGTGCGTGTTCGGCATCGGCAGCGCCATGATCTCGCCGATGCTGATCGCGATCCTGCTGGACGGCACCCGCACCGAATGCGCCCGGCACGGGCAGGCGAACGTCCTCGGCAGCTTCCGCCTGGTCGAGCGCGGCGGCGGCGCGCTCGGCCCCATGATCGCCGCGGCGCTGCTGTCGTCCTTCGGCTTCGCCGACGCGATCGGCCTGCTCGGCACCGGCGCCCTGGTGCTGGGACTGCTCTTCGCGACCGCCGGATTGAAGCTGGCGCGCCCCGACGACGGGGATGCAGGGGCCCTGCAGCGCCCCTGAACCTGCCCCGGGGCATATGCGCGCCGGCACGTCCACCCGGACGGGCGGGCTACCCCGAGAGCACCCCGCGACTCCAGGTGTTCCCGCTCCGTTGTGCTGTCATGAACACGATGGACATCATGACATGGGTCGTGCGCGAAGCCGGATTCGGCCTCGTGGCCTACGTGCTCGCCGGGGTCGCCTTCGCCTATCTGATCCGGCGCTGACGGGTCCCGCGCTGACAGGCGCTCAGGGCGCCTTGGTGCCGTGGCTCGTCGCCAGCTCGTAGGCGCGCCGGATCGCGCGCTCGGCAATCTCCTGGCGCGTGGTCCCGTCGAGCGATTGGAAGGACCGCATCGCAAAGCCGATGGCGTCGGGCTCGCCGGTGGTGATTGCGTCGTTCAGCGCGGCGCTGACCGAGCGAAGGCTGACGAAGCCCGACTTGCGGAGCGTATCGACGGTCTCCGCAAGCAGCTTCAAGGGAAGGAAGTCCTCGCCGGACTCACCGGTACGCATGGGTCGGCCCCGCATCGACAACCTCCAATCGATACCGCACCTATTCCCAAGGTCAAGTCACACATCTGCAATTCGGCATAGCCCGTCACGCAGGGCCCGCTACCGGACGCCGTCACGTCCCGCCCCAGGGGCCGCATCGCGAAATGCGGGCGCGGCTGCTAGTATGTCCATGACCATGCGACCGGGATCGTGCCCGGCACCGGCGGCCCCGCTGCGGAGACACCGACCTGACCGACCAGAGCCCGCCCGAATTCACGCCGGTGCGCAAGGTGCGGATCGAACCATACGGCCCCGTCCACTACGGACCCTGCCCAGTGGACGACCCCGCAGGACGGATGCTGCCGGGGCTGGTGGTCACCATGGGCGGAACCGCCTACCGGGTCGCCGCCTACGATCATCCTGCGACGCACGCCGGGCCGCCCGGTTCCGGACCGGACACCGACCGCCGGCAGGAAGGCCGCTCCGCGGACGCGGACGGCCCCCGGCGCGGCGAGATGGTCGGCCTCGTCCTGCGCCCGCTGGACGCCTGCGGCTGCGGCCACTGCGACGGCTGATTTACCGCCGGCAGGAGACAGGCGGACCGGCGGGATGCCGGGCCAGTTACATTCTCCTTCGAAACTCGGCTGATCGTCCTCGTCGGTGAAGCCGCGGAGGACGAGCTGCGGCGGACGTTGGAGGTCCCGCACGGCTCCGCGCTGCCGCTCGGCCGGCACGCGCGCGGAACAGCCGCGCCGAGCCGCCCGCCGCGGCGGCCTGCGGCTTTCAGCATCGAGAGGCGGTCGTTGGCCGCCTATTGTGCGGAAACGACGGAGGAATCCTCCCGAACCGATCAACTCGCCCGTTGTAGAAGAGTCTGTAGAACAGGCGATCCGGGATCGAGTAGATCAATCTGGCGATCATCGCGGTCACGAACACAGCGAAGGCGAGCCGCGCAACCAACACGCTTGTCAGGTCCGCGCCGAACGCCACGACCACGAGCGTGTCCTCGATGATGCTGTGGGCTAGGCCCATGAATGCGCAGGCGAGGAAAATCTGCCGTGGCTCGATCTCGCCGGTTCGGGCTTCGCGTATCAGGAGACCGCCACCGTAGGTGATCCCCAATAGCAGTCCGATGGCCGCGAAGGGGACCGTTCGCGCGTCGATCCCCGCGAGCCAGAAGATCGGCGCGAGTGCTCGGTTCATCCGATCGAGGATGCCCGAGATCCTCAGGAGCTCCATCAGCCAGCTCAGCGCGAGCAGCATCGCCAACATCATGCCCAGCATCTGCGCAGTTCTGGCGAGAAAGCCGATCCAGCCGACGCCCGCGTCCGCCGGCGTCCAGGATGGCGTTGCCGGATCCGACAGCCATCCGGTGACGGCGAGCACCTGGTGCAGGAGGACGGCGAAGAGGAGGCCGCCTCCGATCCGAACCGTCGCGGTGACAAGCAGGGAAGGCCCAGCCCTCTTGATGATCTGCTGCTCGATCGGAACCGCATGCGCGAACAGCAGCAGGACCGAGAAGACCGTGACGTCCGCCGTGCTGAGGTCCGTCACCGGGACCAGCGTGAACACGATGACCAGTCCGCCCCAGATCCCGACGAGCAGCCCTGTCAGCCAAGCGAGGGCGAGCTCCGGCGGCAGCCCGAGCAGCGTCATCACTGGCTCGAACAGCGGGGAGATGGCCCGGATACCGCCAAGCTCATGCAGCAGCTGCGTGGCGAACGCGACGGGAACGATGACGCGCACGAGCTCCCAGTAAAGGCCGAGCGTGTCCAGGGTCTTGCGACGGAAAATATTTAGGGCCGGCATTGAACGGCTCCATGGTTGCGGAGCCCCAGTAGTTAACGCAGTCAGCTTCGCAGAAGCGGTCAAAATTTGCATGTCGATGCAACTATATTGCACCGCGACGCAACTACGTTGCAGAGTCGGTACATGGATCACATCGACAAGAAGCTGCTGACCCACCTCCAGCAGGACGCCTCGCGGACGAATGCCGAGCTGGCCGACTTGGTGGGGCTCTCGCCGTCGAGTTGCCTGCGCCGCGTGCGGCGGCTGAAGGAGACCGGCGTGATCGATCGCGTCGTTGCCGTCCTCGCGCCGGCCAAGGCCGGCCGCCGCCTGAAGGCGATCGTGACGATCCACCTGGAGCGCCACGGCGAGGAGCATATGCGCGAGTTCCTCCGGACCGCCGCGAGGGAGCCGTCAGTTGTACAGGCCTATAGCGTCAGCGGTGAGACCGATGCCGTCCTGATGCTGCGGCTCACCGACATGGACGAGTTCGACTCGGTGTGCGAGCGCCTGTTCCGGAACCATAGTAACGTCGCGCGCTACTACACGATGTTCGTTATCCGGACGGCGAAGGAGGTCACTGACATCCCGCTCTAGCGACGGTGGCGGCTCCTGTGGTTCGGAGCCTCGTCGCATAGTATCGGCGAGGGCGCCAGCGGAGGAGGATCACGCCCCCTCTCGCGAGAACCGTGATCGGTTCGAGTTCACGCTCCTCAAATCCCGAGATGCTCGAACAGGCGGCGCCCGCCGTCTCCGGAACTCGGCCGGAACCGGATCAGGTGTGCCCCTTCAGCTCCGGCGCCGCGTTCAGGTTGCTGTTGAGGGACCTGCGCGATTGCCGATGCGTTGTGCTCGGCAGCGCGATCGCTGGTCCACGGAAACAATGCAGGGGGATCCGCGGGGAGGGTGCCCTCCTGGTGTCGCCGAGGGCGACACTGCCTGCCCCCTCGGTATCAAGAGCATCTCTCCACGAAGCGAGGAGACAGGCAGTCCCATCGCGCCCCCCTGCATCTGGGCTCCTTCTGGGCTCCTTGCTGACCTTCACGCCTCGTCGAGAGCGGCTTTCCCGCTGGGGCGCCCGGCTCCGAGACCTTGGCGAGAACAATTGCTGTTCTCCCACTGCCTCAGGGCCGACATGACCCCAGTACCGCCAGCCGCGAGCGATTTCCGCCTCGACGCCGCTGCGTCATGAACACTTGGGGCCGGTCAGTGGTCCGCCCTTCAATCAGCGCCCATCCTCCAAAGTCACGGCGATCTTCCCGAAATGACTGCCATGCGCCAGCGTTGCGTAGGCGCCGGCCGCATCCTTGAAGTGATGGACGCGGTCGACCACCGGGCGGAGCCCGGTCGCATTGATCGCGCGGACCGCCTCCCGCAGATCCGCCACCGATCCGGTATTGCTGCCGATGACTTTCAGCATCTTCAGAATGATCGGAAACAGAGAGGCCTCCAGTGCGTCGCCGCTGAGAAAACCGACGACGAAGACCGTGCCCTCGCTGGCTGCCGCGTTCAGGGAACGCGCAAAGGTTTTGGAGCCTCCCGTCTCCACCACAAGGTCGGCGCCGACCCCGCCGGTCA
This sequence comes from Arenibaculum pallidiluteum, assembly GCF_017355985.1. Lineage (GTDB taxonomy): Bacteria > Pseudomonadota > Alphaproteobacteria > Azospirillales > Azospirillaceae > Arenibaculum > Arenibaculum pallidiluteum. Next base: position 138,911 of record NZ_JAFIQU010000009.1, read on the forward strand.
GCTCCAGAACCCGCGCATCCCAGTCCGGGCTTGCCGCGTAGTTGATGGTTTCATCGGCGCCAAGCGCCCTCGCCCGCTCCAGCTTCTCGTCAGACGAGGAGGTAATGATCACCCGCGCTCCCGACGCTTTGGCGAATTGCAGGGCGAACAGGCTGACGCCACCGGTGCCGAGCAGAAGCACCGTGCTCCCCGGACGCACCACACCTGTCCGCACCGCCCTCCAGGCCGTGGTCGCCGCGATCGGCAGGGTCGCCGCTTCGGCAAAGGACAAGTGATCGGGGATCGGCACGAGGCTCGCGGCGGGCACCACCGCGCAATCGGCGAGGGAGCCCGGCATGTTGATGCCGCGCATCCGCCGGTTGGCCGGGGGCGGCAGCGGCCCGGCGGACCAGTCCGGCAGGAAATGCGGGATGACGCGGTCGCCGATGGCAATTCCGGAAACGCCGGGGCCGGCCTCCAACACCTCCCCGGCACCATCGGTCACGGGGATGAGCGGAAGCGCCGCGGGGAAGGCGCCAGTCGCCACCGCGAGGTCGACATAGTTCAGGCTGGCCGCCCGCAGGCGGACGAGCACCTCGCCCGTCCCGGGGCGGGGCTGCGGAACGTCGACCAGACGCAGGGCGTCGAGGCGGGGGGCTTCGAGTTGATAGGCGCGCATTGGGAACACTCCTCAAGGTCGGTTGATCGATGACCGTGAGGCTAGCCGCTTGCGAGTCCGCCTTTAATGCGGCCCCGGTGCATGATATTGCTGCGAACGATGCATGAATTGAGTGACCAGGGTCTGGAGGAGGTTGCCGCCTTTCTCGCGGTGCTCGATGCGGGCGGCTTCGCACCGGCCGCCCGGGTGCTGGGGCGTGACGCCTCCGTGGTATCGCGCCGGGTTTCGGCGCTGGAGCGTCGGCTTGACGTCCGGTTGCTGGAACGGACGACGCGGCGGGTTACACCGACGGAGGCCGGCCGCCGTTTCGCCGACCGGGCGCGGATCGCCCTGACCCTGCTGGCCGACGCGGAACGCGAGGCCGCCGACGCCGGCACCGGACCGCAAGGCACGCTGCGGCTGTCCCTGCCAGAGGCCTTCGGGCGCCTGTGGGTCGCGCCGATCCTGCCGGAGTTTCTGACCGCCTTTCCCCGCGTACGGATCGAGGCCTTCTACAGTGACCGCTTCGTCGATCTGGTGGGGGAAGGAATGGACCTTGCGATCCGCATCGGCCACCTGCCGGACAGCTCGCTTGTGGCGCGCAAGCTGGGGGGTGAGCGTCGGCTGGTCTGCGCCGCCCCGTCCTACCTCGCGGACCGGCAAGCGCCGAAGGCGCCCACCGATCTCGCGGCACACGACGCCCTGCTCTTCGCCCTGTTCGACTCGCCCAGGGAGTGGCATTTTGGTCGGGGACGCGAGCGTGCGCGGGTCCATATGTCCGGACCGCTGCTGACAGACAACGTCGACAGCCTCGTGCATGCCGCAGTGGCCGGAAAGGGCATCATGATGTGCTCTGAATGGCTGGTCGGCCGCGAATTGGCGGACGGGCGCCTGGTCAGGTTGCTGCCGGATTGGACCGTGGGCGCGGGCAACGGTGGGGAAGTCGCCATCCATCTGATCCGCCCCTCTGGCCGCTTCACCGCCGGAAAGACGCGCGCCTTCGCCGACTGGATCACCACGAAGCTGTCGCCGCCGCCCTGGAGATCGTCGCTTTGAAAGGGCCCGGCAAAGGCCTTGCCCGCGATGCGCGCCAGCGGAACCTTTGCGTTACTGTGAAAGGCCACTGATCATCTGGCTCTGCCCACCAAAGGGCGACGGGGAGTTCTGCCAGCTACTCGCCGGTGATACCCTGCCGCGCCCCAATCAAATCGGCCATGTTCGACGCGAAGGCGCTCCCCCGAAGTGACTTGAAGCCGAGAAATGCGACGATCATCGAGGCACTTGCGACCCCCGGCTTCGAGAAGCGGAATCTCGCCAGAAGAAGTGATTTTGGGGAATGCGCGACTATAGGGCGCGATGGACGATCTCGAGCCGAAGCTGACGCGCCACGGCTACACGGTGCAGGCACTGGCGGAGTGGTTCGCTGCCAAGCCGGCGGACAATCGGGTCTTCCTGTCCGGGCGGCTCGACGCCGCATGCACCCGCTAGCTTTCGGAGCGGATGCTCGCGGCGCGGCCGGCCTTCCGCTTCGATCAGCCACTTCGTCGCAGCCGATCTGAGCGGCGGCGATGATTGCAAGCCCACCTAATCCAGCGTGAGCCTGGTCACATATTGTGAGCCCGCGTGTCGGCTCCGTCTCAACGATCCTGAGCCGGAAATCAGCGATGGGATGGACCAAGCCATGAGTGGGGCCTCTGAAGCTAGACACCGGCTTTTTCCTTTTCCGGCCTCGCTTGACGCGACATGCTGCTGCACGAGGCGACACCGCGGTTCGTCGACACCGCATGCCGACCGCAGGAGGATCCCGCCATGAGCGTCGAGTTCCTGATCACCTCGTTCATCGTCGTCGCCTCGCCCGGCACCGGCGTGCTCTTCACCCTGGCCGCAGGGCTGTCGCGCGGCGCCCGGGCCAGCATGGTCGCCGCCTTCGGCTGCACGCTGGGCATCATTCCGCACATGGCGGCCGCGATCATGGGCCTGGCGGCACTGCTGCACACCAGCGCGCTGGCCTTCCAGGTCTTCAAGTATCTCGGCGTGGCCTACCTGCTGTACATGGCTTGGAACACCCTGCGCGAGCACGGCGCCCTGCGCGTCGAGACGGAGCTCGATGCCCGGTCGGCGGCCCAGGTGACGATGACCGCGGTGCTGGTGAACATCCTGAATCCGAAGCTGTCGATCTTCTTCCTGGCCTTCCTGCCGCAGTTCGTGAGCGCGGGCGAGCCGCATCCGATGGCCCGCATGCTCGAACTCAGCATCGTATTCATGCTGATGACCTTCGCGGTCTTCGTGGCCTATGGCCTGTTTGCCGCCGCGGTCCGCGACCACGTGATCTCGCGCCCGCGGGTCCTGACCTGGATGCGCCGCACCTTCGCCGGCGCCTTCGTGGCGCTCGGCGCCAGGCTGGCGGTGGCCGAGCGCTGAACGTTCCGTTGAGCCGGCCGTCCGCGGGATGGCCGGCATTCGGGACCGCGCGTCAGAGCGGCGCGCGGATCGCCAGCCAGCTCTTCGCCATGATCCCTTTCGATGTCCGCCCCGCGCCGGCGGCTTGGGACTGCGTCGGCCGGGAACGAAGGAGCCCGCCAGGTCGATGGCCTGGCAGGCTTTTTCGATTGGTAGCAGCGGAGGGACTTGAACCCCCGAGCAATGTATCATGATTCCGCCGCTTTCCCTTTCCCGTCAGTTGCTTGGTGCCGGCAGCTCTGCAGAACCGTCCGCTGTGGAGAGACCGTTTGCGTCATACAGATGATCTATGTGCAAGTCGGCACCCCCTCCCATAAGGGAAGCTTCTGAATCCGCTGTAGGACGCGTGCGCCGTCCGCCCTGATCAAGCCGACGGCCTCGCATCCGCTCGATCGACGCAGAGCCGAACTGTGCCGGGGGCGCCGGCACTGGCCCGGTTTGCGCGCAGTCATGTCTTCCAGCGGCGCGTCCCATCCCTTTCTATTGCCCCGTCCCTTTGTATTGGCATGCCCCACCACCTTCGATAAAGTCGCACCGCGTCTGCAACCAGAGGGGGTGATCGTGAAGTCCGATAGCCGCTTTGAGCTTTCCAGCGCCTGGTGGAAGGCCAACAGGCCGAAGACCCTTCCGGACCCCGGTCTTGGGAAGGAGCTGACGGAATGGGATATACTTGCCGCGAACCAGGCAAGGCTTGGCGGTGCGCAGCAGCTGCACCTGCTTCAGCAACGGCGCGTCGTTCTCTCCCGCATCAAGACGGTGATGGACAAGATCATCAAGTCTTGTAAGCCGGTCCTTCACGACTCGACGAAACGGGTGCTGACAGACGGGCTCGATCTGGTCGAAAAAGAAAACAAGAACGTCGCGCGCCAATACTCCGATCTCGAAAAGATGCTGACCACTCTCGCCAAGACCGCGAACACGAACAAACGCGTTCTTGAGCCTATGGTGGATAAGACAAAGAAATTCTTCGCTGACACCAAGGCTCTGGCACAGGCTTGCAGGGATACAGATCCGGAGCCGGGCGCCGATGATCGTGAAATGATGCGGATCAAGCGCGAACTCAGTGAGCGGCATAAACTGCTGCAATATGCCGAAATCGAGTTGGACGAGGCACTAAAGTCACGCGTTGAACTGAATCGGGTGTGGGAAAAAATCGGACCGGAGAAGATCGAAATCGGCGACATCATATCGATCAGGAGAACCGTGAAGGAATGGGAGTCCATTCTGGACGAGTTATCAGAGCTGCGGTCGCAGGCACCGAAGCTCGCGGCATTGTTGGTCGATTCCTGGAAGGTCTTCCTGGCCCGCGTAAACTCGCGCTGACGATCCAATGGGACTGGTCGACAACATCATGAACGATATCACACGACCGCAAACCAGGGCGTTGGATGTGGTATCATGGCTCTGCGAGGGAGACCCGCCCGACCAGCCGACCCACGAATTCCCTCATCGCCGAAAAGAAGTCGACCTTATTTGAAACTTTTTTCATCGAGCTTCGGCATGAAAGAAGACGCTAAATCAGTCTATACCTTCTCAAATGGCGTCATGCTCTTCCGCAGCACGATGCTGGATCTTCAGATCGCTCGCTATCAGGAAGACGGCAATCCGAATCTACACGAGCCGGTGGAGGAGTGGTGGCTGCGGCGCTGCATCGATCTTGTGGACCACAACGAACCCGTGATCGTGGATGTCGGCGCCGGGGTTGGCTACTATAGCGTCCTCGTCAAGCGGAACTGGCCCTCGGCGCGCGTCGTGGCGTTGGAGCCCCTGCCGGCCCATGCCGATGCCATCGTCGCACATGCGGATTTGAATGGCTTGGCGGCCGGCACCATCGATTTGCGGAAAGAGGCTTTATCCGACGTCGATGGCGAGGCGGAATTCGTCCCCGAAAGCTATGGAAGCCGCCTGATCCCGCCGGGCCGCCGCAGCGACAGGGGCACGATTAAAGTTCGATCGCTCACCCTTGAGAGCCTGCTTGGTCAGATCGGCCCCGTCGACGTGATGAAGGTGGACATACAAGGTCTTGAGCTGAGGGTTCTGGCCGCCGCCCCCGCAGCATTGGCATCGGGCCGAATCAAGATGCTGATCGTCGGCACTCACGGGCCGGATTTGTTTGAAGGGGTCCGCAGGATCCTCTCGGCACATTACGAGATACTGCATGAGGATCCCGCGCCGCCGCACCAGCCCGATGGTTTGATCGTGGCGCGCCACCGTCAGGCAGGCGCTTGAGGAAAGGCCCCCTATTCCTTTGGCGGCTTGCCGGTCCCCCATGTGCCAGCGGGAAACCGGCCCCATGCGGACGAAAGCGCATCGAGCACGGCGGAAGCGGCAGGAGCAGGGTGCCGCGCTGTCCGACGGATCCGATAGATACGGAGCGGATCCGGGTCGAGCCGCCGCCCGGACTTTCGCCCCGGTACAAGAAAGCCCGCCGGACCTTTGGTCCGGCGGGCTTTCCGATTGGTAGCAGCGGAGGGATTTGAACCCCCGACCAAGGGATTATGATTCCCCTGCTCTACCACTGAGCTACGCTGCCATAGGGTCCGGGTGTCGCGGCCAGAGGCCGGTCGGCCCGGGGAGCCTGGATATAGGAGGGGGCGCCCCCGGCTGTCAAGCCGTTCCGGGCCTCTCGACGACGGCTTTCCGGCCTCCCGCCCACGGATGGCCGGACGGGGCCGGGATCAGCCGATCGCGGCCAGCAGCGCGTCCCGGGAAGGGCCGGTCTCGGCCCGCGCGAAGCAGACCAGCACTGGCCCGCCCAGCCCGTCAGTCAGGGAAAGGGTGCCGGCGGCGCCGCTGGTGACCAGCGCGCGTTGGAAGAAGGGCGCGAAGGGTCGGTGGCAGAGATAGGCCTTCGCCGGGGTCGTGGCGAATGGCACGAAGCCCTGCCCCGCCTCGGACAGGCAGAAGGCCGTCATGGCGCTGGCGACGCCCGGGCTCATGGGGTCGAAGACGCCCTCCAGCGCCAGGATCCCGCCACCCGCCGCCAGCGGCGCGAAGTTGCGGAGGTCGTTCAGCATCTCGCGGTGGCCGCGGCCGGCATCCAGGTGCAGGAAGCGCAGCGTAGCGCCCTCCATGGCCGGCGGCGGCCCCGCGAGCTCCATCGGCTCGGGCACGCGGATCTCGACCACCGTCGCCAGCGATTCCGGCATCAGCCGCCGGGCATGGGCCCGGAAGACCCCGGCCTCGGGCTCGTCGAAGGCGCCGAGGCAGAAGAGCCGCTCATTGGGGCGCTTGACCTTGCCCAGCACGATGGCCGAGCGGCCCTGGTGCACGCCGAGCTCGCAGAGGTCGCCTTCCACCCCGGCGGCCTGCTGCGTCTGCAGGAGCACGTAGAACAGCAGCACATCGGCCTTGTCGAAGCCGCCCTCCACATGGAAGTCGAGCTCCTCGTTGAAGAATGCGCCGAATGCCACCTGGTCCATGCCGTCGCCTCCCGCGGCCGATCGCGCCGCGCATCCCCGGTCGCCCGACCATGGCCGCCGGGCGCAAAGATCCTGTTAACAGGCTTGGCGGCCCTTTGGGTGTTCTTCGGGCGCCCTCAGGCGCCCTGGCGCCTTCCCCCCGCGGGGCTGAAGCGCGCGACCAGACGGTGCCGGTCGCCGGGATAACTCAGGCGCACCCAGGTCACCGGGCTGCCGGCCTGCCAGGTCTTGCGCTCGACGGTGAGGCAGGGCGTGCCCTTGGCGACCTGCAGCAGCCTGGCGAGCGGCGCTTCCGCAGCCACCGCCTCGATGCAGTGCTCGGCCTCGGTCCAGGGGATCCGGCCGATCAGCCAGGTACCCGGCGGCGCCGCGGCGAAGGGCTCGTCCAGCGCCTCGGGCACGGTCGCGAGGTCGACCAGCCGGTCCTCCACCACGAAGGGACGGCCGTCGGCGAAGTGCCGCACCAGCAGCGCCAGCACCTGCGCCCCCGGCCGCACGCCCAGGCGCCCGGCCTCCTCGGCGGTGGCGGGCCGCGCGGCGCGGTCCAGGACCTCGTAGCGGTAGGGCTTGCCGGTCGCCGCGATCTCGGCCTGGATGTCGTGGATCTCCAGCACCGTCTCCTGCGAGCGCGGGGCCGCGACGAAGGAGCCCGAGCGCCGGCGCCGGTTGATCAGCCCTGCCGCCGCCAGCGCCGACAGCGCCTTGTTCACCGTCATGCGCGAGCAGCCGTAGCGCTCGACCAGCTCGAACTCGGACGGCACGCGATAGCCCGGCGGCCACTCGCCCGAAAGGATCCGCCCCTCCAGGTCGCGCCGGATCTCGGCATAGCGCGGCAGATCCTCGGCCCCGCCGGGCGGGCGCGCCGTCATGCCGCGATCCGCGCCATGGCGCGCGCATAGGCGCCCGCGATGGCCGCGCGGCCGAGATGCCGGCCGCCCTCGACCAGCGTCCTTCCGCCGACGAGCACGCGGTCGATGGCCGCGCGGCCGGCCACGAAGACATAGGCGTCCAGCCACCGGTCGCCGGCGGCCGCCATGTCGGGATGCCCGGCGTCGAGCACCACCAGATCGGCCCGGCTGCCGGGCGCGATGGCGCCGAGGCGCCGGGCGGTCGCGGCCGTCCCGCCGGCCAGCGCGGCGTCGTAGAGCCGCCGCCCGACGGATTCGCCCTCGGCCGCCGCCATCACGTTGCGGGCCCGGCGGGACAGGCGCTGCCCGTATTCCAGCAGGCGCAGCTCGCCCGGCGCGGTGATCTCGACATTGCTGTCGGACCCGACGCCGAAGCGCCCGCCCCGGGCGAGATAGTCCGCGCCCGGGAAGATCCCGTCGCCGAGATTGGCCTCGGTGATCGGGCACAGCCCCGCCACGGCACCGCTGCGCGCCAGGGCCGCGGTCTCGGCCCCGTCCATGTGGGTCGCATGGATCAGGCACCAGCGCCCGTCCACCGCGGCATGACCGAGCAGCCAGTCGACCGGCCGGCGCCCGGACCAGGCGATGCAGTCCTCGACCTCCTTCACCTGCTCGGCCACGTGGATGTGGACGGGCCCGGCCGGCGTCGCCGCCAGCACCTCGGTCAGCGTCCCGGGAGTCACGGCGCGCAGCGAGTGGGGCGCGATGCCGACCACGGCGTCCGGCAGCCCGGCGATTGCTTTCCGCGCCCCCTCGGCCAGGCGCAGGAAGCGCTCGGGGTCGTTCAGGAAGCGTCGCTGCCCCTCGCCCGCAGGCTGCGCGCCGAACCCGCCATAGGCGTAGAAGACCGGCAGCAGCGTCAGCCCCATGCCGGTCTCGGCTGCGGCGGCGGCGATGCGCGCCGACATCTCGGCGAGGTCGGCATAGGGGCGCCCGTCCACGTCGTGGTGGAGGTAGTGGAACTCGGCCAGCGCGGTGAAGCCGCCCTCCAGCATCTCCATGAAGGCGAAGGCGGCGATGGCCTGGACGTCCTCGGGCGAGAGGCGGCCGAGGAACCGGTACATCACCTGCCGCCAGGTCCAGAAGCTGTCGCCGCTCGGCCCGCGCGTCTCGGCCAGCCCGGCCATGCCGCGCTGGAAGGCGTGGCTGTGCAAGTTCGGAAGGCCCGGAATCGCGATGCCGGGAATGCGCTCGCGCCCGGCCGGCGCCGCGCCCGGATGCACCGCCGCGATCGCGCCGTCCTCGATGTCGAGCCCGACATCCATGGCCCAGCCCGAGGGCAGCAGGGCATGCTCCAAGAAGAGAGACCGGCGCATCGACCCCACCTCGCTTTTCGCCTGGACAAGCATTTTTGCCGCTGATTATGTATAGACAATAAGAGCAAACAGCGGGACGGAGCAAGCCTCATGCGCTTCGACAGGCTGTGGGTCAATGCCCGCCTGGCCCGGTTCTCCGAAGGGGTGCCCGGGCTCGACGTGGTCGAGCGTGGGGCCGTCGGCGCCGCCGGCGGCCGCATCGCCTTCGCGGGGCCCATGGACGCGCTGCCCGCCGGGGCCGACGCCGCCGAGCGCATCGATTGCGCCGGCCGCTGGGTCACCCCCGGGCTGATCGACTGCCACACCCATCTGGTCTTCGCCGGCGACCGCGCCCGCGAGTTCGAGATGCGGCTGGACGGCGCCGGCTACGAGGAGATCGCGCGGGCCGGCGGCGGCATCGTCTCGACGGTGCGCGCGACCCGCGCCGCCGGCGAGGAGGATCTCGTCGCGGCCACGCTGCCGCGGCTCGATGCGCTGCTGGCCGAGGGCGTGACGACGGTCGAGGTGAAATCCGGCTACGGCCTCGACCTCGAGACCGAGCTGCGCATGCTGCGCGCGGCCAGGGCCCTCGCCGCGCGGCGCCCGGTCGCGGTCGCGACGACGTTCCTCGGCGCCCACGCCCTGCCGCCCGAGGCCGCCGGCGACAAGGACGCCTATATCGACCGCGTCTGCCGCGACATGATCCCCGCCGTGGCCGCGGCGGGCCTTGCCGATGCGGTCGACGCCTTCTGCGAGGGCATCGCCTTCTCGCCCGAGCAGACGGCGCGGGTCTTCCAGGCCGCCCGCGCGGCGGGCCTGCCGGTCAAGCTGCATGCCGACCAGCTTTCGAACCTCGGCGGCGCCAGGCTGGCGGCCGAGCATGGGGCGCTGTCGGCCGACCACCTGGAATGCACGGACGAGGACGGGGCTGCCGCCATGGCGCGCGCGGGCACCGTCGCGGTGATCCTGCCCGGCGCCTTCTACACCCTGCGCGAGACCCGCCGCCCGCCGATCGAGGCGTTCCGGCGCCTGGGCGTGCGCATGGCGGTCGCGACCGACTGCAACCCCGGCACCTCGCCGCTGACCTCGCTGCTGCTGGCCATGAACATGGCGGCGACGCTGTTCGGCCTGCGCGTCGAGGAATGCCTGGCCGGCGCGACGCGCGAAGCCGCGCGCGCCCTGGGCCTGCTCGCCGAGACGGGCACGCTCGAGCCCGGCAAGTGGTGCGATCTCGCGATCTGGGACATCGGCAGCCCGGCCGAGCTGGTCTACCGCATCGGCTTCAACCCGCTGCATGCCCGCGTCTGGAGGGGCCAATGACCGAAACCGTGACCCTGCGCCCGGGCGCGATGGAGCTCCGCGCCTGGCGCGCGGCCTACCGCGGCGCCGCGGTGACGCTCGACCCAGCCTGCCGCGGCGAGGTCGAGGCCGGCGCCGAGGCCGTCCGCGCGATCCTGGCGAAGGGCGAGCCCGTCTACGGCATCAACACGGGGTTCGGGCGGCTCGCCTCGGTGCGCATCGACGAGGCGGACCTGGCGACGCTCCAGCGCAACCTCGTGCTCTCGCACGCGTCGGGCGTCGGCGAGCCCCTGCCCGACGCGGTGGTCCGCCTGGTGATGGCGCTGAAGGCGGCGAGCCTCGCCCGCGGCGCGTCCGGCATCCGCTGGGCGACGCTGGAGACGCTGCTGGCCTGCCTGGAGCGCGGACTGACGCCGGTGATCCCGGGCCAGGGCTCGGTCGGCGCATCGGGCGACCTCGCCCCGCTCGCGCATATGAGCGCGGTCCTCCTAGGCGAGGGCGAGGCCCGGCTGGACGGCGAGACGCTGCCGGCGGCCGAGGCGCTGGCGCGCGCCGGCATCGCCCCGCTGCAGCTCGGCCCCAAGGAGGGCCTGGCGCTGCTGAACGGGACTCAGGTCTCGACCGCCCTGGCGCTGGCCGGGCTGTTCGAGGCTGAGCGGGCATTCCAGGCGGCGCTGGTGACGGGCGCCCTGTCCACGGACGCGGCCTGCGGGTCCGACGGGCCCTTCGACGAGCGGATCCAGCGTCTGCGCGGCCATCGCGGCCAGATCGCGGTCGCGGCAGCCCTGCGCGGCCTGATGGAGGGCAGCGCGATCCGCGCCTCGCACCGGACCGGCGACGACCGCATCCAGGACCCCTACTGCCTGCGCTGCCAGCCCCAGGTGATGGGCGCCTGCCTGGACCTGCTGCGCCAAGCGGCGGCGACCCTCGCCGTGGAGGCCAACGGCGTCTCGGACAACCCGCTGGTCTTCGCCGGGACCGGCGAGGTGATCTCGGGCGGGAACTTCCATGCCGAGCCGGTGGCCTTCGCCGCCGACATGATCGCCCTGGCGCTGTGCGAGATCGGATCGCTGGCCGAGCGGCGGATCACGCTGCTGACGGACCCCACCCTGTCGGGCCTGCCGGCCTTCCTGACGCCGCGGCCTGGCCTGAACTCGGGCTTCATGATCCCCCAGGTGACGGCGGCCGCGCTCGTCTCGGAGAACAAGCAGCGCGCCCATCCCGCCAGCGTCGATTCCATCCCGACCTCGGCCAACCAGGAGGACCACGTCTCCATGGCGACCCATGGCGCGCGGCGCCTGGGCCCCATGGCGGCCAACGTCGCGGCGGTGCTGGGGATCGAGCTCCTGGCCGCGGCCCAGGGATGCGACTTCCGGGCGCCGCTGCGGTCGAGCGATCCGCTGGAGCGGGCCAAGGCGCTGCTGCGCGCCCGCGTCCCCATGCTGCAGGACGACCGGTTCCTGGGGCCGGAGATCGCATTCGCGACCGGGCTCGCCGCCTCGGGCGCGCTGGCCGAGGCCGCTGGCACCGGCCTCCTGCCCGATCTCGACGGAGACGCATCGTGACCCCCTCGGCGAACGCGACACCCTGGCTGACCGTGACTCGGGGCGATGCGCCCCTGCTGCTGAGCCTGCCGCACACCGGGACCGAGATCCCGCCGGAAATCGAGGCGCGGCTGGTGTCGCCGGAGCTCGGGCGCAAGGACACGGACTGGTGGATCGACCGGCTCTACGCCTTCGCCCGTGGGCTCGGCGCGACGGTCGTGCACACCGCGGTCTCGCGCACCGTGATCGACGTGAACCGCGATCCCTCGGGAGCCTCGCTCTATCCCGGCCAGGCGACCACGGGCCTCTGCCCCGTCGAGACCTTCGACGGGGAGCCGCTGTACCGCCCCGGCCAGGCGCCGGACGAGGACGAGGTGGCCGAGCGGCGCGCGCGCTGGTTCCAGCCCTACCACGCCGCCCTGGCCGAGGAGCTGGCCCGCCTGCGCGCGCGCCATGCCCGCGTCGTGATCTACGACGCCCATTCCATCCGCTCCGTGATCCCGCGCCTTTTCGAGGGCGAGCTGCCGCACTTCAACATCGGCACCAATGGCGGGGCGAGCTGCGATCCCGAGCTGGCCGGCCTGGTCGAGGCGGCCTGCGCCGGAACCGCCTTCTCGCGCGTCGTGAACGGCCGCTTCAAGGGCGGCTGGATCACCCGCCACTACGGCCGGCCCGATGACGGCGTGCACGCCGTGCAGATGGAGCTGGCCTGCCGCGGCTACATGGACGAGACGCCGGGCCCCGTCACCCCGGCCGACTGGCCGCGCCCCTGGGACGAGGCGCGCGCCGCCCCCGTGCGCGCGGCATTGACCGGCCTGCTGCAGTCCGCGCTGCGCTGGGCCGGCGCCTGACGAGCCCCGCACCAGAAGACGCCAAACAGACGCCCCAAAGGCGTCCGAGACAGACGAGGACCCCATGACCGCCAATCCCCGCCTCGACAACGCCCGCATCATCCGCGCGCCGCGCGGGTCCGAGATCTCGGCCCGGAGCTGGCTGACCGAGGCGCCGCTGCGCATGCTGATGAACAACCTCGACCCCGAGGTCGCGGAGCGCCCGCAGGAGCTGGTGGTCTATGGCGGCATCGGCCGCGCCGCGCGCGACTGGGACAGCTTCGACCGCATCGTCGCCGCCCTGCGCCGGCTGGAAGGCGACGAGACGCTGCTGGTGCAGTCGGGCAAGCCGGTGGGCGTGTTCCGCACCCATGCCGACGCGCCGCGGGTCCTGATCGCCAATTCCAACCTGGTGCCGGGCTGGGCCAACTGGGACCATTTCAACGAGCTCGACCGCAAGGGGCTGATGATGTACGGCCAGATGACGGCCGGCTCCTGGATCTATATCGGGACCCAGGGCATCGTTCAGGGCACCTACGAGACCTTCGCCGAGGTCGGCCGGCGCCACTATGGCGGGGACCTGTCGGGCCGCTGGATCCTGACCGGCGGCCTCGGGGGCATGGGCGGCGCGCAGCCGCTGGCGGCGACCATGGCGGGCGCCTCCATGCTGGCGGTGGAGTGCCAGCCCTCGCGCATCGAGATGCGGCTGCGCACGCGCTACCTGGACATGCAGGCGACCGATCTGGACGAGGCGCTGGCGATCATCGAGCGCTCCTGCCGCGAGAGGAAGCCGGTCTCGGTTGGGCTGCTGGGCAACGCCGCCGAGATCTTCCCCGAGCTCGTCCGCCGCGGCGTTCGGCCGGACGCCGTGACCGACCAGACCTCGGCCCACGACCCGCTGAACGGCTACCTGCCCGCCGGCTGGACGCTGGCCGAGTGGGAGGAGCGGCGCGCCCACGACCCCAAGGGGACCGTCGAGGCGGCCAAGCGCTCCATGGCCACCCAGGTCGAGGCGATGCTGGACTTCTGGCGTCAGGGCGTGCCGGTGCTGGACTACGGCAACAACATCCGCCAGATGGCGCAGGACATGGGCGTCAAGGACGCCTTCGCCTTCCCGGGCTTCGTCCCGGCCTATATCCGCCCGCTGTTCTGCCGCGGCATCGGCCCGTTCCGCTGGGCCGCGCTCTCGGGCGACCCCGAGGACATCGCGCGCACCGACGCCAAGGTGAAGGAGCTGATTCCCGACGATCCGCACCTGCACAACTGGCTCGACATGGCCGCGCAGCGCATCGCCTTCCAGGGGCTGCCGGCGCGCATCTGCTGGGTCGGGCTCGGCCAGCGGCATCGTCTGGGCCTCGCCTTCAACGAGATGGTGGCCCGCGGCGAGCTGAAGGCGCCGATCGTGATCGGCCGCGACCACCTGGATTCCGGCTCGGTCGCGAGCCCGAACCGCGAGACCGAGGCCATGCGCGACGGCTCGGACGCGGTTTCGGACTGGCCGCTGCTGAACGCGCTGCTGAACTGCGCCTCGGGCGCGACCTGGGTGTCGCTGCACCATGGCGGCGGCGTGGGCATGGGCTATTCCCAGCATTCGGGCATGGTGATCGTGTGCGACGGCACGCCCGAGGCGGCCCGGCGGATCGAGCGGGTGCTGTGGAACGACCCCGCGACCGGCGTGATGCGCCATGCCGATGCCGGGTACGAGATCGCGATCGACTGCGCGCGCGAGCACGGGCTGAACCTGCCGGCCCTGGGCTGATCCCATGCGCGGGATCAGCCGGGCCGAGTTCCGCCGCATGCCCTGGAAGAACGGCGGCGGCGAGACGGTGGAGGTGGCGATATCCCCGCCGGGCGCGGCGCTGGACGCCTTCGACTGGCGGGTCAGCATGGCGACGGTGGCGGTGCCGGGGCCCTTCTCGGCCTTCCCGGGCATCGATCGCACGCTCGCCGTGCTGGACGGCACGCTGGCGCTGCGCTTCGCGGGGCGGGAGACCGTGCGGCTCGACCTCGCCTCCCCGCCCATGGCATTTCCCGCCGACCTGCCCGTGGAGGGCGAGCCGGTGGGCGGACCCGTCACCGATCTTAACGTGATGACGCGGCGCGGCGCCTTCCGCCACCGCCTCGCCCGGATCGACGCTGTCGAGCCGATGCGCATCGAGCGCCAGGGCGACCTGATGCTGGTGCTCGACCGCGCGGGCGATGCCTGGCTGGTGGAGGACGAGCCCGCGATCCCGGTGGTGCCGCGATTCGTCGTCGACCTCTGGCGCGTCTGATCCGGACGCGCCAGATCCGGACGCGCCAGATCCGGACGCGTCTGGGCCCTCAGCCCCGGCGGTAGCGCGCCAGGGCCATCAGACCGCCGCCGGCCAGCAGGCCCCAGAAGGCGGGCCCGATGCCCAGCATCGAGACGCCCGATGCGGTGGTGACGAAGGTCAGCACGGCAGGCAGCCGCTCCTCCTCGCGGGCGAGCGCGGCCGAGATGGCGGCCCCGAAGCTCGCGAACAGGGCGAGCCCGGCCACCGCCTGGATCAGCAGCGGCGGCGAGGCTGCGATGAAGGCGGCGGCGAAGCCCGCGAAGAGCCCGAAGCCGAGATAGGCGATGCCGCAGGTGATGCTGGCGACATGGCGGCGCGCCGGGTCGGGATGCGCCTCGGGCCCCGCGCAGAGGGCCGCGGTGATGGCGGCCAGGTTCACGGCATGCCCGCCGAAGGCCGCCGCAGCGCCGCTCGCCAGCCCGGTCGTGACGAAGACCGGTCCGGGATCGAGTCGGTAGCCGTTGGCGTTCATCACCGCGAGGCCCGGCACGTTCTGCGAGGCCATGGTGACGATGAAGAGCGGCAGGGCGATGCCCACCAGCGTCTCCAGCGTGAACGCCGGCATCACCAGGACCGGATGCGGCCAGGCATCGGCGAGCGCGCCCGCAGGCATGGGCGCGCCCATCACGACCATGACCGCCGCCACGGCGACCGCCGCGGGAACGGCGTAGAGACGGGCGAAGCGCCAGGTCAGCGCCCAGACCAGCACCACGGGCAGCGCCATCGCCGGCATGGATGCGACCGCCCGCACCGGGGCAAGGCAGAGGTCGAGCAGGACGCCGGCCAGCATGGCGTTCGCGAGCGCGACCGGGAGCGAGGCCACCGCGCGTCCGAAAGGCCGCCACAACCCCGCCACGACCACCAGCGCCGCCGCGACGAGGAAGGCGCCGACGGCCGCCGGGAAGCCGCCCTCCGGCACGCCCATCGCGACGAGCAGCGCCGCGCCCGGGGTCGACCAGGCGATGCTGACCGGCATGCACCAGCGCAGGCTGAGCCAAATGGCGAGCCCGCCCATGACGATGCAGAGCGCGAAGAGGCCCGACGCCGCCTCGGCCGGGCTGGCCCCAGCGGCGGTCAACCCCTGGAGCACGATGGCGAAGGAGCTGCCGAAGCCCACCACGGCGGCCAGCAGGCCCGCCGAGAGGAGCTGAACCGGCGATCCGCCCGGCGTGGGCCTCTCCCGCTCGTCCGTCGGATCCGATGTCACCGTCGCCCCAACGCTTGCTCCGGCCATTGCCCCGGCTCCCATTGCGCCCGGCATCACGCCCGCCGTCGCGCCCCCTGCCGCTTCTGCCATGATGGTCCTCCCCGCGCTGCGCCGCTGCCGGGCGTTGCCCCGGCCGGCCATGCAGGGTACCATGAGATTGGATCCAATCAACACCTGGATATCGGATGCAGACGCAGAGGCAGAAGGGGTCCGGCTCGGAGCTTGCGGCGGTCGTCGCGGCAGCCGGCGGGCGCCATCGCACCGCCACGGAATTCGTCGAGGCCGCACTGAAGGCCGCGATCCTCGAAGGGCGGCTACCCGGCGGCACGGCCCTGCGCCAGGAGGAGCTGGCGGAGGCCTTCGGCGTCAGCCGCATGCCCGTGCGCGAGGCGCTGCGGCAGCTCGAGGCCCAGGCGCTGATCGACTTCGTACCGCACAAGGGCGCGGTGGTGACCGAGATCTCGGCCGAGGACGCAGCAGACAACTACGCGATCCGCCGCGCGCTGGAGCCGGCAGCCCTGGCCCTGTCGATCCCCGCCCTGGGCCCCGAGGATTTCGGCCGCGCCCGCGACCTGATCGCGGAGATGGACACCGATCCCGATCCGGGATCCCTGGGAGAGCTCAACCGGCGCTTCCACATGGCGCTCTATTCCCGGGCCGGGCGGGCCAAGCTTCTGGCCCTGACCGAGCAGCAGCTCGCCGCCGCGGACCGCTACCTGCGCTTCCATTTGGCGGCCAAGGGGCGCGAGCACCTGTCCCAGGACGAGCATCGCGCCCTGCTGGCCGCCGCCGAAGCGCGCGACGTCGCGGCGGCGGTGGCCGTCCTGCACGCCCATCTGGACCGCGCGGCGGCCACCATCGCCGAGTTCTTCCGGACCAGGGGTGGGTGAAAGCGGCTGTTTCCTTCACCCACTCCAGTCAGTCCGTGGCTGCCGAGCAGCGCGCTTCCAGGGATCAAGGCCGGCAAGCAGGACCTGTGCGAAGCCGGTCAAAGCCCGCTCAGGCACCCTGCGGTATGCGGGCGATCACCTTGATCTCGAAATCGAAGCCGGCAAGCCAGTTCACGCCCACGGCCGTCCAGTTCGGGTAGGGCGGCCCGCCGATGGCCCTCTCGCGCACCGCCATGACGGTTTCGAGCTGGGCCTCAGGATCCGTGTGGAAGGTCGTGACGTCCACGACGTCATCGAGCGTGCAGCCGGCGGCCCTGAGCACGTTTCCGAGATTGTCGAAGGCCAGCTGCACCTGCTTTCCGAAGTCGGGTTCGGGCGAGCCGTCCGGGCGGCTGCCGACCTGGCCCGAGACGAACAGCAGGTCGCCAGAGCGGATCGCCGCCGAGTAGCGGTGCTTCTCGTAGAGCGCGTGGCGGTTGGCGGGAACGATGGCTTCGCGTTGGGGCATCGTCGTCTTCCTCGTCGCTGATGGGTGATTGGTGGATGGTTCGCGGGAGGACCACGCCGGCCCGTCGGTATGGGCAGGCACGTCCAGCTTCGGGCTTCACGGTTGCCGCGCGAATTGATATACGCACCGTATGTGAACCACATCACAGATACGCCGCGTATGTCAACTCACATACGATGCGTATGTCCGATGGGGGGAGAGGGCTGTGGCCGGGAAGCGACGTTCCGAGATGATGGAGGAGACCCGCGCCAAGCTGATCAAGGCGGCGCGCCGGGCCTTCGCCGAGAAGGGCTATGCCGCCGCATCGATGGACGAGCTGACGGCCGAGGCCGGGCTGACGCGCGGGGCGCTCTACCACAACTTCGGCGATAAGCGCGGGCTGCTGCAGGCGGTGGTCAACCAGATCGACGCCGAGATGGCGGCACGCGCGCTCGCGATCGGCAACCAAGCGAAGAACGACTGGGAGGGGCTGCTGGCGGAAGGCGCCGCTTATATCGAGATGGCGCTGGAGCCCGAGGTCCAGCGCATCGTGCTGCTGGACGGGCCGGCGTTCCTGGGCGATCCCTCGCGCTGGCCGAGCCAGGACAGCTGCCTCCAGACGACGCGGCAGAAGCTCGAGGAGCTGATCGCGCAGGGAACCGTCCGGCCTGTGGATGCCGAGGCGGCGGCCCGGCTGCTGACCGGAGCGGCGCTGAACGCCGCGCTCTGGGTCGCGGCCAGCGACCATCCGCAGGATGTCCTGCCGAAGGCCGTCGAGGCGTTCCGGGTCCTGGCCGGGGGCCTGCTGGCCAACCGGGGCTGACGCGGAGCAGAAAAAAGGCCCCGCGGCATGCCGCGGGGCCTCCTGGTAGTCTTGTCCGCGCTCAGCGCCGGCGGGCGCTGGCGGCGAGGACGAACTGGTCGTAGGTGAACTCGGCCACGCGGGTCCAGAGGTGCTGCTCGTCCAGGAACGGCTTCCAGCCCTCGTAGATCTTCTTGAAACGCGGGTTGGTGGCGGCGATCTCGTCGTAGAGCTCGAAGGCCGCCTTGTGGGCCGCCTCCATCACCTCGCGCGGGAACGGGCGGAGCTGGGCGCCGCCGCCCACCAGCCGCTTCAGCGCCTTGGGATTCTCGACGTCGTACTTGGCCAGCATGCTCGTGGTGGCCACGTTCGAGGCATCGCGCAGGATCGCCTGGTAGGTCTTGGGCAGCTTCTCCCATTCCTGCTTGTTCACGTAGAGCGAGAGCTGCAGCCCGCCTTCCCAGAAGCCGGGATAGTAGTAGTACTGGGCGACCTTGTTGAAGCCGAGCTTCTCGTCGTCATAGGGGCCGATCCACTCGGCCGCGTCGATCGTGCCCTTCTCCAGCGCGGGATAGATGTCGCCGCCCGCGATCTGCTGCGGCACCACGCCGAGCTTGGAGAGGATCTGCCCGGCGATGCCGGCGATGCGCATCTTCACGCCCGACAGGTCGGCGACCGTCTTGATCTCCTTGCGGAACCAGCCGCCCATCTGCGTCCCCGTATGGCCCGCGGGGAACTGGACGATGTTGTAGTCCTTGAAGAAGTCGCGCATCGCATCGATGCCGCCACCACCATACATCCAGGCCATGAGCTGGCGGGTGTTCATCCCGAACGGCACCGTCGCGTCGAAGGCGAAGGTCGGGTCCTTGCCGACGTAGTAGTAGCTGGCCGTGTGCCCGGCCTGGATCGTCCCGTTCTGGACCGCGTCGAGCACCTGCAGGCCGGGGACGATCTCGCCAGCGGCATAGGGTCGGATCTGGAACTTGCCGTCGGTCGCCTCGGCCACGTGGCGCGCGATCGTGTCGGCGCCGCCGTAGATCGTGTCGAGGCTCTTGGGGAAGCTCGAGGCCAGCCGCCATTGGATCTCGGGAGCGCTCTGCGCGATCGCGGGGGCCGCGACGGTGCCGGCGCCCGCGGTGGCGATCGCGCCCAGGCCGGCGGTCTTAATGAACGAGCGTCTCTCCATGCTGGTCCCTTCCTTGTTCTTCATGCTTCTTCGATGCCGTTCGCCCGCCGCACAGTTGGCGGGACCCTAAGGGACTAGCGAAAGCGCGACGCGATGTCACATCCGGCATGCGCATGGCTGCCAGGACCGCCCCTGCGGCGGAAATCCTTGCCGGCGGCCGATCAGCCGCCGTTCTGGCGCCCGTCCTGCCCCGCCCCTTCGGCGCCAGCCGGCGCTGCGGAGGAGGCCGCCTCGGCGTCCGGAATGGCCTTCTGCCCTGCGCCGCCGGTCAGCCCGGCATCCTCGGGGCTTCGGAGGTTCGGGTCCGCGGGCTGGTCCGCGCCGCGCCCGCCCGGTTCGGCCCTCTCCGATTCGGGGTTCTCCATGTCTCCCTCCGCCGGTGGCTGCGTGATAGCCCGTCAACAGCGGCCGTCCCGGCAAATCGCATGGCGAAGGAGGATCTTTTGCGCCGCTGGCCATTGAGGCTGGCAGGCCGGATTCGGCGGATCCGATTTCGATGGATCCGGCTGCGATGGGCAGTGGGACCAGGGGCGCGCAGGGCATGACCCGCGGCGGCAGGACGACGACATGGCGCAACGCGGCGACCAGGCTCCTGGCCCTGGCGGCACGCCCCGTGCGCACGGCGCAGGGCCGCGGCGGCATCGTGCTGCAGCCCTATCGCGGCTACGGGTCTCGGCGCGAGGCCTTCCTGATCGGGCGGGCCTTCCTGCAGTCCGCTCCCACGGCCGCACCCCACGGCGAGCCGCCGCGCGATGACGTGGCAGCCCATCTGCGCGACATCGGACGCCGCATCGCGCGCCGGGCGGTGGCGGGCGCGACCGTCCGCGCCCGCTTCCTCGGCGCGGAGTGCCGGGCCGAGACCGATGCCGAGGGCTATTTCAGGATCCATCTGGAGCCGCGGGAGCCGCCGCCCGCGGATCGCGCCTGGCATGCCATGGCGCTGGAGCTCGAGGGCGAGCGGCCGGTCCAGGCCGAGGGCCAGATCTACGTGCCGCCCGAGACGTCCCGCTTCGTCGTCATCAGCGACATCGACGACACGCTGATGGTGACCGGCGTCGCCAGCAAGCTCGGCATGCTGTGGCGCCTGTTCGTCGAGGGCGCCGAGACCCGCATGCCCTTTCCCGGCGTGCCGGCGCTGTACCGCGCGCTCCACGCCGGGGCCGGCGGCGCCGAGGGCAACCCCCTGCTCTATGTATCGCGCGCGCCCTGGGGCATCTACGACGTGCTGGATGCCTTCTTCCGCATCCACGACGTCCCGATCGGCCCGATCCTGTTCCTGCGGGAATGGGGCCTGTCCTGGCGCTCGCCCCTGCCGCGCCGGGCCGAGGACCACAAGGACGTCCTGATCCGGGCCATGCTCGACCTCTACCGCGACCGGCCCTTCGTCCTGATCGGCGACAGCGGCCAGCACGACCCCGAGATCTACCGGCGAATCGTCGACGAGAATCCCGGCCGGGTGCTCACGGTCATGATCCGCAACGTCTCGCGCGATCCCGCCCGCATCGGTGAGATCGAGCAGCTCGCCATGGCGGTCGCGCAGTCGGGCAGCAGCCTGGTCCTGGCCTCGGACAGCGCGGCCATGGCCGAGCATGCGGCGCGGCTGGGCCTCGTGCCGCCGCGCACTGCCGAGACCGTCGCGGCCGAGATGGCGGCGGGGCGCGGCCGCTTCGCCCGCGCCGGCACCCGGCGCGTGGCGCTCCCGGGACGGGCGGCGACGGCCGAGGCGGTGGCCCAGGGCGCGCTCAGGCAGGCCGTGGAGGGCGAGGCCGCGAATGGCGGCACCGCAGACGGCCCCCACGCGGAAGGTATGGCCGAGGCGCCGCCCAACGTGGTGGTCGAGCCGAAGCGCCGTGTCTGAAACGCGCTTCGGCCTGAGGCAGGGGGCTCAGTGCTCGGCTGCGGCCAGCACGGCCTCGGCCCTGATCTCCTCGGTGAGCTGGGCCTTGAGCGCCGAGAACTCCGGCGAGGTCTTGATGGTGTAGTGGCGGGGATGCGGAAGGTCGACGCGGACGTCGGCCTTGATGCGGCCCGGGCGCGCCGTCATCACCACGACGCGCGAGGCCATGAAGATCGCCTCCTCGATGTCGTGGGTCACGAACAGCACCGTCTTGGCCTCGCGCTCCCAGATGCCCAGCAGCAGCTCCTGCATCAGGGCGCGCGTCTGGTTGTCGAGCGCGCCGAAGGGCTCGTCCAGCAGCAGGATCTCGGGGTCGTTGGCGAGCGCCCGGGCGATCGCCGTGCGCTGCTGCATCCCGCCCGAGAGCTGGCGCGGATAGTGCCCCTCGAAGCCGCGCAGGCCGACCTTGTCCAGATAGGCCTCGACGATCCCGCGGCGCTCTGCGGCGGGCATGCCCTTCTCGCGCAGGCCGAACTCGATGTTCTCCGCGACGGTCAGCCACGGGAACAGCGTGTAGGACTGGAAGACCACGCCGCGGTCGGGGCCCGGCCCCGCGACCGGGCGCCCGTCCAGCAGCACCCGCCCGCTGCTCGGCCGGTCGAGGCCGGCGACGATCCGCAGCAGCGTCGACTTCCCGCAGCCCGAGGGGCCCAGGATGGTGATGAAGTCGTTGGCCCCGACCTGCAGGTCGACGGGCTCCAGCGCGCGGGTCGGCTTGCCGCCGCGGGCGGCGGGGAAGACGCGCGAGACGCCCTCGACCAGGAGCTTGGCCTGGCTCATGCCAGCCTCCAGCGGAACAGCGCCCGGTTCAGCGCCTTGAACGCGAAGTCGGAGACCAGGCCGATCAGCCCGATCACGATGATGCCGAAGATGATCTGCCCGGTCGCGAGCAGCGCCTGGCTTTCGATGATCATGTGGCCGATGCCCGAGGACGAGCCGATGAATTCGGCCACGATCACGTAGGTCCAGGCCCAGCCGAGCACGAGGCGCAGTATCTCCGCGATCTCGGGCGCGTTGGCGGGGATCAGCACCCGGCGCACCACGCCGCGGTCCGTGGCGCCCAGCGTGTAGGCGGCCTCGACGAGGTCGCGCCGGGTCTGGCCGACGGCGACCGCCACCATCAGCACGATCTGGAAGACGGAGCCGATGAAGATCACCAGCAGCTTCTGCGTCTCGCCGATGCCGGCCCACAGGATCAGCAGCGGCACGAAGGCCGAGGCCGGCAGGTAGCGCGCGAAGGAGACGAAGGGCTCGAGGAAGGCCTCGACGGGCTTGTAGGCCCCCATCAGGATGCCGAGGGGCACCGCCACCACGGCTGCCAGCACGAAGCCGCCGAGCACGCGCCAGACCGTCACCCCGATATCGCCGAGGAAGCCGAAGCGGGTCAGCAGCAGCCAGCCGTCCTGCACCATGGTGAGGGGATCGGCCAGGAAAGTCCTGGAGACGTAGCCGCCGAGGGTCGCAAAGGCCCAGACGGCGACGAAGAGCACGAAGAACGAGACCCCGAGCACGAGGCGGGGACCTCGGCCGACGGGTTCGAGCGGACGGAGCATGGGCATGGCAGGTCCCGGGGCCGGACGGCCGGGACGCCATGTCCCGGCGGAGATGGAGGGGCGTCGCCGCCCCTCCCGGCCCGTCACTTGATGAAGCGGTTGTCGATGATGGTGGCGAGATCGGGCTTCTGCTTGATGATCCCGATCTCCAGCAGCAGGTCGGCCGCCTCCGCGGAGAAAGCCTGCAGGTCGCCGGCGAAGAACTTGGCGTTCGCCTCGCGGTCCTGCCAGCGCAGGAACTTGGCCGACGCGCCGAACTGCTCGCCCGTCTGCTTCACGTCGGCGCCCATGATCTCGTAGGACTTGGCCTCCTGGGCCTTGATCATGTCGAGCGCCTCGAAGTAGCTGTCGGCGAGAGCCTTCGCGGCCTTCGGGTTCTCCTCCAGGAACTTCGGCGTGCAGCCGAAGGTGTCCATGATCATGGGATAGTCGAGCGTCGTCGCGACGATCTTGCCGGCCTGGGGCGCCGCGCGCACCGAGGACAGGTAGGGCTCGTAGGTCATGGCGGCGTCGTTCTGGCCCGCGATGAAGGCCTGGGCGGCGGGGCCGGGCTCCAGGTTCACCACCGTGACGTCCTTCACCGAGAGCCCGTTCTTCTTCAGGAACCAGGCGAGGGTGAAGTAGGGCGCGGTGCCGGGGGCCGAGGCCGCCACGGTCTTGCCCTTCAGGTCCTTGATCGAGGCGATGTCGTTGCGCACGACCATGCCGTCGGCGCCGTAGGACTTGTCGAGCTGGAAGATCTGCTTGGTCGCGACGCCGTTGGCGTTCCACACCACCCACGTCTCGACGGTGGTCGCGGCGCACTGGATGTCGCCCGAGGCGATGGCAAGATGGCGGCTCGCCTGCGGGATCTTCTTGAGGGTGACGTCCAGGCCGTTCTTCTTGAAGATCCCGGCCTCCTTGGCCAGCGTCAGCGGCGCGAAGCCCGTCCAGCCGGAATAGCCGATCGCGACGGTCGTCTCCTGCGCGACGGCAGGCGCCGCGCCGGCCAGGAACGCCGCGAGGGCAAGCAACGGTATCGCCTTCATCTTCCTACTCCCTGTTCATTGGTTGGCTTTGCTGCGATGCCACCACAACAGGATTCAATTGTCTAGACAAACGTCGCGAGATTGCTGCGCCGCACACCGGCCGGCGGCGCGGCTCGCCACGCGGCTTCCCAGGCTGCGCCGGTCAGCCGCCGATGCGCTCCAGGATCTCCGCCGCCAGCTCCTGGACCTCCTCGGCGGCGCGGGTCCGGCGGGCGGTCTCGGTGACGCTGCGCCCGTCCAGCAGGGCGGCGGCGAACTGGACCCGGTTGCCGACATGAGTGCGGGCGACATCGGCCCCGAGCTCCTGGATGCGGTCGATCAGGGTATCGGCGAGCTTGGCGCGCGGCGGCACGCGGTTGACCACCAGCAGGACCCTGACCTTTTCGTCCCTGGCGAGCTTCAACGTCGGCTCGGTCGCCCAGAGGTCCATTGGGCTCGGCTGAACGGGCACCACGACCAGGTCGGCCGAGCGCACGGCGACGCGTGCCTCGATCTCCATGTGCGGCGGGCTGTCGACCACCACGATGTCGTGGTTGCGCGCGAGGCGCTCGACCTCGCGCTGGGCACGCCAGCCGGTGATCTGGACGTGCTCTATCCCCGCGGCGCCGTCCAGCGCCGCGTTCCGCGCCTCGAACCAGCGGGTCAGGCTCGCCTGCGGGTCGATGTCGACCACGGCGACGCTGCGACCGGCCTCGTGCCAAGCGATGGCGAGATGGGCCACCAGCGTGGTCTTGCCGGCGCCGCCCTTCTGCTGCGCCACCGTGATCACCTTGCCCGTCATGTTCCGCCTCGCTCTTCGCCGCCCCGCCGCGACGAGTGTGCCTCGCGGTGCAGCAAAGGCAAGGATTTCGACCAGCGGCCGGCGGCCGTCCGCAGCCTGCGCGATAGCCCCCTCCGCGGCCCGTGTCGGCTTCCCCCGCGGCGCCGAAGCGTCTAAAAGGGCGCGATGTCCGACGAGCCCGATACCAGCCCCGTGTCTGGCCCCGCGCCTGGAGCCGTCCCCGCCCCCGGCTCCGCCGAGGGTCCCGCGCTGCTGCACCCGTCCGACGCGGCGATCGGCCGCGCCGCCGAGCTGATCCGGGCGGGCGGCCTCGTCGCCTTCCCGACCGAGACCGTCTACGGCCTCGGCGCCGACGCCACGAGCGACCGGGCCGTCGCCGCCATCTTCGCGGCCAAGGGCCGCCCCAGCTTCAACCCGCTGATCGTGCACGTCCCGGACACGGCCGCCGCCGAGGAGATCGTGCTCTTCGGCGATCGCTCGCGCGACGTCGCCGAGGCGTTCTGGCCGGGCCCGCTGACCCTCGTCCTTCCGCGCCGGCCCGGCTGCCCGGTGTCGCTCCTGGTCAGCGCGGGGTTGGACACGATCGCGGTCCGCATCCCCGCGCATCCCGTCGCCCGGGCCCTGCTGCGCGCGGCGGGCCGCCCCGTCGCGGCGCCCAGCGCCAACCGCTCGGGCTCGGTCAGCCCGACGACGCCCCTTCACGTGGCCGAGGGGCTGGGCAGCCGCGTCGGCCTGATCCTGGCGGCGGGCCGCTGCGAGGTCGGGGTGGAATCCACCGTGCTCGACCTGTCCGGCGCTCGGCCCGCGATCCTGCGGCCCGGCGGCATTACCCGCGAGCGGCTCGAGGCGCTGCTCGGCCCCGTTTCCGTCCCCTCCGAGGATCCCGCCGCGCCACGCTCGCCCGGGCAGCTCGCCAGCCACTACGCGCCGGGCCGGCCGGTCCGGCTGGACGCCGCCCAGGTCGGCCCCGACGAGGCGCTGCTCGCCTTCGGCCCGGATGCCTTCCTGCGCGGCGGGCGCGAGCGGCTGAACCTGAGCCCCTCGGGCGACCTGGAAGAGGCGGCCGCCAACCTGTTCGCGATGCTGCGCAGCCTGGACCGCCCCGAGAACGCGGCGATCGCCGTGATGCCGATCCCGGAGCGCGGCCTGGGCGTCGCGATCAACGACCGCCTGCGCCGCGCCGCCGCCCCACGCACCGAACCGGAGCCGAGACCCCCGACATGACGCCCCGCGACGCCCTCGACCGCCTGCGCGACCGCCTCGGCCCGTCGGGCCTGCTGACCGCGCCCGAAGACATGGAGCCGTTCCTGATGGAATGGCGCGGGCGCAAGCACGGGAACGGGCTCGCCGTGGCGCGCCCGGCGAGCACAGAGGAGGTCGCCTTCACCGTCGCCACCTGCGCCGAGGCCGGGATCCCCATCGTGCCCCAGGGCGGCAACACGGGGCTGGTCGGCGGCTCGATTCCCGATGCCGGCACCGAGCTGGTGCTGAGCCTGTCGCGCATGAACAGGATCCGCAGGATGGACCCGCTGGACTTCACCGTGACGGTGGAGGCCGGCTGCGTGCTGCAGCAGGTGCAGGAGGCCGCGGCCTCGGTCGACCGGCTGTTCCCGCTGAGCCTCGGGGCCGAGGGAAGCTGCCAGATCGGCGGCAACCTCGCGAGCAATGCCGGCGGCATCCTGACGATCCGCTACGGCAATGCGCGCGACCTCGTCCTCGGGCTCGAGGTGGTGCTGCCCGACGGGCGGGTCTGGGAAGGACTGAACGCGCTGCGCAAGAACAACACCGGCTACGACCTGAAGGACCTCTTCATCGGCTCCGAGGGGACCCTGGGCGTGATCACCGCGGCGACACTCAAGCTGTTCCCGCGTCCGCGCCGGCGCGAGGTGGCGCTGCTCGGCGTCCCCTCGCCCGACGCGGCGATCGAGCTGCTCTCGATCCTGCGCGCCGCCACCTCGGACGCGCTGACCGCCTTCGAGCTGATGCCGAGGAACGGCATCGACTTCGCCCTGCGGCACGTGACCGGCACCATCGACCCGCTGCAGGGCCGGCACCCCTGGTACGTGCTGCTGGAAGTCGCGAGCGGCACGGACGACGAGACGCTGCGCGAGACGCTGGAGACGGCCTTGGGCGAGGCGGTCGAGGCCGGCCTGGTCGAGGACGCCGTGCTGGCGGCCAGCGACGAGCAATCCAAGCGCCTGTGGTTCATCCGCGAGGCGATCGTCGAGGCCCAGAAGCACGAGGGCGGGTCGATCAAGCACGACATCTCGATCCCGGTCTCCAGGGTCGCCGAGTTCATCGCCCGCGGCACGGAACTGGTCGAAGCCCTGGTGCCCGGGATCCGGCCGGTGCCCTTCGGCCATGTCGGCGACGGCAACATCCACTTCAACCTGACCCAGCCCGAGGGGGCGGACACGGCGGCCTATCTCGCCCGCTGGGACGAGATCAACCGGGCGGTCCACGACCTGGTGCTGGAGCTCGGCGGGTCGATCAGCGCCGAGCACGGGATCGGTACCTTCAAGACGGCCGAGCTGGCGCGCGTGAAATCCCCGCTGGAGCTCGAGCTGATGCGCAGGCTCAAGGCCGCCATCGACCCCGCGGGGCTGATGAACCCTGGCAAGCTCCTGATGCCCTGAGGAGGGCCCCCCTGAGGCGCGCGCCTCGGGCAGGGCCGCCCGACGGGCGCCGCCCGTCGGGGGTGGCCGCCCTATCCGATTGCCGCCTGGGCCGTTCGGGCGCCCTGCCCCATATCGGCCCCATGACCGGACTCGATCGACGCTCCTTCCTCGTCGCCTCGGCCGCAGCCGGGCTGAGCGCGGCCACGGCCGCCGCGCCCGTCGCGGCCGCGCCCGCCGTCCAGGCGTCCGGCGCGCGGCCGCTCAGGGACCATGCCGCGCGGGCCGGCCTCGTCTACGGAGCCTGCGGGTCGACCCCGAGGCTGTTCAAGGACGACGCCTTCGCCGATGCCTTCGTGCGCGAGGCCGGCATGCTGGTGCCCGAAGGCGAGATGAAGTGGACCCAGGTGGAGCCCGAGGAGGGCCGGGTCGACTATTCGGCGCCCGATGCCCTGTTGGCCTGGTGCCAGCGGAACGGGCTGCGCATGCGTGGCCATCACCTCGTCCAGGGCCATGCCCAGCCGGACTGGGTTGAGCAGATTCGCGACCCGAGGCGCCTGCGGGATGCGATCGAGCGGCACGTGACGCGGACCGCCGCGCATTACGCCGGGAAGCTGCATTCCTGGGACGTCGTGAACGAGCCCTTCCACACGCAGGGCTGGGCCCGCACGCCGGACGGCTTCCGCAAGGCCGGGCATTTCTCGGTGCTCGAGCGCGACTACATCGACATCGCCTTCGACGCCGCGCGCCGGGCCGATCCGCGCACGCCGCTGGCGCTGAACGAGAACGCGCTCGACTATGTCGAGCGCGGCGCCGAGGAGAAGCGCGCGATCGTCCTGCGCGAGCTGCGCGCCATGAAGGCGCGAGGCGTCCCGATCGACGCGCTGGGAACCCAGGCCCATCTCTGGGCCCGCTACCCGCTGGATTCCGAGGGGATCTACCGCTTCCTGTCCGAAGTCGCCGATCTCGGCCTGAAGATCTACGTGACCGAGCTGGACGTGTCGGAGCGCGGCCTGCCCGCAACCGACATCACGACGCGCGACCGGCTGATCGCCGACCACACACGCCAGTACCTCGACACGGTCCTGCGCGTCCCCGCGGTCGAGGCGGTGCTGACCTGGGGGCTGACGGACCGCTACAGCCTGCTGAACTCGAAATACCGCAACCAGTTCCGCCAGCGCGAGGACGGGCTGGAGAACCGCGGCCTGCCGCTCGACGCGGATCTCCGGCGCAAGCCAATGTGGACCGCCATGACCGAGGCCTTCGACCGGCGCAGGACGTAACGGACGCTGGCGGGAGCCCAGCCGGGAGGACCCGGCGATGCAGGCGGCCTACTCGTCGAATTCCGCCTGCATGAAGACGTCGCAGATCCCGGGTATCGACAGGTTCTCGCGCTCCCGGCCGATCTCGCCCATGAGGTTGAACGCGCCGGTCATCGGCTTGCGCCGGATCACGGCGCCCATGGCCTCCAGCATGGCCTTCTTGAAGCCGAGCCGCGGATACTCGGCGAGGATGATCCCCACGGTCTCGGGCGTCACGAGCGAGAGCGGGATGCCCCCGACGTCGATGCCGGCGCCGAGTTGGACCAGCGCGATCTCGGGCTGCTTGCGCTGCGGCACGCCGAGCGTGGTGTGGAGCGCGATCGCGTCCCAGATGACCGCGATCTTCCTGTCGGAATAGCCCTGCCTCGACAGGAAGTCGGCGGCCGCGTCCGCGCCGTCGATCTCGAAGCGGTCTTCGGCGATGAACCTCTCCACGAGGCCGAGGTCGTGCAGCACCGCCCCCAGGAACAGCATCTCCTCGTCGAACCGGGCGCCCTGACGCGCACCGGCGTCGCGCCCGAAGGCGAAGGTGCGCATGACATGGTTGAAGAGGAATGGCGGCGAGTGCTCGCGGGCCAGCTCCATCGCGGCGATGCACACATCCGTATCGGGGTGCTGCATGGTTCCCTCCCTGCGGTCGTCGGCTTCTGCTCGGGACGGGTCGAAACCCGCCGATGCCTCCAGGCTAGGCTCGCCACCACTGGTCGATAATCCGGGATCCGCTATCATCACTTGATAACCGGGCTATCGAGTGCCCGGCATGGACCGGCTGACCAGCATGTCCGTCTTCGTCACGGCGGCAGAGGAAGGAAGCCTGACCGCGGCCGCGCGGCGGCATGGCCTCTCCGCGTCCATGGGCGGGAAGCACATCGCCGCGATCGAGGCGGAACTGAACGTCCGGCTGATGCAGCGGAGCACCCGCAGCCTCGTCCTGACCGAGGCCGGGCGCGCCTACTACGCCCGCTGCAAGCGGATCATCGAAGAATACGAGGAGGCCAGGCGCGAGGCGGCCGACGCGCAGGAATCCCTCCACGGCCCCCTCCGCGTCGCGGCGCCCACCACCTACGGAACCATGTATCTGAGCGACGTCATGGCCGACTTCCTGGAGCGGCATCCCGGCGTCACCCTCGAGGTCATGCTGAGCGACCGCTATGTCGATCTGCTTGCCGAGGGCGTCGATATCGCGATCCGGGTCGGCAGGCTGCGCGATTCCGACTTCGTCGCGCGGCGGCTCGCGCCCTGCCGCATGGTCCTGTACGCAGCGCGCGGACTTCTCGAACGGACTGGCCCTCTGCGGACCGTGGCGGATCTTCGCCGGATGCCACGGCTGGCGTTCAGCGACGCCGTCTCGGTGGCCGACTGGACGCTCGTCGACCCCGAGGGCAGGTCACACCTCGTCGATGGGCCGGTCCGCATGGCGTCGAACAACATGCAGATGCTGCTTGCCGCCGCGCTGCGCGGCAGCGGCATCGCGTATGGCCCGAGCTTCGTGTTCGGCCCGCATATCGCGGCCGGCGACCTGGTTGCCCTGCTGCCGGATCACCGGACTTCGGATCTCGCGATCCATGCGCTCTATCCGACGAACCGCCATCTGTCGCTGAAGCTGCGAAGCTTCGTCGATCATCTGGCCGCGCGCCTGGGCCCCACGCCGCCCTGGGACGCGCCGGCCCTTCCGTCCGTCCTTGCCCCCGACCGGCTGCCCGGACAGCGCGGCGCCCTGCCCTAGCGCTGGGCCACGTCCCCATTGTCCGCAGCGTCTCCGCCCATGGAGTTCGCCTTCTCCTCGACCTTGGACTTGGCCTTCTCGGTCGGCTGCTCGGACGGCTTGAGCTCGACGCGGACATCGCTGACGCCGTCGTCGATCATGTCCAGACGCTTGGCGGCGCCCTTGGACAGGTCGATCACCCGGCCGTCGACATGGGGGCCGTGGTCGTTGATCTTGACCTCGACCTCCTTGCCGTTCTCCTTGTTGATGACCGTGGCCTTCGTCCCCATGGGCAGCTCGCGCGACGCGGCGCTCAGGCCGTTCTGGTTGAAGGTCTCTCCCGTGGCGGTCTTCTTGCCGTGGAAGCCGGGCCCGTAGAAGGACGCTTCGCCCTCGTGCACCACCACGGGCTCGCCGTCGGGCGCCACCTCGACCTTCGGGGGCGGCACGTCCGGCTCCTTTCCCTTCGGTCCCTGCGCCAGCAGGGGAGCGGGAAGCAGGGCCAGCCCAACGATCATTCCCGCGGCGAAGCCGGTACGGACAGGGTGCGACATTCTCTCCTCCAGCAGCGACGGCTCTCGAAGGTTCATGAACCTCCGGAGAGGGACATCGTTGCCTGCTCTGCCGGAAGAATGGGCCGAAGGAACTTCCGCGCCGCTACATCACCTTGCCTTCGAAGGGATGGCGACCCTGCCGGTCCTCGATCTCGACCACCCAGAGATCGGGATCGCGGGCCACGGCCCGCGCGATGTAGGCGTCCGCATCGGGCTCGGGCATGAAGGCGCCGGACTTGGCGGCCAGCCAGCCGAGCCGCCCGTCGGGGTCCCTGGCCTGGGTCAGGACGCGGCAGCCGAGATCGAGCTGGTTCAGCTTCAGCAGCAGCGTGCCGCCCATGGGCGAGCCCTTGCGCATGACATAGGCGGGAATCGCGTCGGCGGTCAGCCGGCGCAGATGGGCACGGATCCAGAGCTCCGTCGGCAGGCGGTCGTCTTCCATGCCCCGGACGTAGCGCCGGGCGCCGCCCAGGGCAAGGCCCCGGACGCCATTCCTCAGCCCGCGCCGAGGTTCGGCATCGCCGCCTGCTGCGGCAGCCTGGCAGGATCGTCCCGGTCGGCGGCCTTGTCGCCCGGCGTGCCGAGCTGGGACAGCATCATCACCGTGAAGTAGGGCAGCGGCTCCCCGGCCGCTTGGGTGACGCCACGAAAGGCGGCGATCGAGGACGAGGAGCCGAAGGCCCCCGGCTTCGCGGTCTCGAACCCGCCGCCAGCAGCGCCCTCGCCCACCCCCGAGGCCGCCATCCGCGTCGCCGCGGCATCGGACCGCCCCTCGAACTTGGCCGCGAAGCGATCGTAGATGTCGCCCAGCGAGCGCGCCTGCCCCGAGGCGTCGTAGAAGACCGCGCGGTTCGCCGAGGCCGCCTCGGGCAGCAGGGCGGCGGCCTTGCGCGACGGGTTCTCGCGCATCGCCGAAAGGAACTTCGCGGCCCCGCCCGCCCCCAGGAAATGCGCCATGTAGAGGTCCGTGGACCCGATCTGGCCGCCGACTTCCTGCTGGAGGTGCATCTTGTTCTCGCGCGCGTACTCGCCCGCCATCAGGGCCGACACGGTCGGGTCCTTGCGCAGGTCGAGGATCTGCTGCCGCGCCTTGGGATCGGCGACGGTGACGGACCCGTCGGCCCGGCGCTCGATCCTGGCCGCCTCGGCCCCCAGCCCGTGCTTCGCGCCGTAGCGCTCGACCATGGACAGCCAGGTCCCGTCGATGAACTGGAACAGCCCGGTGGCGCTGCTCGTGCTGGCCTTGGCTTCCGGGTTGAAGCTGCTCTCCTGGGCACATTTTGCCACGAGGTAGGAAAAATCGGCCCCGGTCCGCTGGCTCGCCTGCCTGAGCGCCGCCATCACCTGGCCGTTGCCGGCGCCGCGTGCGGCGGTGGCCTCGCTGGTGTTCGGGATGCTGGTGGCGATGGACATGAGGCTTCCTCCTGGGAGACGCAACCGAAGGAAAGCAATGCCCGTGCCAGCCTGGACACACCCCAGGGGCATCAGCCTGGCGCCTCCTCACCAAGCCGGATCCGCCGGTGGCAGACCTTCTCGACCAGCTCCGTGTCGTGGCTGACGAGCAGGACGGCGCAGTCGCGCTCGCGCGCGACTTCCGCCAGCAGCTCGACGATCTCCTGCTGGGTGATCAGGTCCAGCCGCGAGGTTGGCTCGTCCGCGAACAGGAAGGCGGGGTCGAGAAGCAGGACCCGCAGCAGGGCAAGCCGCTGAAGCTCGCCGCCCGAGACCTCGCTCGGCCGCCGGTCGAGCAGCGCTGCCGACAGGCGCAGCCGGTCCAGGAGCGGCGCGATGCGGCCGGCATCCAGGCCGTGCCGGCGGACGAGATCGTCGATGGCCCGGCGCAGCGTGACGCGCGGCGGGAAGGCCGAGGGCGGGTCCTGGTAGATCTTCTGGTAGCGGACCGGCGCGATGCCTGCGGCCCGCCGCACGAAGCCCACATCGGGCTCGATCAGGCCCAGGAGGACGTCACCGAAGGTGCTCTTCCCGGACCCGCTGGGCCCCGTGATCCCCACGATCTCCCCCCGGGCGATGCTGAAGTCGCGATCCGCGAAGAGGCGATGGCCCCCGCGGGTCTTGCCGAGCCGCGCCGCTTCCAGGACCGCGGCTCCGGCCGCCGGCGCGCCCGGGCGCCCGGACCAGACCGCTGGATCGGCCGCGATCAGGCGCCGGGTGTATTCGTGCCCGGGGTTCGTGAGGACCTTCTCGGTCGGCCCCCGCTCGACGATCACGCCGTCGAGCATCACCGCGACCTCGCCGCCCAGCCGGCGCGCCAGGGCAAGGTCATGGGTGATCGTCAGCAGGCCCGCGCCTTCCCCGACCTCGCGCATCAGGAGGGCTGCGACGTCGTCGCGACGCATGACGTCCAGCCCTTTCGTCGGCTCGTCGGCGATCAGGATCCTGGCCCCGCCCGCCCGCGCCGCGGCGAAGGCGACCCGCTGCGCCATTCCGCCCGAGAGCTCGGATGGGAGCTTCGATCCCGCCATAGCCAGGCCAAGGCTATCGAGATCCGCCTGCGCCCGCCGCCGCGCGTCCCGCGCATCGAGCCCCCGGACATGGCGGTAGCCCTCCGCGACCTGCGCGCGGGCCCCCATGGTCGGATCCAGCGCCAGCCATGGCTCCTGCGGCAGCAGGCCGAGAATCCGGCCCCAGAGGGGACGGTGCCCTGCCCCGGACGAGAGCGGCAGGCGCCGCCCGTCGATGGTCGCCACGCCCTCGGCCCGCAGGCCCCTGGGAAGCGTCCCCATGATCGCCTGGGCGAGCAGGCTCTTGCCGGACCCGGATTCTCCCAGGATCGTCAGCGGCCGCCCCGGAAGCAGCGACAGCGTTGTCGGCTGGACCAGCCTTTCGCCGGAGAACACGGCGACATCCTCGGCAACCAGAAGCGCGTTCAAATCCTGTCCCTCCCGGCGACGAGGTTCAGGCCGAGGACCAGCAGGAAGATGGCGACGATCGGCTGGAGGATGGCGAAGGGCGCCTCCTCGTAGTACGGCAGCAGCTCGACCATCATCAGTCCAAGCTCCGGTGTCGGCGGCCTGACGCCGACGCTGACGAAGCCGAGGGCGGCGATGGCCATGATCGCCCCTGCGGCGCCGAACGCGCCGACAGTCAGGATCATCGGCGCGATCTCGGGCCACAGGTGCCGGCGCACGATATAGGCCGGTCCCATTCCCAGGAGACGCGATGCCTGGACTGCCGGGGACGCGATCAGCGTGCGCGTCGTCGCGCGCGTCAGGCGGAAGTACTCGATCCACAGCACCAGCGAGATTCCGACATAGAGGGCCCATGGCGCGTTCGGCGCGATGGCCGCCAGCATCAGCACCAGCAGAAGGCCCGGCAGGGCCATGAACACGTCGCCGAGGAGCGAAAGCGAGCGGTCGACCAGCCCGCCCTTCCAGGCGGCCAGGATTCCGAGCACGACGCCTGGCACCGCTGCCGTCGCGACGCTCAGCAGCGCGAGGGAGAGCGAGAGCCTCAGCGCGGCCGAGAGCCGGGCGAGCATCGAGCGGCCGAGATGATCGGTGCCCAGCGGCTCGCTCCAGCCCGGCGCGACGAGAGCGTGCCTGAGGCTCTGCCGCGCCGGATCGGCAGGCCAGAGGATCGGCGTCAGAACCGCGAAGGCGACGACGCCCGACAGGATCGCGACGCCGATCAGGCGCTGCCTCGGGATGCGGGTCCGCATGGGAACGGGGGCTGGGCTGGGAGCGGGACCGGGGATGGTGGATGCGATCATGACGCCTGCTTCCGGGGATCGAGCCACAGGCAGGCGAGATCGACTGCCGCGTTGAGGAGGACGAACATCATTCCCATCACCAGGGCCGTGCCCTGGATCACCGGAACGTCGCGGCTGAAGATGGCGTGGACCAGCGCATGGCCGATTCCGGGCCAGGCGAAGAGGCTCTCCACCACCACGACGCCCTCGATGAGACCGACGAACTGGACGCCGAGATAGGTGACGACCGGCACGCTGACATTGCGCAGTCCGTGCCGGAGGAACACCCGTGCCTCGGACAGGCCCTTGACGCGGCCGAAGGCGTAGTAGGGAGACGCCGCGACCTGCACCATGGCGTCCCGGGCGACGCGAGCCGACACCGCACCCAGCCCAAGTGCGAGCGTCAGGGCCGGCAGGACGAGGTTCTCGGTTCCCCCGTGGCCCGCGGCCGGAAGAATGCCCAGGCCCGCCGAGACCAGCATGATGAGGATCAGCCCCACGACGAAATGGGGCAGCGCGCGAAGCATGCTTGCTGCGACGAGCAGGCCCCTGTCCAGGGCGCCCCCGGGGCGCAGGCCCGCCGCGATGCCGAGCGGCGGGCCCAGCAGGACCGAGAGCAGGATCGCCGCCACGGAAAGCCCGACCGTGTGGCCGAGCTGGTGACGGATCTCCTCCAGGACCGGGCGGCCCGAGATGACGGATTCGCCGAAATCCAGCCGGAAGAGATCCAGGAACCACAGGGCCAGGGCGGCCGCCCCGCCCCCGCCGAGGCCGAGCTCCGCCCGCACTGCGTTCGCGGCGTCCGAGCTGACCATATCGTACCCATAGCGCCCGGCCGCGATGCGATAGGCCATGTCGCCGGGCAGGGATCGCACCATGACGAAGGTCAGCAAGCCGACCGTCACGGCAACCAGCAGGGCTTGGAAGAGGCGATAGCCGAGAATCCTGCTCACGGGGATTCTGCTCACGGGGCCCACCGCATTCCGGCGAGGCCGAAATCCCGCTCGAACGGATCCAGGCGGACGTTCAGCAACCGCCTGGAAACGGCGGCCGTCTGCTGGTACCAGGCGATGGGAATCACCGGAAGCTCGGCCTGCAGGATCGCGACGGCCTTCTCCCGCAGGGGCCGGGCCTGAGCATCGTCGGAGAGGGCGATAAGGTCCGAGATCGCCTTGTGGAAGTCCGGATCGGACCAGTTCATCGAGCCCCAGTCGCCGCCCCGGGGCGGATAGTCCTGCAGCACCGTCCCGATGGGATCCGGCACCAGCGCGAAGTTGCGCGCCGCCAACCCCATCTGCAGCGTGCCGTCCTGGTGCCTGGCCGGGATCTCGCTCGAGCTCGTGGAGTTGACCGCGACCTCGATGCCGACCTCGCGGAACTGCTCCTGAAGCACGGCGGCGACCAGGGGCAGCTCGGGCCGGTCCGGGTAGGTCACGAGCGTCAGGGAGAACCGCCGGCCGTCCTTGGCCAGGATGCCGTCGGCCCCCGCCGCCCAGCCCGCCTCGGCCAGCAGGGCCCTGGCCTTGCCCGCGTCATGGCCAAGCGGCGCGAGCCCGGGATGATGCCAGGCGGCGACGCTGGGCGGGAAGAGCTGGGTGGCGGCCGCCGGGAATCGCAGGATCGTAGCCGCGATCCCCTCGCGGTCGATGGCAAGGCTCAGCGCCTGGCGCACGCGCGGGTCGCGAAGGAGGTCATCCCCCGCATTCACCTTCAGCAGGATGGTCCGGGGGATCGGCACGGACTGGACGGAGAGCTTGGGGCTCCTGCCCAGCCGAATCCGGCTGGCGGGATCCAGGTTGAAGACGAAGTCGGCATCGCCGCTCTCGGCCATGAGGGCACGGGTCTCGCTGCGGCCGACCGCGAGATAGGCCGCGGCGCGGATCGCAGGCCGCTCACCCCAGTAACCGTCGAAGCGCTCGACCTCCAGCCGCTGCGGGGCCTGCAGCGAAGCGACCCGGTAGGGTCCCGTCCCGAGGACGCGCTGGACCCGCCCGCCGGCGTCGTACGACGCCGGCGCCAGGATCACCGTCGTGTACTGCGCAAGGAATGCCGGAAGCGGCGAGAACGGCTCGGACAGCCGGACGAGGACACCGTCCCCGTCGGCCGCGATTTCCGTGATCGGCGCCCTGCCGAGGATGCCCGGCTTGCCCATGGCATGGCGGAGCGCGCCGACCGCGGCCTCAGCGGTCAGGGGCGAGCCGTCGTGGAAGGTGACGCCCTGCCGGAGCCTGAAGCGCCAGACCCTCGCATCGGCCGACAGGGTCCAATCCGAGGCCAGGGCGGGCGCCGGCCGCCCATCGAGATCCGTGCCGACGAGCGTCTCGGCTACGTTCATCCTCAGGAAGAGGTCACCCGTGATGGACGGGTCGACGTCGACGATCTCGAACGGGGCGACGATGTCGACGACCTCGTCCCCGGCGGCCGCGGCGGCAGGCGAAAGGGTCGACGGGAGATACAGGACCAGGGCTGCCAGTGCGGCACGGAGCATGACGGGGCTTCCTTACGCTGACGCGATTACAAGAAATGTTATATCATACGGTTTTCGGGGATCAATGCGCCAGCCGCCGGATGCGCCGCTAGCATCTTACCCCGCGGCGGCCGAGCTCGCGGAAGCGCGGCAACGGCCGGGCCGCAGGGCTGTTCACAGCAGACACGCCCGTAGCCCGTCGGGGCCAATGGATTCCTACATTCTCGTTCTCGTCTCGGCCGGCCTGCTGATCCTGCTCGTGGCCTGGCTTCCGATGCTGCTCCGCGAGATGCCGCTGTCCCTTCCGATCGTCTGCGTGGCGATCGGCTGGCTGGTCTTCACCTATGTGCTGCCCGCGGATTCCCCGCATCCCCTGCGCTACCCGGAGCTGACCGAGCGGATGACGGAGATGCTGGTCATCGTGGCGCTGATGGGCTGCGGCCTGAAGCTCGACCGTCCGTTCGCATGGAAATCCTGGCGCGCCACATGGCGACTGCTGGGCATCGTGATGCCGCTCTGCATCGCCGGGGTGGTGCTGCTGGGCTGGGGCTTCATGGGGCTGTCGCTGGGCGCCGCGATCCTGCTCGGCGCGGCGCTCGCGCCCACGGATCCGGTCCTGGCATCCGACGTCCAGGTCGGCCCGCCGCTTTCAGGGGAGGAGGACGAGGTTCGGTTCAGCCTGACCTCGGAGGCCGGGCTGAACGATGGGTTGGCGTTTCCCTTCACCAACCTGGCCCTGGCGGTCGCCCTGCACACAGGGGTGGCAATGCCGGCCGACCGCACAATAGAGGGCACCGGCGACACGTGGGGCTGGATCTGGCACTGGATCGCGTTGGACGTGGCATGGAAGCTGGCTGCCGGCCTTGCCGTCGGCTGGCTTGTGGGGCGCGCGCTCGGATACCTGACGTTCCGGCTGCCGAACCGGGCGAAGCTGTCGCGCACCGGCGACGGCTTCCTGGCGCTCGCCATGACCTTCATCTCCTATGGCGTGACGGAACTGGTCCACGGCTACGGCTTCCTGGCCGTGTTCATGACCGCGCTCGCGTTCCGGGAGGCGGAGCGCGGTCACAGCTATCACGAACGGCTGCACGACTTTGCGGAGCAGATCGAGCGCCTCTTCATGATGGTCGTCCTGCTGCTTTTCGGCGGGGCGATCGCCCACGGGCTGATGGCCCCGCTGACCTGGGAGGCGGCGGCGGTCGGGCTCGTCTTCCTCTTCTTCGTGCGCCCGGCGGCGACTCTCCTGGCCTTCAGGGGGCTCGGCTGGCACCGGGCCGAGACGCTGGTAGTGGGCTTCTTCGGGATCCGGGGCGTCGGATCCATCTACTATCTCGCCTATGCGCTGAACGAGGCGAATTGGGCTGCGGAGGCCACGACGCTGTGGGCAGTCGCGAGTTTCATCATGCTGACTTCGATCATCCTGCACGGCACGACCGTCACGCCCATCATGCGGCTGCTGGACCAGCGTAATCGGGATCGCGACGAACGCCGCGTCACGGGTCCGCCAGCTCAGGCGCCCAGCCCGCCCGGCGTCAGGAGCATCTCGGGGTCGTAGGCCACCGTCGTGCCCTCGTGCTCGTAGTCCTGGATCGTCGGGCGCCGCCGGCTCTCCTGTGCCCGGAAATCCAGGTAGAAGCAGACCAGGACCCTGCAGACCCCTCCGGCAGCGTCGGTGACCGGAAGGAAAATCTTGTCGATCGCCGCGGGAGTGCGGCTGAAGTCCGAGGTTCTGTAGCGGAACGCCATGGGGCGCGCGCCATGCACGCAATCGTCGAACTGCCGCAGGACGACCGGCCGCGTGGGCTCCTTCACGACCTCGTGCAGCATGCGGCCCGTGTGATCCGCGCCGTCGTACTCGACCACCCTGGTCCCCACCAGGCGAAGACGGTAGAGGCCGGGCCCCTCGACGCCGACCACCAGGAGGTTGGGCATCCAGGACTTGAACTCCTCGGGATGGAAGCTTGACCACGGCGGCAGCCACCGGTCGCCGCGCCGAGATTTCCAGAAGGCGTAGAGGGCGGCGAGCTTGGCACGGGAGGTGTCGCTGTCTTGCTGGAGCATCGTCGATCGCGCAGGCATGGGCCCGAGGGCCGGGGCACCCATACTGCCGACCCGAAGCGCTGGGGACAAACACGCCGGCGCTCAGCCCAGCATGGCGCGGCGAATCACCTCGAGATGGGCGGCCATCGCTGCTCGGGCACCATCGGGATCGCGGGCGGAGATCGCGTCGACCACGGCCTCGTGCTGGTCGCTGTGCTCGCCGCGGAACTCGTCCTCGCCGATGCGGCGATACGTGCTGCCCCAGGCACGCTGCCAGGCCGCGCGGCTGCGTGCGCCGGCGAGGAATCCCATGAAGCCGACCAGCACGGGATTCCCGCTGGCCCGTCCCACGGCGGCATGGAAGGCGGCATCGGCCTGCTCGCAGGCCTGGGTGTCGCGGGCGACGCGCCCCGCGCGCACCCGGGCGTAAAGGAACGCAACCTGCTCGGCATCGGCGGCGCAGGCCGCGGCCGCAGCGATCTGCGGCTCGATCAGCAGCCGCGCCGCGATCAGGTCATGGGGCGATGCAGCCTCCACCGTCAGGGGACTGCGCAAGGACGCCGCTGGTGGCGGACGCCCGAGGAACGTCCCCTGCCCGACATGGCGCCACAGCAGCCCCTCGGCCTCGAGATCCGCGAGACAGGCGCGCAACGTCGCGCGGCTGCACCCGATCTGCGGCGCAAGAAGACGCTCGGGCGGCAGGCGCCCGGGGGGCTCCGTGCCGGCCGCGGCGAGATGGCGGCGCAGGCGTTCCAGCGCTTGCGCCCGGGGCATGCGGGACATGGGTCGTGCTCCTGTCGCGGCGCGGGACCGGACCAATTTGCAGACCAATGGGCGGCGCGTCTACAGCTTGGTCCACCAACAATGTGCCTAGGGAGCCCGGGGGAAATTGCTGTCGATCCTGTTGCTGGCCGTCGCGGCCTTCATGGCGGGCGCCCTGAACGCCCTGGCGGGTGGCGGAACCTTCCTGACCTTCCCGGCTCTGGTCTTCCTGGGAGTACCGCCGATCGCCGCCAATGCGACGAGCACGGTCTCGGTTCTGCCGGGCTATGTCAGCAGCGCCTATGCCTTCCGCCGCGACGTGGGACCGGTCCAGGGCGTCGGCCTGCCGGGGCTGATGGCCGCCTCGCTGGCCGGCGGCGTGGCCGGCGCGCTGCTGCTGCTGGTGACGCCGGCGGCGGTGTTCAGCGGGATCGTGCCGTGGCTGCTGCTGGTGGCGACGGTGCTCTTCGCATTCGGCCCGCGCATGACCCGCTGGCTGCGCAGCAGGGGCGGAAGGCCCGCGGGAAAGGTGGCCGTACTTGCGACGGTGACGGCCGTGTCGGTCTATGGGGGCTATTTCAATGGAGGGCTCGGAATCCTGCTGCTGGCGGCGTTCAGCCTGCTCGGCCTGACCGACCTGAACCGCATGAACGGGCTGAAGGTCGTGCTCTCGGCCGTGCTCGCCGTGATCTCCGCCGCGACCTTCGCGGTGGCGGGCATCGTTGCCTGGCAGGAAGCCGCGATCATGGCTATCGCCGCGACGCTGGGGGGCTACTGGGGCGCGCGGGCGGCGCGGCGCATTCCGCCGGACGCGCTGCGCATGGGGATCGTCGCGGTCGGGCTCGCCATGTCGGTGCTGTTTTTCGCGAAGTGACGCCGCCACGCGTCCCGCGGTGACGGACCTGCGGCGCCGTTCTATGGTCCGCAGCGCGGACACCGAAAGCGGAGGAAGAAGCATGGCAGGCCGGGAACATCGCTACACCGTCGCCGTGACATGGACGGGGAACACGGGGTCCGGAACGGCGGGCTATAAGGCTTACGAGCGCGCGCACGAGATCGCCGTGCCCGACGCCAGCCCGACGAAGCCCGTGATCCCGGGCTCCTCCGACCCAGCCTTCCGCGGCGACCCGGCGCGCTGGAACCCGGAGGAGCTGCTGGTCGCCTCGGTATCGGCCTGCCACAAGCTCTGGTACCTGCACCTGTGCGCCGCCGCGGGGATCGTGGTCACCTCCTATGCCGACCGGGCCGAGGGTGTAATGGTCGAGACGGCGGATGGCGGCGGGCATTTCGCGCGCATCGTCCTGCGGCCCGAGATCACCATCCTGCCGGGTGGCGACGCGGCCAAGGCCGAGGCCCTGCACGCCACGGCCCATGCCAGGTGCTTCATCGCGAACTCGCTGAACTTCCCGGTGCTGACCGAGCCGACGATCCGCACGGGCGAATGAGCCCCCAAGCAGGACAGGGTTCGGCTTACTTGACCTTTACGTAAACGGAAATTAGCCTTTCACCAAGTATAAGGCCGCAGGCCATAAGGAGCGGAGGATCCCATGACGCCCTATGCCGCCCCCATCCGGGAGATCAGCTTCGTGCTCGACCACGTGGCGGGCTTCGGCCGGGTGGCGGAGCTTCCGCCCTATGCGGCGGCGACCCCGGACCTGGTCGCCGCCGTCCTGGACGAGGGCGGAAAGCTGGCGCGCGACGTCTTCGCGCCGCTGAACACCGTGGGCGACCGGGCTCCGCCGCGCCTCGAGAACGGGGTCGTCCGCATGCCGGAAGGCTTCGTCGAGGCCTATGGCCGCTTCGTCGAGGGCGGCTGGAACGCAGTCCAGTTCGACCCCGAATACGGCGGCCAGGGCCTGCCCTCGACCCTCGCCATGGTGCTGCACGAGATGTGGCAGGCATCGAACCTGTCCTTCTCGCTGTGCCCCTTGCTGACCCAGGGCGCGATCGAGGCGCTGGCGGCCCATGGCAGCGACGCGGTCAAGGCGACGTACCTGCCCCGCATGGTCTCCGGCGAGTGGACCGGCACCATGAACCTGACCGAGCCCCAGGCGGGATCGGACCTCAGCCAGGTGCGCGCCCGGGCCGAGCCCGCGGGCGACGGCACCTACAGGATCACCGGGCAGAAGATCTTCATCACCTTCGGCGAGCACGACCTGACGGAGAACATCGTCCATCTGGTTCTCGCCCGCCTGCCGGACGCGCCCGCGGGCACCCGCGGCATCTCGCTCTTCGTGGTGCCGAAATACCTCGTCAACCCCGACGGATCGCTTGGGCCGCGCAACGATCTCCGCTGCGCCGGCCTCGAGCACAAGCTCGGCATCCATGCGAGCCCGACCTGCGTGATGGTGTACGGCGACGGGGGCGGCGCGGTGGGAACGCTGGTGGGCGAGCCCAACCGCGGCCTCGAATACATGTTCACCATGATGAACAATGCCCGGCTCGGCGTGGGGCTCCAGGGCGTGGCGATCGCCGAGCGCGCCTACCAGCAGGCCCGGGACTACGCCCGCACCCGGATCCAGAGCAAGGACGTCGCCGATCCTCGCGGCGCCGCGGTCCCGATCCTGCGCCACCCCGACGTGCGCCGCATGCTGCTGTCCATGCGCGCGCGGACCGAGGCGTGCCGGGCCCTCGCCTACTACGCCTTCGTCCATCTGGACCTCGCCAAGGCCCTGGAGGACCCGCAGGCGCGCGCCCTGGTGCAGGCGCGGGTCGACCTGCTGACGCCAGTCGTGAAGGCCTGGTGCACGGATACGGGGGTCGAGGTCGCCTCGACCGGCGTGCAGATCCATGGCGGCGTGGGCTTCGTCGAGGAGGCGGGCGCCGCCCAGCACTACCGCGACGCCCGCATCGCGCCGATCTACGAGGGGACCAACGGCATCCAGGCCAACGACCTGGTCTTCCGCAAGCTCGCGCGCGATGGTGGCGCGGCAGCCGGGGCGCTCATCGCCGAGATGCGCGAGACCGTGGATGCACTGAAGGAGCGACCGGGCGACGACCTGGAGACGATCGCCCGCGCGCTGGCGGCGGGCATCGACACGCTGGAGACGGCGACCCGGCGCCTGGCCCCCATGGGCCGGACGGAGCCCGCGGCGGCGGCGGCCGGCGCCGCGCCCTACCTGCGCCTGTTCGGCATCGTGGCCGGCGGGTGGCTGCTGGCGCGCGGTGCCCTGGCCGCCCAGGACGGGCTGCGCCGTCCTGATGCCGACCATGGATTCCTGGATGCCAAGCTGGTGACGGCGCGCTTCTTTGCCGAGCAGGTCCTCGTGGAGGCGCCGGGGCTGCTGGCGCCGGTGACCGAGGGCTACCGCACCATCCTGGCCTTTCCCGAGGACGCGTTCTAGGTCCCGGCCGGTCCTCCGGGCCCGGGGGAGACCCCGGCGGAGGCGCGGCGCTCAGCCGTAGCCGCCGCCGGTCGCCTCGCCCTCGGCGATGTCCCGCGGGTCCGCCCCGCCTTCAGGAGGCGGGCCCGAAGGGACCTGCGCATCCGGGCCGTCCCGTCCCTCGGCAGGCGTCACCGCCTTGTCCCGGGCCGGGCCCTCGATCTTCTCGCCGCCGGTCCCGCCGGCGCTGCTGGAGCCGTCCTCGGCCATGATGTCCCTCCGTTCGTCGAAAGGACAACCGCGCGGCTCCGCAGCGGTTCCCCTACTTCTTCTTGCCGTTGCCCGGCGTCGTCAGGGCGCCGATCGCGGCGCCGCCGGCACCGCCCACCAGCGCGCCTGTGACCAGGCTGCCGCCGGTGACAACCCCAAGGGCGGCGCCGCCCGCGGCGCCGATGGCGCCGCCGCTGAGAGCGCGCTGCTCCATGCGGTTGAGGTTGTCGCAGGCCGCCGTGCCGAGAAGCGCCAGCGCGAGCATACCGGCCGCGAAGATCCGGTTGGTCATGGTCCGTTCGTTCCCTTGTCGTTGCTTTGGGCGTCGCATCGCCATCAGCGACTAGAACGCACGGACCCTGCGAATGTGTGTAGCTTTTTTGCGATAAAGCGGTACGGCTACCCCTTTCGGAGCCGCGACCAACCCCCATGCCGGCATCCCGGGCGCGCCGGCGCGGCCCGGCAGGCTGCCGGAAAGACCCTCAGAAATAGGCGATCAGGCGCCCGGCCGTGGCTGTGCCGGTCCAGGCCAGGAGCGAGACCGCCGCCGCGACGCGTGCAGCCGCGGGAACGCCCGCGCCCCAGCCTGCGATGCCGCGCAGGGCACCGGCATGAAGGATCGCGACGTTAACGAGCCCCAACGCGATCAGGCCGAGCTTATAGGGAAAGACCGGGTTCTCCGCGACCGCCCTGGCGTCGGCGGTGAACATCAGGAAGCCCGTCGGCAGCGCCACCGCGATGCCGCAGGCCGCCAGGGGTGGCAGCAGGCCGGCCAGCGGGGCGACTGGAACCCTGGAGCCCAGGCCGAGCAGCCGCAGATCGAAGGCGAGGATCGCCCCGATCACGACCCCCGCGGCTAGCACGTGCAGGATGTTGGCCGCGGGATAGAGCCAGAGCGACTGGCGCATCGCCTCGCCGATCCCGGACTGCTCGAGCGCGAGGAGCCAAGCGGGCGCGGCGCCTCCGTGCCCATCCATCAGCGCAGCTCGACGGTCCGCCCGTCCACGATGATCCGCTCGGCGCGCAGCTCGGCAGGATCGGAGCGGCTGACATAGCCCTCCGCCCGGACGACCTTGCCCGGGGCCAGCGCGCCATCGGGCAGCCCACGCGTCGTCATGCGCGAGGGTGGCGCCAGCACCAGCAGCCAGGTCTGCCCCTCGGCCGGCATGCGCGCCGACGCGTGCGGGTTCTGGAAGGCCACCTCCTCCAGCGTTCCTTCCAGGACGACGAGGCGGCTGCTGTCATAGCCGCCCCAGCCATGATGCGCCCAGGCAGGCGCGGCCAGGGCCCAAAGGGGCGCGAGGACGGCGGCAGCGTAGAGGAACGGGCGCT
Source organism: Arenibaculum pallidiluteum (assembly GCF_017355985.1). GTDB lineage: Bacteria > Pseudomonadota > Alphaproteobacteria > Azospirillales > Azospirillaceae > Arenibaculum > Arenibaculum pallidiluteum. The sequence goes on from NZ_JAFIQU010000009.1 coordinate 183,551, forward strand.
CGGATCGGATTCTCGGCATGGGATCGGGCCTCCTTCCGGGGATCGCGACGCGTGACGGAACCGAAAGGACATGGCCCCGCCTCAAAGTGCCCGCAAGGGCAAGGCCGGCCGGAAGCCTATTCTGCGGCGGCCGGGACCAGCCTGCCGGCGACCACGGGGTCTCCGTCCTTGGGAACCCGAAGCACCACCAGCTCGCCAGAGGTCGGATATATTCCGGTGACCGCGGTGATGTTGACCTGATGGCTGAGTAGGATCGCGCCGCCCTTGCCAGCGAGACTCCGCATCAGCGCGATGGTGCCGGCGCGCCGCTCGTCCTGCGTGCTGCGGCTGCCGAAGCCGGAGTCCAGCACGGGCGCATGCTCGACGGCCCCATAGCCCAGCAGCGCGCCGGTCTCGGCGGCGCGGCACCGTGCGCTGCTGAGGACCCGGGCCTGCGCGAGTCCGAGGCTGCGCAGCCTTTCCCCGGCCTCGCGCGCCTGACGCCTTCCGTCCTCCGAGAGGTTCCGCTGGGTCGCGCAGTCGTTGGGATCGAAGCCCGGCGGGTCGCCCGTCCCGGGCGCCAGGGCATGGCGCATCAAGGCCACGTGGCCGGGCTGCCCCAGGAGGCGCACGAGCGCCGCTGGGTCGTCCGAGGCCTCGGCTGCGGATGGCTCGCCCGCAGCCCCGGCCGTCACCGCCGCCAGCGCCATCACAGCGCCGGCGAATGACCGCAAGATCCAAGCGCGCCCGGTCATGCTCCCGTCCTCCTGCGCAAGCCCGATGGCATGAAGATCGGCGGCCCCGCCACCCCGGCAATCTCACCCTGAAGGCTAGGCCGCGTCCGGGCGTCAGGCCCGAAGCGACGGAAAGCGCAGGGCAATGCGCAGGCCGGGATCGTTGTCGTCCATCACGAGCCGGGCGCGGTGCAGGCGGGCCACGGCGTCCACCAGGCTGAGGCCCAGGCCGTTGCCCGGGGTGCTGCGGCTGCCCTCGAGCCGGACGAAGCGCTCGAGCACGCGGGCGCGCTCGGCCCCCGGAATGCCGGGCCCGCTGTCACAGACGCCGAGCTCGGGCTCGCCGGCCTCCGACAGCCCGACCTCGACCGCGATGCGGCCGCCGGCCGGCGTGTACTTCACGGCGTTGTCGATCAGGTTCACCGCGGCCTGGGCCAGGAGCTGCTCGTGCCCTTCGATCCGGATCTCGGGCCGCAGCGCGGCGCTGATGACGATCCCCTTCTCCTCGGCCAGCGGCTCGTAGAGGTCGATGGCGCTGCGCGCGATCTCGGCCAGCGCGACCGGCGCGAAGGCCGCGTGCCGGTAGCCCGCCTCGGCCTCGGCGATGCTCAGCAGGGCCTGGAAGGTACCGAGCAGCCGGTCGGCCTCGGCCAGGGCGTCCTGCATGGCCGCCCGCGCGGATTCCAGGTCCTCGGACCCGATCAGGGCGAGCTCCAGCCGCGCGCGCAGGCGGGTCAGCGGGGTGCGCAGATCGTGGGCGATGCCGTCGCTGACATGGCGCATGCCGGTCATCAGCCGCTCGATCTGGTCCAGCATGCCATTCAGGTTTCCGGCCAGCCGCGTCAGCTCGTCGTCACCCCCCTCGGCGGGGATGCGGCGGTGCAGCTCGCCCGTCATGATCTGGCGCGTCGTGCGGTTGATCGCCTCGATCCGGTGCATGAAGTTCCGGCTGATCACCACCGCTCCCGCGACTCCCAGGCCCAGGGTCAGGCCGAGAGCCCAGACGAGGGCATCGATGACGCGGTCCAGGAACCGGTCGCGCTCGCCCATGTCGCGGCCAACCAGCAGGCGCGCGCCGTCCGGCAGGGCGACCGCCGCCGCCCGGGCTGACTGGACCGCGGTCTCCGCCTCTGGGTTGGCCACGTCGAAGGAGACCCAGTCGTCGAGCGCCTTGGCGGCGCGGGGCCACGCCGCCAGGTTGCCGGCCAGGATGGCGCCCCGGCCATCGGCCAGCAGGTAGACGCTGCGGGTGCGCGGCGCCGCCGCGCGTTCCTGGATCACCTGGCCGAGGCCCTGAAGCCCGCGCTCGGCGTAGTGCTCGCGCAGCCCGTCCAGCTCCACCGCGATCGTCTCGTCGGCCTGGTTCTGCAGCAGGGTCGCTGTCATGCCGTAGACCACGACCAGGATCGTCGCCACCGAGACCAGGAACAGGGTCAGATAGACCAGCGCGACGCGGAAGGTCGTCGTGCGGAACAGGCGAGCGTCAAGCACGGAGGCAGTATCCGACGCCACGTACCGTGTGGATCACGGCCGTCGGGAAGTCGCGGTCGATCTTCTGGCGCAGCCGTGCGATGTGGACGTCGATCACGTTTGTCTGGGGGTCGAAGTGATAGTCCCAGACGTTCTCCAGCAGCATGGTGCGGGTGACCGCGCTGCCGGCATGGCGCATGAGGTATTCGAGCAGGCGGTATTCGCGGGGCAGCAGGTCGATGGGCCGTCCGGCGCGCCGGACGGTGCGGGTCAGCAGGTCCATCTCCAGCTCGCCGACCTCGAGTCGCGTCGCGACGGCGGGCGCGGTGCCGCGCCGCCCCAGCACCTCGATGCGCGCGAGCAGCTCGGCGAAGGCATAGGGCTTCGTCAGGTAGTCGTCGCCACCGGCCCGGAGCCCCTTCACCCGATCGTCCACGCTGCCGAGCGCGCTCAGGATCAGGGCCGGAGTCCCGTTTCCGGCCGCGCGCAGCGCTCCGATCAGGGACAAGCCGTCGCGCTCCGGCAGCATGCGGTCGACCACCAGCACGTCGAAGGGTTCGGCCGAGGCGCAGGCCAGCCCGTCGCGCCCATTGTCGGCATGCACGACCGTATGCCCGCTCTCGGTCAGGCCCGTGACCAGATAGGCCGCCGCCTGGGCGTCATCCTCGACGAGCAGGATCCTCATGGCTCGCGATCAGGACACGTGATCAGGGGGCACGTGGTCAGGAACGCGCGCGTCGGGAGCCGGCAGCCTTGCGCCGGCGGTCCCGCAGCGCCGCGTCGTCCGTCAGGCCTTCTCGGCAGTTGCCGGCGGCGGCTCGATGGACGCGGGCTTCTCGTCCTCCTCGCGCATGCCGCGCTTGAAGGCCTTCACGCCGCGGGCCACGTCGCCCAGCGCCTGCGGCAGCCGCCCCGCACCGAAGAGCAGGACGACGACGAGCAGGACGACCAACCAGTGCATCAAGCTGAAAGAACCCATGACCAACGCCCTTGGAAGCTGCTGTGATTCCCGGAGGATCATGGCAGGGTCCGCGCCATGGCGCCCGTGAAATCCGCGTCATGTGCACTGCGCCGGGACAGCGCGCCGGCCGTCAGTCGGCCCGGGCATCCGCGGCCGGCGCGGGCTGCAGCTCCCGCTCGATCGCATCCTGCAGGGCTTCGATCCGGAACGGCTTGGGGATGATCCTGAACTCGCCGCCGACGGCGATCCCCTCGCTGTAGCCCGTGGCTAGCAGCACGCGGATCCCGGGCCGGATCCGCCGCGCCGTCCGGGCAAGCTCGACGCCGTTCATCCCGCCGGGCATCACGATGTCCGACAGCAGAAGGTCGATCCGGCCCGTGCCGGAGAGCAACGCCAGCGCTTCCTTCGGCCCCGGAGCCTGGCTGACCTCGTAGCCGAGATCGGCCAGCCCCTCCGCCAGCATGGCGGCTACGGCCGGGTCGTCCTCGACCAGCAGGATCCGTGCGCCGGATGCGACCTGCTCTGGCCTTTCGACCGCCTCGGCCGCGACGGGCTGCCCGCCCGAGCGCGGCAGCATCAGAAGAACGTCCGTTCCGTCGCCCGGCCGCGAAGCGATCCGGATCTGCCCCCCGGACTGCCGCACGAAGCCGTAGACCTGGCTGAGCCCAAGCCCGGAGCCGCGGCCGACGTCCTTGGTGGTGAAGAAAGGTTCGAAGGCGCGCGCCAGGACCTCGGGCGGCATGCCTTCGCCGCTGTCCGAGACGGAGATGCGCACGAAGTGGCCCGCGGGCTCGACTCCCGCGAACTCCGTCCGGATCTCGGAGCCCGTGACGTTGCGAGCCCGGATCCGAAGCTCGCCGCCGCGCGGCATGGCGTCGCGCGCATTGACGGCCAGGTTGAGGATCGCGAGCTCGAACTGCGTCGCGTCGATGTCCACGGGCCAGAGCCCTTCCTCGGCATCGATCTCCAGCCTGATGTCCTCACGCAGGGCACGGGCCAGCAGGTCCGACATGCCGAGGATGCGCTTGCGCAGGTCCACGGCCTCGGGCCTGAGATCCTGCCGCCGGGCGAAGGCGAGAAGCTGCTGCGTCAGCTTCGCGCCGCGCTCCACCGTCTGCAGCCCCGTCTCGACGAGCGGCTCCAGCGCCGGCTCGGAGGATTTGCGCCGCACCAGCCGCAGGCAGCCCGACAGGGCCTGGAGCAGGTTGTTGAAGTCGTGCGCGATGCCGCCCGTCAGACGTCCCACGGCCTCGAGCTTCTGCGCTTCGCGCAGGCGGCTCTCCAGCCTTTCGCGTTCGGTTGCGTCGCGGATGAAGGCGATGCCGCCGACCACCGTCCCCGAGTTGTCGCGCAAGGGGAAATGCTGCATCTCGATGCTGCCCTGCCGCCCGGTCTCCGCCGGGTAGGGCATGCCGGGGATCTCGCGCGATTCTCCGGCCAGGGCGGCGCGCATCGCCGCCTCAAGCGCGGTGCCGCGGGCCGAGGGGAACAGGGCGAAGAAGCTGCGGCCGACCACCGCCTCCTGCGGCAGGCCGATCATGCGCTCGGCGGCGGGGCTCCAGGTCGTGACGCGGAAGGATGGATCGTAGCCGAGGATCCCGTCCGGGCTGCTGGCGACGAGCAGGTCCGAGAAGTCGCGCTCGCGCTGGAGCAGCCGCCGCTCGTTCGCCCGCAGCGCCTCGTCGCGACGTCGCACGGCATCGGCCATCTCGTTGAAGGCGTGGGCGAGATGGTCGATCTCGCCCCCGAGGCCGCTCGTCGGGACGCGAGCGGCCAGATCGCCGTCACGCCACCGCCGGGTGGTCGCCAGCAGCCCGTTCACGGGGCGTCGGATGAAGGCGTAGCCGCCCACGAGCGCCGCCGCGAGCGCCACGGCCGATCCGAAGGCGACCAGCAGCAGGCCGCTGCGGCTGGCCGCATCTATGGCGGAGAAGGCGGCGCGCGTGGACAGGCCTGCGCTGACGTAGAGGCCGGACCCATTGCGCGCCGGCGGCACGTAGCCGAGCAGGCGGGATGTCCCGTCCTGGCTCTGGACCTCCACAGTTCCCGGCTCCGCCGCCTCCAGGAGATGGAGATAGGCATCTGGGATCCGTGTGCCGATGAAGCGTTCCGGCATGGGATTGCGCGCGATGATCGTGCCCGCGCGGTCCGCGACGGTGATCGATCCTCCGTCGGGGATCGAGCGTCCCGCCAGCCTTTCGCTGAGCCAGCCGAGGTCGAGCGCCGCGAAGACCAGCCGCGGCCTCCCCTGCCCGCCCTGAACCGGCAGCGCCATGGGGAGGCTGTGGCGTCCGCTCGCGGCCCCGCGGGTGAGCAGCCCCACCGTGAAAGTGTCCCGCTGCAGCGCCTCGCGCAGATAGGCCCGCGACTCGAGATCCACCTTCAGGTGACGCGCCTGGGAATAGCAGGTCACGTTCCCGTCTGCGTCGACCACGCCGATACGGGTGTATTCCGGGAAACGCCGCTCGATCGCGGCCACATGGGCGGTGCATTCCTCCGCATTCCCCTGGACGACGGCCGGCGATGCCGCGATGGAGCCCAAAAGCAGGCGCGTGGAGTGGACGACGGTGTCGATCTCGGCAGCCGCGTCCGCGGCGAACTGCGCGGTGTTGCGGTGGACCTCGGCTTCCAGGTCCTTGCGCAGCTTCAGCACGTTGTAGGCCTGGATCGCGACGGCGGGCGCGATGGCGATGCAGACCAGGACCAGGAGCCGCGAAATCAGGTTCATTCAGGTCGATCCGCACGAGGACGGGAGAAACATAGCATTCCATCGAAGATGGGGCAGCTTTCCCTGGCGCGCCGTCACGGACGCGTTCCCGTTGACGGACACCTGTTCCGGCCCTCCGGATCCCACGCCGGATCCTATGGTGCCACGCGCTGTTGGGACCGTTGGGAATCGCGACGAACGGCCGCCGCCGGGAAGACGCGAGGGCACGGTGCGGGACCGATGACGATGGAGACAGGAACGCGATGAAGGTGATCGGCATATCCGGCAGCCTCAGGAAGGGGTCCTTCAACACGGCCGCGTTGCGCGCTGCCCGGGACCTTGCCCCAGAGGGGATGAGCATCGACATCGCCGAGATCGGCGACCTGCCGCTCTACAACGATGATCTGCGCGCCGAGGGCTATCCGCCGCCGGTCGAGCGTCTGCGCGGCCAGATCGCCGGCGCCGACGCGATCCTGTTCGTGACGCCGGAATACAACTACTCGATCACGGGCGTTCTCAAGAACGCGATCGACTGGGCCTCGCGCCCGCCGAACCAGCCCTTCGAAGGAAAGCCGGTCGCGATCATGGGCGCGAGCGGCGGCATATTCGGCACCGCCCGCGCCCAGTACCACCTGCGCCAGATGCTGGTCTATCTGAACGCCTTTCCGGTCAACAAGCCGGAGGTCATGATCGGCCAGGCGCAATCCAAGTTCGACGTGGACCTGAACCTCGCGGACGAGACGACCCGGGAGTTCGTCCGGCAGCTCCTGGTCTCGCTGGCGGACTGGACACGCCGTCTGCAGGCCGGGAGGGCGTGACGCCGAGGTGGGCGCCCTCCATTCAGCAAGGGAGCAACAGCCATGAGACCGGTCGTCGTCACAGTCGCGATCACGGGGTCGGTTCCGCGCAAGAAGGACAATCCCGCCCTCCCGGTCACGCCGTCCGAGCAGGTCGAATCCACCCACGAGGCCTACGAGGCCGGCGCCTCGCTGGTCCACATCCACGTCCGGAACCCGGACGAGAGCCCTTCCTCCTCGCCTGAGCTGTTCGCCCAGGTGCAGGAGGGTGTGCGCAGACACTGCCCCGGCATGATCGTCCAGTTCTCCACCGGCGGGCGCGGCCGCGACCAGGCGGCGCGCGGCAGCGCGCTGTATCTGAAGCCCGACATGGCCTCGCTCTCGACGGGATCGGTGAACTTCCCGACGATCGTCTACGAGAACGCGCCCGCGCTGGTGACGGATCTCGCCTCCAAGATGAAGGAGAACGGGATCGCCCCGGAGATCGAGATCTTCGATCTCTCGCATATTCACGGCGCCAAAAGGCTCGTCGAGGCCGGCCTGATGAGCGAGCGGCCCCATGTGCAGTTCGTGATGGGTGTGAAGAATGCCATGCCGGCCGAGGAGCGCCTGCTGGACATCCTGCTGGACGAGCTCCGGCGCGTGCTGCCCAAGGCGACCTGGACCGCCGCGGGCATCGGCCGCCACCAGAACGAGGTGATGCGCTGGGTGCTGGAGCGCGGCGGCGACGGCGTGCGCACCGGGCTCGAGGACAATATCCGCATCACCAAGGAGCGGCTGGCGCGCAGCAACGCCGAGCTGGTCCAGGTGGCGGCCGAGCTCTGCGCTGCCCACGGCGCCCGCCCGGCCACCCCGGCCGAGGCGCGCGGGATGCTTGGGCTCCGGGCCTGACGGCCGGCCGCGGAGGAGCAGGCGCCGTCCTCCGGTTCTCTCCCCCGCACCTTCGTCAGTGCGGGGCGGCTGCGCCTGCGCCGTCGGGCCGGGCAGCCGATTGAGGAGGCTTGTTCCAGGCCGGCACGTCCTTCATGTCGGGCAGTCGGTGCGCGATGCCCTTGTGGCAGTCGATGCAGGTGTTCTGCCCGGTGAAGAGGAAGGTCTGGTGCGCAGCCGCTGCGCGCGCACCCTGCTTCGTGATGTCCATGGATTCGACGGAGTGGCAGTTGCGGCACTCCAGCGAGTTGTTCGCCTTCATGCGGGCCCACTCGTTGCTGGCGAGCGTCAGCCTGTGCGCCGCGAACTTCTCCGGCGTGTCGATGGTGCCGAAGATCTTGCCCCAGACCTCCTTGGAAGCCTGCATCTTGCGCGCGATCTTGTCGGTCCAGTTGTGGGGAACGTGGCAGTCCGGACAGGTCGCCCGGACGCCCGACCGGTTCGTGAAGTGAATGGTGCTTTGCAGCTCGGCGTAGACGTTCTCCCTCATCTCGTGGCAGCCGATGCAGAAGGCTTCGCGGTTGGTCGCCTCCAGCGCCGTGTTGAAGCCGCCCCACCAGATCACGCCCGCGAGAAAGCCGCCGAGCGTCAGGAAGCCGATCCCCAGATGCGCCGAGGGCCGCTTGAAGGTGGTCCAGCCGGCGCGCAGCCAGCGGAGCGGCGTCGCGAGAACGGTCATTTCCGCTGTTCCGTCGGCTGGGCGTTGCGAATGGTCCGGTCGACGTCCTGGAACAGGTTGTCGATGCGCGGCCGCGCGTCGGACTGGGGCACGTGACACTGGGTGCAGAAGTAGCGCCGCGGCGACACCGCGCCGAGGGTCTGCCCCTCGCGGTCCTGGAAATGGGTGATCGAGATCATCGGCGCCTGACTGGCTTCGGTGTTCTCGCGCCCATGGCAGGTCAGGCACTTGTTGGCGTTCAGGTCCAGCTGGTAGTCGCGGATCGCATGGGGGATCACCGGCGGCTGGTCCGGGTAGTTCCGCGAGCGCCGCTTGTCGTCGGTGGTCTCCTTGGCGATCGGGGCGGCGGGCTGGACCTCGGGAACGGGAGCGCCGGTATAGGCCGGGCGGTCGGCGGCCATCGCCAGGCAGGGCAGCGCCGCGGCAAGGGCCAGGAGGAGGATTCTGCGCATTCTGGAACGCCTCAGACCGGGATGATCTTCACGGCGCACTTCTTGAAGTCCGCCTGCTTGCTGACGGGGCAGGTCGCGTCGAGCGTGACCTTGTTGATCAGGACGTCGGCGTCGAACCAGGGGACGTAGACGAGGCCGCGCGGCGGCTTGTTGCGTCCGCGGGTCTCGACCCGCACCCGGACCTCGCCACGGCGCGAGGCGACCCGCACCTCGGAACCGCGGCGCAGTCCGAGCGCCTTCGCGTCGTCGGGATGCATGAAGCACAGGGCCTGGGGCATCGACTTGTAGAGCTCGGGCACGCGCATGGTCATGGAGCCCGAGTGCCAGTGCTCGAGCACGCGGCCGGTGCTGAGCCAGAACGGGTACTCGGCATCCGGGCTCTCGGCCGGCGGCTCGTACGGCAGCGCGAAGATCCGGGCCTTGCCGTCCTTGTGTCCGTAGAAACGGACACCCTCGCCCGCCGGAACGTAGGGGTCGTGGCCCTCGCGGAAGCGCCACTTCGTCTCCTTGCCGTCCACCACGGGCCAGCGCAGGCCGCGCACGCGGTGGTAGGTATCGTAAGGCGCGAGGTCATGGCCGTGCCCGCGCCCGAACGCGGCGTACTCCTCGAACAAGCCTTTCTGCAGGTAGAAGCCGAAGGCCTTCGCCTCTGCATTGGCGTAGGCCGCGTCGCACTCGGCCACCGGGAAACGGTCGACCACCCCGTTGGCGAAGAGCACGTCGTAGAGCGTCTTGCCCCGGTGCTGGGGCGCCTTGGCCAGCAGATCCTCGGGCCAGACGTCCTCGATCTTGAATCGCTTGGAGAACTCGACGAGCTGCCAGAGATCCGAGCGCGCCTCGCCGGGGGCGTCGACGAGCTGGTGCCAGGCCTGGGTCCGGCGCTCCGCATTGCCGTACACGCCCTCCTTCTCGACCCACATGGCGGCCGGAAGGATCAGGTCCGCCGCCATGGTGGTGACGGTCGGGTAGGCGTCGGAAACGACGATGAAATTCTCGGGGTTGCGATAGCCGGGATAGGTTTCCTGGGCCACGTTCGGCGCGGCCTGGAGGTTGTTGTTCACCTGGATCCAGTAGGCGTTGATCTTGCCGTCCCGGAGGTCGCGGTCCTGCTTGACCGCCCAGGACCCCGGCTTGTCGGGGATGGTGCCCGGCGGGAGCTGCCAGATGTGCTCGGCATGGGCACGGTGCTCCGGGTTGGTGACCACCATGTCGGCGGGCAGCCGGTGCGAGAAGGTGCCGACCTCGCGCGCGGTGCCGCAGGCGCTGGGCTGGCCGGTCAGCGAGAACGGGCTGTTGCCGGGCTCGCTGATCTTCCCGGTCAGGAGGTGGATGTTGTAGACGAGGTTGTTGGCCCAGGTGCCGCGGACGTGCTGGTTGAAGCCCATCGTCCAGAAGGACATCACCTTGGTCTTGGGGTCGGCATAGAGCTCGGCCAGCGCCTGCAGCCGGCTCGCGGGAACGCCGCTGAGCTCGGACACCTTCTCCAGCGTGTAGGGCTCGACGAAGCGGGCGAACTCCTCGAAGGAGATCGGCTCCGCGTCGCCCGCCTTGGCGACGCCCTTGGCGGCCTTCTCCAGGGCGTGCTCGGGCCGCAGGCCATAGCCGATGTCGTCCTGTCCCTTCACGAAGGTGGTGTGCCGCGCGACGAAGTCCTTGTGGACGCGCCCCGTCCGGATGATGTGGTTGGCGATGTAGTTCAGGATCGCGAGATCGGTGCCCGGCCGGAACGTCATGCCGATATCGGCGAGATCGAAGCTGCGGTGCTCGAAGGTCGAGAGCACGGCGACCTTCACGTGCGGCGCCGAGAGGCGGCGGTCGGTCACCCGGGTCCACAGGATCGGGTGCATCTCGGCCATGTTCGAGCCCCAGAGCACGAAGGCGTCGGCATGCTCCATGTCGTCGTAGCAGCCCATCGGCTCGTCGATGCCGAAGGTGCGCATGAACCCGGCGACCGCCGAGGCCATGCAGTGCCGGGCGTTGGGGTCGATGTTGTTGGACCGGAAGCCGGCCTTGAACAGCTTGCTCGCGGCGTAGCCCTCGAACACCGTCCACTGGCCGGACCCGAACATGCCGACTCCCGTCGGTCCCTTCTTGCGCAGGGCATCCTTGAACTTTCCGGCCATCACGTCGAAGGCCTCGTCCCAGGATACCGGCGTGAACTCGCCATCCTTGTCGTAGACGCCGTTCTTCTTGCGCAGCAGCGGCGTCGTCAGGCGGTCCTGCCCGTACATGATCTTGGACAGGAAGTAGCCCTTCACGCAGTTCAGGCCGCGGTTCACCTCGGCCTGCTGGTCGCCATGGGTCGCTACGACCCGCCCGTCCTTCACGCCGACCATCACGCTGCAGCCGGTGCCGCAGAAGCGACAGGGCGCCTTGGACCAGGTGAGCCGCGCGGCGTCGCCGGTCGGCAGCGGCGTGGCCGAGGCCGGGAGCGTCAGACCTGCGGCGAGCGCCGCCGTGGCGGCCGCCTGGGCCTTGAGATAGTCGCGGCGGCTGAGGGGAAGGTTCATGGGATCGGATCCTCGAGGGAGTCGAGCGGTTCGGCGTGGTGGTAGACGAGCAGGGCGGAGACAACGCCCGGCAGGACGGTGATCGCGTCCATGGCCTGGGCGACTTCCTGCTCGCTCCCGGCCTCCAGGGTGACGACGATGCGCCCGTCCTCGGCGGCGTGGACCTCCGCGCCGCACACTCCTGCGATCGCGCGGCAGGCCGCGTCCATGGAGCCCGGCGCGGCGCGTGCGACGAGGCTCGCCACGTGCAGCTCGGCGGCCCGGCCTTCGGTCCGGGGAAGCGTCCTCATGCTCCGGCCCTCACAGGCCCGGGCCGGGAGGTCCGGCCCAGAGCTGGTACATCCAGACCATGAAGCCGTAGCCGCCGACGACGGCGACCGAGGCGACCGGCACCAGGACGAAGGCCAGCACCGCGAAGATCGCGAGCTCGCGGCGGCGCGTCGGCCCCGACGGGAGGGCCGATCCGGCCGTTCCGATGGGAATCGCGGGTGGGGCGGAGAGGCTGGGACGGCTCATGTTCGGAATTGCTGAAAATTTCGGCCAAGGCAGGAATGACAGGCGAAGGGAGAGCCGACCAGTCCGGGAAACCCCCTATATGGACTAGTTCTTTAGATTGGACCTGGCCTGCGCCGACCCTCCCTGCCGTGGCGGATGCAGCGCCGGTAGGGATTATCCCTGACTGGCCAAGCTCCGCGCAGCGTGCCTATGACGTCCCCACCTGGATCAGAGCCCGTGCCCGCCATGCATCGATTTGCGAATCCCGCCCGTTTTCAGCGCCTGTCGGCGGTCGTTCTGCCGGTTGCGGCGGGGGCTGCGGTGGTGC